>NZ_CP114036.1:3900000-9638869 GCF_026898115.1 Streptomyces sp. S465
TCGGTACGGACCCAGGTCACCCCTTCCAGCGCGGCGCCCCTCACCTGCCAGCTCGCCGCATGCAGCTCGACCCTGAGGGGCCGGCCGAGTTCGTCGAGGGTGAGATCCACGGACCCGGTGTGATCGCCGGAAGGTGAGATCCGCTGTGCGACATAGCGCCAGCCGCTGGGTCCGGGCGCGCACTGGAAGTGCTCCTCACCCAGGGGGGTGTGATCGTGCGGGTCGTGGAGGGAGTAGCGGCCACGGGGCATGGTGAGGTCCTTGACGAGCGTGGGGCCCGCCCGGCCGGACGGCACGGACGGGCCCTGGGGCCCCGCTCGCGAGGGGCGGAGCCAGGTCAGCGGCCGCCGACGGTGCGGTCGGCGGCGCCGGTGCGATCAGCGGACGCGATCAGTAGCGGTAGTGGTCGGGCTTGTACGGGCCCTCGACCGGGACGCCGATGTAGGCGGCCTGCTCGGGCCGGAGCGTGGTCAGCTTGGCCCCGAGCGCGTCCAGGTGGAGACGGGCGACCTTCTCGTCCAGGTGCTTGGGGAGCACGTAGACGTCGGTCGGGTACGACTCCGGCTTGGTGAAGAGCTCGATCTGGGCGATGGTCTGGTTCGCGAAGGAGTTGGACATCACGAACGACGGGTGACCGGTCGCGTTGCCGAGGTTCAGCAGGCGGCCCTCGGAGAGCACGATGATCTTCTTGCCGTCGGGGAAGGTCCAGGTGTGGACCTGCGGCTTGACCTCGTCCTTCACGATGCCCGGGACGGCGGCGAGCCCGGCCATGTCGATCTCGTTGTCGAAGTGGCCGATGTTCCCGACGATCGCCTGGTGCTTCATCTTGGCCATGTCGGAGGCCAGGATGATGTCCTTGTTGCCGGTCGTGGTGACGAAGATGTCGGCGGTCTCGACCACGTCGTCCAGGGTGGCGACCTGGTAGCCATCCATCGCCGCCTGAAGGGCGCAGATCGGGTCGATCTCGGTGACGATCACCCGGGCGCCCTGGCCGCGCAGCGACTCGGCGCAGCCCTTGCCCACGTCGCCGTAGCCGCAGACGACCGCGACCTTGCCGCCGATCAGCACGTCGGTGGCGCGGTTGATGCCGTCGACCAGGGAGTGGCGGCAGCCGTACTTGTTGTCGAACTTGGACTTGGTCACCGCGTCGTTGACGTTGATCGCCGGGAAGAGCAGCGTGCCGTCCCGCTGCATCTCGTAGAGGCGGTGCACGCCCGTGGTGGTCTCCTCGGTGACGCCGCGGATCTCGGACGCGAGCTGGGTCCACTTCTGCGGGCTCGCGGCGATGGTGCGGTTCAGCAGCTCGAGGATGACGCGGTGCTCGTCGTTCTCGGCGGTGGCGACGTCAGGGGCGGCGCCGGCCTTCTCGTACTCGACGCCCTTGTGGACGAGGAGGGTGGCGTCGCCACCGTCGTCCAGGATCATGTTGGGACCGCCGGTGGGGGTGCCGGGCCAGGTCAGCGCCTGCTCGGTGCACCACCAGTACTCCTCCAGCGTCTCGCCCTTCCAGGCGAAGACCGGGATGCCCTGCGGGTTCTCCGGGGTGCCCTGCGGGCCGACGGCGACCGCGGCCGCGGCGTGGTCCTGGGTGGAGAAGATGTTGCAGGAGGCCCACCGGACCTGGGCGCCGAGGGCGACCAGGGTCTCGATCAGAACGGCGGTCTGCACCGTCATGTGGAGCGAGCCGGTGATACGGGCGCCGGCCAGCGGCTGCTGCTCGGCGTACTCCTTGCGGATCGCCATCAGGCCGGGCATCTCATGCTCGGCGAGGGTGATCTCCTTGCGGCCGAAGGCAGCCAGAGAGAGGTCCGCGACCTTGAAGTCCTGACCGGAGACGGCTGTCGTCATGAGTGCTGCTCCTCCTCGATCGTGTGCGAGCGAGAGTGGTTTCGGCTGGGCATGCAAGGCCTGGGCAGGGCCCCCGCACGGCGGGCACACCTGTCCCCTTCTACCTCACAGTGCGCAGTCCGTCGGAGGCCCTCTCTCCCTCGGCCGGCCCGCGGTGCGGACCGCCCGACCGCCATCAGCAGCGACGTCTGGCTCGGTCACGAATCTACACCGATCGGCGCAGCGAACCCCAGCCCGCATCGGCCATCGTCGACCGCGACGCCTTGACCGGGGCCTACGGCCACCCGGCCGCGGGCACCGTGGCGCATCCGGGCGCTTTGATCCCGGCCGGATGTATTGCACGATGCCGCGAGCGCGGGGACGCTGGCAGCTTCCCGCGCCCGCTCAACGCGTTGTTAAGGAGAACCACGTGACCAGTCCAGCCGATCCCCCCAACGGTGCGGGGGCCAGCGGACCGGGGCTCAAGCTGCTCGCGGTGACCGCCTGTCCCACGGGCATCGCCCACACCTATATGGCCGCTGAGAAGCTGGCTCAGGCGGCGGAGTCGCTCGGCCACAGCATGAAGGTGGAGACCCAGGGCTCGATCGGGGCCGAGAACGTGCTGTCTGACAACGATGTCAGAAACGCGGACGGCGTCATCATCGCCGCCGACAAGGACGTCGACCGCAGCCGCTTCATCGGTAAGAAGGTGCTTGTCGTCGGGGTCGCCGAGGGCATCCACCACCCGGAGCGGCTGATCGAGCAGGTCCGTGAAGCGCCGGTGTACCAGGGCGGCGGCCGGGACGCCGAGGGCGGCGCCGCCCCTGCGGCTCCCGGCGGCGGTAAGGGGCGCAGCGTCACCTATAAGGCGCTCATGAACGGCGTCTCGTACATGATCCCGTTCGTCGTGGTCGGCGGACTACTGATCGCGGTCTCGCTCGCCCTGGGCGGTGATACGACGTCCGAGGGCATCGTCATCCCCGACGACTCCTTCTGGAAGACGGTCAACGACATCGGGACCATCGGCTTCCAGCTGATGATTCCGGCCCTGTCCGGCTATATCGCCTACGCCATCGCGGACCGGCCCGCGCTGGTCCCCGGCATGGTGGGCGGCTGGATCGCGGCGCACGGCGAGCTGTACGACAGCGAGGCGGGCGCCGGCTTCATCGGGGCGATCGTCACCGGCTTCCTGGCCGGCTATCTGGTGCTGTGGATCAAGCAGGTCAGGGTTCCGAAGTTCGTCCAGCCGATCATGCCGATCATCGTGATCCCGATCGTGGCGACCTCGGCGCTCGGCCTCTTCTTCATCTATGTCCTCGGCGAGCCGATCTCCTGGGTCTTCGAGCACCTCACCGACTGGCTCGGCGGGCTGACCGGCACCAGCGCGGCGCTGCTCGGCGTCCTCCTCGGATTGATGATCGCGTTCGACATGGGTGGGCCGGTCAACAAGACCGCGTTCCTCTTCGGGGCGGGACTGGTGTCCAAGAACCCCGAGGTCATGGGGGCGTGTGCGGCGGCCATTCCGGTTCCGCCGCTGGGGCAGGGACTGGCCACGCTGCTGCGCCGCCGGATGTTCGACGACCAGGAGCGGGAGACCGGGCTCGCGGCGCTCTTCATGGGCTTCTTCGGCATCACCGAAGGGGCGATTCCGTTCGCCGCGGCGCGTCCGGCGCGGGTCATTCCGGCGAACATGCTGGGCGGCGCGGTCGCCGGGGCGATAGCCGGGGTGGCGTCGGTCGAGGACAACGTGCCGCATGGCGGTCCGATCGTCGCGGTGCTCGGCGCGGTCGGCGGGGTGCCGATGTTCTTCGTCGCCGTCGTCGTCGGTACGGCGGTCACCGCCCTGGGCACGATCGCGCTGATGTCGGTGGGCGGCGGCCGGGCCATGGCCGCGGAAGCCTCCTCTCCGGTTGCCCCGCCCGCGCCCGAGCCCGTCCCGGCCGGGGTGGGCGGCGGTGTCGGCGATATCGGCGATACGGGGGCGGCGAGCGGCGGCGCGAGGACTGCGAGCGGCGGCGCGGCGGTGTCGGCGGCTTCGGCGGCTTCGGCGGTGTCGGCGGCGAGTAGTGGCACGGCGGCCCCGGTGGCGGCCCGTACGGCGGTGTCCGTCGAGACCGCCGACGGCGAACCGGGAAGCGGGACCGCGTCCGAGCCAGGCGCGGTGGACCAGGTGCTGTCCGGCTATCTGACCGAGCGGACCGTGAAGGAGCGGCTGACGGCGAACCGTAAGGACGCCGCGATCCGCGAGATGGCCGAGCTGCTGGCTGCGAGCGGCAGGGTGGCGGATACGGCGGAGCTGGTGCGGGCGGCGTTCGCCCGTGAGGACCAGGGCACCACCGGCCTCGGCGAGGAGATCGCGATTCCGCACGCCAAGACGGATGCGGTGACCGCTCCGGTCGTCGGCTTCGCGCGCGCCCCCGAGGGCATCGACTGGGGCGCGCCGGACGGGACGAAGGCCAGGCTGGTGTTCATGATCGCGGTGCCGGAGGCGGCCGCGGGCGATGAGCATTTGCGGATCCTGGCGCTGCTGTCGCGCACGCTGATGGCCGCGGAATTCCGGGAGCGCTTGCTGGGGGCCGCGGATGTGGGGGCGATTCTGCGGGTGCTGGGGGAGATCGAATAGGTCGGGGGCGGGGGCGGGGCGGACGGGTGCCTACCCCGTTCCGTCCCCGCGCCTTCCCGTGCCCGGAGCAAGCCACGGGCCCGGGACCGTTGGGGCTCCTCCCCCGGTCCCCGGCGCCAGCGAATCCGGTCCCAGCTCGGGAGCCCAGCCCCGGCTCAGGAACCCCAGTCCCAGTCCCAGCTCGGGGGTTCCAGCCCCGACTCGGGAGTCCCCAGCACCGACACGAGGACTCCAACCTCTGGCTCGGCTGCTCCGACTCCCGATGCCACGACTCCGGTCCCGGCTCGGGGACCCCAGCCCAGATCGGTCGGGGCACTTCCGGTCCCGGCTCAGGAGCCACAGCCCGAGCCGGGACTTCGCGCCCCGCCGCCAGGACCCCGGCATCGGCTCGGGAGCCCCAGCCCCCGGCTCAAGGACTTCCCGTCCCGGCGCAAGAATTCTCCGAAGCCACGACTCCGGTCCCGGCTCGGGGAGCCAGCCCAGATCGGGGCACTTCCAGTCCCGGCTCGGGAACTTCCGGTGCCGGCTCAGGAGCTCCAGCCTCCAGCTCGGTTCCCCGCCCCGGCACGGGGACCCCAGCCCCACCAGACGGAGGCGTCGGCGGGGCAGGTCTGGGTGGCAGGCCGGTGGGTCAGGCCGGCGGGGGCGTGGTGGGGGACGTCCGGAGGATGTCCGGCTCCAGGTAGATGACGCGGGCGATGGGCACCGCCTCGCGGATGCGCGCCTCCGCGGCGTCGATCGCGCGGGCGACCTCCGCCGCCGTGTCGTCGTGCTGCACCGCGATCTTGGCGGCGACCAGCAGCTCCTCGGGTCCGAGGTGGAGCGTACGCATGTGGATCACGCTGGTGACGGTGTCGCCGTCCACGGCCGCCTCGCGGATCCTGGCGACCTGGGTGGCGTCGGCCGCCTCGCCGAGCAGCAGCGACTTGGTCTCGGCCGCGAGCACCAAGGCGATCAGCACCAGCAGAGCGCCGATGCAGAGGGTGCCGATGCCGTCCCAGACGCTGTCGCCGGTCAGCAGCGTGAGCCCGACGCCGCCGAGGGCGAGGACCAGACCGATGAGGGCGCCGAAGTCCTCCAGGAGGACGACCGGCAGTTCGGGGGCCTTGGCCCGGCGCACGAACTGCGCCCAGGTCAGCTGGCCGCGGAGCTCGTTGGACTCCTTGATGGCCGTGCGGAAGGAGAAGCCTTCGGCGATGACCGCGAAGACGAGCACCCCGACCGGCCAGTACCAGTGCTCCAGCTCATGCGGATGCTGGATCTTCTCGTAACCCTCGTACAGCGCGAAGACACCGCCGACGCTGAACAGCACGATGGAGACGAGGAAGCCGTAGATGTAGCGCTCGCGCCCGTAGCCGAAGGGGTGCTCGGGGGTGGCCTCGCGCTTGGCCTTCTTCCCGCCGAGCAGCAGCAGCCCCTGGTTGCCCGAGTCGGCGATCGAGTGCACGCCCTCGGCGAGCATCGACGACGAGCCGCTGAAGGCGAACGCCACGAACTTGGCTGCGGCGATGGCCAGGTTCGCGCCCAGCGCGGCAACAATCGCCTTGGTTCCGCCTGATGCACTCATATGTGCCGAATGTCCCTTCCGCTTTCATGACAAGCTCATGGCGGCTGATGCAGCTGATGGCAGCTTTGCCTGTGCTTTACCGCCTCACGGCGGGCCATTGTTCCAGCCCTTCGAACAGGCGGTACCTCAGGCGGTCACTGTGGCCCGGAACACAGTGCCGTCACCGGTCAGCGCGACCTGCTCGCCGGCCCGTACGAAGGCCGACTGCCCGCGCGTCAGCGGAAGTCCGCCGCCATCCGCGCCCCGCAGGGAGACCTCGCCCGAGACGCACAGCAGGATCTGCGGGCCGGTCGCCGGCAGCGGGCGCGGCTCGGCCCCGTCCGCGAGGACGTGGCGGGAGAGCCGGAACTCGTCGATCGGGGTGGCGTACAGCTCCTCGCCGGAGGAGTCGGCCTCGGGCCGCAGCACGGCGGGGGCGGCGCTTTCGAAGCGGACGACGCGCAGCAGCTCGGGGACGTCCACGTGCTTGGGCGTCAGTCCGCAGCGCAGCACATTGTCGGAGTTGGCCATGATCTCGACGCCCAGCCCGTCGAGATAGGCGTGCGGAACGCCGGCGCCGAGGTAAAGCGCCTCGCCGGGCTGGAGGGTCACGAAGTTGAGCAGCATCGCGGCGATCACCCCGGGGTCGCCCGGGTAGTGCCGTGCGATGGAGGCGTACGCCGCGTACGCCGGGGCGTGCGGACCGCCCAGCTCGCCGAGCCGCTCGGCGGCGGCAGCGGCCAGCCTTACGGTCTCCGCCATCGCCTCCGGGTCGGCGGTCAGCACGGCGGTCAGCACCTCGCGCAGGGCGTGCGACTCCGGGTGGGCGTGCAGGATGTCGACGTACGGTTTGAGCGAGTCGACCTCAAGAGCGGCCAGCAGCTCGGCCGCCTCGTTCGGGTCGCGGAAGCCGCACAGACCGTTGAACGGCGTGAGCGCGCATATCAGCTCGGGCTTGTGGTTGGCGTCCTTGTAGTTGCGATGCGGGGCATCGGCCGGAACGCCGCGCTCCGCCTCGTCCGCGAAACCCTCCTTGGCCTGCGCGAGGTCGGGGTGGACCTGGAGCGACAGCGGCGAGGCGGCGGCCAGCACCTTCAGCAGGAACGGCAGCCGCGGCCCGAAGAGCCTTACGGCCTCCGCGCCCAGCTCGCCCTCGGGGTCCGCGGCGATCACCTCGGAGAGCGCGACGGACCCCGCGCCCCGGTCGATCCGGGACGGCGCCCCGGGGTGTGCCCCCATCCATATCTCGGCCTGCGGCTCGCCGCTCGGCCGGATGCCCAGGAACTCGGGGATGGCGGTGGTGGAGCCCCAGGCGTAGGGGCGCACGGTGTTGACGAGGCGGTCCATGCGGTGCGGTCCTGACTGTGCAGTGAGGGACGTTCGGCGGGTGGTGCGCGGTTTACGGCCTCAAGTTCTATCCGCCGAAGCGAGCGCGAGGTAAACGGCGGTGAAATCCGTGATGGCGAGCAGTTCCGCTGCGCTCTCCAGCGGACTGCCCTCGGCCGGTTCCAGCTCGCTGAACGCGGTGTCGTGCGCCAGCGCGAGCTCCCGTGCGGTCGGCACGGCCGAGACGGGGCCCACCGGCTCGTCGTGGAGCAGCACGATCCGGGCGCGGAGCGCCTCGGGCTCCTCGACCCGGTCGCGGAAGAAGTCGTCCGGATCGGCCCCGCCCGCGAACGCCCCGCTCAGCAGCGTGCCGTGCGCGGCGAGCGCGCCGGGGAGCTCGGCGACCAGCGCGGGGCGCCCGGCGAGCGCCGCGAGCAGCCCCGCGAAGCGCCGCCCGGCGGCGGCCGCGACCGGGCCCTCGGTCCACAGCAGCGGAAGCGCCCCGGCCAGCTCGGTCGCGAGCGTCTTGGCGGGGTTGGTGTACGTGGCGATGGCCGGGCCGCAGCGCTCGGCCACCTGGTCCAGCCGGTCGGCCACCTGCTGTAGCGCGGCGGGCGGCGCGGACACCAGCCCGATCCGGTCGACCAGCAGAAGCAGCGGGGTGAGCAGGGCCCACAGCGTGCCGGGCAGCGCGGGGCCGGTCATCTCGTCGGGAGCGGTGCCGGGCGGCTCGACGGGCTGCGGGACGGACGGCGTCCCGTGGGAGGCGGGGGCCGCGCCCAGGGCGCCCTCGGCCTCGCCCGCACCGGGTGCGTGCGGGCCCCTGGTGTACGGATCGGTGCCGTACCCGCCCGTGGCGTACGGGGCCGAGACGTACGGCGTCGTGGCCAGCGGCACCATCAGGCCGCGCGCCTGCGCGACCGCGCCGGTCAGCGGGGACTGGCCCGGGGCCACCGCGACGATCGCGCAGCCGCGGCGGTACGCCTGCTCGACAAGGCGCGGAAGGCCCGGTTCCGTACCGTCCGGTGTCGCGATGACCAGCAGGTCGAGCGGGCCCGCCCAGCCGGGCAGGGTCCAGCGCAGCGCGCCCGGCGCGGGAGCGACGCCGGTGGGCGCGATCAGGCTGACCGGGCAGTTGCCCCCGCTGAGCGCGCCGAGAAAGTCGGCGGTGCAGCTTCCGGCCGCCCCCGGGCCCGCGATCAGGACGGCGCGCGGCCGCCCGTCCGGCTTGAGATCGCCGATCCCCGCCTCGGCGGCATGCCGGGCGGCGGTGCGGATGCGGGCGCCGGATTCGGCGGCTGCCCGCAGCAGCCCGCGGGTATCGGCGCGGGCGAGGGCCTCGGGGGCGTCGAGGAGGGATTCGTCGAGCATCGTGCTTCGGCCTCCGATCGCCGTGGCGGGCGGTACGCGCGGGACCGCGCGGGACCGCGCGGGACCGCGCGGGCTGGTACTCCGGCGGGGTCGCCGGGTCAGGCCGGGCGGCGCGCCTCGTCGACGAGCAGCACGGGGATGCCGTCCCGGACGGGGTACGCGAGACCGCACCCCTCACCCGTGCACACCAGCTCGGAGGCCTCACCGGACTGCTCCTCGCGCAGCGGGGCGTGACACGCCGGGCAGGCGAGGATCTCCAGAAGACCGGCTTCGAGCGGCATGGGGCGTCCCTTCGGGTATGGGTTCCAGCCGGACATCAGTCCGGCGTGGTCAGCGTACCGCCGGGCGAGGGCGCGGCGCGGCCGGTGGGGGCCGGAGGCCGGGGCTGCCCGGGGCTCCGGAAACGCCGTGGGTCCTAGGGACGGAAAGACGGAAACGCCGTGGGGTCTGCACCCGGATGGCCGTGGGTTCTACGTGTCCTACGTGTCCTACGTGTCCTACGCGCGGGCGGCCTTGGGGACCACGTGCCGCGCGGGCGGCCTTGGGGACCGCGTGTGGGCCCACACGCGGTCCCCAAGGCCACGGCCAAGGACCCACACGCGGGCCCACACGCTGACGCCCGCAGGGCCAGCACGCTGACGACCATAGGGACCACGCTCGGCCGGCCGTGGAGACCACGCGCGGACGCGCCCGTAGGGCCCACACGCGCCCACGCACGAGCGCCCGCGCGCGGACGGCGATGGGCCTTCGCGCGGGCGGCCGGGGACCCACACGCTGATGACCGTGGGCCCCACGCCATGACGGCCTTAAGCCGGCGGGCCTTCACCAGCCGCTTGCCGCCCGGACCCGCCGCCGACCAGTCGTACTGGCTGGGCGCGTCCGGGCGGATGGGCATGACGTTCGACGCCCCGGTCGACCCGCGCCCCGTCCCATGCGTCCCGTAAGGGCTACGCGCGGACGAGGGAGAGGACCTCGTCGCGGACGCCGGCCACCGTCCCGGCGTCGCGCGCCTCCACGTTCAGGCGCAGCAGCGGCTCGGTGTTGGAGGGGCGGAGGTTGAACCACCAGTCGGCGGCGGTGACCGTAAGGCCGTCGAGTTCGTCGAGTTCGACGCCCTCGCGGCCTTCGTACGCCGCCTTGACCGCTGCCATCCGGCCGGTCTGGTCGTCGACAGTGCTGTTGATCTCCCCGGAGGCGGCGTACCGGTCGTACTGCCCGACCAGCCCCGACAGCGGACCCTCCTGGCCGCCGAGCGCGGCCAGCACGTGCAGGGCGGCCAGCATGCCGGTGTCGGCGTTCCAGAAGTCGCGGAAGTAGTAGTGCGCGGAGTGCTCACCGCCGAAGATCGCGCCGGTGCGGGCCATCTCGGCCTTGATGAAGGAGTGGCCCACGCGGGTGCGGACGGGGGTGCCGCCGCTCTCCTTGACGACCTCGGGGACCGACCACGAGGTGATGCAGTTGTGGATGACCGTGCCGCCCGGGTGCTTGGCCAGCTCGCGGGCGGCGACCAGGGCGGTGATGGCGGAGGGGGACACCGGTTCGCCACGCTCGTCCACGACGAAACAGCGGTCGGCGTCGCCGTCGAAGGCGAGCCCGATGTCGGCCCCGGTCGCCCGGACCCGGGCCTGAAGGTCGACGATGTTCTTGGGGTCGAGCGGATTGGCCTCGTGGTGGGGGAAGGTGCCGTCCAGCTCGAAGTAGAGGGCGTCGAGCTCGAGCGGGAGCCCCTCGAAGACGCTCGGGACGGTGTGGCCGCCCATGCCGTTGCCCGCGTCCACGACGACCTTCAGCGGCCGGATGGCGGTCAGGTCCACCAGCGAGCGCAGATGGGCACCGTAGTCGGCCAGGACGTCCCGCTGGGTGAGGGTGCCGGCCTGGGCGGCGGCCTCGGGCGCGCCGGTGGCGGCCCACTCCTCGACCAGGGCGCGGATCTCGGCGAGCCCGCTGTCCTGCCCGATGGGGGCGGCGCCCGCGCGGCACATCTTGATGCCGTTGTACTGCGCGGGGTTGTGGCTGGCGGTGAACATCGCGCCGGGCAGACCGAGATGTCCGCTCGCGAAGTACAGCTGATCGGTCGAGCACAGTCCGATCTCGGTCACGTCCGCTCCGAGCGAGGCGGCGCCCCGGGCGAAGGCCCGCGCCAGTCCGGGCGAGGAGGGGCGCATGTCATGACCGATGACGATCGCGTCCGCGCCGGTCACTCGGACGAAGGCGGCGCCGAAAAGTTCGGAGAGCGACTCGTCCCACTGGTCCGGGACCACACCGCGCACGTCGTAAGCCTTCACGATCTGCGACAAGTCGGGCACAGCCAACCCCTTCTGGAGGTCCTGGTGAGATGTCTCTATGGGCAGATGTCTCTACGGACTCCAAAACCTACCCGCAGGACCTTGCCGGGAACTGTGAGGCCCGTCGCGCGGCGTGCTGCGGGCTCCCCGGACCGGCTCACGGCAGCATCCAGCGCAGCAGGAAGGACGACTGCGCGACGACGATGAGGCACATCACCAGCAGCAGCGCGAGGCTCCACGGCAGCACCTTACGGAGCAGATCCCCCTCGCGCCCCTTCAGTCCGACCGCCGCGCAGGCGATGGTGAGGTTCTGCGGGGAGATCATCTTGCCGAGCACCCCGCCCGAGCTGTTGGCGGCGGCGAGCAGATCCGGTGACAGCCCGGATTCCCGGGCGGCGGTCACCTGGAGGGCGCCGAAGAGGGCGTTCGCGGAGGTGTCCGAGCCGGAGACGGCGACGCCGAACCAGCCGAGCACCGGGGAGAGGAAGGCCAGTCCGGCCCCGGCGGCCGCGACGAAGTGACCGATGCTGGCGGCCTGCCCGGAGAGGTTCATGACGTAGGCGAGGGCAAGCACCGAGGTGACCGTAAGGATCGCATGGCGCAGTTCCCGCACCGTGGCCGCCCACTCCCGCAGCGCGTCGCGCGCGGTCACCCGCAGCACGGCGGCGGTGGCCACCCCCGCCACGAGCACCAGGGTGCCGCCGGTGGCGAGCAGCGGAAGGGCGAAGACATTGCCGCCGACCGGCTTCCCGTCCGGGGCGGCGACGTCCAGGAAGGGCCAGTCGACGGTGCGGGTGGCCTTGGCCAGGAGCTCCTTGACCGGGCCGATCTGGGCGATGGAGAAGATCGCGACGATGAGCGCGTACGGGGCGTAGGCGCGCAGCACCTCGGGGCGCGGGTCCTCGCGGTCCAGGTCGTCGCTGCGTACGCCGGTGAGCACGGCGGTACGCACCCGCTCCTCGGCGGGGCGCCGGGCGGCGGGCACGGCCACCAGGGCGGCCGCGCCGATCAGCGCCGCGGCGATGTCGGCGAGCTGGACGGAGAGGTGGTTGGAGACGGTGAACTGGGCGACGGCGAAGGCGACTCCGCAGGCGAGCGCGGGCACCCAGGTCTCGCGCAGCCCGCGCCGCCCGTCGACGAGCGCGACCAGCAGCAGCGGGACGACGAGGGCGAGCAACGGGGTCTGGCGGCCCACGACGGAGGCCACGGAGTGCAGCGGCAGCCCGGTGACCTGAGCAAGCGTCACCACGGGGGTGGCCATGGCGCCGAAGGCGACCGGCGCGGTGTTGGCGACGAGCGCGACGACGGCGGCGCGCACCGGGTCGAAGCCGAGCGCCACGAGCATGACCGAGCAGATCGCCACCGGCGCGCCGAACCCGGCGAGCGCCTCCAGGAGCGCGCCGAAGCAGAAGGCGATGACCAGGGCCTGGACGCGGGGGTCGTCCGAGAGCCGGCCGAAGGAGCGGCGCAGCACGTCGAAGTGGTCGGTGCGGACCGTCATCCGGTACACCCACAGGGCGTTGACGACGATCCACATGATGGGGAACAGGCCGAAGAGGGCTCCCTGGGCGGCGCTGGAGAGGGTCTGGCCGACGGGCATCCCGTACGGGAGCCAGGCGACGAGGGCGGTGACGACGAGCCCGATGGGGCCCGCGTAGTGAGCGCGCATCCGCACCCCGCCGAGCAGGACGAGGACGGTGACGAGGGGAAGCGCGGCGACGAGGGCGGACAGGGAGAGTGAATCGGCGACGGGCTCCAACTGCTGCACGAACACACGGGCCTCCCGGCATGAGCCATCCCTGGAAGGTCACATCCGCTATGCGGAAACGGAGGACCTGGGGTGCAGGCATGGTCGTGTCCGCGCCAAGTCGCAGTCAATGCTCCGTCAGCAAGTGATCCGCGCATATCTCCGAGGAGACGCAAAGGAAGATCACGGAGGGGAGATCACTGAGGGAAGATCGCGGGAGGGAAACGGATCAGGGCTCGGGCGAGCGCAGGACCCGCAGATGACCACGGCGCGCGACCTCACGCGGATCGCCCTCCCGGCCGCTGTGCCCGGGGCCGGCCCCGGGACCGGAACCGGGACTCCCCGGACCGGCCGCCGCCCCCGCCGCGCGCTCATGCGGACGGGCGGCCTCGCGCACCGCGTTGGCCAGCGCTTCCAGATCGTCACCGCTGGGCCGGGTCGGGCCGGTGTCGACGGCGAGCCGGACGACCTCCCAGCCGCGCGGGGCGGTCAGCCGCTCCGAGTGCTCCGAGCACAGGTCGTAGCAGTGGGGTTCGGCATAGGTGGCGAGCGGGCCGAGAACGGCGGTCGAGTCCGCGTAGACGTACGTCAGCGTCGCGACGGCGGGGCGGCCGCAGGCGGTGCGCGAACAGCGACGTACAGGGCTCACGACGTTGGACGGTACCGCACTCTTGAGCGGGCCGCGACGACTCTCCACCAGCTCACTCCGCCGTGTCGTCCCGGTTCGCCCCGTGCACCCGAAACGTGAACCTGCTCGCTGACCAGCGAAGACTCTCCGCCCGAGGATGATCGTCGGCACCGCCGACGGTCAGCTCTCGAACCGCGAGGGATCATCTTGGGCCAGGGAAGCGACCCAAGAGACGTCTGTTTTTGGACCTAAGCGTGGCCGGAATGCTCATTTGGCGACATCCGGTCCGGCTGTCCGGTAAGCGCGTGTGGGCGGGCGGGCGACAGCTACCCTCGTGAGTGATGACCAGGCCCGTACCCCCCCATCAGTCCGAGCCGCGCCCCCGTCGTCGCGATCGTCACGGACGAGGTATGCGCGGCCCCATCGCGCCGCCCCAGGTGCCGCTCTCGGTCAGCCGGGCGGAATCCTTCGTCGACCTCGTGCAGGACTCGGCGGAGCGGCTGGAGAGACGCTGGCCACAGCTGTCCGCGGTCGACTTCACGGTGCTGGAGGTGCCCATGTCGGGCCTCGGCGGCCCGGGGTCCGGCGGGGGCCCGGACGGGCACGGCGGAGCCGACGGCTGGGACGGCGAGTCCGTACCGCTCGGGCGCTTCATCGCGGCTCGCGGGGACGCGCCGGACCGGATCGTGATCTACCGCCGCCCGGTCGAGATCCGGGCGAAGAACCGGGACGAGCGGGCACTGCTGGTGCACGAGGTCGTGGTCGAGCAGGTGGCGGAGCTGCTGGGGCTGGCCCCGGAGTCCGTGGACCCGCGGTACGGACAGGACTAGCGAGCAGCAGGAGAAACGGGCGGGAGCGAGGAATTCCGGGGCGGCTACGGACCCCCCGAGTGTCCGTAGCCGCCCTCCGGACGGGCTCGCCGCGACGCCGCTAGTCGCCGTTGAGCACGGACAGGTCCTGGTCCGCTTCGGGCACCGCGACCGTGCCCCGGTCGTCCGGCAGCGCCTGGATCGTGAACATCGGGACACCGCCCTCCGGCAGCGCCAGCATCCGTGAGGCGTGCACCGGACCGCCCGAGAGCCGCTCGACCGTCACCGCGTACGAGCCCTTGCCCGAGGCCGGGTGCGGCGGCTCCAGGGCCTTGGTGGTGCCGCCCTTGATCTCGTACGTCTTGCTGACCGGGCTGCCGCCGCCGGCGCCCGCGGAGGCGGTGATCCGCACCTTCGCGGCCGCGCCCGGCGCCACCAGGGAGAGTGTCGAGCCCTTGGTGCGGTTGTCGGCCGCGGTGGCACCGCGCTCGATCGCGCCGGTCGCGGGGATGAACGCCGTCTCCTGGTTGCCGCCCTTGCCGCGGGTCACCTGGAGGGCGGCCACGACCGGTGTGGCCGAGCCCTTACCGCCCTCGGGGGTGAGCAGCAGCGAGCCCGGCTCGCCCTTGGTCACGTCGCCGAGGTCTATCGCGGCCGTCATCCCGCTCTTGACGTGCAGCGACTCATGTCCGGCCGGGGTGATCGAGTTGTTCGGCCCGGCCAGCCGCACCTTGAGGTCCGCGTCGTCGGACCCGGGCGCGAAGACGACCAGGCGCGCGGAGGTGACGTCCTCCGGGATGCCGGGGATCGTCACGCTCGCCGAGGGCAGGGCGGAGGCGGGGAGCCAGTCGCTGCCGGCCTTCTGGTCCACGGCCTGCACGGCCGCGCCGATCCGGCCGGTGCGGGCCGTCACGCGCAGCGCGGCGCCCTCCGCCCGCTGGTCGGTGAGGGTCGAGAGCAGGACCGGGACCGTGGAGCGGGGCGGGACCGTGATCGACTCATCGGTCGAGGGCTTCAGCCGGCCGCTCGGTCCGTAGAGCTTCAGATCCACCTCGGCCGCGGCGTCGTCCGGGTTCGTCAGATGGACGAAGTCCTGGCGCTCCTTGTCGGTGCTGACGCCGGGGAACCAGAAGTCGGTGTCGGGCGCCGTGCACGCGGTGCCCAGGAGGCCGCGCCCGCTGCCCGCGTCCACCGTGGTGGTCTGCTGGACGGTCCAGCCGGGCGCGAAGCGGCCGTCGGCGGTCCCGATGAGCGCGGGCGCGTCCGCGCTGTCCTCCTCCACGGTGACGGGCTTACCGGGCTCCTTCAGGGGCAGCACGGCCTTGTCGCCGCCCTTGTCCTCATCGGCGCCCTTGGCGTCCTTGCTGTCGCCGTCGTCCTTACTGTCGCCGTCGCCGGGGTCCGACACGTCGTCCGGGGGGCTCTGGGCGGGCAGCAGTTCGGCGGTGCCGTTCTTGGTGGCCACGTCGTCCCGCTCGGGGGTGTACGCGGTGTAGGTGGTGGTGCTCACGTCCGAGGAGGAGGGCGTCGGGCACAGCAGCGTCGAGCGCTGCACGGGCAGCCGGGTGGCGGCCTTCGCGGCGGGGTCCGGGTCATCGGACGAGCCCCCGGTGAGGGCGGCCACGCCCGTGACGGCGGCCAGCGCCGTGGCGGCGCCGATCAGGGACAGGGTGGTGCGGTTCATCGCTGCTGCTCGCTCCCGTCGCGGCTGTCCTCGGGGCCGGCGTCGCCGTACGTCGTATCGCCCTGCGGGGGGTGGCCGCCGTCGGCGTAGGGCTGCTGCTGGTCGTAGCCGTAAGGATCGGCGTACTGGCCGCCCGCGTACGGGTCCGCCGGGTACTGGCCCTCCTGGTAGCCGGCCGCATAGCCGGTGTCCTGGTAGCCGGTGTCCTGATAGCCGCCCTGGTAGTCACCGGCCGGGTACTGCCCGCCGGGGTAGTGACCCCCGTAGTCCTCGCCCTGGTACTGCTCCCCTTGGTACTGCTCGCCCTGGTACTGACCGGCCGGGTACTGCCCGTATCCGGCGTCGGCGTACGTCTGCGCGTCCCACTGCTGCCCGTACTGCTGCTGGTGCGGCACGGCGGCGGCCTGCTGGTGCGGCACCGCCGCGTACGGGTCACCGGCGGCCGCCTCGCCATACGGGTCACCGGCGGCCGCGGCTGTCTGGTCGCCGTACGGGTCGTTCGCCGCTGCCTGGTCGCCGTAAGAGGCGTTCGCGGCAACCTGATCGCCGTAAGGAGCGTTCGCGGGGACCTGATCGCCGTACGGGTCGGCCATCGCGGCCGGCTCGGCGGGCGGATCCGCCGCCTCCGGCCGCCCCATGGCGGCCTCGGCCCCCGCGGCCTGCGCTGTCTGCGCCTCCGCGGCGGCCCGCAGTCGGCGCGCCCGGCGGCCGTCGCCCGCCAGGTCCTCGGCGGTGACGGCGGCGGCCGCGCCCTCGGCGTCCGGCAGGTCGTCGTCGACATCCCGGCGGCGGCCCGGCAGCGCGAGCACCAGCAGCACCACCGCGAGCAGTCCCTGCGCCCACATCCAGGCGGTGTGCGCGATGGGCGTGTCGTAGGTGAGGTCCAGCCGGCCGCCGCTCGCCGGGAGTTCGAAGCCCTGCGCCCAGCCGTCGACCGTCGTCGGCTTCAGCGGCTTGCCGTCGAGCGTGGCCTGCCAGTCGGGCACGGCCCGGTCGGCGATCCGCAGCACGCGCCCGGCCGCGCCGTCCGGCACGGTGGTGTGCGCCTCGACGGGGCCGGACGCCACATGCACCGGCTTGACCGCCGCCCCGTCCGCCGAGCGCGCCGAGGACTCGGCCGGGACGATGGAGACCCGCGAGACCCGCTCGTCGACCCGCCACAGCACGCCGCCGTCCTCCCGGCTGAGCTGGGTGAGGCCCGGGGTCGCGTTCAGCACCCGCTCCATCTCGCGCGGGGCGCCGTTCTGGACGTACACGTAGCGCACCGCGTAGCCGCCCAGCTGGCGGGTCTGGTCGGCGCCGGAGCCCGCGATCAGATTGGCCACCACGCCGTCGAGCCGGGTGTCGGAGCCGCCCGCCGCGGCGAGCTCGCCGTCACCGAGCCGGGCGCCGGAACCGTGCACCAGGGCGTAGTCGGCGTGGGCGCCGCTGCTGCCGCCGCCGAGCACCAGGGTGCGGGCCTGGTCCTCGGTGGCGCTCTCGGCCGCCACGAACGCCGGGACCTGCGAGGGGTCGCGCCGTTCGACCGGGCCGTCCGCGCCGCTCACCATCCAGCTGACGGCGGCGTACAGCGGCGCGGCCACCGTGGCGACCGCGATCAGCAGTGCGACCGGCTGGCGCCAGCCGAAGCTCTGCGCCGCCACTCGCTCCCGTGCGCCCTCGGCGCCGACCACACCGGCGGTCAGCAGGGCCAGGCCGTAGACGAGGGTCGCGGGCCCGGCCCAGCCGGAGCCGTTGGCGAGCGCCGCGAAGAGGAAGCCGATGAGCGCCACGACCCACGCCGTGCGCACCACCATCTGCCGTTCACGGCGCATCAGGGCGGCGAGGGCGGCCAGGACGAAGCCGATCAGCAGCAGTGTGCCGCCGCCCTTGGGGCCGCCGGGGCTGAGCGCGAGCAGGTCCAGGGCGGACGCGGAGCCGGTGCCGCGGTCCAGCCCGGCCTCCTGGAGGAAGCGGGCCGGGTCGGTGAGGAGGTCCAGCGACCAGGGGGCGAGCACGACGAGCGGGGTGACGACCACGATCAGGAACCGCAGTCCATGTCCCATGAGCTGCTCGGTGCCGCTCTGCCGGTACCGCAGCGCGAGTACGCCGAGGCCCAGCACGAGGGCCATCGGCCAGACGACCGGGGTGAAGGCCATGGTGAACGTCAGCAGCAGCGCGTACGCCCAGGCCGCCCGCCAGCTCGGCAGCCTCGCCCCATTGCTCGTGAACCCGCCCGCGGCGGCCGCGGCGCGGGCCATCAGCGGCAGCAGTATGGCGAGCACGGCGGTGCCGAGCCGCCCGCCCGCGAGCGCGCCGGTCGCGGCCGGCAGGAAGGCGTACGCGACGCTTCCCCAGGCGCGCAGCAGCCGCGACTCGACCAGCGGCCGGGAGGCGAAGTACGCGATGAACCCGGCCAGCGGCACCGAACAGACCAGCAGCAGGGTCAGCGTGAAGCCCGTGGAGCCCAGGAAGACCGTCGCCAGCGCGGCGAGGGCGGCCAGGTACGGCGGCGCGGACTGCGTCCCCCCGGTGCCGACCGGATGCCAGCCGTCCACATAGCTCGACCACAGCGCGGAGACATGAGCGGGCGCGGGCAGCAGGGCGCCGCCCGCGAGCGCGCCCGCGCCGAGCAGGTTCCGGCAGGCGACCAGCGAGACCACCAGCAGGACGAGGAAGAGCATCGGCCCCGGCTTGCGCGCGATCCGCTTGAGCCGGGCGAACTGCTCGATCTCCAGGAAGTCGGCGTCCTCGTCGCCGGGCCCGGACTCGACCGCGCCGTGCCGCCCGCCGGAGGACAGTTCGGGCTCGGAACGGCCGCCTATATTGCTGGCGACCTGCTCAACCGTCGCCCTTACGGTCGCACCGGGCGGCGGGAAGAGCGGCCGCAGCTCGCTCGGCTCCACGGCGGGCCGGCCTCTGCGCTTGCGCGCGGCGAGGATCCGCTCCGGCCGCAGCAGGGTGCCGAAGAGACCGGCGACCTCGTCCAGCGCCTGCCCCGGCACCTTGCCCACCAGATACGCCAGGGTGCGCAGCAGCGTGCCGAACAGGAGCCGCAGCATCACATAGGGCAACAGCGCGCCACGGGTGTTGACCAGCAGCGTGTAGACGGCGCCCGCCTTGTCCACGCGGTGCGGGTTCGCAACCGAGCGCCCCACGCAGTCGATGGGCCGCCGCTCGCGCGCCGACGCCTCCGCGTGCCGCAGTACGGCGTCCGGCGCGACCAGCACCTGGAGTCCGGCCGCCTGGGCGCGCCAGCACAGGTCGACGTCGTCGCGCATCAGGGGCAGCCGGGCGTCGAAACCGCCCAGCCGCTCCCACACGTCGCGGCGGACCAGCATGCCGGCGCTGGACACGGACAGTACGGGGCGCACCTGGTCGTGCTGGCCCTGGTCCTGTTCGCGCCGTTCGAGGCCGGTCCAACGGCGGCCGCTGCGGGCGATGCTGACGCCGACTTCGAGCAGCTGCCGGCGGTCGTACCAGCCGCGCAGCTTGGGGCCGATGATCGCGGGCTCGCGGTTCGCGGTGAGCTCGGCGTCGGCGACCCGCAGCAGCTCGGCCAGGGCGTCGGGCTCGGGCGCGCAGTCGTCGTGCAGCAGCCACAGCCACTGGACGGGCTCGCCGTGCGGCAGCTCCGGCATGTCGTACGCGTCGTCGCGCCAGGTGCGGTTGACGGGGTCCCAGCCGCTGGGGCGCTTGAGGTACGTCAGCTCCTCGGGGCCGAGCACCGGGGCCGTACGGACCGCTTCGGCGACGGCCGTGCCGAAACCGCTGCGGCGCGCCATGTGCAGCACCCGGTCCTCGCCGAGGGCCTCGGTGAGCAGCCGGGCGGAGTCGTCGGCGCTGCCGGTGTCGGCGGCGACGACGCTCTGGACGGGGCGCTCCTGGCCGAGCAGGCCGGACAGCGCGTCGGGCAGCCAGCGGGCGCCGTCGTGGGCGACCAGCACGGCGGTGACGACATGGCGCGGGTAGGCCGGTGCGGGGACCGGTTCTTGAGCGGGCGCAAACGCGGCGGTGGCGGCCGGGTATTGGGCCGCCGAGTGGCTGTGCACGGACATCGAGGTACGGGCCCCGGTTCGCTGGACTGCGGTGGACGCGCGTGCCCCATGGGGGCGTTGGAGCGTCTCGGACGGGGCCCCACACTAACGGCTGTGTACGCGACCGGTCCGCCTCCCGTCGCCACGGGCGCGGCGGGCGGACCGTTCACGCTGACCGGTCACGGCGACTCACTCGGCCGTGACCATGGGCTTGGCGGGTCTGGCGCGGAGGGCAGACCCGGCGGGCGTCAGACGGCGGCCTTCTTCAGCCGGCGGCGCTCACGCTCGGACAGACCGCCCCAGATGCCGAAGCGCTCATCGTTGGCGAGGGCGTACTCGAGGCACTCGGAACGGACCTCACAGGCAAGGCAGACCTTCTTCGCCTCACGGGTGGATCCGCCCTTTTCCGGGAAGAACGATTCGGGATCGGTCTGGGCGCACAGCGCGCGCTCCTGCCAACCGAGCTCCTCGTCCGCCTCTTCGACCAGCAGTTGCTGGAACAACTCGGTCATGTGCGCCCCTCGTCTGTCTACACGTCCCCGCGCCCGCTGCCGTCGGTGAATCGGCAGAACGACACGAGTGAAATTACAAGTGTGCCGATCCGGGCCAGTCAAGCCGAGATCTGCTATTGGGCCTCTTATTCACTCTGCGGAACCAAGGTTGCGCGGAAAGTGTTCAAATCGTCCTAAACTCGACACCTTCCCCGTCCGTGCCTCAGGTCCCTCCTCTCACCTCACTGAGGAGGACGTCATCGGCGCGGGTCGCGTTGCGTGGCACGCGCGGTGTCACGGGGGCGACACGCGTTGATGCGCCGTGTCACCCGTACAACGCCCGCACAAACCTTTCTCCCTCCACAGAGACCGGATGAGGTGAACCTTGACCCGAAATGTGAGACCAAGTTGACAGCGGCGCGACGATCCGGGTCTCCTTGGTCGCATGTCAGTGACCCACGCGCCTTCGCCGACCCGTGACCACGGGTTCAGCTGCGCTGTGCGGGCTCGCTGTCGCTGTTCGAGCTGTTGATGCCTGCTGAGCTCCAGCTTTCTCCGCGTTTCTCTCGCGACGTCTCGTGCTGACAACCGTCGGACACCACCAGGTACCGCCTGATAGCGCCTGACGCCGCACCCCCCACCGCACTCCGCGTGCCTACCGCGCGCTTCCCGCCGAGGAACCCCCGTCATGAACAGCGACGTTCAGATCGCCGGTGACCCGCTCGCCATCCAGCATCTGCTGCCGCCCGTACCCGCGCACCCCTCCACCGTCTCCGGCTTCGCCGGTCTGGCCCGCACCATCGCGGCCGACCGCGACCGCTGGGCGCCCCTCGTCCAGTACGACGCCACCAGCCGCTGGTACCACCGGCTGCGCACCGGCCCCGGTTATGAGGTGTGGCTGCTCAGCTGGGTGCCCGGACAGGGCAGCGGCGCCCATGACCACGGCCGCTCCTCCGGGGTGCTGACCGTGCTCCAGGGCGAGCTCACCGAACGGGTGGGAGCGCGCGGCGCGCGGCATACGTTGCGCGCCGGCGCACAGCGCGTCTTCGCGCCCGGCTATGTGCACGACGTCGTCAACGACTCCCTCGAACCGGCCGTCAGTCTGCACATCTACTTCCCCGGGCTGACCGAGATGCCGCTCCACCCCACCCAGAGCGCCGAGTTGTCCAGCGTCCCGGGGGCCGGGGCGGGGGCCGAGACGCTGGACGTCCTGGGCGGCTGACTGGGCGGCTGAGCGGCCGCCCTCACCGGGACCGGCTCCGGCTGACAGACTGTCTTCATGCGCATTGTGGTTCTGGCAGGCGGTATCGGCGGCGCCCGTTTCCTCCGCGGTCTGATGTCGGCGGCTCCGGACGCCGACATCACCGTCATCGGGAACACCGGCGACGACATCCACCTCTTCGGCCTCAAGGTCTGCCCCGACCTCGACACCGTGATGTACACCCTCGGCGGTGGCATCCACGAGGAGCAGGGCTGGGGCCGGGCCGACGAGACCTTCGCCGTCAAGGAGGAGCTGGCGGCGTACGGAGTGGGGCCCGAGTGGTTCGGTCTCGGCGACCGCGACTTCGCCACGCACATAGTCCGTACGCAGATGATCGGCGCGGGCTATCCGCTGAGCGCCGTCACCGAGGCGCTGTGCGCGCGGTGGCAGCCGGGGGTGCGGCTGCTGCCCATGACGGACGACCGTGTCGAGACCCACGTCCTGATCGACGACCCGGAAGGCGAAGGCCGTAAGGCCATCCACTTCCAGGAGTACTGGGTGCGCCTGCGCGCATCCGTACCCGCCCACGCCGTCGTGCCCGTCGGCGCCGACCAGGCCAAACCGGCGCCCGGCGTCCTTGAGGCCATCGCCGACGCCGACGTCGTCCTCTTCCCGCCGTCCAACCCCGTCGTCAGCGTCGGCACGATCCTCGCCGTGCCCGGTGTGCGCGAGGCCATCGCCGACGCCGGCGTCCCGGTCGTGGGCCTGTCCCCCATCGTGGGCGACGCGCCGGTGCGCGGCATGGCCGACAAGGTGCTCGCCGCCGTCGGCGTCGAGTCCACCGCCGCCGCCGTCGCCAAGCACTACGGCTCCGGGCTGCTCGACGGATGGCTCGTCGACACCGTGGACGCGGGCGCGGTGGAGGAGGTCGAGGCCGCCGGGATCCGCTGCCGGGCGATCCCGCTGATGATGACGGACCTCGAGGCCACGGCGGCGATGGCGGCCGAGGCGCTGGCGCTGGCGGAAGAGGTGCGGGGATGAGCGGCCGGCCCTTGCGGGGCACGGGAGAACTGCCGTCGTATCAGGTGTGGGCCCTGCCCGGCATGCCCGAGGTGCGGCCCGGTGACGACCTCGCCAAGCTCATCGCCGACGCGGCGACCTCCGGCGGTCTGCCGGGGCTCGCGCACGGCGATGTGCTGCTGGTCACCTCCAAGATCGTCAGCAAGGCGGAGGGGCGGATCGTCGAGGCCACCGACCGGGAGGCGGCCATAGACGCCGAAACGGTGCGGGTCGTGGCGCGGCGCGGCCGCACCCGGATCGTCGAGACCCGCCACGGCCTGGTCATGGCCGCCGCCGGGGTCGACGCCTCCAACACCCCGTCCGGGACGGTCCTGTTGCTTCCCGAAGACCCCGACGCCTCGGCGCGGGCGATCCGGGCCGGGCTGCGGGACGTGCTCGGCGTGGAGGTCGGCGTCGTCGTCACCGACACCTTCGGGCGGCCGTGGCGGACCGGGGTCACCGATGTCGCCATCGGGGCCGCCGGGGTGCGGGTCCTGGACGACCTGCGGGGCGGAGTCGACGCGTACGGGAACCCGCTGAGCGCGACCATCGTCGCCACCGCCGATGAGCTGGCCGCCGCGGGTGACCTGGTCAAGGGCAAGGCCGCGGGGCTGCCGGTGGCTGTGGTGCGGGGGCTTCCGCAGGTGGTGAGGTTCGAGGGGCTGGACGAATCGGACGGGGCTGGTGGGACTGGTTGGGTTGGCGGGGCTGGCGAGGCTGGCGAGGACGGCGGGGCTGGCGAGGCCGGCGGGGCTGAAGGAGCTGATGAAGGTGCGCGGGCCCTGGTGCGTGGTGCCGCGGACGACATGTTCCGGCTGGGCACCTCCGAGGCCGTGCGGGAGGCCGTGACGCTGCGCCGTACGGTCCGGGAGTTCACCGACGAGCCGGTGGACGGTGCGGCGGTGCGCCGCGCGGTCGCCGCCGCCGTCACCGCGCCGGCGCCGCACCACACGACGCCGTGGCGCTTCGTCCTGCTGGAGTCGGAGGAGTCGCGGACGCGGCTGCTGGACGCGATGCGGGATGCCTGGATCGCCGATCTGCGGGGGGACGGCTTCTCCGAGGAGAGCATCGCCAAGCGGGTGCGGCGCGGGGATGTGCTGCGCAAGGCGCCGTATCTGGTGGTCCCGTGCCTGGTCGCCGACGGCGCCCACACCTACCCCGACCCGCGGCGGAACGCGGCGGAGCGAGAGATGTTCGTGGTCGCGGCGGGGGCCGGGGTGCAGAACCTGCTGGTCGCGCTGGCGGGTGAGGGGCTGGGGTCGGCGTGGGTGTCTTCCACGATGTTCTGCCGCCCGGTGGTGCGTGAGGTCCTGGGCCTGGCGGACGACTGGGACCCGATGGGAGCGGTCGCGGTGGGCCGCGCGGCAACCGCCCCGCCGGCCCGGCCGGAACGCGGGGCCGAGGGGTTCGTGGTGGTGCGGTAGGGGGACGGGGGCCGGCGTTGGGTGACCGGGGCCGTGGGTTGCGCGGCGGGTTGCGCGGCGAGGTCGTGTGCGCCGGGACCGGGGGCGCGCGTTGCGCGAGGTGGGGGCGCGGGTGTGGTGGTGGTTGCTGGGGCGCGTGGTCGGTTGCGTGGGTGGTGCGGGGGGGCGGGGTTGCCCCGGGGTGCGCGGCCGGTTGTGTGGGTGGTCGGCCGGGGGCGGGGTTGCCCTGGGGGCGCGGTCGGTTGTGTGGGGGGTGCCGGGTGCGGGGCCTCCGGGGCGGGGTCCTGGACCGTATATTTACGGCGCCGACGACAGTTGAACGTGGGGTGGGCCGGAGATTGGCGCCACAAATACACGTAAGCGTCCAGGCCCCCGCCCCTCCGACCCCGCCCCCTCCCGTCTCGTCGGCGACCGCGCCCCGGCGGCCCCCGGCGCCGTCCGGTGCCGGGTCCGCCCGGTGGCGCGGGTGCCGGGGGTGGGTGCGACCCCGCCCCCTCCCGCCTCGTCGACAACCGCGCCCCGGCGGCCCCGGACACCTGCCCGGTGACGGGTACGCCCGGCGGCGCGGGCGCCGGGCGGGGGGTGGCGCACCCCCGCACCCACCCGTCTCGTCAGCGACTCCCCGCCGGTGACCCCGAGCGCCTGCGCGGCCCCGGGTACGCCCGGCGGCGCGGGCGCTGGGCGGGAGTGGGCGCACCCCCGCCCCCTCCCGCCTCGTCGACAACCGCGCCCCGGCGGCCCCGGACACCTGCCCGGCCCCGGGTACGCCCGGCGGCACGGGTGCTGGACGGGGGTGGGCACGCCCCCGCATCCATCCACCTCGTCGATGCCCCCCGGTGGCCCCGGACGCCTGCCCAGTGACGGGTACGCCCGGCGGCGCAGGTGCTGGGCCGAGAGTGGGTGCGACCCCGCGCCCTCCCGCCTCGTCGGCGACCGCACCCGTGGCGCCGGACGGGGGCGGAGGGCGGCTTGGGTGGGGTCGTAGGGTGGCGGCGTGTGTGTGAGACGTACCTGGAGCCCCTCGGGGCCCTACGACCTCTCGCGTAGCCTCGGCGTGCTGCAGCGCGGGCCGGGGGATCCCGCGTTTCAGGTCGGCGCGGACGGCGCGTTCTGGCGGGCGAGCCGGACGCCGGCCGGGCCCGGGACCATACGGATCGCGCGCAAGGGTGCGGAGATCGAGGGCCGGGCCTGGGGGCCGGGCGCCGAGTGGCTGCTGGATGGTCTGCCCGCCCTCCTCGGGGCGGACGACGACCCGGCCGCGTTCGTACCGCGCCACCGGCTCGTCCACGAGGCGCACCGTCGCCACCCCGGCCTTCGGCTCATCCGCACCGGGCTGGTCCTCGAATCCCTGATCCCCTCGATCCTGGAGCAGAAGGTCACCAGCACCGAGGCGTACCGGGCCTGGCGGCTGCTGCTCCAGCGCCATGGCGAACCCGCGCCCGGTCCGGCCGAGCGGATGCGGATGCGGGTCATGCCCGACCCACGGGCCTGGGCCCTGATCCCCTCGTGGGAGTGGCACCGCGCAGGCGTGGACAGCAAGCGTTCCGCGACGGTCCTACGGGCCGTCCGGGTCGCCCGGCGGCTGGAAGAGGCCGCGTCCATGGACCTCACCGCCGCCTCCGCCCGGTTGCAGCTGATCCCGGGCATCGGGCCCTGGACGGCGGCGGAGACCCTACAGCGCAGTAATGGCACCCCGGACGCGATCACGGTCGGCGATCTGCATCTGCCGCGCATCATCGGTTACGCGCTCACCGGAGAGCGGGGTACGGACGACGAGACGATGCTCGGGCTCCTGGCCCCCTACGCGGGACAGCGCCACCGCGCGGCCCGGCTGATCCTCCTGTCCGGCCGCACCCCACCCCGTCGCGCCCCTCGTTTCGCCGTCAGGGACTTCCGGGCTATGTAGCCCCGGCGGCCCGCCACCCAGGTGGGGCCGCCGACGAGGCGGGTGGGGGCGGGGTCACACCCGCGCCACCGGGCGGACCCGGCACCGGACGGCGCCGGGGACCACCGGGGGGCGGTCGCCGGCGAGACGGGAGGGGGCGGGGTCGGAGGGGCGGGGTCCTGGACGCTTACGTGTATTTGTGGCGCCAATCTCCGGCCCACCCCACGCTCAACTGTCGTCGGCGCCGTAAATATACGGTCCAGGACCCCGCCCCGGAGGCCCCGCACCCGGCAGCACCACATAAGCGGCCGCGCGCCCCCGGGCAACCCCGCTCCCGGCCGACCACCCACGCAACCGCCCGCGCCCCCAGGGCAACCCCGCCCCCGCGTTCACTGGTCCGACGAGAAGCGGACCGCACCCGCCGGGATGTCCGCCCCGCACCACACCCGTACGCCGTCCCGCAGTTCGTTGTCCGGTCCGACCAGCGCGCCGTCCCCGACCACCGCGCCCTGGAGCACCGTACGGGCGCCGATCCGTGCCCGCGCGCCGATGAGCGAGTCGCGCACCTGCGCGCCCTCCTCCACGACGGCGCCCTCCAGCACCGTGCTGCCGTCGATGCGCGCACCCGCGCCCACCCGGGCCTGCGGGCCGATGACCGTGCCGCCGGTCAGCTTGGCGTCGTCCGCGACCGATGCGCTGTCCAGGACGAGGCGGTCGCCGCAGCGCCCCGGCACGGCCGGGGAGGGGGCGCGGCCCAGCACCAGGTCCGCGGAGCCGCGCACGAATGCCTGGGGGGTGCCGAGGTCGAGCCAGTACGTGGAGTCGACCATGCCCTGTAGATGCGCGCCCTCGGCGAGCAGACCGGGGAAGGTCTCGCGTTCGACGGAGACGGGGCGGTCGGCGGGGATGGTGTCGATGACCGAGCGGTTGAAGACGTACGCGCCCGCGTTGATCTGGTCGGTGACGATCTCCTCGGGGGTCTGCGGCTTCTCCAGGAATGCGGTGACCCGGCCCTGTTCGTCGGTGGGGACCAGCCCGTACGCGCGGGGGTCGGGGACCCGGGTGAGGTGGAGGGAGACATCGGCCCCCGTCGTGCGGTGGTTGTCGACGAGGGCGCGGATGTCGAGGCCGGTGAGTATGTCGCCGTTGAAGATGAGCACCGGGTCGTCGGGGCCCGAACGCAGCCGGGAGGCCACGTTGCGGATGGCTCCGCCGGTGCCCAGCGGCTCCTCCTCCGTGACGTACTCCAAGTGCAGGCCGAGCGAAGAGCCGTCACCGAAGTACGGCTCGAAGACCTCCGCCAGATAGGAGGTGGCGAGCACGATGTGCTCGACCCCTGCGGCGCGGGCGCGGGCGAGCTGGTGGGTCAGAAACGGAACGCCTGCCGCCGGGACCATCGGCTTGGGGGTGTGCACCGTCATCGGGCGCAACCGGGTTCCCTTGCCGCCGACCAGGAGGATCGCCTCTGGCGATAGCGTTGCTGGCGCTTTGGTCACGTATCGTCTCTGCTTCCTGCTGGGGCTCGCCGGTCGGCGGCCAGTGTAGGCAGATCCCCGGACCGCGCCTGATCAGCGCCCCTGTAGGCGGGCGGCGGTCTTCCGTACCGAACCGAGCTTCTTGTAAAGACGTTTCCCCGGGCACTCGGTGGCGAAGCCGTCGCGGTGACCCGCGATCACATGAAGCTTTACCTTGGCGCCCTTTTTGTACTTGTTACCGCCTCCGGACACCAGATGCGTGGTACCGCGCGGATTTCGCTTGAAGAGGCCGAGTTTCCACGCGGTGAGCTTGGCGATGGCCTTCACGGCCTTGGCCGAGGGCTCCTTGGTAGAGAAAGTGCCGAGGACGGCCACGCCCATGCTGTTGGTGTTGAAGCCCAGAGTGTGCGCTCCGCGTACGGCTTTGGTCACACCCCCGGAGCGGCCTTCGTAAATCTTTCCGCACTTGTCGACGGTGAAGTTGTAGCCGTAGTCACGCCATCCCAGGCTCTTCACGTGGTAACGGTAGATACTGCGCAAAACGGAGGGCGCCTGGGAGCAGCTGTACGTATTGCCCGTGACGGTGTGATGGATGAAGGCCACCTTGACGGTCTTGCTGTAGACGTGGCCCTTTTCGCGGATCTTCTCGTCGGCACCCCAGCCCGCGCGGGTGATGATGCGGGGCCGCGGCGCGGTGTGGCGGGCGGCGTTCGCCTTGGTTTCCACCTCCGCCGGGAGTGCGCCGGGGGGCTGGGTGGACTCGGTGGACTCGGTGGGCTCAGTGGGCTGGACGGAGGGCTTCGAGGACGGTTTCGGGGAGGGCTTCACCGAGGACGGCTTCGAGGACGGCTTCGGAGAAAGCTTCGAGGGCGGCTGCTTGGAGGACGGCTTCGAGGAGGGTTTCGGGGACGGCTTCCCGGGCCATCCGGACGACGGCGACGGGCTCACGGGCCGTCCCAACGACGGCTTCCCGGGCCGTTCCGCCGCCGGCTTCCCCGGCCCTCCCGCCGACGGTTTCGCGCCCGGCCCGGTGCCCCCCGGCGTCGGCGCGGGATGTGCCGGAAGGGCGCGAAGCGCGGCGCGGTCCGGAGGCGGCGGCGGAGCCTCGCCGGGGTCGACCAGCTCCAGCCGGAGTCCGGCGGGCAGGGCCGTCGGCCGCCCGCCCTCACCCGCGGTCGCCGCCCGAGCCTCCTCACCCGGCACCCGAGCCTCCTCACCCGGCCCCCGAGCCTCCTCGCCCGACCCCCGAGCCTCCTCGCCCGCACTCGGCCCCCGAGCGCCCTCGCCCGCTGCCCGCGCCCCCTCGTCCGTCGCCCCCTCGTCCGTCGCCGGCTCGCCCGTCGTCCGCTCGGGCCGGATCCGCGCCTGGACGCCGTCCGAGGCGCCGACCCACAGCGGTGCCGTTCCGCCGCGGGCCCGTGCGCCGCGGTGTTCGGGCGAGTCGGGATCGGGGGCCTCGTCCCCGTACGGCAGCAGTTCGCGCCAGGGGGACCACTCGTCGCCGCCGACCGCGCGGGTGCGGACCTGCACCCGGGCGCGGAGGTCGGCGGCGGACTGGTCCCAGACGACGCCGACGAGCGAGAAGGGCCGCACGCTCGGCGCGGTGACGCCCCGGTCGCCCGCGTCGCCGCCTGGCGCGGCCACGCTCCGGTCGAGTCCGCCCGCCGCGAGCGGGAGGAGCGGCAGCGACTGCGTGGAGCCGGAGGTGGCGGTCCGTTCGGCCCGCTCGGCGCGGGCGTGGGCGGGGCCCGGATGCAGGGCGAGGGGGAGGGCGAGGGCGGCGGTGCACGCGACGCCGATCGAGGATGCCAGATACGCACGCATGATTGAAATCGTCTACATAAGGGGACAAACATGTCCATTCGGAAGAGCCGCCACGTCGCGGACCGTTCGATGACCCGGGCCTCACCGACCCCATCCGCACCGCACCTTCGGCGCGTAGGCTTGCGCGGGTGAACGCCACCGATCGCACCCCCGCCGACCTGCTGGGATCCGCGCTCGCCGCGGATCCGTCCCGCCCGCTCGTGACCTTCTACGACGACGCCACGGGCGAACGCGTCGAACTGTCCGTGGCCACCTTCGCCAATTGGGTGGCGAAGACCGCCAATCTGCTCCAGGACGATCTGGCCGCCGCACCGGGTGACCGGTGCGCGCTGCTGCTGCCCGCGCACTGGCAGACCGCCGTGTGGCTGGTGGCCTGCTCCTCGGTCGGGGTCCTCGTCGACTTCGGGGGCGACCCGGCCTCCGCCGACCTCGTCATCAGCGGCCCGGACACCCTCGAGGAGGCGCGGGAGTGCTCCGGGGAGCGGGTGGCACTGTCGCTGCGGCCGCTGGGCGGCCGGTTCCCCCAGTTGCCGGAGGGGTTCGCGGACTACGCCGTGGAGGTGCCCAGCCAGGGCGACCGCTTCGCCCCGTACTCCCCGGTGGACCCGGAGACGCCCGCGCTGGCCGTCGGCGGTCTGGAGCTGACCAGCGCGGAGTTGGTGGAGCGGGCGCGCGCCGACGCCGCCGCGCGGGGGCTCGGGCCCGGCTCCCGGATCCTCTCGGGGCTTCCGTACGAGAGCTGGGAGGGGCTGTCGTACGGGCTGTACGCCCCGCTGGCCGCCGGTGGTTCGGTGGTGCTCTGCCGCAACCTGGACCGGCTGGACGAGAAGGGGCTGGCCGAGCGCACGGAGAGCGAGCGGGTCACCGCAACCGCCCCGTGAGGCGCCCCCCACCCTGAAACCGCCACCGCGCCCTGAGGCCGCCCCCACCCCAAAACCGCCCCCACTCGGAAACCTCCACCCCACCCCAAAACCGCCCCCACCCCGAAAGCACCACCCCACCCCGAAACCGCCCCACCTCGAAGCCGCCACCCACCCTCAAGCCACCCCACTCCCCGAGACCTCGCCCTCATCCCCACCCTGACCCGTCCGGCGGACCGGAGGGCCGAGCCCACGGGCCAGGGCGTCCGCCCCGCGCGATGATGCACGGATACGTACAACCATGTGCGGGGTTCGCATGTCTGTTCCGTTAATCGGTATCCCGGTAATCGGCATCCCGGCATGCGAAGCCGCTCCGCCCCGCGGGCGGGAGACGGGTGGGAGGACGCGGACGTGACGACTGACGACCCTGAGCCCGCCCCGAGACGCAGGCGTCGCTGGCCGCGCGTCCTCGCCCTGGGCGGGGCCGTGCTGGTGCTGTCGGTCGCCGGGGCGGGGTGGTGGTTCTACGAGCACCTCGACGGCAATATCCGCACCGATACCCGGACCGCGAACGAGCTCAAGAAGTACGAGGCCGAGCGCCCGGTGTCGGTGGTGCGGGACGCGCAGAACATCCTGCTGATCGGCTCCGACAACCGGGGCGGCGAGGGCAACGGCGCATACGGCAGGGACACCGGCACCCAGCGCTCGGACACCACGATCCTGCTGCATCTCCAGGCCGGCGGAAAGAGCGCTACCGCCGTCTCCATCCCCCGCGATCTGATGGTGGACGTGCCGGCCTGCGACGGGCCGGACGGAAAGCGGACCCAGCCCCGGTTCGCCCAGTTCAACTGGGCATTCGAATTCGGTGGTGCGGCCTGCACGATCCGCACCGTGGAGAAACTGACCGGGATCCGCATCGACCACCACGTGATCGTGGACTTCAACGGCTTCAAGCGGCTGGTGAACGCGGTCGGCGGGGTGGAGATGTGCCTGAAGGAGCCCGTCGACGACGCCGACGCGCATCTGAAGCTGCCCGCGGGGCGTCAGGTCCTCCGCGGGGAACAGGCACTCGGTTATGTGCGCGCCCGGTACAGCATCGGCGACGGCAGCGACACGGAGCGTATCGGCAGGCAACAGGAGTTCATGGCTTCACTTGTGAAGAAAATGCAGAGTAATGGTGTGCTGCTCAATCCGGCGAAACTGTATCCGGTACTCAACGCGGCGACGTCCTCGCTGACCACCGATCCCGGGCTCGATTCGCTCAAAGATCTGTACGCTCTGGTGCGCGGTGTGCGGGACATCCCGCGGGAGAAGATCCACTTCCTCACGATTCCCCGTCAGCCGTATACGTACAACAAGAACCGCGACGAGCTGGTCCAGCCCGACGCCGACCGGCTGTTCCGGCAATTGCGGCTGGATCGCCCGGTGTCGGTGGCCCGTACCGTCACGGCGTCGACGAGCGGCGACCCGAAGGCCGGCGACGGCAGCCCCTACCAAGGGACGACCGCGGCTCGCGGCATCTGCGAGTAGCGGCGTCCGCGAGCGGCGGCATCTGCGAGTAAACGCACCATAAGAGCGAGCTGTGATTCGTGAAGGATCGGATAAGGATTGGGCAGATTGCCCAGTTGTAGGGAAGTGGAATCTGTCACCGGCGTCGCTTGACGCTGATCTGGACGGATAGTGTGAGCGATCCGGTGCGCTCTACGAGGTGGCCGCGCACTGCACAGGAAGACGGATGGAGCGCCTTGAGGGGGAGGCGCCGCGTGGCACCGACGGAGGACACAGGCGACCGTGGACGCGCAAGGCCCTGGCGGGGCGGGTGACTTCGACCCAGCCGATCAGTGGGTGTTCGACCCGAACACGGGCAACTACGAGCTGCGGCTGAACCCTGCCGAGACATCGGCGGACACCACCGAGCTGCGAGCTGTCTCCAGATCGTCGAGCGAGGACGAGGCCACCGACTCCGAGCCCCGAGGCCGCCGACGCGCGGCCAGGCGGGAGAAGGAGAAGGAGACCGGCCCGGTCAGCCGTCGCAAGCCGAAGCCGAAGAAGTCGAAGGCGAAGAAGGCGCTCTACTGGGGCAGCGGCACCCTGGCCTTTCTGCTGGTGGGCGGCTCAGCCGCGGCGTACTTCATCTATCAGCACCTCAACAACAACATCAGCAAGGTCGATGTCGGCGAGAACAACGCCGCGGTCTCCGACGGGCCGATGAACATCCTGCTCATCGGCACCGACCGGCGCGACGGCAAGGGGAACGAGGGGTACGGCGACGCGGGGAGCGTCGGGCACGCCGACACCACGCTGCTCTTCCACGTCTCCGCGGACCGGTCCAACGCGACCGTGCTGTCCATCCCCCGCGACATGATCACCGACATCCCGGACTGCCGTACGAAACAGGAGGACGGCTCGTTCAAGACCATCCCGGGCGAGTCGGAGGTGCGCTTCAACACCAGCCTGGGCCAGGAGGGGCGCGACCCCGGCTGCACCTGGCAGACGGTCGAGAAGCTGACCGGGCTGGAGATCAACCACTTCATGATGGCCGACTTCAACGCCATCAAGGAGATGTCCACGGCGGTCGGCGGGGTCGAGGTGTGTCTCGCCAAGGACATCAACGACCCCAAGTCGCATCTGAACCTCACCAAGGGCCGCCACACCATCAAGGGTGAGGAGGCGCTGGCGTTCGTCCGGACCCGGCACGCCGTGGGCTTCGGCGGCGATCTGGACCGGATCAAGCTCCAGCAGCAGTTCCTGAGTGCGCTGATGCGCAAGATGAAGTCCAGCGGGACGCTCACCAGCCCCGGCAAGATGTGGGACCTGGCCCAGAGCGCCACCAAGGCGCTCACCGTGGACACCGGGATCGGCACCGTCTCCAAACTGGCCTCGCTGGGGAAGAACCTGAGCAAGGTCGACCTCAAGAACGTCACCTTCGCAACCGTCCCGGTGGTCGACAACACCGACGGTGCGACCGTGCTGCTCGACAAGACCAAGGCCGAGCCGCTGTTCGCCATGGTCCGTCAGGACGTGTCCCTGACCGAGGTCAAGAAGAAGGAGAAGGCGGAGAAGGACAAGCAGGCGGCGCGGCTGAAGGGGACGAAGGCCGACCCCGCCGATGTGCGGGTCAAGGTGCTCAACGGCAGCGGGCAGTTCGGCGCCGCCCAGGAGACCGTCGACTGGATGCAGAACACCGAGGGGATGATCCGCACCAGCAACGGCGGAAACGCTCCGTCGGAGCTGAAGAAGACGACCCTGGAGTACGCTCCCAACCAGGCCGACCAGGCGCGTCGGCTGGCCGACAGCATGGGGCTGCCCGCCTCCGCCATGAAGGAAGGCACGAAGGACGCCGAGCCGATGGCGGAGATGACTCTGACGCTCGGGGCGGACTTCAAGGGCGCCGGCACTCCGATCTCCGCTCCGAGCAAGGCGCCGAAGGACATTCAGAGGGTCGAGGCCGACGACAAGAACGTCTGCGCCAAGTGACCGTCATCGGCCGGCGGAACCACCCTCGTCCATCGGGCCGGACGACGAAGACAACGGGGAGGGCCCGATGCGGCAGAGCAGTGTGCGGGGGGAGAGAGACCGGCAGTCCGCCGTCCCCGAGCCCCGCGAGGACGGCGAGGACAGTGCGGATGGCGCGGACGGCGGACCGCCGGAGGGAGCGGGTCCCGCGGCGGGGAAGACGGGGCGCCGCCAGGGCGGCCCACGGCAGCCGAAGCCGAAGAGGAGTCGCGGCGTGCGCATCCTGCGCTGGAGCGCGCTGACGCTGGCCGTACTGATACTCGGCGCGGCCGGGGCCGGCTACTTCTACTACCAGCACCTGAACGGCAATCTGCGGAAGGAGGAGCTGGACCTCGGCGACAGCAAGATCGGCAAACCCGAGCCCAACGCCGCCGGCCAGACCCCCCTCAACATCCTGCTCATCGGCTCCGACAGCCGGAACACCGCGGAGAACGTCAAGCTCGGCGGCGCCAAGCAGGACGCGGACCGCAAGCCGCTGGCCGATGTGCAGATGCTGGTGCACGTCTCGGCCGACCGCAGCAATATGTCGGTGGTCAGCATTCCGCGCGACACCCGGGTGACCATCCCCCAGTGCACCGACCCGGACGACGGCACGGTGTACCCGAAGACCGAGGGGGCCATCAACCAGTCGCTCCAGCACGGCGGTCCGGGCTGCACGGTCGCCACCTGGAAGGAACTCACCGGCGTCTACATCGATCACTTCATGATGATCGACTTCTCCGGGGTGGTCTCGATGGCCGACGCCATCGGCGGCGTTCCGGTGTGCGTGGACGGCAACGTCTACTCCCACGACAGCAAGGGCCACGGCTCCGGGCTGAAGCTGACCAAGGGCACCCACAACGTCAAGGGCGTCCAGGCCCTCCAGTGGCTGCGCACCCGCTACGGCTTCGAGGACAACAGCGACATCGGCCGGGCCAAGGCCCAGCACATGTACATGACCTCGATGATCCGCCAGCTGAAGTCCGGCACCAAGCTCAGCGACCCGGGCAAGCTGATGGACCTCGCGGAGGCCGCCACCAACGCGCTGACCGTCGACCACGGCCTCGGCACCGTCAAGAAGCTGTACGACCTGGGCAACGACCTCAAGCGGGTGCCGACCAAGCGCACCACCATGATCACCATGCCCTGGGAGTACGGCGGCGGCGGGCAGTACGTCCTGCCCAAGCCGGGCGACGCCGAGCAGACCTTCGCGCTGCTGCGCAACGACACAGCGCTGGACGGCAAGGACAAGAAGAAGCCCGACGCGACCCCGGCGCCCACCGCGTCCAAGGAGGAGCTCCCGGTGGTGGTGCAGAACGGCACCGCCAGCACCGTCCTGGGGCCGGTCTCCGGCCGGGCCTCGGTCATCACCTCCGAGCTGGTGCGGCTGGGCTACGCCAAGGCCACCGCGAACACGGTGCTCGTCTCGCAGGCCGACACCACCGTCCTCTACCCGAGCGAGGCCGAGCAGGGCGACGCCCTAGCCGTGGCCAAGGCGCTGAAGCTGCCGACGTCCGCGGCGAAGTCGTCGAAGTCCGTGCAGGACGTCACCGTGGTGGTCGGCAACGACTGGCGCGAGGGCACCACCTATCCGAAGGCGACGACGGACGACGGCGACAGCGACAAGGCGCCCAAGAGCGCGGACGCCCTCAACGGCGAGGAGAAGAGCTGTATGAAGGTCAACCCCAACTACACCTTCTGAGCCGTCACGGCACGGCGAAGGGGCCGGACCCGGCACGCGGCACGGGTCCGGCCCCTCGGCGTCCGGGCGGGCGGGGCGGCTACGGGGCCATGACCGCCGGGCGGCGGCTGGCGATGACCTTCTTGGCGAGCGCCCGCGGGCTGGTCAGGAAGCCCCAGCCCCAGGACATGTGCATGGTCGCCAGCGCCACCGGGATCTGTAGCCGGGCCTTCACCGGCAGCCCCTTGCCCGCCGGGACCGAGCCCGCGACGATCGCGGCCAGATAGCCGCCCGGGACCACCAGGCCCCACGGGGTGACGGCCGCGCCCACCACCAGGCCCGCCGCGATGGCGGCGACGGCGGTCGGCGGGGCGAGGTAGCGCATATTGATCGAGCCCTGGTGGAAGCGGGCAACGACATGGCGCCAGCGTCCGTAGTCCTTGTACTGCTTGGCCAGCGCCCGCACGTTCGGCCGCGGCCGGTAGGAGACCTTCAGCTCGGGCGAGAACCAGACCAGCCCGCCGGCCTCGCGGATCCGGAAGTTCAGCTCCCAGTCCTGGGCGCGGATGAACTCCTCGTTGTAGCCGCCCTGGCGCTCCAGCGCCTCGCGCCGGAAGACCCCCAGATAGACGGTTTCGGCCGGGGCCGCGGCACCGCCGGTGTGGAAGGCCGCGTTACCCACTCCGATCTTGGAGGTCATGGCAGCGGCGACGGCCTTCTCCCAATCGTTCTCGCCCTCGGCGAACATGAGCCCGCCGACGTTCTGCGCGCCGGTCTCCTCCAGGAGCCGTACCGCGGTCGCGATGTAGTTCGGCGAGAGCATGCCGTGACCGTCGACCCGCACCACCACCGGGTGGCGGGACGCCTTGATCGCCGCGTTCAGGGCGGCGGGGGTGCGGCCCGTGGGGTTGGGCACCGTATGCACCCGGGGGTCCTCCGCCACCAGTTCGGCGGCGATCTCGTCGGTACGGTCCGTGGACGGGCCGAGCGCGATCACCACCTCCATCTCACCGGCGTACTCCTGCTCCAGGATGTGCCGCACGGCATTGCGCAGATGGCGTTCCTCATTGAGTACCGGCATGATCACGGAGACGGCCGGGAGCTGATGCGGGGGCATGGCACCTCGGGGTTCGGGGGCGGCCGGCCCAGGAGACTGGGGGGTGGGCCCCAAAGGACTGCGGTATCCCGCCCACGTTACCGCGAATGGTGGACACCGGAGCGCGCCGCCCGGGTGGCAGCGCGGGGCAGGGGCGGCGTGGGGCCGCCGGAGCGATCGTCGTACCGGCCTACGGTGAGGCGGTTCCGCCCAGCCCGCCCGTTCCCGGAGGTCTCCTCACGTGAGTGCACCGGCCCGGCCGCCGCGCCCGTCCCGCCCCCGCCCCCGCCGCCCCCGCTGGGGGCTGCGGCTGGCCACGGGCGGCGCCTGTCTGGTGCTGGCGGTCAGCGGCATCGGGCATCTGCTGGTCCGGGAGCTGGAGACCGGGATCCACCGGGTGGATGCCTTCGGCGGCCTGGACAACCGGCCGAAGAGCACCGGCGGCGGCGTCAACTTCCTCGTGGTCGGCACGGACGGACGGGAGAAGATCACGCCACGGGAGAAGGCGCTGTACCGGCTGGGCGGAGCCCCCTGTCACTGCACCGACACATTGGTGCTGCTGCATCTGTCGGCCGACCACCGCCGGGTCAGCGCGGTCAGCCTGCCGCGCGACTCGTACGCCGAGATCCCCGCGTACACCGACGCCGCCGGCGTCCGCCATCCCCGGCATCCGCGCAAGCTCAACGCCGCGTACGCCGAGGGCGGGCCGAGCCTGACCGTGCGGACCGTGGAGCACCTGACCGGAGTGCGGGTCCACCACTACCTCGAGGTCGACTTCACCAGCTTCATGAAGACCGTCGATGTGATCGGCGGGGTGAAGATCTGCACCACGCGGCCGCTCAAGGACGACCACACCGGGCTGGACCTGCCCGCCGGCACCCATGTCCTGGACGGCGGCCAGGCCCTGCAATACGTCCGCTCCCGGCATGTCGACGGCACCTCCGACCTGGGCCGGATCAAGCGCCAGCAGCGCTTCCTGGCCGCCGTGGTCCACCGGACCACGACCGGTGGCATCCTGCTCAATCCGGTGCGGTTCAACCAGGTGACCGGGGCCCTGCTGGGCTCGGTCCGCGCCGACCACGGCCTCGAAGCGGCGGACCTGGTGGCGCTGGGCCGGGCGATGCACGGCGTCACCCCCGCGTCCTCGGAGTTCGCCTCGGTCCCGGTGATCCTGCCCGGCGTTCCGCTGAAGGGGGCCGGCTCCACCCTCCGCTGGGACCGGGCCAAGGCCAAGCGGCTCTTCACCGCCTTCCGCGAGGACCGGCCGCTCGTCGCCCACCACCCGAAGCGGCGGGGGGCCACGACGGTCGAGGTGGCTCCGGGCCGGGTCCGGGTCCGGGTGTTCAACGGCACCGACACGCCGGGGCTCGCGGCCCGCGTGAACCGCGCGCTGCACGCCACCGGCTTCGCCACCACCGGCTCCCCGGCGGACGCCGCGACCCCCGACGTCCGGCACACGGTGATCACGTACGACCCGGGCTGGGACCGCTCGGTGCGCTCGCTGGCGGCCGCGCTGCCCGGTGCCCAGCTGAAGCCGGTGACCGGGCAGGGGGCCGTGATGCGGGTCACGGTCGGCACGGACTACACGGGCGTACGGCCGGTCCGGGCCGAGCAGCCACCGAGCAGTGGTTTCGGGGCCGTCACCGGCGACGAGGTCACCTGCCCCGAGGGGGCCGGCCGCTCGCTCTGAGCGCCGGGCGGGGCACGCTCCGCTACGGCCGGTCGGCGCCGTCGGCGGCCTCGGGGCCCTCGGGGCGCCGGGCGGCGCGCTGGGCGCGGAGCTCCTTGATCGCGCGGCGGCGGGCCAGCCGGTGGGTCCGCCGGATCTCGGCCTCCTGGTAGCGCCGCTTGTCCCGCTCGGTCTCCGGGATGACCGGCGGCACGGGCCGGGGCTTGCCATCGGCGTCGACGGCCGCGAAGACCAGATAGGCGCTGCCGACCTGGGTGGCGGGCGTGGACTCGTTCCACCGCTCGGCCAGCACCCGCACCCCGATCTCCATGGAGGACCGGCCGGTCCAGTTGACCTGGGCCTTCACATGGACGAGATCGCCGACCCGGACCGGTTCGAGGAAGGCCATCTCGTCCATCGACGCGGTGACCGCGGGCCCCTCGGAGTGGCGTCCGGCGACCGCCCCGGCCGCGTCGTCCACCAGTTTCATGATCACGCCGCCGTGCACGGTCCCGAGAAGATTGGTGTCACTGCCCGTCATGATGTGTGACAGCGTGGTACGAGACGCGGAGGTGGGCTTTCCCAGAAGCTCCGGTTCCGCACCCTGGGCCTGATTGGTCATGCCGTCCACCTTATGCGGACCGGATTCTTATCAGGTCTGCAACAGCCGTGCCGCGATCCCGCCCCCGCCCTGTAAGGCGCCCCACCCGACCAGGCACACTGCCTTGCATGAGCGAATGGCCCCAAGGAAGGACCGGCGACGGCAGCGGCCGGTATGGACGTGGCAGCGGCAGCGCCGAACCGGAAGGGGCGCGCGCCATGCCGCAGGTGAGACGCGCGGCACCGGGTGCGGGCGGTCCCCCGCCGCACCCCGAGCCGCCGCTGCCGCCCGAACTCTCACCCCGCGGCACCATTCCGCGGCAGCAGTCGTCCCACGGTCATGACGACTACGACGACGGCTACAACACCGGGCAGGTCTACGGCCACGGCGGACCGGGCGGCCGCGGCCCCGGAGGCCCCGGCGGACCGGGCGGCGGCTCGCGTCCGGTGAGGCCGAAGAACTGGAAGCGCCGGATAACCATCGGCCTGGTCACCCTGATCGTCCTGCTGCTCGCCGTCGGCATCGGCACCTACTTCTGGGCCGACTCCAAGCTCCGCCGCGAGGTCGACCTCAACAAGGTCGAGGACCGGCCGGACGGCGGCAAGGGCACCAACTACCTGATCGTGGGTTCGGACAGCCGCGAGGGCATGTCCGACGACGAGAAGAAGCAACTGCACACCGGCTCGGCCGACGGCAGGCGCACCGACTCGATCATTATCCTGCACGTCGGTGACAACGGGAACACCATGGTCAGCCTGCCGCGTGACTCCTGGGTCACCATCCCGCCGTTCACCGGACCGGACACCGGCAAGCGCTACGGCCAGTCGCAGAACAAGCTCAACGCCTCCTTCTCCATGGCCGGCCCCGAGCTCCTGGTCCGCACGATCGAGTACAACACCGGGCTGCACATCGACCACTACGCGGAGATCGGCTTCGGCGGCTTCGCCAAGATCGTGGACTCGGTGGGCGGGGTCGAGATCGACGTGCCCCAGGACATGAAGGAGAAGCACGCCGGCACCGACCTGAAGAAGGGCAAGCAGACGCTGAACGGCCAGGAGGCGCTCGCCTTCGTACGGCAGCGCTACGGTCTGGCCGGCGGCGACCTGGACCGCACCCGGAACCAGCAGAAGTTCCTCTCCGCGCTCGCGGACAAGGCCGCCACGCCCAGCACGATCCTCAACCCGTTCAAGCTCTACCCGACGATGGGCGCGGGCCTGGACTCGCTGATCGTGGACAAGGACATGAGCCTGTGGGACGTGAAGGACATGTTCTTCGCGATGAAGAGCGTCTCCGGCGGTGACGGCAAGCAGATGAACATGCCCGTCTCCAACCCCGGCCTGGCCACCTCCAAGGGCAGCGCGGTGCAGTGGGACATGACCAAGGTCAAGCAGCTGGTGGGCGAGCTGAAGAACGACGAGAAGGTCACCGTCTCCGGCAACTGACCCGGCCGTCGTACGAAAAGGCCGCCGCCGGACCCGGTCGGGTCCGGCGGCGGCCTTTTCGTTGCGGCCTTACGGCAGGTTGCGCGCCATCACGATGCGCTGGACCTGGTTGGTGCCCTCGTAGATCTGGGTGATCTTGGCGTCCCGCATCATCCGCTCCAGCGGGTAGTCGCGGGTGTAGCCGTAGCCGCCGAGCAGCTGGACGGCGTCCGTGGTGATCTCCATCGCGGCGTCGGAGGCGTAGCACTTGGCCGCGGCGCCGAAGAACGTCAGGTCCTCCTTGCCGCCTCCGGCGGCCACGCGCTCGGACTTGGCCGCCGCCGCGTAGGTGAGCTGCCGGGCCGCCTCCAGCTTCATGGCCATGTCGGCGAGCATGAACTGGACGCCCTGGAAGTCGCCGATCGGCTTGCCGAACTGCTTGCGCTCCTGGACGTACCCCTTGGCGTAGTCCAGGGCGCCCTGGGCGATGCCGAGGGCCTGGGCGGCGATGGTGATCCGGGTGTGGTCGAGGGTCTTCATCGCGGTGGCGAAGCCGGTGCCCTCCGCGCCGATCAGCCGGTCGGCGGGGATGCGGACGTTGTCGAGGTACACCTCACGGGTCGGGGAACCCTTGATGCCGAGCTTCTTCTCCGGGGCTCCGAAGGACACGCCCTCGTCGGACTTCTCGACGACGAAGGCGGAGATGCCCTTGGAGCGCTTCTCGGGGTCGGTGACGGCCATCACCGTGTAGTACTCGGAGACCCCGGCGTTGGTGATCCAGCGCTTGACGCCGTTGAGGACGTAGGAGTCGCCGTCGCGCACCGCCCTGGTCTTCATCCCCGCCGCGTCCGAGCCCGCGTCCGGCTCGGAGAGGCAGTAGGAGAACATCGCGTCGCCCTTGGCGAGCGGGGCCAGGTACTTCGCCTTCAGCTCCTCGGAGCCGGAGAGGATCACCGGCAGCGAGCCCAGCTTGTTGACCGCGGGGATCAGCGAGGAGGAGGCGCAGACCCGGGCGACCTCCTCGATGACGATCACGGTGGCCAGTGCGTCGGCGCCCGAGCCGCCGTAGGACTCGGGGACGTGCACGGCGTGCAGATCGTTGGCCACCAGGGCGTCGAGCGCCTCCTGGGGGAACCGGGCCGCCTCGTCGACCTCGGCGGCATAGGGGGCTATCTTCGCCTCGGCCAGCGAGCGGACGGCGTCACGGAGCATGTCGTGCTCCTCGGACGGCCGGTACAGGTCGAAGTCGTTCACCGAGGACGCCAAGCCTCTCACTCCCCAAGAGTGCTAACTACCGTTAAGTAACTGAATTCTAGGGGGGCCGTCCCGATAGGTATAGGTGAGGTACCCGACACCGTCGGCTGAGCCCGTCCGGCGCTCCCGGCTATGCTCAGGCACCGCATCTGCGATCGACCGTTCTGGAGCACTTCCATGGCCCTCAAGATCACCGTGATCGGCACCGGCTATCTCGGCGCCACCCACGCAGCGGCCATGGCGGAACTGGGCTTCGAGGTGCTGGGCCTCGACATCGTGCCCGAGAAGGTCGAGATGCTCACGGCGGGCCGGGTGCCGCTGTACGAGCCGGGCCTGGAGGAACTGCTGCGGCGCCACACCGCGGGCATCGAGGGCGCCACCGGACGGCTGCGCTTCACCAGCTCGTACGAAGAGGCGGGTGAGTTCGGCGACGTCCACTTCATCTGCGTGAACACTCCGCAGAAGCACGGCGAGTACGCCTGTGACATGAGTTACGTGGACTCGGCCGTGGAGTCGCTCGCCCCGCATCTGCACCGCCCCACGCTGGTCGTGGGCAAGTCCACGGTGCCGGTCGGCAGCGCGGACCGGCTCGCGGCCCGGCTGGCCGAGCTGGCCCCGGTGGGCGCGGACGCCGAGCTCGCCTGGAACCCGGAGTTCCTGCGCGAGGGGTTCGCCGTCCAGGACACCCTGCGGCCGGACCGGATCGTGGTCGGCGTCGCCGGCGACCGGGCCGAGAAGCTGCTCCGCGAGGTGTACCAGAAGCCCATCGCCGAGGGCTCGCCGTTCGTGGTGACCGACTTCCCCACCGCCGAGCTGGTGAAGGCCGCGGCCAACTCCTTCCTGGCCACGAAGATCTCGTTCATCAACGCCATGGCCGAGGTCTGCGAGGCGGCCGGCGGCGATGTGGTCAAGCTCGCCGAGGCCATCGGCCACGACGAGCGCATCGGCAGGAAGTTCCTGCGGGCCGGTATCGGCTTCGGCGGCGGCTGCCTGCCCAAGGACATCCGGGCCTTCATGGCGCGCGCCGGTGAACTCGGCGCCGACCAGGCGCTGACCTTCCTCCGCGAGGTCGACTCGATCAACATGCGGCGCCGTGGCCATATGGTCGAGCTGGCCCGCGAGGCCGTCGGCGGCAGCTTCCTGGGCAAGCGGGTGGCGGTGCTGGGCGCGACCTTCAAGCCGGACTCCGACGACGTACGGGACTCCCCCGCGCTCAATGTGGCCGGTCAGATGCAGCTCCAGGGCGCCCAGGTCACCGTCTTCGACCCCAAGGGCATGGCGAACGCGCGGGCCCTCTTCCCGACCCTCGCCTACGCGGCCGACGCGACCGAGGCGGCGCGGGGCGCCCATGCGGTGCTGCACCTCACCGAGTGGCGCGAGTTCCGCGAGCTGGAGCCGGCGAGCCTGGGCGACGTGGTCGCCGAGCGCCGCATCCTCGACGGGCGCAACGCCCTGGACCCCGACCGCTGGCGCGAGGCCGGCTGGACCTACCGCGCCCTGGGCCGTCCCCTGGCCTGACCGCCGTGGGGTGAGCGGCGCGTCGGTGGTGTGCGCGGGTGCCTCGTGGTTTGAGCGGGTACCTCGTGGTCAACCCGGAACCGGACCACGAGGAGGAACCAATGGCTGTCGCCACACTGGACGTCGTCGTCATCGACTGCCCCGATCCCACCGCGCTCGCCCGCTTCTACCAGCAGGTGCTGGGCGGGGAGATCGAGAACGCGGGCCGGCGCTGGGTCGATCTCTTCCTGCCCGCCGGGCCCCGGCTGGCCTTCCAGGAGGCCCCGGACTTCCGCCCGCCGAGCTGGCCGTCGGCGGACGACTCGCAGCAGCTCCACCTCGATCTGCGGGTGACGGACATCGAGAGCGCCCAGGAACGGGTGCTGGAGCTGGGGGCGCGGGCGCTGGACCTCGACGACGACGGCGGGAAGCGGAACTTCAGGGTGTACGCCGACCCGGCGGGGCACCCCTTCTGCCTCATCCGCCCCTGAGCGGAGCGCACGCCCGGCCGGGGAGCGCGCCCGGCCCGATCGCGCGCCTGGCCGGTCAGTGGCCGGGGCGGGTTCCGTCCAGCTCCTCGATCGTGGCGATGGACGGGCCGCGGGAGGTGCGCAGCCCCTGGGCCACCTCCTCGGCCGAGCGCACCGCGCGGACCGCGTTCTGCCAGGTCAGCTTGGCCAGGTCGGCCGGGGACCAGCGGCGGTCCAGGAGTTCGGCGACGAGGTTCGGATAGCCCGCGACATCGGCGAGCCCCTCGGGGGTGAAGGCGGTGCCGTCGAAGTCGCCGCCGATGCCGATGTGGTCGATGCCCGCCACCTCGCGCATGTGGTCGAGGTGGTCGGCGACGGTCGACACGGTGGCCAGGGGTCGCGGGTTGGCCTCCTCGAAGGCGCGCTGGACCTTCATCGCCGCGGGGGTCATCTCCAGCGGATGCAGTCCATGGGCGCGCATGTTCTCGTCCGCCGCCCGGGTCCAGTCGACCGCCGCGGGCAGGACGAACTTCGGCACGAATGTGGCCATCGCCACACCGCCGTTGGCGGGCAGCAGCGCCAGCACATCGTCCGGGATGTTGCGCGGGTGGTCGCAGACGGCGCGCGCGGAGGAGTGCGAGAAGACCACGGGCGCCTCGGTCACCCGGAGCGCGTCCCGCATGGTGTCGGCGGAGACATGGGAGAGGTCGACCAGCATGCCGAGCCGGTTCATCTCGCGCACCACCTCCTCGCCGAAGCGGGTGAGGCCGTGCGCCTTCGGTTCGTCGGTGGCCGAGTCCGCCCAGGGGACGTTGTCGTTGTGGGTGAGCGTCATGTAGCGCACGCCGAGCTCGTACAGGACGCGCAGGGTGGCCAGGGAGCAGTTGATGCTGTGGCCGCCCTCGGCGCCCATGAGGGAGGCGATCCGGCCCTCGGCCCGCGCCGCCTCCATGTCGTCGGCGGTGCGGGCGGGGCGCAGCTCGGCCGCGTACCGCTCGGTGAACCGCCGGACGACATCGATCTGTTCGAGGGTGGCGCTGACCGCCGTGTCGCCCTGGAAGTCGGAGCGCACGTACACCGACCAGAACTGGGCGCCCACACCGCCCGCCCGCAGCCGGGGGATGTCGGTGTGGGTGTACGCGCTCAGGTCGCCGGCGATGTCGCGCCGGGCGAGGTCGTAGCGGACCTGCTCGCGCAGCGCCCAGGGCAGATCGTTGTGACCGTCCACGACGGGGTGGGCGGCCAGCAGGTCACGGGCGTGCGCGAGGTGATCGGTCATCCTGCCATCTTGCAGTGCGACATGACCGAAGTCACGCGACGGACCTCACCGCCCTCAGGCGTACCGAGGCCGGACGCCCCTCACGTGCCGAAGCCGAAGGAGCCCGCCCCGTCCACCTTGGCGCGCAGCCGCTTGCCCTTCTCGGTGGCCTGCGCGTTGAGCTCGTCCTGGAACGCGCGCATCCGCGCCCGGAGACCGGCGTCGTGCGCGGCGAGTACGCGGGCGGCGAGCAGCCCCGCGTTCCGGGCGCCGCCGACCGAGACGGTGGCCACCGGAACCCCCGCGGGCATCTGGACGATCGACAGCAGCGAGTCCATGCCGTCGAGGTACTTCAGCGGTACGGGCACCCCGATGACCGGCAGCGGGGTGACAGAGGCGAGCATGCCCGGGAGATGGGCGGCGCCGCCCGCGCCCGCGATGATCGCCTTGAGGCCGCGGTCCGCCGCGTTCTCCCCGTAGGCGACCATCTCGCGCGGCATGCGGTGGGCCGAGACGACATCCACCTCGTAGGGGACCTCGAACTCGTCGAGGGCCTTGGCCGCTTCTTCCATGACGGGCCAGTCGGAGTCGGAGCCCATGACGATGCCGATCACAGGAGCGCTCATTCGGTGATGGTCCCTCGGAGGTAGTCGGCGGCGTGGCGGCCGCGCTCGCGCACATCGGCCAGGTCGTCGCCGTAGGTGTTGACGTGGCCGACCTTGCGTCCCGGCTTCACGTCCTTGCCATACATATGGATCTTGAGCGCCGGGTCGCGCGCCATGCAGTGCAGATACGGCGCGTACATGTCGGGGAAGTCGCCGCCGAGCACATTGGTCATCACGGTCCACGTCGCACGCGGCCGCGGATCGCCGAGCGGCAGGTCCAGCACGGCCCGCACATGGTTGGCGAACTGGGAGGTGACGGCGCCGTCCTGGGTCCAGTGACCGGAGTTGTGCGGGCGCATGGCCAGTTCATTGACCAGCAGTCGGCCGTCACGGGTCTCGAACAGCTCGACCGCGAGATGGCCGACCACCCCCAGCTCCGCCGCGATCTTCAGCGCCATCTCCTGCGCCTGGCCGGACAGCTCCTCGGACAGGCCGGGGGCCGGGGCGATCACGGTGTCACAGACCCCGTTCACCTGGATCGACTCCACGACGGGGTAGGCCACGGCCTGGCCGTGCGGGGACCGTACGACATTGGCGGCGAGCTCACGGGCGAAGTCGACCATCTCCTCGGCGAGGACGGGCACCCCGGCGCGGAACGGCTCGGCCGCCTCCGCCACCTCGCGGACGACCCATACGCCCTTGCCGTCGTAGCCGCCGCGCACCGTCTTCAGGACGACCGGGAAGCCTGTGCCCTCATCGGCGAACCGGGCGACGTCCTCGGGGTCGGCCACGATGCGGTGGCGGGGGCACGGCACACCGGCCTCGCGCAGCCGCTCCCGCATCACACCCTTGTCCTGGGCGTGCCGCAGCGCCTCGACTCCGGGGCGGATGACCACGCCCTCCGCTTCCAGGGCGTGCAGATGCTCGGCCGGGACGTGCTCGTGGTCGAAGGTGACCACATCACAGCCTTGTGCGAACGCACGAAGGGTGTCCAGGTCGCGGTAGTCGCCGATGACGACATCGCTGACCACCTGGGCCGCCGAGTCCTGCGGGGTGTCACTGAGCAGCTTGAACCTGATGCCGAGGGGGATGCCCGCCTCGTGGGTCATACGGGCGAGCTGGCCGCCGCCGACCATGCCGACTACCGGGAATGTCACCCTCCCAGGGTAACTTCCCCGTTCGACCGGCCCTGACCTGCGTTGGAGGAACCTCCAGATATCCGTACCGGTCTCCTGACGCGGCCTGAAGGGCACGGGCCACGGCCGCTGGTTAGCATGGGGGGATTGACGACGCCGACGGGACGGGGCTGAACGATCACCATGAGTGAGCGGAGCACACTCGGCGGGCTGCGCGCCCAGATGGGGCAACTGGCCCGCGAGATCGCGAAGTTCGGGGTGGTCGGCGGGGCCGGGGTCTTCGTCAATCTCGCGGTGTTCAACCTGGTGCGCAGCGTCACCGAACTGCCCGTGGTGCGGGCCAGCATCGTGGCGACGGTGGTCGCCACCGGCTTCAACTACGTGGGGTACCGCTACTTCACCTACCGGGACCGCGACAAGCAGGGCCGCACCAAGGAGCTCAGCCTCTTCCTGCTGTTCAGCGCCATCGGCCTGATCATCGAGAACGGTGTGCTCTACACCGCCACCTACGGCTTCGGGTGGGACGGCTCACTCCAGAGCAATGTGTTCAAGTTCGTCGGCATCGGCCTGGGCACCCTCTTCCGGTTCTGGTCCTACCGCACCTGGGTGTTCCGGACGCTGCCCGCACGGGATGCCGTCGAGCGCGCGGAGGCGTTCCTGTCCGAGGCGCCGCCCGCCCAGGCCGGCCGGAAGCAGCCGGTCCGCAAGTAGCCGGTGCGCAAGCAGGGCCCGCCAGGGGTCAGGGCTCCGGGTGTTCCTCGGCCTCCCGGCTGAGGAAGAGCGCGAACACCGGCGGATACTGCTGGAGCAGCTCCAGCCGGCCGCCGTCCGCCTCCGCCAGGTCCCGGGCCACCGCGAGCCCGAGCCCGGTGGAGTTCCGTCCGCTGACCGTCCGCTCGAAGACCCGCGCCCCCAGGTCCGGCGCCACCCCGGGCCCCTCGTCGGAGACCTCCACCACGGCCTGGTTGCCGGTGACCCGGGTACGCAGCGCGACCGTACCGTCACCGTGCATCAGCGAGTTCTCGATCAGCGTCGCCAGCACCTGGGCGACCGCGCCCGGGGTGCCCACCGCGCGCAGCCCCTTCTTGCCCGAGCGCACGATGGCGCGGCCCTCGCTGCGCGAGGCCGGGCGCCACTCCTCGATCTGCTGCTTGACCACCTCGTCCAGATCGAAGGCGACCGCGGAGCCGCTGCGCGGATCGCGGGAGTTGGTCAGCAGCCGCTGGACGACGTCGGTGAGCCGCTCCACCTGGCCCAGCGCGATCGTCGCCTCCTCCTTGACCGTCTCCGGATCGTCGGTGAGCGTGATCTCCTCCAGCCGCATCGACAGCGCGGTCAGCGGCGTACGGAGCTGGTGCGAGGCGTCGGCGGCCAGCCGCCGCTCGGCGGTGAGCATCCGGGCGATGCGCTCGGCGCTCGAGTCCAGCACATCGGCGACCCGGTCCAGCTCCGGCACCCCGTAGCGCCGGTGGCGCGGCCGGGGGTCCCCGGAGCCCAGCCGCTCGGCGGTCTCCGCGAGGTCGGTGAGCGGGGCGGAGAGCCGGTGCGCCTGGCGTACGGCCAGGGCGACCGCGGCGAGCACGGCGAGCAGCGCGACCGCGAGGATGATCAGCATGGTGCGGCCGACCTCGCGGCTCACGGTGGAGCGGGACGCCTCGACCCGTACCACCTCGCCCTGCTCGCCCGTCTCCTCGGCGGAGATGACCTCGCCCGTGGGGCGCTTGCCGATCTCCACATCGCGGTGGTCGGGCATCCTGATCACGGCGTAGCGGCCGGACTCGATCTGCTCGCGCAGCACCCGGGCGGTGACCCCCTCGCCGCCCAGCAACCTGCTGTCGACGATGCTGACCAGGCGTACGGCGTCGGAGCTCACGCTCTCCTTGGCGCTGTTCTCGATGGTCCGCGTCTCGACGATGACCAGCGACAGGCCGAAGACGGCGATGACGACGAGCACCACGGCCAGCGTGGAGTTGATCAAGCGACGGCGCATGGCCCCACCGTGTCAGTCCTGGTCAGCTTTCTCAGCTTTTCTCGAACCGGAAGCCGACACCACGGACGGTGGCGATGTACCGGGGGTTGGCCGCATCGTCACCGAGCTTCTTGCGCAGCCAGGAGATGTGCATGTCGAGGGTTTTGGTGGAGGACCACCAGGTGGTGTCCCACACCTCGCGCATCAGCTGATCGCGGGTGACGACCCGCCCGGCGTCCCGCACCAGGACGCGCAGCAGATCGAACTCCTTGGCGGTCAGCTGGAGCTCCTCGTCGCCCATCCAGGCGCGGTGCGACTCGACGTCGATCCGCACCCCGTGGGTGGCCGGCTGCTGTTGCTGCGTCTCGACGGCCCCGCGCCGCAGCAGCGCCCGCACCCGGGCGAGCAGCTCGGCGAGCCGGAACGGCTTGGTGACGTAGTCGTCCGCGCCGGCGTCCAGGCCGACCACCGTGTCCACCTCGTCCGCGCGGGCCGTGAGCACCAGCACCGGAAAGCCGTGGCCCTCGGTACGGAGCCGACGACAGACCTCGAGCCCGTCCATCCCCGGCAGGCCGAGGTCGAGGACGAGCAGGTCGACGCCTCCTTGCAGACCGGCGTCGAGCGCGGTGGGTCCGTCCTCCCGCACCTCGACCTCGTACCCCTCGCGGCGCAGGGCGCGGGCGAGCGGCTCCGAGATGGATGCGTCATCCTCGGCGAGCAGTACTCGGGTCATGGGGTGATGGTAGTCCGCCGAGGTCGGAGCACGGGGCGCGTACCAGGTGACGGGCGCAGCACGGAAGGTGGCACACGCCACGCGTGAGGTATCTCTCACCGTACCCGGGAGTAGCAAGTACGTATCGTATGGTGAAACAACGTCTGTAGCACTCCTCCGGGGCCTTTGGCCGTGACGACGCGCCGAAGGTCTCTGTCGTGTCCGGAGGGACGAGGTCGGCACGACCGGCCCGGCCCGCGCCGGCGCTCAGTCGCTCAGCCATCCCCCCACGGGCGCTGGCCCCGCTGGCAGCGCTCCCTGAGCACGCAAGGAAACCACCATGGCGTCCAGCCTGACGAAGGGCGCCACCGCGCAGGGGATCCCTGCCGGCGGCAAAACCTTCTTCGGCCACCCCCGCGGCCTGGCCACTCTCTTCATGATCGAGATGTGGGAGCGGTTCAGCTTCTACGGCATGCGGGCTCTCCTCGTCGTCTATCTGATCTCCGGCGGCCCCGACGCCAAGGTCGGTGGACAGGGCGGCGGGCTCGGGATGTCCGAGGGCAACGCGGTGGCCATCTACTCGGTCTACCTGGCCCTGGTCTATCTGCTGGCCATGCCCGGCGGCTGGTTCGGCGACCGGGTCTGGGGGCCGCGCAAGACCGTGGTCATCGCGTCCGGAGTCGTGATGGCCGGACACCTGGCGCTCTCCGTCCCCGGCGAGGCGACCTTCTTCGTCGGCCTCGGCCTGGTGGCGCTCGGCTCGGGTCTGATCAAGGCCAACATCTCGACGATGGTGGGCCAGCTCTACGACGGGCCGCAGGACCCGCGCCGGGACGGCGGCTTCACCCTCTTCTACATCGGCATCAACATCGGTGCCTTCGCCGCCCCGTTGGTGATCGGGACCGTCGGCCAGTCCTACAACTGGCACCTGGGCTTCGCGCTCGCCGCACTGGGCATGGCCCTGGGCCTGGTCCAGTTCCTGATCGGCACCCGCCACCTGAGCCCGGAGAGCAGCACCGTCCCCACCCCGCTGGCGGCCGAGGAGCGCCGCTCCTGGCTGCGCAAGGCGATGATCTGGCTGATCGTCGCCGCGGTCTTCTACACCGGGGTGGCCCTCAGCGGCAGTTGGACGCTCAACTGGGTGCTGGTCCCGATCACCGTCCTGGGCCTGATCATCCCGACCGGGGTGCTGATCCGGATCAAGCGCGACCGGGATCTGTCGGCGGTCGAGCAGACCAAGGTGAGCGGCTACATCTGGTTCTTCGTGGCCGCCGCGGTGTTCTGGATGATCTACGACCAGGGCGGTTCGACGATGTCCGCCTTCGCGGACGCCAAGACCGCGGACACGATCTTCGGGCTGCACTTCCCGTCCTCGTGGTTCCAGTCGGTCAACCCGCTGATGATCATGGCGCTGGCCCCGATCTTCGCCTGGCTGTGGCTGTGGCTGGCGCGGCGCGACCGGGAGCCGAACACCACGGTGAAGTTCGCGATGGCCCTGGTCCTGATCGGTGCCTCGTTCTTCGTCTTCGTCGTGCCGATGGGAATGGCCGAGGACGGGACCAAGGTCAGCCCGCTGTGGCTGGTGTCGATCTACATGGTCCAGACGATGGGCGAGCTGTGCCTGTCGCCGGTCGGTCTGTCGGTGACCACCAAGATGGCGCCGGCGAAGTACGCCAGCCAGATGATGGGCGTGTGGTTCCTGGCCGTGACCGCGGGCGACTGCGTCACCGGGCTGCTGTCCATCGCCGGGGTGGACCTGAGCGGGGTCGGGGTGATCGCGCTGGAGGCGGCCTTGGCGGCGCTCGCGGGCTTCGCGGTCTTCATGTACCGGAAGAAGGTCGTGGCCTTGATGGCCGACGTCCACTGACGTCGATCCGGACCCGTGGGGCCCGGCGCGGGGAGACCGCGCCGGGCCTCGCGCATGTGCTCAGCGGGTGGTGCCGCGCAGTCTGCGCCACGGGGTGAGGACGAAGATGGCGCCGCCGAGCAGGACGGTGGTACCGGCGATCAGGGCGAGCGCCTTCAGCCCGCCGTGGTCGTTCGCACCGGTCTCGGCGAGACCGCCGCTGGTACCGGAGCCGCTGCTGCCCGACGACCCGCCGGAGGTGTCGCCGCCGGTCGTACCGCCGCTCGTGTCACCGCCGGTGGTGCCGCCGGGCTGACCCGTGGTGTCCAGTTCGAGCGAGACACCGGGGTCCTTGGACGGGGTGCACGTGGTGGTCGTACCGAGCGCCTTGACCGTCAGCACCCCGGGGGTGAGCGTCGACGTGCCCGTCGCACCCGGCTTGTAGGTGCCGGTGAGGTCGGGGATCTCCATCGGGTCGCCGGACGTGATGGGCTCCTTGTTGGTCGGCCCCTCCACGGCGACGGTGCCCTTGTCCGCACCGCCGACCTTGACGGCCATCGACGGCTTGACCGAATCGGCGGGGATGTCGGCCGGGCTGTCCATCACGGACTTGCCGAACTTCACGGTCAGATCGAAGTTCGCGCCGTTCTTGGTGGCGTTGATCTGGACCGGGGAGGTCGCGTTCTTGTCGCCGATGGGGGTCTTGCAGGCATAGGCGACCTGGACCTCCTTACCGGTGAACGAGTCGTTCCCGCCGTCCCCGCCACCGGTGGTGCCGCTGGTCGTACCACTACTGCTGGTGCCGCTGGTCGTGCCGCTGCTTGTGCCGCTCGTCGTGCCGCCCGAATCGTCGCCGTCGTCCGTCACCTTGATGGTCGCGGCGGCCTTGACGGCCTCCTTCGCCGAGCACTTGGTGTCCGTGGACAGCGGCTTGCTGACGTTGATGTTGTAGGCGCCGGGCGTCAGCGTCACCTCACCCGCCTTCGTGAGCTTCAGCTTCCCCTTCATGTCGGAGAGCTTCATCTCAGCGCCCTTGGGGATCGCCGGGTTCTCCCGCGGCCCCTCCAGGGACAGCTCACCGGTCTGGGCGCCGCCCACCGTGATGGTGCCGGTCGGCAGCACCGTGTTGGCCTCCAGGTCGAGGATCGGCGGGTTCGTGGAGGCGGCCTTCACCGTCTTCCACACCACCTCGACCTCGTCGCCGACCTTGGCCGTCTTCGGTGCCGTCACGGCCACCGTCGTGGTGCCCTCCACCGGGGGCAGGCCCGAGATGGCGGGCGGTATGCACTCGGTCTGGTACGAGACCTCGGCGCCCTGTGCGGTGCCCGCGCCGAGCAGCACGCCCCCACCGCCGAGCAGCAGCGCGACGGCGGCCGCACTCACTCTTCGTCGCATCTCACGTGGTTCCTTTCGGAGTCGGTCGGATCTCCTCGGACGGTGCGGAAATCTGGTGGTGTGTCCGGGTGTCCGGCGCCGTGTCCGGGGTGAACCAGGGCAGCGCCGGACCCGCGCCGTTGGCCGGGGTGGGGGCGGGGGCCGAGGCCGGGGCGGCGGGCGTACGGGGCCGTACCTTGTCCACGACGGCCATGCCGATCCGGAAGACCGCCGCCGGGACCACCACGCACAGCAGGACCCAGAAGAGCGTGACGCCCCAGGGCCGTCCCACCGCCCACGGCTGTTCGACGAGCAGCTTGTCGCCGTAGCGCAGCGAGACCTGATAGTGGCCATGGGCCCCGGCCGACAGTTCGACGTCCAGCTTGACCTGCGCCTTCTTTCCCGGCTGGATGGTCCCCCGCCATCGCTGCTCCTCCCAGGAGGGGGCGAAGACGCCGTGCGAGGTGCCCACCTCGAAGACCGGATCGCGGGCCGGGGTCGAGCCGAGATTGCCGACGGTGACCACGAGCCGTCGCCTCGGCGGCGCGCCGAACCAGGTCAGCAGCCCGCTGGAGCCGTCGAGCCGGGCGGAGAGCACGCTCAGCCGCTCGCCCCCGGTCCGCTCCTTCGGCAGCGGCGCCACCGGGTGCCCGGCGACCTTGAACGTCACGTCCGCGGCGGCGGCCGCACCGGTGACGGTCGCTATGTGGATGACGCAGGGGCAGGGTTCGGGCGGCTCGGCGACCGGCAGCTTCTTGGTGAAGGTGCCGTCCGCGCCGACGGTGACCGCCCTGCCGTCACCGTTGGCGCAGGAGTTGGTGCCGCCGATCATGTTCTGTCCGCAGATGAGCAGGGTGAGCAGGGCGCGCGGCCGCCATCGTGCGCCGGTCACGGTGACCGTGCCGCCCGTGCCCGCCTCGGCCTGGGAGACCTTCGCGGTCGGGCCCTCGGCGGCCGCGGCGCCGCCCGTAAGGGGCGCACCGAGGGTGAGGAGGACCAGGGCGAGCACGGTGAGCACGGCGGGGGGCCGGGCCGGGGTGGCTCCGTATCGACATGCCTTCACGTGGTCGCTCCTGCCCCTGTGCTCTGCGGTCGCGGTCGCGGGGTGCGGCGCCGTCTCCGCCGCCGTCGCAGCAGCCAGGCGCCCGCGCCGCCGCCCGTGCCCGCCAGGACGGCCGCCGCCGGGGCGAGCGGCCACCAGGGGACGGCGGTGTAGCCGGCGGTCGCGGTGGCGTGCGCGCCCCCGCCCGCGGTGACCGTGAGCCGCACGTCCACCGAGTCGAGGGCGGGCGGGTCCGGCCAGCTCTCGGTGAGCCGCACCCGTGTGCCCGGCTGAAGTTCGACCGGGAGGGTGCGGGGTTTCCGGCGCAGCACCTGGCCGAAGAGCCCGTCGGCGCGTACGGCCAGCCGCGGGGTCAGCACGGTGTTGCCGCGGTTGACGAGGGCGTAGCGGATGGCCGCCCCGCTGCCGCGGCCCTGGACGGTCACGTCCTCGACGGAGAGCGCGGACAGCGTCGCCCCGCTGATCCGCAGCCGCAGCCGCACCGCGATCTCGCGGCCGCCGGAGGACACCAGGACCTTGCCGGGGCGTTCGCCGGGCACCGCGTCGGACGGGACGGTGACGGTGAAGGGAATGTCGGCGCGGGTGCGGGGCGGCACCGTCACGCGCTGTTCGGCGAGCGCGATCCGGGCACCGTCGGCACCGCGCAGCCGGACGGTGCGGGGACGCTGGCTCCGGTTGGTGACCGAAAGCTTGTCCTCGAGGACGGCGCCGGGCCCGCCTTCCAGGTAGATGTACGGCCGGTCGTCCGCGCCCGGTGCGCCCGCGCCGCCGGCGGCGGGCGCCGCCGACCAGTCGGGGCCGGCGGCGGCAGCCGTGGCGGGCCAGGCCAGTAGGGACGCGGCCAGCAGGGCCGGGGCGGATACGCGGACGACCGCACGGACGTCTGCGGGGATGACCGCACGGACGGCAAGGCGGCTGACTGCACGGATACGCGGCGGCATCGGCGGCTCCTCGGATGCCGCGGGACTAGCGCGCGGGCCGCTGACGGCGGGTCAGCCACAGCGCTCCGGCCACGCCCGCGAGCAGCACGGTGCCGCCGAGGGTGCCGAGCGCGACGGCGGAGTCCGCCGGTCCGGTCTGTGGCAGCTCATCGTTCGAGCCGCCCTGCTCACCGCCGGAACCGCCCGAACTCGTACCGCCCGTGCTCGTACCGCCCGTACTGTCCGAGCCGCCGGTGGAACCGGAGTCTTGGCCGCCGCCCGCGGCCTTGACGTCCAGCGTCAGCGAGGGCTTGGGGCTGTTGCCGGGGGTGCAGGTCGTGGTCGTGCCCAGCGCCTTGATGGTGAGGGTCGAGGCGGTGAACGTGACCTTTCCGCTCTTCTTGGGGGTGTAGGTCCCCGACAGGTCACTGATCTTGATCGGGGTGTTGGCGGGGATGGCCTTGTCGTTGGCGGGCCCCGACACGGACACCGTTCCGCTCTCCGCACCGCCCAGTTTGATGAGCGCACTGGGGTGCATGGCGCCCTTACCGAGCTCGACGGGGCTGGAGGAGACGCCCTTCTGGAAGGACATGGTGAGCTTGTAGGCGTCGCCACTCGCGACGCTTTTGATGTCGATGGGCGACACGGCGCTTTTGTCGCCGATCGGCGTCTTGCACTGGTAGTCGACGTCCACGGTGTCGGCGTGCGCGGCCGGGGCGGTGAGGAGTACCACGGAGCCGGCCAGGGCCACCGCGAGCGTGAGGGCGCCGCCACGGCCGGCCGGGCGGCGTTGGTTGCGGGACACCACGAGATCCCCTCTCGTCAAGCGCCGCAGCCGAACGTAACTGACGGCACATCAGATGGGGCGCTGACGGTACGCCGGGGACCTTGTCAAGGGAAGACAAAGAACACGCCGGATCGGCGTGCGGTGGGCCGCGTCTGGGGGTACGCGGCGCCCATGCGGTGGGGCCGAGGCCGCGCTCTTCAGCCCGGCGCGGCGAGTTCGGCCCAGACCGTCTTGCCCGATCCGTCCACGTTGCGCACGACTCCCCAGTCGAGGCACAGCCGCTGCACGATGAACATGCCGTGCCCGCCGGGGCGTCCGGCGCGGTGCGGGGTGCGCGGCGCGGGCGTACCGGTGCCGAGGTCCACCACTTCGAGGCGGAGCACCTTGGCGTTGCAGCTGACGCGCAGCTCCTCGGGGCCGTCGGCGTGCAGACAGGCGTTGGTGACCAGCTCGGAGACGACGAGCAGGACGTCCTCGGCGGCGGCCCGCTGGTCGGCGGTGGCGGCCGGAAGCCACCCCCAGTCACGCAGCGCCTGGCGCGTGAAGTCGCGGGCGCGCGGCACGGCTCCGCTGGCTCCGATCAGATGGAGCCTGCGGATCTGGCGGATAGGGCCGGCGGTCGTGGTTGCCGGTGGGGAGGCCGAAGCGGCGGGGCCGTCCGGGTCCGGGCCGCGGTCGCCCGGCGGGTACGGCCGGGTGGTGCTCATCAGCGCTTCACCTCACCGATTCACCGATTCAGGGACAAGGGATACCTGATCTCTTCAACAGTTTCAGCCTGTCTCCTGCCCGGCCATAGCGTGAGAACACCCACCACTTCCGCGTCGTCGATGTGACGCAGGCAACGCGCCGATGACGCACCGATGACACGCCGGAAACAGGAATGGCTTACTTCACTCGACAAGCGCCGCGTCAAGCGTCTCGTGAACCGTAAAGACGGCGTCCGCGCCCGTGATCTCGAACACGCGAGCAACGATGGGCAGCATCCCGGCCAGATGGACCCCGCCGCCTTCGGCCTCGGCCTTGAGCCGCGCGCCGAGGAGGACGTTGAGCCCCGTGGAGTCGCAGAACTCCAGCTTCGAGCAGTCCACCACCAGCCGGACACGTCCCCCCTCCACGCACTTCTCGAGCGGCTCGCGCAGCACTTCGGCGGTGTGGTGATCCAACTCACCCGCCGGCGTGACGACCGCACTCGCCCCATGGTGCCGAACCTCGACCTGGAGTCGGCCTTTGCTGGCGCTGCCGACCATCCCGCGGTCCATCTGCGCACCTCTTCTGGCGTCTCGTTGCTTTCGATTGCGCGCATCGAACCCTACGCCTTCTACCCGGTCCCCTGGTAGCCGAACATTTCGCATAGTTCGGCAAATATGGACAACGTGGACTTGCCACTTGGTGGCCGTTGCAGGTAGGCGTAGAGAGACACACCCGCTTACGGCCCGGCTTTGGAGGCGCCGCTCACCGGAGCAGCACGTTATGGCACCGGCAGCCATATGCCGAGAACGATGGAGGAGACTATGTCACCCCGCCTCGACGACACGCGTACCGAACCCTCGGGGAGTACCCGGACCACCGTCTCGTCGACCCCCCTGCCCGAGCAGTTCGTACCCGACATGGACGTCCAGGCGACCGTCGGCCACCTCTTCGAGGAACTGCCGGAATTGTCCGATCTGCCGGAGATACCCCCGTATGACACGGTGGCACCGGTGGACGCGAGGGCGCTGTCCAAGACCCTCTTCGAACGCCTCGAGGTGCTGGAAGAAGGCACCCACGAGTACGCCTATGTGCGTAACACCCTGGTCGAGCTCAACTTGGCGCTGGTCAAGTTCGCCGCCTCCCGGTTCCGCTCCCGCAGCGAGCCGATGGAGGACATCATCCAGGTCGGCACCATCGGCCTGATCAAGGCCATCGACCGCTTCGAACTCGGCCGCGGCGTCGAGTTCCCCACCTTCGCGATGCCGACCATCGTCGGTGAGATCAAGCGCTTCTTCCGCGACACCAGCTGGTCGGTGCGCGTGCCGAGGCGGCTCCAGGAGCTCCGGCTCGACCTGGCCAAGGCCGGCGACGAACTGGCGCAGCGGCTCGACCGCGCGCCCACCGTCGGCGAGTTGGCCGAGCGGCTGGACATCACCCAGGCAGAGGTCGTCGAGGGCATGGCCGCGAGCAACGCGTACACCGCGAGCTCGCTGGACGCCCAGCCCGAGGAGGACGACTCCGAGGGAGCGCTGGCGGACCGGATCGGCTACGAGGACCACGGGCTCGAGGGCATCGAGTACGTCGAGTCCCTGAAGCCGCTGATCGCCGACCTGCCCGCACGCGACCGGAAGATCCTCTCCCTGCGCTTCGTGGCGAACATGACGCAGTCGGAGATCGGCGAGGAGCTGGGCATCTCCCAGATGCATGTCTCGCGGCTGCTGTCGCGCACCCTCCGTCGGCTCCGCAAGGGACTGATGATCGAGGAGTGACGCCTCCGCAGACGGATAAGGGCCCGCCCCCGCGCACCGGGACGGGCCCTTATCCGTGCGCGCTCCATGCCGCGCTGCCAGGGCGTCAGACCAGGGTGCCGTGCTGCCACACCGCCGAGACCAGGGGGACGCCGGGGCGGTAGGCGAGGTGCACATGCGAGGGGGCGTCCAGCAGCGCCAGATCGGCGCGGGCGCCCGGACTCACCCGGCCCACATCGGTACGGCGCAGGGCCCGCGCCCCACCGGCCGTGGCGGCCCATACGGCCTCGTCGGGGGTCATCCCCATGTCCCGTACCGCCAGGGCGATACAGAACGGCATGGAGCTGGTGAAGGACGAGCCCGGGTTGCAGTCGGGGGACAGGGCGACCGTGACGCCCGCGTCGAGCAGCCGGCGCGCGTCCGGATAGACCGAGCGGGTGGAGAACTCCGCCCCGGGCAGCAGGGTGGCGACCGTCTCCCCCTGGGCCAGCGCGTCGACGTCGGCGTCGGTCAGATGGGTGCAGTGGTCGGCGGAGGCGGCGCCGAGCTCCACCGCCAGCCGCACCCCGGGGCCGTGGGAGAGCTGGTTGGCATGGACCCGTGGGGTCAGCCCGCGCTCCTTGCCCGCGGTCAGGATGGCGCGGGCCTGATCGCCGTCGAAGGCGCCCTGCTCGCAGAAGACGTCGATCCAGCGGGCGTGCGGGGCGCAGGCGTCCAGCATGGGACCGGTGACCAGATCCACGTAGCCGGCCGGATCGTCGGCGAACTCGGGGGCGACGATATGCGCCCCGAGGAAGGTCACCTCGTCGGTGTGGGCCCCGGCGATGGTCAGGGCGCGGGCCTCGTCCTGCGAGGTCAGCCCGTAGCCGGACTTGATCTCGACGGTCGTGGTGCCCTGGCGGCGCGCCTCGGCCACATAGCGGCCGACGTTGGCGTGCAGCACGTTGTTCGAGGCGGCGCGGGTGGCGGCGACGGTGGTGCGGATGCCGCCGGCGCTGTACGGGCGGCCGGACATCCGGGCGTTGAACTCCTCGGTCCGGTCGCCCGCGAAGACCAGATGGGAGTGGGAGTCCACGAAGCCCGGGATGGCCGCCCGGCCTCCGGCGTCGACCCGGTTGTCGGTGGCGGGTGCTTTGCTTGTCCCACCGACCCAGGCGACGCGGTCGCCGTCGATCACGACGGCCGCGTCCCGGATCAGGCCGAGGGGGCCGTCACCGAGGGAGGGGTCATTGGTGACCAGAGCGGCGATGTTGGTGATGGCGGTCGTGGGCGTGGCGGTCGTCGCGGTCGTCATGGTGCGGGCGTTCTCCTTCGTCGGCCGGGGCGGTTGCGTCGGCCGGGGCGGCCGCGGCCGGATCACCAGTCGTACAGGGCCGCGATGGACTCGGCCAGCGCTTGGGGGACACGGGGGACGAGCTGATGGGCGCCGTCCCGTACGACATGGCGGCCGCCGACCACGGTGTGCCGGACATCCGCGTTGGTCGCTGCGAATACGGCGGTCTCCGCGCCCAGCCGGGACGGCGGCCCCGCCGTGCGCACCGAGTCCAGCGCGATCGTGGTGAGGTCGGCGAGCGCGCCCACCTCGATCCGGCCCGCGTCCGCGCCCCAGCCGAGCGCCGCATGGCCGTCCACGGTGGCGGCCCGCAGCAGCTGGGCCGCGGTCCAGTGGCCCCGGGCGCGGGTGTGCAGCCGCTCGTCGAGCTCCATGGCGCGGGCCTCCTCCAGGATGTCGATCACGGCATGGCTGTCGCTGCCCAGCGAGAGCGGGGAGCCCGCACCGTGCAGCTCGGCGGCCGGGCCGATCCCGTCGGCGAGGTCACGCTCGGTGGTCGGGCACATACAGACACCGGTGGAGGTATGCCCCAGGAGCCGGATGTCGCCGGGGGTGAGATGGGTGGCGTGCACGGCGGTCGTGCGCGGGCCCAGCACCCCGTGGTCGGCGAGCAGCCGGGTGGGCGTGAAGCCGTGGGCCTCCACACAGGCGTCGTTCTCGGCGGTCTGCTCGGAGAGGTGGACGTGCAGGGGCGCCGTGCGCTCCTGGGCCCAGCCGGAGACGGTCGCCAGCTGATCGACGGGGACGGCCCGCACCGAGTGGATCGCCGCGCCGATGCGGGTGTTGCCGTCGGCCTTCAGCTCTTGGACCCGCTCGGCCCAGCCCTCGGCCGTGCCGTCGGAGAAGCGCAGCTGGTGCTCGTTGGGCTCGGCCCCGAAACCGGAGGAGAGATAGCAGGTGTCCAGCAGGGTGATCCGGATACCGGCCTCGGCCGCGGCCGCGATCAGGGCCTCCCCCATCGCGTTGGGATTGCCGTAGCGGGCGCCGCCGGGGGCGTGATGCAGGTAGTGGAATTCCCCGACGCAGGTGATCCCGGCCATGGCCATCTCGGCGTAGACGGCGCGGGCCAACTCGAAGTAGCTGTCCGGGGTCAGCCGGCCGGCGACCTGGTACATCACCTCGCGCCAGGTCCAGAAGGAGTCCGGTGCCCCCGTGCCCGGCCGGTCCGCCTCGCCCTGCGCCTGTACGACCCCGCGCAGCGCCCGGTGGAAGGCATGGCTGTGGGCGTTGGCCAGGCCGGGAAGCGTCAGACCACGGAGGGTGACGGAGCCGGCGGGCGGCCGCGGTCTCCCGGGCACCACCGCCGTGATCCGCCCATTGGCGGCGGCCACGATCACCACGTCCGACCACACGCCTCCGTCCACCCAGGCGTGCTCCGCCCAGTACGTCTGCGCCGTCAGTGACACGCCAGGCCCTCCAGTACCTCCGCGAGCGCGGCCACACCGGCGAGGCAGTCGTCCTCGCCCGCCGTCTCCGCGGGTGAGTGCGAGACGCCGGTGGGGTTCCTTACGAACAGCATGGCCGTCGGAACGGACGCGGACAAAATGCCGGCGTCGTGCCCGGCCCCGGTGGGGAGCACCGGAACGCCGCCCAGCAGCCCCGACAGCCGGTCCCGGAGGGCGTGGGCGAACTCGACGACCGGGGTGAAGGACTCCCGGGTCACCCGGACGTCCACCCCGTCGCGCCGGCCGCGCTCGACGGCGGCGCGCTCGATCTCGCCGACCACGGCGGCCAGGGTCTCCTCGTCGGCGGCGCGGGAGTCCAGCCAGCCGCGCACCAGGCTCGCGATCGCGTTGACCCCGTTCGGCTCGACGCGGACCTTGCCGAACGTCGCCAGCGCCCCCGCGACCCTGGCCTTCTTACGGGCCGCGAGGACGGTGTTGGCGTAGGTGAGCATCGGATCGCGGCGGTCCTCGATCCGGGTCGTCCCGGCGTGGTTGGCCTCACCGTGGAAGTCGAACCGCCAGCGGCCGTGCGGCCAGATCGCGGAGGCGACGCCCACGGGGGCCGCGTCCGCGGCGGAGCCGCCGTCGGACCGCGCCGACAGGGCCCGTCCCTGCTCGATGTGGAGCTCGACGAACGCGCCGATACGGGCCAGCCGCTCCGGGTCGGGCCCGATGGCGTCCGGGTCGTATCCGGCGCGCTCCATGGCCCGGGGCAGCGAGACGCCGTCCGCGTCGCGGAGTCCGTGCGCCTGTTCCCTGGTCAGCTGCCCGGCGGTGAGCCGGGAGCCGACGCAGGCCAGACCGAAGCGGGCGCCCTCCTCGTCGCCAAAGTTGACGACGGCGAGCGGTTTGACGGGGCGCGCGCCGCGTGCCCGCAGCTCGTCGAGGGCGGCGAAGGAGGAGACGACGCCCAGCGGGCCGTCGAAGGCGCCGCCGTCGGGGACGGAGTCCAGGTGGGAGCCGGTGACCACGGCGTCCCCCGCCGTGGGGTCGCCCAGCCAGGCCCATTGGTTGCCGTTGCGGTCCACCTCGTAGGTGAGGTCGCGGTTCCGGGCTTGCTCCTCGAACCACGTTCGGCAGTCGGCGTCGGCTTCGGTCCAGGCGTAGCGGCGGTAGCCGTTCGTCGTGGTGTCGCGGCCGATGGGGGCGAGGTCGCGCCACATCGCGTGGAACGACGCGCCGGAGTTCTCCTGGTTCACTCCGTCTCCCTCATCGGAACCCGGACGTCCTGCTCCCGAGCGACCTGCTCCGCGCGGTCGTAACCCGCGTCCACGTGGCGGATCACGCCCATGCCGGGGTCGTTCGTCAGCACCCGGCGGATCTTCTCGCCCGCCTGCGCGGTGCCGTCGGCGACCGTGACCTGACCCGCGTGGATCGAGCGGCCCATGCCGACGCCGCCGCCGTGGTGGATGGAGACCCAGGACGCGCCCGAGGCGACGTTGACCATGGCGTTGAGCAGCGGCCAGTCGGCGATCGCGTCCGAGCCGTCCAGCATGGCCTCGGTCTCGCGGTACGGGGAGGCCACCGAGCCGCAGTCGAGGTGGTCGCGGCCGATCGCCAGCGGTGCGGCGAGCGTGCCGTCGGCGACCATCTCGTTGAAGCGCTCGCCCGCCTTGTCGCGCTCGCCGTAGCCGAGCCAGCAGATACGGGCGGGCAGCCCCTGGAAGTGGACCCGCTCCCCCGCCATCGTGATCCAGCGGGCCAGCGACTCGTTCTCCGGGAAGAGTTCGAGGAGCGCCCGGTCGGTGGCCGCGATGTCCTTCGGGTCGCCGGACAGCGCCGCCCAGCGGAAGGGGCCCTTGCCCTCGCAGAAGAGCGGCCGGATGTAGGCGGGCACGAAGCCGGGGAAGGCGAAGGCGCGCTCGAAGCCCGCGAGCTTGGCCTCGCCGCGGATCGAGTTGCCGTAGTCGAAGACCTCCGCGCCCGCGTCCATGAAGCCGACCATGGCCTCGACGTGCCGGGCCATGGACTCGCGCGCCCGCTGGGTGAAGTCCGCGGGCTTCTCGGCGGCGTACGAGGCCATCTGGTCGAAGTCCACGCCGATCGGCAGATACGACAGCGGGTCGTGGGCGCTGGTCTGGTCGGTGACGATGTCGATCGGGGCGTTCCGCGCGAGCAGCGCCGGGACCAGCTCGGCCGCGTTCCCCAGCACGCCGATCGACAGGGGACGCCGGGCGTCGCGCGCCTCGGTCGCCAGTTCGAGGGCGTGGTCCAGGCTGTCGGCGCGGACGTCCAGGTAGCGGTGGCCGATCCGGCGCTCGATGGCGCGCGGATCGCAGTCGATACAGATCGCGACGCCGCCGTTCATGGTGACCGCCAGCGGCTGGGCGCCGCCCATGCCGCCGAGGCCCGCGGTGAGGGTGATCGTCCCGGCCAGGGTGCCGTCGGTCCCCTTGCCCGTGGAACGCAGCTTCGCGGCCACGGCGGCGAAGGTCTCGTAGGTGCCCTGGAGGATGCCCTGGGTGCCGATGTAGATCCAGGAGCCCGCGGTCATCTGGCCGTACATGGTCAGGCCCAGCGCCTCCAGGCGGCGGAACTCCTCCCAGTTGGCCCAGTCCCCGACCAGGTTGGAGTTGGCGATCAGCACCCGCGGCGCCCATTCGTGGGTCTGCATGACGCCCACCGGGCGGCCCGACTGGACCAGCATCGTCTCGTCCTGCTTCAGCGTGCGCAGGGTGCGGACCATGGCGTCGAACGAGCGCCAGTCGCGGGCCGCCTTACCGGTGCCGCCGTAGACGACCAGCTGGTCGGGGTGCTCGGCGACCTCCGGGTCGAGGTTGTTCTGGAGCATCCGCAGGGCGGCTTCCTGCTGCCATCCCCGGGCGCTGAGCTCCGTACCACGCGGGGCCCGTACGGGTCGCGGTCCTGACATGAGCCAAGCCTCCCTGGCCGTGACTGGATTGAGTTATTCACATACTGATGCGGTGAATATGCCTAGTCAATAGGGCCGGGCGGCGTGGTGTCGGGAAGCCCTCGGCCCGAGGCCGTCAGCTGGGACCGTCCGTCGGGGCCCGCGCGCTCGGCGTACAGCGACAGGGACAGGCTCAGCTCGCGTCGGGCGCCTAGCGTGGAGGCATGGCGGAGAACGAGAACCGGAACCGACTGGGCGCATATCCACGGGCGCGGCGCGAGCTGATGCGGCCGGACGTACGCCCCGCAGCGTCCTCCACGGATCTGGTCGGCAGCCGTCCCCGGATGGTTGGCTGACGTCATGACGTCGACACCGGTTGCGCTCGCCGCCCGCCGCCGACAGGCCGTGCGGGCCGCCGTGGAACAGGGACTGCTCGGCCCGGACCAGCCCGTGGTCGGGCTGCTGGACGTGGCCGGGATCCGCACCGCCGCCGCCGCGCTGCGCGCGGCCTTCGACGAGGTCGTCGCGCCCGGCACCCCCGTTCTGCACGCCTTCGCGGTCAAGGCCGCCGCGCTCGTCCCCGTACTGCGGCTGCTGGCCGACGAGGGCCTGGGCTGTGAGGTGGCCAGCCCCGGCGAGCTGGCGCTGGCCCGCGCGGCGGGGGTGACGCCCGACCGGATCGTCCTCGACTCCCCCGCCAAGACCCCCGCGGAGCTGCGCGAGGCCCTCGACCTGGGCATCGCCGTCAACGCCGACAACCCGCAGGAACTGGACCGGCTCAGCGCGCTGGTGCGGCACCACCCGGCCCCGCCCCCGCCCCTGGGTCTGCGGGTCAACCCCCAGGTGGGCGGCGGCACCATAGGCGCGCTGAGCACGGCCACCGCGACCTCCAAGTTCGGCATCGCCCTCCAGGACCCGGGGGCGCGCGAATGGGTCGTCCGCGCCTTCGCCGACCGTCCCTGGCTGACCCGGCTGCACGCACACGTCGGCTCCCAGGGCTGCCCGCTGGAGCTGATGGCGGGGGGCGTACGGGTGGCCTACGAACTGGCCGAGGAGATCAACCAGGCGGTCGGCCGCCGGCAGATCGACACCCTCGACATCGGCGGCGGGCTCCCGGTGAACTTCGCCTCCGACGAGATCACCCCCGGCCACCGGGAGTACGCACAGCTGCTGCGGGCCGCCGTGCCGGGGCTCTTCGACGGGCGGTACGGCCTGGTCACCGAGTTCGGACGGTCCCTGATCGCCAAGTCGGGCCTGGTGCTGGCCCGGGTCGAGTACACCAAGTCCGCGGGCGGCCGCCCGATCGCGGTCACCCACGCGGGCGCCCAGCTCGCCACCCGCACGGTCTTCGCCCCCGACGCCTGGCCGCTGCGCGTCACGGCCTACGACGCGGAGGGCCGCCCCAAACCGGCCGACGGCCCGATCCCCCAGGACGTCGCCGGCCCCTGCTGTTTCGCGGGCGACCTGATCGCCTGCGACCGCCCACTGCCGGAGCTGGCGGCGGGCGACCTGATCGGCCTGCTGGACACGGGCGCGTACTACTTCTCCAACCACTTCGCGTACAACAGCCTGCCCCGGCCGGGGATCTACGGCTTCGACGCCACCACCGACGGCGGCGTGCGCTTCGCGACGGTACGGGAGCCGCAGACGATGGACGAGATCGTGGCCGAGAGCGGGGTCGCGCACGCGTTGGCCCTCAGCCGGCTGCGGTAGGCGTTGTTCGGGCGTCGGTGCGTGTGAGGACGGGCGCGGACGGCGCGGACCGCATCGCCGCCCGGCGGGCCGGTCGGACGGCCGGCGGTGCCCAGCCTGGACCAGGGGAGGCGCCACCGGCCCCGCCCCACCGACCCGGCGATCGGCGACGGGCCCCGGCCAGGGCGCCCCCCGGTCCCGTACTCAGAGGCGCCGACGGCGCGCGCCGGCGCCACGCCCGCCCACGCCGCGCAACCCCAGCGCGGGGTAACCCCCAGCGCGGGGCGAGCCCCTGATACGGGGCAACTCCTTCAGCGCGCGGCAAGCCCCACCGCGAGGCGACCCCTCAACACGGGGCGAGCCCCACCACGGAGCAACCCCCCAACACGCGGCAAGCCCCACCACGGAGCAACCCCCCAACGCGCGCAAGCCCCACCACGGAGCAACCCCCCAACGCGCGGCAAGCCCCACCACGGAGCAACCCCCCAACGCGCGCAAGCCCCACCACGAGGCAACCCCCCAACGCGCGGCAAGCCCCACCACGGAGCAACCCCCCAACGCGCGCAAGCCCCACCACGAGGCAATCCCTCAACACGGGGGCGAGCCCCACCACGGAGCAGCCCCCAACGCAGAGCGAGCCCCGCTACCGGGCAACCCCTCAGCGCGCGGCCGACACCACCGCTCGGGCGCGTCGCGCACCGCCCGGCCCCGCGTCCCCGGCCACGATCCCCGTCGTCTGGTAGCCGTTCACCGCCTTGCCCGCGGGCCGTCCACGAGGGACCCACTCCGGGCGCACCCACAGCAGCACATCGTTCGCGCGTTCCCAGCGGCCCAGCCACAGCGCCTTGGCCCACAGCCCCACGCCGAGCCCCGCCATCAGCATCCCGCCCGCCGCCGGAACGGCGAAGGACGAGCCCACCGCGGCGAGGAACGACAACAGCAGCCACCACCGCACGGCGCGTCGGCGGGTCCGTACGGTCACCGCGCGGTCCTGGAGGAAGACCGACTTGCCCGCGCGCGAAGCGCCGCGCGCCAGCGTCAGATACCGCTTGCGCCGCACCATGAAGACGACGACCGCGGCGATCAGGAAGAGCGCCGCCCCGGCGAGCACTCCGATCCGGCGCCCGGTCAGCCCCGGCAGCAGCACTCCGATCCCCGCGGCCAGCACACCGAGCCACCACAGCCACCCCGCGGAAGCCCTCACGATCACCGCCACCCGTGCCAGCGCATACGCCCCGCGCCCCACGACCGACCTCCTCATCCCTGACGAATCCCGGCAGAAATCCCCGTCGAACCAAGGAATTTAGCCAGCATGCCTGAGAATTCGGTGAGAGGGGCGGAACCGGAACCCTGGGCAGTGCCGAAGGGGCTCACTCCACGAACAGGCCCCGCTCCGCGGCCTTCGCGTCGAACTCCTCCAAGCGCGCCTGCGCGTCCGGCAGCGCGTCGCACATCGCCTCGAGCAGCACCCGCCCGAGCAGCATCGGCGCGCACGCGGTGTCGAAGGCGAGGCCCGTACCGACCGCCGCGGGCAGCAGCAGATCGCTGTGGCGGGCGACCGGGGCGAAGGCGCTGTCGGCGACGGTGACCACGGTCAGGCCCGCCTCCCGGGCGTACTCCAGACCCTCGACGACCTCACGCGGATGGCGCGGCAGCGCGAAGCACAGCAGCACCGTCGCGCCCGCGTGCCTCGCCGCGTCGACGCGGTCGGCCAGTATCGTGCCGCCCTCGTCGAGCAGCCGGACGTCCGGATGGACCTTGCGTGCGAAGTACGTGAAGCCGCGGGCCTGCGCGGAGGCGGCCCGCAGACCGAGGACCGGCAGCGGACGGGAGCCCGCGAGCAGCCGGCCGGCACGGACGACGGGGGCGGGGTCGGCCAGCAGCGCGGCGAGATGGCGCAGATTGTCGATCTCGGCCAGCACGGCCTGCTGGTACTCGTTGTACGACCCCTCGTGCGCCTCCGGCCCGGCCGGGGCGACCTCGCGCAGATGCTTGCGCAGCGCCGGATAGCCGTCGAAGCCGAGGGCGACCGCGAAGCGGGTCACGGACGGCTGGCTGACGCCCGCCAGCTCGGCCAGCTCGACGCTGGAGAGGAACGGCGCGTCCGCCGCCCGCCGCACCATGCAGTGGGCGATCCGCCGCTGGGTCGGGGTCAGCCGGTGGCCCTCGAAGAGCGCCTGAAGCCGGGCGGCGGTCGAGGCACCGGATCCGGCCGAACCGGCAGGCGCGCCCGAGCCGGCCGAGCCGGCAGGCTCATCCGAGCCGGCAGCAGAGCCGGCCGAGTCGGCCGACGTGCCCGGCGGCGCCGCCGCGACGTCCTCGCCCCTCGGCGTCACCCTCGCACCGCCCACCCCGTTGTCCGTACTCATCCGGTCCTCCTGACCTTCCTACCCTCATCCCTCATGCTCCCGCCAGCCGGTCGAGCAGGCGTGCGGCCACCGCCACATCCTCTGTCAACGGGCGGTCCGGCATCCGTGGATCGAGCACTTCCGACGCCGGGGCGAAGGCGGCACCGGTCGGGATCGGCGAGAGCGCGGCGCACGAGGGCTGGGCGGGGCCCGGCCGCGAGCCGGGCTCAGACCGGGCTCAGACCGGGCTCCGGCCGGGCCCCGGCCGGTCTCAGGCCGGGGGCAGCAGCTTCTTCTGCGGCTTGCCCATGGCGTTGCGCGGCAGCGCCTCCAGGAAGCGGACCTTGCGGGGCCGCTTGTGGACGGAGAGCTGGGCGGCGACGAAGTCGATCAGCTCCCGTTCCCCGATGCCGTCCGCGACGACATACGCGACGATCTCCTGACCCAGATCGTCGTGCGGGGCGCCCACGACGGCGGCCTCGCGGACGGCCGGATGGTCCAGCAGGGCGTTCTCCACCTCGCCCGCGCCGATGCGGTAGCCCCCGGACTTGATCAGGTCGGTGGAGGCGCGGCCCACGATGCGGTGGAAGCCGTCCGGGTCGACGGCGGCGATGTCGCCCGTGCGGAACCAGCCGTCCTCGGTGTACGAACCGGCCGTGGCCTCGGGCCGGTTCAGATAGCCGTCGAAGAGGGTCGGGCCGGTCAGCTGGAGCTCACCGATCTCGGCGCCCTCCTCGGCGGCGATCCGGGTGCGGATACCGGCCAGCGGGGTGCCGACATAGCCGGGGCGGCGCTCACCGTCGGCCCGGGTGGAGATGGTGATGAGGGTCTCGGTCATGCCGTAGCGCTCGATGGGCCGCTGGCCGGTGAGCCGTTCCAGATCGCGGAAGACGGGGGCGGGCAGCGGGGCGCTGCCGGAGACCAGCAGCCGGGCGGAGGCCAGGGCGCGGGCGGAGTCCGGGTCCTGGACGACCCGGTTCCAGACCGTGGGCACGCCGAAGTAGAGGCTGCCGCCCGCCGCCGCGTACGCCGCCGGGGTCGGCTTGCCGGTGTGCACCAGGCGGCTGCCCACCCGCAGCGGGCCCAGCACACCGAGCACCAGCCCGTGCACATGGAACAGCGGCAGACCGTGCACCAGGGTGTCCTCCGCGGTCCAGGCCCAGGCCGCGGCGAGCCCGTCCAGATCGGCGGCCACCGCCCGCCGGGAGATCAGCGCGCCCTTGGGCGCCCCCGTGGTCCCCGAGGTGTAGAGGATGAACGCCGTGGACTCCGGGTCCGGCTCCGGCTTGGCCCACGCCGCCCGCTCGGTCGGATCCACCGGGACGGTCTCCACGGGGGCCTCGACGGCCTCCCCGGTGAGCAGCAGGGTGGCGCCGGAGTCCCGCAGTATGTGGTCCCGCTCGGCCGGGCCGGAGTCCGGCGGTACGGGCACCACCGGCACCCCGGCCAGCAGCGCGCCGACCACCGCGACCACCGTCTCCGGGGTCGCGGTCGCCCGGACCGCGACGACCGGCGCACCGGCGATACGGGCCGCCACCGCGCCCGCGGCGCCCAGCAGCTCCTCGCGCGAGAGGGAGCGGCCGCCGACGCTCAGCGCGTCGGGGCGGTCGCCGCCGGGCGCGGCGAGGGACGTGAGGAGAGGTGCGGACACGGAACGGACTCCTTCCACAGCGGGCCAGGGACGCCTTTCGCCCCCTTCTTCTTCCGGGGGCCGGCCCTACCGACAAAGCGTCCCCGCGACCGTACCGTCATTCAGCATGGACGCCCGTGACCCGGATCTGAAAAAGGAACTCGACGCGGCCCTGCAGACCCGTAAGGAACTGGGCGCGGAGTACGAGTCGGAGCTGGTCGACTCCTTCATGGAGAAGGTCGAGCAGCGCTTCGACGATGCGGCGGACCGGCAGGTCCGCCGCCGGCTCGCCGAACAGCAGATGGCCACGGCGCGCGGCGCCCGCCCGTACGCCACCGGCGCCCAGCCGGACCAGGCCCATGGCCTGGGCCTCGGCGAGCGCTTCGCCTTCGTCGGGGTCTCCCTGGTGCTGGCGATCCCGCTGTCGGCGATCGGCGTGGTGAACGCGGGCCTGCCCGGTCTGCTGGTCACCTGGTCCGGAATCTTCGGCGTCAACGCGGTCCACGCGGCGGGAGCCCTCTGCCGGCTGCGCCGGAGCCGCGCATCGGACGGGGAGCGGACGCCGCGGGTGCCGGGGTCTTCCGGGGACACCGCCCAGCGGTAGCCGGGGGGAGAACCGGGTCTCGAGAAATACGCGGGGACCGCCGCACCCCGGTGCTGGGCACCGAGGGCGGGACGACGGCGGTCCCCGCGGGGACGCGGACCGGGTCAGGGCCGGGCTCCCGCGTCCGGGCGACCTGGAGGTCCGGGAGCCGCTCCGGAGGTCCTGTCGCCGCCTCGTGGGTGTCGGTGTCGTCCTTCCGACACCCACCAATGTGCCGGAGCTGTGTTAACCCTGTGCTGCGGGCGCGTGACACGTACGTACCACTTGCCCGAAGCCCGAACGGACCCCGGTCACAGGGCGTTGGGCCCCTTACGGGTCAACAGGCGGTTGGGCGCCTCACACACCCTCACTTGGTGCCGCTGGCCAGGTAGGCCAGCAGGTCCTGCCGGCTCACCACGCCCTTCGGCTTCCCCTCCACCAGCACGATCGCCGCGTCCGCCGTGCCCAGCACCGCCATCAGGTCCTCGACCGGCTCACCGGAGCCGACGTGCGGCAGCGGCGGGCTCATGTGCTTCTCCAGCGGGTCGGTCAGCTCCGCGCGCCGGGCGAACAGGGCGTCCAGCAGCTCGCGTTCCACCACCGAACCGATGACCTCGGCGGCCATCACATCCGGGTGCCCGGCGCCCGGCTTGACGATCGGCATCTGCGAGACGCCGTACTCCCGCAGCACGTCGATGGCCTGGCCCACCGTCTCGTCCGGGTGCATATGGACCAGCGAGGGCAGCCCGCCCTCCTTGCCCTGGAGCACGTCCCCGACGCGCACCGAGGGGCCGCCCTCCTCCAGGAAGCCGTAGTCGGCCATCCACTCATCGTTGAAGATCTTGGACAGATAGCCGCGGCCGCTGTCGGGCAGCAGGACGACCACCACATCGTCCGGACCGAGTCGCTCGGCGACCTTCAGCGCCGCCACGACCGCCATCCCGCAGGAGCCGCCGACCAGCAGCCCCTCCTCCTTGGCCAGCCGCCGCGTCATCTGGAAGGCGTCCTTGTCGGAGACCGCGACGATCTCGTCCGCGACGGCCTGGTCGTACGCGGTCGGCCAGAAGTCCTCACCGACGCCCTCGATCAGGTACGGGCGCCCGGAGCCGCCGGAGTAGACCGAGCCCTCGGGGTCGGCGCCGACGACCCGGACCCGGCCCTCGCTGGCCTCCTTCAGATAGCGGCCGGTGCCGGAGATCGTGCCGCCGGTGCCGACGCCCGCCACGAAGTGGGTGATCTTCCCCTCGGTCTGCTCCCACAGCTCGGGGCCGGTGGTCTCGTAGTGGGAGAGCGGGTTGTTGGGGTTGCTGTACTGGTCGGGCTTCCAGGCACCCGGCGTCTCGCGGACCAGGCGGTCGGAGACGTTGTAGTACGAGTCGGGGTGCTCGGGGTCCACGGCGGTGGGGCAGACCACGACCTCGGCACCGTAGGCCCGCAGCACATTGATCTTGTCCGTGGACACCTTGTCCGGGCAGACGAAGACGCACTTGTAGCCCTTGCGCTGGGCGACCATGGCCAGGCCCACGCCCGTGTTGCCGGATGTCGGCTCGACGATGGTGCCGCCCGGCTTGAGCTCCCCCGAGCGCTCGGCGGCCTCGATCATCCGGACCGCGATCCGGTCCTTCACCGAGCCGCCGGGGTTGAAGTATTCGACCTTGGCCAGGACGGTCGCCCGGATGCCTTCGGTCACCGTGTTGAGCTTCACCAGCGGGGTATTGCCGACCAGCTCAATCATCGATTCGTAGTACTGCACGCCTGCTCCTGGTCCGGTTCCGCGGGATCTCCGCGTCGGGACGGCCACCGTCGCGGGGCCGTGCTGTCAGCTTATTGCGCGCCCCGCCTCCGGCCGGTGCGTTGGGACGAAGCCTGCACGGGGCAACAAGCTGTTAGCAAGGCGTACAAAGGAGTAAGAAGCGCGTGCGCGTGCGGACGGAGGTGGGCTGGACCCATGTCGATGTCGAGGGCGAGGGTGGCGCGGCGGATCGCGGCCGCGGCGGCGTACGGGGGCGGCGGGATCGGGCTGCTGGGCGGGGTGACCGCCGTGCTGTTGCTCACCGAGGTGTCCCATGCGAAGCGGGTCGTGGGCGGGTCCGAGGATCCGCCACCGCGTGCGGACGGCCGATATGGCTTCGCCTTCGCCCGCAGGACCGGCCAGCCACCCCTGCGGCTGGCCTTTCTCGGCGACTCCACGGCCGCCGGACAGGGCGTCCACCGCCCCAGCCAGACACCGGGCGCGCTGCTCGCCTCGGGGCTCGCGGCGGTCGCCGAACGCCCGGTGGACCTGCGGAACGTGGCGCTGCCGGGGGCGCAGTCCAGCGATCTGGAGCGCCAGGTCTCGCTGGTGCTGGAGGACCCCGAGCTGCTCCCCGACGTCTGCGTGATCATGATCGGCGCCAATGACGTCACCCGCCGGATGCCGCCCGCCACGTCGGTGCGGCTGCTGTCGGACGCGGTGCGCAGGCTGCGCGCGTACGGCTGCGAGGTGGTGGTGGGCACCTGTCCCGACCTCGGCACGATCGAGCCCGTCTATCAGCCGCTGCGCTGGATCGCGCGGCGGCTGAGCCGACAGCTGGCCGCCGCGCAGACGATCGGGGTGGTCGAGCAGGGCGGGCGCACGGTCTCACTGGGCGATCTGCTCGGCCCCGAGTTCGCGGCCAACCCGCGCGAGCTGTTCGGCCCGGACAACTACCACCCCTCGGCGGAGGGGTACGCCACGGCCGCGATGGCCGTTCTGCCGACCCTGTGCGACTCACTGGGCCTGTGGCCCGAGGAGGCGCCGGAAACGCTCGACGAGGGCATCCTGCCGGTCGCCACGGCGGCGGCCGAGGCGGCCGCCGAAGGCGGCACCGAGGTCACCGCGGCCCGCGGCACCTGGGCCCGGCTGCTGCGCCGCCATCGGCTCGCCCCGAAGGAGCCGACGACCGTGGCCGACCCCACCAACGCCTCGTCCCCCGCACCCCCACCCCCCACCACCTGCTGACCCCCACGGGGCCCACGCCCCCACCGACCCCCGCCGGGCCCCACGGGCCCCCACCAACCGCTACCCCGGCCGGGCCCATGACCCTCACCCGCCACCAACCGCCGGCCACCCGCCGCCCGCCCGCCACGCGACCTCGCCGGGCCCGACCCACGCCTCCTCCGCGTGACCCGATCGTCACCGAGCGTGTGCCGCCACGGGCCGTGGTACGTGGGGCGGATACCCGGACCCCGGCCGGGCCCCACAACCCACCGGCCACCCCCACCGGGCCCCATGCCCCACCGACCGCTGCCCCCTACCGGGCCTCACGGCCCACCGCCCCCGCCGGGCCCCACACCCACCGGGCCCCACGGCCCCACCGACCGCTACCCCCACCAGGCCCCAGGTCCCCACCGGCCCCCACCAGGCCCCACAACCCCACCGGGCCCCACGGCCCCACCGACCGCTACCCCCAACAGGCCCCAGGCCCCCACCGGCCCCCACCAGGCCCCGCAACCCCACCGGCCGCTTACCCCCGATCCGAGCCCCACGACCCCCGTCCGCCCCTTCGGAGCCCACGGCTCCCGGGCCGGGACTGGAACTCCCGAGCCGGAGCCGGGGCCCTGAGCCAGGACCGGGCACCGGGGCCGCAGGGCCGGGGCCGAGCGGCCGGGGCGGGGACCCGAGCCGGGGCCGCGGGGCCGGACGCCGGGGCAGGGCGCCCCCCGAGGCGTCATGGCGTCGCCGCGTGCGGGCTGTCGCGCCCCTCCGGTGCAAGCCGATCTGCTCGGCCAAGTGCGGCTTTCGTCTCGCGCCTTCGGCGCAATTGAGCAGCGGGGCAGGGGGTGGGGGCGCGGGCTTCGCTGCCGGGTGCCGGGCCGGTGGGTGTGGGCCCGGTGGCGGCTTCCGTGTTCGGTGGCCGGGGCCTCTCCGGACTCCGGGCCATAGGGGGCCGGTCCGCCCCCTCCCGGCACCTCTTCTGAGAACGCTTGATCTGGCGCAACTAATTCATCAAGCGTTTTCCAGAGAGGGTGGCGGAGAGGACACGCGAAAAGCCCCTCCGGGGCGTCCCGGGAGCGGAACACTCCCACGTCGGCGGGGAGGACCGAGAGACAGAGAAGACCGCCCCTGACCTGCGATGGAACACCCCCACGTCCAGGTCGCGCAGCACCGGATCGGCGGCCGCGCTGCCCTGGGTGGCCAGCCCCAGCAGGAGCGCACCGGCGGCGGCGAGGCCCCCAACCCCCTGCTGCCCGGCGTCGGCCTCGGCCCCGGCCAGGGGAGGCCACCACCGGCCCTTGCCGCCACCGGTCCGGCGGCCGGCGGCGAAGCCCGCGGCCCCAACCCCCTGCCCCGCTGCTCACATGCGCCGAAGGCGCGAGACGGTGCCGCACCCGGCGACGGTGCGGACGGGCCCCGGCCCGGGGGCACCGGGCTCAGGGCGGGTGCGCCGGACCGCCTGAGCGTACGCTTGGAAAAAAGAGTCCCGCGTCACAGCCCGCACCCCGTGACCCCTGCGATACGTGCGGGTAGCTTCCCTCACAGTCCAGCCCGTACCCCGCCCCCATGGAGCCGTGATGCCCGAAGCAGTGATCGTCTCTGCCGCCCGTTCGCCCATCGGCCGTGCCTTCAAGGGATCGCTCAAGGATCTGCGGCCGGACGACCTCACCGCCGAGATCATCCAGGCCGCGCTCGCCAAGGTCCCCGAGCTCGACCCGCGCGAGATCGACGACCTGATGCTCGGCTGCGGGCTGCCGGGCGGTGAGCAGGGGCACAACCTGGGCCGGATCGTGGCCGTGCAGATGGGGATGGACCACCTCCCCGGCTGTACGATCACCCGCTACTGCTCCTCCTCCCTCCAGACCTCGCGGATGGCGCTGCACGCCATCAAGGCGGGGGAGGGCGACGTCTTCATCTCGGCGGGCGTCGAGATGGTCTCGCGGTCGAACAAGGGCACCTCGGACGGGCTGCCGGACACCCATAACCCGCTGTTCGCGGAGGCCGAGGCCCGTACGGCCGAGCGCGCCGGGCAGGAGGGCACCGACTGGCACGACCCGCGCGAGGACGGTCTGCTCCCCGACCCGTACATCGCGATGGGCCAGACGGCCGAGAACCTGGCCCGGCTCAAGGGGATCACCCGCGAGGAGATGGACGAGTTCGGCGTGCGGTCCCAGAACCTCGCCGAGCAGGCCATCGAGAAGGGCTTCTGGGAGCGTGAGATCACCCCGGTGACCACGCCCGACGGCACGGTCGTCAGCAAGGACGACGGCCCCCGCGCGGGCACCACCCTGGAGGCGGTGCGGGGCCTGAAGCCGGTCTTCCGCCCCGACGGCCGGATCACCGCGGGCAACTGCTGCCCGCTCAACGACGGCGCCGCGGCGCTGGTGATCATGTCGGACACCAAGGCGCGGGAGCTGGGCGTGACCCCGCTGGCCCGGATCGTGTCGACCGGCGTCTCCGGCCTCTCCCCCGAGATCATGGGCTACGGACCGGTCGAGGCGTCCCAGCAGGCGCTGGCCCGCGCCGGGATGGCGATCGGCGACATCGACCTGGTGGAGATCAACGAGGCGTTCGCCGCGCAGGTCATCCCGTCCTACCGCGATCTGGGCATCGACCTGGACCGCCTCAACGTCAACGGCGGCGCGATCGCCGTGGGCCACCCCTTCGGCATGACCGGCGCCCGGATCACCGGCACGCTGATCAATTCGCTTCAGTTCCACGACAAGCAGTTCGGCCTCGAGACGATGTGCGTCGGGGGCGGCCAGGGCATGGCCATGGTGATCGAACGGCTCAGCTGAGCCGTGACCGAATCTCCCCCAGGATGTGACGAAGGTCCTGGGGGCGGGCCTTCCGCCCTGCTCAGCACCGGTGACCAAAGGCCCTCCCGGTACCGAATTCTGCCCATTTCGTGATGGTATGCACTGACGTCGAGAGGCGATAAGCGTCAAGCTGAGGTAGGAATTCGGGGGATCAACAGCCAACCGGGAGTTACGTCAGTGAGCCCCATGACTCTTGCCCTCCTCCTGGCCGCGGTGACCGCCACGGCCGTAGGGGCGGCCGCCCTGCACACCGCGCGCGGTGTGCGCCGGGAGATCAGCGAGCTGCGCGCCGAGCTCGCGGCCACCGTCGCCGCCGGTGCCCGGACCGGCGGAGGCGGCGGCGGCGGCGAGGAGGACGGTGCGCCGGTGCCCGCGCCGCGCGCCACCCCGGCCGCCGAGATACGCGCGGCCGTGGCCGAGGCGCTCGCCGAGGAGCGGGAGCGCGAGCTGGCCGAGGCGCGGGCGTTCTGGGCCGCCCAGGAGGCCAGGGACGCCGGTGGGGCGGCCGACTCCCCTTCGCTGCTGGGCGGGGCGAGCGGCTTCGGCGAGGACTCCGCACAGGACGCGCAGCTCTTCGTGCCCCGCCAGGCCGATCTGGCCGGGCTCGAACCGCTGCTCGGCCTGGACGCGCTGGGCCCCGAGGCCCTGGACCCGGCCGGGGACCAGGCACCCGAGGTCGAGGCCGAGGTGGAGCTGGGCGCCGAGGCGGAGCCGGCCGCCGAGCCCATGGAGTCGGCCGAGCTCGCGGCGGCCCGTCGGCGCCATCCGTCCCACCCCGACTTCACCCCCTCGTCGCCCGTCGCCGACCACGACCGCACGGTGACCAGGATCACCGAGCTGGCCGACGCCCGCACCCCGCTGTCCGATGTGCGCCCCGGCCCCCTCGGCACCCTCGACGTCTACGTGTTCGCCGACGGCACCACGATCTGCATGACCCCGGGCCACCGGGAGACGGCGGAGCGGCTGGCGGACGCGCTGCGCGAGGGCACCACCCCGGTGCTGCTCGGCGGCTCGGGCGTCTCCGGTGCGTACGCGCTCACGTTCGGTTGCGGCGAGGAGAACGTGTACGTCCTCGCCGACCGCGTCATCGCCTCGCTGTAAGCCCCTGCAGAGCCCTCGACGCAGCCCTCGGCAGAAGCGCCCGGCCAAGCCCCGCCAAGAACCGCTGGGGGCCGCTGAGAGCCGGACCGGCGGGCGCTCAGACCCCGCAGCGCCCGGCCGTCTCCGCCACGAGCGCGACCGCCTCGGCGACTCCCTCCGCCGTACGGCCGCCCCCGGCGCCGCCCGGCGCACGCTCCAGCGCGTGCACCAAGTCATGTCCGGCCACCGCGACCTGGTCGGCGACCACGAACATCCCCGCGTCCGGCATGGTCCGCGGCGGGGTTCCCGGCTCCTCGAGACGCTGTGCGCGCAGCGACAATTCCCTTGCCAGCGCCAGTCCCGCGGCCGCGGCGCCCGCGCGCAGCCGGGACTGCGGCAGGGCGCGCAGCCGGTCGGCGAGCCGGTCGACGGCGGTCAGCAGCGGGGTCACATCATCCACGCCCCGAGCGTATGCGCCACCGACGGACTGTTGCCAACGGGCGAACACTCAGGCACGGTGAGCTGAAGGAAACCCGGGCCTGGGCCCGGGACCGGAATGGACGCGTCCGGAGGCGCCGATGTCCCAAATCTTCTCCGACGAGACTCACCGGAACCTACTCTCCCGCATCCCCCACTGCACAGGCCGTGAAGTCGCCGACTGGCTGCGCACGATCGACGAGGGCCCCGCTTTCTTCCGCTTCGAGGAGAAGGTCAGCTGGCTGCGTGGTGAGCATCAGCTCGCCTACGGTCACGCGAAAGCCATCGTCCACGAACACGATTTGAGGCGCGCGGCACGCAAGCTGCTGTAGCCCCTGCCCGGAGGCAGAAGCGTGTATGACAGACCCACCCGACAGGACGGCCCAAGCCGCATAGGAAGAAGGGCCCGCGGAGGTCATCGCCTCCGCGGGCCCTTCTGTGTGGTGCGTCCACGGGGTGCGTCAAGCGCTACGCGCCTGACGCGCGCTAGTCCCTGAAGATGGAGATCAGCCGGAGCAGCTCCAGGTAGATCCAGACCAGCGACAGCGTCAGACCGAAGGCGGCCAGCCAGGACTCCTCGCGCGGAGCGCCGTACCGGACGCCGTCCTCCACCTGCTTGAAGTCCATCGCCAGGAACGCCGCGCCGAGCACGACACCGACGAGGCCGAAGACGATGCCGAGGCCACCGCTGCGGAAGCCGAGGCCGTCACCGCCGCCGAAGGCGGCGAACAGCAGGTTGACCGTCATCAGCAGCAGGAAGCCGATGGCGGCGGCGAGCACAAAGCGCTGGAACCGCGCGTTCACCCGGATGAGGCGGGTCTTGTACGCGACCAGCACACCGACGAACACGGCCATCGTGCCGAGCACGGCCTGCATCGGGATGCCGGACCAGCGGTCGTTGTAGACCTGGCTGATGACACCGAGGAAGAGGCCCTCGAAGAGGGCGTAACCGATGATCAGCGCGGGCGAGACCGTGCGCTTGAACGACTGGACGAGGCCGAGCACCATCGCCACGAGCGCGGCGCCGAAGCCCACGCCCACCGGAAGCTGCGCGATCCAGGCGACCGCGGCGGCGACGATGACGGTACCGAGGGTCATACCGGTGCGCATGACGACGTCGTCCATCGTCATGCGGCCGGTCTGCAGCGGGCTCGCCGGCGGCGCGCCGTACATCTGCTGCATCTGCTCGGGGGTCAGGTTCTGCTGGGCGTCCGCCGCATAGGGGTTCGTGGGCGCCTGCGCGTACGGGTTACCGCCGGCGTACGGATTGCCCTGACCGGCGACGGGGCTCCCGGCCTGCGGCGCCGCGCCGAAACCGGCGTAGCCGCCGCTGCGGCTGAACCCCCGTCGCGAGAAGACCGGGTTGCTGCTCCTCATCTCACTCCTCCATGGCCGCCGGGCGCGACCTTGACTCAAGAGTAATGGGTAAGCAAAGAAAGCACCCTAGTGCCCAAGGAGGATCTTTTCACGCAGCGGGGTGCCGCGCGAGGCCCCTGCGGGCCCCGCGTACGCACAGTGGGCGACCACTCCCACACGCTGAGTGCGCCCACGGGATCTGGAGGTGCCCGGAACCGGACTTGAACCGGTACGCCCGCGAGGGCAGCGAGGTTTAAGCTCGCCGTGTCTGCATTCCACCATCCGGGCCCAGCGGGTCCCCCTGAGCCGTACGGAGCGCATACGACCCTCCCCTGGAAGAGAGCAGCACGAGCCTATCCGGGGACATGCCCCCGCACAGTGAATCCGCAGACCGAGGTTGTCTTATTTTATTGGCAACTGAGGGTGCATCAGCATCGGGGCGGGGTACCCGGCGACGCCGGCGGCCATTGGACCTGCCGATATGCCCTGAACCCCCATTAACTGCGGATTGACGCAATCTCGTCGTCCCGTCCGGGGGTTCGTCTCCTACTCAAGGAGGACTCCGTCTCCGCCGCCTACATCGCGAGGCCCCCCGCAGAACCGGAGCACGGGGTGATCCCCCCGCGCCTCCCAACCGGAACCATGGAGTGTCGCCCCGCCCACTCCCGTAGAGCACGACAGGAGCCATCCACCGTGACCACGACCCCCTACGGCGTTGACACCGCCCTCCGCGCCACCGCGGCGGCCGCCCGCGCCACGGACCTCTGCAAGGTCTACGGCGCGGGCGAGACCCAGGTGAACGCCCTGGACTCCGTCTCCGTCGAGTTCCACCAGGCCGAGTTCACCGCGATCATGGGCCCCTCCGGCTCCGGCAAGTCGACGCTGATGCACTGCATGGCGGGCCTCGACACGGTCTCCAGCGGCTCGGCCCGGATCGGCGACGTCGAACTCACCACGCTCAAGGACAAGAAGCTCACCCAGCTGCGCCGCGACAAGATCGGCTTCATCTTCCAGGCGTTCAACCTGCTGCCGACGCTGAACGCGCTGGAGAACATCACCCTTCCGATGGACATCGCGGGCCGTAAGGCCGACCAGGCGTGGCTGGACCAGGTCGTGGCCACGGTCGGTCTGGCCGGGCGGCTCAAGCACCGCCCCAGCCAGCTGTCGGGTGGTCAGCAGCAGCGTGTCGCCGTGGCCCGCGCCCTGGCCGGCCAGCCGGAGATCATCTTCGCCGACGAGCCGACCGGCAACCTGGACTCCCGCTCCGGCGCGGAGGTCCTGGGCTTCCTCCGCAACTCGGTGCGCGAAATGGGCCAGACGATCGTGATGGTGACCCACGACCCGGTCGCCGCCTCCTACTCCGACCGGGTGGTCTTCCTCGCCGACGGCCGGATCGTGGACGAGCTGCGCAACCCCACCGCCGACTCGGTCCTGGACCGCATGAAGCGCTTTGACGCCAAGGGCCGCACGAGCTGACGCGGGGCGCGCGCCCGCCGCCGCACGCCGCCTCGCACCTCCCCTCCCCACCCTTCAGGACTGACACCCCATGCTCCGTACCGCCTTGCGCAACGTGCTCGCGCACAAGGCCCGGCTGCTGATGACCGTGCTCGCCGTCATGCTCGGCGTGGCCTTCGTCTCCGGCACCCTGGTTTTCACCAACACCATCTCCGACGCCTATCAGAAGAGCTCCGAGAAGGGATTCGAGGGCGTCGACGTCGCCATCACCCCCGACGGGGACCAGGACGACTCGGCCAACCCCGGTGCACCGCCCCGGCTGAGCCAGCAGGTGCTCGACAAGGCGGCCGAGGTGCCCGGCGCCGCCGGTGTCCACGGTGTGGTGACCGGCTACGCCGCCCTGTCCGACAAGGACGGCGACCTGCTCGGCAACGGCTTCTCCAACCTCGGCGGCAACTACTACCCGGGAGCCGACGGCAAGGACTCCCGGTACACGCTGACCGAGGGCCGCGCCCCCCAGAACGCGGGGGAGGTCGCGCTCGACTCCAAGTCCGCCGAGCGCGGCCACTACAAGGCCGGGGACTCCATCCGGGTGTCGGTCGACGGCCCGGTGCGCACCGAGAAGATCGTCGGCGTCTTCACCACCGACGACGGCAATGTGACGGCCGGCGGCACCCTGGCGCTGTTCGACACCGCCACCGCCCAGAAGCTGTTCGCCAAGCCCGGACAGTACGACGAGATCGATGTGAAGGCCGCCGCGGGGACCTCGCAGGCCGAGCTGAAGTCCGCGGTCGACAAGATCCTGCCCGCGCAGGCCAAGTCCGCCACCGGTCAGAAGCTCGCCGATGACCAGGCCGAGGCGATCAAGCAGCAGATGAGCAACATGCAGACCGCGCTGCTGGTGTTCGCCGGGATCGCGCTGTTCGTCGGCATCTTCATCATCGCCAACACCTTCTCCATGCTGGTCGCCCAGCGCACCAAGGAGCTCGCCCTGCTGCGCGCGGTGGGCGCGACCCGCCGTCAGGTGACCCGCTCGGTGCTGATCGAGGCCACCGTCGTGGGCGCCGTCGCGGCCGTGGTGGGCCTGGCCGCCGGTATCGGCATCGGCGCCGGGCTGCGCTCGCTGCTCAACTCCACCGGGGCGGTCGTCCCGGACGGCCCGCTGGTCGTCCAGCCGACCACCGTGCTGGTCTCGTTGCTCGTGGGCGTCGTGGTGACCGTGCTCTCCGCCTGGCTGCCGGGCCGCCGCGCCGCCAAGATTCCGCCGGTCGCCGCGATGAACAGCGTGCACGCCACGCCGACCACCCGCGGTCTGGTGGTCCGCAACACCATCGGCGCGATCCTCGCCGCGGGCGGTGCCGCGCTGGTACTGGCCGGTGCGGGCATGGGTGGCGACGGCAAGGGCCCGATGGGCTTCGGCGCGGTCGTCCTGGTGATCGGCGTCTTCGTCCTCACCCCGCTGCTGTCCCGGCCGCTGATCGCGGCCTCGGCCCCGGTGCTGCGACTGTTCGGGATGTCCGGCAAGCTCGCCCGGCAGAACGCGGTGCGCAACCCGCGCCGTACCGCCGCCACCGCCTCCGCGCTGATGATCGGCCTCACCCTGATCACCGGCATGACGGTGATCGCGGGCAGCCTCCAGCAGGGCATCAACAAGATGGCCGCCGACGGCCTGAAGTCCGACTTCGTCGTCAGCATGGGCGGCGCCGACGGCTCGCGGCCGCTGTCGCCCGAGGTGGCCAGGAACCTGGGCAAGCTGCCCGAGGTCACCACGATCAGCCCGCTGCGCGCCTCCGCGGCCCGGGTCGGCGGCGACTCCGACTCCCTGACCGGTGTCGACCCGGGGGCCATCAAGGACCTGGTCAACGTGGACTTCACCGAGGGCTCGTTCTCCGCGCTCGGTGGCACCAAGGTCGTCATCGACAGCAAGACCGCCGACAGGCACCACTGGAAGCTCGGCTCCACCGTCCCGGTGACCTACGAGGACGGCAGCGCCGGCCGGCTGACCGTGGGCGGTGTGTACGAGGGCAACCAGATGATCCGCGGTGTCATGGTCGACTACGCCACGGTCACCCCGCACATGTCCACCGTCGCCGACTTCCAGGTGATGCTGCGGACCAAGGGCGGCGCGACGCAGGCCAACAAGGACCTGCTGGAGAAGAGTCTCGGCGACAACCCGGCGATCAAGGTGCAGGACAAGAAGGACATCTCCGACGGGATCGCCCAGGTCTTCACCCTGATGCTGAACATGCTCTACGGGCTGCTCGCCATGGCCGTGATCGTCGCGGTGCTCGGCGTCATCAACACCCTGGCGATGTCGGTCTTCGAACGGTCCCAGGAGATCGGCATGCTGCGGGCGATCGGCCTGGACCGGCGCGGCGTCAAGCGGATGGTGCGGCTGGAGTCGCTGGTCATCTCGCTCTTCGGCGGTGTGCTCGGCCTCAGCCTCGGCGTCTTCTTCGGCTGGGCGGTCGGTGAGCTGGTCGCCAACGCCCTGCCGACCTACGAGCTGGTGCTGCCGTGGGGCCGGATGGGCCTGTTCCTGGTGATGGCCGCCTTCGTGGGCGTGATCGCGGCGCTGTGGCCGGCCCGGCGGGCCGCCAAGCTCAACATGCTGGCCGCCATCAAGGCCGAGTAGCGGCACCCCGGACCGGGGAGCGTCCCCGTCCGCCCCTCTCCGGGGCGGGCGGGGACGTCCGTGTTTCAGCCGCTCTCAGCCGCTCGGCCGCGCCAGTCGCGGGTGCGCAGCGGAAGCCCCGAGGCGCCGCTCTCGGGGGTGCGGACGGCGAGGATCTGGTTGACCCCGATCCGGTTGCGTTCGAAGGAGAGGGCGGAGGCGGCCATGTAGAGCCGCCAGACCCGGGCCCGCCCCGGGGAGGTCAGCCGCACGGCCTGCGCCCAGGACCGCTCCAGGTTGGCGACCCAGCCGCGCAGCGTGAGCGCGTAGTGCTCGCGGATCGCCTCCACGTCGCGCACCTCGAAGCCCGCCTCCTCCAGCTGGGTGACGGTCCGGCCAACCGGCGCGAGTTCACCGTCGGGGAAGACGTAGCGGTCGATGAACTCGTCCACCTGGTACGCCTCCTCGTCCGGCTGGGGGCGCCGGGCGATCTGGTGGTTCAGCAGCCGCCCGCCGGGCCTGAGCAGCCGGTGCAGGATCGCGGTGTACTCCGCGTAGCGCACGGCGCCCACGTGCTCGGCCATGCCGATCGAGGAGATGGCGTCGTAGGGGCCGTCCGGGACCTCGCGGTAGTCCTGGACCCGGATCTCCACCTGGCCGGTGAGCCCGGCGTCCGCGACGCGCTTACGGGCGTACGCCGCCTGCTCCTCGGAGAGCGTGACGCCGACGGCGCTCACCCCGTACTCGCGCGCCGCGTGCAGCACCATCGAGCCCCAGCCGCACCCCACGTCCAGCAGCCGCTGGCCGGGCCGCAGGGCGAGCTTGCGGCAGACCAGGTCGAGCTTGGCCCGCTGGGCCTCCTCGAGCGTGCCGTCGGCGCTGTCCCAGTAGGCGCAGGAGTAGACCATCGACGGGCCGAGCACCAGCTCGTAGAAGTCGTTGCCGACGTCGTAGTGGTGGCTGATGGCCTTTTTGTCGCGGCGCAGGGTGTGCAGCGGGCCGTGGGAGGTCCGGGCCTCCTCGCGGGGCGGCGGCGGGGGCAGTCCCGGCCCGGCGAGCGCGAGCAGCTCCCGGGCGGCGGTGCGCAGCGCGGGGTCGCGCAGCGCCTGGAGAGCGGTGCGGAGCCGGGACCGCGGCTGGCCGGCGGGGTCGCGCTCCCAGATCAGTCCGGCCAGCCGGTCCAGGGCGTCGTACAGATCGCCCTCGACATCGATGTCTCCGGCGACCCAGGCGCGGGCCAGCCCCAGCTCGCCCGGCCGCCACAGCAGCCGGCGCAGCGCCCGGCGCCGCCGGACCACCAGGGTGGGAGCGCCGGGCGGGCCGGTCTCGCTGTGGTCCCAGGCCCGGATACGGATCGGGAGGGGGGCTCCCAGCACCTCCTCGGCCAGGGTGACGATCCGCCCAGCGGCGTCGGCCATGTCGCACCTCCGTGATGGCGAGTCAAGAAGATTCACTCACCACGTAAACACCATGGAACCCGCCGTACAGTCCCGCCGACACGTTTGGATACGGCAAAACAGCGTCAAAAAGCCGGATCGGCGGAGGGCATGCGTAAGGGCGTCCGCCCCACGGATGGCGGACGCCCTCGGCGTCGGTCGTGCTGGGCCGGTCCCCTCGTGCTGGTCCGGCCCTTGAGGTCAGGACGCCTTGGCCTTCTCGGCCGGGGCCGGCTTGGCAGCGGCGGCGGCGCTGACCGGGGAGGCGGCCTCGTAGAACTCCTCGCGGGGGTTCTCGATGGCGCCGAGCGAGACGACCTCGCGCTTGAGGAACATCCCCAGCGTCCAGTCGGCGAGCACCCGGATCTTGCGGTTGAAGGTCGGCATGGCCATGCCGTGGTAGCCACGGTGCATGTACCAGGCGAGGCGCCCCTTCAGCTTGATCTTCATCTTGCCGAAGACGATCATCGCGACGCCCTTGTGCAGGCCCAGGCCCGCGACGGCGCCCTTGTTGGCGTGCTTGTACTCCTTCTGCGGGAAGCCCCGCATACCGGAGACGACGTTGTCACCGAGGACCTTGGCCTGACGCAGCGCGTGCTGGGCGTTCGGCGGGCACCAGGCGCCCTCGCCGACGGCGAGGTCCGGGACCTGGGCGTTGTCACCGGCGGCCCAGATGTAGTCACTGCCCTGGACCTGGAGGGTCGGGGCGGTGTCCACGTGGCCGCGCGGGCCGAGCGGGAGGCCGAACCGGGCCAGCGCCGGGTTGGGCTTGACGCCGGCGGTCCACACGATGGTGTTGGAGTCGACCTCGAGTCCGTTCTTGAGGACGACGTGGCCGTCGACGCAGGAGTCCATGGAGGTCTGGAGGTAGACCTCGACACCGCGCTTCTTGAGGTGCTCCAGACCCCACTGGCCGAGCTTCGGGCCGACCTCGGGGAGGATCTTGTCGGCGGCGTCGACGAGGATGAAGCGCATGTCCTCGCGCTTCACGTTCGGGTAGTACTTGGCCGCGTCGCGGGCCATGTCCTCGACCTCGCCGATGGTCTCCGCGCCGGCGAAGCCACCGCCGACGAAGACGAAGGTGAGCGCCTTGCGGCGGATCTCCTCGTCCGTCGTGGAATCGGCCTTGTCGAGCTGCTCGAGGACGTGGTTGCGCAGGCCGATGGCCTCCTCTATGCCCTTCATACCGATGCCGTTCTCCGCGAGACCGGGGATCGGGAAGGTGCGGGAGACCGCGCCGAGCGCGACGACCAGGTAGTCGAAGGGCAGCTCGTACGTCTCGCCGACGAGCGGCTGGATGACGGCGACCTTGCGGTCCTGGTCGATGGTCGACACGCGGCCGGTGAGGACCTCCGCCTTGGGGAGCACGCGCCGCAGCGGAACCACGACGTGGCGCGGGGAGATGCTGCCGGCCGCAGCTTCGGGGAGGAAGGGCTGGTACGTCATGTACGAGCGGGGGTCGACGACCGTGACGGTCGCCTCGCCGTACCGCATCTTCTTGAGGATGCGGCGCGCCGCGTACAGGCCTACGTACCCACCGCCTACAACGAGGATCCTGGGACGCTCCGTGGTGCTCATGTTTCGAGTATCCAGCACCCCCTGGGGGGCACCTCGTGAGCCCCTTCACAAGCATGGTGAAGGCATCTGCTACACTCCGCCGCCCTCGTGACGGACGCCATACCGGCGGAGGGGAACCACCGAGCGGATCACGACGTTGACAGCCCCCCTGATCAGGGCTTGCCGTTGAACGCGGGAGTAGACCACGGGGTCCGCGCGGGGCCGCGCGACACCACCCGGACAGCTCACGATCCGGTCAGCGGCCGGGTCCGACCACGGAAACCGCCCCGGACGGCCGCATCGGGCGGCTACCAGGCGTCTTTTTCATGTGAAGAGTTTCACGAACTTTCTTCGAGGCGGCTCGCGGAAGGCCCTCGAAGGGGGTTCCGCGGCCGCTCATACGTTATCTGGCCCGCTCAGGCGATGCTCCAGGCGATGCCGTCGAGGATGTCATGTTCGCTGACCACGACCTCCTCGGCACCGGTCCGTTCCATGATCGAAAGCAGGATGAGCGCCCCCGCACCGATCACATCGACCCGCCCCGGGTGCATCACCGGAATCTCCGACCGCTCGGCGTGGGTGGAGCCGAGCAGCCTTTCGGTGATCTCGCGGACCTGGTCCACGGTGATCCGGGAGTGATGGATCGCGGCGGAGTCGTACTCCTTCAGGCCCAGCGCGATCCCGGCCACGGTGGTGACCGAGCCGGCCAGTCCGACCAGAGCGTGGCCGTCCGCGGGACGGCAGACCCGGCTGAGCGGCACGGTCCGCTCGGCCAGGTCCAGCGCCTCCGCCACATCGCGCCGTATCGCGCCGATCTGAGCCTCCGTCGGGGGGTCGGTGATCCGGCCGTCCACCACCAGGTGACGCTCGGTCAGCCGGACGCAGCCGATGTCCACACTGCGCGCCGCCCGCACCCCCTCGCCGCCCTCGACGAACTCCGTCGAGCCGCCGCCGATGTCCACCACCAGATACGGCCCCGCCACATGATCATGCCCCATGAGCTCCTTGGTGGCCCCGGTGAAGGAGAACTCCGCCTCCTGGTCCCCGGTGATCACCTCGGGCTCGACGCCCAGGATCGCCACCACCCCGCGGACGAACTCCTCGCGGTTCTCGGCGTCGCGGGAGGCGGAGGTGGCGACGAAGCGGACGCGCTCGGCGCCCAGCTCACGGATGACCGACGCGTACTCGCGGCAGGCGGCGAAGGTGCGCTCCAGGGCCTCGGGGGCGAGCCGGCCGGTGCGGTCCACGCCCTGCCCCAGCCGGACGATCTTCATCCGGCGGTCGAGCTGGTTCAGCTCCCCGGTGGCCGGATCGGCGTCGGCCACCAGCAGCCGGATCGAGTTGGTGCCGCAGTCCACGGCGGCGACACGGGTCATGCGCTCTTCTCCTCGCCGGTCACGCCGGTCTCGCCGGTCTCGCCGGTCTCGTCCCTGTTCTCGTCCCCGTGCTGATCCGCACCGCACGGGGCGACGCACGGGCCCTTGCGCCACCACTCCGGCAGCATCGCGAGGGCCTCGTCCCCGAGCGGATTGACGCCGGGGCCGGCCGCGAGGGCGTGGGCGACCAGGACGTGCAGGCATTTCACCCGGTCCGGCATCCCGCCCGCGCTGGGGAAGCCCTGGAGCACCTCGATGGCGTCGCGGCGCGCGATGTAGTCCTCGTGGGCGGCGCGGTAGGCGGCGGCGAGGTCGGGATCGGTGGCCAGCCGGGCGGTCATCTCCTTCATCACGCCCCCGGCCTCCAGCGTGCCGATCGCGGACGCGGCGCGCGGACAGGTCAGGTAGTAGAGGGTCGGGAAGGGCGTACCGTCCTCGAGCCGCGGGGCGGTCTCCACGACGTCCGGATGGCCGCAGGGGCAGCGGTGCGCGATCGCACGCAGGCCCCGGGGCACGCGGTTCAGCTGCTCCCGTACGGCGCGGACGTCCGCGTCGGTGGGCGCGGTGGGCTCCGTCTGGGGCGGGGGCGTATCCATGAGTGGGAAAGTTCTTCTTCTTCGTGTCGGTTCGTCACCGGGGTGTCACCGACGGCCGGAGCGCGGCGCCTCAGCGGCGCGCGCTGCCCGCCCCCGGCGTGTCCGCCGCGTCCACGGCGTCCCAGAGGTTGGTGTACCACGGGCGGTCGGCCGCGCCCTGGTCGATGGAGTGCTCGGCGGAGCCGCTGCCGTCCGCCACGCTGAAGCCGGTCTCCCCCGGCTTGAGGAAGTGCAGCCGTTCCCGGGCCTGCTGCTCGGTGTAGGCGGGGTCGCGCAGCCGGGCCTTCTGCTCCCGCAGCTTCTTGACGTCCTCGCGGGCCCGCTGGGCCTCGCGCCGCTGCTCGGCGATGTCCGAGCGCTGGGAGATGTACTGCCGCATCGGATAGGCGAGCGCCACGACGAGGGAGCAGACGACCAGCGCGAGCAGCGCCGCGCGGCCGGTCAGCCGGCCCCGGCGGCGCTTGGTCCGCACGCGGTAGACCCGGGCGGCGGCGTGCTCGCCGAGCGCCTTGAGCCTGGTCGCGGTGGAGAACCGTTCCCGATCCGCCGGCACGTCGCCTCCCCGGTGATGACTTCGCTTGCGTAACGCCGTCCCCGGCCACGGTACGGGACCGCGGCCGGGGACATGCGTCAGACGGGTCCGCTCCCCGGAGGGAAGGGTCAGCCCTTGAAGCGCGGGAAGGCCGAGCGGCCCGCGTACACCGCGGCGTCGTCGAGGATCTCCTCGATGCGCAGCAGCTGGTTGTACTTGGCCACCCGCTCGGAGCGGGCCGGGGCGCCGGTCTTGATCTGGCCGCAGTTGGTGGCGACGGCCAGGTCGGCGATGGTGACGTCCTCGGTCTCACCGGAGCGGTGCGACATCATGCACTTGTAGCCGTTGCGCTGGGCCAGCTCGACCGCGTCCAGGGTCTCGGTCAGCGAGCCGATCTGGTTGACCTTGACCAGCAGCGCGTTCGCGGTGTCGTTCTCGATACCGCGGGACAGCCGCTCCGGGTTGGTGACGAAGAGGTCGTCGCCGACCAGCTGGACCTTGTCGCCGAGCTGCTCGGTGATGGTCTTCCAGCCGTCCCAGTCCTCCTCGTTCAGCGGGTCCTCGATGGAGACCAGCGGGTACGCCGCGACCAGCTCGGCGTAGTACGAGGTCATCTCGGCGGCGGTCCGGGACTGGCCCTCGAACTGGTACGCGCCGTCCTTGTAGAACTCGGAGGCGGCGACGTCGAGCGCGAGCGCGATGTCCTGGCCCGGCTGGTAGCCGGCCTTCTTGATGGCCTCGACGATCAGGTCGAGGGCCTCACGGTTGGAGCCGAGGTTCGGCGCGAAACCGCCCTCGTCGCCGAGGCCGGTGGACAGGCCCCGCTCCTTCAGCACGGACTTCAGCGTGTGGTAGACCTCGGCGCCCCAGCGCAGGGCCTCGGAGAAGGACTCCGCGCCGATCGGAGCGATCATGAACTCCTGGATGTCCACGTTGGAGTCGGCGTGCGACCCGCCGTTGAGGATGTTCATCATCGGGACCGGCAGCAGATGGGCGTTCGGGCCGCCGAGGTAACGGAAGAGCGGGAGGTCGGACGCCTCGGAGGCGGCGTGCGCGACGGCCAGGGAGACGCCGAGGATGGCGTTGGCGCCGAGCGAGGACTTGTCCGGGGTGGCGTCCAGGTCGAACATCGCCTGGTCGATCAGGCGCTGCTCGGTGGCGTCGTAGCCGACCAGCTCGGGGCCGATCTGCTCGATGACGGCGAGGACGGCCTTCTCCACGCCCTTGCCGTTGTAACGGTTCTTGTCGCCGTCACGGAGCTCGAGGGCCTCGAAGGCGCCGGTGGAGGCGCCGGACGGAACGGCGGCACGGCCGGTGCTGCCGTCGTCGAGGCCGACCTCGACCTCGACCGTGGGGTTGCCTCGCGAGTCGAGGATCTCGCGAGCTACGACGACGTCGATGGACGGCACGAGGTTCTCCTTCGTATGGGTCTGCGGTAGCAGCACGAGCCTAACGGGCCGGGAGGGCTGCGCCCCGCGTTCGCCCGTCCCACGAGACGGGACGTGACACAAAAAGCCAGATTCAGGATTGAATATCCAGATTTCTCTGGAATGGGTGGCCCGCTATGCGTGAGCCCCGGCCGGGCGCGCCATGGGGCGGCACGCCCGGCCGGGGCCCGTTCTCAGCCGGCCCTCAGGCGGCTGCTCAGCTGAGGTGCAGCCGCTGACCCGGGTAGATCAGGTCGGCCTTCTCGACGATGTCCTTGTTCAGCTGGAAGAGCTTCTTCCAGCCACCCTTGACATGGTGCGCCTCGGCGATCTTGCCGAGGGTGTCGCCGGACTTGACCTTGTACTCGCCGTCACCCTTCTTGATCGGACCGCGCGCCTGCTGACGCGCGGCGTGCTGGGACGCGGTACGGGGCTGCGCCTTCGGCTGGGCGGGCTTGGCGGCCGGGGCCGACTTAGTGGAGGTTCCGCCCTGCGCACCGGAAGACGTCGAAGGCGCGGCGGGCGCCGAGGGTGCGGACGGGCTGCCGCCGGCGGTCAGGCCCTTGCCGCAGACCGGCCAGGCACCCTTGCCCTGGCTGCCGAGGACCTTCTCGGCGATCTGTATCTGCTGGCCCTTGCTGGCCTTGTCCGCGGTGGGGGCGAACGCGGTACCGCCGTAGGCGGCCCAGGTGGAGCTCGAGAACTGCAGACCGCCGTAGTAGCCGTTGCCGGTGTTGATCGACCAGTTACCACCGGACTCGCACTGCGCGACCTCGTCCCACTGAGAGGTGGTGGCCGCGGAGGCGGAGGTGGCCCCGATGAGCGGTGCCGCCACGGCGGCGCCGGCCAGACCGGTGAGCGCGGCGATACGGGTGGCCTTGGAGGGGCGGCGGTGCTTCCCGTTGGACTTGAGCATCGTTGGTTCGTTTCCTCACCGACGCCTACGAGGTGAGCTGTCGGGTTCGGACGTGAGTTGCCCGGCCGGTCGCGATGGTCGCGTCCGGCTTCACCCCTAGCCGACGAGCCCGTGTCCACAGGCCACTCGGCACCTACCTTGGGTCCCCCGCTCCTGCCTTCGGCGCTGACGCGTCGGTTCCCCCCGACCGCCGGCAGGATTCGGCGTGACGATCGACGGTGCCCGCGGTGGCGAGCGGGAAGACGGTAAACACACCTCCGGAGAAGGTTCAAACACCCCAATCGCAGTGAATGGGGCTGTAATTGATCTCACCCGGCCCACATCAGTGCAGGTGGGCCGGGTGGGGAGGGATCGGACACGCGGTGCGGCCCGGAAAATGTGACGAGATGTATGTCTCACCGGAACCAGATCGGGCAATTCACCCCGAATCACTGCTCCCTGATGGTGAGGTCAAGGCGCTGACCAGGAAGGATCAGGTCGGGGTCGATGCCGATGAGGTCCTCGTTGTCTTCGTAGAGCCCTTGCCAACCACGGCTGAGGTTCTGGTCCTCGGCGATCCCTGACAGGTTGTCACCGGGTCGAACGGTGTAAGCGTCGCCCATGGGGTCCTGGGTGCGGTCCGCGCCATCGCGGGAGGCGTGGCGCCCGGAGGGCCGCGCGTCCCCCGAACCGCCGTCACCGGCCCGCTCCCCGGCGTCCTGGGCGCCACGATGGCGGCCGGTGGGCGCGGGGTCGGCGGAGGAGTCCCCCGCGGACCCCTTCGAGCCCTTGTCCGCGGGCTCGTCCGAGGGTTCGTCCGCGGGCTCGTCTCCCGGCTTCTTCGAGGACTCGCCCGCAGGCTCCTTCGAGGACTCCTCGGAACCGCCCGAAGCGGAGCCGTCCGACGCCGAGCCGTCCAGTCCACCGGGGGACCGCGAGGCGTCGGACGTGTCCGGCCGCTCGGCCGCCCCGGACGCGTCCGACCCCCCGGAGCCGTCGGACCGGCCCGCCCCCGGGGCCGGGTCCGCCTCCGGATCCGTCTCCGGGGTGGCCGTGCGGCCGGGGTTCACATCGGGGGCGTCGGCACTGCCGGTGAGTCCGGTACCCAGCGAACAGTTCGGCCAGGCGGCGGGCCCGCGGTCGCCGAGGATCGATTCGGCGACGGATATCTGCTGGGAGCGGGAGGCCAGGTCGGGGCGCGGGGCGTACTCCGTGCCGCCGTACTTCTTCCACAGGTCGAGGGTCAGCCGCAGTCCGCCGTAGAAGCCGTCGCCCTCGTTGGCGCTCCACATGCCGCCGCTCTCGCATTCGGCGACCCGGTCCCAGGTGTCGGCGTCGGCGGCCTGCGCGCCGGCCGCCCCGAAGAGGGGCATGGCGATGCCCGCGCCCGTGACCCCCGCCGCGACGACGATGGCCGGAGCCTGACGGGGGCGACGGTGTCGACCATTACCGGAACGCATGCGATTGACCTCTCCTGTGGCGAATCGGTTGCCGGTGAACATAGCGACGGCACACGATCATCACAAGGCGATGTATCCCAGGTCACGCCGCGGTCACACGGCCGACCTTTCGTCACCTTTGCCGGGCCGTACGGGTCTTGCCGACCTCACTGGGCCCCGGAGTTCCAGGTCACTGGCAGGGTGCGCAGCCCGCGCATGATGAGCCCGCCGCGCCACCGCAGGTCCTCCGGGTCCGCCGCGAGCCGCAGTCCGGGCAGCCGCCGCAGCAGGGTGCCGATCGCGGTCTGGGCCTCCAGCCGGGCCAGCGGGGCGCCCAGACAGTAATGGATGCCATGGCCGTAGCCCAGGTGCTGGTTGTCGCGGCGGGTGAGGTCGAGGACGTCGGGCGCCTCGAACCGCTCGGGGTCCCGGTCGGCGGCGGCGAGCACCACCAGCACCGGCTCCCCCTCGGCGATGCGCTGCCCCCCGAGGGTGAGCGGCTCGGTGGCGAACCGCCAGGTGGCGATCTCCACCGGCCCGTCGTAGCGCAGCAGCTCCTCGACCCCGGCGGCCAGCAGCCGCTCGTCCCCTTCTGTCAGGGCCCGCTGCATGAGGGCGCGCTGCTCGGGGTGGCGCAGCAGTGCGTAGACGCCGTTGCCGATGAGGTTGACGGTGGTCTCGAAACCGGCGAACAGAAGGATGAAGGCCATGGCCGCGGCCTCGTTCTCGGTGAGGTGCTCACCGTGGTCGCCGGCCCGGATCAGACCGGAGATCAGATCCTCCCCGTCCCCTTCTTCTCTCCGCTCTCCTTCTTCCTGCCGCTCCGCGAGCTCCAGCCGCTTGCGGTGGATCAGCTCGGCGAGATACGCCCGGATCCGCTTCACGGCGCGGGCCACCCCACCGCGCGGGCCCCCGCCGTGCCGGATCATCGTGCCGGCCCAGTCGCGGAAGTCGTCCTGGTCCTCGCGCGGCACCCCGAGCAGATCGCAGATCGCATAGATAGGGAGGGGGAAGGCGAACTCATGGATGAGGTCCGCCTCTCCCCTCTCCTCGAAGGCGTCGATGAGCTGGTCGGTGAGAGTCCGCACCCGGGGGGCGAACGCGGCTACCCGGCGCGGGGTGAAGGCCTTCGACACCAGCCGCCGGAGCCGGGTGTGGTCAGGGGGGTCGATATTGAGCAGATGTGTCATCAGCTCCGCGCGCTGTTCGCCGGGAATGCCCACCTTGCCCTTGGCGTGGGCCGCCGCGCTGTGCCGCTGGGGGTTCTTCGAGAGCCGGGGATCGGCCAGTGCCTTCCTGGCATCGGCGTAGCGGGTCACCAGCCACGCCTCGACACCGCTGGGCAGCGTGGTCCGGCGAACCGGGGCGTGCTCGCGTAGCCAGGCGTAGGCGGGGTAGGGATCGGTGGCGAACTCCCAGGTGAAGAGGGTGGGAGCGGAGCTGTCACGGGGCTGTTCCGACACCCCCCGACGATACCGGCCGAGACTCACCTCTCCGATATACCCCGTTATCCGAAATAACGGAACAACGGAAAAAAGAGGAATAAAAGAAACAACGGGGATAAAGGGAACGCGGCCGCCGTCGACAGGTTGAGCGCTGAGCGGAATTACCCCTTCATCTCCACACATCCTTCACAGTTCATCCACAGGTCGAGGCGAATGCCCGGATATCTGATGGCTGTGGCCATCGCCCGGCGAACGCCCGCACCGCCCCGCCAGAAGACCCCGGAACACGCTCTGACGTCGGCCAACGCGGCGAACAGGCGGTGTGGCTGAAACGGCGTCAGGTGGATGAATGGGACTGGGGCACATGCACGGGGCCCCCTGTCGCCGGTGATACGATCACCGCGCTTGCCAGGCGAGCCAAGGGCGCGTAAAAAACACGGCGATCCGGCACAACAGCCGAGAGGATCCCCACTCTGAGGAGCATTATGCCGCCAGTCGGGCATACGGAGTCGTTCCGGCGACGCACCGACGCCTGCGCGCTGCCGTCGGCAAGACGAGTGCGATGTCCCCGAAACCCGCGGACGCCGTACGGTTGCTGACTTACCGCCTCTCAGACACCTTCCAGTTTGACAATGCACCACACCTCCCTAAAGTCCCTGGCGGTCTAGTCGTTTAAAGAGAGTCTTAATGACGCAATATCTACAGGATCCAGCACTCTGGGCCCTGATCGCTGGCACGCCTCTCGCCGCCACCGCCATTATTCGCGGGCGAAAGGCGCAAGCGACTCTGCGCCAGGAGAAGGCGGAGCTCGAGAAACGCACGACCGACCTCGAGAACAACTACGCCGAGGCGGTGCAGGAGGCTCATAACCGGGCCGAGGAAGCCACCAAGAGCGCGCTGAAGTCCGCCATGCGTACGCTCCAGGGTCTCGCCAACGAGCAGCAGCTGGCCATCTCCAAGACCCAGGAAAAATACGGCGAGCACCAGCTCCTCCAGGACCTCCTGGAGATCGACCACATGAACTCGCAGTTCGGACGCCGTGCGCAGTCCATCGCGGTTCTCTGTGACGGCTGGCTGGGCCGTCAGCGGGCCGTCGCCTCGGTGTACGACGTGGTGCGCAGCGCCAAGGGCCGCATCCGTCACTACACCCGGGTGGAAATCCGCTCGCAGAGCAACTTCGCCCTGGTCAGCCGGGTCGTGGAACCGGTCGCACTGGCGCTGGCCGAGCTGCTGGACAACGCGACCAGTTACTCCGCGCCCGACTCGCCCATCGACATCACCATCCGCACCGTGCCCAAGGGCGTCTGCGTCATCATCGACGACGCCGGCGTCGGCATGAACGAGGAGGAGAAGAACCGGGCGGACAAGCTGCTCTCGGCCACGCACGCCACCGGTGTGACAGGACTCGGCAATCCGCCGCAGTTCGGTTTCGCGGTGATCGGTGTACTGGCCGCGCGCTACGGCTTCACGGTGTCCGTCGATTCGGCCTCTCCCTACGGTGGTGTACGCGCGGTCGTACTTCTTCCCGAGGACCTTCTGACCAATATGCCCGAGCCGGCAGAGCAGCCAACGACTTACATTCCCGCCGCGGCCGAGCAGCCGCAGGTGAGCGGCCCCATGGGCGCCTCCACTGTGAGCGGCTCCACCGCCGGGGGCCTGCCCAAGCGTCGCCGCAAGGGCTCGATTTCCATCGTTCCCACGGCGGATTCCACCAGTGCCCCGGCCCGGACGAGCGAGCAAACCGCTTCTATCATGGGCGCCTTCCAGCGCGGCACTCAGTCCGGACGCTCAGCAGCAAACCCGAACAGGGAAGGGCATGATCCTCAGTGAACAACGACCTGTCATGGATGCTTGAGAGCGCCCTGGAAGTGCCAGGGGCTCGTCATGCGATCCTGGTTTCCGCCGACGGTCTGCTGATGGCCCGTTCTCAACAGGTCGCGAAGGACGAGGCCGACACCGTGGCCGCGGCGATGAGCGGCATCCAGTCGCTGAGCCGCACCATGGCCGGCTTCTGCGGTGGCCCCAATATGACGTGGCGCCAGACCCTGGTCGAGTTCGACGGTGGCTGGGTCTTCCTCATCTCCGCCGGTGAGGGCGCGTACCTGGCGGTCTCCTCCGCCCCGGATGTCGACATGGCCGACATCACCTTCCGGATGCAGCAGCTTGTCGGGCAGCTCGGCAAGGCGCTGACCACACCGCCTCGCGAAAACACCGGTATTCAGGCATGACAGCACCAGGCGAGCAAGAGCCCGAGTCCGCTGGATTAGTGCGACCGTACGTCATTACCAACGGTCGAGGGCTTCCGGAGAATGACCAGTTCAACCTGATCACACTGGTCACCACGTCCGAACAGAGACAACCCAGTCATCTCGACCCGGAGAAGCGCAGGCTCCTTGAGCTGTGCTCGGGTGGTTATCTCTCGGTTGCCGAGATCGCGGGTCATATGGGGCTTCCGATCGGCATCGTGAAGGTGCTGCTGTCCGACCTCTCGGCGGACGGCTACCTCGTCACCCGCGCGCCCGCGCCGCCCGCACAGCTTGTCGATGTTTCGCTCCTTCAGGAGGTGCTGGATGGGCTCCAGGCCCGTTTCGGATGACGACGTCTATCTCAACGAAGCGGTGCAGATCGCGGCCAAGATCCTGGTCGTGGGGCATTTCGCGGTGGGAAAGACGACGTTCATCGGCACCATGTCGGAGATTCCGCCGCTGCGCACCGAGGAGCGGATGACGCAGGCCGGTGCCCATGTCGACGACCTCATGGGCACCCGGGGCAAGACCACCACCACGGTGGCCATGGACTTCGGCCGTCTCACGCTGAGCGACAGACTCGTCCTGTACCTCTTCGGCACACCCGGACAGGAGCGCTTCGTCCAGGTGTGGGAGGACATGACCCGAGGCGCCCTCGGGGCACTGATCCTCGTCGATCCCGAACGGCTCAAGGAATCCTTCCCGGTGATCGACCTGGTGGAGCACTACGGGCTTCCCTACGCGATTTCCGTCAACCACTTCGACGGTACGCCGGTCCGCCCCGACGAGGAATTGCGCGAGGCGCTCGATCTGCTGCCCGATACTCCCATCGTCACCTGTGACGCACGTGACGAGAAGTCGTCGGCCAACGCCTTGATGACGCTTGTCCGTTACCTACAGGAACGTACCCGCTAGGAGCACGTCATGACCCAATCGGACTTCCCGGCCCCGCCACCGGGTTGCCCAGCCCACCGCGGCGGTGAGCGGGTGCCGCTGCACGGGCCCGAGTTCGCGGCCGATCCGTACGCGTTCTACGCGCATCTGCGATCGTACGGGCCGATCGCGCCGGTCGAGCTGTCCCCCGGCGTGAACGCCATGCTCGTCACGGACTACTCGGCGGCCCTCCAGGTGCTCCAGAACCCGGACTCCTTCGCGAAGGATGCCCGTCGTTGGCGGGATTTCAACGAGGGCAAAGTGCCGCAGAGCAGTCCGGTTGTGCCCATGCTGGGATATCGCCCGAACTGTCTGTTCACCGACGGTGCGGAGCATATGCGACTGCGCCAGGCGGTGACGGAGAGTCTGGCCGGGGTGGACCCGCACTGGCTGAGCCGCCATGTGGAGCAGGTCGCCTCCTATCTCATCGCCCAATTCAGCGCCCGCGGCACCGTGGATCTGCTGAACGACTACGCCAAGATGCTGCCGCTGCTGGTCTTCAACGAGCTTCTGGGCTGTCCGCCGGAAATCGGTGACCGACTGGTCTTCGGCACCTCCGGGATTTTCGACGGCGGGGTCGACGCGGAAAAGGCCAACGAGGAGCTGACACAGGGCCTCATCGAACTCGTCGCGCTCAAGCGGCGCCAGCCGGGCGACGACGTCACCACCCGGCTGATGCAGCACAGCGCCAAACTGAGCGACGAGGAGATGGTTCATCAGCTCGTCATGCTCATCTCGGCGGGTACGGAACCGCAGCGGAACCTCATCGCCAACGGGCTCTACCTACTGCTGTCCGACGAGCGGTATTCGGGCGGTGGGCTGCTGGTCGAGGACGCCATCGACGACGCCCTGTGGAACCAGGCGCCGATGGCCAACTATGCCCCGCACTATCCGGTGCAGGACATGGAATTCGGCAACGCGCACCTCGACGCCGGCGATTTGGTTCTCATCAGCTTCGCGGCGGCAAATACCGATCCGAAACTCTCCTCGTCCCGCCAGGTCCTGAGCAAGCGGGCCCATCTCGCGTGGAGCGCGGGACCGCACGCCTGCCCGGCCAAGGACTCCGGTCAGCTCATCGCGGTGACGGCCATCGAGAAGCTGCTCAACCAGCTCCCCGACATCGAGCTGGCGGTGCCGGTGGACAGCCTGACCTGGCGTCCGGGCCCGTTCCACCGAGCGCTTGCCGCGCTGCCCGCCCGTTTTGCCCCGGTGCAGCCCCGGCGGACCGCCGCGGCCCCGCCCGGACCGCGGCAGACTCCTCCGGTCACCCCGCAGAGCCGATCCCACGGAAAGCCGGAGAAGAGCGGCTGGTGGAGCTCCTTCCTGTCATGGTGGAGGGTGTGACGTTGTCCACAATTCGAACTTATTTCAGTATGAATGAACGTTCAAGCGCAGGGGTAGAACCAACCGCGGATTCGTGTGATCCATACATCACTCTCGGTAATTCACGCGAAATAAGATAAAGCGGTCCGGGGTGTTGTGGACTTGAAGGAGTCATTGTGGGATTTGTCGCTGCCGACACCACTGTCGACCGACGTTCCGTGGTTTCACTCATGTCCCGTCTGCGCTCATCGCGAGGACAATCGAACCCCTACTCCATCTATGCGAAACTCAGGGCGATGGGAGATGTCGTACCCGCGCCCTGGGGCGGTTATCTACTTCTCTCACATGAGCTCTGCGACCATGTGCTGCGCAGTAGGAAATGGGCCACCTTCGACGCCGAATGGCGGGCGCGACAAGGTGGCGGAACCCGCTGGGACGCGCCCGCCTCAATCATGCTCAGCCAATCTCTTCAGGGACTGAATCCGCCGGTGCACACCATGCAGCGGCGGACCCTGGGGAATGTATTCGATAATGCCACCCTTGACGCTCTGCGGGGGCCGGTCACACGTATCGCCGAGACACTGCTGGACCGACTGGCGGAGCAGCTGCGCACCGCCAAGGAAGTAGATTTCGCTACCACGGTCGGCGAGGAAATGCCAGCGGCGACAATCAGCCACTGGCTGCGTCTCCCGGAATCCGATCACGACCTCCTCAAGGCACTGACCCACGGTCAGGGCCTCGCCCAGGAACTCCTGCCCTCCAAAAGCCAGCTCGCCCAGGCGAACGAGGCCGCCGAGGGCCTGCGCACGTACTTCACCCCGCTCATCTCGGAGCGCCGCCGGACCCCCGGGGACGATGTCCTGTCCGGCTGGATCCGCGTCTGGGACGAGATCGAGCCGGACCGCGCCGTCGCCGATGAGATCCTCTTCCACCTGGTGATGTTCATCGTCATCGCCTCGTTGGAGACCACCTCGACCCTGCTCTCCAACATGGTGTGGGTGCTCGATCAGCACCCCGGGGTCCTGTCCTGGCTGCGGTCCCACCCGGAGCAGGTGCCGCGGGCCGTCGAGGAAGTGCTCCGCTACGACCCGCCGATACATCTGACCACCCGCGTCGCCACCGAGGACACCGTTCTCGGCGGCTTTCACATATCGAGGGACGAGGTGGTGCACGTGATGCTCGCGGCCGCCAACCACGACCCGGCCCACCACCCCGCCCCCGAAACGTTCGACATCCAGCGCACCGAAAGTCATCTCGCTTTCGGCGGTGGAATCCATTACTGCATCGGAGCGGCCCTGGCCCGTTTGGAGGCCACGGTTCTGCTGACGTCCCTCATCAGGCGTTTTCCCACCCTTCGGGTCAGCGTTCCGCCGGTATGGGAGCCGCGGGTCGCCTTCCGGCGGCTCACCGCGCTGTATGTGACCGAGCGCTGAAAGGCGCCGAGGGAGAGAACGAACATGGCGAGGGACTTCAAAACTCTGCACGTTTCCGGCGACGGACCGGAACTGCACGTGGAACTCAACAGTCCGGAAACCGGCAACGCCATCAGCGAGGAAATCCTCGACGATCTCCTTGCGGTGCTGGAGGAAGTACACGATCGGCCGGACATCCGCGTGGTCGTGCTCTCCGGTGCCGGGCCCGATTTCTGCCTGGGCGGAGACCGCGGGGAATTCACCGGACAGCTCGCCGAGGACCCCACCGGATCGGGTCTGCGGACCATAGGCGGCAAGGCACACAGAGTACTCGACGCGCTCGCCACCACCACCGCCGTCACCATCGCCCGGCTGCACGGACAGGTCATGGGTGCGGGTCTGGCCCTCGCCCTCTTCTGCGATCTGCGCATCGGCGCGTCCGACAGCCGTTTCCGACTGCCCGAACTCGCCCTGGGCCTGCCTGCCGCCTGGGGCGGTTCGCTGCCGCGGCTGCTGCACGAGGCGGGCGCCGCCCGGATCCGGGAACTGATTCTGACCGGGAACAGCTTCGACGCCGTCCGTGCCGAGCAGCTTTCCATCCTCCACCGGGTCGTTCCCGAGGCCGGGCTGGACGACGCGATCGCAGAGTGGTCCCGACCCGTGATACGGCGCTCCGCCACCGCCCTCCGCGCCACCAAGGCGCTGCTGAACTCCTACTCGGCCGCCTCCCGGCTCGGCGACACGACCCTGCTGGACGCCGAGTTGCTGACGGCCGTGGTCGCGGCCGGTCGTCGGCAGTAAGGTTCCCCCGCTGATCATGCCCCGCGCTCAGCCGTTACCGAACGAGCCGCTGCTGCCCTCGGTCCAGGTCGGCCGGCCCTCGCTGCCGCCCTTGCCCGAGTCCCTGGTCCCGGAGCCGCCCAGCTGGTACGGGAGCCGACGGCCGGCGTCCCGGTCCAGCTCATCCGGCTCGCGGTTCTGGGTGACGTAGCCCACCCGGTCCTCCTCGTCCTGGTGCCCCGGGCCATGGCCCGCCGCCCGCGCCTCGTGATCGGCCTCCTGGGCCTTCTGCCAGGCACCGGCGCGGCGCTGCGGTCGCTGCGGCGGGACCGGTTCGCGGGCCCGTAGCCGTATCCCCCACCACACGGCCCCGAAGCACAGGATGACGACCACCAGGCCGACGACGAACGGACCCGTCCCGACCAGCAGGTCCCGGGTCACGGCGAGATCCTCGGTGTACGTATCCATGACGGCCGGGTACCCGGACCCGCCCGGATATCACTCCGGCCCCGCGCACGTCACATCACGCCCCGCGCCTCACTCCGGCGCGGAGCCCTCCGCCGCCCGTATCGCGTCCCGGTAGGTGCGGGCCGCCGCGCGCAGCGCCGCCTCCGGGTCCACGCCGTCCGCCTCGGCGCGCACCGCGAGCGCCAGCAGCTCGTAGCCGATGCCCGCGCCACCCGGCAGGACCACGTCGAGCCCGGCCGTCCGGGCGCGGGAGGCGAGCTTGGCGGTCAGCGCGAGCGCGGGCTGACCGAGCGGCACCCCTTCGGTGACCGAGGCGCGCTGCTTCTCGACCGCCTTGGTACGCAGCCAGTGCCGCTTGACGTCCTCGGGGGTCTCCGCGGACTCGTCGCCGAAAATGTGCGGATGGCGGTGGATCAGCTTGTCCACGATGCCGCCCGCCACATCGTCGATCGAGAACGGGTGCTCGGGGTCGTCCTGGGCGATCCGGGCGTGGAAGACGACCTGGAGCAGCACATCGCCGAGCTCTTCGAGCAGCGCCTCACGGTCGCCCTCCTCGATGGCCTCGACGAGTTCGTACGCCTCCTCGATGCCGTACTTGACCAGCTCCTCGTTGGTCCGGGTGCCGCTCCACGGGCACTCGGCCCGGATCCGGTCCATGACCTGCACCAGATCGAGCAGCCGCGCGCCCGGCAGATCGTAGGAACCGGGCAGCAGCTCCAGGTCCGGCATCGCCTCCCGGCCCGAGCCGGCCAGCCGCGCCAGTCCGTCGGTCAGCTCGGACTCGCCCTCGGCGGAGGTGATCACCACGGCCGTACGGCCGCCCTCGGCCAGGCAGTAGTCGACCAGTTCGCGGGCGGCCGGGGAGCCCGGCGCCACCTCGACGCCCGCCTCCCGCAGATACGGCAGCTGCGGATGGTCCGGATCGCCGGACAGCACCCGGTCGGCGCCGCGCAGCGCCTGCCAGGCGGCCCAGGACAGCAGCCCCGGTGCCACCCGGTGGCTGGTGGTGAGGAGGACGATGCGCCCGGTGGGGGCGGCGTCGGCGGCGGGGACGGACGAGTCGGCTGCGGTCACCCTTGCAACGTAACCTACGCCTGCTCCGGGGTGTCGCCGGAGGTGCGCAGCCAGGCCTCCTTGGCGAGGACGGCGGTGCCCTGGGTGTTGTCCCACTTTCCGTAGCGGGGGTTCACGCGGATGTCGAGGGCCTTGGAGGTGCGGGTGAACACCTCGTTGACCTTGGCGGTGCCGAGCTTGCGCAGCAGGGCGTTGCGCGTGAGGTCCATCCGGACGGCCTCGTCGATCTGGCCGGGGGCGATGCCCTGCTGGAGGTACAGGGCGCGCAGGGCGGCGGCCCCGCCGCTCTGCGCCTCGGCGGCGGCGCGGGCGCGCTGCACCTCACGGCGGGTGGGGTTGATCCCGTGGTCCTCGCCGGCCCGCTCGATCACCCGGAACTGGATCATCCGGATCAGTGTGTCCTGGCTCAGCCGGCCGCTGCCCGCGATCGTCTGAGCCGCCCTCGGGTCGTTCCGCTGCGCCTCCCGGACGTCCTTGACCTGCGCCTGGAGCTGGGACACGGTGATCCGGCCGCCGTCCAGGACGGCCGCGGCGCCCGGCCGCGGGGCGTCGCCGCACGCGGTGAGCACGGGGGCGGAGAGGAGGAGGGCGGACGCGGCGGAGACGGTGAGCGCAGTACGGCGGCGGATCATTGAGCCTCCCGGCAGAGATCGTGCGGCGCGACAAACGATCTGGCGTTGATCGATGGTATGGAGTCGGCGCGGCCTAGGCCACTGCTTGGACAACGATTCACCGCGGTCTTGGTCAGCCGCCGCCCGGATCGGCCCTCGGCCCATCTCAGCCGCGCACCTGGCCCAGCCACTCCAGCGTCCGCCGGACCTCCTCGGGGAAGGGGTGGTGCGGTCCGTGCAGCCGCTCCGCGTCATGCAGGAGGCGGACGAGGGTGTCATGGGCGGCCGGGCGGTCGCCCAGGGACAGCAGCAGATGGCCGATGCGGCGGCGGACGTCCAGGGGCTGGGCGGGGTCGGCGGCGGCGTACTGCTCGAAGTAGGGCAGCAGACCGCGGTATTCATGGAGCGCCGCGGCCGATTCGCCCAGCTGCTCCAGGCACTGGGCGGCCTCGTAGCGGAACTGCAGCGACTGGCGCGGGGCCTGCGGTCCCGCCTCGGCGGCGTACTCCTCGGCCAGCCGGCGCAGTTCGGGCAAGGCGCGGCGGTACTGCCCGTCGTCCATCAGCGTCGCGGCGTACTGCCTGCGCAACGACCGTACGACGGCGGAGCGCTCGCCGTGCTCGGCGGCGGCCGCCGGGAGGACGGCCCCGAGGATGTCCACGGCCTGGGTGATCCGGCCCTGGTCGAGCAGGCGCTTGACCTCCTCCACGGCCGCGGCGAGATCCGGCCGCCCGGCCGCGTCCGCGGGACGCGGCGGCGGGACGGGAACGGCGGAGGCGAACCCGGGGCGCTCCGGGCGGTCCGGCCAGGGCGCGTGCGGGCGCGTGAAGGGGCGCGTGGGGTCCATCGGCCCGGTGGCCGGGCCGGTGCCGTGGTCCGGCCGGGGCAGCAGCGGTGCCAGCGCCCGGTAGACCTCCTGGGCATCGGCGGGCCGGGCCTGCGGGTCCTTGGCGAGCAGCCGCAGCACCACCGCCTCCAGCGCCTCTGGCACCTCGGGGCGGATCCGCCGCACCGGGACCGGGGGCTCGTAGAGATGGCGGTGGAGGACGCCGAGGGCGGTGGAACCGGCGAAGGGCACGCTGCCGACGAGGAGTTCATGCAGCAGCACGCCCAGCGCGTACAGATCGGTGTACGGACCGACGGTGCCGCCCATGGCCTGTTCGGGCGCCATATAGGCGGGGCTGCCGATGGGCGACCCGGTGTGGGTGAGACGGGTGGTGTCGGCGTCCAGGACGGCGGCGACGCCGAGGTCGAGGACGGTCACCGCGCCATCGGGGCGGACCATCACGTTCCGCGGTTTGAGGTCGCGGTGGACGATCGGCACCGCGTGCACGGCGGAGAGCACCGCGCACAGCTGGGCGGCGACGCAGACCGCCCAGGGCCACGGGTAGGGGTCGTGCTCGGCGAGGTGGTCGGCGAGATCGGCGCCCTCGACATGGCTCATGACGAGGTAGAGGTCCTCATCGTCACTGCCCGCGTCGTGCACGGTGACCAGACCGCGGTGGTCGACCTGCGCGGTGACGCGGCACTCCCGGACGAAGCGGCGGCGCAACTCGTCCACGGCGTCCGCCCCGCCGCCGTCGGAACCGGGGCCCGCCATCCGGTCGGCGCGCAGCAGCTTGACGGCGACCCGGCGGTCCAGTCTGCGGTCGTACGCGGTCCACACCTGGCCCATACCGCCCTGGCCGAGGAGGGTGGCCAGCTCATAGCGGTCGGCGATGACGCGTCCGTTCACCGGCCCTGCTCCTTGCGGAGGTAGTCGCTCAGCTCATCGAGTTCGGCCCGGACGCGGTCGATGCGCTGGGGCCGGGGTGGCTGTTGCGGCTGTTGCGGCTGAGAGTACGCCGGGGGCTGGGGCTGCCGCGGGACGAAGCCGTACGGCGGCGGTGCGGGCGCGTGACCGGGCGCCGGGAAGGGGGGCGGAGGCGGCCCGGCGACGGGCCCCCGGGCCATGCGGTGGTGCCGGATGTCAGCGATCAGATAGTGCGCGCTGACCCCGGCGGCCAGGCAGAACAGCACTGCCAGACAGATGTACCCGAGCGTGCCCGGCTCGTCGTCCGGCCCGGTGCCGAGCTGCACCAGGGCCGCCATGACCAGCGCGCAGCTGACCCAGAACAGCACCCAGTCGAGCGGCCGACGGCGCAGAATGGCGATCCGCAGCATCGCGGTCCAGGACAGGATGCCCAGGCTCAGCACGGTCACGGTCACCAGGACCACCCGCAGGAGGACCACCAGCGCGGTGGTGGCGGGGCGGGGCTGCGGCGGCGCGGGGAGATGGCCGTGCATTACTGCTCCTGGAAGGGCCTGATGCCAAGGCATACGAGGGAGTGCTGACGCTGAGAGGCGATACGGGATGCTGACGCCTTTTGAGCGTATACATGGACACGGCGGACCGAGCCCGGGTTGTACCGATCTCTGACGCGATTGGTCGTGGAATCGTGATCAATGGGGCTCGACGGTGCCGTCCGCGAGCCCGTCGTACAGTCCCCGCACCAGCTGCTCGCCCAGCCGGGCCGCGTGCCGCAGGGACTCCTCGAAGGAGGCCAGGGTGCGGTAGCGCTCCCCGTAGCGCCGCTGGTCGGCGAGGGGCAGCCGGGGCAGCCGCAGCCGCCGGACGTCGAGCCGGGTGGCGGTGGAGGCGTAGCTGCTGGCCTGCCGCTGGTTGGCGCTGCCCCGCAGATATCCGGCCAGGAACCAGGGGTCGAGCGCATCGGGGTCGGGCCGCAGCAGGCTCAGATTGCGCCCCAGCGCGGCCCCGGCGGTGGACTCGTCCACGACCCGGGCGACGGTGCCGCCGCCGATCAGCGGGACGACCACATCGCCGGGCTCGGTCAGCACGGGCTCCTCCCCCTCGGCCCCCTCTCCGGCGGGGCCGCTGGGGCCGGTCGCGGCCAGTACGTCCTGTTCGGTGAGGACGGGGAAGGAGCCGCCCGCCGCCGTCGTACCGCTCTTGAGCACGAGGGCGCCCGCGCGGGCGAGTTCGCCGACCGTGGTCATCGGCCGGCGGTCGGCGGCGGTCTGCTCGGCGCGGGGCCGGACGGGCGCGGCGGGGGTGAGCTCGGCGGTGCGGGTCAGGGTGGCGGTGAGCCGGTCCCGTACGGCGGCGAGTTCGGCGATCCCGCCGCCCGTGGCGGGCGGCGGGAGATGACGGGCCGGGGCCAGGTCCACGTCGTCGTCGAGGAGTTCGATGACCGGCAGGACGCGGCACACTCCGGGCCGTTCGGGGGCGGCGCCCTCGCGGTCGAAGGCGTGCCAGGCGTCCAGGACGGTGGTCCGCACGGTCTGCCAGGGCAGTTTGCCGCGGCCGGACGAGGGGGCGGCGGCACCTTGCGCGGCGGGACCCAGCGTGGCGGCGCCGGGCGCGGTGGGGCCCTCGGCCGGGGCCGCGACCGCCGCCGCGGCGTCGACGAGCAGGACGTGCGGGGCCGGGGGCTGTCCGGCCCCGGGGCGCCGCAGCACCCACAGGTGCAGCGGGATACCGTACGGCGGCGCCGCCCCGGCAGGCAGCGCCACGACGGCCCGCAGCGCGCCGCGCCGCAGCAGATCGGCGCGGATACGGCGGCCGGAGCGGCGGGAGGCGGCGGCGGGCGGCATCAGCAGAACGGCGGTGCCGCCGTCCCGCAGGTGGGCCAGGGCGTGCTGGACCCAGGCCAGCTCGGACTCGGTCCGGGCGGGGAAGCCGTACTCCCAGCGCGGGTCGTAGGCGAGTTCGTCATGGCCCCAGTTGCGCTCGTTGAACGGCGGATGGCAGACGACGGCGTCGACGGCCGTCCCCGGGAAGGCGTCGGCCCGCAGACTGTCTCCCCCGGCCACCCGCGCACGGGCGTCGGTGCCCAGCGCGAGCCGCAGCGCGGTGAGCGCGGCGAGGTCGGGGTCCCGCTCCTGTGCGTACACGCTCGCCGCCGCCCCCGCGGCCCCCAGCAGCCCCCCGGTCCCGGAAGCGGGATCGAGCACGGAACCGGCGGTACCCGCACCGGCAGCCGGCGCGTCCGGCGCACCGCGCCCCCCGGACGCCCCCTTCCCGCCAGGGGCCACGGCCGCCCCTTGCCCCGGAGTGAGGCCCGCCAGTGCGGCCATCAGGGCGGCGGGACCCGGCGGGGTGAGGGTGTACTGCCGGGGGTTGGCGTCCAGATGGCGGCCCAGCAGGAATTCGTACGCCTCGCGCGGGCCGAGTTCCGCGGCGAGCTCCGCCGCTCCGCGCAGCAGCGGCACCGTGGGACCGAGCCCGGCCGGGTCCGGGAGGCACACCGGGTGGGTCTCGCCGAGCCGTGCGGTCAGGGCCGGGGCGAGGGCGACGGGCAGCATTTCGGCCAGCTGCTCATCGGCACCCTCGCTCAGCCGCTGCCAGACCGCGGGCCGGTCCCTGACCAGCAGGAGGACGGCTCCGACCTGGCACAGCGCGGCCGCGCCGCCCGCTGGATGCCCGGTGAGCAGCTGCCAGACGCGTTCGCGCAGCGGGACCTCGGCGAGCTTGCCCTGGGCGCGCAGCCAGCGCTCGATGTCGCCGAGCGCGAAGGTCGGGCTGGTCTCGGTGCCGCCCACGGGCTTGGGGAAGTCGGCGTGGCGGCGGCGCCAGTTGCTGACGGCGGCGCGGCCCACCCCGGCGAGCCGGGCGATGCCCGCGGCGGTCACCTCTGCTGCGTTGTCCGGCACCTGGCTGACTCCGTCCCGTGGTGCTGCTGTGGCGGCCCAGCATACCGACCGATCAACACATGCAGACCGATTCACAGCGTGAATCCCATCTCCAATATTTTCCTTGTTGACTCGGTTCACAGGCTCTGCTCTTATTGGTCCATCGCACGAGGCTCACCACCGACCGCCCAGCACCCGAAAGGTGTCGATCCGTCATGTCTCAGCAGCGGAAGCAGAAGAACTGGTTCGCCCGGCACAAGGTGCTCACCGGCGCCGGTGCGCTCATCACCGTCATCGCCCTGGGCAGTGCCGTGTCGGGCGCCGGAAGCGGCGACGACAAGGGCAACGGTCCGGACACGGCCGCCTCGTCCGCCGACGGCGGCTCCGGCAAGCACGGGAAGGAGGCCAAGGAGGCGGAGCCGAAGAAGACCAAGGCCGCCTTCAGCGGCGACGGCACGCTCCAAGTCGGCACCGACGTCAGACCGGGCACCTATAGAACCACCGGCAACAGCGGCGGCATGTGCTACTGGGAGCGGGCCAAGGACTCCTCCGGGGAGCCCGACGCCATCCTCGCCAACGACAACGTCACCGGCAGCAGCTATGTGACGATCAAGGCCAGCGACAAGATCTTCACGTCGCAGGGGTGCGAGGACTGGGAGGCCGTCCCCGCGACCGCCTCCGGAACCCCGAAGACCGAGATGGCCGGCGACGGCATGTACCGGATCGGCGCGGACATCGCCCCCGGCACCTACAAGTCCACCGGCAACGGCTCCGACAGCGGCTGCTACTGGGAGCGGAACAAGGACGCCCTGCACGGCATCGAATCGATCATCGCCAACGACAACGTCTCGGGGAACGCCATCGTGACCATCGGCGCCCAGGACGGCTATTTCAAGACCAACGGCTGCGAGAACTGGAAGAAGACGGGCTGATGCGCTCCATCACGATCCTGGCGGCACTGTGCGCCGCCACCGCCCTCACCGCATGCGGGACCGACCAGCACAAGGACGCCTCGGACAAGGGGCCCACCACGGCCGAGGAGACCAAGGCCGCCGAGGGCATCGCCGCCCTGACCGGCCCGCAGATCATCAACAGGGCCATCAAGACCACCAAGTCGGCGACCTCCCTGACCATCGACATGGACGGCATCGTCGACGGCGACCCCATGAAGTACCACATGTCCTCGGACAACAAGGGCGAGTGCACCGGCAGCATGACCATCGGCGACGGCACCGTCCGCGTGATCAAGACCGGTCACACGGCCTATATGAAGTACGACGCGGCCTTCTGGCGTGCGCAGGGCGGTGCGGACGGCGAGGCCGCGGCCAAGATGATCGGCGACCGCTGGACCAAGGCCGACGCCTCGGGCGCGGACGCCAAGGACTTCACCGCCATGTGTGACTCCGACCAGCTGCTCGCCGGGTTCTCGGCCGCCGACAACATCGCGCGCAAGGGCAGGGCCGCCACCGTGGACGGCCGGTCCGCGATCACGGTCACCGAGTCGGACGGCGAGGAGACCTACACCGCCTATGTCGCCACGGAGGGCAAGCCGTACCTCCTCAAGCTGGTGACCAAGGGCGGCAAGGAGCCGGGCACGCTGCGGTTCGACGACTTCGACCGGCCCGTCGAAGCGAAGGCCCCCACCGGGGACATCGTCGACCTCGACACCCTCGGCGACTGACCGGAGTCTGGCCGGTCCTCCCGCGCGCTACGGCCGCCGGCTAGCGCCCGCCCGAGCGCGCGGGCAGCTTCGTCGTGGGGCAGCCGCGCAGCACCCGCCGCATCGCGTCCCTCTCGGCCGAGGTCACCCACAGCCCGTACGCCTTCTTCACCGCCACCTGATGCGCCACATAGTCACAGCGGTACGCCGTGTTGGGCGGCAGCCAGGTCGCCGCGTCGCCGTCTCCCTTACGGCGGTTGGCGGAGGCGTCCACGGCGATCAGGTTGAGCGGATCGTTGGCGAACGCCACGCGCTTGTCCCGGTCCCACTTCTGGGCGCCCTTCTGCCAGGCGTCCGACAGCGCGACCACATGGTCGATGTCCACCTTGCTGCGGCCCCGCACGAACCGCACGGCGCGGCCGGTGTACGGGTCGTCGGTGAGCGTGCCCGAGGCGACCAGGCAGTGGCCGTCGCGGAACTTCACGTCCGTCAGATCCCGCTTGAGGATGTCCTCGCGGGTCCCGCAGCCGTTGTCGTCGGTGTCCACCCAGGAGCTGCCGAACTCGTCGCGCTCATAACCGGTCTTCGGCGCACGCCCCTTGACTGTGAGAGAGGACACAGCCGACAGGGCCGATCCGGACACCGTGGCCCCGCCACCGCCCACGCCGGAGCCGCCGCCTTTGTCCCCCTCCTGGTCACCGGCCTCGCAGCCGCCGACCGCCAGCAGCGCGGCCAGCAACACCACGGAACCCCGCGCCGGTATGCGAACCCGTCCCCGCAACCTTCCCGCCCCCTTCGCGTATCTTTTCGCACAGACCGCCCACACGATAAGGACCCTGGATGGACACGGCCGCAACCGCTCCGCCCGGCACCGGCGCCGAGGGGGCGACCGCCGTCACCACGGGACGTACCCGGCCGCTCACCCGGGCGGCCGCGCTGCGGCACCCGCGGGCCGACCCGTACTGGCTGGCCCTCGCCCTCTTCGCCGCCTTCACGGCGCTGTCGGTCTGCCGCTACCGCCGCATGGCCACCATGTCCTGGGACCTGGGCATCTTCGAACAGGCGATACGGGCGTACGCGCACTTCCAGGCCCCCATAGCGGATCTCAAGGGCCCCGGCGCCAACATCCTCGGCGACCACTTCAGCCCCATCACGGCGCTGCTCGGACCCGTCTACCGGCTCTTCCCCGGCCCCGTCACCCTGCTGGTCGCGCAGGCGGCGCTGTTCGCCGTCTCCGCCGTCCCCGTCACCCGCGTCGCCGCCCGGCTGCTGGGGCGCGGCCGGGGGCTCGCGATCGGCATCGCCTACGGGGTGTCCTGGGGCATCCAGCGCGCCGTGGACTTCGACTTCCACGAGATCTGCTTCGCCGTCCCGCTCATCGCCTTCTCCTTGGAGGCGGTGATCCGCCGGCGCTGGTACGCGGCGATGCTGTGGGCCGTCCCGCTGGCCTTCGTCAAGGAGGACATGGGCGCCACGGTGGCCGCGATCGGCGCCGTCATCTGGCTCCGCGCCCGGCGCGACGGCGAGCGCGGGCCCCGTGTCGCCCCGCTCGCCGTCGCGCTGATGGGCTTCGGCGTCCTGGTCTCGGCGCTCGCGCTCGGCGTGGTCATCCCCGGCTTCAACGGCGCCGGTTCGTACGACTACTGGGACAAGGTCGGCAGCGGCGGCCCGCAGACCGGCACGATCCCGTTCGGCACCGCGCTGCGCACCCTGCTGTGGATCCTGCTGCCGACCACCGGTCTGCTGGCGCTGCGCTCCCCGCTGCTGCTGGCCGCCGTGCCCACCCTCGGCTGGCGCTTCGTCTCCCACGACGACCACTACTGGGGCACGGACTGGCACTACAGCGCGGTGCTGATGCCGATCGTCCTGCTGGCCCTGGTGGACGCCCTGGACCGCAGCCGGGACTCCGCCCGGCCCTGGCTCGCCTCCTACGCCCGCCAGCTGCCCGCCGCGGTGTGCGGCGCGGCCCTGGCGCTGTCGTCCGCCATGCCCCTGTACGAGCTCACCAGGAGCGCCACCTACGAGAAACCGGCGCAGGTCGGAGCGGTGGAGCGGCTGCTGGACCGGATTCCGGACGGGGCGACGGTGGAGGCCAACGTCGGGCCGATAAGCCGGCTCACCAGCCGCTGCCGGGTGCTGTGGGTCGGCGCCACCCAGGGCATACAGCCGGACTACATAGCCCTTCAGGAGCCGCCCGAGCGCACCGCGCGGCAGGTGGTGGAGTACGCCGGACAGCTCCACCCGGGCACGCGGTACACGGCCATCGGCTCCACGTCCGGCTATTTCGTCCTCAAGCGGGGCTGAGCCGGGCTCCGGGCCACCGGACCGGCCGCGCGCCGGCCACCGCGTGCGGTCCTCAGCGCATCGGCTTGGGGGCGATGAGGGCGAAGGACGCGCCCTGCGGATCCCGCACCACGGACATCCGGCCCGCCACCATGTCGTACGGCGGGCGCAGCACCGTGCCGCCCGCCGCGGACAGCTTGGCCGCGGACCGGTCGACGTCCCCGACGGCGAAGTAGACCAGCCAGTGCGGGGGCACCTCCGGCGGCATCCCCGCGCGCAGCGGCTGGAGCCCGCCGACCGTGCGGCCGTTGACGGACAGCGCGAAGTAGTCCTCGGCGCCCTCCATCGGGACCGACTCCAGGCCCAGCGCCTCGGCGTAGAACGCCGAGGCGGCCTCCCGGTCGGTGGTGTTGAGCTCGTTCCAGACCAGCGTGGAGACCTCGTTGACCAGGCCCGCGCCGGGGAAGGCGAGCGGCTGCCAGACGCCGAAGACGGTCCCCAGCGGGTCGGTCGCCACCAGCATCCGCCCGAGGTCCATCACGTCCATGACCGGCAGCAGCACGGTGCCGCCGGCCCGGCTGACGGCCTCGGAGGTGGCCTGGGCGTCGGCGGAGCAGAAGTAGGTGGTCCAGACGGTCGGCGGCGGGGCCTCCTCGCCCACCGACTCCGCGGACATGACCCCCGCGACCGGCTTGCCCTTCAGGGTGCACATCACATAGCCGCCGGTCACCGGCGGTCCGGCCGCCTCCTCCCAGCCGAACAGCCCGGAGTAGAAGTCCAGGGCGGCCCGCTGGTCGGGGACCATCAGATCGATCCAGCAGGGTGTTCCGGGCTGATAGGACGTGACTTCGGGCATCGGGCCGCCTCCGTATCGCCACTACCGGCCGCGCGGCAGCCGGATGGGATGCCCCCACGGCCCATTCTCCTCCGGCCCGGCGCGCACGCCACTCGGCGGGGACGGTTCACCGGGTGCGGCCCGCGGCCTTTCAGGGAGGCGTGCGCCCGCCCTCCCGCGCCACGCCGCTCGGGCCGGCCGAACGCGCCGGGCGGCGGCCGGCCTTCGGGGCCGACCGCCGCCCGGCGGTGGTGAGAAGAGGGTGCGTCAGGCGCCGACAGCGCTTCCGGCCACCCACTGGTCCCAGTCCATGTTCCATCCGTTGAGGCCGTTGTCCGGCTGGATGGTCTTGTCCTTGGAGTTCTTCACGACGACGACGTCGCCGATCTGGGAGTTGTTGTAGAACCAGGCGCCGTCCGTGTTGGGGTCGTTGGCCCCCTTGGTGTCCGACAGGCCCACACAGCCGTGGCTGGTGTTGACGTTGCCGAAGATGGACTTGGCGCCCCAGTAGTTGCCGTGGATGAAGGTGCCCGAGGTGGACAGCCGCATCGCGTGCGGGACGTCCTTGATGTCGTACTCGCCCTTGCCGTCGTCGTCCGTGAAGCCGACCGTCGCACCGTTCATCCGGGTCTCCTTGAACTTCTCGGAGATCACCATCTGACCGTTGTAGGTCGTGTTCTCAGGGCTGCCGGCCGAGATGTTGATGGTCTTGAGCAGCTTGCCGTCGCGGACCACCTTCATCGTCTTGGCCTCGGCGTCGACCGTGGAGACCTGAGAGTGACCGATCTTGAAGGTGACGGTCTTCTCCTGGACGCCCTTGACGCCGGACGACGCCTCGACGCCGTCCAGGTCCAGCTTCAGGGAGACGGTCGAGTTGGGCTTCCAGTACTCCTGCGGGCGCAGGTCGAGCCGGTTGGCGCCGAACCAGTGCCCGACCACCTGCTGGCCGCTGCTGGAGGTGACCTTGATGTGCGACTCGACGTCCTTCTTGTTCGTCACCGCCTTGTCGAACCGGATGGACACCGGCATGCCCACGCCGACCGTGGAGCCGTCCTCCGGCGTGAAGTTGCCGATGAAGCTGTTGGCGGGCGAGACGGTGGTGAAGGACGAGTTCTCGGTCGCCTTACGGCCCTGGGAGTCCTCGGCGGATGCCGTGATCTTGTACTGAGTGGCCCGCTCCAGCTGGCCGTCCGGCTTCCAGGACGTCTTGTCGGCCGATATGGTCCCGGCCACGGTGTTGCCGGTCGCCGCGGACGTCATCGTGACGGAGGTGAGCTTGCCGTCGCTGACCGTGACCTTGGTGTCACTGTTGATGCCCGCGTTCGTCGCACCGGCCTTCGGCGTGATCTTGATGTGGGCGTCCGACGCGTCCTTGGCAGCCGCCTCGTCGACCTGCGACTGCGACTTGTTCCCGTCGTTCTTGGCGTCGTCGCCGCCGTCGTCGTTCCCGCCGCACGCGGCGAGCGTGAGTACGCCGCTGAGCACGGCGGCCGCGGCCACCAGTGCCTTACGGCGTTTGCCGTCCGTCATCACACGCTTCTCCATTTGACCTGGATCTTGATCCGGACCCCAGAAACCCCGAACCTGCCTGACAAGAACGCCTGTACCTTTTGGCCGGTTCCACGCACGGCGAAACTGTGCGCAAGGCCACTCAGCAAAGACACCGGACAAGCCTAAGACCCGCCGACACCCGAATCCGCACGGCTCGGTTGCCCCGGTCGTCCGGATCACTCGTCCTCATCAAGGTCGTCCAGGTCCTCGAAGGCCCCGGACCACTCGGTGGCGCGAGGATCGTAGTCGACGTGCTCGGTACTCCAGGACGCCTGGGCGAGTTCGACCCCCGGCACGTCCTCCACCAGCTCAAACGGATCGACCAGATAGGCCAGCGCCTCCGCCTCGTCCGACTCCACCATCAGGCGTGCGTGACCCCGCTCCTCCTCGGCCATGGAGGCGTCACCGTCGATGCGCTCGTCCGCCGCGCGCCGCAGCCGGTCCTGTTCGGTGATTTCCACCACGAGGTCCACACGAAGCCGGACAAACCGTGATGTCTCGGTACTCGTCATGCGACGGAGGTTAGGGGGCCGAGCGGTCTCGCTTCCGCACGACCCGCAGTTGTCACTACGATCGGGCGCACGGGGCCAATTTGCCGCAGCCTCAAGGAGGATGCCGTTGTCCGCACGCCGACCGCTGCTGACCGCCGCCGCTGCCGGTTCGCTGCTGTGCGCCCTGTGGTTCGTCCCGTCCGCCAACGCCACGCCGGAGGACCCGGGATCGTCGTCGGCGGCCGCACAGACCGCGCCCTCGTCCGGCTCCGGGACCGGGACCGAGGCCGTGCCCGACGGGAACCTGGCCGACACCGGAAGCGTGGACGTCACCCCGTACCTCTTCGGCGGCACCGCCTTCCTGGGCCTGGGCGTCGCGATGGTGACCGCCTCCCTGCGGCGCACCCGCCCCGAGGCGTACTAGGACCTCAACGGGGCGCCCGGGGAGGCGTCGTTGGCCCCGGCCGCTCAGACCAGGTGACCCGTCACCGACTCCACGGCCTCGATCAGCTTTCCGGATCGTACGAACGCGTCCGCCGCCGCCAGGTCCGGCGCCAGATAGCGGTCCTCGCCCGGCCCGCCGACCCCCGCCCGGCGCGCCGCCGCCAGCACCGCCCGGCTCGCGGGTGCGGGCTCCAGCCCGGTGCGCAGCTCGATGGCCCGGGTGGCGGCGACCAGTTCGACGGCCAGCACGCGGGTCAGGTTGTCCACCGCGGTGCGCAGCTTGCGCGCCGCCGACCAGCCCATCGAGACATGGTCCTCCTGCATCGCGGAGGACGGGATGGAGTCGACCGAGGCGGGCACCGCCAGCCGCTTCATCTCACTCACCAGGGCCGCCTGGGTGTACTGGGCGATCATCAGCCCCGAGTCCACGCCCGGGTCACCCGCCAGGAAGGGCGGCAGGCCGTGGGAGCGGTTCTTGTCCAGCAGCCGGTCGGTGCGGCGCTCGGCGATCGAGGCGAGGTCGGCCGCCGCGACGGCCAGGAAGTCCAGGACGTACGCCACGGGCGCGCCATGGAAGTTGCCGTTGGACTCCACCCGACCGTCCGGCAGCACCACCGGGTTGTCCACGGCGGCGGCCAGTTCGCGGTCGGCGACCAGCCGGGCGTGGGCGAGGGTGTCCCGGCCGGCGCCCGCGACCTGTGGGGCGCACCGGACCGAGTACGCGTCCTGGACGCGCGGCGCCTCGTCCTGGTGGTGCCCGGTGAGCCCCGAACCCTCCAGCACCCGCAGCATGTTGGCGGCGCTGGCGGCCTGTCCCGGATGGGGGCGGATGGCGTGCAGCTCGGGCGCGAGCACCCGGTCGGTACCCAGCAGCGCCTCCAGCGACAGGGCCGCGGTCACATCGGCGACGGTGAACAGCCGGGCGAGATCGGCACAGGCCATGATCAGCATGCCGAGCATCCCGTCGGTGCCGTTGAGCAGCGCCAGCCCCTCCTTCTCGCGCAGCTCCACCGGCTCGATGCCGTGCTCGGCCAGCAGCTCGGCGGCCGGCCGCACCACCCCGTCGGGCCCCTCGGCCTCGCCCTCGCCCATCAGGGCCAGCGCACAGTGGGACAGCGGCGCCAGGTCCCCGGAGCAGCCCAGTGAGCCGTACTCGTGGACCACGGGGGTGATCTGCGCGTTGAGCAGCGCGGCCATCGTCTCCACCACCACGGGCCGGACGCCGGTGCGGCCGGACGCGAGCGTCTTCAGCCGCAGGAACATCAGCGCCCGCACCACCTCGCGCTCGACCCGCGCGCCCATGCCGGCGGCGTGCGAGCGGACGATGTTGCGCTGTAGCTGGGCGCGCAGCTCAGGACTGATGTGGCGCACGGCCAACGCGCCGAAACCGGTGGAGACGCCGTAGACGGGCTCGGGCTTGGCCGCGAGGTCGTCGATCACCTGCCGCGCCGCCGCGACGGCCGCCAGCGCCGCCGAGGAGACCTCGACCCGCGCGGCGCCGCGCGCCACGGCGATGACATCGTCGGCGGTCGTCCCGGACGTTCCCACCACCACAGAGTGCATATCCATATTCAGGAACACTAGATTCTGAATCCGCACCTGTCACCCGGCCGCCGGGAAGCGCCACGGCGACCCGTCGCGGAGAAGCGGCCACCACGGCCGGTCACCGGCGGCGACCACCACGGCTCGCCACCCGCAGGCAGCGGCCCGTCACAGGGAAGCGGCCGCCGCAGCCCGTCACCGACGGCAGCCACCACAGCCCGCCACCCAGCAGACAGCGGCCCTCCACGAGGAAACGACCACCACGGCCGGTCCCGCGGAAGCGGCCACGGGCGGCGACCACCACAGCCCGCCACCCACAGACGGCGACCTACCACACGGATGCGGCCACCACAGCCCATCACAGGGAAGCGGTCGCGGCGACCGGCCGCCCGCAGGCGGCCACCGGTCACCGGGAGACGGCCACGACGACCAGCCACAAGGAGGCGCCACAGCGACCGGCCACGGACGGCGACCACCGCGGCCCGCCACCCGCCGACGGCCGCCGGTCATGGGGAGGCGGCCACGACGGCCGGCCGCCGGCAGGCGGTCGCGGCGAGCGGTCACCGACAGGCGGCGGCCCGTCACCGGCGGCCGCGGAAGCGGCGGCGCTCCGGGGGGTGGGCGGGGGAGGTGTCGGCCAGCCGGATCACCGGGTCCTCGGGGCCGCCGTCCCGGCCCGCCACGACCGGCTTGGGGGAGCGGGCGGCCTTGGCGCGGTACTGGGCCGCGTCCGCCAGCCGGAAGAGGCGGCGGGCCGACGACACGGGGCCGATCGGATCGCCGGTGGAGGCGATCCCGCAGGCGACGCCCTCGCCCAGCTCCAGCTCGGCGGCCCGGCGGCACAGCTCGTCGGCCACCCGGACCACCTCGTCCGCCGGGGGGCCGACCCCCAGCAGACAGAACTCGTCGCCGCCCAGCCGGGCCACCAGCGCCCCGGGCAGCATCGCGCCGCACAGCGAGAGCAAGGAGCCGAATCGTTCCAGCAGACGATCGCCGACCGCGTGTCCGAGGGTGTCGTTGACCCGCTTGAGGCCATTGAGGTCGCAGACCACCAGGCTCACCACCGTGCCGTCCGCGTGGTACGCCTCCAGCGCCTCGTCCAGCCGTATGTCCACCGCGCGGCGGTTGCCGAGGCCGGTCAGCGGATCGGTGAAGGCGAGCCGGCGGGCCTCCTCCAGCCGTTCGGTCTGGGCCAGCCCGGCGGCGGTCACCGAGGCCAGCACGGTGGCGAAATCGGCTTCGTCGCGGTCGAAGACGGGGCTCCCGGTCGCCCGCGCCACATACAGCTCGCCCCACGCCCGCCCGTGCAGCACGATCGGGGCCACCACGCAGCTGCCGCGGCCCCGCCGCCGGAGGGCGGCCGCCCTCCCCCAGCCACCGGCGGGGGGCACCCCCTGACGGCCGCGGTGGGGGGCCGGGCCGGTGTGCCCGCCCTCGGCGGTCTCGACCCAGGCGTGCGGCTCCCCGCCCGCGGCCCAGCGCTCGTGCAGGAACTCGGCGATCTCCGGGAAGTCGTGCACCGGATACGACTCGTCCCGCGGCTGCGGCTCCTCGCCCGCCGTCAGCTCGCCCACGTTGACCAGGACCCGCAGCCGCCCCCGCTCGCGCTCCCACAGCGAGATCGCCGCGAAACTGCCGTCGAGGGCGCGGCGGGCGGCCTCGGCCGCCGCGCCCACCGCCTCCTGCGGGGTGTGCGCGGCCGCCATCTCCTGGGCGAGCCCCACGACGGCCCGCAATCGCCCGTCGACCCCGCCGGGCCGTCCGCCGATGTCCCCGTTGTCCGTCACGACGGCCTCGCATTCCTCACGGCACGCACACTCCCGCTCTGCTCTCCAGCGTAAGAACGTCGAGGACATTCCGCTGCGGGCCGTTCACCCCGGGTATCCGGGCGGGCGGTCACCCGTGGGCCTGGCCGGGGAACCGGCCGGGCTCACTCCCCCGGCCAGTTCGGCGGACGCTTCTCATTGAAGGCGGCGACGCCCTCGGCGCGGTCGCCGGAGAAGGCCACCGTCCGCCACGCCGCGTCCTCGACCTCCAGGCCGGCCCGCAGATCCAGCCCCTGCCCCAGCCGCAGCGCCTTCTTGGCGGCCCGCACGCCGACCGGGGAGTTGCCGGCGATCCGCCGGGCCAGCTCCAGTGCCTCGGTCCGGGCCCCGCCCTCCGCCGCCAGCAGATCCACCAGGCCCAGTTCATGGGCCTCCCCGGCGGCCACCCGGCGCGCGGAGAAGATCAGCTCGGCGGCGCGCGCGGCACCCACCCGGCGCGGCAGCAGCTGGGTGCCGCCGCCACCCGGGATCACCCCCACCGACACCTCGGGCAGTCCCAGCACGGCGGTGGGGTCGGCGACGATCACGTCACAGGACAGGGCCAGCTCGAAGCCGCCGCCCAGCGCATAGCCGTGCACGGCGGCGATCGCGGGCATCGGCAGCTCCAGCACCCCGGTGTAGGCGGCGCGGGAGACCGGCCGGTGCCGCAGCATCTCGGCGTCGGAGAGGGAGTTGCGCTCCTTGAGGTCCGCGCCGACGCAGAAGGCCCGCTCATGGGTCGAGGTCAGCACGACGGCCCGGACGTCACGGTCCGCCGCCAGCGCCGCGCAGGCGGCCGCGATACTGCGCGCCATCTCGGAGGAGACGGCGTTCATGGCCTTCGGCCGGTCCAGCACCAGCTCGGCCACGAAGCCGTCCCGACGGACCGCGACCCACTCCCCGTACCGCTGCTCACTCATCCCGCACCCTCCCGGTTAACGACCGTGAACGCATCGTCGGCGATCATTCCAGCTTCCCGGGGTGTCCGGAACCTCATGCCCACCCGGACGGGTCCGGGGCCACCGCCGGGCGGTGGCCCCGGGCGCGGCCGGCGCCGCTGTCACGCCCTAGCGGGACCGCCGCCGCCGGTTGAACAACCCCAGCAGGGCCGACTGCTGCTTGGGCCGGTCCTCCCCCTGCTGCCCAGGGTCCGCCCCGGGCCGGAGCTCACCCGCGGCCCCCGTCCAGGTGGGAAGCGGCAGCGGAAGCGGCGGGGCGGGCGGCTGCGGGGACGCCCCCTGCTCCGTCCCCATCCCCTGCGGACCGCCCCGGCCCCCCTGCCTGCCGACGGGGGCGAACCGCACCGGCAGGGTGATCGCACCCCGTACGAAGACTGCGGACAGCTGCCCCAGCTCCTCCGGCTCACCGGCCAGCGCGAGGTCCGGGATGCGGTCCAGCAGCTTCTCCAGCGCGACGGAGGCGATCAGCCGGGCCGAGCCCCGGCCGGGGCACGCGTGGGGACCCGCACCGAACGCCAGATGGGCCCGGTTGCCCTGCTTGTGCGGGGACCTCAGCAGGGCGTCCCGGTTGGTCGCCGCCAGGCTGATCAGCACGGCGTCACCCGCGCGCAGCCGCTTCCCGGCGAGGTTGGTGTCGTGCACCGGGAAGTAGGGCGTCGTGTTGGCCAGGGGCGGATCGGTCCACAGCACCTCGTCCAGGGCGTCCTCGACGACCATGCTGCCGCCCATGAGGTCCCCGGAGAACCGCTCGTCGGTGAGCAGCACCCGCAGGGCGTTGCCGATCAGACCGGGCACCACCCCGGTCTGCATCCCGATCAGCAGCAGAAGCTGGTCGACCAGTTCCTCGTCGGTCAGCCGCGCCGGATGGGCGATCAGCCAGGACGTGATGTCGGCGCCCGGCTCGCGCCGCTTGAGGTCGACCAGATCGCGCAGCGCCTCAGCGGCGTCCCGGTCCCCGCCGGAGGGATCCGAACCGTCGATGAACACCGCCACGCCCCGCAGCAGCCGGTCCATGATCTCCTGCGGGCAGCCGAAGAGCTGACCGGTCACGAGCACCGGGACCAGCGCGCAGTACGACCCGATCAGCTCGGCCTCGCCCGCCCCGCAGAACTGGTCGATCAGCGCGTCGGCGATGCGCTCCACATAGGTCCGCAGCGCATCGGAGTCGATCCGGCCGGTGCTGTCCTCGATGGCGCCGCGCAGCCGCCGGTGCTCCTCGCCGTCCACGAAGTCGGCCTGCGGCCGGGGCCTGAAGACCTGCGTGGCGAAGCTGGTCCCGGACAGCACGCCCTCGTTCCTGGCGCGCCAGTGGCGGGGGTCCTTGGAGAAGGTCTCGGGGCGCCGCATGATCTCCAGCGCCGTCTCGTATCCCACGCACAACATGGCCGGGACGCCATGGTCCAGCTCCACCGGTGCCAGCGGACCGTGGGCCTCGCGCAGGCGCCGGTAGACCGCGAAGGGATCTCTTCCGAACTCGGGCGCGTGAAGCGGTTCGGCGCCGGCCCCCGCGTGGGCGGGACAGCCCGGCGGAGGTAAGGCGCCCGGATGCTGAGCACTCGAATCGTAAAGCTGGGTCACACGGGCTCCTGGACACCGCCGGGTCCACCCCGCGGGCGGACGCGGACGGTGCTACTTCGACGACAGGACCTGGGATCCACCGAGTGGATCTTGCGGAGGTAGGCTAGCCCAACGGGTGCCGCCGACGCGCCCACTTCAGCCATCCGGACAGCGCCACCGAAACGATCCGGACGCCGGCCCCCCACGATCAGAATCGGGCCACCGGAACGAATCCGGCCCCCCGGGTCATGCGCGACGGCTCAGCAGCCACGGCTCCACGACCCCCAGCCCACGCACCGGCCGCTGCCACATCGGCTGGAGCGCGAACCGGTACGACGGCGGCTCCTCGCCCTCCTTCTCGGCCGCCGCGGCCGCCTCGGCGGCCTCCGCCTCCGACACCGGGGCGTCCCCGGTGCGGCCCAGCTCCTCCGCGAACGCGCCGTCCACCAGGACCGCGTTCTTGGGCGCTATGGACGTCAGCCGGCTGGCCAGGTTCACCGTCGTCCCGAAGACATCGCCCATCCGCGTCGTGACGGTGCCGAACGCGATCCCGACCCGCAGCTCGGGCATCGTCTCGTCATGCGTCAGCGTCTCGATCAGGCGCAGCCCGATCTCGGCGGCGATGCCCGCGTCATCGGCCGCGTAGAGCACCTCGTCGCCCAGTGTCTTGATCAGCCGACCGCCGTGCGCGGCCACCAGGTCGGCGGCCGTGGTCTCGAACGCCTCGACCAGCTCGCCGAGCTCCTCCTCCTCCAGCCGCCGGGTCAGCCGGGTGAAGCTCACCAGGTCCGCGAAGCCGACCGCCAGCCGCCGGTTCACCATCTCCACGTCGTCCGCGGCCTGCACCACCCGGCCGGTCGCGGCCGCGAGCTGGCGCCGGTAGACGTAGACCAGGAACTCCTCCAGCTCCGGCAGCAACAGCTCGACCAGCGGATACGCGATCTCGGTACGGCTCATCCCGGTCTCCTGCGGCTCGGTGAGCCCCTCCAGGAACGAGTCCATCTGCCAGTCGGCGAGCCGGGCGGTGGTCTGGCCGGTGGACCGCGCCACCTGGATGGCCATCGGCTCGCTCAGCAGCCCGGCCTCGACCAGACCGGACAGCCGGCGCAGCGCCAGGACGTCGGCCTCGGTGAGCGCCTTGGCCTGGCCGATGTCGGCGAAGCCCATGGCCCGCCAGAAGCGGGTGGCCAGCTCGACCGAGACACCCGCGCTGCGGGCGGCCTGGAAAGGGGTGTAGCGCCGCTCGGCGCCGAGGATCAGCTGCTCCAGCCGGAGCGCGATGGGGTCCGGCTCGTCCTCGGGGGCCTCCGCGGCGGTGTGCTCCCGCGCCCCGGTGTCCCGTACGGCGGCGTCCGGCGCGGTGGCGTCCAGCGCCTCGCGCCCCTCGGCCGTGCCGGAACCCGCGTCGTCGGCGGTCACCGCCCGCCCCCTGTCCGATCCCTGCGCACTGCCCTTCCGTTCCCTCTTTCCGGCCCGGTTCCGAGCTCGCCCACGGCCGCCCCGAGCTGGACCGACCGCGACCACGATACGTCAGGTGTGCCGTAGCTCACTCTGTACCGCCGGGGTCAATCCCCCCTCGGTACGGAGCGTAGGTGCACGATGTCACCGGCGGAGACCGGCTCCTGGACCCCGCCCTCGGTGGCCAGGACCAGCCGTCCGTCGCCGTCGATCGCGACCGCCTCGCCGATCCGCTCCCGGCCGCCCGGAAGCTCGGCGCGCACCTGACGCCCGAGGGTCGCGCAGCCCGCCGCGTACGTCTCCTGGAGACCGCACGCCCCGGGGTCGCCCTCGAAGCGGCACCACTCCCCGTACCACTCCGCGATCGAGCGCAGCACGGCCCGCAGCAGCGGATCGCGGTCGGTGGAGACCGCACCGGCCAGGGCCAGCGACCCGGCGGTGGGCACGGGCAGTTCCTCCGCGCGCAGCGAGATGTTCAGCCCCATACCGATGACCACCGCGTCCCCGGCCCGCTCGGCGAGGATGCCGCCGAACTTCCGCTCCTCGCCCCCGACCGTCAGCAGCAGGTCGTTCGGCCACTTCAGCGCGGTGTCCACGCCCGCCGTCCGGCTGAGCGCCCCGGCGCCGGCGACCCCGGCGAGCAGCGGCAGCCAGCCCCAGCGCTCCGTGGGCACACCGGCCGCGCCGGGCCGTAGCAGGATGGAGAAGAAGAGCCCGGACCGGGCCGGGGCCGTCCAGGCGCGGTCGAGCCGGCCGCGCCCGGCGGTCTGCTCCTCGGCGATGAGCACCGTGCCCTCGGGGGCCCCGGCCTTGGCCCGGGCGACCAGATCCGTATTGGTCGAGCCGGTCAACCGCACCACCTCGAGCTCGGTCCACAGCCCGCCGGGACGCACCAGCCCCCGGCGCAGCGCGGCGGCGCTCAGCGGTGGCCGCTCCAGGTCGGACCAGCGGTTGTGCGCGTCACCGGGGCTGCCCGAGGTGTCAGAAGGCGTCATGGGGGCCAGCCTAGGGTCAGGAGGTGTGGCCAACGACGCAGTGCCACCAAGCGGTGCCGCAGATACGCTACGTGCCGGTAGCCCAGCCAGCGCAACAGCCGCCAAGCGGCCCGAAGCCCCCATAACTCCCATAGGTCCCGTCTGATTACCTTTCCACCCTCCACCTGAAGAAGTCCGCCGTATCCACCCCCAGGACGAGCAGGAGCCGCATCCCGATGGCCGAGCCGGAGATCGCCCCCGAGATTCCAGACCGTCACACCACCGCGGGGAAGCTCGCGGACCTGGAGCGCCGCATCCAAGAAGCGACCCACGCCGGGTCCGCGCGCGCGGTGGAGAAGCAGCACGCCAAGGGCAAGCTGACCGCACGCGAGCGCATCGACCTCCTCCTGGACGAGGGGTCCTTCACCGAGCTCGACGAGTTCGCCCGGCACCGCTCGACCAACTTCGGCATCGAGCGGAACCGCCCGTACGGAGACGGGGTCGTCACCGGCTACGGCACGGTCGACGGCCGCCCGGTGGCCGTCTTCTCCCAGGACTTCACGGTCTTCGGCGGGGCGCTCGGGGAGGTGTTCGGCGAGAAGATCATCAAGGTCATGGACTTCGCGCTGAAGACCGGCTGCCCGGTCATCGGCATCAACGACTCCGGTGGCGCCCGCATCCAGGAGGGTGTGGTCTCCCTCGGCATGTACGGCGAGATCTTCCGCCGCAACACCCATGCCTCCGGGGTGATTCCGCAGATCAGCCTGGTCGTGGGCCCGTGCGCGGGCGGTGCGGTCTACTCCCCGGCGATCACCGACTTCACGGTGATGGTCGACCAGACCTCGCACATGTTCATCACCGGACCCGACGTGATCAAGACCGTCACCGGTGAGGACGTCGGCTTCGAGGCGCTGGGCGGCGCCCGGACGCACAACACCACCTCCGGTGTCGCGCACTACATGGCCGGCGACGAGAAGGACGGCATCGAGTACGTCAAGGCACTGCTGTCCTACCTCCCCTCCAACAACCTCTCCGAGCCCCCGGCCTTCCCCGACGAGGCCGAACTGGAGGTCTCGGACGAGGACCGGGAGATGGACACGCTCATCCCGGACTCGGCGAACCAGCCGTACGACATGCACAAGGCCATCGAGCACGTCCTGGACGACAACGAGTTCCTGGAGACGCAGGCGCTCTTCGCGCCCAACATCCTCACCGGCTTCGGCCGGGTCGAGGGCCGCCCGGTGGGCATCGTGGCCAACCAGCCGCTCCAGTTCGCCGGCTGTCTGGACATCGACGCCTCCGAGAAGGCCGCCCGCTTCGTGCGCACCTGCGACGCGTTCAACGTGCCCGTCCTGACCTTCGTGGACGTGCCCGGCTTCCTGCCCGGCACCGACCAGGAGTACAACGGCATCATCCGGCGCGGCGCCAAGCTGATCTTCGCCTACGCGGAGGCCACCGTCCCGCTGATCACCGTCATCACCCGCAAGGCGTTCGGCGGCGCCTACGACGTGATGGGCTCCAAGCACCTGGGCGCCGACCTCAACCTGGCCTGGCCGACCGCGCAGATCGCGGTCATGGGCGCCCAGGGCGCGGTCAACATCCTCCACCGGCGCACCATCGCCGCCGCCGACGACCCGGAGGCCACCCGCGCCGAGCTGATCGCGGACTACGAGGACACCCTGCTGAATCCGTATATCGCGGCCGAGCGGGGGTATGTGGATGCTGTGATCATGCCCTCCGAGACCCGCCGCCACATCGTCCGCGGCCTGCGGACCCTGCGGAACAAGCGCGAGGCGCTGCCCCCGAAGAAGCACGGCAACATCCCCCTCTAGCGAAGGGCTGTTTCCATGATCCGGATTGTCCGGGGCAACCCGACCCCCGAGGAGTTGGCCGCCGCACTGGCGGTGGTGCAAGCACGCGCGGCGGCCGCCACGGCCGCCGCGCAGAACGAGGACGCTCCGGAGGAGTGGTCCGATCCGGCCCGAACCGTCCCCAGCCACCGGGTGCCGCACCCGGGCCCCATGGCATGGCGCACCACCTACTGGCCCGCCTGAGCCGGCCACCCACCGCACGACCGCCAGTGCTTCGCGCCGGGGCGCCTGAGTACCCGTACTCAGGCGCCCCGGCGCCACTGGCCTCAGGATCGAAAGCATGCTGTGGTCCGAGCCGCCCGATGAGCCGCCCGAGGAACTGCGGCGGGCCGAGGCCATGCTCCGCCGGGCCCGCACCGTCCTGACCGTCTCCGTGATGCTCGCGATGTGCCTGCTCAGCATGTGGGGATGAGGCCGGGCCGGAGCAGCCGGCCTTCATCCGGGCCGAACGCCGAGACGTAACCCCGATTCGAAGCCGGACCCGGTGCCGGGGCGGGCCCCTCGGGACGAGGGACCAAGCCGCGGCCGAACCCCTGCCCCCGCCTGCGGGGGCGACCGGGTTCGGGGCAGAGCCCTGAGACGCGCGCGGGGGCCCGGCTTACCCTGGTGCGCATGACTGCGCAGCGCACTCTCATCCTCGCCTCCGCCTCACCCGCCCGGCTCGGACTGCTGAAGCAGGCCGGACTGGCGCCGGAGGTGATCGTCAGCGGGGTGGACGAGGACGCGCTCAGCGCCGAGACGCCCGCCGAGCTGGCCCGGGTGCTGGCCGAGGCCAAGGCCACCGCCGTGGCCGCGCTCCCCGAGGCGGCCGGAGCCCTCGTCATCGGCTGCGACTCGGTGCTGGAGCTCGACGGTCAGGCGCTCGGCAAACCGGCGGACGCCGAGGAGGCCACCGCCCGCTGGAAGTCGATGCGCGGCCGGGCCGGGGTGCTGCGCACCGGGCACTGCGTGATCGACACGGCGGACGGCCGCCGCACCTCGGCCACCGCGTCCACCACCGTCCACTTCGGTGAGCCGACGGACGACGAGATCGCGGCGTACGTCGCCAGCGGCGAACCGCTGCACGTGGCGGGCGCCTTCACGCTCGACGGCCGTTCAGCGCCGTTCATCGACGGCATCGAGGGCGACGCCGGAAACGTGATCGGGCTGTCCCTGCCGCTGTTCCGCCGGCTGCTGGCCGAACTGGACGTGCGGATCACCGACCTCTGGAGCGACGAGGCCCACTGACCCGAAGCGTCGCTCACGCGGGGCTCGGGGCGTCGTGGCCGCCGCCCGCCGCCTCGGCGGCGGGCTCAGCGGGCTCGGCGGGCCGCTCCGGCTCGTACCCCAGCAGGGTCAGCACGATCAGCCCCAGCACCACCATCAGCCACCCGAACGCCAACCAGCCCACCAGGCCGACCGCGAACGCCCCCAACAGCCCGTGCACCACCGCACAGGTGATGAGCAGAATGCGGGCGAGCCGGCCGGGGGCCCGGTCGCGCACCGCGGTGCGCAGCAGCACCACCCCGCACACCAGCAGATAGAGGCCGAAGAGGCCGCCCGCGACCCAGGCGCCGATGGACATCGCGTCGGTGTCGAGGCCGCCCATGGACATCTGCTGACGGTCCACGACCAGGCCGAGGATCCAATTCAGCAGCGCTATGCCGACCGCTTCGAGCATCAGCGTCACAGCCGCCACCGCGGCCACTGGTCTGCGCGCCACCGCGTCCCCCTCACTCCGTCGGTGCCGAAGCACGCTACTAACGGGTAAGCGCCGCGACAAGAGGTGTGGACGAGCAGAACACCGCGGCAAAGTTTCCGTTCCTCGTTCGTAGGGTTTCCACAAAGAATCGTGAAGCGCCGCAGCACGGCGGGCCAGAGACCTTGCCCACATCGCGGACCGTGCCGCAGGCCCGAAAACCGGGCGTACCGTGGAGCGACGGGGGATTCGGCCGCTCGCCCAAGGCGAGGTTCACGCTCCGTGTGGTCAAGCTCACGCCAGGAGTCTTCTCGGCGCGAGGTGTCGCCTGTACCTAAACTCGGCTTGTTTCAAGGAGGGAGCCATCGTGCGCAAGGTGCTCATCGCCAATCGCGGCGAGATCGCTGTCCGTGTTGCCCGTGCCTGCCGGGATGCCGGGATCGCGAGCGTTGCCGTCTACGCCGATCCGGACCGGGACGCTGTGCATGTGCGCGCGGCCGACGAAGCCTACGCGCTGGGCGGTGACACCCCGGCGGCCAGCTATCTCGACCAGGCCAAGGTCCTGGCCGCGGCCGCCGAGTCCGGCGCCGACGCCGTCCACCCCGGCTATGGATTCCTCTCCGAGAACGCCGACTTCGCCCAGGCCGTCCTCGACGCCGGCCTGACCTGGATCGGCCCCCCGCCCCAGGCCATCCGCGACCTGGGCGACAAGGTCGCCGCCCGCCACATCGCCCAGCGCGCCGGCGCGCCCCTGGTCGCCGGCACCCCCGACCCGGTCAGCGGCGCCGACGAGGTCGTGGCCTTCGCCGAGCAGCACGGCCTGCCCATCGCCATCAAGGCCGCCTTCGGCGGCGGCGGACGCGGCCTGAAGGTCGCCCGCACCATGGAAGAAGTCCCCGAACTCTACGACTCCGCCGTCCGCGAGGCCGTCGCCGCCTTCGGCCGCGGCGAGTGCTTCGTCGAGCGCTACCTGGACAAGCCCCGCCACGTGGAGACCCAGTGCCTGGCCGACACCCACGGCAACGTGGTCGTGGTCTCCACCCGTGACTGCTCCCTCCAGCGCCGCCACCAAAAGCTCGTCGAGGAGGCCCCGGCCCCCTTCCTGACCGAGGACCAGAACGCCCAGCTGCGCCAGGCGTCGAAGGCCATCCTCAAGGAAGCCGGGTACGTCGGCGCCGGGACGGTGGAGTTCCTGGTCGGCAACGACGGCACGATCTCCTTCCTGGAGGTCAACACCCGGCTTCAGGTGGAGCATCCGGTCACCGAGGAGGTCACCGGGATCGACCTGGTCCGGGAGATGTTCCGCATCGCCGACGGTGAGGCCATCGGCTACGACGACCCGCCGATGCGGGGCCACTCCTTCGAGTTCCGGATCAACGGTGAGGACCCGGGCCGCAACTTCCTGCCCGCTCCGGGGACGGTGACCTCGTTCGTGCCGCCGGCCGGGCCGGGTGTGCGGCTGGACGCGGGCGTGGAGTCGGGCAGTGTGATCGGTCCGGCGTGGGACTCGCTGCTGGCCAAGCTGATCGTCACCGGTGCCACCCGTGCGCAGGCGCTCCAGCGGGCGGCTCGTGCGCTGGCGGAGTTCCAGGTCGAGGGCATGGCCACGGCCATTCCGTTCCACCGGGCGGTGGTGAAGGACCCGGCGTTCACCAGCGAGCCGTTCACGGTCCACACCCGCTGGATCGAGACCGAGTTCCACAACACGATCGCCCCGTTCACCCCGACCGGGACCGACGAGGCCGAGGAGCCCACCGCCCGCGAGACCGTCGTGGTCGAGGTCGGCGGCAAACGCCTGGAGGTGTCGCTGCCCGCCTCCCTGGGCGTGGCCACCGCCCCGGCGGGCGGCTCGAAGAAGCCCAAGCGCAAGGCGGTCAAGAAGTCCGGCTCCGCCGCCTCCGGCGACGCCCTGGCCTCCCCGATGCAGGGCACCATCGTCAAGGTCGCCGTCGCCGAGGGCGACACCGTGGCCGAGGGCGACCTCATCGTGGTCCTGGAGGCCATGAAGATGGAACAGCCCCTCAACGCCCACCGCGCGGGCACCGTCAAGGGCCTGACCGCCGAGGTCGGCGCGTCCATCACCTCGGGCGCGGTCATCTGCGAGATCAAGGACTGAGCCCGGGACGAGGGCTGGGCTTCGAGGACTGACCTCCAGAGGAGCGCCCCGCCCCACCGCACCAGCACGGCGGGCCCCGGCCGGACGCTTCCGGCCGGGGCCCGCCGTTGCCGTCCGGCCGCCGGGCCGGGTCAGCGGCCGCGCACCACGTCCTGGGGGAAGGTCAGCTGACCGTTCATCCACCGCAGGGCCGTGGGCAGCTCACGGCGCCAGGTGCGGAAGTTGTGGCCGCCCCGGTCCAGAATGATCGACTGCGCGCTCATCGGCGGCCGGACCGCGGCCAGGAACTCCCGGGTGGGGCCGTACCCGGACTCGCCCCGGCGGCTGGCGGCCACCAGCACCGACACCTGTGGCTGGGGCAGATGGCGCAGCCGCCACAGCACATCGTGCCCCCGCCGTCTGCGCTCGCCCTCCGGCCCGGGGCCGAACAGGTCGCCGGTGGTGGGGTCGTTGACCACCCGGTAGTCGGGCGAGAGGGCCGCGGCCGCGCCGTAGACGCGCGGATGACGCAGGGTCAGCTGGAGCGCGCAGGTGCCGCCCGAGGAGTAGCCCAGGATGCCCCAGGCGCTGGGGTCATGGCCGATCCGGTAGTGCCCCCGCAGCGCCTCGGGCAGGTCCTGGGCGAAGTAGGTCTCGGCCTGTGGCCCGCCGGGGACGTCCACGCATTCGGTGTCGCGCGGCGGGGCGACCGTGGGCCGCACCATCACGATCACCGCCGGCTGCAACGCGCCGGCCCGGATCAGCCCGCCGGCGGTCTGGGGCAGCCGCAGATGCTGGGCCAGCAGGAAGGACCCGCCGGGGTAGCCGCTGATCGCCACGATCACGGGGAAGCGCTGCCGGGCGTACTGGCGCTGGAAGTACTGCGGCGGCAGATAGACGTACGCCGGGTTGGCCACCTGGCTGCGGCGGCCCAGGATGCGCACCGACTCGACCTTGCCGGTCCGGCCGGAGGGTCCGCTCGGCAGTCCGTGCACCGTGTCCAGCCCCTGCGGCGGGGCGGGGCGCACCAGCCCGCCCGGCGCCCCGGCCGCCCCGGCGGCGCCGCCCCGCACCGGGGCGAGGACCGCCGGTGGCGCGTCGTCCTCGCCCAGCAGTTCGCCCCAGGACCCGTAGAACTGGAAGGTGGTGTTCACCGCGAGGGCCAGGGCGGCCACCCCGGCGCACTGGGTCACGGCGAGGGAGGCCAGCCGGCCCAGCCAGGCCCGTACGCCCCGGCCCGCAAAGCGCGGCCACAGCCAGAGCGTCAGTCCCGCACAGCCCACGGCGAGGGCGATCATCACATATTCGAGTGATCGACTGGTCAGTCCCATCGTTCTTCCACTCCGGCGGACCGCAACGCACGATGCCGACGCCCCGTTTGGGGGCGATCGCGGTGTCCGCATTGCCTGGCCAGGGCGTGCCTGCGGGCACGAAATGGCATGCTTGACTCACGGGCAGGCACGGCAGGGAGGACCGCGATGGCGATCGAGACAGCCACGGCGCACACGCCACCGCGCCCCATGCGCGCCGACGCGCGCCGCAACTACGAACGGCTGCTGGCCGAGGCGCGCACGGCCTTCCTCCAGCACGGCACCGATGCCTCGCTGGAGGACATCGCACGCCGCGCGGGCGTCGGCATCGGCACGCTCTACCGCCACTTCCCCAACCGCACCGTGCTGATGGGCGCGGTCTTCCAGGGCGAGATATGCGCCCTGCTGGAGCGGTCCCGCGAGCTGGCCAAGGCGCCGCTGCCGTGCCAGGCGCTGATCGACTGGCTGCGCGCGATCGTCGACCACGCCAGCACCTACCGCGGGCTCTCCAGGGCCCTGATGGCGTGCTCGGCGGACGAGACCTCGGAGCTGTCCCGCGGCTGCGGTCTGCCGCTGCGCGAGGCGGGCAGCGAACTGCTCGCCCGCGCCCAGCAGAGCGGTGCCGTACGGTCCGATGTCGTCATCGCCGATCTGATGCAGCTCACCAACGCGATCGCGCTGGCCGTGGAGCAGTCGCCGGACGACCCGGAGTTGGCCGACCGGCTGCTGGCGATGGCCTTCACCGGTCTCAAGGCCCGCTGACACGCCCGGGTCCCGTCCGGCCTAGCGACGGCGCGGCGCCAGATCCGCCACCCGCCCCGGCTGCTGCTCCGCCAGCGGCACCGCGCTGCGCAGCTGGGCCGAGCCGGAGCCGCCCGGCGGATGGGGGTGGTTACGGCGCGGCCCCGGCAGCGGCAGGCCCTCCTCGCCGCCGTTCCGGCCCTGGGACGGGCCGAGCCGCCCCGACTGCCGCCCCGCCGCACCGCCGCCCTCGCCCCCGCCGGCCGGGCCGGACCCCGCGCCCGGCCCGGCCACGGCGATCTGAACCCCCTGGTCCGCGAGGGCCTGGAGCTCGGTCAGGGCACGGTCGTCATGAGCGGGCGGCTCGTCGGTCACCAGCCGCGTGATCACATCGGTGGGCACCGTCTGGAACATGGTGTCGGTGCCCAGCTTCGTATGGTCGGCGAGCACGACCACCTCCGCCGCCGCCTGGACCAGCGCCCGGTCGACGCTGGCCGAGAGCATGTTGGAGGTGGACAGGCCGCGCTCGGCGGTCAGCCCGCTGCCGGACAGGAAGGCGCGCGAGACCCGCAGCCCCTGGAGGGACTGCTCGGCGCCGCTGCCGACCAGGGCGTAGTTGGAGCCGCGCAGGGTGCCGCCGGTCATCACGACCTCGACCCGGTTGGCATGCGCCAACGCCTGTGCGACCAGCAGGGAATTGGTGACCACGGTCAGCCCCGGAACCCGCGCGAGCCGGCGGGCCAGCTCCTGCGTGGTGGTTCCGGCGCCGACGACGACGGCCTCGCCCTCGTCGACGAAACCGGCCGCGAGATCGGCGATGGCCGTCTTCTCCGCGGTCGCTAGATGGGATTTCTGCGGGAAGCCGGACTCCCTGGTGAATCCGCCCGGCAGCACCGCACCGCCGTGCCGGCGGTCGAGCAGTCCTTCTGCCTCCAGCGCCCGCACATCACGCCGTACGGTCACTTCGGAGGTCTGGACGACGCGGGCGAGCTCCCGGAGCGACACCGCTCCGTTCGCGCGCACCATTTCAAGGATCAATTGGCGACGTTCTGCAGCGAACACGAAACTGACAGTAACGCCAACGACCGTCTGTTTTCAGCAGCTTGCACCAATTAGCAGAAGTTGTTCATCTGTGAGGGCACGAAGTGCTATAAGGACCGGGTCTACGACTCTTCCTGAGTCTTCCGGGTGTGCAACTGCCGGGCCACCTCGGCGATCGAACCGGACAGCGAGGGGTAGACCGTGAAGGCGTTGGCGATCTGCTCCACCGTCAGGTTGTTGTCGACCGCGAGCGACATGGGGTGGATCAGCTCGCTCGCCCGCGGGGCCACCACCACACCGCCGACCACGATGCCGGTGCCCGGCCGGCAGAAGATCTTCACGAAGCCGTCCCGGATGCCCTGCATCTTCGCCCGCGGATTGCGCAGCAGCGGCAGCTTCACCACCCGGGCGTCGATCTTCCCGCTGTCCACATCCGCCTGGGAGTACCCGACCGTGGCGATCTCGGGATCGGTGAAGACGTTCGCGGACACCGTCTTCAGGTTCAGCGGGGCCACCGCGTCCCCCAGGAAGTGGTACATCGCGATCCGGCCCTGCATCGCCGCCACCGACGCCAGCGCCAGCACCCCGGTGCAGTCACCGGCCGCGTAGACGCCCGGCGCGCTGGTCCGGGACACCTTGTCGGTCAGGATGTGCCCCGACTCCGCGAGCTTGACCCCGGCCTCCTCCAGGCCGATGCCCGCCGTGTTCGGGATCGAGCCGACCGCCATCAGACAGTGGGTACCGGATATGACCCGCCCGTCCGAGAGCGTGACCTCCACCCGGTCCCCCACCCGCTTGGCGGCCTGCGCCCGCGACCGGGACATCACGTTCATCCCCCGGCGCCGGAAGACGTCCTCCAGCACCGCCGCCGCGTCCGGGTCCTCGCCCGGCAGCACCCGGTCCCGGCTGGAGACCAGCGTGACCTTCGACCCCAGCGCCTGGTAGGCACCCGCGAACTCCGCGCCCGTGACACCGGAACCGACCACGATCAGCTCCTTGGGGAGCTCGTCGAGGTCGTACACCTGCGTCCAGTTCAGGATCCGCTCACCGTCCGGCTGCGCGTCCGGGATCTCCCTCGGATGGGCACCGGTCGACACCAGCACCGCGTCCGCCACCAGCGTCTGCTCGGTACCGTCCGCGGCCCGCACGATCACCCGCCGCGAACCGTCCAGCGACTGCTGCGGCTCCAGCCGCCCGCGGCCGCGCATCACCCGGCCACCGGCCCGGGTGACCGAGGCCGTGATGTCGTGCGACTGGGCGAGCGCGAGCCGCTTCACCCGGCGGTTGACCTTCCCGAGGTCCACGCCGACCACCCGGGCCGCCTGCTCCAGCGGCGGGGTATCGTCGGCGACGATGATCCCCAGCTCCTCATAGGAGGAGTCGAAGGTCGTCATGACCTCAGCGGTGGCGATCAACGTCTTCGACGGCACACAGTCGGTGAGCACCGACGCCCCGCCCAGACCGTCGCAGTCGACGACGGTCACCTCCGCGCCGAGCTGCGCGGCGACCAGCGCCGCCTCATAGCCGCCGGGTCCGCCACCAATGATCACGATCCGAGTCACATGCTCCATTGTCCCGCACCGGTGCGGCCGACTTCAGTCCGGGGTGTTCCGGGCGGCGACTTCGGGAGGTTTCGGACCGCGCCCGACGTACGAAGTTGCCCCGAGCTCGCCTGAAGCTCCCACCCCGAGGGGCCCTCCGCCCCTCTCCCGTACCCTCTCACCCATGTCGCTCTACGCCGCGTACGCCGGCAACCTCGACGCGCGGCTGATGTCCCGCCGCGCACCGCACTCACCGCTGCGCGGTACGGGCTGGATCAACGGCTGGCGCCTCACCTTCGGCGGTGAGCAGATGGGGTGGGAGGGCGCCCTGGCCACCATCGTGGAGGCGCCGCGATCCCAGGTCTTCGTCGCCCTCTACGACATCGCGCCCATGGACGAGGACTCCATGGACCGCTGGGAAGGCGTCGGCCTCGACATCTACCGCCGGATGCGGATCCGCGTCCACACCCTGGACGGCGACGAACCCGCCTGGCTCTACGTCCTCAACGGCTACGAGGGCGGCCTCCCCTCGGCCCGCTACCTCGGCGAGATCGCCGACGCCGCGGAATCGGCGGGCGCGCCGCACGACTATGTGATGGAACTGCGCAAGCGGCCCTGCTGATGGGGTGGCCCGGGAGCGGCTGAGACGGCTGGCCAGTACCCCTGGAACAGCGAACCCGGAACACCGAATACAACGATCCGAACACCTCGTCGCCGTTCGTCTACGCGCGTAGGCCACAACCGGCTACCCTCGTGCGCGTGAACGCATCAGTTACTTGGGACAACCAGGACGACCCGCACGCCGCGGCCGACGCCGCCGCCACCCGCCTGCGCGAGCTGACCGGCGCGGATACCCATGACGTCGCCCTGGTCCTGGGCTCCGGCTGGGTACCCGCCACCGACGCTCTCGGGACACCTGAGCACGAGTTCCCCGTCACCGAGCTGCCCGCCTTCCCGCCGCCCGCCGTCGAGGGCCACGCGGGCCGGATCCGCTCGTACCGGATCAACGACAAGCGGGCGATGGTCTTCCTCGGCCGTACGCACTACTACGAGGGCCGCGGTGTCGCCGCCGTCGCGCACGGTGTCCGCACCGCCGTCGCCGCCGGCTGCAAGACCATCGTCCTCACCAATGGCTGCGGCGGCCTCCGCGTGGGCATGCACCCCGGCCAGCCGGTACTGATCAGCGACCACATAAACCTCACGGCCACCTCCCCGATCGTGGGCGCCAACTTCGTCGACCTCACCGACCTCTACTCACCGCGGCTGCGCGCCCTGTGCCGGCAGGTCGACCCGACCCTGGAGGAGGGCGTCTACGCCCAGTTCCCCGGGCCGCACTACGAGACTCCCGCCGAGATCAACATGGCCCGCACGCTGGGGGCCGACCTGGTGGGGATGTCCACCGCCCTGGAGGCGATCGCGGCGCGGGAGGCGGGCGCGGAGGTCCTCGGCATCTCCCTGGTCACCAACCTGGCGGCCGGCATGACCGGCGAACCCCTCAACCACGAGGAGGTCCTCCAGGCCGGCCGCGACTCCGCCTCCCGCATGGGCAGCCTGCTCGCCCAGGTCCTCGACCGCCTATGACCTCGCCGGCCGGGCGACCCACTCCGGGGCTGGGACTCCTGCGCGGCGGCGTCACGGCGCATTGCGCGGGTACTCACCCCTCTGCCAACTGAACAGCGCAGCGCAGGCGGGCACGGGGCCCCCGGAACCGGGGTTGCCCCGGGGTGCGCGGCCGCTTACGTGGCGGTGCCGGGTGCGGGGCCTCCGGGGCGGGGTCCTGGACCGTATATTTACGGCGCCGACGACAGTTGAGCGTGGGGTGGGCCGGAGATTGGCGCCACAAATACACGTAAGCGTCCAGGACCCCGCCCCTCCGACCCCGCCCCCTCCCGTCTCGCCGGCGGCCGCCCCCCGGTGGTCCCCGGCGCCGTCCGGTGCCGGGTCCGCCCGGTGGCGCGGGTGCCGGGGGTGGGTGCGACCCCGCCCCCTCCCGCCTCGTCGGCGACCACGCCCCGGTGGCCCCCGGCGCCGTCCGGTGCCGGGTCCGCCCGGCGGCGCGGGTGCCGGGGGCGGGTGCGACCCCGCCCCCTCCCGCCTCGTCGGCGACTCCCCGCCGGTGATCCCGGGCACCTGCCCGGTGGCGGCTTCGTCCGGCGGCGCGGGGTGCGCCCCCGCACCCACCCGCCTCGTCGGCAACCGCACCCCGTGGTCCCGGGCACCTGTCCGGCCCGGGTACGCCCGGCGGCGCAGGCGCTGGGGGCGCCACCCCGCACCCACCCGCCTCGTCTCCGGCCCCCGGCGGCGCAGGCGCTGGACGGGACGGGTACGGCCCCGCCGCACCCGTCCGTCGGCGACCCCCCGCCGGTGGCATCGGGCACCTGCCGGGTGGCACGGGTACTGGGCGGGGATGGGTCCGATGACGAGCACTCCCCCCGATGGCCCTGCCACGGGCCAGAGCCTGCGAGAGGAGGACCAGCTACCGCGTCGGGGCACGACCGCCGGCCGGGTCCAGTGCCACTGGCGGAGAGCCGCAGGAGGGCGAGAGGAGCGCCGGACCGCACCCACTCGCGAAGCTGACGCCATCGGGCAGGCGCTCGTTGCCACCGAGACGCGGACGCCGACGAGACGCGAGAGGACAGCTACCCACCCCCGGCCCGGCACCCACGCCACCGAGCGGACCCCACACCGAACAGCACCAGGGACCACCCAGGCACGGACGCCAACGAGACGCGAGAGGCAGGGACGCACCCACCCCCACCCGGCACCCACGCCACCGAGCAGACCCCACACCGAACAGCACCAGGGACCACCCAGGCGCGGACGCCAACGAGACGGGAGGGAAGCGGGGACCTGCCCACCCCCGCCCGGCACCCGCGCCACCGGGCGGACCCGGCACCGGACGGCGCCGGGGACCACCGGGGGGCGGTCGCCGGCGAGACGGGAGGGGGCGGGGTCGGAGGGGCGGGGTCCTGGACGCTTACGTGTATTTGTGGCGCCAATCTCCGGCCCACCCCACGCTCAACTGTCGTCGGCGCCGTAAATATACGGTCCAGGACCCCGCCCCGGAGGCCCCGCACCCGCACCCACCCACACAACCGACCGCGCACCCCAGGGCAACCCCGCCCCCGGGCAACCACCAAGCACCCGCACCCGCACCCGCACCCGCATCCGCACCCGAAAACGACCACCCCCCAGGAGGCCCCCCATGGCCACGGAGTCCGACCTCATCGCCCAGGCCCGCACATGGCTCGCCGAGGACCCCGACCCCGAGACCCGCGACGAGCTCAGCAAGCTGCTCCGGGCCAACGCGCTCGACGAGCTCGCCGAACGGTTCTCCGGCACGCTCCAGTTCGGCACCGCCGGTCTGCGCGGTGAGCTCGGTGCCGGACCCATGCGCATGAACCGCGCCGTCGTCATCCGCGCCGCCGCCGGTCTCGCCGCCTACCTCCGCAAGCAGCGGCAAGCGGGGCAAGAGCAGCAGGACGGCCTCGTCGTCATCGGGTACGACGCCCGCTACAAGAGCGCCGACTTCGCCCGCGACACCGCCGCCGTCATGATCGGTGCCGGCTTCCGCGCCGCGCTCCTGCCCCGCCCCCTCCCCACCCCCGTCCTCGCCTTCGCCATCCGCCACCTCGGTGCCGTCGCCGGCATCGAGGTCACCGCGAGCCACAACCCGCCCCGCGACAACGGCTACAAGGTCTACCTCGGCGACGGCCGCCAGATCGTCCCGCCCGCCGACGCCGAGATCGCCGCCGAGATCGCCGCCATCGGCAGCCTGAACGACGTCCCCCGCCCGGACACCGGCTGGGAGACGCTGGGCGACGATGTCCTCGAGGCGTATCTGGCCCGCACCGACGCCGTCCTCACCCCGGGTTCCCCGCGCAACGCCCGCGTCGTCTACACCCCGCTGCACGGCGTGGGCCGCGAGACGCTCACCGCCGCCTTCGCCCGCGCCGGTTTCCCCGCGCCCACCGTGGTCCCCGAGCAGGCCGAGCCCGACCCGGCGTTTCCGACCGTCGCGTTCCCCAACCCGGAGGAGCCGGGCGCGATGGACCTGGCCTTCGCGACGGCCCGCAAGGCCGCTCCGGACATCATCATCGCCAACGACCCGGACGCCGACCGCTGCGCCGTCGCCGTACCGACGACCACGAATCCCACGGCCCCCACGGACGTCGCCAACTGGCGCATGCTCCGGGGGGACGAGGTCGGCGCCCTGCTCGCCACCCACCTCGTCCACAAGCGCGCCCGCGGCGCCGTCGCGACCACGATCGTCTCCTCGTCGCTGCTCTCCCGGATCGCGGCGGACGCCGAGCTGCCGTACGCCGAGACGCTGACCGGCTTCAAGTGGCTGGCCCGCGTGGACGGGCTGCGCTACGCCTACGAGGAGGCGCTCGGCTACTGCGTGGACCCGGAGGGCGTACGCGACAAGGACGGCATCACGGCCGCGCTGCTCGTCGCCGAGCTGGTGTCCGAGCTCAAGGAGCAGGGCCGTACCCTCGGTGACCTGCTGGACGACATCGCGATCGCCCACGGTCTGCACGCCACCGACCAGCTGTCGGTCCGCGTCCAGGACCTCTCCCTGATCGGCACCGCGATGAAGCGGCTGCGCGAACAGCCGCCCACCGAACTCGCGGGGCTCGCCGTGACCTCGGCGGAGGACCTGTCGCAGGGGACGGAGACGCTGCCGCCGACGGACGGCCTGCGCTATCAGCTCGCCGGCAACGGAAACGTCCGCGGCGCGCGCGTGATCGTCCGCCCCAGCGGCACCGAGCCGAAGCTGAAGTGCTACCTGGAAGCGGTCGTCGACGTCCCCTCCGCCGACGCGCTCGCCCCGGCCCGTGCCACGGCGGAGTCGGTCCTGTCCAGCCTCAAGAAGGACCTCTCGGCCGCGACCGGCATCTGAGGTCCGGTCCGGCGGAGGGCCGGTCCGACCGAGGGCCGGTCCGACCGGAGATCGGTTCGGCCGAGGGCGGCCGGCGCAGCCGAAGGCCGGTTCAGCCGCAAGCCGGGGCAACCGGAAGCCGGTCCGGCCGAAGGCCGGTTCAGCCGATCGCCAGCATGACCCCCAGCAGCACCGCCCCCGCCACCGTCGGCGCGATGACCTCGAACGCCCACCGCACCTCGGGCGCCCCCTGGGCGCCCTCGCGCTGGGCGTTGGTCTCGGCCATCTCGCGCAGATCGCCGATCGCCGCGTCGGAGGGGGCCCGCCGGTCCTCCTCGGCCCTGCCCGCCGCGACATGGGCGGACGTACTGCCGAAGGGGTCCTCGGAGGCCGCCCTGGCCTGCTGCCGGGCGGCCCGCTTGCGTTGGCGCAGGGAGACCGGGATGGCCCACAGCTGGTACGTGGCCCCGCCCGCCAGCACCTCGCTGGTGTAGCCGGCGCGCAGGCCCTCGACCGAGGCCCAGGGCAGCGTGATGGTGCGGAACGGGTTGCGGACGAGCAGCCGGTCCTGCCCCGCGTACACCGCCGGGCGCACCGTGAAGGCGATCACCACCGGTACCGCGCACAGCAGCCCGGCCAGCGCCAGCCACGGAATCCGCCCCTCGCCCCGGATCATCGCGTCGATGCCCAGCCAGCCGCCGACCGCGAGCAGCAGCACGCCGCCCGCGATCCCGCCGGTGGAGCGGTAGACCCGGTCCGGGTACGTCTCGGGGGCGGGGGAGGCGGCGGGGGCTGCGTCGTCGTCCGGGCTCGTCATGCGCCCGATTGTGCACCACCCGTCCGGTCCACGGGATTCCGAAGCCGGGGGTGACATCCGGCTACGCGCGTAGATATGCTCATCTGGTGACCATGCCCACCACAGTTCCCGCATACGGCGAAGAGGCCGCGGAGCGACTCGCGTCGATGGCGGACGTGACCGCGAGCGACAGCGCCCTGCGCCGCTTTCTGCACGGCCTGCCGGGCGTCGACGCGGTCGGCCTCCAGGCCCGTGCCGCGACCCTCGGCACCCGCTCGATCAAGACCACGGCGAAGGCGTACGCCATCGACCTGGCGATCTCGATGATCGACCTGACGACCCTGGAGGGCGCGGACACCCCGGGCAAGGTCCGGGCCCTGTGCGCCAAGGGCCTCAACCCCGACCCCACCGACCGCACCGTCCCCCGGGTCGCTGCGATCTGCGTCTACGGCGACATGGTGGCCACCGCCAAGGAGGCCCTGGGGGGCAGCGACATCCAGGTGGCCGCCGTCGCCACGGCCTTCCCCTCCGGCCGGGCCGCGCTGCCGGTCAAGCTGGCCGACACCCGGGAGGCGGTGGCCGCCGGGGCGGACGAGATCGACATGGTGATCGACCGCGGCGCCTTCCTCTCCGGCCGCTACCTCGAGGTCTTCGAGGAGATCCGGCAGGTGAAGGACGCCTGTGCCCGCGAGGACGGCACCGCCGCCCACCTCAAGGTCATCTTCGAGACCGGTGAGCTCCAGACGTACGACAACGTCCGCCGCGCCTCCTGGCTGGCGATGCTCGCGGGCGCGGACTTCATCAAGACCTCCACCGGCAAGGTGGCCGTCAACGCGACCCCGCCCGTCACCCTCGTCCTGCTGGAGGCGGTGCGCGACTTCCGCGCCGCCATCGGTGTGCAGGTGGGCGTGAAGCCCGCGGGCGGCATCCGCACCTCCAAGGACGCCATCAAGTACCTGGTGATGGTCAATGAGACGCTGGGCGAGGAGTGGCTCTCCCCGCAGTGGTTCCGCTTCGGCGCCTCCAGCCTGCTCAACGATCTGCTGATGCAGCGCCAGAAGCTGAGCACCGGCCGGTACTCCGGTCCCGACTACGTGACGGTGGACTGATACGCCATGCCAGTTTTCGAGTACGCACCCGCGCCGGAGTCCCGCGCGGTCGTCGACATCGCCCCGTCCTACGGGCTGTTCATCGACGGGGAGTTCGGCGAGGCGGGCGACGGCAAGGTCTTCAAGACCCTCTCCCCCTCCTCCGAGGAGGTCCTCTCGGAGGTCGCCCAGGCAGGCGCCGAGGACGTCGACCGCGCCGTCAAGGCCGCCCGTAAGGCGTTCGCGACCTGGTCCGCGCTCCCGGGTTCGGAGCGCGCCAAGTACCTCTTCCGCATCGCGCGGATCATCCAGGAGCGCTCCCGCGAGCTGGCCGTCCTGGAGTCGCTGGACAACGGCAAGCCGATCCGTGAGTCCCGTGACGCCGATCTGCCCCTGGTCGCGGCCCACTTCTTCTACTACGCGGGCTGGGCCGACAAGCTGGCCTACGCCGGCTACGGACCCGACCCCAGGCCCCTGGGCGTGGCCGGTCAGGTCATCCCCTGGAACTTCCCGCTCCTGATGCTGGCCTGGAAGGTCGCCCCGGCGCTCGCCACCGGCAATACGGTCGTCCTCAAGCCCGCCGAGACGACGCCCTTGAGCGCCCTGTTCTTCGCGGACATCTGCCGGCAGGCCGGGCTGCCCAAGGGCGTGGTGAACATCGTCACCGGCGACGGCTCGACCGGCGCCGAGCTGGTCGCCCACCCCGGGGTCGACAAGGTGGCCTTCACCGGCTCCACGGAGGTCGGCAAGGCCATCGCCCGTTCCGTCGCCGGTACGCGGAAGAAGGTCACCCTGGAGCTCGGCGGCAAGGCCGCGAACATCGTCTTCGACGACGCCCCCATCGACCAGGCGGTCGAGGGCATCATCGGCGGCATCTTCTTCAACCAGGGCCATGTCTGCTGCGCGGGCTCCCGCCTGCTGGTCCAGGAGTCCGTCCAGGAGGAGTTGCTGGACGCGCTCAAGCGCCGGATGCGCACCCTGCGGGTGGGCGATCCGCTGGACAAGAACACCGACATAGGGGCCATCAACTCCGCCGAGCAGCTGGCCCGTATCCGTGCGCTGGCCGACGCGGGCGAGGCCGAGGGGGCCGAGCGCTGGGCGCCGGAGTGCGAACTGCCCAGCCACGGCTACTGGTTCGCGCCCACCCTCTTCACCGGCGTCACCCAGGCCCACCGGATCGCCCGTGAGGAGATCTTCGGCCCGGTGCTGTCGGTGCTGACCTTCCGCACCCCCGACGAGGCCGTGGCCAAGGCCAACAACACCCCCTACGGCCTGTCGGCGGGCATCTGGACGGAGAAGGGCTCGCGCATCCTGGCCATGGCGAACAAGCTGCGGGCCGGTGTGATCTGGTCCAACACCTTCAACAAGTTCGACCCGGCCTCTCCGTTCGGCGGCTACAAGGAGTCCGGATACGGCCGTGAAGGCGGTCGCCACGGCCTGGAGGCGTACCTCGCCGGAGCAGCCGAACCGACGAGCGAGCGCAGCGAGCGAGAAGGAGAGCGCGACCGATGAAGCAGTCTGACCGCAACGACCGACTCTCCGTGCTCAAGACCTACAAGCTGTTCGTCGGGGGCAAGTTCCCCCGGTCCGAGAGCGGGCGGGTGTACGAGGTGACCGACACGAAGGGCCAGTGGCTGGCCAACGCCCCGCTGGCCTCCCGTAAGGACGCCCGGGACGCGGTCGTCGCCGCGCGCAAGGCGTTCGGCGGCTGGTCCGGGGCCACCGCCTACAACCGGGGCCAGATCCTCTACCGCGTCGCCGAGATGCTCGAGGGCCGCCGGGACCAGTTCATCCACGAGGTGGCCGAGGGCGAGGGGCTGAGCAGGGCCGGGGCCACCGCCGCCGTGGACGCCGCGATCGACCGCTGGGTCTGGTACGCGGGCTGGTCCGACAAGATCGCCCAGATCGCCGGGTCGGCCAATCCCGTGGCCGGGCCGTACTTCAACCTGTCCTCCCCCGAGCCGACCGGCGTGGTCGCGCTCCTGGCGCCCCAGGAATCCTCGTTTCTCGGCCTGGTGTCGGTGATCGCCCCGGCGATCGTCACCGGGAACACGACCGTGGTCGTCGCCGCCGAGGGCGCCCCGCTGCCCGCGCTCTCCCTCGCCGAGGTCCTGGCCACCTCCGATCTGCCCGGCGGGGTGGTGAACCTGCTTTCCGGCAGGACCGCGGAGATCGCCGCCCCGCTCGCCGCGCACCAGGACGTCAACGCGATCGACCTGGCCGGCGCGGATGCGGAGCTGGCGGTGGAGCTGGAGAAGGCCGCCGCGGAGAACCTCAAGCGCGTCCTCCGTCCACAGGCTGTGGACTGGGCGGCCGACCCCGGCACCGGCCGTCTCCTCGCCTTCCTGGAGACCAAGACCGTCTGGCATCCGATGGGCGTCTGATCGAGCCCCTCCCCGACCCTCGCGGCGTCCGTGGCTTCCGGACATCGCGGGGGTCTTTTTCGTCGCACATATTGTCAACAATTTCATCAACAGTTAGGTTGCGAGAGACCCCACGCCACCGAAGGACAACAGCGAATGATCATCGACTGCCATGGCCACTTCACCACCGCGCCGCCGGCGCTGGAGGCATGGCGCACCCAGCAGATCAACGGACTCACCGACCCCGCTCTCTCCCCCGCCCGCGCCGACCTCCGCATCAGCGACGACGAGCTGCGCGAGAGCATCGAGCCGAACCAGCTCCGCCTGATGGACGAACGCGGCATCGACATGACCGTCTTCTCGCCGCGCGCGTCCTTCATGGCCCACCACATCGGTGATTTCGGCACCTCCGCCGAGTGGGCGGCCATCTGCAACGAGCTGTGCTACCGCGTCAGCCGGCTCTACCCGGAGCGCTTCGTCCCCGCCGCGATGCTTCCGCAGTCGCCCGGCGTCGACCCGGCCACCTGCGTGCCCGAGCTCATCCGCTGTGTGGAGGAGTACGGGGCCGTGGCGGTCAACCTCAACCCCGATCCCTCGGGCGGCCACTGGACGGCCCCGCCGCTGACCGACCGCTCGTGGTACCCCGTCTACGAGAAGCTGGTGGAGTACGACGTCCCGGCGATGGTGCATGTGAGCACCAGCGTCAACCCCGCGTTCCACACCACCGGGGCGCACTACCTCAACGCCGACACGACGGCGTTCATGCAGCTGGTGCAGGGCGACCTGTTCGCCGACTTCCCCACCCTGCGCCTGATCATCCCGCATGGCGGCGGTGCCGTTCCGTATCACTGGGGCCGGTTCCGCGGCCTGGCGATGGCGCTCGGCAAGCCGGCCCTGGAGGAGCACGTCCTGGGCAATGTGTTCTTCGACACGTGCGTCTACCACCAGCCCGGCAGCAACCTCCTCTACGAGGTCATCCCGGCCCGGAACATCCTCTTCGCCTCGGAGATGATCGGCGCCGTGCGCTCCGTCGACCCCCGTACCGGCCGGCACTTCGACGACACCCGCCGCTACGCCGAGGCCGCCGGGCTCTCCACGGAGGATCTGGCCGACATATTCGAACGTAACGCCCGCACTGTCTACCCTCGCCTGGACGCGCTGCTGAAGAAGCAGGACCGCTGATGGCCACCGCAGGGCCGCGCATCCGCCCGGAGGAGCCCTCATGAGCACCCTTTCCCCCAAGACCCCGGGCTGGCTGGACTGGTACGCCAACCCGTCCGAGCCCGCCTTCACCCTCCCGCCGGGCACCGTCGACGCCCACTGCCACGTCTTCGGTCCGCAGGCCGCGTTCCCCTTCGCCCCCGAGCGCAAGTACACCCCCTGCGACGGCGGCAAGGACGATCTCTTCGCCCTCCGCGACCACCTCGGGGTCAGCCGCAATGTGATCGTCCAGGCCACCTGCCACGGGGCGGACAACAGCGCCATGGTCGACGCCGTCCAGTCGTCCGGCGGCCGGGCGCGCGGTATCGCGACCGTGCGCCCGGACGTCACCGACGCCGAGCTGCGCCGACTGGACGCGGCGGGGGTGCGCGGGGTGCGCTTCACCTTTCTGAAGCGCCTGGCCGATGCCGCGCCCCAGGACGCCCTGATGACCGTCGCCAAGAAGATCGCCCCGCTCGGCTGGCATGTCGTCCTCTACTTCGAGAGCAACGACCTGCCCGAGCTGGAACGTTTCTTCGGCTCACTGCCCACCCCCCTGGTGGTGGACCACATGGGCCGGCCGGATGTGACCCGGCCGGCCGAGGGACCGGACTTCACCCGCTTCCTGCGGTTCGTCGAGCGCAACGAGGTGTGGGTCAAGGTGACCTGCCCCGAGCGCCTGAGCGTCACCGGTCCCGCCGCGCTGAACGCGGAGCGCCACCCCTACACCGATGTCGTGCCCTTCGCCCGCCGCACGGTCGAGGAGTTCCCCGACCAGGTGCTGTGGGGCACGGACTGGCCGCACCCCAACCTCACCGACCACATGCCGGACGACGGGCTGCTGGTCGACTACGTGCCCCAGGTGGCGGTCACCGCCGAGCAGCAGCGGAAGCTGCTGGTCGACAACCCCATGAGGCTCTACTGGCCCGGCGAAACCGCCTGATCCCTGCCCCCTCCCCCGCTCCGCCCCCTCCCCTCCCCCAGGTGTCTCCCCGGTCTCCCCCTCCCCGTTTCCCGCCTCTCCTCACAAGGGCCGCACATGCACCATTCCAATGCGGTGAACCGGCTGAACAGACTCCCCATAGCCCGGTTTCACAAGATCACCCTGCTGGCCGTCTCCTTCGCCTACTTCTTCGAGTTCGCGGACATCAACACCTTCGCGACCACCGCCCCCCAGCTCGTGGACCTGTGGGGCATCACGGTGGACCAGGTCGCCTATGTGACCTCGCTGTCGTTCGTCGGCATGTTCATCGGCTCGGTCGTCGCGAGCACCATCGCCGACCGGTGGGGCCGCAAGAACGCACTGATCTACACCACGCTGTGTTTCGGCGTCTTCTCCCTGGCCTCGGCCTTCTCCTGGGACATCGTCTCGATGGGCGTCTTCCGGGTGCTCACCTCGGCGGGGCTGGCCGCGATGACCGTCGTGGCGGTCATCTACGTCAATGAGGTCTATCCGGCCGCCGTACGCGGCAAGTACCAGGCGTACGCGATCGTCATCGGCATCTGCGGCACCCCCGCCACCAACCTCATCGCCAGCGCCGTCGTACCGCTCACCGACTGGTCATGGCGGCTGGTCTACCTGTGGGGCTCCCTCGGCCTCCTCTTCGTCTTCTTCACCCGGCACCTCAAGGAGTCCCCCCGCTGGCACGAGAGCAGGGGCGAGTACGGCGCGGCGGACGCGATCCTCACCGAGATCGAGGCCCAGGTCGCCCTGGAGAAGGGCCCGCTCCCCGAGGCCCCGCCGCCGATCGACGAGGCACGGCCCGCCAAGGCGTCGCCGCGCCTGCTGCTGAAGAAGAAGTACCTCGGGCCGACCGTTCTGCTCGCGGTGGTGTGGGTGACCCAGACCATCGGCTTCTTCGGCTACTCGAGCTGGGCGCCCACCCTGCTGGCCAAGGAGGGCTTCAGCGTCGAGAAGTCGGTCTTCTACGTGGCCCTCACCACCGTGGGCGCCCCGCTCGGCTCACTGCTGGCCGCCCTGGTCACCGACCGGTTCGAGCGCAAATGGTGTCTGGTGGCCTTCGGCACGGTGATCGCGCTCTGCGGTCTGCTGTACGGACTGACCTTCAACCCGATCCTGATCGTGGTCTTCGGCTTCCTGGTGAACTTTTTCGAGCGCGGCTACACGGCCCTGGGGTACGCCTACTCCCCCGAGCTGTTCGACACCCAGAGCCGCTCGCTGGGGACGGGCGTCTCCTACGGGCTCGGCCGCCTCTCGAACGCCGCAGGACCGCTGATCATCGCGGGCCTCTACCACCGCACCGGCTATCAGAGCGTCTTCCTGTTCATCGCGGCCACCTGGATCCTGGGCGCCGTCGCCCTGGCGATCTTCGGCCCCAGGACCCGTCCGGCCCGGACGGCGGCGGCGGAACGGCCCCGAGCGGTCGTCTGACGGCGTCGTCATGTGGGGGTCACGCGGGCGTAAGGATGCGTCACACTGGTGTTCCGTGACCAGCCAACCGCCTTCCGCCCGCGTCGTCCTGCTCTCCGGCCCCTCCGGCTCGGGAAAGTCGTCGCTCGCGGCCCGCACCGGGCTGCCCGTACTCACCCTCGACGACTTCTACAAGGAGGCCGACGACCCGACGCTCCCCCAACTCGCCGGCGGCGGGGGCGCCGACTGGGACTCACCACTGTCCTGGGACGCGGACGCGGCGGTCGCGGCGATCGAGGCACTGTGCCGTACGTCACGGGCCACCGTGCCGCTGTACGACATCGCCACCAGCTCCCGCGTCGGTGAGGAGTCGCTGGACATCGGGCAGACACCACTGCTCATCGCCGAGGGCATCTTCGCCGCCGACATCATCGGGCGGTGTGCCGACCTCGGGGTGCTCGCGGACGCGCTCTGTCTGCGCGGCCGTCCGTCCACGACCTTCCGGCGCAGGCTGCTGCGCGACCTGCGGGAGGGCCGTAAGTCGGCGCCGTATCTGGTGCGGCGCGGCTGGCGGCTGATGCGCGCGGAGCGCGGCATCGTGGCCCGGCAGACGGCCCTGGGCGCGTACGCGTGCGGCAAGGACGTGGCGATGGGCCGGATAGCGGCCGCGGCGGCCGGACCACGCATCCCGGCCCCGGGCCCCGCCGCCCAGAAGACACCCGCCTGACAACAGGTGCGAGGCCGGACAGATCCCCCCTGGACTGTCCGGCCTCGCACCCATTTCCCCCGTGTTCCCCCGATTTTTCCTGTTTCCCCCGTTCCCCCCTTTTCCTTTCTCTCCGCCTTCGGTCGTCCCGCCGCCGTCAGGCGACCAGCTCGCCGAAGGACTCCTCCTGGTCACGGCCGAAGCTGAGGGTCTCGTCCTCGCGCAGCCGGCGCAGCGAGCGCCAGATGCTGCTTTTGACCGTTCCGACACTGATGTTGAGTATGTCGGCGATTTCCGGGTCTGTCCGGCCCTCGTAGTAGCGCAGCACCAGCATCGTGCGCTGGAGCTCGGGCAGCCGGGCCAGGGCCTGCCACAGCACGGCGCGCAGCTCGGTGCCGCGCATCGCGTCCTGGTCGCCCACCGTCTCCGGCAGCTCCTCCGTCGGGTACTCGTTGAGCTTGCGCCGACGCCAGGCGCTGATGTGCAGATTGGTCATGGTGCGGCGCAGATAGCCGCCGACCGCCGCCTTGTCGCTGATCCGGTCCCAGGCCCGGTAGGTCGAGAACAGCGCGCTCTGGAGCAGGTCCTCGGCCTCGAAGCGGTCCCCGGTCAGGTGGTAGGCGGTTGCGTACAGGGAGGCGCGGCGCTCCTGGACATAGGCGGTGAACTCCGCCTCCGACGCGGTACGCCGCTCCCCCTCTGCCTCCCCGTACGAGCTCCCCCCGGGTCCCCCCGGACCCCCGTTGTCCCCCCCGAGGCCGTGCCCGGCCTCCTTGTCCCCCGTGATCGCGTCAATGGCCACCATGTAAGGAGGCCGCTGACGCCCGGCGCCGCGAGCGCACCCCCGCCCGCTCACGGCACCGGACTTCTCGTTGCCCCGACCGGCGTCGTGGAGGCGCGTGCGAACTGCGCTGGTGTGAGTGAAGTGCAGTGTGCTCATGGTCGCGCCCCCGTCGGTGGAGCCTTGATCGGTTCGCTGCTTGCCGCCCCGGGCCGGTGGTGTTCCGCCCGGTGCACAGAAGACTTTGCCGGGCCAGTTTCATGGGGGTGTCTGCCGACTGTCACAGCCTCGTCACAGGGGATCGCGCCGATGAACCCCCGACGGTCGAACTACAGGCCCCTTGTAGGCCAGAATGACCAACGTGCCTTTCCTGTTGCTGATCGAGGACGACGACGCCATCCGCACGGCCCTCGAACTCTCGCTGTCCCGCCAGGGCCACCGTGTGGCGACCGCGGCGACGGGCGAGGACGGCCTGAAGCTGCTGCGTGAGCAGCGGCCGGACCTGATCGTGCTGGATGTGATGCTGCCCGGGATCGACGGCTTCGAGGTGTGCCGCCGGATCCGCCGTACCGACCAGCTGCCGATCATCCTGCTGACCGCGCGCAGCGATGACATCGACGTCGTGGTCGGCCTGGAATCGGGTGCCGACGACTATGTGGTCAAACCCGTGCAGGGCCGGGTGCTGGACGCCCGCATCCGCGCGGTGCTGCGGCGCGGCGAGCGGGAGGCCACCGACTCCGCGGTCTTCGGCAACCTGCTGATCGACCGTGCCGCCATGACGGTCACCAAGAACGGCGAGGATCTTCAGCTCACCCCCACCGAACTGCGGCTTCTGCTGGAGCTCAGCCGCCGGCCGGGGCAGGCGCTGTCGCGGCAGCAGCTGCTGCGGCTGGTGTGGGAGCACGACTACCTCGGGGACTCCCGGCTGGTCGACGCGTGCGTACAGCGGCTGCGCGCGAAGGTGGAGGACGTGCCGTCGTCGCCGACGTTGATCCGTACGGTGCGCGGGGTGGGGTACCGGCTGGACGCGCCACAATGAGCCACGCACGTGCGGCCACCCACCCGCACCCGACCACGATGCCCACACCCCCAGCGAGCGCGCTGGGCGCATACGGGGGCGGAGAAGTACGGAGTTGAGCGCAGTGAGCGACGAGCCCGGTCGGGCCCGGGGCTGGGCCGCGGGGCTCTTGCGGTGGTTCAGCCTCAGGCTGCGGCTGATGCTGGTCTTCGGTCTGGTGGCCCTGACCGCCGCCGTGTCCGCGTCGGCCATCGCGTACTGGCTGAACCGTGACGCGGTGCTGACCCGCACCCAGGACGCGACGCTGGACGAGTTCCGCAAAGCGCTGAAGGACGACACCGACCCGCTGCCCTCCCGCCCCACCTGTACCGAATTGCGGGACGCCGCGTTGCGTATGGCGGACAACACCCAGAAGTACGAGGTGCTGCTGATCAGCCGGACCGCGGACGGCAAGAGCTGTTCCGCGGCCTCGGACAAGGATCTGTTCACGCTCGACGTGGTGCCCGCGTCGCTGCGGCACGCGGTGGACCAGAAGCGTTCGGTGGACCAGGGGAACACCTCCCCGTACCACCTCTACTGGCAGCGGATCACGCTGGACGGCACCCCGTACCTGGTCGGCGGGGCCACGGTGAACGGCGGCGGGCCGACCGGCTACCTGCTCAAGTCCCTGGACACCGAGCGCCAGGATCTGAACTCCCTGGCCTGGTCGCTGGGGATCGCCACCGCGCTCGCGCTGATCGGCGCCGCGCTGCTGGCACAGGCCGCCGCGGCCACGGTGCTGCGGCCGGTGCAGCGGCTCGGGGAGGCGGCGCACCGGCTGGGTGAGGGGCATCTCGACACCCGGTTGCAGGTCTCGGGCTCCGATGAGCTGGCCAATCTCTCCCACACCTTCAACCGGGCCGCGGAGCGGCTGCAGAAGCGGGTGGCGGAGCTGTCCGCGCGGGAGGCGTCCAGCCGGCGGTTCGTCGCGGACATGTCCCATGAGCTGCGCACCCCGCTCACCGCGATCACGGCCGTCACGGAGGTGCTGGAGGAGGAGGCCGATTCGCTCGACCCGATGATCGCTCCGGCCGTGCAGCTGGTGGTCAGCGAGACCCGGCGGCTGAACGACCTGGTGGAGAACCTGATGGAGGTGACCCGCTTCGACGCGGGCACGGCCCGGCTGGTGCTCGACGACGTGGACGTCGCCGACCAGGTGACGGCGTGTATCGACGCGCGTGCCTGGCTGGACGCGGTGGAGCTGGACGCGGCGCGCGGGATCGTGGCCCGGCTGGATCCCCGGCGGCTGGATGTGATCCTGGCGAATCTGATCGGGAACGCGCTCAAGCACGGCGGTTCGCCGGTGCGGGTCTCGGTGCGCACGGAAACGGAAGACGAAGAAGAGCTGCTGATCAAGGTCCGGGACCACGGTCCGGGCATCCCCGAGGATGTGCTGCCGCACGTCTTCGACCGCTTCTACAAGGCGAGCGCGTCCCGGCCGCGCTCGGAGGGCAGCGGGCTCGGGCTGTCGATCGCGATGGAGAACGCGCATATCCACGGCGGCGACATCAGCGCCGCGAACTCCGCGGAGGGCGGGGCCGTCTTCACGCTGCGGCTGCCGATGGACGCCTCCCGGATCGTCGCCGACGGGGCCGGGGACGAGCCCGACGGCAAGGGCGACAGCGGCGCCAAGGGCGACGGCACGGCCAAGGGCCGGGGCAAGGAGGGCGGGTCATGAGCGGGCGGTGGAGCCGGTCGGCCGCTCTCCTGCTGACCGGCGCGGTCGCGCTGCTGGCGGCCGGATGCGGGATACGCGGCACCTCGGTGCCGGTGGACGCCGGGCCCGCGCCCTCGCGGGCGTCCTGCCGGACGCCCGAGTCGGAGCGGACCGCCGAAGGGGCGGGCCACGTCTCCGTACGGATCTATCTGCTGTGCTCCTCACGGATCCTGTCGGTGAGCCGGACCGCCCGGCTGGGCGACGAGAAGGCTTCGCCGAAGCCGGTGCAGGTCGCCACCGCGCTGCTGGAGCAGCTGCGGCTGCCGCCGACGGCGGCGGAGTCCGCGGCCGGGTTCTCCACCGCGGTGGAGGACTGGGTGGAGATCTCCGGTCCGGCCCAGGACGACCCGGACCGCGCGCTGCGGCTGAACCGGCCGCCGGAGGAGATCCAGTCGCTCGCGCTCGCCCAGATCGTCTGTACCTTCGCGGACACCACGGTGGCCGACGAGGACGGCAAGGTGGTGCTCGGCGGACCGGACAGCCAGCGGGACCCGCTCAAGGCGTACCAGTGCACCGAGGAGATGCGCCGCAATCCCGGCACCGCGGTCAACTCCGGGGTCCTGGTGTCCTGATCCGTCACCGGTTGGCACCGTCCCGTCCCGGGTCGGCGACCAGTCGGTAACAAGGTGCTGACCAGCGGGGCACGGGCGGAACCACGACCCCCGCACCCGGCGTCCTGATGGTCGTGCAGGGTCCTTCCGGCCGCAGGGCCGCCTTCCGCTACCGCGTCGCGGGCTTCGTCCTCCTCGTCGCACACCTGGCGTTCGTCTGCTGGCTGACCCTGCGACCGGTGAACGTCCCCTGGGTGTCCGCCGTGACCCTCGAACCGCTGGCCACCATCCGCGCCGATCTGGCGCTCAGCCCGTGGGAGGCCGTCCGCTCCATCGGGGGCGGGCTGCTGCTGCTCGCGCCGCTGGGGGTGCTGCTGCCGCTGGCGGGGGGCCGGGTGGAGGCGTATCCGCTGGCCTCGTTGATCCGTACGGCCTTCACCGGGGCGATGGTGTCCCTGGGGGTGGCGCTGCTGCGCAGCGAGGTGACCGGGCAGATCATGAACGTGGACGCGGTGCTGCTGAACACCGTCGGGGTCGCGCTCGCGCATCTGCTGGTGGTCCCCGCCGTCCGGGTGCGGCTCCGCCGCCGGGCCGACCGGCGCCGGGCCGGTGCCGTCCTGCGGGACGACGACGTCCAGGCCGCGACCCCGACGATTCCCAGGGTCGGGATCGCACCGTGGAGCGACGTCTCCTCCAGCACGCGGACATAGCGTTGAGGACATCGGGAACCTGCTCTTCCCGAGCACACCCGACAACTTCCGAGCACACCCGACGACGAGGAGGAATTCCCATCATGGCCGCACCGCTGGTCCGCCCCCGCCACGACAAGAAGATCGCCGGTGTCTGCGCCGGTCTCGCCCGGCGCTTCGGGACCACCTCCACGACGATGCGGGTGCTCTTCGTGGTCTCGTGTCTGCTGCCGGGGCCGCAGTTCCTGCTCTACCTCGCGCTGTGGGTGCTGCTTCCGGCGGAGGAGGGCTACCGCGAGGCGTGGTGACCCGGCGCGGGCGGCTGCTCGTCGACGGTTGTCCGGGGCGGCGGGACGCCCTGGCGTACGGAACGGCCGGGCCCACATCCCTTGAGGGTGTGGGCCCGGCCGGATGTCCGAGCGGAGGATCAGCCCAGCTTGAGGAGGTTGCTGGTCGGCAGACCGCTGAGCCCGCTCAGCAGGCTCTGAGTAGGCCGGCTCTGGGCGGCGGGGGCCGCGGGCTTGGCGGCGGGCTTGGCGGCGGGCTGCCCCGGGGCGGCATGGCCCGCGGAACCGCCGGGGACCGGCGCGCTGCCGGCCGCGGACGCGGCGCTGCCTCCGGCGATGACGGCGGCGGCACCGAGGGCAATGACACCGAGAGTCTTGAGGGTTCCCTGCTTCATCAGAAATCTGTCCTTGAGACGGGGGCTTGACCGATACGGAAACGTAGCCACGCGTTTCGACTGCCCGCAAACACGGAAAACGTCCCCCGAGGTCCCGCCCATGTCGTTTTCCGAACTCGCTCGTTCAGCTTCCCTTGCGGGCGGAATCCCTGGTCACGGAGGATGCGGGGGCCACCTGGCGGAACAGCCATTCGGACTTCAGCTCGGCATACCCGGGCTTGATCACGTCATTGATCATGGCGAGACGTTCGCCAAAAGGAATGAAGGCCGATTTCATGGCATTGACCGTGAACCATTGCATGTCGTCCAGCGAGTAATGGAACGTTGATACAAGATGCTGGAATTCCCCGCTCATGCTCGTCCCGCTCATCAGACGATTATCCGTATTCACGGTGGCCCGGAAATGGAGTCGGCGGAGCAGTCCGATGGGGTGCTCGGCGTATGACGTGGCCGCGCCGGTCTGGAGGTTGGAGGTCGGGCACAGCTCCAGCGGAATGCGCTTGTCCCGGACGTACGAGGCCAGGCGGCCGAGGGTGAGGGAGCCGTCGTCCGCGACCTCGATGTCGTCGATGATGCGGACGCCGTGACCCAGCCGGTCGGCGCCGCACCACTGGAGCGCCTGCCAGATGGACGGCAGCCCGAACGCCTCGCCCGCGTGGATCGTGAAGTGGTTGTTCTCCCGCTTCAGGTACTCGAAGGCGTCCAGGTGGCGGGTGGGCGGGTAGCCGGCCTCGGCGCCCGCGATGTCGAAGCCGACCACGCCGAGGTCGCGGTAGCGGTTGGCGAGTTCGGCGATCTCCAGTGCGCGGGCCGCGTGGCGCATCGCGGTCAGCAGCGCGCCGACGCGGATGCGGTGGCCGTTCTCCCAGGCCCGCCGCTCACCCTCGCGGAAGCCCTCGTTGACCGCCTCGACGACCTCCTCCAGGGTCAGCCCGCCCTCGAGGTGCTGTTCGGGGGCGTAGCGGACCTCGGCGTAGACGACACCGTCCGCGGCGAGGTCCTCGGCGCACTCGGCGGCCACCCGGACGAGCGCGTCGCGGGTCTGCATCACGCCGACGGTGTGGGAGAACGTCTCCAGATAGCGCTCCAGCGACCCGGAGTCCGCCGCCTCGCGGAACCACCGGCCGAGCTTGTCGGGCTCCCGCTCCGGCAGCGCCTCGTACCCCGTCTCCCTCGCGAGGTCGACGACGGTGCCGGGGCGCAGCCCGCCGTCGAGGTGGTCGTGCAGCAGCACCTTGGGGGCGCGGCGGATCTGTTCGGGGGTGGGCTCATGCGTGTGCTCGCTCGTCATCTGCGCACCATAGCCCCTACGCGCGTAGAACGTGGGGGATGAGGTGGGGGATAGATACGCAACAGTGACCCGCACGGGTAGTGGAGTACACCGGTCCTTCTGCGATTGTTCTGCCATGGCTCAGCAAGCGTTGCCCGACCGGGGCGCACGGCTGGGGCGGCCGATGGGCGCGGCCGCCGCGCGAAGGACCGTACACGGTGTGGTGCTGCTGCTCCCCGAGGGCGAACCCCACGGGACGAGACGGCCCTCCAGACTTTCGGTGGCCGCCGTGCTGCCGCTGGCCCGGCGGCTGGTCCGGGCGGGCCGGGACGAGGGGCTGACCGCCCATGTCGTCCACTACCGGCGCCGGGGCTGGAACGGGGCCGCCGCCGATGCCGCGTCGGATGCCGCATGGGCCGTGGAAGAGGTGGTGCGGCGCTACGGCGATGTGCCGGTCTGCCTCGCGGGCCACGGCATGGGCGGGCGCGCCGCCCTCCGCGCCGCCGGTCACCCCGCCGTCAGCTCGGTGGTGGCGCTGGCGCCGTGGCTTCCGGGACCGGATGAGGCGCTCGCACCCGAGCCGGTGAAACAGCTGGTGGGGCGCCAGGTGCTGATCGCGCACGGGACGAACGACGAACGGACCGACCCCGAGCTGTCCTACCGGCTGGCGGAGCGGGCGAAGAAGGCCAACCGCGATGTGTGCCGCTTCGAGGTGCACACCGACGGGCACGGGCTGCATCAGCACCGCTCCGAGGTGCAGGCACTGGCCGTGGACTTCCTCCTCGGCTCCCTCTTCCACGCCGGCTACTCCCGCCCGGTCGCCGACGCGCTGGCGGCTCCGCCGCCGCTGGGGCTGCGGATGCCGCTGGCTGCGGGGTTCGGGGCGAACCTGCGGCACTGAGCGCGTTCGCGTCGCGGGCGCGCCCGGTGGGGGCGTGCCCGGCGGGGCGTGACGGGCGGGGTGCGCCCGGCGGGGCATGACGGGCGGGGTGCGCCCGGCGGGGCATGACGGGCGGGGCATGACGGGCGGGGCGTGCCCGGCGGGGCGTGACGGGCGGGGTGCGCCCGGCGGGGTGCGCCCGGCGGGGTGCGCCCGGCGGGGTGCGCCCGGCGGGGTGCGCCCGGCGGGGTGCGCCCGGCGGGGTGCGCCCGGCGGGGCTGCTCGCCGTTGCCGGGTGCGGCGCCGTCTCGCGCCTTCGGCGCCTTTGAGCATGGGTCGGGGGGTGCCGGACCAGGGCCTCACCGCCGTCCGCCGGGCCGGTGGGGGGCTTGGGCGGTGGCGGCTTCCGTGACCGGGGGCCGAGGCCGATACCGGACAGCAGCGGGGGTGGGGTACCCCGTGCAAGAGGGCCGCTGGCCTCCGGGCCCGGCATGACTGTTGCCCCCCTGTCGAAGGCATGACCCGGGGGGTGGTGTCACCGGGCCCGAGGGGTGCCATGGGAGACCCCCTGGAAACTCATTGACCAATTAGTTGCGTCAGGTCAAGCGTCTTTGGGAGGGGTACCGGGAGGGGGCGCCCCGGCTGCCCGCAGTCCGGAGGGGCCCCGGCCGCCGAGCGCGGGAGCCGCCACCGGCGCCCACACCGACGGGCCCGGCGGACGGCGGCGGCGCCCGCGCCCCCGCCCCCTGCCCCGCTGCTCAACCGCGCCGAAGGCGCGAGACGAAAGCCGCACCCGAAAGACGGCCCCGGCCTCGTCGCCCCCGGCCCCAGCCCACCTCGCCCCGGCCCGCCGGAGACGGGCGAAGGGGCCGGCCCGCCGGACAGTGGCGGGGCGGCCCCTTCGGGCTTCAGGCCGGCTTCAGGGAGCCGGGCTAGGCCGGCACACCGCACAGCTCGCGCCGCGCGGCCTCCGCACGCCGCTCGGCCTTCGCCTTCCGCGTGGCGTACAGCGTGATCGCCGCCACGCCGCCGACCGCGATCAGGCCGATGGCGACCGTGCCGCCCCATCCGGCCGCGTGGAAGGCGAGCGCGCCGAGCGCGCCGCCCACGCTGCTGCCGATGTAGTACGACGCCTGGTAGAGCGCCGCGGCCTGGGCGCGGCCGGTCTTGGCCGTCCGGCTCACCGCCGAGGACGCCGCCGCGTGGCCCGCGAAGAAGCCCGCGGTGATCAGCACCAGACCGGCCAGCACCGCCGCGATCGAGTTCAGCAGGGAGAGCAGCAGTCCGGCCGCCGTCGTGGTCGCCGCCACGTACAGCGCGCCGCGCCGGCCGAGGCGGCCGACCAGCTTACCGGTCCCCGCCGAGGAGACCGTACCGACCAGGTAGATCAGGAAGATCGAGCCGACCAGGCTCTGTGAGAGGCCGAAGGGCTGGGCCACCAGGCGGTAGCCGATGACCGTGTAGACCCCGCCGAAGACCGTCATGAACAGCGCGCCGATCGCGTACAGCCGGCACATCAGCGGATCGGAGAGGTGCCCGGCGAGGGTGCGGCCCAGCGCCCGCGGGCTCACCGCGGCCGGGGTGAAGTGCCGGGCCTTGGGCAGCAGCAGCCGGAAGGCCACCGCGCACAGCAGCGCCATCGCGCCGACCGCGGCCAGCGCGGCCCGCCAGTCCCAGGCGTCCGCCACCCAGCCGGTGAGGATCCGGCCGCTCATACCGCCGACGCTGTTACCGGCCACGAACAGTCCGATCGCGCCGACCAGCGCCTTCGGGTGCACCTCTTCCGACAGGTACGCCATCGCGGAGGCCGGGATACCGGCCAGCGCCGCGCCCTGGACCGCGCGCAGCGCGATCAGCCAGCCCAGGTTGGGCGCGAACGGCACCAGCAGGGCGAGCGCGACCGCGACGGTGAGCGAGGCGGTCATCATGGCGCGCCGGCCGAACCGTTCGGACAGCGCGCTCAGCGGCACGACCGTGAGCGCCAGGCCGAAGGTGGCCGCCGAGACGCTCCAGCTGGCCTGGTCCGCCTGGACCCGCAGATCGTCGGAGATCGCGGGCAGCAGCGCCTGGGTCGAGTAGAGCAGGGCGAAGGTGGCGAGTCCCGCGGTGAAGAGAGCGAGCCGCATCCGGAGGTAACCGGGGTGACCCGGGCTCATCCGCCCGGCCGCGGTGTCGGTGGCCGCGTCGGGCTGAGGCTCGGACCCGGGCTCGGGCCCGGAGGGGTTCGGGTTCGTGGAGATCGAAGCGGAGGCGTCCACCCGGTGGGTTCCGGTGGACGCCTTGGTATCGGCAGGAGGCATGGTTCGACCGTACGTACCCACGGTTGATGCGTCCAATGCACGGAATGGGGATAATCAATCCACCGCAGCATGAGTAAAGGTCAGGACCGTTCGTGTCACGCATCAGTTACGAAAACGACATTCCGGTGACAGCAGATGTCGAGGCCGAGTCCTGGGCGGCCGCCCTGACACCGCGTCTCGCCCAGTTCGCCGCCGTCGCCCGCCATGAGCATGTGACGCGGGCCGCACACGAGTTGGGGGTGCCCCAGTCGACGCTCAGCCGGGCCATGGTCCGGCTGGAGGAGGACCTGGGCGTGGTGCTCTTCGCCCGCCGGGGCCGTACGGTGGCGCTCACCCCGGCGGGACGGACGTTTCTGCGCTCGGTCGAACGGGCCCTCGCCGAGGTCGACCGCGCCGCCGAGTCCGTACGGGCCGACGCCGATCCGGCGGCGGGCCGGGTCTCGTTCGGCTTCCTGCACACGCTGGGCACCGAGACCGTGCCCGGTCTGATCCGAGCCTTCCGGGTGGACCATCCCCGGGTGCGGTTCCAACTGGTCCAGAACTACGGCGAGGCGATGATCGAGCGGATGCGCGCGGGCGGCCTCGACCTGTGCCTGACCTCCCCCGTACCGGACGCCCCCGATCTGGTCGCCCGCCGCCTGGACGAACAGCGGCTGCGGCTGGTGGTCCCCGACGACCACCGGCTGGCCGGCCGCCGCCGGGTCCGGCTCGCCGAGGCCGCCTCCGAACTCTTCGTCACCCTGGAACCCGGCTACGGGCTGCGGCGCATCACCGACGCGCTGTGCGCCGAAGCGGGGTTCACCCCGAGGATCGCCTTCGAGGGCGAGGAGGCGGAGACCCTGCGCGGCCTGGTCGCGGCCGGCCTCGGCGTGGCCCTCCTGCCGCCCCCGGCGGTCCCCCGCCCCGGGGTGGCGGAGCTGACCGTCACCGCCCCGCGCGCCGTCCGCGAGATCGGCGTCGCGTGGCTGGACGGCCACCCCGATACGCCGCCGGTGGCCGCCTTCAAGAGGTTCCTGCTGAGCCGGCGGGGGCAGCTGCTGGCCTAGGGTCTGCGAGCGTCAGGCGATGCGTTCCAGCACGATCGGGGTGGTGGACTCCGTGGCCTGGGGGGCGTAGGCGACCGCGCCCTCCAGGGCCTCGAGGGCGTAGTCGAAGGTCGACGGGGTGTCGGTGTGGAGGGTCAGCAGGGGCTGGCCGGCCGTCACCCGGTCGCCCGGTTTGGCATGGAGTTCCACGCCCGCGCCCGCCTGCACCGGGTCCTCCTTGCGGGCGCGGCCCGCGCCCAGGCGCCAGGCGGCGAGGCCGATCGCGTAGGCGTCGAGGCGGGTGAGGACGCCGTCGGCGGTGGCCGTGACGACGTGGTGTTCGCGGGCGGTCGGAAGCGGGGCGTCCGGGTCGCCGCCCTGGGCGGCGATCATGCGGCGCCAGTGGTCCATCGCCGTGCCGTCGGCCAGGGCCTTGGCGGGGTCGGCGTCCGGCAGCCCCGCGGCGTCCAGCATCTCGCGGGCCAGGGCGAGGGTGAGCTCGACGACGTCGGCCGGGCCGCCGCCCGCGAGCACCTCCACCGACTCGCGGACCTCGAGGGCGTTGCCCGCCGTCAGGCCGAGCGGGGTGGACATGTCGGTAAGCAGGGCGGTGGTGCGGACGCCGTGGTCGTTGCCGAGGCCGACCATGGTCGTGGCCAGCTCGCGGGCGGAGTCGATGTCCTTCATGAAGGCGCCGGAGCCCACCTTGACGTCCAGGACCAGGGAGCCGGTGCCCTCCGCGATCTTCTTCGACATGATCGAGGACGCGATGAGCGGGATCGACTCGACCGTCCCGGTGACATCGCGCAGCGCGTACAGCTTCTTGTCGGCCGGGGCCAGTCCTTCGCCCGCCGCGCAGATGACGGAACCCACGTCGCGCAGGACGGCCAGCATGTCCTCGTTGGACAGCCGCGCCCGCCAGCCGGGGATGGACTCCAGCTTGTCGAGGGTGCCGCCGGTGTGGCCCAGGCCCCGGCCGGAGAGCTGCGGTACGGCGGCGCCGCAGGCGGCCACGAGGGGGGCGAGCGGCAGGGTGATCTTGTCGCCGACGCCGCCGGTGGAGTGCTTGTCGGCGGTCGGGCGCGGCAGGGAGGAGAAGTCCATCCGCTCACCGGACGCGATCATCGCGGCGGTCCAGCGGGCGATCTCGGTCCGGTCCATGCCGTTGAGGAAGATCGCCATCGCGAGCGCGGACATCTGCTCGTCCGCGACCTCGCCGCGCGTATAGGCGTCGATGATCCAGTCGATCTGGGCGTCGGTCAGACGGGTGCCGTCGCGCTTGGCGCGGATGACGGAGATGGCGTCCATGGGGCGGTACGGGGCCTTTCGTGGTCGGAGGCGAGGACGGACTGGTCCCGCCCGGGAGAAGGTTCCGTCCCGGGCGGGGCTTCCCATCCCGGGCGAGTGTTCCCGATCCCGGGCGGGGGGTTCCCATCCCGGGCGGAAGGGGCCCCGTCCCGGACGGAGGGCTCCCATCCCGGACGGAGGGCTCCCATCCTGGGCGGAGGGCTCCCATCCCGGGCGCGGGACTCCCGTCCCGGGGGTGGGGGCGGGGGCGCCCCGACGGGGCCGGAGCGCACAGCCGCGGGGGAGAGTCAGGGGCGCCGGAAGGTTGGCCTCCGGTTTTGCGGGGGCGCCCGGTCCTCCCAGAGGCACCCGGCTCTCCCGGAGGCGGCGGGCCGGGCGGCGGGCCCGCCGTAGCACGCCGCGCGGGCTGACGGCACCGGTCCCGGCCCGCCGTAGCGGGCCACGGCGCCGGGTCCCGGTTTGCCGCACCCGGGCGGGCCGAGTGAGCCGGGAACGCTGGACCCGCCGGACCGGCCAGGTGAGCCGGACAGGCCGAGCCAGGCCGGGCCGAGCCAGGCCGAGCCAGACCGAGCCGAGCCGAGCCGGGCCAGGCCGAGCCGAGCCGGGCCGGGCCGGGCGAACCCGGTGTGGTCCAGGCGAGCCGGGCCGAGCCGAGCCGGGCCGGGCGAACCCGGTGTGGTCCGGGCGGGCCAGGCGAGCCGGGCCGAGCCAGGCCGAGCCGAGCCGAGCCGGGCGAACCCGGTGTGGTCCAGGCGGGCCAGGCGAGCCGAGCCGAGCCAGACCAGACCGGATCCGGCCGGGCCAGGCCGGGGGAACCCGGTGGGCCGGGCGGCGGCCCGGTGGGCCGGGCGGCGGCCCGGTGGGCCGGGCGGCGGCTGGGTGGGGCCGCATTGTCAGGTGGAGGACGGGGTGCGCCGCAGGTCGGCGGGGCCGAAGGCGTCGGGGAGGAGTTCGGCCAGGGGGCGGATGCCGGTGGCGGTGTCCATCCGGAGCTCCGGGCCGCCGTGCTCCCACAGCAGTTGGCGGCAGCGGCCGCAGGGCATCAGTACGGCGCCCTCGCGGTCGCAGCAGGTGAAGGCGGTGAGGCGGCCGCCGCCCGAGGCGACGAGGGAGGAGACCAGGCCGCATTCGGCGCACAGCGCGACACCGTAGGCGGCGTTCTCCACATTGCAGCCGCTGACCGTGCGGCCGTCGTCGACGAGCGCGGCGGCGCCCACCGGGAAGCCGGAGTAGGGGGCGTAGGCCCGGGACATGGCGTCCCGGGCCTGTGCGCGCAAGGCCTCCCAGTCGGGGGCCGCGGCGGTGGACGTGCTCATGTGCCCTGTCCCTTCCGGTAGGGCTTGCTGTTCGCCTTGGGCATCCGCAGCCGCTGTGAGGCGAGCCCCATGACCAGCAGGGTCACGATGTACGGCGTGGCGCTGACCAGGTCGTTGGGCACGGTGTCGGTCAGGGCGTACCACAGCAGCAGCGCGACGGCCGCGGCGCCGGACACCGCGCCCGCGACATAACTCTTGCGGACAATCCGCCAGCCCGCCAGCACGGCGAGGCCGAGTGCGACCAGCAGCAGCAGTGCGTGGACGGTCGCCCCGCCGTTGCGCAGCTGGAGGGCGTCGGAGTAGCCGAACAGCCCGGCGCCCATGGCGAGCCCGCCCGGCCGCCAGTTGCCGAAGAGCATGGCGGCGAGGCCGATGTAGCCGCGGCCGCCGGTCTGGCCCTCGTTGTAGATGTGCGAGCGGACGAGGGCGAGGAAGACCCCGCCGAGTCCGGCGAGAGCGCCGGAGACCACCACGGCCGTGTACTTGTAGAGGTAGACGTTGACGCCGAGGGACTCGGCCGCCGTCGGGTTCTCGCCGCAGGACCGCAGCCGCAGGCCGAACGAGGTCCGCCACAGGGCGAAGAAGCTGCCCGCGACCAGGAGGACGGAGACGATGGTCAGCGCCGAGATGTCGGTGACCAGGCCGCCGAGGATGCCCGCGATGTCCGAGACCAGGAACCAGTGGTGGTTCTCCAGATCCGCGAGCCAGTCGGACAGCCCGGGGACGGTGAACGTCTGGATGGGGTCGACCTGCGGGGAGTTCTTCGGGGAGCCGCCGATGTCGCCCAGCGGTTCGAACCAGCGCTTGGCCAGATAGGTGGTGGCGCCCAGGGCGAGGATGTTGATCGCCACACCGGAGATGATGTGGTCCACACCGAAGGTGACGGTGGCGACCGCGTGGACCAGACCGCCGACCGCGCCGCCGAGGACGCCGGCGAGCACGCCCACCCAGGGGTTGGTCTGATAGCCCGCCCAGGCGCCGAAGAAGGTGCCGAGGATCATCATGCCCTCGAGGCCGATGTTGACCACGCCGGCCCGTTCGGACCACAGTCCGCCCAGGCCCGCGAGCCCGATGGGCACGGCCATGGAGAGCGCGGCGCCGATCTGGCCGGAGGAGGTGACGCGGTCGAAGTCCGCCTGCTGGGCGGCGTCGACGAGGGCGCGCAGCACCGACAGCGCGATCAGCGCCCCGGCGACGATCAGCAGCACCTTGCCCAGGGACATCCGGGAGGCGGGCCCGTTCCCCTTGCCCGGCGCGCTCGTGCTCTTGGTGGCGGTCACCGTGGCACTCATGCCGGCACCTCCGTCTCCGTCTTGTCCGAACCCTGGCCCTTACCGGCCTTGGCCTGGGCGGCGAGCTCCGCGCCCACCCTCTGCTGCTGGCGCTTGAGCCCGTAGCGGCGCACCAGTTCGTACGCGATGACGACACACAGGACGATCACGCCCTGCATCACACCGACGATCTCCTTGTCGTAGCCCTGGAACTCCAGGCGGTTGGCGCCGCGCTCCAGGAAGCCCCACAGCACGGCGGCCAGCGCGATACCGACCGGGTTGTTGCGGCCGAGCAGCGCGATGGCGATACCGGTGAAGCCGATGCCCGTGGGGAAGTCGGAGGTGAACTGGTGGGTGTCGTTGAGCAGGGTCGGCATGCCGACCAGACCGGCCATCGCGCCCGAGAGCACCATGCTGGTGAACACCATGCGCCTGACGTTGACGCCGCTGGCCTGGGCGGCGGACTCGGAGCGGCCCACCGCGCGCAGGTCGAAGCCGAACCGGGTGCGCCCGAGCAGGAACCAGAAGCCGACGCCCGCGAGCGCCGCGACCACGATGAAGCCCCAGACGGGGTCGAGGTCGCCGCCCGCCGGGATGGTGAAGAAGTGGCTGGAGGACGGCAGCGGGTCGGTGGCCACGATGTTGGTCTGCTTGTCGAGGTCGGCCAGCCGCCCGTCCACCAGCAGATAGCTGATGAGGATGCCCGAGAGGGAGTTCAGCATGATGGTGCTGATCACCTCGCTGACGCCCCGGTAGACCTTCAGCAGACCGGCGATGGACGCCCACATCGCGCCGACCAGCATGCCGACCAGGATGATCAGCGGGATCTGCACCAGGCCCGGCAGCTTCAGCGCCCCGCCGACGACGGCGGCGAAGAAGGCGGCGAGCCGGTACTGGCCGTCGACGCCGATGTTGAAGAGGTTCATCCGGAAGCCGACGGCCACCGCGAGCCCCGCCAGGTAGTACGTCGTCGCCTTGTTGAGGATGTAGACCTGGCTGTCGGCCTTCACGCCGTAGTCGAACATGATGCCGAAGGCGTTGAACGGCTCCTTGCCGGTCGCCAGCAGCACCAGGGCGGTCACCACGAACGCGGCGGCGAGCGCCAGCACCGGGGCCGCGACCGCGAGCAGCACCCGCTCCTTGTCCAGCTTCTTCATCGGTCCTCTCCCCCGGTCGCGGCCTCGGTCACGGCCTCGGTCCCGGTCGCGGCCTCGGTCCCCGTTCCGCCGTCCGCGGGGTGCTCCAGATGGCCGGAGGCCGCGCCGGTCATGGCCGAGCCGAGCTCCTCCGGGGTGATGGTGGCGGGGTCGGCGTCGGCGACCAGCCGGCCGCGGTACATCACCCGCAGGGTGTCGGACAGGCCGATCAGCTCGTCCAGGTCGGCCGAGATCAGCAGCACGGCCAGGCCCTCCCGGCGCGCGGTGCGGATCTGGTCCCAGATCTGTGCCTGCGCGCCCACGTCCACCCCACGGGTGGGGTGCGCGGCGATCAGCAGCTTGGGGTGGTGGCTCATCTCCCGGCCGACGATCAGCTTCTGCTGGTTGCCGCCGGACAGCGAGGCCGCGGTGACCTCGATCCCGGGGGTGCGCACGTCGTAGTCGGCGACGATCCGCTCGGTGTCCCGGCGGGCGGCGGCCGGGTTGAGCAGTCCGCCCCTGCTGTTGGGCTCCTCGGTGACATGGCCGAGGATGCGGTTCTCCCACAGCGGCGCCTCCAGCAGCAGTCCGTGCCGGTGGCGGTCCTCGGGGATGTAGCCGATGCCGTCCTCGCGCCGCTTGCGGGTGGGCGTGTGGGAGATGTCGGCGCCGTCGAGGGTGACGGTGCCGGTGTCGGGGTCGCGCATGCCCATGATGGCCTCGACCAGTTCGGCCTGGCCGTTGCCCTCCACCCCGGCGATGCCGAGGACTTCGCCCTTGCGGATGGTGAAGCCGATGTCGTCGAGCACCGCCCGCTCCACCCCGTCCACATCGGTGGCGGTCAGCCGCAGCGCGTCCACGACGAGCATCTCGGTGTCGGTGACGGTGGATTCGCGGGTCTCGGGCGAGGGCAGTTCGCTGCCGACCATCAGCTCGGCCAGCTGCCGGGGGTTGGTCTCGGACGGCACCACGGAGGCGACCGTGGTGCCGCGGCGGATGACGGTGATGTCATCGGCCACCGACAGCACCTCGCCCAGCTTGTGCGAGATGAACAGCACCGTCAGGCCCTCGGCCTTGAGTTCGCGGAGGTTGTCGAAGAGCGCGTCCACCTCCTGCGGGACGAGGACGGCGGTCGGCTCGTCGAGGATGAGCGTACGGGCGCCCCGGTAGAGGACCTTGAGGATCTCCACGCGCTGACGGTCCGCCACGCCCAGGTCCTCGACGAGGACATCGGGGCGGACGCCCAGCCCGTAGGCGTCGGATATCTCCTTGATCCGGGCGCGCGCCCGGCCGCCGATGCCGTGCAGCTTCTCCGCGCCGAGCACGACGTTCTCCAGCACGGTGAAGTTGTCGGCGAGCATGAAGTGCTGGTGCACCATGCCCACGCCGCGGGATATGGCGTCCGCCGGGGAGTGCAGTTCCACCGACTCGCCGTCGAGCGCGATGGTGCCCTCGTCCGGGCGCTGCATCCCGTAGAGGATCTTCATCAGGGTCGACTTGCCCGCGCCGTTCTCGCCCACGAGGGCGTGCACGGTGCCGCGGCGCACGGTGATGTCGATGTCGTGGTTGGCGACGACTCCGGGGAACCGCTTGGTGATTCCGCGGAGTTCTACGGCGACGTCGGTGACGGCACCGGCGGGAGCGCCCTTGGGGGGGCTGGCGGCTTTGATGGCGCACTCCTGAGGGGCGACGGAGGGTGGGGCGGGCCGGGGCCGGACCGGCCGGGGTACGCCGCGGACCCGGGCGGGCGCCCGGGGGCGCCCTGCGGGTCCGTGGCGCGCGGGGTCAGTCCTTGTAGGTGTCGTTGACCTTGATCTGACCGTCGATGATCTTCTTCTTGGCCGCCTCGATCTTCGGCTTGATGTCGTCGATGAACCCGCCGGAGTACGACAGGGAGACACCGCCGCGCTTGAGGTCGTAGGACTGGACGCCGCTCTCGGGCTTCTTGTCCTTGATGACGCTCTTGATGAAGTCGTAGACCGAGCCGTCCACGTTCTTGACCATGGAGGTCAGGATCGAGTTCTTGTACTGGGACAGGCCCTTGTCGTAGTACTGGTCGCCGTCGACGCCGATCGACCAGGTGCCCTTCTTGCCGGCGGTCGCCTCGATGGCGCCCGCGCCGGAGCCGCCGGCCGCGGAGAAGATCACGTCGACCTTGTTGGAGAGCATGCCCTCGGCGATGTCCTTGCCGCGGTCGGGCATCCCGAAGCCCTTGGCCGAACCGACCTGCACCCACTGGACGTCGAGCGACGCCTTGGGGTTGGTGTCCTTCAGGCCCTGCTGGAAGCCACCCGCGAACTTCTTGATCAGCGCGCTGTCGGTGCCGCCGATGAAGCCCACCTTGTCGGACTTGGTCTTCAGCCCCGCGGCCACACCGGCCAGGTAGGAGCCCTCGTGCTCGGCGGCGACCAGGCTGGCCACGTTCTTGGCGTCGACGACCGAGTCGACGATGGCGAAGTCGGTGTCCTTGTACTTCTTGGCGGCCTTGGTGAGCGAGGGGGTCCACGCGTAGCCGACGCCTATGACGGGGTTGTAGCCCGCCTCGGCCAGGCTGGCCAGCTTGTCGTAGCGGTCGGCGTCGGTGTCGCCGTCCTTCGCCGTCAACTCCTTGCCCTTGACGTCGAAGTCCTTCAGGGCCTTGTCATAGCCCTGGGCGGCGGAGTCGTTGAAGGAGTGGTCGCCACGGCCGCCGACGTCATAGGCCAGACCGACGCCGGCGTCCTTGCTTCCCTCTTCCGAACTGCTGCCACACGCGGTGACGGAGAATGCGAGAGCCGCGGTGGCAATGCCCGCGACAGCTATCGTGGATACCCGGCGCACGAGGGTCCCCTCTGAATGACTCGGAGCGCCCCTTTGCGGCGCTGGCTCCGCCGCATCGTAACGCGCGTAGATGTCAGATAAAGGCCCGCTCGGCAGCCGTTATCGGATCGTCGCGAACCTCTCGTGTCCACGAGCCGTACCGGCGGTGGCGGCGGGGTGACGAGACCGCGCGCCCCGAGGGGCGCGCGTACCTTCGCCGATGTCCACGGGCGGCGCCGACGCGGTGGCCGACCGGCGCGTCCGTCTCAGCCGAGCAGGGCGGCGGCCGTGAACAGCTCCACGCCCACCGCGATCGCGCCCTCGTCCACGTCGAAGTCGCCCGCGTGCAGGTCACGCCGGGTGGTGTCGCCGACCTTGCGGACGCCCAGCCGGGCCATCGCACCGGGCACCCGCTCCAGGTACCAGGAGAAGTCCTCGCCGCCCAGGGACTGCTCGGTGTCCTCGACGGCCTGTGCGCCACGGCGGGCGATCATCGCGTCCCGCAGCAGCTCGGCGGAGCTCGCCTCGTTGACCACCGGCGGAACCCCGCGGATGTAGTTGATCTCCGACTTGGCGCGGTGCAGGGTGGCGATCTCGTCGACCGCCGCGTGGACCAGGTCCGGGGCCTCCCGCCAGGCGGGCAGGTCCAGGCAGCGGACCGTGGCGGACAGCTCGGCGTGCTGCGGGATCACATTGCAGGCGTGGCCGGACTCCACCCGGCCCCAGGTGACGGCCAGGCCCGAGCGGGCGTCGACCCGGCGGGCCAGCAGCGCCGGCACCTCGGTGATCACCTTGGCGGTGGCGGTCACCAGGTCGGTGGTCAGATGGGGGCGCGCGGTGTGGCCGCCCGGACCGTCCAGGGAGATCTCCAGCCGGTCGCAGGCCGAGGTGATCGGACCGGTGCGCAGCCCGATCCGGCCGACCTCAACCTTGGGGTCGCAGTGCAGCGCCAGGATTCGGCCGACGCCGTCCAGCACGCCCGCCTCGATCGCGTCAGTGGCGCCGCCGGGCAGCACCTCCTCGGCGGGCTGGAACAGCAGCCGCACCGGACGCGCCAGCCGCCCCTCGCGGGCCAGCTCGGCCAGGACCAGACCGGCGCCGAGCACCACGGTGGTGTGCACATCGTGGCCGCAGGCGTGAGCGCGGTCGGCGACGGTCGAGCGGTAGTCCACCGTCTTGGTGTCGGGGATGGGCAGTCCGTCGATGTCCGCGCGCAGCGCCAGCAGGGGCGCTACGCCATCGCGCGGGCCGATGTCACAGATGAGGCCGGTGCCGGTGGACAGCACCCGCGGCTCGAGGCCCGCCTGCTCCAGCCGCGCCTTGATGGCGGCGGTGGTGCGGAACTCGCAGTTGCCGAGCTCGGGGTGCATGTGCAAGTCGCGGCGGAAGGCGATGAGTTCGGCACGCAGCTCGTCGGGGAGCGTGCCGGGCAGGGCCGGCGCGGCAGTGGGTGTGACATCGGTCGCATCGAGGGACATCAATTGCTTCACCTGAAGAAGCGTAGAACGCCAGGTGGGCCCGCCGAATGTCGATCAACAAAAATTCAATCGGTTCGGGTACGCAAAACCACCCCAGCCGGTGCATGATCCCCCTAGTCAGGGGGTATAACAGGGCGCTCGTCGGCCGACTGCGGGTGAGAAGCGCCACACGGCCGTACGGGCGACGGGCGGTGACGGCCTCAGGACCCGACGGCCTCAGGACGCGGCGACCGGTGCCGCGGGCGGACCCGGGCTCGTCGGCGGGGCCGCGTCCCTCGGGGCCCCCGCGTCCCTCGGGGCCGAGTCCAGCCGGCGCACATCGCGGGCCGTCCCGGTGACCCCGGACAGGAAGCCCTGGGCGCGCGGGGAGGCGTCGCTGGTCAGCCAGGCGGGGTCCACGTCGCAGACCGCGACCTGGACGCCGGTGCCGGCGAGCGCGAGCGGCAGGGTGTGCACCACGGTCGAGGGGAAGCTCACGATCGTGTGGCCGATGGGGCCGCGCCGGGCTATCAGCTCCAGCGGCAGATCGGGCCGTACGATCTCCAGCCCCACCTCGCCCGCGACCCGGCTGAGCTTCTCGGCGCTCTCGCGGCGGTGCGCGAAGTAGCGGGTCGCGCCATGGGCGCGGGCCAGCGAGCCGACCGCCTCCAGATAGCGCTCCAGGTCCACCACACCCGTCTCGACCAGGGACGTGCCCACCAGATCGGTGCCGCCGGTGAGCCGGGGCGGGCCGAACCGGGCCCGGGTCCAGGCGAAGTCGTTGGCGGTGATCGTGACCCCGGTGGGCGGCTCGACCGGCATCGAGCTGAAGACCTCGACCCGACGCTTGTCGTCCGGGGTGAGCCGACGGCGCGCGGTCGCGGAGACGGGCGCGAACACCACGTCGCGCGCCCCCCGGCTGCCGCGCCGGTGCCAGCGCACCAGGGGCTCCCCCTTGGCCAGCTGGGAGATGAACTCCATGGTGGCCGTGCCGTCGTCCACCACGACCAGGTCCTGGGCGCGGGTGAGGGTCAGCAGCAGCTGGACATAGCGGGAGAACGGATCGCCTATCACGATCCGCGCGGCCCGGCGCAGCGGTCCGCGCAGTCCGCCGATGGTCTTGACCGGCGCGCCGGCCCCGCCGCGCGCCTCCTCCCAGCGCACGGTGAAGCCCTCGTCCCGGGCCAGCTCGGCCATCCGGCGCAGCTGGCCGCGGGTCATCGGATCGTGCGGGGAGAGCACCACCACGGTGAGGTCCTGGCACGCCGTGGGCCCCGGGCCCCCGGCGCGCTGGGCGTCGGCGTACGCCCACTCCAGCACGTTCAGCAGCTGGACCGGGCTCTCGACGAAGGCGAGCGTCGCGGGAGAGGTCGCGGGAGTGGCAGCGGAGACCATCGCACCGTCCAAAGGCAGGGCCCGGACGCGGCGGGCAGCCCCCGAGGAGTCAGGGGTGCCCGCCGCTTCCGGGCGAGGGCCGGGCTCACCGGCCGGTGGATTCACGGCAGAGTGCCTCAGACCGCGACCGGCTCGCGGTCGGCGGCCTCGGACTCGGCGACCACGCCGGCGACCCGGCGCAGCTTCTTCATCGGGCCGAGCTCGCTCTCGTAGACCTTCTTCACGCCGTCACCGAGCGACTCCTCGATGGTGCGGATGTCCCGCACCAGCCGCGTCAGACCCTGCGGCTCGACGGAGGCGGCCTGGTCCGAGCCCCACATGGCGCGGTCCAGGGTGATGTGGCGCTCCACGAAGGTGGCGCCGAGCGCGACGGCGGCCAGGGTGGTCTGGAGACCGGTCTCGTGGCCGGAGTAGCCGATCGGCACGTTCGGGTACTCGGCCTGCAGCGTGTTGATCACGCGGAGGTTGAGCTCCTCGGCCTTGGCCGGGTAGGTGGACGTGGCGTGGCACAGCAGGATGTTCTCGCTGCCCAGCACCTCCACCGCGTGGCGGATCTGCTTGGGGGTGGACATGCCCGTCGACAGGATGATCGTGCGGCCGGTGGCGCGCAGGGCGCGCAGCAGCTCGTCGTCGGTCAGCGAGGCGGAGGCCACCTTGTGGGCCGGGACGTCGAACTTCTCCAGGAAGGCGACGGCCTCGGTGTCCCACGGGGAGGCGAACCAGTCGATACCGCGCTTCTGGCAGTGCTCGGAGATGGCGCGGTACTCGTCCTCGCCGAACTCCACCCGGTGGCGGTAGTCGATGTAGGTCATCCGGCCCCAGGGGGTGTCACGCTCGATGTCCCACTGGTCGCGGGGGGTGCAGATCTCCGGGGTTCGCTTCTGGAACTTGACCGCGTCACAGCCGGCCTCGGCGGCGACGTCGATCAGCTTGAACGCGTTCTCCAGGTCGCCGTTGTGGTTGATGCCGATCTCACCGGTGACGTAGACCGGGTGGCCGGGTCCGGCGATCTTGTCACCGAGGGTGCGGAGGCGAGAGTTGGAGCTCACTTAAGACAGTTCCTTTCCGAGAATCCACGAGGCGATCTCGCGGATCGCGCCGTCCCCTCCGGGGGTGGAGGTGACCGCACGTGCGGCGCCGCGCACGACGTCGTGCGCACCTGCGACCGCCACGGGCCAGCCGACGAGGCCGAAGCACGGGAGGTCGTTGACGTCGTTGCCGACGTAGAGCACGCGCTCCGGCGCGATGCCCTGCTCCTCGCACCACTGCTTCAGTGCGAGATCTTTTCGGTCGATGCCGTGGAGCACGGGGACCTGGAGTTTGCGGGCCCGTGCGGCGACGACCGGGTTCTTTTCCGTGGACAGGATCAGCAGCGCCAGCTCAGCGCGGCGCAGGGCGGCGATCCCGAGCCCGTCGCCGCGGTGCACGGCCACGAGTTCGCGTCCTTCGGAGTCGATCAGCACCCTGTCGTCGGTCTGGGTGCCGTCGAAGTCCAGTACCACCGCGTCGATGTCGTCGCGGGTGGGGAGGGCGCCCGGCCGCTCGGCGTCGAGCAGCGGGGCGAGCGCGCGGGCGCGGGCCAGATCGTGCGGATCGTCGATCTCCAGCACCCGGGCGGGGTCAGTGCGCACCAGCTCGGTGCGGCCGAAGAAGCGGTGCCCGGCCGCGCGGAAGCCGCGGGCGTCCATCGCGTAGGCGGCGCCGGTCTCCAGGAAGTCCTGGGGGCGGTCCTGGCGGCGCGGGCGGTACGCCTTGTCGTGGTTGACCCCGTCGCCGCCGTCTTCCTGCGGGTTCTCGCCCTCGCGCCAGACGAAGCCGTGGAAGGGGGCCACGGTCAGGGCGGTGTCGGCGCCCTTCTCGGCGACCGCCGCGGCCACCCCGTCGATGTCCTCGCGGATGATGAACGGGCTGGTGCACTGCACCAGGAGCACCACGTCCACGGTGGTGCCGTGCGACGCCTCGTACGCGTCCATGGCGTGGATCACCGCGGCCTCGCTGGTGGCGGTGTCGCCCGCGATGGCGGTGGGCCGCTGCACGACCACGGCGCCCGCGGCGCGCGCCGCGGCGGCTATGCCGGCGTCGTCGGTGGAGACCACCACGTCCGTCACCAGTCTGCCGGCCCGGCACTCGGTGACGGCGCGGGCGACCAGCGGTACGCCTCCGACCGGGGCGAGGTTCTTGGCGGGGACGCCCTTCGACCCGCCACGGGCGGGGATCACGGCGAGCACGCATGGGCTCGAGGCGGGCATGGCGGCTCCTTCGGGGGTTGCAGAGGTGATCGAGGCGCGCACGGCCTCTCCTTCGTTCGCGCTCACGGCCGCCGGTGGGTTCGCGTCGCTCACAGCTCCCCCATCCGCCGGATGACCGGAGCCACGCGCTGCACGCCGTGGCGGTAGGCGCCGCGGGCCGCTTCCCGCATCGTGTTGCGCACCACCCGCCGCAACGCCCCGACCTGCGCCTGGTCCTCGGCGCCTGCCCCGGGGCGGGGCGAGCCGTCCGGTGCGAAGCCGTACCGGGCGAGCCGGCCGGGCAGATAGCCGGGCGCGGTGACCGGGGTGTAGAAGGGGGCGAGCGGCGGGAGGGTTTCCGCGGCGGCCAGTTCGGCGACCCGCTCCCGTGCGGCGTCGAACCAGGTCTCGTACGGCCCGTCGGCGGCGACGCCCTGGCGGCTGAGCCACTCGGCGTTCGGCTCGGGCAGATGTCCGGCGTCCAGCTGGTCCCAGGAGGCCAGGCAGCCGGAGCCGAGGAAGTGGTGGTTGCCGAGCGCCTCCCGGACCCCGAGGTCGGTGAGGACGGCGGTCGGTATGGAGCGGTGCAGCGACTCCAGGGCGGCCGTGGAGCTGACGGTGACCAGCAGGTCCGCGGTGTCCAGGACCTCGCCCATGTTCCCGTAGGCGAGCCGGAAGTTGGCGGGCAGGTCGTCGCCGAACTTGGCGATCAGCTTCTGGTAGGGAAGCTCTTCGATGTGCGTGGTGTGCTCACCGGGCTTGCTGCGCAGCTTGACCACGACCTCGCGGTCCGGGTGGCGGCGGGCGTGGTCCACGGCCCGGCGCAGCAGATAGGTGCGGTCGGCGCGGTTGTCCGGGACGGACGGCTGGACGGCGAAGACGACCGTGCCGCCGGTGTACTTCCGCCCCTGCCGCGCCTTCTCGTCGTAGCGGGCGCCGCCGAGGAAGGGCAGCGCGCATTCGACGACACTGTCCGCGTCGGCGCCGACGCCCCTGTAGACATCGCGGAAACGGTCGGCGTCATGGCGGGAGTTGGCCAGCACCACATCGGCGCCGTGGCGCAGCAGCAGACCGTCGGCCAGCTTCTCGTAGACGACGCCGACGTAGCCGGTGACGACCACGGGGCGGCGGGCGGCGCCCTGCCAGGCGTGCCGCAGTCCGTGCAGCATCGCCTGGACGGCGCCGCCGACCAGGGAGAGCACGATCACGTCGTAGCGCTCACGGTCCATCGCCCGGACGAATTCGACGCCCGTGACCTCGCGCAGCGCGTCGGCGCGCACTCCGACCTCGGTGAGCTGCCGGGCGGTCGGCGTGGCGCGGCCGCGCAGCAGGAAGCCGTCCAGGCGACGGCCCGAGGCGGCACCCGACGCGTCCGGTACGAGGCGATGCGCGGTGAGCGCGCCCCATTTCCACCGGGTGTCGGAGTCGGCGAGCACGGCTACTCGCACGGGGGGATGGGTACGTGAGGACACGTCGCAGACGCTAGGAAGCGTTGTCGATTCACGGCCCAACTCAGGCGCAACAAAGGGTTAACAGAACATCGACGGTTGGAGAATCGGCTGACCGGCGTGGCGGGTTAACCGTTCCGACGTCCTTCGTTCACCTTTACGTACACCCGTGGTCAAGACGAATGCCGACCGGAGACCTAGCGTCACCCGCGTGGTTAAGCTCTCCGTCATCGTGCCGTTCTACAACGTGCAGACATACGCCCCCGACACGCTCAGAAGTCTGCGCGCGAACGCGCGTGCGGACTTCGAATTCATTCTCGTCGACGACTGCGCCACCGACGGGACGCCGGAGATCCTGGAGCGGGCCGAACGCGATCTTCCGGGGGCCGTCTACGTACGGCACGAGAAGAACGGCGGGCTGGCCACCGCCCGGAACACCGGCCTGGACAAGGCCACCGGGGAGTACATCACCTTCCTCGACGGCGACGACTGGCTGGCGGCCGGGTACTACGAGCGGCTGCTCGCGGCCATCGAGGACCTGGGGTGCGACTTCGTCCGCGTCGACCACGTCCAGTGCACCGCCCGCGCCCGCCAGATCCACCGGGTGCCGCACGGCCGGCGCGATGTGGTCATGAACCCGCGGGACGCGATCCTGCCGGCCGACCGCTCCACCTCCGTGGACTACGCCTTCGCGTGGGCGGGCATGTACCACCGCCGGCTGCTGGACGACGGACTGCTGCACTTCACCGACGGGCTGCGGACCGCCGAGGACCGGCCCTGGATCTGGCGGCTGCACCGCGAGGCGCGCAGCTTCGCCGTACTCGGCCTGCACGGAGTGTTCTACCGGCGCGGGGTCGCCTCCTCGCTCACCCAGATCGGCGATGTCCGCCAGCTTGACTTCATTCGCGCATTCGACCAGGTCATCGAGGAAACCGCACGGGACCGCGACGCGGACGCCCTGCTGCCGAAGGCCGTCCGCACGTATTGCGCGATCATTTCCCACCACCTGGGCAACATCGAAAGATTCGAACCACAAGTGGCCCGCAAACTCCGTTCCATGTCGGCGGCGGCGATGAAACGCATGCCCCAGGACGTATTGAAGGACGCACTGGATTCCATGGACTACGAGCGCGCCGCACGGCTGCGGCGAGTCAAGCGCCGGCCCGCCGGGGCGGAGGTGGCGGCCTGATGTCCGCCTACACGCCCCTGGCGGAGCGCAAGCGCACCCAGATCTTCCTCGCCTCGACCCTCTACGGGGCGGCGACCCTCGCGGCCGCCATCGACGCGGGCAGCGTCGGCCCGGCCGACCGCCGGCTGCTGCTGATCAGCAACAACGCCGCGACACCGGAGACCACCCCGGCGGTCGACGAGATGCCCGGCTTCGAGCGGCTGCGCACCCGCTTCGACCGGGTGCTGTCCTGGAACGAGACCATCTCGCCGTTCCACCCCGGCGGCTGGGCCCCGCGCATGGACGACACCCCGCTGTGGGAGCGCCATCTGCGGCTGCTGTGGAACCTCGGCGACGACGAGATCGAGCTGGTCCTGGAGTCCATCCAGGTCAACCCGGCGATGGCGGTGGCCAACGTCTTCCAGGGCGCGCCCATCGACGTCTACGCGGACGGGCTGATGAGCTACGGCCCGACCCGTAACAAGCTGGACCCGCTGATCGGCACCCGCATCCGCCGGCTGCTCCACCTGGACCTGGTGCCGGGGCTGCGGCCACTGCTGCTGACCGAGTTCGGCGTGGCACCGGAGGTGCTGCCGACCGAGGTGTTCACCAAGGTGCTCACCGAGGTCGCGGACGCCGCCCCGCGCGGTGTCGCCTCCGCCAGTGAGCGGATCGCCGGCGGCGGCGGCCCGGCGCTGATGCTCGGTCAGTACCTGTCCGCGCTGGACATCCTCACCCCGCAGGAGGAGGAAGAGCTGCATGTGCGGATGTTGCGCGGCGCCGTGGCACTGGGCCACCGCACCGTCGTCTTCAAACCGCACCCCACCGCCCCGGCCCGCTGGTCGCGGATGCTGGAGAAGAAGGCCGCGGAGCTGGGCGCGGAACTGACCGTCATGGACACCCCGGTCCTCGCCGAGGTGCTGTACCAGCGGATGCGCCCGGCCCTGGTCATCGGCTGCTTCTCCACCGCGCTGCTCACCGCCGACGTCTTCTACGGCCTGCCGGTGGCCCGGATCGGCACCGAGGTGCTGCTGGAGCGGCTCACCCCGTACCAGAACAGCAACCGCATGCCGGTGACGATCGTGGACGCGCTGCTGCCCGACCTCGAGGACCACAAGGCGGTGACCGCCGCCCAGCCGGTCGACGAGCGGGCGGGCAAGCGGCTCGGCGGACTGGTCACCGCGGTCGGCTTCTGCATGCAGGCGAAGATCTACCCCGATCTGCGGCCCGCCGCCGAGCGCTATCTGGCCACCCATCTGGACGCCCACACCTGGCGCTACTTCAAGAAGCGCCGGCTGACCGCGCTCGCCCTGCCCGGCGCGGTCCCCTCCCAACTCGCGTTCATCCCGCGCAATGAGACGGTGCGCCGGGTGGCCCGCCGGGCCCGCGCCCTGAAGCGGGCCGCGCTGAAGCGGACGGTGACCGGATGAGCGCCCCGCCCGCCCCCGACGCGGGGCCGATACCGTCCGCGGCGGCGACGGCTCCCGCGCCGGCGCCGCCGCGCGCCCCCGACGACGCCCTGGAGAGATCCGCCGAGCAGACCGCCAAGGCGGCCGCACGCGGCGGCGGCCACCCGGTGCGGCTGCGGGCGCTGGACGGGCTGCGCCTGCTCGCCGCGCTCATGGTGGCCGCGTACCACTACGGCGGCCGCAGCGGCGAGATCAGCCAGGCCTGGGGCACCTCGCCCCGCGAGCAGTTCCCCACCCTCTCCGGCTACTTCGCCTACGGCTGCCTCGGCGTCCAGATCTTCTTCGTCATCAGCGGCTTCGTCATCTGCATGAGCGGATGGGGACGGCCGCTGCGCTCCTTCTTCGCCTCACGCGTCTCCCGCCTCTACCCCGCCTACTGGGTCGCGATCATCCTGGTCACCGCCGTCTTCGCGCTCCCCTGGGTCGCCTACGAGGCGGTCTCGCCCAGCGACGCGCTGGTCAACCTGACCATGCTCCAGCAGCCGCTCGGCGCGCACCGGGTGCTGGGCGTGTGCTGGACCCTGTGGGCGGAGCTGCGCTTCTACGCCCTCTTCGCGCTGTTCGTGGTCCTCCCGGGCGCCAGCCGGCACCGGGTGGTGCTGTTCTGCGCCGTCTGGACCCTGGGCGCGGCGTTCGCCGAGGCGGCGAACCTGCCGCTGCTGGACGTCGTCCTGATGCCCGAGTACGCCTCGTACTTCATCGGCGGCATGGGCATCTACCTGCTCCACCGCTTCGGCCACGACGCCCTGGCCTGGGGCATCGTCGGGATCAGCTTCCTGATCGGCCAGCACTACGCGATCGGCGAACTGTGGCACCCGGCGAACGTCAACGCCTTCTCCTACCGCTCGGCCACCGCCATCATCGCCATCGTCGCCTTCGGCTACGTGGCGGTCACGCTGATCGCGCTCGGCAAACTCAACTGGGCGAACTGGCGCTGGCTGACCCTGGCGGGCGCGCTGACCTACCCGTTCTACCTGGTCCACGAGCATCTGGGCTGGGTGGTCGTGGGAGTGCTCCACCGCAAGCTGGGCATCCCGTCCTACGGGACGTTCGCCCTGACCGTGCTGCTGATGCTGGCCCTGGCCTGGGTGCTCTACCGCTTCGTCGAACAGCGGCTCACCCCGGTGATCAAGCGCTCGCTGACCACGGTCCGGCTGTAAGGGGTCCGCTCGGCCACGGGCTCCCGCGCGGCGCGGGAGCCCGGTCCGGGCCCCGCGCCGGACGCGTGGCTCCGGACTCAGAGCCAGCGCGGCTCGTCGGCGCCCAGGCGGCCGGGCGGGCGGGCCCAGTCCGGCGGACCGTCCGGGGAACCGGTCGGGAGGCCGATCGGGGAGCGGGCGTAGCGCAGCTTTCCGAGGTCGGAGGCGGTCTCGGCCAGCCAGGGCGCCGGGTCGTGGGCGGGGCCGTCCGCGCGGCGCCCCAGGGGGGCGGGGGCGATGCCCCGCATGAGCCAGGACGCGGTGCCCGCGAGGGAGAGCCGCAGATGGCGCCCGCCGCCGGTCTCCTGGCGCTCGGTCAGCGCTCGCAGCACCGCCGCCGCCAGCAGATAGCCGGTGCCGTGGTCGAGCGCCTGGGCGGGCAGCGCGCCGGGCCGGCCGTCGGTACCGGCGTCGGTGTCCGCCTCGATCGCGGCGATCCCGGTCGCCGCCTGGACCAGGCTGTCGAAACCGCGCCGCCCGGCCCACGGTCCGGACCAGCCCCAGGCGCACAGCTGGGCGACGATCAGTCTGGGGTGGCGCTCCAGCACGGCGTCCGGGGCGAGGCCGAAGCGGTCCAGCGCACCCGGGCGGTAGCCGGTGACCACCACATCGGCGTCGGCGAGCAGCGCGTCGACGGTACGACGGCCCTCGGGCGCGGCGAGGTCGACGGCGGTGGAACGCTTGCCGAAACCGGTGTCGGCGTGGGCGTCGGGGTCCTCGGGCAGCCGTGGGGAGTCCACGCGCAGGACGTCCGCGCCCAGCAGGGCCAGGGTGCGGGTGGCCACTGGTCCGGCGATGACCCGCGTCAGGTCGAGGACCCGCACCCCGCTCGCGGGCCCGCTCCTGGGCCCGCTCGTGGGCAGTGGCGCCTCCCGGAGCGGGCGCGCGGCGCCCTCGCCGATCCGCCGGGACTCGATCAACGGCAGCCCGGCCAGCGGGATCGCGCTCTCACCGGGCCGCGCCACGGCAACGGCCAGTCCGCCCGCCGCGTAGACGGTCTCCTGGACCGCGCGGGCAGGGCGGGCCGCGAGCGCCGCCGCGAGATCGTCCGGCCCACTGTCGGCGGGCAGGCCGAGGGCGGTGAGCAGCCGGGCTCGGTGGTGCGGGTAGTTGGCGTGGGTGCGCACCCAGCCGTCGGCCGCGCGCCAGAAACCGGACAGCGGGGCGAAGTTGGTGGGCTTGCGGCCGTCGATGCGCAGATGCCGTTCGCTGACGAACGCCGTCGCGACGGCGCCCTCGTCGACCCATACCGCCGGAACCGCCCCACCGGAGCGCCGCGCGCCCAGTTCGGCGGCGGCCAGCGAGCACACGCCCACGGTGGCGCGGGCCAGCTCCGCCACGGGCAGCCGGGCGGGCAGTGCCCCACTCACCGGGCGGTACGCCACCCTCTCCAGCAGCGCCGGATCACCGCCGAGGGCGGTCCAGGCGTGGGTGGTGGCGGCGTCCGGTGGTGCGTCGCTCGTGTCGCTCCTCGTCATCCGCTCATTGTGCGCCGCGGCGCACTGACGCGGCGGCGAGGGCCCCGCCCCCTCCTCCTGGTCGGGGACGGAGGGGGCGGGGCCGGTGCGAGAGGGCGGCGGGCTTACGCGGCGCCTGCCCGGTGGCAGAGGCCGAGGGCCTCGTGCCCGAGAGCGTTGGACAACGTTGTCCGACGCTTGGCCGCCGGTAGGGTGCCACGGCCGCTCCGGCCTGCCAAGACACCCGGCGCCACAACTAGTGCTCCCGTCAGAACTCGTTGCCTGCGCTGGTTCTTCTCCGGTAGTGGCAGCGGCGGGCGGTTGCCTGGTGCTGTCTGCGCCGGGCCGGCCAGTTCAGCGGCCGGTCGGGGGTGTGGCCGTGTCAGGGAACCGGCGCGGTGGATGGTCTACGACGAGGAGTTGATGGAGGCGGGCGAGTGCGGAGAGGAGGGTGTCTCGCTCCTTGTCGTCCACCGCGGCCAGGGCGGTGGTCAGGGCATTGTCGGCGTGTGCGGCGCGGCGCTGTTCGCTGGCGGTGCGGATGGCCTCGGTGAGGTCGACCAGGGTTTTACGGCCGTCGGCGGGGTCGGCGGCGGTGGTCACCCAGTTTCGGCCGGCCAGGGACCGCACGCTGGTGGAGACGCGGCTTTGAGCGAGGCCGGTGCGCTTGGCGATGTCGCCTACGGCGCTGCGAGGGTGCAGGAAGAGGTCCTGGAGGACCAGGAACTCGCCGGGGGCGAGGTTGAGTGCGTGGGCGCCCATGCCTTCGAGGGCGATCTCCGCCAGGCGGCGGCCGAGTTGGTACAGCTCACTCATCTCCATCTCCATCTCTCCAAAATACATCTCCCAGTATCCATCTGAGCAGATACATCTTGACAGATCCATCTTTCCAAAGCATCTTGAGAGATGTAGATGGGCGGCAAGCCCGGACTCCACGAGAGAAGACACCATGAGCCTCAGCGACTACCTGCTCTACACCGGCGTGTTCATCGCGATCCTCGCCACGCAACTCGGCACCCAGCGCCCGGACGCCAGGCGGCTGCTGCTGCCCGTCGCGATCGTCGCGGGTGTCGGCTTCAAGTACGTCAAGGACATACCGTCCGGAAACACGGCCCATCTGATCGAGACGTCCGGACTCGTGCTCGGCCTGCTCTTCGGTCTCGCCTCGATCGCCCTGATCGAGGTCCGCCGCGACCCGGCCGACTCCCGCCTGGTCACCGTCGCGGGCTGGCCCTACGCCGCACTGTGGACGGCCGCGATGGCACTACGCATGGGCTTCGCCTACGGCTCCACCCACTGGTTCACCCACGCCCTGGCCTCGTTTTCCATGCAGCATCACGTCCCGGCCGCCACCTACGGCACCGCGTTCGTCCTCATGGTCCTGGCGATGATCACCGTCCGCACCGTCGGCGTCCTCATCCGCGCCCGCCTCGCGGGCGCCACCATCGACTTCGGCGCCCTGGGCATCGCACGCCGGCTCGCACGCTGAGCGTCCCATGGGGTGACCGCCTTCGCGGCAGGGGCAGGAGCAGGAACAGTCGCAGATGGAATTCGGCCGAATGCCCCGCACTGCGCGACATCACCGAGCTCAGCGACTCAGCATTGCCGACCCAACCGCGTGTTGCGAAGATGCCGAGGACCTCGATGCCCGCAGCGGCGTGGCCAGCCGCCCGCCGCGCACCCGACCCCCACGTCCCACGAGGACCAGGCAATCTCCCCGTGCCCGCCTCTTCCCCGATGTCGGCAGGTCGTCCCTGCCGGCCGTCGCCGCCGGCCAGGCGAGGCCACCGCTCATGTGACCGTTCAGGATTCCCGCGGCCCGTTGTCGCCATGGTGCGCGCTGCCATGATCTACAGAACTGGGACCGGCCGCAGCAGCACGCGCGTTACGTCCCACATGCGTGCAGTATCCACCCCGAGCTCATACAGCCGGGTTTGCACTGCCACGCCCTCGAGTCGAGCACGCCCTCGACGCTCTCCCCAGGCGCGGGTCCTGCACGACGGACGACAGTAGACGCGGCGCCGCCCTGTCGGAAGCTGACGCATCGGACCGCCGCACCATCCACACGGAGCGAACTGGCCTTCGAGGTCTTCCGGAGTGCGGTGGGGCTTCAGAGGGGCAGATCGTCAGGCAGGACATGAAACGCCTTGTGATGGCCGAGGGGACGTACAGCACGGAAGTCCCGGCGGTCCAGGGTGAGGATCGCGTCGGTGTCGTAGTCGGCTGCCAGGGCGACGTTCACCACGTCGGTGAGATCGGGATCGGAGGGTCTGAGCGATGCGTGCCTGCGGCTCTGGGCCATGTCTTCGACGCAGGGGCCTAACCGTGCAATCGGCGTCGCAGGAAGGTGTGCCAGGTCTGCTCGAAGGAGGCGGTCAGCGCTGCCTTGGGGGCGAAGCGGTCCCAGGCGTGGAAGGCGCCGGCGTAGACGTGCAGGTCGACTGGCACGCCTGCGGCGATCAGCTTCCGGGCGAAGTCGACGTTCTCGTCGCGGAAGACGTCGAACTGGGCGGCGGCGACGAAGGTGGGGGGCAGGCCGGCGAGGTCGGTGGCGCGGGCCGGGGCGCAGTACGGGTGCAGGTCGGGCGCGCCGGCCCGGTCGCCGAGGACGGCGGACCAGGCGTGCAGGTTCTGGTCGCGGTCGACGATGCCGAGGTCGAGGATCTCGTGGCTCGACTGGGTCTCGTTGCGGTCGTCGAGCATGGGGTAGCTCAGGGCCAGCAGACACGGCGCCGGGTAGTGGCGGTCGCGGGCCATCAGGGCGGTCGCGGCCGCGGGGGCGCCGCCGCCGCTCGCGCCGGCGAGGCCGATGCGGTCGGGCGCGATGCCGAGATGCGTGGCGTGCTCGCGTAGGTAGGTGTACGCCAGATATCCGTCCTCGGCGGCGCCGGGGGCCTCGGTCTCGGGGGCGAGGCGGTAGTCGACGGCGGCGAGCACGCAGTCGAGTGCCAGGGCGAGCGAGGCGTGGTAGGGCGCGTCTTCGTGCGCGCTTCCGAGCACTTGGCCGCCGGCGTGGAACCAGAGCAGTGCGGGCTTCGGACGGTCCTCGGCTTGCCGACCGGACGGACCGGATGTATTGGATGGACCAGACGTATCGGACGGGTCGGGCTGATCGGACGGACGGAACAGCACGATGTCGAGGAGGGACCCGTCGTCGCGCGCGATCTGCACGGTTTCAACGTTCACGCGCGGGTCGGCCAGATTCTGCGCATTGGAGTGCGCATCAGCCGGCGTTTCGGCGGCGCGCAGTCGGGCGCGCAGTGCGGGCACGTCGGAGAAGTCGAGCAGTGGCCCGTTCGCCGCCTGGATCATCGCCTCGACTATCGGGGCGAGCTCGGGGTCGAGTGCGTAGTCGGAGACCGCCATCGTCTTTCCTTTCGTCAGAACAGATCGGGCCGGCCGCTGCCGGCGTAGATCCCGCCGTCGACCGGTCGGAGGGAGTAGCCGGGCAGGACCCGGCGCGGGTTGAACTTCTCGACCAGGCCCTGGGGCCCGGGGTGGCCCCGGTGCTCCGGGTCGCTGATGAGAGAGGTGTGACGGTGTTGACGCGGATCCTGTGCGGGCCGAGGTCGAAGGCGAGACCGCGGGTGAAGTCCACTACCGCGCCTCGGCCGCGTTGGACGCGGGCCGCGGAGCTGTTCACCGCGGGGCGCTCGACCGGGCAGGTGGCGCGGGAGCTTCGGGTGACGGCCGTGTCGGTGGGCCGGTGGCGGCGGGCCTGGGAGACGGGCGGTGCCGATGCGCTGGTCTCCATGATGAGGATGGTCGATCGACCATCCTCATCAGCCTGGACAACGACGTACTCGACCCCGTGATCGTCACCGGCTGCCATGCCGGCCGCACCCACAAGCTCACTTCCGGCCAGAAGAACGCCAACCGCGTCATCGCTGTCGGGCGGGCACCGGTCGAGCACGGCTTCGCCCACCTCAAGAACTGGCGGGTCCTCACCAAGCTCCGTACCGACCCTGCCCGCGCCACCTGCCTCCTGCGTGCCCTGCTCGTCCTGACGAACCTCGAAGTCCATCGCTGACGGATCTGCTCAGCAGATAGGCACCCACGACAACTCCCCTGGAACCGGTGTGCGTCAGGACTGAATGTTCTCCAGGTCCTGGAGGAGGCTGGGGTGGGTCGGGTGCCACCCGAGGGCCTCGCGGGTGTGGGTGCTGGACGCCGGCTGGTCCATGGCGAAGATCGGGCCGAACGGGCCGAAGTTCTCCTGCGGGACCTCCTGGACCGGCAGGCCCAGTCGCCGGCCGATGACCGTCGCGATGTCCAGCACCGCGTCGCCTTCGTCGCCGACGGCATGCCAGGCCGTCCCCGCCGGTGCGGACTCAAGGACCAGACGGAACAGGACCGCTGCGTCGAGCGCGTGCACGGCCGGCCAGCGCTGGCTGCCGTCGCCCGGGTAGCCGGCCACCCCAGTGCGGCGCGCGTGATCGGTCAACAGGCCGGCGAATCCGCCCCTGCCCTCGTTGTGGACTGTGCGCGGCATGCGGACAGCCGTGCTGCGCACACCGCGCGAGGCGAGGTCCAGCAGTGCGTTGACCGAACGGCCCCGACCGCCTACTGGTCCGTCGGTCGGTAGCGGATCGGCCTCGGTGGAGGCGCGTCCCGGTACCCAGGGTGTGCCGGAGACCGTGACGATCGGGCGGTCGCTTCCGATGAGTTCCTGCCCCAGCGTGGTGAGAGCCGCGCTCTCCTCGGCGATGGCCTGGGCGAGCGCGTCCGGACTGCTGTAGTCGCGTCCGAACGCCAGACTGATCACGCCGTCGCACTGCGCCGCGCCGGACCGCAGGGCGTCGAGGTCGGCCAGGTCTCCTCGCAGCACCTTGGCGCCAGCGCTCTCAAGGGCCTGTGCGGAGCCGTCCGAGCGAGCCAGCGCGAGAACGGTGTGGCCGTTGCCGAGCAGTTCGGCGACGACGGCGGAGCCGATGGTGCCGGTACCGCCGGTGACGAAGACATGCATGAGCTCTCCCAGAAAGTGATGAGACTGTTGTCCCATCACTGACTCTACATGGTGATGGGACAGGTGTCCCATCACCTATCCTGGTCTCATGGCTAGATGGCAACCAGGGGCAGCCCAGCGGCTCGTCGTCGCGGCAGTCGACCTGTTCACCGAGCAGGGGTACGACGCCACCACGGTGACGCAGATCGCCGAGCGCGCCGGCGTCACCAAGAGCACCTTCTTCCGGTACTTCTCCGACAAGCGCGAGCTGCTGGTCGCCGGCCAGGAAACGCTCAGCAGGCTGCTCGCCGACGGCATCACCGAGGCCCCTGCGAGCGCCAGCCCGCTCCAGGCGGTGGCAGCCGGTCTGGAGCGCGCGTCGAGCGCCATGGGACCAGCGAACCGCGAACTCGGCCCGCGCCTCAAAGCAGCCGTGGCAGCCAGCACCGAACTCCAAGAGCGCGACGCCCTCAAGAGCGTCGGACTCGCGGCCGCCATGACAGCCGCGCTCATCGCCCGCGGCGTCCCCGAGCCGACCGCGCACCTCGCGGGCGAGCTGGGAGTCCTCGCGTTCAAGCGGGGCTACGCCCAGTGGTCCGAAGGCGATCGTGATGACACAGAAGGGCTCGCGCCATATGCACTGGCAGCCCTGGAAGACCTGCGTGCGGCAACCGCATCGCTGGGCTGATCGATGCCGCCCGGCCGGCGCCGGCCGGGCCCTGTCGGCGCCACGGGCACCGCGCCCGTCGACCGCCTCCGAGACACCTTGCTCGTCATGACAAACCTCGGAGCCGATCGCTGACAGATGACCGGACGGCATCCGAACCGCCCACCAGCCGCGGTGATCAGCTTGCCGACGTCGTCGGCGATCCCGGGGATCGTCCTGGCCGAGGGCATGCGCGACGACCTGGGCGGTGGTCACGGGCCGCCATGTCAGCCACCAGTTCGCGTACGGCCGGCCGTCGGATGTGCTGGGCCGCGCAGCCTTCGGCCACGCGCAGGACCCGGTACCCGCTCTCTGCCACCGTGAACCGGACGGTGCCTGATGGTGTCGTTTCCGCGTCCCGCGACGACAGCCAGGGACGCGTGAGCGAGCATCACCAAGGCGATGTGCCGGCACCAGCCCGGATAGCGGCGGACTCGTGCTGATTGAGACCGCACTCGTTCTTGGCCGCCTGGGAAGCCTCCTCGATCGCCCAGCGTGATTTCTGGCTGGAGTACCAGGGACCCCCTACCGCGCGGCCTCCGGGGCCAAGGTCGCCTCGATGCCCGCCACGATGGCGCGCAGGCCCTCCTCGAAGCGCTCCTCGTAGCCCTGGAACAGGTCCGCGCTCACCGCCGCCGCCAGCGAATACCCCTCGGCGGCCATGCGTGCCTCACGCTCGGCGACCTCGTAACCGGACATCCGTTCGCCCGGCCTGGGCTCGACCGACTGCTCCTCGATCACGAAGCCGAGCGTGAAGCTGAACGCGATGAACGTGGCGCGGGCGGCGGCGCCCGGGTCGAAGCCCGCCGCGACGAAGGCGCGCAGATGGTCCTCCTGTGACGCGGCGTGGTCGGTTCCGGTGAACCGGCTGCCGCTGAAGACCTTCGCGCCGTCGCGGTAGCCGAGCAGCGCCCGGCGCAGACCGCGCTGGACCTCGATGAGCCGCTCCTGCCAGGTCAGGGCGTCGAGATCGGCATGCGACTCGACCATGCTCCGGAACATGGCGGTGCTCATCTCGTCGAGCAGCGCCTGTTTGTTCTTGAAGTGCCAGTACAGGGCGGGGGCCTGGACGTTCAGCTCCTTGGCGATGCGGCGCAGGGTGAGCCCTTCGAGGCCCACGTCGTTCAGCAGCCGCAGGGCGGTGTCCACCACGAGGGTCCGGTCGAGTCGCGTCGTCGCCATCCGGCCATTCTCCCTGCTCGCGCAAGCCTCCTTGACAATTTAACGCCGTTAAGTGCACGCTCTCCCCATGGAACTTAACAACGTTAAGGACGCGGACGTGCTGATCGTCGGGGCCGGTCCGGCCGGACTCACCCTCGCCGTCGACCTGGCCCGGCGCGGGGTGCGGGCCCGGGTCGTCGAGCGCGGCGAGGGCCTGTTCCCGGGCTCGCGCGGCAAGGGCATCCAGCCCCGTAGCCGGGAGGTCTTCGACGACCTCGGCGTCGGCGACGCGATACGGGACGCGGGCGGTCCGTACCCGCCGATGATGAAGTGGGAGGACGAGCGGCGGCTCGGCGCCTTCGAGATGATGGAGCGGATCGAGCCCGCGCCGGACCGGCCGTACCACGAGGCGTGGATGCTGCCGCAGTGGCGGACCGCGGAGATCCTGCACGCGCGGCTGACGGAGCTGGGCGGCCGCGTCGAATTCGGCACCGCGCTCACCGGCCTGGAGCAGGACGAGGACGGTGTCACGGCGCACCTCGGCCACGCCGACGGCTCGGCCGGGACCGCGCGCGCCGCCTACCTCGTGGCGGCCGACGGCGGCCGCAGCACCGTCCGGAAGGCGCTCGGCATCGGCATGACCGGCGAGACGGTCGACCCGGCGCCGTCGGTGGTCGCGGACGTGGTGATCGACGGCGCGGAGCGGGGCCTGGACCGCGACCACTGGCACGTGTGGTGGCACGCGAAGGGCGGCGGCATCGCGCTGTGCCCGCTCGCCGGGACCGACCACTTCCAGGTCGTCGCGCAGTACGACGACCCGGACGCCGTTCCCGACGCCTCCCCCGAGGCGGTGCGACAGCTGATCGCCGACCGCACCGTCCTCGCCGCCTCCGATGTGCGCGAGGTGCGGTGGGCCTCGGTGTTCACCCCGCGCGCGGCGATGGCGGACCGCTTCCGCGCGGGCCGGGTGTTCCTGGTCGGCGATGCCGCGCACATCCATTCCCCGGCGGGCGGCCAGGGCCTGAACACCAGCGTGCAGGACGCGTACAACCTCGGCTGGAAGCTCGGGCAGGTGCTGCGGTACGGCGCGGACCCGGCGCTGCTCGACAGCTACGAGGCCGAGCGGCTGCCGGTCGCGGCGGGGGTGCTCGGCATCAGCACCCGCATCCACCGGGCGCACCGGGCGGGCGACGCCAAGGGGGGACGGCGCGCGGAGGAGGTCCACCAGCTGGAGCTCTCCTACCGGGACGGGCCGCTCGCCGTGGACGACCGCGGCCGGCCGGGCCCGGTGGGAGCCGGCGACCGGGCCCCGGACGCGCCGTGCGCCCTGCCCGACGGGACGCCCGTCCGGCTCTTCGACGTCCTGCGCGGGCCGCAGTTCACCCTGCTGGTCCTCGGTGACGCGGAACCGCCCGCGCCGGACGCCGACTTCGGCGGCCTCGCCACGGCGCTGGGCGCGGCCGGATGCCTGCGCACCGTCAGGGTCGGCGGCCCGGACCCCGACCTCCTCGACCCGGACGGCCACGTGGCCACCGGCTACGGCCCCGGCCCCGCGCTCTTCCTCATCCGCCCGGACGGCCACGTCTGCTGGGCGGCGGACACCGCACGGACGCGAAGGCGCTCCGCGCTCGCCCACTGAGCGCTGTCCGTCTCAGGCCGCCCGGCCACCACGTCCGCCGTGGGCCGGGCACATCGCGGGGCGCCGGGTCCCGCCCGTATCCGCCGAGGCGCACCCCGGATGCGGGCGGGGCGACGCGCACGCCCCACCCGCCCGCGCGTCCAGCCCCAAAGACACCTCGCGCGCGGGCGGACCGGGATGACGCGGCTGAGCGGCGTCCAACGGAACGTCAGGCGACGCGCAGCGGGACGGCAGGCGGAATCCGCCAGGACCGTGAGCGGAACCCGGCGGGACGGCAGGCGGACCCGGTAGCGGGACCACGGGCACAGCCCAGGGGCCACGAGCGAAACCCACGGACCACGAGCGAAACCCAGCAGCACCGTCCCCGAAGTCCGGCGGGACGGCAGGCGGACCCGGTAGCGGGACCACGGGCACAGCCCAGGGGCCACGAGCGAAACCCACGGACCACGAGCGAAACCCAGCAGCACCGTGCCCGAAGTCCAGCAGGACCTCGGGCACACCCACGGACCACGAGCGAAACCCAGGGACCACGGGCACAGCCCAGGGACCACGAGCGAGACCCGGCAGCGCGGTGCCCGAAGTCCGGCGGGGCCTACGCGAAGTCCAGCAGGACCTTGCACGACTGGCTGCGGTCGGCGGCCTGGCCGAACGCCTCCGCCGCCTCCCGCACCGGCCGTACCGCGCTGATCAGCGCGTCGAACGACGGCTCGGCCGCCAGCAGCCGCAGCGCGTCGTCGAACTCCGCGTGGAAGCGGAACGCGCCGCGCAGGTCGATCTCCCGGGCGACCAGCAGGTTTCCGGCGAACGGGGTCTGCCCCGGCGGCAGCATGCCGAGCTGGACGACCACCCCGCCGCGGCGCACCCGGCGCAGACAGGTGTCGAGCCCGGCGGCCACACCCGATGCCTCGATCGCGACGTCCGCCTCGTCCGAGGGCCAGCTGGGGTCGTCCGGGTCGTCGGCCCGTACGCACGCCGTCGCGCCGGCCGCCGCCGCGAACTCCAGGGCGCGGGGCAGCAGGTCGGTGGCCGTGATGGTCGCGGCGCCCGCCGCGCGGGCCGCCGCGACGGTCAGGCAGCCGATCGGGCCGGCGCCCGTGACCAGCACATGACGGCCCGCGAGGTCGCCTGCGCGGCGCACCGCGTGCAGCGCCACGGACAGCGGTTCGGCGAGCGCCGCCCGGCGGGGCTCCAGCCCCTCGGGCAGGGTCCGCAGCTGCACCGCCGGGACGGCGATACGGGAGGCGAACCCGCCCTGCACATGCGGGAAGCGCGCGGCGCTGCCCAGGTAGCGGGTGTCCCGGCAGACGTTGGCGCGGCCGTCGAGGCATTCGGGGCAGGCCCCGCACGGGGTGGCCGGGTGGACGGCGACCGGGGTGCCGGGCGCGGGCCCGGTCGCCCCGTCGCCGTAGGCCACGACCGTGCCGACGACCTCGTGGCCCAGCAGCATGGGCTCCCGCAGCCGGAAGTCACCCACCCCGCCGTGGCGGTGGTAGTGGAGGTCCGAGCCGCAGATCCCGCCGTAGCGGACCGCGACCACGGCCTGACCCGGCCCCGGCTCGGGCTCGGGGAGTTCATCGATCCGCAGATCGCCCGGCCCGTGGATCACACAGCCCAGCACCATCCGCCCCGCCTCCTCGTCGGTTGTCCCCGCTCGTCGGTGGCCCCCGTGTTCACAGGACGCTCGTCATGCCGCCGTCGACGTACAGCACCTGTCCGCTGACGAAGTCCGAGGCGGGGGAGGCCAGATAGAGCAGCGCGCCGACCAGGTCCTCGGTGCGGCCCCAGCGGCCGGCCGGGGTCCGCCCGCGCACCCAGGCGCTGAATTCCTCGTCCTCGACCAGCGGCCGGGTCAGCTCGGTCTCGATGTAGCCGGGGCCGAGCCCGTTGACCTGGATGCCGTACCGGCCCCAGTCCGCGCACATGCCCTTGGTGAGCATCTTCAGCGCGCCCTTGGTCGCCGCGTACGGGGCGATCCCGGGGCGGACCACCTCGCTCTGCAACGAGCAGATGTTGACGATCTTGCCGTGGCCGCGGGTGGTCATCCGCCGGGCGGCCTCCCGGCCCACCAGGAAGGCGCTGGTGAGGTTGGTGTCCACGATCTGCTGCCAGGCGGCGTCGGTGAACTCCAGCAGCGGCGCCCGGTTCTGCATCCCGGCGTTGTTGACCAGGATGTCGAGCGGGCCCACCCGCTCCTCGACCTCGGCGATCCCGGCGGCCACGGCCGGGCCGTCGGTGACGTCGAACGCGGCGGTGTGCACCCGTGCGTCGGCGCCGCCGACCTCGGCGGCTGCCTTCGCGGCCTCCTCGAGGGCGTGCGGGTCGCGCCCGTTGAGCACCACCGTGCAGCCGGCCTCCAGCAGACCGCGCGCCAGGGCGTGGCCGATGCCCCGGCTGGAGCCGGTGACCAGTGCGGTGCGGCCCGCGATGTCGAAGAGCGGATGTGTGGTCATGGCGTGCGTATCCCTGCCTCTCGCTGCCTGTGCTTCTGCTCGCGTTCCTCTGCTTCTGCTCCCGTTCGGGAACGGTGCTAGATCACCAGCGACAGCAGCAGGACGAAGGCGAGCGAGACGACGGAGATGACCGTCTCCATCACGGACCAGGTCCGCACCGTCTGCCCCACGCTCATCCCGAAGTACTCCTTGACCAGCCAGAACCCCGCGTCGTTGACATGGCTGAAGAAGAGCGATCCGGCGCCGATGGACAGCACCAGCAGCGCCACATGCGTGCTGGACATATCGGCGGCGAGCGGTGTCATCAGCCCGGCGGCGGAGATCGTGGCCACGGTCGCCGAGCCGGTGGCGAGCCGGATGGCGACCGCGATCAGCCAGGCGAGCAGCAGTGCGGAGACGTTCCAGCTCTCCGAGATGTCCATGATCATTTTGCCGACGCCGATGTCGATCAGCGTCTGCTTGAAGCCGCCGCCCGCGGCGACGATCAGCAGGATTCCGGCGATCGGCGCGAGCGAGTGCTCGACGGTGGAGGAGAGGCGGTCCCGGGTGAAGCCGGCCGCCCGGCCCAGCGTGAACATGCCCACGATCACCGCCGCCAGCAGCGCGATCAGGGGCGCGCCGATGACGTCGGCGACCCGCTGGACGTGGTTGTCCGGGTTGTCCACCACGATGTCGACGAGCGCCTTGATGAGCATCAGCACGACCGGCAGCAGCACAGTGATCACGGTGGCCCCGAATCCGGGACGCCGCTCCAGCTCCGCCGACGGGCGCGTGGGGATCAGCCGGTCCGGCGGGGTGACCCGCACCCAGCGGTCGGCGACGCGGGAGAAGACCGGGCCCGCGATGATGGCGGTGGGCACGGCGATGAGGACGCCGAGCGCCAGGGTGATCCCCAGGTCGGCGTGGACCGCGTCGATCGCGGCGAGCGGACCGGGGTGCGGCGGCACCAGGCCGTGCATGACGGACAGGCCCGCGAGCGCCGGGATGCCGATCCGCATCAGCGAATAGTTGCCGCGCTTGGCGACCAGCAGCACCACCGGGATCATCAGCACCATGCCGACCTCGAAGAAGATCGGCAGTCCGATGATCCCCGCGATCAGCACCATGGCCCAGGGCATCGTCCGGTCGCTCGCCTTGGCGAGGATCGTGTCGACGATCTGGTCGGCGCCTCCGGAGTCGGCGAGCAGCTTGCCGAGGATCGCGCCAAGGGCGATCAGCACGCCCACGCCCGCGACGGTCGAGCCGAGTCCGTTGGAGAAGCTGGTGATGACCTTGTCGAGCGGGGCCCCCGCGACGGCGCCGAGCGCCAGTGAGCCGATCGTCAGCGACAGAAACGCGTGCAGCTTGGTCTTGGTGATGAGGAGGACGAGGACGGCTATGCCGACGAGGACGGCTATGCCCAGCTGTGCGTGACCGGCCGACGTGATCGGGTCGACGGTGTCCGCTGCCAGCATCTCGACGCTGAGTCTGCTCACGGGCGGGTTCCTAACGTGCGTTACTGGTGTTCGAGCCGCCGCAGCGCGTCGGCGGCCCGCTCGGTGATGATCTTTGGCTCCGGAGTGACGTCGACGGCCACGCCGCGCTCGTCCGCCTGAAGCGGTTCGAGCGTGGCGATCTGCGAATCGAGCATCTTCTCGGCGAAGAAGTGGCCCTTGCGCTCCTTCATCCGCTCGGCGATCAGCGAGCGATCACCCGTCAGATGGAGGAAGACGATGCCGGGCGCGGCGGACCGCAGCCGGTCGCGGTACGCCCGCTTGAGCGCGGAGCAGCTGACCACCCCACCCCCCTCGGCGTGGTCATGGGCCCAGGCACCGATGGCATCCAGCCAGGGACGCCGGTCGTCGTCGTCCAGCGGGATCCCGGCCGACATCTTCTCGATGTTGGCCGGCGGGTGGAAGTCGTCCGCCTCGGCGTACGGAACGCCGAGCTCCTCCGCCAGCAGGGGGCCGACCGTGGTCTTGCCCGTGCCGGACACTCCCATGACCACGACAACCTGGGGGGCGTGCATTGTGTGAAACCTCGCTGTCTTCTTCGACCTCGGCGCCGGGCACACTCAACCCCACAGATACGACGTATTCAAGAGTCTGTGACTTAAAAGTCATACTTATTTGCCGCTGAACGGCCACGTAGGCTGAGCGCATGGACGAACAGGGGCCCGCGGGCCGTGGTCAGAGGCCCAAGGCCAGGGGGCTGCACGACCGGCTCCTGGAGTCCCTCGGCCCCGCCATCACGGCGGGCGACTACCCACCGGGCACCGTGCTGCGCACCGACGAACTGGAGCGGCGCTTCGACGTCTCCCGCACAGTGGTCCGGGAGGCGGTGCGGGTCCTGGAGTCCATGCACCTGGTGGAGTCCCGCCGCCGGGTCGGGGTGACGGTGCGGCCCACCGAGGAGTGGGACGTCTTCGACCCCCAGGTCATCCGCTGGCGCCTGGCCGGCCCCGACCGCCCCCGCCAGCTGCGCTCCCTCACCGCCCTCCGCTCCGCCATCGAACCCGCCGCCGCCGCGCTGGCCGCCGAGCACGCCACGCCGGAGCAGTGCGCCGAACTCACCGAGCACGCGCTCAACATGGTCGCCACCTCACGCGGCCAGCAGCTGCCCGCGTACCTGATCCACGACATCGCCTTCCACCACGTGATCCTGCGCGCCTCGGGCAACGAGATGTTCGCGCGCCTGGGCGATGTCGTCGCGGAGGTCCTGACCGGCCGCACCCAGCACCAGGTCATGTTCAGCGACCCCGACCCGGAGGCGGTCACCCTCCACGTCCGCGTCGCCGAGGCCGTCCGCGCGGGCGACGCGGAGGCGGCGGAGCGCTATACGAGGGAGATCACCGTGGGGGCCCTGCGCGAGCTGGACATCCTGGCCCCGTAGTCGGGTGCGGGTTCCGTCCGCGCCTTCGACGCGAGACGGAACCCGCACCCACCCGAGCCGAGCGGCCCCAGCGCGGAGCGCCCGCCCCCGCTCAGATCACCGGCACCGGATGCAGGGCGACACGGTCGGCGTCGCCTCCCAGGCTTGCCGCGCGGGCCGCGGCCGCCGTCTCGTTGGGGTTGCCCAGGGAGACGGCGCTGACCTGGGCCAGGCGGGCGTACTGGGCCTCGGTCAGAGTGAGGTCCAACGCGTCCAGATATTCGGTCAGCTGCTCGCTCGTGCGGGGGCCGATGACGGGGATGTAGGCCGTGGCGGCGCGGGCCGCGTGCGCCCGCAGCCAGGCCACGGAGACCTGGGCCGCCGAGACCCCGGTCTCGGCCGCGATCGCGAGGACGGTGTCCAGGACGGCGGTCTTCTGGTCACCGTCCTCGACCCGCACCCCCGCACCCTGGCGGCTCAGCCGCCCGTCCGCACCGGTGCGGTATTTGCCGGTCAGCATTCCGCCCGCCAGCGGCGCGTACAGCGCGGCACCGAGTCCGAACGCCTCCGCCATGGGCAGGAGTTCGCGGTCGGCGGTGCGCTCGGCCAGGCTGTACTCGACCTGTATGCCGACGATCGGCGCCCGGCCGCGCAGTTCGGCCACCGTGGCCGCCGACGCCACCCGCCAGGCGGGGAAGTTGGACAGCCCGCCGTGCAGGATCTTCCCGGCGCGGACCAGGTCGTCGAAGGCCGCGACGATCTCCTCGACCGGCGTGATCGTGTCGGGCATATGCGCCCAGTACACATCGATGTAGTCCGTGCCGAGCCGCCTCAGGCTCGCCTCCAGCGAACGGATCATGTTCTTGCGGCTGTTGCCGGTCGCGCTGATCCCCGTGCGATCGCCTCTCCCCGCGCTGTACTTCGTGGCCAGCACGAAGTGGTCCCGATCGGCGGCGAGCAGCTCGCCGAGCAGCGTCTCGGACGCCCCGCCCTGGTAACGGTCGGCGCTGTCGACGAACGTGCCGCCCGCCTCGGCGAAGGCGTCGAAGATCGCCCGGTACCGCTCGCGATCCGTGGTGGTGAAGTTCGCGGTGCCGAGCGCGTACTCGGATACCCGCAGGCCAGTACGCCTGCCGAAGGTGGTGTACCGCATCAGTGTGCCGCCTTCCCTGAAACTGGAATCTGATTCCGGTAACCGTACCGGAATCAGATTCCGGTACGGTGGCACCGTGGCCACCACCGGCAAGGACAAGCCCCTGCGCGCACACGCCGCCCGCAACCGCGACGCCCTCATCGCGGCGGCCTGCGACGCCTTCGAGGCCGGCGAGCTGGACATCCGCATCGAGGAGATCGCCCGCCGGGCCGGGGTCGGCGTCGGCACGCTCTACCGCCACTTCGCCACCCGTGAGGCGCTGATCGAGGCCGTCTACCGGCAGCGGGTGGAGGACCTGTGCGGCGCGGTGCCCCGCCTACTGGACGAGCTCGCCCCGTACGACGCGCTCCGCACGTTCCTGCGGCAGCTCATCGCGCACTCGGCGGCCAGCCAGGGCATGGCCGTCGCACTGGAGGCGGTCATGAACACCGGATCACCGGTCTTCGCGCAGGCCCGGACGGACATGACCGAGGCCATCGCCACGATCATGACCGCCGCCGTCACGGCCGGGGAGATCCGCGCGGATGTCACACCGGAGACCGTCTTCCGCGCGATGGGCGGCATCTGCACCAGCCATGACCAGCCCGACTGGGAGGACGGCGCCCACGCGATCGTGCGCCTCCTGCTCGACGGCCTCCGCTCCGGCGCGGCAGTCATACCGCGCTAGGCGGGGATACCGCGCCAGGCAGGGACACCGCGCGCGGAAGGGACACCGCGCCAGGCACCGGCCTCGGCTCATCCCGGCAGCCACCCCCGGCTCGCCGCTCGGCCAGACGTCCGGGACGTCGGCGACGGCCTTGGGGGGCAGCACGCCCCGCAGCCCCTGCGCCGTACGTTCCCCGCCCCCCTTCTGCGCCCAACCCCACATGTTCCAGACGTACACGCTGTCCGGAGAGGGCCGGCGCCGCAGCCCCGGCGAGCCCCTGGAACGCCTCCTCGCCGATCTCCTCCACTGGCGTGCGACGACACCCAGCGCGACTTCGACGCCACCCTCGACCGAGCACGGACCCGCCACGCACAGGGCACGGGCACCGGCCTCCGCCTCGGCGCCGGCTAGAGCGAAGGCCAGCGCTCGTACCACCGCTGATCGGCCTCCAGCTGAGCCGCCAGCGAGATGAGCATGGGCTCGCTGCCCGCCGGACCGAGGAACTGCGCGCCAAGGGGCAGCGTGCCCTCGGGGTCGGCGAACCCGGCGGGGACGTTCATCGCGGGCCAGCCCAGCACGTTCCACGGCCAGGCGTACGGGCACGCCGCGATCATCGCCCGGTCGGTCTGCCAACTCGACAGCCGGGCCATGGCCCCGATCCGCAGCGGCGGTGTGGCCGTCGTCGGGGAGAGGACGACGTCGAAGCGCTGGAAGATCGCCCCGACCTGGCGCTGCAACGACTCCTCGTGCGCCCGCGCCCACCGCAGCGCGGCGCCGCCCAGCAGGCGGCCGTTGCGGGCGGCGGAGCGGGTGCGGACGTCCAGCAGGAGCGGGTCGGGGACGCGGCCGGACCATTCCATGAGCCCGGCGGTGGCGCGCGGCAGGAAGGAGAGGCCCACCAGCCCGTAGCGCGGCTCGGCCGCCACGACCTCATGACCGAGTGCCGTCAGCCGCTCGGCGAGCCGGATGACCGAGGTCCGTACGACGGGGTCCAGTCTCTTCGGCGTACCCGTGAAGGCCGTCTTGAACGACAAGGCGATGCGCAGCCGCCCCGGATCGCGTTCCACGGCGGACAGCACATCCACCGGCTCCGGGCAGTGCAGATCCCCCTCGCAGTTGCCGCTCGCGGCATGCAGCAGCAGCGCCGCGTCGGCGACCGTACGGGCCAGCGGACCCATGCAGGTGATGCCGTTGAAGGACTCCACGTCCGGCCAGGTGGAGATCCGGCCGCGCTGGGGCTTGATGCCGATGAGGTGCGTCCAGGCGGCGGGGATACGGATCGAGCCCGCGCCGTCGGAGCCGAGCGCGGCGGGGACGAGACCGGCGGCGACGGCGGCCGCCGCGCCGCCGGAGGAGCCGCCGGGGGTATACGCCGGGTTCCAGGGGTTACGGGTGTCGCCGAAGGCGGGGCCCTCGGTGAACGGCCACTGGCCCAGCTCGGGGGTGTTGGTCTTGCCGACGATCACCGCCCCGGCCGCCCTCAGCCGCCGTACCGCCTCGCCGTCCGCCGCCTTGGCCGGGAAGTCGCCGCAGCAGCCGAAGGCGGTGGGCTCGCCCGCCACATCCGTGTCGTCCTTGACCGCGATCGGCACCCCGAGCAGCGGCAGCCGCTCCCCCGCCGCCAGCCGCCGGTCGGCCTCGGCCGCCTCGCGCAGGGCGGCCTCGGCCCGCACGCGGCGGAAGGCGTTCAGCGTGGGCTGCGTCTCGGCGATGCGCTCGAGCGCCTGCTCGACCAGTGCGCGGGAAGTCACCTCGCCGCCGGCCAGGGCGCGGACCCGCTCGCCGAGACCCTTGGGAATGACGCTGGTCACCGGGGACCTCCTCGGGTGAGTTCGGCCACTTCCCCTTTACCGCAGGTGGCTTCTCCGCGCACCCTGGGCACCGGTGATGACCTGTTTACTCAACTTTCACCACGTTCACCACTTGCGTCACGATCATCGCTGAGCACAGAGGACACCCGCATGACCGACATCGCGGCGCGCCGCACCGGCCCCCACTCCCGCACCGGAGGCCCCTCCGACGACCACGACCACCTGGTGGAGCACCTGTGCGGCTGGGCCCTCGTCGTCGTCCTCGCCATGCTCACCGTCCAGCTCGGGCTGTTCTAGCGGTACGCGGTCACACCACGAACGCCGGGACGTACGCACGTCGGCCGCACACCCCGGGCCGTACACCACACTGCACTCGGCCGTATGGCATATTGGACCACCTGAACGGCAGTACCGGCCCGAGGAGAGACATGACGACCGACACCGCAGGCTGGCTGGACTCCGCCGCCATCGACCCCGCGGTGCACGCCCTGCGCCCGGACTACCGCGCGCTGCTCATCACCGCCGAGGGGCTGCGTCCCGGCCCGAGCGACGAACTGAGCGAGCGGCTGCTGGCCGATGCCGAGTCGGCGGCGCGGGAGCGGTTCGGGGACGGGCCGGTGGAGGAGCATCCGCATCTGGCCGCCTGGCGGGAGGCGTTCCGCGCCTTCGGGGCGAAGCCGCAGCGCACCCGGCCCAGCGCGGAGGCGCTGCTGCGCCGGGTGTCCGCCGGACTGCCCCGGGTGGACCGGCTGACCGACATCTACAACGCGATCTCGGTCGGGCATGTGATCCCCCTGGGCGGCGAGGACCTCTCCCAATACGTGGGCGCGGCCCGGCTCGTGCGCGCCGAGGGCGACGAGACCTTCGAGACGACGGCCGGGGGCGAGCCCGTGGTGGAGCACCCGGCGCCCGGCGAGGTGGTGTGGCGGGACGACGCGGGCGTCACCTGCCGCCGCTGGAACTGGCGCCAGTGCACCCGCACCCGGCTCACCCACGACACCACCCGGGCGATGTTCGTACTGGACGCGCTGGGCCCGATGGACGACACCGCGCTGAAGGCCGCCGGTGATCAGCTCATGGAGGCGCTGACGGACTCCAGCCCGGGGGTGGCGATCGCCGCCAGGCTGCTGGGCGCCGCCTAGAACAGCGCCTGCTGCCCCGGCGTGGGCGGCTCGTCCTCCCCGAACAGCTTCGGCGGGGTGGTGAGCAGCGGCGCCATCCGCCGCGAGCCGGGGCAGGAGATCAGCTCATAGCCGGCGCGCCGCCCCGGCGGGTCGTGGCGGGCGAAGCGCCCGCCGACGACCGCGATCTCACGGGTGCAGACCGGGCAGGTGCGGCGGGGTGACGACGACATGGCTCCAGTGTCACCCACACCCCTGACAACGAGCCGGGGACGACCAGCCCCGGCGACCCTGCCCCACAGCCCGCCCCCTTGGCGGTACGCCACACCCACGGCCCGCCCCCTGGCGGTGCGCCACACCTCCGGCCCACCCCTGGCGGTACGCCACACCGCACGGCCCACCCCTGGCGATGCGCCACACCGCACGGCCGCTCCCTAGCGGTGCGCCAAACCCACGGTCCGCCCCTGGCGGTACGCCACACCCGCGACCGCCCCCTGGCGGTACGCCACCGGCCCGCCCCCTGGCGGTACGCCACACCCGCGACCACCCCCTGGCGATGCGCCACCGGCCCGCCCCCTGGCGGTACGCCACACCGCACGGCCCGCCCCTGGCGATACGCCACACCGCACGGCCGCTCCCTAGCGGTGCGCCAAACCCACGGCCCACCCCCTGGCGATACGCCACACCGCACGGCCGCCCCCTAGCGGTGCACCACACCCACGGCCCACCCCCTGGCGATACGCCACACCGCACGGCCGCCCCCTAGCGGTGCACCACACCCACGGCCCACCCCCTGGCGATACGCCACACCGCACGGCCGCCCCCTAGCGGTGCACCACACCCACGGCCCACCCCCTGGCGATACGCCACACCGCACGGCCGCCCCCTAGCGGTGCACCACACCCACGGCCCACCCCCTGGCGATACGCCACACCGCACGGCCGCCCCCTAGCGGTGCACCACACCCACGGCCCACCCCCTGGCGGTACGCCACACCCACGGCCCACCCCCCTCGCGGCCCGACCCCCACAGACCCGCCCCGCGACCCGCCCCACACAAGACCCGACCCACGCGGATTCACCCCGCGCCCCGGTCCCACACGGTCCCGCCCCACACAGCCCCGGCCCCGCGAAGCGCGGGGCCGGGGCTGTGGGCGGACCGCCCCCTCGCACCGCCCCCCTCGCACCGCCCACGCCGTCACGGCTGCCTCAGAACGCGTCCACCGGCCGGTACGTCCCCCACACCTCCCGCAGCGCGTCGCAGACCTCGCCGAGCGTGGCCCGCGCCGCGAGCGCGTCCTTCATCGGGTACAGCACATTGGCCGTACCCGGCTCGCTCTCGGCGGCCTTCCGCAGGGACGACAGCGCCGCGCCCACCGCCGACCGGTCGCGTTCGGCGCGCAGCCGGGCGAGTCGGTCGCGCTGCCGGGCCTCGATCTCCGGGTCGACCCGCAGCGGCTCGTAGGGCGCCTCTTCGTCCAGCCGGAAGCGGTTCACGCCGACCACCACCCGCTCGCCCGCGTCCGTCTCCTGGGCGATCCGGTAGGCGTTGCGCTCGATCTCCTCCTTCTGGAAGTTCCGCTCGATGGCGGCCACGGCACCGCCCAGGTCCTCGACCCGCCGCAGCAGGCCGACGGCCGCCTCCTCCACGGCGTCGGTGAGCGACTCGACGGCGTAGGAGCCCGCGAAGGGGTCCACGGTCGCCGTCACATCGGTCTCGTGTGCCAGCACCTGCTGGGTGCGCAGCGCCAGCCGGGCGGAGGTGTCGGTGGGCAGGGCGATGGCCTCGTCGAAGGCGTTGGTGTGCAGGGACTGGGTGCCGCCGAACACGGCGGCCAGGCCCTGCACCGCGACGCGTACGAGGTTCACCTCGGGCTGCTGGGCGGTGAGTTGGACGCCCGCGGTCTGGGTGTGGAAGCGCAGCATCTGGGACTTCGGATCGCGGGCCCCGAACTCCTCCCGCATCACCCGCGCCCAGATCCGGCGCGCGGCCCGGAACTTGGCGACCTCCTCCAGCAGCGTGGTGCGGGAGACGAAGAAGAAGGAGAGCCGGGGCGCGAAGTCGTCGACGTCCATGCCCGCCGCGACGGCCGTACGGACGTACTCGACGCCGTCGGCGAGCGTGAAGGCGATCTCCTGCGCGGGCGAGGCCCCGGCCTCGGCCATGTGGTAGCCGGAGATCGAGATGGTGTTCCACTTCGGCAGCTCGGCCTTGCAGTACTTGAAGATGTCCGCGACCAGCCGCAGCGAGGGGCCGGGCGGGAAGATGTAGGTGCCGCGGGCGATGTACTCCTTGAGGATGTCGTTCTGGACGGTGCCGGTCAGCCGACCGCCTGCCACGCCCTGCTCCTCGGCGACGAGTTGGTACAGGAGCAGCAGCAGGGCCGCCGGCGCGTTGATGGTCATGGAGGTCGAGACCCGGTCCAGCGGAATGCCCGCCAGCAGCACCCGCATGTCCTCGATCGAGTCGATGGCCACCCCGACCTTGCCGACCTCGCCATGTGCGAGGGGGGCGTCGGAGTCGTAGCCCATCTGGGTCGGCAGGTCGAAGGCCACCGACAGTCCGGTGGTGCCGTGCTCGATCAGCTGCCGGTAGCGGGCGTTGGACTCGGCGGCGGTGCCGAACCCCGCGTACTGCCGCATCGTCCAGGGACGGCCGGTGTACATCGTGGGATGGACCCCACGGGTGAAGGGATACCCGCCCGGCTCGCCCAGCCGCTCGGCCGGGTCCCAGCCGCTGAGCGCACCGGGCCCGTACACCGGCTCGACGGGGAATCCGGACTCCGACTCGCGCGCCATGGGTCACGCCTCCTGATGGCTGATACCGGGTCCTCTTCCGCTAGGGGCCTCCTACACAGCATGCGTCGAGGTTCGCCCCGTGGCAGCCCCGGGAAGCATTCAGGGCAAAAGATCAGTGGAGTGGGGGGTCGGATGCACCGGACAGCGGTGGTGGGCACGGCGCTGGCCACAGCCACGGCGGCGGCACTGATCGCGGGGTGCCGGGCGGGCGAGACGACCGTGGACGGCCGGGGGCAGGAGAGACCCCGGGCACGGGCCGACACCAGCGCGTCCGCGCGGGAGACGCCCCGGCCGCGTCGCACCTTCACCCACGAACCGACGGCCAAGCCCTCGGCCAAGGCCGTGGTGCGCTCACCGCGCACCACCGAGCCCGCCCCACCACGGCGCACCGCGCCGAGGGTGGCCCCACCGGTCATCGCCTTCGGCACCACCTCGGACCGCGTGCGCGAGCTCCAGGCCCGGCTGCGCGCGCTGGGCCTCTTCCACCGCAATCCGACCGGCTACTTCGGTACCGTCACGCAGGCGTCGGTCAGCGCCTACCAGCGCGGCCACGGCCTGACGGCCACCGGCTCGGTGGACCAGCGCACCTGGGCCTCACTGCGCTCGGCGACCAAGACGCCCACCCACGACGCGCTGTATCCGCCGACCACGCTCCCCCTGGCCAAGCCGGATCCGCGGTGCAAGACCGGCCGGGTGCTGTGCATCAGCAAGAGCAGCCGCACCCTGGCCTGGATGATCAACGGCCGGGTGGTGTCGGCGATGGACGTGCGCTTCGGCTCGGAGTACACCCCGACCCGGGAGGGGCTGTTCCAGGTCAACTTCAAGAGCCGGGACCATGTGTCGACGATCTACGACACCCCGATGCCGTATGCGATGTTCTTCAGCGGCGGCCAGGCGGTGCACTATTCGGCGGACTTCGCCGCCCGCGGCTACAGCGGCGCCTCGCACGGCTGTGTGAACGTCCGGGACAAGAAGAAGATCGCCGCACTCTTCGACCAAGTGAAGGCGGGCGACAAGGTCGTGGTCTACAAGTGAGCCACCGGTGAGCTACCGGTGAGCCGTGCGGCGCGGCCGGCCCGACCGGCACGGGCGGGAAAGGGGCGCGGGCAGAGCCGGGGGAACGTGCTCTGCCCGCGCCGGATGCGCGGAGCCGTCGGTACGGGGGGAACCTCGGCTCCCGCGCGGCCGATGACCAGTCGGCCCGTTTCTTTCAGCGTCACCACCCGCAAAAACGTCACACCTGGCTGCTGACGCCTCTGCCCTTACCCGTTCACCCGCTGGTCGTGGGGTCGGCCGAAGCGGACGAACCCGTCGATGTCACGGGGTCCGTCGAGGTCACGGAGTCACCCGGCGTCGATGGCGTGGAGCCGGAGCCGGAGCCGGAGTCGGTGCCGGAACCCGAGCCGGTGCCGGGGTCACTCGGCGTATCGGTGGTGTCGGGCGGAGGGGGCGGCGCCGCGGAGTCGCCGCCCCCCTCGTCATTTCCCGCGTCGTCACCGCCGCCCGAACCGGTGTCGGTGCCGTCCGAACCGGTGTCGGTACGCGGGCCGCCCCCACTGTCCCCGGCGAGGATCTCGGTGCAGTAGCCATGGATGGCGGACGCGCCCCCGGCCGCCTTCGTCAGCTTCTTCAGCGACTTCTCGTCGAGGTCCGCGCCCGTGCCGGACTCCGACGCCAGATACCGGGTGCAGACGTCGAGGGCCCATTGCGGAACGCCGGCGTTCCCGTTCGAGGAGGGGTTCTCCGTCTTGCCGCTGTTGCCCTTGCCCTCGTTCTCGCCGCTGTTCCCCTTGTTCTCGCCCTTGTGTTGTCCCTTGTTCCCGCCGTCGTCCCCGGGGTGGGAGGAGGCCGCTCCGCCCTGGGCGCCGTTCGCGCCCACGTCGCTGGCATCGTTGTCGGACGAGCCGCTGGGGTCGGGCGTCGTCGTACCGCCGTCCTTCGAGATCTCCGGACGGGCGGACACCCCGCCGGGTCCGGTCCCCGACATGCTCACCGAGGGGCCCGGTGTGCCGTCGCTCTGGCCGAACGGGGTCGGCAGCACACCCGCCGCCGCCGCGACCGCGAACCCGCTCAGCGCGCACCCGGCCACCGCCGCGACCATGCCCGCGCGCAGCGGGCGGCGCAGCCGCGGCTGCCGCTCCTTGAGCCGCCGGATCCGGCACAGCCGCCGGACGGTACCCATTCCGGCCACGGCCTCCGCCTCGGCGCGGGCCGCCCGGAAGGCGGCCACGGCCGCCTCCTCGCCGGGAAGCGGGGACGCGTCGGCGCGGGCCGTGGGGCGGGCCGCGTCGGCGACGGCGCTGAGCACGGCCGCCAACCGTTCCGCTTCGGCATATGACTGGTCACCCCGGCCGTCGGGGGCCATGGGCTGCCCCTCGACCGGTTCGCCGCGAAGCAACCGCTCCGCGGCACTGTCATCCAGCCAGCTGTAGCGGTGGTCTTCGGCCATCACATGTCCTTCTGCGTTGGCGCGCGTGAATCCGTCACACCAGCAGACTTCGCCACACCCGGCTTGGTTGCGCCGCCGCCGTGTGACTCACGTTGCCCCGGGATGCCGTCGAGCACCGCCGGATCGCCCCCGGGCACCGGTCCGATCAGGTCGGCGAGCCGCCGCAGGCCCCGGTGGGCCGCGGTGCGCACCGCCCCCGGCCGCTTGCCGAGCACCGCGGCCGCGCTCTTGGCGTCGAGGCCGAGAACCACCCGGAGCACCACCGCCTCGGCCTGGTCCTGCGGCAGCTGGGCGATCAGCCCGAGCGCCCGGCCGGTGCCGACGGCCGCCATCGCCTCCCCGGCCGTGTCCGCGTCGGAGGCGCGGAACTCCAGCTCCGACTCGTCGCCGCCGATGGCGGGGCGGCGTCCGCGCATCCGTATGTGATCCAGTGCCCGGTTGCGGGCGATCCGGGCCGCCCAGCCCCGGAAGCGGTCGGCGTCACCGCTGAAGCGTTGCAGGTCGCGCGCGATCTGCAACCACGCTTCGGAGGTGATGTCCTCCGCGTCTCCGTCACCGACCAGCGTGCGCACATAGCCGAGGAGGCGAGGGTGCACGGACCGGTACACGGTCCGGAAGGCGGTCTCGTCCCCCTTCTGCGCCGCACTCACCGCGGCGGTCAGTTCCGCGTCGTCCCCCTGCACGCTCTCTTCCTGCCCCACTTGGAGAATCCGTGGTCCAGTCGATTCCGGCGTACCCGCGGGCTAGCCCTGCCCGTAGGGCGGGTACTGCTGACCGGGCTGGCCGGGCGGCGGGGTCGGCGGCATCTGGGGAGCACCATACGGGGCGGGCCCGGGTGCCGGGGCGCCGTACGGGTTCGGCGCGGACATACCGTACGGCGCCGGGCCGGCCAGCTGCGGCGGCAGCGAGGCCCGCTGCTCCTGCATCGCGGTGATCTGCCGGACCAGCAGCAGCGCGAGGACCGCGGCGGCGACGAAGATCATGATGGCGACCATGTCGAAGGCCAGGATGGAGTGCAGGCTCTCGATGTCGCTCTTGGCCTCGGAGGGAGTAGGGGAGTAGTCATCGCTCTCGACCTTGGCCCGCAGAATGTTGTATCGGAGGCCGCTGATGGCGTTGGCGACCAGCGCGACGATCCAGGTCACCCACCAGCCGTTGAGCAGACCGCGGCTGACCGCGTGCGGCCCCTGCGGGGAGCTGGCGCGCCAGATGTCGTTGGCGATCTGCTTGGGGAACCAGAGGTTGACCACCGGGGTGAACCACGAACCGGCTGCCCAGCCGCTGCCGAAGCGGTGCTGACCGGGTGCGAAGACCTCGGCGTTCAGCCGCAGCCGGCGGAACCAGATGGCCCAGACGACGGCGATCGCGAGGGTGATCAGCGAGTAGATGATCCGCGCCGTGGTGAACATGTCATCGGCGTCGTCGAGGTCGCTCTGGCTGAAGGAGACCGACTTGCCCTCGATGGCGTCGAGCATGTCCCCGAGCACGCCGAACTGGTTGGAGCGCGCCACGAGCAGGAAGATCAGCGCCGGCAGCGCCACACCGAAGAGCACCACGAGCGTGGTGGAAAGGCCGCGCCGCAGATCGACCCCGCCGGCCGGCATGCCCATCGGCGGGGCCGCCGGGTAGCCGCCGGGCATCGGCGGTGGCTGCGGCGTCTGCGGCGGGACCGACGGCTGCTGGAGCTGCTGCTGGTAGGTTCCGCATGCGGCACAGCGCCCGTCGGGGCCGACGGCGACAGCCCGGCAGTTCCCACACGGATACATGGTCTTCGAGTCCCCCTGGGAACGTGGCCCGCTCCAGACCACGCGAGAAAATAAGCCTCTGCCCGCGCCCGGAGCGCGGACCTGCACGTTACGGGCATCCGACCGGTCACGTCCAGAGCGGAACCGGCCCCTGGACGCGGGGTGAACTCCCCGGTTTTCGTGCAAGGGGAGGTGTGACGGAATCGAAGCGTGCGACGCTGTAAGGAGTACGAGCCCTTCGCGGGCTCTCCCTGGACGACGGTCGGGGCCTCTCCTGTGGGGGGTGGCGGCCCCGACCGTCCTTTCTTTTCCCAGCCCGCCCAGCAGCCTCCGCAGACCGCTCAGCACGTGCATCGGCCCGCCCAGCACGCCTCTCAGCCCCACCCAGCACGTGCCCCAGCCCGCCCGGCACGCGTCTCAGACCCCGAGCCGCTCGGCCAGCCTGGTGAAGTCGGACCAGCTCAGCGGCGGCTTCCCGGGATCCCACACCCTCTGGGCCAGCGCCGCGAGCGGCAGCCGGATGCCCTGGGCCACCTGTGTGGTGGTCTGGGCCTCGGGGTGGTCACCCCAGACGGCGAAACGGGCACCGAGCACCCTGTCCGGCCCGGTCAGGCTCTTGTCGGCGATGGGCGTGGAGCCGCGCAGGATCGCCGGGGACCACTCGTCGTAGATGCGTTCTCCGGTCGGATAGGTGAAGCCGCCGGGCTCGCCGAGCACGTAGTAGAGGTACGCGTCGTTGAGGTTGACCACCTTCCGGCCCTCCTTCAGATACTCCAGCGGCTGCCGGGCGGTCTCCTTCAGCCGTCCCGTCCAGTACTCCACCTCGATGTTCTTGTCGGGTTTGACGACGCCGCCGGCGAAGAAGCCGTCGTTCCACGCCTTGGGCCGCTTGCCCAGCTGCCGCGCGAGCCGCGCCCGGTCGTTCAGCCAGCCGGTGGCCAGGTCCTGCACCCGGGCGCTGGGGCCGTACCGCTCCTTCGCGGCGGCCGCGAGCTTCGGGAACGACGCCTGGGGGTCCTTGACGGTCAGCGCGAGGTACTCATCGGCGCCCAGATGCCACCAGCGGCCGGGGAAGAGCGGGGCGTATTCGCGCATCAGCTGATCGACGATGCGGGCGGAGGCCGGATTGGAGATGTCCACGGCCCCCTGGAACGTGGTGCCGCCGGCGTTGCGCAGCTGGAGCTGCGGATGCGCCCTGATGACCGCGCCGAGGTGGCCCGGCGAGTCGATCTCCGGGATGACGGTGATGTGCAGCCGCTGCCCGAGCGCCACGATCTGCCGGACCTGGGTCTTGGTGAGGTGCTGGGCCGAGACGATCTCGGGATGGGTGCTGCTCTGGATGCGGAAACCCTGATCGTCCGAGAAGTGCAGGGCCAGCTGGTTGAGCTTGAGATCGGCCATCTGGCGCATCCGTGCCTGAATCCACTCGGCCGTGAAGAATTTGCGCGCGATGTCCAGGTTGAGGCCGCGCTGGGCGCGGGCGGGCCGGTCGTGGATCACACCCTCGGGGAGGCGGCCGCCGGAGCGCAGGGCCTGCTTCACGGTGCGGGTGCCGTAGAAGACGCCCGCCTGGCCCGGACCGGTGATCCGGGCGCGGCCCTTGTCGACGGTGAGCGTGTACGCCTCTTTGCCGCCGCTCTGTTTCGGGGCGAGCGCGAGGGAGAGGTCACCGCTGCGGGCGGTCCCGGAGGCGGTACGCAGCCCCAGCTCGGCCGCGATCAGGCGGGCCTCGTCGGCGAGCGGGCCCTGGAGGTCGACCACCACCCGGCTGCCGCTGCCGGGCCGCCAGCCGGGGCCCGAGGCCGGGGTGAAGTCGCGGACGGAGGGGATGGTGCGGGGCGGGGCGCCCGAGGGGGACCGCGCCGGGGAGGTGGTCGCCGGGCCGGTGGCCGTGGTGTGTGCGGAGGTGTGCTGTGTGGCGTGCGCCGAGGTGTGCGCCGGCGAGGTGCCGGTGCCGGCCGGGGGCCGGCCGGCACCCGTCTGCTGACAGCCGAGGGCTATCAGGACGAAGGTGACGGCGGCGCCGGCGATGAGGCCACGGGCGCAGGACGCCTTGGTGGCTCTGAGCGGCAATCCCATGGCTGTGTCCCTCCTTCGCCCCTCCCCGTCACAGGCGCTGTCAGGCGTTTTTACGGTGGCGGCCGCCGGGCGGATGCCCGGCGGCGGGTGCCGGGCCGCCGGGCGGTGCCCGGTGAAGGCCGCCGGGTGGTGCCCGGGAAGGCCACCGGGCCGTTCCCGGTGAAGCCCACCGGGCGGTGCCCGACGAAGCCCACCGGGCCGTTCCCGGCCGAGCCGCCGGGCGGTCCGGGCGGCTCAGCGCCGCCGGATGGTCCGGGCGACTCCCCGCGAGCGCCGCCGGGCGGTCCCGGACGACTCCCCGCGAGCGCCGCCGGGCGGTCCCGGTGAAGCCGTAGGCGAGGGTGTTCCCCGGCGAAAAACGCTCTGCGCCCCGAATGCCGTCCACCGCAGGCAGTAAAACGTCCCCGTTCGGGTGATATCCCGTCCCCTGCGCCACACCCGCCCCCGTAGGTCGTTAACGTGTACCGCCCACACGCCCAGCCCACGTCTCCCACGCATCTCCCGGGTCATCCGGTCCCGGGCGTCCGACCCCGGATCCCCGGCCCCGGATCCCCGATCCGATGCGTGCCCCACGCGTGTCCGAGGAGTCCACTGCGTGTCCGAGGAGTCCACGCTGTCCAGGTCCAGGTCCAGGCCCCGCGCCACGGCTTCCCGCCTCGGCCGGCTCAACGACGCCCCCGCCGGCGCGGCCGAGGCCGCGTTCCTCTCCTGTTGCGGCAGCCGCCGCTGGGCCCGGCTGATCGCGGCCCACCGCCCGTATCCCGATCTGGAGGCGCTGCTGGCCGCCGGGGACGAGGCCAGCTATGACCTCACCGCCGCCGATCTGGACGAGGCGCTCGCGGACGAGTCGGTCGTCGGTCATGAGCTGCCGCCCGCGCATGGCCTGGGGGCGCTCGCCGCCCACACCGCGCTCCGGGCCGCCCATGACGCGTACGAGCATCGTTTCGGTCACGTTTTCGTCATCTGCCTGGATGGTCTGCGGCCCGAGGAGCGGCTCGACCGGCTGCTCACCGGAATCCGGGACCGGCTGGGCAACGACCGGGAGAAGGAGCGGGACAACACGGCCGAGGAGCTGCGCCGCATCGCCCGCGCCAGGCTCGTCCGACTGGCCGCCAACCTGCCCCATTCGCCGGACATGCCCGGGTTTCGCATCGCGTGATCGCCCGTACGTGCTTGATTGATCACACCTGAGCCCCCAGGAGCAACCCACCGACAGCACGTCGGTACCATGGCCAGGGCCGGTGGACCGTACCCGGCCGGGCCCGACCGACCGTGAAGCCGGCAGGCCCCAATCCCGCTTCCGGAGGGTTTTTCCGTGCCGGCTGGAACGCTGTATCGCGGCCGGGAAGGCATGTGGTCCTGGGTGGCTCACCGAGTCACCGGCGTCCTCATCTTCTTCTTCCTGTTCGTACATGTGCTGGACACCTCGCTGGTCCGCGTCTCGCCCGAGGCGTACGACGACGTGGTCGCCACTTACAAGAATCCCGTCGTGAACCTGATGGAGTACGGCCTCGTGGCCGCCATCCTGTTTCACGCCCTCAACGGCCTTCGCGTCATCGCCGTCGACTTCTGGTCCAAGGGGGCGAAGTACCAGCGCCAGATGCTCTGGGCCGTCGTCGGTGTCTGGGTCGTGCTGATGGCCGGTGCCTTCTACCCGGTCCTCCAGCACTCGCTGCGCGAACTGTTCGGGAGCTGACGCACATGTCCGCCGAGACCACCACCCCCGCGAGCGACCCGGTCACCGGGTACGACGTGGATCATCCGGCCCCGGTCATCGAACCGCCGCGGGCCCGTACCCGCAAGACGCCCAGGGCGACCCGTACGAACTTCGAGATGTACGGCTGGCTGTTCATGCGCCTGTCCGGCATCCTGCTGGTCGTCCTGGTCCTGGGCCATCTGCTGATCCAGCTGGTCCTGGACGGCGGCGTCACCAAGATCGGCTTCGCCTTCGTGGCCGGCCGCTGGGCCTCGCCGTTCTGGCAGGCATGGGATCTGATCATGCTCTGGCTCGCCACGCTGCACGGCGCGAACGGCCTGCGCACGATCATCAACGACTACGCGGAGCGGGACACCACCCGCCTGTGGCTGAAGGCGCTGCTCTACACGGCGGCGACGTTCACCATCGTGCTCGGCACTCTGGTGATCTTCACCTTCGACCCGAACATCCGCTAGGCCCCGGGGCTGAGGTATCCACTCATGAAGATCCATAAGTACGACACCGTCATCGTCGGCGCCGGCGGAGCCGGAATGCGCGCGGCCATCGAGTCGACCAAGCGCAGCCGCACCGCGGTGCTCACCAAGCTCTACCCGACCCGCTCCCACACCGGCGCGGCGCAGGGCGGCATGGCCGCCGCCCTCGCCAACGTCGAGGAGGACAACTGGGAGTGGCACACCTTCGACACCATCAAGGGCGGTGACTACCTGGTCGACCAGGACGCCGCCGAGATCCTGGCGAAGGAGGCCATCGACTCCGTCCTCGACCTGGAGAAGATGGGCCTGCCGTTCAACCGCACCCCGGACGGCACCATCGACCAGCGCCGCTTCGGCGGCCACAGCCGCAACCACGGCGAGGCCCCGGTCCGCCGGTCCTGCTACGCCTCGGACCGCACCGGCCACATGATCCTCCAGACGCTGTACCAGAACTGCGTCAAGGAGGGTGTGGAGTTCTTCAACGAGTTCTACGTCCTGGACCTGCTGCTCCCCGAGATCGACGGGGTCAAGCGCACCGCCGGTGTGGTGGCCTATGAGCTGGCCACCGGTGAGCTGCACATCTTCCAGGCGAAGTCCGTCATCTTCGCCTCGGGCGGCTGCGGCAAGTTCTTCAAGGTGACCTCCAACGCGCACACCCTCACCGGTGACGGCCAGGCGGTCGCCTACCGGCGCGGGCTGCCGCTGGAGGACATGGAGTTCTTCCAGTTCCACCCGACCGGCATCTGGCGCATGGGCATCCTGCTGACGGAGGGCGCCCGCGGTGAGGGCGGCATCCTCCGCAACAAGGACGGCGAGCGCTTCATGGAGAAGTACGCGCCGGTCATGAAGGACCTCGCCTCGCGTGACGTGGTCTCCCGCTCCATCTACACGGAGATCCGCGAGGGCCGCGGCTGCGGCCCCCAGGGCGACCACGTCTACCTGGACCTGACCCACCTGCCGCCGGAGCAGCTGGACGCCAAGCTGCCCGACATCACCGAGTTCGCGCGGACGTACCTGGGCATCGAGCCGTACACGGACCCGATCCCGATCCAGCCGACCGCGCACTACACGATGGGCGGCATCCCCACCAACGTCCAGGGCGAGGTGCTGGCGGACAACGACACCGTCGTCCCCGGCCTGTACGCGGCCGGTGAGGTCGCCTGTGTCTCGGTGCACGGCGCCAACCGCCTGGGCACCAACTCGCTGCTCGACATCAACGTCTTCGGCCGCCGGGCGGGCATCGCCGCCGCGGAGTACGCCGCCAAGGCCGACTTCGTCGAGCTCCCGGAGGACCCGGCCGGGTTCGTCCGCGACCAGGTGGAGAACCTGCGCGACGCCACCGGCACCGAGCGGGTCACCGAGGTCCGCAAGGCGCTCCAGGAGACCATGGACAAGAACGTCATGGTCTTCCGCACCGAGCAGACGCTCAAGGAGGCCGTCGAGGAGATCGGCCACCTGCGCGAGCGCTACAAGAACGTCAGCGTCCAGGACAAGGGCAAGCGGTTCAACACCGATCTGCTGGAAGCCATCGAGCTGGGCAACCTGCTCGACCTGGCCGAGGTCATGGCCATCTCGGCGCTGGCCCGCAAGGAGTCGCGCGGCGGCCACTACCGCGAGGACTACCCGAACCGCGACGACGTCAACTTCATGCGGCACACCATGGCGTACCGAGAGGTGGGCGCGGACGGCTCCGAGTCCATCCGCCTCGACTACAAGCCGGTCGTGCAGACCCGCTACCAGCCGATGGAGCGTAAGTACTGATGAGCACCCCCACGCTTGAGAAGTCCGACCAGGCCCCCGAGGCGGCCGACGCCACCGCCTCGCACCTGATCACCGTCACCTTCCGGATCCGGCGCTTCAACCCGGAGGTCTCGGACCAGGCGGTCTGGGAGGACTTCCAGATCGACATCGATCCCAAGGAGCGCGTCCTCGACGGTCTCCACAAGATCAAGTGGGACCTGGACGGCACCCTGACCTTCCGCCGCTCCTGCGCCCACGGCATCTGCGGGTCCGACGCCATGCGGATCAACGGCCGCAACCGGCTGGCCTGCAAGACGCTGATCAAGGACATCACTGATATCCACGATGGGAAGGGGTCGAAGCCCATCACGGTCGAGCCCATCAAGGGACTTGCGGTCCTCAAGGACCTGGTCGTGGACATGGAGCCGTTCTTCCAGGCGTACCGCGATGTGATGCCCTTCCTGATCACGACGGGCAACGAGCCGACGCGCGAGCGGCTCCAGTCCGCCGAGGACCGGGAGCGGTTCGACGACACCACCAAGTGCATCCTGTGCGCCGCGTGCACCTCGTCGTGCCCGGTGTTCTGGAACGACGGCCAGTACTTCGGCCCGGCGGCGATCGTCAACGCGCACCGCTTCATCTTCGACTCCCGCGACGAGGGCGGTGAGCAGCGGCTGGAGATCCTGAACGACAAGGACGGCGTCTGGCGCTGCCGCACCACCTTCAACTGCACCGAGGCGTGCCCGCGCGGCATCGAGGTCACCAAGGCCATCCAGGAGGTCAAGCGCGCTCTGATCACGCGCCGCTTCTGAGCCTGCTGCCGCGCCTGCTCCTGAGGCTTCCGCGCCTGCTTCTGCGCCACGGAGCCGAGTGGGCGAGGGCCCCGCTTCCCGGACTGTCGGACGGTCCGGGGGCGGGGCCCTCGTCGTATCCGCCCTCGTCGCATCAAGAGCCATACGCAGCTATGCGCAGCCATGCGCAGCTATGCACCCCACGTATACACGCGATGTATACACATGGCGTATAGTCCTCCGCATGGCCACCGCCTACCTTCTGCCGATCAAGACGGCCGCCGCCCTCTTCCCGCTGCTGGCAATCGTGTTGCTGCTGCCGACGGCCGTCCTCCTGTACCGCCGTTACGGCGTGATGTCCCCGGGGCGGACGCTGTCGCTCTACGGCTTCCTCTACTACCTGCTCACGGCCTACTGCATGACGATCGTGCCGCTGCCGAAGCAGACCACCGACATGTGCGAGCGGTTCGCACTCGTGGCCCATCCGCAGTGGACGCCCGGGAACACCTTCAGCGACATCTGGAAGGAGGCGCACCACAAGATCGGCCTCAACGCGCTGATCCTCCAGAACCCCGCCGTCGCCGGAGCCGTCTTCAACCTGCTGCTGCTCCTGCCGCTCGGGGTCTTCCTGCGCTACCACTTCGGGCGCTCGCTGCGCAGCACCGCCGGCATCGGTTTCGCGGTCTCGCTGTCCTTCGAGCTGACGCAGTGGACCGGGGTGTGGGGCCTCTACAACTGCCCGTACCGCCTCTTCGACGTGGACGACCTGATCATCAACACCTCGGGAGCGGTGATCGGCTGGCTGCTGGCCGGGCCGGTCGCGCGGATGCTGCCCACGCTGGAGACGCTGGACGGACGGGCGCTGGCGGCGCGCCCGGTGCCGTTCGGACGGCGGTTGACCGCACTCGTCGTCGATATGGCCGGATATGGCGTGACGGCGGTGTTCACCGCCGCCGTGCTGACCGCGCGCGGCGGCACGGGTCCGTCGTGGCTGCCCGTCGTGGTCTTCGTGGCCTGGTTCGTCCTGCTGCCGCTGGCCACCGGCGCGACACCCGGGAAACGGCTGTTGCTGCTGCGACTGGTCGCGGACGACGGCGGCCCGCTGGTGGCCTGGCGGCTGACCCTGAGGGCGCTGCTGCTGGGGGCGTTGGTGATGCCGTTCCTGTCGGGGCTGTTCCTGGCCGTGCTGACCCTGATGAACGAGCCCTGGCCCTCCGACCTGTTCACCACCGTCCACGACTCGGGTGCCCAGGGCATGGCGGCGGTCCTCAGCGCGCTCAGCCCCGCCCAGCTGCTCGCCGTAACGGCCGGGTTCACGCTGACCGCGATCTGCGTCCACAAGACGCTGCGTCACCCGGACCGGCTCGCCCCGCACGACCGCGTCTCGGGCATTCGCAACGCCACGCTCCCGCACAAGCGCGCCGTACGGGCCACCGACCGGTCCGCTCCCATCGCGGTGGAGCCGGTGGAGCGAGCGGCCGACGACGCACCGGCGAGCGATCGGGAGCGTACACCGGGCGCCACCGTTCCGGCGGAGGGTCAGCGGTCGGCCACCGGCTCCGGCTGATCCGGGGCGTACGAGGCGGGCCGCGGGTGCTCGGGCGCGTGGGTGAACCGGGGACGCACGCGCTCAGGCGCGGGGCGAGGCCAGCTCGACCACGGTGACGTCCGGCGGCGCCCCGACCCGTACCGGCGGACCCCAGGCGCCCGCGCCACGGCTCACATAGAGCTGGGTGTCGCCATACCGGTCGAGACCGGCGGCGGTGGGGTTGGCGAGCTCGGCCACGTAGGTGCCGGGCCACAGCTGACCGCCGTGCGTGTGGCCGGACAGCTGGAGGTCGACGCCCGCCTTCACCGCGTCGTGGATCACCACCGGCTGGTGGGCGAGCAGCACGGAGGCGCGCGCGGGGTCGCGGTCGCCGAGGGCCTTGTCGAAGTCGGGGCCGTGGCCCTCGCTCTCGCCCGCGACGTCGTTCACCCCGGCGAGATCGAAGCCGGGCAGCTCGGTGCGCTCGTTCTCCAAGGGCCGCAGACCCAGCTCGCGCACATGGTCCACCCACTGGTCGGCGCCGGAGAAGTACTCGTGGTTGCCGGTGACGAAGTAGCTGCCGTGCCGGGCGCTCAGTCGGCGCAACGGCTCGACGGCCGGGCCGAGGTCCGCCACGCTGCCGTCCACGAGGTCGCCGACGACGGCGATGAGGTCGGGTTGGGTGCGGTTGATCGTCTCGACGACGCGCTGGGTGTGGGAGCGGCCCAGGATCGGCCCGAGGTGCATGTCGCTGACGACGGCGATCCGGAAGCCGTGCGCCCGGCGCGGCAGCTTGGCGAGCGGCACGGTGATCCGCTTCAGCCGCGGCCCGCGCAGCACGGTGTACGCCCCGTACCCGACCGTTCCGGCCGCCACGGTGGTGGCCGCGCCGGCCACGGTCCGCGCGACAAAGAGCCGCCGAGAGACAGCAAGCGCCTCACCGCCCGCGCGCCCCCTGTCCGCCCCATCGCCGTCAGCCGCTCCACCCGAGCTACCCAAGCCGCCCTCAGCCACCCCATCCACACTCGCCGCAGCCTCAGCCGCCCCGCCCGCGCCGCTCTCGGCCCCACCGCCCCCAGCCGCACCACCCACACTGCCCAAGCTGACCTCGACCGCCTCGCCCGCGCTCACCGCAGCCTCAGTCACACCGTCGACCCCGGCCACACCGCCCCCAGCCGCACCACCCCCGCTGCCCAAACTGCCCTCAGCCACCCGGCCCGCGCTCGCCGCAGCCTCAGCCGCCCCGCCCTTTACCGCCCCACCCGCGCCGGCCTCGGCCACACCACCCAAGCCGCCCAAGCCGCCCTCAGCCACCCCACCCGCGCTCGCCGCAGCCTCAGCCGCCCCGCCCTTTACCGCCCCACCCGCGCCGCTCTCGGCCACTCCGCCCCCAGCCGCACCACCCCCGCTGCCCAAGCCGCCCTCAGCCACCCCACCCGCGCTCGCAGCAGGCGTACCGCCCACGCCCTCCCCGGTCGCCGCCGCGTCGCGCGTCACAGCCACAGCCGCATGCCCAGCCGCATCCACACCGTCGGCCACCGTCGCCATCGCGGCCATCGCGGCCCCGGGGTCGCTCGGGAGCATCGTCGGCGAGCTGCCGCACGGCACACCGCCGGGTGCCGCCGGCCCGCCGTCGCCGTGGCTCGCGGCGGCGCCGACCGGGCCGCCCGCGGCTGTCGGCCCGGTGGCGGCCGCGGGGACGGCCGCCGCCGGGCCCCCGGTCGACCGCACATCAGCGGACTGGGCGGACTCGGCCGGCTTGCGACCCACCCAAGCGCGCAGCAAAGGGCGGACCGCCTCGCCGACCAGTAGGGCGAGGGTCAGATACAGGAGCAGCGCGAGCCAGAGGTAGCCCGGCCAGGCCAGTGCGCGCTGGAGCGGGAAGGGCGCGCCCGCGCGGCCCGCGACCAGCGCCCCGACGCTGGTCAGCGGCAGTACGAAGGCCGCCGCCGTGCCCGTACGGCGAGCCCATCCCCCGCGCGCCGTCGTATCGCGGACGAGCCGGCGCCACACGTACCAGTGGACTCCGGCCAGCAGACCGATGACGGCCACAGCGATCAGGACATAGAGCACGACCATCCCCGGCCCCCTCCCCTAGCGACTACCTGGAACGGCTACGAACGGCTACTGGGAGGCGTCATCGCGACGCAGAGCGCGCACACCGCGCAACCCGATCACCCCGATCGCCGTCCCCAAGAGAAACGAGGTGATCGCGAGCAGCAGATGCACCCAAAAGTAGGCGGTGGGATCACCGGAGTCGTCGAAGGCGAGTCCGCTGGCGTCCTTCCACAGGTTTTTGACAAAGGTGAACCAGATGACCCAGCTCCACACCCCGAAGGCGAGCAGGAACCAGGACACGGGGCGGCTGAGCTTCATGGTTCCCAGTATGGGCGGGTCCGCCGATACCTCCACGCGGGGGTCTGCCGTCAACACGTCGGCGCTGCTTTCGCCCTCTTCAGCGACGCCGGGTACGTTCAGCTCCGTGCCCACATCTTCCTGCACCAGCACTCACGTCCGAGACCGCACCCGTAAGAGCGTCCGCCGCGCCCCTGCCCGTCGCGCCGCCGGTCCGCTGGCCACCGCCGCCGCCCTGCTGCTGTGCGGTCCGCTCACCGTCGCCCCGGCGTACGCCGCCGACCAGCCGGGCGGCTCCACCGACGAGGTCAAGCCGCCCGCCCATATGTCCACGGTGGGCGGGAAGCGGCTCGGCCGCCCCGGTATCCAGGTGGACCTCAAGCAGGGCGCGCCCGCGCTGCCCAAGGGGCTCAGCGGGAAGTCCTGGCTGGTGGCCGACGCCGAGTCGGGCGATGTGCTCGCCTCGTACAACGCCCATTGGCAGCTGCCGCCCGCGTCCACCCTGAAGATGCTGTTCGCGGACACGGTGCTGCCCAAGCTGCCGAAGACGAAGACCCACAAGGTGGAGCTGTCGGACCTGGAGGGGATGGGTGAGGGCAGCAGCCTGGTCGGGGTCAAGGAGAACTACACCTACACGGTCCACGACCTGTGGCTCGGCGTCTTCCTGCGCTCGGGCAACGACGCGGTGCACGTGCTGTCGGCCATGAACGGCGGTGTCCCGGCGACCGTAAGGGATATGCAGGCACACGCGAAGTACCTGAACGCCCGGGACACCCATGTGGTCACACCGGACGGCTACGACGAGAAGGGCCAGGTCAGCAGCGCTTACGACCTGACCCTCTTCGCCCGCTCGGGGCTCCAGAAGGCGGATTTCCGGGAGTACTGCTCGACGGCGACCGCGCAGTTCCCCGGAACGTACACGAAGGACAAGAAGGGCGAGAAGAGCCGCTCGAGCTTCGGCATCCAGAACACCAACCGGCTGCTGACCGGCTACGGTGTCGAGCCCTACAAGGGCATCGCCGGGGTCAAGAACGGCTACACCTCGCATGCGGGCTCCACCTTCACCGGGGTCGCACAGCGCGGGGACCGGGTGCTGCTGGTCACCGTCATGAACCCGCAGAACAACGAGGCGAACGAGGTCTACAAGGAGAGCGCGAAGCTCCTCGACTGGGGGTTCGAGGCGTCGGGCTCGGTGAACCCGGTCGGCACCCTCGTCCGGCCGGGCACGGCGGGCGCGAGCCACCCGTCGGCCGACGGCAAGGACAGCCACAAGGACACCCAGGCGTCCGTCTCGGCGGGCAACGGAAGCTCCAACGGCCTCTGGACCGCGGCGGGCATCGCGGGCGGCTCACTGGCGCTGCTGGGCGCGGCGGCCTTCGGGGTGCACCGCCGCTGGCCGCTGCCGGAGCTGGTACGGCGCCGCTCCCGCGACTGAGCTGCCCGCCTGGCCGCCTTACGGCCGCCGCCTTACGTGGTCGCCTTACGGTTGTCGCCTCACGGCTTACGGTGGTCGCCTTACGGCCGCCGTCTCCGGTCGGTATCCGTACGCCGCCGCCTTACGGCCGCCATGGCCCCGTGTGGCACGGCCGGCCGCCACCGTCCGGTCTCACGCCGCCGCCGACGGGCCCTCCCGCCCGCCGGCGCGGGGCCCATCGACCTTGGTCGGCCCGGACGGCCGGGCCTCGTCCGGCCGGTCCTCCTCCGGCTGCGTCTTGCCGTCAGGCTGGGCCTTGTCCGCCTCGGCCGCCCATTCGGCCTCGTGCTCGGCCTGGGCGGCGGGCGGGATGGCGGTCCACGCGGCGCAGTACAGCGTGAGTTTCGCGGTGAAGTTCATCCACAGCAGCAGGGCGATGGGCACCCCGAAGGCCCCGTACATGCTCTTCGCCGCCACGCCCTTCAGATAACTGCTGAGCAGCAGCTTGAGCAGTTCGAAGCCGATCGCGCCGATGAGCGCGGCGACCGCGACCGTACGGCGGGGCGGTTCCACCCCGGGGAGCCAGGTCAGGACGTAGCACAGCAGCAGGAAGTCGGCGCCGACGGCGACGGCGAACGCGGCGATCCGCAGCAGCCAGCCGCCGAGCCCGTTCTCGGGGATGCCGATGAGCCGGACGACCCGGCCCACGGCGGTGGCGGCCAGGGTGGACACGGCGAACGAGACCAGGGCCACCCCGCCGAGTCCGACCAGGACGAAGGCGTCCTTGACCTTGCGCATCACCGGGTTGCCAGGGTCCTCCTCCAGCTCCCATACGGCGCGCAGGCATTCGCGCAGCGAGCCCACCCAGCTGATGCCGGTGAACAGCAGCAGCGCGCCCGCCACGACTCCGATGGTGGCCGCGTTCTGGACGAGCCCGCCCAGGTCGAGCTGGCCGGAGATACCGGGGATCTGCTGGGCGATCTTCTTCTGCACCTGGGCCATCTGCGCATCGGTGAGCGTCGCCGCGCCGATCGCCGCGCCGACGGCGATGAGCGGGAAGAAGGCGAGAAAGCTGGTGAAGGTGATCGCGGCGGCGAGCCGGGTCCAGTGGACGCGGTCGAGCCGTGCGTAGGTGCGCCAGGCGTGGGTGTGCATCAGCCAGGCGACAGCGGGGCCGACGACAGGCAGCCGGGTCAACGATTCCATGATCAGCCACTACCCTTCCGCGCGTTCTCACTCCTCGGCGCACCGACGAGCGGTACGGAGACGCATATCCGGGTTCCCCGGACCGATGCTCCGCTCATCACTCTTTTCGGTGAGGGCGTGAGTACGACCTTCCGACCGCTCCGGGGAGAGGCTGGTCTTCTTGGAGCGGCTGGTCTTCTTGGAGCGGCTGGTCCTCTTGGGTGGGGCTGGTCCGGCCGGAGGGCTAGCGGTGGGGCGCCGCCGGGCGGGAGAGATCGGCCTGACGGGGCACCAGGGGCGAGGCGCCGCCCGGCTGTTCGTCCGTCCCGAAGGGGTACTCGCGGTCCAGGCGCCAGACCCCGTCCGCCCCCTGCTCGTACAGCGCGAAGCCGTTGATCATCCAGGCGGCCTCGTACTCCTTGAGCTCGATGAACGCCCGGTCCATCGCCTCTTCGTCGATGCCGTGCGCGACCGTGACATGCGGGTGGTACGGGAACTGGAGCTCACGCGCGCACGGCCCGGACTCCATCCGGATCCGCTCCTGGAGCACCGCGCACTCCTCCGCGCCCTCGACGATCCTGACGAAGACGACCGGCGAGAGCGGCCGGAAGGTGCCGGTGCCCTCCAGCCGCATCGGGAACGGCCGCCCCTCGGCCGCGACCCGCGCCAGATGGTCCTCCACGGCGGGCAGCACCGAGGCGTCGACCTCGGTCGGCGGCAAGAGGGTGACGTGGGTGGGGATGCCGTGGGCGGCCGGGTCGCCGAAGCCCGCGCGCCGCTCCTGGAGGAAGCTGCCGTACGGCTCCGGGACCGCGATCGAAACGCCGAGCGTTACGGTCCCCACTGCGTTCTCCCTCCTGGCCCTCCCGGGCTGCTGGGTTCTGGCCGCTGCACCCGTGTCAGTGTGGCGGCTGCGCCGCCTTCGCGGCTAGGTTCCTCGGTCCTTCGGCACACGGGTCCGCGGGCCCCCTGGTCAGGGGGGCCGGACCGGTGTGTTCTGCGGTGGGCGCGGGCAGTGCCCCTCAGCGCGCCGCGGGCAGGAAGCCCACCTTGTCGTAGGCGGCGGCCAGCGTCTCGGCGGCGACGGCGCGGGCCTTCTCGGCGCCCTTGGCCAGGATCCCGTCCAACGTCGCGGGGTCACCGAGGTATTCCTGGGTCCGCTCGCGGAACGGCGTGACCCACTCGACCAGCACCTCGGAGAGGTCGGTCTTGAGCGCGCCGTAGCCCTTGCCCTCGTAACGGCGCTCCAACTCCGGGATGGCGGTGCCGGTCAGGGTGGAGTAGATGGTCAGCAGATTGCTGACGCCCGGCTTCTTCTCCTCGTCGAAGCGGATCTCGGTCTCCAGGTCGGTCACCGCGCTCTTGATCTTCTTCGCCGAGACCTTGGGCTCGTCGAGGAGGCTGATGATGCCCTTCGGCGTGGAGGCCGACTTGCTCATCTTGATCGTCGGGTCCTGGAGGTCGTAGATCTTCCCCGTCTCCTTGACGATGTACGGAGCGGGGACGGTGAAGATCTCGCCGAAACGGCCGTTGAAGCGGTCGGCCAGGTCCCGGGTGAGCTCGATGTGCTGGCGCTGGTCCTCGCCCACCGGGACGTGGTGGGCCTGGTACAGCAGGATGTCCGCGACCTGGAGGATCGGGTAGGTGAAGAGGCCGACGGTGGCCCGCTCGGCGCCGTGCTTGGCCGACTTGTCCTTGAACTGCGTCATCCGGGACGCCTCGCCGAAGCCGGTGAGACAGTTCATCACCCAGCCGAGCTGCGCGTGCTCGGGCACATGGCTCTGGATGAAGAGCGTGCAGCGGTCCGGGTCCAGACCGGAGGCGAGCAGCTGCGCGGCGGCGAGCCGGCTGTTGGCGCGCAGCTCGGCCGGATCCTGCGGCACGGTGATCGCGTGCAGGTCGACCACGGTGTAGAACGCGTCGTGGGTCTCCTGTAGCGCGACGTACTGCCGAATCGCACCGAGGTAGTTGCCGAGGTGGAACGAACCTGCGGTGGGCTGGATACCGGAGAGCGCACGGGGACGATCGAGGGCCATGACACCCATTCTCTCAGGTGTGGAACCAGACTCCGTCCGCCGGTGTATGAAAGGTGTGAGGACTGGTGAAGCACAGATCATCGCGCGGGTGCGGGCCGGCGACACCGAGGCGTACGCCGAGCTGGTGCGGGCCCATGCGCCGATCGCGCACCGCACCGCCCGGCTGCTCGGGGCGGGCGCGGACGCTGAGGATGTGGTGCAGGACGCCTTTGTGAAGGCGTATCTCGCGCTGGGTCGGTTCCAGAGCGAGGCGGCGTTCCGGCCCTGGCTGCTGCGGATCGTCGCCCATGAGACGAGTAATGCGGTGCGCTCGGCGCGTCGGCGGCGGACGGCGGCGGACCGGGAGGGGGCTCTGCTGGCCGGTGCCGAGCCGGTGATACCGGAATCGGCCGATCCGGCGGCCGTGGCGCTGGCGGGCGAGCGGCGGGGGCGGCTGCTGACCGCGCTGGAGGAGCTGAGCGAGCCGCAGCGGCGGGTGGTGATCTACCGCTATCTGCTGGATCTGGACGAGGCGGAGACGGCGGAGGCGCTGGGCTGGCCTCGCGGCACGGTCAAGTCGCGGCTGAGCCGCGCCCTGAGACGGCTGGAGCAGCTGCTGGGGCCGTCGGAGACGGCCGACAAGACGGTCGAGGAGATGACAACAGCCCATGAGGCGGAGCGGGGAGGCGCAGGAGATGGCCGAGGAAGGGCTGCCCGGCGAGCTGCGGGCACTCGGGCGGGCGCTGGAGATACCACCATCCGGCGGACCGTCGCCGCGCGGCGTGCCACGGACGGACGGCGCGTCGCGGACGGACGGCGTGCCGCCGGTAGCACCGGAGGAAGGCGTGCCGCTGGCGCACGGGGAGACGCTGGTCGAGCGGGTGCTCGCCCGGATCGTGGGCCTGCCGGTGCCGGTGGCCGACGACCGGATCCCGGAGGAGCAGTGGTGGCAGCCGCTGCCCGGCCTGGAGGCCGGGCAGGGCCCCGCGCGCGGCGTCAGCGTCAGCCGGTCGGCAGACCGGGAGCCGGGTAGGCGGCCATCAGCTCGGCCACCTCGTCCCTGATCTTGAGGAGGGCGCCCTCGTCACCGCTCTTCGCGGCGGTCACCCCGCGGTCGATCCAGTCGGCCACGGCGGGCATGTGCTCGGTGGACAGACCGCGCGAGGTGAGGGAGGGGGTGCCGATCCGGATACCGGAGGGGTCGAAGGGCTTGCGCGGGTCGAACGGGACGGTGTTGTAGTTCACCACGATCCCGGCCTGGTCCAGAGCCTTGGCAGCGACCTTGCCCGGCACCTCCTTGGGCGTCAGGTCCATCAGGATCAGATGGTTGTCGGTGCCGCCGGAGACCAGATCGAAGCCGCGGGCGAGCAGCTCCTCGGCGAGCGCCTTGGCGTTGGCGACCACGGCATGCGCGTAGTCACGGAAGGCGGGCTGGGCGGCCTCGTGCAGGGCCACCGCGATGGCGGCGGTGGTCTGGTTGTGCGGACCGCCCTGGAGCCCGGGGAAGACGGCCTTGTCAATGGCCTTGGCATGGGTCTCGCGCGCCATCAGCATCGCGCCGCGCGGACCCCGGAGTGTCTTATGGGTGGTGGTGGAGATGACATCGGCGTACGGCACCGGCGAGGGGTGTGCGCCGCCCGCGATCAGACCGGCGATATGCGCGATATCGGCGACGAGCACCGCGTCCACCTCACGAGCGATCTCCGCGAAGGCGGCGAAGTCGATCGTGCGGGGCACCGCCGTGCCACCGCAGAAGATCAGCTTGGGCCGCTCCGCGAGGGCCAGCTCGCGCACCTGGTCGAAGTCGATCGCACCGGTGTCCTGGCGCACCCCGTACTGGACACCGCGGAACCACGCGCCGGTGGCGGAGACGCCCCAGCCGTGGGTGAGATGACCGCCCATGGGCAGTGACATGCCCATCACGGTGTCACCGGGCCGGGCGAAGGCCAGATAGACGGCGAGGTTGGCGGGCGAGCCGGAGTAGGGCTGGACATTGGCGTGCTCGGCCCCGAAGACGGCCTTGGCCCGGTTGATCGCCAGGGTTTCGACCTGGTCGATGACCTGCTGGCCCTCGTAGTAGCGGCGGCCGGCGTAGCCCTCGCTGTACTTGTTCTGGAGCACCGTTCCGGAGGCTTCCAGGACGGCGGCGGAGACGTAGTTCTCGCTGGGGATCAGGCGCAGGGTCTCGGCCTGTAGCAGCTCCTCGGCGCCGACGAGGGAGGCGAGTTCGGGGTCGGCGGCGAGAAGGGCGGGATGGGACAGGGGCAGGCTCATCGGGTCCTCCGGGGCGATCGGTGACGGTCCGGTCGTGTCCCGGGGTGCCCAGGCGGGCGGCACCTCGTGGCGCTGGGGCCACGCATCGCTTCCTCGTGGTCGATTCCACGCCCGGCTCGCCAGTCACGATACGCACCTCCACTCTAGCTAGTGGGACAAGGAAGGAGCACGAGATGGGACCGGGACGCTCCGCGGAGCGGGCCATCACCACCGCCGAGGCCCATGGCGCGCACAACTACCATCCGCTGCCGGTCGTCATCGCGTCCGCCGAGGGCGCCTGGATGACCGATGTCGAGGGCCGCCGGTACCTCGATCTGCTCGCCGGATACTCGGCGCTGAACTTCGGGCATCGCAACCGCCGGCTGATCGAGGCCGCCAAGGCCCAGCTGGACCGGGTCACCCTCACCTCGCGCGCCTTCCACCACGACCGCTTCGGCGCCTTCTGCTCCGAGCTGGCCGAGCTGTGCGGTATGGAGATGGTGCTGCCCATGAACACGGGGGCGGAGGCGGTGGAGACGGCGGTCAAGACGGCCCGTAAATGGGGCTACCGGATCAAGGGCGTACCGGACGGCCGGGCCAGGATCATCGCCGCCGACAACAACTTCCACGGCCGGACCACCACCCTCATCAGCTTCTCCACCGATCCGGAGGCCCGTGCCCACCACGGCCCCTTCACCCCGGGGTTCGCGACCGTGCCGTACGGGGATCTGGCGGCGATGGAGGCGACGCTCGACGCCGCGCCCGAGGAGACGGTCGCCGTGCTGCTGGAGCCGGTCCAGGGCGAGGCGGGGGTGGTGGTGCCGCCGCCCGGCTATCTGACCGGGGTCCGGGAGCTGACCCGGGAGCGGAACGTGCTGTTCATCGCCGATGAGATCCAGTCGGGCCTCGGGCGCACCGGCACCACCTTCGCCTGTGAGCACGAGGGGGTGGTCCCCGATGTCTATGTGCTGGGCAAGGCGCTGGGCGGCGGGGTGGTGCCGGTGTCGGCGGTGGTGTCCTCCCGGGAGGTGCTCGGGGTGCACCGCCCCGGGGAGCACGGCTCGACCTTCGGCGGCTCCCCGCTGGCCTGCGCGGTCGCCCTGGAGGTCATCGCCATGGTGCGGACCGGCGAATTCCAGCGGCGCTCGGCCGAGCTGGGCGAGCTGCTCCACCGGGAGCTGGGACTGCTGCTGGGAAAGGGAGTCCAGCAGGTGCGCGGCCGGGGGCTGTGGGCCGGGGTGGACATCCATCCGTCACGGGGCACCGGGCGGCAGATCTCCGAGCGGCTCATGGACCGCGGGGTGCTGGTGAAGGACACCCATGACGCCACCATCCGGATCGCCCCGCCCCTGGTGATCAGCGAGGAGGATCTGGAGTGGGCGCTGGACCAGCTCAGGGCGGTGCTGGCCGAGTGAACGTGCACGGTTCGGTGCCCCCGTACGGCTCAGCGGAACCGTACGGTTCAGTGGCCCCGAACAGCTCAGTGGCCCCGAACAGCTCAGTGGCCCCGTACGGCTCAGAGAATCACGTGCGGTATGAAGCGCGCGTACTCGTCCGTCACCAGCCCCGCCGACTCGCGGATGCCGAGCCCCGCCGCCTCGCCCTGGACGACCCAGGTGCCGAGCACCACCCGGTTGCCGTCGAAGTCGGGCAGCGGCGCCAGCTCCTGGTAGCAGCACGGCTCGTCGCGGAGGGCCGGGTCCTCGCCCGGCGGATGCACGGTGACCCCGGCGCCCTCGCGGCCGAGCAGCGGTTTGGCCACATAGCCGGTGGTGCGGGCCAGTTCCCGGGGGCCGTCGAGGTAGGCGGGCAGCAGATGGGGGTGGCCCGGGAAGAGCTCCCACAACACGGCCAGCAGCGCCTTGTTGGACAGCAGCATCTTCCAGGCCGGTTCGATCCACAGCGTGGATCCGGTGCCGCCCCCGTTGTCGAGCGTGTCCAGCACATGCGGGCCGAACCGGTCGGTGACCAGCCACTCCCACGGATAGAGCTTGAAGCAGCTCCGGATGAAGCGGAACCGCTTGTCGACGAAGCGGCCCGACAGCCGTTCCCAGCCGATGTCCTCCACGGAGATGGCCTCGGTGCTCAGCCCGGCCTGTTCGGCCGTCTCGCGGAGGTAGGCCACCGTCATCAGGTCCTCGCCCAGCTCGTCCCCGGCCGAATGCGCGAAGTACAGGGGCGAGCCCGGCGGCAGCAGCGCCGCCTGGGTGCGCCAGGCGTCGACCAGCCGTTCATGGAGGGAGTTCCACTGGTCGGCGCCCGGGAAGCGATCCTCCATCCAGAACCACTGGGCGCTGGCCGCCTCCACCAGCGAGGTGGGCGTGTCGGCGTTGTACTCCAGCAGCTTCGCCGGGCCCGTGCCGCCGTCGTAGCGCAGATCGAACCGGCCGTAGACGCTGGGCTGTTCGGCCCGGCGGTGCCAGGACTCGGCGATCAGCCCGGCCAGCCGCGGATCGTCGATGCCGAGGTCGGCGAAGCGGCCGGTGTCGACAATATGGGCGGCCGCGGCCAGCGACATCCGGTGCAGCTCCTCGACGACCTCCTCCAGCGCCTCCACCTCGGGCAGCGAGAAGGCGTAGTAGGCGCTCTCGTCCCAGTAGGGGCGCAGCGAGCCGTCCGGGTAGCGGGTCAGCGGATAGATGACCCCCTGCTCCTCCACCGTGGACTGCCAGTCGGGGCGGGGGTCGATGGTGTGGCGCTTCATCGTGGGGCGGCCCGCTCAGCCGCCGCTGGAGCCCGAGCAGCCGAAGCCGCCGCGGTCGGCCGCCTTGCTCTTGTCGAAGGTGCCGTAGTCCGCCCAGCGGCCGCTGACGTCGGAGTCGTAGTACCACTCGCCGTCGACGCTCTTCTGGCCCCGGCTCTTCTTGCCCTTGCCGGCCGAGGTGGACGAAGAGTTCTTGCAGGCGCTGGAGTCGACGACCCGATATCCGTTCACCGCGTCATAGCTGTTCCGGTCCACACAGCGCTTGTCCGGTTCCGAACCACAGGAGGTGAGCGCCGCCGCCAGCGCGCCCATGCCGCCCAGGATCACCGTGCTCGACCGCAGTCGCCGTGGGGCTTTCCGTATCCTCGGTTCTTCCATTGGTGCCTCCCCCGTCGTGTGCTGCCGCCACTTTAGGGGAGTTGTCGTGCACCTGTACGGCAGGGTCCGGACGGGCAGGATCCAGCCGGACAGGATCCAGCCGGGCAGGGTCCAGCCGGGCTGGGGTTCAGGGCAGCACCCGGCACAGCGCATCCAGGGCGCCCGCGAAGGCGTGGTCGGGCGGGGCGCCGTAGGCGAACACCAGCGCGTCCGGCTGCCCGCCCGGTCCCGGTCCGGGCTCGTCCCGCTGCTCGCCCGGTCCGTCCGGCTGCTCCGGCTCGCGGTAGCGGTAGCGGGCCAGCCCCTCCAGGGCCAGCCCCTGCCAGGCCGCGCCCTGCACCACGGACCGCTCGGTGCCCGGCGGCAGTTCGAGCACCGCGTGCAGCCCCGCCGCGATGCCCGTGATCCGCACCTCCGGGGCGCGTTCGGCGAGCGCCGCCACCAGCTGATCGCGGCGGCGCCGGTAGCGCATCCGCATACCGCGCACATGGCGGTCGTACGCCCCCGAGTCGATGAACTCCGCGAGCGTCAGCTGGTCCAGCCCGCCCGACTGCCACTCCCCCGTCGCCTTGACCGCCAGGAGGTCGTCCATCAGATGGTCCGGCACCACCATCCACGCCAGCCGCAGCGCGGGCGCCAGGCTCTTGCTCGCGGTGCCCAGATAGACCACATGCTCGGGGGCGAGCCCCTGGAGCGCCCCGACCGGCTGACGGTCGTAGCGGAACTCCCCGTCGTAGTCGTCCTCCAGCACCAGCCCGCCCATCCGCGAGGCCCAGTCGACCACGGCGGCGCGCCGGTCGGGCACCAGCCGCACTCCGGTGGGGAACTGATGCGCCGGGGTGAGCAGCACGGTCCGCGCGGTCAGCCGGTCCAGCTCCGCCGTCCGCGCCCCGTGCTGGTCGACCGGCAGCGGCACGGTGCGCAGCCCGGCCCCGCGCATCACGTTCCAGTGGACGTCGAGCCCGTACGACTCCACGGCCACCTCGCGGTGGCCGGCCCGCGCCCGCACCCGGCTGAGCAGGGCCAGCCCTTGGACGAACCCCGCGCAGACCACGATCCGTTCCGGCGCGGCCCGTACGCCGCGGGCGCGCGCCAGATAGTCGGCCAGGACCCGCCGCAGCTCGGGCCGGCCCGCGGGCCGGCCGTAGCCGAAGGCGTCGTTCGGTGCGGTGGTCAGGGCGCGGCGGGCCGCGGAGAGCCAGGCGGACCGGGGGAAGGCCGAGACATCGGGCGATCCGGGCCGCAGGTCGTAGGCGGGCCGCAGGTCGTAGGCGGGCCGAAGGCCGGCCACGGCGGCGGCCGGAGGGGTGCGCGGCGGCGCGGGTTCGGGCGGTACGACGCGCCGGGCGACCCGGGTGCCGGAGCCCTGCCGGGCCGTCAGCCACCCCTCGGCGACCAGTTCCCCATAGGCGTCGGCGACGGTGTTCCGGGCGATGCCGAGGTCGGCGGCGAGGGAGCGGGAGGAGGGCAGCCGGGTGCCCGGGGCGAGCCGCCCGGTGCGGACGGCGTCGCGCAGTGCGCGGATGAGCGCGGCCCGCACCCCGGTCCCGCCGCCCCGGGGCAGATCCAGATGGAGGTCCGCCCCTGGCCGGGCCCCGCCGTCCGCCCGCTTCGCGACCTGGTCCGCCGGCTTCGCGACCTGGTCCGCCGGCGAAGTGGCCCATGAATCCGCCATGAAAATGGACCATACTCCTGGGCCGCCGGGCCTCTAGCGTGGCCGTATGACAACGACCGAGACCCCTCACCCACACGCTCCCCGGATGCGGTTCTTCAAGGCCGCCCCCGAGGTCTACAAGGCCATGGTCAATCTGGACGCGGCCGCCCGGAAGGGCGTGGACCCGGTGCTCGCCGAGCTGGTCAAGATACGGGCCTCGCAGCTCAACCGCTGCGCGTTCTGCATCGACCTGCACGCTGGGGAGGCCCGTGCGGCGGGTGAGTCCGAGGAGCGTCTCTACCTCCTCAACGCCTGGGAGGAGGCCGGTCACCTCTTCACCGAGAAGGAGCAGGCCGCCCTCGCCCTGACCGAGGCCGTCACCGTCCTGACCGACGGTTTCGTCCCGGACGAGGTCTACGAGCGGGCCGCCAAGCACTTCGAGGAGCCGGAGCTGGCCCAGCTGATCGCCCTGATCCTCACCATCAACGCCTGGAACCGGATCGGTGTCACCACCCGCATGATCCCCGGCTCCCACAAGCCGAGCAGGTGACCATCGGCCCCCGCCGTCGTCGCCGACGACGACGGGGGCCGCTTTCCGTCACCGGGCTCAGGGCAGCCACTTCTTCCAGACGTCCGGGTGCTTCTTGACCCACTTCTCCGCGGCGTCCTGGGCCGACATCCCCTGCGAGGCGATCATCTCGGACACCTCGTTCTGGTCCTGCTTGGTCCAGTGGAACCTCTTCAGGAACTCGGCCGCCTCGCCGCCGTGCTGCGCGAAGTCCGCGTTGAGGTACTTCTGGAGCGGTGTGGTCGGGTAGGCGCAGTCGATGGATTGGGGGTCCTCGGTGCCCTCGGCCGCGCACGCGTCCGTGTACTTCGGCAGCTTGACCTCGACCATCGGCACCTGGTTGAACAGCCACTGCGGTTCGTACCAATAGGTCAGGAACGGCTTCTTGGCCTTGGCGAACTGCTTGATCTGGGTGATCTGCGCCGCTTCCGAACCCGAGAAGACGATCTGGTAGTTCAGCTTCAGGTTCTTCACCAGCGCCTTGTCATTGGTGACATAGGACGGGGAGCCGTCCAGCAGCTGGCCCTTGCCGCCGCTCTCCGCGGTCTTGAAGGTCTTCGCGTACTTGTTGAGGTTCTTCCAGTCCAGCACGTCCGGATGGGCGTCGGCGAAGTACTTCGGCACCCACCAGCCGATATGGCCGGTGACGCCGAGCCCGCCGCCCGGCACGATCGTCTTCTTGTCCTTGACGTAGCGCTGCTCCTGGTCCGGGTGGCCCCAGTCCTCCAGGATCGCGTCCACCCGGTCCTGGCTGAGCGCGTCCCACGCCGGCACCTCGTCCACCTGGACGGTGTCGACCCGGTAGCCCAGCTCGTGCTCCAGCAGATACTGGGCGACCGCGACATTGGACTGGGCGCCGATCCACGACTGGACCGAGAGCGTGACGCTCTTCGCGCCGCCCACATTGGCGTACGGCGAGGTCTGCTTGGTCATGTCCGCGGCGCCGCAGCCGGTCGCGGTGAACACGGCCGTGACCCCGGCCGCGGCCATCAGCAGCTGAGTGCGGGTGCGAGCCATCTCAGGCCCCCTTCCTGTCGCGGCGCGCGGTCGGCTGGGTGACCCGGTCCAGCATCAGCCCCAGGCAGACGATCGCCGCACCGGCGACCAGACCGGTGGCCAGATCGCCCTGCGCCAGGCCGAACACCACGTCGTAGCCGAGCGCGCCCGAGCCGACCAGACCGCCGATGATCACCACGGCCAGCACCAGCACCACGCCCTGGTTGACGGCGAGCAGCAGCGCCGGGCGGGCCAGCGGAAGCTGGACCTGGCGCAGCTGCTGTCCCTGGGTGGCGCCGAGCGAACGCGCCGACTCCAGCGCCGCCGGATCGACGCTCCTGAGGCCCTGGGTGGTGATGCGGATGACGGCGGGCAGCGCGTAGACGATGGCCGCGGCCGCCGCCGGGGCGCGGCCGACACCGAACAGCGCGACCACCGGGATCAGGTACACGAACTGCGGCATGGTCTGGCACACGTCCAGCACCGGCCGCAGCAGCCGCTCCAGCCGGGTGGACCGCGCGGCCGCGATGCCGATCGCGAAGCCGAGCACCAGCGTGACGAAGACGGCCGCCAGCACCTGGGAGAGGGTGTCCATGGACGGTTCCCACACCCCGAGCACGCCGACCGCGGCCATGGCGGCGGTGGCGGTCAGGGCGGTGGCCCAGGTGCCGATCAGCCAGGCCAGCGTCGCGACGATCAGCAGCACCGCGTACCACGGCAGGCCCTGGAGCCCCTCGCGCAGCGGGTCCAGGATCCACCTGACGTAGTCCGAGGCCCAGTCGGCGGTGCCGCCGACGACCGGCACACCCGTGTAGAGGTGGTCGACCATCCAGTCCTTGAACTGGTTGACGGGCTCCTCGATGGCGACGGTCCAGCCGGTCGGCCAGGTCTGCGACCCGGTCAGCCGTCCGGCCACGGTCACCACCGCGGTGAGCACCGCGACGCCCGCCCAGGCGGGCCAGCCGCGCAGCAGCCGGGGCCCGTCCTCGGCCGGCGGCTCGCCGAGGCGCTCGCCCGCCGACGCCGTGGTGCGGTCCATCACGACGGCCAGCAGCACGATCGGCAGACCGGCGGCGAGCGCCTTGCCGACGTCCACGCTGGACAGCGCCTGGTAGACGCGGTCACCGAGACCGCCGCCGCCGATCACCGACGCGATCACGGCCATGGACAGCGCCATCATGATCGCCTGGTTGACGCCCAGCAGCAGCTCCTTGCGGGCCAGCGGCAGCCGGGCCGACAGCAGCCGCTGCCGCCAGGTGGCGCCGAGCGAGGTCACCGCCTCCAGCACCCCGGCGTCCGCGCCGCGCAGGCCGAGGGCGGTGAGCCGGGCCATCGGCGGGGCCGCGTAGATCACGGTGGCCAGCACCGCGCCCGGTACGCCGATGCCGAAGATCAGCACGACGGGCAGCAGATAGGCGAACGCGGGCAGCACCTGCATGGTGTCCAGCACCGGCCGCAGCGCCCGGAACGCCCGCTCGGAGAGCCCGCCGGCCAGCCCCAGCACCCCGCCGACGACGACGGACGCGGTGACGGCGACGGCCATCAGCGCGAGCGTCTGCATCGTCGGCACCCACATGCCCAGCAGCCCGCACACGGCGAAGGACACCACGGTCGTCACCGCGACCCGCACTCCGGCGACCCGCCAGGCCACCAGGGTCGAGGCGGCGGTGACCCCGGCCCAGCCGAGGGTGAGCAGGACGACGTAGACGGCGCGCACGCAGATGATGACCGCGTTGCTGATGTGGCCGAAGAAGTAGAGGAAGATCCAGTGGCTGTCGCGGTTGTCGATGATCCAGTCGCTGGCCTTGCCGAGCGGTCCGGACACATCGACGGTCAGCGCGTGCGGCCAGCTGCCGCTCGCCCATGTGGCGTGCGCGAGCGGTACGAGCACGGCGGCGATCACCACGAGCACCGCGAGCTTGCGCACCGCGTGGCTGCGGACGGCCGCGCTCAGCGGGGACGGGCGCGCCGCCGCCGTCCCGGTGGCGGCCGGCTCGGTGGCGGGGTCGGTGGGGCGGTCGGTGGCGGAACGGGTGGCGGTGGCACTCATCCGCGCCCCCCGGCCCCGCCCGGCGGCGCGAGGATCGAGGTGGTGCTCATGCCGCGGCCACCTCCTTGCCGTCCAGGCCCGCGACCACGCTGAGCAGGCAGGCGTGGTCGACGACGCCCAGGCAGCGGCCGCCGTCGACGACGCGCGCGGGGCCGCCGGTACGGGCCACGGCCTCGATCGCGTCGGCGACCGTGGTGCCCGGGGCCAGCGCGGGCCCGCCGTCCTTCTCCTCGGACGTCGCGGGGCGCATCGCGCGGCGCACGGTCAGCACCTGCTCACGCGGTACGTCGCGGACGAAGTCCCGTACGTAGTCGTCGGCCGGGGAGCCGACGATCTCCTCCGGGGTGCCGAGCTGCACGATCCCGCCGTCGCGCATCAGCGCGATCCGGTCCCCGAGCCGCAGCGCCTCGCTGAGGTCATGGGTGATGAAGACCATCGTGCGGCCCTCGTCACGGTGCAGCCGGATGACCTCTTCCTGCATATCGCGGCGGATCAGCGGGTCGAGCGCGCTGAACGGCTCGTCGAAGAGCAGCACCTCGGGGTCGACGGCGAGCGCGCGGGCCAGGCCCACCCGCTGCTGCTGACCGCCGGAGAGCTGTCCGGGGCGGCGGCGCTCGAGACCGGTGAGGCCGACCTTCTCCACCATCTCGGCGGCCCTGGCGCGGCGCTCGGTCCTGCCGACACCCTGGATCTCCAGGCCGTAGGCGACGTTGTCGAGGACGGAGCGGTGCGGCAGCAGCCCGAAGTGCTGGAAGACCATGGCGGCGCGGTGCCGGCGCAGATCGCGCAGCCGGGCCTTGTCCATGGCCAGGACGTCCTCGCCGTCGATCTTCAGGGTGCCGGAGGTGGGCTCTATCAGCCGGGTGAGACAGCGGACGAGGGTGGACTTGCCGGAGCCGGACAGCCCCATGACCACGAACACCTCGCCCGGCTGGACGTCGAAGGACACCTCGCGCACGGCGGCGGTGCAGCCGGTGCGGGCGCGCAGCTCCGCGGCGGGCAGTCCGGCCTCGGGGGAGCCCGGGATGCGGTCGGCCTTGGGGCCGAAGACCTTCCACAGGTCGCGGACCGAGAAGACCGGGGTGCGCGCACCGCTCTCGGGGAGCCCCGGGGTGTCGGGCGTCTCGGGGACCAGGGTCGTCGCCATCACGCCTCGCCTCCCGGCGCGAGGATGGCGGCTCGCTCATCCGGCCCGCGCCGATCCCGATCACGATCCTCGAACAGCAGCTCAGCGCACTTCTCGCCCACCATCAGCACTCCGATCATCGGGTTCACGGCCGGCATCGTCGGGAAGACGGACGCGTCGGCGATACGGACGCCGTCCAGGCCCCGGATCCGCAGATCGGGGCCGACCACGGCGAGTTGGTCCGACGTGGCGCCCATACGGCAGGTGCCCGCCGGGTGGTACACGGTGTGCGCGACCTTGCGGGCGTACTCGCTGATCTCCTCGTCCGAGGTGATCTCCGGCCCCGGGCACACCTCGCGCTTGAGCCAGCCCGCCAGCGGTTCGGTCTTGGCGATCTTGCGCGCGAGGCGGATGCCGTCGACCAGCGTGCGGCCGTCGTAGTCGGCCTCGTCCGTGAAGTACCGGAAGTCGAGGGCGGGCTTGACGGACGGGTCGGCGCTGGTGAGGTAGAGCCGGCCGCGGCTGCGCGGCTTGGGGATGTTGGGGGTCATCGACACGCCGTGCTCGGGCTTTTGGTACCCCAGCCGCTCCGGATTGTCGGTGAACGGGATCTGGTAGAAGTGGAACATCAGGTCCGGGCCCCGGGATTCGGGGTCCCGCCGGATGAACAGGCCCGCGTCGGAGTCCATCGCGGAGTTCTCCGGGATCGGGCCGTCCGTCTCCCACACGATCACCGACTCCGGGTGGTCGAGCAGGTTCTCGCCGACGCCCGGCAGATCGTGGACGACGGGGATGCCCAGCGCCTCCAGATCCGCCCTGGGCCCGATACCGGAGTGCAGCAGCAGCCGCGGGGTGTCCACGGCGCCCGCGCAGACCAGGACCTCGGTTCCGGCCCGGACCACGATCTCCTCGCCGTCCTTGGTGCGGACGTGGACTCCGGTGGCCCGGCCGCTGTCGTCGAGCTCCAGCCGGTACGCCCAGGTCTCCAGCATCAGACGCAGGTTGGGCCGGTCCAGGAACGGGTGCAGATAGGCGACCGACGCCGAGGAACGCTTGTTGTTCTCCGGGTGGTACGCGAGGTCGAAGAAGCCGACGCCCTCGTGGAACGGCTTCTTGTTGAACCCCTCGACGCGCGGCACCCCGGCGGCGGCCTTGGCGGCCTCGACGAAGTCCCGCGCGATCGGGTTCCGGTCCTTCTCGTCCACCGGGACGATGTTGTTGCGCAGCCGGTGGAAGTACGGGTCCATGGACGCCGCGTCCCAGCCCTCGGCACCGGCCTCGGCCCACTCGTCCCAGTCGCCCGGCAGCGGCTTGAAGGAGATCAGGGTGTTGTGCGAGGAGCACCCCCCGAGCACCCGCGCCCGGCTGTGCCGGATATGTGAATTCCCGCGTGGCTGCTCGGTGGTGGGGTAGTCGTAGTCCAAGTCGCCGCCGAGCAGCCCGAGCCAGCGGCGCAGGGTGAGCACATCGGGCCGGTCGACATCGGACGGTCCGCCCTCGATGACGGCGACCCGGATGTCCGGGTCCTCGGTGAGCCGGGAAGCGATCACCGACCCTGCGGTGCCGCCGCCGATGACGACGTAGTCGTATGCGACAGGTTCGGACATGGTGGGGTTACTCCTCGGGGTCTTACCCAGGCGGCCCGCGCCGGTGCGGCGGGCCGGGGGCTGCCGCCCCCCTGGGTGTGGGGGGTGCTGGGTGCCTCGGTGGCTACGGGCGTCAGCCGCCGCCGGCCGTCATCGGGTGCGGCCGGGTCCGGGCCCTGGGGAAGGAGTCCGGGCCCGGCCGTGACCCGGGCGGGGCGGCGGGGGCGTCAGCCGGCGAACCAGCGCACCGGACTCGGCCGCAGGTTCTCGTAGACGTGCTTGGTCTCGCGGTATTCGTCAAGGCCCGCGGGACCGAGCTCGCGCCCGACCCCGGACTTGCCGAAACCGCCCCATTCGGCCTGCGGGAGGTAGGGGTGGTAGTCGTTGATCCACACGGTGCCGTGCCGCAGCCGGGCGGCGACGCGCCGCGCCCGCGCGGTGTCGGCGGACCAGACGGCGCCGGCCAGTCCGTACTCCGTGTCATTGGCGAGTGTGACGGCCTCTTCCTCGGTTTGGAAGGACTCGACCGTCAATATCGGCCCGAACGTCTCCTCGCGCACCACCCGCATCTCGCGGTGGCACTGGTCGAGAACGGTCGGGAGGTAGAAGTAACCGGTGGCCGGGCGGACCTCGCTGGGCTCCGGCTGCTTGCCGCCGCAGCGCAGCAGCGCGCCCTCCGCCAGGGCGGACGCCACATACGCCTCGGTCTTGTCCAGCTGCTGGGCCGAGACCAGCGGACCGCATTCGACACCGTCCTCGGTGCCCCGGCCCAGCTTGATCTTCTCCGCGCGGCGGGCGAGTTCGGCCACGAACCGCTCCCGCACCGACTCCTCGATGATCAGCCGGGCGCCGGCCGAGCAGACCTGGCCGCTGTGGATGAAGGCGGCGTTCAGGGCCTGGTCGACGGCGGTGTCAAAGCCCTCGGCGGTGGCGCAGGCGTCGGCGAAGACCACATTGGGGTTCTTGCCGCCGAGCTCCAGCGCGACCTTCTTGACCGTCGGCGCGGCGGCCTGGGCGACCTTGGTGCCGCTGACCAGGCCACCGGTGAAGGAGACCAGATCCACATCGGGGTGCTCGGACAGCCGGGCGCCCACCGGGTCGCCCGCGCCGGTGACCAGGTTGGCCACCCCGGCCGGCAGCCCGGCCTCGACCAGCAGTTTGACCAGGTGGACGGTGGACAGCGGGGTCACTTCGCTGGGCTTGATCACGAAGGTGTTCCCGGCCACGAGCGCCGGGGCGATCTTCCAGCTGGCCTGGAGCAGCGGATAGTTCCAGGGGGTGATCATCGCGCAGACGCCGACCGGTTCATGGACCACGACGCTGTGCACATCGGGGGTGCCCGCGTCGATGACGCGCCCGGCCGACTCGCCCGCGGCCAGGTCGGCGAAGTACCGGAAGGCGTTGGTCACGTCGTCGACGTCGACCCGGCCCTCCTCCAGGGTCTTGCCGGTGTCACGGCTCTCGGTGAGCGCGATCGTCTCGCGGTCGCGCTGGAGCAGTTCGGCGACGCGGCGCAGCAGCGCCGCCCGCTCGGCCACCGGCGTCCCAGGCCAGGTCCCCTGGTCGAAGGCACGGCGGGCGGCCGCTACCGCCGCGTCGGTGTCCTCCACGCCACCCTCGGAGACGACGGCGAGGGTCTTGGCGTCCGCGGGGTCGAGAACCTCCCGCTGCGCGCCGGATGCGGCCGCCTGCCACACCCCATCCACATGAATCGTCTCGGCTGCCGCCACGTGATCCTCTGCCTTCCGGTTCCACGAGTTCTGCCACTGGCCCAAGCCAGCAACGTGGACCCCTAACCGAATGGCCGGAACCTATGCGCAATTCGCAAGGGAAAGTGGGGCGGCTCACGTGATCCGAAGGCGAAACGGCAGAAGGGCCACATTCCGGAGCGCATACCGGAATGTGGCCCTTCAGATACTTCGGGTACGGCCGTGGTGCGGCGCGAGTACGGCCGTGCTGCGGCGCGAGGCGCGTCAGATGAGGCCGAGACCGCGCACGGCCTCGCGCTCGTCCTCGAGCTCCTTCACCGACGCGTCGATGCGGGTCCGCGAGAACTCGTTGATGTCCAGGCCCTGGACGATCTCGAACTTCCCGTCCTTGGCGGTGACCGGGAAGGAGGAGATCAGGCCCTGCGGCACCCCGTACGAGCCGTCGGAGACCACACCGGCGGAGGTCCAGTCGCCGGCGGCGGTGCCGTTGACCCAGGTGTGGACGTGGTCGATGGCGGCGTTCGCGGCGGAGGCGGCCGAGGAGGCGCCGCGCGCCTCGATGATCGCGGCACCGCGCTTGGCGACGGTCGGGATGAAGGTGTCGGCCAGCCACTGCTCGTCGTTGACGACCTCGGCGGCGTTCTTGCCCGCGACCTCGGCGTGGAAGACGTCCGGGTACTGGGTGGCGGAGTGGTTGCCCCAGATCGTCAGCTTCTTGATCTCGCTGACCGGGGCACCGGTCTTCTTCGAGAGCTGCGACAGGGCGCGGTTGTGGTCCAGGCGGGTCATCGCGGTGAAGCGCTCGGCCGGTACGTCCGGCGCGGCGGCCTGCGCGATGAGCGCGTTGGTGTTGGCCGGGTTGCCCACGACCAGGACCTTGATGTCGTCCGCGGCGTGGTCGTTGATGGCCTTGCCCTGCGGCTTGAAGATGCCGCCGTTGGCCTCCAGCAGATCGCCGCGCTCCATGCCCTTGGTACGCGGGCGGGCGCCGACCAGCAGCGCGACGTTCGCACCGGCGAAGGCCACGTTCGGGTCGTCGGAGATGTCGATGCCCTGGAGCAGCGGGAAGGCACAGTCGTCGAGCTCCATCGCGGTGCCCTCGGCGGCCTTCAGCCCCTGCGGGATCTCCAGGAGACGCAGTTTGACCGGCACGTCCGCGCCGAGCAGCTGGCCGGAGGCGATGCGGAAGAGCAGCGCGTAGCCGATCTGGCCGGCCGCGCCGGTGACGGTGACGGTGACGGGAGTGCGGGTCATGGCGGTCTCCTGCGCTGTGTTGTCAGTCCAAGATGTCTTGGTGTCGAGATACCGGCGTCAGGCTATCCGACGGCACCTGACCCAGGTCCTCTCGGGCCATTGTGTAACCGCTCACCGCGTGTTTCCCCGGCTCACCGCGTACTCCGGGATCGCCGCGTACTCCGGGGTCGCCGCCAGGCACTTTGGCGGCCGCCTGCCAGGAGGGGGAGTGCAGGCGGCCGCCCAGTGTCTCGCCCGTGGGGGGCTCCGGGCAGCGTCTGCCCCGATTCCCCCGGCCCATTCCCCCTGTTTCCGAATTCCCCCGGACGGGCTTCCCGTTCCCGCTCGTGCGCCGGTACGCGCTTCTGGGCGCCCGGCGCGTCGTTGCACAGCCGAGAACTCGTACCGGAACGGTCACTTCCGCGCCACAGGGCGCCGACGATGATTGATCCCGCACAGCTCACACACAACCCTGTTCACCAGGCGGTCCGTCCTTCTTCGGGGGAGAGGGCGGACCGCCGCCGGACCACATGGATCCGGCCACAACGACGGCGGCCCGTCCTCCCACGGGGGAGAGGACGGGCCGCCGTTTCACGCCATCGGCTAGCGCACCGTGAAATGCACCACGTCATCCAGGAACGGGACGGTGACCCACGGATCCGGCTGGGCCATCAGGGACAGCAGCACGATCGCCGCGCCCAGCAGCCCATAGGTCAGCATGTCGGTGAAGCGCGACCGCACCGCGAGCATCCCCACGTCGGGCAGCGCCCACCGCAGGAAGGCACCCGCCAGCAGGGCCAGCCCGATCAGCACCGTGCCCGCGCGGAACGCGTCCAGGGCCACGATCAGCAGCCCCAGGCCCACCCCGCCCATCACCGCGAGCAGCGGCCACTGCCGGGCGGGCGCCGGAGCGGCACCGGGCGCGGCCCGGCCGCCGCCCTCCGGACGCGCGGTGTCCCGGGTGATCAGCGGAAAGCGGCGGGACTTCCGGGCCGGCCGGGCGGACTCATCCGAAGGCGCCGCGGAAGGTGCTCCCGAGGATGCCCCGGAGGCCGCCGCCGAAGGCGCCGCTGAGGACGCCACGGAAGACGCCGACGCCGCACTGTCCGAACGCGGTTCCCCGGCCGCCGGTTCGCTCGCCTCAGCCGTCATGGCCGGCACCGGCGTCGGCGGCCGCCTTCGCGTTCCGCTCCGCGGCCTCCACCACGTTGACCAGCAGCTGGGCGCGGGTCATCGGGCCGACCCCGCCCGGGTTCGGCGAGAGCCAGGCCGCGACCTCGGCCACGCCGGGGTGCACATCGCCGGCGATCTTGCCGTGCTCGTCCCGGCTGACGCCCACGTCGAGCACCGCCGCGCCCGGCTTGACGTCCTCCGGCTTGATCAGATGCCGCACTCCGGCCGCCGCCACGATGATGTCGGCCTGCCGCAGGATGCCCGGCAGATCACGGGTGCCGGTGTGGCAGAGGGTGACGGTCGCGTTCTCGGAGCGGCGGGTCAGCAGCAGCCCGATCGACCGGCCGACGGTGATGCCCCGGCCGACGACCACCACATGCGCGCCGTTGATCTCCACACCGTGGTGGCGCAGCAGCTGGATGACGCCCTGGGGCGTGCACGGCAGCGGGCCGGTCTCGTTCAGCACCAGCCGGCCGAGGTTCATCGGGTGCAGCCCGTCGGCGTCCTTGGCCGGGTCGATCAGCTCCAGCACCCGGTTGGTGTCGACGCCCTTGGGGAGCGGCAGCTGGACGATGTAGCCGGTGCAGGCCGGGTCCTCGTTGAGCTCCCGCACCGCCGCCTCGATCTCCTCCTGGGTGGCGGTCTCGGGCAGATCGCGCCGGATGGAGGAGATGCCGACCTCGGCGCAGTCGCGGTGCTTGCCCGCGACGTACCACTTGCTGCCGGGGTCCTCGCCCACCAGCACCGTCCCGAGGCCGGGATGGATGCCCTTGGCCTTCAGCGCCTCCACACGGCTGACGAGATCGGACTTGATCGCGGCTGCGGTTGCCTTGCCATCGAGAATCTGGGCGGTCATGACTTCATCCTCCCGGATGCGGGGACGTCGGATCCAATCAGGGGCCGGTCGGTACCGGACCGGCGAAGGCCGCACCCCGTGGCCCGTGGTCCGGTCGGGGTGCGGCCTCTTGTGCGTACGAGCCGGCGGACGCTCAGTGCGTACGCGCCGGGGGAACGCTCAGTGCGTACGCGCCGGGGGAACGCTCAGTGGAAGAAGTGCCGCGTGCCCGTGAAGTACATGGTCACGCCCGCCTTCTGGGCCGCCTCCACGACCAGCTCGTCACGGACCGAACCGCCCGGCTGCACCACGGCCTTGACGTCCGCCTCGGCCAGCACCTCGAAGCCGTCCGGGAACGGGAAGAAGGCGTCGGAGGCGGCGTACGAACCGGCGGCCCGCTCGGCGCCGGCCCGCTCCACGGCCAGCTTCGCCGAGTCCACGCGGTTGACCTGGCCCATGCCGACGCCGACCGTGGCGCCGTCCTTGGCGAGCAGGATCGCGTTGGACTTCACCGCGCGGCAGGAGCGCCAGGCGAAGGCCAGCTGGGCGAGGCCGTCGGCGTCCAGCGCCTCGCCCGTGGCGAGGGTCCAGTTGGCCGGGTCGTCGCCCTCGGCCTGGAGCCGGTCCTTGGCCTGGACCAGATCGCCGCCCTCGATCGAACGGGACTCACCACCGGGCGCGGGCGCGTCCGGGCAGCGCAGCACGCGGATGTTCTTCTTACGGGCCAGCACCTCGACCGCGCCGTCCTCGTACGCCGGGGCGACGATCACCTCGGTGAAGATCTCGGCGACCTGCTCGGCCATGGCGACCGACACCGGGCGGTTGACGGCGATCACGCCGCCGAACGCCGACAGCGGGTCGCAGGCGTGCGCCTTACGGTGCGCCTCGGCGACATCCGCGCCGACCGCGATCCCGCACGGGTTGGCGTGCTTGATGATGGCGACACACGGCTCGCTGTGGTCGTACGCGGCCCGGCGGGCGGCCTCGGTGTCGGTGTAGTTGTTGAACGACATCTCCTTGCCGTGCAGCTGCTCGGCCTCGGCGAGCCCCTTACCGCTGCCGTCGGAGTAGAGCGCGGCGGGCTGGTGCGGGTTCTCGCCGTAGCGCAGCACCTGCTTACGGGCGTAGGTGACGCCGATGAAGTCCGGCCAGGGGCCCTCGTCGGCCGCGTAGTCCGCGGCGAACCAGTTGGCCACCGCCACGTCGTAGGCGGCGGTGTGCTGGAACGCCTCGGCCGCCAGCCGCTTGCGCCGCGCCAGGTCGAAACCGCCGTCCGCGGCGGCCTTGAGGACGTCGTCGTACCGCTCGGGGTTGACGACCACCGCCACGGACGGGTGATTCTTGGCGGCGGCGCGGACCATGGAGGGGCCGCCGATGTCGATCTGCTCGACGCACTCGTCCGGCGCGGCGCCCGAGGCGACCGTCTCGCGGAACGGGTAGAGGTTGACCACGACCAGCTCGAAGGGCTCGACGCCCAGCTCCCGGAGCTGCTCACGGTGCGAGTCGAGCCGCTGGTCGGCCAGGATGCCCGCGTGGACGCGCGGGTGCAGCGTCTTGACGCGGCCGTCGAGACACTCGGGGAAGCCGGTCAGCTCCTCGACCTTGGTGACCGGGACCCCGGCGGCGGCGATCTTCGCGGCCGTCGAGCCGGTCGAGACGAGCTGGACACCCGCCGCGTGCAGCCCGCGGGCCAGCTCCTCGAGGCCCGTCTTGTCGTAGACGCTGACCAGCGCGCGGCGAATGGGTCGCTTGGTACCTTCGGCGGTCACGGGATCCTTACCTTTCGTCCCTCTATGCGGTAGCCGTGACGGGCCAGACGCCCCACGACCTCGACGAGCAGCGAGCGCTCGACTTCCTTGATCCGCTCATGGAGAGCGGACTCGTCGTCCTCGTCCCGGATCTCGACCACGCCCTGGGCGATGATCGGGCCGGTGTCGACCCCGTCGTCGACGAAGTGGACGGTGCAGCCGGTCACCTTCACGCCGTGCGCGAGCGCGTCGCGTACGCCATGAGCACCGGGAAAGCTGGGGAGCAGCGCGGGATGGGTGTTGACGCAGCGGCCGCCGAACCGGGCGAGGAACTCCCGGCCCAGGATCTTCATGAACCCGGCCGAGACGACCAGGTCCGGCTCATGGGCGGCGGTCGCATCGGCCAGCGCCGCGTCCCACTCGGCACGGTCGGAGTAGTCCTTGACCCGGCACACGAACGTGGGGATCCCGGCGCGCTCGGCGCGCGCCAGGCCCTCGATGCCGTCACGGTCGGCGCCGACGGCCACCACCTCGGCGCCGTAGCGGGCCACGCCCTCGGCGGCGATGGCGTCGAGCAGCGCCTGCAGATTCGTACCGGAACCGGAGACGAGTACGACGAGGCGGAGGGGGCGCCCGGGGCGGGCAGGTCGGGCGGGAGGAGGCGGGGAGGCCACGGCGGGGCTCTTTCTCGCGGGCGGTACTGCCGTTTGTGCGGTCCTACAAGGTCGCGGACGCATCAATTCCGGGGAACTCTACGAAGCCGCCGACCGTCAGCAACGATACCGGCACACCAAGCGGCCCCCAGGGGACGGGGGCGGGCACGGGAGGTAGCGTCTGGACTGCGCATCCAACTGACGCCGTGGGCACCACCGTCCCACCCGCACCGCCGAGCCGTACGGCACCGGCCGTGCACGCCCCCGGCGTGCAGGACGACGACACAAGGGGAAGACACACTCCACATGCCGGACCGACGCCGCCGCGCGGCTCATCGCCTCACTCCGACTCCCGCCTCGACCGGGGGGCGGCGATGAGGCACGCCCGCATGTCGCCTACGACGCCCCTGCTCCGGGAGCAGCAGTCGTCCTCCTCGTCCTCCTCCGACTCCGCCTCCGGCGGGCAGCACGGGGACCAGCGGCACGAGGACAATCCGTTCGCCCCGCCGCCCGAGGGCAGGCCGGACCAGCCCTGGCAGCCCCGGCAGCGGCCGGAGGGCACCGGTGGGGAGAACGGCGACGGCGGCCAGGACGGCGATCAGGAGGGCCGGCAGCCACAGCAGCCTCCGGCCTGGGGCAGCCAGTGGAGCAGCCGCCAGCCCGGCCGCCAGAGCGGCGGCTTCGGCGTCGGCCCCGGCTCCAACCGCCCCGCCGGCCCCGGCGGGTCCGGCGGCCCGCGCTGGGACCCCAACGACCCGGCCCAGCGGCGCGCCCGGTACGCGCTGCTCGGGGGCATGTGGGCGTTCTTCTTCGCGCTCTTCAGCCTGCCGCAGATCGCACTGCTGCTCGGGGCGCTGGCCCTGTACTGGGGTATCAGCGCACTGCGGGCCAAACCGCGCCGTACGCCGCCGTCCCCGGCCGCCGCGGCGCCCCTGAACGCCCCGCCGCCGCCCCCGGGCGCCACCCCGGCACAGCTGCCCGCGCCCGGCAGCGGTCCCGCGAAGCCACAGTCGACGGCGGCGATCAGCGGTCTGGTGACGGGCGGGCTCGCGCTGGCCATCGTCGCGGCGACGTTCAGCGTCCAGGTCGTCTACGACGACTACTACACGTGCGTGGACGACGCCCTCACGCAGAGCTCACGCCACGCCTGCGAAACCCTGCTCCCGGAGCAGCTCCGTCCCCTGCTGAGCACGCAGGACTGACGTCCCGACCGACGTCCGGCCCGACGTCTCCCGGTCGCCGCCCGGGGCACTGGGACCGGTGGCCGCCTTACGGTTCGTGGCGGGGAGCGGCCGGTGGGGGATCGGGCGGGGGCGGTTCGGGGTTTCCTGGGGGCTTGCGGCTGAGCGGTCGGCGGCGGGGCCGGGTCGCCGCCCGTGGCGTGCCGGGCGTGCCCGCGGGGGTCGCGAACTCGGCCATCGGGCCCACCGTGGTGTCCCGTCCCTCCGTGCCGGGGTCCGGGGTCGGCCGACGGCTGGATCTGGCCGACCCCGACCGGGGACGCAGCCACTGCCACCACGGCTCGGCCATCGCCTCGCGCACCTCGGCGGACTCCATGGGCCGCACCGTCGCACGCGCCGCCGCCTCGGCCGCCGCCGGAGCCGCACGGGCGTCCTTGGTCCGCGTACGGGCCTCCGCGCGGGCCCTGCGATCTGCCCGACGTGCCGCCCGCGCCGCCTTCCACTCCGGCCAGTAGGCCCTGGTGGGGACGCACAGCCGGTACCAGCGCAGCACCATCGCCCCGGGCACGCCGATCACGCCCGTCCAGGCCAGCGTGATCGTGCCCGTGTGCCACCAGTTCGGGCCCAGGTCGGCGAGGACGCCGATCCCCAGGGGGCCGCCCGAGAACCCGGCCAGCAGTGCCATGGCGGCCGCGCAACCGACCGCCGCCAGGGTGGCGAGCACCAGTGTCTCGCCCCAGCCCCAGGGGGGCCTGGGCTCGTCCTTGCCGGGCCGCCGGGCCGCCGCGACCCCGGTGAACCAGGCCACCGACACCCCGGCCGCGATCCCCGTGACCCACACCAGCGGCCCGCCGAAGCCATCCGTGGGCAGCGCGGCGACCAGCGGGAAGTGCGGCAGCTGGGGGTAGGAGGTGATGCCCAGCGGCGCGACCACGCTGCCGCCGCCGACCGTGAATCCCGCGCCGACCCCGTACGCGGCGCCCCAGACGATGGCGTTCGGCAGCAGCGCCAGGCTGACCAGCAGCACCGCGAACCGCCCCGACCACACATCGCTGAGGTTGAGGAAGGTCACCTGGACGGCCCCGGCGTGGCTCAGCATCGACGTCGCCGTAAGGAGCGCACCGCTGCCGAGCAGGACGACGAGACCGCTGGTCCCGGCGCGCAGGGCGGCGGTCAGGCGGCGGCGTCGGCACCAGCTCCGCGCGGTCAGCGACGCGGCCGTGCGGGCGGCCCAGCCGGCGCCGGGGAGCCGGCGGAGCCGGGCGGCCACCCGTTCGGGTGGCCGGAGCGGGCACCGTCCGTCGGCCGTCCACACCCCCAGGGCCGCGATGGCCCCGGTGACGACCGGGAGATACAGCAGCGCGCTGAGCGGGGCGACGTGCAGCGGCCCGGTCGAGGCGTACACTGCGGCCGCGGTGCCGACCAGCAGATAGCCGCCGGTCACCCACGCGAAGGCGAGGCGCGGATCGATCATGGAATCCTCGGCCACCCACTGTCCCCCGCTCTCCTCGGGCTGCGCCTGGTAGACGGCGTGCTGGGCGGCCCGGTAGAGCAGCCAGCACGGCGCCACGCTGAGCAGCAGCGGGGTCAGCCCGACGGGCGCGGTGTGGCCGGAGAGCGTCTCGGTGCGCACGAGGTCGGCGCCATGGCCGAGCAGCCACAGGTCGGCGGCGACGTGCAGGGCCTTGTCGGGGCTGCTCTCGGGGGACGAGGAAGTGATCCACAGCAGCAGGACGACCACGGCGAGCGTGCCGAGGCCGAGCCCCGCGGCGACCACACCGCCGAGGAACGCCTCCCTGATGGCGGAGGAGCGCCGGGCCGCGAAGCGGTCACGCGAGGACACCGACGGGCTGCGATCGGTCGTTTGCGTCACGCGACCAATGCTGCCAATAACAGCCGCTTCATCCCCACATCAAGGGTTTGGTCGCCGTGTCGCCACTAGTCCGCTTATGCGTCTTTTATTGCGGTGTGGGAGGGCTGGTGGCTTGCCGTGTTCCGCCGTCAACGCCGCGGGCCCGCACCACCGTGTGGTGGTACGGGCCCGCGGCATACGAACCGTGGCGGCGTCAGCCGGCCAGCGCGGCGCGCGCCAGGCGCGCGGTCTCGGACGGGGTCTTGCCGACCTTCACGCCCGCGGCCTCGAGGGCCTCCTTCTTCGCCTGGGCGGTGCCGGAGGAACCGGACACGATGGCGCCCGCGTGGCCCATCGTCTTGCCCTCGGGAGCGGTGAAGCCCGCCACATAGCCGACGACCGGCTTGGTGACGTTGGCCTTGATGAAGTCCGCGGCCCGCTCCTCGGCGTCGCCGCCGATCTCGCCGATCATGACGATCAGGTCGGTGTCGGGGTCGGCCTCGAAGGCGGCCAGGGCGTCGATGTGGGTGGTGCCGATGATCGGGTCACCGCCGATGCCCACGCAGGACGAGAAGCCGATGTCCCGCAGCTCGTACATCATCTGGTAGGTCAGCGTGCCGGACTTCGACACCAGACCGATGCGGCCGGGCTTGGTGATGTCGGCCGGGATGATGCCCGCGTTCGACTGACCCGGCGTGATCAGACCCGGGCAGTTCGGGCCGATGATGCGCGTCTTGTTGCCCTTCTTGCCCGCGTAGGCCCAGAAGTTGGCGGTGTCGTGGACCGCGATGCCCTCGGTGATCACGACGGCGAGCGGAATCTCGGCGTCGATCGCCTCGATGACCGCGTCCTTGGTGAACTTCTCCGGGACGAAGATGACCGTGACATCGGCACCGGTGGCGTCGATGGCCTCCTTGACGGAGCCGAAGACCGGGATCTCGGTGCCGTCGAAGTCCACGCTGGTGCCGGCCTTGCGCGGGTTCACGCCACCGACGATGTTGGTGCCCGAGGCAAGCATCCGGCGGGTGTGCTTCTGCCCCTCGGACCCGGTCATCCCCTGGACGATGACCTTGCTCTCCTTGGTGAGGAAGATAGCCATGGTTTCTGGTTCCCTCGTCCCTTACTTCGCAGCCAGCTCGGCGGCACGCTCGGCCGCGCCGTCCATGGTGTCCACCTGCGATACGAGCGGGTGGTTGGCGTCGGTGAGGATCTTGCGACCCAGCTCCGCGTTGTTGCCGTCGAGGCGCACGACCAGCGGCTTGGAGACGTCCTCGCCCTTGGACTTCAGCAGCTCCAGGGCCTGGACGATGCCGTTGGCGACGGCGTCGCAGGCGGTGATGCCACCGAAGACGTTGACGAAGACCGACTTGACGTCCGGGTCGCCGAGGATGATCTCGAGACCGTTCGCCATCACCTCGGCGGAGGCGCCACCGCCGATGTCGAGGAAGTTGGCGGGCTTCACACCGCCGCGGCTCTCACCCGCGTAGGCGACGACGTCGAGGGTCGACATGACCAGACCCGCGCCGTTGCCGATGATGCCGACCTCGCCGTCGAGCTTGACGTAGTTGAGGCCCTTGGCCTTGGCTGCAGCCTCGAGCGGGTTGGCCGCGGCCTTGTCCTCGAGCGCCTCGTGCTCCGGCTGGCGGAAGGCGGCGTTCTCGTCCAGGGAGACCTTGCCGTCCAGGGCGATGATCTTGCCGTCTTCGGTCTTGACCAGCGGGTTGACCTCGACAAGCAGGGCGTCTTCCTTGATGAAGACGGTCCACAGCTGCTGGAGGACCTCGGTCACCTGGTCCGCGATCTCGGCCGGGAACTTCGCGGCCGCGACGATCTCGGCGGCCTTCTCCTTGGTCACACCGTCGATGGCGTCCACCGGGATCTTGGCGAGCGCCTCGGGGTTCTGCTCCGCGACGACCTCGATCTCCACGCCGCCCTCGACGGAGGCCATGGCGAGGAAGGTGCGGTTGGTGCGGTCCAGCAGGAAGGAGACGTAGTACTCCTCCTTGATGTCCGCGGTCTCGGCGAGCATCACCTTGTGGACCGTGTGGCCCTTGATGTCCATGCCCAGGATCTGGGTCGCCTTCTCAACGGCGTCGTCCGGGTCGGAGGCCAGCTTGACGCCGCCCGCCTTACCGCGACCGCCCGTCTTGACCTGCGCCTTGACGACCGCGCGGCCGCCCAGTCGCTCGGCCACCTCGCGCGCCGCCCCAGGCGTGTCGATGACTTCACCGGCCAGCACCGGTACACCGTGCTTGGCGAAGAGGTCCTTCGCCTGGTATTCGAACAGGTCCACGCGCGTCCGTCCCTTTTCCATGGATTTCGCGGTCGTTATCTGCGCGGGCGTGCCGCGGGGGCAGCGTGAGGACGCGATCTGTAACGAGGGCGGCACACGTTCACCGGGTACGCGGCATGTCCGTCTCGCAGGTTATCTCCGCAGGACGTGCGGCCCTAAATCGCAGATCACACTGGCGCGGTGATAACGGTCACAGATCGCGACCGTTTCCATCTATCCGCCTACGCCAACCGGGCAGCCCCCTCCCCAACGAGGACTGCCCGGTTGATGACGCTTGCCTTACGGTTTCATGCTGTCTCGGCCTTCAGCCGTGACTGTCTTACGCCCGCCGGAGCGATCAGACGGTCGGGAGCGTGCCCGGAAGGGTGGGCAGGTCCGCCGGGAGCTGCGGCAGCTCGACCTGGGGCAGCTCGGCCGGCACCTGCGGCAGGTCCGCCGGGAGCTGCGGGAGGTCCGCCGGCAGCGCCGGGAGGGCCGGGATGTTGGCGACGTCTGTCAGGTCGGTGGGCAGCGCCGGGAGCAGGCTCAGCGCACCGTCCTTGACGTTCCCCACGGTGGTCTGGGCGTCCGCGACCGTGCCCGTGGCCAGGTCCTGGGCGAACGGCACGGTGGTGCCGGCCAGGTCCTGCGCGAACGGCACGGCGGTGGTCGGCACGCTCACCACGACCGGGACCAGGCGGTCCACGGTGTCCTGGGCGGCCGGGACCACGTTGGAGGCGGTGCCCAGCGTGAAGCCCTGGACGCTGCCGGTCACGACGCCGGCGTACGGGGTGGTCCGGGCCACGGCACCGTCGGCCAGCGCACCGGCGTCACCGGCGGTCTGCTGCACGACCGGGACGACCTTGACCACGATGCGGTGCGCGGCGGGCGGCAGCACGTCCGAGGCCACACCGTCGACGACCGGCTTGGCGGTGCCGATGACGGCCTGGATCTTGCCGGTCAGGTCCTCGGGGCGGATGCCGGCGCCGGAGAGGGAAGCGAGCAGGTCATTCGCCGAACCCGGGGCGGAGGGCAGCGTCGGGGCGGCGGGGAGCTCGACGGGCAGCTCGCCCGGCAGGCCCTGGACGTCCGTCAGCGAGTCGGTGGGCAGCGCGGAGGTGTCGGGCAGGGTCGGCAGCGAGCCGAGGCCCGGGAGGCTGGGCACCACGCCGGGGACCTCGCCGGTGGGCAGGTCGAGGTGGGTGGTCTTCTTGACGGTCTTCTCGACGCCCTTGACGGCCTTGTGGGCCTTCTTGACGACCTTGCCCGGCTTGGCGACGTCACCGGTGAGGCCGTCGGCGGTGTCCTCGACGGTCTTGGTGACGTCCGAGACCCGCGGCAGGTTGGCGGCGCCCGGGACGCGCTCCTTCACGGGGTCGGTGACACCGTCCACGGTGGAGGCGACGCCGTCCACGGTCTTCTTCGCGGTGTCGGTCACCTTGGAGGTGCCGGCCACGCCGCCGGTCGCGCCGTCGACCGTCTTGGTCACCGTCTTGGTGAGGCCGTCCACGGTGCTGGTGACGCCGTCGGTGGAGGGGACGGCCGGGTTCTCGGCGGCGTTGGCGGCGGCGGAGCCGAGGGCCCAGATACCGGTGGCGGCAGCGGCGACGAGGATGGAGCGGCGAAGGTTGTTGCGCATGGTGGAGGAAGTCCTTCGAAGTCAAAAGGGGTGTCGGACGGGCAGACCTGACCCGCCCCCGCGCGGCAGGTCTTCAACAGACGGGGGTGAGGTCTGCCCTAGCCGGGGAATTCGAGGACTTCGTTGAACCGCTCGCGCGTCGGCGTCGAGCTCTCCGCGCGGACCGTGCCGGGCTTCAGCCCGAACGACGCCACACCGGACGGCGGAAGAGCGGCATGGGTGTTCCCGCCACGGGGAACGCCGCTGTCGCCGGTGCACTGGGAGGTGGCCCCCAGCGGGGACCGCGGAAGGGGCAGCGGCGCCGGGGCGCCGCCCACCGGACCGGTGCCGGAGACCGCCTGCACGACGGGGTCGTGCCCAGTGTGCGAGGCGGCCGCACGGTGCGTGGTGCCGACCGGGGCGTGCGTCACGGGGCCCATCGGGGCCGCGGTGGCGGTCGCCGCCTTGTGCACGGTCGCCGACTCGTCCTTGGCCGCGTGGTGCTCGGCGGCCGGGCCGTGGTCCGACACGGGGACCTGGAGGCCCAGGCCGATCGCGTCACCGAGGCCGACGCCGGGCAGGCCCACCGGCAGGCTGTCGCCCGTGGCGCCGCCGACCAGGTCGCCCACCGGCTCGGTGATCTTCTGCGCGCCCCGCTCGACCGGCTCCTGGATGGGCCGCACGGTCTCCCGTACGACGTCTTCCGCCGTGTGGACGGTACGCACCACCGCGGGCGGCGCGTGCTTCTCCACCTGCTGCCGAGCGTGATCGATACGCGAGGGGTCGAGCAGCCTGGAGACGCCGGAGCGGTCGGCCGGTACGCCGTCAGCGCCGTCAGCCGAAACGCCGGTCACCCCGGTCTGATCGCTCCGCTCGGCGGCGTGAGCGCTGCCGCCGAAGAGGAACGCCAGGGCCAGGAAGCCCCCGAGGAAGAGCGCCGCCAGCAGCGCCCGCCGCGCGGCCACCGTGCGCGGCAGGCGCACGGCGACAGGCATGGCGGACACAACAGACACGAAAGGGCCTTCCCTGGTGAGGGGCGTACAACGAGCACACAGTTGTGGCGGTATGACGTAGTGGGCGCACTGAACAGGACGAACTCGCCAGCCGGATGGCTGGATTCATGTCCTGGGCGACGTGGATGATCCTTGCACGACCCACAGGGGTCGGCGCAAGCCCCGGATCACCGATGCATCGCCTTGTCCGGTATCGGCAGTTGGCGACGTTCGATCGCCGCCGCCATCACCTCCGGGAAGAGGTCGGGGGTGCAGGCGAAGGCGGGCGCGCCCAGCGCGGCGAGCGCCGCCGCGTGCTCGCGGTCGTAACTCGGCGCCCCCTCGTCGGACAGCGCGAGCAGCGTCACGAACTGCACCCCGGACGCCTTCATCGCGGCGACCCGCCCCAGCATCTCCTCGCGTATGCCGCCCTCGTAGAGATCGCTGATGAGGACGACGACGGTGTCGGCGGGCCGGGTGATCCGCGACTGGCAGTAGGCCAGCGCGCGGTTGATGTCGGTGCCGCCGCCGAGCTGGGTCCCGAAGAGGACGTCCACCGGGTCGTCGAGCTCCTCGGTCAGGTCCACCACCGAGGTGTCGAAGACGACCAGCCGGGTGGCGAGCGAGCGCATCGAGGCCAGCACGGCGCCGAAGACCGAGGCGTAGACCACGGACGCGGCCATCGACCCCGACTGGTCGACGCACAGCACCACGTCCTTCTTCACGCCGCGCGCCGCCCGCCCGTATCCGATGAGCCGCTCGGGGACGACCGTACGGTGCTCGGGCAGGTAGTTCTTGAGGTTGGCCCGGATGGTGCGGTTCCAGTCGATGTCCCGGTGGCGCGGGCGGCTGATCCGGGCCGAGCGGTCGAGTGCCCCGGTGAGAGTGGCGCGGGTGCGGGTCGCCAGCCGCTTCTCCAGATCCTCGACGACCTTACGGACGACGGCCCGTGCGGTGTTCTTGGTCGTCTCCGGCATGGCCTTGTTGAGGGACAGCAGGGTGCCCACGAGATGCACGTCCGCCTCCACGGCCGCCAGCATCTCCGGCTCCAGCAACAGGGCGGACAGGCCCAGCCGGTCGATGGCGTCGCGCTGCATGACCTGGACGACGGACGTGGGGAAGTACGTGCGGATGTCCCCGAGCCAGCGGGCCACTTGGGGCGCCGAGCCGCCGAGCCCGCCGGAGCGCGCACCGCTCGCCGCGCCCTGGGAGCCGCCGGTGCGCCCGGCGACCGCGCCGCTGCCGCCGCTTCCGCTGCCGCCGGAACCGTTATGGCCCCCGGAGCCGTAGAGGGCCTCGAGCGTGCGGTCCATGGCGGCGTCGGCCGCGCTGAGCGAGCAGCCGGTGCCGTCGGCGCCCTGGCCACCGAGCACCAGCCGCCAGCGCCGCAGCCGCTCCTGATCAGCCCGGCCATGACCGTGGTCGCGGCCAGCGTCACCGTGACCGTGGTCGCCGTGGGCGCCGTGGGCGCCGTGGGCGCCGTGGGCGCCGTGCTGGTCGCCGTGCGTCATCGGGCTGCCTCCATGGTGTCGTTGCCGTGCGGGGCGGGATCGAGCCCCAGCAGCAGCCGCACCGTCGGTACGACGGCCGCCGCCCGGTCCGGATCCAGCCCGGGGCCGAATCCGGGCGCGGCGGGGGCGCCTGGTCCGCCGGTGCGCCCGTCGGCCGCGGCGCCCCGGCGGACCAGCTCGCCCAGGGTGCGGCGCACCCCCGTGTCGTACGCGGAGAAGGTGCGCCGCAGCAGGGGCAGGACGTCGGTGAACGCCTCGGCGGGAACGGAGGTCAGCCAGCGGTCGACCAGGCCGAGCAGCCGCTCGTCGTGGACGAGCAGCATTCCGCCGCCCGTCCCGCCGCCGACGAACCCCTCGATCCAGGCGGCCGCTTCGGGTGGCTGGGTGCCGGGCGAGAGCGCGAGCCCCATCAGCCGGGCCGCCTCGTCCTCGACGAGCCGGCCGTCGTCCAGCAGCAGCCGCGCGGCGCGGCCCCGGATCAGCCCGGGAGTGGCGGGGGTGCCGTCCCGTCCGGCGAGGGAGCGCAGCATGCCCGCCCAGCGGGCCCGCAGCCCGCCGGGGGCACCGGGCTCGGCCATGGGCGTCTCCGCCGTGCGGCTCCCGGCCCGCGGCCCCGCTTCCGCTCCGGTCTCCGCCCCTGCCGCCGCCTCCGCGCCTGTTCCCGTGCCCGTCTCCGTCCGGGTCTCCGCCAGCAGCCCGATCGCCCGGTGCACGGCCTCCATATGGCCGCGCATCTCGGCGGCGCCGTCCGCGTCGAGGCCGACGCAGGCGGGGGGCAGCCCGACCAGGATCCGCTCGGCCAGCCCGACCGCGACCTCTCCGAGCGCGGCGGTGTCGGTGCCGCGCACGTCCCCGTAGCGCACCGAGCGCACCAGGGCGGGCAGGGCCTGGGCGAGATGGCCGACGTCCGCGTCGAGCGCGGCCCGGTCGGCGAGCGACCGCATCACGACGGGGAGGGCCCCGGGAAGCCCGGCGAGCAGACAGCGCTCGGCCAGCTCGGTCACCTCGGCGAGCCCCTTGGCGCTCCGGGCCTCGGTCTCCGCCTTGGCGGTGGCCGCCGACAGCAGCGTGGTGCCCCACACCCCCGCCTCGGCGACCCGCACCGACAGCTCCGGCTCCCACCGCAGCCGCCAGGTCTCCCGGAAGGTGCCGGTGCTGCCCCGGGAGACGGCCGGGGTGCCCCAGTCGACCCCGAGCAGCCGCAGCCGGTGCAGCAGACGGCTGCGCCCGGCGTCGGTCTCCTTGCGCAGGTCCAGCTCCAGCTCGCGCTCCAGCGCCTCGGGCTTGAGCCGCAGCGAGCGCTGGGTGCGCGTCAGGTCGCGCTGGAGCGGCGCCGCCGGGGCCGACTCGGGGACTTCGCCCAGGACATCCCCGACCACCAGCCGGTCCCGCACCAGCGCGATCGGCACGTCGGAGCCCTCGCACATCACCGCCCTGACGGCGTCGAGGGTCTCGGCGAGCCCGGCGAGCGGACGTCCGCGCATGGCGGCCAGCGTTTCGGCGAGCCTTACGGCCTCGATGACATGGGCCGAGGAGACCGCGAAGTCCTCGTCCCGCAGCAGCCCGGCGACCTTGGTGAGCCAGCGCTCAACGGGCCGGTCGGGGGCGTGGAAGAGGTGGTCGTACCAGCCCGGGGAGGTGATGCCCGCCCCGTAACCGCTGTGCCGGGCCAGCCGCCGGTGGGTCCAGGGCACCCAGCTGATCTCGGTCTTGACCTTGGGCAGGCCCTTGAGCAGCTTACGGTCGGCGGTGGCGGTGGTCCGCTCCCCCAGCGCCGGTACGTGCCAGGCCCCGCAGACGACGGCGACCTCGTCCCCGAACTCCCGCCGCGCCTCGCGCAGCCGCAGCCGCATATGGGCCTCGCGCACGGTGTCGTCCTCGTGCCCGCCGTGCCCGTACTCGGCGCGCAGCGCCCCCATCGCCTCCGCCACGGCCGCGAACGCCTCCGTGCCGCCGGTGCCGCGGTGCTCGATGACGTCCTCCCACCAGCGCTCCGGGTCGTCGTATCCGGCCGCCTCGGCGAGCACGGACAGCGGATCGACGCGCAGCCGCTCGGCGGAGCCGGGGGCCGCAGCGGCCCGGTCCCCCGGGCCCGCCGGGTCGGGCGAGGCGGGCGGGGCGGGCGCATCCGGTGGGGCCGCCGGGGCCGCCGGCGCCACCGGAGCCACCGGGGCCTCCTTCGCCGACATGGCCAGCGAGTTGGCCGCCGGGAGGTCGATGAACCGTACGGGGACCTCGTGGGCCAGCGCCCACTGGATGGCCGCCCACTCCGGGGAGAACCCGGCCAGCGGCCAGAACCCGGCCCGCCCCGGGTCGTCCGCGGCATGGGCGAGCAGCGCGACGGGCGGACGCATGTCCTTCTCCGCGGCGAGCCGCACGATCGCGTCCGCCTCCGGCGGCCCCTCGATCAGCACCACTCGCGGTGCGCACGCCGTGAGCGCCGCCCGCACCGCCCGCGCCGACCCGGGCCCGTGATGGCGCACCCCCAGCAGCAGCGGACCGGCGGCCCGCGCTCGCGGGGCGCCCGTCATGCGGTCACCTCTCGGCACGCGCGGTAGAAGTCCTTCCAGCCGTCGCGCTCGCGGACGACCGTCTCCAGGTACTCCTGCCAGATGACGCGGTCGGCCGCCGGGTCGCGGACGACCGCGCCCAGGATGCCCGCGGCCACGTCACCCGCCCTCAGCACACCGTCGCCGAAGTGGGCGGCGAGGGCGAGGCCGCTGGTGACGACGGAGATGGCCTCGGCCGTCGAGAGCGTGCCCGAGGGCGACTTCAGCTTCGTACGGCCGTCGCCGGTCACTCCCTCGCGCAGCTCACGGAAGACCGTGACCACGCGGCGGATCTCCTCGACGCCCTCCGGGACCTCCGGGAGCTCCAGCGAGCGGCCGATCTGGGCGACGCGGCGGGAGACGATGTCGACCTCGTCGTCCGGGGTCGCGGGCAGCGGCAGCACGACCGTGTTGAAGCGGCGGCGCAGCGCGCTGGAGAGTTCGTTGACCCCGCGGTCGCGGTCATTGGCGGTCGCGATCAGGTTGAACCCGCGGACCGCCTGGACCTCCTCCCCCAGCTCCGGGATCGGCAGCGTCTTCTCGGACAGGACGGTGATCAGCGTGTCCTGCACATCGGCCGGGATGCGCGTCAGCTCCTCCACGCGCGCGGTCATGCCGTCCGCCATCGCGCGCATCACCGGGCTCGGCACGAGTGCGTCGCGGCTCGGGCCGTGGGCGAGCAGCTGGGCGTAGTTCCACCCGTACCGGATGGCCTCCTCGGCCGTCCCGGCGGTGCCCTGGACCAGCAGCGTGGAGTCGCCGCTGACCGCCGCCGCCAGATGCTCGGACACCCAGGTCTTGGCGGTGCCGGGCACGCCCAGCAGCAGCAGGGCGCGGTCGGTGGCGAGGGTGGTGACGGCGACCTCGACGATGCGGCGCGGGCCCACGTACTTGGGGGTGATCACGGTGCCGTCGGGCAGTGTGCCGCCGAGCAGATAGGTGGCGACCGCCCAGGGCGACAGCCGCCACCGCGCGGGACGCGGACGGTCGTCGGCCGCGGCCAGCGCGCGCAGCTCGTCGGCGAAGGCCTCCTCCGCGTGTGGACGCAGGGCTTGCGCGGCTCCGGCGGCCCCCGCCGTTCCGGTGGTATCGGTGGATTCGGTTCCGGGCACAGTGACGGTCACAGCTCCCCCACGACTCGTTTCCTCGTTCCGTTTCCGGACGCGTGAACCACCCTGCACCACCCCACTGACAACCGGGCCCCGGCCGACGAACGCCCAGGTCAGAGCGATTGTCAGTGGGTGCCCGTACCGTCGCAGACATGAATCCGCAGGGGGAACGCTGGACGGCGGAGCAGGTGCTGGCCCTGGCTCCTGACGCCGCGTCGCGCACGGCGGGCGGCAAGCTCGCCGCGGCCGGCTCGTGGTCGGGCGCGGGGGCGCGCGGCCAAGCGGTGTGGGGGCTGTGCTCGGGCAGCGGCAGCAAGCCGTACCAGACGGTCGTCGATCTGAACGGACCCGGCTATCGGTGCAGTTGCCCGAGCCGGAAGTTCCCGTGCAAGCACGCGCTGGGCCTGCTGCTGCTGTGGTCGTCCGGCGAGGGGGGCGTGTCCGGGGGCGGTGAGCCGCCGGAGTGGGCCGAGCAGTGGCTCGGCGGGCGGCGCGAGCGGGCCGGAAGAGCCGCCGCGGCCCGGGAGGCGGGTGCGGGGAGCGGCGGGACGGGCGACGGGGCGGGCCGCCGCGGGACAGGCGACGGCGCGGGGAGCGGGCGGAGCGGCGGAGCGGCCGATCCGGAGGCCGCGCGCCACCGCGCCGAGCGGCGGGCCCAGCGCATCGCGGCGGGTGCCACCGAGCTGGAGCGGCGGCTGGCCGATCTGCTCCGCGACGGTCTGGCCGCCGCCGACCGCGCCGGATACGGGGCGTGGGACGAGACGGCCGCGCGGATGGTCGACGCCCAGGCTCCGGGTCTGGAGACGCGGGTGCGGGAGCTGGCCGCGATCCCCTCGTCCGGTCCGGGGTGGCCCGCCCGGTTGCTGGAGGAGTGCGCGCTGGCCCACCTCCTCACCCAGGGCTTCCTCCATCTCGACCGCCTCCCGGAGCAGCTGGCCGCCACCACGCGCACCCGGGTGGGTCTCACCACGCCGGTGGCCGAGCTGCTGGCGACCGGGGAGGCGATCCGGGACCGCTGGCTGGTCCTGGGCCGCCAGGACGGCACGGACGGCAGGCTGACCACCCGCCGCAGCTGGCTGCGGGGCGAGCGTACGCACCGGATGGCGCTGCTGCTCTCGTTCAGCGCCCCCGGCCGGCCCCTCGAGCCCGCGCTGCCCACCGGCCTGGTCCTGGACGCCGACCTCACCTACTACCCGGCGGCCCGCCCGCTGCGTGCCGCGATCGGCGCCCGCCACGAGGAGGTGCCGGAAGACCCGGCTCCCGCCGTGGCCGCGGCCCCCGAGGGATGCGATGTCGACACCGCGCTCGCGATCTACGGAGCGGCGCTCGGGGACGATCCCTGGCTGGAGGGCTGGCCGGTCGTGCTCACCGATGTGGTGCCGGTCCCTGGCGACGACGGATGGCAGCTGGCGGACGAGCGCAGCGGCTCGGCGCTGCCCGTCGATCCGCGCTGCGCGGGGCGCACCGACCTGTGGCAGCTGATGGCGATATCCGGCGGCGGCCCGGTCACCGTCTTCGGCGAGTGCGGCCATCGCGGCTTCTCGCCCATCACCACCTGGGACCCGACCCCCGTCCCGCTCATCGCGGCGGCAGCGCAGGGAGGCACCCGTTGACCAGCACGACCCCCACCGCGCCCTGGGACGACCTCGTCGCGGCCGCGCTGCTCGGCACCGAGCGGCGCACCCCGCCGGTCGCCCCGCGCCCCGGGCAGGACGCACCGTCCGCCCTGCTGGACGCCGCCGCGCTCAGCACCGTGCGGCGGCGGGCCGGGCTGCGTCCCGCGCCCGCCCGGCCGGGGCCCGGCCGGGCACCCGAGGATCCGCGGCCGGCGCTGCCCATGGCCGCCCGCAGCAGACTGGCGATGCTGCTCGCCGACCGTTCGGCTCCGGGGCGCGGCGGCCCGCGCACCGCACCCGACCTCGCCGAACTGCTGCCGCAGTGGCTCGCGCTGGCCAACCACCACGGCTATCGGGTGCCCGACGCCCTGCTCCCGGCTCTCCTCGACGCCGCCCGCGCCCGCACCGATCTGCGGCCCGAGGCGCTGACGCTCGGCGGGCCGCGTGCGCTGTGGCTGGCCCGGCTCAACCCGGACTGGAAGTTCGCGCTGCGGGGCGCGCCGACGGGCCGGGCGCACACCCCCGTCCCGGAGCCGTCCGAATCGGCCGGGGCGGCCGCCGCCCCGCCCGATGAACAGCGGCTGTGGGAGGAGGGGCTTTTCGCCGAGCGGGTGTCGCTGCTGGCGGCGGCGCGCCACCGCGACCCGGCGGCGGGGCTGGCGCTGCTGGGCGGCACCTGGTCGACCGAGCGCGCCGAGGACCGGCTGATGTTCCTGGACTCGCTGCGCGACGACCTCTGCCCGTCCGACGAGCCGTTCCTCGAACAGGCCCTGTCCGACCGCAGCCGGAACGTGCGGGCGACCGCTGCCGAACTGCTCTCCGCGCTCCCCGGCTCCGCACTCGCCGCGCGCATGGCCGAGCGGTCGCACGGCTGTGTGTCACTGACCGCCGACGCCCGGATAACCGTCCGGCCGCCGGACGAGTGCGACAGCGGCATGCAGCGTGACGGCATCGTGCCCAAGCCACCCTCCGGCCGGGGGGAACGGTCCTGGTGGCTGGGCCAGTTGGTGGAGGCGACCCCGCTGGACCGCTGGAGCGAGTGGTTCGGCGGACGCGGCCCCGCCGAGATCGTGGCGCTGCCCGTCACGGACGGCTGGCGGGCGGATCTGCATGCCGCCTGGTGCCGGGCGGCGGTGCGGCAGCGCGACGCGGAGTGGTGCCGTGCGCTGCTCGGCACCCCGGCCGTCGCGCCCGCCAACACCGGGGAGGCGGCATCAGCCGCCTGGCGGGACCCCGCGAAGCTGCTGTCCGCGCTCCCCGCTCGGGAACGGGCGGAGTGGGTGGCCGAGTTCATCGCGTCCCACGGGCTGTCCGACGCCTTCCGGCTGCTGGGGGTGTGCACGGTGCCCTGGGCCGAACCGCTGGGCCGGGCCGTGGTGGACGCGCTGGACATCGCCCGGGACGCGGGCAGCTACCCGTGGAGCTTCAGCGGGGTCATGGGTCTGGCCGAGCGCTGCCTGGACCCGGCGCAGGCGGACCGGCTCGAGGTGCTGACGGCGATACCGGACGAGGCGGAGGGGGCGGCGCCGGGAGCCGGGGGCTATTGGGCAGAGGCGTTCCAGCGGCTCGTGGGAACGCTACGGCTGAGGGCGACCATGCGAGCCGAGCTCGAACCGGCCTGATCCCCGATCCGCACCGGAATCCGGCCGCCGGATGCCCTGGGCCGGACGTGATCCGGCGCCAGGGCATCCGGGACCCGGCCGTGCCATCGGGCGTTGGCCACGATCCGGGATCCGGTCGTGCTCAGGACCCCGGCCCTGGCTCCGGACCTCAACCGTCACCCGAGATCGGGCCATGCCCCGGGCTCCGGCCATAACCGGGACCCGGCCCTGGCTCCGGGCCCCGGCCATAACCGGAACCCGGCCGTGACTCCGGACAGACCCCGGCCCTCACCCGGGATCAGGCCCTACCTCGGGCCGCCCCGGCCGCGTCCAGGACCCGGCCGCCGTCCAGGACCCGGCCATCGCTCCGAACCCCGGCCCTCACCCGGAGTCAGGCCCTACCTCGGGCCCCGGCCGTCACCGGGAACCCGGCCGTGACTCCGGACAGACCCCGGCCCTCACCCGGGATCAGGCCCTACCTCGGGCCGCCCCGGCCGCGTCCAGGACCCGGCCGCCGTCCAGGACCCGGCCATCGCTCCGAACCCCGGCCCTCACCCGGAGTCAGGCCCTACCTCGGGCCCCGGCCATAACCGGAACCCGGCCGTGACTCCGGGTGCTGGCCGTGAACCGGAACCGACCGCGGCTCCGGACCCCGACCGCGGCTCCGGACCCCGACCGCGGCTCCGGAGCCCGGCCGTGCTCCATGGCGGGTCCGGGTCAGGCGGCCACCGGGCGGACGTTCTCGCGGACCCATTCCACGATGGCCGCCGTCGTCGCCCCCGGGGTGAAGATCTCCGCGACGCCCTGCTCCTTGAGCGGGGGAATGTCCGCCTCGGGGATGATCCCGCCGCCGAAAACCTTGATGTCCTCGGCCTCGCGCTCCCGCAGCAGCTCCAGCACCTTGGCGAACAAGGTCATATGGGCACCGGACAGGATGGACAGCCCGATCGCGTCGGCGTCCTCCTGGATCGCGGTGTCGACGATCTGCTCGGGCGTCTGGTGGAGCCCGGTGTAGATGACCTCCATGCCCGCGTCGCGCAACGCCCGCGCGATCACCTTCGCCCCGCGGTCATGGCCGTCCAGCCCCGGCTTGGCCACCACCACACGGATCGGACCGGTCACACCCATCGCAGCCTCCAAGCCCTTCGAGCCTTGCGAACCGTCGCCCGCACCGACGTGAACGAACGTTATCCCCAGCATCCCCTACCCGGCAGTTTCGCGGCACTCGGCGAGGGGGAAATCACACGTGGGACACGTGCACCGAAGGCGCCGTATGCGCTTCGGGCCGGCCACACCAGGGGAGCCGCAGCGGGGACCGTCGCACCGCGCAGCGCCGCCGGCAGTCGGATGGCGCCGCGGTGCGACGGAGCGGTCCCCGTACGCAACGCCCGCACCACCCCACCACCTCGCCACCGCAGTCCGCGCCCCTGTTGTCCGTACATCCACTCGTGCGTCAGATGTGCCCGGACTTCCAGGCGATAACGGAGTTGCGGCAGCCTGCCCATGAATGCCGTGCGCCTTTCGTCGCTTTGTACTCTTCCGCAACATCCGCAACATCCGCGTCAACGGAATCGGACATCTCGTCCTGGCGGTGCACGGCAACGACGCGAAGGCGCCCTCTCAGTGCCCTCAGGAGGCCGGGAATTGCCGAACGTCAATCGAACATCCGGCCAAGGGAGTGCGTACAGTCAGCCGAAAGACGGCCAAATACCCTTTCCCGAGATGCTCGAAAGTCACGGAAGATTGTGGCTGCCGCGTACTGCCGGGTACAGTCGCCGCTAATTCTCCTGCAGCCGAGGCGAAAGAGAAGTTGGTGGTGAACGACCGTCACCCGTCGGGGGCCTCTCCGACCGTCCCCGCTCCCGACGCCTCGTATCCGTACGAAGAGGCTTACGGTCAGCGGCAGGACACAGCGCACGGCTACGTCGGGTACGACGGCTATTCCACCGGCAGCTTCGACCACCTGGCCACGGCCTACGGTGACGGTGACCCGCTCTTCGGCACGCTTCCGGGCGCGTACGACGGCGGACAGGGCGCCCTCAGCGGTCAGTACGACGCCTCCCAGTGGGCCGCGGTCGACCAGCACCAGACCGGCTCGTACCAGCAGCACGACACGGGCCACTACGACACGGCCTCTTACGGCTCCGGTTACGACACCGGCGCCTACGACACCACCGCGATGTGGGCCGCCTCCGGCTATCACCTGCCGACCGGCATCCCCACCCAGCAGGACGCCGAGACCGGCGCCCAGTGGGACATCGGCGCCTGGGACGCGGGCGCCACCGGCCAGACCGAGATGCCGGGCCAGTGGGATCACGGCACGGGGTACGAGTCCGGGGTACAGACCTCGGGCGTGGACACCGGGCAGACCCAGTTCTGGGACACCTCCCTCTACGGGACCGTGGACGAGGGGCAGTACGACCACTCGGAGCTGAACCACCCGGGGCTGAACCACTCGGGGCTCGACCAGCAGGCCCCCGACCACAGCCCGGGACTCGATCACCACCCCGGGCTCGACCAGGCAGGCTTCGAACAGCCCGGGCACGAGCCCAACGCCTTCGAGCAGACGGCCGTGTTCGAGCAGGCCGTCATCCCCGAGCAGCCCGACGGCTTCGAGCACACCGCCGTCTTCGACCCGATCCACGAGTCCGACCAACCGTACGACCCGGCCCCCGAGGCGGAACCTGAACCCGAGGCGGCGGCCGTGCGGGAATCTGCCCCCTCCCCCCGCCGGGAGGCGAGCCGCGGTCGCCGCCGTACCCCCTCCCGCCCCAAGCGCTCCGCGCTCCTCACCGTCGCCGTCCCCTCCGTCTGCGCCCTGGGCGTCACCGCCGTGGCCGCCGCCTCGGTCAGCGGCATGGGAAGCGACAAGAAAGACGAATCCACCACCCAGGCCGCACCCGACACCGCCGCGGCCCCCGTGAAGCCCTCCGCCGCCAACAGCAAGCTGGACTCCCAGCTCGCCGAGGTCCGGGAGGGCGCCAACGACTTCCGCGACCGCGCCAGCCGCACCCAGGAGCGCATCGACCTCCAGGCGCGCCAGGCCGCCGAGAAGAAGCGCAAGGCCGAGGAGGCGGCGCGGAAGGAAGCGCTGCGCCCGAAGTTCGCGCTGCCCGTCGCCCAGCACGGCCTCAGCGCCCAGTTCGGCCAGGCCGGTATCAACTGGATGTCGGTGCACACCGGCATCGACTTCCCGGTGAGTTACGGCACGCCCGTGATGGCCGCCACCGACGGCACCGTCACGACGCAGTGGAACGACGCCTACGGCAACATGGTCGTGCTGACCAGCCCGGACGGTACGGAGACCTGGTACTGCCACCTCAGCAGCGCCAAGATCCGCTCCGGGACCGTCAAGGCCGGGGACACCATCGCCTACTCCGGGAACTCCGGTAACTCCACCGGCCCGCATCTGCACTTCGAGGTGCACCCCGGCGGCGGCTCGGCCATCGACCCGCTGCCCTGGCTGCGGAGCCACGGCCTCGACCCGACCTGATCCGACCCGGCCGGGTCCGGATCCGGCCTGTGGCGGCGGCCCCGGCCCGTGGCTCCCCCGCTGCCCGCAGGCCGTCCCCTACCGGCCGTCCCCCACAGGCCGCTCCCTACAGCTTCTCCACCGGTGCGTACCGCAGCAGCAGCCGCTTCGGCTTCTCGTCGCCGAAGTCGATCGTCGCCTCCGCGTTGTCCCCGCTGCCCTTCACCGCCACCACCGTGCCGAGCCCGAACGAGTCATGGGTGACCCGGTCGCCGATGGCCAGAGCGACCACCGGACGCTCCTTGGCCCGCCGGGTCGCGAACCCGCTGCCCCCGGTGCGCGCACGCGACGACGACAGACCGGACGACAGCCCCGACGGCGGCGTCGAGGCGACGCCGCCCATGGACGCCGACGGGGTGGCGGGCCCGGTGCGCCGCCACCGCACATACTGGTCCGGGATCTCCTCCAGGAAGCGGGACGGCGGGTTGTACGCGGGCTGTCCCCAGGCGCTGCGCATCGTCGACCGGGTCAGGTAGAGCCGCTCGCGGGCCCGGGTGATCCCCACATAGGCCAGCCGCCGCTCCTCCTCCAGCTCCTTGGTCTGGCCGAGCGCCCGCATATGCGGGAAGACGCCGTCCTCCATGCCGCTGAGGAAGACGACCGGGAACTCCAGGCCCTTCGCCGTGTGCAGCGTCATCAGCGTGATCACGCCGGAGCCCTCGGTGTCCTCGTCCGGGATCTGGTCGGAGTCGGCGACGAGCGCGACCTGCTCCAGGAAGTCCGCGAGGCTGCCGGGGTTCTCCTCGCTCCGGTCCTGCTCGAACTCCAGGGCCACGGCCGCGAGCTCCTGGAGGTTCTCGATCCGGGTCTCGTCCTGCGGATCGGTGGACGCCTGGAGCTCGGCCAGATAGCCGGTGCGCTCCAGCACCGCCTCCAGGACGGTCGCCGGGCCCGCCCCGGACTCCGCGATGGTGTGCAGCTCCTCCATGAGGGTGTTGAACCGCTTGACGGCGTTGGCCGAGCGGGCCGCCATGCCGTACGCCTCGTCCACCCGGCGCAGCGCCTGCGGGAAGGTGATCTTCTCGCGCAGCGCCAGCGCGTCGATCATGGCCTCGGCGCGCTCCCCGATACCGCGCTTGGGCACGTTCAGAATCCGGCGCAGCGGGACGGAGTCCTCGGGGTTGGCCAGCACCCGCAGGTACGCGAGGACGTCCCGGACCTCCTTGCGCTCGTAGAAGCGCACGCCGCCGACGACCTTGTACGGCAGCCCGACCCGGATGAAGATCTCCTCGAAGACACGGGACTGGGCGTTGGTCCGGTAGAAGACCGCCACGTCCCCGGCCTTGGCGTCGCCCGCGTCCGTCAGCCGGTCGATCTCGTCGGCGACGAACTGGGCCTCGTCATGCTCGGTGTCGGCCACATAGCCGACGATCTCGGCTCCGGCGCCGGCCTGTGTCCACAGGTTCTTCGGGCGGCGGTTCTCATTGCGCTCGATGACCGCGTTGGCCGCGCTCAGGATGGTCTGGGTCGAGCGGTAGTTCTGCTCGAGGAGGATCGTCCGCGCGGTGGGGTAGTCCTCCTCGAACTGGAGGATGTTACGGATCGTGGCGCCCCGGAAGGCGTAGATCGACTGATCGGCGTCGCCCACCACGCACAGCTCGGCGGCGGTCGTCTCCTCGGTGTCCGTGCCCACCAGCTCGCGCACGAGGGTGTACTGGGCGTGGTTGGTGTCCTGGTACTCGTCCACCAGGACGTGCCGGAAGCGGCGGCGGTAGTGCTCGGCGACGTCCGGGAACGCCTGGAGCAGATTGACCGTGGTCATGATGATGTCGTCGAAGTCCAGCGCATTGGCCTCGCGCAGCCTCGACTGGTACATCGCGTACGCCTCGGCGAGGGTCTTCTCAAAACCGTCCGCCGCCTGCCCGGCGAAGGTCTCCTCGTCGATCAGCTCGTTCTTCAGGTTGGAGATCTTGGCGCTGAAGGACTTCGGCGGGAACCGCTTGGGGTCGAGGTCCAGATCCCGGCAGACCAGCGACATCAGCCGCTTGGAGTCGGCGGCGTCATAGATCGAGAACGACGAGGTGAAGCCGAGCTTCTTGGACTCCCGGCGCAGGATGCGGACGCAGGCGCTGTGGAAGGTGGACACCCACATGGCGTTGGCCCGCGGGCCGACGAGCTCCTCGACGCGCTCCTTCATCTCGCCCGCCGCCTTGTTGGTGAAGGTGATGGCGAGGATCTGGCCGGGGTGCACCCCGCGGGCACCGAGCAGATACGCGATGCGGTGGGTGAGCACCCGGGTCTTGCCGGAGCCGGCGCCCGCGACGATCAGCAGCGGAGCGCCGGTGTGCTCCACGGCGGCCTTCTGCTGCTCGTTCATCCCCTCGAGCAGGGCGGACGGGTCCACGGCGGGCCGCGGCGCGCCGTCCCGGTAGTGGGCCTCCCTGGGCACGGGCGCGTCGAAGGCGCCGCTGAAGAGGTGATGCGGCACGTCCTCAGCACCACCGTGGGCAGGGTGCGCCGAATCCTCGGGCGGCGGTGGCTCCTCCTCATGCGAGGGGGGCCCGAGGTCCGCCAGGAAGCTGTCGTCAAAGAGGCTGCTCATCGCTCCCCGAGTCTAGGCCGCCCCACTGACACCCGACGTCCGAACATCACGAAACGGTTTCGGGCAAAACGAACACCAGTCTTCACAGAAGCCCCACGCATTGGCTACCGTCCTGCGTCAGGCGGCCCGGACGATCCGTCGGCGAACCGCGTCGGCACGGGCGGCCTCCGCCGAGTCCGGCACCGCCGCGAGGCGGCCCGGAGCCGGGGACCCAGAACGCACGACCGGGGTGAATCGGCCGAGCGGTGCGGCACGCAGGTGCCGCGCGCGAGGCCGTAGGGCAACCTTCCGAACCGCCCGAACCCGACAGCTAACCCGGTAGGCGGTCCACGGAAGGAGTCGCCTCCCTTGGCGTCGCACCGCAAACCGCGGACCCGCATACCCGCCCCGCGCACCGGTCACGGCCGCCGTACGGCCGTCGGGTTCACCACGGCCGCCCTCGCCTCCGTCACCCTCCTGTCCCAGTCGGCCAACGCCGCGCCCGGTGATCCCCGGCCGGCCTCCCAGTCGATCGAGAAGGTCAAGGAGAAGGTCGACACCCTCTACCACCAGGCGGAGACCGCCACCCAGCGCTACAACGCCGCGAAGGAGCGCACCGACCAGCAGCGGGCCAAGGTCGACAAGCTGCTGGACTCCGTCGCCCAGCGCACCGAGAAGCTCAACGAGGCGCGACGCACACTGGGCACCTACGCCGCCGCCCAGTACCGCGACGGCGGATTGGCCCGCTCCGCCGCGACCCTGCTGTTCTCCGACGATCCGCAGGACGTCTTCGACCAGTCGCATCTGCTGGACCGGCTGACCGGTCGACAGAAGCAGGCCGTCGACAACTTCCGGACACAGCGGACGAAGGCCGCCGAGGAGCGCCGTAAGGCCGGCGCGAGCCTCGCCACGCTGACCGCGGCGCAGAAGCAGCTGAAGACCCAGAAGAAGACCGTCCAGGACAAACTGACCGAGGCCCGGCGGCTGCTGGCGAATCTGACCGCCAAGGAGAAAGCACGGCTGGCGGCGATCGAGAAGAAGCAGGCGGAAGAGGCCCGCCGTAAGGCCGCCGCGCTGGCCGAGAAGCAGCGGCAGGAGGCCGCCGCCCGGAAAAAGCAGCAGGAGCAGCAGGGACAGCAGGACGGGAGCGGCGGCTCGACGACCCCCTCGGCCCCCGCCAACAGCTCCAAGGCGGCCCAGGCCATCGCCTTCGCGAAGGCGCAGCTCGGCAAGCCGTACGTGTGGGGCGCCACCGGTCCCAGCTCCTTCGACTGCTCAGGGCTGACGCAGGCGGCCTGGAAGTCCGCCGGGATCTCGCTGCCGCGCACCACCTGGGACCAGGTGAAGATCGGTACGCGCGTCTCGACGTCCGAGCTCCAGCCGGGCGATCTCGTCTTCTTCTACGACGACATCAGCCATGTCGGCCTCTACATCGGCGACGGGATGATGATCCACGCGCCGAAGCCGGGCGATGTGGTGAAGAAGGCCCCGATCACGGAGATGCCGATTTACGGGAGCGTACGGCCCGCGTAGACCAGGCTCTCGTGAGTCAAGGTCTTGTGTGAGCCAGGCTTTCGCGGGTCAGGCCCTCAGAGACCGCGGTGCCGCTGCCCGGGGCCGGGTCCCGGGCAGCGGCACCGGCATCGCCTCAGGTGCCGGGCTTGCGCCCGTAGACGTACACATCGTCGCCGTTCTTCAGCAGGCTCCAGTACTTCTTGGCGTCGGCCGCGCGCATGTTGACGCAGCCGTGGGAGCCGGGCGGGGACCATACGCTGCCGGCGATGGAGTGGAACGCCTGACCGCCGTCGAAGAACTGGCTGTAGGGCATGGCGACCTTGTAGAGCGTCGACCAGTGGTTCTTGTTCCGCCAGTAGACCCTGGTCAGCCCGGTGCGGGTCTCGAAGCCGTTCCGCCCGGTCCGCACCGGAACCGGTCCGTAGACCAGCCGGGAGCCGTCCTGGATCCAGCTCAGCTGCCGGGTGAGGTCGACACAGGCGATGCGGCCCTTGTTGGTCGGGCACTTCTTCGCCGCGTTCGGTTTGTGTCCGGCCGCCTTCTGGGCGTTGATCAGCTTCATCACACCCGAGGTGATCGGGCCGGCGTAGCCAATCGTCGGGCTGATGCCGTGGTTGATCTGGAACTTCTGGATCGCGCGGCAGTCCGCCCGCGACTGCCGCCCGTCGACGGGGCGGCCCAGGAACTTCTCGGCCTGCTTCTGATACGGACCCGCGGTGCTGGTGCAGTACGACGCGGCGGCCTGCGCCGGACCGGCCACGGCGACCGCGAGCGGCACCGTCATCCCCGCCAGCCCCAGCACGATGCCCACACGCCGGCTACGACGACCTCCGAGACTCTTGAGGCCTCCGAGACCTCCGACTGACCCCCATACCCCCATGGCCACTCCTCTCGACTGCCAAGCTCTTTACTACGACAGCTCGCGAGTGCAAATGGTTGCACCGAGGTTGCGCCCTACTCCCCCCGTACACCAGTTCGTCAGGTCCACAGAACGGCGATGAAGATGTTTGCCGTCGTCAAGGCACCCACCGCGCCGAAGGCGGCCGACTCGACCTTCTCCTCGTCGCGCTTCACGTACACCAGACCGAGGATCACGATCAGCAGCGCCAGCTTCAGGCCGATCTTGACGGTGTTGACGCTGTTGTCGTCGGCCTGATTGAGCCCGACCAGCGCCACGCCGGTCACCAGCATGGTCAGCGCGCCGTGCAGCATCCCCGGGGTCATCCGGGCCTCGCCCGCGCTCATCGCCTTCATCTGCGAGAGGAAGCCACCGAGCAGCGCGCCGATGCCGACGATGTGCAGACCGACGAACAGATGAATGAGTACGTCCATAGCTCGGGAGACTAACCGCGCGCATAACACCGGCCGGCACCTGGGTGGGCCCCTATGGGCGCTTCGGTCAGGGTCGCTCGAGACTCTCGGCCACCCCGCTCACCCTGCGATCAGTCGCCGTCACAAGAGCGACGAAAACCGTCCACTCCCGTTCATTCACCCGCATGGCCCCCACTTTCCGGCCTAGCTTCCCCTCCAGGTGGCAGTCCGCTTCCCGTCAACCGAGGGTCCCCGCCTTCGTGGCGGGCTGCCACCCGCCCGTCCGTTCCCCACGAAGGTCCAGGACCCGAAACGTCCTGGAATGCCCAAGAGAGACCAGGTGAACCGCCGCAGTGGCGTCGCACAGGAAGCCCAAGCAGCGCTCGCTCACCAGCAGCACCGCCCGCGCGGCCGCGCTCCTCGCCCTCACGGGCACCGCGTCCGCCACCCTCCTCGACGGCATCGGGCACGCCGAGCACCACCTCACCCCCGCTCAGGTGAGGGCGAAGGTCGATGAGTACCGACGGGAGGCCGAGGAGGCCACCGAGAAGTACAACGGCGCGAAGGACAAGGCCCACAAGGCCCGGCGGGCGCTGGACGCGCTGCGCGACCAGGCCGCCCGCCGCACCACCCGGCTCAACGCCGCGCGCAACGCCCTCGGCGCCTTCGCCGCCGCCCAGTACCGCTCCGGGACCATCGCCCCGGCCCTCCAGCTCGCCCTGTCCTCCTCCCCCGACCAGTACCTCCAGCGCGCCTCGCTCGTGGAGCGCGCGGGGAACCGCCAGACCGCCCTGATCGCCGCCGTCGGCCGTCAGGAGCGGAAATTACGCCAGGTCCGCGGCGAGGCGGCCGACCGCCTCGCCGCTCTGCGCCTCTCCCAGACGGCGGCCGCCCGCCACAAGCGGACCGTCCAGGAGAAGCTCGCCGCCGCCGACCGCCTCCTCGACCGGCTGACCGACGAGCAGCGGCGGCGTCTGTCGGCGGCCCAGGAGGCCCGGGACGGCGGCAAGGCCGGGGCCGGCTCGCCCATTCCCGCCACGGGCCGCGCCGCCCTCGCCGTCTCCTACGCGTACGCGGCCCTCGGCAAGCCGTACGTCTGGGGCGCCACCGGCCCCCATGGCTATGACTGCTCGGGGCTCACGCAGGCCGCCTGGCGCGCCGCCGGTGTCTCCCTGCCCCGCACCACCTACACCCAGATCAGCGCCGGGCGGCGGGTCCAGCGTGACCAACTGGCCCCCGGTGACCTGGTCTTCTTCTACTCCGGCATCAGCCATGTCGGCATCTACATCGGCGGCGGCCGCATGATCCACGCCCCACACCCCGGAGCCCCCGTGCGGATGGCCTCCGTGTCCGACATGCCTTTCGCCGGAGCGGCCCGCCCGGCGTAACCCGCCCCGCTCGGGGAGGCGGTGCTCGCCATGACAGGGGACTCGGCGGACGTGAGTCGATCGCGGCGATCTGTCGGCGGCCGCGGCGGGTGACGGCGATCTGTCGGCGGGCTGCGGCGGCTGACGCTGAACTGTCGGCGGGGCGTCGGTCACGGCCGTAAGGGTGGAGCTCACGGCCGTAAGGGTGTCGTCGCGGCCGTAAGGCTGATACGTGGCCGCGCAGGCCACATCCCGTCACCGAGCAGATGCCGTCATGAACCCCGACGCGAGGAGCCCCGCATGCCTTCCGCATCCCCGACCGAGCCATGGGACGTCCACCGGCTGCCGTCCGCCCAGGGCAAGACCTTCCTGGTGACCGGCGGCAACGCGGGGATCGGGTACTTCGTCGCCGAACAGCTCGCCGGTACGGGGGCCACCGTCGTCCTCGGCAGCCGGGACCCGGCGAAGGCGGACGCCGCCGTGGCCTCGATCCGCTCCCGGCTCCCCGATGCCCGGGTGCGTCATATCCGGCTGGACCTCGCCGCTCTCTCCTCGCTCAAAGCCTCCGTGGAAGCGCTGCGGTTGGATCGTCTGGACGCGGTCGTCCACAACGCCGGGGTGAAGTTCGACCAGCCGCCCCGCCGTGAGACCGACGACGGCCATGAGGCGATGTTCGGGATCAACCACCTCGGGCACTTCGCGCTGACCCACTGGCTGATGCCCCTGCTCACCGCCGCGCCCGAGGGCCGCGTCGTCACCACCGGCAGCTTCGCGGCCAAGTCCGAGCGGCTGGACCTCGACGACCTCCAGAGCATCCGTGACTACCGGCCGGAGCGCACCTATGGGCGGTCGAAACTGGCCCAGATGCTCTTCGGTTTCGAACTCGACCGCCGGCTGAGGGCGGTCGGCAGCACGGTGCGGAGCGTGGTCACCCACCCGGGCGGCGCGCTCGACTCCCTCACCCCCTCGCGCCCGCCGATTCACGTCCGTACGACCGGCGAGCGGCTGCGGGGGCTGCCCGCCGGTGTCCTCGTCCAGGGCAAGGAGGCCGCCGCCTGGCCCGCCGTACGAGCGGTCCTCGACCCGTCCGTCACCGGCGGCGAGCTATGGGTCCCCCGGACCTTCGGTCTCCGCGGCGTCCCCCGGCGCGAGCCCGTCCGAGGCCATCTGGCGGATGCGGAGGTCGCGGCACACCTGTGGTCGGCGAGCCGCGGCCTGACGGGGGTCGAGCCGGAGTTCGGTTCCGTGTGAGGCCCTCAGTCAGAGCATGTAGTCCTTGAGTTCCGCGGTCACGAGGGTGATCCCGACCGGATCCGGGAGCTCGATCACCGCGCCGAAGTACCGTGGAGCCGTCCCGCTTGTCACAGGCGATCCCGCCGGTTGGTGTCCCCGTCCGTGGTTCAGTCGCTGAAGCGGGTCGTTTCGCTCAACTCCGCACGCGGGATGGAGATGCCGTTCACCGGGGCGGACGGGTCCGCGTAGCCGAAGGAGACGCCGAGCAGCAGCTTGCGGTCCGCCGCGACGCCCAGGGAGCGGCGCACCGTGTCGGCGTAGAAGCTGAGGAGGCCCTGTGGGCAGCTCGCGATGCCATGGGCGGTCAGGGCGAGCAGCAGGGTCTGGCCGTACATGCCGACGTCGGCCGCCATCCGCACCTCCGCGGTGGCCGGCAGGAACAGCAGGGCGACGTGCGGGGCGCCGTAGAAGTCCAGGCTCTCGACGTCGTACGCGGCGCGGGCCGCGTGATCGTCGCGGCCTATGCCCAGCGCGCCGTACATCGCGGCGCCCGCCGCGCGGCGCCGCTTCTGGTGGACGTCGCCGTACATGCCGTCGTCGTAGGGGAAGTCCGGGGTCATCCGCCCGGCGGCGTGGGCGGCTCGCAGGTCCGCGCTGAGCCGGTCGCGGGCCGCGCCGCTGACCACCTCGATATGCCAGGGCTGGGTGTTGGAGTTGGAGGGCGCCGCGCCCGCGAGGGAGAACACGGCGCGGAGGGTCTCCTGCGGTACGGGGTCGGAGCGGAAGGCGCGGACGGCCCGGCGGCCACGGATGAGCCGCTCGGCGTTGGCGCGCAGGGCCGGGCAGGGGAGGGTGGTGGTCATGCCGCTGTTGGTTCCTTGGTCGTTGGTCGAGTGCTGAGCCATTGGGCCGTGGGGACTACGGGGCCACCGCGCCGCAGGAGCTGCCGGGGGCCGAGGGAGCGTCCGCGTCCAGGAAGGACTGGATGATCCGCTCGGCCGCCTCCTTCAGCGCGGCCGCGGAGCGCTCGGCCGAGAAGATCTGCGTGGTGACGTTGGCGCCCTCCACCAGCATCTGGAGCATGTAGGCCAGACCCTGCGGATCGCGGACCGGCAGCGGGGCGATCAGCTCGGCCAGCATCTCCAGGTACTCGGCCTTCAGCCCGCCGGCCGTCCGGTGCACCGGGTGGTCGCGGTCGGGGAATTCGACGCAGGCGTTGGCCAACGGGCAGCCGCGGAAGTCCGGCTCGCTGATCCGGTCCGCGATGGCGCCTATGACGTGGCGCAGTTGGGCCAGCGGATCGCCGGGACATGCCCGGCGCGCCGCCTCCAGCCAGTCGCGCGGGGGGTCGGCCTGCGCCTTCACATAGGCGACGGCCAGGTGGTCCTTGGACTCGAAGCTCCGGTAGATGCTGGGCTTCCCGACCCCGGAACGCTCGGCGATCTCGGCGACGCCGACCGCGCGGATGCCCTCTTGGTAGAAGAGATCGCACGCGACGCCCCAGACCCGCTGCCCCGCCGGTGACCGTCCTGCCATCAGGTCCACCCTTCCTCGTCCGACGTACCGTTCGGTACTCACGCGTGATGCCCACCGTACCGATCGGTACGGCGGGACGTCAACCCTCTACGCCGCCGGGGCGTCCCCCACGGCCGACGGGCCGCTCAGGCCCGGCTGCCGCCGTCCACCCGGAGCACCGTGCCGGTCACGTAGGAGGCGCGGTCGCTGAGGAGCCACGCGGCGGCCTGGGCGATCTCGTCCGGGTCGGCGGCACGGCGCAGCGGGGCCTGCGTCGTGATCCGCTCGATGACGCCGGGGGAGCTGTCCTCCCATTCGCGGATCATCTCGGTGATCGTGGCGCCGGGCGCGATGGCGTTGACGCGGATGCCCTCCGGGCCGTACGTGACGGCGGCCGACTCGGTGAGGCTGTTGACCGCGCGCTTCATGGCGCCGTACGCCGGGAGTTCGGGGTTGCCCATGAGGCTGCCGACGCTCGAGTTGTTGACGATGGCGCCCGTTCCGGCGGTGGCGCGGATGGCGGTCACCTCGGCGGTCATGGCCAGCCACGGGCCCCTGAGGTTGACGGCGTAGACGTGGTCGAAGTCGGCCTCCGGGAACTGGTCCATCGGGCCCGGCTGATGGCTCGTCGCGCCGTTGTTGAAGGCCACGTCGAGCCGGCCGTACAGCTCCACGGCCCGGTCGACGGCGGCCCGCACGCTCGCCGCGTCGGCCAGGTCGCACACGACGTGGTCCGCGGTACCGCCGGTCGCCCGGATCTCCTCGGCGACCGCCTTGATCTGGGCCTCCGTACGGGCCGCCAGCAGCACCCGGGCGCCCTCCCGGGCGAAGAGGCGCGCCGCGGCGGCGCCGATGCCGCGCCCGGCGCCAGTGACGAAGGCGACCTTGTCGGCCAGCAGGCCGAGGCCGGCCCCGGTGGCGGCGCGGGTCAGGGTCTCGGGGGTGATGTCCGGTGTGTTGTCCATGGTCACGAGCCTGCGACCGGCCCCACAGCTCATCCAGGCACCGGCGATACCTGGTTGAGCCCCCACCGTCCGCCCACACTGAGGGCGTGGACAGACGAGAACTTGCGGCCTTCCTGCGCAGCCGGCGCGAGCGGATCACCCCCGCCGACGTGGGACTGCCCGCCGGGACGCGGCGCCGCACCCCGGGGCTGCGGCGCGAGGAGGTGGCGCAGTTGGCGTTCATCTCGACCGAGTACTACACGCGGCTGGAGCAGGCCCGCGCGCCGCGCCCGTCCCGCGAGGTGCTGGCCGGGCTGGCCCGCGCCCTGCGGCTGGCCGACGCCGAGCGGGTCCACCTCCACCATCTCGCGGGCGCCCCGCCCGGTCCGGCGGCCGGACCGTCCCGTGAGGTGCGGCCGAGCATCGCGGAGCTGCTGCGGCGGCTGCCGCACGCGGCGGCGATCGTCGTGTCCGCAAGTTACGAGGTCATCGCCTGGAACGACTTGGCCGCCGCCTTCATGGAGGACTTCTCCGCCCTCTCGCGCCGCGACCGCAACCTGGCCCGCCGCGCCTTCCTCGGGCCGCACCGGGACGGGCGGCGGCTGTACGGGGTGACGGACGCGGACGCGTTCGCCCGGACCGCGGCCGAGAACCTGCGCGCCACGGCCGCCCGCTACCCCGACGACCCGGAGGTGACCGGGCTGGTGGCCGAACTCCGTGCGGGCAGCGAGGAGTTCGCCCGGCTGTGGGACTCCCACGACGTGTCGACCGGGCCCACTCTGTGCAAGACGTTCCACCATCCGCTCGTCGGGCCCATCACCGTCAACTGCGACTCGCTGGACATCACCGACCGGGACCAGCGGGTCGTCATCTACACCGCCGACCCCGGTTCACCGTCCGAGGAGGCGCTGAAGCTGCTGTCGGTCATCGGCACCCAGCGCATGGATGTGCCGAGCTAGTCAGGGCCGCCTCGGCGCGGGCGTCCGCGGGACGCGCGGCCGCGCCCGTGGTGGCACCTGACCGTTTGAAGGTGATCAGCTGACCATTTGAAGGTGATCAGCTGACCGTCGCGAGGCCGTTCGCCAGCAGGGCAAAGGCGGCCTCCGCGTCGCGGACCGCGTCCGGGTAGCGGGCATCGGCGGTCTCGCCGGACGCCAGGCGCTCGAAGTTCTCCGTGGACAGCGCCCATTGGACGGCGATGACCTGGACCGAGGCCATCCGGGCGATGAGGTCCGGCGCGTCGGCGGTGTCGCGCAGGGCCTCGGTGAGGGCGCGTTCGCCGCCCGCCTTGAAGCGCTGCATGCGGTCGATCAGGGCGGGGGTCCGGAAGATCAGTTGGGTGAGCTCCCGGATCTCGGGGGTGTCGTTGAGACCGGTGATCGGATCGCGCCGGCGCAGGCCGTCGAGGAAGTGGTCGCGCAGAGCGGTCAGCGGAGTGGTGCGCGCGGAGCGGGCGCGCACCACCCGGGCGGATTCGGTCTCGTGGTCGGCCATGCGGTGCACCACGAGGTCTTCCTTGGTCGGGAAGTACGCGAACAGCGTGCGCTTGGAGACCTCGGCGGCCTCGGCGATCTGGGCCACGGAGACCTCATGGAAGCCGCGCTCGATGAAGAGGGCGATCGCGGCGTCCGAGATCGCCTCGCGGGTCCGCTGCTTCTTGCGTTCCCGCAGGCCGGGCTGGTTCTCGGTCGTCACGCGCCCACACTACCCCACAAACTGCACTTGGAATATTTCTGCACCTGGTGTACTTGTTTACCGAGTGCAGAAGCGAGGGAGGGCGAAATGGAATCGATCGAGACCGAGGTCGTCATCGTGGGCGCCGGGCCGACCGGGCTGACGCTGGCGTACGAGCTGGCCCTGGCCGGGGTGGAGACCCTGGTGCTGGAGAAGCTGCCGGAGCGGCTCCAGCAGGTGAAGGGCGGGGCGATCCAGCCCCGTACGGCGGAGATGCTGGAGCTGCGGGGGCTGCTGGAGCCGATGCTGCGGCGGGCCATGCCGCGCGGACCGGTCGGCGGGCACTTCGCGATGCTGCCGGTGCCGCTGGACTGCCGCCCCTGGGACACCCGGTATCCGTCCCCGATCTCGCTCCCCCAGTGGGAGATCGAAGAGGTGCTGGAAGAGCGGGCGACCGCCCTGGGCGCGCGGGTACGGCGCGGGGCCGCCGTCACGTCGGTCGAGGCGGACGCCGACGGGGTGACCGTCACGGCGCACGACGGTCCGCGAGTGCGGGCGCGGTACGTGGTGGCGTGCGACGGGGGCCACAGTGCGGTCCGTAAGGAGCTCGGAATGCCGTTCCCCGGGCGGTCCGGGACATATCTGGCGGTCCTCGCCGACGTTCGGCTGTCGTCCGTGTCGGAGCTGGTGCCCCGGGAGCAGGGGCACATCAGCACCCTGACGCGGCAGGCGAACGACTACTGGGCGATGCTCGTCCCACTCGGCGACGACCGCTACCGGCTCACCTACGGGTACTACGGGTCCGAGGACCGCCCGGAGGTCACCCGGGACACCCCCGTCGGCGACGACGAGATCGCCGCCGCGCTGCGGGCCGTGTACGGCGAGGGGACGGTGCTCGGCGGGGTGGACAACTCCTCCCGGTTCAGCGACGCCACCCGGCAGGTCGAGCGCTACCGGGCGGGCCGGGTGCTGTTCGCGGGTGACGCCGCGCACATCCATCCGCCGCTGGGCGGGCAGGGGCTGAACCTCGGTGTGCAGGACGCGTTCAACCTGGGCTGGAAGCTGGCCGCCACCCTCCATGGGCGGGCCCCGGCCGGGTTGCTGGACAGCTACCACGCCGAACGGCACCCGGTCGCGGCCGGAGTGCTGCACCACACCTCGGCCCAGCGGGTGCTGGCGGATCCGCGCCCAGACAACGAGGACATGACGGCCCTGCGGGAGATCGTCACCGATCTGCTGCGGCTGCCGGACACCAACCGGCACCTGGCGGGGCTGATGTCAGGGCTGGCGCTGGGGTACGAGATCCCCGGTGCCCGCCATCCGCTGGCCGGGCAGCGGGTGCCGGACGCCGAGCTGGTCACCGCGTCCGGGCCCGCCCGGCTGTCGTCGCTGTTCGGCCCGGGACACGCCGTGCTGCTGGACGTGGGCGGGCTCGTCCCGGACGGCGTACGGCTGCCGGAGCGGGTCGACCTCGTACCCGCCAAGTCCACGGCCGACCTGGGCGCGGGCGCACTGCTGTTCCGCCCCGACGGCTACGTCTGCTGGGCGGCGGACGACGCCGCCGCATGCCGTGAGGGGGTGCTGCCCGCGATCGCCGCGCATCTGGTGGCCTGACGATCCGAGCCGCCAGGTTGGCAGGCCGTCACACCGCCAGAGGTGTCGGACCGCCCAGGCCGTCAGACCGTCAGGCCACTAAGCCGTCACACCGCCAGACCGTCAGGCCCCGTCACGCCGCCAGACCGCCAAGCCGCCAAGCCGTCAGACCAAGCGACGGGCCGTCGCCCAGCGGGTCAGCTCGTGGCGGTTGGAGAGCTGGAGCTTGCGCAGCACCGCCGAGACATGGCTCTCGACCGTCTTCACCGAGATGAACAGCTGCTTGGCGATCTCCTTGTAGGCGTAACCGCGGGCGATCAGGCGCAGCACCTCGCGCTCCCGCTGGGTGAGCCGGTCCAGGTCCTCGTCCACGGGCGGGGCGTCGGTGGAGGCGAAGGCGTCCAGGACGAAACCGGCGAGGCGCGGCGAGAAGACCGCGTCGCCCTCGGAGACCCGGAAGATCGCGTCGACCAGGTCGGTGCCGGTGATGGTCTTGGTCACATAGCCGCGGGCGCCGCCGCGGATGACCCCGATGACGTCCTCGGCGGCGTCCGAGACGGAGAGCGCGAGGAAGCGCACCGGACGGTTCTGGTCGGCCATCAGCGAGGCGCTGCGGCGCAGCACTTCGACCCCGCCCCCGCCGGGGAGGTGCACGTCGAGTAGTACGACCTCGGGGCGGGTCGCGGTGATCACGGTGACGGCCTGGTCGACATCGGCCGCCTCGCCGACCACCTCGACGCCGGTCCGGGCCGTGTCCCCGATCTCGGCCTGCACCCCGGTGCGGAACATACGGTGATCGTCGACCAGCACGACACGCACCCGGCGCGGCTCCGCGGCGTCGTCGGGTCCCGCGCCGCCCGCCCCCACCGGACCGGGCGCGGGCACGCCACCCGCCGGTCCGGGCGTGCCCAGGGCGTCCCTGCCGTCCCTGTTGTCGGGCACCGAAGCACGACCGAACCCACCCGGCACAGGACTGCCGCCCGCCGCCGGGGCACCGCCCGTACCGCCCGGCGCGGCCGTGCCGCCGGGCACCGAACCGCGGCCGGCCCCGCCCGGCACCCGCGAACCCCCCAGCGCGGGGGCACGCGTGCCGCCGAAGGCGGGGGCGCCGCCGGGCGCGGCGGGCGCTCCCCCGCCGCCTGGGTTACCGGCCGGCAGGCCGTACGCGTCGGTCATGTCGTCGCCACCCTCTCCATCTCCAGCTCCACTTCCGTACCCCCGTCCGGCGCGGACCTCAGCCGGGCCGTGCCGCCGTTCCGCTGCATCCGGCCGATGATCGACTCGCGTACGCCCATCCGGTCCTCCGGCACCGCGTCCACGTCGAAGCCGGGGCCGCGGTCGCGCACGGAGATGAACACCGTGGCCCCCTCGACCTCGGCGAAGACCTGGACGGCTCCGCCGTCGCCACCGTACTTGGCCGCGTTGACCATCGCCTCGCGCGCCGCCTGTATCTGTGCGCCCAGTCTCTCGTCCAGCGGGCAGTCGCCGACCACCACCACCTCGATCGGGACGCCGTGGTGGTCCTCGACCTCCGCCGCCGTCTTCCTCACCGCCTCCGCGAGGGTGTCCGGCTCCTCGGCCTCGTCCTTACCGGTGCCCTCCGGCCGGTAGAGCCACGCGCGCAGCTCCCGCTCCTGGGCGCGGGCCAGCCGGGCCACCTCGCGGGGGTCCTCCGCGTTGCGCTGGATCAGGGTGAGGGTGTGCAGGACGGAGTCGTGGACGTGGGCCGCCACCTCCGCCCGTTCCTGCGCCCGGATACGCATCAGCCGCTCTTCGGAGAGGTCCTGCGTCATCCGCACCACATACGGGCCCGCCAGCAGTGCGATACCGACCAGGACGGCCAGGGCCGCCTGTAGTACGGCCCCCAGGTGCTTGGCCGAGCCTTGGAGGACGACGATCCCGGACACCCCGGCGGCCACCAGGACGACCCCCGTGGCGGCACGGGCCAGGGGCAGCACCCGCTTGCTGCGGCTGAGTTCGACCCACTGGGCGCGGCGGGCGTTGTCCGCCTGGCGCCAGAACAGGGCGACGCCCGCGCCGATGAGGAGGAGCGGCCAGATGTAGGTGTTGGCGCGGCCGAGGTGGAAGCCCTTGATGAAGATGCCCATGCCGACGCAGAGGGCGACGAGGGCGATGATCTGGCCCCGCTCCGGCCTGCGGGCCAGGATCCGGCGGCGGCCGTCGGGGCCCACGGTGGTGAGCGGTCGGGTGGTCGTCGTCTCCACGCCGCCGACGCCGAGCGGGACGATGAACCAGAAGAGCGCGTAGACGAGCGCGCCGAACCCCTCCGCCATGAACAACGCGACGAAGACGCCCCGTACCCAGGACACCGGAAGCCCGAGGTGCCCCGCCAGCCCTCGGGCCACACCGCCGAGGAGGCGGCCTTCGGCACTGCGGTAGAGCTTGCGCGGAGGTGGCTCCGGGGTCGTGGGGGGCACGGCGGCGGTCATGGCTCGATCGTCACACGCCCGGTCGGCCACGGGCATCAGGGTCGCCCCTGATCGTTCCCCGACCCCGGCCCGAACCCGACCCGGGCCCGGGGCCCGAACCCGGTCCGGGCCCGAACCCGACCCGGGCCCGGGGCCCGAACCCGGTCCGGGCCCGAACCCGACCCCGGTCCCGGGCTCCTGGAAACCCGCTCGCCGGGGCGGCGTTCAGTCGTCGGGGGTCGCCCGGCGCGACCGGCGGCGGAGGACGTAGCCGAGGGTCGAGGTCATGGCCGCCGCGCACAGGCCGCACAGCAGCGCCGGGAGGGCGATCTCGGGGCGGACGTCCCACTCGCCGGCCGCGTCCATCCCGTACGCGACGGCCACGCCCAGGATGACCAGGCCGGCCACCAGCTTGCCCGGCTCGAACGGATGGCGGGACCGATCGGGGGCCGGGCGGCCGCGCAGGCGACCGGGCGAGCGCCCGAGCCCATGGCCGCGCGCATCACCGAACGCGCGGCCGAACGAACGGCGCCTCATGATCGCCTCACCTCCACGGTGCCCAGCCCGACTTCCAGCTTCAGCGAGACCGTGCCCTTGGCCTCGCCGCCGCCCACCGGGTCCAGGGTGAGCTCGCGCTCCCGGCCCGGACCGACGTCGACGTTGTCCTTGTCCTTCATCTCGCCCGGAAGCCAGATGTCGCCGAGCCCGACCTCGATGTCGAGCCGCACCCGGGCGTCACGCGGAACCGTCACCTCCAGCTTGCCCACGCCCATCTCCACCCGGCTGGCAACGCTGCTGCCCGGTTCCAGGGACAGGCGGTCCAGCTTGAGCTGGGCGGCGCCGCCGCCCAGCTCATAGAGGTCGTGCACGGCGGTTTCCGAGGTCGGGGCCCAGGTGCGGCGGGCCCAGTCGGGGGTCACCGACCCGGGCAGGGCCGCCGCGCACGCCAGCAGCGCGCTCGTGAGCACCGCGAGGCACACCGTGCCGAAGCCGACCCGGCCCCAGCGGGAGCCGATGACCAGGGCGAGCCCGAAGACGCCCAGCGCGCAGGCCAGCCCGATCTCCAGGCTGGTGCCCAGCGGCTGGGAGGACCACGCCGCCCGCGCCCCCACCGCGGCGGCGGCGACCGCCAGCAGGAAGGCCCAGCCGCCGAGCGGCGCCCCGGCCCGCACCCGGCGGGCCCGCTCCGCCTTCGCCGCCGCCTTGTCGTACGGCCCGTCGTCCGGCCCCCACAGATACGAGGCGGAGCCGAGCGGCCCGGTCGTACCGTCCTTGATGATCGGGTCGCGCCACCAGGACGGGGCGGGGCCGCCCCGCGTGGGCGGGGCCTTGGTCTCGGGCGGCGCGTCGGCGACCGCCTGGGCCGTGGCCGGGTCCACCGCACCCACGCTCTGCGCCTGGCGGCGGTGGTGCGACCAGTAGCCCGCACCGGCCGCCGCGAGGGCGAGCATGAACGAGAAGTACATGACGCTGCCGTTGTTGAGCATCGACAGGAACAGCCCACAGCCCACCAGCGCCACCAGAACCGCCGTCAGCGCCGGGCCCTCGACCCGCCCCGAGAGCAGCTTGCGCCCCTCGTTCTCGTCCTCGCCGTGCAGCGGGACCAGCAGCCAGCAGAAGCCGTACCCGATCAGACCGAGGCCGCCCGCCACGGCCAGCACCGACAGCACCACCCGGAAGATCACCGGGTCCAGATCGCAGTACCGGCCGAGCCCTCCGCACACCCCCGAGATCACCTTCTGGTCACGGCTGCGCCGCAGCGGCGTGTGCGACAGGCGGGAACCGGACGCGGTCTCGGCCTCGTCCGCCACGGTGGGTGCATCGGTCATACGGCCATCGTGACAACACCGGCCGCACCCGCGACATCCGGCATGCCCCTAGGTCTTCCCTGAGATCTCCCCAGGGGCCACGGCGGCTATCGTGTCGCATCGAACGTGTGCGGGAGGGGAAAGCGGTGTCGGACGAAGGCCACCTGATAGCCGGACGTTACCGCCTGGTCGAGAAGATCGGCCGCGGCGGCATGGGCACGGTGTGGCGCGCCGAGGACGAACTGCTGGGCCGCCAGGTCGCGGTCAAGCAGCTCCATGTCTCTCCGCACCTCGCCGAGGACGAGTTGACGACGCTGCACGAACGCACCCGCCGCGAGGCGCGCAGCGCGGCCCGTATCACCCACCCCAATGTGGTCGTGGTCCACGACGTGGTGGACCACGGAGGACTGCCGTGCATCGTCATGGAGTACGTGCCCTCCACAACCCTCGCGGACCTGCTCAAGGACGGCGGCTCGATCTCCCCCGACGAGGCCGCCCGCATCGGCCGCGGCATGATCGCCGCCCTGCGCGCCGCGCACGCGGCCGGGGTGCTGCACCGGGACGTCAAGCCCGGCAATGTGCTGCTCGGCCCCGACGGCCGGGTCGTGCTCACGGACTTCGGCATCGCGATGGCCACCGGCACCTCGACGCTGACCAAGACCGGCGAGGTCGTCGGCTCCATCGACTACATCGCGCCCGAACGGGTCAGGGGCCGCAAGCCCGGTCCCGCGTCGGACCTGTGGGCGCTGGGGGCGACGCTCTACCAGGCGGTCGAGGGGCGGGCGCCGTTCCGCAGGGCCACGGCGATCGAGACGGGTTACGCGATCGCCGTCGATCCGCTGGACCCGCCGAAACAGGCGGGCCCGCTGGCTGCGTTGATCGAGCGTCTGCTGGCGAAGGAGCCGGAGCTGCGGCCCTCGGCGGAGGAGACCGAACGGGCGTTGCGGCTGCCCGCCTCGGAGGCCGACACCACATCGCTGCCGGCGCCGTCGCTCGACTCCACCACGCAGACGTCGCGGCTCGACTCCACCATGAACCTGTCGACGCGGCGGGAGCCCGGCACGCCCCCGGACCGGACCACGGGCACGACCGCGCACACTCCGCCGCACACCCCACCGCACGCGCCCACGGCTTCGGTCTCGTACCCCGTTATGCCGGCCGCGCCGAACACCACCCAGAACACCCCTCCGAACACCGCGCTGCCCCCACCCCCCGGCCCGGCTCCCGCTCCCCCTCCTCCGGCGCGGAAGACGAACCGTAAGGCGGTGTGGACCGCCGTGGGAGCCTCCCTGGCGGTCGTGGCCGTGGCGGGCGGCGTCTATGTGTTCGGCATGGACCACGACAGCGGTAAGGACAGCGGCGGGCAGTCCTCCGCCTCGGGCAGTCCGTCGGCCTCCCCGACCCCGTCGTACACCCCGCCGTCGGGCTATCACATCGTCACGGAGAAGAAGTTCGGCTTCTCCCTCCCCATCCCCGACGGCTGGTCCCGCCAGGAGAAGACCGACCCCGACGGCAACACGGTCGACAGCACCCAGGAGGTCCGCTACCTCGACCCCACCCGGATGGTCGGTCTGAGGATCAACGTCCTGGACTTCGCCTCCGCCGACCAAGTCCAGCACTTCGAGGAGGTCGAGACCGAGCTCAAGAAGGCTTACCCGGTCTACCAGCGGATGCGGATGCAGGAGACGAAGTTCCTGAACATGCCGGCGGCGGTGTGGGAGTTCAAGTTCCGCGGCTCGGAGCGGATGTTCCGCGCGATCGACCTCGGCTTCGGCAAGGAGGGCGGCAAGGAGTACGCGATCTACCTGAGCGCCCCGGACGCGGACTGGGACACCTACCGGCCGGTCTTCGACGAGGTCCGGGACGGCTTCCGCATCCTCGGCTGACGGCACAGGGCCTGGGGGCCACGCCCCACGTGAACGCCCTGCGCGAAGAGCCGCGCCCCACCTGAAGCGTCGCGAGAGCTACGTGAACAGCTGCGAGCCCTGTCGGCGCCGGCGCCTGGAGAGGGCGAGGTCCAGGGAGAGATACGGCGCCCCCGCCAGCACCAGCGGCAGCCACGCCATCAGATAGGCCAGGTCGTTGCCGTAGTAGTACGGGTCCGACTGCCAGCTGACCGTGAGCCACAGGCTCAGCGAGATCAGCGCGCCGCCGAAGGCGGCCAGGCGGGAGAGGAGGCCCACCAGAGTGCCGAGACCGACCGCCAGTTCGCCGTAGGCCATGGCGTAGCCGAAGGCGGTGGGGTCCTTGAGGGCCTGGTCGACCAGCCACGGCACGGCCGAGCTGTCCCGCACCTGACGCATCAGCTCGCCGATCGAGCCCGCGCCCGAGTCGGCCAGGAAGGCCGAGTCGGTGAGTTTGTCGAGCCCGGCGTAGACGAAGGTGACACCGAGAAAGATACGCAGCGGCAGCAGCGCGTAACGGGCGGCCGTGGCCCGCACGCCCAGGGACTGCTGCCCGCCTATGCCGCTCACACCGTTCACACTGCCGCCACTGCCCGCCGTGCCCGACCCGGCCATACGGTCCGCATGCCTCATGACGTCCGCCTCTCCCCTCGCACCGCCGCTTCGTCACCCCATCGGCAAGCCCATACGGCAAGCCCATTCGACGAAACCATACGGAGCGACGGACCGGAACAACTCAGTCCATGACGTCGATGGGATAGCGGTTGGTCTCCGCCCCCGAGGCCGTCACGACCTGCACCTCCACCCGGCCCGGCTCCACATCCACCGGGACCGGCACGGTGAGCGCGGTGTCCGTCGGGTTGCTGAAGCCCCCGGCGACCGGCACCAGGGGGACGTGGACGTGCACCGCGCCGATGCGGACGACCATCTTGGCCAGCCGGTCCGGGTCCTGGGCGCCCGGCGGGACGAAGCCGCTGCCGCGGATCTCGATGTCGTCGCCGGTGCGGATCGGGGCATCGCGGTCGATGCCGCCCTCCTCGGGGCGCACCCTCACGACGGACAGCACGGTCGGCCGGCCGCCCTCCGCGTACTTCCCGGCCAGGTACATCACCACGGACACGGCCGCCAACAGCGCCAGGCCCCACGGCAGATCGGGCAGCCGCCACGGCTCGCGGGCCAGACGGACGGCGGTGAAGGCCAGGGCCACGGTGTGGACGACCACGTACTGCACATCGGCGAAGCTGCCGCGGCCCGCGTCGTCGGTCAGCAGATCGGCGGCGCGCGGCCGCACGGCCCGCACCTTCTGCAACCGCTGGGCCCGCACCCGGGCCGCCACGACGAGCCGTGCCAGCACGGCGGTCGCACACGTCAACGCGGCGACCGTAAGGAGCCCGGCGGCGTGGTCGAGGGCCAGCCCGTCGGTCAGCCGCTGCCGGTCGCCGGGGGCCACGGCCAGCTCGATGCCGAGCACCAGCACCGCGAAGACCGCGATCAGCAGCCAGGCGGCCGCGACAGTGCGGGAGGTGGACAGGCGGTTGTCCTCGCCGACGAGCGGGGCGAGCGGACCGCCGGCGGCGTGGTGCAGCCGCGCGGCGAGGGTCAGCAGCACCGCGGTGACGACGGCGGCGGCGAGCCCGGCCGTCCGCGCGACCGACCAGCCCGCGCCGATCGCCGTGGCCAGCTGTCCGATCAACAGCGCCCCGACCACGCCCCACACCACGGACACCGTGCGCCGCCACACCCGGTCGCGCCATGCCGAGGTCTCGGCGCGGCCGCTGTCGGCGACCGAACGGGCCGCCTGGGCCAGCTCGTCCGAGACCCACTGCCGGGACGCCCCGGCCGAGTGGGCGAGCGCCTTGGGAAGGCCCTCTCCGGCCGCGAAACGCTCCCTCAGGGCCACGAACGCGGCCACGGCCCGCCGATGGCCGTCACGGGCCCCCTGAGCGCATTCACAGCCCGTGTGGCCCTTGGGGTGCCCATGGGGGCGCTGTCCTCCTGCCGTCGTGGCGTTCTCCGCCGTCTCCACCGCCACGCGGGTCGCTCCGTCGTTCACTCGTTCCGTACGGCGCCGCGAGGTCGCGCGGCACCGCCCAACTGACATGTGTTGACAGGGGATTGTGCCGCACCGCGGAAGGGGTCAGCTCAGCAGGTCCGGCTCAGCGCGGGTGATCTGGAGATACAGAGGTTGATAGTTGATCCAGGCCACAAGATCGTTTCCGAGCTGCTCACGCGTCCGCAGCGCGTCGGCGCGGTCGATGGGCACCGGTTTCCCCGACGCCTTCGCGGTCAGCTGCACCTGGGCGGCCCGCTCCATCGTGATGAACCACCACGCGGCCGCGTCCACCGAGTCCCCCACCGTCAGCAGACCGCGATTGCGCAGGATGAGGCCCTTGTGCCCGCCGAGCGCGGCGGCGATCGCGCGCCCCTCCTCCTCGTCCACGACGACCCCCGTGCTGCCCGCGTAGACCCCGTGGTCCTCGAAGAAGGCGCAAACCTCCTGAGTGATCGGCTCCAGCGGCTCACCGAGCGCGGCCAGCGCGCGGCCGTGCACCGAGCGGCTGTGCGCGACGGCCACGACGTCCGGCCGCGCCTGATGCACGGAAGAGTGAACGACGAACGCGGCCTGGTTGACGTGGCAGCGACCCTCCACCACCTGGCCCGCCCGATTGACCAGGAGCAGATCGCTCACGGTGATGTGGCCGAAGGGCATGCCGAAGGGGTTCACCCAGTAGCAGTCGGTGAACTCCGGGTCCCGCACGGTGATGTGTCCCGCGACCCCTTCCTCGTACCCGAACCGTCCGAACAGGCGCAGCGCCGCGGCCAGCCGCTCCTTGCGGTGGCGACGCTCGTCCTCGGGGGAGGCGTGCTGCGGGGGCATGGTGAACCGCAGCTGATCGGTCGGTATCGGGGTGGGGGCCTGCGGCTGGTTCGTCATGGGCAGCTCCGCTCCTCTGGGGTGCTGGAGCGGAAGCTACCTCTGGGTATCGCAGGAGGCCAGGGTCAGGGGCGGCGGCGATTGATCGCGGTGAGGTCGATCTCGATGGGGAACGGGACGGTCAGGGTGAGCTTGTCGTGGTAGATGCCGGTGGGCTGGTACGCCTTCACAGCGGGATCGAGTTCGTAGACGTAGACCACGGGCAGTCCGCGGTCCTCCTCCACCCGCCAGAAATGCGGCACACCCGCACCGGCGTACTTGCGCGGCTTGACTTCGCGGTCACGCGCCTTGGAGTCCGGCGATACGACCTCCACAGCCAAAACAACATCCTCCGGTTTGTACCAGGTGGCGTCGGGCCCGGCGTCCTTATCCGCCCGGAAGACCACGACATCGGGCTCCGGACGGTTCTTGTCGTCCAGCCTGATCGTCATCTCACGGTCGACATCCAGATAATCCGGCGCCTGCTCCAAGAGGGCGTTGTCCAGCAATCGCATCGTTCGCGAATGAAACCTGGTCTGCGGACTCACGAGGACGAGACTCCCGTCGATCAGCTCCGTGTGCGGAGGAAGATTCGGAAGCCGGTCGAGGTCGTCCGCCGTCCAGCCGCCCTCCGGCGGGCGGGGCCACTCGTACTGCTCGTCCAGCCCGTACTCGTGTGCGGCGCTCATGATTGCTCCCATGGGACGGAGTCTCGCCTCTGCGCACAGAGTACCCAGCCCAAACGGCGACGCCGCCGCCCAAACGAATGAGCGACGGCGTCGGCGTTTGACGATCAGATGACCATCCGACCCGGAGGGAGCGCGGCGGTCACTCCCACTCGATCGTGCCCGGAGGCTTGCTGGTGATGTCGAGCACCACCCGGTTGACCTGGTCGACCTCGTTCGTGATGCGGGTCGAGATCCGCGACAGCACGTCGTACGGCAGCCGCGACCAGTCCGCCGTCATCGCGTCCTCCGAGGAGACCGGGCGCAGCACGATCGGGTGGCCGTAGGTGCGGCCGTCGCCCTGGACGCCGACCGAGCGGACGTCGGCGAGCAGGACCACCGGGCACTGCCAGATGTCGCGGTCGAGACCGGCGGCGGTCAGCTCCTCGCGGGCGATGGCGTCGGCCTCCCGCAGCAGGTCCAGGCGCTCCTTGGTGACCTCGCCGACGATCCGGATGCCCAGGCCCGGCCCCGGGAAGGGCTGGCGGTGGACGATCTCCTCCGGCAGGCCGAGCTCCTGGCCGACCATCCGGACCTCGTCCTTGAACAGCCGGCGCAGCGGCTCGACGAGCTTGAACTCGATGTCGTCCGGCAGCCCGCCCACGTTGTGGTGCGACTTGATGTTGGCGGTGCCGGTGCCGCCGCCGGACTCCACGACGTCGGGGTAGAGGGTGCCCTGGACCAGGAACTCCACGTCCTCCCCGGCCGCGCCCGCCTCGGCCACCAGCTCGGCCTGGGCCTGCTCGAAGACCCGGATGAACTCCCGCCCGATGATCTTCCGCTTCTCCTCGGGGTCGGACACCCCGGCGAGCGCGGTCAGGAACCGCTCCTCGGCCTCGACGACCTTCAGCTGCACACCGGTGGCGGCCACGAAGTCCTTCTCGACCTGCTCGGACTCGCCCTTGCGCATCAGGCCGTGGTCCACGTACACGCAGGTCAGCTGGTCGCCGATGGCCCGCTGGACGAGGGCGGCGGCCACGGCGGAGTCCACTCCGCCGGACAGCCCGCAGATGGCGCGCTTGGTACCGACCTGCTCGCGGATCGCGGCCACGGACTCCTCGACCACATTGGTGGTGGTCCAGGTGGGCTCCAGGCCCGCGCCCCGGTAGAGGAAGTGCTCCAGCACCTGCTGGCCGTGGGTGGAGTGCATCACCTCGGGGTGGTGCTGTACGCCGTAGAGTTTGCGCTCGTCGCATTCGAAGGCCGCGACCGGCACCAGATCGGTGGACGCGGTGACGGTGAAGCCCTCGGGCGCCTGGGAGCAGGCGTCGCCGTGCGACATCCACACCTGCTGCTCCTCGGGGGTGCCCGCGAAGAGCGTCGAGCCGGGCTTGCTGACGGTGAGCTCCGTACGGCCGTACTCACGCGCCCCGGTGTTGTCCACGGTGCCGCCGAGCGTCGTGGCCATCAGCTGGAAGCCGTAGCACATGCCGAAGACCGGGATGCCCGCCTCGAAGATCGCGCGGTCGAGGGTGGGCGCGCCCTCGGCGTAGACCGACGAGGGGCCGCCGGAGAGGATGATCGCCTTCGGCTTCTTGGCAAGCATCTCGGCCACCGGCATGGTGGACGGAACGATCTCGCTGTAGACCCGGGCCTCACGGACCCTCCGGGCGATGAGCTGGGCGTACTGCGCGCCGAAGTCGACGACCAGGACGGTGTCGGGGGCGGCAGCAGGGGACGCTGATGGCACTTCGGCGGCCTTCCGGCGGTGGTGGCGTGCGGTGGAACTGTCTGCGGCGGGACCGCAGGTTTGGACTTTCGATTCTAACGGGCTCATAATCGACGCCATGTCCACGCGCATGACCTTCGTCTTTACCTATGGCACCGGCCCGTCCGGCTGCCATGGTCGTGCTGCGTAAACACTGACAGCGACTTCCCAGGCGCCCCGGGCCGGCAAAGGCCCGGGGCGCTGTTGTCTTTCCTCCGGGTCCCGGCCGGATTCCAGGGCTCCGTGACACGGACCAGGAGATACGGACATGAGCAGCGGTACGGCCCCGGAGAGCACCGAGATGATCAGCACTGCCCGGGAGCGGATCGACGCCCTCGACGGACAGATCCTCGATCTCGTCCGGGAGCGGATGGCCGTCTCGGCCGCCATCCAGGAGGCCCGGATCGCGGCGGGCGGGCGGCGGGTGCAGCTCTCCCGCGAGATGGAGATCCTCGACCGCTACCGGCAGCGGCTCGGCAAGCCCGGTACGACGCTCGCCATGACGCTGCTGGAGCTGTGCCGGGGCCGCGTCTGAGGCGGGGCCGGGCCAAAGCAGGGCCGGGCCAAAGCGGGGACCGGGGCCGAGGCGGGGCCGGACCCTGCCGGACAGGCTTAGGGCCCCGGGGGCGCCCTAACGGGGCGGGCGCCTCCGGGGCCCTAGGCGGTCAGCACCGGCGTCAGGGCAGCGCCGGTGCCGAGAAGCGGCGCCGGGGGGTTGCGCCGCCGGCTTCCGGGTCCCGTATCTCTGGGGTGTCTGGACGGCGTACGCCCGCGTGGTCCGACCAATGTCGGGGGGTGTCCGGGGGCGTTCTCGCTCTCAGCATCGTGGTGGATGCCAAGCGCCGGGCGCAACTGTTTCGACCGGATACGGTCGGCCCCAGGCGTCCCCGGGACCGGCCGTCCTTGAGGTGGTGACCGGGCTGCTGTCCCCTGCCGACCGGTCACCTCGCCGAAGCGAGGTCCCACGACGCGCCGCCTGAATCACCACAGGGGCCGCGTCTCATCGCTACGGCGGATATGAGCCACGCGTGGATTCTCTCCGGACCGCTCCTGGCTGGCGCGGCACCGGGCACAACGAGCCCGCTCACGGGCCGGTCACCCGCCGTACGGGTGATGACGTGCGGAACCGAGCACCCCATGCGGATTCTGTGACCATTCTGTGAGCAACCGGGAGCGCAACCTTTCAGCCATTGGCCTGGTCATGTACGTGCAAACGCACGGCCATCCCGCGTCCCCACCGCGACGGCCTTCCACACGCGTATCCGCCCACCACAGCGATACGTACGGACCCAGAGAGGTCTTCATGAAGCTTCGCCGCGCCCTGGCGGCCGCCGCAGCAACGGCCGCCATAGCCCCTGCCGCGCTCCTCGCGGCCCCCGCCGCCTTCGCGGATGAGCCGACGGACAGCCCGTCGTCGACCGCCTCCGAGACCGTCACGCCGTCCCCTGACGACCCGACGACGGCGCCGACGGAGACCGCTCCGACCGACGAGCCCACCACCCCGGCGCCGTCCGCGACCGACACCCAGGCTCCGACCCCCACTGACGAGCCCACCGACAAGCCCACTGACAAGCCCACCGAGACCACCACCCCGACCCCCGGGCCGACCGAGGAGCCGGGCGGGGAGTGCGCGGACGACGGGGACTACAACGAGGACCCCGACCTCAGCACGACCCTGGTCGGCCTGCCGTCGAAGGTCGTGGCGGGCAGCGGCTTCCACGGCTTCACGTACCAGGTGAAGAACGACTCGGACCGCACCTACCAGCGGGTCGACTTCGGGCTCTTCGCGGGCACGGTGCACGAGTCCGCCCCCGACGGCACGGGCACGTACCTGACCCTCCAGTACAAGGACCCCGAGTCCGGCGCCTGGAAGGCGATCTCCACCGACGAGAACGACCCGGGCTCCGGCTACATCGGCTACACCGATGTGCGTCCGCACGAGACCCTTACGGTCGACCTCCGGCTGAGCGTCGCCAAGAGCGCGCCCGAGGGCTTCGGCTACGCCATCAGCGTCGGGGTGTACGCGGACGACGAGGGCAACTGCGCCTACTCGACCGGTGAGTACTACGAGTTCGACGTGCTCAAGGCGGGTTCGAAGCCGGGCGAGGTGCCGCCGGCCGACCCGAAGCCGCAGGGCGGGAAGAAGCCGCTGCCGCACAAGCCGGAAGGCGACACGGAGATCAGCCCGAAGGGCAGCCTGGCCGAAACCGGTTCCTCCTCCGCGCTGCCGATGATCGCCGTGATCGGCGGGGTGGCGATGGCCGCCGGCGGAGGCGCGGTCTTCGTGGTCCGTCGCCGTCGCGCCACGGTCTGACGGTCCCGGACGCCAGGGGCGGGGCGGACGCCGGCCCGCCCCTGGCGCTCACGCCGGACCGCTCGCGCCGGGCCGCTCGCAGGACTCCTCACGCGGAGGCCGGCGGGACCTTCGGCACCGGCAGCAAGGGGAGCCTCAGCGCCCCGAAGGCGTCCGCCGGTACGGCCGGACTGCGGGGCGGCACGGGCTGAAGGCGCTCGTACGGCGCCTCCGGGGACGGACGCGGGTCGGGCTCGCCCTTGTTGGGCCACAGGGACATCGCACGTTCGGCCTGGGCCGTGATGGTCAGGGACGGGTTGACGCCTAGGTTGGCCGAGACGGCGGAGCCGTCGACCACATGGATGCCCGGATGCCCGTAGAGACGGTGGTACGGGTCGATGACGCCCTCCCGCGGGGACGCGCCGATCGGGCAGCCGCCGAGGAAGTGGGCGGTCAGCGGGGTGCCGATCAGCTCGCCGACGTTGCTGCCCGCGAAACCGTTGATCGAGGCGGCGATGTGGCGGGCGGCCTCGGCGCCTTCGGGGATGTGGTCGGGGTTGGGCTCGCCGTGGCCCTGGCGGGCGGTGAGCAGGCCCTTCCCCGGCCCCTTCGGCTTGCGGTAGGTGGTCAGCGAGTTGTCGTGCGTCTGCATAACCAGGCCGATGATGGTCCGCTCGGACCAGCGGCGGTTGGACAGCGAGCGCACCGCCAGGGTGGGGTGCCGGAGGTTGGCGCCCAGGAAGCGCAGCCAGCGCGGGAGACGGCCGCCGTCGGGGATCTGGAGGACGGAGAGCAGCCCCATCGCGTTGGAGCCCTTGCCGTAGCGGACGGGCTCGATATGGGTGGTCTCGTTCGGGTGGATGGACGAGGTGATCGCGACACCCCGGGTGAAGTCCGCTCGCCGCTCGCCGCGCCGGGCGCGGCGGTAGCGCCGGTCGGTGGTCTGCGCGCCCACCAGGGCCTCGGAGTTGGTGCGGGTGAGGACGCCGAGCCGGTCCGAGACGCGCGGCAGCAGCCCCTTGTCCCGCATCGTGTGCAGCAGCGTCTGGGTGCCGTACGTACCGGCGGCGAGGACGACGTACCGGGAACGCAGGGTCTTGGGCTTGCCCTTACGGCGGTTGTCGGTCGGCACGGTGGTGACCGTGTAGCCGCCGAGCGGATCGTCCTCCAGGGCGACGACGGTCGTCATCGGGTGGACCACGGCACCGGCCCGCTCGGCGAGGTGGAGATAGTTCTCGTTGAGGGTGTTCTTGGCGCCGTGGCGGCAGCCGGTCATGCACTCACCGCACTCCGTGCACGCCGTACGGGCCGGGCCCGCGCCGCCGAAGTACGGATCGGGGACCGTCTGGCCCGGCTCGGCCCTCGGAGGGTCGGCGCCCTCCCCGCCCTCCCCGCCGACGGCGTCGTGACCGTCGCCGAAGAAGACTCCCACGGGCGCCATGTGGAAGGTGTCCCCCACGCCCATCTTCTCGGCGGCCGCCTTGAGGTGCACATCGGAGGGGGTGACGGTGTGGTTGAGGCGCGCCCCGAGCATCCGCCGCGCCTGGTCGTAGTACGGCCGCAGTTCGTCCTGCCAGTCGGTGATGTGCCCCCACTGGCGGTCCCGGAAGAACGGCTCGGGCGGTACGTAGAGCGTGTTGGCGTAGTTGAGCGAACCGCCCCCGACCCCGGCGCCCGCCAGCACCATGACCTTGCCGAGGAGGTGGATGCGCTGGATGCCGAAGCAGCCGAGGGCCGGGGCCCAGAGGTAGTTGCGGAGGTCCCAGGAGCTTTTGGGCAGGGTGTCCCGGGTGAAGCGGCGGCCCGCCTCGAGGACGCCGACCCGGTAGCCCTTCTCGGCCAGGCGCAGGGCCGATACGGACCCCCCGAAGCCCGAGCCGACCACGATCACGTCGTAGTCGAAGTCCTCGTCGTGCTCGGGCCCTTGCTCCCGGTTGTGGGCAGACTTCTCCCCTGGCACTGGTACCTCCATTGGAATGTGCTGGTCAGCGCAGGCGCAGTGCCTTGAGCGCGCGCAGGCTGCGGGTCATGAAGGCCGCGTACTTCTCGTCCGTCATCCCGAAGGCCGGGCCGAGCGGCAGCAGCCGCTGCTGGGCGACGGTCTGTGCCTCGGTGAATCTGAGGATGCCCTCGGAGCCATGGCGGCGGCCGAGTCCGGAGTCGCCCATGCCGCCCATGGGAGAGGCGGTGCTGCCGAAGGCGGCGGCGTAGCTCTCGTTGACGTTGACCGTGCCCGCGCGCAGCCGGGCGGCGAGCGCGCGTCCGCGCCGGGCGTCCTTGGTCCAGACGCTGGCGTTCAGACCGTAAGGAGTGGCGTTGACGCGCTCGACCGCGTCGTCCTCGTCGCTGAAGCGGTAGACGGAGACGACCGGGCCGAAGGTCTCCTCGGTGCACACGGCCATCGGGGACTCCACGCCGTCCAGGATCGTCGGCTCGTAGAAGTACGGGCCGATGTCGGGGCGCGGGCGGCCGCCGGCGAGCACCGTGGCGCCCTTGGAGACGGCCTCGTCCACATGGCGGGTGACGGTGTCCAGCTGGCGCTGTGAGACCAGTGAGCCCATCTCCGCGCCGTACGCGAGGGCGGTGCCGAGCCGCATGGCCCTCGTGCGGGCCACGAAGCGCTCCAGGAAGGCGTCCGCGACCGACTCGTGGACGTACAGCCGCTCCATGGAGATGCACAGCTGTCCGGCGGAGGCGAAGCTGCCGCGCACCGCGCCGTCGACCGCGCGGGCGAGGTCGGCGTCGCGCAGCACCAGCATGGCGTTCTTACCGCCGAGTTCGAGGGAGCAGCCCACCAGGCGGGCGGCGGCGGCCTGGGCCACCTCGCGGCCGGTGCGGGTGGAGCCGGTGAACGAGACGTAGTCGGCGTGCTCGACCACGGCGGGGCCGACCACCGGGCCGTCCCCGAGCACGACCTGCCACACCCCGGCCGGCAGTCCGGCCTCCACCATCAGCTCACGCGCCCACAGGGCGGACAGGGCGGTCTCGGTGTCGGGCTTCATCACGACGGCGTTGCCCGCCACGAAGGCGGGCATCGCATCGCCCACGGAGAGCTGGAGGGGGTAGTTCCAGGGCGCTATGAGGCCGACGACCCCGCGCGGCTGGCGCAGTTCGGTGACCTTGGTGAGGGTGGGCACGGCACCCAGGTGCCCCTTGGGGTGCAGATAGGCGGGCGCCTTACGGCCGTAATGGCGGGCGACCGCGGAGACGCCCTGGATCTCCTCGTGGGCGTGCAGCCGGGTCTTCCCGGTCTCCAGCTGGATGAGGTCCAGGATCTCCGGCTGGCGGCGCAGCAGCAGATCGTGGAAGCGCAGGAGGACGGCGGCGCGCCGGCGGACGGGGGTCGCGGCCCAGGCCCGCTGGGCGGCGCGGGCGTTGTCGAAGGCGGTGACGACGTCCTCGGGGGTGGCCTCGGGCAGGCCGGAGGCGAGGACCTCCCCGGTGAACGGGGTGTGGCTGACGGTGGTGCCGCTGCCGACGACGCCCCGGGTGAGCCGGGTGATCAGCTCGGGCGTGACGACGTCGGCGGCGGTGCGGGTGCCTTGGGGGGCGACCGGGTTGCCGGTGGCGCCCCGCGTGGTGTGCGAGTCCGTCATGGGGGCGAGAGTAGGCCCGCCCGGCGGCTTTGGGTACCCGGCGGTAACAACTTTCCGCCGACGGCCCCGGCCGGACCCGCCCCACGCGCTCAGAGCTTTTCGATCTTCAGATTCCGCACGATCTCCTCGTACAGCTTCTCGCCGTCCTTCAGGGCGTCACCGGCGGCGGGCATGGTGACCGTCAGATCCCAGGCGACCTTGTTCTTGTTGACGTAGAGGTGATCGCGCTTCAGGTACCGGACCGGGTTCTTGTCACTGCTGGTGCCGTACGGCAGGTAGGTGGTGGTCACCTCCCGCGCCTCCTGCCCCTGCTGCTCGGTCTCGGCCGTCTCGCTCTTGGCGTCCTCCACGGTCGACGCGCCGCCGTCCTTGTAGAAGGCGACGATCTGCTCCGCCGCGGCGTTCACGTCCACCGGGTCGTTCTCGCCGTCCGGTGTGGAACGCCTCAGGGACACCGTGAAGACCCCACTGGGGTCGTAGAAGGTGACCAGCGGGTTGTCCGAGTCGCTGTCGTCCTGCACCCGCCGGTACTCGCCGGGCACGGCCAGCGAGGCGCCCACCACATCGCGCTCCTCCCGGACCGTCCAGCCCGACGGCAGCCCCTCACCGCCGAACGGCCCCGTGACCACCAGCACCAGGGCGGCGGCCACCACCAGCACCAGACCGCCCAGCCCGAGCTGCGCCTTACGGTTCTTGTGCAGGATGGGCGGTACGAAGCGGTTGCCGGCGGGCGGCCGGGCACCACCCGGCGCGTATCCGGCCGTGCCGAGCACCGTGGGCACCGGCCGCGGCTCCCGCGCCGCCGCCTGTAGGGCCTGCCGCACCTCGGGGGCCGCCGGGCGCATCGCCGGGTCCTTGCGCAGCAGCTGCATGATCAGCGTGCCGAGCGGCCCGGTGGCGCGCGCGGGGACCTGCGGTTCGGAGCCGAGCACGGCCTGGAGGGTCGCGGGGCTGTGGGAGCGGCGGAACGGCGACATGCCCTCCACCGCCGCGTACAGCACGACGCCGAGCGACCACAGGTCGGACTCCGGCCCCGGCCGCTGCCCCAGCACCCGCTCCGGCGCGACGAATTCGGGCGAGCCGACGAACCCGCCCGTCTCGGTGAGCCCCTGCTCGCCCTCGATCTGCGCGATGCCGAAGTCGGTGAGCACCACCCGGTCGCTCCGGCCGAGCAGCACGTTGTCCGGCTTCACATCGCGGTGCAGCACGCCCGCCTCATGGGCCGCCGCCAGCGCGCCGAGCACGGCGAGGCCGATACGGGCCGCCTCGCGCGGATCGAGCGTGCCCTCCATCAGCCGGTCGCCCAGCGAGTGGCCGCGCACCAGCTCCATCACGATCCAGGGGCGGCCGTCCTCGACCACCACGTCGTGGACGGTGACGACCGAGGGGTGGTCGATCCGGGCCGCGGCGCGCGCCTCGCGCTCCATCCGCTGGTAGACGGTCTGCCGCTCGCGCTCGGGGAGATGGTCGGGGACGCGCGGCTCCTTGACCGCCACATCGCGGTCCACGACCTGGTCGTGCGCCCGCCAGACGGTGCCCATGCCGCCGTGGCCGAGCCGGGAGACCAGCCGATAGCGGCCGCCGATGAGCCGCCCGCTGTCCGGGTCCTGCGCCCCGGCGGCGGGCTGCCGCCCGGCGGGCGGCTGGGCCCCCTGCTGGTGACCGGCGGCCGGCTGGGCTCCCTGGTGCGCACCGGCGAACTGCGTCGGCTCGTACGCGTGCTGCCCCGGGCGCGCCGTCCCGGGCGCCCGGTCCGGCTGCTGGAACGCCTCGGGTGGCGGCTGGGGCGCCGGCACCGGGGCGGTCGGCGCATGCGGCGGCCGCAGGCTGTAGCTGGTGGGCTCGTTCGCCCGTCCCCCGTCGTTCGTCATGGGCTCATCATTACCCACGAGGTGGGACCGCCCGCCACCCGCGAGGAGGCCGCCGCGGGCGCTCGTGACAAAGCCGTTGCGACGCCGCTCAGTTCGCCGCGCCGACACCCCTGAACGTGGCGACAGCGGTGTCGAAATGCCGCTTGCCCACGGACTTTTCGTTCACCGGCGCGGAAAGCCAGACGTCATACATTTTGCCGCCCTCGTTCCAGCTGAGGTCGTAGGTCTGGCGGGAGCCCCCGTCGTCGGCCGAACCGTTCCAGATGAACGCCCAGAGGGCGGCGGGACGGCCGTTGTGCTCCGTTTCGATGACCTGGCCGCTGCGGTAGCCCGGATAGTTCTGCGGCCCCTTGGCGTCCGCCTGCCGGCTCAGCCCGAGCGGGCCCTCGGGGCTCTGCTCCTGGACGTGGACCCCGATCCGGAACTCCATACCGGGCGAGTTGTAGTAGACCCGGGGCGGCTTGTACTCGCGGTCGAACCCCTCGGGCACCGAGAGCGAGAACCCGAGCGGGTCCTTGACCTGCTCATAGCCCTCGGTGGAATAGCCCTCGGAGGCCCCGGCGGACGGGCTCGACGTGGGATCGGCGGTCTTCGACGCGGTCTGCGACGGCCGCCCGGAGGCACTCGGTCCGCGCGAGCCGTCGGAGGAGTCCGAACGTCCCTTGTCGCCGGGCGCGTCCGCCTGGTCGCTCGTCCCCGCACCGCTGTCCCCGTCCCTCAGCAGCGCCACGCCACCCACGCCCGCCCCCGCCAGCGCGACCACCGCGACGGCCACCATCAGGACGGTGCTGCCCCGGCGGGCACGCCCGGAGCGGGACGGCCGGGCGGCGGCGGCCTGAACGGGAGCGGGAGCGGGGACGGGCGCGGGAGGCGGCACGGGTACGGACCCGGAGGCCGGGCGGGCGTCGTTCGTGACCGGCACACCGGGCTGGGTCGGGGTGTACTCCAGCGGGATCTCCGGGGTGTCCCCCACCTCCTGGAACATCCGCAGCATCCGCTCGACCTCGTCGGCGCTCAGCCGCTGCTCCGGATCGCGCTGCAACAACCCCTCGATGAGCGGCTTCAGCGCCCCTGCGGCCTCGGGGACGGCGATCTCCTCGAAGACGACGGCGTGCAGCACCGCGGCCAGGGATTCGCGGTGGAACGGGGACTCGCCGCCCAGCAGTGTGCAGAGCAGCACCCCGAGCGACCACAGGTCCGACTCCGGACCCGTGCGGCGCCCCGACATCCGCTCCGGCGCGGTGTATTCGGGCGAGCCCACGAACGAGCCGGTCTCGGTGATCGTGGTGGACCCGGTGACCTGCGCGATGCCGAAGTCCGTCAGCACCACCCGCCCGGTGCCCGACTCCACCAGCACATTGGCGGGTTTGATGTCCCGGTGCAGCACCCCGCGTGCGTGCGCCGCGCGCAACGCGCCCAGCAGCGCGGTCGCGATCCGAGCCGCCTCCCGCGCCTCGACGGGCCCGTCGGTGCCCAGCCGGTCGGCGAGCGAGCACCCGTCGACCAACTCCATGACGATCCAGGCGCAGTCGTCCTCCTCGATCACATCGTGGAGGACGATCACGTTCGGATGCTTGATCTGTGCGACGGTCCGGGCCTCGCGCAGGGTGCGCTCGCCGCGCAATCGCGAGTCCAGGCCCGCGAGCCCCTCGTCCACGTGGAGTTCCTTGACCGCGACAGCACGGCCCAGGAGTTCGTCGACGGCCCGCCAGACCGTGCCCATTCCGCCGCGTCCGAGCCGTGTGACCAGCCGGTAGCGATTGGCGATCAGACAGCCTTCTCCCCCGGTACCCATGGCCTCATCTTGCCTCACCCCGCCGAAGCCCTCGAACACCGGACCGCCGGCCCGCCCCCACGGGCGATTGAGCGTGCGCGCGGCGTACGGAAATGTAAGGCATGCCGATGTCAAGGGGGGCGGACCGCGGCCGCCCCCCATCGGGCACAAAGGTGGGCCGCCCCGCGGCGGGGGTCCACGGGGCGGCCAGTCAAAGGGGCGCGTCAGACGGTGCGCCCGTCGGCGGTCGGGTCAGCCGGTGACCTTCCACGTGCGGGAGCCGCTCAGCAGCTTGCGCAGTGCGGGGTCCCGCACCGCGTCCGTGTCGTCCGTCGCCTTGGCGGTGACGGTGTGGCTCGCGCCGTCGGCCGGGACGCCCAGGGTGGCCGGGGTGACGCTCGCCTTACCGTTCGCGGCGGTGACCCGGGTCCCGTCCACGTACCAGGTGAGCGAGGCGCTCTGCGGGACGTCCACCTCGATACCGGCCGACCGTTTGAGGGCCGTGGCGGTGGCGTTACGGCTGCTGAGCACACTCGCGTGGCGGTAGAAGCCCGCGATCATCGCCTCGCGGCCGGGGAGGCTGAACTCGCGGCCCAGGGTGCGCATGATCGAGTTGTCCGTGGGGCGGTTGATGCCCTTGGGGTAGTAGCGGCCGCCCTCGTAGACGCCGACCGTGCCGCCGTCGGGTGAGGTCTGGCCGATCCAGCGGTACCACTTCTTCTGCTGGGCGGTCAGCTGCGCCGCGGTCAGCGTGGTGGCGTTGGCCTCGCTCGGCTCGGCGCCGGTGTAGGTGCCGTAGTCCGCGTAGAAGTACTCGTCGGCCAGCTTGCCGAGCGAGTGGCCGGTCTCGTGGACCGCGATCTGGTCGGAGTCGGCGTGGTCGGAGGAGGCGGTGGCGATGCCGTCGTAGCCGACCTTCGAGGTGAGGGTGTAGCCCGCACCGCCGTATTTGGTGGAGTTGGACAGGACGACCACCAGATCGGCCTGCGGCGCCTTGGCCGCGTACGACTCGACCTTGGCGGTGTCGACGCACAGCAGCCGCTCGATACCGTCGCACCAGAAGTACGAGCCCAGGGCGGTGTCCTTGACGACGTCCTTGGACGGGTCGCCGGAGACGCCGGACTGGTTGGAGACGGCGTCCACGGTCCAGACGTTGAACAGGTCCTGGTACGAGGCGTACGGCTGCACGGCCGACATCTGCGCCCACTTGGAGCGCGCGTCGGTGTGGAAGTCCTCCTGCTGGCTCGCGGTGTAGCCGTCGCCGATGAAGACGACGTCGAGCTTGTCGGCCGTGGTGCCGTTGCTGATGAGCGAGGAGACGTCGCCGTCGGCGGCGGCCTCGGCGGCGGACAGCGGGCGGGCGGCGCTGGTCAGCCGCTCGGGGGCGGCCGCCGGGATCTCGGTGTGGCGGGGGTGGCCACCCGGTCCGGTGAAGTACTCCACGTCCAGGGTGCGCTGGCCGGCGGAGGGGCCGGCCGGTCCGCCGGGGTGTGGTGATCCCGGCGAGGCCGTGGCCGGTGCGGTCATGGCGACGGCCGCCGCCAAGGCGATGCCTCCGGCGACGGCCGCGGTGCGCAGGGAGATGCGGTTGCGTATGCGTCTGCGCACAGTGACTCCCCAAGTCTCCGTCATAAGCGGCCAGTTAAGCAAAGTTAATGCGCCGCTCAACCTAAAGGGGGCCGGAGGGTCTGGGCAATGGGTATTAGGGATGTCGCTAGGAATTCGAACACAGCACAACCGTGTGGGCTGTCACGGGCTCGGCCCCGTCCGTCACGCGCCGTCACGCACCAGCCCCAGCAGCCGGTCCAGCACCCGGCGGCCTCCGGCCCGTATCCCGTCGTGTTCGAACTCGTCCGTCACCCAGGTGCGCAGGCCCCCGATCGCCCGAGCGGTGGCCAGGGAGTGCGCGGTGTCCACGTACAGGTCGTCGTGGTAGATCACGGCGGCCACCGGCACGGTGTTACGGGCCAGCCGCTCGGTGTCGTACAGCGGGCCCCAGCCGGTGCGCGCGGCGAGCAGCTCGGCGGTGTGGCGCAGCGGGCGCAGCGCCGCGTGGGTGTCCAGCATCCAGGGGTGCACGGTCTCGCCCGTGAGGAGCACCGGACGGCCCTCCGCGACCGCCTGCCCGGCGTCGAAGGCGGGGAACTCGGCGCGGACCCGCTCCGCGGCCCAGCCGGTGGCCCGGCCGTCCTGGGCGTAGGTGGACTCCAGCAGCAGGGCGAACAGCGGGCTGGCGGCGCGCGAGAGCACCGCCGCCACCTGCTCGCGGAAGGCGTCGCCCAGCCGCGGCCCGCCGGCGGTGGGCACGAACGCGTCCTCCAGGAGGTAGTGCAGCCGGTGCGATCCGTCGCCCGTGCCGAGCAGGAAGCCGAGCTGCTGGAGGGCGGGGACGGTGAGCCGGGTCCCGTCCGTCAGCACCTCCTCGTGGTCGGTCAGATGACGTACGAGGGCACGGACCACGCCCGCGTCCTGCGGGTAGCGGGCGTAGTGGGCGTGGGTCTTGCGGGCCATCCGCGGATAGGCGGTCCGGTAGACGGCGGCCACGTCGATGCCGGGGTCGATCGCGGGAAGCCCACCGGCGATCAGGACCGAGTCGAGCCCCTCGGGCGCGTGGGACAGATAGCTCACGGCGCAGAAGCCGCCGAAACTCTGGCCCAGCACGGTCCACGGACGGTCCCCGATGAGCTGCCGCCGGATCAGCTCGCAGTCGCGGACGATCGCGTCGGCGCGGAAGTGGGAGAGGTACTCGGCCTGTTCGGCCGGTCCGCCGCGCAGCGGCAGGGTCTGGCGGTTGGCCGGGGTGGAGCGGCCGGTGCCGCGCTGGTCGAGCAGGAGCACACGGTATTCGTCGAGCGCGCGGTCCAGCCAGCCGGAGCGGCCCACCGGGCGGTCCGCGGCGCAACCGGGCCCGCCCTGGAGATAGAGCAGCCAGGGGAGCCGGTCACGCTGGGCGGCGGTTTTCCCGGCGGCGACGACCTCTCGTGCGTAAAGCCGGATCAGCTCCCCCTCGGGAGCCTTATGGTCGAGCGGTACGTCGAAGTGATAGTCGGTGAGGAGCAGTTCCGGCTGACGGACGGTCGTCGCGGCGCCCGGTCCGGCCGGTGCCGCTGTGCTTGCCTGCTGCATCCTTCAATCCTCACGTTAAATGGACTTAGCTCGGCGATTAAGTTACCGCCGGGAGAAGAGGGCACGGTGGCCGACAAAAGCGCCGGTGACGGACGGACGGCGGAAGCGGTGACGGCGACGGGATCGGCGACGGGGACGAGATCGGTGTCGGGGACGGCGACGGGGGCGGGGTCCACCGCCGAGATAGGGCGCCGGGTGCTCAAGCTGCGCACCGAACGCGGCTTCACCCAGCGCATGCTGGCCGAACCCGCGTACACCGCCGCCTACGTCTCCACCCTGGAGGCCGGTAAGGTACGCCCCTCCGAGGCCGCACTGCGCCATCTCGCCGAACGGCTCGGCGTCAGTTACGACGAGCTCGCCACCGGCCGCTCACCGCACGACGCCACCCGGCTGCGGGCCGCCCTCACCGACGCCCGGCGGGCGCTGGCGACCGGCGCCGCCGAGGACGCCGCCGGGCTCTTCGAGGACGTACGCGCCGAGGCGGAACGGCTCGGGTTCGCCGAGGAGCGGGCGTCGGCCCTGCTGGGACTCGGCGACTGCGCGCTGGAAACCGGCGAACTGACGCTCGCCCGCGACCACTTCGAGGCCGTCGAGCGGCTGCTGGCCGCCGAACCGCTGCCCCGCCGGGTCCCGGCGATCCGCGGCCGGGCCGTGGCCCATCTCCTCGCGGGCGAACTGCGCTACTCCTGCTATCTGCTGGAGAGCGCCATCGACGAACTCAACGCCTCGGGACTGCACGACCCGTATGCGTTGCTGCTGCTCTATACGGCCGCCATCGCGCCCTATATGGACATGGGCGCGCACGCCCGTGCCGTACGCGCCGCCGAGTTGGCGCTCGCGCTGGCCCCGAGCGTGGACGACCCGGGCCTCATCGCCCGGATGCACCGTGGAGTGGCCCGCACCCTGATCGCCGAGGGCCGGACCGCCGAGGCCGATGCCTCCCTGGCCAAGGCGCAGGAGCTGTACGAGCAGCTGCGCATCCACACCGACCTGGCGCACTGCCACTGGATGCGCGGCTATGTGCACGCCCAGGACGGCAATCTGGAGCGCGCCGAACGCGAACTGCGCACCGCCCGGGACATGCTGGCCTCCAAGCGGGCCGCGCTGTTCACCGGACAGGTCGAGGTGGAGCTGGCGGACGTACTGCGCCGACGCGGCCGTGCGGCGGAGGCGGAGGCCCTGCTGCTGCCCCTGCTGACGCGCTCGTCCGTCACCGGGCCCACCACGGACGCGGCGGACGAGGTGAACGAGTCGGCCCAGGCGGACGAGCCGGCCCAGGCGGACGAGCCGGATGAGCCGGACGAGGCCGGGCTGACCGCGGACCGGGGCGCGGTCCACGCGGGCGGCGCACACCGGCTGCTGGGTCTGATCGCGGACGAACGGGGTGACGTCGAGGCCGCGGAGGAGCACTACTGCGCGGCGCTGTCGCTGCTGGAACGCACCGGCGCGGCCGGTGACCTGGCCGACCTGTGCCGGCTGCTGGGCGATCTGCTGCGCCGCGAGGGCCGTCTGGAGGCCGCGATGGACGCCTACCGCACCGGCCTCGGCCACCGCGCCGCCCCCGGCACCACCACGCTGGGCCCGGCACCCGCCGAACCGCCCATGTGAGGCGACGGCATATGCGGTGAGCCCATGTGAGGCGACGGCATATGCGGTGAGCCCATGTGAGGCGACGGCGACCACGACCGCCCGCCCGGCCCCCTCCCCGTCGGACGGGGGCCGATCGGCGCGCCCGGGTCACGGCGCCTGGGTCACCGTGACGTGTGCGCCTCCGGCGCGCCTGGTCGGGGCGCACCGCGGCGGGCGGTCGAGAAAAGAGGTCAGGCCGTCGCGTGTGGGGGTCGCGGCGGCCTGACCGCTGCAACGCCCCGCTGCCGGGTCCGCTGACCGCGCATCGGGAGCTCTCCGGCGCGACCACGGGGCTGGGGTCTCGGGACGACCCCACGGGGTGATGCGGCTTGAGATCCACTCTGCCTGGTGGGAGCCGCTGGGGAAATCCCCCATTGGTCTTTCGTCACCCCCGCCGACCGGCGGGGGTGTTCCCTCCCACTGACGGAGCCAAGCACTCCATTTTCAGCGGCTGATGGGGCAGGCTGTCCGGGCAATGAGCATGACAGCTGAGGAGAGGGAGCGGTCGGTGATCCGTGTTGCTGTTGTGGATGACGAGGCCCTCGTACGGTCCGGTCTGCGGCTGATCCTGGGCACGGCCCCGGACATCGAAGTGGTCGCCGAATGCTCCGGGGGCACCGCCGTGGACACGGTGCTCGGCAGCCAGGCCGATGTCGTCCTCCTCGACATCCGGATGCCGGACGCCGACGGGCTCAGCGTGCTCAGACAACTGCGGGCCGCGCCCCGCTCCCCCGCCGTGGCGATGCTGACCACCTTCGACGTCCAGGAGTACCTCGCGGCCGCGCTGCGCGCCGGGGCCGCGGGCTTCCTCCTCAAGGACACCGATCCGGAACAGCTCGTACGGGCCGTACGCACGCTCGCGGAGGGCGGCAGCGTCCTCGACCCGGCCGTCACCCGCGCCGTGATCGGCGGTTATCTCGCCGCCGAGGCGGAGGCGACGGCAGCCGAGGCCGTCGAGGCGCTCACCCCGCGCGAACGCGAGGTGCTGGCGCTGCTGGGCGAGGGGCTGGCCAATCCGCAGATCGCCGAGCGGATGGGGCTCGCGCCCAGCACCGTCAAGGACCATGTGCGGGCGGTGCTGGGCAAACTGGGCGGCCTCAACCGCGTCCAGGCGGCGATCGTCGCCGACCGCGCCGGGCTCGTCACCAGCCGTCCCCCGATAGGCGGCCCCCGATGACCGTCTCCCCGCTGCCCCCGCCGCGACGTACGTCCCCGGACACGCCGGGCACCACCCCGGCCTCGTCGGTCGAACGCCCCTCGGCGCCCGAACGTCCCTCGGCACGGGAACAGCCCTCGTCGCCGCTGCCCGCCCGGAGCGCCCGGCGGCGGCTGCCGCGCTGGGCCATGCGCTGGGGGTCACTGATCGTCCCCGTCCTCCTCGCGGTGGCCGACGCGCTGCTCGTCAACGGCGTCACCTTCGGACTGGAGCTGAACGTCTCGCTGGTGGCGGCGGCCGCGCTGCTGGTGCGCCGGCGGCTGCCCGTCCTGGTCTTCCTGGTCACGCTGCCGGGCATCCTCATCGGCTACGTCTGGTTCGCGCCGATGATCGCCCTCTATACGGTCGCCCAACGCCGCCCCGACCGCAGGCTGCTGACGATCTGCGCACTGCTGCTGGCCGCCGCGCACTTCGTCCCCTGGCCGGTCTCCGACTTCGAGCCGACCGCGTACCGGGAGAACACCCTCACCCTGATCGACGCGTGCGTCACCTCGGTGGGGCCCATCGCGCTGGGCCTCCTGGTCCGTACGCGGAGTGAACTCGCCGCCCGCATCGAAGACCTGACCCGCAGCCGCCGCCATGCGGACGAGCTGATCGCCGAGCAGGTGCTGTCCACCGAACGCGCCCGGCTCGCCCGCGAGATGCACGACGTGGTCGCCCATCAGGTCAGCCTCATCAGCCTCCAGGCCGGGGCGGTGCAGATCAGCGCGGAGGACGCGAAGGCGCGGGAGGGCGCGCGGACGATCCGCGAGCTGTCCGTGCGGACCCTGGACGAACTCCGCCATATGGTCGGCATCCTGCGCGCGGCGGGCGGCGACCACGAAGAACTGACCCCCCAGCCCCGGCTGGCCGACCTGCCCCGCATGATCGAACTCAGCGCGCTGGACGTCGACTACGAGACGGACGACGCGGTGCGGCGGTCGGGCCATCCGGAGGCGGTGGAACGGGCCGCCTTCCGCATCGTCCAGGAGGCGCTGACCAACGTCCGCAAGCACGCGCCGGGGGCGCGCGTGACGGTCCGGGTGAGCGAACCGGATGCCGAGGATCCGGAAACGGCGGAAGACCCGGGAGGGCGTCAGGAAACGGCTCACGAGACGACGGACGAGACGACTGACGAGCCCACTGACCAGACCACTGATCAGACCACTGACGAGACTGAGGAGCCACGGGGGCTGCGGGTCGAGGTGCGCAACGGCCCGCCCGACGCCTCCGCCGTGGCCCCGGGGCTGCCGGGCGGCGGACACGGTCTGGTCGGGCTGCGGGAGCGCGCCCAGTTGCTGGGGGGCACGCTGGAGGCGGGGCCCACGGAGGAGGGCGGCTTCGTCGTACGGGCCGACTTCCCCGGGACCCCGCGCGTCACGGGGCCGGTGTGAGCGGGCCGGGACCCTTCCGGCGGCACCGGGCAGCCCGGCGCCGCCCGGCCCCGCCCGCCCCAAGCCCGCCGGCAGACTCCTGGGCGGCACGCCCCCGGACGACACACCCCTGGCCGACACGTCCTAGGGCGGCATGTCCCCGAACGGCACCTCCCCAGACAGCGCACCCCTGGACGACAGACCCCAGAGCGGCACCTCCCCAGGCAGCACACCCCTGGACGACAGACCCCAGAGCGGCACATCCCAGCACGGCGCGCCCCAGGACAACACGACCCCAGGGCGGCATGTCCCCGAACGGCACCTCCCCAGAGAGCACGCCCCTGGACGGCAGGCCCCAGAGCGGCACATCCCTGGGCAGCACATCCCTGGGCGGCAGGCCCCCAGGCCGCCTGGGCAACAGGTCAGGCCGACAGCGAGTCGACCGCGTCCTCGTCCTCCCCGCCCGGCTCCGTGGCCGCGCCCAGGTCGGGGTAGACGTCGAACAGCCGGCGCACCCCCAGGGCCGCCAGCACCCGGTGGACGTGCGAACCGTGCGCGGCGCCCTGGGGCGGCAGGATCAGCCGCAGCCGACCCGAGCACGACCGCATCAGCCGACGCGCCGCGATCAGCACGCCGACCCCGCTGGAGTCGCAGAACCGGACCTCCGACAGGTCCAGTACCAGCCAGTGGCGGCCCTCGGCGACCGCGTCGTGGACGTGCTGCCGGACTGCGGGCGAGGTCACCAGGTCCATCTCCCCCGAGACCTGGAGAACGACCCACTCCCCCCGCCGGTCCTCCATCACCTTCAACGTCACGCGCCCGAAGCCCTTCGCTCGCCGCTAACCGGAATTTGCTGTTCCCGGGCGGCTGCCCGCCCGTCCGCGCATGAAACTCCCCCAGGCATACGCCTTGAGGGACGACCCTATGCCGCGCCGAAGCGTTTCGTCTTCCCGATCCTGCGCAAAGTGAGCGGCTCAATACCATGCGCAGCCTGGTTCGCGCGCACTTTGCCTGATGGACGCGTGTTATGACAGCCACCGGCACTACATTCGATATGAACGTGGGCATAGTGCCTGGAGAACCGGTCGAACGACTCCGGAATGGGGGCCGCATGGCGAATGACGCACCGCCCCGCTGGGACCGCAGGATGCAGCAGCGCCTCGCGCGCGGCGAAGCAGCCGCCCTGGCCGAGTTATACGACCGATTCGCCTCACTTGTCCATAATCTGGCGTATCGGGTGCTGGAGGACGAGACGGCAGCCGACCGCGTCACCCGTGAAGTCTTCGGCTACGTCTGGGAGAACCCGGACGCCTACGACCCCCAGCAGGGCTCGTTGCGCTCCTGGGTCGCCATGCTCACCCACAGCCAGGCGGTGCACCGGCTGCGCACGGCGCACAGCGCCTCGGCCGACGGGGGCACGCTCACGGCCGAGGCCATGGAGGAGCGGATCCGCGAGGCGTCCGTGGCCGCCCGCGCCGACTACATCGTCACCTCGATGCCCGCCCCGCTGCGCGCCGCCCTGGAGCTGGCCTACTTCGACCGCCGCGACTACCGCCAGGCCGCGGCCGCCCTCGGGGTGACCGAGGACGAGGCCAGGCGCCGCCTCCGGCTGGGCCTCCAGCTGCTGTCCACGGCCCACGCCCAGCCGCCCCGCGCGGTCTCGCCCCCCGGCTACGGACGGGCGCTGTGACGGGGCGCGGCGGGCCGGACCCGTACGACGACGCCTTCGGCGACAGCTCCGGCCCCGGAGACGGGAGAGACGGGAGAGACGGGCCCGGACGGGGCAGCGAGCCGGATCTGCCGGCCCACCCCGCCGGGCCACCACGCATACCGCAGCCGCGGCCGGCCGCCGAGGACAGCGGCCACTGGCCGGGCGCGCTGGACGGCGGAATCCCGACCCCGCGCCCGCCCACGGCGGACCAGGCGCCGGCGGAACGGCCACCGGAGCCGGAACCCGCACCAGAACCGGAACCGGAATCAACGACGGAACCGGAACCCGAGCCGGAACCGGAACCAACGACGGAACCGCAGCCACCCACATCCGCGTCCCTGCCACCGTCCACCCCACCGCCCGCACCGGCCGTACCCCTGGCCGCGCCCACACCCTCGGCGGCCCACCCGCTCCCGCACCATCTGCTCCGGTCGCTGCTCGGGGCCTGGGCGCTGACCGCGTGCTCGCAGGAGGAGACCGCCGCCGTCGAGGCGCACCTCAACCACTGCCCCTCCTGCGCCGAGGAGGCGCTGCGGCTGCGCGACGCGGTCGGACTGCTGCACACCGAGCACAGCCTGGACCTCAACCCGATGCTCCGCTCCCGAGTGCTCGCGGGCTGCCTGGGCCGCCGCCCGGCCCGGATACCCGTGCCCGACTGGGCCGGTGCGTACGACGCGGAGGCCGCCCGGCTGGACGCGCTGCTGATCGACATGGGCGAGGCGGAGTGGCGCGCGCCGGTGCGGCTCAAGTGGTTCGACGGGCGGCGGCTCACCGGTCGGGACACCACCGTCGCCGGGGTGATCGGCCATCTGATGGCCGTGGACGGCATCATCGCCGCCTCCCTCGGCCTGCCCGACCCGCTGGGCGCCGACGCACCCAACTCGCCCGTGGCGCGTACGGAGGCGTACTGGCACCACGAGCCGGGCGCCGCGTACGGCTCCGGCCCGCCGGGTGCGGTCCGGGAGGCGTGGCGCGAGCAGGGCCACGCCCTGGTCCGTACGGTGTCCTTCGCCGGGCGCGGGGTCGCGGATCTCGATGTGCCGTACGGGGAGTTCGCACTGCCGGTCCGCGATGCGTTCCTGGACCGGGCCTTCGCGTGCTGGGTGCACGCCGGGGACATCGCCGAGGCCATCGACTACCCCTATGAACCGCCGGCCTCCGGCCACCTCAAGGCCATGATCGACCTGTGTGCGCGGCGGCTTCCGGGCACGCTGGCCGAGCGGCGCCGGGCCGGGCTCGCGGCCCCGCCGCGGCGGCTGGTCGAGGCCGGCACCCCGGGCCGTACGCTCCATCTCCAGGTCGAGGGCACGGGCGGCGGCGACTGGTACATCGCGCTGGACTCCCCGGCGGCGACGGCCTCACCGGAGGAGGCGGTGGCCACGATCGCGCTGGACCAGGAGGCGTTCTACCTGCTGGCGTCCGGGCATGTGCCACCGCAGGACGCGGCGGCGGGCCTGTCCGGGGACACCGAGGCGATCCGGGACGTCCTCTTCGCCACGGCATCCCTGTCCCGGCTCTGAGGGCTCCCGGCTCTAGAGGGCTCCCGGCTCCGAGGGCTCTGGACTCCGAGGGCTCCGGGCTCTGAGAGACCAGGTCAGCCGAAGACGACCGTCCGGTGGCCGTTGAGCAGCACCCGGCGCTCGCTGTGCCACTTCACGGCGCGGGCCAGCGCCTGGCATTCCACATCGCGGCCGACCGCCACCAGCTGCTCCGGGGTCAGCTCATGGCCGACACGCTCGACCTCCTGCTCGATGATCGGGCCCTCGTCCAGGTCGGCGGTCACGTAGTGGGCCGTCGCGCCGATCAGCTTGACCCCGCGCGCATGCGCCTGGTGGTACGGCTTGGCGCCCTTGAAGCTCGGGAGGAAGCTGTGGTGGATGTTGATGATCCGGCCGGACAGCGCCTTGCACAGGTCGTCGGAGAGCACCTGCATGTAGCGGGCCAGCACCACCAGCTCGACGTGCTCCGCCCGCACCAGGTCCAGCAGCCGGGCCTCGGCCTCCCGCTTGGTGTCCTTCGTCACGGGGATGTGGTGGAACGGAATCCCGTAGGAGCCCACCAGCTCCTCGAAGTCCGTGTGGTTGGAGACCACCGCGGCGATCTCGACCGGCAGCGCCCCGATCCGCGACCGGAAGAGAAGGTCGTTCAGACAGTGCCCGAACTTGCTGACCATGAGCACAACGCGCATCTTCTGATCGGCGCGGTGGATCGCCCAGTCCATCTGGAAGGACTCGCCGACCGCCGCGAAGCTGGCCCGCAGATCCTCCACCTTCACCGGTGAGACGGCACGGAAGGCCACCCGCATGAAGAAGAGTCCGGTGTCACGGTCCCCGAACTGCTGACTGTCCTCGATGTTGCAGCCGGTCATGAAGAGATAGCTGGACACGGCGTGCACGATGCCCTGCTTGTCCGGGCACGACAGCGTCAGGATGTACTGATCGGGGAGGGCAGGCGACTCGCTCATGGCTCCATAGCGTCCCACACCGGACGGCGCTCAGACCGCCCGCGTCATGATCGCCAGTACTTCCAGGGTGCGTGGCGGCACATCCGGGTCCTCGCCGTCGTTGGTGGCGAGCCGCACATGGGCCTCGCGGGCCGCCCGGACGGCCTCCGGCCAGCCGTGGTGCTCGAGGTAGGCCGAGACGGGGGCGTCCGCGCCCACCTGGTGCATGATCCTCAGCACCCGCAGCACGGCGACATCGACCAGCGCAGCCTCCTGCGAGTCACGGAAGATCGTCCCGACGTATTTCTCGGCGGACCAGTTGTCCAGCCAGGTGTCCTCGACCAGCCGGTAGACGGCGTCCGTCACATCCCCGTACCCGGGCTGGCCGGCCAGCCAGCACTCCTGCTGGAAGACGGGGTCCGAGAGCATGTGCAGCGCGGAACGCACATTGGTGCGCCAGCGCCACCACGGCATGTCATTGACAGGCATACCCCCCATGGTGGTCGAGCGACGGCCGCGACGGGAAGACTTCTCCGAACCTTGCACAGTTACCGATCGTACGTTCTTCACACACGAGGACGTATCAGTACCCCTCTGTTCACCTCACCGACACCCTTCCTTGTCTTGTCATAGCCGTGCCGTTACTCCCGGAGCGCAAGGCTCGCTTGTCATGACCGGACGGCGACGCCCCTCCTCCCGCCCCATCCGAGCCGCCGTCGCGGCCCTGTCCACGGCAGTCGGCGCGTCGCTGTTGACCGGCTGCGGCGCGGTGCTGCCGAACGAGGCCGACGACGCGCCCATCACCGTCATGACCTGGGCTCCCCAGGGCACCAAGGCGACCAATATGCCGGGAATGCCCGCGATGGCGCAGGCATTCGCCCGCTGGGTCAACGACACCGGCGGCATCCACGGCCGCGAGCTGCACGTCGTCACCTGCAACGAGCACAACGACGCCGTCCAGGCGGCCCGCTGCGCCCAGCGGGCCCAGGAGGAGAAGGCCGTCGCGGTCGTCGGCTCGTACAGCCAGTTCGGCCGCGCCTTCATCTCCCCGCTGGAGGTGGCCGGCATCCCCTACATAGGCGGCTACGGGCTGACGCAGGAGGAGTTCGACAGCCCGTACTCGTATCCGGTCAACGGCGGCCAGGCGGCCCTGCTGGCGGGCAACGGCCGCCAGCTGGCCTCCCGCTGCGAGCACGTCGCCCTGGTGCGGCCCGACACCATCGCGGGCGACGAGCTCCCCCAGCTCCTCAGTACCGGGCTCAAGGCGGGCGGCCGCGACGCCGCCCAGGACGTCCGCGCCCCCGAGGACGCGGGCGACTACAGCAAGCAGGCCACCAGCGCGCTGGAGCGCGTCGGCGCGGACAGCGCCCTCGGCACCGCCGCCCAGGGCGCGACGCTGGACAGTTCCTGCGTCACCGCCGCGCTCGGCAACCGCACCGGCACCTTCTTCGACTCCTTCCGCCGGGTGCAGGACGACCATCCCAAGGTGCGGATCGCCTCCATCCTCGGCAGCGTCCGGCAGTCCCTCGTCGACTCCACCGGCGGCAGCTCGAGCCCCCTGGAGGGCACCTACGCCACCGGCTGGTACCCGGCCGCGGACGACGCGCGCTGGAACCCCATGAAGAAGGTCATCAACAAGTACGCCTTCGACGACAACCGCATCGACCCGAACGACCCCGGTACCCAGACCACCTGGATCGGCTACACCGTGCTCCGCTCGGTCCTGATGTCGCTCAACGCCAACGACATCAGCGCCCGCACCGTGCGCAACGCCCTGGACGACGGCCACGCGGTCGACACCGGCGGGCTGACGCCGACCCTGCGCTGGGGCTACGACGACACGCTGCACGTGCCCAACTACTCGCGGATCGTCAACGCGCACGTCACCTACCAGGTGGTGCGGAACGGCCGACTGGTGGCGGTGCGCAAAGGGTTCGTCGACATGGCCAGGACCCTGGAGGGCTACCACCCGGCGGACTGAGCCGGGGACGGCCTGAACCCAAGGCGGCCTGAGCCAAGGCAGCCTGAGCCGAAAGCAGCCTGAGCCGGGGGCGGCAGTACCGCCCCCGGCCGTCCGGTCACAGGTCGGTGGCCTCGTGGTTGGTGAGGCCGTACTGGGTGGCGATCGGGTTCCACAGCCCCGAGGCCGTCTTCTTGGCCTCGGTCGCCTCGCCGCTCGCCCGCTCGGCCGCCCCGACCCGGGGCGTACGGCGGGCCTTGCCCTTGGGGCAGCCCTTCTTGCCGCCGACCTGATCGGCCCAGGCCGCGTACTCGTTGTCGGCCCTGGCCGAGGACTTCCACGCCTTGGTCAGGGCGGCGGTCAGCTCGGTGTGGTTGGGCAGCTTGTCCACCGACAGCTTGCCCAGCCGGGTCACCAGGTCATTGCGCTGGCCCGCGGCCGTCCGCAGGTCCGAGGCCGCCGTGGACAGGTCCTTACAGGACTTGATGTTGTCCACGGCCTTGATCACCGAGGCCCGGCTGTTGTTGCTGTCGGCGAGCAGCGCGTCCAGCGCCTTCGCCTGCGGCTCGGCGGGGTCGGTGGTCTTGGACGGCTCCGCGGCGCTCGGCGAGGAGCTGCTCAGCGTCGTGGCCTTCTTCTCGTCGTCGCCGCCCGTGCTGAGCGCCGCCCCGGCGGCGAGCCCGGCGATGCCGCAGCCCGCCACGACGATGCCGATGACCATGCCGCGCGACATCCGGCGCCGCCCACCGCCGCCGCCAGTGCCACCGCCGCCCCCACCACCGGTCGGCGGCGGAACGTCGCTGAACTGCGGAAGCTGCTGCGTCTCCGCGGCGCCGCCGTCACGGAACAGCCCGTCGAACTCCGACGGCGGCGGCCGGTCCCCGGGGCGGCCGGGACGGATCGCGAACGGGGGGCTGCCGGGCCGCTCCGGAACCGGCGGCGTGGGCGGGAGCACCGCGGTCTCCTCGGCCGCGGACTGCTGACGGTGGGCTCCCCGGTGGCCGGGACGGACGGCACGCAGCTGGGTGGTGGACTCGGCGGCCGACTCGGGCAGGTTCTCGGGCGGCAGCGGCACGCTCTTGACCGGGGCGAGCGTGGTGGTGGGGGTGTCCAGGGGCGGCGGGGCCTCGCCCGGGACCGGGGGAATGACCTGAGTCGCCTCGGCGTCGGGCTGCGGCGGCAGCACCTGGGTCTCCTCGGCGGGGTTGAACGGCGGCTGGGCCGGTCTCTCCGGCGGCAGCGGCCCGCCCTGCTGCTCCGGCGGCGACCAGCCCTGCTGCTCCGGCGGCAGCGGCCCGCCCTGCTGCTCCGGCGGCGACCAGCCCTGCTGCTCCGGCGGCAGCGGCCCGCCGAACTCTCCCTGCGGCGCCTGCGGCGGCAGTTCCGCGGCGCCCTGCGGCCCCCAAGGCTGCCCCCATGCCTGCCCCCCGGCCGGGGCCCCCTGATGGGTCTGCGAGGGCCGGTAGTCCCCCTGAGCGGGCAGCACGACCCCCTCACGCACGGGCTGCGCGGGCGGGACCGCAGGAAACTGCGGCTCGTTCCCCTGACCGCTCTGCGTCACCGGGACTCCTTGGCTATACGGAACTACGGAATCGTCGGCTCACGCTACCGGTTCCCCGGACGGCTCGGTGCCCGGGAGACAGCCCGACAAGGGAGACACTGGTCACCGCGCCCCAGGGCGAACCACCATGAACGAGGCGTCGCGCGGCGACGACACGGAGGCTATGAGACGGCGGCACCACCCCGCCCCTCCGCCCACCCCCACACCACCATCCAGCGGCCCGCTCAGCCGACCTGCACCTGCAACCGCGCCCCGAACTCCCGCACCACCGGCTCGTCCCGATACGGCTCCAACCGCTGCTGGAAGTCGTCCAGATACTCCGCGCCCCGGTTGGACCGCAGCGTGCCCAGCAGATCCACCGCCTGGGTGCCGACATGGCACGCCTGCTCCACCTCGCGCTGCTGCACATGCGCCGTGGCCAGCAGCAGCAGCCCGATCGCCCGCCGCCGGACGCGCCCCTCCGGATGCCCCTCCAGGGCCTCCTCGGCGCGCCGCCGGGCCTGTTCGGCCTGGCCGAGGTCGCGGTGGCAGTGGGCCAGCTCATCAGCCAGATACGCATGGTCGAAGTGGCGGATCCAGGTGGGGTCGTCCCCCGTGACGGAGCCCGGACCGCTCCCCACCGCCCGCTCCATCGCGTCCAGCGCGCGCCCGGCCGCGGACTGGCAGGCCCGCGCGTCCCCCATCAGGGCGTGGCCGCGCGCCTCGGCGGCCAGGAACATCGACTCGGCGCGGGGCGGCACCTGCCCGCGCGCGCCCTCCTGCGCGGCCTTCGCCAACTGGGCGATCTCCCGGGGATTTCCCAGCTGGGCGGCGAGATGGCTCATACCGGCGGCGAGCACATAGCCGCCGTAGCCCCGGTCCCCGGCGGCCTGGGCGAGCCGCAGCGCCTGGATGTAGTACCGCTGGGCGAGCCCCGACTGGCCGGTATCGACCGCCATATAGCCGGCCAGCTCCGTCAACCGGGAGACGGCGGCGAAGAGTTCGCGCCCCACGGCCTCGGTGTACGAGCCGGCCAGCAGCCCGGAGACCACGCTGTTCAGATAGTGGACGACGACGGGGCGCACATGGCCGCTGCCGTAGCGGTGGTCGAGGTCGACCAGCGCGTCCGTGGTGGCCCGCACCGCCGCGACGTCGGACCGCCCCACCCGGGCGCCCGCGCTGCGCGCGACCTGCGGGTCCGCACCGGTGATCAGCCAGTCACGGCTGGGCTCGACCAGCGCGGAGGCGGCGACCGTCGAACCGCTCAGGAAGTCACGGCGCCCGACATCGCTCCGCCACAGCTCGCAGACCTGCTCTATCGCGCCGAGCACGGTGGGCGAGAACTGGAGACCGACCCCGGAGGCCAGGTTCTTGCCGTTGGCCATGCCGATCTCGTCGATCGTGACCGTACGGCCCAGCTTGCGGCCGAGCGCCTCGGCGATGATGCCCGGCGCCCGGCCCCGGGGCTGCTGGCCGCGCAGCCAACGGGCGACCGACGTCTTGTCGTAGCGCAGGTCGAGACCGTGCTCGGCGCCGCACATGTTGACCCTGCGCGCCAACCCGGCGTTGGAGCAGCCGGCTTCCTGGATGAGCGCTTGCAGCCGTTCGTTCGGCTGCCGCGCCACAAGCGGCCTAGCGGCCATGGCGTTACCCCCAGTGACTGCTTGCGTTCTCGGCGTATCCGTCCCTGTGCTGAGTGATGCCCAGCGCATATCGCAGCTATACGGTGAATGCGGAACTTGCCCGTATTGACCGCATCGTTCGCATAACCCGCATAACTTCGTTCGCGCACGGCGCCGAGACGAGTCCGGGACCGCCCTCCCCCTGGCGTCGCGGCATGGCCGCCGGACACTCGCACGCCCGTCACGCATGGTGGCTACCCGCTTACCCAGCCGCGACCCCGCACGCGCCCCCGCCCGTGCTCCCATGCGCCCCGCCGTGCCGTCACCGCGCGTCCCGGCCCCCTGACGGCACCGCCCGTGCGGGGCCCGGCCCGTAACCCCCGTTGACGGCGGAAGTTGTCCTGAGCGTGGAAGAGACCATGGACGTGACAGGACCATCGCGGTTCCCCGCGGAACCATCGCACATCCCCGCGGAACCATCGCAGATCCCCCAGCAGCGCGGGGAGCGGCTGCGCGACGCCGCGGTGCGATACGCCGAGGAGCGGCACTGGGACGTGCTCTCCGGCGCCTGGCTGGAGGCCCTGGACGGGGACGGGGTGGCGCGCTGCTCCTGCGGGACCGCCGACTGCCCGGCCCCCGGCGCGCATCCGACCGGCCGGGACTGGGTGAACCAGGCCACGGGCAGCACGGTGGTGATCCGCCGCATGTGGGCCAGGACGCCGCGCGCCGCCATCCTGCTGCCCACCGGCCGCACCTTCGACGCGCTCGACGTACCGGAGTCGGCGGGCTGCCTGGCGCTCGCGCGGATGGAGCGCCGCCGGGTCGAGCTGGGTCCGGTCACCTGCACCCCCGGGCGCCGGATGCTCTTCTTCGTCCTCCCGGGCGCCGCCGCCAAGGTCCCCGACCTGCTGCGCGATCTGGGCTGGCCGCCGAACGCGATCGACCTGACCGCGCGCGGCGAGGGCGACTACGTCGTGGCGCCCCCGACCCGGGTGGGCCACCGCGGCCCCATCCAGTGGGCCCGCCGGCCCACCGCCGCCAACCGCTGGCTCCCCGACGCCCAGGAACTCGTGAGCGCCCTCGCCTACGCCTGCGGCCGCGAGCGCCGCTGAAGCGCCGGGGCCGCTGAAACGCCCGCACCGCTGAGGCGTCGGACCCCTCCCCGGCTCGGCCCCTATCGTGGAGCGACGGGCGGAGGTCGGCAAGTCCGGGCCCCCGCCGGCACATCAGAACGGAACGGGGTAAGCCGGTGCCGCAGGAGCAGCCAGCACACAACACACAGCCGTCCAGGGCCGCCGCCGTGCGGGTGAGCGGCCTGTCGAAGCGTTACGGGGAGCAGATCGCGGTCGCGGGGATCGATCTGGAGCTGCCCGCCGGGCAGTTCATCGGACTCGTCGGGCCCAACGGCGCCGGTAAGACCACCACGCTGTCGATGATCACCGGCCTGCTGCGCCCGGACTCGGGGACCGTGGAGATCGGCGGTTACGACGTCTGGCGGGACCCGGTCGAGGTCAAGGCGCGGATCGGGGTGCTGCCGGAGGGGCTCCGGATGTTCGAGCGGCTCTCCGGCCGGGAGCTGCTCACCTACATGGGACGGCTGCGCGGGCTGCCCGGCGAGGAGGTCGACAAGCGCGCCACCCAGCTGCTGGACGTCCTGGATCTCGCGGGCTCCCAGAGCAAGCTGGTCATCGACTACTCCACCGGGATGCGGAAGAAGATCGGCCTGGCCACCGCGCTGCTCCACAACCCCGAAGTCCTCTTCCTCGACGAGCCGTTCGAGGGCGTGGACCCGGTCTCCGCCCAGACCATCCGCGGCGTCCTGGAGCGCTACACCCGCTCGGGCGCGACCGTCGTGTTCTCCAGCCATGTCATGGAGCTGGTGGAGTCGCTGTGCGACTGGGTCGCGGTGATCGCGAAAGGCCGGATCCGGGCCCACGGCCCGCTGGCCGAGGTGCGGGGCGACGCGCCCTCCCTCCAGAACGCCTTCCTGGAACTGGTGGGCGCGAACCGGCGCCTGGCGGGCCAGAGCCAGAGCCTCGACTGGCTGGGCGGCGGCGCCCGATGACGCTCACCGACCCGCTCGACGCCGGCGGTCCGCCCGGCACCAAGGGCCCGTTCGACGCCAAGGGGCCGCTCGACGCCGCGGCGCCCGCGCCGCCCGCCGCCCCCACCGGCTCCCCCACCCCCGTCTTCGTCGCGCTGAAGCTGACGCTGCTGCGCAACGGACTGCGCCAGTCGGCCGGCCGGCGGGCCGCGTATGTCTCCTCGATCGTGGTGACGCTGCTGTTCGCCGCGTTGCAGTTGCTCGGTCTGGTGCTGCTGCGCGGCCACGCCCACGTCGACGCGCTGGTCACGGTGTTGACGGCGGTGCTGGCCCTCGGCTGGGCGGTGATGCCGCTGTTCTTCCCCGGCGGCGACGAGACCCTCGACCCGACCCGGCTGGTGATGCTGCCGCTGCGCCCGCGCTCGCTGATCACCGCGCTGCTGGTGTCCTCGCTGATCGGCATCGGTCCGCTGTTCACCGTGACCCTGGCGGCCGGTTCGGCCGTCGCCGTCGCGCATGGGGCGGCGGCCGCGGTGGCGGCGGCGGTCGCCGTGGTGCTCACGGTGTTGGTGTGCGTGGCGCTGGCCCGCGCCGTCGCAACGGCCAACACCCGCCTGCTGACCAGCCGCAAGGGCCGCGATCTGGCGCTGCTCAGCGGTCTGTTCGTGGCGATCGGCGCGCAGTTCGTGAACCTCGGGGCCCAGCAGCTCGGCGGCGAGAACGGCCTGGCCGTGCTGGAGCCGGCCGCGAAGGTGCTGCGCTGGGTGCCGCCCGCGGCGGCGGTCGACGCCGTCCAGGGCGTGAGCGACGGCGCCTACGGGGTCGCCGCCGCCCAGTTCGCCCTGACGGCGGGGGCGTTGGCGCTGCTGCTGTGGTGGTGGACGGGGAGCCTCACCCATCTGATGACCACCCCCGATGCCTCCACCCTCCAGGCGGTGGCCCCGCGCGCGCGGCGGCGCTCCGGGGCGGCCGGCACCCCGGACGCCTCGGGCCCGTTCGCCCGGCTGCTGCCCGCCGGCCGCACCGGCACGGTGCTGCTGCGGACGCTGCGCTACGCCCTGCGGGACCCGAAGACCAAGTCGGCGTGGGTCACCTCGGTGGGTATCGGCCTGCTGCTGCCGGTCATCACCGCGGTCCAGGGCAATGGCTCGGTCTATACGGCGTGCTGGGCGTCGGGGCTGTTCGGCATGCAGATGTACAACCAGTTCGGGCAGGACACCTCCGCCTTCTGGATGGTCGCGCAGACGATCTCCTCGCGGCGTGACGCCTATCTGGAGCTGCGGGGGCGTGCGCTGGCACTCCTGTTGGTCGCGGTGCCGTACGTGGCGTTGGCGGTGGTCGGCTCCGGCTTCTTCCTGAAGGACTGGCCGGTCGTCCCCGAGGCGCTCGGGCTGGCGCTGGCGCTGCTCGGTTCGATGCTGGCGACCGGCGCCATGACCTCCGCGCTGGCCCCGTACTCCGTCCCGCAGGACAGCGGTTACAAGAACGTCGTCCCGGCACAGGTGGGGATCGCCTGGATCAGCATCTTCGGCGGCATGGCCGCGGGAGCCGTGCTGTGCGCACCGGTGCTGGGCCTGACGGTCTGGCTGCATCTGACCGGGGCGCACGGCTGGCTGTGGGTGGTGCTGCCGCTGGGCGCGGTGTACGGCGCGGCCATCGCGGAGACCGGTCTGCGGATGGCGGCGCCACGTCTGGCGGCGCGGCTGCCGGAGATCCTGGCGGCGGTCAGCAAGGGCTGAGCCACGGGAACGGACGACGGCGGGGCCGGGGCCTGGACAGGGGCTCCGGCCCCGCCGCACGGCGGTGCCGCGCCGCACCGCCCGCGCCCCACTGCCGTAACGTTCCGGCTAGTCGAGGTACTGGCTGTAGACCCAGCCTTTGGTCCCGGCCCGGATTCCCGAGGTGGTCCGCTTGAGGATCTTTCCGTAGGACCAGCTCTTCTCAAAGCCCCGGGTGCGGCAGAAGTACCGGAAGGCATCGCCCCGGTAAAGCGTCCCGATAACGCGGTACCGCTTTCCCGGTCCGGTACGGAATTGCGCTCCACTGGTCGAGACCTTGAAATCGACATCCGGGGAATTGAACTGACACGCCGATGAGCCCACCGCCGACGCCGTCGGTGCCAGGGCCACCGAACCGCCCAGTATCAGCGCCGCCGAGACCACGACCATCGAGGCTTTACGTTTGATCTGCACGCAATCACCCCCGCGATCGGTTGATTCACTTGATCCACTTGCTTCGTTGCGCGGCGAAGAGCGTAGCACCCGGCAATCCGGAGTCTCCGGTCCCAGCACGGGGAAAAGCGGGGGCAATTGTCAGCCGAGTGCCTCCGGGGTGAGTCCCGCCGCATCCGTATGGCCCGACAGCGCCATCGTCAGCTCGAACTCGGCCAGCAGGGCGCGGATCACATGCTCCACCCCCGGCTGCCCGTCCAGCCCCAGCCCATAGGCGTACGGCCGGCCCAGCAGCACCGCGCGGGCGCCGAGGGCGAGCGCCTTGAACACGTCGTCACCGGTGCGCACCCCGCTGTCGAAAAGCACCGCCAACCGGTCGCCGACCGCCGCCACCACCCCGGGCAGCGCGTCGGCCGCCCCGATCGAACCGCCCACCTGGCGGCCGCCGTGGTTGGAGACGACGACGCCGTCCATCCCCGCCTCCTGCGCGCGGCGGGCGTCGTCGGGGTGCAGCACCCCCTTCAGCACGATCGGACCGTCCCAGTGCTCCCGCAGGAACGCCAGGTCCTGCCATGTCTTCCCGGGGTCGCCGAACATCCGCACGAAGTGCAGCACCGCGGCGTCCCGGTCCTCGTGGACCGGCTTGGCCAGCCCGGCCTGGAACGCCGGATCGGTGAAGTAGTTGGCGGTGCCCACACCGCGCAGGAACGGCAGATACGCCTGGTCGAGATCGCGCGGCCGCCAGGCCAGCAGCGGGGTGTCGAGGGTCACCACGAGGACCGTGAAACCACATGCCCTCGCCCGGCTCAGAAAGCTCCTGGTGACCTCGCGGTCCTTGCCCCAGTACAGCTGGAACCACCGCTCACCGTCGCCCATCGCCTCCGCGACCCGCTCCATCGGCGTACTGGACGCCGAGGACAGGATGAACGGCACGCCCTGCGCCGCGGCGGCGCGGGCCGCCGCGCACTCCGCCTCCGGGTGCATGATCGACAGCACGCCGATGGGCGCGAGCGCGAGCGGCGCGGGCAGCCGGGCGCCGAACAGCTCGACCGACAGATCCCGCCGCCGTACGTCACGGAGCATCCGCGGCACGATCCGATGCCGGTCCAGCGCCGCCCGGTTGGCCCGCTCGGTGCTGCCGTTGCCCGCGCTGCCCGCGACATAGCCCACCGGTCCCGGCCCCAGCCGCGCCTCGGCCAGCTCCTCGAGCCGGGTCGGATCGGCGGGCAGCCGGGGGACGGCGCCGGTCATTCCGTTCAGATAGATCTCGTACTGAAAGGCCGCCCAGTCCCTGCCGGGTTCCGGATCCGTGACGTCGCCGCCGATCATGCGCTTCCCTTCGTCTGCCCATGCCCATGCCCATGCCCGTGTCCATGACGGGTCGATTTCTCATTGCCGGAGGAGAGGAGAGGACTCGTAGGATCGACGAACCGTCGATCGTGTTCAAGAGGCGTTGCGTTCAAGGGGGCGAAGCGGGACCAGCCGCTAGACGGGCAGGACGGAGGCCAGGAACGGCTCCACGGCGCGGCGCCACCCGTCCGGCTGGTCGTAGTGGACGAGATGACCGGCGTCGGCCACCTCCGCATACTGACCGCGGGGCAGCACGCGGACCATCTCCTGCGCCTCCGCACGGCCCAACTCACCGTCCGGCCCGCGCACGACTAGGGTGGGGCACTCGACCAGCGCCAGCTCCTCCCAATGGGCGTCATGCACCCAGGCCTCACGGGCCTTCAGCATCTGACGGCAGGAGAAGACGGGGCGCCAGCCGTCCGAGCGCTCGGCCATGACCTCGGCGAAGAAATCGCCCCGGGACGGATTCGGCCGCTCCAGCGTCGGATCGTCCTCACCGAACCACTTGCGCACGTCGGCGAGGGTCGCGAACGGCACCGGCCAGGAGCGGAACCAGTCGGCCCACTCACGCTGGGAGGCGGCGCCCAGGGCCGAGGCCCGCATATCACTGATGACCAGCGCCCGGACCAGATCGGGCCGACGGGCGGCGAGCTGCCAGGCGGTGAGGGCACCCATGGCATGGCCGATCAGGGTCACCGGGGCGAGGCCGAGCTGCTCCACGGCCGCCTCGGCGTCGTCCACATAGGTGGAGCGGTCGAACGGCCCCTCGGCCGGCCGCTCGCTGCGGCCGTGGCCGCGCTGGTCCAGGGCGACCGCCCGATGGCGGGTGGCGAGCCAGCGGGCCGTCTCCGCCCAGTGGGCGGCGCGGCCCAACAGCCCATGGAGCAACAGCACTCCGGGCCCCGGCGCTTCCTCGCGGCCGCTGCCCGCCTTGGGCGGATCGGTGAACTCCCAGGCGGCGAGCCGCACACCGCCGGCCCCGCTCACATCGATGCGTCGCACCATGAGGTCTGGCACCTCCAACCCTCTCTCGAACGCCCTCACAGTATCGAACTCGTATTCGAACATGCCGCTGTCGCGGCTCAACACCCCTCATTCGAGTGACCACGCCCAGGGATTGATCGTCTGCGCCACGGGGAGACAGCTAGCGGGAGGCGGACTGCTCGGGGAAGGGAGTCCGCGGGGGAGGACCCTGAGAGCTCGGGGCTCCGGGTCACCAGGGTCCCGGGTCGCACCGGCCGCGTTCGCACGGCCGGTGCGACCCGGAGCCCGGCGGGGGACATGGGGAAGCGGGGCCCCGGCACCCGACGGCACCGGGGCCCTCGCTGAAGCGCACCCCCTCGACGGCACACTCCCTCGGCGCCACAGCCCCTCGGGCCCACCCGAGCCCCCCTCCCCTGACGACCTGAGCGTCAGCGACAGCGTCGCACGCGTCGGCCGCGCCCGCTCGGTTTCCCTCGACTCCGGTTTCGGAAAAATCCGTCGTCGCAGGTCGTGACGGCCGAATCAACTGAACGGGGTGTATCGGTCAGCGTGTCGGCACGCGGAGCGGTGTGGGTGGTGCGGAGTGCGGTCGCGAGGGGCCCGCCGGTCAGGGGGCGGGGAAGAGGGCGAGCGGGCACTGGGGGCCGGCGGGAGGCAGGAAGGGGCGAAAGGGGCGAAGAGGCAGAAAAGGCTCGGGTCAGCGCTTCGCCACGAAGACGTGCGAGGCGATGTCCGCCTCCAGCTCCGCCGCCTCACCGCTGCTGCCCACCAGCACTCCGCCCGGCGACTCGGTGACGCTCACCACGGAGCCCGGCTGCACCCCGGCCCGCCGCAGCGTGTACATCACCTGGGCGTCCGCCTGGATGGGCTCGCCGATGCGGCGCACCACCACCGTCTTGCCCTCGGAGCCGGGCTCCAACTCCCGCAGGCTCACCATGGACTCGTCCAGGAACGGATCGACCTCGGCCTTCTCGCCCAGCTCCTCCAGGCCCGGAATCGGGTTTCCGTACGGCGACTCGGTCGGATGGCGGAGCAGCTCCAGGACACGCCGCTCCACCGCCTCGCTCATCACATGCTCCCAGCGGCACGCCTCGGCGTGGACCTGCTCCCACTCCAGCCCGATCACGTCGACGAGCAGGCACTCCGCGAGCCGGTGCTTGCGCATCACCCGCGTGGCCAGCCGACGGCCCTCCTCGGTCAGCTCCAGGTGCCGGTCGCCCGCGACGGTGACCAGCCCGTCGCGCTCCATCCGCGCCACCGTCTGGCTGACCGTCGGACCGCTCTGCTCGAGCCGCTCGGCGATCCGGGCGCGCATGGGGACCACGCCCTCCTCCTCGAGCTCGAGGATGGTGCGGAGATACATCTCCGTGGTGTCGATCAGTCCGGACATGCGTGCCCCTCGATGTGTCGTGCGGTGGCCCTCAACCAATTCTGACGCATCCCACCGACAACGGGGCCGAGTCGGCCCCTTCCGCCGCAAGGGGCCGGACTGCTATTGACAGCGTCATGATCGGAACACCTACATGGAAGGTCACGCGTTGATGAGCGAGTCCAAGCAGGCCGGGCAATTCTTCGACGCGGCCATCGGCCTGCTGCGGCAGGTGCGGGACGAAGAAGGCGAGCATATCGCCGCGGCGGGCACCCTGATCGCCGATACCGTCGTCTCGGGCGGCCGCCTCTTCACGTTCGGCGCCGGGCACTCCTCCCTGCCCGCCCAGGACGTCGTCTACCGCGCGGGCGGGCTGGCGCTGATGAACCTGCTGCCGGTGCCGGGGATGGTGGGCGTGGACGTCATGCCCGCCACGCTGGGCAGCGCGCTCGAACGCGTCGACGGACTCGCCACGACCGTCCTCGACAGCAGCCCGCTCGGGGCCGGGGACCTGCTGTTCGTGATCTCGCTGTCCGGGCGCAACGTCCTGCCCGTGGAGATGGCGACGAGCGCGCGGCAGCGCGGTGTCACGGTGATCGGGGTGACATCGGTCGGCTACGCGACCGGCACGACCTCGCGCAACTCCTCCGGTGGCTTCCTGAAGGACCACTGCGATCTGGTCATCGACAACAAGATCCCGGTCGGGGACGCGGAGCTCACGGCGGACGGCGTGGGCGCGCCCTTCGCGCCCGCGTCCACGGTGGTGACGAGCGCGATCATGCAGTCCGTGGTGGCGGCGGCGGTCGGGGAACTGGCCGAGCGGGGGATCGAGCCGCCCATGCTGAGGTCGGGGAACGTGGACGGCGGCCACGAGTGGAACCGCAAGGTGATGACCGAGTACCGGGACCGGATCTTCTACCAGCGGTGATACCGGCGGTGATTCCAGCGGTCCGTCTCGGCGGTCGTCTCAGCGGTGATCGCTTGCCGGCGCGCCGTTCGGTGACCTTCAGTACCGGCGTACGGCCAGGTCCACCGAGGCCGCGACCCGCGCCGCGACGTCCTCCGCGTACACCGCGTCCGTACGGTCGAAGGCCCGGCGGCCGGAGGTGCGCAGGAAGGTGACCACGCCGAGGGTGCGGCCGCGGCTGCGCAGCACCGCGCACAGCCCGTGCACCACGCCCTCCGGCCATTTGCGGGCGGCCGCCCACTGGGTTCTCGCCGGCTCGTCCGAGCGTCTCGCGCTCGTCCGTACCGAACCGCAGCGCTCGACCGCCTGGAGCGCCGGATGGCCCCCCGCGTAGCCCAGCGGGATGCCGCCCGGGGCGACGGGCGGGCAGGGGCCGGGGGTGCCGGTGGGGGTGGCCGCCGCCCGGACCAGCCGGATCCGGTCCGCCGGGGCGCCCGGCGGCGGGTCCAGGGCCAGGTCGATCAGGGCGTGATCGGCGAAGCCCGCCAGGGCGAAGTCCAGGTGGACCGAGGCCGCCTCCATCGGGTCCTCGCATTCGGCCGCCGCCCGCGTCGCCCGGTGCAGCTGGTTGCTCCTGAAGCGCAGCCGGGCGCTCTCCTGCTCCTGGCCCTTGGCCTCCGTCATGTCCTGGAAGATCCAGGCCACCCCGAGCGGTGTCGGCTCCTCGGTGAGCGGTGAGGCCAGCCGGAGGAAGCCGCTGCGCCAGCAGCGGCGCAGCGCCCCCGCGCCGTCCGTGCCCGCCGTGTCGCGGCCCGGGACCTCGCCGCGCACCGCCTCCTCGTCGTCGAGCAGCTCGTAGCGCACCCCGGCCGGGCCCTCGATACCGTGCCCCGCGCCGGCGTCCCGCAGGGTCACCCACAGCTCGGTCGGCGCCAGGGGCGCGCCCTCCGCGAGGACGTGCTGGAGCGCGGCCTCCGCCTCCTCGACGCCCTGGTCCAGGAAGTCGCCCAGCGGCCGGCCGGGCGCGGCCTTACGGGCGGTGCGCAGCGCGCCGGCCGCGTTGGCGTTGACGACGGCGACCCGCAGATCCGCGTCGACCAGGACCACGTTCCACGACGCGTCCTCCAGCAGCGCCTCGCTCAGCGCGATCGACCGCTCCAGGTCGATCTGCTCGTGCGCCTCGCCGAAGGCGCAGTACACCCCGGCCGGGCGGCCGTCCGCGCCCGGCATGCGCGAGGACTGCGTGCGCACCAGGACCCGGCCGCCGTCCTTGGTCAGCAGCGCGAACTCGTGCACCCGGCGTCCCGTGGCGCTCATGGCCTCCTTAAGGCGCGCCTCGACCTCCCGCGCGTCCTCCGGGCGGGCCGCCCAGCCGCCCAGCCCCTTGCGGTCGACCGCCTCCGCCGCCGTCCAGCCGAGGATGCGCTCGGCCTCGCGGTTCCAGTGGGTCACCCTGCCGTCGGTGTCGAACGCGCACAAAGCCGCGTCCATCCCGTCGAGCAGCGCGGCGAGCAGCTCGGAGTCGAGCCGCTCCGGGCGGTCGGGCCGGCCGGACGCCGCCGACTCCGCCTCCGCCTGCCCCGGGACGCCCCGCGCGGAGCCGGCGGAACGCGCCGGACGTGCAGGTTCGGAACGTTGTGAAGCGCTCACCGGACACCCCCTGCTGGACGTGGCTGTCTGTGGTGGGGCACGTCGGACATTGAACTCGAACGTGACACGCGCCACACCGCATTCGGGGAAATCGTTGCCTCCCGGAAATTCGCTTGTGTGTGGCACCAGGGCGTTCTTAGGCTGTGCGGTACACGAGAAGGGAGGTGGTTCGGCAGATGTATGAAATCCGGACGCGTGAGGTGACTGCGGGCTAGCGGTCCGTCGTCGCGCTCAGCGCATTCGCCGGACTGGCGCACGAACGGGTGCGCAGCCGGCCAATCCCACGCAGTCACCCGACCCGCGGGTCGCCGGTACGTCCGACCGGCCCCCTTCCGCCTCAGGGCGCAGGGGACAGACCCGCGGGTTGTCCGCGTTCTGAGGGACCTCACGGGCGCGGGGCGCCTCACGGGTCGAGGACGCCGCGGCTCCTACGGGTACAGGCGCTCCACCCGCCAGCCCTCCGCACCAGGCAGCCGGACGTACCGCAGCCGGTCGTGCAGCCGGTTCTCCCGGCCCTGCCAGAACTCCACGGCCTCCGGGACCACCCGGAACCCGCCCCACTCCGGCGGCACCGGCACCTGCTCGCCCGGCGGATAGCGGTTCGCCAGCTCCTCGTACGAGCGGTCCAGCTCCGCCCGCGAGCCCACCACCGCGGACTGCGTGCTCGCCCACGCCCCCAGCTGCGAACCGTGCGGCCGGGTGCGGAAGTACGCCGCCGTCTCGTCCCGCCCGGTCCGCTGCGCGGTGCCGGTCACGATCACCTGCCGGGCGATGGGATGCCAGGGGAAGAGCAGTGCGACCTGCGGGTTCTCACCCAGCTCACGGCCCTTGCGGGAGCCGTAGTTGGTGTAGAAGACGAAGCCGCGCTCGTCGAAGCTCTTCATCAGCACCGTGCGGGAGCTGGGGCGGCCCGCCGCGTCGGCCGTCGAGACCACCATGGCGTTCGGTTCGAAGAGCCCGCTGCCGACCGCGTCCTCGAACCACCGGGTGAACTGCCGGAACGGGTCGTCCGCGAGGTCCGCCTCGTCGAAGCCCGCCGCGCGGTAGTGCTCGCGCATGGCGGCCGGGTCGTACGTACGCGCGGAGGAAGCCGAGGGCTCCGAGTCAACGTGAGGCACGGGCATATCTTGCAACATCATCGGTCCGCCGCACCGGCGGCCCCGGAAGAGCGGTCCCCTCCCCCGGCCACGCGCCCACACCCGTTCCGCGAAACCCTCCCGCGCACCGCACGCGGTGGCGCACCACACGCGGTGTGCCGCTTCTCACGCTTCCCCACGGGGAGCGCACCCACCAGACTGAGTCGGACCACGCGCCTGTCCGCGCTGGGCAGGCCCCACCCTCCCGTGTCCTGGCGGTCACTCCCCGCCATGGTTGGGTGACCACCACCCGCACGGGGCACATCACCGGTGTGGCCGGTACGGACCGCGAGCCGTGTCAGGCGGCCGCGTAACCGTCCCGGCACCGCCCGCCGCCGCCCGTCGTCCGCGTCATGACCGCATCATGAGGAGCCGCCTGATGTCCGACTTCGTACCCGGACTCGAAGGAGTCATCGCGTTCGAGACGGAGATCGCCGAACCCGACAAGGAGGGCGGCGCGCTCCGCTACCGAGGCGTGGACATCGAGGACCTCGTGGGCCATGTCTCCTTCGGGAACGTCTGGGGTCTGCTGGTCGACGGCGCCTTCAACCCGGGGCTGCCGGCCGCCGAGCCGTTCCCCATCCCGGTCCACTCCGGGGACGTCCGGGTCGATGTGCAGTCCGCGCTGGCCATGCTCGCGCCCGTCTGGGGGCTCAAACCGCTGCTGGACATCGACGAGGAGCAGGCCCGTGAGGACCTGGCGCGGGCGGCCGTGATGGCCCTGTCGTACGTCGCCCAGTCGGCCCGCGGCCAGGGGAAGCCGATGGTGCCGCAACGGGAGATCGACAAGGCCGGGACCATCGTGGAGCGCTTCATGCGGCGCTGGCGCGGCGAGCCCGACCCCAAGCACGTCGCCGCCGTCGACGCGTACTGGACCTCGGCGGCCGAGCACGGGATGAACGCCTCCACCTTCACCGCCCGTGTCATCGCCTCCACCGGCGCCGATGTCGCCGCCGCGCTCTCCGGCGCGGTGGGCGCCATGTCCGGGCCGCTGCACGGCGGCGCGCCCTCCCGGGTGCTCGGCATGATCGAGGAGATCGAGCGCACCGGGGACGCCACCGCGTACGTCAAACAGGCCCTCGACCGGGGCGAGCGGCTGATGGGCTTCGGCCACCGCGTCTACCGCGCCGAGGACCCGCGGGCGCGGGTGCTGCGGCGCACCGCGCGGGAGCTGGGCGCACCGCGCTTCGAGGTCGCCGAGGCGCTGGAGCGGGCCGCCCTGGAGGAGCTGCACAACCGCCGGCCCGACCGGGTGCTGGCCACGAACGTGGAGTTCTGGGCGGCCATCGTGCTGGACTTCGCCGAGGTCCCGGCGCACATGTTCACGTCGATGTTCACCTGTGCCCGCACGGCGGGCTGGAGCGCGCACATCCTGGAGCAGAAGCGGACCGGCCGGCTGGTCCGGCCGTCGGCCCGGTACGTCGGCCCCGGCGCGCGCAGCCCGCACGACATCGAGGGCTACGGGGACGCCCAGCGGTAGCTCGGGCCACAAGCTCGAACGCCGGCCGCGGTTCAGGAGGGGGTTGCCATGATCCCCTCCAGGATCTTCGACCACTGGGCCACCACCCGCTCCCGGCGGTGGCCGTCGTCCGTCAGGAGGTTGGCCAGGCCGAGGCCGCGTCCCATGTCGAGCAGGCCCTGGACGGTCTCCCGGACGCCCGGCACCGATTCGTCGGCGCCCAGCAGCTCCACCGCCATCCGATGCGTCTCACGGCCGATCTTCGCCTCCAGGGCGGTCACCCGGGCGCCCAGCTGCTCCTCGTACGAGGCCGCCACCCACAGCTGGAGGGCGGCCCGGAAGAGCGGGCCGGTGTAGAGGCTCACCAGCGCCTCGACCACCGTGCGGACGCGGCCCTCCCCGCGCGGGGCGACCAGGGCGCGCAGCTCGGCCGAGCGCTCCTCGGCGACATGCTCGACGGCGGCCGTAAAGAGGTCCTCACGGGTCGGGAAGTGGTGCTGGGCCGCGCCCCGCGACACCCCGGCCCGCTCGGCCACCACCGCGACCGTGGAACCGGCCCAGCCGTGCTCGGCGAGGCAGGACACGGCGGCCTCCAGCAGCCGTCTGCGGGTCGCGCGGCTGCGGTCCTGCTTGGGGTCGCGCAGTGCCGTACGGGGGGTCATCGGGACGCCCCCGCGGCCCCGGCGCCGGAGTCCGGCGCCACCCCCGCGTCCGGTGCCCCCGTGGCCCCCGCGTCCGGCGCCGTGTCCCGTGGCGCCCAGGCCGGGTCGCGCCGTTCCAGGAACGCCGCCATGCCCTCACGGGCCTCCTCGGAGGCGAAGAGGCGGGCCGACAGCTCGGCCAGCGGTGCCGCGTCCCGGTCGAAGGCGCGCAGCACATCGGCGGTCACCAGCCGCTTGGACTCGGCGAGGCCCTGCGGGGAGCCCCGGCGCAGCCCGTCCAGGACGGGCGCCAGCGCCCCGTCCGCGTCCCCCTCCGGGTCCGCGATCGTCACCAGCCCGATCCGGGCCGCCTCGGCGGCGTCGAACCGCTCACCCGTGAGGTAGTAGCGGGCCGCCGCGCGCCGGTCCAGCCGGGGCAGCAGCGGCATCGAGATGACGGCCGGGGCGAGGCCGAGCCGCGCCTCGGTGAAGGCGAAGCTCGCGCCGCGCCCCGCCGCCGATATGTCGCACGCTCCGAGCAGTCCGAGCCCACCGGCCCGCACATGCCCGGTGACGCGTGCGACGACCGGCTTGGGCAGCTCCACGATCGCCCGCAGCAGCGCCACGAGTCCGGCCGCCCCGGACGCCGAGGGCGGTTCGCTCAGGTCCGCGCCCGCGCAGAAGGTGGTGCCGGTGTGGGTGAGCAGCACCGCCCGGACGCGGTCGTCCCGCCCGGCCGCCGCCAGCGCCTCGCGCAACTCGCCGACCAGGCGCGTCGAGAGGGCGTTGCGGTTGTGCGGCGAGTCCAGGGTGAGGGTGGTGATGCCGCGCTCGAAGGCAGCCCGTACGAGCGGAGCGGGCGCGGCGGACACCGGCGCGGCGGCCGAGGGTCCGTCGGCCGTGGAATCGTCGGCCGTGGAGCCATCGGTCAGGGAGCCATCCGTCGGGGAGCCGTTGGTCATCGTGCGGTCGCACTCCTTTCCCTGGCGCGCAGTTCACGCCTCAGGATCTTGCCGGTGGCCGAGCGCGGCACGGAGTCCGTGAACTCCACGCGGCGCACCTTCTTGTACGGGGCCACCTGCCCGGCAACGTACGCGATCAGGTCCTCCTCCGAGATCCGGGCCCCGGGTCCGCGCACCACATACGCCTTGGGGATCTCGTTGCCGTCCCCGTCCGTCACCCCGATCACGGCGGCGTCGGCGACGGCCTCATGGGCGAGCAGCACGGCCTCCAGGTCGGCCGGGGCGACCTGATAGCCCTTGTACTTGATCAGCTCCTTCACCCGGTCCACCACATACAGCCAGCCGTCCGCGTCCACGTGCCCGACATCGCCGGTGTGCAGCCAGCCCTCCGCGTCGATCATCGCGTCGGTGTCCTCGGGGCGGCCCAGATAGCCCTTCATCACCTGGGGGCCTCGGATGACGATCTCGCCGTCCTCGCCCGCGGGGAGGTCCTCCCCGGTGTCCGGGTGCACGATGCGCATCTCGGTGCTCGGGAGCAGCTTTCCGACGGTGCCCTGTGGTGCGTTCTCCGCGTCGCGCGGCACCAGGTGGCAGGCCGGTGACAGTTCCGTCATCCCGAACCCCTGGAGCAGCGGCGGTACGCCGAGCCGCCGGGCGCACGCGTCCGCGAGCCGGGCGTCCAGCGGGGCCGCCGCGCTCAGCACGTACCGCACCGACGACAGGTCATGCCCGTCCACCGCCGGATGCTTGGCGAGCGCGAGCACGATCGGCGGGGCCACATAGAGCGCCTCGGCCCGGTGCTTCTCGGCCGCCGCGAGAAACTGGTCGAGTTCGAAGCGCGGCAGCACGATCACCGTGCCGCCGTTGCGCAGCGGCGCGTTCATGAGCGCCGTAAGGCCGTAGCTGTGGAAGAACGGCAGAACGGCCAGGACCCGTTCCCCCGGTTGGTTGGGGACCAGCGTCTCCACCTGGGCGATGTTGGTGGCGACGTTGCGGTGGGTGAGCATCACGCCCTTGGGGACGCCGGTGGTCCCGGAGGAGTACGGCAGCACCGCGACGTCCTCGGCCGGGTCGATCTCCACCGCCGGTTCGGGCGCGGTGCTCGTCAGCATGGAGCGCAGTGAGCGGTGGCCGCTCGCCTCGTCGCAGACGAAGACCTCCCGTATCCCGCCCGCCCGTTCGGCGGCCTGCCGGGCCACGCCCAGCAGCGCCGAGACGGTGATGACCCAGGACGCGGCCGCGTCCCGGAGCTGCTTGGCGAACTCCTCCGGCGTCGCCAGCGGATGCACCGTGGTCACCGCGGCACCGGTGCGGGTCGTGCCGTAGAACGCCGGTGGGTACATGACCGAGTTGGGGCTGTGCAGGGCCACCACATCGCCCTTGCACACCCCCGCCTCGGCCAGCGCGGCCCCGATCCGGCGGGAGGCGCGGTCCAGCGCGGCATAGCTCAGGGACACCCCGGTCACGCCGTCTATCAGGGCGGTCAGCTCGCCGAACTCCCCGGCCGCGCGGGCCAGTACGGCGTCGTGGATGGGCAGATCGACGAGCGGGACATCGGGATACTCGCTGCGCAGCACCGTGGCCATGGCCGTTCCCCTCAGCTGTGATGTACCTACCTGTCCGTTCTGCCCTACCCGCGAGATCGGTACGGCGCCTGGCTCCCCACCCGTGGAAGCCGGTCCCCTAGGGAAGTTGGCCGTCAGTACGACTTCGGCAGGCCCAGGGTCTGGTGGGAGACGAAGTTGAGGATCATCTCCCGGCTGACGGGGGCGATCCTGGCCACCCGGGCGGCCGTGATCAGCCGGGCCAGCCCGTATTCGGCGGTCAGGCCGTTGCCGCCGAGGGTGTGCACGGCCTGGTCCACCGCCTTCACCGCGGCCTCCCCGGCCGCGTACTTGGCCATGTTGGCCGCCTCGCCGGCGCCCGCGTCATCGCCCGCGTCGTAGAGGTACGCCGCCTTCGCCATCATCAGCCGGGCCAGCTCCAGCTCGATATGGGCCTGGGCGAGGGGGTGGGCGATCGCCTGGTGGGCGCCGATGGGCTCCTTCCAGACCTGGCGGGTGCGGGCGTAGTCGACGGCCTTGTCGAGCGCGTAACGGCCCATGCCCAGCGCGAACGCCGCCGTCATGATGCGCTCGGGGTTGAGCCCCGCGAACAGCTGGAGCAGCCCGGCGTCCTCGTCGCCGACCAGCGCGTCGGCGGGCAGCCGTACGTCGTCCAGCACCACCTCGAACTGCTTCTCCGGGGCGGACAGTTCCATGGGGATGTGGTGGTGGGAGAAGCCGGGCGTCTCGCGCGGGACGATGAACAGGCAGGGCTTGAGCTTCCCGGTCCTGGAGTCCTCGGTGCGGCCGACGATCAGGGTCGCGTCGGCGATGTCCACACCGGAGATGAAGACCTTACGGCCGTTGAGTACCCAGCCGCCGCCCTCGTCCCGGCGGGCGACGGTGGTGATGCGGTGCGAGTTGGACCCGGCGTCGGGCTCGGTGATGCCGAACGCCATGGTGACGCTGCCGTCGGCCAGACCGGGCAGCCAGCGCTTCTTCTGCTCTGCGGTGCCGAACCGGGCGATGACGGTGCCGCAGATGGCGGGCGAGACGACCAGCATGAGCAGCGGGCAGCCCGCGGCGCCCAACTCCTCCAGGACGATGGACAGCTCGGTGATCCCGCCGCCCCCGCCGCCGTACTCCTCGGGCAGGTTGACGCCGAGATAGCCGAGCTTGCCGGCCTCGGCCCACAGGTCGAGGGCGCTGTCACCCTCCTGGGGGCCGCCCGGGGCGTGCCCCTTGGCGAAGGACGAGACCGCGGCGCGGAGCGCCACGTGCTCCGGGGTGTCCACGGGCGTATGGGTGCTGGTCATGGACGGCTCCTCCTGGTCATGGACGGCTCCTGCCACCGTGCGGCGCGTGGTGCGGGCCGGGCGGGCCGGCGCGGTTCGCGCACGGGTCACTCCCCCGGCGCCACGACGGCGAGCAGGGCTCCGACCTCGACCTGACGGCCGGTGGCGGCGTGCAGCGCGGTGAGCACTCCGGCGGCGGGCGCGGTGACGCGGTGCTCCATCTTCATGGCCTCCAGCCACAGCAGCGGCTGTCCGGCCGCGACCCGGTCCCCGACCGCCACCTCGGCGACCCGCACCACCGTGCCCGGCATGGGCGCCAGCAGCGAGCCCGGTTCGGTGCGGGCGGTGGGGTCGGGGAAGCGGGGCAGCGCGGTGAACGCGTGGCCGCCCTGGGGCGTGTCGACGTAGCGGCGGTCCCCATAGGCCGCCACCTCGAACGTCCGCCGGACGCCGGCCACGTCGAGGACGACCCGCTCCGGGTCGGCGCTCAGCAGCCGGACGCCGGGGAAACCTTCCGCGAGCAGCCCGTCACGGGTGAGGCGGTAGCGCACCTCGTGCTCGGTGCCGTCCGGTTCGGCCCGGTAGCTCCGCAGCTGTGGCTGGGAGGGGACGTTGCGCCAGCCGCCCAACCGCCCGGCCACGGTCGCCGGCCGCCGCGCCGCGTCGGCCAGGGCGGCGGCGAGGGCGGCGAGCGGCACCGCCCGATCGTCGTCACCGCCTCGGGGGGAATCAGCGGCCGAGGCGGACTCCGAGGCGGTGGCCGACGCGGTGAGTTCGGGCAGATGGCGTTCGAGGAAGCCGGTGTCCATCCGGGCCGCCTCGAACTCCGGGTGGCGCAGGGCCCGCACCAGCAGCTCCCGGTTGGTCACCGGACCGTGCAGCCGGGCCCGCTCCAGCCCGTGGGCCAGCCGCCGCACGGCCTCGGCGCGGGTCGGGGCGACGGCGATGACCTTGGCCAGCATCGGGTCGTAGTGGACGCCGATCGCGTCCCCGTCGGCCGGCCCGGAGTCGACCCGCAGCCCGGCGATCTCCAGCCGGTGCATGATCCCCGTCTGTGGCTGCCAGTCGCGCGCCGGGTCCTCGGCGTACAGCCGCGCCTCGACGGCGTGCCCCCGTGGCGCCGGGGGCTCGGCCTCGAGGGCCGCCCCCTCCGCGATCCGCAGTTGCAGCGCCACCAGGTCCAGTCCGTAGATCTCCTCGGTGACCGGATGCTCCACCTGGAGGCGGGTGTTCATCTCCAGGAAGTACGCCCGTCCCGCCGCCGAGACCAGGAACTCCACCGTGCCCGCGCCCTCGTAGCCGATGGCGCGCGCCGCGTTCGCCGCCGACTCGGTCAGGGTGCGCCGCAGTTCCTCGTCCAGCCCGGGGGCCGGGGCCTCCTCGATGACCTTCTGGTGGCGGCGCTGGAGGGAGCAGTCCCGGGTGCCGAGGGTCCAGACGGTGCCGTGGGTGTCGGCGAGCACCTGGACCTCGACATGGCGGGCGCCCTCCACATAGGGCTCCACGAAGATCTCGCCGTCGCCGAAGGCGGAGGCCGCCTCGGCGCGGGCGGAGTCGAGTGCGGCGGGGAGCGCGTCCAGGTCGCGGACCACCCGCATGCCCCGGCCGCCGCCGCCCGCCGCCGCCTTGACGAGCACGGGCAGATCACCGGCGGTGACCCCGGCCGGGTCGAGCGGATCGAGCAGCGGGACGCCCGCCTTGCGCATGAGCTCCTTGGCGCGGGTCTTGGAGGCCATGGCCTCCATCGCCTCGGGCGGCGGCCCCACCCACACCAGCCCCGCGGCCCTGACGGCGCGCGCGAAGTCGGCGTGCTCGGAGAGGAAGCCGTAGCCGGGGTGAACGGCGTCGGCCCCGGCGGCCATGGCGGCCTTGACGAGGAGATCACCGCGCAGATACGTGTCCGCCGGGGCGTCGCCCGGCAGCCTTACGGCGGTGTCGGCCTCCCGCGCGTGGGGCGCGGCGGCGTCCGCGTCGGAGTGGACCGCGACGGTGGCGATGCCGAGGTCGCGGCAGGTGCGGACGATACGCCGCGCTATCTCGGCGCGGTTGGCGACCAGGAGGGAACGGATCACGGGTTTCCTCACTCACATCCGGAAGACACCGAAGCCACCACGCGCCCCCTCGACCGGCGCGGTGTGCAGGGCGGACAGACACAGGCCGAGGACAGTGCGGGTGTCGCGCGGGTCGATGACGCCGTCGTCGTAGAGCCGCCCGGAGAGGAAGAGCGGCAGCGACTCGGACTCGATCTGCTGCTCCACCATGGCGCGCAGCGCGGCATCGGCCTCCTCGTCGTACGGCTGCCCCTTCGCGGCGGCGGACTGCCGGGCGACGATCGACATCACGCCGGCGAGCTGCTGCGGGCCCATGACGGCGGACTTGGCGCTGGGCCAGGCGAAGAGGAAGCGGGGGTCGTACGCGCGGCCGCACATCCCGTAGTGGCCGGCGCCGTACGAGGCGCCGATGAGCACGGACAGATGCGGTACCCGGGAGTTGGAGACGGCGTTGATCATCATGGCGCCGTGTTTGATGATCCCGCCCTGCTCGTAGTCGCGGCCGACCATGTAGCCGGTGGTGTTGTGCAGGAAGAGCAGCGGGATGTCACGCTGGTTGGCGAGCTGGATGAACTGCGCGGCCTTCTGGGACTCCTCGCTGAACAGCACCCCCTGGGCATTGGCCAGGACCCCGACCGGATAGCCGTGCAGCGCGGCCCAGCCGGTGGCCAGGCTGCGCCCGTACAGCGGCTTGAACTCGTCGAAGTCCGAGCCGTCGACGATCCGGGCGATCACCTCGCGCGGATCGAAGGGGATCTTGAGGTCGCCGGGGACGATGCCGAGCAGCTCCTCGGCGTCGTACTTGGGCGGTTCGGCGGGCCCCGGATCGGGGTGCGCCTTGCGCCAGTTGAGCCGGGCGACGACCCTGCGGGCCTGGCGCAGCGCGTCGGGTTCGTCGGTGGCGAAGTAGTCGGCGAGGCCCGAGGTGCGGGCGTGCATCTCGGCGCCGCCCAGCGATTCGTCGTCGCTCTCCTCACCGGTGGCCATCTTCACCAGCGGCGGGCCGCCCAGGAAGACCTTGGAGCGCTCCTTGACCATGATCACGTGGTCGGACATCCCGGGGATGTACGCGCCACCGGCGGTGGAGTTGCCGAAGACCACGGCGATGGTGGGGATGCCCGAGGCGGACAGCCGGGTGAGATCGCGGAAGAGCGCGCCGCCGGGGATGAAGATCTCCTTCTGGGAGGGGAGATCGGCGCCGCCGGACTCGACGAGGCTGACGACCGGGAGCCGGTTGGCGCGGGCGATCTCATGGGCGCGCAGCGACTTCTTGAGCGTCCAGGGGTTGCTGGACCCGCCCCGTACGGTCGGGTCGTTGGCGCTGATCAGGCACTCCACACCGGAGATCACCCCGATACCGGTGACGATCGAGGCGCCGACCGGATACTCGCTGCCCCAGCCGGCCAGCGGGGACAGCTCCAGGAACGGGGTGTCCGGGTCCAGCAGCAGCTCGATCCGCTCGCGGACGAGCAGCTTGCCGCGCTTGCGGTGGCGCTGGACGTACTTCTCCCCGCCCCCGGCGAGCGCCTTGGCGTGCTCGCCCTCCAGTTCGGCGAGCTTGCCGAGCATCGCCTCCCGATGGGCCGTGTAGTCGGCGCCTGCGGGGTCGAGCGCGGACGCGAGCACGGTCACAGCAATACCTCCGGTATCTCCAGGTGGCGTGAGCGCAGCCATTCGCCGACGGCCTTGGCCTGCGGGTCGAAACGGGCCTGTGCGGCGACGCCCTCGCCGAGCAGCCCGTCCACGACGAAGTTCAGGGCGCGCAGATGGGGCAGCGGATGGCGGGTGACGGTCAGCGGGGCCGTCTCCGGGAGCAGCTCCCGCAGCCGGTCGACGGTGAGGGTGTGGGCCAGCCAGCGCCAGGCGTCCTCGCCGCGCGCCCAGACGCCGATGTTGGCGCTGCCGCCCTTGTCACCGCTGCGGGCCCCGGCGACCGCGCCGAGCGGGGCGCGGCGGGTCGGCAGGCCGGGCGGGAGGGGCGGGGGCAGCGGGGGCCGGCCCACCGGGTCCTCGGGGACGGGGGCGGGGGCGTCCGGGGACGGGGGGACGGCCGGGGGGACGGCCGGGGGGATGGTCCGCCGGGAGCCGTCCGGCAGCACGGCGGTGTGCGGCACGGTGTCGGCCGGGAGGTACACGGCCTCGAAGACGCCGTAGGGCGAGCCCTTTCCCGGTGGGGCGGTCACATGGAAGCCGGGAACGCTCGCGAGGGCCAGTTCGACGGCCGCGCCGCTGATCGCCCGCCCCACCGCCGCCGGGTCCCGGTCACGGACCACCAGTCGCAGCAGCGCGCTCGCCTCCTCCTGCACGGCCGCGTCGGGGTGGTCGGTACGGGACAGGGTCCAGCGGACCTCGGCGGGGCGGCGCTTGCTCATCGCCTCCTCCATCTGGTCCCGTACGAGCGCCGCCTTGGCCTCGATGTCGAGGCCGGTGAGCACGAACACCACCTCGTTGCGATGGCCGCCGAGCCGGGTCAGCCCGGCCTTGAGGGTGCCGGGCGGCGCCTCGCCCCGTACGCCGTGGACGCGCACCCGGTCCGGCCCGTCCGGGGTGAGCCGCACCGAGTCCAGCCGGGCGGTGACGTCCGGGCCGACGTAGCGGGCCCCCGCCGTCTCGTAGAGGAGCTGGGCGGTGACCGTCCCGACCGTGACGGCGCCGCCCGTCCCCGGATGCTTGGTGATCACGCTGGAGCCGTCGGGGTGGATCTCGGCGAGCGGGAAGCCGGGACGGCGTACGTCCCCGAGCTCGGTGAAGAAGGAGTAGTTGCCGCCGGTCGCCTGGGTACCGCACTCCAGGATGTGCCCGGCGACCACGGCTCCGGCCAGCGCGTCCCAGTCGTCGGCGGCCCATCCGAAGTGCGCGGCGGCCGGGCCCGTCACCAGCGCGGCGTCCGTCACCCGCCCGGTGACCACCACCTCCGCGCCACCGCGCAGACACTCCGCGATCCCGGCCCCGCCCAGGTAGGCGTTGGCGGTGACCACGCCCGGCCCCCAGTCACGGGCGCCGACGAGGTCGTCCCCCTCGACATGGGCCACCCGGCAGCCGACGCCGAGCCGGTCGGCGAGTGCGCGTATCGCGTCGGCCAGCCCGGCCGGGTTGAGTCCGCCCGCGTTGGTGACGAGCCGTACGCCGCGCTCCATGGCGAGCCCCAGGGTGTCCTCGAGCTGGCGCAGAAAGGTGGTGGCATAGCCGCGCGCCGGGTCCTTGGCGCGGTCCCGGCCCAGGATGAGCATGGTCAGCTCGGCCAGATAGTCCCCGGTCAGCACGTCCAGGGGGCCGCCGGTGAGCATCTCGCGCACCGCGTCGAAGCGGTCGCCGTAGAAGCCGGAGGCGTTGCCGATGCGGAGGGGGGCGGGCGACGGGGTCACGGGGCGCCTCCGGCGCGGTGTTCGGCGGCGTCGCGTTCCGCTCCTCCCGCGACGCGGCCTGCGGAGGCGTCACCCGGGGCGCTGCCGCCCGGCTCACCGGCACCTCCGCCCCCCGGATGGCCCGTGCCGCCCACCGCGTGCTCCGTCCGCTGCCCCGGGGCGCGGCCCTTGCCGGGCGGGCCCGCGAACGCCTGCGCGATGTCCAGCCAGCGGTCCGCGTCCGGCCCCTCGGCCCGTACGGCCAGATCGTCGCGGTGCGCCCGCTGGGTCACCAGCAGGCAGAAGTCCAGCGCGGGCCCGGTCACCCGCTGGGCCGCGTCCTCGGGGCCGTACGTCCACACCTCACCGTGCGGGCCGGTGAGTTCGACCCGGAACTCCTCGGCCGGCGGCTCCAGCCCCCGCGCCGCGTACGCGTAACCCCGCGCCCGGACCCCGATCCGGGCCACATGGCGCAGCCGGGCGGTGGGGGCCCGGTGCACGCCCAGCGCGTCGGCGACGTCCTGGCCGTGCGCCCAGGTCTCCATCAGCCGGGCCGTCGCCATCGACATCACGCTCATCGGCGGCCCGTACCACGGCAGCCGGGCGCGCGGCGGCTGCGCCGCCAGGCTGCGGATCAGCCGCTCCCGGCCCTCCCGCCACCGGCTGAGCAGCACCTCGTGCCCCAGGGCCACGCCGCGCTCCGCGCCCTCGTCCACGAACGCGTCCGGAGCGGCCCACGCCTTGCGCACCTCGTCGGCGAACCCCTGGGGGTCCTCGGCGGCCTGCACGGCCCGCTCGTCGGTCCAGGCGAGATGGGCGATCTGATGCGCGACGGTCCACCCGGGCGCGGGCGTCGCCGTACGCCACGCCACGTCTCCGAGCCCGGCCACCAGGCCGTCCAACTCGTCCCCCTCCGCCCGCAGATCGGCGAGCAGAGCCTCCGTCTCGGACACGCGTCGCTCCCGTCTCGTCGGGTCTGCCGTGTGTCGGCTTCTTCATTTCTTGTCGAGCGAGGGTGGCAGCGCGGCGAGAAACAATCAAGCACGCTTGCATGATTCAGCCGGTTGTGGCCGTTGACGAGGGGCGCGCGGCGCGTTGGGGGTGCGGGTGGCGCGTTGGGGGTGCGGGTGGGCCGGAGCGGAGCTGGGGTGGGTCGGGCTACTGGGCTCGGTTGGGTGCGGCTTTCGTCTCGCGCCTTCGGCGCAGTTGAGCAGCGGGGCAGGGGGTGCCGGGCCGGGCCCTCGCCGCCGAGCGCCGGGCCGGTGGGGGCGGCGGCCGGTGGCGGCTTCCGTGGCCGGGGGCCGAGGCCGAGGCCGGACAGCCGGGGGGTGGGGGTACCTCCTGCAATCGTTTGATGAATTAGTTGCGTCAGATCAAGCGTTTTGGAGAGGGGTACCGGGAGGGGGCCGGAAGAGCGCCGCCGGACCGCCGGGGCCGGGGCGAGCGCACGGGCGAGCCACCCGGCCAACCCCATCGACAGCTGACGGACGGCGCTTGCGGTCCAACGCCGCGTTGGCCGAAATCTTGCCCCGCCGCCCGCCGCCCGCAGTCCGGCTGGGCCCCGGCCGCCCAGCGCGGAAGCCGCCACCGACGCCCACCTCCACGGGCCCAGCACCCGGCGGCGGCGCCACGCCCCCCACCCCCGCCGCCACTGCTCAATGGCGCCGAAGGCGCGAGACGGCGCCGCACCCGGCCGAGCCGACCGACCCCGCGACAGCGTCACCCAAGCACTACGCCGAACCCCCCGCCACGCCCTTCGCCAAGCCGCCCGCAGTCCGGCTGGGCCCCGGCCGCCCAGCGCGGAAGCCGCCACCGACGCCCACCTCCACGGGCCCAGCACCCGGCGGCGGCGCCACGCCCCCCACCCCCGCCGCCACTGCTCAATGGCGCCGAAGGCGCGAGACGGCGCCGCACCCGGCCGAGCCGACCGACCCCGCGACAGCGTCACCCAAGCACTACGCCGAACCCCCCGCCACGCCCTTCGCCAAGCCGCCCGCAGTCCGGCTGGGCCCCGGCCGCCCAGCGCGGAAGCCGCCACCGACGCCCACCTCCACGGGCCCAGCACCCGGCGGCGGCGCCACGCCCCCCACCCCCGCCGCCACTGCTCAACGGCGCCGAAGGCGCGAGACGGCGCCGCACCCGACCGAGCCGACCGACCCCGCGACAGCGTCACCCAAGCACTACGCCGAACCCCCCGCCACGCCCTTCGCCAAGCCGTCCGCCAAAACCTCCGCCAGGTGGCGTCCCTTCCGCCCCGCCAGCTGGTTCAGCTGGGTACGGCAGGAGTAGCCGTCCGCCAGCACCTCCGTGCCCATCTCCGCAGCGCGTACCGACGGCAGCAACTGCTCCTCGGCACAGGCCACCGAGACCTCGTAGTGCCCGTCCTCGAAGCCGAAGTTGCCCGCCAGACCGCAGCAGCCGCCGCTCAACGCGCCCGTAAGGCCGGCGCGTTCCCGCAGACGGCGCTCGGCGGCGTCGCCGAGGACGGCGTGCTGGTGGCAGTGGGTCTGGCCGACGACGGGGCGGTCGATCCTCGGCGGCTGCCAGTCCGGGGCGTACCGCTCCAGCGCCTGGGCGAACGTCGACACCGACTCGGCCAGGCGTGCGGCGCGCGGGTCGGTGCCGAGGAGTTCGGGGAGGTCGGTGCGGAGGGCGGCCGTGCAGCTGGGTTCGAGGCCGACCACCGGAAGTCCGGCGTCCAGGGCCGGGGCCATGACGTCCAGCGTGCGCCGCATGACCGTGCGGGCGCGGTCGAGCTGACCGGTGGAGACCCAGGTCAGCCCGCAGCACACGGGCCTGGGCGGGACCACCACCCGCAGCCCGGCCGCCTCCAGCACAGCGACCGCCGACCGGCCGACCGACGGGGAGAGGTGGTTGGTGAAGGTGTCCGGCCACAGCACGACGGTGCGCCCCCTCCCGGCCCCCTGGCCCGGCCCCTCCTGCTCCCCCGGTCGCCCCGGTGCCGTTGGTGCCGCCGTGCCGCGCCCGGCCCCGCCGGGCAGCCGCCCGGCCCGTCCCGGCCCGGACCCGGACCCGGTTCCGGCTCCCGCGCCACCCACCGCCGCGCGCACCCACCCGGCCAGCCCCCGACCGGCTCCGGACCGGGAGCCGCCACCGGGGTTGGCGGGGCTGGCACCAGGTCCAGCGGGGCGGCCACCGAGACCGGCAGGAGCGCCACCAGGGCTGGCAGGGCCGGCGTCAGGTCCGGCAGGACCACCACCGGGACCGGCGGCGCCAGCACCAGGACCAGCGGGGCCGACACCAGGACCGCCGGGGCCGGGACCCGGTCGGGCCTCGGTCCCCGCGCCACGCGCACCCGCGCCCCGCGCCGCCGCGCGCGCCCGCTCCCGCCACCACCTCGTGAAGGGTTCACGGGCCAACTCGGGGATGTCCCGTTCGGGGGCGAGGCCGCCCATGCGCTTGGCCAGGGCGGCGAGCGGGCTCACCCCGGACAGCGCGTTGAGCACCGGCGCCGCCCGCAGGGCGGCACCGGCCCGCAGCCACACCGGGAGCCAGCCCATCGAGTAGTGCGCGGCGGGCCGCAGCCGTCCCTCGTAGTGGTGGTGCAGGAACTCGGCCTTGTACGTGGCCATGTCGACCTCCACCGGGCAGTCGCTGCGGCAGCCCTTGCAGGACAGGCACAGGTCGAGCGCGTCCCGTACCTCCTCCGAGCGCCAGCCGTCCTGGACGACCTCGCCCGCGAGCATCTCGTGCAGCAGCCGGGCGCGGCCGCGCGTGGAGTGCCGCTCCTCGCCGGTCACCCGGTACGACGGGCACATCACGCCCGCGCCGGACACCGACTCGTTACGGCACTTGGCGACGCCCACACAGCGCCGGACCGCCGCCGAGAAGTCGCCCTTGTCGTGCGGGTAGCCGAACGCGACGTCCACCGGGCGCCTGGGCAGGACATCGAAGCGCAGGTTCTGGTCCACGCGCTGGGGGCGGGCCAGGACGCCGGGGTTGAGGCCGCCTTCCGGGTCCCACAGGTCCTTGAACCGGGAGAAGAGGCCGACCATCTCCTCCCCGTACATGCGCGGCAGCAGCTCGGCGCGGGCCAGCCCGTCGCCGTGCTCACCGGAGAGCGAGCCGCCGTGGGCGACGACGAGATCGGCGAGGTCGGAGGAGAAGGCCCGGAACACCCGGATCCCGGCCTCACGCATCAGGTCGAAGTCGATGCGGACGTGGATGCAGCCGTCCCCGAAGTGCCCGTACGGCGTGCCGCGCAGCCCGTGCTGGGCCATCAGGGCGCGGAAATCACGCAGGTAGGCGCCGAGCCGGGGCGGCGGCACCGCGCAGTCCTCCCAGCCGGGCCACGCCTCGCTGCCGTCCTGGTTGCGCGTGGCCGTGCCGGAGGCGTCCTCGCGCACCCGCCACAGGGCGCGCTGCCCGGCCGGGTCGGCGACGACGGTGTGGCCGGTGGTGGCCTCGGCGGCGGCGCGGGCCACCTCCTGGGCGCGGGAGAGCGCCTCCTCGCGGTTGGCCCCGCCGACCTCCACGAACAGCCACGCGCCGCCCTTGGGCAGCCCGGACGCCCCGGCGACCAGATCGGCGGCCATGCCCTCGACGGTCAGCGGACCGTGGGGCAACAGGGTGTGCGCGGCCTCGGCCGCCGCGCTCTCGTCGGGGTAGCCGAGCACGGCGAGGGCGCGGGCGCCGGGCGCCTTCACCAGCCTTACGGTCGCCTCGGTCACCACGCCGAGGGTGCCCTCGCTGCCGGTGAGGGCGCGGGCGACATCGGCGTTCTTCTCGGGCAGCAGCTCGTCCAGGGCGTAGCCGGAGATCCGCCGGGGCAGCTCGGGGAAGCCGGTGCGCAGCAGGGCCAGGTGCCGGCCGACCAGGGACCGAATGCCGTCGCGGAGCCGGGCGGGCAGGTCGTGGAGGCCCTGGGCGGCCCGTACCCGCTCCCCGCCGTAGGTGAGGACGTCCAGCTCGCGGACGTTGTCGGCGGTGGTGCCCCAGGCCACCGAGTGGGAGCCGCAGGAGTTGTTGCCGATCATGCCGCCGAGGGTGCAGCGGCTGTGGGTGGACGGGTCGGGGCCGAAGGTCAGCCCATGGGCGCCGGCCGCCGCACGGAGGTCGTCCAGGATGACCCCGGGCTGGACGACGGCGGTCCGCCGCTCGGGGTCGAGCGAGACGATGCTCCGCATGTGGCGGGTGAAGTCGAGGACGACACCGAGCCCGGTGGCCTGCCCCGCGATCGAGGTCCCGGCGCCGCGCGCCACCACCGGCACCCCGCGCTCCCGGCAGACGGCCAGCGCCGCCGCCACGTCGTCCGCGTCGCGCGGTGCGACCACTCCGGTGGGCACTCTGCGGTAGTTGGACGCGTCCATGGTCATCAGCGCCCGGCTCGCCGTATCGAAGGAGACGTCCCCGCGGACGGCCCTGCGCAGCGCCTGCTCCAGCTCGTCTGCCTCGTGGTCAGCCATGCCTCCATGGTCCACGGCGAGCGGACCGTTGAAAATGTCCAATTCCGATTCATGGCCGTCGTGTTCCGAGATCGCGGCTACAGCGGGGCGATCGCCCACGTCAACACGGTGTGGACGGGTTGTCTCAGCCGCTGGACGCACGGTCGGACGGCGAGGGCCGACGGATTAGGCTTCGGTTCGTGGCTGAGATCCGGATTCCCGATGACATCAAGCCCGCCGACGGACGCTTCGGCTCGGGCCCCTCCAAGGTGCGCACCGAGGCGCTCAGTGCCCTGGCCGCCACCGGAAGTTCCCTGCTGGGCACCTCCCACCGGCAGGCTCCGGTCAAGAACCTGGTCGGCGCGGTGCGCGAAGGGGTGCGCGAACTCTTCCAGCTCCCGGAGGGGTACGAGGTCATCCTGGGCAACGGCGGCTCCACCGCCTTCTGGGACATCGCGACCCACGGTCTGATCGAGTCCAAGTCCCAGCACCTGTCCTTCGGCGAGTTCTCCTCGAAGTTCGCCAAGGCGGCGAAGCTCGCGCCGTGGCTGGCGGAGCCCACGGTGATCTCCTCCGACCCGGGCACCCACCCAGAGCCGCAGGCCGAGAGCGGCACGGACGTGTACGCCTTCACCCACAACGAGACCTCCACCGGTGTCGCCATGCCCATCCAGCGGGTGGCCGGCGCCGACGAGGGCGCGCTGGTGCTGGTGGACGCCACCTCCGGTGCGGGCGGTCTGCCGGTCGACATCGCCGAGACGGACGTCTACTACTTCGCGCCGCAGAAGTCCTTCGCGGCGGACGGCGGCCTGTGGATCGGCGTGTTCTCCCCCGCCGCGCTCGAGCGCGCCGCCCGCGTCCACGCGTCCGGCCGGCACGTCCCGGAGTTCTTCTCGCTGCCGACCGCGATCGACAACTCGCTGAAGAACCAGACGTACAACACCCCGGCGCTGGCGACGCTCTTCCTGCTCAACGACCAGCTGGAGTGGATCAACGGACAGGGCGGCCTGGACTGGGCCGTGCGGCGCACCGCGACCTCCTCGCGCACGCTGTACGGGTGGGCCGAGGAGGCCAAGTTCGCCACCCCGTTCGTGGCCGACCCGGCCAAGCGGTCGCAGGTCGTCGGCACGATCGACTTCAACGAGGAGATCGACGCCGCCGCGGTCGCCAAGGCGCTGCGGGCCAACGGGATCGTGGACACCGAGCCGTACCGCAAGCTGGGCCGCAACCAGCTGCGGGTGGCGATGTTCCCGGCCGTCGACCCGGCGGACGTCCAGGCGCTGACGGCGTGCGTGGACTACGTCATCGAGCACCTCTGAGGGTGCCTGCTCACGGGTTGCCCGTTCATGGGTCGCCCGTTCATGGGTGAGCGTGAGGGGCCCGCGGCCGACCGGCCGCGGGCCCCTTCGCACGGGTGAGGCCCACGGGGGATGCGCACCAGGGATGCGCACGGGTGACGATCAGGTACGACTCCGGCGGAAGAGCCTGCGCAGGCCGTAGAACACCACCAGCGCACCGGCGAAGGTGAGCCCGGCCTTGACCAGGTTGCCGTTCTTCTCGTCATCGGAGAGCTTGCCGTCGGGGCGGTCGGAGTACTCCCCCTTCTTCTTCTGCTCCTTCGCGGTGGCGTCCGGCAGCAGTTCCCCGCCGAGGTCCACCGGCGTCACCTTGGAGCCCGCGCCCTCGGTGCCGTACATGAGCGTGCCGCCGTCGGGGGTGAAGGTGACCGACTCGCCCTGCCGCTGGAGCGGCAGTCCCGGCTCCTCCTCGAGCTTCGTCGGCTTGTCGTTCCGCCAGCGGTACTCGGCGGCCGAGAAGTAGCCGCGGAGCACCAGCCGGGTGCCGTCCGGGGAGAACGCCCCGTCCGTGACCTCCAGATCGAGGTCGGAGACCCGCCGGAAGACATTCACCCCCGAGGAGCTCAGCGTGGCCGGTCCGATGTACAGCCCGCCGTCCTCGTCGCTCTTGCTGGCGATGTAGACGCGGCCCGTCCTGGGGTTAACCATCAGCGCCTCGGCATTGCGCGGCCCGCCCTGGTACTGGACGGTGAACTGGGTCGCGGTGACGGTGGTGTCCTTCAGCTGCTTCGGCTCGGGGAACCGGTAGATCCACACATGGGACCACTGGCCGCCCAGGTTGTCGCCGATATCGCCGACGTAGACATTGCCGTCCGGCCCTATCGAGATCGCTTCCACATCGCGGGGACTTCCTATGCCGCGCAGGGTGACCCGCGCGACCGTCTTCCCGGTCCGGCCGTCGACGGCGTAGACGTACGGCCCGTCCGAACTGTCGTTGTGCGTCCAGTAGACGCCGGGGTGGAGACGGCTCGCGGCGAGACCACTGGACTCGGTGATCCGTGGATCCTCGATCGTGAAGGGAGACGGCGACGACGACGAGCCGGCGGCGGCCGGGGCGGCAGCGGCGGCCGGGGCGGCAGCGGCGGCCGGGGCGGCTGCGGACACGGCCAGCAGCGCGGCGGCGCCGAGTACGAACGGAAGCGGACGCATGGGCCCAAGCCTGCCATCCCGCCGGGGGCGTCAGGTGCCGGAACCACGCCGCGGGACGCCCTCCGGCCACGCATGACTTCCCGGATAACGGGCAGATAACGTCCGCCAATTATCCGCGAGAGCGGAGAAGTCGAAATAACCCCGAGATTATTTGATCCCATCCGGGGATTATTTCGGCGAGAAATTTATCGGTCATTGACGGCATAGCGGGCGGCGGCATTGCGATACAGAAAGGCCCCCCTTACGGTCTCTGCTCATGAGCGAATACAGCCAGTCCTCCTATGCGCAGACCGCACCTCCCACGCATTCCACAGGAGCCCCGAACGGCGGTGCCGCACCGGCCGCGCCGTCCAAGAAGATCGCGATCTTCGGGATCGTCGGCTCGGTGATCGCGCTGGTCGGCTCCCTGGTGAACTGGGTGGTCTCCGACGCCGAGGGCGCCACCGGGGGCATCAAGGGCATCGACGGCGACGGCATCATCACGCTGATCGTCGCCCTGGTCGCGGCGGTCCTGTTCATCGCCGCCATGGCCACCAAGAAGGCGGTGATCTACCTGGTCAGCGCGGTTGCGGGGCTCGCCATGGCGATCGTCGCGGGCCTCAACATCTCGGACCCCGAGCGGCTGGTCGTCCAGAAGCTGACGGACGAGGAGGGGGTGTCGCAGAGCGTCGCGGAGAAGGCGGCGGAGCAGGCCGCGAAGCTGTACGACATGACCGCGGGGCCGGGGCTCTACATGGTCCTCATCGGCGCGCTGCTGGCCCTGGCCCTCGGCGTCCTCGGCTTCATGAAGGCCCGCGCCGCCCGGTAATCGCCTTCGGCGATTCAGCCGGACCCATCACGCCCGCTTTTTGACCGCACGGGGGGCCAAAAAGCGGGCCTTCGGGTTTTCTGTGGGGCGTGGGGAATTCACGGAGGGGGTGGTGAGTGATTCCCTCGGAATTTTTCGGATAATTCTCTCCCCGGCGGCCGCCGATACCTCGGACTCGCCCCACGCGATTCCGGTCCTCGATTCCGGCCCTCTTGATTAGAGCGCACTCCAACGGCTTGGCTGACCCCATGGAGTACACACAGCTCGGACGCACAGGTCTCAAGGTCAGCCGGATCGTTCTCGGCACCATGAACTTCGGTCCGCAGACCGAGGAGGCCGACAGCCACTCGATCATGGATGCGGCGCTCGACGCCGGCATCAACTTCTTCGACACCGCCAATGTGTACGGCTGGGGCGCGAACAAGGGCCGCACCGAGGAGATCATCGGGAGCTGGTTCGCCCAGGGTGGCGGGCGGCGCGAGAAGACGGTCCTCGCGACCAAGGTGTACGCGAACATGGCCGCGGACGATGTGGCCTGGCCGAATACCGACAAGCTCTCGGCCGTCAACATCCGCCGGTCCGTGGACGCCAGCCTCAAGCGGCTCGGCACGGACTACATCGACCTCTACCAGTTCCACCACGTGGACCGCTCCACCCCGTGGGACGAGGTCTGGCAGGCCATCGACGTCCTCGTCCAGCAGGGCAAGATCATCTACGCCGGTTCGTCCAACCACGCGGGCTGGCACATCGCCCAGGCCAATGAGACCGCGTCCCGCCGCGGCTCGTACGGGCTGGTCAGCGAGCAGTGCCTGTACAACCTGGCCGAACGCCGCGCCGAGATGGAGGTCATCCCGGCCGCGCAGGAGTACGGCCTGGGCGTCATCCCCTGGTCGCCGCTGCACGGCGGGCTGCTCGGCGGCGCGATCCGCAAGGAGCGTGAGGGCGGCGGTTCGCGCACCACATCGGGCCGCAGCGGCGACGCGCTGAAGAACACCAAGGTGCGCGAACAGATCCAGCGGTACGAGGACCTGCTGGACAAGCACGGTATCGAGCCCGGCGAGGCGGCCCTGGCCTGGCTGCTCACCCGGCCCGGGGTGACCGGTCCGATCGTGGGCCCGCGCACGGCCGAGCAGCTGGCGTCGGCGCTGCGCGCCGCCGATCTGAAGCTCAGCGAGGAGCTGCTGGCCGAGCTGGACGAGATCTTCCCGGGGCCGGGGCCGTCGCCCGAGGCGTTCGCCTGGTAGCGGGGAGGCTCCGCTTGGTCAGCGTGGTCGAGTGCGTGGAGGAGGCGTGGGCCGTGTGCGGCCCACGCCTCGCTTCGCTCCCGTTTCAGCCTCCTAGGGCGGCCGCCGCGGCGACGACGACGAGAATCAGCACCAGCGCGCCGCTCATGATCATGTTCCGGGTCTTGGGGTCCACACCCCGAGACTAGCCGGACCGCTCAGTGCCCCAGCGGCCAGGCCGCCACCACCTCGTAGCGCGGCTGCCGCCCGGGGACGCCCGGGGCCGGTGGATGGCTGCGCACCAGGCTGAGCTCCCGCACGGTCCACTCCTGGCCGGCGAAGTCCGCGAGCCGCTCGGCGTACGGCGCGAGGCTGAGGCCGGCGGAGCCGTGGCGTGCGGAGCCGTGGCGTGCGGAGCGGGCGCGCGCGATGGTCAGATGCGGATGGTACGGGCGGTGCCGGTCCATCGGGATCCCGGCCCGCCGGCCCCCCGCGGCGGCGGAGTCGGCCAGCCCCCGCAGCGTCTCGCTGTCGCCGTCGACGCCCACCCACACCACGCGGTCGTCGAACCGGCCCCCGCGGGCGAGCCGCAGCTCGTGGGGGCGGTGCCGGTGGGCGGCGCGGGCCAGCCGGGTGTGCAGCTCGGGCAGCACCTCCTCGGCCACCTCCCCGTAGAAGGCGAGCGTGAAGTGCCAGCCCTCCCGCTCGGTCCAGCGCAACCCGTCCGCCCCCGGCAGCGCCCGGAGCGCCTCGACTCGCGCGGCCAGCTCGGCGACGGCGGCGTCCGGCGGCAACACGGCGGCGAAGAGTCTCACCCGCCCAGTCTCCCCCACGGGGTGCCGCCTTCGCGGCACGGACAGCTGGACCGGGGTTGCCCGCGGGGGGCGGGGTTGCCGCGGGGGGCGGGGTTGCCCCGGGGAGGGTGGGGATGCCCGGGGGCGGGGTTGCCCCAGGGGGCGGGTGCCGGGGGCGGGGCCTCCGGTGCGGCGCCCTGGACCGCATATTTACGGCGCCGGTGCCCGGGGGCGTGGGGTGGGCCGGAGATTGGCGCCACAAATATGCGTAAGCGTCCAGGACACCACCCCTCCGGCCCCGCCCCCTCCCGTCTCGTCGGCGGCTACCCCTCCGGTGGCCCCAGACGCCAGCTCGGCGGCAGGCCCGTCCAGCGGCGCGGGGGCCGGGTGGGCCCGACCCCGTCCCCTCACGGCTCATCGACACCTGCCCGCCGGTGGCCCCACACGACAGCCCGGCGGCAGGCCCGTCCGGCGGCGCGGGCACCGGGGTGGGGTGGGCCCGACCCCGTCCCCTCACGGCTCATCGGCGCCTGCCCGCCGGGGGCCCCACACGACAGCCCGGCGGCAGGCCCGTCCGGCGGCGCGGGGGCCGGGTGGGGGTGGGACCGGCCCCGCCCCCTCCCGTCTCGTCGGCGCCTGCCCGCCGGGGGCCCCACACGACAGCCCGGCGGCAGGCCCGCCCGGCGGCGCGGGCACCGAGGTGGGGTGGGCCCGACCTCGCCCCTCACGGCTCGTCGACACCTCCCCGCCGGGGGCCCCGGACGCCAGCCCGGCGGCAGGTCCGCCCGGCGGCGCGGGCACCGAGGTGGGGTGGACCCGACCCCGTCCCCTCACGGCTCATCGGCGCCTGCCCGCCGGGGGCCCCACACGACAGCCCGACGGCAGGCCCGCCCGGCGGCGCGGACACCGGGTGGAATAGGACCGTGGTCCCGGGTGCCTGCCGGGGTCAGGCTGTGGTGGCTAGTTGCTTGTGGTCCTCGGGGGTGCGGGGGACGAAGGCCACGCGGGGATGGCCGCGGCGGAGGTCCAGCTTCAGCCGCAGTCCGCCGGCCCGGACCAGGACCAGGCCCACCGCGACCGCGGCGGCGGCCGAGACCAGACCGCCCGCGGCGAAGCCGATGCGCGCGCCGCAGGTGTCGGTCAGCCAGCCCACCAGCGGGCCGCCGATCGGCGTACCGCCGACGAAGACCATCATGAACAGGCTCATCACCCGGCCCCGCATCGCGGGATCGGTCGCGAGCTGGACGCTGGAGTTCGCGGTCACGTTGAACGTCAGGCTGAAGATCCCGATCGGCACCATGAGCGCCGCGAAGAGCCAGAAGTACGGGGTCGCGGCCGCGACCATCTCCAGCACGCCGAACATCAGCGCGGCCCCGACCAGCAGCCGCCGCCGCGCCACCACGCGCCGGGCGGCGAGCAGCGCACCGGTCACCGAGCCGATCGCTATCAGGGTGTTGAGCAGGCCGTACGTACCCGGGCCCGCGTCGAAGACATCGTCGGCGAAGGCGCTCAGCCAGATCGGGAAGTTGAAGCCGAAGGTGCCGATGAAGCCCACGAGCACGATCGGCCAGATGAGATCGGGGTTGCCGGCGACATAGCGCAGCCCCTCCCGCAGCTGCCCCTTGCCGCGCGGCGCCCGCTGGACCTTGTGCAGCTCGCTGGTGCGCATCATCAGCAGCCCGATGAGCGGGGCGCCGAAGGAGAGTCCGTTGATCAGGAAGGCCCAGCCACTGCCCACGGCGGTGATCAGCACACCGGCGACCGCCGGGCCGATCAGCCGGGCGGACTGGAAGTTCGCGGAGTTGAGGCTGACCGCGTTCCGCAGATCCTTGGGGCCGACCATTTCGTTGACGAAGACCTGGCGGGTCGGGTTGTCGACGACGGTAACCATGCCGAGCAGGAACGCGATCAGATAGACGTGCCAGACCTGCACATGGCCGCTGAGGGTGAGGGCGGCGAGGGCGAGCCCGCACAGCCCCAGTGCGGCCTGGGTGATCAGCAGCAGCCGGCGCCTGGGACAGCGGTCGGCGATGACCCCGCCGTAGAGGCCGAAGAGCAGCATGGGCAGGAACTGCAGCGCGGTGGTGATACCGACCGCGGTGGAGGAGCCGGTGAGGCTGAGGACCAGCCAGTCCTGGGCGATCCGCGACATCCAGGTGCCGGTGTTGGAGATCATGGCACCGGTCGCGAACAGCCGGTAGTTGCGGATCCTCAGGGAGCGGAAGGTGCCGCCCTTGGTGCGCCCGCCGGGGTCGCCGCCGGTGGCGACGGCACGGTCGGGGCCGGGTACGGACGCGGAATCTGCGGGGTTCTTCGGTGCGGGTGCGGAGTCTGCTCCGGGTCCCGTACTCAAGTGCGTTCGCCTCCTGGCTGCCTCAGTCATTGCTACATGTGCGCGAGCTTCTCCAGCACGGGCGCGGCGGCGCGCAGCGCGTCCCACTCGTCCTCGGTCAGCTGCCCGACCAGTTCGGTCAGCCAGGCGTTGCGCTTGCGTCGGCTCTCTTCGAGCATGGGCTCTACACGCTCGGTCGGCGAGACGACCTTCTGCCGCCGGTCCTCCGGGTGCGGCTCGAGTCCGACCAGTCCCTTGGCTTCCAGCAGGGCCACGATGCGGGTCATCGAGGGCGGCTGGACGTGCTCCTTACGGGCCAGCTCACCGGGGGTGGCGGAGCCGCACTGGGCCAGGGTGCCCAGGACCGCCATCTCGGTGGGACTGAGCGATTCGTCCACTCGCTGGTGCTTGAGCCGCCGCGACAGACGCATCACTCCGGACCGCAGGGCGTTCACGGCCTCCGCGTCGTCGGGGGGCGCCTCCGCCTTGTGCTGGGGGCGGGACAGATCCGGCATGGTCTTTAGCATAACTCATTACCTCGCCTAATGAAACCCTGGTGACATCCCTATTTCTATTTCACCCGAACGAGTGAGTTGACTTCGGGTAGTAACGCCCGGGTGCACCACGTCACAGGGCCGCGCGACACGCGTGAGCGCCCCGGACCTGAGGTGTCCGGGGCGCTCACGGGGGGGTTGGGGGACGGCCGGGCGGCTCAGGAGACGCCGAGCGCCTGCTCGATCGGGTTGAGCAGGAAGTACACCAGGAAGCACAGCCCCACCACGCCCAGCAGCCACGGGATCTCCCGGGCCCGCCGGGTGGCGATGCGCAGCAGCAGGAACGCGAGCACGCCCACGCCGATCCCGTTGGTGATGCTGTACGTGAACGGCATCGAGATCATGGTCAGGAAGGCCGGGATCGCGATCGTGGAGTCGCTCCAGTCGATCTCCTTGACGTTCGCCGCCATGATCAGGAAGCCGACGACGACCAGCGCGGGGGTCGCGGCCTGCGAGGGCACCACCTTGGCGAGCGGGGTGCAGACCAGCGAGAGCAGGAAGAGGCCGCCGGTCACCACGTTCGCGAGCCCGGTGCGCGCCCCCTCCCCGACACCCGCCGTGGATTCGACGAAGCAGGTGTTGGCCGAGGCCGAGCCGAAGCCGCCGCCCGCGACCGCGACACCGTCCATCATCAGGATCCGGCCCATGCCCGGCAGCTGCCCGCGCTCGTTGGTCAGCCCGGCCTCCTCGCCGACGCCGATGATCGTGCCCATCGCGTCGAAGAAGCCGGACAGCAGCACGGTGAAGACGAAGAGACAGCCGGTGAGCAGGCCGACCTCACGGAAGCCGCCCCAGAGGTCGACTTGGCCGATGAGGCCGAAGTCCGGGGTGTCGACCACCTTCTCCGGCACCTTGGGGACGGTCAGCCCCCACTGGGCGTCCGGGATGTGCGCCAGGGAGTTGATCACGATCGCGACCACGGTCATGACCACGATGCCGATCAGGATCGCACCGCGCGTCTTGCGGACGATCAGGATGAACGTGAGCGCGAGGCCGAGCACGAACACCAGCACCGGCCAGCCCTGGAGCCGCCCGGCCACCCCCAGCCCCAGGGGGACGGTGGTGTGCGCGGAGTCCGGGTTACGGCTGATGAAGCCGGAGTCGACCAGGCCGATCAGGGCGATGAAGAGCCCGATGCCGATCGCGATCGCCCGCCGCAGTCCGTTCGGGATCGCGTCCATCACCCGCTGCCGCAGGCCCGAGGCGACGAGGATCATCAGCACCAGACCCGCGAGCACCACCATGCCCATCGCGTCCGGCCAGCTCATCTTGGGCGCGAGTTGCAGCGAGACCACGGCGTTGATGCCCAGGCCCGCGGCGAGCGCGATGGGGACATTGCCGATGATCCCCATGAGCAGCGTGGTCAGGCCCGCCATCAGGGCGGTCGCGGTGACCAGCTGGCCGTTGTTGAGCTGATCCCCGAACTTGTCCGTACCGGCCCCGAGGATGATCGGGTTCAGCACGATGATGTAGGCCATCGCGAAGAACGTGGCCAGCCCGCCACGGATCTCCCGGGAGACCGAGGAGCCGCGCTGGCTGATCTTGAAGAACTTGTCGATGCCGTTGGCAGGGGGAGCCGGAGTCTGCTTGCTCGCGTCGACCGGCGCGCTGGCCGAGGGGGACATGAAGAACCTCAGTGGTGGTGAACGTCAGCGGCGGGCCTCTTGGAGGATCGAACGAGACATTCCACCCAGACCCAGAAGTATTCAGTATGAAACTATAAACGGCCGGCCGCCAAACCCATCCGGTGCGGCCCCGGACGGACCCGTCACCGGCCCCCTTAAGCTGTGGCCATGACGAAGTGGACCCCCAGGCACGAGGCGCCGGAGCCCCTCGAGGGCAATGTCGTGGCCACGATCACCGGCGGCACGATCGTGTGGTTCGTCCTCTTCCTCGTCCAGCTACCCTTCTACCGCTGGTACGACGAGCACGGACACCTGTGGTGGCTGTGGACCTGCCTGGCCGGCGGCGGCCTCGGTCTGATCGGCGTCTGGTACGTGCGCGCCCGGGACGCGGCGATCCGCGGCTCGCGGAACGGGAACGAGAGCGGCTGACGCGACCGCCGTACGCGCGCACCGACGGCACCGGATCGCCCACCGACGGCGCGGCGCCGGACCATCGCCGTTCCCGGTGACGATCCGGCGCCCCGGCCTGGTGTGCGGGCGCGCTCCCCTCCCGGCGCGCCCGCTCACCCGTCTGCGGTGCGCGCGGAGGACGCACAGAAGATGAGGGCCCCGCCGCGGGGACGCGCGGGCGGAGCCGGATGGGACAACTGTACGATCTTCACGGCTCGTTCACAATGTTGCGGAAGCCTCACGGCGCGCACTTTGTTCGGGAACTACCGCCTTATAGACGTCAACTCACCAGTAATGTGAGGGATATGACCGGTAACCGCTTTCGTGCCGATGAAATCGACACCAGCAAGCCGCACTCGGCCCGCATGTACGACTACTTCCTGGGTGGCAAGACCCACTACGCGGTCGACACCCAGGCGGCCGAACAGGTCGAGGCCGTCTGGCCCGACGTCAAGCCGTGGACCCGCGCCAACCGGTCATTCATGCACCGCGCGACCCGCTGGCTCGCGGCCGAGGCGGGCATACGGCAGTTCCTGGACATCGGCACCGGCATCCCCACCGAGCCCAATCTCCACCAGGTGGCCCAGAAGGTCGCCCCGTCGTCCCGGGTCGTCTACGCGGACAACGACCCCATCGTGCTGGCCTACGCCCAGGCCCTGTTGCTCTCCACGCCCGAGGGCCGCACCGCGTACATCCACGCGGACGTCACCGAGCCCGAGACGATCCTGACCGCCGAAGAGCTGACCGACACCCTCGATCTGTCCCGGCCGATCGCCCTGTCGCTCAATGCGATCATGCACTTCATCGCGGATGAGCGGAAGCCGTACGACATCGTCGGACAACTGGTCGAGGCCCTGGCACCGGGCAGTTATCTGGTGCTCTCGCACGGAGCGCTCGACCCCCGCCCCGGAGTCTCGGACGCGGTGACCAACCTCTACCGCGGCAGCGGCATCCATGTGCAGGGGCGCGACCAGGAGGAGATTGTCGCGTTCTTCGACGGGCTGGAGCTGGTCGATCCGGGCGTGGTGATGCCGCACCGCTGGAAGCCCGAGACCGAGCAGGCCAGGGCCGACGCGGAGGCCCTGGACCTGTGGATCTTCGCGGGGGTGGCCCGCAAGCCCTGACCCGGTAGCGCCCGTGCGTCCGTCAGTCGAACCAGCGGGCCCGCGCCAGCTCCTCCGTACGGGTCAGATCCTCCAGCAGCGCCGCGACCTCGAACCGGCGCGACCAGTGACCGGACGCCCAGGCCAGACCGGCCGCGACACCCTCGACCGTCGAGGCGTGCAGAGTGCCGTCCGCATACCGCCAGTCCAGCTCGACCTCGCCGCCGTCGTCGGCCTCGATCAGCAGTTCCTCGTGCTCGACGTACGACAGCGGGGCGCCCGGGAGGAGTTCGCGGACCGCTTCCGGCACCTCGTGTAGATCGCCCTGTGAGGTGACCCGCGCCGGATACGCCTCGCTCAGCCGCCGCACCTGGAACAGCTCCGCCAACTCCGCCGCCCGCGTGGGGCGTACGGGCAGCAGCGCACGGCCGTCCGCCTCGGCCAGCGGCATCAGGTCGGGGGCGTCCGCGACCAGCGCCTCGCCCGCGTCGACCACCACCGGCTCGCCGCTCACCACGGCTCGCACCTCGTCGGGCAGGGTGACCTGCTCGGGGTCCAGCTCGGCCAACTGGCTGTAGAGGCCGTGCAGCTGGGCGGGGGTCACCTCGCGGTCCGGGTCGGCGAGGCGGGCCAGCAGCTCGGCGGCACCGCCCGGTTCGTCCAGCAGCGCCGCGACGGAGGTCCGCACCCCCAGCGCGCGCAGCACCTGCTCGTCCTCGAACCCGGCCGCGTCCACCGACTCGTACAGCCCGGTCAGCAGCGGATCGCCGCCGGCCGCGCGCAGCCCGGCGGGGCGGCGGCCGTCCAGCACCGGATGGCCGCGCAGCCACCACGCGGTGTACGAGCGCACCGTCTCGGTCGTGCCGTCCGGCAGCAGCACCCGCACCGGCGCGGTCAGCGCGTCGCGCAGCGGCGGCTGGGCGAGCATGGCCAGCGCCCTCGGCCAGGCGTCGTCGTCGACGAGGTCCAGGTCCCGTACGGCGACGATCTCGGTGGCCACCGGCGGCACCGGCGTCTCCGGCAGCCGGTCCAGCGCGTCCTCGCACCACACGTCGACGGCGTCCAGCACACCGACGTCGTCCGGTTCGGCGAAGTCGCCCTCGCGCGGTTCCAGTTCATCCGGGTCCAGCACCACATCGGTGGCCCTGACCAGGGTGAAGCCCGCCAGCACACCGACGGCGGCCAGCGGCTGCTCGCCCCAGCGCTCGGCCAGCTCGGCGTCGCACGCGGCCAGTTCGCCCTCCCGCATCACCTGCTCGAAGGCGCTGCCGGGGAAGACCAGTTCACCGGCCGGGGCCAGCTCCCCGTCCTCGTCCGGCAGCGCGAGCGCGGCCAGCCACGGCTCGTCACCGGGGGCCAGCCGGGCCTGCTGGACCAGGCCGAGAACGGTGTCGGCCAGCGTGTCGGCGTCCAGCGCCGCGCCCAGCGCCGCGCCTTCCTCCGCGAACGGGTCGTACTCGTCCTCCGCCTCCAGCGAATGCGCGACGGCGGCCCGCACCTGCGGGGTGGTCAGCACGGCGCGGGGGGTGGCCGGGGTCGCGCCGAGCTTCTCCAGGAGTGGATGGGCGGCGTCCGGATGTGCGACTTTCAGGCCGAGACGGGCAAGGGTGCGATGCGCATCGCCGACCGTGCCGGCCCCGGCCGCCCCGGTCCCGGTCTCCCCGGTCTCGATCCCCGCGGTCACGGCGGTTTCGGTGACGCCGATGGTGCCCAGGTCCCCGTCGGCCTCGCCGGGCAGCGGCAGCAGCACCTGCCGGGGCCCGATCGTCGTCCGGCCGTCCGCCAGCGGCACCGGCAGCCCGCTGAGCCGGTCCGGGTCGATCCCGCCCAGCGAGTCGTACAGCCGCCGCCACCAGGCCGGGGTGCGCTCCACACCCGCGAGCCGGTCGATCAGCTCCCCCAGCGGCACCCGGGCCACGCCCAGCACCCGCAGCTCCGCCCGGCGTTCAAGACCCGCGGGCAGCAGCGTCGGGAACAGCTCGGCCAGCACCTCCACCGTCTCCGCGCCCGCGCCCTCGACGATCTCGGCGTCCCGGGGGCGCAGCGCGTACGGCTCGCCCTCGAAGCCGCCGCGGGCCAGCACGTCATCGTCCCAGTCGACGGCGGCGGGAGCCGACGGGGCGGCGGCCGCGGGCGGCTCCCCCGCCGCCGGTCCGCCCTGGGCGGCGTCCGGGCCGAGCGCGTCCGGCGACCCGAGCCAGCCCGCGGCGCCCTCGGGGCCCGCGCCCGCCGCCGGCGCGGCGGCGCTGGGCAGGAACGGCACCCTCGGCAGCCGCTCCAGCACCCGCCCGCGCAGCTCCCCGTCCAGCTCGCCCCGGCCCAGCCGGCCCGGGACCAGGCCGATCGTGCCGACCGACACCGGATGCCAGTCGCGCAGCAGCGTCGCGTACGCCTCGGCCGCGCGCTCCACCAGGAAGTCCGTGAGCGGCCCGGGGGCGGTGTGCCGGCGGGTGGGCTCCAGCGGGAAGGACGCGATCAGCAGCGCGGGCATGCCCAGCGGCTCATCGGTCGGCGTCGGGGCGTGGACCACCGGGGCGGTCGTGGGCCGCACCGGCGCGCCCTCCTCGTCCACCGGAACCGCCCAGGTCACCGACCACACCGGGCGCAGCCGCTCCTCCACCGGGCGGTCGGCGAGCAGCTCGGGCTCCAGCCGCCCTCCGGCGCTCTCGGTACGCCAGCGCATCGCACCGCCCGTACCGCTCCGGCCGCTGTCCTCGACGACGGTGTACGGGCCCTCCTGGCGGCGGCGCAGCGTCCGGGTGCCCTCAGCGGTCTCGACCACGACCTCGGCCAGGCCGGGCAGGGTGAGCAGCAGCGCGTCGTCGATCCCGGCCAGCAGCCGCTCCGCCACGTCCAGGGCGGCGCCGTCGCGCAGCGGCAGCACCACGACCGTGTCATAGCCGTCCGGCGCGGTCCCCTCGGCGGGCAGCGGCAGCCGCAGCAGCGGTACGTGGCCGTCGCGGCGGCGCAGCTCGTCGGCGAGGCCGGGGCTGGTCTCGGCGGTCCGCCGGGTCAGCTCCCGCGCCTCGGCCAGCGACCAGCGCACCCCGCCGGTGCGGCCCACGACCGCGGGCTCGTCGCTCACCGCGAGCACCGCCGCGAAGCCGACGCCGAACCGCCCCACGGCGCTCTCCGGCTCGTCCCGCTTGGCCGACGCCCGCAGGGTGGACAGCGACTCGACCCCGGCCGCGTCCAGCGGCATCCCGGTGTTGGCGGCGGCCAGCACGGCGGGCTCGCCGTCGGTGGCCGGCCGCAGGGTCAGCCGGAGCCGTCCGGGCACCCCGGCGCGGGCGGCGGCGTCCGCCGCGTTCTGGGCCAGCTCGACGACCAGCCGGTCGCGGTGACCGCCCAGCGCGAGGTCCTCCTCGGCGTTGGCGTCCTCCCGGAACCTGGCGGGCGACGCGGCCCAGGCGTCCAGCACGCCGCGCCGCAGCCCCGCGGTCCCGAACGGGTCCGCGTCCTCGGTCGCGCCTCGCACCATCGCCGTGCTGCTCACGTCTCGCCTCCGGAGTTCCTGGTCGGGGTCCGTCCCGCGCTACGGCTCCACACCGCCGAGTCCCCCACGGTGCGGCTCGGCCCACCGCGCTCGCCGTTCCCTCGCGTGTCGCCCTTGCTAGCCGCGAACGTACCGCGATCCGCCGCCGAACGACGCCTCGGGCCCCACCCGACCGTCCCCACCCGACCGGATGGCCGGACCGACGGCGGCCGAACGCGGCCCGGCAGCACGACGGCGGGACTGGCGGGACGAAGACGGCGGGACTGGCGGGACGAAACAGACGGCGTGCGGACGGAACGACGGAACGGGCGGCACGAAGCGGTGGCGAACCGCCTCAGCTGTGGCCCAGTTCCTCCGGCGGGGTGTCCGGTTCGACGGAGCCGCTCAGCCGGTCCGGGTGGAGGGGGAGCGGTTCCACGACGGTTTCGTCGACCACGGGCGGGGCCGGACGCGGGGGCTTGGGCATGACGGCCGCCTCGGAGTGGGCGCCGCAGCCGTACGCGAGGGAGACGACGCGGCCGTCCGCCGGGCTGAACTCATTCGCGCACACCCCGAACGCCTGCCCCAGCGAGCCACCGAGGGGCACCAGGAATCCGCAGGTCGCGCAGGTGCCGGGGGCCGCCTGGGCCATGGGCGTCTTGGCGCCGAACGACTCCTCCCACCGGTCGGCCGCCACATGGAGGCCGTAACGGGACAGCACCCGGGCGCGGCGCATGCCCAGTTCCTCGGCGACGGCCGCGATCGAGCCGGTCGTGGGCGGGATCGCCTGGGTGGCGGGGGCACCGGCCGTCACATCGGCCTCCTCCACCGCCGCGAGCTGCTGCATCTCCTCCGAGACGACCGAGTTGGGCGGCGGGGCGTCCTCGCCCGAGTAGCCCGGCTCCAGGCGCAGGTCCTCGGCCTCGGTGGGGAGCAGATCGCCCGGCCCCATGTCGCCGGGGCGCAGCCGCTCGCTCCAGGGCACCCACTCCGGCGCGAGCAGCGCGTCGGGGCCGGGGAGCAGCACCGTCTCGTCCAGCGTGACGGTCTTCGCCCGGGAGGCGCGGGTCACGGTGACCGCCCAGCGCCAGCCGCGATAGCCCGGCTCGTCGTTCTCGAAGAGGTGCGTGACCACGCGGTCGCCTTCGGCGACGGCGCCCAGATACTCGCCGACCTTCCCCGGGTGGGCGGCTTCCATGGCCGCCTCACGGGCGAGTTCGACCGCCTCGGCGCACAGGCGGTCGGGGGTACGGCTTCGCATCGCACTCACAGGATCGATTCTCTCTTCCACGCCGTCGCAGCCGTCTGACCTGGTGCGCCAGCCGTACAGCCAGAACGCGGGACCGCGGACGGAGCGGACCACGGGACCGCGTCGACGTCCGCGCCCTTCCGTCCTTCGGGCGCACCTTGTACGTCCCATTCTGCGGGATGGCTACTCGGCGCACGGCCAGGAACGACCGTCGGTGGCGCGGTTACGCACGCTACCTTGTCCGGCCGCGCCGCCCCTACCCCCGTCTCACGCCCGGCTCCCGCTCCGGCGCCGTGCAGCCCCTGCCCGCCCGGCCCGGCGGCGCCGCATTTCCGCTGGACAGAGGGGTGTTGTCGGTCCTCCCCGACGGCGCTGCCAGCCGGAAAGCCGTCGAAGGTCTGACGCCGGAGCCGCGTTGGCTGCACCATGGTCGAGTGGCAGGAAAGCGATGGCACGGCGGCGGCCCGATCCAACGGTCGGGCCGTTGGATCGGCCATGCGCTCCGTTTTCCGTTCACCGCCACCGGCCGGGGCATCCGCCGGGCCACCCATGCCCATGGGGCCGGGGAGTCGGGGCTGGGCAAGCTGATCGAGCTGCACGCGGTGAACTCCGCGGGCGACATGCTGGTCACCGTCGCGCTCGCCTCCACGATCTTCTTCTCGGTCCCGACCGACCAGGCCCGCGGCCGGGTCGCGCTCTACCTGGTCATCACCATGGCGCCGTTCGCGCTGCTCGCCCCCGTCGTCGGCCCGCTCCTGGACCGCCTCCCGCACGGCCGCCGGGCGGCGATGGCGGGCTCGATGCTGACCCGTACGGTGCTCGCGCTGACGATGGCGGGCGCGGTGGCGGGCGGCGGCCTCGAACTGTATCCGGCGGCGCTGGGTGTGCTGGTGGCGTCCAAGGCGTACGGAGTCATCCGCTCCGCCGTCGTGCCGCGGCTGCTGCCACCCCACTTCTCGCTGGTCAAGGCCAACTCTCGGGTCACGCTGGGCGGGCTGCTGGCCACCGGCGCGGCGGCCCCGCTGGGGGCCGGGCTGCATCAGATCGGGCCGAGCTGGCCGCTGTACGGGGCGTGTGCGATCTTCTCGCTGGGCGGGTTCCTGTCGTTCACCCTGCCGCATAAGGTGGACTCCTCGACGGGTGAGGCCAGGGCGCAGCTGACCTCCGGCCAGCGCCATCCGCATCTGCCGGTGACGGTGACGGTGCGCAACCCCAAGGCCAGGGTCGGCGGGGCCCGGAACGCCTTCCACGTCTTCTCCCTGAACGTCTTCCGGAGCGTCTTCCCCCGGAACGTCTTCCGCCGGAACGCCCACATCCGGCACGCCCACGTCCGGCACGCCTGGCGGAGCGTCCTGTGGCGGAACGCGTTCTTCCGGCGCGCCTTCTGGCGGAACCGGTCCGGGCGGCCCGGCCTCCGCACGGTCGGTCCCTCCGTCCTGCACGCCCTCCAGGCATGTGCCGCGCTGAAGACCCTGTCCGGCTTCCTCACCCTCTTCCTCGCCTTCCTCCTCCGCGACCAGCCGGTGGGCGGGCTCGGCCCCGAGGTCTCGCTCGGCCTGGCCGCGGTCTGCGCGGGCGGCGGCAACGCGCTGGGCACCGCGATCGGCGCCTGGCTGCGGGCGCGCGGCCCGGAGCGGATCATCGCGGTGGTGCTGAGCTCCGCCCTCGCCGTGATCATCGTGTCGGCTGCCTTCTACGGAGCGGTGGCGGTCGCCGCCGTGGCCGCCACCGCGGGCATCTCCCAGGCGCTGGGCAAGCTGTCGCTGGACGCGCTGATCCAGCGCGACGTCCCGGAGGAGGTCCGCACCTCCGCGTTCTCCCGCTCCGAGACGACGCTCCAGATGGCGTGGGTCGTCGGCGGCGCCATCGGCATCGTGCTGCCGCTGCACGGGGTGCTGGGGATGGCGGCCGCCTCGGCGGTGGTGGCCCTGGGCGCGGCGTTGAGCGTCCGGGGACTGCTGAGCGCCTCCCGGCAGGGGGCGCCGTACCCACGGGTGGCGTGAGGCGGCCCGCCGTGCCACACCCCCGCGCGAGGCGACCGGGGCGGCCAGATAGCCTGCCAGCATGACCGCTGCGTTGTTTTCCAGGGGCAAGGGCCGCCGCGCCGTCACCGCCGCCTGTGCCGTGTCCCTCGGGCTCGTCGCCCTCTCCGCCTGCGACAAGCCGACCCCGCTGGCGACGGTGACGGTCGGTTCGGACACCGTGACGGCCGAGGCGAGCGACGGCTGCTACGGCGACGGCAAGGACCTGAGCTCGGCGAAGTTCAAGTCGTGCCTGTCCGCCAAGCCCGAAAAGACGATCAAGGTCGCCGCCGGGGAGAAGGTGCGGATCGGGGTGGACCCCGAGATCGCCGACTCCAGCTGGGGCCTGATCGCCAACAACCCGGTCATGGCCGAGGCGAGCAAGGAGACGTACCGCAGCTTCGACAGCGACACGCTCTTCGCCAAGCAGAACCCGCAGACCGGTCAGACCACGCTCGAGAAGAAGGTCACGATCACCATCGCCGAGCTGGGCAAGAGCAGCCAGGGCGTCAAGGGCATCTGGCGCTTCACCCTCGAACGGGACTCCTGACGAGCGGGACTCCTGAGCCCACGGTGGTGGTCGGGACAGCCGTGGCAGCTGTGACAAGGGAAAGCCACCCATGCGCGTACTGATCGTCACGGCCGTACCCGCCGAACGGGATGCCGTGGTGCGGGGCGTCGGCGCCGCGGCCCCCGAGGTGGCCGAACTCCCCGTCCCCGGCGGAGTGCTCCACCGGCTGAGCCCGGCGCCGCCCGCCGGGCCGCCGCTCACCGTGGACGTGCTGGCCGCCGGGGTCGGCCCGGCAGCCGCGGCGGCCGGAACCGCCGCCGCCCTCACCACGGCCGCGGTCGCCCACACCCCCTACGACCTCGCCGTATCGGCCGGTATCGGCGGCGGTTTCGGCACCGCCCGACCCGGTGCCGTGCGGCTCGGCTCCGTCGTGGTCGCGGACGCGATCGTCGCCGCCGACCTGGGCGCCGAGACCCCCGACGGCTTCACCGCCGTCACCGACCTGGGCTTCGGAACCGTCGAACACCTCCCGCCCGCCCCGCTCGTCGCCGCCGTCGCCGAGGCGACGGACGCCGTGCGCGGCACCGTGCTCACCGTGTCGACCGTGACCGGAAGCGCCGAACGGGCCGCCGAGCTGCTGCGCCGCCATCCGCGCGCCGCCGCCGAGGCCATGGAGGGCTTCGGCGTGGCGGAGGCCGCGGCGGCCCAGTCCGTGCCCGTCCTGGAGGTACGGGCGGTCTCCAACGCCGTCGGCCCGCGCGACCGCGCGGCCTGGCGGATCCGGGAGGCGCTCGACGCCCTCACGGGCGCCTTCGGGACCCTCGCCCCCCGCCTCGGCACCTGGACCTGGACCTCGGACCCGGAAGGAACCGGCAGTGACTGAGCCCCTGAAGATCGCGTACTCCCCGTGCCCGAACGACACCTTCGTCTTCCACGCCTGGGCCCACGGCCGCGTCCCGGGCGCGCCCGCGCTCGACGTCACCTTCGCCGACATCGACATCACCAACGGGATGGCCGAGCGCGGTGAGTTCGATGTGCTGAAGGTGTCGTACGCCGTACTGCCGTGGGTGCTGGACGACTACGCGCTGCTGCCCTGCGGCGGGGCGCTCGGCCGCGGCTGCGGACCGCTGGTGCTCACCCGGGACCCCGGTGACGGGACGGAGCTCACCGCGAAGGACCTGGCGGGGAAGACGGTCGCGGTGCCGAGCGAGCGTTCGACCGCGTATCTGCTCTTCCGGCTGTGGGCCGCCGCCGAGGTGCCGGGCGGGGTCGGCGAGATCAAGGTGCTGCCGTTCCACGCGATCATGCCGGCGGTACGGGACGGCGAGGTCGACGCCGGGCTCGTCATCCACGAAGCCCGGTTCACCTATCAGAATTACGGGCTGCACTGCCTGGCTGACATGGGTGAGCACTGGGAGCGGACCACCGGACTGCCGATCCCGCTCGGCGCGATCATCGCCAAGCGCTCACTGGGCGCCGAGCGGCTGCGGGAGCTCGCCGACGCCACCCGGACGTCGGTACGGATGGCCTGGGACGACCCGGAGGCATCGCGCGCCTATGTCCTGGAGCACGCCCAGGAGATGGACCCGGCCGTCGCCGATCAGCACATCGGGCTGTACGTGAACGAGTTCACCGCCGGCCTGGGCGAGAACGGCTACGCCGCGGTGCGCGGACTGCTCACCCGCGCGGCGGCCGAGGGGCTGGTACCGCCCCTCGGCCCCGGAGCACTGGATGCGGCCTGATCACGTCACGGCATAGGCAGCCGGTCAGGTCATACGTCGAGCTGGTCGGCCACGGCCCGCAGCATGCCCGCGATCTTGTGGCCGTGCGCCTTGTCCGGATAGCGGCCGCGCTCGAGCTGCTGCGTCACGTTCTCCAGCAGGGTGGTCAGGTCCTGGACGATCGACGCCAACTCGTCCGGCTTGCGCCGCTGGGCGGCCGCTACGGAGGGGGTCGGCTCGAGGACGGTGACGGACAGTGCCTGATCTCCGCGGTTTCCGGCCACCACGCCGAATTCCACGCGCTGCCCCGGCTTCAGTGAGTCGACGCCTTCCGGGAGCACCGACGAGTGCACGAAGACGTCGCCGCCGTCGTCGCGGGAGAGAAAGCCGAAGCCCTTCTCACTGTTGAACCACTTGACCTTGCCGGTAGGCACGTCTGTCTCGTCCTCGTCGCTCGTCGGAAAACACGGAAAAAAAGCTCTGGATAGCACTAGAGCGGGTCGTAAGACCCGCCACCACCAAGGCTAATGGTCCGGAGCCTGGTGACAAGACGTACCCGGGTGGTTCCTATGCGCGCTCTGGCACGGATCTACCCTGGTGCGGTGAGCAATGAAACCCCGCACAGTGGAACCTCCTCGCCCCGCTCCCGCGGGGAGGGAGCCGCGCCCGGCGACCGGCTCATCCGGTCCGGCGTCATCGTCTTCGCCGTCGGAGCGGTGGCCACGCTCGTCACCATCGCGCCGCTCTTCCTGGGCGCCGATCCGCTGCCTTCGGTGGCGTACTTCGTGTGCATGCTGATGGGCGTCGGCTTCCTCCTCGCCGCCGCCGGGCTGCTGCGGTCCATCGCGGCACAGCGGCGGGAGGCCGCGGCCGCTCGGGCCGCCGCCCATACCGGCCCGTCCATACCTCCGTCCGGGTGAATACCGCCGTCCGGGTGAATCAGCCCCGGTGATCCTCCGGATCGATCAGCTTCCCGTGTGACCGTCCACGCGGCCCGCTATGTGACCCGCCAGCCACGTGGGGAACGCCGTCAGATCGTCCAGGACGACATCGGCGCCGGCCGCGCGCAGCTCGTCCGCCGCGCAGGGCCCGGTGGCGACCGCCACGGACAGCGCACCGGCCGTACGGGCGCCCCGTACGTCACCCGTGTGATCCCCGACGTACACCGTCGCCCCGTACTCCCGCAGCGCCTCCGCCTTGGCCTCGGCCCACAGCCAGCCGATGACCGCGTCCGCCTCGATGCCCAGGTGGCTCAGGTGCAGCTTGGCGTTGGGCTCGTGCTTCGCGGTGACCACGATGGCGCGGCCCCCCGCCCGCCGCACGGCCTCGATCGCCTCGCGGGCCCCCGCCATGGCGGGGGTGGGCGCGATCGCGTAGTCCGGGTACAGCTCGCGGTAGAGCTCGCTCATCTCCTCGATGCGCTCATCGGGGAACCAGTGCACCAGCTCCTGCTCCAGCGGCGGGCCGAGCCGGGTGACGGCGAGGTCGGCGTCCACGTAGGTGCCGGTCCGGGCCGACAGGGCCTCGTACGTCGCCTTGATGCCCGGACGGGAGTCGATCAGGGTCATGTCGAGGTCGAACCCGACGGTCACGGTGTGTGACGCTGCGTCCGAGGCGAGATGCGGGTCGGTGTTCGGGTCGGTGGTGGTGGCGGTGGGCACGGCGGAGTACGAAGACATGACCGTCATTGTGCCTTGGCCGGCCCGTGCACTCAGCGTCACCTCGGCCTCTCTGGGGTGGCCATGCTTCGTGGCCCGACGCCCCTGTCCCCGCTGTCGGCCCCGCCCCTCGTATCAGCCCTTGCGCCGCGAACGCCACAGCAGGAACAGCACCGAAGCGACGGCCGCGCCCCGGCCGATGAACGGCCAGGTCTCGATCACCGCGTCCTTCATCCCGTGCTCGGGGATCGGCTCGCCCCACTTGCCGACGGACCGTCCCCACAGCCAGAGCACGCCCCCGGCCACGACCAGACCGGGCAGGCCCAGCGCGGCCCACTTCGCCGCGGCCGGGGAGCGCCGGTAGGTGCCGTAGTACGCGATCACCCAGCCGAAGCCGATCAGGACGATGTTGCCCAGGGCGGCGCCTGCCACGAGGAGCCCGACCGCCACCAGCAGCACCGGGCCGAGCCCGGTCAGCCATGTGACGCCGCCCCCGCCCTCGGGCCGACCGGCCGCCTTACCGGGCCCGAGCAGCACACGGCGCAGCGGACCGCGCGGCTTGCCCCCGGCCTTGCCCTTGGCCTGGGCCTCGGCCTGCGCGTCCGCCGCGGCCTGGGCCTCGGCGGCCGCCTCCGCCGCCGCCTTCTCCTCGGCCTCCCGCCGCTCCTCGCGCTGCCGCTCGGCCGTCTTGCCGCCTCCGAGCAGTTCGGGGATCTCGATCCCGCCGGTGAACCCCTCGACCGAGCCGTACTGCGCGTCGCGCCGCTCGGGCTGCGCGAACGGCCCCGGCTCCACATGCCACCAGTCCATGTTGGACTCGCGCGGGCTCAGTTCGTCCTCACCCGCGAGATGGGGCGGCGAGGCGGCGTTGGGCGACGGCCCGGCGGGGGTGGCGGGCCTCGGCTTGATCAGGGAAGGAGCGCCGTCGCCGTTCTGGCTGCCGTTGGGGCCGCCGTTCTGGCCCACGCCGGTCGCCCCCGGGGCGTTCTCCTCGCGCGGCGCGGGCACCTTACCGGTGAGCCCGCTGCTCTTGGCGAGCCCGGCCAGCTTGTCGCGGGCCGCCCGAGCCGCCCCGGCGGCTCCGCGCGACGGCGCACCACCGGCCGCGCCGCCGGTCGTACCGCCGGCTTCCGCGCCAGGGTCAGCGCCCGATCCCGCTCCCGGGTCGGGGGGCCGACCGCCCGCGGCTGCCACCACATCGGCCGGCGAGCCCAGTTTGGACAGAATCCGCTTCACCCCGGCCGGACTGTCCGTACCCCCGGTCGCCCGGCGATGGTCGATGTCGGCGCGCAGCCCGGAGACCAGCCGCATGCGTTCACCGGACGACAGACCCTGCTGCTGAGCCAGGTCACCGACACGGCTCAGATAGTCGTAGACGAGCTTCTCGCTCTCGATCCCCACCAAGACCCCTGAGAATGCGCACGGTCGGCGTATCAGTCGGCTCCGACGGTACCGCGCGGAACCGGAATCCCGCCGCACCCCCTGCGTTCCGCACCCCGCGGGTACTGTGGATCGAATGAGCAGTTCATGGAATCGGGAGGCATGAGGTGCCCGAAGAGACCAGCTCGCGCAACCGGGAGGCATGAGGTGCCCGCAGAGACCGGCCGAGGGGGCGGCGGCCCACGGGACAGCGGCACACGGGACGACGGCCTCCAAGACCTCGGCCGCCAGGACCGGAACCGCGACGACCACAGCCGCGCCGATCGCGGCCGTGGGGCGCCGCGCACCCTCGCCGAGGAGCTGCGCACCCGGCCCGACGACGCCCTCGCCGCCCTGCTGCGCGCCCGCCCCGATCTGCTCTCCCCGGTGCCGAACGACCTCACCCAGCTCGCCACCCGGGCCGGCACCCGCGCCTCGGTCGTACGGGCCGTGGAGCGGCTCGACCGGTTCGCCCTCCAGACCGCCGAGGCCCTGGCGATCGCGCCCGACCCGTGCCCGTACGCAACGCTGCGGGACCTGCTGACGGGCGATGCGGACGCGACCGGAGCCGACGGCCCCGGTGCCGGGCCGGACGCCGGAGAACGCGCGGCCATCGTGGCCGAGCTGCCGCGTGCCGTGGCCACTCTGCGCGACCAGGCCCTTGTCTGGGGCGGGGACGACCGGCTGCGCCTCGTCCGCACCGCCCGCGAACTGCTCGCCCCGTCCCCCACCTCCCCCTCCCCCACCGGTCTCGGCCCGACCGTCCAGGAGGCCACGTCCGGGATGTCGCCGGGCCGGCTTCAGGAGCTGCTGGCGGGTGCCGGGCTGCCGCCCACGCACGATCCGGTGACGGCGGTGGCGGCCCTGACCGGGCTGTTCCAGGACCGCGCCCGGATGGCGGCGCTGCTCGACGGGGCGCCGGCGGCCGCGACGACCGTGCTGGCCAAGCTGACCTGGGGACCGCCGTACGGGGAGGCGTCCGTCTCCTCGCCGACCCCGCCCGTCGGCTGGCTGCTGGACCGCGGACTGCTGCTGCCGTCCGGGCCGCGCAATGTGGTGCTGCCCCGCGAGGTCGCCCTGCATCTGCGCGGCGGCCGGGCGCACCGCGCCCCCGAGCCGCTGGCCCCGCCGCTCTCGCCCGTCGCCGAGCGCGATCCACAGGCTGTGGACAACGCCGCCGCGGGCCAGGCCTTCACCGCGTCGGCCACCGTCGAGGAGTTGCTGGGCCAGTGGGAGAGCGCCGGACCGCCGGTGCTGCGCGCGGGCGGGCTCAGCGTCCGCGACCTCAAGCGGACCGCCGTGGCACTCGACGTGTCCGAACCGGTGGCCGCCTTCTGGATCGAGCTGGCGTACGCGGCCGGGCTGGTGGCCTCCGACGGCGAGACCGACGAGCGCTACGCCCCCACCCCCGCCTATGACGACTGGCTGCGGCTGCCCGCCGAAGAGCGCTGGGCCCGGCTCGCCGCCGCCTGGCTGCCCGCGACCCGTACGGCGGGGCTGGTCGGCAGCCGGGACGGCAGGGGCCGCACCCTCGCCGCCCTCGGCCCGGACCTGGACCGCTCACCGGCTCCCGAGGTCCGCCGCCGGGTCCTCGAACTCCTCGCCACCCTCCCGCCCGGTGCCGCACCCGCCCCCGAGGTGCTGCTGACCCGGCTGCGGTGGGAGCGACCGGTCGGCCACCGCGGTGCCTCCGCCCCCGGAGCCGCCGCCCCGGGCACCGCCTCGCCCACCGGGGCCGCCGTTGGAGCCTCGCCCACCGGGGCGGGCACCAGCACCGCGGAGGACCTGCGCTCGCGGCTGGCCCGCTGGACCGTGGCCGAGGCCGAGATGCTCGGGATCACCGGCCGGGGCGCGCTGTCCTCCCACGGCCGCGCGCTGCTGGAACGCCGCCCGGACGAGCCGTCCGCCGGGGGCGACGCGGCAGCCGCGCACGCCGCGTCGCTGCTCGCGCCGCTGCTCCCCGAGCCCCTCGACCACGTCCTGCTCCAGGCCGACCTGACCGCCGTCGCGCCCGGCCCCCTGGAACGGCCGCTCGCCGAGACGCTGGGCGTCCTCGCCGACGTCGAGTCCAAGGGCGGCGCGACCGTCTACCGCTTCACGCCCGAGTCCGTACGCCGTGCGCTGGACGCCGGGCGGACCGCCGACGACGTGCACACCTTCCTCGCCGCGCACTCCCGCACCCCGGTGCCGCAGCCGCTCGCGTACCTCGTCGACGACGTGGCCCGTAAGCACGGCCGGCTGCGCATCGGCGCCGCCTCCGCGTATCTGCGCTGCGACGACGACGCGCTGCTCGCCGAGATCCTCGCCGACCGCCGCTCGGCCGGGCTGCGGCTGCGCCGTCTCGCCCCCACCGTGCTGGCCGCCGAGGCACCGCCGGACATGCTGCTGGAGGGGTTGCGGGCGATGGGGTACGCCCCCGCGGCCGAGTCCGCCGAGGGCGATGTGCTGGTCACCCGCCCGGAGGCCCAGCGCACCCCGCCCCGTACGCCACCCGTCCCGGTCCCGGAGGGCCCGCCGGTGCCCAACGCCGCCCTGCTGGGCGCCGCGGTGCGCGCCATCCGCGCCGGGGACCTCGCCGCGACCGCACCCCACAAACCGGTGGCCGGGTCCGGAGCCGGACCGGGCTCCGGGGCCGGGGCCGGTACTGGGGCCGGGGCTGGGTCGGGTTCCGGGGCAGGGTCGGGTTCCGGAGCCGGTTCCGCCGCCGCCGGCGACCGGCTGCCCCGCACCACCTCCGCCGACACCCTCGCCACCATGCAGGCCGCGGCCCTGACCGGCTCCAATGTGTGGATCGGCTACGTCAACGCCGACGGCGCGGCCTCCCAGCGCGTGATCGCCCCGGTCCGGGTCGAGGGCGGCTTCGTCACGGCGTACGACCACACGGCCGACGAGGTCCGTACGTACCCCCTGCACCGCATCACCGGCGCCGCCGAACTGGCCGAGGACGCGACCTAGACCAGGCGGCGGCACAGGTCACGCGGCAGGCGGCCGCTGGGTCCACCGGTGCCACCAGTGGCGGCGGCGGGGGTGCAGGGCGCGGCCCAGCCGGCGGCCGACCACCACATAGCCGAGCAGAGCGCCCGTGGTGTTGAGGATGACGTCGTCGATGTCGAAGGCCCGGCCCTCGACGATGAGCCCCTGAGCGGTCTCGACGGCCACCATCACCAGGGCCGTCACCACCACCACCCGCACCGCGCCCCGCGCCTTGGGCACCAGCATCGGCAACAGCACCCCGAAGGGCACGCCGAGCAGCACATTGCCGCCGATCTGCTTGACCGTGTCCCGGAAGGCGGGCTGATCGATGTAGGCGCGCAGCGACTGCCCGGGATGCAGATTGGTGTGCACGAGGTCGACGGAACCGGGCGAGGGCACGAGCGTGGCCTTGGCGAGCCCCACCGCGAAGCCGACCATGCAGACGAACGCCAGCAGCAACACCAGCGCCCGCGCCATGCGCGAGCCGAACGAGTCGCGCTGAAGGGGCGCCTTCGCCGGGGCGTCCTGCGGCTCCGGGGGGCTGGTGGCCCGGCCCTTCCCGCTCCGGGGCTCGGCGGGTCGCGCTTCGACCGCCTCCGACCGCATGGCCTGGGGCTCCGTGGTCCCGGGCTTCGCCGTACGGGGCTTCGCGGCCTTGGGCTTCGCGGCGCCCGGGGACTTCGTGGCCGGGGACCGCTTCGTCGTGGACGGCTTCGTCGTGGACCGCTTCGTCGTGGACGGCTTCGTCGTGGACCGCTTCGTCGTGGGCCGCTTCGTCGTGGGCCCGGTCCGATCCGTCCGGGCCCCGGTCTTCTCCTGGGCGCCCGTCGTCCTGGAGCCCTCCCGCGGCTTCTTCTCCGCCGTCCGCTTCGCCGTCCCCCGCCGCTCCGGCGTCCCCTTCTCCGTCGTCCCCTTCCGCGTCGTCCTCTTCCGCGTCGTCCTCTTCACCGCCGTCCGCCGGATCTCCCATCCAGCGATGCTGATCACAGGGACTCCCTCCCGCCCGTGGCTCTGTCGTCGCCGCTCCGTCGGTGCGTGTCCGTCTTCGCCGCTTGCCCGTAGCCGCCCGGAGTATCCCTGTGGCTCTCCGCCACCCCGGCCCGATGGTGGACACTGGTTCTTTGGCCGGCAGTACGAAAGGACCCAGGCGCGTGAATGGACCCCTCATCGTCCAAAGCGACAAGACGCTCCTGCTCGAGGTGGACCACGAGCAGGCGGACGCCTGCCGCCGCGCCATCGCGCCCTTCGCCGAGCTGGAGCGGGCGCCCGAGCACATCCACACCTACCGGGTGACCCCGCTGGGGCTGTGGAACGCCCGCGCCGCCGGGCACGACGCCGAGCAGGTGGTCGACGCCCTCGTCGCGTACTCCCGCTACCCCGTCCCGCACGCCCTCCTCGTCGACGTCGCCGAGACCATGGCCCGCTACGGGCGGCTGCGGCTGCTCAAGCACCCCACCCACGGTCTGGTCCTGGAGACCAGCGACCGCCCGGTCCTCGAGGAGATCCTGCGGTCCAAGAAGATCCAGCCGCTGGTCGGCGCCCGGATCGACCCGGAGACCGTCGTCGTCCACCCCTCCGAGCGCGGGCAGATCAAGCAGACGCTGCTGAAGCTGGGCTGGCCCGCCGAGGACCTGGCCGGCTATGTGGACGGCGAGGCGCACCCCATCGAGCTGTGCGAGGACGGCTGGGCGCTGCGGCCGTACCAGAAACAGGCCGTGGAGGGCTTCTGGCACGGCGGCTCGGGTGTCGTCGTCCTGCCCTGTGGCGCCGGAAAGACGCTGGTGGGGGCGGGTGCGATGGCCACCGCCAAGTCGACCACGCTGATCCTGGTCACCAACACCGTCTCCGCCCGGCAGTGGAAGCACGAGCTGGTGCGCCGCACCTCGCTCACCGAGGACGAGATCGGCGAGTACAGCGGTACGCGGAAGGAGATCCGCCCGATCACCATCGCCACGTACCAGGTGCTCACCACCAAGCGGAAGGGCGTCTACCCGCATCTGGAGCTGTTCGACTCCCGCGACTGGGGCCTGATCGTCTACGACGAGGTGCATCTGCTGCCCGCGCCCGTCTTCAAGTTCACCGCCGATCTCCAGGCGCGGCGGCGGCTCGGGCTCACGGCGACCCTCGTCCGGGAGGACGGCCGGGAGTCCGACGTCTTCTCGCTCATCGGGCCGAAGCGCTTCGACGCGCCCTGGAAGGAGATCGAGGCGCAGGGCTACATCGCCCCCGCCGACTGTGTCGAGGTCCGGGTCAATCTGACCGAGACCGAGCGGCTGGCGTACGCGACCGCCGAGGCCGACGAGAAGTACCGCTACTGCGCCACGACCGACTCCAAGCGGCGGATCACCGAGGCGCTGGTCGCCCGGCACAAGGGGCAGCAGACGCTGGTCATCGGCCAGTACATCGACCAGCTCGACGAGTTGGGCGAGCATCTGGACGCCCCCGTCATCAAGGGCGAGACCACCAACGCGCAGCGGGAGAAGCTCTTCGACGCCTTCCGGGAGGGCGAGCTGTCGGTGCTCGTCGTCTCGAAGGTCGCCAACTTCTCCATCGACCTCCCCGAGGCCACGGTCGCCATCCAGGTCTCCGGCACCTTCGGCTCCCGCCAGGAGGAGGCCCAGCGGCTGGGCCGGGTGCTGCGTCCGAAGGCCGACGGCCACCCGGCGGTCTTCTACTCGGTGGTCGCACGCGACACCATCGACCAGGACTTCGCGGCACACCGCCAGCGGTTCCTGGCCGAGCAGGGATACGCGTACCGGATCGTGGACGCGAGCGAACTGCTCGCGGACGAGGACGTCTGACCTTCGCCGACCCGGGCCGCCGTCCCCCTCCCTCCACCCATGACTTCTGTCATGGGTGACCGGTGATCGCCGACTCTGCCCGGGGCGTTCTCCGCCCGGAAGGATCGTGGGTGTCAGCAGGACACCGCACCACACGACGCCGAAAGGGCGGGGGACATGGGCATCAGCATCCGCGCACGCAAGACCGGTGAACGCAAGGCCGGTGAACGCAGGCCCGGTGAACGCGACACCGGTACCGCCGACGTCGACCTGAGCGAGGTCAAGCCACTGCCGGTGTGGTTCTTCGGCTTCGAAGGCGTCATGGGCGCCGCGTACGACCTGACCAAGGCGTGGGACGACGCCTGGATGGTGCTCGTCGGGATCGGCCTGGTGAACGTCGTGGTCGGGGTGACCGTGCTGCGCCGCCGGATGAAGCTGATGCGCGCCATGCTCAAGAACTCCCGTACGCGCGGTATCGCCCTCGGGCTGATCACGCTCCGCGTCGGCCTCCATCTCCTCCTCGCCGTCCTCGGCGCCCCGGTCACCTCGGTCGCCGGACACCTGGCCGTCGCCGTGCTGATGGGCGTGACGACGGTGACGCTGCTCTGGTTCAACCAGCGCGTGACCTTCCGCGCGCTGCGGCTCGCGTGAGGCCGGCCCGGGACCGCCCGCCCGGCACGGCACTCCCGGAGCCGCGCTCCCGGGGCCGCAATAATTCATTCGCCTCCGCGACACGCCGTGGCTACAATCGCCGGTCTTGCCGCCTCCCGCGTTCCGGACGAACGACGAACGGGAGAGCCGCCGTCCGGACGGAAACCGGCCGGCATCCGGACCGCGCGCATCCGTACCGCGCATCCGCTTTGTGTGCTCGTTTGTGTACTCGCTCGTGTACTCGCTCGCCGGAGGCTACGCCGTGCCCTCGCACGCCCCTGACCACCCAGAATCCCTCGCGGACCCCGCCTTGGACCCCGTCGCGGACCCCCTCGCGCGGGAGCGCGCCCATCTGACCGCGTCCCGCGCCGCGCTGCGCGCCATGCGCGCCGACGTCGAGGCCCTCGACCTCCGGGACGTCGCCGCGAACTGGGTCAACGCCGAAGCCCTGCACCATCAGGTGAGCGAACGCATCAAGGCCCTGGCCGACCTCGCCGACACCCCGCTCTTCTTCGGCCGCCTGGACTATCTGCACGCACCGGGCGCGGAGGCGGCGGAGGGCGCGGAGGGGGAACGTTTCTACATCGGCCGCCGCCATGTACACGACGCGGACGGCGACCCCATGGTCATCGACTGGCGCGCCCCCGTCTCCGAGCCCTTCTACCAGGCGTCCAAAAAAGCGCCCATGGACATCGCGCTGCGCCGCCGCTTCGGCTACACCGGCGGCGAGTTGACGGCGTACGAGGACGAACGGCTCAGCGACCCCACCGAGTCGGAACAGACCAGCAAGCTGCTCCAGTCCGAGATCGAGCGCCCGCGCGTGGGACCGATGCGGGACATCGTCGCGACGATCCAGCCGGAGCAGGACGAGATCGTCCGCCAGGGAATCGGCGGCACCATCTGCGTCCAGGGGGCGCCGGGCACCGGGAAGACGGCCGTGGGGCTGCACCGGGTGGCGTATCTGCTGTACGCGCACCGCGAGCGGCTGGCCCGCTCCGGCACCCTGGTCATCGGCCCGAACCGGTCCTTCCTCCACTACATCGAGCAGGTCCTGCCCGCCCTCGGTGAGTTGCAGGTGGCCCAGGCGACCGTCGAGGACCTGGTGACCCGCCCGGCCCTGGGCGCGCAGGCGCGTGGCGCCGACACGCCCGACGCGGCCCGCGTCAAGGGCGACGCACGGCTGGCCGAGGTGCTGCGCCGCGCCCTGCGCTCCTACGTCACCACCCCCACCGAACCGTGTGTGGTGGTGCGCGGCTCCCGCCGCTGGCGGGTACCCGCGTACGAACTGGAGGAGATCGTCGAGGAGTTGCTCACCCGCGACATCCGCTACGGTGCCGCCCGCGACGCGCTGCCGCAGCGCATCGCGCACGCCGTGCTCGTCCGGATGGAACAGGCGGGCGAGGCGCCCGACGACCGGGTCCAGGACGCGGTCGCGCGCAACGCGGCCGTCAAGGCGGCGGTCAAGGCGATCTGGCCGCCGGTCGACCCGGCCAAGCTGGTGCTGCGGCTGCTCTCCGACGCCGACTTCCTGGCCGAGCACGCGGACGGCGTCCTCGACGCCGAGGAACAGAAGACCATCCTGTGGACGAAGCCGGCGCGCGGCGTGAAGTCCGCTAAGTGGTCCCCGGCGGACCTGGTGCTGATCGACGAGGCCGCCGATCTCATCGAGCGCACCCCGTCCCTCGGCCATGTGGTCCTGGACGAGGCACAGGACCTGTCCCCCATGCAGTACCGGGCGGTGGGCCGCCGCTGCAGCACCGGTTCGGCGACCGTGCTCGGCGACATCGCCCAGGGCACCACCCCGTGGGCGACGGCCAGTTGGGAGGAGGCACTGACCCACCTGGGCAAGGAGGGGGCGGCGGTCGAGGAGCTGACGCAGGGGTTCCGGGTGCCGCGCGAGGTGATCGCCTACGCCTCGCGGCTGCTGCCCGCCATCGCCCCCGGCCTGTCGGAGGCCACCTCGATCCGTGAGGCGGCGGGCGACTTCTCCGTACGCGCCGTGGACCCGGCGGAACTGGACGCCGCCGTGATCGCCGCGTGCCGGGAGGCGCTGACACATGAGGGCTCGATCGGCCTGATCGCGGCGGAGGCCCGGATTCCGATGCTGGTCCGGGCCCTCGACGCGGCGGGCCTGGCGCATCTCTCCCCCGGCGAGGAGACCAGCGCGGAGGCCCGCCTCACCCTCGTCCCGGCGACGCTGGCGAAGGGTCTGGAGTACGACTACGTGGTACTGGACGAACCGGCCGCCGTGATCGACGGCGAGCCCGACGAACGCACTGGACTGCGCCGCCTGTACGTCGCCCTGACCCGCGCCGTCTCCGGCCTGACGGTGATCCACGCGGCACCGCTGCCAGAGCGATTGGCCTGACACCTCCGGAAGGGGGCGGCGGCCAGGTACGCGGCGGCCCCGCTCCGGGGAGGGGCGGCCGGTGCTGCGGCGGCCCCACTACCGGGAGGGGACGGGCCGGGGCTGCGCGACCCCGCCCCCCGGAAGGAGAGCGGCCGGGCCTATGGCAGCACCGCTACCGGGAGGGGGACGGCCAGGTCTGCGGCAGCCCCGCGCCCGGAGGGGGGACAGGCCGGGCCTACGACAGCACCGCCCCCGGAAGGGGGACGGCCGGGGCCGGCGGCCTCGCTTCCGGAAGGGGGCCCGGCCTGCGGCGGCCGGCGCCCGGCTCCCCCTTCCTCCTCCCGTCAGGTCCGTCAGGCCACCGGCACCGACGCGTCCAGGGCCGTGCGCCACTGGCCGACCACGGCCGCGTCCACGGGGCCGGACCAGCCCGCCGGGCGGGCCGCGCCGCCGATGTGGAAGGCGTCGATCCCGCCGGCGCGCAGCATGGGCAGATGGTCGAGGCGCAGCCCGCCGCCCACCATGAGGCGCGGCTCGTAGCCTGGCGTGCCGGCCCGCTCGGCCTCGGCGAGCAGTGTCGGCAGGCCGTCGTCGACGCCGTGCGCCGAACCGGCGGTGAGGTACGTGTCCAGGCCGGGGAGGTCGGCGAGCCGCTTGCGCAGTCCGTCGCGGTCCCCGGTGCGGTCGATGGCCCGGTGGAAGGTCCAGCGGCTCTCGTCCACGCCCGCGCCCGCGCGCACGGCCTCGGTCAGCGCGGTCACGGCGGCCAGGTCGACCTCGCCGTCGTCGGTCAGGAAGCCCAGGACGAACTCGTCCGCCCCCTCCGAGTACAGCGCGGCGGCGGCCTCGCACAGCGCGTCGAGCGCGGCGGCGTCCCCCGCCGCGAAGCCGTCGGACGCGCGGAGCATCACCCGCACCGGAAGGTCCACGGCCGAACGGACCGCGGCGAAGGTCTCACGGGATGGAGTGAGTCCGTCGGCGGCGATGTCGGTGACCAGTTCGAGGCGGTCAGCCCCTCCGGCCTGTGCGGCGATCGCGTCCGCCGGGTCCAGGGCGATCACCTCGAGAATTGGTCTAGACATGCCTCACAGCTTGCCACACCGCGCAAGAGGACAAACCCTTACCCCACAATTGGCCCATGCCCGCGCCCTCACCCGCACGTCATCCGGCCCACGACGCCCTGCTCGCCCGCTGGACAGACCTCCTCACCAGCGCCCGCGAAACCAGCACCCGCGAAACCACCGCCCCCGCCCCCGGCCCCTACGGTGAGGACCTCCTGTCCCGCTGGGCCGAACCCCAGCGCCGCTACCACACCACCGACCACCTGATCGCGGTCCTGGACCGGGTGGACGAACTGCTCCCGCACGTCCAGGCCCCCGACCCGGCCGCCATCCGCCTCGCCGCCTGGTTCCACGACGCCGTCTACCTCCCCGACCGCTCGACCAACGAGGAACGCAGCGCCCGCCTCGCCGAACGCGCCCTCACCGAGGCGGGCGTCCCGGCCGCCCGCACGGCCGAGACCGTGCGCCTCGTCCTCGTCACCCTCGACCACGACCCCGCCGAGGGCGACACCAACGGCGAGGTCCTCTGCGACGCCGACCTGGCCGTGCTGGCCGGCTCCCCCGAGGAGTACGGCGCCTACGCGGCGGCGGTCCGGGAGGAGTACGGCTTCGTCCCCGACGACGCCTTCCGCGAGGGCCGCGCGAACGTCCTCCGCCACCTGCTGGGACTCCCCCATCTGTTCCGTACGCCCGTCGCCCACACCCGCTGGGAGGCCGCCGCACGCCACAACATGGCCACGGAGCTGGAGTTGCTGACCGCGTGACCTGCACGACGCAGCGCGGGCTGCCTGAACTCCACGCTGCGGCGATACCCATAGGGCATCGGCCTTGCGGAACGGATCTTGGACAGCCGCGGGGCCCTGGCGGTGCACTCGGACCATGACCGACGCAGCCAAGACCAGCGCACCGCAGACCGAGCCCGCCGTATCGGTGGTCGGCCCCGACGACGGCGAGATGATCGTCCTGGGCACCACACGCATGCGCGTCCTCGAAGACGGCAGCCACACCGAGCACCGCCTCGCGATCGCCGAGTCCGTCCTCGCCCCGCACACCTCCGGACCGCCGCAGCACCGCCACGCCCAGCACGACGAGGGCTTCTACATCGTCTCCGGCACGCTCCGGTTCACCGTCGGGGACAAGGACTACGAGGCCACCGCGGGCACACTCGTGATGGTTCCGCCCGGCGTCCCCCACACCTTCGCCAACCCCACCGACCAACCCGCCGTCTTCCTCAGCACGTTCACCCCGGACCTGTACGTGCAGTACTTCCGAGACCTCCAGAACGTGATCGCCGAGGGCCGGCCGCTGACGCCACAGGACAACCTCCGCGTGATGCGCCGCTACGCGACCGAGCCCGCGGGACGGGAAGCGTGAACATCGCCTATTGGATCGTCGCCGGGCTGCTCGCCCTCTTCTATCTCTACTCAGGCGCGGTGAAAGCGATCCGTGACCGCGACCGACTCCGCCCGATGATGGCCTGGGTCGACCGCATGCCCATGCCCGCCGTCAGGGCGCTGGGGGCGGTCGAGATACTCGGTGCGGCCGGGCTGGTCCTGCCGCCGCTGACCGGCATCGCACCCTGGCTGGCGCTGGCCGCGGCCATCGGGTTCGTGCTCCTCCAGATCGGCGCCGTCGCCGTCCACCTGACCGGCGAAGACCGCCAGATCACACTCAACGTCGGGCTCATCGCCATGACGGCTCTGGTCATCTGGCCGGCCACCACCTGGCTGTGATCGGGCACCGTACCTGGACAGCTCCTCGTCGCCGCTGCTCCGGGCAGGAATGCCGAGCTCATCCGGTGGCGTTGAGCCTGGCATGCCCTCGTCCTCCCCAGCGGATTCCGCTCGCTCCCGCATGCCCCTGGCCGTCTATGTCCTCGGGCTGTCCGTCTTCGCTCTCGGTACCTCCGAGTTCATGCTGTCCGGGCTGCTGCAACCCGTCGCCCGGGACATGGGGGTGTCGATCCCCACGGCCGGGCTGCTGATCTCGGCCTTCGCCATCGGCATGGTGGTCGGGGCGCCGGTGCTGGCGGCGGCCACCTTGCGGCTGCCGAGGCGCACGACGTTGATCGCCCTGCTCGCCGTCTTCGGGCTGGGGCAGATCGCCGGGGCGCTGGCCCCGTCGTACGGGGTGCTGTTCGCCTCCCGGGTGGTGAGCGCGCTCGCGTGCGCCGGGTTCTGGGCCGTCGGCGCCGCGGTGGCCGTATCGCTGGTGCCGGTCGGCGCGCGGGCGAAGGCGATGGCGGTGATGGTCGGCGGCCTGAGCATCGCGAACATCGCCGGGGTGCCGGCCGGGGCGTTCCTCGGGCAGCACGCCGGGTGGCGGGCCGCCTTCTGGGCGGTGGCCGGGCTGTCGGCGCTCGGACTGGTCGGGGTCGTCGCGCTCGTACCGCGTACCGAGGTGCCGACCGGGGACGACCAGCCGCGGCTCCGCGCCGAGCTGCGCATCTACCGCGATCCGCAGGTCTGGCTGGCGCTGGCCGCCACCGCGCTGAGCGGTGGCGCGGTCTTCTGCCTCTTCTCCTACCTCGGACCGCTGCTGACGGATGTGTCGGGACTGGACGAGGGCTGGGTCCCGACCGTCCTCGCGCTGTTCGGGGTCGGCGCGCTGCTGGGTACGGTGATCGGCGGACGGATCGCGGACGCGCATCTGTTCGGCACGATGTTCGGCGGCATCGTCGCCTCGACGGTCGTGCTGAGCGCGCTGGCGCTGACCGCGCACAGCCCGGTCGCGGCCGTCGCCCTGGCGCTGATGCTCGGCTTCACCGCCTTCTTCACCGCGCCCGCGCTCAACGCCCGGATGTTCAACCTCGCGAACGCCGCGCCCACGCTCGCGGGTGCGACGAACACCTCCGCCTTCAACATCGGCAACACGGTCGGCCCGTGGCTCGGCGGACTGGTCATCGACGCGGGCTGGGGCTACCCGGCGGTCGCCTGGACGGGCGCCGCGCTCGCCGGTACGGGCGTGGTGGCGACGGCGGTCGCCGCACGGGTGCACCGGGCAACCGGCTCCTCGCGCATCATCGCCACCTCGGCCGACTCGCTGGAGGAGGCTGCGCACGGCTCCGCCCACCACGCCGCCCACGACTCCGCCCGCGTCTCGCGCTGAGGCCGGGAAGCGCCCCGCCCCGGTCCCTCCGCGCCGATCCCGGCGGCAGGTTCCGCCCGCGCGGCCGGGCGACGGGCACCCCGGAAGTCACGGGTGCCCGACGGCGCGGCGCCCCGCGCTGCCGCGCTGCCCCGCCCCACGGCCCAACGGGCGCGCACGCGGGGCGCGTCGGCGCCATCGGGCGGTGCGGTCGCCGCACGGCCTGTCCCCGGACAGGCCGTGCGGCGTGGGTCCCGGGACACGCCGTGCGGTGTGAGATTCCCTCGGGCCGGCCGCTCCGGTCGGCCGGCCGGAGCGGCGGGCCCGAGGAGCGGGCCGCAGGGCCGACCCCTGGTCAGTCCGCGTTCGCGGCGCGCTTGGGGCGGCGGAGGCCCGCGGCCTTCAGACGGCGGAGGAGTTCCTTGCTGCCGACCTCCTCCGCCCCCGCCCGTACCGCCTCCTCGTACAGCTCGCCCGGTACGTCGTAGTGGTCGCGGTCGAAACCCCGGCGCGGAGCGCCGATGCGGGCGGCGAAGGCGTGGAGTTCGGCGTAGGAGACATCGCTGACGAGGTGGGACCACATGCGGCCGTGGCCCGGCCACGAGGGCGGGTCGATCAGTACGGCCATCAGAGGGTGGTGCCCAACGACCCCACGGGCGCCACCGCGACCGCCGTCTTGCCGCAGACCCAGTGCGGGTCGGGGCCCAACTCGGGCTCCACGTCCAGGGCGTGGAGGTCGCCGCCCCGGGTGCAGACGGGACACAGCGGCCATCGGCCGTACCGCTCCAGCAGGGCGTCCTGGACGTCCTGGGCGACCAGACCGGCCACGTACGCCGCGCCCTCCGGCCACTGCTCGACCCACCACCGCCGGTGCGCGATCGCGTCCTCGACCAGCGAGACGATATCGGCCCGTGCGACCTCTCCCGCCGCGAGGTCGGCCAGGACGAGGGCGCGGGCCGCGTGCAGTGCGTGTTCGAGCTTCATGGGTCCCATTGTCACCTTTGCTGCGTTCCGGCGCCTGTTCGCTCCCCTGGCGCCTGCGCGCCTACCGGCCACGCAGCCTCGCCGAGGGTTGACGGGCCCCACCCCCGGAAATAGTTTTCACCGATGAGTAGCGAACTGAAGGAAACTTTCAAGGAAGCTTTCATGTCACCACCGAACCCCGGCGCCCCGCCCCCCGCCCCGGCGGCCCTCGCCGCGAAGGTCCGCACGTTAGCTCCCTCCATGACCCGCTCCATGCAGCGCGTCGCGGAGGCGGTGGCGGGTGATCCGGCCGGATGCGCGGCGCTCACCGTCACCGGGCTCGCCGAGCGGACCGGCACCAGCGAGGCCACCGTCGTCCGCACCTCCCGGCTGCTCGGCTACCCCGGATACCGCGATCTGCGCCTCGCGCTCGCCGCGCTCGCCGCGCAGCAGGCGGCCGGCCGGGCCCCGGCCGTCACGGCGGACATCGCGGTCGACGATCCGATAGCCGACGTGGTCACCAAGCTGGCGCAGGAGGAGCAGCAGTGCCTGGCCGACACCGCCGCCGGTCTGGACACCAGCCAGGTCGAGGCCGCCGTCTCGGCGCTGGCCACGGCCCGCCGGATCGATGTGTACGGGGTGGGGGCGTCCAGTCTGGTCGGACAGGACCTGGTCCAGAAGCTGCTGCGCATCGGGCTGATAGCCCACGCGCACGCCGATCCGCACCTCGCGGTCACCAACGCGGTGCAGCTGCACTCCGGTGACGTCGCCATCGCGATCACCCACTCCGGGCGTACGACGGATGTCATCGAGCCGCTGCGGGTGGCGTTCGAGCACGGGGCGACCACCGTCGCGATCACCGGACGGCCGGACGGCGAGGTCGCGCAGTACGCCGACCTGGTGCTCACCACCTCGACCGCGCGCGAGAGCGAGCTGCGACCGGCGGCCATGTCCAGCCGCACCAGCCAGCTGCTAGTGGTGGACTGCCTGTTCATAGGGGTCGCCCAGCGGACGTACGAAGCGGCCGCGCCCGCCCTCTCCGCGTCGTACGAGGCCCTCGCGCACCGGCACGACCCGCGTCCCCGGCATCGCTGAGCCCGACGCGCCACCAGGCCGTTCGCCACCAGACCGTTCGGTCTCACCCCCGATCCCCCGACCCCGAACCCCGAACCTCCCGGTCACCGCATCGCCCGGTGGCTGCCCTTCCAGTCACCGTCACCCCCACCTTTACGCTGACGTACCGGAAAGAGCCGCTTCACCATGACTTCCGCCGACTCCACAGCCGATCAGGACGCCGCACGGCTCCGCGACCAGCTCGACACCCTGACCACCGAGGCGTTCCGCCCCGAACTCGCCGGGATCGACCGGCTCGAAACCCTCGAGATCGCCCGGATCATGAACGCGGAGGACGCCGCCGTCCCCGCCGCCGTCGCCGGCCGGCTGCCTCAGATCGCCGCCGCCATCGACGCCATCGCCGCGCGGATGTCCCGTGGCGGCCGTCTGATCTATACGGGCGCGGGCACCGCGGGACGGCTCGGGGTGCTCGACGCGAGTGAATGCCCACCCACCTTCAACACCCGGCCCGAGCAGGTCGTCGGCCTGATCGCGGGCGGCCCGGAGGCCGTGGTGACCTCGGTCGAGGGAGCGGAGGACAGCGCGGAGCTGGCCGCCCGGGACCTCGAGCGGCTCGGGATCGGACCCGACGACACGGTGATCGGCGTCTCGGCCTCCGGGCGCACCCCGTACGCCGTGGGCGCGGTCGAGTACGCCCGGCACCGTGGCGCGCTGACCGTCGGCCTGTCCTGCAACGCCGGCTCGGCGCTCGCCGCCGCGGCCGACCACGGCATCGAGGTCGTGGTGGGGCCGGAGCTGCTCACCGGCTCGACCCGGCTGAAGGCGGGCACGGCCCAGAAGCTCGTGCTCAACATGATCTCGACCATCACCATGATCCGGCTGGGCAAGACCTTCGGGAATCTGATGGTCGATGTGCGGGCCTCCAACGACAAGCTGCGCGCCCGCTCGCGGAGGATCGTCTTCCTGGCGACCGGCGCCTCCGACCAGCGGATCGAAAGCGCGCTGGCGGCCACGGACGGCGAGGTGAAGAACGCGATCCTCACCATCCTGGGCGGGGTGGACGCCCCGACCGCAAAGAAGCTGCTCGGCGCGGCCAACGGCCATCTGCGCGCCGCCCTCGAGGCCGCCACGGGGTGACCTCCGCACCGCCTTGGAACGCCGTCGGGGCGGCACCCCTGGGAGAGGGTGCCGCCCCGACGTATCGGACGGTTCGACCGATCGGCGTGTGAACGCGCCGAGTCGATCAGAAGTCCATGTCACCGCCCGGCATGCCGCCCGGAGCGCCCGCCGGGGCGGCCTTCTCCGGCTTGTCGGCGATGACGGCCTCGGTGGTCAGGAACAGCGCGGCGATCGACGCGGCGTTCTGGAGCGCCGAGCGGGTGACCTTGGCCGGGTCGATGATGCCCTCGGCGATCAGGTCGACGTACTCACCGGACGCGGCGTTGAGGCCGTGACCCGGGGTCAGGTTGCGCACCTTCTCGACCACGACGCCGCCCTCGAGACCGGCGTTGACCGCGATCTGCTTGAGCGGGGCCTCCAGGGCCAGGCGCACGGCCTGGGCACCGGTGGCCTCGTCGCCCTCGAGCTCCAGCTTCTCGAAGACCGAGACGGTCTGGAGCAGGGCCACGCCACCACCGGCGACGATGCCCTCCTCGACGGCGGCCTTGGCGTTGCGCACCGCGTCCTCGATGCGGTGCTTGCGCTCCTTGAGCTCGACCTCGGTGGCGGCACCGGCCTTGATGACGGCCACGCCGCCGGCCAGCTTCGCCAGGCGCTCCTGGAGCTTCTCGCGGTCGTAGTCCGAGTCCGAGGACTCGATCTCGGCGCGGATCTGGTTGACGCGGCCCTGCACCTGGTCGGTGTCGCCGGCGCCGTCCACGATGGTGGTCTCGTCCTTGGTGACGGTGACCTTGCGGGCGCGGCCGAGCAGGTCCAGCCCGGCGTTCTCCAGCTTGAGGCCGACCTCCTCGGAGATGACGGTGCCACCGGTGAGGATGGCGATGTCGCCGAGCATGGCCTTACGGCGGTCACCGAAGCCCGGGGCCTTGACGGCGACGGACTTGAAGGTGCCACGGATCTTGTTGACGACCAGGGTCGCCAGGGCCTCGCCCTCGATGTCCTCCGCGATGATCAGCAGCGGCTTGCCCGACTGCATGACCTTCTCGAGCAGCGGGAGGAGGTCCTTCACGCTGCTGATCTTGGAGTTGACGATCAGGATGTACGGGTCGTCGAGCGACGCCTCCATACGCTCCATGTCCGTCGCGAAGTACGGGGAGATGTAGCCCTTGTCGAAGCGCATGCCCTCGGTGAGCTCGAGCTCGAGCCCGAAGGTCTGCGACTCCTCGACGGTGATGACGCCTTCCTTGCCGACCTTGTCCATCGCCTCGGCGATGAGCTCACCGATCTGGGTGTCGGCGGCGGAGATGGAGGCGGTGGAGGCGATCTGCTCCTTGGTCTCCACGTCCTTGGCCTGCTCGAGGAGCTGGGCGGAGACGGCCTCGACGGCCTTCTCGATACCGCGCTTGAGCGCCATCGGGTTGGCACCCGCGGCGACGTTGCGCAGGCCCTCCTTGACCAGCGCCTGGGCGAGGACGGTCGCGGTCGTCGTGCCGTCACCGGCGACGTCGTCCGTCTTCTTCGCGACCTCCTTGACCAGCTCGGCGCCGATCTTCTCGTACGCGTCCTCGAGCTCGATCTCCTTGGCGATGGACACACCATCGTTGGTGATCGTGGGGGCGCCCCACTTCTTCTCGAGGACGACGTTGCGACCCTTGGGGCCGAGGGTGACCTTGACGGCGTCGGCGAGCTGGTTCATCCCGCGCTCGAGGCCGCGCCGTGCCTCCTCGTCGAACGCGATGATCTTGGCCATGTGAAGTGGTCCTCCCAAGACTTAGGGGGTACCTCCCAGGCCGTTAGGCCGTGGGGGCGGATTGCTCCGGACCGCGCTGGCGCCCGCGACGGACGGCCTGTCTGCCGTGCGGTTCCTTGCCCCGCATGGCCCGACGGGCCTCACCGACCCGGTCCTTCTGTCACTCTCAACGTCAGAGTGCTAACGCCAATGATTAGCACTCGGACCATGCGAGTGCAAGCGCCCGAAGGGCTCCATGGGGGGTGGCGGCCGGGTGACGGGTGGGCGCAAGCGCCCGAAGGGCTCCATGGGGGGTGGCGGCCGGGTGACGGGTGGGCGCAAGCGCCCGAAGGGCTCCATGGGGGGTGGCGGCCGGGTGACGGGTGGGCGCAAGCGCCCGAAGGGCTCCATGGGGGGTGGCGGGCGTGGGCGAGGCGCGCGGGCCGGGGGGGAGCCCCCGGGCATGCCGAAGGGTCCGTACCCTGGTCGAGGTACGAACCCTTCGGACTTGTTCTGTTCAGCTGCGTCGCGTCGGCGCGTCAGCCTACGGCCACGCGGACCATGTCGGCCTGCGGGCCCTTCTGGCCCTGCGAGATCTCGAACTCGACCCGCTGGCCTTCCTCGAGGGTGCGGTACCCGTCCATCTGGATCGCGCTGTAGTGGACGAACACGTCCGCACCACCGTCGACCGCGATGAAGCCGTACCCCTTCTCCGCGTTGAACCACTTGACGGTGCCCTGAGCCATTCCTAACTCCCCTATTGCTGGCCCTTGCGCAGGACCGCACTCCGCGGACCCGGGTCAGACCTCACCCCCCGGATGTGGGGGGTGTGCGCCGGAACGCGTCGACCGCCGCTGAATGTATCCGTCCCAACGCCCTCTGCAACAGGTCAATCGGACGAGAATTCTGGGCACGGCCGAACGGTTAAAAGCGAGAATTCATATGAAGTTCGGGCAAGCCGGGCGGGACATAAGGGACCAACCCGACAATTCATGCACACACTTTACGCACAAGTTGACGAGTTCTCATATGTGGCTCCGGCCCCGGGTGCACTGGGGAATCCGGGCAACTGTATCGCGTTTCCACACACGGAATCGCCCCGTCCGGTTGTCCCCGGACGGGGCGACGTCAAAGGTGAGGAGGGGGACGCGGGGTCAGCAGCCGCCTGCGACCGCCGGGATGATCGAGACGCCGGCGCCGTCCGGGGTCGCCGTGGCCAGGCCGTCGGCGAAGCGGACGTCATCGTCGTTGACGTAGACGTTGACGAAGCGGCGGAGCTTGCCGGTGTCGTCCAGAACGCGCGCCGCGATCCCCTGGTGGTTCTTCTCCAGGTCCGCCAGGACCTCGGCGAGGGTCGCGCCCTCGGCGGTGACCTCGGCCTGACCGCCGGTGTAGGTGCGCAGGATGGTCGGGATGCGAACGTTGACGCTCATACGAGGCCAGCCTCTCGGAACGAGTCAAGGGTGGGGCGGATGATGGCGGAGGGGCCCGTGGTGGGAGCCACCGCGTCGAGGGTCTTGAGGCCGTCGCCGGTGTTCAGCACGACGGTCGTCAGGGACGGGTCGAGCAGGCCGTCCTCGATCAGCTTCTTGGTCACGCCGACGGTCACGCCGCCCGCGGTCTCCGCGAAGATCCCCTCGGTGCGGGCCAGCAGCTTGATCGCGTCGACGATCTGCTCGTCGTTCACGTCCTCCACCGCGCCGCCCGTACGGCGGGCGATGTCCAGGACGTACGGGCCGTCCGCGGGGTTGCCGATGGCCAGCGACTTGGCGATGGTCCGCGGCTTCTGCGGCCGTACGACGTCATGGCCGGCCTTGAAGGCGGCGGAGACCGGGGAGCAGCCCTCGGCCTGGGCGCCGAAGATCTTGTAGGGCTTGTCCTCGACCAGCCCGAGCGCGATCAGCTCCTTCAGCCCCTTGTCGATCTTGGTGAGCTGGGAGCCGGAGGCGATCGGGATGACGATCTGGTCCGGCAGCCGCCAGCCGAGCTGCTCGCAGATCTCGTACGCCAGGGTCTTGGAGCCCTCGCCGTAGTAGGGCCGCAGATTGACGTTGACGAAGCCCCAGCCCTCGCCCGCGGGGTCGCCGATCAGCTCGCTGCAGAAGCGGTTGACGTCGTCGTAGGTGCCCTCGATGCCGACCAGGTCACCGCCGTAGACCGCGGCCATGACGACCTTGCCCGCCTCCAGGTCGTGCGGGATGAAGACGCAGGAGCGGAAACCCGCGCGGGCGGCCGCGGCGCCGACCGCGCCGGCCAGGTTCCCGGTGGAGGAGCAGGAGAGGGTGGTGAAGCCGAAGGTGCGGGCGGCCTGGACGGCGATGGCGACGACCCGGTCCTTGAAGGAGTGGGTGGGGTTGCCGGAGTCGTCCTTGATGTGCAGCTCACCGGTGACGCCGAGCTCACGGGCGAGGTGGTCGGCCTTGACCAGCTTGGTGAAACCGGGGTTCAGACTGGGCAGGTCCGCCACGTCCGCCGGGACGGGCAGCAGCGGGGCGTAGCGCCAGATGCTGTTCGGGCCGGCCTCGATCCGGCGGCGCAGCCCCTCCGGGTCGCCGGCCGGCAGCTCGTACGCGACCTCGAGCGGCCCGAAACAGACCTCACACGCGAAAATCGGGCCCAGATCGAACCGCTCACCGCACTCCCGGCAGGACAATGCGACGGCAGGGCCGAAAGCCTTGGAGGCGGCGGAGGTGGAGGTGGTGGAGGAAGTGGTTGAGCTTTCTACTGACTGCACAGCCATGGATGGCGAGGCCCTTTCTCCTCATCTTCCTCGGGACGCGTTTCGCCACGAGCCGGAATTGGCACCTTCCCTAGCTGGGAGCCTCACTGCGGAAGCTCGGAGCCTCGCTGCGGAGCGCGAGACCAGCTGGAGGGTTGCCGGGGCTTCAACGGGCCGTTCCCTCTGCCCCTCTGGATGAGCGGTATGGCACCGGGCGGGCCCGGAGCGTTTGTCAGCACGGCCGTGCCGGTCGGCCATCTTCGGTAAACACCGAGGTCGACCCCGACATACGACGGTCATGCGCGTTGTTCAAGACTGTAACCGAAGGCCCGGATGGTTGAGGTAGCCGTCCGAAGCGCGAGATGGATCACAGCAGGGAGAGACACAGGTGCTGGATGAGGTGGAGCGCTGGCTGAAGCACCGCTCCTGGTCTGCCGACGACCGTCCGCTGGATCGCCTGCTGGCCGCGAAGCGGGCCACGACGACGACGGTGAGCGTGGTCCTGCCCGCCCTGAACGAGGAGGCCACGGTCGGCGAGATCGCCGGGGCGATCCGCCGTGAGCTGATGGGCGAGGCGGTGCCGCTGGTGGACGAGCTGGTGGTGCTGGACTCCGGTTCGACGGACCGCACCGCCGAGGTCGCCGCGGCGGCGGGCGCGACCGTCGTCGCCCGCGACTCGCTGCTGCCCCGGCTGCCCGCGCTGCCCGGCAAGGGCGAGGTGCTGTGGCGGTCGCTGCTGGCCACCAGCGGCGACATCGTCTGCTTCATCGACGCCGACCTGCGGGAATTCGACCCGCGCTTCGTCTCGGGGATCGTCGGCCCGCTGCTCACCGACCCCGCGCTCCAGCTGGTGAAGGGCATGTACGACCGTCCGCTCGGCGAGGCGGCGGGCCAGGGCGGCCGGGTCACCGAACTGGTCGCGCGGCCCCTGCTGAACCTGCACTGGCCCCAGCTGGCCGGATTCGTCCAGCCGCTGGGCGGTGAGTACGCGGCCCGCCGCTCGCTGCTGGAGCGGCTGCCCTTCCCGGTGGGCTACGGGGTCGAGCTGGGACTGCTGGTCGACGCGCTGCACACGGTGGGCCTCGACGCGCTCGGCCAGGTGGACGTCGGGGTCCGCAAACACCGCCACCAGGACGGGCTGGCGCTCGGCCGGATGGCGGCCGCGATCTACCGCACCGCGCAGCTGCGGCTGGCCCGCGGCCACCTGGTGCGGCCGCGGCTGACCCAGTTCGACCGGGGCGAGAACGGCTTCGAGCCGCGTACCACCTCCGTGGACACCGAGGAGCGGCCGCCGATGATCGAGATCCCGGAGTACGCGGCGCGCCGCGCGGCGTGAGCCCGCGGCGTGAGCCCGCGCACGGCGCCTGCGCGCCTGCGCGCCGGGGTGACGCGTGGCGCGCGTGGCGGCCGGCGACACACCTACGGGGCAAGAAACCGTACGTACGTTTGCGCGGGGCCGCGCGTGGCTAGGCTCGCGACATGGCAGCCCCGCGTACCGCCCCGATCCTGGTCGCCTCCAACCGCGGTCCGGTCTCGTACACCCTGGGCGAGGACGGCTCGCTGACCGCCCGGCGCGGCGGCGGCGGGCTGGTCTCCGGCCTCAGCGCGATCGGTCCCGAGGCCGGCGCGGTGTGGGTGTGCGCGGCGCTCAGTGAGGCCGACCGCGAGGCGGCCCGGCGCGCCGGGACCAACCATCTGAACCCCGGTGACACCGGCGGTCAGCAGGTGCGGATGCTCGACATCGCGCCGGACGTCTTCGCCGCCGCCTACAACGGCATCGCCAACTCGGTGCTGTGGTTCGTCCACCACCTGCTCTACCAGACCCCGGTCGAGCCGGTCTTCGACGCCGAGTTCGCCGCCCAGTGGGCGGCCTATGAGAGCTACAACGCGGCCTTCGCGGACGCGCTCGCCCGGGAGGCGGTGGACGAGGCCGTCGTCCTGGTGCAGGACTACCACCTGGCGCTGGTGCCCGGGATGCTCCGCGAGCTCCGCCCCGACCTGCGGATCGGCCACTTCTCCCATACGCCCTGGGCGCCGCCGGACTACTACCGGCTGCTGCCGGACGAGGCGGCGGCGGGGGTGCTGCGCGGCATCCTCGGCGGCGACCGCGCCGGGTTCCTCACCGAGCGCTGGGCCGGCGCCTTCGCCGACTGCTGCGCGGCCGTGCTGGGCGCGGAGGTCGTGCGGGACGGCGACGGCGCGGCGACGGCCGTGCGCTTCGAGGGGCGCGAGACCCGGCTGGGCGTGCACGGACTGGGCGCGGACGCGGACTTCCTGCGGGAGCGGTCGCGGCAGGCGGATGTCGACGAGCGGCTGACCAGCCTGCGGGCACAGATCGGAGCGGGCCGGAAGTCGATCGTCCGGGTGGACCGCACCGAGCTGTCCAAGAACATCGTGCGCGGACTGCTGGCGTACCGGCGGCTGCTGGAGACCCGTCCCGAGTGGCGGGAGCGCGTGGTGCACGTGGCCTTCGCCTACCCCTCACGCCAGGACCTCGCCGTCTACCGCGACTACACCGAGCGGGTGCGACGGCTCGCGGACGAGATCAACGCCGAGTACGGCACGGAGGGCTGGACCCCGGTCGCACTGCACGTGAAGGACGACTTCGCCCGCTCCCTCGCGGCCTACCGGCTGGCGGACGTGGCGCTGGTCAACCCCATCCGGGACGGAATGAACCTGGTGGCCAAGGAAGTGCCGGTGGTCTCCGAGCGGGGATGTGCGCTGGTGCTGTCGCGGGAGGCGGGGGCCTACGCCGAGCTGGGCGAGGACGCGCTGGTGGTGAACCCGTACGACGTGGAGGCCACGGCTCAGGCGCTGCACGAGGGCTTGCGCATGGGCGACGGCGAGCGCGCGGAGCGTACGAAGCGGCTCGCCGCCGCCGCGACCGCGCTGCCGCCGCAGGCGTGGTTCCTGGCGCAGTTGCGGGCGCTGTAGAGGTGACCGCCCGCGATGCGCCGCTCGGGGAGTGTTGACGGGTAACCGGCGTAACCGGCCCCGGACCGGGAGCTGTCCGAGCGGGCCCTAGGCGGCGTCGCCGCCGACCGCGTCGGCCAGGGCCGAGAGCAGCCCCACCACGCCCGCCGGGCCGTCGACCACCAGGTCCGCCCGTTCGGCCAGCTCGGTCACCTCCGCGCTGCCACTGCACACCAGCAGCCCCGGCACGCCCTCCTCGCGCAGCCGCTCCACCGCCGCGAACGCGGCCAGGTCACCGAGGTCGTCGCCCGCGTAGAGCACGGCCGCCGCGCCCGTCCGCCGCACGTACTCGGTGAGCGCCACGCCCTTGTCCATGCCCGGCGGCCGCAGCTCCAGCACCAGCCGGCCGGGCTCGACGATCAGCCCATGGCGCTCGGCCAGTGCGTGGAGGGGTGCGCGCAGCCGCTCGAACGTGGCCTGGGGGTCCTCGGCGCGGCGGGTGTGGACGGCGACGGCGCGGCCCTTGTCCTCGATCCACGTGCCCTGCGAGGCACCGTGCGCGGTGAGGGTGGCCGGGAGTTCGGTCTTGACGTCGGCGACGCCGGGGTGCGGTTCGGGCGCCTGGACGGCGCCGCTCGCCGCGTCCCAGCGCTCGGCCCCGTAGAGGCCGAGGACCACGAGCCCATCCAGCCCCTCGGCCCCGGCGAAGCCGCCGTACCGGACGGCGACCTCGGCCGGACGGCCCGTGATCACCGCGACGGAGCGCATCCGCGGGGCCAGCCGGGAGAGCGCGGGGACGGCGCCGGAGTGGGCGCGGGCCCGGTCGGGGTCGGGGACGATCTCGGCGAGGGTGCCGTCGAAGTCGAGTCCGACGACGGCGTGGCCGGGCCGTTCGAGAAGAGCGGCAAGGCCCTCACGGCCGACGGAGGTGGTGGGTACGGGGAGGGGATGACTGCCCATAGCGCTGCCCATGGCGGTGACCCTACCGGCCCCGACGCCACGACGGGCTTCCGGTGGCCACCCCATGGACGTCCCCCCGGTGAATGGCGCGATGGCGTCCCGCCGGTGAACACACCACGGGCGCCGGGCCGGTGAACCGCACCTGGACGTCGGGCCGGTGAACCGCATCGTGGGCGCCTCGCCGAGGAGCAGCGCGACGGCTCCCGCCAGTGACCACACCACGGGCGCCGCACCGGAGAACGGCTCAACGGGCGTCGGGCCGGTTGCCCCGCCCACGGCGTCGCGTCGGTTGCCCCCGTAGACGTCGCGCCGGTGGGGGAGGCTTCAGCGCCGTTCGCGGCGCTCGTCCCTGATCCGGCGCAGCCGGTTGATGGTCACCGGGTCGTGTGCCAGGGCTCTGGGGTCGTCCAGCAGCGCGTTCAGCAGCTGGTAGTAGCGGGTCGGGGAGATGCCGAGCCGCTCCCGTATCGCGCGCTCCTTGGCGCCGGGGCCCGGCCAGCCACGCCGCTCCACCGCGAGCACGGACCGGTCACGGTCGGACAGCCCGGCTCCCGAGCCCCGCTCCTGAGCCTGGTCCTGCCCCTGCCCCTGGTCCTGCCCCTGCCCCTGGTCCTGCTCGGCGGGGTCTTCCGAAGGGTCCGGGCCGGGCGGGCCGGGCGTGGTGGGCCTGTCCACTGTCATGCCCCCGCATTCTCCACGGTGTCCGTCATGCCCCCGCGTTCTCCAGGGCGTCGGCCTCGCGCTGGATCTGGCCCAGCACGCTCGCCGGGTCGCCGCCCTTGGCCACGGTCGAGCCGATCTTCTCCTTGATCAGCTTGCTGACCTCCGCCCAGGAGGTCTTGTCGGCCGGGTAGAACTCGGCGCTCTCCAACTCGTCGAGGAACTGCCACAGCCGCTTGTGCTCACGGTCGTCGCGCATCGTCTGCTCGACGGAGGTGGTCACCGGCAGCAGGTCGTACTCGTCGGCGAAGGCGAGCACGTTCTTGTCGCTGTAGACGAAGTCGAGGAAGGTCCCGATCTCCTCGCGGTGGCCGTTCTGTTTGAAGGCCATCGCCCAGTCGGCGACGCCCATCGTCGACTCGGCCTTGCCCTTGCGGCCGGGCAGGGGGGCGGTGCCGTAGCTGATGCCGTGGCCGGCTGCCTGCTGCATCAGGGTCGGGTGGCCGTTGAGCATGCCGACCTCGCCGCGGGTGAAGGCGTCGAAGGTGTCCTGCCGGTTGGTGCGGGCCGGGGAGCCGGGGCCGGTGAGGCCGGCGCCGACCAGTTCGTCCCGCAGCCATTCGAAGGTCTTGATGTTCTGGGTGGAGTCGATGGTGTAGCTGCCGTTGGTGTCGGTGTAGCCGCCACCGCCGCTGAGCATCCACATCATGGTCTCGGCCTGGCACTCCTCGGGGCCGAGCGGCAGCCCGTACGGGATCTTCACCCCGCTGGACCTGAGCAGCTCCGCGGTCTCCTTGAGCTCGTCCCAGCTGGTGGGGGCGGAGGATATGCCGGCCTGGTCGAAGAGCTTCTTGTTGTAGAAGAGCAGCCGGGCGCTGGCCACGAACGGCACCCCGTACTGCACCCGTCTCACCTCACCCGCATGGGCGATGGAGGCGATGAAACCGGCCTGGGTGGGGATGGAGAGCATCTCGTCGGCGCGGTAGAGCATGCCCTGCGCGGCGTAGTCGGCGTACGCGCCGATCTGCGCGATGTCCGGGGCCTGCCCCTTCTTGACCATGTCGGCGACGCGCCGGTCGACATCGGTCCAGCTGTAGACCTTCACGTCGACCTTGATGCCGCGGTGCTTCGCCTCGAACGCCCGGACCAGCCTGTCCCAGTACTTCTGGGAGCTGTTGGCCGTGCTGTCGCCGTAGTCGGCCGCGACCATCTTCAAGGTGACGTCGCCGTCCGAACCGGAGCCGCCGCAGGCCGTGAGCCCCGGGGTGGCCGCCACCGCGGCGACACCCGCCGTCGTCAGACCCAAGAACCGTCGCCGCTGCACCGCTGTTTCCCACCCTCTGGCTTGATTCATCCTCCAGGGGCCTCCCCCGAGGTCGAGCGAGTCTGCCTCACAAACCTCCACAGGGTCTACACCATGGGCATCCCGCTTCTCTGTCGACGTGGCGCCTTCCCAGGTCAGCGGGGTTCTACACACCCAAGTGCGATGCGTCACGCAGGCACAAGCGGAATGGTTGGTTCATACCAATCCCCTGGTGCGCAAGGGTGCGATCTCCGCACGAGAAGCGGTGCGAGGCGGCCGGAAGTCACGGCGTTGAAGCGCCGAGAAGCGCTGAGAAGCGGCGAGAAGCGGCGAGTGGACTAGACCTCTCATGGTGGATCGCGGGAGACTGTTCCCTGTGAAACACGTCATCGCCCTGGATGTGGGCGGCACCGGCATGAAGGCCGCCCTGATCGGGGCGGACACCACACTCCTCCACGAGGCCCGGAGGCCCACCGGGCGGGAGCGCGGACCCGACGCGGTCGTGGCCGCGATCCTCGACTTCGCCGCCGAGCTGCGCGAGATCGGCGAGCGGCGGTTCGGCGGGCCCCCGGTGGCGGCCGGGGTCGGCGTGCCCGGGGTCCTGGACGAGGACCGCGGAGTGGCCGTCTTCGCCGCCAACCTCGGCTGGAGCAACGTCCCGCTGCGGGCGCTGCTGACCGAGCGGCTGGACGGCATCCCGGTCGCGCTCGCGCACGACGTCCGGATGGGCGGGCTGGCCGAGGGGCGGATAGGAGCGGGTGAGGGCGCCCCGCGCTTCCTGTTCGTGGCCGTCGGCACCGGGATCGCGGGCGCCATCGGCGTCGAGGGGCGCGTCGACCCCGGAGCGCACGGTTCCTCCGGCGAGATCGGCCATATCGTCGTCCGGCCGGGCGGCCCCGCCTGCGGCTGCGGCCAGTCCGGCTGTCTGGAGACGCTCGCCTCGGCGTCGGCGGTGGGCCGTGCCTGGGCCGACGCGAGCGGCGATCCGGCGGCGACCGCCGCCGACTGCGCCAAGGCCGTCCGGGCCGGGGACCCGAAGGCCGTGGCGGTGTGGCGGGAGATGGTGGACGCGCTCGCCGACGGTCTGGTGACCGCCCTCACCCTGCTGGACCCCGGTGTGCTGATCGTCGGCGGCGGGCTGGCCGAGGCCGGCGAGACGCTGTTCGCACCGCTGCGTACCGCGGTCGAGGAGCGGCTCACCTTCCAGCAGCTTCCCCGTATCGTCCCGGCGGCCCTCGGGGACACCGCCGGTTGCCTGGGCGCGGGTCTGCTCGCCTGGGATCGTCTCTCTACGGAGGTAACCACCTGATGGTCCAGCGAACGGTTCTCACGGGCGCCCGGGTGGTCCGGCCGGAAGGCGTGGTCGACGACGGGCGGGTCACGATCGAGGGCACGCGCATCGCCGCGACCGGCACGCGCATCGCCGCGACGGACGCGCACACCGCCGCGACGGGACCGGCGGCGGACCCGGCGTCCGCCCCCGGCGGGGAGGTGCTCGACCTGCCGGGCTGCTGGATCGTCCCCGGCTTCGTGGACCTGCATGTGCACGGCGGCGGCGGGGCCTCGTTCTCGGCGGGCACCCCCGAGGAGGCCCTGACCGCCATCCGTACGCACCGGCGGCACGGCACCACCACCATGCTCGCCTCCACCGTCACCGGCGATCTGGACGACCTCGCCCAGCAGGCCGCCGCCCTCTCGGAACTGGTGGAGCAGGGCGAGTTGGCGGGCATCCACTTCGAGGGGCCGTTCATCTCCCCCCACCGCTGCGGTGCCCACCAGCCGTCGCTGCTGCGCGCACCCGATCCGGCGGATGTGCGCAAGCTCGTGGACGCGGCGCGCGGCACCGCGCGGATGATGACCCTCGCGCCCGAACTGCCGGGCGGGCTGGAGTCCGTACGGCTGCTGGCCGACAGCGGAGTCCGCGCGGCCGTCGGCCACACCGACTCGACGTACGAGGCGACGCTGGAGGCCGTCGAGGCGGGCGCGACCGTGGCGACCCACCTGTTCAACGCGATGCCGTCACTGCTGCACCGCGCCCCCGGACCGATCGCGGCGCTGCTGGAGGACGAGCGGGTCACCGTCGAGCTGATCAACGACGGCACGCATCTGCACCCCGCCGCGCTCCAGCTGGCGTTCCACCGGGCCGGCGCGGACCGGGTCGCCTTCATCACCGACGCGATGGGCGCGGCGGGCATGAGCGACGGGCGCTATCCGCTCGGCCCGATGGAGGTCGAGGTCAAGGACGGTGTCGCACGGATCAGCGACGGGCCGACGGCCGGCTCCATCGCGGGCTCCACCCTCACCCTGGACCGGGCCTTCCGGCGGGCCGTCACGGTCGACGGGCTCAGCGTCGAGGAGGCCGTAAGGGCGCTGTCCGCCACCCCCGCCCGGGTGCTGGGCATCGCCGACCGGGTGGGCTCGCTGGAGCCGGGCAAGGACGCCGATCTCGTCGTGCTCGACGACGGCTTCCGGCTGCGGGGCGTGATGCGCCGGGGCGACTGGGTGGTCCGTCCCGAACTGGGCTGAAGTGCCCTGATTCCAGGCGGCGGTGAGGTGTCCGGACGGTGTCCGGAACGACACGGAGGTCTGGGCCGACGCCACTCGTTTTGGCATGATCGCTCGGGCACGGGCACCGCTCGGCGCACAGTCGCACGCTTCAGCACAGGAATCTCCGTCCGGCGGGGGGACGGGAGAGGGGATGCCAGGGTGATCCTTACGGTCACGCTCAACACCGCCCTCGACATCACCTACCGGGTGCCAGAACTGCGCCCACACGCCACCCATCGCGTCACCGAGGCCCTCGAACGGCCCGGCGGCAAGGGCCTCAACGTGGCCCGGGTGCTGGCCGCGCTCGGCCATGACACCGTCGTCACCGGCTTCGCCGGCGGGGTCACCGGAACGGTGCTGCGGCAACTGCTCGCCCAGCTCCCCACGGCTGGTGACGGCCTCGGGGGCGGGTCGCGTCCGGGGGCGGTCCCCGGCGGCGCACGGCCGGGGAGGATCACCGACGCGCTGGTCCCGATCGCCGGCACCACCCGGCGCACCATCGGTGTCGTGGACGCCACCACGGGCGACACCACCCAGTTCAACGAGCCCGGCCCGGTCGTCACCACCCCCGAGTGGTCCGCCTTCATGGAGCGTTACGGCCGGCTGCTGCGCGAGGCGTCGGCGGTCGCCCTGTGCGGCAGTCTGCCGCCCGGGGTCCCCGTCGGGACGTACGCCCTGCTGATCCGGGAGGCGCATGCGGCGGGCGTACCCACCCTGCTGGACACCAGCGGCGAACCGCTGCGCCGGGGCATCGCCGCCCGCCCGCATGTCGTCAAGCCCAACGCCGAGGAGCTCGCCGGACTCACCGGCGCCACCGACCCGCTGCGCGCCGCGCGTGACGCCCGGCGGCGCGGGGCGCACGCGGTGGCCGCCTCACTGGGCTCCGAGGGCATGCTCGCGGCCACCGCCCACGGCACCTGGCGCGCCGCCCCGCCCCGCCGGCTGACGGGCAATCCGACGGGGGCCGGGGACGCGGCGGTCGCGGGGCTGCTGTCCGGGCTGGTGGAGGAGTTGCCGTGGCCGGACCGGCTGGCCCGCGCGGTGGCCCTGTCGGCGGCGGCCGTACGGGCCCCGGTGGCGGGCGAGTTCGACCGACCGGTCTACGACGAGGTGCTGAGCCAGGTCGAGGTGACGGAGCACCCCACGGCGGCGTGAGGCAGCGCACTCAGCGCCCTTCGAGCACACCCAGCGCACCTATCTCTCTTCCCGGGAGATGACGAACAGCACGCGCAGCACCAGCAGCGCCGTGATCACCAGCAGGTGGTAACCCAGCAGTTGGAAGAGCCCCGTGCCGGGGACGACCTCCGGGCCGCGCTGGATGGTCAGCAGGATCGCCGACATCAGGCCGCTGGTCGCCGCGATGAAGGTGAGCAGCACCTGATGGACCAGGGTGCGGACGTAACGCCGGTCGCGGGCGTCGGCGAACAGCCGCACCCCGACCCCCAGTCGGCCCTGCTCCAACGCGCTGGTGACGCGGTCCAGACGGCGCGGCAGCCGGCGCAGCAGCTCCCATGCGGCCAGCAGCTCCCCCGGCAGAACCTGTTCCGGGGTTACGGGCCCGCCCTGGCCGGGAGATGTGCCGCGGCGTGCCGTCCCCAGGGTGGCGCCGCGTGCCTCGTCCACCATGTTGAACCCCGGGGAGATCTTGGTGAGCGTCCCTTCCAGCGTGGCCAGCGCCCGGAAGACCGCGGCCGCCTCCGGCGGCACCGTCAGCCCGTACCTGGCGACGAGCTGGAGGAGGTCGGCGAACACCTGCACCGAGGGGGTGGAGCCGGGCACGAAGTGGCGGGACAGGAAGCGGCCCAGCGCCCGTTCGAGTCCACGTTCGTCGATCTCGTCGGGGCGGGGCACGATCTGGAGCAGGGCGTCGTACAGGGCGGCCGGATCACCGGTGTTGACGGCCAGCAGGAACAGCTTGAGCCCGGACCGCAGCTGGGCGTCGACCCGGCCGACGGAGCCGAAGTCGATGAGTCCGATCCGCCCGTCGTCCAGCAGCAGGATGTTTCCCGGGTGCGGGTCGGCGTGGAACACGCCGTCGACCAGGATCTGATCGAACATGCTGGTGAGCAGGGCCCGCGCCCAGTCCAGCCGCTCCGCGTCGGTCGCGGTGGCAAGCCGTTTGGCCGCACCGATGGACTCCCCCGGCAGCCACTCCAGGACCAGCACGCGCTCACCGGACAGCTCTTCGCGGACCGACGGCAGCCGTATGGGCCCGTCCTGCGGCCGCCGCGCCCACGCGGCCGCCACCGTGGCGATGTTCGCCGCCTCGACCCGGAAGTCCAGCTCCTCGTGGACGGAGGCGGCGAACCCCTCCGCCAGCCCCACCATGCCGAGGGTGCGCGCCCAGCGGGTGCGCCGCTCCAGCATGGCGGCCAGCCGGCAGATGATGTCCAGGTCGCGCTCGACGACCGTACGGACGCCCGGACGCAACACCTTGATGACGGCCTTCTCGCCACCTCGCAACCACACCGCGTGCACCTGGGCGACGGAGGCGGAGGCCAGCGGGACCGGGTCGACGTCCTTGAAGATCTCCTCCCAGGGCACCCCGTACGCCTCGGCCAAGGACTTCTCCACCGCGGGCCAGGGCTCGGGAGGGACCTGGGACTGGAGTCTGCTGAGCTCGCTGATGAACTCCGGCGGCAGCATGTCATGCCGGGTCGACAGCATCTGGCCGAGTTTGACGAAGGTGGGGCCGCCCTCCTCCAGGGCCAGCCGCAGCGGCCGGGCCAGCCGGACGGACCCGGTGGAGCGACCGCGCAGATACGGGCGCAGCCCGTGCCGTACCGCGATCGAGACGATGTGGGAGTAGCGGCGGCCCCGGGCGATCCGCGACCGCAGTGCCCTCGGCCAGCTGGCCGGCGAACCCATCGATCCGCTGGGGAACACCACCTCCCAGGCGGCCAGGAATCCCATCGTGACCAGGAGCGTGGAGCCGAACTGCACCCCGGTGAGGGCGCCCTGCTGCTCGGGGCGCTGCATCACCAGGTTGAAGACCCCGAGCCCCGCCAGGCTGACCAGCCCGGCGAAGAGCGCCCGGATGAAGCCGATGTGCAGCCCGAGCAGCCGCCGCGCGCTCACCACGAAGGCGGTCATGAACCCGCTCATCACCAGCAGGACCAGGGAGAACTGAGCCACCTTCACCCGCTGCCCCCATGCCCCCGCCGTCGGACGACCCGTCCGCCCACTCTGCGCCGTCCGCCCATTCTGCGCGGGGCGGGGGACAGAGGGAGCGGGGAGGATCATTCGTGGCCGGAACCTGCCACGGGGGTGGTCAGCCCTTGTCCAGCCACATCTGGTCGATGTTGGCGTCGCACTTGTCGCCGTTCTCACACGACACGGTGATCGTGTTGGTGCCCTTGTTGAGCTGGACGATGGACCAGGTCTCCGTCCAGCCCTTCTCGTAGTCGCCCTTCGGCGCGCCCGCGAAGTTCTTCATGTTGAGCGGCCGCGACTCCTTCTTGCCGTTGATCGTCAGCGACATGCTCTGGTCCTCGCCGGGCACGCCGTAGGTGACGTACAGCCGGTACGACTTCGCCTTGGCCACGTCCACGGTCCAGGTCGCCGACGCGCCCGGGGTGTTGAGCCCGCCGACGTAGGTGCCGCCCTCGGCCTTGGCGCCCTGGATGTCGCTCGCGGCGGCCGCGCCGCCGGCCAGCCGCATCTTCGCGGCGTCCTCGGTGGGCAGGTCCGCATCCGGGTCCTTGGAGGCCCCGGCGGACCCACTGGGCTGGGCGCTGGCGCTCGCCGTGGGCTGGTTGGTCGGGTCGGCCTGGTCGTCCTTCTTGTCGTCACCGTTGGTGATCATGGCGACGCCGATGCCCACGATGACCACCGCGACCACGGCGATCGCGCCGATGAGCAGCCCCTTGTTGTTGGGGCCGCGGCCGCCGCCCCCGTGGCCGCCGCGCGGGGCGGCCGCACCGGGCTGCCGGGGAGCGCCGCCGGGCAGGGTCTCGGGGGCGGCGTAGTAGGCGTTCTGCCGGCCGGGGCCGCCCTGCTGGCCGTACCCCTGCGGCTGCTGGTTCGGGATCTGCTGGCCGTAGGTGCGCTCACCCACCGCGCGCACATGGTTGTAGGAGGTGCGGGGGACCCCCGGCTGGGCCGGACCGGGGTAGCCGTAACCACCGGTGCGGGGGGCGGCACCCGGCTGACCCGACTGACCGCCCTGCTGTCCCTGGTCGCCCTCCGAGCGATACAGGTAGGCGAACGGGTCGTCGTTCTCCGGCGTGTCCGAGCCGTTGTTGCCGGCCGTCATCCCTGGTCACTCCCCTATGCATATGGCCATCGGCGCAACTGTGAGAACGCGCCACGACAGCTCATATCAGGGGCGAGAGGGCCTCAACAGAGCGTGTGCCGTCCGGATGGCCAATATTCATGATCGGTTCACTGTCGGCGGCAAGGCCGCATCGGCGCAGCCTACCGCGCACGGACACCCCAACGCCTCTTCCGGCCCGGCGGCAGCGCATCATCCGGCCCGCCGGCGCTCCTTGGAGCGGGACCGCTTCTCGATGTACATCCGCTGGTCAGCGGATTGCAGCACCTCTTCGGCGGACATTCCGCAGCCCGCCCAGCCGATGCCGAAGCTGGCCCCCACCCGGACGGCCCGGCCGTCCACCCGGATGGGCGGGGTGATCGCGTTGCGCAGCCGCACCGCCAGGTCCTGGGCGTCGGCCCGGCCGAGGCCGTCGGCGAGGACGACGAACTCGTCGCCGCCGAGGCGGGCGACCGTGTCCCCGTCCCGTACGCCGTTGCTCAGCCGGCGGGCGACCTCGATGAGCACGGCGTCGCCCGCGTGGTGGCCGAACCGGTCGTTGATGGACTTGAAGCCGTCGAGGTCGCAGAAGAGCACCGCGAGTCCCTTGTGACCGTCGTCGGCGGCGGAGTCCTCGTTGGGCGGGATGACGTGCACATGACCGTCGAACGGGACGCTGTCGGCGGGGGGCGGGGTGCCGAAGCACTCGAAGTCGTCGAAGCCGTGGAGACGCCCCGCCGCGTCCACGTAGACCCCGCCGCCCATGACGCCGCCGTCGGGCGAGGCGGCCTCGTCCTCGTACCCCCCGCCCGGCTGCGGCGGCGTGGCGCACAGCCGGGCGGCGAGGCGGGCGCGCAGCTCGGCGCTGTTGGGCAGTCCGGTCAGGGAGTCATGGCTGGCGCGGTGGGCGAGCTGGAGCTCATGGCGCTTGCGCTCCTCGATGTCCTCGACATGGGTGAGCAGGAAGCGCGGGCCGTCGGCGGCGTCGGCCACCACCGAGTTGCGCAGCGAGACCCAGACGTACGAACCGTCGCGGCGGGCCAGCCGCAGCTCGGCGCGGCCGCCCTCGGCGGAGGTGCGCAGCAGGGTGCCGATGTCCTCGGGGTGGACGAGGTCGGAGAACGAGCAGCGGCGCATCGCGGAGGCGGGGCGGCCCAGCAGCCGGCACAGGGCGTCGTTGGTGCGCAGCAGCCGGCCGTCCTGATCGCCGCCCATCTCGGCGATGGCCATACCGCTGGGCGCGTACTCGAACGCCTGCCGGAAGGACTCCTCGCTGGCGCGCAGCGCCTGCTGCTCGCGCTCCAGGCGCAGCAGGGCGCGCTGCATGTTGCCGCGCAGCCGGGCGTTGCCGATCGCGACGGCGGCGTGGAAGGCGTACACCTGGAGGGCTTCGCGGCCCCAGGCGCCGGGGCGGCGGCCGTTGCGGGGCTTGTCGACGGACAGCACGCCTATCAGCTCCCCGCCGGAGGCGCCCGCCGCGTAGAGCGGGGCGAACAGGCGGTCCATGGGGTGCCATTCGTCGGGGAAGCGGGGCGCGGGGCCGGGCGTGTGCCACTGCGGGACGTCGTCGTCGTCCAGGACCCAGCCCTCGCTGTACGGAATGAAGCGCAGATCGCCCCAGCGGTCGCCCATGGCCAGCCGGCGCTCCCAGGAGGAACGGGAGCCGACCCGCCCGGCCATCAGCGCCTCGGCGCCCGGACTGCCGCCGACGGCGGCGACGACGAGGTCTCCGTCGGGGCGGACGAGGTTGACGGCCGACAGCTCGAAGCCGAGTCCGGCGATGACGCCGTCGGCGACGGCCTGGAGCGTGTCGGCGAAGTTGCGGGCGGTGTTCAGATCGGCGACCACCTGGTGCAGCTGCCGCAGTGTCGCAAGGCGGATGTACGGCTCCGACTCGGTCTCCATAGCTCGCACTCCCCCGAGACCTCGACAGCAAACTCCTGGCTTCTTGTCGTCCGATTGCCACGGCCACTGAATCACAGCGAGCTGCTCACTCGGTACACAGGGTCAACAATTACTGCCTGCTGTGACTTATGTCACAGACCGTATTCGCTCCTTCGACAGAGCGTATGGGAGCGCTCCTAGTTTTTGTGATCGCAAATCCCGGAACGATCACGCCTGGTCATACAAGGTGGTCGCGCGAAGGACCGAACCCCGCCGGGGGCCGCCCGGCCGCACCCGGCCTACGGCCGACGGCTGAGCCGGGCATGGTTCCGGCGCCCGATGCGGGGAGCGGGCGGGGGCGTCTAGCGTCGAGGTGTGTGCTCTACGACGCCTTCCACCCCAGCCGAGTCCGCCGTCCCCCATGCTGGTGGGGTGAGTGAGGACGAGTTCCGCGCCGCGCTGTCACGGTTCACCGCCGGTGTGGTGCTGGTCACCGCGCACGACCCGGAGGAGGGGCCGCGCGGTGAGGACGTCGGCATGACGGCCACCGCGTTCATGTCGGTGTCACTTGACCCGCCGCTGGTGATGGTGAGCGTTCGCAACGGTTCCCGGATGGACGAGCTGCTGGAGCGACAGCCGCACTGGGCGGTATCGGTCCTGTCGGACGCTCAACGGCACATCGCGGGACGATTCGCCATGAAGGGGCGCATCAGCGACAGGCTGCTGTTCCAGGACATGACCGTGGCGCGCGGAGCGCATACGGACGCCCCGCTCGCGGTGGGCGCGCTGGCGACACTGGAGTGCCGCACCGAGCAGCGGGTGACCGCCGGGGACCACACGCTGGTGGTGGGACGGGTACTCGAGGCGTCGGCACCGGCCGGGGAGGGCGGACCGCTGACGTACTACCGGGGGCGCTACCGCACCCTGGGCTGAGGGCCTCACCAAACACGGGGCCGGGGTGCCCGGGGAGCGGCTGAGACGCAACCGGATACCGCCGGCCGATAAGGCTGACGGAAGACCCGACCGAAGCCGGCGCTCAGCGTTCTTCGAGTTCCCGACGCACGGTCGTGGCTATGCGGGCGAGCGCGGTCCCGAGGTGGCGGCGCTGGGCGGCGGTGAGCGGATCGAAGACGAGCCGCTTGACCTGTGCGACGTGCTCCGGTGCGCTCTCGACGAGCTTCTGCCGACCCGTGTCGGTCAGAGTCGCGAGGGTGTACCGGCCGTCTCCGGGATCGGGCCGGCGGGCGACCCAGTCACGGGCCTCGAAGCGGTCCATCGTCTTCGACAGGCGGGGCTGGGTGCTGTCGCAGTCCCGGGCCAGATCGCTGAGCCGCATCGTGGCCCCGTCGGCCATGGACAGCCGGGCCAGCACCCCGTACTCGAAGTTGGAGATTCCCGACGTTCGCTGGAGCTGACGGTCGAGGGCCGCCGGCAGGGCGATGACGACGGTGAGGAGCGCCTGCCACAGGTCCTGCTGGTCGTCGTCGAGCCAGGGTGACTGGGTGTTCATAAGCCTCATCATACTTGCCCAGGCAAGTGGCATCACTTGCCTGGGCAAGTGCGAACGGGTTACGGTTTCGCTTGCCCAGGCAAGTCAAGAAACTTGCCTGGGCAAGCGAAGGAGTCGATTTCGATGACCCCCATGAGCAGCCTGACCTCCCCGGACAGCCCGGGTTCCCCCGTTCCATCACCCCTTCCGGCCGCGGCGTACGACGACCTTCTGGCCCGGGTTCTGCCACAGGCGCGCCAGCAGCGGGCGTGGCACCCGTCGGACGGTCCTCTGCCCAGCCTTTTCGTCAGTCACGGGGCCCCGTTCACCCTCGATGACCCGCTCTGGCTCGGTGACCTCTTCGACTGGGCGCAGTCGATGCCCAAACCCCGGGCGATCGTCGTCGTCTCGGCTCACTGGGAACAAGCCCCGGCCGCGATATCCGGAGCCGCCGCCGGTACCCCGCTCTATTACGACTTCAGCGGCTTCCATCCCCGCTACAAAACCCTTCCCTACGCGACCCCGGACGCCACCGACCTGGCGCGCAGGCTCACGGGCCTGCTGAGCCCGACGCCGGTGCACAAGTTCGCGGACCGCGGTCTCGACCACGGCGCCTTCATCCCGCTCATGGCCATGTATCCCGCGGCGGACATCCCGGTCGTACAGCTGTCGATGCCCAGCCTCGCCCCCGGCGCCCTGCTCGAGCTCGGTGCGCGCCTGCGGCCCCTGCGCGAGGAAGGCATCCTCGTGCTCGGCTCGGGCTTCATGACGCACAGCTTCGCTGTCTTCCGGCACCCAGAACTCGCCGCGGCCACCACGGCCTTCGACACGTGGGCCGTTGACGCCCTCGCCCGAGGTGATGCCGACGCCCTTGTCGACTACCGCTTCAAGGCACCCGGTGCCGCCATCGCCCATCCGTCGGCCGAGCACTTCGTCCCGTTGCTGGTTGCCGTCGGTGCCGCCGATGACCCCGCCAGCGCCGTGAGCGCCATCGACCGCATGGTGATGGGCAACTCCACCCGGTCGGTGCAGCTGACCTGAGCACCTTGGCGTGCTTCCCGTTCCCGCCCGATCGCCTCACTCCCTTGGCGACGGCATCAGCAGATCCAGGAGGAAAGTGTCATGAAGGCAATGCGTTTCCACGAGTTCGGCGGCAGTGAGGTCCTGCGCTACGAGGACGTCGACCGTCCGGTTCCCGGGGCCGGGCAGGTGCTGGTGCGGGTGGCGGCCACCTCGTTCAACCCGGTCGACGACCACATCCGCGCCGGTGTCCTGGCCGAGATGATCCCGATCGCTCTCCCGTACGTGCCGGGGATCGATCTGGCGGGCACCGTCGATGAACTCGGCGCGGGCGTGTCGGACGTCCAGGTGGGTGACCGGGTGGTGGCGATGCTGCCCCTCGACTCCGCCGGGGGCGCCGCCGAGTACGTCGCCGTCCCGGCCGAGTCCCTGGCCCCGGCGCCCCGGACGATCGAGCTGGCCGACGCCGCCGCCCTGCCGCTGACCGGCCTGTCGGCCTGGCAGACGGCATTCGAGCTGGCCGAGCTGAAAGCCGGTCAGTCCGTCCTGGTCAACGGGGCAGGGGGCGCGGTGGGCAGCCTCGTGGTGCAGCTCGCCGTCGACGCGGGAGCCCAGGTGACCGCGGCGAGCACGCCACGGCACGCCGACCGCCTCCGCGGCTACGGCGCGCACCGGGTCGTCGGACCTCTCGACCTCGCCGCGGGTCCGGCCGCCGTGGGCGGCCCGTTCCAGGCCGTGGTGAACCACGTGCGGGTCTCCCCGGAGGAGCTCGCACAGCTGACGGCCTACGTCGCCGACGGCGGAGTCGCCGCGAGCACGGCCGGCCCGATTCCCGAGGACCCCGCCCGGGGAGTGCGCAGCGCCAACCTGTGGGTCCGCAGCGACGGAGCGCAGCTGGCCGAGCTGGTCGGCAAGGTGGACGCCGGCAAGCTCGCACTCCACGTCGCCGCCCAGCGCTCGGTGGCCGATCTGGCCGCCGTTCACGAAGACGCCGCCGCCGGGCGGCTGCCCGGCAAGACGGTCGTACTCGCTCCCTGACCGAACCCGGCCCGGCCGCCCGGCCGTGCTCGGCACCAGGCCGGTGGGCCGTGCCCCGGTCCTATACGGCGGGTACGGCTGGTTCGGCCCTGCCGTGGGCCGTCCCCGACGCAGCTGCCGAGGCTGTCGCCATGTCCGAGGGAGGACGGTGTGACCGAGACCGGCCGGAAACGGCTGCGGCGGGCCTGGCTCGCACGACTGGCCCCGCGGGGCGAGGTCGATCTCGACCGAGCGGCATGCCCGCGCACGGTGATCGAGGACGCTGTCGCGCGCCTCGGTCCAGGCCCCGTGCGCTGGGCGATCGAGCTGAATAACCTGGTCGTGCGACAGATCGTCGCCGAGGTGCCGCATCTCGGCGGGAGCCCGGCCGCGGTCGAGCTGCTCCGTCGTGGCAATGAAGCGACCACCTTGCGGGCGCTGTCCACTTTGCTGGACAGCGCCGCCGCCCCGCCCGTCGGTGAGGCGACGCTGGAGGGCATCCGCGAGTTCGTCCACCGGGCCATCCCACTGGAACGCGTGTTGCAGGGGGTCCGGGTCGGGCACGCGGCAACCACCGAGGCGTTCTTGCGGGCCTGCGCCGAGCTGGTCGATCCGGACGTGGCGGTCGACGAGGTCACGTCGGTCTCCCGCGAGCTGTTCAGCTACGTCGACGACCTCTCTGACGCCATGATCCGCGCCTACCTCGCAGAGTATGAGGCATGGCGCACCAGCGCGGCCGCGGCACGGGCCGACCTCGTGCGTTCCCTGCTGAGCGATGCCGCGTCGGCGGACGCCGACGAGGCGTCCCGTGCCCTCGGCTACGACCTGCGGCGCACGCATGAGGCGGTGGTGGTGTGGTCGGATTCGCCGGACGACGGCTCCGCGCTTCAGGCGGCGGCTGTGGAGGTGCTCCGGGTCCGGGGGGCCACGGCGACGCTGGCCGTGCCCGTGGCCGCGGGGCGGCTGTGGGCATGGGGCACCGTATCCGCGGACCGCACGCGATCTCCGGACGGCACACACCAGGCCGGTTCGTGGGAGACCATCGCGGAGATGCTGTCCCGGCGGCAGGTCCAGGCGGCCTTCGGCACCCCGGGCGTCGGCGTCGCGGGCTTTGCCCGCTCGCACCGCGAGGCCCGGCGCGCGGAGCGGGTCGAGCGGCTGCGGCGCGAGGCGGGGCGGGATGCGCGGCACGCCACCGCCTACGCCGACGTCGCCGCCATCGCGCTCCTGGCCACCGATCTCGAGGCGGCCGGTGACTTCGTACGACGAGAGCTCGGCGCCCTCGCTGAGCGCGGCGAGGCGATGGCGGCACTGCGGACCACGCTGTACTCCTACCTCGGCGCCGAGCGCAGCCTCATGGATGTCGCCCGACGCCTGCACGTGGCGAGGGGCACCGTGACCTACCGCGTGAAGCGGGCCCAGGAGGTGCTGGGACGCGACCTCGACGACCGCCGCTTCGCCCTCCACACCGCCCTGGCACTCGCCGAGGAACTGGGCGACGCGGTCCTCCTGCCCCGCGACATCCAGCGGTGAGCCCGGTGTGGGGGCGCGGACCGGACCGACACGGCAGGCCGGTAAGCCCGCAGACCAACGGAAGAGCGGCATTCTCCGCCGGCAGACCAAGCGGCCGCCTGACAAGCGGAGTTGACTCGGTGCTGCCGGACGCGGCGAGGACGGGACCACGCGTTACGGCACACCGATTCCAGCACACCGGGAGGCAGGCAATGATCGACCAGGAAACCTTCGTCGAGCTGATGAGCGGGGTGTGTGCCCCGGTCACCGTGGTGACGGCGATGTCCGCGGACGGACGGCCGCACGGCAGCACCGTGTCGAGCTTCGCCTCGCTCTCACTCCACCCCCCGCTCGCGAGCTTCGCGCTGGACCGCTCCTCGGGGCTGCTGCCCCACCTGCGGCCGGGGGCCCGGGTGGGGGTGCACATCCTCGGCGCCCACCAGCAGGAACTGGCGTCGGCATTCGCCCGCCGGCACCAGGGGCCGGGCTCGAAGTTCGACGGCCTCACCTGGACCGTCCGCGCCGGACTGCCCTACCTGCCCGAGTCCGCCGGCTGGACCGCGGGGCGCGTCGGACGCCACGTGGACGGCGGCGACCACGTCCTGCTCATCATCAGCCTTCAGGAAGCCGAGTCGACCGCCGCGGCCCCGCTGGTCTACGCCCGCCGGACCTACGGCACCCACTCCGGCCTCGCCATGGCCGGCTGACCCGCTGTCCCATCCCTGACCCGACACGGAAGTGACGACGATGAGCACCATCACCGACCTACCCCGCACCACCGACGCCGCGCGCACCCTGCGGGCCGACCTCGTCGAACGCGCCGCCGCCCTGCGACCACTGATCGCCGCCAACGCCGATGCGACCGACCGCGAACGGGCGGTGCCCGCCGGGAATATCGACGCCCTGGCCCAGGCCGACCTGCTCTCTCTGATGCGGCCCGCCCGCTACGGCGGCCTTCAGACCGACTTCCGCACCCTGCTGGAGGTCAGCCGCGAGATCGGACGCGCCTGCGGCTCCACCGCCTGGCTGACCTCCCTGCTCAACGCCAACGCCTGGTTCGTCGGGCTCTTCCCCGCGCAGGCCCAGGACGACGTCTGGGCCCACAGCCCCGGCGCCCGGGTGGCCGGTGTCGTGACCCCCTCGGGTACCGCGCGCGTGGTCGAGGGCGGATACCGGGTGAGCGGGCGCTGGGCGCCGGCCTCCGGGTGCACCCACGCCGACTGGGCCGTCCTGGGGGTCACCCGGCCCGACGCCGAGGGCACGGCGGACGCCGTCGGCATCGTGCTCGCGCCGATGTCGGAGCTGACGATCGAGGACACCTGGTACGTGGCGGGAATGCGCGGGACCGCCTCGCACACCCTCGTCGGCGAGGACCTTTTCGTGCCCGCTCACCGCTTCCACTCCGTACCCGACGCCATCGATGGCCGCTACGCCACACCCTTCACCGACGAGGCCCTCTACCGCTCACCCTTCGTGCCCACCACCGCGCTGGTGCTGACCGGGCCCCAGCTCGGGCTGGCCGCCGCCGCCGTCGATCTCCTGATCACCAAGGCCCCGCAGAGGGGGCTGACCCTGACGCACTACACCGTCCAGGCCGAGGCACCCACGATCCAGCTCGCCGCCGCGCACGCGGCCTCGCACGCCGACTCCGCCCAGCTGCACGCCTACCGCGCCGCCGACGACATCGACCAGGCGGCGCGAACCGGGGAGTACCCCGCCTACGACACCCGGGCGCGGATGCGCATGGACGCGGGCAGGGCCGCGGTCCACGCACGCGAGGCGGTCCGCACCGTGTGCTCGGCCCAAGGCGCCTCGAGCTTCGGCGAAGCCAACCCGCTCCAGCGCATCTGGCGCGACATCGAGACCGCAAGCCGGCACGCCGTCCTCAACCCCGAGGTCGCCGCCGAAATCTACGGCAAGTCACTGCTCGGCATCCGGGGCACGGTGTCCGCGCTGGTGTGAGCGCGGTCGGCCGCCGCACCGCCGTACCAGGGCCTAGACCCACCCGCGCCCCGAACGTCCCCGCTTGGTCTCACCGCGCTGCTTCTTCTCACGCAGCCGCCGCTCGTTGATGCCCCGGGGAATCCGGGTGGGGCGGCGCGGCTTGGGCGGTGGCGCGGTCGCCTCCGCGAGCAGTGATGCGAGCCTTACGGCGGCCGTCTCCCGGTTGCGCCACTGCGAACGGTGCTCGGCGGCCCGTACGGTCACCACCCCGTCCACCAGGCGGCCCGCCAGCCGCTCCAGCGCGCGCTCCTTCCACACGGGCGGCAGCGCCTCGGTGCGGGCGAGGTCGAAGCGCAGCTCGACCTGGCTGTCGCTGGTGTTGACGTGCTGTCCACCGGGCCCGGAGGAGCGCGAGAAACGCCACATCAACTCGGCCTCGGGCAAGCAGACCGAACCTCGGATGACATAGGGCGCGGACATGCCACCATGGTCGCGCGCCGACCCCGATGGCGTCATCTTCTTATCCGGTCCGGTCATCTCGTCGCACCAGGCCATCAGGGTTTGGCAAAGAAAGTAAAGGGAGCTGGAACCTGTCGGTGTGTTCGTGGCGTTGTGGAGGGTGACGACGGCTTCGCCCGTCGCCTCGGACCATCGAGACCACGAAAGGGACTCCCCATGGCTGTAAGCCTGTCCAAGGGCGGCAACGTCTCGCTCACCAAGGAGGCACCGGGCCTGACCGCCGTCACGGTCGGCCTCGGCTGGGACGTCCGCACCACCACGGGCACCGACTTCGACCTCGACGCGAGCGCCATCGCCGTGAACGCCAACGGCAAGGTCTACTCCGACCAGCACTTCGTGTTCTTCAACAACAAGTCCACGCCGGACCAGACCATCGTCCACACCGGTGACAACCTCACCGGCCAGGGCGAGGGCGACGACGAGCAGATCAACGTCAACCTGGCCGGTCTGCCGGCCGACGTGGAGAAGATCGTCTTCCCGGTCTCGATCTACGACGCCGAGTCCCGCAGCCAGAACTTCGGTCAGGTGCGGAACGCGTTCATCCGCATCGTCAACCAGGCCGGCGGTACCGAGATCGCCCGCTACGACCTGAGCGAGGACGCCGCCACCGAGACCGCCATGGTCTTCGGCGAGCTGTACCGCAACGGCGCCGAGTGGAAGTTCCGCGCCGTCGGCCAGGGCTACGCCTCCGGCCTGGTCGGCATCGCCCAGGACTTCGGCGTCAACGTCTAGAGTTGCCCTACTGACCTGCGAAAACCCGGGTTTAGGCAGTACTGAGTCAGCACAGAGCCAGCACGGTCCAACCTGGTCAGCACGAAGACCCCCCAACTTTCCCTTGGGGGGTCTTCGGCATGTGTGGGTCAGGGAGCGGCTAGGCGGCCTGTGCGACCTCTTCCCGACCGCTCGGGGCGCCTCCCTTGATGACCGTCATCTGTGGCCGCATGGCCGCTTCCATGGCCTTCCGGCCGCGCTCCCAGGACTCCGGGACCAGATGCCCGTAGGTGTCGGCGGTCACCTGGATGGACTTGTTCTCCATCAACCCGTTCCGCGATCTTCTCTAATAAACAGCTTAGCTAGATGCCCAGAACAAGCAACCACGCTCTTATGCGATGAGAGACGCAGGCGTGACTACTCGTGCGCGTTCGTAAAGCTCCCGTGCCGCATGGTTCTTAAGGTAAGGTCGAATACGAGAATGCATATTTGCGATACTTCGGTCACACTGACCTGATTGCACTTGGGGGTAGATATCCACGACCTTTTCCCAAGTGGCGCATGCGGCTTCGAGGTGGCCAATCTCTAGTTGGCGCTCGGCGAGCATGGATAGGTAGCGCACCCGGTTTCGACGGAATGAGTGGTGGCGCAGCTTATCGGATTCCTCCAGTGCCACAATGGAGCCGCGAACGTCGCCCAGTTCGTATCGCACCTGACCAATATGGTACGTAAGCGATGAGGGATTATACGAACCGAACGTTTTCGACCGAGATTCAGCCTTTTCCATGGCAACCTCGGCCTCTTTAAGGTAACTAAGGGAATTCTTGCGTTCGCCAAGTTGCGCAGCGGCGTGCGCCTGTTGACCCGCGAGGAATGCGCGCATCCTCGGTCCCGCGTTGGGGGATGCAGCAGCAGCGGAATTCGCTAGCTTCATGGCTTCCCGGCCGTGGCCTAGGTCAACAGCTTGAACGCTCATTCCCCGCAGCGTGGTGCAATAGGTTAGGTGATCCTCTGAGGACCCGGCCAATTCCAAAGCCTTCAAATAGTACTGCTGCGCCAATCCGTGAACCCCCTCATCCACAGCCATGTATCCGGTGAGGTAACACAGATCTGACGCTGCCGACATCATCTCTTTACGGACCGCTTCCGTAGCATCGGCGCGGAGGTATGGAGTAACCGTATTGACTAGGAATGCAGCGGCCATGGGGCGTGCGTGTCGGCCACCGAACTGATCATCAAGCTCTGAGATCCGTTCGGTCATGGCCACGACCGTATGGACGTCAGGCATCCCGATGCGCTGCACTTTCCCTGTCTGAATGGCTTCCATCCGGCCTACAACGTCCGGCCAATTGGGCACAGTCAACGCGACAGAGAAGAGGCTCACGCCAAGGACACTGCGGCGCGAAGGGTCCATGTCCTGCCTCCCCAAGTCGATCAACGCCTCAACGGTACTCAGGCGTGCGTTCGACTCGTCGGCAGGCAGGGGGAACCCTGCCTCAGTGTGCGTGATCGGTCGGCCCAGCTTCCGGGCGAACGCCTCCAAGATCAGCGGTCGGGCAGCCTCTTTCGGCATGTGCCCCTTAAGCCACTGATGGGCGGACGGCTCCCGGTACTTCTGTGGCGTTCCGCGTTCGGTGCCAATGCGGTTGACCTCCTGGACGAGCTGCCGCAGTGTCCACCCGGTCTCTCGAAACAGCCGTTCCAGACCCTCGTTCCGCTCCCGCTCACTCACGACACGCTCAACTCCCCAGTAAAGCAGGCGCTTAAAGCTCTTAAAAACTGCCGCTCTTGCCACGGTACCGCGATGCGTAGTGGAGCGGTTGCCTAGAGCGAGAAGGACCCCCGCAACCGTGCGACCGGTCCGGGGGAATGGCCAACGCTGCGAAGGAGCGTCAACATGAGAGAGCGTATCGCCCGATCCATGAGGCCGTGGCCGCGGAGGTTATTCCCCGCCACCGGTCGCCATCGGACAGTCGATACCTCAAGGTCCGCACCGGGTGCCGGTGCCGTGCCCGTACCCGCCCCGGCCTGCGTGCCTGTCTGTAACGCAGACACGCCCACGCTTCAGCTCCCGCGCATCGCGGCCGGAGAACGCTTCCCGATCGCTTGGGACACCGACCCCGTGCCGTTGTACGTCATCCGGCACGAGCGGCAGCAAGCCTTGGGGGTCTCGCGGTGAGCGCGATCGAGCCTCCGGCCCAACCGCAGGAGGCACAGCAAGACGCGCCCAAGTCCCCGACTCAGCAGGAGTTGGACGAGCGTGCGGACGCCCTGCATCAGAGGATTGACAAGCACCTTGGGCGCGGAGGGCTGACCCGATGACCTCATGTGCCACGTGCACCCGGCTGAAGCAGGAGAAGGCCAAGGCCATGGAAGCCGGTGACTACCGGCTTGCCGCTGATTGCGAACTGAAGATCCGGCACCATCCGGACGGTCACACGATGCCTCCGTTCGGACCTCGATGGGGGTGGATCGGATGAAAGAGCCGAGCCCGTACAAGGGGCCCCAGCCGGGCGAGGAGGCTTACGACACCGCCACGGGGCGCCTGGGCGTTCTTCAAGCCGTCTGTGACGTCGATGAACTCATCTTCGATCACCAGATGCCGGGCCCACTCGTCGCGTTCCTCCGCCCCCAGAGGGGCGGACAGGAGTGGATGACTGACTCCAGGAACGTCCAGTTCCCCAATGAGGCACGGGCGCATCCCGATTCCGGCGGCGAGTAGCCCTGACGCATCCCATGACTCCACCCGCCGGACGGTGTTGATTCCCGCCTGGTGGGTGGGTGAACCCCCGCCCCGATCGTTCGCAACAGGAAGGGCTGGCGGTCGGGGCGGGTCAGCAAGTGCCGTGCACCACTCCAACCAGGGAGGGATTACACCAATGACAGCAGTAGTGAACGACCAGCGGACCGGCCGCTCACTGGTCAGCGAAGAGTTATTCGGCAGCCTCGCCCACTTCGTGGCCACCCACAACGCGCAGACCCCGGAGCGGGCCGAGCGCATCGCCGACCAGGCGGTCGCGTTCCTCGCGACCGTGGCCACCGCCACCGTGCCCATGGTCCCGTCGGACGACGTGGACATGGGTCTGCACGCCTTCATCCTGCACACCAAGGCGTACGGGGAGTTCTGCGACCAGCACGCCGGGCGCTTCCTGCACCACAACCCGGCCCCCGGTGGTGCGGGCGCACCCTGGAAGCCATCACAGCCGGCGCGCACGCCATGAAGGCAGCGGGCTTCATGGTCTTCGATGACCTGTGGACCGTGAACGGCGAGAACGCCGCGCAGTGCGATTCCGACTGCGGACGACCGTACGGACAGGCGGAGTAATCTCCGGCCGGTGATGTGAGACAGGGCCGCCCCTCGGCACATGCTGAGGGGCGGTTCGCTCCTCTGGAGAGGATCAGAATTCGTGGCCGAAGCAGCGTCGTACGAGATCCCCACCCACGTCTTAGAGACGCTGGTGGCTTCAGGAAGGCGGCTCGTACTCGACCGGCGCGGGTCAACTGTTTGGGAGGTCGAGACGCAGCAGGGCCGGTATGCCGTGAAGCTCGGCTACCCAATCAAAGCAACAAGCGAATGGGAGGCTCAGGAATGGACGGCCCTGGCCCCCGCCCGCGAGGGCGCGATCTTGCAGCAGCTCAACAGGGGCAACGTCAGCTACGGCGAATGGGAACACGGAACCTGGAACATCCAGCCCTGGCACCAGGGCGCCAGCCTGTACGACCTGTGGCAGCCACACCGCGCCGAAGGGGCCTCATCAGAGCCCGACCTAGGCGAAGCACTGTCGTGCGCGGAAGCCGTAGCCGCATTGCACGCCACGGGGTGGGCACACGGGGACGTCCAACCCGCACACCTGATCATCAGCGATGAGGGAACAGCGCTCATTGATCTCGCGCTGGCCCATGGCGGAGACATCCCCATCGCGTATGACTTCAACTATCGGGGCTGTCTCGTCCACTACGAGAGCCCGGAGATCTCCCGGAGCGTGCTGGAGACCGGCACGGCCACCCCGACCATGACAGCGGACGTCTACGCCCTTGGCGCCTCACTCTTCATCAGCGCGACCGGACTGCGCCACGTCGCGTACCCGGACGACGCCAGCCGCAAGGATCAGCGGCAAGCCATCGTGGACGGACCGCACCGCCCGGTGAACGTGGCCGGAGTGCTCGGCAAGCTCATCGAAGCCATGCTCAGCCCCGATCCGGCCGACCGGCCAACGAGTGCCGAAGTCTGTAAGGAACTGAGCAGCGGGTGGAGCATGTAGGCTCTGACCTGCCAGTTTGGCAAGGACTAGCAGGGGTGCTACGGAGCCCGCGCATGTACGGTATGGACTTCGGCGTCAACGTCTAGCGTCGCGCTCCGGCTGACCTGGTCGGCACGAAGAGACCCCCCAATTCACCGCTGGGAGGTCTTTCGTTGCAGGAAGAGGACGCTGCCGTTCGTGCGGTGACTGCGGTTTCAGGAGTCAGAACAGGCTTTCAGCGGCCGAACCGTGACTGCAACTGCTCAGGGACACGTTCGCCCTGGATCCGGATGTTGGCCGCGGCCTCTTCGATCCGATGCAGGTCGCCGGTTGTCAGCTCGACGTCGAGTGCGCCCAGGTTCTCTTCCAGGCGGTGCAGCTTGGTGGTGCCGGGGATCGGCACGAACCACGGCTTCTGCGCCAGCACCCAGGCGAGAGCGATCTGGGCCGGCGTGGCTCCTTTGTCGTCGGCAATCTGCTGTAGCAGGTCGACCAGCACCTGGTTGGCTTGCCGTGCTTCAGCGCTGAAGCGCGGAAGCAGGCGGCGGAGGTCGTTGTCGGCCAGCGACGTGCTGGAATCAATCTTGCCGGTCAGAAATCCTTTGCCGAGCGGGCTGTAGGGCACCAGACCGATGCCCAGTTCCTCCAAGGTCGGAATGATTTCGGTTTCGTGCTCGCGCATCCAGAGCGAGTACTCGCTTTGCAGTGCCGTTACTGGCTGCACGGCGTGGGCGCGACGAATCGTCGCGGCACCGGCCTCGGACAAGCCGAAGTGCTTTACCTTGCCTTCGGCGATCAGCTCCTTGACCGTGCCGGCCACGTCTTCAATGGGCACGTTGGGGTCGACGCGGTGTTGGTAGAGCAGGTCGATGCATTCGGTTCGAAGACGCTTGAGCGAGGCCTCGGTCACTTGGCGGATCTGCTCGGGCCTGCTGTCGACCCCGGACATCGGGGTCGGCCCGTGCTCGCCGTGCTTGATTCCAAACTTGGTGGCGATCACCACCTGGTCGCGGACCGGTGCCAGCGCCTGACCGACCAGGTCCTCATTGGTGAACGGGCCGTAGACTTCGGCAGTGTCGAAGAAAGTCACGCCATGGTCAACGGCCGCCCGCAGCAGCTTCGTCATCTCGGCTGTGTCTTGTGGCTGACCGTAGAAGAAACTCATGCCCATGCAGCCGAGCCCGAGAGCCGAGACTTCGAGGCCTTGCCCTAGTTTGCGTTGTTGCATCAGAGATGCTCCTGGGATATCGATCGTCCGGCTCCCGCTGATTTCGTGTTGAGCCGGGAGCCCGTATAGAAGTCAGGCAGCCTTCCGGGACGCCGGCGAGACCCCAGTAATACAGGCATGCCCTCAACGCTATGGCCTTGGAGTGCACTCCAAGCAAGCGGAACAGGTAAGAGGCGTTTTCTCCCGTCGTCTCATCCCGAATGAGCTTGTCATTCAACGGCGGCCGTAGAGGGCGCCGTGCCCGCGGCGGTGTTCCGGCCAAGGCCGGGGCGTTCTCGGAGGACTCGGTGTGGCCGCCGGCAGCCGGGCTGGTCGAGGCGTTGCAGGCCATCCACGCCAAGGGCCTGCTCCACCGTGATCTCAAGCCGTCGAACGTGTTGCCGGCCGCGGACGGCCCGCGCGTGATCGACTTCGGGATCGCCCGCGCGATGGACGCCACCGTGCTGACCGGAACCGGCGCGGCCATCGGCACGCCCCGGCTTCATGCCCCCGGAACGAAGCGCCGGGGTGAGCCGCCTCGGGCGGTTGGGCCCGTTGTCACTCCTGCGGGGGGTGGGTGGCGGCCGGGTGGAAGGCGGCGGACACCGCTGTGGCGAGGGCCTGCTTGCGGCGGTCGTGGTCCGCGGTGGGGTCGTCCGGGCGGGCGGTGGCGTGGAGGCCGGACGGGGACCAGGTCAGGGCCATGGCGGTGACCAGGGCGAGGACGTCCGGCGGTGCGATCGCGGCGATGACGCGGCCGGTGCGCTGGGCTTCGGCGATCGCGCTCAGTTTGGCGGCGCCCACCGATGACTCGGTCACCGAGTCGTCGGTGGCGACGCCCTCCATCTTGGCCCAGGTGGCCAGGCGGACCAGTTCCGGTCGTGCGACGGCGGCGTCGTACAGCCGCACGGCGTACCGGGGGAGGTCGTCGGCCGTGAACGGCACGGCGTCGACCACGGCGTCGGCGTGCAGGCGGAAGACGGCGCGGAAGAGGCCGAGTTTGTCTCCGAAGTAGGCGTACAGCTGGGCCTTGTTGACGCCCGCGGCGGCCGCGATGCGGTCGACCCGGGCACCGGCGATGCCATGGGCGGCGAAGTCGGTGGTGGCCGCGTCGAGGAGGCGGCGGCGGGTGGCATCGCTTTTCCGGGGGGACACGGGAGTCAGGTTACCAACTGGTTAGTTGCTATCGCCGGACGGTGGTGCGTAGGCTCGGCATTTCCGAAACCAACTAGTTAGTTAGAAACGAGGTGGCGGCGCATGACGGTGCGCGCTTACGCGGTGGAGCGGGCCGGCGGCCCCGTTCGGCGGTACGAGTACGAGCCGGAACCCCTGGGCCCCCTGGAGGTCGACGTCGCCGTGACGCACTGCGGCGTCTGCCAGACCGACGTCGGCGCGGTCGACGACGCGTATGGCATCTCCCGGTTCCCGGTGGTCGCGGGGCACGAGGCGGTCGGCGTCATCGAGGCCGTGGGCAGCGCTGTGGACGGCACCCGGCTGGCGGTCGGTCAGCGGGTGGGGGTGGGGGCGACGGCCGGGGCGTGTTTCGCCTGCGCGTGGTGCCTCAGCGGCCGGCAGCACCTGTGCGCGGAGAAGGACGACCTGGTCCTGCGTGGCGTCGGGGGCGCGTTCGCCACCCGCGTGCGCGCGGGCGACTGGCGGTATGTCCACCCCCTGCCCGACGCCCTCGCCTCCGAGCACGCGGCACCGCTCCTGTGCGCCGGGATCACGGTGTTCTCGGCGGTCGTACGGTACGGGGTCCGGCCCACGGACCGGGTCGCCGTGGTGGGGGTGGGCGGACTGGGCCATCTGGCGCTCCAGTTCCTCGCCAAGTGGGGCTGCCATGTGACGGCCATCTCCACGACGGCCGCGAAGGAGGACGACGCCCGCCGGTTCGGCGCCCATGAGTTCGTCGTCGCGGATGACCTCCTCCAGGGGGACGGCGGCCCCCACGCGGACGGCGGACTCCAGCGGGGCTCGGGCTCGTTCGACTTCATCCTCTCCACCGTCTCGGCCGATCTGCCGTGGGACGCGTATCTCGCGGCGCTGCGCCCCCACGGAACGCTGTGCGTGGTCGGCGTCCCCCACGGAGCGCTCACCATCAACCCGTTGAGCCTTCTGCTGGGCGAGAAGCGGCTCGTCGGCGGTCTCGTGGGAACACCGAAGGAGACCCGGCAGATGCTGGACTTCGCGGCCCGGCACGACATCCGCCCCACCGTCGAGGCCTTCCCCGCCGCGCGCCTGGACGACGCGCTCGACCACGTCCGCCACGGCCGCGCCCGCTACCGCGCGGTGGTGGAATTCTGACCGGGCGGCCCAGGGGCGCGGTCCGCCGAAACGGCCCCGTCCGGCCCGCCGGAGGGACGCGGCGGCGCACAGGCACCGCATAGATCGACTTCTCGTCGCGTACACGGCAAAACCGCGCCCGCCTCGCCCTGCGCGGCCGCCGCGCGGCCCGCCACGCTCCCCACCTGCGCGATCAGCGCGGTTCGACCCCGGGTGGCCGGAGGGCCGCCGCGGTGGCGCGGGCATGACCTAGAGGGATAAGTCGGCATCAACTACCTGTTGTTGCCTCATGCCTCGCTGACCGAATTCGCCCCTACTTGAACAACGGCGAGTCAAATTCTTGTTACGCACCTATCCGAATCGATCGGTGGGATGCCAATCTCTGCTCGGCTCGCTGCGCGTCAGCTGACTCCGCGGTAAGGGCTCAGGCACCACGACGCGCACCACCGCACCACGCGCACCACTCGCACCACTCCTGCTCGACCGGGCGGCCCACCCATGGCCGTCCGCACCCCCTACCCAGGGCCGCGACCCGGCGGCCCCAAGGCAAGGAGACCGAGTGAGACCCATCGCTTCCTCCCCCCGCAAGAAGACCGTCCGCGCGGCCGCGTTCATCGCCTCCGCCGCCATGGTCGTCATCGGTGTGCAGACCGGCCAGGCCAGCGCCCAGCCGGAGCGCTCCCGCGAGGCGGGCGCCACGGCGCTTTCGCTGACCCCCGCCGAGCGCACCACCGCGATCGAGGCGGCCCAGGCCGACGCCTCCGCGCAGGCCGAGTCCCTCGGGCTCGGGGCCAAGGAGAAGCTCCTCGTCCGCGACGTCATCAAGGACGCGGACGGAACCGTTCACACCCGCTATGAGCGCACCTACGCGGGGCTGCCCGTCCTCGGCGGCGACCTGGTCGTCCACCAGAAGACCAACGGCACCCAGTCCGTGGACAAGGCCACCAGCGCGCGCATAGCGGTCAAGAGCACCGACGCCGCCGTGACCCCCTCGGCCGCCTCCGGCACCGCGCTGAAGGCCGCGCCGAAGGCGACCACCGGCGAGAAGGCCAAGTCGCCGCGGAAGGTGGTCTGGGCGGCCACCGGCACGCCCCTCCTGGCCTGGGAGACCGTCGTCACCGGGACGCAGGCCGACGGCACCCCGAGCGAGTTGCACGTCGTCACCGACGCGAGCACGGGCGAGCAGCTCTCCCAGTGGGAAGCCGTCAAGAACGGCACGGGCACCAGCAAGTACAGCGGCACGGTGACCCTGGGCACCACCAAGAGCGGCTCCACCTACAGCCTCACCGACGGTGCGCGCGGCAACCACAAGACCTATGACCTGAACCAGGGCAGCTCGGGCACCGGCACCCTGTTCACCGACGCGGACGACGTATGGGGCGGCGGCCGGCAGACCGCCGGCGTCGACGCGCACTACGGCGCGGCCGAGACCTGGGACTTCTACAAGGAGTTCCTGGGCCGCAACGGCATCAAGAACAACGGCGTGGGCTCGTACTCCCGCGTCCACTACGGCAACAACTACGTCAACGCGTTCTGGCAGGACTCCTGCTTCTGCATGACCTACGGCGACGGCTCGGGCAACGCCAACCCGCTGACCTCGCTCGACGTGGCCGCCCACGAGATGAGCCACGGCGTGACCGCCGCCACCGCCAACCTCAACTACAGCGGTGAGTCCGGCGGTCTCAACGAGGCCACCTCCGACATCTTCGCCTCCGCGGTGGAGTTCTACGCGGGCAACTCCTCGGACGTCGGTGACTACCTCATCGGCGAGAAGATCAACATCAATGGCGACGGCACCCCGCTGCGCTACCAGGACAAGCCCAGCAAGGACGGGGCGTCCCGGGACTACTGGTCCTCGTCGCTCGGCAGCATCGACGTCCACTACTCCTCCGGGCCCGCCAACCACTTCTTCTACCTGCTGTCCGAGGGCAGCGGCGCGAAGACCATCAACGGCGTGAGCTACAACAGCCCGACCTACGACGGCTCGACCGTCACCGGGATCGGCCGGGACAAGGCCATCAAGATCTGGTACCGGGCCCTGACCACGTACTGGACCTCGACCACCAAGTACGCGGGCGCCCGCACCGGCACCCTCAGCGCCGCGGCCGACCTCTACGGCTCCGGCTCCACCGAGTACAAGGCGGTCGCCGCCGCCTGGACCGCGATCAACGTGAAGTAGGACCGTAAGCCTTCGATCAGAAGCGGTCATGGGCCGCACCGGGGAACCGGTGCGGCCCATTCCCGCCATGCCCGGTCATCCCTGTCGTAGCCGCTGATCAGCGCTTACGCTGCTGCCATGACTCAACAGGTACGCGGCGTGGTGGCCCCCGGCAAGGGCGAGAAGGTCAGGATCGAGACGATCGTGGTGCCGGACCCCGGCCCCGGCGAGGCGGTGGTGAAGGTCCAGGCGTGTGGCGTCTGCCACACCGATCTGCACTACCGGGAGGGCGGGATCAACGACGAGTTCCCCTTCCTGCTCGGCCACGAGGCGGCGGGCGTCGTGGAGTCCGTGGGCGACGGCGTCACGGAGGTGGCCCCGGGCGATTTCGTGATCCTCAACTGGCGGGCGGTGTGCCATGAGTGCCGGGCCTGCCGTCGCGGCCGCCCCTGGTACTGCTTCAACACCCACAACGCCGGCCAGCCCATGACGCTGACCGACGGCACCGCGCTGACCCCCGCGCTGGGCATCGGCGCGTTCGCCGAGAAGACGCTGGTGGCCGCCGGTCAGTGCACCAAGGTCGACCCCTCGGCCTCGCCCGCCGCGGCCGGGCTGCTCGGCTGCGGGGTGATGGCCGGGATCGGCGCGGCGATCAACACCGGCAACGTCCAGCGCGGCGACTCGGTCGCCGTCATCGGCTGCGGCGGGGTCGGCGCCGCCTCGGTCGCCGGGGCGCGGCTGGCCGGCGCCGCGAAGATCATCGCGGTGGATCTGGACGAGCGGAAGCTGGACTGGGCCCGTTCGCTGGGCGCCACCCACACCATCAACGCCAAGAGCGCCGACGTCGTCGAGGCCGTCCAGGGGCTGACCGACGGCAACGGCGCCGATGTCGTCATCGAGGCGGTGGGCCGCCCCGAGACCTACCGGCAGGCGTTCTACGCCCGTGACCTGGCCGGCACGGTCGTCCTGGTCGGCGTCCCCACCCCCGAGATGAAGCTGGAGCTGCCGCTGCTGGACGTCTTCGGGCGCGGCGGGGCGCTCAAGTCCTCCTGGTACGGGGACTGTCTGCCGTCCCGCGACTTCCCCATGCTGATCGACCTCTACCAGCAGGGCCGCCTCGGCCTGGACGCGTTCGTCAGCGAGACGATCGGACTCGAGGACATCGAGGAGGCGTTCGCCAAGATGCACCGCGGTGAGGTGCTCCGTTCGGTGGTGAACCTCTGATGACCCCTCCGCCCGTACGCGTCGACCACCTCGTCACCTCCGGCACCTTCTCGCTGGACGGCGGCACCTGGGAGGTCGACAACAACGTCTGGCTGATCGGCGACGACCACGAGGTGTACGTGATCGACGCCGCGCATGACGCCGACGCCATCGCGGACGCGGTCGGCGGCCGCCGGCTGCTCGGCATCATCTGCACCCACGGCCATGACGACCACATCGACGCGGCCCCGGCGCTCGCCGACCGCACCGGCGCGCCGATCCTGCTGCACCCGCGGGACGAGGTGCTGTGGCGGATGCGCCACCCCGACCGCGCCCCGGACAAGCCGCTGGCCGACGGCGACGTGCTCACCGTCGCCGGCGCCCAGCTGCGGGTGGTGCACACCCCCGGCCACTCCCCCGGCGCGGTCTGCCTGCACGCCCCGGCGCTGACCACGGTCTTCTCCGGGGACACCCTCTTCCAGGGCGGACCGGGCGCGACCGGGCGCTCGTACTCGTCCTTCCCCACGATCATCGAGTCGATCCGGGAGCGGCTGCTGACGCTGCCCCCCGAGACGGTGGTCCGCACCGGCCACGGCGACTCCACGACGATCGGGGACGAGGCCCCGCACCTGGACGAGTGGATCGCGCGGGGACACTGAACGGCACGCGTCGTGTGCGCGGGACCGGCGGGCGCGAGGGCGGGGCCGCCCTCCGGCCGGCGGCCCCGCGCCGCATGACACCATCGGCCCTGTGATCGACCTGGGCTACTCCCTCTCGCGCCGCTTCCCGGACCCCCCGCAGACGGACTACCGGACCGCTGATGTGCGCGCCCTGCGGCACGACCTGTTCTGCGGGGACGTCTACATCGCCGATACGGACACGGACCGCGAGCTGTCCACAGCCTGGGGATGGGTGCCGGTGCTCGACTTCGCCTGGGCGCTGTGCGACATCGTGGAGCGGCTGGACCGGGACCCGCGCGGCAGCCGTTCCGCCACCGCGATCCACGCGGATCTGGACTTCACCGAGTCGACGGACCGGATGCTCTTCGAGCGCCGCTTCGGCTGGGTGGACATCACCGCCGACTGGGTGCCGCTGGAGGAGGCTCCGCTGACGTTCCAGCACGCGGCGCTGCGCCGGGAGGCACGCGACTTCCTGCACGATCTGATCGCCGATCTCGTCGATATGCACGAGGGGCTCGGCGACAACCCCGTGGTGTGGGGCCTCCAGTCCCGCTTCCCCCGGGTCTGACCCGGCGCACTGTCAAGAATTCTATTTCGATGCCACGTCGCCCGCTCCCGACCGCACAATACGACCAGCATTACCGTCTGCGGCGTCCCCCACCCGTTGAACAAGGGCGATGACGGGCGGTATTCCATGCTGGTTCCGCGGCCGCAGGCGTGCGTCCGCATGAAAACCGGGGAGGAAGCATTGGAAACGAATACGACGGAGATTCTGGCCAGAATGGAACGTGACTACACGACCTGGCTGGAGCAGGGGGGCCTGAGCCGGATGGTCAGTCTGGAGGGCCGTGATCTGACCGATCCGGCCGTGTTCGCCGAGGTGATCAGCGAACTGGCCCTGGAGCCGCACCGCGCGGAATACGCCGGGTCCCTGGCGGGCCACTCGCTGATGAGCGACGCCAGCGCCCGCTGGGCGAGTCTGGTGGGCACCTTCATCAACGCCGTGCACAGCGACACCTTGGACGCCCTGCGCGCCGAGACCTCGGTGATGGCGGCGAGCCTGGACGGCGGCCACGCGGGTGGCTGCGGCTGAGCGGTCGCATGGCAGCGGCATCCGTTCGGCGGCCGTCACACGGTGGCCGCCGAACGGTCCGCCGGCCACGCCATCCCGCGGACCGCGGACCGTCATCCCACACGCCCCGCCGGGCGATCCCTGCCCGGCGGGGCGCTTTTGGTGGTGCGGGGCGGGCCGTCAGCCGCCCGAGAGTTCGGCGAGCCGGACGGCCGCGTCGATCGTCTTGGCCCCGTACTGCCGCCCGGGGTGCCGGGTCACCCGGCTGACCGGCCCGGACAGCGACACGGCGGCGATCACCTGCCCACCGGGGCCACGGACCGGAGCCGCGACGGTGGCCATGGCGGGCTCCCAGCCGCCGAAGCTCTGGGCCCAGCCGCGGCGGCGGACCCCGGAGAGCACCGACGCGCTGAACCGGGCCCCGCGCAGGCCCTCGCAGAGCAGCTCGGGCTCGTCCCAGGCGAGCAGCGCCTGGGCGACCGCCCCGGACTTCATGGGGAAGGCGCTGCCCACGGGCACGCTGTCGCCCCCGGCGGGCGTCTCGGCGGAGGCCACGCAGACCCGCAGCTGCCCCCGGCGCCGGTAGAGCCGGGCGCTGGCGCCGGTGCGGTCGCGCAGCTCGGGGAGCACCGTCTCGGCGGCGAGCAGCAGCCGGTCATGGCGGGCTTCGACGGCCATGTCGCCGAGGCGCGGGCCGAGCGCGAACCGCCCGTCGGGGTCCCGGGCCACCAGCCGCAGCCGCTCGAGGGCGAGGGCGAGCCGGTGCACGGTGGGGCGCTTGAGACCGGTGACGGAGACGAGGGTGGCCAAGGTGGCCGGGCCCGCCTCCAACACCCCCAGCAGCATCGATGCCTTGTCGAGTACGCCGACTCCGCTTTCCGGCCGGAGGGGCGTGGTTACCGTCGCGGTGGCCATGGCAGTCAGTTCCTCAGCCGAGGTGTGCGGCCAGCGTGCGGACCAGGACGTCCTGCTGCTGGACCAGGTAGAAGTGGTCGCCGGGCAGCACCGTGAGGTCGAAGCCGGCCGGGGCCACGGCGGCCCAGGCCCGCATGTCGGCCACGGTGATCCCGGGGTCGCGGTCGCCCACGTGGGCGCGGACGGGGCAGCTCACCGGAGTGGCGGCGCGGGGGCCGTAGGTGCCCACGGCCTTGAAGTCGGCGCGGATCGCGGGCAGGACGAGTTCGCGCAGGTCCACATCGTCCAGCAGCGCGGTGTCGGTGCCGCCCAGCCCCCGGACCTCGTCCAGCAGGGCCTGGTCACCACGGAGATAGGTGTCCTTGGGGGTGAGCGCGTGGGGTGCCTTGCGGCTCGACACGAAGAGCGCGTCGGGCCGGATGCCGTGCCGGGTCTCCAGCCGCAGCGCCACCTCGTAGCCGACCGAGGCCCCCATGCTGTGGCCGAAGAGGGTGAGGGGCGTGTCGGCGAACGGCAGCAGGGCCGCGGTGATCTCGTCGGCCAGGGCCTCGACGCTGTCCAGGGCCGGTTCCTCCAGCCGCTCCTGGCGGCCGGGGTAGCGGGTGGCCAGCACCTCCACCCCGTCGGCGGTCCCCGGTCCGGCCAGGGCGGTCCCCCAGCCGTGGAAGAAGCTCGCGGAACCCCCCGCGTGGGGCAGGCAGACCAGCCGCCTGTGTGGTGTCCCCCCGGTTCCGTACCTGCGGAACCATCTGCTGTCGATGCCGACGGTCATGACTGTTGTGCCTCCCCGTTGAGAGGAATCCGTGATTCACCATACGGACCGGACAGCCCCCGAATTCCCCTGTTCCTGTCTAGCGGCGGCCCTCGGTATCCCGCAACGCCTCTTCATGAAGCTGCCATCGACCTGGATAGCCCGGTGCCGCGCGCAATTCCCTCATCGTCGCGGACTGGGTGACCGGGCCAGCAGAAGGCCCAGTTCAGCGGCGCGCACACCGGCCTGGAATCGCGAGGTGGCGCCCAGCAGGGACATTATCTCGGCCACATATCTTCGATAGGTCCGCACGGAGATGGCGAGTTCCCGTGCGGCGACCTCGTCGGTGACCCCGGCGCGCAGCCGCTCCAGAATCTGCTGGGCGATTTCCGTACGGGTCCGGTCCCCGAAATCGATACGGTCGGCCACCACCACCGCGTTCCGCCACACGCCGTCGAAGAGCGCGCGCAGCGGCCGGATCACCCCGACCGAGCCGGTGGCCGAGGCGCGGCGGCCGGCCGCCGAGTCGGCGCAGACCAGGGCCTGTTCGTCGTCGGCGATGACGGCGGCGAGCGCCGGTATCCGGGCCACCCGGGTCTCGACCCGGGGCTCGGCGGCGTACGCCGTGACGAACCGCCAGTCCAGGGTGCTCGGGGTGCACAGCAGCCGCACCGCGAGGCGGTCGCCGCCGTCGGCCGACAACCGCTCGGTCAGGGCCTGGTACACGGCCCGGGAGTAGCCGTGCTCGGCCGCGAGCACCACATCAACGCGCGTCACCGCGTCCGTCACCAGCCGTGCCGCCGCTTCCACGGCGATATGCGGAACGTCGATGACACAGACCCGCGCGTCCCGGTGCAGCCGGTCCCGTCGGCGCACCACGGTGGACGCCAGAAGGGCGCTCACTTCCAGGAGTTCCTGCTCGAATTCGTCGCCGACGCGGACCGGTGCCAGGCTGACGTCGCACTGGCCGGTACCGGACGTCCGTTCGGACATGACGGATGACACACCACTCACCCCCGTGTGAGTTCGTCCGGCGGAATCGGCCACCGGACGTGTTGTTCAGTCGGACTGTCCCGTTGTTCGGTCAGACCGTCCTGCGGACCGGCGGCGGATCAGTCGCCCGCCGGCAGTAAGCCCAGCTCGACCGCGCGCACCCCGGCTTGGAACCGGGAACTGGCCCCCAGGCCGCGCATGATCTCGGCGACATGGCGTCGGTAGGTGCGCAGTGACACCTCGACCTCCCGGGCCGCCACGTCGTCGGTGTACCCCTGACAGAGCCTCTCGAGGATGCGCCGGACCGACTCGGTCCGCAACCACTTGTCGATCCACTCATGCTCGGCCAGCGGTACGGCGCTCCCCCACGCGCCCGCGAACAGCAGGTCCAGCGTCCGGACCAGGGCCGGGTCCTCGATGACGGAGACGACCTCCTCGCCGCGGCTCTCCACGCGGGAGCGGACCATGGCGATCCTGCCGTCCACGATCAGGGTGTCCGCGAGCGCCTCCGCCACCCGCACCTGCACCTGCGCCTCACCGCGCTCGACGGCGGCGCGCACGGCGGACTCGCGTAAGGACTCGGGCGTGCACAGGAGACGGGCCGGTATGCGCTTACGGCCGCCCACGGCAAGCCGCTCCATGGCCGCGCCGACCACCTTCGCGCGCTCTCCCCCGTCCGGCAGGGCCACGCTGACGCTGTGTTTGGCCTGACCGATCAGGACGTCCACGGCATTGGCGACGGCGGCCTCGTCGCGGTCCAGTGTGATGACGGAGTTCCGGGCGGTGCGGCGGTGCAGATTCACCGTGGACACGATCAGCTCGCGGGCCTTGAGCAGTGCCGCTTCCACGCTGTCGGCCGATCTGACGTCGGCCGGTCTGACGGAATCGGAAGCCTTCGATGGACCTGTCATGCCTACCCCCCGAACGGAACGCACAGCGTGATCCACGGGATGCCGAGAGACTGCCCCAGCATTGGTTGACCCTTAAATTTATTACCGACGTACAGGGCCGAACCAGGAGGGAATCGCCTGAACATCCGAGCAGAACTCCGTGAAGCGGAAAAGCTGCGGAGCGCTAAACACATTAACAAGCGGCTCGCGGCCGAGGTTAGTTTGGGCGGCGCATCACCGTCAACGCGCCCAAGAGCGTAAAGAGTTGGCAAAGATACCCGCTTATCCGGAATGCCGCCTCCCGCCGCCCCGTCCGGCGTCCGCCTTGTCAGGAACTTCCCCGCCCGACCGGAAACTGTTCCCCGACCCCCTGCCCCTCGGCCACCCTGCGCACCGGCCACACTACGCTCAGCCATCATCGGCACTCTCTCTGTCCTCTTGCTGCCACCTCCGCGCGATATCGGAGCCGCCCCGGACGAAAGGCCATCGGCGGCCCGAATTCCACAGCGTCCGCCGGATGCGGAATACGCGATACGGAATCTGTACAACCGTTCTTCCACGGCCTTTTATCCGCGGCCACTCAGCGTCCACCAGTGCGTCGCCTCGACCGCGCCGGCGGCCTCGGTCAGCAGGTCGGGGCGCACCGGCCGGTCCACGCCCAGCACGACCACCGCGTCGCCGCCCGGCGCGGTGCGGGCCACCCGCATCGCGGTGATGTGCACCCCGCCCCGGCCGAGCGCGGCACCGAGCCCGCCGAGCACGCCCGCCGCGTCCCGACAGCGGAGGAAGAGCGTCTCCCCGGCGAGCGGGAAGTCCAGCGGCCGGCCGCAGATCTCCACCAGCCTGACGGTGCCGTCGGGCGCCGGCAGGGCACCGGTCACCGAGACGCCGTCGCCGCCGGGGAGGGTCGCGCGGACCGTCACCGAGCGGTCGCCCCCGGCTTCGGGGGCGGCGGTGGTGGCGGTGGCCGTCATGCCGCGCTCCTCGGCCAGCGCGGGCGCGTTCACGTACGAGACGCGGGTGAGGCCCGCACCGGTCAGCGCGCCCTTCAGGGCCGCGAGTTCCAGCGCGGCCGGTTCCAGCGCCGCGGGCTCCCGTGTCGTGGGCTCCGGCGCGGCCGCCTCGGGTTCGGTGGGTCCGCCCGTCGCCACGATCTCCAGCCGGGGCGGCGGCCCTCCGGTGGCGGCGGTGACCAGGGCGGCCAGCCGTTCCGTCAGCGCCAGCCAGGGCGCCGGCGCGCGAGGGACCGTCCCGGCCCCCACGTTGACCGCCTCCGGCACCACCTCACCGCCGAGCACACGCCGTACGGACCGTGCCGCCGACACCCCGGCCCGCTCCTCGGCCTCCGGCGTGTGCGCCGCCGGCTGCGGGGTGACCACCACGGTGTCCAGTTCGGCCAGCGGGGACTCGGCGCGGGCGACGATCCCCGCCGCCGCGACCCGGCCCTCCTTCAGCGCCGCGTACAGCTCCAGCTGGTCCACGGCGCCGCCGCCGGTGACGTCGACCAGGCGCGCCCCCGGTCCGATCCGGTGCAGCGCCTCGAACCCCAGCAGCCCGCGGTGCTCGGGCGTTTCGGGCAGGTGCACGGAGATCAGATCGGCACGGGCCAGGAGTTCGTCCAGCGTGACCAGCCGGACGCCCTCCGCCGCGAGGTGGCCGGTGCCCGCCGATGGGTCGTAGGCGATCACCTCCATGGCGAACGCGCGCATCCGCCGGGCCACCTCCCACCCGACCGGTCCCAGGCCGACCAGCCCCAGCACCTTGTCCGCCAGCTCCATCCCCGGCGGCCGGGAGCGCGGCCGGCGCCCGCCCGTGGGCAACGCGTCGGCCCGCGGGATGCCGCGTGCCACGGCCAGCAGCAGCCCGACGGCGAGCTCGGCGGCGCTCACGGCGTGCGCGGTGGGCGCGTTGACCACCATGACCCCGGCGGCGGTGGCGGCGGGTACGTCCACCGCGCCCACCCCCGCCCCGGCCGTGGCGATCACCTTCAGCCGGGGCGCGGCGGCCAGGGCCTCGGCGTCGATCCGCGTGGTGTCGCGGACGAGCACCGCGTCGGCCTCGGCCAGCTCCCTCAGCAGGGCCTCCCGCCCGGCGCCGGAGCGCTCGCGGATCTCCACCTCCGGTCCGAGGGCGGCCACGGCGGTGGGCGACAGCTCCTCGGCGATCAGTACGACCGGCCGGCGGTCCGCGGTGGCCTCGCCCCCGGCCACCGTTCCGCCGCCGCGCACGGGGCCGGTCAACCGGCACCGACCAGTTGGGAGGAGGGATCGGTGCGGGGGGCCGGGAGCTGCGCACCAGCGGGCTCCTCGTAGTGCTCGGCCACCCACTCCGGGTCGTACACCGAGTCGAGATAGCGGTCACCCTGGTCGGGTGCGATGGCCACCGAGACGAGCGGACCGCCGCCCGGCCGCCCGGCCAGCCAGCGCCGGGCGCCGCTGACCACGGTGCCCGTCGAACCGCCGAAGAGGAAACCGCGCCGCGCCATGGCCCGGCAGGTCGCGATGGTCTCCGGCTCCTCCACCATCACCACCTCGTCGACCAGTCCGGGGTCCAGCAGCGCCGGCCGGACCCCGGCCCCGAGGCCCGGGATCAGCCGGCGCGCCGGCGGTCCGCCGAAGGTGACCGACCCGACCGAGTCCACGGCCACCACGGTCACCGAAGGCTCGTGCTCCCGGAACCAGCGGGCGCAGCCCATCAGGGTGCCGGTCGTGCCGGCGCCGATGAACACCACGTCCAGTCCGGGGAACTGCTCGGCGATGGCCGGGGCGGTGGTGCGGTAGTGGGCCAGCCAGTTGTGGCGGTTGTCGTACTGGTTGAGCCAGACATACCGCGGGTCGTAGGCGCACAGCCGCTGTACGTAGTCCAGGCGGGCGCCGAGCAGGCCCCGGGTCTTGTCCGGGCGGCTGATGGTGAGCACCTGGGCGCCGAGGGCCTGCATCTGGCGGCGGCTGGCCGGGTTGCAGCGCGAGTCCGTGACGCACAGGAAGCCGTAACCGCGGCTGGCGGCGATCATGCTCAGCGCGATTCCGAGGTTGCCGGAGGAGGACTCCACCAGGACCGACCCCGGGGCCAGCAGCCCGTCGCGTTCGGCGGCGAGCACCATCTCACGAGCCGCCTTCAGCTTCACGGATCCCGCGAAGTTGAAGCTCTCGCATTTGAGATACAGAGGAACGTCGACCACCGCGCCGAGATCCACATAGAGGTCTTCCATGTTGATCTCGTGCGGGGCTGAGATTACGGGCACGTCATCACCGTTATTCGTCTGGGGCGCAGCCGCCCGGCCGGTTACGAGCCCGATCGTCCGTAGCGGCTGAGCTCGTGGAAGAAACCGTCCACCACCGACAACGCCCCTTCGGCGCGCAGCTGATCGTGGATGTAGCGGCCGAGCGCGATGTCGAGTACGCCCAGGCCGAACGGGGAGAACACCAGCGGGCGGTCGGCGGGCAGCTCGACCCGGCCCTCCAGCACGTCGTAGAGCGTCCCGGCGATGAAGTCCCGGTTGCCGGTGAGCTGTTCGGCCAGGTGCGGGGAGGTGTCCGCCTTCAGGCAGTGCTCCACGTCGTCCACCACGTTGGTGGCGGCCAGCAGGATCTCGGGGGCCAGATCGCGCAGCGAGACGTTGAGCACCAGCGGGTTGTGGGCGAACCAGGCCGGGTCGTGGATATGCGGGGTGCCCGCGACGGTGGCGAGGATCACCAGGTCGCTGGCCTCGATCAGCTCGCGGGCGCCGGCGTGCACCACGGCCGGGGCGGCGTCCGCGCGCGAACCGAGGTAGCCGGCGAAGCCCTGGGCGTGCTGCGCGGACAGGTCGAAGATGCCGACCTCGTCGAAGTCCCAGCCGCTCGCCACCAGATAGGTGTGGATGTAGCGGGCGATCAGTCCGGTGCCGATGAAGCCGACCCGGCGCGGCCGCTCCCCCCGGCTGAGCTTGTCGGCGGCGAGCGCCGCCGAGGCCGCGGTGCGCGAGGCGGAGATGATGGACGACTCCAGGCAGGCGAACGGGTAGCCGGTGTCGTGGTCGTTGAGGATCAGCACGGCCGAGGCGCGCGGGATGCCCGCGGCCACGTTGTCCGGGAAGCTGGAGATCCACTTCAGGCCGTCGGTGGCCCGCTCACCGCCGACCGACGCGGGCAGTGCGATGATCCGCGAGCTGGGGCGGTCGGGGAAGCGCAGGAAGTACGACGGCGGGTTGACGGTCTGCTGGGCGCCGTGCAGCCGGTAGACCTCCTCCACCAGTTTCAGGACCTGCTTCTCGTTGCCCGAGAGCACGTGGTCCACCTGCGCGCCGGAGATGACGGCGAAGGGCGGCACGCCGGATTGCCGGGACATGTAGGGCACTCCATTCATCCGTGGGATCGGGGCGACGTCGGGGGCGACGTCGGGGGTCGGTCAGGCCGTGTCCGGCACCCGCACCGGGTCGCCGAGGACGACGACGACCTCACGCTCCCCCTCGTAGGGCTCGCGGCTGTGCGCCATCCGCAGGTTGTCCACCACCATCAGGTCCCCGGCCTGCCAGGGCTCCCGGAGCGTGTGCTTCTCGTACACCGCGTTGATGGCGAGCACCGTGGCCTCGTCGATGGTGCCGCCGTCTCCGTAAGCGCTGTTGAACGGCAGTCCGTCCGGGCCGAATTCGAAGGTCAGGTACTCGCGGATCACCGGGTCGAGGGTCCACTCGTTGAGGAAGGCGATCTGGTTGAACCAGCCGAGGCGGCCGTTCACCGGATGGCGCAGCACCGCGGCCGAGCGCTGCCGGGTGCGCAGATCGCCGCCCGGCCGCCACTCGGTCTCGATGCCCCACCGGCGGCAGTAGGCGTCGACGGCCTCGCGGTCCTCGGCGCCGAAGGACTCCGCGCGCCCGATCCCCACGGTGTCGGTGTAGTTCCGGTCCAGCCGCCAGCCGACCTGCTGGAACCGGGCCACCAGCGCCGGGTCCAGCGCCTCCAGCACCGTCTGGGAGTCGGCCACGCCGGTGACCCCGCCGGAGGCCGGCGGTGTGAGGCACGCGAAGAGCAGGGTCGCGGGCACTTCGCGGCGGTAGCTCAGCTCGTGGTGCATGCACATCGGCTGGTCGGGCGGCCACTCCGAGGAGGAGTAGACGCCGTCGGCGCGGAGGTGGCGGGTGGCGAAGCCCTCCCGTTCGGCCATCACCTCGTCCAGGAGTTCCTGGGCCACCCGGCCCACCGTCCGGGCGTCGGCGAGGCCGAGGCCGCGCACCAGCACCGCGCCGTGTTCGGCGACGGCGGCGCGCAGTGGGGCGCGGTGGGCGGCGGCCCAGGCGGCCGGGTCGGCGGGCGGGGGCCCGTCGAGGCGGAGCACCGCGGGTCGGTCGGCGAGGACCTCCACCGGCATCGCGCTCGACGTCGCGCTCGATGTCGTGTCCGATGCCGCGCTCGTTGTCATGTCCGGCGTCACAGCCATGGTCGAAGGTGTCCTCACGTGTCGTTGCGGGCGTCGATCAGTTCGGCCAGCTCGGCGAGCACGGGGCGCTGGTGGATGTCGCGCAGGGTGAAGCCGCGCTCCATCCGGACCACCAGCCGCACCGCCGAGAGCGAGGTGCCGCCCCGGTCGAAGAAGTTCTCGTTCCGCCCGATCTCCTCGTCGGGCAGCCGCAGCACCTCGGCCCACGCCCGCGCCAGCCGGCGCTCGGTGGCGGTGCGCGGGGCCTCCCGGACGGCGTCCCCGGCGGGGGCGTCGAGGTCGGCGGCCACGGCGCGCAGCGCCTTCTTGTCGATCTTCCCGTTGCCGGTCAAGGGCAGCGCCGCCAGGCGCTCGATCCGGTGCGGCACCATATAGGCGGGCAGCACCGCGCGGAGCTGTTCACGCAGGCCGTCGGAGGACTCGGCGGAGCCGGCCTGGAAGCCGACCAGGTGCTTTCCGGCGTCCGGGGTCTCCACGACCACCACCGCCGCGTCCCGGACCGCGTCCAGCTTCAGCAGCTGGTTCTCGATCTCGCCGATCTCGATCCGGAAGCCCCGGATCTTGACCTGCGCGTCCCGGCGGCCGAGGAACTCCAGCTTGCCCTCCGGGAGCCAGCGGCCGAAGTCGCCGGAGCGGTAGAGCCGGTTGCCGGGGCGGTGCGGATCGGTGCCGAACGCCTGGGCGGTGCGCTCGGGGTCGTTGACATAGCCGCGCCCCACGCAGACCCCGGAGAAGACGATCTCGCCGGGGGCGCCCAGCGGCACCGGCTGGAGGTTCTCGTCCACCACGTACACGGTGACATTGCCGACCGGTGGGCCCAGCGGGACCGAGTCCCGCTCGGGCACGCCCGTCATCACCTCGTGGTTGGTGTCGTCGCTGGTCTCGGTGAGCCCGTAGGCGTTCATCAGCGCGATGCCCGGGAAGCGGGCGAACCAGCGGACGGTCAGCTCCTTCTTGAGCGCCTCGCCGGTGACCGACACACAGCGCAGCGCGGGCAGGTCACGCGGCCGGTTCTCCAGCCGGGACAGCACCACCTCGAGATAGGAGGGCACGGCCTGGAGCACCGCGACCTCGCCGCGCTCGATGGTGTCGAGATAGCGGTCGACGTCGAGCACCGCCTCCTGCTCCACGATGAGCGTGCGGCCACCCACCACCAGCGCCGCCACCAGCTGCCACAGCGAGATGTCGAAGGACTGCGGGGCGGTCTGCGCCACCACCTGCCCCGCACCGATCGACTGGTCGTCGATCTTGGCGTAGAGGTGGTTGACGAACCCGGCGTGCTCGCACATCGCGCCCTTGGGCTCCCCCGTGGAACCCGAGGTGAAGTAGAGGTACGCCAGCCGGTCGGGGCCGATGACGAGGCCCGGGTCGGTGTCCGGCCGTCCCTCCGCCCAGGCGTCCTGGACCGTCAGCAGCTCCAGGCCCTCGGGCGCGGCCTGCTGGAGGTGGCCGGGGCCACCGGGCTCGGTGAGCACCAGCCGGCAGTCGGCCCGGACCAGGGTGCGGGCCATCCGGTCGGCGGGGGCCTGCGGTTCGATGGGCAGATACGCGGCGCCCGCCTTGAACACGCCGATGACCGCGGCCATCCAGTGCAGATTGCGCTCGGTGACGACGGCGACGACGGCCTCGGGGGCCAGCTCGCGGGCGAGCAGCGCATGGGCGATCCGGTTGGCGCGGGCGTTGAGTTCCGCGTAGGTCCAGCTCGTACCGGCGTGGACGGCGGCGCTCTCCTCGGGGCGGGCGGCCACCTGCGCCTCGAACAGCTCGTGGAACCGCCGGTCCGGCAGGGCGCGTTCGGGCCCCGACAGGCCGGTGATCTGGTGGCGCAGCTCCTCGTCGGAGAGCAGGGTGCGGGCCCGGCAGGGCGCGTCCGGCTCGGCCACCAGCCGGGCCAGCGCCGTCAGGTGGTAGCCGGCGATCCGGTCGGCCGCCTCGGCGTTCAGCACATCGACGCGGTGGCGCAGCCGGAGGGTGCGGGTGGCGGGGTCGAAGGACACGGTCAGCACGACGGGGGACCCCTCGGGCGGGGTGTGGCCGCCGCCGAGGTCCAGGACCGTCTCGTAGGCCGTGTCGTACGCCGGGTCGTGGGCGGACGGGGACGCGTCGACGGCGCGCAGCAGCTCGCGCCAGGTCAGGGTGGTGACCTCGACCCGGCGGCCGGCCGGGGCGGTGGCGGTGTCCGCCACGTACCCGGCGATCAGTTCGGGTTCGCCGCTGAGCGCCGAGAGCACCACGGCGTGCGCGGCGAGCGCGACGGCCTGCCAGCTGGTACCGGTACGGCGGGACACCAGCCGGGCGGCGGCCACCAGGCGGGCGGGCAGGGGGCGGGACAGCTCGGCGGTGCGCGGCTCGGTCGCGAAGGACCAGCGGGGCACGATGCGCTGGGGTTCGGCGGTCACCCGGGGCTCGTCGGTCATCGGGACGCCCCTTCCGGCCGGGTCCCGGCGACGGCCGGTGCCGAGGAGGGGTCTTCCGACGGACGGCCTGCCGAGGAGAGGTCTGGGGCGAGGTCTCCCGAAGAGCGGTCGAACGGGGCGTCCGAACGGCCGTCCCAGGTGGTGCCGCGCACCGAGGCGACGAAGGCGGAGACCCGCTCGGCGCCCCAGAAGCCCTCCCGGCCGTTGACGAAGTACGGCACCCCGAAGGCGTCGTCGTGGTACGCGGCGGCCAGGCACTCCACGCCCTTGGCGCGCAGCCGGTCGTCGTCCACCGAGTCCGCGATCCCCGGGTCGAGGCCCAGCTCGTCGGCGATCAGGGTGATGGTGCCGCGCTCGGCGAGGTCCAGGCCCCGGTGCCAGCGGGCCCGGTAGGCGGCGGCGACGAACTCCCGGCCCCGGCCCGCCTCCTCGGCGGCGAGGTACGCCAGGTGGGAGACCTCCCAGTGCGGCGCCCGGTCCACCGGCCAGGTGACCCGCCAGCCGCGGGCGTGCGCCCAGCGGCGGGCGTCGCGCAGGATGTAGAAGTTCTTGGCCCGCGACATCGGCACCACGGGCAGGGTGACGCCCTGGTCGGCCAGCAGCTTCTCGGACACCGCGTCCGGCTCCCAGTACGGGATCCACTCGATCGCGTCGAGGACGTCGGGATAGCGCTCGCTCAGGTCGCGGTACGCGAACCACGAATACGGGCTGCGCAGCGAGAAATACCATCGAGGATGTTTCTTCTTACGGCTCACAGCACGATTCCCCCGTCGATCTGGAAAACGGATCCGGTGATGTAGCCGGCGCGGTTCCCGGCCAGGAAGCCCACCAGTTCGGCGACTTCCTCCGGGGTGCCCATGCGGCCCAGGGCCACGGTGGCGAGCGCCGCGCCGCGCGCCTTCTCGCTCACGGCCGCGACCATGTCGGTGTCGATGAAACCGGGCGCGACGACGTTGACCCGCACGCCGTAGCGGCCGATCTCCTTGGCCAGGGACCGGGAGAACCCGATGATCCCGGCCTTGGAGGCGGCGTAGTTGGTCTGGGTGGCGTTGCCGTGCACCCCGGCCACCGAGGAGATGTTGACGATGCTGCCGGAGCGGCGCTTCATCATGGAGAAGCCGACCGAGCGGCAGACGTGGAAGACCCCGTCGAGATTGGTGGCGACCACCGAGCCCCAGTCCTCGTCGCTCATCATCACCATCGCCTTGTCGCGGGTGATGCCGGCCGAGGTGACGGCGACCTCCACGGGGCCCAGCTCCTGCTCGGTGCGGGCCACCCAGGCGCGTACGGGCGCGGCCTCCGAGACGTCCACGCGCTCGGCGAGCACCCTGGCGCCCAGTGCCTCCGCCTCCTTGGCGAGGAGTTCGGCGGCCTCGGGGCGGGAGTGGTAGCAGAAGCTCACGTCGTAGCCGTCCTCGGCGAGCCGCAGCACCGTGGCCCGGCCGATGCCGCGTGAGCCGCCGCTGATCAGCGCGACGGGACGGCCTTCGGGCCGATGCGGATCCTGTGTCATGAAGTCGCCTCCTTGAGCGCGCCGGCCGGGCGGAAGGCCATCACCATGCGCGCCACGGACATCACCGGACGGGAGCCGCAGCGGCTCTCGCCCTCGAAGATCACCGAGTCGCCGAGCGAACGCGCGATGCGGACCCGGTGCTCGATCAGCTCCCCGGGCCGGACCGGGCTGTGGAACGCGGCGTCGGCCACGGAGCCGAAGAGCATCACCTGGCCGCGGCTCTCCGGGGAGTCCGCCGAGGCCAGCAGCCCCGCCGCCTGCCCCCAGGACTCGATCACCAGGGACGGGGGGTAGGCGAGCCCGGCCCCCGGTGTGAGCCCGGCGTACCAGGGCTCGTTGAGCGTGACGGCCTTGACCGCGGTGACCCGCTCTCCGGGCACCAGCTCCACCACCCGGTCCACCAGCAGCATCGGATAGCGGTGCGGCAGCAGATCGGCGACGGCGGGTGCGGACGCCGGGGCCGCCGCCGCCATCGGTTCGGGCGCGGCCGCCGGTTCGGGTCCGGCCGCCGGCTCGGGCGGCTGCCCGGCGGGCCGGTAGCGCAGCCGTACGGAGGCGGCCTCACCGCGTGCGGTCGAGGCCGACGCCGAGCAGCGCCAGCCGTCGCCCCGGCGCCGCCAGGTGAGGCGGAGGTCGATGACGTCGCCCGGGTAGACCGCACCGCTGAACCGTGCCGAGTCCACGGCCGCGAGCGCGACCGGCTCCGGCGCGGTGGACAGCGCGGCGCGGTGGGCGCACTCCACGACGCAGACCCCGGGGAAGATCGGGAAGTCGGGGTAGTGTCCCGCGAAGACCGGCTCCGAGGCGTCGACCGCGACGCGGGCCGTGGCGCGCCCGTCCTCGAGCGCGCCGGTGACCGTCATCCGCGCCGCCACGGGGCTCACCCCGGCAGCCCCGTCGGCGACCGCCGCCCCCGCCGGGCTCACCTCGCGGGGAGCGGCACCGCCGCCCTCCGGCACGGCAGCGCTCACCGTGTTCACCACACCCACCGGCCCGTTCACGGTGCCACCAGCCTCAGGACCGCGCAGGCCAGGGAGCCGTCGCGGTCGGCCGAGGTGATGACGGCCAGACGGCCCGCCGCCTCGTCGGACAGTGCGGCCGTCGCCAGCAGGAAGGCGATCTGGAAGGTGGCCGAGGCCGCCGAGACATCGCCGAGCCGGCCCACTCCGGGCACCCGCTCCACCGCCTCCGTGCCGAACAGCGCGGTCAGCGCCTGTCGTTCGCACGCGCCCAGGCGGCCGGGCGCGTCGCCGGGGCTGGCCGCCCACACGTCGTGCGGCCGGGCGCCCGCGGCCTCCAGGGCGGAGGCGACACACGCCTCCAGCACCGGCCGCACCCGGTCTCCGGTGGCGACGCGGGTGCGGACCGCGAGGACCTCGGCGAGCGCCGGGCGGGCGGGGCTGAGCGTGTCCGGCCGCTGGACCAGCAGCGCCGCCGCGCCCTCGCCCAGCGCCACCTCCGCGTCGTACCCGGCGTCGCCGGCCTCGGCGGCCCGGCTGTGGCGCTCGAGCCAGTAGCGGGCCCGGGAGAACTCCTCGGCGGCGGTGCACAGCACCGACCCCGCCCGCCCCGAGGACAGCAGCCGGGTGGAGTAGTGGAGCGCCGCGAGTCCGGCGGTGCGGCCCTGGGCGAGCGTGGTGTTGGGGCCCCGGATGCCGTACCAGATGGAGCACTGTCCGGCCGCGCAGTTCATCACCGCGTTGGGCATCACGGCCGGGTCGACGTCGAACGGCGCCTCACCCAGGAGGGAGGTGCGGGTGAAGTCCATCATGGACTCGGCGCTGCCGGTCGTGGTGCCGAGCACCAGCGCGGCCCGCTCCCCGGTCTCCCGTTCCCGGTCGGCCTCCGGCTGGTCCAGCAGTCCGCCGACCACGCTGACCGCGAGACCGGTCACCCGGTCCATCGAGCGGGTGCCCTTCTTGCCCAGCACCTGGCGGGTCTCGAAGCCGGGTACCAGATGGGCCGGGCCCTCGGGTACGCCCCAGCGGGCGGTGTCCACCGGGGCGGCGGTGGACCGGCCCGAGCGGAGCCCGTCCACGAGCGCCTGGGCGCCCAGGCCGTACGGGGAGACCGCCGACCACGCCGAGATCACCGGCCGGGTGGCGGCGGGGGCCGCCGCGGCGGTCATGACCGGACCCCCTTCGGGCTGCTGAGGGCCTCGACGGTCGCCTCGTCGAGGGTGGCCATGGACCACTGGTTGGGGGCGTGCTCGGTGAGGTAGCCGTGGGTGATGGTGCCGGTGGCGGTGTGCACCAGCGCGCCGTCGCGGATCACGTAGCAGTCCATCCGCGCCGTGTAGAGCAGGCTCTTGAAGATGTCCTCGATGGTGTAGACGGTGTAGAGCTCCTCCTCCATCACCGTCTCGTCGAGCAGCCGGATACGGGACTGGGTGACGACGGGGATCCAGCCGCGGCCGTCCAGCACCTCCTTGATGGCCAGGCCCCGGTCGGCGAGGAAGAGGTCCTCGGCCTCCTCCATCACGCGCAGGAAGCCGGACATCTGCACCCGCTCGTTGAAGTGGCAGTAGAAGTACGGCATCCGCCAGCGCCAGCCGAACGCGTTGTCCTCGCCGATCAGCTGGGCCAGGACCGGGTCCGAGGTGCCGGTGGTGCCGCGGCCCTCGGCGAAGCCGCCGTACGGGCGCGGGGTCACGGCCAGTTCGCGGCGTTCGCCGGTGCCCAGCCGCTCGACGGCGAACCGGGCGAGCCCGGCGGGGTACGCCTCGGACGCCTCGATGTGGCCGTCGATCCGCAGCACCACCCGCACCGTGGAGCCGGCGCATTTGACCCGCCGGCCGTCGCGCTGGACGAAGAGCGCCACCTTGAAGGTGAGTTCACCGGCGTCGGCCTTGGTGGCGGGGGTCACCTCCGCCTCGACCTCGTCGTCCACCGCGAGCAGCGCGCCGAGCCGCGAGCGCAGCTCGACGACCTCGAAGCCGAGGCCGTAGCGCTGGTAGAGCTCGCCGACGGGAAGCCCGGCCACCCGGAAGTGGTTCAGCACGGCCGCTTCGGCGACGTAGTTGATGTGCTTGAAGCCGATCGCGTAGCTGATGTTGTTGCCTTCGAACACCGGGCGCAGCCGCACGGTGGTCGCAGCGTCCAGCAGGGCCGACACGGCCGGGTCTGGCACCGGTCCCATCGCAGTCTCCTTCGTTCAGGGGTCGTTTCCGTCGCCGGGTTCAGGTGCCGGCCACCGGGCTGAGGTCGCAGCGGTCGAGGAAGTCGTGCAGGACGCCGGTGAACCACGCGGGCCGCTCCAGCATCGGGAAGTGGCCGCCGCCGGGCAGGACGCGCACCCGGCCGCGGGGCAGTTCGGCGGCGAGCGTGCGGGCCTGGGCGACGTCGGCGGTGGCGTCCCGGTCTCCGCCGATCACCAGGCACGGGGTGTCGATCGCGGCCACGCGGATCAGCGGGGTGCCGAGGTAGGCGTCCAGGAAGCGCAGCCAGCCGTACGGGCCGACCCATTCGCACAGCCGCCGGGCGATGTCGGCCCGCAGCTCCGGCTGGATCGGGCGGTCGCCGGACTGGAGCCGGATGCCCTCCGACATGGTCTGCGGAAAGCTGTCCAGCAGGGGCGCCATCATGCCCCACTCGAAGTCGTCCGCGGCCCGCCGGTAGAAGGGGTTCACCAGCACCACACCGGGCACGTCGAGGGGGTTCCCGGCCAGCGCCCGGCGGGCGAGCAGCTCCAGCAGCAGCACCGAGCTGAAGGAGTGCGCGACCACCAGGTCCGCGCCGCCGCCCGGAGTGGCCGCCAGGACCTCCTCGACCAGCCGGGCCGAGTCCCGCTCATGGCGCCATGCCGCGATCCCCGTGCCGTTCCACGGCAGGTCGGGAGCGTGGATCCGCACATCGGGACGCCAATGGGCGGCCAGCCCGGTCCAGATGCCGCTGCTGTTGCCGAGCCCGTGCAGCAGGACGATCCGCTTCACGCCGCACGCTCCACCGGGATCCAGACCGTGCCGCTCGCTTCCCCGCCGGCGCCGCCGAGCAGCGCGTAGACCGGTTCGGTACGGCCGGAGTCGGCCCAGGCGACGGCGGTGGCGCAGTGCAGCAGCCCCAGCGCGCCCGAGCAGTCGCCCCAGCCGGAGAGGTCGGCCGTCTCGCCCCCGGGCGGGACGGCGGACGGGTCCGGGCCGAGCCACAGCCCGGCGGCCGCGTCCCGGGCCGGGCCCGGGACGGCGTCGGCCAGGGCGGCGACGCAGTCGGGCAGCTTCTCGGTACGGAACGAGGGGCCGAGCAGCACCCGGGGCGCGGCGGCGCCCGCCGCGTCCGACCGGCTGACCACCACGGCCGCCCCGCCGTCGACCATCCGCGCGCCGGTGAGCCGCCGGGTGACGTCGTTGTCCGGCTCCACGCCGGCCACCACCATGTGGTCGGCCCGGCCCGAACGCAGCGTCAGGCGGGCCCAGCGCAGCGCGTCGAGGCCCGAGGTGACGCCGTTGCACACGGTGAGGTTCGGTCCGCGCAGCCCGAAGCGGATCGCGATCTCGGAGGCGATGATGTTGCTGGACGCGTTGGGCGTGTCCATCGGGCTCAGCGCGCCGGTGTTCTCCTCGGCGATGGTCGCCACCGCCCGGCAGACCGTATCGGCGTTGCCCAGGTTGGAGCTGACCACCACCCCCACCCGGTCACCGGGGACGAGCAGCCCCCGCGGGCCGAGGAGTCCGGCGTCGGTCAGCGCGGCCGCGGCCATGCACAGCCCCAGCTGAGTGGCGCGGTCCTTGAACCGCAGCCCCTTCTTGCCGATGAGGGCGGCCGGATCCACCGGGTCCGCACCGGCCACCGGGCCGTGCCGCAGCCCGCCGGGCTCGTTCAGTCCGGGCAGGACGACCCCGACGCCCGTGACCGCCACGGCCGTCGCCGCCGCTGATGTTGTCGCTGTCGCCGTCGTCGCTGCCGCCGTCATGCCGCACCCGCCACGATCGCGACGGCGTTGACGCCGCCGAAGCCGAAGCCGTTGACCTGGGCCACCCGGACCGGTGCGGTGAGCGGACGGTCACTGACCAGCCGCAGCCCCTCGCCCTCGGGCAGCGGCTCGGTGAGGTTGGCGATCGGCGGTATCCGGCCGCTCTCGACCGACCGGAGCGCCACGATCAGGCTCATCAGCCCGGCGGAGCCGGAGGTGTGCCCGGTCAGTGCCTTGATCCCGGTGAAGGCGGGGGAGGCGCCCTTGAACACCTCGGCCACCGCCTCCGCCTCGGTGCGGTCGTTGAGCGGCGTTCCGGTGGCGTGCAGCACCACCAGGTCGATGTCCTCGGGGCGGCTGCCCGCCGCCCGCTGGGCCTGTTCGATGGAGGCCCGCACCCCGTCCGCGTCGGGCGCGGTCTGGTGGTAGGCGTCGCAGTTGACCGCGACCGAGCGCAGCCAGCCGCGGACCGGACGCCCGGCCGCCGGCTCGCGGCGCAGCACGATCGCCGCGGCGCCCTCGCCGAGGATGGTCCCCTGCCGGTCCCGGTCGAAGGGGCGCACCTGCGGCGGCGGGTCGAACTGCACCCGGTCGGCGAGGCCGAACATGGACTCGGTCACCGTGTCGCAGCCGGCCACGATCACCGTGTCGGTCTCGCCCTGTGCCAGCAGGTCCCAGCCGAGCGCCAGCGCGTAGAGCGAGGCGGAGCAGGCACCGGCGAAGGTGTGGGTGTCGTACGCGCCGAAGCGGCGGCGCAGCGCGGGCCCGAAGTCGAGGCCGTCCGCGGTGAAGGGGACGCCGTCGCGCCACCACAGCTCCAGCGAGCGCAGCTCCCGCAGCCCGGTGCCGACCAGCACCGGGACCCCGCCGAGGTCGTCGGGGAGCCCGGCGTCCGCGGCGGCCTGGCGCACCGCCTCCATCAGGAAGCGGGTGGCGCGGCCGGGTTCGTCGCCGTCGCCGGTGCGGTCGTCGATCTCGAAGAGCTGCCGTGCGGTGAACCGCCGCTCGTCGAAGCCGCGCAGCGGCCCGATGCCGCTGCGGCCCTCGCACAGGGACGCGAAGATCTCGTCGGGGTCGTCGCCGATGCTGGCGATGGCGCCGATACCGGTGATCGGGAAGCTCATGAGCCGCTCCGCGATCCCGCCGGGGTCCCGCTGCCGGCCTCGGCCTGCTCGGCTCCCCTGGCTTCCTTGGCCTGCTCGGCCTCCTCGTCGCCCTCGTACTTGCCGAGGATGACGATGGCGTTGTTGCCGCCGAAGGCCAGGCCGTTGTTCTGGACGACCCGCAGATCGGCGTCGACGGCCTGGTTGGGCACGCAGTCGATCTCGCACTCGGGGTCGGTCACCGTGTGGTTGATGGTCGGCGGGATGAAGCCGTGGGTGATGGCGAGTCCGCAGGCGATCGCGCCCAGGGCGCTGGCGGCGCCCATGGTGTGTCCCAGCATGGACTTCAGGGAGATGGTGCGCGGTGTCGCGGCATCGAAGACCTGGCGGATCGCCCGGGACTCGGTGATGTCATTGGCCTTGGTGCCGGTGCCGTGGGCCGAGATCAGGTCGACCTCTTCCGGTTTGACCCCGGCGTTGTTCAGGGCGAGCTCCATGCACGCGGCGACGCTGTCCCCGTTGGGCGCCACCTGGTGGTAGGCGTCGCAGTTGAGGCCGTAGCCGAGCACCTCGGCGTAGATACGGGCGCCGCGCGCCAGCGCCGACTCCAGGCTCTCCAGCACCAGCACCCCGGCGCCCTCGCCGGTGAGGATGCCCTTGCGGTTCACATCGAAGGGCTGGCAGCACTCGGGCGCGATGGTGCCCAGCCGGTAGAAGCCGGTGAAGGTCTTGCGGCACATCGCGTCCGCGCCGCCGCACAGGGCGTACTCGACCTCTCCGGAGCTCACCGCGTCGAAGCCGTAGCCGATCGAGTAGTTGCCCGCGGAACAGGCGGTCGCGATCGTCAGCGCCTCGACGTCGGTGAGCTGGAGCTCCTGTGCGATGGCGGTGGACAGCCGGGCGGCTGGCACCCGGCGCACCGTCTGCCGGTCCATCCGCTCGGGGCCCTCGGCGAGTTCGGTCGCCACCAGCTGGTCGAGTTCGAAGGACTCACCGTCCGTGGTGCCCACGGAGACCAGTCCCCGCCGGTCGCCCAGCCACGCGGGGTCGAGTCCCGCGTCCTGGACGGCCATCCGGGCCGCCGCCACGGCGAACCGGCTGGCCCGTCCGAGCTCCTCGACGGGGGTACTGGTGATCCACTGCTCGGGGGCGAACCCCCTGACCTCACACCCGTTGCCGTGTGCGAAGCCCTCGACGTCGAACACCGAGATGGGGCTGACTCCGCTGCGCCCCTCCCGCAGGCTCCGGGTGAAATCGGCGGCGCCGATCCCGATACTGGAAATGACGCCGAAACCGGTGAGCACCACACGGCGTTTCACCGCGTCGGCACCGGGACGTGATTCGGACATGGTGACTTCCCTTTTGACTCGGCGGCCACGGGCCGGTTACCGGCTGGGGGCCTCCGCCACCACCTGGTAGACCTTTTCCAGATTCACCATTTCGCTCAGCTCGGACTGGTCAATGGTGATCTTGAACTCCTTCTCCAGGGAGGCGAGGATCTCGATGGCCCGGAGTGAGTCGGCGCCGTGGTCATCGATGAAGAGGCTGGTGTCGGTGACCTCGTCCTCTTCCAGTTCGAGAATGTCGCAGACGATCTCCTTGATGGTCGCCTGGAGCTCCGCAGTGATCGTGGCCATGCCGGTTTTCTCCTCATCCACGGTTTCGTTGACGCGTTGCTGTGCTGTGCTGTGTGGCCCGGTGCGGTGCGGTGCGGCCGGTCCGTGCCTTCAGGACCCGTCCGCCGCCATGGCCTCGGCGAGGCTGCGCGGCCGCATGTCGGTCCAGTTCTCGTTGATGTAGTCGAGGCATTGCTGCCGCGGGGCAAGGCCGTGAACGGACTTCCAGCCGGCCGGTATCTCGGCGAAGGCGGGCCACAGGGAATGCTGTCCCTCGTCGTTCACCAGGACGTAGTAGTCGGCCCCGTCGTCCTCGAATGGATTAGCCATCAGCTTCCCTTCCAGGGGTGCTCGCCCATTTCGGACCGACCATAGGCAGCCGTGATTCCGGCCCACAAGCTTCTTTGGCGACGAGCGACGGGAGGGGCGTGAGAGATTGCAATGAGAAGAATTTGATAAAGCGTTGCCAACGCCCGGCCCGCGCGTTCCGCCCTCAGCCGGGAACGCGAGAAAAGGGATGTTCGGCGCAGCACGACCCCCGCGGCGGACGTCGCGGCGTCACCCAGCCCGACCGCGCTACCACGCACCGTGACTTCGGGCCATCAAGAAATTCTCGGCTCCGGGCACCGGCCGGGAACCGGGGCGGTACCGTGACCGGGCCAACCGCTGTCCACCGCCGAGGAGTCGCCGGTGTCCCGGGCACTGTTCCATCCGCTTCCCCGCCCAGCCGCCGACCGGACCCTGCTGTGCCTGAGCTTCTGCGGCGGCGGTACGGCCTCCTTCCGGCCCTGGGCCGAGGCCCTGCCGCCGGACGTGGAACTGGCCTTGTACTGCTACCCCGGCCGCGAGGGCCGATACACCGTGCCGTTCGCGGCCGACTGGAACGCGCTGGTCGAGGACGCGCTGACCGCCGTCCGGGCCGTCGCCGCGACGCGTCCGTACGTCCTGCTGGGGCACAGCATGGGCGCCTGGGTCGGCTTCGAGCTGACGTGCCGGCTCGAGGCGGGCGCCGGCACCCCGCCACAGGCTCTGGTGGTCTCCGCCTCCGACTCCCCCACCCGCTGGGCCGAGAAGAGCCGCCGGAGCCCGCGCGCGAGCGACACCGACGAGCAGCTCCTGACCTGGATGAGCACGGTGGGCCAGCTCGCCCCCGAGGTGCTGGGGGAGCCCGATCTGTGCGCGATGGCGCTGGAGGTCTTCCGCGCCGATCTGCGGCTCTCCGACGGCTACCGCTACCGCGAGGGCCTCGCGGTGCGCACACCGCTCCAGGTGCTGTACGGCGCGGACGACGACCTCGACGCCCCGGCCGACCGCTGGCGCCCCCTGGCCGCCGGGGAGTTCCGGGCCGACGAGCTGCCGGGCGGGCACTTCTACACCCCCGAGGTATGGGCCCGCCTACCCGAGTCGGTAGCCGCGCTGACCCCGTCGGCGGCGCGGTAGCCCCGACCCCCGTGCGCTGCTGTTCCGCCGGCGCGCCGCAACCCCGCCCCCCGCGCTGCTGTTCCATCGGCGCGCTAGTGGCTCGTCTCACATCGTTGACCGGACAATCGACGTGCCTTCCGTCGGTCAGCAGACTGGCTTCAGGACCTGATCTTGGAGGTGGTCGTGGGACGTCGAGCGAGTGTGTTCGTCCGGCCGGTGAGTATGGAGGAAGGCCGCAAGCTGCAGCGGATCAATAAGCCTCTGAGGTGATCAACCGCTTAGGCAGTCACGGCCGACATGCGGAACGCGGCCACCAGTCGGCTGCTGTCCGCGGCCCGGGTTGCCACGACGATGTGGCTCGGTTCGACGCCGTGTAGCGGGATGGTGGTGAGGTCGGGTCGGGTGCCGCCGGTGTGCAGGGCGGCCGGGATGATGGCCACGGCCTGTCCGGCGGCTATGTATTCGAGCTTGTCCTCAATGGTCTCGACCGAGGGTCCGTCGGGTGCGGGGCGGCCTCCCGGCCGCGGGTCGATGCGCCAGTACGCGTCCCATTCCGGATCCGGGAAGCGGGGGATCGGCTCCCCCTCGATGTCGTCGAGCGTGACCGACTCCTTGCCCGCCAGCCGGTGCCCGACCGGTACGAGCAGCATCTTCGGCTCGTCGTAGAGGACCGTCACGTCCAGGCCGTCGGTCTGCAGCGGCAGCCGGGTGATCGCCGCGTCGACCCGCCGGTCGAGCAGGGCCTGGCGCGGCTCGTTCCAGTTCAGGTGCAGCGTACGTACATCGGCGTCGGGGTGTTTGTGCCGCAGATTCCGCACCACCGGGGTGACGATCAGGCCCGCGGTGTAGCCGACGGTGATCCGGGTAGGCCGCGCGGCGGCCCGGGCGGCGGCCGTGGCCTGCCGGGCCGAGCGCACCAAGGCGCGTGCGTGAGGGAGGAAGGCCTCTCCCGCTTCGGTGAGCCGCGTGCCTTGTCGCGTCCGGTCGAAAAGCCGCGCACCCACCTGGGCCTCGAGCTGGCTGATCTGCCGGCTCAGCGACGGCTGCGCGATGTGCAGCTCGGCCGCGGCTCGGCCGTAGTGCAGATGTGACGCGACGGTGGTGAAGTAGCGCACCAGCCGAATGTCGAGATCTGTCATGCCTGAATGGTATGACGTGTTCCGGAACAGGTCTTTGATGACCGAGAGTCTGCGTCCCTACCGTGAAATCCATGGCAAACGACAATGAAATCGCGGTCCGGCGTTTCTACGAGGCACTCTCCACCGGTGACAGCGCGCTGGTCGATGAGGCCCTCGCCGCCGGCTGGGAGGCCGTCCCGGCCCTGCGCGCCGGGGGCGGCCCAGAGGGGTGGAAGGCGAGCATTGCTCACCTTCGTGGTGTGTTCAGTGACCTGACCGTCGAGATCGAGCACGTCGTCGTGAACCGGGACATGGTCGCAGTGCGGGCGGTCAGCCGCGGGAAGCACACCGGCGAGCTGCTCGGTGTCGAGGGCACCGGCCGCGAGGTCGAGTTCCGGGCGGCCGACTTCCACCAGGTGGTCGACGGCCGCATCGTGCGGACCTGGCACCTGGAGGACTACTTTTCGCTCGCCACCCAGATCGGACTGGAGTTCACCCGTGGCGCTTGACGGAAAGACGGCGGTGGTGACTGGGGCGGCCCGGGGCATCGGATACGCATACTGCCGGCGGCTCGCCGCGGACGGCGCGCACGTGGTCGCCGTCGACATCGACGACCCGGTGGACGCCGTGAGCGAGCTGCCGGGCGGCGGCGACAAGCTGGGACTGATGTGCGATATCAGTGAGCCGTCGCAGGTCGACGCCGTGACCCGCACGGTCCTCGACCGGTACGGGCGCTGCGACATCCTCGTCAACAATGCCGGCATCTTCCCCTTCACCGACCTGGAGCACCTGTCGATCGAGCTGTGGCGCAAGGTGCAGGCGGTCAACGTCGAGTCGATCCTGCTCTTCGCTCGGGCGTTCGCGCCGGGGATGCGGGCCGCGGGGTGGGGGCGCATCGTCAATACCGGCTCGGGCATCACCCTGACCCAGAACCGCGACCTCGCGTACATGACCAGCAAGGGCACCGTGCACGTGCTGACCCGGGCGCTCGCCAACGAACTCGGCGACAGCGGCATCACGGTCAACGCGATAGCACCCGGCCTGGTGGCGACCCAGGGCTTCCTGGGCCGGGCCCGGCCCAACGGCCCGACAACCGACGAGGTCTTCGCCCGTGTGACGGCCCTGCAGACCATCAAGCGCCAGTCGGTCGCGGCGGACCTCGGTAACGCCCTGGGCTTCCTGGTATCCGACGACGCCGACTTCATCACCGGCCAGATCCTGCACGTCGACGGCGGCATGACACGTACGGGAGCCTGACATGCTCGAAGCCATCGCCGACCGTTTCAGCACCTCGCCACGCTCGCCCGTGCTGCACTCCCCCGCCGAGCACGGGCTGGACTTCGAGGACGTCACGTTCCCCTCCGAGGACGGGGTTCCCCTTGAAGGCTGGTTCGTGCCGGCCCCCGGCTCCGACCGAATCGTGATCGTCAACCATCCGCGCTTCTTCAGTCGTTCGGGGCTGCCGTCCCATCTGGAGCCCTGGCGGTCGGTCCACGGCGAGACCGGCAATGACATCGAGGTCGACTTCGTGCCGGACATCGCGCTCCTGCACGCCGCCGGCTACCACGTCCTCGCCTACGACCTGCGCAACTTCGGCCTCAGCGGCGCCGCCAACGGTGGCGTGACCACCAGCGGCAGATTCGAGTCGCGCGACGTCGTGGGGTCCCTGCGGTATGTGCGGTCGCGTCCTGACCTGCGCGGGGCGCGGATCGCGCTGTTCAGCCGCTGCCTGGGCGCCGACGCCACGCTGTTCGCGATGCAGCGGGCCCCGCAGGAGTTCACGGACGTCTGCTGCCTGGTCGCGTGCCAGCCGCTGTCGCCGCGCGCGGTTCTGGAGCGAACGCTCGAGCGGCGCTGCATCCCGGCCGAGCGGATGGAGGAGCTGGACCGGCTGATCAGACTCCGCACCAGCTTCGGCCTCGACGAGATGTCCCCGGTCGAGACCGGCGCGGCCGGCAGCGTCCGGGTGCCGACGCTCGTCTACCAGGTCCACGACGACCTCATGACGCGGCCGGCCGATGTCCAGTCCATGTTCGACGCCATCCCCTCGGACGTGCCGAAGGAGCTGTTCTGGATCTACGGCACCACGCGTCGCTGGGACGGATACCTGCACTTCCAGAAAGACCCGGACCGCATTCTGGAGTGGCTTGCCGGCCACATAGGTTAGTGGCTTGTCACGCAGCCTTGGCCGGGTAATGGGTCCAGGTGCGGATGGGTGAGTCGGGGGCGAAGTTCGTCTGGCAGGTAGACCAGCTCGACTTGGTGGGCCGCGGCCCATGCCCGGATGTTCGGGTGCTTGTGCGGGGAGAAGCTGTCCAGTACGACGCAGAGCTTCTCCCCGGGCCAGCGGGCGCGAAGGCCTTGAGCAGGCCGAGGAATTCCTGCCCTGCCCGGAGACCGACAGCCGATCAATTACCGCGTCAACCATCCGAGCCGAGCCACTAGTAACCCCGGCGCCCGCGTGAGCGACCCCGTCCCCCGCGCCATAGCGCGCGGCGTTGCAGCCCCCGTCCCGTGCTTGAAGCCCGGTCCCCGCGCCGAAGCCCCGGCCCCGCGCCGTAGCGGCTGCCGCGCGGTGTCCAGCGCGTCCGCGCGGCGGCCGCTGCCCGAAGGGCCCGGTGGCGGATCGCCCGCCCCACACACCCCAGCCGCCCCGCCCGCGCGCGGGCCGGCCCGCACCCCGGAAGATCCGGCGGCGGACCACCCACCCCGCCCGGCGCCCACGCGCGGGCCAACCCGCCACCCACAAGACCCCGCCGACCGGCCACGCCACCCCGACGCCGGTCAGCCCACCCCCCGAAGGGCCCGGCGGCGGATGGCGCGGAGCATTGATGTCCGGGTCAGGCCGCTCCCGGCACGGACGGCCAGCCAGTACGGGCGGAAGCGGCGCCGGGTGCGGTCATCGGTGGCGTACACCCGGGTCTCCGTGCTGAGCACTCCCTCGCGGAAGCGCACGTTCATCACCATCTTCAGCAGCCCCGGTTCCGCGCATTCCCGGACCAGCTCCACCGCGCTGCCCTCGGGCCGTGGCCGGTCCTCCAGCGTGTCCACGCCCACGAACACGACCTCGCCGCCTCCGGCGTTCAGCGTCTCCCCCATCCCGCCGAGGAAGTCCCTGACGATCCGCCGGTCCTTGCGCACATCGGCCCGGGTCAGCGCCACCAGCGCGCGGGCGATCGGCGCCTCCCCCCAGGTGGTCTCCCACACCGCCCGCAGCACGGCCTCGGCCGGCGCCGCGACACACACCTGGTGGACCTCCCGGAAATGCCAGCGCGGCAGTATCCGGTCCAACTCGGCCTGGCCCTCGTGGCTCCGCGCGCCCATCGGCAAGCATCTCCCTGGCGTCCCGTAGGGGGTGGCTTCCCGGCAGTCCTCCCACGGGTGGCGGGTGGCTGTCCACGCCATATCGAATTCCGCGAACCGGGGTGCCGCCCGGCCCGGAAGGGGGCGTGGTCGGCGGTGTCCGGCCGCTTCCGGCGGCCTCCGGCGGCTACCCTGCGGGCACGTCCCCTGGGCACAACCCGGCCACGGGGCACGACGGGGTGGGACAAGCGCGGGGGGAGAGGCCATGGGCGGGGAGAGCGGGCGCGGGTCGTGGCGGGGAGTGCGGAAGGTGGTGTGCGGGGTCGCCGCCGGAGGTGCGGTGGTGGGCGGGGTGGCGGCCGGGCCCCGGGCCGGATGGGCGGCGGCCGCGTCCCTGGTGGTGGCGGTCGGGGCCACGCTGGTGACGGTCGGCTGGTGGCCGCGGACGCGACCGCGGCTCAGCGCGACGGCCGGGGCGGTGGCCCTGGTCTCCGTGCTGGGGACGCTGCTGACCGGGGACGCGGGTGAGGAGTCGCCGATCGGTCTGCTGATGCTGGTGGAGTTCGCCGCGGTGATGGCGCTGGTGTTCGTCGTGGCCCGGTTCGCGCCCGCGCCGCAAGGGGCTCCGCTGGTGGTGCTGTTGTCGGTGTCGGGCTCGACGGTGATCCTGCGGGTGGGGACGTACGACACGTTTCTGGAGGCGTGCGGCCAGTGCGCGTTCATGGGTTTCGGGGTCATCGTGGCGGCCGTGGTCGGGGGGTACCTCCGCGCGCTGGACGTACGGCGGCTGAGTTCGGTGCGGGAGGCGCGCCGCAGTCAGCGCCTCGAACTCGCCCGGGACCTGCACGACTTCGTCGCCCATGACATCTCGGGCATCGTGGTGCTCGCCCAGGCCGCGCAGCTGGTGGGGGCCGACCAGCCGGAGCGGGTCATGCCGCTGCTCCAGCAGATCGAGGCGGCCGGTCAGCAGGCTCTCGGCTCGATGGACCGTACGGTGCGGATGCTGAGCGACAGCGCCGGTGCCGAGGGCGACGAGTCGGAGGACCGGCCGCGGGCGTACGGGCTGGAGGACATCACCGATGTGGTGGAGCGGTTCCGCTCCTCGGGGCGGGCCGATGTGGGGCTCGAACTGGAGCTGACCGCCGAGGCGATCGCCCGCATCCCGCGCGAAGTGGCCAGCACCGCGCACCGGATGGTGGTGGAGGCGCTCACCAACGTCCGCCGGCACGCCCGTACGGCGGCCACCGTACGGGTCAGGGTGGCGCTGGAGCCGTCCGACGGCCGGGGGAACGGGGCGGAGGGGCACGCGCTGGCCGTCAGCGTCATCAACGGCGCCGAGGCGATCAGCTCGGGCTCCGGCGGCCTCCTCGGCGAGGACGGCCGCCGGGGCGGGCAGGGGCTGCTGGGCCTGACCGAGCGGATCGAGGCGCTCGGCGGCACGTTCAGCGCGGGTCCGGACGCGCGGGGAGGCTGGCGGACGGCCGCCGTTCTGCCGCTCGGCGACGCCGGTAGTACGCGACGGTGACCACGCCCAGCAGCGGCCCCCAGGCCAGCAGGGGTGCGTAACAGGCGGTCTGGAGCCAGTAGAACGGGCCGTACGGATCGCTGATCTCGGCCAGGTTCTCCGGGGCGTTCCAGGTGAAGGCGCCGACGATGGTGATGAAGGTGACGGCGAGCGCGCCGAGGGAAGCCGGGATCACCGCGCACAGCACCGGAATCCGCTTGCCGCCCAGGAACGGGATCCAGCGCGGCACGACCTCGCCCCAGGGCCGCACCAGGCCGAGCGTGAGCAGCCCGAGCCCCTCGGCGAACAGGCTGAGCGCGATGACGTACAGCGTCATCCAGCTCGGGAACTGGCTCTCGTGCAGGTCCGAGGTCGGGGCGAAGCCGAGCGGCACGCCGAACCCCATCGCGCATCTCCACAGCCCGGTGGGCAGCAGGGTGAACGGCACGGCGTGCGCCGCCCAGCGGACCAGCCGCGAGGGGCGTGGGCCCGGCCCGACCGCGCCGTCGGCGGGCTGCGGGGAAGCCAGGTCCTGGTCGGTGGTCATCGTCATGATGGTCTCCTCCGTCGGTCCGCTCTCAGCGTGACGGAACGGGACGGGCCGGCACATCCACCGATCGGCAGGTACCGGGGGATCCCGGCCGGTGCGGAATGTGCCGTTCGGCAGACCACGGCAGACATCGGCGGACCACGGCGGACTCGGCGGACTCGGCGGACGGGAACGGCGCGTCGGCGGAAACAGCACATCGACCGGAATAGCACCGCTATCCGCACCCGGCAATTCCAATTCGACGTTATCGATAGCCGGGTCCTTCGGCGCGGCATTCCACCTACCGTATATCCGGTGGACACGATGATGATCGACGTCTCGCATATTTCGAAGCGATTCGGGTCGATGACCGCGCTGGACGATATCAGCCTCGCCGTACCGCGCGGCTCCGTCCTGGGGCTGCTCGGGCACAACGGTGCCGGGAAGACCACCCTGGTCTCCATCCTGAGCACCCTGACCCGCCCATCCTCCGGACGGGCCAGGGTCGCCGGGCTCGATGTGACCACCCAGGGCGAGGAGGTGCGCCGGCTCATCGGCCTCACCGGCCAGTACGCGGCGGTGGACGAGACGCTTCCGGGGCGCCACAACCTGATCCTCATCGCCCGGCTGCTGGGGGCGACCCGGGCGGAGGCGGCGGCGCGCGCCGATGAGCTGCTCGAGCTGTTCGACCTGACCGACGCCGGGCGCCGGAACGCCAAGAACTACTCCGGGGGCATGCGCCGCCGTCTGGACCTGGCGGCCAGTCTGGTCGGACGGCCCGAGGTGGTCTTCCTGGACGAGCCCACCACCGGACTGGACCCGGTGGCCAGGCGCGGGCTGTGGGAGATCGTGGAGCGCCTGGTGAAGGACGGCACCACGGTCCTGCTGACCACGCAGTACCTGGAGGAGGCCGACCAGCTGGCCGACTCGATCACCGTCCTGGCGGCGGGCCGGGTCATCGCCTCGGGCACGGCGGCCGAGCTCAAGGAGCGGGTCGGGCGGCGCAGCGTCTCCGTCACCCTGCGCCGGGCCGAGGACCGGGCCCGCACCGTCGAGGCGCTGCGCCGGGCGGCCCTGACCCCGTCCCACGAGGAGGACGGGCTGGTCCTCACCATCCCCGTGGCCGACTCCACGGATATCGCGGTGGTGGTCCGGGCCGTCGACGAGGCCGGTACCGACATCGCGGGGCTCGCCTTCTCCGAACCGACCCTCGACGACGTGTACATGGCCCTGAACCACCCCACGGCCCTGAATCACTCCACGACCACCGACTCCGAGGCAGGGACGTCCTGATGAGCATCGCCACCGAGCGCCCGAACCCACCGGAGGCCGGTGCCACCGCGGCGCCGGGCCCGCCGCGCGACCGGCAGCGCTTCCACGGCTCCGGCCCGCTCCGGCAGATCCAGGTGCTCTCCGGGCGGTCGCTGCGGGCGCTGCGCGAACCGGCCCTGGTGCTGCCGGGCGTCCTGGAACCGATCCTGATGCTGACCGTCTTCAGCCAGGTGTTCCGCAGCGTGTCCCAGGCGCAGTCGTTCCCGGCGGGCGTCAGCTACATCGACTATCTGCTGCCCGCCTTCCTCATCACCAGCGCGATCAGCGCGGGGCTGAAGTCCGGTGTGGCGCTGACCACCGAGCTGAACAACGGGATCATCTCCCGCTTTAAGTCCATGCCGATCCACACCGGCACCATCCTCATCGGCCGGAGCATCGCCGACACCGTGCTGAACGCGGTGAACATGGTGGTGATGCTGGTCGCCGGCGCTCTGATCTTCGGGTTCGACCCCGAGGGCGGGGTCCTGGGCTCCATCGGCGCGCTGCTGGTGGCCGTGGTGCTGGGCTGGTCGCTGGGCTGGGTGTTCATGGCGCTCTCGGCGTGGCTGCGCAAGCCGGAGGCGATGCAGCCGGTGGGCGGCATGGTCAACATGGTGCTGCTGTTCGCCTCGAACGCGTTCGTACCGCCCGACGGGCTGCCGTCCTGGCTGCGGGCCTTCGCCGAGGTGAACCCGATGTCCCACGCCATCACCGCCGCCCGGGGCCTGGCACTGGGCGAACCACGTGCCGGTACGGTGCTGGCGACCCTGGGCATCTGCACGGTGGTCGTCGCCGTCATCGCCCCACTGGCCATCCGCAACTTCCGCAAGGCCAGCTGAACGAGGGCCGAGAAGCTCACGCCCAGGTGAGGCGTTGCCCGTCGGGGCCGACGTGCAGCCGCATGCGGTCGGCCGACGGCCGCCCGTCCGCCTGCCATCGTGTGACGCGCTCGGTGATCTCGTCCCACAGACGCGTCGTGCCGCCCTGCCGGACCATCCACCGTCCGCCGTCTTGGAAGACGACCGCCCACGCCTCGCCGTCCACGTCGATCACGACGTGTTCCGTCCGGCCCTCACGTTCCAGCGAGAGCCGCTGCGCGCGCGGCGCGGCGAACTGCGCGACGAACCGGGTCGTCCAGTCGTCGAGCGCATCGGCACCCAGCTCGGCGGGCACCGCGTCGCCCGCGCCGAGGTTCGGCAGAACGCCGAGCGGGGGCGGGAGGTGGGGACGGGCCAGCATGAACGAGACCTGTCCGCCGAGAACCGGGCCGCTCGCCGTGCCGTCATCGGCGACCGTGAGCCGTACGAGTTCGGATGCGTGCATCCACCCGCCGACCGTGACCAGGACCTCACCGCCGGGCCGGGTCTGCGCGAGCCAGTCGGCCGGCACCGTGTGCACGCCGCACGTGGCGATCACGCGGTCATACGGGCCGCCCCCCTTGTGGCCGGCCAGGCCGTCACCGACCACGCGGTCAGGCCAGTACCCGGCGCCCGCGAGTGCCATTCCGGCACGGGCGGACACCTCCGCGTCGACCTCGACCGTGGTCACATTGTCCTCGCCTAGGACATGGCACAGCAGCGCGGTCGAGTAACCCGTACCCGTGCCGATCTCCAGAACACGCGTCCCCTGGGGCGCCCGCAGGTCTTCGAGCATCCGCACGACCAGACTCGGCAGGGTGGACGACGACGACGGGGCAGCGGCGATACGCCCCTCGACCTGGTCGGGGAAGACACCCCCGGCCACCTGTGTCACGAGGGTGTCGTCTTCGTAGATCCGCGCCAGCCCTTCCTCGGACTCCCCGGATACGGGCCGGTACCAGCCGCCCTCTTCGTACTCGAACCAGCCGTGCGAAAGGAACGCCTCGCGGGGCACGGACGTGACGGCCGCTTCCCATTCCGGGCTGCACAGGTTGCCGGACGTGGACAGGCGCTGCGCGAGGTCGGCGCGTAGGTGTTCCGAGGGCAGGGGGTCATTCATGCCGGCTCGCTCCGTTCTCCAACAGCGAGGAACGATCGTTGTGCGAGTGCGGTCTGGGTTAGTTGGCGCAGTTTCCGGTAGTCCGCGATGCGTGCGCCGGTGTGTTCCTCATTGCTCTGTCGCACTGCTGAACTCCGTTCTGCTCGACACTCAGAACGGTACCCGCGGTCGGCTCCGCCGGTACGGCTGATCGGCCCCCACGGCGGGGGCCGACGTACGCCCAAGCGGTTCCACAACGCCATGGGCCCAAGCGCCGCCGTCCATCGCCGTATCCAGAACGGTTGGGCAAACCGTAGTGACGTGAAGCGTCACCATGGGTTCGAATCCCACCGCCTCTACAGGTCAGTGGCGCTGAGGTCCGGACCAGGGATACCAGGACTGGACCGCCCCGGATCGCTGTCCAGGTTGAGGGGTGGTCCGGTCTCTTGTCGGCGCCCGCCGCTCGTAGCGCCGGGCGCCGAGGAAGCCGTGTCCCCTCGGGGAGTGGGGCCACGCGGTGGGCTACTGCGGCAGCAGCTCGATTTCGATGGCGAGCGCGCCGAGCGCTTCCTTCTCCGCTGGGTAGATCTCGCGGATGTTGGCGAGCTGCTGCTCGCGGGTGGCGACCGGGTTGACGTTCGCCGGGCCCTCCCCGGCGAGCAGTTGCTCGAACGTCTTGTACTCCGTGACCCGCTTCACCAGGACGTCGCACGTCTCGTCCGTGCCCTTGATGCGGAAGCGGATGACGTCTCCGGCCGCCAGGTCTTCGAGAAGGCCCCATGGTGCGCGCGTTCACCTCGGGGCCGAGCTGATGAGTACTCCAGCTGTAGATCGTGATCAGCCGTCAGCGTCGAAGCGGTGGCGGGCGGCCTCGATGTGACCGAAGTACCGGTGGGTCCAGTCGCACATTCCGTCGACGGTTGCGCGTAGGCCCTGGCCCGGCTCGGTGAGGGTGTATTCGACACGTGGCGGGACGGTGGGGTGCACGCTTCGCTCGACCAAGCCGTTGCGCTCCAGCATGCGCAGGTTCTGGGTGAGCATCTTGTGGCTGATGCCCTCGATCTCGTTCCGCAGTTCGCTGAAGCGCAGGGTGCGTTCACCGAGAGTCTCGATGATCAGGAACGCCCACTTGTTGGCGACGTCGGAGAAGATCTCTCGCGCCAATGAGTCCGCGCGTCTGAGGTCTGCGTCCTCGGATGGACCCTTGACCTGTTTGGTCACCATCAGGTTCCCCAGTCACTAAAAAGTGCGTTCTTCCATGTCAGCGACCACTCTCTTACGGTTTCTGAGTAACCACAAGAGACCACGAGGGTCTGGAGTGACGAGCACGGGCCCACGACGCACTGACAAGGAGGCGGGCGGCATGCCCATCACCCTGGTGAACCCCAGCGGATTGCCCAAGATCGATGTCTACCGGCAGGTGTCGATCGCGACTGGCTCGAAGCTGGTCTTCATCGCTGGTCAGGTCGCCTGGGACGCCGAGGGGATCACGGTCGGCGAAGGCAACCTCGCCGCGCAGGTCGAGCAGTGTTACCTCAACATCGGCACCGCCCTGGCCGAGGCCGGCGGCTCCTTCGACGACGTTGCGAAACTGACCTTCTACGTCGTCGACTGGACTCCCGACAAGATGTCCCCGCTCCTGGACGGGATCTCCCGGGCGGCCGCAAAGCTGGGAATCACCCCGGTCCCGCCGGCCACGCTGCTGGGTGTTGCGGCACTCGACGTCCCCGACCACCTGGTCGAGATCGAAGCCACCGCGATTCTCGGCTGAACGGATGCCCTTCGCCCGCTGCGCACCGAAGTGGCCAACCACGGTGCTCAGCGGCCATCCAGCGTGCTCAGCACATCATGTCTGATGCGCGGCTTGCCGGTGGTAGTGGCCGGCACGGGACCGGGCCTGATGACGTCGCCGCCAGCCGGACCAGCCCAGCCGGTGGGCGGCGTCGTGCACGGGTCGGAGAACGAGGGCGACGAACACGCGCTGGATCTCGTTGCGGGTGAGCGGGATCGGATCCTCAGGGGCGGGGTACCGGGCGTGCTCGTCAGCGCGGACGGCAGCGAGGAAGGCGTGGGCGAGCATGGCGAGGGTGGCCCAGCGGGTCCAGGAGACGAAGCCGCCACCTTGAGCCCGCGACACGCACCAGCGCCGTCAGGGGCACCGGGCTGGGCGGGAAACAGCGGTAGAAGGCGAGTTCACCGGTGGTGCGGTTGCGGCGGATCAGCAGTTGGCTGCTGCCGGGGTGCGGATCGGTGAGATCCATGACTGCCCAGTCGTAGAAGCGGTCGCGGTCTACCTTGTCCACGCAGGCCGGCGCGGACACGCAGCGGTCGAGTCCCCGTCAGAGCCGGCCGCAGCGTTTGCAGCGGCCGCGGCGGCGGAGGTGGTAGGCGAGGGTGGCGGTGGCCAGCGCGGCTCCCCACAGCGGCCAGAACATCTCCGGGACCGTCGTGCCCCAGTCCTCGCTCTGGTTGTCGAACTTGCCCTGGATCTCCAGCCGGATGTACATCACCCCGGCGATCGTGATCAGCAGCGACACCAGCGAGGCCGGGATGATGGCCAGCAGCGGCGGCACCCGCTTGCCGCGCAGCCCGAGCATCCAGCGCGGGAAGATCTCGCCCCAGCGCTGGACCAGGCCGAGGGTGAGCAGGGCGCCGAGGGCGCCGAGCGTGGCGAGGCCGGCGCCCCAGTACCACAGGTGGTCCTCCTTGCCCTCCTCCCAGAGCTTGTCGGAGATGCCCAGCGGAATGCCCAGCGCCCAGGCCCAGCGGGTGCTGGCGTACACGAACGGGATGACGACGGCGATCCGCACGGCCTTGCGGCCCCACCGCGCGGCCTCGGCCGGGCTGGTCCAGTCCGGACCGCCGTCGGTGCGGCCGCAGTTGCCGCAGGCGTTCCGCAGCCGGCGCTGGTAGGCGAGGGCCGTGGCCGCCATCAGCCCGGCGCTCACCACGAGGAAGAACTGGTTGACGACCGTCCAGTTGATGGCGCCGATCTGGAGCATCACCGCGTAGGCGAGGTTTCCCAGCAGCCGGAAGTCGGCGAACGCCGCGAGGGTGACGGCGACGAAGCACCAGGTGCAGCCCAGCAGCACGTTCCGCGGCACCCGGCGCCGGCCCGGGAGCGCCATCAGCAGCGCGACGGCCGAAGCGGGCAGCAGCAGGGCGGCGAGTACGGGCGCGAGGGTGGTCGCCGGGGTGTCCTCGAACGCCGAGTACTCGGGGTTGGCGTCCTCCGCGCCGAACGGGAAGCCGTCGCCCCCCAGCGCCCAGTAGACGTTGGCCAGGCCGTAGAGGAACAGCGCGGCGGCCGCCGCATAGCCGATCCGGTCCGGCCAGCGGGAGCGGAAACGGGCGGCGCGCGTGACCTTCGGCCGCTCCCGGTCCCTGTTCGCCACCTGGGTCATGACTCATCCTTTCCACCACCGGATCACCCGGATCACCCGGATCCCCCGGTCAGGATCACCTTTCGGGGAACCGGCCCACATCTGCCGATCGGGAGATTTGAGGGGCGGAAACGGCGGTGCTCCCGAGCAGGGGGGCTCGGGAGCACCGGACGGGGTGACGCGGGTCTCAGCAGGTGGCGAGGCCCTCGTAGCGGCTGGCGTAGATGATGGACGCGCTGTGGCTGGCGGTCTCACCCGGCGCCAGGGTGAAACACGGGCTGAAGTAGTCGCGGTCGTAGTCGACCTTGACCTTCTGCGTGGTGGAGCAGTTGTTGGTGATGTCGACGAAGATGCCGACCAGGTAGGTGACGTCGGCCTGGACGCAGCTCGGGGCGGCGGCCTCGGCGGTGGCCGGGGCGGCCTGGGCCGCGCCCTGGGTGGCGGCGACGAGGGCGAGCCCGCCCAGAGCGGCGCCCGCGGCGGCGGCGAATTTCTTCACGGTTCCTCCGTCAAGGAAATGTGGGTTCGGGATGTCGCGATCGTGCACCGAAGACATATCCAGGTGATCGCCTCCGGCAATTCCTGGTTCAGTTCTTTCGATCCAGGGTTTCGCGGACCACCCGGCCGATTTCGGCCAGCGGTACCGGCTGAAGCATCTGCCGGTGCTCGCAGTCCACCTCGTGGACCGTCATCCGCCCGCCGACGTAGGGCGCGATCCGGTCGGTCCAGCTCGCCACCTTGCCCGCCGGGTCGTCGGGGAAGTCCTCGGACTCGGTGGCCACGAACAGCAGCACATCGCCGTCGTAGACCTCGGGTTCATGGCCCAGCGTCAGCTCCCAGTTGTGGTTGTTGACCTGGCCGATCCGCAGGATGTCCGGCTCCTCGAAGGTGGCCAGCGCACTGCCCTCGGCCCGGAGGACCTCCATCACCGCGCCGTACTCCAGCGGACCGTCCCCGAAGGCGCCCGGGTCGTGCCCGGCGAAGTCCAGCAGCACCGCCAGCACCTTCTGCTCGTCCGCGGCGGCGAACGCCTCGCCGAACTCCTCGGCGGGCATCGGCGGCTGGTCGAGGTTGACCAGTACGCCGACCTCCTCGCCGGCCCGGCGCAGCTGGACCGCCATCTCATGGGCGACCAGGGCGCCCATGGACCAGCCCAGCAGGTGGTAGGGGCCGTGCGGACGGACCGCGCGGATCTGCTCGACGTAGTCCGCGGCCATCTCGGAGATCGAGGCGGGCAGCGCCTCGGCACGGGCGATACCGCGGGCCTGGAGGCCGTAGACGGGCCGGTCGGCGGGGAGGTGGCGGAGCAGCCCCGCGTACATCCAGCTGACGCCGCCGACCGGGTGCACACAGAACAGCGGCGGCTGGTCCCCGCCGGTGCGCAGCGGCAGCAGCACCTCGAAACCGCCGTCGCCGGTGTCGGCGGCGCCGGGCGCGTCGGTGGCGTCCCGCCCCATCAGCTCGATCAGCTCGGCGACGGTGGGCGCCTGGAAGACCGCCCGGTTGGACACCTCCGCGCCGAAGACCGACCGGATGCGGCTGACCAGCTGGATGGAGACGATGCTGTCCCCGCCCAGTTCGAAGAAGTTGTCGTCGATGCCGACCCTCGGCAGCCGCAGCAGCTCGGCGAAGAGCCCGCACAGCAGCTCCTCGCGCGGATTGCGCGGGCCGCGGCCGCCCCCGGCGGACGTGCCGAAGTCGGGGGCGGGCAGCGCCTTGCGGTCCACCTTCCCGTTGGGGGTCAGCGGCAGCGCCGCCAGGGGGACGAACGCGGCGGGCACCATGTACTCCGGCAGCACGGCGGCCACCCGGTCGCGCAGCGCGCCGATGTCCGCCCGGCCCGCACCGCTCCCGGCGGCCGGGACGACATACGCCACCAGCTTCTTGCTGCCCGGCCGGTCCTCGTGGACCACCACCGTCACCTGGGCGACCTCTTCGGCGGCGGCCACCGCGGTCTCGATCTCGCCGAGTTCGATCCGCAGGCCGCGGATCTTCACCTGGTGGTCGGCCCGGCCGACGAACTCCACCCGCCCCTCGGCGTCCCACCGCACCAGGTCACCGGTCCGGTACATCCGCGCCCCGGGCGGGCCGTACGGATCGGCGGTGAACCGCTCCGCCGTGAGTCCCGGCAGGTTCACATAGCCGCGGGCCACCCCGGCGCCCGCCAGGTACAGCTCGCCGACCACGCCCGGCAGGGCCGGCTCCAGCCGCTCGTCCAGGACGTAGGCCCGCATCCGGTCCATGGCCCGGCCGATGGGCACGGTCGTCCCCACCCGGTGCGGGGCGCGCATCGGGTGGCAGGTGGCGAAGGTGGTGGTCTCGGTGGGCCCGTAGACGTGCACCACCTCGGTGTCCGGGCAGGCGTCCAGCACCCGCTGGAAGGCGCCCGGGGACACCTGCTCACCGCCGGTCCACACCTGCGCCAGACCGGCGAAGCAGCCCGGGTCCTCCTCGGCCATGAGGTTGAACAGGGCGGTGGTGAGGAAGACCGCGGTCAGCCCGTCGCGTTCGGCGTGTCCGCGCAGCCGGCCCGCGTCGAGCTGACCGGGCGCGGCCAGGACGCAGGTGCCGCCGCCGAGCAGCGGGGCCCACATCTCGTACGTCGAGGCGTCGAAGGCGTGCGGGGAGTGCACCAGCACCCGGTCGTGTCCCCCGCCGCGCCAGTGGCCGTCGGCCGCAAGCGCCACCACGTCCTGGTGGGTGATGGCGATGCCCTTGGGCCTACCGGTCGAACCGGAGGTGTACATGATGTACGCCAACTGGGCGGCCGACAGCGGTACGGCGGGGTCGGCGGGCTCGTTCTCCTCCCCCCGCGGCCGCTCCTCGTCGACCACCAGCACATGGGCCGAGTGCGCGAACTCCACCCCGGCCATGGCCCGGTCGGTGAGCAGCGTGCCCGCACGCGTCTCGGCCACGATCGACTCCAGCCGCGCGACCGGGGCCCGGGAGTCCAGCGGTACGTACGCCGCCCCGGCCTTGAGCACCGCGAGCGTCGAGACCACCAGCTCCACCGAGCGGTCCTGGAGGATCGCCACCCGGTCGTCGGGCCGGACGCCCAGCCCGATGAGGCGGTGCGCCAGCCGGTTGGCGCGGGCGTTGAGCTCGGCGTAGGTCAGGGTGACGCCGTCCGCGACCACGGCCGTGGCCCCGGGCGCGGCCGCCACGCGTGCCTCGAACCGCGAGACCACCGTGCCGGCGGGCACCTCCTCCGCCGTCTCGCCCGCACTCGGCAGCAGCCGCGCCCGCTCCTCCGGGGCCATCAGCTCCAGCCGCCCCAGCGGCGCCTCGGGGTCGGCGACCGCCGCCGTCAGCAGCCGCACCAGCCGCTCGGCCATGGTCTCCACCGTCGAGCGGTCGAACAGCGCGCTGTTGAACTCGATGCCCGCGCCGAGCACCGGTACGGACCCGGCCCCGTCCTCGGCGGACTCCTCGGCGAGCGCCTCGGCGGACGCCTCAGCAGGCTCCTCCGCGAAGGCGAACGTCAGGTCGAACTTGGCGATGTCGGCACCGGCCGGCTGCGGCTCCAGGGTCAGTCCGGGCAGCTCCAGGTCGGCCGGTTCGTTGTTCTGGTAGCTGATCGCGACCTGGAACAGCGGGTTGCGGGCCAGCGACCGGACCGGGCTCAGCTCCTCGACCAGCCGCTCGAAGGGCACGTCCTGGTGGGCGTACGCCGCCAGGTCCGCGCTCCGCACCCGCTCCACCAGCGCCCGGAAGCCCGGGTCGCCGGAGGTGTCGGTGCGCAGCACGAGGGTGTTGACGAAGAAGCCGACCAGCTCCTCCAGCGCCTGGTCGGTCCGGCCCGCGACGACCGTGCCCAGCGGGATGTCCGTACCGGCGCCGAGCCTGGTGAGCAGCGCGGCGACGGCGGCCTGGAGCACCATGAAGGGGCTGGCCCCGGTGGTGCGGGCGAGGTCGAAGACGCCCCGCGCCAGGTCGGCGCCGATCGGCACCGGCACCGTCTCCCCGGCGTGTCCGGCCTCTGCCGGGCGGGGGCGGTCGGTGGGCAGGCTCAGCTCCTCCGGCAACCCGGCGAGCGCGTCGCGCCAGTGGTCCAGCTGCCGGGATATGGCGCTGTCCGGGTCGTCCTCGGCGCCCAGCGTCCGCCGCTGCCACAGGGCGTAGTCGGCGTACTGCACGGGCAACGGGGCGTACGCGGGCGGCCGCCCCTCGAGCCGGGCGCGGTACGCGGTGCCCAGGTCGCGGGCGAACGGGGCGAGCGAGGCGCCGTCGCCCGCGATGTGGTGCACCACCACGAGCAGCACGTGCTCATGCGGGGTGAGCCGCAGCAGCCGGGCGCGCAGCGGGATGTCCGCCGTCAGGTCGAAGTCCTCGGCGGCCGCGGCGGCCAGGGCCGGCTCCAGCCCCTCCGGGGTGACCTCGGCGACCTCCAGCGCCACGGGGGCCTCCCCGGGCGGCAGGACCCGCTGGGCGGGCACCCCGTCCCGGACCGGGAAGACCGTCCGCAGGCTCTCGTGCCGGGCCGCCACATCGGACAGCGCGGCGCGCAGCGCACCGGTGTCCAGCTCGCCCCGCAGCCGCACGGCCAGCGGGATGTTGTACGTGCCGGTGCCGCCCTCGACCTGGTTGATGAACCACAGCCGGCGCTGGGCGTACGACAGCGGGACCGTCTCCGGCCGCTCCGCCGGGCGCAGCTCCTCCCGCGCCCCGGCCGCCCCGGCCAGCCGCCCGGCCAGCGTGGCGACGGTCGGCGCCTCGAAGACGACCCGCACCGGGAGTTCCGCGCCCAGCACGGTGCGGATGCGGTTGACCAGCCGGGTCGCCAGCAGGGAGTGGCCGCCCAGGTCGAAGAAGCCGTCGTCGATGCCGACCTCGTCGACCCCCAGCACCTCGGCGAACAGCCCGCACAAGGTCTCCTCGCGCGGGTCGCGGGGGGCGCGCCGCTCACCGGCGGCCCCGTACTCCGGCACCGGCAGCGCCTTGCGGTCCACCTTGCCGTTCGAGGTCAGCGGCAGGGCGTCCAGGACGACGACGGCCGCGGGCACCATGTAGCCCGGCAGCTCGCCCGCGAGGAACCCGCGCAGCTCGGCGGGGGTGACCGGCGCCTCGGTGACGGCATAGCCGACGAGCCTGCGGTCCCCGGGCCGGTCCTCCCGCACCACGACCGTGGCCTGGGCGACGTCCGGGTGCGCGGCGAGCCGGTTCTCGACCTCGCCGAGTTCGATGCGGAAGCCGCGGATCTTCACCTGGTCGTCGGCGCGCCCGACGAACTCCAGCTGTCCGTCGGCCCGCCAGCGGACCACGTCCCCGGTGCGGTACATCCGCGCCCCGGGCGGGCCGAAGGGGTCGGCGGTGAACCGCTCGGCGGTCAGCGCCGGCCGCCGCAGATAGCCGCGCGCCAGCCCCGCCCCGGAGACGTACAGCTCCCCGGCCACCCCGGGCGGCGCAGGCCGCAGCGAGCCGTCCAGCACATAGGCCCGGGTGCCGGGCACGGGCGCGCCGATCGGCGGGAGGCCGGTGTCGGCGGCCAGTGGCCCGCTGGTCGTCACCATGACGGTGGACTCGGTCGGCCCATAGGCGTTCACCATCCGGCGGCCGGGCGCCCAGCGCGCCACCAGCTCCGCCGGGCACGCCTCGCCGCCCACCACCAGGCCCCGGAAGTCCGGCAGTTCCTGGGCGGGGACGGTCGCGAGCGCGGCCGGCGGGATCAGGGCGTGCGTCACCCGGCGCTCGGCGAGCACCTCGGCGAGCGGTTCGCCCGCCAGCGGCCCAGGGGCCGGCACCACCAGGGTGGCGCCCGAGGTCAGTGCGGCGCACAGCTCCAGCACCGAGGCGTCGAAGCTGGGCGAGGAGAACTGGAGCACCCGGCTGTCCCCGGTGACCGCGAACCGCTCCCGCTCCGCCGCGGCGAAGGCGGCGAGGCCGCGGTGGGTGACCACCACGCCCTTGGGCACCCCGGTCGAGCCCGAGGTGTAGATCACGTAGGCCGGCCCGTCCACCCGAACCCGCGCCGGGTGCGCATCGCCTGCGGCGGCGTCGGCGGGACCGGCGTGGCCGACGGAGTCGGCAGGACCGGCGGGATTGGCGTGGCCGACAGGGCCGACGTGGCCAGCCTGGCCACCGGAGTCGGTGGGGCCGACGGGGCCGACAGGGCCAGCCTGGCCACCGGAGCCACCGGAGCCACCGGAGCCACCGGAGCCACCGGGACCACCGGGACCACCGGGACCACCGGGACCACCGGAGCCGACAGGTTCCGCCTGGCCGCCCAGACCGGCGAGGTCGTCGAGCACGATCAGCGGCCGGTCCGGGGCGGTGGGCACCACCTCGGTGTACGCCCGGGTGGTGAGCACCGCGACCGGACGGGCGTCGTCCAGCATGAAGGCGATCCGCTCGGCCGGATAATCGGGGTCCACCGGCAGATACGCGGCGCCCGTCCGCATCACGGCGAGCGAGGCGACGACGGACTCGGCCGACCGGCCCAGGACCTGCGCCACCACGTCCTCCGGGCGCACGCCCGCGGCCGTCAGCACCCGGGCCAGCCGGTCCGCCCGCGCGGCCAGTTCCGCGTAGGTCAGGGTCTCCTGGGCGGACTCGACCGCGACGGCGTCCGGTGTCTGGGCCACCTGGGCCGCGAACAGCTCGCCGAAGGTGGCCGGTTCGGGCGCCGTGCCCGTGTCGTTCCAGCGTGCCAGCCGGGCCCGCTCCTCGGCCGACAGCAGGTCCACCGCCGCCACCGGGCGCGCCGGGTCCTCGGCGAACGCCTCCAGCAGCCGCACCAGCCGCTCCCCGAGGGCGTGCGCGGCGGCCTCCTCGAAGAGGTCGGGGCGGTAGTCCAGCTTGAGGCTGAAGGAGCGGGTGCCGTCGGTGACGGCGAGCTGGAGCGGATAGTGCGTACCGTCCTGGATCTCGGCGTCCACGACGCCGAGCCCCTGGGCGGCCTCCTCAAGCCCGCCGGAGTCCACGGGGAAGTTCTCGAAGGCGGTGGAGGTGTCGAACAGCGCACCGCCCGCGTCGGCGAGCCGCTGGATGTCGGTGAGCCCGAGGTATTTGTGCGGCAGCAGGTCCAGCTGCCGCTCCTGGAGCCGGGTGGCCACGTCCAGCAGGGTGTCGCCGCGTTCGACGGTGACCCGCACCGGCAGGGTGTTGATGAACAGGCCCACCATCGTCTCGACGCCGGGGAGTTCGGCCGGGCGCCCGTTCACGGTCTCGCCGAACAGCACGTCGTCGCGGCCGGTGACCGCGCCCAGCAGCAGCCCCCACGCGGCCTGTACCACGGTGTTCTTGGTCAGCCCGTGCCGGCGGGCCCGCGCGGTGAGCGCGGCCGCGGCCTCCGGCGACAGTTCGGCCTGCCAGGCGTCCGGCCGCACCGGCCGGCGGGCCGGGTCGGCCGGGGCGACCAGCGTCGGCTCGTCCACCCCGGCCAGCGCGGTGCGCCAGGCGGCCTCGGCCGCGTCCCGGTCCTGCTCGGCCAGCCAGGCCAGGTAGTCGCGGTACGGGGTCACCGCGGGCAGCCCGGAGGCGTCCCCGCGCCGCCCGTACAGCTCGAACAGCTCGGCCATGACCAGCGGTCCCGACCAGCCGTCCAGCAGGATGTGGTGGTTGGTGAAGAGCAGCCGGTGCTCGTCCTCGCCGAGCCGGATCAGGGTGAACCGCAGCAGCGGCGGCCGGCGCAGGTCGAAGCGGGTGGCGAGGTCGTCGGCCAGCAGCCGCTCCACAGCGGCCGTGCGGCCCGCCTCGTCGAGCCCGCTCAGGTCCACCTCGGACCAGGGCACGTCCACATCGCGCGGGATGACCTGGAGGGACTGGCCCCGCCCGCCCGGCTGGAAGGCGGCGCGCAGGTTCTCGTGGCGCGCGAGCACCGTGCGGGCCGCGTCGCGCAGCGCCGCCGGGTCCAGCTCGCCGCGCAGGTCGAGCGCCATCTGGACGTTGTAGACGTCCGAGCCGCGCTCGTCGTAGCGGGCGTGGAAGAGCAGCCCCTCCTGGAGCGGGGAGAGCGGGAGGACACCGGCGAGTCCCTGGTACGCGGCCGCCAGCCGGTCGATCTCCGGCTGGTCGAGGTCCACCAGGGGCAGGTCGGACGGGCTGAGCCCGCCGGCCTCGGGGCGTTCGGCGCAGGCGACCAGGGCGCGCAGCGCCCGGAACCAGGCGCGGCCCAGTTCCCGTACGTCCGCCTCGGTCAGCAGCCGGGTCGGGTAGATCCAGTTCGCCACCAGACGCGGACCGTCGGGGTGGGTGACGGCGCTGGCCGTCAGGTCGAGGGTGTGCGGCAGCGGCATCGCGGCATCGGCGACCGCCGACAGATCACCGGTCGCGGAAGGCTCCTCGGGGACGTCGGTGTGCGGTGACTCGCCCAGCCGGCCCAGGTAGTTGAAGCCGATCTGGGGTTCGGGGAAGCGGCCCAGCGCGCGGGCGGTCTGCGGGTTGAGGTGGCGCAGCAGACCGTAGCCGACGCCGTTGTCGGGGATGGTCCGCAGCCGCTCCTTGACCTGCTTGAGCGCGGTGCCGACGGCCGGTCCCGCGGCCGCGACGTCCGCCGCGCCGAGCGCTCCCGCGTCCAGCCGCACCGGGTACAGGCTGGTGAACCAGCCGACCGTGCGGGACAGATCGGCGCCGGGCACGATCTCCTCCCGGCCGTGGCCCTCGAGGTCGATCAGGACCTCGGAGCCCTCGCCCCGCCCGGTGGCGCGGCGCCACTGGGCGACGGCGATGGCGAGCGCGGTCAGCAGGACGTCGTTGACTCCGGCGCGGAAGGCGGCGGGCACCCGGCCCAGCAGCGGTCCCGTCACCTCGGCCGGCAGGGTGAAGCGCAGGTGGGCGGCGGTGCCCATGGTGTCCTGGGCCGGGTCCAGCGGCTCTTCGGTGAGCAGCGGGTCGGGGCCGGTCAGCATGGTGCGCCACAGCGTCAGCTCCCGCATCCGCTCCGGTTCCCCGGCGGCCTCGGTGAGCGCTTGCGACCAGCGGCGGAACGAGGTGCCCACGGGTTCCAGCGCCACCCGGCGGCCCGCGCCCAGCGCGTCGATCGCCGCCTGGAGGTCGGGCAGCAGAATCCGCCAGGACACCCCGTCGACCACCAGGTGGTGGGCGACCAGGGCCAGCTGGCCGGGGGTGTCGGGGCCGGCGTCGAACCATACGGCCCGCACCATCCGGCCTTCGTCGGGGGCGAGTTCGGTCTGGGCGGCGGCGATCTCCTCGGTGGCCCGCCGGTCCAGCTCCGCCTCGTCGTACCCGGCGCGCACCAGCTCGGTGACGTCGACCCGGCGCAGCACCTCCTCGGCCCGTACGGCGCCGGGCGGGGCGATCTCCAGCGACCAGCCGACGTCCTCGGCGATCCGGGTCAGGGTCATCCGCAGCGCGTCGTGGTGGTCCAGGACCGCCCGCAGCGCGCTGTGCAGCGTCCCCAGGCCGACACCGGGCGGGACGGGCATCGACATGGTCTGGTTGAACTGGTCGATGGTGCCGCCGCGTTCGCGCAGCCAGTGGATGATCGGGGTCAGGGGCACGTCCCCGACGGCGTCCGGGACGGCCGGTTCGGGGGCGGCCCGGTCGGGTTCCTCGGCCGCCCCGACGGCCGCGGCCAGGGCCGCGACGGTCTTGTGCGCGAACACGTCGCGGGGGGTGAACCGCAGCCCCTCCTTGCGGGCGCGGCCGACCAGCTGGATGGAGATGATGCTGTCGCCGCCCAGTTCGAAGAAGCTGTCGTCCACGCCGACCCGCTCGACCCCGAGCACCTCGGCGAAGAGGGCGCACAGCGTCTCCTCGGCGGCGCCGCGCGGCGCCCGCGCGTCCTGCGACGCGCCGCCGAACGACGGGGCGGGCAGGGCCCGGTGGTCGAGCTTGCCGTTGACGGTGAGCGGCAGGGCGTCGAGGGTGACGAACGCGGCCGGGACCATGTGGTCCGGCAGCGCGGCCGCGGCGTGCTCGCGCAGCTCCCGGCCGCCGGGCTCGCGGCCGCCGGCCTCCCGGCCGGCCGGCACCACGTAGGCGGCCAGCAGCTTGCGGCCCGGCTGGTCCTCGCGGACCCGCACCGCCACCTGGCCGACCGCCGGATGCGCGGCGAGCACGGCCTCGATCTCGCCGAGTTCGATCCGGAAGCCGCGGATCTTCACCTGGTCGTCGGCGCGCCCCAGGTACTCCAGCCGCCCGTCCGCCGTCCGGCGGGCGAGGTCGCCCGAGCGGTACATCCGGTCGCCCGGTGCGCCGAACGGATCGGCGACGAACCGTTCGGCGGTGAGCCCGGGGCGGCCCAGATAGCCACGCGCCAGGCCCGCGCCGGAGATGTACATCTCGCCGGGCGCGCCCGGCAGGACCGGCCGCAGGGCGGAGTCCAGCACCCGCACCCGCAGGTCGGGGATGGCCTCGCCGATCACGCTGCCGGTCGCGGCGGCGGCGCCCGCCCGGTCCAGTGCCACATGGCTGACGTGCACGGTGGTCTCGGTGATGCCGTACATGTTGACCAGCACCGGCGCCCGGTCGTCATGCCGCTCGTACCAGTCCTGAAGCCGCCACAGGTCCAGCGCCTCGCCGCCGAAGACCACGGTGCGCAGGGCGAGCCGCCGGCCGAGGGCCGGGTTGTCCCGGTCGGCGCCCATCAGCTGGTAGAAGGCGGAGGGGGTCTGGTTCAGCACGGTGACCCGCTCGCGCACCAGCAGCTCCAGGAACCTTTCGGGGGAGCGGCTGACGGCGTGGTCCACCACCACGAGCCGGCCGCCGTGCAGCAGCGGGCCCCAGATCTCCCACACCGAGAAGTCGAAGGCGTAGGAGTGGAACATCGTCCACACGTCGTCGGGTCCGAAGCCGAACCAGTGGTCGGTGGCGGTGAACAGCCGCACCACGTTGCGGTGCGGGATCTGCACGCCCTTGGGGCGCCCGGTCGAGCCGGAGGTGTAGATGACGTACGCCGGGGAGTCGGGGGTGAGGGCGGCGGTCCGGTCGGCGTCGGTGGGGTCGGTGTCCGGGCGCCCGGCGAGCCCGGCCCGCACCGCCGGGTCGTCCAGGGCCACCACGGGCAGCCCGTCCGGGAGCGCCCCGGCCACGGCGGCGCCGGCGCCGGCGCCGGTCAGCACCAGCGCGGGCGCCGCGTTACCGGCCATGTAGGCGATCCGCTCGGCCGGGTAGTCCGGGTCCAGCGGCACATACGCGGCTCCCGCCTTGACCACGGCCAGCAGCGCCACGATCGTCTCGGCCGAGCGCGGCAGCGCGAGTGCGACCCGCCGCTCGGGGCCGGCGCCCCGGGCGATCAGCTCATGGGCCAGCCGGTTGGCGCGCGCGTTCAGCTCGCGGTAGGTCAGCGCGGTGTCGCCGGAGACGACGGCGGTGGCGTCCGGGCGGGCGGCGGCCGCCGCCTCGAAGACCTCGGTGAGGGTGCGGGGCGCGCTCTCGGGCTGCTCCGTCCCCTCGGCGTGCGCACCGCGTTCGGCGGCGGTCCGCAGGTCCACCCGGCCCACCGGGAGCGCCGGGTCGGCGACGAACGCCTCCAGCAGCCGCACATAGCGGTCCGCCAGGGTGCGCACGGCGTCGGGGCCGAGCAGGTCCGGGCGGTAGGACCAGGTCAGGGTCAGCTCGTCGCCGCGCTGCGCGGCCAGCAGGCCGAGCGGATAGTGCACCGCGTCCTTGACGTCGGCGTCGACCACGCCGAGGTCGCGGGCGGTGGACTCCAAGGTCTCCGCGTCGACCGGGTAGTTCTCGAACACCACCAGGGTGTCGAACAGCTCCCCGGTACCGGTGAGCCGCTGGATGTCGGCCAGCCCCAGGTACTGGTGGGCCATCAGCCCCGACTGCCGGGTCTGGAGCCGGTGCGCCATCTCCAGCAGGGTCTCCCCCGGCCGGGCGTCCACCCGCACCGGCAGGGTGTTGATGAACAGCCCGACCATGGACTCCACACCGGGCAGCTCCGGCGGCCGCCCGGAGACGGTGGTGCCGAAGACCACGTCGTCCCGTCCGGTCAGCTGACCCAGCACCACGCCCCAGGCGCCCTGCACCAGGGTGTTGACCGTCAGCCCGTGCTCACGGGCGGCGGTGAGCAGCCCGGCGCTCAGGCTTGCGGGCAGCTCCTGCGTCCACCGCTCCGGGGTGGCGGGGGCGCGTTCGGCGGCGGGGCCGCCGAGCAGCAGGGTCGGCTCGGTGACCCCGTCGAGGGCGGCCCGCCAGGCGTCCTCGGACGCCTGCCGGTCCTGCTCGGCGAGCCAGGCCAGATAGTCCCGGTACGGGGTCACCGGGGGCAGCCCGGTGTCGTCGCCGCCGCGCCCGTACAGCTCGAACAGCTCCCCGATCAGCAGCGGCATCGACCAGCCGTCCACCGCGATGTGGTGGACGGTCACCACGAAACGGTGCCGGTCCTCCGCGAGCCGGATCAGGGTGCAGCGCAGCAGCGGCGGGGTGGCCAGGTCGAACCGCGCGGCGCGGTCCTCGGCCAGCAGCCGCGCCAGCTCCGCCGCCCGCCCGGCCTCCTCGGCCCCGCTCAGGTCCACCTCGGCCCAGGGGAGTTCCGCCTCGCGCGGGACCACCTGGAGGGAGCGGCCCGCCGCGGAGGTACGGAACGAAGCGCGCAGGTTGTCGTGGCGGCGCAGCAGGGTACCGGCGGCCCGGCGCAGGGCCGCCGCGTCCAGCGGGCCGTGCAGTTCCAGGGCCGACTGGATGGTGTAGACGTCCGGTGCCGACTCGTCGTACACCGAGTGGAACAGCAGGCCCTGCTGGAGCGGCGAGAGCGGCAGGACGTCCACCAGCCCGCCGGGCGCGGCCTGGAGCCGGTCGATCTCGTCCTGGCCGATCTCCACCAGCGGCAGGTCGGACGGGGTGAGGCCGCCCGCGCCGGGGGCCTGGGCGTGTGCCGCGAGGGCGCGCAGCGCCTCGAACCACAGCCGGGCCGCCTCGGTGACCTCCTCGTCGGTGAGCAGTTCGGCGGAGTAGGTCCAGGAGGCCACCAGCCGCTGCCCGTCGGGGTGGGCGAGGGTCGCGGCGTTGACCTCGAGGGTGTACGCCAGCGGCATGGCGGCGTCGCCCGCGCCGGTGAGGTCGCGGACCCGCACGGTGTCGGCGGCCTCGGCGTCGGCCGCGTCCGCCTCGCCCATCCGGCCCAGGTAGTTGAAGCCGATCTGCGGTTCGGCGAACCCGGCCAGCTCAGGCCCGGTCTCGGGGTTGAGGTGGCGCAGCAGGCCGTAGCCGATGCCCTTGTCCGGGATGGCCCGCAGCTGCTCCTTGACCGCCTTCAGCGCGGTGCCCAGCGCCGCGCCGCCGGCCCACAGCTCCTCCTCCGGCAGCGCGCCCGGGTCCAGCGCCACGGGGAAGAGGCTGGTGAACCAGCCGACCGTACGGGACAGGTCGATCCCCTCGGCGATCTCCTCACGGCCGTGGCCCTCCAGCCCGACCAGCACCGCACCGCCCTCGCCCCGGCCGCGCTCCCGGCGCCAGCGGGCCACCGCCAGCGCGAGCCCGGTCAGCAGCACGTCGTTGATCTGGGCGTGGTAGGCGGCGGGGACCTGGTTCAGCAGCGCTTCGGTCACCTCGGCGGGCAGGGTCAGCGTGACCTGGCGGGCGACGCCCACCACGTCCCGCGCCGGGTCGGTCCGCCGCCCGGCCAGCAGCGGGTCGTCGGTGGCGGCGATGGTGCGCCACAGCTCCAGCTCGGCCACCCGCGCGGGGGTGGCCGCGTTCTCCGCCAGCAGGTGGGTCCAGCGGCGGAACGAGGTGCCCACGGGCTCCAGTTCGGGGGTCTTGCCGTTGCCGAGCGCCTCCAGCGCCGCCTGGAGGTCGGGCAGCAGCACCCGCCACGACACCCCGTCGACCACCAGGTGGTGGGCGACGACGGTGAGCCGCCCCGGCGCGGTGGGGCCGGCGTCCACCCACACGGCCTGGAGCATCCGGCCGTCCTCGGGCGCCAGCCGCCCCATCGCGGCCCGCACCTCCGCCTCGTCGCCCGGCGCCGCGACGCGCCGCACACAGTCCTCGGCCCGCACGGCACCCACCGGGGCCACCGCGAGCGCCCAGTCGGCGCCGGGTGCGCGGGTCAGCCGCAGCCGCAGCGCGTCGTGCCGGTCCAGCAGCGCCTGGACGGCGGTGTGCAGCCGGGCGAGGTCCAGGCCGGCCGGGACCGGCATGGTCATGGTCTGGTTGAACGCGTCGACGGGGCCGCCCTGCGCCTGCTGCCAGCGCATGATGGGCGTCGGCACGATCGGGCCGACCCCGTCCTCCGCGGTCACGGCCGGCTGCCGCGGGCCGTGGTCGAGCGCGGCGAGCCGGGCCACCGTGCGGTGCTCGAAGACCTGCCGCAGGGTCAGGTCCAGGCCCTCCTTACGGGCCCGGTGGGCGAGCTGGATGGAGGAGATGCTGTCCCCGCCCAGCTCGAAGAAGCTGTCGTGGACGCCGACCGTCTCCACGCCCAGCACCTCGGCGAACAGCGCGCACAGCGCCGCCTCGCGCTCGGTGCGCGGCGCCCCGCCCGACGCCTCCTGCGCCTCCTGCGCCTCCGGTGCGGCCGGGGCGGCGGGCGCCTCGGCGGCGGCCTCGGCGGTCACCAGCCGGGCCCGGTCCTCGGGCGTGAAGGCGGGCACCGAGCCGGCGGGCCGCTGCGGGTCGGCGGCGAACGCGGCCAGGACGGCGAGGAACCGGTCCAGGATCTCCCGCCCGGCGCCCGCCACGAAGAGGTCGGGGCGGTAGTCCAGCCGCACCGTCATCCGCTCCCCGCGGACCGTGCCCTCCAGGTTGAGGGTGTAGTGGGTGGCGTCCACCGTGGTGGCGGCGACCGCGCCGATGCCCTCGGCGGAGTCCTTCAGGGTGTCGGTGTCGATCGGGTAGTTGGCGAAGATGGTGATCGCGTCGAACAGCTTCTCCTCGCCCGCCAGCTGCTGGATCTCGGCGAGCCCCAGATGCTTGTGGGCGAGCAGCTCGCTCTGCCGGTCCTGGAGCCCGCGCACCAGCTCCGCCAGCGGGCGCTCGGGGTCGATGCGCAGCCGTACCGGCAGGGTGTTGATGAACAGCCCGACCATCGACTCCACCCCGGGCAGCTCCGGCGGCCGCCCGGAGACGGTCTCGCCGAACACCACGTCGTCCCGCCCGGTCAGGCCGCCCAGCACCAGCCCCCACGCGGTCTGCACCACGCTGTTGAGGGTCAGGCCCAGGGAGCGGGCCCGGCGGCCGAGCGCGGCCGCCAGCTCGGCGTCCACCTGCTCGACCAGCGTCTCGGGCAGGGCGGGGCCGCGCCGGGGGTCGGGCGGGGCCACCAGCGTCGGGCCGTCCACCCCGGCCAGCGCCCGCCGCCACGCCTCCTCCGCCTCGCCCTGGTCCTGCTGGGCGAGCCAGGCCAGGTACTCGCGGTAGGAGACGACGGGCGGCAGCTTCGAGGCGTCGCCACCGTTGGTGTAGAGGGCCATCAGCTCGCCCAGCACCAGCGGCATGGACCAGCCGTCCAGCAGGATGTGGTGGGCGGTGAACACGAAGCGGTACTCACGGTCGGCGAGCCGCACCAGGGAGAACCGCAGCGGCGGCCGCGCCAGGTCGAACCGCCGGGTCCGGTCCGCCGCCAGCAGCCGCGCCAGCTCCGCCTCCCGGTCCGCCTCGGCGACCTCGCGCAGATCGTGCTCCGCCCAGTCCGGTTCGGCCTCGCGCAGGATCACCTGCACCGGCTCGCCGGACTTGCGGTTGCGGAAGGACGCCCGCAGGTTGTCATGGCGGCTCAGCACCGTCTCCACCGCGCCGCGCAGCCGTCCGGCGTCGATGTCCCGGCGCAGGTCCAGGGCCATCTGGATGACGTAGACGTCCGCGCCGGCCTCCTCGTACAGGGCGTGGAAGAGCATGCCCTTCTGGAGCGGCGACAGCGGCCACACGTCCACGAAGCCCGGCTTCGTCACTTCGCTGGGTCCTTTCATCAGAGGCCACTCTCGAATTCGTCGATCTCGTCCTGGGACAGCGACAGCAAGGAGATGTCGGACGGGGTGAAGCCGCCCGCCTCGGGGCGTTCGGCATGGGTGACCAGCGCGGTCAGCGCCTCGAACCAGTAGTCGGCCACCCGGCGCACCTCGTCCTCCTCGAGCAGCGCGCCCGGCCAGGACCAGATCGCCACCAGGGACACCCCGTCGGGGCGGTCCTGGGCGACGGCGCTGACGCCGAGGACGTGGGCGAGCGGACGTGCCGGGTCGCCGCCGCTGCCGAGCGTCTCGGTCGCCTCCGGCGGGGCCGCCCAGTCCTCCGCGCGGACCGCGTCGGGGTCCACGGCGGCGAACCGGCCCAGGTAGTTGAAGCCGATCTGCGGTTCGGCGAAGCCCGCCAGCTCCGGTCCGGTCTCGGGGTTGAGGTGGCGCAGCAGCCCGTAGCCGATGCCCTTGTCCGGGATGGCCCGCAGCTGCTCCTTGACCGCCTTCAGCGCGGTGCCCAGCGCCGGGCCGCCGGTGCGCAGCTCCTCCTCCGGCAGCTGACCGGGGTCCACGGCCACCGGGTAGAGGGTGGTGAACCAGCCGGCCGTACGGGACAGATCGACACCGTCGGCGATCTCCTCGCGGCCGTGGCCCTCCAGGCCGATCAGCACCGCCGACCCGTCGCCCCGGCCGCGCTCCCGGCGCCAGCGGGCCACCGCCAGGGCGAGCCCGGTCAGCAGGGCGTCGTCGACCCCGGCGTTGAACGCGGCGGGCACCCGGCCCAGCAGCGGTTCGGCCACCTCGGGCGGCAGCGTCACGGTCAGCTGGCGGGCGGTGCCCACCACATCGCGCGCCGGGTCCGGACCGCGGTCCGCCAGCAGCGGATCGGGCGTGGCCAGCACCGAGCGCCACAGCGGGAGTTCACCGGCCCGCGCGGCGGACCCGGCCTGCTGGGTCAGCAGCCGCGCCCAGCGGCGGAAGGAGGTGCCCACGGGCGCGAGCCGCGCGTCCTCCCCCGCCGTCACCGCCTGCCAGGCGGCCTTCAGGTCCTCCTGGAGGACCCGCCAGGACACCCCGTCCACGGCGAGGTGGTGGACGACCAGCATCAGCCGGCCGGGCCGGTCGCGTCCGGCGTCGAACCACACGGCCCGCACCAGTTCCCCCGCCTCGGGCGACAGTTCGCCCTGGACCAGGGTCTGGGCCGCGGCGACCTCGTCGATCAGCCGGTCCCGCGGCACGGCGGAGATGTCCACCCGGCGGATCAGCCGGGCGGCCTCCACCGCGCCCTTGGGCGCGACCTCCAGCCGGGCCCCGGTCTCGCCGGTGGCGGGCAGCAGCCTGGCGCGCAGCATGTCGTGGTGGTCCAGCAGCACCTGGAGCGCGGCGGCGAGCAGGCTCTCGGTGCAGTCCGCGGGCACCTGGACGAGGTTGGCCTGGTGCACGCTCGCGGTGGGCCCGCCGCGCTCGTACAGGTCGAGCATGACGGGCGTGAGCGGCAGTTCGCCGATCGCGTCCTCGGGGGACTCGCCGACGGCCCGGTCCTCCTCCGCGCGGGCGACCCGGGCGAGCGCCCTAACCGTCTTGTGCTTGAAGATCTCCCGCAGGCTGATGGTCAGCCCGGCCTTGCGGGCGCGGCTGGCGAGCTGGATGGAGACGATGCTGTCGCCGCCCAGCTCGAAGAAGTCGTCGTCCAAACCGACCTCGGGGATGCCCAGCACCTCCCGGAAGATCCCGGCGAGCAGTTCCTCGCGGGCACCGTCCTCGCCCCGCTCCGCCGCCACCGGTGCGGTGCGGGCGGTGCGGGCCTCCAGCGCGGGCCGCACCGAGGCCCACCAGCGGGCCGGGGCGTCGTCGCCGAGCTGCCCGACGGGGGTGCCGGGGCCGTCCGCCATGGCGCGCAGCACACCGCGCAGCGCGGCCATCAGCTCGGCGACCTCGGTGGCGGTGAACAGGTCGGGGCGGTAGCCGAGCCGGCAGTGCAGCGCGGTGCCGTCCATACCGGCGTCCAGGGTCAGCGGGTAGTGGGTGGCGTCGTTCATCTCCACGTCCACCGCCCGGACCCGGCCGTCGTCCTCGCCGCCGAACCCGGCCCCGTCGGTGGGCACGTTCTGGAACACCAGCAGGGTGTCGAACAGCTCGCCGTGGCCGGTGAGCGGCCGCAGGTCCACCAGCCGGACGTCCTGGTGGTCCAGCAGCTCGGTCTGGTGCCGCCACAGCCGGCGCAGCAGCTCCTCCAGCGGTTCCTCCGGGTCGATGGTGACCCGCACCGGCACGGTGTTGATGAACAGGCCCACCATCCGCTCGATGCCCGGCACCTGCGGCGGACGCCCGGCCACGGTGGTGCCGAAGACCACGTCGTGGCGTCCGGTGATCCGGCTGAGCAGCAGCCCCCAGGCGGCCTGCACGACGGTGTTCATCGTCAGCCCGTGCCGGTGGGCGGTCGCGGTGAGCGCCGCGACCAGCTCGCGGTCCATATGCGCGGAGACCTTCTCCGTCATCACCGGCAGCCGGTCCGGATCGGCGGGCGCCAGCAGCGTCGGCCCGGCGAGCCCGGCCAGCTCCCGCCGCCAGGCCGCCCGCGAGACCTCGGGGTCCCGGTCGGTCAGCCAGCGCAGGTAGTCCCGGTACGGGCGGGCCGGGGGCAGCGCGGACTCATCGCCCGCGGCCGCGTACAGCCGCATCAGCTCGTCCAGCAGGATCGGCGTGGACCAGCCGTCCAGCAGCAGGTGGTGCCAAGTGAGCACCAGCCGGTGGCGGCCCGCGCCGAGCCGCACCAGGGTGCAGCGCAGCAGCGGCGGCCGGGCCGGGTCGAACCGGTGGGCGCGGTCCTCGGCCATCACACGGGCCAGTTCGGCGGCGCGCTCCGGCTCGTCGTGGCCGCTCAGGTCGATCTCGGCCCAGGGCAGTTCGCCCTCGGCGAGGATGATCTGCACCGGCCGGGTGAGCCCGTCGTGGGCGAATCCGGCCCGCAGGTTCTCATGGCGGCGCAGCAGCGCGGCCACGGCGGCGCGCAGCTCGGCGGGGTGCGGCTCACCCTCCAGGTGGAGGCCGAACTGCACGGTGTAGACGTCGAGTTCGCGCTCGCTGTAGAGCGAGTGGAACAGCAGGCCCTCCTGGAGCGGCGCCAGCGGCAGCACGTCCACCAGGCCGGGGTGGCGCTCCTCCAGCAGCTCGACCTCGCGCTGGTCCAGGGAGACCAGCGGGAAGTCCGACGGGGACCGGCCGCCGGACCCGGCGCCGCCCGCGTGCGCGGCCAGCCCCTCCAGGGCCCGCGACCAGGTGTCGGCCAGGTCCCGCACCTCCGCCTCGTCCAGCAGCTCACCGGCCCAGGTCCACCGGGCGGCCAGCCGGCCTCCGGCGGTCGTCCAGGCGATGTCCAGCGCGTACGGCAGGGGCGTGTCCGGGGCGGCGGGGGGCGTGGTGACGGCCGCGCCGCCGAGCGGGGTGACCCGGATCTGCGGGGCGGGGAAGCCGGCGAACAGGGCCGCGGTCTGCGGATTCAGATGGCGCAGCAGTCCGTAGCCGATGCCCTGGTCGGGCAGGGCGGCGAGCTGTTCCTTGACCCGCTTGAGCGCGGCCCCGGCCTCGGGGCCACCGGCCAGCGCGGCCGCCGGGTCCTGGCTGCGGTCCTGGTCCCCCAGCGGGTCGAGCCGCACCGGCCGGGAGACGGTGAACGGTCCCACGGTGCGGGCCAGCTCCTTTGGGGCGCGTATCCGGCCGTCGGCCGCGACCTCCAGCAGCGCACCGGCCGGGGCCGGGCGGCCACGGCGGGCCCGCCAGTCGGCGAGGGCCAGCGCGAGCGCGGTCAGCAGCACCTCGTCCGGGCCGGTGGCGAACGCCTCGGGCACTTCGGTGAGCACCGCAGCCGCCCGCTCGGCGGGCAGCGCCACCTCCAGGGTGCGGGCGGTGGCGGTCAGGTCGCGGGAGGGGTCCAGCGGCCGTGCGGCCAGCGGGGTGTCGCCCGCGCCGAGGAGACCGGTCCACACCGGCACCTCGTCCAGCCGGGCCGGGTCGGCCGCCTCCTGGGCCAGTTGCTCGGCCCAGGCGCGGAAGCTGGTGGCCACCGGCGCGAACCGGGGCCGCCCGCCCTCGGCCGCCGCCCGCAGCGCCTCGCCGAGGTCCTCCAGGAGGACGGTCCAGGAAGCGGGGTCGGCGGCGAGCTGGTGCACCACCAGCAGCAGCCGGTGCGTCCCGCCGGGCCCGCCGTCGAACCACACGGCCTGGAGCACCACACCGCTCTCCGGGGCGAGCCGTGCGCGGGCGGCGGCCGACCGCTCCCGTACGGCGGCGTCCAGGCGGTCGCCGGTCAGCTCCCGGGCGTCCACCCGCAGCAGCGCGGCCTCGGCCCGTACGGCCCCGCGCGGCAGCGTCTCCAGGCTCCAGACGTGGTCGCCGGCCCGGCGGGTGAGCCGCAGCCGCAGCATGTCGTGGTGGTCCAGCAGCGCCTGGAGCGCCTCGGTCAGCTCGGCCTCGCCGCCGACGCCGGCCGGCTCCACCAGCGCCTCGCGGCCGAGGTGGTCGGCCGGGCCGCCGGTACGCAGCGTGTGCAGCGCCGGGGTCAGCGGGATCTCGCCGATCCCGGCGTCCGAGCCGGACCGCCCCTCCTCGCCGGTCGCGACCGCCGCCGCGGCCAGCTCCTCGACCGTGCGGTGCCGCAGTACGTCGGCGGCGGTGAACTCCAGCCCCGCCTCCAGGGCGCGGCTGACCAGCTGTACGGAGACGATGCTGTCGCCGCCGAGTTCGAAGAAGCCGTCGTCGATGGTGACCCGCTCGATGCCGAGCAGGTCACCGATCAGCTCGCACAGCAGGGTCTCCTTGGCGTCCCTGGGCGCCCGGCCCGCCGAGCCGCCGAACACCGGCTCCGGCAGGGCCGCGCGGTCCACCTTGCCGTTGGCGGTCAGCGGCAGCTCGTCCAGCGTCATCAGGGCCGCGGGCACCATGTAGTCGGGCAGCCGGGCCGCCAGGAAGGCGCGCAGCGTCTCCGGGCCCGGGGGCCTGCTGCCCTTGGCCACGGCGTAGCCGATGAGCTGGGCGCGGCCCTGGTCGTCCCGGCGGACGGTGACCGCGGCCCGGTCGACCTTGGGGTGGGCCGCCAGCGCCGCCTCGATCTCGCCGAGTTCGATGCGGTAGCCGCGGATCTTCACCTGGTCGTCGGCGCGGCCGACGAACTCCAGCTGCCCCGCGGTGGTCCAGCGCACGATGTCGCCGGTGCGGTAGAGCCGCTCGCCGGGGCCGCCGAAGGGGTCGGCGACGAAGCGTTCCGCGGTGAGCCGGGGCCGGTTCAGATAGCCGCGGGCCAGGCCCGCACCGGCGATGTACAGCTCGCCCGCGACCCCGGCCGGGACCGGTGCCAGCCGCTCGTCCAGGACGTAGACCCGGGTGTTCCACACCGGGCGGCCGATGGGCGGGTGCACGGCGCCGGACAGCGGGTCGCTCATGGTGGCGGCCACCGTGGTCTCGCTCGGGCCGTAGGCGTTGACCATGCGCCGCCCGGCCGACCAGCGCGCGACCTGGTCCGGTGCGCAGGGCTCACCGCCCACGCCGATGGTGCGCAGGTCCGGCAGCTCGCCCTCGGGCAGGGTGGCCAGGGCGCCTGCGGTGAGCTGGAAGTGGGTGACGCCGAAGTCCCGCACCAGGGCGGCCAGCTCCGCTCCGACGGGCGCGGTGTGCCCGCCGGGCAGGACCAGCGCCGCCCCGCTGAGCAGCGTCATCGTCAGGTCGGCCATCGATACGTCGAAGCTGGGCGAGACCGCCTGGAGGACCCGGCTGTCCTCGTCGATGGCGAAGTTCTCCCGGTGGGTCCCGGCCATGCTCGCCACCCCGGTGTGGGTGACCAGCACGCCCTTGGGGCGGCCGGTGGACCCGGAGGTGTAGATCACGTACGCGGCGTGCGCGAGCGTCAGCGGGCGGACCCGGTCCCGGTCGGCCGGGTCGGTGGTCGGCGCGGCGGCGAGCGCCGCACCGGCCTGAGCGCCGTCGATCAGCAGCGGCGCCGGGCCGCCCGCTTCGGTGAGGGCGGGGCCGTGCTCGGCGGTGGTGAGCGCCAGGACGGGCCGGGCGTCGCGGGTGATGAACGCGATCCGCTCGGCCGGGTAGCCGGGGTCGACCGGCAGGTAGGCGGCACCGGCCTTCAGCACGCCGAGGGTGACGGCGAGCCAGTCCACCGACCGGGGGACGGCGACGGCGACCAGGTCCTCGGGGCCCGCGCCCCGTTCGATCAGCAGATGCGCCCACCGGTTGGCGCGCTCGTTCAGCTCGGCGTAGGTCAGGCTCTCCGGTCCGGCGACCACGGCCGTGTGGTGCGGGGTGCGCGCCACCTGGGCCTCGAACAGGGCCGGCAGGGTGGCCGGTTCGACCTCGCGGGCGGTGTCGTTCCAGTCGGTCAGGACCCGCCGCCGCTCGGCGCCGGTGAGCAGCTCGACCCGGCTGACGGGCCGTGCGGGGTCGGCGGCCACGGCGGCGAGCACGGCGCCGAACTGCGCCGCGAGCGACTCCACGGTGGCGTGGTCGAACAGGTCGGTGCGGTAGGTGATCTGGCCGCGCAGCCCTCCCGGGGCGCCGTCCGCGTCGTACACCTCGCCCAGTTCCACGCCGAGGTCCACCTTGGCCGCCGTCAGCTCCAGCTCGGCGGGGGAGGCGGTCAGACCGGGCAGGTCCAGGCGCGGGGCGGCGTTGTTCTGGAAGGCGAGGAACACCTGGAACAGCGGGCTGTGCGCGGTGGACCGGTCCGGGCCGAGCTCGTCCACCAGCCGCTCGAACGGCACGTCCTGGTGGGCGTAGGCCGCCAGGTCCGCGGCCCGCACCCGGCCCAGCAGCTCGCCGAAGGCCGGGTCGCCGCCGAGGTCGGTGCGCAGCACCAGGGTGTTGACGAAGAACCCGACCAGCTCGTCCAGGGCCGCGTCGGCGCGGCCGGCGACGGCCGTGCCGATGGGGATGTCGGTGCCCGCGCCCAGCCGGTGCAGCAGGGTGGCCAGGCCCGCCTGGACCACCATGAACAGGCTCACCTGGTGCTCCCTGGCCAGCTCGGTCAGGCGCCGGTGCAGCGCGGCGTCATAGCCGAACTCCACCACGCCGCCCTGGTGGCCGGGTTCGGCCGGGCGCGGCCGGTCGGTGGGCAGGGGGATCTCGGCGGGCGCGCCGTCGAGCGTGTCGGCCCAGAAGTCGAGCTGCCGGGAGAGCAGGCTCTCCGGGTCGTCCGCGCTGCCCAGCAGCTCGCGCTGCCACAGGGTGTAGTCGGCGTACTGGACCGGAAGCGGGGCGAGGGCGGGCGCACGGCCCTCCCGGCGCGCCGCGTAGGCGGTGGACAGGTCGCGGGCCAGCGGCGCGTTGGACCAGCCGTCGCTCGCGATGTGGTGGACGGTGAGCAGCAGGACGTGCTCGGTGGGCGAGAGGGCGAACAGGGTCGCCCGCAGCGGGATCTCGGCCGCCAGGTCGAAGCCCCGCGCGGCGGCGTCGCGCAGCGCGCCGGGCAGCTGTGCGGCGGTGACGTCGGCCACCTGAAGCGGGACGGTGATCTCCGCCGGGGCGAGGACGTGCTGCCGGGGCCGGCCGCGGTGCTCGGGGAAGACGGTCCGCAGGCTCTCGTGGCGGGCCAGCACATCGCCGAGGGCCGCGCGCAGCGCCTCCCGGTCCAGCTCGCCCGTCAGCCGGATGCCGATCGGCACGTTGTACAGCCCGCTGGGGCCGTGCAGCCGGCCCAGGAACCACAGCCGCGCCTGGGCGGAGGACAGCGGGATCTCCTCGGGGCGGTCCGCCGGGGCCAGGGCCGGGCGGGTGCCGGCGCCGGCGGACGACAGCCGCCGGGCGAGCGTCTCGGCGGTCGGGGCCTCGAACACGGCCCGTACGTCCACCTCGGCGCCGAAGGCCGACCGGACCCGGCTGAGCAGCCGCACCGCGCTGAGGGAGTTGCCGCCGAGGGCGAAGAAGTCGTCGTCCACGCCGACCCGCTCCACCTCGAGCACCTGGGCGAACAGCCCGCACAGGATCTCCTCCTGCGGGGTGCGCGGGGCCCGCGCACCCGCCTCGGAGCGGAACTCCGGCTCGGGCAGCGCCGCGCGGTCCAGCTTGCCGTGCGCGGTCAGCGGCAGGGCGTCCAGCACCACGACCGCGTCCGGGACCATGTACTCCGGCAGGGCGCGGGCGATCCGCTCGCGCACCGCCGCGCCGTCCAGCTCCCGGTCCGGCCGGGCGGTGGCGTAGGCGACCAGCCGCCGGGTGCCGGGCTGGTCCTCGCGGACCACGACGGCCTGCGCGGCCACGTCCGGGTGGGCCGCGACGGCCGCCCCCACCTCGCCCAGTTCGATCCGGTGGCCGTGCAGCTTCACCTGGTCGTCGGCGCGGCCGGCGAACACCAGGTCGCCACCGGCCAGCCGGCGGGCCAGGTCACCGGTGCGGTACATCCGGGTGCCGGGCGCGCCGTACGGGTCGGCGACGAACCGCTCGGCGGTGAGCGCGGGCCGGTTCAGATAGCCGCGGGCCAGCGCGGGCCCGGCGATGTACAGCTCGCCCGCGACCCCGGCGGGCACCGGCGCCAGGCCGGCGTCCAGGACGTAGGCCCGCACATTGCCCTGCGGGCGGCCCATCGGCACCGGGCCGCCGGGCAGTTCGTCGCCCGGGGCGATGCGGTACTCGGTGCAGTTGACGGTGGCCTCGGTGGGCCCGTACACGTTCCACACCGTGGCCGCCGGGTGGCGCTCCCGCCACTCGGCGAGCGCCTCGCCGACCAGCGCCTCGCCGCCCAGCAGCAGTTCGGTGGCGGGCGAGAAGCCGTCCGGCAGGGCGCCGAGCAGCGGCAGGTGGCTGGGGGTGGCCTTCATGAAGGTCACCGGGGTGGCCGCCAGCCGCGCGGCGATCGCGTCGTTCTCCTCCAGGGCGCCGATGAGCACCGTGCCGCCGACCACCAGCGGGGTGAACAGCGCGGTCACGGTCAGGTCGAAGGCGACCGGCGAGTGCAGCAGCGCCACGCCCGCCGCGCCCGGATAGGTGCGGGCGGTCCAGCCGAGGTAGTCGGCGACCGAACGGTGCGCGACCACCACGCCCTTGGGGCGGCCGGTGGAGCCGGAGGTGTAGATGACGTACGCCGGATGGTCCAGGGCGAGCGGCGCGGCCCGGTCGGCGTCGGTCAGCCGCGCCGGCTCCCGCTCGGCGAGGCCGGCAATGGTCGCGGGGTCGTCCACGACCACCCGCGGCGTGCCGGACCCGGGCAGCCCGGCGGCGACCGCCGTGCTGGTCACCAGGAGCGCGGGGGCGCTGTCGGTGAGCATGTAGGCGATCCGCTCCGCGGGGTAGGCCGGGTCCACCGGTACGTACGCGGCACCGGCCTTGACCACCGCGAGCAGCGCGATGACCAGGTCGGCGGAGCGCTCCATGGCCACCGCGACGCACCGCTCGGGGCCCGCGCCGCGTTCGGCCAGCAGCCGGGCGAGCCGGTTGGCGCGCTGATCGACCTCGGCGTAGGACAGTTCGGTGCCGTCGAAGAAGAGCGCGGGCGCGTCCGGCGTGCGGTCGGCCTGTGCCTCGAACAGCTCCGGGAGGGTCGCGGTCGGCTCGGGGGCGGTGGGGCCCGCCCACTGGGATGCAAGCAGCCGCCGCTCGTCCTCGCCGAGCAGGTCGAGCCGCCCGACGGGGAGTTCGGGGGTGGCGGCGACGGTCTCCAGCAGCCGCCGCAGCCGCGCGGTGAGGGCCGTGGCGGTGGCCGTATCGATCACATCGGGGCGGTGGTACCAGTTGAGCACCATGCGCCGCTCGTCCCGCATCACCACGATGCCCAGCGGATAGTGGTTGTCGCCCTTGGTGTCGACCTCGGACAGGGTGAGGCCGGCCACCGGCTCGTCCGATCCGCCGGAGGGGAAGTTCTCGAAGACCACGGCGGTGTCGAACAGCGTGCCCAGCCCGGTGAGCCGCTGGAGATCGGCCAGGCCGAGGTAGTGGTGGCCCATCAGCTCCACCCGGCGCTCCTGCACCGCGGCCAGGGTCTCCAGCAGGGAGGCGGCCGGGTCGACCCGCACCCGCACCGGCACGGTGTTGCTGAACAGCCCCACCATGGACTCCACACCGGGCAGCTCCGGCGGGCGGCCCGAGACCGTCTCGCCGAACAGCACGTCGTCCCGCCCGGTCAGACGGGCCAGCAGGATGCCCCAGGCGCCCTGCACCACGGCGTTCATGGTCAGGCCGTGCCGGCCGGCCAGCGCGCCCAGCGCGGCGGTCAGCTCCTCGGGCAGCTCGTCCACGATCCGCCCCGGCAGCACCGCCTCGCGGCCCGCGGCGCCGGGCGCCACCAGCGTCGGCCCGTCCACCCCGGCCAGCGCGGTGCGCCAGGCGTCCTCGGCCGCGTCCCGGTCCTGCCGGGAGAGCCAGGCCAGGTAGTCCCGGTACGGGCTGACCGGCGGCAGCGCCGCGTCATCGCCGCCGCTGCCGTACAGGGCGAACAGCTCACCCGCGAGCACCGGCGCCGACCAGCCGTCCAGCAGCAGGTGGTGGGCGGCGAACAGCAGCCGGTGGGTGTCCGGGCCGAGCCGGATCAGGGTGAAGCGCAGCATCGGGGGGCGCTTGGGGTCGAAGCGGTGGGCCCGCTCGGCCCGCAGCAGCCGGTCCAGTTCGGCCTCCCGCTCGTCCTCGCCGAGTGCGGTCAGGTCGATCTCGTACCAGGGCAGCTCGGCCTCGCGCGGGATCAGCTGGAGGGGCCGGCCGTCGGCGGTGTGGTGGAATCCGGCCCGCAGGTTGTCGTGGCGGCGCAGCAGCCCGGCGACGGCGGCGCGCAGCGCGGCCACGTCCAGGCGGCCGGTCACGTCCACGGCGAGCCGGGTGATGTAGACGTCCTCGGCGTCCTGGTCGTACTCGGTGTGGAAGAGCAGCCCCTCCTGGAGCGGGGAGAGCGGCAGGATGTCGGCCAGCCCCGGCTGGGCGGCCGCCAGCCGGTCGATCTCCTCCTGTGCCACGGAGACCAGGGGCAGGTCGGACGGGGTGAGCCCGCCGCCCTCCGGCCGGTCGGCGTGGGCGACCAGCGCCCGCAGCGCGTCGAACCAGCCGTGCGCCAGCTCCGCGACCCGGTCCTCGTCCAGCAGCTCGCCCGGCCAGGTCCAGGTGACGGACAGCCGGGGCCCGTCGGCGTGGGTCTCGGTCACCGCGTTGACGGTGAGGGTGTACGGCAGCGGGGTCGCCTGGTCGGCGCCGCCGCCCAGGCCGCCCGCCGCCGGGTCGTCCCCGGCGTCCCCGGCGTCGCCGATGCGGCCCAGGTAGTTGAAGCCGATCTGCGGTTCGGCGTACGTGGCGAGGGTCACGGCGGTGCGCGGGTTGAGGTAGCGCAGCAGGCCGTAGCCGATGCCGTGGTCGGGGATGGCCCGCAGCTGCTCCTTGACCCGCTTCAGCGCCCCGGCCAGCTCCGGCCCCGCGGCCGCCACCTGCTCCCCGGTCAGCTCACCGGGGTCGATCCGGACCGGGTAGAGGCTGGTGAACCAGCCGACCGTACGGGACAGATCGGCACCGGGCACGATCTCCTCCCGGCCGTGCCCCTCGAGGCCGATGAGCACCGAGGAGGTGTCGCCGCGCCCGTGGCGGCGCCGCCAGCCGGCGACCGCGAGCGCCAGCGCGGTCAGCAGGACGTCGTCCACCTGGGCGCGGAAGGCGGCCGGCACCCGGCCCAGCAGCGGCTCGGTCACCTCCGCCGGAAGCCGCAGGGTCAGGTGCCCGGCCGTGGCGAGGGTGTCCCGGGCCGGATCGAGCGGGCGGTCGGTCAGCGCCGGGTCGGCGCCGCCGAGCATCTCGCGCCACAGCGGCAGCTCCCGCATCCGGTCCGGTTCGGAGGCCGCGGCGGTGAGCTTCTGGGCCCATGTGCGGAACGAGGTGCCGACCGGCTCGGGCTCGAAGCGGCGGCCCTCCGCCGCGGCCTGGAGCGCCTCGGTCAGCTCGGGCAGCAGGATGCGCCAGGAGACGCCGTCGATGGACAGGTGGTGGATCACCAGCAGCAGCCGGCCCGGCCGGTCCGCGCCCGCGTCGAACCACACGGCCCGCACCATCCGCCCCTCGTCGGGCGCCAGCCCCGCCTGGGCGGCCTGGAACTCCTGGGCGGTGAGCGCCGCGAGGGCGTCGGGGGCGAGCCCGGCGGTGTCCACCCGGCGCAGGCAGTCCTCGGCCCGGACCGCGCCGCGCGGGGCGACCTCCAGGGTCCACTCGCCGATGTCCTCGAGCCGGCCCAGCCGCAGCCGCAGCGCGTCGTGGTGGTCGAGGAAGGTCTGGAGCACCCGCTGCACGCGCTCGGTGTCCAGTCCGGCGGGCACCGGTGCGGGCATGGCCTGGTTGAACTGTTCGACGGGGCCGCCGTGTTCGCTGAACCAGTGGATGATCGGGGTCAGCGGCACCCCGCCGATCCCGTCGGTGGGGGCGGCGGCCCGGCGGGCGGGCGCCTTGGCCTCCTTGGCGACCTTCGCCAGCGCCTCCACGGTCTTGTGGCTGAAGACGTCCCGGGGGCTGAACCGCAGCCCGGCCTTGCGGGCCCGGCTGATCAGCTGGATCGAGCCGATGGAGTCGCCGCCCAGCTCGAAGAAGGACTCGTCCACCCCGACCTTCTCCACGCCCAGCACCTCGGCGAAGAGCGTGCACAGCAGCTTCTCGCGCTCGGTGGACGGCTCCCGGCCCGAGCCGGTGGGGCCGAAGTCCGGCACCGGCAGCGCCTTGCGGTCCACCTTGCCGTTGACCATCAGCGGCAGCGCCACCAGGGGCACGAAGAGCGCCGGGACCATGTACTCGGGCAGCGCCGCCGCCACGTGTGCGCGCAGCGCGTCGGGGCCCGGCACCCCGCCCGGGGCGGGGACGACGTACGCCACCAGCTGCTTGACGCCCGGCTGGGACTCGTGGACGACCACGGCCGCGCCGTCCAGCTCCGGATGGCGGGCCAGCACGGCCTCGATCTCGCCGAGTTCGATGCGGAAGCCGCGGATCTTCACCTGGTCGTCGGCCCGGCCGACGAACTCCAGCTGCCCGTCGGCCCGCCGGCGCGCCACGTCCCCGGTGCGGTACATGCGGTCTCCGGGCGCGCCGAAGGGGTCGGCGACGAACCGCTCGGCGGTCAGCGCCGGCCGCCGCAGATAGCCGCGCGCCAGCCCCGCCCCGGAGACGTACAGCTCCCCGGCCACCCCGGGCGGCGCCAGCCGCAGCGAGCCGTCCAGCACATAGGCCCGGGTGTCCCGCACGGGGGCGCCGATCGGCGGGGTACCCGCGTCGGCCGCCAGCGGAGCGCTCATCGACACGGCCACGGTGGATTCGGTCGGCCCGTAGGCGTTGACCATCCGGCGGCCGGGCGCCCAGCGCGCCACCAGCTCCGCCGGGCAGGCGTCCCCGCCCACGATCAGGCACTGGAAGTCCGGCAGCTCCTGGGCGGGCACGCTGGCGAGCGCGGCCGGGGGGATCAGGGCGTGCGTCACCCGGCGCTCGGCGAGCACCTCGGCGAGCGGCTCCCCGGCCAGCGGCCCGGGAGCGGGCACCACCAGGGTGGCGCCCGAGGTCAGCGCGGCGCACAGCTCCAGCACCGAGGCGTCGAAGCTGGGCGATGAGAACTGGAGCACCCGGCTGTCCTCGGTGACCGCGAACCGCTCCCGCTCGGTGGCCGCGAAGGCGGCGAGCCCGACGTGGGTGACCTGCACGCCCTTGGGCACCCCGGTCGAACCGGAGGTGTAGATGACGTACGCGGGGCTGTCCAGGCGGACCGGCACGTCCGGCGCCGCCTCCTCGGGCCGCTCCGCCGTGGCCGCGTCGTCCACCCGCAGCACGGTCGCACCCTCGACCGCGGGCACCACCGGCTCGTACGCGGCCGTGGTCAGCACCGCCACCGGCCGTGCGTCGCGCAGCATGAAGGCGATCCGCTCGGCCGGGTAGTCGGGGTCCACCGGCAGATACGCGGCACCGGCCTTCATCACCGCGAGCGAGGCGACGACCGACTCCACGGACCGGCCCAGCACCTGGGCCACCACCGTCTCGGGGCCCACCCCGGCCTCGATCAGCAGCCGGGCCAGCCGGTTGGCGGACGCCTCCAGTTCGGCGTAGGACAGCGTGCGGCCGGGGGCCTCCACCGCCACCGCGTGCGGCGCCTCGGCGACCCGCGCCGCGAACAGCTCGGGGAAGGTGGCGGGCGTCACCGCACGGTCCATGGCGGGCCCGCCCGCCAGGGTCCGCCGCTCCTGGTCGGACAGCAGCGCCAGCCGCCCCACCGGACGCTCCGGCTCGTCGATGAGCGTGCGCAGGATGCGCACCAGGCGCTCGCCCGCGACCTGGACGTCCGGCCTTGGGAAGATGTCGGGCCGGTAGTTGAGCACCAGCCGCAGCCGGCCCTCGAAGACGTGCGCCACCAGGCACAGCGGATAGTGGTTGGCGTCCAGCACATCGAAGCCCTCGATGCGCAGCTCGCCCGCCAGCGCGCGCAGCGACTCCAGGTCGAAGGGGAAGTTCTCGAAGGCCACGTACGTGTCGAACAGCTCGCTGTGCCCGGCCAGCCGGTGGATCTCGCTCATCCCCAGGTGCTGGAACGGCATCAGTTCCATGTGCTCGCGCTGGAGCCCCGCGAGCGCCTCCACCAGCGGCCGGCCCGGTTCGGTGCGCATCCGCACCGGAAGCGTGTTGATCAGCATGCCGACCATCCGCTCCACTCCGGCGACCTCCGGCGGGCGGCCGGAGACGACCGTGCCGAAGGTGACGTCGTCACGGCCGGTCAGCGCGGACAGCAGCAGCGCCCAGGAGCCGTGCACGGCGGTGGAGAAGGTCAGGTCCCGGCCGCGCAGCCGGGCCGACAGGGCCTCGGTCTCCGCCTCCGACAGCTCCATGACCAGCTGTTCGGGGTGGACCACCGCCCGCCCCGGGTCGACCGGGGCCAGCCGGGTCGGCGCGTCGATGCCCTCCAGGGCCTGCTTCCACACCTTCTCGGCGCGGGCGTTGTCCTGGCCGGCGAGCCACGCCAGATGCTCCCGGAAGGGGGTGACGGCGGGCAGCGCCGAGGTGTCGCCCCGGTGCGCGTACAGCTCGAAGAGCTCGCCGAGCAGCACCGAGGTGGACCAGCCGTCGAGCAGGATGTGGTGGAAGGTGCACAGGAAGCGGTACGCGCCCTCCTCCAGCCGCACCAGCAGGAACCGCATCAGCGGCGGCCGGGACAGGTCGAAGCGGTGCGCCTTCTCCTGGTCCTGGAGCCGTGCCAGCTCCGCGGCGCGGGCGTCCGCGTCGAGCCCGCCGAGGTCGGCCTCCGCCCACGGCAGCCGCACCTCGCGCGAGACCACCTGCACCGGACGGCTCTGCTTGGGGTGGAGGAAGCCGACGCGCAGGTTGGCGTGGCGGCGCAGCAGCGCCGCGGCGCTCTCCTTCAGGGCCGCCACGTCCAGCGTCCCGCCGAGGTCGAGGACGACCTGCACGGTGTAGACGTCATGGCCCTTCTCGTCGTACAGCGCGTGGAAGAGCAGACCCTCCTGAAGAGGCGACAGGGGAAGGATGTCCTCGGGGCCCGACTTCGTCATTGCAGCGTCCTCCACTCGGCTTCGAGGCCGTCGATCTCGTCTTGGGAAAGCTCCACCAGCGCCAGGTCCGACGGCGTCCAGCCGCCGGCGTCCGGCCGCTCCGCGTGGTCGGCCAGGGCGCGCAGCGCGCGGAACCAGCCGTCGGCCAGCTCCCGCACATCGGCGTCGGACAGCAGCCGTCCGGGCCAGGTCCACATGGCCGTCAGCCGGTGGCCGGACCCGTCGCCCAGGGCGACCGCGTTGAGTTCCACCGCGTGCGACAGGGGCTGGCGGGGATCGCCGTCGCCGAGCACGGCGTCGGTCTCCGGGGCGGGACTCCAGTCGCCCGCCGAACCGTCCCCGGGCGCGTCGGCACGGCCCAGGTAGTTGAAGAGCAGTTGGGGGCGGGCCAGGCCGGTGAACCGGCCGCCCGTCTCCGGGTGCAGATGGCGCAGCAGGCCGTAGCCGATGCCCTCGTCGGGCAGGGCGCGCAGCTGCTCCTTGACGGTGCGCAGCGCCTCACCGGCCGCGGCCCCGCCCGCCCACAGGTCGGCCCAGTCCCCGTCCGCCACACCCGGGTCCAGCCGGGCCGGGTGGATGCTGGTGAACCAGCCGACGGTGCGGGACAGGTCCAGTCCGTCCGCGAGTTCCTGGCGGCCGTGGCCCTCCAGGTCGACCAGGGCGCCGGGCCCGCCCGCGTGTCCGCGCCGCCGCCGCCAGTCGGCGACGGCCAGGGCGAACGCGGTGACCAGCACCTCGTGGACGGTGGCGCGGAAGGCCGCGGGCACGGTCGTCAGCAGCGGCTCGGTGCGCTCCGCCGGCAGGGTCGTCGTCAGCCGCCGGGCCACCCCGGCGGTGTCCGCCGCCGGGTCCAGCTCGGTGTCCACCAGGCCGGGGGCGGGCAGCCGCAGCGCCTCGGCCCACCGCGCCGCCTCGGCGGTCCGCTTCGGGTCCGCGGCCTGTTCGCGCAGCACGGTGGTGAAGTGGCGCAGCGGGGTGCCCACGGGCGGCAGGGCGGGGGCGCGGCCCTCGGCCGCCGCCTCCCACGCGGTGCGCAGGTCCGCCAGCAGGATCTGCCAGGAGACCCCGTCCACGACCAGGTGGTGGGCGGCGAACAGCAGTCGGCCCGGGGCCCCCGGCCCGGCGTCGAACCAGACGAGCTGGACCATCACCCCCGCCTCGGGGTCCAGCCGGCGCCAGGCCGCCTGGGCGGCGCCGCGCACCGTCTCGCGCAGCGCGGCCGGGTCCTGGCCGGTCACCTCCACCCGCCGGATCAGTTCCTCGGCGCGCACCGCGCCGCGTTCGGCGATCCGGTACGTCCACCGGCCGTCCGCCTCCCGGCGGGCGCGCGTCCGCAGCGCGTCGTGGTGGTCCAGCACGGTCCGCAGGGCGGCGGTCAGCCGGTCCCCCTCGCCCGCGCCGGGCGGCACCTGGCTCAGGGTGGACTGGTGGAACGAGCGGAACGGCCCGCCGGGTCCGCCGCGCTCCTCCAGCCAGCGCATCACGGGCGTGGGCGGGAGTTCGCCGATGCCGCCCGGTCCGCCGGAGGGGGCGGCCGGGGCGGGTGCGGAGTCCGGGAGCACGGCGGCGATACGGGCCACCGTCTTGTGCTCGAACACGTCCTTCGGCGCGAGGTCCAGGCCCATCCGGCGGGCGCGGGCGACCAGCTGGATGGAGACGATGCTGTCGCCGCCCAGTTCGAAGAAGGACTCGTCCAAACCGACCTTCGGCACGCCCAGCACCTCGGCGAACAGCCCGGCCAGCGCCTCCTCCTGCCAGGTGCGCGGCGCCCGCTGGTCCGCGCCGCCGCCGGCCGCGCCGAACCCGGGCGCGGGCAGCGCCTTGGTGTCGAGCTTGCCGTTCGGGGTGAGCGGCAGCGTGGGCAGGGTGACGAACGCGGCGGGCACCATGTAGTCCGGCAGCAGCCCGGCCACATGCGCGCGCAGGGAGGCGTCATCCGGCGCGGTGCCTTCTGCGGGCACCACATAGCCCACGAGCTGCCGCAGTCCCGGCTGGTCCTCGCGGACCACCACGGCGGCCCCGGCGACCCGCGGATGGCGCCGCAGGGCGGCCTCGATCTCGCCCGGTTCGATCCGGAAGCCGCGCAGCTTGACCTGGGTATCGACGCGGCCGAGGTAGTCCAGCACCCCGTCCGCCCGCCAGCGGGCCAGGTCCCCGGTGCGGTACATCCGGGTGCCGGGCGCGCCGTACGGGTCGGCGACGAACCGCTCGGCGGTCAGGCCCGGCCGGTTCAGATAGCCGCGGGCCAGCTGGCCGCCCGCGATGTACAGCTCGCCGGGGACCCCGGGCGGCAGCGGCCGCAGTCCCTCGTCCAGCACGTAGACGGCCGAGTTCCACATGGGGCGGCCGATCGGCACCGGGCCGTCGGGCACCGGCTCGTCGGGGCCGATGCGGTGTTCGACACAGCCGACGGTCGCCTCGGTGGGGCCGTACTCGTTGACGACCGTGGCGCCGGGCCGCTGTTCGCGCCACCGCGCGACCACCTCGCCCAGCAGCATCTCGCCGCCGACGACCAGTTCACCGGTGGGCGAGAACTCCTCGGGGAGGACGCCCAGCAGCGCCAGATGGGACGGGGTGGCCTTGAGGAAGGTGGGCCGGGGCGCGCCGCTGCCCGGTCCCTCCAGCGCGGTGACCCGCACCCGGCCGCCGGTGATCAGGGGCGCGTAGAGGGCGGTGACGGTCAGGTCGAAGGAGACCGGCGAGTGCAGCAGCGCGCCGCCCGCCACCGACGGGTAGCGCTCCGCCGCGTACGCCAGGTACCCGGCCACCGACCGGTGGCTCACCACCACGCCCTTGGGGCGGCCGGTGGAGCCCGAGGTGTAGATGACGTAGACGGGGTGGCCGGGGGCCAGCGGGGCGATGCGGTCGGCGTCCGAGGGGTCGCGCTCGACGGTGCCCGCGCAGGCCCGGACGTCCAGCACCGGCACGCCGTCCGGGACCGCGGCGGCGGCCGGCGGGGCGGTCAGCACCAGCGCGGGGGCGGCGTCGGAGAGCAGGTACGCGATGCGCTCGGCCGGGTAGGCGGGGTCCACCGGCACATAGGCGGCGCCCGACTTGACCACCGCGAGCAGGGCGACGACCAGGTCGGCGGAGCGCGGCAGCACCACGCCCACCACCCGCTCGGGCCCGGCGCCCCGGGCGATCAGCTCGTGCGCGAGCCGGTTGGCGCGGGTGTTGAGTTCGGCGTAGGTGAGCGTCACGGCGCCCTCGACCAGGGCGGGCGCGTCGGGAGTGCGGGCGGCCTGGGCCTGGAACAGCTCCGGCAGCAGCGCGGCCGGCTCCACTGTGCGGGCCGGGTTGAAGCCGTACAGCACCTGTTCGTGCTCGGCCGGGGTGAGCAGGGAGATCGCGCCGAGCCGGCGGTCCGGCTCGGCGGCGACGGCCTCCAGCAGCCGGACGAACCGGGCCGCCATCAGCTCGATGGTCTCCCGGTCGAACAGATCGGTGGCGAACTCCAGCCGTCCGTCGACACCGGTGACCGCGTCCGGTCCGGCGGGCCGCTCGTCCAGCCCGAAGAGCAGATCGATCTTGGTGACGCCGGGGTCGACCTGCTGCGGGGTGGCGACCAGGCCGGGCAGCTCCAGGGTGGACTCGGACGGCGTCTGGACGTCCATCATCACCTGGAACAGCGGGTTGCGGGCCAGCGAGCGCTCCGGGTTGAGCGCCTCGACCAGCCGCTCGAACGGCACGTCCTGGTGGGCGTGGGCGGCCAGCGCCATCTCCCGCGACCGGCCCAGGAGTTCGCTGAACGCCGGATCGCCGGTCAGGTCGTTGCGGAACACCACCGTGTTGACGAAGCAGCCGATGAGGTCGTCCAGCGCCGCGTCGGTGCGTCCGGCGACCGCGCTGCCCAGCGGGATGTCGGTGCCCGCGCCGAGCTTGTTCAGCAGGACGGCCACGGCGCTCTGGAAGACCATGAACAGGCTCGCCCCGTGGGCGCGGGCCAGCTCCACCAGCCGGCCGTGCAGCGCGGCGCCGATCTCGAACCGCACGATGTCGCCGCGCTGGCTCATCGTGGGCGGCCGGCTCCGGTCGACCGGCAGCGTCAGCTCCTCCGGCAGCCCGGCCAGCGCCCGCTTCCAGTAGGCGAGCTGGCGGGCCAGCGGGCTCTTCTCGTCGTCCTCGGTGCCGAGCACGGAGTGCTGCCACAGGGTGTAGTCGGCGTACTGGACGGGGAGCGGCGCGAACCGCGGCGCCGACCCGGCCGCCCGTGCGGTGTAGGCCCGGCCGAGGTCGCGGGCGAGCGGGGCGAGCGAGAGCCCGTCGCCGACGATGTGGTGCAACACCACCAGCAGGACGTGTTCCTCGGGGCCGAGCGCCAGCAGCCGGGGCCGCACCGCGAGGTCCGCCGACAGGTCGAAGCCCTCGGCCACCACGGCGGCCACGGTCGCGTCCAGCGCGCCCTCGGTCACCTCGGTCACCGTCAGCGCGATCCGGGCCGCCGCCTCGGCGGGGGTGAGGATGTGCTGCCGGGGGCGGCCGTCGGTGTCCGGGAAATAGGTGCGCAGGCTCTCGTGCCGGGCCATGACATCGGCCAGCGCCCGGCCCAGCGCGTCCCGGTCCAGCCGCCCGGACAGCCGCAGCGCGAGCCCCATGTTGTAGGCGCCGCTGGGCCCTTGGAGGCGGTTGATGAACCACAGCCGCTGCTGGGTGAGCGACAGCGGCAGCTCGGCGGGGCGCGCCACGGGCGCCAGCGCCCTGCGCGCACCGCCGGCCTCCTCGGCGCGTGCCACCAGCCCGGCGACGGTGGGCGCCTCGAAGACCGTGCGCACCGACAGCTCGACGCCGAGGGTCTCCCGGATGCGGCCCAGCAGCCGGATGGCGGACAGCGAATGGCCGCCGAGTTCGAAGAAGTCGTCGTCCAGGCCGACCCGTTCGGCTCCCAGGACCTCGGCGACCAGGGCGCACAGGGCCTGCTCGCGCGGGGTGCGCGGGGCCCGGTAGGCCGCCTTCCGGCGGGCCTGCGGCCCGGCCGGCTCGGGCGCCGGGGGGACCCAGCCCTCGGGCAAGGGGAGGTCGAGCGCCCCGACGGTGTCCTGGGGCGCGGCGTCGGCCAGACAGGTGAGGAAGTCCACCAGCCGCTGCCGGTGGCCGGCGACGGTCTCGCGCGGGTACAGGTCGGCGTTGGCGTGAAAGTCGATCAGGAAGCCGTCGCCGGGCTCCCGGTTGTCGACCACCAGCGACAGGTCCTCCTCCGGGCCGATGGAGAAGCCCCGCACGGTGCAGGGACGGCCGGCGAAGGTCAGCGGCGTCCCGTACATGATCAGGTTGATCTCCGGGCCCCACAGCCGCTGCCGCTCGCCCACCCTGCGCAGATCGCGATGCAGGTCCTCGTAGCGGTAGCGCTGGTGGCGCAGCACCTGGTGGAGTTCCCGGCTGACGGAGGTGAGCAGCGCGGCCACGGTGGTGTCCGGGCCGACCGCCACCCGCAGCGGCAGCGCGTTGGACACCATGCCGGGGGTGCGGCGGGCGGCCTGGTCGGGGCGGGCGGCCACGGCGAGCCCGAGCACCACGTCGGTGGCCCCGGTCAGCCGGTGCAGATACGCCGCGATGGCCGCCACGGTGACCGCGGGCCAGCTCACCGACGTCTCCCGGGCGAGCGCGCGCAGCGCCTCCGCGGTCTTGGCGGGCACCTCGCCGGCCAGCCGCACATGGTCGGTGGGGACGCGGGTGGGGCGGGCGGCCAGGCTCACCGGCGCGGTGAGGCCCTCAAGCCGCCCGGTCCAGAACTCCCGGTCCTCGGCGAACCGTTCGGACTCCCGGTACGTCAGGTCCTGGGCCACCAGATCGCGCACCGAGCCGAAGGGGTTCGGCGCCGGCTCCACACCGGCCACCAGCGCCGTGTACACCTCGGCCACCCGGGCCACGATCAGCGACCAGCTGTAGCCGTCCACGATGGCGTGGTGCACCCGGCTGAACCAGGTGTACCGGTCCGGGGCCAGGGTGATCAGCCCGAATGTGAACAGCGGCCCCGCGGACAGGTCCACCGGGGCCGCCACCCGTGCCAGCATCCACGCCTCGGCCTCGGCCGAGGGGTCCTGCGCACCGCTGACATCGAGCGTGTGCAGCGGCCAGTCCACGGCGTCCTGGACGACCTGGCGGGGGCCCTGGGGGCCGGGGACGAACCGCAGCCGCAGGGTGTCGGCCTCGTCCACGGTCCGGCGCAGCGCGGCCTCGAACAGCGCGGTGTCGACCGGACCGGATATCTCGACGCATTCGGCGATGCTGTACATCGGGTTGTCCGGGTTCACCTGCTGGGCAAGCCACATTCCGGACTGGGCGGCCGTCAGCGGCAAGTGGGGACCATTCTGATCGGCCATTGCCGTTCACCTCGTTTGAATAGGCTCAACGATCGAGCCCAACCCTACGAAGCTTCCCCGAACACCCCTATGGGCGAATGAAAAACTTGAAATCGCCGAGAAAGGCATATCGAAGAATGCGCATCGCGCTGTACCGGCGCCGGTCGCGGCCCGTAAAGTCGACTGCCCCGACCTGTGCCGGTCGGGGCAGTCATGTCTGGGCCGTGCTCGTAGCGCCTGGTCAGGCCGTACGAGACCGGGCCAGTCCGGCCTGGTCCGGGGTCAGCGACACCGGCAGGCTGCTGTAGCCGTGCAGAAAGTTGGAGTGGATCGGCCGGCCGGGACCGGTCAGCTCCGCCTCCGTCACCATGGTCCGCAGCGCGGTGAGCATCGCATGGATTTCCGCCCGGCCCAGATAGGCGCCGAGGCAGAAGTGCGGCCCGTATCCGAACGACACATGCTTGTTCGGTGTGCGGCCCAGGTCGAATACGTCGGGCTCGGCGAACACCGCGTCGTCGTAATTGGCGGCGGTGTTCCACATCGTGACGATGTCACCGGCCTTGATGCGCGTGCCGCCGATCTCGGTGTCCACCACGGCCCGCCGCCCGAAGTGCATGGCGGGGGTGACCCAGCGCAGCACCTCCTCGACAGCGCTCTCCACCGTGACGTCCCCGGCGCGCAGCCGCTTCCACTGCACCGGATGCTCGATCAGCTCCCGCATCCCGCAGATCATCGACAGCCGGCTGGTCTCGTCGCCGCCGAGGATCAGGCTGTAGCAGTTGAAGACGATCTCCTCCTCGGTGAGCGGCTCACCGTCGATCGTCGCCGTGGCCAGCGCGCTGACCACGTCCTCGGTCGGCTCCGCGCGCCGGTCCTCGGCCAGGTCGGCGAAGTACAGCAGCAGTTCGTTGCGCGCGATCAGGGACTCCTCGACGCTCTGCCCGGCCTCCTCGGCGCTGAGCGCCTGCTTGGTCAGGGTGAGCAGATAGCCCCGGTCGGACTCCGGCACACCGAGCAGATCGGCGATGGTGGCCATCGGGATGTGCTCCGCCACGTCCTGCGCGAAATCGCACGCCCCGCGCTCGACGGCGGTGCGCACCAGCCGTTCGGTGCGCCGCCGCACCCCCTCCACCACCGGCTCCAGCACCCGTGGCGCGAACGCCTTGAGCAGCAGATTGCGGATCTCCCGGTGGCGTACGCCGTCGGTGACCGCCAGCATCTTGCCGCTCGCGGAGTCGCCGCCCCGCAACAGCGTGGTGAGGACGTTGCCCTTCTCGGAGGTGAAGGTGCGGTTGTCCCGGTACACCGCCATCACGTCCCGGTAGCGGGAGAGCACCCAGAAGCCGGGCATCAGCCCCTCGGTCGGGTGCCAGTGCACCGGGCTCTGCTCCCGGAACCGCCGCCACATCGGCGGCAGTTCCTGCTCCAGGAACGTCTGCGGATCGGTGAGGTCCAGCTGGTCGAGGTCGATCGCGCCGGGATCGGCCGTCGGCTGACTCGCCATGCCGCGCCTACCCCTCACGCTGGGTCATCGACACCAGCACCTTGCGGTCCCCGGTGAACGGGCGCCGGCCGTGCGTGGTGAGCAGGTTGTCGATCATCAGCAGATCGCCGTCGTCCCACCGCTCCGCCAGGGTCGTGGCCTCGTACGCGGCCTGGATCGTGGCCAGTTCCTCCGGGGCGATCGGGGTGCCGTCGCCGAAGTAGGCGTTGCGCGGCAGCCCGTCCTCGCCGCAGATTTCCAGCAGCCCCTCGCGCACCGCCTCCGGCAGCGCGTGCACATGGAACAGATGGGCCTGGTTGAACCACACCCTGCGGCCGGTGATCGGGTGCTCCACCACCGCGGGGCGGCGCTGCCGGGTGCGCAGCACATCGCCGTCCCACGCCGCCTCGATGTCGTGCTCCGCGCAGTACCGGTCGACGTAGGCCTTGTCGTCGGTCTGGAACCCCTCCTGCCAGGACAGTCCCATCCCGGTGCGGTAGGTGCGGGTGTAGAGCACCCCGTGCTCCTCGAACCGCGCCACCAGGTCCTCGGGCAGCCGGTCCAGGACCGCCCCGCTGTCGGCCACCGGGGTCTCGCCGCCGGTGGCCGCCGCCTTGGCGCAGTACAGGTAGAGGTTGTGCGGCCAGTTGCTGGAGTACGCGCTCTCGTTGTGCTGCGGGATCGACTGGTCGGCCGGGTACTCGGTCGAGGTGTAGACGTTGCCCTTGACCCGGCTGCGCGGTGTGGAGCGCTCGTTGTACTCCAGCGTCTTTCCGCCGATCAGCGCCGCGAGGCCGGCGAGTTCGTCCTGCTCCCCCAGACCCAGGTTCTTCACCATGACCGCCGCGTGGTCGAGCATCGCCGAGCGCAGCCCGTCCAGGTTGGCCGCGACCCAGCCCGGACCGTCACCGCCGTGGTCGGGGGTCACCCGCACCAGGTGGGTGCCGTTGTGCTCGAGCAGGTCGACATCGGCGTCCGCGAAATACTTCTCCATCATTCCTTCTCCCCATCCAGGCTGAACCCGTCGATGCTGACGTGGTTGACCGGGTCGCCGGCCGCGTACTCGTAGGCGTTCAGGAAGGGCCCGTCGGAGACCGGCTGGGTGAAGCGGCCGAGCGGGTTGTTCAGCAGCCGGGTGTCCAGCACCGTGGAGAACAGCGCCCCGGCGTGCTCGGAGCCGCGCTGGTACTGGCCCAGCCAGCCGTAGTCGAAGTCACCGGGCAGGTTGTCCGGGACGTGGTCGGGGTCCACGGTGCCGTCCGCGGTGAGCGGCTCACCGTACGGGCCGTACTGGTACAGATCGCCGACCTGCTTCCCGTCGTCACCCGCGACGGCGAAGACATCGCCGCGGACGGTCGGGTAGCTCCAGGTGGAGCGGCCCTCGGAGGAGGCCGCCTTGGCGTAGACCACACCGCCCGGCAGCGACACCACCCGGCTCAGCACCCGCTTGTCCTCATCCAGCACGAAGTCGATGTCCGGGTCGGTGTGCGAGGTGTGGCCGTAGCGCTGGGTCGAGCCGTCCGCGCCGGTGGCCGCGCGCTCGATCAGGTGGTCGGCGATGTCGGAGGTGTACCGGACGTCGGCCGCGTCCTTGCCGGTGATGCCCGACCCCAGGTAGCGCTCGCCCGCGTCGTGGCGCTGCTCCACCGTGGCGCCGTCCTGCCGGTAGCCGGTCATATGGCCGTTCGCGGCGTAGGTCACGTCCGTCACCGGGTGGGCGCCGGTGGTGGCCAGCAGCCGGTCGGCGGCGTCGTAGCAGTAGCCGGTCTCGGTGGTGCCGTCGGCCGTGCGGTCCGTCAGCCGCAGCCGGTCGCCGTTCCGCCCCGCGCCGTCCTGGGTGCCCTCGGGGCAGTCCTTCGGCGCGTCGGCGAAGTCATAGCTGTAGTGGTGCCCGGTCACCCAGGCGTCGACCAGCCGGCCCGACGCGTCGTAGCGGTAGTTCGGCTCGCCCTCGCGGGCGTCCTTGCCCGCGGTGGACTCGTCCGTCACCACGCCCGACCGGGCCCGGGTCACCGTGGACGACAGCGAGCGGCCGTCGGCCGGCTTCCAGTCCTTGCCCGTGATCCGGCCCGCGGCGTCCCGGGCCACCTTCAGCGACGAGCCGTTGGCATAGGTCACCCGCTCGACCTCGCCGCCCGCGTCCAGCGAGACGGTGGCGAGCGTCTTCCCGTCCAGCGCGACGGCGGTCTTACGGCCCGCGTCGTCGTAGCGCACCGTCTTCACCTGCGCCGCGTCCGCGTCACCGGCGGGGGTCGAGGTCTCCCGCACCGCCCGCCCGGCCCGGTCGTAGACCGTCTCGGTGCGGATGCCCTGGGCGTCGGTGAACCGGACGGTACGGCCGAGCAGGTCCACGGTGTAGAGCAGCTCGTCGCCGGGCTCCGACGCCTTGGTGGTCAGCGGATCACCGCCGTAGGCGGTGTCGTAGGTGATGGTGCGCGCCGGGGCCCAGTCGTTCCCGGGCACGTGCATGGCGCGGATCTGGCCGCGGTCGCCGTAGTCCACGCAGGTCCACTCGGTCCCGCCGAAGGTCACCGCGACCGGCAGCCCCCGCTCGTCGTAAACGAACTTCTCCACCCGGGAGGAGCCGGTCGCCGACGCCGCCGAGGTGATGGACTTCGGCAGGCCGGCCTGCGGCAGCGGATCGTCCTCGTCGGTGCAGGGGTTGTCGGCCTTCTCCGTCGCGCCGTAGTACGCGTAGCTCTGCTTGGCGCCGCTCGGCATGACCTTGGCGGTGGGCCGGAACATCTCGTCGTACTCGTAGCCGGTCGTGAGCTTCCATCCGGTCGGGTCGGTGACCGACGCGACCGGCACCCCCAGCTCGTTGAGCCGCCTCTCGACCGTCACGTCCGGCACCCCGTCGGAGCCCGCCGTGACGGTCGTGACGCTGGTGTCGCCGTACGCCGTCGTCGTGGCCGGGACCTTCGCGCACCCCGAGGGGGCCGGGCTCACCAGGCGGCCGTCGTCGGCGAAACACGTCCGGGGGCCGGGGCCGAAGGTGCCGACCGGGCGGCCCGCCTCGTCGTAGACCGTGGTGGTCAGCCGGCCGGCGGCGTCGAGGGTGGACGCGGGCTGCTCCGCCGCCGTCCACTCGGTGCGCACGGTGCGCCCGGTCGCGTCGGTGTCGGAGCTGACGCGCCCGGCGGAGTCGTAGGCGACGGTGCGGGTGCCCTTCAGGCCCGCCACGTCGATCGTGGTGGAGCCCGAGGCGTAGCCGTAGCGCCGCTCGGGGCGGGCGGTCCGGCCCTCGGTGAAGCCGGTGGGCTCGGGACCGGCCAGCCGGGTGGCCCGGGTGTCGGAGTTTCCGTAGCCGACCTGGTAGTTGGCGGTGGCGTGGTCGCGCCGGTCCGGGTCGACCGCGATCCAGTCCATCACCAGCGGGGTGCGGACGGCGGTGAGCCGGTGGTCGGCGGAGTAGCCGAAGTCGGTGGTCTCCTCACCCGGATTGACGATCCGGGCGAGCTTCCCGGCGGAGTAGTACAGCTGGGTCGTCCCCGCGCCGGGCACCTTGACCGCGCATACGAACCCCTCGGGGGCGTCGTCGTCCTCGCAGGTGGAGTCGCCCGCGTAGGAGAACGTCAGGCCCTCGTCCGCGGCCTCCTCGGCCGCCTTGAGCTCCGCGGCGTCGGAGTCGGCGTCGGTGTCCTCGGCGCCCTTGGCCCCGGCGGCGGCCTTGGCCAGGGCGGCGGGGCTCTGGGCGGCGCCCGCCGCCGAGCCGGTGCCCGTGCCCGTGCCGGTACCCGCGCCCGTGCCCGATCCGGTGGTGTCAGCGCCCTGCGGGCTCAGCGGGTCGGCCGCGTGCGTACCGGCCGCGCCGTCCGCCGCCGCGACGCCCTCCCCGGTGCCCTCCTTGACCGCGCTCACGCCGTCCGGGCCGGTCGCGGCGGGGGTCACGCTCCAGCCGGGCGGCAGCACGGACCCGGCGGGCGCGAGCCAGGACGAGGGCACCGGAAGGCTGCCCTTGCCCGTGCGCTGCGCCCACAGCGCCACCTGCCCGCCGTCGGCGGGACGCTGGTACTCGATCCGCACCGCGTAGGCGTGGCCGGCCTTGAGCTGCCGCGTCGTGCCGAAGCGGGGCGTGGCGCCGCCCTTCTCGCCCGTCCAGTCGTCCACGACCAGCGTGCCGTCCAGCCAGATCCGCACCCCGCCCTGGTAGACGCCGCCCAGGCGGTAGCCGCCCGAGTCCGGCACGCGCAGCTGACCGGTCCAGCGCACCCGGAACCGGTCGCCGGCCTCGGCGCCCTCCCACGGGGCCTGCCCGTCCCAGCGGAAGGACGGCTGGGTGTCGGTCCGTACGACCGCCGGCTTCTCGGTGCCGCCGATGCCCTTCTCGGACGTCCCGGTGAAGTACGAGCCGGTGAGGCCCACTTCGGCCGTGGCCAGCGAGTTGTAGGTGAAGGTCGCCGCCTGGGTGCCCGTCGCCGTACTCGTCTGCGGGGTGGCCACGGACGTGGTCGCGTTGCCGTTGGCGAGGTTCACCGACACCGGGCCGAGCGTGTCCGTGGGCACCGGGCCGTCGGCGGACTGCGCGCCCAGCCGCAGATTCACGGTGAGGGACCTGGCCGTGGCGTCCGCGGTCACCTTTCCGGACGCCCGGTTCCGCGCCCGTACGGTCCACTGGTACTGACCGCCGTCCTTGAGCAGCCCGTCCGGCACCGTCCAGCGCGGGGTGCGCAGCCAGCCGGAGGAGACGACCTGCCCGCCCCGCGGACTGTCACCGGTGCCGATGACGAACTCGTACTCGGCGTTGCCCGCGATCCGCGCGGCGGTCAGCACCGGGCTCCGGTCGGCCAGCGTCGAACCGTCGGCCGGGGAGGCCGGTTTCGGCGCCGCGGCCGTCCCGCGCTTGCCGGCGGACTCCGCGATGCCGTCGAAGGTCCCCGCGGGCCAGGCGGGCCGGACCGCGTTCCCGGCCTTGGCGGACAGCATGGCCACGTCGGATGGGCTGCCGTGGGCGGCGCGGCTGAGCCGGTCCGGTGTCGCCGAGGCCGTGCTCCCGCTCGCGAGCAAGGCCATGGAGACGGTCACGGACGTCGCACACGCCGCCGCCACTGTGAGTGTTCTGGTGCGAGCCATGCTCAGTCACCACTCCAACCTGAAAACGCACCGCGCTACGCCGCACGGCGTCGAGAGGGGGTCTGGCCGAATGCTGTCAACCGCTCCACTCGCCCCAAAGCCCTTAGTGAATCTTTCGATACGGGCCCCGGGAGGATCTCGTGCGGCCGGGTGCCGTTACGGCTACGGTGTGTGCCGTGACCACGCGCATCCTGCTGGCCGACGACCAGGACACCGTCCGCATCGGCTTCCGGCTGATTCTCGACTCCCAACCGGACATGGAGGTCGTGGGCGAGGCCGCCGACGGCCTGGAGGCCGTCGAACTGGCCCGTAAGTTACGCCCCGATGTGGTGCTGGCCGACATCCGGATGCCCCGGATGAACGGACTCGAGGTCACCCGCTTGCTCGCCGGGCCGGGCGCCGAGGACCCGGTCAAGGTCATCGTGGTGACCACCTTCGACCTCGACGAGTATGTGCACAGCGCCCTGCGCAACGGGGCCTGCGGCTTTCTCCTCAAGCGCTCCGGGCCGACCCTGCTGGTGGAGGCGATCCGGGCGGCCATGGCCGGAGACGCCATGATCAGCCCCTCGGTGACGGTCCGGCTGCTGCGCCACATCCAGGAGCCCGAGCGGCCCCGGGTCAAGCAGCCCCTCGAGGCGCTGACCGAACGCGAAGTGGAGATCGCCAAGTTGGTCGCCCAGGGCATGACCAACGCGGAGATCGCCGGCGAGCTGTTCATCTCGGCCGGGACGGTCAAGACCCATATCGCCAACGTCCAGCGGAAGTTGGACGTCCGCAACCGGGTCGGCATAGCGGCCTGGGTGTGGGACAGCGAACGCGTCGACTGACCCGCACAGCGGCCACCGCGGGCCACTCCCGCATCAGTTGTACCGTCTGCACCTTCCTGCCATCCGCCGCCCGGCCGCCGCGCCGGGAGGCGGGCACGGCAGCACAAGGGCCCGCCTCCCGGTGCGGTGGCAGGGAGACGGGCCCGTGGAAGTGGCGGGACGGTGGGTGTCAGGCGGCCGCGCAGACGCCCTTCATACTGTCGATGAGGGCCAGTACCGCACGGGCCGAGGGCAGGATCATCCGCCCTTCGCGAGTGAGCTGGGCACCCGTGGAGTCACGGGTGAAAAGCTTGGTGCCCAGCATTTGTTCCAGGCATTTGATCTGATAGCTGATGGCCGGCTGCGAATAACCGAGTGCCTTCGCCGCCTGATCCATACGTCCTATCTCCGCTATAGAGACGAAGGCGCGGAACTCCCGCTCGTGCATTTTTCCCCCTGTCCGATTCGGCTGCCTTCTGGGCTGCCGAGAACCGGTTACACAACACCGGTCATCCGATCCGTCGAGACCATATCAACGTACCTAATCTCGGAAGGCAACAGCCGGTGCAGGAAGCTGCAATGCGACCCGCGTCTCGTTCGGCAGGGAAGCCCCACGGTGCCTCGCCGGGGGAATATGCGAGGCACCGTGGGAGCCTTTTCGGGGTTCCCGCGGCACTTTCCGGGCGCGGTCCACCCCATCCGTCATGTCCTGGGCCTCACTCCTGTGTGACGGCCCGGAGGACATTCAACCGGGCACCGCGCCGGGCCGGGCCGAGCGAGGCCAGCGCCCCGACGATCGCCGCACCCACCAGATAGACCGCCATCAGCGACCAGGGCAGGGACAGGGTGTTGACGCCCTGGGACCGCATCGAGTGGGCCACCGCGAGCCCGAGCCCGGCCCCGACCACCACCCCGAGCACCGCGCCGAAGAGCGAGATCACCACCGACTCGGTCATGATCATGCGGATCGTCTGGCCGCGTCCCAGCCCGATGGCCCGCAGCGCGCCCAGCTCCTTGGTCCGCTCCATCACCGACAGGGCCAGGGTGTTGACGATGCCCAGGACCGCGATGATCATCGCGACCGCGAGCAGTGCCTGCACCACGTTGAGCATCATGTCGAAGCCGTCGTTGAACTTCTTCGCGATCGCGTCCTTGGACTGCACCGTCACCTCGGGGCTGTCCCGCAGCGCCTTCTCGATCCCCGGCTGGACCGAGGCCACCGAGGCGTCCGGGGCCAGCTGGAAGTACGCCTGCGACGGCTGCGCGTAGCGGAAGCCCTCGGTCGCGTCGGCCCATGGGATCACCACGCTGTTGGCGAGCGCCATGTCCTCGAAGGTGCCGGCCAGCCGGTAGGTGTGCGGCTCCCCGCGCTGGAGCTGGACGGTGACCTTGTCGCCCACCGCCAGATCGCGGTCCTTCGCGGTGGCCTTGTTCATCAGCACCGTACCGGGGGCCAGTTCATCCACCGACCCGGCCTCGGCCCGCAGGCTGAGCATGCCGCGCGCCGCCTCCCAGTCCTCCCAGGAGGACACCGACTGAGTGCTCTTGCCGACCTTCGCGGTGTCGAACGAGGCAGCGGCGACCGCCGCCACCCCGTCCAGGCCACGCGCCTGGCGCAGCGCCGCCGGGTCGATGGAGGCCGACATGCTGTCGCCGGAGTCGCCCATCGCCACCAGCTGGGCCTTCAGCTTGTCCGAGATCTCGTTGTTGACGCTGTCCTTCGCCGAGGCGGCCACCGTACTGAGCGTGGTGACCAGCGCCACGCCGATCATCAGCGCCGAGGCCGTGATCGCGGTACGGCGCGGATTGCGCGCCGAGTTGCGGCGCCCCAGCTGGCCGGGGAGCGAGCGGGAGAACAGCCCGCCCAGCAGCCATACGGCGGGCCGGCTGAACAGCGGGGTGAGCAGCGTGACCCCGATGAAGGCGAGCAGCACCCCGGGCAGCACGGCCGACATCGCCGCGTCGCCCGATCCGACGAGCCCCGTCATCAGCAGCCCGGCACCCAGCACCAGCAGCACCGAACCGGTCCAGGTCTGCTTGCGGTGCCTGCGGTCCGGCGCGACCGCCGAACGGATGACGGCGATGGGCGCGACCTTCGCGGCCCGCAGCGCCGGGAACAGCGCGGCCAGCATCGTCACCCCCACACCGACCACCAGCGACACGATGACCGCGCTGGCGGGCACGCCGAGATCGGCGACCTCCAGCCCCTCCATGGTGTCCGCCAGCAAGGAGGCGCCCAGCGCTCCCAGGCCGACCCCGAGGCCCAGCCCGATGACCGCCGCGACCAGCCCGATCACCAGCGACTCCAGCAGCACCGAGCCGATCATCTGACGGCGGCTGGCGCCCAGCGCCCGCAGCAGTGCCAGCTCACGCATCCGCTGGGCGATGATGATGGAGAAGGTGTTGATGATCAGGAAGACCCCCACCAGCACCGCCACCGCCGCGAAGCCCAGCAGCACCTGGGTGACCAGGTCGAGGACCTCCCGCGAGCGGTCGGCCGACGCCTTCGACAGCTCCTCACCGGTGCGCACCTCGAAACCGGACCCGAGCTCCTTCTTCAGCGCCGCCTGGACGGTGGCGCTCTTCGCGCCCGAGGCCAGGTCCACGGTGACGGCCGAGTACTGGCCGTTGTCGCCCAGCATCAGCTCCCGCGCCACCGGTTCGGTGAACGCGACCGTCTGCTCGCCGCCGATGGAGTCCCGGTCACCGGAGTAGCCGAAGATCCCGGCCACGGTGAAGGTCCGCTTCGGCTGTCCGGTCAGCACGCCGATCGAGTCGCCGACCGAGAAGTGCCCCTTCTCGGCGAGCCCGGCGTTGATCGCCACCTCGTCCGGCTTGGCCGGCGCGTGGCCGTCGCGCAGGGCGAGCAGCGAGGTCTCGCCGGTCCACCCCTTGCCGTACCGCGGGCCGCCGGTGCTCGGCACCACCTTGCCGTCCTTGCCGAGCGCGCGGGCGCCCTCGACGCGGATGTCCCCGCGGGCCTTCCCGACGCCGGGGACGTCCGCCACCCGGCGCACGGTCGCCGCGTCCAGCCCGACCGGCGCGCTCGCCGCGTCCCCCACGCCCCCGCTGACCCGCGCCTTGGCGGCCACCTGGAGGTCGATGTCGTCGTACGCGCCCGCGAACTGGGCGTCGAACGAACGGTTCAGGGTGTCCTGGAGGACGAAGGCGCCCGCGACGAAGGTGACACCCAGCACCACCGCGAGGCCCGACAGCAGCAGCCGTACCTTCCGCGACAGCACGCTTTTGAGAGTCGCCTTGAACATCAGGCCACCTTCTCCACCGTGTCGATCTTCTTCATCATGTCGAGCACGGCGTCCGCGGTCGGCTCGGTGATCTCGCCGACCACATGGCCGTCGGCGAAGAACACCACCCGGTCCGCGTACGAAGCGGCGTTGGGGTCGTGCGTGACCATGACGATGGTCTGGCCCAGCGACCTGACCGAGTCGCGCAGGAACTTCAGCACCTCGGTGCCGGCCCGCGAGTCCAGATTGCCGGTCGGCTCATCAGCGAAGATCACCTCGGGCTGGGACACCAGCGCCCGTGCGCAGGCCACCCGCTGCTGCTGACCGCCCGACAGCTCCGAGGGACGGTGCCCGAGCCGCTCGCTCAGCCCCACCGTCTCGATCACCTTCGCCAGCCACTCCGGCGAGGGCTTGCGGCCCGCGATCGCCAGCGGCAGCAGGATGTTCTCCTCGGCGGTCAGCATCGGCAGCAGATTGAATTGCTGGAAGATAAATCCGATGCGGTCTCTGCGCAGGCTGGTCAGCTCCTTGTCGCTCATTCCATTGACCTTCATATCGGCCACATAGACATCGCCCTCACTGACCGTGTCGAGACCGGCCAGGCAATGCATGAGGGTCGACTTACCGGAACCCGAAGGCCCCATGATCGCCGTGAACTCACCACGACGCAGCTCCACGTCGACCCCACGCAGCGCGGCGACTTGCGCATCGCCGGTGCCATACACCTTGTGGACGTTCACCGCACGGGCGGCCAACTCCGTATCCGTCGAAATCGTCGCGCTCACGCGGCTCACTCTCCCTTTGCGGGGTCGGGCTTACGCTGACGAGCCGAGATTAAGACCGGACCCCGGGGCGCCACCTCTGCCGAATGGCAGAGATCCGGGCCGGGATTCGGGGACCGGCATCCCGGCCCGCTTCGAAGTCTTTGCATCGCACCTGTGGCATCGGGAGGGCCGACCTAGGGTCGTCCGGGACGTAAGGGCCCCGGATGGCTGAGGGAGACGGCATGGCCGCCACACGGACACTCTCCAAGTACTGGCTGCTCACCAACGAGTTCACCCAGAACCCGTATCCCGTTCTGGAGCATGTCCGCCAGGAGCGTCCGGTGTGCGAGGTCTCCCTGCCCGGCGGCAGCCGCGCCTGGGTGGTGACCCGGTACGACGACGCCAAGGCGGCCCTCGCCGACCCGCGGTTCAGCCGCGACATCCACGTCCACTACCGGCTGATGTCCGCCAAGTCGGGCCGCACCATGACCCCGCCCGTCGAAGAGGCCAACCACCTGGCCAACCTCGAACCGCCCCGCCACACCCCGCTGCGCAAGGCCATCAGCTTCGCCTTCACCCCGCGCCGCGCCGAAGCGCTGCGGCCGAAGGTGGTGGACATCGTCGACGACCTGCTCGACCAGCTGGCCGGCCGGCCCGCCCCGGACCTGATCGCCGGATACGCCGACCCGCTGCCCGTGATGACCATCGCCGAGCTGATGGGCGTGCCCGCCGAGGCGTGGCCGGACTTCCTGCGCTGGTCCCAGGCGCTGCGCGAGTACTCCCCGACCGACACCTCGGGCGTCCTGGACCGCAACATCCGGGATCTGTCGGCCTACATGTCCGCGCTGATCGCCCAGAAGGAGCGGGAGCCGGACGACGGCCTGCTCTCCTCCCTCATCCACGCCGGCCCCGAGCGCCGGCTCACCTCCACCGAGATCCTCTCCACCGGCTTCGCCCTGATGACGGGCGGCAACGAGACCACCGCCAGTCTCGTCGGCGGCGTCCTGGCCGCCCTCCTCACCCATCCGGCGGAACGCGCCCAGCTCCTCGCCGAACCGGGCCGCTGGGGCGCCGCGATGGACGAGCTGATCCGCTACGTCAACCCGATCAGCAACGCGCTCCAGCGCGTCACCACCGAGCCGGTGGAGATCGGCGGAGTCACCATTCCGGCGGATGAGGTCGTCATCATCTCGGTGCTGTCCGCCAACCGGGACCCCGACCAGTTCCCCGGCCACCCGGACGTACTCGACCTCACCCGCCCCAAGCCCGCCCACCTCAGCTTCGGCTTCGGCATCCACTACTGCTCCGGCGCCCATCTCGCCAAGATCATCACCGAGACCGCCGCCCGCCGCCTCTTCGAGCGCTTCCCCGAGGCCCGCCTCGCGGTCCCCCCATCCGACCTCCGCTACCAGCAGACCGGCCTGGTCCGCCCCCTGGCGGCCCTCCCGGTCCAGTGGTGACCCGTCCAGTGGTGACCCGTCCAGTGGTGACCCATCCAGTGGTCACCCGTCCACCCCTCGAAGGAGAAAGGCAAACAGACATGAAAAACACCGGAACGGCCTTACGCACCGCCGCCCTGTCCCTGGCCACGGCCACGAGCGCCCTGGGCCTCACCCTGGCCGCCCAGTCCCCGGCGGCTGCGGCGGACGACACCGTGCCGAGCTGCGTCAAGACAGCGACCACGCACGATCTGTTCGGTTACTTCGGTGCCTTCATCACCAACGACTGCACCACCGAACAGCGGGTGCTCCCCGTCTTCAAGATCGTATGGAGCACGGGCCCCCAGCCGCAGTGCCACGTCCTGCAACCGGGCGAGAAGGCCACCGAGTGGGTGAAGCCCACCGGCATCCTCGGTCAGGGCCTCGTCGGCCTGGTCCGCTGCTGAACCGCCTGCCCCATGCCCTCCCCGCGCGCCGCCCGGCCACCCCGGGCGGCGCGCCCTCGTTCAGCGGCGCTCCCGGTGCGCGGGCCCCGCTCAGGGCCGGTCGAGCCGGAGCCGCTCGGCCCGCGGCAGACCCGCGACCACCAGGTCGTAGGAGTCCTCGATCAGCTCCCGGACCAGCCGGTCCGGGAGCCCGCCGGCCACCGCCACCGTGTTCCAGTGGCGCTTGTTCATATGCCACCCCGGGACGATCAGCCCCGGATGCTCATCACGCAGCCGCACCGCGGCCTCCGGATCGCACTTCAGATTCACCGTGAGCGGACGCGCGTCCAGCGTGGTCAGGGCGAAGATCTTGCCGTTCACCTTGAAGGCCGAGACCTCCGGGGACCGGGAGAAGGGCCACTCCTCCACCGCCGAGTTGAACGAGAGGCAGAAGGACCTCAGCCGCTCGGGGGTCACTCCGCACGCTCCTCACGCTCGGCCGACATGGACGGCCCCACCGTAGCCCAGGGCTCCGACAGCCCGGTCTCGCTCCAAGGATGGGCGTCTCACGTCTGGGGGATGGACCGCACCCGAGGGAGCGGATGCCACTCCGAGAGGAGAATCGTCGCGTCGTCGTCGAGCCGGCCGCCATGGTGATCGAGGACCGTGTGGATCAGACGGCGCAGCGCCTCGGGGGCGGGATCGCCGGCGGCTATGGCACGGATGATGAGATCCGTGAAGCGTCCCTCGCCGAAGCGCTCCCCACTCGGCGAACGGGCCTCGGTGACCCCGTCGGAGTACAGCAGCACCCGGTCACCGGGCTCCATCTGGAAGCGGTGCACCTGGCGGGTCATGTCCGTGTCGATGCCGTCGAGGCCCAGCGGAGGCTCGGCGTCCCGCGTCAGCGCGTCGTGGAGCACCTCCTGACCGCGCAGCAGCATCGGTGGCGGATGGCCGCAGTTGACCCACTCCAGACCGCCGGTGCTGGTGTGCATGTTCGCCAGCACGGCGGTGACGTAGCGGTCGGGAAAGACCTCACGGACCGCTTGGTCGATGGTGACCGCGTTCTCGACGATGTCCGCGTCCCGGCGGCGGGCGGTGCGGCAGGCCGCGAGGGCCACCGACGTGGTGAGCCCGGCGGCCAGGTCGTGGCCCATGGAATCGAAGATGCCCAGGTGCAGCGTGTGGTCGGAGGTGGAGTGGTCGAAGGCGTCACCGCCCAGATCGTAGGCGGGCTCCACCACGGCGCTGGAGGTGAAGCGATCGGTCCCGATGGTCCGCGGTGCGAGAAACGCCCAGACCATCTCGGAGGGCAGCGCCATGGACTCCTGGCGCTGCCGCTTGGTGTAGGCGTCGCTGTGGGCGGTCTTGTCGACCACTATCAGCGCGATCAAGGCCACCAGCGCGCGGCAGGCCTCCATGGTGATGGCATCGAAGGCCGGGGCCTGGATGGCGACGACGCCCAACCGCTCCACCCCATCGACCAGCGGCAGCCACAGGACCATCCCGCTCCCCGTGGCCTCCTCGGTGATACGGGGCGAGACCGACCGGTACGCCCAACCGGCCAGCGTCCCGTCGATCGGCACGGTACGCGGCGCCTCGACCCGGGCGTCCGGCACCGACACCAGCACCTTCTGCTGGAGGTCGGCGAGGTAGATGGTCAGATGGCTGATCTGCAACGACTCGTACTCGCGCCGCAGCACCTCGGGCAGGTCGGCGGGTGCGACGGACGGATACCTCCGCAACAGGCGAAGCACTGCCTGAGCCCGCTCGGGCATGGCCCTCACCAGCTTCCCGCAAGAGCTCTCCCCTCCCGTCCACGCTACTCCCGCTCGCCACGCACGCCCCGACGAGCCAAGAGAGGCGCGGCCGGGATCGCCGGGGACGTCGGCAAACTGTGATCGCGCGACCGGCCGCCGGGCCCGGACTGGCAGCCGTCCGGGGCTCGTTCGCATATCAGCTTCCGCACCCGCAGCCCATGGCGGCCTTGGGGGTCTCCGTGGAGGCGGGCCCGCTGGCACGGCATGCGCCGGCGGTGTCGAGTGCCGCGCTCTTGCCCATCTGGTCTACGTCGCCCTTGACGACGTAGACCTCCCAGGGCTCCTTGCCGGGGCCGTGCACCCAGACCTTGTCCTGGAGGGCGTAGCAGCAGGAGGTGTCGTTCTCCTCGAAGGTGGCGAGCCCTGCCTCTTTGAGCCGGTCAGTGGCGGCCTCGACCTGGTCGGTGGAGTCGACCTCGACACCGAGGTGATCCAGCCGGGTCTCCTGCCCCGCCTCGCCTTCGATCAGGACGAGCTTCAGTGGCGGCTCGGTGATCGCGAAGTTGGCGTAGCCGGGGCGGCGCTTGGCCGGCTCGACGCCGAAGAGCTTGGCGTAGAACGCCACCGAAGCCTCGAGGTCGGGCACGTTCAAAGCGAGCTGCACACGAGACATAAAGGCCCCATCTGGTTGCATCGATGTTCATCAATACAAGATTGCAACCTGGATCGAGAAACGTCAATATAGAAGAATGTCGAAGCAAGAGATCGCGGTGCTGGGCCAGGACGGCGTCGACGGCTGCTGCCCAGGGCTGCTGACCGCCCCCCTGGACGAGGCACAGTCCGTCGAGCTGGCGAAGGTGTTCAAGGCGCTGGGCGATCCGATCCGGCTGCGGCTGCTGTCGATGATCGCCTCACGGGCCGGGGGCGAGGTGTGCGTATGCGACCTGACCCCGGCCTTCGACCTGGCGCAGCCGACGATCTCCCATCATCTGAAGCTGCTGCGGCAGGCCGGGCTGATCGACTGCGAGCGTCGGGGCACCTGGGTCTACTACTGGCTGCTGCCGGAGATGACAGACCGGCTTGCCGCGATCCTCACCCGCCCTGCCGGGCAGCCACTGCCCCAGCGCCCCGAGACGCCGGTGGATGCCTGATGACCACCGAAACCACCACCGCGCCGGTTGCCGGGCGCCTGTCGTTCGTGGACCGCTTCCTCGCGGTCTGGATCCTGCTGGCGATGGCCGCCGGCCTCGGCCTGGGGCGGCTCGTTCCCGGCCTGGGTGACGCCCTGGCGAAGGTGACCGTCACCGGCGTCTCCCTGCCCATCGCGCTGGGCCTGCTGGTGATGATGTACCCGGTCCTGGCCAAGGTGCGCTACGACCGCCTCGACACGGTCACCCGGGACCGGCGCCTGCTGGTCCCCTCGCTCGTGCTGAACTGGATCCTCGGGCCAGCGGTCATGTTCGCGCTCGCCTGGCTCCTCCTGCCGGACCTGCCGGAATACCGAACGGGCCTGATCATCGTCGGCCTGGCCCGCTGTATCGCCATGGTCATCATCTGGAACGACCTGGCCTGCGGCGACCGCGAAGCAGCCGCCGTCCTCGTCGCCCTGAACTCCGTCTTCCAGGTGATCGCCTTCTCCGCGTTCGGCTGGTTCTACCTCACCGTGCTGCCCGGCTGGCTCGGCCTGGAACAGACCGACCTCGACGTCAGCGTGCGGGAGATCGCCCGCAGTGTGTTGATCTTCCTCGGCATCCCCCTGGTGGCCGGGTTCCTCACCCGACGCCTCGGCGAGAAGGCCAAGGGCCGAGACTGGTACGAGACCACGCTCATCCCGAGGATCGGCCCCTTCGCGCTCTACGGGCTGCTGTTCACGATCGTCGTCCTGTTCGCCCTCCAAGGCGACGCGATCACCTCGCAGCCGATGGACGTGGCGCGGATCGCCCTGCCGCTGCTGGTCTACTTCGCCGTGATGTGGGCCGGGTCCATGGCCCTGGGCAAGGCCGTGGGCCTGGACTATCCCCGCTCCACGACGCTGGCGTTCACCGCCGCCGGCAACAACTTCGAACTCGCCATCGCGGTCGCCATCGCCACCTTCGGCGCCTCCTCCGGGCAGGCCCTGGCCGGAGTTGTCGGCCCGCTCATCGAGGTCCCGGTCCTGATCGGCCTCGTGTACGTGGCCTTGGCCACCCGTCGCCACTTCCCCCAGCCCGCCACCACGTCCGCCGAACACCCGCCCGCCCGAGGTTCCGCCCGTGTCTGACTCCCGAAAGCCATCCGTGCTGTTCGTCTGCGTCCACAACGCGGGCCGTTCCCAGATGGCCGCCGCCTTCCTCACCCACCTCGCGGGCGACCACGTCGAAGTCCGCTCCGCCGGTTCGGCACCGGCCGAGCACGTCAACCCCGCCGTGGTGGAGGCGATGGCGGAAGTCGGCATCGACATCGCCGCGGAGATCCCGAAGGTGCTGACCGCCGAAGCCGTGCAAGCGTCCGACGTGGTCATCACCATGGGCTGCGGCGACGCCTGCCCGTACTTCCCCGGCAAGACCTACCTGGACTGGAAGCTCGACGATCCGGCCGGTCAGGGTGTCGCGGCGGTACGGCCGATCCGTGACGAGATCCGGATCCGCGTGCAGAGCCTCGTCCGCGAACTCACTGCCCGCTCGCGAAAACCGTGACTGACCGAGGCGGACCATGCGATCGGGCACGCTGTCGCGGTGGAGGGCGCGCACCGCCGCTTCCTGTTTCGGCGAACCGATCACCGCGCCGCGACGCGACGGTACTTCGCGGTCCTGGGCAGCCAGGTGTCTCCCAGGGACAGATGTGCCCTCTACGGTGTGTCCACGCACCAGGACGCCTCCAAGCCCGCGTGACACGCCTGGCGCCGGTCCTCTTCCTCGGTTCTCTTACCCACCACGTTCGCCCCCAGCATGACCACGAGCGTGAGGCCCACGACCGCGCCCTGGCCCCAGGCGATCCCCGACGCACCGCGCACGGCGGCCACCACCGCCGTACCGGCCGCGAGCACGGCCACCACAGCCGCCATCATGAGATAGGGACCGATCGGGTCCCCGACGTGCTGCGGATCCCAGGAAAAGTGGGAAGCGCACCACCCAAGGAAGATCAGCACAAGGGCAGCCAGCTCGGCGCCGACCAGAAGACACCCGCCACACCCGCCAGGGGTTCGCTCAGCCACCCGCCCAGGGCACCATGACCGCACCGTCCCCGCATGAGTACCCGTACTCATGCGGGGACGGTGACGTGACGGGGGCTAGTGATAGGCGTGCACGACGGCGTGCCCCTTGCCTCTGCCGATCATCCACCGGTTGACCGGAGTGGTCAGAACGAAGGCGAGAACGAGAGAGAAGGCAAGCGAGAGCCAGAAGAGGGCCTGGGACAGGCCGGCGTCCATGGCCCCGGGCACACCCACCATGACCACATTGTCGATCAGTTCCATCACCGCGATGGACACGGTGTCCGCGGCCAGCGCGACCTTGAGCGCCTGCCGGACGGGCAGGCCCGCGCGCAGCACACCGCGCATCGTCAACGCGTAGCCGAAGACGAAGGCCAGCGCGATCGCGAGAGGCACGGTGGCCGCGTTGTGCAGGCCGGCGGCGGTGCCGATGACCATGCCGAGGACTTCACCGATGGCGCATCCGGTCAGACAGTGGAGTGTGGCCCGCGCGGCCATACGCCAGGAAGTGCCTGGTGCGTGAGGGTCGTGATGCTCGCGCCGGTGCATGCGTGCGATGTGGCCCATCGTCCGTTCCCCTTGTCGGATCAGGTCCAGGAGGGTCGGGGCAGCCCTACAGCCGCTGCCCCGACCCTCCCCGGGGGATGGCCCCCTACTGGTCGAGCTTGCCGAGCATCTTGTTCATCTCGGTGATCTCGGCCGACTGCGAGGTGATGATCGACTTCGCCAGCGTCGTGGCGGGACCGCTGGCACCCTTGGCCTGTTCGGTCTTCGCCATCTCGATGGCGCCCCGATGGTGGCTGATCATCATCTGGAGAAACGCCGTGTCGAAGGCGTCACCGGAGAGCTTCCTCAGCTTGCTCATGTCCGCCTCCGACATCATGCCGGGCATCGACGCGCCGGAGTGGTGGTCCATGCCTGGCATACCGGCGTCCGGAACCTTCTCGCCCCAGGCCGTCAACCAGCCCGACATGGTCTTGATCTCCGGGCTCTGCGCCTTCTTGATCTTCGAGGCGAGGTTCTTCACCTCCTGGGACTTCGCCCGTGACGGAGCCAACCCGGCCATCGTCACGGCCTGCCGGTGGTGCGAGATCATTTCCTGCGCGAAGGTCACGTCCTGCGCGTTGTGGCTGCCCTGCGGGGCGGAAGCGGTGGCCGAGGCGCCGGCGGACAGCTTTGCGCCCGTGTCGTGGCCGGAGTGCCCCGACGAGGAAGCAGCATCGTCACTGCCGCAAGCGGCCAGCACCACCGCGGCGGTCGTGGCCGCGGCCAGCGCGGCAGTCCGACGAATGAGAGAACGGCGAGATGCCATGAGAAGGAGAGCTCCTTGCGTGCCCGCGCTCGCGCGCGGCAAGAACGGATGGTGAGGCAGGCCGGAACGCGGCTCCCCGCCGGCAGGGAGTCGCGCGGGTGCCTCTATATCCGCAGAAGCTGGAGCTCGGAGAGGCTCGGCGGAGCCCGGCCGTCGACCGACCGCGCGACGTGGTTGCCGAGGGCCGTCACGGAGGGTTCAGCGGGCACAGCCAGTGCCGGCAGCAGGGTGGGGGGCACGTAGGACGCGGCCGTGCCCTTGGCCGCACAAGTGCCGCCAAGGTGGTCCATGGCCATCCCGCCATCATCCGCAGCCGACACATGCGGACAGGCGCTGTCGCCCGCATCAGCGGACACGGCGTGCTGCCCGGCCTCACCCAGCGGCGCCGTCATGACGTGCTGCCCCGCTGACGGCATCCCGGACGGTGAGAGCCCATGCATGGCCAGCACCCCGGCCACCACCGCCATCACCAGCAGCATCCAGCGAGCACGGCTCACCGCGGAGCGGGTGCGGGTGCGGGTACGGAGGCCGGATGTCACGGCACCCATGGTACGAACACCGGCCGCCGCACTCCCGCCGTAGGGTCGCCCATCAGGCTCGGCGTCCGCGCATCGCGGGTGTGCTGGACGGTTCGTCGCGGCAGCCGCCGCCAGGGTCCGGACCTCCGCGTTCGAGGTGCGGAGCCGGTCCTGCCGTCAACGCCCCCACGATCCACGATCGCGGGGGCGTTCGGCCTGGTGAGGCACAGAGCCGACTGTCGGGTTCGAACCGACGACCTTCGCTTTACAAGAGCGGCGCTCTACCAGCTGAGCTAAGTCGGCATCCCCTGCAGTGTACCCATCTCCGGGGCATGATCCGTTCGAAAAATTCCCAGGTCTTGCCTAGAGACATGGCGGCCCTCACCGGTATAGCGTCACGCCAATCCACCTCGTGTGGACCAGACCACTGCCTTTACTCGGATCGTCCGGCACGTTCCTGCCGGTGAAGGGACAGATCACCATGGCCACTGTCACGTACGACAAGGCGACCCGGTTGTACCCGGGCACCGAGAAGCCCGCTGTCGACCAGCTCGACATCGCCATCGAGGACGGCGAGTTCCTCGTCCTCGTCGGCCCCTCCGGCTGCGGGAAGTCGACCTCCCTGCGGATGCTCGCGGGGCTGGAGGACGTCAATGGCGGGGCCATCCGGATCGGCGACCGGGACGTCACCCATCTGCCGCCGAAGGACCGGGACATCGCCATGGTGTTCCAGAACTACGCGCTGTACCCGCACATGACCGTCGCCCAGAACATGGGCTTCGCGCTCAAGATCGCCGGCGTGAACAAGACCGAGATCCGGCAGAAGGTCGAGGACGCCGCGAAGATCCTGGACCTCACCGAGTACCTGGAGCGCAAGCCGAAGGCGCTCTCCGGTGGTCAGCGGCAGCGTGTGGCGATGGGGCGCGCGATCGTCCGGGAGCCGCAGGTGTTCCTCATGGACGAGCCGCTGTCCAACCTGGACGCCAAGCTGCGTGTGCAGACCCGTACGCAGATCGCCAGCCTCCAGCGCCGGCTCGGCATCACCACGGTGTACGTCACCCACGACCAGGTCGAGGCCATGACCATGGGCGACCGGGTGGCGGTGCTCAAGGACGGGCTGCTCCAGCAGGTCGACTCGCCGCGCAACATGTACGACCGCCCCGCCAACCTCTTCGTCGCGGGCTTCATCGGCTCGCCGGCGATGAACCTCGTCGAGGTGCCGATCACCGACGGCGGTGTGAAGTTCGGCAACAGCGTCGTCCCGGTCTCGCGTGAGGCGCTGAGCGCCGCGGCCGACAAGGGCGACCGCACGGTCACCGTGGGCGTCCGGCCCGAGCACTTCGAAGTGGTCGAGCAGAACGGCGGAGCGACGAAGACGCTGTCCAAGGCGGCCGACGACGCCCCGGCGGGTCTCGCGATCACCGTCAACGTCGTCGAGGAGACGGGCGCGGACGGCTACATCTTCGGTTCGGCCGACATCGGCGGCGAGACCAAGGACCTGGTAATCCGGGTCGACAGCCGCCAGGTGCCGGAGAAGGGCGCCCAGCTGCACGTGGTGCCGCGGCCGGGTGAGACCCACGTCTTCTCCACCTCCACCGGGGAGCGGCTCAGCGACTGAGCCGGCCGCCCCGCCGACCGTACGTACCGACGGCGCCGTCCGTCCGCTCCCCGCGGACGGGCGGCGCCGTCGCGTTGTGGAGTTGTGGCGGCGTTGTGCTGTTGCCGCGTTGGGCTGTTGCCGCGTTGGACTGTTTGCGGCGTTGAGTTGTTGCGGCGTTGAGTTGTTGCGGCGTTGAGTTGATTGTCGATAAATTCCCCGACATTTCGAGCATTTCACCTCCGAACGTCAACTCGCCGATCGCCAAGAGCGGCTTTCCGTCACCCGGCTTGGTGACTGAATGTCGCCAAATCGTCGCTCCTCGCTACGATCACCGCGTACCGCAGTCCCGTACCACCCACCCGCGAGGAACTACCCCGTGAACACCGCAGCCCGCCGCATCGGCAGAACGCTCGCCTTCGTCCTCCCCGTCGTGCTCGTCCTCTCCGGCACCCTCGCGGTCACCCGCGTCCCCTGGGCCTCGCCGAGCGCCGAGTCGCAGATCCTCACCGCCTCCTCCGACCGGGCGTCCACCCATGCCACCCACCGGGCCCCGCATGAGCTGCTGCGCGACCGGCTGCTCGCCGAGCTCCAGGAAAAGGACCCCGCCGTGGCGCTCACCCACCTCCAGGTCGCGACGTCCAGGCGGCCCTCGCTCGCCAAGCACTGCGCCTCCATCGCCCGCGCGCTCGGCCGCGCCGCGGTCGCCAAGTACGGCGGCGTGAGCCGCGCCCAGGCGTACGCCCGGCCCGTCTGCGACACCTCGTTCGCGTCCGGGGTCACCCAGGCGTACCGCTGACCCGTCCCCCGGCTCCCCCGGCGCCCGCCCCCGTGCCGCCGATGTCGCGCGGCTCCCGCCGTCCCCTTTTCCACCCGCTCCCGTTCTTCTCGCTCCGGCTCCGCCTACGGCGGTCCCCTGACCGCATATGGTGCGGTTCATGAGCGATGACGACGAGCGCAGACCCGGGCACCCCCACCAGACCGCGCGCCCCACACAAGCCGTCGTCCTGGCCGGAGGCCAGGGCTCACGGCTGCGTCCGTACACCGACGACCGCCCCAAGCCGATGGTCGAGATCCCCGGCACCGGGACCCCGATCATCGGCCATCAGCTGGCCTGGCTGGCCGCCGAGGGCGTCACCCACGCTGTGGTCTCCTGCGGCCACCTCGCCGCCGTCCTCCAGGACTGGCTCGAGACGGCGGAGTTGCCGCTGCGGGTGACGACGGTCGTCGAGAAGGAGCCGCTGGGGCGCGGCGGCGGCCTCAAGTTCGCCGCCGCCCGGCTCCCCGAGCCCGACCGGCCCTGGTACGCCACCAACGGCGACATCTGGACCCGCTTCTCGCTCCGCGACATGGCGGACTTCCACGACGAGCGCGGCGCCACCGCCACGCTCGCCCTCGCCCGGCCGCGCATTCCGTGGGGGGCGGTGGAGACCAATGAGTTCGGGCACGTCCTGGACTTCATCGAGTCGCCGCCCTCGCCGTATCTCATCAACGCGGGCGTCTACGTCTTCTCCGCCGCCTTCACCTCGCTCCTGCCCGACCGGGGCGACCACGAACGCACCACCTTCCCGCGCCTGGCACGCGAACGGCGGCTGGCGGGGTTCCCGCTGCCCCAGGGCGCGTACTGGCGGGCCATCGACACCGCGAAGGATCTGACCGAGGCCGCGAAGGAACTCGCCTCGGGCCCACCACCCCACGGCCACGGCCCCTTCGACACAGCACCGGTGCCACACGGCTGAGCCGACGGTCTGATCTATCGCTACGCGGTCCGGGCGAAGGTACGCCGGTACGGGGGCACGGCGGCACGGCGCTGCTGTACGCGGGAGACCGGGCGCGCGGCACCGAGCCGGTACGGGACCACAGGTGGCGCGGGACGCAGGCCCGTGGCACGGGGCACCCGAACCGGTACGGGACCACAAGGCGCGCGGGACGCAGGGCACCGGGCCGATGCGGGACCGCAGGCCGGTACGGGACACAAGGCCCGTGGCGCAGAACACCGGCCCGGTACGGGACACAGGCCAGTACGGCACACGAGGCGCATGCCGCGGGGCACCGAGCCGGTACAGGACCACAGGGCGCGGAACACAGAGCACCGAGCCGATGCGGGACCGCAGGCCAGTACGGGACACAAGGCCCGTGGCCCAGAACACCGGCCCGGTACGGGACACAGGCCAGTACGGCACACGAGGCGCATGCCGCGGGGCACCGAGCCGGTACAGGACCACAGGGCGCGGAACACAGAGCACCGGGCCGATGGCGCGGGGCACCGAGCCGGTGCGGGACCGCAGGGCGCGCGGCGCGAGGCGCCGCGAGGCCGCAAGAGGCGATGTGCGACGCGAGCTTGCTCACGGACAGGGGGGTGGGTCTGCCCTAAGACGCGGGCTCAGCCGCAAGCGCAAGCTGAGCCGGAAGGGCGCAGGCCCTGCCGAAAGCTCGGGCCCGGCCCAAGACGCAAAACCAGCCCAAGAAGGCAGGCCCAACCAGAACGCAGACTCGGCCGAAAGAACGCAGGCTCAGCCGAGGAGGCCGCTCAAGGCGGCCTCCTCGGCGGCCGGGTCGGTGTAGCCGTACGTGTTCTCCTCCGGCGGGCCGCCCTCCGGGCCGCCCGCGGACATCCCCCCGCCGGTGCCGCCCAGCGACGGCGGGCCCGCCGTCGCCGTCGGGGCGAGGGGGTGGCGCGGGGAGCGGGAAGTGCTGCCCAGGCCGCTGCGCGGCCGCGAACCGCCGCTCGGGCGGCCGGAGATGCCGGACGCCGGCCCCGTCGCGCTCGGCTCCCCGGACGAGGAGGCCGACGCCGAGGCGGACGGCTCGGGGCGGTGCGGCAACCGCTCACGCGGCGACCGCGCACCGGCCGATCCGCCCCCCGTTCCCATCGGCCCGCGCTGCCCGCCGCGCGGGCTCTCCACGGACTGGCTGGGCAGTGGCGAACCGGGCAGGTTGTTCGTCGGCAGATCGCTCGGCTGGGGCGCCTTGACGACCTCCGACGACCGTACGGCGGCGCCCAGCATCGAGCCCATCAGCAGCGTCAGCCCGGCGACCACCATCACCAGCACGCTGCCCCGGCGCAGCACCCGGCGCCGCAGCTGCCACAGTTCGGACCGGGGGCCGAGCCGCCGCCACGCCTCGCCGGCGAGCCGGGCGTCCGCCGAGTAGACCGGCGCGCCCGCGATGACCAGCGGGCTCCAGGCGGCGAGGTAGATGATGTCGGGCGCGTCGTAGACCGGCACCGTACGCCAGCTCACGGTGACGATCAGCGCGGCGGACAGCAGCGCGCCGAACGCGGCGGCCAGCCGCTGCCACAGCCCCAGCACGGTGAGCACCCCGACCACGATCTGCAGGAACGCCACGGTCAGCCCGGCGCCCACCGGATGCTCCAGCGCCAGGTCGCGCAGCGGCTCGGCGATCGGCCAGGGGTGCAGCGTGCGCAGCCAGGTGACCATCGAACCGCGCTCGCCGCCGTCGAAGTAGACGGGGTCGGAGAGCTTGCCCATCCCTCCGTAGACGGAGATGAAGCCGAGGAAGATGCGCAGCGGCAGCAGGACGATGCCGAGGTTCATCCGGCGCCCGGGGTAATAGGCGGCGTGGCGTACGGACTCGGAGTGGCGGCGCGGACGCGGAAGCGTGGCGCGCCGCGACTCGTGCCCGTCGCCGTCGCCCGCGCTCCGGCCCGACGCGGAGGCCGCGCCGCGCCGCTCCATCCCGGCCGCCCTGGCCACCGCCCTCGCCCCGCCCGGTTCGGCCGTCCCGCCCGCGCCCGCGCCCGGACGGCGCCGTCCACCGGTCCCGGGCACGGTCTCCGTACGGGGGTTGCGGGGGCCGATGACCGTGGGTGCGCCGTCGTCGAAGGCGATCCGCGGCAGCACCTGGGTGGCGCCCACGTCCTCGGCGGCCTCCCCGGACCGGGCGCGGCCCAGCCCCTCGGACAGGCCGTCAGCCAGGCCGTCGGACGGACTGTCGGTCAGACCCTCGTGGGAGTACCGCACGGCCTGGAGAAGCCGGGTCGCCGCGGTGTCACCGCCGGGGCGGGTACGGCCGCTCCACACCACGGGCGGCCGGCGCCGGGCCGCGACCGGAACGCGGGCGAGCCGGGCCGTGTCCGCCAGCGCGCTGCTGACGACCGGGGCGCTGAGCTGCACCCGGAAGCTCGGGGCGTTGACGGCGACCTGCGCCGGATCGCACGGCACCTTGGCCATGGTCAGCTGTGGCTCGTCGTCGAACCCCCGCGCGCGTCCCGCCAGGGGCGAAGGCATGCGGGCTTTTCTGGTCTCCACGCCCAACTAACCGAGTGACGGACGGGAAAGACACTGCCGGGGACGCCCCGATCTGTCCGAGGCCCGTCAAGATCATCGCCCGGAGGACGAACCCGGCCCGGAGCCCCCGGAACCGGCGCACACCCGCACCGAAACACCAGGGCGCCCCACGGCCGACCACGCCAAGCCGCCAAGCCGCCAAGCCCCAGCCGACAGCGGCACCGGACCCACTACCCCCGGCGACCCACCACGCCCGGCCACCCACTACGCCCGGCGGCGCGCCGCCTCGTAGAGGACGACGCCCGCCGCCACGCCCGCGTTCAGCGACTCCGCGCCGCCCGGCATCGGAATCCGCACCCGCAGATCGCAGGTCTCGCCCACCAGCCGCGACAGCCCCTTCCCCTCACTGCCGACGACGATCACCACCGGGCCGTCCAGCACCTCGAGGTCCTGGAGCTCGACATCGCCGTCCGCCGCCAGCCCGATCACCGTCAGGCCCGCCTTCTGGTAGGTCTCCAGCGTCCGGGTGAGGTTGGTCGCGCGGGCGACCGGGGTGCGGGCGGCGGTGCCCGCGGAGGTCTTCCAGGCGCCCGCGGTCATCCCGGCCGCGCGCCGCTCCGGCACGACCACGCCGTGGCCGCCGAAGGCGGACACCGAGCGGACCACGGCGCCCAGGTTGCGCGGGTCGGTGACGCCGTCGAGAGCGACGATCAGCGGGTCCTCGCCGTCGTCGAAGGCGGCCGCGCTCAGGTCCTCGGGGTGGGCGTACTCGTACGGCGGGACCTGGAGCACCAGGCCCTGGTGGTTCAGGCCGTTCGTCATCCGGTCCAGCTCGGGCTTGGGCGCCTCCATGAGGTGGATGCCGCCGCGGTCGGCGGCGAGCTTCAGCGCCTCGCGCACCCGGTCGTCGCTGTCGATGAACTGCTGGACATACAGGGTGTTGGCCGGAACGCCCTCACGCAGCGCCTCGACCACCGGGTTACGGCCCACCACCAGCTCGTTCGAGCCCTTGCCGCCGCGGCGCGGGGCCGGGCGCTTGGCGGCCTGGCGAGCGCGGGCGTTGGCGGCTCGCTGCTTCACGTGGCCCTTGCGCATCTCGGCGGGCGGGGTGGGCCCCTTGCCCTCGAGGGCGCGGCGCCGCTTCCCTCCGCTGCCGACCGTCGCGCCCTTCTTGTTGGTGGTACGGCGGTTCCTGCGCTGGCTGTTGCCGGCCATGAATGGTCACCTGTCTCTTCACTGCTCAGCGCTGCTCAGCAAGCGGCTCGAACGTCGAACGTCGCACACCCGATCGAACACGGTCGTGTGTGTGCGGTTGTACGGTCACAAGTGTGCCGTCCGGGGCGCCGGGCGGCGCAACAGGGCAGGTCGAGGCCAGGGCCTCAGCGCTGCCCCAGCTCCCAGCGCGGTCCGGACGGGGTGTCCTCGATCACCAGACCCGACTGCTGGAGCTGATCGCGGATCGCGTCCGCCGTCGCGTAGTCCTTACGGGTCCGCGCGGCCTGCCGCTGCTCCAGGACCAGCCGGACGAGGGAGTCGACCACGCCGTGCAGGTCCTCACCCCGGTCCGCACCGCCCGCCCAGTGCTCGTCGAGCGGATCGAGGCCCAGCACGCCCAGCATGGCCCGCACCTCGGCCAGCCGGGCGACCGCCGCCTCCTTGTCGTCGGCGGTCAGGGCGGAGTTCCCCTGGCGGACGGTGGTGTGGACGACCGCGAGCGCCTGCGGCACCCCGAGGTCGTCGTCCATCGCCTCCGCGAAGGCGGGCGGCACCTCGGCCGCGGGCTCGACGGTCCCCGCCTTTTCCACCACCCGCTGGACGAAGCCCTCGATCCGCGCGAACGCCGACTCGGCCTCGCGCAGCGCCTCCTCGCTGTACTCGATCATCGACCGGTAGTGCGGGGTGCCCAGGTAGTAGCGGAGCACGATCGGGCGCCAGCGCTTGACCATCTCGGAGACCAGCACCGAGTTGCCGAGCGACTTGCTCATCTTCTCGCCGCTCATGGTCACCCAGGCGTTGTGCGCCCAGTAGGCGGCGAAGTCGTCGCCGAACGCCTTGGCCTGCGCGATCTCGTTCTCGTGGTGCGGGAAGATCAGGTCGACGCCGCCGCCGTGGATGTCGAAGGCGCGGCCGAGGTACTTGTGCGCCATCGCCGAGCACTCCAGGTGCCAGCCGGGGCGGCCGCGGCCCCACGGGGTCTCCCAGCTGGGCTCCCCCGGCTTCGCCGCCTTCCACATGGCGAAGTCGCGCGGATCGCGCTTGCCGGTCTCGCCCTCGCCGGAGGGCTGGCGCAACCCGTCCAGGTCCTGGTTGGAGAGCTTCAGATACTCGGGGAACGAGCGCACATCGAAGTAGACATTGCCCTCGGCGGCATAGGCATGACCCCGATCGATCAGCTCTCGCATCATCTCGATCATTTCGGGGACGTGACCGGTCGCCCGCGGTTCATAGGTCACCGGCAGGCAGCCGAGGATGTCGTAGGCGTGGTTGAAGGCACGCTCGTTCTCGTAGCCGATCGCCCACCACGGCCGCTTCTGCTCCGCCGACTTAGCGATGATCTTGTCGTCGATGTCCGTGACATTGCGGATGAACGTCACGTCGTAGCCGCGATGGGCGAACCAGCGACGCATGATGTCGAAGTTCAGCCCCGACCTGATGTGGCCGATATGCGGGGCGGCCTGCACGGTCGCGCCACACAGGTAGATCGAGACGCAGCCCGGCCTGAGCGGGGTGAAGTCACGGATCTGCCGGGCGCTGGTGTCGTACAGGCGAATAGTCACGCATCAAGGGTAGTGGGAAGTGAACGGTGCCCTGTGCAGCTTCCGCCGCGTGGACACAGAAGCGTGACACTCGGGACGCTACGGTCGCCTCTCCCCGATTTCCGCCGATCCCGGGGGCCGGTCCCTCCTCCGTGAGTGCCGGTCCCTCCGTGGAGGCCGGTCCCTACCGGGGGTCGATCCCCCCCCGTGAGGGCCGATCCCCCGTGGGGCGGACCGTCACCGCCGGAACACCAGCGCCGTCGCGATCGCCGCGAGGCCCTCGGCGCGCCCCGTCAGCCCCAGGCCGTCCGTGGTCGTACCGGACACCGAGACGGGGGCTCCCACCGCCGCCGTCAGCGCCTTCGTCGCCTCCTCGCGCCGTTTGCCGATCTTGGGGCGTACGCCGATCACCTGGATCGCCACATTGCCGATCCCGAAGCCCGCGTCCCGGACGATCCGGGCCGCCTCGGCCAGCAGAGTGGTGCCGGCGGCACCGGACCACTCGGGGCGGTCGGTGCCGAAGTGGGCACCGAGATCGCCGAGCCCGGCGGCGGAGAACAGCGCGTCACAGGCGGCGTGCGCGGCCACGTCGCCGTCCGAGTGGCCGGCCAGTCCGTACTCCTCGCCCTCCCACAGCAGCCCGGCGCACCACAGCTCACGGCCCTTCTCGAAGGCGTGCACATCGGTGCCGATGCCCACCAGGGGGAGCACCACCGCGCCGGAACCCACTGCCTCCGAAGCCTTCGCGTCAGAGGCCATCGCGTCAGAAGCCTTCGCGTCAGAAGCCATCGTTCGCCCTCCTGCGGGCCAGAACCGCCTCGGCCAGCACCAGATCCAGCGGCCGGGTCACCTTGAACGCCTCCTCGTGGCCGGGGACGACCACGACCTCGACGCCGAGCCGCTCCACCATGCCCGCGTCGTCCGTCGCGCCCTCGCCCTCCAGGGCGATCTTCTCGTGCGCGGCCACGAGCGTGGCGCGGTCGAAGCCCTGCGGGGTCTGGACGGCGCGCAGCAGGGCGCGCTCGGGGGTGCCGACGACCGGCTCGGGCTCACCGGCCCGCTCCCCGGTGCGCGGCTCGACCTGCTTCACGGTGTCGGACAGCGGCAGCGCCGGGACGACGGCGGGCGCCCCGTCCCGTACGGCGGCGACGACCGCGTCCACCGTGTCCACGGGGACCAGCGGACGCGCCGCGTCGTGCACCAGCACGGTGGTCACGGTCTCGGGGACGGCGGCCAGCCCCTTGCGCACCGACTCCTGGCGGGTCTCGCCGCCGGGCACGACGACCACCTCGGTGGTGTCGGTGAGGCTGCCGCTCAGCGGATACGCGTCCAGCAGCCGCCGCACCTCGTCGGCGCCGTCCGGCGGGGCGACCACGACGACGAGGGAGACGGAGCGGGATCCGGCCATCGCCCGTACCGCGTGGACCAGCATCGGGGTGCCGTTCAGCGGGCGCAGCGCCTTGGGGGCGCCCGGCCCCAGCCGCACTCCGCGGCCCGCGGCGGGGATCACGGCGGCGGTGCGGGCGGGGCGCCCGGACGCGGCGGCATCGCCGCGATCCGGACGTGCGGACATTGAGTTGGCGTTCAGGTTTGCTTCCTCAGCCGAAGTGGGTATGGCCACAGCGTGCCGGGCGCGATGCCCCGACCGGCCCCTTCCGTGACGACTGGTCGAGCCAGCTGCCCGGGCCCGGCACACTTCGCACCGCGCGGGGTGGCGCGGCGGCGGGCACCGGCACCGGGTGCCGGAGAAGCGCCCGGAGCACAGGGTTTCGGAGGAGCACGGCGTTCGGCACGCAGACATGCCGCAGCGCCCGGCGACAGACGACTAACGGGAATCAGGTCTGAGTCACTCGGGCACCGCGGCATGGAGATGTCAGGACGCGAGAACCTCGTCGAGCAGGGCCTCGGCCTTGTCCTCGTTGGTGCTCTCGGCGAGAGCGAGTTCGCTCACCAGGATCTGGCGGGCCTTGGCGAGCATCCGCTTCTCCCCGGCGGAGAGTCCGCGCTCACGCTCTCGGCGCCACAGGTCACGCACGACCTCGGCGACCTTGATCACATCGCCGGAGGCGAGCTTCTCGAGATTTGCCTTGTAGCGACGGGACCAGTTCGTCGGCTCTTCCGCATACGGCGCACGCAGCACCTCGAAGACCCGATCCAGCCCGTCCTGGCCGACCACATCACGCACACCGACGAACTCCGCATTGTCCGCCGGCACACGAACCGTCAGGTCACCCTGAGCGACCTTCAGCACCAAGTAGGTCTTGTCCACGCCTTTGATCTGGCGAGTTTCGATGGCCTCGATCAGCGCGGCCCCGTGATGGGGATAGACCACGGTGTCGCCAACCTTGAACGTCATGTGACAGGTACCCCTTCCGTGGCTATCCAGGGTAACACGGGAACGCCTTCTTCTGAATGGCGTTTTCGCAGGTCAGGGCATATCTCGGGGCTTGACAAGTGCGGCAGGAACGTGCTGCGCGGGGCCTGCGGAAGCGGGTATTCGCAGGTGGGAGCGGCTGTCCGGGCGCCCGGAAACCCACCCGATACCCGCCCGGAGAAGCCCGGCCGAGTGGCCGTACGTCCCGTTTTGCCGGAGTCCGGTCGATGGACTTCCGCTACTCCGTTCGGATCAGGAGCGAGCGATCCGGCCCCGATTCACGAATTGATCACAACGTTCATCCAGCGTTGATGGCGACGTTGATCGCGGGGCTGATCGCGAGTTGATCGCGGCGTTGATCGCGCGGTTGATCACGCGGCCCGGATCAAGTCTGTGATCAATTCTCGGACATGCATGGATTCCTTACCGATAATCTCCCGCGCCGCCGGTCGAGTCGATATTCGGGATGGCGCCCGGATGGTGTCGGGACGGCGTCCGACGGGCCCCGTAACGCACGCCGGCACCGGCATCGGACGGGCATACCCCAGGGGCGGATCGGCTTGAGGCGGGTCGGGTGCGGGCCGAAGAGGGCGGATCGGTAATCTAAGCGCGCTGATCCAACCTTTACCTCGTCCTAGGAGATGCCGCCGCCGTGAGCAGCAGCCTTCGACGCGGCGCCCTCGCCGCAGCCGCCATCGTGGTCTCGGTCGCCCCGCTCTCCGCCTGCGGAGCCGGTAACGACGCGCAGACGCTGCAGGTCAAGCCCGACAACGCGGCCACCGCTGTCGGCGATATCAAGATCCAGAATGCCACTGTGGTGACCCAGCCGGATCGCACGGCGAAGGGCCCGGCCGTCGTCACCGGCCGGCTCTTCAACAACGGCAAGGAGGACCAGACCGTCAAGGCCATCACCCTCGCCGGCAGCAGTGCGCGGGTGAAGATCTCCCCGCCCAAGGGCAAGACCGGCCCGGTCGTCGTCCCGAAGGGCGGCTCGGTGGCCTTCGGCGGCGAGGGCAACGCCTCCGCTGTCATCAGCGACGGGCGCGAGGCGGCCAGGGACGGCGACGCACAGCGGGTCGTGTTCGACCTCAGCTCCACCGGCAAGGTCCAGATCACCGCGTTCGTCGTCCCGGCGACGAGCTACTTCGAGGGCTGGGGCCCGACCGAGCTGCCGACCGCGAAGCCGTCGGCCCCGACACCCGGCGGATCGAAGAGCGGTACGCCGAGCGGCACCCCGACCGGCTCGGCGAGCGACAACCCGGGCGGTAAGCCGAGCAACACGCCGAGCGGCGGAGCCACCACCGGCACGTCGAACGGCGTCGCGACGGGCGAGCCGGACCCGAACGACGGCTGAGGGACCCCGCGGACACGCGTGAGGGCGGCCCCGGAGCTTTCCGGGGCCGCCCTCACACATGCCGGGACGCCGGGAGACAGACCGACCGCGGTACCCGCGACCCCCCCGGCCGCCGGACGCGCACCGCTCGGCCCGAGCGGGCCTCCCGGGCTTCGGAACGCTGCGCCGGACTCCGTCCGGCCGACCCGGACACCAAGACCGGTTTACGGCTCGAACTTGTAACCCAGACCCCGCACCGTCACCAGGTAGCGCGGCGCGCCCGGGTCGGGCTCGAACCCCCCTCCCCGTGCATCCCTCGCACCGCTCGGCCCCAGCGGGCCTCACGGGCTTCGAGACGCCGCGCCGGACTCCGTCCGGCCGACCCGGACACCAAGACCGGTTTACGGCTCGAACTTGTAACCCAGACCCCGCACCGTCACCAGGTAGCGCGGCGCGCCCGGGTCGGGTTCGATCTTGGCCCGGAGCCGCTTGACGTGGACGTCGAGGGTTTTCGTGTCGCCCACGTAGTCCGCGCCCCAGACCCGGTCGATCAGCTGCATACGGGTCAGCACCCGGCCCGCGTTGCGCAGCAGCATCTCCAGCAGGTCGAACTCCTTCAGCGGGAGGTCCACCTTGCCGCCGCCGACCGTGACCACGTGCCGGTCCACGTCCATCCGGACCGGCCCGGCCTCCAGGGCGGCGGGGGTGACCTCCTCCGGCTCACCGCGGCGGCGCAGGACGGCTCTGATCCGGGCGACCAGTTCACGTGAGGAGAAGGGCTTGGTCACGTAGTCGTCGGCGCCTATCTCCAGACCGACCACCTTGTCGATCTCGCTGTCCTTGGCGGTCACCATGATCACCGGGACGTTGGACCGGCCGCGCAGCTGACGGCAGACCTCCGTACCGGGCAGGCCGGGCAGCATCAGGTCGAGGAGCACCAGGTCGGCGCCGTTCCGCTCGAACTCGTCGAGACCCTCGGGGCCGGTCGTCGCGATGGCGACCTCGAATCCCTCCTTGCGAAGCATGTACGACAGCGCGTCGCTGAACGATTCCTCGTCCTCGACGACCAGAACTCGGGTCACGGAAGGACCTCCGGGGCAGAGAGTGGTTCATTGGTGAAGGTCTCGTACGGCCGGTCGTGGTCCTCGCCATCGAGGTCTGCTCCGGTGTCGTACGACTCGCTCGACTCGCTCGACTCGCGCGCCTGGCTCCGCGAGCGGTCCCGGTCCCGTGCCGCACCGGCTTCCGGGAGTCTCAGGGTGAAGGTGGAGCCCTGTCCCTCGGCGCTCCACACGGTGACCTCCCCGCCGTGCGAGGCGGCCACATGCTTGACGATGGCGAGCCCGAGCCCGGTCCCGCCGGTCTGCCGGGAGCGGGCCGGATCGACCCGGTAGAAGCGCTCGAAGATCCGCTCGCGGTCCTTCTCGGAGATGCCGATGCCCTGGTCGGTCACGGCGATCTCGATCAGGTCCCCGCCGGTCGCGGGGATGCGGCGGGCGGCGATGCCGACGCGGGTACGGGCCGGGCTGTAGTTGACCGCGTTCTCGACGAGGTTGCCGAGCGCGGCGGCCAGCTGACCCCGGTTGCCCCACACATGGAGATCGGCGGTGCCGCCGGTGGCCATCGTGATCTGCTTGGTGCCCGCCTGGTGGCGGCACCGGTCGATGGCCTCGGCGACGAGCTCGTCCACCCGGACCGGCTCGGCGTCCTCCAGCGGGTCGTCGTTCTGCACCCGGGAGAGGTCGATGAGCTCCTGGACCAGACTGGTCAGCCGGGTGGCCTCGACCTGCATCCGCCCGGCGAAGCGGGTGACCGCCTCGGGGTCGTCCGACGCATCCATCACGGCCTCGGACAGCAGGGACAGCGCGCCGACCGGGGTCTTCAGCTCATGGCTGACGTTGGCGACGAAGTCGCGTCGTACGGCCTCGATGCGGCGGGCCTCGGTGAGGTCCTCCACCAGCAGCAGGACCAGCCGGGAGCCCAGCGGGGCCACTCTGGCGGACACGGCGAGCGCGTCACCGCCCCGGCCGGTGCCGCGCCGTGGCAGGTCCAGCTCGATCTGCCGGATCTCGCCGTCCCGCCGGGTGTCGCGGGCCATCGCCAGCATCGGCTCGACGGCGAGCTTGCCGCCGCGCACCAGGCCCAGGGCGTACGCGGCCGAGCTGGCCTTGACGACGGAGTCCGCTTCGTCGAGGACGACGGCCGAGGAACGGAGCACCGAGAGAACGGTGTCCACGCCGGGCGGCAGCACGGCGTCGGTGTGCAGCGAGGAGCGCGTAGGCTTCGCCTGTTCGCGCTCGCTCCAGCGGAACGCCAGCATGGCGATGACGCCGGTGCACAACCCGGCGAGCGCCGCCACTGCGGCGATCGCCGCGTTCACGTTCATGCGTCCAGGTTATGCGGGCGGCAAGACACCTCCACAGCCCCGAGGCGATCCCCTCAGGCAGACGTTGCCGAGAGTTCACCGGGGCGTCGGTATCGGTTCACTACGGACGTTTCGGCAGGCGGATGGCGCGCGGTGGCGCCCGGACCGCGCTACCGAGAGTTCACCTGGGGGTCAGGTGTGGTTCACGCCCGGTGCCGGAACCGGACGCGTTACGACCGGAGCGTGGGAGTCTGGGGACCTCGGGTCAACGAGCCCACGGTCGGGTCAGTGAGCCCGCGACGATCCTTCGGAACGAAAGAAAACGAAAGATCCAATCGAGGTCCACGAGGTCCACGGGATCCCTCGCGATCCACCGGGATCATCGGAATCCGTCAAGGCCCATCAGTGAGAGTCGGCGAAAGAGGTCAGTGATGCGGGACGCGTACCACGAGGAGCTGGACACGATCGGGGACGGCCTGGTCGACATGGCCCGGCTTGTCGGTTCGGCCATCGGCCGTGCCACCACCGCCATTCTGGACGCGGACCTCAAGCTCGCCGAGAGCGTCATCGCGGCCGATGAGAAGGTCGACGATCTCCAGCGGGACCTGGAGGGACGGGCGATAGCCCTGCTCGCCCGACAGCAGCCGGTCGCCACGGATCTGCGCATAGTGGTGACCAGCCTGCGGATGAGCGCCGACCTGGAGCGCTCCGGCGACCTCGCGCAGCATGTCGCCAAGCTCGCCCGGCTCCGCTTCCCGGACACGGCCGTGCCGCACGACCTGCACGCCACCATCCTGGAGATGGGCCAGCTCGCCCAGCGGCTGATGGCGAAGGCCGCCGAGGTCATCATCACCAAGGACGTCGACCTCGCGCTCCAGCTGGAGCACGACGACGACGCGATGGACCTACTGCACCGCGCCCTCTTCCAGCACCTGATGGACGACCGCTGGAAGCACGGCATCGAGACGGCGGTGGATGTGACGCTGCTGGGCCGTTACTACGAGCGGTTCGCGGACCACGCGGTCTCGGTCGCCAAGCGCGTCGTCTACCTGGTCACCGGCGAGCACGCCGACGAGATCGCCTCACAGGACGCGGTCAGCACCGTCGAAGGGGCGTGAGCGTCCGCGACGGCGTGCCTCCGCGCGCCGTCGACGCGCCCCTGCGCGGGGCCGCCGGGTCGTCGGCACCATGAGCGGCAGTGACGTGACCCCCTCCCGAGGAGGCGACTCATGGCGGACCTCTCCAAGCCCGAACCCCGTCCGGCCCACCCCGGCGGCTCCACGGTCGGCGCCTGCGGCTGCGGCTCGGGCTGCGGCTGCGGCTGTCAGTCCGGCGGCCCCTGCCAATGCGGCGGCTGCTGCGGCTGACCGACCCCTACGACAGAGGGCCTGGGACCGGTGACCGGTCCCAGGCCCTCTGTCCTGTGGCGCTCCTGTGGCGGCGGTTTCCCGGCCGAGGTGCGGGGTCCCCGTCCGCCCGAGGTGCGGACGGCGCCGGGAGCGGCGAGCCTGGTCCTATGGAGGACAAGACCCCGGCCCCGCCTCGCGTGGTAGTGGACGAACCGCTCGACGGCCGCCGCCGTGTGCTGATCGACGGCCAGGACGTCGGAGTGGTGGTGAGCCCGGACGAGCTCCGGCGGCTCCTGCACCGCGCGGGTCTGATGGAAGAGGACGCCCCCCTCGACAACCCCGAGCTGATCGAATGGCACGGCGGCAGCTCCGACGACTGGCCGGCCGCGCCGAGATGACCTGATCGGCTGATCGGGGTTCGCTGTCCGGCTTGCCTGGCTGGGCCGCGCTGATCGGGCCCCGTTGACCGGGCCGCGCTGATCCGGCTCCGTTGATCGGCTTGCCTGGTCCGCTTCCTGGTCCGCCTCAACCGCATGCCACAACCGTCCGGCGCCGGTCCCTCCCCTCGTGGGGACCGGTGCCGAACGGTGCAGCGGTGTCGATCCGCGCCGTACGGGTGCGGATCGGGGAGAGGCCGGGCCCGTGGTCGATGCGGCAGCCGTCCGGAAGGGACCGGGACCGGCTCCACAGACCTCCCGAGCGCTCGCGACGTGCCCGGCGTCGCCGTCTCGTCACTTCGGCAAAAGCTGTCCGAGAACGAGCGGTGCCATGGGCTGTCTCCGCGGGCCCCGAGCTGGTGGCCTGGCCAAGTGGCTAGTAGTGGATGCGCGACTGGGGCATGATCCTGCCAGTTGTGCCTCCCGCCGAGGAGGTTCCGGTATCGGACCACCGACTTCGCCGCAGGTCAGCCGTATAAAGTGACTTTTCCGGTCCGGAAGTCGACAGGTGCGGGGGAAGAAGGAGAGGGGACCTTGAGCTCCGACTCAGGGGCACGCACGGCCTTCGCGGAACGTCTCGCGCTGCTGTACAAGGAGGCCGGTAACCCTCCCCTCAAGAGCGTGGCCGATGCGGTCGTCCGGCTTCAGCGGACCGACGAGCGAGGGCGGCCCGTACGGGTCTCCGCTCAGCGGATCAGCGACTGGCGACGAGCCAAGAACGTACCCGCCCAGTTCGCCGCCCTCGCGGCGGTGTTGCACGTCCTGATTCCCGAGGCACGGCGCCTGCGGCCGGTGCCGGTGTCCACGGGCCTGTACGACCTGGTCCAGTGGCAGCGCCTGTGGGGGCGCGCGGTGGCCGATCCGGTCGGTGAGCGCCCCGCGGCCTTGGCCACGGAGGAGGAACGGCCCTCCCCCGAATCCCCGGCCGTGCCCGGTGGGGTGTGCCCGTACCGGGGGCTGGCGTCGTACCGGCAGCAGGACGCCCGGTGGTTCTTCGGCCGGGAGCGGAGCACGGAGGCCCTGGTCGCCCAGCTGCGCGCGGCCGAGCGGACGGGTGGCCTGGTCATGCTGGTGGGCGCTTCGGGGGCGGGGAAGTCCTCCCTGCTGAACGCCGGTTTGGTGCCCGCGCTGCACAGCGGCGCGCCGGGCGGGGGGAACGGCCCGGCGAGGGAGGTGCTGCACCTCGTGCCGGGGGCCGATCCGCTCGCGGAGCTGGCCCGCCGGATACCCGAACTCGCCCCTGTCATCTCCTCCGCCAAGGAACCGACAGCCAAGGAACCGACGGCCAAGGAACCGACGGCCAAGGAACCGGCGGCCAAGGAACCGGAGGCGGAGCACGGCTCCGCGCGGTTCGCGCACGCGGTGCGGGAGGCCGTCACGGCATGGGCGGAACGCGGGACGGAACCCAGGGCCGACGCCGGGACGGAACCCGGGGCGGCCTGCGGGACGTCCCCCACCGGCCGTCCGGTCGTCATCGTGGACCAGTTCGAGGAAGCGTTCACCCTCGGCTCCGACGAGAGGGACCGGAGCACGCTCATCCAGCTCCTCCACGCCGCCTGCACGCCCGCCGGGCCGGGCGAGCCGCCCCCCGTCCTCGTCGTCCTCGGCATACGCGCCGACTTCTACGAGCAGTGCCTGGTCTACCCCGAACTGGCCGACGCCCTGCAACACCGTCATATGGTGCTCGGCCCGCTGACCACCACGGAGCTGCGCGAGGCGGTGACCGGCCCGGCCAAGGCCGTGGGGCTGGAGCTCGAACCGGGACTGGCGGAGCTGATCGTCCGGGAGGTGAGCGCCGACGGTCCGCGCGGGACGCATGACGCGGGGGTGCTGCCGCTCCTCTCCCACGCCCTGCTCGCCACCTGGCAGCGGCGGAAGGCGGGCCGGCTGACACTGGCCGGCTACCGCGCGGCGGGCGGCATCCAGGGCGCGGTGGCGGCGACCGCCGAACGGGCCTGGACCGGCCTCGACCCGGGGGCCCGTACGGCCGCGCGGCTGCTCCTGCTCCGGCTGGTCCGGCTGGGCGAGGACACCGCGGCCACCCGCAGGCGGGGGACGCGGCGCCAGCTGGCGGCGGAGTCGACGGACCCGGGCAAGACGGAGGAATCGCTCGAAGCCCTGGTCCGCGCCCGATTGGTGACACTCGACGCGGAGACCGTGGAGATCACCCATGAGGCGCTGCTGCACGCCTGGCCACGGCTGCGCGACTGGATCGACGAGGACCGGAACGACCACCTTCAGCGCCAGCGGCTGGAGGAGGACGGCAGGGCCTGGGAGGGCTCGAACCGCGACAGCTCACTGCTCTACCGGGGTTCTCGGCTGGAGCAGGCCCACACCTGGGCGAAGTCGGCCGGTGACACCTTTCTGACCAGGAGCGCGGTGGAGTTCCTCGCCGCCTCGGTCAGGCTGCGCCGGCGCACCGTCTGGCTCAGCCGGGGCGCGGTCTCCGCCCTGGTCGTCCTGGCGGTGCTGGCCGCCGGTGCGGCGGTGGTCGCGTGGCAGCAGCGGGACGACGCGATGTTCGAGCAGGTGGTGACCGAAGCCGACCGCTTCCAGTCCACCGATCCGTCGCTGTCCGCCCAGCTCGCCATGGTGGCCCACCGCATGCGGCCGGACGACGAGGGCACCAACAGCCGGTTGATCTCGATGGTGAACGCGCCGCTGGCCACTCCGCTGCTCGGCCACACCGGCGCCGTCTACCTCACCTCGTTCAGTCCGAACGGGCGGACCCTGGCCACCGCCAGCTACGACCGGACCGTCCGGCTGTGGAACGTGAGCGACCCGACCCGCCCCGAACGGCTGGGCACACCGCTCACCGGCCATACGAGCTGGGTGAGCAGCGCGGTCTTCAGCCCGGACGGCCGCACCCTCGCCAGCGCGGGCGACGACGGCACGATCCGCCGGTGGGACGTACGGGACCCCGGCCACCCGCGTCCGCTCGGTGAGCCCCTGTCCGGGCATGACGGCACCATCTACCTGGTCGCGTTCAGCCCGGACGGACGGACGCTGGCCGCCGCCACCGAAGATCACGTCGTACGCCTGTGGAACATGAGCGACCCGGACCGCCCGACCGCGCTCGGTGCGCTGACCGGCCACACCGCCGCCGTGCGCTCCGTGGCGTTCAGCCCGGACGGCCGGACGCTGGCGGCCGGCGGCGACGATGGCGCGATCAGGCTGTGGAACATGGCCGACCCGCGTCACCCGAAGCGGATCGACACCGTACTGACCGGCCACTCGGACCTGGTCCACTCCGTGGCGTTCAGCCCGGACGGCCGCACGCTCGCCAGCGGCAGCGCGGACAACACCGTCCGGCTGTGGAACCTGGCCGACCCGCGTCACGCGGAGCCGCTGGGCTCGCCGCTCACCGGCCACACCGGCCCCATCTGGTCCGTGGCCTTCAGCCCGGACGGCACCATGCTCGCCGCCGCCAGCCAGGACAGTACGGCGAGCCTGTGGAACGTCAGCGATCCGGCGTACCCGTCGCAGGTCGGCGAGCCGCTCGCGGGGAGCAGCGGCGAGATGTACGCCCTCGGCTTCAGCCCCGACGGCCGGACCCTCGCCACCGGCACCGGCGACAACATGGTCCGCCTGTGGTCGCTGCCGACATCGGACATGGTCGGGCGGATCGGGGTGTTCCGTCCGGACGGGCGCGTGCTCGCCACGGCCGGGCGCGACGAGAAGCTCCGGCTGTGGAACGTGGAGAATCCCAACCGGCCGGTGTCGCTGGGCAAGCCGTTCCGGCCCGGGAAGGGCTCGGTGCGCGAGCTGACGTTCTCCCCGGACGGCCACACCCTCGCGATGATGACCGGAGACCGCGAGGCGCGGCTGTGGAACGTCACCGACCCGGCCCACCCCGTCGCCTATCCATCGCCCATCGCGCTGCGGACCCGGTTCGCGGGCGCGCTGGCCTTCAGCCCGGACGGGCGCACCCTGGCGAGCGCGTACGACGACCGCACCATCCAGCTGTACGACGTCAGCGACCCGTCCCATGTGCGTCGGCTCGGCGCACGTCTCACCGGCCACCGGGGCTACGTCAACACCCTCCTCTTCAGTCCGGACGGCCGCACGCTCGCCAGCGGCAGCGCGGACAACACCATCCGGCTGTGGAACGTGACCGACCCCCGTCACACCACCCGGCGGGGCGCGCCGCTCACGGGGCACCTCGGGCCCATCAACGCGCTCGCCTACAGCCCGGACGGGCGGACGCTGACCAGCGGCGGCGACGACAACACGGTCCGGCTCTGGAACGTCACCGACCCGTCCGAGGCCACCCGGCTGGGCAAGCCGCTCACCGGCCACACCGATGCGATCGTGTCGCTGACGTTCAGCCGGGACGGCCGCACCCTGGCGAGCGGCGGCAACGACAACGCGGTCCGGCTGTGGAACATCACCGACCCGTCCGAGGCCGCGCCCATCGGCCAGTCGATGAGCCCCAACGCCAAGACGGGCAACTTCCTGTCCTTCGGCCCCTACAGCCGCATGCTCGGGGTGTCGAGCGGCGCCGGCACCGTCCGGCTGTGGAATCTGGACGTCGACCGGGCCGCCCACCGCATCTGCTCGATGACCCGGGGCGTTCTGACCCGGGAGAAATGGCACGAATACCTGCCCAGTCTGTCGTACGCGCCGCCGTGCGGCCGATGATCATGTTGCCCGGACATCGCGTGATCGCGATCACAACTCCGCGTCGCGACCGAGGAGTCGGCTGCCATATGCGAGAAGCCGCGTTACTCTTAAGTACAGCCCGACCGCTGGTGCATCCCCCGTCGCCAGCGGTCGGGCGCTTCCATGTCAGGGGGAGGCCCGGCGCGAGCGCCGGGAACCGGACCGAGAACGCACCTTCATGACTTGGAGATCCCCCGTGACACGCAGGCCCGACAGGCCCCACAGGCCCGAGAGGCCCGCCAGGCCGCACAGGCTCGACAGGCCGCACAGGCTCGATCAGGCCGTGCTGGACCTGGGCCGCGAGTACGTCCGCCATGCCCCATGGAGCGCGGGGAAGCGGGCCCTGGTCGAGCGCCGCCTGAACGCCGCGCTGCGGGACCGCCCCCTGCACCGCATGGCCCGTACGCGCTTCGGCGCCACCTTCGCCGTCGACACCCAGGACCTCATCCAGCGGTACCTCTACCTCTTCGGCGTCTGGGAGCCGCATATGACGCGCTGGCTCCAGCGCCGGCTGCGGCCCGGGGACGTCTTCGTGGACGTCGGGGCCAACATCGGCTACTACAGCGTCCTCGCCTCCCGCCTCGTCGGGCGCGGCGGGAAGGTGGTGGCGGTCGAAGCCTCGCCGCGGTTCCACCAGATCCTCCTGGGGCACGCGCGGCGGAACGGATGCGCCAACATCCGCGCGCTCAACGCCGCGGTGTCCGACCGCGACGAGCTGTTGACCTTCGTTCTCGCCAGCTCGCGCAACATGGGAGCGAACAGCATCGTCCCCTACGACGGCCCGGCCGAGTCCACCTTCCAGATCGCGGCCCGCCCGCTGCCCGACCTCCTCACCGAAACGGAGATCTCCCGGGCCAGGGTCATCAAGGTCGATGTGGAGGGCGCGGAAGGCGGCGTGGTCCGGGGCCTCGCGCCCCTCCTGGACAACCTGCGCCCGGACGCGGAACTGACCGTCGAGGTCACTCCACAGCGGATGGCCGAGCTGGGGGAATCCGTCGAAGAGCTGCTGGACGTCCTGCGCGGACACGGCTTCCACGTCTACCGCCTGGCCAACGACTACGCGGCCGGCAGCTACCCGGCCGCGCTGCGGCACGCACCCGAGGTGCCGGTGCGGTGGCGGGGACCGGTCGCCGAGGAGAGCGACCTGATCTTCTCCCGGGTCGACGCCGAGACCCTGCCCTGAGAAACGCCTCGTTCAGGACGTTCCGTACCGCCAGCCGTCCATACCCGCCAGGACGCGGGCCCTGGCCTCGACCACCGCGAACCGCGCCCGGCGCTCGGCCTCGTCGGTGTGGGCGGCGTGGCTGGTGACCTGGCCGGGCCACTTGCGGTAGAGCAGGCCGGTCTCGGCGGTGAACCAGCCGCGGCTGACCGCGCTGAGGGCCATCAGCAGGCCGGTGTCCTCGGAGGCGGGCAGGGCCATCCAGCCGCCGAGGGCCAGGAGGAGGTCGCGGCGCAGGAAGAGGGTGGCGGGGTGGACCTGGGCGCGGTAGCCGTTCGCCTTCCAGAAGTCCAGGACGGCGCCGCGGGCGATGGGGCCCTGCGGCGGGTCGCCCTCGAAGCCCACCGTGGAGCCGTCGGGCAGGAGGTCCAGGGCGCGGGAGGTGGCCCAGCCGAGATCGGGGTTCTCGGTGAGCGCGCGCAGATCGCGGGCGAGGGCGCCGGGGGTGAGCATGTCGTCGGCGTCCAGCACCTTGACGTACTCGCCCTCGGCGCGGGAGAGCCCCATCGTGCGGGCCATCGCGGCCCGGCCGGACCGGCCCTGGCCGAAGCTGACGCGGGCGTCGTCGGGGACGTAGGGACGTACGGCGTCGGTCTCACCGTCTTCCTGGATCACCCACTGCCAGTCCCAGCCGTCCGGCAGCTCCTGCTCGCGCAACGACTTGTAGGCGTCCGGCAGATACTCGGCGCCCGGGGCGTGGACCGCGGTGATGACGGTGATGGTGTTCGGCATGGTCACCACCTCTTCAGGGGAGTCGTGTAGACGAGTTCCGTACGGTCCGCGGCCAGCGTCACGTCGGAGACCTCGACGACCCGGCCGCCGGTGTCCGTACAGATCTTGCGCAGAAGGATCACCGATACACCTTTCTTGAGACCGAGTCGGTCGGCCTCTTCCACCGTCGGGGGCCGGGCCGTGATCCGTTCCGTTACGCGGTCCAGCTCGATGCCGATGGTGTAGAGCTGGTTCTGGGTGCCGCCGGGCCAGGGCTCATTGGCGGCGTCGAGCAGATCCGGGTTGGCGGCCACCACGTCATGCACCAGATATGAGTGCACCAGGGCGAACGGCGCGTCCTCCGCGCGGCAGTTGGTGCGGTAGATCCGCTCCAGCAGCCGCGTGCCCACGGGAATGCCGAAGACGGACGCCAGGTCCTCGTCGGCCGTCGCGTCCCGGTACTCGGCGTGGAAGGCGAGATCGGTCACCTCGAGCCCGGTGTCGTGCTCGGTGGACCCGGTCCGCAGCCGTTCGGCCTTCGGCCGGCGCACCCGGTCCTTCTCCCACTGGTGCCGGTCGTTGTTCCGCTCGATCCGCCGGCGCGGGGTGCGGACGAAGGTCCCCACCCCGTGCCGCCTGTCGATCAGCCCCTCGGCCACCAGCTCCGACAGCGCCCGCTGAAGCGTCGGCACGCTGGTCCGGTACCGCACGGCGAGCTTGTCCTCGGCCGGCAGCCGCTCCCCGGGGAGCAGCCGGCCCGCACGGATACCGGCCCGCAGGGCATCCGCGATCTGCTCGTACTTGGCCATGCGTGCTCACCGTCCTCGGTGGTGGGGACGGTTTCAGGGTAAGTCCTCAAGAGGTCTTGAGGACTCGCGAAGGAACTCGCGAAGGAACTCGCGAAGGAACTCGCAAAAGAGACTCGCGAAGAAGCTCACGAAGGCTTTGCCATCGCGCCGCCTCACCCGTCGGATGCCGACCTCACCCGTCGGCGGCCAGTCGGTCCAGCCACTCCCGCAGCAGCCGCTGCTCCGCGCCGCTGAGGGAGGTCTGTTCGGGCAGTGTGGCGCGCAAGGTGCGGGCGGCGCCGGCCGGGCCCGCGTCCCGCACGGCCGGCTCCCGGTTGGTGACGGCGGCGACCATGGCTTCCCGGAGCGTGGTCAGCAGCGCCGGATCGCGCCGGTCCTCGGGCTGGGACAGCCAGGTGAGCACGGCGCCGCGCGCCGTGGCGTGGATGATCTGGGCCGCCAGCTCCTCGTCGACGCGCAGCCAGCCGCCGACGGCGAGGCGCCTGACGCGGCCCATCAGGATCTCCATACCGAGCTCGAAGGCGGCCGACGCGGGCCGTGCGGGCCCGCTGTACATCAGTGCGTACAGGGCGGGGTTGGCCAGACCGAACTCGACCGCCAGATCCCAACCGGCCTTCAGGTCCTCAATGGGGTCCCGCGGGTCGGGGTCGACGTGTTTGGCCGCGAGGAATGTGGCGAAGCCGTGCTCGGCCACCGCTTCGAGCAGCCCGTCCTTGTCGCCGAACAGCCGGTAGATGGCCGGCGGCTGAAGCCCCGCCGCCTCGGCCACCGCGCGCGTGGTGACCGCGTCACGCCCTCCGCGCTCCAGAAGACCGACGGCGGCCTCGATGATCCGCCGGCGGGTCTGCTCGCGGCCCGTGGCCGAGGTGTCGGATGCGTCGGCGGCGCCGTCTCCGCCGCCCGTACGTGGCGTCATGTATCAACGATACCTTTCCGAGGGTTCCGTCGATAGTTCCACTGATACCATCACTATGTTTCCACCGGAAGCAACAGCGGCGCCGCGCCGCCTTGCAGACCAACAGGAGCAGCACATGATCGTCATTACGGCCCCGACCGGCCGGATCGGCCACCAGGTTCTCGAGAGCCTGACCGGCGGTACGGAAGCGATCCGCGTGATCGCCCGCGACCCGGACCGGCTGTCCGCCCAGATCCGCGATCGCGTCGAAGTCGTCCAGGGTTCGCACAACGATCCCGCGGTGCTGACCAAGGCGTTCACCGGGGCCGACGCCGTGCTGTGGCTGGTCCCGCCGAACCCCTCCACCGACGACCCCATGGAGCACTACCTCGGCTTCACCCGCCCCGCCTGCGAGGCCGCCACGGCGCAGGGTGTCCAGCGGATCGTCGGCGTTTCCAGCCTGGGGGCCGACTACGGCGAGGACGCCGGGCTGCTCACGCCCGCCTTCGCCATGGACGACCTGATCGAACGGACCGGGGTGGCCTACCGGTCCCTGCGCATGCCGTTCTTCATGGAGAACCTCCTCGCCCAGGCCGAGACCATCAAGCACCAGGGCACGTTCTTCCTGGCCAACGCCACAGACCGCCCCCTGCACCTGGTCGCCACCCAGGACATCGCCACCACCGCGACCCGGCTGCTGCTCGACAACACCTGGACCGGACAGGACAGCGTTCCGGTACTGAGCCCCGACGCACTGACGCCCACCCAGATGGCGCGGACCATCTCGGAGACCCTCGGCAAACCGGTCACCTTCCAGCAGGCCGGCATGGCCGACTACAAGGCCCACATGATGCGGTACGGGATGAGCGACGCCTGGGCACAGGGGTTGGCCGACATGGCCCGCGCCCAGAACAACGGAATCTACGAAGCCGAGGCAGCCTCCGCCACGCCGTCCCCCACCACCTTCCTCCACTGGTGCCACGACGTCCTCGCACCCGCCGTCCGGTAGCCGTCGGGCCGGGCCGCGAGGCTCACGCGATCACCGTTTCATCTTGGCGCGTTCGTGCTCCGCGTTGCCGATGATGGCCTCGACGCCGTCGATCTGGCGTTGGAGTTGGCCGAGTACGTCGGTGCGGGCCGACTGGATGAGGTGGTCCGTAGTCGGTGCCGTGCCTGTAGGAGTACTGATGGGGACCCAGTTCGCCTTGCGGCTGTGGTCGCGGATGACGTCCTGGCAGGCGCGGATCACCCAGTTCATCGCCACGGTGATCTCGTCACGGTGGAGCCGGTCGAGGTCGCAACCGTCGTTGTGGTCGCGCCCGGCCGTCATCCGACGGCCCCCTGGGCTTGCGCGGTCTTGACGGTGAACCAGACCGTCTTGCCGACCGTGTGCTCGATGTCGCCCCACGCATCAGCGAGTTCGCCTACGAGAAGCAGGCCACGGCCGTTCTCGCTGTCCGCGTGCGGGGATTGGGTGGCCGGGCGGCCGGGGCCGGAGTCTCGTACTTCGATGCGCACCTCTTCCTCGGCTGCCTCGATCCGTACCCGGAACAGTCGACCTGGTGGCACACCGTGCAGGAGGGCGTTGGTGGCGATCTCCGATACGCATAACTGGATCTCGTCCAGGCGGTCGGCGTAACCCCACTCGGACAGTGTGAGGGTGACGAACTGTCGCGCTGCACGAATGGATGGCCTGCGTCGCGTGAAGAACTGCTGCCGCGTCAGGGACACAGCGAGTCACCACCTCAGAGCTGGGTGCGAGAGCTGAAAGCACCTTATCGCTATTCACGAAAGGTAGCTAGGTAGGCTCGAAGGAGTAGTGGCCATGGGGTCGCTTACTGTGTAAAGCGGCAAGGTCGGTCGGCGAGTGTCGATCACGCTTGAGGAGGGGCTCAGTGGCCAGCGATGCGTGGATCAGTTCCTCAATGCCCTATCTACGGCCCGCGGCGGGCGGTCGGGGCGACGCATGGGGTGAGGAAGCGGCAGCGCGCGGGCGACGCGGAACGCAGCGCATCCTGCATGCCGGGGAGGTGTCCGCCCCGCCTGTCGTGGCCCGTCTTCTGGGACTCGAGGACGGGGACACGGTCGTCGTACGGCGCCGGATCATGTACCTCGACGAGGAACCGTGCGAGCTGACCGACTCCTACTACCCGGCACATATCGCGGCAGGCACCGGCCTCGCGGGCACCGCGAAGATCCGTGGAGGAGCGGTAGCGCTGCTCGCCGAGCTGGGGCACGAAGGACGGCGGGTGCGGGAGGACGTGACAGCCCGGATGCCGGACGTACAGGAGCGGGAGCTGCTGCGAACCGGTGCGGAGGAACCGGTGCTGTGGCTGGAGCGGGTCGTTCTCGACGGGGATGGCCGGGCCATTCAGGCTGACCTGATCACCATGCCCGCCCAGCGCCAGCGCCTGCGCTATGAACTCGAGAGGGGATGAGCTGTGCCGAAGGCCGAACAGGACGCGGTCGACCGGCGGTCGCTGCATGAACGGATCGCCGCCGACCTGCGCGACGAGATCATGTCCGGCGACCTCCCTCCGGGCGCCAAGCTTCCCTCGACCGCCCAGCTCAAGGAGCGGTTCACCGCCTCCAACGCGACTGTGCAGAAGGCTCTGCAACTGCTGAAGGACGAAGGGCTGGCAGTCGGCCGCGCCGGAGCGGCGGTCACCGTACGGGAGCACCGGCAGCGCACCATGCGACCCGCCTCCTACATGGCCCCGGCCGCGCCCGGCGAACCGTATCGATGGATCAGCGAGGCCGCGGCCCACCAGGCGCGCGGAAGCAGCCGGCTCCTCGACGTCACCGAGATCCGCCCGCCCGCCGACGTGGCCGAGGCACTGCGCCTCCCCGAGGACGGCACGGCCCTGCTGCGGGCGCAGGTGCTGCTCCTGGACGACGAGCCGGTGGAGCTGGTGAAGTCGTACTACCCGCTGGAGCTGGCTCGCGGGACGGCGATGATGGACCACCGCAAGATCAAGGGCGGCACCCCGGCCCTCCTCGCGGAGCTGGGCTACCCGCCCCGCCTCAGCGTCGACAAGGTCTCCGCCCGCGTACCGACCCAGGAGCAGTACACGGTCCTCGACCTGCCGGGCAACCTACCGGTCCTGCGGACGCTACGCGTCGTCTACAGCGACGACGAGCGCCCCATCGAAGCCACGGTGATGGCCAAGGCCGGCCACCTCTACGAGCTGCAGTACGAGTTCACCCCCTCCTGACCGCCCCCTCTTTGCGCACCGATCTTCGGAGCGGCGCTGCGCCCGCACGGGCCAGGACAGTGCGCTGACGCCGTCCCAGACACAGCGAAAAGCTCCCTACCAGCGGCGAACCCGCAGGTAGGGAGCTTGAAGGTGGGGGCGAACTTCTTCTTGCCCTGAGACTTGCCGGGGATCTCGGTGACCTGCATTTCCGCTGCTCAGAGTCGGTGGACACGTGCGCCTGGTGGTCGTCGTTGGTCGTCATTGGCCACTGCCGAGCAGCCTTGGACGGCCCAGAGACGGCCCAGCTTCTGCGCGCTCGACTGACGGCTGGCGCCCTCGACGCGCCTCGTCTGAAGCTCAGCTGACGACAGTCAGCCACGACGGCGGGGGCGCCAGCCGGCCACGTGCGCGTGTTCCTCGCTGTGCTCCCACTGGCCTCCGCCACGCTGCCGGTGCCGCCGACCAGAGCGAGCAGTCGGGCGACATGTGCCTGTACGCACGCTGCGCTGTAGTGGTCGTGTGGGAGAGCGTCTCCGCGACAACGAGAATTGCTGTTCAGAGTTACTCTCTGCTCTCCTGACCGCCTGCTGGACAGCCCGCTTCGTAGAAGCGCGAGGCTGGGTCTCACCCGGAGCGGGCGAGACTGGCCCGGAAGAACGGCAGCAGCGGCGGTGGCATTACGGCGGGGGATTCGAGCAGCACCCATTGGCAGCCGGGCACCTTCTCGTCGAGACAGCGGAGCGCCTGCCGCATCATCAACAGACCCACGGACGCCGACGCTTGGTCCGCCGGGGACCAGTAGCGACTACTCACATCGGCCATCAGCAGCATTCCCGGCGCAAGGGTTCTGCCCATCAGCCATTCGTAGGCCGCGTCATCCAGCACGTTGGCCTCAATCTCCGCCTCGACCCGCACGCACAGGTCCATAGCCCATTCCCGGGTCGCTCCGCTTGCCTCCCAAGCCTCTCGCAGATCGTCCAGGGTCGCTGTCTCCGCCAGACACAGCAGGGTGTCGAGAACAGGGCGGTCGGGGAGGGTGCTCATACCGCCATCGGGGGGAAACACCTCCTCAGCAAGATCCGGGACGTCCTCGACTGTGTATTCAGCCATAGACGCCCATGGGTTGTACCACCCCGCAGGCTGCATGGCCCGCAGCACATCACCGATTCCCTGTGGCGTGATGACGGCCCCCCCGCGCAGCACCGTGGTCACTGCCGCAGCCGTGACGTCCCCGTCGGACAGATTCGGAGGCTCTGGGTTCCGGTCCAGTTCAGCCAGCTCCGGCGGAGGCCACACCACACCCCGGTTACGCATGCATCGGATGATCCCCTCATCGATCCGGCGGGCCCGAGCGGGAACGAGCCGGACCCGTTGGCCGGAGGCGACCACCTCGTCGGCGACACGCTCCGCCCACTCCCCCTCGTCCTCCCGGCCTCTCGGGCCCTCCTCATCGAGAACGGTACCCAGACCCCGGACGGCTTGCCCGAACGCTCCCCGCACTGCATCCTCCGGCACCGGATGTCCCTCACCGAACAAGGCCAGTGCCAGATGAAACGGCCGAGCGCCACGCCGGGCTGATCGGGCGAGCGCCACGACCAAGCCGAATGCCTCGTCAACCGGAACCGATGCACTCCCCCGACCCCGGCCCAGTGCCCGCACCGTGTGCCTTGGCAACAAACCCGCCCGGCGCCAAGACGCGAGCTGCTTCATCGACACCCCGTAGCCGTACTGGCGCGCGTGGTCGATGAGCTGCTGATCAGCGGATACCGGACCACCCGTGGAAGACATGGCGCGAACCTACCCACTCCCGCCACAGGAGGACGTGGCTTTGGGAGAGATATAGAGCCTTCCCACCTTCACCAAGGCCAGGTGTGCCGCACATGGTGCTCTTGGGGAACCGCCGGACTACACGGCCCGGCAACGAACCAGGAGAACCCATGCTGATCACCTTCACCGACCTCTTCCCGACGACCGGCCCCCTGCCCTGGGCACTGATCACGGCCCTGCACATCTGGATCACCGTGTACATCGTCATCGTCGGCGTCGCCCTGCTCCACCCTCGCCGCTCCCGCCGGAAGGAAGCCCGCAAGATCTTGGACTGTCACTTCCTCGTCCCCCGGACCCTGTGACCTTCCCGCGCAAGTGACTAGCCTCGATCTTTCGGGAGGGTCCGCCGATGAAGTCGGCGGACCCTTCGCTGCCAGATCTCTGGCCGAGGCTGCGGTCGAGGCTGCCGAGCGCCAGCACACCTCCGTCCCCGGGGAGAAGACAATCGCCAAGCTGGTCCACACCCTGGCCGAGGAGGTGATGGCCCTCAACGAGCAGATCGCCGAGATGGACAAGCTCATCAAGGGCCGGTTTCGCGAGCACGAACCCGCCGACATCGTCCTGAGCGTCCCGGGCATCGGCACCGTGCTCGGCGCCGAGTTCCTCGCCGCCGTCGGTGACAGCCTCGACGATTTCGACTCCCCCGACGCCATGGCGGCCTTCGCCGGCGTTGCCCCCGCACCGCGCGACTCGGGCAAGGTCAGCGGCAACCTTCACCGGCCGCTCGTCTATCACCGACGACTCCAGCGCGTCCTCTACACCTCGGCGCTCGTCAGCGTCCGCTACGACCCGAACTCGCGGAAGTTCTACGACCGCAAACGCGCCGCAGGGAAAAAGCACGTCCAGGCCGTGCTCGCCCTCGCCCGCCGACCCATCAACGTCATCTGGGCCCTCATCCGTGATCGACGGTGCTACGAGGCCACGCCGCCGGTCACGACGGCTGCTTGACAACAGCATTAGGAAGCTGATTGCTGTGAGCGCGGTACGGGCACCGGCCGGGTTGGAGCGGGGCGGAGACATGAGCGGCGGCCCGGCCGGGGGCCGGGCCGCGCGCGGTGAGCGGAGCGAGCCGCCTTGAACTCGCACCACCCCGCCGCCGCTGCCCCAACTCGGCAACCTTGCAGCTCTCGGACACCTTCCACCTGATCACCGCCGGACTACGCGGCGGCAAAGGCACCCCGGAAGACGTCGCCACCCACCCCCGCGTCTTCGCCACCTTCACCGCACCCAGCTTCGGCCCCGTCCACAACCGGCTTACCGACCCGGCTGGCACGGTCCGTCGGTGCTGCTGCGGCGTCCGCCACGACCAGGACGACGACGCCCTTGGCACACCGTTCGCCCCGCACAGGTACGACTACGAATCCGCGGTGCTCTGGACCGCCCACGCGGGCATGCTCTGGCGGCGCTTCTCCATCTACCTGCGGCGGGAAGTCGCCAAGCGGGCCGGACTCAGCCAGCGAGCCCTCCGCAACCACGCCCGACTGTCCTTCGCCAAGGTCGCCGAGTACCAAAAGCACGGCGCCGTCCACTTGCCTGATGGCCGAGCACATCCAAGATCGCTGGTACACGACCGAGACTGGACCGGACGGGAAGGTACGCAAGGTCAAGACGGTGCGCCATGGATCGGGGCTCCGTTACCGCGCTCGGTACGTTGGTCCGGACGGTACAGAGAAGTCCAAGAGCTTCCCCGACTGGCAAAAGCGGCTTGCCGATCAGTGGCTCGCCCACGTTAAGGCGGATATGGCGCGAGGGCAGTACATCGACCCCCGCACCGCTCGGATCACGTTCCAGCAGTACGGCGAACGCTGAGTGGCCACCCAGGGTGCCGATCCGAACACACAAGCCTCGATGGAGTCGCAGCTTCGACTTCACGCCTTCCCGTATCTGGGCACGCGTCCGCTCGGTTCCTTCCAGCCTGCGCACATCCGGGACTGGGTGCCTCAGCTTCATCCGGGGGTCGTATGCGCGAACGATCTACTCCAACGTGCGTGCTGCCCTGAGTGCGGCCGTGGACGATGGCCATCTTCCCCGGAACCCATGCGCTGCCCGTTCGGTCCGGCCCCCAACGGTTGACGCGAAGCGCGTGATCCCGTGGACGTCGGAACGTCTCTTCGCCGTCCGGCTGCCATACCGGAGCGCTATCAGGCCATGGTCGACCTGGGCGGCGGCTGCGGGCTCCGTCAGGGCGAGATCCTGGGCGTGGCCACCGACGCGATCGACTTCGAGTCGGACACGCTCCACGTGGTCCAGCAACTGAAGCTGAGCCGCAGCAAGGCCATGTTCGCTCCGCCCAAGGGCGGCAAGCTCCGGCACGTACCGCTGCCCGGGCCAGTCACCGAGGCGCTCCGGGAGCACATGAAGCGGTTTCCGCCGGTCGAGATCACCTTGCCGTGGAAGGTGGCCGACGGTCCCCCGGTGACCAAGCGACTGATCTTCACTGGGCCACGTGGCGGTCACGTCTGGCGTACGTCGCTCAACGAGGAGGCGTGGAAACCGGCGCTGGCTACGGCCGGGGTCATCCCAGTGCCCAAGCAGGGCCAGCTATACGCGGAGTCCCGCGAGAACGGCATGCACGCGCTGCGGCATTTCTACGCGTCGGTGCTCCTGGACGCCGGGGAGAACATCAAGGCTCTCGCCGAGTACCTCGGCCACTCGGATCCCGGCCTGACGCTCCGCGTGTACGCTCATCTGATGCCATCTAGTCAGGAGCGGACTCGGAAGGCAATCTCCGCTATTTTTAATCTCTAGCGCAATGACTGTGGTTCGGCGGCCGAGAATGGGTGCCCCTTGGATCGGCCGTCTTCGCGCTTCATCCGATATCGTTCTTGAAGGTCACGCGTTGTGCACGCTTAGACATAACCTCGGTCGATTTTTTGATCACGAATATTCCGAACTCAGGGTCGGCCGCCAACGGTGCAAGTTTGGTGTTCTGAGAGATGCGTTGGGAGACAACGGCAGCAATGGACTCGGCCGTCCACCCGCGATCTACATCTTTAGTTACTCCACCAACCACACCGCTCACCGACTGAACAATTGGGTACGGATCTTTTCCGCTTATAACTCGTGCAGCTATGTCTTTCAACACTTGGGTAGAGGTGCGCGTATCATCACTTGACAGCCTCGGAGCGATTACTGGGCTATACATTTGAGCCCAGGTGACCCGCACACCCTGATGTTCAATCTCAAGGACACTGTGAGCGCTTGAAAGATACCTAATGCGTGCCGCCAATGACAGAGGACGTTCCCCCGGCCAGGGAGTCCCAGGACTAAGGGAGAAGCTTGATCCAACGAAAAATGCGTGCCCGGGAAGCAGGATACGAGCCAGTGCTATAAGCCCTGCCGTTGCGGAGACTTCAGCTTTCGCCAAGTGTGCCAGAACCGCCTTGGCTTGACCTCCATCAAAATGAGAGATCCCGCTGGTCACTGGCTTAAGCCATGCCGGAGGAACTAAGAGATGCGATGCAAATTCGTTAGCCTCCCGCTCCAGCGTGGCGATTTCGAATGAGTTGCTCGCCATCTCAATATTGGTCGCTTCGGGCGAACACTCGACCATGTTCGTATGCCAGGCTAGTTCGATGTGCCCAAGTTCATGCCCCAACGTGAAACGTTTGCGTGCATCCGTGCGTCCACTATGGGCGACAACAAGAGGGCGAGCGCGATCAAGAAAGGTAATCGCGTCACAGTCGTAAGGCCATTCATCCCATTCCAGCTCAGCCTTGGAACAAATCAGCGCCTCAATATCGATAGGCGGAATGAGTCCTAGTTTACCTATCAGGACCCTCGCCCGGGTGGCGGGAGCGCTCAGACTCGCCCCCTCCTAACCAGCCAGTCATAAACTCCCTTAGCCTGCTCCACAGACCCAGACCGAGCCGCAAGAGCATAGCCGGATTGTGCAGTGGCAGCCGCTTTGATTTCCTCTGTGAATGGCCTACCCTTTTTCCGAGCAGACAAGACCAGCCGCAGAGCCTCGGGGCGCTCCGTGCAGAGCCGATATTCGTCTCGTGTCATCCCCAGGTATTCATAAAGAGGAAGATCGCTTCCCTCGTCGTGCCAGTCGTCGATGTAATCATCAAGATCATCGACAGAAGCACGCCCACTCAGTGCCGCTGAGACGAAATTCTCTCGTCCGGACTCGCTACTACTAGACACTTATCCTCCTCCCGTTCACTGGGTCCTTAACGTACTCACCAGTCACGGCATCGACTACACCTCGATGTCTTCCCCTTTTGGAAAAAACCTCGACTTCTCCGCCATGCTCGCCGTCCCAGGTATAGATGAGCCCTGATATTTGGTCGACCCATCGCTCTTCACCGTACTTGAACTCCTTGCGGTAGCGCGGGCTTCTGAGGAAGCAGTTCGCTGGCATAGGGGCGTAGACCACGACAACTCAATGTATCGGCTACGCACGGCACTTGCACACGCACGGCACACATCTGATCTCAGAACCCAGGGCGAGCGCCTCAACAACGCATCGGGTCGGTGCCGTCAGCTTTCCATCGCGCTGGTCCAGCGGCCCAGGGACGGCCCCAGCCCAGCAATAAGCCCCCTACTCGCGGAGAAACCGCCGGTAGGGGGCTTACTGGCGTCGGTTTACTTCTTCTTGCCCTGGTTCTTGACCGCCTCGATGGCGGCCTTCGCGGCCTCCGGGTCGAGGTAGGTGCCGCCCGGGTTGACGGGGCGGAAGTCGGCGTCCAGGTCGTAGGAGAGCGGGATGCCGGTGGGGATGTTCAGGCCCGCGATGTCGGCGTCGGAGATGCCGTCGAGGTGCTTGACCAGGGCGCGGAGCGAGTTGCCGTGGGCGGCGACCAGGACCGTGCGGCCGGTGAGCAGGTCCGGGACGATGCCGTCGTACCAGTACGGCAGCATGCGCTCGACGACGTCCTTGAGGCACTCGGTGCGCGGGCGCAGCTCCGGCGGGATGGTCGCGTAGCGCGGGTCGTCGCTCTGGGACCACTCGGCGCCGTCCTCGAGCGGGGGCGGCGGGGTGTCGTAGGAGCGGCGCCACAGCATGAACTGCTCCTCGCCGAACTCGGCGAGGGTCTGCGCCTTGTCCTTGCCCTGCAGCGCGCCGTAGTGGCGCTCGTTCAGCCGCCAGGAGCGGCGGACCGGGATCCAGTGGCGGTCGGCGGCCTCCAGGGCGGACTGCGCGGTGCGGATCGCGCGCTTCAGGAGGGACGTGTGGACCACGTCGGGGAGCAGGCCGGCGTCCTTCAGCAGCTCACCGCCGCGGACGGCCTCCTTCTCGCCCTTCTCGTTCAGATTGACGTCCACCCAGCCGGTGAACAGGTTCTTCGCGTTCCACTCGCTCTCGCCGTGGCGGAGGAGGATCAGCTTGTACGGTGCGTCGGCCATGTCGTCGAGCCTACTGGACCGGCCTGAGCGGCTCGGTTGACGGACCCCGTCAATTCGGTGGCGGGGTGGGGGCGGGGTCGGTAATTTGCGGTTGCTGGTTGTGCCACTTACAGGGGGGAGTCGCCCGGTGTCCGTCGTCCGACTGAGGCAGGCCACGAAGGAGAGCGTTTCGGGGCTGCCCCGGGCGTTCTGGTGGCTGTGGACCTCCACCCTGGTCAATCGGCTGGGCGGGTTCGTGGCCACGTTCCTTGCCATGTACCTGACCGTGGACCGTGGTTATTCGGCGATGTTCGCCGGACTGGTCGGGGCGCTGCACGGGCTGGGCGGGGCGGTGTCGGCGGTGGTCTCCGGGGTGCTGACCGACCGGCTGGGGCGGCGGCCCACGCTGCTGGTCTCGCAGCTGTCGACGGCGGTCACGGTCGCCGTCCTGGGCTTCGTCCAGGACCCGGTCGCCATCGCCGTCGTGGCCTGTCTGGTGGGGATGACCAGCAACGCGTCACGGCCCGCCGTGCAGGCGATGATCGCCGACATCGTCGCCCCCGAGGACCGGGTGCGGGCCTTCTCGCTCAACTACTGGGCCATCAACCTCGGCTTCGCCGTCTCGGCGGCGGCGGCCGGGCTGATCGCGCGCCACGGCTATCTCACCCTCTTCCTGGCCGACGCCGGGATGACGCTGCTGTGCGCGGTCATCGTCTTCGCCAGGCTCCCGGAGTCCCGGCCGGAGCGGGATGCCGTCGGCGAGGGTCAGGGTGCGGCGGGGGTGGCGGCTGACCCGCCGGAGCCGGAGGTCGGGCTGGGCACGGTGCTGCGGGACCGGCGGTTCATGGCCGTGGTCGCGCTGTCGTTCCTGATCGCGACCCTCATCCAGCAGGCGTTCGTGGCGCTGCCGGTGGCGATGGGAACGGACGGGCTGTCCAGTACGGACTTCGGCGTCGCGATCGCGACGAACGGCGTGCTGATCGTGGCCGTGCAGATCCCGGTGACGCGGTTCATCGAACACCGCGATCCGGCTCCCCTGCTGATCGCCTCCGCGCTGCTGACCGGAGCGGGCTTCGGGCTGACCGCCTTCGCCGGGTCGGTGGGGATGTACGCGCTGGCCGTGGCCGTCTGGACGCTCGGCGAGGTCATCAACTCGCCCACGCAGATGGGGCTGGTGGCCCGGCTCTCCCCGACCCATGGGCGCGGGCGCTACCAGGGGATGTACACCCTGTCGTGGTCCCTCGCCTCGCTCATCGCACCGCTCGCCGGCGGCGCGGTCATCGACCGCTTCGGGGCGGACACGCTGTGGGCGGCCAGCGCGGTCGTGGGGGGCGTGGCCGCCGCCGGGTACGCGGCGCTGGGGCGCGCGATGCGGAGCGGTTCTGGGGTTGAGGATTCTGGGGGCTCTGGTGTTGAGGGTTCCGGGGTGAGGAGTTCTGGGGGCGAGGGTTCGGGGGTTGGGGGATCTGAAGGCAAGGGTTCCGGGGTTGGTGCGGGTGCCGCTGAGGTGGGGTAGCTGCCACGATCACCGCGTGGGCCTGGGGAGCAGTGGTTTGATGTCGATGCTCGGCAGCGAGGGCGACGGCAGCCGGTAGGCCGGGGGCGTCGGCCACCCAGGGGTGGTGGGGAAGCCGTAGGTCGGGAACGGGGCAGGCGCGGGCGCGGTGCCGGTGCCGGTGCCGCCGCCCGGCTGGTAGGGGTTGTGCCACCGGGTCACCGGCGTTCCGGGGTAGCTCGGCTCGTCCCTGTTCGCCCACAGCGCGAGCGTCAGCCCCGTCATCCCCACCAGCACGGTGAACGCCAGCGCCCGTACGGCGGTGATCCGCCGGCGCGCGGGGCCGGTGACTCCCGGCGCGATGCTGATCCGCCGCGCCTTCTCCCCCGGCGCCGGGCCGGTGGGCAGGGGTGCGCGTTCGTCCACGCCCAGGGCGGCCAGGTGCAGCCCGAGCCGCTGGGTCTGGCCGGGCAGCCGGACGGCGGTGTCGGCCCAGGCGTGGATGGTCTCGGGGGCGATGCCGTCGGGCGGTACGAGGATGCTGGGGCCGGTCCAGTCCATCGCCCAGTACGCGGTCCCCCGCGCGACCAGCTGCGCCCCGATCAGCACGGCCAGGGCGTCGGCCAGGGGGCGAAGTGGATCGCGCTCGGTCTGCTCGGTGTGGGGCAGTCGGGAGTTGAGGGCGCGGGCGAGCGGCATCCGGCGGCCGCCGTCCAGCAGTCGCAGCACCCGCTGGATCGTCAGCGCGTCCGGCTCCGTTTGCGGCTCCGTTTGCGGCTCCGTTTGCGGTTTCGCACCCTGTTCCGCGTCCCGTTTCGCGCCCGGTTTCGCCGTCTCTGGTTCCGCGTCCGGCTCCGCCCTCCGCCGTCCCGTCCCCTCGGCCTCCTCCACCGTGCGCACGGCCTCGGCCAGTGGGGTGAGGGTCCGCGTCGCGCGGTGTTCGGCCAGTTCGGTGAGCCAGTCCCGCCAGGGCACTCTGGTCCCCGCGTCCGGGCCGGACAGCAGGACGCGGCCCAGCTCGACCGCGTACCGCGGCGGGACGGGGACGGGGTCCGGGAGCCGGGGTTCGGTGCCGGACTCCCGGGCTTCCCGGGCGGGCAGGCGCGCCAGCCGTTCCAGCCGGGTGGCCAGGGCCGGATGCGCGTCGTCGGGGCCGGCGGGCCGCTCGGCGGCGCGGGCGCGCAGCGCGGCCATCGGCTCTCGTATTTCGGGCGCCTCGACCATATGGGCGAAGGCGCGGAACGGATCGTCGGGAATCCGGCCGGTCGCCCGGCGCATCGGGGCGAGGAAGTCGGCGAGGAACTCCTGCCACGCCGCCGCCAGCGCCTCCGTGGAGCACAGCGCGTCGGCGACGGCGCCCGGACCCGCCACCCGGGCGGCCTCCCGGTCGGCCTCCAGCTCCTGCCGCCGCCGGACCGGGCGGGTGAGCCAACGGAAGACACGGGAGTAGAGGCCGAGCAGCAGCAGCGGCCCGCCCGCGTACAGCCGCACCAGGTCATTGGCGGCCGACGCGTCCTGGATCGCCTGCCGGGCGGCGACCAGGCCCGCCGCGCCCCGGTGGGCCACCGCGCCGAAGCGGCTGTGGCGGCGGGAGAAATGGCCCAGCTCATGCGCGAGGACGGCGCACAGCTCGGCGGGCGGCAGGCCGACCAGCAGGGGCAGGCCGAGATAGAGGACGCGCCGGCCGGGGGCCAGCCCGAGGAGTGGGGCGTCCTCGGTGACGGAGGCGTTGACCTCGGCAGTCAGCCGGATCTGGGCGGGCGGCCGGGTGCCGACGCCGAGCGCCAGCTCCTCGACCGTGCGCCATAACTCGGGCGCCCCGCGCCGGGTCACCGTCACCGCGTCCCCGCGCGGGGCGGCGGGCCGCGCGGTGCGGACCACCGCCCACACCATGCCGAAGACGATCGGCGCGAACGCCGCGCAGGCGGTGACGACGCTGGTGGGCGGCGACTGGACCCCCGGCTCACCGGCGGTCCACAAGGCCGCCGCCAGAAAGGCCCCCCAGAGCAGCACCATGGCCGCGACCAGCGCGTAGAAGACGGCGAGCAGGGCGAGGGCGAGGACCGCACGGGCGACGGCGAGGACCGAACGGGCGACACCGATCATCGGCGCTCCCGGGTGGTGTCGGGGACGCCGTTGCGGGCGGTGTCGCGTGTCTCGTTCCGGATGCCTTGCCGGGCGGGATCGCGTGCCCCGTCCCGCATGCCTTGCCCGGCGGGATCGCGTGCCCCGTCCCGGGCGCGTTTCCGGGCAGCATCGCGAGCCCCGTCCTGCGCGGCATCTCGCGCCCTGGCCCGAGTGGCGTCGGGGACACCTTTCCGGGCGGCATCACATGTCCCGTCCCGGATGCCTTGCCGGGCAGCATCATGTGCCCCGTCCTGCGCGGCATCACGTGCCCCGGCCCGAGTGGCGTCGGGGACACCTTTCCGGGCAGCATCACGCGCCCCGGCCCGAGTTGTGTCACGAGCGCCGTCCCGGACGGCATCATGCACCCCCGCCCGAGTCGTGTCACGGGCCCCGTCCCGGACGGCGTCGCGGCCGTCGGCACAGACGTTGCCCCAGGCGGCGTCGCGGGCGTCGCCCCAGGCACCGTCCCGGCCGTCGCCCCAGGCACCGTCCCGGCCGTCGCCCAGGTCGCCGTCCCGGGCAAGGCCCACGGCATCGTTCCCCGGTTCCGCCCGGCGGCGTTCGCTCCGGAAGCCGTCCGACAGCCACTCCGCGGCCCCGTACAGCGCCACGGCCAGCGGGTCCCGCGCCGTGCGGGTCAGCAGGCGCTCGCCCGAGCGGTCCAGCTCGGGGGAGACGTCGAGCAGCAGGCTCAGCCGGGCGCGGGCCTTGTGCAGGTTGCTGCCGACGCTGCCGACGGAGATCCCCAGCTCTGCGGAGATCGCCTGATAGCTCATGCCCTCCAGCGAATGCATGACGACCACCTGGCGCTGGCGCGGCGGCAGCGTGCCGAGTGCGCGCAGCGCGGCCAGCGCCTCGGCGGTCTCCTCCACGGTGGCGGTCGCGGCGGCCGGGACGGTCAGCTCGACCGGCTTCCAGCGGAACCACCAGCGGCGCCCGTCCCGCGAGAGCTTGCGCCGCATGGTGGTGGTCACCCATGCCTCGGGCGAGGCGCACGCCCTGACCTCGGGCCAGCGGCGCATCGCCTCGATGTACGCCTCCTGCACGGCGTCCTCGGCGTTCTGCCGGTTGCCGCTGAGCATCACCGCACGGGCGGCCAGCCAGGGGTAGGTGCGGGCGTAGAAGGCGTCGAACTCCTCCTCGGACCTCTCTTCGCGCGTGATCTCCTCCGCGGTCCCGCTCATGCCGCCCGCCCCCCGTCCCGTTCGGCCCGCTCATCCCACTCATCCCGCTCGGCCCGCTCCTGCGGCCGCCGCCGTATGGTCAGCGCCGCGCCGTCGGGACGGCGGTCGGTGAGCACCGTGCCCGGAGCCGTTCTGCTCACCAACTCGGCCAGCGTGCGCGCCCGGAGCCGTTCGCCCGAGCGCGCCGCCAGCCAGCGGATGACGTCCCCCATCAGCCGTAGCACCCCCACCGTCACGATCGTTGCCACCGTGAGCCACGGATTGTCCATGAGCACCCTTATGTCTCCTCTTCATGGTTCCCGGCCGGAGCCGGTTCACCATGAAGAGCCGTCATGGATCGGTTTTCTTCACCGTGCTTCTTGAAGACCGCTCGTGTACGCCGGCGCGGCGTACGTCGCGTCAGCGGCCTGTTAGTCATGGGTTAGCCGATCGACAGCAGCGGCGGACAAGGTTGTTTCCAGGACGCGGAACGCAGCGCGCGAACCGCACCGACAAACCGGACCGCGAAAACTCGCACCGCGTCCCGGACCCACTTCGACCGCCCTTGGGGGATGCCATGCCGCGCAAGACCGCTCTCCGCCGCACTCGCACCCGCACCCGCACCGTCGCCGCCGCCTCGCTGATCGCCGCTGCCGCGCTCTCGCTCACCGCCTGCGGAAGCGACGGTTCCGACACCGACGCCAAGGGAAACCCGTCCACGGTCGCCTCGCCCATCCACCCGGACCCGAACACTTCGGCCGTCCACCCGAACGAAGCCTCCGACGACTCGCCCAAGGCCGACACCCTGACGGGCGACGCCTCCGACAGCTCCTCGTCGGCGAACCGCTGCGCCAGCGACCAGTTGGAGGCCGCGTGGTCGGACTTCGAGGGCGGCCCGGACATGGAGTACGACGGACAGCAGACCGCCCGGGTGGTGCTGAAGAACACCGGCGCGAAGGACTGCACCATGGTCGGCTTCCCGGGTGTGCAGCTCCAGACCGAGCACGGCGAGACCTGGGACCTGCGGCGCACCAATGACAAGCCGGCACCGGTGACGCTCGACGCCGGCGGTCGGGCCGTCTTCGACATCACGTTCCTGGCGTCGACCCGCGACGACGACCGGAAGTTCGCGCCGAGCCAGGTCGTCATCACCCCGCCGGACGAGCGCCGCAACATCGTGCTGGACTGGCCCTACGGCGGCGCGCTGCTGGACCAGTCGGGCGCCACCCGCCCGGGGACCTACGTCGGCCCGGTCAGCGAGCCGCAGACCTGAGGGCGGACATCAGCCGGGCGGGCGGTACGACGACGGGCCGTACCGCCCGCCCGGCGTGACCGCGCACCTCATCGCAGTGACGGGGCCCCGGCGCCGCCGCGCCGGGCCGTCGGCTCGGCTCCTTCACTTCGCCTTGTCGCGCGTCAGATTGCTGAACGCCTCGAGGTTGCGGGTGGATTCGCCGCGCGAGGTGCGCCACGCGTACTCCTTGCGGATGGCGGTGGCGAACCCCATCTCCAGCAGGGTGTTGAAGCTGCCGTCCGCGTTCTCCAGCACGGTGCCGAGCAGCCGGTCGACTTCCTCCGGGGTGACGGCGGCCAGCGGCAGCTTGCCCACCAGGTAGATGTCGCCGAGCTGGTCGATGGCGTAACTCACCCCGTAGAGCCGGGTGTTGCGCTCCAGCAGCCAGCGGTGGACGGCCTCGTGGTTCTCGTCGGGGTGGCGGACGACGAAGGCGTTGACGGAGAGGGAGTGCCGGCCGACCCGCAGCGAGCAGGTGGTCGACAGCTTGCGGGTGCCCGGGAGCGTGACGACGAAGGTGCCGTCGGACGGGCTCTCCCATGCGAGCTCGGCGTCGCGCAGGGTCCGCTCGATCACGGCCTTGGCATCGGACACGGCCCGGGGCCCGGAGGAAGCGGCCCGGGGCCCGGACGACGCCTGGTCCTCGGACATGCCCCCGGGCGCGGAGGAAGCGCCCCGGCTGCCCGACGACGTCTGGTCCTCGGCCACGGCCCGGGGCCCGGACGCGCCCCGGTCCCCGCTTACGCCCCGGTCTCCGCTCGCGGACGTGCTGTCGGTGTCACCCATGGGCCGATCGTAGGCGACGCCGCTCACGCAGCGCCTCCGTATAGACCTCCGCCGTGGCCGCGGCGGAGGTGTCCCAGCCGAAGGACTCGGCGTGTCGGGCCGCGGCCGCGCCCATACGCTCCGACCGGCCCGGGTCCTGCGCGAAGGGGCGCAGGGCGCGGGCGTAGTCGGCGGGGTCGTGGCCGTCGATCAGCGTGCCGCTGACCCCGTCCCGTACGGCCACCGGCAGACCGCCCACCGAGGCCGCCACGACCGGGGTGCCGCATGCCTGGGCCTCGATCGCCACCAGCCCGAACGACTCGCTGTACGACGGCATGACCAGCACGGACGCCGCCCGGTACCAGTCCGCGAGCTCGTCCTGGACACAGGGCGGCCGGAACCGCACCACATCGCAGATGCCGAGCCGCGCCGCCAGCTTGTGCAGCCCCTCGGGCTTGGCCAGGCCGCTGCCGCTGGGACCGCCCACCACGGGGACGACCATGCGCCCGCGCAGCGAGGGGTCCTCCTCCAGGAGGTGGGCGACCGCGTGCAACAGGATGTCGGGGGCCTTGAGCGGCTGTATGCGCCCGGCGAAGAGGGGTATGAGCGCGTCGGCCGGCAGCCCCAGCCGGGCACGGGCGGCGGCCCGGCCGTCGGCGGGCCGGAAGCGGTCGAGGTTCACCCCGGGGTGGACGACCGCGACCAGCTCGCGCGCCGCCTCGTAGTGGCGCACCAGCTCCTCGGCCTCCTCGCCGGTGTTGGCGATCAGCCGGTCGGCGGCGCGGACGATCTGCTGTTCCCCGATGACGCGGGCCGCGGGTTCGGGGGTGTCGCCCTCCGCCAGCGCGGCGTTCTTGACCTTGGCCATGGTGTGCATGGCGTGCACCAGGGGCACTCCCCAGCGCTCGGCGGCCAGCCAGCCGACGTGGCCGGAGAGCCAGTAGTGGGAGTGGACGAGATCGTAATAGCCGGGCCGGTGCCCGGCCCACGCCTGCATGACCCCGTGCGTGAAGGCGCACAGCTGCGCCGGCAGGTCCTCCTTCGCCAGCCCCTCGTAGGGCCCCGCGTCCACATGCCGTACGAGCACCCCGGGGGCGAGCTCGACGACCGGGGGGAGCGCGGCGGTGGTGGACCGGGTGAAGATCTCCACCTCGATGTCGATGGCGGCCAGGCGCTTGGCCAGCTCGACGATGTAGACGTTCATCCCCCCGGCGTCGCCGGTGCCGGGCTGATGCAGCGGCGAGGTGTGCACGCTGAGCATCGCGATCCGCCGCGGCCGCCGCGGAACGCGACGAAACCGCTGGTGGGACGGGACGCCGAACGGTGCATGGGGCCGGCCTCGCAGGCCGCCGAGCCGGGGCGCGTACTGGCTCACCGCGCGATACCTCCTTGCCGGGGCGGGCTCCCTCCTGGGTCCTCAACACCGGAACGCGTTGTTCCCATTTCCGCTTTGCCAAAGCGTGACGTTCCGTGTTCGTCGGCCCCTCGTGTCCGCTCCCATGCCCGCCCCGAAGTCCTCCCCTGTCCCCCGGTCCTCCCCGGTCCCCCGAGGTCTCCCCTGCCCCCCGGGTTTTCCCCTGCCCTCGGGTCCGCCCCGCCCCGTCCACCCCGTCCGCCCCCGCATAGGCTCTGCGCCATGCCCGCCCGCGTACCCCCGCCGTCCCGTCCGATCGGTTCGGCGACCCGTGGGACGACCAACCCCAATCGGCTGCGCCGGATGGACCGGTGGATAGCGGCGGCGCACGGGGCCGCGTTGCGGCGGGCCGGCGAGGCACCGGTGGCGGTGGACCTGGGGTACGGGGCGGCCCCCTGGACCGCCGTCGAGCTGCTGGACCGGCTGCGGACCGTACGGGCCGGGACCCGCGTGGTGGGCGTCGAGATCGACCCCGGACGCGTGGCCGCCGCGCGGCCGTACGAGCGCGAGGGGCTCACCTTCGCGCACGGCGGCTTCGAGGTGCCGCTGCCGGACGGGGCCCGCCCCGCGCTCATCCGGGCGGCCAATGTGCTGCGGCAGTACGAGGAGGACGAGGTCGCCGCCGTGTGGCGGCGGCTGTGCGCCCGGCTGGCGCCCGGCGGGCTGCTGGTGGAGGGCACCTGCGACGAGATCGGGCGGCGGCACGTATGGGTCGCGCTCGACCCGGCCGGCCCGCGCACCGTGACCTTCGCGGCCCGCCTCGGCTCCCTGGAACGCCCCTCCGACCTGGCCGAACGGCTCCCCAAGGCGCTGATCCACCGCAATGTGCCGGGCGAACCGGTGCACGCCTTCCTGCGCGACTTCGACCGCGCCTGGGCGGCCGCCGCCCCGTATGCGCCGCTCAGCGCACGTCAGCGCTGGATACGCAGCGCCCAGACGCTGCGCGCCGAGGGCTGGCCGCTCACCGACGGGCCGCGACGCTGGCGCCAGGGCGAGGTCACGGTGCGGTGGGAGGCGCTGGCACCCCAGGGCTGACGGCCCCGCCCGGCCCGTCGGCCGATGTGTCCGGCCCGTCGGGCGTCGTGTCCGACCCGTCGGCCATCGTGTCCGACCCGTCGGCCGTCGTGTCCGACCCGGAGGCGGGAACGCCTGAACGCGTCCCTCAAGCCACCGCCGCCGCACCCGCCAGTACGCTCAGTGCCTCCGCCGTCGCCGACCCCTTGTCGGCCGTGTACGTGCACAGCATCTGCCCCGGGTCCGCGGGCAGGACGAACGCCTCGAACCGCAGCACCAGCTCCCCCAGCTCCGGGTGGCGGAACCGCTTGACGCCCCGCGTCCGCTCCTGCACCGCCTGCGCCTCCCACCGCCGCTTGAACTCCTCGCTCCGCTCCAGCAGCTCATGGATGACCCGGCACACCCGCGAACTGCCCGGGTGGCGTCCGATCTCCGCGCGCAGCCCGGCCACCGTGTCATCGGCGACCTCGTCCCAGTTCGGATGGATCTCCTTGAACCGGGGGTCGAGGAAGACCAGCAGCGGACCGTTCCGCCGCTCCTCGGGGATCGTGGCGTAGTCGATGCCGAGCCGGCTGCCGAGCCGGTTCCAGGCCAGGACGTCCATCGCGGGCCCGTAGACGTAGGCGGGGACGGTGCCGTCCATCGCGTCCAGCAGCTGCTGGATCTCCGGCCGCACCCGCGGCCGCGGTTCGGGATCGCAGGCTCCGCCGGACCGCCGCGGCAGCGTGATGTTGCGCAGATAGGTGTGCTCGGCGGGGGTCAGCCGCAGCGCCCGCGCCAGCCCGCCGACCACCGAGTCCGAGATGGCCGGGGCCCGGCCCTGCTCGATCCGGGTGTAGTAGTCGACGCTGATCCCGGCCCGCTGGGCCACCTCCTCACGGCGCAGCCCCCGCACCCGGCGCCGGACGACCCCCTCCGGCAACCCCAGTTCGGCCGGGTCGAGCGCGGCGCGGCGTGCCTTGAGGAACGCTTTGATCTCCGGTTCGGAATGGCCCATCGGTCCATTATCCGCGGTCCATCGTGCGCGATCCGTTGTCCGCGGTCCGTCTGTCCGCGCCCGGTGATCATCGGACCGCGCACCATGGAGCAGCTGGAGGCCCTGCCGGGCGGACAGCTACTACGTGCCCCCGGCGCGCGGACAAGACCCAACGCCGCCGCTGACGGCTGGTCATGAGGGCAAGGCGTGCAGCAACGCGTCGATGAGCGTGCGGTCGTGGTCGTAGGTGAGACGGCGACGGGCAACGTCCGGGGGCAGCCAGACCAGGCGGTCGACCTCCCGATTGGGTACGAAGGTCTCGTCCTCGACGTCGACCGCCTCCGCCGCCCAGTAGCGGACCTCCTTGGGGCGGCCCTTGGCCAGGTAGTGGAGGGTGGGCAAGGCCGGCCCCGGGGCGCAGCCCATACCGGTCTCCTCGGCGACCTCACGCACCGCGCCGTGCAGCGCGTCCTCGCCGTGCTTCAGCTTGCCCTTGGGATGGGACCAGTCGTCGTAGCGCGGCCGGTGGACGAGGGCGACCTCCAGCCGACCGCCCCGCGGGGACCGTCGCCACAGCACACAGCCCGCCGCGAGGACGGTCCCGGCGCCCATTTCCCGGTCACCTTCACCGTCACCGTCACCGCGGGAATTCCGCCGACTCATCCGCCGTCTCCCTCCGGGGTCTCCCGTTGTCCGTCCTCAGCCGCGCGACGAGCACTGTCGCAGATCCCCGCCACCCAACGCCCGCGGCCCGCCGCCCGGCACCCGTGGCCCGCCGCCCAACGCCCGACGCCCGTGGCCCGTGGCCCGTGGCCCGTGGCCCGTGGCCCAGCGTCCGGCGCCTGACATCCCGCGCCTGTGACCCGATATCCGACACCCGGCACCCGGCACCCGGCACCCGTGCCCCGCCGCCCAACGCCCGTGACCCAACACCCAACACCCGACACCCGTGCCCCGCCGCCCGATGCCCGTGACCGGCGACCGTCGCCCAACGCCCGACAACCGGCACCCGACGCCCAACGCCCAACGCCCGACACACCCGTCGCCCGACGACCGATGTCCGGCCCTCTCCCCTGGCCCGGTGCCCCGTGTCAGGAGGCTCTGACGGCCACGCGCCGCCAGATCCGGCCGAACGCGAAGCGGGCCGCCTCGACCTCATGCCGCTGATCGGCGTGGAGCACTCCGAGCGCGTACGCCGTCGCCGGGGCGATGCGGGGCGTACGGGCGGCCGCCGCAGCGGCGGCGGCCGCTTCGGCCGCGTCGCGGTGGCGCTCCAGCGCCTGTCCGGCGGCCAGCAGCCGTACGGACAGCGGCGGTTCGGTGTCCACGGCGCCGGACCCGACCGGCCCTGCCCCATTGGGTCCGCTCGGCCCGTCCGGCTGCTGCCACGCCTGGTCGAACGTCTGGCCGTACCCCTGACCGTATGCCTGGTCAGACGCCTGGTCGAGCACCTCCAGGGCGTACCGCCGCAGCCGCAGCAGATGGCGCACCTGGTGCCAGGGGGCGTCCTGGCGCTCGCTGGCGGGCGGGGCGTCCGCCGCCGGGGTCGCCGCCAGACCGTGGACCAGTGCCTCCGCGTTGTACGGATGTCCGGCGCGGACCAGCGGCAGCGCCTCCACCGCCTCGGTCAGCCGCCGGTTCGCCAGGTCGGCGAGCGGAGGCAGCACCTGTCCGGCGGGGCGGGCGGCGTTGGCCTCGTCGAGCGGGGCATCGGAGGCGAGCAGGGCGACGGTGTCGGCGACCGCGTGGAAGCGGGAGGAGCCGAGCGCCTCCAGGGCGGCCGTGTGGGCCCGGGTCCGGGCCAGGGTGAGCTGGCGCTCCAGTAGCGCCCCGGCGCGGGCGGCGCCGACGGTCAGCGCCCCGCCCCGGGCCTCCTCCTCGGCACCGGCCCGCTGGTGGGCCGCGCCCTGGCCGGACCGGTCGCCCTTCTCGCCCCTGCCGCCCCGGCCGCTCTTGTCACCGCGTTCGCCGCGTTCGCCGCGTTCACCGCGCCGCCGTCCGGCCGCGCGGCCCTCATCCCTGGACGTCCCGGCCGCGCCCTCGGCGCCGCCGCCCGTACCGCCCGTATCGGCCGGCCCGGGACCCTGCCCCCCGACCGAGCCCCCGGCCCCGCCTCCCGGCGCGCCGGCGGCCAGGGAGACGCTGCGGCGGGCGGTCCGGGTGGACCGGGGCGGAACGGAGCCAGGCGGGACGGAGCCGGGCGGGCCGCCCGCGCCGTCGACCGCGACCGTGACCCCGCCGCGTGCGGTGCGCGCGGCACTCGTAGCGCTCGCCGCACCCGTGGCGCTCGTTGCGTTCGTGGCGCTCGTTGCGTTCGTGGCGCTCGTGGCGCTCGTTGCACCCGTGACGTTCGTGGCACTCGCGGCGTTCGAACCATGCGCGGCGTCCTCGGAGAAGCGCTCACCGGCATTCGCGCGCTCGGCGGCGGCCCCCTCGCCCTGCGTCGACCGGTCCGCCGATCGGTCCGCCAACCGGTCTGCGGGACCGCCCGCGCCGGAGAGCCGGTGCAGGGCACCGCGCAGCCGGGCCAGCCGCTCCGCGTAGGCGTGCTCCCGCGCCAGCGTCCCCGACAGCCAGGCCAGCTCGGTCCGCAGCTGATCGGACCAGGCCGTGTCGGTGAGCGGGCGGTAGACGTACAGCACGCCGCTGATCCGCCGCGCGGCGCGGCACAGCAGCCGGGCGGCCTCGGCCGCCTCCACGACATCGGATCCGCTCTCGCGGTGCAGCCGCAGGCTGCGGAGGAAGTCCCCGGCCTGGGCGTGCAGATACGCCGAGAGCACCTCCCCCGCCGTCGCCGACTCCCCCCACGGCGGTCCCACCGCCGCGGCCGTGGCCGCCCGGTCCGCCGTCCGATCGTCCGCCGCCCGGTCCGCCACGCCCTCGGCCCCGGGGCAGGCCGGGCCGCCGGCGGCCGCGTCCACGGCGGCGCCCGTCAGCCCGGCCGACGGCAGGTCATGTCGTTGCACCACGCCGTCGCCTCCGGCCGTCGATGAGCATTTCCTGTACGTTCCGCAGCGGCTGGCCGTCCGCGTCCGTCGCATGCCGTGTCCACTCACCGTCCGGGCCCAAGTGCCAGGAGGAGGTGGAGTCGGACATCCCGGTCTCCAGCAGGCGGTTGAGGGCGGCGCGGTGGCCGGGGTCGGTGACCCGCACCAGCGCCTCGATCCGGCGGTCGAGATTGCGGTGCATCATGTCGGCGCTGCCGATCCACACCTCCGGCTCGCCGCCGTTCCCGAACGCGAACACCCGCGAATGCTCCAGGAAGCGTCCGAGAACCGAGCGGACCCGGACGTTCTCCGAGAGCCCGGGGACACCCGGCCGCAGCGCGCAGATGCCGCGCACCCACACATCGACCGGCACCCCCGCCTGCGAGGCCCGGTAGAGGGCGTCGATGACGGCCTCGTCGACCATCGAGTTGACCTTGATCTTGATGTAGGCCGGGCGCCCCGTCCGATGGTGGGTGATCTCCTTGTTGATCCGGTTGACCAGCCCGCCGCGCAGCGACTTGGGGGCGACCAGCAGCCGCCGGTAGTTCTCCCGCCGGGAGTAGCCGCTGAGCCGGTTGAAGAGGTCGGAGAGGTCGGCGCCGACCTGCGGATTGGCGGTCAGCAGCCCCAGGTCCTCGTAGAGCCGGGCGGTCTTGGGGTGGTAGTTGCCGGTGCCCACGTGCGAGTAGCGGGTCAGGGTGTCGCCCTCCTGGCGCACCACCAGCGACAGCTTGCAGTGGGTCTTCAGCCCGAGGAGGCCGTAGACCACATGGCAGCCGGCCTCCTCCAGCTTGCGCGCCCACTTGATGTTGGCCTGCTCGTCGAAGCGGGCCTTGATCTCGACGAGCACCAGCACCTGCTTGCCGGACTCGGCGGCGTCGATGAGCGCGTCGACGATCGGCGACTTGCCGGAGGTGCGGTACAGCGTCTGCTTGATCGCGAGGACGTCCGGATCGGCGGCCGCCTGCTCCAGGAACGCCTGCACGGAGGTGGAGAAGGAGTCGTACGGGTGGTGCAGGAGGACGTCCCGCTCGCGCAGCGCGGCGAAGATGTCCGGCGGGGACGCGGACTCCACCTCGGCGAGATCCCGGTGGGTGCCCGCGACGAACTTGGGGTACTTCAGCTCCGGCCGGTCCAGCGCGGATATCCCGAACAGCCCGGTGAGGTCGAGCGGCCCCGGCAGCGGATAGACCTCCGCGTCCGAGATCTTCAGCTCGCGCACCAGCAGGTCCAGCACATACGGGTCGATGGACTCCTCGACCTCCAGCCGCACCGGGGGTCCGAAACGGCGGCGCAGCAGCTCCTTCTCCAGGGCCTGGAGGAGGTTCTCCGCGTCGTCCTCCTCGACCTCGAGGTCCTCGTTGCGGGTCACCCGGAACATGTGGTGCGCGAGCACCTCCATACCGGGGAACAGCTCCTCCAGATGCGCCGCGATCACGTCCTCCAGCGGCACAAAGCGCCGGGGCGACGCCTCCAGGAACCGGGAGAGCAGCGGGGGAACCTTCACACGTGCGAAGTGATCATGCCCGCTCACGGGGTTGCGCACCACGACCGCGAGGTTGAGCGAGAGCCCCGAGATATAGGGGAAGGGGTGTGCCGGGTCCACGGCGAGCGGGGTCAGCACGGGGAAGATCTGCTGCCGGAAGAGGGTGAAGAGGCGGGACTGCTCCTTCTCGGTCAGATCCGGCCAGCGGATCAGATGGATGCCCTCCTCGGCGAGCGCCGGGGCGACGTCCTGCTGATAGCAGGCGGCGTGCCGGGCCATGAGCTCACGGGACCGGTTCCAGATCAGCTCCAGCACCTCGCGCGGCTGGAGCCCGGAGGCCGAGCGGGTGGCGACCCCGGTCGCGATGCGCCGCTTGAGGCCGGCGACCCGCACCATGAAGAACTCGTCCAGATTGCTGGCGAAGATCGCCAGGAAGTTGGCCCGCTCCAGCAGCGGGGTGGACGGGTCCTCGGCGAGCTCCAGCACCCGCTCGTTGAACGCCAGCCAGCTGCGCTCCCGGTCCAGGAACCGCCCCTGCGGCAGCTCCCCGCCCTTCGCGTCGGGCCCGGTCCCGTCCTCGTAGGAGTCCAGGTCGGAGTCGAGGTCCGGGTCGAGCGACCGCACCGGTGGCACGGCCACGGCATGCGGCCGGTGCGCCGCGATGGACCCGACCGAGGGCTGGGGCTGGGGCTGCGGGGGGACCGGTGCCTGACCGCTGGTGTGGCTCATGAACTCATTGTTCCGCGCCGGGGATGAATACGGCGTGGCGGAAGCGGGTGCGGAAACGGCACAGAGCCTCCGGTTCGACGAATTCGGCACAGCGGGCTGCATTCCGTGATGCTCGCAACCGAGATTGAATCGCCGGTAACGGACACATGGCGCGTAGGAAATCGGGACCCATCCCGCAGGGGTCCGGGCCGGGTCCCGTCCAGACCCGGATCAGCCCTTCCCCGGTCAGCCCCGGTCAGCCCCGGTCAGGACACAGCCAGACCCCGATCAGGTCACGTCTCGGTCCGGTACATCAGATCCGTCTCATGCGTGCCGAAGCCGAGCCGCTCGTAGACGGCGACCGCGGGGAAGTTGTCGGCGTCCACGTACAGCATCGCGGTCGGCAGCCCCTGGGCCGCCAGATGCCGCAGCCCGATCGAGGTCAGCGCCTTGCCGAGGCCACCCCCCTGGGCGTCCGGCCGCACGCCCACCACGTACACCTCCCCCAGCCCCTCCTCGGCATGCACCTTCGTCCAGTGGAAGCCGACGATCTCGCCGCCGCGCTCGGCGAGGAAGAACCCCTCGGGATCGAACCACGCCTCGCCCTTACGGTCGTCCAGATCGCGCTGGGTGAGCGAGCCCTGCTCGGGGTGGTGGGCGAAGGCCGCCGCGTTCGCCGCCAGCCAGGCGGCGTCGTCCGCACCGGGCCGGAAGGTCCGCACGGTCACGCCCTCCGGCAGCACGGGCTCCGGCAGACCCAGATCCGTGAGCGACCCCAGGGGCCGCCGCATCTGCCGCAGCTCCCGGAACAGCGTCAGCCCCAGCACCTGCGCCAGATGACGCGCCGAGGCATGCCCCCCGTGCGCCCACACCCGCAGCCGCTTCCCCGACTCCTTCAGCAGGGTGACCCCCAGCGCCCGGCCGTGCCCCTGTCCCCGGTGCGCCGGATGCACGACCAGCTCGGCGGCCGGGGCCTCCACCGGGTCGGTGTCCTCCAGCTGCGCGTATCCCACCAACTCCCCGCTCGGCTCACGCAGCACCAGATGCCGCACCCCCTCCCGGCGCCCCCGCAGCTGCAACCGCCCCTGCTCGGACACGGCCTGCTGACCATCGATACGCGCGGACTCCGCGATCAGCCGCAGCACATCCTGCGCCTCGGCGGGCGTCAGCTCCTCCAGCACATCGAGCCGACGGGCACCGGATGTCTCGTTCACCACGTCATTCATGAGGCCGAGCCTACGGCGGCCCAATTGGCCAGCAAGCTGCTGCACAATTTGTTACCGGCGAGTCACCCGGCTGTCCCACTCCCGTCGAGGATGTCATCGGCGATACGGGAGAGGTCCTCGGCGCTGGGCATCAGCTCCCGCACATGGGGCGGCAGCGCGGCGTAGGTGCTCACGGCGAGCGGTGCGTTGTTGCTCCGCAGGGCGTACTCGATCGTCCCCTTGTCTCGGCTCTTCGCGATGAGGATGCCGAGCGTCGGATCATCGCGCTCCGCGTCCCGGACCAGGTCGTCGACGACGGTGACGTAGAAGCCGAGCTGGCCGAGATGGGCGGGCTCGGCCTGCTTCGTCTTCAGCTCGAAGACGACGTAGCGGTGCAGCTTGAGGTGGTAGAAGAGCAGGTCGATGCGGAACTCCCGCTCCCCCACTTTGACGGGGTACTGCCGCCCGACGAACGCGAAGCCGACCCCGAGCTCGGTCAGGAACCGGACGAGATGAGTGACCAGCGCGTCTTCCAGATCACGTTCGGCGGGCTCACCAGTGAGCCGGGTGAAGTCGAGGCGGTACGGATCCTTGGTGATCTCCTGGGCCGCTTCCGACTCATCAGGGACGGTGAAGGTGAAGTTGGACAGCGCCGCGCCGTGGGTGAGGTGCGCCTTGCTGAGGATCACGGATTCGAGCTCGCTCCGCGACATGCCTCGATAGACGGCCACTTGGGAGTAGAAGTCCAGCTCAGCGCGGTCGTTGCACTTGTCCATGAGCAGCTGGATGTGGGCCCAGGGCAATTGTGCAGCAGCCTGCTGCACAATTGGCTCCGGCCACAGCCGCGCCATCTTCAGCATGTACTGAAGGCTTCGAGTGCCGAAACCCCGCTGGTTCGGGAAGGCCGTGCGCAGCTCCACCGCCACCCGGTTGATGATCTTCGTTCCCCACCCCTCCCGCTCCCTGCGCTCCAAGATCGTCCGCCCGATCTCCCAGTACATCGCGATCATCTCGGTGTTGACCTTGAGCTGCGCCCGGACATGCGCCCCTCTGACGATCGCCTTGAGATCATCGACCAGCTCGAAGAAGCCCGGCGGGAGCTCGGACCCCTGTGCGGGGATGGGCGTCTGCTTCGCGAGTTCGTTCTGCATGATCCGCACGCTCACATACCAAACCGGCACCCAAACCCCGATCAGGACTTTTCCGCCGAACGGGCGTATCCACCCCACACCGTTGACCACCCGCAACCAGCTCTTAACCCCACCCCCCTGCCCCACTACGCGCGTTGACCGTAAGCTGCGTCCACCGCCCATCAGGGGCACGCACGGTCATATACGGACACACAACGGGCACAAGGGGACGACATGTCAGCAGGACCTCAACGGCGCGGGGCCGCCCGCCGATTGGCCACGGGAGTCGCGGTACTGGCCGCCGCGGCCGGGGTGCTGACCGCAGCCAACCCGGCGGGCGCGGACACCGCCGCCGCCTCGGCGAAGCACCGGCCCGGCCGCACCGTCGACGTACAGCTGCTGTCCTTCAACGATCTGCACGGCAACCTGGAGCCCCCGCAGGGCTCTTCGGGCACCGTCACCGAGACCCAGCCGGACGGCACCACCAAGACGGTTCCGGCGGGCGGCGTCGAATACCTCGCCACCGCCCTCCGTGACGCCCGTAAGGGCCACGAGTACTCCGTCACCGCCGCCGGCGGCGACATGATCGGCGCCAGTCCCCTGATGTCCGGTCTCTTCCACGACGAGCCGACCATCGAGGCGCTCAACAAGCTCGACCTCGACGTCACGTCCGTCGGCAACCACGAATTCGACGAGGGCCGCACCGAGCTGAGCCGGATGCAGAACGGCGGCTGCCACCCGAAGGACGGCTGTTACGAGGAGGGCAAGACCTTCCAGGGCGCCGACTTCCCCTACCTCGCCGCGAACGTCACCGACGAGAAGACCGGCAAGCCCATCCTCAAGCCGTACACCGTGTGGAAGCACAAGGGCGTGAAGATCGGCTTCATCGGGGTCACCCTCGAGGGCACCCCGGACATCGTCACCGCCGAGGGCGTCAAGGGCCTGAAGTTCCACGACGAGGTCGAGACGATCAACAAGTACGCCAAGGAGCTCAACCGTAAGGGCGTCAAGTCGATCGTCGCGCTCATCCACGAGGGCGGGCTGCCCGCGTCCTCCTCGTACAACTACGACTGCGACAGCCCCGGCGCGGGCGACGGCATCTCCGGCCCCATCGTCGACATCGCCAAGAACATCACGCCCACGGTCGACGCCCTGGTCACCGGCCACACCCACCAGGCGTACACCTGCACCATCCCGGACCCGTCCGGCACCCCGCGCACCGTGACCTCGGCGGCCTCCTTCGGCCGCCTCTACACCGACACCACGCTGACCTACGACCGCCGTACCGGCGACATCGTGCGGACGAGCGTCAAGGGCGCCAACGCGGCGAACCACGTCGTGAACCGCGACCAGCCCAAGGCCCCCGACATGACCTCCCTCATCGGGCGCTGGAACGAGCTGGCCGCCCCGATCGCCAACAAACCCGTCGGCTATGTCTCCGCCGACATCAACGGCCGCGGCTCCACCGCGTACGAAACGCCCCTGGGCGACGTCATCGCCGACGGCCAGCTCGAAGCGCTCGCCCCGGCCGACAAGGGCGGCGCCCAGCTCGCGCTGATGAACCCCGGCGGTATCCGCTCCGACCTCGCCTACGCCGCGTCGGGCAGCGAGGGGGACGGGGTGGTCACCTACGGCGAGGCGTTCACGGTCCAGCCGTTCACCAACATGATGAACGTCCTCGACCTGACCGGCACCCAGCTCATCACCGCGCTCCAGCAGCAGGTCAGCGGCTCCAACGAGGCGTCCCCGAAGATCCTCCAGGTCTCCGAGGGCCTCACCTACACCCTGGACCTCACCAAGTCCGGCAAGGACCGGATCGTCACGGACTCGGTGAAGCTGAACGGTGAGCCGATCGACCCCGCCAAGACCTACCGCGTCGCGATGAACGAGTTCCTCGCGGGCGGCGGCGACGGCTTCACCGCCTTCAAGGAGGGCACGAACAAGCTCGTCGGCGCCTCCGACCTGGACACGTTCACGGCCTACCTGGGCGCCCACTCCTCGCAGTCCTCGCCCCTGGACCCGCCGAAGGCGGACCGCATCACGATCGTGAAGTAAGCACCGCAAGCGGACGGCCCGGCCGGCATGGCCGGGCCGTCAACGTCTTCCGGGCAGGATCAGCCCAGCATCCCCTCGATCAGATCGGCGGCCCGCCGGGTGCCGCCCTCGGCCCGCACCTCGTCCCGCAACCGCGCCGCCCGCCGCGCGACCTCCGGGTCGGCGGTGAGTTCGAGCAGTGCGGCGCGCAGCGCGCCGGCGGTGGCGTCCCCCGTGTCCAGACGACGGGCCACGCCCAGTTCGACGAGCCGATCGGCATTCATGGCCTGTTCGGCACCCTGCGGAACGGCGATCATCGGAGAGCCGGTGTACAGCCCCTCATTGCTGCCGCCCATCCCCGCGTGGGTGATGAACGCGTCGGCCTGCTCCAGGATCGCCAGCTGCGGCACCCACGAGTGCACCTCGACGTTGGCCGGGATCTCCCCCAACTCCCCGACCTCGACGTACTTCCCGATCTGTAGCACCACATGCCACCCGGGCAGGTCCCCGAAGGCCGCGAGGCACGCGCGGTAGAAGGCGGCCTGCCGGGTGTACGCCGAGCCCAGAGAGATCAGCAGCACCTTCTCCGCACCGGCCGGACGCTGCCACCCGCCCTGGTCGGCACGGTCCCCGAGGCAGGGCCCGACGAACGTCACGGCCTCCGTGTTCACCCGGTCGGCGTTCGGCTGCATGGCGCGGGGGATGAGCGCGATGGCCCGTTCGGGCCGCCCACTGAAGACGTCGGGGTCGAGCGTGGTCGCCCCGCAACGGGCCAGCCACGAGGCGAACTTCTCCTGATACGCGTCCGCACCGGGCAGGCCCATGATCTGGGCCCCGAACTCCTCCTGGTAGCCCTCCCAGGCCACGATCGTCGGCGACAGCTGAACCAGCGGCCGCCCCTGCACCTCGGCGAGCGCGCGGGCGGCATACCCGCCGATGTCGTACAGGTACAGATCGGCCGGATCCCGGTCGTACACCGCGCGCAGCTGCGGCAGCACGCGCACGGCGTCGTCCAGGAACAGGGTCATCGCGGCGATCGGGTCGTCCGGCCAGTCGTTGTCGGCGACCGGCAGGGTGGACTCGAACGGCACGAACTCGGCACCGGTCGACTTGACGACATCCGCCACGAAGGGATCGTTGGCGTACGTCACCCGGTGACCGCGCGCCACGAGCTCGCGGATGATGTCCAGGCTGGGGAGGGTGTGGCTGATGGCGGGGATGCCGACCATCGCGATATGGGCACGGCGACGGGACTCGGACATACGAGATCACTCATTTCAGATCAACGGCGAAATGGACACGACGGCCCAGCGCACGGACGCGATCGCCGGTGCGCCGGAGTGAGCGGCGTGTCAGCCGTAGATCTGCAGAAACGAGTCCATGCGGCGAACGGTACCCGGACCAACCCCTCCGCCGCCTCCCCTTTACGCCACCCCCGGCCGGCCTCAGCCCGATGTAAGCGCCCGCTCAGCGTTGGCCCCTAGGGTCACGTACGCGACGGGCCGTCCGTTCTCCCACCCCTCTCCCGACGGACCGTCGCCCTTACGCCCCGCCTTACCGGATGCGGTCGAAGTCCCCGGCCTTGGCACCACGTATGAAGGCACCCGGAGCACTATGCCGTTGCCGTCAACGGGACGCCAACGAGACCAGCCCGGCCATCCCTCAATCGAGTGATCGCCGGAGCATGTGCCCCGTGCACATGCTCCGATGACCATACGTTCACACCCATGGTCAGTTCGCGGCACGAGGCCGCACATCGCATCTTCCAAGAACGACCGGAGTTACTCGCACCGGTATTCCGCATATTGGACGTCCCGCTGCCGGAGGAAGCAGCCGTCGAGGTACTCACCCCAGACGCCACCGAGATCCGTCCGCTGGAACGGCGCGTGGACAGCGTGCTGCGCGTCGATCCGCCTGCCGGCGGGGGCTTCCTCCTGGCCATCGAGGCACAGGGGCGCCGTGACCCGGGCAAGGCGGTCAGCTGGGCGTACTACCTGTCGTTTCTGGCAGCGAAGCACGAGCGTTCGGCCACCGGGACGCCCCGGCGATACTGAAGGCCCTGGCTCGCGCCATGGGAACGGCCGACCCGGAGTGATCGGCCTGGAGGGCTTCCCGGCCAAAGACACTTGGACGAACGAGATGAGCGTGGGTACCTACTTCCCCGGCCGTGGCACCCTCATCGAGGAGACTTTCCTCAAAGGCAAGGCAGAGGGCAAGGCAGAGGGCGAAGCGCATGGGCGAGCCCAGGGCGTGTTGCGCGTCCTGGAAAAGCGGGGCATCCCAACCCAGCCCGAGACCCGCGACCGCATCACCAACTGCACCGACCTCGACACCCTGGACCGCTGGCTCGACCGGGCCATCACCGTCTCCACTGCCGATGAGCTCTTCGAGGAGGAGCCGGGCCAGTAGGTCACCGGGCAGGGCCGGGACCCGAGCCAGGGGCCGGGGTCACCGGCGGGGAGCCGCCGACGAGACGGGAGGGGGCGGGGTCGGAGGGGCGGGGTCCTGGACGCTTACGTGTATTTGTGGCGCCAATCTCCGGCCCACCCCACGTTCAACTGTCGTCGGCGCCGTAAATATACGGTCCAGGACCCCGCCCCGGAGGCCCCGCACCCGCACCCACCCACACAACCGACCGCGCACCCAGGGCAACCCCGCCCCCAGCGTCCACCCACGGCAAACCTCCACCCGCCCTACGCCCACCCCGCCTACCCTGGTGGCTCTGAACGGCCGACAACGTCACCGGGGGGACGGGGCCTCATGGATCCCGCAGCCGCAACCGCAGCCACAGACGCACTGGTCCAGGAACTCTTCGTCGCGGACGGACCGGTGGACCGGCCCGTCCGGCTCGCCTCCCTCGTCGCCTTCCAGGGCGACCACCGCACGCTCACCGAACGGGACCTGCCCCGGATCGCCGCCGCGCTCGCCGAGGCGGAGCTGCGACGTACGGCGCGCCCAGGAGTCATCGGCGCGCTCGCCCGCACCCTCCACTCCCTCGGCACCATCGACCTGGACGACGTACGGGCGGTACGCCTCGGCCCCGAAGCCTTCGCCCGGCATCTGGCCGTCGCCGCGCCCGACGCCGGGGAAGGGCTGGACCCGGACGAGGCCCGGCTGCACGCCTCCCTCCGGGAGGCCGTCGCCGCGCACATCCTGCGCTTCCTCACCCTCCGCTCCCGCTTCGTCGCGGCCGCCGAGGACGCCGCGTTCGAGGAGCGCTACGCCCAGGACATCGTGGCCGCCCACGACCACCTCACGATCTACGGCATCGACCTGGCCCACTCCCCCGACAGCTGGCCCCTGGACGCCGCCTACCTCAGCCTGGAGACCGAGACCGACGGGGGCAGCCCCAGCGCCCCCGCCGAGCAGGCCCTCGCCGGACGCGAAAGGGTGCTGCTGTGGGGCGTGGCCGGGGCGGGCAAGACCACGCTGGTGCAGCGGCTGGCGGTATCCGTGGCACGCGGCGACCTCCCGGCCCCGCTGGAGGGGCTGCGCGGACGGGTGCCGTTCGTACTCCCGGTGCGCCGCTTCCGCCACGACGGCAACGGCAACAGCAACAGCCACCGCAACGGCTTCCCGGAGCCCGACGCCTTCCTCTCCGCCGTCCGCTATCCGCACGCCGCCGCACAGCCCCCAGGATGGGCCGAACGCGTGCTGTCCGACGGGCGCGGCCTCCTCCTCGTGGACGGCGTGGACGAGGCCCCGGAACAGGCCCGCGAGCGGCTCCGCGAGGCACTGCGCGAGCTTCCGGCACGCTATCCGGGAAATGTTTGGCTGGTCACCTCGCGCCCCTCCGCCGTACGGGAGAACTGGCTGGCCTCGGAGCGCTTCACCGAGCTGAAACTCTCCCCGCTCAGCCGCGACGGCGTCACCGCGTTCATCCGGCGCTGGCACGAAGCAGCCCGCCAGGACATCACCGACCGGGCCGATCTGGACCGGCTGAGCGGTTACGAGGAAACGCTGCTGGACGCCGTAAGGATTACCCGGGAGCTCGGCCGGCTGGCCACCAATCCGCTGATGTGCGGTCTGCTGTGCGCACTGCACCGGGACCGCCGCGGCTATCTGCCGCGCGGCCGTAAAGCCCTCTATGACGCGGCCCTTTCCATGCTGCTGGAACGGCGCGACCGTGAGCGCGCCATGCTGCCGCCGGATGGAATCGACCTCACCCAGGAACCGAAGATCCAGCTGTTGCAGAAGCTCGCGCACTGGATGCTCGTCAACGGCCGGTCCGAAATGGACCGGGCCACCGCGGTCGAGACGCTGGGCCGGCACCTGCCCGCCATTCCGCACGCGGCGCGGCAGGGCGGACCGGAGGAGATCTACCGCCATCTGCTCAACCGGACCGGTCTATTGCGCGAGCCCACACCCGGGTCGGTCGATTTCGTGCACCGAACGTTCCAGGACTATCTCAGTGCGCGAGCGGTCGTGGAACGGCACGATTTCGACTTCCTGATCGACCACGCACACCTGGACGACTGGGAAGAAGTGATCAGAATGTCGGTGGCTCTCGCCCGCCCCGATGAATGCGGCTACCTCCTGGAGGGGCTGCTGGCGGCCCGTAAAGACGCCCGGCCGGTCCACGCCCGCCATCGCAAACTCCTGGCGGCCGCCTGTCTGGAACACGCGACGGAGCTGGACCCCGAGGTGCGTTCCCGGGTGCATCGCTATACCCGGGATCTGGTACGCCCGACCTCGCTCGAAGCGGCCCGTGCGCTGGGCTGGATCGGGCCTATCGTGCTGGAAATGCTGCCCGATCCCAGCGGCGTATCCGATGAGGAAGCCCACCGGCTGGCGGTCACCGCCACCTCGATAGCCGACGACCGCGCCATCGACTATCTGGTGCGGCTGCGGGACCGCGCCTCCTGGGCGGTACGGGCGCAGCTCGCGGGCGCCTGGCGGCGATATGACACCGACCGTTACGCCGACGAAATCATCGCCCATCTCGATGCGCGGGAACTCGACTTTCCGGTGTCGGACCTGGAGGAACTGCGGGCGCTGCGCCGGCTCGGCGGCCGCCCCTGCGTCCAGATAGCCGGGGCGTTCACCCCGGAGCAGCTGACCGAGGGCCTGGTGGCCGAGCGGCTGACCGAGCTGTGGCTCGCCTACGACCTCGGCGAGGACTTGGACCTGAGCTGGCTGGCTGCCTTCCCCCAGCTGCACACCCTGCGGCTGAGCCACCGCAACGCGGAGGTGACCGGGGTCCCGGAGGGCGTCCAGGTCATCGTGACGGGGGCGTGAGGGGAGCCCCGGAGGCGACCGTGAGGGGAGCCCCGGAGGCGACCGTGAGGGGAGCCCCGGAGGCGCCCCGGAGGGTTCGGCCTCCCGGGGCGTCACAGGCCCCTCAGGGCGCGCCTACGCGGCACCCGCACAAAGCCCCGTACAAAGCCCCGCACAAAGCGGCACCCGCACAAGCGGCACCCGCACAAAAGGGGGCCGCCCCGGACCGGGGAACGGTCCGGGGCGGCCCCGAGGCGAGAGACGGCTCCGCGTCACGCCTCCTTGCTGAGGTTCGGGCCCGCGCCACCGGCGGCGGACTCGATCGGCGGAGTGTCCGGCAGCGCGGCCTTCTCCTCGCCGCGGAAGGTGAACTTCTTCTCCTCACCCTCGCCCTCGGTGTCCACGACCACGATGTGGCCCGGACGCAGCTCACCGAAGAGGATCTTCTCCGAGAGCACGTCCTCGACCTCGCGCTGGATCGTCCGGCGCAGCGGCCGGGCGCCCAGGACCGGGTCGTAGCCCCGCTTGGCCAGCAGCTTCTTGGCCTCGCCACTGAGTTCGATGCCCATGTCGCGGTCCTTGAGCCGCTCGTCCACCTTGGCGATCATGAGGTCGACGATCTGGATGATGTCGCTCTCGGTGAGCTGGTGGAAGACGACGGTGTCGTCGACACGGTTCAGGAACTCCGGCCGGAAGTGCTGCTTCAGCTCCTCGTTGACCTTGGCCTTCATCCGCTCGTAGCCGGTCTTCACATCGCCCTGGGCGGCGAAGCCCAGGTTGAAGCCCTTGGAGATGTCCCGGGTGCCGAGGTTGGTGGTCATGATGATCACCGTGTTCTTGAAGTCCACGACCCGGCCCTGGGAGTCGGTCAGCCGACCGTCCTCCAGGATCTGGAGCAGCGAGTTGAAGATGTCCGGGTGGGCCTTCTCGACCTCGTCGAAGAGGACCACGGAGAACGGCTTGCGGCGCACCTTCTCGGTGAGCTGGCCGCCCTCCTCGTAGCCCACGTATCCGGGCGGGGAGCCGAAGAGCCGCGAGACGGTGTGCTTCTCGCTGAACTCCGACATGTCGAGCGAGATCATCGCGTCCTCGTCGCCGAAGAGGAACTCGGCGAGGGTCTTGCTGAGCTCGGTCTTACCGACACCGGACGGGCCCGCGAAGATGAACGAGCCGCCGGGGCGCTTGGGGTCCTTGAGGCCCGCACGGGTGCGCCGGATGGCCTGGGAGAGCGCCTTGATGGCGTCCTTCTGGCCGATGACGCGCTTGTGCAGCTCGTCCTCCATGCGCAGCAGCCGGGAGGACTCCTCCTCGGTCAGCTTGAAGACCGGGATACCGGTGGCCGTGGCCAGGACCTCGGCGATCAGCTCCTCGTCGACCTCGGCGACGACGTCCATGTCGCCGGCCTTCCACTCCTTCTCCCGCTTCGCCTTGGCGGCCAGGAGCTGCTTCTCCTTGTCCCGCAGGCCCGCGGCCATCTCGAAGTCCTGCGAGTCGATCGCGGACTCCTTCTCCCGGCGCACATCGGCGATCTTCTCGTCGAATTCGCGCAGGTCCGGCGGTGCGGTCATCCGGCGGATCCGCATCCGGGAACCGGCCTCGTCGATCAGGTCGATCGCCTTGTCCGGCAGGAAGCGGTCCGAGATGTAGCGGTCGGCCAGGGTGGCGGCCGCGACCAGGGCGGAGTCCGTGATCGAGACGCGGTGGTGCGCCTCGTAGCGGTCCCGCAGGCCCTTGAGGATCTCGATGGTGTGGGGCAGCGACGGCTCGGCGACCTGGATGGGCTGGAAGCGGCGCTCCAGGGCCGCGTCCTTCTCCAGGTACTTGCGGTACTCGTCGAGCGTGGTCGCGCCAATGGTCTGGAGCTCGCCCCGCGCCAGCATCGGCTTGAGGATGCTCGCGGCATCGATCGCGCCCTCGGCGGCGCCCGCACCCACCAGGGTGTGGAGCTCGTCGATGAACAGGATGATGTCGCCGCGGGTGCGGATCTCCTTGAGCACCTTCTTCAGGCGCTCCTCGAAGTCACCGCGGTAGCGGGAGCCGGCGACCAGGGCGCCCAGGTCGAGGGTGTAGAGGTGCTTGTCCTTGAGGGTCTCGGGCACCTCGCCCTTGACGATGGCCTGGGCCAGTCCCTCGACGACCGCCGTCTTACCGACGCCGGGCTCGCCGATGAGGACCGGGTTGTTCTTGGTACGGCGCGAGAGCACCTGCATGACCCGCTCGATCTCCTTCTCGCGCCCGATGACCGGGTCGAGCTTGGATTCGCGGGCCGCCTGGGTGAGGTTGCGGCCGAACTGGTCCAGGACGAGCGAGGTGGAGGGAGTGCCCTCCGCCGGGCCGCCGGCGGTGGCGGCCTCCTTGCCCTGGTAGCCGGAGAGCAGCTGGATGACCTGCTGCCGCACCCGGTTCAGATCGGCGCCCAGCTTCACGAGGACCTGGGCGGCGACGCCCTCGCCCTCGCGGATCAGGCCGAGCAGGATGTGCTCCGTACCGATGTAGTTGTGGCCGAGCTGAAGGGCCTCGCGGAGCGACAGCTCCAGGACCTTCTTGGCACGGGGGGTGAAGGGGATGTGCCCGGACGGGGCCTGCTGGCCCTGGCCGATGATCTCCTCCACCTGCTGGCGGACCGCCTCGAGCGAAATCCCGAGGCTCTCCAGGGCCTTAGCGGCGACACCCTCACCCTCGTGGATCAGGCCCAGGAGAATGTGTTCGGTGCCGATGTAGTTGTGGTTGAGCATCCGGGCCTCTTCCTGAGCCAGGACGACAACCCGCCGCGCGCGGTCGGTGAACCTCTCGAACATCGTTAATCGCTCCTCAGAGCGGTCAGAAAGATCGGGGACGATCCCCTCCCTGTCCTTCCGCATGCTAGTCCCGCAACCCGGGACAGCTCATTCCAACTGCCGACAACCGTCCGGATCACCCCCGCTCGCACGGGGCAAACAGCCACTGGCCAATGCCCGAACAGCCGACACCTGCTTCAACCCGATGGTGCGAGACGATGTTCCCGCAGGCCAGGCATCTACGCCGACCGCCAGTACGCCGATGGCGAACGCCGCTTTCTCCTGACACGCGGACCGCCCCTCCCCACTAGGGATGTCTTACCCGCAAGCACAGATACTCCATGCCGCACGGGCCGGTTCCATCCGCTACGGGCGAACAACCTTGCGCCCGTTCACCACCCCTGTAGGGGCCCTTTCGGGCACGGTGTGCGCAGAGGCCCGTACGGACCGTGATGACCCGGGTGACCCATGGCGTACGTAACCAAGCGGGTGGGCGGGACGTTCTGCCGGGCATGATCCCCAGGGCTCACGGCGTGCGGCGGTCCGCACCGGCCGCCTTGTCACGCTGGTACGAGCGGGAGCTGGGCTGGCCGACGGCCGGCAGCGATCCCGTCGAGCTGCTCACGGGGGTGGCCTTCGACGTCATCGAGCTGCCGGCCGTGGCCGGTTTCGCGATGCTGAGGCGCGTGCCGCGGACCGGTCCGGTCGCGGTGGAGGGCGCCTGGATGCGGCTTCTGGTGGCCGCCGGCTGCGCCGACGAGCTGCCGGGGCTGCTCGACTGGCTGGAGTGGGGCGGTGTGCCCCTGGACCTGAGCGCGATCGGGGCCGGAGGCCGGATCACCGCTCCCTGCCGCGCCTCCTCCTGGCCCCTGCCCCTGGCCGCCGGGGCGCCCGGTGAACGGTGCCGGCAGGAGGCCGCCGTATGGCTGCGACCTCCCGACCCGAAGGGCGAGGTGGAGCCGACGCTGCCGAGGACAGGCTTCGGGGGCGATGGGGGCGCCCCCGATCTTGTGCGGCTCGTGGGTGCGGCGGCCACCGAGTGCCACCGAGCCCGATTGCTGCGCGCCCGGCCGCTGCCCAGGCAGCGGCGAGCCGGGGAAGGCTGACGCGCTCAGCCGTTGGCCTTCTCGTACGCCTCACGAACGGTCGCCGGGACACGGCCGCGGTCGTTGACCTCGTAGCCGTTCTCCTTCGCCCAGGCGCGGATCTTCGCGGTGTCCTGGCTGCCGCCCGACGCCACGCGCGTCTTGCCGCGGCCGCCGGAGGCCCGGCCACCGGTGCGCCGGCCGCCCTTGGTGTAGGGCTCCAGTGCGTCACGGAGCTTGTCCGCGTTGGCGGTGGTGAGGTCGATCTCGTAGCTCTTGCCGTCCAGCGCGAACGTCACGGTCTCGTCCGCCTCGCCGCCGTCGAGGTCGTCGACAAGAAGGACCTGAACCTTCTGTGCCATGGGGTTCCTTTCAGGGAAAACCGGGGGGCTCGGGGCGCGGCCTTAGCCGCTGATGACTCACCCCCCAGGTAATTACACTACGGGAGAATAGGAAACCGCTTTTCCCGGAAAAACACAAACCCCCCGGGAAGGTTCGACCGATCGACCAAGCGGGAAGGCTCATGGAAGGCGATGTTCCGGAGCTATGTGATAGGGGAGCGATTCGGACATAGGGCCCGCGATCACAGTTGCAGAAGCATCCGGCTGTTGCCAAGGGTGTTCGGCTTCACCCGTTCGAGACCAAGGAACTCGGCGACGCCCTCGTCATAGGAACGCAGGAGCTCGCTGTAGACATCGCCGTCGACCGGCGTCTCGCCGATCTCCACGAAGCCGTGCTTGGTGAAGAAGTCGACTTCGAAGGTGAGGCAGAAAATGCGCCGCACGCCCAGCCAGCGGGCCGTCTGCAACAGCTTGTCGAGCACCACGTGGCCTACGCCGCTGCCCTTGAGAGACCGATCGACGGCGAGAGTGCGGACCTCCGCGAGGTCTTCCCACATGACGTGCAGCGCGCCGCAGCCAATGACCTCACCGTCCTCGTCGCGCTCGGCGACCCAGAACTCCTGGATGTCCTCGTAAAGCGTCACGGTGGCTTTGTCGAGCAGGATGCCATCGGCCACGTAGGAGTCGATGAGTCGGCGCACCGCCCGTACATCGCTGGTCCGGGCACGGCGGACGGTGACTACTTTTGATAGTGCTGAGGACATGACCGGACGCTATCGCCCCGGGTCATCGCCCCGACTCACCGGGGCTCTCCCCCGGCTCCCCCAGTTGTGCGACGCGCATGGCATCCCGTAGTGCGTCGCGCTGCTCTTCGGACATCATCCCGAAGAACGCGACGAGGGCGGCCGCGGGGTTGTCACTGGCCGACCACGCTTCGTTCATCAGTGCGGCCGAGTAGGCGGCGCGGGTGGAGACCGCCGCATATCGATAGGCGCGGCCTTCCACCTCCCGGCGCAGCCAGCCCTTGTGATGGAGGTTGTCCATTACGGTCATGACCGTGGTGTAGGCGATCGAGCGTTCCCGCTGAAGGTCTTCCAGGACTTCCCGGACCGTGACCGGGCGGTTCCACTTCCACACCCGCGTCATGACCGCGTCTTCGAGATCTCCCAATGGCCTAGGCACACCGAGAATAATAGTGGGAGATGCCCCGAATGTCGGGATGTCCGGGATGTTTGCCTGGAAAAGACACACGCCCCGGACGCGGTGCGTCCGGGGCGTGGTGCGGTGTGGTCCCATGTGCCGCGGCGTACCGCGGCCGTGGTGTGCGCGGTGGCGTCAGATCGGCTTGATCAGGACGCTTCACGCGCCGAGGCCGGGCCCTCCGCCTCGGCGCGGGCCGCCAGCGCGGCGTCCACCGCGGCGTCCTCCTTGGCCTTGTTGGCGCCGCCCTGGCTCTTCACCATCGTCACGATGAGCGCGGTGAAGGCCACGGCCATCACGACGGGCGGGACCAGCGCGGAGACGTAATCCATGGCTCTCGGCCTCCTTTTGCTCGAGACCACCAGGTTACGCGGCCCGCCGCGGCCGGCCGGAGCCGGGCACCCGCCCCGGACGTGGCGGCCCGGGGCCCGAGGGCCGGGGCGGGCGCCGGTGCGGGGATCGGCCCCGGGACCAGGCGGAACGGCCCCGGCGACCGGCCCAGGGCCCGTTCATCGGTCATCTGCCGCCTGCCCCCCCTGCCACCGGTCACCGGTCACCTGTCAGGCGGAACGGGCCCCGGCGTCCGGGCCGAGCCTCGATTCGTGCTCCGGGGGCGGCGAGGGGCGGCGCTTGGGCGGGAAGACCTCCGCCGGCGTGGGCACCGGACGCCCCGGGCGCGGCGCCCGGCGGGCCGGCTCCCCTCGCCTCGGCTCCTCGCGGTCGCCGTGTTCGGGCGCCACGGGCTTCTTGCGCGGCGCCCGCTTCGGCTCGTCGGCCTTCTGCCCGGCCTCCAGCGCGGCGCCCCACCCGGCCTTCTGCCCGGTCTCCAGCGCGGCGTCCCACCCGGCCTTCTGCCCGTTCGCAGCCGCCTCCTGCGCGGCCTCTCGCGCGCTCCGAACCGCCGCTCCCCGCACGGCCTCCTCCGCGTTCCGGGACGCCCCCTGCGCGGCCTTCCCGGCCGCCGCCGAGACCCCGCCGGGCAGGGCGCGCAGCCGGGGCGCCAGAGGGCGCGTGGGCGGCTCTGCGGCGGCGCCGGCGCGCTCCGCGAGCCGGGTGCGCACGCCTCGCTCGGCGAGCCGCTCACAGTGGCTCAGCAGCGCGCGCCGGCGCGTCGCCTCACCGCCCCCGGCGGCCGACCCGCACAGCGTGCGGAGCGCGGCCAGGTCCTCGGCGAGCGGCTCGTAACCGGCCGCGAGGGCGCCCTGGAGCTGCTCGAGGTAGCCGACGGCGGCCCCGGGCAGCGCGGCGCGGTAGCGGGCGAGCTCATCGAGCAGGAACGCTCGCAGCCGCCCGCCCTCGCGGACCGCTTCGTCCACGGCCTCGGCGAGCCGGAGACAGTCCTGGACCTCCTCCGCCCGGTCCGGGCCGAGGGGGCCGGCAGAGGGGGTGACGGGGTCGGGTTGGAGGGCGATGGCGAGGGCGCGTCGGAGCACACGCAGCTCATCCGCACTGAACGCCATTCCGCCGCGGGATCCATATGGCGTGGGCATGGGGCGACTTTAAGTGCTAAGCGGACAAATTTCGCTGAGCGTCGGACGGTGCGGCGCGTTGCGGGTGCCGCCAGCTCGCGGCCGGCCATTGCGCGCGCCACCTGGCCGCCATTACGGCCGCCATACGGGGGAGGCGTCGGCCGGGGCCGCGTCGACGCGGCCCCGGCCGAACCCGGCACCCGGGGGCGGACCGTCGCATCCGGGTGCCGGTGCATGTGGTCGACGGCCTCTTCCGCTTGTCAATACGGAATTCGAAGTGCCGTCTTTCCCTCGATCGCTCCTTGACCCAATGGCGAAGAGCGATCGGTGCGCCTGACGATTCCAGAGCGCGGGAATTCGTTTCGGAATGCCGTCAATGCGGTCGAGCACGCAGGTGAAGAGCTGATCGCCGGTGCTCAGCCGCGCGAGACGTTCCGCTCGTAGACCAGTCTGAGGCCGATGAGAGTCAGCCAGGGCTCATGCTCATCGATCACTGAGGATTCTCCTAGCACCATGGGCGCCAGCCCGCCAGTGGCGATCACGGTGACGTCCTCCGGGTCCTGGGCCAGCTCTCGCGCCATACGGCGGACGATCCCGTCGACCTGGCCCGCGAAGCCGTAGAGGATGCCGGACTGCATGGCCTCCACCGTGTTCTTGCCGATCACGCTGCGTGGGCGGGCCAGCTCGATCTTGCGCAATTGCGCCCCGCGTACGCCCAGCGCCTCGACCGAGATCTCGATGCCCGGCGCGATCACCCCGCCCAGGTACTCACCGCGGGCGCTGACCGCGTCGAAGGTCGTCGCGGTGCCGAAGTCGACGACCACGCACGGACCCTCGTACAGCTCGACGGCGGCCAGCGCGTTGATGATCCGGTCGGCGCCGACCTCCTTGGGGTTGTCCACCAGGATCGGCACCCCGGTCTTCACCCCCGGCTCCACCAGGACGGACGGCACATCGCCGTAATAGCGGCGGGTCACCTCGCGCAGCTCGTGGAGCACCGAGGGGACGGTGGAGCAGATGGAGATGCCCGCGATGCCGTCGCCCAGCTCCTCGCCGAGCAGCGGGTGCATGCCCATCAGGCCCTGGAGCAGGACGGCGAGTTCATCGGCGGTGCGGCGGGCGTCGGTGGAGATCCGCCAGTGCTCGATGATCTCGTCGCCGTCGAAGAGGCCCAGCACGGTGTGGGTGTTACCGACGTCGATGGTCAGCAGCATGGGCGGCACCGCTTCCGGGCGGACTCACGGCCGAGGTCCGGCCCTGGGGTGGTGGGTGGGGTGACGGGCGGGCGGGTGTTACCGACGTCGATGGTCAGCAGCATGGGTCAGCTCGCCTCGGCCTCGCGCAGGTCCAGGCCGATGTCCAGGATCGGGGAGGAGTGGGTGAGCGCCCCGACCGCCAGATAGTCGACGCCCGTCTCGGCGTACGTACGGGCGCCCGCGAGCGTCAGCCGGCCCGAGGACTCCAGGGCGGCGCGCCCGGCGACCAGCTCGACGGCCTCGCGGGTGCGCTCCGGGGTGAAGTTGTCCAGCAGGATCAGATCCGCGCCCGCCTCCAGGACCGGCGGGATCTGGTCGAGGGTGTCGACCTCCACCTCGATCGGCACATCCGGGAACTCGGCCCGCACCGCGCCGAACGCCTCCGCGACGCCGCCCGCCGCGATCACGTGGTTGTCCTTGACCAGCGCGGCGTCCGAGAGCGACATCCGGTGGTTGACGCCGCCGCCGCAACGCACCGCGTACTTCTCCAGGGCACGCAGCCCCGGGGTGGTCTTACGGGTGTCCCGGACCCTGGTCTTCGTCCCCTCCAGTGCGTCGGCCCACGCGCGGGTCGCGGTGGCGATACCGGAGAGGCGGCACAGGAGGTTGAGCGCGCTGCGCTCGCCGGTGAGCAGATCGCGGGTGCGGGTGCGGACGCTGAGCAGCTTCTGGCCGGCCACCACCCGGTCGCCGTCCTCGACATGCCGCTCGACCTCGAACGCGTCCGTGCAGACGACGGACAGGATCGCCTCGGCGATCCGCAGCCCCGCGACGGTGCCCGCCTCACGGGCCGTGAAGTCGCCGGTGGCGAAGGCGTCCTCGGGGACGGTGGCCACGGTGGTGACGTCCACGCCCTGGTCGAGGTCCTCCTCGATGGCCATGTGCGCGATGTCCTCGACCTGGACGGGGTCGAGTCCGGCGGCGACCAGCAGCGCGGCGAGATCGGGGTCCAGACCGCACTCCATCGGGTCGAGCCCATAGCCGTCGGCGTCGTCCCCGCCGCAGCCGCAGGCGTCACCGCAGCCCGAACCCTCACCGGGGCGGCCGATCTGCAACAGCGGCAGGGCCACTGGTGGCTGGCGGTCTTCGGAGGTGCTGCTGCTCACGGGCGGGACTCCGTCTCGGTTCGAGGGGTGATCGGTGGGGGGAACGCTTCGGAGTCCGTGGCACGGACATCCAGGGCGCCGTCCGGGCGGAGGGTGACCAGGAGGTGGCGGCGCCAGGCGGCGTCGTCCCGCTCGGGGCGGTCCTCGCGCCAGTGGCAGCCGCGGGTCTCCTCGCGGCGGAGCGCGGCGGCGACCAGGACGCGGGCGACGAGATGGAGGTTGGTGGCCTCCCAGGTCTCGACCCCGGGCTCGGCCGTCTTGCCGTCGCGCCGCAGCTCCTCCGCGGCGTCGTCGTGCACCCGGTCCAGCCGGTCGGCGGCACGGGCCAGGCTCTCGGCGGAGCGGAGGACTCCGGCGCCGTGGGTCATGATGTGCTGGATCTCGTAGCGGGACTCGGAGGCGAGCAGGGGCGGGCCACCGGCGTCCGGGGCGGGACGCGCGGGCGCTGCGGTCCCGGCGGGCCGGGGCCCGGCGGCGATGTGCTCCGGGCCGCGGCCCGCGATGCCCTCCGCGCCGCCTGCTGCGATGTCGTCCGCGAGGTCCTCCGCGCTGCGTCCCGCGATGTCGTCCGCGATGCGCTCCGCGAAGACCAGGCCCTCCAGCAGGGAGTTGGAGGCCAGGCGGTTGGCGCCGTGGACCCCGGTGCAGGCGACCTCCCCGCAGGCGTAGAGGCCGGGAACGGTGGTGCGGCCGCGCAGATCGGTGCGGACCCCGCCGCTCGCGTAGTGCGCGGCGGGGGCGACCGGGATGGGCTCGGTCACCGGGTCGATGCCGTGCGCGCGGCAGGCGGCGAGGATGGTCGGGAAGCGCCGCTCCCACATCCGGGCGCCGAAGTGGCGGGCGTCGAGGTACATGTGCTCGGCGCCTCGCTCCCGCATCCGGCGCATGATGCCCTTGGCGACGATGTCCCGGGGCGCCAGCTCGGCCAGCTCGTGCTGCCCTCGCATGAAGCGCACCCCGTCGGCGTCGACGAGATACGCGCCCTCGCCCCGCACCGCCTCCGAGACCAGGGGCTGCTGGCCCTCCGCCTCCGGGCCCAGCCACAGCACCGTGGGGTGGAACTGCACGAACTCCAGATCGCTGACCTCGGCCCCCGCGCGCAGCGCGAGCGCGACCCCGTCACCGGTGGAGACGGCGGGGTTGGTGGTCGCGGAGAAGATCTGGCCCATACCGCCCGTGGCGAGGACGACGGCGTCCGCGCGCACCGCGCCCACGCCGTCCCGCCGGCCCTCGCCCATGACGTGCAGGGTGACCCCGGCCGCCCGGCCGGAGCCGTCCTTGAGCAGGTCGAGCACCAGGGCGTTCTCCACGGTGTCGATACCGGCCGCGCGCACCGCCTCGACCAGGGCCCGGGAGATCTCCGCGCCGGTCGCGTCGCCGCCCGCGTGGGCGATCCGGCGGCGGTGGTGGCCGCCCTCGCGGGTCAGCAGGATCTCGCCGGTGTCGTCGTCGGCGTCGAAGCGGGCGCCGGTGGTGATCAGCCGGCGCACCGCGTCGGGCCCCTCGGTGACCAGCGTCCGTACGGCCCGCTCGTCGCAGAGCCCGGCGCCGGCGACCAGGGTGTCGTCCAGATGCTGCTCAGGGGTGTCGCCCTCGCCGAGGGCGGCGGCTATGCCGCCCTGGGCCCAGCGCGTGGAGCCGTCGTCCAGCCGGGCCTTGGTGACCACGGTGACCTTGGCGCCGGCCGCGGCGCAGCGCAGCGCGACGGTCAGCCCGGCGACACCGGAGCCGACCACCACGACATCGGCCTCGATGGCCCAGCCGGGGGCGGGGGCGCGCAGCGCGAGGGCGGGCGCCGCGACGTCGGCCGCCGGCCGCCCGGTCGGGCGGCTCATCGGGCGGCTCCGATCCACAGGCGGATGTTGTCGATCAGGCGGGTGGCGCCGACCTTGGCCGCGACGGCCAGCACGGCCTCGCCGGTGTGCCCGTCGGAGACCTCGGTGAAGTCGGCGGGGTCGACCAGGGCCAGATAGTCGAGGACCAGCGGCGGTTCGAGCGTGGCCGCCTCGTCGAGCACCGCGCGCGCCGCGGACCGCACCGCGTCGGGGGACGCGACCCGTATCAGCTCGTGCTCCTCGGCGTCGGCCGGGGCCTCCCCGGCCGCCAGCAGCCCCGCGTCCCGCCCCGCGAACAGCGCCCGGGACAGGGCCAGCGCGGTGTCCCGCTCCTGGGCGGACAGATAGCGGTTCCGGCTGGAGAGGGCGAGGCCGTCGCCCTCCCGGACGGTGGGGACGCCGACGATCTCGACCGGGAAGTTCAGGTCGCGCGCCATCCGGCGGACCAGCGCCAGCTGCTGGGCGTCCTTCTCGCCGAAGAAGGCGACATCGGGGCGGGTGATGTGGAGCAGCTTGGCGACGACGGTGAGCATCCCGTCGAAGTGGCCGGGCCGCGACGCGCCCTCATAGCCCTCGCCCATGGGGCCGGCGGCCATCCGGATGCGCGGCTCCCCGTCCGGGTACACCTCCTCGCCGGCCGGGGCGAAGACGATATCCGCGCCCGCCGCGGCCGCGACCTTGAGGTCGGCGTCCAGGGTGCGCGGATAGCGGTCGAGGTCCTCGCCCGCGCCGAACTGGAGCGGGTTGACGAAGACGGTGACGGTCACCAGCCCCTTGGCGCCCACCCGGGCGCGGGCGGCGCGGATGAGCGAGGCGTGCCCGTCGTGCAGCGCGCCCATGGTCATCACGACGGCCGTGCGCCCCGGCACGGCGAAGTGGGCGAGCGCCGCGTCCAGCTCCGAGCGATGACGGAACAGCTCCACATCCGGCTCCCCGGGAAGCGCCTTGGTCCACAGCTTCGGGCTCATGCCTCGGTACCTCCCCGGCCCCGCACATCGGTCACATCGGAGAGCACGCCCAGCAGGTCCTCCGCGAGCTCCGGCTTGAGCAGGCCGTGCGCGAGCGCCCGGTCCGCGGTCGTACGGGCCATGGCCAGATAGCCGGCGACGGCCTGGGGGGCGTGCCGCCGCAGCTCCGCGACGTGTGCGGCGACCGTGCCCGCGTCGCCGCGCGCGACCGGACCGGTCAGCGCGGCGTCGCCGCTGCGCAGCGCGTTGTCCAGCGCGGCGCCGAGGAGGGGGCCGAGCATCCGGTCGGGGGCCTCGACCCCGGACGCGCGCAGCAGCTCCATGGACTGGGCGACCAGCGTGGTGAGGTGGTTGGCACCGATGGCGAGGGCGGCGTGATAGAGCGGACGGGCCTCCTCCGCGACCCACTCGGGCTCCCCGCCCATCTCGATGACCAGCGCCTCGGCCGCCAGCCGCAGCTCCTCGGGGGCGGTGACGCCGAAGGAGCAGCCGGCCAGCCGCTGGACGTCCACCGAGGTGCCGGTGAAGGTCATGACGGGGTGCAGCGCGAGCGGCAGCGCACCGGCCCGCAGCGCCGGCTCCAGCACACCGACCCCATAGCGGCCGGAGGTGTGCACCAGCAGCTGGCCGGGGCGCACCGCACCGGTTTCGGCCAGACCGCTGACCAGCTCGGGCAGGGCGTCGTCGGGGACGGTGAGCAGCACCAGCTCGGCCCGCGCCAGCACCTCGGAGGGCGGGACGACCGGGACTTCGGGAAGCAGGGCGGCGGCCCGGCGCACGGAGGCGTCGGAAACACCGGACGCGGCGACCGGGCGGTGCCCGGCCAGCCGGAGCGAGGCGGCGAGGGCGGGGCCGACGCGGCCCGCGCCGACGACCCCGACGGTGAGCCGGGCAGGTCGGTCCCGCGGCTCGGGAAGTGGTTGTGCGTTCACGCGACAGCGGCCTTCCGTTCCAGTCCTCAGGGGGTACCGGACGATTCCCCGCCATGCTACGCGAGTGTTTCCGGGGGGTTTGGCCGCACACCCGGGCCTGTGGACAACTCTGTGGTCCGAGGGACGTCCGTACGACATCATCGGCCCATGACGGACGACACGGACGGCACGGACAGCGGCACGGACGAGGTGGCCGACGGCACGGGGGGCGACCCGGAGCGGGCCGCGCGAGCACGCCGCCTCGCGGCCTGGCACGCCTCCGAGCGGACGCTCGCACGGCCGTCGGCGAATGGGCGGATCGCCGAGCGGCTGGCCGCCCTTACGGCCGACGGCCCGTCGTACGGCGGGGACGAATACGTGGACGTCTACGGCGACGGGATCGTGGAGGAGCTGGAGCGGCGGGTCGCCGCACTGCTCGGCATGGAGGCCGCGGCGTTCTTCCCCACCGGCACCATGGCGCAGCAGATCGCGCTGCGCTGCTGGGCGGGGCGCACCGGCACCCCGGTGGTGGCGGTGCATCCGCTGGCGCATCTGGAGGTGCACGAGCGGGACGCGTATCTGACGGTGAGCGGGCTGCGCGCGGTGGCTACGACGCGCGAGCCGCGGCCGCCCACCGCCGAGGAGGTCCGCGACCTCGACGAGCCGTTCGGCACGCTCGCCCTCGAACTGCCGCTGCGCGACGCCGGATTCCTGCTGCCCGAGTGGGACGAGCTGGTCGCGGTCGTGGAGGCGGCCCGGGAGCGGGACGCGGTGGTGCACTTCGACGGGGCGCGGCTGTGGGAGTGCACGGCGCACTTCGGCCGGGGGCTGGAGGAGATCGCCGCCCTGGCGGACTCCGTCTACGTGTCCTTCTACAAGTCGCTCGACGGCATCTCGGGGGCCGCCCTGGCCGGGCCCGAGACCCTGGTGGCGGAGGCCAAGGCATGGCGCCACCGGTACGGCGGCCAGGTCTTCCAGCAGTGGCCGGCCGCACTGGCCGCGCTGGCCGGCCTGGACCGCGAACTGCCGAGGCTTCCGTCGTACGTGGCACACGCCCGGGTCGTGGCGGAGGCGCTGCGGAAGGCGTTCACGGCGGCGGGGGTGGCGTGGTCGCGGGTGCATCCCGAGGTGCCGCACACCCACCAGTTCCAGGTGTGGCTGCCGTATCCGGCGGCGGTGCTGGACGAGGCGGGGGTGCGGCTGGCGGAGGAGACCCGGACGACGCTGTTCCGGCGCTGGGCGGAGCCGGGGCCGCCCGGACTGGCCACCACGGAGGTGACGGTCGCCTCACCCGCACTGGAGTGGACCGCCGACGACGTCACGGCCGCGGCCGACGCCTTCCTGGCGCGGGTCCGGGAGCTCATGAAGGAGGACGGCTGACCGGCGCCGCAGGGCGTCGGACCCCTCTTACGGCGTGCACGGATCGCACGGCGTCCACGGATCGCACGGCTCTTACGGCTGTCGCGGCTCGTGCGCCTGCTGTCCCAGTCCACAGGACGCTGAGGGCCCTTACGGCGCGCAGCGCGTCCGTAAGGCGGCCATGACGGCCGCGGCGGCGGACCGGGCGCTCCGCCAGCACCCGCCGGAAGTCGCGGTACTCCCGCAGCTCCCGGAGGGTGCGCCAGTGGTGCCGGCCCGGTGCGGGCGGGGCGGGTTCGCCGCGCTGGGCGGCCCGGTACAGGTCGAGTGCGTACTGCTCGGCGAGGGACATGGCTCGACCGTCCGCCCGGCCCCGGGCGCGGGTCACGCCGATTGACGAGGGCCGTCAAACGAGGGCGGCGCCGACGGGGGACTCCCGCACCATGGGCACATGGCCAACGTCATCGACATCGCCGGGCTACCGCCCGAGCGCATCGTCTTCAGCCCGTCCCCGCTCGCCGAGCTGGGCGCCGCGCTCCATGTGCTGTCCGAGCCCGGCCACCACCCCGGGCTGCACGGCTGGGCCACCGCCACCGCCTCCGGCCTCAAACCGGATCTCGCGGACCGGCTGCACGAAGCCGACTTCCTGTGGCGCTCGGCCCGCTCCGATCTGCTCCTCCCGGCCGTCCCCGGGGCGACGCTCGCGGAGGAGCTGGACGCGCTGGACCGGATCGACGACGAAACGTTCGTGACGGCCGCCTTCGAGATCGCATGCTCCGCCTCGTACACCCAGCACACCCCCTCGCCGCTGGTCGACGCGGACGAACGGGCCCGGGTCCGCGAGATGGCGGCGGCCCGGGGGCCTCGGCAGGCGGCCTTCACCGATCGCATGCTGGCGGACCCGGACGGGCTGCGGGTGTGGTTGCGGCGGCTGCTGGAGGACTGCGACCAGGCGTTCTTCGCCGACACCTGGCGGCGGGTGCGCGTCCAGCTGGCCGCCGACGCCCGCCACAAGGCCGAGCTGCTACGGCGCAAGGGGCTCGCGGAGGCGCTGGCGGCGGCCTCGGCGGCGCTGTCGCTGTCGGAGGACGGGGACCGCGTCCTGGTCGACAAGCTGGCGGGCGGCCGTACGACGGCGTCCGGCGACGGCATCACCTTCATCCCGACCGCCTTCGGCTGGCCGCATCTCTTCGTCGTCCACGCCCCCGGCTGGCGCCCGGTGGTCCAGTACCCGGTCACCACCCCCGAGCTGCCCCCGCCCGCCGCCCTGGAGCTCGTCCAGCGCCGCCTCGATGCCCTGGCCCACCCGATGCGCATGCGCCTGTGCCGCACCCTCGCCCGCGGCCCGCACACCACCGGTGAACTCTCCGAGTCGCACGGCATCACGCCCCCGGAGGTCTCCCGCCATATCGCCGTCCTGAAGAAGGCCGGTCTCCTCACCACCCGCCGCCGTGGCCGCTATGTGCTGCACCAGCTCGAGCTGACCTCGGTGGCCCGGCTGGGCAGCGACTTCCTGGAGAGCGTCCTGCGGTAGGGCCGCATGCCCGGCCCCGCCCGCCTAGGATGTTCACCCCACAGCGAACATCAGCCGGGGCCGTGCGTGGGCCGTGAGCGGCGGAGGAGCAGAGCAGCGATGAGCAACCGGAGCCACCGGGCCGCGCCCGAGCACACCCACCCCGACGACGTCCCCGTGCAGACCGCGCTCGCGGCGCTCGCCGATCCCGTGCGGCTTCAGCTGGTCCGCGAGCTGGCCACGGCGGCCGACTGGGAGCGCACCTGCGGCACCTTCGACGTGCCCGTGGGCAAGGCGGCCCTCAGCCACCACTTCTCGGTGCTGCGCGCGGCCGGGCTGATCGAACAGCGCGACCAGGGCCCCAAGCGGGTCAACCGGCTGCGCCGCCCCGAGTTCGACCAGCGCTTCCCCGGACTGCTCGACCTGGTGTTGCGCGAGCGGCAGGAGGACAGTGCCCGCGGCGAGGACGAACGGTAAGGCGCCCACCCAGGCGGTAAGGCGCCCACCCAGGCGGTAAGACGCCCATCCAGGCAGTAAGACGCCCGCCCAGGCAGTAAGGCGGCCGTCACGGCGGTAAGGCGGCCGTCACCGCCGTGAACACGGCCGTAAGGACGCCGTCTCAGCGGGCCGGTCCGGCCGAGCCCCCGGCCCGTACCAGCCCCGTCTCATAGGCCATCACCACCACCTGCACCCGGTCGCGCAGCTCCAGCTTGGTGAGGATGCGGCCCACATGGGTCTTCACGGTCGCCTCGGACAGCACCAGCCGCGCCGCGATCTCGCCGTTCGACAGCCCCTGCGCGACCAGCAGCATCACCTCCCGCTCCCGGTCGGTGAGCCGCGCCAGCTCCGGACGGTCCCGGCCCACCGCCCCGCCGGCTCCCCCGCTGCCCGGCAGCATCGGCGCGAACCGGTCCAGCAGCCGGCGCGTCGTACTGGGCGCGACCACCGCGTCACCGCTGTGCACCGCGCGGATCGCCGTGAGCAACTCCTCCGGCGGCACGTCCTTGAGCATGAAGCCGCCCGCCCCGGCCTTGAGCGCGGAGAAGGCGTACTCGTCCAGATCGAACGTGGTCAGGATGATGACCTTCGGCGCCCCCTCCCGCTCGCATATCCGCCGGGTCGTCTCCACCCCGTCCAGCTTCGGCATCCGGACGTCCATGAGGACGACGTCCACCTCCGTGGAGCGCAGCGCCTCCAGCGCCTCCACCCCGTCTCCCGCCTCGGCGACGACCTCCATGTCGGGCTGGGCCGCGAGCACCATCCGGAAGCCGGTGCGCAGCAGCACTTGGTCATCGACGAGCATGACGCGGATCGACATCCGGACGGGTCCCTTCCCTCTGGCCGACAGCCGGCCGACAACCAGCCGACAACCTGGTCTGATGACGAGCACATACGGGCATACACGTGCACGTGCGGCTCATGGCGCGCCCACCGCTCAGCGGACCGGCTTCAGCGGCAGCAGTGCGCTGATCCGGAAGCCGCCGCCCGGCCGCGGGCCCGCGTCGAGCGTGCCGCCCACCATGCCGACGCGCTCCCGCATCCCGATCAGCCCGTGGCCGCTGCCGTCGGCGCCGCCGTCCTCGTACATCTCGCGCTGCGCACCCCGCCCGTCGTCCTCGACCAGCAGCCCGAGCCCGTCGTCGAAGTAGGTGAGGCGGACGCTCGCGCCCACGTCCGGGCCGCCGTGCTTACGGGTGTTGGTGAGCGCCTCCTGCACGATGCGGTACGCGGTCAGCTCGACCCCGCTGGGCAGCTGGCGCGGGCTGCCCACCACCTTGAAGTCCACCGGGAGCCCGGCGCCGCGCGCCTGCTCCACCAGCTCGTCGATCTGCTCGACGTCCGGCTGGGGGACGTACTCGTTCTCCTCGCCCGGCTCCCCGGTGCGCAGCACGCCCAGCAGCCGCCGCATCTCGGCGAGCGCCTGGCGGCCGGTGCCGGAGATCGTCTCCAGCGCCTGCCGGGCCTGTTCGGGCGAGGTGTCCATGACGTACGCGGCGCCGTCCGCCTGGACCACCATCACCGACACGTTGTGCGCCACGACGTCGTGCAGCTCCCGCGCGATCCGGGCGCGCTCGGCGGCCACCGCGACCTTCGACTGGGCCTCGCGCTCCTTCTCCAGCCGGGCGGCGCGCTCCTCGAGCTGGGCGTAGTAGGCGCGGCGGGTGCGGATCGAGTCGCCGAGCACCCAGGCCAGGACGAAGGGAATGGCCGCGAAGACCGTCGAGACGACGTTCGCCCACCAGGTCTGCTCGGCGTGCGGCCAGCGGAGGACCGAGAGGGGGGTCGCGCTGAGCGCCGCGCCCAGCGCGAAACGGGAGGCCGGGCGCGAGCAGGTGACCGCCACCGTGTAGACGATCACCAGCATGGCGAAGTCGGTGGGGTTGGGCCGGATGCCCGTGGCCATCTGGGCGACCCCGCACAGAATGGCCAGCGCCAGCATCTTCTCGGGGGCGCGGCGGCGCAGCGCGATCGTCGTGCCCAGCGCCAGGATGATCGGCACGGCCGCGCCCCGGGGCTCCGCGCCCACGGACGCCTCCACGAGCCACAGGAACCCGAAACCGACGAGGAGGACGGCCCAGAAGGTGTCCACCCCCGTCGGATGCCTGCGGAGGAATTCGTAGAGGCGCTGCACGTCACCCAGCGTAGGTAGCGCGGAGACCCTCTCGGGTCAGCCCGAGGGGCGATCCGTACCACCCGGTCCTACTCCCCAAGGTGGATACGACTCCGTTTAGCGTGGCGGAGTGGCGACTGAGCAGCATGAGTGGAGCGGATGGCGTACGGCGGCCGAACAGGCGCTGTACGGGATGGGCGGCTTCTTCCGGAGCGCGGAGGGCCCGGCGGGGCATTTCCGCACGTCGGTGCATGCCTCACCGCTCTACGCCCAAGCGGTGGCACGGCTGCTGGAGCGCGTGGACGAGGCGCTGGGACGCCCCGCGGAGCTGGCGCTGGTGGACCTGGGCGCCGGCCGCGGCGAACTGCTCACGGGGGTGCTCGCGCTGGCCCCCGGCCTGCCGCACGGACTGGGCCGGCGGCTGCGTGCGTACGCGGTGGAGCGGGCGGAGCGGCCGGCCGGCCTGGACGGGCGGATCGCCTGGCTCGACGCCCCGCCGGAGGGGTGCGTGGGGCTGCTGTTCGCCAATGAGTGGCTGGACAACGTCCCGGTGGACGTCGCCGAGACCGACGCGGACGGCGTGCCGCGCCGGGTCGAGGTGGATCTGACGGCCGGGGACGGCACCGAGCGGCTCGGCGCCCCGGTGGCCGGCGAGGACGCCGAATGGCTGGCCCGCTGGTGGCCCCTGGCGGGCGCCGAACCGGGGCTGCGGGGCGAGATCGGCCACCCGCGCGACGCCGCCTGGGCACGGGCCGTGCGCTCCCTGCGGGCGGGCCTGGCGGTCGCCGTCGACTACGCCCACGAACGCGCCGCCCGTCCCCCCTTCGGCACGCTGACCGGCTTCCGGGCGGGGCGCGAGGTCCGGCCCGTCCCGGACGGCTCGTGCGATCTGACGGCGCACGTCGCGATGGACGCGTGCGCCGCCGCGGCCGGGCCCGGCTCCGGGCTGATGACGCAGGCCGAGGCGCTGCGTGCCCTGGGCCTCGACGCCCGTCGCCCCCCGCTCACCCTGGCCACCACCGACCCCGTCGGCTACGTCCGCGCCCTCAGCGCGGCGGGCGAGGCCGCGGAGCTGACCGACCCGGCCGGTCTGGGCGCCTTCACCTGGCTCCTCCACCCGGTGGGTCCCGCCTGCGCCGCCCTCCGCCACCTGTGACCGGCGGCGGACATCCCAAGGAGCGCAGGAGCCCCGTCCGGGGCCGGGGAGCACCCGCGAGGGGCGTTCGGGGAGCTGAGAGACTGGGGGCATGACGGAGACGACGGTCGGCATCGGCGGCGCCGCGGAGAGCACGGACATGGTGCTCAACATCGGCCCACAGCACCCCTCCACCCATGGCGTGCTGCGGCTTCGGCTGGTCCTCGACGGGGAGCGGATCCACAGCGCCGAGCCGGTGATCGGCTATATGCACCGGGGCGCGGAGAAGCTCTTCGAGGCGCGCGACTACCGGCAGATCATCATGCTCGCCAACCGCCACGACTGGCTCTCCGCCTTCTCCAACGAGCTCGGCGTGGTCCTGGCCGTCGAGCGGATGCTGGGCATGGAGGTCCCGGAGCGGGCGGTGTGGACCCGTACGCTGCTCGCCGAGCTCAACCGGGTCCTGAACCACCTGATGTTCCTCGGCTCCTACCCCCTGGAGCTGGGCGGCATCACGCCGATCTTCTACGCGTTCCGGGAGCGCGAGGACCTCCAGCACGTCATGGAGGAGATCTCCGGCGGCCGGATGCACTACATGTTCAACCGGGTCGGCGGCCTCAAGGACGACCTCCCGGCGGGCTGGCTGGGCCGGGCCCGGCAGGCCGTGGCCGAGGTGCGCTCGCGGATGGACGTGTACGACGACCTGGTGCTCGGCAACGAGATCTTCCGCGGCCGCACCCGCGACGTCGGCGTGCTGGCGCGCGAGACGGTGCACGCCTACGGGGTCAGCGGCCCCATCGCGCGGGCCTCGGGCGTCGACTTCGACCTGCGGCGCGACGAGCCGTACCTGGCGTACGGGGACCTCCAGGACGTCCTCAAGGTCGTCGTCCGCGAGGAGGGCGACTGCCTCGCCCGTTTCGAATGCCTGCTGGAGCAGACCCACAACTCCCTGGCGCTGGCCGACGCCTGCCTGGACCGGATCGAAGCGCTCCCGCCGGGCCCGATCAACCAGCGGCTGCCGAAGGTGCTCAAGGCGCCCGAGGGCCACACCTACGCCTGGACCGAGAACCCGCTCGGTCTCAACGGCTACTACCTCGTCTCCAAGGGCGAGAAGACGCCGTACCGGCTGAAGCTCCGCTCGGCCTCGTACAACAACATCCAGGCGCTCACCGAGCTGCTGCCGGGCACCCTCGTCGCCGACATGGTGGCGATCCTGGGGTCGCTCTTCTTCGTCGTCGGCGACATCGACAAGTAGTCCGCGAGCAGCCGTCCGCGAGCAGCCGGTGCCGGCGGCGGGCCGCGCGGGCGATCCCCTTACGAGATCGCGCTGCGCAGCTCCCCGAGGTCGATGTGCTCGGTGTCGTCGTGCGCGGTCAGGTCGATGACCTCGCCGACCGCACCCTTCCTGGTCTCCGCGAGGGTCTCGTCGCCGATCACGTCGGCGAGGTCCTCCTCGGCCGGTGCGGGCGCCCGCTTCTGCTTCTTCGGGTGCTTCTTCTGGGTGCCGAAGTAGTCGAAGCCGCCCTCCGAACGGGAGGCGGCCCGGCGCGCCGCGGCATACGGCACCACCGCCGAGGCGGCCGTACGGGCGTGGGTACGCGGCTCGCGGGGGCCGTCGTCGTCCTGCCCGCCGGCCGCCGGGGACTTCCCCAGCGGGGCGGCACCGTCCCCTCGGTCCTCGTCCCGGTTCTCGGACCGGTTCCCGGGCCGGTTCTCGTCCCGGTTCGCGGGCCGGGTCTCGTCGCGGTTCGCGGGCCGGGTCTTCCGGTCGCCCTGCTCCGCGTCTCCCTCCGGGGCCGCGGGCCGGGCGTCGGTCGTCCGGGCGTCCGCCGCGGCGGCCTGCTCCCGCCGCTCCTTCTGCCGTCGCGCGCTCTCCTTGAGCCGGTTCAGCGCCTCGTCGGCCTTGGCGTACGCGGCGGCCGACAGCGCGGCGGTCCCGGAGGCGGAGTCACCGGCCCCGGAGGGGGACTCACCAACCCCAGAGGCCGGCTCATCGGTCCCGGTGGCCCCGGGCGCCGCCTCCAGTTCCCTCGCCGGGGTGGTCGCGGCCTCCAGCGCGAGCCGGCGGCGGCCCTCCAGGGCGCTGGCCCGCTCGGTCTCGGCCGTGGCGTAGCGGCGCAGCAGCTCGGCGTGCTCATTGCGCAGCCGGGCGAGCTCGGCGCGTTTGGCCCGCAGCCGGGTGTTGAGCGCGACGCGGAGCTCGACCGCCTTCTCGGCGTCCGCCTCGAGCTCCGCGATCCGCTCCTCGTACTTCATCTCCTGGCGCGCGGCCTCACTCGCGGCCTCCGCGACCCGGCGGCCGGCCGAGCGGTCCCAACGGCGCATCAGAACGGCACCGACGACCGCGGCGGCGGCCGCGGTCGCGGCGCATCCGCGGATCACGGCCGTGTCGCCGACCAGCCAGGCACCGGCGGCACAGGTTATTGACGCGGCTGCGACCGAAACCGGGAGAAGGAGCCTGTGCAGCGGTGGGGATTGGCGGTGGCGTCCACGTGGCATGGCCCGAAACTTACCGTGCAAAGGGGTCGCTTGGGTGCCCGCCGGGCCAGATCCGTTGTCAATCCGTTGGCAAATACGGTGGTGGCGCGGCGATGATCACTTACCGAACCCTCCCGAGCGGGGTTTTGATCCTACTTCACCAGTCCCTTGTCCCGCAGGTAGTCATCGGCGACCTCGGCCGGCTTGAGCCGCTCGGCGTCGACCTTCTTGTTGAGTTCGGCCAGATCCGTGGTCGTCAACACGGTGTTCAGCTTGTTCAGCGTGTCCGCGATCTTCTGCGAACCAGCGGACTTCGCATTCACCACGGGAAGTACGTTGTCGGCATTCTGGAGATTTTTGTCGTCGTCGAGCAGCACCAGTCCGAACTGATCAAGCGTGCTGTCCGTGGTCGTGGTCAGGACCATCTGGTCCTTACCGTCCTTGACCGCCTGCTTGGCCTGGACGCTGCCGATGTCCAGCGGGTCGATCCCGGCGACGTCGATGCCGTACGTCTTCTCCAGACCCGGCTGGCAGAAGGGCCGCTTCGGGCATTCGTCACCCGCCGCCAGGGTGACCTTCTGCTTCGACTTCCCGAGGTCGGAGAGCGTCTTGAGGTCGTGCTTCCGGGCGAAGTCACGGCTGACCGCGAAGGCGTTCTGATCCACGGCCTTACCCGGGTCCAGCACCTTCAGTCCGCGCGGTCCGGCGAGCTTCTTCAGCGCCGTGACCGTCTCGTCGATGTCCGAGGAGGCCACCGGGGCGGCATTCGACCCGTTCTTCTTCTGGTTGAGGAATTCGGCCAGCGTCGCCGCGTACTCCGGTACGACATCCATCTGGCCCTTCTCCAGGGCCGGTTCATACAGCTCGCGGGCGTCCACCGTCTTGATCGAAGTGGAATAGCCGGCGTCCTTCAGAAGCCCCGCGTACAGCTCCGCGAGGATCTTCGACTCGGAGAAGGAGGCGGACCCGATCACCAGCGAGCCCTTGCCCGGTTCACCGGAGCTGTCGCCGCCGCCCGACTTCTCCAGGCTGTCGCCGCCACAGGCGGTCAGACCGGCCGTCAGCACGGCGGCTCCCGCCACGGCGGCCGCCGCCCGATAGATCTTGCTCATGGGTTCCCCATCCATTGTTGTCAGCGTTGTGCGCGCCATCCGCGCCGTCCGCGCTCGGCATCCGGTCACGGGGCCCCCGCGCCGTGTGCTACGTCGTCAGCGCGGGTGACGTGGGCGCCTGGTCGGCGGGCGGGCGCTGGGCGGCGGCCGGCCGCCGCCCCGTCCTGCGCCGCATCGGGTCCAGCACCAGGCCCAGCACCACGAAGACGCCCTCGACCGCCAGCGCGAGGGCGGCGACCAGCACCGCCCCGGCCACCACCTGCGGGGTGTCGGTGAGCCGGAAGCCCGCCGTGATGATCCGGCCGAGCCCGCCGCCGCCGGGCAGCGCGGCCAGCGTCGCGGTGGCCACGACCTGCACCGCGGCGGTCCGCACCCCCGTCATGACGAGCGGGAACGCCAGCGGCAGCTCGACCCGACGGATCAGCTGGCCGCCGGTCATCCCCATGCCGCGGGCCGCCTCCACGACCTCCCGGTCCGCCTCGCGCACCCCGACATAGGCGTTGGTGAGCAGCGGCGGGATGGCGAACAGCACCAGCGCGATGATCGTGGGCCACTGACCGTGCGACCCCAGCGGGCTGAGCAGCAGCAGCACCAGCACGGCGAAGGTGGGCACGGCGCGCCCCGCGTTGGAGATGTTGACCGCGAGCGCGCCGCCCTTGCCGATGTGGCCGAGCGCCACGGCGATCGGCAGCGCCACCGCGCAGGCGATCGCCAGGCAGACGAAGGTCAGGAACAGATGCTGGCCGAGCCGGTGCCACACCCCGTCGGGCCCGGTCCAGTGCGAACCGGTGGCCAGCCAGGTCCACGCCTTGGCGACGACGTCCATCAGGCGGTGCCCTTCCGACTCTTGCGCGTCCACGGCGTCAGCAGCCGCTGGAGGGCGAGCAGCAGCAGATCCGCCACGACCGCCAGCGCCACGCACAGCACCGAGGCGGTGAGCACCTCGGCCTTGAAGAAGCTGCGCATGCCCTCGTAGATGAGGTTGCCGAGGCCGCCGTAGCCGATGATCGCGCCCACCGTGGTGAGCGAGACCGTGGAGACGGTCGTGATCCGCAGACCGGCCATCAGCGCGGGCAGCGCGAGGGGCAGTTCCACGCCGAAGAGCAGCCGCAGCGGGCCGTATCCCATGCCCCGGGCCGCCTCCCGCGCCTCCTCGGGCACCGAGGCGAGACCGGCCATGATGTTGCGCACCAGGATCGTCAGCGAATAGAGCACCAGGCCGGTGATCACCACCGCGGCCGAGATCCCGAACACGGGCAGCAGCAGCGAGAACATCGCCAGCGACGGCACCGTGTAGAGGATCGTGGTCAGCCCCAGCACCGGTCCGGCCACGGCCCGCCAGCGGCGGGCCAGCAGCGCCAGCGGAAAGGCGACCACCAGACCGATCGCGACCGAGGCGAGTGTGATCCACACATGTTCGAGCGTCGCGTCCGTCAGCTCCTGACCACGTGTGCGTACATACTCACCGCATATCCACTCGTTACTGATCAGACAGTTTCCGTCGGCCATACGCTCACCTCCCCCGTCGGTCGCGGACCGGTTGCCCTTCACCAATTCCTGGTGACCCTAACCCCGGGAGATGACAATCTCGTCCGATCGCCACACAACAGCAACAATGTCTGCCACGAATGCGGCAACAATGGGGAGCCATGATCCGTTTCGAGCATGTCACCAAGCGCTACGCCGATGGCACAACGGCCGTGGACGGCCTCTCCTTCGAGGTGGCGGAGGGTGAGCTGATCACGCTCGTCGGCCCCTCGGGCTGCGGCAAGACCACGACGATGAAGATGGTGAACCGGCTCATCGAGCCGACGTCGGGGCGGATCCTGGTGGACGGCGAGGACATCGCCGAGGCGGATCCGGTCGCCCTGCGCCGCCGGATCGGCTACGTCATCCAGCAGGTCGGGCTCTTCCCGCACAAGACCGTGCTGGAGAACACCTCCACCGTGCCGCATCTGCTGGGCTGGCAGCGGAAGAAGGGGCGGGAGCGCGCCGCCGAGCTGCTCGACCTGGTCGGCCTCGACCCGTCCGTCTACGGCGACCGCTACCCCGACCAGCTCTCGGGCGGACAGCGGCAACGCGTCGGCGTGGCCCGCGCGCTGGCCGCGGATCCGCCGGTGCTGCTGATGGACGAGCCGTTCGGCGCGGTCGACCCGGTCGTCCGGGAACATCTGCAGAACGAATTCCTGCGCCTTCAGTCGCAGGTGCGCAAAACGGTGCTCTTCGTGACCCATGACATCGAGGAGGCGGTCCGGCTCGGGGACCGGATCGCGGTCTACGGGTCGGGGCGGATCGAGCAGTTCGACACCCCCGCCACGGTGCTGGGCGCGCCCGCCACCCCGTATGTGGCCGACTTCGTCGGCGCCGACCGCGGGCTGAAGCGGCTGTCGGTCACCCCCATCGAACCCGGCGACCTGGAACAGCCGCCCGTCGTCCACCTCGACGACCCGCTCCCCAAGGCGGCCGCCCGGCTGGCCTCGGACGGGGCGCGCTGGGCCGTCGTCCTGGACGACGCGGAGCGGCTGCACGGCTGGATCCCGGCGGACGCGGCCGACGGCGAGAAGGGGACCGTACGGGACCACGCGCGCCGGATGGAGGCGTGGCTGCCGGTCGGGGCGCCGCTCAAGCAGGCGTTCAGCACGATGCTCCAGCACGACGCGGGCTGGATCGCGGTCCTCGACGAGGACCGCTTCCTCGGCGTCCTCACCCCGGCCCGCCTGCACGAGGCCCTGCGCCGCTCGATCGACGCCGACGCGGGCGGCGTCGCCCGCGGTGACGTCCAGCTCCAGACCGTCGCCGACGCGTAGGGGGCTCCGCCCCCGTCGACCACGGCACGCGCCCCCGGCCCGCGCCGCGCGCCCGCGGCGAGGGGCCCCGCGCAACCCGTGCCGAAGACCCGCACCCGCCCCCGCGCGAGCCCGCACACCCCACTCCGGGACCAGGCCCGCACACAACGCACAGGCCCGCGCGCCTCGCACGGGCAGCGCCCTGCCACGCGGCGGAGCCGCTGGGCAGCACCACCGCCCGGCAAGGCGCCATACGGCGGAGCCGCTGGGCAGCACCAGCGTGCGGCAGGGCGCCATGCGGCGGAGCCGCGCGGAGGGCGGGTGTGGGGCGGGAAAACGGCCGCCTCAGCGGTCGCCGAGGCGGCCGGCGAGCCACTCCAGCGCGGCGGGCAGTTCCCGCTTCCAGGTGTTGAAGTTGTGACCGCCGGTGTCCAGGATGATCGACGAGATGCGGGTGGGCTCCCCGCGCCGGTTCAGCCGCTTCACCTTGTTCACGAAGCGCACGGTGTCCTGGTAGTTCTGCTCGCCGTGCGCGCTGCTGGAGACCAGTAGCGACACCGGCGGCGCCGGCTTGTGGTCCAGCCGCCACATCAGGTCGTTCTCCCGCTCCAGCCGCTCGCTGCCGCCGAACAGATCGCCGGTGGTCGCGTCGATCGGCGCCCGGTACGACGGGGAGAGTCCGGCGGCCGCGGAGAACGCGTCGGGGTGGCGCATCGCCATCTTCAGGGCGCAGTAGCCGCCGGTGGAATTCCCGATGACGCCCCAGTTACGGGCCCGCTTGCCCACCCGGTAGTGCTGGGCCACGGCCTTGGGCAGGTCCTCTGTGAAGAACGTCTCGGTCTGCGGGCCCCTGGGGACGTCCACGCATTCGGTGTCGCGCGGCGGTGCGACCGTCGGCCGCATCATCACCAGCACGAGGGGCTGCATTTTCCCCGAAGCGACCAGCTTGTGCGCCTTCTGGGGATATTTCAGGCCATTGATGAGGGATTCGGTGGTGCCCGGATAGCCGGTCAGCACCAGCGCGGCGGGGAAGGTCCGCCGGGCGTACTCGGGCCGGAAGTACTCCGGCGGCAGATAGACGTAGGCGGGGCTCACGATCCGCGAGACCGGCCCCTGGATGTCCACCTTCTCGATCCGCCCGGCGACCTCGGGCGACGAGTCGCCCGCCACGGCCAGGTGGCGGGTGTCGGTGACCCGCACCCGGGTGCCCGGCGTGTCGTGGTCCACCACGACACCCGGCTCGTCCTGCGTACCGAACAGGTCCGACCAGGAGCCGTAGAAACCGAAGGACTGGTTGGCGAACAGCCCGACCGCCACGAACACGGTCAGCTGCGTGCCCAGCAGCAGACCGGCCCGGCCGAGCACGGGGGCCACCCCGCGCCCGGCCAGCCGGGGCCACAGCCATATCGTGACCGCGAACAGCAGCAACGCCGCGACGGCCGCCGCGATCACGATGTTGTTGCTCGTGAGACCCATCACTATCTTTCTGCCGGGCGGTCGGCTCCGGGCCACCGGGGGCGCCTCCCAGCGGTGGCCGGGGAAGCAACCCCGCTCCCTCGAACGCCGTCTTACTGGACGCAAATCGTGCGGATGCCGCGCAACAGAACCAAAGATCCCCTTGACCGATGCGACGGGAATGGACATGCCTGACAGTCAAGATGCCGAAACGTCCGGAGAGGTTCCCACCCGGTTTCGGCGCCTGCTGCGCGGTCCTAGGCCGGAGGCGGTGCCGACGGCCGTCGGCACCGCCTGCACGCTGATCGGGCTGATGGACATCGTCTTCCCCCGGCTGCGGCACAGCAGGGTGCACGCCCTCGCCGAGCTGCTGCCGGGCGCCGTGAGCTCCCTGGCGGCCGCCGCGTCGATCGTGGTCGGCCTGCTGCTGCTGATGCTGGCCCACGGCCTCAAGCGGCGTAAGCGGCGGGCCTGGGTCGCGGCCGTGGGGCTGCTGCCCGTCGGCGCGGCCGCACAGCTGCTCTACCGGCACTCGATCATCGGCATGGCCCTCTCCCTGGTCCTGATGGCGGTGCTGATCCGCTACCGCGCCGAGTTCGCGGCGCTGCCCGATCCGCGCAGCCGCTGGATGGCGCTGGCCAATTTCGTGGGTCTGGGCGCGGTCAGTGTCGGCGTCGGGCTGCTCATCGTGCGCTCGCACCCGCACTCCATCGAAGGCCGTCCCTCGCTCGGCGATCAGCTGGAACACGTCCTGTGGGGTCTGTTCGGCTTCGAGGGGCCGGTCGACTACCGCCACGGCGCGGACTACACCGTCGGCTACTCGCTCGGCGCGCTCGGCCTGCTGACCGTCGCCACCACCGCCTATCTCGCCTTCCGTCCCGAACACCCCGCCGCCCGGCTCACCCCGCGGGACGAGGAGCGGCTGCGGGACCTGCTCGCCGCCCACGGGGGCCGCGACTCGCTCGGCCACTTCGCGCTCCGCCGCGACAAGGGCGTGGTCTTCTCCCCCAGCGGCAAGGCCGCGGTCTGCTACCGCGTGGTCTCCGGGGTGATGCTCGCCAGCGGCGACCCGGTCGGCGACGTGGAGGCGTGGCCCGGCGCCATCGCCCGCTTCATGGACGAGGCGCGGGCCCACTCCTGGACCCCGGCGGTGATGGGGTGCAGCGAGACCGGCGGCGAGGTGTGGACCCGGGAGACCGGCCTGGACGCGCTGGAACTCGGCGACGAGGCCATCGTCGATGTGGCGGACTTCACCCTGTCCGGCCGTGCCATGCGCAACGTGCGCCAGATGGTCAAGCGGATCGAGCGGGCCGGCTACCGGACCCGGGTGCGGCGCGCCGCCGACCTGAGCCCCGAGGAGCTGGAGACCATCCGGCGCGCCGCCGCCGACTGGCGGGGTACCGACACCGAGCGCGGCTTCTCCATGGCGCTGGGCCGGATCGGCGACCCGGCGGACGGGGACGCGGTCATCGCCACCGCCCACAAGACCGCCGCCGAGGGCGCCGAGGAGGGCCCGTACGGGGACTTGAAGGCCGTCCTGCACTTCGTGCCGTGGGGTCCGGACGGGATGTCGCTGGACCTGATGCGGCGCGACCGGAGCGCCGACCCGGGCATGAACGAGCTGCTGATCGTGGCCGCGCTGCGGGCCGCCCCCGAGCTGGGCGTGCGGCGGGTGTCACTGAACTTCGCGATGTTCCGCTCGGCGCTGGCGCGCGGCGAGAAGCTGGGCGCCGGCCCGGTGCTGCGGGGCTGGCGGGCGCTGCTGGTGTTCCTCTCCCGCTGGTTCCAGATCGAGTCGCTGTACAAGTTCAACGCCAAGTTCCAGCCGCGCTGGGAGCCGCGCTTCGTGGTCTTCCGCAACACCCGCGACCTGCCCCGGATCGGCCTGGCCGCGATGCAGGCCGAGGGGTTCGTCTCGCTGGCCCTGCCCCGGCTGCTGCGCCGCGGACCGCGCCCCGAGCGCCGGCCGTGCGCCCATCGGCACCTGACCGAGGGCCGGGAGCTGCGCCAGGCGGCCTGACCAGCCAGCCGACGGTCGGCAGACGCGGCAGCTGCGGCAGGCGCGGCCTGCCGCACCTCGCCACCGCCCGGCCGGGCCGCCGCTACGCCTAGTCTGGGGACATGAGCACGTTGCATGGGCGGGGCCGGGTGGCCGGACTGCCGGAGTGGGACCGGTGCGCGGTGATGGGCGTGGTGAACGTCACACCCGACTCCTTCTCCGACGGCGGCCAGTGGTTCGACACCGAACTGGCCGTCAAGCACGGTCTCGATCTGGTCGCCGCCGGGGCCGACCTGGTGGACGTCGGCGGTGAGTCGACCCGCCCCGGCGCGGCGCGCGTCGACGAGGCCGAGGAGCTGCGCCGGGTGATCCCCGTCGTCCGGGAGCTGGCCGCGGCCGGGGTCGTGATCAGCGTGGACACCATGCGGGCCGCGGTGGCCGAGCAGGCCGTGGCGGCCGGTGCCCGGCTGGTCAACGACGTCAGCGGCGGCGCCGCCGACCCCGCGATGGTGCCCATGGTGGCCGCGGCGGGGGTGCCGTTCGTGGTGATGCACTGGCGCGGCCAGTCGGTCGACATGAACGACCGGGCGGTCTACGCGGACGTGGTCGGCGAGGTCGTCGCCGAGCTGCGCACCAGCCTGGAGCAGGCGGTCGCGGGCGGTATCGACCCGGAGCGGATCGTGGTCGACCCGGGCCTGGGCTTCGCCAAGGACGCCGGGCAGGACCTGGCGCTGGTGGCGCATCTGTCCGCGCTGCGGGAGCTGGGCCGGCCGCTGCTGGTGGCGGCCTCCCGCAAGCGGTTCCTGGGGCGCGTCCTGGCGGGCGACGGAGGCACCCCGCCGCCCGCCCGGGAGCGGGACGCCGCCACCGCGGCGGTCTCCGCGCTCGCGGCGCGCGAGGGCGCCTGGGCCGTCCGGGTGCACGAGGTACGGGCCAGCGCGGACGCGGTGCGCGTGGCGCGGGCCATCGAAGCGGCCGAGAACACGGCGGGAGCGCTGTGACTTCCCTTACCGACAACGAGCGTGTGGCGCTGGTGAACACCGCGCTGTACGAGGCCATGGAGCAGGGCGACCACGCCACGCTGCAACGGCTGTGGCTGGACTCACCCGACACCGAGGTGTCCTGTGTCCACCCGGGCTGGCCGGTGCTGCGCGGCCGCGGCGAGGTGCTCCGCTCCTATGCGCTGATTATGGCCAATACGGACTACATCCAGTTCTTCCTGACCGATGTCGAGGTGTCGGTGATGTCCGACACCGCCCTGGTGACCTGCACCGAGAACATCCTCAGCGGCGCCCCCGCGGAGGAGGAGGGACAGCTGGGCCCGCTGGTGGGCCAGCTGGTCGTCGCCACGAACGTGTTCCGCCGTACGGAGGACGGCTGGAAGGTCTGGGCGCACCACGGCTCCCCGGTGCTCGCGGAGAGCGACGACGAGGAGCCGGGCGGCCCCGAAGGACCCGCCGGCGGCGGGTTGATGCCGGGCTGACCGCACCCCGTTCGAGCCCCGCGCGGTGGGGGTAGAAGGCTGGGACGCGGAGCGTCGGAGGGGCGCCGCCCACCCCATGGGCGAATGCGGACGGGGCCCGCAGGTAGATTCGAGGCAGGTACCCCCGCATACGGCAGGGGACGGGTGGTGCGTTCCGGAAAGGGCCGGGACGTGCCCGCGTACCGACGACCAGCAGGAGTGATTCAGGTGGATCGTGTCGCACTGCGCGGCCTGAAGGCTCGCGGGCACCACGGTGTGCTACCCCATGAGCGCGAGGAGGGCCAGGACTTCGTGGTGGACCTCGTGCTCGGCCTGGACACTCGGCCCGCCGCGGCCGCTGACGACCTCGGCAAGACCGTGCACTACGGCGTGGTGGCGGAGGAGGTCGTGGACGTGGTACGGGGTGAGCCGGTCGATCTGATCGAGACGCTGGCCGAGCGGATCGCCGACCGGTGCCTCGAGCACGACGTGGTGCGGGAGGTCGAGGTCGTGGTGCACAAGCCGCAGGCCCCGATCACCGTGCCCTTCGACGACGTGACCATCACCATCACCCGGAGCCGAGTATGAGCAGCAGCGACCCGACCGTGCAGCCCGTTCCCACCTCCGTCGTGGAACAGGTGGACGCCGCCGATGTGACGTTGAGCAACCCCAAACGAGCGGTGATCTCGCTCGGCAGCAACCTGGGCAACCGCCTGGAGACCCTCCAGGGCGCCATCGACGCGCTGGAGGACACCCCGGGGCTGCGGGTCAAGGCCGTGTCGCCGGTGTACGAGACGGACCCGTGGGGTGTGGAGCCGGGCACCCAGGCCACGTACTTCAACGCGGTGGTGCTGATCAAGACCACGCTGCCGCCGTCCTCGCTGCTGGAGCGCGGCCACGCGATCGAGGAGGCGTTCGAGCGGGTGCGGGACGAGCGCTGGGGCCCGCGCACCATCGACGTGGACATCGTGGCGTACCAGGACGTGGTGTCCGACGACCCCCAGCTCACCCTGCCGCATCCGCGCGCCCATGAGCGCGCCTTCGTCCTGGTGCCGTGGAACGACGTGGACCCGCAGGCCGAGGTCCCCGGGCGCGGGGCGGTCGCGGCGCTGCTGGCGGCGCTGGGCCAGGACGGGGTCCGGGTCCGCACCGATCTGGAACTGCGACTGCCCGAGTAGACGTTGCTCCGGAGAGGTTCCGGGCTCCGGAGGGGTTCCGGGGACGTTGGCACGTACTGAATTGAGGGGCGACCGGTCGGTGAGGCAACTTCGGATCGGGGTGCTGGTCGGGCTGTTCGCCGTGGCCGGCGTGGTGTCGTGGGCGGGATCCCGGCTGTGGGACACGTACGGGTCACTGCCGAGCGTGCCGGTGGCCGCGCCGATCGTGCTGGCACTGATCGCGGTCGTGCTGGCCGCCACCGCGCTGTCGCTGCGGTCCCGGCTGCGCGCCCAGCGGGAGCGTCAGCCCGGCGCCAAGGGTGTGGACCCGATGGTGGCCGCCCGTGCGGTGGTCTTCGGGCAGGCCAGTGCGCTGGTGGCGGCGCTGGTCGCGGGGATGTACGGCGGTGCGGGGGTCTTCCTGGCCATGGAGCAGCTCGATGTGCCCGCCCGCCGGGATCAGGCGCTCTACGCCGGGGCCTCGGTCCTGGCGGCCGTAGGGGTGGTGGCGGCCGCGTTCTTCCTGGAGCGGGTCTGCAAGCTCCCGGAGGACGACGACCGCGACGGCAACGGCCCTGCCGCGGCGGCCCGCCCCTGAGCGAAGCCCTCGGGGGGTCGCGTCCGTGGCTCGGGGGGTCGCGGGTCGCGTCCGAGGCGGGGTCCTCAGCGGGCCATGATGAGGCTCATCGCCTCGGCCCGGGTGGCCGGGTCACGCAGCTGGCCGCGGACGGCCGAGGTGAGCGTCTTGGCGCCGGGCTTGCGCACCCCGCGCATGGTCATGCACATGTGCTCGCACTCGACCACCACGATCACCCCGCGCGGCTCCAGTATCCGCATCAGGGAGTCGGCGATCTGCGTGGTCAGCCGCTCCTGGACCTGGGGGCGGCGGGCGAAGACGTCCACCAGCCGGGCCAGCTTGGACAGCCCGGTGATCTTGCCGTCGTTGGACGGGATGTAGCCCACATGGGCGACGCCCACGAAGGGCACCAGGTGGTGCTCGCAGGAGGACATCACCTCGATGTCCTTGACCAGCACCATCTCATCGTGGCCCAGGTCGAAGGTGGTGGTCAGAACGTCCTCGGGCTCCTGGCGCAGCCCCGCGAAGATCTCCTTGTAGGCGCGGGCGACCCGTCCCGGCGTCTCGCGCAGCCCCTCCCGGTCCGGGTCCTCGCCGACGGCGATCAGCAACTCGCGGATCGCGTTCTCGGCGCGCTTCTCGTCGAACACGCCGATGGAACTCTCGCCGTCCAGCGTCACCGGGTCGGTCATGGAGCTGCCTCGTTCCTCACACACAACACGTACAAACGCGAAATGCCGCGTCCACCAGGCTAGAACCTGGTGGACGCGGCGTTCATTCCGGGGTCACCGGGGACGGGCCCGGTGCCGGGATCAGCTCTCCGAACCGGAGCCCGACCCCTCGGGGCGCTCGGCGCCGTCCTCCGGGGCGGTGCTCTTGGTCAGCGAAGCCGCCGAGGTGGGCTGGGCGCCGTTGGCCGGGGCCAGCTCCTTGGGGGAGAGCACCGGCGGGCGGGTCGAGGGCGTACGCCGCGAGGAGCCGGTCCACGCCGGGCGGGCCGGGCGCTTGACGACCGGGGCGAAGATCTCGGCGATCTCCTCCTTGTTCAGCGTCTCCTTCTCCAGCAGCGCCAGCACCAGGTTGTCCAGGACGTCCCGGTTCTCGACGAGGATCTCCCACGCCTCGTTGTGCGCGGCCTCGATGAGCTTCTTGACCTCCTCGTCCACCAGCGCGGCGACCTCTTCGGAGTAGTCGCGCTGGTGAGCCATCTCACGGCCCAGGAACGGCTCGGAGTTGTCGGAGCCGAACTTGATCGCGCCGAGCCGCTCGGTCATGCCGTACTGCGTGACCATCGCGCGGGCCGTGGCGGTCGCCTTCTCGATGTCGTTGGACGCGCCCGTGGTCGGGTCGTGGAAGACGAGCTCCTCGGCCGCCCGGCCGCCCATCATGTAGGCGAGCTGGTCGAGCATCTCGTTGCGCGTGGTCGAGTACTTGTCCTCGTCGGGCAGGACCATGGTGTAGCCCAGGGCCCGGCCACGGGAGAGGATCGTGACCTTGTGCACCGGGTCGCTGTTCGGAGACGCCGCCGCGACCAGGGCGTGACCGCCCTCGTGGTACGCGGTGATCTTCTTCTCCTTGTCGCTCATGATCCGGGTCCGCTTCTGCGGACCGGCCACGACACGGTCGATCGCCTCGTCCAGGAAGTGGTTGTCGATCAGCTTCTTGTCGCTGCGGGCCGTCAGCAGAGCGGCCTCGTTCAGCACGTTCGACAGATCGGCACCGGTGAAGCCGGGGGTGCGGCGGGCGACGGCCGACAGGTCGACGTCCGGGGCGACCGGCTTGCCCTTCTGGTGGACCTTGAGGATCTCCAGCCGGCCCTGCATGTCCGGGCGGTCGACGGCGATCTGCCGGTCGAAGCGGCCCGGACGCAGCAGCGCGGGGTCGAGGATGTCGGGCCGGTTGGTGGCGGCGATCAGGATGACCCCGCCCTTCACATCGAAGCCGTCCATCTCGACGAGCAGCTGGTTCAGCGTCTGCTCACGCTCGTCATGGCCGCCGCCCATGCCCGCGCCACGGTGCCGGCCGACGGCGTCGATCTCGTCGACGAAGACGATGGCCGGGGCGTTGGCCTTGGCCTGCTCGAACAGGTCGCGGACACGGGAGGCACCCACACCGACGAACATCTCGACGAAGTCGGAGCCGGAGATCGAGTAGAACGGGACACCCGCCTCGCCCGCGACGGCGCGCGCGAGCAGCGTCTTACCCGTACCGGGCGGGCCGTAGAGCAGCACACCCTTGGGGATCTTGGCGCCCACGGCCTGGAACTTCGCCGGCTCCTGGAGGAACTCCTTGATCTCCTGGAGCTCCTCCACCGCCTCGTCGGCCCCCGCCACATCGGTGAAGGTCGTCTTGGGGGTGTCCTTGGTGATCAGCTTGGCCTTCGACTTGCCGAAGTTCATCACCCGGGAGCCGCCGCCCTGCATCTGGTTCATCAGGAACAGGAAGACGACGACGATCAGCACGAACGGGAGCAGCGAGAGCAGGATCCCGACGAACGGGTTCTGCTTCGACGTCGAGACGTTGTACCCGTCGGGGATCCCGTTCGGCTTCTGGGCATTGGCCTGCAGCGTCTTGGCGAGATCGACGCCCTGGTCACCGATGTAGGTGGCCTGGAGCTTATTGCTGCCCGAGATCTTGGCGACGTTGTCCTTGAGCTTGATCTTTACCTTGTGCTCGTCGCCGGTCGTCAGTTCGGCGGACTGGACCTGGTTCTGGTTGATCGCCTTGACGACCTGACTGGTGTCCACCGACTTGTAGCCGCCGGACGAGCCGACGACCTGCATCAACACGACCACGGCGAGGACGGCCAGCACGATCCACATGACCGGCCCACGGAAGTAGCGCTTCACGTCCATCCATACGGGGCGAAGCCGCCCCGTCCCTCCTGCCACAGTGAGGCACGGCAGCCCTGGAGGGGCGCCTGTGCGTGCGGTGTATTTGCGGTGTATTTGCGGTGTATGAGCTGTGTAACCCTCAGTCTCGAAAAAGACTGACCTTCGGACGGTACCCCAGCATTGTCACCCGACGCCGCCGTGGACTGTTAACAAAACCGCCTTCCCCTGCTCCAACGGCGGAAAACCCCGCCAGGTTCCCAGGGGGCCGCGGCGCCGTCAGCCGCCGTAGACGTGAGGGGCCAGGGTGCCGACGAACCGAAGGTTCCGGTACTTCTCGGCGTAGTCCAGGCCATAGCCGACGACGAACTCATTGGGAATGTCGAAGCCGACCCACTTCACATCGATGGCGACCTTGGCCGCCTCCGGCTTGCGCAGCAGGGTGCAGACGTTCAGCGAGGCCGGCTCACGCGAGCCCAGGTTCGACAGCAGCCACGACAGCGTCAGTCCGGAGTCGATGATGTCCTCGACGATCAGGACGTGTTTGCCCTTGATGTCGGTGTCCAAGTCCTTCAGGATACGCACCACACCGGAGGACTGGGTGCCCGCGCCGTAGGACGACACGGCCATCCAGTCCATGGTGACGGGCGTGGACAGGGCCCGCGCCAGGTCCGCCATCACCATGACCGCGCCCTTGAGCACGCCGATGATCAGCAGATCCTTGCCCGCGTACTCCTCGTCGATGGCGGCGGCCAGCTCGGCCAGCTTCGCGTTGATCTCTTCCTCGGTGATGAGGACCGACTTGAGGTCGGTGCCCATGTCCTTGTCGTCCACCCGCGCCACTCTCGTTCGACGTACCGGCTCATCTGGCTCGGGCGGATCAGCCCTGCCGGATGACCAGTCTGCCACCCTCACGGCGGACCTCGACGCGGCCGGGGAGGTTGATGGCCCGCTGGCCCCGCCAGCCGGTGATCAGCCGGTCCACCTCTTCGATGTGCCGGGCGAAGAGCGATCCGGCGGGCGCGCCCGCGGCGATGGCGGCGCGGCGCAGCACCCGGCGGCGGACGGCGGCGGGCAGTCCGTGCAGGCCGACGGTGTCGAGATGCACGGCCTGCGCGCCACCGGCCGCCGCCGGTGCGGTGGTCATCACATCGGCCTCGGCGCGGGCGGCCCAGGCGTCGAGGGCGTCGGCGTCGTCACGGGAGAGCTGGGCGGTACGGGCCAGCGCCTCGACCACGCCCTTGCCCAGCGCCTTCTCCAGGATGGGCAGGGCCTCGTGGCGGACCCGGGAGCGGGTGTAGGCCGGGTCCGCGTTGTGCGGGTCCTCCCAGACGGGCAGCGACTGGGCCAGGCACGCCTGGCGGACGGTGTGCCGGTCCAGCTGGAGGAAGGGGCGGCGGTAGCGGCCGCCGGCCCCGGAGACCCAGGCCATACCGGACAGCGAGCGGGTGCCGGAGCCGCGGGCGAGGCCCAGCAGAACCGTCTCGGCCTGGTCGTCCCGGGTGTGGCCGAGCAGCACGGCGGCGGCGCCGTGGCGGTCGGCGGCGGCGTCCAGCGCGGCGTAGCGGGCGTCCCGGGCGGCGGCCTCGGGGCCGCCGTCCCGGCCGACGGACACGGCGACGGCCTCGACCGGCGCCAGGCCCAGGGCCCGCATCCGGTCGGCGACCTCGGCGGCGCGGGCGTCGGACCCCTGCTGGAGGCCGTGGTCGACGGTGATCCCGCCGGCGCGCAGGCCGAGCCGGGGGGCCTCGAAGGCGAGGGCGGAGGCGAGCGCCATGGAGTCGGCGCCGCCCGAGCAGGCGGCGAGCACGAGCGGCGCGTCGTCGCGCGGGGCGGAGCCGCGGGATGCGGAGCCTCGGGGGGTGGCGGCGGCCGGACGGACCGGTGCGGGCGCGGCGGGCTCGGCGGGCTCGGCGGGCGAGGAAACCGGGGAGGGCGAAGAGGGCGAGGTGGGTGAGGATGAGGCCGACTGGGCGACGAGGACGTCGTGGAGGACGCGGCGGACCGCGAGGCGTATCGCGGCGACCGCTGGATGGGGACCCATGTCCGTTTTCCCATCTGTCAGTTCGAGGGGGTGCCTCGGGGGCGAGGGCTTTCGTCACGCTGCGTATGTCGATGGTGACAGAAGCGAGCTGTTCCCCGAGCATCGCACGCCTACCCGTCGCCAACGGTCCCTCGGACGAGTGATTGAGGGGAGCATTCGTCCGTTTCCGGGTGTGCCGGGGGGTGTGCTTGTTCTACGACTCCGCCGTGCGGTGCACCCGCGCGACCCACTCGGCGGGTTTGCTGATCTCCGCCTTGGTCGGAAGGGTGTTGGGCGAGGTCCAGACCCGGTTGAAACCGTCCATGCCGACCTGGTTCACCACGGCCCGTACGAACCGCTCACCGTCACGGTACTGCCGCAGCTTGGCGTCGAGCCCCAGCAGCTTGCGCAGCGCCTGGTCCAGCCGGCCCGCGCCGCTCGCCCGGCGCTTCTGGAACTTCTCCCGGATCTCCGCCACGGACGGCACGACCTCCGGCCCCACCCCGTCCATGACGTAGTCGGCGTGCCCCTCCAGCAGCGACATCACCGCGGTCAGCCGGGCCAGGATCTCGCGCTGGGCCGGGGTCTGGACGAGCTCGATGATGGTGGGCGCGCCGCCCTCCGCCGCGTCCCCCTCCTCGCCGGAACGGCCGCCGCTCAGCGACTGGACGGCCTCGCGGATCCGCTCCAGCAGGGTGGCCGGGTCCACATCGGTCTCGCCGAGGAACGCCTGGATCTCGGACTCGATGTGGTCGCGCAGCCAGGGCACGGCGGTGAACTGGGTGCGGTGGGTCTCCTCGTGCAGCGAGACCCACAGCCGGAAGTCGTGCGGGGCCACGTCGAGCTCCCGCTCCACATGGACGATGTTGGGCGCCACCAGCAGCAGCCGGCCGCCGCCCGGGGAGCCGGCGGGCAGCTCACGGGTCGCAGGCGCGAAGGTCTCGTACTGGCCGAGCACCCGGGAGGCGAGGAACGACAGCAGCATCCCCAGCTCCACCCCGGTCACCTTGCCGCCGACCGTGCCCAGCACGGCCCCGCCGGGCAGTCCGCCGCGCCGGTCCTGCATCTTGCCCAGCAGCGGTTTGAGGAGCTGCCGGAAGCCCGCCACATTGGCCTTGATCCAGCCCGTGCGGTCCACCACGAGGACGGGGGTGTCGGAAGCCGGACCGCCCGAGACGGCCATCCGGGTGAATCCGCGGACGTGCTCCTCCGAGGACTTGGCGTGCCGGCGCAGCTCCGCGACGACGGCGCGTGCCTCCTCGCGGCTGACCTCGGGCCCCGGGCGCACCAGCCGGGTCGCGGTCGCGACCGCGAGGTTCCAGTCGACCATCTCCACACCACCGATGCTCGTCATGGCTTCACGGTACGTGGCCCGCGCCCCATCCGGGAGGACACCAGGGCCCGCGCAGGCGGCCGCCCCGCCTCCGGTCCGCCGCCCCGTCCGCCGCCCGGTCCGCCGCTCCGGTTCAGCGGCAGGTCAGCGGCAGGTCAGCGGCAGCCGCAGTTGGCGAGGGCCGAGGCCATCCGGTCCAGGGCGTGCTGGGCGCCGTTCGGGTCGGTGGTGCCGTTCGTCAGATACGCGAAGACCAGCAGCCGGCCGTCCGCGTCCACGACCGAACCCGCGAGGCTGTTGACCCCGGTGAGCGTGCCGGTCTTGGCGCGGACCACGCCCCGGCCCACCCCGTCGGCGTAGCGGGTGCGCAAGGTGCCGGTGAAACCGGCCACCGGCAGCCCGGTGAGCAGCGACCGCAGCTCCGGGTGGTCCTGGGCGGCGGCGCGCACCAGCACCTGGGCGAGCAGCCCGGCGGACACATGGTCGGCACGGTCGAGCCCGCTGCCGTCCGCGATCCGCGCACCGTCCAGCGGCAGCCCGAGCTTCCGCAGCCGCTCGGTCACGGCCTTGGCCCCGCCCGCGAAGCTCGCGGGCTCGCCCGCCGCGAGGGCGGTCTGCCGGGAGAGGGCCTCGGCGATGTCGTTGTCGCTGGTGGTCAGCATTCGCTCGACGAGCGAGGACAGCGGCTGGGAGCGGACGGAGGCCAGCGTCCGGGCGCCCTTGGCGGCCTTCCCCGACCGGGGCTCGCCCGTCACCTCGACACCCCGGTCGCGCAGCATCGACGCGAACGTACCGGCCGCGTCGGCGGCCGGGTCCGTGGCGCGCGGGGCCGGGCCGTGGTCGCTGTCGTCCTTACGGCCTTCGTCGGCCATCAGGGGGACGACGGGCGAGATGTTCTCGTTGGGGCCGATCGGGTGGAGCTTCGACCCGGAGTAGAGCGAGGTGTCGTAACCGAGCCGGTAGGGTCCGGCGCCGCGCTTCTTGAGGGCGCGGGCGGTGGCGTCGGCCAATTGGACGAGCGCGGCCGGGTGGTCGTCCCCTGTGACCTCGCGGGCGGTGAGCGTGGGGTCACCGCCGCCGACCAGCACGATGTCGTTCTCGCCCGCGCCCGCCACGACGCTGGTCCTGATGCGGTGGTCCGGGCCGAGGGCGGAGAGGGCCGCGGCGCCGGTCGCGAGCTTGATCGTCGAGGCGGGGACCATGGCCGTCCCCGCCTTGCTGCCGAACACCTGCTGACCGGTGGTCACGTCCACCACCGACACCGAGCGCTCATCGCCCAGCGCGGAGTCCTCCAGCAGCGGTTCGAGCGTGTCGGCGAGCCCCGCCCCGGTGGGGGGCGGTACGGCGTCCTCGCCGCTGTCCGGCGACCGGGGCGCGGCCGGCCCGCCGAGCGCGGCCAGGACCGGCGCGGCGCTGGGCGCGGGCCGCGCCGGACCGTCGTCGCGCCCGCCGCCCGGAACCCCGTCCTCGGTGGCGCGGGCGCGTTCGGCCGTACGCTGACCGGCGTCCCACGGCCCGGCCACGAGCACCGCCACCACGGCGACCGCCAGGCCGGTCCCGGCGGAGACCGCCACCAGCTGCCAGGTCCGCCGCTGCTCCGGCGGCGTGCGCCGCCACTGGCGCCGGATACGGTCGCGCGCGCGATCCAGCGCGCGCAGCCCACGCCCCCGCGCGCGGTCCAACTCGTGCAACCCTCGGCTGAGCCGGTGGCTCAGCCACTCCCTGACCTGCCACGATCTGGCTTCAGGCACGACCGACCAGCCCCTTTCGCCACCACACAGCTGCGTGGGGGACACTTAATCACCAGACGTATGTGTTGATCATGGAGGAGCCACCCGTGGAGTTCGACGTCACCATCGAGATCCCGAAGGGTTCGCGGAACAAGTACGAGGTGGACCACGAGACGGGTCGCATCCGTCTTGACCGGCGACTCTTCACGTCGACCAGCTACCCCGCGGACTACGGCTTCGTCGAGAACACCCTCGGCGAGGACGGCGACCCGCTGGACGCACTGGTCATTCTCGACGAGCCGACGTTCCCCGGCTGCCTGATCAAGTGCCGTGCCATCGGCATGTTCAGGATGACGGACGAGGCGGGTGGCGATGACAAGCTGCTTTGCGTACCGGCCTCGGACCCGCGGGTGGAGCACCTGCGTGATATTCATCACGTTTCGGAGTTCGACCGCCTGGAGATCCAGCACTTCTTCGAGGTCTACAAGGACCTCGAGCCGGGCAAGTCGGTCGAGGGGGCCAACTGGGTGGGCCGCGCCGAGGCCGAGGCCGAGGTGGAGGCGTCCATCAAGCGCCTCGAGGCCGCCGGCGGCCACTGAGTCCTGACCACGCCGGGCGGGCGGGGCACCCAGCGGGTGCCCCGCCCGCCCGCGTTTTCGGGCTGATGGCGCGTCCGGGCTGCCCGCGGTTTCGGGTCGGCGGCGCCGCGCCCCACCGGGCCGAGCAGCCCGGCCCGGCGCGGGCAGCCCCTGGGGTCAGAAGCCCCTGGTGCGTTTGGCGGCGCGCCGGTCGGACGGGTCCATGGGCGCACCCGGGGTCTTCAGGAAGAGCCGCGCGGCCTCGCCACCGAGGTTCACCCCTATGGCGATCGCCAGGGCCAGCGCCGCCGCCTGGGTGAGGTGGGGGATGCCGCGGTCCAGGTTTCCCTGGGCCAGGGCGAGCAGCCCGAAGTAGGTCGCGCTACCGGGGAGCAGGGGCCCGATCGCCGCCGTGACGTACGGCAACGCCGAGGCGTACCGATAGCGCGAGAGCAACTGGCCGAAGAGGCCGACCAGCCCGGCGGCCACGGTCGTGGCGGCGACGGGCGGCACGTCGGCGGTGTCGGCCAGCGCGCCGTAGACCACCCAGGCGACCCCGCCGTTGAGCGTGGCGAACAGCACGGTGTGCCGTTCCTGCTGGAGCAGGATGCAGAAGGTCAGCGCGAGCAGCATCGCGGCCAGGATCTGGATGTACGGCCGCTCCACATGGCGCAGCGCCGCCTCCGGGTTGAGCTTGGCATCGAGCTGGACGCCCCCGTAGAGCACCGTGAGGACACCGCAGACGATGCCGACGATCAGATAGCCGACCTCGAGGAGGCGCGCCGCCGCGGTGATGTAATAGCCGGTCAGCCCGTCTTGGACGCCCGCGACCAGGGCCCGCCCCGGGATCAGTGCGAACAGCCCACCGGTGATCACGGCGGACGCCTGGAGCCCGGAGTTCGCGAGGCTGAGCGCCACCCCCATCGCGGCGGGCGGCATCGCCGCGGCCACGAACTGGTAGAACTCCGGAAGCCCGCGCCCCGAGGCCAGCCACGCCAGCCGGTCGCCGAGCATCGCGCCGATGGCCGCCGCGAAGAAGACCGGCCAGTCACCGCCGACCAGCATGCTCGCCGCGCCGGCCAGCCCGCCGCCCGCCACGGTGAGCGCCCAGCCGGGGTAGGGGTGGCGGTTACGGCGTATCTCGGCCAGGCGCCGGTACGCCTCCTCCAGCGTGAAGTCGTCCTGTGAGGTGATGTCGTCGACCAGCCGGAAGACCGCGGACAGCCGGGTGTAGTCGGTGCCCCGGCGCCGTACGGTCCGGCTGGCGGTGACCGGGTCGTCGACCAGCGAGGGCTGGTAGCTGACCGACAGCAGGGTGAAGGTGACGGTCGGCTCGCAGCGGTCGAGCCCGTAGGCGTGCGCCACGCCGAGCATCGCCGCCTCGACGTCCTCGGCCCCCTCGCCGCCCGCGAGCAGCAGCTCGGCGATACGGAGGGTGAGGTCGAGCACCCGCGGCACGGCCGGCCCCGTCTCGTCCTGCCGCTCCACCCGCTCGGGCGTCGGGCGCTCGCTGATCGGCATGCGCAGCATCGTGCGCATCCGGTCCTGCCAGGGGGCGTCCTTGGTCAGCCGGAGGACGGGGATGCCGTTCGGCGGGGTGATGGCGGGGAAGCCGCCGGTGGTCTGGTTGCTCGACGGCGCCTTCACCCCGGCCGGGGGTACGAAGGCCGAGCCCTCGGGCTCACTGGGGGCCTCCGCGCTCAGCCCCTCGGGGACGGCGAACTCCGATGTCGGGTGCTCGTCCTCGGGCGGGGACGGCCGGGGGATGCCCAGAGGCGGCGTGAAGGCGCTGTGGGCCTCGTCGGACTGCGGCTTCTGGTTCTCTGCCGTGTCCACGTCCGGCGCGCTCATACCACGCGACACGTGCTGACGGTCCGGGGTCACGTCTTCTCGCTCCTCACCAGCCTCCCCGTACGGTTCTCAGCAGCCAAGGATGCAGCATCGGCGGCCACCGGAGCCCATTGTGCGGGGCGGCGACCGCCGAGCGGGAGTGGGGGCGGTGTGAAGCGGATGTGAAGCCAGGGGAAAGGGCGGGGGAGCGAGGGAGGACGACGGGTGTCGCTCAGCGCTTCGCGTGGCGTCCGCGCGGCCCCTGGGAGGGGGCACCCGGGGTCGGGCCCTGCGGCTCGGCCGGTCCCGCCGCGCCCTCCTTCTTGGCCTTGCCGCGGGCCCGGAGGTACTCGATCACGATCGGGATGACCGACAGCAGCACGATCGCGATCAGCATCATCTCGATGTGCTGATGGACGAAGTCGATCTTCCCGAGCGCCGAGCCGAGCAGGGTGACGCCGGTGCCCCACAGCACGCCGCCGATGACGTTGAAGATGATGAACGAGCGGTAGTTCATCCGGCTCACGCCCGCGATGATCGGCGTGAACGTGCGCACGATGGGCACGAAGCGGGCCAGGATCAGCGACTTCGGCCCGTGCTTCTCGAAGAACTCATGCGCCTTCTCCACGTTCTCCTGTTTGAAGAGCTTGGAGTCGGGGCGCCGGAACAGCGTCGGCCCCACCTTCCGGCCGAACAGATATCCGGCCTGGTCACCGAGGATCGCGGCCACGGCCACGGCCACGCACACCAGCCACAGCTCCTGCTTGATCACATCGGTGGTCACCAGCAGGCCGGTGGTGAAGAGCAGCGAGTCGCCCGGCAGGAAGAAGCCGATGAGCAGGCCGGACTCCGCGAAAACGATGGCCAGGACACCGAGCAGACCGAAGGTTTCGATCAGATAGTCCGGGTCCAGCCACTGAGGGCCGAGCGCGAGGGTGTTCACGGGTGTGAGGCTCCTGGGTCGAGGGGTGCAGGCTCGTGCGAGGCCCGGCCGCAGGTTCGGGGCGGACTGAGTGTTTATCGCAGTGTGCCGCCCAAAGCTATCAACGCCATGTGCCTGCCCTGGGTTCCCACCGGCCCGGTCCGCTGGTGGTGCCGCTCCGCCTTGGCGCGGACCGCGCCCCGGAGGCGGGGCTCGTCGATGCCGGTTCGGTACGGGTTCCACGGTGCGGCCTCACATCGCGTGAGGTGCGAGTCCGGATGGCGAAACCATCCGGCCGGCGCGGCGGGCCGCTGTCATCCTGCCGGTTGTGCTGGGGATAACCGATCTTTCGACCTATCTGGCCGGTCTGGCGCTGATCATCCTGCTGCCGGGCCCCAACTCGCTGTACGTGGTATCGGTCGCGGCCCGCCGCGGCCCCCGTACCGGCTACCGGGCGGCGGCCGGGGTGCTGTGCGGGGACACGGTCCTGATGGCGCTGTCGGCGGGCGGGGTGGCCTCGCTGCTGCACGCCAGCCCGGTGCTCTTCGCGGTGGTCAAGTTCGTGGGCGCGGGCTATCTGACCTGGCTGGCGGTGGGCATGCTGCGCGGGGCGCGGGCGCTGTGGCGCCGCCGGGCGCAGGGCGCGGGGGCGGCCCGCGGCGCCGAGGGCGCGGCCGGGGCCATGGGGTCCGCGGAGGGCGAGCGCCCGTACCGCCGGGCTCTGGTCATCAGCCTGCTGAACCCGAAGGCGATCCTCTTCTTCATCTCCTTCTTCGTGCAGTTCGTGGATCCGCACTACGCCCATCCCGCGCTGTCCTTCGTGGCGCTGGGCGTCTGGGCGCAGTTGTTCAGCATCACCTACCTGTCGGTGCTGATCTTCAGCGGTACGTATCTCGCGGCCACCTTCCGGCGGCGTCAGCGGCTGCGGGCGGGGCTGTCGGCGGCCGCGGGCGCGGCGTTCCTCGGCTTCGCGGCGAAGCTGTCGCTCAGCAGCGCGGGGTAGCCGGTACGGCGCGGGATCGGGATGCGTGCCCGATATGCCCGTAATTTAACGAAGATGGCACTTCATCATGGCACGCGTGGCCGACGCGACAAGAAAGAGCGCCCCGAGTTCTCCGTCAACCCGCTCTACGGGGAGGCCAATCCGGTCAGCGGGATGAGCGGCAAACCCCCGCGCCACCGTTTCCCGGACGGGCCGATGGCGCCCACGACCGCGTATCAGTTCGTCCATGACGAGCTGATGCTGGACGGCAACGCCCGCCAGAATCTCGCCACCTTCGTCACGACGTGGATGGAGCCGCAGGCGGGCCGGCTGATGTCCGACTGCCTCGACAAGAACATGATCGACAAGGATGAGTACCCGCGCACCGCCGAGCTGGAGCGGCGGTGCGTGGCGATGCTCGCCCATCTGTGGCACGCCCCCGACCCGGACACGGTCATGGGCTGCTCCACCACGGGGTCGAGCGAGGCGTGCATGCTGGCCGGAATGGCGCTCAAGCGGCGCTGGGCCAAACGGAACCCGGTGAGCTATCCGGCGACCGCCCGGCCCAATCTGATCATGGGGACCAATGTCCAGGTGTGCTGGGAGAAGTTCTGCGACTTCTGGGAGGTGGAGGCGCGACAGGTACCCATGGAGGGCAACCGGTTCCATCTCGATCCCCAGGCCGCGGCCGATCTGTGCGATGAGAACACCATCGGGGTCGTCGCGATCCTCGGCTCCACCTTCGACGGCTCCTACGAGCCCGTCGCCGAGGTGTGCCGGGCGCTGGACGCCCTCCAGGAGCGCACCGGACTGAACGTCCCGGTGCATGTGGACGGCGCCTCGGGCGCGATGGTCGCCCCGTTCCTCGACCAGGAGCTGATCTGGGACTTCCGGCTGCCGCGGGTCGCCTCCATCAACACCTCGGGGCACAAGTACGGCCTGGTCTACCCCGGGGTGGGGTGGGCGCTGTGGCGCACGGCGGAGGATCTGCCCGAGGACCTGGTCTTCCGCGTCGACTACCTGGGCGGCGACATGCCGACCTTCGCGCTCAACTTCTCCCGCCCCGGCGCCCAGGTGGCCGCCCAGTACTACACCTTCGTGCGGCTGGGCCGGGAGGGCTTCCGCGCCGTCCAGCAGAACACCCGCGACGTGGCGCGCTCGCTGGCCGAGCGGATCGAGGCGCTCGGCGACTTCACCCTGCTGAGCCGCGGCGATCAGCTGCCGGTGTTCGCCTTCACCACGGCCGAGGAGATCGACACCTTCGACGTCTACGACGTCTCCCGGCGGCTGCGCGAACGCGGCTGGCTGGTGCCCGCGTACTCCTTCCCGCCCAACCGGGAGGACCTGTCCGTGCTGCGGGTGGTGTGCCGCAACGGCTTCTCGGCGGACCTCGCCGATCTCTTCCTGGACGACCTGGCGTCCCTGCTGCCGGAGTTGCGGGCCCAGGCCGCGCCGACGGGGAAGGCCGTCACGGCGTTCCACCACTGAGCCCCTGTCCGCCTGCCCCTGTCAGCCCGTCTGGGCCGGGGACCGGAGCAGCTCGGCCCGGCGCCGGACCGCCTCCAGGGCGCCGGGTCTGCGGCCGGGCACCCGGCCCCGCAGGTCGAGCAGCAGCGGGGCGAGGGCGGCGGCCCTGGCCCGGTCCTGGACGAACTGCCACTGGTGGTGCGCCCGGTCCACGGCCCCCTCGACCTCCGGGTGACCGGCCGGCTCCCCGTTGCCCAGCCGCGCGTCGGCCACCGCGAGCCACAGCTCACAGGCGCGGGCCGGGTCCCCGGCGATCCGGGAGAGGTCGGCGCGGACCTCCAGCCAGTGGATCGCCTCGGCGGAGCGGGGACCGGCCGTCCGGAATGCCTCCTGCTCCCAGGCGGCCGCCATCGAGGCCGCCTCGCTGTGCCGCCCCGCGTTGGCCGCCTCGAATATCGCGGCGTGTATCGCGGCGTGCGGATCGGGTACGGGCGCCCGTCCGGGCGCGGGAGCGTGGGCCGGTGGCGCCGGGACCCGCACGGGACCGGCCGGCCGGAACGGTTCGGCAGTGCCCGGCGGCAGCGGGGGCGGGCCGGCCGCCACCGGACCGGCCGCCACCGGACCGGCCGGCCGGACCTCCGGCGCGAAGGCGGCCGGGACCGCGTACGTCTCGTCCGGTCCGGCGCCGTCCAGCAGCAGTTCGGGACCGCCGCCCAACCCCGCCTCCGCCGCGGCCCGCTGATGCAGCAGCGCGAACGGCGGGCGTTCGGCGGCGGCCCGCAGCAGCCCGGCGAACGCCTGGCTGTAGCCCGGCGTCGCCATCCCCCGCTTGGGCCGGGCGGGCGCCACCGTGCCGTACAGCGTCAGCCCGGCGGCGAGCCCGTACGGCCCGGCGGCCCTCAGCAGCGGCCAGGCCGTCTCGTCGGCCACCAGATCGGCGACCACGACGGTACTGCCCGGCGGCCGTCCGCCGAGCTCGGCCGCCAGCCAGTGCCAGGGCAGCGCGGTGTAGCGGACCGTCCTCGGCGCCGTACGGGCCAACGCCACATGCGGCAGCCGCTGTTTGGCGTCGAGCGTGAGCTGGCCCGTGAGATGGACCAGCACCGGGCCCGGGTGCGCGGCGGCCGTCCGCAGATGCGTCAGCACGGTCTGCGGATCGACCGGGTCCACGAGTTGGACGACGCTGGCGCCGCCGGGCGTGCCCAGCAGCGCCGCCGGTGGTACGGCGGCGAGCTGGGGCAGCGCGGCGGTCGCGTCCATCAGTCGCTGTTTTCCGACCGGGCCGGCGGCGAGCAGCAGGGCATAACCGGGCCCGCTCACCGTCTCCGCCCCCGTGCCCGACCTGTCGTTCCCCATACCTGAACCGTAGCCGCAACCGGCGACGACCGGTGCGGGCAGCCGTCCTCGGTCGCGTGGCTTTCTCAGTCGGTGCCGGGTTCGGCGTACGGGTTGGGGGCGCCGTCCGGCAGGACGTCCACCGAGCGCTCCCCCTCGCCCGCCATCACATACGCCCCGCCCTCGAGCCGCTCGATCAGCCCACGGGTCCACTCGGCCCCGCTGTCCGCGGAGTGCACCCAGAACTTCATGATCTCGCCGATATGGCCCCACTCCTCGGGCGTGCCGTCCGGCGGCGTCCAGTGCCGGGTCACCTCGGCCCGCCACTCCTCCAGCGCCGCCACCCGCCGCTTCAGCAGGGTGATCGCCTCGGCACGGGGCAGGTCGACGATGAACCCCACCCCGGCCGTCAGCTCGTCGATCTTCTGGTCATGGCGCAGCAACGCCTCCCGCAGCAGCCGGACGTACTCCTCCTCGCCCGCCTCGGTCAGCTCGTACTCGGTCCGCGGCGGCCCGCCGGCCGTGCTCGGCGCGACGTCGTGGGCGTGCATCAAGCCCTGCTTCGCCATCTGCTTGAGGGCGTGGTAGATCGACCCGGGTTTGGCGTTGGACCACTGGTGCGCGCCCCAGAACTCCAGGTCGTTACGGACCTGGTAGCCGTGCGCCCGCCCGTGCTGGCGCACGGCCCCCAGCACCAGCAGCCGGATCGCTGACATCGCCCGCTCTTCTCCATCCTGGTCCCGTCCCCGCCGTGACCAGGCTAGTGCCGCGTCGGAGGGCGCCACCGGACCGGGCGGATCACCGCTCGCGTCACCGGTCGCGCCACCGCGCACGTCACCGGTCGAGGACCGACCAGTCCGGCTCCGGCATCGCCCCGGTCGGGTCGTAGATGCCGGGCAGGGGTCCGGCGAGCATCTCCGGGACCAGGCCGTGGGCTGTGAGGTGGTCGGCGAGAGCTCTGTTCGCGCTTCGCGATGAGGAGCCGCGCGTCGGCGTACCGCCGAACGGAAGTGGCGACCTTCACAGTCCTTCCCCACCCCGGGCCGGCACCCGCACCCCGCCCGCTGCCGCAACCGTGCCGGCTTCGGCCGGGTCGGCACGGTTGCGGCAGCCCCGATCGGCACTCACTGAATCAGGCCGCCGGGCCGATTGTTCGGATGCTGCACCGCTCTCTGCGGTGCCGACCCTTGCCCAGGTTGCTGCGCGTGGACGCTCCCGGGCAGGACCGCGGGGCTGTGTGCTGCGACATCGCGGCCCCGGTCCCCCGGTGGTGCGTGATCCGGAGAGGGGTAGGCAGGCCACCTCAACCGTGCTATCAAAGTACAACCAAACGACTAACGTGCGATTTCCCGACGTTAACGCTGCGGATTGTTCTCTGATTGCACGATGCACTGGTGAGTGTGGGTTGCTGTGTGCGGAAGGCGAGGTCCCCAAGCATGAAGATCGTGATCGTGGGCTGCGGCGAGGTGGGTCTGGCCTACGCCGAGAAGGCCCTACGGCTCAGTTCTGCTCCGCGCCTGGAGTTGCTCGATCCCGCTCCGGCGTCTGCGGCGGTGGCTTTTGCCGACGGGCGGAGCCTGTCACTGCACCGTGAGACGGGGCAATGGCTGAGCGGGGCGGAGCTGGTGCTGCTGGCCACCCCGGGCGGTGCGCTCCAGCCAGTGCTCGACTCACTGCTACCTCGTCTCCCCGCCGGTGCCGTGATCGCCGACCTGAGCACCGCCTCTGCGGACGCGAAGCGGGACGCCGCCTCACGCTGCGCACAAACCTCCGCACGCTACGTCGACATCGCCATCACCGGGTCGGTGGCGGTCAGCGGGGCCGCCACCCCGCTGCTCTACGCGGGCGAGACGATCCCGGAACTCCTCGACCTGTTCCGGGAACTCGGCGCGCCGGTCACGGTGCTGGACGACAGTCGCCCTGGTGACGCGATGCGGGTGAAGCTCCTGCGCTCGGTGCTGATGAAGGGGCTGGAGGCGCTGGCCGTGGAGTGCCTGCCTGCTGCCCGTGCCTACGGCGTGCTCGATCAGCTCTGGCCCGCTCTGCAGGACGTGGACCGCACGGGCTTCGCCAACCTGCTCCAGGCCATGACCCGCACCCACCCAAGGCACGCCGCCCGCCGCGAGTACGAGGTCGCGCAGGCCGCTGAGCAGCTTGAGCAGATCGGCTGCCCGAGCGCGATGACCCGCGCCACCGAGCAGTGCTTTGCGGTAACCCGGGCGGCTGCCGACTCCTCCGTCCCCGAGGCCGACACCGTCGACGCAGCGATCGGCTGGATCACCGCGACCCGCTCGAACCCGCTCTGATCCGTGCCTCCCTTAGCCCGCCCCCCACCTTTCCTCATCCACCTCTTCAGCGGAGAGTCATGTCCACAGTCCCCAATGACGTGGCCGGACAGTACAGGCCCGCCGTCGTCAACAAGGTCAAACTGCGGCTCGTACCGTTCCTGGCACTGCTCTACGTCATCGCCTTCATCGACCGCGCCAACGTCGGCTATGCCGCCCTCGACATGAACGCCGACCTGGGGATCAGCCAGGCCCAGTTCGGTCTGATAGCGGGCCTGTTCTCGATCGGCTACTTCCTCTTCGAAGTGCCCAGCAACATGCTCATGCGCAAGGTCGGCGCCCGGCGCTGGATCGCCCGCATCCTCTTCAGCTGGGGCGCTGTCGCGGTGGCGACCGGCTTCGTGCACAACTTCACCCAGCTGGCCATCGCCCGTGTGATCCTCGGCGTCGCCGAGGCCGGCTTCTTCCCCTGCGTCATCCTCTACCTGAGCTACTGGATCCCCGAACGTGAACGTGCCCGCGTGGTTGCCCAGTTCATGGTGGCCCTCCCGGTGGCCACCCTGATCGCCGGACCGCTGTCCGGCCTCATCCTCGACCACGTCCACTGGTTCGGCGTCTCCGGCTGGCGCTGGGTCTTCATCATCGAGGGTCTGCCCGCCGTTCTGCTGGGCCTGGTCACCCTGTTCCTGCTCACCGACACCCCGCAGCAGGCCAAGTGGCTCTCCGCCGAGGACAAGGCATGGCTGACCGCGACCCTGGAAGCAGAGGACGTCGCCAAGGCCGCACGCAATCAGCACACAGGCTTCTGGCGCAGCCTTGCCGGCTGGCGCACTCTGGCCCTCGCCCTGATCTACTACAGCAAATCCGTCGCCATCTACGTCCTTGCCTTCTTCACCCCGCAGATCGTCAGCGGTCTCGAGGACAACCTCAGCAACACGATGGTCGGCGTGCTCAGCGCCCTGCCCTACGGCGTGGCCGCGGTGTTCATGGTGTGGTGGGCCCGCCGCTCCGACCGCACACGCGAACGGCGCTGGCACGTCGCCCTGCCCCTGTTCGTCGCCGCCGCCGGACTGTGCGCCATGCCTTTGGCCGACGACAGCATTACGTTGTCGCTCCTGCTGCTCACCGTCGTCACCGCCGCGGTCTACGCGACCTACGGCCCCTTCTGGTCGCTGCCCTCGCTGTTCATGACGGGCTCCGCCGCCGCGGTCGGGATGGCCTCCATCAACTCCATCGCCAACCTCGGAGGCTTCGTGGGCCCCTACGGCTTCGGGGCGTTGCAGAGTGCCACCGGCGGCAACAACCTCGGCCTCGCCCTCGTGGCCGTCGTCCTGATCGTCTCCGGTCTCCTCGTGGTGCGCCTGCGCTTCGTCCGCGACGCCGAAGCCACACTGCGCGCGCCCACCAACACCGACCACGACCGCACCCCCACGCCTACCCCCGCGGCCGACACCTCCCGCTAGCCGATCCCGAAGGACCGAACGTGACCCTCATCCAGGCTCCCCGTCCCCCTCAGCGAGTCCTCACCCGTCTGCGCGAACTCGGCGCGGCCACCGTCTACGAGGCCAACGGCCGGACCGGCGCCCTGGACGCCGGTCTCAAGCCGCTCGACGCCGGCCGCACGCTGGTCGGCACCGCCGTCACCGTCGACCTGGCGCCCGCCGACAACTGGTACATCCACGTGGCACTCCTCCAGGCCGGCCCCGGCGACGTCCTCGTCGTCAACGCCCAGGGCTACACCGAAGCAGGGCCCTGGGGCGACGTCCTGACCTGCGCAGCCCAGGAACGAGGGCTGGCCGGACTCGTCATCGACGGTGCCGTCCGCGACAGCCGCGACATCATCGAGGCCGGCTTCCCGGTCTTCGCCCGCGGTCTGTCCATCAAGGGCACCAGCAAGGCCGTCCCCGGCCAGGTCAACGTTCCCGTCACCGTCGGAGGCGTCCTCATCCAACCCGGCGACGTGATCCTCGGAGACGCCGACGGCCTCGTCCGCATCGCCGCCGACCGCACCGAGCACGCCCTGTCCGCCTCCGAGGCCCGTGCCGCCAAGGAAGCTCACTTCCGCGACCGCATCCGCGCCGGTGAATCCACCCTTGACCTGCTCGGACTCCCTCACCCGGGCACCACGGAGGCAAGCCGGTAGTCGGCTAGTCTTGCCGGGGGCAACCGGTATGAGGAGGCGAACAAGATTGGGGCGGCCAGCAGACGCGATCTACCGCGCTCTCAAATCCTCCATCCAGACCGGCCAGCTCGCCCCCGGCGAGCACCTCGTCGAAGAAAACCTCCGCGCCGAGTACGGCGTCAGCCGCACACCGGTCCGCAACGCCCTGCGCCGACTCAGCGAGGACGGCCTGGTCACCATCGAGACCAACCGCGGCGCCTTCGTGGCCTCCTGGACCGACAGCGACGCCACCGAAGTCATGACGATCCGCTCCATGCTCGAGCCGTACGCCGCCCAACTCGCCGCCGAACGCCGCACCGACTCACAGCTCACCGAGCTCTACACCCTGTGCGACCGGATGGAAGCCTGCGCCACAGAGCAAGCCCCTGACTTCCGCGATGAACTAGCACACCGCAACCACGAGTTTCATCTCCTCGTGCTGCAATGTGCCGCCTCACCTCGCCTGTACGGCATCGCCGCCAACCTCGCCCGCGCGCCGATGATGCTGGGCTCCTTCCAGCTTTACAACAGTCACCAACTCGGGCGCAGCCTCCAGGACCACCGCGAACTGACCAACGCCATCGCCCTCCGCGATGCCGCCGCCGCGCGCGCCGTCATGGAGGCTCACCTGCGGCTTTCCTACCTGGCACTGACCGCGGCGCCGGCGCCCCTACAGCACCAGCGGGGGTGAGGAATCCACCGTTCCCGCCGGTTCAGAACGGGAACTGGCTCCGGCCGTGCTGGATGGAGATCCACTTGGTGGTGGTGAAGTCCTCGATCATCGACTCCCCGTTGAGCCGCCCCAGCCCGGAGTGCTTCTCCCCGCCGAACGGCACGATCGGCTCGTCGTGGACCGTGCTGTCGTTCACGTGGATCATGCCGGTGTGGACCCGCTGGGCGAACCGCACCCCGCGCTCCACGTCGCCGGTGTGCACGGCGCCGCTGAGCCCGTAGTCCGTGTCATTGGCGATCCGGACGGCCTCGTCGTCGCCGTCGAACGGAATCAGCGTCACCACCGGCCCGAACACCTCCTGGCCGAGGATCGCCGAGCCCTCCGGGACCCCGCTGAGCACGATCGGCCCCATCAGGGTGCCCTCGGTGCGGCCCCGCACCAGCGCGGTGGCGCCGTCGGCGATCGTCTGGTCGACGAGCGAGGTGATCGCCTCGGCCTGGCTCTCGTTGATCAGCGGGCCGATGTGGGTGGTGGGATCGCCCGGGTCGCCCACCTTGAGCGTCTCCACCTTGGCCACGAACTTCTCGGTGAACTCCCGCTCCACCGCCCGGTCCACCAGCACCCGGTTGGCCGCCATACAGACCTGCCCCTGGTGGACGAAGCGGCTGAAGACCGCCGCGTCCACCGCGTAGTCCAGGTCGGCGTCGTCGAGCACGACCAGCGCGCTGTTGCCGCCCAGCTCCAGGACCGTGCGCTTGAAGTGGGCGGCGGCCACGGTGGCGACATGCCGGCCGACCTTGTCCGAGCCGGTGAACGAGATCACCTTCGGGACGGGGTGCTCGATCAGGGCGTCGCCGATCTCCGCGATGTCGGTGACCACGACATTGAGCAGCCCGGCGGGCAGCCCGGCCTCCTCGAAGATCCTGGCGACCAGACCGCCGCCGCAGACCGGGGTGTTCTGGTGCGGCTTGAGGACGACGGCGTTGCCGAGGGCCAGCGCGGGGGCGACCGACTTCAGCGACAGCAGGAAGGGGAAGTTGAACGGGCTGATGACACCGACCACGCCCACCGGCAGCCGGTAGAGCCGGTTCTCCTTGCCGTCGACGGGCGACGGCAGGATGCGGCCCTCGGGCCGCAGCGCCAGCTGGACCGCCTCCCGCAGGAACTCCTTGGCCAGGTGCAGCTCGAAGCCCGCCTTCACATGCGTGCCACCGCACTCCGCGATGATCGCCTCGGTGAGCTCCTTCTCCCGCTCCTCGATGATCCGCAGCGCCCGCTCGAAGACCGCCCGGCGGGCATAGGGGTTGGTGGCACCCCACGCGGACTGCGCCCGCTCGGCCGCCCGGTAGGCCAGGTCCACCTCCTCGACGGTCGCCACGGTGATGGAGGCGAGCTTCTCCCCGTTGTAGGGGTTGAAGTCCACGATGTCCCAGGAACCGCTTCCACCGCGCCACTCGCCGTCGATGAACTGAAGGGCCAACTCGGAGAAGTAGGACATGCCATCCCTCTCTGGATGACGCGGTGCCGTTCACCGACAACCGCGCACAGGTGGGGGTATTCGGTATTCCTGACAGAACGTCATCCTACTGGCGGGTTATCGGCGCGTCATTGACGAGTCGCTGATGAGGCACTGATGCGCCACTGATGAGACGCCGATGCGGCACCGATGAGACGCCGATGCGCCACTGGGCGCGTCAGGCATCGCGGAGGAGCCCGCGGAGCAGGTCCCGGCTCTTCTCCGGGGAGAGGCTGTCGGCGCTCAGCCGCTCCAGCACCCGCTCGTAGTGGGCCACTTCATCGGGCTTGTCCAGGTAGAGCGCGCTGGTCAGCTGTTCCAGATAGACGACGTCGGGCAGATCGGACTCCGGGAACCGCAGCCGGGTGAACGCCCCGCTCTCCGCCGCGTGCCCGCCGAAGGCGAACGGCATCACCTGGAGCGTCACATGCCGGTACTCGGAGACCGTGAGCAGATGGCGCAGCTGGGCGGACATCACGCTCCGCCCGCCGTAGGGGCGGTGCAGCGCGGCCTCGTCCAGCACCACGTGGAACGCCGGGGCGCGCTCGGAGACCAGCAGCTTCTGCCGCTCCAGCCGCAGCGCCACCCGCCGGTCCACCTCCGATGCGCACGCCTGCGGCTGGCCGCAGGCGACCACGGCGTGGGCGTAGCCCTCGGTCTGGAGCAGCCCGTGGATGAACTGGACCTCGTAGCAGGCGATATGGGAGGCGGCGCCCTCCAGGCCGACGTAGGTCTGGAACCAGCCGGGCAGCACATCGCCGTAACTGTGCCACCACCCGGCGACATTGGCCTCGCGGGCGAGCCCGAGCAGCGCCGCGCGCTCCGCGTCGTCGCTGACTCCGTACAGGGTCAGCAGGTCCTCGACGTCCCGCGCCTTGAAGCTCACCCGGCCCAGCTCCATCCGGCTGATCTTGGACTCGGAGGCCCGGATCGAATAGCCCGCCGCCTCACGGGTGATGCCGCGGGCCTCGCGCAACCGCCTGAGCTGAGAGCCCAGGAGGATCCGGCGCACCACCGATCCACTCGACTCGCCTGCGGCCATGTCGGCGATCCTCCCTGTACGGAAAGCATCCTTGCGAACGGCGCCCCGCGGCCCCTGGAGGCGAAGTCTGCCACTGATCGGGCTGCGCGCCGTATGCGCGTCGTTACTCAGCCACGGGTTGAACATCAGTGTACGGAGTCAGAAATCCCGGTAAAACCGAGCGGACCGGACCAACTGAAGGCCGTGCACGTGCATCTGCCCTTGCATCTGCCGTGCGCATTCGGAACCATAGGTGTGCGCACGGGCAAGCTGGTACGAAATCTGGCCAGGATTCGTCACGGCCACGGATGCGGGGGTGCTCGCATGGGGAACGAAGGTTCAACCCTGCTGGAACCCTTGTGGCAGGGGCTTGCCCCGATCGATCCCTCCGGTGTCTCCGGGGCCGTCTCCTGCGCACTCCCCGCCCGCTACGAGGCGGTCAAGGGCGCCCGTCAGTTCACCGGCTCGACCCTGCGGCAGTGGGACATCCCCGAGCTCCTCGACGAAGTGGCGCTGGTCGTCTCCGAACTGGTCACCAACGCGCTCCGGCACGCCCTGCCCTGCGGCCCGGCGGCCGGTGAGCCGGACCGCCCGGTGCGGCTGCACCTGATGCGCGGCCCCTCACGGCTGGTGTGCGCGGTACGCGACCCCAGCGAGGTGGGTCCGGTGGCGGGCGAGGCGGGCTGCGGCGAGGAGTCGGGGCGCGGCCTGCACCTGGTGGAGTCCTTCACGGACGGCTGGGGCTGGCGGCCGCTCGCGGGCACCCGGCGCGGCAAGATCGTCTGGGCCGTCTTCCACCTGCCCCGGACGTAACCGGCCGCGCGCTCGGTTCGCACGGGCGGGCGGTCATCGGCGGATGGTCACGGGCGGATGGTCACGGGCGGATGGTCACGGGCGGGTGGTCACGGGCGGGTGGTCACGGGCGGGTGGACTCCGGCGGGGCCGTGGTGATGCCCAGGCTGTGCAGCTGGAAGAGCCGGGTCACATCGTGCATCGTGACGATGCCCTCCAGCCGCCCGTGGTCCACCACCAGCACCGGCATTCCGCCACCGCCCGGACGCGCCCGTTCCAGCACCTCGCTCAGCAGCTCACCGGGCTCGGCCACCGTGCACCGCGCCAGCGGTATCGCCACATCGCGCGCCCGCTGGGTCTCCCGGGCCCCGGCCGGCACCGCCGCGAGGGCGCGCAGCTGGACGACCCCGCTGGGCCGCCCCTCGAAGTCCAGCAGCGGCAGCACCGAATGCCGGGAGTGGGCCGCCACCTCGTCGATGAACCGCTCCACGGTCAGCCAGTCCGCCCCGGTGGCGACCGGCGCCGACATCGCGTCGCCCACCCGCACCCCGCGCAGCGCCGTGTCGACTCCGGCCCGCTGCCGCTCCGCATTGGCGATGATCACCATGAACAGGCCGATGAGCGAGAGCCACAGCCCGCCGGTGTTCCCGCGCAGGAAGGAGATCCAGCCGAGCGCGATGAGCGCCACGCCGAGGATCTGCCCACTGCGCCCCGCCGCCCGCTCGGCGCGTTGACGGTCCCCGGTGCGCCACCAGATCACCGCCTGGACCACCCGTCCGCCGTCCAGCGGCGCGGCGGGCAGCAGATTGAAGACGCCCAGCAGCAGATTGGCCCAGCCCAGCCAGATCAGGACGGCGGTGGACACCCCCCATCCGGTGAGCGCGTGCACCCCGATCCCCGCGCCGACCGCGATACCGCCGATGACCAGGCTGGTGAGCGGCCCGCTGACGGCCACCCAGAACGCGACCCCGGCGGTGCGGGGCCGTCCCATCTTGGTCATGCCGCCAAGCGCCCACAGCGTCACGTCCTCCACCGAGACGCCCCGCTTGCGGGCGGTGACCGCGTGCGCGGCCTCGTGCAGCAGCAGGCTGCCCATCAGCAGTACGGCGCCGACGGCGCTGGCGAAGGCGTAGACGGCGGTTGTCCGGCCGGGGGTCCACGCGGGCAGCGTCTCGTGGCCGAGCCCGTAAGCGAGCAGCACGATGAGCACTGGGACGCTCCAGTGCATCCGCAGTGGAACCCCGAGTACGCGTCCGACGCGGACCGAGCCGTTCATCGCCGTCTCACATCAGTCGGGTGCCCCCGCCTGCCACTACCAGTGTCGCGCGTCCGCGGCGATCAGCCCAGAGCGGCCGGATCGTGTGCCAGATGGTCGAATTCGCCGTCCTTGGCCCCGCGCAGCATCGCCTCGACCTCGGCCGGGGTGTAGATCAGCGCCGGGCCGTCGGGGAACCGGGAGTTGCGGACAGCCACGTCCCCGCCGGGCAGTTTGGCGAACTCGACACAGGACCCCTGGGAGTTGCTGTGTCTGCTCTTCTGCCAGACGACCCCCTGAAGGTCCGCGGCCGCCATGCCGTTGTACGGGTGGTCGCGCACAGGGCTTCTCCACTGTTCGTGCAGCTGTCAACTGCCCCGGATCATAGCCGCGTTCCTTTGCGAATGCATGAGCGAATGCACTCGCCTCTGCACAGGTAGATGCACCAGCAGATGCACGTGCACCTTGCGTATCGGCGTGATCACCCGACACCCGGCGTCTCCTGCCCCGCGTGATGGAGAGCAGTCGTCATGAAGGACGCGGGGGTCCTCCCCCGGGTTGAGCCGGCCTCGTCGCCCGGCCTGGTGCGGGCGTCGCCCGGCGTTGAGCCGGCCTCGTCGCCCCGCGTCGTGCGGGCGTCGCCCGGCGTTGTCGGACCGTTGTCAGACCCCCCTGCCAGACTCACGGGCATGAGATGGGCGGCGGCGGAGACGGATCACGGGGGTGTTCGTCTCTGCCCGCTCGGCCCCGGGGGAAAGGCCGCCGGACCGGTTGTCGAGGTGACGGCGGAGCAGGGCGGGATCGCCGAGGCCGTGCGGTCCCGCCCCGAGGCCGACCGGTGGGTGTGGCGGTCCACCGCCGAGGTCTATCCGCGGCTGCTGGCCGCCGGGGTCCGGGTCGAGCGGGCCTACGACGTCGAGGCGGCCGAGGCACTGCTCCTCGGCCATGAGGGGCGCTCGGGCGCGCCGCGTTCGCTCGCCGCCGCCTGGGCGCGGCTGCGCGGACTGCCCGTCCCCGAGGATCCGCCGCCCCGGGCGGCCGGGGCCCAGCCGTCGCTGTTCGAACCCGGCCCGCCGCCGCTGCCGCCGGGCACCGACCCGCTCGACGCGCTGCTCGCGGTGTACGCGGGGCAGCTGGTCCGTACGGAGGCGGCCGAGCACCCGGACCGGATGCGGCTGCTGACCACCGCCGAGTCGGCGGGGACGCTGATCGCCGCCGAGATGCGGCGCGCCGGGGTGCCCTGGCGGGCCGACCGCCACCGGGAGCTGCTGGACGAGCTGCTCGGCGAGCGCTATCCGGGCGGTCTGGAGCCACGGCGCCTGGCCGAGCTGGCCGACGAGGTGTCACGCGCCTTCGGCACCCGGGTGCGGCCCGATCTGCCCGCCGAGGTCATCAGGGCGTTCGCCCGCGCGGGCATCGCGCTCGGCTCGACCCGCGCCTGGGAGCTGCGGCGGATCGACCACCCCGCCGTGGAGCCGCTGCTGCGCTACAAGAAGCTCTACCGGCTGCACACCGCCCACGGCTGGGCCTGGCTCCAGTCCTGGGTGCGCGACGGCCGCTTCCGCCCCGAGTACCTGCCCGGCGGCACCGTCTCCGGCCGCTGGACCACCCACGGCGGCGGCGCGCTCCAGATCCCCAAGGTGGTGCGGCGCGCGGTGGTGGCCGATCCGGGGTGGCGGCTGGTCGTGGCCGACGCCGACCAGATGGAGCCCCGGGTGCTCGCCGCGATCTCCCGGGACCCCGGGCTCATGGAGGTCGCGGGCAGCGCCCGGGACCTGTACGCGACGCTGTCCGAGACGCGCGTGGTCGGCAACCGCGACCAGGCCAAGCTCGCGCTGCTGGGCGCGGTGTACGGCCAGACCTCCGGCGACGGCCTCAAGCATCTGGCGGCCCTGCGGCGGCGCTTCCCGGCGGCGGTGGCGTATGTGGACGAGGCGGCCCGCGCGGGCGAGGAGGGCCGGCTGGTGCGCACCTGGCTGGGCCGCACCTGCCCGCCCGCCGGGGACGCCACCGAGGAGCCGGCCGACGAGGCGGGGCTGCCCCGGGACCAGGCGGAGCCGTCGTACGGCAGCACGGCCGGCGCCCGCGCGCGGGGCCGGTTCACCCGGAACTTCGTGGTGCAGGGCAGCGCCGCCGACTGGGCCCTGCTGATGCTCGCGGCACTGCGGCGGTCGCTGGCCGGGGCGGGGCTGCGCGCGGAGATCGTCTTCTTCCAGCACGACGAGGTGATCGTGCACTGCCCCGCTCAGGAGGCCGACACGGTCCGGGAGGCGATCGCCGAGGCGGGCCGGACGGCCGGCCGGATCGCCTTCGGACCGACACCGGTGCGGTTCCCCTTCACCATGGCGGCGGTGGAGTGCTACGCCGACGCGAAGTAGGCGGCCACCGGGTGCGGCCCGTCCCCCGACAGCAGGCGGCCACGGGGTACGGCCCCTCCCCCGACCGGCTCAGCCCCACAGGCAGGGGTCCCGGCCCTCCCCACACGATGAGAGCGGAGGGCCGCCGGGCGGCGGCCCGCCACGCCGCCCACCGGGGAGACCTGCCATGACCATCAGTCTCGAGGCACTGCGCCGCTGCTCCATCGCCGTCGACCTCGGCGCGGCCAGAACGCGTGTCTACCTCAGACGGACCGGGCTCATCGTGGACGAGCCGACCGTCGCCGCCGTGAACACCCTCACCGGCGGGCTGATCGCGGTCGGCACGCCGGCGGAGCGGATGAGCGGGCGGACGCCCGCGCACATCCAGGTGGTACGGCCGGTCTCCAACGGCACCGTCGTCGACATCGCCATGGCCCAGCGGATGCTGCGGCTGCTGCTGGGCAACAAGCTGCGCCGGGCCTGGCGGCGCCGGCCGCTGGTGAGCGCCGCCGTCTGCGTCCAGCACGACGCCAACCCACTCGCCCAGCGCGCCGCCGTGGAGACACTCACCGGTATCGGCGCCAAGCGGGTCGAGCTGGTGGACAGCCTGATCGCCGCCGCCGTGGGCTGCGGTCTGCCCGTCGAACGGCCCGAGGCGACGATGATCGTGGTGTGCGGCGCGGCCACCACCCAGGTCGCGGTGTTGTCGCTGGGCTCGATCGTGGCCGCCGAGCGGGTACCGGTGGGCGGGGAGACCGTGGACCACGCCGTCGTCCAGCACCTGCGCAACGAGCACGCGCTGATGCTGCCCAGCCAGGCCGTCCGCCCCCTGCATCTGGTCCTCAAGGAGGGCGCACCGGCCTCGGGCAGCACCGAGGTGCACGGCCGGGACGTGGCCACGGGGCTCGCCCGGTCCGTACGGATCGACGTCGAGAGCGTGCGGACCGCCATCCGCACCCCGCTCACCGGGGTGCTGGACGCCATCGGCACGGTGCTGCGCCGCTGCCCGCCCGATCTGGTGGCCGACCTCGCCGACCGCGGCATCATGCTGGCCGGCGGCAGCGCGGTGCTGCCGGGGTTCGACGAGATGCTGCGGGAGGCCACCGGTATGCCGCTGAGCATCGCCGACCACCCCGACGTCTGCGCGGTCGAGGGGCTCGGCGCGATGCTCGACGGCAAGGTGCAGCCGTTGGCGCTGGACGCGATGGTCTCCTGACCCCGCCGCCTGATCGCGTCTCCGGGTGCCGGTGCCGCCGCCTGATCCCGCCCCTTGACCCCGTCTCCTGACGCCTGATCGGAAATTCTTCGCGACGCGTTGAGCGGCCGTCTCCTCCCCTGCGTAGTGAAGGGGGAAGAGGCCGGCATGGCCGCCGATCCCCCCGGGGGCACAGACCGGGAGTCGTCCGTTGATGTTGTCCAACTCAGGTCAGGTCCTGGAGGTTCAGGTGCGCGACGACGCCGCCGTGGCCGATGAGCGTCCGTCGAGATCCCGCCGTGGCACGCCGGACGAGCAGCTCATCCGCGCGCTCTACCAGGAGCACGCCGGACCGTTGTTCGCGTTCGTGCTGCGGCTGGTCGCGGGCGACCGGCACCGTGCGGAGGACGTCGTCCAGGAGACCCTGGTGCGCGCCTGGCGGAACGCCGACCGGCTGTCCCGGGCCACCGGCTCCATCCGGCCCTGGCTGGTCACGGTCGCCCGGCGGATCGTCATCGACGGACACCGCAGCCGGCAGGCCCGGCCGCAGGAGGTCGACCCCTCCCCGCTGGAACTCCTGCCCGCGGAGGACGAGATCGACCGCGCGCTACGGCTGATGACCCTGGCCGACGCGATGCAGGACCTCAGCGACGCCCACCGCGAGGTGCTGGTCGAGACCTACTTCAAGGGGCGGACCGTCAGCGAGGCGGCCCAGACCCTCGGCATACCCAGCGGGACGGTACGGTCCCGGGTCTTCTACGCGCTGCGCTCCATGAAGCTCGCGCTGGAGGAGAGAGGAGTGACGGCATGACAGCGCGGACGCATCACCACCACCCGGGACACGACGCCGTCGGCGCGTATGCGCTCGGCGTGCTCGACGAGGCGGACGCCGCCCGGTTCGAGGAGCATCTGGCCGGCTGCGCCCCGTGCGGACGGCGGCTGGACGAGCTGGCCGGACTGGAACCCCTGCTGGCCGCGCTGGCCGCCGATGTCCCCGGAATCCACGGCAGCCCCGGGCGGACCCGGCTCACCGGTCACACCCCGCATGCCTTCAGCGCCACCCCGGGCGCCATCGAGACCCTCACCGCGCGCCCCGGCCCGGCCGTGCTCCACCGCGTGGCGGGCGAGGTCGCCGCGTCCCGCGCCAAGCGGCGGCGGCGCGGTCTGTACCTGGTCGCGGCGGCGGCCGCGCTGATCGTCGGCGGTCCGCTCGGCACCGTCGCGGTCACCTCCGGCGGCGGCTCGGACAGCTCCGTCTCGGCCGCGCCCAGCGAGCGCGGCCTCTTCGAGCGGATGCCGGACAAGGTGCGGGGCACCGACCCGGACACCGAGGTGGACGCGGCGGTCGCGCTGGAGGACAGGATGTGGGGCACCGACGCCGTGCTCAGGCTGAAGAACGTCAAAGGCCCCCTGGACTGCAGCCTGATCGCGATCTCCAGGGACGGCCGTGAGCAGACGATGATGACCTGGTCCGTGCCCACGTGGGGATACGGCATCGAGGACAGCCCCAAGGCGGTCGCGAGAGAGCCGCTGTGGGCCCACGGCGGCGCGGCGATGAAGCGCGCCGACATCGAACGTCTCGAGGTCCGTACGGACGAGGGAAAGCGCCTGATCTCCCTGGCCGCCTGACGTCCGCCGACGGGCCTTCCGGCCGGTGCCACCCGGATCGCCGATCACTCCGTGCGGCGTGGTGAACGAGATGTTACACAGAGTGTGATATGTCGTGCTTCGCGTCCCCGGGGGGTCCGGATCCGAGGAGGCACCCGTGGCTGACCCGGACGCCCATCAGCAGCGCATGTTCGCTCAGTATGTGTTGCCGGAGGTCGAGGTGCTGCTGCGCGTGGCCATGTCACTGACCGCCCAGCGGGCCGACGCCGAGGATCTCGTACAGGACACGCTCCTACGGGCCTACCGGGCGGTCGGCCGTTTCGACGGGAGACATCCGCGGGCCTGGCTGCTGACGATCATGCGGCATGCGGAGGTCAGCCGGCGCCGCCAGCGCCGGCCCCGGCTGCTCGACGATCCGGACACCGACCTGGAGCGGCTGGTCCCCGCCCGGGGCGCGACACCGGAGGAACTGGTGGTCGACACGACGTTCGACGAGGCCGTGGACGCCGCGTTCACGGCACTTCCGCTGCGGGACCAGCAGGTGGTGCGGCTGGTGCATGTGGACGGGCTGTCGTACGCGGAGGCCGCACAGGTGCTGGACGTCCCCAAGGGGACGGTGATGAGCAGGCTGCACCGGGCGCGCAAGCGGATCCGGAGCCGGCTGCTGGCCGCGGGAGTGGAATCGGAGCGAGGTGGCGCATGAGCAGATGGACATGGTGGCGGACCACGCGGACCGCGCCGATCACCCGAACCGCACAGGCGACCACCGAGCGGCGCCGGACCACCCGGTGTCCCGTGGGCGCGCCGATGCTCCAGTCGTATCTGGACGGGGAGCTGGACGCGCCGGCCGCCGCCCGGGTGCGGGCCCATGTGGCCGAGTGCCACCGCTGCGCCCGGGAGCTCGCCGTCTACCAGCGCATCGGTGAGGCGCTGGCCGCCCGCGGGGCGACGGACGAGGCGGTGCTGGACCGGCTCAGGGACTTCGCGGAGTCCCTCGCGGAGCGGGAGAGCCGGGAGCCGGGAGCGGACCCGATGCCGGGGGCGGAGCCGGTGCCGGCGGCGGAGCCGATGCCGAGGACGGAGCCGGTGCCGAGGACGGAGGCGGTGCCGAGGACGGAGCCGGTGCCGAGGACGGAGGCGGTGCCGGCGGCGGACCCGGTGCCGAGGACGGAGCCGGTGCCGGGGACGGAGACGGTCCCCGGGACGGCGCCGGGGGCGGAGCGGGACGCGGATCAGGGCGCGGTGCACAAGGCCGGAGGCTGACGGCCGGGCCGGGCAGCGCGCGCGGGGTCCTGCGCAGCAGCAGGGCCGCGGTGAGCAGAATGCCGGTGATCAGGGCCACATCGGCGAGGTTGAACACCGGGCCCCGGGCGTCCACCGTGATCCAGTCGATGACGGCGCCGCGCAACGGGCCCGGCGACCGGATCATCCGGTCGGCGCCGTTGCCCGTCGCTCCCCCGGCGATCAGCCCCAGGCCGAGCGCCGCGCCCCGGCCGCGCGCCCGCAGCCCCGCGCCGGCCGCGGCCAGTGTGGCGACCGCGCCCGCGAGTGTGATCACGACGATGAGGGCGGGCCTGCTGTGTCCCAGGCCGAAGGCCACCCCGGTATTGCGCACCAGCAGCGCGCTGAACGGCCCGAACCGGGCCTGCGGACCGAAGGTGCCGCTCCAGGCGGCCAGCGCCATGGCCTTGGTCAGCTGATCGGCCACGATCACGACGAGCGCGATCAGGGGGAAGAGCAGCCGACCGGCCGCCGGACGGGGCTTCATCATCGGCCTCCCTCGGGGCCGGCCCGCGGGCGCGGTCCGCGGCCCGGAAGGGAAACCCACCGAGCGCCCGCCCCGCTTCCCTTCCGGCACAACGAGTCCGGGCCGGAGGGGCCGCGGGGCGGTACGGAGGGGCCGGGGTCGTCCCGGACGCTCCCGGGCGCCCCGGGCGACCCCGGCCAACCCAGGACGACCCAGGCAACCGGACAGGCCCCAGCACACCGGACAACCCCCGACGCACCCAACGACCCCGAGCGCACCAGGCGACCCCGGCCAACCCCAGGACGACCCAGGCAACCGGACAGGCCCCCGGGCTCGGGACGACCCCGAGCAGCGCCGAGCGGTCCCGGACGGCACCGGGACCCCGAGCAGCCCCGGACGACCCCGGACAGGCCCCGATCCCCGGAGGGTCCCCGGCGCACCGGACGACTCCGAGCGCACCAGATGGTCCCGAGCGACCCCGGACGACCCCGCATGGCCCCAAGCAGTCCGGGCGGTCGGGCGCCCCTGAGCGGCCGCCGCCCGGGGCCCCGGGCGGCGGCCCCGGGCGGAAAAAGGGCAAGGGCCCGCAGGCGGATGCCTGCGGGCCCTTGCCGCTGTCCGTCGCCGGGGTTACCGGCGCGGTACCGAAGGGGTCACTCCGACGATTACTTCCCCTTCTTCGCCTCCAGCAGAGGCGTCTGGTACTTGGACAGCATCTTCATCTTGTTCTTGTCGATGGTCTTCCAGTCGTTCTTCAGCACACCGCCGGTGTCACCCGAGTCCGGGTTCCAGGTCCAGTAGGTGTAGCTGATCCCGTTCTTCTTCAGGTAGTCCATCAGGGCGTTCTGCCAGACGGCCTCGGAGCTCTTGCCGGCGGTCTTCTTACCGCCGAACTCACCGAGCAGCAGCGGGGCGATGTTCTGCTTCTTGATGTACGCCCAGTGCTTCTCCCAGATGGCCGGCATGTTCTTCGGGAAGTCCTTCGCCATGAACCAGTTCTGGTTGTAGACGCCCGGACCGTAGTCGTGGGCCGAGTAGACGACCTTGTTCGGCTCCTTGAGCTTCACCGGGTGCTTCTTCACACCCTGGAGGTCGCCGCCCCACCAGAACTGCTCGTCCTTGAAGCGGTCGGTGCCCTCGACGAAGATCAGCCAGTTCTTGTTGACCTTGTGGATGGCGTTACCGGCCTTGGTGGCTGCCAGCTGCCAGTCGGTCTTGGGGTTGCCGTCGCCCCACGTGGCCTGGCCACGCGGCTCATTGTGCAGGTCGGCGCCGATCACCCGGTCGTTGTTCTTGTAGCGCTTGGCCAGCTTGACCCAGTCGTCCAGCCACTGCTTCTCGGACAGGCTCTGGGAGTACCACAGCTCACTCTGGCCGTACTGGTCCGGACGGTGCTGGTCCAGGATCACCCGGATGCCGCGGTCGGTGGCACCCTTGACGATCTTGTCCATGATCTGCTGGGGGGTGAGGCCCTTCAGATCGGGGTTCTTCTTGAAGTCGATGCCGTTGGGCTTGGCCGACGACTTGAACATCTCGTTCGAGTACGGCAGGCGCATGGTGTTGAAGCCCTGCTTGGCCATCTGGTCCAGCATCGACTCCCAGTTACGGGTCCACAGGCCGTGCGGCGCGTAGGTCCCGGTCTCGAAGCCGAACCAGTTCACACCGGTCAGGACGACCTTCTTGCCGTTCGAGTCAACGATGTCGCCCTTCTTGGTCGACAGCGGGCCGTCAGCACCCGCACCGGTGGCCTTGGCCTCGGAGGCGGTGGTGGTGGCCGCACCGGCCGGGCCATCGTTGTTCACCGCGAAAGCGGTGACGGTGCCACCCACGGCAGCAGCAGCGACGACGGCCGCCGCGATACCGAAGCGGAGACGCTGCGGGCGCGGCGCGCGCTTGGTCTCGGTGGTCGGGGCGTTGTTCTGGTCCATGGGGGAATTCATTCGGTGATGCTCCTGAGGAATTCGGGTACTGCGGTCTTGAGGATGCTGGGGATTTTCGTCGGAGATTCCAGACATTCCATCTGCGGGTCGGAGACTGCGGTCAGCCGGACAATCCGCGCGGACGGTAGGAGTTCACCGATCAGGCGGTCCAGCCGTTGCGCTCGCCAGCTGGGCTCATCCACGTCGATCAGCACCACATCCGGTCGCATGTGATGGGCCAGAGAAATTGCTTCTCGGGCCGATCCAGCGATGCCGGACAGCTCCAGTCCGGGCTCCTCGACTACGAGATCGGCGAGAGCACTCAACACCAGTGGGTGGTGCTCCACGACGAGAACTCTGTGCATCGATTTGGAGCTCCTTCGGGCTTGTCCTTTCGCTGCACGACATTAGGGAGTGGCCGCAGTCCGATTCGCCGTACGCCTGGTTGAAATCTGCGTACCTCAATTGCAGGAATTCCGGGCACACCAAACGGCCGAATTCCGCCTACCTCAATTGAGGTAGGAGAATTCGGCCGTTTTGTATGGGTTATGTCCGCTTTGGGGGAGGCAAGAAGGCATGCGAAGGCGCCGGTCAGCGGGTGACCGGCGCCGGTGAGAGGGGGGTCAGCGCATCAGCGGGGCAGCGGAGCAGCGCATCAGCGGGTCAGGCGGTACGCGTAGCCGGGGACGAACGTGCCCGCACCGGCGGCACAGCCGTCCGCCTGGCCCGGCTCCTTGATCCACAGGAAGGCGTCCACCCCGGGGATGCCCGTGGCGGCGGTGGGGGGCTTGCCCAGCTTGCGGCCCGGCGGGTCGCAGAAGCGGTGGTTCCGCGTGGGCCCCGCCCCATTGCGGCTGGTGTCGACCACGACCCCCAGCCGGGGCCGGCGCACCTCCCTGACCACGGACAGTCCGTAGCGCACCTCGTCGGCGGTGGCGTTGAAGTTGGAGACGTTGACCGCTATCCCGTCCCCGTACCGCTCTATCCCGGCGTGCCGCAGCCGGGCGGCCATGGTGCGCGCGGGCTGCCATCCGGAGTTCCCGGCGTCGTAGTAGACCCGGGCCCGGGGCGCCCCCCGCTGGAGCGCCCGCGCCGCGTACGACAGCGCCGCGAACCGCTCCGCCCGCTGCCGCGGCTTGAGACAGCTCATATGCGCGAGCGCGTCCGGTTCCAGGATGACGATGGCGCGCCCGTCCCCTATCCCCCGGGTGAGGGCCTCGCTCCACCGCCGGTACGCGGCCGTGTCCCCGGCGCCGCCGGAGCTCAGCTGCTGGCAGTCGCGCTGCGGGATGGTGTACGTGACCAGCACCGGAATCCGCCGCTGGGCGGCGGCGGTGCGCACGACGTAGCGGGCCCGCTCCTCGATCAGGGACTCATTGGTCTCGGTGAGCCAGGCGCCCTGGGGCTCGGCGGCGATCCGCCGGGAGATGGCCGCCGCCCGCCGGTCGCGCGGATGGTCGCGTACCCAGCTCGCCGCCGGGTTGTGGGGATCGACATAGAAACGGGTCGTCGCCGGGAAGGCCGGCTTGACCACGGGGAGTGTCGGCTTGGGCGCGGACCGCGGCGTCGGGCCCGCGAACAGGGCCTGCACGGTGGTCGCCGCCATCACCACCTCGGCCACCAGCACCATGACGATCAGCTGGGCGACACCCCGGCCCGCCCACCGGGAGGTCCGTCCGCGCGTCGGCGGGCGGGTCCGGCCGACGCGTTCGCGCAGTTTGGCGATCATGGCGAGTCCGTCCGGTCTCAGCCGTTGCGGGAGTTGTCGGGCGGGGGCCTGCGCCGGCTGATGAGCACCACCGCCAGAACCGCGAGCACCACCAGGACTCCGGCCACTATCCCTATCGCGACCAGGGCCGATTCATCGCCCTTCGGTTCGGCGGCGGAGGCGGCCGGGGTGGCGTGCGGATGGCGGCGGGGGGCGGCGGGCTCGGCGGCGGCAGCCGGCGCGGCCCGGTCCGCCAGCGCCTTGGCCGGGGCGATCACCCCGTAGCCGTAGCGGGGGTCATGCCCGGCGGAGCCCTTGCGGTGGGCGGTGTCGATCAGCTTCTGGACGATCTGGTTGGCGTTCCAGCGGGGGTGCTCCGCGCGCAGCAGCGCGGCCCCGGCCGCGACCCAGGGGGCGGCGAAGCCGGTGCCGTCACCGGTCCAGTAGTCGTTGTCGCCGGAAGTGGTGAGGATGGCGACGCCGGGGGCGGCCAGGAGGGTCTTCCCGCCGTGGTGGGAGGAGCTCCACACGGCGCCCTTCCGGTCGGTGGCCACCACGGCGACCACACCGGGGAGCGCGGCCGGGTAGGTGGGCCGGTTGCCGTCCTTGCCGTTGTCGCCCGCACCGGCCACCACCACGGCGTTCTTGGCGACGGCGTACTTGACCGCGGACCGCAGCGCGGGGGTGGGACGCTTGAAGGAGACGGTCAGATCGATGATGCGCACGCCATGGCCGACCGCGTGCCGGATGGCCTGCGCGGTGGCGTCGGCCACGGGCTTTCCGTCGCGGTAGACGCCGAGCGGCATCACCTTGGCCTCGGGCGCCAGCCCGTACACCCCGTCGCCGCGGTAGTTGCGGCCGGTGCCGGCGATGATTCCGGCGGCGTGGGTGGACTGCTCGGCCGCATGGCCGGTGTCCCGGGTGCCGAAACCGCCGGTGCCGCCCGCGAAATCCTTTCCGCGGACCACGCGGCCGCGCAGATCCGGATGGGTCGCGTCGACCCCGGTGCCGATGACCGCGACGGTCACCCCGGCGCCTTTGTTGAATTTCCAGGCACGTTCCGCATTGAGCGTGGTCAGCGCCCATTCGGAATCGTGCAGCGAACCGGAACCGGAATCACTTGCCGCGGCCGGCGTGGCCAGTGCGAGCGTCATCACCGCGATGACTGCTCCGGCCCGGCCGGCGAATGGATGGCGTGACATCGCGTGACCTGACATTACGTCACCTACTCTCCTCGCATGGGACGCAAGGCCGTCGGGCCCATCTCATCTTTGGACATCCCCCGCAAGTAATGACACCCGCGAGCGGGTGAGCACACCGTCCCTTCTTTGGGGGACCGGTGGGAACGCCCCGGGTCCGGCTCTCCCCAATACGGGGGACCGGACAGGTCCGCCGAAGGTGTACCAGCCGCTCCCCCGAGCGCGGGTACTACCTCCTTTTCGGGTGACGCACTCTTGGTGCAACGGCGATAAAAGCCTCCTGCCGAGGGAGTCGCGATGCAGCGTTTCCGAACGTTCAGCGAGCGCACCGGCGAGCCGGATGACGAGGTGGATACCACCGCCCGGAGGCGTACCGGGATGTTCTCGCGCGCCCTCCCGAGGCGGAACCCGATGGCGGGCCTGCCCGGTCTGGCCGTGCGTTTCGCGGTGGTCGGCGGGGGCGGAGTGCTGGTGAACACGGTGGTCCTCTTCGTGCTCTACCACTGGGCCGGGCTGCCGCTGCTGGCGGCGTCGTCGATAGCGGTGGAAATCGCCGTGGTCCACAACTATCTGCTGAACGACCGGTGGACCTTCGCGGTGCGCACCCCGTCCCTCAGACGATTCATCAAGTTCAATGTCACCGTCCTGGGCGGGCTCGCGGTGAATGTGTTCATCGTCTGGTCGCTGGTGCGGGCCGGAATGCATTTGCTGATGGCCAATTGTCTCGGCATCGCGGCGGCGTTCGCGGTCAACTTCGCATCGAGTACCGGCTGGGTCTGGGGGAGGCGAAGCCGATGATTGTCGCCATCGTCTACCTGGTGCTGATCGTGGTCTCGATCCTGCTCACCGTGCAGTCGGCCCATGTCCTCTATCTCATGCTCTACACCTGGGACCGGGCGGACGCCGAACGGAAGGCCAGGGCGCCGGAGGAGTTTCTGCCGCCCCAGCTCTCCTTCAGTGTCCTGCTGCCCGCCCGGCATGAGGAAGACGTCATCCAGAGCACCATCGAACGCGTGGTGCGGGCCGACTATCCGGCCGAACTGCTGGAGGTCTTCGTGATCTGCTCCCAGGACGACACCGGCACGGTGAAAAAGGCGGAGGAGAAGATCGACGAGTTGCACCGCGAAGGTCTGCACAATGTGCGGGTCGTGGTGTTCGACGACAAGCCGATCAACAAGCCGCACGGCCTCAACACGGCCCTTCCGCACACCGCCAACGAGGTGGTGACCATCTTCGACGCGGAAGACGACATCCACCCGAAGATCTTCAGTCTGGTGAACACCGTGATGGTCCAGGAGGACGTCAGGGTCGTCCAGGCCGGTGTGCAGCTGATGAACTACCAGTCCAACTGGTACTCCACACTCAACGTCCTCGAGTACTTCTTCTGGTTCAAGAGCCGGCTGCACTACCACGCCCACTTCGGCTCGATCCCGCTCGGCGGCAACACCGTCTTCTTCGCCCGCCAACTGCTGCTGCGGCTCGGCGGCTGGGACGACCGCAACCTCACCGAGGACGCCGACATGGGCCTGCGGATATCCGCCATGGGCGAGCGGGTGCGCGTCGTCTACGACGACCGGTACGTGACCAAGGAGGAGACCCCGCCGACCCTCGGCCACTTCATCCGGCAGCGCACCCGCTGGAGCCAGGGCTTCATGCAGACCCTGAAGAAGGGCACCTGGAAGAAGATGCCGACGCGCAAACAGCGCTGGCTCGCCTTCTACGTCCTGGCGTTCCCGCGCGGGCAGGCGCTGCTCGGCCTCTATCTGCCGCTCTCACTGGGCATGATCCTGATCCTCAAAGTGCCGGTGATGATCGCGCTCTGCTCCTATCTGCCCGTGCTGCTGCTGGCCGCGCACTTTCTGGTCCAGGCAGTGGGCCTGTACGAGTTCACCGGCGCCCACGGTCTCGAGGCCTCGCCGAAGGCCGTCCTCCGGATGGCCATCGCCTGGTTCCCCTTCCAGATGGTCCTCGCGTACGCCGCGCTGCGCGCCATGCGGCGCGAGATGCTCGGCCGCCACGACTGGGAGAAGACACAGCACGTAGGCGCCCACCGGGCCACCACGGAGGAGGCGGAGTCGCGTGTCGGATAACACCACGCCCTCGCGGCCGACGCCCGTCGCCGCGACGGACAAGCGCGCCGCCAAGCGCGCCACGGAGGAGAAGCGGCCCGCGGGGGACAAGCGGCCCGCAGGACCCAACAGGGCCGCAGAGGACAAGAAGCCCGCGGCGGACAAGAAGCCCGCGCGGCCGCCGCGGCGGCGCCGCCCGAGGTTCTCGGTGGAGCGCGGCTGGTTCCCCCCGCTGGGATCCAAGGGGAAGGTCGCCCTGGTCGTCTCCCTGCTGACCGGGCTGCTCACCCACGGCTACCACCTGTTCCGCTATCCGCTCTACCTCACCGACGAGGGCATCTACATGCAGCGGGCGTGGTCGGTGGTGCGGGAGACCAGCCTGTCGCCGTACACCTACGACTACGACCACGCCCCGCTGGGCTGGATCACGCTGGCCGGGTGGGCCTTCCCGCTGCCGAAGCAGTTCGAGACCTTCGGAAACGCGATCAACACCGGACGGTTTCTGATGCTGCTGGTGCATGTCGCGAGCGTCTATCTGCTGTTCGAGATCACCCGTCGGCTGTCCGGCAGTGTGCTGGCCGCCACCGTGGCCTCGTTCCTCTTCAACGTCTCGCCGATCGCGGTCTACTTCCAGCGCCAGGTTCTGCTGGACAACCTGATGATCTTCTGGCTGCTGCTGAGCCTGTTCGCGCTGCTGCGCCGGGAAGTCACCATCAGATCGGTGTTCGGTGGCGGGTTCGCGCTGGGCATCGCGCTGATCACCAAGGAGAACGCGATCTTCTTCGTGCCGACCTTCATGTATCTGCTCTACCGGAGGGTCAAAGGGTCGGCCAGCCACCGGTTCACCAGCTCCCTGTGGCCGTTCGCCGCGCTCGCCCCGATCGGCGGCTATGTGACCTACGCACTGCTCAAGAACGAGCTGCTGCCGAGCGGGTTCGACTTCGACCTGAACAATCCGCCCGCGGACCACGTCTCGCTGCTCTACACCCTGTGGTGGCAGCTCAACCGCAACCAGGGCACGCTCTTCAGCGAAACCGGGCTGTTGCAGACCAGCTGGCTGGTGCGGGACAAGTACCTGCTGATCGTCGGGGTGTGCGCGATGCTGATCAGCCTGTGGCTCGGCGTCCGGGACCGTAAGCGCAACCTGGGATTTCTCATCGCCGGGACGCTGGCCTTCGGATACGCCTTCTACCTGGTGCGCGGCAGCGTGGTGCTGGATTTCTACGTCACCCCGCTGATCCCGATGCTGGCGATCAACGTCGGCATGGTCACGGACCGGCTGCTCACGGGTTCGTCCGGAAATCGGTTCCTCCGCGGCGCCCATTCCATGACGCGGGTCGCCCTGCCGTCGTTCGTCGCGATTCTGCTCCTCGCGTCACCGGCCTCCGGATATCTCGTCCACACCAATACCGAGGGCCGTACGCAGATCGCCGACCAGTACCAGTCCAGGATCAATCTCACCGGAATGCAGCATGCCCAGATCGCCTGGGTGCGCAAGCATGTCCCGCCCAATTCGCGCATCATCATGGACGACGACCTGTGGGGGGAACTCCACGATGTGCGGCCGTTCTATCCGTATGCGCATTCCCACTGGAACGCCTCGTCCGACCCGGATGTCCGCGACAAACTGTTCAAGAAGAAATGGCAGAACGTCGACTACATCATCATGTCGAACAAGATGCGCAAGTCGATGGCCACAAACAATGCGGACGGCCGGGAGAACTGGATACTCCAGGCGCTGCGTAATTCCGACCGGGTCTGGTCGGAAACCCAGGGCAATATCAAGCTGGAAATCTACCGTGTGCAGTAGCCATGGGAAGAGGAGGTGAAGGCCATGCCTGAGTACGACGAGGACTGGGATGTCTCCGAGGACAGGGATGATCCCGAGTACGAGGAGAACACCCCCGACGGTGGCAAGAAGAAGAAAAAGCTCACCTGGAAGACCGTCCTGCTGGCTCTCGTGGTCTTCGCGATCGTCGGATCGCTCGTCCAGGTGGTCGCGCGCGGCGGCTTCGGAGGCGCCCTGAACACCACCGGCAACGGAGGCGGGGGCGCGCCGAAGAAGGAGCACTCCCAGCAGGAGCGGGAAATACGCCCGCCCAAGCAGCCCAAGACCATCAAACTGGGCAACCAGCGGGTTCCCCAGGCGTCCGGCCCGATCATCGTGATCAACCCGGGGCTGGTCAGTCCGGGCGGCAGCGCCGCGGTCGAGGGGGGTGGCTTCGACAAGAAGGCCACCGTGGACATCCTGCTCAAGGCCCGGAAGTCGGACACCAAGGGCCGCGCCATCGGCAGCGTCCGCTCGGACAAGCACGGGTCGATCTACGCCCGGTTCACCATGCCCGAGACCGCGGGCAACCGCCCCGCGGTCCTGGTGGCGCAGCAGCGCGGCTCGTCCAAGGCGGCCGAGGCCCAGGTGGTCACCGGCGGCGCGGTCGGCACCGCGAAGATCAACAAGCTGGTCGGCCGGCCCGGTGACGTGGTGACGGTCAGCGCCCGCGGCTTCCGCCCCGGCGAGGCCATCGACGTCTTCTGGGGACGGACCACCGGCACCCCCGTGACCACGCTGCACACCGACGGCAGCGGCGGCGTCGCCCATGCGGCGATCAAGGTGGGCGTGGCCCCGACCGGCTCCAGCACCCTGGTCCTGGTGGGCAAGCGCAGCAAGACCACGGCCACCGCGCCGTTCCAGATGCTGGCCATGTACCCCTCGATGAAGTCCCGGCCGTACGCGCTCAAGGCCGGTCAGCGGATCACGCTGTCCGCCAACAAGTTCGCGCCGGGTGAGCGGGTGCTGGTCTACATCAACTCCACCGGGGGCCTGCCGGCCTTCACCGCGCAGGCGAACGGCATGGGGCAGATCCGCGATGTGGCGTTCAACGTGCCGTTCGGCCTCAAGGGGCGGCAGACGCTGATGGCGATCGGCGACCAGAGCCGGGCCGTGGTCCGCTCGGGCTTCACCGTGCTGCCGTACACCCCGTCCGCCGAGCCCAGCGCCTTCGGCGGCAGGGCGGGCACCACGCTCAGCTTCTACGTCGCGGGGTTCGCTCCGGGCGAGACGGTGAACGCCTACGCCGGTTCGGGCTCCAAGGCCCAGCGCAAGATCGGCACCTTCCAGGTGGACAGCCGGGGCAAGGCGTCGGCCGTGGGCTCGTACAAGATCACCCCGGCCGATGAGAACGGGGTGGCCTTCCAGCTCATCGGCCAGAAGAGCGGTGGCGTCGCCAAGGCGAGCATCAACATGTCCTCCGGCCACGGCCAGGGCGACTAGGGACCGGAACCACACCGGGGAAGAACGTGGGCCGGTCCGTGCCGGAGGACCGGCGGGGGCCCACGTTCCGGAAGGCGGCCGCCGACGGCCATAGGGCGGCTCACCAGTTCCATAGATGTACCATGCGTCCTGGAGTGTCCTATGAGTGTAGTTTTCGGCCCTAACTCGCGAAGAGTCCTGCAATTCCTGACCCATATCGAGGACCTCTCCCCCGAGGAAATCGACCGGGTGGCCGATCTGTGGAAGCAGACCTCCAGCCAGACCCGCGCCGAGGGCTGGGCGGTACTCCACCGCACCACCACCGAGGAGGAGCGGTACCGGATCCTGCTCGCCGCCTCGGTGGCGCGCCGGGCCGCGCTGGACGCCGCACGGAACCACCACAGACACGACTGGGCCTTCTGGGCCGCGGTATGGGACGCCGCGGCGGCGGTCGCCGTATGCGACCGCCTCGGAAGCCACTACAACGTGCTGGTCGCGCCGCTGGCCGCGGTCATGCCGTCGCTGGCGCACTGCCGGCGCGATGAATTCACCACCCGCGAGTTGCGGGGGGCCGTCCTCAAGGGAGGTGGGTAGCGATGGGCGACAACCGGATCGATGTTGTGGTGGCCGATGACGACCCGGCCGTCCGGGAGGCGCTCGCCGACCTCATCGACTCCCACCCGAACCTGGAGCTGGTCGGCCTGGCCATCAACCACGAGCAGGCCGTGCGCGCGGCGGTCGAGCACCGCCCACAGGTCGTGATCATGGATGTGCACATGCCCCGGGGCGACGCCCCGAGCAGCGTCCGGGCCATTCGCGACCAGGTCCCCGGCGCCCGGGTGGTGGCGCTGTCCGCCCACGGCGACCGCGAGACCGTGCTCACCATGCTCGCCGTCGGGGCCAGCGGCTACCTGGTCAAGGGCACCCCCGCGGAGGAGATCCTGGAGGCCGTCGTCCGGGCCTCCCGCGATCAGTTCAGCATGTCCGCGGAGCTCCTCGCCGACTGCGCCGAGCCGCTGCGCCGCGCCGAACGCGCCTCCTGGCGGTTCGAGGACCTGGTCGGCAACCGACTCGAGGAGTCGTATCTGGAGCTGCTCGGCCACGCGCCGTGCGGCGTCCTGATCGTCGGCTCCCGCGGCCGGATCGAGTACGCCAACGCCCACGCCCGGCACATGTTCGGCTACGGCTCGGCGGAGCTGCGCGACAAGCGGCTGCGGGACCTGGTCCCCGAGCGCTACCACACCGCCTCCGAGCAGCTGATCGGCCGGGTCTTCACCGCACCGTCGGCGATGAGCGGCCGCCGCCGGGACGGCACCGAGTTCCCCGCCCAGTTCAGCGGCGGCCATCTCCAGGGCCGGCAGCCCCGCGGGGTGGTCTTCGTCGCCGACCTCGGCCCGCTGCGGGCGGCGGAGAGCCGGTTCCGCCAGCTCATCGAGTCCTCCCCGGACGCGATGGTGATCGTGGACGCCGACGGCCGGATCCAGGCCGCCAACAACCGCACCGAGGCGCTCTTCGGCTATGACCGCGACCATCTGACCGGCCGGGCCGTGGAGGCGCTCCTGCCCGACCAGCCGCTCACCGTCTCGCTGCGCGAATGGGACGCCAGCCTGGAGGAGCCGCTCGGCCACAGCATGGAGCTGGTCGGCCGGCGCAGCGACGCCAAGCAGTTCCCCGCCGACGTCAGCATCAGCCCGCTGCGTACGGAGGAGGGCCTGCTCACCGTCCTGACCATCCGCGACATCACCGAGGTGCAGCGCGCCCAGTTCGTCCTGGAGCGCAGCCTGGAACTGCTGGAGGTCACCGACCGCGACCGCCAGGCGCTGCTCAGCCATCTGGTGCACGCCCAGGAGGCCGAGCGGGGGCGGATCGCGGCCGACATCCACGACGACACCATCCAGGTGATCACCGCGGCCAGCCTCCGCCTCCAGCAGCTGCGCCGGCGGCTGCGGGACCCGGAGGAGCAGCGGGTGATGGACAAGCTGGACGAGACCCTGAAGCTCTCGCTGAGCCGGCTGCGGCAGCTGATCTTCGACCTGCGGCCGTCCAGCCTGGAGCACGGCTGCCTGGCCGGGGCGCTGCGCGGGCTGCTGGAACAGATGCGCACCGAGACCGGTGTCACCTACCGGCTGGAGGACCGACTCACGGCCCACCCACCGGCCGAGACGATGGCACTGATCTACCGGACCGCCCAGGAAGCGCTGGTGAACGTGCGCAAGCACGCCCACGCCAAGACGGTCCACGTACAGCTGCTCGGGCTCGACGACGGCTGCCTGGTGCGGATCGTCGACGACGGCGAGGGCTACAACCCGCTCGAGGTGGAGTCCCGCCCCGGCCATCTGGGGCTCTCCCTGATCCAGGAGCGGGCCCAGATCGCGGGCGGCTGGTGCCGGATCGAGAGCGAACCCGGCTCGGGCACCACCGTGGAGTTCTGGGTGCCGCTCGGCGACTCCCCGGACGCGTCGCTCGGCCCCGGCCCCACGGGCTCCGCCGGGCTCGGGCCCGTCGACTCCCCCGAAGGGGACGCGCAGCCGTGACCGCACCTCCCGATCTGACGAAGGTGCTGATCGTCGAGGACCACCGGGTGGTGGCCGAGGGGCTGTGGGCCCTGCTGGCCGAGTACGCGGACCTGACGGTCGTCGGCTGGGCCGACTCGGTCGCCGAGACCGTGCCCATGGCCAAGGAGCTCAAGCCCGATGTGGCGCTGGTCGACTTCCGGCTGCCGGACGGCACCGGGGCCGACGCGGCGGCCGGCATCCGGGCCCATGACCCCTCCGTCGCCATCGTGATCCTCAGCGCCGACGCCAGCGACTCGGCACTGCTGGCCGCGGTGGAGTCGGGCGCCTGCGGCTATCTGCTGAAGTCGGCGGGCGGCGACGAGATCGCGGCCGCCATCCGCTCGGCCGCCGAGGGCGAGACCCTCATCCCGGCCAGCACCCTGATGGAGGTGCTGGCCCGGCACCGCGAGAACGCGCGGTCGACCGCCGAGCAGACCGAGCGCCTGGGCAGTCTGACCCCGCGCGAGCAGGAGATCCTCACGCTGATGAGCCACGGCCTGGACAACCGGGCGGTCGCGGAGCGGCTGAGCATCAGCTACGCCACCGTGCGCACGCATGTGCGCAGGATCCTGGAGAAGCTGGACGCGCGCTCGCAGCTGGAGGCGGTCGCGAAGGCCACCGACTTCGGCTTCAAGGCCGCGCAGCCGGAGGGGCCGGAGGAGTGACGGGCTGACCGGGTGTCGGCCCGTCGTCGGCTGTCGGACGTTGCTTTCGGCCGTCGGCTGTCGGCCAATGGCTTTCGGCTGTGGGCTGTGAGCTGTTGTCGGCAAGGGCCTTCCCTCCTGTGGTGGGGGGCCGTTCGCCGTACGGGCCCGGTACCGGCTCTCCCCTCCATGGGTCCGGTACGGATGGGGCGGGACCACCGGGACGGGCCTCCGAGGGCCGAACGGTCCGATAAGTCCCCCCTTGGATGGAATCGTGGACGCACCGGGACGGGTTCCCCTCCCATGCGAGTCCCTGGACGCATCCGATGCCCGCTCAGCCGCGGGCACACGATCGCCTTCCTGGCGGCCGCCGCCTGTTACGCGGCGGTCCTCGCGGCCGTCGTCACCGGCTCGGGACTGGTCCGGCTCGACTGGCAGGTGGCCCTCTTCAAGCCGTACAAGCAGTGGCCGCAGGCCCGGCCGGTGCTGGACGCCTTCGTCATCGCGGGCCAGCGCGGCCCCACCGCCCTGGCCGCCCTGGTCTGGGCCGGATGGCGCGGCCGGCGGACCGGGAGCCTCCGTCCGCCGCTGGTCCTGGGCAGCGCGCTGGTGCTGCTCAACGCGAGCGTCGGCGCCGTCAAGATCCTCACCGGGCGGCTGAATCCGCAGTACGCCCAGACCCCCGGGTCCGCCGAGCTCCTCCACGGCGGAATGGCCTTCCCCTCCGGTCACACCGCCAACGCCGTCGTCGTCTGGGGCGCCGTCGCCTATCTCGCCGGGCGCCACCGGCGGTCGGGCGCGCTGGTCGCCTGCCTGATGGCCCTCGGCGTCGGTCTGACCACCGTCTATCTGGGCACCCACTGGGTCAGTGACGTCCTGGGCGGCTGGGCCGCCGGCGCGCTCGTCCTGCTGACCCTTCCGCTTCTCGAACCGCTGATCGCGACCGTATCCGCATCCGTCTCCGCTCGTGCGGCGGTCTACTCCATGGGCAGGTGAACCAAGTGGCGCTTCGCGTGCTGATCGCAGACGACCATGTGGTGGTCCGGCAGGGCCTGCGCATGATCCTCGGCCTCGACAACGACATCAAGGTGGTCGGCGAGACGACCAACGGCCGGGAGGCCGTGCGGCTGGCCCGGGAGCTGTGCCCCGACGTCGTCCTGATGGATCTGCTGATGCCGGTGATGGACGGCGTATCGGCCACGGCGGAGATCCGCCAGGACCTCCCCGAGGTCGAGGTGGTGGCACTGACCAGCTCCCTCGACGACGCCATGGTCATGGGCGCGGTCCGGGCCGGGGCCATCGGCTTCCTGCTGAAGAACGCCGAGGCCGACGACCTCAGGAACGCGGTGAAGGCCGCGGCCGCGGGCCAGATCCATGTCTCCCCCGCCGCGATCTCCCGGCTGATGGGCCAGGTCAGGGAGCCGAGCGGCCCGGAACAGCTCACCGAGCGGGAGACCGAGGTGCTGACCATGCTCGCGCGTGGCAAGGCCAACAAGGAGATCGCCCACGATCTGCGGATCGGCCAGCAGACCGTGAAGACGTACGTGAGCCACATCCTGACCAAGCTCGGAGTGCACAGCCGGACCCAAGCGGCGGTCTACGCGGTGCAGTCGGGCCTGGTACCGGCGGGTGAGCTCACCCCTCCGCAAGCACTCGAGACGACGACGAGGGAGCAGTGGTGGTCGGCGTGATCGGTATCGGTACACGGTGGTTCCCGACGACCCGGCGGAAGCGGAGCGCCACGGCGCTCGCCGAGGTCACCGAACACATCCTGGCGGGCGAGACCGCCGATGCGACCCTCCGGCTGATCGCCCGCCGGGTGCGTGAGCTCCTGGGCGCCGACATGGCGCGGGTGATGGTGCTGGAGCCGGGCGACGTCCTGACGATACGGGCCACCGACGGCGCCCCGTGGACCGCGCCGAGCGGACCGCTGACGCCCGGCGGCTCCTCCCCCGCCCGCCAGGCGATCCGCGCCGGACGGCCCACGGTGACCGGCCCGGAACAGCGGCCACACCGGCATCGGGACCCCCGGCACGCGGTCCCGGCCTCGGTCCTGGACGCGCCGCTGCTGGTGCGCGGCCACCCCGTGGGGGTGATCGAGGTGGCGAACCGGGGCGGCGGGCGCCGGCTCACCCATGCCGATGTGCGCACCGTGGGACGCTTCGGGGCGCCCGCCGGCCATGCCGTCGCCCAGATCCGGCACCGGGAACATCTGCGCCGACTGGCCTCCGCCGCCGCCGGACCGGGACCGGACTCCACGGGTCCGGCGGATGCCGCGGGCGGCTCAAGCTCTGCCAGTTATATGAGCTTCATGGGCTCTATGGGCCCTATGGGCTCCATGGCATCTACGGGATCTGCGGGCTCAGCGGGCTCCATGAGCTTCATGGGTTCCATGGGCCCCGCGGGCTCGGCGAGGGTTTTCGGTGGCCCCCGTTCCTCCGGCTCCTCCGTACGGCGGACCCTGGACTCCCTGGCCGCGGGCGCGGTGGCCCGTACCGGCGCCGCGAGCTGCACGGTCTATCTGCTGGAGCCCGGCCCGTCGGCGCCCCTGCGCCTGGTGGGCGGCGGACACGGCCACACCCCGCCGTCGCGGAAACCGGCGCTGGAGGCGATCGCCGGGGCCGCGCCCGTCATCCACGGCGGCGGCCGTACGGGCGCGGACGGCGAGGGCCCGGCGCGGGGCGCGGTGGCCGCCTGGCCACTGCTGCGCGAGTCCACCGCTATCGGCGCGATGTGCTGCCACTTCCCGCCCGGCCGCGACCCCGGCGAGGCGGACCTCACCCTCCTGGAGGTGATCGCGGGGCATGCGTCCTGCGCGGTGGAGAGCGACCGGCAGCGGACGGCCGCCCTGGAGCGGGCGGTCCGGGAGGAGCGGCAGCGCATCGCGCGCGAGCTGCACGACTCGGTCTCGCAGGCGCTCTACGGCATCGCGCTGGGCGCCCGTACCGCCCGCGAGCTGCTGGAACGCGATATCCGGCGGCCCGAGTCGGCGCACCGAGCGGAGCCGATCACCGGGGAGGAGCTGGGCGAACTCGCCGACCTGGCCGAACTCGCCGAGCCCATCGAGTACATCCGGCGGCTCGCGGACGCCGCGATCGCCGAGACCCGGACGCTGCTGTGCCGGCTGCGGCCCGAATCGCTGGAGACCGAGGGCCTGGTGGCCGCGCTCGCCCATCATGTCGAGGCGCTCCGGGCCCGGTACGGGATCGCCACCGAGGCGAAGCTCGACGCCGAACCGGAGACCACACCGGAGGCCAAGCACGCCCTGTACCGGATCGCCCAGGAATCGCTGCACAACATCGCCAAGCATTCACAGGCCCGGAACGTACGGCTCCATCTGCTCAACGAACCCGGCGCCGTCACCTTGACCGTCGCCGACGACGGCGTGGGCTTCGACTGCAAGGGTTCGTTCCCCGGCCACCTCGGGCTGCTCTCCATGCGGGAACGGGCCCGGGAGGTGGGCGGCACGCTGAACGTGGACAGCCGCCCCGGGCAGGGCAGCCGTATCCGGGCCAGGGTCCCGGCCGTACCGGGTACGACCGGGACCGGCCGCTGACGACGACATGGCTGACCACACGGCAGACGGCACGACCGACAACGCGACAGACGACGCGACAGACGACACAGCAAACGACATATGAGACATTTCTGTCCATGCAGCCGACCGTGCGGGACCGTGCGCTGGCGGACGGCCTCCGGGCCGCCCAAGCGGCGGTGGAAGAGGGCCTGTCGCGGGCCACCGAGAGCGATGTGCCGTTCATCACCGAGGCCGCGCGGGAGCTGACGCGCACGGCCGGGCGGCGGTTCCGGCCGCTGCTGGTGCTGCTGGCGGCGCGGTTCGGCGACCCCGGCGCACCGGGCGTGGTGCCCGCCGCCGTCGTCGTCGAACTGACCCATCTGGCCACGCACTACCACGACGGCGTCCGGGACGAGACGGCCGTACGGCACGGCGCCCCGCGCCCGGACACCAACTGGGACAGCACGGTGGCGGTGCTCACCGGTGACTTCCTCTTCGCCCGCGCCTCGCACCTCCTGGCCGACCTGGGGCCACGGGCCGTACGCATGCAGGCCGAGGCGTTCCGGCGGCAGGTCACCGGCCAGATCCTGGCGACGACCGGACCGCGCGACGGCCGCGACCCGATCGAGCACCATCTGGAGGTGCTGGCGAGCCGGACCGGCTCGCTGACCGCCGTCTCCGGGCAGCTGGGTGCGCTGGCCTCGGGGGCGGACGCGAGCGTCGCGGACGCCCTCGTGCGGTACGGCGAACGGCTGGGCGTGGCGAGCCACCTCGCCGATGAGCTGGCGGCCCCCACCGGCCGCCGCCCCACCCTGCCCGTCCTCCTGCTGGCCCGTGCGGACCCTGAGCTGTATGCGCTGCTCACCGGGCCGGCCGAGGGGGCGGGGTACGCGGAGGCGGTGGCGCGGCTGCGCACCCACCCGGTCCTGGAACGGGCCCGCGAGGAGACCGTCCGCCAGGCCGACGCGGCCCGCGTGGCGCTGTCCCCGCTGCCCGACTGCCCGGCGAGGGCCGCCCTGGAAGCGCTGTGCGAGACGGTCGCCCCTACGGCACCCAGTAGTTGTGGCTGACCACCAGCATCGACTGGAGTCGCACCCCCGCCGCGTAGGCGCGGGCCGGGTCGGGCGGCGCGCCGCACATCCGCGCCCACAACGCGTCCAGCCAGCCCTGCGCCCCCTCGCCACCCTCCCCCTCGTCCCGCCCGCCCTCATGCCGCTCGCCCTCCGCCATCGCGGCGACCGCGAAGGGCGCGGTGAAGGCAGGTGAGCCGGGGCCCCCGTAGGCCGTGCCGTCGAGCCGGTATCCGCTCCGGATCCGTGCCGGATCACCGCCCGTGGCCGCCCGCGCCCAGCGGCTGAGCCCGCGTGCGGCCGCCCTGGTCCGTGGGTCGCCGCTGGTCACCGCGTCGGCGCCGAGCCGCCAGGGGTCGCGGCAGGCGTTCCAGTGGTAGTCACCGTCGTGCGGGCTCTCCAGGACCTTCCCCGGCGCGGGCCTCGGATCGCCGGAGGCGGTGTCGACGACGAAGTCGGGGAGCAGCCCAGTGGCCGGGGCGTGGCGGGTGCGCACCGCGCCGACCAGCGTCAGATGCGCGTCCAGCACCTCGTCCCAGCGCGGATCGCCGGTCGCCGCCCGGAACGCCCTGAAGTGGTCCGGCATCCAGTCCGACGTACGGGAGACCTCGTCGAAGCGGCCCGAGGACCAGTCGCCGAGCTTGGTCAGCCGGGTGCCGCCGTGCACCTCGCACTCCAGGACGGCGTCGATCCGCCGTACCGCGAGCGCCTTGTAGTCGCTGTGGCCGCCGCCCCACTGCCGGTCCGCGAGCAGCAGCCCGTAGGCGATGTCGAGGTCGCCGTCGGTCGCGGAGTCGTGTCCCCCGACGTCCCGGCCGCCGGCGTCCTGCTGGGCGGCGTGCAGATCGGGGTGGTTGACGGAGGGGTGGGCCAGGACGTGCCGGAGGATGCCGTCGAAGAGGCCGTGGGCGTCCGGGTCGGCGCCCGCCATCAGCGCGGTGATCACCAGCCCGTAGCCCTGCGCCTCGGCCACGAAGGGGTGCGCCGCGTCGGGGGTGAACACCGCACACCGGCCCCGGCCGCCGACCTCGTCACCGGACCGGAGGAAGGAGGCCTTCCACCACCGGTAGTGCTCCAGGACCTGCCGGTCGGCCGCCGCCGGGTCGCCGGAGGGCCGGAGCGTGCCGGGGGCATAGGGGATGGAGTGCGCCCCGAAGGGGATCATCGGATCCGGCGCCGCCGGGATCTCCGCACCAGGCGCACCACTGCCAGGACGATGTCGACCACGAGCACCACCACACCGATGATCAGCAGATAGTCCAGCCCGTGCACCACCCATCCGATGAGGCCGAGCACGATGGCCACGATCACCAGGAACAGGAAGAGCGCCACGGCCGACACCTCTCCTCGAGCGTCAAGCGTTCTCGCGGTCAGCGCCGTCAGCGGCGTGCGAGCTGCCGCCCGCCGCCCGCCCCGGCCTGGTACGTCTTGCCGTAGTGCTGGAAGATCGCCCCCTCCTGCTCGGCCGGCAGCACATCGTCCATGCCGAGCGAGGGCGCCTTCTTCACCTGCGATCGCGCGTACGAGACCTTCACATAGCCCGGCCCGACGATCGCGTCGTCCACCGGGACGAACACCAGACGGTGGCGGGTGGGCAGTCCGGTGCGGACGGTGGCCATGGCGGGTTCGTCGGTGGCCGTGGCCACGTAGATCGCCTCGAGTACCCCGATCTTGCGGCCCTGCTCATCGACGACATCCTGGTCGCGCCACTCACGGATATCCGCTGACTGGATCATGACGTATCACCCTCTGACCTCTGCCCTTCCAGCCTGCCTCCGCTCGCCGTGGGACGCCACGCCACCCATCCAGCAGGGGTAACCCAGGTGTTCGAACCGAAACGAATTGATCAGGTGTGCCGCTTTCGGGAAGGGGTACTCGCGGCGTCGAGGAGGTTGGTATTCATGGTTCCCCTGCTGGTCGTTCTTCTTCTCGCACTGCTTCTCTTCGGTGCCGGATTCGCCCTCAAGGCCCTGTGGTGGATCGCGGTCATCGTGCTCGCCGTCTGGCTGCTCGGCTTTCTCGTCCGGCCGACGGTCAGCGGGCGCCGTGGTCGGTGGTACCGCTGGTAGCCGCCAGGCAGGACAGACAAGAGGGGCCCGGCCGGGGAAATCCCCGGCCGGGCCCCACGTCTGCCCGGATCAGCGGAAGCCGTCCGTCCGCCTTCGCGTCAGCCACTACTGGGCTCGCGGCAGCCACTACTCGGCGAGCATGCCGCGCCGCAACCGGCCGAGCGCACGGCTGAGCAGCCGGGAGACATGCATCTGGGAGACGCCGAGTTCGGTGCCGATCTCCGACTGCGTCATCTCCTCGCCGAACCGCAGCTGCAGAATGCGGCGGTCCCGCTCCCCGAGCTGTTCCACCAGCGGCTTGAGCGCGTGCAGGTTCTCCACGGCCTCCATGGCCGGGTCGACGTCGCCGAACCGGTCCGCGTACGTGGTCACGCGGGCGGCCCCGCTCTCCTGGTCGGCGGGCGCGTCCAGCGAGGTGGTGAGGTAGCCGTTGCTGGCCACCAGCCCGTCGATGACCTCGTCCTCGCTCAGCTTCAGGTGCTCCGCGAGCTCGGCCGTCGTGGGCGACCGGTCCAGCCGCTGGAACAGCTCCTCGTTCGCCTTGGCCAGGTCGATACGCAACTCCTGGAGACGGCGAGGGACGTGCACCGCCCAACTGGTGTCCCGGAAGAACCGCTTGATCTCGCCGACGATGTACGGCACGGCGAAGGTCGTGAACTCCACCTCACGGCTCAGGTCGAACCGGTCGATCGCCTTGATCAGCCCTATGGTGCCGACCTGGACGATGTCCTCCATCTCCACCGTGCGGTTGTGGAACCGCCGGGCGGCGTACCGGACCAGCGAGAGGTTGAGCTCGATGAGGGTGTTCCGCACGTACTGGTACTCGTGCGTCCCCTCCTCCAGCTCCGTCAGCCGGTCCAGGAACGTCTTGGTCAGCGCCCGCGCGTCCTTGGGCGCCACCTTCGCCGGATCGTCCACCGAGGGCAGACCGGTCGCTCCGGCACTCTCGATTCCTACTGTGTCGTTGTCACTTACCCGAGCCCCAAGTGCGTCCTCAGCTTCCGCCCCTGTCAGCTTCGACGTCACCACGGGTGCCGTGTAGTTCACTGTCGCACTCCCTGTATCGGCTGCATGCATAGGCTGATTGGGGTCCCGCCTACCCACCTTCCAAACCTTCATGCCTCCTTGTCTCCGGCCGACGACGGACCGGCGGCGACCACGGTCCGGCCCGGCGGCGACGAGCGGCCGCACGGAGGAGAGGGACAATACGGCCGCCATGACGGGGCGTTAGCCAAGCGTTAGCGGTTCGGCAGCGAGCGTTAAAGGAACGCCAGCGGCGGCCGACACCATGGGTGGTGCGCGAGCAGGAACCATCCGTACCGAACGCCCTGGGGGTCGTCGCCATGTCGCACCGCATTCTCAACCGCCGCATCCGAAACGCCGGCGTGGCCGCGGTGATCGCCGCCGCATCCGCCGTCGCCCTCACCGCCTGCGGAAGCAACGACTCCTCGTCCGACGCCAAGGGGAACTCCTCCTCCACCGTGTCGTCCGCCACGAAGGCGTCGGGGTCGGACGCCTCGATCCACAGCCAGGCGGGCAAGCAGGCGACGACCCTGAGCGGCTCGGAGGCCGACACCTTGCGGGCGACCGCCGAATGCCAGCCGGGCACGCTGAAGGCGACCCTGGACTCGGCCGGCACCTCCCAGGCGGGAATGAACCACCGGGGTACGTTCCTGCGGGTGACCAACACCGGCGACGAGACCTGCGTGATCAGCGGCTACGCCGGGGTGGCGCTGGAGGGCGCCGGGCACACCGCCATCAAGACCACCGCCCGGCACGGCAACACCTACTTCGCCACCGACCCGGGCGCGCACCCGATCACCCTCGGGCCGGGCAAGAGCGCCTGGGCCGACCTGGTGTGGACCACCACCGGCGTCGAGACCGCCCACGCGAAGTACCTCCAGATATCCCCGACGGGCAGCAACTCCCACAGCACCGTCCCCTTCGCCGAGGACCTCGACAACGGCACCCTGTCGCTGACCGCCTGGTCCTCCAAGCCCCCCATCAACGCCTGACCAACAGCCGAGCACACGACGAAGCCCCGGTGCGGACAGCGGTCCGCACCGGGGTTTCGCCGTACGTCCGCCACAACAGTGCGAAGATCAAGCCCTGATCATTGACCGAGACGTCAACAACGCAGCTCAGGAGCGCCGATGGACCTCAACCTGCTGCGCGCCCTGGACGCCCTGCTCCAAGAGAACAGCGTGACCCGCGCCGCGGAACGACTCGGCACCTCCCCCGCGGCCGCCAGCCGCACCCTGGCCCGGCTCCGCCGTGCCGTCGGCGACCCGCTGCTGGTCCGCGCGGGCCAGCAGATGGTCCCGACCCCGCGCGCGCTGGAACTCCGGGAGGAGGTCAGCGCGTTGCTGCGCGGCTGCGACAACGTGCTGCGGCCCGGAGCCGGGTTCGAGGCCGTGCACCTCCAGCGCACCTTCACCGTGCAGGCCGCCGACCTGCTCCTGGTGGGACTGGCCGGAGCCCTGACCGACCGCATCCACACGGAGGCCCCACAGGTGGACGTGGTCTTCCTGCCGGAGGCGGTGGAGGGCGGCCCCGCGCTGCGCCAGGGCCTGGTCGACGTCGAACTGGGCGTCCTCGGGCATCTGGACCCGGAGATCCGCACCCAACAGCTCACCCGGACCAGGATGGTCGGCATCGCCCGCAGCGGTCACCCCCTCTTCGACGCGCGGATCGACGCCCGCCGCTTCGCCGCCGCCGCCCACATCGGCATCTCCCGGCACGGCAAACGCCTCGGCCCCATCGACGAGGCACTCGCGGAACGCGGGCTGCGGCGCCGCGTCGCGGTCGTCGTACCCAGCCACACGAGCGCGATGATGCTCGCCCGCAGCACCGACCTGGTCGCCCTCACCCTGGCCGACTGGCTCCCCGATACCACCTCCGCACTGGGCCTGCGCACCTTCCCGATCCCCCTCGACACGGCACACATCGACATCGGAATGGCCTGGCACCCCCGCAACTCGGCCGACCCGGCCCACCGCTGGTTCCGCGACCACCTGGCAGCCGCGGTCCTGAACCCACCCGGCAGTACGAAGCCCTCCCCCTCGCCCCCTCCTCGCGGCGCATGAGAGACACCGGCTCACGTCGGCGATGTCTCGGCCGGGAGCAGGGCCCGTTCGCCGCATCGCGCAGGGACTCGGCCAGGCGTGTAGCGAGAAACCGGAGCTGAACGGGGGTGGCCCCGCGATCGGCGAGCAGGCCGTCGGCGTGGCCGAGCAGTCTGGCGGCCATGTCGAGCTGCACACGCTCGACGTTGTCGGCGACACGGGACACGTACCCGGCCCCGTCACCGACGACGTAACAGGGCTTCCCCCCGGAGTGGACGACGGGAGCAGCCGAGTCCCACTCGGCTCACGCAGACGGCGCCACAGTCCGGCGCGAGCAACAGCGAAGGATTACGGACACGATGGCTGAGCAGCTTCTCGGTGGATACGTGGTCATCGTTCGTCGCCGCAGTCAGGAGCGGCGACTTTCCAGCCTGACCAACGTGAAAGAACCCCAGCTCGGACACTGTCCGGGCTGGGGTTCCGTGGAGCCGCCTAAGGGAATCGAACCCTTGACCTACGCATTACGAGTGCGTCGCTCTGGCCGACTGAGCTAAGGCGGCATGCTGCGGAGCCAGATTGGCAGCAGCAGCGTCGCCAAGTCTACACAGTTTCGAGGGATGCTCCGTACGGGGCCCGGCGGGGCCCGGAGCGGGGCCGGTGGGCTGGTCAGCGGCAGCGGGTGTGGGGGACGGGTGGGCGGCCGGTGAGGAGGTAGGTGTTGATCGCGCGGTCGACGCAGCCGCTGCCGCGGCCGTAGGCCGTATGGCCGTCGCCGTCGTAGGTGAGGAGGGTGGCGGAGGAGAGCTGGGCAGCCAGGGAGCGGGCCCAGCGGTAGGGGGTGGCGGGGTCGCGGGTGGTGCCGACGACGACGATGGGGGCGGCGCCCTTCGCATGCAGGGGGTGCGGGGTGCCGGTCGGGCGGACGGGCCAGTAGGCGCAGTTCAGGGCGGCATAGGCGAGGGCCTCACCGAAGACGGGGGACGCCTTCTCGAAGGCGGGGAGGGACTTCCTGACCTCGGCGGGGGTGCGGAAGGCGGGTGGGAGGTCGAGGCAGTTGACGGCGGGGTTGGCGTACATGAGGTTGGCGTACGAGCCGTCGGTGTCGCGCTCGTAGTAGAGGTCGGCGAGGCCGAGCAGACCGCCGCCGTGGCCACGCATCGCGGAGCGGAGGGCGGTGCGCAGCTGCGGCCAGGCGGTCTCGTCGTACATGGCGGAGATCACGCCCATGGTGGCGAGGGACTCGCCCAGGGCGCGGGACTCGCCGGTGCGGACCGGATGGGAGTCGAGGCGGGCGAAGAAGGCGCCGAGCCGGTCGCGGGCGGCGGCCACGGAGCGGGTGCCGAGGGGACAGCCGGTGCGGCGTACGCAGTCCTTGGCGAAGGCGGTGAAGGCGGTCTCGAAACCGGCGGTCTGGTCGCGGTTCATGCGCCGGGAGGACAGCGCCGGGTCGAGCGCGCCGTCGAGGACGAGACGGCCGACGCGGTGGGGGTAGAGGTCGGCGTAGGTCGCGCCGAGGAAGGTGCCGTAGGAGGCGCCGACGTAGTGGAGCTTCCGGTCGCCCAGCGCGGCGCGCAGCACGTCCATGTCGCGGGCCGCCTCGACCGTCGAGACATGGCCGAGGACCCGGCCGGAGCGGTCCGCGCAGCCTCGGGCGAACTTCTTGTAGGCGGCGACGAGGCGATCCGTCTCGCCGGGGGCGTCGGGCGTCTGGTCGGTCTGGGTGAAGGCGTCCATCTGCTTGTCGCTCAGACAGGTGACGGGCTCGCTGCCGGCCACGCCGCGCGGGTCCATCGCCACCATGTCGTAGCGGGCCCGCACCCGGGCCGGGTAGCCCACGGCCGCGAAGCTCTGGAGATAGCCGATCGCGGAGCCGCCGGGGCCGCCGGGGTTCACCAGGAGCGAACCGATGCGGCGGCCGGGGCCGGTCGCCTTCTCGCGGGAGACCGCGAGCTTCAGGTCCCGGCCGGTGCCGGGTCTGGCGTAGTCGAGCGGAGCCTTGAGCGTGGCGCATTCGAACTCCGCGCCGCCGCAGGGGCGCCAGCTCAGCGTCTGCTCGTAGTACGGCCTGAGGGCCGCGGGGACGGCCCGCTTCGACATGGACGCGGCGCGCGGCGAGGAGGCGCCGGCCGAGCAGCCGGAGGACAGCAGGGCGGCGGCCGCGAGGGCGGCGCCGAGCGTCCGGAGCGGGCGGCTGCTGTGTCGGGTGTCCATGGGCTGATCCCTCGGTTCGCGGTCGAGTCGCGGGACCACCCCGGCCGGATCACTCGCCTTGATCACCGCATCACTCGGATCACTGCTGGATCACTCGGACCGATGGATCGCTCGGATCTATCGGATCACTCGGATCGCTGGCTTCTGGAGATACGACCGGTTCGCCCCCTTACGGAGCGTATCCACCCGGACACACTCCATGCGTCCGGAAACGAACCCGTATGGGTGAGATTCGGTCCGCCCGCACGGGTGACTCAGCCGGCCCGCAGCGCCATGGTCATCGCCTCGACCGCCAGCAGCGGCGCCACATTGCTGTCCAGCGCCTGACGACAGGCCGTGATCGCCTCGATCCGGCGCAGCGTCCGCTCGGCCTTCGAGCCCGACGCGATCCGCTCCAGCGCGTCCCGTACGTCGGTGTTGGCGAGCGCGACCTGGGAGCCGAGCTGGAGGGCCAGCACATCCCGGTAGAAGCCGGTCAGCTCGGTGAGCGCGAGGTCGAGGCTGTCGCGCTGGGTGCGGGTGGCACGGCGCTTCTGCCGGTCCTGGAGCTCCTTCATGGCCCCGGCCGTGCCGCGCGGCAGCCGCCCGCCCGTGCCGGCGGCGGCACCCAGGGCGGCACGCAGCTCCTCGGTCTCCTTGGCGTCGACCTCTTCCGCCATCTGCTTGGCGTCCTCGGCCGCCGCGTCGATCAGCTCCTGCGCCGCCTTGAGGCAGCCGCCCACGTCGTCGACGCGCAGCGGGAGCTTCAGGACGGCGGCGCGGCGGGCACGGGCCCGCTCGTCGGTGGCCAGCCGGCGGGCGCGGCCGATATGGCCCTGTGTGGCGCGGGCGGCGGAGGCGGCGAGCTCGGGGTCGATGCCGTCGCGCCGGACGAGGACGTCGGCGACGGCGTCCACCGAAGGCGTGCTGAGGGTGAGGAGGCGGCAACGGGAGCGGATCGTGGGCAGCACATCCTCCAGCGAGGGCGCACACAGCAGCCATACGGTGCGCGGCGCGGGCTCCTCGACGGCCTTGAGGAGGACATTGCCCGCGCCCTCGGTAAGGCGGTCGGCGTCCTCCATGACGATCACCTGCCACCGGCCGCCGGCGGGCGACAGCTGGGCGCGCCGGACCAGGTCACGGGTCTCCTTGACACCGATGGAGAGCATGTCCGTCCGGACCACCTCGACATCGGCGTGGGTGCCGACGAGGGCGGTGTGACAGCCGTCGCAGAAGCCGCAGCCGGGGGCGCCACCGAGCGCCCGGTCCGGGCTGACGCACTGGAGCGCGGCGGCGAAGGCGCGGGCGGCGGTGGCCCGGCCGGAGCCGGGCGGGCCGGTGAACAGCCAGGCGTGGGTCATCCTGGACGACGACGCCAATGCCGCCATGGACTCCCCGGCGGAGGTGTCGGCCGCCTCACTGGCCGCCGTGACCAGGGCGTCCGCATCCCGCGCGGCAGCCGTCAGCTGGGCCGCTACTCGGTCCTGCCCGACCAGGTCGTCCCACACCGCCATGGCTGCCTCCGCCGTCCGTGCTTACGGCATCCCATTGTCGTCCACCCCACCGACAGCCCGGCGCACCCCTCGGCAACGACGCCCAGCCGGCCGTCAGCACACCACCGTCACCACGCGCCCTCAGCGGTACGGCCGTCGGCGGTACGGGCCGTGTCAGCGACCTGCCGTCGGCAGTACGGGCCGTCAGCCACCTACCGCAGCGCGCTGCCGCCAGCGGTACAGGCGCCGCCAGCGACCTACCGCTGGCACCGCCGGCAGCAGCACAGGCCGTCGGCGGCACCCGCCGTCAGCAGCCCACAACCAGCGACACAAACCCGCAGTACAGGCCGTCGGCCACCTACTGCCAGCGCACCGCCGCCAGCGGTACAGGCTCGGCGGCAGCGACCTACCGCCGACACCACCGCCAGCAGCACAGGCCGTCGGCGACACCCGCCGTCAGCGACCCACAACCAGCGACACAAACCCGCAGGACGGGCCGTCGGCCACTTGCCGCCAGCGCACCGCCGCCAGCAGCACAAGCCATCGGCGACACCCGCCGTCAGCAGCCCACAACCAGCGACACAAACCCGCAGTACAGGCCGTCAGCCACCTACCGCCAGCACGCCGCCACCAGCAGCACACAGGCTAGGCGGCAGCGCCAATCAGCGGTACCGGCCGTCCTCGTCGTCGCGCGGGCCGAGCAGCTCGTCGGCCAGCGACGGGAGGTCGTCCAGCGGGGTCTCCTCCGCCCACTCGGGGCGGCGGCGCCGACGACGCGGCGGTTCCGCCCCGCCCTGCGCCTGGCCTTGGCCGTACCCCTGACCCTGGCCGTACCCCTGGTCCTGGCCCTGACCGTAGTGCGGCATCTCGCGCGTGCGCTCGTTGTCCCCGCCGTATGTCTGTCCCTGTCCCTGCTCCTGGCCCTGGTCCGGGCGGAACAGCCACGGCGGGACCCGGTCCGCCGGGTCGGCGGACCGCTCGTCCCGTACGGGCGGCAGCACGGCCGTCTCGTCGGCCGCGTTCGTGGGCGGCTCGACGGGCGGCTTGGGGAGTACGGCCGTCTCCTCGGCGTCCGAGCCGTCCGAGCCGCCCCGGTGCTCCTCCGGGCGGTCCTGGGGCCGTACGGACGGCAGTACGGCGGTCTGGTCCGCCTCCGGGCCGTTCTGGGGAGGCACGGGCGGCAGCACCGCGGTCTCGTCCGCGTCCGGCCCGACGGCGGGACGACCCGTCACCGGACCGCCCGCCTCGCGACCGCCGGAGGCGTTCTCGCCGCCGTGCCCCACCCGCGGGTCGAACCGCGGCGACTGGACCGTCTCCGTCGTGTCCGGGTCCTCGGCGGCGGGCCCCGCCGCGTCCCGGGCGCCGCCGGTGTCCTGGGCACCGCCGGTGTCCTGGGGCGGCGGGGCCGGGATCTCGGTCTCCACGGTCGGCGCGTCGGCTCCGGCGGCCCCGGATGACGCCGCTTCCGCCGCCAGCCGCGCCTGCTCGGCCCGCAGCAGCGCCTCCTCGGCCTTGCGCTGCTCCTCCTGGCGGCGCGCCTCGGCCTCGGCCCGCCGCAGCGCCTCCGCCTCCGCCTGGAGGCGGCGCCGCTCCTCCTCGGCGGCGCGGGCGCGGTCCTCGGCCTCGATGCGCTTGCGCTCCTCCTCGGCCCTGCGGCGCGCGTCCTCGGCCCGCTGACGGGCCGCCTCCGCCTGCCGCTCGGCCTCGCGCCGGCGGGCCTCCTCCTCTTCGCGGCGCTTGCGCTCCTCTTCCTCGGCGCGCGCCTTGGCGAGCGCCGCCTGGCGCTCGGCCTCCAGCCGCTCCTCCTCCGCCTTACGGGCGGCCTCTTCCTCGGCCCGGCGGCGGGCCTCCTCCTCGGCGGCCTTACGGGCCTCCTCCTGGGCCTTCACCTCCGCCTCGGACAGCGGCAGCATCCGGTCCAGACGGTGGCGCACCGCGGAGGTGACCGCCTCCGGCAGCTGTCCGGCGTCGACGACGAGGTAGCGGGCCGGGTCGGCGGCGGCCAGGGCCAGGAATCCGGCCCGTACCCGCTGGTGGAACTCGGCTGGCTCGGACTCGAGCCGGTCCGGGGCCTCGGTGAAGCGCTCGCGCGCGGTCTCCGGCGAGATGTCCAGCAGCACCGTCAGATGCGGCACCAGGCCGTTCGTCGCCCAGCGCGAGATACGGGCGATCTCGGTCGCGGCGAGGTCGCGCCCCGCGCCCTGGTAGGCGACGGACGAGTCGATGTAGCGGTCGGAGATGACGACCGCGCCGCGCTCCAGCGCCGGGCGGACCACGGAGTCGACGTGCTCGGCGCGGTCCGCCGCGTACAGCAGCGCCTCGGCACGGTGGGAGATCCCGGCGGAGGAGACGTCGAGCAGGATCGAGCGGAGCCGCTTGCCGATCGCGGTCGCGCCCGGTTCACGGGTCACCACCACCTCGTGCCCCTTGGCCCTGATCCACTCGGCCAGCGCCTCCACCTGCGTGGACTTGCCCGCGCCATCGCCGCCCTCGACGGCGATGAAGAAGCCGGTGGCGGCCGGGGCCTCCGCCGCGCCCCCGCCGAGCAGCGCCTCGCGCAGGTCGCGGCGCAGCGGCACTCCCTGCCGGTCGTCGGTCCGGCCGAGGACCAGTGCGGCGACCGGCAGCAGCAGTGCGCCCACCAGCATCAGGGTGAAGGCCGCGCCGCCGTGGGCGAACACGAAATCGCCGCTGCCGAGCCGGTGCGGTCCGATGACGGCGGCGAGCAGCGGCGCGACGACCGCGCCGAGCCCGACGCCGACGCGCACGACGGCCTGAAGATGCTCGGTCATCCGGGGCCGGCGGGCCTCCTCGGACTCCTGGTCCAGGAGGGCGTGGCCGGTGTTGGCGGCGATACCGGCCGACACACCCGCGACCAGGGCGATCAGCACGACGGTCGTGGTGTCGTGCACCAGGCCCACCGTGAGCAGCGCGAGCCCGGTCAGCGCGACCGACAGCGCCAGCAGCCTGCGCCGGGAGAGCCCCGGGAGGACCTTCGGGGCCCAGCGGATGCCGAGGGCCGGACCGCCGGTGAGGACGAGGACGAGCAGGGCGAAGCCGACCGGCCCGCCGCCGAGGTCCATGGCCTGGAGCGGGGCGACGCCCACGGCCGCGGCGATCGCGCCCGCCACTCCGGCGCAGGCGAGCACCAGCAGCCCGACGGCGCCGGTGCGACCCTTGTCGGCACCGGTGCCGGAGGCGGTGCGGGGCCGGCGCAGTCCCTCCAGGGGGGAGCGCGTGCGGCTGGTCTGCGCGCCGGGCAGTTCCAGGAAGACGAGGATCGAGATCGACGCGGCGAAGAGCCCGGCGCCGACGTACGAGCCGAGGGCGACCTGGTGGTCGTGGAACCACTCCACGCCGGTGCCCAGCAGCCTGCCGACCAGGGTGACGACGAGCAGCCCGGCCGCGGCGATCGGCAGCGTCAGGAAGTTCGTACGGAGCGAGAGCCGGCGCAGCGCGTCGAGGTGATCGGGCAGCGGGCGCACCGCGGCGCCCTCGGCGGGCGGCGCCGGGAGCAGCGAGGGGGCCGCGCCGTCCTTGGCGACGGTCCAGAAGCGCTCCGTGACGCCGACGACGAAGGTGGTGATGAGCAGCCAGGCGACGGCGTCGGCGGGGGTCCAGTCGATCCACAGCGGCGCGACGAGGAGCAGCGCCAACCGCAGACCGTCCGCACCGACCATGGTCCAGCGGCGGTCCAGCGGACCGGTGGGGCCGATGAGCGCGGCGAGCGGCCCGAGGAGGACCGCGCCGAAGAGCACGGTCGCGAAGAGCCGTACGCCCAGCACCACCGCGACGGCGAAGGCCGCGCCGCGATAGCCGCCGCCGAAGGAGCCGGCGGCCACGGACGCCTGAAGCGTCAGCACCACCAGCACCAGCACGGCGAGCGCGTCCCCGGCGCCGCCGACGAGCTGGGCGCTCCACAGCCGTCGCAGGGGCGGATAGCGCAGCAGGGCTCGTACGGCCCGCTCGCGGGAGTCCGCGGCAAGGGCGCCGGAAGTGGGTGTCACGTCCGTTGGCTGCTCTCGCGTCATCCCGCCAGCCTATCCGGATGACATGAATCCACGGCCCCCCGGCCGAACAAACGGGCGGTGAGCCGTGGATGGCGCGGGCCTCACCCCGCCCCGGCCGCGCCGTCCTCCTCGGCGTCTCCGCCGCCTTCCGACTCGACGCCCGCCCGCCTTCCGGCTCGACGTCGGCCGCCTTCCTACTCGACGCCCGCCGCCTCCCGCTCGACGTCCGCCCGCCTTCCCGCCCGGCTTCGCCCGCCTTCCCGCCCGGCTTCGCCCGCCTTCCCGCTCGGCGTTTTGCCGCCTTCCTACTCCGCGTTCGCCGACGACTTCTTGGCCGCCGTCGTCTTCTTGGCGGCGGTCTTCGCGGTCGTCTTCTTGGCGGCCGTCTTCGTGGCCGTCGTCTTCTTCGCCGCGGTCTTCTTGGCGGCGGTCTTCTTCGCCGCCGTCTTCTTGGCCGCGGTCTTCTTCGCCGCCGCCTTCTTGGCGGTCTTCTTCGCCGGTCCCTTGGCGCGCTTCTCGGCGAGCAGCTCATAGCCGCGCTCAGGCGTGATGGTCTCCACGTCGTCGTCGCGGCGCAGTGTGGCGTTGGTCTCGCCGTCCGTGACGTACGGGCCGAAGCGGCCGTCCTTCACCACCACGGGCCGCTCGCTGACCGGGTCGGTGCCCAGCTCCTTCAGCGGCGGCTTGGCCGCGGCCCGGCCACGCTGCTTGGGCTGGGCATAGATCGCCAGCGCCTGCTCGAGCGTGATGGTGAAGATCTGCTCCTCGCTCTCGAGCGACCGCGAGTCCGTGCCCTTCTTCAGGTACGGGCCGTAGCGGCCGTTCTGCGCGGTGATCTCGACGCCCTCGGGGTCGGTGCCGACCACGCGCGGCAGCGACATCAGCTTGAGCGCGTCCGCCAGGGTCACCGTGTCCAGGGTCATCGACTTGAGCAGGGACGCGGTGCGCGGCTTGATGGCGTTCTTACCGCTCTTCGGGGTGTCCTCGGGGAGCACCTCGGTGACGTACGGACCGTAGCGGCCGTCCTTGGCGACGATCATGCGGCCGGTCTCGGGATCGGCGCCCAGCTCGAACTCGCCGCTCGGCTTGGCGAGCAGTTCCTCCGCGTACTCCACGGTCAGCTCGTCCGGCGGCAGGTCGTCGGGGACGTCGGCACGGCGGCCGGTGCCGCCCTCGACCTCCGTGGGGCGCTCGACGTACGGGCCGTAGCGGCCGACACGCAGCACGATGCCGTCGCCCACGGGGAAGGACGAGATCTCCCGGGCGTCGATCGCGCCCAGGTCGGTGACCAGCTCCTTGAGGCCGCCGAGGTGGTCACCGTCGCCGTTCCCGGCCTCGGCGGCACCGCCCGGCGTGCCCTCGCCGAAGTAGAAGCGCTTGAGCCACGGCACGGCCTCGGCCTCGCCGCGCGCGATGCGGTCGAGGTCGTCCTCCATCTTGGCGGTGAAGTCGTAGTCGACCAGCCGGCCGAAGTGCTTCTCCAGCAGGTTGACCACGGCGAAGCTCAGGAAGGAGGGCACGAGCGCGGTGCCCTTCTTGAAGACATAACCGCGGTCGAGGATGGTGCCCAGAATCGTGGCATAGGTCGAGGGGCGGCCGATCTCGCGCTCTTCGAGCTCCTTGACCAGCGACGCCTCGGTGTAGCGGGCCGGGGGCTTGGTCGCGTGGCCGTCGGCGGTGATCTCCTCGGCGGTAAGCCGGTCGCCCTCGGCGACCTGCGGCAGCCGGCGCTCACGGTCGTCCAGCTCGGCGTTCGGGTCGTCGGCGCCCTCCACATATGCCTTCAGGAAGCCGTGGAAGGTGATCGTCTTACCGGAGGCGGAGAACTCGGCGTCCCGGCCGTCGCTCGCCTGTCCGCCGATCTTGACGGTGACCGAGTTGCCGATCGCGTCCTTCATCTGGGAGGCGACGGTCCGCTTCCAGATCAGCTCATAGAGCCGGAACTGGTCACCCGTGAGACCAGTCTCGGCCGGGGTGCGGAAACGGTCTCCCGAGGGGCGGATGGCCTCGTGCGCCTCCTGGGCGTTCTTGACCTTGCCCGCGTAGGTGCGCGGCTTGTCGGGCAGGTAGTCGGCGCCGTACAGCTGGGTGACCTGCGCACGGGCCGCCGTCACCGCCGTGTCCGACAGGACGGTGGAGTCCGTACGCATATAGGTGATGTAGCCGTTCTCGTACAGCTTCTGCGCGACCTGCATGGTGGCCTTGGCACCGAAGCCCAGCTTGCGGCTGGCCTCCTGCTGAAGGGTCGTCGTGCGGAACGGCGCGTACGGCGAGCGGCGGTACGGCTTGGACTCGACCGAACGCACCGTGAAGGCGGTGTCGGCGAGGGCGGTGGCCAGGGAGCGGGCGCCCGCCTCGTCCAGGTGCAGGACGTCGCGCTGTCCATCCTTGAGCTGCCCGAGCGAGGTGAAATCGCGCCCCTGAGCGACCCGGAGTCCGTCGACGGCCGTAAGGCGGGCACCGAAGGTGCCGGGGTCGCTGACGTCTCCATTGAGGGTGGTGGCGGGTGACGGGTGGGAAAAAGTGCCGGTGAGGTCCCAGTACTCGGCGGACCGGAAGGCCCTGCGCTCACGCTCGCGCTCGACGACGAGACGGGTGGCGACCGACTGCACCCGGCCCGCGGAGAGGCCGCGCATGACCTTCTTCCACAGGACCGGCGACACCTCGTAGCCGTAGAGGCGGTCGAGGATGCGGCGGGTCTCCTGGGCGTCGACCAGGCGCTTGTTCAGCTCGCGCGGATTCGCCACGGCGGCCCGGATGGCGTCCTTGGTGATCTCGTGGAAAACCATGCGGCGGACCGGGACCTTGGGCTTGAGGACCTCCTGGAGGTGCCAGGCGATGGCCTCGCCCTCGCGGTCCTCATCGGTGGCCAGGAAGAGTTCGTCGGAGTCGGCGAGCAGCTCCTTGAGCTTCCTGACCTGGCTCTTCTTATCTGCGTTGACCACATAGACGGGCTGGAAGTCGTGCTCGACGTCCACACCGAGGCGCCGGACCTCACCGGTGTACTTGTCGGGAACCTCGGCCGCACCGTTCGGCAGGTCCCGGATGTGCCCGACGCTGGCCTCGACCACGTATCCCGGGCCGAGGTAGCCCTTGATCGTCTTCGCCTTGGCAGGCGACTCGACGATGACGAGTCGGCGGCCGCCCTGTGCGGTCTCGCTGGTGGTCGGGGACAACTTGGCTCTTCTCTCCGGTCGACTCTCGGTGAACGGGCAGTGCCGCGCGGGTAACGCTTACACGGCCTCCCTCTACGGTGACGCTGCGGAGTGTGACGGTACATCCCGCCCCCGTGTCAAACGGAAAAAGCCCGCAACGCCACTCGAACGGTAACCCGACAACCGACCTGTCTGCCGCCCGGACCGGCACAAGGCAGTGCGGAAGGCCCTGTCAGGCGTAACCCAGGCACCAGATCCCGCCGCCGAGCGCGGCGGCGCCGAAGAGCAGGGAGAGCGTCGCGGAAGCGACGGGATTCACACCGTGTACGACCGGCGCACGCAGCCTCAGGCGCGCCGCCGCCCACAGCAGCAGCGCGGCGCCGAACAGCACGAATGCCGTTCCGGCGAAGATCGCAGGTCCGCTCTCCATGACGGGAGCGTGACACGCGTGGGAGGCGTGGGCGCGAACCCGGAGTGAACAGCGTGCGACGGCCCGTCCGGCCCCGCTGGTACGCCGCCCCTACGCCCGTCCGGGACGGCCCCCCGCGTATCCGCCGGGCCCGGCCCGTCCGTCCCCTCCCGCCCCGTCCTGGGCGGCTCTTCGCGCACCTCCGGCGGCAGCTTCCTGCCATATGGGGGCGCGGGGCGCGAGGATGTACCACCCGGCGCACGCCCCCACGCGCGCCCCCGGCGCGCTTCATGTTCTGGCACGCACGTTCTGGCGCGTTATATGCCGTTGTCGCCGCATATGCCGTCGTCGCCGACCGGCCGCAGAAATCCCTGCTCGACCAGGAGCCGGATGGACTGCGGTGTGCGGTCGCGCAGCACCACCGGGTCCTCCCCGAGCAGCTGGGCGATGGCGTCCAGGATCCGGCCCGCGCTCAGTGTGCCGTCGCACACACCCGCGAAACCCGCCCCGACCGTGTCCACCTTCGTGGCGCGCCGCATCCCCCGGTACTGCCTGAGCACCACATGCTCCGGATCCTCGGCTCCGGGCGGGCCCACCTGCTCCTGGACGACCTCGTCCGCCAGCTGGAAGCGGGCGGTCAGCAGCGCCGCGTCGTCATGCGTCCGCAGGAAGCCCTGCCGGTCGAAGTGGGCCATGACCTCGCTCCCCAGCGGCTGCTCGACCGGATGGGGCCACTCCTCCACGGTCACCGAGGGCCGGTCGGCGCCGGACTTGCGCAGGGTGATCCAGCCGAAACCGACGGCCTTGGTCCTCCGCGCCTCGAACTCGTCCAGCCAGGCGTCGTAGCGCGCCGCGTACGTCTCGGGGCCGGCCAGGTGCTCACCCGCGTCGCGCAGCCACAGCTCGGCGTACTGGGTGATGTCCTGCACCTCGCGCTGCACGATCCAGGCGTCACAGCCGGCCGGGACCCAGGAGGCCAGCCGCTCGCGCCAGTCCTCCCCCTCGATGTGCTGCCAGTTGGCGAGCAGCTGGCACCAGCCACCGTCGGCCAAATGCCCGGCGGACCGCTGGACCAGGGTGCGGCACAGATCGTCCCCGGACATCCCGCCTTCCCGGTAGACCAGCTCGCTGCCCTCCGGCGCGCGCGGGGAGATCACAAAGGGCGGGTTGGAGACGATCAGGTCGTACGTCTCGTCCCGGACCGGCTCGAACAGCGACCCCTCGCGCAGATCGGGCTCCGGCGCCCCGGACAGGGCGAGGGTCAACCGGGCGATGGCCAGGGCGCGGGGGTTGCGGTCCGTGGCGGTGACGTGGTTGGCGTGGCGGCCCGCGTGCAGCGCCTGGATACCGGAGCCGGTGCCCACGTCGAGGACCCGGTCCACGCGCGCGGGGACGGTGAGACCGGCGAGCGTGGTGGACGCCCCGCCCACCCCGAGGACGAGCCGGGAGCGGTCCGCACGCCCCCGCGCGCCGCCGGGGCCGCCGATCCCTCCCGCACCGCCGACCGCGCAACCCAGGTCGGAGACGATCCACCAGTCCTGGCCCTCGGGACCGCCGTAAGGCCGCACATCGACGGTCGCGCGCACCTCGTCGCCGTCGCGCACCAGCCAGCCGTCCGCGAGGCAGTCCTCGACCGGCAGGGCCGCGGCCGCCCGCCCGTGGGCCACGGGGTGCTGGAGCAGAAACAGCCGCACCAAGATCTCCAGCGGGCTCTCGCCCCGGGTGGCGCGCCGCGCCGGGACGGTCTCCCCGCGCGCCAGGGCCGCATAGGCGGACGGACCGAGCTGATCGAGCAGACCATCGGCAGTGAAGGCGGCAGCCGACAGCGCCTCGCGAAGGCGGGCGGTGCGCTCGGGGTCGGCGGTGGGGAGGCGGAACGGGAGCTGGTGCGTACTCACGCCCCCATTGTCGGGGCAACCACCGACAGCGGGCGACGGCAGTCGGCATCGGGACGACATCGCCGGCGCCGCCCGGGGTGACGGGACGACAAGGGAGGCGTGCGACGGGGGCGTTGGCCCCTGGGAGCGGGCCCTGTGCGTGGCCCTTGTGAGTGGCCCGTGGGGAGCGGGATCCCGGGCGGGTCCGCCAGGACCGCGCGGAGCCGCCCAAGGACCGCGCGGAGCCGCCCAGGACCGCGCAGTGCCCCTTAGGGCTCCGCCGTGTCCCTTAGGACTTCTGCGGGGCCCTTAGGACTGCGTAGTGGCGCCGGCGCTCGTCTTCGGCTTCTGGCAGCCGGGCTGCTTGGCCATGGCCGAGCCGACCTTTCCTTCCTGTAGCTTCCGCAGGGCCTGGTCACCCGACTTGCTGAGCTTGTCGAGATCATCGGCGATGTCCTTGAGCCCCTGGGCGAACTTGGACTTGTCCGAGGTGTCCAGCTTGTCGACGGCCGTCCTCAGCTTCGTGTACGCCACGGAGGTGGCGTTGAGCTCCTTGACCGCCTGCTTGTGGGTCTCCTCGCCCTTGTCCACGGGCGGAGCGCCCGCGCTGTTCACGGCCTTGGCGAGCGCGCCGTAGGACTCGGAGATCTCCTGGAACGCCGCGGAGTCGGTCTGCTGAAGCTTCTTGGAGTCCTGCTCGTCGGCGGCACCCTGGATGGCGGTGTTGGCGCCCTGAATCTTCTTCAGCTGCGGCTGCACCTCGTCACAGACCGACTTGGCCCAGTCGTTGACCTTCTTGTCCTCATCGCCGCCCCCGCAGCCGGTCAGCGCCAGTACGAGTGCCGCACCGCCGGACAGTGCAGCCACAAGCTTCTTGTTCACCGGATTGGTCCCTTCCATGGCTCTCGGCCCCGGAACATACACGTCCATCCGGCAAGGCCTGCCGAGCGAGCATCCCGTGCGCCCCCTTTTGACAGCATTTGCACCGCACTCGTTGTGGACATGGCCTCATCGAGCGGGCCGGACGCGGGAACAGGGACGCGGGCGGACGATGTGCCGTGGCACACCGCCCGCCCGCATGTCGCGGGGGCTCTTCCGGCCCCGTGCCCCTCCCGGGGCTAGGACACCACCGCCGCGTCGGCTGACTCCGCCACGCGCTCGGAGTTGTCTTCGTCACCTACGGCGATGCCGCGCCGCTTGGAGAGGTAGACCGAGACCACGATGATCACGGCTGCGATCGCCGCGATGACCGCGCGCAGCCCCGGGCTCGCGTGGTCCCCGTAGGAGAACTTCACCACCGCGGGGGCGATCAGCAGCGCCACCAGGTTCATCACCTTCAGCAGCGGGTTGATCGCGGGGCCGGCGGTGTCCTTGAACGGATCGCCGACCGTATCGCCGATCACCGTCGCGGCATGCGCCTCGCTCCCCTTGCCCCCGTGGTGACCGTCCTCGACCAGCTTCTTGGCGTTGTCCCAGGCGCCCCCGGAGTTGGCGAGGAAGACGGCCATCAGGGTGCCGGTGCCGATCGCGCCCGCCAGGAACGCGCCGAGCGCGCCGACCCCGAAGGTGAAGCCGACGGCGATCGGCGCCATCACGGCGAGCAGCCCCGGCGTGGCCAGCTCGCGCAGCGCGTCCTTGGTACAGATGTCGACGACCCGGCCGTACTCGGGCTTCTCGCTGTAGTTCATGATCCCGGGCTTCTCGCGGAACTGCCGCCGCACCTCGAAGACCACCGCGCCGGCCGACCGCGACACCGCGTTGATCGCCAGCCCGGAGAAGAGGAAGACGACAGCGGCGCCGAGGACGAGTCCCACCAGGTTGTTGGGCTGCGAGATGTCCAGGCTCAGGTTCATCTCCCCGGCCACGGAGGTGTGCACCTTGTCCACGGCCTCGGCGATGGCGTCGCGGTACGAGCCGAAGAGCGCTGCCGCGGCGAGCACCGCCGTCGCGATGGCGATGCCCTTGGTGATCGCCTTGGTGGTGTTGCCGACCGCGTCGAGGTCGGTGAGCACCTGCGCGCCCGCGCCCTCGACATCGCCGGACATCTCGGCGATGCCCTGGGCGTTGTCGGAGACCGGACCGAAGGTGTCCATGGCGACGATCACGCCGACCGTGGTGAGCAGACCGGTGCCGGCGAGCGCGACGGCGAACAGCGCCAACATGATCGAACTACCGCCGAGCAGGAAGGCGCCGTAGACGCTGAGCCCGATCAGCGCCGCCGAGTAGACGGCGGACTCCAGACCGATCGAGATACCGGAGAGCACCACCGTGGCCGGGCCGGTCAGCGAGGTCTTGCCGATGTCCCGCACCGGGCGCCGGGTGGTCTCGGTGAAGTAGCCCGTGAGCTGCTGGATCAGCGCGGCCAGCACGATGCCGACAGCCACGGCCACGAGCGCGAGCACACGCGGGTCACCGCTGTGGCCGAGAATCTCGCGGTTGGTGACGCCGTCGAGATCGGCGTAGCTGGACGGCAGATAGACGAAGACCGCGACCGCCACCAGCGCCATCGAGATCAGGGCGGAGATGAAGAAGCCGCGGTTGATGGCGGTCATTCCGCTGCGGTCGGAACGGCGCGGGGCCACGGCGAAGATCCCGATCATGGCGGTGACCACGCCGATGGCCGGGACCAGCAGCGGGAAGGCGAGCCCCGAGTCGCCGAAGGCCGCCTTGCCGAGGATCAGCGCGGCCACCAGGGTGACGGCATACGACTCGAAGAGGTCCGCGGCCATGCCCGCGCAGTCGCCGACGTTGTCGCCGACGTTGTCCGCGATGGTGGCGGCATTGCGCGGATCGTCCTCGGGGATGCCCTTCTCGACCTTGCCGACGAGGTCGGCGCCGACGTCCGCGGCCTTGGTGAAGATGCCACCGCCGACCCTCATGAACATCGCGATCAGCGCGGCGCCGAGCCCGAAGCCCTCCAGCACCTTGGGCGCGTCGGCGGCGTAGACCAGCACCACACAGGAGGCACCCAGCAGGCCGAGGCCCACCGTGAACATGCCCACCACACCACCGGTACGAAAAGCGATCTTCATCGCCTTGTGCGAGACGGCCGTGAGATCCGCACCCGGCGCGCCCGGCTTACCGGGCGTGGAAGATGCCGAATCGCCATTGACGGGTGTGGTGGGGGTTTCGGGGGTGGCCTCACGGGCGGCGGCGGCGACCCGCACATTGCTGCGCACGGCGAGCCACATCCCGATATAGCCGGTGGCCGCCGAGAATCCCGCACCGATCAGAAAGAACGCCGAACGCCCGATGCGCTGCGGCCAGTCGTCCGCGGGCAACAGCATGAGCAGGAAGAACACCACCACGGCGAATCCGCCGAGGGTACGCAGCTGCCGGGCCAGATAGGCATTGGCGCCTTCCTGAACGGCCTCGGCGATCTTCTTCATACTGTCCGTGCCCTCGCCGGCCGCGAGGACTTGTCGTACCAGCACCACCGCGACCGCCAGTGCCGCGATCGCGACGGCGGCGATCACCAGCACGATCACACGGTTGTCGTCGGTCAGCTCTGCGGCGGCCAGGGTTGGGGTGAAGTGCAGCTGATGAGGGGTGAGAGGCCCCGCCATTCGTCCTCCTTGACGTTTGGCACATGGGCGCGCAGCAGTTCTGCGACCGCAGAAGAGCCGCCACGCTCAGGCGTCCTGAGCTCGAGATGTGGACGGATTGTAGGGAGCGTCACACGATCAAAACAGGGCACCGGAATGGGAATTCGCCCGCACCAGCGAAGATCAATAGGTTTGGCGGTATGAATTCCTTCGGAAGAAGGAAGGTCGACAATTAACTGACGGATGTAAAATGATCTACATAAATGATCTCACGCCGCTATAAGAAAGCGCTGCTCAAAGGATACGCGCGAGATCGAAAATGCGCGCGCCGAGAGGCCAGCTGTGGCCATAGGGCCGAGCGGAGCACGGGCGCGCCGACACCCCGGACCGGCGATCACGAAACGGCCGATCCGGTGGTACACGGATCAGTAGGGCCCGGCCTGGGGGAGCCCAAGAGGCCCTCCGGCGGGGCAAGGCCCCGAAGGCCCCGATCGGAGAGGGGAAGCACATCAGGGTTCCGGCCAGGACACGAGATCTGGCCGGAAGAGACGCTGAAGAAGCCAGGACAGGACAGGGCCCTGCCCCAACGAGGTCAGGTCAGCACATCCGGAACCGGCCAGGACACCGGAACCCGGCCGGAAGGGCCAGTACAGGGATCTACCCAATGGGCCAGGACACCGGGACCCGGCGTGAAGGGCCAGGACAGGCATCTGCCCCATGGGCCAGGACACGGGCTCGGCCACGACAGCCGGACCCGGCGGATCGGCCTAGCAGACTGGCCTAGGACACCAGGGGCTGGGGAGCGGTCGGCCAGCTCATCCGGATCACCCCACCGGTTGCGCTGGTCGTCACCTCGACATCGTCGACGAGCCCGCTGATGACGGCGAGTCCCATCTCGTCCTCGCCCTCGGCCTCGTCCTCCACCTCCGGGTGGGAGCCGGGCGCCAGGGCCGCCGAGGTCGGGGATTCGTCACCCACCTCGATGGAGAACTTCTTCTCCTCCTCGGTCAGCATCACCCGCACCGGTGCCTCCACCCCATTGCTCAGGTGGAGCCCGACCGCACGCGTGCATGCCTCGCCGACCGCGAGCCGCACCTCGTCGAGCACGGCCTCATCCACCCCCGCCCGGCGCGCCACGGCCGCCGCGACAAGACGGGCGGTCCTGACGTGCTCGGGCAGCGCGCTGAAGCGGAGTTCGACGGTGGCCATGCCATCCCCCTCGGGCGTATGGGCGTGCGTATGGGGAGGGCCGGGCGTGCACCGCCCGGAACCCCCTATCTGTGTCTTCCTTCGGCGATCTTGTCAGTCGGTCGCCGCGACAGCGTCCTCGACCGAGGTGTGAATCGGGAACACCTTGGTCAGGCCGGTGATGCGGAAGATCTTCAGAATGCGCTCCTGGTTGCAGACCAGGCGCAGCGAGCCCTCGTGGGCCCGCACTCGCTTGAGCCCGCCGACGAGCACGCCGAGTCCGGTGGAGTCGAGAAAGTCGACGCCCTCCATGTCGACGACCAAGTGGTAGTTGCCGTCGTTGACAAGCTCGACCAGCTGCTCACGCAGCTTGGGCGCGGTGTATACATCAATCTCGCCACCGACCTCGACGACCGTGCGGTCGTCGACGGTCCGGGTCGACAGGGACAGGTCCACGGATCCTCCAGCACCTTGCATCGAGCGGTCGCCCCCCATGGATCGGCAGCCGCGATGGCATTCAATCACTTACCAGCAGGCGTGCACGACGCCTTGAGCCCATTGTCCGTCAGACCAGTGACACACTCGGTGTCGATGGCCCACAACCAAATCCCGCGGCAGACGGGCATACACCCCTCACCCCGGGCCGTCCTCGGGCGGCTGAGCACCGGGGCGGGCCGGGGCACACGCATCACTCATACGGAGCACTTGCCCCCGCGTCCCGGAACCCATGCCCACTGGCCCTCGGCGATCCGTCCGGAGGTGATCGACGCCATTCGCGCGGCCGGTATCGAGCGCCCTTGGACCCACCAGGCGCGCACGGCCGAACACGCGCTGCGCGGGGAATCCGTGGTCGTGGCCACCGGAACCGCCTCCGGCAAGTCCCTCGCCTATCTGGCCCCCGTCCTCAGCACCCTGCTGGACGGCTCGGAGGCGCCCAGCGGACGGGGAACGACCGCCCTGTACCTCTCCCCCACCAAGGCGCTGGCCGCTGACCAGCGCCGCGCGGTGGCCGGCCTCGCCGCCCCGCTGGGCACCGGTGTCCGGGCGGCGGTCTACGACGGCGACACGCCCGTCGAGGAGCGCGAGTGGGTCCGCCAGTACGCGAACTATGTGCTCACCAACCCCGACATGCTGCACCGGGGCATCCTGCCCGGCCACCCCAGGTGGTCCTCCTTCCTGCGCGCGCTGCGCTATGTCGTCATCGACGAATGCCACACCTACCGGGGTGTCTTCGGCTCCCATGTGGCCCAGGTGCTGCGCAGACTGCGCCGCGTCTGCGCCCGTTACGGCTCCTCGCCGGTGTTCCTGCTCGCCTCGGCCACCGCCTCCGATCCGGCGGTCGCCGCGAGCCGACTGACCGGCGTGCCCGTCGTGGAGATCACCGAGGACAGCTCGCCCCGCGGCGAGGTCGTGTTCGCCCTCTGGGAACCGCCCCTGACCGAGCTCCACGGCGAGCAGGGCGCCCCGGTGCGCCGCACGGCCACGGCCGAATCCGCGGACCTGCTCACCGACCTGGCCGTCCAGGGGGTCCGTACGGTCACCTTCGTACGCTCCCGGCGGGGCGCGGAACTTATCGCGCTCATCGCCCAGGAGCGGCTCGCGGAGGTGGACCGCTCGCTGCCGGGCCGGATCGCCGCCTATCGCGGCGGTTACCTGCCCGAGGAGCGCCGCGCCCTGGAACGGGCCCTGCACTCCGGTGAGCTGCTGGGGCTCGCCGCGACCACCGCCCTGGAGCTTGGGATGGACATCGCCGGACTGGACGCCGTGGTGGTGGCGGGCTACCCCGGCACCCGCGCCTCCCTGTGGCAGCAGGCGGGGCGAGCCGGGCGCACCGGCGAAGGGGCCCTCGCGATCCTGGTGGCCCGGGACGACCCGCTGGACACCTATCTCGTCCACCACCCGGACGCCCTCTTCCGGCAGCCGGTGGAGTCCACCGTCCTGGACCCGGACAACCCCTACGTCCTCGCGCCGCATCTGTGCGCGGCCGCGGCCGAGCTTCCGCTCACCGAGCCGGACCTGGAGCTCTTCGGCCCCGCCACCGAGGAGCTGATGCCGCAGCTGGAGCAGCGCAAGCTGCTGCGGCGCCGGGCGACCGCCTGGCACTGGACCCGCCGTGAGCGCGCCGCCGACCTCACTGACATCCGCGGGGCGGGCGGCAGCCCGGTCCAGGTCGTGGAGGCGGCGACCGGGCGGCTGCTGGGCACCGTGGACGCCGCGGCGGCCCACACCACCGTGCACGAGGGCGCCGTCCATCTCCACCAGGGCCGGAGCTATCTCGTCAAACAGCTCGACCTCGACGACTCGGTCGCCCTGGTGGAGGAGGCCAGTCCGCCCTACTCGACCACGGCCCGCGACACCACGGCGATCTCCATCCTGGAGACCACCACCGAGATCCCCTGGGGGGACGCGCGGCTGTGCTTCGGTTCGGTCGAGGTCACCAACCAGGTCGTCTCCTTCCTGCGCCGCAAGCTGATCACCGGTGAGGTCCTCGGCGAGTCCAAGCTCGACCTTCCGCCGCGCACCCTGCGCACCAGGGCCGTGTGGTGGACGGTGACCGACGACCAGCTGGAGGAGGCCCGGGTGCACCCCCAGGCCCTCGGTGGCGCCCTGCACGCCGCCGAGCACGCCTCGATCGGCATCCTGCCGCTGTTCGCCACCTGTGACCGCTGGGACATCGGCGGGGTGTCCGTCCCGCTGCACCCCGACACGCTGCTGCCGACGGTCTTCGTGTACGACGGGCATCCGGGCGGCGCGGGCTTCGCCGAGCGCGCCTTCCACACGGCCGCCCGCTGGCTGGCGGCCACCCGCGAGGCGATCGCCGCCTGCGAGTGCGAGGCGGGCTGTCCGTCCTGCATCCAGTCGCCCAAATGCGGCAACGGCAACGACCCGCTGGACAAGAAGGCCGCCATCCGCCTGCTGACGACCCTTCTCGCCGGAGCCCCGGAGCAGCCGCCGGCCGCCGAGTGACCGCTCCCCGCCGTCCGGCCCCGACGCCACCAACCGCCGCGCCCCGGGCTGGCCCTCCGACCGCTCCCCGCCGTCCGGCCCCGACGGCCGTGCGGTGACGGGAGCGCCCACGGGACCCGCCCGCGCCCGGACCCGGAGGGCGAACGGGCCGGTGCGCACCTCCGCCGTGAGATCCGCGATCTCACCGCTCAGAGTGCACCGCACCACGCGCGCGCCCTGGGCGGAAGCCACCCGCCGGGCGAGACCGCAAGCCGTACGAGCCCCCTCCAGGCCGTGGTCCGCCGCCGCGAGTGCCGCCAGATCGGCGGCTCCGCCCGCCCGATGGCGGGCCACCATGGCCTGCCCGGCCGCCAGCACGGCCGCGAACACCGCGCACAGGGCCGTCGCGGCCAGTGCGGTCCATACGGTCGCCGACCCCCGGTCGTCCGCCCTTCTCACGGGGCCGCATCCCGTGCCGCGCCGCCCGCGCCCACCGCGTCCTCGGCGAGCGCGGCCGCCTCGCCGCGCAGACTCACCGCCAGCGGACCGGGACCCGCCGCATGGGTCCGGACCCGCACCCGCACCAGGTCCCCCTCGCGCCACAGTTCGACCCGCGCTCCCTGAGGCGCGGCCGAGCGGGCGGCCGCCATCGCGTCCGCCCTCGGCTCCGAACGCGCCGCCGCCCTCGCCCCGGCCCGAGCCGCGTCCACGCACTGAAGCTGCGCGGACGCGGCCATCAGCCCCCAGATCAGCATCAGGGCGAACACCGCCAGCACGGGCAGCGCGACGGCCGCCTCCGCCGTGACGAAACCGCCGTCCCGCCCCGCGCCCCGAGCCCTCGGGAGGCCCCGCGCGCCGCCCCTGGCTCGCGGGTGCGCCCGCGCCGCCGTCCCCGGCGCCTCAGAACTGCGCATCGAGCGCCCGTCCGATGACCGACTGCAGCGCACCGCTGACCGTCCCGCTGGTCACCACCTTGTAGAGCACCGCGGCGAAACCGCACGCCGCGATCGTTCCCATCGCGTACTCGGCGGTGGCCATGCCCGCCTCGGCCCTCGCACGCGCCGCCGCGTACCGCCGTACCCACCACTGCTTCACCATGACGGCCCCCCTTGGCCTGTTCGCTGTCCTGTCCGCGGCGTCACTGACCACGGTGCTGTCGTTCCGTGGTGCTGTCGCCGTGCCGGTGTCGTTTCGTCGTGCTGTTGCCGTACCGCTGTCGTTCGTGCCGCCGCCGGCTGTCGTTGCCGGTGACGTTTCGTATCGCTGTCATCGCGTGGTCTCACCGGTGCTCAGGGGCCGTCGCCCGCCAGGCCGCGGGCCAGCCCGATCAACACCGGGGCGAGGCCGACCAGCAGGAACGCGGGGAGGAAGCAGCCCCCGAGGGGTGCGTTGACCAACACGCCGGTCCGGTCGGCCCGTCTCATCGCCTCCCGCCCCTGCTCGGCCCGGCATTCGGCCGCCAGCCGGGTCACCTGCTCCACTGCCGGAGCGCCCGTTGTCCCGGCGCGCTCCAGGGCGCGCGCCAGCCCGTGCGCTCCAGGCAGAGCCCCGATGCGCCCCCAAGCGTGGGCCGGTTCGCCTCCCAGCCGCAGCTCCGCAGCGGTCTGGGCAAGCCGCTCACCGACCGGGCCGCCGAGCGAACCGCCCACCGCCTCCGCCGCCTTCCGCGGACCGGCTCCGGCCGCCAGGCAAGCGGTCAGCAGATCCGCTGCCAGCGGGATCTGGCGCGCGGCGAGATGCTCGAGGCGCCGGTCCGGGCCGGATCGCCCGGCCGTTGCCCGACGGTGCCGCAGCCACCGCCACAGGCCCCAGACCGCGGCGAAGCCCAGCACCCACCCCGACGGCCCTCCGACGAGGACGACCGCGACCGGCAGAGCGCCACCCGCCGCGGCCCAGGCCGGCAGGGCGCCCGCACCGGCGTCCGCCCGCCACCGCCTCCACGGCCGGGCCCGCCTCGGCCGCCCGTGTTCCGCACCCGGAAGCAGCGCCGCCAGCCGCCGTCGGGCGGTACGCGCCCGACGGGCCTCGACCATCGCCGACGCCGTGCACAGGGCCGCCGCCAGGAAGGCCAGCGCGATCCCCAGGCTGTGGACAACCTCAGCGCTCATCGGCCACCGGCCGCCCCGGCTCGCGCGCCGCCCGCACCATCCGACCGGTCCAGACCAGACCCGCCCACTCCAGCAGACCGCCCACCAGCAGACAGCTCAGCCCGGCAGGGGTGTGCAGCAGCTCGTGCAGCGGATCGGCCCCCAATAGAGCGCCCAGCACCAGCCCGACGACGGGCAGCACGGCCAGCGCGACGGCGGTGGCCCTGGCCCCCGCGAGCTTGGCGTCCAGGCTCTCCCGTTGGTCCCGCTCCGCGCGCAGGGCCGCCGCCACCCGGTCGAGGCCCGCCGCCAGCCCCGCCCCCTCGTCGACCGCCACCTGCCAGCAGGCAGCGACCCCGGTCAGCCCCTCGGCACCCGGCAGCCGGGCCGCTCTCCGCAGGGCGTCCGGCACGTCCCCGCCGAACCGCGCGGCGGCCGTCACCAGCCCCCAGCGCTCCCTCAGGTGCCCCGGGTCCACGGCCAGCAGCGCCTCGCCGGGATGCCGCCCGGCCCGCAGCTCGCCCGCCACGGTGGCACAAAGCTCGATCACCCCGGCGGCGCGCCGCACACGGTCCCGCTCTCGCCGCCGGGCCCGCAGCCACCGGCCGACGGCCGGAGTGGCCAGCACCGCGCCGAGCAGCGGCAGAACCGAACCGCCCAGCAGCGCGATCACGCATCCGGCCGGCAGACACAGCAGCTCACGCCCCATCCGGCCGCCGTACCCGACCCGCCAGCGCTCGCGCAGCCACGCGGCCGTCTCGGACAGCCTCCGCACCGGGTCGCGGCCGGCGGGCTCGACGGGTCCGCCGCCCGCGAGCAGCAGCCTGGCCCGGCGCAGCTGCCGGTCCCGCCCGGCGAGGAGCCATACGGCCGCTCCCACGCACAGCACCGCGGCGCCCAGCGTCAGCGCCCCCGGGTCCGATCCCGTGCCCGTCATGCCGGGCCTCCGCCCCGCGTACACAGCCGCTGGAGCCGCTGCCAGCCCGCCGCCCGCTCGAAGCGCTCCGGGCCCCATACGGCCGCGGGAACGGTCGTGACATAGCCCGCCCGGTCCCGGTCCAGCACATGCAGCTCGGCGATCCTGCGCCGCCCGCCACGGTCCCGCACCAGATGGACCACGACCGACAGCGCCGCCGCCAACTGGCTGTGCAGCGCGGCCCGGTCCAGCCCTGCGGTCGAACCGAGCGCCTCCAAGCGCGCGGGTACATCCGCCGCCGTATTGGCGTGGACCGTGCCACAGCCGCCCTCATGGCCAGTGTTCAAGGCCCCCAGGAGGTCCGTGACCTCGGCGCCTCTCACCTCCCCGACCACCAGCCGGTCGGGGCGCATCCGCAGCGCCTGCCGCACCAGGTCCCGCAGGGTGACCTGGCCTGTGCCCTCCTGGTTGGCCGGGCGCGTCTCCAGCCGGACCACATGGGGATGGTCGGGCCGCAGCTCGGCCGAGTCCTCGGCGAGGACGATCCGCTCCTCCGGACCAACCAGCCCCAGGAGAGTGCTGAGCAACGTCGTCTTGCCCGATCCCGTACCGCCGCTGACCAGGTAGGAAAGCCGGGCGTCCAGCATGGCCCGCAGCAGCTGGGCGCCGCCCGGCGGCACGGTCCCGGCCGCTTCCAGCTCCGCGAGGGAGAACGCCCGGGGGCGCACCACCCGCAGCGACAGACAGGTCGAGCCGACCGCGACCGGAGGAAGCACCGCATGCAGCCGTGTCCCGTCCGGCAGGCGGGCGTCCACCCACGGCCGGGCGTCGTCCAGCCGCCGCCCGGCCACCGCGGCGAGCCGCTGCGCGAGCCTGCGCACGGCGGCCGCGTCGGCGAAGGTGACGGCCGTGCGCTCCAGCCCCGAACCGCGGTCCACCCATACCTCATCGGGGGCGGTGACCAGGACGTCCGTGACATCGGGGGCGGCCAGCAGCGGCTCCAGCGGCCCGGTGCCGACCAGCTCCGAGCGCAGCGCCTCGACAACCCCGAGCACCTCGGTGTCGCCGAGCAGCCGCCCCTCCTCGCGCAGGGCCGCCGCCACCCGTGCGGGCGTGGGCTCGGCACCGCTCCCGGCCAGCCGCAGCCGCACCGCGTCCAGCAGCTCCGGCGATACGGCGCTCATGCGGTGACACCCCCCTCGTCGGCGAGAGCACGCACCCAGAACTCGGTGCAGAACCGGCCGAGCGGTCCGCGGGGGCTGCCGCCCGGGGGCTCCCCGCCCTCGAACGCGTCCGGCAGTCCGGGCTCCGGTGGCAGCTGCCCGGCCAGCGGCAGCCCGAGCAGCCCCGCGATCTCCTCGTCGCCGAGCTCCGGTCCGCACGGGCCTCGCACCACCGCGCGCAGATCCCGCAGCACCATGCCCACCGTGGACGCCACCCGGTGGGCGGCCGCGACCGCTCGCAGCTCCGCCGGGACGACCAGCAGCCCGAGGTCGATCTGGGCCAGGGCCTCGGCCGCCGCGTCGTCGACGCGGCGCGGCAGATCCACCACCACGACCCCGCCGCGCCGTCTGGCCGCAGCCAGCACCGCCCGCATCGCGGACGGCGGGATGACGACCGAATCGCCGCGGTCCCAGCTGAGCACCCGCAGCGAGTGCAGCTCGGGCAGCGACTCCTCCAGGGCGCTGCCGGCGACCCGCCCCCGCGACTCGGCGAAGGCGGGCCATCTCAGCCCCTGCGCGCCCTCGCCACCGAGCAGCACATCGAGCCCGCCGCCCAGCGGGTCGCCGTCGATCAGCATGGTGCGGCGGCCCGATCGTGCTGCGGTGACCGCCAGGGCGCAGGCGAGGGTGGAGGCGCCCGCGCCACCGCGGCCGCCGATGACCCCGATGGTCAGGGCCTGCCGGCCCACGCCCTCGGCGACATCGGCGATCCGGTCCACCAGCCAGGTCTCGGCATCGGGCAGGAACGCCACATTGTCCGCGCCGAGCGCCACCGCCCGCCGCCAGATACCGTGGTCGTCCAGATCGCGTCCGATGAGCAGCACCCCTTGTCTGCGGGCTCGGTCGCACAGATGGGCGGCCGAGTCGTCGCCGACCAGAATCAGCGGTGCGGCCTCCCAGCTGCCCCGGCGGGTGAGTGCGCCATGTGCCACTTCCGGTTCTGCTCCGGCCGCCGCGCACAGCCGCAGCAGATCGTCGAGAAGTTCCTCGTCCTCGGTGACGATGAGCGGTCTGCCCCGCTGTCCTTCGGCCGCCGAAGGGCGTTCCGGTGTGATGGATGCAGTCACGGTCCCCTCCCATATCCGTTACGCGCTCTCACTCCCGCGAACGGCGAGTGCGAGCATCGCGGAGAATCACCATGCTGCGATCCAGAAAATCTTGGGGATCTTGGTCCAAAACTGTGGACAACTCATCCGTTGTGAATATCCCAGTCACCTAAACCGGTGACTTCCGGAGAGCAGCCTAGCGATTACGTACGGTTACCGCTCAAGCTATGGAGAGACAGGGCCGCACGGGCCCGAGGGAGGGGAGCAAGATCCCATGAGAACGCCGAAAAAGCGTCCGGACATGCGACGACCCCCGCCGGGGGGGAGAGCGGGGGTCGTCCCCACGGCCGACTCGGGGGGGGAGGAGTCGGGCCGGGTTAGCACGGTCGCGAACGATCCGTGACTTCCATGGTGTACCCGAGAGCCTTCTCAGGCAAACCCACGCGCCTAAGCTTACGCCGAATGGTGGGCCCTATGCTCGGCGTCGTGGAAAACCACTCCTTGCCCCGGACAGCCGCCTTCTTTGACCTGGACAAGACGGTCATTGCGAAGTCAAGCACTCTCACCTTCAGCAAGTCCTTCTACCAGGGTGGGCTGATCAACCGTCGAGCCGTACTGCGTACTGCCTATGCGCAGTTTGTCTTCCTGGCCGGCGGCGCCGATCACGAGCAGATGGAGCGGATGCGCGAGTACCTCTCCGCGCTTTGCCGAGGATGGAATGTCCAGCAGGTCAAGGAGATCGTCGCGGAGACCCTGCACGACCTCATCGACCCGATCATCTACGACGAGGCCGCCTCGCTCATCGAGGAACATCACACCGCCGGCCGCGATGTGGTGATCGTCAGCACCTCGGGGGCGGAGGTGGTCGAGCCGGTCGGCGAGCTTCTGGGCGCGGACCGCGTGGTGGCCACCCGCATGGTCGTCGAGGACGGCGTGTTCACCGGAGACGTGGAGTACTACGCCTATGGCCCGACCAAGGCGGAGGCGATCGCCGAACTGGCCGAGTCGGAGGGCTACGACTTGTCGCGCTGTTACGCCTACAGCGATTCGGTGACCGACCTTCCCATGCTGGAGGCGGTCGGCCACCCTCACGCGGTCAACCCGGACCGTGCGCTGCGGCGTGAGGCGGCGGCGCGCGGCTGGCCGGTGCTCTCCTTCAACCGCCCGGTCCGACTCAAGCAGCGCAGACCCTCGCTCTCCATGCCGCCGCGCCCGGTGCTCGCCATGGCGGCGGCCGTCGGCGCGGCCGCCGCCACCGCCGGTCTGCTGTGGTACACCACTCGGCGCCGCACCCCTTATGCCCGCATTTAGGGGCAATACCAAAGATCTGCGGCGAGGGGTTCCGCTTGGCCCCTCGCAGGAGTACAAAGGAATCGACGGCCCGCGAGACCAGGGGTATCCGGGAGGAAACCCCCAGACGCCAAGGCCCCACGGACCGAAGCACGGATGCTGAGCACCCACGCGACGTCGACCCGTCGATTACGGGCCAGCCGCACCAGGTGACGGGCGAAGTTCCCGACCTGATGGGCGAATGAGAATGCACGCATGGTAACCCGGCGGATGTGCCAGCGGCGGTACCCACGTGGTACCGCCGCAACTCTGTCCGGCGTCAGGCCGCCCCACGCTGTAGGGCCTCGCAGACCGCCGTGGACTCCCGCACCCCGAGCTCAACCGCCCGTCCGCAGTGCCCGATCCACGCCGCCATCCCCTCCGGCGTCCCGGACGCATAACCCTCCAGCGCCGCCATGTACGGCGCGACGCCCAGTTCCGCGTACCCCACCTCGGCCGGGCAGATCGACTTAGGGTCAAGCCCGCTGGCGACCAGGACGATGCGCTCGGCCGCACGCGCCACCAGGCCGTTACGGGAGACAAAGGGCCGCAGGGCGAGCAGTTCACCGTGCACCACCGCCGCCGTCACCAGCGCCGGAGCCTGGCTGCCCGCGAGCAGCAGCCGGGCCAGTCCATCGAGCCGACCCGCCACCTCATCCGCGTCCGGCAGCGGCAGAGCCGACCCGATCAGCGGTTCGTCCACGGGTTCACCCGACTGCCGGGGGCGCCCGATCCGCTCGTTCTCCTCCGCCCCACCCGCCGCGACCAGATGTAGCCGGGCCAGCACCCGCAGCGGCGACTGACGCCAGATGCTCAGCAACTGCCCCGCCTCGGCGGTCAGCCGCAACGCCGCACCCACCGTGCGCGGCTCGCCCTCGGCTCCGAAGTCGGTACGACGGCGCACCTCTTCCAGCGCCCAGTCCGCACCGGCCAGCGCGGCGGAGCCACGCGCCCCGCGCAACGCCGCCTCGGAGGTGACCTCATTGCTGCGGCGGCGCATCACCCGGTGCCCATAGACCCGGTCCACCGCGGTCCGTACGGCGTCCACGGACTCGGTCACACCGGGCAGGGCGGCCAGGGCGGCGAGCGGATCAGCTGACGTACTCATGGGTACGACACTACGCACACCACTCCGGACGCCCCTCGTTGGAGTGGTGTTCTTCACGTAAATCCCTCATCGTCCGGAATCACTCACCTACGCTAGGTGAACATGAAGATCGCTTTCGTAGGCAAGGGTGGAAGCGGAAAGACCACGCTGTCGTCGCTGTTCATCCGCCATCTCGCCGCCACCCACGCCCCCGTCGTCGCTGTCGACGCCGATATCAATCAGCACCTGGGTGCGGCGCTCGGTCTCGACGAGGCGGAGGCCGCCGCCCTGCCCGCCATGGGCGCCCATCTCCCCCTGATCAAGGACTACTTGCGCGGTACGAACCCCCGGATCACCTCCGCCGAGACCATGATCAAGACAACCCCGCCGGGTGAGGGATCGCGGCTGCTGCGGATCGACGAGGACAACCCCGTCTACCAGGCGTGTGCCCGGACCCTGTCGCTCGACGACGGTGCGGTGCGGCTGATGGCGACCGGCCCCTTCACCGCATCCGACCTCGGCGTCGCCTGCTACCACTCCAAGGTCGGTGCCATCGAGCTGTGCCTGAACCATCTCGTCGACGGACGCGGCGAGTTCATCGTCGTCGACATGACGGCGGGCAGCGACTCCTTCGCCTCCGGCCTCTTCACCCGCTTCGACATGACGTTCCTGGTGGCCGAGCCCACGCGCAAGGGCGTCTCCGTCTACCGCCAGTACAAGGAGTACGCCCGCGACTTCGATGTGGCGCTCCGGGTGGTGGGCAATAAGGTGCAGGGCCCGGACGACCTGGACTTCCTCCGGGCGGAGGTGGGCGATGACCTCCTGGTCGCCTTCGGCCACTCCGACTGGGTCCGGGCGATGGAGAAGGGCCGCGCGCCCCGGTTCGAGGAGCTGGAGGAGGCGAACCGCGACGCGCTGCGCGCGCTACAGGACGCGGTGGACGCCTCGTACCAGCGGCGTGACTGGCAGCGGTACACCCGCCAGATGGTGCACTTCCATCTCAAGAACGCGCAGAGCTGGGGAAACGCGAAGACGGGTGCCGATCTGGCCGCCCAGGTCGACCCCGCCTTCGCGTTGGGGGAGTTCGCGCCGGAGCAGGGCTCGGCGGCTACTCCCGCTCCCGCTTAGTCGTATGCGTGTGCTCGGGCGTCCGCCCGTGCGCCGGTTCACGGTCGGACGTCCGGCGCCCGGCGGCCAGATAGTGCCGCCAGCCGCCCGGGGGCCGCATCCCGACATCCAGCACACGCAGCTTCTCCAGCACGAGGGGGTTCTGCGCGTCCAGCCAGTCGGCCACCTGCTTGAAGGAGACGCCGCGGCTTGCCCTTCTTCTTGCGCGCCCTGTTGGCCAGGAAGTTGTAGTCCATGGAGAGCATCTCGAACGGGCGGCGTTGTACCGGAATCCGCTGCAACGGGGAGTCCCAGATGCCGTGGGTCTTGCGGGGCCAGACCTGAAGCCCGCCGGGCGAACTCGCGCGCGGAAGTGGGAGAACAGCTTGTGTTCGTCCTGGCCTGCGCCGTCCCAGGAGATGACGACGAACTGCGGTGGCCTCTCCCCCGGTTGCAGCGGTTCGGCCTCCGACCCGCGGTGCCACCTGGCCCATGGGCCTGGGTGGAGTCTCCCGAGCAACCGACCGCTGCGGACAGCGCCATGGAGAAGACAGAGGATGACAAGGCGTTTTAAATGACTATTCCCCCCATAGGGGGAATAGCGGCCTACTCTCCCCCAAAAGACTTCCCATCGACTTTACTCAACATTACGATTCATTTACCAACGCTTGGGGTTCAGTACCGCAGTACGCCGTGACCACGGACACGCCCTTGTCCGCGACCGCGAAGCCCGGAGGAGACGGGAATGTTGAAGCTCTTGGACCGAATTCAGAGGGCCTCCCGCCACACAGCTCTCTCCGTCTCGATCGCCCTCTTCCTGCTCGCCGCTACCCTCTCGCTGGGCATCGCACTGGCCTCCGGCGCTCCGCTCCTGACCGGGCTCCTGGCCGGACTCCTGACAGGACTCCTGGCCGGGCTCACGGCCGGACTCATGACCGCCGCCGCGCCCGCCGTGGCCGCCCGCCTCACGGCGCTCCGCCACCCCTCGGGCTCCGGGCGGGCGGCGGCCGATGGGCGGGCGGGGCGGCCGACTGGTGGACGGTCGGGGCGGCTAGCGGCGGAGGCGGGCGGCGCCCTGGCCTGCCGGCCATGGACACCGTGGCGTGACCACCACTGCACCCGTCCCGTCCCGGCGGCCGCGGGAGCCGGCGGACACGTAGGCGGTCAGCTGCTCGGCGGGGTGCGCGCGTTCCAGCGCCATACGGCACCGCTGGTCCGCGACGAGCTGGCCCGGCTGGCACGAGAGGGGCAGCGGCCCAGTCAGCTGTTCCTCACCTGCGCCGACTCCCGCCTGGTGACCAGCATGATCACCTCCAGCGGCCCCGGTGATCTGTTCACCGTGCGCAATGTCGGCAATCTGGTGCCGCCGGGTGCCGACGGCTCCTGCGACTCGGTGGGTGCGGCGATCGAGTACGCGGTGGAGGTGCTGCGGGTCAGCAGCATCACGGTGTGCGGGCACTCCGGGTGCGGCGCGATGCAGGCGCTGCTCGACTCATCGGCCCCGGCCAGGACGCCACCCCAGCCGATGGCGTCCGGTGTCGGGGGCCGGACGCCGCTGACGCGGTGGCTGCGCCACGGCAGACCGGCGCTGGCGCGGATGGAGCGGATCGGCCGGCTGGGGCGAGGGGAGGTCGCCCTGTCGAGCCGGCCGGTGGCCGACGAGCTGGAGCGACTGGCCCTGGTCAATGTGCGGCAGCAGCTCGACCATCTGATGGAGCATGCCTGTGTGGCACGGCGGGCGGCGGAGGGCGGGCTGGCGCTACAGGGGATGTATTTCCATGTGGCGGAGGCCCAGGCGTATGTCCTGGATACGGGTTCGGGGAGATTTCTGCCCGTCCGCCCGGACCATGGCACGCCGACGACCGCCTGCTGTGCCGCAACGGTCCCCGCCCGGCCTGGGAGCGGCCGTTCCAGCGTCGGCCGTTCCAGCGTCGCGGAGCGAGGAAGCGGGCCCAGCCACGGGGCCCTGGAGCTGGGGCGGTCATGCAGACGATGACAGGTCTAAACCAATTTTCGGCTGACAACCCTTGTCAGGGCGTGCCGTGGGCTGATGAGCTATGGCCTGGGACACAACGGACACCCTGGGAATGGGAGATGTCGTGAGCAACGAAAGCCTGGCCAACCTTCTTCGGGAGGAGCGTCGCTTCGCGCCGCCCGCCGAGCTTGCCGCGGACGCCAATGTCACAGCCGAGGCGTATGAGCGGGCGAAGGCGGACCGCCTGGGCTTCTGGGCCGAGCAGGCCCGTCGGCTGTCCTGGGCGACCGCGCCGACCGAGACGCTGGACTGGTCGAACCCGCCGTTCGCGAAGTGGTTCGCCGACGGCAAGCTGAATGTGGCGTACAACTGCGTCGACCGTCATGTCGAGAACGGCCTGGGCGACCGGGTGGCCCTCCACTTCGAGGGCGAGCCCGGCGACACCCGCTCCCTCACCTATGCCGATCTTCAGCGAGAGGTCTCCCAAGCGGCCCATGCGCTGACCGAGCTGGGGGTCCAGACCGGCGACCGGGTCGCCATCTACCTGCCGATGATCCCGGAAACCGTGATCGCGATGCTGGCCTGCGCCCGTATCGGCGCCCCGCATTCGGTGGTCTTCGGCGGCTTCTCGGCCGATGCTCTCGCCACACGCATCCAGGACGCCGACGCCCGCGTCATCATCACCGCCGACGGCGGCTATCGGCGTGGCAAGGCATCCGCGCTCAAGCCCGCCGTCGACGAGGCGCTCACCCGGCCCGGCACCGAGAACGTGCGCAGTGTGCTGGTCGTCCGCCGCACCGGCCAGGAAGTGGACTGGAACGAGGGCCGCGACGTCTGGTGGCACGAGATCGTGCAGCGCCAGCCGGAGCAGCACACCCCCGAGGCGTTCGACGCCGAGCACCCGCTGTTCATCCTCTACACCTCGGGTACGACCGGAAAGCCCAAGGGCATTCTGCACACCTCCGGCGGCTACCTCACCCAGATCTCCTACACCCACCACGCCGTCTTCGACCTCAAGCCGGAGACCGACGTCTTCTGGTGCACGGCGGACGTCGGCTGGGTCACCGGCCACTCGTACATCGTCTACGGCCCGCTCTCCAACGGCGCCACCGAGGTGCTCTACGAGGGCACCCCGGACACCCCGCACCAGGGCCGCTGGTGGGAGATCGTCCAGAAGTACGGGGTCACCATCCTCTACACCGCCCCGACCGCGATCCGCGCCTGCATGAAGTGGGGCGACGACATCCCGGCCAAGTTCGATCTCTCCTCGCTGCGCGTCCTCGGCTCCGTCGGCGAGCCCATCAACCCCGAGGCATGGGTCTGGTACCGCAAGCACATCGGCGCGGACACCACGCCCGTCGTCGACACCTGGTGGCAGACCGAGACCGGCGGCATCATGATCAGCCCGCTGCCGGGCGTCACCGCGACCAAGCCCGGTTCGGCCCAGGTCCCGCTGCCGGGGATCGCCGCCACCGTCGTGGACGACGAGGCCAATGAGGTGCCGAACGGCCATGGCGGCTATCTGGTGCTCACCGAGCCGTGGCCGTCCATGCTCCGCACCATCTGGGGCGATGACCAGCGCTACCTGGACACCTACTGGTCCCGCTTCGACAAGCGCTACTTCGCGGGTGACGGCGCCAAGAAGGACGACGACGGCGACATCTGGCTGCTCGGCCGGGTCGACGATGTGATGCTGGTGTCCGGCCACAACATCTCCACGACCGAGGTCGAATCGGCGCTGGTCTCGCACCCCAAGGTCGCCGAGGCGGCGGTCGTCGGCGCCACCGACCCGCAGACCACCCAGGCCATCTGTGCCTTCGTGATCCTGCGCGGCGGCGCGGCCGAGGACGACGGCCTGGTCGAGGAGTTGCGGGCGCATGTCGCCAAGCAGCTCGGCCCGATCGCCAAGCCCAAGCGGATCCTGCCGGTGGCCGAGCTGCCCAAGACCCGCTCCGGCAAGATCATGCGCCGTCTGCTGCGCGATGTCGCCGAGAACCGCGCGCTGGGCGATGTCACCACGCTCACCGACTCCTCCGTGATGGAGCTGATCCAGAGCAAGCTGCCGTCCGCCCCCAGCGAGGACTGATCACCCCGCCGTAGGCCCGCCCGCCACGGGGCGACACCGGTGGGCAACGGACGACACCGATCGACACCGGTCGAGACGGTCGGCACAGGCCACACCACATGATCGAGGGGCGCTCCGCCTGGCGGGGCGCCCCTCGTTCTCGTTCATCACGGCTGGTGCGGGTGGCTGTCGCGGAAAAGTTACGACAAGATGAGGGGTGGAGCGCCGGGAAGTCTGGTCGGCATACGTCACCCGTATGTCCGTACCACCGACCCCAGGAGGCCCGCCCGTGGCCGCGCCCACCAACCGCAAGTTCCTCGGACGCCAGTCGCTGCCCGAGCGGACGTTCGTCACCGACGCACTGCGCACCGAGACCGTCGGCGGTGTGATCCTGCTGGTGGCCGCCGTCGTGGCGCTGATCCTCGCCAACACCCCGCTGAGCGGCGTCTACGGCGACATCAGGGACTTCTCCTTCGGCCCCCAGGCGCTGCATCTGCATCTCTCGGTCGCCTCCTGGGCCACCGACGGTCTGCTCACCATCTTCTTCTTCGTCGCCGGTATCGAGCTCAAGCGCGAGCTGGTCTCGGGCGAGCTGCGGGACCCCAAGGCGGCGGCGCTGCCCGTGATCGCCGCTGTCTGCGGCATGGCCGCGCCCGCGCTCGTCTATGTCATCGTCAACGCGAGCGGTGGCGGCAGCCTCAAGGGCTGGGCCGTGCCGACCGCCACCGATATCGCCTTCGCGCTCGCCGTCCTCGCCGTGATCGGCACGGCGCTGCCCGCCGCCCTGCGCGCCTTCCTGCTCACTCTCGCGGTCGTCGACGACCTCGGCGCCATCCTGATCATCGCGATCTTCTTCGCCCAGCACATCAACTTCGTCGCCCTGGGCCTCTCCTTCGCCGGCCTCCTCCTGTTCTGGCTGCTGCACCACAAGGGCGTCCGGACGGCCTGGGTCCATCTGCCACTCGCGGTCGTGATCTGGGCGCTGATGCATGCCAGCGGTGTGCATGCCACGATTTCCGGCGTCGCGATGGGCCTGATACTGCGCTGCACCGTCCGGGAGGGCGAGGAGCGCTCCCCCGCCGAGCGCATCGAGCACCGGATGCGCCCTGTGTCGGCGGGCCTGGCGGTGCCGCTGTTCGCCCTGTTCGCGGCCGGTGTGCCGCTCTCCGGCGACGCCGTCGCGGATGTCTTCACCCGCCCCGAGACGCTCGGCGTCGCCCTCGGCCTCGTCGTGGGCAAGGCCGTCGGCGTCTTCGGCGGCTCCTGGTGCGCCGCCCGCTTCACCCGTGCCGAGCTGAACGAGGAGCTGGCCTGGGCCGATGTCTTCGCCGTGGCCACCCTCGCCGGAATCGGCTTCACCGTCTCCCTCCTCATCGGCGAACTCGCCTTCCCCGGCGACCCCACGCTCGCCGGGGAAGTCAAGGCGGCGGTGCTCATCGGCTCGTTGTGCGCCGCCCTGTTCGCCGGAGTCCTCCTCAAGCTGCGCAACACCACGTACCAGCGGCTGTGTCAGGAGGAGGAACGGGACGAGGACATGGACGGCATCCCGGACGTCTACGAGCAGGACAGCCCCGAATACCACCTGCGGATGGCCGCCATTCACGAGGCAAAGGCCGCCGAGCACCGGCGGCTTGCCGAAGTGGCCGCCGCGGCCGACTCCGGCGACGATGGTCCGGCATGATCTGAGAGGCTTGACGCCCGGAGAAATGTGCAGAAGACGTAGCAAGCACAGACGGCGTACCAAGCACAGACCGCACAAGAGCAGAGGGAGATGGCGATGAGCGCAGCCGACGACGGCGGCAACCGCAGCCTCGGCCAGCTGGTGGCGACGGCGACCACCGAGCTGTCGGCGCTGGTGCACGACGAGATCGCGCTGGCCAAGGCCGAGCTGCGGGTGGGAGCCAAGAAGGCCGCGGTCGGCAGCGGCGCCGGTATGGCGGCCGGGGTGCTGCTGCTCTTCTCGCTGCCGGTGCTGAGCTTCGCCCTCGCCTACGGCATGCGCTCCTGGACCGGGCTCGGCCTCGCCTGGTGCTTTCTGATCGTGGGCGGTATCTACTGGCTGTTCGCCGGGATCCTGGGCATGGTGGCGCTGCTGAAGTTCAAGAGGGTCAAGGCGCCCAAGCGGTCGATCGCCTCGTCCAAGGAGACGGCCGCCGTACTGGGGAGCGTCAAGCCGCATCCGCGTGCCGCGAGCAATGGCGGACGCCCCGCGCGGGATGTGACACGCTCGTCGGCATGACCGTCCCTGATACCGCCGCGTCGGTCGTACGGCTCGACGGCCCCTGGACCCACCGGGATGTCGCGGCCAACGGCGCGCGCTTCCACATCGCCGAGCTGGGTGACGGCCCGCTGGTACTGCTGCTGCACGGCTTTCCACAGTTCTGGTGGACCTGGCGGCACCAGCTGCCCGCGCTCGCCGACGCCGGCTACCGGGCGGTCGCGATGGATCTGCGCGGAGTGGGCGGCAGCGACCGTACGCCCCGGGGTTACGACCCGGCCAACCTCGCCCTCGACATCACCGGCGTGATCCGTTCGCTGGGTGAGCCGGACGCCGCGCTCGTCGGCCATGACCTGGGCGGATATCTGGCGTGGACGGCCGCCGTGATGCGGCCGAAGCTGGTACGGCGGCTCGCGGTGGCCTCGATGCCGCACCCCCGCCGCTGGCGCTCGGCGATGCTGGCGGACGTCAAGCAGAGCGCGGCCAGCTCGCATGTGTGGGGCTTCCAGCGGCCCTGGCTGCCCGAGCGCCAGCTGGTCGCGGACGATGCGGCGGCCGTGGGACGGCTGATCCGGGACTGGTCCGGGCCGCGACTGCCCGAGGACGAGGCGGTGGAGATCTACCGGCGGGCGATGCGCATCCCCTCGACCGCGCACTGTTCGATCGAGCCGTACCGCTGGATGGTGCGGTCTCTGGCACGGCCGGACGGTTTCCAGTTCAACCGGCGGATGAAGCGGCCGGTGCGGGTGCCGACCCTGCATCTGCACGGGTCACTCGACCCGGTGATGCGCACCCGCAGCGCGGCGGGTTCCGGGGAGTATGTCGAGGCCCCCTACCGCTGGCGGCTCTTCGACGGGCTCGGTCACTTCCCGCACGAGGAGGACCCGATGGCCTTCACCGCCGAGCTGATCAACTGGCTGAAGGACCCCGAGCCCGACCGCTGAGCGTCATCAGCCGTAGGCATGCCGTACACGTGCTGTCCGCATACCGTCCGCATGCAGTCCGCATTCCGACGACCCCGCCACGGGTGGCCGAACATCAGTTTTTCGAACAGCCAAATGCCCGGAGCATAGGCCAATTGCCGCAGCCAGCGGCGATTACGGACCTTGGGTCACGGGCAGACACGGGGGTATGGGCTGGACGCACGACTACCGTGACGCACCTGACGGCCGCGGCCCCGAGGCCGCCGCTACCGCCAATGCCGCGCTGAGCGTTTCCGAGCGGGGCGGCTCCGGGCCTACCCAAGGCCATGACCCGAACATCGGGATTCCCCGCATCATCCGCCGCCGGGCCCGGTGGGTCTCGGCGCGACTGCGCCATCCACGCAGCCGCTAGCAGTACCTCGGGCGCGGCCCGGGGCGCCGCCGGCACACCGGAACCCCTGGGTCACAGGGCACACCCCTGGCTGTCCACCGGCTGGTCCGCCGTACGCCCCTTCTCGACGTCCTGGCGCACCTCGTCCGCCGTCAGCGCGTACCCGGTGTCCTCGTCGTCGAGGGACTTGGCGAAGACCACGCCGTACACCCGCCCCTGCGGGGTGAGCAGCGGACCGCCGGAGTTGCCCTGCCGCACCGTCGCGTACAGCGAGTACACATCGCGGTGCACGGTGGAGCGGCGGTAGATGTCGGGGCCATTGGCCTGGATACGGCCGCGGATCCGGGCGGCTCGCACATCGAAGGCGCCGTTCTCCGGGAAGCCGGCGACGATCGCGTCGTCACCGGTGTGTGCGTCGTCCTGGGCGAACCGGAGCGCCGGGGCGTGCAACGAGGGCACATCGAGGACCGCGATATCGCGCTTCCAGTCGTAGAGCACGACCTTGGCGTCGTAGAGCCGGCCCTCGCCGCCTATCTGTACGGTCGGCTCGCTGACGCCGCCGACGACATGGGCGTTGGTCATGACCCGGTTCGGCGCGAACACGAACCCGCTGCCCTCGAGGACCTTGCCGCAGCTGGGGGCGGTGCCGACGACCTTCACGATGCTCTGCTGGGCGCGTGTGGCCACCGGGGACCGGGCGAGCGCGGGGTCGGGCTGTGGCACCGAGGTGATCGGCTCATTGGCGAAGGGCGAGAAGACCTGCGGGAAGCCGTTCTGCGCGAGCACCGACGAGAAGTCGGTGAACCAGGTGTTCGCCTCGTCCGGAATGACGCGGGAGACCCCGGTCAGCACCTTGGAGGTACGGACCTCCCGGCCCAGGGTGGGCAGCGAGGTCTGGGCCACGAGGGAGCCGATCAGCCAGGCGACCAGCAGCATCGCCAGGACATTCACCAGCGCGCCGCCGGTCGCGTCCAGGGCGCGCGCCGGTGACCAGGTGATGTGCCGCCGCAGCTTGTTCCCCAGGTGGGTGGTGGCGGCCTGGCCGACCGAGGCGCACACGATCACCAGGACGATCGCCACCACGGCACCGAAGGTGCCGGGGGATGTCTTGTCGGTGGTGCCGTCCCAGATGAGCGGCAGCAGATAGACCGCGATCAGACCACCCCCGATGAACCCCGTCACCGACAGCACGCCGACGACGAAGCCCTGGCGGTAGCCGACGACCGCGAACCATACGGCGGCGAGCAGCAGCAGGATGTCCAGCACATTCACCGCAACACCGTCTCACGCGCGCCAGTCGAGTGGGACGTGCCTGGCGCGGTCCCAAGGCCGCTCCCAGCCCGCGAAATGCAGCAGGCGATCGATCACTCCGGCGGTAAAGCCCCAGACCAGAGCGCCTCCGACGAGGAAGGCGGGACCCCGGTGACCACTGGGGTGGACGGTCGTGGCCCGGTTCGCCGGATCCGTGAGATCCGCCACGGGAACGGTGAAGACCCGGGCCGTCTCGGCCGGGTCCACCGGCCCGACCGGACTGGGCCGGCGCCACCAGCCCAGCACCGGGGTGACGACGAAACCGCTCACCGGGATGTAGAGCCGCGGCAGCACCGCGAAGACCTGGACCCCCGAAGGGTCGAGCCCCGTCTCCTCCTCGGCCTCGCGCAGCGCCGCACGCAGCGGACCCTCCCCGTCCGGATCCCCGTCCTCCGGGTCGAGGGCCCCGCCGGGAAAGGAGGGCTGGCCGGCGTGCGAGCGCAGCGAGCCGGAGCGCTCCATGAGCAGCAGCTCGGGGCCGGCCGGGCCCTCTCCGAAGAGCACCAGCACGGCGGAGGGGCGGCCGCCGCCCTGCGGGGGCGGCAGGAACCGGCTCAGCTGGCGCGGTTCGATCGTCTCGGCCACCCGCACCACCGGCCGCAGCCACTCGGGCAGCCCATGGGCGCTGATCTCCACGCCCCCGCCGTACGTGCTCGTCACTCGGCGGCTCCCAGGGGGGCGGCGGGACGGCCGGGGTAGTCGGACGGCGGACGCAGGCGCTGGCCCGGCTGGCCGCCCATCTCGTACTTCAGCAGCTTCTTCGCCTTGTCCGGGTCGGTCTCGCCCTCCCCGTACGCCGGGCAGAGCGGGGCGATCGGGCAGGCGCCGCACGCGGGCTTGCGGGCGTGGCAGACGCGACGGCCGTGGAAGATGATGCGGTGCGAGAGCATCGTCCACTCGCTCTTGGGGAAGAGCGCGGCGATCTCCGCCTCGACCTTCTCGGGGTCCTCCTGGGCGGTCCACTTCCAGCGCCGCACCAGCCGCCCGAAGTGGGTGTCGACGGTCAGGCCCGGCACCCCGAAGGCGTTGCCGAGCACCACATTGGCCGTCTTACGGCCGACACCGGGGAGGGTGACCAGGTCCTCCAGACGGCCCGGGACCTCGCCGCCGAAGCGGTCACGGAGGGCGGCGGACAGGCCCAGCAGCGATTTGGCCTTGGCGCGGAAGAAGCCCGTGGGCCGGATCAGCTGCTCCAGTGCCTCCGGGTCGGCGGCCGCCATGTCCTCGGGCGTCGGATAGGCGGCGAAGAGCGCGGGAGTGGTCTGGTTGACCCGCAGATCGGTGGTCTGGGCGGACAGGACCGTGGCCACCAGCAGCTGGAAGGAGTTCTCGAAGTCCAGCTCGGGATGAGCGTACGGATACACCTCGGCGAGCTCGCGGTTGATGCGCCGGGCGCGGCGGACGAGGGCGAGCCGGGACTCCGGTCGGGCGCCTTGCGAACCCTTGACCGATTTATGCGGTTTCGCCACTTCTGTCGATTCGGCGGATCCTTGTTCGCCCACAGCGGAATCACGCGATGCGGTCACCCGTCCGGCCCCCTTGCCCTGTGCTCTCACCGGCCTATTGGACACCCGGCCAGCCTAAGCCCAGCCACTGACATCCGCCCCGGCCGCCGCGAAGAGGCCCTCAATCGGACCCCTGCCGCACAGCTCGGCAGGCCAGTGCGTCAAACTTGTGATTGATCGCACTGTTTTACCGTCCGGCATCATGGGGACGTCGGTCCCCTGTGCATGTCGACAAGGAGAGACTCGTGGACGACGTTCTGCGGCGCGCCCCGCTCTTCGCGGCGCTCGATGACGAGCAGGCCGCTGAGCTGCGCGCCTCCATGGGAGAGGTCACCCTCGCGCGAGGTGACGCACTCTTCCACGAAGGGGACCCCGGCGATCGCCTGTACGTGGTCACCGAGGGCAAGGTGAAGCTCCACCGCACCTCTCCCGACGGCCGCGAGAACATGCTGGCCGTGCTCGGTCCCGGCGAGCTGATCGGCGAGCTGTCGCTGTTCGACCCCGGCCCGCGCACCGCCACCGCCACCGCCCTCACCGAGGTCAAGCTCCTCGGCCTCGGCCACGGCGACCTTCAGCCGTGGCTGAACGCCCGGCCCGAGGTCGCCTCCGCGCTGCTGCGCGCGGTCGCCCGGCGCCTGCGCAAGACCAACGACCAGATGTCCGACCTGGTCTTCTCCGACGTCCCCGGCCGGGTCGCCAGGGCCCTGCTGGACCTGTCGCGCCGCTTCGGCGTGCAGTCGGAGGAGGGCATCCACGTCGTCCACGACCTGACCCAGGAGGAGCTGGCCCAGCTGGTCGGCGCCTCCCGCGAGACCGTCAACAAGGCGCTCGCCGACTTCGCGGGCCGCGGCTGGCTGCGGCTGGAGGCGCGCGCGGTGATCCTGCTGGACGTCGAGCGGCTGGCCAAGCGCTCCCGCTGACGCCGGACGGAGACGCACGCGGAAACGGATCGTGAGGGCCCCGCCGGAATCCCGGCGGGGCCCTTACGGCGCTCCGGAACGGCGCTCCCGAACGAGGTCCCGGCACGGCGCTCCGGAACGGCGCTCCCGAACGAGGTCCCGGCACGGCGCTCCGGAACGGCGTAGCGGAACGCGCCGCCTCAGATCAGCCCGTGCTCGCGCAGATACTCCAGCTGGGCCCGGACCGACAGCTCCGCCGCCGGCCACAGCGACCGGTCCACGTCCGCGTACACATGCGCCACGACCTCCGAGGGCGTCCGGTAGCCGTTCTCGACCGCCGTCTCCACCTGGGCGAGCCGGTTGGCGCGGTGCGCGAGGTAGTACTCCACCACGCCCTGGGCGTCGTTCAGCACCGGCCCGTGGCCCGGAAGGACCGTGTTCACCCCGTCGTCCACGGTCAGCGACCGCAGCCGCCGCAGCGAGTCCAGATAGTCGCCGAGCCGCCCGTCGGGATGCGCGACGACGGTGGTGCCCCGCCCGAGCACCGTGTCGCCCGTAAGGACCGCGCCATCGGCCGGAAGGTGGAAGGACAGCGAGTCGGCGGTGTGGCCGGGCGTGGGCACCACCCGCAGCTCCAGGCCGCCGGTGGATATGACGTCCCCCAGCTCCAGCCCCTCGTCCCCCAGCCGCAGCGCCGGGTCCAGCGCCCTTACGGACGTCCGCGTCAGCTCGGCGAAGCGCGCCGCGCCCTCCGCGTGATCCGGATGGCCATGGGTGAGCAGCGTCAGCGCGACCCGCTTGCCCGCCCGCTCGGCCGTCGCGATGACCTCCTTGAGGTGCGCGTCGTCGAGCGGCCCGGGGTCGATGACGACGGCGAGGTCGGAGTCGGGCTCGGCGACGATCCAGGTGTTGGTGCCGTCCAGCGTCATGGGGGAGGCGTTCGGCGCCAGGACGCAGACGGCCCGGTCGGTGGCCGGGCCGCCGATGGCGCCCCCGCGCGGCTGACCGGGCAGAGCGGATGCGTACGTCATGCGGAAGATCCCCCCGTGGCGCGCGGAATGTGCCTGGTGAACTCATCATGGCCCGGCCAGCTCAGCACCAGCTCCCCGTTCTCCACCCGCGCCTGGGCCAGGATCGGCTTCAGGTCCCGGTCCGCGGCCGCGGCCAGCGCCTCGGCGACCGAGCCGTGGGCCGCGAGCTGGCGCAGCGTCGCGATCGTGGGCGGCATCATCAGCAGCTCGCCCCGGTCGTAGCCGTCGGCCGCGTCGACCGGACGGATCCAGACGGTCCGGTCCGCCTCCGTGGAGGCGTTACGGGTGCGCTGCCCCCGCGGCAGCGCAGCCACGAAGAACCAGGTGTCGTAGCGGCGCGGTTCGAACTCCGGGGTGATCCAGCGCGCCCAGCAGCCCAGCAGATCCGAGCGGAGCACGAGCCCCCGGCGGTCCAGGAACTCCGCGAAGGACAGATCCCGGGCGACCAGCGCCGCGCGGTCCGCCTCCCAGTCGTCCCCCGTCGTGTCCGCGACCACGGTGTGCGGTGTCGGACCCGCCAGCAGGACCCCCGCCTCCTCGAAGGTCTCGCGGACCGCCGCGCACACGATGGCCTGCGCCTGCGTCGGCTCGTCGGGGTCCAGGCCCAGCCGCCGCGCCCACTGCGCCCGCGAGGGTCCGGCCCAGGTGACCATGCGCTCGTCGCGCGGGTCCACGGAGCCGCCCGGATAGGCGTACGCGCCTCCGGCGAAGGCCATGGAGGCGCGTCTGCGCAGCATGTAGACGGCGAGCCCACCGGGCCCGCCCGCCGCGTCCCGTACGCCCTCCGCGGGCGCCTCAGGGCCGTGCGCGGCCCTTGCGGGCCCCGGCGCCGCCGCGAGCTTCTCCGCCGCGTGCTCCCCGTCGCCGTCCTGCCGGCCCTGCGGGTCCTGCCGGTCCTGTTCAGGTTGTCCGTCCCGCAGCAGCAGCACGGTGGCGGCCCGGCGCGGTGTCACCGGTGTGAGCTCACCGGCCGACAGGAGGCGGATCCGCTCGGGCCATTCGGGCGGGTACCACTGGCCGTTCGTAGTGGACATGGCCGGATGCTATGCGCTCACGGGCTGATGTTCGAGTGGCTCCGACGGCGCCACGCCGGGGGCGGTCCGGGCACGGCGGTCCGGGCACGGCCGTCGCACCGGCCCACGCATCCCCGCGCCGGCCGGCCCGCCACCGGCTCCGCTCGCTGGTCCGCGACCTCGACCTGGATCTAGTCCGCGACCTCGACCTGGATCTCGACCTCGACGGGGGCGTCCAGCGGCAGCACCGCCACGCCCACCGCGCTGCGCGCGTGCACGCCCGCGTCGCCCAGGACCTCGCCGAGCAGCTCGCTCGCACCGTTGACGACACCCGGCTGGCCGGTGAAGTCCGGCGCCGAGGCGACGAAGCCGACGACCTTCACCACCCGCACGATGCGGTCGAGGTCACCGACGACCGACTGCACGGCGGCCAGCGCGTTCAGCGCACAGGTGCGCGCCAGCTCCTTGGCCTCCTCCGGGGTCACCTCCGCGCCGACCTTGCCGGTCACGCCCAGCTTCCCCTCGACCAGCGGCAGCTGGCCCGAGGTGTAGACGTACGGGCCGGTGCGGACTGCGGGCACATACGCGGCGAGGGGCGCCGCGACCTCGGGCAGCGTCAGACCGAGCCCGGCGAGCCTGCCCTCGACCGCGCCGCTGCCCATCAGCTCTTCTCCCGCTTCAGGTAGGCCACCAGCTGCTCCGGGTTGTTCGGCCCGGGAACGACCTGGACCAGCTCCCAGCCGTCCTCGCCCCAGGTGTCCAGAATCTGCTTCGTGGCGTGTACGAGCAGCGGTACGGTCGCGTATTCCCACTTGGTCATGGGCCGACTGTAATGCCTCTCCGCCGGGCCCTGGTGCGTAGCCCGAGGGGCGACTGGTTAGGCTCCCCACTGTGAGCAGGCTCCATGTCGTCAGTGGCAAGGGCGGAACCGGCAAGACCACGGTCGCCGCCGCACTCGCGCTGGCCCTCGCGACCGGTGGCAGGCGAACCCTGCTGGTCGAAGTCGAGGGCCGTCAGGGCATCGCGCAGCTCTTCGAGACCGAGCCGCTGCCCTACGAGGAGCGGAAGATCGCCACCGCACCGGGCGGCGGGGAGGTGCACGCCCTGGCGATCGACCCGGAGTTCGCACTCCTGGACTACCTCCATATGTTCTACAAGCTGGGCTCGGCCGGACGTGCGCTCAAGAAGCTCGGTGCGATCGATTTCGCGACCACCATCGCCCCGGGGCTGCGGGACGTCCTGCTGACCGGCAAGGCGTGCGAGGCGGTGCGCCGTAAGGGCAAGGACGGCCGCTTCGTCTACGACTCGGTGGTCATGGACGCGCCGCCCACCGGCCGCATCACCCGCTTCCTGAACGTCAACCACGAGGTGGCGGGGCTGGCCCGGACCGGCCCGATACACAATCAGGCACAAGCCGTGATGCGCGTCCTCAAGTCGCCCCAGACGGCGGTCCACATGGTGACCCTGCTGGAGGAGATGCCGGTCCAGGAGACCGCGGACGGCATCGCGGAGCTGCGCGCCGACGGCCTTCCGACGGGCGGGGTCATCATCAACATGGTGCGGCCCGCGATCCTCGACCAGGAGGCCGTCGAGGCCGTCGCCAACGGGCAGCGTACGGCCGTCGCCAAGGCGCTCTCCCAGGCCGGCCTGGGCGGCGCCCGCCGCGGCGGCCTGGCCGAACAGCTGGTCGACCCGCTGCTGGAGCAGGCGCGCGAGCACGCCGAACGGGTGGAGCTGGAGCGGGCGCAGCGCGCCGAGCTGACCGGTCTGGGACTGCCGCTGCACGAGTTGGAACTGCTCACGGACGGCGTCGACCTGGCCGGGCTGTACCGGCTCGCGGCGGATCTGCGCAAGCAGTGGCCGACGTGAGCGGCGTCCGCCGTAAGGGCGCCACGGGCAACAAGTCGTACGCGAGTCGTACGCGGGAGGCGGCATGAGCATGGACGTGGCACCCCGGCTGGACACCGACGCCCTGCTGGACGATCCGCAGACCCGCATCGTGGTGTGCTGCGGCTCCGGCGGCGTCGGCAAGACCACCACCGCCGCGGCCCTGGGCGTACGGGCCGCCGAGCGCGGCCGTAAGGTCGTCGTCCTCACCATCGACCCAGCCCGCCGGCTCGCCCAGTCCATGGGCATCGACGCGCTCGACAACATCCCGCGCCGGGTGGACGGCGTCGGCGGCGGCAACGGCGGCGAACTGCACGCCATGATGCTCGACATGAAGCGGACGTTCGACGAGTTCGTCGAGGCGCACGCCGACCCCGAGCGCGCTCGGGCGATCCTCGCGAACCCCTTCTACCAGTCGCTCTCGGCCGGTTTCGCGGGCACGCAGGAGTACATGGCCATGGAGAAGCTCGGTCAGCTGCGGGCCCGCGACGAATGGGACCTGATCATCGTCGACACCCCGCCCAGCCGGTCGGCGCTGGACTTCCTGGACGCGCCGAAACGCCTCGGCTCCTTCCTGGACGGGAAGTTCATCAAGGTCCTGATGGCCCCGGCGAAGGTCGGCGGCAAAGCCGGGATGAAGTTCCTGAACGTGGGCGTGTCGATGATGACGGGCACGGTCAGCAAGGTGCTCGGCGGGCAGTTGTTGCGCGACGTGCAGACTTTCGCTGCCGCGATGGACACCATGTTCGGCGGGTTCCGCACCCGCGCGGAGGCCACCTACCGGCTGCTTCAGGCCCCCGGTACGGCCTTCCTGGTGGTGGCCGCGCCCGAGCGGGACGCCCTGCGGGAGGCGGCGTACTTCGTCGAACGGCTGGCCGCGGACCAGATGCCGCTGGCCGGGCTGGTGCTGAACCGGGTGCACGGCAGCGGGGCCGAACAGCTGTCGGCGGAACGCGCGTTGGCCGCGGCGGAAACCTTGTCGCTGGCCGACTGCCCCGCGGATCCGGACGACACATCCGTGGACGGTGCGCCCGCGAACACCGCAGAGGGAAGCGTTCCGGCCAAGAACGGCACCGGGTCAGAAAATCTTGCCGTCGGCGGATTTGTCGATCCCCACTCAGGGAATGCTCAAGCGCGGAACCCCTCAGCAGCGGACCCCGACGTCTCCCCCACGTCGGCGGACTCGTCGGCGGAGCGGCTCGCCGCGGGACTGCTTCGGCTGCACGCGGAGCGTATGCAGGTGCTCGGACGCGAGCAGCGCACACACGACCGCTTCACGGCACTCCACCCCGAGGTTCCGGTGGCCCAAGTGGCCGCACTCCCTGGCGACGTACACGACTTGGCAGGACTCCGGGCGATCGGCGAACGCCTCGCGGTCCCGCTGGAACGGACCAAGCGCGCGGCGGGCTGAGCCGGTGCCCGCCCGGCGGTCGGAACGGTCATACGGTCACCGGTAGCGGACCCACCCCCGGACCGCGCCGCCCCGTTGGGCCGCGCGACCGGCACGCCATGTGACCCACAGGCCGCCATGTGGCCCGCGCCCCATCGCCGACCGCAGCCGCGACCCGCGCCCCCGTGCTCGGAGGCGTGCGCATACCCGTACTCGCCCCGACGAGGCGTGCCGTACTCGCACCCCCGCTCGTGCCGTTGCCGAGAGGTGGGTGAGGTGATGGTGAGGCATGCCGTCTCGTCGGCAGGCCGTCTCGTGGGCAGGCCGTCTCGTGGGCAGGCCGTCTCGTGGGCAGGCCGTCTCGTGGGCAGGCCGTCTCGTGGGCAGGCCGTCAGTCGATCGCCACTCGATCCCCAGTCGATCGCCGAGACCGCCTCCGGCCTATCCGACCGCGGCGAAGCGCTCGTAGTCCTCGTCGTCGAAGGGCAGAATGCCCGCGCTGCGCTCGTACTCGGTGCGCGCGGTCTCCAGGAGCCTGCGCCAAGAGGTCACCGTCGGCCGGCGGCGCAGCAGTGCTCGCCGCTCGCGCTCGGTCATCCCTCCCCACACACCGAACTCCACGCGGTTGTCCAAGGCATCCGCAAGGCACTCGGTGCGCACCGGACATCCGGTGCAGACCGCTTTGGCCCTGTTCTGTGCCGCGCCCTGGACGAACAGTTCATCTGGATCAGTAGTGCGGCAGGCGGCCTGCGCACTCCAGTCGGTTACCCAGCCCATGCTGGCGCCGTCCTCTCCCGAATCGGAGCTCCCCCACGGCGACAAACGGCATATTCACCGTCGCCAGTTGAGGACGTTACGGAAGCGAGACAAGGCGCAACACCCCCTGCAGGCCCAATCTTGGATGGTCCGAACGGACTATGGGTACGCGGCAGATCACCCAACGGAGTGAGCTGGCGACATTTGAGATTACTAGTGCAAATCCGGGCAGTTCACCCGACGGACAACGGGCAGCTCATGACAGGGGCGGCAATCCGGACAGCTCTCATCACTCGCTCGAGTGAGGATGGGGGTGTGGCTCAGCCACACAGCTGTGGCTGGCGTGAAACAGCTTATGCGAACACCCGGTCCCCTGTCCGGCGATTCGAGACGTAGGCTGCCCCCTATGGGAAACACGCGCTCGAGCGGCGGTCTATCCACCGCTCAACAGGCCGCCAAGTTCCTCGGCGTCAGCGCGCTGGCCGGTGCCGTGATGGCCGGGCTCGCGCTTCCCGCCGTCGGGGCGCTCGGCCTCGCGGCCAAGGGAACGGTGGAGGAGTTCGACGGAATTCCGGCCAATCTCAAGACACCGCCGCTCAGCCAGCGGACGACGATCCTGGACGCCAAGGGCGGAGAGATCGCGAAGGTCTACTCACGCGACCGGACGATCGTGAAGCTGAAGGACGTCTCCCCCTATATGCGGCAGGCGATCGTCGCGATCGAGGACGCCCGCTTCTACCAGCACGGGGCGGTCGACCTCAAGGGCGTGCTGCGCGCGCTGAACACCAACGCGCAGGAGGGCGGGGTCTCCCAGGGTGCCTCCACGCTGACCCAGCAGTATGTGAAGAACGTGTTCGTCGAGGAGGCGGGCAACGACAAGGAGAAGGTCGCCCAGGCCACCCGGCAGTCCATCGGCCGCAAGATCAAGGAACTGAAGTACGCGATCAAGGTCGAGAAGGAACTGGGCAAGAAGCGGATCCTCGAGAACTACCTGAACATCACCTTCTTCGGGCAGCAGGCATACGGCATCGAGGCGGCCTCGCAGCGCTACTTCAGCAAGTCCGCCAAGGACCTGAACCTGGAGCAGTCGGCGATGCTGGCCGGTCTCGTCCAGTCACCCAGCCGCTACGACCCGATCAACGCCCCGGAGACCGCCAAGGAACGCCGCGACACCGTGCTGCGGCGCATGGCCGAGGTGAAGGACATCACCCCCGCACAGGCCGCCGCGGCCCAGAAGAAGCCGCTCGGCCTCAAGGTCAGCATGCCCAGGAGCGGCTGCATCACGGCCGTCCAGGGCGCCGGGTTCTTCTGTGACTACGTCCGCGAGATCCTGCTCAACGACCCGACCTTCGGCAAGACGGCGGAGGCGCGCGCCAAGCGCTGGAACCAGGGCGGCCTGACGATCCGTACGACGCTGGACCCGCAGGCCCAGGAGTCGGTCCAGAAGTCGATCAAGTCGCATGTCTACCAGTCCGACTCGGTGGCCACCGCGGTGACGCTCGTCGAGCCGGGCACCGGCAAGGTGCTGGGGATGGGCCAGTCCCGGCCGTACGGCTTCGGCGAGAACGAGACCCAGATCAACCTCTCCGCGGACAAGGCCATGGGCGGCTCGAACTACGGCTTCCAGGTCGGTTCCACGTTCAAGCCGATCACCGCCGCGGCCGCCATCGAGCAGGGCAAGAAGCCGTACCAGCGCTACTCCTCGCCGTACAAGATGAAGTATCCGAGCCCGGTCACCACCTGCAAGGGCACTTGGCGCAACGACGAGGGCGCGACCGTCGAGAACGAGAACGAGAGCGAAGTCGGCCCGTACGCGATGAAGGAGGCGACCGCCAAGTCGGTCAACACCTACTTCGTCCAGCTGATCAGCGACATCGGGGTCTGCCCGGTGACGCAGATGGCCGACAGGATGGGCGTGGAGCGCGCCGACGGCGAGGAGCACAACCAGGTGCCCTCCCTCACTCTCGGCTCCGAGGGCTTCTCGCCGCTGACGATGGCCAACGCCTACGCGACCTTCGCCAACCGCGGCGTCTACTGCTCCCCGGTCTTCATCGAGTCGATCACCGGCCCGAACGGCAAGGCGCTGAAGGTCCCGCAGTCGAAGTGTTCCCGCGCGATGTCGGAGAAGACCGCGGACACCATCAACACGCTGCTGCGCGGGGTGGTCGAGGACGGCACCGGCAAGCAGGCCGGCCTCAAGAACCGCCCGAGCGCCGGTAAGACCGGTACCACGGACGAGCGGCGGGCCGCGTGGTTCGTCGGCTACACCCCGAACCTGGCCGGTGCGGTGTGGGTCGGCGGTCCGGGCGCCAAGGGCGTCACGATGGAGAACATCAGCATCGGCGGCGTCTTCCACGACAAGGTCTACGGCGCGGACACCCCCGGCCCGATCTGGAAGGACGCGATGAGCGGCGCGCTGGAGGGCAAGCCGGCGCCGAACTTCGAGTCCGTCTCGATCAAGGACCCGAACCAGCACAAGCCCGATGACGACAAGAAGCGGAACGACCGCAAGCCGGGCAATGACAACGGTGGCGACAAGGGCGACAACGGCGACAACGGCGGCCAGGAGAACCCGTGGCCGGACATCTCCCTGCCCTCGGACCTGATCGGCGGCGGCAACGGGAATGGCGGGAACGGCAACGGAAACGGCGGCCGGCACTGGCCGCGGTAGCGGTGACGGTGACTGAGCGCTAAAGGGGGCCGGACAGAGATGTCCGGCCCCCTTCTTGGCTATGTGCGCCTTACGGTTACGTGGTGCGATCGCGCGGTTACGCCGAGCGCCTTACGGCTTGGCCATGCGGCGCCTTACGGCCGCGCGGCGAACACGAACATTCGGATACGAACAGCGCGTGAACGGTAACGCCACGCGACGGCTGTCCGGTCGCGCGAGTTACCCGCCCGCGAGCTGCCGCTTCACCGCGGCGGCGACCCGGCCGCCCTCCGCCCGCCCGGCGATCTTCGGGTTCACGATCTTCATCACAGCGCCCATGGCCCGCGGACCCTCGGCACCGCCCGCCGCGGCTTCCCGCACCGCCTCGGCCACCAGGGCGTTCAGCTCGTCGTCCGTCAGCGGCTTCGGCAGATACTCGGCGAGCACCTCGCCCTCCGCCCGCTCCCGCTCGGCCTGCTCCGCGCGGCCACCCTTCTCGAACGCCTCGGCCGCCTCACGGCGCTTCTTGGCCTCCCGCGCGACGATCTTCTCCACCTCGGCGTCGGACAGCTCACGGGCGCTCTCGCCCGAGACCTCTTCCTTCGTGATCGCGGTGATGGTGAGCCGGAGAGTCGAGGAGCGCAGCTCGTCGCGCGCCTTGATCGCCGCGGTGAGGTCGTCCTGGAGCCTGGACTTGAGCTTGGTGGTCATGGCGTCGAGTCTGCCAGCACTGGCCGGGAATCACCCGAAGATTTCTCCCCCTCCCGCGTTCTGCGACCATGGATGGCATGCGCGCGCGATACGGAGTACCCCTGGGAATCACGGCGGTCGGCGCAGCCGGCCTCGCCTACGCCGTCGGCTTCGAAGTCCGGTCCTTCAGGCTCCGGCGGATCACCGTCCCGGTGCTCCCGCACGGGATGCGCCCCCTGCGCGTCCTCCAGGTCTCCGACATCCACATGGTGAGCGGACAGCGCAAGAAGCAGCGCTGGCTCCAGTCCCTCGCCGGGCTGCGCCCCGACTTCGTGGTGAACACCGGGGACAACCTGTCGGACCCCGAGGGCGTGCCGGAGGTCCTGGACGCGCTGGGCCCGCTGATGGAGTTCCCCGGCGCGTACGTCTTCGGCTCGAACGACTACTACGGACCGAAGCTGCGTAATCCCGCCCGCTATTTGCTGGAGAAGGCCAGCGGCCGGCATGGGCTGAACGGCAACCCCCCGGCCGTCGGCGCCATCCACAACCCGTGGACGGAACTCCGCGACGCCTTCGACGCGGCCGGCTGGGTCGGACTGTCGAACACCCGCGGCCGGCTGAAGCTGGACGACATCGAGATCGCCCTCACCGGCCTCGACGACCCCCACATCAAGCGCGACCGCTACGCCGAGGTGGCCGGCGGCCCCGAATCGGGCGCCGACCTCTCCCTCGCCGTGGTCCACGCCCCGTATCTGCGGGTCCTCGACGCCTTCACCGCCGACCGCTACCCCTTGATCCTCGCCGGCCACACCCACGGCGGCCAGCTGTGCATCCCCTTCTACGGCGCCCTGGTCACCAACTGCGACCTCGACACCCGCCGGGTCAAGGGCCTCTCCCAGCACCACGCCGGCGGCCACACCTCCTACCTCCACGTCTCCGCGGGCTGCGGCACCAACCGCTACACCCCGGTCCGCTTCGCCTGCCCCCCGGAAGCCACCCTGCTCACCCTGACCCCCCAGACCCTCTGACCCCACCCCCACCCAGCCGGACCGCCCGAAACGCCCCGACCTGCGAGCCCTCGGAAACCGGATTTCGTCTCTGGCCGCAGGTCCGCTAAAGTAGAGCTCGTTGCTTCGGGGTGTAGCGCAGCTTGGCAGCGCGCTTCGTTCGGGACGAAGAGGTCGTGGGTTCAAATCCCGCCACCCCGACACAGGTCAGAGGGCCTATCCGCTTCCTGCGGATAGGCCCTCTGAGTGTCTAGGGGGCCAAACAGGGGGCCAACCGGTTTTGATCAAGCCTCTTCGATGTCGTGCGAAAAGATCACGTCCATGGCTTCGGCTCCCTGGGTGATGACCGGCCGAAGCTGTTTCCGATAGACGGCCTCGGTGGTCGCCTGGCTGCTGTGCCCGACCAGCAGCGCGATTCGCTCCAGCGGGATGCCGTGGTCCGAGAGCAGCGATACGAAGCTGTGGCGTAGCTCACGGGGCGTCCACTCCGGCGCCAGCCCTGCCTTCTTCACGATGGCCCGGAAGTCCCGACGCACGTTGGCAGCGTCCAGCGGCTCACCGCTCCGCGTCGTGAAGACGAGACCAGTCGGGCTCCACTCCATGCCCTTCGATGCGCGTTCCTGCTTCTGCCACCGCAGGTGTTCGTTGAGCACGTCGACCACCTGCTTCGGGAGCGCGATCGTCCGACGACTCTTCCGGGTCTTGGTGTCGCCGTGCCTCCGCACCGACCGCCACACCGCGACGTGGGGAGGGACGCCGTCTTGCGTCGACAGGTAGACGTGATCCCACGTGAGGGGCCGCGCCTCTTCCGTACGCACGCCGCTGAGGAGTGAGAGCACGAGGTAGGCGTATAGCCGCGATCCTCGGGCCGCAGCCAGGACGGCCTTCGCCTGCTCCAAGTTCAGCGCCTTGCTCGGGCGTCCTGGACGTCCCTCGGGGACTGTCACGAGAACCGCGACGTTCCGCACAGCCTTGTCCCTGCGCTGAGCGTGCTCGATAGAACGGCGAAGCACGGCGAGTAGGTCACGGAGACTCCGTGTCGCGAGCGCATCGGCCCTGTCGTCCAGCCAGTCGTCAACGTCGTCGGCGCTGAGGTCTTTCAGCTTGGCCCTGCCGATGAACGGAATCAGATGCTTGTCGGCGAGCGAGCGGTTCTTGCTGACGGTCTGCTCGTCGCGGCCCTTCAGCCCCCGCTCCAGCCAGTCGTTCACCGCGTCGGTCACTGTGTAGTTGGCGGGCGACTTGATGCCGGTGCGCACCTCGTTCTTCAGGTCCCGGATCTTCGCGCGGACTTCTGTCTTGGTCTTGCCGTGCACCTTCGGGCGGCGGCGCTTGCCGTTCGGGGCGTACCCAAGAGAGACGGCGCCCACGTAGCGGTTCTTCGCCGCGTCCCAGTAGATCGTGTCCTCACCGTGGCCTGCCCTGCGGGCACGCTTCGGGGTCTCGGTCATGCTGCTTTGGGCCTCTCGAAAGGACGGGGCCGCACCCTGGAGGGGCGCGGCCCATGGAGGTCGGAGGAAGTCAGGCGGCAGCTCTCGCTTCGCGCTTGAGGAGTTCGACGTATTCCGTGAGGTACTCGAGCGGCACGAGTCGGCGACGGCCTATACGAACGGTCTGGAGACGGCCAAGCCGTACCTCTTCGTAGACCGTCGAGCGGCCGACCCCGAGGACTACCGCAGCCTCTTCGAGCCTGTAGAGCATTTGGCCGACAGGTGTGGCGACAGCAGAACTCATGCGGTGACGCCTCCTCGACGAGTTCGGGAAGGTGGGCCCCCTTCTCTCAGGTCCGCTACATCCGCCACGGCTGCTACGTCGCAGGTTAGGGGCGGGTTTTGGCGTAGCGGCTGATCGGGGTGTAGCGGATGCGTCCGCTACAGGGCCGGGGTTTGTAGCGGTTGGAGGGGTGGTGTAGCGGGGGCGTAGCGGTTGTCGTGCGCGACATCCGCTACGCCGTTTCCGCTGATCAGATGGGGGCTACTCGGGGTCGGTGGCGGATGTAGCGGACTCCGGCGCCTTGGGGGCGGGGCAGTACCGCTTCCATGCGTCGTAGAGGTCGGCGGCGTAGTAGCCCTTGGCCACCCCGGCCCCGGTGCGGATGTTGCGAGCCTTGATGGGCTCGTTGTCGGCGGTGACGTACTCCCCCAGCCGCTTGGCGAGCTGCCGGGCGTCCAGCGGCTTGCCGTTCATGTCGGCCCATGGCGCCTCGTCCAGGGCGTTCAGGGCGGCGATGATCTGGGCAGTGGGCATGCGGTCGGCTCCGCAGAACACGCTGTCGCGCAGGTCGGTCAGCAGTCGGATACCCAAGGACGCCTTGTCCCCGGCGGAGGCAGCGGCCACCAGCTCCACGCACGCCTCACGGGCGCGGCGGGGCCAGTCACCCCCTGCTGCGTCGGCCACGGCCAGCAGCGGCTCCCACACCCGACCGCCGCATGGACGGAGGTCGTCGAGCCGGACGGCGAAATCCGAGACGGCGCTGGGTCGCCGAACTGTCCGGCGGCTGTCTGAAGCTCGAGTCAGAGGGAATGCGGCTGATCGTCCGCTAGAAACGGCCCCATTCCAGCGCCCAGTTGCACTTCACCGAGGTCGACAGCCTGCGGCTCACCGCATTCGCCACCAACACCACCGGCGTCCCGATCGCCACACTCGAACTGCCGCACGGCCAGCGCGCGAAAGCCGAGGACCGCATCCGCGCCGTCCGCGCCATCGCCTGCACAACCTGCACGACACCGCGCAGAACCAGATCTGGCTGGGGATCGGCCAGATCGCCCTCGATTCCTGACCTGGATGCCTATGCTCACCCTGACCGGCGAAGTCCGCAGGTGGGAGCCTGGCCGCCTCCGGCTCCGCCTCTTCTCCGCAGCCGCCCAGATGTCACCACTGCCCGCCGCAGGAACCTGAGATTCGCACGCCACTGGCCCTGGCCCGACGAAATCACGGAGGCCCCGGCACAGCTCGAAACCCTCCCAAACCCGGGCTGAACAGTACACTTCCCGCCCCCGCGAACAGCACCGCCCCCGCCGGGCCAGTGGAACCCGACGCGACAGCCGGACCATCAGCGAGTCCATGACCGACTCGAACACCCGAAATGGTCCGACGAAAGAACCGACGGGCCGTCACGAAAGATCGAGGCTGGGAGTCCCAACAGAACAGGGCATCGGCGAGTTTGGGCGCTCGACGCCCCGCCGTCTCGATCCTACTGCACGTCAGCAAGAACGTCTTGTCACATTAGACGTCTGCTGGCGATGCTGCACACTAGATCGTCAGTTCCCACCCCCAGGAATCGATCTCGCGCCATCCTCCCCCAAGACTCGGCGCTCTGTTGGACACTGTCTCTGCGGCAATGCAAGAACCAAGAGAGGTGAAACCAGGCATGGGGGGGATGACGCGTGACGGTTCGGTAGAGGTCCTCAAGTACCTGCACAAGCGACTGCATGACCACTTCCGTACGCTTCACGAACGTCGCCAGGCACTCCAGCGAGCGGCTCCAGTCTTTGCGTTGGAGCACGACCTCAGCAGTAGTGACTTCGCGTTGCTCCTAGCTGCGGTACGGGATGCCGTCAGGCAGGGACTCGATACTCGCTCCCGCACCTGGTGGTTGCCCTTTGTAGTACACGCAGCAGAGATCGGCTATAGGTACGTTGGAGATGAGTACTGGCCGCTCTTTGTCCAGGAAACACCGGGCTGGGAAAATAGTCCGGGTTGGAGCGTGACCACCAACCGCCAGCGCATAAAACAGTGGTTCAAGCGATTCGCAGCCGACTACGGCGGCGCCGAGCCGAAGGGGAGCTTTGCAACCAACTTCAACATCATTGCCTGGCCAATCACACACGCCGTCATACCCGCAGACCTCCAACGGCAGTTGGCGCAGCTTCTGTTTGAGTCGCGAGCGGTTATGACCGCAGAGCTCCTTAGTGATCCCAACGCTCTGGGCGCATGCCTGGCTACGCGCACGGGTGGATATAGCGAGCGTTTCCAGATCTTCTGCAGCAACCAGAGCCTCCTCGGCCAGGTGGCCGCCGCAATGCTCTCAGGCGACGACGAGGACTCCCCGTACCTAGTGCGATCGACACTCGCTCGCCTGGTCGACGACCTGACCAACGAACGTCAGTCACGAACCTGGTTGGCCCGCGCCAAACACTCGGCCAACTTGGTCCGCTCAAGCGGATTTCTCCCCCTGAACCCGAGTGTGAGCCTCGTGAACCGGGGGCAGCCACTCGCGGCCGTCACCAACCCGAAGCTGCTCCTGCGACAGGAAAACAGCGGTTGGCGTCCCTATTTAGGGCTTCCCGATCTCACGCCTCTGCAGGCTCGGCATGATCAAGTTGGTCAGGAACTTCGGAGTCTCCGCCCGAAAGTTGAGGGCCGTCGCCAACCACTTCCCCGCGGTAAACTGTTGTACCCAGGTGAAGTATCTCTGTCCACGTGGCCACAGCCCGAGATTCCAATTATCCAACTGGAGCGGGGATCATCGGTCGTGAACAGCCTGATCGCGGAGCATTGCTCCATCACTCAGGGCCCGTGGTGGGTTTTCCGGAAGCAACCGGGTGGGCTGGCCCTTGAGGTCAAAGGAAAATTTGTCCGGCCAGGGCATGAGTACTGTCTGGTCGGACGACTCGAGGGTGAACTGCCCGCGCTACCGTTCGTCACTAAAGCGACGGTTCTGGCTGAAGGAGTGCACGCCTTCGAGGTGAAGGTGCCTAAAGTTGTTGGCGAAGCGGAACTTTCCATGCTTGCGGCGGCCGAGCTGCCAGTGTTGACAGACGTGTCGATTCGCCCCGTCGGTCTCGTCCCTGGAGCCTGGGACGGGGAAGGTGCCGTCGAGTGGCTAGCTGGAGATCCGGTGCTGCTCGCTGTACATTCCAATCGCACCATGGAAATGTGCGCTGTGACCGTCGATGGTGGGCTCCCTACAGCGCTCGAGTGGCCTGCCACCAAGGCAGAATTAATCTTTTCCCTTGAGGATCTCACTGTGGGCACTCACGAGGTCGACATTGCGCTACTGGGCACAGACAACGGTGCGCCGGTTAAAAGCGGCTCACTCGCGATCACGATCCGTGACCCACACACAAACCTGGATGAAACTACTGATGGCGCAGGCATCCGACTGTTTGCCACGCCAGCGCGTCCGAAACTGACCGAGCTCTGGGATGGTCGGGCGAGCCTCTCGATCGACGGTCCGCCAAGTACGAAGGCAGAACTGGCGATCGTGCTGCGTGACGATGTCGGCAACGCACTGGCACAGGCGCAGCACAGCGTCTCGCTTCCTTTCAGCGATAGTGCATGGGGAAGACTGGCAGATCAGGAACTACACAGGAGAAAACTGCTCGCCGCCTACGATGATGCCGAGTCGTGCGAAGTGTCGGTCGCCCGAAGCGGAGTGGGTTTCGCGTCCCTGATTTGCGAACGCGGCTTCCATCCGCTCCGCTGGGTGCTTACCAAGCGGCACAATGGCGAGCATGAGGCACGCCTGATCGATCGGACAGGCGGGGATGACACTCAGGTGCTCCTGTTTTCGGTGGAGGCGCCTCTGGTTGGCGAGCGCTGCGATTCCTGTCGACCAATTACAGTTCCGGCGAATGGAGGACTGCTGCAGGCGACGTCCGGCAATGTGACCGCGGCCATCGTCTTGCCACCCGAGCCGAACCGGCTGCGCCAGAGGCTAAACGACCGTCCGAGCATCCGGTACGCAGAAACGTCGCTCTCTGAGATGAAGCGGCTCATCTTTGGTCACCGTCGGTGGCTTGACGCCGATGCGCCAGCAGATCCGTTCACTCGTCATCAGCGGGAACAGGTTCTCAACGCAATCACCACGGCCCTTGTGTCCCTTGCTGCTGGAAGCAGGTGGGCTAGATTGGAGCACAAACGCCTTCCTGTCGGCGGTCGCAAGCCGCCTGATGTATTGGACGAAATGCGGGAACTCGTGGGTCAGGCTCCGAAGCAGCGTGCTGCGGCCCAGCAGATTGCCAGCCACCTCTGGCAATGGGCGGACTCACCGGCAGCGCTGAGCGATGGATTCGCCAGCGCGGTCCACATCATCGCTGCGGCCAGCGGCATCGACGATCCGCACACCGCAGCAGACTTCTTGCTTCCCCTTGTGACCAAACCGGGCTCTCTCGCGAGTTGGGACGAGGCCGAACGAGACCAACTCTTGGAGTGTGTGCTCCGGTCTCCTGTACTCATTCGGGCAGCTCGCTTTGCTGTGCTCGGGACTGAAGACCTACGAGAGGCGTCGAACAAGTCAGTTGTCGGAGTTAGCCGATGAAGATAACTCCGATAAGTGGTCCCCATGCAGCGGAACGTGCGGTCCGCGCGCTGGGGCTGGATGAGGCTGCTACTGACCTGTTCTCGACAGAAGCGGTATGCGCCTCGCTTCGCCGCGCGGCTTCATTCCTGTGTCCGGCGACACCGCGTCGACTTGTGGAAGCAGTCCTTGAGGCCATTAGCCCGCTCGACGAGTCTTGCTTGGTTACTCGGGGCCAGGTCGCGGAGCAATTGGATTTCTTGGTGTCGATTGGTGACCTGGTCGAACTCCCTCGCCAGGAGGATCGCGGCAGTCGCCATCTCTACCTGGCTCCTCCCTCGTATGTGGAGAAGGCTCCGGGGCAGTACCTCTTCCTAGGTGTACGCCCCAACGCCTCACCGCTCGTTGACGAGTCTGTGGGCGCGGAGGTGCTGTACGAGGGCCATACACGGTCCATAGAACTGGCCCCAGGGGTGGCTCCTATGCGATTGAAAGCCGCTGGCCTGCGTGAGATCCGACGTGAGCACTGGCTCCAACATCCGAGGGCGGATCACGCAGCCGCTGTCGTCGTTGCGATGCGTCAACGTTTGGACCAGGCCGCAGAATCTGGCGACGTCAGCGGTCTGACAATCATCGATCCTGGGAAGTCCGTTCACTACTACCGCGGCCGCTGGCGACCACCCGCGGACGACGACTCCGGCGACTTCGTTGCTCGCCGGCCCCAAGCCTACGGTGCAGATCTGTGGTGCCTTGTACGGATTGAGCGTGGTGTGCCCCGCGCACTTGTGGATCTGCCGGTTGACGCCTCTGATGTGCCAGCCTGCGACGAAGCGTGGCGCTTCCAGGCAGCCATCGATGCCGTGACGGGAAACCCGCAGGTCATGCACGTCCGGTCTGCTACAGGGGCGCCCGGGAGCCGAATGTTGGACTTGTTCGGACCTGTGCCCGGCTGGGCTCAGCGCTACCTCGACCTCGTGGGAACCCCTGTCTCACGGGCGAGAGGCGCGTTGATCTCGTACCGCGTACCGATGTCGGCGATCGGCGAGATGTCGGCGTTCGTCACTGACATGCTGTGGATGCACGTCAGAGAAGAGGGAGGGGTGGCGTGACAGTGGAAGCGCCAACGATCGCGGAGACGGTCACCAAGATTCAGGCGGCCCTTCGGGACTACATCGAGGCGACCTATCACGTGGGGCATCCCACCGTGATCGATCAGCGTCGTGTGCTGCTCGAACAAGAGGGCGTGCTGTTCCGAGCACCCTTCATCGAGAGCACTCCCCGCTATCAGACGAACCGACGTTTTGGTGATCTCGAACTCGCTGCACCTGGCCAAACGCTCTTCGGCAGCTTGACCACCCACGTTGGTGGCCTGAAGCCCATGCTGTATGACCCGCCCTATACCCATCAGGCTGAAGCACTTGAGTGGACGACTCGTGACGGCCTTAGCCTTGCGGTCACCACTGGTACCGGCTCGGGGAAGACCGAGTCGTTCCTCCTGCCGATGCTGGCGAAGCTTGCAGCAGAGGCGGCGAACAAGCCTGAGTCCTTCGCCGCTCCGGCTGTGCGGTCCCTGATCCTCTATCCGATGAACGCGCTGGTGAACGACCAGTTGGGTCGTCTTCGGCTCCTGCTCGGCGATCCGCGCGTCACAGCCCAGTTCAGCGAGTGGGCCGGCCGCCCAGCACGCTTCGCTCGTTACACCAGCCGAACCCTGTACCCCGGCGTACGGAAGGTCGAGAAGGACCAGGCACGGCTTCGCTCGATCGAGAACTTCTACGTTCACCTCATCAATCGGGCAGACGACCCTTCCTCGCCGGGGCACGGCGAGGCGGCAGCTCTCATCGAGAAGCTGCGATCGCGCGGAAAGTGGCCGGCCAAGCCAAATCTGAAGGCCTGGTACGGCGAAAGTGGCTCCCGTTGGAAGAACAAGGATGGCGAGTTCGCCCGTGCCGTCCTTCAGCCCAACGACCCTGAACTGCTGACGCGCCATGAGGTGCTGGGCACACCTCCGGATGTTTTGATCACAAACTACTCGATGCTTGAGTACATGTTGATGCGCCCACTTGAGCGGCCAGTGTTCGATGCGACGCGGGCTTGGTTGGCGAACAACCCCGATGAGAAGTTCCTCCTGGTCATCGATGAGGCCCACCTCTATCGCGGCGCGGCTGGCGCCGAGGTTGCCCTTCTGCTGCGCCGGCTTCGCGCCAGGCTTGGGATTGCCCCCGAGCGGCTACAGGTGATCTGTACGAGCGCGAGCTTCGCGAGCCCTGAGTACGCGCGTCAGTTCGCTGCACAGTTGAGCGGCAAATCCGAGGGCGACTTCAAGACTGTAGAAGGTCGTCTCGCCCTTCGAGAACTCGCTGGTCCCGGGAGCCTCCAGGACGCCCAAGCTCTCGCTGCCGTACCGATGCACGAGTTCTACGAGGGCGAGGGAGACGAAGCCCGCATCGCCGCCGTTCAGGGGCTACTGGACTACCGGAAGGTAGCCGTGAAAGAGGGCGCCACGGTCGGTGAACTGCTGCACGATGCTCTCAGCGCATTCGGCCCCATGAACCTGCTCGTTAACGAGACGATGCAGCGGGCACAACCGGTACATGAGTTGGGCTCGCTCATCTTCCCGACCGTTGAGACGGAGCTTGCCGATCGGGCTGTTTCTTCCATGGTGGCACTCGGTAGCGCGGCGCGACGGTCGGCGAATGACGCGGGTCTGCTGCCATGTCGCGTGCATGCATTCTTTCGTGGGCTGCCTGGGCTGTGGGCTTGTCTCGACCCCGACTGCCCGGAGGTTGACCGGGAGGCACACCCGGAGCCGGGGCCGGTTGGAAAGCTTTACGCCCAGCCGCGGGCAACTTGCGAATGTGGTGCACGGGTCTTCGAGTTGTACACCTGCAGGCACTGCGGCTCCGCCTACGCACGGGCCTACACCGACGTCGTAAGCGAGCCGACGTACCTATGGCACGAGCCGGGGGGATCGTTCGAGTCCGCATCGGGTTCCATCCCCGAACTCCAGGCACTCGATCTACTGCTTGAGGAGCCCTCCGATGGCGATGTCGAACCCGCCGACATCGATCTCGTTACCGGCCGGCTCAATCCGGAAGAACTAGGCGCCCGCGTCCGCAGTGTCTTCATTCCTCGGCTTCGAGGGGGAGAAGTCGTCAGGGGTGACGACGATGGCGGTGATGGTGAGGCGGAGGCGAACGGAGAGTTCAAGCCGTGCGGTGTCTGCGGGCAACTCGCCGGGTTCGGCCGTTCATCGGTACAGGATCACCAGACGAAGGGTGACCAGCCGTTCCAAGCCTTGGTGACACGTCAGCTCGAGGTCCAACCACCGGGGGCCCAACCGTACACCGATTTTGCGCCACTGCGCGGTCGCAAGGTACTCGCGTTCTCCGACTCCCGGCAGGTTGCCGCACGGCTGGCACCCAACCTTCAGAGTTACTCGATGCGCGATGTCATTCGGCCCCTGCTCTTGCGCGGGTGGCAGGAACTGGCAAATCAACCGTTCCTTGCACCGTCGCTCAGCTTGGAGCGTCTGTACGTGGCCGTCATGGTCGGAGCGCGAGTCTTGTCGGTGCGGCTGCGTCCGGAACTACGACCCATGGAGACGCTCCATGTCTTTGACACGGTCGCGAAGGCAATCGACAACGGTGCGCTCTCAGGCAATCCCGCTGGGTTGGTGCCACTGCTTACCACTGCCAATCCACCGCAGTCGCTGTTGAGGGCCATGTACGCGACGCTAACGGACAAGTACTACGGGCTGTCGTCCCTGGGCCTGGCATCCCTCCGTGAGCGGGCGGACCTCACCGATACATTGTTGACGGAACTGCCGGACATCGGCGGGGTCGCAGACAGCGCCGAGGCCAAGCTCGCGCTCGTCCGGTTGTGGCTAGCGCAGTGGAGCAGCCCAACCCGCGGCATCTGGTTCCCGTCGATGACCGATGGTGAATGGGGGAGGACGAAGGGCGGCGTCAAACCGCACAGGGGTAAGTTCCAATCGATCGAGCGTTGGCTCGATTCGAGGGCGGCGAGGAAGAAGTTCGCGGACGACTGGCTGCAGACGTTGCTCACAACGTTCTGCGAGCCAGTGGCCGGGAGGTTTCGGTTGTTGGCCCAGAACGTTGCCCTGGAACTTGGTGGAATGTGGGGATATTGCGAGCGCTGCCGCTTCACGCAGCGGCCCTTCCCCGGCACAATCCGGTGCGTCAATTGCGGGTATGATCGGGTTCGCACGCTAAATCCCGACACGGATCCCGTCTTCCAAGCCCGGAAGGGCTACTACCGTGCTAGCGCGTCCCGGGCGTTGGGTGAACCGCCCGAGCCTCCATTGAGCATCATCGCCGCCGAGCACACGGCCCAACTCAATGCCGCCCAGTCCGACGCAGTATTCTCCAAAGCAGAAGAACACGAGTTGCTGTTCCAGGACGTCGACCTCGGCTTGACCCGCCAAGGAAAGCAGTCACGCGCCGCCATCGACGTTCTGTCCTGCACGACCACCATGGAAGTTGGCATCGACATCGGCAGCCTGACCGGCGTCGCGCTGCGCAATATGCCACCGTCGCGCGCCAACTACCAGCAGCGCGCAGGGCGGGCGGGGCGTCGGGGCAACGCTGTTGCCACCGTACTCGCCTTCGGAAGCGCCGACACACACGACGACCACTACTTCCGTCAACCAGAGCTCATGATCCGCGGCAAAGTCGATGACCCAGTGCTGACGATGAACAACGACGAAATCGCGCGGCGCCACGTCATCGCTTACCTGCTGCAGCGCTATCACCAGGATCGACTGCCAGCAATCGAGCCTGAGGATCAGCCTCAGCTCTTCGAAGTCCTGGGCACTATCGAGGACTTCGTCGGAACAGCATCTCCTCTGAATCGGAACGACTTGGAAGAGTGGCTGAGGTCCGAGGAAGATAAGCTGCGTGAGGAGATTGCATCGTGGCTTCCCGGTGAACTGAGCGAGACGGACCGCAGAGCCGTTCTAAGCGGTGTCGTCACGAACACACTTCGCGAGATCGACAAGGCACTTGACCTCGACCTCAACGGGAGGCTGCCAGCTACCTCTGAGGGCGATGCGGCATCTGAGCACGATGAGGTGGAGGCAGAAGGCCCCGCGGAAGACGGCGCCGAGGAGCCGAGCGCCCGGCGGAGCCAGACGAACCTGCTTGATCGGCTGCTGTACAAGGGGGTGCTGCCGCGCTACGCGTTTCCGACGGATGTCGTGGCCTTCCACGTCTTCGATCTCGATCGGTCAACGCCGTTCAATGCCGAGTTCCACTATGCGCCCAGTCAGGGGCTCCCGGTGGCCCTCAGCCAGTATGCACCTGGCAAAGTGGTGTGGGTTGATAACAAGGAGTGGACCTCTGGTGCCATCTATGCACCGGTCCAAGAGGAACGCTTCCAGGCCTGGCGGGACAAACTGCTGTACTTCGAGTGCCAGGTATGCCACTACGCCAAGCATTACCCTCACGACACGGCAGAGCGCGGCAAGGAGCGGGACTGTCCCGCCTGCGGTGCCGAGGGCAAGTTCGGCAAGGCGAAGAACTGGATGCGACCGCCAGGCTTTGCGCACCCGGCCGATAAGGCGCCGGGTACAAGCCCAGACGACGCGCCGGCCCGCAGTTACGCCACACGCGCCAAACTCATGGCTCCCGGGCCGACCGAGGAGACTGCCTGGCGACGTGTCACCGATCGCTTGGCACAGACGTACCGCCGCGAAACACTGCTCGTCACTAACACCGGTCCCCGCAACGAGGGATACACCTACTGCACGCGCTGCGGGCTCATCGAGCCGACTGCGACTGCAACTGGGGCGGTCGTCGGTACGCACAAGAAGCCTTACCCCGACGAGAAAGCCCCGGAATGTCCTGGCACGGCCTCAACCCGGGGCCTCGTGCTCGGAACTGACTTTCTCTCAGATGTGCTTCTGGTTCGCTTGAAGGTGGCCCCGCCGATCACATTGAGGCCAGCTCTGCTGTCGACACACGTCGCTCTCCGTACGGTCGCTGAGGCGCTGACGATTGCCGCGACCCAAAGGCTCGATATTGAGGCGACGGAACTACAGGCAGAGTACCGTCCTGCGCTGACTTCCCTCGGTAAAGAAGGCCTTGAGGCCGAGATCTACGTGTACGACACGCTCGCAGGTGGAGCTGGCTTCGCTCGACGGGTCAACGACTGCGGAATGGAAATCCTCGAACAGACGCTGGAGCGCCTCGAAGAATGCCCGGCGAACTGCGACGAGTCCTGCTACCGCTGTCTTCGCAGCTTCCGTAACCGGTTCGAGCACAACCTCCTTGACCGGCACGTCGGTGCCAGCCTGCTGCGCTACCTGATCCGCGGAACCCAGCCGAGTCTGGACGAGGAGCGACTCGAACGATCGGCCGACAAGCTCTATGAGGACCTCGACAGCCGAGCACTCGACGACATCTCTTTCGCCCGAGGGGCCAAGATCGACGTTGAGGGAGTTGGAACGATCACCGCGCCTATCCTGGCAAGGCGTGGTGACCAGCAGTTGATCCTGGGCGTACACGGCCCGCTAAGCCCTGATCTGGCGCCAACTGACGGGTTGCGTGCGGCGAAGCAGTCCGGCAACGTGCTGATCCGTCTGATCGACGACATGGTGATCTCCCGCAATCTCCCGTTCGCCAGCCAGCAGGTACTGCAGGCGCTGAGCTAAGCGGAATCAGTGTCTAGACCGCCACCGGCGCCGAGGCGTTGGTGGCGGTCCTGTCGTCGCCATCCGCAACCGCCGTTCGTATGACGTAGCCCAAGAACGGAAAAGAATGGACCTTAGGGCGACTTTGACCGCTGGCAGCGACACCAGAAGGGGAACATATGCCGGCAGATGACCTTGAAGAGGCCATGGGCGAAGATGACCTCGCAGAGGGGCAGGTGCCTATCACGGCGCTGCAGGAACATTTCAGCGTTTCGTTTACACGAATGATCGCCTACGCCGCCGGGTGCTCGATAAAACCTCATGAGACCGACTATGAGGGCGTTGACATTACGATCGTCTCCTCAACGGAGTACCGCGGTTACTATGGTCCGCAGTTCGAACTCCAACTCAAGTGCACCTATCAAGAAAGTCTACTCAAAGATGACAGCATGACCTGGCGCATGAAGGCAAAGCCGTTTCGGAAATTGACACGCAGGAAACGGTACATCCCCGCCTATCTCGGCGTACTCCTCATCCCTCGCGAACCAGAGCCGTGGCTACGAACCGACGAATGGGGGTTGTTCACGCGTAGCCGCATGTTCTGGGAGTCTGCCGATAACCTGAGATATGACGGCCCGATCAAGGAGTACCACACAGTACATTTGCCACGCCGAAACCTGTTCACGGGTGAGCAACTTTTGGGCATAATGAAAACGATCGGCGACGCAGAGGAGGGTTCGCGGTGAACCGATCTACACTCGACAGTTACCGCGATATTGCATCCGCGTTGACCCCTCTTGCCGTCTCCCAGTTCCTAGCTTCTCATGACTGGGAACTGGAGCATCAGCAGCCAGATGTCCGTCAGGTCTGGCGCTACGGTTCGGGCCATTTGTCCACCGCGCCACGTGTCATGATTCCGCTTGCTACTGACTTCGCAGATTTCATGCCACGCTTCGTGGATGCGCTCGAGTCGCTCGGACACATCCATGACTGGGATGCAGGTCAGCTACTGGAACGCGTCATCGCTACACGCGCGGACCTCTTTTTCGTTCGCCTCGACCAAGGCATGATTGACGGCACAATCCCCTTCCAGCAAGCCGAAAGGACGCTGCAATCCATTTACAAGATGATGAGGGCAGCAGCAACCACAACCGCTGACCCGCATCACTCGCACAAGGGACGTAGGCCAGCAGCAGTAGGCGAATTCCTGGATGAAGATGTACGACTTGGGCACACGAAGCGCGGCAGTTTTGTGTTCACTGTCGTAACACGCCTGGGAGACCCTAGCCCTCAGGCTGTCGACGGCCAAGAGCAGCCAACCATTGCCTTCCCCCGACGGGTCATGGAAACCCTAGCCAGAGGACTTGAGACCACAAAGCGCCTAACGCAATCCTGGGACCAGGAAGCCTTCGAATTTCCAAGCAATCTAGGGCTAAGTGCAGGGCTAGTCGAATCACTCGAAGATATGTCGCAGCCCGAACACCTTCGTTCGCTGGACTTGTCTTTCCAATGGGCGGCAGCTGAACCTAAGCCGGACGTAGGACTAGCAACCATTGTGCTGGACCGCGATGTGATTGACGAGCTCCCGCGAGTTCGGGAGCGGCTCGTACGAAGAGAAGAGCCCGTACGACGGGAGACATTGGTCGGACTCGTTAAGTCACTCACGCGGGATGATGCGGCACCCGACAACGATGAATCAGCAATCATCACCGTCGCAGCGGAGGTAAGCGGCAAAACTCTGCGTGTCCAGGTTCCACTAACCGGAGACAATCACGGCTGGGCAATAATGGCTTATAGGCGCCGACTGCCCTTTACGGTGACCGGAGACCTCTCATACGAACGCCGCGCATGGCGTCTGACGGGGGATATCGAAGTCGATTCGAGCTTCCTGCAGCATCTCTCAGGATCATCAACACCGGACTTGGGCGAGGCATGAAGCCGGAGCACTGCAAGCATCAGCGTTGGTCCCTCGCGGGCTGTGACACCCCGGAGCCCGGGGTGTCACAGCCCGCGGACACAGGCCGCATGACGGCTCCTGCACTCAAGCATCCGCGCTCGCGCACGCGATGGAGCACGCCCCGCTGGTGGAAGCCGCAGGCTGCGCGCTGGCTGGCTCCGACGTCTGGAGTAGGTGGTGGCCGTCTCTTAATTGGAGATAGGGAACATTTCCTCGCCGGGTGCCGGCATCCCCTCCCCTACAGGCAGCGGTACACGGGCGCCGTGCTCCACTGGACGGACCAACCGATGCGAGCGCATGGACTCAAGAACATGCTCCTGTATGGCCCGCCGTCGGCACCAGCGCTCAAGCCACCACTCGGAGACCTTGGCGTCCGCTTCGGTCAGTTCGGGATTCAGCAGGTACTTCGGCTCCTGGTCGATGCCGAGCGAGTAGTCCCGCAAGTTCTCGACCAGAGGAACCCCGTAGAGGATGCGCTCGCGTCCGTGCTTGAGAAGCTCGTTGGCGGGCCAGCCAAGCGCTGCCAGCCCCACTCGAACCTTACGTAGTCGAGGGCTGACACCCTCGCCGAAGAGACTGTTGATCCGGACGAGCGAGCCGCGCAACGTCGAGACTCGAACCAGGGCGTCGACGGTCTCATCGGAGAAGTGAGACGTCCCGAAGGACCGTGACCGTCCAAGCTCGTGAAAGCCCATTCGGATGTCGCTCTCACCGCCCATGACGTTAGCAGGCCAAAACAGTCGGTTGTACTGACTTGAACCGGTGCCGTAGAGCGACGTGGTTCCGACGAAGGAGAGCCGCGGCTCACGCAGGATCGGGCGGCCGGCCATCGCCGACGCGATCTCGCTTGGGCGTGCATACTTCTCGCGGTAGGCGGATAGAACCTGGGGCGAGACGGCAAGTGCCCCCACCAGCTTCCCCGCCGCTAGCGCGCTGTAAGGCGCCACGGCGCCGCAGACGGTGAGGTCGGCGATGACAGTACCGACCCTCTCTCCACGTGCGCGACGCACCACTCGGCGCATCTGCGAACGCGCCTTTGGATCCGAGAAGGCCTTGGTCAGTCCTTCGATCGTAGGCGGGGAGAGATAGCCCCCAAGCAGTCTGGCGATCTCTAGGGCTTCTGCGAGCGCTGACGAACGCTTGCTCCGAAATAGGTCAGTTTCGGCGCGCTCCACCCACGCTTCGCGGTCGATGTTGCGGACCGCACGGATCGTGCTTGCCTGGTGGTGCCTCTGACGGTGCCGATCGGCATCGGCCCGCAGCCGAGCGATGACCTCAGGCGTGGGCGCTGCCAGGTCGGTCGGTTGGAGAATCCCATCACGAAGGAGATCGTCAACGTAGATCTCGTTCTGCTGCCCCTCGATCCGTCGAGCCAGCCAGCCAGCAATATCAGCAGTGGGCTCAGCTTGCACCTGCTTGAGGAACTGATCGGTCTCCCAGCCCATCCAGTGGTCACGCTCGGCAATCTGGACGACAGGGCTGGAGATGGCCGCCAACCCGATCACCGCGTGGAACTCGGTGGCTGCGTCCCGGACCAAGACCGGCATCGAGCGGCCAGGCACGGTCGCGTAGGCGTTGGACCATGTGTGGCGGAAGTAACGCCAGATGTCGTGAAGCTTGAATCCAGTCAGTTCACAAGTCGATGAGTCGACGATCTGAACGTAGGGCTTAATGACATCCGCAGGCGCGTCGGCGCGCTGAAGCGCGTCCGCCAGCTCGCGGCCGTCACGCATCAGGTTGAAGACGGAGACCAATGTGCCGCTGTGCTGGTGCGTGCGCTCCATACCCTCGACGAACCGTCGAACACTGGTCTTTCTGAGCTGTTCATCACGACGGAGGTGCTCCTGGCGCCGGATCCGGGCCTTCTCCACCTTGCGGTCGCCGTGGACCGAAGGGGGAGCGAAAACAGCCTTAGACCTGTCTACTCGAACAGTCCAGCCTTGATCCACAAGATCGATGGCGACGTGAGCAGCTGCCGCGAGCAGAGGCTGGTCGTACAGGTTGTTGATCTTGGCTGCCTTCAACCACCGCTTGTGGTCGCCTGCGGCTTCAGCCCCCACCGGCGTGCTCGCAAGCTGGGTGCAGAGCCGGGCGAACCCTTGCCGTTCCCGACGGGAGGCGTAGGCCGGAAGGCTGAGAGGAACGAGCTTGGCCTCTTCTTTCATGACTTTTGGAGCATCCGTCCGTAGGTCCTGCTCCACATGCGCAGGAGATCGTCGCAGTTGTGGCCGTCACGGCTGAGGAGTGTTGTGGTGCGGGCGAAGGACAGGAGGAACAGTTCGAGAGCAGTCCGGAGTTCTCCTGCCGCCTCATCACCCAACTTCTGGAGCGGACGGTACAACGCTGCGAAGGCAGGGTGGTCAACGTTCAGCGTGACATCGAGCGTGCGCCGCTTCAGAGAAGCAGCGAACATCTTATCGATCGAGAGTTGCTCGGATCCAATCCGGTAGCTCAGGGCGCCCGAGCCCTTCCCCGCCGTAGGGATGACAGGCAGATCGGCATCCGCGGCCGCCGCTACCCGACACGACGCCTCCGTGGCCGCTTGAAACTTGACCTCCTCGAAAGCTTGGCGGACACGCGAGTTCAAAAGCCGGGCGATCGCCTCCAACTCCGGCCCGAGGGCCTCCTGGAGTACCTGGGAAGGCCGAATTCCCTGCTTGTTGATGGTGATACCAAAGTGCTCGTCGAGGACGGGATCAAACTCGATCTCGCAGCGCCACCAGTCGTCGTAGTTCTCTTTGCGCTTCGCCCCCATGAGGTGCCAGCCGCTCGCGATCTCGCGACCGGCGCGGAGGATGGAGACGCCGGCTCCGCCTACGATGCCGCTGCGCCGTTTGGTCACGTTATCCAGGTGCTGCCAGTGCTGCACCGGCAGCATCGCGAACCGGACGGTAACGAAGGCCGTCTTGCCCGACGACGCTGCCAGTTCATAGCGGAGCGGCTCGAACGCCAAGCCTGCGCTGTGCCCCTCGATCTTCGGCGTGAGAAGCATGGGATCGACCGGATCGACCCGCTTCCCATTGAGGGTCAACGTGAGGTCCCCGTTGCTGAGGAAGCGGCGGTAGATGCGTCCAAGATCCCGCCGCAGCGCTCGCTCGAGCCAGGCGAGGCGCCGGTACTCAATACGGTCACAGTGCTGCCAGGTCACCACGCAGCCGGACCCCGTGGTGACGCCAGGCTGGCGGAGGGCCCGAAGATCAACTGGTGTCCCGGCGGCGATGGCGTCGACGTCCAAGCTGACCTGGTTGGCTGCCTGACCGTTCTGCCATGAAGTCACCTCTACTCGCCGTGCCTGGCTGAGGGACGCGGCAGGCAACCCCATACCGAACCGGCCGAACGACTGTCTCTCGTCGAAGCGTGACGAGCCGCCGAAACGGAGGCATGCCTCGAGTCGCGAACGCGACATGCCCTCCCCATCGTCCTCCACACGGATCTCCGGAAGGCCGCCTGGTTTGGGTCTCGTGACCGTGACCGCGACCTCCGTCGCTGATGCCTGGAGCGAGTTGTCGATGAGTTCTGCGAGGGCGGTCGAGAGGCTGACGTAGCCCGACTCCCGGACTGCGCGGATGAAGTTGGAGGAGACCAGGAGGTCGTCCTTGCGTTGCGTCTGCTGGCCCATCGCTTCTCCCGATGACTTGCTCAGATTCCTGCGTCGAGAGTAGCTGCATCGAGGCCGCCTGGAAAGCAGGTCGTTCGGTGCGGCAAAGTCAGTCAGACCTGGTCACGATCGTGACCGTGATCCGCTTCGTCTTGGCCGGTTCGGTCAGGTCTAGGCCCGAGCCGTCGGCCATGAGGAGGCGGACGGTAGGGCGGCTGGCCCCGGCAGCAAGCCGGTAGGGCTCAGCAGATTCGAGCGGTACGACCCGACCCGTACGCTGCAGATCGAACGAGATACGGTGGCCGGCCGTGTGTATGTTGATGATGCGCTCAACGACGTCCACCTCTGTCACCGCCTCCCCTACGAGCGCTTCTGGAAGCGGCGAAACGGACTTGAGCGAGTTGACGCCGAGCACCTGGAGCATGGCGATCTTCTTCCCTTTGAGTCGCTCCAGGAGCGGTGCGATCTCGGCTGCGGACTGGATGGTGGCCATGTGAGCATCATGGCTGAAGAAGCAGGGCGTGTGCGCCAGGCCCGGCAGTTACTGTTCCGAGTATCCGCTGCCCTCCTTGTCAATCTGTAGTCAGGCACCCGGCATCCAGGGTTCCTTCCTGGGCGGGACAGGATCTCCACTTCAGATGACCAGCACGAACGGCCCGATAGCCGAGTCTGAGAACTCGGTGCCGAGCCCGACCCGCCGCTGAGTACGACGCCGACCTGGCCGGTTTTAATGGCACGAATCCACGTCGCGAGCGGCTGCACCACGCACGGCCTTCGCCCGTCCCGCGTCAGGGCCGGAACCACACCCACGGCCATGGCCGCACTGCGCAACCTTGCCATCGGCGCATCCGCCTGGTCGGAAGCGGCATTGCCGTCGGCCTCCGCAAGCACTCCCGCAACACCACCGGGCCGCCCAATACTCTCGGCATCACGTAATCAAAACCAATCCGCAACCACAAGAGCGACGCCGTCCTTGTCTCGGTCGTCCGGGTGGATCCGTGCTCGCCATGCACTGCTCCTGGGCTGAGCTTCCTTGGGAGCCAATCGGGAGCCGACCCCCTTCCTGAGCCCCCCGAGAGCACGCGAAACTGACTGATGCCAGCCCGCTGAACAGGGCAAGCGACGCCTGCGCAGGTAACGATCTCACCCGAACCTAATTCGGGACGAAGAGGTCGTGGGTTCAAAGCCCGCCACCCCGACTGAAGGAACAGGCCGGAGGCCCCTCTCGTACGAGAGGGGCCTCCGGTGCGTTCGGGTGACGTGTGACACATCCCCGCCGCCGATCCGGCGGTGTGACCCCGTCGTCATCGTGGCCACCGGTGCCGCCGTACCGTCTCGTCCTCGGCTTCGCCTCGCTGATCTTTCTCCGGGGGCGTGCTCCCGGTCGGCTGTCCGTGGTGCATGACGGGCTCCCCTGCGCATTTGTCCATGATCGCGCCGGGGCGCGCCCGTGCGGCGTTAGGCATCGCTCCGCCCCGGGCGGGTCGCGGCCCTTGCGGTGAGCTCCAGCAGCAGTGCCTGGAGCATCGACGAGCGGTCGAAAGACGATGGGCCAGCGCATACGAGCTGAAGGGCGATCCGGAAGAGCCATCGGCGTATCAACTGACTGGTGCACGCTTCCCCGTTCACTGCGTCTCCACCCCCGGTTGCGTTCCTGGCGCGCCATCACGTCCAGGTGGCCGCCTACCATTGGAGGGCGTGGTGCCGGGATGGGCACAGGTGCGCCGCGGCGGACCGTGGGTACACCGGGGGCCCGAAGCGGGCGCACTTCGGGTAAAGGCTTAGTAAAGCCGCCATCGACTCCTAGCATGAGTTCCACCGGAGGAACTCGATCGGGGGCGTCATGAGCAATCGCCGAGAGCCCAATCACCAGCTCGAGGCCTTACTCGCCGAAGCGCGGTTCTCGCGCAAGGGGCTGGCCCGGCGGGTGAGTGAACTCGCGGCCACGCAGGGGCTCAGCGTGCTCTGTGACCACACGTCCGTCGCTCGCTGGCTGTCCGGTTCGGTTCCCAGAGATCCGACCCCGACGCTTCTCGCCCAGGTGTTCTCGCACCACATCGGACGCACGGTGACACCTCGCGACCTCGGCATGGAAATGGCATCCGAGGACCAGACGATCGGCCTCCGCTATCCCAGAACCCTGGGATGCGCCGTAGAAACGGTCACCCGCTTGTGGAGGTATGACGTGGAACGCCGCGGGTTTCTCACGGACTCGGTCTTCGCCGCCGGAGCCGTATCGGTCGCCAGCCGCGACTGGCTCATCGGCAGCCCGCGCGAAGACCTCAGTCAGCACAGCAGGTCCACCCGGGTGACGATGGCCGACGTGCGCGAAGTACGCGCGCTGGGCGATGAATTCGAGCGGCTCAGCCATGAGTTCGGGTCACAGCGGATCCGCCGGCACATGGTGAACTACCTGCGCTACGACGTCGGGCCGCTGCTGAAGAAATCCCGTACGGACACGGTGGGCCGGGCACTGTTGCAGACCGCCGCGGAGTTCACCGCATCGGCGGGCTATATGGCCATCGACTGCAATCAGCTGAATCTCGCCGAGCGCTACTACATCCAGGCTCTCGCCCTGGCCAGCGCCGCCGATTCACGGCATTACGGAGCGCAGGTGATGGCCACGCACATGGGCCATCTCGCGCTCTACGCCGAGCATCCGGCCGAGGCGGTGCAGCTGGCCGAGGCGGCTCGGGCCGGGGGCCGGCAGAACGGCGAGCCCCTCGGCATCGCGGTGTCCTGGGTGGTCGAAGCGCGCGGCCACGCCCGGATGGGCGACGCCCGAGCCTGCGGCCGGGCGCTGTCGGAGGCGGAACGGCACTTCGGCCGGTCGGGCCCGGCCCATGATTCACCGCCGTATCTGCGGTATTTCAAGGAGGCATATCTGGCGGATGCCTTCGCGCACTGCTTCAGGGATCTCAACCAGCCGAAGAAGGCCAGTGAGTACGCGATGGCCGCATTGCGCGATCTGCCCGCGACACATATACGCCGACGGGCCATCAACACCGGGATTCTCGCGCATGCCAATCTGTCGAAGGACGAGCCGGAGGAGGCCGCACGGCACGGTCTCGAGGCGGTGCGGCTGACACGTCAGCTGCATTCCCCGCGGGCCTTTCGCCGGATCGCCCGGCTGCGCAAGCGTTTCGATCCGTACCGGCAGGCACCGGGCGTCGCCGCGTTCCTGGAGCAGGCCGATGGTCTTGTCGCGGACGCTGCTGTCTGAGCGGCGCTGCTTTTCTGAGCGGCGCTGCCGTATGAGTGGCGCTGCTGTCTGAAAGGTGCTGCTGTGTGAAAGGTGTTGCTACCCGCATCTCTCAGAGCTGGTCGGTGAGGTCGGGGCCGAGGCCGTCGATCTCGTCGGGTTCGGCGATGCCATAGCCCTCGGCACATCCGAAGTATGTGGGTTGGCCGGGCCGGGCGGAGGTGCCGAGCAGGGAGTCGAGGGCCCGCAGGGCCGCGGCCAGGCGGGGCGCGTTGCGCCGCTGGACGTCCGGGTGGGGGACGCCCCGGAAGTCGTAGCGGCCCCAGATGTCGTGGAACACCTCGACGGCCGCCGTCAGAGCGTGGTCGTCCGGGTCGACCGTCAGCACGACGAGATCGCGCTCACGCCGCTCCCCGCCCTCGGCGTCGAACCATGTGCCCTTACCGGTGACGGCGATGGGTCCGACCTGGGCGTCCGGGTACCCCACGGGGCGGCTCCGCCGGACCCGCCGGGCCAGTTCCGCCGCGTCGAACCGGCCCATGACCGGCAGCCGCGTGAGCACGCCGATGCCGCCGACGCCATGGACGAACCACATCCACTCCAGGACGTCCGCCTCCAACAGCCCGTGCTCCCTCAGCACGGCCGACATCCGCGCCGCCGTCATCAGCGCCGGCTCCAGACCGGGGGCGGCGAAGGCGTCCAATTCCCATTCCCACGAGGCGCATTCCCGCGGCGCCCGCATCAAGAAGGACATGCTTGTCTCGGTCTCTTCACCTCGCGGCCAGCCCCAGCACGGCCTCCGCGTTGGCCAGCATCCGTGCGATGTCGATGGGGAGGTGCTGGAACTCCTCCATCACGACGTCGTACGGCTCCACCCGGTGGGTCTGTCCATCGCGGCCCTCGGTCTCGATGAGATAGCGGTAACCGGCCGGGGAGCTCCGGTCGCCGACTCTCTTCCAGGCCGCTCCATGGCGTCGTACCAGCACATCGCCCAGGTAGGAGGTCAGGTCCGTGTGCAGCGTGATCCAGTCCGACTGCTCGAATTCACCGAGCGGCAGCCGGTCCACATAGTGCTGAAGGCCGGGCATGAGCGCCAAGGCGTCCTCCGCGTACCGCGCGGGCGCCACCCCGAGCATCATCGCGAGGCCGACGACGTTGCGGTGCGCCCCTTCCGCCCACTCCACGGCCTCCGCGGCCGCCCCCTCCGGTGTTGTGTTCCGCATCCGCACAGCATTTCAGCCACGCCGGCCGACCGCTATGGCCGACTCAGTGAGCGGGTGATGCCCGCCGCGATGGTGGTGGCCAGGATCCAGCCGGTGACGATGAGGGTGTAGGAGAGCCACTGGCACCAGCCCTGTGGTGCGAAGGCCGACTGCTGACCGAAATCGGTGATCGGCAGCAGCAGGTCCACGGTGTAGAAGACGGGGTTGAAATCGGGGGCCTCATCCGCCTTCAGGGGACGGGGCCGGTCCAGGGTGAAGGCGATGGCGCCGGTGAGGAGGAGGGCCAACAGCCATCCGGCGGCGCGCAGGGGACGGAAGCCGTAGCCGACGGTGATGTCCTGGAGGTGGCCCCAGGCCCTGGCGTACGGGGGGAGGGTGCGGCGGTGCCTGCGGAGCTTGGCGAGTTGGACGGTGCGGGCGGCGGCGTCGTCGCCCGCAGTGCGGTAGGCGGCGGTCAACTGCTCGTAGGCGTACGGCAGATAGCCCGACTCCTCGCGCTCCAGCAGCGGCAGACGCTGTTCGGCGGGGAGGTCGGGAGTGAGTCTGCGATAGCTGAGGCCGTCGATCCTGACCCGGTCGGGCCAGGTCTCCGGGGCGATGTGCAGCAGATCGGCCTGGCAGCCACGGAGGTTCACCGTGCCCTCGATCGGGGCGGCCGCGCGCAGCCACAGCTCACCTATCACACAGCTGCTGGCGCGCAGGGCCTGGCCGCCGGGGTTGGAGAGCCGGGCGTAGGCGAGGTTCAGGTGACGGGGGATTCTGGCGCCGCTGATGTTGACGCGGCCATGGGCGCGCAGCCGCATCGCGCGCAGGTCGGTGCCGACCGACAGGGTCTCGGCGTGCAGGGCGTTGTGGCCGGGGTGGTGCAGTACGGCGTCGTCGAGATTGACCTCACCGGTGACGGCGGCCCCGTTCAGCCGGACCTGGCCGTGGGACACGAGCCCGGCGGCGGCTATGTCGTTGCCCACGACCACATGGTTGAGCTCCAGCGCCGGCTCCTGGAGTGTGTCGGGGTCCGGGGTGCCAGGGGTGTGCTGCCCACTGGGTGCGGTGTGCGATCCATCGGGGTTGTCGGGTCCGTCAGGGGCTTCCGGGGAGACGCCCAGACGCGCTCCGTCGAGGAAGATCGCCCCGGCGATCTGGGATCCCGCGAGCCTTACGGGGCCCGCGATACGGCAGCGGCTCATCCGCAGCACCCCCTCGACGCGGAGCGCTCCCGCGGTGAGGGCGGGCAGCACGGAATCGCTGAGCACCAGGGCGCGCAGCTGCGCCCCGTAGAGCATCGGGCCTTCGGTGAAGTGGCAGGAGCGCAGCCGTATGGAGTGCTGGACCACCCCGTATCGGAGGTCGAGGCGCCCGGTGATGCGCGCACCCGCCAGCTTCAGCCCCGCTATCTCCCCGCTCCGGCTCTCCCCGCCGACCAGCAATGCCCGCAGCACCTCGGCCCGTACGGTCCGCTCGGGACCCCATGCCGCACCGGCTGCCGGGTCGTCATCGGCGCTTTCGCGCAGATCGACGCCCTCGCCCAGCGGGAACGCCGCACAGACGCGGCGCTCGGCTGGGGTCGGGTCGGCGATCTCCATCGGCGGGGCCTATTCGGCCGTGCCCGGCCGGCCCGGCCAGCCCTGGCGGCGCAGGACGGCCGGGATGTCGGGGGCCTGGTAGTGGTCGCCCTTGAGGACCTTGCCGTCGGCGCGCAGGGTGGGGCGGCCGTCGGGGCCGAGTTTGGTCATGTTGGCCCGGTGGATCTCGGCGATCACCGCGTCGAGGTCGATGCCGTGGACCAGGGCGGTGCCGTAGGCGACGTAGACGACGTCGGCCAGCTCATGGGCGAGGTGGTCGAGGGTGCCGTGGGCGCTCGCCTCGGCTACTTCGGCGCACTCCTCGGCCAGCAGGTTCTGGCGGTGGGCGGCGAGTTGCGGTGGGACCTCGGTGGGGGTCGTACGGGCGTCGAGGCCGAAGGCCAGGTGGAATTCGCGGACGAGGTCGGCGGGAGAGGGACGCATTCGTCCGATCGTACGTGTGCGCTGTGCGCTCCCGCCGGATCACGCCAATCCCCCGCCCCCCGCCAATCTCGCGCCGGCTCTCGCACCGGCTCCCGCGCCTCCGGCTCCGCCAACTTCTACAGTGTTGTAGATTTTGGAGACCGGTCCATCGAGTACCAGGAGGAGATCGTGGGAGTTTCCCTGTCCAAAGGCGGCAATGTCTCGCTGAGCAAGGAGGCGCCGGGCCTGAGCGCGGTCGTCGTCGGCCTGGGCTGGGACGTGCGGACGACGACGGGCACCGACTACGACCTCGACGCGAGCGCCCTGCTGTGCGACGAGGCCGGGAAGGTGGCGTCCAACCAGCACTTCGTCTTCTACAACAACCTCACCAGCCCCGACGGTTCGGTCGAGCACACCGGCGACAACCTGACCGGTGAGGGCGAGGGCGATGACGAGGCCATCAAGGTCAACCTGGCCGCGGTGCCCGCCGAGATCGCCAGGATCGTCTTCCCGGTCTCCATCCACGACGCCGACAGCCGCGGCCAGAGCTTCGGCCAGGTCCGCAACGCCTTCATCCGGGTGGTCAACCAGGCCGACAACGCCGAACTCGCCCGCTACGACCTGAGCGAGGACGCGGCGACCGAGACGGCGATGGTCTTCGGCGAGCTCTACCGCCATGGCGCGGAGTGGAAGTTCCGCGCGGTCGGCCAGGGGTACGCCTCGGGTCTGGCGGGCATCGCCTCCGACTTCGGCGTCAACCTCTGATCCCGGTCTCCGGCCCCCGGGACGGCCTTACCCCTGGTCGTCGAGCGCGTCGGTGACCGTGCGGGTCCCCTGGAGGGCGGCCGGCAGGTCCCTGGGCGTGGTGGCGTCGCCGACGGTACGGACAGCCGGAGCGTGGTGTGCGGCCAGTGTCCCAGCAGGACCACCTGATGGCCTCCTCCCGCCGCCTCGTCGGCTCCCTGGAGGCCGGCGGCGCCGGAGCCCAGGGCGGTGAACCGCGAGGGAGGTACGGGGGACGCGCCGACCGACGAGGCTCGGCCGCCGCGTCCCCAGCCCGGGTCGACCGGGCAAGCCGTGGTGCGGCCCGCGTGCGCCTCGCCCCAGCAGGCATCGCAGTAGACGCAGGGCCGGATCTCCGCCTCCGGTCCCGCCCGTGTCCTCGCCGGGAGGGCGGCGTCCGCGCTCATGCCCATGCCGGGGACCGGCACCCCCGCCCCCGGCCGGACGCGCCGGGACCGCTGCCCGTCCGCGCCCTGTAGCACCTTTCGCGCCGCCCGAGAGACAATGCGAGGGTGACCGAGCGCAAGCCTCCGGGCATCAGCTTCGAGACCTGGGCCGACCGGCAGATCCGCGAGGCGGAGGAACGCGGCGCGTTCGCCGACCTCCCCGGCAAGGGAAAGCCTCTCCCCGGCCTCAACAGGCCCTATGACGATCTGTGGTGGGTCAAGGAGAAGATGGCCCGCGAGAATCTGTCGTTCCTGCCCCCGACACTCGTGCTGCGCAAAGAGGCGGAGGACGCGCTCGCCGCCGTCGAGAAGGCACCGTCGGAGCGGGTGGTGCGGGAGATCCTCGCGGACGTCAATGACAAGATCCGTGAGGCGATCCGGCGGCCCCCGCCCGGCCCGCCGCTCAATCTCGCCCCCTTCGACATCGACGAGATCGTCCGGGAGTGGCGAGAGCGCCGGGACCCGCCCGCGCACGAGGACTGACCGCTGCGCAAGCGGCCACGAAGACGGCCGGGACGCCATACGCCCCGGCCCGTCACCGTTGGTTCAGGGTCGCCCGTCGCCCGGAACTACTCCTCGTTGCCGTACGGGCGGGTGATGATCTCCATGCCATGACCGGCCGGGTCCAGGAAATACAGCCCGCGCCCGCCGTAATGATGGTTGATCTCGCCCGGCTGCTTCAGATGGGGATCGGCGTAGTACGTGACCCCCTGCTCCCGGATCCGCGCGAAGGCCGCGTCGAACTCCTCGTCCGAGATGAGGAACGCGTAGTGCTGCATGACGATCGACTCGCCGGGGATGGTGGCGAAGTCCAGGGTGACGCCGTTACTGGTCTCCACCGGAACGAACGGCCCCCACGCTTCTCCCACTTCGAGGCCGAGGATGTTCGCCAGGAACTCCGCGGATGCGTGGTTGTCCAGAGAGTGGACGATCGTGTGGTTCAACTCGACTGACACTGTGGAATGCCTCCGTAAGGCAATCTCACGGGCACCTCCATGCCTCACCCGGCCGGTGACCGACACGCGATGCCGTACCTCCGATGTTAGGCGGCACCGCATACCGCCGTCGAGGCCGTGGACGCTCAGCTCCGGTCCGCGGAATCCCCGGCGTCGGGCAACTTCTTGACGGCCGCCACATAGAAGATCCCGCCCTCCGGGTCGCGCAGCGCCGCGATGCGCCCATAGGGGGTGTCGATGGGCTGGGAGAGCACGCCGCCGCCGAGCTCCACGCCGCGTCCGGCCACCTCGTCGACGTCCTTCACACAGAAGTAGACCCGCCAGCGGGGCCGGACGTTCGGGTCCGGGGCGGCCTCGATGGCGCCGCCGCGCAGCCCGGCGACCGCCTTACCGTCGATATGGAGGACCACCCGGTCGTGTTCGAAGCGGACGTCGCAGCGCTCCCGCTCATGGCTGTCCCAGCCGAAGACCTGCCCGTAGAAGAGCGCCGCCTCGAAGGCGTCGCGGGTGCGCAGCTCCAGCCATACGGGCGCGCCGGGTCTGCGCTCGCCCCACCAGGCGGAGGTCAGATCGCCCTCCCAGATGCCGAAGTTGGCCCCGTCCGGGTCGGCCGCCCAGGCCACCCGGCCGCTGCCGAACTCCAGCGGCCCGACCGCGACCGTGCCCCCGCGCTCCTGGATGCGCGAGGCCACCTCGTCCGCGCTGTCCGCCGCGAAGTACGTGGTCCAGGTGACCGGGAGGGCCACACCCGCCGACGGGGACGAGCCGCCGATGCCGACGGTCGGTACGCCTCCCTCGGTGTACGCGATGGTGTAACGGCCGTGACCCTGCCGGGTGGGACGGAAGCCCCATCCGAAGAGCTCTCCGTAGAAGGCGTGCGCGCGGTTCAGGTCCGCCGCCATGAGACTCACCCAGCACGGCGCGCCCTGGACGGCACGGAACCTCTCCCGCAAGGCCGCTCACCTCACTCGTTTCCCCGGGGACGCCGCGGACGTCCCGCGGGCAGCCGTCATCGCTCGCGCTTCAGGCCCGATATCTCCACTTTCCTCCGATTTCGCGTTCGGCGCCACCTTGATGGCCCTCGGCGCGCCCCGGGGAGGGAGCGGGCCCGTTGTGGCGCATCACACCGGGGCACGTCCGACACCGGGGCGTGGCCGATCGGCCGCGGCAGGGCAGTATTGCGCCCATGTCGAATCTCCGCTCAAACATCGTTTCCTGGCTGGGCCGCAAGTATTTTTCGAGAATCCAGAAGAACGGCTTCGATCTGTCCAAGATGTCGTTCCTCCCGGACGCCACGCTGGCGCCGCTGCGCCGCGACGGTCTCGACCCCGTGGCCGACCTGTCCCGAACCAGGGCAAAGGAACCCATCAGCAAGATATGGCTGCCTTTCGGGATCAATGCCTGGCTTGTCACCGGATATGACGAGACCAAGGCGGTGCTCGGGAAAGCGAAGGGGTTCAGCTCCGATTTCACCAACCTCGCAGAACGGAACATCGGCGTCGCCCCGCAGCAGAATCCAGGCGGTCTCGGCTTCAGCGATCCACCGACGCATACGAGACTGCGACGCCTGCTGACGCCGGAATTCACCATGCGGCGGCTCAGCAGGCTCACCCCGCGCATCCACTCCATCGTGGAGGAGCGCCTCGACGAGATGGCCACGGCCGAGGGCCCGGTGGACCTCGTACAGGCGTTCGCCCTTCCCATCCCCGCGCTGGTCATCTGCGAGCTGCTCGGCGTCCCGTACGAGGACCGCGATGACTTCCAGCGCCACAGCACGGCGCGGTTCGACCTGTTCAGCGGGGCGAACGCCTCCTTCGGCGCGATGTCGGACTCCCTTACCTATCTGCACGGAATCGTCCGGAAGCAGCGGGAGAAGCCCGGCGACGGGCTGCTCGGCATGCTGGTGAAGGAGCACGGCGACGAACTCGACGACCAGGAGCTGGCCGGGCTCGCCGACGGGGTACTGACCGGCGGTCTGGAGACGACCGCGAGCATGCTGGCACTCGGCACGCTGGTGCTGCTCCAGGCCCCCGAGCACTTCGCGGCGATACGCGACCAGGACGATGTGGTGGACCAGTTCGTGGAGGAGCTGCTGCGCTACCTCACGGTGGTGCAGGTGGCCTTCCCGCGGTTCGCCCGCGAGGACATGGAGATCGCGGGCACCCGGATATCCACCGGTGACCTCGTGCTGTGCTCGCTGAGCGGGGCCAACCGGGACGAGAAGCTGGGTCCGGACATGGAGCGGGTCGACCCGTACCGGCAGGCCCCTTCGCATCTGGCCTTCGGACACGGCATCCACCGCTGCATAGGCGCCGAGCTGGCCAAGATGGAACTGCGGGCCGCCTATCCCGCGCTCGTCCGGCGGTTCCCGGAGATGCGGCTCGCGGTACCGGCGGAGAAGCTCTCGTTCCGCAAGCTCTCCATCGTCTACGGCGTGGAGGAGCTGCCGGTGCTGCTGAGGTAGTGCCCGGAGGGGATGGCGAGGGGAGGGAACGGGGCGAACGGGAGGGGACGGGGGCGAACGGGAGGGTGGTGTGGGCCAGAGATGGCCAGGCCCGGTCAGAAGCGTTCGACGAGGTGATCGCGCTCGCGCGGGGGCTCGTACGGCGCCGGCCAGAAGTCGGTGATCGTCTGGATCCGGCCGTCCGGCGCGGCGGTGAAGAAGCTGATCGCCTGCGTCTCCTCCTCGTCCACGCTGAAGCGCACCCAGGAGACCGCCTGCGCGCCGTCGGCGACGACGCGCTCGATCTCCAGGCTCCACTCGCCGACGTGCTCGGCGTTGAAGCGGACCACTCCGTCCCGGCCGAGCACCCGCTCGCGGGTCTGCGGCAGCTCGTAGCGGACGTCGTCGGCGAGGGTGGCGCCGAATGCCCGCCAGTCCCTGGCCTGGGCCGTCGCCCAGTACGTCTCCACCGTCACGCCTATGTCGGCCATCGGCTCCCCCTCGGTGTGCGGCCGCGGTCCATCCCGCCGGGAACGTTATCCACAGGCGCAGGGCGACGCCAGCGCGCATGTCGGGGTGCGGCGCAGAATGGTGGGCATGACTGAGAGCACGGAGTCCATGCCGGACTGGGAGAAGCGCTTCCGAGCGCCGCGAGTGGGGCTGCCCGACTGGGCGGAGGAGGCCCCGGACCGCTCGCTGTTCGTCTCGAACGCCACGGGCACGTACGAGCTGTACGCATGGGACCGGGCGACGGGTGCGCAGCGGCAGGTCACGGACCGGCCGAACGGCACGACGGACGGGGTCCTGTCCCCGGACGGCCAGTGGATCTGGTGGTTCTCGGACACCGACGGCGATGAGTTCGGGGTATGGCTGCGCCAGCCGTTCAGCGGCGGCGAAGGGGGCGAGCGCCCGGCCGACGAGCCCGCGGCCCCCGGCCTCGAGCCCTCCTACCCCGCGGGGCTCGCGCTGGGCCGCGACGGCACGGCGGTGGTCGGCCGGTCCACCGACGAGGACGGCTCGACCATCCATGTGGTGCGGCCGGGCGGCGAGCCCGAGGAGATCTACCGGCACCGCGAGTCCGCCGGAGTGGGCGATCTCTCCCATGACGGGACGCTGATCGCGGTCGAGCACACCGAGCACGGCGACGCGATGCACTCCGCGATCCGGGTGGTGCGGCTGGACGGGACGGCCGTCGCGGAGCTGGACGACACCAAGGGCGGCACCGAGGAGCTGGGCCTGTCCGTGATGGGCTTCGCACCCGTCGAGGGGGACACCCGGCTGCTGGTCGGGCACCAGCGGCGCGGCCGGTGGGAGCCCATGGTGTGGGATCCGCTGACCGGCGCGGAGACCGCGCTGGCCATCGATCTGCCCGGTGACGTCGGGGCCGACTGGTTCCCGGACGGATCGGCGCTGCTGGTCGAGCACAGCCATCAGGCGCGCAGCGAGCTGTGGCGGTACGACCTCGCCTCCGGCGAGCTGACCCGCCTGGAGACCCCGGCGGGCACGATCTCGGGCGCCACGGCGCGGCCGGACGGCACGGTGGAGTTCCTGTGGTCGTCGGCCGAGAAGCCGCCCCAGGTGCGCTCGACGAGCGGGCGGACCGTGCTGGACCCGCCCGGTTTCACGGCCCCGGAGTCGGTGCCGGTCACCGACGCCTGGGTGGACGGCCCCGGTGGGCGGGTGCACGCGCTGGTGCAGAAGCCCGCGGGCGAGGGCCCTTTCCCGACCGTCTTCGACATCCACGGCGGCCCGACGTGGCATGACAGCGACGCCTTCGCGGCGGGCCCCGCGGCCTGGGTGGACCACGGCTTCGCCGTGGTCCGGGTCAACTACCGCGGCTCCACCGGATACGGGCGGGCGTGGACGGACGCGCTCAAGCACCGGGTCGGACTGATCGAGCTGGAGGACATCGCGGCCGTGCGGGAGTGGGCGGTGGCCTCCGGGCTCGCCGACCCCGAGCGCCTGGTGCTGGCCGGAGGTTCATGGGGCGGCTATCTGACCCTGCTGGGGCTCGGGACCCAGCCGGATGCCTGGGCGCTGGGGCTGGCCGCGGTCCCGGTCGCGGACTATGTGACGGCCTACCACGACGAGATGGAGGCCCTGAAGGCGATGGACCGCACCCTGCTGGGTGGCACCCCGGAGGAGGTGCCGGAGCGGTTCGCGGCCTCCTCCCCGCTGACCTATGTGGATCAGGTGCGGGCGCCGGTCTACATCTCGGCGGGGGTGAACGACCCGCGCTGCCCCATACGGCAGATCGACAACTACGTGGAGCGCCTCGAGCGGCGCGGCGCCCCGCATGAGGTCTACCGCTATGACGCGGGCCATGGCTCGCTGGTCGTCGAGGAGCGGATCAAGCAGGTGCGCTTGGAGATCGAGTTCGCCCGGCGTCATCTGGGGTCCGGTCCGCGTCCGGCGCCGCCGGAGCCGTCGGCTCGGCAGGCGTGATGCCGAGGGCCAGATCGCGGGCCGTCTCGGCCTCGCGGCGGAACAGCCGGAACCACATGAAGACCACGAAGCCCGCGAAGACGAACCACTCACCGGTGTAACCCAGGTTCTGGAACGCCTTCATGTCGAGCCCGGTGCCCTCCGCCACCTTGGGGGGCACCGGCTTCAGGGCCCCGGGAGCCTCGGCGGAGGTCACCCACGCGTCGTACACCTGGTACGGCACCAGGTTGACCAGGGAGGCGGCGCTGATCATGCCCAGCTGGCCCCGGGGCAGGCCGCCGCGCGCGCTCACCCCGTCGCTGCCCTGGTGCTCGGACGCCTGGAGCACACCGGTGACGGTCACCTCGCCGGAAGGGGGTGCCGGCACCTTGGCGGTGGCCGCCGGATCGCCGGGGTCGCCGGGGAGCCAGCCGCGGACGACGGGCAGCGCCTTGGCCCCGGCCTCGCCCCCGTCCTTGCCGTCGTCGACGCGCAGCAGGGTCAGCACGTAGAAGCCGTCGCGGCCGTCCAGCCGCCGGTCGGGCACGAGGAGTTGATGTGCGGTGTCGTATCGGCCGGTGGCGGTCGCCCGCTGGCCGGAGGTCTCGGCGGTGACCGGCAGCAGCTCGCCCAGCGGCCGGGCCGCGGCCTTCTGCTCGCGGGACGTCTCGTCGTGCTGCTCGTTGTGGGTGTTGACGCGCGTCTCGAAGCGGCTGAGCTGCCAGCTGCCCATGAAGAGGCAGACCGGGATCGCCAGCAGGGTGAACACGTTGATCACCCACCAGCGGGGTGTCAGCAGAAACCGATACACACCACCACGGTACGGGCTTGACGTCGGGGCCCCGGCGCCGGGTCCGCCCCTTACGCCCCCGCGCACCGGCCTCCCCGACCCCGCCGGGGTACGTCCGGACCGCCGTGGCGGCCGCCGGGCGGGACCGCTGTGGAGGCTGCCTGGCGGGACCGCCGTGGAGGCCGCCGGGCGCGGGCGCCCGGAAGGCCGCTGCCGTGCTCCAGCCGCTGCTCCCAGGGCTCAGCCGCTGCTCTGCTCCGGGACTCTAGGGGGACGCCAGCAGACCGGTGCGGTAGACCGTGCCGGCGCAGGCGCCGCCGATCGTCACACTCGCCGCGGCCGGATCGCCCGCCTCCGGGGTGTGGCTGACCAGGACGCTCGCGTCCTGCGGCGCACCGCCGCCACCCGGGGTGCTGCCCGGATCGCCCGTGCTGGGGTCGTCCTGCGGCGCGCCCTGGGCCGCGTCCGTGGACGGATCGGGGGTCGGCGTACCGGTGGTGGAGCAGCCGCTGGTGCCGCCGCCCGACGCCGGGATCCAGGCGAACTTGACCTCGTACGCCTGCCCCGGCTTGAGGATGAGCGTGCCCGGCTGGGTGGCGGGGTCGGGCAGCCCGGCCGCCGCGTCCCCCGCCGTATGGTCGACGACGAAGATCCGCGAGGAGTCCGCGCCACCCTGGGCGTCGGCGCCCACCGAGCCGCTGCCCTCGACCGTGCAGGTCTGGTCCGAGGTGTTCACGACGCGGAAGGCCCCATAGACCCGCCCCTCGGCGTCCGCCGTTCCGACCGACCCGGCGCCACTGCTGGTGAGCTGGGCGCGGCTACAGGTCGGGGAAGTGGCGTTCAGCGTGTTGGAGGGATCGGGGGCCGCACCGCCGGAGCCGCTCCCCTCCTCCTTCGACGGCTTGTCCTTGCCCTTGTCCTTGCCCTTGTCGCCCTTGTCCTGCTCGACCGTGTCCGAGGGCCCGTCGGAGCCCTTGCCGCCGCCGGCCTCACCGTGCCGACCGCCGTCGGCCCCGGGGGTGCGGTGGCTGCTGGCGGCATTGGCCGGGTGGTCGTTGGCGCCGTCGCTGGTGGTCGCGACATGCACCAGCGCCGGGACGGCCGCGCAGCCGAGCACCACCGTCGCCACGGCTCCCACCAGGGCCTGGCGCCGGCGCGCACGGCGGGCGGGCACGGCGCGCCGCAGCCGGTCGAGGGTCTCGGGGGACGGTTCGAGATCCTCGACGGCGTGGTGCAGCAGCCGCCGCAGCGCCTCCTCGTCGTCCCCGCCGGCCCCGTCACCACCGGACCCGTCGCCGAGCCGGGCGTGGAGAGGTGTCACCCGCCCCGTCCCGGACGGGGCCGAATCGCCGGACTGGCGAGGATTGCCGGACTCGCCAGGATTGCCGGACTGGCCAGGGTTGTCGGACTCACGGGACTCGCCGGGCTCAGAGGACTCCTCGGAGCCCGCGGACCCGGTGACCTCCCCGGCCTCCCCGGCCTCCATGGCCTCCGTGGGCCCCACCGGCTCCCTGGGTTCGGGCTCATGGCCGTCCCGCCGGCCGGGTTCCCCCGGGTCCGGCGTATGTGTGGTGTGGTTCATGCCGGAGCCTCCATGGCGACGCGGAGCGCCGCGATGCCGCGCGAACCGTACGCCTTGACCGAGCCGAGCGATATGCCCAGCGTCTCGGCCACCTGGGCCTCGGTCATATCGGCGAAGTAGCGCAGCACGAGAACCTCGCGCTGACGGCGCTGAAGTCCCCTCATCGCCTTGATCAGTTGATCGCGTTCAAGCTGTTCGTACGCCCCCTCCTCGGCGCTGGCCATATCGGGCATCGGCTTGGAGAGCAGCTTCAGCCCGAGAATGCGCCGACGCAGCGCGGAGCGGGAGAGATTGACGACCGTCTGCCGCAGATAGGCGAGGGTCTTCTCGGGATCCCGGACTCGCTTGCGCGCCGAGTGCACACGGATGAACGCTTCCTGCACGACGTCCTCGCAGGACGCGGTGTCGTCGAGGAGGAGCGCGGCGAGACCGAGCAGCGACCGGTAATGGGCGCGGTAGGTCTCGGTGAGGTGATCGACTGTGGTGCCCGCTGCCATCGCGTTGTCAGTGTCCTCGCGCCCTGTGGTGATGTGCGCGGGGCGGGCCGTCGGCCATGGCGCGATCACCGGCATGCCGCCTGGCGTGAGCGGGCGCGGGGGGCGTACCGCCGCGCTGCCGTGCCCTGAAACCGTTGCGATGCCGAATACCTCTGCCACGCTTGTTGGACACGCCGCCCCCTGTCAGGGTTGTACGCGCGAGGCACCGCTTTTGACGATGCGTTCAATGCCCCCATGCGCACCAACTCTTCCCCAATGCCCCAGTTGTCCCAGCACCCACTGCGGGGCGGCTGGAAAGACGCTCCCCGCCCGCTGCCGGTTGCAGTGGGCGGGGAGCGCATACATCGATCAGATCAACGGCCCAGCTCAGCCCGTCCAGGCCAGGTATCGCACACAGGATATTCACATCTGTCGGGCGACGCACCGCTGAAACGTCACTTTAAGACGGTCCCTCACTTTACGGCGGCCCGTCCCTCTCACTTGAGGGTGGGCCCTCCCCGGCAACAGGCCCTCACCCGGCGGCGGACCCACTCACCTGACGGCGGCCGCGGCGGTCAGCTCGGCCGCGACGACCTCCGCGATCTGCGCGGTGTTCAGCGCCGCGCCCTTGCGCAGGTTGTCGCCGCAGACGAACAGCTCCAGCGCCTTCGGGTCGTCCAGCGACCGCCGCACCCGGCCCACCCAGGTGGGATCGGTGCCCACGGCGTCGGCGGGGGTCGGGAACTCGCCCTCGGCCGGGTTGTCGCACAGCACCACCCCGGGGGCGCCCGCCAGGATCTCGTGCGCCGCCTCGACCGTCACCTCGTTCTCGAACCGCGCGTGCACGGCCAGCGAATGGGTGGTGATCACGGGCACCCGCACACAGGTCGCGGTGACCCTCAGCTCCGGCAGCCCCAGGATCTTGCGGGACTCGTTCCGCACCTTGAGCTCCTCGGAGGACCAGCCGTCCTCCTTGAGCGAACCGGCGAACGGCACCACGTTGAGCGCCATCGGCGCCGGGAACGGCCCGGTGTCGCCCACCGCCCGCCGTACGTCCCCGGGGTGGGTGCCCAGCTCCGTACCGGCGACCTGCGTGAGCTGCTCGCGCAGGGTGTCGATGCCTTCCTTCCCCGCACCGGAGACCGCCTGGTACGAGGAGACGATCAGCTCGCTCAGTCCGAACTCGGCGTGCAGCGCGCCGATCGCGACGATCATCGACAGCGTGGTGCAGTTGGGGTTGGAGATGATGCCGCGCGGGCGGACACGGGCCGCGTGCGCGTTCACCTCCGGAACCACCAGCGGGACGTCGGGGTCCATCCGGAAGGCGCCGGAGTTGTCGACGACCACCGCGCCCTTGCTCGCCGCGATGGGCGCCCACTGCGCGGAGACCTCGTCCGGTACGTCGAACATCGCGACGTCGACGCCCTCGAACGCCTCCTCGCTCAGCGCGACAACCTCGACCTGCTCGCCCCGGACGGTCAGCTTCCGGCCGGCCGAGCGGGGCGAGGCGATCAGCCGGATCTCGCCCCAGACATCGGCGCGCTCCGAGAGGATCGAAAGCATGACGGTGCCGACGGCGCCGGTGGCGCCGACGACCGCGAGGGTCGGCTTGACGCCACCGACGGCACCGCCGGAGCGGGTCATCGGCCGGTCCCTCCGTAGACCACCGCTTCGTCGCTCTCGCTGTCCAGGCCGAACGCGCTGTGCACCGCCACCACCGCGTCCTTGACGTCGTCGGCGCGGGTGACGACCGAGATGCGGATCTCGGAGGTCGAGATCAGCTCGATGTTGACCCCGGCGTTCGACAGCGCCTCGAAGAACGTCGCGGTGACCCCCGGATTGGTGCGCATACCGGCACCGATCAGGGAGATCTTGGCGATCTGGTCGTCGTAGCGCAGCGAGTCGAAGCCGATCACCGGCTTCGCCTTGGTCAGCGCCTCCATCGCCCGGTGGCCGTCCGTCTTGGGCAGCGTGAAGGAGATGTCGGTCAGCCCGGTCGACGCGGCGGAGACGTTCTGCACCACCATGTCGATGTTGATCTCGGCGTCGGAGATGGTGCGGAAGATGGCCGCGGCCTCACCCGGCTTGTCCGGCACCCCGACGACCGTGACCTTGGCCTCGGACGTGTCGTGCGCGACCCCCGAGATGATCGCCTGCTCCATGCCTTCTTCTCCTTCTCCCGCTTCCGGCCGGTTGCGCACCCAGGTGCCCTGGTGGCCGGAGAAAGACGACCGTACGTGGATGGGGATGTTGTACCGGCGCGCGTACTCCACGCAGCGCAGGTGCAGCACCTTGGAGCCGCTCGCGGCGAGCTCCAGCATGTCCTCGTACGGGATCTCGTTGATCTTGCGAGCCTTCTTCACCACCCGCGGATCGGCGGTGAACACGCCGTCCACGTCGGTGTAGATCTCGCACACCTCGGCGTCCAGGGCCGCGGCCAGCGCGACGGCGGTGGTGTCCGAACCGCCCCGGCCGAGGGTGGTGATGTCCTTGCTCTCCTGGGACACGCCCTGGAAGCCGGCGACGATCGCGACCGCCCCGAGCTCGAGCGCGTCACGGATGCGGCCCGGTGTGACGTCGATGATCCGCGCTTTGTTGTGAACCGCGTCGGTGATGACTCCCGCCTGGCTGCCGGTGAACGACAGCGCCTCGTGACCGAGGTTTTTGATCGCCATTGCCAGCAAGGCCATGGAGATCCGCTCTCCCGCGGTCAGCAGCATGTCGAACTCACGGCCGGCAGGAATCGGAGATACCTGCTCGGCGAGATCGATCAGCTCGTCCGTCGTGTCGCCCATCGCGGAGACCACGACCACCACCTGGTGGCCGTTCTTCTTGGCTTCCACGATTCGCTTGGCAACCCGCTTGATGCCTTCGGCATCGGCAACGGAGGAGCCTCCGTACTTCTGCACGACAAGGCCCACGTGCGCTCCTCGCAGCTCTCAATAATGCGGTCGGCTCAGTCTAGCGAGTGGCCGGAATTATCCCTTCCAATATCACATAGCGAGACGAAAGCCTCACAACGTGATCAGGAAAGACCCAAAGGCATCAAGCGGTGCAACGTCCACGCACCAGCGAGATTCCCCGCATCCCTCCCACCCGCTCCAGCGACGAACCCTGCCCGCTGACGGACGAAGCACACGGGAACGTAACTCAGCTCACAGAAACCGGCCCGCGCCGCGGGCCGTCCGGGATGCCCCTCAGCCCTGCCCCGGGCGCAGGACGCAGCCGTGTCCCGAGCGCAGGACTCAGCCGTGTCCCGAGCGCAGAACTCAGCCCTGCCCCGAGCGCAGGCCGAGCGGCGCCGCGATCTCCGCCGCCATGACCCGGCCGGCCTCCTCCGCGAGCTCCTCGTCACCGCCCGCGTTGCTGTCCGTGTCCAGGCCGTCCAGCTCGTCCAGCGGGCTGTCCAGCCGTACGTGCGCGACCAGCGACTGCAGCGCGCGCAGGGCCGCCGAGGCGGTCGTCCCCCAGTTGGAGAGGTACGAGAACTGCCACCACCACAGCGCCTCGCTGATCCGGCCCTCGCGGTAGTGCGCCATCCCGTGCCGCAGATCGGTGATGATTCCGGCCAGATCGTCGGAGATCCGGCAGGCCACGGGCTGGCTGCGCGGCACGTACGGGTCGAAGACCTCCGAGTAGACGTCCACCGGCTCCAGCAGCCGGGCGAAGCGCTCACGCAGCTCGTCGACGTCCGGCTCCGGACCGGCGTCCGGTTCGTACCGCTCGTCCGGGACGAAGTCCTCGTGCGCGCCGAGCCGGCCGCCCGCGAGGAGCAGCTGGGACAGCTCGAGCAGCAGGAACGGCACAGCGCTGTCCGGCTCGTCACCCTTGGCGACTTCGGTGACCGCGACGATGAAGCTCTCGATCTGGTCGGAGATCTGGACCGCGAAGTCGTCCGGGTCCGGGTGGGCGTCGTGCAGCGTTGCGTCAGACATCGAGAAGTCTTCTCCCTTCGAAGGCACGGCCCAGCGTGACCTCGTCGGCGTACTCCAGGTCGCCACCGACAGGGAGGCCGCTGGCCAGCCGGGTGACTTTCAGGCCCATGGGCTTGATCATGCGCGCGAGGTACGTGGCGGTGGCTTCGCCCTCCAGATTCGGATCGGTGGCCAGGATGAGCTCGGTGACCGTCCCGTCCGCGAGCCGCGCCAGCAGCTCCCTGATCCGCAGATCGTCCGGGCCGACGCCCTCGATGGGGCTGATCGCCCCGCCGAGCACGTGATAGCGCCCCCGGAACTCACGCGTCCGCTCGATCGCGACGACGTCCTTCGGCTCCTCGACCACGCAGATGACCGCGGGATCGCGACGAGGGTCCTGGCAAACGCGGCACTGCTCGGCCTCCGCGACGTTCCCGCAGACCGCGCAGAACCGCACCTTCTCCTTGACCTCGGTCAACGCGTGCGCGAGGCGGCGGACGTCGGTGGGCTCGGCCTGGAGGATGTGGAAGGCGATCCGCTGCGCGCTCTTGGGACCGACGCCGGGCAGCCTGCCCAACTCGTCGATGAGGTCCTGGACCACGCCCTCGTACACGCCTTCATCCAATCTCGCGCCGCCACGCGGTGGCTGTACTTCACATGAATATTCGGTTTCGCCGCATCCTCCCGGCCGACCAGGAAGCCGGGCCGGGAAGTACGGAGAACCCGGTGGGCTCGGGGAGCCCGAGGATCAGAACGGGAGCCCCGGCATCCCGCCCAGCCCCTGGGCCAGCGGGCCGAGCTTCTGCTGCTGGAGCTCCTGCGCGGCGTTGTTGGCGTCACGGACGGCCGCGACGACCAGATCCGCGAGGGTCTCCGTGTCCTCAGGATCCACGGCCTTGGGATCGATGACCAGGCCCTGCAACTCACCGGCACCGGTCACGGTCGCCTTCACCAGACCACCGCCCGCGGAACCCTCGACATGGGTCCGGGCCAGCTCCTCCTGGGCCGTGGCGAGGTCCTGCTGCATCTTCTGAGCCTGCTGCAGCAACTGCTGCATATTCGGCTGACCACCACCGGGGATCACGGCTTCGCTCCTGGCTCTCGACAGTCGTTCTCTTCGATAGCCCGAGCCTACGTGCTCCCCGGGCGCCTTGCCCTACGCCGTACGGAGGAGACGCGGGCACGCCGCGGAGACGTGGGACGAGGGGTGGAGTGGGTACGTGCGGACGATGCGATCATGCGGGGCCCCGGGGCATGGCCCGCGCCTCGTACGCGGTTCTCACAGGTCTCCCACTGGTTCCTCTACTCGCCTACCCGTCCCGGCCTACTCGTTGACGATCTCCTCGACCACCGTGGCACCGAGCTCGCGGACGATCAGGTCGTGCCCGCTCAGCGCGGTGTCGTCCAGATCCGGGTCGTCCTCGGCCGGCATGTCGTCCTCCAGCGACACCCGCGGAGGCTCGGGCTCCCGGTACGCCACCGGCTCGGGGGGCGGGCCCGCGTCCGCCGGGCCGGACGGGGAAGCGGGTGCGGCCGGGGGCGGGGAGGCGGGACCGGACCGGGGCGCGGCCTGCCGTGGCGCCATGGGCTGGCCACCGCCGCCGAAGCCACCGCCACCAGCGCCACCAGCGCCACTGCCGCCACCGAAGCCGCCTGCGCCGCTTCCGCCACCGCCGCCGAAGCCACCGGCACCGGCACCGCCACCGGCACCGACGGCGCCGCCTCCGCCGTAGCCGCCGCCTCCGCTGTAGCCGCCGCCCGGACCAGCGGGACCACCGGGACCGCCTGGGCCGCCGCCCTGCTGGCCGGCGCCGCCCGAGGGGTCGACGATCGCCTCGATCCGCCACTGCACACCGATGGCGTCCTGGAGCGCCTGTCGCAGCACGTCCTCACTGCCGCCGCCCACGAAGCTGTCGCGTGCGCCCGCGTTGGAGAAGCCGAGCTGGAGGGTGGTGCCGTCGAAACCGGACACCGTCGCGTTCTGACTCAGCAGGATCCAGGTGAAGCGGCGGCGGTTCTTGACCGCCTCCAGGATGTCCGGCCACATCTGCCGCACCTGCACGGCGCCCTGCGCCATGCTCGGTGCACCCGGTGCACCCGGTGCGGACGCGGAGGGTGCGGCGGGCGCGGTCGGCGCGGAGGGCGCCGCGGGCGTCGGTGCGGGCGCGCCGCCGCCCTGTCCCGGCGCGGCGGCCGTGGGCCAGCCGCCCGGCTGTCGGGCGGGCGCCCCGGCACCCCGTCCACCGCCACCGCCCCCGCCGCTAGGAGCAGCGCCCGCGCCGCCGGCTCCGGGACTCCCGGAGCCGGGAGCCGAGGCGGTGGGCCAGGCTCCGGGCCGTGATCCGCCGCCCTCCGCGGCCGGGAGCTGGGCGCCCGACGGCCAGGCACCGGGCCGCTGCCCGCCGCCGCCCGCCGGGGGCGCGGCCGGGGCACCGGCCTGCTGTCCGCTGTCCCCCGCACCGCCCGGACCGCTGTCCGCCGCGGGCCGCGCACCCGCGGGCCACCCGCCGGGTGCCTCGGCGCCGGCCGGGTCTCCCGGGCCCTGCCCCTGGCCGGGCCCTCCCCCGGCCATGGCCGCACGCGCGGCGGCCGGGCCGGACGGCCCCGCGGCGGGCGGAGCCGCCGGGGCGGCCGGGGCGTGGGCGTCGGGCCCTGGTACGTACCCCATGGCGGGGCCGGGCCCGGCGGCTCCCGCGAAGCCACCACCGCCACCGGCGCCACCGGCGCCGCCGCCCAGGCCGCCCGCGAGGGCCCCGCGCTCCAGACGCTCCAGCCGTGCCTGCACCGAGCGCTCGTCGTCGAAGGCGGCGGGCAGCAGCACCCGGGCGCAGATCAGCTCCAACTGCAACCGCGGCGAGGTGGCGCCGCGCATCTCGGTCAATCCCTCATTGACGAGATCGGCCGCCCGGCTCAGCTCGGCGCCGCCGAAGACCGACGCCTGCGCCTGCATCCGCTCCACGACATCGGCCGGGGCGTCGATGAGCCCCTTCTCCGCCGCGTCCGGCACGGCGGCGAGGATCACCAGGTCACGCAGCCGCTCCAGCAGATCGGCAACGAAGCGCCGGGGGTCGTTGCCCCCCTCGATCACGCGGTTGACGACCTCGAACGCCGCCGCGCCATCGGCCGCCGCGAAGGCGTCCACGATCGAGTCGAGCAGCGAGCCGTCCGTATAACCGAGCAGCGCGGTCGCCATGGCGTAGGTGACGCCGTCGTCAGCGGCGCCCGCGAGCAGCTGGTCCATCACCGACATCGAATCCCGCACGGATCCGGCCCCGGCCCGCACCACCAGCGGCAGCACCCCGTCCTCGACCGGGATCGCCTCGCGCCCGCAGACCTCCCTCAGGTAGTCGCGGAGCGTCCCGGGCGGCACCAGCCGGAACGGATAGTGATGCGTACGCGACCGGATCGTCCCGATGACCTTCTCCGGCTCGGTGGTCGCGAAGATGAACTTGAGGTGCTCCGGGGGCTCCTCGACCACCTTCAGCAGGGCGTTGAACCCGGCCGAGGTGACCATATGGGCCTCGTCGATGATGTAGATCTTGTAGCGGCTCGACGCGGGCCCGAAGAACGCCTTCTCCCTCAGCTCACGGGCGTCGTCCACACCACCGTGGGACGCGGCGTCGATCTCGATCACATCGATCGACCCCGGTCCGTTCCGCGCGAGGTCCCGGCACGACTGGCACTCGCCGCACGGCGCCGGTGTCGGGCCCTGCTCGCAGTTCAGACAGCGGGCCAGGATGCGCGCACTGGTCGTCTTGCCACAGCCGCGCGGACCGCTGAACAGATACGCGTGATTGACCCGGTTGTTACGCAGCGCCTGCTGCAGCGGGCCGGTGACATGCTCCTGCCCGATGACCTCCGCGAAGGTCTCGGGTCGGTAGCGGCGGTACAGCGCGAGGGACGACACGCTTACGACGATATCGGGGCCCACGGACAACGGGACGCCGCCCGCACCCCACGGGACGCCCCGCACCCCGGCCCCGCAGAGACAGCTCCCCGCGGCGACCGCCGGGACACAGCCCCCACAGACGCGAAGGGCCCCCCACGTACCCGCCAGAGCCCACTTACCCTTGCTGCCTTCCGGCCCTGGGGGAGTTCGGTGAGATAGCGCCACGTGAGGGGCTGGCCCCCACCTTAGCGGATCGACCCCGGTGGGAACGAGTTCGCGAGCACGGCATTCGGTCTTGTATTGTTTGCGGCGGAGGATTCGCCTAGAGGCCTAGGGCGCACGCTTGGAAAGCGTGTTGGGGGCAACCCCTCACGAGTTCGAATCTCGTATCCTCCGCAGCCGCCCAGCAGGGCAGATGAAGGGCCCGGACCGATCATGGTCCGGGCCCTTCGTCGTTCGTCGTCTCATCCGCGGTCTCGACGAGACGTGCCGGCGCCCTTCGGTCCCAGCGGCCATGGCGGGGGACGACCACCCCATGATCTGCGTCACCACTCGTTCCGGGACGCCGAGGATGAGCGGCACCGTGGCGGCGGTGTGGCTCGTTCGAGGGCGGGGGACGCCACCGATGAGTTTGGGGGGCTGCGGCGGTCTGAAGGGGGAAGCGTGCGCCGACCGCCTGCTCCGGAGGGCCTCATGAGGAAGATCGTTGCCAGTCTGTTCATCTCGCTCGACGGTGTCGTGGAGGCACCCGATCAGTGGCACTTCCCCTACTTCAACGACGAGATGGGCGCCGCCGTCGACGCGACCCTCGGCGTGGCCGACACCATCCTGCTGGGCCGTAGGACCTACGACAGCTTCGCCGGGGCGTGGCCGGACCGGGAGAGGGCCGGCGGTGAGGACGCCGGGTTCGCCAAGAAGCTCGGCGACACTCGGAAGATCGTCGTATCGCGCCAGGATCTCGAGTTCCGCTGGCGGAACTCCGAACAGCTGAAGGGGGAGTTGGTGGACGCCGCCACCGCGGTGAAGCGCGAATCGGGTGGGACTGTCGCCGTGAGCGGTTCGGTCTCGGTCGTGCGGCAGTTGCTGGCTCATGGGCTGCTGGATGAGTTGCATCTGCTGGTGCACCCGATCGCGGTGCGCAGGGGCATGCGGCTGTTCGACGAGGGGGAGCCCACGATCCCGTTGCGACTGGTCTCGTCCGCCGCCTTCCGTACCGGTGTGCTGCACCTGGTCTACGCCCCGGCCGAGCCGGCGGACGACGCCACCTACGACGATGCGAAAGTCCACCTGCCCCGGCACGATGCGTAGCACCGGTCCGGGGCAGGTGGGCTGCCGCCGCTGGGCGGTCAGGCCCGGACGGCGCCGTCCGCCGGGGTCGCGGGGGCGGTCGGGGCGGGTCCGCTCGCCGGGCGGCTGGTGGCCAGGAGGAGCACGGCGACGATGGCCTGGATACCGATGATCATGGCCTGCGTCACGGGGGCCTTGACGTCCAGCAGGACCATCGTCGTGTTGACCGCGAAGTGCACCGCGATCGACGCCACGACGCCGGCGCGTTCGTAGGCGGAGGCGGTCAGCATGGCCATCGGGATGGTGCTGACGGCGAAGAGCACGCCGCCCGGGGTGTTCAGGCCCAGTTCCTTCTGCGGGGTTCCGTCGATGAAGAACAGCGGCAGGTGCCATACGGCCCAGATGGCACCCAGCACCAGGCCGACCTGCAAGCGGCCCATCGACGCGCGCATCCTCGGGTAGGCGGTGCCGCGCCAGCCCGGCTCCTCGGACAGCGGACCGGAGATCACCATGCTGACGAGGAACGCCGCGGGCCCGCCCATGTCGTTCATCACGTCCTTCGCGCCCTCCCAGCTCAGCGCGGGGCCACCCGCTTCGTGTGCCAGCAGCGCGGCGGACAGCACGCTTGCCGAGGCCAGCACCAGCAGCAGCGGCGCCCAGAACAGGGTGCTCCGCCGGAACCGGACCGCGTGTTCGGGGACGGGCTCGCCGCGCCGCCTGCGGCGGACCCGGATCACCAGGGCGCCTGTCAACGGGCCGAAGGCGCCGACGAGATAGGGCAGGGCCGCGGGGGACTTCATCGCCTCTCCGCCGATCCCGATGGCCGCGGACCACGACACCCAGCTCACGCCGAAGGCGATGGCCATGAAGAGGATGAGGTCGCTTCGGCGGCGGTCGGGGACGGAGGGGGTCGCGGGGTGGGCGGGGCGGGCTGGGTGGGCGGAGGTCGCGTAACTTGAAGTAGGCATGCCAAATCCCTGTGTCCGGTGTCCGTTGGGTTGTCTTACACGCGGTGGAGGGGGCGGGCGCTCGTGCGCGGGCGCCGGGCCCGGCTCAGAAGGAGGTCGTTCGCCCCTCGGTGCGCATCTGCCCCGGGGCCGCGTCGAGTTGGCGGACGAGCCAGCTGGTGACGAGGGTCAGGAGGTCGGGGTCGACCGGGTCACGCAGAAGGCGGCGGTAGGAGCGGAGAGTGTGGTGCGCCGGGTCGCGGCGCAGGACGTGGGTGAGGTCGGGCACTCGGTGGATCTCCGTCTTGCCCGGCACCAGCCGGTCGATCTCGGCCAAGTCGGCCGGGTCGACCTGGACGTCCTTGTCACCGGTGACGGCCAGGACGGGTGCGTGGATGGCCACGAGGTCGTCACGGGTGTCGTGGACGAGGTTTTCCCGCATCCAGCGGGCGTTGAGCGGAATTCCGGCGATACGCGCCACATCCGTACGGGTCTTCTTGATCCGGGCGAGGGCCCGGTTGCCCAAGGCCCCCAAGGGGCGCCGCAGGAGGCGGACGGGGGCGGGCATGTCCTGGGCGATCGAGCGGGCCTGCCAGCGCAGGGCGTCCTCGCCCAGGCGTGCGTAGCCGGCCAGCAGCACCGCCGCCCGCACCTCGTGCCGCGCGGCGAGGGTCATGGCGTGCAGGGCCCCTTCGCTGTGGCCGACGACACCGACGGCGTCGGACCGGACGGCGGGGTGGGCGGCCAGGGCGCGCAGGGCGACGGCGGCGTCCTTGTAGTTGTCGGTGAAGCTGGCGGCCCGCCAGGTGCCGGGGGTGGCGCCGACGCCGCGACGGTCGTACCGGAGCGTGGCGATCCCCTCCGCCGCGAGGGCGGCGGCCAGCGGCCGGCCGAGGTTCATCCGGATCTTGCGGGCGTTGCCCTCGCGGTCCAGGGGGCCGGAGCCGTGCAGCAGGAGAACGGCGGGGTGCGGGCCGGACCCGGCGGGCAGGGTCAGAGTGCCGGCCAGGGGGGTTCCGTCATCCACGGTGACCGTCATATCGGTGTCGGGCAAGGCTCCGCCTCTCATTGCTCTCAACTACGAGAACGTTATCAGATGTGAGACCATGGAGTCATGCCCACCCCGAATCTCCTCCTTCATCCCGTCCGGATGCGCATCCTGCAGACCCTGGTCGGCGCCGATGAGCTGACCACCGCCCAGCTGCGCGATCGGCTGCCCGAGGTCCCGCCGGCCACCATGTACCGGCACATCGCCACCCTCACCCAGGCCGGCATCCTGGAGGTGGTCCACGAAAGGCGGATCCGCGGCACCGTCGAACGCAGCTACCGGGTCCGCCAGGACAAGGCCCTCGTGGACACCGACGCCCGCACCGCCATGACCAAGGACGATCACCGACAGGCCTTCACCGTCTTCACGGGGGCCCTGATGGCGGACTTCGACCGCTACCTCTCCCGCGACGACACCGAGCCCGCCCGCGAAGGCGTCGTCTACCGACAGGGCGCGGTCTGGCTGACCGAGGACGAATTCGCCGAACTCGTCGAAGAGATCGAAGCCGCCGTCGCCCGCCGCGCCCACGCCACCCCCGACGACGGCCGTACCCGCCACATCATCAGCTTCGTCCTCGTACCCGACAAAGCCACGGCCGCCGACGCGGAGGCCGACACCGGGGCCGACACCGGGGCCGACACCGAGGCCGGCGATTCGCCGAGTTGAGGGAGCACTCGTTCGTCAACGGGTGCGAGCGGAAGCGTCGCTGGGAGGCGGGCCTGAAGCGCTCCACCGGTACCGGATGTTTCACGTGAAACCTGCCCGCTGCCGCATATCGGGCCACCCGCTCCGCCCCCGTGGGCGCGCCGGGTCGCTTAGCCTGACGGCCATGCGGGAGACGGTGCGGCGGGCGCAGCGGGCCTCGGTCGAGTTACTGAGGGGGGCCGGGCTGTCCCTGGTCTCGTATTTCTTCGTCGCGCTGGCGGTCTTCACCGCCGTCGCGATGGTCACCGTCGTGGGGGCGGGGGTGCTGCCCGAGTCGGTACTGCTGCTGCGCAGGACGGCCGGGTACAAGCGGCGGTGGGTGGGCTCCTGGACGGGGGAGCCGGTGCCCGAGGCGTACCGGCCGCTGACCGGGGAGGTGTTCACGCGGGTGCGGACGGCGGTCGGGGATCCGGTTACGTACCGCGATCTGCGCTGGCTCGCGGCCCACGCGGTCTACGGCTGGCTGCTGGCCTGCTGTGCGCTGCCGGTGTGGGTCGTCGGACTGCTCGTCGACGGGGTGTGGTGCGGGCTGCTGCGGAAGCGGGCCGTGGTGCTGCCGCTGATCGAGCGGCTCGTCGACGTCGACGCGGCGTGGTCGCGGGCGCTGCTGCTGCCGTCGCCGGAGGCGCTGCGCACCGTCCGGCTCGCCGAGCGGGTGGCGGAGCTGTCCGAGACCCGGGCGGGCGCCGTCGCCGCACATGGGGCGGAACTGCGCCGTATCGAGCGGGACTTGCACGACGGTACGCAGGCGCGCCTGGTGGCGCTCTCGATGCGGGTGGGGCTGGCGCGGCGCGCGTACGACAAGGACCCCGACGCGGCGCGCAAGCTACTGGAGGACGCGCAGGACCAGGCCGAGGAGGCGCTCACCGAGCTGCGCCATGTCGTGCGCGGCATCCACCCACCGATCCTCACCGACCGCGGACTCGTCGGCGCCGTACGGGCGCTGGCGGCCGGCAGCGGGCTCGAGGTGTCCGTGCACGACGACGGGGTGGCGGACGGCCCCCGGGCACCGGCGGCGGTCGAGGCGGCCGCGTACTTCGTGATCGCGGAGGCGCTGACCAACGCGGCCAAGCACAGCGGGGCGCGGCAGGCGTCGGTGAGCCTGGTCCGGATGAGAGACCGGTTGCGGGTCGCGGTACGGGACGAGGGGCGGGGCGGGGCCGACCCCTCGGGCGGCAGCGGGCTGCTCGGCATGCGGCGCCGGGTCGCGGCGCTCGACGGGACCGTGGAGATGACCAGCCCCGTCGGGGGGCCGACGCTGATCGAAGTGGAGTTGCCGTGCGTGTGGTGATCGCCGAGGACAACGCCCTGCTGAGGGAGGGCATGGTCCTGCTGCTGACCTCCGCCGGGCACGAAGTGGTGGCGGTCGCGTCCAGCGGCCCCGAGGTGCTGCCCGCCCTCCTCGAACACCGCCCGGACGCGGCCGTGCTCGACGTCCGTATGCCGCCGGGCTTCCGCGACGAGGGGCTGCGCGCGGCGCTCGCGGCGCGGCGGGAGATGCCCGGCCTGCCAGTGCTGGTGCTCTCGCAGTACGTCGAGGAGACCTACGCGGCCGAGCTGCTGGCCGATGGCGCGGGCGGGCTCGGCTATCTGCTGAAGGACCGGGTGGGGCGGGTGGAGGAGTTCCTGGACGCGCTGGAGCGGGTGGTCGCGGGCGGTACGGCGCTGGACCCGGAAGTGGTGAAGGAGCTGCTGACCCGGCGCCGTGACGACCCGGTGGACTCCTTGACGCCGCGCGAGCGCGAGGTGCTGCACCTGATGGCGGAGGGCCGGGACAACACCACGATCGCCCGGACGCTGGTGGTCTCGGAGCGCGCGGTCAGCAAGCACATCGGCAATGTCTTCGCCAAGCTGGGGCTGCCGCCGAGCGACAGCGGGCACCGACGGGTGCTGGCGGTTCTGGCGTACCTCGACAAGGGGGCGAACAAGGGGGCTGGGCACGGCGCGGCGTCATAACGGGTGGCGTCATAACGCGCGACGGTCGGCGGGGCGGGGCGGGTGCGCGCCCCGCCCCGTACCGCCCGCCCCGTACCGCCCGCCCTGTCGGCCACCGTTCACCGGTCGCCATCGGCCGCCTGCCGCCATCGGTCAGCCACCGGCCACCTGTCGTCGTTCGCCGTCGGTCGGCCCGGTGTGGGCCAGCCGCCTGTCGTCGGCCAGCGGCCACCGTTCGCCCTCTGCGCCCCGGTCGTCCCTACCGCGCCGCCGCCTCCCGTGGGTACCGCCCCCGCAGCGTGGTCCACACCGGTGGCAGGGCGCCCGCCGCCGTCGTCGCCACGACCACCGCGACGATCATCGCGGCCTGCGTCGGTGGCAGATACGGCACCGTGCCCGCCATGGCCACGCTGAAGGCCAGCAGCGGTACGGCGGCCACGGCCGCGCCCACCAGCAGCCCGGTCAGCACCGTGGCCGCCGCCTCCAGCCGCAGCATCCGGCGCAGTTGGCCGCGGTCCGCGCCCGCCAGCCGGAGCAGCCGCAGCTCGGGCCGGCGGCCGATCGCGATGAGCGCGAGGGTGCTCAGGACGGCGATCACCGTAAAGGCCCCGATCGCCCCGACCACGGCCACCGAGACCACCTCGGCCAGCGCCCGGTCCGCCGGCTCGCCTTTGACCGGTGCCGGGTCCCGCTCCACCCGGGCCCCGCGCACCGCCCGCGCCAGCGCCTTCGTGACCGCCTTACGGTCGGCATCGGGCGCGGTCGCGACCAGGACCCGCCCCGTACCGGGACCCGTACCGGACGCCGAGGTGTGGCGCAGCAGCTCTTCGCGCGAGAGGAGGAAGTCCCCGAGGGCGAGCGAGCGGGCGTAGGTCGCCACGACCCGCAGCCGGGCCTCCTGACCGTCCCCGAAGCGCAGGGTCACCGTGGAGCCGGGCCGTACGCCGAGGGAGTCCGCCCGGTCGGCGCCGACCGCGACCGTACCGGGCCGCAGCCGGGCGAGATCACCGTCCCGCAGCCCCGGATCCAGGGTGCGCGTCAGCCGCTCAGGGGTGACGCCGAAGACCGGCAGCCGTTCCAGTTCGGGCGAGCCGAGCCGGCGCGCCGCCAGCAGCACCGTGCCGGGGACGACCTCCGTGGCCGCCCGTACGCCGGGGACCTGCCGGATCCGCTCCACCGCGCCGGCCGGGAGCCCGCCGTCCGCGTGCACCGCGAGATCGGCGCGCAGCACCTGGCGGGCCTGGGCGTCCCCCGCGTGCGTCAGCGTCGCGCCGCCGCCGAGCTGGACCCCGGCGAACGCGGTGACCAGCACGATCGGGGTGATCGCCGCGCCCAGCCGCTGGGCGGACGCGGCGCAGTTGGCGGCGGCGAGGCGGCCGCCGGGGCCGAACCGCCGCAAGGGAGCCCCGAGCAGCCGCATCGCGCCCTCGGCGATCCACGGTCCGAGCACCGCGCAGGCGATCACCATCGTCACCGCCGCCGCACCGGCCGCGGCCGCCGCGGTCGCCCCCTGCTGGAGGGCGGCCGTCCCCGCCGAACCCGCGCCCACGGCCAGCAGCACCAGCCCGGTGATACGGCGCGCCCTGCCGGGCGTCCGTTCGCGCAGCGCCTCCGCCGGACGCGCCGTGGCGGTCCCGGAACAGCCGATGAGCGCCGCGATCCGGGCCACCAGGACGGTGACGGCGGCGGTGGCCAGGGGCGCGGTCCACAGCGGCGCGGGCAGTGTCAGGTCGAGTCCGGTGGGCAGCGCGCCCCGCGCGTCCAGCAGGGCACGCAGCCCCAGGTAGGCGGGGGCCGCCCCGGCCGCGCCCACCAGCGCCGCCCAGGCCGCGACCCGCCCCACCTCCCGGCCCACCGCACCGCGCAGCTGCCCCGGCGTGGCGCCGACCGCCCGCAGCATGCCCAGCTCGTGGGAGCGTTGCCGCAGCGCCTGGACGATGGTCGACGACACCACGAGCAGCGCCACGAGGACGACGGTGCCGGCCACGGAGGCGAGCGCCGCCAGCAGCTCGCCGCGGGCGGGCGCGGCGTCCAGGTGCTCGGCCTCACCCCGGCCGTGCCCGGTCAGGACGCGCACGGTGGCCGGGTCGCCATCCGCGCGACCCCCGACGTCGGTGACACCGGCCGTGTCCAGGGCCGTCCGCACCCGCCCGGCCAGCGCCTCCGGGTCCGTGCCGGGTCCGGCGACGACGCCGATGGCGTCCAGCGCGTCCGGGTGGCCGGCCAGCCGGTGGGCCTCGGCGCCGGTGAACCAGACGGCGGTGCGCGGGCCATGGGCCACGCCGACCACGGTGTACGCCGTGTCGCGGCCGCCTACGCGCAACGTCAGCCGCGCCCCGACGCGGCCCGCGCCGCCGCCCGTCACGACCTCGTCGGCGCGCTGCGGGGCGCGGCCCGTCCGTAGCGCGTAGGGCGCCAGCCGGGCGGCCTCCCAGGGCCGTCCGGTGGCGGACCGTCCCGCGAGCCCCACCGGGAACTCCACGTCGGCGACGGCCGCGCGCACCCCTGGCACCCCGCGCACCACGGTCAGCGCCGTGCGGGGGATCCGGACCCGCTCGGTGAGCCCGGCGCTCACGGTCTCGCGCTCGCCCAGCGACGTCGCGCTGAAGCGAGTGGTCTGGTCGCCGGCCACGACGAGATCGGCCCCGGCGTACCGCTCCACCCGTGGATGGGCGCTCCAGGCCGAGGCGAGGGTCAGCCCGAAGGCGCCAAGCAGCAGGGAGGTGAGGGTGAGCGCGGCGAAGACGGCGGTCCACGCCTTACGGTGAGCACGGATGGCGCGGGCGGCCAGCAGGGCGGTGACCTTCCCGCCCTCCCAGGTGTCCGCCTTCACGCCGGCCCGGGGGGTCGCCTTCACCCCGGCCCCGGGGGTCGCCTTCACGCCACGCCTGGCGGTCGCCTTCACGCCGTCCCCACTCCCAGGTCCTTGAGGAAGCGGCGGATGTCGGCCGCGTCGGGCCGCTCCTGCCGTCCGACGAGCCTCCCCCGCATCAGGAACAGCGCCTCGTCGGCCCAGGCGGCGGCGAACGGGTCATGGGTGACCATGACGACCGTATGGCCCTCACGGTCGACGGCCTCCCGCAGCAGTGCCAGCACCTCCTCCGCGGCGGCGGGGTCGAGTGCGCCCGTCGGCTCGTCGGCGAAGACGATGTCGGGCGCGGTGACCAGCGCGCGGGCGATCGCCACCCGCTGGCACTGCCCGCCGGACAGCTCGGACGGCGAGGCGTCGCCCCGGTCCCCGAGTCCGACCGCCGCGAGCCCCCGCAGGGCGCGGTCGCCGACGGTCCGGCGGCCGAGCAGCAGCGGCAGGGCGACGTTCTCCGCGACGCTCAGCGACGGCACCAGGTGGTGTGCCTGGAAGACGAAACCGATCCGCTCCCGCCGCAGCCGGGTCAGCGCCGCCTCCTTCAGCGAGGACAGCTCCGTACCGCCGATGCGCACCGTTCCGGCCGTCGGCCGGTCGAGCCCGGCGGCGCACTGAAGCAGCGTCGACTTCCCGCAGCCGGAGGGGCCCATCACCGCGAGGAACCGCCCGCGCGGCACCGTCAGATGGATGGGGTGCAGCGCCACGACCCCCCGCCCGTACTCCCGGCTGACGCCTTCCAGGCTCAGCGCGTGGTGCCAGGTCCCCGCCCGTTCCGCGGTGGCCGTCGTACGGCTCCGCCCCTGCCCGTCCATCTGTCCCGCCCCTCTTCCGTGTCCCGCGCACCGGGCGGATCAGACGGTCCGCCGGCCACGAAGAACGCTAGAAACGGGCGCGGCCGCGCGGGAGGGAGCGCGGTCCCGTACTGGGGGTGGAACGGGCTACACCCCCGGTGGCGGGGCGGTCCCCAGCCGGGACGGTCCCCAGCCGGGGCGGTCCCCAGCCGGGACGGTCCCCAGCCGGGACGGTCCCCAGCTGGGACGGTCCCCAGCCGGGGCGGGGACGGACTCCGGGTGGGGTCCGCCCGGCCGCCTGGCCGCCGTCATGACCGGGCGTCGTCTGACGGACCGGCATCCGGGATCACACCGACGGCGCATCGGTCGACGGCACATCGGCCGACGGCATATCGACCGCCGTGCGCACCGTGCCGAGCGCCGGCTTGCGGAGCAGCAGCAGCGCCGCGTCGTCGTGGAGCCGGCCGCCCACATGGGTCAGCAGTTCGTCGTGGAGCGCGGCGAGCGTGCGGGACGGCTCGTCGCAGATGTGCCGCGGCACCCGTTCCAGCAGCGGGAAGTACTCCCGGCCCCGGTCCCGCGCCTCGATGACCCCGTCGGTGTAGAGCAGCAGCTGGTCCCCGTCGGCGAACGGCACCGCCTGGAGGCTCGGCTGATCGCCGCCCAGGGAGGCCAGACCGAGCGGCGGGGCCGGGCGGGTGGGCTCGACGGCGATCACCCCGGACGCGCCGAACAGCAGCGGCGGGGCGTGTCCGCAGTTGACGAGCTCCATCCGGCCCTCCCCGGGATACCCGGCGACCACGGCGGTGACGAAGTCGTCGGGCGCCAGGTTGCGAGACAGGCTGCGCTCGATCCTGGCGACGACGTCGAGCAGGTCGGGTTCGTCGTAGGCGGCCTCGCGGAAGACGCCGAGCACCAGCGCGGCGGTGCTCACCGCGGGCAGTCCCTTGCCGCGCACATCGCCGACGATCAGCCGGACTCCGTGCGGGGTGGGCAGCAGGGCGTAAAGATCGCCGCCCACCCGCGCCTCGGCGGCGGCGGCGCTGTAGCGGACGGCCACCTGGAACTGACCGACCCGGGCGGGCACCGGTTTGAGCAGGGCGTTCTGGGCGGCCTCGGCGACCGAGCGGACCGCGGCGAGAACCTGCTCACGGCGCCTGAGCAGACCACTGGCCAGACTGCTCGCCAGGGTCACGGCGGCGGGCGTGGCCACCATGATCGCCAGGGTGCGCGGCTGCTCTCCGCCCCACGCCCCCAGCAGCCCGCTCATCGCGATGGCGAGCAGTCCGACCCTCAGCACCCCCCACGGTCGGCAGGTGGCGGCGGCGAGCGCCGGGCCGACGGCGAGCATCGGCAGCCAGCCCAGACCCCCCGAGGTGACGAGGGCGAGCGACACCACGCCACAAATGATCAGTACGGGCACCGCGGGGGCGACGTACCCGGGAAAGTACGGCTGAAGGTTCGGCTGGTCGGGGTCGTAGGGGCGAAGTCGGGGCGGGAACATGTCCTGCTTCGCTGCTCTCTTCCGCTCAGGCGGCGATAGACGGTGATGCCGGAACACCGGAATGTCCGCTTCATCCAGGTAAGCAGTAATTGCACGCATCCGACAAGGCCGAGATTTTCAGATAGTGAGCGAGAGGTTCCTGGTCACCCGGGTCGCCGCCGGGACCAGCCGGGTCCGGAACAGCTCACGGTGCGGATCCATGCCGGCCGGCCGGGCGAGCCGGTCCGTCCTCAGCGAGACCCCGAGCGAGCCGAGCCGCTCCCCGCTGTAGACCGGCACCGCGAAGCAGACCGTGCCCATGGCGTACTCCTCCAGATCCGCGACCAGCGGACTGCCGGTCGGGGAGTCCAGCCGGCGCAGCAGATCGACGGGGTGAGTGACGGTGCGGGGCGTGAGACCGGGGAGCGTATGGCGGGACAGATACTCGTGCCGGGCGTCGTCGTCCAGCTCCCGCAGGACGCATTTGCCGAGCGCGGTGGCGTGCCCGGCGTCCTCGAACCCCACCCACAGATCGACCCGGGGCGCCCGGGGGCCGTCGACGATCTCCGCGACCCGGATCTCGCCCTCGTCGTAGAAGGTCAGGTAGGCGGCGGCCGACAGCTCGTCGCGCAGCGCGGCGAGGATGGGGCGGACCCGGGCGAGCAGCGCCTGATCGCGGGCACCGGCCTCCAGGGTGCGCAGTCTGTCGCCGATCACGAAGCCGCCGTCGTCCAGCCGACGCACATAGCCGTCATGGGCCAGCGTCCGCAGCAGGTGATACGTGGTGGCGAGCGCCAGTCCCGTCTCCCGTGCGAGCTGTTTGGCCGGCGCACCGCCCTCGTGTGCGCCCACTGCTTCCATCAGCCGGAAGGCCCGCTGCACGGATGAGATCAGTGTGGGGGCCGCTCGCTCTCCCATGTATCCAGATTGCTCCGATATGGGCGGGCGGACAAGATCTGGAAAATCCCGCAGACATGCGTGAGGGCGCCGACCGGTGGGGTCGGCGCCCTCACGCACTCGTTCGGTGCGGTCAGGGAACGGTCAGAGTGCGGCCAGGGTGCGGTCAGCCGGGGAGGTCAGCCGGGGGAGATCCGGCCGCGCCAGCCGCCTTCCGCCTCGCCCCGCTGCTCGATGAAGTCCTTGAACCTCCGCAGGTCCCCCTTCACCCGCCGGTCGAGCGTCCCGGTCATCTCCGCGGCCTTCTCCGCCATACCGGTCGGCTCGAAGACCATGGCCAGGTTGACCCGGGTGTGGTCCTCGTCAACGGACTCGAAGGTCACCAGACCCTGCTGCTGCACGTCACCGGAGGTGGTCCGCCATGCGATGCGCTCGTCGGGGAGCTGATCCACGATCTCGGTGTCGAACTCCCGGCGCACACCCGCGATGGAGGTCGCCCAGTGATTGTGGCGGTCGTCCACCTGGGTGACCTGGTCCACGCCTTCCATGAACCTCGGGAACTCGGTGAACTGCGTCCACTGGTCGTAGGCGGTGTGGAGCGGAACCCTAACCTCGACGGACTCCCGCACGGTGCTCATCGGTGACTCCTTTCGACGTTGCCGCGTCGCTCAGCACGGCGGGTATCCGAGACCACCGGCCCCAAACGTGCGGCGCCCGGACGGTCGGCGCGGCGGCCGCGGATCGGCGCAGCGGCCGCGGATCAGCGCAGCGGATGCAGCGCGGCCAGTTCGGCCGGGGAGGTGCCGGTCGCGATGGCGTCGGCCAGCAGCCGTCCGCTGAGCGGGCCGAGGGCCACGCCCCACATGCCGTGGCCGCCGTTGACGTAGACGCGCGGCGAGCCGGTCGGGCCGACCAGCGGCAGCCCGTCGGGGGTGCAGGGGCGGGCGCCGACCCAGGTGTCCGTACGGGCGTCCCAGTCGATGCCCCGCAGCAGCGGACGGGCCGCCGCGATGATCGCCTGAATCCGGCGCGGGTCCACCGGCCGTTCCGCGGGGGCCAGTTCCATCATCCCCGCGACCCGCACCCGGCCCCCGCCCAGCGGAGTGCAGACGACCTTCTGGGCGGCCAGGTACGTGGGACGGGTGGGGGCGCCCTCGGCCGGGACGCTGAAGCTGTAGCCGCGTCCGGCCTGGACCGGCACCCGGACCCCGAACGGGCGGACCAGCCCGTCCAGCCAGGCCCCGGTGGCCACGACGGCGACGTCCGCGCGGAGTTGGCCCCCGGCGGTGGCGACGGCCACCTCCCGCCCGAGGTCCCGGATTCCGGACACCTCCGTCCGCTCCAGGATCTCGCCGCCGCGCTCGCGCACCGCGCCGGCGAGGGCGCGGACGAAGTTCCCGGGGTTGAGATAGCGCTGGCCGTGGAGTTCGACGGCCGCGCCGATGCCGTCGCCGAGCGCCGGTTCCAGCGCACGGGCCCGGTCCCCGTCCATCGGCTCGTACGCGATCTCGAAACCGGCCGCGCGGGCCTGCTCCAGCTCCTCGACCATCCGGGCGCGCTCGGCCGCGGTGCGGAAGGCGAGCAGACAGGGTTCGGCGGACCGGGTCGGTTCGGCGACACCGGCCGCCGCGAGGGCGTCGTACGCGTCCAGCGCACGGCGGTTCAGCGTGGCGAAGGTGGCGGCCAGGACCCGCCAGCGGCGCGGGGTGCAGTTCCGGGTGAAGGCGAGCAGGAAGCGGGCGAGCCGGGGGTCGGGCCGGGGCGGGATGTAGACGGGCGACTCGGGCGAGACCAGGCTGCGCACCCCGTAACGGAGCGCGGCGGGTTCGGGCAGCGGCAGCGTCAGGGCCGGGGACAGCCAGCCGGCGTTCCCCCAGGAGGCCCCGGCCGCGGGGTGCCGCCGCTCCACGACGGTGACCTCGACGCCGTGCTCCTGGAGCGACCAGGCGGTGGCAAGGCCGACCATGCCCGCGCCGACGACGACGGCGCTGCGCGGAGGGCGGGACGGACCGGTGGCAGTGGGCACGAATGCGCTCCTTCCCATGGGTGGAACGCCATCATCGGGGTACGGGGGCGGGCAGCGCACGGGTGCGGGCACCGCGCCGTCCGCGGGCCGCGCCGTCCGCGGGACCGCGCCGTCCAGGCCACCGAGAGCACGCCGCCCCGACCACCCGCACCGCCGCCCCCGCACCTCGGTTACCCGATCCCCGTCGGGCGCCGCCGCCAGTGCCCGGTGGCCTGTTCGAAGGCGTGGCCGACCTGGAGGACCGCGAAGTCCGCCCGGTGCGGCCCGACGATCTGTAGTCCGACCGGAAGCCCGCCGGGGGTGAACCCGGCCGGCACGGACAGCGCCGGGCTGCCGGTCGAGCTGATCAGATACGCCGAGCGCATCCAGTCCAGATAGTCGTCCATGGCCACCCCGGCGACCTCCGTCGGGTACTCGATGCCGACGTCGAACGGCACCACCTGGCTGACCGGGAGCAGCAGCACGTCATAGCGGCCGAAGAACTCCCGGACCCGGTGGTAGAGCTGGGTGTGCAGCACCTCGGCGCGGGCGACGTCCGGGCCGGTGAGCTTGCGCCCCGCCTCGGCGTTCTCCCGGATGGTCCGCTTCAGCCCCTCGGGGTGGCGGTCCATGAGCGGGCCGAAGGCGACCTCGAACATCGAGGCGCGCAGCGTCCGGAAGACCTCGTCGGCCTCGGTCAGGTCCGGGCAGGCCCGCTCCACGACACAGCCGAGGCCGGTGAAGACCTCCACCGCCGATTCGACCGCCGCGGCCACCTCGGGCTGCACCGGCACCAGCCCCCCGAGATCCGGCGACCAGGCCACCCGCAGCCCCGTCAGATCGCGGTCGAGGGGGCGGGCGAAGCGGGCGCCGGGCTCCTCCAGGGCGATCGGCGACCGTGCGTCCGGTCCGGCGATGGCGGACAGCAGCAGGGCGGTGTCGGCCACGGTGCGGGCCATCGGCCCCTTGACGCCGAGGGTGCTCCAGGCGTCTGCGGCGGGCCAGTTGGGGACCCGTCCGGGCGACGGGCGCAGACCCACGACATTGCAGAACGAGGCCGGATTGCGCAGCGAGCCGCCGGTGTCGCTGCCGTCCGCTATCGGGATCATGCCGGAGGCCAGCGCGGCCGCCGCACCCCCGCTGCTGCCACCCGCGCTGAGCCCCAGGGCGTACGGGTTGTGGGTGGCGCCGAAGATGGGGTTGAAGGTGTGCGAACCGGCCCCGAACTCCGGCACGTTGGTCTTGCCGATGGTGATCGCACCGGCGGCCCGGATCCGTTCGACCACCAGATCGTCCCGGTCGGGTACGCCGTCGGCGAGCGGCGAGCCATGGCTGGTGCGGATGCCCGCGGTCTCGTGGAGGTCCTTGTGGGCGATGGGCAGCCCGTGCAGCGGTCCGAGCTCCTCCCCGGCCGCGATCCGCTCATCGGCCTCCGCGGCGGCCTCCCGGGCCCGCTCCGCGACCAGGGTGACGATCGCGTTGACGGCGGGGTTGACCCGTTCGATACGGGCCAGATGGGCCTCGAGCAACTCGCGGGCGGACAGCTCGCGGGTGCGCAGCAGGTCGCTGAGTTCCAGCGCGGTCCTGAAGCAGAGATCGTCATCCGTCGTCACGGTCGCTCGCCTTCCTACTTCCTCGGTGGTCATCACTGCACGCGATCGTCCCGCCGCCGGATTCCGGCATCCGCACCGGCCGGCTGGTGTCGCGGGCGGAACCCATGGTTCGGGAAGCGGCCGGGCCGGGGAAGGGCATCGCGGCCGGGGACCCACAAGCGGCCGCCCCGCCTCGTCCCGGTGGACAAGGCGGGGCGGCGGCCTGCGGCGAGGTCCTTACGGACCGAGCGAGCCCCTTACGGACTTGCGGACTGACGGACTGGCGGACTTACGGACGTGCTCCGGCAGGCGCCGGAATCCGCGCGGCCGAGGTGCCGAGCCCGGTGGGCCCCTGCCAGGGGGCCACCGGCCGCGCCCCGGACGCGGCCCCGGCCCCACTCCCCGCCCCGGCCCCGATCCCAGCTCCGACCCCGCCCCCGAACCCGGCCGGACGCCGAGCCGCGCGGCGCAGCTCGTCCTCCCGGTAGCGCGGCACCTCCCGGTGCCAGTTCATGATCCCGGTCATCCAGTCGCGCAGCTCCCCCACATAGCCGTCCATGGCCTCCCGGGCCTCCGGCCCCAGGTCGAAGTCGTCGTACAGCACAGGGAACTCCTGCTCCGCGACATGCTGGAACTGCCGCATCCGGGAGGTCATCAGATCGTTCACGATGGCGACCCCGGTCGGATAGTCGCAGTCGAAGAAGTTCTGGACGACGAGGACGCCGTTGTGGACCTCGCCCTCGAACTCGATCTCCTTCTGGTACGAGAAGACGTCGTTCAGCAGGGTCGCGTAGTCCATGGCGGCGTTCTCCAGCGAACGGACCGGGCCGCTGCGGTAGATCTCGGGCGGCACCCGCCGTCCGCGCGTCAGCCGGCACAGGCTCATGGTGAGATCGGAGCCGAAGGTGTGCCTGCGCATCTCGATGTAGTCGACCGGATCGGGGATCCGGTGCTGCGTCTGGTTGGCCAGCTCCCACAGCCAGCTGGCGGTCATGTCCTCGATGGACTGACGGAACTCGCGGCGCGCCGACTCCTCCATCGGCCCCGCCGTACGGCCCCACAGATCGGCCAGCGACCGCTCCAGCGCGTTCGCCGGGGCCGGGGTGGGGCCCGCGTCGAGCGGCATGAACGCCCCGAGCCGGGCGTTGCACGCCCGCGCCCCGGCCAGATCACGGGTGCGGCCGAAGACCGCCGGATAGTAGTCGTCGGCGTAGGTGCCCCAGGCCAGCCAGCCGGATGTCAGATCGAGCTCGTCCGGGGAGCCGTCCGGGTGGATGCCCGCCGCGCACAGCGGAAGGTCGGCGGCGAGCAGCCGGTGCTCGTCCCAGACCTGCGCACCGGACAGGTCGGGCTGCGGTTCGAGGATGCCCATCCGGTGTGCCCAGTCGGTCAGATTGCGGCGGGCGGCGGGCAGATGTGGATTGAGCCGGAGGGTGAACGGCATGAAGAAGTCCGGCAGCAGGGACGGCCCGGTCCGCTGGAACGGGACGTGGCTGAACCCGCGTGCCCTCGCCGCCTCCGCCCGGCCGGTGGTCAGCGGCAGGTTCGCCGCCGAGACGCCGAGGCCGCTGAGCGCGAACGGGGACCACGCGGCGGCCGTGGCCTCCTGACCGGTGCGGCCGCCCGCCGCGTTCGCACTGTCCGAGCCGTTCACGCCATCGGCGCCGTTCGCGCCGTTCATATAGCGGCTGGAGCGCATATGCCACTCGTGGCCGCCGGACTGCCAGTCCTGGAGCCCCTTGACGTAGGCGAGGACGCCCGCGCAGGCCGCCGGGTCCAGGCCGTGTTCGGCGAAGAGCGGGCCGAGCTCGGTGAGCGTGGTGTTCTCGAACTGCCTCAGCCGTGAGGTGAGCAGCTCATTGACGGAGTCGGCCGCCTCCTGGGTGGTACAGCCCAGGAACGTCTCGAGGACCAGGACGCCATTGCTGAGCTCGCCCTCCTCCTCGATCTCCCGCTGGTAGGAGAACAGGTCGTTGCGCAGATGCACCGCGTCCGAGAAGGCGTCGCGCAACACGCGCATCGGCCGCGACCCGGCGATCACCGCCGGCACCTCCGCCCCCACCGCGTGCTCGACCAACCCGGCCGACCAGGGCGCGCCGCCGACCTTACGGCGCATCTCGATGTACTCGACCGGGTTGGGGATCCGGTCGATGTTGATGTTCGAGAGCTCCCAGAGCGATTCGTTGAGCAGATTCTCGGTGCTCTCCCGGAACCGCGCCCGCCAGTCCGCCGACATCGAAGGCACCGTCCGCACCCACAGATCCGCGAGCCCCGCCTCGACCGGGTTGGTGGGCTCGGGCGTCCCGGCACCCGGATCCATCGGCATGAAGGCGGGCAGCCGGTCGAGATACGCCTTACCGGCGGCACGGTCCTGGGAGCGCTTGAACGTCTCCAGGAAGTGGTCGTCGAAGAAGAACACCCACACATACCAGTCCGTGATCAGCGAGAGTTCCGCGCCGGAACAGTCGGGGTGGGTGTACGCGCAGAGCAGGGCGTAGTCGTGGGCGTCGAGATCCTCCTGCTCCCAGATCCCCGAGCCCTCGAGCATTCCCATCTCGCGGGCCCACTGGGTGGAGTGCTCCCGTGCCTCCTGGACATGGGGGTTCAGCCGCGCCGGATACGGCATGTAGAAGTCGGGGAGTTGAAAGGGCTGTGTCACTGGTGGGCCGGCACCTCTCCGTTCGACGGTGGCCCGTAGCCGTCCGACTACGGACCGGGTCGGCTACGGGCTACCCAGGCCACTCCTGGCCTATCCGACAGCCTCATTAATCACACAAATGCCGAGCCGACCGCCGCGGCCACGAGGCCGGAGCGGTCGGCAGGGCGTTGGGCCGGGGCCGTACGGGGAGCCACCCAACCCGGTCAGGTGCGGCCCCGCCGGCCCACGGTCCCGTCAACACCGGCACCAGCACCGACACCAGAACCGAGACGGCCGCCGACACGGCCGCCGACACCGGCACCGGGACCGCCGTCGGACCGCCCGGTCGGCCGGAAGGCCCATTCCATTCGCGGCTCCATCGCGAAGCGGAACATCCGCTGGACGGGCGGGCTGCACAAGGCGGTCACCACGGCCGCCCCCACGGCCGTCACCGCGATCTCCCCCAACGGCCGGTGCAGCCACGGGTGGTCGTACCAGTCCCAGAAGCGGGAGCCCTTGGCGAGGAAGCCGTGCAGCAGATAGCCGTACAGCGTCCCGGCGCCGAGCACCGTGAACCACGTCCGGCGCCGGGGCACCCAGGCGAGGAAGCACACGGCGAGCACCATGGAGCAGCCGAAGAGGGCGAACGTCATCACCGCCCCGACCCACCAGGGCGCACCCAGCTCCTCCGCGCTGTCCATGCGGTAGAACCACGCCGGGTTCATCCGCGGCACGGCCCAGTAGGCGAAGACCACCGCGGCGGCGGCCACCGGCACCGACAGCCATCTGACCTCGCGCCGCCGCACCATCTCGAAGTGCTCCGGCCGCATCTGCGACCCCAGGACGAAGAACGGCAGGAACTGGAGCACCCGCTGGAGATCCAGATCGTCACCGATCTCCGGCGAACAGGTGGCGAGCGCGGCGACGGAGAGCGCCACCGGCACCGGCCACCGCACGATCCGCCACAGCGGCGTGGTCAGCCGCCAGACGAAGAGCGCGATCAGAAACCAGGTCAGGTACCAGGGGTCGAGCAGGCTGATCGGATAGGACGGATCGTCGCCCGCCCACCGCTTGAAGAAGGTGTACGCGACCTCGAAGAGGACGTAGGGGACGGCGACACCGGTGATCAGGCGCTTGAGACGGTCCGGCCGGAGGTCGAAACTCCGCGAGAAGTACCCGGAGATGAGGATGAACACCGGCATATGGAACGTGTAGACGGTCATGTAGAGCGCGGACGCCGCTCTGCTGCCGCCCCTCAGGGGCTCCCACGCGTGCCCCATCGCGACCAGCACGATCGCCAGGTACTTGGCGTTGTCGAAGAACGCGTCACGCTGTTTCGGCACACGGGACGCGGCCGAAGCCTCCACAGGGGCCGGAGCCGCCTCGGAGGGCGGGGCCGCCGGTGCCCGTCGCGCGGGCAATAAGGACGAGATGTTCATCACATACAGCCTCCGGGGGAACCTGTGGGGACGATCCCGACTCTTCCTGGGTTTGGGCGGAGGATTGCGGAGTGGAACATTCCACGCACCATAGTGGTCGCCACCGAACCGCGCCGAAGAAGGCTCAGCCCTCGCGTACGAGGGTTTACGCCCAGCCCAGCACATCCGTCACCTCCTCGACCGGGGAACTTCTCCGACCCTGCGGGCAGTTCAGAGAGTGACAAAGAGGGCCGATCCATCCAGCTTCGACCGGCCCCGCCTGCTAACTTCTACACAGCTGTAGATGCTAACCAACGAACCTGTGAATGGAGTGGCCATGGCCCTGTGGGACCGCATCAAGGAATCCGCCCAGACGATGCAGAGTCAGCTCGAGGCGAAGAAGAACGACTTGAAGAGCGGCGCGTTCCGCGATGCGAGCATGGCGATGTGTGCGCTGGTGGCGGCGGCGGACGGCTCGATCGACCCGGCCGAGCGGCAGCGCGTCGCCCAGCTGATCGCCACCAATGAGGTGTTGCAGAACTTCCCGGCCGACGACCTCCAGCGTCGCTTCAACGACTACCTCAACAAGCTCATCACCGACTTCGACTTCGGCAAGGTGAGCGTGTTGCAGGAGATCGCCAAGGCCAAGAAGAAGCCGGCCGAGGCGCGCGCCGTGATCCAGATCGGCATCGTCATCGGCGGCGCCGACGGCGACTTCGACAAGACCGAGCAGGCCGTGGTCCGCGAGGCGTGCTACACGCTGGAGCTTCCCCCGGCCGAGTTCGACCTGTAAGCCGCTCCGCGCACGCGCCCCCCTCGCGCGCCGACCGGCGCCCCCTTCCGCGCGCCGGCCGGCGTCCACAGCCGCCGGCCGGCCGGGACGCCGCGTCGACCGTCGCGGCCGGCCCTACAGCGGGGTCGCGGCATGCAGGACGAGTACCAGGGCGACCGCCGCGTTCGCCGAGGAGACGGCGGACGCGGCCGTGCCCACCGCGGCGACCCACAGGGCCAGCCCCGCGGCCGTCCAGGTCGGCGGCCAGGGCCGGGACGGCGGCACCGGGCCCAGCAGCGCCGCGACCCTGCGCGGCACCGGCCCCGGCGCGGCGATCCCGGCGAGCGTCGGGCCCGGCGTGCCCTGGGAGACCAGGGCGGCCTTGCCGACCGCCAGCGCCATCACCCGGCGGTCGCCGACCTCCCGGGCCGCCTCCTCGTCCGCCCAGCGCTCGGCGCAGTAGTCCACCGCGGCCCGGAGCGGCCGCAGCAGCGGATTGGCCCGCGCCGCGAGCTGCGCGGTCAGCAGATGGCGGTGGTGGTGCGCGGTCAGGTGGGCGCGCTCATGCGCGATCAGGGCCCGGCGCTCGCGGGGGTTGAGGCTGTCCAGCATCCCGGTGGAGACGACGATCCGGCCCGGTTTCCCCGTCCGTCCGGAGGTCCCGGGCAGCGCGTACGCGTACGCCTTGTCGTCGGGCAGCACCGCGACCGGCGACTCCGGCAGTCCGGCGAGCGCGAGCTGAGCGCTGCGCCGTACCCGTCCATGGCGCAGCCAGGTGGCCGTACAGGCGACGGCCACCGCCGCCAGCGCGCCGATCGCCGCCTTCCCGGCCACCACGTCGTAGGGCACCGCCGCCCGTACCTCGGGGTCCGACCAGCTGTCCGGCAGCGGGTTGCCCGGCAGCTGTGCCGTACCGACGACCATCAGCAGTCCCAGGCACAGCGTGGAGCACACCGCGAGGACGGCGCCCACGAGGGTCAGCAGCCGGGTGGCGGTGCGCGGGTGGAGATGCTGCTCGGCGAGCCGAGCGATCGGCAGCGCCGTTAAGGGCAGAACCAGCGGGAGGAAGACGAAGACGCCCATCGGTCAGTCCTCCGGCTCCTCCGCCACGTCGCTCAGCAGGTCGCGCAGCAGCCGCTCGTCATCCTGGGTCAGTCCGGTCACAAAGCTGGCCAGGACCGCCTCGCGGTCGTCCTGGCCGTCCAGCACCCGGCGCATCCGCAGCGCCGCGAGCCCCGCCTCGTCCGACGCCGCCCGCCAGACGAAGGAGCGGCCCGCGCGTTCGCGGGTCACGGCCTGCTTGGCGTGCAGCCGGGACAGGATGGTCATGACCGTGGTGTAGGCGAGCTCGCCCTCGATCCGCTCCTGCACCCATGCGGCGGTCACCGGCCCCGGCGCCCGGCGCAGCGCCGCGAGCACCTGCGCCTCCAGTTCGCCCTGGCCACGCCGACGGGGGCGGCGGGGCCAGCCGGGCCCGCCGGTCCGGTCGTGGTCCGTCACACCGTCTCCTTCCACGCCACACGCGCCCGGCGCGCGGCGCTCCATCGTAACGAGCGGCCTGGGTGCGGGCGGGCGGTCGGGCGGTCGGGCGGTCGCCCCTTTGGCCCGGCTGTACGCGCGGGCACAGGCCGCCTCGCCCATGCTGAGCGGGGGGACCGATCCGAGCTGTGGAAAGGCGGGGCCCCGAAATGAGGCTTGTCCGGTGACGGCGTGGTGCGTGCGCCCCGGTTCCAGGGGCGGATCGTGATCGTGGGCGCCTCGGCCGGTCCGCGGGCCGCGGCGGTCCCGGCCGGCTTCCCGGGCTCCTCGCTGTCCGGACAACGGACCCGGAAGGAACTCACTCAGCCATGACGCAGACGCAAGGCTCGCTCGTGCGGCAGATCACCGACTACGCCCATCGTGCCGACCCGTACCCGATCTACGCCGAGCTGCGCAAGACGCCCGTGGCGCACGACGAGGGGGGTCCGTACATCGTCTCCACCTACTGGGAGATCCACGGTCTGCTGCACGACCCCCGGCTCAGCTCCGACGCGCGCAATCTGGACCCGCGGACCGCGCCGGAGCTGATCGAGGCGGACGAGACGGGACTGCCGCCCAGCTTCCTGAAGCTCGACCCACCCGAGCACGACCGGCTGCGCCGACTCGCGATGGCGCCCTTCGGCCCGCCGCACACCCCGCGCCGGCTCCACACCATGCGCGGTGAACTCACCCGGATCGTCGGCGAGCTGATCGACGGCTTCGAGGGCCGGGACCGGATCGATCTCGTCGACCACTTCTCGTACCCGTTCCCGGTCACCGTGATCTGCCGGCTGCTCGGGGTGGACCGCGAGGACGAGGCGCGCTTCCACAGCTGGGCCGGCGCCCTCGCCACCGGCCTCGACCCCGATCCGGAGGCGGACGCCGCCGAGCGGCAGCGGACCACCCGGCAGGCCCGTACGGAGCTGGCGGGGTATCTGTCCGAGCTGATCGAGAAGCGCCGCCGCTCCCCCGGTGACGACATGCTCTCCGCCCTGGTCGGCGGGCAGGGTCCGGAGGAGGGGATGAGCCGTACGGAGCTGCTGAGCACCGCGGCGCTGCTGCTGGTGGCGGGGCACGAGACCACCGTCAACCTGATCACCAACGGCATGCTGACCCTGCTGCGCAACCCCGATGTGCTCAGCCGGCTGCGCGCGGACCCCCATCTGGTCGTCCCGCTGGTGGAGGAGCTGCTGCGGTTCGATCCGCCGGTGCAGATGCTTCCCCAGCGCACCCCGCTCTCGGAGATCGACATCGCGGGCGTGACCATCCCCGAGGGAGCGCCCGTCTGGCTGCTGCTGGCCTCGGGCAACCGCGATCCGCAGCGCTTCCCCGATCCCGACCGGTTCGATCCGCAGCGCAGGGACAACCAGCACCTGGGCTTCGGCAGCGGTGTCCACAGCTGCTTCGGCGCACCGCTGGCCCGGCTGGAGGCGCAGATCGCGCTGACCGAACTGGCCCGCCGGCTGGACCGGCCCCGGCTGCTGGAGGACCCGCCGACCTACCGGCGCAACGCGGTGCTGCGCGGCCCGCGACAGCTGCCGCTCGCCTTCGAGGGACTGCGGCCGAACGGGTCCCGGTGACGCGGTTCGCCGTGTGCGGGGTGACGCGGTGCACCGTGCGCGGGGTGACGGGGTTCACCACGCGCGGGGCGTTCACCCTGGGCGGAACGCGGGCCCGTTCGTCCCGGCCGGCGACGGGGTCGTTCACCGTGGGCGGAACGCGGACCCGCTCGTCCCGGCCGCGTCCTTCCAGCCCGTATCCCTCCCGGCCGCGTCCCTCTCGGCCCGGACGGCGATGTTCCGGGCCATTCCACCGAAGACGAGGGCGTGGAAGGGCGCGACCGACCACCAGTACAGGTGCCCGCCGAGGCCGCGCGGATGGAACAGCGCCCGCTGCCGGTACACCGCCCCGCCCCGCGCGTCCCGGTCGACCGCCATCTCCAGCCAGGCCGGCCCCGGCAATCGCATCTCGGCCCGGAGCCGCAGCAGCCGGGGCGGCAGGATCTCCTCCACCCGCCAGAAGTCGAGGCTGTCGCCCACCCTGAGCCGCGCCGCGTCCCGGCGGCCCCGGCGCAGCCCGACGCCGCCCACCAGGGTGTCGATCCAGCCGCGCAACGCCCAGGCGAGCGGTAGCGAGTACCAGCCGTTCTCACCGCCGATCCCCTCCACCACCCGCCAGACGTCCTCCGGCGAGGCGTCCACCGCGCGCTCGCGACGGTCCTGGTAGAGGCTGCCGCCCGCCCAGTCGGGGTCGGTGGGCAGCGGATCGCTGGGCGCGCCGGGGGTGGCGGCGGAGGACCAGCGGGTGGCCACGTCCGCGTCGCGGATCCGCCGCAGGGCCAGTTCCAGCGCCTGGTCCACCCCGAGCGGCCCGCCCGGCGGATCCGGCACATGGTGCGCGAGGTCCCGTTCGGCGCACACCACTTCATGGCGCAGCGACTCCACCAGCGGGCGGGCGATGGCGCCCGGCACGGGCGTGACCAGGCCGACCCACAGACTGGACAGCCCGGGGGTGAGCACCGGAACCGGTGCTGCTTCGGCGCACCGCTGGCCCGGCTGGAGGCGCAGATCGCGCTGACCGAACTGGCCCGCCGGCTGGACCGGCCCCGGCTGCTGGAGGACCCGCCGACCTACCGGCGCAACGCGGTGCTGCGCGGCCCGCGACAGCTGCCGCTCGCCTTCGAGGGACTGCGGCCGAACGGGTCCCGGTGACGCGGTTCGCCGTGTGCGGGGTGACGCGGTGCACCGTGCGCGGGGTGACGGGGTTCACCACGCGCGGGGCGTTCACCCTGGGCGGAACGCGGGCCCGTTCGTCCCGGCCGGCGACGGGGTCGTTCACCGTGGGCGGAACGCGGACCCGCTCGTCCCGGCCGCGTCCTTCCAGCCCGTATCCCTCCCGGCCGCGTCCCTCTCGGCCCGGACGGCGATGTTCCGGGCCATTCCACCGAAGACGAGGGCGTGGAAGGGCGCGACCGACCACCAGTACAGGTGCCCGCCGAGGCCGCGCGGATGGAACAGCGCCCGCTGCCGGTACACCGCCCCGCCCCGCGCGTCCCGGTCGACCGCCATCTCCAGCCAGGCCGGCCCCGGCAATCGCATCTCGGCCCGGAGCCGCAGCAGCCGGGGCGGCAGGATCTCCTCCACCCGCCAGAAGTCGAGGCTGTCGCCCACCCTGAGCCGCGCCGCGTCCCGGCGGCCCCGGCGCAGCCCGACGCCGCCCACCAGGGTGTCGATCCAGCCGCGCAACGCCCAGGCGAGCGGCAGCGAGTACCAGCCGTTCTCACCGCCGATCCCCTCCACCACCCGCCAGACGTCCTCCGGCGAGGCGTCCACCGCGCGCTCGCGACGGTCCTGGTAGAGGCTGCCGCCCGCCCAGTCGGGGTCGGTGGGCAGCGGATCGCTGGGCGCGCCGGGGGTGGCGGCGGAGGACCAGCGGGTGGCCACGTCCGCGTCGCGGATCCGCCGCAGGGCCAGTTCCAGCGCCTGGTCCACCCCGAGCGGCCCGCCCGGCGGATCCGGCACATGGTGTGCGAGGTCCCGTTCGGCGCACACCACTTCATGGCGCAGCGACTCCACCAGCGGGCGGGCGATGGCGCCCGGCACGGGCGTGACCAGGCCGACCCACAGACTGGACAGCCCGGGGGTGAGCACCGGAACCGGTGCGATGAGCCGCCGCCGCAGCCCGGTCACGGCCGCGTACCGCCGCATCATGTCGCGGTAGGTGAGGACGTCGGGGCCGCCGATGTCGAAGGCCCGGTGCACCTCGTCCGGCAGCGTGGCGCAGCCCACCAGCAGGCGCAGCACATCACGGACGGCGATCGGCTGGGTACGGGTGCGCACCCAGCGGGGCGTCACCATCACCGGCAGCCGCTCGGTGAGGTAGCGCAGCATCTCGAACGAGGCCGAGCCCGAGCCGATGATCACACCGGCCCGCAGCACGGCCGTCGGCACCCCGGAGTCCAGCAGCACCCGGCCCACCTCGGCCCGGGACCGCAGATGGGGCGACAGCTCGCGTTCGGGCACGCCGTACGGGGTGAGCCCGCCGAGGTAGACGATCCGGCGCACCCCGGCGGCCCGCGCCCGCCTCCCGAAGATCCGGGCGGCACGGCGGTCGGTCTCCTCGAAGCCGGGTCCGGTGCCCAGCGCGTGCACCAGGTAGTACGCGACGTCCACGCCCTCCATGGCGGCGCGCAGCGACTCCTCGTCGGTCACATCTCCGCGTACGGTCTCCACCCGCCCCGCCCAGGGGTGGTCGCGCAGCTTCTCGGGCGAACGGGCCACACACCGCACCTGGTGCCCCGCCGCCAGCAGCTCGGGCACCAGCCTGCCGCCGATATAGCCGGTGGCCCCGGTGACCAGGCAGCGGCGCGGCTCCGGCGCGCGGTCCGACTCCGGCGCGCGGCCCGGCTCCGCATCCGGTGGAGGTTCGGGAACGGCCATGAGGCCATGGTGCGCGGGCAGGACAAAACCTGCGAGGTGGGCTCCCTTCGGCGGCATTGTCCGTATCAGGTGTTTGGAGGTCGCTCTCCGGTCTCCCCGACCTTCGAGCCTCTCAGCCCGGCCATCTAGAAGACATTCCGGGGGACTGACGTCCTCTGTCCTGAATGTCTCTCCGGTCGAGCTCCCTCGCTCGCCCCGCAGGCTGTTATTTACGTTACTCCGACCCCCCTTGGGCGCCTAGACCCTTTCGCGTATTTTTTCCATTTTTCTGAGCGCTGTAGGTGCGGTGCCGGAGCAGTGTGGGAGCACTGTGGGAGCGGGCCCCCGCCCGGCACTCCCGCGCCTTGGCTGCGCCGGAAGGCGCTTGCCCGGTAGGCTTTCCGTGTGATCTTCAAGCGCATCGGAAACGGTCGGCCCTATCCCGACCACGGCCGGGAAAGCACCCGCCAGTGGGCGGATGTCGCCCCACGCCCGGTACGTCTTGACCAGTTGGTCACGACGAAGCAGCAGCTCGATCTGGAGACGCTGCTCGCGGAGGACTCGACGTTCTACGGGGACCTCTTCGCCCATGTCGTGAAGTGGCAGGGCGACCTCTATCTGGAGGACGGGCTGCACCGCGCGGTGCGCGCCGCGCTCCAGCAGCGCCAGGTGCTGCACGCGCGCGTCCTGGAACTCGAGGGCTGACCGCGCCCGCGCCGCCCCTGGCGACCGATCGCCGCCGACCGGCTTCGATCTTTCTTGACCCTTTCGGGTTGCTCTGAGCACCAACCATTGATCATTTAGTAGGCATCGCCACCAGCCCGCACTACGCTGCGCACATGAGCATGCTGACCCCTCCAGGCATGGGCGGAAAGTACCGCATTACGGGCGATCGCTATCCGCGGATGAGCCGACCCCGGAACCGCAGGCGGCTGGTCTTCGCCGCGTTCGGCTCGGTCCTGGCGCTCGGCCTGGTGGGCTGGGGAACGCTTCAGCTCATCGACGTCTTCTCCGGCGACGGCGACGGCCAGACGGTCCGCGCGGCACACGGCACCGGGGACTGTGAGCGCGGCGACAAGCGCCCCGACGAGAACGCGAAGTCCGGTCGGGGCGACAGCGGCCAGAGCGGCAACAGCGACCGTACGGGCGGGAAGCTGCCGAAGCCCGCCCAGATCACGGTCAACGTCTACAACGCGACCACGCGTTCCGGCCTCGCCAAGAACACCGCGGACGAGCTGAAGAAGCGCGGCTTCAAGATCGGCAAGGTGGGCAACGCCCCGGCCGAGTACGACAAGAAGGTCAAGGCTTCCGGGATACTGCTCGGCGCCCCGGGCGCCGACGACGGGGCGTTCAACGTGCTCGGCACCCAGCTCGACGGGGCCCAGACCAAGAACGACGCGCGGGACGGCAAGGACATCGACCTGATCATCGGCAGCGGTTTCAAAACCCTGGTCAAGCAGAAGGACGCCGAGAAGGCTCTGGCCGCCCTGGCCACGCCCTCGCCCACGCCCTCCGGCACGCCCTGCCGCTGAACCGTCGTAGAGCGCCTGGAAGGAGGGTGGTCAGCCGGCGGTCCCGTACATCCGGTCGCCCGCGTCGCCCAGACCGGGCACGATGTACCCCTGCTCGTTGAGCCGCTCGTCGATGGACGAGGTGACCACCGTCACCGGCGCACCCGCCAGCTCGCGCTCCATGAGCTCGACGCCCTCGGGCGCCGCCAGCAGACACAGCGCGGTCACATCGTCGGCGCCCCGCGATATCAGCTCCTTGATCGCCGCGACCAGCGTCCCGCCGGTGGCGAGCATCGGGTCCAGGACGTACACCTGACGGCCGGAGAGGTCCTCGGGCATCCGGGTGGCGTAGGTGGACGCCTGGAGCGTCTCCTCGTCGCGGATCATGCCCAGGAAGCCGACCTCGGCGGTGGGCAGCAGCCGCACCATGCCGTCGAGCATCCCGAGACCGGCCCGCAGGATCGGCACCACCATGGGACGCGGATGGGACAGCCGCACCCCGGTCGTGGTCGTCACCGGGGTCTCGATGTCGACCTGTTCGGTGCGCACATCGCGCGTGGCCTCGTACGCGAGCAGGGTCACCAGCTCGTCGGCGAGCCGCCGGAAGGTGGGGGAGTCGGTGCGCTTGTCGCGCAGCGTGGTGAGTTTGTGCGCCACCAGCGGGTGGTCGACGACGTGGATCCGCATGGCAACGACACTAACCGAGCCCCCGGGGCCCAGCTGCCCCCGGAGCCCGGCTGCCCCCGGAGCCCGGCCGCCGCCCTGACCTCCCGCGCGCCTCCCGTGCGCTCCACCGTCTGCCGCCGTACTGGCATCAAACCGCCGTTTCGGGGGAAAGTGGGCAAGAGCGCCCCGGCGGCCCCCGGGGCGATACCTCGGCCCCGAGGAGTGATGTGACCATGGCCGACGCGACCGCGCAGGAGACGGAGTCCGCCGCGGACCGCCGCCGCCGTCGCGACCGCTTCCTGCGCGCACTGAACGAGGCCAGGGCGGTACGGAACCGGGTGCGTCCCCAGCAGGCCCGCGCCGCCCGGATGCGCCGGGCGATACACCTGCGGACGTTCTCCTGGTGAGCCCTGGAGGGCTCCCACCGAACCGCCGGAGAGGGTTTCCGCGCGTTTCGTTTCCGTCCGCGTGAGCCACATCTCTTTGGACTGGTGCACGACGCAGCGCGGAAGACCTCTCGCGAAGCGATGGTTTCTGCCACGATTCCGATTGGGCCGGGACGCTGTCCCGCCCACCCCGGCACGCCTATGACCAGTGGGAGAGTCACGGTGTACTTCGCCGCATTGCTCGCGCGCACCGCAGAAGGGTGGGAAGCGAGCGACACAGAGCTCGATGACGTGGAAACCCTGACGGATCTGATCGAACTGGCCCGTCTGGCTTCCAAGGACGACGACACGGTATTGGCCTTCATCGAGCACGAAGACGCGTGGTTCGGCGTCGTCCGTGTGGACGGCGAGGACGACCCGCACATCTACGTATCGGACGCGGCAGCGGCCGCCCGCACCTCGTACGGCTCGATGCTCACCGACGAGCTGCTCGGCCGGGACCCCGACGACGATCTGGACAGCCTGGTCGACCTGGACGGCACCGAGGACGGCGAACCGGACCGGGACGACGAGGACGCCGACGACGCCCCGGTCCCGATCGGCCCGCTCGGTGACGCCGACATCCTGGCCGACCTGGGCATGGACGAGAAGGAGCTGAAGGCCCTCGACGGGGACGCCCTCGAATCGATCGCCGAGATGCTGGGTTGCAGCATGGAGGGCCTGGAGGCGGTGCGCTGAGCGCCGCCGTCCCACCCTGTCACCACACCGAACCGGACCGAACCGAACCCACCAGCATCCATTCACCATCTGATCCACACCAATCCACATGTGATCCGCAGTGATCCACACTGATCCAGACTGACGTCATGACCGATCCGCTGACCGGCCTCCTGCCCGGCCCCGAACCCGACCCCCTGCGCGACCCCTGGCGCGCCCCGATGCGCCTGGCGCTGGAAGAAGCGGTACGGGCACCCGAGACGGGAGATGTGCCGGTCGGCGCCGTCGTGCTGGGCCCGGACGGCTCGGTACTCGGCCGCGGCCGCAACGAGCGCGAGGCCCACGGCGACCCCACGGCCCACGCCGAGGTCCTCGCCCTCCGCGCCGCCGCCCGCCACCTCGGCGGCTGGCGGCTGACCGGCTGCACTCTCGTGGTCACCCTGGAGCCGTGCACGATGTGCGCCGGGGCGATCGTCCTGTCCCGTCTCGACCGGCTGGTCTACGGCGCCGTGGACGAGAAGGCGGGCGCGGTCGGCTCCCTCTGGGACGTCGTCCGCGACCGCCGCCTCAACCACCGCCCCGAGGTCATCGCGGGCGTCCTGGCGGACGCGTGCGCGGCCCCCCTGACCACCTTCTTCCGCAAGTCCTGACCCTCCGCCCCGGCCCCGGCCGGGAACCGATTTCGGTTCCCGGCCACCTGTCCGCTAGGCTCTCCCTCGGTAGCGTGTCCGAGCGGCCGAAGGAGCGCGCCTCGAAAGCGCGTGAGGGGGCAACTCCTCCGTGGGTTCAAATCCCACCGCTACCGCTGTGAAGCACGTAGGGCCCGGCTCATCGAGCCGGGCCCTACGTGTGTCCGGACACCGTTCCCGTCAGGGGCCGGACGGGGGCGGTTGCTGCGGGGGCTGCTGCTGATTCGGGTCACCCTGCGGGGGCTGGTCCTGCGGCTGCTGCTGGTTCTGGTCGGGGGGCTGCTGCTGGTTCTGGTCCGGCGGCTGCTGGGGCGGGGGCTGGTTCGGCGGGGGCTGGTTCGGGGGCGGTTGGTTCGGGGGCGGTTGGTTCGGCGGAGGCTGATTCGGTGGAGGCTGATTCGGCGGGGGCTGGTTCGGCGGAGGCTGCGGCTGCTGTTGGCCCGGATCGGAGGGCTGGTCCTGCGGCTGCTGCTGACCCGGATCGGAGGGCTGGTCCTGCGGCTGCTGCTGACCCGGATCCGACGGCTGATCCTGCGGCTGCTGCTGACCCGGATCCGACGGCTGATCCTGCGGCTGCTGCTGACCCGGATCCGACGGCTGATCCTGCGGCTGCTGCTGACCCGGATCCGACGGCTCGTCGGAGGGCTGCGACTGCTCCGAAGGGGACCCGGACGGACGGTCGGTCTCCAGCGGGGTGAACCTGTCCGACGGCTTCAGGGTGACCTTCGGCGCCTCCCGCAGACGCGGAGCCTGCTGCTCGCCCGGCATCGCCAGGGAGGAGGGGTAGTCCGCCCGTGCCAGCAGCGTGTCCCGCGGGTTCTCACTGCCGTTGCCGTCACCGAGCGGGCGCTTGAAGAGCTCGGCTTTGCCGATCCCCACCAGGACGAGCTGTTTCACATCCTTCGCGGCCGGCCGGATGACGGTCACCGTGGTCCGGGAGAAACCGTTCCACTGCGGTCCGGTGAAGGTCGGCTTGGCGTTGCGCGGTGGGGCCGAGACCTTTACCGGATTTCCGGAGTCGCACTTCACGACGGGCGCACCGTGCTCATCCACGAAGACCGCCGTCCCGGCCTGGAGAACGGCGGAGACCGGCTTCAGCCCACCGCGGTAGCCGTAGGTCTTCGCATAGGTGTCGGAGCGCAGGATGACGCTCGTGAGGCCATGGACATAACCAGAGATGTCATCGGCCGAGCCGATGCGCTGGACCCGGCTCCAGGCGGCACCCTTCTGCTTGTCGGCCTCGAGGTCGTGGATCAGTCCCTGACGGTCGCAGGGCTGCCGGTTCCGGACGCCGGAGTAGAGACCGGGGGTGTTGCCCCGGAAGGCGCGGCCTCCGTTGGAGGGCGACACCACGTGTTTGCGGTCGTGGCCGACGGAGGAGGTGAACGCGGGGACCGAGGTCTTTCCGACGGGTTCCCTCCGGTATTCGGCCGCCGCGGCGTATCCGGGAATTTCCCCGGAAGCGCCCCTGGAGGCTTGTCGGGAGGCGTCACCGGATGCCTTTTCGGAGGAGGAGATCACCCCAAGGACCACCACGGCGGCCACCACGACGACGAACCCGACGGCGAATGCTGAACGACGCGAGGTGAGGTGCCATGAGATCGAGCGCATTTCCCTCTCCTTCCCTTACCTCGCCCCCATCCTGCGCTCGCGCGGCATGCCCCCGCTTCCCCCGAAACCCAGACATCTCCCCCCACCTTCGGGGGACTTGGGCCCGGTTTGGCCGTCGCCGCTCGCAGAACCGCCCCCGACCCGGGTGACCCCGGATCGGGGGCGGTCGCTGCCCTCGCGGTCTGTGCGCGGCCTCGCGGTCTGTACGCGGTGAACCCTCCGATCGCGGCTCCGACCGTGTCGGATGTCCGCCGCGTATCTAGACTGAGCCGCGTATCCAGACTAAACGGATATGCCCCAGTTGGCAGGAGAACGATCGGACAACCGGACAGCAGCCGAGGAGGACCGGATGAGCGGCCCTGTCGTAGCGGGGGTCGACGGCTCGCGGCACAGCCTTACGGCCGCCGAATGGGCCGCGCGGGAGGCGGCGCGGCGCGGGGCCGCGCTGCGGCTGGTGCACGCCTGTCCGCCGCTGCCGCGCAGGGTCTCGCCGGTGCCCGGGGTGGACGCCTGGCAGCACGTGGGCGAGCAGATGCTGGGGCAGACGGTCGCCGACTTCCGGGTCCGCCATCCGGCCCTCGAGCTCGACGGGGAGCACACCGCCGCCGAACCGGCCGAGGCGCTGCTCACGGCCGCCGCGAGCGCCGGGCTGCTGGTCGTCGGGGCCCGGGGCTGGGGAGGCTTCGACGGGCTGGCGGTGGGCTCGGTGGCTCTGCGGGTGGCGGCGATGGCGGACTGTCCCGTCGTCACGGTCCCGGAGGCGCGGCGCAGGGGCGCCGGGTGGGACGGCGCGGACCGGGACGAGGTGCGGCTCGGCTTCGACGCGCACGCCCCGGCGGATGCCACGGCCGACTTCGCGTTCCGCGCCGCCTGGGAGCGGGGCGTCCCGCTGCGGGTCGTGCACGCGTGGGCGCTGCCCCCGGCCTCCCCGTCGGCCTGGATGCTCACGGTGCTGGAGGAGGACCGGGCGAGGTGGGAGGACCAGGAGAGCCAGGTGGTCTCCGACGCCCTGCGGCCATGGCGGGAGAGATATCCCGAGGTCACCGCGGTGCCGGATGTCATCCTGCTCAATCCGGCGGAGGCGCTGGTGAGGGCCTCGGAGCGGGCCGGGCTGCTGGTGCTCGGGCGCCGTACGGCCACCCGGCCGACCGAACTGCGGCTGGGGCCGGTCGCCCATGCCGTACTGCACCATGCCCACTGTCCGGTGGCGGTCGTACCGCACCCCGCGAGCTGAGCCGCCGCCACGCGCTCGCGGCGAGGCGATTCATGCCGAGGCGGCGGTACGTGACGAGGCGGCACCTCGCGAGGCGGACACCCCGGATCAGCCGAAGAACACCCCGAATTCGGAGTAGAGCGCGGGGTCGACGGTCTTGGTGCCCACCGTGGCCTCCGCGAGCGGTATGCGGACGATGTCCGTGCCGCGCAGCGCCACCATGGTGCCGAAGTCCCGGTCCTGGACGGTGTCGATCGCACGCAGCCCGAAGCGGGTGGCCAGCCAGCGGTCGAAGGCGCTGGGCGTCCCCCCGCGCTGGATATGGCCGAGGACCGTGGTGCGGGCCTCCTTGCCGGTGTGATCGGCGATCTCATGGGCGAGCCACTCGCCGATCCCGGAGAGCCGCACATGGCCGAACTCGTCCCGGCTGGAGTCCTTGACCACCATCTGGCCCTGCTTCGGCACGGCTCCTTCCGCCACCACCACGATCGGCGCGTACCTGATCTTGAAGCGGTTCTCCACCCAGGCGCAGACCTGGTCGATGTCGAACGGCTGCTCGGGGAGGAGGATGACGTTGGCGCCACCCGCGATGCCCGAGTGCAGGGCGATCCAGCCGGCGTGCCGCCCCATCACCTCGACCACCAGGGTGCGGGTGTGGGATTCGGCGGTGGTGTGCAGCCGGTCGATCGCCTCGGTGGCGATGTTGACGGCGGTGTCGAAGCCGAAGGTGTAGTCGGTGCCGGCCACGTCGTTGTCGATCGTCTTGGGCACCCCGACCACCTGGATGCCCTCGCCCGCCAGTGCCGCGGCGACGCCGAGCGTGTCCTCGCCGCCGATCGCGATGAGCGCGTCCACCTCGTACTCGGCGAGGGTCTCCCGCACCCTGCCGACCCCGTCCTCGCTGGCCAGGGGGTTGGTCCGGGAGGAGCCGAGGATGGTGCCGCCGCGCGGCAGGATGCCGCGTACGGCCGGGACGTCCAGCGGCATGACGACCCCTTCGAGCGCGCCGCGCCAGCCGTCCCGCACTCCGACGAACTCGAAGCCGTGCATCTCCACGCCCTTACGGACGATGCCGCGGATCGCGGCGTTGAGCCCGGGGCAGTCGCCGCCGCCGGTCAGCACACCGACACGCATCTCCGCTCCCTCCGCCGACGGCGCGAGCCGCTGCCGCCGCTTCTTCCGGCACCACTCTTGCCACCCTCCCTTTCTCCAGAATCCACCCATATGTAGCGCGGCGCCCACACCGGCGCAGCCCCGTCCCCACAGCCCCGGTGGGTTCATCCGACTGATACGACTGATGCGCCAGCGGTGTGGATAGACTCTCGCAACTGTGTAACGGGGACGGCGGGAGAGGCAGCACAGATGGCCCAGGCCAAGAAAATCGCGCTCTATATGCTGATCGTCTTCGTGCTGTACACGATCATCAAGACGCCGGCCCGAGCTGCCGACCTCGTCCAGGTCGGTTTCGAGGGCATATCGGACGCCGCCAAGAGCGTCGGCGAGTTCATGACGGAACTGGTCAACTAGCCTCAGTCCCCCCTGACCCCACTCCCCGGACCCCGCCTCCCGTCGATCCCTTTACGGGCGATTCCTCCACCAACACGTGGTAAAGAGGTGCTTGCACACAGTGCACATGTCTTGTGATGCTATGACCGCTTTGCCGGGTGAGTACATCGTGAAGGGGTGGCGTGACCGTGTCGGCCCGAACCGCGCCCAGAACCCCGCCCCAGGGCGATGGCGGCAGCGAGAGCGGCAGAAGCCGAGGGGCTGACGCCAGAGCGCTCACCCAGGTGCTCTTCGCCGAGCTGTCGGACCTCACCCCCGGAACCCCCGAGCACGCCCGTGTGCGCGCCGCGCTGATCGAGGCCAATCTGCCGCTGGTCCGCTACGCCGCGGCCCGCTTCCGCAGCCGTAACGAGCCCATGGAGGACGTGATCCAGGTCGGCACCATCGGCCTGATCAACGCGATCGACCGGTTCGACCCGGACCGCGGGGTGCAGTTCCCGACCTTCGCCATGCCGACCGTCGTCGGCGAGATCAAGCGCTACTTCCGCGACAACGTCCGCACCGTCCATGTGCCGCGCCGGCTGCATGAGCTGTGGGTGCAGGTCAACGGCGCGACCGAGGACCTGACCGTGCTGCACGGCCGCTCCCCGACGACGGCCGAGATCGCCGAGCGGCTCAAGCTCAGCGAGGAGGAGGTGCTCGCCTGCATCGAGGCGGGCCGCTCATATCACGCCACCTCCCTGGAGGCCGCCCAGGAGGGGGACGGCCTGCCCGGACTGGTCGACCGGCTCGGCTACGAGGACCCGGCGCTCGCCGGAGTCGAGCACCGCGACCTGGTGCGCCATCTGCTCGTACAGCTGCCCGAGCGCGAGCAGCGTATCCTTTTGCTCCGTTACTACAGCAATCTGACGCAATCTCAGATCAGCGCCGAGCTCGGAGTCTCCCAGATGCATGTGTCCCGGCTGCTGTCCCGGAGCTTCGCCAGGCTGAGATCCGCGAACCGGATCGAGTCCTGATCCTTGCGAGGGGCCCTCGACCTGACGCGTCAAGGCTGTAATGTCGACTTGGCGCTACAGCGTGTTGCCGACATGTGACATTCTGCAGGAACCGCGTTTGCCGCGGCCCGACCTCCGGTATTCAGGGGAAGGCTGCGTCGGACGCGAACCGCGCAGCTGCGATCCGTCCGCGACCTCTAGGGGGTGGCATGTCCGTAGAACTGGGCAGCTCGAAGGTGCTCACCAACGACGCACCGCACATGCCTGACGACTGCGACGCCATCGACACCCGCACCCTCTCCCGCTCCCTCTTCCTGCGGCTCGCCACACTCGACAAGGACAGTGCGGAGGCCGGCTACGTCCGTGACACCCTCATCGAGCTGAACCTCCCGCTCGTCCGCTACGCGGCGGCCCGGTTCCGCAGCCGTAACGAGCCGATGGAGGACATCGTCCAGGTCGGCACCATCGGCCTGATCAAGGCGATCGACCGCTTCGACTGCGAACGGGGCGTGGAGTTCCCGACGTTCGCCATGCCGACCGTCGTGGGCGAGATCAAGCGGTTCTTCCGGGACACCAGCTGGTCGGTCCGGGTGCCGCGGCGGCTGCAGGAGCTGCGGCTGGCGCTGACCAAGGCCAGTGACGAGCTGTCGCAGAAGCTCGACCGCTCCCCCACCGTCACCGAGCTCGCCACGGCGCTGGGCGTCTCGGAGGAGGACGTGGTCGACGGCCTCGCGGTGGGCAATGCCTACACGGCCAGCTCGCTGGACTCCCCGTCCCCCGAGGACGACGGCGGCGAGGGGTCGCTCGCCGACCGGCTGGGGTACGAGGACAGCGCGCTGGAGGGCGTGGAGTACCGCGAGTCGCTCAAGCCCCTGCTGGCCAAGCTGCCGCCGCGCGAGCGCCAGATCATCATGCTGCGCTTCTTCGCCAATATGACGCAGTCGCAAATCGGCGAAGAGGTCGGGATCTCCCAGATGCATGTCTCACGGCTGCTCACCCGGACCCTGGCTCAGCTGCGCGAGGGTCTGATCTCGGACTGAGCCGGGCCGGGCCGCGCTGACCGGCCCGTCCCCTGCCGGATCCCTGTACACCTGACGAGCCGTCAGACACACTGGCCCGATGCGATACGCAGGGAGCCGGACAACGGGCCGCCGAGGCACGGCGATCGCCTCCTCGGCGGCCGCGCTGTGCCTGGGGGCACTGCTCAGCGGCTGCGGCGGGGGCGGCGACGGCTATGTCGCCGCCGGGGCGGCGGGGCCCGATGGCCGACGGGCCACGACGGCCGTACCGCCCAAGGGCGGCGTCGATCTGGTGCCCCTGGACGAGGACGGCACGGGGAACGATCGCGACGGTAAGGGCGACGCGGCCCCCGACGCCACCGGGGACGGCAGGACGGACGGACCGGCCTCACAGGCGCCCTCGGCGTCCACGGAGGCCCGGGGCCGCACAGACGGCGGCTCAGACGGCCCAGGCGGCGCAGGCGGCGGCACAAGCAGCTCCGGGGCCCCGGGCCGCCCGGACGACGGTCCCGAGGGCGAGGCCGGCCCCGGCGAGCCCTCGCCCTCCGGGTCCGGCGCTTCGGACCCCTCTGGCTCTCCCACCCCCACCGGCCCGGCCGTCCTGGAGGTCGGCGAGCCGGAGCGCACGGCGACCGATGAGCGCTGGTGCGAGAAGGTGAAGGTCGAGTTCCGCAACACCGGAGGGACTCCGGTCACCTCGGGCACCGTCACCTTCGGCACGCATGTGATCGACATCCTCGGCATCGACTGGGCGACGCTCGAGTCCGAGGAAGAGTTGCCCGCGCCGATCGGCGCGGGCCAGAAGAAGGAGAAGACCTGGACGGTGTGCGTGGACGACTGGCGAGTGCCGCTGGGCATGCACATCGAGACGCAGGACGTCTCGGTCACCTGGAAGCCATAAGGCCGCCTCGGCAGCCGTAAGGGGATCGCGGGAGCCACAAAGCGTCGCCGGAACCGTAAACCGGAACCGTAAAGGGGCACGGCGGCCGTAAGGAGGTTCGCGGGGGCTCACGCCCCCGCGGGAGGCGTCACGACCTCGACGCGGCTCAGGCCAGCGCGAGCCAGGCCACCGCGGCGACGATCACGACCGCCGCGATCACACCGACGATCACGCCAACGCGCGAACCGCCGCTCGATCCGGTGGTCGCCTGGGGCTGCCGCGTGCCCTCGTCGACGAAGGCGCGGAACATCTGGGTGGAGCCGGCCGGGTCGTAATTGCCGTTGGGGCTCTGGGGGTTGTTCGCCATGAGCCCCGACCCTAGCGAACGAGCGGATTCCGGGACACCCCCGGGTCTCAGCGGTCCCTCGCTCCCCACCTATCCCACTTGACCGACTCCAGGACGACTCTTTAACGGCAATTTACCGCCCAGACCCCCCTTTCATTTGCCTGTAGCAACTAACTTCTTCTATGGTTGCCTTAAGCAACTGATCTACCCCTCTGGGAGGTGCCGTGGCCACACAGCGCCACTACGAGGAGCTGGCCCGGCAGCTCAGCGCCATCGGCACCGTCAAGCGCGGACTCACCCGGGTCCTGCCGGCCGACTGCCCATCGGGCGCCGCCGTCGTCCTGATGCTCCTCGACCGCTACGGCGAGATGCGCATGGGAAAGCTCGCCGAGCTGCTCGACATCGACATGTCGGTCACCAGTCGGCACGTAGCACATGTCGCGGACCGCGGCTGGGTGGACCGCAAGCCCGACCCGCTCGACCGGCGGTCGCGGCTGCTGAGCATCAACACCAGTGGACGCACGCTGCTCGGTGAGGTGTCCGAGCGCTACACGAACGCACTCGCCAGCTGCCTGAGCGACTGGTCCGACGAGGACGTCGACCGGCTCAACGAACTTCTCGCCCGGTTGCGGACGAACTTCGGGGACACCCGGACCCGGGCTCTGCCGCAGCAGGTGGCGAGCAGCACCACCCGTACACCTTCGCAACGTTAAGGAACTTCATGGCAACGACCACACCGGACGGCGGTGTGCGGGGACCCGCGGGGCACCCCGCCCACGCCAAGCACGGCGGAGGAGGCCACCGGGCCCCACACGGCCACGGTCCGGATTCCTCGGCACCGATGACCCACCGGCAGATCATGGAGGCGCTCTCCGGTCTGCTGCTGGGGATGTTCGTGGCGATCCTGTCGTCGACGATCGTCTCCAACGCGCTGCCCGAGATCATCGCCGATCTCCACGGCGGCCAGTCCGCGTACACCTGGGTCGTCACCGCCACCCTGCTGGCCATGACCGCCGCCACCCCGCTGTGGGGCAAGCTCTCCGATCTGTTCAGCAAGAAGCTGCTGGTCCAGATCGCTCTTGTGATCTATGTGGCGGGCTCGGTGGTGGCCGGTCTGTCGCAGAACCCCGGCATGCTGATCGCCTGCCGTGTGGTGCAGGGCATCGGCGTCGGCGGGCTCTCCGCCCTCGCCCAGGTCGTCATGGCGGCGATGATCTCCCCGCGTGAGCGCGGCCGCTACAGCGGCTACCTCGGCGCGACCTTCGCCGTCGCGACCGTCGGCGGTCCGCTGCTGGGCGGCGTGATCACCGACACCTCCTGGCTGGGCTGGCGCTGGTGCTTCTACGTCGGCGTCCCGTTCGCCGTCATCGCACTGATCGTCCTCCAGAAGACCCTGAAGCTTCCGGTGGTGAAGCGGGACGTCAAGGTCGACTGGAGCGGCGCCTTCTTCATCAGCGCCGCGGTCTCGCTGCTGCTGCTCTGGGTCACCTTCGCGGGTGACAAGTACGACTGGGTCTCCTGGCAGAGCTACGCGATGGTCGGCGGATCGATCGTTCTCGGTCTGATCTTCGTCCTGATCGAGTCCAAGGCGAGCGAGCCGATCATCCCGCTGCGGCTGTTCCGCAACAAGACGATCACCCTCGCCTCGCTGGCGTCGCTCTTCGTCGGTATCGCGATGTTCTCCGGAACCGTCTTCTTCAGCCAGTACTTCCAGCTGGCGCGCGGTAAGTCGCCCACCATGTCGGGCGTCATGACCATCCCGATGATCGGCGGTCTGTTCATCTCCTCGACCGTTTCCGGTCAGGTCATCACCAAGACCGGTCGCTGGAAGGCGTGGCTGGTCAGCGGTGGTGTGCTGGTGACGGCGGGCCTCGGGCTGCTGGGCACCATCCGGTACGACACCCCGTACTGGCACATGGGGATCTACATGGCGCTCATGGGCCTCGGCATCGGCATGATGATGCAGAACCTGGTGCTGGCCACCCAGAACCAGGTGGCCCCGCAGGACCTCGGCGCGGCCAGCGCCGTCGTCACCTTCTTCCGCTCCCTGGGCGGTGCGGTGGGCGTCTCGGCGCTCGGTGCGGTGCTCGCCAACCGCGTCACCCACTACGTCAAGGACGGCCTGGCCGAGCTGGGCCCCAAGGGCGCCGCACTCGGCCACGCGGGCACCGGCGGCGGTGCCATCCCGGATGTGAAGACGCTGCCCGAGCCGCTGCGCACGATCATGGAGAGCGCCTACGGCCACGGTGTCGCGGACATCTTCCTGTTCGCCGCCCCGGCCGCGCTGCTCGCCCTGCTGCTGACCCTGTTCATCAAGGAGGTCGCCCTGAAGACCAGCGCCGGATCCCAGCAGGCCGCCTCGGACGCCCCGGCTCCCCAGGCCGCGTCGGCCGACGCGGTGCCGGCCACGGCCGTCACCGACCAGGTCGCCGACCTCGAGCCCGCGCTCGTGGGCGCCCCGGCCCCCGAGGTGCACGCGCCGGACTCGAGCGGTGTCCTCGCGGCCACCGCCCCGCAGCGCCTGGCGGCCTTCGCCTCCGCCGGGGGCGGCGGCGACCACCAGCCCCGGCAGGGCGTGCACGGCTTCGTGCGGAACGCGGACGGCGGCCCCGTCGCCCGCGCCGCGGTGACGCTGATCTCGCTCGCCGGGCGGCAGCTGGGCCGTTCGGTGGCGCACCCCGACGGCTCCTACGCCCTGGACGCGCCGGGCTCCGGTTCGTACGTCCTGATCGCGGCGGCCGACGGCCACCAGCCGCAGGCGTCCACGATCGTGGTCGGGGAGGAACCGCTCGGCTTCGACATCGTCCTGTCGGCCACCAGCGGTCTGGTGGGCACCGTGCGCGGTGCCGCCGACGGCCGGCCGGTCGACTCGGCGATGGTCGTGGTCACCGATGTCCGCGGAGAGGTGCTGGCCACCGGAAAGACCGGTGAGCAGGGCGACTTCAGCTTCGAGGAGCTGGTCTCCGGGACCTTCACGGTCGCGGTGAACGCGCCCGGCTACCGGCCGGCGGCCCTGCCCGTCGAGGTGGGCGCCCAGGGGCTGACCCGGGTGGAGATAGCCCTTCAGGCCGGCGCCCGGGTGCAGGGCACCGTCCGGGCCGGGGCCGACCGGCGGCCCCTGCCGGACGCGCGGGTCACCCTCGTGGACGCGGCCGGGAACGTGGTCGCCACCGCCACCACCGGTGAGGACGGCGCCTACGCCTTCACCGACCTGGACGCGGGCGACTACACGGTCATCGCGAGCGGCTACCCGCCGGTCGCGGGGGCGCTGACGGTCTCCGGACCCGGCGTCGACGGCCACGACGTCGAGCTCGCTCACCCGGGCGAGTGACGAACCTCCGGGCGCGGGGCGCGCATGAGCGGAGACGCGCCCCTCGCCCGGACCGGGCGGCGGATTTTCTCCGCCGGGCCCGGAACCCGGATCCCGGCGGCGGTGTAGTGAAGGCAGGGGACGGCCTGACACCGCCGCCCGGATCCGGCGCACAGCATGACGAGCAACACGGGAGCGGGAGCGAAACGCGGCATGACGACCACAGGAGCAGGAGCAGGCGGGGGAGCGGGGCTGCGGGCCCGGATCCGCACCCGTGACGGCTGGGCGGTCCAGCACGCGGTGCTGACCGTCACCGATATGACGGGCGCGCAGGTGCTGCGCGCGCAGGCCGACGGGGAAGGCACCGTGCGGACCGACGAGCCGCTGCCGGCCGGGCCGTACACGGTCATCGCCACCGCGGTCGGCTACGCCCCCGTCGCGTCCACGGCGATCGTCACCGCCTCGGGGCGGGTCGACCTGGGCACGGTGGTGCTGGCGCGGCAGGGCGGGGTGGAGCTTCCCCCGCCCGGCGTGTGGACGCTCGACCCGGCGCATTCGACGGTGGCCGCCGTCGCCCAGCATCTGGGGATCTCCAGCGTGCACGGGCGGTTCACGGAGTTCAGCGGGCGGATCGAGGTCGCCGAGGACGTCGAGAAGTCGCGCGTCGAGGCGGTCATCCAGGCAGCCAGCATCGACACCGGCAACACGATGCGGGACGGCCATCTGAAGTCGCCCGACTTCCTCAATGTGGAGGAGTTCCCGCAGCTGACGTACCGGAGCTCGCATCTGAGCGCGGCCGGGCCGGACCGCTGGACGGTCCACGGCGAGTTGGCGATGCACGGCGTTGTCCGCGACGTGGACCTGGACCTGACGTATCTGGGCACCGGCCCGGACCCGTGGGGCGGAGTGCGGGCGGCCTTCCGGGCCACCGCGGAGCTGCGCCGCGAGGACTTCGCGATGAACTACAACCAGGTGGTCGCGGCGGGCATCGCGGCGATCGGCACCACCCTGCGGGTCGAGCTCGACATACAGGCGGTGCAGGGCGAGGGGCTCCCCACGGCCTGACGCCCCCGGGCCGGCGCGCCGACCCGCCGGCGCGCACCACCGGCCCCCGCGGAGCCGCGGGCGCGTACGCCCCGGGCCCGACGCCCGCGGGCGCCTACCACCGGCCCTCCAGGCCTCGCCTGCGCCACCTGGGGCCGCGGGACCGCCCGGACCGCGGAACCACCGGACCGCGGAACCACCGGGCCGCAGGACCACCCGGGCCGAAGGACCACCCGGGCCGAAGGGGCGTCCGTGCTACTGGGTCCGTAGGGCCTCGATACCGGCGATCGCCAGGTCCAGGGCGAAGGTGAACTCCCGGTCGCGCATTTCCTCGACCGTGTCGCCGCCGCGGGCTTCCATGATCTGCCGGGGCTCGTCGAACTCCGGGCGGTCCTCGACCAAGTTCATCACGTCGTGGAAGAGCTCGTCCTGGCTGAGCCCCGCCGCCCGGCAGCGGGCGGCGAAGCGGGCCTCGTTGGTGCCGAAGCCGTAGACGAACTGGTAGACGAGGGCCAGCGCGCTGGTGATCTTGTCATCCGGCAGTCCGCTGTTGCGCATCACGGCCTGCGCGGCGTTGGAGAAGGTCATCGAGTTGGGCCCGATGTTGAGGTACTCCCCCAGCAGCGCCGACAGCCATGGGTGGCGGACCAGCACCTGGCGGTACTCGGAGGCGAGTTGGCGCAGCTGCTCGCGCCAGTCCCGCGGCTCGGCCAGGGTGTCCGCACAGCCCTCGGCGGGGCGGACGGCCTCCATGGGCAGGGCTATCTCGCCCATGGCGGCGTCGAGGGCGAGTTCGAGCAGATGGTCCTTGGTCTCCACGTACCAGTAGACCGACATGGCGGTCACGCCGAGCTCCGCCGCGAGCCGCCGCATCGAGAAGCCGGACAGCCCCTCGGCGTCCAGCAGCCGCATCGTCGCCGCGACGATCTTCACACGGTCGAGTCCGACCGGCTGCTGATCGCCCTTGCGCCTGGGGGTCCTGCGCTCTGAGAGCCAGACGCTGGACCGCTGGCGGGTGACACGGCTGCCGGTAGCCATGGCGCCTCTCTTTCTCCCGTGCGCTGGCACCTTCTCCAGTGCGCCGGCGCCGCACGCCCGGACCCGGCCTGCGGCGCCTCACTACCTTAAGATGCTATGCCGCCGGGGATTCCTGTGAAGATCGTTCGGCCCTGCTGAGCAGGAGTGCGGCCAGCACCCCGCCCGCCAGCACGGCCGCCGCGCCGACCAGCTGGCTGGTCTCGACCCCGGAGGCGAAGGCGTCCGCGACGGCCTCCCGGTCCTCTGGGGTGCGAGCCGCGGCGACGGCGGCCGGAAGCGAACCCGCTCCGGCGGCGACCGCGGGCAGCAGCGAGGCGAAGCGGGAGTTCAGCACCGCGCCCAGGACGGCGACGCCGAGCCCGTTGCCGAATTCGGTGAGCGTGCCGTTGACCCCGGCGCCCACCCCCGCCTTCTCCCGCGGGATGGCCGACATGATGGCGTTCGCCATCGCGGGCATGGCCAGCGCGATGCCGGCCCCCATCACCACCAGCCCGAAGAGCATCCCGCCGTAGCCGTCCGCGCCGAGCGTCGCGATGGCGGCCAGACCGGCCGCGAGCAGCCCCATCCCGCCGACGACCGTCAGCGCGGTGCCCAGCTTGGGCAGCAGCCGCGCTCCTATACCGGTGAGATTGAGCGCGACGATCACCACCGCGAGCGGCGCGGTGCGCAGCCCCGCGTCCAACGCGTCATAGCCGAGCACGAATTGCAGATGCTGGGTGAGCAGGAAGAACGAGCCGCCCATGCCGAAGGCGACGAGAATGCCGCCCGCCACCGCGCCCACGAACCGGCGGTTGCGGAAGAAGTGCATGTCCAGCATCGGATGGGGGATACGCCGCTCCCAGAGCGCGAAGCCGGTCAGCACGGTGATGCCGATGACGGCCGACACCAGCACCCGGTGGGAGGTCCAGCCGTGCTCAGGACCGGAGATGATCGCGAAAACGATCGAGGTCATGCCGATCGTGGAAAGCAGCGCGCCCAGCAGATCGGGGCGGTCGCCGGTCGGAACCTTCGACTCCGGCACCATCCAGACCACGGCGACCAGCCCAAGCAGTGCGACGGGCAAGTTGATCAGGAAGATCGACCCCCACCAGAAGTGCTCCAGCAGCGATCCGCCGATCAGCGGCCCCGCGGCGATCCCGAGGGAGCTGACCGCGCCCCAGAGCCCGATGGCCTTGGTCCGTTCGTCCTCGTCGAAGACCTGCACCACGACGGCCAGCGTCGTGGTCATCAGCAGCGCTCCGCCGATTCCCATGCCCGCGCGGGCGGCGATCAGCTGACCGGGGCTCTGCGCCAGCGACGCGGCGAGCGATCCGATGCCGAACAGGGCGAGCCCGGCGATCAGCATCTTCTTCCGCCCGTAGCGGTCGGCGGCGCTGCCCGCGGTGAGCAGCAGCCCGGACTGGACCAGCGAATAGGCGTTGATCATCCACTGGATGTCGGCGGTGCGGGCGTCCATCTCCCTGGCCAGGGAGGGGATCGCCACATTGAGGATCGTGTTGTCCAGCAACACGGTGAGCTGCGCCAGGCAGATGACGGCGAGGATCAGCCACCGTCGGGGATGGCCACCGGACGGTCGGCCGGGCGGGGCATCGGGGGCGGTATCGGCGATCGGTGCCGTCATGAGAGTCTCCAGGGGCACGCTTGTACGGTGTATGGCAACACGTTTGTCATACACCGTACAAGGATTGCCGGAGGACGTGCGGGGAATTTCGCCCCGCGCGCGTCGGCCGGACCGCCGGAGGGCCTGTCGGCCGGACCGTCGGCCGGCCGGCACAGGGCAGGCCGGCAAGCCGGCAGGCCGCTCATCCGCTCATTCAGCTGGACTTCTTCTGTGTCAGGTCATAGAGCGTGGTACTGCCCACGGTGACCTTCTTGTAGGTGGCCTCGATCCAGGAGGTGATCTGGGACGAGGTCCCCTGACCGCCACCCGGTCCGCCGCCCATACCGGTGCCCGAGGAGATGAAGTAGTGGATCTTGCCCTGCTTCACATACTCCTTGAACTGGGCGAGGGTCGGGGACGGGTCGCTGCCGTTGAAGCCGCCGATGGCCATCACCGGCTTCTCGGTGGCGAGCTGATAGCTCGCGGCGTTCTGGGACCCGATCGCCGCGGCCATCCAGGTGTAGTCGTCGGCGTTCTTCTCCAGCTTCGCCTTGACCTCGGCGTCGACCCGCTGGCCGTTGAGCAGTCCGCCCATGCCGCCGCCGGGACCGCCGCCTTCGCCCGTGCCGCCGCCGGGCATCATGCCCTGCCGGCCGTTCTGCCCCTGCCCCTGGCCATTGCCCTGGGCATTGCCCTGGCCGTTCTGCTGGGACTGGCCGCCGCCCGGGAAACCACCGCCGGGGAAGCCGTTCTGGCCGCCGGGGAAACCGTTCTGACCACCCGGCATGCCCTGCTGATTGCCCTGGCCCTGGCCACCCTGCTGGCCCGTACCCGTGCCCGTGCCTTGACCCTGCTGGCCCGCCCCCTGGCGACCGTCCTGCATCCCCGGCGGACCACCCATCCGGCCGCCGCCAGGACGGCCACCGGGACCGCCCATGCCACCCGACACCGCCGGACCGGCGGTAATGATCGAGCCGCTCTTCGGGGTGTCGACCGTGTTGAGGGTGTACGCGACCGGTCCGGCCAGCCCCGCCGCGAGCCCGAGGCCCGCCGCGACCAGCGCCGCCTTACGGCCGAGGCGCACCGTCAGCAGCAGCCCGACCGCCGCCACCAACCCGGCGATCAGCACCGCCCAGCGCAGCCAGGGGTACCAGTCCGGCGACCGCTCCAGCAGCACGTACGACATGGCGGCGGTGGCCGCGACCGTGACGGCCAGCACCGCGGAGGCCGCCGCCCCCGCCCGGCCGCCCTCGTTCCGCCGCTCCCACAGCAGCGCCGAGCCCATGCCCACGACCGCCGCGATATAGGGCGCCAGGGCGATGTTGTAGTACTGGTGGAAGATCCCGGACATGAAGCTGAAGGTGGCGAACGTCATCAGCAGCGCCCCGCCCCACACCAGGAAGGCCGCGCGCCGGGTGTCGGTGCGCTTGGCCCGCCAGGTCAGCCAGATCCCGGCCGCCAGCAGGATGAACGCCGCGGGCAGCAGCCAGGCGATCTGACCGCCCATGTCGGAGTTGAAGAGCCGGTCGATCCCGGTCTCGCCCCACATGCCGCCACCGCCGCCACCGGGGCCGCCGCCGCGGCCGCCGCCCCCGACGCTGCCGGTCTCGTTGCCGTTGATCCGGCCCAGACCGTTGTAGCCGAAGGTCAGCTCCAGGAAGCTGTTGTGCTGCGAACCGCCGATGTACGGGCGCGAGGACTCCGGCCACAGCTCGACGATCGCGACCCACCAGCCGCCGGAGACCACCATCGCGAGCCCCGCGAGCAGCAGCTGCCCGATCCGCCGGCCGAGCTTCGCCGGGGCGCACACCACGTACACCACCGCGAGCGGCGGCAGGATCAGCCACGCCTGGAGCGTCTTGGTGAGGAAGCCGAGGCCGAAGCAGACTCCCGCGAACACCAGCCACTTGGTGCGGGCGTCCTCCAGCGCGCGCAGCACGCAGTAGATGGCCGAGACCATCAGCAGGCACAGCAGCGCGTCGGGGTTGTTGAAGCGGAACATCAGCGCCGCGACCGGGGTGACCGCGAGCGCCGCGCCCGCGATAAGCCCGGCGGCCGCGCTGAACCTGCGGCGGACGGCCGCGTACAGCACTCCGACGGTCGCGACGCCCATCAGCGCCTCGGGGACGAGGATCGCCCAGGAGGAGAGGCCGAAGATCCGCACCGACAGGGCCATCGGCCACAGCGCGGCCGGGGGCTTGTCGACGGTGATGGCGTTCGCGGCGTCGGAGGAGCCGAAGAAGAACGCCTTCCAGCTCTGGCTGCCCGCCTGCACGGCCGCCGAGTAGAACTGGTTGGCGTAGCCGGAGGCGCCCAGGCTCCACAGGTAGAGCACGGTGGTCACGGCCAGCAGGGCCCACAGGGCGGGCCGCGCCCAGCGCGGGTCCTCCGGCCGTCCCCGCCAGGCCCGCGCCAGACGCGAGCCGCTGGGGGCCTGCGGGCGCGCCGCCTGGCCCGCGTCCGGACCGGCGGGGGCCGTCGGGGACGGGGGCCCGGCGTCCCGGGTGCCGTAGTCGTAGGTCGTCATCAGTTGTCGTTCCTCGGGTCGTCGTCGATGGTGGCCCCGCTGTCCGACGGGAAGACCCAGGCCCGGAAGAGCAGGAAGCGCAGGATGGTCGCGGCGAGGTTCGCCGCGATCAGCACGGCCAGTTCGGTGCCGTGCGAGGCGGTGCCGGGGGCGGCGTCCAGGGCGGCCAGGGAGCCGCTGGTCAGCACGAGGCCGATGCCGAAGACGACCAGCCCCTGTGCCTGGTGGCGCATCGCGCGCTCCCGCCCGCGTACGCCGAAGGTGAGCCTCCGGTTGGCCGCGGTGTTGCCGAGCGCCGACAGCAGCAGCGCCAGCGCGTTGGCCACCTGCGGGCCGGTGCCCAGCCGGAAGAGGGAGTACAGCAACAGATAGATCAGCGTGCTCAGCGCGCCGACCACGCAGAACCCGACCAGCTGGCGGGCCAGGCCCTTCGGCACCCCGCTCAGCTCGCGGTCGCGCGGATCGTCGCCGAACGGACGGCGCACCCGGTCCAGCGGCAGCGCGCCGGTGGCCAGCGCGCGCCCCACCCGCCACACCCCCTTGAGGTCCTCGGTGGCCGTCTTCACGATGTGGACCGTGCTGTTCGGGTCGTCGACCCAGTCCACCGGCACCTCGTGGATGCGCAGCCCGGCCCGCTCGGCCAGCACCAGCATCTCGGTGTCGAAGAACCACCCGGTGTCCTCGACCATGGGCAGCAGCCGTTCGGCGACGTCCTTACGGATCGCTTTGAAGCCGCACTGGGCGTCGGAGAAGCGGGCGGCCAGGCTGCCGCGCAGGATCAGGTTGTACGCCCGCGAGATGAACTCGCGCTTGGGCCCGCGCACCACGCGTGAGCTGCGCGCCAGCCGTGATCCGATCGCCAGGTCGGAGTGCCCGGAGATCAGCGGGGCGACCAGCGGCAGCAGCGCCTTGAGGTCCGTGGACAGATCGACGTCCATATAGGCGAGCACGGGCGCCTCGGACAGCGACCACACCGTGCGCAGCGCCCGCCCGCGCCCCTTCTGCTCCAGCCGGACCGCCGCCACCTCCTCGATGGTGTCGTCCAGGCGGGCCGCCAGCTCGGGGGTGCGGTCGGTGCTGGCGTTGTCGGCGATGGTGATCCGGAAGCCGTACGGAAAGGTGCGGGTCAGGTGGTCGTGCAGCCGCCGTACGCACCGTTCCAGGTCCGCTTCCTCGTTGTAGACGGGGATGACGACGTCCAGCACCGGGCGGCCGGGTACGACCGACACCGGCCCACGGGCGGGCAAGGTCTGTAGGGGGATCTCGGGCGGCGCCTCGAGAGGGGTGTGGGTTCGCATGACGTCGACGGTCGCGAGCGGCGCTGTCACGGCTGTGTGGTCAGCCTGTGACCTGCCTGTGAGTGCGTTACACCCCGGTGAACAGGCAGATGTACGCCGAAGACGGTGCGCCCGGGAACGCTGTTCACCGTCACCTGCCCGTCGTGTGCCGCCACGACCGCGTGCACGATGGCCAGGCCGAGCCCCGTGCTGCCCGCGGCGCGGGAGCGCGAGGCGTCGCCGCGCGCGAACCGTTCGAAGACGTGCGGCAGCAGCTCGGGCGGGATGCCCGGCCCGTCGTCCTCGATCTCCAGCGAGACGTACGAGGGCGGCTGCGGCGGACCGAAGACACCGGCGGCACGGGCGGCCGCGTACGGCGATCCGTACGGCGCGGCATAGGGCGCACCGCCCTTCTTACGGTGCCCGTCGGGGCTGCCGGGGCTGCCGGGGTTGCCGGAGCTGCCAGCCCCACCGGCCCCACTGGCCCCGCTGCTCCCACCAGCCCCGTAGGACAGTCCGTACGGCGCCGGATACGGCGAGGCGTACGGTGCCGCCCGCGACCCGCACAGCACCCGCGCCGTGACCGTGGTGCCGGGCGGAGTGTGCGTACGGGCGTTGGCGAGGAGGTTGACCAGCACCTGGCGCAGCCGGGCGTCGTCGCCGTGTACGACCGCGGGTTCATCGGGCAGCTCCAGCCGCCAGTTGTGGTCGGAACCGACCGCCCGCGCGTCGCTGACGGCGTCGACGACCAGCGGGGACAGATCGACCTCCGCCGACTCCAGGGGCCGGCCCGCGTCGAGCCGGGCCAGCAGCAGCAGATCCTCGACCAGCCCGGTCATCCGCCCGGCCTCGGACTCGACCCGGCCGAGCGCATGCCGGGTCTCGGGCCCGATCTCCTCCCGGCCGCGCCGGGTCAGCTCGGCGTAGCCGCGGATCGAGGCCAGCGGCGTACGGAGCTCATGGCTGGCGTCGGCGACGAACTGCCGTACCCGTGTCTCGCTCTCCTGACGGGCCGCGAGCGCCGACTCCACATGGCCGAGCATGCGGTTGAGCGCCGCGCCCACCTGGCCGACCTCGGTACGCGGATCGGCCTCCGAGGACGGGACGCGCTCGCGCAGCGCCACCTCACCGCTGTGCAGGGGGAGTTCGGAGACCCGGGTGGCGGTCGCGGCCACCCGCCGCAGCGGGCGCAGCGAGATGCCGACCATCGCGGCCCCGGCGATCCCGGCCGCGACCAGCCCGGCCGCGGTCACACAGACCTCGACGAGGATGAGGGTGTTGACCGTGTCCTGGGTCTGGGCGAGCGGGAAGGCGAGGATGATGCCGCCTTCCGCGTGGTCCCACTGGGCCACGGCCCGGTAGCCGCCGAGGCCGGGCAGATCGACGGTGTGCACCCGGCCGTCCCGCGGGACGGTGCCGAGCGCCTTCAGCTGACCGCTGCTCAGGGAGTCCACCCGGCCCGCCACGTCGGTGTCGTCCGTCATGGGCGAGTCATTGCTCTTGCCGGACGTGGAGATATCACCGTTCTGGTCGAAACGCGCCCCGACCGTGCCGATGGGCTGACCGGGCGAGGCGACGAAGAGCACGTCGTCATGGGGCAGCTGGCGCTCCGGACCCGGCCTGCTCTGAAACCGCCCGACGGCCCCCCGCAGGTCTTCGTCCACCTGGCCCTGTAGGTACGACTGCAGGGCGATGGTCGTGACGGTGGCGATCACCGCGCAGACCACCGCGATCAGCGCGACGGCCGAGACGACGAGGCGAGTGCGCAGCGACCAGGGACGGCGCCCGGCCCGCTGAGCGCGCCGGGCGTGCGCACGCCCCCGAGGCGCCGCCGGAGCGGCGGCGGGACCGGCCCCTCGAGCCGCACCGGACGCCTGCGACGCTCCGGCGGCCTCGGACGCTCCGGCTGCCTCGGGCGTCCCGACGACCTCGGGCGTACGGCGGGCCTCAGGCATCCCGACAGCCTCAGACGTACGGGCAGCCTCGGAAGCACGGCCGGCCCCGGGCGTACGGCCGGCCCCGGACGTACCGTCGTGCGGGGGCGTCTCGGAGGCCCGGGACGGCCGGGTCGGGAGGTGCGCCACGGTGCCTACTCCCCGGGCTTGATCAGATACCCGGCGCCACGCCGGGTGTGGATCATCGGGCTGCGCCCCGCGTCGATCTTGCGCCGCAGATACGAGATGTAGAGCTCGACGACGTTCGCCTGGCCGCCGAAGTCATAGCTCCAGACCCGGTCGAGGATCTGCGCCTTGCTGAGCACACGGCGCGGATTGCGCATGAGGTAGCGCAGCAGCTCGAACTCGGTCGCGGTGAGGTGGATCTCCTGGCCGCCGCGCGAGACCTCATGACTGTCCTCGTCCAGGACCAGGTCGCCGACCGCCAGCACCGACTCACTGCGCGCGGCCGCCGCCCCCGACCTGCGCAGCAGACCGCGCAGCCGGGCGACGACCTCTTCCAGGCTGAACGGCTTGGTGACGTAGTCGTCGCCGCCCGCCGTCAGCCCCGCGATCCGGTCCTCCACCGCGTCCCGCGCGGTCAGGAACAGCACCGGGACGTCGGGCAGTTCGCGACGCACCCGCCCCAGCACCGTGAGCCCGTCCATATCGGGCAGCATGACGTCCAGGACCACCGCGTCCGGGCGCATTTCCCGGGTGATCCGGATCGCCTCGGCGCCGTCGCCCGCGGTGCGCACCTCCCAGCCCTCGTAGCGCAGTGCCATCGACAGCAGGTCGGCGAGCGCCGACTCATCGTCCACAACCAGCACCCGGACGGGACTCCCGTCGGGACGCAGCAGCTCGGTACGCCCATGAGGCGAGGTCGACATCATGGACTCCACCCTCCGGGCGCGATCTGAGAGGTCTCTTTCGGCTGCCTGTGAATTACCTGAGAATCCTGTGCGGCCGCCGGGCCCCGCCGCGACGCGGAACGCAGGCCGAAGGCGGGAACGACAGACCGCAACGCGAGGACGGAATAAGCGCAAGGGCTCTCCGGCTTCCCCCTGTATGACTTCTCGTCCCGCACTTGGCAAGGTCGGCGTCTGGACCGCGGCCCTGAAGGCGAACTCGGTTCCATCAGAGCAGGTCAGCGAGGCAGCAGCCGAACTGGACGAGCTGGGGTACGGCGCCATCTGGCTCGGCGGCAACCCCAGCCCGGATCAGGCCGGGCTCCTCCTGGAGGCCACCTCTCGGATCACCGTCGCGACCGGCATCCTCAGCATCTGGGACCACGAGGCGGCCTACGTCGCCGAGCGGCACACCGCGCTCAACGCGGCCCACGACGGCCGCTTCCTCCTCGGCCTCGGCGTGAGCCACAGCGCCATCGCCGGCGAGCGCTACCGGCGTCCGTACACGGCGATGAAGGAGTACCTGACCGCGCTGGACTCCGCCCCGGGCCCGGTCCCCGCCTCCCAGCGGGTCCTGGCCGCCCTGGGCCCCAAGATGCTGGAGCTGTCCCGGGACCGGGCGGCCGGCGCGCATCCGTACCTCGTCACCCCGGAGCACACCGGCAAGGCCCGCGACATCCTGGGCAAGGATGCCGTGCTCGCGCCGGAGCTGAAGGTCGTCCTCGACACGGACCCGGACCGCGCCCGCGCCACCGCCCGCCGCTATCTCAGCCACTACCTGGCACTGCCCAACTACACCAAGAACTTCCAGCGGCTGGGCTTCGAGGACCAGGACTTCGTGGACGGTGGCAGCGACCGTCTCATCTCGGCCATGTTCGCCCTCGGCGACGCGGAGGTGGTCCGGGGGCGCGTCGAGGAGTTCCTGGCCGCGGGTGCGGACCATGTCGCGCTCCAGGTGGTGACCGAATCGCCGATGACCGATCTGCCGCGCGCGCAGTGGCGCACCCTGGCCGAGGCGCTGCCGCTGGACAAGAGCTGACCGCTGGACGGCAGCTGACCGCCGGACAAGCCCCGAGCCCCGCCCCCTCGTCCGGCGCCGGAATGGCGCCGGACGAGCCTCACACCTCAAAGAACCCTCGCACCCCGAACAGCCCTCATATCCCGAACAGCCGCGCCGCGTTCCCGTAGCACACCGCGCGCAGCCACTCCTCGTCCTGGCCGATCCGCGTCAGGGCGTCCAGCGCGTGCCGGTACCCGTACGGGATGTTGGGGAAGTCGCTCCCGAACAGCACCCGGTCCCCCAGGGCGGCCAGCCTGCCCCGCTCCGCCCGCGGAAACGGCCACTGGCTCTCGGTGAAGTCGGTGAAGGCCATCGTGGTGTCCAGGTGCACGCCTTCGTACCGCTCCGCCAGTCCCAGGAAGTCCGCGTACTCCGGCAGCCCCATGTGCGCGATGATCAGGCGCAGTCGAGGATGGCGGGCCAGCACCCGCGCCACCGGCTCCGGGCCGGTGTACTTGCCCGGCTCGGGCCCCGAGCCACAGTGGATGACCACAGGCGTCCCGCTCTCGGCGAGCGTGGCCCACACCGGCTCGAGCAGCGCGTCGCCCGGGTCGTACGCCCCCACCTGCACATGCGCCTTGAACACCCGCGCCCCGGCGTCGATCGCCGCCCGCACATACCCCTCCACACCGGGCTCGGGGAAGAAGGTCGCGGTGTGCAGACAGTCGGGCGTACGGGCGGCGAAGCCGGCGGACCAGTCGTTCAGCCACCGCGCCATGTCCGGCTTGTGGGGATACAGCATCGAGGTGAAGGCCCGCACCCCGAACGCCCGCAACAGCGCGAGCCGTTCGGCCTCCTCCTCGCGGTAGGTGATGGGCCAGCGGGGCTCGACGGCGTCGAAGTAGGCCCAGACCTTGTCCAGGACGCGCTGGGGCATGAAGTGGGTGTGCACATCGATGAGTCCGGGCAGCCCGAGCTCCTGCCAGAACCGCTGCACCGAGACCACGGCGGGATCGCTCATGCGGTCACGGTAGTTGCCCCGGGCGTATTGCTACAGCCTCGTCTCAGGCACGCTGCGGGTTGATCACGGCCGCGACCAGCAATTTTGTCACGGCCATGATGATCTACGGCAGCAAGATCATCGCTACCGGAACCGACAAGGTGAACCGACGCTCCGTGACCGACGTACCCATCTGAGGCGACCGCCGCCCTTCCGACGTCGTCACCGACCACCACCACGGGGGACGCCCATGCCCAACCACCCGCCACGCACCGCCCGGTCCGGGACCGCTCTGCTCTGCGCTCTCGGTGTCACCCTCCTCGGCCTCGCCACCGCCGGCTGCGAGGACGACACCGCCGCCGCGTCCGGCCGACAGCAGTCCGACGCGACCCGCGCCGATGTGGCGGCCGACAGCGACGGGGGCAGGACGCTGCCGCTCGGCGAACCCACGTCGATCACCTACAAGAGCGGCTCGGACCATATGCGCGGCGCCCTGCGGGTCACGGCGGTGAGCGTGCGCAAGGGAGAGCATGACGAGCTGAGGACGGCGGGTGCGGAACCGTCCGATGTGCGGACGACCCAGCCGTACTACGTCACCATGGCCTTCGAGAACATCGGCGAGAACTCCCTCCATTACCCCTTCCTCAACACCCCCACCGGTCTGGAGGACACCAGCGGCGTGGACGACCAGCCGCTGATCGCCGCCGACACCGAGGTGGCGGCGTGCCCGGGGAAGGACCCGGACGACTTCGCGGCGGGGGCGAAGGTCTCCCTGTGCAAGGTGTTCCTGGTGCCGAACGGCGCGCGGCCGTCGCGTGTGACATACAGCACGGGCGATGCCACCAAGCGGCCGGTGAGCTGGAAGGTCACGCGCTGACGAGGCACGGACGGCGTAGCCACGGAACGGCGTAACGACGGAACGACGGAACGACCGAGGGCCCGGCACTCAAGAAGTGCCGGGCCCTCGATATCCAAGTAGCGGGGACAGGATTTGAACCTGCGACCTCTGGGTTATGAGCCCAGCGAGCTACCGAGCTGCTCCACCCCGCGTCGGTAGTTGTAACCGTACGTCATTCTCCCCGCTAAGGGAAATCCACCGTCTCCACACCGGTTACTTTGCAACGGCTCGGTCCCGCCCCCGCTGCGAACGGATCTTTCTCGCCGCTGCCACCGTCTGTCCTGCCCATGATGAACGGCAGCACCACTCACCAGCACAAACGACAACCACCACGCAACGGGGACCGACCATGCGCGACCACACGACCCATACGACGACCGGCGCCACCCGCACCGTCCGCGCCACCCGTGCCCGGCGTACGCGCGCCTCCGCGGCACTCGCCTGCGCGACCGCCGTCGCCCTCCTGGCCACGGCGTGCAACGACGACGCCGCCCAGGGCGCGGGCGGCAGCGAGTCGCCCGCCGCGGCCCAGAAGCCGTCGGCCTCGGCGAGCAAAGGCGCGGACAAGACATACAAGACGGACAAGGCGGTCGACAGCGACACCGGCAAGACGCTCGCGCTCGGCGAGACCACCGCCCTCACCTACAAGCGCTCCAACAAGGTGGCCACCCTGGAGATCGCGACGAAGAGCGTCCAGAAGGGCTCACCGGCCGATCTGGCCGATCTGAACATGGACGCCGACGCGAAGGCGATGCAGCCGTACTACGTCACGATGTCCTTCAAGAACATCGGCGACCAGGCGCTCCACTACCCCTTCCTCAGCACCCCCATGGCCCTGCGCGACAGCCAGGGCAACCCGGGGAAAGTCCTCATCACCTCGGGCGACGCGGTGCCGCAGTGCGAGGACGAGGACCCGGACGACTTCGCGGTGGGCGCGAGCACCACCCTGTGCAGGATCGTCCTGCTGCCGAAGGGCCAGACCCCGTCCGTGGCGCTCTACAACGGCGACTTCGACAAGGAGCCGGTGTACTGGAAGGCCACGCAGAGCTGACCCCGACCGGGGTGGCCGGGCGCCCACCGGCCGGCCGCCCCGGCACGGAGATCAGCGCGTGCGACGAACACCGCACACCGCTGTCAGGCCCGGTAGACCAGCAGATACCGCCAGAACAGCAGCCGACGCAGCGTCGAGCCGGGCAGCAGGCGGGCGGATTCGGCGCGGGTTCCGGCATACGTCAGCGGCGGCCAGACGAGCGGCACATGGACGGCCCCAGCGACGTGCCGACGCCTGCTCAGCAGCCGCTCCGCCTTCAGAAGGGTCCGCGCCGGTAAAGCACACAGGAAGTCGGTGGCCGTCCTGACCGTATAGAGCCCCAGCACCGCGAGCACCCCGCCCGGCGCGAGCGCCTTTCGCAACGTCGATATGCCTGCGGATATGCGCGTACCGGCGAGTAGCTCCATCAACATTCCACTATTCCAGGCGGGTTGGAGCTCGGAGGAAACCGCCGAAAAATCCCTCCCGAGAGGGAGAACGCGGGAGTCCACGAGCGGAATCCCTACCGTGAGGGATTTTTCTATCTGCGCAGACTGTTACCTAGTCACTGCTGAAAGCGGCTTTGGAAAGGTCTCACTCAGCATTGCCGGGCGCTCCCCCAAGGGTGGCTCCCTCGGGGTCCCGGCACCTCATATGGCCTCGCCCTGTCCGGGCGGGGCCATCCTCTTGCCCGATCAGAGCCATCTTGCCTGATCAGAGGCGTCCGTAAGGCGATCACCGAGCCGTAGCCCCCGCTGCCCAATCCATGCCTTACCCCTGTGGAACATGCGGCGTGACGTTCTTCCCAAACCGGAGGGATTCCCTCTGGCTGGGCTTTAGTTGGACCTCTGCCCCACGTCCGATACGCTCTGTCGTCAACCGGTCGTGGAGGACCCTTAGCCGGGGTTTTCCCGCGCGGCCGGCCGACAAGTTGAGAGACCTTTCCATTTCACCACGTCGTCGCGGTCGAGTGCTTCCTGGTGCTCGACCGCACGTTCGTCGACGCTTCCTCTGGAGAACCGTTGTTCAGCGTCACGCCGCTCGATGCGGTCTTACTCATCTTCATGATCGCGCTGATAGCCGCCTGCTACGCGATTCGCCGACTGGAGAACAAGCCCGCCCACGTCGCCACCGTCATCCTCGCGCTCGCCGCCCTGGTAGGTGCGCTGGTACCCGTCGTCAGGCTCCTCACCGAGGGAGCCGAACCCCTTTCCACACAAGTCGTCGCCCCGTCCGTCCCCGACGAAGCCACACCCCCCGCGGCGCTCGCGTCGCCTTCCCTCCGGACTCCGGCGCGCACGGTCAGGGAGGGGATGTGACGAGCCCGCACTGGGGAGAAGCGGAGACCACCGTACGGTCGCCCGGCGCCGACACGATCCGGACCTACTTCGACCGGTACGCCTTGCCCAAGGAGACGATCGCCGCCCTCGAGGACGCCTGCCACAGGCGGACCTACCCCCGCGGCAGCAGCTTCTTCTCCAGCGGCGGCCGTTACGTTCGCTTCATGGTCCGCGGATGTGTCTCCGAGCACACTCCATCCGGCGAGACCCGGCTGTGGGGCAGCCACGCCGTCATCGGGGACCTGTACGTCGGCCGCCGGTTCATGAAGGGCGGCCGGATGAAGCCGGCTCGTGGGCGCGGCAGGTTCCTGTCCGACACGGAGGCAATCGTCATCGGTACCGGAGCTCTGCACTCCATGGCGCTGCACGACCCCGCCGTGATGCGCGTGATCAACGCCGTCAACATGGAACGGAACGCGGTGCTGGAGGAGGTGTACGCGGTGAGCCGGAAGTCCCCGAGGGCCCGCGTGGCCATGCTCCTCGACTACCTCCTCGACGGCCGAGGGACGAACCGGTACAAAGTGGTCAGAAAGACGGAGGGCGACGGGAAGGTCATCGTCACCGGCTTTGACAGATCCCTGGCCATTGAGGGGCCTTCCCAATCCCAGATCGCCGAGGCCCTGGCCCTCGGACGGGCCACCGTCGAGAAGGTCATCGCATCCCTGCGCAAGGAAGGCGTTCTCGCGACCCCCACGCCGGGCCTGCGCACCAACCGCTATTACGAGGTCGGGGACCGCGACAGGCTGAAGGAGATCGCCCTGGGGGCGTGACTCCGGCACCAGCCGCCCGACATCGACACAGCGGGGGCGCTCCCGGGCATCCGCCGGGGAGCGCCCCCGCGCTCCGCAAGCGCTCTGTAGGCGCTCCGCAGACCAAGCCGTGCGCAGGCACCCAATGCCTCGTAGGCGGTCAACGACCAACGGACCGATATCCGGTCCAACCGGGTGATACCGCTCGCGAACGGGTGATTCAGGTGGTTTCCGTATGACCAGGTGGAAGGAAGAAAGAGGCATTCATGCGCGAACAAGACGCATGAGCCCCCAGGGAGGAAACATGCCGATACCCGCGAGCGCGCTCATGCGCGGCGGCACGGTACTGGTCACCGCCGCGGCGACCGTCGCCATGCTGGCCGCCCCTGCCCACACCACCGAAGCCGAAGCCCGGGACGGGGGGACACGCGGCGGCGGGGAGGCCGAGACCAGGCAGATCGCGTCCTCGGTCCTGGACGCGGACCAGAACGTCAAGTTCACCCTGACCGCCATCCGGTCCACCGCCGACCCGCTGAGGGCCTCCGTCCGCCTGAAGGCATTCGCCCGTCAACACGGCCGGCTCGTACAGACGGACGAGGTGCGAGTCGGCCCGGTGGACCGCTTCTTCTGGTTCCCGGTCACCGGAAAGGGGGCGATCTGCGAGTTCTCGACGGCGAGTACCAACCCCGCGCCCATCACCGTAAGCCTGCTGATCACCCCGGCGATCGGCTGCTCGCCGCCTGAGCACTTCGAGCTACAGGACGGGAAGTTCGAGGCCGACGGCCGCAGCGCACGGACCCCGCACGGCGGAGTGAGCACCGGCGGTGGCGGCATGGCCGGACGGACCGCCGACACGACGGCAACGGACCGGACGACGATCACGGCGGGACCGGCGACCTGACCAACACCTGACCGACCGCTGCCCGACCCCTGACCGGAGCGCACGGCGGTGGCCGTCGAGCCCTCCGCCACCGGGTCACACCAGAGGCCCCTCCCACCCATGGCAGGGGCCTCCCCTCCGCTCCGTCTCCGCCACCGCCGCATCGCCGGCGTTGGTTTCGGTCACGCCCGCAATGCGTCGATCGCGGTGTCGATCGCGGCCAGGGCCGCGGTCCTGTCGAGACCCGCCCTCGATACGAGCGAGAGGCCCTGGACGATGTACAGCAGCAGCTGGGCCTGGGCCTCGGGGTGGGCGTTGTCGGTGACTTCTCCGGTGGCCTGTCCGCGACGGAGTGCGTCGGTGACGATGTCGGTGAACCGACGATATGAGCGGGTGACGAGTTCTGTGGCTTCGCTGTCGCGGGGTACGAGTTCGGCGGTGGTGTTGCCGACCAGGCAGCCGTGCGGTGCGCCCACGTCGGAGATCAGTTCGTCCAGTCGTGCCGGGTGGGTCAGGATCTCGCGGAGCGCCGGCAGAAGTGGAGAGGTGTCGAGTGCGGTGATCAGGTGCCGCTCGTACACATCCCAGTAGAGCCTGACGGCGTCGAGGTAGAAGCGGCGCTTGTCCCCGAACGTTCCGTAGAGGCTGCCGCGTTCGACGGCCAGCGCGTCGACCAGGTCTTGGATCGATGTCGCCCCGTATCCCCGGGACCAGAACAGCTCAAGTGCGCGCGCCAGCGTCTGGTCCTTGTCGAACTCGCGGGGGCGTCCGGTTCGTGCCACCTGCCCGACGCTACAACTTCTTGACACAGCGTTCAAGAAGTCATAGCTTCACTCACGCTACTTTTTGAACGGTCGCACAGAAGTCGACTGGACACTTGCCTGGCGCGAAGGGCGAAGCAATGGAGTTTGCGGGAAAGACGGCACTCATCACCGGATCCGGCGCGATCGGCGGACTCGGGCACGCGACGGCCAAGGTTCTGGCCGCGGGGGGAGCCGACCTGATCATCACCGGCACCGATCCGGAGCGCGGTGCCCAGGTCGTGGATGACCTTCACGCGGTCGGTGGCGAGTCCACCGGGACGGCGCGTTTCGTCGCAGCGGATCTGGCCGACCCCGCGGCCGTGCAGCAGCTGGCCGATGACGCCGGAGCCGTGGACATATTGATCAACAATGCGAGCATTGTCACATTCGGCCCGACCACCGAGCAGGACATCGCGAGCTATGACGCCGCCTTTGCGGTCAATGTGCGTGCGCCGTTCCTGCTCACCGCGCTGCTCGCGACCAAGATGGCCGCCAACGGCGGCGGCAGCATCGTCAACGTCAGCTCCACCGCGGCCGGCCTCGGCATGCCGGGAATGGCTGTTTACGGCGCCACCAAGGCGGCGATCGAATCGTTGACTCGCACCTGGGCGGCAGAGTTCGCCCCGTCGAACGTGCGGGTCAACGCCGTCGCTCCGGGCCCGATGCGCACCTCGAAGGTGGTCGCGGCAATGGGCCCGGACATGGGTGGTATGGGCCTGACCACCGCTCTCAAGCGCACCTCTGACCCGACCGAAGTGGCACACGTGGTCGCCTTTCTCGCCAGCGACCGAGCCAGCTATATGACCGGGGCGATCGTGGCCGCTGACGGTGGCCGAACCGCAATCTGAGGCGAAATCGGCTACCAGCCGAATGGTGCCTCGTGCTGACGGGGACAGCCCGTCAGCGTTGTCGAACCACGCGCCTTGGCGCCAAGTGAGGAGCAAAAGTTATGGGCCGTCTTGAAGGAAAGCACGCACTGATCACAGGGGGGACGAGCGGGATTGGGCTTGAGACAGCCCGTGAGTTCCTCGCCGAGGGAGCTTCTGTCGCGATCACCGGTCGCTCACAGGAAAGACTGGACGAGGCCGCCCGGCAATTGGAGGGCCCGCTGCTGACCATCGCCAGCGACGCCGGCGACGTACCCGGCCAAGCTGCGCTTGCATCACGGCTGCAAGCGGAATGGCCGAAGCTCGACATCCTGATGAGCAACGCCGCCGACACCACCCACCTCCCGATCGAGGAATGGACCGAGGAGGCATTCGACAGACTCCTCGCGACCAATCTCAAAGCGCCATTCTTCCTGATCAGAGATCTGTTGCCGCTCTTCTCGCAGCAATCCTCGATCATTCTCGTCGGTTCGGTTTCCGCTTATATCGGACACGACAATGCGACGGTCTACGGTGCGGCCAAGGCGGGCCTGCTCTCCTACACTCGCGGACTGACCCACGAGTTGAAAGATCGGGGCATCCGTGTCAACGGACTGAGCCCGGGGCCGACTGTCACCAACGCGTTCAAGGCGCTTGGTTCCGAGCGCGAAGCCGCCATCCACGAGGAACTTCGGCGGACCGTACCCCTCCATCGCCTAGGGACCACCACCGAGATGGCGAAGGCAGCCGTCTATCTCGCCTCGGACGAGTCCGCCTACACCGTCGGCACCGTGCTGCGCGTTGACGGCGGCATCGGGGAGCTTGCGTACTAGGCCGTTGGCGACGTAGGCGGCCACCTTCTGATTCGGTCAGTTCCCCGTCACCCAGAACCGCGATCTCGCGGACGCCGAACTGATCACCCCAGCCGAGTTCTCGTTCACCAACGGCCTCGGACGCCACGATGAGCACAGCCCCTCGACGCGCGCCCTTGACCGCGCGGGTAAGGGCGCCGGCGGCGCCCCACCGCGCGGAGGCTCGTTGCTGCCCTCGGACCCGTCGAGACGGATCACGGCGTGGACGCAACGATCTTGTCTCCACCACGAATCTCCGGCATACCCGCGCCTCCCTGCTCCACGGACAGGGAGGCGACGCCCGCATGATCAGGGGCGGAGCCCGGGGAGCGGTCTGAGTGAGCCGCACGGCGGTTGCCGTCACCGTTGCCGTCACCGCATACGCCAGAGGCCCCTTCCGATGATCGGAAGGGGCCTCTGAGCTGCTGCGCGCTCGGCAGGATTCGAACCTGCAACCTCTTGATCCGTAGGTTCGGGCAGGGGGCTGGTACGGGGTCCGATTGCGCCTCGGTCCGGTGCTCGCGGTGGGCCGATGCCGGGCGTCATGTGCCGTCGTTGCCGTCACCGTTGCCGTCAACCATGCCCGTGATCGTTACATGTCCAGGGTGCGGAGTGGAACCGCGCTGCCTATGTCGCCTCATGTGACGCCTACGCATGACTTGCGATGCCCATGGGGCGCTGGCTGGCGAAAAGGGAGCGAAGCGCTCCTATGACCATAGATCAACTAACAGTAATCGAACGTACACCCCTCGTGACAGGAGCCCACTCTCCCAATATCTTGATCTGATGGCGGCAGGTGAACAGCAGCAGGAGAAGGGCCGTGAAGGCGCCTACTTTGCACGCGAGTGGCTGGAAAGTACTACTCGCGTAAACGCGCCCTGGATTGTTTACGAGGCGCCGCAGATGACGACGTTGACGCTACTCAACGGGAAGAATGAGTCCTGGGATGTGGCGGGATACTTCGAGAATGAGAAGAAGAATCAGTTCTATGCAGAAGTGAAGGCTTACGATAGCGATAACCAGGGTCCCAAATATCGCGAGTACCTAACCGACTGCTATTCTGCGACCGCAAGAATGATCAAAGATGGCCTAGATAGAGAATGTGAGTTCATGTGGATAACATGGCACCCATTTTCTATGGGGGCATGGACCAGACTCTGCAACGCAGACACAATCGAGAAAGCCGTCGAAGAGTATCCCGATAAGCTCGGAGGGGATGCTTATGACCCAGAGATTGGCAAACTACTATCTGACCGACTGTGGCTCATCGTTTTGTCGAGCAAGCAAGAAGAATTAATGATGAAACGCGAGTTTCTCGGTCATATTCGTTCTTACATCACTAGGGGAGCGTGAAGGCTATGCAGAGTGTCGCGACGCAGATCCAGAACGCTTTGCATCAAAGCTCCCCCGAGGCAGCAATTCGCGATGTGAAGCACGTTATGGCACGCGAGTTGCAATCGCTTGACCCGAAAACAGAGATCAAGTCGACTGACTACTTCAATCACACGTTCGTGCCGGATTTTGTGCTCACATGGGGATCGGGCAACCAGCGGCCGACTCGGGACGTATATCTGCGATTCAGCGTTGATACTCCATTGATTCAGCGGGACCTAAAAAGCTTACATGAGGAGGCGCCTGCATTTATTTCCATTGGCCGCAATATCGAAGGTGATGACGAAGCGGGGCAACTGGCAAGCCAATATGATAACTGCCTTCTTTCTAGTGCTACTGCCCTGGAAGCGATCTCCAATGAGGACTCCCGGACGCCAGTGACTCAGATGCTTAAGTCCTCACTATTGCAGGGCGGCAAGGGCTATCTAATCGGTGAAGCCGCAGGCGATATCCACCAAGCCGTGTCACGCACAGATTCAGCGCTCGCGTCCCTTGATGTCCCACAGGTATCTGCGACTGTTCGAGCGATGAACGAACACTTCTCGCACGGCTTCGCAACGCGTATTGAGCGAGTGATGCAAGTTCTGTGGATAAGTCAAGGTGGTGATGCCCAAGAGTTCCCTGGGACGCTAGAAGCGGATACAGCGCTATCCGCCAGCGAGTTGACTCAAATCCTTCCCTTCCTTTTGCCGCTAGAGGAGATTTCTAACATCGAGTTTTGGCGGTCGCTGGGAGAGAACCTGGACCTCGGCCACCTTCAATCACTTGAACACTGGAAATCTAGCTTCAATCTGAACCTACTGATCAATGCAAACTTGGACCGCATCAAGGCCAAGGGCGTTGCGCTGGATCAGGTCGAACTCAATCTATTCGACGACCCGGATGCGGCGCCTTACTGGGAGATTGTAGATTCTCAACTTCGCATGCGCTGCGGCCACATTGATTGTCGGTTTGTGGATGATCTGCGTAAAACCGCACACCGGACCGCTGTTGGGCGAGCACCTCGATGGTTCGCAATCGAGCAGCGTCTTGACCGCTACGGAATCGAGGGAATCGAGTTCACCTCACCTGTCAGTAAGACGCGAATCCAAAGCAGCACGACAGAAGGGCTGCGCGAGTCTACAGACATGCGGGCGCTTTCAGAAGCGCTTGGAAAGTTGGCACGGGTTGTTGCGGTCGAGCTGCGGTTGCCCAACTCGCGCGATAATGTCGAGATCAACTTTGATCGAGCAGCAGTTGATGCAGTCGGTACATCACTAAGCGCGCATGTGCTCGCGCACTTGGGGCTGGACCTTCTCTATCAGTCGACGCAAGAAACCCTTGACGAATTCCGTAGGTTCGTAAGCGTGGAGCAGAGACTGCCATGGTGGAGGAGCGAAAGTGCGGAACGCCTGACTGACCAGGCAGATTAAGAGTCTGGACGGAACCGGGAGGGCAAGCAGGGCACCGCCTAGATCCTCGACTTCTGTCCGGAGCCACTGTCCCTGGTGGGCTTTCTCCGTACCGGCCTCATCCGGGGCGCATCGGATCACGCAGTGGCGGATATGGCAAGGCCAGAAGGCAGCTTCACCTACGTGTCGTGTGCGCAAAGCGGAGCCATAGATCAATACAGCTAGCTGTATTGATCAGGATGTTGATCAATCGTGTGAAGTGCGATTGGTTGGCGCATATGGCTAGTTATATTTACCCCTCGTTTCGCTCTTACTCGCTACTTGATCTCGATCAATCCGAGGAGGACATCTTTCCCACGCGCACTTGCAGTTTGTGAGTTTAGGAGTTCTGGGTTCTTATACAAGCGGCGCATGGCTTCAACAGCAACTTCAAGCGCCCTGTCACCGTGCTCGATGACTGTTTCGATGCTCGGCTCTCGAGCACTCCCGTGAACAATCGCACTGCGACTGCTATAGATCCGAGTCAGCTCCTTGTTTATATCCCTCCTTCTACTTCGATCAGACGGTTCCATGAGGATGGAGAGCGACCCACATACTCGTAGTGACGTTTCCGGCGAATCGCTGAACATGTTTTCCCAAGCAAGAACTGCGTCCACCAATGTATCCGAGGGGTCTGTGCGCGCCACAGCAGCCGAAAGAATCCTGCGCATCGCAACACGAAGTGATCTCGGATGGCGTGATGTTACATTCTCAACCCACTGTCGAAAGTCATCGATCTCATTCGCCTTTATTTCCATGCGTGTGGCAGATGTCTGCACACTTCCATCATTCCACGACACAAACGGAGTTGCATGCAATGGGTTGACAACGGCCTGCAAAACTTGGACTGCCCCAGATCGATGGGTTTCCCTATTGGCAAGCATAAAGGCCAAGCGATGGCAGTCGATACTCCATTGCAGAGAATTTTGCCACCTACGCGAGCTTTCCATGGCGCATTCCCAAACGCCAGAGTCTTCATCGTCACGTGATTTCGGGTGCTTTGCTTTAGCTGAAATTTTCATCGGCATCTCAAGTACGAGCAGTGCATCTACAGTAACCTGAGGTGGAAGGTAACATCTATCCTGTGAAGAAACTTCTCTTAGGCAACCTCCAGGAAGATTAATCTTTCCAACATGCGAGAGCGAAACATTAGAGAATCCTAGGACAACAGGAACCTTCGCCACCCCTCCGGCAGCCATGGCCCTAGCATCGGATAGCGTCCGAGATACGCTTTCGATATAGGAGCTAAAGCTGTCGTCACCTTCAATCGAGCAGCGGATGTAGGCGGAGTTGAGCATGTGGAAAGCGAGTAGAGGTAGCTGAAAGCTACCGCCCTGACCACACTCGAAGAACACCAGCGAATCAACGCGACGCAGTTCGGAGAAGTCGATGCCTTCTGGGTCCGACTTCAAGTGTTCCGGGAATAGAGACCTAAGCTGAGGATCCGCTAGGGCCGCTTTGAAGAACCTGGCGTTGCTGGCTTGATCGTCGGGGCCATGATACGCATTACCCAGAACCCAATCCCCTCCTGGGCGGTCAATAAGCAAAGCCGCGTACGCGTCTCTCGCATATTTGACAAGGGCCGAAAATACTTCATCCCCCTCACGTTCCGGAATTTGCAGACTTCCACCGCACTTCTCCCTCATTACCGAAGCAATAGAGGCATCATTTTCCGCGACGTGCCTGGTTAGAAGTGACGCCAGATTAGCCCAACGATTCGATGGGTCCAAATGCTGGAACATTCTGGCCCAGTCATGCAACGCACTCGCTACGCTTGCCTGCTCTTCAGTCAACTCGTCGCCTATTTCCCACGTATCGGAAAGAGCCAAAACGAAGCGGAGGAGCCGAATCCCGTAGATTTCGACAAGCATGGGAACTGCCTCTGAGATATTCAGTGGCGAAGTGTTGTTCTCTGCTGCTCCGTGCACAGGTAATCTCTCCTTAGTCGTGACCTTAGGATAGTACGCTGTTAGGGGCTGGATGAGGCACCATTCAAGAAGACACTTCGCCTGGCCCTCTGCTGACGTCCCCAGGCGACACTGAGATACTGCAAGTCGGGCAGAGTTCAGCGTTCAAACCAGGCGCAATAGCAAGGCCGCAGATTCACTGGCCGAGTGCTTGCTAATAGTCTTAACCCAGTGCTCGCTCCGCTATCAGATGTATGTGCAGACCGGAGACCATCACATCCACCAGTTGGAACCCGCTCGGGATCGACTCGCTTGCTGGATTGGGAACAGAGGACGGCGGCAAACCAGGCACATCGATGATCACGCGGTCCACGACGTCAGCAAGGAGCCAGGCCACGTCGTTGGAACTGCCTTCTATCAGCACAGTCCGAGCCCCTGCCTCGTTAAAGGCTTGCAGCACCTTCCCGGGCTCGTCGTCGAGTGGAGGCAGCGGGACGCGGAAGGCGTCTTCACCGTGGCTGCCTCGCACGCCTTCCTCAACCGCGCCGTCTCGCCGAATCACAAGATCGTGTGTGCGGCGGAGTTCGGCCAGGACCTGGTCGCGGTCGTCCTCCTCGGCACCAGCTGAGTACGCCCAGGTGATGTGCGGCCTGCCGGTACGCAGTGAGTGCAGCCACGGACCGAGAACAAGCAGCGCTTCCTGCTCTAGAACCCCCCGCTCTACCTCGATGCCGGCCTGTTCCAGCACCGCCGCGCCGCCCTCTCCGCGTGAGGTGGGGTCCATGACGGCTATCAGGACGCGGGAGACTTTGGCGTCGATGAGGGCCTGTCGGCAGGGCGGGGTCCGGCCGTGGTGGTTGCAGGGCTCCAAGGTGACCACTGCCGTGCCACCCTCGGATCGCTCCCCCGCTGCGGTGAGTGCGTTCACCTCGGCGTGGTGGTCGCCCTTGCGGAGGTGGTAGCCCTCGCCGACCGGTACGCCGTCGCGGTCGAGGATCACGCACCCGACGGGCGGGTTGGGGCTCGTCGTTCCGAGGCCCTGGGCAGAGATGGCGATTGCTCGCCGCATGGCCGTCAGTTCGTTCGGCGTGGCCATCAGAACCCCGCATTCTCCTTGACTGCGTCGAGTAGGTCCCGCACGGCGGGAACATTACTCGCCGCCGCGAGAGCGTTGACCGCCGTGACGGCCTCTTGCAGAGTGCGGCCGGAACCGGAGCCGCGGGCCATTTCGAGGACGGCTGCGGCCTCGGCGGCGGCCTGCTCGTACTCCTGGATTCCGACGTAGGCCATGGCGAGCCGCGCCTGTGCGAATCCCCGGTCACGCTGGTAGACATCCGGGAGCTCGGCCAGCGCGGTCTGGAAAGTGGAGACCGCCCGGTCCGGCCGGGAGAGGTTGAGCCAGCAATTCGCGCGCTGGATTTCGATGTAGCTGGACGTGCAGAAATCCCCGTGGCCGGATCGGGCGTCACCGGAGGATTCAGCGATGGCGGCGAACTCGTGGGCCTCGTCCAGCTTCCGATGGCAGGCGACCTCGTCCCCATCGAGGGCAAGTCCTTGCGCTTCCTGCTGGATGGCGGCGGCCTTCATCGGGTGGGTGAGTGCTCGTTCGTGGCGCTGGACGGCCTGGGCGAGTCCGATTGCCTGGCCTGCGTTCTTCTTCCCTGCCGCGAGCTGGCTGCGACGGAACAGGGTCCACGAAAGCATGGCTTCGTCTCCGGCCTCCATAGCCCATTCCATGGCCCGGCTCGTCCATGTCTCCGCGCTGGTCACGTCCATGGAGTCTTCGTGGAGCCATGCGGCGGACTCGGCGTACTGAGCCGAGAGTTTCAGCAGCTCCTGCCGGTGCTCGCCCCGGCTGTCCTCCAGGAGACCTTGCAGCATGTCGAGCTGCTGATGGACTCCTGCGAGGGCGTGACGCGGGCCGAAGAGGTTATCGGCCCTCACCAGGGTGTGCCACATGTCGCGGAAGTGCTCGATGGCCGCTTCACCTCGTCCGGCGGGGAGTCGGTGCGGTCTGGCGGGCTTGGGGCTCACGACCTCGGCGGAAGCGTTGACGGCACGGAGGGGCCCGCTTCCTTGTAGGGCGACACCAACGGCGTGCCCAAGAAGGGCTCGGCGATTTATCGGCACGATCTGCTCTCTCCCATCGACGTACACCGAAACCAAAACGATTTCGGGTAGCGCATCCGCGTCCGCCGAATTCGAGGGGTCCACGTGCACAATCGGCAGACCAGAAATCGCCCCCGCTGCGGGTAACGGCGGGGGTTCGTTCGAGCTGTCTGGGCTACTGGGAGCGTAAGCCTGGTTCTGGGCAGCGGCGGCCGGTGACGGGGTACCCTCCCATGGCCGCTCGGGCAGGTCGAGCATGTGGCCGGGAATGCCCAGTCCATCAGCGATGCGTTCCATGACGGCGACGCTGCGAATACCCCGCTCACCTCGGATCACGTCGCCGACACGCGCGCTGGTCATCTTCGTGACGGCGCCGGCAATCGCCGCGTAGCTCGCTGGGACGCGTCTGTTGACGAGACGGAAGATCTCGCCGAAATCCCTACGACTGCATGCCCGCTTCATGTCCTCGCTGTGCAGCAAGCGGTCCGGGATGGTGAGGGGGTATCCGCTGCGCGTGGCTTCACGTTCACTCATGGGCCGCTCACGAGGTCTAGGGACGTGCGTCCAGTCCAGCGTAGATCGCGCCATGGATTGGGGTACCCCGTTTCGCCGACCGGGGTACCCCGTTGGCTGTCCCGGTGACGGCGTCTCACCTGCACTCTTGTGGCCATGAAGCCAGAGCTGACAGGCCCCGATGGACGCGTGGTGGTGAGGCGTTGGACCCGCCATCCCCGTTGCGTCGCCCTGGCCCGAGCCGACTTGCGTAAGGCTCTGGCTGGCTGGGGGCTGGTCGCGGTCGAGGAGGTCGCGCTGTTGGTGCTGTCTGAACTGATAACGAACGCCGTGCGGCATGCGCGGGTGCCGGGACAAGAGATCGAGACGCGTTACCTGTACCAGGGCGACAAGGTGCAGATCGAGGTTCACGACGCGTCCGACCTGCGACCGGAACTGAGGAATCCGAGCTGCGAAGTAGCGCACGGGAGAGGTCTGCTCCTGGTCGAAGCGCTCGCGGACCGGTGGGGCGTCACCCCGTGCCCGGTGGTCGGCAAGTCGGTGTGGGCCGTGCTGACGGCTCCCGGCTCGGATGTGGGTCAAGCGATGAAGGGCGGGACGCGGCATGGCAAGGCGGACGCCGAAATGGACGGAACATGAGTCAGAGATCATCGCCGCGTACCGGGACGGCATGCGGGTCACAGAGATTCAGCGGCGGTTCGGCATAGCGAACACGATGCTCTACGACCTGCTTCACCGCAGAGACGTACCACTGCGTTCGGGTCGGCAAAAGGCCCCCTGGTGGCGAGGCGGGTTGCTGCCCTAGAGACGGGGCGGGGGCTGCCGTTCCCGGGGAAGGACCGACCCGGTAGCCCTCGCCCTCCAGCTCCCCTCGGCTCAGTGTCCGTGAGGCAAGCACCTCCCCCGCCTCACTCACGTCACACACTGCGCCTCGGGAGAAGACGGCGGACACCGCACCGTCCGCCGTCAGCGGTCCGGCTCCCAGACTCGCGCCCAACCAATCGACCCGCGAAAGGGAGCCGGACCGCCCAGAAGAACAACCACAAACGCGAAACCGGACCACCCCTCAAACCCTGGCAGGCGCGGGGTGGTCCGGCGGAGAGTCCATGATCAGGACCTCGGTGCCGACGGTACCGGGGCGGTTGTCGTGCTCGCTTCGACTCCGCCCGTTCCCACACAAGTTCAGACGCAGGAAAGAGATGGTGACGAGTGCGAGGCAGATGCGAGGCGGCGGGCACGGTGGTGACGGTCGCCAGAGCGTTTACGACACGCTGGTCAGCCACCGCGAAACGGAAACCGACGCGGAGCGACCACGACGGCCTGAGCCACCGCGCGGCAGCAGCTGCTCCCCACCGGCCACGACCGAGCCGTTCGGCCTGCTCACGCACCCGCATCCGTGACGGCGACAGTACGGCTGCCGGCCACACCGAACCGGGGCCGACGACCGGCATGCCCCGGGCCGGGCACCCCTCCCCTCCCACTGGCCGTTGCTACGCGCACAACGACGATGGCCGCAGTCGGCGGACGGCCGGCCATGTAAACCGCAACGCGTAGCCGCCCCTCGACGGCGGGCAGGCCGGGCGCCTGGTCCTGGCCGTGCTGCCGCGTCGGCGCGTCCGCTGCGGTCGGCAGGCGCTCCGTGGGAGCTGTTCCGGGTGCTGGCTGTGGCTGGTGGGCTGCTGGTGTGGGGTGGCGCGCTGAGTGGTCCGCGGGCGCCGCTGAGCGGGGCGGCAGACAGGAGCGGGCAGCCATGAGGCCGACACCGACCGCGAGGCCGTCGCCGCGCGCTCCGCCGCCCGGATCGAGGCGACGCTCGGCCGGGGACGGCCGGCGGAGCCGGCCGTCCGGCTCGACTCGCAGCGCTCCGCCTTCGACCGCGTCGGTGATGCCCTGCGTGACGGCAACGGCCCGGAAGACGATGGCGGCCCAAGCGGCCGCCTGGTCGCCGTCTGATCGAAGCGCGCGGCGGTTGCCGTCAACGACCGCCGTCAACGACCAACGCAAGAGGCCCCCTCCATCACTGGAAGGGGCCTCTGAGCTGCTGCGCGCTCGGCAGGATTCGAACCTGCAACCTCTTGATCCGTAGTCAAGTGCTCTATCCGTTAAGCTACGAGCGCTTGGCTTCCCGGCGGTTTTTCTTGCCGGTCGGCGTTGCGGGGACAACATTACATGACCTGCGCCGTCAGGCGAAATCCGTTTCCCAAACCCTGGCTGACCTGCGAAAACTCCGTTTTCAGGGGGCGGGGGGGACCGGCGGCGCGGGGTGTCGGGGAGTGAGCCTTCGGGGTGCGAGATGCCCGAGGAGCGGAGGGGGTCGACACGCAGGGCGATCATCTGGGCACCCTGGGTCATATCGGTCGGCGTTCACCGCGCCGACCTCCGGAAACAGCTCAGGGAGTCCGTGCCGTGGGCACGAACTCCCTGAGCGGAGAGCGGAGGCTGAGGGATTTGAACCCTCGATGGGCTTTAGGGCCCAAACCGCATTAGCAGTGCGGCGCCATAGACCAGACTAGGCGAAGCCTCCAACACACCGGTCGCTCGCGCGAGCGCGATGTGGTGTGTGCAGATGATGTCACAGCCCAGTGGGATGTCACCAATCGCGGACTACGGTACTCGGCGGGCGGGGCCCACCGCAAAGTTCTTACGGCGGCGGCAGCCCTTACGGCGGAGTGCGGTCCTTATGGCGGAGCGCGACCCTTACGGCGGCGCAACGCGCGCGGCGGCGGCGCGTTAGACGGGGCGGGGCAGCGCCGCCCCCGACTGATCACACCAGGAGTACCCCCATGCCCCTGCTGCACCGCATCGCCGTCACCGCCGCCCTGACGACCGCCGCCGGCGCGGCCGCGCTGGCCCCCGCCGGGGCCACGCCGCTGCCGCTGCCCCTGCCGTTCGACGGGGAGAGCTCCGACCGGCTGGTGATCACCGTGAGTGAGACCGGTGAGCCCGACGACGCCGCGACCTATGTACTGGCCTGCCACCCGACCGGCGGTACGCACCCCCGGGCCCGAGCCGCGTGTGCGCAGCTGGACTCGGAGACCGAGTGGGGGCGCGATCCGTTCGCGCCGGTGCCGCCCGGGGCAATGTGCACCGGGCAGTACGGCGGGTCGGCCACGGCGCGGGTGACGGGTCACTGGGCGGGGCGTCACGTCAACGCCTGGTTCAACCGCACCAACGGGTGTGAAATCGCCCGGTGGAATCGGTTCTCCATCGTTTTGCGCACACCTGGGAGCTGACCTGGGGATTGGGCCGGGAGTGAGAAGGGGAGGGCCCGGGGAAGTTTGTCCGGGCGTGCGCCGAGACGCGTACGTCGTGCTGCGACCTCCCTCTCATCCACCGCCGCGCCTGGCCCAGGTGCCCGTAGACTCCCCTAGAGACACTCCGCGGACGGGGAAGCAGAATGACCGCGAGTGTCGGCAAGGTGCGGTAGTCAGGGAGGAAGCGTCGTCGTGAGCAGCAGGCCATCCCGAGGCGCTGCTCGCCTCGCAGCGATACTCGACGCCCTCCCGGACGCGCTGTTGCTGGTCAACTGCAACGGCACGATCGTCAACGCCAACCACATCGCACTGGAGTCCTTCGAGGCCCCGGGCACCGCCCTGGTCGGCCGTGGTCTGCTCGATCTCCTCCCCTCCTTCGATCCCAATCGCATTCCCGGGTCGATGCGTCGCCCCGACGCGGCACAGCGCAACGGCAGCAAGCCGACCCGGATGATGGCCCGGCGCACCGACGGGGCGCAGTTCCCCGTCGAGGTGACCAGCGCGAACCTGGAGGACGGGCGGACCCCCTACGCCGATCAGTACAGCTACACCGGCGATGAGCTGCTGATGCTCATCGTGCGCGACCTGACCGGGACGCTCGACACCGAGGCCGAACTCGCCCGTCAGCAGCGCCAGACCGAGATGATCCTGCGCGCGGCGGCGGAGGGCGTGGTCGGCGTGGACACCGAGGGCAAGGTGGTCCTCGTCAACCCGTCCGCCGCGCAGATCCTCGGCTACCGGGCCAGCGACATGGGCGGTCAGGAGCTTCACTCTCTTGTACACCACTCGCGCCCGGACGGTTCCCCTTTCCCGTACGAGGAATCGCCCCTCGCCGACACCCTGCGCTCCGGCCGCAAGCATCGGGTGCGCGGCCAGACGCTGTGGGCCAAGGACGGAAGCGAGGTCCCGGTCGATCTGACGACCGCGCCCGTCCGCGACGGCGACCAACTCGTGGGCGCCGTGCTGACCTTCACCGACCGGCGTCCCGAGCGGGCCATGGTGGCCCACCACACCGAGGAGCTCGAGAGCCTCACCGCCCAGCACGCTGAGGAGCTGGAGAAGCTCACCGCCCAGCACACGAAGGAGCTGGAGGAGCTGCGGACGCGGCTCGCCGAGGAACGCGAGCGGTACACGGCACGGCTGGAGGCCGTCACGGCGCGGAACAGCCAGCTGCTCGCCGTGCTGGACCAGTCGCTGCGCGGACCGCTGCTGGAGCTGCGCAGCGAGCTCGGAGTGCTCGCCGACGACCCGGCCGGGCAGCTGTGGCCCGAGGCCAATCAGATCCTGCACCACCTCGCCGCCGGGTACACCCGGATGACCACGCTCGTCGACAACGTCCTGAGCTATCAGCGGCTCGACGCCAGCGGCGAGGAGCTGGCCCGCCGTACGGTCTCGATGGACGAGGTCGTGTCGACCGCCGTCGAGGGCGCGGTCGAGCTGATCGGCCCGGGGCGCGCGCAGTTCGCCGTGCACGCGCCGCCGATCGACGCCGAGGTGGACCCGGAGCGGCTCGCCCAGGCGCTCGCCCATCTGATCGCGGACGTGGCCGGGGTCGACTCCACCGGCAACGCCGCCTCGGGCACGGGCGGCACGGCGAGCGACTCGACGATCGTGGTCGCGGCGGCGCAGCGCGGCGACGTCGTACGGATCGAGGTCCGTGGGCCGTACGCGGGCGGCGACCCGGTGCACGAGCCGATCGTGCGCGGGATCGTGCGCCGGCACGGGGGCGTGCTGCAGACCCATGAGATGCCGGGTATGGGCGGGCACGCCTATGTCCTGGAGGTGCCGATCTCGGCGGCGGCCGCCGCCGAACAGGAACGCGCGGACGGCGACACCGCCGGGCAGGGCGACGGTACGCAAGGACAGGGCACCTCCGGCACGGGCGCCGGCGCAGGCACGGCCACCGCGGGCGGCAACACGACCGGCCAGACCCCGACCGGACAGACCCCGACCGGCCAGGTCCCGACCGGACGCCGCGCCCGGCACGGGGCGGCCCCCGGCGGCGCGCCAGGCGACACCAGCGGCGGCGGTACGCACGGAGGTGCCGCCGGACAGGACGCCACGCACGGCAACGCGACGCACGGCAACGGCATGCCAGGCGACGCCGCACAGGCCAACGGCACGCAAGGCGCCGGCACGCAGGGCGGTACGCCTCCGCCCAGCCTCCGTAAGGCCGACCCCCGTACGGCCCACCCCCGTACGGCCGACCCCCGTGCCGCCCAGCAGGGCGTCCCGGGCGTGGGCGCGCCCACCGCGCTGCCCGCGGTCGTCGGCGAGGACACCCCGGCCCAGCAGCAGAGCGCGGCCGAACCCGCGCACCCCCCGCGGCCCACCGGGCGGCGCAGGGCGCGCCCCCACCCCGACGAGGACCCGTCGGCCGCCGCGGCCGCGAACCCCGCCCAGAACGCCGGGGGAGCCGCGACCGGCAGCCATCGCCATGCCCGCGGCGACGCACCGGAGGCGGCCGGTCCGCAGCCGATGGGCCCCGCCGCCATGGGCGTCGTGCCGCCTCAAGGCATTCCCGCCCAGCAGCAGCCCCAGGGCCGTCGCGCCCGGCGTGGCGCCCCTGCGCAGGAGCAGGGCGGCCCCCAGGCGGCCGGTGCCCCCGCGCAGGGTGCGGGCGGTCGGCCCGCCCTCGCTCTGCCCGCGGCCTCCTCCGACACGCCCCAGCAGCCCGTCCAGCCGGCCGGATCGGGCATGCCCGCGCTGCCCGCCGCCCGCACCCCGGAGGAGCAGCAGCCCAACTGGGGCCAGGACACGGGCGCCGGCCAGCCGCAGGAGGTCCCGCCCACCGGACGCCGCCGAGCCCGCCGTGCGCTGGCCGAGGCACCGGAGCGGCCGATGCCCGAACAGGCCCAGGGCCAGGCTCAGCCGCAATCCCAGCCCCAGCCGCAGCCCGCGGGGGAGCCCGGTCTCGTCCGCTCCCCCTTCGCACTGCCCCCGGCCGCCGCCGACCGGGCGCAGCCCGGTGCGCTGCCGCCGGAGCTCGGCCCGGCCGGGCTCGTCCCCGCGCAGCACGGCGCCCGCGACGCGCGGGGCGGCGCGCCCCAGCCGCCGCAGGGCGGGGGCCTGGCCGTACGAGGCGAGCCGGTACCCCCCAACGGCGCCGCACGGCCCGAGGGGTGGCCGTCCGACCCCGTTCAGGGCCAGGACCCGCATCGGCCCCAACCCGAGCCGCAGGCCCAGGGCTCCGGCGCCGCCGCCGGACCGGGTGAGTCCGCCATGCCCGCGCTGCCCGCCGCCCGCGCCCCCGAGCAGCAGCCCACCGGACGGCGCCGCGCCCGGCGGCCGCTGACCGAGGAGCCGCCGGAGGCGACGCAGGGCGGTCCGCAGCCCGTGGAGCCGGGTCCGCGCCCACCTGTCCAGCAGTCGGCCCAGCAGCCTGTCCAGCAGCCGACGCAGTGGCCGGAGGCGCCCGCGCAGCCCCGTCCGCAGCCGCTGCCCGCGGAGGCCCCGCCGAGCGCCGACACCACCCAGGGGCGCGCGATCAGCGTGCGCACCCTGGGCCAAGGGGTGCCGTTCGCCCACCAGGTGGGGGAGCACCCCCAGGGCCAGGCCCCGCAGGGACAGCCCCCGCACGGCCAGCCGCAGGGGCGTCCGCCGCACGGCGGCCAGCCGCAGACCCCCTCCGGCGGTACCAGCACCGCGGGTTCCGGCAGGCGGCGCAAGCTGGCCGCCCGGCCCGAGATGACGGACCAGGACACCGCTGCCGAACCGCAGTCCCCTGGCGGCCGGGCGCATCCGCACGCCGGGCCGCGTCCGCACCCCGGGCCACCTGCCGGACCGCACACCGGACCGCAGCCGCATCCCGGCCCGCAGACGGGCGGCCAGCCGCGGCCCCAGGGGGGACCGGGGCCGCAGCGTGCGGCGGGTCCGTCGCACAGCTCGGGCCGTGCGTTCGCCATCGGCGCGCCGGACGAGGGGGCCGAGGGGCCGGAGCCGCTGGACGGGCCCAACGGCGCCGTCGAGGTCGTCGACGACCGCACTCCGCCGCCCGACGACGAACTGCCGCCGGAGCCGCTGGACAACCCGCGCCGCCTCCTCGTGTGGCCGGCCCCGGACATGTCCACCCAGCAGGCGCTGAGCGACCGCGGCTACCGCCCGGTGATCGTCAACTCCCGTGAGGAGGTGGACGCGCAGATCGCCGCGTACCCGGCGGCGCTGTTCGTCGACCCGCTGACCGGCCCGATCACCCGGACCGCGCTCCAGTCGCTGCGTACGGCCGCGGTCGCCGCCGAGGTGCCGGTGCTGGTGACCGCGGGGCTCGGCCAGGCGACGCGGGAGGCGGCGTACGGCGCCGACCCGGCCGTCCTGCTCAAGGCGCTCGCCCCGCGCGACAGCGAGCAGCATCCGCCGCGCGTTCTGCTGATCGAGGAGCACGAACCGATCGCGGCGGCGCTGACGGCGACGCTCGAACGGCGCGGGATGCAGGTCGCCCGCGCGGCGACGGACGCGGACGCGGTCTCCCTCGCGGCGCAGATGCGGCCGAATCTGGTGGTGATGGACCTGATGCAGGTGCGCCGCCGCCGGGCCGGGATCGTCGACTGGCTGCGCGGTAACGGACTGCTCAACCGCACCCCGCTGGTCGTCTACACCTCCGCGGACATCGATCCGGCGCATCTGTCGCGCCTGGCCTCGGGCGAGACGGTGCTGTTCCTCGCGGAGCGCTCGACGAGCGCGGAGGTGCAGTCGCGGATCGTGGATCTGCTGGCGAAGATCGGCACCAACTGACGCTCACCACGGCCCCATGGCGTGGCCCCCGGCGGCCCCCGGCACCGCCTGACGCCACGGCCCTCACGGTGACATGCGGCCCGTAAGGAGACGCTCGCCTCCTTACGGTGCCGCTCTCCCTACGGGGACCGCCGCCGTGACCGCCGCCGTGACCGTCTTCGGGGGGCGTGAGCGCACCGAACACGCCCCCGTCCGGCCGCTCCTCATCCCAGCGTGGTCACGTCCAGCTCTCCGTCCGCGTACTGCTTGCGGAGCACCTTCTTGTCGAACTTCCCCACGCTCGTCTTCGGCACCGCCGGAATCAGCGCCCAGTGGTCCGGAAGCTGCCAGCGGGCGATCCGTTCGGCGAGGAAGGCCCGCAGGCCCTCGTAGTCGACCGTGGCGCCGTCCGTGAGCACCACCGTGGCCAGCGGCCGCTCGCCCCACTTCGCGTCCGGCACCGCCACCACCGCCGCCTCCGCGACCTCCGGATGGCCCATCAGGTGGTTCTCCAGCTCGACCGAGGAGATCCACTCGCCACCCGACTTGATGACGTCCTTGGCCCGGTCGGTCAGCGTCAGATAGCAGTCGGGGGTGATGGTGCCGACGTCGCCGGTCTTGAGCCAGCCGTCGTCGGTGAACTTGTCGTCGGGGCGGAACGGCTCGCCGTCCGCCCCTCCGTAGTACGCGCCCGCGATCCAGGGCCCGCGCACCTCCAGCTCACCCGGCGTCTTCCCGTCCCAGGGCACGAGTTCGCCGTCGGCCGAGACCAGCCGGAACTCGACGGACGACGGGAAGCGGCCCTGCGAGATCCGGTACGGCCAGGCGTCCTCCGCCGAGAGTCCGCCGGGCGGATGGGCCACGGAGCCCAGCGGCGAGGTCTCCGTCATGCCCCACGCGTGGACGACGCGGATGCCGTGGCGTTCCTCGAACGCCTTCATCAAGGAGGGCGGACAGGCCGCTCCGCCGATGTAGACGTTCCGCAGACTGCTCACCTCCCGCGGCGTCTCGTCGAGCTCGGCGAGCAGCCCCTGCCAGACGGTGGGTACGGCGGCGGCGAGGGTGGGACGCTCGCGCTCGATCATCTCGGCGAGCGGTTTGGGCTGGAGGAACCGGTCGGGCATCAGGATCGAGGCGCCCGCCATGAAGGCCGCGTGCACGGTTCCCCACGCGTTGGCATGGAACATGGGCACCACGGGCAGCAAGGTGTCGCTCTCCGACTGCCCGAACGACTCGGCGGCGTTGACCTGCATCGAGTGCAGATAGATGGAACGGTGGCTGTAGGCCACGCCCTTGGGGTCGCCGGTCGTCCCCGAGGTGTAACAGAGCGCGGCGGCCTGGCGCTCGTCGATCTCCGGCCAGGCGTAGCGCTGCGGCCGGCCCTCGATCAGCTCCTCGTACTCATGGACCCGGGCGGCGCAGCCGTCCAGCACGGAACGGTCGCCGGGGCCGGTGACCACGATGTGCTTCACGGTGGTGAGGCCGGGGAGGAGCGGGGCGAGCAGCGGCAGCACGGAGCCATCGACGATGATCACGCGATCGGCGGCGTGGTTCACGATCCAGCCGAGCTGCTCGGCGGGCAGCCGGAGGTTGAGGGTGTGCAGCACGGCGCCCATGGAGGGGACCGCGAGGTACGCCTCCATGTGCTCGGCGTTGTTCCACATCAAGCTGGCCACGGCCTGCCCCGGCTCGACCCCGAGCTCATCGCGCAGCGCGTTCGCCAGCTGGATCGACCGTACGCCCACGTCGTGGAAGCTACGGCGCCGGGGCTCGCCCTCGCCGGTCCAGGTGGTCACATGGGACGTGCGGCCGTGCACGATCGCCCCGTGCACAAGGATGCGGGTCACGGTCAGCGGTACGTCCTGCATCGTGCTGAGCACCGGGGCCTCCAGGCTTACGGTTACGCGCGGGTAGAGGTTCCGCCGATTGTGCAGCCGACCACCTGGTATGTCACTACCCCGGTCACTGCCCCCGGCCCGCTCGCCCGCTCACCCGCCGCCCGGCCGCTCACGCCGCTCACGCCGCGTGGCTGAGATCCGGGTCCTCGCGGAGCTTGCCGAGGGCGCGCGAGACCGCGCTCTTGACCGTGCCGACGGAGACCCCGAGCACCTCCGCCGTCTGGGCCTCGCTCAGGTCCTCGTAGTACCTGAGGACGACCATCGCCCGCTGACGGTCCGGCAGGCGCAGTACGGCGCGCCACATCGCGTCGCGGAGGGCCTGCCGTTCGGCGGGGTCCGGGACGGGCACCGACTCCGGCTCGGGCAGCTCCTCGCAGACGAATTCGTCGACCTTGCGCTTGCGCCACTGCGAGGTCCGGGTGTTGACCAGCGCGCGCCGCACATAGCCGTCCAGCGCTTTGTGGTCCTCGATGCGCTCCCAGGCCAGGTACGTCTTGGTCAGCGCGGTCTGGAGCAGATCCTCCGCGTCACAGGCGTTGGAGGTCAGCGAGCGGGCGGTGCGCAGCAGCACCGGACCCCGCGCCCGTACGTACGAGGTGAACGACGGGAACGCGGCGGTGGATGCGCCTGTGCACACGGTCGTGGTCATACCTCAACGCTAGGAGCGGGCAGGGTTCGCGCGGATCGGCCATAAGTGCCGAAGGAGAATCAGTCTCAAGTTGGAGGGGTGGTGCCAACATCACCTCCTGCGGGGGGAGGGTGCGGACGGAGGATCAGGGTTCGCCCCGGGGGGGTGTCCGGAGGGGTACCCGGGGAGAGCCTGGAGGCTGTCCGGGGGGGACCGACGGTGGGTCACCCCGCGATCACTTGATGATCGCGACCGGTGCGTCCACCTTGTTGCGGTCGATACGCAGCTTCCGGCCGCCGTGCGTCACGTCGACATTGCCCTTGTACTGGTGGATGCGGCGGTGCGGATTCCACGCGCTCTTGGCCAGCACCGGCTCCCCGTACAGCGACGGCTTCTTCTTCCAGCGCGCGAACCACATCGCGGAGGGCAGGTCACGGACCCCGGCCCGGCGGGCCTGCTCCACATGGCGCACCCCGGACTCGGCGCTGCTGTAGAAGCCGGGGAAGAAGCCGCGCGAGCGGACCTCGCGGTTCCAGCCGCGGATGAAGGAGAGCGTCTTGGCGGCACAGCTCTTCCGCGTCAGGTCGTACGCCTCCATGTCGAGGTAGAGCGCGCTGCGCTTCTTCATGGACAGCGCCTTGGCGCGCGCCACCGCGTCCTTGCCCTCCTTGCGCCCCTGGGAGAAGGGCTTGCTGCCGATGGGCACATGCTTCTTGTTGGCGCTGCGGACGCAGGGGGCCTGGGATCCGACGAAGATGGGCAGGACCCGCCACTTCATGCTCTTGACGCCGCGCATCCAGGAGACGGTGAGGTGGGGCTGGCTCGCACAGGCCCGGCCGCGGCCGGCGTAATAGACGCCGACGGCGCGGTAGCGCGAGCTGTTCCACGCACGCAGGGTGGCGAGGGATGGCGCGTGGCAGGTGTCGAAGGCCCAGCCCTTGAAGACCTTGGCGCCCAGGGGGCGGGGGTCGGGGAGGACCTCCGCCGAGGCGGCGGGGGTGGCACCGGCGACCGAGGTGGCCAGCGCCGCGACCAGACCGGCGATCCAGCCCGTGGCCTTCCATCTGCCCTTCGTGGCCTTCCATCTGCTCTGGTTACGTCGGGTCATATGACGAGTGAAGGTGGACATCGGCGGACCGCTACCGCCGACACGCGCACGGTTCAGCCGTCTGCGCCGAGGAGAAGCCCGGATGTCGGTACCCCGGTGCCCGCGGTGACCAGGACCCGGGCGGCCTCCGCCACCTGGTTGACGGAGGTGCCGCGGATCTGTCGGACGGCCTCGGCGATCCCGTTCATCCCGTGCAGATACGCCTCCCCCAGCTGACCGCCGTGCGTGTTGAGCGGCAGCGCGTCCTCGGCGACGAACCCGGCCGCCTCACCGCGTCCGCAGAAGCCGAACTCCTCCAGCTGCATCAGCACGAATGGCGTGAAGTGGTCGTACAGGACGGCCACGTCGATGTCGGCCGGGGTCAGCCCGCTGCCGCGCCACAGCTGACCCGCCACCACCCCCATCTCGGGCAGGCCGGTCAGATCGTCGCGGTAGAAGCTCGTCATCTGCTCCTGGCCGCGCCCTGCCCCCTGCGCCGCGGCCGTGATCACGGCGGGCGGACGCCGGAGGTCCCGCGCCCGCTCCACGCTGGTGACCACGAGCGCCTGGCCGCCGTCCGTCTCCTGGCAGCAGTCGAGCAGCCGCAGCGGCTCGACGATCCAGCGGGAGGCGGCGTGGTCGGCGAGGGTGATCGGCTTGCCGTGGAAGTACGCGGCCGGGTTGGTGGCGGCGTACCGGCGATCGGTGACGGCCACATGGCCGAAAACCTCGGGCGTCAGCCCGTAGGCGTACAGATAGCGCTGGGCGGCCATGGCGACCCACGAGGCCGGGGTCAGCAGCCCGAAGGGCAGCGACCAGCCGAGCGCGGCGCCCTCGGCGGACGGCTCGCGGTGCTGTACGCCTGAGCCGAAGCGGCGCCCGGAACGCTCGTTGAACGCGCGGTAGCAGACGACGACCTCGGCGACACCGGTCGCGACGGCGAGCGCGGCCTGCTGCACGGTGGCACAGGCGGCGCCCCCGCCGTAGTGGACCCGCGAGAAGAAGGTGAGATCGCCGATGCCGCACGCCTGGGCCACGGTGATCTCGGGGCTGGTGTCCATGGTGAAGGTGACCAGCCCGTCCACATCGGCCGGGGCGAGCCCCGCGTCGTCCAGGGCCGCCTGGACGGCCTCGACCGCCAGCTTCAGCTCACTGCGGCCGGAGTCCTTGGAGAACTCGGTGGCCCCGATCCCGACGAGGGCGGCCCGGCCGCCCAGGGCGTCCGCCTTGCGGGCGCTCATCGGGACGCGTCCGGGGTGGGTGTGGGGGCGTCGGCGGTGGTCGTGGGGTCGTCGGCACGCGGGGCACGCGGGACGTCGTCGGGGAGCCGCACCGTGACCTTGCCGGTCACATGGTGGCCGATGCCGTTCCTGCCGGTGACCGCGACCTCCGCCATGCCATCGACGACCGAGGTGATCTCGCCGGTCAGCACCATCTCATCACCGGGGTAGTTGGGCGCACCGAGCCGGATGGCGACCCTACGGAGCTGGGCCCGCGGCCCGAAGTGATCGGTGATGTACCGGCCGACCAGCCCGTTGGTGGTGAGGATGTTCATGAAGATGTCCGGGGAGCCCTTCTCCTTGGCCGCCTCGTGGTCGTGGTGCACATCCTGGTAGTCCCGGGAGGCGAGGGCGCCGGCGACGATCAGGGTCCGGGTGATCGGGATGCGCAGCGGGGGCAGCTCATCGCCCGTACGCACCGTCATACGACCGCCTCCTCGTCCGTACCGTGTCCGTGCCCTGTCTGCCCTGTCCGTGCCGTCCGTCGGGGCTGTCCTTCCGGTTCTCGCCCCCGGCCCGTCGCTCAGACCTCCGCGCACCGGAACACGGGCAGCTCCAGCTCGTCGTCCACACGCAGGAACTCCAGCTGGACGGGCATGCCGATGCGCACCTTGTCGTACGGCACGCCGGTGATGTCGCTGATCATCCGCACCCCCTCCGCGAGCTCGATCAGGCCGACCGCGTAGGGCGGGTCGAAGGCGGGGAAGGGCGGATGGTGCATGACCACATAGCTGAACACCGTGCCGTCGCCGGACGCCTCGACCGCCTCCCACCGCTGGGAACCGCACGTCCCGCACCCCGGCAGCCAGGGGAAGCGCGGGGCGGCGCAGTCCAGGCAGCGCTGGATGAGCAGCTGATGCCGGGCGACGCCCTCCCAGAAGCCCGCGTTGTCGCGGTTGACGACGGGCCGGGGGCGGCGGGGACGGTCGGCCCTCGTCGGCGGCTTCGACTGCGTTCGCGGTGGTGTGTACGTCGCGGGTGCGTACTTGAGGATGCGGAAGCGGTGGGTGCCGACCAGCCCCCCGTCACCGGCCCGGACGTTCATCCGGGTGGTGACGAAGTGCCCGCTGCCCAGCCTGGTGGTCTTGCGCGGCGACACCGACTCGATGACCGCGTCGAAGGTGATCTGATCGCCGGGACGCAGCGGCCGCAGGTACTCCTGCTCGCAGTCGGTGGCGACCACCGAGGTGCAGCCCGCGCGGTCAAGCAGCGCCAGCAGTTCGAGGTACGCGTTGGAGCGGGCCGAACCGGCGGGGCGCCCGGCCAGCCCTGCCATCGTCCACGCCTGGAGCATCGTCGGCGGGGCGATGCCGGGGTAGGCGGGGTTGGTGTCGCCCATCGCCTCGCACCAGTGCCTGATCATGGGCTCGTTGACGGGGTCCCTGCCCCTGCCGCCGCTCGAGGCCGTCCGTCCCTCGTACGCCTTCAGCCGTCCGTACAGCTCGTCCTGGTCATGCGGGTCATCCAGCTCGTCACGCGTCATCGCTTCCCCTGCCGCATGTCTGCCGTAGAAAGCTTTTCTGACTATCCGTCAGCTAAATCGACGCTGTCAAGAACACCGGGATGCCGAAGCGCACCCGCCACGCACGATCGCGCGACGGCGTTGATTCGCCATCGCGCGATCGTTACGACCTCACCCGTCCCGTTCGCTCAATGAATCACCACGGCTCACTCAGATCGATCGGACAATGCCCCACCCCCGGCTCCCCCGCTTTCCCCTCGCGGGCGCCCGCGAGGGCGGCGATCTCCCCCCGCGCGAGCGGGGCAGGCCCCAGGAGCCGAGGACCGGCCGGCCGAGACTCACCCGGATGTCCGCCATGTCGATCCCTCCGATCCCCCGACGCTCGGGAAGTGTCGCGGAAGCAGAGTTGCCCACCGATTCCCGGACGATGCGCGCGGGCCGCTGGAATTACCACGCAAGCATGATGAACCTGTTTTAAACGCCGGATGCACCCTCACTCCCCGCCCCGCACCGATGCGCCGCCCCGCCCGGGCGCAGGACGAGAAGAGCCAGGGAATCGAGTCCGGGAACGGGACGGGGAGGGGAACCGGTTCCGCATACTTTCGGCCATCCTCGACGGCTTGCCGAGCCCTCTTCCCATTACCGAACACTTGTCCGAAACTGGAGGACATGGCGAACCCTGCACTCGCCCATGCTCTCGCCCACGCCCTGACCGCCGCGGCCCACGGCTTCCGCGTGATCCCACTGACCCGCGCCAAACTGCCCGCCGTGCGCTCCCCCCACCACCACGACCCCGCGCCCCTGCCGTGTCACGGCGAATGCGGCCGACTGGGCCACGGTGTCCATGACGCGTCGGCGGACCCGGAGGCGATCCGCGCCCTGTTCGCCGCGGCCCCCTGGGCCACCGGCTACGGCATCGCCTGCGGATGCGCCCCGCACCACCTCATCGGCGTCGACCTCGACCTCAGGGACGGACGAGCCGGAGCGCATCAAGGGGCCGGAGAAGCGGGCGGCACGACCAGTCGAGCCGGGCAGGCCGGGGAGCCCGGTGGAGCCGGGCAGACGCGGCAAGACGGGCAGGCCGGGGAGCCCGGGAAGCCGGGTGCAAGCGGTAAGGCCGGTGCAAGCGCCAGGACCGGCACAAGCGCCAAGACCGGTGCAAGCGCCAGGACCGGCACGGACGGTCCGGCCGCCCTCGCCCGGCTGGCCCGCGAGCACGCCTTCGCCATCCCCCGTACGGTCACCGTGCTCACCCCGAGCGGCGGCCGCCATCTGTGGCTGTGCGGCCCGCCCGGCCTCACCGTCCCCAACTCCGCCGGCCGGCTGGCCCCCGGCATCGACATCCGCGGGCTGGGCGGCTATCTGGTCGGCCCCGGTTCGTACAGCTCACATGGCAGTTACCGGCTCGCGCCCGGCTCCCCCGACTGGGCCCCGGCGCCCGCCCCGCCCGCGCTGCTGCGCCTGCTCACGCCCCCACGCCCCTCCCCCCGCCCGTACCCGCCGTCCCCCGGACCCCGTCCCGCGGCCCTGGCGGGACTCGTACGGTTCGTCCGCGCCTCGCGGGAGGGCCAGCGCAACGTCCGGCTGTTCTGGGCCGCCTGCCGCGCCTACGAGACGGGCGCCGGGCCGGAATTGGCCCCCGACCTGATCGAGGCCGCGCTGGACACCGGTCTGCCCCCGCACGAGGCCCGCGCCACCGTCGCCTCCGCGGCCCGCAGCGCCGCCCGCCACCTCCAGCCCCCGGAGGCATGGGCCTGACGCCTGCTGGGCCGCATGAACGGAGCTGGGGCGGCAGGCGTACGACAGGACGCCAGAGGCGGCGCGATCCAGCGGTACACAGACAGTGATCCGTGCGCTACGGGAACGAGGAGCACTATCGTGACCACGCGACGAGGCGCTCCGTACAGGAACCCAGCGGCGCAGGGACCAGGCGACGTAGCAACCCGAACGTCGTAGGAACCAAGCGGCACAGGAACCGAACGGCGTAGGGACCGAACGGCGTAGCAACCACACGCCCACTCGCCGGCGCTTCCGCCCTTGAGGCGGACAGTGAAGGGATCCCCGCTCTCCCCGTGACCGGCCGGCCGCCTCCGGCGCACCGGCACCAAGGCGCGAGAGGGGGGAGCATTGCACGAGCTCTACGCACAGGGGTGGTTCGCGGACGCCGTGTTACCCATGGGCGTCTGTGCGCTGGTCACCTGGATTTCGCTGGTCCATCGCTTCGCCGACAAGGGCCGTCTGCTGGGGACCGTACGGTCCGCGGCGCTGTGCTGCGGGATCATCGCCTGCACCTGCGCGGCGGCGCTGCTCACCATCGTCCTGCTGCTGCCGCACGCCGCCGATGTGCCTCCCGCCGTGGCCGCTGCCGCCGCGGGCGGCGCCCTGGCGCCACGCGTCCGTCAGCAGCAGAGCCAGCAGTCCACACCACCCTTCGTGGCCGTGATCACGCTGGGTATCGCGGTGCTGCTGAGCGAACTGGAGCGGCGGCTGGTACATGACATGTACATCCACTGCCACCGGCTGGTCAGGGACTTCGAGAACGTGGCCCAGCTGCGCATGTTCGCCTTCGAGGCCCGCCGCCACCTGCGCGGCTGCGCCTCCGCGACCAAGGACAAGACGACGATCAACACCTTGTACGAAGAGGTGGACCAACTCCTGGACGACGCCGCCAAGGTGGAGGCCGACGTCGAGGCGAGGTGCCGGCAGCGCGAGGTCCAGGAGTTCGCGCCGGAGCTGCACGCCCCGACCCGGGAGGAGGCGGAGGACCGCCGTCAGGCCCTGGCGATGGCCATGGACGCCTGCGTGCGCATGCTGGAGTTCGGCTACCGCACCGGCAAGCGGAGCGGCGACCGGGAGCTGATGCGGCTCCGGGACGAGGCACTGGCCGTACGGCCACTCGCCACGACGGGCGCCCCACACCCCTGACCAGGCGCCACGCGCCGCCAACAGGGGTCAGGGCGCGCGCCGCCACCAGGGTCAGGGCCATCAGGGCCATCCGAGGCACACCGACGCACTCAGGGAGCGTAGACAAAGGCATCGGACCCATCGCCGAGCCCATGCGCCCGACGAGCCCCGTCCTCCTTGGGCTCCACAAAGCTGATCTTGATGTCCAGCTCAAGGGCCTCGGCCACGGCCGCGAGGGACCGCAGCGTCAGATTCTCGTCCCCGGAAAGTATTTGGCTCACCCGTCCCGGGCTGACGTCCATGAGCCGGGCGAGGTCCGCGCGGCTCATGTCGCGCTTCCCCAGCAACCCCGCGACCTCCACCGTGGCCTGCCGCGCCAACCGGGCCCCGGCACGGTCCGCAGCCTCCCCCTTCGTACCTTTGCTCTTCCACGGCACACTCATCACTCTCCCAGCGCATGGTGCCGGCCATGGGGCATCGCCCCCTCAGCGACAGGTTCCCACCTTTAGCTACAACTAAAAGCCCTCTTCCGCCATCCCCGCCCGCCAACCCACCCCCACTCGGCCGAACCCCCCGCCCTGACCTGCACCAAGCCCCCATCCACCACTTTTCGGCCAGATTCGCGGCGACGGGCTCGTAACCTCGTCACCGTGCAGAGCAGCGAAGCCAGTGAATCTGCGGGCGCAGCCCCCTATGTACGCTTCCAGAGCACCGTCCGGAACGCGCGCGGCTACTACACCGGAGTCTTCGGACTGGTCAACGGCCTGGCCCGAGCCGGGAAGCTGACCGCCGAGCAAGAGCGCTTCCGCCGGACCAACAACGACTGGTACAACGCGGCCTATCCCGACCCTTCCACCGTCGACCCCACGGTTTACGACCACGAACTCCACCCCGGAGCCGCCGCCTGGTTCAAGTCCACGTCCCGGGAACTCATCCAGCGAGCCGACGGCTACCTGCGTATCCTCACCGCCCATGGGATCGAGTGCCGGATGCTCAGCTCATCGAACCCAGGAAGGATCGTCTACGAGGACGCCCACCAAATCGTCGTCGTCCCCCACACCGGGGTTAGCGGCCGAAACCACAGCCACAGCGCCGCCGTCCCGACCACGCGTCCATCGCCCCCGATCCGTGAGTCCCCGTCAAGCGCCGGCCCGTCTTCGAGCCCGGCACCAGCGTCTCGACCCGGAAACGGCGGACACGCAGAAGGGGTGCCCCTGAACCAGGGGCACCCCTTCCGACCAGCTAGTTCGCTGACCTGCGCGGAGGCTGAGGGATTTGAACCCTCGGTGACATCGCTGCCACGACGGTTTTCAAGACCGTTCCCTTAGGCCGCTCGGGCAAGCCTCCCCGCGCCACTCTCGGTGGTGGCGCGAGGATCAGCCTAGCGTGTCAGCTGTCGCCCTTGCGCTTGCCCAAGGTGACATCCACCGTCGACAGCTTGCCGCCGCGCTTGTAGGTGAGGGTGACCTTGTCGCCCGGCTGGTGGGTCCAGATCTCGCTGATGAGGGTCGGGCCGCTGTCGATGACCGTGTCGTCCAGCTTGGTGATCACGTCGCCGGACTTGAGGCCGGCCTTGTCGGCCGGGCCGCCGGGGACGACGGCGGCGGTGCCGCCGGCGCCGCTGGAGGCGATGGTGGCGCCGTCGCTGGAGTCCTTCATGTTGACCGTGGCCTCGATCACCGGGTAGACCGGCTGGCCGGTCTTGATCAGCTGCTCGGCGACGTTCTTCGCCTGGTTGATCGGGATCGCGAAGCCGAGGCCGATGCTGCCGGACTGCTGGGACTCGCCGAGGCCGCTGCCGTTGCCGGCGGACTGGATGGCGGAGTTGATGCCGATGACGCCGCCGTCCGCGTTGAGCAGCGGGCCGCCGGAGTTGCCCGGGTTGATGGAGGCGTCGGTTTGCAGGGCGCTCATGTACGAGGCGTTGCCGCCGCCTCCGTCGCTGGAGGCGACCGGGCGGTTCTTGGCGCTCACGATGCCGGTGGTGACGGTGCCCGAGAGGCCGAAGGGGGCGCCGATGGCGACGGTGGCGTCGCCCACGGCGACCTTGTCGGAGTTGCCGAGCGGCAGCGGGTCGAGCTTGGCGCCCGAGGCGTTCTTGAGCTTGATCACGGCGACGTCGTAGCCCTCGGCGCGGCCGACGACCTCGGCGGTGTACCGCTTGCCGTTGGAGAAGGTGGCGGTCAGCTTGCCGTTGTCGGCGGCCGAGGCGACGACGTGGTTGTTGGTGAGGATGTGGCCCTGCTTGTCGTAGACGAAGCCGGTGCCGGTGCCGCCCTCGCCGTTGTTGCCCTGGGCCTCGATGGTGACGACGCTGGGCAGCGTCTTGTTGGCGATGCTGGAGACCGAGCCGGGCGCGCGGCTCTCCGTCTTGGGGTTGCCGTAGGCGGAGACGGTGGTGGTGTCGCCGTCGCTCTCCCGGTCGGCGGCCCAGAAGCCGATGCCGCCGCCGATGCCGCCCGCGACCAGCACGGCGGCCAGCACGGCGGCGACCAGCCCGCGGGACTTGCGCTCGGACGGGCCGGAGGGCGGCACGGGTGCGGTCCCCCACGGTCCGCCCGGGCCGCCCTGTCCGCCCGGCCCGTCACCCGGGCCGGGCTGCGGCTGTCCGCCCCCGGCCGACCACCAGGCGCTGGACTGTCCCGCGTCCTGGCCGGGGCCCGAGGCGCCGGGCACGCCGCCGCCGGACCCGTCGCCCGCGCCGGCCGACGCCGGGACGACCGCGGGAGCGGCCGGTGACGCGGGCGGGGGCGTCGACGGGGGCTGGGCGGGGGGCGCGGCCGACGGCGCGGGGTCGGCGGCACCCGACGGCCCTGCCGCATGCGGCGTGCCTATTGGCGCCTCCGGTGCGGCAGGCCGCCCGCCCGCGGTGGGTTCGTAGTCCGGCGCGGGCGGCACCGCCGGGTTCGGGTGCGACGCCGGAGGGGCCGGATGCGGCCCGGGCGCGGGCGGAACGGCAGAGCCCTCGTTCTCGGTGCTCACAGCTCTCTCCTCAGGTGCACGACAGATTTCCTCGACGGCCCACGTGTACGTCTTACCGTCGTCAGCTTTTCCCACAGCGCGTCAGACCGCCGTAAGGAGCGGCGGCCCTGCGGACTACCACCCTTTATCCCGGACAATTCGCCCTACCGCCATTCCGTGCGAACGAACGGAGGGGCCGCGTCCACCGGCTCACACCGGGCGGTGGCACCATAACGCGGTGACCTATGCGCGCCCTGCCCGGGACAGCCGCCCCGGGCCGCACACCGTCTCCGTCGTGGCCCACCGCGGGGCCTCCGAGGACGCCCCGGAGCACACCCTGGCCGCCTACCGTAAGGCGATCGAGGATGGCGCCGACGCCCTGGAATGCGATGTCCGGCTGACCGCCGACGGCCATCTCGTCTGCGTCCACGACCGCCGCGTCAACCGCACCTCCAACGGCCGGGGCGCGGTCTCGGCACTGGAGCTGTCCGACCTGGCGGCCCTGGATTTCGGCTCGTGGAAGGGCCGGACCACCGACAAGGAGGAGCCGGACCGCGACAGCCGCGACAGCACCTCCGTCCTCACCCTGGAACGACTCCTGGAGCTCGTCGCCGACGCCGGACGCCGCATCGAACTGGCGATCGAGACCAAGCATCCCACACGGTGGGCGGGCCAAGTGGAGGACCGGCTGCTCGCGCTGCTGCGCCGCTTCGGCCTGGACACGCCGCCACCCGGCGCACCTTCACCCGTCCGTGTGATGAGCTTCTCAGCACGCTCGCTGAACCGGATCCGGAGCGGGGCCCCCGCCCTCCCCACCGTCTACCTGATGCAGTTCATGCTGCCGCGCCACCGGGACGGCCAGCTGCCGGCCGGGGTGCGGATCGCGGGGCCGAGCATCCGGATCGTACGGAACCACCCCGACTATGTGCTGCGGCTACAGCGCGCGGGGCACCGAGTGCACGTATGGACCGTCGACGAACCAGAGGACGTCGAGCTGTGCATCCGCCTCGGGGTCGACGCGCTGATCACCAATCGCCCCAAACGGGTGCTGTCCCAACTCGGACGCTCATAGTGGGCATTACAAGGCGTGCACCGGCGCGTTCGGTACGTATTCGATCGTGACGAGTGCGTCACACGATGCCACTTGGCCGGTTTCCGCTCCAGTGCCGCGGGGCATCCAACCCGTGGCGTGGGGCTAAGGAGGTCTCGGGGGTGGCATTGGTGGTGGCACGGCAGGTGCCGACGTCGTCGACCATGGCCGTGCCCCATGGTCCTGCGGGCGTCCGCGCGGCAAGACAGTGGTTGCGTGGCGATTTGGGCAGGACTGGGGTATCGGATTCGGTCATAGACGACGCTGTATTGATCCTTTCAGAACTACTCAGCAATGCGTGGCGACATGGCAGCCCTTGGCGTTCCGGCCATGGTGGCGGCACGGTCCGGGCGGCATGGAGTGTCGACGAAGACGATCGAGTGATGGTCGAAGTCACGGATGGCGGAGGACCCACAAGACCTCTTCCAGCCAATCCTTCGATCACTGCCCGCGGCGGCCGCGGGCTGAACATCATCAGGTCGCTGGCCGAGGACTGGGGCGTGCGGGACGGCATCGGTGAAGTCACCGTATGGGCCCTTCTTCCGGCTGACGACAGCTTCTCCCGTCATGTCACGATTTCAACGGATCTATCCCCCGCGCTGGGTGCGGAGCTGGCCTCCGGTCTGCGTCCGAGCCTCGACGCGAACGGCTCACGGCTCGACGCGAACATCAACACGACCATCGACACGAACATCAACGCGGATATCGACACGAACATCGATCCCGATTTCGATCGCGAGCTGGACTTCGCCGATCTGGACGAGCTCGCGTAGCCGACGCGGCTCATGGAGCCGACGAGGTTCGGCCAAAGGGCTAGGCTCGCGCCCGTACCAGTCGTACGCGCCGTAAGGCACCGTCACGGCCGTACGCAGTCCGTCACGGGTGTACGAGCAAGCCCAGAGCCGCACGATCGGGAGACAGCCTCACCATGGCCAAGAAGCGCCGCCCCCAGACGAAGGCCACAGGCCCACAGGTCGCCAACGGCGAGATCCCTGTGGTGGGTGCGCGGGAGCCCTGCCCGTGCGGCTCGGGCCGTCGCTACAAAGCCTGTCACGGCCGGGAAGCCGCACACGCCGTCACCGAACTGGTGCAGCGCCCCTTCGAGGGGCTTCCCGGCGAATGCGACTGGGTGGCCCTGCGCGAGCTGGTGCCCGCCGCCACCGTCGAGCTGACCCTCGCCGAGGGGCTGCCCGAGGGGGTTCCGTCGGTCACGCTCGCGACCGTGCTGCCCATGGCGTGGCCCGCGCTGCGCCGCGACAACGGCGCCGTGCTGCTCGGCCTGCAGAACGACATGCCCTCCGGCGACATCAGCCGGGACCTGGCCGACACCCTGCGCCGGGCGCTGACCGCCGAGCCGGGCAGCCCGGTGTCCGCCGAGCGGGCTCCGGGCGACGGTCCGCGACTCCAGGATCTGCTCGACCCGAAGGGCACTTTCTCGCCGACCCTGCACGAGGGCTTCGAGTTCTGGCTCGAGGACGCCGCGAACGCGACCGGAGAGGTCGCCGCGTCGCTGGAGCGGGCCAACGCGGCCGCGATCCCCACCGTCCGGCTCACCGGCGTGGAGGCCGCCTACTGGTGCGAGACGCCCGAGAAGAACCACCTGCGCTGGGTGATGTCCCACCCCGAGGAGAAGCTGCTCGACGCGCTCGCCCGGCTGCACGCCGCGGGCGCCTCCTCGCTCGGTGAGAACACCCGGCTGGTGGGCTCCTTCCGGGCCCACGGGCTCACGGTGCCGGTATGGGACCTGCCACGTGGGATGAGCGCCGAGGACACCGAGAAGCCGGCCGTGGACCTCGCCGAGCGGCTCGCGGAGGCGCTCGCCTCCGACGCCCCGCTGACGCCCGAGCAGCGACGCGCCCGGGGCGGACTCACCAACCGTCAGGTGACGCTGAGCTGACCGTCACCTGAGGGCCGGAGGGGGCCGACGGGACATGTGACGCTGCTCACAACTTACCGTTACGCCCTGCAAATAGGCGTCCGGAAATCCGCGATCGAATTTGCTAACGGCCGATCTCTTGTTACGGTTCTAAAAGCCCGGTCGCTGGTGCATCCCCCGTCGCCAGCGACCGGGCGCTTCCATGTCCGCGTCCGGACGGTGCCACGAAGCGCTGGTGGCGGACCAACGGACGTCAGCACCGCGGGAGTTGCTCCCGGAAGCGGCAGTTGCTCAGGAAGCGGCAGTTGCTCCCGGAACGCGAAACGCCGGAACGCGAATCCCGGAACGCGGAGTCAGGAGCCCGGAGCCCGGAGCGCGGGCAGTCGCCTCCCCGCCCTCCGCGCCTCCGAGCCCCACACGGGCCCCACACACACCCGAGCGTCGCGCTCAGCGGGCCCCGAACCCCCGCGCCCGGGGCCCGCCCTCAGTAGGCGAGCCGGCTGCCCCCGTCGGGCGCGCTGGTGCTCGCCTCGACCAAGGCGTCCACCACCGTGGCCACCTGAGGCAGCCAGGGCCGCCCGGAGCGGCGCAGCGGCGGCCGCTCCCAGCGCACCCGCCCGGGACCCGTCTGCGACGGCGGCAGCACCACATAGCCGCCCTCGCCGTGGAACCGCAGCGAGCTGGGCACCCAGTCCTTCTGGTGCAGAAGCTCGCCGAGCTCTTCCAGGGAGTACGGCTCCACCAGCAGCGACCAGCGGGTGGGCGTGGCGACCACCGGGCCGAGCCGTATGCCCGCCCGGTCGAAGACCGCCAGCGCCCGCGCTCCGGCGACCGCGGGCAGGCTCACCGCGCAGGGCGCGTGGCCGCCGGTGGCCAGCAGGAGGGGCGCGGTGGGCCGGTTGGTCCACCACCAGCGCACCATGCGCGCATCGGTGGTGGCGGCCAGGAGGACGGGATCGAACGGATGACCGCCTGGGACCGCGCACTCCGGATCGGGGCAGCCGCACACCCGGAGTCGTCCGCCGCCGGCCCTGAGGCCGACACCCGGGACCACGGGCCACTGCCACTCGGTGGCGCAGGTGAGCGCCGCGCGCAGCAACGGCGACCGCGCGCCGCGCCGCAGCGAGAACTTGCGTCGCCTTCCGAGGATCTCGCGCATGAGCGCTCGTTCCTTTCCGTTAACGCCGAGGGCTGTCCGTCGCACTACATGGCACTTCAGATGGCACTTCACTTGGCACTACGTGGCGCTGTCCGGCATCGTTCGGCCCGTCACAGCAGGTGGATCACAAGTCACTGCGCGTACAAGGCAGCGCATCACGCCGCAGGCCGGGCGTGGAACCTGGCGAGGGGTGGCGGGCGCATGGCGCTTGCCGTCCTGGTTGGTGCCTTCCTCGCCACTCGGGGATGGGCACGGCCGTCGTCGTGTATGACGCCTGGACCGGCCGCAGGGTTCCGGGACGATCCGAACTGCCCCTGTCCCTCTCCGATGTGTACCCGTCGCGGTGGAGACGACGCGCTGTGGAACGACGTCAGTCGACCGCGACGGACGGGCGTAATGACTTTTTTTCGGCCAAGTTCAATTCCCCACAGACACCAACAAGACCACCGGGACGATGCTGGACATCGCATCTGCGGTCCGTTACATCTGGAGACAGTAGCGGCACAGTAGCGGCGCAGCACGACAGGGGGTTTGCGATGCTATTGAGCGAGCCGGACCCGGCGGGTGAAAGCAGCGGGCCATGAACTCGTCCCACGCGCCGAAAGTGGCTGGAATCGATCCTTCCCTCCCTGCGCCCACGCAAACTGCCGACCCGATCACTCCGCCCCTGGCCGCGCCCAACTCCGGGGTCCAGGACCGGCTCGCGGGCTGGGTCTCGGATCTCACCACCCTTCATGAGCTCACCGAGCGGCTGGTCCGGACCGTCACGCTCGAGGACGCGCTCCATGAACTGCTGCGCGCGGGCGCGGCCCTGGTCGGCGCCCGGCGCGGACTCGTCGCGCTGGAACCGGCCGACGGGCTCGGCCCGGTGACCACCGTGGGGCTGGGACTCGGCCACGCCGACCTCGGCCAGATCGAGACCATCCCGCACGGCTCCGCCTCCGCCGGTCATCTCCTCGACGGACTGCCCGAACCGGGACCGGGCGGTGAGCGGCGCGCCGAGGTCACGCACCCCGATATCGCGAGCGAGGCCGACCTCGACCCGCGCCACCGCGAGGTGGCCGCACGGCTCGGCTTCTCCGCGAGCTACGCCGTACCCCTGGACCCGTTCCGGGCCGGCCCCTGGACCGCGCCCGGCCTCACCGCCATCCCCGCGCCCGCCCCCGACGCGGACCGTGCCGGCGTCGACTCCCCTGCGGGCGTCAGCTCCCCCGCAGGCCTCGGCTCCCCCACGGGCGCCGGCGACCACCTGGCCCCCGGCACCTGCGACACCGCGAGTGCCCCCGGCACCGGCCACGGGCGCGGCGCCGCGCCCTCCGCCGCGCACCCGTCCGGGCTCGCCGCCGCCATGGGCACCGACGGCCCCTCCGGGCGGCTCGGCGGGGCCGCCTGGCTGTACGACGAGCCCGCCGAGCCGGGGGAGCGCCAGCGCCACCTCGTGGGGCTGTACTGCCGCTATGCCACCGCGCACATCGCCCGGCTGATCGAGCTCTCCCGCGCTCGCGCCGCCGTCGCCACCGTTCAGGAGGAGCTGCTGCCCACCCGGCTGCCCCGGGTCCCCGGGGTGCGCCTGGCCGTCCGCCACCACCCCGGTCCGCGCGGCGGCGGGGACTGGTACGACGCCCTGCCGCTGCCGGACGGGGCGCTGGGGCTCTCGGTCGGCGGAGTCACCGGCTCCGGCCCGAGCGCCGTCGTCGCGATGGGGCGGCTGCGGTCCTCGCTGCGGGCGTACGCCGTGATGGAGGGCGAGGACCCGGTCGCCGTCCTGTCCGACCTGGAGCTGCTGCTGCGGCTCACCGAGCCCGCCCGTTCCGCGACCGCCCTGTTCGCCTACTGCGAGCCCGGGACGCGCAGAGTGGTGCTGGCCGGGGCCGGGCACTGCCCGCCGCTGCTCACCGGGGAGCGGCGCACCGAGTTCGTGGAGACCACCCTGTCCGCGCCGCTGGGGATGCTCTCGTGCTGGGAGGCGCCCAGCGTCGAGATCGAGCCGTCCTCGGGAGAAACGCTCCTCTTCTACAGCGACGGGCTGCTGCACCGCACCGGGGAGCCGATGGACCGGGCCTTCGCCCGGCTGCACACGGCGGCGGCGAGCGCTCCCAAGGGCGTCCGGGGCGATCCGGACGCCCTCGCCGACCATGTGCTCCGTACGGTCCTCCCCGACGGAACCGGCGGAACCGGCGGAACCGGCGGTCCCGACGGCCGGGCGGCACCCGTGGGGCGGCCCTCGGAGGACGGCACCGAGGACCTCGTCCTGCTCGTGGCCCACTTCGACTGAGGCTCCAGGGCTCCCCGGGGGCTCCTCGATGCTGCGGACCCGGAGCTTGGGACCCTCCCGGCCGCCATGCCCCCGCACATACGATGGGAGGGGTCCAGTGCGAGGAGGATGACGTGACCGAGGAGCCCACTCCCGAAGCCCCGGCGACCCCGGAAGGCGAGGAGCCCATCAAGCAGCGGAAGAACGGCCTCTACCCCGGCCTTTCCGACGAGCTCACCGCGAACATGAGGTCCGGCTGGGCGGACACCGAGCTGCACGACCTGGAGCCCGTCGAACAGGCCCCGCACACCGCCCGCCGCCGCGCCGCGCTCTCCGCGCGCTTCCCCGGCGAGCGCCTGGTCATCCCCGCGGGCAACCTCCGCACCCGCTCCAACGACACGGACTACAGCTTCCGCGCCTCGACCGAGTACGCGTACCTCACCGGCGACCAGTCCGAGGACGGTGTGCTGGTGCTGGAGCCCGAGGCGGGCGGCGGCCACACCGCGACGCTGTATGTGCTGCCGCGCTCCAACCGGGAGAACGGCGAGTTCTGGCTGGACGGCCACGGCGAGCTGTGGGTCGGCCGCCGGTACAGCCTTACGGAGGCCGAGAAGCGGCTGGGCCTGCCCGCCAAGGACGTGCGCAAGCTGGCCGACGAGCTCAGGGCCGCGACCGGCCCGGTCCGTATCGTGCGCGGCCACGACGCCGCGCTGGAGGCCGCCCTGACCGACAAGGTCACCGGTGAGCGCGACGAGGAGCTGCGGGTCTTCCTCAGCGAGCAGCGCCTGATCAAGGACGAGTTCGAGATCGGGCAGCTACAGGCGGCCGTCGACTCGACGGTCCGCGGCTTCGAGGACGTCGTCAAGGTGCTGGACAAGGCGCAGGCGACCTCCGAGCGCTATATCGAAGGAACGTTCTTCCTCCGGGCCCGGGTCGAGGGCAACGACGTCGGCTACGGCTCGATCTGCGCCTCGGGCCCGCATGCCACCACCCTGCACTGGGTGCGCAACGACGGCCCGGTCCGCGCCGGCGATCTCCTCCTCCTGGACGCGGGCGTGGAGACCACCACCCTCTACACCGCCGACGTCACCCGCACCCTGCCGGTGAACGGCACCTACAGCCCGTTGCAGCGCAAGATCTACGAGGCGGTGTACGAGGCGCAGGAGGCGGGCATCGCCGCCGTCCGGCCGGGGGCGAAGTACCGCGACTTCCACGACGCCGCCCAGCGCGTCCTCGCCACCAGGCTCGTCGAGTGGGGCCTGGTCGAGGGCCCGGTCGAGCGGGTGCTGGAGCTGGGACTACAGCGCCGCTGGACGCTGCACGGCACCGGCCACATGCTCGGCATGGACGTCCACGACTGCGCCGTGGCCCGTACCGAGACCTATGTGGACGGCACCCTGGAACCCGGTATGTGCCTGACGGTCGAGCCGGGTCTGTACTTCCAGCCCGACGACCTGACCGTGCCCGAGGAGTACCGGGGCATCGGCGTCCGGATCGAGGACGACGTCCTGGTGACGGAGGACGGCAACCGCGTGCTGTCGGCCGCGCTGCCGCGGACCGCCGACGACGTCGAGGCGTGGATGGCCCGCCTGACCGCCTGAGGCGGCACCTCACCGCTTGCGCAGGCGGTCCCGCGGGGAGCGCTTGACCACGCGGTTTCGGGGGGAGCGGCGGCGCCGCTCCCCCCGTCCGTTCGCATCACGTCTGCCCCGGCACCTCGCGGGTGGTCACCGCGAATCTGCTGGCCCGCGTCCCGCTCCTCGCGACCGACGTGTGGCGGTCCCCTCCGCCGTCGTCCCCACTGCCGGTGTCGCCGCTGCTGTCGCCGCTGTCGTCGTCATGGGAATGGAATCAGGCCGCGAAGCGACCGCCTGTAGGGTGCGTTTCCATGGCGGATCGGTGGGTCAATTCGGCGGCGATCCTCGGCACCGACCTCCATCTGGAGCTGACCCGCGCGGGCAGCCGCAGGGCCGCCCTGATGGGCGCGCTGCGGGAGGCCGTCCGCGATGGGCGGCTCGCCCCGGGCACCCGGCTGCCGCCTTACCGTTCCCTCGCCGCCGACCTGGGCATCGCCCGGAACACCGTCGCCGACGCCTACGCCGAACTGGTCGCGGAGGGCTGGCTCACCGCCCGCCAGGGCTCCGGCACCCGGGTGGCGCCCCGCCCCGCACCACCCCCGCCCCCGCCCGTGCCCGCGCACCAGCGGCGCACGGCCGACCGGGGGTCCGGCGGGCACCCGGCCGGGGCGACCCGCGGCCGCCGCGCGCCCCGGACCGCCCCGCGCCCGGTACACGACCTGCGCCAGGGCCGGCCGGACGCCACCGCCTTCCCCCGGACGGCCTGGCTCGCCTCGGCCCGCCGGGCCCTGATCGCGGCCCCCCACGAGGCGTTCGGGCCCGGCGATCCGCGCGGCCGCCCGGAGCTGCGCCGCGCCCTGGCCGACTACCTCGCCCGCGCCCGCGGCGTACGCACCGACCCCGGCCGGATCGTCGTCTGCTCGGGCTTCGCACACGCGCTGCGGCTGCTGAGCGGCACCCGGCTGCTGCGGCCCCGGATGGCCGTCGAGTCCTACGGCCTGGCCTTCCACCGCTCGCTCCTGGGCTCCGCCGGGGTCCGTACGGTCCCGCTGCCGCTGGACGCCGATGGCGCCCTTACGGATCGGCTGACCGCTCTCGACGGCGTACGGGCGGCCCTGCTCACCCCCGCCCACCAGTTCCCCACCGGCGGTCCGCTGCACCCCGAGCGGCGGGCCGCGGCCATCGCCTGGGCCCGGGGGAACGACGCTCTGGTCCTGGAGGACGACTACGACGGGGAGTTCCGCTACGACCGCCGTCCGGTGGGGGCCGTCCAGGGCCTCGACCCCGAGCGGGTGCTCTATCTCGGCTCGGTCGGCAAAAGCCTCTCCCCGGCCCTGCGGCTGGGCTGGATGGTCCTGCCGGACCATCTGGTCGACCGCGTGCTGGACGCCAAGGGGGAACGCGAGGAATGGACCAGCGCCCTGGACCAGCTGACCCTCGCGGACTTCATCGAATCGGGCGGATACGACCGCCATGTGCGCCGTATGCGCCGGCGCTACCGCCGTCGGCGGGCCGAGCTCGTCGCCACCCTCGCCGAACGCGCGCCCCATATCCGCGTCTCGGGGATCTCCGCGGGTCTGCACGCGGTCCTGGAGCTACCGCCCGGCACCGAGCGGTCCGCGCTGCGCGCCGCCGCCCTCCAGGGGCTGGCGCTCGACGGTCTCGGCGACTACCGCCACCCGGACGCCACCACACGGCCCCTCGACGGGCTCGTGGTGGGCTACGCGACCCCGCCCGAGCGCTCCTTCCCGGGAGCGCTGGAGGCGCTGTGCCGCGCCCTGCCGCCCGGACGAACGCCTTCTTGACCGGACGGACGCCTTCTTGAAGGGCCGGCCTTCTGAGGTCAGCGGCTATGACGCTCTGAGCAGCGCTCCTTCGCGCCACTTGAGGATCTTGTCGAAGCTCACCACCACCCCGCCGCGGCCCGGACGGTCGCGATAGCGGACATGGTCGGTCAGGGCCTCGATGAGAAAGAGCCCCCGCCCGTGCTCCGCCTGCGGCGGAGCCGGACTGCGCGGCTGCTGTGGTCTCGGCGCACCGGCCGGACGCCGCTCGTCCCGGGTGCGGGCCGCGCGGCGGACGGTGCCGTGACCGGCGAAGCCGGGACCGGAGTCGGTGACCTCGATACGACAGGTGTCGCCGTCGATATAGGCCGTGACCCGATAATCCCCGCCCGTGCCGTCGCGACCCCCGTGCTCCACCGCGTTCGCACACGCCTCGGAGAGGGCGACCGACAGATCGTAGGAGATGTCCGGATCGACTCCGGCCGTCTCCATGGTGCCGAGGAGCAGTCGTCGTGCGAGCGGAACGCTCGCCGCCTCGCGGGGCAAATGGAGTGACCACCAGATGCTCATGCTCCAGCCTCCCGGCCGCGGCTCGACATACCGTTACGTATTGCCTGGGTCCATGGTCCGTAAGCGTGTTATTGACGTGACGCCGCTCATTCAGCGGACGCGCGCGATGCACAAACCGGTGTATGGACCTGTCCGGTGTGCGCCGGTACGCCCCACCCGCCGTAGGGAACGCGACCGCCCAGTGGGATGATGGCGCGGCCATGGCTTCCTCTGTCGCCCGTGCCGGCGCCGATCTGCGAATGCTGCGGGCCGCGGTGTTCACCGCGGTCTGTGTCGTGCTGTCCGCGGCGGGGCATGTGCTGGCCTCCTGCGCGGTCGTGCCGCTGTGGACGGTGGGCGTGGGCTGTGCGGCGACGTTCACGGTGGCGCTGTCGCTGGCCGGGCGGGAGCGGTCGCTGCCCGGGATCGTGGCGCTGCTGGCCACCGGACAGCTCGCCCTGCACACGCTCTTCTCGCTCGGGCAGGCGCGGTCCGACGCCGCGGCGGCCGCCCAGCGGGCCGACGCCGCCGAGGGCCACGTCATCGGCCTGGCCGCCAGGCTGCTGTGCGCGTCGGGTCCCGGCCGGCTCGACGCCGCGACGGCCCATCGGATCGTCGCGCAGGCGGGCATCGACCCGACCGGCCCGGCTGCCTCGTCCGCCGCACACCTTCCGCACACCGTGCCGTCGGCCGCCGCCCCGTCGGGGCACGCGGCCGGGCTGCCGGGCCTGCTGCCGTCGCTGCCGATGACCCTGGGCCATCTGCTCGCCGCGCTCGCCATCGGCTGGCTGCTGCGCCGTGGCGAGATGGCCGTATGGCGGGCGGTCCGGCTGTCGGTGGACGGGGCCCGAGGGGTCGCGGAGGCCGCGCTCGTACGGGCGCTGCGCGCCGCCCTCGGACTCGTACGGATGCTCCTGGCCGGTCCGTGGGCGCCTTACGGCGGGCCGTGCCGTCCGCGCACGGCCGAGCGGGACGAGGGCGGGACGACGGCCCTCGCCCTCCAGCACAGCGTGATCAGGCGGGGACCGCCGGTCTGCGACCTCGCGGCCTGACCGACGCGACGTTCCTCCAGCGGGACCGGAGGGCGGCCGCGACGTCTCCGCACGCGCGCCAACCCACCTGATCATTCCTGTCCCTGGAGTGTTGACATGAACGCCATGCGTCTTCGCCGTCTGCCGGTCCTCGGCTGTCTCGCCGCGGGCGGCCTGGTGCTGCTCGCCGCGGGCCCTGCCTTCGCACACGTCAGCGTGCAGCCCGGCCAGGCCGAGAAGGGCGGCTACAGCACCATCGACTTCAAGGTGCCCAACGAGCGCGACGACTCCTCCACCGTCAAGCTCGAGGTGACCCTGCCCAGCGACCACCCGCTCACCTCGGTGATGCCCCAGCCGGTGCCCGGCTGGGACGTCAAGGTCACCAAGTCCAGGCTCGCCAAGCCCGTGGAGGTGCACGGCGAGAAGGTCAGCGAGGCGGTCACCAAGGTCACCTGGTCCGGCGGGAAGATCGAGCCGGGGATGTTCCAGCAGTTCCCGCTCTCGGTCGGCCAGCTGCCCGAGGACGCCGACCAGCTCGTGTTCAAGGCCCTCCAGACGTACGACAACAAGGAGGTCGTGCGCTGGATCGAGGAGCCCAAGGAGGGCGCCGCGGAACCCGAGAACCCCGCGCCGGTGCTCAAGCTCGTCGCCCCGGCCGAGGGCTCGGACGGCCAGGACGCCGGCGCGGCCTCCGACAAGGACGACGACTCGGGGACGGCCGGGGCCGAGGAGTCCGCGTCGGGCGACTCCGACGGCAAGGACAGCAGCGACACCACCGCCCGGGTGCTGGGCATCGCGGGCATCGTCGTCGGCGCCGCCGGTGTCGTCTTCGGCGTGGTCGCCGGCCGCCGCCGCTCCGCCTGACCGCCGGCCACCCGGCCCAGCGTGTGTGCCGCCGGTGACCGCGAACGCTGAACCGCTCGCGTGATCCGGGGGGCGGCGGGCCCTCGTGCGCGCCGCCCCCGCACACCACCGATCCACCTCTGTACTTTCTCTCTGTCTCTTTGGAGAACAGCTCCATGCGCACCAAGATCCTGGCCACCGCCCTCGTCGCCACCGCCGCGCTCACCCTCAGCGCCTGCGGCGGCTCGGACGGCGGGGGCACGGGCGACAGCAACGCCGCCGCCGAGGTCAAGGGAGGCCAGAAGTCCGGGCAGGCCATCGTCCTGGACGACGCCAAGGCCAAGCCGGACCTGGTCCTCACCGACACCGACGGCAAGAAGTACGACCTGCTCGAGGAGACCAAGGGCCGGCCCACCCTGCTCTTCTTCGGCTACACCCACTGCCCGGACGTCTGCCCGCTGACCATGAGCAACCTCGGCATCGCCGAGAAGAAGCTGTCCAAGGCCGAGCGGGAGAAGCTGCGGGTCGTCTTCGTCACCACCGACCCCGCCCGGGACACCGCCAAGCGGATCCGCTCCTGGCTGGACGCCCAGGGCGGCACCGACTTCGTCGGGCTGACCGGCGACTTCGACACCATCGAGGCCGCCGCGCGGCCGCTGGGCATCTACATCGAGAAGCCGAAGAAGGAGAAGGACGGCAGCGTCACCGTCAGCCACGGTGCCGAGGTGATCGGCTTCTCGCCCAAGGACGACAAGGGCCACTGGATCTACACCATTCAGGCCACGGCCGATCAGTACGCCAAGGACCTGCCGAAGATCATCGAGGGGCGGAACCCGTGACCGCGGAACCCGTGACCGCCGTGACCGCGGCAGGTCCCGGCATCCGTAAGGCGGCCGCCGCGGTCCTCGCCCTCGCCCTGTCCGCCACGCTCGCCGCCTGCTCGGGCGACGGCGGCGGGGACGGTAAGGGCCACGGGGGCGGTCCGGAGCTGTCCGTGAGCGGCGCGTACCTGCCGCGGCCGCCCATGACCGACATGGCGGCGGGCTTCCTGACCGTACGGAACACCGGTGGCGGCGCCGACGAACTGACGTCCGTCACCACCCCGCTCGCCTCCGAGGTCACCCTGCACAGCACCAAGGGCACCCGGATGAAGGAGGTCAGCTCGCTCGGCGTGCCGGCGAACGGCCGGCTCGAACTGAGCAGCGGCGGAGATCATCTGATGCTGACAAAACTCACCCACCGGCCGAAGGTCGGTGAGAAGGTCACCTTCACTCTGCACTTCGCCACATCCGACCCCATCGAGATCAAAGTCCCGGTCGAGCCGACGACGTACCGCCCCAAGGACTGACGCCCGATGCCCTCGCTGACCTCCCCGGCCCCCGCCGGACCCACCGCGACCCCGGCCCGGACCACCACGGCCGCCACGTCCCGGACCGCCACGGCCGCCCGGCGGCTGGTGGCACGGCGGCTGACGGCGGTCTGCGGCACCCTGCTGGCCGCGCTGCTGTGCGCGCTGAGCGTGGGCGCGGGCTCCGCGTCCGCGCACGCCGCGCTCACCTCGACCGACCCCGCGGACGGCTCGGTGGTGCAGACCGCCCCCAGGGAGGTCACGCTGCACTTCTCGGAGGGCGTGCTGCTCTCCGACGACTCGGTGCGCGTGCTCGACCCCAGCGGCAGGCGCGTGGACACCGGGAAGGCCACCCATGTCGGCGGCACGTCGTCGACCGCCGCCGCCGAGCTGCACTCCGGACTTCCGGACGGCACCTACACGGTGGCGTGGAAGGCGGTCTCCGAGGACAGCCACCCGGTGAGCGGGGCGTTCACCTTCTCCATCGGCGCACCGTCCAAGACCACGGCGAAGGTGCCGACCGGCGGGGCCTCCGACACCACGGTCGGCACGCTCTACGGGATCGGCCGGTACGCCGCCTACGGCGGTTTCGCGGCGCTGGTGGGCGGCTGCGTGTTCGCCGGGTTCTGCCGGTCCTCCCGCCCGGTGCGGAAGATCGCCGTGGGCGGCTGGGTGACGGTCTTCGCGGCCAGCCTGCTGCTGTTGCTGCTGCGCGGGCCGTACACCGAGGGCGAGGGCATCGGCGGCGTCCTCGACCTCGGCGGGCTCGGCGATGTGCTGTCCACGAAGCCGGGCGCGGCGCTGCTGTCCCGGCTGCTGCTGCTCGGCGCGGCGGCGGTCTTCCTGGCCGTCCTCTTCGGCTCGTACACCCGTCGTACGGAGGCGAAGGCGGAGGCGGAGGGGGAGACGGCTCAGGCGGCTGAGGCGGCGGACGTGCGGCGCCGCCAGGACCTCGCCTTCGGGCTCGGCTTCGGCGGCACGGTGATGGCCGTGGGCCTCGCCGCGACCTGGGCGATGGCCGAGCACGCCTCGGTCGGCCTCCAGCGGCAGCTGGCCATGCCGGTGGACGTGATCCATCTGATCGCGGTCGGGGTGTGGCTGGGCGGTCTGGCCTCGCTCGCGGCGACGCTCCGGGCGGGCGAGCCGATCGAGCGGGCGGCGGTGCGCCGCTTCTCGCGGCTGGCCTTCGGCTCGGTCGTCGCCCTGGTCGTCACCGGGCTGTACCAGTCGTGGCGGCAGGTGGGCTCCTGGGGCGCGCTGACCGACACCGAGTACGGGCGATGGCTGCTGGTCAAGGTGGGTCTGGTGGCGGTGCTCGTGGGCATCGCGGCCATCTCGCGCCGCTGGACCGGGCGCCTTACGGATGCCACGGCGGAGGCGGGGAACGCGGCGGAGGCCGAGGGCCCGGTGAAGGCCGCGCGGCCGGTCCGCACCGGCGCGGCCGACGCGGCTGGCGCGGCTGGCGCGGCTGGCGCGGCTGGCGATACCCGTGAGATCCCTGACGCCTCTGACACCCCTGACACCCCTGCCGACGCCGAAGCCGAGTCCGGGGAAGGGGAAGGGACAGGTGAGGCGTCCGGTGACGGCGCCGAGAGCGCCGCCGGCGACGACCCCGTCCGCGCCGCCCAGCTCGCCCGTCAGCGAGCCGCCAGGGACAAGACCGCCACGCTGCGGGAGCGCGACGCCGACGCCGAGCGCAGCGGTCTGCGCCGGTCGGTGATCGCCGAGACCGTCGTGGCCGTCGTGCTGCTCGCGGTGGCCACCGTGCTGAGCGGCACCCAGCCCGGCCGGGCCGAGACCGGGCAGGCCGCCGCCGCGGCCACGGACCCCGGCGGCCGGCCGGAGGTGGACCCGGTGAGCGTGCTGATCCCCTACGACACCGGCCCCAAAAGCGGCCGCGGCAAGGCCGTCGTCATGATCGAACCCGCGCTGCCGGGTGACAACGCGCTGCATGTCTTCCTCACCGACCCGGCCGACCGTCCCGTGGACGTGCCCGAGGTCAAGGTGGCGCTGACGCTGAAGCCGAAGGGGATCGGGCCGCTGCGCATCCCGCTCGAGCACCTCTCGACCGGGCATTGGAGTGCCGCGAACGTCCAGCTGCCCATGGCCGGCACCTGGCAGCTCTCCCTGACCGTACGCACCTCCGACATCGACCAGGTGACGGAGACCAGGAACGTGAAAGTCGCTCAATGACCACAGAGCAAGCACCCTCCCCCGGCATCTCCCGGCGGCGTCTGCTGGGCTCGGCGGGCGCCGCCGGCGCGGCCGGACTGGTCGCCGGCGGGGCCGCCGGAGCCTACGCGGCCGAGGCGACACGGGAGGCCCCCGAACCGCTCAGCTCCCTCGGCGCGACCGCCGTGCCCTTCCACGGCAAGCGCCAGGCGGGCATCACCACCCCCCTCCAGGCCCACGGCCATCTCCTCGCCTTCGACCTGACGGCCGGTGCGAACCGTAAGGCGGCCGCCGCACTGCTGCGCCGCTGGTCGAGCACGGCCCGAGAGCTGATGGCGGGCGAGGCCCCGCCGGACGATACGGGGATCGCGCTGGACGCCGGTCCCTCGTCCCTTACGGTCACCTTCGGCTTCGGCCGGACCTTCTTCGGCAAGGTGGGACTCGACGACCAGTTGCCGGAGGCACTCGCCCCGCTCCCCGACTTCGTCTCGGACGCGCTCGATTCCCAGCGCAGCAACGGCGACCTGTGGATCCAGATCGGCGCCAATGACGCGCTGGTCGCCTTCCACGCGCTGCGCGCCCTGCAACGCGAGGCCGCCGGGACGGCCCGGCCGCGCTGGCAGATGAACGGCTTCAACCGCAGCCCCGGTGCCACCGACCGCCCCATGACCACCCGCAACCTCATGGGCCAGATCGACGGCACCAACAACCCCAAGCCGACGGACGACGACTTCGAGCGGCGGATCTTCGTACCGGAGAAGGGGGAGCCCGGATGGATGGCGGGCGGGTCCTACGCGGTCGTCCGGCGCATCCGGATGCTGCTGGACTCCTGGGACCACCTCTCCCTGGAGCGGCAGGAGAAGGTGATCGGCCGCCGTAAGTCGGACGGCGCGCCGCTGTCCGGCGGCACGGAGACCACCCCGGTCCGGCTCGACAAGGTCAACAAGGACGGTTCGCTGGCCATCGCGGGCGCCGCCCATGTGCGGGTCGCGGCGCCCGAGTCCAACCAGGGCGCCGCGATGCTGCGCAGGCCCTTCTCGTACCACGACGGCTTCCGCGACGACGGGGCGCCGGACGCCGGTCTGCTGTTCATCGCCTGGCAGGCGGACCCGTTGAAGGGGTTCGTCCCGGTGCAGCGGAAGCTGGACCTGGGCGACGACCTCTCGCGGTTCCTGCGGCACGAGGCGAGCGCGCTGTTCGCGGTGCCCCCGGGCTGCGCCCCGGGGGAGTACGTGGGTCAGGCACTCTTGGAGGGATAGGGAAGGGACGAGCCACCTGTGCGCCACCGCGTCCGCGGACGGGGAGGCGAGCGGGTCGGCGGTCCGGGCCGACGCGGGTATCGTGGCGGTCTCGTCTGATCACAGGGAGCGACCGTGATGTCGGCCAGCCGCTATGCCTACCTCGGCCCCGAGGGCACCTTCACCGAGGCCGCCCTGCGCTCCATGCCGGAGGCCGCCACCCGGGAACTGGCGCCGATGGTCTCCGTGCCGGCCGCGCTCGACGCCGTGCGCTCCGGCGCCGCGGCGGCCGCCCTGGTGCCCATCGAGAACTCGGTCGAGGGCGGCGTCACCGCGACCCTCGACGAGCTCGCCACCGGCGAACCGCTGATGATCTACCGCGAGGTGCTGCTGTCCATCAGCTTCGCGCTGCTGGTACGGCCGGGCACCACGCTCGCCGACATCAAGACGGTGACCGGACATCCGGTCTCCCAGCCCCAGGTCCGCAACTGGCTGGCGGCGAACCTCCCGGACGCCCTGTGGGAGTCGGCCGCCTCGAACGCGGACGGCGCGCGGCTGGTGCAGGAGGGGCGGTACGACGCGGCGTTCGCGGGCGAGTTCGCCGCGTCCAGGTACGGTCTGGAGCCGCTGGTCGCCAACATCCACGACGCGCAGAACGCGATGACCCGCTTCGTGCTGGCCGGCCGCCCCGCCCGGCCCGCCGCCCGGACCGGCGCGGACAAGACGTCCCTGGTGCTCTGGCTCGGTGACGACCACCCGGGCGCGCTGCTGGAACTGCTCCAGGAGTTCTCCGCGCGCGGGGTCAACCTGGTGCGGATCGAATCGCGCCCGACCGGTGAGGGCATCGGCCGCTACTGCTTCTCGGTGGACTGTGAGGGGCACATCTCCGACCGGCGGGTGGGTTCGGCCCTGATGGGGCTGAAGCGGACCTGCCCGAAGGTGCGGTTCCTGGGCTCGTATCCCCGGGCGGGTGCGACGGCGGAGGACATGTCGCCGCTGCGGCACGGGACCTCGGACGAGGCGTTCGCGGAGGCGGCGGAGTGGCTGGCCCGCTGCCAGGACGGCCGGGCCTGACCCGAACGCCCACCCGTATCCCCGGCTCATCTGGCTCATCACTGAAAAAAGTTATCCACAGGCTGGTGCGCCTGCTGGGGATAAGTCGACATCGTCACATCCGGCAAAGCGGACTCATCGCGTCATGTGCCGCGTCCAGCTCCAATGCCGACATCACCACCCTGTCACCCAATTCCCCTGCCCAACCCCTTGGAGTGAGGGATTCCTGTCTTGTGGAAGGTGTGAACGCGGCTTGATAGGGGAATCCATGGCCGAGCATGTCGGCGGCCTAAACGATCACCGTGACATCCACAGATCTCACACACAGCCTGTGGATAACCACAGGACTTCCCCCCGTACCTGTGGACAACCAATCCCCAACTCACCCCGCCCACAAGGGAAGAGGGGCGCCTCGGCGCCGCCCCTTTGCCCCGTTTCGGGGAGTTCGTAGGCATTCCCTGACGGCGGCCGAGTGGCGGCCGAGTGGCGGCCGGGTGGCGGTCGTCACAGGAATTCCCCGGTTTACCCACAGCCACAAGAAGGGGCAAACCGGGACGCAAAGGAGTATCGCGTCGAGCCCCCGAGGTCCCACCGGTAACCTGGTGGGGTGATTGACCTTCGCCTGCTCCGTGAGGACCCCGATCGTGTGCGCGCCTCCCAGCGCGCTCGTGGAGAGGACGTCGGCATCGTCGACGCACTCCTGACCGCCGACGAGCGGCGCAGGTCCTCCAGTGTCCGCTTCGACGAGCTGCGCGCCGAGCAGAAGGCGCTCGGCAAGCTCATCCCCAAGGCCGCCGGTGACGAGAAGGCCGAGCTGCTGAAGAAGGCGGGCGAGCTGTCCGCCGCCGTCAAGGCGGCCGACGCCGAGCAGGACGCGGCCGCCGAGGAGACCCAGCGGCTGCTGCTCCAGCTGGGCAATCTCGTCCACCCGGAGGTGCCGGTCGGCGGCGAGGACGACTTCGCCGTCCTGGAGACGGTCGGCACCCCGCGCGACTTCGAGGCCGAGGGCTTCGCCCCCAAGGACCACCTGGAGCTCGGCGAACTGCTCGGCGCGATCGACACCGAGCGCGGCGCCAAGGTCTCCGGTTCGCGCTTCTACTACCTGACGGGGATCGGCGCCCTGCTCGAGTTCGCCCTGGTGAACGCGGCGATGGCACAGGCCACCGCGGCGGGCTTCACCCCGGTGCTCACCCCGGCGCTGGTCAAGCCGAAGGCCATGGAGGGCACCGGCTTCCTCGGCCAGGCCGCGGACGACGTCTACCACCTCGACAAGGACGACCTCTACCTGGTCGGCACCTCCGAGGTGCCACTGGCCGCATACCACATGGACGAGATCCTGGACGCGGGCGAACTGCCGAGGCGCTACGCCGGGTTCTCCTCCTGCTTCCGCCGCGAGGCCGGGTCGTACGGCAAGGACACCCGGGGGATCTTCCGGGTGCACCAGTTCGACAAGGTCGAGATGTTCGTCTACACGACCCCGGAGGAGGCCGAGGCCGAGCACCAGCGGCTGCTGGAGTGGGAGAAGCAGTGGCTGACCTCGCTCGAGCTGCCGTTCCGGGTGGTCGACCTGGCCTCGGGCGACCTGGGCTCCTCGGCGACGCGGAAGTTCGACTGCGAGGCGTGGATCCCGACGCAGGGCAAGTACCGCGAGCTGACCTCGACCTCCAACACCACCGAGTTCCAGTCCCGGCGGCTGTCGGTCCGGATGCGCGAGGGCAAGCGGGTCCGCCCGCTGGCCACGCTCAACGGCACGCTGTGCGCGGTGACCCGGACCATCGTCGCGATCCTGGAGAACCACCAGCAGGCCGACGGCTCGGTGCGGGTGCCCGAGGCGCTGCGGCCGTTCCTGGGCGGACGCGAGGTCCTGGAACCGGTCGCACAGTGAGCGACGCACGGCGGGGGGACGGGCTGCCCTATCGCCTGGTGGCTACCGATCTCGACGGGACCCTGCTGCGCCCCGACCACACCGTCTCGGCGCGGACCCGCGCCGCGCTCGCCGCGGCCACCGGGGCGGGTGCCGCGCATATCGTCGTCACCGGGCGGACCGTCCCGGTGGCCCGGCACATATTCGACGATCTCGGCTACCGGGGTCTCGCGGTGTGCAGTCAGGGCTCGCAGCTCTACCACGCGGGCGAGCAGCGGCTGCTGACCTCCGTCACGCTGGACCGCAAGGTGGCCCAGCTGGCGCTGGAGAAGATCGAGGCGGAGATCGGTCCGCTGCGGCTGGCCGCGGCCCGTGACGGGCTGGACGGCGAGGTGCTGTTCGGCGAGGGGTACCGGGCGGACCACGAGGGGATGCCCCTGGTGCGCTTCACCGACCCGGCCGAGCTGTGGTCCCAGCCCCTCAGCAAGCTCTACATCCAGCACGCGGAGCTGGACGACGACGCACTCGCGGACGCCGCCCGGACGGCCGTCGGCGGCCTGGTCGGGGTGACGATGGCCGGTGCCGGACTGGTGGAGCTGCTGCCGCTGGGGCTGACGAAGGCCACGGGCCTTTCGATGGCCGCGCGCCGGCTGGGGATGACCGCCGCCGACGCGATCGCCTTCGGCGACATGCCCAATGACATCCCCATGTTCGGCTGGGCGAAGCACAGTGTCGCGATGGCGAACGCGCACCACGACCTCAAGGCCGTCGCCGACGAGATCACCGCGTCCAACACGGAGGACGGCATCGCGGTGGTGCTGGAGCGGCTCTTCCCGGCGGCAAGCGGGTGAACCGGCCGGATGCCGGTGCGGCCGCCTCGGCGGGCCGCCCGGCATCCGGGCGGCCCGGCAGCGGCGTGCCTCTCAGCCCTTCCGACCGCGGCCGAGGGGCCGGGCCGAGGGGCCGGGCCGAGGGGACGGGGCCGAGGGGCCGGGGTCACGAAAGGTCAGCCGAAGACCTTGACCGCCTGGTAGTACGTCCACGCCGTACCGTCGCACGAGGTCTTGGTGGCACCGCTGTAGGCGTTGCAGACCCGCTTGAGGTCCTCGTAGAAGGCGCTGTCGATACGCGCCTTGTTGGCGTCGAAGATGCCGAGCGCCTTGTGGTTGCGGTAGCCGAAGTCATGCCGGGCGCAGGCGGTCTGGAACGGGAAGCCGAAGGGGTTGTCGGGGGAGCTGCTGCAGTAGTCGGTGGACCAGTCGAACTGGTAGGCCGCCCAGGCACTCTGGTTGTTCCGCGCCGCGAGCCAGGTGTTGTAGCTGCTGGCGCTGGTCTGGGTCCAGCTGGCGAGGACCTGCTGCTTGTCCGCGGGGACCGCCTGGGCGGGTGCGGCCAGGGCGACGGTGGCGGCCGCGGTGACCGCGGTGGCGGCGAGACTCGTGACAAGGCGACGCATTCGGGTTCCCTCCGTTTTTTCACTTCTGACGTCCCCTCACACGCTTGTGGCGAAGGGAGGGGGCGACGTGGTGTGATCCAGCGCACGCCAAGAGTTCGCCAGGTCCCTGACAACCGTCAAGATCTCCACCGACGTGGAGATGAACAGACTTCGACCACGGGGGTTTCGGAGCTTTCTCCAACTACCGCCGGTACAAGGGACGTTCAGGAAGCACGCCAGGGCACCCGGGAGGGAGGGGTGAGCAGCGGCCCCGGACCCTTGATCCGGCGCAGGACCGGGGAGGTCTCCATATCCAGCACGGCGGGCAGTTCGGCGATACGGGTGGTCAGATAGGTGTAGAGAGCCGGGACATCGGCGCAGACCACGGTGGCCATCAGATTCTTCGACCCGGTGGTCGCACAAGCGAACGCCACCTCGGGGTGGTCCGCGAGCTTCTGCCCGGTGGCGTCGAGTTCGGACGGCCGCACCGACAGCCACATCGTGGTCGTGACGCCTTGGCGGAACAGCCGGGGGGAGTAGTCCACGTCGAAGTACAGGGTGCCGTCGGCACGCAGATCGGCCAGCCGGCGGCGCACCGTGGACTGCGACCAACCGGTGGCGTCGACCAGTTCGGCCAGCGGTGTCCGCCCGTCGCGCGCCAGGGCGTCCAGCAGTTTGCGGTCCTCGGCGCCCAACGGTCCGCGCGGGCCCTTCGACCGGACCGCGGCGGGCGGGCGCAGCCGCTGGATCTGCTCGGCCGTCAGCGCACCGGACTTGTTGACCGGGCTCTGCTGCCCGCCGAAGTACTCGTGCAGCACGCAGTACGCGCTCACCCCCACCACCCGTGGTGTTTGCGGGAGTTTGCGCAGCAGCAGGGCGTCACTCTCCTGTCCGTGCGCCGCCCGGGTCGACGCGGCGACCTCGGTGCCGTCGGACAGTACGTTCACCCAGGAGGTGTCGGTCCGCCGGGCCAGCGCCTCGGCCACCGCCAGGGCGGCGTCCGGCAGGCATCGCACCCGCACCAGCCAGACCACGTCGCCGACCGCCATCGGGGCGGTGAGTCCCAGCACCCGTATCGTCCCCGTCGTCCGCAGCCGGGTGTAGCGGCGGGCCACGGTCTGGTCGGAGACGCCCAGCACCTCGGCGATCCGGGTGAAGGGGGCCCGGCCGTCGAGTTGGAGGGCGTGCGCCAGCGCCCGGTCCAGGTCGTCGTACCCATCGGATTCCACCGCTCAAAGCTAGCGGGCGTCGGATATCACCACCGGGGCGGTGCCGGCTGGAGGAGCGGCCGGGGGACGGCGACGGTAAGAGCCGCGGGGACCGCCGCCTGGGCCGGTCCCCGCTCCTCTTGCCGGAATGTCCGGCCCGCTCGAATTCCTGGAGTCAGTCATGCGCAGATCATGGTGGCCGCTGGCCGCCATCACGCTCGGCAATTTCATGCTGTTGATAGACGTGACGATTGTGAACACCGCGCTGCCGCAGGTGGCTCGGGGGCTGGACGCGTCGTTCACCTCCCTCCAGTGGGTGATGGACATCTACGCGCTGGCGCTCGCCGCGCTGCTGATGGTGGCCGGTTCGGCGGCGGATCTCTTCGGACGGCGGCGGCTGTATCTGGCCGGTCTCGCGGTGTTCGCGCTCTCCTCCCTGGTCTGCGGTCTGGCACCGGACGCCGGGGTGCTGATCGCGGCCCGCGCCGTCCAGGGGGCGGGGGCGGCGGCCATGTTCGCCACCAACACCCCGCTGCTGATGGCGACATACTCCGGACGCGACCGCGGTATCGCCTTCGGGGTGTGGGGCGGGACGAGCGGGGCGGCCGCGGCGATCGGCCCGGTGCTGGGCGGACTGCTGACCGAGTACGTCGACTGGCGAGCGATCTTCCTGGTCAATCTGCCGCTGACGGCGATCGCGGTGTGGATCACGGTCCGTTCGATCGACGAGTCGCGCGGTGCGCCGGGGGTGCGGATCGACTGGCCGGGCGCCGCCTCGTTCACGGTGTGCGCCGGGGCGTTGACGTACGGGCTGATGCGGGGCGGCGAGGAGGGCTGGGCCGAAACCGGCACGGTCACCGCGCTGGTGGCGGCCGCGATCGCGCTGCTCGTCTTCGTCGCTGTAGAGCGCGGGAAGCGACAGCCGCTGCTGGACCTGGGGCTGTTGCGCCGTCCGACGTTCGCGGTGCTGATGGCGGCGGCCCTGCTGCTGCAAGCGGCGGCCTTCCCGTACCTCACCTACGCCGGGCTGTGGCTACAGTCGGTGCTGGACATGAGCCCGGTGCAGGCGGGGCTCGCGGTGACGCCGATGGCGGGCGTCTCGCTGGTCGTCGGCGCGGCGGGCGGACGGCTGCTGGAACGGGTCGCCCCCGGGCGCGCGCTCGGCGGCGGACTGCTGCTGGTGGGCGCGGGCGCGCTGGTCAACGCCGCGATGGTGACACCGGACGCGGACTGGACGGCCTTCGTCCCGGGCCTCGCGCTGGCCGGTCTGGGAATCGGTCTGGCCATGCCGGTGCTGGTTTCGGCGGCCCTCGGCTCGGCCCCACCGGAGCGTGCGGGCATGGCCAGCGGCGCGGTGAACACCTTCCGGCAGCTGGGCTACGCACTGGGGATCGCCGTCCTGGGCACGGTGTTCGCGACGCGGGTGCGGGACATGGTCGACGGCAGCGGCGCCGTCCCGGCACGGGCCGCCGGACAGGCCGCCGAGGCCATCAGCGGCGGCCACGCCGACGCCTTGATCGCCGCCGCCCCACCGGCGCGGGCGGACGCGGCCCGAGCGCTGGTCCACGAGTCGTTCGCGGCCGGGCTCGATCGCATCTGCGTGATCGCCGGTATCGCGGCCCTGGCGGCGGGCCTGCTGGTGCTCGCCGTCGTCCGGGGCGGCCCCGCCGCACCGGACGCGAAGCCGAGCGCCGAGGAGTCCCCGGCGGAGCCGGTCCACGCCTGAGCGTGCACGACGCGAGACGCGCGACACGGGACACGCGAGACACGCGAGATACGAGGGGCGGGCGCCCGACGGTGCCCGCCCCTCGCGGCGTGAGGCCGACGTCCGTCAACGCGCGCGGCGCAAGTAACCCTCCCGCGGTCGGATCGTTGTTCCTTATACGCGTTATGCGCGGAGGCAACGCGAGCTGGAGCCTCGGCCGGGCGACGGATCGACGGGCAGCGATGTCACGGCGGTTGGGTCCGAAAGAGGTAGGGCAGCCTCCGCTCCTGGTCCCTGGATACGGGCGGCCTGGCCCCTGGCTGGTGGGGCGTGACCATCACCTGAAATCCACACCGGAAGGCACATCCATGCCACCTGAGACCGCACTACTGGAGTCGCGCTCGCTGCGCGACAGTGTCATCGCCCGGACGGACGTCCTCGACAAGGTCAAGGTCCTGACCCTGCTGCCCGATGGGCTGCATATCACCACGCGCATGGTCGCGGAGTACTTCGAGGTTGGGGAAGAAGCCGTCAAGAGTCTGACCAAGCGACACCGGAAGGAGTTCCACAGCAACGGGATGCACACCCTTCGAGGCGCTGACCTGCGGTCCTTCCATAGGTCCACAATGGACCTATGGGAGTCGAGTTATCCACAGGCCATCACCCAGCTCACCCTCTACCCCCGCCGGGCCATCCTCAATGTCGCCATGCTGCTGCGCGACAGCGATATCGCCAGGCGGGTACGCACCTATCTCCTCGATATCGAGGAGTCGACCCGGAACGGACCGGGAACCGGGACGGAGCAGCTTCCGCTCGAACAGGTGCTCACCGAGCGGATGCTGGCCGGGCCGATCGGCAACCGTCTCGAGGCCGTCGAGGCGTGTCTGGCGGATGTCGGCTCCACGCTGCGGGAGCTGGCGCCGTGGATGGCCAGGGTCTCCGCCCGGCTGGACGGCATGGACCGGCGGCTCGATGCGCACGGACGGGTCATCTGCGCCATGAGCGAGCGGCTCTGCGATCTCGGTGATGACATGACCGAGGTCCGCAAGGACGTCGCCACACTCAAGGCCGAGGCGGCCCAGCGGCGGGCGCGGCGCGCCCAGCGACGGCGCGCGTAGCGGACCGGCGGAGCCCGGTGGGCGGGGTGACGTCCCGCCCACCGGGTTCGCCCGAGCGCACTTGTAGGATGACTGGGCAATCGGGCGAATTGAAGCGGAACCGAACGAGGGGAACGGGCGAGATGGCGTTGCGGGCGGCCGGACGACAGTCGCTGGTCGACACCGTGGTGGAGCAGCTGCGGGCACAGCTCGCCGAGGGCGAGTGGAAGGTCGGCGACCGCGTGCCCACCGAGCACGCCCTCGCCGAACAGCTCCAGGTCGGCCGGAACACGGTCCGCGAGGCGGTCCGCGTCCTCGTGCACGCGGGAATGTTGCAGTCCCGGCAGGGCGAGGGCACCTTCGTGGTCTCCACCACCGACCCCGCCGAAGTCATGCGGGATGTGCGGCGCGCCGGAATCCGGGATGTGCTGGAGTTGCGGATCGCCCTGGAGGCGGAGGGCGCGCGGCTGGCCGCGCTCCGCCACACCCCCGCCGATCTGCGGCGGATGCGGGCGGCGTTGGAGTCGCTGGAGTCGTTGGAGGCACTGGAGTCTCCGGAACCGTTCGAGCACGCCGGAGAGCAGCCCGCGTCCGGCAGCCATGAGCTGTACGCGTCCCATGACGTCGGATTCCACATCGCCGTCGTCGACGCCGCGCACAACGCCGCGCTGAGCGCGACCTACGGCTGGTTCAGCACCTCGGTACGCGAGTCGCTGGTGGCCTCGCTCGGCGACCGGGAGTTGCCGAGCATTTCCCATGCCGACCACCGCGCCCTTGTCGACGCCATCGCCTCCGGCGATCCGGCGGCCGCCGAGGCGGCGGCGCGGGCGCTGCTGGAGACGCCGAAGCGCGCGATCGAGGCGCTGCTCGCCGCCGACGCCACCGGCTGAGCCCCCTTCGGCGCGCCTGACCGCGGCCCGGCGCTCCCACCACCCACCACCACACCCACCTCACCGCCCCCACCTCACCCCACCTCATCACGTCGGAACGGAGCTCTTCTTGCCACGCCCGCACACCCCCGGCCCCGAGGCCGAACCCCTGCTCGTGGACGCCGAGACGGATCTGCGGCCGACCCGCGAGGTGGCCGCCGCGCGGCGCACTCTGCGGGCCCACCCCGCGCTCCTGCTGATCGGCATCGTGCTGGCGTCGCTCAACATGCGGGCCGCGCTCGCCGGGGTCTCCCCGCTCCTCGGTGAGATCAGCGGCCACTTCGGGCTGTCCGCGACCGCGGGCAGTCTGGTCACCACCATTCCGCTGATCTTCATGGGCCTGGCCTCGCCCTTCGCACCCCGGCTCGCCCGGCGCTGGGGCACCGAGGCGGTGCTGCTGGGCGCGCTGGTGCTGCTGTTCGGCGGCGTACTGCTGCGCGTGGCGTCGCCCGTGACGGCGCTCTTCGCCGGCGGCGCCCTCGTCGGCAGCGGGATCGCGTTCCTCAATGTGCTGATGCCGGGCCTGGTCAAGCGTGACTTCCCGCACCGGGCCGCCGGGATGACCGCGCTCTACACCACCTCGATGATCGCGGGGGCGACGGTCTCCGCCGCCTCCGCCGTGCCCCTGGAGGACGCGCTCGGCGGCTGGCGGGGTTCGCTCGCCTTCTGGGCACTGCCGGCCGCGGTCGCGACGCTGGTCTGGATACCGCAGACGGTGCTCGCCCGGCGCGGAACGCACCACGGGGAGCCCGCGGCGACTCCGGTGAGGACCACGCCGGACGCGGCGGGGCCGAGGCTGAGCCGCTCCCCGCTGGCCTGGCAGGTCACGCTGTACATGGGGTTGCAGTCGTCGATCGCGTACGTCTGCGTCGCGTGGATGCCGACGATCTTCACCGACCACGGTATGAGCAAGAGCACGGCCGGGCTGGTGTTCGCGTTCAGCAACATGCTCCAGATGGTCGGTTCGTTCGTGGTGCCCACCCTCGCCGGGCGGATGCGCTCCCAGCGGTCGCTGGCCGTCGCCGTAGCGGCGCTGATGGCGTCCGGTATCGCGGGCATGCTGGTGGCCCCGGTCGCCGGTGCCTGGGTGTGGGCGGCGCTGATCGGCGTCGGACAGGGCGGGGCCGTGGGGCTGGCGCTGACCATGATGGTGCTGCGGACCGGGGACGCCCACACCTCCGCGCGCCTGTCCGGAATGGCGCAGACCTGGGGCTATCTGCTCGCCGCCGCGGGCCCGCTGGTGCTCGGCGCGGTGCACCAGGCCACCGGCGACTGGACCGTGCCGCTCACGCTGATGCTGGCGGTGTGCGGGGTGCTCGCGGTGCTGGGCCTGGGCGCGGGACGCGACCGCAAGATCCGGTCCTGAGCTCCTTGACCGCTCCGGGAGTCCGAGCGGCTCAACTGGCCGTACTCCGTGCGCGGTCCGACGCTTTCACAGCCGGTCCTCAGCCCGCAGAGGGCCGGTCGACAACCACCGCCGCCACTCTCGGTGTCATCGGCACCGACGAGGACCGGAGGACGGGATGAGCGGCATGGACGAGGCGGAGACCACCCAGGGCACTCGGGCCACGGCGGGCACCCGGCGACCGTGGCGGAAGCTGCTGCGGGCTCCCTGGACCGTGGTGTGTGTGGCGGCGACCGTGCTGCTCGGTTCGTCCGCGACCGTGGCCTCGGCCCTGGACAAGGCCAACGCGGCCCCCACACGCTTCGTGGCGGCGGCCGTCACGACGACCGCCGCCACCGCGGAGACGACCGGCGGCCGCTCCGCCGTCCCGGCGCGGTGGCGGCCGTAAGGCGCGCATGAGCCACCGCCGTAAGGCGCGCATGAGCCCTCCCTGGGCGCCGGGCGTCCGCATAAGCCCCTGCGCGCCGGGTGTCACCCCGCGCGGGTGGTCACTCCTCCCCCGCGAGGGTCAGCGAGCGCAGCTTGCGGCCCGCGTACCAGGTCGCGGCCCCGGTCACGGCCAGCAGCAGGACGACACCGGTCGCCAGGCCGACGTCCGACGAGATCACATCGCCGTCCTCGACCTTCTGCGCGAGCGCCAGCGCCCACTGCTGCACGCTGAGCTTGCGGGCCCCGGCCACCAGGCTGCCGAAGAAGGTCTCCCAGACCAGGGCGTAGACCAGCCCGGCGATCACCGCGTGCCGGGTCACGGTGCCCAGCAGCAGGAAGATCGCGCTGTAGGCGACCGAGGCCACGGCGGCGGCGACGGCGTAGCCGACGGCCAGCTGATGGGCGTTGCCGTTGAGCAGGAAGCCCGCGAGCAGGGTGGGGATCGCGGAGAAGGCGACCGTGACGCCGATCGCCACGACCAGCTTGGTGATGATGATCGTCGGCCGCTTCACCGGCTTGGCCAGCAGATAGATGACCGAGCCGTCGTCGATCTCCGGGCCGATCGCGCCCGTACCGGCGATCACGCCGATCAGCGGGACCATGGTGGCCATCGCGAAGCCGCCGAGGACCGCGTCGGCCGTGTTGTCGTCCGCTCCGGTCAGCAGCCGTACGGCGAGCGAGATCAACAGCAGCAGACCGGGCAGGGTGAAGAGGATCAGCGCCCGGCGGCGGCCGAGCAGGGCCCGGTAGGTGAGCCGCGCGACGGTGGGGTGGTAGAGCGAGGACATCGCTGTGGGCTCCTTTCAGGCCGCGACGAGGTAGGAGAAGACGCTCTCCAGGGACTCGTCGGAGGGCGAGACCGTGAGGAGCCGGATGCCCTGGTCACGGGCGACCCGGGGGAGCAGTTCGGTGAACCGGGCGAAGTCGACGGCCTGGATGTGCAGTCCGCCGTCGGCGCCGGTGCTCGCGTCGACCTCGATTCCGGTGGTCGACGGGTCGGCGATCAGGGCGGCGGCGAGCGCGCGGTCGTCGCTGGACCGGACGAGATAGCGGTGCGGACGGTCCGTCATCAGCCGGCGGATCTTGCGGAAGTCGCCGGAGGCGGCGTGCCGGCCCGCGACGATCACCTCTATGTGCGCCGCCAGCTGTTCGACCTCCTCGAGGATGTGCGAGGAGAACAGCACGGTACGGCCCTCCGCGCCCATCCGCCGCAGCAGATCCATGAGCTGCATCCGCTGCCGCGGGTCCATGCCGTTGAACGGCTCGTCCAGCAGGAGCACCGACGGCTCGTGCACCAGCGCGGAGGCCATCTTCACCCGCTGGCGCATGCCCTTGCTGTACGTGGCGATCTTGCGGGAGCCCGCGTAGTCCATCTCGACGGTGTCGAGCGCCTTACGGGCGGCGGCGCGCGGATCGGGCAGCCCGTGCAGCTCGGCGTTGGCGATCACGAACTCACGGCCGGTGAGGAAGTCGTACATCGCCTCGCGCTCGGGGACGATGCCGATGTGGCGGTAGGCCTGCTCATTGCGCCAGATCTGGGCGCCGTCGAGGGTCACCGATCCGGTGGAGGGGGCCAGGAAGCCGCCCATCATGTTGATGAGGGTGGACTTCCCGGCGCCGTTGGGGCCGAGCAGCCCGGTGACCCCGGGGCCGATGGTCATGGTCACGTCGTTGACGGCCACGACGTTCCCGAACCAGCGGGAGACGTTGTCGATGGCGATCGTGGTCACAGGCCGACCTTTCGGTAGCGGCGCATCAGCAGCCCGTACGAGCCGGCGATCAGGCCGAGGAGGACGAGGACGTAGACGAGCCCGGTCCCGGTGCCGGGGCCGTACTCGCCGGGGAAGGAGGAGTCGGCGCCGAGGAACGCCGTCTGCACCCCGTCGATGATGGTGATCGGCGAGAACAGTCCGATCCAGCTCACCGCGCCGGTGCTGCCCTGGTCCCAGGCGATGGCCTGGACGGCGGACACCGCGCCGTAGGAGATGGTCAGCAGGGCGATGACGGCGGCGACGCCGAAGCCGCGGCGCGGGGTGAGCGCGGCGATGACCAGGCTGAGACCGGCGAAGAGGAGGGAGAGCAGAGCCACGGAGACCAGTCCTTGTGCGAAGCCCTTCGTCTGATCGGCGAAGTCGAGCTTGGCGAGCAGTGCCCCGACGTAGAGGATCAGCAGGGGCGCGCCGGTGAGGATGAACAGGGCGGAGGCCATGGCGGCGAACTTGGCCACCACGTAGTCCATCGTGTCGATGGGGCGGGAGAAGTAGAGCGGAATCGTCCGGAAGCGGAGGTCCCGGGAGACGGACTGCGGCGCCTGGGAGGCGGTGTAGAGGCCGATGACGGCCTGGAGCATGATCGCGTAGCGGGTGTACTGGACGGGCAGCTTCTCCGCGCTGGTGGCGACGGCGACCGCGACGATGATCGCGGCGGGCATGCACATCACGGCCAACAGCAGCATCGGCGCGACCTTGGACTTCGCGGAGCGGCCGAGTCCGTAGGCGCCGCGCAGGCTCTGGGAGAAGAGCGAGCGGCGGGCGTAGGCGCGGCCCAGGCGCGGGCCCTCGTAGTGGCGGTAGCCGATGTTGTGAATGACGTCGGCGCGCTGCTGGGTCACGGTCTCAGGCGGCATCGACGGCACCTCCGTTCGCGTTCGCGTTCGCTTTCGCGCCCTCGTCGGCGTCGGCGTAGGCGTCCGTGTCGGCGCCCTCGTCCGTGTCGGCGCCCTCGTCGTCGGCGTCGGGCCGGAAGATCTCCGCGATGCGGTGGCGGCGCTGTTCCATGCGGACCAGGCCGAGGCCGAGGCCGGCGATGGTGTCCCGGACCGTGTCGTACGTCGCCTCCCCCGCGACGTCCACCAGCAGCACGTGGTCGGAGCCGGGCGCCCCGTCGGCACCCCGGCCGGCGGGCTGGACGGTGAGCCCGGCCCGGTCCAGGGCGGTGCGCAGCGCCGCGGTGCCGTCCGGGTGGTCGGCGGTGTCGGTCACCTCGACCGCGAGCGAGGCCGTCATCTGGGTGAAGTCGCTGGTGGAGCTGGAGCGGAGCAGCTTGCCGCCGTCGATGACCACCACGTGGTCGCAGGTGCGCTCCAGCTCGCCGAGCAGATGCGAGGTGACCAGGACCGAGATGCCGAAGTCGGTGTGGACGCGGCGGATCAGGCCGAGCATCTCATCGCGGCCGACCGGGTCCAGCCCGTTGGTCGGCTCGTCCAGCAGCACCAGACGCGGATCGTGCACCAGGGCCTGGGCGAGCTTGACCCGCTGCTTCATGCCCGTGGAGTAGCCGCCCATAGGGCGATATCGCTCCTCGTACAGCCCGACATGGCGCAGGGTGTCGGCCGTGCGCTCACGGGCGGCGGACGGCGGCAGCCCGGACATGCGCGCCATGTGGACGACGAACTCGGTCGCCGAGACATCGGGCGGCAGGCAGTCGTGCTCGGGCATGTAGCCGACGCTTTCGCGGATGGCGCTGCCGTCCTTGGCCACGTCGAGACCGAGCACGGTGGCGCGACCCTCGCTGGCGGGCGACAGCCCGAGCAGGATCTTGATCAGCGTGGACTTACCGGCGCCGTTGGCACCCACCAGGCCGGTAACGCCTGGCGCGATGTCGACGGAGAGCCGGTCGAGCGCGGTGACCCGGGGGAACCGCTTGCTCAGGCTTTCGGTGGCGATCACAGTCACGTCTTCGACCGTAGTGGTGTGAGGCACGGACGACGTCCCTCCAGACGGTGGGATTCGTCTAGTCCTCGGGTCTGACGCGCCCGTAAGGGACGGGCCCCTGACCGGAGGGGGTTACCGAGGGTATCCACAACCTTGGCGGGACTTAAGTCCGGTGTGGGCGACGTCGACAACAGGCCCTGACGACGAACCCTGACGGCAGATCCTGACGACAGCCCGGACGGCAGGTCCTGACGACAGCCCGGACGGCAGGTCCTAGAGACCCGGCGCGCCCCAGACCGGGAACCAGCGGCTCAGCTCCTTCTCGATCCGCAGATCGTCCCCGAGCAGCGCCCGCACCTGGAGCTCCAGCGCGTTGTCCCGCCGCTCCGTGCCGCCCGGCAGCGGCGCGAAGGGGTAGAAGGTGCCGCGCTTGTAGAGATACACCAGCGCGAGGGAACGCCCCGCCGCGTCCCGGAAGCCGATCAGCGAGCACAGCAGCTGCGGGCCGAACCCCCCGTCCTGGAGCAGCGAATTGACCGCGTGCAGGTCGTTCACCAGGGCCGCCACATCGTCCGGCGGCTGCCGGGCCAGCAGCCAGGTGAAGCCGTACGCGTCCTGGCTGAACTCCACCGGCACCCCGCCCCGGTCCGTGTCCGCGTCCAGCAGCTCCCGCACATCCCGCTGGAGCTGGGAGAAGGCGCCGCCCTCCACACTCGCGAAACAGACCGAACCCTGTCCGGTCGGGGTGAACCCCGCCCCCGCCTCCAGGCTGACCGCGGCCCCGGGGAGCCCGAAGAGCCGGTCGAGGTCGGGGCGCACCGGCTTGCTGCGGCCCAGGAGGGCGTCCCAGAACCCCACGCCTCAGCCCCTTCCCGCCTGGCCCAGCTGGGCGGAGACACGGGCGAGCCCCTCGAGCCGCCGCTCCAGCGTCGGGTGCGAGGAGAACAGCCGGCTGACGCTCTCCCCGGAGAGCGCGGGGGCGAAGAAGAAGGCGTTGAACGGCTCGACCTTGCGCAGATCGCGGGTCGGAATCCGGGCCATCTGCCCGGTCACCTTGGTCAGCGCGGCGGCGAGCGCGGAGGGACGCCCGGTCAGCAGCGCACCGGCGCGGTCGGCGGACAGCTCGCGATAGCGGGACAGCAGCCGGGTCAGCAGAAAGCTGATCGCGTAGACCACGGCGCTGACCAGCGGAATGAGCAGCACCGCGATGCCCGCGTTGCTGTTGCGGCTGCCCCGGCTGAGCCCGCCCCACAGCGCCGCGCGGGTCATAATGCCCGCCAGGACGCCGAGGAAGGAGGCGATGGTCATGACCGCCACATCGCGGTGCGCCACATGCGACAGCTCATGGGCGAGAACGCCCTCCAACTCCTCCGGCTCCAGCCGGCGCAGCAGCCCCGTGGTGGCGCACACCAGGGCGTTCTGCTGGTTGCGGCCGGTGGCGAAGGCGTTGGGCACATCGGTGTCCGCGATGGCCACCCGTGGCTTGGGCATGTCCGCGAGCGCGCACAGCCGGTCCACGGCACCGTGCAGCTCGGGCGCCTGCCGCGGGCTGACCTCCCGGGCGCCCATGCTGAAGGCCGCGATCCGGTCGCTGAACCAGAACTGCGCCACGAACAGCCCTCCCGCGATGATCACGATCAGCGGCCAGGCGCCCTTGAACAGCGCGAGCAGCACGCCGATGAAGACCACATAGAGCAGCCCGATGAAGAACATCGTCGTGACCATGCGGGCGGTCAGCCCCCGGTCAGGGGCATAGCGGGTATGCGGCATGGGACACCTCCCCTGGCGACGCCAAAGCCCTATACCCGATTCTGCCGCTTATCGCGGCATAAGCGATATCAGAGGCGTAAGGTGCCTCATCAGGCGATCTGCGCCGCACCCTCCGTGGCGATCTTCTCGAAGACATCGAGGTCGGCCGCGAAGACCGAATCGGGGATCGGCCAGTGCAGCACGATCTCGTCGATGCCCAGCTCGGCATGGCGCCCGGCGAAGTCCACGAAGGCGTCCACCGAGCTCAGCGGCCGTCCAGGGTCCGGGGTGAAACCGGTGAGCAGCACCGCGTCGAGATCGTCGGGGTCCCGGCCGGCCTGCTCGCACGCCTCGCCCAGCCGTGCGAGCTGCCCGCCGATGGCCGCCAGCGAATCGGCCGGGGTGCCCGTCTCGGAGATCTTCGGATCGCCCGTGGTCACCCACGCCTGGCCGTACCGCGCCGCCAGCCGCATCCCACGCGGACCGGTGGCGGCCACCGCGAACGGAATGCGCGACGGCTGCACACAGCCGGGGATGTTGCGCACCTCGTGCGCGCTGTAGTGCGTGCCCTCGTACGTCACCACATCGTGGGTCAGCAGCCGGTCGAGCAGCTCGACGAACTCGGCGAACCGGTCCGCCCGCTCCCTCGGCGACCATGGCTCCTCACCGCCGCGCAGCAGCGCCGTCGCGTCGAAGCCGGAGCCGCCCGCGCCGATGCCCAGCCCGATCCGCCCGCCGGACACGTCGTCCAGCGTGATCAGCTCCTTGGCCAGCGTCACGGGATGGCGGAAGTTGGGGGAGGTGACCAGGGTGCCCAGCCGCATCCGCGAGGTCGCCGCCGCGGCCGCCGTCAGTGTGGGTATGGCCCCGAACCAGGGCCCGTCGCGAAAACTGCGCCAGGACAGATGGTCATAGGTGTACGCGGCGTGGAAACCCAGCTCCTCGGCGCGCTGCCATACCTCCCGGCCGCCCTCGGTCCAGCGGCGGACGGGCAGGATCACGGTGCTCAGTCGCATACGGGGAGCCTAAGCGGCGGGTGTGACAACGCCGTACCACCGGGACGCCGACGCCGTACACCGGACGCCGCACCACCGGGACGCCGACGCCGCACCGCCGGAACCCCGGAAACGGCGCCGGGGCCATGGGAACGGCGCCGGAGGCCCGGGAACGGCGCCGGAGGCCGCAGCCGAGCACCGTCGCCTCACCGATGAGCGCATATGCGGGAGGATGGTTGCCGTGACTCCTGCGACCGAGCGGCCGAACACCCCGGCCACAGAGCCCTCCCGTCCCGCCCCGGCCCGGCCCCGGCTGATCGCCACCGACCTCGACGGCACCCTGCTGCGGGACGACAAGACGGTCTCCGACCGCACCGTCGCGGCGCTCGCGGCGGCCGAGCGGGCGGGCATCGAGGTGTTCTTCGTGACCGGCCGGCCGGCCCGCTGGATGGACGTCGTCAGCGCCCATGTGCACGGCCACGGCCTGGCGATCTGCGCCAACGGCGCCGCCGTGGTCGATCTGCACCGGGGCGGGCTGCCGATCGAGGTCCGCCCGCTGGCCGCCGACCGGGCCCTCGCCGTGGTGGAGGTGCTGCGCGAAGCGGCTCCCGGCACGTCCTTCGCGATCGAGCGCAGCGGCGGAATCTTCTACGAACCGCAGTACCCGCCCTTCCACCTCGACCCGGGCGCGATCGTCGCCCCCGCCGAGAAGCTGCTCCACGACGGTTTCGCCCACGCCGACACGCCGGTCCTCAAGCTGCTCGCCCACCACCCGGAGCTCGCGCCCGACGCCTTCCTCCAGCTGGCCCGCTCGGTGGCCGGGACGCACGGCGACTTCACCCGCTCCAGCCCGTCCGCCCTGCTGGAGGTCAGCGGTCGCGGGGTCAGCAAGGCCAGCACCCTGGCCCGGTGCTGTGCCGAGCGCGGGATATCCGCCGAGGAGGTCGTGGCGTTCGGGGACATGCCCAACGACCTGGAGATGCTGATATGGGCGGGCACCTCGTACGCGATGGCCAACGCCCACCCGGATGTGCTCGCCGCGACCACCCACCGCACGGCGAGCAACACCGAGGACGGCGTGGCCGCGGTCATCGAGCGGCTCCTGGCGGGCTGACCGACCGGGCGGAACAGCCGGAACCGCCCCCGGCCACACGGCCCGGGGCGGTCGGACGGCTGGGACTGCCAGAAGCTGGGACTACCAGAAGACGACCAGGTAGCCGTTGCCACCGTTGGTGCCGTTGGCGCCCGAGGCCCCGGGGGTGCTGCCGGTGGGGCCACCCCTGCCACCGTCACCACCCGCGCTGCTGTTCAGCGGGGGCAGCTCCACGATGCCGTCGACCGCGTCGCCGCCCTCACCGCCGGCGTCGCCGTTCTCCCCGTTCTCACCGTTGCGGGTCACCACGGAGAAGCTGTTGCAGGTGGAACCGGTACCGCCCGAGCCGCCGGCGCCCGGGATACCCGGGGTGCTCCCGGTGGCACCCTGGCCGGCCTGGCCGGGGTGACCGCCGGTGGCGGTGAGCTGGACGCCGCCGCCAGAGGCCAGGGTCGTCGAGGTCCCGGCCTGGCCGGCCTGCCCGGTCTGGCCGGGACCACCGGTGGCCGGACCGCCGGCGCCACCAGGACCACCCGGACCGCCGGCACCCAGGTCGACCGTGTAGGTGGTGAACGGCGTGACCGGGATCACACACCAGACGAAGCCGCCGGAGCCACCGCCACCGCCGGTGCCGCCGGGGGCAGCGCCGGTGCTCGCCGTCGGAACGCTGGCGCCACCGCCACCGCCGCCACCGCCACCCGCTCCCCACGCCTGGATGTGCACCGAGGTGACGCCCGCGGGAGGCGTGAAGGTGCCGTCCGCGGTGAACTCCTGGATCCCGTGGATGATGGACGGCGGCCTGGGGGGCTTCGGCTGGCCGCCAAGGCTCGTCGTGGCACTGTCATCCGCCGCGGCCACGGGGGACATGGTCAGGACCTGGCCGGTGAGGGCCGCCGCGGCGACGGTGGCGAAGAGGACCCGGCGGCGCGTCCGGGATCGCTTGGGAGTGGGACTGTGGCTGTTCACTTCATGACTTCCTTCCCCGCGGTCGGGCCAACAGCTGTCGCGGAGTGCGATGGGATACGGAGGACCGAACGGCCCGCGAGGCTCATCCCACCGTCGGTCACCACGGCCCGCATCCTGACGAGGTGATGGTTGGTACGCGCAGGTGAGGCGTTGGCCCGAGCGGGCGAGCAACAGCCGCCCCGCCGAGGCATGTCGGCCACCCCACCGCGCCGCGCCAGCCGCCCTACGGCGGCCTGTGAGGCGGGGCGCGGCGCGGGGCACCCCCCTCACAGCACCGCGTCAGCCGCCCACGCGGCCCTGGCAGTCGCGCCACGGCGCTGGGCAACTCCTCCACAGCGACGTATCGCCGTCCCCCCAGCGCCGGGTCAGCCACCCATGGCGCGCGTCAGCCCCCTCCGCAGCGACGTGTCAGCCCCTTCACAGGATCGCGTCAGCCCCCAGGAACGCCACGGCGTCAGCCCCCGCAACGCCCCGTCGACCTGCTCCACAGCACCGCGCCGGCCCGTCTCCACCCACGGCACCGCGCGAGCCCGCCCCCTCACGGCACCGCGTCTGGCACCCCTTCACCACCCGGCAAGGGGGCCTCCCACACCACCGTCGTACCGCGCCCGCCTTCCCCGAGTCCGGGGCCGACGGTGCTCGACCCGCCCAGCGCCTCCGCCCGCCGCACCAGGTTCGCCAGGCCGCTGCGCCGCCCGTCCTCGGGCACGCCCACTCCGTCGTCCGCGACCGTCAGCCGCACCCCCGGCCGCCCGTCCGCGAGCCGCGCGGTCGCGTCCACGACCACCTCGATCCGCTCCGCCCGTGCGTGCCGGAAGGCGTTGGACAGCGCCTCGCGCAGCGCCGCGACGAGATGGGCGCCGATCACCGTGCCGACCCGGGAGTCCACCGGGCCCACGAAGGTCAGGGACGGCTGGAAGCCCAGCGGTACGGCGGCCGTGCCGACCTCCCGCAGCACCCGGCCGCGCAGCCCGGCCGGTGCCTCCGGCGGGGCCTGTTGCAGCGCGAAGATCGCCGTGCGCACCTCCTGGACGGTGGCGCCCAGTTCCTCGACGGCCCGCTCGATCAGCTCCCGCACCTCCGGCGCGTCCACCCGGCGCTCCGCGCTCTCCAGCATCATCCCGGTCGCGAAGAGCCGCTGGACGACGAGGTCGTGCAGATCGCGGGCGATCCGGTCGCGCTCCTCACGGACCGCGAGTCGCTCCCGGTCGCGCTGCGCCTCGGCGAGCACCAGCGCGACCGCGGTCTGGGCCGCGAACTGGGCGGCCAGGGCGCGCTCGGTGGCGGTGAACGGGCGGGCGCCGCGCTCACGCGGGACGGCCAGCGCACCGAGCACCCGGTCCCCGCTGCTCAGCGGCAGCATCATGCTCGGCCCGTAGCGCCCCGGGAGGGTACTGAGCAACGGATCGGCGGCCGGATCGTCGATCCGGACCGGCAGCCCGGCCAGCAGCCTCGGTACGGCCGGGGCGCGGGCCGGGAGCACCGCGCCGAGCAGCGCGGACGGCTCCCCGGCGGCCACCGCCGCGACCTTCAGCCCGCCGCCGTCCTCCGGCAGCAGCACGATCCCCGCCGCCGCGTCCGCGACTTCCCGGGCCTTCTCGGCGATCACGGTCGGCCCGTCCTCGGCGGCGCCGGACAGCAGTGCGTGGGTGACCGCCACCGATCCCTCGATCCAGCGCTCGCGCTGCCGGGTGGCCCCCTGGACGCGGGTGTGGCCGATGGCGATCCCCGCCTCGGTCGCCAGCACCTCGACCAGATGGCGATCGGACGCGGTGAACGGACCGCCGCCGCGTCTCCCGGCCAGACAGAGGATGCCGAAGGTCTCCTCCCCGACCCGGAGGGGGACGGAGAGATACCCGCCCGGCGGCCGGGGAGCCCGGGGGGCCGTCGGCGCTCCGGCCCGCCGCACGTCGGCGAGCAGCGCCGCACACCGCTCCCGGTCGGCCTCGGTCGCGCCGTATGTGACCACATCGGCCAGACCTCGCTCCCCGGCGGCGTCCCCACCGGGGTCATGCACCCCGATCACGGCACGTCGGGCGCCCACCAGCTCGGCCGCGGTACGGACGATCCGGTCGAGGACGGTGTGCGGGTCCGGCCCGGTACCGAGGGAGCGCATCGCCTCCAGCAGCCGCGGCAGCCGCGCCGTGAGCTCGGTGGACAGCCCCCGCAGACCGCGGGTCGCCTCCGCGGCCATATCCAGGGGGTCGGGGGAGGGAGCAGCGGCCGCCATGCCGTCGAGCCTAGTGAGTACCGCGGGCGAACGCTCTGCCCGCACCGGGACCCCGCTCAGGGCCGTCGCACGCCAGGACCGCCCAACGCCCTACTCGGCCAGAACCCGCCTAACGCCCCACCCACGCCAGAACCCGCCTAACGCCCTACCCACGCCAGAACCCGCCGCACGCCAAGGACCCGTGTCACGGGGCGCCGCACGCTGAGAACCTCAGGGGCGCCGCACGCGGCACCCGCCTCACGCGGCGCCCAGGTGCCCCGCGACCGCCAGGGTGCCGACGCCGTCCTCCGCCGCCTCGCGTTCCAGCATCCGGCGGAACGGACCGTCGGCCGAGGCCAGGTCCTGGTAGGTGCCGCGCTGTACGGCCCGGCCCCCGTCGAGCACGATCACCTCGTCGACCGCGTCGAGGCCCGCCAGCCGGTGCGTGATCAGGACGGTGGTACGCCCCTGGGTCGCCGACAGTAGGTCGGCCGTGAGCGCGTCGGCCGTGGGCAGGTCCAGATGCTCGGCGGGTTCGTCCAGCACCAGCACCGGGAAGTCCGCCAGCAGCGCGCGGGCCAGCGCCAGCCGCTGCCGCTGGCCGCCCGAGAGCCGCGCCCCCTGCTCGCCCACGAGCGTGTCCAGACCGTCCGGCAGCCCGTCCACCCAGTCCAGCAGCCGGGCCGCGGCCAGCGCCGCGCGAAGCTCGTCCTCGGTCGCGGCGGGGCGCGCCAGCCGCAGGTTCTCGCGCAGCGAGCTGTCGAAGACATGGGCGTCCTGGGCGCACAGGCCGACGAGACGGCGCACCGCGTCCCCGTCCAGGGCAGCGGCGTTCCGGCCGGCCAGGGTGTAGGTGCCGCCGTCGGCGTCCAGGAACCGGAGCAGCACCTGGGCGAGGGTGGTCTTACCGGCCCCCGACGGGCCCACGACCGCGACCCTGCGCCCCGGGCGCAGCTCCAGGCCGAATCCGTCCAGGGCGGGGTCGGACTGCCCGGGGTGGCGCGCGGTGATCCCGCGCAGCACCAGCGGATACGGGGCGTCGGGTGCCTTCTCGCGCCGTGCCTCGTCGGGCTCGCGCACCGGAAGCGGCTCGTCCATCACCTCGTACACCCGCTCCTCGGCCCGCCGCACCCGCTGCCGGTGCTGCACCGCGAGTGGCAGTCCCGCGACGGCCTCGAAGGCGGCGAGCGGGGTCAGCACCACGACCGCCAGCCACACCCCGTGGATCCGGCCGTCCGCCACGGCCGGCACCCCCAGCCACGCCGCGGCCGCCACGGTCAGCCCGCAGACCAGCGCGGACAGCCCGGCGCCCGCGCCGGTGGCGGCCGCCGCCCGCCGGGCGATCCGGGTGAGCACCCCGTCGGCCCGGCGCACCGCGTCCAGCCGGCGCGGCAGCGCGCCCGCGACGGTCAACTCGGCGGTTCCCGCGAGCAGGTCGACGACCTGCGCCGACAGGGCACCGCGCGCCGGTGCCAGCCGGCGCTCCGCCCGCCGCGCGACCGCCCCGGACACGGCGGGCACCACGACCCCCGCCACCAGCAGCCCCGCCGCCAGTACGGCCCCGGCCTCGGGCAGCACCCAGGTGAGGAACCCCACCGAGGCCACGCCGACGGTCAGCGCGCTGCCCACGGGCAGCAGCCAGCGCAGGAAGTAGTCCTGGACGGTGTCCACATCGGCCACCAGCCGGGACAGCAGATCGCCGCGGCGCGTCCGGCCGAGCCCCGCGGGCGCGAGCCGCTCCAGCCTCCGGTAGACGGCGACCCGCAGTTCGGCCAGGACCCGCAGCACGGCGTCGTGCGAGACGAGGCGCTCGGCGTAGCGGAAGGCGGCCCGGCCGATCCCGAACGCCCGGGTCGCGGTGACCGCCACCATCAGATAGAGCACGGGCGGCTGCTGCGCGGCCCGCGAGATCAGCCATCCGGAGACGGCCATCAGCCCGACCGCGCTCAGCAGGGCGAGACTCCCGAGCAGCAGCGCCAGCCCGAACCGTCCGCGCCACCCCCGCGCGGTACCCCGCACCCGCGCGAGCGCACCCCGCGACGCGCCCCGCCGTACCCGCGCGGCAGGGCCGTGCGGCACGGTCCGGCCCGTGGCGTCAGGCCCGGTCCGCGCCTCACCCGGCCGCCCACCGGGGCCGGTGTCCGCCGTCGCCTCGTGCGCGGCACCCGACACGGCCACCGGCACCCGCCCCGGGCCCGGCCGCTCCAGCGCCGGACCCGCCGCCTCCGGCCCGGATACCCGCGCCTGGGCACGCGGGTGCCCGCCCGCGCACGCGACGGGCACGCAGACGGCATCCCCACCAGAGGCAGCAGCCTTAGAGACAGCGGACCCAGAGGCAACAGTCCCAGAGACAGCAGCCCGACGGGCAACAGCCCCAAGGCCAGCAGCACCAGAGACGCCACCCGGCCCCGGAAGGCGCAGCACCCGGTCGGCCAACGGCAGCAGCGCCGGGCGGTGGACCACCAGCAGCACCGTGCGGCCCTCGGCCAGCCGCCGCACCGCCTCGACGACCGACGCCTCCGTCTCGCCGTCGAGGTTCGCGGTGGGCTCGTCCAGCAGTAGCACCGGCCGGTCGGCCAGGAAGGCGCGCGCCAGGGCGATCCGCTGCCGCTGGCCCGCGGACAGCCCCGCGCCCATCTCGCCGAGCCGGGTCTCGATCCCGTCCGGCAGCGCGGAGACGAAGCGATACGCGTCCGCGTCCCGCAGGGCGGTCCGTACCGCCTCGTCATCGGCGTCCGGCCGGGCCAGCCGGACGTTCTCCGCGATCGTCCCGGCGAAGAGATACGGGCGCTGGGGCACCCAGGCGATCTGGCGTCGCCAGCTCTCCGGGTCCAGCGCGGCCAGGTCCCGGCCCCCGATCAGCACCCGGCCCTCGTCCGGCGCCGCGAAGCCCAGCACGGCGTCCAGCAGCGTCGACTTCCCGGCGCCGCTGGGCCCCACGACGGCCACCGTCTCCCCGGGGCGGATCTCGAACGAGGTCCGGGCGAGGGACGGTTCGGTACGCCCGGGGTGGCGGACCACCAGCCCGTCCAGCGCGAGCGCGGCGGACCGGGCGTCGGGGGCGGAGACACCTCCCCTGTGCGCGGGTTCGCGCTCCAGCACCGCGAACACCTCGTCCGCCGCCGCCAGCCCCTCCGCCGCCGCGTGGTACTGCGCGCCCACCTGCCGCAGCGGCAGATACGCCTCGGGCGCCAGTACCAGCACCACCAGTCCGGTGAAGAGGTCCATCTCACCGCGTACCAGCCGCATCCCGATGTCGACCGCGACCAGCGCGACCGACACCGTGGAGAGCAGCTCCAGGGCGAAGGAGGACAGAAAGGCCAGCCGCAGTGTCTTGAGCGTGGCCCGCCGGTAGTCGCCCGTGATGGCACGGATCGAAGCGGCCTGGGCCTTGGCCCGGCCGAAGACCTTGAGGGTCGGCAGTCCGGCGACGACGTCGAGGAAGTGCCCGGACAGCCGGGACAGCAGCCGCCACTGACGGTCCATCCGGGACTGGGTGGCCCAGCCGATGAGCGCCATGAACAGCGGGATCAGCGGCAGCGTGACGACGATGATCAGGGCCGAGACCCAGTCCGCGGTGACGATGCGGGCGAGCACCGCCACCGGCACCACCACGGCCAGCCCCAGCTGCGGCAGATAGCGCGCGAAGTAGTCGTCCAGCGCGTCGATGCCCCGGGTGGCGAGGGTGGTGAGCGCACCGGTCCGCTGGGAGTCCAGCCAGCTCGGCCCCAGCCGCACCGCCCGCTCCAGCAGTCGCAGCCGCAGCTCCGACTTGACCGCCGCGCTCGCCCGATGGGCGGCCAGCTCGGTCAGCCAGGAGACGACCGCCCGGCCGACGGCGACCAGCGCCAGCAGCCCCAGTGGAAGCATCAGCGCCCGTACGCCGTCGCCCCGCTGGAAGGCACCCACCACGATCTCGGCGATCAGCATCGCCTGCGCGATGACCAGTCCCGCTCCGGCCAGGCCCAGCGCCACGGAGGCGGCCAGGAAGAAACGGGTGGCTCGTGCGTGGCGCAGCAGCCGGGGGTCGATTGGTTTCACGTGAAACACACCATCCCGCGAGCGCTCAGTGCCCGGCCGGCTCGGGGATGTGGTGGGTGCCGATCCGCTTGCGGAAGACCCAGTACGTCCACGCCTGGTACGCCATGATCAGCGGCGTCATGATGCCCGCGACCCAGGTCATGATCTTGAGCGTATAGGGGCTGGAGGCCGCGTTCGCCGCCGTCAGGCTCCACGCCGGGTCCAGCGAGGAGGGCATCACCTCGGGGAAGAGGGCGAGGAAGAGCATCGCGACGGCCGCCGCGATGGCCACCCCGGACAGCGCGAACGCCCAGCCCTCACGCCCCCGCTGGTTCATGATCAGAGCCACCGCCAGCGCCAGGACGGCGAGGACGACCGCCACCAGACTGCGGGCGTTCCCGCTGTCGCTCTGCGTCCAGACCAGGAACGGCACCGAGACCACGACGGTGGCCAGCCCGAGCCCGGTCGCGCACCGCCGGGCCCGCACCCGGATGTCCCCGACCGTCTTGAGCGCGGCGAAGACGGCGCCGTGGAAGGTGAACAGCACCAGCGTGACCGCCCCGCCCAGCAGGGCGTACGGCGTGAACAGGTCCGTCGGACCGCCCGCGTAGTTCCCGTCCCGGCCGATCGGCACCCCGTGCACCAGAGCGGCGAAGATCGCCCCCCAGAGGAACGCGGGCAGCAGCGAGCACCAGAAGATCACATGTTCCCAGTTGCGCTGCCAGCGGTCCTCGGGGCGCTTGTGCCGGTACTCGAAGGCCACACCGCGCAGGATCAGGCAGACCAGGATGGCCAGCAGCGGCAGGTAGAAGCCGCTGAAGAGCGTCGCGTACCAGTCGGGGAAGGCCGCGAAGGTCGCCCCGCCCGCCGTGATCAGCCAGACCTCGTTGCCGTCCCACACCGGCCCGATCGTGTTGATCAGGACCCGGCGCTCGGTGCGGTCGCGGGCGAGCAGCTTGGTCAGTACGCCGATACCGAAGTCGAAGCCCTCCAGGAAGAAGTAGCCCGTCCACAGGAAGGCGATCAGCAGGAACCAGAAGTCGTGAAGGTGCATGATCCTCTCCGGCCGGTCAGTACGCGAAGGTCAGCGGCTTGTCGGCGTCCTCGTCCTCGGCGGCGGCCCCGCCGGCCGGACCGCCCGGACCGCCCGGACCGCCCGAGGGCAGCCGCAGCTTCGGGTCCTTGGCGGGCGGCTTCTCGTCGGTGTCCGGTCCGGCCTTGGCGTACTTGGTCAGCAGCCGCACCTCGATCACCGCGAGCACCCCGTACAGCAGCGTGAAGACGCCGAGCGAGATCAGTACCTCGGTCCGGCCGACCCCGGGGGAGACCGCGTCGGCGGTCTTCATCAGCCCGTAGACCGCCCAGGGCTGCCGGCCCATCTCGGTGAAGATCCAGCCGAAGGAGTTGGCGATCAGCGGGAAGCCCATGGTGAGGATGCCGATGCGCCAGGACCAGGTGGACAGCAGCGGGCTCAGCTCGCGCTTCTTGGTGAGCATGAGCCGGGGGACCTCGTCCTCGCCGGTGCGGAAGGCGGGGTCGAGCCACCGCTTGCGCCGGGTCGTCCACAGCCCGATGAGTCCGGCGACGAACGAGGTCATGCCGAAGCCGATCATCAGCCGGAAGCCCCAGAAGGTCATGAAGATGCTGGGGATGTAGTCATCGGGCTGACCGCCGTAGGCGGCGGCCTCCCGCTGGGCGATGTCCGTGATACCGGGGACGGAGTCGGTGAAGTTGCTGTGCGCCAGGAAGGAGAGCACCCCGGGCACCTCCAGCTCGACGCTGTTGTGGCCCTTGCTGACATCGCCGACGGCGAAGACCGAGAAGGGTGCGGGTGCCTGGGTGTCCCAGAGCGCTTCGGCGGCCGCCATCTTCATCGGCTGCTGCTCGAACATCACCTTGCCGAGCTGGTCACCGCTGATCGCGGTGCCGAGACCGGCGATGACCGCGACGACCAGACCCACCCGCAGCGAGGCCCGCATCGCGCCGATCCGCTTCGTCCCCTTCTCGCCCAGCTCCTCGCCGCGCTCGCGCCGGCGCTTGGCCCGCAGCAGATGGAAGGAGGAGACGCCGATGACGAAGGCGGCGCCGGTGAGGAAGGCCGCGGTCAGTGTGTGGAAGACCACGACCAGGGTGGTGTTCTGGGTCAGCACCGCCCAGATGTCGGTGAGCTGGGCCTTTCCGGTGGCCTTGTCGATCGTGTAGCCGGTCGGGTGCTGCATCCAGGAGTTGGCGGCCAGGATGAAGTACGACGAGAGGATCGTGCCGATCGAGACGATCCAGATGCAGGCGCAGTGGATCTTCTTGGGCAGCTTGTCCCAGCCGAAGATCCACAGACCTATGAAGGTGGACTCGAAGAAGAAGGCCAGCAGGGCCTCCATCGCGAGCGGGGCACCGAAGACATCACCGACGAAGCGGGAGTAGTCCGACCAGTTCATACCGAACTGGAACTCCTGCACGATGCCGGTGACCACACCCATCGCGATGTTGATCAGGAAGAGCTTGCCCCAGAACTTGGTGGCGTGGAAGTACTTCTCCTTGCCCGTGCGGACCCAGGCGGTCTCCAGACCTGCGGTGATCGCGGCGAGAGAGATCGTCAGGGGCACGAAGAGGAAGTGGTAGACGGTCGTGATACCGAACTGCCATCGCGCCAGCGTCTCCGGCGCCAGAGCCAGATTCACCCGAATCTCTCCTTACGGTCGTGCCTGCCCGCGAGCGAGCTTGTGAACGTATTCACATTCACAAGCCATGATACGCATATGGCTTCGCCCCCTCCCACGGGGGTGGGTAGGGGGCGAATGGGACACGTATGGGTATGCTGCCCGCCGCACGGAAGGCCCGATGGGCCCCTTGACGGCTCCGGAGGCGGCCGTCCCGCGGAGCCCGGCACTCCGCGCCGGGTTCAGAGCTCCTTGCGGAACTCCTCCGCGGCCCGCAGGAAGATCTCGTTCGCCTCGCGCTCGCCGACCGTCACCCGCACACCCTCGCCCGGGAACGGCCGGACCACCACGCCCGCCGCCTGGCACGCCGCGGCGAAGTCGGCCGTGCGCTCCCCCAGCCGCAGCCAGACGAAGTTCGCCTGGGAGTCCGGGACCGTCCAGCCCTGGGCGGCCAGCGCCTCCCACACCCGGCCCCGCTCGGTGACCAGCGCGTCCACCCGCTCCCGCAGCGCGTCCTCACTGCGCAGCGAGGCCACCGCCGCGTCCTGGGCGAGCTGGCTGACGCCGAACGGCACCGCCGTCTTGCGCAGCGCCGCCGCCACCGGCTCATGAGCGATCGCGAAGCCGACCCGCAGCCCGGCCAGGCCGTACGCCTTGGAGAAGGTGCGCAGCACGCACACGTTCGGCCGGTCACGGTAGAGGTCGACGCCGTTGGGGACCCGCTCGTCCCGGATGAACTCGACGTACGCCTCGTCCAGCACCACCAGCACATCGGACGGCACCCGGTCCAGGAAGCGCTCCAGCTCGGCGCGGCGCACCACGGTGCCGGTCGGGTTGTTGGGGTTACAGACGAAAATCAGCCGAGTACGGTCGGTGATCGCGTCCGCCATCGCCTCCAGATCGTGCTCCTCGGCGTCGGTCAACGGGACCTGCACCGACGTCGCGCCCGCGATCTGAGTGATGATCGGATATGCCTCGAAGGACCGCCAGGCGTAGATCACCTCATCGCCCGGCCCCGCCGTGGACTGGACCAGCTGCTGGGCGACGCCGACCGAGCCGGTCCCGGTGGCCAGATGCTCCAGCGGCACGTCGAAGCGGTCCGCGAGCTCGGCGATCAGCTCGGTGCAGGCGAGGTCCGGGTAGCGGTTGAGAGCGGCGGCGGCGTTCGCCGCGGTCTCCAGCACCCCGGCCAGCGGCGGATAGGGGTTCTCGTTGGAGGACAGCTTGAAGGCCCGGGGGCCGCCCGCGGCGGCCGGCTTGCCGGGCTTGTACGTCGGAATGCCGTCCAGCACGGCGCGCAGCTTGGGGCTCTTCTCGGTCACCGACAGTCCTCCTCGACCCATCCTGTCCCGGGCCGTGTGCAGCGTTCGCACACGGCAATACTGCACACCTTATGAGGATTCCCCCGTTCCGCGTACCCGCCGGGCGCCGCCGCGTACCCGCCCCCGGCGCCCGCGTACCGACCGGGGGGAGCGCCCCGCTTTTCCGCGCGCGCCCGTGGCGAGCGCCGTGGCGCGCATCCCCCGTGCAGGTGAGTTGAGACCTCTTCGAGACATGTATCAAACAGCAGGCACAGATATGCCAAAGGCGACCAGAGGCCCGACGGATGGCCCAACTGGCTTCCATTCCAAGGGAATTGAGGAAGGCGCTCATGCAGAAACGTGCCTTCCGAATACCGATGGCGGAATCGCGCAGACCGCCCGCCCGAGCCCTACTATCGGCTGGCCATGACAGCAGCAGGGAAGCACCAGGTGAGCCGGTCGGCCGGCCGCCGGTTAGGGCGGGCGGGCATCCGGGACGTGGCCGCCGCCGCCGGGGTCTCGATCACGACCGTCTCCGACGCGCTCAACGGCAAGGGCCGGCTCCCGGAGGCCACCCGCCGCCATGTCCGCGAGGTCGCCGAGCGGCTGGGTTACCGCCCGTCCGCAGCGGCCCGCACCCTCCGTACCGGCAAGTCCGGCCTCATCGGCCTGACCGTGACCACGTACGGGGATGAACCTTTCACCTTCACCGAGTTCGCCTACTTCGCCGAGATGGCGCGGGCCGCCACCTCCGCCGCGCTGGCCCGCGGCTACGCCCTCGTCATCCTCCCCGCCACCTCCCGCCACGACGTGTGGTCCAACGTCGCCCTCGACGGCACCGTGGTGATCGACCCCTCCGACCACGATCCGGTCGTCACCGAGCTGCTGCGCCAAGGCATCCCCGTCGTGAGCGACGGCCGCCCGGCCGGCGCCCTGCCCGTCACCGCCTGGGTCGACAACGACCACGAGGCGGCGGTGCTCGGACTGCTCGACCATCTCGCCGAGGCCGGCGCCCGCCGGATCGGACTGCTCACCGGCACCTCCACCGACACCTACACCCGGCTGTCCACCACGGCGTACCTGCGCTGGTGCGAACGTGTGGGACAGGACCCGGTCTATGAGGCGTACCCGGCCCACGACCCCTGTGCCGGGGCCGTCGCCGCCGACCGGCTGCTCGCCCGCCCCGACCGCCCCGACGCGGTCTACGGCCTCTTCGACCCCAACGGCACCGATCTGCTCGCCGCCGCCCGCCGCTACGGACTGCGCGTCCCGGACGATCTGCTGCTGGTCTGCTGTAGCGAATCGACCGTTTACCGCACCACCGAGCCACCCATCACGACCCTCTCACTCAAACCCCGCCGGATCGGCACGGCGGTCGTCCAGCTGCTCATCGACGCCATCGAGGGCCTTGACCCCGACCAGCCGGTCGAGCAGGTCATACCCACCGAATTGATGGTGCGGACGTCGTCACAGCGCCGTCCGCCGCGTACGACGGTCAGCGCCCCGCGCAGCCGCGCCGGAGGCTGAACTGAGGCTGACTCAAGGACGTCCCGAGAATGACCCGGGGAGGACCTGAGGCCAATGGGCTTCCCCTACCGGGCCAATCCGGGATAAAAGTCCGTCCAAGCAGGAGTGAGCACCGATTGACGGCACCCTGGTGCGTCACAAGCCCTCACGGTCATTCCTATGATGGGCGGACGACACCGCGGACCGCCGTCGACCAGGCAAGGTCCACAAGGTGGCACGGCGGCGTGATGGTGGAGGGGTCGATGACTCAGGGGGCCGGTCTGGAAGCCACGGCAGGGACCACGGGCGCGATCCCACCCGTGCCCGCGTACGGGGCGTCCACCCCGCCCAGCGGGGTCGCGCCCGCGGCCGTACCGCCCGGCTCCGCCCCCGCCGCACCGGGCCCCGCCGCGCCCGTACCGCCGCCCGCGCCCGCGCCCGGAGAGCCCGTGCCCGCCCCCGGGGCGCCCGCGCCCGCCACGCTTCCGCCCGCCGAGTACACCCCGACCGAGCGGCTCCCCGTCCTCGGCCCGGGGCACACCATCCCGGACACCCCGCTCGTCCCGCCGCAGGACCGCCCCACCGTCGCCCTCACCCCGGTGCCCGAGCCCGAGCACGGCCCGCTCGCCAAGGACGAGGGCCCCGGCCCGCTGTACGTCGTGGGCGATGTCCACGGCTACCACGACGAACTGCGCGAGGCACTCGCCGCCGAGGGCCTCATCGACGCCAAGGGCAACTGGGCCGCGGGCAACGCCCGGCTGTGGTTCCTCGGCGACTTCACCGACCGCGGCCCGGACGGCATCGGCGTCATCGACCTGGTCATGCAGCTCTCCGCCGAGGCCGCCGCCGCGGGCGGCTACTGCAAGGCGCTGATGGGCAATCACGAACTGCTGCTGATCGGCGCCAAGCGATTCGGCGACACGCCCGTCAACTCCGGTGCCGGAACGGCCTCCTTCCAGGCCGCCTGGCTGCTGAACGGCGGTCAGCACACCGACATGGAGCGGCTCGAGGACCACCACGTCCAGTGGATGTCCCGGCTGGACGCGATGGCGGAGGAGGACGGGCATCTGCTGGTCCACTCCGACACCACCGCCTATCTGGAGTACGGCGACTCGATCGAGGCCGTCAACGACGCCGTCACCGAGACACTTCAGCGCAGCGACGCCGACGAGTGCTGGGACCTGTTCCGCAAATTCACCAAGCGGTTCGCCTTCCGCGACGAGGAGACCGGGCCGACAGCCGCCCGCGAACTGCTCGACACCTACGGCGGGCAGCGCATCGTCCACGGCCACAGCCCCATCCCGTATCTGCTCGGCGAGGTCGGCTCGGAGGACGGCGAGGACGGCGGCACGCCCGCCGTCGAGGGCCCGCACGTCTACGCGGACAACCTCGCGGTGGCCATGGACGGCGGCATCACCATGGCCGGAAAACTGCTGGTCGTCCAACTTCCGCTGGCCAACTGAGGATTCAGCGGGCATTCCCCGGGGCAGATAGACAGTTTCCGCGGCGCGGAAGCAATTCGCGAAACCTGCTGTCACCCCGCGCCGGATCGGCTCTACCATCGGCTTATCCGTCGCAGGCTCTCCTCCGTTTCCGCCGGACTGCCCGGTGAAAGCCGGCGTCACGGCCCTACGGAGCATCGGGGGATGCACCCATGAAAAGCGCTCCGCACCTGCTGCCCGAGGACCGCCCGGAGTTCGAGCGGGTTCTCGACGAGGCATTGCGCACCGCGGACCGCCGCCCGGACCTCACCGGCATCGGGCAGCGGCTCACCGCCGAACAGCTGCGCACCATGGCGCTCGGCGCCTCGGCCGCGATCTCGGCATGCGCGGCCGCCGAGTACCAGGAGTACCGCGCCACTCGCGCCAAACTACGCGAGCCCATGCCGCGCTTCCCGCTCGGCGGGGACGCCGGTGAGCGCGAGCACCCGGACGGGACGGCGGGGCTCGCCGGCGCGATGCAGGACGCCGCGGGGGCGGGGCTCGTCGCCATGCTGGCGGTGCTGGCCCCGGTGCTCGCCGGAACCGCCGCGATCATCTTCCTCATCGTCGGCTACGTCCTCAAGGTCCTGGACCCCGCCCCGTCCATCGCACAGCCGATGGTCACCGCGGGCTGGCTCTTCGCCGCCCTGACCGCCGCGGGCATCCTGGTCGCCGCCGTCGGCCTGCTCCTGACCGCGCTGCGGAACGGCTCCAGCGCGGTCCGGGGCGAGGCGCGCAGCGAGCTGCTCGAGGAGGTGGACCGCGCCAGAGAGGTCTGGCGCCAGGCCCTGCTGGAGCGCGGCATCCTGCCGTTCCTCCGCGAGGCCCTGGCCAACCCCTCGGCCCCGTCCCCCTCCGCCTACGTCCCGAGAAACCCCGAAACCGTCAGCCGCACCCCGCACCTCGGCTACAGCCGTCCCGGCTTCAGCACCGAACGCGAAACCCCCAGGTCCCGCCCCCACTACAGCAGCCCGGACTACACCAGCCCCGACTACGGCGGGCCGGAGCACCAGCCGGATTAGCACTGGTGGGCGGTTTGTCCACGGAATGATCCATTACCAGCCTATCGAGCGAACTTCCGCCCGTTCGGGGGAATTGCGCGCCGGTTGTGTTTAGCGTCCGTCGCGGAGGTGATGCGCGATGCGCAAACACAACACACCGCAGGGATCATCGGCCCGGCGCGACGCCATGGACGTCAACGATTTCGTCTACGCGGCCACGGGGGCCCGAGTCCGAAGGTTGACCCTGCCCAACGGAGAGCACTGGTTCCCCGCTGCCGACGTATGCCGAGAGCTCGGCTACACCACGACGCGAAAGGCTCTCCTCGATCATGTACCGGAAGAGCGGCGAGAGTCTCTCGAGACTGTGACTGGAAGTCACAGTCTCAGCATTCCCGCAGGTAGGGAATGGCGACGAGACTTGCAGCTCGTCGATCTAGAAGGACTCATCCTCTTGGTGAACGGCTGCACCAAGCCCACGTGCCTGCCCTTCAAACAGTGGGTGTCGAGGGTGATCGCCACCATCCAGCGCGAGGGCTCGTACGCGCTGGACGTCTCGGAGGTCTCCCGCCCCGTACCACCGACCGAGCTCATGGACGCGATCGTCCGACTGGAGATGCGGACTGAACGCTTCCATACGGAAGTACTGGCTTCCCTCCACCGCTCCGAGCAGGCATGGTCACAAATCCTCGATGCTCTGGGCTGCCGATCGGGCGCGGAGCCCGAACCCGACAAGCGAGAGCTGAGGCTCAGGACGGAAGACCTGTTCGCGCAGTGGAAGGACCGGCTGAGCATCACCGAGGACGTGTGGGCGGTGGCCGTCTACATCATTCCCACACTGGCGGAAGCCGGCCGGGTCGGTCACTCGCTGGAGACGCTCGCGAGCAAAACGGGGCTCACCCGGCAGCGGGTCCACGCCTGTCTGCGGTTCCTTCAGAAGCACCGCTGCATCCGCCAGCAAGGGGTGACGGACGGCGGGCAGCCGGTCTATGTGGCCGAGCTGCCGCCCGCGTAGCCGCACAGAAGGGTCCGAAGTCGCAAAACGACGTTGCGGCTTCGGACCCAACCCGCAGCGTAGCGCCTGACCTTCCTGCCACGTGACGCTTTCGGCAACCTGACGGATCTCCACCTTCCGCGGAGCGTCGCGCACCGGGCGCGACGGGCGCCACGACGCGGAGACGCCGGCCCCCGGGAACCGCGTTCCCGGGGGCCGGCGGCCGGAATCCGTGGTGCGCCTCAGTCCGTGATCGGCAGGTAGACGCGGTTGCCCGCGGCGGCGAACTCCTTGGACTTCTGGGCCATACCGGCCTCCGCCTCCGCCTCCACCGTGTCCATCGCACCGCCGTGCTCGCGGCGGATGTCCTGGGAGATCTTCATCGAACAGAATTTCGGTCCGCACATCGAGCAGAAGTGCGCCGTCTTGGCCGGCTCCGCCGGAAGCGTCTCGTCGTGGAAGGAGCGGGCCGTGTCCGGGTCGAGGGCCAGGTTGAACTGGTCCTCCCAGCGGAATTCGAAGCGCGCGTCGGACAGCGCGTCGTCCCACGCCTGGGCGTCCGGGTGCCCCTTGGCCAGATCGGCCGCATGGGCGGCGATCTTGTAGGTGATCACGCCGGTCTTGACGTCATCGCGGTCCGGCAGGCCCAAGTGCTCCTTGGGGGTGACGTAGCAGAGCATCGCCGTGCCCCACCAGGCGATCATCGCCGCGCCGATGCCCGAGGTGATGTGGTCGTAGGCGGGGGCGATATCGGTGGTGAGGGGGCCCAGGGTGTAGAACGGGGCCTCCTCGCAGATCTCCTGCTGGAGGTCGATGTTCTCCTTGATCTTGTGCATCGGGACATGGCCCGGCCCCTCGATCATCGTCTGGACGCCGTGCTCCTTGGCGATCCGGTTGAGCTCACCGAGCGTCCGCAACTCCGCGAACTGCGCCTCGTCATTGGCGTCGGCGATCGACCCCGGGCGCAGTCCGTCACCCAGCGAGTAGGTGACGTCGTACGCCGCCAGGATCTCGCACAGCTCCTCGAAGTGCGTGTAGAGGAAGGACTCCTTGTGGTGGGCGAGGCACCACGCCGCCATGATGGAGCCGCCGCGGGAGACGATGCCGGTCTTGCGGCGGGCGGTCAGGGGTACGTACGGCAGCCGGACGCCGGCGTGGACGGTCATGTAGTCGACGCCCTGCTCGGCCTGTTCGATGACCGTGTCCTTGTAGATCTCCCAGGTCAGTTCCTCGGCCTTGCCGTCGACCTTCTCCAGCGCCTGATAGAGCGGCACCGTGCCGATGGGCACCGGGGAGTTGCGCAGCACCCATTCGCGGGTGGTGTGGATGTTGCGCCCGGTCGAGAGGTCCATGACCGTGTCGGCGCCCCAGCGGGTCGCCCAGGTCATCTTCTCGACCTCCTCCTCGATGGAGGAGGTGACGGCGGAGTTGCCGATGTTGGCGTTGACCTTCACCAGGAACCGCTTGCCGATGATCATCGGCTCGATCTCCGGGTGGTTGACGTTGGCCGGCAGGACGGCGCGGCCCGCCGCGATCTCCTCCCGGACCACCTCGGGGGAGACGTTCTCGCGGAGCGCCACGTACTCCATCTCCGCCGTGATCTCCCCCCGCCGCGCATAGGCGAGTTGGGTCACGGGGACGCCTTCCCGACCGCGCCGCGGCTGGCGCGGCCGGCCGGGGAAGACCGCGTCGAGGTTGCGCAGCCCCCCGCGGGGCGCGGTGTGTTTGATCCCGTCGTCCTCGGGACGGACAGGACGGCCCGCGTACTCCTCGGTGTCACCGCGGGCGACGATCCAGTTGTGCCGCAGCGGCTCCAGGCCGCGGCGGACATCGGTTTCGATGGTGGGGTCGGTGTACGGACCGGACGTGTCGTACAACGTCACGTCCTGGCCATTGGTGAGGTGCACCCGGCGGACCGGGACCCGAAGGTCCGGACGTGAACCCTCGACATATCCCTTATGCCAGCCGAATTCGGCCTTCTCGGCACGTGTGTGTGCATCCTGCTGAGTCATGAGACCCACTCCCTACGCCGGCATTACCCGGTAACAGGTTCAGCGGTCGGCGCAGCTGTCAGCGTCAGCGCCCTCTCAGCCCGGTGCTCCGAGCTCCCGCGATTGCAAAGGTGGTCCCCACGCTAACGGTTTATCCACAGTGCTGACCAGGGGGCCCACTTCTCTTGCGATGATGCGACCGTGACCGCCATCCAGCAGGACCACCCGCCCGAGCAGCCCCGCCCCTCCGACCAGGCCCATGGCCACGGACACGGACACGGACACGGACACGGCCATGCGCACGGCCACTCCCACGGCCATTCCCACGGCCACGGTCCGGCCACCCCTGTCTCGGCCCGCCTCCGCAAGGTCATCGCGGCGGTGCTCATCCCCTTCACCGTCGCCGTCGTCGCCGGTCTGATCGTGCTCTGGCCGGGCGGCACACCCGACCACAAGGCGAACGGCCGCAGCGGCCTCGGCTTCGACCAGCAGACCGTCGCGGGGCGAGTGGTGAAGGTCGAGGAGGTGAACTGCGCCGATGTCAACGCCCAGCCGCAGGCGCCCACCGAGCCCGGCCAGGACAGCGCCGCCCAGAACGGCGCCTCCGGGCAGGACGGGAAGAACAGCGTCTGCGAAAAGGCCACCATCGAGGTCACCTCGGGCAAGGACAAAGGCCGCACCTTCCCCGAAATCGTCCAGCCCAATGCCTCCCGCCACTTCAGCGCCGGGCAGGAGCTGAAGCTGGCATACGCCCCCAAGGCGCCCAAGGACCTCCAGTACTCCGTGTCCGACGTCGACCGGTCGATGCCGATGGCGCTGCTCGCGGGGCTGTTCGCGCTCGCCGTCGTGGTGGTGGGGCGGCTGCGCGGGGTGTTCGCGCTGGTGGCGCTGGCCATCAGCTTCGGCGTGCTGACACTGTTCATCCTCCCGGCGATACTCCAGGGTTCCAATCCGCTGGTGGTCGCGGTCGTCGGGGGCAGCGCGATCATGCTGCTGGCGCTCTATATGTGCCACGGCCTGACGGCGCGTACATCGGTCGCCGTGCTCGGCACGCTGGTGTCACTGCTGCTGATCGGGGTGCTCGGCTCGCTGTTCATCGGCTGGGCGAGCCTGACCGGCAACACCGACGACCAGACCGGGCTGGTACACGGCCTCTATCCGAACATCGAAATACGCGGGTTGCTGCTCGCAGGCGTGATCATCGGCTCGCTGGGGGTGCTGGACGATGTGACGGTCACCCAGACCTCAGCGGTCTGGGAGCTGCGGGACGCGGACCCGACCGCGTCCCGGCGCACGCTCTACGGGGCGGCGATGCGGATCGGGCGGGACCACATCGCCTCCGTCGTGAACACCCTGGTGCTGGCCTACGCGGGCGCGTCGCTTCCGCTGCTGCTGCTGTTCTCCATCGCGGACAGCAGCGTGGGCACAGTCGCCACGAGCGAGATCGTGGCGGAGGAGATCGTACGGACGCTCGTGGGCAGCATCGGGCTCGTCGCCTCGGTGCCGGTGACCACGGCGCTGGCCGTGCTCGTGGTCTCGGCGGACCGTGCGCCGGCGGCGGCCGGCGGCGGGGAGCGAACCGGCACGGGCGCCCAGGGAGCCTCCCGGGCCGGCCGGAGCGGACGCGGGCGGCGGCGCCGGGCGAAGACCCGCTGAGCCGGCCGGGGCACGCCACCCCGGCGGTTCGCGGGACCCGGCCCGGCGGTTCCCCGGTTCCGGCCCGCCCGTTCGCCGACCCCGGCCGGTGGTTCGCGGGACCCGGCCCGACGGTTCCCCGGTTCCGGCCCGCCCGTTCGCCGACCCCGGCCGGTGGTTCGCGGATCCCGGCCCGGCGGTTCACCGGTTCCGGCCCGGCGGTTCGCGGGACTCGACCGCGCCACCGCGCACCAGCCGCGCCGCCGCGGGCCGGCCTCGGCCCGCGCATCCGGCGCTCAGCCCGCGTACCGGTCCTCGGCCAGGATGCGGTCGAGCTCGGCGTCGAGGTCGCCGACCGGATCGCAGGCCATCGGCTCCTGGCCGAAAGGCACCACCCGGTCCGTCCGGTCCAGGAAGGCCACGAGAGGAGCGGCGCCGGCCCGGAACAGGGCCCGCTCACAGCCCACCTGAAGTCTGATGAAGACGTCGGAGAGCCCCTCGGGCGAGGCGGGGGCGATGCGCACATCCCCCTCGCCGGTGGGTCTGCTCAACCCGTCCAGCAGCAGCTCCCGGGCGAAGGACCAGCTCACCGGCGCGTCACCGGGCAGATGGAAGGTGATCTCGACCGCATAGGGGTCACTGCTGTCGTAGGACAGCTCGACCGGGATCCGGAAGGAGAGATCCTGCGACACCAGGAAGGTCATCGTCACTTCCGCCTGGACTGTGTCACGCATGTCACGCATCGTTCGCCGCCCCGGGTTGTTTGCGCTTGGCCGCCGACTCTGGAGAGTAGCGACTCGATTGCGCTGCGGAGTCGGTTTGCCTCATGTGAGGGAACGAAAATGGCCAGTGTTGCCGTGGGGAGACCCACACGTCCGGACGGTGCCGTCCCGGTGGGCGGGGGATCGGGGCCGGCGCACCGGCCATATCGAAGATCGCTGTCGTCAACAGGCACCCCCGGGGTGTGTTGCGAGGCAGACGCCGAAAGGAAGAGCGAGGAAGAACGCCGAGGACTCGCACTCTAACGGCAGGGGTGCCGCCGGGCCGTGCTCCCGCCCCGGCGGTATCCCTCGCGCGGCGTATCCGCGCGAGGCGGGGTCCGACAGGGCCCGCCCGCGCGATGCGACAGATCCTGGGGGAACGCGACGGGGAACGCGACAGGCCCTGGGGCGCGTCAGGCCGACGGAGACGCGTCAGCCCCTGAGGGACCCGTGAGACCGGACCGACCCGTCAGACCCGACCGGAACCCGTCAGAACGGCGGGAACGAGCAAGGGCCCCCGGGAACGTGCCGTGCGCGCCATGGGGACGCGTCGAGCGCCGTGGGGGCACGTCAGGAGGTGAACTTCCGTACGACGTAGATCAGCCCGGCGATCAGCGCCACCAGCAGCAGCGCCTTGAAGACGAGGCTCACCACGAACCCGATCACGCTCATGATCAGGCCGCCGAACACGGCGAGCACGAGGACCGGTATCGCGATCCAGGTCACCCACCACGGCAACCCCTGGAATATCCCCTTCGTGGTCACGTGACTCCCTGCTTTCTCTGCACGCCGTGGGCCCGGCACCGACGGCCGGTCCGCCCTGCCGTCGATGCTAGGACGGGACGGAAGCGCGCGGGCGGCCCGCGCCCCCCGTCCTCCCCTGACCGGACCCCTACGGGACCGGCCCGCGGCACATCAGCTCCGCGATGGACCAGACGGCGACAGCCCTCCGGCGGCTCAGCCCTCCGGCGGCGAGAACACCACCAGCACCCGCAGGTCCTCGGTGATGTGGTGGAACTTGTGCGCCGTGCCCGCCGGTACGTACACCACGCTGCCCCGCGCCACCTGCGTCGTCTCCATCCCCACCGTGATCGACGCCCGGCCGCTCACCACCATGTACACCTCGTCCTGGCCGTGCGGCGACTGCGGGTCGGCCTGGCCCGCGTCCAGCGCGTAGAGTCCCACGGACATGTTCCGCTCCCGCAGGAACTGTAGATACGCGCCGTTGTTCGCGGCGCGCTCCGCCTCCAGCTCATCCAGCCGGAACGCCTTCATTCGCCTCTCCACCCCTGTGTACGGTGCCCCTGCCTGTGGCGGGGCCGGTCTGCGACGATCTCAGCCATGAAGAATTTTCTCGTCAAGACGATCGCGAACGCCGGTGCCCTCGGCGTCGCCATCTGGCTGCTCAAGGACATCACGCTCACCGGTGAGAACACCGGCCGCAAGGCGCTCACCCTCATTCTGGTCGCGCTGGTCTTCGGCGTGGTGAACGTGGTGGTCAAGCCGATCGTCAAGCTCCTGGCCTTCCCGTTGTTCATCCTGACCCTGGGGCTGATCACGCTGGTGATCAACGCCCTGATGCTGCTGCTGACCTCATGGCTGGCCGGAAAGCTGGATCTCAGCTTCCATGTGGACGGTTTCGGCACCGCCGTGCTCGGCGGTCTGATCGTCGCCATAGTCGCGTGGGCCCTGCACGTCGTGCTGCCCGAGGACGATGACTGATCACGGCCGGAGATGATGGACGGCATGAGAGACCCGTCGCCCTACCGTGTCTGCTTCGTCTGTACCGGCAACATATGCCGCTCGCCGATGGCCGAATCCGTCTTCCGCTTCCATGCCGAGGAAGCCGGGCTGGACGGTCGCGTCGAGGTGGACAGCGCGGGCACCGGGCCCTGGCACGAGGGCGACGGGGCCGACCGCCGTGCCGTCGACGTGCTCACCGCCCACGGCTATGAGCAGGATCACATCGCGCGCCAGTTCCGGGCCGAGTGGTTCGAACGCCTCGATCTGGTCATCGCCTTGGACAGCGGCCATCTGCACGAGCTGCGCGCGCTCGCCCCGACCCCGCACGACGCCGCGAAGGTGCGGCTGCTGCGGAGTTACGATCCGGACGCGGACCAGGACGCGCTGGGCGGCCTCGATGTGCCGGACCCCTACTTCGGCGGGACGGACGACTTCGAGGAGTGCCTGGAGATGATCGAGGCCGCCAGCGGCGGGCTGCTGGACGCGGTCGCCGAGGCCCTCGACGCCGCGGAGCGGACCGGAAGCACGGCGCGCGCCGAGAGCGCCGAGAGCGCCGAGAACAGCACCCAGGGCGCCCAGAGCGCCGAGAACACGGAGAACGCGCCGGCCGCCGATGGCCCGGACGCGGGAAAGGAGCCCGTATGACCGGTGACGGTACCCGTGCCGTACGGGCCGGACTGCCCGAGGCCGAGGCGTACGCGCCGACGCTGCCCGGCCCGGTATTCGCCGCCCACTTCCACCTTCCCGGCGACGCCGTCGGCCCCTACACCTACGGCCGGGACGCCAACCCCACCTGGTCCCTGCTGGAGCGGGCGATCAGCGAGCTGGAGTCACCGGGCACCGACGCCGAGACGGTCGTCTTCTCCTCCGGCATGGGCGCGATCTCGGCCGTACTGCTGTCCCAGCTGCGCCAGGGCGAGGCGGCCGTCCTGCCGTCCGACGGCTATCAGCTGCTGCCGGCGCTGATCGAGCGGCTGGAGGGTTACGGCGTCACGGTGCGCACCGCCCCGACCGGCGAGGACGCCCAGCTGGCCGCGCTGGACGACCGGACGAAACTGCTGTGGCTGGAAACCCCGTCCAATCCCGGACTGGACGTCTGCGACATCCGCCGGCTGGCCGCGGCCGCGCACGCCCGCGGTGCGCTGGTCGCCGTCGACAACACCCTCGCCACCCCGCTCGGCCAGCGCCCGCTGGAGCTCGGCGCGGACTTCGCCGTGGCCAGCGGCACCAAGGCGCTCACCGGCCATGGCGATGTGCTGCTCGGCTATGTGACCTGCCGCGATCCGCGGCTGGCCGCCGAGGTGCGGGCCTGGCGCAAGACGGTCGGCGCGATCCCCGGCCCCATGGAGGCATGGCTCGCCCACCGCTCGCTGGCCACCCTCCAGCTGCGCGTCGACCGCCAGGCGGCGACCGCCCTGGCCCTCGCCGAGGCGCTGCGCGACCGCCCCGAGATCACCGGGTTGCGCCACCCCGGTCTGCCGACCGATCCGGCGCACCGGCTCGCGGTGGAGCAGATGCGCGGTGGGCGCTTCGGCTGCGTGGTCTCCTTCACCCTCCCGGACAAGGCGCATGCGGAGCGCTTCCTGGCCGAGCTGCGGCTGGTGGACGACGCGACCAGCTTCGGCGGGGTGCGCTCCACGGCGGAGCGGCGCGGACGGTGGGGCGGCGACGCCGTACCCGAGGGCTTCATCCGGTTCTCGGTGGGCGCCGAGGACCCGGACGACCTGATCGCCGATGTGCTGCGGGCGCTCGACACGGCACGCGCCGGAACCGGTAACCGAACCGGGGCGAGTGGCTGAAGCCGGGAATTAGGGAGCCGGTGGCTGAAACCGACCGGGTAGACCTGTGCGGGCGTCTCAAGCCTCCCCCCTCGTGGCTTGAGACGCCCCGGCTCTCCCGTGGAGAACCGCTCGAACAAGGCTAGTTGACTCAGCGTCAGTGTCCAATCACAGTAGCGACATGGACCTATCGGCATATTTATAGTTGGCATGCGGTCGGGGCGGGACGAGGCGAGGGGAACCGCATGGATCTAGCCCTCTTACGCACCTTTGTCACGGTTCACCGCGCCGGGTCCTTCACCCGCGCCGCCGGGCTGCTCGGGCTCTCCCAGCCCGCCGTCACCGGCCAGATACGCACCCTGGAGCGGCAGCTGGGCCGCCCCCTGTTCCTCCGTACGGCGCGCGGCGTCGTCCCCACCACCGTCGGGGACGAACTCGCCCACAAGGCAGCGCCACATCTCGACGCCCTGGTGGAGATCACCGAGACGGGTCTGGACGACCGCTCCCCGCTGCGCACCCTGCATCTCGCGGGCCCTCCGGAGTTCACCGCGCTGCGCGCCCTGCCCGCGCTGACCACCCTCGTCACCCAGGGCCTGGCGGTGCGCTGCGCCTTCGGCAGCGCCGAGGAGCTGTTCGAGGGTCTCGGCGCCGGCCACCACGACCTGGCCATCGCCACCGCCCGGCCACGCGGCCGGCTGCTGGCCGCCACCCCGCTGTGCGACGAGGAGCATGTGCTGGTCGCCGCCCCCCGCTGGGCCGCCCGGCTCGGCGGGCCCGCGGTGCTCCAGATGAAGGGGGTGAGCGCGCTGGAGGCGCTGCCCGTCGTCGAGGTGCACGAGAGCCTGCCGCTGGTCACCCGCTACTGGTCGGCCGTCTTCGACGCCCGTCCGGTCACCGCCGGCACGATCATCGCGCCCGATCTGCGCGCGGTGCTGGCGTGCGTCGCGGAGGGCGCCGGGCTCGGCGTCCTGCCGCGCTATCTGTGCATGGACGCGCTGGACGCCGGGGAGGTGGTGGCGCTGCTCAATCCGCCGGTGCCGCCGCTGCGTACCTATTTCCTGGTGGTCCGGACGGGAGCGCTCGCCCTGCCGCATATCGCGCGGGCGCACGATTGGCTGTTACGCGCGGCTGTCGACTGGTGAGTAAGTGGTTTCGCGGGACGAAAGGCGCGGCAGATGTCCTGCATGACCGAACGACCCGTGGTCAAACGCACCGCCCGCGCCATTCTGCTCGAGGGCGACACCGCCCCCCGGATGATTCTGATCAAGCGCACCAAGCCCGGACAGCCGCCCTACTGGATCACTCCGGGCGGCGGGATGGAGCCCGAGGACCCGACCGTCGTCGAGGCCCTGCACCGCGAGGTGGACGAGGAGCTGGGCGCGAAGGTGACGGATGTGGTGCCCGCCTTCGTCGACACCGTCCCGCACCCCGACGGCGGGAGCGCGGACGGCGTCAAGGTGCAGCACTTCTTCGTCTGCCGGCTCGCCTCGATGGATCTCACCCGGCGGCACGGCCCGGAGGTGGACGAACCGTGCGGGGAGTACGAGGTGGTCAGCGTGCCGTTCACCCGCGAGGGGATCGCCTCGGTCGAGGTGGTGCCGCCGTCGCTGCGGGCCTACCTCGACGCGAACGTCGAGGGTGTGCGGGCCCTGCTCGCGGACGACCTCGGCTAGGAGGCGGGGCCGGGGCGGGCCCCGCCCCGACCGATCCTCGCCGCACCACGTCCGCGTTCTAGCGGAACCAGCCGCTGAACGGCTGTTGGGTCTTCCGGGCCGCCCGCTGCCGCGCCTCGGCCAGCACCCGCTCCGCCTCCGCCCGCCAGCTCTCGGGCCCCGCATCGGCCCGACCCCCGGGCTGGTCCCCGAATCCGTCCTCGGGACGGAGATGGGCCCCGAAATCGGACCGCGCCACCGCCGACGGCGACTGCCCAGAAGCCGACTGCACGGCCTCCGGCACCCACTGAGCCGCATCGTCTGCGGGGGCGGCCGGAGCCGCTGGGACGGGCGGGGCCGCCGGAACGGGCGGGGCCGCCGAAGCCGCCGGAGCCGCTGGGGCTGCCGGATCAGCAGAGGCGACCGGACCAGCCGAAGCCACTGGAACCGCCAGGTCGACCGGAGGCCCCGGTACCCACTGAGCCGGGTCGGTCGAGGCCACTGGGGCGGGCTGGACCACTGGGACGGGCGGAACTGCCGGGCCAGCCGCCCCGGCCGAGGCTACCGGGACCTCCGGGTCAGCCGAGACGGGCGGGGCCACCGGGACGCGCGGGGCCGCAGGGGTCTGTGGGGCCGCCGGAGCCGCTGGGGCTGCCGGATCAGCAGAGGCGACCGGGCCGGCCGAAGCCACTGGAACCGCCAGGTCCACCGGAGACCCCGACACCCACTGACCCGGGTCAGCCGAGGCCACCGGGGCGGGCTGACCGGCCGGGGCCGCCTGGTCCGCCGGGGCGCCCGGGGCCGTCTGGCCGGCCAGGGCGGGCTGGTGGGGCTGGTTCATCGGGGGTGTCGGTCGCGGGGCCGACTCGGCGCTCGGTGCGCGGCGGGCTTCGCGGGCGTCGGCGGCGGCGCCGAAGAAGTCGCCGCCCTTCCGCTTGACGTCGTCCGTCCCCCAGTCCCGTTCCCGGCCGTGCTCGAGGGCCCGGTCACCGGAGGGGCTGCGGTGCCGGCCCTCGGCTCCGCGGGTGCGGCGTTGCGCGGGGACCCTCTGGAGGTGGGGGATGTGCTTGGCGCAGTGGATGTACGCCTCCTCGACGGTCACCTCGACCCACACCACCGCGCGCCGCCCCGGCACCGGGTCCACCGGCAGGTCGGGGTGGGCCGCGCGCATCTCGGCGTCCTCCACCACCCGGGCCCGGCCGTTCACATGCAGCCCGATCCGGTCCCGGAAGAAGTCGACCATGAGAATGCCGAGGTGGGGGTTCTCCTGGATGTTGCCGAGACTGGCCAGGACGCCGTTCCCCCGGTATTCGGGATAGGTCAGCGTGCGCGCGTCGAGCACCCGCAGAAAGCCGGGCGGCCCGGCCCGGAAGGTGCTGTCGCACTCCCCGTGCCGGTCGGAGGTGGCCAGGAAGAACATCTCCTGGCGGCCGATGTACTCCCGCATCCGGACGTTGAGGTGGTCCAGCACCTGTTCGTCGTAGAAACGGTCGGCGCGGTCGACCGTACCCAGCCGCCGCTGTAGAAGGTGTTCGCCGTCGCTCCCCGGACGCCACGCGCGGTCGTCCAGGTGCTCCGTACTGTCCACGGTTCTCGTCCCCGTTCCTGCATCGCCGTCGTGCCTGTCGCCGTCCGTAATCGCCGGAGTCACTGCCCCGTGTCGCCGTTCCGTCATGTGCCGTCCGCGCCCTACTCCGCGGCGGCGGCGAGCTCCTCGATGGAGTCGTGCCGTATCCGGTGGGACGGAATGCCGATGCCCATCAGGGTGTCGACACCGCTGCGGATCAACCCGGGCGGCCCGGAGAGATACGCGTCGAACGCGTTCCACGGGCCGTACTGCCGCACGGCGTCGGGCAGCCGGCCGCTGAGGCCGTTGGTCGGGCCGTCGGAGACGACGGGGCGGACCGCGAGCCACGGATGCTTGTGCGCCAGCCGCAGCATGGTGTCGATGTCGTACAGATCGTGATCGCTGCGCGCGCCGTAGAAGACCTCGACCGCCCGCTGGCGGCCATGATCGGCGACATCCTCGACCAGCGCCTTGATCGGCGCGATACCGGTGCCGCCGCCCAGGCAGAGCAGCCCGTTGTCGCTGGAGTGGTCGACGGTCATCGAACCGGCGGGCGGCCCGAGGCGGATCACATCGCCGGGGCGGGCCCGGTGCACCAGCGCGGAGGACACCCATCCGGCCGGTACGGCCTTCACGTGGAAGGAGAGCAGCCCGTCGGGGCGCGGCGCCGAGGCGAACGAGTAGTGCCGCCACACCCGCGGCCACCACGGGGTTTCCAACGAGGCGTACTGGCCCGCCAGAAACGGGTACGGCTGGTCCGGACGGACCGTGATCACGGCGATGTCGGGGGTGCGCAGTTCATGCCCGACCACCTCGGCCTGCCACCACGCGGGGGCGACCAGCTCGTCCTCGGCGGCCGCGTCGATCATGATCTGGGAGAACTTGGTGTAGGCGCGCACCCAGGCGGCCTCGGCCTCGTCGCTCCAGGTGGTGACCGCGTAACGGGTGAGCGCGTCGATCAGGGATTCGCCGACGGCGGGGTAGTGCTCGGGCTGGGTGCCGTACTTGCGGTGGCCGCGGCCGAGCCGGGAGAGGAACTCGGTGAGGATGTCGTCGTCGTCGACGAGCCGGGCGGCGGTCAGCATCGCCTTGAACAGCCGGTCGCGCTGGGCGTCCATGGCGGCGGGGAAGAGCGGCCGCAGCTCGGGGTGGTGGACGAAGAGCATCGCGTAGAAGTACGAGGTGACCTTGTCGCTGATGGGCTCGATCTCGGCCATCGTGCGGCGCAGCAGGATCGCGTCGGGCGAGGCGGTCTCGGGGACGGCGAACCGGGGGTCGGGGCCGGGCCGGACGTCCTGCGGGACAGGGGCCGCCTCGTCGGGGCGCTGATGCTCCTCATGCCCGGTGACCGCGGGGCCGCCCGCCGATCGATCGGCCGCCGACCGGTTGGCCGCCGGACGGTCAGCCGCCGGACGGTCAGCAGCCGGGCCGGACGCGGGGCGGGCGCCCACCCCAGGGCCGGACGCCGGGCCCGGCTCGGCGGACGTACGGCGGTCGGCTCCGGTGCCGACCGGCCGTATCGGGTTCACCGGACGGCTGGGCGTCCGCTCATCGCTCTGCCGGTCCGGGACCCGTGTCTGTTCCTCGGCCGGATTCCTGCTCGGGCTGAACCAGCCCCAGTCGCCACTGTTTCCGCCGGAGCCGTCACTGCCGGCCGACGATGTGGTGGTCGGAGCGTCCATGGTTGCCTCGCCTCGAACATCTTTCTGTCGGTCTTCGCACTTCCGCTGGCGGAGTATGCCCGCAATTCCCCGTTCTGGTGCTTGGTTCAAGCGAGAATGGTCGTGCCGACCTTCTCCGTAACTCTCATCCGGGCAGGATGCCACGGCCGTTGCCCGCCCCGGGTGCGCATTCCCGAACTCCAGGGAAACCGGAGCCGCAATCCCGTCACGCTGGTTGGCCTGGGTTGCCCGGTTCTGCCCCTACCCGTACAGCCTGCTGGACGGAGCCGGACCCGACCCTACCGGCCGCGGATGAATTCACAAGCCCCGCGGACGCGGCATCCATTACACCCGCCAACTCAGGTAATTACCGATAGTTACGTGCAGTTACCCGTCAATTCGTAAGCCTCTCGGAGATCGCGTCCGGTATAGGCGTGGGATGCGATTTCGCTCACATGGTGGTCGGCGTTCACGGCGACCGAGACCGGCACCACGGCGAACAGCTCGGCGTCCGACCGGGAATCCCCGTAAGCCACGCAATGGCTCCTGGTCAACCCGAACTTCGCACAAAGTTCATCGGCGATCCCGACCTTCGCGGCCGGGGTCAGGATCCCCGCCGGATCCACCGGGTCCCGGAACGGCACCGAGGGCCAGGCCGATCCGTAGGTGGCGTCCGCTCCCCACTCCAGCAGCCGCGACACGAAGAAGCCCGGCGAGAGGGAGATCACCGCACAGCGCTCGCCCCGCGACCGGATGTCCGCCCACACCTCGCGGATCCCCGCCAGCCACGGCGCCCCTTCGAACGCCGCGGCCACATGGTCCTCCGTCAGCTCCGCCCACAACGCACAGGCCCGCTCGGCGAACTGGGCCGTCGTCAGCGCACCACCCGCGAACGCCCGCTCCAGCTCGGCGATCTCCCGCTCCAGGCCGAGTTGCCGGGATATCTCGATCGCGGCGGCGGAGCCATGGATAAGCGTCCCGTCCAGGTCGAACAGATGCAGTCTGGTCATGACAACCGAGCGTAGGGGCACCTGGACACTCGGACCGTTGTCCGCCAGACGTCGCGACGCTGCGATGCCGCGACGCCGCGATACCGCAATGGCCGATGTGCCGGCGAGGCGAGCGGGGGCTGACGGCCCGGGGGGCGGCAGCTGTGGACGTCGAAACACCGATAATTGCATACGCGGTCTATTTCATCGCTGCACTATCCTGGGATTCGCTCACCCACCAAGGAGGGGTTCCATGACGGATGAGCCGCACGGCACCGCCACCCCGCCCACCGGGCGGGCCCTCGCCCAGGGCTGGTGCGCCCTGTCCTCCCTGCACGGCCGGATAGAGACGCATATCGAGCGTGCGCTTCAGGCCAGGCACGGGCTGAGCGTCCGCGAGTTCTCCGTGCTCGTCGTGCTCAGCGAACAGCACGACGGCGAGGGCGGACATCTGCAGATGAAGCAGCTCGCCGACTCCGTCGTGCTCAGCCAGAGCGCTACGACCCGGCTGGTCACCCGGCTGGAGGACCGCGGTCTGCTCTCCCGCTACATCTGCCCCGACGACCGCCGCGGCATCTACACCAATGTCAGCCCCGAGGGGCTGAAGCTGCTGGAGGCGGCGCGGCCGACGAACGACGCCGCGCTGCGCGAGGCACTCGCCGACGCCGCCCGGCGGCCGGAGCTGGCCCCCCTCGTCGCCGCCGTCGAAGGGCTGTCCACCCCGCGCTGATCATCACGGGTACGCCCCCGGCCGATCGCCGCGGGTGCGCCCCGGCCCAGTCGCAGCACGCCGCGCCCCGGACCGGTCACCACGCATGCACCCCAGCCCAGTCGCAGCACGCCGCGCCCCGGACCGGTCGCCGCCGACCGGGCCCGATGGGCCCCGCGTAGGCTTCCCGCGTGACCGACTTCGCAATACGGCGCGCGACCGCCGATGACCTCCCGGCGATCGTGGCCATGCTCGCCGACGACCCGCTCGGCGCCCGCCGGGAGTCCCCGGACGACCCGGCCCCGTACCGCGCCGCCTTCGAGCGGCTGGACCGGGACCCCAACCAGCGGCTGGTCGTCGCGGTCCAGGACGGCCGGACCGTCGGCACCCTCCAGCTGACCATGATCCCCGGGCTGTCGCGGCGCGGCGCCACCCGCTCGATCATCGAGGGTGTCCGGATCCACGCCGACGTGCGCGGCGGCGGACTCGGCACCCAGCTGATCGAATGGGCCATCGAGGAGTCACGCCGCGCGGGATGTGCGCTGGTACAGCTCACCTCGGACGCGACCCGTACCGACGCCCACCGCTTCTATGAGCGGCTCGGCTTCGAGGCCAGCCACCTCGGCTTCAAGCTTCCGCTGGACTGACATCCGTTCCCCGCTGGACCGACAATCCGCCTCCCGCCGGCCGACAATCCGTCGTCCTCCGGACCGACATCCACAGGAGCCTCCGCAGAAGCATCCGCGAGGCCCCGTCAGAGCGCGCGCCAGCCCTCCGGGTCGACCCCGCCGGGCACCACGCCGTCCGGCGCGTAGGGCTCCCGGGTGAACACGAAGGTGCCCAGGTCCAGATGGGCCGGGGCGCCGCCCTCCCCGTCGACCACCCGCAGCGTCTCCCCCGCGTAATAGCCGTCGAGCCCGGTCCAGGTGCCGTCCGGCTCGGCCCGGAAGCGCGAGGCGCGGCCTCCCCCGGCGGCCGGGGACAGCTCCAGACCGCGGTCCGCGCGCAGCCGCAGATGATACGGGCGGGGTCCCCAGTACCAGGGGCCGGTCAGCGCCAGCAGCTCCGGATCGACTTCGGGCAGCGGCCGCCAAGGCTCGGGTATACGGGGTTCGTGCTCCGCCACGACCTGTATGAGGTCGGCGGCGATGGCTCCGATCGCGGGCCCCGAGGTGGTGTTGGCCAGCGCGATCCCGGCCAGCCGGTCCTCCGCGCTCACCCACAGCGCGGCCAGGAAGCCGGGCATGGAGCCGGTGTGGCCGTAAAGGAACCGTCCGCCATGGCGGACGAGCTGGGTGCCCAGGCCATAGCCGGCGTCCCGGTCCCCGTCCTCGGGGGCGGCGGATGCCCGCATCTCGGCGAGCGTTCCGGCGCCGAGCACCCGCTCGTCCCCGTCCAGCAGGAACGCGGCGAAGCGGGCCAGATCCCCGGAGGTCGACCAGAGCTGTCCGGCCGGGCCCATCCACCCGGTGTCCTCGGCCGGCTCGGGCAGCAGCACATCCGCCCAGGGGTGGACGGCCCAGCCCCCGGCGTGCGGGGCCCGCGGCTCGAGCGACGTACGCCCCATCCCCAGCGGCTCCAGCACCTCACGGGCGAGCACCTCGCCCCAGGGGGCGCCGCGCAACCGCTCGACCAGCGCGCCGAGCAGCGCGAAACCGGGGTTGGAGTAGTGGTACCGGCGGCCCGCGGGGTGGACCAGCGGGCGCTCGCCGAAGATATCGGCCGTCCCGGGCCGCAACGCCCCGGGCGTACGCTCCCACCACGGGCCACGCGCCTCGGCGGCGAGACCCCCGGTGTGGGAGAGGAGCTGGGCCACGGTCGCGCCCTCGGCCTGCGGCACGTCCAGATGCCTGGCCAGCGGATCGCCGAGGTCCAGCAGCCCCTCATCACGCAGCCGCAGCACCAGCACCGCCACAAAGGTCTTGGTCAAGGACCCGATGCGGTACTGGGTCTCGGCGTCCGGCGCGCGCCCGTCCACACAGCCGCGCGCCCCCGTCCACACCAGCCGCCCATCCCGCACCACGGCCCCCATCAGGGACGGGGCACGGCCCTCGGCCTGGCCGAGGGCGACGCGCCGCAGCAGGGCACGGCGGGTGGCGGGCAGCGGCTCGGCGAACTCATCGATGTCGCGCGTGGTCATGTCGGCACTGTACGGCGAGGGTCCGACAATTCCAGCGGATCGCACACAGCCTGGCAGGCGGTCTGGCACCTGGTCCGGTCTGGCCTTGACGTCAGGGTCAAGGTCTACCGTCGGGCCATGCGGATCGGAGAGCTGGCCGAACAGGCGGGTACCACCACCCGCACCCTGCGCTACTACGAGTCGCTCGGGCTGCTGCCCGCGCGCCGTACCGGCAATGGTTACCGGTCGTACGACGAGGACGACCTGCGGCTGCTCCAGCAGATCCGCACGCTGCGGGACTTCGGCTTCGAGCTGGAGGAGACGCGTCCGTTCGTCGAATGCCTGCGCTCCGGCCACCCGGCCGGTGACTCCTGCCCCGCCTCACTGGAGGTCTACCGGCGCAAGCTGACCGAGCTGGACGAGTGCATCGCCCGGCTGAGCGCCATCCGGGAGCGGGTCGGGACGCAGCTCGCCGAGGCGGAGCGGGCCCGCGCGGAGCTGGAGGCCGCGGCGACGTCGCCCGAAGGGGCCCCGGAGCCGCGCTGCGAACTGACTGCGAACTGACGCCGCCCGGACCGTGAACCCGCCCTCCCCATGGACGGCTTCGGACGGCTTCCTTACGACGACTCCGAAGGAGAGATGAGATGACGCTGGCGCACACCGAGGAAGTGGTCACGGTCACGGACGCCACCTTCGCCGAGGAAGTGCTGGCGGCCGACCTGCCGGTGCTGGTGAAGTTCACCGCCTCGTGGTGCCCGCCGTGCCGGATGATCGCCCCGGTGCTGGCGGAGATCGCGCAGGAGGAGGCCCACCGGCTGAAGGTGGTGCGGCTGGACGTGGACCAGAACCCGTCCACCACCACCGCCTACGGGGTCCTGTCGATGCCGACGCTGATGCTGTTCCGGGCGGGCGAGCCGGTGCGGTCGCTGGTCGGGGCCCGCACCAAGCGGCGGCTGCTGGAGGAACTCGGCGACGTGATCTGACACATGCCTGAGCCGCGGCCGAACCACCCCTGCTACGTTGGCCGGACGTGACCATCAGCGGGGGCGGAAAAGGGTGAGGTCAGCGGTGCGCGTCCTGGTGCAGGGGAAACCTGTCGGTTCCTATCCGGCCCTGCCTCCCGAGGCCGAGCGGGGTTCACCGCGCCGGATCACCGAGGTCGGTGAGGAGGTGCTCCGCCGCTCCTGCCGGGAGGTGACCGAGTTCGGCACATCCGAGCTGAGCACCCTTATCGACGACATGTTCCTCACCATGTACATCGCCGACGGCGCCGGGCTGGCCGCCAACCAGGTCGGCGTCGACCTGCGGCTGTTCGTCTACGACTGCCCGGACGACGACGGCGTACGGCATATCGGCCACATCATCAACCCCGTCCTGGACCAGCCCGACCCGGCCAACCGGCTGCTCATCGAGGAGGCCGAGGGCTGTCTGTCCGTACCGGGTGCGCGGATGGACGTACCGCGCACCGACCGCACCGTGGTCCGCGGCGTCGACAAGGACGGGAACCCGCTGGTGATCGAGGGCACCGGCTACTTCGCCCGGTGTCTCCAGCACGAGGCCGACCACCTCTCGGGGCATCTCTACATCGACCGGCTCTCCAAGCGCGACCGCAAGGAGGCCCTGCGACAGATGGCGGACCGCCATGAGCAGGTCCTCGCCCGGCGCGTGGAGAAGGCGGCGGCCCTGGGCCACCGCCTGAAGCCCTGACCCCCCAGCCGGTCCCGCCCGCCCCGGGCTCAGACGGCGGCTCACTGTCGCGTCCTCAGCCGGTCCGATCTCCACGATCCACCCCGCTGTCGGCCACTCAGCTCGGCCACTCAGCTCGACACGAGGAGAGTCGCATCAGGCACGTACCGCAGGAGGCGCAGTTCAGGGGCACCACCCGATCGGGTAACGCCCCTGAAGGCAGTGTCAACCCGATCAAGATGCTCAAACGCCAGATGTTCGGCCGTGCCGGGTTTGATCTCCTGCGAAAGCGCGTCCTCCTCCATGGATGACACCGTGCACCACGCTCGTGCGTCGACGCTATAGCCTCGGCCCGTGGCCAACAGCGGCAACTGGACGACAGAGAGCCCTCCCCCCGAGCTGAAAGGCCCTGGCCATGCCGCAGATGTCGGAGTGGGATCCGGAATACGCATCCCGTGCTGTCCGTTGTAGTTGATCATGAAGGCAATCACGCTACAGCAGTACGGGGGCCCTGAAGACCTGGAGCTCACTGAGTTAACGACCCCGAAGGTCGCCCCCGGCGAGGTCCTCGTCCGGGTCAAGGCGGCGGGCGTCAACCCAGCGGACTGGAAGGTCGCCGCCGGTTACCTCGACGAGGTCATGGAGGCGCACTTCCCCTTCATCCCGGGCTGGGAGGTCTCCGGCGTCGTCGAAGCCAGAGGCTTCGACGCCACCGAGTTCGAGGTCGGCGACGAGGTCGTGGGCTACATCTGCAAGGACTGGGCGCAAAACGGCGGCTATGCCGAACTCGTGTCCGCCCCGGTGCGCACTCTCGCCCGCAAACCCGAGTCCCTCAACTGGCTGCAGGCCGCCGGGCTGCCGCTGGCCGGGCTGACGGCCTACCAGGCCATCCAGCGGCTCGGCATCGGCAGGGGCGACACCGTGCTGATCCACGCGGCGTCCGGCGGTGTCGGCTCGTTCGGCGTGCAGATCGCTGTCGCCCGTGGAGCGCGCGTCATCGGCACCGCCAGCGAGCACAATCACGACTACCTTCGCGGGCTCGGCGCCGAGCCCGTCACCTACGGCGACAGCTTGTCAGACCGGGTACGCGAGCTGGCGCCCGACGGCGTCGACGCGGCACTCGACTTCTTCGGCGGTGACGCGGTGGCCGTCTCCCAGGAAGTGCTCAAGAACCCGAAGCGAGTCGCCTCCATCGTCGACACCACCGTTACCGAGAAGGGCGGTCACCACGTGTGGGCCCGCCCCAGCTCGGACGACCTCGGCGTACTGTGCGCCCTCGCGGACTCCGGCAAGCTGTCCGTCACCGTCGACCGCACCTTCCCTCTGGCCGAGGCGGCCGACGCCTGGCGGGCCATTCAGGAAGGCCACACCCGAGGCAAGATCGTGCTGGACGTCGACGCGAGCTGAGCCTGGCCGTCGTCGACCGCCTCACTTTCAGCGGTGCCGTCATCGAGACGGCACGACTCCTGCCGCCTCGCCGGCGCTCCTTACCTCAACGGCCCGTCGCCCGAAGGACGGCGGGCCGTCACCCAGAGCGCATGTCATGTCCTCGGGTGCCCAACTGCTTCTGGTGCGGGTGCGAAAGTCTGCGGTGAGAGGTGACGCCCGGCATGCGCGCGGGCAAGTCGCGGTGGCAAGCCACTCGCGCGTGGACGGGCGGGTACTCCCCGGCGGTTCCGTCCGGCGGTTCCGTCGCAAACTCAACTGGACCGCGTGACCGGCCGGCAACTATAGCCGACATCGCGGGCCGGGCCCAGAAAAGACGCGGTCCCTTCTTCGGTTCCGACGACTGCTACATCTCGTGCTCCCACCAGCCGCGCGTGTCGACGCCTGCGTCATCCGCCAGCGCCTCCAGTTCCGCGATCTCCTCGTCGGTGAGCTCGATGCCGCGAGCTCGGACCAACCCGTCGATGTAACCCGCCTTCGTGACCCCGATGATCGGGGTGGTCCCCTTGGCGATGGCCCAGGCGGTGGCGACATCGGCGGCGGACGCGCCTCGGTCCTTGCCGATCACCCCCATCCGGTCCGTCAGCGCCTGCAGCTGGGGCAGGATGCCGTTGTACACGGCCGCCCGGCTGCTCCCCTCCGGCAACGGATTCGCCGGGCTGTACCTGCCGGTCAGCGCTCCTTGCTCGAGGACCATGTAGGAGAAGAACCGCACGTCGTGCTCGCGGCAGTAGTCGAGGATGCCCGCGCGCTGAGAGCTCCGGTACAGGATGCTGTAGTGGTTCTGGACCGCCTCCACGCGGAAGCCGGCCTCGCCGAGGATCTGATCGGCAAGAGCGATCTCCTCCATGTTGTGGTTCGAGACGCCGACATGCTTGATTTTGCCGCTCTCGAGCAGCGGGATCAGAAACGGCGTCCATCGTGCCACGTCGGCAGGATTATGGATCCAGAAGAGATCCACGTAGTCCGTACGCATTCGGTCGAGGCTCTGCTCCAGCATGTCCGCGACCGGATCGTCGCCGTCGCCCGCCATCTGCGGGGTGAACTTCGTCGACAGCTGGTACTCGCTGCGGTGATAGCCCTTCAGTGCCTGGGCGAGGACAGTCTCCGAGCGGCCCATGCCGTACGCCACGGCGGTGTCCCACAAGGTGAACCCGTTCGACTGCGCCTTCTCGACGACCTCTCGCAGGCCGGACTCGCTCAGCTGACTGCCGAAGTAGCCGTCGCCTGCCTCGCCGCTGTCTCCCCAGGCCCATGTGCCCAACGCCACCGCCGGCACCGTTAGCGCCTTGCTCGTCACGTCTTACCTCCGTTGTTTGTTCTTGCGATCGTGTCGGAACGTTCGAACCCAGCAGACCGCGATCGCCACCACCGGAGAAGGTCGCGTCTATGGGGGGTATAACCTCAACCCCCTTTGCGCCGTGACCAGTGGCTACCATGAACGACATGGACCAACAGTCCGGAAACCGCGGCGAGATCCGGGACTTCCTTGTCAGCCGACGCGCCAGAATCACCCCGGCGCAGGCCGGACTGCCGACCAGCGCCCGTCGCCGGGTCGCCGGGCTGCGGCGCGAGGAGGTCGCCGTCCTTGCCGGCGTGAGCACGGAGTGGTACACGCGGCTGGAGAAGGGGCATATCGGCGGCGTGTCCGAAGACGTCCTTGACGCGGTCGCTCGTGCCCTGCGACTGGATGACGACGAACGCACCTACCTGTTCGATCTGGCCCGGTCATCGCGGCACGAGAGTCGCACTCCGTCGCGTCGCAGGGACGTCGAGGTCCCGCCCCGGGTCCAGTGGCTGCTCGACTCCATGACGATGTCCTCGGCGTTCGTACGCAACGGCCGCACGGACATCGTCGCCGGCAACCCCCTGGCCCGAGTCCTGCTCGCGCCGATGTTCGACAGCGCCACCATCGACAAGCGTGGCCGCCCCAACATCGCCCGCTATATCTTCCTCGACCCTGGTGCACATGACTTCTTCGTCGACTGGGAGGCCGCCGGCGTCGCCACCGCCGCCCTGCTGCGCGCCGAGGTCGGGCGCGAGCCCCGCGACCGGGCACTGCGCGAACTCGTCGGCGAGCTGTCCACCCTCAGCCCAGAGTTTCGCAGCCAATGGGCCGCGCACGACGTCCTGATGCGCCACGACGGCGTCAAACGGCTCCAGCACCCCGACGTCGGCCACCTGGAACTGCCCTTCCAGTCCCTCGACCTACCCTTGTCGCGCCGAGCCGTGCACGAGCTGATCATCTACACTGCCGAACCCGGCACCGCATCCGAGGACCGGCTCAAACTCCTCGCCATCTGGGCAGCTACGGAATCTCGGGCGGCACAGCCCACCCGCCATTCTCCTCAGTCCGGGCCGCTCTGATCCGTCGCGGTTCGCCTGGCCGGGAGGCCGGAGTGCCTCGACCGGCCACGCGAAGCTCCCGCACCCGTTGATCATTGACTACGGTCTCGCGCGGGACGCGCAGGGCAGAGTGAGTCAATACTCGGTGTTTCTGGGGTAGTTCATCCGCAGCTTGCCGTACTGACCCTCCGGCCGACCAAATCTCAGCTCCGTGTCGGATCCGACTCAGATCCGACATCGGCCGTGAGATTCCGACACGAAACTTGAGACCCTACAAACACGCGCGTCAGGTCGTGGCCATGTCCACGAAACGCGAGTAGTGGCCCTGGAAGGCGACCGTGATCGTGGCCGTGGGGCCGTTGCGGTGCTTGGCCACGATCAGGTCCGCCTCGCCCGCGCGCGGTGACTCCTTCTCGTAGGCGTCCTCGCGGTGGAGCAGGATGACCATGTCCGCGTCCTGCTCGATGGATCCACTCTCGCGGAGGTCCGAGACCATCGGCTTCTTGTCGGTGCGCTGCTCGGGACCTCGGTTGAGCTGGGAGAGCGCGATGACCGGCACTTCCAGCTCCTTGGCCAGCAGCTTCAGGTTTCGCGACATGTCCGAGACCTCCTGCTGACGGCTTTCGGGGCGCCGGGCGCCGCCGGACTGCATCAGCTGGAGGTAGTCGATGACGACCAGCTGTAGATCGTTGCGCTGCTTGAGCCGACGGCACTTGGCGCGGATCTCCATCATCGACAGGTTCGGGGAGTCGTCGATGTAGAGCGGGGCCTGGGAGACATCCGGCATCCGCCGGGCCAGCCGCGTCCAGTCCTCATCCGTCATGCTGCCGGAGCGCATATGGTGCAGCGCCACCCGGGCCTCGGCGGAGAGCAGACGCATCGCGATCTCGTTACGGCCCATCTCCAGCGAGAAGATCACGCTCGGCATGTTGTGCTTGATCGAGCAGGCGCGCGCGAAGTCGAGGGCCAGGGTGGACTTACCCATCGCGGGACGCGCGGCGATGACGATCATCTGACCCGGGTGCAGACCGTTGGTCAGGGAATCCAGGTCGGTGAAGCCGGTGGGCACCCCGGACATCTGTCCGCTGCGCGAGCCGATCGCCTCGATCTCGTCGAGGGCGCCCTCCATGATGTCGCCGAGCGGCAGATAGTCCTCGCTGGTGCGCTGCTCGGTGACGGCGTAGATCTCCGCCTGGGCGTTGTTGACGATCTCGTCGACGTCTCCGTCCGCCGCGTATCCCATCTGGGTGATACGGGTGCCGGCCTCGACGAGGCGGCGCAGTACGGCGCGCTCGTGGACGATCTCCGCGTAGTACTCGGCGTTGGCGGCGGTGGGGACCGACTGGACGAGGGTGTGGAGATACGAGGCGCCGCCGACCCGGGCGATCTCACCGCGCTTGGTCAGCTCCGCGGCGACCGTGATCGGGTCGGCCGGCTCGCCCTTGGCGTAGAGGTCCAGGATGGCCTGGTAGACGGTCTCATGGGCGGGCCGGTAGAAGTCGTTGCCCTTGAGGACCTCCACCACATCGGCGATGGCGTCCTTGGAGAGCAGCATGCCGCCGAGCACGGACTGCTCGGCGTCGAGGTCCTGCGGCGGTACGCGCTCGAAGCCGGAGCCCTCCCAGGGGGAGCCGCCGCCTCCGTCGCGGTCCTGCTGACCGTCGCGGCCCCGGCCGCCGCCCTCACCGCGGCGGAAGCGGGGAGCCGGGAACCGGTCGGACGGGCCGGAGTCCGCCCACGGGTCGTCCATGGGCTCGGGCACGCTCACCCCGCCACCTCCTCCCGTCCGCGAAGCGAACCTCGCCGCGCCCGTCCTTCTTAGGGCACGGCTATGACACAACAGAGCGGCCGGCTTTCCGGACACGGCGCATCGGAGGCTGGGGGTTCCAGGGCCGGATCGGGTGGCGGGCGCCGGACCACGTTAGGCCCGTCCGCACCACGAGCCAACTTGGTTATCCACAGGGCATGTGGATGATGGGATCCATCCTGTGGGTAAGTCGCGCGAACCTGTGCACGGGCCGGGGGACAGCGCTGTGGACAAACACACAATCACCTCGAGAAGGCTCCTCTGACCTGCGGTTTCTCTATCCAGGGGCTGTGCAGAAGAAAAACTTTCGCCCCCAGCGCAAGATCGCGACAAAGGGCGCAGAGAAGATCGTCTCGCGCGCCGCCTTGTAAGGACCAGTCGTCGCTTGTGTCTCTTACCTGTGGACGATTACATTGCCCTCATGACACAGGCCCCCACAAGCGCCCGGAGCACCCCGCGCCATCACGACCGCGAGATCATCGCACTCGCGCTTCCCGCCTTCGGCGCGCTCGTGGCGGAGCCCCTCTTCGTCATGGTCGACAGCGCCGTCGTGGGTCATCTGGGCACCGCCCAGCTGGCCGGTCTGGGCGTCGCCGCCGCCCTGCTCACCACAGCCGTCAACATCTTCGTCTTCCTGGCTTATGCCACCACGGCGGCGGTGGCCCGCCGCGTCGGCGCGGGCGACCTTCCCGGAGCGATCCGGCAGGGCATGGACGGCATCTGGCTGGCCCTGCTGCTCGGTGCCGGCGTCATCGCCGTCGCCCTGCCCACCGCCCCCGCTCTCGTCGATCTGTTCGGCGCCTCGGACACCGCTTCTCCCTACGCCATCACCTATCTGCGGATCAGTACCCTCGGCATCCCCGCGATGCTGGTGGTGCTCGCCGCTACGGGTGTCCTCCGCGGTCTCCAGGACACCCGCACCCCGATGTACGTGGCCATCGGCGGCTTCGGGGCCAATGCCGCGCTGAACGCCACTCTGGTCTACGCGGCCGGGCTGGGCATCGCGGGCTCGGCCTGGGGCACGGTGATCGCCCAGAACGCCATGGCCGCCGTCTACCTCGCCGTCGTCATCCGGGGCGCCCGGCGCCATGGCACCTCGCTACGGCCGGACGCCGCCGGGATCAGGGCCTGTGCCCACGCCGGGGCACCCCTGTTGATCCGTACGCTCTCGCTGCGCGCCGTGATGCTGATCGCGACGGCGGTGGCGGCCCGCCTCGGCGACACTGATATCGCCGCCCATCAGATCGTGCTCACCCTGTGGAGTCTGCTGGCGTTCGCCCTGGACGCCATCGCCATCGCGGGCCAGGCGATCATCGGACGCTATCTGGGAGCGGGCGACGAGGAGGGGGCACGGGCCGCCTGCCGCCGCATGGTGCACTGGGGCATCGCCTCGGGCGTGGTGCTGGGCCTGCTGGTGGTCGCCTCCCGGCCGCTGTTCATCCCCCTGTTCACCACCGATTCCGCGGTACGGGACGCCCTGCTGCCCGCCCTTCTGGTGACGGCCCTCATCCAGCCGGTCTCGGGTGTGGTCTTCGTCCTCGACGGAGTGCTGATGGGCGCGGGCGACGGACCCTATCTGGCCTGGGCGATGATCGTCACCCTTGCCGTCTTCGCCCCGGTGGCGCTGCTGGTGCCATCGCTCGGCGGCGGACTGACCGCGCTGTGGTGCAGCATGGCGCTGATGATGTCGGTCCGGATGGCCACCTTGTGGCTGCGCACCCGCTCCGGCCGCTGGATCGTCACCGGCGCGGTACGACGCTGAGCCACGCCCCGCGCACCCCCCGACCACAGCGCTCGGACCACAGCATCCGGGCCCGGCGGTCCGGAAGTCCCCCGGCACGGCGGAGGGCCGCACCCACACAGGGTGCGGCCCTCCGGTGCACGGTGCCGAAGGCGACCGTCACGGTCGTCAGGCGGCGACGACCTCGACGCCGACCTTGGCAGCAACCTCGGCGTGCAGACGGACCGAGACCTGGTGCGCGCCCAGGGTCTTGATCGGCGCCTGCACCTCGATACGGCGCTTGTCCACATCCGGGCCACCCGCGTCCTTGATCGCCGAAGCGATGTCGGCCGGGGTGACGGAGCCGAACAGCCGGCCGGCGTCGCCGGCACGGGTCTTCAGCCGCACCTTGACGCCCTCGAGCTGAGCCTTGACCTCGTTGGCCTGCTCGATCGTGGCGATCTCGCGGATGCGACGACCGCGGCGGATCTGCTCGACGTCCTTCTCGCCGCCCTTGGTCCAGCGGATCGCCAGACCACGCGGAACCAGGTAGTTACGGGCGTAACCGTCCTTGACGTCCACGACGTCACCGGCGGCGCCGAGGCCGGAGACCTCGTGGGTGAGGATGATCTTCATGACTCGGTCACCCTTCCCTTATCGCGCGGTGGAGGTGTAGGGCAGCAGCGCCATCTCACGGCTGTTCTTCACGGCCGTGGCGACGTCACGCTGGTGCTGGGTGCAGTTGCCGGTGACCCGGCGGGCACGGATCTTGCCGCGGTCGGAAATGAACTTCCGCAGCAGGTTCGTGTCCTTGTAGTCGACGTAGGAGATCTTCTCCTTGCAGAACACGCAAACCTTCTTCTTAGGCTTGCGAGCAGGCGGCTTCGCCATTGTCTCTCTCCAGTGTGATCAAGAAGTTTGTGCTGGTCGCCCAGACCAGACCGCGCGGTGGTTTCACGTGAAACAGCCCGTTTCACGTGAAACACCGCCCCGGGCCTAGAAGGGCGGCTCGTCCGAGTAGCCGCCGGAGTTGCCGGAGCCGCCGCCCCAGCCACCACCGCCGCCCTGGCCGCCGGCCGGTGCGCCGGTCGCCCACGGGTCGTCGGCCGGAGCGCCGCCGCCCTGCTGACCGCCGCCGGGGCCACCGCCCCAGCCACCGCCGCCGCCCTGGCCGCCACCGCCGCCGTAGCCACCCTGGCCACCGCGACCGGTGGTCTTGGTGACCTTGGCCGTGGCGTTGCGCAGGCTGGCGCCGACCTCGTCGACATCCAGCTCATAGACCGTGCGCTTGATCCCCTCGCGGTCCTCGTAGGACCGCTGCTTCAGACGGCCCTGCACGATGACGCGCATGCCACGCTGAAGCGACTCGGCCACGTTCTCCGCGGCCTGCCGCCACACCGAGCACGTGAGGAAGAGGCTCTCGCCGTCCTTCCACTCGTTGGTCTGCCGGTCGAAGGTACGGGGAGTGGACGCGACGCGGAACTTCGCGACCGCCGCACCGGACGGGGTGAAGCGCAGCTCGGGGTCATCGACGAGATTGCCGACGACCGTGATGACGGTCTCGCCTGCCATTGGGGGAACCTCTCGGCGGGTACTGCTGGGCTGCTTGCTACTCGTTGCGATACGGCCCGATGACCGCTGAACGCTTACGCGGTCAGTGGGTCTCGGGACGGAGGACCTTGGTCCGGAGGACCGACTCGTTCAGGTTCAGCTGGCGGTCGAGCTCCTTGACGACCGCGGGCTCGGCCTGCAGGTCGATGACCGAGTAGATGCCCTCAGGCTTCTTCTTGATCTCGTACGAGAGACGACGACGGCCCCAGGTGTCGACCTTCTCGACCTTGCCGTTGCCCTCGCGGATGACGGAAAGGAAGTTCTCGATCAGCGGGGAGACAGCGCGCTCCTCGAGATCGGGGTCGAGGATGACCATCACCTCGTAGTGACGCATGTGGAACCCACCTCCTTTGGACTCAGCGGCCACGGTCGTTCCGTGGCAGGAGGGTCGTGATGCGTTCCGCGTCGGCGTCTGCGCAGACACCACCGCGGACGGTACACAGTACCCGCCTCCGGCCTCCCGCTTGAAATCCGGGCGTCTTGGCCCGCAATCTGTACACATCGGGTGTGAGCGGCATTACAGTTCGCCGCCCTGCTCTATGTGCCTATCTGGAGGTGCCCCATGGCACAGGCAGCACGAACCCACCACGGCTTGTTCACCTTCCTGGACACCGATGGCAAGTCGCATCCCGTGGAGAACACCATCGCCGTGGTGACCGTGGTGATCGGCGTAATCGCCTTTGTCACGGCTCATTTCCCCCATCTCCACCTGGTCAGCTCATGGGTCGGGCTGGTCGGCATGTGCACGGGTGCGTGGGGCCAGCTGCGGTCCGCGACTACCGGTGAGCGGTTCCTGCTGATCATCGGGCTCGGTGCCTCCGCGGTCGGCTTCTACCTCGGCATGGCCCACGGAGGCCTCTTCGGCGGCGTGCTGGGCTGAGCCCGGCCGGGGCCCGGTTGTCCCCAGGCCCGAACAGGGCGCGTCCCTGTCGCAGTAGGCTTCGGCGCGAGAGCCGGAGCCCCGACCCTGGGGACAAACCTGCCGAGGAGCGCCCCGCATGAGCCTGACCCTGAGGACGATCAGCCGAGAGCAGCATCTGGCGTACATCCAGAGCCTGCCGGCGGCCAGCCACATGCAGGTCCCGGCGTGGGCCGACGTCAAGTCGGAGTGGCGCTCGGAGAGCCTCGGCTGGTTCGACGCCACGGGCCAGCTCGTCGGCGTCGGCCTCGTCCTCTACCGCCAGCTGCCCAAGATCAAGCGCTACCTCGCCTATCTGCCCGAGGGTCCGGTCATCAACTGGTACGCACCCAACCTCGAGGAGTGGCTGCGCCCGATGCTCGCGCATCTCAAGCAGCAGGGCGCGTTCTCCGTGAAGATGGGCCCGCCGGTCATCATCCGCCGGTGGGACGCCTCCGCGATCAAGTCCGGCATCCAGAACCCGGACGTGAAGCGGCTGCGCGATGTCGAGGCGACCTTCATCGAGCCGCGCGCCTTCGAAGTGGCCGAGCGGCTGCGGCGAATGGGCTGGCAGCAGGGCGAGGACGGCGGGGCCGGCTTCGGTGACGTCCAGCCGCGGTACGTCTTCCAGGTGCCGCTGGCCAACCGCTCCCTGGAGGATGTCCACAAGGGCTTCAACCAGCTGTGGCGCCGCAACATCAAGAAGGCCGAGAAGGCTGGTGTCGAGGTCGTCCAGGGCGGCTACGAGCATCTGCCCGAGTGGCAGCGGCTCTACGAGATCACCGCGGAGCGCGACCACTTCCGGCCCCGCCCGCTCAGCTACTTCCAGCGCATGTGGACGGCCCTCAACACCGAGGACCCCAACCGGATGCGCCTGTACTTCGCGATGCACGAGAACGAGGCCGTGGCCGCCGCCACGATGCTGATCGTCGGAGGCCATGTCTGGTACTCCTACGGTGCCTCCGCCAACCACAAGCGCGAGGTCCGGCCCTCTAACGCGATGCAGTGGCGGATGCTCCGCGACGCGTACGCACTGGGCGCGACCGTCTACGACCTGCGCGGCATCAGCGACTCCCTCGATGAGACGGACCATCTCTTCGGTCTGATCCAGTTCAAGGTGGGCACCGGTGGGCAGGCTGCCGAGTACCTCGGCGAGTGGGACTTCCCGCTCAACAAGCTCCTGCACAAGGCGCTCGACATCTACATGTCGCGCCGTTGACCACGATTCGCTGTTTCCCATACCTCCAATACACCGCGGCAACGAGAAAGGTTCCGGGACCGGCCAATGGCTCTCACCCTCTACGTCGACACCGCGCGCTGGCGGGCGCACCAGCAGATGGTGATCCAGCAGTTCCCAGGGATAGTCCCGGTCTGCAAAGGCAACGGCTACGGCTTCGGCCATGAACGGCTGGCCGAGGAGGCCGCCCGCATCGGCACCGACATCCTCGCGGTCGGGACCACGTACGAGGCCGCCCGGATGAAGGACTTCTTCAGCGGTGACCTGCTCGTGCTCACCCCCTTCCGCCGCGGTGAGGAGCCGGTGCCGCTGCCGGACCGGGTGATCCGCTCGGTCTCGTCGGTCGACGGCGTCTACGGCCTGGTGAACGCGCGTGTGGTCATCGAGGTCATGAGCAGCATGAAGCGGCACGGCGTCACCGAGGAGGACCTGCCCAAACTGCACGCCGCGATAGAGAACGTCCGGCTGGAGGGGTTCGCCATCCACCTCCCGCTCGACCGCACCGACGGACTGGACGCGGTCGAGGAGGTCATCGCCTGGATGGACCGCCTGCGGGCGGCGCGGCTGCCGCTGCACACCATGTTCGTCAGCCACCTCAACGCCGAGGAACTGGCCCGGCTCCAGCAGCAGTTCCCGCAGACCCGCTTCCGGGCGCGCATCGGCACCCGGCTGTGGCTGGGCGACCACGATTCGACGGAGTACCGGGGCTCGGTGCTCGACGTCACCCGCGTGGCGAAGGGCGACCGCTTCGGCTACCGCCAGCAGAAGGCCGCCTCCGACGGCCATCTGGTCGTCGTCGCCGGCGGCACCTCCCACGGCGTCGGCCTGGAGGCCCCCAAGGCACTGCACGGTGTGATGCCCCGCGCCAAGGGCGTCGCCCGCGCCGGTCTCGCGACCGTCAACCGCAACCTCTCGCCGTTCGTGTGGGCGGGCAAGCAGCGGTGGTTCGCCGAGCCGCCGCATATGCAGGTGTCCATCCTGTTCGTGCCCAGCGATGTCCAGGCGCCCCAGGTGGGGGATGAGCTGGTGGCGCATCTGCGGCACACCACGACGCAGTTCGACCGGCTGCTCGACCGCTGAACCCGCGCCGCCGGGAGTGAGCTCCCGTCCCCGAGGCTCACTCCCGGTGGACGCCCCAGTCCACCAGCACCACGCCGTCGTCGTACCTGGACGCGCGCCGCGCCTCTCCCAGGACGAACGCGTCCGGGGCCCGGTCCAGCACGCCTCCCCCGGGGTCGTCCGAACCGTCCTGCCGCACCGGGTCCCGCTCCGGCACCAGCGCGTCCCGGACGACCAGGGCGCACAGGTAGAGCGTCCCCAGCAGATGCACGACGATCGCCAGCTGATAGCCCTCCGCGGGCAGCCCCCGGTGCTGATCACCGCTGCCCATGTACGCGAGGTACATCCAGATCCCGAGGAAATACATCACCTCGCACGCCTGCCAGACCAGGAAGTCCCGCCAGCGCGGTCGTGCCAGCGCCGCCAGTGGGATCAGCCACAGCACGTACTGCGGTGAGTAGACCTTGTTGGTGAGCACGAAGCCCGCGACGACCAGGAAGGCCAGCTGGGCCAGGCGCGGACGGCGCGGGGCGCACAGGGCGAGCGCCGCCACACCGACGCAGGCCAGGATCATCAGCAGGGTTCCGTAGGTGTTGACGTCCTCCAGGGGGTCCCCGGTGCGCTGCGAGATGATCAGCCACAGGGAGCCGAAGTCGACCGGGCGCTCCTGGCTGAAGGTGTAGAAGGTCTTCCAGCCGTCGCGGATGTGCAGGCCCCCGCCCTGCGTCGTGATCATCACGGGGACGTTCACCACGAGCCAGGCGGCCACGGCCCCGCCGGCCGCCGACCAGAAGGCCCGCAGCCGACCCGCGCGCAGGCAGAGCACCAGCAGCGGACCGAGCAGCAGCACGGGGTAGAGCTTCGCGGCCGTCGCGAGCCCCAGCAGCACACCGGCGGCCATCGGGCGGCTGCGGGACCACACCAGCAGGGCGGCGGCCGTGAGCGCGACGGCGAACAGATCCCAGTTGATGGTGGATGTGAGCGCGAAGGCGGGGGCCAGGGCGACCAGCAGCGCGTCCCAGGGGCGGCGGCGGTGCGTACGGGCCACACAGACCGCGATGACCGCGGTGCAGACCATCAGCATGCCCGCGTTGACCAGCCAGTAGATCTGCTCACGGTGCTGGATGGAGCCGCCGGACGGGGTCATCCAGGAGGCGACCTCCATGAAGAGCCCGGTCAGGACGGGGTACTCCAGGTATTGCATCCCGCCCGAGACGCTGTCCGGTATGCGGTCGAAATACGGGACGAGGTCGTCGGCGAAGCCGCGACCGTTGTAGAGGTGCGGTATGTCGGAGTAGCAGGCATGGGTGTACTGGGCGGTGGCGCCGTGGAACCAGCCGCCGTCGTAGCACGGCAGCTTCTGCACCATGCCCAGGGCAAACATGCCGATGGCGACGATCGCCACGATCCGCACCGGAGTCCACCAGCTCGTGCCGAGCAGGGCCCGGCGCCCGGCCGGCCCACCGATCAGCTCGCTGCCGGCCGCGGCCACCGGGTCCTCGGCGGTCGGCCTGACGGGCTGGGCCTGTGGGTCCTCGCGCACGCTCATGGCCCCATCCTGCCGTACGGGTCCCACGGGAGGAGTCAGGACCGCCCCAGCGGCCACTGAGCGCGCCGCGGACGTCGGGACGAGCTTGCGCTCGGGGGACGGGGTGCCAGAGGCGCAGAGAGCCGTCCAGGGCCCTGAACGGCGCCGGCCGCGCCGGAGCGGGGTTCGCTCCGGCGCGGCCGGCGAGTGTGAACGGGCCGTACGGGGTGGTACGGGCTAGTTCTCCCTTCTGGCCCCGGACGGGCCGCCGAATATGCCACCAGGGCCGCCCGGCCCTTCCGTGGTCGGCGTCGTGGACGGATCGTCCGGCTGGTCGTCCCCGCCGCCGTTCTCGCCGCCGCCGTTGTCGTGGCAGTTGAAGTCCAGCGGGTCGCAGCTCGGGGTTTCCGTGGGCGTCTCCGTCGGAGTCTCCGTGGGCGTCTCCGTCGGAGTCTCCGTGGGCGTCTCCGTCGGAGTCTCCGTGGGCGACTTCGACGGCGGAGGCGGGGTGGGGCTCGCGTCCTCGCCGTAGATCTTCTCGCCGATCGGAGTGGCCGCGGGGAAGTCCTTGACCGGCTCGCCCTTCAGGGCGCCGCGCATGTAGTCGGCCCAGATCTCCGCCGGGAACGACGCACCGTGGATCGTCAGCTTGCCGCCCACGCCACGCATGGACAGGAACTTCTGGTTCTTGGCCTGGTCGTCGACCCGCCACATGCCGATCGCGGTGGACAGCTGCGGGGTGTAGCCGGAGAACCAGGCCGACTTGTTCTCGTCGGTGGTTCCGGTCTTGCCCGCGGCCGGACGGCCGATCTGCGCCGAGGATCCGGTGCCGTGCTCGACCACGTTCTTCAGAACGTCGGTGACGTTGTTCGCCACGTTCGAGTCGAACGCCCGGGTGAGCTTGGCGTCCTGCTCGTGGTCGTAGACAGTGCCGTCCTTGTCCTCGACCCGCTCGACCGAGTACGGCTCGGCCTGCTGGCCGCTGGCCGCAAAGGTCGCGTACGCCCCGGCGAGCCGGATGGCGCTGGGTGCGGAGGTGCCGAGCGAGAACGTCGGGGTGATCGAGGCCAGCTGCTCCTTGCTGAGGCCCGCGGCCAGGGCCGCGTCCCGCACCTTGTCGGTGCCGACGTCCATGCCCAGCTGGATGTACGGGGTGTTCACCGAGAACTGCATCGCGGTGCGCAGGCTGATCCGGCCCTTGTCCTCGTCACCGTCGTTCCGCTGGTGCCACTCACGGCCGTCCTTGTCGTGCCAGACGGTGCCGTCGTAGTCCCGCAGCGTCACCTTGTTGTCGCCGTTGTAGACACTGCTCGGCGAGACCAGGGTGCGCTCGGAGTCGGGTTGGTCCCGTGGGCCCTCCGGATCCCGGACGCCGTCGGTCATCGCGGCGGCCAGCACGAAGGGCTTGAAGGTCGAGCCCACCTGGACACCGGTGTAGTCCGCGTTGTTGCGATAGTGCTCCAGCGCGTCCTTACCGCCGTAGATGGCCACGATCTTGCCCGTCTTGGGCTCCACGGAGGCGCCGCCGAACTGGACGTATTTGTCGACCTCGCGCTCCTTCGGCTTGATGTTCTCCTTGGTGACCTTCTCGACCGCCCGGGTCAGCTCATTGATCTTGTTCCGGTCGAAGGTGGTGTGAATCTGATAGCCACCCTTGTCCAGCTGGTTCTTGCTGATGCCGGTATTGGCGACGATGTAGTTGTCGGCGAGGTCGGTCAGATAGCCGATCTGCCCCTGCTTGTTCGTGGCCACCTTCGGGTCCCGCGGCATCGGGAAACCCTTGCCGACCCACTTCTGGGCCTCGGTCTCGGACATCCGGTGCACGTCGACCTCGCGCTTGAGGATCCACGACCAGCGGGCCTTGGCGCGCTTGGTGTTGGCCTCCTTGGTGGCCGCGGCGCCGTAGCCGCCGTTGGGGTCGTAGAGGTTCGGGCCGTTGAGCGTCGAGGCCAGGAAGGCGCTCTGGCTCGGCGTCAGGTCCTCGCAGTCCCGGTCGTAGTAGGCGCGCGCCGCCGCCTGGCAGCCGTAGGCCCCGCGTCCGTAGTACGCGGTGTTGAGATACCCCGCGAGGATCTCGTCCTTGTCCATGTCCAGTCCGACCTTGACGGAAATGAACAGTTCCTTGACCTTGCGGGTGATGGTCTGCGACTGGTCCAGGTAGGTGTTCTTCACATACTGCTGGGTGATGGTCGAGCCACTCTGGGTCGCACCGCCCTTGGCCATGTTGAAGACCGCGCGGGCGATACCCATCGGGTCGACGCCGCTGTCGTCGTAGAAGCTGGCGTTCTCCGCGGAGATCACCGCGTTCTGCATGGACTTGGGAATCTTGCTGAGGGGGACGATCTGGCGGTTGAGGTCACCACCGCCGGAGACCACCATCTGCTTGCCGTCCGCCCAGTAGTAGACGTTCTTCTGGGTCTGGGACGCGGCCTGGGCGGTCGGTACCTGCACCAGCCACAGCCCTATGCCGACGGCGCCGAGAAGCACCGCGAAGAAGAAGAGGAAGGTGCCCGTCACCAGCTTCCAGGACGGGACCCAGCGCCGGAAACCCGACTTGCCCGCACGCGGGTAGTCGATGAAGCGCTTCTTGGCGGGACGCCCGTCGCCCCCCGCGCCGCGGCCGCGGCCACCGGCCGCCCGCCGACCGCCACCGCGGCCACCGCGGCCCGCGCCGCCCGCGCCCGGATCCGCTGCGCGTCTACGGCCGCCGCCACGTTGGGCGGCCCGCCGGGCCGCCGCCCGGCCGCCGTAAGGACGCTCCTCACCATGCGGGGTGGCGGCTGATCCGGCCGCGGCGTTGTGCGTCGGTGCTGCGCGACGGCCGGACGACTGCTGTCCGGCTCGCCGGGCCGCGGCTCGTCCGCCACCCTGGGGCTGCGGCGGCTTGCGACGGTGCTCGCTCATGGAACGACTTCTCCTCGGGCAGGCGCTATCGCCTGAAAGCGGCAGGTGGCTTCCGGTCCCCCCCATGTGCGATCCGGTCGCACCAGGCAACCGGACGCACTGCATCCCAGACGAGGACGCTTCGTGGCGTCACTTGGTTCCCATAGGTCTGCATGGCGAACAGAGTACGCACGGTCAAAACCAGCCCACCCGCCACCTTCGCTGCATAACCGTCAGATCGATTGCCACGAATTGGTGATGTGACGGCGTTCACCGTGGTCCCCCTTGTCCCGCCAAGAGCGCGGTTCTATCGTCTGGATGTATCGAGTCGATACATCAGCTCGGCATAGCGGATCCACAGGAGAGGGGAGGCAGGGGATGAGCAGACGCTCCGGCGTCCTGGAGTTCGCCATCCTCGGCCTGCTGCGTGAGTCTCCGATGCACGGATACGAGCTGCGGAAGCGGCTCAACACCTCACTCGGGGTGTTCCGTGCCTTCAGCTACGGCAGCCTCTATCCCTGCCTCAAGACGCTGGTCGCCAACGGCTGGTTGATCGAGGAGTCCGGCACCGCCGCACAGGACGCGCCCGCGGCGCCCCTCTCCGGCCGCCGGGCGAAGATCGTCTACAGGCTGACGGCGGCGGGGAAGGAGCGGTTCGAAGAGCTGCTCTCCCACACCGGGCCGGACGCCTGGGAGGACGAACACTTCGGCGTCCGTTTCGCCTTCTTCGGCCAGACGTCACGGGACGTGCGGATGCGGGTGCTCGAAGGACGGCGCAGCCGCCTGGAGGAGCGCCTGGACAAGATGCGCGCCGCCATGGCCCGCACCCGCGAGCGGCTGGACGACTACACCCTCGAGCTACAGCGACACGGTATGGAGTCGGTGGAGCGCGAGGTGCGCTGGCTGAACGAGCTGATCGAGAGCGAGCGGGCCGGGCGCGACCAGCGTGACGGCACCGCCGGGCAGGACGGGACGACCGATCGGGACGCGGACCGGTCTCCACAGCAGAACCAGTCAGGAGATGCGGGCGGCCCGCCCCGGTACCGGGGTGGTTCCCGGCCGGATCCGTCCGATGACACCGCCAAGTGAGGCCCGGCGTCCGCGGGGCCTCGTCCAGTACACACAGGGAGCAACCGGAATGGGTTCGGTTCGTGTAGCCATCGTCGGCGTGGGCAACTGCGCCGCCTCGCTGGTGCAGGGCGTCGAGTACTACAAGGACGCCGACCCGGACACCCGCGTGCCGGGTCTGATGCACGTGCAGTTCGGCGACTACCACGTGAACGACGTGGAGTTCGTGGCCGCCTTCGACGTGGACGCGAAGAAGGTGGGCCTGGACCTCGCGGACGCCATCGGCGCCAGCGAGAACAACACCATCAAGATCTGCGACGTGCCGACGACCGGTGTCACGGTCCAGCGCGGCCACACGCTCGACGGACTCGGCAAGTACTACCGCCAGACCATCGACGAGTCCGAAGAGGCCCCGGTCGACGTCGTCCAGGTGCTCAAGGACAAGCAGGTCGACGTTCTGGTCTGCTACCTCCCGGTCGGCTCCGAGGACGCCGCCAAGTACTACGCCCAGTGCGCCATCGACGCGAAGGTCGCCTTCGTCAACGCGCTCCCGGTCTTCATCGCCGGCACCAAGGAGTGGGCGGACAAGTTCACCGAGGCCGGGGTGCCGATCGTCGGCGACGACATCAAGTCGCAGGTCGGCGCGACCATCACGCACCGCGTGCTGGCCAAGCTGTTCGAGGACCGGGGCGTCATCCTGGACCGCACCATGCAGCTGAACGTCGGCGGCAACATGGACTTCAAGAACATGCTCGAGCGGGAGCGTCTGGAGTCCAAGAAGATCTCCAAGACCCAGGCCGTCACCTCCCAGATCCCCGACCGTGAGCTGGGCGCCGACAACGTCCACATCGGCCCGTCGGACTTCGTGGCCTGGCTGGACGACCGCAAGTGGGCGTATGTCCGCCTCGAGGGCCGCGCCTTCGGCGACGTCCCGCTGAACCTGGAGTACAAGCTCGAGGTGTGGGACTCCCCGAACTCCGCGGGTGTCATCATCGACGCGCTGCGCGCCGCGAAGATCGCCAAGGACCGCGGCATCGGGGGCCCGATCCTCTCCGCCTCCTCGTACTTCATGAAGTCGCCGCCGGTGCAGTACTTCGACAACGAGGCGCGGGAGAACGTGGAGAAGTTCATCAAGGGCGAGGTCGAGCGCTGACGCGCCAGTGCTGATTCCCGCCGCATGATCACGGGCCTCCGGGTAATCCCCCCGGAGGCCCGTGTGGTGTGTGAGGCTGACGTCATGCCTGTTGTGCGTGATCTCCGCGTACTGCTGCAACTCCATGACTTCCGCCGCCTTCTGGCCGTTCGCCTGCTGTCCCAGTCGGCCGACGGCGTCTATCAGGTCGCGCTCGCCACGTATGTGGTCTTCTCCCCGGAGAAGGAGACCTCCGCCACGGCCATCGCCTCCGCCATGGCCGTCCTGCTGCTTCCCTACTCCCTTCTCGGCCCCTTCGCCGGTGTGCTGCTGGACCGCTGGCGCCGACGGCAGGTGCTGCTCTACGGCAATCTGCTCCGCTCGGGGCTGGCTGCCGGAACCGCGGTGCTGATCCTCGGCCAGGTGCCGGAGTGGCTCTTCTACGCCTCGGCCCTGTCGGTGACGGCCGTCAACCGCTTTGTGCTGGCCGGCCTCTCGGCGGCCCTGCCGCGGGTCGTGGACAGCCAGGAGCGTCTGGTCATGGCCAACTCCCTCTCGCCCACCGCGGGAACGCTCGCCGCCACGGCCGGGGGCAGCCTCGCCTTCATCGTCCGGCTGTCGGGCCCAGGAGGCACCTCCTCGGACGCGCTGGTCGTCCTGCTGGGCGCCGCGCTCTATCTCATCGCCGGGCTCACGGCCCTACTCATGACACCGGGCCTGCTGGGGCCTGATCCCGCGGCCCTCCAGCCCCGTCTCTCCGCGGCCCTGATGAGCACCGCACGGGGCCTGGTCGCAGGCGTGCGCCATCTGCTGGAACGCCGGGATCCCACCGTGGCGCTGACCGCGATGACGCTGATGCGCTTCTGCTACGGCGCGCTCACGGTGACCGTGCTGATGCTCTGCCGATACGCATGGGCCGATACCGAGTCCGAAGGACTCGCACTTCTGGGACTGGCCCTTGGCATCTCGGGCGCGGGCTTCTTCGCGGCGGCGGTTGTCACGCCCTGGGCGGTCAGCCGGCTCAGGGACCGTACGTCATCCCGGCCGGACGGCCGACTCTCCTGGGTGATGGTGTGCGCGGGGAGTGCGGCCCTGCTGGAACCGGGTCTCGGACTGCCCTTCGAGCCCGCTCCCATGCTGATCGCCGCGTTCATCCTCGGGCTGGTCACCCAGGGCGCCAAAATCGCCACCGACACCGTGGTGCAGTCCGCCATCACCGATGACTTCCGCGGCCGGGTCTTCTCCCTCTACGACGTGCTGTTCAACATCGCCTTTGTGGGGGCCGCGGCGGTCGCCGCCGTGATACTGCCGCCGGACGGCGCCTCGGCCACGCTGCTGATCTGTGTGGCACTGCTTTACGCGGCCACCGCGCTCCTCGTGAGGTTTCACGTGAAACATGACCGGGAGAGCGCCCAGCGGGTCAATGTTTCACGTGAAACCTGAGGGATCTCAGCCCTCCGGCTGAGCCGCCCACCACTCCTGGAGCGCGGCGATCGCGGCGTCCCGCTCCATCGGGCCGTGCTCCAGCCGCAGCTCCAGCAGATGCTTGTACGCCTTGCCGACCTGCGGGCCCGGGGGGACGCCGAGGATCTTCATGATCTCGTTCCCGTCCAGATCCGGGCGGATGGCGTCCAGTTCCTCCTGCTCCTGTAGTCGGGCGATGCGCTCCTCGAGGCCGTCGTACGCACGAGAGAGCGCCATCGCCTTCCGCTTGTTGCGGGTAGTGCAGTCCGAGCGGGTGAGCTTGTGCAGCCGGTCCAGCAGCGGCCCGGCGTCACGGACATAGCGGCGGACGGCGGAGTCGGTCCATTCCCCCGTGCCATAGCCGTGAAAGCGCAGATGCAGCTCGACAAGGCGCGAAACGTCCTTGATCAGCTCATTGGAGTACTTGAGCTTCGTCATCCGGTACTTGGTCATCTTGGCCCCCACCACCTCGTGGTGGTGGAAGGAGACCCGGCCGTCCTTCTCGAAACGGCGCGTCTTGGGCTTACCGATGTCATGCAGCAGCGCGGCCAGCCGCAGCACCAGATCGGGCCCCTCGGCCTCCAGATCGATGGCCTGGTCCAGCACGGTCAGCGAATGTTCGTACACATCCTTGTGGCGGTGGTGCTCATCACGCTCCAGGCGCAGCGCCGGAAGCTCCGGCAGTACGCGGTCGGCGAGCCCGGTCTCGACGAGCAGCCGCAGCCCCTTGCGGGGGTGGTCGGCCAGGATGAGCTTGTTGAGCTCATCACGCACCCGCTCGGCCGAGACGATGTCGATCCGGTCGGCCATCGACGTCATCGCGGCGACCACCTCGGGGGCCACCTCGAAGTCCAGCTGCGCGGCGAAGCGCGCGGCGCGCATCATCCGCAGCGGATCGTCGGAGAAGGACTCCTCGGGCGTCCCCGGGGTGCGCAGCACCCGTGCTGCGAGATCCTCCAGACCGTTGTGCGGGTCGATGAACTCCTTCTGCGGCAGCGCCACCGCCATGGCGTTGACCGTGAAGTCCCGACGGACCAGGTCCTCCTCGATCGAGTCGCCGTACGACACCTCCGGCTTCCGAGATGTCCGGTCATAGGCCTCTGACCGATAAGTCGTGATTTCAATCTGGAAACTCTGGTCCGACCCGCTTCCAGGGGACATGCCCTTACGGCAGCCGACCGTGCCGAAGGCGATGCCGACCTCCCAGACCGCGTCCGCCCAGGGCCGGACGATCTTCAGTACCTCGTCCGGCCGGGCGTCCGTCGTGAAATCCAGATCGTTACCGAGCCGGCCGAGCAGCGCGTCCCGTACCGAGCCGCCGACCAGGGCCAGGCGGAAACCCGCCTGCTGGAAACGGCGAGCGAGATCGTCGGCAACGGGAGAGACCCGCAGGAGTTCGCCCACGGCGCGGCGCTGCACCTGGCTGAGCTCGTGGGGCGACTGCGGGGTTCGGCTGTCTTTGTTGGCGTTCGGCACAACAAAACAGAGTACGTGGCCGCGCGCACCAGAGACTCCACACCAAGAGGACCACCACTGCGTAACGATCTTGTGGAGCCGTCCACAGCACTTCGCCACAGCGGGCATCGTTACCATTTCGTGGACGCACATTGCGACGACCACTGACGATCTACTGACGACGAGGACGGGCGAGCGCGTGGCCGATGCGGCAGACCTCCGGGGGACAACTTCCGCTCGTGCCCGACGATGGTTGCGGCACACGGCGGCGCTGCTCGCCGCGGCGCCGGTGCTCGCGGGCCTGGTGCAGATTCCGGCGGCCTCCGCGGCCCACGCCGAGAGCAAGGCAAGCGGCTCCCGGTCGGTGGACGTCTCCATCACCTCGCTGACCCCCACCGCGCCGAAGAAGAGCGACACCCTCACGGTCAGCGGCACCGTCACCAACGACACCAAGTCCACGGTCTCCGACGCCCGCGTCGGTCTCCGCGTCGGCCCGACCATGAACGGCCGCAGCGCGATCGACACCGCCGCCCGGCGTACCGGCTACTCGGAGGGCCTCGACGGCACCGAGATCGGCGGCAAATACGCCAAGAAGATCGGAAAGCTGCCGGCCGGCGCCAGCCGTGACTTCTCTCTCTCCATACCGGTCGGGCAGCTGCACCTGGGGGAGAACGGCGTCTACCAGCTCGGCGTCTCGCTCACCGGTGACACCTCCAGCCAGCCCTGGCCGCAGGTGCTGGGCATCGAGCGGACCTTCCTGCCCTGGCAGTCGGGTGCGCCCGCGAAGAAGTCCCAGCTCACCTATCTGTGGCCGCTGATCTCCGCCACCCATGTGACCGCCCGCACGGACAACGACGAAGACCGCACCCCGATCTTCCGGGACGACCGCCTGGCCTCGGAGCTGGCTCCCGGCGGCCGGCTCCAGCAGATGGTCGCCCTGGGGAAGAACCTCCCCATCACCTGGGTGATCGACCCCGACCTGCTCGCCACGGTCGACGCGATGACGAAGAAGTACGAGGTCCAGGACGCCTCGGGCAACGGGACCAAGGCGGGTCACGGGCAGGCGGTCGCCAAGCAGTGGCTCGGCGCCCTGCAGAAGGCCGTGGAGGGCAAGCAGGTGGTCGCGCTCCCGTTCGCCGACCCGGACCTCGCCGCGCTCGCGCACCGCGGTAAGAACGTCACCGGCTCCCTCGGGCACCTCCAGGACGCCACCGAGCTCGCCTCGACGACCGTGGAGACCGTCCTCGGGGTGAAGCCGCGCACCGACTTCGCCTGGCCGGTGGACGGCGCGATCGACTCCTCGGTCGTGGATGTCGCCACCTCCGCGGGCGCGCACAACGTGATCGCCCGCAGCGACAGCCTGAGCGAGACCGGCGGGCTCTCCTACACCCCCACCGCGGCCCGCCAGATCGGCGGCGGCAACACGGCGGTGGTCGCCGACGCCCGGCTGTCGACCGCTTTCACCGGCGACATGTCCAAGGCGGAGAACTCCACTCTCGCCATCCAGAGGTTCCTGGCCCAGAGCCAGATGATCAACCTGCAGGCGCCGGACAAGCAGCGCAGCATCGTGGTCGCCCCCCAGCGGATGCCCACCACCAGCCAGGCGCAGGCGATGGCGGCGGCCCTGGAGGGCCTCACCGGGCAGTGGACGCAGCCGCTGAGCCTGGGACAGGCCGCGAAGGCGAAGCCCGACCCGAACGCCACCCAGAGGGTGCCCAGCTCCCGGTCGTACTCCCGGTCGCTGCGCGCGCGGGAGCTACCGGCCGAGGCGTTCCAGCAGATCCAGGAGACCCAGAGGACCCTGGACAATTTCGAGCCGATCCTCACCGCCAAGTACCGGGTGGTCACTCCCTTCGGGAACGCGATCAGGCGCGAGATGTCGACCTCGTGGCGCAGCGAGGCACAGAACGCGGCCGGCTTCCGCCATGACGTGCAGACGTATCTGTCCGGGCTCACCAAGAAGGTGCGCCTGGTCCCGAAGACGGACATGACCCTGTCCGGGCGGAGCGCGACCGTCCCGGTGACCGTCCAGAACAACCTGGTGCAGGGTGTCGAGCTGCGGCTCGTCCTCAAGTCCCACCAGGGCAACCGGCTGGCGGTCAGCGACCCTCAGCTGGTCAATGTCGAGGGCGGGCACAGCCAGTCCGTGAAGTTCGGGACCACGGCGAACGCGAACGGCCCGGTGTGGGTCTCGGCCCAGCTCTACACTCCGGACGGACAGCCGTACGGCGACGAGATGCCGTTCGAGGTGAATGTCACCGAAATCACGTCGACCGTGATCCTCGTGATCGCGGGCGGTGTGCTGCTGCTGGTCCTCGCCGGTGTCCGGATCTACGTCCAGCGCAAGCGCGCGGCCGCCAAGAGTGGTGAGGACAGCGGAGACGGGGAAGACGCCGAAAATATGCACGGGCAGGATGAGGGCGACAGTGAGGCCCCGGAGACGGACCGGCGCGCCCCCGCGCACGCCCTCGTGCCCGAGCAGCCGAGTGACCCGGCGTCGGACACCGGATCGCAAAGCGCTGGCCCATCCGGCTCGGGTGAGAAAGTGGACCATTGAGCAATGCCGGGGCCGGTCGGCCGCAGCGGACAATGAGGTGGGGTAGCGATGAACGCGCCGTATGACGGTGATGGCCGAGTGCCACCGCCGCCGCAGCCTTCGCCTCACGGCCCTCACGACCCTTACGGACAGGAACCGCACCAGCGTGATCCGTATCTGGGCGACGCACATCAGGTGCCCTCGGCCGATCCGCGCCAGTCGTACGGCCAGCAGTACTACCCGCAGGACCCGTACCTGGACGATTCGTACGCGACGGGCAGCTTCACGGCCTACCCGTATCCGACGCAGGATGCCTACGCCCATGATCCGCTGACGGATCCGCTGTACGACCGGCGCTCCCCTCACGCACCGCAGCACGGCGGCTACCAGCAGGAGTACTACCAGCAGCCCCCCACGCCGCAGGGCCCCGATCCCCGCGTATGGCCCTCCGAGGCCGGTCCCGGCCACCAGGGCGCGGCACAGCAGCCGTACACCGACGGACAGGCGTACACCGCCGGTCAGCCGGACCACGGCTATCAGGGGGCCGCCGACGGCTACGGCGCGGAAGAGCAGCCGCAGCGGGACGCGTTCGCGCATCTCTACCGCGATCAGCAGCCCTATGAGCCCCGGTCCGCCCAGGGCTATCCGCAGGGCTCACAGGACTACCCGCACGGGCAGACGCCCGCCCAGGGGCAGGCACCGGTCCCCGGACCGTCGAGGTCCGAGTCCGCCCAGGCCACGGCCGCCGCTCCCACGGTGGCCGCTCCGGTGGTGACCGCCCCCGCGGCCGAGCCCCGGCAGAAGAAGCCGTCGGGGGGCCGGGCGGGCGGTCTGCTCCAGTCCAGCGCGCTGATGGCCGCGGGCACCCTGGTCTCCCGTCTGACCGGTTTCGTCCGGCAGATGGTGATCGTCGCGGGTCTGGGCGCCGCCAGCCTCGGCCAGGCGTACCAGGTCGCCTATCAGCTGCCTGCGATGATCTACTTCCTCACCGTCGGCGGCGGTCTGAACTCGGTCTTCGTCCCGCAGCTCGTGCGCGCGATGAAGGAGGACGACGACGGCGGAGTCGCCTACGCCAACCGTCTGCTCACGCTGACGATGGTCGCGCTGGGCAGCCTCGTCGCGGTGTCGCTGTTCGCGGCCCCGGCACTGATCCGGATGCTCTCCGCGGACATCGCCAGCGATCCCCCGGCCAACGAGGTGGCGGTCACCTTCGCCCGCTACTGCCTGCCCACCATCTTCTTCATGGGCGTGCACGTCGTGGTCGGCCAGATCCTCAACGCCCGGGGCAAGTTCGGCGCGATGATGTGGACCCCGGTCCTCAACAACATCGTCGTCATCGCCACCTTCGGCCTCTTCATCTGGGTGTTCGGCACCTCCAGCAACTCCAACATGGGCGTCACGACCATCACGCCGGAAGGCATCCGGCTGCTGGGCATCGGCACGCTCCTCGGCCTCACCGTCCAGGCCCTGGCGATGTTCCCCTACCTCCGGGCAGCCGGTTTCCGCTTCCGGCCGCGCTTCGACTGGCGTGGCCACGGCCTCGGCAAGGCCGCCAAGCTGGCCAAGTGGACGGTGCTGTTCGTGCTCGCCAACCAGGCCGGCAACATCGTGGTGACCCAGCTCGCCACCGCGGCCGGTACGGAGGCCGACAACGGGGGCCACCCGGGAGCGAGCTACGTCGGCTACACGAGCGCCCAGCTCATCTGGAACATGCCCCAGGCCATCATCACCGTCTCGGTGATGGCCGCTCTGCTGCCCAGGCTCTCCCGGGCGGCCCACGACGGCGACCCCGGAGCGGTCCGCGACGACATCTCGCAGGGCCTGCGCACCTCCGCCGTCGCCATCGTCCCCCTCGCCTTCGGCTTCATCGCGCTCGGCATCCCCCTGTGCACCCTGCTCTTCGGGACCTCGGGCACCGCGACGGCCCAAGCCATGGGCTACATCCTCATGGCGTTCGGCCTCGGCCTCATCCCGTTCTCCGTGCAGTACGTCGTCCTGCGTGGTTTCTACGCCTACGAGGACACCCGCACCCCCTTCTACAACACGGTGATCGTCGCCGCCGTCAACGCCGCGGGCTCCGCCCTCGCCTATGCCGTGCTCCCCGCCCGCTGGGCCGTCGCCGGTATGGCCGCCGCCTACGGCCTGGCCTACGCCACCGGCGTGGGCGTGGCCTGGAAGCGGCTGCGCAAGCGGCTGGGCGGCGATCTGGACGGCCCCCGCGTCGTCCGCACCTACACCCGCCTCGCGGGCGCCAGCATCCCGGCCGCCCTGCTGAGCGGTGGCGCGGCCTACGCCATCATGCAGACCATCGGAATGGGCGTCGCCGGCTCGCTGGCGGCTCTGCTGGGCGGCGGCCTCGTTCTTGTCGCGGTCTTCTACATTGCTGCGAAACGGATGCGCGTTGAGGAGCTGACAGCCATGGTCGGTATGGTGCGCGGACGACTCGGACGCTGATCATTGAGCACAACCATCGTCCGCCACCGTGTGTCGTGCATAGCGGCGGACTGTGGGCACAATTGTCTTGGCTCGGAGCAGGTGCAACGGATGGGGAGGCAGGAACGACGGTGGCGGAACGGAGCACAGCTGCCGTCGACGTGGCCGACAGCGGTGGAGAGGAGCCGCTGACCGCCGAGGCGGGCAAGGCCACGGCCGACGGGGCGGGGACGAAGAAGAAGGCCGGCAAGGGGACAGAGGCCGCGGTCACCGACGATGCGGGTGCCGCGGCCGAAGCGAGCCCTCTGGAGCTGCACAGCGGTCACAAGCTGGCCAGACGCTACCGTCTGGAGGAGTGCGTCACCCGTCTGGACGGATTCAGCAGTTGGCGTGCCGTGGACGAGAAACTGCGGCGCGCCGTCGGAGTGCATGTGCTGCCCGCCGACCATCCGCGCACCAGGCCGGTGCTCGCCGCCGCCCGTTCGGCGGCCCTGCTGGGCGACCCCCGCTTCGTCCAGGTCCTCGACGCCGTCGAGGAGAACGATCTTGTCTACGTCGTCCATGAGTGGCTTCCCGACGCCACCGAACTCACCGCCGTGCTGGCCGCCGGGCCACTCGAGCCGCACGACGCGTACCAACTGGTCAGCCAGGTCTCCCAGGCCATGGCCGCCGCCCACCGTGAGGGCTTGGCCCATCTGCGACTCAACCCCGGCTCCGTACTGCGCACCGAATCCGGCCAGTACCGCATCCGCGGACTCGCCGTCATGGCCGCCTTGCGCGGGATCACCGCCGACCACCCCCAACGCACCGACACCGAGGCGATCGGCGCGCTGCTGTACGCGGCGCTCACCCAGCGCTGGCCCTACGAGACGGACGCCTACGGCCTCTCCGGGCTGCCCAAGGGTGTGGGCCTGATCGCCCCCGACCAGGTCCGCGCGGGAGTGCACCGCGGGCTGTCCGAGCTCGCGATGCGCGCGCTGGTCAACGACGGGGCCACCGCCTCCCGTCAGGACCAACCCTGCACCACCCCCGAGGAGCTGGCCAAGGCCGTCGCGGCCATGCCGCGCATCCGGCCCCCCGAGCCCGCCTTCACCCCCTCACCGGCGTATCAGCGCACGACGTACCAACAAGGCGTGTACGGTCAGACCCCGCCCCGGGGCGGCACCTCGCCCGCGGCCGCTCCCGTACCGCCTCCGCCGCCGCTGCAGAGCCGCACGGGCAAGGCCCTCAAATGGACCGTCTCGGCCCTTCTGATCGCCGCCCTGGGTCTCGGCAGCTGGCAGCTCGCGGACACCCTGCTGAAGGACGAGAACAACACCAGCCCGAGCAAGTCCACCGGTGAGAAGGACGACGGCAACGCCGGAAAGGTTGTCAGCAAACCGCTGAAGATTGAGGGCTCCGCCGAGTTCGCCCCCGATGGCTCGTTCCAGAACAGCGACCAGGCCCAGCTCACCCACGACAACGACCCGTCGACGTACTGGCGCACCAAGAGCTACGACGACGGCCCGGAGTTCGCCCCCAGCATCAAGAAGGGCGTCGGGATCGTCTATGACCTCGGCTCCGAGCAGGAGGTCAGCGGTGCCTCCGTGGGACTCCACTACGGGGGTTCCTACACACAGATCTCGCTGTACGCTACGGATTCCCTGAATCCGTCCGCGTCCGCGTCCGATCCGGTCGGCTCGTTCAAGAAGATCACCTCGCGCAAGACCACGAGCAAGACCGCCGAGCTGAAGGTCAAGAACTCGGTGAAGACCCGCTACGTCCTCGTCTGGATGACCGCCCTCCCGTCCTCTCCACCCGAGCAGTACTACACACACCCCTACAAGCAAGCCATCACCGAAGTGAAGTTCACCGGCTGAGCCGGCTGATCGGGGAGGGGGCTCGAACGGTGGACGACGCCACCATCGGCGAGGCGAGCGACAGCGAGCTCCTTGCCCGGCACGTCGACGGCGATCCGGACGCCTTCAGCGAAATAGTGCGGCGCCACCGCGACCGACTCTGGGCGGTGGCGCTGCGCACCCTCGGCGACCGGGAGGAAGCCGCCGACGCGGTCCAGGACGCACTCGTCTCCGCCTACCGCGCCGCGCACACCTTCCGGGGCCAGTCCGCGGTGACGACCTGGCTGCACCGCATCACGGTCAACGCCTGTCTGGACCGGGCCCGCAAGGCCGCCTCCCGTCGTACCTCTCCTGTCGACGACACCGAGCGGCTTGAGCACCTGCTGGAACCCCATGAATCCGCCGCCGCTCCCGCCGAGCGCGGCGATCTCCACCGCGAACTGCTGCGGGCGCTGCGCACCCTCCCGCCCGAGCAGCGGGCCGCCCTGGTCCTGGTCGACATGCAGGGCTATCCCGTCGCGGAGGCGGCGAAGGTACTGGACGTTCCCACCGGCACCGTGAAGAGCCGCTGTGCCCGGGGCCGCGCACGGCTGCTGCCGTTGCTCTCACATCTCCATCCCAGCGGGAGGGGTAGCTCACCTCCGGGCGGGGGAAGGAACCGGACGCAGGGGACGTCCGTCCCACCGGCGGCAGGACCGAACGACACAGATGCCGTGAAGGGCGGAGGTGGGCGAGCGTGACATCCTCGACGGACACGGACGAGCACCCTGAAGTCGCGGAGATCTCCGCACTCACCGAGGGTCTGCTCTCTCCGTCCCGCGCCGTCGATGTGCGCACTCACCTCGCCGGCTGTGTGCTGTGCGCGGATGTGTGGACATCCCTGGACGAGATCCGCTCCATGCTCGGGACCCTGCCCGGCCCGGTGCGGATGCCCGCCGATGTCGCGGGCCGTATCGACGCGGCGCTGGCCGCCGAAGCACTTCTCGACGCGACCGCCCCCGAGGGCGTCTCCGATGTTTCACGTGAAACCCCGGACCCGACCTCGGCGCCCACCCCTGTTTCACGTGAAACGGCCGACGGCGTCTCGGGCACTCCCGGCTCCGACTCCGTGGAACTCGCAGCCAAGCCGTCCACCGTGGCGGACCGGCCCGCTGGGCGCCCGCGTGGCGCCACCGGACCGGGACGAGGATCCACCGGGCCCAGCACTCGTCCCGGCCGCGCCCGCCGCTGGCGCAAGGCCGTCCTCGGTGGTGCCTGTGCCGCGGCGGTGATCGGCCTCGGATCCCTCTTCCTCCAGGACGGCTCCTCCGGCGATCACGACGACACCGGTCCCCAGGCTCACGCCAGCCAGAGCTCCGGGAAGTCCACCCTCTCCTCGGGCACGCTCAAGGACCGTGTGCACGAACTGCTCGCCGAGCGAAAGTCCACCACATCGGACGGTGTCACCGGGCAGGAGAACACGCCCGATGTGCCGCTGCGCGCCGACGACGACCCGCATGTGCCGTCCTGTGTACAGAGCGGCACCGGCCGCAAGGATCCGGCTCTCGCGGCACAGCAGGACACCTACGACGGCCAGACCGCCTATATCGTCGTCCTGCCCCATCCGTCCGACAGCTCGCTCGTCGACGCCTTCGTGATCGACGCATCCTGTGTCTCGGTATCCCCGTCTTCCCCCGGGAAGCTTCTGGTGAGCCGGACCTACCCGCGAGGCTGAGGCACACCGCACACCAGGCCCTGCCTGACAGCGCTCGGGAATGCCGGACCCGTAGGATCCGTTGGGTGGGGTGGCAGCGGAATTCCGGGGAAACCCGAACCCGCGCGTCCAGTCATCAGCAGTCCGGCAGTCGGCAAAGACAAGGAAGACATCCGTGAGCGACGTCCGCAACGTGATCATCATCGGTTCCGGGCCCGCGGGCTATACGGCCGCGCTCTACACCGCCCGCGCTTCCTTGAAGCCGCTGGTCTTCGAAGGCTCCGTAACCGCCGGTGGTGCCCTGATGAACACCACCGAGGTGGAGAACTTCCCTGGCTTCCGGGACGGGATCATGGGTCCCGATCTGATGGACGGCATGCGGGCCCAGGCCGAGCGCTTCGGCGCCGAGCTGGTCCCGGACGATGTGGTCGCGGTCGACCTCAGCGAGCAGATCAAGACCGTCACCGACTCCGCCGGCACCGTCCACCGCGCCAAGACCGTCATCGTGGCCACCGGCTCTCAGCACCGCAAGCTGGGGCTGGCGCGCGAGGACGAGCTCTCCGGCCGCGGTGTCTCCTGGTGCGCCACCTGTGACGGGTTCTTCTTCAAGGACCAGGACATCGCCGTCATCGGCGGCGGCGACACGGCCCTGGAAGAGGCGACCTTCCTGTCGCGGTTCGCCAAGTCGGTCACGGTGGTCCACCGCCGGGACACCCTGCGCGCCAGCAAGGCGATGCAGGATCGGGCCTTCGCCGACCCGAAGATCTCGTTCGTCTGGGACAGCGTGGTCGAGGAGATCCACGGCGACGGCAAGCTCTCCGGTCTCACCATTCGCGATGTGAAGAAGGACGAGACCTCCGAGCTGCCGGTGACCGGACTGTTCATCGCGATCGGCCACGACCCGCGCACCGAGCTGTTCAAGGGCCAGCTGAACCTGGACGACGAGGGCTACCTCAAGGTCGATGCGCCCTCCACGCGGACGAACCTGCCCGGTGTCTTCGCCGCGGGCGATGTCGTGGACCACACCTACCGTCAGGCGATCACCGCGGCCGGCACCGGTTGCTCGGCGGCGCTGGACGCCGAGCGCTACCTCGCCTCGCTGGGCCAGGGCGACGCCACCGTCTGACTCCGCTATCCACCCCTGCACCAACCCACTAAGGAGATTGCCATGGCCGGTGCCACGGTCACCGTGACGGACGCCGACTTCGAGGAGAAGGTCCTCAAGAGCGACAAGCCGGTACTCGTCGACTTCTGGGCCGCGTGGTGCGGTCCGTGCCGCCAGATCGCCCCCTCGCTGGAGGCCATCGCGGCCGAGCACGCCGACAAGATCGTCATCGCCAAGCTCAACATCGACGAGAACCCGGCGACCGCCGCCAAGTACGGCGTGATGTCCATCCCGACGCTCAATGTGTACCAGGGCGGCGAGGTCGCCAAGACCATCGTCGGTGCCAAGCCCAAGGCCGCCATCGAGCGCGACCTGGCCGACTTCATCGGCTGAGCGCACCACGCCTCACCCTCGTACACGAAGGGGCTGCCCTCACGGGCAGCCCCTTCGTGTTTCACGTGGAACGCGCTACAGCGGCCGCAGCGCCGGCTCCTTCTGGACCGCGCCGAGCAGCCGGTCCAGCGCCAGCTCGACATCCTCCTTCCAGGAGATCGTCGTCCTCAGCTCAAGCCTCAGCCGGGGGTAGCGCGGATGCGGCCGTACGGTCTTGAAGCCCACGGCCAGCAGATGGTCGGCGGGCAGCACACACGCCGGTTCCTTCCAGGTGGCGTCCCCGAACGCCTCGATGGCCTTGACGCCCCGGCGGATCAGATCCTTGGCGACGGTCTGCACCATCACCCGGCCCAGTCCCTGCCCCTGATATCCGGGCATCAGCCAGGCCGTCATCAGCTGCACGGCATCCGCCGCGACCGGACTGGTCGGGAAGGCCGTGGAGCGCGGCACATACGCCGGAGGCGCATACAGCACAAAGCCCACCGGGACCTCATCGACATAGACCACCCGGCCACACGATCCCCACTCCAGCAGGACGGCCGAGATCCAGGCTTCCTTCTCCAGCTCGGGCCGACCCGCCCTTACCGCTGCCTCACCGCTGACCGGATCGAGCTCCCAGAAGACACAGGCGCGACAGCGCTTGGGGATGTCCGGGAGGTTGTCCAACGTGAGCGGTACGAGCCGACGCCCCATGAAGCCAGTCCTTCACTTTCGTGGCCAGCCGCGGCACGGGCGGCTGACAGCGCACTACGCTCCCTGAGCAGACTCCCGACGAAACCGCCGACAGCTCCCAGGCCCAATCCTGTGGCCAACAGTCCGGTGCGGCTCACCGATCGCATGGCCCTGCCCTCCACATGCGGCGCCTCCACATGGATCCGCCCTACCTGATCGCATCGTATCCGTGCCGAGATTGCACCGATACCGCCCTTGGGCAAACAGCGGGTCGTGTTCCGACCATGTCGGAACACGACCCGCCCCGCACTGCTTCCGTACGGCCTTGGCCGTACGGACAGCGCCTCACTCGTCCTCGTCCGCCGCTTCGCCCTCAGGGGAGAGAGGCTGCTCCAGCACCGCCCCCTCACCAGGAGCCAGCGTGCCGAGGATCCGCTCGAGATCCTCTATCGAGGCGAACTCGACGACGATCTTTCCTTTCTTTTGACCGAGGTCGACCTTCACTCGTGTCTCGAACCGATCGGACAGACGCGACGCGAGATCCGTGAGCGCGGGGGATACCCTCGCCCCCGCCCTCGGCCCCTTGGTCTTCGTCGTCCCGCCCGACCGCGACCCCATCAGGGTGACGATCTCCTCCACCGCACGCACCGAGAGCCCCTCGGCGACGATGCGATGGGCCAGCCGGTCCTGCTCCTCCGCGTCCTCCACGGAGAGCAGCGCCCGAGCGTGGCCCGCGGAGAGAACCCCCGCCGCGACCCTGCGCTGAACGGAAGGGGAGAGCTTCAGCAACCGCAGCGTATTGGAGACCTGCGGACGTGAACGCCCGATGCGGTCGGCCAGTTCGTCATGCGTGCAGTTGAAGTCCTTCAGCAACTGGTCGTACGCCGCCGCCTCTTCCAGTGGATTCAGCTGAGCGCGGTGGAGGTTCTCCAGCAGGGCGTCGAGCAGAAGCTTCTCGTCATCGGTGGCCCGGACGATCGCGGGGATCTTCTCCAGTCCCGCCTCACGGCAGGCCCGCCAGCGACGCTCGCCCATGATGAGCTCATAGCGCTCCGGCGCCAACTGCCGCACGACGATGGGCTGGAGGAGACCGACCTCCTGGATCGAGGTGACCAGTTCGGCAAGCGCGTCCTCGTCGAAGACCTCACGGGGCTGACGAGGATTGGGGGTGATGAAGTCCAGCGGCAGCTCGGCGAAGTGCGCCCCGGCCACCTCCTCGGGAACCACCGCCGATCCGGCCTCGGGCTCCTTCTCCCTCGCCGCGGGCTCGGTTTCCTGTGGAACGGTGTGCGTGGACAGTGCGGCCACCTTGGCCGCCGCCACACCGCGCTCCTGGGTGAGCACCGGGACCGCGGTCGGTGAGGTGGTGGCCCCGGTCGCCGTGACCGTTCCCGCCCCCGCCGCGGGGCCGGCGTTGTCCGTCCCCTTCGGCGCGGGAGGAATCAGGGCACCGAGCCCACGGCCCAGTCCTCTGCGTCGCTCACTCACTGAATCCCCTCCTGCATGCTGTGCTGATCGTGCTGGCTGAGCTCGGGCAAGGCATGAGCGTGCTGGGCGTTGTAGTGCACGCTGAAGCCTCTGAGGGCGATCTCACGGGCCGCCTCGAGATAGGACAGCGCCCCGCTCGACCCCGGGTCATAGGTGAGGACGGTCTGCCCATAGCTGGGGGCCTCGGAGATGCGCACCGATCTGGGAATGCTCGTCCGGAGCACCTCACTGCCGAAGTGGCTGCGCACCTCGTCCGCCACCTGGGAGGCCAGCCGGGTGCGGCCGTCGTACATGGTGAGGAGGATCGTCGAGACATGGAGCTTGGGGTTGAGATGACCCCGCACCAGATCCACGTTCCGCAGCAGCTGCCCCAGTCCCTCCAGCGCGTAGTACTCACACTGGATCGGGATCAGTACTTCCGCACCGGCCACCAACGCATTGACCGTGAGCAACCCGAGCGAGGGCGGACAGTCGATCAGGATGTAGTCCAGCGGCTGCTCATATGCCTGGATGGCCCGCTGTAGCCGGCTTTCCCTCGCCACCAGGGAGACCAGCTCGATCTCGGCACCGGCGAGATCGATCGTGGCAGGAGCGCAGAAGAGTCCCTCCACGTCCGGGACCGGCTGCACCACATCGGACAGCGGCTTGCTGTCGACCAGCACGTCGTAGATCGATGGAACCTCGGCGTGGTGGTCGATCCCCAGCGCCGTCGACGCATTGCCCTGTGGGTCGAGGTCGATCACCAGCACTCGACCACCGTGCAGGGCGAGCGAGGCGGCCAGATTGACCGTGGTCGTGGTCTTCCCCACCCCGCCCTTCTGGTTGGCAACCACGATCACCCGGGTGTGCTCCGGCCTGGGCAACCCCTCCCCGGCACGGTCCAGGGCATCCACCGCCAGTTGAGCGGCACGACCCATAGGGGCGTCGTCCATCGGGGGCGGCGTTTCACGTGAAACATCCTCCCCCGCCGATTCGGTACGGGGGCCGGGGACCGGATCGGTCATCGGCCCCGCGATGTTGGCGTCGGACCGCAAGGATTCACTCTCCTCGACATCAGGCTCGCGATGAACAGAGCCTGCCATGCTTTGGGGGTTGTGAACCAGCGAGGCCCGTTCTCCTGTGGATGAATCCACGTTCATACGGGGTCGGCGGCCGCGGGGCAGAGCCGCCGCACGACCACGACTGATGATTCCATGCAGCAGGGAGCGACGTTTCACGTGAAACACGATGCACGGGAGGCCTCGTTGATTCGTCGCGACACTCCGGTATGCGTAGTTTTGCCAGCTTGTATGGAGCAACGCCCTGACTCAGGGCCGACGACGCGGTCCCCGACGGGCCGCCTTGGCCCGCTTCGCGGCGAAGCGCACACCTCCGGGACTCTCTCCGACCTCGACCCGCACCACCGTGGACGGCGGGTCCACCACGTCCTCGCCGACATGCAGCACCGAGGTCCCCACCACACCGAGCTTGCTCAGCGCGGCGCGGGCCTGCTTCAGCTCCTCCTCGGCGGTGTCACCCTTCAGCAGCAGCATCTCGCCGTACGGGCGGAGCAGCGGCACCCCCCAGCCGGCCAGCCGGTCCAGCGGAGCCACCGCCCGAGCCGTCACCACATGCATCGGAGGCAGCTTGCCGAGGACCTCCTCGGCACGGCCACGCACCACCGTCACATGGTCGAGCCCCAGCAGCTCCACCACTTCCCGCAGAAAGTTCGTCCGGCGCAGCAGCGGCTCCAGGAGCGTGATCTGGAGATCCGGGCGGGTCAGGGCCAGCGGGATACCGGGGAGCCCGGCCCCCGACCCCACATCGCAGACGGTGACCTTCTCGGGCACCACTTCGGAGAGCACGGCGCAGTTCAGCAGATGCCGCTCCCACAGCCGTGGCACCTCACGCGGACCGATCAGCCCGCGCGTCACTCCCACATCGGCCAGCAGCTCGCCGTAGCGGACGGCCTCCGGGAAGCGGTCACCGAACACATCCCTTGCCTCCGGGGGCGCCGGGGGGAGCTCCGCTGCTTCCGTCACGGGGACCGTCCTTCCGTACCGAACACTGTGCTGAACGATGATGTAAGGCTGACAAGATTCGGCCCCGTCTGCGCGCAGACGGGGCCGTGTGGATCACGATGCGGAACCGCTTCAGACCGGAAGCACGACCACGCAGCGCTGGGGCTCCTCGCCCTCGGACTCGCTGCGCAGCCCGGCGGCGGCCACAGCGTCGTGCACCACCTTCCGCTCGAAAGGCGTCATCGCCTTGAGCTTCACCGGCTCACCGGTGCCCTTCGCCTCCTCGGCGGCCTTGGTGCCCAGCTCGGTCAGCTCGGCACGCTTGCGAGCCCGGTATCCGGCGATGTCGAGCATCAGCCGGCTGCGGTCGCCGGTCTCCCGGTGAACCGCGAGCCGGGTCAGCTCCTGAAGAGCCTCCAGCACCTCGCCATCGCGGCCGACCAGCTTCTGCAGATCGCGGCTGGTCGAATCGCTGATGATCGACACCGCTGCGCGGTCGGCCTCGACGTCCATGTCGATGTCGCCGTCGAGGTCCGCGATGTCCAGCAGCCCCTCGAGGTAGTCGGCCGCGATCTCCCCCTCCTGCTCAAGGCGGGTCAGGGTGTCGACGCCCTCGGCGGCCGGGGTGGTGCCTTCCGTCACGGATGGACTCCTTCGTTACTTCTTGGACGGGTGCTTGGGGCGCTGCTGGCCCTTGCGCTGGCCGGATTTGGAGCCGCGGGAGGAGCCGGAGGCCGAGCCGCCGGCCGGCTTGCCGCCCTGCGCGCCCTTCTTCTGCCCCGCGCCCTGCCGCGGCTGCTCCCCGGCGGGCTTGTCCCCAGCGGGCTTCGTCGGGGAAGCGGACTTCGTCGTGGAGACCGAGGCGCCCGACTGCGAGTTGGCCCTGCTGTGACCGGTCGTGGCGCGCTGCGCCTTTGTCTGGCGCTTGGGCTGCTGACGGTTGGCACGCGCCACCTCGGCCGCCTGCTTCGCGGCGACCTCGGCCGGCTCCTCCTTCAGCTTGCCCTTGGCACGCAGCCGCTCCTGGCGGGCCTGGTAGGCGACACTGCCCGGAGTCGGGTTACGGCGAATGACGAACATCTGCTGACCCATGGTCCAGACGTTGGTGGTCAGCCAGTAGACGAGGACACCGACGGGGAAGTTGATACCGAAGACGGCGAACATGATCGGGAAGACGTACATCAGCATCTTCTGCTGCTGCATGAACGGCGTCTTCACCGTGAGGTCGACGTTCTTGGTCATCAGCTGGCGCTGGGTGAAGAACTGCGACGCCGACATCAGGACGATCATGGTGATCGTCACGATCCGCACGTCGGTCAGCGAGGCGCCGAGCGACTGGACCTTGTCGGCCGACGACATGAACTTCACCGACAGCGGAGCACCGAAGATGTGCGCGTTACGAGCGCTGTCCAGCAGCGACTGGTCGATGACACCGACCGTCTTGTTGTTCGCGATGTGGTTGAGGACCTGGTACAGCGAGATGAAGAACGGAGACTGCGCCAGGATCGGGAGACAGCTCGAGAGCGGGTTGGTCCCCGTCTCCTTGTAGAGCTTCATCATCTCTTCGGACTGGCGCTGCTTGTCGCTCTTGTAGCGCTCCTGGATCGCCTTCATCTTCGGCTGGAGCGCCTGCATGTTCCGCGTCGACTTGATCTGCTTCACAAAGAGCGGGATCAGGCAGATACGGATCAGCACCACCAGGGAAACGATGGACAGACCCCACGCCCAGCCACTGTCCCGATCGAAGATGAGGCTGTAGAACGAGTGGAACTGGACGATGATCCAGGAAACTACGTCATAAAGAGGACCGAGGATCGTGTCCACGAATCAGGCTCCTTGGGCGTTGGGCTGGGTCTCGGGCTGTGCGGCAGGCTCCACAGTCGGATGCCCGCCGAGGCGGTTCCGCAGCCGCTGGTGCCACACCGGACGCTTCCGGGGCGGAACGTGGTCGACGCCGCCGAGCGACCATGGGTTGCAGCGCAGGATGCGCCAGGCCGTCAGCGCCGTTCCTTTCACCGCGCCGTGCCGGTCGATGGCCGTGTAGCCATAGTGTGAGCACGACGGGTAGTACTTGCAGACCGGCCCCAGCATCGGGCTGATGGTCCACTGGTACAGCTTGATCAACCACAGCAGCGGGTACTTCATCGCGGCACCCCTCCCAGTAGCCGCTGCACTGCCGCATCGAGATCGCGGGCCAGCTGGTCGTGACCCGCCTCACCCGCACCGGGCAGCGCCCGTACGACCACAAGGCTACCTGCGGAAAAACGGTCGATGCGGTCCCGCATCAGATGCCGCAGTCTCCGCTTCACCAGATTACGGACGACGGCGCCGCCGACCGCCTTGCTCACGACGAAACCCGCACGCGCCGGGGGAGCACTCTCCCCTGGTGCGTGCGGGTCCGTATCACCGCTGGTGAGGCCGGTGCGAAGGTGCACGACAAGGAGCGGGCGACCGGCCCTGCGTCCTCGGCGTACCGCGGCCGCGAAGTCCTCGCGCCGCCTCAGCCGATGCTCGGTAGGCAGCACGTCATGGACCTTGGGTCAGGCTGCTCAGGCCGACAGGCGGGCGCGACCCTTGCTGCGGCGGGACGCGAGGATCGCGCGGCCGGCACGGGTGCGCATACGCAGCCGGAAGCCGTGGGTCTTCGCGCGGCGACGGTTGTTCGGCTGGAAGGTGCGCTTGCTCACTCGGGGGCTCCAGAAATGAATCGGATGGTGGCGGTCTATCGCTTGGCTGTCACCGTGCGCCCACGAGTAGCTCGCAATACGCCCGAGTGCACCGCTTCACGACCACGGATCATCGGTCCGCGATCCTTGCCCATCGGAGGCAGGCGGCAGCAGCCATCGACAACTCGACCTGTTTACGGTACGCGCGGTTACGCCATCCGGTCAAACCGGTGGCAGACACGCTGACGGTGCGCTTCCCCCTTAATCCTAGGGGCAGGGGAACGCCCGGCGGCATCACATGGCACAGTTGTGCACACCCTGTGGACAACGACTTGAACCGTGTACCCCGGCCTGACTACCGTGGCTGGGCTCCGATTCCTTCACGCCCGTCCCGAGAACCACGCATTCGTGGGCCCTGTCGGCGTCCCCACCCAGCGAGTGAGAGAGCGTGCCCCGTGGCTGACGTACCCGCCGATCTTGCCGCAGTGTGGCCACGTGTGCTCGATCGGCTTCTGGGAGAGGGCTCGGGACAGGGCGGACAAGGCGTCGAGGCCAAGGACGAGCACTGGATCAAGCGGTGCCAGCCCCTCGCGCTGGTCGCCGACACCGCGCTGCTCGCCGTCCCCAATGAATTCGCCAAGGGTGTGCTGGAGGGCCGGCTGGCCCCCGTCGTCAGCGAGACGCTGAGCCGGGAGTGCGGCCGCCCGATCCGCATCGCGATCACCGTCGACGAATCCGCCGGCGAACCGGTCGTCCCCCAGCAGCCCCAGCGCGAGCAACGCGAGTCCTACGAGAGCTACGAGGGCCGGGACGGCTACGGCCGCCAGGCGCCGGACGATCTGCCGTCGGCCCGCCCCGCGTACCCCGGCTATCAGCAGCCGCGCCCCGAACCCGGCGCCTGGCCTCGGCCCCGCGACGACTACGGCTGGCAGCAGCCCCGGCTCGGCGGCTTCCCCGAGAGCGATCCTTACGCCTCCCAGCACGCCTCGCCCGGCTATGACCAGCAGTCGTACGACCAGCAGTCGCCGTACGACCAGCAGCCGCGCGGCGACTACCGCGGTCCGGGCGCCGAGCGCCCCGGACCGGTCCCGGAGCGTCCGCCGTACGAGCAGCAGCGCCACGACCTGCCCGATCCGCTCGAGCGCGCCCGCGGCGGACCGCCCGTCCTGCCCTCGCAGACCGGCGCCCCCGGTCCGCTCGCCGCTCAGCCCGCGCCCGCGTCCGGCCCCGGTGAGCCGACCGCGCGGCTGAACCCCAAGTACCTCTTCGACACCTTCGTCATCGGCGCGTCCAACCGCTTCGCGCACGCCGCGGCGGTCGCGGTCGCCGAGGCTCCGGCCAAGGCGTACAACCCGCTGTTCATCTACGGCGAGTCCGGGCTCGGCAAGACCCACTTGCTGCACGCCATCGGGCACTACGCGCGCAGCCTCTATCCCGGCACCCGGGTGCGCTATGTGAGCTCCGAGGAGTTCACCAACGAGTTCATCAACTCCATCCGCGACGGCAAGGCGGACGCGTTCCGCAAGCGCTACCGCGACATGGACATCCTGCTGGTCGACGACATCCAGTTCCTGGCGAGCAAGGAGTCGACGCAGGAGGAGTTCTTCCACACCTTCAATACGCTCCACAACGCCAACAAGCAGATCGTGCTCTCCTCCGACCGGCCGCCCAAGCAGCTGGTCACCCTGGAGGACCGGCTCCGCAACCGCTTCGAGTGGGGCCTGATCACCGATGTGCAGCCGCCGGAGCTGGAGACGCGTATCGCGATCCTCCGTAAGAAGGCGGTGCAGGAGCAACTGAACGCGCCACCGGAGGTACTGGAGTTCATCGCTTCGCGGATCTCCCGCAACATCCGCGAGCTGGAGGGCGCGCTCATCCGCGTCACCGCCTTCGCGAGCCTGAACCGGCAGCCGGTGGACCTCGGCCTCACCGAGATCGTGCTGAAGGATCTGATCCCCGGCGGCGAGGACGCGGCCCCGGAGATCACCGCCACCGCGATCATGGCCGCGACCGCCGACTACTTCGGGCATACGGTCGACGATCTGTGCGGTGCCTCCCGCAGCAGGGTCCTGGTCACCGCGCGGCAGATCGCGATGTACCTCTGCCGGGAGCTGACCGATCTGTCGCTGCCCAAGATCGGCGCGCAGTTCGGCGGCCGCGACCATACGACGGTCATGCACGCCGACCGCAAGATCAGGGCGCTGATGGCCGAGCGGCGCTCCATCTACAACCAGGTGACCGAGCTGACCAACCGCATCAAGAACGGCTGAGAAGGGCCCGCACGGCCACCGCGAACCGCTGAAGGGCGCTCCGGGACGGACAACTCCCGGGGCGCCCTTCGTCGTTCACCGTTCCGAGCTGTTCGATTCTCTGCCCGGCCGGCCCGGTTCTCCACAGGTACACAGCCCATCCACCGTCCACACCCTGGGGATGTGCGGGTTGTCCCGATCCCATCCACAGCCTGTGTGGAAAGAGAGGCAACACCCGAGGTCAGGCGGGTGTGGAATTGTGACTACCGGGAGTCCACAGACTGTGGACGACCGCGATGCCCGCACCCCGCGCGTCAGCTTGTCCACCGGCAACCCACAGCCGGGAGCCGGTTGCCCACAGCTTCTCCACACCGCTGTCCACTGTTCGGCAACGAAACGGCAACGGCCACCGGGACGAGTGAAAGGCATCACACCAAGGAGGCCGGTTGGGCTGTGGGGAAGGTGGGTAAAACTGGGGACGACGCTGGGGAGAACCGGGCGATGTCTGTGCATCGCGTGTGCAGAACTCTTCGGCGTCCACAGAACGCCCTGGTTGTCCACCGCCTCCACCCACAGGCCCGGTGGACAAAAAACCGCCGCTGACCAGGGACGAGTCAGTTTTCCACGGTTTCCACAAGCCCTACTACTACGACCACAGAGAGATAGCGGGGAATTCGCTTCGAAGTGGGGCCTGTGCACAACCTCGGGCCGAGCCGCCCGACACCTCGCGCACCGACTTGACCCCGAGCCGCACCGACTGTCGGCGGCGTACGTCAGACTGGTCTCCGGCTACTCAGCCGACGACGAAGGCCAGCAGGGCGAGCCAGCAACAGCAGGAGGCGGCTTACGGTGAAGATCCGGGTGGAGCGCGATGTACTCGCGGAGGCGGTGGCCTGGACGGCCCGCAGCCTCCCGGCCCGACCGCCGGTGCCCGTCCTCGCGGGCATCCTGATGAAGGCGGAGGAGGGCGCGCTCAGCCTCTCCGGCTTCGATTACGAGGTCTCGGCCCGGGTGTCCGTGGAGGCCGACATCGAGGACGACGGCACGGTCCTCGTGTCCGGCCGGCTCCTCGCCGACATCTGCCGCGCCCTTCCCAACCGTCCTGTGGAGATCTCCAGCGACGGGGTGCGGGTGACCGTGGTCTGCGGCTCCTCGCGATTCACACTCCACACCCTGCCTGTGGAGGAGTACCCGGCGCTGCCGCAGATGCCGACCGCGACCGGCACCGTCCCCGGTGAGGTCTTCGCCGCCGCGGCCGCGCAGGTCGCCATCGCCGCCGGTCGTGACGACACCCTGCCGGTGCTCACGGGTGTGCGGATCGAGATCGAGGGCGACACCGTCACGCTGGCCTCCACGGACCGCTACCGCTTCGCGGTCCGCGAGTTCCTGTGGAAGCCCGAGGCCCCCGACGTCTCCGCCGTCGCGCTGGTGCCCGCCAAGACGCTTCTCGACACGGCCAAGTCGCTGACCAGCGGTGACACCGTCGCCCTGGCGCTCTCCGGCTCGGGTGCGGGCGAGGGCCTGATCGGCTTCGAGGGCGCCGGGCGCCGTACGACCACCCGGCTGCTCGAGGGCGACCTGCCCAAGTACCGCACGCTCTTCCCCACCGAGTTCAACTCGGTCGCGGTGATCGAGACCGCCCCGTTCGTCGAGGCCGTCAAGCGTGTGGCGCTGGTCGCCGAGCGCAACACCCCGGTGCGGCTCACCTTCGAGCAGGGCGTGCTGATCCTGGAGGCCGGGTCCAGCGACGACGCACAGGCTGTGGAGCGGCTGGACGCCCAGCTCGAGGGCGACGACATCTCCATCGCCTTCAACCCGACGTTCCTGCTGGACGGGCTCAGCGCGATCGACTCACCGGTCGCCCAGCTGTCCTTCACCACCTCGACCAAGCCCGCGCTGCTCAGCGGCAAGCCGGCCGTGGACGCCGAGGCGGACGAGGCGTACAAGTACCTGATCATGCCGGTCCGGCTGAGCGGCTGAGATACGAGCGAATGAGCAGGTGTAGCCCACATCTGTGCGGCTACCCGCGGGCGTAGGCTCGGACTCACCGCGAAACGCAACGGACTACGGCACAAAGGATCACTGATGGAGCTCGGTCTCATCGGCCTCGGCAAGATGGGCGGCAACATGCGCGAGCGCATTCGCCGCGCAGGCCACACCGTCATCGGATACGACCGCAACCCGGACGTCGCCGATGTCCACAGCATCGATGAGCTCGTCAGCAAGCTGAAGGGCCCACGGGTGGTGTGGGTCATGGTCCCGGCGGGCGTGCCCACCCAGATCACCATCGACGAGCTGGCCGAGCTGCTGTCGCCCGGCGACATCGTCGTGGACGGCGGAAACTCCCGCTGGACCGACGACGAGAAGCACGCCGAGCAGCTCAACGCCAAGGGCATCGGCTTCATCGACTGCGGTGTCTCCGGCGGCGTCTGGGGTCTGGAGAACGGCTACGCCCTGATGTACGGCGGTGCCGCCGAGCATGTGGCCAAGGTCCAGCCGATCTTCGACGCGCTCAAGCCCGAGGGCGAGGGCGGCGCCGTCCACGCCGGCAAGGTCGGTGCGGGCCACTTCGCCAAGATGGTCCACAACGGCATCGAGTACGCGATGATGCAGGCGTACGCCGAGGGCTGGGAGCTGCTGGAGAAGGTGGACTCGGTCACCGACGTCCGCGAGATCTTCCGCTCCTGGCAGGAAGGCACGGTCATCCGCTCCTGGCTGCTGGACCTGGCCGTCCGCGCGCTGGACGACGACGAGCACCTGACGAAGCTGCGTGGCTACGCGGAGGACTCCGGTGAGGGCCGGTGGACCGTGGAGGCGGCGATCGACCACGCCGTGCCGCTGCCCGCGATCACCGCGTCGCTCTTCGCCCGGTTCGCCTCACGTCAGGAGGACTCGCCGCAGATGAAGATGATCGCCGCGCTGCGCAATCAGTTCGGCGGTCACGCGGTCGAGAGCAGCGAGAAGTAACCACCCCCACGGGTGGAGCAAGCAGGTACTGCCGGGGGAGGTCGGCGCAGCCCACTATGCACGTCACGCATCTGTCGCTCGCCGACTTCCGCTCGTACACCCGGGCCGAGGTCGGACTGGGTCCGGGCGTCACGGCCTTCGTCGGGCCAAACGGCCAGGGGAAGACCAATCTCGTCGAGGCGGTCGGCTATCTCGCCACGCTCGGCAGCCACCGGGTCTCCTCCGACGCCCCGCTGGTGCGCATGGGGGCGGAGCGGGCCGTGGTCCGGGCCGCGGTCGTCCAGGGGGACCGGCAGCAGCTGGTCGAGCTCGAGCTCAACCCGGGCAAGGCCAATCGCGCCCGTATCAATCGGTCCTCGCAGGTCAGACCGCGTGATGTGCTGGGGATCGTGCGTACGGTGCTGTTCGCGCCCGAGGATCTGGCCCTGGTCAAGGGCGATCCGGGCGAGCGCCGTCGTTTCCTCGACGAGCTGATCACCGCGCGGGCGCCCCGGATGGCGGGGGTCCGCTCCGATTACGACCGGGTGCTGAAGCAGCGCAACACCCTGTTGAAGACCGCCGCCCTGGCCCGGCGCCACGGGGGGCGCAGCGGGAGCGGCGACGCGGCCCTGTCCACGCTCGATGTCTGGGACCAGCATCTGGCTCGCGCCGGTGCCGAGCTGCTGGCCCAGCGGCTCGATCTGATCTCCGTGCTCCAGCCGCTCGCCGACAAGGCGTACGAGCAGCTGGCCCCGGGCGGTGGTCCCGTGCTGCTGGAGTACCGGGGGTCGGCCGGTGAGGGGATGGCCGACGCGGGCAGCCGCGAGGAGCTGTACGAACTGCTGCTGGCCGCCCTGGCCCAGGCCCGTAAGCAGGAGATCGAGCGCGGGGTCACGTTGGTGGGCCCGCACCGCGACGATCTGGTCCTCAAGCTCGGCCGGCTCCCGGCGAAGGGTTACGCCAGCCATGGCGAGTCCTGGTCGTACGCCCTCGCCCTGCGGCTGGCCTCCTACGATCTGCTGCGCACCGAGGCGGGTGAGCCGGTGCTGGTGCTCGACGACGTCTTCGCGGAGCTGGACGAGCGGCGCCGGGAGCGGCTGGCCGAGCTGGTGGCCCCCGGGGAGCAGGTGCTGGTGACCGCGGCGGTGGAGGATGACGTTCCGCATGTACTGACGGGCACGCGCTACGCGGTGTCCGAGGGCGAGGTGCGGCGGGTATGACGGACCGGATGGACCAGCCCGCGCGGCCCTCGCCGGTGCCCGAGCCCTCGGGGGTCGATCTGGCGCGGGTCGCGCTGCGTGCCGCCAAGGAGCAGGCGCGGGCCCGGGGAGCCGCGGCCCAGCAGAAGAAGCAGGCGCGCAGAGGGGGCTTGCGCTCCGGCGCGCGCGCCGATGGCCGTGATCCGCTTCCGCTCGGTGCGGCGATCAACCGGCTGATCACCGAGCGTGGCTGGGAGACCCCGGCCGCGGTCGGCGGGGTGATGGGCCGCTGGCCCCAGATGGTGGGGCCCGAGGTGGCGCAGCACTGCGAGCCCCAGCGGTACGACGAGGACGCCCGGGTGCTGACGGTGCGCTGTGACTCCACGGCATGGGCGACCCAGCTGCGGCTGCTCGCCCCGCAGCTCGTCGCCCGGCTGAACGCGGATCTGGGCCAGGGCACCGTCAGGTTGATCAAGGTCTTGGGCCCCGGCGGGCCGGCCCGCCGCTACGGCCCGCTGCGCTCCCCGGGCTCCACAGGGCCGGGGGACACCTACGGCTGAGCGGGTCCTGTGTGCCGTCCGTGGACCATGGGTCACGGGGTGGTCGCTGAGACGCCGGTCACGGTAGCCGGTGGTTGACAGCTCGAAGCGCTGAGTGGCGGTGTGAGCCTCTTGGAGCCCGTCCCCGCATATGGGGAGTCGGTGGCGGCCGGTTCAGGGCGGCACATGCGGACTCAGGCGCCAGCAAGCCCCCATTCTTGTCGGCGCTACCGGTAGACTGGGGCCGTACACCGTCGCCGCTGGCGCACCGAGCGCTTGCGGACACATGTTGAACGACGCAGCCGCTCCCGCCTGCCCGGAGATGGCTTGTGCTGTGCCAGAAAGGGCGCTTCGTGGCCGATTCCGGCAACCCCATCGAAAACATTCCGTCCACCACCTCCGACGGCGAGGCTCTGGCTCCGCCGTCGTACGACGCCAGTGCGATCACCGTCCTGGAGGGGCTGGACGCGGTCCGCAAGCGACCCGGTATGTACATCGGTTCCACCGGTGAGCGCGGCCTGCACCACCTCGTCTACGAGGTCGTCGACAACTCCGTCGACGAGGCCCTGGCCGGTCACGCGGACACCATCGAGGTGACGATCCTGCCCGACGGCGGCGTCCGCGTCGTCGACAACGGCCGTGGCATCCCGGTGGACCTGCACCCCGTGGAGAAGAAGCCCGCCGTCGAGGTCGTGCTGACCGTGCTGCACGCGGGCGGCAAGTTCGGCGGCGGCGGCTACGCCGTCTCCGGTGGTCTGCACGGCGTCGGTGTCTCGGTCGTCAACGCGCTCTCGTCGAAGGTGGCGGTCGAGGTCAAGCGGGACGGCTTCCGCTGGACCCAGGACTACAAGCTGGGCACCCCCACCGCGCCGCTGGCCAAGAACGAGGCGATCACCGAGACCGGCACCACGGTCACCTTCTGGGCCGACCCGGACATCTTCGAGACCACCGAGTACTCCTTCGAGACGCTGGCCCGGCGGTTCCAGGAGATGGCGTTCCTCAACAAGGGACTGACCATCTCGCTGACCGACGAGCGCGAGGCCCACGTGGACGAGGAGGGCAAGCCGCTCTCCGTGAAGTACCACTACGAGGGCGGCATCGTCGACTTCGTCACCTACCTCAACTCCCGCAAGGGCGAGCTGGTCCACCCCACGGTGATCGGCTTCGAGGCCGAGGACAAGGAGCGGATGCTCTCCCTCGAGGTCGCGATGCAGTGGAACGCCCAGTACACCGAGGGTGTCTACAGCTTCGCGAACACCATCCACACCCATGAGGGCGGTACTCACGAGGAGGGCTTCCGCGCCGCGCTGACGTATCTGATCAACAAGTACGCGCGCGACAAGAAGCTGCTCCGGGAGCGCGACGACAACCTCACCGGTGAGGACATCCGCGAGGGCCTGACCGCGATCATCTCGGTGAAGCTCGGCGAGCCGCAGTTCGAGGGCCAGACCAAGACCAAGCTGGGCAACACGGAGGCCAAAACCTTCGTCCAGAAGATCGTCAACGAGCATCTCGCCGACTGGCTGGACCGCAACCCCAATGAGGCGGCGGACATCGTCCGCAAGGGGATCCAGGCGGCGACGGCCCGGGTCGCGGCCCGTAAGGCGCGCGATCTGACCCGCCGCAAGGGGCTGCTGGAGACGGCGTCGCTGCCGGGCAAGCTGAGCGACTGCCAGTCCAATGACCCGTCGAAGTGCGAGATCTTCATCGTCGAGGGTGACTCCGCCGGCGGCTCGGCCAAGTCCGGCCGTAACCCGCAGTACCAGGCGATCCTCCCGATCCGCGGCAAGATCCTCAACGTCGAGAAGGCCCGCGTCGACAAGATCCTCCAGAACAACGAGGTCCAGGCGCTGATCTCCGCCTTCGGTACCGGTGTGCACGAGGACTTCGACATCGCCAAACTCCGCTATCACAAGATCATTCTGATGGCGGACGCCGATGTCGACGGCCAGCACATCAATACCCTGCTGCTGACCTTCCTCTTCCGCTTCATGCGCCCGCTGGTCGAGGCGGGGCACGTCTTCCTGTCCCGTCCGCCGCTCTACAAGATCAAGTGGGGCCGGGACGACTTCGAGTACGCGTACTCGGACCGGGAGCGGGACGCGCTGATCCAGGCCGGCCGGGAACAGGGCAAGCGCATCAAGGACGACTCGGTCCAGCGCTTCAAGGGTCTGGGCGAGATGAACGCCGAAGAGCTCCGGGTGACCACCATGGACCCCGACCACCGCGTCCTGGGCCAGGTCACCCTGGACGACGCGGCGCAGGCCGACGACCTGTTCTCGGTCCTGATGGGCGAGGACGTCGAGGCACGGCGCTCGTTCATCCAGCGCAACGCCAAGGATGTCCGCTTCCTCGACATCTGAGTCGGCCCCCAGCCGCAGATCACGACAAGGACTTTGACCAGCAATGGCCGACGAGAACACCCCGAACACACCCGATGAACTGACCCCCGACGAGCTCGCCGAAGGCGCCGCCCTGCGCGTGGAGGCGGTCGGCCTCGAGACGGAGATGCAGCGCTCGTACCTCGATTACGCGATGAGCGTGATCGTGAGCCGTGCGCTGCCCGACGTCCGGGACGGCCTCAAGCCGGTGCACCGGCGGGTGCTGTACGCGATGTACGACGGCGGGTACCGCCCCGAGAAGGGCTTCTACAAGTGCGCCCGCGTCGTCGGCGACGTCATGGGCACCTACCACCCGCACGGCGACTCGTCGATCTACGACGCGCTGGTGCGGCTGGCCCAGCCGTGGTCCATGCGGATGCCGCTGGTCGACTCCAACGGCAACTTCGGCTCCCCGGGCAACGACCCCGCGGCGGCCATGCGGTACACCGAGTGCAAGATGGCCCCGCTGGCCATGGAGATGCTCCGGGACATCGACGAGGAGACCGTCGATTTCCAGGACAACTACGACGGCCGTAACCAGGAGCCGACGGTTCTGCCGTCGCGCATCCCGAACCTGCTGGTCAACGGCTCGGCGGGGATCGCGGTCGGTATGGCCACCAACATCCCGCCGCACAACCTGCGCGAGGTCGCCGAGGGCGCCCAGTGGTTCCTGGCCAACCCGCAGGCGACCCAGGAGGAGCTGCTCGACGCCCTGATCGACCGGATCAAGGGCCCCGACTTCCCGACCGGTGCGCTGGTCGTCGGCCGTAAGGGCATCGAGGAGGCGTACCGCACCGGGCGCGGCTCGATCACGATGCGCGCGGTGGTGGAGGTCGAGGAGATCCAGGGCCGGCAGTGCCTGGTGGTCACCGAGCTGCCGTACCAGGTGAACCCGGACAACCTCGCGCAGAAGATCGCCGACCTGGTGAAGGACGGCAAGATCGGCGGCATCGCGGACGTCCGCGACGAGACCTCCTCGCGCACCGGACAGCGCCTGGTCATCGTGCTCAAGCGGGACTCGGTCGCCAAGGTCGTCCTCAACAACCTCTACAAGCACACCGATCTGCAGACCAACTTCGGCGCCAACATGCTGGCGCTGGTCGACGGTGTGCCGCGCACCCTCTCGCTGGACGCGTTCATCCGCAACTGGGTCACGCACCAGATCGAGGTCATCGTCCGCCGGACCCGCTTCCGGCTGCGCAAGGCCGAGGAGCGGGCGCACATCCTGCGCGGTCTGCTCAAGGCACTGGACGCGATCGACGAGGTCATCGCGCTGATCCGGCGCAGCGACACGGTGGAGACCGCGCGCGAGGGCCTGATGGGCCTGCTGGAGATCGACGAGATCCAGGCGAACGCGATCCTCGAGATGCAGCTGCGGCGGCTGGCCGCCCTGGAGCGTCAGAAGATCGTCCAGGAGCACGACGAGCTGCAGGCCAAGATCGACGAGTACAACGCGATCCTGGCCTCGCCCGAGCGGCAGCGGCAGATCATCAGCGAGGAGCTGACCGCGATCGTCGAGAAGTACGGCGACGACCGGCGCACCAAGCTGGTCCCCTTCGACGGCGACATGTCCATCGAGGACCTGATCGCCGAGGAGGACATCGTCGTCACGATCACGCGTGGCGGCTATCTGAAGCGCACCAAGACCGAGGACTACCGCTCGCAGAAGCGCGGCGGCAAGGGCGTGCGCGGGACGAAGCTGAAGCAGGACGACATCGTCGAGCACTTCTTCGTCTCCACCACCCACCACTGGCTGCTGTTCTTCACCAACAAGGGCCGGGTCTACCGGGCGAAGGCGTACGAGCTGCCGGACGCGGGCCGGGAGGCGCGCGGCCAGCATGTCGCGAACCTGCTGGCGTTCCAGCCGGATGAGCGGATCGCGCGGATCCTGGCGATCCGGGACTACGAGGCGGTGCCGTATCTGGTGCTGGCCACCAAGTCCGGCCTGGTGAAGAAGACTCCGCTGAAGGACTACGACTCGCCCCGCTCGGGCGGTGTGATCGCGATCAACCTCCGGGAGATGGAGGACGGGCGCGAGGACGAACTCATCGGTGCCGAGCTGGTGTCCGCCGCCGACGATCTGCTGCTGATCAGCAAGAAGGCGCAGTCGATCCGGTTCACGGCGACGGACGAGTCGCTGCGGCCAATGGGGCGCGCGACCTCCGGTGTGAAGGGCATGAGCTTCCGCGAGGGCGACGAGCTCCTGTCGATGAACGTGGTCCGGCCCGGTACGTTCGTCTTCACCGCCACCGACGGCGGGTACGCGAAGCGGACCAATGTCGACGAGTACCGCGTGCAGGGACGCGGCGGCCTCGGAATCAAGGCCGCGAAGATCGTCGAAGACCGTGGTTCCCTGGTCGGGGCGCTGGTGGTCGAGGAGACCGATGAGATCCTCGCCATCACGCTCAGCGGTGGCGTGATTCGTACACGGGTCAATGAGGTCAGGGAGACGGGCCGTGACACCATGGGCGTCCAACTGATCAACCTGGGCAAGCGCGATGCCGTCGTCGGCATCGCCCGGAACGCCGAGGCCGGTCGTGAGGCTGAGGAGGTCGAGGAGGAATCCGAGACCGGAAGCGTGCCAGCCGAGGGGGCCGCGTCCGAGGCGGCCGAGGGCACACCGCCCCCGGCCGACGAGACCGAGGAGTAAGTCGTGAGTGGAGCCACGGGTGCCGCGGGCGGCGGTGCGGACGCCGGAGGGCGTCCCGGATCGGGAGCCCCGACTTCGGCGGGCGGTACCACCGCCGGGGAAGGCGCCCGTGGCCCGGCCGGGGAGTCCGCCGCGGTGACGGAGACCCGGAAGCTCCGGCCGCAGCGCGATCCGCAGCCCAAGCCCCAGTACTCCAGCCCGCTTCCCAGCGAGCGTCCCGCTCCCTCCCAGCCGGCGCAGCCGTACCACCCGCCGCAGGCCTACGCCCCACCGCCGGGCGGCGGGGCCGGGCGCGGCGGCTCCTCGGTGCCGGGGCAGTCGGCCCAGGGCGCCCAGACGGGGCAGCAGCAGGCCGCCACGGCCGTCCGCCGCCCCCGTACGCCCGCGGGGGCCCGTCCGGCGCCGCGCACCCGTAAGGCGCGGCTGCGGGTCGCCAAGGTCGATCCGTGGTCGGTCATGAAGGTCAGCTTCCTGCTCGCGATCGCGCTGGGGATCTGCACCCTGATCGCGGTGGCGGTGCTGTGGATGGTCATGGACGCCATGGGCGTCTTCAGCGCGGTGGGCGACACCATCAGCGATGCGACGGAGTCGCAGAACGGCTCCGGATTCGACCTCCAGTCCTTCCTGTCGCTGCCGCGTGTCCTGGGATTCACCGGGATCATCGCCGTGATCAATGTGGTGCTGGCGACCGCGTTGGCCACGCTCGGGGCCTTCATCTACAACCTGTCGGCGGGCTTCGTGGGCGGGGTAGAGCTGACCCTGGCCGAGGACGAGTAGCGGCCCGCCGTTACCGATTTTGGGACAGGGCAGGTGGTGCGCTAATCTTTCGGTGCAGCGCGGGGCTATAGCTCAGACGGTTAGAGCGCTTCCCTGATAAGGAAGAGGCCACAGGTTCAAGTCCTGTTAGCCCCACCGACGCGATCAGCCTGGACGGAGATCCTCTCCGGCCAGGCTGATGTCGTATGGGGGCCGGGAGTTGGCCCCCGGTTCCTGCCCGGTTTCTCGTCCGGTCAATGCCGGTCATAGGTCACCGATCGGTATCGGTCGGTGTGTATCATCGGGCGCCAGAGGTCCCCTACGTCAAGAAAGAGACGAGGTAGCGCGGTGAAGAAGCTTCTCCTGGTCGCACTGGCCGCCATCGGCGGGCTCCTCGTGTACCGCCAGATCCAGGCGGATCGCGCCGAGCAGGATCTGTGGACGGAGGCGACCGACTCCGTGCCCGCAGGTACGGGTGTGTGAGCCCCCACGACAGTCCCGGTACGGGGCCCCGACCGCTGGAGCGGTCGGGGCCCCGTCGGCTTTACTGGCGCCGTGGCGGGGGAAGAGACGGGGGCGTCGGGGGCGTCGGGGGCGGGCTGACCGGGGGCCTACGTGTTTCACTCTCGCAAACGGATGGCTTGCACAGGCAAAGTTGAACGGGCCGACCGGCCGGTACGACGAGGAGTGACGCGCGATGAAGGACCGCCGCACGGTCAGGGCCGGCCTCGCCGCGGTGGCGGCGCTGTGCGTGGTGGCCGCGGCACAGGGGACGTCCCTCGCTGAGGGCGCCGCCGGGGCCCAGGCGTACGAGACCCGCGGCACCCGGATACGCGGCGCCGACGGGGGCACGGACGCCCCGTCCCTGGCGGCCGGCCGCACCTACGTCGACAGCCTCGGGCCGGGCGAGAAGCGCTACTACGGTGTGACGCTCGACACGCAGTCCACCGCCTATGTCTCGGCGGTCGCGGCGCCCCGGCCGGGGGCGGGCGTGACCTCGTACCGGGACGGCGTGAAGGTGACGCTGGAGAGCCCCGACGGAGCCGTCTGCGGCACCGCCGCCCCGAAGATCGAGACAAGTGGCGTCGCCTATCCCCTGGCCGACTACGCCTCCCGCCAGATCGACTCCGGCCCGGCCTCCTGCCACCAGGCGGGGCGCTTTGTGGCGACGGTGGAGCGTCAGGCCGGCTCACAGGACCAGGAGCGCTGGCCCGTGGAGCTGCGGCTGATGGTGGAGCCGCCGGTGAAGGACGGGGCCACCGGGGCCACCGGGGCCACTCCGGAGGCTCCGGAGGGGAGTTCGGGCACGTCCTCGCCCGAGCCGCCGGACGGCACCGCCTGGCCGAAACGCGGCGGTCGCGGCTTCACCGACGCGCCGACCCTGGGGACGGGGGTGTGGAGGGACGAGATCGCGCCAGGGGAGACGCACTACTACCGGGTGCCCGTCGACTGGGGGCAGCGCCTCTCCGCCGTCGCCGAACTGTCCGCCGACGGCCAGGATCAGAGCACCCGTCTCCTCGACCGCGCGCTGGCGATGCACGCCTACAACCCGGCGCGCGGGCTGGCCGAGCGGGGCACTCCGGCCGCGCAGGACGGCGAACCGCCCCGCACCGAGGTGGTCACCGAGCCGGTGGCCTACGAAAACCGGTATGCGAACACCGGCTCCGCGGTGCGCGCGATGAGCTTCAGCGGTGGGTACTTCTTGGCGGTCACCCTCAATCCGCCGCAGGTGGCCCCGCATCTGAACAGCTCGGTGCAGGTCGTCCTGCGGGTGCGGATCGCGGGCGCCGCGCACGGCGGTCCCACCTATGACAAGGACCCTGTCGAGGCGGGGTTCGGCCTCACGGCGGCCGACCGGCGTGTGGCGAAACAGCATCAGGTCGTCGCGGAGGACGATCAGATGGGGGTGCCTGCCGACGATTCGGACAAGGCTCTGCTGCGGATGGTGGGATACGCGGGGATCGGCACCGGGACGGCCCTGGTGCTCGGGCTCGGCGCGTGGAAGCTGACCGCCCGGCGCCGGGCCTCGGCGCGGGGGTACGGGCCGCCGCCGGCCTGGTAGTCGGGTCTGGGGACGGAGCTCCTGGGGGCTTCCGGGGCATTCCGACGGCTCCGGGGCGTTCCAGGGCGTTCCGACGGCTTGCGGGGACGGTGGTTGGCCGACGTCAGTCGGCGGTCAGCCCGCGGCCACCAGCGCCCAGGCGCCGACGGCGAAGCACAGCGCCGCGACGATCAAGATCGCCACCGCGGTCTTCCGGGACGGTCCGGGGCGCCGCCGGGTCGCGGGGGGAACCTGCGACCGCTGGGCGGTGTATGGACGAGTAGAAGGAAAGTCACGCGGGGGCGGCGTCGGTGTCGGAGTCGGCGTGGGTGTCGGAGTCGGCGTGGGTGCCGCGGTCGGAGCGGAAGCGGGGGTGGGCGTATGCGGGTGCACGGGCTGCACCGGCTGTACGGAATGTGGGGGCTGTGGTGCGTGGTGCTGGTGGTGCACGGGCGGCTGTGGAGCCGATGGGAGCGGGGCCGCGGTCGAGGGGGTCGGCGGGTGCGGCAGCGAGGGCTGCTGGACCGGCGGGGGCGGCGTCGCGGGCCGGGCGGCCGGTGGCGGGGGTGTCGGTGTCGGCGGGCCCGTGGGCTGGGGCGGTGGGGTCCGGGGCGGTGTCTGTGCCGACCGCGTTTGGCCTGGTGGTGTCTGGCTCGGCGGTATCTGGCCCGGCGTCTGCGCTTGTGGGGGTTGGGCTTGTGGGGGTTGGGCGTGCGGGGTTTCAGCGGACGGAGTCCAGGCGTGTGGAGCCCAGGCGTGTGGAGCCGGGCCGGAGGGGGCCTCGGCGGGCGGTGTCCGCGGCTGGTCGTTCCGGGGAAGCGGCGGTGGGAGGGTGAAGCTCCCGGTGTCGGACATGGAGGGCTGCGGGGTGGCCGGCTGGGGAGGCGCCGCCTCGGCGGTGGGCTGGGACCGGTGCGGCGCCGCACCGCTCTCCTGGGGCGGGTCCGCCTTCGCATGGCGGCGGCCGGGCCGGGTCGGGCCGTTGGGGCCGAAACCGGCGGGCAGCGGTCCGAGCTGGTCGAAGACCTCGATGGCCTCGTCGTCCAGATCTCCCTCGGGCAGCAGTTCGACCGCCGTCGCCAGCGCCTTCCGCGCCCCGGTGGCGGTGCGGAACCGGTCCTCGGGGTCCGGTTGCAGCAGACCCGCGACCACCTGCCACAGCGGTTCGGGCACCCCGGTCGGCGCGTTCGGCACCCCCTGCTCGAAGAGCTTGACCAGTGCCTCCGCGTCCGGCTTGTGTCCGTTGAGCAGATAGAGCGCCACCAGCCCGACGGCGAACAGATCCGCCGGGAAGTCCGGATCGTCGCCCATCATCTGCTCGGGCGCGAAGTAACCGGGCGTGCCCATCACGTAGTTGGCCTCGGTGAGGCGCGGCTCGCCCTTGGTCAGCGCGATGCCGAAGTCGGACAGCCGGACATGGGGTCGCCCGGTTCCGGTGGCTTCCAGCAGGATGTTCGCGGGCTTGATGTCCCGGTGCACCACACCCTCGGCGTGCACCGCCGCCAGTCCGGAGAGCAGCTGATCGAGCAGTGTGCACACATAACGGGGCGGCAGCGGGCCGTAGTCGCCGATGAGATGGGCGAACGAACCGCCGCCCACCAGATCCATGGTGAACAGCACCTTGTCGTCGTCGGCCGCCCAGCTGGCCGGTGCCAGCACATGGGGATGATCGATCCGCAGGGCCTGTTCCCGGACGAAGCGCAGCAGCGTATGGGCGTCGCGTTGCTGGAGCACCTTCGCTGCCACGTATCGGCGGCGGCGGTGGTCCCAGACGCGCCATACGGCGCCCACGCCCCCGCGCCCGATCGGGTCCACCAGCTCGTACCGGCCCGCGAAGATCTCACCCATCGCGCCGTGCCCGCCCCGTCATCGACTCGTCAGCAGTTCAGCCCGTCAGCTCTGGTGCGCCTCGTAGTGGGCGACCGCCTCGGCGGTCCGCCCGGCGCCGTACACACGGAGAAACTCTGCCAGCTCGGGGTGGGTGGGGGCGAGGGAGTCGGCGGCATCGATGATGTCCCCGGCGGCGGCCACGGACCGCAGCAGCGACTGGATCTCGCGCACCACTCGCCGCACGGTCGGGGCGCCCGTGCTCGCCGTGGTCTGGGTGGAGTTGAGGACCGAGCCGCCCGCGGACTTCTTGATCTCCTCCATGCGCTCGGCGGCCTCGGCGGCGCTGACCCTGCCGTCCGCCGCCTGACTGGACAGCTCCTGCAACGCCTGCACCCGCTGGACGACGGCGGGGTTGCCGATCTTGGCGCGCTGGCCGCTCATGAGCTGCGAGAGCATCGGTGCGGACAGACCGAGGACGGCGGCGAGGCGGGCCTGGTTCAGGCCGAGATCATCGATGAGACGGCGAAAGAGCGCCCCCAGCGGTTCCCCGTACCAGCTGCGCTGAAGCTCCCGTGCACGCGCGGTGGCATCCTGCTGCGTTGCGTCCATCTCGCTCTCCCCTTCGCTTCGCTGCCGCGAATCTTGCGTGGCATCCTACGTAGAGCACTACGTGCGAGCGATACCCGGTCGGGAAAGGCGGTCGGTACCGGGTATCCTGATCGGCGACGGGGCCTTAGCTCAGTTGGTAGAGCGCCGTCTTTGCATGGCGGATGTCAGGAGTTCGACTCTCCTAGGCTCCACCTCCGTCACCAGCCAGGACATCATGATCGATGTCCTGGCTGGTTTGTTTCGCCCCTGACAGCGGTGTTGCCACTCCTGCCATTGCCCCGCGCAACACCCGCGGGATGCTCCAGGGTGTTCCCCACAACTCGGGCGGACCGCCCGGGAGTCGTCTGATCGGCGCGGGACGCCGTACAGGGGGACACGATGGGTGATCTGCATCCGCTGGGCGAGAACCTGCCCGAGGAGTGCCGGGCGTTCGCTGTGGAGCTGAGGAAGCTGTTCCTCGGGCTGAAGATCTCGGTGCGCAGATACGCGGTGCGCAGACACCGGGACCCGAGCACCATCTCGCGGTTTTTGAACGGCACCCGCATTCCGCCGTGGGAGTTCGTCTTCGATCTGTTCACCGATCTCGCGGCGCAGCGGGGCGTCGCCGCCACTCCCGCCGCCATCGAGCTGGTGCGGGAACTGCACCGGGCCGCGGTGCGCACCAGCCGCTCCCCCGGTCACGCCATGGAGATCCTTCAGATCCAGCTGGCCGACGCCGACCGGGACGCGCGGGTGTCCATGGCGCACCAGGACGCGCTGGGCGAGGCGCTGCTGGACCGCAAGCACCGCATCGCCGATCTCGAGGTCCGGCTGAACCAGGCCGAGGCGGCCTGGGCGACGGAGCGTGCCCGCGCGGACGCGTTGGAGCGGGATCTCCCGGACCGGGAAGAGCTGATCAAGGAGCGGGATCTGCTCCGGCAGGAGGTGCGGCGGCTCACCGATGAGCTGGAGGAGGTGCGGCTGCGGGGGCGGCTGGCCGAGGAGCGCTGCCTGGTCCTGGAGCGGCAGCTGGCCATGGTGGAGTCCCAGCGACCGGTCGAGGTGCCACAGCCGGATGAGGGGGCCGGGGATCCGGAGGGGCCCGCGGCGGCCAAGCGGTGCACCGGGCTGCGGCCGAAGATCCTCGTGGTGGACGACCAGCAGAACAATCTGCTGGCCATGGAGGCCGTGCTGGCCACCCTCGACCAGGAGCTGGTGACCGCGACCTCCGGACAGGAAGCCCTCAAGGCGCTGCTCGACCACGACGACTTCGCGGTGATCCTGCTGGATGTGCAGATGCCCGAGATGGACGGCTACGAGACGGCGGCCCATATCAAGCGGCGCCCCCGTAACCGCGACATCCCGATCATCTTCCTCACCGCGATGGGCGCCGATCCGGAGCACTCCTCGCGGGGGTACGCGGCCGGTGCGGTGGACTACATGGCCAAGCCCTTCGACCCCTGGGCGCTGCGGGCCAAGGTCTCGGTCTTCACCGAGATCTTCCTGGAGCGACGGCAGCGGCGTTACCGGGGGGAGGAGCCCACGGAATGAACGGGCCGGTGCCGGGGACGGGCGAGGGGCGGGAGATCACCGGATCTCCCGCCCCTCGGGGAGGGCCCGCGCCGACCGGACGGCGCCGGGGGCGCCGGGCGTCGGCGCGGCGCCGTGTGCTCCGGCGGCGCCGCCGTTCAGCGCTCGTCGTCCCTGCGGGCCTCGGCCTCCGCCTGCTTGGCCTGCACCTCGGGGTCGAGGGCACCCTGCTCGCTGCCGTCCACCGCCGAGAGCCGCTCGCGGTCGCCCACCTCGGTCGCCGCCGGGGGCTCGACCAGCCAGTCGGGGTTGGCCTGCTTGTCCCACCACTTCCACGCGGCGAAGACGCCCGCGCCGACCAGCCCGATGAAGGCCGTCCGTTTGGCGACACGCGCGGTGCGGGACCGGCGGCGGTGCTTCCTGGCCAGCTTCTCGATCTCCGCGGCTGTCACATGGGTGCGCAGCGCCGCGATGGCCGCGGACGTGCGGACGGCCGCCTCCTCGCGCGCCGGTCCGGCGGCGGCGCGCACCCCGGCCACCGCCTGCTCCACTCGCGGTCCGGTGTAGCGGGCAGCCTGGCGTGCCGCCTTACGGGTGCGCTTGGCGGCCCGAGTGGCGGCCGCGTCCACCTTCGGTGGCAGGGTGCCGCGGGCCTGGCTGAGCCGTGGCGCGATATGCGCGTGGTATTGCGCACCGGCCGTGCACCGGGCCTGGTGTGCCGCGTTCGAAACCTTCGGCGCCAGCAGTTCGCGGGCTTCGTGCGCATAATGCGCTGCGGTGTCCTTGGCCGTGCCGGCGTAGGGCGCCACCGCCTCCGCGGCGTGCAGGACGCCGCCCTTGGCGGTGCCGGTCGCGGCTCGCACGCTGTCAATGCGGGTCACGGGATCCTCCTCCTCGGTGGCGTGGTCAAGCTCCGGGGTTCAGAGTCGTGCGCTCTCGTTGTGCGGTCTATTTGCGCAGTTTCGTGTTTCCATCCCAAGAAAGATCATGCCTGTTCATGGAGATCATGCCCGATTTGCCCCACACCCAGCATGTGTGGTCGGGCATCCGGGTCATACGGAGAATTCTCGTTGAAACCGTGCGGATCGGCGCGCCCGGCGCCGCCTCCGCGGCTACTCGTCGCCCTTGGGTCCGTGCGAGGATCAGGAGACGGAAGTGAAAACGATGGAAGGTTGATCGTGGCCGAGCAGCTTTACGCCACCCTGAAGACGAACAATGGCGACATCGTGGTCCGGCTGCTGCCGAACCACGCCCCCAAGACGGTCAAGAACTTTGTGGAGCTGGCCGAAGGCAGCCGCGAGTGGACCCACCCGGCCACCGGCCAGAAGGCCAAGGAGAAGCTCTACGACGGCACCGTCTTCCACCGGGTGATCAGCGGTTTCATGATCCAGGGCGGCGACCCGCTGGGTAACGGAACCGGTGGCCCCGGCTATGAGTTCGGTGACGAGTTCCACCCGGACCTGGCCTTCAACAAGCCGTACCTGCTGGCGATGGCCAACGCTGGGCCGGGCACCAACGGCTCGCAGTTCTTCATCACGGTCGCCCCGACCGCGTGGCTGACCGGTAAGCACACCATCTTCGGTGAGGTCGCCGACGAGGCCAGCAAGAAGGTCGTCGACGCGATCGCGGGCACCGCGACCAACCCGCGCACCGACCGTCCGCTCCAGGACGTCGTCATCGAGTCGGTCGTCGTGGAGACCCGCGAGGGCTGAGCCCGCGCGGGGAACTTTCACGCCCCGCTTGTCCGTGTGAACAAGCGGGGCGGGGAACGCGCGATCGGAAGTGGACGAGGGGGCGAGGGGACACCATGGAGGACCAGGCGGTCTGCTGCTATCGGCATCCACAGCGGGAGACCGGCATCAGCTGTACTCGCTGTGAGCGCCCGATCTGCCCCGAGTGCATGATCAGTGCCTCTGTGGGGTTCCACTGCCCCGAGTGCGTGAGCGGACGGGTGTCCACCGGCTCCGGGGCCTCCGCCGCAGGGCCTCCGCCGCGCGCCGCCCGGCCGCGGACCGTGGCCGGCGGCACGATCACCTCGGACCCCCGGCTGATCACCAAGATCCTGCTCGCCGTCAACATCGCGATCTGGCTCGCGGCACTGTCCGCGGGTGACCGGCTGGTGAACGACCTCGACCTGGTCGGCCGGGCCTACGACCCCGGCGCGGGGCAGATCGTCGGTGTCGCCGAGGGCCAGTGGTGGCGGTTGGTGACCTCGGTCTTCCTCCACCAACAGCTGATGCACATCGCCTTCAACATGCTCTCGCTGTGGTGGATCGGCGGACCGCTGGAGGCCGCGCTCGGCCGCGCCCGCTTCATCGTGCTCTATCTGCTGTCGGGCCTGGGCGGCAGCGCGCTGTCGTATCTCCTCGCCGCGCAGAACCAGCCGTCGTTGGGCGCATCCGGTGCGATCTTCGGCCTGCTCGGCGCCACCGCCGTGCTGATGCGCCGGCTGAACTACGACATGCGGCCGGTCATCGCGCTGCTGGCGCTGAACCTGCTCTTCACCTTCACCTGGTCCGGAATCGCCTGGCAGGCCCATGTCGGCGGCCTGGTCGCGGGCACGGTGGTGGCGTACGGGATGGTGCACGCGCCCCGTGAGAAGCGGGCGCTGGTGCAGCGGGGGACCTGTGCCCTGGTGCTGATCGCCATCGTGGCGATGGTGTGGATCCGGACGCTTCAGCTCACCGGCTGAGCGAGGCGGTCGGCCGAGGCCGCGCCGCCGGTTGAGGCGGCCGCCCGATGGCCGGCAGACCGCCCCTGGCGGTTCCCCGAGGCCCACGGCGGTCTCCGGCGGTCCTGATCGAGTCGCGCTCGGTCAGTTGTCCACAGCATGTGGTGGATCTCGCGCAACCTGTGGAGAACCTGCGCAGGTGCCCCCGCTGACCTGCATTTTCGCAGGAAGACGGGGGTGTGAGCGATCGAACGGATAGCCGTCACCGGTCACACCGGCGTCAACGTGGCAGAGGTTATCCACAGATCTTCTGAGTTTTCCCCGGCTGTGGATAACCCTGTGGAAAGCCTGGGGACAGGGCCGGAGCGGGGCTGGGGGAAAGCCGGGTCACTTCCACTGGGTGGAGACGACGAACCCCGCGGCGATGAAGCCGAAGCCGACCACGATGTTCCAGTTGCCCAGGGACTCGACCGGCATGTCCCCCGTGGTCACGTAGAAGATGACGATCCACGCGAGGCCGATCAGGAACATGGCCAGCATCAGAGGCGCCACCCACCGGCGGCCGCTGCTCAGACTGATGCTGGCTGCCTGCTTCGCCGGCGGCGGCGTGAAGTCGTCCTTCTTGCGGATCCGTGACTTCGGCACGAGGAACTCTCCTGTCGATGCGCTGCGTGACCGCGCGGGATGTATACGGACGGCGCCGGGGCGGGACAGCGACGGGGACCACGTCCCTCCCCCACATGTCGGTTAGCGTAGTCCTTCCGCGGCGTCGTAAGGAGTAAGGGTACGTTGAGCAATTCCGCTGACTCCCCCACCCCGGCCTCCCGCCGCCTCCGGTTCCGCCCCATCCGGCTGCTGACCGCCGCCGTCTTCGCGCTGGCCGGAGTGATCTTCTGGACCAGTTTCAACACGGCCCAGGGCACCAACCTCCGCAGCGATGAATCGATGCTGCGGCTCTCCGATCTCATCCAGGAGCGCAGCCGTAAGAACGGCGCCCTGGACGACAGCACCGCGACAATACGGTCCGAGGTCGATGCCCTCGCCCGGCGGGACAACGGCAGCTCGCAGGCCGAGCGCCGCAAGCTCGCCGAGCTGGAGGAGACCGCCGGCACCAGGAAGCTCACCGGCCCCGGACTCACCGTCACCCTCACCGACGCCCCGCCGAACGCCACTCCGCTGATTCCCGGCGTCCCGGACCCCCAGCCCAACGACCTCGTCATCCACCAGCAGGATCTCCAGGCCGTGGTGAACGCGCTGTGGCAGGGCGGCGCCAAGGGGATCAAGGTCATGGACCAGCGGCTGATCTCCACCAGCGCGGTGCGCTGCGTCGGCAACACCCTGATCCTCCAGGGCCAGGTCTACTCCCCGCCGTACAAGGTGACCGCCGTCGGCGACCGGGGCAAGCTGCGCGCCGCCCTCGCCGCCTCGCCCGCGATCCAGAACTACCGCAGCTATGTCGACGCGTACGGCCTCGGCTGGAAAGTCGACCAGCACGACACGGTGACTCTTCCGGGTTACTCCGGCACAGTGGACCTGCACCAGGCAGAGCCCGTCGGATAGCACCGGCGGACACCGGTACGCGTCACCCGGGACGCGGCACCGGGGCGGCGGGGCGGACAGTGGGGGCCGATGAGTACGCGGCCGAGCACACGGCTGAGCACACGGCTGAGCACACGGCTGATCATCAGAACGCTCAGTGAGATCTGCGTCACCGTCGGCACCTTGATCATTCTTCTGGTGGTCTACGTCCTGTACTGGACCTCGGTGCGGGCCGACCGCGCCATGGACGGCGAGATCGACCACCTCCAGGACCGGTGGGCCACCGGCACGGTCACCGCCGGTGCCCAGCCCTCGGCACGGCCCCGCCGCTACGAGCCCGGCGCCTCCTTCGCGATCATGTACATCCCGCGCTTCGGCACCGACTGGGCCAAACCGGTCCTGGAGGGCACCGCCACCGGCACCCTGAAGAAGGGACTGGGCCACTACTCCCGCACCGCCCGCCTCGGCGACCTCGGCAACTTCGCCGTCGCCGGACACCGCCGCACCTACGGCGACCCCTTCAAGGACTTCCCCGAACTGCGCCCCGGTGACGCGGTGGTGCTGACCGACGGCACCACCTGGTTCACGTACCGCATCGACCGGCGGCCCTACCGCACCCTGCCGACCGACACCGAGGTGATCGATCCGGTGCCACGCGCGTCCGGTTTCCGCCGCTCCGGCCGCTATCTCACCCTGACCACCTGCGAGCCGGAGTGGGGTCACAGCCACCGTCTGATCGCCTGGGCGCACCTCGACGCGACCCAATCGGTTACCCAAGGCAAGCCCAAGGCTTTGTACAGCTGACCCTCCGGCCTCACCCCTCGCCCCTTACTCTGGTGCTGCACTCCGGTGCTGCAATCGGTTTCGTCATCGGTGAGTAGGGATGGCATGTACGGCTGGATCTGGCGGCATCTGCCGGGTAACGCATGGGTACGGGCGCTGATTTCGCTCGTGTTGGTGCTGGCGATCGTCTTCGTGCTCTTCCAGTACGTCTTCCCCTGGGCGGAGCCCCTGCTGCCGTTCAACGACGTGACGGTCGACGAGGGAATGGCGGGTCCCCGATGAGCGCGCGCGTCCTGGTCGTCGACAACTACGACAGCTTCGTCTTCAACCTCGTCCAGTACCTCTATCAGCTCGGCGCCGAGTGCGAGGTGGTGCGGAACGACGAGGTCTCCCTCGCCCACGCCCAGGACGGCTTCGACGGAGTCCTGCTGTCCCCCGGGCCCGGCACCCCGGAGGAGGCGGGGGTCTGCGTCGATATGGTGCGGCACTGCGCGAGCACCGGCGTACCGGTGTTCGGCGTCTGCCTGGGGATGCAGTCCATGGCCGTCGCGTACGGCGGAGTCGTCGGGCGGGCCCCGGAGCTGCTGCACGGCAAGACCTCGCTGGTGACCCATGAGGGGGCCGGCGTCTTCAGCGGTCTGCCCTCGCCCTTCACCGCCACCCGCTATCACTCCCTGGCCGTGGAACGGGACACGGTGCCCCCGGAGTTGGAGATCACCGCCTGGACGGAGACCGGCATCGCCATGGGGCTGCGCCACCGGGAACTGCGGGTCGAGGGTGTCCAGTTCCACCCCGAGTCGGTCCTCACCGAATGGGGCCATCGCATGCTCGCCAACTGGCTGGTGGAGTGCGGGGACACGGAGGCCGTGGGGCGGTCCGCGGGGCTCGCCCCGGTGGTCGGGGCGGTCGGCGGTAAGGCCGGCGAGTGACCGGACCGCGCCCTGAGCGCGAGGGCGCTGCCCATGGCGCCCGGGAGCCCGGCCCGTACGCGCCATACGGTCCTCACCAGCCGCCTGGCGCCCATGGCGGCCAGGGGAGACCGGACGCGTTCGGGGCGGCTGTGGAGGGCCTTCGCGCCCCGCTGGCCGACCCGCTGGCCGATCCCCTGCCGGACCCCGCCCCGGCCGGGCCCACGGGGCGGGGCGTCGGCACCGCGTCGCTCGCCGTGCCGCCGCCCACCGGGCGCAGACGGCGCGCCCGCCCGGCCTCCGCCGGGCCGGAGGAGGCCGTTGAGGCGGCCAGACCGCCCACAGGGCGCCGACGCGCCCGCGCGGCCCCCTCGGGGCCCCCACACGCCGCCGAGCCGCCCGTACGCGCCCCGGAGACGCCGCCGGGAGTACGCGACGGCCAGGAGATGCCGGTACGTGCCCAGGGGGCGTCCGTACGCGTCCCGGAGACGCCCGTAAGATCCGCTGCTCGGACGCCTGCACCCTTCGCCGAGCCGTCCGCACGGGCCCCGGAGGTCGCCGAGACGGCCGTCCTGCCCCCGGTGACGGTCCCGGCCCATGAGACCCGTAAGGCCGGTGAGACTGGTAGGACCGGTGAGGCCGGTGAGACGGTCGCCCTGCGCGCCGTGGAGGCGCGGCCCGCGCCCGCCGACCAGACCATGCCGCTCCGCAAGGTCGCGCCGGACCGGGACGGCGGCCCCAAGCCCCCGCCCGGCGGCCGGGCCGCCCGCCGTAAGGCCGCCAGGGGGGCCGGGAAGCGCGTCGGCAGACACGGCTCCCGGGCCAGGGGCGGTACGGCGGAGCCGGGTGCCGCGGGGACCGCCGGGGCCCCGCGGAGCGCCGGGGCCGACCGGCCCCGCACCCGTATGGAGGCCAAGCGCGCCGCGCGGGCGAGCAAGGACAGCCCCGGGGTGGTGGCGAGCCGGCTGATCGGCGAGCTGTTCATCACGTTCGGCGTGCTGATGCTGCTGTTCGTCACCTATCAGCTGTGGTGGACGAACATCCGTGCGCATCAGCAGGCGAACGGCGCCGCGAACAACCTCCAGAAGAAGTGGGACGAGAACGGCGGTGACGACCGCGACCCGGGTGTCTTCTCCCCCGGGCAGGGGTTCGCGATCATCTACATCCCCAAGCTGGACGTGAAGGCGCCGATCGCCGAGGGCATCGACAAGCACAGGGTCCTCGACCGCGGCATGGTCGGCCACTACGGCAAGAGCCCCCTGAAGACCGCGATGCCGTGGGACAAGAAGGGCAACTTCGCGCTCGCCGGGCACCGCAACACCCATGGCGAGCCGTTCCGCTACATCAACCGGCTCAAGCCCGGCGACAAGATCGTCGTCGAGACGCAGAACCGGTACTACACCTATGAGATGAGCAGCATCCTGCCGCAGACGCCGCCGTCCAACACGGGCGTCATCAAGCCGGTGCCGCCCGGCTCCGGCTTTACCAAACCGGGCCGCTACATCACGCTGACCACCTGCACCCCGGAGTTCACCAGCACCTACCGGATGATCGTCTGGGGCAAGATGGTCGAGGAGCGGCCGCGTAGCGAGGGAAAGCCGGACGCGCTGGTCGAGTGAGCGGGAACAGCCGGAACACCAGAAAAAGGGGTACCACGCGGTGGCACGGACCGACCACGACGAACGACAGGACCGGCACCCCGGCCCGCCCGCAACGCCCAGCTCCCGTCCCCGCCGCGGGCGGGTGGCCGCGGCCATAGGCATCTTCGGCGAGTTGCTGATCACCGCGGGGATCATCCTCGGCCTGTTCGTCGTCTACTCGCTGTGGTGGACCAACGTCCTGGCCGACCGTGAGGCGAAGAAGCAGGGCGACCGGGTGCGCAAGCACTGGTCGCAGCAGGGGCCGGGTTCGCTCGACACCAAGGACGGCATCGGGTTCCTGCACGTACCGGCCATGCACAACGGCGAGGTGCTGGTCAAGAAGGGCACCAGCACCGAGACCCTCAACGACGGCGTCGCCGGCTACTACACCAAGCCGGTCAAGTCCGCGATGCCGTGGGACGAGAAGGGCAACTTCAGCCTGGCCGCGCACCGGGACGGGCACGGCGCGAAGTTCCACAACATCGACAAGGTCCACGACGGCGACGCGGTGGTCTTCGAGACCCGCGACACCTGGTACGTCTACAAGGTCTACGCGACGCTGCCGGAGACCTCCAAGTACAACGTGGACGTGCTGAAGGCGGTCCCGAAGGAGTCCGGGAAGAAGAAGCCGGGCCGCTACATCACGCTCTCGACGTGCACCCCCGTCTACACCTCCCGCCACCGCTACATCGTCTGGGGCGAACTGGAGCGCACCGAGAAGGTCGACGCGGACCGCACGCTCCCCAAGGAGCTGCGTTAGCGGCGGCTCCCCCCCCCGGAGCGCCCAGCGGGCACGGATACGGGGAAGCCCCCGGCACCCATCTCCGAGTGCCGGGGGCTTCCCCGTGCTACAGGGCCCCTCCGGGGGCCGGTGGCGGATCAGCCGAGGGAGTCGAGGCCGCTTTGGCCGCCGAAGATGTTTCCGCCGTTCCCACCGCCACCGTTGCCGTTCCCGCCCTGCCCGGCGACCGTGATGAGGTTCACGGACTGACCCTTGGGCACCTGGGTGCCCGCACCGGGCTGGCTGGCCACCACGGTGGCGTTGTCGTCCTGCGGACCGGCGATGTTGCCCACGTTGAGGCCCGCGTCCTGGAGCGCCTTCTTGGCGTCCTTGAGGGACTGGCCGCCCAGGTTGGGCACCTGTGCGTTCTCCTGCTGCTCGGGGGCCTTGGCGACGGTCAGCGTGACCGTCGAACCGGGCAGGACCTCCTGGCCGCCCTTGGGCGTCTGGTCGGTGACCGTGCCGGCCTCGACATCGCCGTTCTCGACCTCCTGCGTCTGGACCTTGAGGCCCTTGCCCTGGAGGGACGAGGTGGCGTCCTCGACCTTCTGCGTGGTCACGTCCGGGACGACCACCTTCTCCTGCGCCTCGGCGACGGTCAGAGTGATCGTGGAGCCCTTCGCGACCTTCTTACCGCCCTTCGGGTCCTGGTCGATCACCTTGCCGGCGGTCTGGTCGGACTGCTGGGTCTTCTGCTCGACCTGGAAGCCCTTGGACTCCAGCTGCGACTTGGCCGTCTCGTACTGCACGTTCAGGACGTCGGGCACCTCGACCTTGGCCGCGGGCTTGGGGCCCTTGGACATGGTCAGCTCGACCGTGCCGTACCGCTCGATCTCGCCGCCGCCCTCGGGGTTCTGCTCGCAGACGGTGTTCTTCTCCGCGTCGGCGCAGAACTTGGAGCCGACGTTCTTGACCTTGAAGTCGCCGTTCTCCCCCTGGTTCTTGGCCTCGGCCAACGACTTGCCGACCAGGTTGGGCACCTGGACCGTGCCGTCGTTGTTCCCGCCCCCGAACAGCGACTTCCCGATGAAGATCGCACCGACCAGCACCAGTATCCCGGCGAGGATCAGCAGGATCGTCGAGAGATTGCCCTTCTTCCCGGAGCGTCCCCGTCCGCGGTCCGGCCGCTCGTCGTAGCCGAAGCCGCCGTCGTCCTCGCGCATCGGGGGGAGCATCGAGGTCTGCGCCCCGGCGCCGCCGTCCTGCGGGCGCAGCATCGTGGTGGGCTGGTCGTCGGCGCCGTAGCCGACCGCGCCCAGCGCGGCGGTGGCGGCGACCGGCTGGCCCTCCAGGGCCGCCTCGATGTCGGCGCGCATCTCATCGGCCGACTGATAGCGGTAGTCGGGGTCCTTGACCAGGGCCCGCAGGACGATGGCGTCCATCTCCGGGGTGATCTCGGGGTCGTACGTGCTCGGCGGCTGCGGTTCCTCCCGCACGTGCTGATAGGCGACGGCCACCGGGGAGTCGCCCACGAACGGCGGCCTTACGGTCAGCAGCTCGTAGAGCAGACAGCCGGTGGAGTACAGGTCGCTGCGCGCGTCGACGGTCTCGCCCTTGGCCTGCTCGGGGGAGAGGTACTGCGCGGTGCCGATGACGGCGGCCGTCTGCGTCATGGTCATACCGGCATCGCCCATGGCCCGCGCGATGCCGAAGTCCATCACCTTGACCTGGCCGCTGCGCGTGAGCATGACGTTGGCCGGTTTGATGTCCCGGTGGACGATGTTGTTGCGGTGTGAGTACTCGAGGGCCTGGAGGATGCCGGTGGTCATCTCCAGCGAGCGCTCCGGGAGCAGCTTTCTGCCCGAGTGAAGAAGCTCACGCAGGGTGGAGCCGTCGACGTACTCCATCACGATGTACGGAATCGAGACACCGTCGACGTAGTCCTCGCCGGTGTCGTAGACCGCGACGATCGCGGGATGGTTGAGCGAGGCGGCCGACTGGGCCTCTCGGCGGAACCGGGCCTGGAAGGACGGGTCACGGGCGAGGTCCGCCCGCAGCGTCTTCACAGCGACAGTACGGCCGAGGCGGGTGTCGTGCGCGAGGTAGACCTCCGCCATCCCGCCGCGGCCGAGCACCGAGCCCAGCTCATACCGCCCGCCGAGGCGACGCGGCTCTTCCATAGCTACTCCAGCCCTCTTCCGTGGTTCCCGGCCGCACCTGTGGGGGCCGGTGAAGTGCTGCTCGGGCATACCGTACCCGGCACGTCTTACGGGACCTGGCCTCAGCCGCTACTTGATACCGGACCGGTACGGCGACGTGCGGGATTGATATCCGGACGTGACGGGCCTCACTTGTCGCGCTCGGTGTCCAGGACGGCCTGCATCACGCTCTTGGCGATCGGCGCGGCCAGCTTGCCACCGGCGATGTCGCCGCGGAGGGTGTCGGACCCCTCGATGACGACCGCGACCGCGACCGGGGAGCCGTCGTCCCCCTTGGCGTAGGAGATGAACCACGCGTAGGGGTTCTTGCTGTTGGCGACGCCGTGCTGCGCGGTACCGGTCTTGCCGCCGACCGTGACGCCCGGGATCTGGGCGCTGGTGCCGGTGCCCTCCTTGACCACGGTCTCCATCATGTCCTGGAGCTTGTGGGCGTTCTCCGCGCTGACCGGCTGGCTCATCTCCTCCGGGCTGGTCTGCTCGATGGTGTTGAGGTTGGGGGCGCGCAGCGAGTCGACCATGTACGGCTTCATCAGCTTGCCGTCGTTGGCGACCGCGGCGGCGACCATCGCCATCTGGAGCGGGGTGGCCCGGGTGTCGAACTGGCCGATGGCCGACATCGCGTTGCCCGGCCGGTCCATGTCCTTGGGGTAGACGCTGGCGTAGGCGCGGACGGGGGTGTCGACCGTCTCGTTGAAGCCGAACTTCTCGGCCTGCTCCCGCATCTTGTCCTCGCCGAGGTCGTCACCGAGCTTGCCGAAGACCGTGTTGCAGGAGTAGCGGAGCGCCTGCCGCAGCGAAGCGTTCTCGCAGGGGATGTTCCCCTCGTTGGGCAGGGGCTTGACGGACAGCGGGAGCTTCCAGGGGTCCGGGGAGTCCGTCGGGGCGTCGATGTCGGTGTACTTGCCGTTCTCCAGCGCGGCCGCGGCGGTGACGACCTTGAAGGTCGAGCCGGGCGGGTAGGTCTGACGGAGCGCCCGGTTGAGCATCGGGTCGTCCTTGTCGTTCTTCGGCAGGAGCGCGTTCCACGCCTTCTCGTCCTTGGTGGACCCGCCCGCGAACGTGGAGGGGTCGTAGCTCGGGGTCGAGGCGAGGGCGAGGATCTTGCCGGTGCGCGGGTCGAGCGCGGCGACGGCGCCCTTCTTGTCGCCGAGGCCCTTGAACGCGGCCTCCTGGGCCTTGCCGTTCAGGGTGGTGATGACGTCGCCGCCCTTCTGCTTCTTGCCGGTGATCATGTCGATCGTCCGGTTGAAGAAGAGGCGGTCGTCGTTGCCCGTGAGGATGCCGTCTTCGATCTTCTCGATCTGGTTGGCGTCGAAGGCCTGCGAGGCGTACCCGGTGACCGGCGCCCACATGGGGCCGTTCTTGTAGGTGCGCTTGTACTTGAAGTCGGTGCCGTTGGTCTCGACGGATCCGGTGATCGGCTGGCCGTCGACGATGATGTTGCCGCGCGGCTGGCTGTAACGGGCGATCAGGACGCGGCGGTTCTTGTCGTGGTTCTTCAGCTCGTCGGCCTGGACGTACTGGATCCAGTTGTCCCGCAGCAGCAGGGCGAAGACGAGGAGCCCGCAGAAGATCGCGATTCGGCGCAGGGGCTTGTTCACGGTCGGACCACCTGGGTCATCTCGGCGTCTGTAGTGGGAGCGGGCGTCGGCGCCGGACGGCGCGCGGTGTCGCTGATCTTGATCAGGATGGCGACGAGTGCCCAGTTGGCGATGACGGACGAACCACCCGACGCGATGAACGGCATGGTCATACCGGTCAGCGGGATGAGGCCCATCACACCGCCCGCGACGACGAAGACCTGGATGGCGAAGGCCGCGGACAGGCCGATGGCCAGCAGCTTGCCGAACGGGTCACGGGCCGCGAGGGCGGTGCGCACACCGCGCTCCACGATCAGGCCGTAGAGCAGCAGGATGCCCATGGTTCCGGCGAGCCCGAGCTCCTCGCCGACCGTGGCCAGGATGAAGTCGGAGTTGGCGGCGAAGCCGATGAGGTCGGAGTTGCCCTGGCCGAGGCCGGTGCCGAAGACACCGCCGGAGCCGAAGGCCATCAAGGCCTGGGCGATCTGGTCACTGCCGCCGGTCTTGAAGGCCGCGAAGGGGTCGAGCCAGGCGTCCACACGCTGCTGGACGTGCGGTTCGAAGGTCGCGACGCCGACCGCGCCGGCCGCGGACATCAGCAGACCGAAGACGATCCAGCTGGTGCGCTCGGTGGCGACGTACAGCATCACGACGAAGAGGCCGAAGAACAGCAGCGAGGTGCCCAGGTCGGTCTCGAAGACCAGGATGAGGATGCTCATCCCCCAGACCACCAGGATCGGGCCGAGGTCGCGGCCGCGCGGCAGGTACAGCCCCATGAAGCGGCGGCTGGCCAGCGCGAGCGCGTCCCGCTTGACCATCAGATAGCCGGAGAAGAACACGGCAATGATGATCTTGGCGAACTCACCGGGCTGGATGGAGAAGCCGCCGATGGTGATCCAGATGCGCGCGCCGAACCGGGCCGGGAAGAACACCGGAAGGATCAGCAGGATCAGCGCCACCGCCATGGAGATGTAGGTGTAGCGCTGGAGCAGGCGGTGGTCCTTGAGCAGGATCAGGACGCCGACGAAGAGGGCGACACCCAGCGCCGAGTAGATCAGCTGGTTGGGGGCCGAGGGCGAGAAGACCTGGTTGATGCTCTCCGCCCGCTGGGCCAGCCGCTTGGACTGGTCCAGCCGCCAGATGAGCACCAGGCCCAGCCCGTTGAGGAGCGTGGCGATCGGCAGCAGCAGCGGATCCGCGTACGGCGCGAACTTCCGGACCACCAGATGGCCGACGCCGGCCAGCAGGCCGAGGCCGAGGCCGTAGCTGAGCATGCCGGAGGGCATCTCGTCGCTGAGCGCCAGGCCCGCGTTGGCGTAGGCGAAGACCGGAATGATCACCGCGAAGGCCAGCATGGCCAGCTCGGTGTTCCGCCTGCTCGGTGGCCCGGCCGTACTGATCGTCGTCGTGTTGGTCGTACTACTGCTCATGGGTGGACGGCCCCTTACGGCTTCACTGCTGGGTGCTGCTGCACTGCGGGACCAACTTCTTCTCCTCCTCCGAGAGGGTGGGGCCGGGATGCGGAGTGGGAGTGGTCGTCGGCGTGGGCTTGGTCGTGGCCTTGGCGGCGAGCGGCCCGGTCTGCGTCTGCATGCTCTGGTCCCCCGGCTGGGTGCCGCCGCTCTGGGACGGGGAGGCGCTGCTGGAGGCCTTGCCCCCGGCGCTGCCGCCCTTGTCCTTGTCGCCGGTGAGGTCCTTCTGATCGTCCTCGGCCTTCTCCTGGGCCTCGGCCTTCTTGCAGGCGCTGGCGAGGGTGGCGAGGTCCTTGGTCTTGTCCTGGGCCTGGCCGAGACCGCTGACCGCGATGGTGTCCTCCACGCGGCCGCGCTGGTCGGCCGGGAGGTACTTGAGTTCGATCTCGCGGTGGTCCTCATGGACCTTGTTCAGCTTGATCCAGGCGAGGTCCTGGCTGATGCCCTGGTAGATCGCGACATGGTCGCCGTTGGAGCCCACGTAGTACTGCGTCTGGGTCCAGCGATAGCCGCCGTAGAGCCCGCCGCCGATCACGGCGAGGCCCAGCACGATGAAGAGTGACCGCTTGGCCCACGTCTTACGGCCGCTCTTCTTGCTGAAGTCCCCGTCGGCGTACGCCCCGAAGCTGCCCTGCGGACCCCCGATGGCCGGATCGCCGCTGCCGGGCGGTCCGAAGCCGCCCTGCGCGTCGCCCTGCTGCGGGACGGACCGGCCGAGCTCGGCGGCGCGGCCCGCGGGGGTGTGCGCGGCGCCGCCGTCCCCGAGGGGGACCTGGTTCTCGGCGACCGCGCCCACGATCACGGGGGTGTCGTTGAGCTGGGCGGCGAGGGTGTCGCCGCCGTCGACGTCGAGGACGTCGGCGACGATGCAGGTGATGTTGTCGGGACCGCCGCCGCGCAGGGCGAGCTGGATCAGCTCCTGCACGGTCTCATGGGGGCCCTGGTAGCTGGCGAGGGTCTCCTCGAGGGTCTGGTGGCTCACGACGCCGGACAGGCCGTCGGAGCAGATCAGATAGCGGTCGCCGGCCCGGACCTCGCGGATGGACAGATCGGGCTCGACATGGTCGCCGCTGCCCAGCGCGCGCATCAGCAGGGAGCGCTGCGGGTGGGTGCCCGCCTCCTCCTCGGTGATCCGGCCCTCGTCGACCAGGCGCTGCACCCAGGTGTGGTCCTGGGTGATCTGGGTGAGCACACCGTCACGCAGCAGATACGCGCGCGAGTCGCCGACGTGCACCAGACCGAGCCGCTGGCCGGTCCACAGCAGGGCGGTGAGCGTGGTGCCCATGCCCTCCAGCTGCGGGTCCTCCTCGACCATGACGCGCAGCTGCTCATTGGCCCGCTGCACGGCGCTGCCCAGGGAGGTCAGGATGTCCGAGCCCGGCACATCGTCGTCGAGCTGGACGAGGGTGGAGATCACCTCGGAGCTGGCGACCTCGCCGGCGGCCTGTCCACCCATGCCGTCGGCGATGGCGAGCAGCCGGGGACCGGCGTAACCGGAGTCCTCGTTGCCCTCCCGGATCATGCCCTTGTGCGATCCGGCCGCGAAACGCAGTGACAGACTCATGCGCACCTCGCCCGTCGGCTCCGGGTACAGCCCCTTGCCAACCACGCTGCCCACCCTCCGGTCGTCATGGTCCTACTACTTCCGCAGCTCGATGACGGTCTTGCCGATGCGGATCGGCGCACCCAGCGGAATCGGTGTCGGTGTGGTGAGTCGGGTCCGGTCGAGATAGGTGCCGTTGGTGGACCCGAGGTCCTCGACGATCCACTGGCCGTCACGGTCCGGGTAGATCCTGGCATGCCGACTGGAGGCGTAGTCGTCGTCCAGAACGATTGTGGAATCGTGCGCACGGCCGAGGGTGATGGTCTGCCCCTGGAGGGCGACCGTGGTGCCGGTCAGAGTGCCCTCGGAGACCACCAGCTTGGTGGGGGCGCCCCGGCGGCCGCGGCCACCGGACTGCTGCCGCTGCTGCGGCGGCGCGCTCTGCCGCTGTTGCTGCTGCGGCCGGTCGGGGGCGCCGCGGCGCGCCGTACCGCGCTGGGTCACGCGGGTGCCGAACAGATCACTGCGGATGACCTGTACGGCCACGATGACGAACAGCCACAGTACGGCGAGGAAACCCAACCGCATGACCGTGAGGGTCAGCTCTGACATTGCCCCCGCTTCACCCTTCGGCTTGCCGGTAAACGATGGTGGTGCTGCCCACGACGATCCGCGAGCCGTCGCGGAGCGTAGCGCGCGTGGTGTGCTGTCCGTCCACCACGATGCCGTTGGTCGACCCGAGATCCTGGATGGTCGGTGGGGTTCCGACCCGGATCTCGCAGTGCCTGCGGGAGACACCGGGATCGTCGATCCGCACGTCAGCGTCGGTGGAGCGGCCCAGGACGAGTGTGGGCCGGGAGATCTGGTGGCGGGTGCCGTTGATCTCGATCCAGCGGCGGGTCTGGCCCTGTGGCTGAGGGCCGGCGCCGCCGGTGCGGGGCGCCGGACGGGCGCCGGGGGGCGTGGACGGCATCGGCGGGGCACCGGCGGGCTGAGCGGGGTAGCCGTAACCGCCGGGGCGCTGCTGCGGGGCGCCGGAGGCCGGGCGGTCCGGCGCCTGCTGCGGGTTCTGGGACTCGCTGGAGGCCAGCGTCCGGCTGCGCACCCGGTAGAGGCCGGTGTCGAGGTCGTCGGCCTTCTGCAGATGCACCTTGATGGCGCCCATGAAGGTGTAGCGCTGCTGCTTGGCGTAGTCGCGGACCATACCGGCCAGCTCGTCGCCGAGCTGCCCGGAATACGGGCTGAGCCGCTCGTAGTCGGGCGCGCTCAGCTCGACGATGAAGTCGTTGGGGACGACCGTCCGGTCGCGGTTCCAGATCGTGGCGTTGTTGTCGCACTCACGCTGGAGGGCGCCGGCGATCTCGACCGGCTGGACCTCGGACTTGAACACCTTGGCGAAGGTGCCGTTCACGAGGCCCTCGAGACGCTGCTCGAAGCGTTTCAGTACTCCCACGGGGCACCTCCTTCCTCAGTCGTGCTCTATGCCGTCCTGGTACTGCTTACTGATCGTATCCACGCGTCGGGAAATCGGGTGGTTCCCCTTCCTGGCCCTGTGGAGCAGTGTCACCCCTCACAGGGATCGTAGAGGTGTGCTGACGACAGTGTCCCGCAACCGTGACGCTCCGAGGACGGGTGGGGGCGGGGCAGCGGGAACGGGTGTGATTGCACCCCGCAGGCCGTGCTAATGTTCTGCATGTCGGAAGGCGCGCCACACGAACCGGGCGGATCGAAAAGATCGAACCGGGGAGCGGGGCCGAGTGACCGGACGACAGCACCCATGCGCGGGTGGCGGAATAGGCAGACGCGCTGGATTCAGGTTCCAGTGCCCGAAAGGGCGTGGGGGTTCAACTCCCCCCTCGCGCACGAGCCGGAGCGGGTCTCTCCGGAGTGACGAAAGTCGCTCGGAGGGGCCCGCTTCGCGTATGTCCCGGCTGTTTCGGCCCAGTTGTTCTCCGTCCCTTCTCTCCCGCTTGTTCCTCTGTTCCTCTTCGGCCGCTTTGTGGCGCGACGGCAGGGGCCTCCCGGGAAGAGGAGGCCCCTGGCCGGGCGTGGTGTCCGGGCGCGGGCGGATCAGGCGGCGAAGCGGGCGGCGAGCGCCTTGGCCTTGGCCGCGGCCTCCTCGTGGGCCTTCGCCATGGAGGCGTCCGCGACGTCGACGAGGTCGGCCATGGCCGGATTGCTGCGGGCCATCGTGAGCTCCGGCACAACGAACTCGACATCGAGGCCGAGGCCGTCGCCCAGCGCCTTCCCCAGGAAGTTGGTGACGAATTCGAAGCTCTCCCGCGGGGTGCCGGGGCCGTAACCGCCACCACGGCTGGCGACGACGACGGTGGGGGTGCCCGAGACGGTGGTCTGCTCGGCGCCCGCGGTGCGGCCCATGATGATCACGTGGTCCAGCCACGCCTTGAGGGTGGAGGGGATCGTGAAGTTGTACATCGGGGCCGCGATCAGGACCGCGTCGGCCTGCTCGAGCTCACCGGCCAGGGTGTCCCGCAGGGCGAAGGCGGCCCGCAGCTCAGGGGTGTGCTGATCGGGAGCGGTGAAACCGGCGGCGACGGCGAGGCCCTCCAGGTGCGGCACCGGATCGGCGGCCAGGTCGCGGTAGATCACCGTGCCGTTGGGGTGCTGGGCTTCCCATTCCTTGCGGAAGGTGGCGGTGACCGCACGGGAAGCGGAGGACTCGAGGGGGGAGACGGACGTGTCGATGTGCAGAAGGGTTGGCATGGAACGCCTCCGGTAACTGGGCTCCCACGGAGCCGGTAATAACTACGTACCTACAGATGGCACAGTAGCTTACTTTTTCGCAGTCCCGAACCGGAACGCAGTAGTCTGTATTCCATGGCGAAGGGTCGTGGGGAGCACAACGAGCAGGCCTGCAAGCAGGTCGACAGCGAGATGACGCGGTTCTTCGAGCTGTTCGGAAAGCGCTGGACGGGATTGATCGTGGCCGTGCTGACGGAGCAGGGGGCGTACTTCGCCGAGCTGCGGCGGGCGATCCCGGGGATCAGCGAGCGGATGCTGTCGGACCGGCTCACCGAGCTCGCGGCGGCGGGTCTGGTGGTGCGGGAGGTCGACGCCGGGCCGCCGCTGCGGGTGGCCTACCGGCTGACGGACGCGGGGAAGGCGCTGGGGCCCGCGCTGAAGGAGCTGTCGCGGTGGGCGGAGAACCATCTGCCCTCGGGGGGTGGCTGCCCGGAGCAGTTCCGGGGGTGAGTGCGAGCCGGGCCGGGCCGAGCCGGGGGTGAGTGGGGGCTTGGCCCGAGCCGAGTCCGGCTGAGGCGGGCGGGGCTTGAGCCGAATCGGGTTGAGGCGCGACTGAGCTGGGGTTTCGTCATGATCGCCGGAGTTATCCACAGGCTCTGACGGGCTGGGGTGACAGGGGGTACGGTCTGCTCAGTCGATGTCGTGTGCGAGGAAGGCGGGGGGCGCGATGACGGACGGCCGGGGCGGTCAGGGCGACGGAAGCGGCGAGAGCGGCCGGAGCGGAGACCGGGGCGCGAGCGGCGGGGATGTGGTGGGCGGGGCGGGCCGTCGGCTGCCTCCGGTTCCGGGCTTCGCCGTCTGGCACGGGGACGGGCCGACTCCCCGGCAGCGGGGCAAGGCGCTGCGCAAGCGGGTGCCGCGGTCGGCGCACGCCGAGCCGCCGAGGGCCGCCGGGCGGCCGGATCCGGTGGCGGAGGTCGAGCGGTCGAACGCCGGGCGGCTGCCGGAGCTGACCCCGATCCGGGTGGGGCGGATGGCCGCGACCCCCTTCTCCTTTCTGCGCGGGGCCGCCGGGCTGATGGCGTACGACCTCACGGCCACACCGGTCACCGGCATCGGGGCACAGCTGTGTGGCGATGCCCACGCCGCCAACTTCGGGATCTACGGCGATGCGCGCGGTGGCCTGATCATCGATCTCAACGATTTCGACGAGACCATCCACGGGCCGTGGGAGTGGGATGTGAAGCGGCTCGCGGTCTCGCTGGTGCTGGCCGGCCGGGAAGCGGGCGCCGACGAGGACGTCTGCCGGGCGGCGGCCCAGGACGCCGTGGGTGCCTACCGGCGCACGGTGCGGCTGCTGGCCAAGCTGCCCGCGGCGGACGCGTGGAACGCGATCGCGGACGAGGAGCTGGTCTCCCACACGGACGCCAGGGATCTGGCCGGGACCTTGGAGCGGGTGTCCGAAAAAGCCCGGCGGAACACCAGCGCGCGGTTCGCCGCGCGGGCCACCGAGCCCGTGCCGGGCGCGGAGGGCTCCTCCGGCCGGCCGGAGGCCCGGCGCTTCGTGGACGCGCCGCCGGTGCTGCGGAGGGTGCCGGACGCGGAGGCGGCGGCGGTGGCCTCGGCGCTCGCCGAGTATCTGGGCACGCTGCCGGAGGACCGGCTGCCGCTGCTCTCGCGGTACGAGGTGCACGATGTGGCGTTCCGGGTGGTCGGCACGGGAAGCGTGGGCACCCGCTCCTATGTGGTGCTCCTGCTCGACCACCGGGGCGAGCCGCTGGTGCTCCAGGTGAAGGAGGCGCGCCCCTCCGCGCTGCTGCCGCATGTGGTGACGGCCGGTTTCGAGGTGCCGGACGTCACACACGAGGGGCGGCGGGTGGTGCTCGGCCAGAAGCGGATGCAGGTGGTCAGCGACATCCTGCTGGGGTGGACCACGGTGCGGGGGCGGCACTACCAGGTGCGGCAGTTCCGTAACCGCAAGGGAAGCGTGGACCCGGCGGCGCTGGCCGCGGATCAGATGGACGACTACGGGCGGATGACCGGGGCCCTGCTGGCGCGGGCGCACACCCACAGCGCCGACCCTCGGCTGCTGGCGGGCTACTGCGGTAAGGGGGACGAGCTGGACGAGGCGGTGGCCGCCTTCGCGGTGGCGTACGCGGATCGCACGGAAGCCGATCACTCCGCGCTGGTCACGGCGGTGCGCAACGGGCGGATAGCGGCCGAGATGGGGGTGTGAGGCGTGGGTGATGAGACGCGGGCGGCGGTGTGAGCTCCATCGCCGATCAGCGGCCGGACGTAGGCTGAGCGGGTGACGAATCCGGAAGCGCAGCAGCAGGCACGGCAGTCGGTGTCGGACGCACAGCCCCAGGCGGAATCGCACGAGCGGTTCGAGGAGGCCTGGTCCGAGGAGGCCTGGTCCCAGGAGGAAGCCCAGGCCGCCGAGCGTCTGGAGCGGGCGGTGCGCGCGGCCGAGCAGGCGCTGATCGAGTTCGAGATAGCGGTGGAGACCTTCCGGGTGGAGGTGGATAACTTCTCCCGCCTGCACCACCAGCGGCTCGGGCCGATGTATTCGCGCCTCGACGAGCTGGACGCGCTGATCGCCGAGGCGGTCGCGGCGCGCACCGGCGATCCGGAGGACATCCGCAAGGCGAGCGAGGCGCGGGGGCTGGTGCAGCCGATGCCGGGTGTGGAGGAGCTGTTCCACGGCTGGATCGACTCGGAGGGGCTCTCGCCGGAGGCGGCCGCGATGCTCACCGAGCAGCCCGTGCAGCCGCCGCCGCGGGTGCGGCCGAGCGAGGGGGCCCGCCGGATCTACCGGGAGCTGGCCCGTAAGGCCCATCCGGATCTGGCCGAGGAGGAGGCCGAGCGGGAGCGGCGCGGTGCCTTCATCGTGCGGGTCAACGCGGCGTACGCGGCCGGGGACGAGGAGACGCTGCGGGCGCTGGCCGAGGAGTGGGAGGCCGGGCCGCCGCCGCCGGAGCGGCGGGCGAGCCGCAGCGAGGAGCTGTACGCCCGGCTGGAGTGGCTGGCCGAGCGCAAGGAGATGCTGGCCGCGGTCGCCGCGGAGCTGGAGTCGAGTGCGATCGGCGCGATGATCAAGATGGCGCCGGAGGATCCCGACCGGCTGCTGGACGAGATCGCCGAGCAGTTGCTGGCCCAGGCCGCGGAGAAGGAGGCCCGGCTCGCGGAGCTGGTGCGGTAGTAGGTTGGCCGCAGCTGCCGATGTCGTGTGAGAGGTGTGTCCGATGCATTTTGCCCAGCTTCCTCAGGTGGAGGCGACGGCGGTACCGGCCGATGGTTTTCTGTTGGACGTCCGGGAGGACGACGAGTGGGCGGCCGGGCATGTCGAGGGCGCGCTGCACATCCCGATGGGCCAGGTCGTCGCGCGGTTCGACGAGCTGACCGCGGCGGTGGGCGAGGGCCGACGGGTGCATGTGATGTGCCGGGTCGGCGGCCGCTCCGCCCAGGTGACGCAGTATCTGGTCGCGCAGGGCCTGGACGCGGTGAATGTGGACGGCGGGATGCTCGCCTGGGACGCGGCGGGCCGGCCGATGGTGAGCGGCCCCGACGGCACCGCCGAAGGGGCCTTCGTGCTCTAGGGGTTTCCTGCTCCAGGGGTCTCTTTCTCTAGAGGTTTCCTTACTGATCGGCGCTGATCGGTCCTGATCGGCGGTGATCGGCAGGTCTGCCGGTCAGCCGAGGGGGTGGGTGGCGAGGAGTTCGCCCAGCGCCTCCTCGTGGGCGGCGGCGGACCCCAGGGAGAGCTCCAGCTGTTTGCCCCAGGCGTGGTAGCGGTGCAGGGGATAGTCGGTGACCGCGCCGAAGCCGCCGTGCAGATGCTGTGCGGTCTGCACGACGCGGCGCACACCCTCGGCGGCCCAGATCTTGGCGACGGCGACGTCCCCCGCGATGGGCAGCGGCCCGCCCGCCGTCGGCCGCGCCTCGTCCAGGGACAGCCGCCAGGCCGCCTGCCACAGCGTGGCCTCCATGGCCCGCAGATCGATATAGCGGTCGGCGGTCTGCACGGCGACCGCCTGGAAGGTGGCGAGCGGGAAGCCGAACTGCTGACGCTCGCTCACATAGGAGCTGGTGAGGTCGAGCACCGCCGAGCCCAGTCCCAGTGCGAGCGCGCAGGTGCCGGTGGTGAGGAGATCGCGCAGCCACTCCCAGGCGCCGTCGGCGGCCAGCACCTCGTGATCGGCCGGCCGCACCGCGTCCAGCCGGATCTCGGCCTGCCGCTCACCGCTGGTGGAGATCTGCTCGTCGAGCGTGACGCCCTCATGGTCACGGGGCACCAGGGCCAGGACCGTATGGCCGTCACCGGTGTGGGCGGGGATCAGCAGCAGCTCGGCGCCGTGGGCCCAGGGGACTGCGGTCTGCATGCCGTCCAGCACCCAGCCGTCGCCCTTCCGCCGGGCCTGGACGGCGAGTTCGGCCGGGCCGTGGCCGGTGCGGCCGCCGGCGGCCACGGTGAGGACCAGCTCACCGCGGGCGGCCCGGGGCAGTACGGCCGCGCGCAGCTCGGCCCCGCCGTACCGCTGCACGGCCAGCGCGGCGGCGCTGGACTCCAGCAGCGGCACCCGGGCCAGCACCCGGCCGCATTCCCGCAGCACCAGGCACAGGGCGAGCGGGTCGAGGCCCGAACCGCCGTACCGGGGATCGAGAGTCAGGCCGAGCAGATCGCTTTCGGCGAGCTTCCGCCACAGCGGGCGATCGAAGTCCTCGGCGACGGCGCCGGCGGTCAGCGCGGGGCTGGGCACGCTGTCCGGCGTGACGGAGGAGAAGACGGCCTTCGCCGCCTCGACGGCCGCCTGCTGCTCCTCGGTGAAGGTGAAGTCCACTGTCCGTACCTCCCGCGCCGCGGCTTCATCTGACGGGCCGTCAAGATAGAACAGGTTCTACAAGAAGGGAACGCCGTCGGGAGGGCTGCCGGGAACGCCGTCGCTGCGCTCGGCGCCGTCGGGCGAACGTAGGGTGTCAACTCTGTGGATGACGCTGAGGGCGCTGTGCCGAGTGGTTCCGCATGGGTACGGTGCCGGGGCGTGGGGGCCACGGGGGCGCGCGGCCGACCGGTGTGCGCGAAGACCAGGACCACGGGGAGCGGGGCGGGGTATGGCGGAGACGGAGCCGGGGCCGGACGACGACGCGGCGGTGCGGCTCGACGACGCGGCGGGACGGCTCACCGCGCTCTCGCTGCCCGCACAGCTGATCGTCGCGGTGGGCGTCGCGGTCGCCGCGGTCGCCGCCACGATCCACCTCGCGACGGCCTTTCTGAACGTCTCACCGCCCAACACCATCACCAAGCGGCATGGCGCGGCGATAGACGACTACGTCTATCCGGAGTTCGAACGGGTCTGGAAGCTCTTCGCCCCCAACCCGCTCCAGCAGAACATCGCCGTCCAGGCCCGTGCCGAGATCAGCACTCCCGACGGCTCCACCGCGACCACGGGCTGGCGCGACCTCTCGGCCCAGGACGGGGCGGCCATCCGTCACAATCCGCTGCCCAGCCACACCCAGCAGAACGAGCTGCGCCGCGCCTGGGAGTTCTATGTCGGTTCGCATGACGCGCAGGAGCGGCCGCAGGGGGTGCGCGGCGACCTCTCCCAGCAGTACGTCCGCCGGATCGTGATGCTCCGCTTCGGCCGTGAGCAGGACGGCGGCACCGTGCGGCGCATACAGGTGCGCTCCGCGACCACTCCGGTGGCCCCGCCGCCCTGGAGCGACGAGAAGATCGACACCAAGACGGTGTACCGGGTGCTGCCGTGGTGGACGGTGACCACCGACGACCTCCCGGAGGGGAAGCGCCGGTGAACCTCTCCGCCCGCCTCCAGACCGCCGTCGCGCACGGCCACGCCCGCGTCACCGCATCGGCGCTCGGCCCCTGGCAGAGCGCCGTGGTGCGGATCGGCTTCGCCTTCACCTGGCTGCTCTTCCTGGTGCGCGAATGGCCCCACCGCCGGGAGCTGTACGGGCCGGACGGCCCGTGGAACTGGGACATGGCCGCGCGGCTGATCGACGGCAACCGCGCCTTCAGCGTGCTCATGTGGTCCGACAGCGTGGTGTGGTTCGAGGTCGTCTACGCCCTCGCCATCGCCTCCAGCGCGCTGCTGCTGCTGGGCTGGCGCACCCGCACCATGTCCGTGCTGTTCATGCTCGGGGTGCTGTCACTCCAGAACCGCAGCGTCTTCGTCGGGGACGGCGGCGACAATCTCGTCCATCTGATGGCGATGTACCTGGCGCTGACCCGATGCGGGCAGGTGTGGTCCCTGGACGCGCGCCGGGCGGCCCGGCAGGCGGACCGCGAGCGGCCGCCGCGCGATGTCACCGGAGTCGTGCTGTGGGCCGTCACCGGGGCCGCCCTGCTCTGGGCACAGCTGTGCACCGACGCCCGGCTCTTCCTGACCGCCGACGGCCCCCTGCCCGGAGTGGGCTGGGCCACCGTCCTGTGGGGGCTGTGGATCGCCCAGGCCGGCTGGTGGTTCGTCAAGCGTTACGCACCGGGGGAGCCGCGCACCGTCCTGGACGCGCTCGCCAACGTGGCGCACAACGGCGCCCTGCTGGTGATCATGGCCGAGGTGTGTCTGCTGTACGCCTCGGCCGGCTGGTACAAGGTCCAGGGCTCGCGCTGGCAGGACGGCACCGCCCTCTACTACCCGCTGCACCTGGACTACTTCTCGCCCTGGCCGGCGCTGGCCGACGTGTTCGCCTCCAGCGGCACCCTGGTGATGGTGCTGACCTACGGCACGGTCATCGCGCAGGTGGCCTTCCCCTTCACCCTGCTCAACCGGCGGGTCAAGAACGTGATGCTCGTCCTGCTGATGCTGGAGCACCTCGGCATCGCGGTTCTGCTGGGGCTGCCCTTCTTCTCGCTGGCCGCGATCGCGGCGGACGCGGTCTTCCTGCCGACGGGCGTCCTGCGCTGGGCCGGGGCACGGCTCGGCCGGGCCCGGGACCGGGTGGCGGCGCGCGCCGTGTGGCTGCCGGGACAACGGACGCGGGGGAGCGCCGAGGAATCCCCGGCCGACACCCTCGTACGCTGAGGGAATGATCGATGACCAGGCCGCGCAGGCCGTACGGCACTGGCGCGCGACGGCCCCCGAGACCGTGCTGCTCGACGGCTTCCACGCGCTGAAGCACGCGCTGCGGTTCGGCGCGGAGGTGCGTGCCGCGGTCACCAGTGACAAGGCGGCCGCCCTGGAACTCGCCGCGGACCTGGCCGACGATCTCACCGAGGTGATCGCGGACCTCCTGGTGGAGGTGGAGGCCGGGACCCTGCGCGATCTGGTGCCCAGGGTGCACCCCACCCGGGTCGCCGCCCTGGCGGTCCGGCGCGGCCGTCAGGAGAACCTGGACGAGCTGTGCGAACGGCCCCGTTCGGCCCCGGTGGTCGTGCTGGACAACCCCCGCAACCTCGGCAACGTCGGGGCCGTGGTCCGGCTCGCCGCCGGGTTCGGGGCCACGGGGGTGGTCACCACCGGCGATATCGACCCCTGGCATCCGAACGCCGTGCGCGCGGGCGCGGGGCTCCACTTCGCCACCGCGGTCGAGCGGCTGCCGGGCGACGCCCTTCCGGAGGGGCCGCTGTACGTGCTGGACCCGGAGGGGGCGGACATCCGGTCGGTGACCATTCCCGATGACGCGCTGCTCGCCTTCGGTTCCGAGCGGCACGGGATCTCTCCGGAGCTGCGGGAGCAGGCCACCAGGCTGGTGGCCCTCCCCATGCGGCCGCAGGTGTCCAGCTACAACCTGGCCACCAGCGTGGCCATGGCCCTCTTCCACTGGGGCGGCCCCGCCCGCCCCGCCTAGGGTCTGGTGGACGGACAACGCGGCGAGCGGACCCGCACGGGGCGGTCCGGGGCGGAGGGGGCGTGCGCGGTGGCACGCCCCGCGGACCGGACCCGGTTACTCCGCCGGGCGGCGGACCTCGACCATGCGGAACCGGCCGGCCACGAACGCGCCGTCGCACAGCGTGGCGTTGGCCGACGGGTTGCCGCCGGTGCCGTGGAAGTCGGAGAAGGCCGCAGTCTGGTTCACATACACCCCGCCGGTCAGATTGAGCGACAGCTGGGCGCACTCCTCCAGACACGCCTCCTCGATCAGCCGCTCCGCCTCCGGTGAGGTGGTGTACGCGCCGACCGTCATCGCGCCCTTGTCCCGGGTGGTCCGGCGCAGCAGCGCCACCGCTTCCTCCGTGGAGTCGACGGCGACGGCGAAGGAGACCGGGCCGAAGCACTCGGACAGATAGGGCGCGTCCGGCTCCGCTCCCTCCCAGAACTTCCGCGCGCCGTCGGCCTTGACCATCAGCGGCGTACGGACCGTGGCGTCCGGGAAGTCGGGGTGGGTGACCGCGCGGGAGGCCAGGGCGACGCCGCCCAGACCGGGAGCGGCCTCCAGCCGCTCCTGGACCCGCGGCCCCACGATCGCGCCCAGCAGGGCGCTCGCCCGTGCGTCGTCGGCCAGCAGCCCGTCCACCGCCGCCGCCAGGTCGGCCACCACCTCGTCGTATGTCTTGGGTCCGGCGTCGGTGGTGATGCCGGCGCGGGGGATCAGCAGATTCTGCGGGGTGGTGCACATCTGGCCGCTGTAGAGGGACAGGGAGAACGCCAGATTGGCCAGCATGCCCTGGTAGTCGTCGGTGGAGTCGATGACGACCGTGTTGACCCCCGCCTTCTCCGTGAAGACCTGGGCCTGGCGGGCGTGGGTCTCCAGCCAGTCGCCGAAGGCGGTCGAGCCCGTGTAGTCGATGATGCGGATCTCGGGGCGGACGGCGAGGACCTTGGCGATCCCCTCGTCCGGCCGCTCGGCCGCCAGCGCCACCAGATCGGGGCTGAACCCCGCCTCCCGCAGCACCTCGCGCGCCGTCCGGACGGTGAGCGCTAGCGGCAGCACGGCCTGGGGGTGCGGCTTGACCAGCACCGGATTGCCGGTGGCGAGCGAGGCGAAGAGCCCCGGATAGCCGTTCCACGTGGGGAAGGTGTTGCAGCCGATCAGCAGCGCGATGCCGCGCGGGACGGCCGTGAACGTCTTGCGCAGGCGCAGCGGGTCGCGCTTGCCCTGCGGCTTGGACCAGTCCGCCGCGCCCGGAGTGCGGGTCTGCTCGGCGAACGCGTACGCCACCGCCTCCAGACCGCGGTCCTGGGCGTGGGGACCGCCGGCCTGGAAGGCCATCATGTACGCCTGGCCGCTGGTGTGCATGACCGCCTGGGCGAACTCATGCGACCGGGCGCTGATGCGGGCCAGGATCTCCAGGCACACCAGGGCCCGCGTCTCGGGGCCGGCCTCCCGCCAGGCGGACATCCCCGCCCGCATCGCCGGGAGGAGCACATCGAGGTCCGGATGCGGATACTCCATGCCCATCTCCGCCCCGAACGGCGAGACCTCGGAGCCCGTCCAGCCGTCGGTGCCCGGCTGGTCCAGCTCGAGACGCTTGCCGCGCAGCGCCTCGAACGCCGCCTGGCCCTCGGCGACGCTCAGGCTCGGGCGCCCGCCTCGGCCCTCGCCGCCGTAAGCCTTCGGGTGCTCGGGGTGCGGGGACCAGTAGGCACGGGTACGGATCGCCTCCAGGGCCTGGTCGAGGGTGGGGCGGTGCTCTTGCGTCAACTGCGCGGTGGTGAGTGCGGCGGTCACGACTGACCAACTCCTCGTCGAGCTGGGGCTGGGCTGGGAAGGGCGACAGAGCTAGAGTAACCGAACGATCGGTCGGGACAAGGGGGCCTGGCGAACCTGTGGACAACTTCGTCGAAAAGGATCTGCGGTATGCCGCGGTATGACGGTGATCGAACGCTGCGAGATCCCCGCGAAGCCTGCCCGACCGGCCGCCGTGCCCCTTCCCCGGCGCTGATCCGGCGTGCGGCCGCCGAAGGGGAGCTGCTGTAATCATGACCATGGCCAAGCGCGACACCTACACGCCCGAATCGCTGCTCGCGGTTGCCGTGGAGGTGTTCAACGAACGCGGTTACGACGGCACCTCCATGGAGCACCTCTCCAAGGCCGCCGGCATCTCCAAGTCCTCCATCTACCACCATGTGAAGGGCAAGGAGGAGCTGCTGCGGCTCGCCATAAGCCGTGCCCTGGACGGACTGTTCGGCATCCTCCAGGAGCCCGCCGCGCGGGAGGGGCGGGCGATCGAACGGCTGGAGCACGTGGCCCGGCGGACCGCCGAGGTGCTGATGGCGGAGCTGCCCTACGTCACCCTGCTGCTGCGGGTCCGGGGCAACACGGACACCGAGCGGTGGGCCATGGAACGGCGCCGGGAGTTCGACCACCAGGTCGCCGAGCTGCTCAAACAGGCGGCGGCCGACGGCGATCTGCGGTCCGATGTGGACGTCCGGCTGGCGACCCGGCTGCTCTTCGGCATGATCAACTCCATTGTGGAGTGGTACCGGCCGGGCCGCGGCGGGGCCGCGACCTCCCACGAGGTGGCCGAGGCCGTGGTCCGTACGGCCTTCGCGGGCCTGCGCACCCAGCCCTAGGCGGGACCTGCGCACCCAGCCCTACGCTGCACCTAGCCCTGGACGGTCTGCGCATCCAGCCCTAAGCCCGGCCTAGGGCTCCGAGTCCAGATCCGTCTCCTCGAACACCAGCAGCGTCCGGGTGCTCAGCACCTCCGGCATGGCCTGGAGCCGGGTGAGGACCAGCTCGCGCAGCGAGCGGTTGTCCTCGGTGTGCACCAGCAGCAGGACATCGAAGTCCCCGCTGACCAGTGCGATGTGGGCCGCCCCGGGGAGCTCCCGGAGCTGTTCGCGCACGGTGCGCCAGGAGTTCTGGACGATCTTCAGGGTGATGTACGCGGACGCGCCCTGCCCGGCCCGCTCCTGGTCCACCCGGGCGCTGAAACCGCGGATCACCCCGTCGTCGATCAGGCGGTTGATCCGCGCGTAGGCGTTGGCGCGCGAGACGTGCACCTGCTCGGCCACGGAGCGTATGGAGGCGCGGCCGTCCGTCCGGAGCAGCCGCAGGATCTCGCGGTCGATGGAGTCCAGGGGGCGCGCCGGGGGTTTGCCGTCCGGATTGGCCATCTGTTCGCCCCGCATATCGCCCCGCCTCCCCTTCATGGACGTCCTGTCTTCATCACAGGCGTTGCAGAACCGTTTGTCCACAGGCTTGGGTCGCCTGTAGCCAAAATGCGTCGACGACCGAACAATCGGTAGGGGAGGGCGTTGCCGCACGGCACGCCCCGCCCTCCCGCCGTACGCCACGCCCAGGAGGTCGCGACATGACGGTCCTTGAGCAGCCCGGTGCCTACCGGCCCACTCCCCCGCCCGGCTGGCAGCCCCGCGTCGACGCAGCGCCGCTGCTGCCCGACACCGAGCCGTACCGCGTGCTGGGCACCGCCGCTGCCGCCGACGTCTCTCCCGATCTGCTGACCCGGCTCCACCGGGAGCTGGTGCGCGGCCGCCGCTACAACGCCCAGGCCACCGCCCTCACCCGGCAGGGCCGGCTGGCCGTCTATCCCTCCTCCACCGGCCAGGAAGCCTGCCAGGTGGCGGCCGGGCTGGTGCTGGAGGACCGCGACTGGCTCTTCCCCAGCTACCGCGACACCCTGGCCGCCGTGGTCCGCGGTCTCGACCCCGTCGACGCCCTGACCCTGCTGCGCGGCGACTGGCACTCCGGCTACGACCCGCACGCACACCGCGTCGCCCCGCTGTGCACCCCGCTGGCCACCCAGCTGCCGCACGCCGTGGGCCTGGCCCACGCCGCCCGCCTCAAGGGCGACGACGTCGTGGCGCTCGCCCTGGTCGGCGACGGCGGCACCAGCGAGGGCGACTTCCACGAGGCCCTCAACTTCGCGGCCGTCTGGCACGCCCCGGTCGTCTTCCTCGTCCAGAACAACGGCTTCGCCATCTCCGTCCCGCTCGCCAAGCAGACCGCCGCGCCCTCCCTCGCCCACAAGGCGGTCGGATACGGCATGCCCGGCCGCCTCGTCGACGGCAATGACGCGGCCGCCGTCCACCAGGTCCTGGCCGAGGCGGTGCACCGGGCCCGCGGCGGAGGCGGGCCCACCCTGGTCGAGGCGGTCACCTACCGCATCGACGCCCACACCAACGCCGACGACGCCACCCGCTACCGCCCCGACTCCGAGGTCGAGGCATGGCGCGCCCACGACCCGATAACGCTCCTGGAGGACGCCCTGCGGGACCGCTCGCTGCTCGACGACGAGGGCGTCCGGACCGCGCGGGAGTCCGCGGAGCGGTTCGCGGCCGATCTGCGGACGCGGATGCACCAGGACCCGGTCCTGGACCCCATGGAGCTCTTCGAGCACGTCTACGCCGTCCGGACCGGCCAGCTGCGCGAGCAGGCGGCCCAGCTGCGCGCGGAGCTGGACGCCGAGGCCGGCGAAGCAGGGAAGGGAGAGCGATGACCACCGCCGTCGGGGCCGACACCGCCCGTAAGCCCGCCACCATGGCCCAGGCCCTCGGCCGCGCGCTGCGCGACGCCATGGCCGCCGATCCGTCCGTCCACGTCCTCGGCGAGGACGTCGGCACCCTCGGCGGCGTCTTCCGGATCACCGACGGGCTGGCCGAGGAGTTCGGCGAGGACCGCTGCACGGATACGCCGCTCGCCGAGGCCGGCATCCTCGGCACCGCCGTCGGCATGGCCATGTACGGGCTGCGGCCGGTGGTCGAGATGCAGTTCGACGCCTTCGCGTACCCGTCCTTCGAGCAGCTCGTCAGCCATGTCGCGCGGATGCGCAACCGCACCCGGGGCGCCATGCCGATGCCGATCACCGTGCGGGTGCCCTACGGGGGCGGTATCGGCGGCGTCGAGCACCACAGCGACTCCTCCGAGATCTACTACATGGCCACCCCCGGCCTCCATGTCGTCGCCCCCGCGACCGTCGCCGACGCCTACGGGCTGCTGCGCGCCGCCATCGCCTCCGACGACCCCGTGATCTTCCTCGAGCCCAAGCGGCTGTACTGGTCCAAGGCCGACTGGTCGGCCGACGCCCCCGAGCGGGTGCCGCCGATCGGGCGCGCGGTGGTGCGCGGGCCCGGCACCGGCGGCCGCCGGGCCGCCACCTTGATCTCCTACGGCCCCTCCGTGCCGGTGTGCCTCGAAGCCGCCGAGGCGGCCCGGGACGAGGGCTGGGACCTCGAGGTCGTCGATCTGCGCTCGCTCGTCCCCTTCGACGACGAGACGGTCTGCGCCTCCGTACGGCGGACCGGGCGCGCCGTGGTGGTCCATGAGGCGGCCGGATTCGGCGGGCCCGGCGGGGAGATCGCCGCCCGGGTCACCGAGCGCTGCTTCCACCACCTGGAGGCGCCCGTGCTGCGCGTCGCCGGATTCGACATTCCCTACCCGCCGCCCATGCTGGAGCGGCACCATCTACCTGGTGTGGACCGGGTGTTGGACGCCGTCGCCCGGCTGCAGTGGGAGTCGGAGTGGACAGAGGGGAGCGCGGCCCGATGACTGTCGTACGGGAGTTCACCCTGCCCGATCTGGGCGAGGGGCTGACCGGCGCGGAGATCGTGCGCTGGCTGGTCCAGGTCGGTGATGTGGTCGCGGTCGACCAGCCGGTGGTGGAGGTCGAGACGGCCAAGGCGATGGTCGACGTGCCCTGTCCCTACGGCGGTGTGGTGACGGCCCGGTACGGCGATGAGGGCGCGGAGGTGCCGGTGGGGGCGCCACTGATCACGGTCGCCGTCCCGGAGGGCTCGGACGAGGCCGCGGGCCCGCCCGCCTCCGGTGGACCGGTCGCCGAGAGCGCGGCCGGATCGGGCAATGTGCTGGTCGGCTACGGCACCACCGCTCCCGCCGCGCGGCGCCGTCGCGTCCAGCGCTCCCCCGCCCCGCCGCGCGAGACGACGGCGGTGCGGAACGACGCGGAGCCCATTCCGGTGATCTCGCCCCTGGTGCGCCGGCTGGCCCGGGAGCACGGCGTCGATCTGCGGCGGCTCAAGGGCTCCGGGCCCGAGGGGCTGATCCTCCGGGCCGATGTCGAGCGGGCTCTCCGGGCCGATGTCGAGCCGGCGGTCGCGACGACGGCCCCCGCCCCCGTGACCGGTCCGGCGGAGGAGCGGATTCCGCTGCGCGGGGTGCGCGGCGCCGTGGCCGACAAACTCGCCCGCAGCCGGCGCGAGATCCCCGATGCCACCTGCTGGGTGGACGCCGACGCCACCGAACTCCTCGCCGCCCGCGCGGCGATGAACGCCGCGGGCGGCCCCAAGGTCTCCCTGCTCGCCCTCCTGGCCCGTATCTGCACGGCCGCCCTGGCACGCTTCCCCGAGCTCAACGCCACGGTGGACATGGACAGCCGGGACATCATCCGGCTCCCCGGCATCCATCTCGGCTTCGCGGCGCAGACGGACCGGGGCCTGGTGGTCCCGGTGGTGCGCGACGCCCAGGCCCGCACCGTCGAAGGACTGTCCGAGGAGATCGCCCGGCTCACCGAGGCCGCACGGACCGGCACGCTCGCCCCCGCGCAGCTGACCGGCGGCACCTTCACCCTCAACAACTACGGCGTCTTCGGGGTCGACGGCTCGACACCGATCATCAACCACCCCGAGGCGGCGATGCTCGGGGTCGGGCGGATCGCCGCGAAGCCGTGGGTCCACCAGGGCGAGCTGGCGGTGCGGCACGTGGTGCAGCTGTCGTTCACCTTCGACCACCGGGTGTGCGACGGGGGCACCGCCGGCGGGTTCCTGCGTTACGTGGCCGATTGCGTGGAGCAGCCCATGGTGTTGCTGCGGCGGCTGTAGCGCAGGCGCGGCGGCGCCATACTCATGGGGTGACTCCAGGTGCGTATGACGCAGTGATCCTGGCCGGGGGCGCCGCACGGCGGCTCGGTGGGGTGGACAAACCCGCGCTGCGGGTGGGCGGTCGGGCCCTGCTCGACCGGGTGCTGGACGCCTGCCGCGGCGCCGGGCGGACCGTCGTCGTCGGGCCGCGCAGGCCCACGGTACGGCCCGTGCGGTGGGCCCGGGAGCAGCCGCCCGGCGGCGGCCCGGTCGCGGCCGTCGACGCGGGCATCCGGCAGACCACCGCTCCGGTGGTCCTCGTGCTCTCCGCCGATCTGCCCTTCCTCACCCCCGAGACCGTGGAGGCCCTCCTCACCGGCATCGAGGACGCCGAGGGGGCCGTGCTCATCGACTCCGACGGCCGCGAACAGCCCCTCGTCGCCGCCTACCGCGCCGAGCCGCTGCGCCGCGAGATCGCCCTTCTCGCCACCGAACACGGCGGCCTCGGCGGGCTGCCCCTCCGCCTCCTCGTCTCCGAGCTGGCTCTGGCCCGCCTCCAGCACCCCACAGCGTCGTTCGACTGCGACACCTGGGAGGACATCACCACAGCTCGAGCGCGCATCAGGGAGCATGGAAACGTGTTGGACGAATGGATTGCCGCAGTCAAGGCCGAGCTCGGGATCGACCTGGATGTCGACACCGCCGCCCTGCTCGACCTGGCCCGCGACGCCGCACACGGCGTCGCCCGGCCCGCCGCCCCCCTGACCACCTTCCTCGTCGGCTACGCCGCGGCCCAGAAGGGCGGCGGCCCCGAAGCACTGGCCGCCGCGACCGAGAAGGCCGCGGCGCTCGCCGTGCGTTGGGCCGAGGAGCGGTGACACCTCGCCGCCCCCGGGACGGGGACCCGCTCGACCGCGAGCTCGACGAGGCGCTGGCACTGGCCAATGAATCGGTGCCCGCACCGGAGCGACCGGCGTCACCCGACGAGGAGGACTGGGCCGACGCCGCCCTGGACCTGGCCAACGGCCACGGCCACGGCCACGGTCACGGCCACGGCCGCACGCGCGGACCCGCCCGGGAGAGCGGCCGCGACGACGACTCCACCGGACCGGACTGGGTCGATACCGCGCTGGACCTGGCCCATGGCCGGACCGGGAAACAGCGGGAGAGCCGCGCTCCGACAGAAGGGGACGGGGGCGCAGGGGCGGCGGCCCCGGACGCCGACATGTGTGTATGGCGCCAACTCCTGGGCAACTCGACGTCAGAGGGCACCGGCGCCAGACATACGCGGTCCAGGGCCCCCGCCCCGCAGGCCCCGGCCCCGCGCCCGAAGCGCACCCCCGGCGCACCCACCTCCCCTCCGCGTCCGCCCTCTCACCAGCCCATGAACGAACCGCACCGCAGCTCCACCTCCTGGCCCGACGCCCGCGCCATCGCCGCCCGCGCGGCCGTCAAGGAGGCCGCCCACACGGCCCCGGTGATGCGGCCGCTGCCCGAGGCGCTCGGGCAGGTCCTGGCCGCGCCGCTGGCCGCACTCACCGACCTGCCCCCCTTCGACACCTCCGCGATGGACGGCTGGGCGCTCGCGGGTCCCGGCCCCTGGCGGCTGCCGACCGGCGGAACCGGTGACACCGAGGAGGACGACCGGGCTCACGGCATCCTCGCCGGACACGACGAGGCGGCCCCCCTGCCCGACGGCCATGCCGTCCGCATCGCCACCGGCGCCCGCGTCCCGCCCGGCGTCACCGCCGTGCTGCGCAGCGAGTACGGCACCGATGCGGGCGACGGCTGGCTCCACGCGTCCCCCGCCCACCCCGTCGTCCTCGGCCAGGACATCCGCACCCGCGGCCAGGAGTGCCGCAGCGGCGATCAGCTGCTCCCGGCCGGGACCCTGATCACCCCCGCCGTACTGGGCCTGGCGGCCGCGGCCGGGTACGACGAGCTGCCGACGGTGCGCAGACCGCGCGTCGAGGTGCTGGTCCTCGGCGACGAGCTGCTCACCGAGGGGCTGCCGCACGACGGCCGGATCCGGGACGCGCTGGGGCCGATGGTCGGGCCGTGGCTGCGGGCGCTCGGCGCCGAGGTGTCCGGCACCCGGCGGCTGACCGACGAGGCGGACGCGGTGTACGCGGCGGTGGCCGGGTCGTCCGCCGACGTCGTCGTGACGACCGGAGGCACGGCCGCGGGCCCCCTGGACCATGTCCACCCCACCCTGCGCCGCCTGAGCGCCGAGCTGCTGGTGGACGGGGTGGCGGTGCGCCCCGGCCATCCGATGCTGCTGGCGCGCCTCCCCGCGAGAAACCCTGAGAGTCCCGGCACCCCCGAAAGCGCCGAAGACCCAGGAAGTCCGGGAAGCCCGGGAAGTTCAGGAAGCCCAGGAAGTCCTGAGCGTCGCCCGGCCCGGCATCTCGTGGGGCTCCCCGGCAATCCGCTCGCCGCGGTGTCCGGTCTGCTGACCCTTGCCGAGCCGCTGCTGCGGACGCTGACGGGCCGCCCGGCCCCCGCCCCCGGGCCGGCCCCGCTGGCCGAGACCGTGCAGGGGCATCCGCGGGACACCCGGCTGGTGCCCGTGGCCTTCCGGCAGGACATGGCGGTGCCGCTGCGCTTCAACGGCCCGGCGATGCTGCGCGGAATCGCGGTGGCCGACGGCCTCGCCGTGATCCCGCCCGGCGGGGCGAAGCGGGGCACCGAGATCGAGGTGCTGGACCTCCCGTGGTCGGCGAACGCGACCGACCAAGCGGCAGACCGGGCGACACACAGAGCGACGGACCGAGCGACACACAGAGCGACGGACCGAATGACAGGCCATCAAGCCAAGGACGCCGGAGACGGCGACGAGGAGATATCCCCCGAGGAGGGTCCGGCGTGAAGCTGCCCAGCCATGACGCGGCCGCCCGCACCCCCGGGGACGGCGGCCACCGCGTCCATCTGCCGCACTTCCCCGCGGGCCCGCTGCGCCAGGTGGTCCGTCGGCTGCTGCTGGCGCTGCTGGTGATGGTGGTGACGGTGGCCATCGTGTACGTCGACCGCGCCGGCTACCACGACAACTCCGACGACGAGGTCGACTTCCTCGACGCCGTCTATTACTCGACCGTCACGCTGTCGACGACCGGCTACGGCGACATCGTGCCGTACAGCGACAGCGCGCGGCTTTGTAACATCCTGCTGGTCACACCGTTGCGCGTGCTGTTTCTGATCATCCTGGTCGGCACCACCCTGGAAGTCCTGGCCGAACGCACCCGCGAGCAGTACCGCTTGAACCGCTGGAGGTCAGCGTTGCGTGATCACACCGTCGTCGTCGGCTTCGGCACAAAGGGGCGGTCCGCGGTGCAGACCCTCTGTGCGACGGGGCTGCCCAAGAACCGCGTGGTCGTGGTCGACCCCAACCACAAGGTGATCGAGGCGGCGAACGCGGAGGGGTTCGCCGGGGTGGTGGGTGACGCGACCCGCAGCGATGTGCTGTTGCGGGCGGAGGCGCAGCGCGCCCGCCAGTTCGTGATCGCCACTCAGCGCGATGACACCGCCGTGCTGGTCACGCTGACGGCCCGACAGCTCAACCGGGGCGCCAACATCGTGGCGGCGGTGCGCGAGGAGGAGAACGCGCCGCTGCTGCGCCAGTCCGGGGCCGACGCGGTGATCACCAGCGCCAGCGCGGCGGGGCGGCTGCTGGGCATGAGCGTGCAGAGCCCGACGGCCGGGGCGGTGATCGAGGATCTGATCCAGCAGGGCACGGGGCTGGACCTGGTGGAGCGCACGGTGGTGAAGGCGGAGGTGGGCAAATCGGTGCGGGATACGGACGACCTCGTGGTGTCCGTGCTGCGCGGCCATCGCCTGCTCGCGTACGACGACCCCGACGCCAGTCCGCTGCGGGCGGCCGATCGGCTGATCACGATCGTTCGCGCGCCGATGGTCCAGGAGTAGCCTCGCGGCCATGCATGCGATCACGATTCCCGAACCCGGTGGCCCCGAAGCCCTGGTATGGGCCGAGGTCCCCGATCCCGTGCCCGGCGAGGGGGAGGTCCTGGTCGACGTCGCCGCCGGTGGCGTCAACCGCGCGGATGTGCTGCAACGTCAGGGCTTCTACCCGCCGCCGGCCGGCGCCCCGCCCTACCCCGGTCTGGAGTGCTCGGGCCGGATCTCGGCGCTGGGCCCCGGCGTCACCGGCTGGGCGGTGGGCGACGAGGTGTGCGCCCTGCTCGCGGGCGGCGGGTACGCCGAGAAGGTGGCGGTCCCGGCGGGGCAACTGCTGCCCGTCCCCGAGGGCGTGGACCTGGTCACGGCCGCCGCGCTGCCCGAAGTGACCGCGACCGTATGGTCCAACGTCTTCATGATCTCCCACCTCCGGCCGGGTGAGACGCTGTTGGTGCACGGCGGGTCGAGCGGTATCGGCACCATGGCGATCCAGCTCGCGAAGGCGGTCGGGGCGCGGGTCGCGGTGACCGCGGGCGGTCCGAAGAAGCTGGCGTCCTGCCGGGAGCTGGGGGCCGACATCCTCATCGACTACCGCGAGCAGGACTTCGTCGAGGAGATTCGCCAGGCCACCGATGGTGCGGGAGCGGACGTCATCCTGGACATCGTGGGCGCGAAGTACCTCGCCAAGAACGTGGAGACGCTCGCCGTCAACGGCCGGTTGGCGATCATCGGGATGCAGGGCGGCGCGAAGGCCGAGCTGAACCTGGGCACCCTGCTGTCCAAGAGCGCCGCCGTGACGGCCACCGGGCTGCGAGCCCGCTCGCTGGCACAGAAGGCGGCGATCATCGCGGCGGTCCGGGAACACGTCTGGCCGCTGATCGGCAGCGGCCGGGTCCGCCCGATCGTCTACCGCACCACCCCGATGCGGGAGGCCCCGGAGGCCCACCGGCTGATGGAGTCCAGCGAGCATGTGGGGAAGATCCTGCTGACGACGTGAGCGAGTCCGGTGGATCCGGTGTGGCCGGATATCGATCGGGCGTCGCCCCGGTGCGAGTCCGGTGGGCCCGGTGTGGCCGAGCCCGGTGCGAGGCCGGTGGGTCCAGCGGGCGGCCGGGTACCGTCAGGCGTCGCCAAGGTGCGGTCCGCAGGGGCGGACGGTGGGCTCGGTCGCTGGTCCGGGCGGCCGCCCGGTGCCGGTCCCGGTGTATCCGGGCGCGTTCGGGTGTGGCCCTGTGCCGGTCCGGGCGCGTTCGGGTGTGGCTGGGTGTGGCCTTGGCCACCCGATGGGGCCCGGCCCAGGCCGGTGGTCCGGCGGGGCGGGTTATGCCCCGGCGCCCAGCCGTCGCAGCCCGGCGCGGTCCCCGTGACCCCAGCGGGTCCGGTGCGTACGGAACCGTACGATTCCGTACGGTTCCGTGCGGATGCGTTAAAGATGCCCGAGCCATACCCTCATGTGACGCTGATCCCGTTACGCAATGGTTCGGCACGGGAGGGTGACCACCGTGAACCCTGCGACGCTTCGCACGCTCCCCGCGGCGGCCCTGCTGGCGGGTACCGCGCTGACCGCCGCCCCCGCTGCCCTCGCCGCCGCTCCCCGCGGCGACGACACCGGCAGCGGGCTGGCGGGCACTCGTGCGGGTGAGGGCCGTGCGCACCCCGGCCGCACCGGGACGCCCGCCACCTCGCCGTCGGACGACGGCCCCTCGACCGGGGCGCCGGACGGGGACCAGGGGGACGAGGGGAGAGACGAGGAGGGGGAGGACGAGAGCGCCGGGCGGTTTTCGCTGGTGCCCGAGTGGACGCCGTCCTCCGTGCCCGTCCCGGAGCGGCCGGACCGGCACCAGGCGCGCGAGTCGCTCCCGTCCGGGCAGCCTTACGGTGGCCGGCGGACCGCCTCCGAGCCCAGTGGACGGGCGATGCGGGTGCTGCCGCTGGGCACCGGTCTGGCGCTCACCGGTCTCGGCCTCGGCCTGGCGTTCTTCGGTCTGCGGCTGCGCCGCCGCTGACATCGGCGCCGGATTCCCCGACCCTCGCCCTCCGCGCCGGGTGCCGGTGCGGAACAATAGGGGTATGAACCAGCCGATGAACGAACGAGCGCAGGAGAGCCCGCACGTCCTGGTCGTCGGTCCGGACGGCATGGCACTCGGCGGCGTCGCTCCTGCTTCTGGCGAGGACAGTGGTGACGACGAGTCGCGCGAGGTTCCCGTGACGGACATGGTCGAACAGCCGGCGAAGGTCATGCGGATCGGCAGCATGATCAAGCAGCTGCTGGAGGAGGTCCGCGCCGCGCCTCTCGACGAGGCCAGCCGGGTCCGGCTCAAGGAGATCCACTCCAGCTCGGTGAAGGAGCTGGAGGACGGGCTGGCACCCGAGCTGATCGGGGAGCTGGAGCGGCTGTCGCTGCCCTTCACGGACGACGCGGTGCCCACCGAGGCGGAACTGCGCATCGCCCAGGCCCAGTTGGTCGGCTGGCTGGAGGGGCTGTTCCACGGTATCCAGACCACCCTGTTCGCCCAGCAGATGGCGGCGCGCGCTCAGCTGGAGCAGATGCGCCGGGCGCTGCCGCCGGGGCTCGGCGGGGGCGAGGAGGACGAGGTGGCGCCCAAGCAGGGCGGCGCCCGCTCGGGCCCGTATCTCTGAGCCGCTCACCAGGCCCTTGATGCGTGGGCCGCACGACGAAACGACGCCGCGGGCCTCATCCGGAGATGAGGCCCGCGGCGTCGGTGTGCCGGGCGCGGCCGGGCCGGGGAGCCGTGCCTACCCGGGGTTGCCGGTGGAGACGGTCAGCTCGATGGTGTCCGTCTTGGGGTTGTACGGCTCGTAGTTCCGGTACGTGTAATTGAGGACCGTGCCCTTGCCCCACAGATTCTCGTCCTGGGGCACCACGCGGTATTTCCAGCCGGCCGCGCGGATGCACTTCTTCACCGAGTCGATGTAGAGGTTCTGGAAGTCGGGCACCGTGTACGTGCCCTTCTCGTCGTCGTCCTCGTATGCGTCGGTGCACTTCTCCGGGTCGATCGTCTTCGTCTTGTCGCCCATGCGGAAGCCCGCGGAGGTCGCGGAGGCCGACGGGGACGTCGATGTGTCGCCGCCCTTGCTCTCGTCCTCGGAACCGCCGCCGCCGTTGAGCGCGACCACCAGGATCACGGCGATGACCGCGACCGCCGCGACGACGGCCGAACCTATGATCACGCGCTTGTTGCCGTTGCCGCCACCGCTGCCGGACGGCGTCGAGGCGGGCGAGATGTTGTACGGCGGCGGGGTGCTGGGGCCGCCCGGGTACGCCGGCGTCGGGGCCTGGTAGCCCTGCTGCCCCATCGGCTGGCCGGTGGACGGGGGCGGGGTGGACGGGCCGAAGGCGCCGTACTGCCCGGCGGAGGGCTGCGGCTGGTACGGCGTCTGGACGCTGCCGGGGCCCGGGGCGGGCGTCTGCTGGTCGATCGGCGGGAAGACCGCCGAGCCGACACCGGCGCCGCTGCGGGCCGGCGGACCGCCGCTGATGATGATCGGCGAGGCACCGGTCTGACCGGTACGGGTGACCCGGACGCATTCGTCGCGCATGGCCTCGGCGTTCGGGAAGCGCTCGTTCGGGTTCTTCTTCAGGGCGCGGGCGACCAGCGCGTCCACTGCCGGGGGTATGGACTGGTTGATCGTGGAGGGCGCGACCGGCTCCTCCTGTACGTGCGCGTACGCGATGGCCAGCGGCGAGTCCGCGTCGAAGGGCAGCCGGCCGGTCAGCAGCTCGAAGAGCATGATGCCGACCGAGTACAGATCGCTGCGGGCGTCGACGCCGCGGCCCAGCGCCTGCTCGGGGGAGAGGTACTGCGGGGTGCCGACCACCATGCCGGTCTGGGTCATGGAGGTGACCCCGGACTGCATGGCGCGGGCGATGCCGAAGTCCATGACTTTGACCACATCGCGCTTGGTCATCATCACGTTGCCCGGCTTGATGTCGCGGTGGACCAGCCCCATCTCATGGCTGATCTCCAGCGCCGCCAGCACATCGCCGGTGATCTTCAGTGCCTTTTCGGTCGGCATCGCACCGTATTGCCGGACATCGGTGTCCAGAACCGAACGCAGCGGATGCCCCTCGATGTACTCCATGACGATGTACGGCATCAGCGAGCCGCCGATGTCGTCCTCGCCGGTGTCGAAGACCGAAACGATGTTGGGGTGCGTGAGTTTCGCAACAGCCTGGGCCTCGCGGCGGAAACGCTCGCGGAAGGACTGCTCCCGCCCCAGCTCGGTGTGCAGCGTCTTGATCGCGACCTGGCGGGCCAGCACGGTGTCGTAGGCCAGGTGCACGGAGGCCATGCCGCCCTCGCCCAGCAGGTCACGCAGCTGATAGCGGCCGTTCGCCAGAGAGTGGCCTTGGTACCGCCCTGATGCGCCGTGCTGGCTCATGTCGTACTTCCCCCTCGGCGCACCCACTACTCCGACGCGCACGTTTCGACGCATTGATCTTGACGTTCTGGATATCGTGGCCAAGTCTGCCCCAGGCCACGGACACGTCAAGCCACGTGCCCGTTCCGTGACCGGATGCGTAAGAACCCGTCACGCGATTTGCATCGCTTCAGCGTCAACAGGTTTGATGACCGGTCCATCACCAACCGACGCGCGGCGCGAAGGCTGTAGCGTGCCTAGCGGGAACCGTACCGCCCGTGGGCGGGGCGATCTCTACCAGACCCCCACCGAGAACGAGACGGCGAGGACCGATGGCACAGACCCAGAGCGCCCAGGGGCCCTCCGAACCTGACGCCAGCGGGTCCGGAATGCCGGACACACCCGAGGCGTGGGGCAACGCGGGACTTGTCGGCGATGGCCGATACCGACTGACCAGCCGCCTCGGCCGCGGCGGTATGGCGGAGGTGTTCGCCGCCGAGGACCTGCGGCTCGGCCGGACGGTCGCGGTGAAGCTGCTCCGCGCCGACCTGGCCGAGGACCCCGTGTCCAAGGCCCGCTTCACCCGCGAGGCACAGTCCGTGGCCGGGCTGAACCACCACGCGGTGGTGGCGGTCTACGACTCCGGCGAGGACACCGTCGGCAAGAACACCGTGCCGTACATCGTCATGGAGCTGGTCGAGGGCCGGACCATCCGCGATCTGCTGCTCAACGCCGAGGCCCCGCCGCCGGACCAGGCGCTGATCATCGTCTCCGGGGTGCTGGAGGCGCTCGCCTACAGCCACCAGCACGGCATCGTGCACCGGGACATCAAGCCCGCCAACGTGATCATCACCAACAGCGGCGCGGTCAAGGTGATGGACTTCGGCATCGCCCGCGCCCTGCACGGCGCGCAGTCCACCATGACCCAGACCGGCATGGTCATGGGCACACCGCAGTACCTCTCGCCGGAGCAGGCCCTCGGCAAGGCCGTGGACCACCGCTCCGACCTGTACGCCACCGGATGTCTGCTCTACGAGCTGCTGGCGCTTCGCCCGCCGTTCACCGGGGAGACCCCGCTGTCGGTGGTCTACCAGCACGTCCAGGACACCCCGGTGCCGCCGTCGGAGATCTCCGGCACCGTGCCGCCGGAGCTGGACGGCCTGGTCATGCGCTCCCTCGCCAAGGACCCGGACGACCGGTTCCAGAGCGCCGAGGAGATGCGCGGACTGGTCCAGTACGCGCTCCAGATGCTCCACGAGGCGGGCGGCCACACCGGCGTCTGGAACACCGGCCCGGTCACCCAGCACCTGGGCGCCGCGACCCCCGCCATGGGCATGCACGGCGTCGGGGCCACCACCGCGCTCCCGCATCCGGGCCACGGCGACACCACCCAGCAGCCGGTCCTCACCGGCCCCGGCGGCGGTGACGGCGGCTACCACGGCGGTTCCGGGCGCCGTAAGGGCCGCAGCAGGGTGTGGCTGATCGCGGTGCTCGCGGTGATCGCCGTCGCGGCCGGGGTCGCCTTCGCGCTGAACGCCGGCCAGAAGGACGACGGGAACCAGCCGAGCAAGCACCAGACCTCGGTCACCCAGGACAAGAACACCGACGAGCCGAGCGATACGCCGAGCGACGACACGGGCGACGACACGGTCCCGGCCGACGAGGCCACCTCCGGTGGCACGGGCAGCGACTACCTCCCGAGCCAGGACCCGACGCCGACGTACTCCGACGGCGACCCCACCGACGAGCCCACGGACCAGCCGACGGATCCGGGCAACGACGACCAGCCGAGCGACGAGCAGACCACCCCCGGCGGCGGCGAGCAGACCACTGAGCCCACGAACGACCCGCCCTCGACGGGCGGCGGCCAGCCCACCGATCCGACGGGCGACACGGGCGACGTCGACGGCACACCCTGAGGACGGGGCGGGGGCGCCGGGAGCCTTCCTCAGAGGTCCTCGGCGCCCCCGCCAGCTCCCTCGGCGGCCCCGTCAGCCCCCTTGGTGCCCGCTCAGCCGCAGAAGGCGTCGCGGACCGCGTCGTACTCCCGGGTCCACCACACCACCAGCGCGGCGGCCGCCGGGAACTGCGGGTCGGCGCGCCCGTCCCCGCGCTGGTAGCGCCAGCGCAGCATCCAGAAGTCGTTGAGCCGTTCCCACCACACCCGGTGCACGGCCGCGGCCATCTCGGCGCCCCCGGCCCCCGCCGTGCGGCGGTACGCCCGTGCGTAGGACCGCACCTTGGTGAGCTCCAGGGTGCCGCCGGGCCGTACGAAGAAGATCGCGGCGGCCCGGACCGCCTCCTCGGCGCGCGGCTGCACCCCGAGCCGGTCCCAGTCGACGATGGCGGCCGGTTCCGTATCGCGGTAGAGCAGGTTCAGCGGATGGAAGTCGCCGTGCACCCAGCCGGTGACCGGGACGGCGTGTGCCTCCGGGCGGCGGTGCGCGTGCCGCTCCAGCAGCGCCCGCCGCTCGACCAGTCGGTGCTCGGCGAGCTCGTCGAAGGAGTCGCGCGCCCGGCGCCTCCGGACCAGCGTGAGCAGCTCGTCGATGACGGCGAAGGTGTCCACCGGGTCGGCCGCCTCCCCGGGCGGCTGCCGGTCGCCCGTACGGGCCCGCATGACCCGCTCCAGACAGGTGTGGACCAGCCCGAGCAGCCCGCCCAGCCGCCAGCACTGCGGGGCGGTCAGCTCACCGCCGTCGCGGTGCCGCCCGTCGACCCAGGGGTGTAAGGCGTAGCAGCGGCCGCCGATGACCACGACCGTACGGCCGTCGGCATCGGGGACCGGCGGGGCGACGGGCACCCCGAGCGCGCCCAGCCGCTGGGTGACCCGGTGCTGGCGGGCGATGGCGGTGCGGTCGCCGTCGAGGTGGTGTTTGAGGAAGAACCGGCCGCGGGTGGTGGCGAGGTGGTAGCCGCGGTTGAGCAGCCCCTGGGTGAGCGGTTCGCAGGAGACCGCCTCACCGGCGCTGTCGTAGCGGCGGAGCAGGGTGCTCAGGGTTTCCCCGTCGGGAGCGTCCTCGGCGGAGCGTACATGTGAGCGCGGCACCTGCCAGATGTTAGATCACCGGACATCACCGCCACGGCGCACACAAAGGGGACGACGCGCCTGCCGAACGCACCCGGTTGACCGAGACGGCACCACCCCGCCCCGGCCCGCACCGCCCCCGCCGGGCTCAGCGCGTCTGTCTCCGTGCCGCCCCCCGGGGCCCGCGCCGCCGCCCCGTTCGTCCGCCCCCGTCAGGGTCATCGCCTCTGGGTCTGTTTGGCCTGCATTCGGGCGACGTACGCCGCCGCCTGGGAGCGGCGTTCCATGCCGAGCTTGGAGAGCAGGCTGGAGACGTAGTTCTTGATCGTCTTCTCGGCCAGGTGCAGCCGTTCGCCGATCGCCCGGTTGGTGAGCCCCTCGCCGATCAGCAGCAGGATTCGGCGTTCCTGCTCGGTGAGGGAGGCGAGCCGGTCGTCCGCCGGTTTGACGGCCGCCTGGCCGCGCAGCCGCTCCAGTACGCGGGCGGTGGCCACCGGATCGAGCAGGGACCGGCCCGCGGCCACGTCCCGGACGGCGGCGAGCAGTTCGCCGCCGCGGATGTCCTTCAGGACATAGCCCGAGGCGCCCGCGATGATGGCGTCGAAGAGCGCCTCGTCGTCGGCGAAGGAGGTGAGCATCATGCAGCGGATGGACTCGTCGCGGGCGCGGATCTCACGGCAGACCTCGACCCCGCTGCGATCGGGCAGCCGGATGTCCAGGACGGCGACGTCGGGGCGGACGGCCGGGATCCGTGCCAGCGCGTCGGCCGCGGTGCCCGCCTCGCCGACCACCTCCATGTCCGGCTCGCTCGCGAGCAGGTCGCGCACGCCGCGTCGTACGACTTCATGGTCGTCGACCAGGAAAATCCTTATTTTTCCTTCTTCGCGCACGGCTCCAGTCTCACACACGAAGTCTTCCCGTGCCGTTGTCCAGCGGGATACCGTGCGCTTGTCCGGCGGCCTGCGGGGCTGTGACCAGTGGATGTTTCCCCGGCCACGCGATTTACTTGGAAATCCAAGCAAAATTGCAGGTCAGGTGGGGTTTCGCAGACACGCGACGCACTGGGTAACGTGCCTTGTGCAGGGCCAGCCGCCGGGTACCTGTCACGCCCGGTCATGCCTCGGCGCACCCACCCCGTGCGCCGTCGCCGAGCGGGCGAGCCGCAACTGGCCGCCGGCGGATCCCGGGGGCCGGACAGACGGAGGAGCACACGTGACCGTGGAGAGCACTGCCGCGCGCAAGCCGCGCCGCAGCGGAGCCAAGCGCAGCACCACCGCGCGGAACGCCAAGAAGCAGCAGCCTGCGGGCCAGACCGAACTCGTCCAGCTGCTGACCCCCGAGGGCGAACGGGTCGAGCACCCGGAGTACTCCATCGACCCGACCCCCGAGGAGCTGCGCGGTCTGTACCGGGACATGGTGCTGACGCGGCGGTTCGACGCCGAGGCGACCACCCTCCAGCGCCAGGGCGAACTGGGCCTGTGGGCGTCGCTGCTCGGCCAGGAGGCGGCGCAGATCGGCTCCGGCCGGGCGCTGAACGACGCCGACTACGTCTTCCCCACCTACCGCGAGCACGGTGTGGCCTGGTGCCGGGGCGTGGACCCGACCAATCTGCTGGGGATGTTCCGCGGGGTGAACCACGGCGGCTGGGACCCCAACAGCAACAACTTCCACCTGTACACCATCGTCATCGGTTCCCAGGCGCTGCACGCGACCGGTTACGCGATGGGCGTGGCCAAGGACGGCGGGGACTCCGCGGTGCTGGCCTACTTCGGGGACGGCGCCTCCAGCCAGGGCGATGTCGCCGAATCGTTCACCTTCTCCGCGGTCTACAACGCCCCGGTCGTCTTCTTCTGCCAGAACAACCAGTGGGCCATCTCCGAGCCCACCGAGAAGCAGACCCGGGTCCCGCTCTACCAGCGCGCCCAGGGCTTCGGCTTCCCCGGGGTGCGGGTGGACGGCAACGACGTGCTCGCCTGCCTGGCCGTCACCAAGGCCGCGCTGGAGCGTGCGCGCACCGGGCAGGGCCCGATGCTCATCGAGGCGTTCACCTACCGCATGGGCGCGCACACCACCTCCGACGACCCGACGCGCTACCGCTCCCCGGAGGAGCGGGAACTGTGGGAGACCAAGGACCCGATCCTGCGGCTGCGCACCCTGCTGACCCGCGAGGGCCTGGTCGACGACGCGTACTTCGCCGACCTCGAGCGGGAGAGCGACGCGCTGGCCAAGCGGGTACGGGACGCCGTACGGGCCATGCCCGACCCCGATGACATGGCGCTGTTCGAGCACGTCTACGCCGACGGGCACGCGCTCGTCGACGAGGAGCGGGCGCAGTTCGCCGAGTACCAGGCTTCGTTCGTCACCGCTGAGGAAGGCATCTGACATGGCCGCCGAGAAGATGTCGCTCTCCAAGGCGATCAACGCGTCGCTGCGCACGGCGCTCGAGGCCGACCCCAAGGTTCTGATCATGGGCGAGGACGTCGGCAAGCTCGGGGGCGTCTTCCGGGTCACCGACGGGCTGCAGAAGGACTTCGGCGAGGACCGGGTCATCGACACCCCGCTCGCCGAGTCCGGCATCGTGGGCACCGCGATCGGGCTCGCGCTGCGCGGCTACCGCCCGGTGGTGGAGATCCAGTTCGACGGTTTCGTCTTCCCCGCCTACGACCAGATCGTCACCCAGCTCGCCAAGATGCACGCGCGGTCGCTCGGCAAGGTCAAGCTGCCGGTCGTGGTCCGCATTCCGTACGGCGGCGGCATCGGCGCGGTGGAGCACCACAGCGAGTCGCCGGAGGCGCTGTTCGCGCATGTGGCGGGGTTGAAGGTGGTCTCGCCCGCCAATGCCTCCGACGCCTACTGGATGCTCCAGCAGGCCATCGGCAGCGACGACCCGGTCATCTACTTCGAGCCCAAGCGCCGCTACCACGACAAGTCCGAGGTCGACACCTCCGCGATCCCCGGTCCGCTGCACTCCGCCCGGGTGGTGCGGCCGGGAACGGACCTGACCCTGGCGGCCTACGGCCCGATGGTCAAGGTCTGTACGGACGCCGCCGCGGCGGCCGCCGAGGAGGGCACGTCGCTGGAGGTCGTGGACCTGCGCTCGGTCTCGCCGCTGGACTTCGACACGATCCAGGGGTCCGTGGAGCGGACGGGCCGGCTGGTCGTCGTCCACGAGGCACCGGTGTTCCTGGGCACCGGGGCGGAGATCGCCGCACGCATCACCGAGAGGTGCTTCTATCACCTCCAGGCCCCGGTGCTGCGGGTCGGCGGCTACCACTCGCCGTACCCGCCGTCACGGCTCGAGGACGAGTACCTTCCGGGGCTGGACCGGGTGCTCGACGCCGTAGACCGTGCGTTGGCGTACTGAAGGGCTTGAGGAGATCGTGACGATGACCGCAGTCGAACAGCGCTTCCGTGAGTTCAAGATGCCCGACGTGGGCGAGGGGCTGACCGAGGCCGAAATCCTCAAGTGGTTCGTGGCGCCGGGCGACACGGTGACCGACGGCCAGGTGGTGTGCGAGGTCGAGACCGCCAAGGCCGCCGTCGAGCTGCCCATCCCGTTCGACGGAGTGGTGCACGAGCTGCGCTTCGACGAGGGCACCACCGTGGACGTGGGCACGCCGATCATCTCGGTGGACACCGACCCCGGTGCGGGGGACGCGGCGCCGCAGGCGGCTCCCGCCGCCGAGGAGTCCGCCGCCGAGAAGTCCGCTGCTGAGAAGCCCGCCGCCGAGAAGGAGGGCCGCCAGGCCAATCTGGTCGGCTACGGGGCGGCGCCCGCCTCCACCAAGCGCCGTCCGCGCAAGCCGCTGCCGGGCCGGCAGCGGCCCGAGGTGGCGAAGCCCGCCCCGGCCCCGGCCGAGGTGGCACCGGCCGCCCCCGCGCCCGCCCGCCCCGAGGCCGCGCCCGAGCTGAACGGCAGCGCCCGGACCACCCGGCCGCTGGCCAAGCCGCCGGTCCGCAAGCTCGCCAAGGACCTGGGCATCGACCTGGAGACGGTCACCCCGAGCGGGCCGGACGGGATCATCACCCGCGAGGACGTCCACGCGGCCGCCGAGGCCGTCCGGGCGGTCCGGGAGGCGCCCGTGGCGGCCCCGTCCGCGGCCGCCGAGGGCCGGGAGCGGCGGGTGCCCGTGAAGGGCGTACGGAAGGCCACCGCGCAGGCGGTGGTCAACAGCGCCTTCACCGCCCCGCACGTGACCGAGTTCGTGACGGTCGACGTCACCCGCACCATGAAGCTCGTCGCCGACCTCAAGCAGGACCCGGAGATGGCCGGGCTGCGGGTCAGCCCGCTGCTGCTGGTCGCCAAGGCCTTGCTGGTGGCCATCAGGCGCAACCCGGACATCAACGCCACCTGGGACGAGGACAACCAGGAGATCGTCTACAAGGACTACGTCAATCTGGGCATCGCGGCGGCCACACCGCGCGGGCTGATCGTCCCCAACATCAAGGACGCGCACGCCAAGACCCTGCCCGAACTGGCGTCCGCCCTGGGCGAGCTGGTCACCACCGCCCGTGAGGGCAAGACCAGCCCGGCCGCGATGTCCGGCGGCACGGTCACCATCACCAACGTGGGCGTCTTCGGTGTCGACACCGGCACCCCGATCCTCAACCCCGGCGAGTCCGCGATCCTCGCCTTCGGTGCCGTCAAGCTCCAGCCGTGGGTCCACAAGGGCGAGGTCAAGCCGCGCCAGGTGACCACCCTCGCGCTCTCCTTCGACCACCGGCTGGTCGACGGTGAGCTGGGTTCCAAGGTGCTCGCGGACGTCGCGGCGATCCTGGAACGCCCCAAGCGCCTGCTCACCTGGGCCTAGTCGCGCCAGCCCCGATCACCTGGCCCTGATCACATCCGGGCCGTCCTCCGTCCCTCGTCCCCCGTCCGTATCGCGGACGGGGGACGAGTGCGCATGCATCTTGTATCTATGATGTGCTCATCATGAGTCCCGCTGATACGGCCACCAAGCCGCCGCCCGCCGCCGAACGCGTCTACCACCACGTCAAACAAGCCGTCCTCGACCGCCGCTACGAGGGCGGCACACTTCTGAGCGAAGGCGAACTCGCGGATGCCGTCGGGGTCTCCCGTACGCCCGTCCGGGAGGCCCTGCTGCGCCTGGAGGCCGAGGGGCTGCTCAAGCTCTATCCGAAGAAGGGCGCCCTGGTCCTGCCCGTCTCCGCGCAGGAGATCGCGGACGTGGTCGAGACCCGGCTGCTGGTGGAGCAGCACGCGGTCGCCAAGGTCGTACCGGCCGGGGAGAAGCTGCTGGGGCGGCTCGAAGAACTGCTGGAGGAGCAGAAGGGGCACGCCGCGGCCGGGGATCTGGCCGCGTTCGCGGTCGCCGACCGCTGCTTCCACGCGGCGATCGTCCGGGCGGCCGGCAACGGCATCCTGGCGCAGCTCTACGACCAGTTGCGGGACCGTCAGCTGCGGATGGGCGTGGCCACGATGAACGCCGAGCCCGACCGCATCGCCAAGAACATCACCGAGCACACCGAGATCCTCCAGGCCCTGCGCGCCGGGGACGCCGCTTTCGTGTCCGGGCTGGTGCAGCGTCACATCAGCTGGGTGAACAACCTCGCCCGGGGTGAGGTGCGATGACCTCGGCTCACCTGCCCGGGGACCCGCCCGGCGGCCGTCGTGCCGTCGCCGTATGGGGCCTGGGCGTCGCCGTCTATTTCGTCGCCATCACCTATCGCACCAGCCTCGGTGTCGCCGGTATCGACGCCGCCGAGCGCTTCCACATCAACGCCTCGGCGCTGTCGACCTTCTCCATCCTCCAGGTGCTGGTCTACGCCGGGATGCAGATACCGGTCGGGCTCATGGTCGACCGTCTCGGCACCCGTAAGGTGCTCATGCTCGGCGTGCTGCTCTTCACCGTGGGGCAGTCCGGCTTCGCGTTCTCCCACTCCTACGCCATGGCGCTGGCCTCCCGGGCGCTGCTCGGCTGCGGTGACGCCATGACCTTCATCAGCGTGCTGCGGCTCGGCTCGCGCTGGTTCCCGGCCCGCCGGGGCCCGCTCATCGCGCAGGTCGCCGCGCTCTTCGGCATGGCGGGCAACCTGGTCTCCACGCTGGTGATCGCCCGGACGCTGCACAGCGCCGGCTGGACCACGACCTTCGCGGGCAGCGCGGTCGGCGGTGTGGCCGTCTTCGTCCTGGTGCTGTTCTTCCTCAAGGACCACCCGGAGGGTTTCGAGCCCGGCCCCGGCCCCCGTATGGCGGGCGGTTTCGTCCGCCGGCAGATCGTGGCCACCTGGCGCGAGCCCGGCACCCGGCTGGGCATGTGGGTGCACTTCACCACCCAGTTCCCGGCGATGGTCTTCCTGCTGCTGTGGGGGATGCCGTTCCTGGTCGAGGCGGAGGGGCTGTCCCGCGCGACCGCGGGCCGGCTGCTGACCCTCGTGGTGCTGTCCAACATGGCGGTCGGCCTGATCTACGGGCAGGTCATCGCCCGGCACCACGCCGCCCGCGCCCCGCTGGCCCTCGGCACGGTCGGCGCCACCGCGCTGCTGTGGGGGGCCGTGCTGGCCTGGCCGTCCGACCACGCGCCGCTGTGGCTGCTGGTGGTCCTGTGCGTCGTGCTCGGTGCCTGCGGCCCCGCGTCGATGATCGGCTTCGACTTCGCCCGGCCGGCCAATCCGCCCGAGCGGAGCGGCACCGCCTCCGGGATCGTCAACATGGGCGGCTTCACGGCCACGATGACCACGCTGCTGGCCGTCGGCGTCCTGCTGGACCTGACCGGCGACGACTTCCGGATCGCGTTCGCCTCGGTGTTCGTGCTCCAGGCGCTCGGCGTCACCCAGATCCTGCGGCTGCGCGGCCGTGCGCACCGCCGGGAGCGCGAGCGCGTGGTCGCGAGCCGCGTCGAGGCGGTGCACGTACCGGCATGACCCGCCAACCGGTGTGACCCGCCAGGGGCCACGGCGCCCCCAGGGCGCTACGGCGTGACCGCGAAGTGCCCGAGGATCGTCTCGGCCAGCGGCAGATCGCCCTCGATCTTCAGCCGCTCCGAGACCGCCTCGGGCCGCACCCGCCCGCAGGCCAGCCGGACGTAGGTCTCCCAGTCCAGGGTGAGGGTGACCGTCGGCCCGAGCGAGACGCTGCCGTCGATGGTGCCCCTGCCGTGCGCGTCGACCCGGACCGTCCGCATGAACTCCAGCGGGCCGCTCACGTCGAAGACGACGGCGGAGTGGGGCGGCGCGCCCGCGTCCTTGGCGACCACCTTCGGCAGCGCCGCCAGCAGCAGGTCACGGGTGATGGAGGCACCGGGGGAGTCCAGATTGCCGGGCTTGTTCAGGGCCCGGCGCAGATCCTGTTCGTGCACCCAGATGTCGAAGGCCCGTCGCGTCAGGGCCTCCTCCAGGGTCAGCTCGGTGCCGCCGGGCCAGCGCACCATGGCGTCCGGGGCGCGCTTCTCGTTCCGCAGCTGACGGTTCCGCCGGATGACGGTGTACTCCAGTTCGGAGGTCATCTCGGGCGCGGTGTGGCAGCGCCGGACGTCGACCTGGACCTCCATGTACCGCGACAGCTCGCTGGTGACGTGGAACAGATCGCGCGGCAGGGAGTGGATGGGGCGGGGGTCGCCGAGCATCTCGCATTCGAGTCCGATCACATGCGAGACGACGTCCCGCACCGACCATCCCGGGCACTCGGTGGCGCGGTTCCACTCGCTCTCCGCGAGCGGATTGACCAACTCCGATATCGCGTCGATGGAGTGGGTCCAGGCGTCGATGGAGTTCTGAAGGCTGGGATGGACGGTCACGGGACCCCTCGGGCGGTTGGTACGCGGGCTGGGTGCTGGTGTGTGCGTTCAAGTTACGCTGCCCACGAGCGCACGGGCAGTGCTTTCGGGTCTGATCGTAGGCCCGGAACGGCGGCCGACGGCCTCCCGCGATGGTAGTGTGCCGCCCGCTCCGCCCTTATGTCCGGACAGAACCGGGCGCATCGGGCGAAAGCTCTTCAGGGGGCGGGGGGAATGACATGACCGGAACTGATGTTTGATGGGGGTATGGCTCCACGTGCACGCGTCCGCGCCCCCGAGCTGATCGGGCAGGGCGGCTGGCTCAATACCGGCGGTAACGACCTCTCCCTCGCCGATCTGCGAGGGCGCATCGTCATTCTCGACTTCTGGACGTTCTGCTGCGTGAACTGTCTGCACGTCCTGGACGAGCTGCGCGAGCTGGAGGAGAAGCACCGCGACACCGTGGTGATCGTCGGGGTGCACTCGCCGAAGTTCGTCCACGAGGCCGAGCACCAGGCGGTCGTGGACGCCGTCGAGCGCTACGAGGTGCACCACCCGGTCCTCGACGACCCCGAGCTGGCCACCTGGAAGCAGTACGCGGTACGGGCCTGGCCCACCCTGGTCGTCATCGACCCCGAGGGCTATGTGGTCGCCCAGCACGCGGGCGAGGGCCACGCACACGCCCTGGAGACCCTCGTGGGGCAGCTGGAGGCCGAGCACGGCGCCAAGGGCACCCTGCGGCGCGGTGACGGCCCGTACGTGCCCCCGGAGCCGGTCCCCACCGAGCTGCGCTTCCCCGGTAAGGCGCTGCTGCTGCCCGGCGGCACCTTCCTGGTCTCGGACACCACCCGCCACCAGCTGGTGGAGCTCGCGGCGGACGGCGAGCGCGTGGTGCGGCGGATCGGCACGGGTGAGCGCGGCCTTACCGACGGCACGAGCGAGTCGGCCCGCTTCAGCGAGCCCCAGGGGCTCGCCCCGCTTCCCGACGGCACCGTGGCCGTCGCCGACACCGTGAACCACGCGCTGCGCCGCTTCGACCCGGCCACCGGCGAGGTCACCACGCTCGCCGGGACCGGCCGCCAGTGGCGGCAGGGGTCCCCCACCGAGGGGCCCGCCCAGGACGTCGACCTGTCCTCCCCCTGGGACGTGGCCTGGTTCGCCGGCCGGCTGTGGATCGCCATGGCGGGCGTCCACCAGCTGTGGACCTACGACCCCGAGGCCGGGACCGTACGGGCCGCCGCCGGGACCACCAACGAGGGCCTGGTCGACGGCCCCGCCGAGACGGCCTGGTTCGCCCAGCCCTCCGGGCTCGCCGCGACCGCGGACCGGCTGTGGATCGCGGACTCCGAGACGTCCGCGCTGCGCTACGTCGAACGCGCGGCGGACGGTGCCGACGGCTTCGCCGTCCGTACCGTCGTCGGCACCGGGCTCTTCGACTTCGGCCACCGCGACGGCGCCGCCGGTCAGGCGCTGCTCCAGCATCCGCTGGGGGTCACCGCGCTGCCCGACGGCTCGGTGGCGGTCTCGGACACCTACAACCACGCGCTGCGCCGCTTCGACCCGGCCACCGGCGAGGTCACCACGCTCGCCACCGATCTGCGCGAGCCCTCCGACGCGGTCCTGGCCGACGAGGACATCGTCGTGGTGGAGTCCGCCCGGCACCGGCTGACCCGGCTGCGGCTGCCGGAGGAGGCCGTAAGGGTCGAGGCGATGACGCACCGCACCCAGCGGGCCGCGACCGACATCGCCCCGGGGACGCTCCGGCTGGACGTGGTCTTCCAGGCGCCCGCCGGGCAGAAGCTGGACACCCGCTACGGCCCCTCCACCCGGCTGCTGGTGAGTTCCACCCCGCCCGAGCTGCTGGCCGGCGGGGACGGCGCGGGGACGGACCTGAGCCGTGAGCTCGTCCTTACGGAGGGCATGACCGAGGGCGTGCTGCACGTCTCGGCGATGGCCGCCTCCTGTGACGACGACCCGGACAACGAGTACCCGGCCTGCCATGTGCACCAGCAGGACTGGGGCGTCCCGGTGCGGGTCACCGAGGGGGGCGCGGACCGGCTGCCGCTGGTGCTCGCCGGGATGGACGCGTAGGTCCCGACGGTCCCCTCCGCCTGCCGTCCCGCCCGACGCGGAACCACATCCGGCCGGGCGACATGACGAGACGGCCCCCGCCGAAGCGGGGGCCGTCCGGGGCAGGTAGCCGGGGGGAGACGGCTACCTGTCCGGCTGGGTGGCCCGGTGACGAGCGGTCAGCGGAGCGGAAGGGCGGTCGGTCGGTGTGTCCCGGGGCGAGCCGTCACCAGAGCAGCGCGTCCGACGCGTCGCTCTGCCAGTAGCCGATCTCCGCCCCGCCGTCGATCTCCACCGAGTCGCCGGGCAGGTCGACGGTGCGGCGGCTCTCGTCGCCGGGGAGGGCCACGGTCAGCCCGGTGACCAGCCGGGTGCCGCCGGCCGGGGCGTCCGCCGCGGAGGTGGTGGTGAGACCGGCGTAACCGCTCCCGCCGGGGGCCAGGGTGACGACCGTCTGCGGCCGGGTGTCCCCGGCCGCCGGTACGGCCGAGTCCGCGCCGTCGAACCGCACCACGGGGAAGCCGGTGAGCCGGCAGGGCGTCCCGGACTGGTTGGTGATCTCCATCAGCAGGTGGTTGGCCGGCCGGGGCACGGAGATGACGCCCACCGACATGGCGCCCGGGTCGCAGACGCCGGCCTCCTCCTCGACGCCGCCGTCGGCCCGCAGACCGCCCTGGGCCCCGGCGTCGGCGCCGCCGTCCGCCACCGCGCCCGGCCCGGCCTCCTGGGCACCGTCCTCATGGGCGGTGGGGACGGCCGCGGCCATGCTGTCCGCCCGGCCGGCCGTCTTCACGCCCGACGCGTCGGCGGTGCCGCACGCCGCGAGGGTGATGCCCGCGGCGACGACCGTCAGCCCGGCCGCGACCGAGCGCAGGGTGCCGACGCGGTGGGCGAGGCGAGCGGTGGTGAGCGGCATGGCGGTTCTCCCCCCAGCGGGCGTTCGGTCGTCTTCCGGTACGGCTCAAGCCTGTCCGGATCCGCTGCCGTTCGGCTGGTGTACGGCTGCCGCCCGCTAACGCACCGCTAACGCACCGCTGTTCACCCCTGGTCGGGCCCCTGCGGCGGGTCGCCGGACGGCAGGCGGGACGCCTCGCCGGGGCCGTCGCCGCGTCCGCTCCCGTCGCCCTGGGCGAAGAGTTTCACCAGGTCGCTCATGACGTAGCGGTTGGTGGCCTCCTCGTCCAGCAGATGCATCTCCGCCAGCCGGTCCAGGGAGTCCTGGATCAGCTCGGGGTCCGCCCCCGACAGGGCGGCCGCCTCGGCGGTGTTGACCTCCCGCGCGAAACCGGCGCCCAGGGCCCGCAGCAGCTCCGCGTCGTCCGCCGAGAGCCGGGCCACGGAGTTGCGCAGCGCGGCGGCCACCCCGGTGTCCTCCGCCGACAGCAGGGACAGCCGGCGGCGCTCGTCGCGCAGCGCGGTGGCCAGCCGGGCCAGCCGCCAGCGGGGCCGGGCCACCAGCTGGGCGGAGGCGGCGCGCAGCGCCAGCGGCAGCCCGTCGCACAGGGCCACCAGCTCCCGTGCGGCCTCCGGGTCCTCGGCGACCCGGGCGGGCCCCAGCAGCGTGCCCAGCAGGCCCACCCCGTCCTCGGGGCCGAGGGCGTGCAGCCGTACCGGGCGGGCGGCGTCGGTGGCGATCAGCCCGTCCAGCCGGCTGCGGCTGGTGACCAGCGTGGCGCAGTGGGGTCCGCCGGGCAGCAGCGGGCGCACCTGGGCGGAGCTGCCCGCGTTGTCCAGCACCACCAGCAGCCGGCGGGGCGCGGTCAGCGAGCGGTACAGCGCGGACGCGGCCTCGGGTGAGGTGGGGATCTGCTCGGCCGGGGTGCCCAGGGCGAGCAGGAACTCACGCAGCACGGCGGCGGGCAGCGCCGCCTCACCGCCGCTGAAGCCGCGCAGGTCGGCGAAGAGCCGTCCGTCGGGGAAGGCGGCGGCGTGGGCATGGCCCCAGTGGACCGCAAGGCCCGTCTTGCCGACCCCGGCGGGCCCGGTGAGCAGCGCGATCCCGCCTTCCTGGGGGTAGCCGCCGGAGCCGCCCCGGTCCGCTTCGGCGGCGCCCAGGGTCAGCCGGGACAGCTCGGCCAGCTCCGCGCTCCGGCCGTGGAAGCCCGCCGGGGGCCGGGGGAGCAGCTCGGGTACGGGCGCGGGGGCCGAGGCGGCCGCGGGCACGGACAGCGGCTGCGACGGCGTGGCGGGCACCTGCTGCCCGCCCGGCCGGCCCGCGGGGCCCGGCTGCCCGGCGGGCTCCGCGCCGCCGTGCTGCGGCCCGTCCGCCGTAGGGGCCGCCCGCAGGATCTCCTGGTAGGCGGCGCTGAGCCGCTGGCCCGGATCGACCCCCAGGTCGTCGTCGAGCAGCTGCCGGGTGCGGTGGAACCAGGCGATGGCGTCGGACTGCCGCCCGGAGCGGTAGAGCGCCAGCATCAGGGCGGCGATCAGCCCTTCGCGCAGCGGGTTGGCGACGGCGGCGGGGTGCAGGGCGCGCACCGCCTCCTCGTGCCGGCCCAGCGCCCCGTAGGCCCGTGCCAGGGCCTCCACGGCGCTCAGCCGCCGCTCCTCCAGGGCGTGCGCGGCCGCCGCGAACGGCGGGCTGGCCACGGTCCCGGTGAGCGCCGGGCCGCGCCACAGGCCGAGCGCCTGGTTCAGCAGCTGGACGGCCTCGCCGGGCGCGGACTCCGGGCTGGCCTGGGCGGTCAGCTGGTCGAAGCGCTGGGTGTCGATCAGCGCCTCGGGTACCCGCAGCAGATAGGCGGAGCTGTGGGTGGCCAGCTCCACGCCGTGGTCCTCGGCGCCACCCTCGGCCAGGACGGCGCGCAGCCGCGAGACATGGCCCTGGATGACGGTCCGGGCGTGGGCGGGCGGCTCGTCCTCCCACAGGCTGGAGATCAACTGCTCCACGGACACCGTCGCGTTGGGCCGCAGCAGCAGCATCGCGAGCACGCTGCGCCGTTTGGCGGGCCCCAGCGCGAGCTCGACGGGGGCCGTCGGCGGCCCCGCCATGACGGTCACCGGGCCCAGCAGGGAGAAGTCCAACTCAGCCCTCCAGAAACGCGTGCAGTGCCTTGGCCAGCAGCCGGGGGTCCTGTGCGCCGCACAGTTCCCGGGCCGAGTGCATGGACAGGATCGCGATGCCGATGTCGACGGTGGCGATGCCGTGCCGGGCGGCGGTGATCGGTCCGATCGTGGTGCCGCACGGCATGGAGTTGTGGGAGACGAAGCTCTGCCAGGGCACCCCGGCGCGCTCGCAGGCGGCGGCGAAGACGGCCCGCCCGGCGCCGTCCGTGGCGTACCGCTGGTTGACGTTGACCTTGAGGATCGGCCCGCCGTTGGGCCGGGGGTGGTGGCCCGGCTCATGGCGCTCGGCGTAGTTGGGGTGGACCGCGTGGCCGGTGTCGGAGGACAGGCAGACGGTGCCCGCGAAGGCGCGCGCCCGGTCCTCGTACGTACCGCCGCGGGCGAAGACCGAGCGCTCCAGCACCGTGCCGAGCAGCGGGCCGTCGGCGCCGGTGTCGGACTGGCTGCCGTTCTCCTCGTGGTCGAACGCGGCCAGCACGGGGATGTACGGCAGCTCGCCGCGGGCGGCGGCGGCGATCAGCGCGGCCGTACCGGCGTGCACGGACACCAGGTTGTCCATCCGGGGCCCGGCGACCAGCTCACGGTCCCGGCCGAGGTAGGCGGGCGGCTCGACGCTGTGCGTCATCAGGTCCCAGCCGGTGATCTCCTCGGCCGCGACGCCGGTCTCCTCGGCGACGAAGCGGATCAGGTCGCCCTCCTCGGCGCTGCCGAGCCCCCAGATGGGCGTCATATGGCGCTGCTTGTCGAGCTTGAGTCCCTCGGTGTTGACCGATCTGTCCAGATGGACCGCTAGTTGGGGGACTCTCAGCAAGGGACGGTCGACGGTGACCAGATGGTGCGAGCCGTCCCGGAGGCTGATCCGGCCGGAGAGCCCGAGGTCGCGGTCGAGCCAGGTGTTGAGCAGCGCCCCGCCGTAGATCTCGACGGCGATCTGCCGCCAGCCGTGCGCACCGGTGTCGGGGATCGGCTTGACCCGCAGATTGGGAGAGTCGGTGTGGGCGCCGACGATCCGGTACGGAGTGGCCGGGCTCGTCCCCTCCGGTACGTACCAGGCGATGATCGCGCCACCCCGCAGCACGAACTTCCCGCCGGCCTCGCCGTCCCAGGGCGCGGTCTCCTCGACCCGCCGGAACCCGGCCTTCTCCAGCCGCTCCGCGGCGCTCGCCACCGCGTGGTACGGCGAGGGGCTGGCGCGGAGGAAGGACATCAGGTCGTCGGTGTGGCCGCGGTCGATGCCGGGGTGTGCGCTCATGTACTCAGCATAGATTCGTACCGGGCCGGCTCGCCCTCGTGTGGGGAGTGGCATCCATCCGTGGGGCCACGTTGATCCAATCTGATGAAAGGTCGTCAGCTAAGGCGAGAAATCGGGAGAAACGGTCGATATTCCCCGTGACCGAGCAACGCGGCACTGAGCCGCAACTCGAGGGGATACCGGATGCGCGTTCTTCGACACCTGCTTGTCGTCCTGGGGTCGCTGCTGCTGCTGTGCGGCGGCGGGCCGGCCGTGGCGCAGCCCGTCACGGAGCTCGCCGCGGGGCTCGCCCCCGTGGCCGCCCCGGAGCCGACGGCCCCGCCCGCGCCCGCTCCGCGTCCGGAGAGCGGCGCGGACGGTGAGGGCAAGGGTCATCCTCCCTGTCCCATGACGGACCGCGTCGGGGGGACCAGCACCGCACCCAATCCTCCGCTCGAGCGCTACTACCAGGGCGACTGGCGGCTCGGCCCCGCACAGCTCCCCCGCCGTGGCGCGATCGGCCGGATGCTCGAAGGCTACGAACGGCTCGACCACTTCTCCTCCGCCTCCGCGTTCCTCGACTGTTACTGGAACGAGCAGACGAACGGCTGGTGGTTCCCGTACCCGGACGGCTGGGTGCTGCTCAACGGAGCGCCCCTGCACACCACGATCAGTCTGAAGGCCGGTCAGAAGGTCGATCTCTTCGGAAGCGGCTTCGGTCATTTCCTCGCCCCGGCGGGCACGCCCTACGAGGAGCGCGCGCTGCCACCCAGCAACCTCAACACCCTCGATCCGGCGTATCCCAACGGCTACCACCTCTACGAGGTCACCCGGCCCTTCCTGGTCGAGGCCGGTCCGATCCGGCCGTGGTTCGGCCAACCCGGCGGCGGGCTCCAGTATCTGACCGGCCCTTCGATCCCCCAGCTGGTCGCGGCCGGTAATCTGCGCCCGCTCAACTGAGGGCGGATGCTGGACCGGTGGACAGAGCGGAACTCGCCCGGACCCTCCGCGCCGAGCAGGTGCCGGACGCGCTGTACGACCTCCCGGGGGTGCGGGACATCCCGGTCCAGCCGGACGCGTACTACTTCCTGCGGCCCGCCCCGGGCGGCGGCTGGGAGACCGGGCTGCGGGAGCGCTCCCAGGACCGGGACATCAGCCGGTTCGCCACGGAGGACGAGGCGTGCCGGGACCTGCTGGCCAAGCTGAGGGCCCGCCCGCGCCCGCCGGAGGGCGGGGGCGAGACGGTCGAGGAGATCCTGGCCCGGGGCGAGGAGCTGCGGCGGTGGGCCCGGGAGGAGGTCGAACGGGCCCTGCGGGAGCGGCCGCCCGGTGCGGAGGAGCGGTGACGGCGGGCCGGACGGACCAGGGGGCCGGCCGCCCCGCTGGAGGATGGGACGGCCGGCCCCCTGGCCGGATGAGGGAGGAGCCTCGGGGCCCGCGGAGCCCGCGGAATCCTTGGAACCCTTAGAACGCAGACTCGTCGAGGTCCATCAGCCCCTTGTCGACCGACTCGGCCAGCGAGCGCTGCACCGAGACGCCCGGCAGCACCTCCTGAGCGAAGAACTTCGCGGCGGCGATCTTGCCCGCGTAGAAGGACCGGTCCTTCGCGGAGGCGGTGCCCAGCTTCTCGGCGGCGACGGCCGCGCCCTTGAGGAGCAGATAGCCGATGATCACATCGCCGGAGGCCAGCAGCAGCCGGGTGGAGTTGAGGCCGACCTTGTAGATCGAGCTGATGTCCTGCTCGGTGGCGGCCAGATCGGTGAGCATCGCGCCGACGATCGCCTCCAGGTCCACCGCGGCACGGGCCAGCTGGTCGCGGGCGGCCGCCAGCTCCTCGCCCCCGGCGGCCTCGGCCAGGAACTTCTTGATCTCCTCGGAGACCACGGTGAGCGCCTGGCCCTGGTCCCGGACGATCTTGCGGAAGAAGAAGTCCTGACCCTGGATGGCGGTGGTGCCCTCGTAGAGCGTGTCGATCTTGGCGTCCCGGATGTACTGCTCCAGCGGGTACTCCTGGAGGTAGCCGGAGCCGCCGATGGTCTGGAGGGACTGCGCCAGCTGCTCGTACGCCTTCTCCGAGCCGTAGCCCTTGACGATCGGCAGCAGCAGGTCGTTGAGGCGGCTCGCGGCGGAGGCGTCCTCGCCCGCGGCCTCCTTGACCATGACCTCGTCCTGGACGGAGGCGGTGTAGAGGACCAGGGCGCGCAGGCCCTCCGCGTACGCCTTCTGCGTCATCAGCGAGCGGCGCACATCCGGGTGGTGGGTGATGGTGACGCGCGGGGCGGTCTTGTCGGTGAAGGTCGCCAGGTCCGGGCCCTGCACCCGCTCCTTGGCGTACTCCAGCGCGTTGAGGTAGCCGGTGGAGAGGGTGGCCATGGCCTTGGTGCCGACCATCATCCGGGCGAACTCGATGATCTTGAACATCTGGCGGATGCCGTCGTGCTTCTCGCCCAGCAGCCAGCCCTTGGCCGGACGGTCGGCGCCGAAGGTCAGCTCGCAGGTGTTGGAGACCCGCAGACCCATCTTGTGCTCGACGTTGGTGGCGTACACGCCGTTGCGCGCCCCCAGCTCACCGGTCTCCCAGTCGAAGTCGTACTTGGGGACGATGAAGAGCGACAGCCCCTTGGTGCCGGGCCCCGCGCCCTCGGGCCGGGCCAGCACGAAGTGGATGATGTTGTCGGAGAGGTCGTGCTCACCGGAGGTGATGAACCGCTTCACCCCCTCGATGTGCCAGCTGCCGTCCTCCTGCCGGACCGCCTTGGTGCGGCCCGCGCCGACGTCGGAACCCGCGTCCGGCTCGGTCAGCACCATGGTGGAGCCCCACTGCTTGTCCACCATCAGCTGGGCGATCTTCAGCTGCTCCTCGGTGCCCTCGTCGTGCAGCACGCCCGCGAAGGACGGACCGGAGGCGTACATCCAGATCGGGGTGTTGGCGCCGAGGATCGTCTCGGCCGCGCCCCACAGCAGCGAGCGCGGGCAGACCGTGCCGCCGAGCTCCTCCGGAACGCCGAGCCGCCACCACTCGGCCTCCATGTAGGCCCGGTAGCTCTTCTTGAAGGACTCCGGGAGCGGCGCGGTGTGGGTGCTGGGGTCGAAGACGGGCGGGTTGCGGTCGGAGTCGGCGTAGCTCTCGGCCAGCTCGTGCTCGGAGAGCCGGGATATCTCGGCGAGCACGCTCTTGGCGGTGTCGACGTCCATCTCCGCGAACGGGCCGGTGCCGTACACCGTGTCGCGCCCGAGCACCTCGAAGAGGTTGAACTCGATGTCGCGGAGATTCGACTTGTAGTGCCCCATGGCGACGGCTCCGTAAGGATCGGGAGGCGGGACCTCTGCGTTGACGCGTATCGGATCAGCTGTCGCCATGATGCTACCCGTGGGTAATAAAGGGCAACCCTCAACCGGGCAACTGTGACTCAGTACGCTTCTGTGCATGTACGGCTACGACCAGAACGCGAGCGCAGGGCAGGGTTACGCCGCCCCGCCGCCTCCGCCGCAACAGCCGCCGCATGCGTCACATCACACGCAGGCGGGTGCGGCCTACGGCCAGCAGCCGCTCTACCCGGAACCCTCGCCGCCGTCGCTCGCCGACGCGGTGCGCGCCTTCACCACCGGCTCGATGTCGGCCGAGGACTTCCAGCAGATCTTCGCCGGCTCGAAGGTCTACTGCCCGCGCGGTGACAACCCCGGCTTCCTGGCGCTGCACAACACCCAGCAGCCGGTGATCCCCATGTTCACCTCGCTCAAGGAGCTGCGGCGGTACGCGGGCAAGGAGTCCAAGTACTTCGTGATCACCGGTGCCGAGGTGATCGACCTGCTGCCCAGCGGCTACGGCTTCGTCCTCGACATGGAGGGTGAGCACCGCATCGTCTTCGACGCGAAGGCGGTGGAGCAGATGGTGGACTTCGCCATGCGCCGCATGTACGGGTAGATCGGCACAGGTCGGCATAGGTCCGGGTGCTCGGGCGGAAATAAAGGCCCTCTTGCAGGTCGTTCACCATTCAATTAAGTTGAACGGTGAACGACCTAGGAGGCCGTCATGCCCGCAGTGACCGTAGAGAACCCGCTGACCCTGCCGCGCGTCGCGGCACCCGCCGAGGCACGACAGCGCCCCGTGCTCTCCGTCACCACCGCTCCCGGCGGCCTCGAGGGCGAGGGCTTCCCGGTGCGCCGGGCCTTCGCCGGAATCGACTACCGGCACCTGGACCCGTTCATCATGATGGACCAGATGGGCGAGGTGGAGTACGCACCGGGCGAGCCCAAGGGCACCCCCTGGCACCCCCACCGCGGCTTCGAGACCGTGACCTACCTGATCGACGGCACCTTCGTGCACCAGGACTCGCACGGCGGCGGCGGCACGATCAACGACGGCGACACCCAGTGGATGACCGCCGGCTCCGGGCTGCTGCACATAGAGGCCCCGCCGGAGTCCCTCGTCATGTCCGGCGGCCTCTTCCACGGGCTCCAGCTGTGGGTGAACCTGCCGCGTGAGCACAAGATGATGCCGCCGCGCTACCAGGACATCGGCGGTGCCAAGGTCAAGCTGCTCACCTCCGCCGACGGCGGGGCGCTGCTCCGCGTCATCGCCGGTGAGCTGGACGGTCACCAGGGTCCCGGCATCACGCACACGCCGATCACGATGATCCACGCGACGCTGGCGCCGGGCGCGGAGATCACGCTGCCGTGGCGGGAGGACTTCAACGGCCTGGCGTACGTGCTGGCGGGTCGCGGTGCGGTCGGTGCCGAGCGCCGGCCGATCCACCTCGGCCAGACCGCCGTCTTCGGCGCCGGCTCCTCGCTCACCGTCCGTGCGGACGAGAAGCAGGACGCGCACACGCCGGACCTGGAGGTCGTCCTCCTCGGCGGACAGCCCATCCGTGAGCCCATGGCCCACTACGGCCCGTTCGTCATGAACACCAAGGCAGAGCTCCAGCAGGCGTTCGAGGACTTCCAGAAGGGGCTGCTGGGCACGATCCCCACGGTGCACGGGATGTCCGAGGGCGGAATGTAAGGCTCGCCGGGACCATATCTCGCCGGGACCATATACGGATGAGCCCCGTCCGGATACGGACGGGGCTCATCCACGCCTGCGGGCGGGCAGGACCACCCGTCTTTCAGCGTTGTCCCGGCGTTACCCGGCGCGACGCTTCCGGGTCACGAACGCGAATGCCGCGCCCGCGCCGACCAGCAGGGCACTGAGGGCCGTGATCTTCAGCAGGCCGGTACCCGTGTTGGCCAGCGCACCGCCGCCTCCGCCGTCACCGCCGCCACCGCCGGTCTGGGGGCCCGGCTTGTTGGGCTGCTCAGACGCGGGCGGCTCCTGGGCCGGCGGCGTGGACGACGACGGCGGCGGAGTGGTCGGAGGGGTGGTCGGCGGTGTCTCCTGGGGGATGTAGACGCCGGCGTCGATCGTGTGGTCGACCTCTCCCGGCTTGTCCGGCGCCGTGACAGGTGCCTGCCCGTCGCACAGCCGCCCGGTCCTGGGCGGGGTCACATTGGAGTCATGGGCCCGGTTGTCACCGGCCCTCGGGAGCGTGAACCGCAGCTCGGTGGCCTCCGGCTGTTCCGGCACGTTGCTGGTGTCCGCCGTGCACACGTCGAACTCCACCGTGTACTTCGCACCCGGCTCGAGCTCGTAGGCGGCGCCTACCCCACCGAAGTAGTACTCGCCGGCGGCGTCGGTCGTGGTCGTGGCGACCTGCTTGCCGCTGGCGTCCAGCAGGTTGACCGTCGCGTCCGGCAGCGGCACCTCGTCGGGACCCTCGGGATCCTGGATCCCATTGTGGTCGCCGTCGAACCACACCCGGTTGCCGATCTGGATCGGCGCGTTCGCCGCCTCGTACGCGATGTCGCCGAGCCCGCCGGCCTTACCGAACCCGCTCTGTGCCTGACTGACGAACTGGTAGGCGTTGGTGGCCGGAGCGTTGCCCGGACCCTGACCGGTCGTGACGTCGTAGTAACCGGTCCCGGAGGTCGCGACGTTGACGGTCGGGTCGAATTCCGTGCTGGCGACCCACTGCTGCTGCGGAATGTAGGCCACCGACCCCAGCGCGGTCTCCGCGTGGACTCCGTTGCCGAAGAAGTCGCCCGGGAAGTACTCGACGACACTTGCGTCCTCGCCGCCATCGGTGGCGGGGGTGGCGTGGTTCGGGCAGTTTCCGGTGCCTTCCCACTCGTATTCACCGGTGGGAGTGGCACAGGCCATGTTGATGTCGCCGCCGGCCATGCCGTTTTCCGGGTCGTTGTTGTCCGGCCTCGGGTCCAGCCCACCCCAGCTCACGACGTCCATGAACCTGTCGCGGAAACCGAGGATCATCGAACCGTCGCGGGTGAAGGCGAGGGAGGCGAGCTCCGGCTGCGGATCGATGAAGACGTTGCCCACCTTCCGTTCGTCCCAGGTGGCCAGGCTGGTGTTCCACGGGTTCCAGTGGGTGGTCCGGTCGACGTCGTTGGAACCGAAGACGGAGCCGCGCTTCGCGGTGAGCGGCTGGGTCAGCACCGTGTCGAACCGCTCGCCGTCGTAGGTGGAGACGACGGCTTTCAGGTCCTCGCGCTTCTGTGTACTCTCCGCGTTGCACACGCCGCCGACGTAGAGCTTGTTGTCGTGGACCTGAAGACCGAACGGCCGCCAGTCGCCGGAGCTCGCGCAGCCCGGGTCGGGGATGCGCACCGTCGCCTTGGGCGCGGACGCGGTGGCCCCGGTCGCGTCGAAACTGACCAGCGAGCGGGTCCGCAAGTTCACCGCGTAGAGCGTCGAGCCGTCCTCGGACAGGGCCAGGCCGCCGATGCTCTCCTTGCCCGGCACATCGGTGAACCCGGCGTCCTTTTTCATGTTGGCCGCGTCGTGCGGCGTCACCGCGGCGTCCGGCACCTTCGCGAACAGGGTCGGCGTCCCACCGTCGGTCGGCGTGGTGTAGATCGCGTCACCGCCGTCCGGCCCGTACGGGGTGTACCGCCGGGCGAACGCGCCCTGGAACAGCCGCTTCCGGTACTTGTCGTAGGCCAGCGCGAACGTCGTGCCCACCTGGTCCCGCGTATTGAGCGTGGTCGGGCACGCCTCCTGGTCAGGGCACGTACCTCGGTTGCCCGTCCCGAACGCCACCAGCGCCCGGGTGTCCTGCCCGTCGGCGGTGTTCTGGATCGGCACGAAATACCGCGAGTCCGGCAGCGCGTAATCGGCCGGATTCCAGACCCCGGTAATGACCGAGTCGTCCTTGCCATCCGACACGTTCACGAACGTCGTGAAGCTATCGAAATGGTTTTCCGCCGTCGAGGCCGGCGCCGCCTGGAGATACTTGTCGTACGGCGCCGGGATGGTGACGTCGACGCGGTACTGGCCGCCGGTCAGTGCGGTCGACTGTGAGACCACCACCTTTCCGGCGGCGTCCGTGGTGCCGGTGACCCGATGGCCGGCAGGGTCGGTTACCGCGACCTTCATGCCCCGCTGGGGAACATCCATGGTCGTGTTGATCACGCCGGTGCCGAAGAAATCCCGCAGCACCTGAACTGTCAGGGTTCCATCGCCCGTCGAAGCGGTGGCCGTCCCGGCCGTCGCGCCCATGGCGCTGCCCACCACCAGGAAACCGCATAGGCCCGCTCGTGCCAGCGGGCCCGTATGCTTCCCGGCTGTCCGGCGTAATCTTCTGCACACTCTTCTCACAGCCATAACGCTCCCCTCGTCATGTGAACCGAACACCCGCTCGACAGTCGCGCATCCGCTTCCCGGCCGCGGGTGACACTCCGGCCATGAAAAAGCGCCCACCGCTGTTTCGGTGGGCCTGGTCGTTCTTGGTCGTTTTGGTCTTCTTGGTGGATGTGGCGAATTCAGGGAGAACAAGAGTCCGAATATTCATCCCGAACCGTTCCACCAGGGACGATACTGTACTGGGTGGGCGCCAAGATCGGGGGGCAGGTCATGAATGGGCGAAAAGTATTAGCAATGCTCCGCGTGCGGAGCACCGAGCGAGGTTTCCCACGGCGCGCGGCCGGCCGGCGCCGATGGCTGCGGCCTCGCTGGGTGGCGGCCGTCATGGGCGGTGTGGCCATCGCGGTGGCCACGTTCCTGGTCGTCGGCAGCGGCTCCGCCCCCACCGGTCCCAAGACCTTGACCTCGGATCAGGCCAACCGGCTGGCGGTCACGCGGTTCCGCAACTACCAGGCGGGCGGGCGCGCCGTGACGATCAACGTGCCGGGCACCGCGGGTGGGCTGACCGTCACCGGATCCATCGACTATCGCGGCAGGGCCGGTTACGGCGCGGTGCACGGCACCGGGCGCGATACCTCCAGCGACGGGCTGATCGAGTGGACGGCCACCACCGTGTCCGTCCACCCGATGGCGAACACCCCGGCGAAGGCGCCGGCCCGGCCACCGGAGTCGGGGTGGTACAGCCGTCCGCTGCAAAGGTACGGCAGCTCGCTGGACAGTTCGCTGGCCATCGCGCTGAAGCTCGGCAGCGACCGGCCGGACAACGCCGAACTGCTGCCACAGAACGGTGCCGCCTGGGTCGGAGAGGACCGGGTGGACGGTCATCGGGTGGACATCATGACCGGGCCCAGCGCCCGTGCCACGTCCGGTACGGCCCCGGATGACGTGCGCTACTGGATCGGCTCGGACGGCACCATGTACCGGGTTCGCGTCGGCGTGGCGTCCGCGTCGCAGCCGGTGGTCATCGATTTCGACACCCAGAAGTACGTTCCGGTCCGGCCGGTGCCCGGAGCCACCCCGACGCGGTAGCCGCCGCTCAGGACGTCCGCACCCGCGCGTCCGTGGCGAGCAGCGACGCCGGCGGCAGCGGGACGTCCGCCGTGTCCGGCAGCGCCGGGACGGCCGGAACGGCGGTGGCGCCCGCGGTGGTGGCGTGCGGGAACTGCGGCTGTCGCTTGGGCGCCGCCACATCGGTGAACGGGATACCGCCGGGTGCCGTCGGCTTCGACCAGGTCCCGGACGGCGAGGACGACCGGGCGGGGCGCGGGCAGGACGCGGTTGTCGCCAGCCGGGCGGGCACCGTCGTCCGCAGATCGTTGCCGCGCAGGCAGTTGCCCCGGCCCCGGGTCGCGGTGGGGAACGTCCAGCCCACGTCAACGCCGTTGGCGGTGAAGGTGTTGTCCAGGATGCGGTTGCCGTCCGGCGCCATGTCGGCGGTTGCCGTGATCATCAGCCCCGCGTTGCTGTTGTCGGCGACGCGGTTGCGGACGAACTGGTTGTCGGTGCCGCCGTCGACGCCGATGCCGATGCCCCACCCGCCGTCGGCCTGTTCGGGGGTGGCCGTCTGCTGGTTGGCCGCGATCAGGTTGCCCGCGATGACGGCATCCTGCTGCGGGAGCAGTTTCTCCTGGTGGTCGGAGTTGGTGGTGAGTCCGACCCGGTTACCGACAAGGCGGTTGCCGACGACGTACATGTCGCCACTGGCGTTGGTGCCTTCGTAACCGACCGCGTTGAGTTCGGCGATGTTGTCCCGCACCAGGATGTGGCAGGGCTTGCACTGTCCGACGTAGAACCCCGAGTCGGCCGCGCCCGACGCGTAGGAGTGCTCGATGACACCGTTCTGCGCGGAGAACGCGTAGATGCCGTACAGCCCGTTGCGGGTCGCGGTCACGTGGGAGACCAGGAACGATTTCAGGAAGGTGACGGGCTCGTCGCCGGTGTCGTAGCCGCCGGACTGTCCCGGCAATCCGGCGGCCGCCTTCGCCGAACCGGTGACCAGGACCCCGTTCTGCGTGTTGTTCCGCACGGTCAGGTTCTCCACGGCCACCCCGGGAGCGGAGACCACGATGCCGTTCGGCTGCTGTAAGCGCCCGTCGATGACGACCTTGTCCCGGGACGCGCCGCGAAGCGTGATGCGAGCCGTGGATATCTTCACCGACTCGTGGTAAACGCCCGGCGCGACCAGCACGAGATCACCGGACCGAGCCAGGGACACCGCGTCCGAGATCGTCGGGGCGTCGGCCGGCACGTTGATCGTCACATGCGCACCGGACGGTCGTCGGCCGTGGTTCGAACCGTCACTGTCATCGTCCGCGCCGCAGCCGACCAGTACGGGGGCCAGTGTTCCGAGCACCGCGGCCATCAGGCGAAGACGGAGACGAGGCATGGCCTCATCCTGGCACGGAGGCCGACGGAGTCGCAGGCGCCGGAACGGATATGGCACAGTTCACACTGTGCGCCAATCCGATTCCCGTCCGTCACGCCGCGCCTTCCTCGGCGCCACCGGTACCGTGACCGCCGTCGGCCTCTCCGCCGGGTGCCAATCGGATTCCGCCCGTCCGGACCGGTCCGATGCCCCCGCGCCGACCCCGCCGGTCTCCCCGACGGGCCGGTACCAGGCGGGCATCACGCTTCCCCAGCCAGCCCAGCGGAACCTGCTGGCCGTGGTGGCCGACGTCGCTGACGCCGGTTCCGTCCGCCCGCTGCTGGCCGAACTCGGCGAGGCCATCCGCACCCTCACCACGGGGACCGACGCACGGCTGATGGGCCTGGAGCCGGGCGATCTGACCGTGACGATCGGGGTGGGCCCCCGACTGGTGCGCACGGTCGATCCCGCCCTGCCCGGCGCGAAGGACCTGCCACGGTTCTCCCGTGAGCAGATCGACCCATCGGCACGCGGCGGCGACCTGCTGATACAGATCTGCGCCGGCGACGCCCTGGTGTTACCGGTGGTGGCCGCCGCGCTGCTGGAGCAGGCCGGTGACCGGATACGCGAACGCTGGCGGCAGTCCGCAGGCCGCGGCTCCAACGTGCGGGTGGGTCAGGGCCTCGCCGCGTCACGAAACCTGTTCGGTTTCGTCGACGGCATCGTGGGCCCCCACACGAAGGCCGAACAACGACGCGACCTGTGGCTGGCCGGGCCGGCTCCGGTCGCAGGCGGCACCCTCGCCGTCGTACGGCGCATGGAACTGGACCTGCCGCGGTTCGCCAAGCTGTCCGTCGCCGAACAGGAAGCGGTCTTCGGCCGGCGCCGAGCCAGCGGCGTGCCCCTCTCCGGCGGCACCATCGCCTCGGGCCCGGACCTCGGCGCCAAAACGCCGGACGGACGCTATCTCGTCCCGGCGGACGCCCACGCCCGCAGAGCGCACGCCACCGCGGTCGGCGTGGGCCTCATGCTCCGTCGCTCCTACAGCTTCGACGGACCCGCCCCCGGTCTGCTCTTCATGAGCTTCCAGAACGACCTGCGCACCTTCACCAGCACCCTCACCCGTATGGACGCTTCGGACGCCCTGCTGCCGTACACGACCACGACCGCCAGCGCGACCTTCCTGATCCTTCCGGGTTTCGACGCGGACCACCCGCTTGGTTCCCGGCTCTTCCGCTGACCGGGCCGGCCGCCGGATCAGCGCCCAGCGGGCGGGGGCGGGGGCGGGGCCGCGCCGTCCGGCGACGCCTCGTACAGCTCGTACCAGATGCACTTGCCGTCGCCGCGCGGATCGACCCCCCAGTTGTCGGCGAGCATCTCCATCAGCAGCAGTCCGCGTCCCGACGAGGCCAGCTCGCCCGGCCGCCGGCGGTGCGGCAGCTCATCGCTGCTGTCGGCGACGTCCAGCCGCAGCCGCCGGGCCCCGCGCACCCCGCTGACCTCGGCCACCAGCAGGGCGTCCCCGTCGGTGTGCACCAGGACGTTGGTGACCATCTCGGAGAGCATCAGCACCGCCGACTCCACCTGGTCCGGATCGGCCCAGTCGTGCAGCATCTCGCGCAGCTGCCGGCGGACGCCCGCTATGCGCTCCGGCTCGGCCTGCGCGACCGTGACCGCCGTCCGCCGCACCGGCGCCGTACCGGGCCCGACCAGGCACACCTCCGCGTCCCGGCGGATCAGCAGCAGCGCTATGTCGTCCTCGCGCCGGTCCGCCAGCGGGCCGGTGGAGTGGTGGGAGGGCGGCCCGTGCACCGCCTGCACCAGGGACTCGGCGAGCGCCTCCAGGTCGTCGGAGCCGTCGGAGCCGCCGGCGCGGTCGTACGGGGTGGCCCGCTCGAAGACCTCGCGGATCCGGGCCCAGCCGGTCTCCAGATCGTGCCCGCCGGTCTCGATCAGCCCGTCGGTGCACATCAGCAGCGTCTCACCGGGCTCCAGCACCACCCGGGTGGTCGGATAGTCGGTGTCCGGGACGATGCCCAGCGGCAGCCCGCCCGCCGTGGGCCTGATCATCATGGTGCCGTCGGCGAGCCGGACCGCCGGGTCGGGATGGCCCGCGCGGGCGATGTCCAGGGTGCCCGCGACCGGGTCCACCTCCATGTAGAGGCAGGTGGCGAACCTCGGGTCGTACCGGCCGTCCGGGCCGTCGGGCTCGGCCAGCCCGGCCAGGAAGCGGGAGGCGCGGGAGAGCACCGCGTCGGGGTGGTGTCCCTCGGAGGCGTACGCCCGGACCGCGATCCGCAGCTGCCCCATGATCCCCGCGGCGCGCACATCGTGGCCCTGGACATCGCCGATCACCAGCGCGGTACGCCCCGAGGGCAGCCCGATCACGTCGTACCAGTCGCCGCCGACCTGGAGCCCGCCGCCGGTCGGCACATAGCGCGCGGCCACCGTCAGCCCCGGGATGTCGGGCTTGCCGGCGGGCAGCATCGAGCGCTGGAGCCCGTCCGACAGCTCCCGCTCGGTCTCCTGGAGCGCGGCGCGGGACAGCGCCTGGGCCAGCATCCGCGCGATCGTGGTCAGCACCGAACGCTCATCGGGCGAGAACGACACCGGATGGGCGAATCCGGCCATCCACGCGCCGATGGTGCGGCCCGCGACGATCAGCGGCAGAAAGGCCCAGGACCGGCGCCTACGGGGCCGGCCGAGCGACCAGGCGGTCGGGAACCGGCCGCGGTAGTCATCCGGCGTGGGCAGATAGACCGCCCGGCCGGTGCGGATCACCTCCGCCGCCGGACAGTCGGTGTCCAGTGCCATGTCGTGAAACGGGTGATCGGTGCCCGCCCGCGGCCCGTGGTGGCCGATCACCGAGATCCGCTCGCCCCGGAGGCCGAAGACCGCGAGCCCCTCCGGCGAGAAGCCCGGCATGGACAGCCCCGCCGCGACCCGCAGCACCTCGGCGGTGGACATCGCCTCCGCCAGCGCCCGCCCCGCGTCCAGCAGGAACGCCTCCCGGTTGCGCCGCCAGTCGCCGGTGATCGGCGGGCCGGCGGCCGAGGTGCCCGGCAGCGGCTCGGGGACCTCCTGGAGGATGCCGAGCAGATAGTGGCCGTCCTCGCTGTCACCCCGCGCGATCGGCCGGGAGCGGGTGCGCACGGTCCGCAGTACGGTGCCCTTCTCGTCCACGACCCGCAGCCGGGCCTCGGCGAGGGTGCCCTCGGCCACCGCGAGCTGGACCATCCCCTTGATCTCCAGCCAGTCCACGGGGTGGAAGCAGGCGCGGGCGGCGGCCACGGGGAGGGTGACGGCCTCGGCGGGAAGGCCCACCAGCCGGGCGGCCTCCGCGTCGTAGCTGACGGCGCCCGAGACACTGTCCCAGCGCCATAGGCCGGTCGCTATGGCGGCCAGCAGGTCCTCGGTGCGCATTGCACTACCTTATGGGGATTTGCCAACCGCTTACCAGCGAGGGGCGCGGCGCCGGTAGGCTTGGCCGGAAGCTTCCCGAGGGTACGTACGCCTCCCGATCGACACGACTTGGATGAATGATGCATCGGTACCGGTCCCACACCTGTGGTCAGCTCCGCGCCGCTGACGTCGGCACCGACGTCCGGCTCTCCGGCTGGCTGCACAATCGACGGAACCTGGGCGGCATCCTCTTCATCGATCTCCGCGACCACTATGGCCTGGTCCAGCTGGTGGTGCGCCCCGGCACCCCCGCCAACGAGGCCCTCAGCTCCACGGCCAAGGAGACCGTCGTCCGCGTCGACGGCCGGGTCATCGCGCGCGGCGCGGAGAACGTCAACCCCGAGCTGCCGACCGGCGAGATCGAGGTCGAGGTCACCGATGTCGAGGTGCTCGGCGCCGCCGACCCGCTGCCCTTCACGGTCTTCCCCGAGGACGGGGTCGGCGAGGAGCGGCGTCTGGAGTACCGCTTCCTGGACCTGCGCCGCGAGCGCATGCACCGCAACATCATGCTGCGCTCCGCGGTGATCTCCGCGATCCGGCAGAAGATGACCGCGCAGGGGTTCAACGAGCTGGCGACCCCGATCCTGTCCGCCACCTCGCCCGAGGGCGCCCGGGACTTCCTGGTCCCCTCCCGGCTGCACGCGGGCAAGTTCTACGCGCTGCCGCAGGCCCCGCAGCAGTTCAAGCAGCTGCTGATGATCGCGGGCTTCGACCGCTACTTCCAGATCGCGCCCTGCTTCCGCGACGAGGACGCCCGCGCCGACCGCTCGCCGGGCGAGTTCTACCAGCTCGACGTCGAGATGAGCTTCGTGGAGCAGGAGGACGTCTTCGGCGTCATCGAGAAGGTCATGACCGAGCTCTTCGAGGAGTTCGGCGGCGGCCGCCACGTGACCTCGCCGTTCCCGCGCATCCCGTTCCGCGAGGCCATGCTGAAGTACGGCTCCGACAAGCCGGACCTGCGGGCCAAGCTGGAGCTCAAGGACGTCAGCCATGTCTTCGCGGGCTCCGGTTTCAAGGCGTTCGCGGACAAGCACGTCCGCGCGCTGGCCGTGCCGGACACCGCCGACCAGCCCCGGAAGTTCTTCGACCAGCTCGGCGAGTTCGCCGTGGAGCAGGGCGCCAAGGGGCTGGCCTGGGTCCGGATCGGCGAGGACGCCAAGCTGACCGGGCCGATCGCGAAGTTCCTCACCGACGAGGACGTCGAGAAGCTGATCGCCGAGGTCGAGGGCAAGCCCGGCACGTCGGTCTTCTTCGGCGCGGGGGAGTTCGACGAGGTCTCCAAGATCATGGGCGCGGTGCGCGTCGAGGCCGCCAAGCGGGCCGGCCACTTCGAGGAGAACGTCTTCCGCTTCTGCTGGATCGTGGACTTCCCGATGTTCGAGCGGAACGAGGACACCGGGCAGATCGAGTTCTCCCACAACCCCTTCTCCATGCCGCAGGGCGGCCTGGAGGCCCTGGAGACGAAGGACCCGCTGGACATCCTCGCCTGGCAGTACGACATCGTCTGCAACGGCGTGGAGCTGTCCTCCGGCGCCATCCGGAACCACGAGCCGGACGTCATGTACAAGGCGTTCGAGATCGCGGGCTACGCCCGGGAGGAGGTGGAGCGCGAGTTCGGCGGCATGCTGCGGGCGTTCCACTTCGGCGCCCCGCCGCACGGCGGTATCGCCCCCGGTGTCGACCGCATCGTGATGCTGCTCGCCGATGAGCCCAACATCCGCGAGACCATCGCCTTCCCGCTCAACGGCAACGCCCAGGACCTGCTGATGGGCGCGCCGAGTGAGGTGGACGAGGCCCGGCTGCGGGAGCTGCACCTGTCGCTGCGCAAGCCGCCGCAGGTCAAGAAGGCCGAGAAGGCCGAGCAGGCGGAGGGTGCGGCGGAGCAGCCCGCCGAGTAACGGGCCTGACGAGACCCACAGGGCGGGGGCGTGCCGGACGGCGCGCCCCCGCCCTGCTGCCGTACGGCCGCACTGGCCGAAAGGCGCTCATCACCAGGCTCTTCACAGCCCGCACCCATGTGGCTGCCAGGTTGTCTCCCTACCGTCCTCCGCCATGACCGAACAGCAGAGCAACGACCTCGACCCCCAGCCCCAGCGGGACATGACGAGACGGCGGGCCGTGATGACGGGCGGCGCGGCGGTCGCGGCGGTGGGCCTGGGAACGGCCGTCGCCACCACCGCCTCGGCGGGCGAGACCTCCGCCACCCCCTCGGCCTCCGCCACCGCCTCGTCCGGGGAGGTCTGTTACCGGCTCACCTCGGAGACCACCGAGGGGCCGTACTACATCGACGCCGACAAGATCAGGAAGGACATCACCGAGGACAAGGAGGGCATTCCGATGACCCTCCGCCTCAAAGTGATCGACTCCGAGAGCTGCAAGCCCCTGGCGAAGGTGGCCGTCGACATCTGGCACTGCGACGCGCTGGGGATCTACTCGGGCTATGAGGACTCGAGCGCGGGCGGCGGCACCCCGCCCACCGGGACCCCGCCCACCGGGACTCCCACCGGCACACCGACCGGGACGCCGCCCACCGACACCCCGACGGGCGCTCCCACCGGTGCCCCGCCCGGTGGCGGCCACCAGGAGCCGACCGACGACGAGCGGTATCTGCGCGGCACCCAGCTGACCGACCGGCACGGCGTCGTGGAGTTCACCACGATCTTCCCCGGCTGGTACCGGGGCCGCTGTGTGCACATCCACACCAAGGTGCACGTCGGCGGCACGATGACCGACGCCGGTTACGAGGGCGGCCACACCTGCCACACCGGTCAGCTCTTCTTCGCCGAGGAGGCGGTGCTGGCCTCGGCCGAGGTGGCTCCCTACAACACCAGCACCACCGAGCGCACCACCCTCGACGAGGACGGGATCTACCCCGGCAACGGTGCGCAGGGCGGTCTGCTGAACCTGAAGTACCGCAAGGGGAAGATCGAGAAGGGCGTCGTCGGAAGCCTCACCCTGGGGGTCGACCCCGACGCGACCCACGACGGCACGGACCTCTGAGGCCCCCGTGACTCTCTGAGGCCCCTGCGGTCACAGCTTCCGGTCCACCCCGCACGGTGCGCCGCGGTCCGCGCGGGCGGCCCGGTGCACGGCGCGCAGCAGCCGCTTCGGGGTGGTCCGGTGCTGCCATAAGACGGCCCGGACGCCGTACTCCATCACCGCCATCAGCTCCGTCTCACGGAGCTCGCCCGCGATCAGCACCACCCGCTGCCGGCCGCCCCGCACCAGACGGCGCAGCTCCGCCCCGGCGCGGTCGTCGAGGCGCTCGGCGAACATGACGGCGACGGCGCCGTGGGGTTCGGTGCCATGGGGTTCGGCGCCGTGGGGTTCGTCGCTGAGCGGGCGCGGCCGGTCGACCAGCTCGACGCTGGGCTGATGCTGTAGATGACGTACGACCCCGGCCCGGCTGAGCGGGTCGGGGCCGTGAACCGTCACCGTGACACGTGGGTCCGGCACTGCGTTCCTCGATTCCGGTGGACAGGGACTCCACAGGGTCACCGAGGGGGCTAAACGAACGGTTGCCGGGCGATCAACGACCGCTCGGGGCCCGGCCGCGTCCGCTGGCTACGCGGCGCCGTTCTGCTCCGCGCCGCCGAAGCGCTCCCGGAAGGACTCCAGGTCCTCCTCGGTGATCTTGGCGAAGAGCACCGGGGGAACGGTGAAGGCCGTGCCCGCCGGGACCGACGCCAGCGCCTTCGCCTCCTCCTGGCCGACCCAGGTCGCGGTGTCCTCGCCCAGCGCGAACGCCGTCCGCATGGCCCGCGCCGAGGACGGGATGAACGGCTCGGAGACGATCGCGTAGAGGTGGATGAGGTTCATCGCCGTACGGAGGGTGAGGGCCGCGGCCTCCTGGTCGGTCTTGATCTCCAGCCAGGGGGCCTTCTCCTCCAGGTAGGAGTTGCCCGCGCTCCACAGGGCGCGCAGCGCCGCCGCGGCCTTGCGGAACTGGAGCGCGTCCATGTGCTCCTCGTACTCCGCCAGCAGCCGCGCGATCTCCTCGCCCAGCCGCTCCTCCGCCTCCCCGGCGGCCTTCCCGGCCGGGACCGCGTCGCCGAACCGCTTGCGGGAGAAGGACAGCACGCGGTTGACGAAGTTGCCGAGGGTGTCCGCCAGGTCCTTGTTGACGGTGGCGGTGAAGTGCTCCCAGGTGAAGGAGGTGTCGTCGGACTCCGGGGCGTTCGCCATCAGGAAGTAGCGCCAGTAGTCGGCGGGCAGCACCTCGAGCGCGGCGTCGGTGAACACCCCGCGCTTCTGGGAGGTGGAGAACTTCCCGCCGTAGTACGTCAGCCAGTTGAACGCCTTGACGTAGTCGACCTTCTTCCAGACGTCCCGGGTGCCGAGGAGGGTGGCCGGGAACATCACGGTGTGGAACGGGACGTTGTCCTTGGCCATGAACTCGGTGTAGCGGACGGACTCGTCCACGTCGTACCACCACGACTTCCAGTCGCGGTGCTCCGGGTCCCGGTCCGCCCACTCCTTCGTCGCGCCCATGTACTCGATCGGGGCGTCGAACCAGACGTAGAAGACCTTGCCCTCCGCCGCCAGGTCCGGCCAGGTGTCGGCCGGCACCGGCACGCCCCAGTCCAGGTCACGGGTGATCGCCCGGTCCTGAAGCCCCTCGTTCAGCCACTTGCGGGCGATCGAGGAGGCCAGCGTCGGCCAGTCCTTGCCGCGCTCGTCGACCCAGGCGGCGACCTCCTCCGCGAGCTTGGACTGGAGGAGGAAGAGGTGCTTGGTCTCCCGGACCTCCAGATCGCTGCTGCCGCTGATCGCGGAGCGGGCGTCGATCAGGTCGGTCGGGTCCAGCACCCGGGTGCAGTTCTCGCACTGGTCGCCGCGCGCCCTGTCGTAGCCGCAGTGCGGGCAGGTGCCCTCGATATAGCGGTCGGGGAGGAAGCGGCCGTCCGCGTTGGAGTACACCTGGCGGATCGAGCGCTCCTCGATGAAGCCGTTCGCCTTGAGCTCACGCGCGATCGTCTGGGTGATCTGCACGTTCTGCGCGGAGGAACTGCGGCCGAAGTAGTCGAAGGCGAGGCCGAAGCCGTCGTAGATCGCCTTCTGCGCGTCGTGCTGCTGGGCGCAGAACTCGTCGACCGGCAGCCCGGCCTCCTTCGCGGCCAGCTCGGCGGGGGTGCCGTGCTCGTCGGTGGCACAGATGTAGAGGACGTCATGGCCGCGCTGGCGCATATAGCGGGAGTAGACGTCGGCCGGGAGCATGGACCCCACCATGTTGCCCAGGTGCTTGATCCCGTTGATGTAGGGAAGGGCGCTGGTGATGAGGTGTCGAGCCATTGCAGGCTGCTCCCGAGTCGGTACGGTAAGTGACGTTTCGCTCTACTGAGCCGCCCATATCGTATCCGAGTGACAGGGGCCACCCGCGCGGCGTTTTCCGCGCCGGATGGCCCCTGGTGTGCTGCGGGTCGCCGGTCAGCCCTGTGCGCGGGCGGCCAGCCACCCCGGGAACTTCTTCAGAAGCTCCCCGTACAGCTCGGCGTCGGCGACCGCACGCGGGTCGAGCCCGGCGTGGAAGAACCCGGTGTTGTCGACCGCCCGCTTCTCCGGGACGGCGAGGGCGGGCGAGGTGTCGAGCTTGCGGAGGAAGTCGAACCCCTTCGCCTCCGGGTCCCCGAACGCCACGAACTGCCAGAACAGCGGCAGCCCCGCCGCCTCGCACAGCGCCTTCTCGGCAGCGGTCTTGGCGGTGGGCGCGCCGTCCGTCTGGAAGATCACGAACGCGGGGTCGGTGGTGCCGGACGCCTTGTAGTGCTCGATGACGGCGTTGACGGCGGCGTGGTAGTTCGTCCGCCCCATGTGCCCGAGCGCACCGTGCAGCTCGGCGATGCGGCCGGCGTGGTGCGCCGGCTCCAGGTCGGCGGTGCCGTCGATGTCGGTGGAGAAGAACACGACGGGCACGGTGCCGGTGCTGTCGAAGTGCGCGGACAGGGCGAGCGCCTGGTCGGCCAGGTGCTGAACGGTGCCGTCCTTGAAGTACCCCCGCATCGACCCCGACCGGTCCAGCACGAGATACACCACGGCCCGCTGCCCGGCCAGCCCATGGGCCCGGATGGCCTCCCCCGCGGCGGTGTACGCCCCCACGAGGGCGGGAGCCCGCGCCTCGAGGTCATCGAGCGCGATGGCGGCGGGCGCGGTGGCGGCGGCGGGTGCTTCGGTCTGGGGTGCGGTGGCTGTGGCGGTGGCTGCGACCGGCTCGGCCTCGGTCTCGGGGGTGGGGTCGGCCTTGGCGTTGTTCTGGGGCTCGGCCTCGTTGGCGGCCTCGGGCTGTGCGTCGGTGTCCGCCTCGGCGACGGGGGCCGTTGTGGCTTCGGTCTGGGGTGCGGTGGTGGTTTCGGTGGCGGGTTCGGCCTCTGCCTCCGTGTCCGCGTTCGCCGTCGTCTGGCCAGGCTCGGGCGTGCTGTCGTCCTTGGTCTCGGGCGCCGGGCTGGTCTTCGGTTCTGCCTCGGCGGTGGCGTCCTCGTCGGCCGTGGGCTCCGGCTCGTGGGCCTCTTCGGTCTCGGCCTCGTCCTGGGGCTGGTCCTCGGAGGCGGTGTCGGCTGCTGCCTCGGGCGCGGTAGTGGTGTCCACCACCGGCTGGGCTGCCGCAACTGCCTCGGCGGGCTCCGGCGCGGGGGCGCTGCCGGTGTCGGTCACGGGCTCAGGCTCTGCCTCAGCCTCCGCCTTGGTCTCGTCGTCGGCCTTTGCCGTCGTCGCCGCCTCGGCTGTGGCGGTGGTGTCCGTTTCCGCCTTGGTGGGCTCGGGCTCGTGGGCCTCCTCGGCCTCGGGCTGTGCGTCGGTGCCCGCCTCGGCTGCCGGGGCTGTCTTGGCTTCGGCGTCGGGCGACGCGGTGGTGTCCGTCGCGGATGTGGTGGTGGTTTCGGTCTCCGGCGCGGGGGCGCTGCCGGTGTCGGGCTCCGTTACGGTCTCGGCGGGCTCGTCGTCGGCCTTGGCTGCCGTTTCGGTTTCGGGGGTGGCCTCGGCTGTGGGTTCGGGTGCGGCAGCGGTTTCCGGCTCCGGCTCGGCGGGCTGCGGTGTGCTGTCGTCCTCGGCCTTGGTGGCTGGGCTCGTCTCGGCTGCCGGGTTGGTCTTCGCCTCTGCCTCGGACGCGGTGGCGGTTTCCGTCTCCGGAGCGCTTCCGGCGTCCGTCTTGGCCTCGGTCTCGGCGGGCTCGTCGTCGGTGGTGGTCGCGAACGTGGTCTCGTCGTCGGCCTTTGCCGTCGTCGCCGCCTCGGCTGTGGCGGTGGTGTCCGTTGCCGCCTCGGTGGTGGCTTCGGCGGTGTGCGTCGCGGATGCGGTGGCGGTTTCGGTCTCCGGCGCGGCGGCGCTGTCGGGGCCGGCCTCCGCTACGGCCTCGGCGGGCTCCGGCGCGGTGTCGGTGTCGTTCAGGGGCTCAGGCTCTGCCGCTGCCTCCGCCACCGGCTTGGGCGTGGTCTTGGCCTCGGCCTGGGGGTCGGGCCGGTCTGCGTCCGCCTCTGGCGCCTGGGCCTTCGGGGTGGCGTCGGCGCTCGGTTCGGTGGCCGAGGCCGTCGTGGTCGCCGCCTCGGCGGTGGGCTCCGCGGTGGCCGTTTCCTTCCCGTCGGCCGTTGCCGCTGCCTCGGTGTCCTCGGACGCGGGGGATCGCAGGATCTCGTCGAGGGACTTCAGCGGGGTGGACAGGGCCGGATCGTGCGCGGTTTCGTCGTCGGAGGGGTCCGGGGACGGGGCGACGGTGTCCGCGGTGGGTTCAGACGTGGACTCGGGCGCCGGCTCGGGCGTCGGCTCCGGCTTCTGCTCGGGCTCCGATTCGGGCTTGGGCTCCGTCTTCCGTTCAGCCTTCCGCTCGGCCTTCTGCTCGGGCTTCGGCTTCGGCTCCGTCGACTCGGGGTCCGGGACAACCGCCGCCTCCGGCGCAGCAGAAGATTCGTCCACCCCCGTGGCTCGGGAGCGTCCGAATACTTTGCGCAGTAGGTCCCGTATGCCCATGGGAGATACCTCTCACGTGTCGAGTGCGGTGCATGGCGGTGCATAGCCGTGGTGCCGAAAGGCTAGCGGGCCGGTCCTCGGGGCTCTTCCGCCGATTCCGCTCGCGCTTCGTTCACCTTTGGTTCAGGCGTTCGTCGCCGCCGCGCGGTTCTACGCCCATAGCTTCGCCGCCGAAGGATTCCGACCTCATGTCGGCGCGTTCCGCGTCGGCGGACTGCTCACGCGGGGCCCTGCGAAGCCCATACGTGACACCCTTACGGAGGGGAAGACGTGCGCAACCTCCTGCCGCTCATCAGCTCGCACCCGGGCGGTCGTTCCGCGCTGACATGCCGGTACCGCTGCGGTGACGCCTGCTTCCACGAGACGCCGAACACCAGCGACAACGCCTATGTGGGCGATGTCATCGCCGGTGCCGCGTCGCGCCGTTCCCTGCTGCGGGCCGGTGCCGTGATGACCGTGGCGGCCGCGACCGGGGCCGTGGCGCTGGAGCGGGCGCCGCAGGCGTCCGCCGCGACGGGCACCGCCGCCGCGCGGCACACAGCCGCTGCCGCGAAGGACAAGGCGGCCCGCGGCCTCCGCTTCGCGCCGGTCGCCCCCAACACCGAGGACACCGTGGTCGTCGCCGAGGGCCACGACCAGAACGTGGTGCTCCGCTGGGGTGACCCGATCCTGCGCGGTGCGCCCGCGTTCGACCCGGACAACCAGAGCGCCAAGGCCCAGGCGGGCCAGTTCGGTTACAACAACGACTACATGGCGGTGCTCGACGTCCCGGGCGAGCGCGACCACCAGATGCTCGTGGTCAACCACGAGTACACCGACGAGGTGCTGATGTTCGCCGGGTACGACCCGGAGAACCCCACCCGCGAGCAGGCCGAGATCGGCTGGGCCGCGCACGGCATGTCGGTGGTCGTGACGGCCGAGGAGCGCGAGCTGGGCCGGCTCACCGCCGTGCCCCGCCACCGCCTCAACCGCCGTATCACCGCCACCACCCCGTTCGAGGTCACCGGGCCGGCGGCGGGCAGCGAGCTGCTGCGCACCTCCGCCGACCCGTCCGGCAAGCGCATCCTCGGCACGCTGAACAACTGCGGCGGCGGCATCACGCCGTGGGGCACGGTGCTCTCCGGTGAGGAGAACTTCAACCAGTACTTCGCCAACGCGGACGCGGTCACCGATCCGGAGACCGCGGCCCGCCTCAAGCGGTACGGCATCACCGGCGCCGCCTCCGAGCGCAAGTGGGAACGGTTCGACGACCGTTTCGACGTGGCCAAGGAGCCGAACGAGACCAACCGCTTCGGCTGGGTGATCGAGATCGACCCGTTCGACCCCGAGTCCACCCCGCGCAAGCTGACCGCGCTGGGCCGCTTCAAGCACGAGGCCGCCGAGCCCCGCCTGACCACCGACGGCCGCCCGGTCCTCTACATGGGCGACGACGAGAAGTTCGACTACTTCTACAAGTTCGTCTCCGCCAAGCGGATGATGAAGGGCAACAGCCGCACCGCCCGCGAGCACAACCGCACCCTCCTGGACGAGGGCACGCTGTACGTCGCCAAGTTCACCGGCGACAGCCCGTCCGCCGAGATCGACGGCTCCGGAAAGCTGCCGAAGGACGGCGAGTTCGACGGTGCCGGTGAGTGGATCCCGCTGGCCAGCGGCAATCGCTCGTTCGTGGCCGGGATGACGGCCGAGGAGGTGTACGTCTTCACGCGGATCGCCGCCGACAAGGCCGGTGCGACGAAGATGGACCGCCCCGAGGACGTCGAGCCGAGCCCGCGCACCGGCCGGGTCTACATCGCCCTGACCAACAACTCCGACCGCGGCAAGGCGGGCAGGGCCCCGGCCGACGAGGCCAACCCGCGCAACGCCAACAAGCACGGCCAGATCCTGGAGCTGACCGAGCGCTGGAACAACCCGGGCTCCACCCGCTTCAACTGGCGGCTGTTCCTGGTCTGCGGCGACCCCGAGGACCCCAGCACCTACTTCGGCGGCTTCCCCAAGGACCAGGTCAGCCCGATCTCCTGCCCGGACAACATCACCTTCGACGCGTACGGCAACCTGTGGATCTCCACCGACGGCAACGCGCTCGGCAACCACGACGGGCTGTTCGGCGTGGCGACCTCGGGCAGCCGCCGCGGTGAGGTCAAGCAGTTCCTGACCGTGCCGACCGGGGCCGAGACCTGCGGGCCGATCGTGCAGGACCGGCGGGTGCTGGTGGCCGTGCAGCACCCGGGCGAGATCGACGGCGCGAGTGTCGAGAAGCCCGCGTCCACCTGGCCCGACGGTCCGGGCAAGCTCACCCGCCCGTCCGTGATCAGCGTCTGGCGCCGCGACGGCGGTGCCATCGGGGCCTGAGCCGCGTTCACACGCCGAGCCTCTGAGCCCTGGCCCCGGCCCTGGTCCTGGCCCCGGCCCTCGTCCGCGTCCTAGCCCTGGCCCTCGTCCTCCGCGAGCCGTCGTAGCCGCTCGCGGGGGGCGCGCAGGGAACGGCCCCTGGTGTCCGTACGGGCCCAGGGGTCGTCGGCGAGGCGCTCGCCGACGGTCCGCAGGGTCCAGCGGTCGGATCGCAACGCCGGGTCGTCCAGCTCCCGTGCGTCGATGGGCGTGGCGACGGGGGCTCCGGGGCGGGCGCGGACCGCGTACGGGGTGACGGCGGTCTGGGCGTAGGCGTTGCGCTGGGTGTCGAGGTAGAGCCGGCCGCGCCGCTTGGCCTTGCGCGGCTCGGTGGTGAGCCGGTCGGGGTGGCGGGCGGCCAGCAGATCGGCGGCGTCGCGGGCGAAGGACCGCACGGTGTCGAAATCGGCGTGGCCGTCCAGCGGGACGACGACGTGCAAGCCGCGCGAGCCGGTGGTCATCAGCAGCCCCGGCAGCCCGAGCTCGCCGAGCAGCGCGCAGCAGCGGCGGGCCGCCCAGCGCACCTCTTCGAAGCCGCTTTCGGCGGATTCACCGGATGCGCCGGACGCGCCGGGTTCGTTGGGTTTCCTCGACTCGTCGGACGACGGCGGATCGAGGTCGAGGATCAACCGGTCGGGGTGGTCGGGCCGGTCGGCGCGGGAGAGCCAGCGGTGCGGGGTGACGCACGCCTGGTCGGCGAGGTAGAGCAGGGTCGCGGTGTCATCGCAGACCACATGCGTGACCTTGCCGCCCTCCTTGGGGAGGACGGCGCGCCGCACCCAGTCCGGAAAGTGGTCGGGTGCGTTCTTCTGCATGAGCGGCTTGCCGCCGATTCCGTCCGGATGGCGTTCCATCATCAATGGGCGGCCGCGCAACTGCGGAATGATGCGCCGCGAGACCGAGCGGTAGTACTCGACAAGATCCCACTTTGTGATCCCATCGTCGGGGAAGAGCACCTTTTCCGGCCGGCTGACCCGTACGGTGCGGCGCCCGGCCCTGACGTTCCGCGCATCGTTCCGCTTCTCGCTCATATGGGACGGGGGTTACCGCATGGTCGCTGACTAAACTCTGGAGCCGGGAAAAACGGAGGAAGTTGAAAAGCGGGGGAAATCATGGTGAGGCCCGGATCGCTCGGATCACCGGTGAGGGAGGGGCCCCGGCGCTGGACGCAGAGCCCGCTCGCTCTCATGGACACCACGATGGACCAGTTGCGCACCCTGATCATGGTCCATGAGGCCGGTACCGCGCTGGGCGCGGCACGGATTCTGGGCCGCGAACAGTCCAGCGTGCAAAAGCAGATCGACACGATGAACCGGAACTTTCGCGAGCTTTGCGGCGAACCGCTCGTGCTCAAGCAGGGGCGGGGCAAGGACGTGCTGTTCACCGGCACCGGAGAAGCCCTGGTCGAATTGGCGCGCGGAACTCTCGGCGACTGGCTGGACGGCATCCATGAGTCGCGCCGCCGACTGGGAAAAACCCTGATGGTGGGCACCACCCGATTTACTCTCAGCTATCTGGCGGGTGCCGGGGAACTGGTGGCCGAGGAGTTCCGGCAGCGGGAGATCGAACTCAAGGTCGGCCATGTGCGCACCCGGGACGTACTGGCCAAGCTGCGCGCCAAGGATGTCGACCTGGTGTGCGGCTCCGTGGTGACCAGGCCCGACAGCGCGGATGAGCTCACCGCCTTCGATGTGATGGAGTGGCGCCGCAGCGGGGTTTCGCTGCTGACCAATCTGCCCGAGGACGAGCTGCCCGGCCCGACCGCCCCGACCAGCGCGCTGCGCACGCTGCCGCTGGTGGTCTCGGCCAGCGGGCTGATGGCCGGGGTGCTGCACACCTGGTTCGGCGGTGACTACCGCGGCAAGCTGCGCATCGCCGCCGAGATCGACACCGTCAACTACGGTTTCGAGCTGCTGCGCTCCGGTCTGCTGCGCGGCTGCATGCTGGTCACCAAGGGGGTCGCGGACGCGGCGGGCGATCCGAGGGTGGCCTATGGACGCGGGTTGCGCGCCGTCGAGCTGGTAAACGACACCGGGCCCCGGCTGGAGGTGCTGCTGGGCGCCTTCACCCGGCGCGGGGAGCGCGCGTCCTACGACGCCGCCCATCCGCTCAATCTGCTCTGGGACGCGCTCGCGCGGGAGAACGCGCGCTGGCAGCGGGAGCAGCGCTGGCCCACACCGGGTCTGGAGCCCGATCCGTTCGAGCTGGCCAACTCCTACAACCCGAGCGAGAGCTGAAGCCCTCCTGGGCCGGGAGACCCTGACCCACGCGGACAACCCCGCCTGACCTGGCCCAGCCCAGCCGCCACTGCCCCGACCCAGCCCGGCCGTCCGGCCCCGTCCCCGCCCGGCCCCGACCGTACGACGGCCCCGGGGCCGGGCGGGGACGGGGCCCGTGGTCCGGGGCCGGGCGGTCCGGGGTCACTCGCCGCGCAGCGCCAGCACCGTCTCGACCGTGTCCGCCTGGTCCGCCGGCTTGTCCTCCCGGTAGCGCAGCACCCGCGCGAACCGCAGCGTGACGCCCGCCGGGTAGCGGGACGAGCGCTGAAGCCCGTCGAAGGCCACCTCCACCACCAGCTCCGGCCGCACCCGCACCACCCAGCCGTCGTCGCTGACCGCGAGCCCCAGCAGCGCCTCCGTCTGCCACTCCAGCATCGCGTCGGTGAGCCCCTTGAAGGTCTTGCCCAGCATCAGATACGTCCCGTCCGGCTGCCGCGCGCCCAGGTGCAGGTTGGACAGCTTCCCGGTGCGGCGGCCGTGCCCCCACTCCGCCGCCAGCACCACCAGATCCAGCGTGTGCACCGGTTTGACCTTCAGCCAGGACGCCCCGCGCCGGCCCGCGCCGTACGGCGCCTCCAGCGCCTTGACCAGCACCCCCTCATGGCCCCGGGCCAGTACGTCCGCGGCGAACTCGCGCGCCGCCCGGCGGGTCTCCGGGTCCGCCGGGTCCCCGGCCACCAGCCGCCGCACCCGGCGGGGGCCGGGGGCGATCCGGGCCAGTTCGGCGTGGCGTTCGCGGGCCGGGAGGTCGAGCAGATCGCGGTCGTCCACGGCGAGCAGGTCGAAGAAGACGGGGGACAGCGGCAGCGCGGCCGACGCCCCGGCCACATCGAGCCGGGAGCCGACCCGGCCGGAGATCTCCTGGAACGGACGCGGCCGCCCCTCCGCGTCCAGCGAGATCACCTCGCCGTCGAGGATCGCCCGGTCCACCGCCAGTTCGCGCGCCGCCGTGACGACCTCCGGCAGGCGCTCGGTGATCTCGTCGAGGGTGCGGGTGTAGATCCGCACGTCCGCGCCGTCCCGGTGCACCTGCACCCGGATGCCGTCCAGCTTCTCCTCGACCGCACACGACCCCAGCCGGTCCAGGGCCTCGTCGAGGTCCTTGGCGCTCTGCGCGAGCATCGGCAGCACCGGCCGTCCCACCCGGAGCCGGAAGTCGGCCAGCGCCTTCGGGCCGCGCGCCAGCAGCGCCTCGGCGACCGCGCCCAGCGAACCGCCGAGCATCACCGCCCGCCGTACCTCGGCGGCCGGTGCGCCCACCGCCTCGGCGAGCCCCTCCACGGCCAGCCCCTCCAGCGCCCCCTGCCGCAGCTCCCCGCCGATCAGGCCGAGCAGAAAGTGCTGCTCCTCCTTGGTCGCGGCCGACATCAGCCCGCCCACCAGCCGCTTGCGGGCCGCCGTCGCCCCGGTGCCGGAGACCGCCGCGACCTCGCTCAGGGTCTGGTCCACATCGAGCACCGCGAGACTCGGCTCGGCGGCGGGCTCCCGCCGCTGCCGCAGGGTGGACCAGCCCACTCCGGTGCGGCGCTGGGGCAGTTTGCCCGCGAGGTAGGTGATCACCACGGCCGCCTCGGCCGGTTCCGTACGCCGGAACAGCCGGGCCAGCGCGGCGATCTTCGCCGAGCGGGCGGAGGTGGCCGCGACCTGGCGGGAGGTCAGCGCGACATCGGCCAGCAGCATGGCTCCAGCCTGCCCCGCAGCCCGCCCGGCCGCCATACGGCACCGGGGCCCGGCCGCCCCGGCGGCATCTGTGGGCCCGAGCGGTGGGAGAGGAATACATTTGCACATAAGGGTCATAGGGGGCGGGCGGGTGTACACACAGGGAGCGTGCCACGGAACAGCACATCGACTACGAAACTCTGTTCGAGGCCACTCCGAGCCCGATGCTCGTCCTGGGTCCCGATCTGGTGATCGTCGCGGTCAATGACAGCTATCTGAAGGTCACCCGGCGCACCCGCGAGGACCTGATCGGCACGTATGTCTTCGACGCCTTCCCCGACAACCCGGCCGACCCGGAGTCCACCGCTACCCGCAATCTGGATGCCTCGCTGCACCGGGTGCTGTGCACGGGGGAGCGGGACGCGATGGCGCTCCAGAAGTACGACATCCCGATGGCCGACCGCGCGGGCGGATTCGAGGAGCGGTACTGGAGCCAGATCAACTCCCCCGTGCGCGGCCGGGACGGCAGCGTCGAGCTGATCATCCACCGGGTCGAGGACGTCACGGCCTTCATCCGGGGGAGCGAGGGCCGGGCCGTACACGAGGAGGGCCTGGGCCCGCGGACCGAGAACATGGACGCGGACCTCTACATCCGCGCACGGGAGCTGCAAGAGCTCAACGAGTGGCTGCGGCAGGCCCACGCCCGCGAGCGGGAGACCGCGCTGACCCTCCAGCAGTCGATGCTGCCCGCCTGCCCGCCGGAGGCGCATCCGAACGCGGCCGTGCGCTACCACCCGGCCGTGGGGTCGCTCAATGTGTGCGGCGACTGGTACGAGCTGACCGACCTTGCCGACGGCCGGATCGCCGTCGCGGTCGGGGACGTGGTGGGCCAGGGGCTGGAGGCCGCGTGTGTCATGGGGCAGCTGCGCAGCGCGCTGTCCGCCGCGACCCGCGTGGCGCAGGGGCCGGCACGGGCGATGGAGGTGCTCGGCCGCTATGCGCGCTTCGTCGACGGGGCGCTGGCCGCGACCGCCGTCCAGGTCGTCATCGACCCCGCCACGCACACCGTCGAGTACAGCTGCGCGGGCCACCCGCCGCCGCTGCTGCTCCAGGCCGGGGGCGCCGTGGACGTGCTGGACCAGGCGACGGATCCGCCGCTGGGGGCTCGGGCCGAGGAGGTCCCCCAGCCGCAGGCCAGCGTCGGCTACGCCGCGGGGGCCACGCTGGTGCTCTACACCGACGGGCTGATCGAGCGCCGCGAGGAGGACATCGACGTCGGGCTGAACCGGCTCAGCGAGAGCCTCACCCGGCACTGCGGGCTGAAGCCGGAGCCGATGGCCGACGCGCTCCTCGCCGACCTCGGTGTCACCGGCGGCGGCCCGGCCGCCGACGACACCGCGCTCGTGGTGATCGGACTCTGAAACGAAACGCGACGCCGGGCGTCAGGCGGCGCGCCCCGCCTCCGTGTGCCCCGCCTCGGCGCGTGCCGCGTCGCCACGGCTCGGCCCGGCGCACAGCGCCCAGATGACCAGGGCGTCGACGATGAGCAGCACCGTGGCCCAGACCGGGTAGTACGGCAGCCACAGGAAGTTGGCGACCAGCGCGAGACCGGCCAGCACCACTCCCGTGACCCGCGCCCACATCGCACCGGTGAAGACCGCGCAACCGGCGACCAGGAGGGCGACGCCGATGGCGAAGTGGACCCAGCCCCATCCGGAGAGGTCGAACTGGAAGATATAGCTCCGGGTGACCAGGAACACATTGTCGGTCCGGATGGCCGAAATGCCCTGGAGCAGGTTCATCGCGCCACCGAAGATCATCATGACGGCCGCGAAGACGACCCACCCGCTCACCGCCCGGTGCGCCCGGCCCGGGGCGGCCCCTGTCTGCACTCCACCGACGTGACTGGCCATGTCGGGCTCCTTCATCAGGCGGAATTACCCTTTTTACAGGTTTGCACAGCACCCCGCTTTCGGCACTTCGCCCGTCGGCGGCGCACTCCGTGCCGACCGTCCGGAGCGGTACGTCCGGAGCGGGGCAGGGATTCGCCTTCCGGGAATTCCCGGTGTAGATGTATGGGTATGGCCCGGTTCATGGGTCGATCGCGGGGTCGGTCCTGGCTGAGCGTGCGCAGCGTCGCCGGCCAGGTCTTCGTTCTCCAGCTTGTGATCGTGCTGCTGCTCGGCGTGGCGGCGACCGTCGCCCTGGTGCTCCAGGGGCGGCACGACGCCGTCGAGGAGGCCCGCGGCCGGTCCGTCGCGGTCGCCGAGACCTTCGCCAACTCACCGGGGGTCGCCCAGGCGCTGCACAGCCGCAATCCGACCAAGGTGCTCCAGCCCAGGGCCGAGGCGGCCCGGAAGCGGTCCGGGCTCGACTTCGTCGTGGTGGTGAACCCCAAGGGCATCCGGCTCACCCACCCCAATCCGCATCGCATCGGCAAGCAGTTCATCGGCACCATCGGCCCCTCGCTGCGGGGACACACCATCACCGAGAGCCGCCCCGGGACCCTCGGCCCGGCGATGCAGGCGGTCGCCCCGATCTTCGACAGCCGGCACAAGGTCGTCGGCGTGGTGGGTGCCGGTTTCACCATCCGCAGGGTGAGCGGGCTCGCCGAACGTCAGCTGCCGCTGCTCGTCGGCGCCCTCTCCGCCTCCCTGGCCCTGGCCACCGGCGGCACCGCGCTGGTGGGCAGGCGGCTGCGGCGCCAGACCCGCGGCCTGGACCCGGTCGAGCTGACCCGGATGTACGAACACCATGACGCGGTGCTGCACTCGGTACGCGAGGGCGTGCTGATCATCAGCGATGACGGCCGGCTGGTGCTCGCCAACGACGAGGCGTCCCGGCTGCTCGGTCTGCCCGAGCGGCCGGAGGGCCGGAAGGTCGCCGAGCTGGGCCTGGAGCCGCATGTCACCGACGTCCTGACCGCCGGCCGCGATGTCACCGACGAGGTGCTGGTGGCCGGCGACCGGCTGCTGGCCATCAACAACCGGCTGACCGACCGCGACGGCGGGCCGCCCGGCAGCGTCGCCACCCTGCGCGACTCCACCGAACTGCGCGCCCTCTCCGGCCGTGCCGAAGTGGCGCAGAAGCGGCTCAAGCTGCTGTACGACGCGAGCGTGGGGATCGGCACCACGCTCGATGTGGGCCGGACCGCCGAGGAGCTGGCACAGGTGGCGGTGGACCGCTTCGCCGACTTCGTCACCGTCGACCTGGCGGAGCCCGTCCTGCGCGGCGAGGAGCCGCTGGCGCTCGGCGGTACTGACATGTGCCGGACGGCGGTCCACGGCATCCGGCCGGACCACCCCTTCTATCCGGTCGGCCGACGGTTCTCGTTCGTCCCCGCCTCGCCCCAGGCTGCGGGACTGAACAGGGGCGAGCCGGCGGTGGAGACCGATCTGGCCGAGGCCACCGGCTGGCAGGCCCAGGACCCGCAGCAGACCGCCAAGGTCATCGCATACGGCGTGCGGTCGCTGGTGACCGTGCCGCTGCGGGCCCGGGGCGTGCTGCTGGGCGTGGTCAACTTCTGGCGGACGGCGCGGCGCGACCCCTTCGAAGCGGAAGAGGTGTCCCTCGCCGAGGAGCTGGCCTCGCACGCCGCGGTCTGCATCGACAACGCCCGCCGCTACACCCGCGAGCACACCATGGCGGTGACGCTCCAGCACAGTCTGCTGCCCCGCGCCCTGCCCGCCCAGAGCGCCCTCGATGTGGCCTTCCGGTATCTGCCGGCCGAGTCCGGCGTCGGGGGCGACTGGTTCGATGTGATCCCGTTGCCGGGGGCGCGGGTGGCGCTGGTGGTGGGCGACGTCGTCGGGCACGGTCTGCACGCGGCGGCGACGATGGGACGGCTGCGCACGGCGGTGCACAACTTCTCCACCCTGGACCTGGCGCCCGATGAGATCCTCTCCCACCTGGACGATCTGGTGGCCCGTATCGACCAGGACGAGCGCCCCGGGCAGCCGGGCGGTGACGGCGGTGAGGGGATCACCGGGGCCACCTGTCTGTACGGGATCTACGACCCGGTCACCCGGTGCTGCACCATGGCGCGGGCCGGTCATCCGCCGCCCGCGCTGGTCCGGCCGGACGGCTCGGTGGAGTTCCTCGAGCTGCCCGCCGGACCGCCGCTGGGCCTGGGCGGGCTGCCGTTCGAGACCGCCGAGGCGAAGCTGGCCGAGGGCAGCCATCTCGTCCTCTACACCGACGGGCTCGTCGAGGACCGCCGCCGGGAGATCGACACCGGTCTGGAGCTGCTGCGCGAGGCTCTGTCCCATCCCGGCCGGACGCCCGAGCAGATCTGCACTGAGGTGCTGGACGCGATGCTGCCCAGCGATCCGAGTGATGACATCGCCCTGATCGCCGCCCGTACCCGGGTCCTGGGCGCCGACCGCGTGGCCTCCTGGGACGTGCCGTACGATCCGGCCGCCGTGGCCGGGGTGCGCGCCGAGGTCATGCGGCGGCTGGCGGAGTGGGGGCTGGCGGAGGTCGCGTTCACCGCCGAGCTGGTGCTCAGCGAGCTGATCACCAACGCCATCCGCCATGCCACCGGCCCGATCCGGGTGCAGCTGATCCGCGAACGCGCCCTGATCTGCGAGGTCTCCGACACCAGCAGCACCTCCCCGCATCTGCGGTACGCGGCGACGACGGACGAGGGCGGCCGGGGGCTCTTCCTGGTCGCCCGGTTCGCCGAGCGCTGGGGCACCCGCTACACCTCGGGCGGCAAGGTCATCTGGGCCGAGCTGGCCATTCCGTGACGCCTGGGTCCACGGCCCGTCAGGGCGCGGCGTGGCGGGAAGATGAGCGTCGGCCGTGGCAGATACGTCCGGAACGCGGCGCTTTCGGCCAACTCGATTTGACGGTCCGTCATGATCCATGTGCTGAGAGGGGCCGGTCAAAATCACGTGACTCTACTAACATGTGGCGCCCACGGCTTGATGTCCGCGTGGTCCAGCCACAAACCCTCAACGCGCCCCATGAGGACCTGATAGATGTCAGCACATATATCCAGCCATCCGCACAAAGGGCCCTCGGTGACGTGGCGGGCCCTGACCGTCCCTGTGCTGGCAGCCGTCGCCGCCGGTGCCGCGGGGCTGTGGGTGACCACCGCCGTGCCGTCCGCTCAGCGCGTCTTCGTCGCCGTCTTCTGCGGGGCCGCCGCCGTCCTGCTCGGTGTGGCGCTCGCGGTGGCCACCTACCGTTCGCGGACCATCGGCCGGCTCCAGGAGCGTGTCACGGCGCTGGAGACGGCGGCCACCGCGCGGGAGATCGAGGCGGTCCGGATCGCCGAGGAAACGATTCCTTCCGCGGTTCGGCAGCTGCGTGCGGGTGGCTCGGTGGACACCGTGGTGCGCCGCCTGCCGCGGCCCACCAGCAGGGCCCATCAGCAGCTGCTGCGGACGCTGCTGCGCGAGATCGGCGACGGTGAGCGGATGCGCGCCTCGGCGATGGCCGCGTGCGCCAACGCCGCGGGCCGGGTCCAGGCGCTGGCCACCAGCATGCTGGCCGATCTGCGGGAGATGGAGAACCGGCACGACGAGAGCGTGCTCGGCGATCTGCTGAAGCTGGACCACACCACCGCCCAGGCGGGCCGCATCGCCGACAGCATCGCGGTGCTCACCGGTGCGCGCTCCGGGCGCCGCTGGACCAGGCCGATCGTCATGGAGTCCGTGCTGCGCGGCGCGGTCGGCCGGATCAGCGCCTACCAGCGGGTACGGGTCCACTCGGCCAGCAGCGCCGCGGTGGCCGGTTACGCGGCCGAGGGTGTCATGCACGCCCTCGCCGAGCTGATGGACAACGCCGCCAGCTTCTCGCCTCCCACCGAGGAGGTGCATGTGTACGTCGAGGAGACGCACGCGGGCGTCGTGGTGACCATCGAGGACGGCGGGCTGGTGATGGGCCCGGCCGCCCTGGATCGCGCGCAGAAGGCCGTCTCCTCCGAGACCCTGGACCTGATGAGCCTGTCCGGCACCCGGCTGGGCCTGGCGGTCGTCGGCTGTCTGGCCCGCAAGCACGGGCTCACCGTCTCCTTCCGGCCGTCCGCGCGGGGCGGCACCGGTGTCGTGGTCCTGATCCCGCAGCAGCTGATCACCCACGTCAACCAGGACGCCGTCGTCCTCGGCGCGCCGGGCTCCATCCGCTCCGGCATCCCCCGGCAGGCGTCCGCCCCGTCCGCCCCGTCTGGTTCAGCCGCCGCCGCGACCGCGATCGCGCCCGCCCCCGCCCCGTCCTCCGCTCCGCTGCCGCCCGCCACCGGACCCTCGTCCGCGCCGGAGCCCGCCGCGGAGCCCTCGCCGGCCGTCAACGGACTGCCCAAGCGGCGCCGTGGCGAGACGCTGGCCGCGGCCACCCGGGCCGCCGCCGGCGCCGCCGAGGGGGAACCCAAGGCGAAGACCAGCCGTCCCCGACCCGAGGACGCCGGAGCCCGCTTCGGCGCCTTCCGCCAGGCGGCCCGCGGTGGCTCCGCCGCTGGTGCCCCGCGTGATACCGAGCCCGCGTCCGCGGAGCCCGCCGAGGCCACCCAGTCCGCCGAGTCCGCCGAGTCCGTCGAGCCCGCCGAGAACGACAAGCCGTGACGATAGGAACGCCGATGAACACCACCGACCGCAGCTTGGACTGGCTGTTGGAGAACCTGCTGGAGAAGACCCCGGGGTCACGCCACGCCCTGGTGCTGTCGCGGGACGGGCTCAAGCTGTGCCTCTCCTCCGGGTTGTCCGTGGACCAGGCCGATCAGCTGGCGGCCATCGCGTCGGGCATCCAGAGCCTCGCCCATGGCGCGTCCATCGAGTTCGGCGACGGCAGCGGCGGCGTACGGCAGTCGATGACGGAGTTCCACGGGGGGATTCTGTTCATCGTCGAGGCCGGCGAAGGCGCCCACCTCGCCGTGGTGGCCCATGACGACGCCGATGTCGGCATCATCGGCCACAACATGAACGAGATGGTCGAGCAGATCGGCGACCACCTGCGGGCCGCCCCGCGGGTGGCCACGGACGGCAGCGGCGGGACGACGGCATGATCCGAGGGCCGCTGGACAAGGAGGGACCGGACCGGCTGTACACCGTCACCGGCGGCCGCAGTCGCGCGGACGAGAGCCGGTTCGACATGGTCACGCTGATCGTCAGCGAGAGCGACCCCACTCCCGGGATGCAGTCCGAGCACGTCAAGATCCTGCGGATGTGCCGTCGCCCCTTGTCGGTCGTGGAGATCTCCTCGTATCTGGAACTGCCCGTCAGCGTGGTCAAGATCCTGCTGTGCGATCTGCTGGACACCGGCCGGATCACCGCGCGCCATCCGCAGCCGGCCCGCCCCGGCGGGCGGTTGCCTGGGCCCGAAACCCTGAAGAAGGTGCTCGTTGCACTCCAGAATCTCTGACAGCACCGCCAGCGCCGCTCTCCCCGGCAGCACCGGACACGCCCCGCTGCGGGAGAGCGCGAGCAACGGCCTCAAGATCGTGATCGTCGGCGGGTTCGGTGTCGGCAAGACGACGATGGTGAAATCCGTCAGCGAGATCCGCCCCCTCAGCACCGAGGAGACGATGACGCAGGCGGGCGTCGGCATCGACGACGCCTCGTTCGTCCAGGACAAGACCACCACCACGGTGGCCTTCGACTTCGGCCGGATCAGCCTGGACGAGCAGATGGTGCTGTATCTGTTCGGCGCCCCGGGGCAGGAGCGGTTCTGGTTCCTGTGGGACCGGCTCTTCTCCGGAACCCTGGGGGCGGTCGTCCTGGTGGACACCAACCGGCTGGCCGACTCCTGGTACGCGCTGGACCGGCTGGAACACCACGGCACACCGTTCATCGTGGCCCGCAACAACTTCACCGAGCCGCAGCACTCGCTGGAGGACGTGCGGGAGGCGCTCGACCTCTCCCCCGATGTGCCGATGATCGACTGTGACGCCCGCAAGCGCGACTCCAGCAAGGCCGTACTGGTCGCGCTCGCCCGTCACCTCTACTCCCTGTCCACCGGCGCCGCCTGAGCGCCGCCGGCCCTCCGCCCCCGACCGGCCCGCCCGAACCCGTCCGGCCGCCCGCCCCCGCGCCCCCGAGGGGGCGGTGCCCGGCGCGACGATCCTGCCCTGTCGCCCTGGCGGCAGGCCATCGCCGTGGGTGATGGCGCATCGACGGGTTCTGGCCACATTCCCTCATGTTTCACCGAAGCTTGAGGAGGAGTCGGAGAGGAGCCGGAGATGACCGAGGGGTTCAAGCGCCGCACGCCGAGCCGGTGGGGCGAGGGCGGTGCGCTGAAGGAAGAGATCCTCGTGGCCGCCGCGCGGATGCTGATGGAGTCCGGCCGGGAGGGGGACCTGTCGCTGCGCGCGGTGGCGCGGGAGGTCGGGATCTCCGCGCCCAGCGTCTATCTGCACTTCAAGGATCGGGCGGAGCTGGTGGCCACCGTCACGCGGCGGGCCTACGAAAGGCTGGTGGCCCAGCTGCGCGAGGCCGGGGACCGCGGGGGTGAGGGCGGCCCGCGGGAGGCGCTGCGGGCGATGGCCCGGCGGTACGGCCACTTCGCGCTGGACAACCCCAAGCTGTACCGGCTGATGTTCGGCATCGAGCGGATCGAGGGCTCCCGCGATGAGCTGGCCGGCCATCCGCTGTGGACGGTGCAGGAGGTGTGGGTCGAGGCGGTGTCCGCCTGCCGGGACGACCGTACCGGGGCGGCGGATGACGAGCGGGTGGCCAAGCTGCTGTGGTTCTCCCTGCACGGGGTCGTGGCCATGGCCGTGTCGATGCCGTTCGCGGCCAGCCGGCAGGGGATGGAGGAGATGGCGGACGACCTGCTCGACCTGGCGTTGACCAAATAGCGGCGGTGCGGCTGGTCACTCTTGGTCATTTGGTTGCCCTGGGCTCCTAACGCTGTTAGGAAAGTCCGTGACGCGCTCCCTCTCCACGGAGGCACATATGACCGAGACACTGGCGGACACGGCGGCCGGGCCGCTGGAACACCCGATGCCCAGGGCGGCCGGGTGCCCTTTCGACCCGCCGCCGGCCCTGCAGGCCCTCCAGGCGGACCGCCCGATCTCCCGGGTGCGGATCTGGGACGGCACCAGTCCGTGGCTGATCACCCGCCACGACCATCTGCGGACCCTGCTCGGCGACCCGCGCGTCAGCGCGGACCCCACCCGGCCCGGCTATCCGCACCGCACCGCCGGGATGAAGGCGAGCGACCAGGCCCGCCAGACGTTCCTCACCATGGACGACCCGGAACACGCCCGGCTGCGCCGGATGGTGACGGCGCCCTTCGCGGTGAAGAAGGTGGAGGCCCTGCGGCCGTCGGTGCAGAAGATCGTCGATGACCTGATCGACGGGATGCTCGCCGGGCCGAAGCCGGTCGACCTGGTCGAGGCGTTCGCACTGCCGGTCCCCAGCCTGGTCATCTGCGAGCTGCTCGGCGTGCCCTACGAGGACCACGACCTCTTCCAGCGCAACACCAAGGTCGTCGTCCGCCGCACCTCGACCTCGGAGGAGGTGCTCGCGGCCCAGCGGGAGCTCGCCGACTACCTGGACGACCTGCTGACCGTCAAGCGCGCCCGGCCCGCGGACGACCTGCTCTCCGTGCTCGCCACGGAACGGGTGGCCACGGGCGAGATGACGCAGCGGCATGCCGCGGAGACCGGTGTCCTGCTGCTCGCCGCGGGCCACGAGACCACCGCGAACATGATCGCGCTCGGCACCCTCGCGCTGCTCCGCAACCCGGACCAACTCGCCCTGCTCCGCGACGCCGAGGACCCCAAGACGGTCGCCGGGGCCGTGGAGGAGCTGCTGCGCTACCTGAACATCACCCACTCCGGGCGCCGCCGGGTGGCGCTTGAGGACATCGAGGTCGGCGGCGAGGTCATCCGCGCGGGCGACGGCATCATCTTCGCCAACGACATCGCCAACCGGGACCCGGAAGCCTTCCCCGAGCCCGACCGGCTCGACATCACCCGCGACGCCCGCCGCCACGTCGCCTTCGGCTACGGCGTGCACCAGTGCCTCGGCCAGCCGCTGGCCCGCCTCGAACTCCAGGTCGTCTACAGCACCCTGTACTCCCGCATCCCCACCCTGGCCCTGGCCACCGGGTTCGACGAGGTGGAGTTCAAGCACGACGGCATCGTCTACGGCGTCTACGAACTCCCCGTCACCTGGTAGCAGCACCCCCGAGCAAGAGGAGAACCCCATGCGCGTGGAAGTCGACCAGCCCAAGTGCGTCGCGTCCGGACAGTGCGTCCTGATCGCTCCCGAGGTCTTCGACCAGGACGACGACGGCATCGTCGAGTTGCTGACCGACCGTCCCGAGCCCGGCCAGTACGACGGCGTCAAGGAGTCGGCGGTGGTGTGCCCGGCCGCGGCGATCCGGCTGGCGGAGGACTGACGGCCCACTCGCCGCCGACTCGCCGCAACGCTCGTCCAGGGGAGCGTGCTGGACCTTCCTTCCCCTCGTGAGGAAGGTCCGGCAAACTCTGCCCTTCCACCTAATGCGCTTTCACGCGCATTAGGTAACGGGTGTCACAGTAGCGAGGGGGTGTACGCGTCGCAATGGGTTACCGGGCGTAGGGTGACGGGGTGTTCGTGAAGATCTGGTGCTCACCAGAGCGGAGGGGACGTAGGGTCGGCGCGTCATGACAGAGCGACCACCGCATGGGTCGGCCCGCCCCGGAGGGCGTACGGCCCGGACCCGGGCCGCCGTGCTGGCGGCCGCGTACGAGGAGCTCGACCGCGACGCGTACGCCGCCCTCACCCTCGACCGGCTGGCGCGCCGGTCCGGGGTGCACGTGTCCACCATCCGGCGGCGCTGGCGCACGGTGGAGGGGGTCGTTGTCGACCTGCTGGCCGAGCGCAGCTCCACGCTGCCCACCCCGGACACCGGCGACTTCCGGCAGGACCTGGCAGAACTCGCCATGGCCATCGGGGACTTCAACAACGCGCTGCGCAACCGCAACGTCATCCAGGGGCTGCTCGTGGCCGCCGCGCACGACCCCCAGGTCGAGGAGATCGTCCGGGGCGCGTTCGTGGGGCGGATCGAGCAGGTGACCCGGATCGTGCGCCGGGCGATCGAGCGGGGGCAGATCCCGGAGCACACCGAGCCACGCGAGGTCATCGCCGCGCTCGCGGCGCCCATCTACTACCGGGTGCTCATCCTGCGCGGGTTCATCGACGAGCGGCTGGTGCGCACGGCCGTCGAGGTGACGTACCAGGCGGCCCGGTCGGGGACGTTCGTCCGTGAGGGATGAGCGGGTCTTCCCGGTTTCCGGCGATGGGCGCCCCTGCCGGGTGAGGGACGCCCATCGTCGCGGTGTCAGAAGGACGCGCCGCGTGCCGTGAGCATGTCGGCCATCAGCTGGATCTCCGACTGCTGGCCCTGGACCATCGTCTCGGCCAGATGTTTCTCGGTCGGGTCCTTGACCAGCTCGACCGCGCCCTTCGCCATCCCGATGCCGCCCTTGTGATGGGCGGTCATCAGCTTCAGGTAGAGCACCTCGGCCGCCTTGCCCTTGGCCTTGCGCAACGCGTCCAGCTGGGTGTTGGTGGCCATGCCCGGCATGAGCGAACCGTCGTGCGGCGTGTACGTGGAGCCGCCGTCCATGCCCTCCATCGAGCCGTGGTCCATGCCGTCCATGCCCTCCATGTGGTCCGTCGACGCGTTCTTCATCCACGTCATCGGCGGGTCGTCGGACGTCTTGTCCAGCCCCCACATGTCCAGCCAGCCCTGCAACATCCCCGCCTGGGTGGCCTGCGTGCTGGCGATGTCGAACGCCAGCCGCCGCACCTCCTCGTCGCTGGTGCGGTCGCGCACGATGAACGACATCTCCACCGCCTGCTGATGGTGGATGGACATGTCGCGGGCGAAACCGGCCTCGGCGGAGGTGTCCTTCGGCGTACCCGTGCCGGCCGTGCCCTCCGAGCGGTCGCTCATCAGCCACACCACCGCCACCGCCACCAGCGTCAGCACGGCGAGGGCGGCGGCGATCCCGGCCACCAGCGGCTGTCGTGACGCGCGGCCGACGGCGGCTCCGTCGGTCACATCGGTCACGAAGACTTCCCGTTGGTGCAGTAGGCGCCTGGCTCCGGGGTCTGCTTGCCCTGGACGAACTTCTTGAAGAACGCGGCCACCCTCGGGTCCGACGCCTCCTGGATGTCCAGCTGGTTGCCCCAGGCGTTGAGGACGATCGGCGCGTCCTGGTCCTGGTAGGGGCTCATCATCGAGTACGGCGTCTTCTCCACCCGCTCCTTGAGCGTGGCGATGTCCTCCTTCGACGCCTTGTCGGTGTAGGTCACCCACACCGCGCCGTGCTCCAGCGAGTGCACGGCGTTCTCCTTGGTCAGCGGCTTGGTGTAGACGTCGCCGTTGCAGTTCTGCCAGACCTGGTTGTGGTTTCCGCCGACCGGCGGCGACATCGCGTAGTCGACCGTGCCCTCGACATGCGTCCGGCCCAGGTTCTGCCAGGTCCGCATGGACTTGAACTCACCGGTCTTGACGACCGACGAGGTGACCTTGGCCTCCTTCTCGTCCTTCTTGTCGCCCTCGTCGATGAGGAAGTAGCCGCCGACGGCCAGTCCGGCGACGATCACCACACAGGAGGTGATGGTGATGATCCGGTAGCGGCGCTCGCGCGCCTTCTCCGCGCGGCGCAACTCCTCTATCTTCGCGCGGCGGTCGGCCGCGCCGGCCTTCGTCTTCGATCCCTTGGAGCCCATGGCTGTCCTTGTCCTCGCAGTTCTCTCGGTTCTCGCGGTTCTCCTGACTCGCGGTGAGCGGCGTCGGCCTAGGTCCGAAGCACTTGGAGCTGATGGAGGCCGAGGGCTCGGACAAGGTGATCGGGCGGCGCCCGGACGGAGTCCGGGTCCCGAGGGGTGCCGGGCGGCGGAACCTCGGCGAGGGAGGGCGGGGGCACGGGCGTGGGCACCAGGGCCTGGACCACCGCCCGGGGGCCCGCGACGCAGTTGTCGCTTCCGGTGCCGGTGCCGGTGCGGGAGACGTCGGCCGGGCAGCGGTGCGGTGCCGTAGCCGTGAGCGGGTCCTGGGCCGGAAGCGGCGGACGCGCCCCGGCGCCGGCCACGCGGGTACCCGCCGGGCGGTTGCCGGCCAGGCGGTCCGGACACCTCGTCGACAGGGTGCTGTGGTCACCGGCGGCGGGATGGACGCACGAGGGCGCCACCCATATCGCCGCGGCGAGCAGCAGTACGGCACGCCAGAAGGCGGAAGGTACGGTGCCGCGCACCGGAACCCTTCGTATGTGGCCCGCTCCGTCCCGCCCTCTGCCCATCGCGCCAGATCGTAACCACTGTGCCTGCCGCGACTGAATGGGTACATGACGAAACGCGGCAAACGCCTGGTGGGCGGCGGACGTTTCAACAGCTCAGGAGAGCGGGCACAGTAGACGCGGCGGACGTCTCAGTAGACGCCCTCGATCACGACCTCGTCGTCGAACATCGCCACCGGCCCCACATCGGCCACCGAGTCCCCGACCGCGCCCTCGGGCGGCGGGATGCGGATCGCCAGATCGCGTTCGAGGTTGTTGGGCAGCAGACAGGACTTGCTGACGTGGTTCATCACCACCTGGCCGCGCTCGCCGTACGGCACCGGCTCCCCGCTCACCGGGTCCACCACCGAGAAGGTGACGAACGGGGTGCGCGGATCGAAGACACACGGCTCGTCCGGGCCCAGCCCGAGCCGCTCCGTGGCGCCGCCGAGGATCATGGTGTTGCCGTAGGTGCCGTAGAGCTCACAGTCGGGGAAGACTTCGGTGCGCAGCAGATCGCGGGTGTCGGCGTCCATATGCGCACCGCCCCACATGATGCCCTTGACCTTCCGCCCGATCAGCTCGATGAGGTCGTCGTGCCGGGCCAGCCGCTCCAGCAGCGGCGGAGTGGTCATCAGCACACCGATGTCCTGGGTGCGCAGGACGTACGCCGCTTGCTCCACCAGATGGCTCACATACGCGTCGGTCTCCTCGGTCTTCCCGGCGGAGATCAGCTTCTTCACCCACCGCGGGTCCATGTCGACGCGGAACATCAGTCCACCGTGCCGGGCGGCCGCGCCCGCGACCATCTCACCGACCATGTGCGGGCCGCTGGGGGCGATGGCGAGCCAGTCCACCCCGCGCGGGATGCCGAGCCCGTCCAGGTCGGCGCTCAGCCCGTACGTGAGGCGGTCCAGCCAGTCGCGCAGACACACGATCCGCTTGGGCGCGCCGGTGGTGCCGCCGCTTTCGAAGACACCGAGGATCCGGGCGTCCGCGCCGTAGCCCTGGGGGATGAGGTCCCGCACCGGCACCTCGCGCAGTTCCCCGGTGACATTGGGGAAGAGCGCCAGATCGGCGACGCCCTTGACGTCCCGCCGCGGATCGAAGTCCAGCGACGCGGCCCGCCGCAGCCAGAAGGGGGAGCCGGTGTCCGGGCCGAAGTGCCACTCCATGGCGGCGCGTAGGTACTCGTCGGGGTCGGGGCGCTCGTCGAAGGGGACGTCGAGCACCGAAAGGGAGGCAGTGGTCGGCACGGAATGCTCCTCGCGGGTGGCGGCGGGCGGACGGCGGGGCGGCGCGGACAGTGGGTGGCAGGGGCCGGTCAGCCGCGGATGACGGCCTTCGTGCGCATCAGGAACTCGCCGAGATACGCGTCGTGCGGAATGCCCGGGGCGATCCAGTGGGTGGGATGGTCCCCGATGTAGAGGTTCTTGATCGACGGGTCGGCGAGCAGCGCGTCCAGCAGCGCCTCGTCCCCGGTGATCGCCGTGACGACCAGGCTGTCCCGGAGCGCGGCGACACCCGCCGTACGCGTCCAGGGGGCCACCCAGACGCAGGGGAACGACAGCTCCACACCCAGCCGTGTGTCCCGCGGGTCGTCGAGCTGGAAGACGGCGGGGCGCAAGGCGGCGCTGCCGTCGCCGAGGTCGTCCACCACCCCGTCGCCGCCCAGCCAGGCCCGCGCGCCCGCGGCCTTGGTGCGCAGATGGCGCTCGAAGCCGCGCGCGACCTCGAGCGGGTGGACCGGCAGCACCGCCTTCTCGTCGTGCGGCGGCAGGCTGGGCAGGTCGGCGAGCCGTTCCGCCAGCGCCTCCGCGACCGGCGCCGGATCGCCCTCGACGAGGACGGCGGTGGCGTTGACACACGCGGTGCCGCCGTGGCGGGCGACGGAGTCGACGACGACATCGAGGTGGTCGCGCCAGTCCCGGTCGGCGGTGATCAGGATCTTGGAGCGGCCCGGTCCGTTGGGCAGTACGGCCGGATCGGCGGCGTAGCGGTCGATGACCTCCTGTCCGCCGTAGACCATGCTCAGATCCGCACCCCGCAGAATCTCGCCCGCCGCGTCGTGGTCGGTGGGCAGCAGCACCACGTGGTCCGGGCCGAAACCCGCCTCCCGCAGGGCGCTGACCAGCCGGTACGGGGTGAGTGGCTCACGGCGGGAGGGGCGTACGGCCACCCGGTAGCCCAGCGCCAGCGCCTCCAGCCACAGGGCGTGCACGGCGGGGTGGTTCCCGGCGGCGTGCACGGCGAAGACATCGCCGCGCCGGATCCACACCGCGCTGCCGGTCCGGGCGTACGGATCGCGCCAGTCGCCCACCGCCCCCACCGGACGGGCCGCCTGCACACTGCGGAACGCCTCGGTGGCGCTGAGCCGTATCGCCTCCACCGCGATCCGCACATTGGCGAGCGGGGTGCCCGACATCCGGCACACCGCGCTCTCGTATCCGGCGGCCGTCATCCCGGCGACGGTGCCGGTGGCGAACAACTCCCCCGCCCGCTTCAGCGCGGCCAGCCGCTCCTCCAGCGGCGGCGTCCCGGCGGCGCGCAGCGCGGCCAGCGCCCGGGTGACGAACAGCCGCGGCACCAGGGAGAGTTCGGCCATGGGCGCGCCGGTGACATCGCTGACGGTGAGGCGGTGCCGGGAGCGGTAGGGCCCCTTGGGCCCCAGCGCGTCGAGCGTGTCCAGGGCGTCGAGGGCGGTGGCGGGCTGGGACACGCTGGCTCCTTGACGACGTTGCGCTGCTGAGGGGTGGCACAGGAAGGGATGGCAGGGAGGCATGACAGAGAGAGATGACGAGGAGGGATGACGGGGGATGAACCCGCCTCAATCCCACGGCGTGGACGGGGAGGTGTCAATTGGCCCAAAGGCCATGCCGGACCTCGTTCGCCGTACGAGAGGGCCCCTCGCCCGTCGGACGAGGGTGACCGGGGCGCCCGTCAGACGAGGCCGACCGGGGCGATCAGACCGGCGGTGGGGCCGGCCGGTACGGGACTGGCCTCGGCGCTGGCCAGGTCGCCGCTCTCCACGACCCCCGAGCCACTGATGTCCACATGGACCCGCAGTCCGTAAGTGGCGCCCGGGTCGAGCTCACCGGGGACGGTGACGCTGAACGGGACATGGCCCCCCGGGCTCAGCGGCACGTCGGTCAGCACCTGCGCCGCCACGATCGACTCGGGCGTATCGGAGCGGGACACATTGCGCACCTCCACCACCACCCGCGCCGCGCGCCCGGCGGGGGCGTCGGGGGGCAGGGTCACGATGCCGCTCAGGACACTGCTCATTCCGCCATGGATTCCCCTCGGGCCGGTGGTCCTGTTCCGCCGTTCGGGTGGGAGTCCGTTGGTACGCCGTTCGGGCCGGGGGGAGTGGTGTCGTCAGCCCGCGCAGGGGCGGCCCCGGCTGTGCCGCGTCTGCCGTCGGCGCCGTTGGCTCGTCTGCGCCGCCGTGCACCGATCCTGTCCCGGACCCGCTCCCGTAATCGCTCCCGCAGAGGTGCCCGGACCGGATGCGCGGAGGGCGCGGTGGGCGCTGCGGCGTGGGTGGCGGCCGGGGTACGGTCGGCGGCCACGCGGCGCCGCTCGAGGTAGAGATGGGCGCCCCAGCCGATGACCCCGCTCGCCAGCGAGCCGGGCAGCCCGCCGCCGTCCACGTACATGCAGGCGGCGGCGTCCCGGCAGGGCCCGCAGCGGGCCAGGTGCTGCCACAGGTCGGCGGGTGAGGGGGTGTCGGGCGAGCGGGTGGCGGCGTCCAGCAGCTTGGCGTAGCTGCGGCACTCCTCGTCGGTCAGGGTGTCCACATGGGCGCGCTGACAGCGCGCGCGGAAGGACTCGCGGACCCGGGTGATCTCCTCGGGGGCGTACTCCGGGTCGTAGCCCAGCTGACGGGCCACCGTCTCGGTGGACCGCCCCTCCACCTCGACCAGCCACAGCAGCTCCCCGTCCGCCTCCGGCAGGTCCCGCAGACCGCGCAGGGCGAGCGGCTGCTCGCGGGGCGCGGCGGCGAAGCGCGCGGCACGGTCGGACGTCAGCCAGGTCCGCAGATCCGGGGTGAGCCGGTCTCCGTGGCGGTGGGCGTGCCAGTCGGCGGCGGTCTTCCGTACGGAGGTCAGGAAGAGCGGAAGCCACGGGAGGCGCTTGCCGAAGCCTCGGCTGCGGCGGTTGCGGGTCTCCCGGATGCCCCGCCGGAACGCCTCGGTGGCGAGCCGCATACCGGCTTCGGGGCTGGTGGTGCACAGTTCCGCGTAGTCGGCGACCGCGTCCCAGTAGGCGCCCAGCAGGGCCGTCGCGGAGGCGGTGCCATCGGCTTCCTCGGCGGGCGCTTCGGCGGGGCCGGGGCGCCTCGGGGAGCCGTCCCTGGGAGACGCGTGGTCGGGCATGGAGGCGGTTCCTCCCTCACGAGCAGCGGCACGCACACGAACAGCGGTGCCCCCGCCGGGGGCAACCCTTCCACCACGGATCGCGGGGGAGGGCGGCCAACAGGGCGTCCCCGCCTCGGAGTTGGGGATTCCCCTTGCGGGGCGCGCCGAGCTTTTCACGCGGGCGAGCCGGCTGACAAGGGACGTCGGGGAGTCCCGGCCCGGGTTTGTGACCCACCTGATAACCCCCGCCCGAACGGTTCGCGACGTGAACTCCTGTGCGTTCGCGGGGACGTCAGGTGGGGCCGGGTGGCCGGTGGCTCGGAACCCTCGTGCCGGTCACGCAGATGCCAGCCTCCATGCCCTCATCGTTGGACGAATACCAGCATCCACCCCTGTACCACCTCGCAGACGCGGCGCTACCATCGGCGGATGCATACGTACCGGATCGGCGAGGCCGCGGCCCTGATGGGGGTCAGCGTCGACACTCTGCGGCGTTGGGTCGACAGCGGACGGCTGACCGCCGAACGGGACGAGCAGGGGCGCCGGATCATCCCTGGCCCGGCGCTCGCCGCGTTCGCCCGTGAGGTCAGCAGCGGCGCGGAGCGCGACCACCCGGGCTCATCGGCCCGCAACCGCTTCTCGGGCATCGTCACCGAGGTGATCCTGGGCGATGTGTCCGCGCAGGTGGAGATCCAGGCGGGGCCGTTCCGCGTGGTGTCCATGATCAGCCGCGAGTCGGCGGAGGAGCTGAAGCTGGAGCCCGGCGTTCCGGCCGTCGCCGTGATCAAGTCGACCAACGTGGTCGTGGAAACGCCGTGAACGCGCGCGCCGGGAACGGCAGCGGCAGAGCGGCAGTGGCAGAGAGGGAGAGACAGACCCCATGACGACCCCGACCCGTTCCGTATCCGACCCTCAGCACGACCGCCGGCACGACCCCCAGCCCGGACCCCAGCGCGGGCCCCGGCCGGAACCCCGCCCCCGGCTCCGGCCCCGCCCCCGCTCTCGCCAGGCGCTGTGCGCGGTGGGCGGTTTCGCGCTCGCCGCCGTGGCGCTCACCGCCTGCTCCTCCGGAGACTCCGACGGCTCCTCCGCGAAGTCCGGCTCCGGCTCCTCCTCGGAGAAGCTGTCCGGCACCGTGACCGTGTTCGCGGCGGCCTCGCTGAAGGAGAGCTTCACCTCGCTGGGCAAGACCTTCGAGAAGGAGCACCCCGGCACCAAGGTCTCCTTCAACTTCGGCGGCAGCGACTCCCTCGCGGCCAGCATCACCTCCGGTGCGCCCGCCGACGTCTTCGCCTCCGCCAGCCCGAAGACCATGAAGACCGTCACCGACGCCAAGGCCGCCAAGGGCACCCCGGCCACCTTCGTCCGCAACCAGCTCGAGATCGCGACCCTCCCGGGCAACCCGAAGAAGATCGCGACGCTGAAGGACCTCACCGGCTCCGGGCTGAAGGTCGCGCTGTGCGCCAAGGAGGTGCCCTGCGGGGCGGCGGCGCAGAAGGCGCTGGACGGGGCCGGACTGAAGCTCACCCCGGTCTCGTACGAGCAGGACGTCAAGGGCGCCCTGACCAAGGTGGAGCTGAAGGAGGTGGACGCCTCCGTCGTCTACAAGACCGATGTGAACGCGGCGGGCGGCAAGGTCGAGGGTGTGGAGTTCCCCGAGTCGAAGCAGGCCATCAACGACTATCCGATCGCCCTGCTGAAGAACGCCCCGAACGCCGAGGCGGCCACCGCCTTCATCGATCTGGTGAAGTCCGCGCAGGGCCAGAAGGTGCTCGGTCAGGCCGGTTTCCTCAAGCCGTGACCGAGCTGGAATCCGCAGCCGGCCCCACGGAGGTCCTGGAGGACACGCCGCGACGGCCCCGCACACCCCGCACCCGCCTCCGGGCGGGGGTGCCGCTGCCGCTGCTGCTGCCCGCCCTCGGCGGCCTGGTCTTCCTGGTGCTTCCGCTGGTGGCGCTGCTGGTCCGCGCGCCCTGGCGGAGCCTGCCCGACCAGCTGACCGGGGTCGCGGTGTGGCAGGCGCTGCGGCTTTCGCTGATCACCGCGACCGCCGCCACCGCCGTGGCCCTGGTGCTGGGCGTACCGCTGGCGTGGCTGCTGGCCCGCACCCGGTTCCCCGGCCGCCGGCTGGTGCGCGCCCTGGTGACCCTGCCGCTGGTGCTGCCGCCGGTGGTGGGCGGCGTGGCGCTGCTGCTCGCGCTGGGCCGCAACGGGATCGTCGGCCGCTGGCTGGACTCCGCGTTCGGGATCACCCTGCCGTTCACCACCGCGGGGGTGGTCGTCGCGGAGGCGTTCGTGGCGATGCCGTTCCTCGTGATCAGCGTCGAGGGCACGCTACGGGCCGCCGATCCGCGGTACGAGGAGGCCGCCACCACCCTCGGCGCCTCGCGTTTCACCGCGTTCCGGCGCGTCACCCTGCCGATGGTGGCGCCGGGCGTGGCCGCGGGCGCGGTGCTGGCCTGGGCGCGGGCGCTGGGCGAGTTCGGCGCCACCATCACCTTCGCGGGCAACTTCCCGGGCCGTACGCAGACGATGCCGCTGTCGGTCTATCTCGCGCTCCAGAGCGACCCGGCCGCCGCCATCGCGCTCAGCCTCGTGCTGCTCGCCGTCTCCATCGCGGTCCTGGCCGGGCTGCGCGACCGCTGGATGGCCGCCTCATGACCACGGACACCTCCCCCGAGCCCACCGAGCCCACCGAGCCCACCGAGCCCACCGAGCCCACCGAGCCCCCCGAGGATGCCGCGCCGCACACCGACGGCCGCGACGGCCGCGACCGCGACGGCCTCGACGCCCGTCTCGTCGTCGACCGCGGCACCTTCCGGCTCGACCTGCGGCTGTCCGCCGCGCCCGGCGAGGTGCTCGCCCTGCTCGGGCCCAACGGCGCGGGCAAGACCACCGCGCTGCGCGCCCTGGCCGGGCTCACCCCGCTCACCGCGGGGGCGCTGCGGCTGGACGGCACGGCCCTGGAGGAGCCGGAGCGCCGGCTGCGGGTCCCGCCCGAGGACCGCCCGGTCGGCGTCGTCTTCCAGGACTATCTGCTCTTCCCGCACCTCTCCGCGCTCGACAACGTGGCCTTCGGCCCGCGCTGCCAGGGGGTCCCGAAGGCGGCGGCCCGCGCCCAGGCGGCCGACTGGCTGGACCGGATGGGCCTGGCCGACCGGGCGGGCGCCAAACCCCGCGCGTTGTCGGGCGGACAGGCCCAGCGCGTCGCCCTCGCCCGCGCCCTGGCCACCCGGCCCCGGCTGCTGCTGCTGGACGAACCGCTGGCCGCGCTGGACGCCCGCACCCGCCTCGAGGTGCGTGCCGGGCTCCGCCGCCATCTGGCCGACTTCCCGGCGGTGGCCGTCCTGGTCACCCACGATCCGCTGGACGCGATGGTGCTCGCCGACCGGCTCGTGGTCGTCGAGGAGGGCCGTATCGTCCAGGAGGGCGCCCCGGCGGACATCTCCCGCCGCCCCCGCACCGACTACATCGCCAGCCTCGTCGGACTCAACCTCTACCAGGGCCGCGCCGACGGCCACACGGTACGGCTCGACGGCGGCGCCACCATCACCATCACCGAGGACCTCACCGGCCCGGTCTTCGTCGCCTTCCCGCCCGCCGCGGTCACCCTCCACCCCGACCGCCCCGACTCCAGCGCGCGCAACCTCTGGCGGCTGGAGGTGGCCGGCATGGAGTCGCACGGTGACCAGATCCGCGTCGACCTCACCGGTGAACTCCCCCTGCTGGCCGACCTGACCACCGCCGCGGTGGCCGAACTCGCCCTGCACCCGGGCCGCACCGTCTGGGCCACCCTCAAGGCGACCCAGACCCACGCGTATCCGGCCTGAGCCCGGACGCCGGCCCATCGGGCACGGGATCGTCGGGCGGACGCGGTCCGCGCTGCACACGACGGCCTTTCGTCCCCTCACGGAGCCGCGGGCCCGGTCGGCGCGGGGGTGCCGACCGGGCCCGCGGTGCTCGGGGCCGGGGTCATACCTCCTTGCCGGCCCGGTTCAGGCGGAGGGCGGAGACGAGGAAGAAGACGCCGCCGAGGAAGGCGTAGCCGGCGAGACTGCCCAGGGAGGCGTCGTCCTTGCCGGCCTGCGCGAAGAATGATGCTCCGGCGAGGGTGGAGATGGCGCCGCTGGCGATCATCGGCCACTGGCCGCCCAGATGGCGCCGGACGGCGCCGACGACGAGCTGGATGATGCCCGCGGTGATGGCCCAGACGCCCCAGACGCGCAGGACGGCCGGGATACCGGAGGTGGCGGCGATGACCAGGCCGATGCCGGTGAGTGTGCTGAGCGCGATGTTCGCGTACAGGCCCTGGACCGGGCCGTCGTTCGCCTGGGCGGACCTGACGTCGACGACCGCGCACGCCACGTCGAACAGGGGGTAGATCACCAGCAGCGTCGCGCTCAGCGGCCCCAGTGTGTCGGCGGTCGCGAACAGCAGGGCGGCCCACACGGCGGCGAACGCGAAGCGCACGAGGTACAGCTTGCGCAGGGCCGCGGGAACGCTGGTGGGGGTGGTGCCGACGAGGGTGTCCAAGGGGGTGCCTTTCGGTGGCGGCGTAGTGGTGTGCGACGGCTGAGTCATCGGGTGCCTGCGTCCGCTTCTCCGATCAGGCGGGTGACCGTGCGACGGAGGGCCATGAGGCGCCATGAGGCACCGCCAATCGTGAGGGAGAACGATCTGTCTCATCGGATCCAACGGGATCGGTGCGGCCGCTGTCAAGACCGAACGTTCTCCCTCGACGGCTTGATAGTGTGAGCACATGAGCCCCAGCCCAGGAAGCCGCAGCACATCCGAAGCGCGATCGCGGCTGCTCAGTACGGCGATCAGGATTTTCTACGCGGAGGGCATCCACTCCGTCGGCATCGACCGGATCATCGCGGAGGCGCGGGTGCCCCGGGCCACGCTGTACCGGCACTTCTCGGGCAAGGAAGAACTCGTCCTCGCGTACCTCGACCAGGCCGACCAGGGCATCCGGGCGCAGGTCGAGGCCGCCCAGGCGGGCGAGGGGTCGGCGGCCGACAAGGTCCGGGCCGTCAGCCGGTCCATCGCCGAAGGCATCCGGTCACCCGGCTTCCGCGGCTGCGCCTTCCTCAACGCGGTGGCCGAATACCCCGACCCCGCCCACCCGATCCACCAAGCCGTCCTGGCCCACCGGCAATGGTTCCTGGACGCCATCACGGACCTGCTGGCGCAAACCGACGACGCGCCCGCCGACACGGCCGGCCGGCACCTCGTCATGCTCCGGGACGGCGCCATGGCGGCCGGCTGCCTCTTCGACCCGGAACTGGTCACCGAGACCTTCCTGCACGGCGTCGAGGGCATCCTGCGGGCGCGCGCCGCCTCATGGAGGCCGTAGCCAGGAGCCGGATCGGGTTCCCTCGACGCGGCCGCTCCCGGTGTGACGCCCCAGCCCCTTCCCGGTGGACGGACCCGGACCGCCGCGGCGGGCTCAGGCGTGGTGTGCCGGAGTGGCGGCGGACCCGGCGTCCCACAACTCGGTGACCAGGGACCTCGCGTAGTCCTCGTCCGTCCCCGGGATCGAGAACACCACCCGGAAGTAGAGGGGGGCGACCACGCGGTCCAGCACCCGCTCCAGTGAGGGCGTCCGCTCGCCCCGCCGGGCCGCGGCCTCCAAGGGGGCCTGGAAGCGGGCGCTGACCCGCTCCAGGCACTCGCGCAGCCCGGCCCGGCGGGCGTCCACGTCCGGCGCCACTTCGGCGCGGAAGAACGCCACGCCTCCGGGCCGGGACAGATCGGTGAGCGTCCACACCGCCACCTGCTCGAGATCCTTCCGCAGATCGCCGAGCAGCTCCGGCGTCTCCTCGTCCTGACGCCGGGCGGCCACGTCCGCCAGGAGGGCGGAGGTGGTCCCCCAACGGCGGTAGACCGAACTGGGGTTGACGCCGGCGCGGCGCGCCACCGCGGGGATGGTCACCTTGTCGGCGCCGACTTCGTGCACCAGCTCGACCGTCGCCCGGTGCACGGCGGCGCGTACGCGGGCGCTCCGGCCGCCGGGGCGGCTGTCTTTGCTTTTGTCGGTCATCCTCCCATCTTAAAGCAATGAGTTGCGCTTTAGTGTGTGGTCTGTCTAGGCTGCTAAAGCAGAGATCGACGCTTTAAGCACTTCCCATGGAGGACCCATGTCCCAGTACGAGGCCGCCCACCAGCTCGGCGAGCAGTTCCACGCCTTCCTCGCCGCCGGTGACTGGGACGGCATCCGGACCCTGCTCACCGACGACGCCACCTGGACGCTCCCCGGTGACAACACCATCTCCGGTACGGCGGAGGGCGCCGACGCGGTCGTGGCGCGGGCGAAGAAGATCGCCTCCTACGGTCTGAACTTCGAGCTGCTGCACATCCTGGTCAGCCGCGAGAACATGGCCCTGTCCCTGCACAACACCGCCCGCCGGGGCGAGGTCCGGCTGGACGAGTACCTGTCCACCGTCTGCCGCCTGCGCGACGGCAGGATCGCGAGCATCGAGACCTACCTGTCCGACGTCCCCGGCATGAACGCGTTCTTCGTCTGAGCCTGTTCCGCACGCTCTGGCCCGGCGCCACGTTCGGTGACGGGCCGCCGGGGTGTCCTGGGTGCCCTTGAGTGTCCTGGGTGTCCTGGGGTGCCCTGGGTGTCCTGGCGCCGGTCCGTCATTCCCCGGCGCGCAGCGGGGACGCGGCGCGCAGCAGCCGCAGCTGGCCGATCTCCGAGACGTTCTTCATGAGTTCCGCGTTCACCCACGCCACCGTGTGAGCGACGGTCCGCTCGGGGTCGCGCTCCCACGGGAATGTCGCGGCGCGGTCGAGATCGGCGTCGGTGAGGTGATCCAGCCCGCTCAGCCAGTCGTCCCGAAGGCCACGCAGCCAAACGATCGCCGCGTCTCCCGGCCCAGGCCATGCCATGTCCGCCCGCTCACGGGGCGTGCGGCCACATACGTGATCAGTGGTTACGCCCAGCCACCATCCCAGGTGCCAACTCACCCAGCCGATCGTGGGAACGGGCACCGGATCCGGCTCCGTATCCGCCCAGTCCGGGACCCAGCCGCCCCGGGCGTCCCGGCGAACGGTCCAGCACTCGGCGGCCGGCTCCCACAGGAAGTCCTCAGGCGCCAGACGCTCCAGGTGGTACTCGAACAACGACCAGGTCAAGCCGAACTGCCAGCGCAGCAGATCGCATCGGGGAGAATCCACCGGGCGACCCTGGCACGGAGGGTGAAGCCTCCGCAAAGCAATATCCCAGCCCCGACACACCGCCCGTCCCGCGCGCCGTCTGCTGCGCTGTTCCGCCTCGGCCGCCGCCTGGCTGCTACGCGGAGGCGTCCTTGGAGCCGCTGCCCTCGGTGTCGGTATCGGTGTCGGCGTCGGTGTCAGCCTTGGTGTCGCTGGGGGCGTCCCCCTCAGCCTTGCCCTTGGCCTCGGCCTTGCCCTCGGCCTTGTCCCCGGGCCTGTCCTCGGCCTCGTCCTCGCTGGAGTCCTCGAAATACTCATCGAGCACCGCGTCGAGCTCCGCCGTCCATTCCTTGAGGAGCTTCCGGGCCGGTGCCTCGACATCGGCCGTGTACCAACGCCGGTTGGTCGTATAGACCGTGATCCCGAACCGCTTCCCGAACCGCGGGGTGTCGACCTCCACCGCGCCGATCTCGTCCCACTCGAACTCGGCCTTCTCGCCGTCGAGTTCGAACGCGACGCCACGGCGTCCGGCCCGGATCGCACCGCGCCGGTCGGACACCTCGAAGGCGACCCCGCCGTCCTCCTCCTCACCGTCGTCGTCCGCTTCCCCGTCGGACGACGCGAGAGCGGACGTGACGTCGGCCTCGGTGCCGGAGGGCGCCTCGGCGCCGGACTCCTCCTCGGCGTCGACGCCCTCTTCCCGGTCGGCCTCCTCCTCGGCGGCGACTTCGTCCTGCGGCCGCTCGGCTGCCTTGTCCGGGGCGTCCTCCTCCACATCGGCAGGGCGCGGGGGCGTCAGGCCGGGGACAAACCCCGGGTCCGTCCCGGCTGTGTGCATGGGCGGGATGATCGGTCCAGTGCTCTGCTCCACGGCCGGAAGTATTGCCGATAAACCTGTGCCGACGACAGGCAACCCCGCCCCCCAATCCAGCCGCCCGGCAAAGCCGCAGGTGACGCGCGAGGGATCGCCGGTGATCCCCACCACCCCGCCCCTTTTACCGTCCCTTTACCATGGATGTGGGGACACTGCTTCCCCGGACACCCGGAAAGCCGAGCGATGAAGGAGCACCAGACCCGCAATGGGTGAACCTCCCAGTACCACCCGTGCCAGACCCCGCGCGCCTCTCACCAGGGCGCTCCTGCCCAGGGCAACCAGGAACACCAGGAACACCTGGGAAACCAGGAACACCAGGGCAACCAGGGAGACGGGGATGGCACGGTGACCGAGATCCTGCTGCTTCTGCTCGCCCTGGCCCTCACGCTCGCGTGTGCGGTGTTCGTGGCCGCCGAGTTCTCCCTCACCACCGTCGAACGCGGTGACCTGGAGCGGGCCGCCGAGGCCGGTGAGCGCGGGGCCGACAGCGCGCTCGCGGCGGTGCGCCGGCTGACGGTCCAGCTCTCCGGGGCCCAACTGGGCATCACCGTCTCCTCGTTGGTGATCGGCATGCTCGCCGAACCCTCGCTGGCCGCCCTGCTCGAACACCCGCTCACGGCGACCGGCCTGCCCGCGGGCGCGGCGTCGACGTCCGCGGTGGTGCTGGGCGTGGCCGTCTCCACGGTGGTGCTGATGGTCGCCGGGGAGCTGGTGCCCAAGAACTGGGCGATCTCCCGTCCCGTGCACGTGGCCAAGGCGGTCGCCGCCCCGCAGCGCGCCTTCACCGCCGCCTTCGCCCCGCTGATCCACCACCTCAACAACACCGCGAACCGCCTGGTCCGCCGTCTCGGCCTGGAGCCCGCCGAGGAGCTGGCCTCCGCCCGTACCCCGGACGAACTGGTCGCGCTGGCCCGCCACTCGGCCGCCGAGGGCGCGCTGGCACAGGACTCGGCCGAGTTGTTCGTCCGTACGCTCCACCTGAGCGAGCTGACCGCGGAGAACGTGATGACCCCGCGCGTGGACGTCCAGGCGCTGGAGGCCCACGCCACCGCCGCCGACGCGGCCAACCTCACCCTGGCCACCGGCCGGTCCCGCTTCCCCGTCTACCGCGACACCCTGGACGAGGTGGTCGGCACCGTGCACATCCGCGACGTCCTCGCCCTGACCGCCGCCCACCGCGCCACCACCCCGGTCACCGACCTGGCCACGCCCCCGCTCCTGGTCCCCGACAGCCTCCCGGTGGACCGGCTGCTGGACCGGCTGCGCGGTGCGCACACCATGGCCGTCGTCATCGACGAGTACGGGGGCACCGCCGGTGTCGCCACCCTGGAGGATGTCGTGGAGGAGGTCGTCGGCGACGTCCGCGACGAACACGACCCCGACGAGACCCCCGGCCTGGTGCCCCTCGGCCCCGGCACCTGGGAGGCGGACGGCGGCGTACGGCTGGACGAGCTGACCGGCATCGGCCTGACCGCTCCCGAGGGCCCGTACGAAACCGTCGCGGGCCTCCTGGCCACCGCCCTGGAACGCATCCCGGCGGCCGGGGACGCCATCGAGGCCGACGGCTGGCAGCTCACGGTCCTGAAGGTGGACCACCACCGCGCCGACCGCGTACGGATCACGGCTCCGGCGGCGGCTCCCTCAACCGGCACCCAGACCCCTGCCGAGAACGACGCCACCCAGGACGCCCGATGACCCTCCTCCAACTCGCCGTCGGCGCCCTCACCCTGCTGACCAACGCCTTCTTCGTCGGCGCCGAATTCGCCCTGATCTCCGTGCGCCGCAGCCAGATCGAACCGCGCGCGCAGGCGGGCGAGAAGCGGGCGCGCGGTGTGCTGTGGGCGCTGGAGCACCTGTCCGCGCAGTTGGCCACGGCCCAGCTCGGCATCACCATCTCCTCCCTCGTCCTCGGCGCGGTCGCCGAACCGGCCATCGCCCATCTGCTGGAGCCGGGCTTCGCCACCGTCCACGTCCCGGCCGCCCTGGTGCACCCGATCGCGTTCGTCCTCGCCCTCACGGCGGCCACGTATCTCCACATGCTCATCGGCGAGATGGTCCCCAAGAACATCGCCCTCGCCGCCCCCGAGCGCACCGCGCTCCTCCTCGGCCCGCCGCTGGTGGCCCTCACCCGCCTCCTGCGCCCCGTCGTCTTCGGCGTCAACGCCTTCGCCAACGCCGTGCTGCGGCTGCTGAAGGTCGAACCCAAGGACGAGGTCGAGTCGGTCTTCACCGACGCCGAACTCATCCGGCTGGTACGGGACTCCAGCGACGCCGGGCTGCTCGACAAGTCCGGCAGCGACCGGCTGCGCGACGCCCTGGAACTGGGCACCCGGCGGGTCGGCGACATCCTGGTCCCCCTCGACGAGATGGTCACCGTGGACCACCGCGTCACCCCCGACCAGCTCGAACGCACCGCGGCCGGCTCCGGCTACTCCCGCCTCCCGGTCACCGGCCCCGACGGCGCCGTCCTGGGCTACCTCCACATCAAGGACACCCTCGGCGCCACCGACCGGCACCGCCCGTTCCCCCGCACCGCCGTGCACACCATCCCCCGTGTCCGCGCCGACACCCCCCTGGACGACACCCTCACCACCATGCGCGCCACCGGTACCCACCTGGCCGCCGTGACGGCCGACACCGGCACGGTCCTCGGCTTCGTCACGATGACGGACGTCCTGGAAGAGCTCGTGGGCCCGGTCACGGAATGAAGGCCGACGGCATGAGCGGCGACGGCTTGAACGGCGACCGCGTGAACGGCGAGAGCATGAACGCCCACGGCCTCACGGGGCGCCGCGGTCCGGGCGTACGGAGAACGCGGTGTCCCCGGCCGTCGCCACGATCGCGTCCTTGACCAGCATCACCTTCGGTTCGGTCCCCTGCGCCGACGTCCCGGGGTTGTCCAGCGCGGCCGTGTGCCACGCCTCCGTGCCGTCGTCCGCGTTCAGCGCCAGCAGGCGGCCGAAGCGGTTGGAGAAGTACAGCCGCCCGTACCGCCGGGACAACACCGGCGCGGACAGGCTCTCCGTGTCCGTCGCCCGCCGCCACAGCTCCCGGCCGCTGTCCGCCGACACCGCGGTGACCGTGCCGCTGGCCCGGACGAAGTAGACGACCCCGTTCAGCAGGGTGGGCGTGCCGCGCACCGCACGCCGCAGCGCGATCCGCGTCGTCTCGCCGGTGCCCGGATCGACCCGGACCAGGGCCGTGTACGGGCGCTCGTACCCCGAGTCGTACACGTCCTTCGCGGTCTCCGGCACCAGGAACAGCGGTGTGCCCTGGACGGTGCCGAGGGTCAGCGTCTTCCGCGGCAGGGTGGTGTGTGCGCGCTGGGTGCCGTCGGAGGGGTCGAGCCGCAGCAGGTCGTACGGGCCCTCGGCGGCCAGGCCATGGGCGTTCAGGGGCGAGCACATGACGTACGGCGCGTCGGCCGGCACCGTCGGCTCGCAGAACTTCCCGTAGCGCCCCGGCGACTGCCACAGCCGCGTACCGGACGTCCCGTAGGCGATGATCTGCCCGCCATCCGGCGACACCGTCAGCACCCCGCCGCGGAACAGGCGTACCGACGCCGAGCCGCTGACCCTGCGCTCCCACCGCCGGCGCTTGGTGCCGGCGTCCAAGGCCACCACCCACCGCGAACCGTCCATCGACACGCGGTAGGCGTAGACGGTCCCGTCCCGCACCCCGATCGGCCGTGCCGACTGGGGACGGGTGCCCCACCGCCACTGGACGCGACCGGTGGCGGCGTCGACCTTGGCCACCGTGAAACCGTGCCCGGCGCAGTACAGGGCCCGGCCGCCGTCCGAAACGCATCCGGATTCGTTGTAGTCGAGGGGCGGCCCCTCGGTCCCGACCCGCAGATTCGTCCGCCACGGCCGCCAGTCCGCGGGGAGTGACGCGGTCGGCAGGGAGGAGGCGGTGGACGCGTCGCCCGACGACTTCGTCGTGATGTCCGGGGCGAAGACCGCCGCCGCCACCATCAGCCCGGTGACGGTCAGGGCCACACCGGCGGTGGTGACGACGAGCCGCCGCCGGGCTCCCCGCCCCGGCAGGGTCCGCTTCGGGGCGACGTCGGGTGCGGGGGAGGCGGCAGGGCGTTCATCGGCAGCCGCTCCGGGAGCGCCGGTTGCGCGGGGGCCCGTGGCCGTTCCGGCGTCCGTGGCGGATGCGCCCGTGCCCGTGCCCGTACCCGTTGCGGCGCCCTTGGCCGTTCCGGCGTCCGGCTCCGCCACGCCGTGGCCGTCGCTCACCGGCTCCGCCGCCGGGAAATCGGGCAGCGCGCGCAGCATGCGGTGCAGCTCGTCCAGATCCGGCCGGGCGTCCGGCTCCTTGGCCAGACAGCGTTCGGCGATGTCCCGCAGCGGTTCCGGGACCCCCTCCAGCGTCGGATGCTCGTACATCACCTGGTAGCCCGACAGATAAGGGCTGTCGGACTCGAACGGACTGCTCCCCCTCGCCGCGTACACCAGCAGCGACCCCAGCGAGAACACGTCCGATGCCGCCGTGACGCCACGCGGACTGCGCAGTTGCTCCGGCGACATGAAGGGCGGGGTGCCGAGCACGCGCCCGATGGTGACGGTGAGCGTCTGGCTGTCGACGGCGCGGGAGATGCCGAAGTCGATGACGCGCGGCCCGTCCTCGGCCATCAGGATGTTGGCCGGCTTCAGGTCCCGGTGCACCACTCCGGCCCGGTGGATGTCGCGCAGCGCCTCGGCCAGTCCGAGCCCGAGCGTCCGCAGCTCCCGCCCGTTCAAGGGGCCGTTCTTCCGTACGACCTCGGACAGCGTGCGGCCCGGCACGTACAGCGTGGCCATCCACGGGCGGTCGGCCTCCGGATCGGCGTCCACCACGGGGGCGGTGAACGCCCCGCTCACCCGGCGCGCCGCCGCGACCTCCTGGCGGAAGCGGGTCCGGAACTCCTCGTCCTGCGCGTACTGCTCGTGGACCAGCTTGAGCGCGACCTGCCGCCCCGAGGCCGAACGCCCCAGATAGACGACGCCCATGCCGCCCGCCCCGAGCCGGTCGACCAGGGCGTAGCCGCCTATGGATTCCGGATCTCCGCTGGCCAGCGGCATTGCCGATCCCCTCTCCCACGCCGTTGCCGCGTCTGGAACGGCCGTACCGGAGCCTAGATTAGGTCGGCGGGGGAGCCGGCGGACCATGCGGCCCGCGCCGTGGCGGAACGGTGACGTATGCCGTGGCGTTAGTGCCGTGTTAGCGGAACGGTGCCGGGGCGGCAGTATCACGCCAGCGGATCACGGCAGGCTCATAGCCGTACCGAGAGTCCGGTGAGCACACCGGCCGACCGCCGACCGAGGGAATCCCGCCATGCACGTCACCGCTTACCGCCGCGGGCGCACCGTCCGTACGATCGCCGCCTCGATGCTGGCCGTCGCCGCGCTGAGCCTGACCGCGGCGTGCGGCGGGGACGGGGGCTCCGGCACCGCGGGCAGCGCGGGCAAGGCGGAAACGTCGGCGTCGGCCAAGGCCGCGTCCTCGGGCGGCCAGGACGCGGGCACCGAGCGGGGCACGGACACCAAGGACGGCCGGAGCACCGAGCAGGGCACGGACCTGGGCGCCAACAAGGGCACTGGCGGGGCCGGGGGCGAGGAGGACACCACGGGCGTCAAGGACGCCGAGACGCGGGACCAGAACCCCACCGGTGGCTCTCGGACCGACCCGATCGGCGACTGCGACATCACCAAGACGCCCCTCTCCCTCCAGGAGGTCAAGAGCCCCGTCAACCACCTGCTGCTCAAGGCGACCAACGGGGCCGGTGCGGCCTGCAAGCTCGTCGGCTACCCCAGCCTGAAGTTCGGCGCCGACGCGCAGGCCGCCACCCCGGCGTACGAGGACAGCAAGCCGCAGTCGGTCGTCGTCCTCGCCCCGGGCGAGAGCGCGTACGCGGGCCTCACCACCTCCGCGGCGGACGGCTCGGGCGCGGAGGGCGGCAAGGCCGACTCGCTCGATGTGTTCATCGACGGGAACGAGAACCCCACCAACGTCGAACTGCCCGGCGGCTCGGTCTTCGTCGACAGCGACGCTCAGGTCACGTACTGGCAGGCGGATGTGCAGGACGCCCTGTCCTGGTGAGGCGTCCCTGTATATGAACACTGTCTTGCATACGGGACAGCCCCCCTGGAGGATGAAGCGGCGCCGCCGACGCGGCGCACAGTGGCGCACACCAGCGCGCACCCGCACACAGAGCACAGGCACAGGGGTGGGGAACGGATGGGGATCGGCTCCGCGGCGCTGCTGGTGTCGGCCGGAGTGGCCTCCGGGCTCGCCGGTTCGATCGCCGGGCTGGCCTCGTTGTTCAGCTATCCGGCGCTGCTCGCGGTCGGCCTGTCGCCGGTGGCGGCCAATGTGACCAACACGGTGGCGCTGTTCTCCAACACCGTCGGCACCGCGGCCGGGTCCCGCGCCGAGCTCCGCGGTCAGCGCGACCGGCTCCTCCGGCTGGGCGTCATCGCGGCGCTGGGCGGCGCGGTCGGGGCCGCCCTGCTGCTGGGAACCCCGTCCTCGGCCTTCGAAGCCGTCGTACCGTGGCTGATCGCCCTCGGCTCGGTGCTGATCCTGGTCCGCGATCCGCTCCGCCGGCTCATGGCCTCCCGCTCACACCCCGTCACCGACACCGCCCGGCCCACCGTCCCGCTGGCCTGCGCGGTCCTGCTGGTCGGCCTGTACGGCGGCTACTTCGGCGCGGCCTCGGGCGTCCTGATGCTGGCGGTGCTCTCGCTGTCCGCCGCCGAACCCCTCCCGGTCACCAACGCCGTCAAGAACATCGCCACCGGCGCGGCCAATCTGACGGCATCGGTCGCCTATGTCGTCGTCGCGCCGGTGAACTGGGCCGCCGCCGTCTCCCTCGGCCTCGGCGCCCTCCTCGGCAGCCGGCTCGGCCCCCTGATCGTCCGCCGCCTGCCCGAAACCCCGCTGCGGATCGCCATCGCCCTCGGCGGCTTCGGCCTGGCCATCTCCCTCTGGCTCTAGATGTGCTCCGGCCCGCTCGGTTGGAGGACAATCACTGCGCATGGCCATCGACTACCGCAAGCGCCCCGCGACCCCTCGGATCGACTACCGCAAGCCGGCCAAGGCGCCCGCCCCCGCGATCAGCCTGGAGAAGGTCAGCACCACGGCTCCCGCGCTGGTCAGCCTCTACAAGACGGCCGCCGTCTCCTTGGCCAAGCACCAGGTCGGCGGGCAACGAGCCGCCGTGTACCTGGTCCTGGACCGCTCCGGGAGTATGCGCCGGTACTACCGTGACGGCACCGTGCAGCACCTGGCCGAGCAGACTCTCGCCCTCGCCGCCCACTTCGACGACGACGGGGTGGTGCCGGTCGTCTTCTTCTCCACCGACATCGACGGAACCGCCGAGCTCGGCCTCGACGCCTACCGGGACCGGATCGGCCCCTTGCACGACTCGATGGGACACATGGGCCGCACCAACTACCACGTGGCCATGCAGGCCGTCATCGACCACTACGCGTCCTGCGGCTCGCAGGACCCGGCGTTCGTGGTCTTCCAGACCGACGGTTCCCCCACCTCCAAGGCGGCTGCGGAACATGTGCTGTGCACGGCCGCGAAGTTGCCCATCTTCTGGCAGTTCGTCGGGTTCGGCGACGATGAGTTCCGCTTTCTGCGCAGGCTCGACGACCTGCCGGTGCCGGACCGACGCCTGATCGACAACGCCGGGTTCTTCGCCGCCGGGCGGTCACCGAAGACCCTGTCCGACGCGGACCTCTACGACCAGCTGCTCCACGAATTCCCCCAGTGGCTGACCGCCGCTCGCGCCGCGGGCATCGTGAAGAGCTGAGCCCGGGACATTACCTGCCACGTCATCGCGCTGAGCCGCCACCTCGGACAGCATGGTGATCGCTTCGCTGTGCTGCCCGTAAGCGCGAGGCTTCCTGCTTCCGATCGGAGGGATCACCATGTCCTTGGCCGCACCCGCGACGACCCGCACCTTGGTGGCGGAGCTGCTGCGCCGCATCGGTGAGGGCGACCCCGAGCGCATCGCCGAGCGGTACGCGGAGCGCGTCGCCTGGAAGCTGGACTGGCCGAAGGCCGAGCACGGCCGCGCCGCCACCCCGTGGATCCGCCACCGGTCCACCCGCGCGGACGTGGCCGCCCACTTCCGGGAGCTGGCCCGCCACCATGTGCCCGAGCAGGCGGCCACCGAGGTCGAGCGCGTCCTGGTCGACGGCGACGACGCGGTCGTGCTGGGCGAGATCCGCCAGACCGCCCGGTCCACCGGACGCGCCTATCGTGCGCGGTTCGCCCTGCACCTGACGTTCGCGAACGGTCTCGTCACCCGGCACCACGTGTACGAGGACAGCCTCGCCGTCGCCCAGGCATGCGCCCCGGAGGCATGACCCGGGACCACCCAGGGCCACCTGGGACCACCTGGGACCATCCAGGCCCCGGGATCACCCGGGACCAGGACTGCCGAGGGTCAGCGCACGAGCAGGGGCTCCACCCGGGACAGGGTGTCCAGGATGTTGGCCTCGGTGATCGCCATCCGCGCCTCGTCGGGCGTCAGCCAGCGCAGCGGCGCGTCCGGGTTCTCCGGCCGTACCGCCTCGGGGACGCTGGTGGCCAGCACGAAACGGATGTCGGCGTGTTCATGCGCCGGCTCCCGGCTGTTCGCGGGGACCGGCACGATCACCAGGTGCCGTACCTCCGCGTCCGGCCACGGCGCCAGGTCGGGCAGCCCCGTCTCCTCCCGCCCCTCCCGCAGGGCGATGGCCAGCGGATCGTGCTCTCCCGGGTCGGCATGTCCGCCGACCAGCAGCCACGCCTGATGACGCTGGTGCCAACGCAACAGCACACGGCCGCTGTCGGGGTGCACGATCAGTGCGGAGGCGGTGATGTGGAGGGGGCTCGACCGGTGCCAGGGGGTACCGGGCTCACCCTCCATGAGGGCGCGCACCCGCTTCACAGCGACGCATTCCGCGGTGGTCTTCGGCCGGTAGCCCGTAAGGACATTGACGGCTGCATGATCGGCTGTGGCCATGCGCCGGATCCTAACGACGCGGCCGCCACCGCGGCGCGGGGTTTTCGGCAACGGCAAGGCCCAGGTCGGTGACCTGGGCCTGATGCTCGTGGCGGATCAGCGATCCTGGTCCGCTGGGGCGGACGCCCGTCAGGTAGCGGGTGCGGCGGCTTGGGTGCCGCCTCCGGCGCCAGAATTCCCTGACGGGATGTACAAGGTCGGCATGCAGGCGAAGGCGACGAAAGCGCCTACAAGAAACGTTCCTGCCACGAGCAAGCCGATACGGCGCTTAATGCTGTGCACTGGTCCTCGCGAATGTGCTGGTGGTGGCGCAAGTGAAGATCGAACAGCGCTGAGGCTAGCGTTCTTGATGACCACAGGCAAACGCGAAATCGATAGACAGATGTGCGAGTCACTTGATGTGTACAGGCCGCCAAGCGATTCGATAATAAGTTACTCGGCGGTCGCTTGGCCTGTGCCTTCTCGATCGATTCTGCTCAGGAGTATGTGCAGTCTGCTCGTTTCCTGTTCGTCCCATGCACATAGCGCGGAGAGTGCTCTCCTCAGCAGGTCCCTGGCAGCCGCCGTATCCCCCGTCGCCAGTCGTACCTCGGCGAGGATCGCTTCCGCCCTCGCCTTCTCGTCGAGGGCGTTGACCCTCGCCGCGGTCGCTACGGCCGCCGCCAAGTGCTCGGCCGCGTCATCGAGCCGGCCACCGGCGAGTTCGGCCTTTCCGAGGCCGCGGAGCGCACGCGTGATCTCCTGGGTCGTTCCGATGTCGCGGGCGATGTCGAGCGCCTTCAGATGGTTCTCCACGGATGCCTCGACGGAGTGCTCCTTCAAGTGCGCTTCCCCGAGCCCGTTGTATGCTGTCGCCTGACTCTTTCTATCGCCCAGCAGGCGAAAGTCCACCAAGGCCTGCTGGTGCAATGCCAGGGCGCGGCTGCTTTCGCCGGTTTCGGCGAGATTCGCGGCCAAGTTGGTGCGCACCATCGCCTGGGCGTAGAGATTTCCCGTGGACTCGGTCAGGGGGAGCAATTCCTCGAAGGTCTTCCGGGCTTGTGCGTAGTCTCCTTTGCGCGCATACAGGTCGCCCAAATTGTTGAGCGTCCTGATAAGGCCCGACTGGTCACCTGCGGACCGGAAACCGGATATCGCGTTCTGGAAGTGGTCGCGCGCGCGATCCAGTTCTCCGAGAGCGAGCAGGGAGATGGCAATGTTGTTGCGGCACTTGGCCTGGTCCCAGACGCTCCCCGTCGTCATCGCGATCGCGAGCGCTTTCCGGTGCAGTGCCACGGCCGTCTCGTTCTCGCCCAGGTGCCAGCGCAGCACTCCCAGAATCCGATAGCCCTCCGCCTCCGCCTCGTGATGGCCCGTGGCCCGTGCGATCTCCAGAGCCCGTTCGCCCGCCTCCACGGCTTGTGCGTAGCGGCCCGTATTGGCGTGGTTGGAGCTGAGGCAGAGCAGCGCGTGGCTCAGAGCCTGTTGGTCGCCGGTGCGTGCCCAGTGTCCGGCGGCGTGCTCGAGGATGTCGGCGGCGTCCCGCCAGTGACACTCGGCGTCCAGGAAACCGGCCAGGGCGTGGGCGAGAAGGGCCGCGGAGCGCGGGGAGCCGTGCATGCGGGCGTGGCGCTCGGCGGCCAGGAGGTTGCCGCGTTCGGCGGTGAACCAGGCGCGGGCCTCGTCGGCGTTCCGAGGGGCGGAGGGGGCCGGGGGCCGGTCGGTGTCGTCTCCGGGGAGGCGGATCCTGCGCGGATACGCCAGGCGATTGGCCTGCTCCGCGCCCAGCAGGTAGAAGGCGACGAGTCGCTCCAGGGCCGCTGCGCGCTCCTGCTCGCTGTCTTCCGCAAGGGAGAGCATCCGGGCGTATTCGCCCAAAAGGTCGTGGTAGCGGTAGCGTTCCGGGGTCGGTTCCCGAAGGAGATGGCACTCCAATAATGACTCGATCAGACGTTCGGTGTCCTTCGGGGGAAGATCGAGCAGCGCGGCGGCCGACTCAGCGGTGAAGTCGGGCCCCGGGTGCAGTCCCAGGCGGCGGAACGTCGTGCGTTGCGCGGTGTCGAGGGCCCGATAGCTCAGGGCGAAGGCGCGCACCATCTCCCCGTCGGCGTTGCGGATCTCCCCCAGGGGACCGGGGCCGCGCGCCAGCCGCTCGCCCAGGGTGGTCAGGCTCCAGGAGGGGCGGGACCGGAACCGATTGGCCACGAGTTCGATGGCGAGCGGTAAATGCCCGCACAGCCGCACGATGCGGGTGGTCTCCGTGATGTCCTGGGTCCGTGCCGCACCCGCGAAACTACGGAAGAGGCTGATCGCGTCATCGGTCGGCAGGACGTCCAGGGGAAGCGGAACCGCATGGGGGAGCCCGGTCAGATGGCGGCGGCTGGTGACGATGGTCAGGGACGGCGAGTTGCCGGGCAGGAGCGGTGACACCTGATCGGGGCCGGCCGCGTCGTCCAGCACGATCACGGCTCGGCGGTCGGCGATGGTGGTCCGCCACTGGGCGATCAACTCGTCCCTCCGGACGGGTATGGTGCCGGCGGGCGCGCCGAACATCCGCAGGAGCGTCGCGAGGGCCGCGCTCGGATCCAGCGGTTCCTGGGCCGGTGAGTGGCCCCTCAGATCGAGGAACACCTGCCCGTCCGGGTACCTGGGCGCGAGCGTACGGGCCGTGTGGACGGCGACCGCCGTCTTACCGACACCCGCCATGCCGCTGACCGTCTCCAGCGTCAGGACCGGCCCCTCGTGCGACTCGGCGCTGATGGCGGCCATCAGGACGTCGAGCTCGGAGCGCCTGCCGACGAGCGGGGGCTGGTACGGCAGGTTCCGTGGCGGAGGGGGCTGGGCGGCGGGGTGGGGCCCGGGAGGGGGCGCGGAAGACGCTCCCTCTCCGGTGGCCGCCTCCTCTCCGGTGGCCGCCTCCTCTCCGGTGGCCGCCTCCTCTCCGGCGGCCGCCCGCTCTCCCGTGGTCGCCCCGTCAGCGGCCCGATCCTTGCCAGCGGCCCGATCCCCGTCAGCAGCGCGATCCCTGCCGGCAGCGCGATCCCCGGCGGTTCCGACGAGTCCGGCCACCGGTGCCCTGTCGAGGACACCGCGGTGTATCCGGTCCAGTTCGGCGCCCGGGTGCGAGCCGAACTCCGACATCAGCAGCCGCCGGGCTTGCTGGTACACCCGCAGCGCGTCGGTGTACCTCCCGCTGCCGTAGTACGCCAGCATCAGCAGTCCCGCCAGCGTCTCGTCCTCGGGGCGGTGGCGGACCAGGGCCGACAGCTCACCGACCGAGTCCGCGAAACGGCCGAGCCGGTGCAGGGCGGCGATGCGGGAGACGGTGGCGTGGAGACGACGCTCGGCGAGCGTCTCGCGCACGGTCCCGGCCCAGGTGCCGGGAAGTCCGGCGAGGGCCTCCCCTTGCCAGAGGCGCTCGGCGCGGGTGAGAAGGTCCACGATGCTCTCGTCGTCGCCGTCTGTCGTCACCGCTCCCGCCAGATCGGTCAGGTGCTGGAAGCGGTTCAGGTCGATCGACTCGGGGTCGGCCTCCAGCGCATAGGTGTGGGCCCGGCTGGTGATGCGCGGGGCGCCCGGACCCGTACCGGCGAGGCGCAGGTGTTTCCGTACCCGCGAGATGTACGTGTGCGTGTTCTCCCGGGCGCGCGGTGGGGCCTTGCCGTCCCAGAGCCGGTCCGTGAGCGTGTCCATGGAGACGGGGCGGCCCGCCTCCAGCGCCAGAGCGGCGAGGACGGCCCGTTCTTTGTCCGATCCGAGCGTCAGCCGCCGGTCTGCCAGCCGAAGCTCCACCGGCCCCAGTAAGTGGATGTCCACCAGCGCCCTCCCGCTGGTCGGTCCCTTCTCAGCGAGCATGGCACGGGGCGGTGGAGAGTCGCTATACGCCGCGTCCGACGCACTGGCCGAATCACGTCCTCGGGTCTTTCCGGGTGCATCGCCGGAGCCCGGTTCAGGGTAGGACCGGACTGATCCACTCAAGCGGCGACCGACTGACCGGGGGGCGGACGGATGGGCCAGGCACCGGAGGACGCCCATAACAACACGGTCGGCGGCCAGGCCCGGATTCATGGCGCAGCCGTGCAGGCGCGCGATGTGCACGGCGGCATCCATGTACACACCGAGGCGGCCACCGCGATGCCACCGCCCCGGCAGCTCCTGCCGGTGCCCGCCCACTTCACCGGCCGTCGCCAGGATCTCGCGGCGTTGGACGCGCTGTTCACCGGACGGGAGCGGGACCGGCCGTCCCGCACCCTGATCGTGGTCAGCGGCCCGGCCGGCGTCGGCAAGACGACGTTGGCGGGCAAGTGGCTGCACTCGCTCGCGTCCGAGTTCCCCGACGGGCAGCTCTACGCCGACCTGCGGGGGCACTCGGCCGGCGGCCCGGCGAGCCCCGGCGAGATTCTGAGCCAGTTCCTGCGGGCGCTCGGTGCCGGTTCGGTACCCGCCGATATGGCCGAAAAGGCATCGTTGTGGCGGTCTTGGACCGCTGAGGCCCGGATCGCGGTGATGTTGGACAACGCGTTCACGGCCGCGCAGGTCCGTCCGCTGCTGCACGCGGGCCCGGGTGGCCTCACGGTGGTGACCAGCCGCCGCAGGCTGACCGGCCTCCGCATGGACGGAGCGGCGATGCACCACCTGGACGCGCTGGCACCGGCCGCCGGGGCCGAGCTGCTCAGCCGTGCGATCGGTGACGACCGCGTCGCGAAGGAGCCCCACGCCGCGCGCCAGGTCGTCGCGCTGTGCGCGGGACTGCCGCTCGCCGTCTGCGTCGCCTCCGCGCGCCTGGCGTCCAGGCCACGACAGTCCGTCAAGACGCTGGCGGACGCTCTGACCCGGGACACGGAGCGTCTGACCGCGCTGGAAGTGGAGGGGGAGGCCACGGTGCGGAACGCGCTGGACGCGTCGTACACGGTATTGAGCGAGGGCGCCGCCCTCCTCTACCGCAGACTCGGACCACTGCCCTTGCGGACCTTCGACGCGCGAGTCGCCGCCGCGGCCTGCGCCGAATCCCTGACGTGGGCCGAAGCCCGGCTGGACGAGCTCGTCGAGGCCAGCCTGATGGAGGACATCGGTCCGGACACCTGCCGGTTCCACGACCTGGTCCAGATCCACGCCCGGGGCGCGGCCGCCGCGGAGGACAGCCCCGAGGCCCGTGAGGAGGCCCTGCGGCGGGTCTGCGACTGGTATCTGGAGACCGCCACCGAAGCCGAGAAACGGCTCACGCCCGCACAGTTCGTCCTCCCCAGGGATGTGGTCCACCCGTCCGGGCTGCCCGTGCCGTTCACCGACGACCCGAGCGCGCTCGACTGGCTCGATGCCCACCGGACGAACCTGATGGCGGTGGTCCGTGCCGCCGCCGCCCGCGCATGGCACGCCATGGCCTGGCAGTTGGTGGACGCCATGTGGCCGCTCTTCCTCCGGCTGCGCTACTACGACCTGTGGATCGAGGCCCATGAGCTCGGCCTGGAGGCGGCGCGCGAAGACGGGAACACCGAGGCCGAGCGCCAGATGCTCAATTCCGGTGCCATCGGGCTGAGCGCCGCCGACCGCGTCGACGAGGCGGCCGAGTGGTACGCGCGGTCCCTCCGGGCGGCGCGCGAGGCGGGCGATGTACGGGACGAGGGGCAGGCGCTCCTGGGCCTGGGGACCTGCCACCGCACGGCCGGGCGGACGGCCCAGGCCGTCCCGTACCTCCATCAGGCCATCGACCTGTGGGACTCGTGCGGATATCCGCGCGGTGTGGCCCTCACCAGGATCGTCCTCGGCGAGATCGCACTCGCCCAGGACGATCCCGGCCTGGCCGTCGAGTACTTCACACAGGCTCGGGCCGGCCTCCTGGCCGTACGGGACCCCCATGACGCCGCCCGCGCCCTGGTCTTCCTGGGCCGTGCCCGTGCGCGCGCCGGCGAGCACACGGCGGGGGTGGCGGCGATGGAGGAGGCGCTCGCGGTGTTCACCTCCTCCGGCGCCGCTCACTGGCGGGCCCGTGCCCTCGAAATGCTCTCGGACAGCGCGCGGGAACGCGGGGACGACGCGGCGGCACGCGACTTCCGCGCTCGGGCGCTCGCGCTGTTCGAGGTCACCAGCCCCTCCGACGCACGGCGGCTCAGGGACGCGCCGGCCGGAACCTGACCCACGGGCGCGCGGCCGGACCCTTCAGGGACGCCGGTTCCGCGAGCGCTTCCGCCTCCAGCGCCGTCGGTCCCTTCAGCGCCGTCGGTCCCTCCAGCGCCGCCGGGCCCTTCAGCGCTTCCGGGCCCTTCAGCGCTTCCGGGCCCTTCAGTGCTGCTGGTTCCGCCAGTGCGTCCGGGCCCTTCAGCGCTGCTGGTTCCGCCAGTGCGTCCGGGCCCTTCAGCGCTGTTGATTCCGCCAGCGTGTCCGGACCCATCAGCGCGTCCGGGCTCTTCAGCGCCGCCGGTCCCTCCAGTGCGTCCGGGCTCTTCAGCGACGCCGGGCCCTCCAGCGCCTCCGGCCCATCCAGTCCCTCCAGCCCATCCAGCAGCCCGCTCAGCGGGAGCCCCGCCACCAGCCAGGCGTGCAGGCAGGACACGAAAAGCCATTGCTCCGCAGGCACCCCGCACGGCAGAACGACGACGCCCGGCTCCGTACCGGCGGCCGCCGCCCAGCCGCCCTCGGCCAGTGGCACGGCGGCCAGCCGGCAGCCTGGTCGGGACGACCTGACGTCCGCCAGCCATCGCACCGCCTCGGCGGCCGGACGCGGGCGGCTTCCGCGCAGGACGTCGGCGCAGTCCAGCCAGCGGGTGCCGGGGCGGGCGTCGGCGTCCACCGTCAGATGCTCGTCGAGGACGGGCGCCCGCGGGGCGGCCGCGCGTCCGGGGCGGGCCAGCAGGACGCCTCCGCCGGTCGCCCGGCCCGTCCCCAGGCACAGGGACGGAGCCGGTGTGGGCTCCGGCGGGGCCTCCTCCCGCCACTCCACGGTGACGAAACACCAGGCCGGGCAGGTCATGCCGACGCCTCGCCACGGTCGGACGCGCCACGTCCGGACGCGCATGCCCACGGCGACGGATCGGACGTCCACGTCCGCAGCGACGGCGGATCCGGCAGCGGCAGCGCCCGCGGCTCGTGGGCGGGCTGGCCCAGCCCCATCAGGCGGTACATCAGCCGCCGCATGTTGCGGTGGAAACGGCCGGGCTCGGAGGTGATGCGCGCGGCGATCGCGGCGTACTCCTCCGGGCGGTATTCCGCGGCGGCGTAGGCGAGTTGCTCGGGGAGCGGATGGGCCGGCGACAGCGCGGGCGCGGTGACGGCGAGCGTGGCGGCCGGAGAGTCCGGGTTGATCTCCGGCTCCGGCGACCCGGTGAGCAGGATCGGCACTCCGGTGAGTGTTCCGTAGAGGGTGACCGAGCCGTGGTCGCCGACGATGTAGTCGGCGGCGATCAGCATGGTGCGCCAGTCCGCCTCCGGCGGCACCACGCTGACCCCCAGCTGACCGCACCACGCCAACCACGCCTTGACCTGCCACGGTCCATGGCCCGACCACACGTTGGGGTGGACGAGGACGGCCGTACGGTAACGGCCGGACGGCAGCTCCCCGATCATGCGGGGCAGCATCGTCTCGAACCGGCCGAAGAACGAGTGCGGCCCCCAGGTCGAGACGGCGAGCACCAGCCGTTCCCCGTCCGCGAGGCCCAGCGCACGGCGGTACGCGGCGCGCCGCGACAGGCTCGCGGCGATCCGGTCGTGCGCGGGGTCGCCCACCACATGCGCCAGCTGGAGCGCCTCGGGGCAGTGACGGCCCAGCTCCCGCAGATCGGCGTGGTGCGGCACCACCACGGCGGCCGGCGGCTTGCCGCCGGGCATGAGGTCGCGCCTGCGCAGCCCCGCCACGCCCGCGTCCGGCGCTCCGGGCAGGCGTTTGAGGTAGTTGGCGCCGTGCGGCATGGTGATCAGCGGTGCCCGCACCTGCTCCACCCCACGCGGCCCGGCCGCCACGGCGAGGTCGAAGGTCATGCGGGTGGCCTCCGCCCAGGGCAGCACGGGGCTGCCCAACTCCTGGAGGAAACGCGGCACTTCGTCCCCGAAGACATGGGGCGGTGCGGTGAACGCCACCTGGAGCCGGAAGTCGGCTGCCAGGAGCGACAGGACATCGAGAAGTCGCTTCGCGTAGGTGATGGTGTGGACGACGGCCAGCACTTTCTTGCGCCCCACCAGTGTGAGCCACTGACGGGGCTCGTCCAGCGGAGCCTCTGTGATCGTGTTCAACGCCGACATGGCGCCCCCCGGTTCGATCTCATGCGGATTCCGGATGATTTCCGATGTGGACTTGTCTGGGTCTCGCGTCGGTCCTCTGCCCGGCCCGGCGGACAGAAGGCTTGCCGGACCCTTGCGGAAACCTTGCGCGGGGGGGGGTCTGTGTGCGGGGGGCGCCCGGCCCGCGCGGCAAGAAGCCCCGGGCTGTCGGCCCGGGGCTTCAATGGCGGTGGGACGGGAGGGGCGGGATGTTCATCCACTCACTGTGAGGCTGGAGTTCCCACTGCTCTGGTATCCCTCGGTGGCGAGGATCATGTAGTACACGAAACTGCCCAGGTTCATTCCGGAGCGGGCCCAAGCGTCGAAGTGATTGCCCGTGGTGATGGTTCCGCCCGTTTTCTTCGACTGCCGGACACTCCAGTACTGGTTGAACGTTCGCGTGCCTTCGACCGAGGGGGCGTTGTAGCGCGTGGTCTGGTAGATGTCGTACGTACCGCCGTCACTGCTGACCGCGCCCTTGTACGTGCCGGTGGGCCGGTATGTGCCCCAGTTGTCGACGATGTAGTACTCCACCAGTGGATTTGAGGTCCACCCATAGAGGGCGAGATATCCGTTGCCGGACGGGTTGAAGCTGCCCGAGTACTGCACGCTCCTGCGGCCGCCGTTGCTCCAGCCCTTGCCGCAGACGAAGTTCCCGCAGTTGGTCCACGAGGTCCGGTAGCTGCCACCGGACGCCAGGGTCATGGAGACCGATCCACCGCCGTCGGTCCAGAACGAGTAGTAGAAGCCGTTGTTGGTGCCGGTCTGATTCGTGGTGATCGTGGTGTCGGCGTTGGCGGCTCCGATGCCGGGCAGCGTCATCCCGGCGGTGACCAGCGTCAAGGCGCCGGCCCGGCCGAGTAAGCCTCGGCGGCTGATCGGGTGTGCGGGGGTGTTGTCCCGGTGCATGCTTCCTCCTCGTGAAGGACCGGTGATGCCGACAGTGTTGGACCGCCCCTGTGGAGTGTCAACGGTTTCCGCAAGGATTACGGAAAGTCTGTCGTGGTCACTGATCACTTGAGGATGAATAACCGCTGTTCATGCGCCTTTCTTGCTGATCGAATTCGGCGCTGATCGCTGAAATCCCGACTACGAAGATCAATCTTCAATCCGTCGCAGCGAAAGTTTTCGGAGCACTTCCGGACCGTTCGGGCGTCGCGGTGGGCGGTTACAGACAGTCCCGGGGCAGCGTCTCGTTCCAGCTGCGGGAGAACACCCGCCGGTCGCCCTCGTAGCCGTCCAGCGTGGCGTCGATGAAGAACTCGGTCTCGCTGGACCGCAGCACCGTGCTCGTCACCACCCGCGTCTCCCAGTCGTCGCGGTGGAAGCGCATGGTCCAGGTGGACTCGCCGCCCACCGAGGTGAAGTCGTCCGCGACGGCGGTGTAGCGCTCGTAGGCCCGGCGGCCGACGTCCAGCCCGATGTCCTCGAAGCGCTGGGTGCCCGCGTCCTTGACGATCTCCAGCTCGGACCGGTAGCCGACCAGGTCGCGCTTGACGTCCCAGCGTTCCTCGGGAGGCGTGAGCCGGGTGGTGGCGATGGGGGCCGCGCCCTCGGGTTCGCCGAACGGACGCTGGGGCCCGTCCTCGCCCGACGGCGCCCGGCGCAGCGGCAGGGTGAGGGTGCTGGCGCCCTCGTACACGCTCAGCAGGACCGGCCTGGGCGGGGGCCAGGCGAGCGGCCAGTACGACGTGGACAGCGACAGCCGGATGCGGTGGCCGGGCGGGAACGCCTGCGCCACGCCGTTGAGGTGCACGCGGGCGCGGTAGCGCCGGCCGGGCTCCAGGGGTTCGGGGGTGCCGATGGACTCGCGGTGGGTGAGGTTGAGCAGCCCGTAGGTGACGCGGGTGGCGCGGCCGTCCGGAGCCACGTCGGACAGCCGGGCGGCGACCATGGCCACCGGTTCGCTGACCGACAGTTCCAGTTCGACGGAGGGGGAACCGAGGATCTCCACCCGCTCGGTGAGCGGTTCGGTGTCGAACACCAGTGAGCCGCCGTCCTCCTCCCGCTGGTCGTACGGCAGGTCCGGAGGCGCGTTGTAGGAGGCCCACTTGCCGGCGAACTGGCCCACGGACAGCGGGGACTGAACGGTCAGCGCCGTGCCGTCCGGGTCCTGTTGCCGTTCCTGTTGCTGTTTCTGTTCCCGTTCCCGTTCGTCAGGTGTGGCACCGGCGGCTCCGATGCGGTGGCGCGTGAGCGGGTGCGCGACCGGCTCGACGTTCGGGGAGGGCCACTGGGGCTCGTCCACCCAGCGGCCGGGCCGTTCCTCGTAGGCGGTGGAGGGCGGCACGCTGTCCTGCATCCAGGTCCGCAACATGGGCCCGTCCATGACGCCGTTGTCCACGCCCTTCAGCCAGTGGTCCCACCAGCGCACCACCTCCTGGAGATAGCCGATGGCGGGGCCGGGCTCGCCCAGGTGCGGGTACTTGTGCGACCAGGGGCCGATCAGGCCCTTGCGCGGCACGTCCAGATGGCTGAGCAGCCGGGTCACGGCGTTGGAATAGCCGTCCGCCCAGCCGCTGGAGGCCAGCACCGGGCACCGTACGGCCTGGTAGTCCTCGCACACCGAGGCGTGCCGCCAGTAGTCGTCGCGGCGCTGGTGGCGCAGCCACTCCAGCACCCAGGGGCGGGCGTTCTCCAGCCGTTCCCGCCACATCTCGCGCCAGCGCTCACCGACCACCGCCGGGTCCGGCGGGCAGGTGGCGTACGCGAACATCGTGCCCGCCTCGGCGAGGTTGTCCGACAGCAGCGCACCGCCCATGTAGTGCATGTCATCGGCGTACCGGTCGTCGGTGAACGAGGCGATCACGATGGCCCGCAGGGACGGCGGCCGCCGGGCCGCCACCTGGAGGGCGGCGAAGGCGCCCCAGGAGATGCCCATCATGCCGGTGGTGCCGTCACACCACGGCTGCTCGGCGAGCCACGCCAGGATCTCCTCGGCGTCGCTCTGCTCCCCCTCCAGGTATTCGTCCGTCAGCACGCCCTCCGACTCGCCGGTACCGCGCAGATCGACGCGGACGCAGGCGTAGCCGTGGCCGGCGATGTACGGGTGGTGGATGGAGTCGCGTACGGCGGTCAGATCGCGTTTGCGGTACGGGATGTACTCCAGCACCGCCGGCACCGGCTCCTCGTCCGAGGACGTGGGACGCCAGATGCGGGCCGACAGGCGAACGCCGTCGGACATGGTGATCGTGACGTTTTCCTCTTCCTTCGTCGCACATGGCAGATTGCTCACGAGGCGCATAGGGCCGACATGCTCCTTCCTGGCGTCCTGGCGTCCTGGCGTCCTGGCGTCCTGGCGTCCTGGCGTCCTGGCGTCCTGGCGTCCTGGCGTCCTGGCGTCCTGGCGTCCTGGCGTCCTGGCGTCCTGGCGACTTTTCTTGCGAGACGGGTGGCACGGGTGCCCCCGGACGCCACTGGCACACCACCCGCGCCCGGGGCGACCGAGGCTCAGCCGACCTGCCTCTCCGTCTCCTCCAGGCCGCCGTCGGGGGCGGTGGCGTCGAAGAGGCGGTTCAGGGCGGCGACACAGCGGTCGTACTTCTCGCGCAGGTCCGCCTCGCTGTCCCCGCCGGTGAAGATGTGGGCCAGTTCGAAGCTGTAGCTGTCCTGCTGCGCCATCTGCGACAGCCGCTGTCCCTCCTCGGGCACCACCTCGATCCGTACGCCCGGGATCTCCCGCTCGATGCGCTCGATCTCCTCCTCGACGGGGGTGTCGTGGACCACTCCGTCGGCGAACCACCGGTAGTACCACTTGGCGGCCATGTCGTAGGGGCCGGCGCGGTGCGGCAGGGCCGGGTCCTCGCCGAAAGCCAGGCTGAGCATGCAGTGGTGGTTGGGCACCCCGTCCACGTAGGCGAAGAGTTCGGCGTGCGACTGGGAGTGCCGGGGGTTGATCTCCAGCAGATTGATCTCGTCCGTGCCCGGGTCGTAGAAGTACTCGATGCTGAACGTCGCCCCGTCCATGCCGATCTGCCGCATGACCCGCCGGGAGACGTCGTGCAGCCGCCGGATCACCGGCTCGGGCAGCGTGGAGGGGTACTGGTGGCGCAGAAAGCACGGGCTGTCGGGGTAGTCGATGGAGTCCAGCACGCCGTAGACGGTGACCTCGCCGTGGTGGACGTATCCCTCCACGGCGACCTGCACTCCGCTCAGCGCCTCCTCCGCGAGACACACCTGCCCGCCCACGCCCTCCATCTCGGGCGGGAGGTCCAGCCGTTCGAGGATGGCGTCGAACGGCCTGCCCACGCGGCCGATACCGTTGCGGATCTCGGCGACCGCCGCCCGGAACTCCTCCTCGTCCTTGACGGAGAAGGCCAGCTCCGAGGAGTACGCCAGGGCCGGCTTGAGCCACATCGGAAACCGGACGCCCTCCGGCGGCCGCGGGTCCCGCGCCTCCAGATCGACCCGGCCGAACCGCGGATGCTCATCGATCACCTTCCGCTGCTCCAGCCGACTCCAGTACTTGTGCTCGCACTTGACCACCGACTCCAGGCTCGTGCTGCGCGTGCCGTAGCGCTCGCTCAGAATCGGCACGAGCGTGCTCACCGGGAAGTCCCAGTAGCCGACGATGGCGTCGACGCTGCCCTCGAAGGCATCCAGAACACCCTCCGCCTTCGCGATGAGATCCGCCACGGAGACCTCGCCGCCCTGTAGATCCTCGACCGTGAGCAGGCGATGGAACCGGTACCGGTGGGCACCGGGGCCGCTCTCCAGGATGGGCACATTGGCCTCGTCCAGACCGATCACAAAGATGTTCTGCTCGTCCACGGAGTCCCTCCCTGCGCTGACACTTTCCGGCGCTCTGGGTACCCCTCAGCGGGCCGTCAATCCCCGGTGCGACCTCGAGTTCAAACTGTTCAAACCGCTTGGGGCGGTGCCCTGTTTAAGTCCGGGATCTCGGGTACCCGCTGCCCCGGACAGCATGAAACTCCGCGAATGAGGAGGAATCAGTGATGGCTGACAATCCCGGCAACTTCGCCAACGACCCGCAGCGCGCTTCGGAGGCCGGCCAGCGGGGTGGCCACGAGAGTGGTGGCAACTTCGCGAATGACCGGCAGCGGGCTTCGGAGGCCGGTCAGCGGGGCGGTCACGAGAGTGGTGGCAACTTCGCGAATGACCCGCAGCGGGCTTCGGAGGCCGGCCAGCGGGGCGGTCACGAGAGTGGTGGCAACTTCGCGAACGACCCGCAGCGGGCTTCGGAAGCTGGCCAGAAGGGCGGCCACGAAAGCGGTGGCAACTTCGCCAACGACCCGCAGCGCGCCTCGGAGGCCGGCCAGAAGGGCGGCCGTGAGAGCGGACGCGGCCAGGGCGGTGGCTGAACCAGCCGTTGCTGGGCGCAGTGGGCAGGAGCCATAACCCCTGCCCACTCGCTCCGGGAGACCGGTGGGCCGGACGCCACGGCGAACGGCCCACCGGTCTTTCTCTCGCCCACCGATCCTTCTCTCAGGCGGAGGCCAGTCTCAAGTGGAGGCGTCTCAGACGGAGACCGTCTCGGATGGAGACCGTCTACGACTACGCCGAACCGGAACGGTGGCGGCGGAACGCGGCCGCCATGGCCTTCTCCACCTCCGGCGCCAGGCGGCGGCGCTCGGTCGTGGCCACGAGCTGGGTCGCGACGTCACGCAGCTTGGTGTTGGTGTGCTGTGAGGTTTCCACCAGCACCTCCCACGCCGTCTCGGCCGGGCACGGCACCATGGCCATCACCATGCCCCGGGCCTGGTCGATCACAGGGCGGCTCGCCATCGCCTCCCTGAGCTGAGCGGTTTCCTCAGCCAGCTGAGCGACCTCGGCCGCCAGCCGCGTCTCACGCCTCGACGCGTCGCGCCCCCTCCGTCTCTTCCCCCTGTGCGCGGTGGCCGGGCCGACCGCGCCGACGGTGCGGGCATGACCAGGGACGGTGCTCATCAGCTCGTACTCCTGCCTGTGGTGACCCCTTCCAGGGCTTCATGGGCAACGCCACCAACGCCACCAACGCACTTTCGAGCACGTAGGGCGTATGTAGATGCAAAAGCGGCACCGGAGGCTGTTTCGCCAACCTGCCGGTGCCTACGCGAGCGACGTCGCATGCGCGCATCGAGCAGGTTGCCACTGACGCCATCGGTTAAACCACTCCCGAGTCCCGCGTCAGCGGCCGTCCAAGAGGTGACGACGGCAGGCCCGTCACGAGCCTCCCAACAGCATTGGGGAAGCGAGCCTCCTGCATACCCGTCAGGCAAAGAGGAAAGACGCGCGGTACGACGCTGAGTAACTCACCTACGCACGCCAACAGTTGGAACCACCCGTGCCGCCCCGGCCCTGAGCGCGGCCCAGCGGCGATGCCCCCGGTGCACCCACCTGTAGCTCCCCCTTCCCCCCGATTCACTCAATTCGCGAGGTCAGGGCGCTGCCAGCCCATTAGAGACGCGTTAGTAGGGTGGCAGCAGATCGTCAGCGCGGCCGGACAGTCTTGTTGTCACGGCCCCAGGACGGGGACAAACGCCCACGACAACAGGGGAACACATGTCACGTCGCATCACACTCCGTCACCTGCGCAAGGTCGCCGCCGGCGCGGTGGTCGCCGTCGCCGCGTTCGGGCTGACCGCGTGCCAGGACAACGCGGACGCCGGCGAGGGCACGAGTTCCTCCGCCTCGGCCAGCGCCTCGGACTCGGGATCCTCCGACTCGGGCACCTCGGGCACCTCGGGTTCCTCGGACTCGGATTCCGCCGGCTCCTCGGACTCCAGCGGCGGCAGCGACACCTCCGGCGGTTCGGGCTCCTGCAAGACCTCCCAGCTCGCGTTCAGCAGCTCCCATGGGATGGGCGAGGGCGATCTGATCGTCAACCTCAAGAACACCGGCTCCGCCGCCTGCACCCTCCAGGGCTTCCCCGGCGTCGACCTCAAGAGCAAGAACGGCACCGTCAGCGCCACCCGCAGCACCCTCGACGCGCCGAAGGTCAGCGTGGCGCCCAACGAGGAGACCCGCTTCACCCTCCACTACCCGCCGAACGACTCCGGCGGCAGTGGCGAGACCTTCACCACCCTCGTGGTCACCCCGCCCAACGAGACCCACTCCACGTCCCTGTCCGTCAGCATCAACGTCCCCGTCACCGACGAGACCACGTCCTCCATCAAGGTCGACCCCGTCGGCACCGGCAAGTAGGCACGCGCGGCGCGCTGACGTGATGACGCGCTGACGCAGAGAAGGCATCGCACCGCAGCGGCGCTTCCGGAACCATCCGGAAGCGCCGCGGGCGTTTGCCGGAGTCGCCGCGGGGAGGTTCGATCACACGTTTGATTTCTCGCCTTACGGCGTGCGCCGGCACCGATGTCGGCCGACCCTGGACGCAGGGCCTGCCGAGCAGCGTCCGCTCACACTCCTGGCCCAGCGCATGAGCTGGGACCGCATTGGAAGGTGAACGTCGCCATGAAGACACCCCCGATCGTCTCGCCGCAAGAGTGGGAGGCCGCGCGCGAGCGGCTGCTGGTGGAGGAGAAGCGGCTGACCCGCGCCCGCGACGCACTGGCCGCCAAACGCCGGCGGATGCCATGGGTGGCGGTGGAGAAGGCGTACGAGTTCGACGGGCCCGAGGGCAAGGCGAGTCTGCTCGACCTGTTCGCGGGCCGTCGCCAGCTGATCGTCTACCGCGCCTTCTTCGAGCCCGCCGTATTCGGCTGGCCCGACCACGCGTGCCGCGGTTGTTCCATGGTCGCCGACCACGTGGGCGACCTCGCTCACCTGCACGCCCGCGACACCACCCTCGTCTTCGCCTCGCGCGCGCCGCAGCCGGAGATCGAGCGGGTGAAGGCCCGGATGGGCTGGACCATGCCCTGGTACACGATCACCGACGACTTCGACGCCGACTTCGACGTGGACGAATGGCACGGCACGAACGCGTTCATCCGCGACGGCGACAGGGTGTTCCGCACCTATTTCATCAACGCCCGCGGCGACGAGGCGCTGGGGAACACCTGGAGCTACCTCGACATGACCGCGCTCGGGCGGCAGGAGACCTGGGAGGACTCGCCCGAGGGCTATCCCCAGACGGCACCGTACGAATGGTGGAACTGGCACGACGCGTACGGCGACCCCGAGCCGGCGCCCGAGTGGCTGGCCCAAACCCGCCGAGGCCCCCGCCACCAGCCCGACTGAACCCGTCCGACACCCGGGCCGGAGCGGGTGGGCGCCGCCACGCACATCACCTGCACACGCACACGCACACGCTTCAGGCGACCAGCCCGGCGGCACCGCTTCCTTTCTTCTTCCGGCTCCTCACCTACCGCTGGTGGCGCAGAGCTCCCGGTCGACGAGGGCGTTCTTGGCCTTCTCGGTGGACTGATCGGGCGCGGAGTCGCCGGTCGTCGCCACCACGACGACCCGGCGGCCGTCGGCGCTGATGCCGTCCCGGGTGGAGAATCCGGGGATGTCCCCGCCGTGGGTGTAGTAGGACCCGCCGCAGGACAGCGGGACCTCCTGGAGCCCGAGCCCATAGCGCGCACCGGGCCACACCGCGTCCAGCCCCTCGGCCCGCACGGTGGTCTTCATCTCGGCCAGCTGGGCCGGGCGCAGCAGCCGGCCGCCCAGGAGTGCCGAGTAGAAGCGGGACAGGTCGGCGGTGGTACTGATCATGGCTCCGGCCGAGCCGGCCGCCGTGGGGTTGAGGGCGGTGACGTCCATCGTCGTACCGGTGCCGTAGAAGCTCGAGTAACCGTGCAGGTGAGTGCCGGCGATCCACGACTCGGTGTCCGGGGCGGAGGTCTGCCGCAGGCCGAGCGGGTGGATGATCCGCCGGGTCACCTCCTGCTGCCAGCTGCGTCCGGTCGCCTTCTCGATGATCATTCCGGCCAGGACGTAATTGGTGTTGGAGTATCCCCAGCCGGCGCCGGGCGCGAAGTTCGGCTTGTGCCGCATGGCGATCGCCACGAGCTGCTCGGGGGTCCAGGTGGTGTACCGGTCGGCCTGGAAGCCGTCCGCGGTGGTCATCTCCGGGAAGTCCGCGGTGAAGTCGTAGAGTCCGCTGGTGTGTTGCAGCAGCTGCCGCACGGTGATGTCGTGGCCGTCGTTGCCGTTGCCGGACACCGCTCCCGGCAGCCAGTGGTCCACGGTGTCGTCCAGCGAGATCCGGCCCTCGCCGACGAGCTGGAGTATCACCGTGGAGACGAACGTCTTGGTGGCGCTGCCGATCCGGAAACGGTCCCCGGCCCGCGCGGGCTGCCGCGTGGCGGTGTCGGCCACCCCGGCGGTGGCCGAGTGCTGACCGCGGGGCCCGGTCGACCGGGCGACCACGCCGACCGAGCCGGTTCCGAGGATCGCGTCCACATCCTTCTGCAACGCGGCCCGGCCCGAGGCGGACGCCGCACCGGGGGATGCGGCCGAAGCCGCGGGCACCGCGACGGCGAGACCGGCCAACCCGGTCACGAGCGCCGTCGCCACGAGGCGGGAGGCGATCCGGGTCTTCGTGCGGGACGAACGCTGAGCCGATGTCATCAGGGGACGCTCCTTGCGGTGAGTACTGGTGGCGCGATGGACAGTGAACGCTGTTGAGCGCCGGTGCTCGCTGCACGAGGAAGAAGCGCCGCCACCCGGACATGGCGGCCACCCGCCAAGCCCGATTGCTCTCAACAACGAGAACGTTATCAGGTATGAGATCGGTAAGCCATCGCATCGGACGGCAGGCATCGGACGTCATGCGCCGGGGGTCAGGCATGGGGGTGGGGGGCAGACGTCGGGTCGGCGGAAGCCCGAGGCAGTGCCGGGACCGGGCCGCGCGCGGCGGGCGTGAGCGAGTCGACCCGGGAAGCCGTGATGGCCGGGGGCGTTGGGGAAGACGACCGAGCGGAGTTGTCGACCCGTGCTGGGCCGGTGCGCCCACCCGGGCGGAGAGACGAGGGATTCCGGCGCGGACCTGGCACGGCGGTAACTCCGGTCACTCGTACACGACTGCCGCGCTCAGCGCACGAGCGAAGAGTTTCCAGTCACCGTCCGCCGGCGGCTCGTGACCGAAGCCTCGTGGCTCGGTGCTGCTGGTGACGGCCCGGGTGCGTAACAAGCGTGGCCGATTGACCATCGTGCTGGCGATGACCGTTCAGAGCAGTTGCTGCTGCCAGTCCGCGAGGGTGTCGCGAATCGCCGCGGCTTCCTCAGGGGTGACGTCGTAGGCGGCGAACTGCTTGTCGGTATACCGCTGGATACGACCGAGGGAATCGGCGAACATGCGACGGTCGAAGCCGGCGTCGTTCTGGGCGGCAAGTTCCATGAGCTGTTCGCGGGTGTAGCCGACCTTCAACAGCCCCGCGACGTCGATGGCGTCGCGGACCTCGGCTCGGGTGAACAGTGCGCTGGTCTTGCCTGCGGCGACGTCGTCGCGGTGGAGTACCGGGCCGAGGTCGGATTCGACTGGTGCGCGATGGAGGAACTCGGCGACAAGCTCCACCTTGCTCTGTGTGCCCGAGGCTGGGTCAGTGACGTTCAACCTGGTGTATGTGGATGTCAGATGGACCTGCTCGACGGTATACCCGGCGCTTCGTAGGCAGCAGTAATCCGCTCCGCGGCCTGGCTCATCTCGTGGCTCGCCCTCTCGAAGGGTGCGAAGAGGTCCACGTCGTCGCTGACTCGGTTGACGATGTGGTGAGCCTGGACGGCGTAGCCGCCCGCGAGTGCGTATCCGTAGTCCTTGGCGAGCGCGTCCAGCCCGATGCGGATCAGCTCGCGGTGCAGCTCATCCACTAGGCAGCGGCTGTCGTCGTGCCGGACTCGCGGAGTTCAGGGAAGCGCGCTTCCCAAGCGGCCCTGACCGGGAGGGGCAGGAACAGGTCGTGCCATACCTGGCGCAGCGATGTCGCGTGCAGGTATGCATTGAGGTCGTCGCGCGTCTGGGCCTCGCGGATGACGCGCTCGTACATCAGCCGGAAGTCCGCCTCGTCGGCCAGGTCGTAGATGTAGTGCGGTCCCCAGTCGATGTGGCGCGGCAGCGTGACGCCATCGGTGGTGGGCCCGGCCAGCTCGGCGAGCGACTCCGGCAGTACGTACGGCTTCGCCGCTGCATACCTGCTCATGGCTCCAGCATGCCTGATGGTGCCTGCCAGCGGCGCTGGTATGGCAAACGAGTGCACTACAGAGTTGAACGTCGGCTGCGAGGAGACTGGCCGGCCTCCCCCGCACCTGATCGGGCGCGCAACGGGCACGGGAGGCGTAGAGAGGTTCAGACAACAAACAAGGCCCAGGTCGCTGACCTGGGCCTTCGCTATGGAGCGGGTGACGGGAATCGAACCCGCGCTCTGAGCTTGGGAAGCTCATGTTCTACCATTAAACTACACCCGCGAGGGGCGCCCTGATCTCTGGCGCCGTATCGTCGGACACTTTACCCCATCGCTGACCCCCGGCGCATTCGTCGTGGGGTCTTTGTGTTGTGCGGGGTGGGATGGGGGTGGAGTCGGGGGTGGTTTGGGGTGGTTTCTGGGTGGTTTTTGGTGGGGCGGGTGGGGGAGAAGCGGCTGTTGGGGTGCGGGAGTTGGGCGTACGGTGGGGGTGCGGTGAGAGGCCGGAGTGCCGCGTGGAGTGGGGTGTGGTTGATCCCCTAATGTGGCTTTTGTCGTCCACGTCGTCCACGTTCTTGGGGAAGGGACTCATGGAGCGCACCGTCGTCCGCTGTGCTGAAGGGCACGTGTTCAGCACTGCCTCGTTCCCGATGCAGCACCTCACCGTCGACCGTATCGGCCCCGGCCGGCTGCTGCGGTGCCCGCGTTGTGCCCGGCTCCGGCACGCGGTGCCGGTGGCCGCCGAGAAGCGGTGAGCGGTAGCCGATGAAGTCGCAGGGTGCGGGCCCGGTCCGGTGGGACCGGGCCTGTGCCGTGGGGGCGGGTCCGGTGTGCGTATCCTCGTTGGGTGCTTCTCTCAGACAAGGACATCCGGGCCGAGATCGACGCCGGACGGGTGCGGATTGATCCGTACGATTCGGCGATGGTGCAGCCGTCGAGCATCGACGTGCGGCTGGACCGGTTCTTCCGGGTGTTCGAGAACCACCGCTACCCGCATATCGACCCGGCGGTGGAGCAGCCCGATCTGACGCGGCTGGTGGAGCCCGAGGGCGAGGACGCGTTCATCCTGCACCCCGGGGAGTTCGTGCTGGCCTCGACGTACGAGGTCGTGTCGCTGCCGGACGACATCGCCTCGCGGCTCGAGGGGAAGTCGAGTCTGGGGCGGCTGGGGCTGCTGACGCACTCCACGGCGGGATTCATCGACCCGGGGTTCTCCGGGCATGTCACGCTCGAGCTGTCGAATGTCGCGACGCTGCCGATCAAGCTGTGGCCGGGGATGAAGATCGGGCAGCTGTGCATGTTCCGGCTGACCTCGCCCGCCGAGCATCCTTACGGCTCCGCCCGTTACGGGTCCCGATACCAGGGGCAGCGCGGGCCGACGCCCTCGCGGTCGTTCCAGAACTTCCACCGGACGAAGGTGTGAGCGGCGTGGCTGAGCAGCGCGAGAACCTTACGTACGAGCGGTTCGGGGCCGCGGTCCGCGAGCTGGCGCAGAAGATCGCCGACGATGGGTACGAGCCCGACATCGTGCTCTCCATAGCCCGCGGTGGGGTCTTCGTCGCCGGCGGGCTGGCGTACGCGCTGGACTGCAAGAACATCCACTTGGTGAACGTCGAGTTCTACACGGGCGTGGGGACCACCCTCGACATGCCCGTGATGCTCGCGCCCGTGCCCAACGCGATCGACTTCTCCGACAAGAAGGTGCTGATCGCCGATGACGTGGCGGACACCGGCAAGACGCTGAAGCTCGTCCGTGACTTCTGCCTCGGGACGGTCGCCGAGGTGCGCAGCGCGGTGATCTACGAGAAGCCGCAGTCGCTGGTGAAGTGCGAGTACGTCTGGCAGCGCACCGATCGGTGGATCAACTTCCCGTGGAGTGTCGAACAGCCCGTCGTGCGCAGGGAGGGGCAGGTGCGGGACGCTTGAGGCGGCTTGGTCGATGCCGCGCTTGAGACGCCGCGCTTGAGATGCCGCGTTTGAGGTGGTGCGTTGGAGATGGGGCCCGCTGGTGCGGGCCCCTTGGTCGTTCGGCCTGCGGTGGTGGTGGCCTTACAGCGTGCCCAGCTTCAGCAGGCTCAGCAGTGCGATCAGCTGGATCGCCGAGGCGCCCAGCGCCTTCGGCCACGGCAGGTCGTGCGACTTGCTCACCATCGAGGTGAAGAGCGCGCCCGCCGCCAGCCAGGTCGCCCAGCCCAGCACCTTCACCAGCGAGCTGTCCCCGCCCAGGAAGAGCGCGAACACCAGCCGCGGCGTGTCCGAGATCGACATGATCAGCATCGACAGGCCGATGGTCGGTGCCCAGGTGCCGTTGCCGCCCAGCTGGCGGGCGAGGGTGTGGGTGACGGCGCCCAGGATCAGCCCGCTGATCAGCACGGCGACGCCCGCGGTGAGGACCCACGGGATGCTGTTGGACATGGGGGCGTTGAGGACGTCCTCACGGGCGTCGTCGAAGCCGAAGACCGCCAGCAGACCGTAGATGAAGGTCACGATCAGCGCCGGGCCCCACACCGCGTAGTCCCGCATCGCCCAGAAGGTGTCCGACGGGCGCAGCACGATGCCGCTCAGCAGCTGCTTCCAGGGCAGCCGGGGGCCGGCGGGCGGGGCGGTGGAGGAGCCGGTGCGGTAGGTCTGCCCGGCGTAGCCGCCGTCGTACGAACCGGGGTCCTGGCCGTACGGGTCGTACGCGTCGGGCGCCTCGCCGATGCTGAACTGCTGCGTATGGCCCGCGTTGTTGTCGGCGTACGCGCCGCCCTGTCCGTACGGTCTCTGCCCCTGGCCGTAGCCTCCCGGGCCGGGGCCGGGACCCTGCCCGGCCCCGGGCCCGGGGCCGTAGTGCGGGTCCTGGCCGCCGAAGTACTCCGGCTCTCCCTGTGAGGCGGGCTGCTGCCACTGCGGCTGCGGCTGACCGCCGTACGGCTCGTGCTGCCCGTACGGCGGCTGCGGCGGTCGCTGCTGCTGCCCCTGTTGCGCGGAGTGGGAGTCCCGTCCGCGTCCGATCCTGAATCCAGCCACCATGTGAACGTACCCGGTCGTAGCGGGCCGGGTGCGGGAGCTGCGTGGCGGGGCCAGGCATTGCGGCCGAGCTGTGACATCCCCTAGGGGGTTCCGGTCGGGTTTTCCCCCGGTGGTTGGTGGGGGTGGCCGGTGTCTCGCCTCTCTCCGCCGCCGCCTCCTAGTCCGCGTCCGTGTCCGTGTCCGCGTCTGTGTCCGTGTCCGGGTGCGCGTTCGCGTCCGTCGCGAAGGGCTTGCTGCTGAAGGCCGTCTTGTCCGCGGTGCCGTCCGTGATCCACCACCGTTCGGGGCGTTCGCCGTACCGCGAGAAGGCCAGACCACGGCCCCAGGCCAGTACGATCTCGTCCTTACCGTCATGATCGAAGTCCGCGACGCCGTAGAGCCGGGCCGCCCGCTCGTCCTTACGGACCGCCTTGCCGTCCACGACGGCGGGTGTCGTGCGGGTCAGCAGGTGGCGCTCGGCGACGCGGATCGGGCCGCCGTGGGAGCCCTGCCGGAGGGTGAGCAGCTCGACGCCGCCCCGGCCGAGCGAGACGGCCAGCTCATCGGTGCCGTTCCCGTCGGTGTCGGCGGCGGCCAGTGCGCCCGACATTCCGGGGATCTTGAGGGGACGCGGAGGGGAACCCGCCGTCTCCGCCGCCTCCTTGGGGTAGACGCTCACCGTCTTGCCGATGTCCGGCCGCTCCGTCTCACCGCCCGGTTCGTCGTCGCGGGTGCCGCTGTCGCCGACCGCGACGTCGCGGCGGCCGTCGCCGTCGAAGTCGCCGAAGGTGATCGAGTTGCCCTCGCGCAGCGTGCGGGCCTTATGGCTGAGACCGTGGGAGCCGGCGACGAGGAGGGCGGAGCCGGACTGTTCGTTGGAGTTGAGCGCGTGCACCACCAGATCGGTGGCGCGGTGGCCGTCGATGGTGTCGGCGATGAGATCGCCGATCTCTCCGTGGCCGTCCAGTGGACTCGGGTACGGAACGGCCCTGGCGGCCTTGCCCGCCCGGTTGAACGGTCCGTACAGCACCAGTAGCGAGCGGCGGTCCGCGCGGATCAGGGCGAGGTCGTGGTGGCCGTCGCCGTTGAAGTCGCCGACGGTCGGGCGCTGGGCGTCCACCCCGTCGTCCGGGCCGGTCAGCTCGACACGGGCGGCGGCGCGGCCCCGGCGGGGGCCGCCGGGGCCGCCCCAGGAGACGTAGGGGACGGTCCGGACGGTGGCCTGGGTGCGCTCGGTCTCGCGTGCGCCGAGCGCCTCGCCCGCCGTGGTGGTCACATCGGCGTAGCCGTCGCCGTCGAGGTCGGCCGTGGCCACCTCGGTCGCGCCCGCGACGGTGACGTCCTGGGACGGCAGGCCGAGGTCCCGGTGGCGGAGCACGGTGCGGGTGGCGGGATCCAGACCGTGCGACGAGCCGTGGACGAAGGCGATCCGGCTGGGCAGACCGCCCTTGCCGGACGGGACGGGGAGGCGCAGATCGGGATAGCCGTCGCCGTTGACGTCATCCGGCAGCCGGCTGCCCTTGCCGTGGGGGACGGGCGCGGTCGCGGTGGGGGTGATGACGGACCCGGCGGAGGGGGAGTCGGTGCGCCCGCCGCGTTCCGCCCGCGCGCCGTCGTCGGGGCCGCAGCCGGCGAGCAGCAGCGCCAGGCCGGCCGTACCGGCGGTGACGAGGAACGACGTGGGGAGACGGGAGGCGGGGAAGCGGGCGGTGCGGGTGCCGCGGAGGGAGCGGTGTCGGGGGCCCGGGACGCGGCCGGGTGGTGCGATGGGGGGAGGTGCGGGCGTCATCGGCCCACCTCAACCCATCACCGGCGGCTGAGGCCATGGGGCCAGGCACTTCGTTACGAGGGTGATGCCTGGACGAGGGTGATGTCCGGCGCCGCGCTCCCGCCGGTGGTCGTTCCGGATGACGCCTCGGGTGATACGGGACTGATCAGTCCGCTTGGCTGTAAAGATGACCTTTGGAGCACAAGGGCCGTCCAGGACATTTACTGGCGAGTCGTTGGGCATGATCCTGTAGGGGATACGCAACGTCGTTGTGAGAAGGGATACTTCACGGCCAGTATCGGTAATCGTTCGAAGCGGACAAGCGGGGGCAGCCATGTGCTTAACGCACGGTGTGAGGGTGACGGGTGAGGCGGCGAAACCGGTGGAAGAGGGTGCGGGCGGGGCGTAGTCGCGATGTCGGACGGGAGTGGCCGGCCGGCGGCGGCGGATGCCGCTCGCTCGCCGCTGAACAAGGGTGCTAGAAATAACGACATGGCCGGACTTTTCGGTCGACCTTGGGTTCCGCCGGCCCGCACGATGACCGATGGGCGCCCAGGCGGTCGGCGTGAGGGGCCCCGCTCGGCGTGGGAACGACGCGGGCGGCGCGTACAGCAGGACGAGCGAGACCAGCGAGATCAGCTGGACCCACGAGACCGGCTGGACCCGCGAGATCAACCCGATCAAGGTGGGCAAGCCGATCAGCTCGGCCCACCCGATCAGTTCGGTCCAGCTGGTCTGCCTGATCAGTCCGGCCCGTGGGACCCGCATGAGCGGTCCTCCACGCACACCGGCCGGACCGGCTACACCCACGGCCCCGGCCCCGCCCACGACTCCGGCTACGCCCACCGCCCCGCCCACGGCCGTGGTGGCTACGGGCGGGGCTGGCGCCGCCGGGGCCGCCAGGGGCGGCGGGGCCAGGCGCGCTGGGTGCGCACCGTGGCCGGCCAGGTCTTCGTCCTCCAGGTCGGGGTGGTGCTGCTGTTGGTCGTCGCCGCTGTGGCGGCGCTCGTCCTCCAGTCCCGCTACGACAGCGAGCGGGAGGCCCGTAACCGCTCCATGGCCGTCGCCGAGAGCTTCGCGAACGCGCCCGGCATGGTGAGCGCGATGCGCGGCCCCCAGCCGACCGCCGCGCTCCAGCCACTCGCCGAGCGGGCCCGCGAGGGTTCCGGGGTCGACTTCGTCGTGGCCATGTCGCCGCGGGGGATCCGCTACACCCACCCCAACCCCGACCGGATCGGCAAGCACTTCATGGGCACCATCCGCCCGGCGGCGGAGGGCCGGACGTTCACCGAGACGTTCACCGGCACGCTCGGCCTGTCGGTGCGGGCCGTGGTGCCCGTCAAGGACGGCCAGGGGAAGGTCGTCGGCCTGGTCGCGGCCGGTGTCACGATCAAGAAGGTGAGCGGTGCGGCCGACCGTCAGCTGCCGCTGTTGTTCGGCGCCGCCGCGCTCGCGCTCGCGCTCGCGACGGCGGGTACGGCGCTGGTCAGCAGGCGGCTGCGGCGCCAGACCCACGGGCTGGACCCGGCCGAGATGACGCGGATGTACGAGCACCATGACGCGGTGCTGCACTCGGTGCGCGAGGGCGTGCTGATCGTCGGCGGCGACGGCCGGCTGGTGCTCGCCAACGACGAGGCGCGCCGGCTCTTCGACCTGCCGCCGGACGCCGAGGGGCGGCTGGTGTCCGAGCTGGGCTTCGATCCGCACACCGCCGCGCTGCTGGCGTCCGGGCGCCCCGCCACCGACGAGGTCCACACGGCGGGCGAGCGGCTGCTGTCGGTCAGCCACCGCCCCACCGACCGCGACGGCGGGCCGCCCGGCAGCGTCGCCACGCTGCGCGACACCACCGAGCTGCGGGCGCTGTCCGGCAAGGTCGACCTCGCCCGCAACCGGCTCAAGCTGCTGTACGACGCGGGTGTCTCCATCGGCACCACCCTGGACGTGGTGCGCACCGCCCAGGAGCTGGCGGAGTACGCGGTGGCCCGGTTCGCCGACTACGTCTCGGTGGACCTCGCGGACTCGGTGCTGCGCGGCGGGGAGCCCCCGGACGGCGTGGCGGGTCCGGATGGCGTGGCCGGCCCCGGTGCCCCCGGCGCGGGCCCGCCGGGCGCCGTGCCGACCGCCGACGGCCGCCGCACCGTGCTGCGCCGTACGGCCCTCAGCGGTATCCGCGACGACGGCCCGCTCTACCCCCTCGGCATGCTGATCGAGTTCGGCCCGAGCGCGCCTCAGGCCCGGGGTTTCCGCAGTGGGGCGGTGACGGTCGAGCCGGTCCTGAGCGACTTCGGCGGCTGGCAGGAGCAGGACCCCGAGCACGCCCGGCGGATCGTCGACTACGGCATCCACTCGATGATCACGGTCCCGCTGCGGGCTCGTGGCGTCGTGCTGGGCGTGGCCAGTTTCATGCGGGCGGAGAAGCCGGAGCCCTTCGAGGAGGACGACATCTCCCTGGCCGAGGAGCTGGTCACCCGCGCCGCCGTCAGCATCGACAACGCCCGCCGCTACACCCGCGAGCACACCATGGCGGTGACGCTCCAGCGCAGCCTGCTGCCCCGGGTGCTGCCCGAGCAGAACGCGCTGGATGTGGCGTACCGCTATCTGCCGGCCGAGTCCGGCGTCGGGGGCGACTGGTTCGATGTGATCCCGTTGCCGGGGGCGCGGGTGGCGCTGGTGGTGGGCGACGTCGTCGGGCACGGTCTGCACGCGGCGGCGACGATGGGACGGCTGCGCACGGCGGTGCACAACTTCTCGACCCTCGATCTCCCGCCGGACGAGATCCTCTCCCACCTCGACGATCTGATCGCCCGCATCGACCAGGACGAGAGCCCCGGCGGACTCGACGGCGACGGCGGCGGCGTCGGTGAGGGGATCACCGGGGCCACCTGTCTGTACGCGATCTACGACCCCGTCACCCGGTGCTGCACCATGGCGCGGGCCGGTCATCCGCCACCCGCGCTGGTCCGGCCGGACGGCACCGTGGAGTTCCTCGAGCTGCCCGCCGGACCGCCGCTGGGCCTGGGCGGGCTGCCGTTCGAGACGGCGGAGCTGGAGCTGCCCGAGGGCAGCCAGGTGGTGCTCTACACGGACGGGCTGATCGAGAAGCGCGACCGGGACATCGAGACCGGTCTGGAGCTGCTGCGCGATGCCCTGTCCCACCCCGGGTCCCACCCCGGCCGGACGCCCGAGGACGCCTGTACGGCGGTGCTGGACGCGCTGCTGCCCGACCGCCCGAGTGACGACATCGCGCTGATCGTGGCCCGTACGAGGGTGCTGGAGCCCGGTCTGACCGCCGACTGGGAGGTGCCGTCCGATCCGAAGCAGGTCGCCGGGGTGCGCGCCGCGGTGGCCCGGAAGCTGGCGGAGTGGGATCTGGGCGATGTCGCGTTCACGACCGAGCTCATCCTCAGCGAGCTGATCACCAACGCCATCCGCTACGCGACCGGCCCGATCCGGGTCCGGCTGCTCTGCGACCGCAGCCTGATCTGCGAGGTCTTCGACACCAGCAGCACCTCCCCGCATCTGCGGTACGCGGGGACGACGGACGAGGGCGGCCGGGGGCTCTTCCTGGTCTCGCAGTTCGCCGACCGCTGGGGCACCCGCTACACCTCGGACGGCAAGGTGATCTGGACTGAGCAGGCGCTGCCGCTGACGAGGAACGGCAAGCCGCGGACGTGAGGGACGGCCTGCGGGAGAGCGGGCCGTCGACAAGCGTGCGGTTCCGGGCCGCCGACAAGCGTGAAGCCCGCCCACGGACGTCCCGTGGGCGGGCTTCGGCGTGTGGCGCGTGGCGCGCCGCGTCAGGCGACTACTTCACCGGGGCCGGCTCCGGCTCCTCGGCGGTCTGGCCGCCGTCCTCCGGTTCGGCCGGGGTCTTCACCGAGTCGAGGAGCAGCTGTGCCACGTCCACGACCTGGAGCTCTTCCTTCGCCTTCCCGTCGTTCTTCTTGCCGTTGACGGAGTCGGTGAGCATGACCAGGCAGAACGGGCAGGCGGTGGAGACGATGTCCGGGTTGAGGGAGAGGGCCTCGTCGACGCGCTCGTCGTTGATGCGCTTGCCGATCCGCTCCTCCATCCACATCCGGGCGCCGCCCGCGCCGCAGCAGAAGCCGCGCTCCTTGTGGCGGTGCATCTCCTCGTTCCGCAGTCCCGGCACCTTGGCGATGATCTCGCGCGGGGGTGTGTAGACCTTGTTGTGGCGGCCCAGGTAGCAGGGGTCGTGGTAGGTGATCAGGCCCTCGACCGGGGTGACCGGGATCAGCTTGCCCTCGTCGATGAGGTGCTGGAGCAGCTGGGTGTGGTGGATGACCTCGTACTCGCCGCCCAGCTGCGGGTACTCGTTGGCGATCGTGTTGAAGCAGTGCGGGCAGGTCGCGACGATCTTCTTCTTGGCCTTCTCGACGACGACGCCCTCGTCAGCATCCTCACCGAAGGCCATGTTCAGCATCTCGACGTTCTGCTGGCCGAGCTGCTGGAAGAGGAACTCGTTGCCCAGGCGGCGGGCGGAGTCACCGGTGCACGCCTCGTCGCCGCCCATGATCGCGAACTTGACGCCGGCGATGTGCAGCAGCTCCGCGAAGGCCTTGGTGGTCTTCTTGGCCCGGTCCTCCAGGGCGCCCGCGCAGCCGACCCAGTACAGGTAGTCGACCTCGGTGAGGTCCTCGATGTCCTTGCCGACGACCGGCACCTCGAAGTCGACTTCCTTGGTCCATGCCAGCCGCTGCTTCTTGGCCAGGCCCCAGGGGTTGCCCTTCTTCTCCAGGTTCTTCAGCATCGTGCCCGCTTCCGAGGGGAAGCTGGACTCGATCATCACCTGGTAGCGGCGCATGTCCACGATGTGGTCGACGTGCTCGATGTCCACCGGGCACTGCTCCACGCAGGCGCCGCAGGTGGTGCAGGACCACAGCACGTCCGGGTCGATGACGCCGCCCGCGGCGAAGCCGCTGTCAGACGCGGCCTCGAGGGTGCCGATCAGCGGCCGCTCGGCCTCGGCCAGCGCCGCCGCGGGCACCTGGGCCAGCTGCTCCTCGCTCGCCTTCTCCTCGCCCTCCATCGTCTTGCCGCCGCCGGCCAGCAGGTAGGGGGCCTTGGCGTGGCTGTGGTCGCGCAGCGCCATGATCAGCAGCTTCGGGGAGAGCGGCTTGCCGGTGTTCCAGGCGGGGCACTGCGACTGGCAGCGGCCGCATTCGGTGCAGGTGGAGAAGTCGAGGATGCCCTTCCAGGAGAAGTGCTCGATCTGCGAGACGCCGAACTGGTCGTCCTCGCCCGGGTCCTCGAAGTCGATCGGCTTGCCGTCGCTCACCATCGGCTGGAGGGCGCCGAGCGCGACCTCGCCGTCCGCGTTGCGCTTGAACCAGATGTTGGGGAAGGCGAGGAAGCGGTGCCAGGCGATGCTCATGTCGAGGTTGGTGCTGACCGTGATCATCCAGATCATGGTCGTGCCGAGCTTGACCATCGCGAACAGGTAGGTCAGGTTCTGCACGGTGTCGACGCCGAGCCCGCTGAAGAGCTGGACCAGCGGGTACGAGGCGAAGTACGCGGGCTCGTAGGAGTCGACGTGGTGCAGCGCGCCCTCCGTGCCGCGCAGCGCCATGATCGCGATGCCGATGATGAGGATGACGTACTCGACGAAGTACGCCTGCCAGGCGGTGGAGCCCGCGAACCGCGACTTGCGGCCGGCCCGGCTGGGCAGGTTCAGCAGCCGGATCACCATCAGCGTCAGGATGCCGAGGGTGGTCATCGTGCCGATGAACTCGATGTACAGCTCGTAGGGGAGGAAGCCGCCGAGGATGGGCAGCGTCCAGTCGGCCTGGAAGAGCTGGCCGTAGGCGTTGATGATGGTCGGTGGCAGGGTCAGGAAGCCGATCGCCACGAACCAGTGGGCGACGCCGATGACGCCCCACTTGTTCATGCGGGTGTGCGCGAGGAATTCCCGCACCAGGGTCACGCTGCGCTGCCAGGGGTTGTCGGTCCTGGCCCCCGCCGGGACCGGCGCGCCCAGTTTGAAGAAGCGCACGAACTGCGCGACGGCCCGGCCGAGCAGGGCAACGCCGACCGCGGTGAGGACCAGCGACACGATGATCGCGGCGAGTTGCATAGGGGGCTCCTCGAACCTGCGAGCTGGATTGCTGAGCAGAACTATTACTAAGCAGTAACTTAATGTGGCTTGACCGAGATTACCCGCCCGGACGGTCACCCATGTAGTCGACGAGCCGGTGATCTGTGTCGCTCACATGGCCCCTCCTCCACCTCTTCCACCTCCTCTTGGGTATAAGTCTCATATAAAAGTTGAGCCGCTGCGACTCAGGTCTGTTGACAGCGGCGAGCCGGTCATGCACCCTTGAGCCTGTTCCACTCAATGCTGTAGCTGGAGGATTGCGAAATGGCACGTGCGGTCGGCATCGACCTGGGTACGACGAACTCCGTCGTCAGTGTTCTCGAAGGCGGTGAGCCCACCGTCATCACCAACGCCGAGGGCGCCAGGACCACGCCGTCCGTTGTGGCGTTCGCGAAGAACGGCGAGGTGCTGGTCGGCGAGGTCGCCAAGCGCCAGGCGGTCACGAACGTGGACCGCACCATCCGGTCGGTCAAGCGCCACATGGGCACCGACTGGAAGATCAACCTCGACGGCAAGGACTTCAACCCCCAGCAGATCAGCGCCTTCATCCTGCAGAAGCTGAAGCGCGACGCCGAGTCGTACCTGGGTGAGAAGGTCACGGACGCGGTCATCACCGTCCCGGCGTACTTCAACGACTCCGAGCGCCAGGCGACCAAGGAGGCCGGTGAGATCGCGGGCCTCAACGTCCTGCGCATCGTCAACGAGCCTACTGCCGCCGCGCTCGCCTACGGGCTGGAGAAGGACGACCAGACCATCCTGGTCTTCGACCTCGGTGGTGGCACCTTCGACGTCTCGCTCCTCGAGATCGGCGACGGCGTGGTGGAGGTCAAGGCCACCAACGGTGACAACCACCTCGGTGGTGACGACTGGGACCAGCGCGTCGTCGACTACCTGGTCAAGCAGTTCAACAGCGGCCACGGCGTCGACCTGTCCAAGGACAAGATGGCCCTCCAGCGGCTGCGCGAGGCCGCTGAGAAGGCGAAGATCGAGCTCTCCAGCTCGTCCGAGACCAGCATCAACCTGCCCTACATCACGGCGTCCGCCGAGGGCCCGCTGCACCTGGACGAGAAGCTCACCCGCGCCCAGTTCCAGCAGCTCACCTCCGACCTGCTGGAGCGCTGCAAGACCCCGTTCCACAACGTCATCAAGGACGCGGGCATCTCGCTGTCCGAGATCGACCACGTGGTCCTGGTCGGTGGCTCCACCCGCATGCCCGCCGTCGCCGAGCTCGTCAAGGAGCTGACCGGCGGCAAGGAGGCCAACAAGGGCGTCAACCCGGACGAGGTCGTCGCCATCGGCGCCTCCCTCCAGGCCGGTGTCCTCAAGGGTGAGGTCAAGGACGTCCTGCTGCTGGACGTCACCCCGCTGTCCCTGGGCATCGAGACCAAGGGCGGCATCATGACCAAGCTGATCGAGCGCAACACGACCATTCCGACCAAGCGCTCGGAGATCTTCACCACGGCCGAGGACAACCAGCCGTCCGTGCAGATCCAGGTCTACCAGGGCGAGCGCGAGATCGCGGCGTACAACAAGAAGCTCGGCATGTTCGAGCTGACCGGCCTGCCCCCGGCCCCGCGCGGCGTGCCGCAGATCGAGGTCACCTTCGACATCGACGCCAACGGCATCATGCACGTCGGCGCGAAGGACCTCGGCACCGGCAAGGAGCAGAAGATGACCGTCACCGGCGGCTCCGCGCTGCCGAAGGACGACATCGACCGCATGATGCGGGAGGCCGAGCAGTACGCGGAGGAGGACCACAAGCGCCGCGAGGCCGCCGAGGCCCGCAACCAGGCCGAGCAGCTGGTCTACCAGACGGAGAAGTTCCTCAAGGACAACGAGGACAAGGTCCCGGGCGAGGTCAAGACCGAGGTCGAGGAGGCCCTCACCGAGCTGAAGGAGAAGCTCAAGGGCGAGGACACCGCCGAGATCCGCACCGCGACCGAGAAGGTCGCCGCGGTCAGCCAGAAGCTGGGCCAGGCCATGTACGCCAACAGCCAGGACGGCGCGGCCGCGGCCGGTGCCGCCGCCGGTGACGCCGGCGCCGCGGGCCAGGCCAAGGCCGATGACGATGTGGTGGACGCCGAGATCGTCGACGACGACAAGGCCGACAAGGGTAAGGGTGGTGCCGCGTGACGGAGGAGACCCCGGGCTTCGAGGAGCAGCCCGACGTCCCCTCCGAGGCCGCGCAGACCCCCGACGACGCGGCGAAGGGCGCCGGGTCCGCCGACAAGGCGGGCCCGGCGGCCCCGGCCGGGGACAACGAGCAGGTAGCCCTTCAGGCACAGCTGGACCAGGCACGGAGCGCGCTCAACGAGCGGACGGCCGACCTCCAGCGGCTCCAGGCGGAGTACCAGAACTATCGGCGCCGGGTCGAGCGGGACCGGGTGACGGTCAAGGAGATCGCGCTGGCGAGCCTCCTGTCCGAGCTGCTGCCCGTGCTCGACGACATCGGCCGCGCCCGGGACCACGGCGAGCTCGTCGGCGGCTTCAAGTCCGTCGGCGAATCGGTGGAGACGGTGGTGGCGAAGCTGGGCCTCCAGCAGTTCGGCAAGGAGGGCGAGCCCTTCGACCCGCTGGTGCACGAGGCCCTGATGCACAGTTACGCGCCGGACGTCACCGAAACCACGTGCGTGCAGATTCTGCAGCCGGGGTATCGAATCGGCGAGCGCACGATCCGCCCGGCGCGGGTCGCCGTCGCCGAGCCCCAGCCGGGTGCCACCCCCGCCAAGGGCGGCGAAGGCGAGGCCGCGGCGCCGGACGAGGAGAGCGGTGGCCCGGAAGAGGGCTGACGTGACGGTGACCGCGGGAGCAGTGAGAGAGGAGGGACGTCGCGGATGAGCACCAAGGACTTCGTGGAGAAGGACTACTACAAAGTCCTCGGCGTCCCCAAGGACGCCACCGAGGCGGAGATCAAGAAGGCGTACCGGAAGCTCGCCCGCGAGTACCACCCGGACGCCAACAAGGGCGACGCCAAGGCGGAGGAGCGGTTCAAGGAGATCTCCGAGGCCAATGACATCCTCGGGGACCCCAAGCGGCGCAAGGAGTACGACGAGGCCCGCGCCCTCTTCGGCAACGGGGGATTCCGCCCCGGGCCGGGCGGGCCGGGCGGCACCGGCAGCTTCAACTTCGACCTGGGCGACCTCTTCGGCGGCGGTGCCCAGGGCGGGAGCGGGGGCGCCGGCGGTTTCGGCGGCGGGCTCGGGGATGTCTTCGGCGGGCTGTTCGGCCGCGGCGGCGCCACCCGCGCCCAGCCGCGCCGGGGCCAGGACATCGAGTCCGAGGTGACGCTCAGCTTCACCGAGGCCGTCGAGGGGGCCACGGTCCCGCTGCGGATGTCCAGCCAGGCCCCGTGCAAGGTGTGCTCGGGCACCGGCGACCAGAACGGCAACCCGCGCGTCTGCCCCACCTGTGTCGGCACCGGTCAGGTCACCCGGGGCGGCGGGGGCGGCTTCTCGCTCACCGACCCGTGTGTGGAGTGCCGGGGCCGCGGGCTGATCGCGCAGAACCCGTGCGAGACCTGCAAGGGCAGCGGACGGGCCCGTTCCGCCCGCACCATGCAGGTCCGGATTCCCGCGGGCGTCAGTGATGGCCAGCGGATCCGGCTGCGCGGCAAGGGCGCTCCGGGCGAGACCGGCGGTCCGGCCGGCGATCTGTACGTGGTCGTGCACGTGGACCCGCATCCGGTCTTCGGCCGCAAGGGCGACAACCTGACCGTCACCGTGCCCGTCACCCTTCCGGAGGCGGCGCTCGGCGGCGAGATCAAGGTCCCCACCCTGGGCGGTCCGCCGGTCACCCTGAAGCTGCCCGCCGGCACGCCCAACGGCAGGACCATGCGCGCCCGGGGCAAGGGCGCGGTGCGCAAGGACGGCACCCGCGGCGACCTGCTGGTCACCGTCGAGGTCACGGTGCCGCACGAGCTGAGCGACCCGGCGCGGGAAGCGCTGGAGTCGTATCGCGAGGCGACCGCGGGAGAGGACCCGCGGGAGGAGCTGTTCAAGGCCGCGAAGGGAGCTTGAGATGGACGGCCGAGGAGGAATCGGAGGCAGGGGCGCTGGCCGGCCCCGCAACCCGTATGAGCTGACCGAGGATTCGCCGGTGTACGTCATCTCGGTGGCCGCCCAGCTCTCCGGACTGCATCCGCAGACTCTGCGTCAGTACGACCGCCTCGGCCTGGTTTCCCCCGACCGCACCGCCGGCCGCGGCCGGCGGTACTCCGCGCGCGACATCCAGCTGCTCCGCCAGGTCCAGCAGCTCTCCCAGGACGAGGGCATCAACCTCGCCGGGATCAAGCGGATCATCGAACTGGAGAACCAGGTCGCGGCCCTCCAGGCCCGCGTCGCCGAGCTCCAGTCCGCGGTCGAGGGCGCCGCCACGGCCATGCAGCAGCGCGAGGCCCAGGTCCACGCCTCCTACCGCCGCGACCTGGTCCGCTACCAGGACGTCCAGCAGAGCAGCGCCCTGGTGGTGTGGCGCCCGAAGCCCAGGCGCGGCGAATAACCGCCGCACCGCGTGCCCGAGCGGCCCGGCGACCGGTTTTCCGGCCGCCGGGCCTGCTGTGTGTCTGGGCGGGTTTTGTGTCGGGGCGGGTTCTTCGCCGGGGCGGGCTTTATCGGGGCGGCGCGGGTCACGACCCGTTCGGGCAGCTCCATTTCGAGATCTTCATGACCCGGAGGTCGAATTCGATGTCGATCGCTTCGGGTCCACCGTCGCGGACGACCCGCACGCGGGCGGTGTCCGTCCCCGTACGGTGAGGGTCGCCGACGGTGAACGTGGTGTGCGCCGTCACCCGCCCACAGGTGGCCGCCGGACCGTCCGTCCCCGTAGGCGTGCGGGCCGCCGCCTCCTCCTGCCGCAGCGCGCCGGACGTGAAGTGCGTGGCCAGCAGCTGCGACAGCTTCGTGGCCGAGGCGGTCTCGCCCTGAGCGGCGACGGTTCCCGGCAGGGCGGAATAGTACGAGCGCAGCTCTTCCCGCACTCTCGTCATGCCGGCGCTCTCCGCGGGGCGGGCGGGCCGCACCGCCGTCCGTTCCGCGCTCAGGACGTGCCAGCAGACCACTCCCGCACAGGTCGCCGCGCTCAGCGCGGCGGCGGTGGCGGACAGCACGCGCCGCCTGCGCCGCCTGGCGCCGCGCAGCCGCACTTCCCGGCCGGGCATGGGCCGTTCGACCCGGACCTCGTCGAGCCTGGCCCGGCTCTCGGCGAGCCAACCCTGGACCCGGAGTTCATCCGACATGGTCCACCTCCTTGTCCGGCACGGAGGAAAGGCAGCGCGCGAGCGACAGCCGCCCACGAACCAGCCATGCCCTGACACTGCCCGCCGGCCAGCCCGTCTCGGTACTGATCTGTTCCACGCTCAGATCGCACAAATGGTAGAGAACGATCACGTTTCGCTGTTTCCTCGGCAGCGTTTTGAGCGCCTCCACGAGGACGATGTGCTCCGGGGACGGGCCTTCGACGTCCCGGTGTTCATGATGGCGCTGCAGCAGGTGCAGACCGCGCCGCATACGGCGGAACCGGGATACGGCGAGCCGCCAGGCCGTGGTCCGGATCCATGCTTCCTGGGAAGGGGCACCCGCGAATCTCCCCCGCCGGTCCCAGGCCCTGATGAACGCCTCCTGGACGACGTCCTGAGCCTCGGGGAGATCTCCGGTCAGCGCGTAGAGCTGCCGGACGAGCCGGGGATAGGCCCGTGCATAGAATTCGTCGAATTCCTCTTCCGCCGAACCCATCGCCCCTCTTCCGCCGATTTCCCGCACGAGGGAGACGCACCGGCGCCCGCGCCGCGCTACGGCGGGCGGCTGTGATCTGTATCACCGGATTCGAGTGTCGCCGCGGGGTCCCCGTGCTGCGTATTCACCGTGTTCCAGTCCAACAGGCCGACAGCAGAGGAAAACCCATGCGCCATGCCGGACCCCGTAAGACGAGCAAGACGGCCCTCAAGCTCAAGACCGCCACGGTGAGCGCTCTGACCTTCGGCAGCCTGTTCCTGGCAGCGGAGTCGCAGGTCCACGCCGCGACATCGGCTTCGCACTCCGCCCAGGACGCCGACAAGGCGGAGCAGGCGGCTGACCGTGTGCCGGGCAAGGCCGAGGATGCGGCTCACCCGGTGTCGGGTGGGTCGGAGGATGCGGCTCAGTCCGTGCCGGGCAAGGCGGAGCAGGCGGCTCACCCGGTGTCGGGTGGGTCGGAGGATGCGGCTGACCGTGTGCCGGGCAAGGCCGAGGATGCGGCTCACCCGGTGTCGGGTGGGTCGGAGGATGCGGCTCAGTCCGTGCCGGGCAAGGCGGAGCAGGCGGCTCACCCCGTGTCGGGTGGGGCGGCGGAGGACGCGGCCCATGCCCTGAAGGCCGAGGCGGCGGCGCGGTACCACTCCTCGCACCGCTGATCGACGGCTGTCGACCCGAGGAGGCTGACCGTGTCCGCGGTCAGCCTCCGGGAACCTCCGGGCCGGGCGGCGCGCCGTCGGGGCGTCCCGGGCGCACCATGGAGGTATGGGAGGAGGTATCGCCATGGTGGAGGTCAAGACGATCGAGAAGCCGGATGAGCGGCGTGACTTTCCCGGGGGCCATATCGAAGCCCTGCATCTGACCGGGCTGGATTTCGCCGTGGGCACCTTCGAGCCCGGATGGCGCTGGCGGGAGTCGGTGCGGCCGATCGTGGGGACCGAGCTGTGCGAGGTCCACCACAGCGGGATCGTGGTCCAGGGACGGATGCGGCTGCGCACGACCGAGGGCGCGGAGACCGAGGTGGGGCCCGGCGATGTGTATGTGGTGTCGCCCGGCCATGACGCGTGGGTCGTCGGCGATGAGCCGGTCGTGGTGTACGACGTCGCCGGGCAGATGGCGCAGACGTACGCGAAGTCGAGTCGGGCCGGGGCCTGAGGCGGGGGAGGCAGCGGCACCCGGGCGTCAGGAGCCCAAGCATGATCCGTACGACGCTCCTCAGCGGTACGTAGCCGTCGGCAGGGGACGAGATGAGTTCCGGCCGGACACCGCCGCGCGGGCCCTACCACGGGGGCCGGCCGCGCGGCAGTGCCCGCACCGACCGGATGCTCCGGACGCTGCTGCGCCGCCGTAAGGAGCCGCTGTCCATCGAGGACGTCACCGTCGTCGACAAGCCGAGGATGCGCCGCGCGGTCGCGGCGACGGCGGTCGGCAACATGATGGAGTGGTTCGACTTCGGCGTCTACGCGTATGTAGCGGTCACCCTCGGCAAGGTCTTCTTCCCGTCCGACAACCCCGCCACCCAGGTGGTCTCCACCTTCGCCACCTTCGCGGTGGCGTTCCTGGTGCGGCCCCTCGGCGGGCTGGTCTTCGGGCCGCTGGGCGACCGGATCGGGCGCCGGCGGGTGCTGTCCACCACCATGATCATGATGGCGATCGGCACCTTCGCGGTGGGCGTGCTGCCCGGTTACGACGCCGTCGGGTTCGCCGCGCCGCTGCTGCTGCTGGCGTGCCGGGTGGTCCAGGGCTTCTCCACCGGCGGTGAGTACGCCGGGGCGACCACGTACATCGCGGAGTTCGCGCCCGATCAGCGCCGTGGCTTCCTCGGCAGCTGGCTGGATTTCGGCACCTTCGTCGGCTACTCGATGGGCTCCGGTGTGGTCACGGTGCTCACCGCGATCCTCGGCGGGGACGGGATGGTGGCCTGGGGCTGGCGGGTGCCGTTCCTGGTGGCGGGGCCGCTGGGGTTGATCGGCCTGTACATGCGGCTGCGTCTGGAGGAGACCCCGGCCTTCCAGCTGGAGGCCGAGCGGGCGGCCGAGGCGGCGGAGGAGGCGGCCGCCCGGGGTGGCACCGAGCCGATCGAGGAGGCGCGCCAGTCCGGCAAGGGGCGGTTGAAGGAGATCTTCACCCGGCACTGGCAGGCGGTGCTGATCTGCATGGGCCTGGTGCTGCTCTACAACGTCACCAACTACATGGTCACGTCGTATCTGCCGACGTACATGACCTCCACGCTCGGCCAGCGGGCAACGGTCGCCCAGACGCTGGTCCTGGGCACCATGATCGTCGTCGCGCTGACCATCACCGTGGTCGGGCGCAGCTCCGACCGCTGGGGGCGCAGGCCGATGTTCATGGTCGGAAGCGTGGGGTTGGTCGTGCTGGCGGTTCCGGCGATCCTGCTCATCCAGGCGGGCGGCATCCTGCTGCCCGCCATCGGCTGTCTGGTGCTCGGTCTGCTGCTGGTCATCTTCGCGGGGACCAGCGCCGCCACGCTTCCGGCGCTGTTCCCGACCCGGCTGCGCTATGGTGCGCTGTCGATCTCGTTCAACATCTCGGTGTCGCTGTTCGGCGGTACGACACCGCTGCTGGCCTCATGGCTGGTGGCCAGCACGCACAACGCGCTGGTGCCCGCGTACTACCTGATGGTGGCGGGTCTGGTCGGCCTGGTCGCCACCATCTTCCTGTACGAGACGGCGGGGAAGCCGCTGCGCGGTTCGGGGCCGATGGTGGAGACCGAGGAGGAGGCCCGTACGGCGGTGGCCGAGAGCCGTACCGAGGCCGGGCGCCGCGCCCGCGACGTGTGGCTGCGGGTACGGCACCCCTGGACGCATGTGCACCAGGACGACGAGGAGTGTGACTAGGCCCCAGCCGCTCACCGGACCCAGCCGCTCACGCCCGGCCCATGGCCCGGGTGAGGGTGATCTCGATGAGGACGCGGTCGGGGTTGGGGCGTGGGGTGCGCTGGTAGCGCTCGGCGTAGCGGCGTTCGGCGTCCGCGATCAGCTCGGGGTCCTCGCGTACCACCGCGAGCCCCTCCAGGGTGGCCCACCGCTTGCCCGCCAGCTGGCAGACCGCGACCCGCGCACCGCCCTCGCCCGCCGCCCGGACATGGGCGACCTTACGGCTGTGGCCGCCGGCGATGACGCGGGCGAGTCCCGCCTCGGGGTCGTAGGTGACGCCGACCGGGACGACGTGCGGGGTGCCGTCGGGGCGTGGGGTGGTCAGGGTGCACAGGTGGCGTTCGCGCCAGAAGGCGAGGTACTCGGGGTCGGGGTTGCGGGGGTCGATGGGCATGGCCCAGAACCTAAGGCCAGGGGAGTGGCGTGAGCGAGGTTGAGTGGAATAGACTCAACTTTACGGATGTTGGGTAGGGCAGGATGCAGTCCGGAGCGAGGAGGAGCACAGGGACGTGGATGCCGAGCTGACCAACAAGAGCCGGGCGGCGCTGAGCGCCGCCAACGACCGGGCGGTGTCCTCCGGGCACGCGGACATGACGCCCGCGCATCTCCTGCTCGCCCTGCTGGAGGGCCAGGACAACGAGAACGTCATGGATCTGCTGGCCGCCGTCGAGGCCGACGCGGCCTTCGTGCGCGGCGGCACCGAGCGGCTGCTCGCCGCCCTGCCCAGCGTGCAGGGCTCGACCGTGGCCCCGCCGCAGGCCAGCCGGGATCTGCTGGCCGTCGTCGCGGACGCTACCCAGCGGGCCAGGGAACTCGGGGACGACTACGTCTCCACCGAGCACCTCCTCATCGGCGTCGCTGCCAAGGGCGGCCAGGCCGGGGAGCTGCTCGTCCAGCAGGGGGCGAGCGCCAAGAAGCTGCTCGCCGCGTTCGAGAAGGTCAGGGGTGGACAGCGGGTGACGACGCCCGATCCGGAGGGCACGTACAAGGCCCTGGAGAAGTTCGGCACGGACTTCACCGCCGCCGCGCGCGAGGGCAAGCTCGACCCGGTCATCGGCCGGGACCAGGAGATCCGCCGGGTGGTGCAGGTGCTCTCCCGGCGCACCAAGAACAACCCGGTGCTGATCGGCGACCCGGGCGTCGGCAAGACGGCCGTCGTCGAGGGGCTCGCCCAGCGGATCGTCAAGGGCGACGTCCCCGAGAGCCTGCGCGACAAGCGCCTGGTCGCGCTCGACCTCGGCGCGATGGTCGCGGGCGCGAAGTACCGCGGTGAGTTCGAGGAGCGGCTGAAGACCGTCCTGGCCGAGATCAAGTCCAGCGACGGCCAGATCATCACCTTCATCGACGAGCTGCACACGGTGGTCGGCGCGGGCGCCGGCGGCGACTCCGCGATGGACGCGGGCAACATGCTCAAGCCGATGCTGGCCCGCGGTGAGCTGCGCATGGTCGGCGCCACCACGCTCGACGAGTACCGCGAGCGGATCGAGAAGGACGCCGCGCTCGAGCGCCGCTTCCAGCAGGTGCTGGTCGCCGAGCCGACCGTCGAGGACACCGTCGCCATCCTGCGCGGGCTCAAGGGCCGCTACGAGGCCCACCACAAGGTGCAGATCGCCGACGGCGCGCTGGTGGCCGCCGCGGCCCTCTCCGACCGCTACATCACCTCCCGCTTCCTGCCCGACAAGGCCATCGACCTGGTCGACGAGGCGGCCTCCCGGCTCCGGATGGAGATCGACTCCTCCCCCGTGGAGATCGACGAGCTCCAGCGGTCGGTGGACCGGATGCGGATGGAGGAGATGGCCCTCGCCCGGGAGACCGACGAGGCCAGCAAGCAGCGGCTGGAGAAGCTGCGCCGCGACCTCGCCGACAAGGAGGAGGAGCTGCGCGGGCTCACCGCCCGCTGGGAGAAGGAGAAGCAGGGCCTCAACCGCGTCGGTGAGCTGAAGGAGAAGCTGGACGAGCTGCGCGGCCAGGCCGAGCGCGCCCAGCGCGACGGCGACTTCGACACCGCCTCCAAGCTGCTGTACGGGGAGATCCCGGCCGTCGAGCGGGAGCTCGCCGCGGCATCGGAGGCCGAGGCGGAGGCGGAGAGCCGGCCGGACCGCCCCACGATGGTCAAGGAGGAGGTCGGCCCGGACGACGTGGCCGATGTGGTCGCCTCCTGGACCGGTATCCCCGCGGGCCGGCTGCTGGAGGGCGAAACCCAGAAGCTACTGCGCATGGAGGAGGAGCTGGGCAAGCGGCTGATCGGCCAGACCGAGGCGGTACGGGCCGTGTCGGACGCCGTGCGCCGGACCCGGGCGGGCATCGCCGACCCGGACCGGCCCACCGGCTCGTTCCTCTTCCTCGGCCCCACCGGCGTCGGCAAGACCGAGCTGGCCAAGGCGCTCGCCGACTTCCTCTTCGACGACGAGCGGGCCATGGTCCGCATCGACATGAGCGAGTACGGCGAGAAGCACAGCGTGGCCCGGCTGGTCGGCGCCCCGCCCGGCTATGTCGGCTACGAGGAGGGCGGCCAGCTGACCGAGGCGGTGCGCCGCCGCCCGTACAGCGTGGTGCTGCTGGACGAGGTGGAGAAGGCCCACCCCGAGGTCTTCGACATCCTGCTCCAGGTCCTCGACGACGGACGGCTCACCGACGGCCAGGGCCGGACGGTGGACTTCCGCAACACCATCCTGGTGCTCACCTCCAACCTGGGCAGCCAGTACCTGATGGACCCGCTGCTCGGCGAGGAGGAGAAGAAGCAGAGCGTGCTGGAGACCGTGCGGACCTCCTTCAAGCCGGAGTTCCTCAACCGCCTGGACGACCTCGTGGTCTTCTCCGCGCTCAGCGGGCCGGAGCTGGCCCGGATCGCCGAGCTCCAGGTGGCCCGGCTGGCCGGCCGCCTCGCCGACCGCAGGCTGACCCTCGACGTCACCCCGGCCGCGCTGGAATGGCTCGCCCAGGAGGGCAACGACCCGGCGTACGGGGCGCGCCCGCTGCGCCGGCTGATCCAGACCGCGATCGGCGACCGGCTGGCCAAGGAGATCCTCGCCGGGGAGATCCGGGACGGCGACAAGGTCCGGGTGGACCGGGCCGGCGACGGCCTTCTGGTCGGCCCGGCGCAGTAGCGCTCCGGGATCGGTTTCCGCCGGATCGGGCAATGTACGGCGGGGGTTGCACGGCGGGGGCGGGTGTGAGGGAGGATGGCGGTATTCCATACGAAGGGAAATCCACGGTGAGCATCGACCCGTCCTCGATTCCGAATTTCGGGGGTCAGCCCGAGCCCGAACCGACGGGTCCGAGCGGCCCCGTGCTGCCCGACCAGGATCTGGTCAAGCAGCTGCTGGAGCAGATGGAGCTGAAGTACGTCGTCGACGAGGAGGGGGACCTCGCCGCGCCGTGGGAGCAGTTCCGTACCTACTTCATGTTCCGCGGGGAGGACGAGCAGCAGGTCTTCTCCGTCCGCACGTTCTACGACCGGCCGCACGGCATCGACGAGAAGCCGCGGCTGCTCGAGGCGATCGACGACTGGAACCGCCGCACGCTGTGGCCGAAGGTCTACAGCCACACCAATGACGACGGCACGGTCCGGTTGATCGGTGAGGCGCAGATGCTGATCGGCACCGGCGTCAGCCTGGAGCACTTCGTGTCCAGCACGGTCAGCTGGGTGCGGGCTTCGATCGAGTTCGACCGGTGGCTCGTCGAACAGCTCGGTCTGGAGGCCGATATCGAGTCCGACGGCGACGGCAAGCCGGACGACGACGGGGCCTGAGCCGCGGCGGCCCGGCGCCGTCAGGGCGCCACATGGGCCACGGCCAGCAGATACGTCCCGTAGAGACAGGAGAGCCCGGCCAGCGCACCGCCCATCAGGACGACGGTGCGGGGCCGGGCTCTTGCCATCGCCAGCGCCGCCGGGAGCAGCAGCGGGAAGGCGGGCAGCAGGAAGCGCGGCTTGGAGGCGAAATAGTTCGTGCCGCCGATGGCGATGACCACCAGGGTGAGGGTGTAGACGACCAGCGCGAGCGGCGGCGGGCACACGGCGAACCGGACGAGGGAGATCAGCGCGGCGCCGAGCACCGCCAGCACCATGGAGCGCATCAGCTGGTCGTCGCCGGTGAGCAGCTGGCGGACGAAGCGGAGACTGCCCGGTCCGAGGCGGAATCGCGAACCCCAGTCGTCCTGGACGTCCACATACCCGCGCCAGGTGCCGCGCCGGACCGCCACCCAGCCGAGATGGCCGAACCAGCCCAGCGGTGCGAGCCCCGCCCCCGCCCACACCCGCCAGGACACCCGCCCCCGGTGCCGCCGGATCCCGGCGGCGGCGCAGCAGCAGACGGCGGCGGCGACCGCGATCCCGTTGGGCCGGCAGGCCCCGGCGAGCAGGGCGAGCGCCCCGGCCCACAGCCACCGGCCGGTCAGCACGGCATACAGCGACCAGGCCGCCAGCGCCGTCAGCAGCGACTCGGTGTACGCCATGGACTCGATGACCGCGTGCGGCAGCAGTCCCCACAGCGCGACCAGCAGCGTCCCCACCCGCCGCCCGTGCAGCCGCTCCCCGATCGCGTAGATCCCCCACGCCGCCAGCCCCGACGCGACCCAGGCGATCAGGAGCGCGGCGGTCACCGCGGTGAGGGGCAGGGCGGTGGTGACGGCGCGGATCAGGGCCGGGTAGAGCGGGAAGAAGGCGAGATCGCTGAAGACCCGGCCGGGGTAGTGGACGGAGGGGTGGACGGTGCCGTACCCGTGCCGGGCGATGCTCACGTACCACAGGCTGTCCCACTGATGGCCGAGCAGCGTGCGCGGATCGCGGCCGGTCCGCCAGGCCCAGAGCGCCAGGCAGCCGGCCCCGGCAAGCCGTACGGCCGCGTACACCGCGAGCGCGAGCCAGGCCCGCCCCAGCGACGCCCGCATCCGCCTCAGCGATGCCCACGCCCGGCCCCGCCGCCACCGCCCGGCCGGTCCGCCGGGCGGCTCCGGTGCCCAGGTGGACGCGGCGGTGTCGGCGGACACGGGAACCTCCGGTGCGGGCACACGACGGACGCGCGCCGAGCCCCCGGGAGGGGACGGTCCAGGGGGCTCGGCGGATACCCCGACCATCCGCCGGATCGCGGCCGCCCGCGACCCGGGAGGCCCATCCGGCGGAACGGGGCGTCCTGCTCGGAGGAAGGAACGGGGGCGTCAGCCCGCGGCGAGCCCCTTGAGCCGCCCGACCGCCTCCGTCAGGACGTTCTCGCGCTTGCAGAAGGCGAACCGGACGAAGGGCGAGCCCTGGTCCCGGTGGTCGTAGAAGACCGCGTTCGGGACGGCGACCACTCCGCAGCGCTCGGGGAGGGAGCGGCAGAAGGCGAAGCCGTCGGTTTCGCCGAGGGGACGGATGTCGGTGGTGATGAAGTACGTGCCCGAGGGGCGGAAGACGTGGAAGCCCGCGTCGGTCAGGCCGTCGGCCAGCAGATCGCGCTTGGCCAGCAGATCGTCGCGGATGCCGTGGAAATAGGCGTCGGGGAGGCGCAGCGCCTCGGCGACCGCGTACTGGAAGGGGCCCGCCGAGACGTAGGTGAGGTACTGCTTGGCCGAGCGCACCGCCGTGACCAGCTCGGGAGCGCCGGTCACCCACCCGACCTTCCACCCCGTGAAGGAGAAGGTCTTGCCCGCGCTGCTGATGGTGACGGTCCGCTCGCGCATCCCGGGGAAGGAGACGAGCGGGGTGTGCGTGGTACCGAAGACGAGGTGTTCGTAGACCTCGTCGGTGACCACCAGCAGATCGCGCTCGACGGCGAGCTCGGCGACGGCGGCCAGCTCCTCGTGGGTGAGCACGGTGCCGGTGGGGTTGTGCGGGGTGTTGAGCAGGATCAGCCGGGTGCGGTCGGTGACGGCGGCGCGCAGCTCGTCCAGGTCCAGGCGGAAGGTGTCGCCGTCCGGGCGAAGGGTGACGGGGACGCGGACGCCGCCCGCCATGGCGACACAGGCCGCGTACGAGTCGTAGTACGGCTCGAGCGCGATCACCTCGTCGCCCGGCTCCACCAGCCCCAGCAGCGACGCCGCGATGGCCTCGGTGGCGCCCGCGGTGATCAGCACCTCGGTGTCGGGGTCGAAGTCCAGGCCGTACCAGCGCCGCTGGTGCTCGGTGACGGCCGTGCGCAGCTCGGGCACGCCGGGGCCGGGCGGGTACTGGTTGCCCCGGCCGTCCCGCAGCGCGCGGACCGCGGCCTCGCGCACCTCCTCGGGGCCGTCGGTGTCCGGGAAGCCCTGGCCCAGGTTGATGGCGCCGGTGCGCACGGCGAGGGCGGACATCTCGGCGAAGATCGTGGTGCCGAAGGCGGCCAGTCGGCGGTTGAGCGGCGGTCGTCCCATGGCGCCCATCCTCCGCCGAACCGGCGGCCTTCCTCAACTCCGCCCCTGGTCCGGACGCGGTCGATGGCTTCACCGGCGGGGTTTTCACCGGCGGGGTTTTCAGCGAGCGGCGTTTTCACCGGCCGGGCGCACGGGTACCCGGCCGGGCCGGAAACCGTCGCCTGCGCGTTGCCGGAGCGGCGAAGACCGCGCGAGGCGAGCGGGAGGCGAGATGGCAGAGCAGAACACACAGCGGACCGGCGGCTGGCCACGGCTCCGGGTGGCGGACTGGGTCGAGACCCGGGACACCCTGCACATGTGGACCCAGATCGTCGGCAAGATCCGGCTGGCCCACGCACCACTGGCCAACCACTGGTGGCAGGTCACCCTGTACGTCAGCCCGCGCGGGCTGAGCACCTCCGCCATCCCGTACCGGACCGGGGCGTTCGATATCGAGTTCGATTTCGTGGACCACCGGCTGCGCATCCGGGTCAGCGACGGGAGCCGGCGCGAGCTGGCGCTGGAGTCCAAGCCGGTGTCCCGGTTCTACGCCGAGATCATGGACGCGCTGGGCGAGCTGGGCATCCACACCCGGATATACCCCCGGCCGAACGAGGTGGACCCGGCGATCCCGTTCGCCGAGGACCACCGGCACGCCGCCTACGATCCGCACGCCGCGTACCTGTTCTGGTGCCAGCTGCTGCGGGCACACCAGGCGTTCGCGGAATTCCGGTCCTCTTTCATCGGCAAGGCCAGCCCCGTGCACTTCTTCTGGGGGGCGATGGACCTGGCCGTCACCCGCTTCTCCGGGCGGCCCGCGCCGACGCATCCCTCCGGCGGGGTGCCCAACCTGCCGGACCGGGTGACGCGAGAGGCGTACTCCCTCGAGCTGTCCAGCTGCGGGTTCTGGCCCGGCGGCGGTGAGGAGGGCGGCTTCTACGCCTACGCCTATCCCGAGCCGGCCGGCTTCGCCGACTACCCGGTCCGCCCCGCGGCGGCGTCGTACCAGCGGCAGATGGGTGAGTTCCTGCTGCCCTACGAGGCGGTCGCCGGCGCCGCCGATCCGGACCGGACGCTCAGCGAATTCCTGCACAGCACCTATGAGGCGACCGCCGACCTGGGCCGCTGGGACCGGGTGGCGCTGGAAGCCGACCTGCGCCACGTGGAACACCACTAGCGGCGCGGCTGAAGCAGACGAGGGGGACCGCTCAGGGCCAGACGTTGGCCTGGGTCCGGAAGGTCTCCGCGTCGCTCTCCACCGGCAGCACGCACACCAGGTGGCCACCGGGCACGCGGAGCGTCCGGCACTCCTGCCACTGCGAGACCTGCTCAGCCCCCAGGGCGACCAAGCGCGCGGTTTCCGCGTCGATGTCGTCGGTCTCGATGTCCAGGTGGATACGAGGTGCGTCGTCGACCGCCTGGACGGCGGTGTTCACCCCGGGCAGGGCCTGATGGAGCCTGGTGTATTGCGGAGCCGCCGGAAGCGGCCGGGCGGTGACGCCGAGCGCCGCCGACCAGAAGGCGACGGCCCGCGCGGCCTCGTCCCGCGGCGCGTCGATCAGAACGGCGTATACCCGGCTCCTGTGCATGCCCGTGCACTACCCCGGTGAGCCGACGGTCAGTCCTGCCTCGACGGTCTGCGCAGCAGCACGGTTGTCCGCTGGTGGTGCTGCCATGTCACTGTCACAATCGTCCTGATTGCGACGGCACGCGCTAAGGGGGGCGGGTGGCTCAGTCGGAGATCCCTGTGGCGTTGATCGGCCTGGGAGGTGCGGTTGCCGGGGCGGTGGCCACCGTCGCGGTGGGTCGCTTCACGGGACGCGCCAGTGTCAAGGCGGCCACCGTCGCCAAGGTGGACACCTTGCAGGACGAGCTGACCAAGTTCTGCGCCCCGTTCGTCGAGGCCAGGATCCAGCTGGAGCCGGCCCTCGCCGGACGGACTCCCACCGATCCCTGGCCGGCGCTGGCCCCGCAGATGTCCAGAGCGGCGCCACGCTGGACGTCCATGGCCGCGGACCCGCTGGCGCTGTGGGAGTTACCCGGAGTGGTGCGCCGTAAGGCCGCCTATGTCGACGGCGAGATCCGGTCCCATCAGTCGCGCAATGATCAGGTGCTCCGCAACGAGGTGCACCTGGCGGCCCGCGAGCTCTACCACGGGGCCAAAGAGCTCATCGATACGTACACCCGGGAGTTCCGGCGGCTCGCCAAGCGCGGCATGGGCGTGATCTGACGCCCGGTCGGCCGGCTCGCCCATGCTCCCCTCCAACCTCTGGACTTCCTCAACTCCGCTTTCGACCCCGGTGCGGTCGGGCAGGGGACCCGACAGGTACGAAGCGGTACCTCGCTACGGGGGTTGGAAGGAGAGTGAGGACCATGGGTCCTGTTGTCATCTTCGTGGTGCTGGCGTTCACGTTCGCGGCGGTCGCCGCGCTGACCGCCGGCCGGTCGAAGGGGTACAGCGGACGGCGCAGGCGGTCCTGGAGCGCGGGATCCGGTGGCGCGGCAGGCGGCAGCTGGTGGGCCGGTGACGGCGGTGGTGGCCATCACGGGGGTGGCCACCACGGCGGCGGGCACCACGGCGGCGGTGGCTGCGGCGGCGGGAGCGGCTGCGGTGGCGGGGGCGGCTGTGGTGGTGGCGGTGGTGGGGGTGGTGGCTGCGGTGGAGGCGGCTGATCCGCCCTCACCACGCGTCCTCACGGCCGTGATGCGACAAGCCCGCGCCCGGCGCGCCAACGTGCGCCGGGCGCGGGCTTGTTGAACACTTGACCTAGAGAGCGCCCTAGAGGGTGGAAACCCGGTGAAGATGGGTAAAAACGATGTGGCGCCGAGCATTTCATGATTCTGTGTACCACCATCGACCTTACGGACCCCACGTGGGCACGAGCCGGCGTATGCGCATGCCCCTGGTCCACCGCGGGGCGAGCCGGCCCATCTTTCCACTGCGTGCTTGCGGAGCCGACCCATGCTCACGACCCTCAAGACTGCCTACACCGATACCCGCGCCGCCGATCTCGCCTGGAGCCTGGGACGGGAACCGCTTCCCGCCCTCGCCGTACTCGATCTGCGACTCCATGGCTTCGCCGTCCAGTTGAGGCTGCTGGGAGCTTCGCACCAGGTCCTCCTCGAAGGGGAGGACGGCCGTTGTTCGGAGACCGTGGCCTGTATGTCCGGCAACAGCACCCCGCTGCCGCTGGGGGTCTCCACGCTCGTCGACGGCCGTGAATACGAGTTCGCGGCGCGCGTCGAAGAGTTGTCGCAAGGAGCCTTCGCCGGGCGCGCGCAGGAGTTGCTCGCCCTGGTGTCCGACCATCCGCACGGTCTGGCCGGCACCTTTCCCGGCAGCCCGCACGCGTTCACGGCGCTGCTCGCGCAGTGGCACGAGGGCACGGTGGGATGGCGGACCTGGCATGCCTATCCCCAGGAGGGCCGGCTGGTCACCACCCGCACCTGCGTGGGGGCCAGGGTGCCGGCCGCGCTCCGGCCGCCGGGAGCCGGTGGGCTCGACATGGGCGGACTGCCGAGTGGATTGCCCGGCGGACTGCCTGATGGGCTGTCGGGCGGAGTGCCGGGTGGGGTGTCCTCTCACGTTCCGTGCGGGTGAGGTGCCTCGACGCGTATCAAGGCCAGACGTACGAACGGCAATGCACTCGTACGGGGGACGAGACGTAGGCCAAATGTGACGTAACGTTCCCTTTGTGATCGATTCGCCGATGTCCGCCGTCTCGGATGCGCCGCCGTCGCCGGAGTCCCCGCCTCCGGTGCGGTTGCCCGTGCGGGCGGGGCTCGGCCGCTTTCTCGTGCTCGGCACGGTCTTCGTCTGCGCCGCCTGCGGGCTGGTCTACGAACTCGAACTCGTCGCCCTGGCCTCGTACCTGGTGGGTGACTCGGTCACCCAGGCGTCCGTGGTGCTGTCCGTGATGGTCTTCGCCATGGGGGTCGGCTCGCTGCTGGCCAAGCGGCTGCGCTGCCGGGCCGCCGTCGGCTTCGGCGCGGTCGAGGCGGTGCTCGCGCTCGTCGGCGGCTGTTCGGCGATGGCGCTGTACGCGTGCTTCGCCTGGTGCGGTCACTCGCGCACCGCGCTCGTCGGCTTCTCGTTCGCCATCGGTGTGCTGATCGGCGCCGAGGTGCCGCTGCTGATGACCCTGATCCAGCGGGTGCGCCGGCAGGACGCGGGCGGCGCGGTGGCCGATCTGTTCGCGGCGGACTACGTGGGCGCGCTGGTCGGCGGGCTCGCCTTCCCCTTCCTGCTGCTGCCCGGGTTCGGGCAGCTGACCGGCGCGCTGGTCACCGGCGCGGTCAACGCGGTCGCGGGCGGGGCGCTGGTGCTCTGGCTGTTCCGCCGCGATCTGAGCGTACGGGCGCGGTGGACGCTGATCGTCGCCAACGGGCTGGTGCTCGCCGTGCTGGCCGCCGGCGCCGCACTGACCCCCGCCTTCGAGCGGGCCGCCCGGCAGGCCGTCTACGGACCGGGGGTGCGGGTCGCGCTGCGCTCCGGCGAGCAGGAGATCGTGCTGACGGGCGGGGGAGCGAGCGGGCGTCCGGTGTCCCTCTTCCTGGGCGGGCGGCTGCGGGTCAGCGGGCGCGACGAGTTCCGCTTCCACGAGGCGCTGATCCACCCGGCGATGGCCGCCGGACCGCACCGCCGGGTCCTGGTGCTCGGCGGGGGCGACGGGCTCGCGGTGCGCGAGGTCCTGCGGTACGCGGGGGTCCGGTCGGTGACCGTCGTGGAGCGCGACGCGCAGGTGGTCCGGCTGGCCCGGCACGACCCGGACCTGTCGGCGCTCAACCACGGCGCCTACCGCGATCCTCGGGTGCGGGCGGTGACGGCGGACGCCTTCGACTGGCTGCGCCGGCCCGTGGCGTACGACGTGGTGGTCTGCGATCTGCCCGGCCCCGAGCTCACCGGGAGCACCAAGTACTACTCCCAGGAGTTCTACGGCCTGGCCGAGCGGGTGCTGACCCCCGGCGGCCGGCTGGTGGTCCACGCGGGGCCGCTGAGTCCCGCGCCGAGGGCGTTCTGGACGGTGGACGCGACGATGCGGTCGGTCGGCCTGCGGACCGCGCCCTATGTGATCGACACCCCGCGCCCCGGCCGCGGCCACCCGCACGACTGGGGCTTTGTACTGGCGGCGCGCTCCCCGGTGGGGCTGCGGCTGGCCCCGCACGGCCCGCGGCCACGCTCCCTGACACCGGCGGGGCTGCGGGCGGCCCGCCGCGGGGCCGAGCGCGTCCGCGAGGCGGGTCTGCCCCCTTCCACGCTGATGCGTCCGCGCTATGCGGAGTGAGGCGTGCGCGGGTGACCGTGTGGCCCGGCCCCGCCGGGCCGGGGGCGGCGCGCCCGGTGGGGAAAGTTGCGTGGGAACGGGTCTCAGTGAACGTGCGATGGGTACTGTCTTGAGCTATGGAGCATGAGGTGTTCGTTCCGTTTCCCGTCGACACCGTCCGGCTGGCGCTCGCGGAGCCCGACCGCGTCGCCCGTTGCGTTCCCGGGCTCCAGCAGGACGCCGATGAGGCCGCCGGTCCGCTCGCCGGCCGGCTGCGGCTGCGCATCGGCGGGTCCACCATCACCTACCGCGGCGCCCTGCGCGTCGGCCGGCGCGCGGATGTCTTCGAGATCGAGGGCGAGGGCACCGAGGTGCGCGGCGGCGGCTCGGTGAAGCTCGCGCTGACCGTGACGCCGAAGCCCGTCGAGGGCGGCACGGAGCTGCTCTGCTCCGGGACGGTCCGCAGCGAGGGGCGGCTGGCCGAGTTCGACGAGGAGGCGGCCACCACCGTGGCCCGCCGCCTGCTGGACCGGTTCGCCTCGGCGCTCGCGGCCGGGCTGGAGACGTCCCCGATCACCGCGGCCACCGAGGGCGAGGCCACCGGCGCGGCAGCCGAGGACGCGGCCGCCGAGGACGAGGGCGAGGGCGCGGCCGCCACCGGGGACGAGACCGGGCTGCCGACCGAGGCCGAGCTTCCGCTGTCGGCCGACGACATGGACATCGAGGACGTCGGCGATCTCGACGAGGCGGACGCCGTCGAGGAGCCCGTCGGCTTGGGCGACCTGGGCGACCTCGGCGATCTCGATGACCTGGACGAGGAGCCCCCGGCCGAGGCCGCCCACGCCCGCCGCACGATGATCGGCCGCTCCACCGAGGAGGTCGACCACGCCCCGCCGCGCGGCCGCTACGCCCCCGTCCCCGCGCCCGAGACCGTCTCCACCAGCGCCACACTGCGCTGGGCCGCGCCCGCCGCGGCCGTGGTGCTCGCCTCGGTCGTCGTGGTGGGACGTCGGGTACTTCGCCGCCGCCGGTGAGCGTGTGCGCATAGGGTCGGTAGCTGTGACCACCGAAGAGACAACGGAGACCAAGGGCGTACGGCTGACCGCCGGGGACGCCGAGCTGACCGTCTCACCCGAGCACGGCTGCCGTATCGGCTCACTGCGCATCGGCGGTACGGAGCTGCTGCGGCAGGGCCCGCGGTTCGGGTCGTTCCCGATGGTGCCGTGGTGCGGCCGCACCGGGCTGGGCCGGTTCCGCAACGGCGGACGGACCCACCAGCTGCCCGTCAACTCCCCGCCGCACGCGATCCACGGAACCGGCCGGAACGTCGCCTGGACCCCGGTCAGCACCGGGCGGTCCAGCGCGGCCTTCACCTACGACCTCGCCGACCCCTGGCCGTACGAGGGCCGGGTCACCCAGACCTTCGAGCTCGCCCCGGACAGCCTGACCGTCACCATGAGCGTGGAGACCGAGGGCGATTCCTTCCCGGCGCAGGCGGGCTGGCACCCCTGGTTTCTGCGGAACCTGGGCGAGGGCGGTGCCGATGTCCAGCTCGCCTTCGACGCGGCGTGGCAGGAGGAGCGCGGGGAGGACCACCTGCCCACCGGCCACCGCATCGCGCCGAAGCCCGGCCCCTGGGACGACTGCTTCGGCATGCCGCAGGGCGTGGACGTCACGCTCACCTGGCCCGGCCGGCTCGAACTGAAGGTCACCAGCCGGACGGAGTGGGTGGTCGTCTACGACGAGCAGGCGGAGGCGGTGTGCGTGGAACCGCAGTCCGGGCCGCCCAACGGCCTCAACAGCCTGCCGCGCCTGGTCACCCCCATCGATCCGCTGGAGATCTCCATGACCTGGAGCTGGCGGGCACTGGCGTAGCGGAGCGGCTTGGAGGGGGCCGAGGGCCACGGCTTAAGCTCATGCGCATGAGCGATGCGCGTGAGGCCCTGCTTCAGCAGATCAAGGACAAGGCCGTGGTCCACGGCAAGGTGACCCTCTCCTCCGGGCGTGAGGCCGACTACTACATCGACCTGCGCCGGGTCACCCTGGACGCCGAGGCCGCGCCGCTGGTCGGGCAGGTCATGCTCGCCACCACGGCCGATCTGGAGTACGACGCGGTGGGCGGGCTGACGCTCGGCGCCGACCCGGTGGCCACGTCCATGCTGCACGCGGCCGCCGCGCGCGGCCGTCGGCTCGACGCCTTCGTGGTCCGCAAGGCCCAGAAGACCCACGGGATGCAGCGGCGGATCGAGGGCCCGGACATCGCGGGCCGCCGGGTGCTGGTCGTCGAGGACACCTCCACCACCGGCGGCTCGCCGCTGACCGCGGTGGAGGCGGCGCGGGAGGCGGGTGCGGAGGTCGTCGCGGTGGCGACGATCGTCGAGCGCGGCGCCGCACCGGCGATCGCGGACGCCGGGCTGCCGTACCTCCCGGCGTACTCACTCGCCGACCTCGGGCTGAGCTGAACCCCGGCCGACCTCGGGCTGAGCCGGTGTGGGTGGGGTTTCACGTGAAACCACCCCACCCCCGTCCGTGTGGTCCCCGCGTGCGCCGAGTGGAGCAATCGGCGGAGTCTGGGATTATGGCCCCGACGATGACGTCGCCCCTAGGTCAGGGCCAAGAACGACTAACCCGCACACACAAGGAGCGGACAGATGCCCATCGCATCCCCTGAGATCTACAACGAGATGCTCGACCGGGCGAAGGCGGGCAAGTTCGCCTACCCGGCGATCAACGTGACGTCGACGCAGACTCTGCACGCCGCCCTGCGCGGCTTCGCCGAGGCGGAGAGCGACGGCATCGTCCAAATCTCCACCGGTGGTGCCGAGTTCCTGGGTGGCCAGTACCAGAAGGACATGGTGACCGGTGCGGTCGGCCTCGCCGAGTTCGCGCATGTCGTCGCCGAGAAGTACCCGGTGAACATCGCCCTCCACACCGACCACTGCCCCAAGGACAAGCTGGACGGCTATGTCCGCCCGCTGCTCAAGGTCTCCCAGGAGCGCGTCGCCAAGGGCCAGAACCCGCTGTTCCAGTCCCACATGTGGGACGGCTCCGCCGAGACGCTCGACGACAACCTCCGCATCGCGCAGGAGCTGCTCGCCGAGGCCGTCAAGGCGAAGATCATCCTCGAGGTCGAGATCACCCCGACCGGTGGTGAGGAGGACGGCATCTCGCATGAGATCAACGACGAGCTCTACACGACGGTCGACGACACGCTGCGCACCGCCGAGGCCCTCGGCCTGGGCGACAAGGGCCGCTACCTGCTGGCCGCCTCCTTCGGCAACGTCCACGGTGTCTACAAGCCGGGCAACGTCGTCCTCCGTCCGGAGCTGCTGCGTCAGCTCCAGGACGGTGTCGCCGCGAAGTACGGCAAGCAGGACCCGTTCTTCTTCGTCTTCCACGGCGGCTCCGGCTCCACGGAGGAGGAGATCCGCACCGCGCTGGAGAACGGCGTGGTGAAGATGAACCTCGACACGGACACCCAGTACGCCTTCACCCGCCCGATCGCGGACCACATGTTCCGCAACTACGACGGGGTGCTGAAGGTCGACGGCGAGGTCGGCAACAAGAAGACCTACGACCCGCGCAGCTGGGGCAAGCTCGCCGAGAAGGGGATGGCCGAGCGGGTCACCAAGGCGTGTGAGAACCTCCGGTCCACCGGGACGAAGCTGAAGTAATTCCGCGGCTCGAGCAGTTCTGCTGCTCGAGTGGTTCTCCGGTTCGAGTGGGTTCTGCTGCTCGCGCCTTCCGGGCCCGGCGCTCGCCTTCGCGGCGAGCCGCCGGGCCCGTTCACGTGGTGGGTTGGCCCCGTGGGGGCCGTACGCGGGATGATTCCAGGTATGGCAGGTGTGCGGCTCTCCGCGCCGGCGGGGCGGTGGCTGGTGTTCACCACCGTGCTGGGCTCCGCCATGGCCTTGCTCGACAGCACCGTCGTCAATGTGGCCCTGCCGCGCATCGGGCTCGATCTGGGCGCCGACCTGGCCGTACTCCAGTGGACCGTCAACGCCTACATGCTCACCCTCGCCGGACTGATCCTGCTCGGCGGGGCGCTCGGGGACCGGTTCGGGCGGCGGCGGGTGTTCGTCACCGGGGTGGTGTGGTTCGCGCTGGCCTCGCTGGCGTGCGGGCTGGCGCCGAACGCCGCGGTGCTCATCGCCGCGCGGGCGTTTCAGGGCATCGGCGGGGCGCTGCTCACCCCCGGATCGCTCGCGCTGATCCAGTCGGTGATCCACGCCGATGACCGGGCGCGGGCGATCGGGCTGTGGTCCGGCTTCGGCGGGGTCGGGGCCGCGATCGGGCCGTTCCTCGGCGGCTGGCTGGTGGACGGGCCCGGCTGGCGCTGGGTGTTCTTCCTCAATGTGCCGCTGGCTGCGGTGTGCGCGCCGGTCGCTTTGCGCCATGTGCCGGAGACCAGCGATCCACAGGCGCGCGGCCGGTTCGACGTCCTCGGCGCCGTGCTGGGCGCGGCCGCGCTCGGCCTGGTCACGTACGCGCTGATCGCCGCGCCGCAAAAGGGCGTCTCGCCCGCGGTGGTGGTCCCGGCCGTCGCCGGACTGGCGCTGGGGGCGGCCTTCGTCGCCGTGGAGCGCAGGCGTCCCGAGCCGATGCTGCCGCTCTCCATCTTCTCGTCCCGCCAGTTCAGCGCCGTCAACGCGGTGACCCTGTGCGTCTACGCGGCCTTCAGCGGCTTCTTCTTCCTCTCGGTGCTCGACCTCCAGGTGGTCGTGGGCTACTCCGCGCTGGCCGCCGGTACCGCGCTGCTGCCCACGACGGCGCTGATGCTGGTGTTGTCGGCCCGCTCGGGAGAGCTGGGCGCGCGCATCGGCCCGCGCATCCCGCTGACCGTCGGCCCGCTGCTGTGCGCGGCGGGGATGCTGCTGATGACCCGGGCCGGGGCGGGGGCGGTCTACTGGCGGGACATCCTGCCCGCGCTGGTGGTGCTGGGCATGGGCATGGTGGTGCTGGTCGCCCCGCTCACCGCGACCGTCCTGGCTTCGGTGGACGTCGGCCGCGCGGGTCTGGCCAGCGGTATCAACAACGCGGCGGCGCGTGCGGCGGGACTGGTCTCGGTGGCGGCGCTGCCACTGCTCGCGGGGATGGGCCCGGAGGCGTACCGGTCGCCGGACGCGTTCGCCGACACCTTCCGGCGGGCGATGCCGATCTGTGCCGGGGTGCTGGTGCTGGGCGCGATCCTCGCCTGGCGCACGGTGCGCTCGGACGCCCTGGAGCGGGCGGGGGCGGACGTGGGTGCGGAGGCGGTCGCCGAAGCGGGTGCGGAAGCGGGTGCCGAGGCGGTCGCGGGGCCGGAGGGGGCCGAGGCCGTCGCGCCCGGAGAACGGGCGAAGGGCGCCGAGCGCGCCGAGCGGCCCCCGTGCCGTCCCGAGTGCGCCTACCACTGCGGTGTGTCCGCCCCGCCCCTGGACCCGGGCGAGCAGCGCCCCCACACCTGACCCGCGCCCTCGTCCGCCCCCTGGACCGAGGCCCGAGGATCGAGGACCGAAGCTCCCAGGACCGACTCGGCGGGCCGGTTGGCTTGAGCGTGTCGGGTGGGGCTCCGGACCAGGCAGACTGGAACCCATGGCCATTCACGAGAACCTGCTCGGGGGACCGCCCCCGACCCATCTGCCCGACGACCCCGAGCCGCGGGAGCTGCTCGCCTCCGGCGCGGCCCCGGCCGAGGTCGCCGCGAAGTACCCGGCCTCCTCGCTCGCCTGGGCGCAGCTCGCCGACGAGGCGTTCGAGGGCGGCCGGGTGGTCGAGTCCTACGCGTACGCCCGCACCGGCTACCACCGCGGACTCGATGCCCTGCGCCGCAACGGCTGGAAGGGCCACGGTCCGGTGCCCTTCGAGCACGAGCCCAACCGTGGCTTCCTGCGCGCCCTGCACGCGCTCGCACGCGCCGCGCAGGCCATCGGTGAGCAGGAGGAGTACGAGCGCTGCTCCACCTTCCTCCGCGAGAGCTCCCCGACCGCGGCGGACACGCTTTCCTGAGCTGCCGCTACCTTTCTCCACCTGCCTCGTCTCAGTCGTCTCCGCTGAACTGAGGCGTAACCAGACGCACCGGGCCTGTGGGGCGGCATACGCCCCACGGGCCCCTTCCGTACTTGCCGTTCCTCCGCGCGACACGGATGATGCGGAGCGGGGCCCCTTCGGCTGTGGGCCCCGAGGGGACCGGGGCTCCGAGACCGAGAGGAAGGGGCGGACCGCTACCCGGTAGCGAGCAGTACACAGGAGACGCGATGTCGCAGCAGCCTGTCCCTGACCACCCCGACGCTCCCCACCTGGAATTCGACGGCACCACGCCGTACGAGGACTACGTCCGGGCGTCCGTGCTCACCCACCTCCAGCGCCCGCTCTCCGACGATCCCGGCGAGATGGTCTTCCTGGTCACCACCCAGGTCATGGAGCTGTGGTTCACCGTCCTCGTCCATGAGTGGCAGACCGCCGCGCAGGCGCTGCGCGAGGACGATCTGCCCACTGCGATGGCCGCGCTCCAGCGCTCGGCCTACGAGCTGGAGTCGCTCAACGCGTCCTGGACGCCGCTGGCCCATCTCACCCCCGGCCAGTTCAACGCGTACCGTTCCGCGCTCGGCGAGGGCTCGGGCTTCCAGTCGGCGATGTACCGGCGGCTGGAGTTCCTGCTCGGCGAGAAGTCCGCGGCCATGCTCGTCCCGCACCGGGGCGCGCCGCAGGTCCACGCCGAGCTGGAGAAGGCGCTGACCGAGCCCAGCCTCTACGACGAGGTGCTGCGCTATCTCGCCCGCCGCGGCCTCGCCGTCCCGGCCTCCGTACTGGACCGCGATCCCACCCTGCGCTACGAGCCGGACGCGGGCGTGGAGCGGGTCTGGGAGGAGATCTACTCCGGCCCGCGCGACAGTGAGCTGATCCGGCTCGGTGAGGCACTCACCGAGGTCGCCGAGCTGGTGTGGCGCTGGCGCAACGACCACTTGGTGGCGACCCGGCGGGCGATGGGCGCCAAGACCGGCACCGGCGGTTCGGCCGGGGTGGCCTGGCTGGAGAAGCGCGCGGCGAAGACCGTCTTCCCCGAGCTGTGGACGGCGCGCAGCCATGTCTGACGCGACGATCCCTCCGGAGCCGCGCGGCGCCGAGCCGGCCGGCGCCGAGCCGTCGGCCGGCGCCGAGTCGTCCGTGTCCGGACTGCCCGGCGCCGGGCAGTCCGAGGCCGAGCTGACCGGCGTCGAGCCGACCGGCGTCGAGCCGACCGGCGTCGCGTCGGTCGGTGTCGAGTCCGCCGAGGTCGGTCTGGTCGGCGAAGCCGCCAGGCTCGACGCAGCCGACGGGCTGCGTGCCAAGCGTGACGCCTTCACCCTCGACGACGCGATCTACCTCGACGGCAACTCGCTGGGCGCGCTGCCGCGTGCCGTTCCGCCCCGGCTGGCCGATGTCGTCGCCCGCGAATGGGGGCGGCTGCGCATCCGCTCCTGGGAGGAGAGCGGCTGGTGGACCGCGCCGGAGCGGATCGGCGACCGCGTCGGCCGACTCCTCGGCGCCGCCCCCGGCCAGGTGGTGGTGGGCGACTCGACGAGCGTGAACGTCTTCAAGGCGGTCGTCGCGGCCGTACGGATCGCACAGGAGCGCGGCGCCCACCGCGATCAGATCCTGGTCGACGAGGCCACCTTCCCCACCGACGGCTATATCGCCGAGTCCGCCGCCCGGATGACCGGCTGCACCCTGCGGCCGGTGGCCGCGCGCGACGTCCCCACCGCCGTCGGCCCGCGCACCGCCGTCGCGCTCGTCAACCACGTGGACTACCGCACCGGCCGCCTCCACGACCTGCCCGCGACCACGGCCGCCGTGCAGGCGGCGGGCGCGCTCATCGTGTGGGACCTGTGCCACAGCGCAGGCGCCCTGCCGGTCGGACTGGACGCCCACGGGGTCGACCTCGCGGTCGGCTGTACGTACAAGTACCTCAACGGCGGGCCCGGCGCGCCCGCGTACCTGTACGTCGCCCGAGCGCATCAGCCCCGGTTCGACTCGCCGCTCCCCGGCTGGAACTCGCATGCCGACCCCTTCGGCATGGACTCCGCCTACACCCCGGCCGACGGTGCGGCCCGCGGCCGCGTCGGCACCCCGGACATCCTCTCGATGCTGGCGCTGGAGGCCGCGCTGGAGGTGTGGGACGACGTGGCGATCGAGGACGTCAGGGCCAAGAGCCTGGCCCTGACGGACTTCTTCCTCCGCTGCGTCGAGGACTACGTCCCGGCGGGCCGCGTCCGGTCCCTCACCCCCGCCGCACACGCCGAGCGCGGCAGCCAGGTGGCGCTGCGGTGCGCGGACGCGGGGGAGGTGATGGCGGGGCTGGTGCGGCGCGGTGTCATCGGCGACTTCCGCCGCCCCGATGTGCTGCGCTTCGGCTTCACCCCGCTGTATACGGGCTTCGCCGAGGTGGAGCGGGCGGCGCGGGTGCTGGCCGCCGTGCTGAGGGAGGGCTGACCGATGGGCGGCCAGGCGGCCGAGGAGGCGTCGGTCTTCGCGCTCGCACCCGTGGCCCCGGACCGGACCGCCGCGTACGGCGAACACCCGGACCAGGTGGTGGACTTCTACCTTCCGCCCGAGGCGTCCCGTCCCGCCCCGCTGGTCCTCCTCTTCCACGGCGGCGCCTGGCGCGCACCTTACGATCGCCGCCATGTGTCCCCCTTCGCCGCGTTCCTGGCGGGGCGGGGTCTCGCGGTGGCGTCGGTGGAGTACCGCCGGGGCGGGGCCGGCTCGTCCCCGCCCGGCCCGGCCGCCCGCGACGGACAGGGCCCGCGGACCGAGGACCGCGACGTGCCGGGCGGTGGGCCGGGCACCGGCCCGCGCTCCGGGCGGGACGGCCCCGGCGGGGCGCCGCGGGCGGGGCGGTGGCCGGAGACGTTCGACGACATCGCCGCCGCCGTGGATCTCGTACCGGGGCTCGTCCGGGAGCTCGGACTGCCCGGGGTCGACACGGACCGCACCGTGCTCACCGGGCACTCCGCGGGCGGACACGCCGTGCTGTGGGCGGCGGCCCGGCACCGGCTGCCGTCCGGCACTCCTTGGCATCTGCCCTCGCCCTCCCCGCTCCGTGGTGTCGTCGCCCTCGCCCCGATCGCGGACCTCGCCACGGCTCGCGCACTGGACGTCTGCTCCGGCGCCGTGGGTGAACTCCTCGGCGAAGGCGAAGGCGAAGGCGAAGACGACGGCGACGGTGACGGCGTCGGCGTCGGCGACGGTGGCGAACTCGCGGTCCGGCTGGCCCTCGCCGACCCCGCCGCGCTGCTGCCCACCGCGATCCCCACCACCATCGTGCAGGGCGGCACCGATATCGATGTGCCGCCGGCGGTCGCGGCCGCCTTCGCGGCGGCCGCGGCCCGCGCCGGGCAGCGGGTGCGGCTCGTCACGACCGAGGGCGGCCACTTCCCGCCGATCGACCCCACCACGCCCGCCGCACACACCACCGCCGAGGAGATCGCCCGGCTGGCCACGTAGCAGCCGGGGCGCATCCCGCCACGTACGAACCAGGGCGCATCCGGCTCGTAGTACTGGAGACGGGCCCCGGACCATCAGCCAATCCGGGGACGACGGCGCCGCGTCCGGTCCCCACCGTGAGACGCGTGGCTGGGGAGACGGTCCCGCGGACCGAACTCCATACGCATCGCCGAGCGTTGTCCGATCTGCGGAAGGACGTGATCAGCACGTTCTCCCGGATCGGCGAGGCCACCGGGTTCGCCGCCCGGTGCGTCTCCACGCGGCAGCGGGTGACCGAGCTGATGAGCTGACCGAAGCGGGAGAACGACGTGCTGATGCCGGTCGCCCAGGGCTGCTCCAAAGCCGAGATCGCCGAACGGCTGATCGTCGCCGAGCCGACGGCGAAGCCGCATGTCAGCCGGAGTCTGCCGAAGTCGGGGCCGCGCGGCCGCGCCCAGGCGGTGGTGTGCGCGTACGAGGTCCGCCTGGTGACCTCTGGAGGCCGAGCGGGCCCGGCGGTACCGTCCGGGGATGAGCACGAGTGCGAGCAGTGCAGAAGCCCCTGCTTTCGACCCGTGGCGGCCGTCGTTCGTCGCGGACCCGTATCCGGCGTACGCCGCGCTGCGCGAGCGCGGCCGCGCGCACTGGTTCGAGCCCACCCGCCAGTGGCTGATCCCGCGTCACGCGGACGTCAGCGCCCTGCTGCGGGACCGCAGGCTCGGCCGCACCTATCTGCACCGGTTCAGCCATGAGGAGTTCGGCCGCACCGCGCCGCCGCCCGAGCACGAGCCGTTCCACACGCTCAACGACCACGGCATGCTCGATCTCGAACCGCCGGACCACACCCGGCTGCGCCGCCTGGTCTCCAAGGCGTTCACCCCGCGGACGGTCGAGGCACTGGTGCCGACGATCCAGCGGCTCGCGGAGGAGCTCGTCGACTCCCTCGTCGCCTCGGGCGGCGGCGATCTCATCGCGACGGTCGCCGAACCGCTGCCGGTCGCCGTGATCGCCGAGATGCTCGGCATTCCGCGGGCCGACCGCTCCGCCCTGCGACCCTGGTCGGCGGAGATCTGCGGGATGTACGAACTCAATCCGAGCGAGGAGACGGCCCGTCGGGCGGTGCGCGCGTCCCTCGACTTCTCCGCCTATCTGCGCGGACTGATCGGCGCGCGCCGCAAGACCCCGGGGGACGATCTGATCAGCGCGCTCATCGCCGCCCACGACGAGGGCGACCGGCTCACCGAGCAGGAGATGATCTCCACCTGTGTGCTGTTGCTCAACGCGGGCCACGAGGCCACCGTCAACACCACCGGCAACGGCTGGTGGGCGCTCTTCCGCCACCCCGAGCAGCTCGCCCTGCTCCGCGCCGACCCCGACGCGCTGCTGCCCACCGCCGTGGACGAACTCCTGCGGTTCGACACCCCGCTCCAGCTCTTCGAGCGCTGGGTGCTGGAGGACATCGAGGTCGGCGGTACGGTCATTCCGCGCGGCAGCGAGGTCGCCCTGCTCTTCGGCTCGGCCAACCGCGATCCGGACCGCTTCGACCGCCCCGACACCCTCGACCTCGCCCGCGCCGACAACCCGCATGTCAGCTTCGGCGCCGGTATCCACTACTGCCTCGGCGCCCCGTTGGCCCGTCTGGAGCTCATCGCCTCCTTCGGTGCCCTGCTCCGCAAGGCGCCCGGGTTGCGGCTGGTCAGGGAGCCGGAGCGGCGGGCGAACTTCGTCATCCGAGGGCTGCGGGAGCTGATGGTCGAGCTCTGAGCGGAGACGGATACGCACGGAGACGGAACCCGCGGAGACGAATACGCCCCCTGTTGTCCACAGGCTGTGGACAACAGGGGGCGGGTGCCGGGATGTGGTGGGCCGACGGGGGTCAGCCGCCGATGTCACGACGGCGCAGACCCACCAGTCCTCCGGCGGCCAGAACGACCGAGAGGAGCAGCAGCCACAGGAAGGGTGCGGCCGTTACGTCGTCGCCCGGCAGCTTCGGCAGATGGCTGAAGGGCGAGGTGTCCATGACGGGCTGGGAGAACTCGAGCGCCGGGCCCATCCAGCCCACGGCCACCACCCAGCCGACCGCTCCCCAGGCCACGGCCGCGTACTTCGGCAGCACGCCCACCAGGAAGAGCGTCAGGCTGGTGACCACCCACAGCGCCGGGAGCTGGGCGAGGGTGGCGCCCAGGGTGCGGGGGAGCTGGTCGGCCAGATCGTCCGCGGCGAGGCCGTAGCCCAGGCCCAGCGCCAGACCGCCGATGGCGAGCACGGCGACCGGGCCGAGGTAGGCGATGACCAGATGGCTCCCGGCCCAGCGCAGCCGGCTGACCGCGTTGGACAGCAGGGGTTCGGCGCGCTGGTCGGTCTCCTCGCTGCGCAGCCGCAGCACGGAGCTGGCGGTGTAGACGGTGAGGATGGTGCCGAGGACGCCGACCATGGCGGCCAGGAAGGCGTCGCTGAGCCCCTGCGCGCCGCCCATCCGCTGGATGATGTCGCGGGTCTGGTCGCTGTCGCCGAGGAAATCGTCGGCGCCGTCGGAGATGCTGCCGAAAATGGCGCCCGCGAAGACGAAGCCCGCGGCCCAGCCGAACAGGGCACCGCGCTGAAGCCGCCAGCCCAGACCGTAGACGCCGGCCAGCAGCGGGCCGGCGGCCGCGGGGCCGGGACGGCTGGCGTAGAAGCTGGCGCCCACGTCGCGCCGGCCCGCCAGGGAGTACGCGAGGGAGATGGAGGCGGCGGCGAGGACGGCGACCAGCAGCAGCGGCCACCAGCGCTCGTCCGCGTACGGCCGGGCGTACTCGGCCCAGCCCAGGGGCGAGAGCCAGACCAGGACGTGGCCGGAGCCCTCGCTGCCGTCCTCGGCGGCGTCACCCGCCATGCGCAGCACGAAGGCGACGCCGACCAGGGCGGAGCTCAGGCCCCGGGCCAGCCGGGTGTTCTCGGTGAGCTGGGCCGCGACGGCGGCCAGCCCGCCGAACGCCATCCCGGACAGGCCGACGGCGAGGCCGAAGGCGAGCGCACCGGTGCCGCCCTGGCCCGCGAGGCTGCCCGCGATGAGCAGGGTCACCGCGCCGTTGGCGATGGCCACGGTGAGCAGGGCCGAGGTGAGACCGGCGCGGCGGCCCACCATGCCGGCGGAGAGCGCCTCCTGGCGGCCGGTCTCCTCCTCCTCGCGGGTGTGCCGGAGCACGATGAGCAGGCTCATGATCGCGGCGAACACGGCCAGGAAGGCGCCCACGCGCCAGACGGTGAGCGCGCCGAGCGAATCGTCGAAGGCGGCGCCGAACAGGGCGCGCGTCGAGCCGTTCCCGTTCATGTCGCGGACGAGGTCGGCGCGCTGCTCAGGGGTCTCGTACGCGCTCTTCAGACGGCCGACGGTGCTGCTGGCCGTCAGCCCCAGGCACAGCACCCACACCGGCATCATGATCCGGTCCCGCCGCAGGGCGAGCCGCAGCAGGGTGCCGGTGCCGGCCAGGTCGTGGGCCGATCCGCGGGCGCGGGGGGAGACCCGGGTGTCGGCTACGGCGGTCATCGGGTGATCGCCTCGGCTTCCGTGCGCGTGACGTCGTCCTGGTAGTGGCGGAGGAAGAGCTCCTCCAGGGTGGGCGGCGTGGAGATGAGGCTGCGCACCCCCACCTGGGTGAGCTGCCGCAGCACGGCGTCCATCTTGTCGGAGTCGACCTGGAGCTTGACCTGGTGGCCCTGGACGTCCACGTTGTGCACACCGGGGAGGCCGGACAGGCCGTTCGGCTCGCCGGCCAGCTCGGCGGTCACCGACGTACGGGTCAGGTGGCGCAGCTCGGCGAGCGTGCCGGACTCCACCCGCCTGCCCTTGCGGATGATGCTGACCCGCCGGCACAGCGCCTCGACCTCGCTGAGGATGTGGCTGGAGAGCAGCACCGTACGACCGCGGTCGCGCTCCTCGGCGACGCACTCGCGGAAGACCTCCTCCATGAGCGGGTCGAGCCCGGAGGTCGGCTCGTCGAGGATCAGCAGCTCCACTTCGGAGGCGAACGCGGCGACCAGGGCGACCTTCTGGCGGTTGCCCTTGGAGTAGGTACGGCCCTTCTTGGTGGGGTCGAGCTCGAACCGCTCCAGGAGCTCGGCACGGCGTGCGGTATCCAGCCCCCCGCGCAGCCGCCCGTACAGGTCGATGACCTCCCCACCGCTCAGGTTGCGCCACAGGGTGACGTCTCCGGGGACGTACGCGATGTGGCGATGGAGGTCGACCGCGTCGTGCCAGGGGTCCTTGCCGAGCATCTGCACCGCTCCGGAATCGGCGCGCAGCAGGCCCAGGAGAACCCGGATGGTGGTGGACTTCCCGGCGCCGTTGGGCCCGAGGAAGCCATGGACCTCGCCTGCCTCGACTTCGAGGTCGAGGCCGTCCAACGCGTGGGTCCGGCCGAAGGACTTATGCAGACCGGACACGGAGATTGCCGTTTTCATGATACCGAAGCTACGCTACTTTCAGAAAATTGTGAAGTTAAGGAACCATATAAACTTATGATGATGTGACAAAGAGAGGAGATGATGAAGCGGTGAGGGAGACGACCGAACCGGAGAGCGCGCCCGGTGGTGAGCGTGACGAGGCGGCGGTGTCCAGGTTCGTCGAGCGGTTCGCGGCCGACCTGGCCGAGTCCGGGATGCAGCGCATGGCGGCGCGGGTCTTCGCGGCGCTTCTCGTCTCCGACTCCGGGGCCCTCTCCTCCGCCGAGCTGGCCGAGCGGCTGCGGATCAGCCCGGCCGCGGTCTCGGGCGCGATCCGCTATCTGTCCCAGGTGGAGATGGTGGTGCGGGAGCGCGAACCGGGCTCCCGCCGCGATCGCTACCGGCTCTTCAACGAGGTCTGGTACGAGACCCTGACCCGCCGCGACCAGATGATCTCCCGCTGGGAGAGCACCATGCGGGACGGCGCGAAGGTGCTGGGCCCCGGCACCCCGGCGGGGCGGCGGATCACCGAGACCGCCGACTTCTTCGAGTTCGTCCAGCAGGAGCTGCCCAAGATGCTGGAGCGCTGGCGCCACCAGCAGGCCGAGCGGCGCGCGGCCGAGGCGGGGTAACGGGCCGGGACGCGGCACACCTCCGCCCGACCCGGTGCCGCACCGGGTTGCGCCCGGCGGCGGTGTGCTTCTGCCCGTCCCGGCCGGACGGCGCTCCCGTCCGGCCCCTCGCGGGCCGTCCGCGTGGTGGCGGCAGTCTCGTCGTGCCGTCCGGCCGGACGGCGTGGCGGTGCGTGTCTCGCCCCGTGGCGGCCCGAGCGGCGCTCAAGGTCCGTGCGGCAGCATGAGGCTCCACGCCTCGGCCAGGACCGTCCAGGTGCGGCTGCGGACCGGGCCCCGGACCAGCGCGTCCGCGTGATAGTGGAAGTCCTGGCCGGAGACGGTGACGGCCCGCGCCCGGGTGCGCAGCGGACCGTCCGCGGCGTGCGGATGGACCACGACCTCGGCCAGTCCGCCGCCCGGTGCCGCCGTCGAGACCGAGACCCGTTCCACCGGCCGGTCCAGATCGGTCAGCAGCACCCCGTCCGCCTCGATCCGCAGCCGCTGTGGCGGCGGATGCGCCGGCCGCCGGGCGCCGCCGGCCAGCCCGATCATGGGGAGCGAGAGCAATGTCAGGGCGGTGCGGGCGGTACGGGCCGCCGGGGTCCACCACGGCCGGTGGCCGTCGCCCTCCGGAGCGCCGCCCCGCGGACCGTGGCCGGGCGGGTCCCCGCTGTCCTTGCCGTCACGATCCGGGTGGTCGTGGCGGTCGTGCCGGCCGTCGTGGTCATGGTCATGGTCGTGGTCGCAGGGGGCGCAGGGGTCGCAGTGGCAGTCCCGGCCCCTGGCCGCGCCGCCGTGCGGGCCCTGACCGTGCCCGCCCGTTCCGCCTGGTCCGCCCGGCCCGGCCGTTCCATCCGGTCCGGCCGGTCCGGCCGTCGTGCCGCATCCGTCGGCCGGGGTCCCGTGCGCACCGTAAGGAGTGAGTCCGGAGGGGATGCGCAGCCCGCCGAGGACCACCCCGCCGCTCTCGTCCACCAGCAGATCCCGCGGGCGCGCGACCCCGTCGAGGACCGTACGGGCCGCGGTGACCGTGTCCGTCGGCACCCCGAGCGAATGGGCCAGGGCGATCGTCGCGGAGCCCCCGACCGGGACCACCGACAGCGTCGCGTCCGCGAGCTCCCGGCGCCGGTGCAGCAGTTCCACGATCCGCAGCAGGGCGCGGTCGTCGCCCACCACCACCGGGCGGCGGGTGCCCCGGCGGGCCAGTGCCCGCTCGACTTCCTCAGGGCCGTCCGGCAGGCAGATTTTCGTCGGCGCGCCCGCGCACAGCACATCTTTCGCGATCCGCACCGACTCCCCGTCTGTTCGCCGGGCATGGGGGTCGATGACGATGAGCAGCGGGCGCTGCCGGACGGTGTCCGGTGCGGGGGGCCGGGGATCTGGAGCCGACACCTCGGTCCTTCCTCAGGTAATCTCTCGGTGCAAGAGCCCCTGTCGCTGTTGCGCCAGGGGCTTCGTCTATCCGGGGCACCGGTTCGACGGCTCTTGTGGTGGCGTACGTCACCACGCACGTTGGACATGCCCCGCCCGGAAGGGGTGTACGCCTGTGCCCGCACTTGTGCTGCTCGGTGCTCAGTGGGGTGATGAGGGCAAGGGAAAGGCCACCGATCTGCTCGGCGGCTCGGTGGACTATGTAGTGCGTTACCAGGGCGGTAACAACGCGGGCCACACCGTGGTCGTCGGCGACCAGAAGTACGCGCTGCACCTCCTCCCGTCCGGAATCCTCTCGCCCGGGTGTACCCCGGTCATCGGCAACGGCGTCGTCGTGGACCCGGCGGTCCTGCTCTCCGAGCTGAGCGGACTGAACGAGCGCGGCGTCGACACGTCCAAGCTGCTGATCAGCGGTAACGCCCATCTGATCACGCCGTATCACACGACCCTCGACAAGGTGTCGGAACGATTCCTCGGCAAGCGGAAGATCGGCACCACCGGTCGCGGTATCGGCCCGGCCTACGCGGACAAGATCAACCGTGTGGGCATCCGGGTCCAGGACCTCTTCGACGAGTCGATCCTGCGGCAGAAGGTCGAGGCGGCCCTGGACTCCAAGAACCAGGTGCTCGCCAAGCTCTACAACCGCCGCGCCATCGCGGCCGAGCAGGTCGTCGAGGAGCTGCTGGGCTACGCGGACCAGCTCAGTGGCTATGTCACCGACACCACCCTGGTGCTCAACAACGCCATCGACCAGGGCCAGGTCGTCCTCTTCGAGGGCGGTCAGGGCACGCTGCTCGACGTCGACCACGGCACGTACCCCTTCGTCACCTCCTCCAACCCGACCGCGGGCGGCGCCTGCACCGGCACCGGAGTGGGCCCGACCAAGATCAACCGCGTGATCGGCATCCTGAAGGCGTACACCACCCGCGTCGGCGCGGGCCCGTTCCCCACGGAGCTGCACGACGAGGACGGCGAGAAGCTGCGCACGATCGGCGGCGAGCGGGGCGTGACCACCGGGCGCGACCGGCGCTGCGGCTGGTTCGACGCGGTCATCGCGCGCTACGCGACCCGGGTCAACGGCCTGACCGACTTCTTCCTCACCAAGCTCGACGTGCTCACCGGCTGGGAGCGGATCCCGGTCTGCGTCGCGTACGAGATCGACGGCAAGCGGGTCGAGGAGCTGCCGTACAGCCAGACGGACTTCCACCACGCCAAGCCGATCTACGAGACGCTGCCGGGCTGGTCGGAGGACATCACCCAGGCCAAGACCTTCGACGAGCTGCCGAAGAACGCGCAGAAGTACGTCCAGGCGCTGGAGGAGATGTCGGGCGCCCCGATCTCGGCGATCGGCGTCGGGCCGGGCCGCGACGAGACCATCCAGATCAACTCGTTCCTCTGAGACCCCGGTGGGGTACCGGTGGCGGTCCCGGTGAGGCCCCGGTGGGGGCGTGGCCCGCGCGCCGGCGTCAGTGTGCCGCGGGCGGGCCGAACACCCCGGCGGGCTGCTGCGGCAGGCCGACGGGCTGGGCGGCCCGCCGCTCCTGCATCTTGGTGATCCGCCGTACCACGACGAAGGCCAGCAGCCCCGCGAGGATGCCGATGCCGTCGTCGACGATGTCGAGGATGGCGGCGGGCCGCTTGTCGTCGAGGCCCTCGCCGACGAGGTCACCGCTCCCGGTCACCGGGGTGAGCAGGAACATCAGCACGAAGAACGTCCACCACCAGTGCAGTACGGCGCGTCCGCGGCGCCCGGTGCCGGGGGGAGTGCTGGCGGTCCAGATGTCATTGGCGATCTGCTTGGGCAGCCACAGCTGGGCGATCGGGATGAACCAGGCGCCCACGGCGTAGCCGCTGCCGAACCGCAGCCGGCCGACGTTGAGCACCGTGGCGTTGATGTACGCGATGCGGAACCAGATCAGCCACAGCACCATGACCACCACCACGCTGAGGCGGATGCCGGTGCCCATCGCGTCGACCGCGTCCTTACGGTTGGCGACCGCCTCGGAGCCGATCGCGCCGGCGTCGTGGCCGAAGTACGCGTCCAGCAGCGCGAAGTTCAACGACATGTCGACCAGGGTCAGCGCCAGCCAGATGCCGAACATGCTCAGCAAGGCGTTGGCCAGACCGCGGATCGGCCTTAGCTGCGCGCCCGAGGACGGGTAGCCGACCGGTGTCTGATAGCCGCCCTGCCAGGGCTGGCTCGGCTGCGGTACGGGCCCCGCGGAGCCGCTCATCGGGTACCCGGGCGCCTGGGGCGTCGCGTACGCGGACGGTGTGGCGTACGCGGACGGGCCGGGCGGTGTGTGCGGGCCGAGCTGCGGGTGGGCGTACGGCGAGGGGCCCTGCACCGGCGCCGTGGCGTTGGGCTGCGCGTTCTCCGCCTCCACCTCCAGCAGTTGGAGCGCGTCCCGCCCCAGCCGGGCGAGCAGTCCGCCCGGCAGCCAGGGCTCGCCGTCATCGGCCACCGGCTGGGTGGCGGCGACCAGGTCGTCCACCGAGGGCCGCTTGGCCGGGTCCTTCTGCAGGCACGCGGTGACCAGCCCGCGCGCCCCCTCGGGGAGCCCCGTCAGATCGGGCTCCTCCTGGGCTATTCGGTACATCAGCGCGTGGATACCGCTGTCCAGGTTGCCGAACGGCTGACGTCCGGTGGCGGCGAACGCCAGCACCGAGCCGAGGCAGAAGACATCGCTCGCGGCGGTGACCGGTTCGCCGCGCACCTGCTCGGGCGACATGAACCCGGGCGATCCGACCACCGCCCCGGTCATCGTCAGATTGCCGCCCGTGGTGGTGCCCACGGCGTCCAGGGCGCGCGCGATGCCGAAGTCGATGACGCGGGGGCCGTCGATGGTGATGAGGATGTTGGACGGCTTGAGGTCGCGGTGGACCAGCCCGGCGTTGTGGATGTCGCGCAGCGCGAGGGACAGTCCGTTCGCCAGGATGCGCAGCGAGTGCTCCGGCAGCGCCCCGAAGTCCTCGGCGACGACGCTGTGCAGGGACGGGCCGCCGATGTAGCCGGTGGCCACCCAGGGCACCTCGGCGTCGGTGTCGGCGTCGAGCACGGGCGCGGTCCACTGGCCGCCGACTCGTCTCGCCGCTTCGACTTCCCGCTTGAAGCGGCCGCGGAAGTCGGCCTGGCGTGCGAGTTCGGCTTGTACGAGCTTCACTGCGACGGTGCGGCCGCGGGCGGAGCGGGCGAGATAGACCCGGCCCATTCCGCCCTCGCCGAGCTTGCCGAGCAGTCGGTACTCGCCGATCCACCGCGGGTCCTGGGCCCCGAGGTTCTCCATCGCGGTGTGGCTCCTGTCCCTGTGCCGATAGTCCCTTGCCGATCGGCCGATCAGTCGAGGCGGGTGAACGTCTGTGTCATCGTCTCATCGCTGTAGTCGTCCGGATCGTCATATTCCACACGCAGCTTGTCATGTCCTGAAGACGTGAAGGTCAGTGACGTGCCGGGACCGCACAGATCTTTGGGGGTGCCCCCAGTGAATTTCGAGGGGCTGAGGACGAGCCCCTTCTCCACCGAGACCAGCACCCGGTCACCCTCGCAGTGGTACTTCTTGCTGTCCGCGACGTCCTGGGCCACCACGGTGCCGACCGCGCCCTGTTTGACGGTGATCTTCAAGGTGGCGTCGGGCTTTCCGAACGCGTCCTTGGCCAGCCAGGTGCCCACGTAGGTGTCGGGGATCGGCTTGCCCCCGCTCTTCGAGGGGCGCAGCGTCGCCTCGGAGGAGCCGTTCGGGACGCTCCACGCGAGGGTGCCGTCGTCGCCTATCCGCAGGGTCTGCTCGCCGACGGCGCTGCAACTGTCCTCGGGAATGCTGGTGGTGACGTCCTCGTCCTCGATGAGGAGCAGGTTGTCCGCCGACTTGAGCTTGGCGGAGTCCTGGCAGAACGAGTCCGAGTCGGAGGTCAGGGTCTCGGCGACGAACGAACCGACCGGGCCCTGGGAGAGGACGACCCGGCGGATCTTGCCGGTGGGCTCGCCGTCCTCCTTGATCTCGCCCTCCCAGGCGCCCAGATACTCGGTGGGCACATCGCCGGTCGTCTCCAGCTTGGTCCCGGACGGACCGGGCGAGGGACCGCCGGAGGGGGTCTGGGAGCCGGACGGGTCCGCGGTGCCGGGCGGGGTGTGGGTCATCGTGTCGTAGTCGGGCTTGGCCTGGTCGCCCTCGTCATCGTTCCCCTTGACCACGACGAGGGCGGCGACGCCCGCGATGAGCAGCGTGGCGACGGCCGCCGAGACGACGATGAGCGTCTTACGGCGCCGCCGCTTGGGCTGCTGCGGAGCGGCTCCCCCGGGCCCGCTCGGTCCGCCTGGCGCGCCTGGTCCACTTGGTGCGCCCGGTCCGCCGAAGCCGGCGGAGGGTGTCGCGGCGGCCTGGCCCTGGGCGGTTCCGAACGAGGTGACGTCGGGCGGCCCGAAGGCGTGCGGCGTCTGGGCACCGCCGCCGTCCGCCGCGACGGCCTGCGGCGGCGCGGCGTTCGGCGGGTAGCCGTACGCCCCGGGGGCCTGCGCACCGGGGGCCGCCCCGGCGTAGGGGCCGGCGGAACCGGGCTGCTGGGAAGCTCCGGCGGCCGCCCCTGCCTGCGGCGGTGCGGGGTGCCCGGCGGCGCCATGCCCTGCGTCGGATGACGGCGCCCCGGCCTGCTCGGCGGCGTAGGGGTTGCCGGAGCCGGGCTGGCCGGGCGCCGCCGCGTCCGCGCCGGACGGTCCGCCGGGCGTCGCGGGTGCGGCCGCGTACGGTGCGCCGTGCCCCGGTGCGCCCCGGTCCGGCCCGGCCCCGCCGGGCGAGCCGGGTGGCGTGGCGGCTGCTCCGGGGGCCGCCCCGGCGTGCGCGGCGCCCGCCACCGGTGCGGCGGCGGGGTGACCCGGAGTCGCCTGGTTCGCGCCTGGGCCCGAGGGGCCCGCTTGCGGTGCGGCGTCCGGCTCCCCACCGGGCCGTGGTGTGGCGGACGGCGCCCCGGACCGGCCCGGGGCGCCGTGGTCCGGGCCCGCCTGCCCGGCGGCCTGTCGCGGGTCGGGCGACGGCGCACCGGCGTTGCCGTGGCTCGCCGCGCCCTGGCCTGCGGCTGCCTGCGGCGTGGCGGACGGCCCGGCGGGCGTCGCGGGTGCGGCGGGGTACGGGGTGCCGGGTCCCGGTGCGCCCTGGCCCGGACCGGCCTGTGGTCCGGGGGCCTGCCCGGGGCTGGACGGTGGCGTACTGGCGTGCGGTCCGCCGGGTGCCGCGGGCCCGGCGGCCCCCGCGCCCGCCTGGCTCGCGGCGGTCTGGCCGCCGGGCTGCCCCGCACCGGCCGGCCCCGGCCCCGGCCCCGCCGACGGCGGGGCGGACGGCGCCGGGGGAAGGGGCGCGGCCGAGGGGAGGGGCGGTGCGGTGGGCGGTGGCGGCGTGGGGGGTTCCGCCGGGGCCAAGGGGTACGACGTGGCCGACGGCGGCGCGGAGGGCGGCGGCGGTACGGCGGGGCCCGCCGCACCGGCCCCGGGCGGTACGGCCGGCCGCGCGGGCATCCCCGGCCCGGCGGGCGTCTCCACCTCGAGGAGTTGCACCGCATGCCGTCCGAGCTGGGCGACGAGCCCGCCGGGCAGCCACGGCTCGGCGTCGTCGTCCGGGCCGGCCGTGCGTTCCAGCAGCGCCTCCAGCGAGGGCCGGTCGTCCGGGGACTTCTTCAGGCAGTCGGTGACGAGCGCGTGCAGCCCCTCCGGGAGCCCCTCCAGGTCCGGCTCCTCCTGCGCGATGCGGTACATCACCGCGTGCACACCGCTGTCGGCCGTGCCGAAGGGCTGCCGTCCGGTCGCCGCGTAGGCGAGCACCGAGCCGAGGCAGAAGACGTCGCTGGCCGGGGTGACCCGCTCGCCGCGCACCTGCTCGGGCGACATGAACCCGGGCGATCCGACGACGGCGCCGCTGCGCGTGAGGATGCCGTCGGTGACGGTCTCCAGCGCCCGCGCGATGCCGAAGTCGATGACGCGCGGACCGTCGATGGTGACCAGGACGTTGGAGGGTTTGAGGTCACGGTGGACCAGACCGGCGTCGTGGATGTCGTGGAGGGCCTGGGTGAGGCCGTGGCCCAGGATGCGGACGGTCCGCTCGGGGAGCGGACCGGACTCGGAGACGACCGCGTGCAGCGAGGGCCCGGCAATGTAGCCGGTGGCGACCCACGGGGTGGCGGCCTCGGTGTCGGCGTCCAGCACCGGCGCGGTCCAGGTGCCCCCGACCCGCTGCGCGGCCCGCACTTCCTGTTTGAACCGCCGCCGGAACTCGGCCTGTTGGGCGAGTTCGGTCTGGACGAGCTTCACCGCCACCGTGCGGCCGCGTGACGAATGGGCCAGGAACACCCGGCCCATACCACCTGCGCCAAGGCGCCGCAGCAGCCGGTAGTCACCGATCCAGCGAGGGTCCTCCGCCCCCAGTTCTTGCATGCGTCGATCGTCCCTTCCCCTGAATCCCCCTGATCAGCCCCCTGGAGAGAATAAGGGCGGCTGAGAGCGAAGTGGACGACGCGGACGATCCGTTATCGGTTCCGTATCCGTCCTGTGTCGCGGCCGACGCGGATGCGGCGCGGCCGCCCCGGACCCCGGGTGGGCCGCGCCGGTGCGGTCCGTCTTCCGGCCGTTGCCCGTTTGCCGTCCAGTCGGTGCCCGACCGCCGCCTGGTGTGTGCCCGGCGTAGACCACCGCCGTACTCTGCGTGTTTCGCGCACGACCCTCGCATATCGTGATGCGAAGGCCGTTCGCATTCATACACCGACGGCCGTGGAAGGAGACGGTCCTCGATGCCCGTGCCCGGCGCCAGCCCGGTCAAGCGGAACACCCTGCGGCAGCAGATCGCCGACGCGCTCTGCGACGAGGTGCTCGCGGGCAGGCTCCCTGCGGGGCGCCAGTTCACCGTCAAGGAGATCGCCGAGCAGTACGGCGTCTCCGCGACCCCGGTCCGGGAGGCGCTGCTGGACCTGTGCTCCCAGGGGCTGCTCGATGTCGAGGAGCATCGCGGCTTCAGGGTCCACGAGTTCACCATCGAGGACTTCCGGTACATGGTCGACGCCCGCACGATGGTGGTCGAGGGGGTCTTCCGGCACTACGTCGACCAGACGCTGCGCGCCATGACCCCGCAGGCGCTGGCCTCGGTGCGGCGACGGGCGCAGGAGGCCGAGCGGGCCGCCCGCTCCGGTGACCTGGACGTTCTCATCGGCTACGACCTGCGCTTCTGGCGGGAGATCTGCGGTCTGGTCGGCAATCCGTACGTGTTGGACTTCCTCCAGCGGCTGCGGGTGCAGACCTGGGTCTTCACGGTGCCGTATCTGCGCCGCGTACCCGATCTGCGCGGCATGCTGTGGGCGGGCCACCGCGAGTTGATGGAGGCGGTCACCCGCGGGGATCCCGAGGATTCCGAGCGGCTGATATCGGCGTACAACGCGCATTTCCGTGCGCTGATCGAGCAGTTGGTGGCGGGTGAGGAGACACGCTCGCGGACCGAGCCGGGAGCCGGGCCAGGGGCCGACTCCCCGTGAGGTCCCCCTGAGGTCCCCCTGACCTCCCCCCGATCTCCCCTGTCCGCGTCCAGCACTCTTCGCGCCGCGTACGCGGGGCATTACGCTGGGCCGACCATCGACCGTACGGATACGAGAGTGAGATCGCGTGGCATGTGACCTCTGGCTGGTCCCCCTCGTCGATGTGCTGTGCCACAGCCCCGACAACCCCTTCGCCGAAGAGATCGCCGCGTACGACAAGGCGCTCGGTGAGGCCGGTCTGCCGCCCGTACCCGTTTTCAGTTATATGCCGGGACTATCCGGGGATGTTGCCCCGGTGGCCGGTTTCGACTACGACGCGCTGCACTTTCTCCGCCGCGCCTATCTGCTCCAGCTGTGCGGACTCGCGGTGACACCGGTGGACGAACTCGGCGGCGACTACGAGCAGTTGCTGGAGATGTTCGAGCCCACGGCCCAGCAGTCGCATCTGGTGTGGCACTACGACCACGCGGGCGCGTATGTCCCCGTCGACTTCCCCGGTCCGCTGTCCAACGACGAACTCCTCGAGGGCGGCGGCCCGTTGGGCTCCAGCCACGGACTGCTGCGCGAACTGGAGGCGGTCGCCCCGGCGCTCGGCATCGACCCGTCCAACCCACCGGCCGCCCCCGCGCCCCCGTCCCGCCCGACGAGCCTCGAGGAGCCGGCCGCGTCGGTCCCGTACGAGGACAGCCCCTTCGCGCGGGAACGGCATGTGTGGCTGGGGCTGCACGCGGCGGCGACGCGCAGTCTGGGCCAGGGCTCGATGATCGTCTTCAGCTAGAAGACCGTCTCCAACGGGCAGAAAACCGGCAGAACGAGTCAGCGAGGCGGCTCGGGAGGACGCTGCCGCGGCATATTGGGCCGGGTGGGGCCCGGCGGCAGCGGAAAGCGGCTCGTGGGGCTCCCGCTGTCCGGGCGGGTGCCCTGGGCCATCAGCGACTGGGTGAACAGCGGCGCCGAACCCGAGCCGAAATCCACCATCCAGCCCGCCGTCTCGGCCCGCACCAGCTCCGACACGTCCTCGCAGAACCGGCGCAGCACCGACAGGCACCGCTCCACGGCCTCGCTCGCGGTGCCCTCGGTCGGGCCCAGCACCTCCCGGACGCTCTCCGAGGCCCAGTCGAACTGGAGCGCCTCCAGCCGCCGCTGCACCGCCTGCGCCGTGGCCATGTCCCGCATCCAGCCGGACGTCAGCCCGAAGAACCGGTCGCCGCCGACGCAGGCGACCGCCAGCAGCAGCGCCAGCGCTCCCCAGCCGGCGCCGCCGTCCAGCGCCCCGATCAGATCCAGCAGCGGCAGCACGCCCCCCACGACGGCCGCCACCGTGGCCCCCACCCGCAGCACCCGGGCGGTCCGCCGCTTCCACACCCGGTCGGCGAGGTACCACCGGGCGACCTCCAGCGCGCCCTCCTCGACCCACCGGTACAACTCGTCGAGCCGCTCCGCGGGCTCGCCCCAGTCGCCGTGCGGGAAGGGCCGGCCGAGCAGGTCACCCTGCTTCCTCGCACCCTCCTGCCGAGGGAGCCCCTCGGGCTGCATCTCCGGCTGACTCACCGTGCAACTCCCTCTGCGGCGGCGTTTCTCCTGGCGCGCGGCTGATGCGCGAACCACCATTCCTACCGCCGAACGGCTGGCCACGTGGACCCGAGCCCGGAATGTCCGCTCGTAAGAGCTGCCCCATCGGGTATAGGACCGCCCACCCCTCACCCGAAAGAGTGCCCCCTCGCCCCCTCTCCTTGGTCGTCCTGCACGCGCAGTTCGGTCCGGGCCCGCTCGCCCCACCGGAGGGGGCCGGTTCCCCGGCGATCGGAGACGTCCTCGACGCCCCGCCGACGGATGGCGTCCGGCCGAGGCCGTAGGGTGCATACCGTGAAGGTCCTCGTCATCGGCAGCGGTGCCCGCGAACACGCCCTGTGCCGCGCTCTCTCCCTCGACCCCGACGTCACCGCACTGCACTGTGCCCCCGGCAACGCCGGCATCGCCGAGGTGGCCGAGCTGCACGCGGTCGACGCGCTGGACGGCGCCGCCGTCGCCGACCTCGCCGCCTCGCTGGAGGTGGGCCTGGTGGTCGTGGGGCCGGAGGCCCCCCTCGTGGCGGGCGTGGCCGACGCCGTGCGCGAGCGCGGCATCCCGGCCTTCGGGCCGTCCGCGCAGGCGGCGCAGCTGGAGGGCTCCAAGGCGTTCGCCAAGGATGTGATGGCGGCGGCGGGCGTGCCCACCGCCCGCGCCTACGTGTGCACCACGCCCGCCGAGATCGACGAGGCGCTGGACGCGTTCGGCGCGCCCTATGTCGTCAAGGACGACGGTCTGGCCGCGGGCAAGGGCGTCGTGGTGACCGAGGACGTCGAGGCCGCCCGCGCGCACGCGCTGGCCTGCGGCCGGGTGGTGATCGAGGAGTTCCTGGACGGCCCGGAGGTCTCCCTCTTCGCGATCACCGATGGCGAGACCGTGGTCCCGCTCCAGCCCGCCCAGGACTTCAAGCGCGCCTACGACGGCGACGCGGGCCCGAACACGGGCGGCATGGGCGCCTACTCCCCGCTGCCCTGGGCCGACCCCAAGCTGGTGGACGAGGTCGTGGCCACGATCTGCCAGCCCACCGTCGACGAGCTGCGCCGCCGCGGCACGCCCTTCTCCGGGCTGCTGTACGCGGGCCTGGCGATCACCTCGCGCGGGGTCCGCGTGATCGAGTTCAACGCCCGGTTCGGCGACCCCGAGACCCAGGTGGTCCTGGCGAGGCTGAAGACCCCGCTGGCCGGGGTGCTGCTCGCCGCCGCCACCGGCCGCCTGGACGGTGAGCCGCCGCTGCGCTGGAGCGACGGGGCCGCCGTGACCGTGGTCGTCGCCTCGCACAACTACCCGGGCACCCCGCGCACCGGCGACCCGATCACCGGACTGGCCGAGGTGGCCGAGCAGGACGGCCCCAAGGCGTACGTCCTGCACGCGGGCACCAAGCGGGACGGCGCGTCCGGTGAGGTGGTGAGCGCGGGTGGCCGGGTGCTCTCCGTCACCGCGACCGGCGCCGACCTGGCGAAGGCGCGCGAGCGGGCGTACCGCGCGGTGGGCCGGATCGGGCTGGAGGGCTCCCACCACCGCTCCGACATCGCCGCGAAGGCGGCGGCCGAAGCGGTCTCGTAACCACTCTCACACCGGCTCTCGCACAAGGTGCCGGAAACCGTCCCGGAGGCCGTTTCCGGCTGTTCACAGGGGGTCCGGCGGCGCCACCGAGAAGTTCCCGGTCGCGCCCAAGGCCATTCCATCGGGTGAGCGCTTCCGCATCCTGCTGACGCGCGCCCGGCCCCCAACTAGTGTGCCGCTCAGGCGAGGTGCGGCAACTGGCCCACCGGCATTGCGGAGTGGGCGGCCGGTGCGACAGTGGGTGGGGAGAAGGCAACGCCGCCGTCGTCCGCTGTTCCACCACCGGCCGGACAGTAGGGGGTGACGAGAACCGTGGCAGGTCCCGAAGCAGGTGCGCTGGAGGCGCGCGTCCGCGCCCTCGCGGTACTGCGCATCCGGAGCGCCGCGCTCGCGGTCGCGCTCCTCCCGGCCGCCGCCGCCGTCGTGCTGCTGGCCGGAAGCGCCAGCGGCCGCATCGGCGGCTCGCACGGCCAGGGCTGGACGGCCCTGCGCTGGGTGGTGACCGGCGGCGCCCTGCTGGTCCTGCTGCTGGCGGCGGCCGTGGCCGCCGTAGTCGTCCGGGCCAAGCCCGCGCTCACCCCGACGGTGCCCATCGCCGAGGAGACGGCGCCCGACCTCTACCAGCTGGTCCGCGATCTGGCCGAGCGCCTGGAGGTGCCCGCGCCCTCGGCCATAGCGCTCACCCCGGACTGCGACAGCTGGCTGGAGGACCGTACGCATCCGGCGTACGCGGGCCGCCGGGAGCGCCGGGACCGCGGCGCCCTCGCGGTGGAGGAGCCCCGCACCGGCCGGGGCGCCAGGGCGCCCGGCCGGCCGGCCGCGGACCGGGTCGTGGACCGCCCCGAGCGGCGTGTGCCACGGGCTCCGGTGCTCGTGATCGGTTCGCCGTTCCTGTGGTGGATGCGGGTGGCCGAGCTGCGTGCGCTGCTCGCCCCGGTGGTGGCGGGCACCGGCCCGTCCGTCCACCCCGACATAGCCTCCGCCCGCCGCTTCGTGCGCGGGCTGGACGCCGCCGTGGCCGTCGCGGCCCGCGGCGGCGAGCCGTCGTCCGGCCCCGCCCCCGTCCTGGTGGCGGCGGTGCGCCGGCCCGCCTTCGGCTTCGTCGGCTGGGTCGCCCGGCTGCTGCTGCGCGGCTGCCGGGACCACGCGGCCCAGATGGAGCGGGCGGTCGCCGCGGCCGCCTCCGAGCGGGCCCAGTCGGTCGACTACGGGCTGCGGATCGTCGCCCAGGAGCAGGTGGGCCTCGCCTACGCGGGCTGGGACCGGCTGCTGACCCGGGTCGCGCTGCCCGCCTGGCGGATGGGCCGCTGGCCCTCCCGGCTGGACGCGGGCGTGGTCTCGGCGCTCACCGAGCTGTCCCGCCGCGACCGGCTCGCCGAGGGGTTCACCTCCCGGCTGAGCGAGCGCCCCGCCTGTGACCTCCTGGAGGAGCCCGGGGCGATGGACGAGGCCACCTCGCTGCTCGCCGCCCGCCTCTTCCACGGCGGCCCGTCGGAGCCGGGCCCCGACTGGTCCCCGGTCGACTGGGACACGTACCCGGAGGAGGTCGTGGACCGCAAATGGCGGCAGGAGGCCGCCCGGCTGAACCGCGTCCTGGACGAGCGGGACGACGCCCACGACCCCGCCGGCGCCGGTCCCGCACCGGCTCCGGTGAGCGCCCCCGAACCGCCCACCCTGGCCCGGGTCATCGACCGGCTCACCGCCGACCCGGCCGGCCCCGCCGACGGCCCTGACGGGCTCGACGGCGACGCGCCCCGGCTCGCCGCCCGGCTCAGCGTCGAGGTGGCCCGCGAGGAGGCCGCCGCCACCCGGGCGCACGGCCGGGACCGCGCGGCGGGTGCGGAGGGGCCCACGGCCGGGCCCGGCGGCGACCCGTGGATCGACGGCTTCGCCCCGGTGTTCCCGCTGCAACCGCCCCGCACCGGCCGTGAGCTGCTCGCCGACCACGTCACCGCCATGGTCTGCTGCGCCGCCGTGGACACCGCGGGCGCGGCCCCCGGCCTCGACTGGCTGGACGGGCCTGCGCTGCTCGTCGGCGGGCGGCGGCGGGCCGATCTGGCCCGTCCGGTGCTGAGCCTGGTCGAGGACGGTGACGACGGGCCGTTGCGGGCCTGGCTGGGCGAGGTGGGAGTCCGTCCGGAGAAGCCCGTCCGGCTGGTGTAGCCGCGCAGGGTGTGCCGCGCATCGGCCCTATGTCCGCCCTTGTCGCGCGTTCGGTGGCTGTTTCGGCAAATTAGCGACAATCGGTGATGGAGTGGGTGCGTAATGTGATGTGCTGGGACCGGTCGCTGTCACCCGGCCCAGGAGTCCCGGCCCACCGGCCCGGACCGTCGAACCGGCCCCGCAGCCCGGCCCACAAGGCCGGACCACGGCGGTGCGGTGTGCGAGGACAGCGAGGCGCGGCGCCGCCGGGTACGCAGGGAGGGGAGCAGTTGATGGGGACGGACCAGATCCGGCGCTGGGAATCGGGGGCGCTCGCCCACGCGGTGACGGATCCTTTCGGCCAGGGCCCGCTGCCCTGGCTGCGGGACAGCGAGAACTACTTCGACGACACCGGCCGTGTGGTCCCGTGGTACGTCGACCACGTCCACCTCTCCGGGGCCATCGACCGGGCGGTCGCCCGGCCCGGTGAGAAGGGCCCCGCCAGGATCCCCGGCCCCCGCACCGCCGACGACGTCCACCGGCAGATCAAGGGCTTCCCCTCCGCCTCCGCGGCCGCCCCCGGCGAGGCCATCGACTTCCGGATCACGGTGGACCCGCCCCAGCAGTTCAGCGTGGACATCTACCGCATCGGCTACTACGACGGCGCCGGCGCGCTGAAGATCACCACCAGCCCCCGGCTGTCCGGGATCGTCCAGCCGCCCCCGCTCACCGCCGACCGCACCGTCTCCTGCCACCACTGGTGGCTGTCCTGGCGGCTCCAGATCCCCTCCTACTGGAACCTCGGCGCGTATGTCGCGGTGCTCACCACCGTGGACGGCTACCGCAGCCACATCCCGTTCACCGTCCGCGACAACCGCCCCGCCGATCTCCTCCTCGTCCTCCCGGACCTCACCTGGCAGGCGTACAACCTCTACCCGGAGGACGGCCGGACCGGCGCCAGCCTGTACCACGCCTGGGACGAGCGGGGAAAGCTGCTGGGCGAGTCGGAGGCGGCGACCACGGTCTCCTTCGACCGCCCGTACGCGGGCGCGGGACTGCCCCTGCACGTGGGGCACGCCTACGACTTCATCCGCTGGGCCGAGCGCTACGGCTACGACCTCGCCTACGCCGAGACGCGCGATCTGCACGCGGGCGGCGTCGACCCCACCCGCTACCGGGGGCTGGTCTTCCCCGGCCATGACGAGTACTGGTCGGCGCCGATGCGCCGCACCGTGGAGTCGGCCCGGGACAGCGGCACCTCACTGGTCTTCCTCTCCGCGAACACCATGTACTGGCAGGTCGAACTCGCCCCCTCGCCCTCCGGCCCGGACCGGCTGCTGACCTGCCGCAAGCGGCGCGGCCCCGGCCGCTCGGCGCTGTGGCGGGAGACCGTGCCCGAACAGCAGTTGATCGGCATCCAGTACGCGGGCCGGGTGCCCGAGCCGAGCCCGCTGATCGTGCGCAACGCCGGCCACTGGCTGTGGGAGGCGACGGGCGCGGAGGAGGGCGACGAGCTGCCCGGCCTGGTCGCGGGCGAGGCCGACCGCTACTTCCCGCGCACCGCCCTCCCCGACCACCTCCGCCGCATCCTGCTGGCCCACTCCCCGTACCAGGACACGGAGGGGGCCACCCGCCACCAGGAAACCTCCCTCTACCGGGCCCCGAGCGGCGCTTTGGTGTTCGCGTCGGGGACGTTCGCGTGGTCGCCGGCGTTGGATCGTCCGGGGCATGTGGATGAGCGGGTGCAGCGGGCGACGGCGAATTTGCTGGACCGGATCTGCAAGCGGGGGTGATGCGGTCGGGTGTGGCGGGGGTGCGGCGGTCGGGCAGGGGTGCGCGGCGCTTTGGTGTTCGCGTCGGGGACGTTCGCGTGGTCGCCGGCGTTGGATCGTCCGGGGCATGTGGATGAGCGGGTGCAGCGGGCGACGGCGAATTTGCTGGACCGGATCTGCAAGCGGGGGTGACCCTCCTACGGCTCCGGGGCGAGGGGCGGGGGCTTCCGTATTCCGAAACGGTGCCGTAGCGCCGACAGGGCGGCCAGATAGCCGCACATCCCGTGCACCCCCGGCCCCGGCGGGGTCGCCGACGAGCACAGGAAGAGCCCGGGGAGCGGGGTGCGGTACGGGTCGAGGCGGGGCACGGGCCGGGCGAGGCTCTGCCACAGCGTCATCGCGCCCGAGCCGATGTCCCCGCCCACACAGTTGGGGTCGTAACGCTCCAGGTCCCGTCCGGACACCCCGCGCGCCGCGAGCACGGTGTCGCCGAAGCCGGGGGCGTAGGTCTCGATCCGGGAGCGGATCAGCTCCACCGGGTCGGTGTCGTCGCCGTTCGGCACATGGGCGTAGGCCCACACCGGACGTCTGCCGGACCGGGCGCGCCCGGGGTCGGTGACGGCCGGGTCGACGAGCAGCACGAAGGGTGCCCGGCTGCGGACCCCGCGCGTGGTCAGGGTCTCCTCCCGGACCAGCTCGCCATGGCTGCCGCCCAGGTGCACGGTCCCGGCGCGGCCCACGGCCGGGTCGGCCCACGGGATCGGCTCGCTGACCAGGAAGTCGGCCTTGGCGGCGGCCGGGCCGTAGCGGAACCGCCGCAGCGCCCGGACGTAGCGGGCGGGCAGCGCCCGCCCGGCGATGTCCAGCAGCCCGGGGACGCCGGTGTCGAGCAGCACCGCGCGATGCCCGGCCAGCTCGGCGAGGTCGCTGATCTCGCGCCCGGTGTGGACGGTGCCGCCGTGCGCGGTGATGTCGTCCGCCATGGCCTCGGCGATCCGGGCGCTTCCGCCGCGCGGCAGCGGCCAGCCGGGGCCGTGCGCCAGATGCCCCAGGAGGGCCGCCACCGCACCGCCGGCCAGGCTGGGCAGTTCGCCCACGGCATGGGCGGCGACCCCGGTGAGCAGGGCGGGCGCCTGCTCACCGGAGAAGCGGGCGGGGCCCAGCCGGGTGCCGTGCACGAGCACCCGTGTGGCCAGCAGCGCCGGCACCAGCGGATCGCGGGGGAGGGTGCGCTGCCCGGACAGGACGAAGTCGACCACGCCCTCGCTGTGCCGCAGCAGCGGCGCCATCAGCCGCCGCCAGCGCTCCCCGTCCGGGCCGAGCCGGGCGCACGTGGCCGCCAGATCGCGGTGGGCGAGCGCGGCGCGCCCGCCGTCCAGCGGATGGGCGTAGGAGATCTCGGGCGCCAGCAGGTCCACCCCGCGCGCGGCCAGGCCGAACTCGCGGAAGAAGCGGGAGGCGGCCGCCATGGGATGGACCGCCGAGCAGATGTCGTGTGCGATCTCCGGGTCGAACAGCGGCTGGGTGCGCAGCCCGCCGCCGATGGCGGCGGCGGCCTCGTACACCGCCACCCGCAGCCCCGCGCGGGCCAGGGTGACGGCGGCCGCGAGCCCGTTGGGGCCGCTGCCCACGATCGCCGCGTCGGCCGCGTCGGCCATGCCGCGTCTCCTCTCCGCTGCGCCTTCCGTCCCCGGCGAGCCTTCCGTCCTCGGCGCGCGTCCCGTCCCCGGTACGCGTCCCGCCGCATGAGTTCCTCGTACGCCGGGTTCGAACCGGCCGGAAGCGGAACCCGAGGTGCGACGGGTGGGGAGGGCGCGCCCCGCCGCAGGTCGCCGCCCGTCCGTGCGGCAGAATCGAAGGGGCTTGGACAAAACCACCAGGAGGAAGCGTGTCCGGATTCGTCGAAAAGCCCGAGCCGGTCGAGGTTCCGGGCCTTCAGCACCTGCACACCGGCAAGGTGCGCGACCTCTACCGGAACGAGCGCGGCGAACTCGTCATGGTCGCGAGCGACCGGATCTCCGCCTACGACTGGGTCCTGCCGACCGAGATCCCCGAGAAGGGCAAGATCCTCACCCAGCTCTCCCTCTGGTGGTTCGATCTGCTCGCCGATCTCGTCCCCAACCACGTCCTGTCCACCGAGCTTCCCCCCGGCGCCCCCGCCGACTGGGAGGGCCGCACCCTGGTGTGCCGGTCGCTGCGGATGGTCCCGGTCGAATGCGTGGCCCGCGGCTATCTGACCGGCTCCGGCCTGGCCGAGTACCGCGAGAGCCGTACGGTGTGCGGGATCGCCCTGCCCGAGGGACTGACCGACGGCTCCGAGCTGCCCTCCCCGATCTTCACCCCGGCCACCAAGGCCGAGGTCGGCGAGCACGATGAGAACGTGGCGTACGAGGAGGTGGTGCACCGGGTCGGTGCCGAGCCCGCCGCCCAGCTGCGCCAGGCCACCCTCGCCGTCTACAACCGGGCCCGGGAGATCGCCCGCGCCCGGGGGATCATCCTCGCCGACACCAAGTTCGAGTTCGGCTACGCGGAGGCGACCGTGGGCGCGGAGGGCGCCGAGCCGGTGCTCGCCGACGAGGTGCTGACCCCGGACTCCTCCCGCTTCTGGCCCGCCGACCAGTGGCAGCCCGGCCGCGCGCAGCCGTCCTTCGACAAGCAGTACGTCCGCGACTGGCTGACCTCCCCGGCCTCCGGCTGGGACCGCACCGCCGAGCAGCCGCCGCCCCCGCTCCCGGCGGAGGTCGTCGAGCGGACGCGGGCGAAGTACGCGGAGGCTTACGAGCTGCTGACCGGCACCAGCTGGGCGTAAGGGCGGAGAAGGACCGAGGGCCCCGGAAACGCGTTCCAGGGCCTTCAGGGCCCTGGACACATCAGGACTCCCAGGAACGACCAAGGGCCCCGGCCGATCGGCCGGGGCCCTTGATGTCCACCGAGCGGACGACGAGGCTCGAACTCGCGACCTCAACCTTGGCAAGGTTGCGCTCTACCAACTGAGCTACGTCCGCCTGCGCCGGACTTCTCCGGTTCGACGCGTCTCTACTATAACCAAACCTCCGACCGGTGAACTACCACCCTCGTGTCGGGGCCGCCCCGGGCGGCGCGACGGCGGCCGCCGCGCAGGCGGCGGAGCGCTCAGAACCAGCCGCGTTCCCGGGCGATCCGCGCCGCCGCGTGCCGGTTCTCCGCCCCCAGCTTCGCCGCCGCGGCCGACAGATAGTTCCGGACCGTCCCCGGGGAGAGCCCGGCGCGCTGGGCGATCTCCGCGATGGAGGCGCCGTCCGTCGCCAGCTCCAGCAGCTCCGCCTCCCGCGCGGTCAGCGGGGAGTCCCCGGCGCCGATCGCGTCGGCCGCCAGGCCCGGGTCGACATAGCGGGACCCGCCGTGCACCGTGCGGATGATCTCCGCCAGCCGCTGCGCGGACGTGGTCTTCGGCACGAAACCGCGCACCCCCGCCGCCAGCGCCCGCTTGAGGTGGCCCGGCCGGCCGTGGCTGGTCACGATCATCGACCGGCAGCCGGGCAGCTCCGACCGGAGCGCCGCGGCCACCGACACGCCGTCCGCCTCCGGCATCTGGAGGTCCAGCACCGCCACATCGGGCCGGTGCGCCCGCGCCATCGCCAGCGCCTCGGGCCCGGACGCCGCCTCCGCGACCACCAGCAGATCGTCCTCCAGCGCCAGCAGGGCGGCCAGGGCACCCCGGATCAGATGCTCGTCGTCGGCCAGCAGCACCCGGATCGCCGCGGTGTCGTTCACACGTCCCCTTCCAGCGGAACCTCGGCCCGCAGCCGGTACACGCCGCCCGCCCTCGGGCCCGACTCCAGGGTGCCGCCCAGCGGCGCCAGCCGCTCCCGCAACCCCTTGAGCCCGTTCCCCGAGCCGCTTCCCGCACCATTCCCCGAGCCGGCGCCCGCACCGTTCCCCGAGCCGCTTCCCGCACCGTTCCCCGAGCCGCTTCCCGCGCCGGTGTCCGAGCCGCTTCGCGCACCGTCCCCCGCACCGGTGCCCGCGCCGACGCCCACCGCGTCCGGCACTCCGTCATTTTCCATCAGCAGCACCGCCGTTCGGTCCCCTCCCGGCCGGGACGCCACCTTCAGCCGTACGGTGCAGCGGGCCGCGTCCGCGTGCCGCAGGACGTTCGTCGCCCCCTCGCGGACCACCCAGCCCAGCGCGGACCGCACCGTCCCGGGCAGCTCCACCCCGCCGCCGTCGCCCTCGATCCGGCAGTCCACCCGGGCCGCCCGCAGCACCGACCGGGCACCGGCCAGTTCCACCTGGAGATCCGCCTCCCGGTAGCCACGGACCACGTCCTGGACCTCCGCCTGCGACTCCCGCGCGATCCGCTGCACCTCCACCATCAGGGCCTCCGCCTCCGGCCTCCCCCGCCGGGCCAGACGCGCCGCCAGTTCGCCCTTGAGCGCGATCAGCGCGAGGTTGCGGCCCACCACGTCGTGCAGGTCCCGGCCGAACCGCAGCCGCTCCTCCGCGACCGCCAGCCGTGCCTGTGCCTCCCGGGACTCGTCCAGCTCCCACATCACCGCCAGCACCCACACCGAGCTGCGGACGGTCAGCAGGCACAGGGCGCCCATCAGGGCCACGGCCACGACGGCCACCACCGGGGCGGAAATCCCGGGCCGGACCACCGCCTCCGCCAGGGCCACCGCCACCGCGAGCCCCGTGTGCACCTCGGTGAACCGGCGGATCGACACCAGCAGCGCGTACGCGGAGGAGAAGGGCGCCACGCTCAGCACGATCAGCGGCACGACCTGCCCGGGTTCCCGCGGCCCGGCGTCGAGCGCCACCGCGAGCCCCAGGCCAACGACCACCGTTGCCACGGCCACGGTGGGAGCCCACGGCTCCACCGGCCGGTCGCGCAACCGGTGGTCGAGCCCCCTGCGCAGCAGCGGCACGGTGAGCAGGAGCTGCGCCAGGGACACGCCGATCATCGTCCACGCGAGCGGAGCCGGGCCGTCCCGCAGCGCCGGCGCCAGGGCGTTGGCCAGCACGATGGGGTAGATCCACGGCACCATGTACAACGTCCACCGGGTGTACAGCTCGACCCGGGTGAGCCGGCTGTGCCCGCGCCATCGCCGTATCACGTGCCCCGTACCCCCGCTCCGCCGCCGCTCAGCGCCTCGGCTCCCAGAAGAACCGCCTCCGTACGGTCCACCATGCCAGCACCGTCCAGGCCACGGACGTCACCAGGGTCCCGAACACCTCCGGCACGCTCATCCCGCCGTCCCATCCGCCCCGGACGAGGGCGACGACCGGGGTCAGCGGCAGCCGTTCGCACACCGCCGCGACCTGGTCCGGCATCACCTCCAGCGGTACGAACAGCCCGCTGGCCAGCATCGACACCAGCATCATCGGCATCGGCGTCAGCTGCGCGGACTCCGCGGTCCTGGTGTAGGCGGCCGTCGCGGCGGCCAGCGCCACCATCTGCGCCAGCCCGATCGCCACCCCGGCCACGGCCAGATACGGGGCCTTCGGGGCCGGTACGTCCAGGGCGATCCCCACGCACACCACCAGCAGTACGCATTGGGCGAGCCCCATCAGGACGGCCGGCAGCGCCGACCCGGCCAGGATCTCGGTGTCGGTGGGCTCTCCGGCGCGCAGCCGCTTGAGCACCAGCTCCTCACGCCGGATCACATACACGCCCACGAGGTTCATATAGACCGCGAGGACCAGGGCCAGGCCGATCGAACCGGGCAGGACCAGCATGCCCAGCGACAGACCCGCCTCCTCCAGGTCGATGTCCTTGGTGACCGAGGTCATGCTGAGCGTCAGCGCGCCGGGCAGCAGCAGGGCGTAGCTGAGCGCCGCCTTGTTCCGCAGCAGCAGCGTCAGTTCGGCGCGGCCGAGGGAGAGCACCCGGTCCTTGGCGGTGGTCCGGGCCGGACCGGCGGCCGTGGCGGTTGTGGTCGTAGTCGTAGTCGTAGTCGTCGTGTTCATCGCGTCGCCCCCGCCGTCGTTCCGACCGTCGCTCCCGTCGTCTCGCGCTCCGGCGGTGCTCCCGCCTCCAGTTGGCGGGCGATGTGCAGGAACGCTTCCTCCAGTGAGGCCGACCGGGCGTCGAGACCGGTCAGTTCGATCCGCCGGTCCCGTGCCCAGAGCAGCACCTCGGTCGCCGTGTGCTGGAGATCCCGGGTGCGCAGCAGTACGGTGCGGTCCGCCGACTCGGAGGTGGTGGCGCCCAGCCGGCCGGCCGGCGGCACCTCCTCGGGGCGGACGCCGGCGGGGAGGGTGAAGGAGAGCCGGGAGGGCCGCTCGGCCACGATGTCGGCGACCCGGCCCGAGGTGGCGATCCGTCCCGCGTGCATGATCGCCAGCCGGTCGGCCAGCGACTCGGCCTCCTCCAGATAGTGCGTGGTCAGCAGGACGGTGGTGCCCTCGTCCCGCAGGGCGCGCACCAGTTTCCAGGTCTCCCGCCGGCTCTCCGCGTCCAGGCCGGTGGTCGGCTCGTCGAGGAAGAGCACCTCGGGGCGGCCCAGCAGCGCGAGCGCCAGGTCCAGCCGGCGGCGCTCACCGCCGGAGAGCATCTTGACCCGGACGTTCCGGCGCCCGGTGAGCCCGACCAGCTCCAGGCCCTCCTCCACCGGCCGGGCGCCGCTGGTGCAGCCCGCCCACATCCGCGCGGTCTCGAGGGCCGTCAGCTCGGGCGGGAAGCCGCCCTCCTGGAGCATCACCCCGATCCGCGGCCGGACCTCGGCCCGTTCCCGGTACGGGTCGTGGCCGAGCACCCGCACCGTGCCGCCGGTCGGGGCGGCGAGCCCCTCCAGCAGTTCCACGGTGGAGGTCTTGCCCGCGCCGTTCGTGCCCAGCAGGGCGAACAGTTCCCCGCGGGCCACCGAGAAGGAGACCCCCCGTACCGCGTCGAAGCCCTGCGCCCCGGCGGGTCCGTATCTGCGCCGCAGGTCGTTCACGTCGATCGCGCTGTCACCGGCATCCATGGCTCCAGGCTTCCGCCGCCCGGACGGCCGGGGTAGTGCGCGCTGTCATCAGTCCCGATGACAAATGTCATCGGGTGACGGCCGGACCGAAGAGGCGCCGAAGAAAGGGGACTTGATGAGGGGAAACACACAAGGCGCCGGTCGATTCGACCGGCGCCTCATATCTGGAGCGGACGACGAGATTCGAACTCGCGACCCTCACCTTGGCAAGGTGATGCTCTACCAACTGAGCCACGTCCGCATGCCTCCGATCAGCTTTCACCGATCGGCGCGTGCACCACTCTACCTGATCCTCTTCGCAAGAGGGTGGCAGGCGATGAGAGCGGGTGACAGGGATCGCACACTGCGCCTCCCCCTTGGAAAGGGGGCGCTCTACTACTGAGCTACACCCGCATGGTGTCTTCCTCGGGGTTTCGGCCTTTCGGCCTTGCCCCTCGGCGTGCTCCAGACTCTAGCGGATCACCCGGGGTGCTGTGCAACTCGGCTGAACGGGCCACTCAGGCGGACTCGTTGAAGGCCTCGTAGACCTTCTTGGGAATGCGGCCGCGCGGGGGCACCTCCATGCCGTGCGACCTGGCCCAGGCGCGCACCGCGGCCGGGTCCGGGGCGACGGCGGTGCGGCGGTACGTCTTGCCCGAGCGGGCCCGCTTGCGGCCGGCCTCCACGTACGGCGCGAGAGCGTCGCGCAGTTTCGACGCATTGGCAGAGTTGAGGTCGATCTCGTACATCTTGCCGTCGAGTCCGAACGTGACCGTCTCTTCCGCTTCGCCTCCTTCGAGGTCGTCGGAGAGCGTGACCACTACGCGCTGCGCCACGGATATCGGTCCTTTCGGGCTGCATCGATGCGTTGACGTGCAAAGATGTCAGCTGTCCAGTTGTTGTCGAACAATGCTTTTTCATTTGTACAGCTACTGGCATTGCATTGTGAACCCCGGTAATTCCATCCGCGTGTCATGCCGCGACCCGGACCTTACGTTTTTCCATGACCTTTCCCTGTCAGGTGCCGCCGACGATGCTTAAACGTGACCGAACCCCTGTTATCTACTCGCGTAGATTTTTCGCCGGGGTAGGCTTGGGCTACCGCCTTACGCACCAGCACCACACCACCGGGAGTGCCAGTGGCACGCGTCGTAGTCGACGTCATGCTCAAGCCGGAGATCCTCGACCCCCAGGGCCAGGCGGTGCAGCGAGCACTGCCCCGCCTCGGTTTCGAGGGGATCGCCGATGTCCGTCAGGGCAAGCGCTTTGAACTCGAGGTGGAGGGCCCGGTCGATGACGCCGCCCTCGCCCGTATCCATGAGATCGCCGAGACCTTCCTCGCGAACACCGTGATCGAAGACTTCTCCGTGAAGGTCGAGGTCGGCGAGGGTGCCGACGCCGCCGCCGGGAAGGCGGGATCGTGACCGCGCGCGTCGGAGTCGTCACCTTCCCCGGCACGCTCGACGATCGCGACACCCAGCGCGCGGTCCGCACCGCCGGACTGGAAGCCGTACCGCTGTGGCACCGTGACAAGGACCTCAAGCAGGTCGACGCGGTGATCCTGCCGGGCGGCTTCTCCTATGGCGACTATCTCCGGGCCGGAGCGATCTCCCGGTTCTCCCCGGTAATGGAGTCGGTGATCGACCAGGCGAAGGCCGGTATGCCGGTGCTTGGCATCTGCAATGGCTTCCAGGTTCTCACCGAGACCCATCTGCTCCCAGGTGCGATGCTGCGGAACAACCATCTGCACTTCATCTGCCGTGATCAGAAGTTGCGAGTGGAAAACGCGGAGACCGCCTGGACCCGCTCCTACGAGCAGGGCCAGGAGATCAACATCCCGTTGAAGAACATCGACGGCCGCTATGTCGCCGATGAGCGCGTCCTCGATGAACTCGAGGCCGAGGGGCGCGTCGTCTTCCGCTATCGGGAGCTCAACCCCAACGGCTCGCTGCGCGACATCGCCGGTATCTCCAATGCGGCCGGCAATGTCGTCGGCCTCATGCCCCACCCCGAGCACGCCGTCGAACCGCTGATCGGCACCGGTCGCACCGACGGCCTCGGATTCTTCACCTCGATCCTCAAGAGGCTGGTCAGCGCATGACCCTGGACACCACTAAGCACGCGGCGCAGACCCCGGACGCCGAGCAGCCCTGGGCCGAGCTTGGCCTCAAGCAGGACGAGTACGAGCGCATCCGCGCCATCCTGGGCCGCCGCCCCACCGGCGCCGAGCTCGCGATGTACTCCGTCATGTGGTCCGAGCACTGCTCGTACAAGTCGAGCAAGGTCCATCTGCGGCAGTTCGGCGAGAAGGCCCCCGAGAGCGATGCCCTGCTCGTCGGCATCGGCGAGAACGCGGGTGTGGTCGACGTCGGCCAGGGCTACGCCGTCACCTTCAAGGTCGAGTCGCACAACCACCCCTCCTACATCGAGCCCTACCAGGGCGCGGCCACCGGTGTCGGCGGCATCGTCCGCGACATTCTCGCCATGGGCGCCCGCCCGGTGGCCGTCATGGACCCGCTGCGCTTCGGCGCCGCCGACCACGCGGACACCAAGCGGGTGCTGCCCGGCGTGGTCGCGGGCATCGGCGGCTACGGCAACTGCCTGGGCCTGCCCAACATCGGCGGCGAGGTCGTCTTCGACCCCTGCTACCAGGGAAACCCGCTGGTCAACGCGCTCTGCGTGGGTGTGATGAAGCATGCGGACATCCACCTCGCCAAGGCGGCCGGCGCCGGCAACAAGGTGATCCTCTACGGCGCCCGCACCGGTGGCGACGGCATCGGCGGCGTCTCCGTGCTGGCCTCGGAGACCTTCGACGCTGCAGGCAATAGTGCCTCCGGCACGGGGAAACCCGCCAAGCGCCCCGCCGTCCAGGTCGGCGACCCCTTCCAGGAGAAGCTGCTCATCGAGTGCACCCTGGAGGTCTTCAAGGAGGACCTGGTCGAGGGCATCCAGGACCTCGGCGGCGCGGGTCTGTCCTGCGCCACCAGCGAGCTGGCCAGCGCCGGCTCCGGCGGGATGCGGGTCGAGCTCGACACCGTGCCGCTGCGCGACTCCTCGCTCTCCCCCGAGGAGATCCTGATGAGCGAGTCGCAGGAGCGCATGTGCGCGATCGTGCAGCCCGAGAAGGTCGACCGCTTCCTGGAGATCTGCGAGAAGTGGGACGTCATAGCCACCGTCATCGGTGAGGTCACCGACGGCGAGCGGCTGGAGATCTACTGGCACGGCGAGCAGATCGTCGACGTCCCGCCGCGCACCGTCGCCCACGAGGGCCCGGTCTACGAGCGCCCCTACGCCCGCCCCGAGTGGCAGGACGCGCTCCAGGCCGACGACGCGGCCAAGCTGCCGCGTCCGGCCACCGCCGAGGAGCTGCGCGAGCAGGTCCTCAGGGTGGTCTCGTCCCCGAACCAGGCGTCCAAGTCCTGGATCACCGACCAGTACGACCGGTTCGTCCAGGGCAACACGGTCCTCGCCCAGCCCGAGGACTCCGGCATGGTCCGGGTGGACGAGGAGACCGGCCTGGGCGTGGCCGTCGCCACGGACGGCAACGGCCGCTACGCCAAGCTCGACCCGTACGCGGGGGCACAGCTCGCGCTCGCCGAGTCGTACCGGAACGTGGCGGCGTCCGGCGCCAAGCCGCTCGCCATCTCCAACTGCCTCAACTTCGGCTCGCCGGAGGACCCCGCGGTCATGTGGCAGTTCGCGGAGGCCACCCGGGGCCTGGCCGACGGCTGCCTGACCCTGGGCACCCCGGTCACCGGCGGCAATGTGTCGCTGTACAACCAGACCGGGGAGACGGCCATCCACCCGACACCGGTCGTCGCCGTCCTCGGGGTCATCGACGATGTGGCCCGCCGCACCCCGATCGCCTTCGCGGAGGAGGGCCAGCTGCTCTACCTGCTGGGCGACACCGCCGAGGAGCTGAGCGGGTCGGCCTGGTCGCAGGTGATCCACGACCACCTGGGCGGACTGCCGCCGAAGGTGGACCTGGAGCGTGAGCGGCTGCTCGCCGAGATCCTGATCTCGGCCTCGCGCGACGGCATGGTGGACGCGGCCCACGACCTGTCCGACGGCGGTCTGATCCAGGCGCTGACCGAGTCGTGTCTGCGCGGCGGCAAGGGTGCCCGGATCGTCGTCCCCGACGGCCTGGACCCGTTCGTCCTGCTGTTCTCCGAGTCCGCGGGCCGGGCGATCGTCGCCGTACCGCGCAGCGAGGAGGTCCGCTTCAACGACATGTGCGGGGCGCGGGGGCTTCCGGTGACCCGTATCGGCGTGGTCGACGGCGACGCGATCGAGGTCCAGGGGCAGTTCTCCATCCCGCTGGCCGAGCTGCGGGAGTCGTACGAGTCGACGATCCCGGGCCTGCTGGCCTGACCTCGACGCATGGCCTGACCTTGCGAGGGACCGTACGGCCCGCCCCCTGCTGGCAGGGCGCGGGCCGTACGGTCCGTTCGTGTCCGTCCGTCATGTGCCGTCAGGTGCCCCAGAAGGCGTTCAGGGCATCGATGTCCTCGGCGCATTCGTCGATGTCGGTGATCTTTCCGCCGACGATGGTGAAGAAGTCCCCGTTCTTCATGTCCAGGCCGCGGTTGCCGCGCTCCGCGCGCAGATGGTGCACCGCCATCGCGTGTCCGCGACCGTCGCACATCACCGTCTCCAGGTCGACCCGCATGGTGCCGCCGGTCTCCTCGGACATCGTGCGGTACAGATCCATGCAGGCGTCCCGGCCCTTGTGATGGCCGGAGATCGTGTTGTCACCCGGCACATGGTGGACGACGTCCGTCGTGACCAGCGTCGCCACCGTATCCAGATCGCCCTCCGAGAAGGCCGTACAGGCGCGACGCACCAGGGCGCAATCGGGGTGCTCGCCCATGGGATTTCACACCTTTCGTACCGATGGATAACCCTTCTTCCTCCATCCTGCTCCTTCCCGGGCCTCTAAGCTCTCCGCATGCCGTCTCGTGCCCGTGCCCGCAGCTATGACCCCGCCAAGACCCGGACCGCCGTGATCGCGCAGCTGCGGCGGGTGCGGGAGGCGGTCGGGGGACTGGACGAGACGGGCCTGGACGCCCCGACCCGGCTCGGCGACTGGACGGTCCGGGAGCTGATCGCGCACCTGGGGATGGCCGTTCGGTCCGTCGTCCGGCTGCTGGAGCAGCCCGCGCCGCCCGCGCGGCAGACCACCGTCACCGGCTGGGCCACCGCGACGGACGCGCATGCCGACCGGATCGACGCGGACACCCGCGCGCTCGCGGCCGGCGCCGACCCGGGCGAGCTGCTGGAGCGTGCCGAGGAACGGTTCGCGGAGACGACCTCCGTGGCGCCCGGTGACCGGCTGCTGGCCACCCGTGTCGGGGCGATGCGGCTCGACGACTACCTCGTCACCCGCTGTGTGGAGCTGGTGGTCCACGCCGACGATCTGACGGCCGCCACCGGCGTCCCCGTCGCCCACGACCGCCAGGCGCTGGCCACCGCCACCCGGGTGCTCGCCGACGCCCTCGCGGCGAAGGCGCCCGGCGGCTCGGTCGAGGTCCGGATTCCCCCGTTCGCCGTGGTCCAGTGCGTCGAGGGCCCCCGGCACACCCGGGGCACCCCGCCGAACGTCGTCGAGACCGACCCGCTGACCTGGCTCCGCCTCGCCACGGGCCGCCTGACCTGGGCCGAGGCCCTGGAGTCGGCGCCGCTGACGGCGAGCGGCGACCGCGCCGACCTCTCCGCGCACCTCCCCGTGCTGGGGTAGTCACGGTCCGTTCCGTCCGGATGTGATCCTTGCCCCAGCCAGCCGTCTCAGCACCTGGACCGCTGTCCTCCGGACCTTCGGCCGTGCGCAGGTGGGGCGCGGGTTCCGGGGCATCCGGGGCGGTGCGCGGGAATGTGACATGCGCCCCCTCGCGGGTCCCTCGTTCGGAGGCACCGCGGAACTGGCCTAGACTCGATGACGTGCCACGTGGTGACGGACGACTCAGCCACGACCTACTCCCCGGTGAGAAGGGCCCCCAGGACGCTTGCGGCGTCTTCGGAGTCTGGGCGCCGGGAGAAGAGGTCGCCAAACTCACCTATTTCGGGCTGTACGCACTGCAGCACCGCGGACAGGAGTCCGCGGGCATCGCGGTGAGCAACGGCTCCCAGATTCTCGTCTTCAAGGACATGGGCCTGGTCTCACAGGTCTTCGACGAAACCTCCCTCGGCTCCCTCACGGGCCATATCGCGGTCGGCCATGCCCGCTACTCCACCACCGGAGCCTCGGTGTGGGAGAACGCGCAGCCCACCTTCCGGGCCACCGCGCACGGTTCGATCGCGCTCGGCCACAACGGGAACCTGGTCAACACCGCCGAGCTGGCGGAGCTGGTCGCGGCCCTGCCGCGGGACGGCGGCCGGGCCACCCAGGTCGCGGCGACCAATGACACCGATCTGGTCACCGCCCTGCTCGCGGGCCAGGTGGACGAGGACGGCAAGCCGCTGACCGTCGAGCAGGCGGCCCCGGTCGTCCTGCCCAAGGTCAAGGGTGCTTTCAGCCTCGTTTTCATGGATGAGCACACGCTGTACGCGGCGCGTGACCCGCAGGGAATCCGCCCGCTGGTCCTCGGCCGCCTCGAGCGCGGCTGGGTGGTGGCGTCCGAGACCGCCGCCCTGGACATCGTGGGCGCGTCGTTCATCCGTGAGATCGAGCCCGGCGAGATGGTCGCCATCGACGAGGAGGGGCTGCGCTCCACCACCTTCGCGCAGGCCCGGCCCAAGGGCTGTGTCTTCGAGTACGTGTATCTCGCCCGCCCCGACACCGACATCGCGGGCCGGAACGTGTACCTCTCCCGCGTCGAGATGGGCCGCAAACTGGCCAAGGAGTCCCCGGCCGACGCCGACCTGGTGATAGCGACCCCGGAGTCCGGCACCCCCGCCGCGATCGGCTACGCCGAGGCCAGCGGCATCCCCTACGGCTCGGGCCTGGTGAAGAACGCGTACGTCGGCCGTACCTTCATCCAGCCCTCGCAGACCATCCGCCAGCTCGGCATCCGGCTGAAGCTGAACCCCCTCAAGGAAGTCATCAAGGGCAAGCGCCTGGTCGTGGTCGACGACTCGATCGTGCGCGGCAACACCCAGCGCGCCCTGGTGCGGATGCTCCGTGAGGCCGGGGCCGCCGAGGTCCACATCCGGATCTCGTCCCCGCCGATCAAGTGGCCGTGCTTCTTCGGCATCGACTTCGCCACCCGCGCCGAGCTGATCGCCAACGGTCTCTCGGTCGAGGAGATCGGCAAGTCGCTGGGCGCCGATTCGCTGGCGTACATCTCCATCGACGGCATGATCGAGGCGACCACGATCGCCAAGCCGAATCTGTGCCGTGCCTGCTTCGACGGTGAGTACCCGATGGAGCTGCCGGATCCGGAGCTGCTGGGCAAGCACCTCCTGGAGTCCGAAACACAGGCCCCGAGCAGCGCCGACGCCGATGGTGTGAGGTCGCTGACCGCTGGTGTCGGCGGTGCCGACGCCCTGCGCCGCCCCTGAGCGCCGCACGCCTGTCGTCCCCGATACGAAAGATCTCAACGTCATGACACGCCCGTCCGAGTCCGGGTCCACCTACGCCGCCGCGGGCGTCGACATCGAAGCGGGCGACCGCGCCGTCGAGCTGATGAAGGAGTGGGTGAAGAAGGCGAGCCGCCCCGAGGTCGTGGGCGGGCTCGGCGGATTCGCCGGCCTCTTCGACGCCTCCGCCCTGGCCCGCTACCGGCGTCCGCTGCTCGCCTCCGCCACCGACGGGGTGGGCACCAAGGTGGACATCGCCCGGCGGGTGGGTGTGTACGACACCATCGGCCGGGACCTGGTCGGCATGGTCGTGGACGACCTGGTGGTCTGCGGCGCCGAGCCGCTCTTCATGACCGACTACATCTGCGTCGGCAAGGTCTACCCCGAGCGCGTCGCCGCCATCGTCAAGGGCATCGCCGAGGGCTGTGCGCTGGCCGGCTGCGCCCTGGTGGGCGGCGAGACCGCCGAGCACCCGGGGCTGCTGGGCGCCGATGACTTCGATGTCGCCGGGGCCGGTACGGGCGTGGTCGAGGCCGATCAGGTGCTCGGCGCGGACCGTATCCGAACGGGTGATGCGGTGATCGCCATGGCGTCGTCCGGACTTCACTCGAACGGGTACTCACTCGTTCGCCATGTGCTCTTCGACCGGGCCGGCTGGGCGCTGGACCGCGAGGTGCCGGAGCTCGGCCGGACGCTGGGGGAGGAGCTGCTGGAGCCCACCCGGATCTACTCGCTGGACTGCCTGGCCCTCACCCGCACCACCGAGGTGCACGCCTTCTCGCACATCACCGGCGGCGGGCTCGCCAACAACCTCGCCCGGGTCATCCCGGACGGGCTGCGCGCGGTCGTGGACCGCTCGACCTGGACCCCCGGCGCGATCTTCCAGCTGGTGGGGCAGGCCGGTTCGGTCGAGCGTCTGGAGCTGGAGAAGACCCTCAACATGGGCGTCGGCATGATGGCCGTCGTCCCGGCCGACTCCGTCGACGTGGCGCTCACCACACTCGCCGACCGCGGGGTGGACGCCTGGGTCAGCGGTGAGATCACCGAGCGGACGGCCGAGAGCGCGGACGCGGTGACGCTGACCGGTGACTATGCGCGCTGATCCGGCCGCGCCCGCTGCGCGGGCAGCACAGAAGCCGGTCCGAGGCGGGTACCTCGGACCGGTGGAGGTGTGCGGCGAAAAGCCCAGCGCCTCGAACGGGTGGTTCAGGCGCGGCGACGCTGCGGGGACGGATCGGACTGGTCGTCGTCCTCGTCCTCATCGTCGTTGTACAGATCCGCGTACTGTGCGTACGGGTCGTCGTCCAGCTCATCGTCCTCGAACCGCTCGCCATTCGGTGGCTGGCTCGATGTCGATGCGCCCAGCTCCTCGGCCAGGCGTGAGAGATCCGTCCCACCGCTGTTGTACTTCAGCTGGCGGGCGACCTTCGTCTGCTTGGCCTTGGCCCGGCCGCGCCCCATGGCTCGACCCCCTCAACGACGGGGCTCGACGGCCCCAGAGTCTTGACACGCGTTCACGTTCATAAATCGGAGCGGGCTCTCGGGAGAGACCGGTCCGTAGGGCTTCAACGGTACCTGCTTCTGTGGCCATACGGTACGTCGCCCACACGACGTGCCACGAGGCAGAACCCGCGAGGAGCCCGTTCCTCGCTGGTCAGCTGCGATTTTAACGTGTCTTGGGCGCCGACCCGCCGACAGGCCGTGAGGGATCTCTCGCCAATGGCCCTCCGGGGGCTTCCGCGTCCCCCGTCCGGCGGCCTACGGCAAGGTCCCGCACGGCCCGTCCACGCCGCTTCCCGGAGGCCGCCGAGCGGTCCCGGGCTGCCTCAGCCTGTCTCAGCCTGCTGTCTCAGGCGTCGTGGCCCTCGGCCATCCGGTGCTCGGCCAGCCGGTCGGCGGCCGCGGCCGGCGGAATGCCGTCGGTCCGTGCCCGATCGAATATGGCCAAAGTCGTATCGAAAATCTTTGCTGCCTTTGCCTTGGCCCGATCGAAATCGAAACCGTGCAGCTCATCGGCCACCTGGATGACGCCACCGGCGTTCACCACGTAGTCGGGCGCGTAGAGGATGCCGCGGCCGGCCAGGTCCTTCTCGACGCCCGGATGGGCCAGCTGGTTGTTGGCCGCGCCGCACACCACCTTCGCGGTCAGGACCGGCACCGTGGCGTCGTCCAGGGCGCCGCCGAGCGCGCACGGAGCGTAGACGTCCAGGTCGGCGCGGATCAGCGCCTCGGTGTCCCGGACCGCCTGGACCCGGGGGTGGCGGGCCAGCACACGGTCCACCGACTCGCCGCGCACATCGGTGACCACGACCTCGGCGCCGTCCTCCAGCAGGTGCTCCACCAGGTGGTGGCCGACCTTGCCGACCCCCGCGATGCCGACCCGGCGGCCGCGCAGCGTGGGCTCGCCCCAGCACGCCTGGGCGCTCGCCCGCATGCCCTGGAAGACGCCGAAGGCGGTCAGTACCGAGGAGTCGCCGGCGCCGCCGTGCTCGGGGGAGCGGCCGGTGGTCCAGGGGCACTCACGGGCGATGACGTCCATGTCGGCCACATAGGTGCCCACATCACAGGCGGTGACGTAGCGGCCACCGAGGGAGGCCACGAAGCGACCGTAGGCGAGCAGCAGCTTTTCGGTCTTGATCTCCTCGGGATCGCCGAGGATCACGGCCTTGCCGCCGCCGTGGTCGAGCCCGGCGAGCGCGTTCTTGTAAGACATGCCGCGGGCCAGGTTGAGCGCGTCCAGGAGCGCCGCTTCTTCGGGGTGCTCCTCGGAGGCGTAGGCGTGGAAGCGGGTGCCGCCGAGGGCCGGGCCCAGGGCGGTGGAGTGGAGGGCGATGACGGCCTTCAGGCCGCTTTCCCGGTCCTGGCAGAGCAGGACCTGCTCATGCCCGCCGAGATCGGACCGGAACAGCGTCGAGAGCGGTGAGAGAGGGTTCGGTGCGCGACTCTCCGTCGGACCGTCGACGCTGACGGTGTGACGTACGTCAGTCACGGTGGTGACTCCCATAGGTCGGGGTAGACGCCCTCCTTGCTGGTGGGGAGGGCCGTGGCCAAGAGCGTAAGCCCTGGGGCCGCGCAGATCGGCCATGTCCCCGACGAGTCCGGATGGCGGGCATGGGACGATGCCGTCAGGTGGGGGTAAGGGAGCCCCTGGCGGTGGTCTCAGCCTTGAGGGAGCGCGTGTGACCTTGGCGTCTTCGGTGATTGTCCCGTACGCGGCGTATCTCCGGGTCTATGAGCCACTGGCAGCGTTCCCGGAGCCGGAGAGATCGCACTGGGCGCGGTACGCCAAGCGCGACGACCTGCCGGGCGCGCAGGACGAGCTGCGCCGCTCGCTCGCGGACCTGCTGCCGGTGCCGCCGGTGGCGGTCCCGGTGCACGAGAGCGCGGACGCCTTCGTGACGGCCGTGGACGGCGTCACATGCGTCTGTCCGTGGCGCACCCGGCTGAGGGGCTGGCTGGCCCTGGAAGAGCTGCCGGAGCGCCTTCCCGGGCCCCTCCTGGACGCGGCCCTGCCCCCGGTGGTGCGCCGGCAGGCGGTGGCGGACTACGAGCGGTGGCTGGAGCGCAACCCGGACGCCCGGCCGTGGATCCGCTCGGCCACCTGGCATGTGCCGGTGCGCTGGTTCGTGCTCTTCTCGGACGAGGAGCGCGAGTACACCAAGGGTGACGACGGTCTCATCCTCCGTTACCGCACCCCCATGGTCCAGGCGCGGCGCCGGGTGGCGCGTGGCCTTAAGGTGCTCAAGGAGGCCCTCGGCGAGGGGCCGCTGATCGACGGGCTGGTGGACGTCGGCCGGTGGCTCGAGGAGTTCCACCCCCGGTCACTGGTCGAGCTGGACTACGGCGGCCTGGTGCACACGGTGCCGGCCGGGCAGCTCGAGGACGACCATTCGGCCGCGGATGTGGCGGAGGGCCTCGCGGCGCTGCGCGACGGGGACGGGGAGCGGGCGGGTGCCGCGTACGAGCGGCTGACCGACCGCTGGAGCACGGTCCGCGGGCGGCAGAACGCCAGCTGACCGGACCGGTGTCCGGACCGGCGGTCGAACGGGCCTCCGGCACAGAGGGGACGTAGGTCCCGATCCGGGCCATTGCCCCAATCGTGACCTAAAGCACGGACTTCGGGCCTTGCGGCAATCCCCCATCCTCGTGTCAAAATAGGACAACGAGTCCGGGAGGGGCTCCTTCCGCCCAACTATGGGCGGATTCATCGGTATTGCACTCCTTGACGGATCTGATGACCACTGATCCTGTTGTGACTGATCGTCACGGCCGCGTGACTGTCCGCTATGACATGGTCCATCGGCTTCCGTTGAGGTTGGACACCTGAGAGGGCAATTCCATCGGTTTGGCCGACGGGGCTGGACAGATGGTGTAGTTGTAGTGCCGAGGACAAGCCGTTCGTCCTATAACCGACTCGGCTCGCGTCCGCCATTTCGGGCAACGCGGGTCAAGGTGCAGAATTTAGAGGAAAGAACCGTGATGGTTCGGTTCTCCCGAGGAGGCCGCTCATGACCGCTCGCACCCCTGATGCCGAGCCGCTGCTGACCCCGGCTGAGGTTGCCACGATGTTCCGCGTGGACCCGAAGACGGTCACGCGCTGGGCCAAGGCAGGCAAGCTCACGTCCATCCGCACGCTCGGAGGGCATCGGCGCTACCGCGAAGCGGAGGTCCGTGCACTTCTTGCGGGCATCCCGCAGCAGCGCAGCGAGGCCTGAACAACCGCATAACCGGGCATTTCCGGGCCCCCCAGCCCGGCTTTCGCCTGTAAAGCTCCACCACGACGGGTGCCTGCCCCAACAGGCCCTCCACCGCTCGACATGGGTGCGTCGTTGATCGCGCTGGACTCCGCCGGGTCCGGCGCGATCTTTTTATGTCCGGCGACGCAGGCCCGCGACGGCCTTCCGGAGGTACCCTCCGCAGGGCTTCAAGTGGCCCTGGAGTGCCGATCGTTCGGCCCGCCGAAGGCGGTCCGGAGGCGGTCCGGAGGGGACTTCCGAGGTGTCCCCGGGGGGCATGGACAGACGGTGCAATTGCACATATTAAATTGACCCGCGGTAAGCGGGGTGTAAGTTCCCTCACTCCGGAAACCCATTCGGTGACTCCTGTCACACTAACCAGCTGTTGCCTTGGGGTAGCTGATTGCGGTAGGAGGCAACTGCCGTAAGGGATCATGGAGTTGGCGGGGGCGCCGTGGCCGTCTCCTCGCGGTCGGCCCGGCCCATGGCCTCGTCGGCCCCCGAGGGCTCCATCGCCAGCCGCAGCAGGCGGTGGCAGACCGGACAGTGCCGGGTGAAGTGGCGGTAGCTCGCTGCGGCCGCCAGATGGGCCCGCAGCAGCGCCCTGGTCTCATGCTTCGCGGACGTCGTCATACGCCGCACCTCCCGCGCACCCCCGAGCACACCTTTTAGTCTGGGTACCGCTGCCTGCGGTGGGCCGTCAAGATGCGAAAGGCCCGGATCCATGAACGGATCCGGGCCTTCCGGGAAAGCGGTCCTGACGGGATTTGAACCCGCGGCCTCCACCTTGACAGGGTGGCGAGCACTCCAAACTGCTCCACAGGACCAACACCGACGCCTGCGGCTTCGCCGCTGTGCGTCGCGCGGTGTGCGCTGCGTTGCAGACTCTACAGCAGGTCAGGGGGTGCGGTCGAACTCGCGCCCGGCGGGGCCCCGGCGGCCCGCCGGAGCCCCCTGGGGCACCTCTACGGCGCCGCCGCGTCGATGGCCTTCACGATGCGCTTGTCGGATACCGGATAGGCCGTGCCGAGGGCGTGCGCGAAGTAGCTGACCCGCAGCTCCTCGATCATCCACCGGATCTCCAGCGCCTCCTGGGGCACCGGGCGCCCCGGCGGGAACTGCTCCAGCAGCCAGGCGTACTCGTCCCGCATCTCCCGCACCTTCGCCATCCGGGCGCGGTCCCGGTCGGCGTTGACCGGGAGCTGCTGGAGCCGCCGGTCCACGGCCACCAGATAGCGCATGAGGTCCGGAAGCCGCCGTACGCCGTGCGCGGTCACGAAACCCGGTGTGATGAGCTCCGAGAGCTGCTCCCTGATGTCGGTGAGGGACGGCAGCAGAACGGGGCTGCGGGTGGCCTTCAGCCGCCGCTCGCACGACTGCCAGGCCGCCAGCACCTCCTGGACCTTGCGCACGGTGTCCAGCGTGGCGTCCATGATGTCGGTGCGCACCGCGTCGAAGAGCTTGCGGAACGACTCCTCGTCCCAGACCGGGCCGCCGTGGGTCGCGATCAGCCGGTCGGCCGCGGCGGCCACGCAGTCGTCGAAAAGCGCCTGCACACTGCCGTGCGGACTGCTGGCAAGCGCCAGCTTCGCTTGGTTGGAGAGCTTGCCCTGGACGAACTTGGCGGGGTTGGACGGCAGCTGGAGGAGGATCAGCCGGCGCGTCCCCCGCCACATCGCCTCCCGCTGCTCGGCCTCGGTGTCGAAGAGCCGCACGGCCACCGACGCGCCCTCGTCGACGAGCGCCGGATACGCCTTGACCGGCTGGCCGCCGCGGCGCGTCTCGAAGGTGCGCGGCAGCGTCCCGACCGTCCACCGGGTCAGCCCGCCGCGCTGCTCGATCCCCACGGCCTCCTTGGAGGACTCGAACGCCTTGGAGATCGCGGCCCGCGTCTTCGGCCGCAGCCGCTGCCGCAGCGCCTCCAGGTCCTTGTCCTCGGCGAGCTTGCGGCGCCGCTCGTCCACCACCCGGAAGGTGATCTTGAGGTGGTCGGGGACCTTCGCCAGGTCCCAGTCCTCCGGCTCGATCCGCACGCCCACCATCCGGTGCAGCTCGCGCCCCAGCGCCGCCGTCAGCGGTTCCTGGAGGGGCACGGCGGCGTCCAGGAAGCGCTTGGCGTAGTTGGGCGCCGGGACGTAGTGCCGGCGGACCGGTTTGGGCAGCGAGCGGATCAGCTCGGTGACCAGGTCCTCGCGCAGCCCCGGGATCTGCCAGTCGAAACCGTCAGCGGTGACCTGGTTGAGCACCTGGAGCGGGATGTGGACCGTCACGCCGTCCGCGTCCGCGCCCGGCTCGAACTGGTAGGTCACCTTGAACTTGAGCCGTCCCTGGCGCCAGGAGTCCGGGTAGGCGTCCTTGGTGACGTCCTGCGCCCGCTCGTTGATGAGCATCGACTTCTCGAAGGTGAGGAGCTCCGGCGCCTCGCGCCGTTTGTGCTTCCACCAGGAGTCGAAATGCGCGCCCGAGACCACGTGCTCGGGGATCCGCTGGTCGTAGAAGTCGAAGAGCGTCTCGTCGTCCACGAGGATGTCGCGGCGCCGGGCACGGTGCTCCAGCTCCTCGACCTCGCCCAGCAGTTTGCGGTTGTCGTGGAAGAACTGGTGATGGGTGCGCCAGTCGCCCTCCACCAGGGCGTTGCGGATGAACAGGTCGCGGCTGGTCTCCGGGTCGATCCGGCCGTAGTTGACCTTCCGCTGGGCGACGATCGGCACACCGTAGAGCGTGACCCGCTCATACGCCATCACCGCGGCCTGCTTCTGCTCCCAGTGCGGTTCGCTGTAGGTGCGTTTGACCAGGTGCTGGGCGAGCGGCTCGATCCACTCCGGCTCGACCCGCGCGTTGACCCGCGCCCACAGCCGGGACGTCTCCACCAGCTCGGCCGACATCACCCAGCGCGGCGGCTTCTTGAACAGCGCCGAGCCGGGGAACACCGCGAACTTGGCGCTGCGCGCGCCCAAGTACTCGTTCTTGTCGGTGTCCTTGAGACCCACATGGGAGAGCAGCCCCGCCAGCAGCGAGGTGTGGATGTGGTCGGGCGCCGCGTCCTGCTCGGACATGTGGATGTCCATGGTCTTGGCGACCGTGCGCAGCTGGCTGTAGATGTCCTGCCATTCGCGTATGCGCAGGTAGTTGAGGAACTCATTGCGGCACATCCGGCGGAAGGCGGACGAGGACAGCTCCTTCTGCCGCTCCCGGATGTACTTCCACAGGTTGAGGAAGGCCAGGAAGTCGCTGGACTCGTCCTTGAAGCGGGCGTGGCTCTGATCCGCCTGCTGCTGCTTGTCGGAGGGACGCTCGCGCGGGTCCTGGATGGACAGCGCCGCCGCGATCACCATCACCTCGCGGACACAGCCGTTGCGGTCCGCCTCCAGCACCATCCGGGCCAGCCGCGGGTCCACCGGCAGCTGGGCCAGCTTCCGGCCGACCTGGGTGAGCCGCTTGCGCGGGTCCTTCTGCTTGCTGTCCAGGGCGTGCAGCTCCTCCAGGAGCTGGATGCCGTCCTTGATGTTGCGGCGGTCCGGCGGATCGATGAAGGGGAACTTCTCGATGTCGCCGAGGCCGGCGGCGGTCATCTGGAGGATGACGGAGGCCAGGTTGGTGCGGAGGATCTCGGCGTCGGTGAACTCCGGGCGGGTGAGGAAGTCGTCCTCGGAGTACAGCCGGATGCAGATGCCGTCGCTGGTCCGGCCGCAGCGGCCCTTCCGCTGATTGGCGCTGGCCTGCGAGATCGGCTCGATGGGCAGCCGCTGGACCTTGGTGCGGTGGCTGTAACGGGAGATCCGGGCGGCGCCCGGATCGATCACGTAGCGGATGCCGGGGACGGTCAGCGAGGTCTCGGCGACGTTCGTCGCCAGCACGATCCGGCGGCCGGTGTGTCTCTGGAAGACCCGGTGCTGCTCGGCGTGCGACAGCCGGGCGTACAGCGGAAGCACCTCGGTGGCCGGGAGCTTCTTCTTGTTCAGCGCGTCGGCGGTGTCGCGGATCTCCCGCTCACCGGAGAGGAAGACCAGGATGTCGCCGGGGCCCTCGGCCTGGAGCTCGTCGACCGCGTCGCAGATCGCGGTGATCTGGTCGCGGTCGCCGTCCTCCCCGCCCTCCTCCAGCAGCGGGCGGTAGCGCACCTCGACCGGATACGTACGTCCGCTGACCTCGACGATCGGGGCGTCGCCGAAATGCCGGGAGAAGCGCTCCGGGTCGATGGTGGCGGAGGTGATCACGACCTTGAGGTCGGGGCGGCGGGGCAGCAGCTGGGCCAGATAGCCGAGCAGGAAGTCGATGTTGAGGCTGCGCTCATGGGCCTCGTCGATGATGATCGTGTCGTACTGGCGCAGCTCGCGGTCGGTCTGGATCTCGGCCAGCAGGATGCCGTCGGTCATCAGCTTGACGTGGGTGTCCTTGCTCACCTGGTCGGTGAAGCGGACCTTCCAGCCGACGGACTCGCCCAGCGGCGAGCGCAGCTCCTCGGCGATGCGCTCGGCCACGGTACGGGCCGCGATCCGGCGGGGCTGCGTATGGCCGATAAGGCCCTTGACGCCGCGCCCGAGCTCCAGGCAGATCTTCGGGATCTGGGTGGTCTTCCCGGAGCCGGTCTCCCCCGCGACGATCACCACCTGGTGATCCCGGACGGCCTCGAGGATCGCGTCCTTCTTCTGGCTGACCGGCAGCTCTTCCGGATAGGTGACGGCCGGCACGGCGGCGCGGCGGTCCGCGACCCTCAGCTCGGCACGCGTGATCTCCTCGGCGATCTCCTCGAGTACGGTGGCTCGGGCCTCGGGCTTACGGATCCGGCGCACTCCGTCGAGGCGGCGCCCCAGCCGCTGCTGGTCGCGCAGCATCAGCTCGGGCAGCCGCTCCAGCAGGGCGGGCAGGGCGGGGGCAGGCGTGGTGGACATACGGATCCCAGGATCTCACCTTCCGAAAACGGCTGGCGAACCATTTCCGTCCGCGCCGCGTCGCGCGGTATGTCCGAGATAGTCGCTTTAGCGTGGCCTCATGGCCGATGACCTGGCGCAGCGCCCAGACCCCGAGCGTCGATCACCACGATCGGTGTGGACCTCTTTCAAACGGTCCCCGTACTTCCCCGCGACCGTCATCGTGCTGATCATCTCCGCGGGCGCGGGACTCTTCGCGGGCTCGTACACCTACGCCTTCGCCAACCCCACGCCCCGGAAGATCCCCACCGCCGTGGTGATCACCGACGACGGCACCGCCGCCCCGCGGCACCGGTTCATCGCCGGGATGGAGAAGGCCCTGAACGCCTCCCTGCGGCTGCACGCCTACCCCTCCGACGAGCAGGCCCGCTGGTCCCTGGAGGAGCAGCGGGTCTTCGCGGTCCTGCGGATGCGCGACCACGGGGTGCGGCTGGACGTCGCCGGCGCGGCGGGGTCGAGCGTCGCCCAGGTGCTCACCCAGGCGGCCGTGAAGGTCGGCCGGGCCGCCAGGGTCCCGGTCGAGGTCACGGACGTCAAGCCGCTCCAGCGCGGCGATCCGCGCGGCCTCGCGGTCTTCTACATCTCCCTGGCCGCCACCATCATCGGCTTCCTCGGCGCCATCCAGCTCAGCGTGAACGCCTCCGGGCTCAACCCGGGCGAACGGATCCTCTTCATCATCGCGTACGCCCTGCTCGGCGGGTTCACGATCGCGGCGATCGTCGACTGGGGGCTGGGCGCGCTGCGGCTCCCGTTCCCCGAGTCCTGGGCGATCCTGGCGCTGACGATGCTCACCTCGGGACTGGTGTTCTCGATGTTCAACGTCCTCTTCGGACGCTGGGCGCTCATCCCCACCTGGGGTCTGATGGTGCTCCTCGGCAACCCCTCCTCCGGCGGCGCCGTCTCCTGGCCCCTGCTCCCGTCCCTCCTCGGCACCATCGGCCGCTGGCTCCCGCCGGGCGCGTCGGTCAACGCCCAGCACACCGCGATCTACTTCCGCCAGCACCAGCACGCCTTCCCCTTCCTGGTGCTGGCGGGCTGGTGCCTGGTGTCCGCGGTGGTCTTCTGGACCTGGCGCCACCGCCACCCGGGCGGCCGACCGCCGAGGGCGACGCCGACGAGGTGCTGAGGAGGGAGGGGTACGGACGCGGGCGCGGGGCGCGGTGCGCCGGACGTCGGGCAGACGAAAAAGACCCTCCCCTGATGATCAGGGGAGGGTCTTCATACCGGAGCGCCGAGCAGGCCTTGCACCTACATCCCTCGTTTGGAGACGAGTATCTTTCCTTAGACGACCGACGCATCAACTCCCGCCCCTCGGGGCGGCGTTGCGAGATCAACTGTACCCCATCCGAGCGATCACAGTCGCCACAGCGGGGCGTCATACCGTTCGGGCTGCGTCCCGATCAGCAAAGCCCGCAGGTCGGCGCGTTGGGCACCGCTGAGACCGAGGACCTCGGTGAGGCGGCGGAAGGTGGTGTGGCTGACCCCGCGGGCGTGGGCCTCCTCCGCGTATCGGGCGACCTGGACGAGCACGGCCCTGGGCCGGAAGGGTCCCTCGGGCGTCGCCCGGAACCGCGCGGCCTTCTCCCGTTCGTAGTCGATCTCCGAGTATCCGCAGACATCCCGGCAGTGCGCCTCGGCCTCGGCGAGGCCGGTCGTGTCGGCGATGGCGCCGGCGAGCAGGTTCCGGCGGAACGCGGCGTCGAGATCCGCCTCGTGCACCACGGGCCCGTCGTCCGTCAGCGGGATCGTCAGCCCCGCGTCCCGTACCTCGCACAGCCCGCGCACGCCCCGCGCTGCCGCCGTGAGCATGCCGGTGGCCTCCGACGGATGCCATTCCATGACGGGGCCGATGGGCGCGACGTCCTCGGCGGTCAGCGTATGGACCACCGCCCCGAGCCGTTCGCGCAGCACCGCCACCGGAATCTCCCCGTCCAGCCCCGGCCCGGCGACCAGCAGCCGGATCTCCGCGTCGACCTGGGCACACGCGGCGAGCGACAGCGCGTCCCCGAGCGGGCTGCGCAGCGTCGGCTCATCACCCCGCGCGAGGATGTCACCGCCCACGTCCAGCAGGTCGACCGACGCCGGGGCCAGGTGCTCGATCACCTCTTCCAGCTGCCGGACCATGCCCGTCACCCCGTGGTGGGGATCGAGCAGGGCGAAGGTGTGCGGCAGCTCGGCGGCCAGCCGGGGCAGTGTGGACCCGGCCGGCGCCACCGGTTTCGCGTCCTCGGGCACGGCGTACACGCTGGGTGTCAGTGCCCGCAGCCCGGTGAAGCCGGCAGCTCCCCGGGGCCCGGGAACGGGGTCGACGAGCAGCCGGTCCCAGGCGTAGGTCAGGACCACGGCCCGGTCGTCGGCCGTCCCCTCCCGGTACAGAGCCCGATCGATCACCGCGGCGGCAACGGCGTCCCCGCCACCTCCGCCCGCCACGATCAGCCGCGTCATCCGCCCAGCGTACGGCCGGCACGGCCGACACCGGCGTAGCCGCCCGACCCTTCTGGCCACCGAGCTCCGACGGCGCGGGTGCTCCCGTACGCCCCGCACGCTTCCCACCTTCGTGGGATTTGCATACTTTCAGGCCTTGCTCTCCGCATTGCCTGGTCACGCTTCTCACGGTGTCGGCCCCGCCAGGGGCCCGTGACGAAGGGAGGACACACATGCGTGGAAGGCTCGTCATCGCTGCCGCGCATTGACCATGGCGCTGACGCCAGGCGTCGCGTCGGCAACACAGGGCGGCGAGGACAGCGGGGTCCAGCACAGCGGCGTCCAGACGACCGATTCCCACCGCGTCGAGGCGCCCGTCCCCCACGAAACCCCCCGCCCCGGCGCCGGAGTGCCCGGATACGAACTGGTCACACTGCCCAATGAGAACGTCCCGAACTTCCAACGGCGCACCGTGTACTGCCCCCAGGGAAAGAAGGTCATCGGCGGCGGCGCCGAGGCACGGGGCGACACCGCCATCCTCGTCGGCAGCTTCCCCACCGACGACGGAAGGGGCTGGATCGGCCTGGGCCGGCAGACCGCCACCGACAACGTGGGCATCAGCGTCTTCGCCATCTGCGCCTACGTCTGATCGACGCGGCGCAGTGACCACACGACGAAAAGCCCCCTCCGGATATACCGGTAGGGGGCTTTGCCCTGGTGAGGGCTGCGGTGGCTGGGGCCGGGGTCGAACCGGCGACCTTCCGCTTTTCAGGCGGACGCTCGTACCAACTGAGCTACCCAGCCGCAGCGGTCCTGACGGGATTTGAACCCGCGGCCTCCACCTTGACAGGGTGGCGAGCACTCCAAACTGCTCCACAGGACCTTGCGTGTACGAGCACGAGTCTCGCACATGGTGGCGTGTGCTCCCAACGGGATTTCTCGCCGTGGATTCACACTCCTTTGCGACGTTCGAACCGGGGCTTGATTTTTCTCCGCCGCGTCGTTGTCGCTGGATCAGCGTATCAGACCTCCGACCCTGTTCTGACCGCTCACCGGGCGGTGGGGAGGGCAGGCGGACCGGCGGGGGAGGCGAATGCCACGCGTGGTCGATGGGTGCGGTGCGTAATCGTCGTGGGTGGTTTCGCCATCGGCCGTAGGGCTGACGCTGTATCGATCCGGCGCCGGTGGAGTACGGGATGTCCAGGTCAGCACGGACGGCGGCGTCACCTGGCGGCCGGCCCGCCGCCGGGACGCCCCGCGTCCGGACGGCTGGGTGCGGTGGAGCCTCCCATGGCGGCCCTCCGCCCCGGGGCCGGCCGAACTGCTCGCCCGCGCCACCGACACCGCGGGCCGCAGCCAGCCCGATCAGGCCGTCTACAACACCCAGGGCTATCTGTTCGACGCCGTCGTCCGGCATGCCGTGACCGTCGTCTGACGCCGGAGGCGGGTCAGGGCTGTCCGCCGCGCTCCAGGGGGATGCGCTCGCCCGCCTCGATCGCGAGCGGCAGTCGGTTCTCGGTGGGCGGCAGGGGGCAGGTCGCGAGGTCGGTGTAGGCGCAGGGGAGGTTCGTGGCGCGGTTGAAGTCGAGGGTGACCCGGCCGGCGTCGTCGGGGGCGTCGATCTGGAGGGAGCGGTTCGCCGCGTACGTGGTCACGCCGGAGGTCGCGTCGGTGAAGAGCACCAGGAGGCTGCCGGGGCGCCTGCCGTTGAAGGCGGTGAGCCGGAAGGTCTCGCCGTTCAGTTCGAACTCGACCTGTCCGGGCGCGTCGTAGACATGCTCCAGTCCCTCCACCGCGGCGCCCACGGTGACCGCGCGCGGCGCGTCGAAGGGGAGGTAGCGGCCGGTGCGGACCCAGCGGGGGTCGGGGGTGTAGGCGGGGGTGCGGGTGTAGGCGGTGCGCAGCGGATTGCCGGGGTGGCGGGGGCGGATGATGTCGTGGCCGCCGCGCTTGGCGACCTCGATCACCGCGTCGCCGTACCTCGGGTACAGGCTGTCCCGCTCGGCGATCACGCCGAAGACGTACCGGCCGCGCACCACCGTGCCGCCGACGGTCAGCTCCTCGCCCTCGGCCAGCTCGACCACCACGCCGTCCGGGCCGCTGGACCAGGCCCCGGGAGCGTCCTCGAAGCGGGCCGGCTCCGGGCTCAGCCATCGCAGGCTGGTGATCGCGAGAAAGCCGTGCGGACTGGCGAGCGCCTGCTCGTGGTCGCGGTGCCACCGCTGCCACTCCTCGGCGAAGCTCACCCGGTCGACATCCTGGACGGTCATCTGCGCTCCCTCGTGTGGGGTCTGCGGCGGGTCCGCTGCGTACAACCACGTCGGGGAGGAAGCCATTCCGGGGGCCGGGGGGGCCGGGGGCTCCGGTGGCTTCTGCGCGGACAAATCCGCGGGTACGGATTGGCGCGTACAGATCCGCGCGTACAAAAAAGTCACCGGCAGGTACGTTCCGACCTGCGGTGACTACATAAGGTGGTGCCCCCAACGGGATTCGAACCCGTGCTACCGCCTTGAAAGGGCGGCGTCCTGGGCCACTAGACGATGAGGGCCGATGGCCCACCTGGGCGCCTCGCGGCGCTTTCGGGGACGCGAGAAGCATATGGGATGCCGGTGAGGTTCGCCAAAACGGTTTACGGAGTGGTGGGCGTCGGCGTGGCCCCCGGCCGGTTCTCGGCCGGCAAATGGCGGCTGACCTCCGCCTTCGCCAGGCCCAAACCGCCCAGATCGATCTCGTCCCACGCCTGGAGCCGTCGGGTGTCCCGGTCCAGATAGAGGACCGACGCCTGCACCTTGTCCGGTGTGCCGTCGTCCACCGCACGCAGCCCGCTGCCGCCCGTCGACCCCTCCGTCATCAGCCGGGTGCCGCCCGGCAGCACCTCCGTACGGCGGTGGTGGACATGCCCGGTGAGGGCCAGCGGCACGGTGCCGTCGGTCTCCCGGGCGGCGATCGGGTTGTGGGCGAGGGCGATGTCGACCGGGGCGCCGGTGGCCTTGCGGGCCCGGATCGCCTCGGCCAGCCGCCGTCCGGCGCGGTGCTCGACCGCGTCGCCGGCGGCCGCGGCGGACCGGTCGGGGGTGAACTGCGGGTCGCCGATGCCCGCGATCCGCAGCCCGCCGACGGTGATCACCTCGCCGTTGTCCACGACATGCGCCCCCTTGCGCCGGGCGAGGTAGCGCTGGGTCGACGCCGAGTCGTGGTTGCCGCGTACCCAGACATAGGGGGCGCCGAGGTCGGAGACGGGTTCGAGGAAGCCGTTCTCGGCGGAGGTGCCGTGATCCATCGTGTCGCCTGTGTCGACGATCACATTGATCTTGTACTGCCGCACCAGCGATTCCACGATGTGCCAGGCGGCCGGATTGAGATGGACGTCCGAGATGTGCAGCACCCGCATGGTGGTCGGGTCCGGCTGATACGCGGGGAGCGTCGAGGTCGCCTCGTAGAGCTGGGTGACGTTGGTCACCATCCGCGCCAACTCCCGCTGGTAGACGTCGAAGTCGGTCACGATGCTGCGCGCGTTGCCGACCATCGAGGGGGCGCTGGAGAGCAGCCCGGAGTAGCGCGGCTCCAGTACGGACTTCGGGTTCCAGGTCGCGTATACGGCGCCCCCGGAGGCGATCAGCAGCGTGAGCGCGAGCCCCCCGGCGGCCATCGCCCGGCGCGGGCGGCGGTAGACGGCCAGGCCCAGCGCGGTGGCGCCGAAGACGACGGCGACGCAGGAGCGGAACGCGAGGTCGAGGGTGCCGTGGGTGACATCGCCGGCGACCTCGTCCTGTAGCCCGGAGAGCCGCTCGGGATGGTCGACGAGGGCCTGGGACCGTACGGGGTCGAGCCGGTCCACATCCACGTCGAGGCGGAGCGGGGCGTGGTGGCTGTTCAGCTCGAGCGCGCCGAGCGGGGCCACGTTGATCTTGGTGCCGCCGGTGAGGGACGGCCGCAGCGCCATCCGGGTGTCCATGGGGCCCACGGAGATGTGGACGCTGCCGACCACCAGCAGTCCGATCCAGGCGCCGAGGACGGTCACGGCGGCCAGCCCGGCGGCGCGAACGACGGGGCGAGGGCGCGCGGTGGGATCGAGCGCCGCGTGGTCGAGCGCCGTCGGATCGAGGGACGGGGTGGATGAGGGGAGGGGCGATGGGCGGCGGAGGAGACGGAAGCGGCGGAGGGGGCGGAAGCGGCGGAGAGGGACGACGGCCGCGGTACGTGCGCGCTGAGCGGTGGCGCGGAGCAGCCGGAGCGGTTCGCGGGCCATTGATCCCGTATGCCCGGCCGCGCGAAGGCGTATGCCTGGGCGCGCGAAGGCGTATGCCTGGGCGGTGGCGCGGATACCTTGGCGCGGACCGCGCCTTTCCGGGCCGGGCTGCCCGACAATGGCCTCGTGCTGGAGATGACGCGCGAGGAGTTCGAGGAACTGGTCGCCGAGGCGCTGGACCGGATCCCGCCGGAGCTGACACGGCTCATGGACAACGTGGCCGTGTTCGTGGAGGACGAGCCACCGGCGGACGACCCCGAGTTGCTCGGGCTCTACGAGGGGACGCCGCTCACCGACCGGGGTGAGTGGTACGCGGGCGTCCTGCCGGACCGGATCACGGTCTACCGGGGGCCGACGCTGCGGATGAGCGAGACGCGGGAGGACGTCGTCCAGGAGACCGAGGTGACCGTGGTCCATGAGATCGCACACCACTTCGGGATCGACGACGCCCGGCTGCACGCGCTGGGCTACGGCTGACCTTGGGCACGACTGGCGTTGGGCACGGCTGGCCCCCACCCCGGGCTACGACTGGCCCGGCGCCTGGCTGTTACCGGCCACGGCTGATCTCGGTGACGGCTGATCCCGGGCATGGCTGTTTCCGGTGCCGGCTGATCCCGTTTTCGGCTATTCCCGGTGACGGCGGCTGCTCTCGGGCACGGCCGATCCCGGGCATGGCGGTCCCCGGGCACGGCCGATCCCGGGCATGGCGGTCCCCGGGCGCGGCCGATCCCGGTGACGGCTGATCCCGGGCACGGCTGACCCGGGCTACGCCCGCCGCCGGACATCGGCAGGGTCCGGGCTACGGCCGACGCCGGACGTGCGGTCTACGGGACGGGCCGGGTCCGTACCGTATGCGTGTCCTGGGCGGGGCGGGGCCAGTTGGGCAGGGCGTCACATCACTGCCGCCTGGAGGTGTCCCGCGCATGCCCGGATTCCCCGCTCCTCGCACCGCCCGTTCCCCTCGGACCTCCCGGCACGCGCCCCGTGCCGCGACGCGCGGGGCGGCGCTCGCGGCGCTCGTGGCCGCGGCGATGGCGCTGGGCGGCTGCATGAGCATCTCCGACGATCCCGAGCGGCCGGACAAGCACCGCGGCTCCCACCAGAAGGGCGAGGCGGCGGACACGGGCGGCGCCGTGGTGCGGTCGGACAGCAGGGGGCATGCGGATGCAGGCTCCGATCAGGATGACAAGGGCGGGAAGGACGGGAAGGGGGAGAAGGGGAAGAAGGAGGGGGAAAAGGGCGAGCATCGGAAGGACGGCGAGGACCGGTCGGCCTCGGCCTCCGCCACCGACCCGGAGGCCGCCCCTTCGGCCCCGTCCGGCCGGGCCGGGGCCCCGCACCACCGCCCGGCCCCCTCGGCGCCACCGCAGCCGGGCGGCGCCGACCCGTCCGATGCGGCCTCCGCGCCCCGGCCGTCGAGCCCGCCGCCGAGCGCACCGGACCCGAAGCCGACCGACGCCGAGCCCGCGACCCCGCCCGCTTCTCCGTCCGATCAGCCGGCGGGCTAGGCCAGGGGACGCAGCACAGGGGACGCAGCACAGGGGACGCGGCACGGGGGACGCGGCGCAGGAGACACGGCGCGAACGGAGCGCATTTGCTCTTGAGGGGGGAAGGTGCGTATGGTGGTAGATCGTTTGATCCCATTTGCCCGGCGCCTTGGAGAAGTGCGCCGTGAGGCGCGTTCCTTGCTATCCCGTGGCTGACCGCATCGAGGCGGTTGTTTGCGACATCACACGGAGTTTGGGCGCGTGCCGAGACTCCGGAAGGTTTCGCATTTCGCATGTCCGTTTCCACTGACCACGCCGTCATGCCCGCCCTCGACGAGCCGACTGAGGCGACCGCGTCGACTGAGCTGACCGCGTCGGCCGCGGCGGCCGAGCAGGCCGTACCGACTGAGCAGGCCGTACCGAGCGAGCCGACCGCGTCGGCCGAGCAGGCCGACCAGACGCCGTCGTCCGAGCACACCGCTCACGCCGAGCCGTCCGAGCACGCCGCCACGGAAGCCCCCGAGACCCCTAAGGCGCCCGACATCACTTTCGCCGACCTCGGCCTTTCCGAACAGATCGTCCGCAAGCTCGCGCAGAACGGCGTCACCACGCCCTTCCCGATCCAGGCCGCGACCATCCCCGACGCCCTCGCCGGACGCGACATTCTCGGCCGCGGCCGCACCGGCTCCGGCAAGACCCTCTCGTTCGGCCTTCCGCTGCTGACCACGCTGGCCGGCGGCCACACCGAGAAGAAGCGCCCCCGCGGTCTGATCCTCACCCCGACCCGTGAACTCGCGATGCAGGTGAGCGACGCGCTTCAGCCTTACGGCGATGTGCTCGGCCTCAAGCTGAAGGTCGTCTGCGGCGGCACCTCGATGGGCAATCAGATCTACGCCCTGGAGCGCGGTGTCGACATCCTCGTCGCCACTCCGGGCCGGCTGCGCGACATCATCGAGCGCGGTGCCGCGTCCCTCGACAAGGTGCAGATCGCGGTCCTCGACGAGGCCGACCAGATGGCCGACATGGGCTTCCTGCCCGAGGTCACCGAGATCCTCGACCTGGTGCCGCAGGGCGGGCAGCGGCTGCTGTTCTCCGCGACGCTGGAGAACGAGATCGACACCCTGGTCAAGCGCTACCTGGTCGACCCGGTCACCCACGAGGTGGACCCGTCCGCGGGCGCCGTCTCGACCATGACCCACCATGTGCTCGTCGTGAAGCCGAAGGACAAGGCGCCGGTCACCGCCGCCATCGCGGCGCGCAAGGGCCGCACCATCATCTTCGTGCGGACCCAGCTGGGCGCCGACCGCGTCGCCGAGCAGCTGCGTGACGCGGGTGTACGCGCCGACGCGCTGCACGGCGGCATGACGCAGGGCGCCCGCACCCGCACCCTGGCCGACTTCAAGGACGGGTACGTCAATGTGCTCGTCGCCACGGACGTCGCCGCGCGCGGTATCCACGTCGACGGCATCGACCTGGTGCTGAACGTGGACCCGGCCGGCGACCACAAGGACTATCTGCACCGCTCCGGCCGTACGGCGCGGGCGGGCCAGAGCGGCACCGTCGTCTCGCTGGCCCTGCCGCACCAGCGCCGCCAGATCTTCCGGCTGATGGAGGACGCGGGCGTCGACGCCTCCCGCCACATCGTGGGCGGCGCCGGAGCCTTCGACGAGGACGTGGCCCGGATCACCGGTGCGCGTTCGCTCACCGAGGTGCAGGCGGAGGCGGCCTCGAACGCCGCCAAGCAGGCCGAGCGCGAGGCGCAGGACCTCACCCGGGAGCTGGAGCGGGTGCAGCGGCGTGCGGTCGAGCTCCGCGAGGAGGCCGACCGGCTGGCCGCGCGGGCGGCCCGCGAACGCGGCGAGACCGTCGTTCCGGCGGAGTCGGCGGAGTCGGCGGAGTCGGCGGCCGAGGCCGGGGCGGCGGTGGCCGAGGCCACGGTGACGCTGCCGGCGCAGCGTACGGCGGAGCCCGTGACCGTGCCCGCCGCCCAGGCGGCGGCCGCCGAGGGCACGGGCACCGCCGAGGCGCCGCGCCGCTCCTCGTACGACCGGGACCGGCGCGATGACCGCCGCGATGACCGTCGGGACGATCGCCGTGATGACCGTGGTGGCCGTTCCTTCGACCGCCGGGACAACGACCGTGGCTTCGGCCGGGACCGCCGTGATGACCGTCGGGACGACCGCGGCTTCGGCCGGGATCGTCGGGACGACCGCCGTGATGACCGTGGTGGCCGCTCGTTCGACCGCCGGGACAACGACCGTGGCTTCAACCGGGACCGGCGCGATGACCGCCGCGACGACCGTCGGGACGATCGCCGTGATGACCGTGGTGGCCGTTCCTTCGACCGTCGCGACAACGACCGTGGCTTCGGCCGGGACCGCCGTGACGATCGCTCGTTCGGCCGCGACCGCCGGGATGACCGCGGTGGCTTCGGCCGCCGTGACGACCGTGGCGGCCGCCCGTACGAGCGCCGTGATGACCGTGGTGGCCGTTCCTTCGACCGCCGGGACAACGACCGTGGCGGCCGTCCCTTCGAGCGCCGCGACCACAACCACCGTGGCGGGGACCGTCCGTTCAACCGGGACCGCCGCGACGACCGCCCGGCCCGCCGTGACGACCACCGGGGCGGCGGCACCGGCGGCCGTTCCTACGAGCGCTCCCACGGTTCGCACGACCGGTCCTTCGACCGCCGTGCCGACAAGCCGCGCTGGAAGCGCAACGGCTGATCGGTCCGACCGGAGATCCTGACCGGAGAACCTGGTCGGAGAGCCGATCGGGGAGCCTGGTCCAGGCGTCTGACCGGCGTCCGGCCGAGGCGTCAAGAGGGCCGTGCAACACCGTGCTGTTGCACGGCCTTTCGCTCCCGGAGGGTATTGGCTCGGGTGTTGGCCCCTGGCCGAGCTATGCTGCGGGGGTGCGGGTCATTAGCTCAATTGGCAGAGCAGTGGACTTTTAATCCATTGGTTCAGGGTTCGAGCCCCTGATGACCCACCTCGGAGACCGCAGGCACCATCGGTGACCTGCGGTTTCCTCGTTCCTGAGGGTCCGCTGCCCGCTGTCCGCCGCCCGCTGCCCGTCGTCCGGGCCCCGGAGCCGGGCGGGGCGTCCCGCCTCGTACGCAAGATCGAGTCTCACTCGACCGGCGCTTGAGCGGGTGCCGATCGCTGCTCGACCGCAGAGCCTGAACCTGCTGCTGCTCAGGAACGCGTAAGGAGACGGCTCGTGCGACTCGTGACAACGATCCGGGGGTTGATCCCCATCATGGCGCTGGCGGTATCGGCATGGGCGGTTTCCGCTCCGGCCTCCGCCGAGGGGAAGGGCGGCGGGGGAGGGGACGGCGAGCAGGCGGTCCCGGTGCCCTGCGGGGACGCGGCGGCGCTGGTCGCCGCGGTCAGCGAGGCCAACAGCTCGGCCTCGGGCGGGGGCGTCGTCCTGGCCACGGGCTGTGTGTACACCCTGGGTTCGGCGGCGTACACCGGTCCCAACGGCCCCGACGGACTGCCGCTCATCACCCGCGACGTAAGCATCACCGGCATCCAAGCGACCATCAGACGCAGCGCGTCCGCCGCAGACTTCCGGATCGCGGAGGTCGCGCCCGGTGGAAGCCTTACGGTCAACGGCGTGACCCTTTCGGGCGGCCGCGCGACCTCGGGGGCGGGCACCGACGGCGGTGGCGTCCTCGACCGGGGCACGCTGCGGCTGGCCCAGTCCACGGTCACGGGCAACACCGCCAGCAACGTCGGCGGTGGTATCGAGGTCGCCTCGGGCGGCTCGGCGGTGCTTTCGGGCACGGATGTGACGCATAACTCCGCTGGGAACGGTGGCGGTATTCACGTCAATACCTCGGCCACTCTCAGTGTCTCGGGCGGCACCATTTCCGACAATATCGCGGACAGCTCGGGCGGCGGCCTCGAAAACTATGGAACAACGCTGCTGAGCGCCGTCACGGTGCAGCGCAACAGAACGACGAACTTCGAGGGCGGAGGTATTGTCACCTCGATCGGAGATCTCACGATCAACGGCAGCCGGGTGCTCGAGAACACCGCCGGCAGTTTCGGTGGCGGTATCGCCAATATGGGCAGCGCGCTGCGGGTGCTGTCCACCACAGTGTCCCAGAACGTCGCCACGCTGAACGGCGGCGGTGTCTTCCAGCACGCGGGCACCACACAAATGATCAGCGACGCCGTCACCGGTAATACGGCCAATGGCGGTCAGGGTGGCGGGATCTTCACCGACGGCGGCACGATCTCGCTCACCGCGACCACGGTCTCGGGGAACAACCCGAACCAGTGCGTACCGGCCCTCGCGGGGTGCTGAGAAAAGAAGCGTGACGACCGCTGAACGCCGCGGCGCCCCCGGAAGTCCTGCTTCCAGGGGCGCCGCCTGCCTGACCGCGTGCTCGACCGTCAGTGCTTGCAGTCCTTCTTCTTCGCCTTGGCCTTGGTGTGGTGCTTCTTGGCCTTGTGCGGGTCCTTGGCCTTGTGGGACTGCTTGACCTTGTGCGAGTGCTTGGCCTTGTGCGGCTCCTTGGCCTTGTTGTGGTGCTCCTTGGCCTTGTGCTGCTCCTTGGCCTTCTGCTTCTTCGGCGGGTTCTGATGCACGACCACGATCGGCTCCTCCGCGACCGCGATGTTGGTGCACTTGGCCCCGGCCTCGACGTTGCCCGTCGGGGAGGCTCCACCCATCTGGGAGATGGCGCCGGTGGTCGTGTCGCAGTCGTTGGCCTGGAGGACCGAGCCGCTCACACCCCTGGCGAAGTTGATGCAGTCCGCGCCGGTGGTGATCTCCCTGGTGGGAGCCATGCCCCCGACCTGGGTGGTGGCGCCCTGGTCCAGGTCGCAGGAGTTGAGCTGAGCGGTGCCGCCGACGTGCGGGGAGAGACCGTGGGCGCTCGCGCTGCCGGCGCCGCCGACGACCATTGTGCCCGCGGCCGCCGCGGCCATGAGAGCTACCTTCTTGCCGATCTGCATTGTGCTGGTGCCTCCATATCAGGGTCTCCGCGAATGATCCGCAGACACCTCATCAACGAGATACCAAAGATCGGGATCCGGAATTACCGAGAGCATCACCCGTCCGCCACAGTAAAGGTATATTCAGTCGGTGGTGAAGTCGGTGGAACCATCCGGGTCGAGCCGAGAGGGGCCGGCCCATGGCGGACGGGCCGTGAATCATCACAACATGAACGCGACCCCGGGGTAATTTCCCCAGGGCCGCGTTCATGATGAGCGGGGCGCTCCCGGAGCTCGGGGTGAGTTCCGGAGGTGCTCAGCGATTCAGGGCTACTGGCGACCGCCCTGACTGCCGCTCTTCCCGCTCTTCGCGCCGTCTGCGCTCTTCTTCTGCTTTCCGTTCTCCGGTTCGGAGCTCGCCACATTGACGCAGTTGGCCCCGTTTTTGACCTCGCCGGGGCCGATGGTGATCGGGCCGACCACCGAGGTCGAATCACAGTCGTTGGTCTGCTTCCTCACGTGACCCGACTTGCTGATGTTGACGCAGTTGGTCCGGTTGTCGACCTCGCTTCCGGGGGCCAGCGCGATGGTGATCGGACCGATGACGGAGTGGGTACGGCAGCGGTTCTTCTGCTCCGTCACGCCCGACTCGGCGTAATTGACGCAGTCGGTCTCATTGCTGATTTCGGTCGGACTGGCGGCGACCGTGACGGGGCCGATTGCGGAACTGGTGTCGCAGCGATTGCTCTGGCTCCCGCCGTTGGCGCCGGCCACGAGGCCGGGACCGGGGTCGGCGGCGTCGGCTCCGCCCGTGCCGCTGATGAGCAGCGCGCCCACGGCCGTCACAAGAAGCGCCGTCCTTTTGCGCATGTGCATAAAGCCTCCAAATTGGCTTTCCGGGCGGTGCGCTCAGCACTGTCGCCGGAAGCCCTTTTCGTGGCAGCGGCCCTGGAAGGCAGACTTCCAGGGCCGCGATTCCCAACGAGGGGATGCCTCACGGTGTGGCCGCCGCGGGCGGGAACACCGTGAGAGAGTCAGCGACTCAGGGGGTGTCGTTGACGGCGATGTTGGTGCACTTGGCGCCGACATTGACATCGCGCGTCGGGGAGGCTCCACCCATCTGCATGATGGGCCCAGTTGTGGTGTCGCAGTTGTTCTCCTGAAGCACCGCCTGCCCCTGGATGTTCGTGAAGTTGACGCAGTCGGCCCCGACCTCGACCTCCCCCGTGGGCGCCATACCGCCGACCTGGGTGATGGCACCGGTGTGCGTGTCACAGTTGTTGATCTGCGCGATCAAGTCGTCGTGGTTGTTGGCCAGGGCGCCGCCCGCGCCACCGATGACCAGAGCGCCGGCGGCCGCGGTGAGGAGAACTGCCTGCTTGCCGATGTTCACTTGATTCCTCCGTCTGGGTTGCTCCGCGAATTCACGGACGCATGACACAACGAAGCTCATCAGTTAAGGCTTCGGGGTGCCAGTCAGCTTCACCCGTCCGGCATAGCGCGGCTCTTCCGGGGCGTGTTCTCCGAGAATCCCGCTAAGGGGGACCAATACACGAGCCATTTGGCCCAGCGAACATCTGAGTTTCTTTTATGTGGATGGCGGAGACGGTCGTCGGGCGGACGGATCCGGGAGACGGGAGCGGCGGGACGGATCCGGGGGCGGCCCTCGGCCGCTCGACCGCCGACCGATGGCGCGGAGGCGGTGGAGGCGGCGCAGGCGGTGGGGTGGCGCGCCGATGGCGGGAGCGATGGCGCGGAGGCGGCAGGGAAGCGGCGGGGAGGCGTCCCCGTGGTGACCGGCCGGGTAGCCCAGCCCCCCTGCCTCCGGACTTGTTCGACCGGTCGGACGAGTGATACATCCAGGCTTTCCGGCGCAGGAGTGAGTGAGGCACAGTCAATCGACAGCTTCGCCGAACCGCAGCGCGGCGTGTGTTCACGCCGCTACGCTAAGTGCGCGAGGTGGTCGCCCGGGGGGCGCGGCGAATCAACGCCGGGAGGCGGGAGGAGAGACATGGGGCACTCAGGAGCGGACGGGACGCCGTCCGAGCTGATGGACGGGCTGCTCGCCCGTGCGCAGAACGGCTTCGAGATCGGCGAGGCGGTGCTGGCCCAGGCGCGGAGCGCCCTGATGCACCAGTCCGAGCTGCGGTCCTGCCGGCAGTGCAACGAGCAGCGCGGCCAGCTCGGGTACAGCACCTATCGGCATGTCTTCCTGCTCCCCGACGGCAGCAGCCTGCTGCTGTGGGAACTGGAGCACAACACCGGAGACGACACCGGCGAGGAGAACCGCCCGCTCCACGAGCTCTACGCGGACGAGGACGCCCTGGCGCTGGCCGAGCGCCGCGTCCATGAGCGCATCGGTGGCGCCCGCTGGGAGGAACTCGACGGATTACCCCTGTGGCTTCCCGATCAGCTGCTGCACACGGCCGAGCCGGTGGAGAGCTCGCGTGCGTATGTGGCCGACGATTCGGCCGACCACGCCCGCCGTGTCCTGCGCCGCGCGGAGAACGCCGACCGTCCGGGCGAGGAGACCGAGCGGCTGCTGGCCACCGCGTTCGCCCATGACATCGCCCTCGCGCCCAAGCCCCGGCGCCGCTCCGGCGGGCCCGATGCCACCTGGTGCCGCTTCTATGAGCACGCCTTCCTGCTCGCCGGAGGGGACGAGATCGTGCTGTGGGAGCTGGAGCACAATCTCACCCGCGACGGACGGCTGGTGTGCGAGGTGTACCTCGACGAGGTTTCGGCGGAACTCGCGGCCGACCGCCACGCCCGCGCGCTCGGTGTGGACTTGTAATCATTTGATCGTTAGATCTTATTGGGTGATGCATTTGCGCGCCTCCGGTGCCGCGCGGATCGCCGTTCGTTCAATGTGAGCGTCTGGTTTGTTCGCGGATCGGCATTTCTGGAGGAACCAAGTGAACATCGCAATGAAGGCAGCTCTCCTGTCCGTAGCGGCAGGCGCTCTGGCCCTGGGGAGCGCGGGTGGAGCGTCCGCCCACGGCCTGGATAGCTTGGGAGCGATCCAGACCAACGCGTGTGACACGGCCACCGGCGCCATCATCAGCGGCGCCCTGGGCGCCCCGACGGGCGACACCGATGTCGGCTCGGAGTGCATCAACTTCACCAACTCCGACGCGGCCGTCCAGAGCAACGACTGCGACACCGCGACCGGCCCGATCGCCGCCTTGGGCGGGCTCTCCCCGACCGGCGACATCAACGTCGGCAGCAAGTGCGCCAACATCGCCGTCGACGACACCTCCGACGACACCAGGAGCCACGACAACAAGGGCTACAGCACCAAAAACCACGACAACAAGGGCTACGACACCAAGGGCTACGGCGGCGGCCAAGGTCACGGATTCTGAGCCCTGGCGAACGCCATGCGTGGCGAGTGGCCCCGGAGGCATGCCCTCCGGGGCCACTCGGGTTCCAGCACACCACAACCACCGTTCTGGAAACGTCGCTGACGCCCCCACATGGCCGACACCGACTCGCATCGCGGCCCGGCACCCGCAAGCCTGATACCGGGGCACGGACCAGGGAAAGCGAGAGAAGCCGGTGCGGGTGCGAGGGAGCAGGGCTCGTACGGGCGCCCGTGCGGAGTGGCGTACGGCCTGGTCACGGCTGAGCGGCCCGCGCGTCCGCAGGCCCCGTAACCGCCTCCATACGCGTCTCGACCTCAGCGCCTCGACCGGTGCCTCCGCCCACGCGTCCACCTCGTCCACCCCGTTCACCTCGTCCGCCCCGTTCACCCCGGAGGCCGGCGCGGCTCCCGGTGCGAGGTCCGGCGCGGCCGAGGAGGCGGACGGGGGGCCGCCGGGCCGTCGGCTGGCCCGCTGGGTCCCCGCCGTCCTCGTCCTCGGCGGCATCGCCTACGACCTGGCCGCCCCGCCCGGCTACACCGCCTCGCCCTTTTTCGCCTCCGCCCCCTTGGTCGCCGCGGCGCTCTTACCGTTGCGCCAGACCGTCGTCACGGCCGTCGCCGCCGTCCTCGCGACCTGTCTGCTGGCGGAGTTGCACGGCGTGGCGGACCCGACCCAGGCGGCCACCGAGATCGTCACGGTCGCGACCGTGACCGTGCTCGCGCTGGTGATCAACCGCATCGTGCGGCTCGGCTACCACCGGCTCGCCTCGGCGCGCGGTGTCGCGGAGGCGGCTCAGCGCGCCGTCCTGCCCGCGCCGCCGGACCGTCTCGCCGGGCTGGAGATCGCGGCGCGGTACGTACCGGCGGAGAAGTACGCGGCGATCGGCGGTGATCTGTACGCGGTCCAGGACACCCCACACGGCGTACGGCTGATCATCGGGGACGTACGCGGCAAGGGGCTGCAAGCCGTGGAGGTCGTGGCGATCCTCCTCGGCTGCTTCCGGGAGGCGGCGGAGCAGGAGTCGACCCTGGAGGCGCTCGTGGGCCGGCTGGAGCGGGCGCTGCAACGCGAAGGCGCCCGGCGGGCCGACCTCGAGGTGGTCGAGGGCTTCACCACGGCCGTGGTGGCCGAGATTCCGCGCGGCGACTCCACCCTGCGGCTGATCAACCGGGGCCATCCGGCGCCGCTGCTGCTGGACGAGGACGGCGCGCTGCGCGCCCTGGAACCGGAGGCACGGGCGCTGCCGCTGGGCATGGGGGAGATGGACGGCTGGCCGGACCGGGTCAAGGAGCTGGGGTTCGCGGAGGGGGAGACGCTGCTGTTTTTCACGGACGGGGTGACGGAGGCCCGGGACCGGAACGGCGAGTTCTACGACCCGGAGGAGCGGCTGCGCGGCCAACGCTTCGGTGAGCCGCAGGAGCTGGTGGACGCGTTGGTGGCCGATGTGGAGCGCCATACGGGTGGCGGGACGCCGGACGACATGGCGCTGCTGGCGGTCCGCCGGACCTCGGCCCGCGGCAACGGACGGGCGAACGGCAACGGACGGGCGAACGGGGACGCGGGCGGTCGCGACGGCCGTACGAGCGCCGGCGGCCCCGCACACGGTGCGTAACCAACCGAGCTCCCTCCGCATAACAATTGACACACGATCAGTCGGCCCGCGTTTTTGCCAACCCTTGCCCGAGGCGTTGACTCGCCCCCATCTGTCCCTCCATGGGCGCTAAGTTCATGCCAAAGGTGCGCGGATTCCTCGGAACGGCTTGGAATCACATCCCGCTCTCTATTAACGTTCGATAACGCAGCGCGGTCGTCACAACCGTCGCAAGGGCGGCACCGTGCGCCGTCGCCGAATCCCGTACGCACAGCGGCAGCACCGCACCACCAGCAACACCAAGGGAACCGGGGAACCAACAACCTTGGGGTGAATCGGGCCGAACCTGACCCGTAGGAGACCTTCCTGCTCCGAACCCGTCAGCTAACCCGGTAGGCGAGAGGGAAGGAAAGGAGTGCGCCTCCGTGGCGTCCAACAGGTCTGTCCTGGACGAGGCTCCGTATCGCACAGGGGGAGGCGGTTCGGGGACCGCCACCGCCTACGGCCCCGGCTTCGACGCCGGCGGCGAGACGAGCTCCGGGGGTGGGATGAGCTCCGGGGGTGGCCGCTTCGCCCCCGACGACCGGTACTTCGCCCCCGGCGATCGGCAGGCGGACAGGGACGCGCCCGAGACCCCGGGCGCCGGTTTCGAAACCGAGTCCTGGGATGAGTGGAACCCCACCGAGGACTCCATCGCTCCCGTACGCGGCCGGCACCGTGTGGTGAAGCAGCGGGGCGGGACCATGGCGCGCAGCGGCGCCGTCCTCGGGGTCGGCATGATCGCGGCGGTCGGCGCGGGCGGTATGGCCAGCGCCAAGGACCGTCCGGCCGCGCCCATATCCCTGCCCGACCTCGGCCATGTCGCCGACGAGGTCAAGGCCAGTCTGCCCGCCGTCAAGGACCTGCCCGGCATCGGCTCCTTCATGTCGGACGACAGCGACAGCGACGGCGCCCAGACGACCGCCGCCCCGCTCTCCCAGGCCGGTCTGACCAGCGCGGACGAGCAGCGCGGCACCACCGACGCGGGCGAGGCGCTCCGCGCCCGCATCCTCCAGCAGGCCGAGAACCAGCAGAACGCGGCGGACGAGGACAACCGCACCGCCGCGGCGAAGGCCGCCGCCAAGGACGCCGCCGACAAGGCCGCGGAGGCGGCCGCCCAGGCCAAGGCCAAGGCCGAGGCGGAGAAGAAGGCCGCCGAGCAGCGGGCGAAGGAGGCGGCCGAGAAGAAGGCCGAGGCCGCGCGCCAGGCCAGGCTCGCCGCCGCGTACACCCTCCCCGTCGGCTCGTACACCCTGACCGCGAGCTTCGGCCAGGCGGGCGACATGTGGTCGGCCGACCACACCGGCCAGGACTTCGCCGCCCCGACCGGCACCCCGGTCAAGGCGGTGCACGGCGGCACCATCACCCAGGCGGGCTGGGCCGGCTCGTACGGCTACCGCATCGTGCTGACCCTCGACGACGGCACCGAGCTCTGGTACTGCCACCTGTCCTCGATGGTCGTCACCTCCGGCAAGGTGACGACGGGCGAGACCATCGGCCGCGTCGGCGCCACCGGTAATGTGACCGGCCCGCACCTCCACCTCGAGGTCCGGCCCGGCGGCGGCTCGCCGATCGACCCGATGCCCTGGCTGCGCCAGCACGGACAGAACCCCTGACACCCCGGACACCCCTGATACCCCGGCGGCCCTGGCGCTCTCTCCCCCCTTGACGCCAGGGCCGCCGGTTGTCCGTGTCCGGCACGGCGCAATCCGCGCGGGTGTGGTGGAACAACCTCTTCCAGTCAGTCGTTGAGGGAATACATGGCTGACAACAAGCAGAAGATCGGTGACCTGTCCGTCTTCCCGCTCTCCTTCGGTGGGAATGTCTTCGGCTGGACCGCGAACGAGGCCGAGTCCTTCGAGGTGCTCGACGCCTATGTGGCGGCGGGCGGCAATTTCATCGACACCGCCGATGTCTATTCCGCCTGGGTGCCGGGCAACGAGGGCGGCGAGTCCGAGATCATCCTCGGCAAGTGGTTCGCCTCCCGCGGCAACCGCTCCGACATCGTCCTGGCCACCAAGGTGGGCGCCGGGGTCCCGGAGCCGCGCGGCCTGACCTCGTCCGCCATCAAGTCGGGCATCGAGGAATCCCTCCAGCGGCTGGGCACCGACTACATCGACCTCTACTACACCCACTACGACGATCCGTCGGTGCCGGTTGAGGAGATCATCACCACCCTGGACGAGCTGGTCCGGGAGGGCAAGGTCCGCGAGATCGGCGCCTCCAACGTGAGCGCGGAGCGCCTGGAGGCCCAGCTCACCTTCTCCACCCAGGAGAACCTGGCCCGCTACGTCGCACTCCAGCCCCACTACAACCTGGTCTCGCGCGACACCTTCGAGGGCGAGCTGGCCGACGTCGCCGCCCGCCACGGCCTGGCGACCCTCCCGTACTACTCCCTGGCGTCCGGCTTCCTCACCGGCAAGTACCGTCCTGGCACCGCGGTCGACAGCCCCCGCTCCACGGGCGCGGCCAAGTACCTGGAGACCGAGCGCGGCCAGAAGGTCCTCGCCGCCCTGGACGACGTCGCCGCCAACCACGGCGCCGAGCCCGCCACGGTCGCCCTGGCCTGGCTCCTCGCCCAGCCCACGGTCGTGGCCCCCATCGCCAGCGCCCGCACCGTCGACCAGCTCCCGGCCCTCCTGGCCTCGGTCGACCTCAAGCTGACCCAGCCGGAACTGGACCTGCTGACCTCGGCCTCGGACTGAGGCCGCAGGCCGTCCGGCGGCACGGATACGCGATACGAGATACGAGGGGCGGGCGGGCCGCAGGGCCCGCCCGCCCCTCCTCATACGTACGCCTACGAACGGAACGCCTACCGCCGATCGGCAAGAGCCCACGAAGCGAGGGCGACGCCACCGGCGACGGCGAACACGGACGGCCAGGCCCCGATCTTCTTCGCCAGCGGATGCGACCCGGCGAAGGCGGCCACATACGCCGCACTCAGCGCGGCCGCCGTCCCGTTCCCCGCCTTCTCCCGCCACCCCCGAGCGGCCACCGCCCCGGCGGCGGCCAGGGCAACCCCACCCAAGGGCCGCTTCTTGGTCCACCGGGCGACCCCATACCCCCCGACCAAACCACTAGCGGCCACGACACCCGCCGGCACTCCAGCCATCCCGATACCTCCCACTCCAAGGATCTCCTCGCCCCGACCCTACGCAGCAGGCACCCCGAACGGACCCTCGACCCGGTCCAAGCCCAGCCGGTCTCAGCCCAACCGACCACTCCGCACCGCCGCGACAAAGTCCCGCCAGGCGCCACCCGAGAACCCGACCACGGGCCCACCCGGATCCTTGGAGTCCCGCACCGCGGTCCCCTCACCGGCCAGACCGGCCACCTCGACGCAGTTGCCCCCGCTTCCGTTGCTGTAGCTGCTCTTCCGCCATCGGCGAGGCGATATCTCAGTCATCAGGACAGCCCTTCTGCTGCTCGTCTGATCAGGTCACTCGACCGCTGAGGACTCAAGGACAGAGCGCGTAGATTGTCAAACGCCTTGGCGTAGAGACCGATCTCTTCCGGACGCTCCAGATACACGGCGTCTGTCAGGCCGTCGCGGTACACCATGTCGGGGTCCTCCTGGTCCGGAAACTCCAGGATCGTAAATGCCCCTACAGCGGGGTAGCTGCCAGCGTCGAACGGCAACACTTGGATCGTGACGCTTTTCAATTGCACTAGCTTCAACAGGTTTTCACACTGGCCGCGCATGATCGCGGCGTTGCCGATGGTGTGATGCAGGACGCTCTGATGAAGGATCGCCCACAGGTCGACAGGTCTTGTGCTCGTCAGGAGGGCCTGTCGCTCCATTCGTACGTTGATCATCCGCTCGACATCGTTGGGGTCCTGATCAGGCGCAGCGAGGTGGAGTTCTCGTGCGTAGTCGGCCGTCTGGAGCAGACCGGGGACGAACTCGCACTCGTACGTGCGTAGTCCCGAGGCAGCCTGCTCCAGCCCAACGTAGACCGAAAACCACGAGGGAACAGCGCTGCCATACGCATGCCACCACCCGCGCGTCTTGGACTGCTTCGCAAGGTCTTTGAGGAGTTCACGGAGCTCATCGGACGTTCCGTAGAACCGGCAGAGGGCATCGACGTCCGATGGCTGCACACGACCTTGGCCAGTCTCTAACCGGTTGACCTTCGAACCACTCCAGTCCAGTTCCTCGCCCACCTGGCTACAGGTGAGCTGGTGTTCCTCACGAAGTTTCTTGAGCTCGATCGCCAGGCGACGGCGTCGAGCGGTGGGTGATCCGGGCACGCTGACTCCTCAATTCATTGGGCCGTTCAGTCTTGTCGGACGGCTGGAGGCCCGCCATCACTCGATCGAGCGAATCCGTATGTGCACATTGCATGCCGGGATGTGCGGTGCCATGCTCTCACATGGAGTAACCGAAAGCCACCACGTCGTCGCCATCGGTGATTGTTGGGTGGCAACCCAACGGCAAAGGCTGAGTCATGGTCATCGGACACTGCATGTCGAGGAAGGCGTGGGATCTTCCCTTCCTCGCGGAACCTAGCGAAGTGGCAGCCCTACGGCGGATCGTGCGTACGCATCTGACGCTGTGGGGGCTGCCTGACGTTATTGAGGTGGCACAGATGTGCGTCACCGAACTCGTCGCCAACGTCATCACGCACATCGGCCCCGGCACTCCAACGACGTTGGTAGTCGCCATGAATGGCACGCATGTGCGCCTTGAGGTCCACGATCCGGATGGCAGCGCGTTGCCGACACTGCTCAGCGCGACAACTACAGCCGAGTCGGGGCGCGGCTTGGCATTAGTCACGGCGATGGCAGACCGTTGGGGGGTGATCCCGACCGAGAAAGGCAAGACGACCTGGTGCGAGATCGCCACCGAGCTCTCGCGGAACGATGCCCATGTGGACAAGCCTCAAGTCCATCGCGCCGAAGCCCTGCTCGCCCTCTATGGCCCATCGGTAGCCCAGCCAAGCTCTCTAACTCGACTGGGGCTGGCGAACTGGGAAGAGGCAGCGATTACGGTGATTACCGACTTGCTCCACTGGTTTCGCGCCCATGGGCAGGACCCGGATACAGCCTTGGACCGAGCCCAGATGCACTTCGAGGCAGAGCTGCACGCGGCCGGTTGAGCTACCCCGCTGCGATGGCCGAGTAGGTCCAGACATCGGCGGGCAGCTCATGTTGGAGCCGCCAGACGATGCCCATGGGCTTACTGCCCTCGTGGGATTCGTATTCGGCAGGACCGAGCAGCATCCAGGGCTGAGGCCCCCCGATGTCCGTCTTCTTGTAGCGCCGCACAAAGAGCAGCACATGCGATCCACGCGCTTTGTGCTGCTGGTAGCGCTGTCCGGTGGGCGAAGAGTCAGACGTTTGGTTCTGCGATTCCCAGTGGAAGCGGTCCGGGCTCATCGCAAAGTCCTTGTATCGGGTCTGTGGTGAGAAGTCCTTATCGTCCTTCTCGAGTGTGATCAGGAGCGCATCCGTCTGTATCCCTTCGCACCACTTCACGCCCTCGCGGAAATTCCCTGGCAGGAAGCCGCCTACCGCTGCCTGGCCAAGGGCGGGCAGGATCTCCTCCCGGCTGTACGAGGCATGGATGGCCAGCGGAACGCCGCTGTGCTCGCCGAGGAGCGGGATCGGGTAGTGGTCGGTGTGCTCCAGGTTGTACGCCAATACGTGGCTCAGTTCACGTCGGAAGGCTTTCTGCTGGCGCAATGACGCGAAGCCATCGGCATAGCTGCTGAACCCACCGCCCAGCGGCCACAAGGAGAAGAAGAGCATCCGTGCATACGCTTGCCCTGATGCGTCGAGCGAGTCGTAATCCGGGGCCTCATCGGCGAGCATCCGACGGTAGGCATTCACGCGTTGTGGGTCGCTGACATGGAGAAACGCTGAGACGCGCTTGAGAAGTGCAGCTTCTCCTTCGGGTGGCTCGTCGGTGAGGAGATTGGCTCGCCGCAACAGACTCGTCCATGAGTTGTTAGCCCGGTAGAGCTCCTTGAGCTCGCGGCGACTCTCCCGAAGGTAGGCGTCGAGTCGCGGCTCGGCGTATGCCGCGACCTCTGCCGCCAACTGGCGTACGTTGACGTTGATCTGGCTTCTGATGTTGTCCAGGATCCGTTCCTTGGACTTTCGGTCCAGGATGATCTGGCAGCCGGAAGGAAGCTGAGGGAAGTCTCGCTCCATGTGCTCCGTCAGCCGGTTACGGGTGAAGTTCGTCAGTGCACGGAACTGCTCCTCGAAGCGGAACTCTTTACGGTGCTGCCCGATGAAGTCGAGCACCGTCAGGACCGGCTTGCCTGGTGTGCGTCGCAAGCCTCGGCCGAGCTGCTGGAGGAAGACCGTGGCGCTGGACGTGGGACGTAGCAGGAGGAGAGTGTCTACGTCAGGGACGTCGAGCCCCTCGTTGAAGAGGTCGACCGAGAAGAGGACCTGTACGTTGCCTTCACGGAGATCCCTGAGGGCCTGGGCGCGCTCGTTGGCAGGAGTTGAGCCGTCGAGGGCCTTGGCGTTGATACCCGCCTGACGGAAGAAGTCAGCCATGAAGTGGGCGTGCGCCACGGTGACACAGAAGCCCAGGGCCCGCATGGCTCCCGGGTCGGTCACCTTCTCTTGGACGGCCTTGACGATGAGTCGAGCTCGAGCGTGGTTGCCGGTATAGACCTCGCTGAGCTCACTTGTTACGTAGGAGCCCTGCTTCCAGGTGAGCCCTTCGAGATCGGTGTTGTCCGCGATGCCGAAGTAGTGGAACGGACTGAGGAGGTCGTTCTCCAGCGCTTCCCACAACCGCATCTCGGCTGCGATGTGGCCGTCGAAGAACTCATCCTGAACGTTCCTGCCGTCCATCCGCTCGGGTGTGGCGGTCAGGCCAAGAAGCTCGATGGGCTCGAAATAGTCGATAATGCGCCGGTACGTTGGGGAAACGCCGTGGTGGAATTCATCGATGACCACCACATCGAAGTGGTCGGGAGCGAACTCCTCCAGGGCCCGGGCGTTGAGGGACTGCACGCTGGCGAAGACATGGGTCCAGTCCCTCGGCGACTCTCCTCCGAACAGCAGCTCGCCGAAGTTCGCGTCGTCGAGCACCTCCTGGTAGGTGCGCAGCGATTGCTTGAGGATCTCCTGGCGATGTGCCACGAAGAGGATGCTGAGGGGACGTCCTTGGTGGGCGCGCTTCAGCGCCTTGTAGTCGAGGGCCGCCATCACCGTCTTACCGGTCCCGGTCGCTGCGACGAGCAAGTTCTTGTGCCGGCCGTGGATGTCACGCTCGATACGGAGCCGTTCGAGCATGTCTTGCTGATGGGGGTACGGCCGTACTTCGAGGCCGGACAGGCTGATGGCGTGGGTGTCGCTCTTCTGCTTACCGCTGGCCAAGGTGAGAGCCTCGTCCAACCGGATGGCATCGCGCTCGGGGTCGTAGGTCTCAAAGGCGGGCTCAGCCCAGTACGAGTCGAACGTTGCCTCGAACTTCCGCAACACGGGTGGCGTCGCTACGGATGACAGACGGACATTCCACTCCAAGCCATCGAGAAGTGCCGCCTTGGAGAGGTTGGAACTCCCCACGTAGGCAGTGTCGTAGCCGCTGTTCCGTCGAAACAGCCATGCCTTGGCATGGAGACGCGTGGACCGTGACTCGTAGTTGACCTTGACCTCGGCATTGAACTCCGTGACGAGGCGATCCAGTGCACGTCGCTCCGTGGCGCCGATGTAGGTGGTCGTGATGACACGTATCGGCACTCCACGATCGCGAGCAGCCTTGAGCGACTCTTCCAGGATGCGTAGACCATGCCACTTCACGAACGCACAGAGCAGATCGATACGGTCGGCCGTGGCCAGCTCGGCCCGCAACTCGAAGCCCAGGTTCGGGTCTTCCGGCGCGTTGGTGATGAGCGCTGTCTCGGAAAGCGGGGTGGCCGGACGAATGCTGTAGACACCTTGCGCTTCCTGCTCTGCGATGGCCGTCAGCTGATGAGGCCCGTCCGCGACAAGGTCTACCCACTGCTTGGTTCCATCGAGGGTGCTGATCGACTCAAGGATGTGATTGGCCGCGACGACCTGCTCTGCGGGTGGCAGACCGATGAAGATCTGGCGGACGGTCTCGCCGATGTGACGTGCGAGTACATGAGGTGAGGAGTGCTCGCCGACCCTCTGTCGGATGGTCTTCCATCCGCTGGCATCCAGAGCGTTGAGCTGCTCCTCGACCCGGGAGGTGATCAGCCGCTCGTACAGCCCGGGCACCGGCGTCGTCTGGTCCGCAGGGTGATCGGCCATGGGCAGCTCTCCTCGGGGTCGGCTCAGTGGTGCAGCTGTTGTACCAATCGCATCTGACGACGCGCTCGAACAGCGCGAGCAGGAAGAGCCGTTGGCCTGATACCTGGTGTCATGGGTGGTTGTTATCGAATGCTTCTCCGTCGCGCCAGATTACTGTCGCACCGGACATATTGCACAGGTCGATCAGGTCTTGCCTGGGGCGCGAGGGCAGCAGTACTGCCAGGGACGGCGCAGGCGTGATGTACCGGCGATAGTCGTAGAGCTGCCCTATGGCCATGCGCACCGCTTCGCGACTCACACTGCCCTTGGCCTCGACCAAGACTTGGTCGGTGGTGTCGAAAAGATCGGTGTAGAGGGCCCTGACCTCACCCGCCGGGATGATCTTCTTGCGCGTCACGGTGTGCCCACGCTCCACCAAATAGTCGCGATACGCCCCGACCAGGGGCGCCTCACGCCGCTCGGCTTCGCGCTCCTCCCCCTTCGAGTTGACGAGCATGCGTTCAGTCTGGTGGTTTTCGACCTCGACGTCCTCGACCACATCGTCCTTGCGCGGGGTAAACGCGAGGTCCTCACCGAGCTTCGCCGCCGTGCCGACCGGCTTGAGCCGGAACATGATCACGCTGCGCGTCTCGCCCTTGGCGTCTGGCGAGTCCCGGTAGTACCAGGGGGTATCCGTAGCGAGCGTGAACTCTCCTACGTAGGCCACGAGGCCCTTGGCGACTGAGTCAAACAGGTGCAGGGCGCGCCCGTCGTGTACATGGTTCAGGACGGCTAGGTTTCCTCGGACCATCCTCTGGTCGCCCGTCTGACCTTCGCCGGTGTAGTGGTAACAGCCGTCTGTTCCCCAACCGTCGAAGTAGCCCACCTTGTGGCCTCGGCTGGGATCGGTGAACAGCAGAACGTTTGGCGTCAAGCGCGAGTGTGCGATCCCCCCTTGGGGACTGCCACCGTAGACGGCTTGTATCTCCTTACGCTTGCGCTTCTGGCCAGGCGCGATGTCCAAAGTGGGTCCCCCAAGGGCCAAGAATGATGGTCGACCCAAGAGGCTAGTCCTATAAGCCTACTAATTCAGGTATGAGACTGCCCTGGCGTGCCGGGGCGGACCTGGAGAGAGCGGGAGGTTACAGACGGCCTCCGGGGCCGCCGGGGCCGTGCGGGACCGAAGTGGGGTGGGCCGTCGGCGGGGTCGTGGGGGGTTGGGGGCCCTGCGGGGGAGGGGTGGCCCACGGGGCGTAGGTGGGATGGACCCCGTATTGCGGCTGCTGGCCGTAGCCGTATCCGTATCCGGTGCCGCTTCCGTGCTCTTGGCCCTGCCCGGCTCCGTAGCCGTAGCCGTATCCGCCGCCGGACGGCCCCGTGGGCCAGTACGGTGCGGGCGTCGTGCCCGGGGGTGGGTGGGGGACGAAGCGGGGGCGGGGGAGGGGGACCGAGAGGGCCGCGTGGGCCAGGGCGGGCTGGGCGGTTTCGCGCCGCTCCCAGAGGCGGTCCAGCAGCTCCTTCTCGCGGGTGGTGAAGTCCGGGCCCGCCGTGCCCCGGTACGCGCGCCGCCGCAGAAGGGCCAGTGAGGTCGCGTAGGCGGTGTACTCGCCGACCGTACGGGCCGCCGCCGCGCCCTGGGTGCGGCGGGCGAGGTCCCGGGCGATGCCGCGGGCGCGCATCGAGGACAGCGCGATGGGCTCGGGCGGGGTGAGCCAGCCGGCGGCCTGGTAGGCCGCGAGCTGCTCCCGTATGGCGCGCAGCTCCTTGCCGCGGGACCAGATGGTCAGCCAGGTCAGCAGTCCGAACACCGGGACCATGAAGAGGGCGTAGACGATGAGGAAGCCGTAGCCGCCGAGGCTCGCCGAGCCGTTCCAGACGCCGTGCAGGACCATCGCGCCCAGCAGCATCGCGATCGGTATGAGGACGCGGCGGACGCGCTGGTGCCGCGCCGTCGCGGCGGCTATGCCGAAGCCGACGCCGGTCATCGAGGTGAAGAGAGGGTGCGCGAAGGGGGACATCACGGCGCGGATGAAGAAGGTCGCGGCCGTGGTCGACCGGATGCCGGAGTAGCCGAGCGTCTGGTCGCTGACGAAGGCCGAGCCGAGGTAGAGGATGTTCTCGGTGAAGGCGAAGCCGGTGGCGGTGATTCCGGCGACGACGACCCCGTCGACCAGCCCGTTGAAGTCGCGGCGGCGGAAGAGGAAGAGCAGCAGGACGGCGGCCGCCTTGGCGCTCTCCTCCACGAACGGCGCGACGAAGGTGGCGCCCCAGGCGTCGGCGTCGGCCTGGCCGCTGGAGGACGAGGAGTCCACGGTGGTCATGAGCCACTCGGTGGCGAAGCCGTTCGCTATCAGCGCGACCAGCGTCGCGGCGCACGCCCCCCAGGCGAAGGCGAACAAAAGGTTTCGCCGGGGCTTGGGGTCCACGCGGTCCAGCCACCCGAAGACCGCGATGATCAGGGGCACGGGGAGGACGGCGAGGCCGAGCCCCACCAGGAAACCCTTGGTGCCCGTCTGCTCACGCACCAGCGCCAGGATGATCAGGCCGGAGAGCGAGAGCAGGCCGGTGAGCGCGGTGGCCCGGAGCGCCCTGTTGTCCCAGAGGCGGGCGAGGCGGCCGCCCGGCCCCCACAGGCGCTGGCGCGGCGGATGCGGCCAGCCCGCCGGGGCGGCGCCGGCGTCGAACCACGGGTGCGGGCCGCCGCCGTACGGACCTCCGTAGGGCGTGCCGTGCGTACCGGGCGGAGCGCTGTACGGGGCCTCCTGCGGGGCACCGGGCGGAGCGCTGTGGGGAGCCTCGTACGAGGCGCCGCGCGGAGCGCCGGGTGCCTCGCTCGGTGTGCCGGGCGGAGCCTCGTGCGGCGGCGTGGCCGGTGGATCGGGCGGTTCTTGCGGGGACGGGGACTGATGCACTCGACCGACCCTAACGAAAGGGAGAAGAGGGGACTCGGGGTATATGCCCACCCCCTTGGGGCCGTTATGTGTCGTTGCGGCGGAAGATCAGGTCATGGACGAGGTGCCCCTTGTCCAGCCCCTGGCTCTCGAACTTGGTGAGCGGCCGGAAGTCCGGGCGCGGGGTGTAGCCACCGTCGGGCTGGGAGTTGTCGAAGGCGGGGCTCGCGGAGAGGACCTCCAGCATCTGCTCCGCGTACGGCTCCCAGTCGGTCGCGCAGTGCAGCAGGGCGCCGGGCCTCATCCGGGTGGCGGCCAGCTCGATGAACTCGGGCTGGATGAGGCGGCGCTTGTGGTGCCGCTTCTTGGGCCAGGGGTCGGGGAAGAAGACCCGCAGCCCGGAGAGCGAGGCGGGGGCCAGCATCTCGCGGAGCAGGATGATCGCGTCGCCGTTGGCGACCCGTATGTTGTCCAGGCCGTTCCGCTCCGCGAGCGCGAGCAGATTGCCCTGGCCGGGGGTGTGGACGTCGGCGGCGAGGATGCCCGTGCCGGGGTCGGCGGCGGCCATCTGCGCGGTGGCCTCGCCCATGCCGAAACCGATCTCCAGGACGACGGGGAGGCCGGGGCGCGGGCCCGCCTCGGTGGCGAACAGCTCACCGAGGTCGATACGGCTCAGCCCGTCGATGTCCAGGCCCCACTGCTGCCACAGGCGGCGCAGCGCCTCGCCCTGGCCCGCGGTCACCCGGCCGCGGCGGGGGCGGAAAGAGCGGATGCGGCGCTCGTGGTGCGAGCCGGCCGGATCGGCCGCGGGGCCGCCGGGGAACAGGGGCTCGCCGCGGTCACGGGGGGCGGGCAGCGTGCGCTCCGCGCGGGGGCCGGGGGCGGTGGGGTTCTCGGACACAGTGCTTCGATTCTACGGGCGCGGGTGGGTGGGGCGGTGGGGCGCGTATCCCAGGCGGTGGGGTGCGGCATGTATGCCGGGCGGTGGGGTGCGGCGCGTATGCCGGGCGGTGCGGCACGTATCCCAGGTGGTGGGGCGCGGCGCGTACCCCAGGCCCCAGCCCCCGTATCACCCCGCCCGCAAGGTCTCCAGCACGCGCCGGGCGACCTCCCGGCCGATCGGCAGGGAGGCCGTGGCGGCGGGCGACGGGGCGTTGAGCACATGGACGATCCGGGGCGACTGCGAGATGAGGAAGTCGTCCACCAGCGTGCCGTCCGGCAGCACCGCCTGTGCGCGCACGCCCGCCGGGGCCGCTATGAGGTCGTCGGCCGTCACATCCGGCAGCAGGCGGCGCACGGCGTCGGTGAAGGCGCGCTTGGACAGGGAGCGCCGCATCTCACCCGCCCCGTACCGCCAGTGGCGGCGGGCGATCCGCCAGGAGCCCGGATACGCCAGCGTGCCGGCCAGCTCCCGGGGGCGCACCGTGTGCCAGGCGTAGCCCTCGCGGGCGAGGGCCGGCACGGCGTTGGGCCCGATGTGGACGCCGCCGTCGATGCCGCGGGTCAGATGGACGCCGAGGAACGGGAACGCCGGGTCGGGCACCGGGTACACCAGGCCGTGCACCAGCGAGGCGCGGGAGGGCACCAGCTCGTAGTACTCCCCGCGGAAGGGCACGATCCGCATGCCCGGGTCGTCGCCCGCCAGCCGGGCGACGCGGTCGCAGTGCAGCCCCGCGCAGTTGACCAGGGCCCGCGCGCGCAGCACCGTCCCGTCCGCCGTACGGACGGCGACCGCGGAGGGGCGCCGGCCGATGGTGCGCACCCGCGCTCCGTAGCGCACCGAGGCGCCCGCGTCCTGGGCCAGCCGGGCCAGCCGGGCGGCCACCGCGCCGAAGTCGCAGACGCCCGTCGTGCCGACATGGATCGCGGCGAGGCCGCGCACCCATGGTTCGTACTCCGCGATCTGGGCGGGGCCCAGCTCGCGGACCGGAATGCCGTTCTCCCTGCCGCGCTGGACGAGGCCGTGGAGCCGGGGCAGCTCGGCGCGCTCCGTGGCGACGATGAGCTTGCCGGTGACCTCGTGCGCGATGCCGTACTCGGCGCAGAACTTCACCATCTCGGCCGCGCCGCGCACCGCGAACCGCGCCTTGAGGGACCCCGGCCGGTAGTAGATACCGCTGTGGATCACTCCGCTGTTCCGCCCGGTCTGGTGGCGGGCCGGACCCGCCTCCTTCTCGAGCACGGTCACACGGGTGCCGGGCGCGGCGCGCGTGATCGCATACGCCGTCGACATGCCGACGATCCCGCCCCCGACCACCAGCACGTCGCAGTCCAAGGCCGTCACGCCATGTCACCTCCCCACGCGCCACACCGTCCAGTCGCCCGACCGTCGATCCCTATCATGACCTGCGCCACTGACAACGGCCCGAAACCCATGCGATGACCAGGTTCCGGGTCGGGCGCGCTGGTCATACGGTTCGATGCGCGTCGAGCCGCTCATCTCGGACGGACGGCATTTAGCCGTCCGTATCGGGTGACTCTTCGCGTATCGCCCACCTCGATCCGATCACCCTGATCCGCGATCCGGTCACTCTGACCCACTCGCCCCGGTCCGCTCGTCCGGCCTGCTCACGCCGGGGCCACCAGCAGCGGCCGGGCCTGCTCGCGCAGCTCGGCGACGCGCGGTTCGTCGCGGTACGCCTCGAGGCGGCGCATCAGGTCGCGTACGTACTCCGTGGTACGCGCGGACGAGATTCGGTTGGCGACCTCGACGGCACGGGCACCCGCCGCACAGGCCGCGTCCAGATTGCCCGATTCCAGTTCGGCGACCGCGGACACCACCAGGCGCAGCCCGTGCGACCGCACGAACTCCTCCGTCGGCCGGGCCAGCGCCTGTTCGGTGAAGCGCCGCACCTGGCGCGGCAGCCGGAGGTCGCGGTAGCACTCGGCGGCGTCGGCCGCGAAGCGCTCATGGCTGTAGAAGTCCAGCCAGGACGGATCGGGGTCGCCCGCCCGCGAGCGCTCCAGCCAGCCCTCGGCGGACTTCAGGGCCGCCCCGCAGGCGGGCCCGTCCCCGGACTTGGCCTGGGCGCGCGCCTCCACGAGCCGGAAGAAGCTCATGGTGCGGGCGGTGGCCAGGCCGCGGTTGCGCTCCAGGGCGGCCTGGGCCAGGTCCACGCCCTCGTCGGCGAATCCGCGGTAGGTGGCCTGGAGGCTCATCGACGCCAGCACATAGCCGCCCAGGGGGACGTCGGCCGCGGCGCGGGCCAGGCGCAGCGCCTGGATGTAGTACCGCTGCGCGGCCTCCTGCTGGCCGGTGTCGAAGGCCATCCACCCGGCGAGCCGGGTCAGTTCGGCGGTGGCGCCGAAGAGGGAGCGGCCGACCTCGTCGCTGTACGAGCCGAGCAGCAGGGGCGCCGCGTCCACCCGGAGGCACTCGGGCACCATGGACGAACGCCAGTCGCCGCCGCCGTACTTGGAGTCCCAGCGGCGGGCGTCCTCGGCGGCCTCGCGCAGTTTGGTGACGTCACTGTGGCCGACGCGCTGCGGCGGCACGGCCTCCGGGGCGGTCCCGCTCGCGGCGCTCGCGCCGGTGGTCATTCCGTCTTCCGCATCCTTGGGCTCGCGGGCCACCGAGCTGTCGGCGGGGGATATGAGCCAACGCGAGGCCGGGGTGGCGTACGCGCTTACTGAGAAGGATCCGGCCAGGCTCTGCCAGATGCCGACCCCGCCTCGCCGACCCGCGAGATCCAGCCGGTAGAGCTCGGTCGCGGAGCGGACGGCCTGGCCGATGTCGCGCGGGAAGGTGAGGCCGACCTCGGGGGCCGGATCGGCATCGGCCAGGCCGATCTCGTGCAGGGGGACGGGGCGACCGAGTTTGCTGGCGATCGCAGCCGCAATGAGGTGTGGCGCGGCACCCTGGGGCACCATGCCCTTGGACACCCAGCGCGCGACGGACGTCTTGTCGTAGCGAAGCGTCAAGCCGCGCTGGGCGCCGAGGTCGTTGACTCTCCGCGCGAGCCCGGCATTGCTGATCCCAGCGAGGGCGAGAACGGTGCCGAGCTTTTCGTTCGGCCCGCGTGGCTCCCTGGACATGCGCACCCCTCGACAGCACCGACGGCCGCCCCGGCATAAGCACGGGGCATTCGTAAACCCAGCGTAGTTCGCCGCATCCCGACCGTTAAGAGGTGGTGTCCCGGATGGCGAGATTCTTGTACGAACGGGCGTGCGGAGCGTGACGTGTGCTCCCGGTGTGTGTGGCTGTGCGCCCGTGTGTGCGCTCTGTCTCCCTCGCGGCGGGGACGTTTCGATGGGTCCTGCGTGGGTCGGCCCGCTGTACTGGATCCAGTGGGCTGGGGGACGCCGCCGCCTCATTCCCCGCGGGCGGCGGAACGGTCCGGGAGGCGAATGCCGCCTCCCGGACTGTCGTGTCGGGGGGTGCGAGGGGCCGCAGTTGAGCACATACAGGGCGTCCGCAAGACCATCGAGAGCGCCACGAGGATTTGGCTGAATAACGCCCATCACGGCCGGGCTCCCGTGTCGGACCGGGGAGGGGGAGGCCCGACGCGGGACGCTCTCTTCTGCGCAGAGCGGTGAGCTGCTTCCGCGCAGAGCGGTGAACCGCTTTCATGCAGAGCGGTGAGTCGCCTCCCCGCAGGGCGGTGAGCCGCCTCCCCGCAGGGCGGTGAGTCGCCTCCCCGCAGGGCGGTGAGTCGCCTCCCCGCAGGGCGGTGAGCCGCGTATCACATGCGGCGGACGTCGCGGGGTGGGCGTACGTCGCCACGCGAGACGTAAGTCCCTTGTCTGCTGCACGGGTTGGCGTCGTGCTGGCGTCGGGCTGGTGCCGGGTTGGCGTCTTTTCCGTGCGACCCTCCGTGCTCCCTTTCGTGCGCCTCCCGCGCGCCGCTTCTGCGCCGTTCCGCACACTCGTCGACGCCCTTGCGCTCTTGCGCGCCCCAATCGTGGCAGCATGGGCCACGGCGGAACGGTGGGTCGCTACCGGCGGTGGTTCCCTCATGGGCTCCTTACGGATGCCTTCCTGAGAGACGCCACCCCCTGTGATCAACTCTGCGATTCCTGTGGTCATCTGTGGTCACGGGACATCCAAGAGATCCACGTTGTTGTCCGGTTCGAAGCCGAAACCGTCAACATGCTGTGCATGATGGCACCTACTTCTTGGTTGCCCTGGATGCCCACAGCCTGTGGAGGCGGCGATGCGGTGGTTGGTGGGGTGGAGCAGTACCGCATCCGGCCCGGTCCCCCCGGAAGGCCGTGCGATCCAGCCGGTCGGTGCCCAACTCCTGTGGGCCGACCCCGATCCGCTGTGGGCGGTGGGCGACTGGCGGCCCGATGAGGTACGCGTCGTCCAGACCGACCCCTTCACCCGCCTCGCCGTCTTCGGCTGCTGCGGCGCCAGCGACGAGGAGCTGCGGGTGGGCCTGTTCGCCGCCCGCGGCGGCGCCCTGCGCCATCTGACCGCCTGGCCCGGCAGCTACACCGCCGTCGCCCAGGTCGGCCGCCGCGTCACCATCGCCGGCGACCTCGCCGGCGCCCGGCCCGTCTTCCACACCGACTGGGCCGGCGGCACCGCCTACGCCACGGCCGCGCTCCCGCTCGCCGACCTCATCGAGGCACAGCTCGACGTCAGCCACCTCGGCGCGCTGCTCGCCTGCCCCGACTCCCCGGAGGCCATGGGCGACGGCACACCCTATATGGGCGTCAGACGCGTCCCCCCGGGCCACGCCCTGATCCTGCGCGACGGCGCCCGCGACGTCACCGGCTACGAGCCCACCGCGTCCCTCGCCGTCGCCGCACCCCCGCTCGACCAGGACGAGGCCGTGGAGGCGGTCCGGGACGCCCTCGTGGAGGCCGTACGGGCCCGGCTCACCGCCCCGCGCCACGCCCCCGAGACCGCCGGCCTCGACCCCGGCCCGGTGCCCGGCATGGGGCCCGCCGAACGACGGGCGGCCCGCGGCGCCCCGGCCCCCGGCATCGGCGCCGACCTGTCCGGAGGCAGCGCCTCCGCCACCCTCGCCCTGCTCGCGGCCGGTCTCCCCGGAATGCCCGGCACCCTCTTCGGACACGGCACCGAGGCGGGCGAGCGGCTCCTGGCCGTCACCTTCAACGACCTGGCCACGGCGGGCGGGGCCCGCACCCGCGAGGCCGAGCTGGAGCGCGCCGGCGCCATCGCCGCCAATCCGCGGCTGCACCATGTGGTCGTCGCCGCGGGCGAAGAGGCCCTGCCGTACGCGGGCCTGGACACCGGCGCCCTCACCGACGAACCCGGCCCCTCCCTCGTCATCGCCGAACGCCACCGGCGCCGGCTCGCCGCGGGCAGCGCGGACCACTTCATCGGCCACGGCGCCCGCCAGGTGCTCGACGCCCACCCCGCGCGCCTCGCCGACCTGCTGCTCGACCGCCGCAGACGCCATCTGCTGCGTCCCGCCACCGCGCTCGCGAAGGCCGACGGCCCCTCCGCGCAGTCCTTCTTCGTGCCCTTCACCGTCTACCGGGCCGCGCGCCGGCTGGCCCGCACGTCCTACCGCGACGGCGTCCAGGAGGCCGCGGCGCGCCTCCTGGAGCGCCGCTTCGCCGACGACCAGGCGGCCCGCGGCCCCGGCGCCGTATCGGCCTCCCTCGCCGCCCTGACGTGGTGCCGCCCCGGACCCGCCGCCCGCTGGCTCACCGGAGAGACACTCGCCGAGGTGTCCGTGCGGCTGGAGGAGGCCGCCGTACGCCCCGTGCTGCTGCGCCGCCCAGGGGAGCGCCGCGCCGACGCCGCCCTCGCCCGCTACGCGGCCGACCACCGCGTCTTCGAACAGGCCGCCGAGGTCCGCAGCCAGCGCCTGCACGCGCCCTTCCTCGACAACCAGGTCGTACGGGCCTGCCGCGCGCTCCCCGAAGCGCTGCGGGTGCAACCCGGGGCACGCGCCGCGGTGCTGCGCGAGGTCCTTGCCGGAGCGGGCATCCGGGAGCTTCCCCCCGGCTGGGGCGCCACCTCCCACGCCGCCCACACCGCCGCCGTACGGACCGGCATGCGCACCTGGGCCGGCGAACTGATGACCCTCTTCGACGCGCCGCTGCTGGCCGACGCGGGCCTGATCGAGGCCCGTGTCGTCCGTAAGGCGCTGCGCGCCGCCGCACAGGGGGAGCGGCTCCCCTTGGACGGCCTGGCCGAACTCGTCTCCACCGAGGTCTGGCTGCGGCGGCTGCTGGCCCGCCGGGGCACCTGCTGGACGGGCACGGCGGCGCCACGGCAACGGGCGGTGGCGGGCGGAGTGGTGCCGCGACCGAGCCTGTGACGGCTTCCTTCCGCACCAGGGCGCCAACGGGCCCCTCGCGGTTGGGGCATCCCGCACCGGGCGTCCACGCGGCGTGCCGCACCGAGCGGTCGCGGGGGTATGGCGCGGGTCCTGGGGCGGGGCCGGTGCGGTGCGGTGCGGGGAGTTGGGGCCATGCGTGGGTGTGGGGGCCAGGCGGCGTATGAAGTCGGCGTCCTTACGGCTGAAGTCGGCGTCCTTACGGCGGGCGAAAACGAACGGACCCCAGCGCCGTCACGCGCACCATCTCCCGAGCGGCAACAAGCAACCTAGGAGAATGGGCCCTGTGCGGTATCTGATCCTCGGCACCACCGAAGCGCGCGACGACCACGGAAACCCACTGCCCCTCGGCGGCCCCCGCATCCGCGCACTGCTCGCCGCGCTCGCCGTACGAGCCGCACGCCCCGCCCCGGCCACCGTCGACGTCCTGATCGACGAGGTGTGGGCCGACGACCCTCCGCATGACGCGCCCGCCGCGCTCCAGGCGCTCGTCGGCCGGCTGCGCCGGGCCATCGGCAGGAGCGCCGTGGTCTCCTCACCCGGCGGCTACCGCCTCGCGACCACCGCCCCCCAGGACGACGTCGACCTGCTCCGCTTCGAGCGGCTGACGAACGAGGGTTTACGCGCCCTGCACGCCGGCGACCCCGGGACCGCCGCCGCCACCCTCCGTAAGGCGCTCGCCCTGTGGCGTGGTCCGGCCCTCGCCGACCTGCCGGACCGGGACGCGGCCGCCGCCCGCCCCGAGGCGCTTCGGCTGACCGCGCTGCACCGCCGGATCGACGCCGACCTCGCGCTCGACCGCCCTACGGACGTCATACCGGAGCTGCGCGAACTCGTCGCGGACCACCCGCTTGACGAAACGTTCCACGCCCAGCTGATCCGCGCCCTGTGGGCGGCCGGTCACTCCGCCGACGCCCTTGCCGCGTACGAGGACGTCCGCCGCACCCTCGCCGAACGCCTCGGTACCGACCCGGGAGCGGAGCTGAGGGAGCTCCACAGACGGCTGCTGACGACCGCCGCCGAGCCGGCCCTCCGAGAGCCGATCGCCGCGCGCGGCGACCCGGTGGACGCGGCGCCGCGCGCTGACGGCCACGGAGCGACAGGGACCGGGTGCGGGTCCGGGAGGGAGAGCGGGAGCACGGGCGGGGTCCGGACCGGTGCCCGAGCCGGTATCCGGCCCGACGGCCACGTCGGGGACCCGGCGGACGGCGTGGCGGAGCGCCGGGTCGACGGCCGGGCCATGGACGGGGCGGAGGAGCGCCGGGGCCACGGCCGGGCCGGGAGTGCGCTCGACCGTCGGCCCGGGGAGGCGTACGAACCTCGGCCCGGGGAGGCGTACGACGGTCGGGCCGCAGGCGGGGCCGACGGCCGGGGGGCCGGTCCGCGTACCGCCGTGCCGCGTCCGCCGCACGGCAACCTCAGAGCCCGCCTCACCAGCTTCGTCGGTCGGGAGACCGAGATCAGCGACATCCTCCGGGACCTGGAGAGTGCCCGGTTGGTCACTCTCACCGGCCCCGGCGGCTCCGGCAAGACCCGGCTCTCCGAGGAGGCCGCCGCGACCGTGACGGCCGATTACCCGGATGGCGTCTGGATCGCCGGACTCGCCCCGCTCGACCAGCCCTCCGCCGTCCCCGGCGCCGTCCTGAGCGCGGTCGGCCGCCGCGAGACCACGCTGCTCGCCTCCGGGCTCGAAGGCCGCGCCGCTGGGACGGACGGTGTGGACCCGACCAGCCGGCTCGTCGAGTACTGCGCGGACCGCCGGCTGCTGCTCCTGCTCGACAACTGCGAGCACGTCATCGACACCGCGGCCCGGCTCACCGAGACCCTGCTCGAGCACTGCCCAGGGGTGACCGTGCTCGCCACCAGCCGGGAGCCGCTGGGGGTGCCGGGCGAGATCGTCAGGCCGGTGGAGCCGCTTCCGCCCGCCCCGGCTCACCAGCTGTTCGCCGAGCGCGCCGCGACCGTACGGCCCGGGTTCGACCCGGCGGCCGATCCGGACACGGCGGCCGCGGTCGCGGAGATCTGCCGCCGCCTGGACGGTCTGCCGCTGGCGATCGAGCTGGCCGCGGCGCGGCTGCGGCTGCTGACCCCACGGCAGATCGCGGACCGGCTGGACGACCGTTTCCGCCTGCTGACCAGCGGCAGCAGAACCGCGCTGCCCCGCCAGCAGACCCTGCGGGCCGTCGTCGACTGGTCCTGGGACCTCCTCGATGAGCGCGAGCGCACCGTGCTGCGCCGTGCGTCGGTCTTCGCGGGCGGGTGGACCCTGTCCGCGGCGGAGGCGGTGTGCGCGGACGCCCCGCCCGTCGAGAACGTCCTTACGGACGACGGCGAGGTCCATGGCGCCCTTACGGACGCGACGGCGGGCACACCGCCGCCGGGCGACGCGGTTGCGCGCGCCGAGACGCGCTCCCCCCTGCGCTTTCATGCGCGCCCCCGCGCCCGGATCACGCCGGCTGAGGTTCTGGAACTGCTCGGGGCGCTGGTCGACAAGTCGCTCCTGGTCGTCGACCACCCCTCGCGCGGTACGGCGGCGGAGTCCGCCGGTACGACGGGCAGGGAGCCCCGCTACCGGATGCTGGAGACGATCCACGATTACGTCAGCGAGCGCGCCACCGAGGGCCCCGCGGCCCGTGCCGACCACAAGGCCGCCGTGGCCCGCCATACCGCCCACTTCCGGGACTTCGTGCGCACCGCCGAGCCCCGTCTGCGCTCGGCCGGACAACTGCCGTGGCTGCGCCTCGTCGAGGCCGACCTCGACAACATCCGGGCAGTGCTGCACCGCTCCCTGACGACCGCGGACGAGGACACCTTCTTCGCGCTCATCCATTCCATGGGCTGGTTCTGGTGGCTGCGCAACTACCGGGACGAGGGCGCCGCCTGGATCGGCCGTGCCCTGGCCCTCGAGGACCGCCCGGACCATGGACTGGAGGAGGCACCGGACGGAGATCACCCGTTCGAGCGATTCCCCCGTATCCCGGCCCGGGTGCCGGACGGTGTGGACGGCGTCGACGAGGAAGTCACCCGGTACTGGCACTTCATGGACCTGCGGATGCTGCTCTTCTTCCTGCTCGCGGAGCAGGGCAGTGGGCCGGACCTGAGTGACCCCGGGATCCGGGAGGCCGCCCTACGCATGCGTGACGCCTACGCGGGCAATCCCGGGCCTCGCAGTGCGCGCTTCCCCGGTCTGCTGTGGCCGTTCGCCGCCTTCGCCGTCGAGGGCTTCGCCGGTGTGCTGCCGCTCATGGACCAGACCGTGGCCGGCTGTCGGAAGCACGGTGACGACTGGGCGGTCGGCGTCACGCTGATGTACCGCACCCACCTCGCCATCGACATGCCCGGCGGCATCGAGAGCGTCGATGACGACCTGGCCGAGCTGCGCGAGCTGACCGCCCGTGTCGGCGACCGCTGGGTGCTCGCCCAGGTGGAGGGGGCGCGCGGCGAGATCGCCGCCCATCGCGGGCGGTTCGCGGAGGCGAGGGCCGCCTATGAGAAGGCACGGCGACTCGCGCAGGAGCTCGGCGCGCACACCGAGGTGCCGTTCCTCTTCACCCGCCTCGCCGATCTCGCCCTTCACGAGAAGGACGTGGCGGGCGCGATAAGGCTGGTGGAGCGTTCCGAGCAGGAGGCGGAGCGTCGTGGCACCCAGGACACACGGGCCTTCAACCAGATCCTGCGCGGCCTGGTGGAGCTGGTGCGCGGTGATCTGGCCCAGGCGCGAGCCCGCTGCGACACCGCGCGGGATGTCGCGCTGCGCGGCACTCCACCGCCGCAGTTCTGGGTCGTGATCAACGGCCTGGACGGCCGCATCACCGGCTTGGAGGGCGATCTGGCCGGCGGAGTGCGCAAGCTGCGGAACACGCTGCGCGATGGCCTCGAGGCGGGCTCCATGGAGTTGCTGCTGGCCCATCAGGCGGAGTCGGCGGCGACACTCCTGGCGAGATGCGGGCAAGAGCGGCTCGCCGCACGGCTGGTGGGCGCCGCCGACGGCTGGCGCGGCCGGCTGCCGCGCTCACCGCTGGTGGCCGAGGACGTCGGCACGACCGTGGCGCGCTTGAGCGAGGCGCTGGGCCATGACGCGGTGGAGAAACTGCGCACCGAGAACACGACCCTCACCCCCGAGCAGGCCATCCGCCTGCTCGACGAAGTGCTGACCTCTCTCGACGCCACCGACGCCACCGACGCCACCGACGCCACCGACGCCACCGACGCCACCCCTGCCCAGGCCGAGGCCGTCACACAGGCCGAGGCCGTCACCTGGGACGAGACCGCAGGCCGGGCCGGGACTGCCGACCCGGAGGCTGGCCGGGATGCCGATTAAGGGCATCGCACCGCCCGCCCGCTGCCGACGCGGGCACGTGGCACGCGCCAACGCGGCGCACCCCTGGACCCCGGGACACGAAACGAACCGGGAAACAGAACACGAGCCATCCGGACCGCCCACCGGGCCGACACCTGCCGCCACAGCGCCCAGCGCCCAGTGCACATGTATATGCATAGGCATATACATGTGCACCCCGCCCGGCACGGCCCTTCGGGCGTCGTCGATACCGATACCGATACCGGTACCGATGCCGATGCCGATGCCGATGTCACCCTGCCGGGCGCGGGTATCACTCCCGGGCCGACGGCATCACCCCACGGGGCGCGACCGCAGCCCGTCCAGCAGTATGTCCAGCAGCCGGGACGACGCCGCCGCCTGCTGCGCCGCGTCCGGCAGCGAGGGCGCCGCCGTGGCGATCACCAGCAGCACATCGGCGACCGTCACATCCGGGCGCAGCTCGCCCGCCGCCCGTGCTCGCTCCACCAGTTGCCCGACGACCTCCAGCAGCGCCGCGGCGCCCGCGTCGTCCGGCTCGTCCTCAGGTGCGGTCGGCCGCTCGACCAGCCGCAGCTCCGGCTGAGCCGGTCCGGCTAACGCCGCCTGCCGCGGCTGCGGCAGCCGGATCTCGGCCTCCACGTCGACCCCGACCCGCAGCACCTGCGGCGGAAGCAGCCGGCCCGCGCCGGACGCCACCGAGGTGCGCAGGAACCGGGCCAGCGCGGACCACGGTTCGTTCTCCTGACCCAGCGCCGCCCGCGCCTGATCGGTCAGCCTTGCCGTCTCCTCCTCGGCTATGCGTCGCACCAGCACGTCCTTGCTGGGGAACCGCCGATAGACGGTGCCCACCCCGACCCGCGCCCGGCGCGCCACGTCCTCCATCGGAGCCCCGTACCCCAGCTCACCGAAGACTTCGCGGGCCGCCCGCAGGACGTGCTCCAGATTGCGCTGCGCGTCCACGCGCAGCGGTGTGTTCCGTCCGCCGTTTCCGTCCGACGACGCGACGGCTGCGGACCATGACGAACCCTGAAGGTGCATAAGTGATCCCCCGGTAATGACGTCTCCCCCCGGAGACTCCCCGCCCAGACTGTCGAGGCAGTCACAACCCCGACGAAGTACGAACATAGTTGAGCACAGGTCAAGAAAGAAGAGGGTAGCTCGGGACAGAACGCCCACTGATCGGAGCACAGGACCGCCTTGTTCCGACTCGCCACCCGTCGGTTACCGCCCATCCCGGGGCTGACCTGCGGACATTTCGTACGTGCAACCGATTCCGCACCGTGCGGCGGGCCGAGCCGTCCGGTCACACAATTCGTCGGGCCTGTGGACAAACCGCGGCCGCGCGTGCCTCATGGGAGGGTGAAGGAACCTGTGCGCATTCTCGTTGTCGGCGGTGGCTACGTCGGGATGTACGCCGCGCTGCGCCTCCAGCGGAAGCTGAAGCGAGAGCTGAGGCACGGCGGCGTACAGGTCATCGTGGTCGACCCCGAGCCGTATATGACCTACCAGCCCTTCCTGCCCGAGGCGGCTGCCGGATCCATCTCACCGCGCCATGTCGTGGTGCCGTTGCGCCGGGTCCTGCCCGACTGCACGGTCGTCATCGGCGAGGCCACCGCGATCCACCACGGCAAACGCACCGCGACCGTGAGAACCCTCGCCACCGAGGAAGAGGGCGCCGGCACGGTCGACATCCACTACGACGAGCTGGTGCTGGCCCCCGGCTCCGTGTCCCGCACCCTCCCGGTCCCCGGTCTCGCCGAGTTCGGCATCGGCTTCAAGACCGTCGAGGAGGCCATCGGCCTGCGCAACCATGTGCTCGAACAGCTGGACATCGCCTCCTCGACCCGAGACCCCGATGTCCGGGACGCGGCGCTGACCTTCGTCTTCGTCGGCGGCGGATACGCGGGCGTCGAGGCGCTCGGCGAGCTGGAGGACATGGCCCGGTTCGCCGTCCGGTATTACCACAACATCGCTCCCGAGGATCTGAAGTGGATCCTCGTCGAGGCCACCGACCGGATCCTTCCGGAGGTCGGCGAGGAGATGGGCAAGTACGCCGTCCGGGAGCTGCGCGACCGCAATATCGACGTCCGGCTGGAGACCCGCCTGGACTCCTGCGCCGACCGGATCGCCGCGCTGAGCGACGGCTCGCGCTTCCCCACCCGCACGCTCGTGTGGACCGCGGGCGTGAAACCGCACCCCATCCTCGCCTCCACCGATCTGCCGCTCAACGAACGTGGCCGCCTCACCTGCACGGCTGCGCTCCAGGTGGAGGGCGTGGAGCACGCCTGGGCGGCCGGGGACGCCGCGGCGATCCCCGACCTGACGGCCGACCGGCCCGGTGCGGAGTGCGCCCCCAACGCACAGCACGCCGTCCGCCAGGCCAAGGTCCTCGCCGAAAACGTGCTCGCCTCGCTCGCCGGCCGGCCGCTCACGGACTACGCGCACACGTACGCGGGCTCCGTGGCCTCCCTGGGGCTCCACAAGGGCGTCGCACATGTGTATGGACGAAAGCTGAAGGGCTATCCGGCCTGGTTCATGCACCGCGTGTACCACCTCAGCCGGGTGCCGACGTTCAACCGTAAGGCGCGCGTGCTGGCCGAGTGGATCCTGTCCGGGCTGTTCAAGCGGGAGATCGTCTCGCTGGGGTCGCTGGAGAACCCGCGCGCCGAGTTCAAACTCGCCGCGGATACCGGTCGCCATCCCGAGGCCAGTTGAGCCAATCGGGGCGGAGCCGGGAACTCCCCTCCCACGATCGGCGTCTGACGGATGTCAGACCGGTCGGCCACACTGGACGTGTGACCATGGGTGGGCTCGTATCTGCAAAGAGTGACAATCGCGAGGATTCGGAAGTTTGCCGCATTCCCCTGGGGGTCGCCCCCCGTACCCGCACCCAGCTCCCCGATCCCGCGCCGGCGCGCTGCTCAGCCACCACCCCACGAGGTAACCCGCAGTGAATTTCACGCGCTGGAGCGCCCGGCTCCCCCGAACCCAGCGACGCATCGCCGCCCGAGCCGACCGCGGTGCGCGGCGGCCGCAGCCCGCGGCCGCGGCGGGCGGCGGCTCCGTCCCGGCGGCCAGGGGCGAGCGCGCCGACGCCTCGGGGCGCGGCGAGCCTCCCGCGGCCGCCCCTTCCGACGCCGCGCCCGCCGCCGTCCCCACGCTCGACGGGCTGTCCGTCCATGACCTCCTCGGCCAGGTGCCGGCACTGGTCGCGGTGGTCTACGGACCCGAGCACCGCATCGCCTACCTCAACGACGCCTATGCCGAGCTCTTCGGCTCCCGGGCCCTCGGCACCTCCGCCCGCCAGGCCCTGCCCGAGCTGAGGGAGCTGGGGCTGCTGCCGCTCATGGACCAGGTGCTGCGCAGCGGCAAGCCCCGTACGGTCAAGTCCCGGCGCGTGCCCGCGGGCCGCCCGGCGACCACGCCCGGCCCGCGGCAGGAGGGCGCGGCCCCGGGCTCCGGCCGGTCGCGCCACGGCTACTACACCTTCACCTGCTCCCCGATCGAGATGGCCGTGCCGACGGCCGCCGCCCCCGGGGCGCCGGCCGACGAGCGGGCGGGCGAGGCCGCCGTGGACGGGGCGCCGGTGGACGGGGCGCCGGTGGACGGACCGATCCCGGAAGCCGCCCTCCGTAAGGCCGTCACGCCGGAGGCGGTCACCACTGAGCCCGTCGCCACCGAGCCCGCCCCCGGCCCCGCCACGGCCACCGAGCCGGTCCGCGGCGTGCTCGTCTTCGGCGCCGACGTCACCGACCAGGTCGAATCCGCCGAGCGGCTGCGCGCCAGCGAGCGCCTCCAGCGTGAGGCCGCCGTCACCCTCCAGCGCAGCCTCCTCCCCCAGGAACTGGAGCAGCCCGACGATCTGCGGGTCGCCGCCACCTATCAGCCCGGCGGCACGGACGCGGCGGTGGGCGGCGACTGGTACGACGTCATCACCCTGGGCGCCGGCCGCACCGCCCTCGTCATCGGCGACGTCATGGGCCGCGGTGTGAGGGCCGCCGCCGTCATGGGCCAGCTGCGCACCGCCGTCCGCGCCTACGCCCGGCTCGACCTCCCGCCGCACGAGGTCCTACAGCTCCTCGACGGCCTGGCCGCCGAGATCGACCCCCACCAGATCGCCACCTGCGTCTACGCCGTCCACGACCCCAACGAGAACCGCCTGGTCTACGCCTCCGCGGGCCATCTGCCGATCCTGGTCCGCGACCCGGACGGCACCGTCCGCCGCGCCTCCGAGCCCACCGGACCTCCGCTCGGCACCGGCGGCTGGCTGCACACCTCCGGCTCGGTCCCGCTCGGCCCCGGGGCCAGCGCGGTCCTCTACACCGACGGTCTGGTGGAGCGGCGCGACAAGGACATCTACGACGGTGTGGCCGCGCTCGAGCGCGTCTTCGCGGGCGCGACCGGCTCGCCCCAGGTGATGTGCGACCGCCTCATCAGGGCCCTGGGCATCACCGCGGAGCACGACGACGATGTGGCGGTGCTGGTCCTCCAGCACCCCGCCCGTACGGGGCACGACGCGGAGCTCTTCCACAACGCCGCGCTGGAGCTCCTCGGCGGGGTGGAAGCCGCACCGCGCGCCCGAGCCTTCGCCTCCGGGGTGCTCGCCAGCTGGCGCTTCCCCATGGAGCTGCGCGATCTGGGCGTGCTCGCCGCCAGCGAGCTCGTCGCCAACTCCCTCCAGCACGGCACTCCGCCCATGCGGCTGCGGCTGCGGCGCACCGACCGCCGCCTGATCATCGAGGTGACGGACGGTGATGACCATCTGCCGCGCCGCCGCCGGGCCGAACCGGTGGACGAGGCCGGACGCGGCATCTCGATCGTCGCGACCATCGCCTCGTCCTGGGGCTCACGCCGCACACCGGGCGGCGGCAAGGCGGTCTGGTGCGAGTTCGCCCTGCCGGCGGACTAGGCGCGTGCTCCGAAGAGGCCGCTGACGCGGCACCGGCCGTGGTCCGCGAACGTCGGTGACGGGCCCGAGCGGTACGGGGACGGCGGACCTGAGCGGGACGGGCCCCAACCGGCACAACGCCCCGGCACGGCGGAGCCGAGCGGCTCCATCGCCGCGCCAGGGCGAGGGCGGAGTGGCCGGCCGGTTCAGGCCGCGGTGGTCACCTCGTCCGACGAGGCCGCCCGCGGCGCGGGCACCGAGGGACCGGCGACCGTCGCCCGCAGCGGATTGTCCTGCTGGGCCGTGAGCCGCTTGCCGAGCCTCAGCGCGAGCGCGGTGATGCCGAGCGAGCAGACGATGAGCGTCGCGATGTACGTCCCGTACAGCCCGGCTCCCGCCAGCAGCCCGCCGACCGCCGGGCCCACGGCCAGGGCCAGCTGCTTCACCAGCGAAAACGCCGAGTTGTACTGACCGAGTGCCGTCGGCGGCGCCAGGTCGGCGACCAGCGGCGCGACCGTGGGCGACAGCATCGCCTCGCCCAGTCCGAAGAGCGCGTACGCCGAGATGATCGCGGTGATGCCGACGGCCTGGCCCCCGGGCACCAGGCCGGCGGCCCCGGCGGCGCACCACGCCACCGTCCAGACCAGCCCGACCAGCGCGATCACCCGGCTGCGCCGCCGCCGCTCGACCAGCTTGAGCACGACGAACTGCGCCAGCACGATCGCCGCCGTGTTCGCGGCCAGGGCGACGCCCAGCATCGACGGCGATATCCGGGCGACGTCCACCGCGAACGCCGACAGCCCGGACTCGAACTGTCCGTAGCAGGCGAAGAACATCACGAAGCCCAGCACGCACAGCTGCACCATGGCGCGGTCGCCGAGCAGGGAGCGCCAGCGGCCGGTGTCGCCGAGGCGCTCACCGACGGTCGGCACCGGGCCGTCGAACACCGGTGTCCGCTCCAGCCTTACGGTCGCGACCGCCGCGCCGAGCGCCAGGAACATCACCGCGTCGATCGCGAAGAGCCGCACAAAGCTCGCGGCGGCGGAGGCGTCCACGAGCAGCCCGCCGAGCAGCCCGCCGACCCCGAGGCCCAGGTTGCCGAGGAAGAACTGGGTGGCGAAGGCCCGCGACCGGGTGAGCGGAGTCGAGCACCAGACGATCAGCGTGGCCAGCGCGGGCTGGATGGCCGCCATACCCGCGCCCAGCACTCCGGCCGCGGCGATGACCAGCGGCTCGCTCGCCGCCAGGCCCAGCCCCATCGATCCGACAGCGGCGGCGACCGCACCCGCGACGGCAACGGACTGCGGCCCTCGCCGGTCGATCAGCCGACCGATGAAGGGCAGCACGGCGAGCGCGGCCACGGCGAACGTCGCGAGCACCACGCCCGCGGTGTTCGCGCCGAGGTCCCGCACCCGCGCCACATAGACGAAGAGGAACGGGACCGTGAAGCCGTTGCCGAACGCGCTCAGCGCGTTGCCCAGCTGGATACGGCGCAGCGCTGCGCCCATCGCGGTGGTCACACTCACCTACCTAGGTCGAGGAGGGGCAAGAGAAACGGGCCTGACCTGCGGGTCGACCCGGAGGATGCATGTCTGAAGACTTCGAAGGTAAACTTCGATGCTTAAGAGTACAGAGAGAAGGACTTCAGCGCCAATGACTTTCGTGTCATGCTGTTCACATGGCGGAGACCCCCGACCCTGACGACCTGCTGAGCATCGAGGAGCAGATCGCGGCGTACCAGCGCGAGTTCCAGGACCTCGACCCCCAGGTGGAGCAGGTCGTGAGCGCACTCAGCCGGCTCACTCGGCGAATGAACGTCGCGTACAGCCGCCAGTCGGCCACGCTGGGTATCAGCAACTCCGAATGGGAAGTCCTCAAGGCGCTCGTCCTGTCCGGGGCTCCCTACCAACTGGGCCCCGGAGACCTGGCCAAGCGGCTGGGCCTCACCCCCGCCGCCATGACCCACCGCATCGACCGCATGGTCAACGAGGGCCTGGTCACCCGTGAGCGTGACGCGGACAACCGGGTCCGCGTCATCGTCGAGCTGACCCACGACGGCCGGGAGAAGTGGCTGGAGGCGATGCGCCAGGCCGCGATCTTCGAGGCGGACCTTCTCCAGGATCTCTCCAGCGAGGAGCGCGGAGCCCTCGGCGAGATGCTCACCCGTGTGCTGCGCAGGGTGGAGGAGGCCCAGCCCGACGCCGAGGGGCGGCTGAGTAACCTCGGCTGAGCCATGTGGCGTAGCGAGGTTGACACGGGTCCGGGCGATCCGTAACGTACTCCGAGCTGCCACGGAGCCGTAACGGTTATCCGTCAGCACTCGAGCCGCACCGGCGGCAAACCACTTCTGCACGGCCCCTCATCGGGATGGATTTCGGCATGCCGAAATTCGGATCGGGAAGCTCGATTATGAGCATCCGGGGGAATCCGCTAAAGTAGTGGACACGCCGGAAGGCGCGAAACACCCCGCTCCAACAGGGGGCCGGAAACGGAATTCGGATCGGAAACGGACCGGAAATCGGATCTGGTAAGGTTGGAAACACCGAAGGGAAGCGCCCGGAGAAACCGGTGAAAGGGTTTCGAAGGAAGCGTCCGTTCCTTGAGAACTCAACAGTGTGCCAAAAGTCAACGCCAGATATGTTGATAACCCCGTCCTTCTCGGACGAGGTTCCTTTGAAAAACACAGCGAGGACGCTGTGAACGGGACTGGATTATTCCTCCGGTTCTGTTCCGCTCTCGTGCAGTGTTTGCCGGGATATCCCGGAAGCATTCACGGAGAGTTTGATCCTGGCTCAGGACGAACGCTGGCGGCGTGCTTAACACATGCAAGTCGAACGATGAACCGGTTTCGGCCGGGGATTAGTGGCGAACGGGTGAGTAACACGTGGGCAATCTGCCCTGCACTCTGGGACAAGCCCTGGAAACGGGGTCTAATACCGGATATGACCGCTGACCGCATGGTCTGGTGGTGGAAAGCTCCGGCGGTGCAGGATGAGCCCGCGGCCTATCAGCTTGTTGGTGGGGTGATGGCCTACCAAGGCGACGACGGGTAGCCGGCCTGAGAGGGCGACCGGCCACACTGGGACTGAGACACGGCCCAGACTCCTACGGGAGGCAGCAGTGGGGAATATTGCACAATGGGCGCAAGCCTGATGCAGCGACGCCGCGTGAGGGATGACGGCCTTCGGGTTGTAAACCTCTTTCAGCAGGGAAGAAGCGCAAGTGACGGTACCTGCAGAAGAAGCGCCGGCTAACTACGTGCCAGCAGCCGCGGTAATACGTAGGGCGCAAGCGTTGTCCGGAATTATTGGGCGTAAAGAGCTCGTAGGCGGCTTGTCGCGTCGGATGTGAAAGCCCGGGGCTTAACTCCGGGTCTGCATTCGATACGGGCAGGCTAGAGTTCGGTAGGGGAGATCGGAATTCCTGGTGTAGCGGTGAAATGCGCAGATATCAGGAGGAACACCGGTGGCGAAGGCGGATCTCTGGGCCGATACTGACGCTGAGGAGCGAAAGCGTGGGGAGCGAACAGGATTAGATACCCTGGTAGTCCACGCCGTAAACGTTGGGAACTAGGTGTGGGCGACATTCCACGTTGTCCGTGCCGCAGCTAACGCATTAAGTTCCCCGCCTGGGGAGTACGGCCGCAAGGCTAAAACTCAAAGGAATTGACGGGGGCCCGCACAAGCGGCGGAGCATGTGGCTTAATTCGACGCAACGCGAAGAACCTTACCAAGGCTTGACATACATCGGAAACACTCAGAGATGGGTGCCCCCTTGTGGTCGGTGTACAGGTGGTGCATGGCTGTCGTCAGCTCGTGTCGTGAGATGTTGGGTTAAGTCCCGCAACGAGCGCAACCCTTGTTCTGTGTTGCCAGCATGCCTTTCGGGGTGATGGGGACTCACAGGAGACTGCCGGGGTCAACTCGGAGGAAGGTGGGGACGACGTCAAGTCATCATGCCCCTTATGTCTTGGGCTGCACACGTGCTACAATGGCCGGTACAATGAGCTGCGAAGCCGTGAGGTGGAGCGAATCTCAAAAAGCCGGTCTCAGTTCGGATTGGGGTCTGCAACTCGACCCCATGAAGTCGGAGTCGCTAGTAATCGCAGATCAGCATTGCTGCGGTGAATACGTTCCCGGGCCTTGTACACACCGCCCGTCACGTCACGAAAGTCGGTAACACCCGAAGCCGGTGGCCCAACCCTTGTGGGGGGAGCCGTCGAAGGTGGGACTGGCGATTGGGACGAAGTCGTAACAAGGTAGCCGTACCGGAAGGTGCGGCTGGATCACCTCCTTTCTAAGGAGCACATAGCCGACTGCGAGCGAATGTCTCGCACGGTTGCTCATGGGTGGAACGTTGACTATTCGGCACGGCCGTTGGCCTGGTGTCTTCAGTACTGCCTCTTCGGGGGCGTGGAACGGGATGATCGGGTGCGGTCGGGTCGGGCACGCTGTTGGGTGTCTGAGGGAATGAACCCTCGGTTGGCCGGAGTCCATGTTGGTGGTGGGCGACTGGTCGTTGCTTGAGAACTGCACAGTGGACGCGAGCATCTGTGGCCAAGTTTTTAAGGGCGCACGGTGGATGCCTTGGCACCAGGAACCGATGAAGGACGTGGGAGGCCGCGATAGGCCCCGGGGAGCTGTCAACCGAGCTGTGATCCGGGGGTGTCCGAATGGGGAAACCCGGCAGTCGTCATGGGCTGTCACCCATACCTGAACACATAGGGTATGTGGAGGGAACGCGGGGAAGTGAAACATCTCAGTACCCGCAGGAAGAGAAAACAACCGTGATTCCGGGAGTAGTGGCGAGCGAAACTGGATGAGGCTAAACCGTATGTGTGTGATACCCGGCAGGGGTTGCGCATGCGGGGTTGTGGGAGCGAGCTTCGGTCGTCTGCCGGCGGCTGGGTGAGTCAGAAATTGTTGATATAGGCGAAGGGCATGCGAAAGGCCCGGCGTAGAGGGTAAGACCCCCGTAGCTGAAATGTCAGCAACTTGCTTGCTTGTTTCCCAAGTAGCACGGGGCCCGAGAAATCCCGTGTGAATCTGGCGGGACCACCCGCTAAGCCTAAATATTCCCTGGTGACCGATAGCGGATAGTACCGTGAGGGAATGGTGAAAAGTACCGCGGGAGCGGAGTGAAATAGTACCTGAAACCGTGTGCCTACAAGCCGTGGGAGCGTCGCCGTGTTCTTCGGAGCACGGTCGTGACTGCGTGCCTTTTGAAGAATGAGCCTGCGAGTTTGCGGTGTGTTGCGAGGTTAACCCGTGTGGGGGAGCCGTAGCGAAAGCGAGTCCGAAGAGGGCGTTTGAGTAGCACGCTCAAGACCCGAAGCGGAGTGATCTAGCCATGGGCAGGTTGAAGCGGAGGTAAGACTTCGTGGAGGACCGAACCCACCAGGGTTGAAAACCTGGGGGATGACCTGTGGTTAGGGGTGAAAGGCCAATCAAACTCCGTGATAGCTGGTTCTCCCCGAAATGCATTTAGGTGCAGCGTCGTGTGTTTCTTGCCGGAGGTAGAGCACTGGATAGGCGATGGGCCCTACCGGGTTACTGACCTTAGCCAAACTCCGAATGCCGGTAAGTGAGAGCGCGGCAGTGAGACTGTGGGGGATAAGCTCCATGGTCGAGAGGGAAACAGCCCAGAGCATCGACTAAGGCCCCTAAGCGTACGCTAAGTGGGAAAGGATGTGGAGTCGCAGAGACAACCAGGAGGTTGGCTTAGAAGCAGCCATCCTTGAAAGAGTGCGTAATAGCTCACTGGTCAAGTGATTCCGCGCCGACAATGTAGCGGGGCTCAAGCGTACCGCCGAAGTCGTGTCATTGCAGTATGTACCCCTAACGGGGGCTGTGATGGGTAGGGGAGCGTCGTGTGCCGGGTGAAGCAGCCGTGTAAGCGAGTTGTGGATGGTTCACGAGTGAGAATGCAGGCATGAGTAGCGATTCACACGTGGGAAACGTGTGCGCCGATTGACTAAGGGTTCCTGGGTCAAGCTGATCTGCCCAGGGTAAGTCGGGACCTAAGGCGAGGCCGACAGGCGTAGTCGATGGACAACCGGTTGATATTCCGGTACCCGCTTTGAAGCGCCAACGCTGAACCAGGCGATGCTAAGTCCGTGAAGCCGCCCTGGATCCTTCGGGTGAAGGGGAGTGGTGGAGCCGACGGTCCAGACCTGTAGTAGGTGAGTGATGGGGTGACGCAGGAAGGTAGTCCAGCCCGGGCGGTGGTTGTCCCGGGGTAAGGGTGTAGCCCGAGGGGTAGGTAAATCCGTCTCTCATTGTGGGTGAGACCTGATGCCGAGCCGATTGTGGTGAAGTGGATGATCCTATGCTGTCGAGAAAAGCCTCTAGCGAGTTTCATGGCGGCCCGTACCCTAAACCGACTCAGGTGGTCAGGTAGAGAATACCGAGGCGTTCGGGTGAACTATGGTTAAGGAACTCGGCAAAATGCCCCCGTAACTTCGGGAGAAGGGGGGCCATTGCTGGTGATGGGTTTTGCACTCGGAGCTGGTGGTGGCCGCAGAGACCAGCGAGAAGCGACTGTTTACTAAAAACACAGGTCCGTGCGAAGCCGTAAGGCGATGTATACGGACTGACGCCTGCCCGGTGCTGGAACGTTAAGGGGACCGGTTAGTGGGGTTTCGACTCCGCGAAGCTGAGAACTTAAGCGCCAGTAAACGGCGGTGGTAACTATAACCATCCTAAGGTAGCGAAATTCCTTGTCGGGTAAGTTCCGACCTGCACGAATGGCGTAACGACTTCTCGACTGTCTCAACCATAGGCCCGGTGAAATTGCACTACGAGTAAAGATGCTCGTTTCGCGCAGCAGGACGGAAAGACCCCGGGACCTTTACTACAGCTTGATATTGGTGTTCGGTTCGGCTTGTGTAGGATAGGTGGGAGACTGTGAAGCCGCAACGCCAGTTGTGGTGGAGTCGTTGTTGAAATACCACTCTGGTCGTGCTGGATGTCTAACCTGGGTCCGTGATCCGGATCAGGGACAGTGTCTGGTGGGTAGTTTAACTGGGGCGGTTGCCTCCTAAAGGGTAACGGAGGCGCCCAAAGGTTCCCTCAGCCTGGTTGGCAATCAGGTGTTGAGTGTAAGTGCACAAGGGAGCTTGACTGTGAGACCGACGGGTCGAGCAGGGACGAAAGTCGGGACTAGTGATCCGGCGGTGGCTTGTGGAAGCGCCGTCGCTCAACGGATAAAAGGTACCCCGGGGATAACAGGCTGATCTTCCCCAAGAGTCCATATCGACGGGATGGTTTGGCACCTCGATGTCGGCTCGTCGCATCCTGGGGCTGGAGTCGGTCCCAAGGGTTGGGCTGTTCGCCCATTAAAGCGGTACGCGAGCTGGGTTTAGAACGTCGTGAGACAGTTCGGTCCCTATCCGCTGTGCGCGTAGGAGTCTTGAGAAGGGCTGTCCCTAGTACGAGAGGACCGGGACGGACGAACCTCTGGTGTGCCAGTTGTTCTGCCAAGGGCATGGCTGGTTGGCTACGTTCGGGAGGGATAACCGCTGAAAGCATCTAAGCGGGAAGCCTGCTTCGAGATGAGGGCTCCCACCTCCTTGAGGGGTTAAGGCTCCCAGTAGACGACTGGGTTGATAGGCCAGATATGGAAGCCGGGTGACCGGTGGAGTTGACTGGTACTAATAGGCCGAGGGCTTGTCCTCAGTTGCTCGCGTCCACTGTGTTGGTTCTGAAGTAATGAACCGTGTTGTTTCCGGTTGTTATCTTCATAGTGTTTCGGTGGTCATAGCGTTAGGGAAACGCCCGGTTACATTCCGAACCCGGAAGCTAAGCCTTTCAGCGCCGATGGTACTGCAGGGGGGACCCTGTGGGAGAGTAGGACGCCGCCGAACAGTTTTTAGCCTCGGTCCCGAGCATATTGTGCTCGGGACCGAGGCATTTTTGCGTTCAGGTCTTTTGTCGGGTCGGAGAGCCCTTTGTCGGGTCGGAGAGCCGCTGGCGTCCTGGTGTGGCTACCCCAGCTCGTGGCTCACCAGGCTGCGGTGGGGCCAGCGGGCGCGTGCCTGCTCCTGGGAGCGCATCAGGGCCAGTGTGGGCAGGCCCTGGGCCGCGCCCTGGGCCAGGAGGTCGGGGAGTGCCGGAAGCGGGGCCACGGCGGCGACATCGTCCAGGACGAGGGTGAGTGGTGGGTCGAGCCGACCGGAGGATGACCGTTCGGCCATGCGCCGGCCGTGCTCGACCACGTGCGAGGCGAGTGCGGTCAGGAAGGGCATCGCACCCGGCTGGGTTCGGGGATCCTCGATGGATTCACCCATCAGATAGAGGGTTCCCCCTTCGGCGACGAATGACTCCAGTGCGAGCGCGTCGGCACGTCCCGGATTGCAGGCGTCCCGGATGTGGATCGAGGAGAGCGCGCCGAGAGCACGGGCGGTCAGCTCCTGGGCCATGTCACGGCGTTCGCGGTGTGCGGTGAGCGTGGCCTCCAGCTCACCGGCCGCCCCGCCCGCCGCCTTGGGATGCGTACGGAGGATCCGCACGGGCTCGTGGGCCGAGTTGCCCTGGGCCCAGCGGTGCACATGGCGGAACGGCCGGCCGTCCACGGCGGCGGCGTGCAGCCAGCAGCGGAGCATCGTCTCCGCGGCCTCCGCCATGGGCCGGTCCATCGCGTGTGCCGGGCGGACGGGGGCGAGGAGGGCGGTGGCGCGGGCGGCCGCGATCTCGCGGGAGCCGCAGTCCGCCGCCGGGTTCCAGCGCAGCCGGACCGGGGTGTCGAGCAGATGGGACGGGTCGAAGACGTGGGTGGGACCGAACTTGGCGCGGACGTCCTTCGTCGTGGCCCAGAGCTTGGGATCGCTGGTGACGACGAGGACGGGGCCGACGGCCTCCAGGACGGTGTGGACCGCGGACTCGCCGCGCTGGGCGCCGAAGAGGACACGGGACCGGACCGACTCGCCGTCGGGGAGGCCGGCCACGGTCAGCGGGCCGGTGCGGGCGGTGGGAAGCTGCTGTGCCGCCGTCGGGTGGAGCGGGGCGTACGCGCCGTCCTGAACGGGGGGCGTGGGGACGCCCTCAGCGGGGGCGTCCTGCACGCTAGCTCTCTGCTCGGCGATGCGGGGGTGCGGCTCGGGACCCGTCCCGGTGGCCGCTCGAGCGGCGACGGCCTCGGTCTCGGGGTGACCCGTGACGGGCGCGACGGCTCCGTTGCCGGACACCGCCTGGGTCGGGCCCGGCGCGGCGCTCCGGGGCCAGGAGACCGGGGCGCCGTCGGTGGACTCGGCGAAGGGGCCGGCGGTGCCGGAAGCGACCTCTGGGGCCGCCGAGCCGCTTCCCGGGCCACGGGCGGGCGAGGGCTGTGCCTCGACACCCGCGGCCGGCTCAGCCCTCGTACCGCTGTGGGTCGCGGTCTCGGTGCCGCCCTTGGCGGCCCCCGCGTCCGTAAGGCCGAGCCGCTTGGCCTCCGCGGCCTGCGCGCGGGCGGCGCGGCGCCGGGCGCGGACGGTCCGGTAGCGGGCCAGCGTGCCGACCACGAAGATCGTCAGCACGATCAGCACCATCAGCTCGCCGATCACGATGCCCCAGAACAGCCCGTACCCCGACAGCTGGTCCTTCGGGGTGCTGGGCCATGCCCCGGCCAGGTCGTGGGGCTCTGTCACCAGCTGACGCAGTGCCTGCGGCGTCCGCATGAAGGCGAGGTTGTCCGGCCAGGCGCCGTGGGCGAGGAGTCCCGCCAGACCGGTCGCCGACCACACCAGGCCGAGCAGGCCCAGCAGAAGGACGAAGGAGCCGATCAGCAGGCCGTCCGGAATGCCGCCCGCCGCGGACGGATGCCTTCCGTGCTCCGCGGGCCCGTCGTGATGCTGTCCCGCCGCCATCTCAGGCCACCGTGGATCCGTACGACGGCCCGCCATAGGTATCCGCCTCCGCCGCCTCGACCGCGGCGGCGGCCCGCTCCTCGGCCTCCGCCTCGGCCGCCATCTGCAGGGCCAGCGCGTCCTCCGTCATCGCCCGGTCGGTGTAGACGAGAGGCCGCTCGGCCTCGGTGATCAGGTGTTTGACGACCTGTACGTTGCCGTTGACGTCCCATACGGCGATACCGGGGGACAGCGTGGGGATGATCTCGACGGCCCAGCGGGGCAGGCCCAGGACGCGACCGGTGGCCCGTGCCTCGTCCGCCTTCTGGGCGTAGATCGTCCGTGTGGAGGCCATCTTGAGGATGGCCGCGGCTTCCCGCGCTGCCGCGCCGTCCACCACGTCGGAGAGATGGTGGACGACGGCGACGAAGGACAGGCCGAGCCGGCGCCCGAACTTCAGCAGCCGCTGGAAGAGCTGGGCGACGAAGGGCGAGTTGATGATGTGCCAGGCCTCTTCGACCAGGAAGATGCGCTTCTTACGGTCGGGACGGATCCAGGTGTGCTCGAGCCAGACCCCCACGATGGCCATCAGGATCGGCATCGCGATCGAGTTGCGATCGATATGGGAGAGGTCGAAGACGATCAGCGGTGAGTCCAGATCGATCCCGGCCGTGGTGGGGCCGTCGAACATACCGCGCAGATCACCGTCGACCAGCCGGTCCAGCACCAGGGCGACATCGAGGCCCCAGGCCCGTACGTCGTCTATGTCGACGTTCATCGCCTCCGCCGATTCGGCCTCGGGGTGGCGCAGCTGCTCCACGATGTCGGTCAGCACCGGCTGGCGGTCGACGATGGTCTCGTTGACGTAGGCGTGCGCGACCTTCAGGGCGAACCCGGAGCGCTCATCGAGCCCGTGCCCCATCGCGACCTCGATGATCGTACGGAGCAGGGCGAGCTGACCGGTCGTGGTGATCGCCGGGTCCAGGGGGTTCAGCCGGATACCGCCGTCCAGGGCCGCCATCGGGTCGAGCCGGATGGGCGTGATCCCCAGCTCCTGGGCGATGAGATTCCATTCGCCGACCCCGTCCTCACCCTGGGCGTCCAGCACCACCACCTGGCGGTCGCGGAACCGCAGCTGGCGCAGGACATAGGTCTTCTCCAGGGCCGACTTGCCGTTTCCGGACTCGCCCAGCACCAGCCAGTGGGGAGCCGGCAGCTGCTGGCCGTAGAGCTGGAAGGGGTCGTAGATGTAGCCCTTGCCGGAGTAGACCTCGCGGCCGATGACCACGCCGGAGTCGCCGAGGCCGGGGGCCGCGGTGGGCAGATAGACGGCCTGGGCCTGGCCGGTGGAGGTGCGCACGGGCAGCCGTGTCGTCTCCACCTTTCCGAACAGAAAGCTGGTGAACGCATCGGTGATGGCGCTCATCGGATCGGCCACGGCGGAGCCCCTATCGTCCCTGTCGTCCCAGTCGTCTCTATCGGCGGATGCCGGTCGCGAACGGCAACGTGTTCACAAAGGCCCGGTGGTGTTCGCGGTCGCACCACTCCAGCTTGAGGTAGCTCTTCCCCGCCGAGGCCCGGATGGTCCGCTTGTCGCGCGCGAGGGCCTCCGGCGACCGGGAGGAGACGGTGATGTAGCCGACGAGGTTGACGCCCGCGGCGCCGCTGGCGAGGTCCTCGCCGCGCTGGTCGAGCCGGCCGTGGGCGGCGATGTCGCGCGGGTCGACGGTGCGGTTCATCTTCGCGGCGCGGCTGGCCTCGGCCTCGTCGTTGGTCTTCTCGGTGAGCATCCGCTCGATGGCGACCTCGGTGGGCTCGAGGTCCATGCAGACGGCGACCGTACGGATGACATCGGGGGTGTGGACGAGCAGCGGGGCGAGGAAGTTGACCCCGACCGGCGTCATGGGCCACTCCTTCACCCAGGCCGTGGCATGGCACCAGGGCTCGCGGGTGCTCGACTCCCGGGTCTTGGCCTGGAGGTAGGTGGGCTCCATCGCGTCCAGCTCGGCGGGCCAGGCGTTCCGCTTGGTCATCGCCTGGATGTGGTCGATGGGGTGGTCCGGGTCGTACATGGAGTGGATGAGCGACGACAGCCGCCCCTGCCCCAGGGGCTGCCGCACCCGGATGTCGGCCTCGGCGAGCCGGGCGCAGATGTCGGTCAGCTCACGGGCCATCACCACGGCGAGGCCGGCGTCCTTGTCGAGCCGGCGGCCGCCGCCGCTGTGGCGGGCGGCGCGCGCGATGGCCTGGGCCTCGGCGGCGAGCTCGCGCGTGTAGTGCATACAGGCGACGAGATAGGCGCGGTGCTGCTCGGAGGAGGTGGAGACCATGGACTGCAACTGGTCGTAGGAGTCCTTGAGCCAGGCGGGGGCGTTGTCGTCGCCGCGCCGCTCGACGTCCTTGGCGTGCGCGTCGGGGTCGGCGGGGAGGGTGCGGGCCAGCATCTGCAGACGGGTCACGAAACCGTCGCCGTTGGCCACGTGCTTGAGCAGGGTGCCGAACCGGTCGACCAGGGCCTCCTGGTCCTCGCTGTCGCGCAGGCCGACGCCGGGGCCCTCGATCTCGATGGCGGCGGTGACGGTGCGGCGGTCGGCGTGCAACAGCACGGCGATCTCGTCGGGGCCGAAGGGGGCGGCCAGCCAGTTGATCCGGCCGATGCCGGGGGGCGGGCCGACCTCGATCTCGCGGCCGTCGAGGCGGGTACCGGCCTCGGCGGCGCCGGAGCGGTAGGTGGTGGTGCCCTTACGGACGCTGCGCTTGTAGGAGCGGTTGATCTCGAACCACCTGTAGAACGTCCGCCCGTTGTACGGAACGTACACGGCGGCGAGGGCGAGGGTGGGGAAGCCGACCAGGGCGACGATGCGGAACATCAGCACTGGCACCAGCAGCCCGCACATCATCCCGATGAACGCCCCCGCGATGATCAGCGCGATCTCGCCGGTCTCGCGGTTCTTGCCGACGATCGCGTTGGGGCGGGGACGTCCGATCAGATATGTGCGACGGGGTGCGATGGGATGCGACTGGGCGTCGATCGTCACCGTCGGTCACCTCCCGGGGTGTTGCCGGAGCTGCGGTTGCTGGTGGAGGCGCCGGCTGAACCGCCGGGGTGGCCGGTGCGGCTGGCGGGCGCGGGTGCGCCGCCCCCGCCGCCCGAGCCTGTTCCGCCTCCGCCGCCGGTGCGGGTGCTGTGGGCCGATACCCCGCCGGAGACGGGGTTGGCGGGCTTGACCTGCCCCGGGGTGGCGGCGCCGCCTCCGCCGGCGTCGCCGCCGCGGGCGCTGTGGGTGTTGATGCCCTGCTTCACCAGAGCGGCGGGAGAGCTGATGACGGCGGCGGCCTGGCGGGACGCGGGATCGGCGCTGGCGCTGCGGGCCTTGACGATCTCGTCGCCGAAGCCCGGCACGAAGCGGTAGATCATCGCGCTGGCGAAGATGGCGAGGATGATGATGGACAGGCCGGAGACGACGGCCGAGAAGGCGTCGGGCTCGTCGCCGGAGGTGGACAGCGCGCCGGCGAGCGCCAGGACTATCACGATCACCGGTTTGACGAGGATCACGGCGATCATGATCCCTGCCCAGCGGCGCACATGCCCCCACATGTTCTTGTCGACGAGGCCTGAGTAGACGGCGGTGCCGAGCAGCGCGCCCACGTAGAGGAGGGCGGCGCGGATGACGAGTTCGAGGCAGAGGACGCCGGCGGCGAGGATCGTCACGAGCGAGACGACGATGAGCATGATGGGGCCGCCGCCGATGTCCTCGTCCCGCTTGAGCGCCTGGGCGAAGGAGCCGAAGAAGGCGTCGTTGTCCGCACCGCTGCCGGTGGAGATGGCGTCGGTGACGGCGTCGGTCGCGGTGACGACCGTATAGAGGATGAGGGGCGTGAAGGCGGAGGCCAGGACCGTCAGCCAGAGGAAACCTATGGCTTCGGAGAGCGCCTCGCCGAGGGGGACGCCGCGGATGGCGCGCTTGGCGACGGCGAGGAGCCAGAGGATGAGGGTGAGGACGGTGGAGGCGGCGAAGACGACGGCGTACTGGCGGAGGAACGACTCGTTGGTGAAGTCGACGTTGGCCGTCTCCTTGACGAGCTTGGAGAGCTTGCCGACGAGCCAGGAGGCGGCGTCGGCGCAGCCGCGGGCCAGGGAGGCGGCGGGGTCCAGGGGGTTGGAGGTATCGGGGGGGCCGCTGGAGCCGCCGGAATCCTCTCCACAGGGCGCGGGGCCGATGATGTCGCCGCAGTGACCCTCGTCCGACGGGGTCGGCGTGGGGCTGGGCGCTGCCGCGGCGCGGCTGGCCAGGAGGATGGCGGCCGTCTGCACGGACGCCAGAGCTCCGGCGAGTGTGAGAGCACGGCGGCGGTGGCTAGCGGGCATAGGTGAACCCTCCGTACTGCTCGACTGCCTTGGCGATCTCATCGGCCGTGGACGCGGTGCGGTCGCTGTTGACCGGGGCTGGACCGGCCTTCTGCGAGTAGCTCTCGGCCTTCCAGTCGTTGTTCACCCACCGCAGCTTCAGTGTCAGGGTGAACCAGTCGTTGGTGACCGGGTTCTTCGACCCTTCTCCGGCGGTTCCGAATACGCCTGTGCACCAGACGGCGACGGTTGCGCTGGTCCCCGAGATCTTGTTGACCTTGGTGCCCAGAGGGGCGGTACGCGAGACGTAGGTCATTCCGTCGGCCGCCTTGCCGTCGGCGTCCAGGCCGATTTTTTCCAGGGATGCCGCGGAGTAGGCCTTGTCGAGTCTGGGCTGGAGCCGGGCGGCGGCCGCGCTGGTGAAGATCTGGGGGACGATCTCATGGCGTCGTTCGCGGTTGTACATATCGGCGGAGGCGAGCGCCACCGCATAGTTCGCCGCCGCGCTCTGCGCCCCCTGTTCCGACTTGGCGAAGCCCGAGGCGATGCCCGTGGTGTTGTTCTTGCCCTCGACCGGGCGTTCGCCCGTGGGGGCGGTGGGGCGGGCTTCGGTGCTGGTGCCGCCGGTGTCGCCGTTGTCGGTGTCGCCGTTGTTGTCGCCGCCGCGGTTGACGAAGGCGATGGCCGCGAGGAGGAGGACGACGACGCCGACGACGGTGATCAGGTTGCGGCTGGGTTTGCCGGTGCGGCCGGGGGCCCGGCGGGGCGGGCCGTAGGGGTCGCCGTCGCCCTCGGGCAGGCGGGTGCGCGTCAGGTGGCCTTCGGGGGACGCGCCGCGGCCGCGGCGCGTCTCGTGGCCCTCGTAGTCACCGCCGTATCCGTCGTCGCCCAGACTCATCCTGCGTACGCCCCTTCGCCCGTGCCGAGCCCGCTGACCCTGCCGGCCCCGCGGATTCTGCCGATCCTGCCGACCGCGTCATCCATGGTCCCTCTTTTGCCACCCGCATACGACGGTAGCGGTGCGGACTGACGCTCGGACGCGCTGGTGTGAGTGGACATCAAGCTGACACGACCTCAGCGTGGGGAGCGGGAGCGGGCATCAGGAAGCAGCCTCGGGTACGGAGTGTGGGGCTGGTAGGGGGAATCGGGGGCGGAGGCTTGCGGCCAGGGGGGGTGCGCCGCGCGCGGGGGAGTGGCTCGGGAGTGGGCGGGGGCGTGGCTAGATGGCCATGCCGTAGACGATCGTGAAAAGCGTGCCCAGTGAACCGATGATGAACACACCGGTGAGGCCGGCGACGATCAGCCCCTTGCCCTGCTCGGCGCTGAAGGTGTCGCGCAGCGCCGTCGCGCCGATCCGCTGCTTGGCCGCACCCCAGATGGCGATGCCGAAGCACAGCAGCAGGGCGACCGCCATCACGACCTCGATCATGACGCGGGCTTCGCTGCCCAGGCTGCCGAACGGACCCCAGTCTGGGGCGATTCCGCCGATGATGGTGTTGATGTCGCCCTTTTCGGCCGCTAGGAACATGATGAACTCACCGCCCCTTGTGGGTAGTTGTGTCCCCCGCCCGGTATGGCGTGGGTCAGCCTCTATCTTCGCTGATGAATCCGCTTCCGCATGTCGATTTGGCGGCATTTCTTAGCGGATCTCGTGCGTGTTGTGGGACACGGCCGTCTGTCAGGGGTGTGAGGCGTGTCAAAGGAGTGTCGTATGGTCACTCTGTGTATCACGCGGGTGCGTGTTGGGCAACGATCGGTGAGGGCCGCCGGAGGCCCGTCCGTCGCTCATGGGCCGGCGGGCCCGTCGGCCTCGGTGAGGTCGGCGAAGTCGTCGAACTCGCCCGCCTTGACCCCTTTGATGAACGCCTCCCACTTGGCCCGGGTCGTGACCACGACGGTCTCCGGGTCGTTGCTCTCGCGCATCAGGATCTGGTCGTCGGGGCCCACGGCCACCTCGAGGTAGGCGATGCCCTCCTCGCTGTCGGCGGGGGCGGCCCGCTGCCAGTCGAGGTCTTGCCAGTCGAGCCGTGTCATCTGCGGTCCTCAGGGTCGTGGTGCTCGGACGGCTGGACTCTACGCTTCCCGTCGGCCCGCGAGCAGCGGCCGAGGCGGAGCGGCGAGGTGCGGGGACGGGGGCGGCGAGGCGCGGGGGCGGGTCGGCGGCGCACAGGGGGGCGCGCGGCGGGGACCCGTCGTATGGTTTCGGCTGGGGAGCGGCTGATTTTCGCCGTGCGTACGGAAACGTGTTCGCAGCGCAGGTGAATGGGGGAGGATGGCCGGGTGCGTAAGGTCTGGCTGGGTGTCAGTGTCGGTCTCGGAGTCTCCTTTTCCTTCGTCGCGCTGCTCGTCGTCGGCACCTACATGGTCGCGGCGGACCTCGTCGGCGGTGCGGGCGGTAAGGCCGTCGGGCTGGCGAAGGGCTCCGTCCCCGCCGCGTACGAATCGCTGATCCAGGAGTATGGGAACTCCTGCTCCGCCATCAACCCGGCGCTCCTCGCCGCGCAGCTCTACCAGGAGAGCGGCTGGAACGCGAAGGCGCAGAGCCCGGCCAACGCCAAGGGGCTGGCGCAGTTCATCCCCGCCACCTGGGCCTCGCACGGGGTCGACGGCAACAAGGACGGCGTCAAGGACATCTGGGACCCGCAGGACGCGATCCCGTCGGCGGCCGCCTATGACTGTTCGCTCGCCAAGTACGTCAAGGACGTGCCGGGCAACCCGACGCACAACATGCTGGCCTCGTACAACGCGGGTGCGTACGCGGTGATCAAGTACGGCGGGGTGCCGCCTTACAGCGAGACCCAGAACTATGTGAAGACCATTACCACCCTCGCCAAGAGCTTCGAGGCGCCGGTCCAGAAGGTCCAGCCCTCCCAGCAGTCGGCCGGGGCGATCTACTTCGCGCAGAAGCAGCTCGGCAAGCCCTATCTGTGGGGCGGGAACGGCACGCCGGAGCAGGGCGGGCGGTTCGACTGCTCGGGGCTGACGAAGGCGGCGTACAAGACGGTCGGGATCGACCTGCCGCGCGTCGCCAACGACCAGTGGAACGCCGGACCGCATCCCAAGCGGGACGAGCTGCTCCCCGGGGACCTGGTCTTCTTCGCCTACGACCTCGACGATCCGAGATCGATCCACCACGTGGGGATCTATGTGGGCGGCGGCTACATGATCAACGCTCCCTACACCGGTGCGGTGATCCGTTTTGACAAGATCGACACGCCGGACTACATCGGTGCTACGCGGGTGACCCAAGATGGCGCAAAAGCGCTGCCGCGGGCGAACTCCGCGTGAAGATTCCCCCTGAGCTGCGACGATCGGTCACCCTTCGATAACGTCCCGGTGATCGTTGGGTTGAGAACGGAACCCCCGGCGAGAAGAGGGCGTTCCCTGGAAGTGGATCGAGCGTGGATCCGTGTGGACCGACGGCGGACTGTCCGGCGGCGGTCGCGGTGACCACGATCGCACGGCATGACGGGGGTTGGCAGCTGCACGTAGTGACAGGCAAGAGATAAGGGGCCACGGCATATGGCTGGACTCGCACTGGACGGGTCGAACCCCGATGTCAGCCTTCTCTACGACATCAACGGGCTGGCGAAGGACGCCCCCCACTGGTTCGACCGCGTCATGGAGTTCGTCGGCGAGTACGGGATCATCATCGGGCTCGCCCTGGTGACCCTGGCCGCCTGGTGGAACGTGCGGAAGCGGCCGCAGGACGCGCCGTCCGCCGTCGCCGGGCTGGTGTGGGCCCCGCTGGCCGCCGGGCTGGCGCTGGTGGCCAACATCCCGATCCGCGGCTTCGTCGAGCGGCCGCGGCCCTTCAACGACCACCAGGGGCTCGACGTCCTGGTCGCGGGGAAGACCGACTTCTCGTTCGTCAGCGACCACGCGACGCTGACCATGGCGGTCGCCGCCGGTGTCTTCATGGCCCACCGCGCCTACGGGTCGATCGCGATAGGCCTCGCGCTGCTGGAAGGGTTCTGCCGCGTCTATATGGGCGTCCACTACCCCACCGACGTGATCGGTGGGTTCGCGCTGGGCACGGCGGTCACGCTGCTGCTGGCGCCGCTCGCGATGATGCTGCTGACACCGCTGACCACCACCCTCGCGAACTCGCGCGCCGGGTGGCTGGTGCGGACCGAGCCCGCCGCGGCGGACCGGGGTGCGGACGAGGCGTTCCCGGAGCTTCCCGGGTCCCGCTCGGCGGACGGCGACCGCGGGAACAAGGACCTGGCGGCCTGAGCGGCTTCCTTACGGATGCGATGAAGGGTTCCGAGAAGGCCCGGCGGCAGCCGGGCCTTCAGCGCATCCGGGTGCTCACAGCGCCTGCGGGAAGTCGAAGAGCCGGTCCGGGTCGTACCGCTTCTTCAGCCGCGTGAGCTTGTCGGCGGCCGAGCCGTAGTACGCCGAGCGCCAGTCCTTCAGCGACGCGTCCGTGTAGTTCTGGTACGCCGCCCCGGAGGCGTACCGCCGCATCGCCGTATGGGCCTCGTCCAGCCAGGCGTTCGGCGCGCTGCCCGAGCCGCTCGCCGCCCAGGACGCGGTGTACTGCGCGAGGAACCGCGAGCGGCGGTGGACGAAGGACGTGGCCGTGGGCGCGACCCGGTTGACCGCCCCGCCGAGCGCGGTGAGCGCGATGCTGACCCCGCCCCCGCCGCTGGTGCGCCGTCCGTAGCGGTCCAGCTGGTCGAGCATGGCCCGTACGCCCGCCTGGCTCAGCGAGCGGTCGTAGAAGTCCGAGCGCGCCGCGTAGGTCTCGCGGTTCAGCACCCCGGAGGTGCTGCGGCCGGGCTTGTCGCCGGGCAGGTGGCAGTCGGTCGTCGAGGTGTCGCCGCAGCCCGCGTACATCCGCATGGCGTCGACGTAACCGCGGCGGCGCAGGGAGACCTGGGAGGCGGGGCCGGGGCCGCCGGGTCCGTCGGCGAGCCGGTCCACCGCGTCTTGCAGCGCGCCGTAGGTGCCGAGCGAGAAGCAGCTCACGGATACGGTGGGGGTGTGTCCGGGGGTGGCCGAAAGGTGCAGCGCCGACCAGATCTCGTCCGGCTGGTCCGGACCCCAGGTCTGCCAGGCGCTCAGCACCTTCGTGGCCTTGGCCCACGGCCATGACATGTAGCAGGTGACGCCGTCGGCCGCCGCGTGCGTACGGAAGCGCAGTTCGGTGACGACGCCGAAGTTGCCGTTGCCCGCGCCGCGCAGCGCCCAGAACAGATCGGCCTCGCGGTCCTTGGAGACCTCCAGGGTCTTGCCGTCCGCGGTGACGATGGTCGCCCCGGTGAGGCTGTCGGCGGTGAGCCCGTACGCCCGGGAGACCACGCCGTGGCCGCCGCCGAGGGTCAGCCCTGAGATGCCGACGCTCGGGCAGGAGCCACCGGGGACGGTGACCCCGTGGGCGCCGAGCTGTGTGTAGACGTCGATGAGCTTGGCGCCGGCGCCGATCCGTGCCTCGCCGGAGGTCGTGCGGATCGACGAGAGCGTGGAGACGTCGATGACCAGGCGGCCGTCGCCGCTCGACCAACCGGCGTAGGAGTGCCCGCCGTTGCGTATGGCGACGGGGGAGCCGTGGCGCCGGGCGAAGTCCAGACAGGCGGAGATGTCCGAGGTGTTCGCCGCATAGGCGACGGCGGCGGGGCGCAGATGGTCGAAGCGGGTGTTGTAGAGCCGGCTGGCGGAGGTGTAGTCGGAGTCTCCTGGGCGCACCAGGTCGCCCTGTAGGTCCTTGCCGAGCGCGCTCCAGTCGGCGGACCGCGGCTTGCCGTCGATGGCGCCGCGCGTACCGCTCGCGGAGGCCGAACGGACGTCCGTCGAGGAGGAGCCGCCGGCCTGTCCCGTGCCGTCGTCGCACGCGGTGGCCCAGGTGGCGGTGGCCGCCAGCCCCGTGCCCGCTGCCAGCAGTGTCCGCCGGTTCATGGCGGTGTCCCCTCCCTGTCGACGCTGTTCTCAACCGTCGACCGGGCCACCGCGAAGTCGGCCCGGTCTCAGGGTCAGAGGGGTGCACCGGGCGGTGTGGTTCCGCTTGTGGCCGAATAGTTGTCGGGGGACGGACAAGCCGGGACTGACGCGTCGCGGCGGACAAAGCCGCGCTAGTCGGACGAGGCCGGTGAATCGCCCGCGCCGGAGGGGGAGTGACGGGCCGTCGCGTGGGCGGCCGCGTCGTCGCGGGCGACGGCGCGGGCGCGACGGGCCGGGCCGGACCAGCCGCAGGTGCAGCGGGCGATGGCGAAGGCGCCACGTTCCACGGTGGTGGTGCGGTCCTGGCTGGGGCCCATGTCGGCTGAGTCGAGCACATGACCACGCTATCGGGCCGTGACGGGCCACCGGTGCGGATCGTTAAACCAACAAGTATCAAGCGTGGACGAGCGTGGCCAGGGGGTCGGCGGTCGATGGAGTTCCAGCAGCGCGGGCTCGGCGTACGGAGACGGGTGAGGGCGGTCGCCGGGGTCGTGGCGGCCGGACTGCTGGCCGTGTCGCCGGCGGCCGTCAGCGGCTGTTCCTCCCAGACGGTGGCCGATGAACGCCCCGGCGGCGCCGCGCGGGAGAGCGCGGTCTCGGTGCTGCACCGGGCCGCGGATGTGCTGGTCAGATCGGGCAGTTCACGGGTCCGTACGACCATGGAGACGGCAACGGGCGGCACCCGCGTGTCCATCCGGGGCAGCGGTGCGTACGACTTCGAGAAGCGGCTGGGCCGGCTGCGGCTGCTGCTGCCGAGGGACGCGACGGGGACCGCCGAGCACGCGCCGATCACCGAACTCCTGGCCTCCGGGGCGCTTTTCATGCGCAACCGCGGCGCGGGCATTCCCCGCGACAAATGGGTGCGGGTGGATACCACGGACGTTCCGGACGGCAATCTGGTCACCGGCGGGGCCACGGACCCGCTGACCGCCGCCGAGCTGCTGCGCGGGGTGCGGAAGGCCAGCCTGGTCGGCGAGGAGGGACTCGGCGGGGATCTGGTGCGCCACTACCGCGGCACCACCGACATCGGCCGGGCGGCGCGGGCCGCCTCGGAGGGTGCGCGGGGCTCGCTGGGGGCCGCGGCGCGGGGATTCGCCGAGCGCGCGGTGCCCTTCGACGCGTATCTCGACGGACTCGGCCGGCTGCGTCAGGTGCGGCACCGGTTCACGGTGAGCGGCCGGGGTGACGGACAGGGGGAGTCGGAGGGCTCGGGTGCCGCCGGGCGGCGCGGTGCGCTGCGGGTCGCCTCGACGACGGAGCTGTACGACTTCGGGACGCCGGCCGTGGTCGAGCTCCCCAAGCCCACGGATATCTACACAGGAAAGGTCGGATCACCTCAGAAGTAGTCGGAGGGGCCCGCTTTGCCCTTCGAAATGGCCCATCCGTGCCATGCGCGGAGTGTGTACCGATCCCTACGCTGGGAAGCCGCTGCTCGAAAGTGCTCGCAGGTGCTCGCTGGAGGAGGTGAAACACGTGGTTGCGCGTCGCGGCTCGTCGGGCCCGGACCCCGTGGCCCTCGTCGAAATCGATCTCTACGGTGATTTGATGATCGCTGCGTCGAGCGCGGACGAGGACAGGCTCAGTACGGACCGTATCGACGAGGTGCTCCGGGTGCAGGCCGACCGATCGGAATCGGCCGAGGGCGCCAACGGCGTCGAAGGCATCACAGGTGTCAAAGGTTCCGGAGGCGTCCAAAGCGCCACGGGCGCTCATGGCGCCGAGGGAGTCGGGGGCGCCCCGGAGGCCGAGGGCCCGGACGCCCCGTAGCGACGTCGCCGCCTCGTCGGACGGATGCCTCGCGGGTCCCGTCCGGCGAGGACGCGGTCATGGTGCCGGTCATGTCGGTGCCGGTCATGTCCACGCCGGTCGGTCCGTCTGGAACTCCACCCCGGTCATGTCCACGCCCCGCGGCGGTCAGGGGCGGCGGTGGTAGCCGGTGCTCAGGTCCGCAGCAGCCGGGCGATGGCCGCTGTGGCCTCGGCCACCTTGGCGTCCACCTCGCTCGTGCCCTCCGTCTCGCCCTGGGCGGCGCTCTCCACGGCCGCGCTGGCGACGCAGTGGCGCAAATGCTCCTCGAGCAGCTGGAGGGCGAAGGACTGGAGCGCCTTGGTGCTCGCCGAGACCTGAGTGAGTATGTCGATGCAGTAGACGTCCTCCTCGACCATCCGCTGCAATCCTCTGATCTGGCCCTCGATCCGGCGCAGCCGCTTGAGGTGCTGATCCTTTTGCTTGGCGTACCCGTGGCCGCCGTGGGGTACGGAGTCCTGGGCGGACGTCTGGCCGGACGCCTGGCCCCGCTCGTCGCCTTCGATGGGCGCGGTGGTGTCGGCTGCCGTGGTCGTCATGGCGTCCTCCCGTTGATCGTCCTCTGTCCCCATATACCCCCAGTGGGTATATGGTACCGGCTTTTCCGGTCGAACCGGGCCCCCGTGCTGAGCACTCTGCCCTATGGGCGACACTGGGAACGCCGGTTACCGTGGCCGGAAGATGCGCCTAGCATCGACGAGTCCCCATCCGCTGCATTCCGAGGATCCCCAGTGCGCTTTCGTCTGACCCCCAGGGAGACGAGCTTTTACGACATGTTCGCCGCGTCCGCGGACAACATCGTGACCGGCTCCAAGCTCCTGATGGAACTGCTCGGGGCGGACTCCTCCGCTCGTGCCGAGATCGCCGAGCGGATGAGGGCCGCGGAGCACGCCGGGGACGACGCCACACACGCGATCTTCCACCAGCTGAACTCCTCCTTCATCACCCCGTTCGACCGCGAGGACATCTACTCCCTGGCCTCGTCCCTCGACGACATCATGGACTTCATGGAGGAGGCCGTCGACCTGGTCGTTCTCTACCAGATCGAGGAGCTGCCCAAGGGGGTCGAGCAGCAGATCGAGGTGCTGGCGCGAGCGGCCGAGCTGACCGCCGAGGCGATGCCGAATCTGCGCACCATGACCAACCTCACGGAGTACTGGATCGAGGTCAACCGGCTGGAGAACCAGGCGGACCAGATTCACCGCAAGCTCCTGGCCCACCTCTTCAACGGTAAGTACGACGCCATCGAGGTGCTCAAGCTCAAGCAGATCGTCGATGTGCTGGAGGAGGCGGCCGACGCCTTCGAGCATGTGGCCAACACGGTCGAGACCATCGCCGTCAAGGAGTCCTGAGCCCCGGCATGGACACCCTCGCGCTTGTCGTGACCATCGCGGTCGCGCTCTTCTTCACCTATACCAACGGCTTCCACGACTCGGCCAACGCCATCGCGACCTCGGTCTCCACCCGGGCGCTGACCCCCAGGGCGGCGCTGGCGATGGCCGCCGTGATGAACCTCGCGGGTGCCTTCCTGGGCAGCGGCGTCGCCAAAACCGTCAGTGAGGGGCTGATCGCGACCCCCACGGGCGGCCAAGGCATGATGATCTTGTTCGCCGGGTTGGTCGGTGCGATCACCTGGAACATGGTGACCTGGTACTTCGGTCTGCCGTCCTCCTCCTCGCACGCCCTGTTCGGCGGGCTGGTCGGCGCGGCACTCGCGGGAGCCAGCACGGTCCACTGGGACGGGGTGCTGGAGAAGATCGTCATCCCGATGGTGCTCTCGCCCGTCGTCGGCCTGGTGCTGGGCTACTTCGTGATGGTGATCATCCTCTGGCTGTTCCGCAACGCGAACCCGCACAAGGCCAAGCGCGGCTTCCGGATAGCGCAGACCGTCTCGGCGGCGGGCATGGCGCTCGGCCACGGTCTGCAGGATGCCCAGAAGACCATGGGTGTCGTGGTGATGGCCCTGGTCATCGGGGGCGTCCAGGACGAAGGCGACGCGATTCCGGTGTGGGTGAAGATCGCCTGCGCCGCGATGCTGTCGCTCGGCACCTACGCGGGCGGCTGGCGCATCATGCGCACGCTGGGACGGCGGATCATCGAGCTGGACCCGCCGCAGGGATTCGCGGCGGAGACCACGGCGGCCGGCGTCATGTACACGGCGTCGTTCATGTTCCAGGCGCCGATCTCGACCACGCATGTCATAACGTCGGCGATCATGGGTGTGGGGGCCACCAAGCGGGTGAGCGCGGTCCGCTGGGGCGTCGCGAAGAACATCGTCCTCGGCTGGTTCATCACCATGCCCGCGGCGGCCGCGGTCGCCGCGCTCTGCTACTGGATCGTCAACCTGGCCTTCGGCTGACCGTTGGGCGTTCCCGTGTGAAGCCGGACGTTCCGCGTAAGCCGGACGTTCCGCGTAAAGCCAGACGTTCCCGCGTGAAGCCGGACGTGCGGCCGGACGTACGAGCAAAAACGCAGTGGGCCCGCCCCCGGGAGCCAGGGGCGGGCCCTTTCTCGTCTTGCGGTGGCACCGCCATGCAGCACCGCAGGACGTTTTGGTTCCTCGCCGGGCGGGCGAGGGGCCTGGTCAGCCGAAGCGGCCCGAGATGTAGTCCTCGGTCGCCTGCACCGACGGGTTGGAGAAGATCCGCTCGGTCTCGTCGATCTCGATGAGCTTGCCGGGCTGGCCGACGCCGGCCAGGTTGAAGAAGGCCGTACGGTCCGAGACGCGCGCCGCCTGCTGCATGTTGTGCGTCACGATGACGATCGTGAAGCGCTCCTTGAGCTCACCGATCAGGTCCTCGATGGCGAGCGTCGAGATCGGGTCGAGCGCCGAGCAGGGCTCGTCCATCAGCAGCACATCGGGCTCGACCGCGATGGCGCGGGCGATGCACAGCCGCTGCTGCTGACCGCCGGAGAGCCCGGCGCCCGGCTTGTTCAGCCGGTCCTTGACCTCGTTCCACAGGTTGGCGCCCTTGAGGGACTTCTCGACGATGCCCTCGAGCTCGCTCTTCTTGTACGAGCCGTTGAGCTTCAGCCCGGCCGCGACGTTCTCGAAGATGGACATCGTCGGGAACGGGTTGGGGCGCTGGAAGACCATGCCGACCGTGCGGCGCACGGAGACCGGATCCACGTCCGAGCCGTAGAGGTTCTCGTCGTCGAGCATCACCTTGCCCTCGACCCGGCCGCCGGGCGTGACCTCGTGCATCCGGTTGAGGGTGCGCAGGAAGGTGGACTTGCCGCAGCCCGACGGGCCGATGAAGGCGGTCACCGAGCCGGGCTCGACCGTCATCGAGATGTCCTCGATGGCTTTGTGGCTGCCGTAGTAGGCGGTGAGCCCGCTGACGTCGATGCGCTTGGCCATGTGAATCACTTCTCTTCTTCTTGGCCTCAGCGGCCGGTCTTCGGGGCCTTCCAGCGGGCGATGCCGCGGGCCACCAGGTTCAGGATCATGACGAAGGCGATGAGCACGAGCGCCGCGGCCCAGGCCCGGTTGTAGGAGGCTTCGTTGCCGAGCTGCCACTGCTCGTAGATGTAGTAGGGCAGCGACGACTGGGCGCCTTCGAACGGGTTGTTGTTGATCCCCGCGGCGCCGAAGACCAGCAGCACGATGGGCGCGGACTCCCCGGCGACACGGGCGACCGCGAGCATCACACCCGTGGTGATCCCGCCGATGGCGGTGGGCAGCACCACCTTGAGGATGGTGCGCCACTTGGGCACGCCGAGGGCGAGGGACGCCTCCCGCAGCTCGTCCGGGACGAGCTTGAGCATTTCCTCGGTCGAGCGGACGATGATCGGCATCATCAGGATGGCCAGCGCCATGGCACCGGCGAAGCCCGAGTAGTCGAAGTCGAGGATGATGATCCAGAAGCTGAAGATGAACAGACCGGCGACGATCGAGGGGATACCGGTCATCACGTCGACGAAGAAGGTGACGGCCTTCGCGAGCCGGCCGCGGCCGTATTCCACCAGGTAGACGGCGGTCAGCAGCCCGATCGGCACGGCGATGACCGCGGCCAGGAGGACCTGCTCGAGGGTGCCGATGATGGCGTGGTACGCGCCACCGCCGGGCAGGATCGTCTGCACGCCCTCCATGGAGTGGCTCAGGAAGTAGCCGTCGAGCACGGTGCGGCCCCGGTCGATGGTCTCCCAGATCAGCGAGAGCAGCGGGACGACGGCGAGCAGGAAGCAGACCCACACCAGGCTGGTGGCCAGCCGGTCCCTGGCCTGCCGGCCGCCCTCGACCACGGCGCCGAGGCCGAACGAGGCGATGATGAACACCAGGGCGGCGATCAGGCCCCACTGGAACGTGTCGTCCGTGCCCAGGGCGGTGCCGATGCCCGCACCCGCGGCCACCGACACCACCACCAGGGCGTACGGGGCCCACCGGGGCAGCCGGGCCTGCCGGAGGGGGGAGGGGCCGGACGCACGGCCCGGGGCGTCGCTCTTGTCGATGACGGCGTTGCTCATGCGGCGGTCCCCGAGTACTCCTTGCGGCGGGCGATGATCATTCGCGCGGCGCCGTTCACCAGCAGGGTGAGGACGAACAGCACCAGGCCGGAGGCGATCAGCGCGTCACGGCCGTTGTCACCGGCTTCCTTGAAGCGGCTGGCGATGTTCTGCGCGAACGTGCCGCCGCCCGGGTCCAGCAGGCTGGTCTCGATCAGGAGGTTGGGGGACAGCACGGTGGCGACCGCCATGGTCTCGCCCAGCGCGCGGCCCAGACCCAGCATCGAGGCGCTGATGATGCCGGAGCGGCCGAAGGGCAGGACCGCCATCCGGATGACCTCCCAGCGGGTCGCGCCGAGCGCCAGCGCGGCCTCCTCGTGCATCTTCGGCACCTGCCGGAACACCTCCCGGCTCACGCTGGTGACGATCGGCAGGATCATGATCGCCAGCAGGATGCCGACGGTGAACAGGGAGCGTGCGGCGCCGCCCTGGTAGCTGAGGATCCCGGTCCAGCCCAGGTAGTCGTCGAACCAGGTGTAGAGGCCGGTCAGATGCGGGACGAGGAAGAGCGCGCCCCACAGGCCGTAGATGATGCTGGGCACCGCGGCGAGCAGGTCGATGACGTACGCGACGGGGGTGGCCAGCCGGCGCGGGGCGTAGTGGGAGATGAACAGCGCGATGCCGACCGCGATCGGGACGGCGATCACCATGGCGATGATCGAGCTGACCACCGTGCCGTAGGCGAAGACGGCGATGCCGAACCGTATCGACGGCGCGTCGGGGGTCTCCCACTCGAAGGAGGTGAGGAAGTTGGCCTCGTCCTTGGAGATCGCGATGGCGGCGCGGTAGGCGAGGAAGGCGGCGATGGCCGCCATGATCACCAGTAGGGCGATTCCGGAACCCCGGGAGAGGCCGAGGAAGATCTTGTCGCCGGCGCGGCCGGTGGAGCGGGTCTTGACCTTGGTTGGCGACCCGGTGGTTGAGGATGTGGGTTCTATGTCCGTTTTCATGGGTTCTCCGGTCTGCGGAGCCTGATGCGGAGGAGGCTCCTTGCGCGGCGGTGCACCGGACGACGCGGCTGACTCCGCCGTGGCGATCGCCACGGCGGAGTCAGGACTCGGGTCAGGAGAGGGTCTTGATGCTCTCGCGGACCTTCGTGGCGATCTCGGCCGGCAGCGGGGCGTAGCCCAGCTCCTTGAGGGAGGTCTGGCCGTCCTCGCCGGCGATGTAGGTCAGGAAGGACTTGGTCGCGGCGAGGGTGCCGGCCTTGTTGCCCTTGTCGCAGGCGATCTCGTAGGTGACCAGGGTGATCGGGTAGGCGTTGGCGGCCTTGGTGTCGTACGCCAGCTCCAGGGCCAGGTCGCTGCCGGTGCCCGCGATCTTGGCCTCGGAGATGGCCTTGGAGGCGTTCTCGACGGTGGCCTGGACCGGGGTGGAGGCGCCGGTGTCGAGGTCGACGGTCTTGATGCTGTTCGCGGTCGCGTAGGACAGCTCGAAGTACGAGATCGCGCCCGAGACCTGCTTGACCTGCGAGGAGACACCGGAGGAGCCGTCGGCCGACTGGCCGCCCTTGCCCTCCCACGCCTTGCCCGGCTCGTGCGGCCACGACTTCGGCGCGGCGGCCTTGAGGTACTTGGTGAAGTTGTCCGTGGTGCCCGACTCGTCGGAGCGGTGGAACGCCTGGATCTTGAGGCTCGGAAGCTTCGCGTCCGGGTTCAGCTTCTTGATCGCCGGGTCGTTCCACTCCTTGATGTCGGAGTTGAAGATCTTGGCGAGGGTGTCCGCGTCGAGGGTCAGCTTGTCCACGCCCGGCACGTTGAAGCCGACCGCGATCGGGCCGCCGACCATCGGCAGGTCGATGGCCTTGCCGCCCTTGCAGACCTTCTCGGACGACTTGATCTCTTCGGGCTTCAGTGCCGAGTCGGAGCCCGCGAAGGCGGTCTTGCCCTGGAGGAACTCCTGGATGCCCGCGCCCGAGCCGGTGGCCTTGTAGTTGAGCTTGGTGTCCGAGCAGGCGGCGCCGTAGTTCTTGATCCACAGATCCATGGCGTTCTTCTGCGCGGACGAGCCCGAGGCCAGCAGCTGCCCCTTGCCGTCGCACTTGATGTTGGCGGCGGCCTTGGAGTCGCCACCGCCGCCCGAGCTGTTGTCGTCGGAGCCACACGCCGAGAGGACGAGGACGCCGGAGACAACGAGGGCACCGGCGGCGATGGCGCGAAGCCGGTTCTTGCGCTGAAGCTTCACTTTCAGGTGTTCCTTCCAGGAGCCGCCGGTGGGGGACGGCGCGGGAAATGGGTGGTGCGCACTTGTGTGTGGTGCTTTTGCGCGTGCGCCGGAGCCGTACTCGACTCACGCTCAGTAGGGCCGAAAGTAGGCAGATCAGGTGAAGCGGCCTGAGGGGGTGAGTTAACGAGCGGTGAACCTCGGCCGTCAGTGTGGTGGCCATGTCACGGCCGGGTCACGGCCAGGTCGCGGCGCGGATGACGCCCTTACGGAGGCCGCGTGAAGCCCGTCCGACACCTGTGCGACACCCGTCCGGTGAACCGGATCGGGGTGGCTGCTGGGGTAACCGCCGCGTGTCTCTGTCGGATTGCGGTACGGCATGTCACTATCCGTCCCTACGTGCCGGTACGTCAGGTCTGGTGCGCGAATGGGGCAGGAGCGCGTACGGCCTGGGCGGAACGAGAGGAGACCGCGGATGAGGCGGGACCGGAGAGGGAGGGGTGTGAGCGTCGCCGCGGCCACCGCGCTCGTCTGCGCGCTGGGACTGTCGGCCGGGCCGGAGGCGGCGTACGCCGCGCCCGGTGATCCGGGGCCGACGCCGGCGCCGGGCGGCGGGGCCGGGGGCACCGCGGCTGGGGACACCGCGGGTGGGGGCGCCGCGACCGGTGGCGCCGCGGGCGGGGGGCAGAGCCTGGAGGACGTCCGTAAGGAGGTCGACGACCTGTACCGCAAGGCGGAGTCGGCCACCGACGCGTACAACCTGGCGCGGGAGAAACAGACCCGCCAGGAGAAAACCATCCTGAAGATCGCACGGGCCGTGGTGAAGGCCCAGAAGGAGATGGCCGGACTGCGCAAGCGGGCCGGGGCGATGGCGCGGGCACAGTACCGGGGCGGCGGTATGCCCGCGGAGGCGCGGCTGTTCCTCAACGGCGATCCGAGCGACTTCCTCGACGGTGTCACGCTCGCGCGCAAGGGTGAACAGGCGACCCACGGCCTGATCGGCCGCCTGGAACGCACCCGGACGGCGCTCGACCGCTACGCCGACTCCGCCTCCCAGGAGTGGGAACGGCTGGACCGGAGCCGGGCGAAGAAGGCGGCGGCGAAGAAGGAGATCCTGCGCAAGCTCGCCGGAGCGCAGCGGCTGGAGTCCCGGCTGGCGAAGGACGAGCGGGAGCGGCTGCGCCGGCTGGAGGAGGACAAGGCCCGCGACGCGCAGGCGAAATGGCTGGACACCGGGATACTGCGGGAGCTCGGCCGCGGCGCCACCGCGACGGGCCGGCGCGCGGTCGACTTCGCGAGGGCCCAGCTCGGCAAGGACTACGTGTGGGGCGCGGTGGGACCGGACACCTACGACTGCTCGGGGCTCACCCAGCGGGCGTGGGCGACGGCCGGCCGGACGATCCCGCGGACCTCGCAGGAGCAGTGGAGGCTGCTGCCGAAGGTGAGCGTGAAGGACATGCGTCCGGGCGATCTGATCATCTACTTCGGGGACGCCAGTCATGTGGGGATGTACGTGGGCGGCGGCGCGATGATCCACGCTCCCCGCCCCGGCCGCCAGGTCACGGTCGCGGGCGCGGGCTCGATGCCGATCCTGGGCGTGGTCCGGCCGGACGCGGGATAACGCGGCCACGGCAGGCCGGGCGGGTCCACGGAAGGAGCTTGGGCCTGCTTGGTCAGGCCTGGTCGGCGTGGTCGGTCAGGTCCGGTCGGCTCGGTGGTCAGGTCCGCTCGCCGCGGTAGGTCAGGCCTTTTGGTCCCGTCGGCCAGGGCCGGTGGGTCCGCTCGGTGCGGTCGGTCTGGTCCGGGACTGGCCCTGGCCCGGTCAGGCCTGGTCGGCCTTCTTGGCCCTGGCCCGGTCAGGCCCAGTCCGCTCGGCCCGGTCAGGCCCGGACCGGTCGATCGGTTCGGGTCGGTTCAGGGCGGGGTCGGTCCAGCACTGGTCGGGTCGGTCAGAGCGGTGGCAGCTCGTTCAGGGCCGTCTCGAAGGCGTCGTACGCGCGCTGGTCTAAGAGGACGAAGCGGGCCTCATCGACGGAGCTGTCCGTCTCGCGGACGGTGGTGAGGGCGATCCGGGCCGCGTCGTCGAGGGGCCAGCGGTAGACGCCGGTGGAGACGGCCGGGAAGGCGACCGTACGGGCGCCCAGTTCGTCCGCGACCCGGAGCGACTCGCGGTAGCAGGAGGCGAGCGTGGCCGAGCGGTCCTCGGATTCGGCGAACACCGGGCCGACCGTATGGATCACCCAGCGGGCGGGCAGCCGGCCGGCCGTGGTGGCGACCGCCTGGCCGGCCGGGAGGCCCTTGCCGTAATGAGACGCCCGCAGGTCACGACATTCGTCCAGAATGTCGGGTCCGCCCCGCCGGTGGATGGCTCCGTCGACGCCACCCCCTCCCAGGAGGGAGGAGTTGGCCGCGTTCACCACGGCGTCGACCGTCTGCTCGGTGATGTCGCCCAGCGCCAGCGTGATGTTCGTCATCCCGGGATTGTCTCTCGGGCCGCCAAAAGGCGCATGACGTGCGGCATATGACAAAAGTCGTTGCCGGAGGTCATTCCGCGAAACGGCCGCCTAGCGCTAAGGTCGGCTGGCAATCTCCGGCGCCCACGCCCTGAGGCCGCTGAAACCGACCAGTCGGTGTGCGTGCCGGAATCCCAGTGCGCTCCACCCGTCGGCGGGGCGTGCCCTCGGGGGGAGGGAAGGAATCGAGCGATGTCCGTACCCGTGCCGAGGCTACGGGAGGCACCGGCCCCGGACGCCGGTCCCGCCACCCTGCCCGACAACGGGCTCACCCTGCTGGTGATCGAGGACGATCCCTCCGGTGCCTTCAACGTTCCCGAGATGCTGGACACCGAGGGTAACCGGCTCCGCATCCGTACGGCCCGCAACCTCACCGAGGCCGGCCGGCTGCTCACCGACGGGGTGCAGTGCATCCTCCTGGCCCTGCCGGGCCCGGCCGACGACGGCGCGGACTCGCTGGCCACCCTGCGCGCGGTGCTGAGGCTCGCGCCCTCGCAGGCCGTCCTCGTCCTCACCGCGGAGGACGACGCCGAGCGCGCCGCCGAGGCGGTGCGGGTGGGCGCCCAGGACTTCCTCTTCCGTGACGAGCTGGACGGCCGGAGCCTCAGCCGCGCCATCCGCTACGCCGTCGAGCGCAAACGCTCCGACCTCGCCCAGCGCCAGCTCACCGAGTCACGACTGCGCGCCCAGGAGAACGCCCGGCTGGAGCGCGGACTGCTGCCCACCCCGCTGCTGGGCGGCTCGGGGCTGCGCTTCGCCGCCCGCTACCGGCCCGGCCGCAGCCGGGCCCTGCTCGGCGGCGACTTCTACGACACCGTCCGCACCCCGGACGGCACGGTCCACGCGATGATCGGCGACGTCTGCGGCCACGGCCCGGACGAGGCCGCCCTCGGCGTGGAGCTGCGGATCGCCTGGCGCGCCCTGACCTTCGCCGGGCTATGCGGAGATCAGCTGCTCGGCACCCTTCAGCAGGTGCTGGAGAACGAACGCGCCGACGACGAGATCTTCGCCACGCTGTGCACCGTCGACATCGCGCCGGACGGCCGCCGGGCCGGGGTGTGCCTGGCCGGGCACCCCTCACCGCTGGCGATCCGCCCGAGCATGGCGCCCCGGCTGCTGCCCACCGAGGAGAACGGCCCGGCGCTCGGCCTGCTGCCGAACGCCCGCTGGCCGCGCCATGAGGTCGAGCTCGGCGGGGCGTGGAGCCTGATGATGTACACCGACGGGCTGATCGAGGGCCGCGTCGGACCGGGGGTGCAGCGGCTCGGCCAGGAGGGGATGGTCGAGATCGTGGCGCGCCAGCTCGCGGAGGGGCGGCGCGGCGAGGAACTGCTGGACGCGACCGTCACCGAGGTGCGGTCGCTGAACGGCGGGGAGCTGACCGACGACCTGGCGGTGCTGCTGCTGGACCGCGGCTGAACCGGCCGCGGTCCGTTTCGGTGCCGTCCGTGACCACGGACCGTCCTCCGTTTAACGCCGTTCAGCGCATCGGAGCCCGTTCAGTGCCTCGGATCTCGTTCAGTGCCCGGTTGACCGTTCAGTGGCCGTTTGGCGGCTAGTGGCCGTCCGCGGCCGTTCAGCGGCCGTTGAAGGGTCCGTAGGGACCGTCGGAGCTGGAGCCGCGGCCGCGCGGCCAGCGGCGGCCGCCACCGGAGACCTGCCGCAGCGCGGGCCGGACGTCGACGACGTACACGATGGTCGCGATGAGGCCGATGATCGGCAGGAAGTCCAGGATGCCCATGAAGAAGTTCACCGCGGCGGCGAGGCCGAGGATGATCAGCCAGAACGCCTTGGTCTGCTTGTCCGCCGCCCGGTAGGCGTCCTCGCGGCGGATCGCCGAGTCGACGAAGGCGAACAGGCTGAAGAGAAGCAGGCCCCAGGAGACCCAGTACATCAACTTGCCGAAGCCTTCCACCAGCACGCCGTCCACCGCCTAGAAGATATGTATGGGAAGCGTCTTTGCGGCCACGGTACCCGCTGTCTGGGCCGGGCACGCAGGGCGTACCCGGCCCGGCCGTGGACGGGAACCCGTCAGCCGGCCGACTTCGGCTCCGGCTTCTTGGCGGCGGGGGCGGGCTTGCCGCCGCGGGCCGGGGCCTTCTTGGCCTGGGCCGCCGAAGCGGCGGGGGAGGCCGGGGCGGCCTGGGCCGGCTGGGCGCCGGCGGAGTTGGCGCCGCTCGACGCGGCCGGCTTGGCCGGGGCGGACTTCGGCGCCTCCTTGGACGGGTCCACGGAGACCGACTGTGCCGGGGCCTTCGCCTGGGCCGCCGCGTTGCCGTCCTTCCGCTCCTCGGGCTCCGCGGGCCGCTCATCGGGCTCGATCGCGCCGGCGATGTCGACGACCTCGTCGGCCGCCTCGCCGCGCCAGGTCCGCACGACCTGCTGGCCGTGCTCGGCCACCTCGTCGTACCGCTCCCGGGCCTTCACGGCGAGCTCGGCGGCCCGGCCCACTCCCTGTAGGGCGAGGTCCTGCGCCGTGTCGCGCAGCCGCTTGAGGTCGGTGTCGAGCGTGCCGAGCATCTCGGTGACCTTGTCCTGGGCCTCCTTGGCCTGCTGGGAGACCCGCTCCTGCACGGCCTTGGGGTCGGTGTTGCGTACCGCGTTCAAACGCTCCGGGGCCTCGGCGACGATCTTCTCGACGAGCGACGGCACCTCCTTGAGCTTCTGTGCGGCCAGATCGGCCGTACCCGCCATGAAGTAGAGCGGGGTCGGGTCGGTGAGGGTCTTGCGTACGTCGTCGGTGATGGCCATGGTGGATGGTCCTCCCGGATCAGTTCGAGGGTGTGGCGACGTCGACGCCGGCGTCGGGGGCGTCGTCCGAGGCGGTCTGGAGCCCGTTCTCCTTGCGGAAGGACTCGTAGATCTGGAGCAGTACCTGCTTCTGCCGCTCGTTGATCGAGGGGTCGGCGAGTATCACGCTGCGCACCTCGGTCTCCGCGCGGTCCCGCTCGTCGAGGATCCCCGCCTGTACGTACAGGGTCTCGGCGGATATCCGCAGCGCCTTGGCCAGCTGCTGGAGGATCTCGGCGCTGGGCTTGCGCAGCCCGCGCTCGATCTGGCTGAGGTACGGATTGGACACCCCGGCCGCGTCGGCCAGCTGCCGCAGCGAGAGCTGTGCGGTGCGCCGCTGCTCGCGCAGGAACTCGCCGAGGTTGCCGACGTTGAGTGATGCCATGCCTCGATGCTGCCGCACGAGCGCTAACTATTGCAAGCATTTGCTTGCAATAGTGGCGTGCGTCATCGCACGGCCCGGTCGGTGTCGGTCCGGTGGGGTGTCCTGGTGCTCTCTCGTCGCCGGATCTCGATCAACGACGTGGACCGGCGGCCAAGCCCATTGCCTGGAGCGTCACCTGCCGCCTGGGTCGGCTGTGCTGTACGCGGCACGCCAGGCAGCGGGGGGCATGGTGGCCTGGCGTCGGAAGAACGTGGTGAAGTTGCCGACGTCCCGGAAGCCGAGGCGCCGGGCGCAGCCGCTGACCGGCAGGTCGGTGTGGGCGAGCAGTCTCTTGGCTTCCAGCAGGATGCGCTGGTCGAGGAATGCCTTGGCGCCCGTGCCGGTGGCGGCACGCGTCGCCCGGGTGAGTGTGCGCACGTCATAGCCGAGTGCCTGCGCGTAGTCGGCCACGTGGTGCCAGTCGGTGAAGTGCTCTTCGACGGCGGCCCGATAGGCGCGGAACACATCGGTATGCCGGCTGCCGGATTCTGCCGGGCCGGTCGGGGCCGGTGTGTCGGGGAGGGCGCGCAGGATCAGTGCCGCCAGCAGGTGGGCGAGCAGTGCGGGAGATGCCAGGCGTGGGGTTCGCGCCGCCGCGCTGTGCTCGCGGCCGAGGTGTTCGGCCGCGAGCAGGGCGAGGGACAGGCGCTGCTGGTCCAGCTGCCAGCAGGCCGGTGTGGTGGCCTCTGCCGAGGTGAAGCCGGGAAGGAAGCCGGGCCGGAAGAGGATCAGCGGGCCGTCGCAGGCGTCGATGTCGCTCCAGCAGTGCACCATGCCCGGCCGGATCCACACCGCGCTGCCTTCCGATAGCCGGTAGCCGTGGAAGTCCGCTTCATGGGCGCCGGTTCCGGAGCCGACCAGGGCGAACACATGGAAGTCGGGACGCTGCGGCTGTACGCGACGGCGGTGGATGTCCATCGCACGCAGCGCGGCGAAGTCCAGGACCTCCACCCCGTACGCCGATCCGACGGCAGGCAGATAGCGCAGTTGCCGAACCGCGCTGTGTCCGTCGACGTGTCCGTTTTCCACAAGGAGTGTGTTCCTTTCCGCTACGGCGTGGACACTCCCTCGCCTACCGTCGGAACCGATCCTGATCAGCAGGTCAGGTTACCGGTTCTTACCGGTTCACAGCTGCGGCAGGACGGCGGGAGCCGCCTTCCGCAGCCGATGGGAAAGGCGCGATGATGACGGAAACGACAATGACGGTCCCGGTGGCGGGCGGGTCCCTCGACGTGCGCGTAGCAGGCCACACCGGACCGACGCTGGTGTTCGTCCATTACTGGGGCGGCTCCGCCGACACCTGGAACGGTGTGCTCGGCCACCTGCCGCCCGGCCGGGCGACGGTCCGCTTCGACCAGCGCGGCTGGGGCACCGCACAGGCACTGCCCGGCCCCTACCACCTCGACCAGCTCGCCGATGATCTCGTCCGTGTGGTCGAGACGTGCGTGTCGGGGCCGTTCGTCCTCGTCGGCCACTCCATGGGCGGTAAGGCGAGCCAGCTCGTCGCGGCCCGTCGGCCGGCCGGACTGGCCGGCCTGGTACTCGTCGCGCCCGCGCCACCGCAGCCGCCCGCCATGGTGACCGAGGAGTACCGGCAGGGCCTGTCACACGCCTACGACTCGCCCGAGACGGTGCGGCACGCCCTCGACCAGGTGCTGACCGCCACACCGCTGTCCGAGGCGGTGCGGGCCACCGCGGTGCGCGACAGCCTCGCCGCCGGCGCTGAGGCCCGGCGGGAGTGGCCCCTGCGCGGAATCGCGCAGGACATCACACGCGCCGCACGGGACATCGAGGTCCCGGTGATGGTGCTGGCCGCGGAGAAGGACGTGGTGGAGCCGCCGCACGTGCTGCGCGACCACCTCCTGCCCCACATCCCGCACGCGACCCTGACGACCGTCCCTGACGCCGGCCACCTGCTCCCTGTGGAAGCCCCCGGTGCGGTCGCGACGGCCCTCGGAGACTTCCTGAACGTGTAGTCGGCACGTGTGATCGGCATGTGATTGGCACGTGCAATCGGAACGTGCAGTCGGGGCCGCATCCGAACTTGTCGTCGGGGCGAAAAGGTGCGCATGCTGCCCCATGACCTCATCCTTCACTTCGCCCCCGTCCTTGATTCCGTCCTCGTCACCGGCCGACCGGCTGGGCTTCGGTGCGATGCAACTGCCGGGGCGCTGGGCCGGTCCCGTCGTCGAGCGGGCGACGGCCGTGGCGGTCGCCCGGCGGGCCGTGGAGCTGGGTGCCCGTCATATCGACACCGCCGCGTTCTACTTCTCCGCCACCGAGCGGGCCAACGACATCCTGCGCGAGGCCCTGCGTCCGTACCCCGCGGACGTCACCATCGCCACCAAGGTCGGGCCGCTGCGCACCGCGACGGGGGAGATGTACGCGGAGGCGCGGCCGGAGCAGATACGGGGGCTGGTGGAGGAGAACCTCCGACAGCTGGGCGTCGACGTGCTGGACCTGGTGTACCTGCGGGTCGGGCGGCTCAAGGCGGTGGGCGGGGTGCCGATCGGGGAGCGGTTCGCCGCCCTGGCCGCACTGCGGGAGGAGGGTCTGGTGCGGCGGCTCGGGGTCAGTAACGTGAGCGCCGAGCAGCTGGCCGAGGCCCGCGCGATCGCTCCGGTCGCGGCGGTGCAGAACCGGTTCGGGGTGCTCGACCAGGCGGACGGGGCGCTGGTGGACGAGTGCGCCGCGGCCGGGATCGCGTACCTGCCGTTCTTCGCGCTGGGCGGCGGCCACACCACCCTGGCGGACGAGAACCTGCGGAAGGTCGCGGAGCGGCACGGCGCGACGGCGCATCAGATCGCCCTCGCCTGGGGGCTCGCCCGCTCGCCCGCGATCATCCAGATCCCCGGCACCAGCTCCCTCGCGCATCTCGAGGAGAACATGGCGGCGGCGCGGATCGCCCTGGACGAGGACGACATGGCGTTGCTGGAGCCGGTGACGGGCTGACGGTGACGCCGTCGGTCAGGTGTCCCACGCGGCCTGGGCCGACTGGACCGGCTGGGCTGCCTGGCCGCGGCCCGGCCGCGCCGTGACGGGGCGGCGCCGCCGGTGCCGTCAGGTGTCGTCAGGCGCCGTACGGGTGCGTGGCGCGGGCGGTGCGCAGGGCCTGTGCCCACCAGGCGAGCTGGTCGAGCATCGCCTTGGCGGCGGTGTCCGGACCCTCGGGGTCCTTCAGCCGGCCGTCCGGGTCGAAGAGCCCACCCGCGTTGTGGAAACTGACCGTGTCCCGCACGGTCACGGCGTGGACCTCGGCGAAGACCGGCCGCAGATGCTCGACCGCGCGCAGCCCCCCGGAGATGCCGCCGTAGGAGACGAAGCCGACCGGTTTGGCCTGCCACTCGGTGAAGTGCCAGTCGATCGCGTTCTTCAGGGAGGCGGGGTAGCTGTGGTTGTACTCGGGGGTCACCACGGCGAACGCGTCGGCCCCGGCCAGCCGGGGGCTCACGGCCTCCAGGGCCGTGAGCTCGTCGGGGCCGGGCCGGTGGGTGAGGGACGTGGGCAGCGGGGTCTCGGCCAGGTCGACGATGTCGACGGTCATATCGGAGCGGAGCCTCGCGCGGTCGGCGAACCAGCCCGCGACCTTCGGCCCGAAGCGGCCGTCGCGGGTGCTGCCGACGATGACGGCGAGCCGGATGGGGGAGTCGGTGCCGGTAGGGGAATCGGCCGTGGATACGGCGGTTTCAGTAGCCATGGGAAGAGCCTCGGAGTTAAACAAAGGTTGAAGTCAAGCTACTGTCGGCGGTATGACGCAACTGACCTGGAAAACCCATGAGCTCACGGTCGGCGAGCTCTCGCAGCGCAGCGGGGTCCCCGCCTCCGCGCTGCGCTTCTATGAGCGCGAAGGGCTGATCCACAGCCGCCGTACCTCCGGCAATCAGCGCCGCTACACCCGCGATACGCTCCGCCGGGTCGCCTTCGTCCGCTCCTCGCAGCGGGTCGGCATCCCGCTGGCGAGAATCCGGGAGGTGCTCGCCCTCTTCCCCGAGGACCATGTCCTGACCAAGGAGGACTGGGCCCAGATCTCGGAGTGCTGGCGCTCGGACCTCACCGAGCGCATCGAACAGCTGGAGAACCTCCGCGACCGCCTCACCGACTGCATCGGTTGCGGCTGTCTGTCGATCGACACCTGCGCGCTGGCGAACCCGTACGACAAGCTCGGCGAGCAGGGCACGGGCGCGCGGCGGCTGCTCAAGTCCTCCTGCTGATCGCCGGGCGCCCTGGGCCTCAGAAGACATCGGGGCACCAGGGGCGGCGTGGTGTCCGCAGCAGCCGGTCCGCCAGCGCCGCGGCACCCGGGCGCTCCTCGGTGATCCGGCCCAGCGCGGCGAGCCGGACCGCCGACTCGTCGCCCAGCCACAGGGTGCCCAACTCGCCTATGTCCATGGTCAGATCGGCCGTGCGGCCCGTGGTGGCACAGGCGGCGCCGCTGGGGCCCGTCTCCAGGAAATAGCGGCCACCGGCCAGCCCGGTCTCGTCGCGCAGCTCGAGCACCAGCGAGCCCTCGACCGGGTAGGTACGGGTCTTCAGCAGCCGGGGCACATCCAGCGGGCGCAGCCACAGCCAGTCGGCGTGCGTGGTGACCTGGGCCGCGCGGGGATCGCCGAGCAGCAGCGGAAGCAGATCGTCCGGGGCGCGCCGGCCGGTGTTGACCCGGGTCACCCAGTCGACCGAGAGCAGGAAGTGCCACAGCGCCCGCTCGGCGGCCGGGGTGACTCCCGTCAGCCCGAGCACGGTGGCGGTGTTGTGCGGCCGCTTGTTGCCCTCCCAGTGGTCGTCGGCGGTGTAGGCGAGCAGTCCGTCCACCGAGTCGTCGGGGGAGCGGTAGAGGACGTAGAACGGCTCGGTCCAGGGCTGGTGGGGGAACTGCCGCTGACCGGTGTTGATCTGCCACCAGAGGTCCGGGCGGTCGATGACGCCGTGCTGCCGGGCGCGCAGCCGCTCATGCAGCGCGGGGCCGAGCTCCCGCACCTCGTCGGCGTCGGCGAAGTCGACCCGGCCGCCGTCCACCGGGGCGGAGTGGCGCGGGTCGAGACCGGCGCGGACCACGTCCACCTGCCATTCGGTGACCCAGGTGGCGGGGCCGAAGCCGTACCGCCCGTAGATCGGGTACTCGGCCGCGATCAGGGTGGCCACCGCGTCCCCCCGCTCCTTGGCGGCGCGCAGATCGTGCTCCATCATCCGGCCGAGCAGCCCCCGGCGGCGGTGCGTGGGCGACACCGTGACATTGCTGATCGCGTCGGCGGGGACACCGGCCCCGCCGACCGCCGTCAGCCGCTGGGCGAAGCTGCGGAACGTGGCGACGCAGCGATCCCCGTCGAAGACCCCCTGCGTACGGCTCAGGTCTATCTGGCCGCGCCGCAGCTCCACCTCCTCCTTCGACGCCTCGGGCGGACGCAGGAAGCCCGCGTTGAGCGCGCGGGTCCAGTTGGTCAGATCGGAGTCGGCGAGTGAGGTGCGGAGTTCGACGGCCATGCGCACACGCTAGGCGTCCGCCGCCATCGGCCGCACACGGATTTCCACAGCCTGTGGATGAAGTCGTTTCATCACACCGCACCCAGCGGATGGCTAGGCGAGCAGGTCGTCCACCTGCGCCTCTCCCTCGCGGTATCGGCGTGCGATCTCAGCGCTGCAGTCGTCCGCCGCCCGCTGGAGCTCCTGCCGCCGCCGCGACACCTGCCGCTCATGGCCGACGAGGCGGGCCATCGCGCCGTGCAGCTCCTCGTCCGTACGGGCCCGCAGGTCGGAGAGCCCGACCTCGGCCAGCATCTCCTCGGCCAGCCGCTCGTACTCCGCGCTGTGCGGTGTCCCGAGCGTGACGTGGCGGGCCGAGGAGCGGTGCCGCGAGGGGAGGTCCGCGAGGATCTCCGGCAGCCGGTCCACCAGCGCGGCCGGCGGCCGTTCCGCGGCCGCCGCGGGCGCCGGGTCACGGCGGTGGCCCAGCTCGGCGCGGAGGATGTCGATCCGGCCCTGGAGCAGTCTGCGCAGATAGCTCAGATCCGCCTCCTCGCGCTGTGCCACGCGGCGCAGCGCCCGCAGCTCCGGCAGGCGCAGGGCGTGCAGACCGCTCGTCGCCGCGGACGCGGGGGTCACGGCCGGCGCCGTGACGGCGGCGGAATCGGCCCGCCGCCCGCCGCGCTGGCTCGGCGGCCGTGCCGGCAGCAGACTCTCGGTGGCCAAGGGCTGCCCGGTGCCCGGTGTGATCATTGGTGTCCGTCCCCTCCTGCGATGCGTCGTTCCCGCAGTTCCTGCCCGCTTGCACCGCCTGCACGCATCGTGCCACCAGTGATGCTCCCCGTGCAGCGGCTCTCCACCCGATCGGCCCCGGATGGACGCACGGCATGATGGTCGGTATGCGTGCTGTGGTACAGAGAGTGGACGGGGCGAGCGTCGTCGTGGACGGCGAGACGGTCGGCGAGATCGTCGGCCAGGGGCTGTGCGTGCTGGTCGGGGTGACGCATGACGACACTCCGGAGAAGGCGGCCCAGCTCGCCCGCAAGCTGTGGTCGGTAAGGATCCTCCAGGGCGAGAAGTCCTGCTCGGACCTGGCCGCTCCGCTGCTGGTCATCAGCCAGTTCACGCTCTACGGCGATGCCCGTAAGGGGCGCCGGCCCACCTGGAACGCGGCGGCGCCCGGCGCGGTCGCCGAACCGCTCGTCGACGAGGTGGTGGCCGAGCTGCGGAAGCTGGGCGCGCAGGTGGAAACGGGCCGGTTCGGAGCGGAGATGAAGGTCTCGCTCACGAACGACGGCCCGTTCACGGTGCTCATCGAGGTCTAGACGCTCGTCGAGGTCGGTTCCTACGGCTCCACGACCGTCTCCTGTGCGGCGGCCGTGGAGTCCGCGATCAGCTCCGCGTCCACCGGCACATTGCGCTTGACCAGCGCGAGCGCGATCGGCCCCAGTTCGTGGTGGCGGGCCGAGGAGGTGACGAACCCCAGTTGGCGGCCCTCCTCGCCCTCCGAGGCCAGGCGTATGGGCGCGCCGTGGGACGGCAGCTTCACCTCGCTGCCGTCGAGGTGGAGGAAGACCAGCCGGCGCGGCGGCTTCCCCAGGTTCTGCACCCGGGCGACCGTCTCCTGGCCGCGGTAGCAGCCCTTCTGCAGATGGACCGCGGAGCCGATCCACCCCAGCTCGTGCGGGATGGTGCGGTGGTCGGTCTCCAGGCCGACCCGCGGCCGGTGGGCCTCGACGCGCAGCGCCTCGTACGCGAGCACGCCGATCGGCGGGCCGCTCGCCTCGGCGAAGGCGGTGAGCCGCGCACGCGGCAGGAAGAGGTCCCGGCCGTGCGGGGTTTCGCGGACGACGGCGTCCTCGGGGGCGTCGGCGATGCTGCCCGCCGGGAGGTGGACGATCGCGTAGTCGTCGGTGCGGTCCGCGATGTCGACCCGGTAGAAGAACTTCATGCTCTCCAGGTAGGCGATCAGATCGCCCTGGCTGCCGGGTTCCACATGGGCCCAGGTGGTCTCGCCGTCGTCGACGAGATAGAGCGCGTGTTCGATGTGGCCGTGGGCGGAGAGGATCAGCGCTTCGGTGGCCTGTCCCGGCGGCAGTTCGCTGACGTGCTGGGTGAGCAGCAGATGCAGCCAGCTGAGCCGGTCGGCACCGCTGACCGTGACCACTCCGCGGTGCGAGAGGTCCACGAAGCCGGTGCCGTCGGCGAGCGCGCGCTGCTCGCGGAACAGGTCGCCGTAGTGGGCGGCGACGCCTTCGTCGGGGCCCTCGCCGGGGACGGCGCCGGGCAGCGACAGCAAAGGGCTCTTCATGAACTCAGCCTACGACCTGCGGGCTCGTCCCTCGCCGGAACCGTTTTCGGCGCCGTCTCCACCGTGCTGCGCGGCGGAACACGAGGCGCACCGACCGAAGATCGCGAAGTGCTTCAGATCGGTGTCGAAGCCGAAGTCCGCCCGGAGCTGCCGGGTGAAGGAGTCGGCCACGGAGACATCGGCCTCGATCACATCGGTGCAGTCCCGGCACACCATATGGATGTGGTGGTGCCGGTCGGCCAGATGGTACGTGGGGGCGCCGTGTCCGAGATGGGCATGGCTGACCAGGCCCAGCTCCTCCAGCAGCTCCAGCGTGCGGTAAACCGTGGAGATGTTGACGCCGCTCGCGGTGCGGCGCACCTCGGTGAGGATGTCGTCCGGAGTGGCGTGCTCCAGATGATCGACGGCTTCGAGCACGAGCTGGCGCTGCGGGGTCAGGCGGTAGCCGCGCTCCCGCAGATCTGTCTTCCAGTCGGTGGTCGCCACGGTGCAAGTGTAGGCGGGCTCACGGCCGTCGGCCGGATGCGCGGTGGAGAACCGGACTCAGCGGAAGAAGGCGATCCCGTCGTCCGGCAGGTCCTTGAGGTCCTTGGCCCACTCCCGGGGGTCGACGACCTTCTTCAGGTGCGCGGACATGTACGGGCGCAGCTCGACCTCGGGGGTGGCCTTCTCGCCGACCCACATCAGGTCGCTGTTCACATAGCCGTACAGCCGCTTGCCGCCCGAGTACGGGCCCGCCTGCGCGGTGCGCGCCACCGCGTCCGTGGCCAGGTCGATCTGCGGCTTGCCCTCCGCGAGCTCGCCGTACCAGATCTCGACGACGCCCTGGTCGCGGCTCATCACGACCTCGACCTTGCGGTCCTTGTCGATCCGCCAGTAGCCGGACTCGCTCTCCAGGGGGCGGACCTTCTTGCCCTCGGAGTCCAGCACCCAGGTGTGCGAGACGTACTCGATGAAGTCCCGGCCGTCGTGCGTGAAGGTGGCCTCCTGGCCGAAGTTGCACTTCTCGGCCCCGGGGAAGTCCGATACGCCGGCACCTTCCCAGTTGCCCAGGAGGAAGGCGAGCGGCACGAGGTCCGGGTGGAGGTCGGAGGGGATCTGGATCATGGATTCAGTCGATCTGTCGAGAGTCGAGCCGGAATGGCGGGGCGGGAGCGGTTCAGCGCTGGCCCTGGTACAGCTTCTTCCAGGTCAACGCGCAGAAGCCGAGCGTGGCCACGGCGACCAGGATCATCAGGGTGGTGAAGACTGCCTCAAGCACGAGCGCGCTCCTCGGAACAGATGACGGACGCCCCCGAGTCTAGTCGGCGCCGGGACGGCCGGTGGAGCGAGGTGGCCGCGCGGCGTCCCCGCCTAAGGTTGACAGCATGGCGAAGAAGCTGGTGATCAAGGTGACGGCGGGTGCTGACGCTCCTGAGCGGTGCTCCCAGGCGTTCACGGTGGCGGCGGTGGCCGCGGCGAGCGGGGTGGCGGTCTCGCTCTGGCTGACCGGGGAGTCGGCGTGGTTCGCGCTGCCGGGTCGGGCGGCGGAGTTCGAGCTGCCGCACGCGGCGCCGCTGCCGGACCTGATCGACGGCATCCTTACGGGCGGCGGCACGATCACGGTGTGCAGCCAGTGCGCGGCGCGCCGGGAGATCGAGGAGAAGGATCTGATCGAGGGGGCGCGGATCGCGGGCGCTCAGGTCTTCGTGAGCGAGATCATGCCGGATGGCGTCCAGGCGCTCGTGTACTGAGACGGGCGCACATCTCGGCAGACCCGGGTCAGTGGCGGTGGTTGTGCTCGTCCAGCTCCCGCCACCACCGGTCGGACTCCTCGTCCCCCGACTCGTCCCACCACCGGTCGTCCGGACCCCGGCGATTGGCGACGATGGCCGCCAGGGGCGGGATCACCATGGCGACGATGCACATCGCGACGGCGGCCGGGACGGACCACAGGCGCACAAAGGCCCATGCCGAGATGAAGAGCGTCAGACACGCGCCCATCAGGAAGAAGTATGCGTGGCGGCGTCGCGCGTACATATATCCAGCGTACGTCCGGGACCGCCGCGCGGACAGACGAGCCGCCGGACGAACGGCCGCGCCCCGGGCATGAGGAAGGGCGCGCACGACGGAGGGCCGCACCCCGCCGAGGCGTCCAACCCCGGGGTGCGGCCCTCCGGCCGTGTGTCACGACGCGTCGTCGGCGTCAGACGGCGATGGCGACCTCCGCCAGCCCGCCCTTCTGGGCGACGACCGTGCGGTCCGCGGTGCCGCCCGGAACCAGGGCGCGCAGCGTCCAGGTGCCCTCGGCGGCGTAGAAGCGGAACTGTCCGGTCGCGGAGGTGGGGACCTCGGCGGTGAACTCACCGGTGCTGTCCAGGAGGCGGACGTACCCGGTGACGGGCTCGCCGTCGCGGGTCACCGAACCCTGGATGGTGGTCTCACCGGGCTTGATCGTCGAGGCGTCGGGGCCGCCGGCCTGGGCTCCACACATGGCTGTCTGTCCTTACGTTCGGGATGGGGGTCAGCTGTTGGCGCCGAGCTCGATCGGCACGCCGACCAGCGAGCCGTACTCGGTCCACGAACCGTCGTAGTTCTTGACGTTGGGCTGGCCGAGCAGCTCGTGCAGGACGAACCAGGTGTGAGCGGAGCGCTCACCGATACGGCAGTAGGCGATGGTGTCCTTCGACAGGTCGACGCCCTCGGCCTCGTAGAGCTCCTTGAGCTCGTCGTCGGACTTGAAGGTGCCGTCGTCGTTGGCCGACTTCGACCACGGGATGTTGCGGGCGGACGGGACGTGGCCCGGACGCTGCGACTGCTCCTGCGGGAGGTGGGCCGGGGCGAGCAGCTTGCCGGAGAACTCGTCGGGGGAGCGCACGTCGACCAGGTTCAGCGAGCCGATGGCGGCCACGACGTCGTCGCGGAAGGCGCGGATCGAGGTGTCCTGCTCCTTGGCCTTGTACTCGGTCTTCGCGCGGCTCGGGACCTCGGCGACCAGGTCGCGGGAGTCGAGCTCCCACTTCTTGCGGCCGCCGTCGAGCAGCTTGACGTCCTCGTGGCCGTAGAGCTTGAAGTACCAGTAGGCGTAGGCCGCGAACCAGTTGTTGTTGCCGCCGTACAGCACGACCGTGTCGTCGTTGGCGATGCCCTTCTCCGACAGGAGCTTCTCGAAGCCGGCCTGGTCGACGAAGTCACGGCGCACCGGGTCCTGGAGGTCCTGCTTCCAGTCGATCCGGATGGCGTTCTTGATGTGGTTCTTGTCGTAGGCCGAGGTGTCCTCGTCCACCTCGACGATGACCGTCTTGGGGTCGTCGATACGGGCCTGGACCCAGTCGGCGTCCACCAGGACGTCACTGCGGCTCATGTTCTCTCCTCCGGGGCAGTTGCGGCGGTACGGGCACGCTCGTGGCGTGGCGCCGCGCTGGGCGTGCGGCGGGCGTACGAGCGAAGTGCGGGAAGGCCCGGCGACGGGCCGAAGGGGGCTGGTCCGGGTACCCCGGACCGCGTCCGTTCAGACGGTGCGACAGAGCATGGCGGCGACGCGGCACAGGTCGACTGCCCGCCGCTTCGTGAGATCCGCCTGTCGCTTCATGGGTCCGATCGTAGGGACGGACAGGCGGGCATGTCACCGGCGTGTCGGATGGTGAGACGCTTTCGTCCGGGCTCTGAGATGAGAGGGGTGTGCGCGCCAGGGAGGCGGGGTCGCCTGGGCAGGCGAGGGCCGCGGGCGTGCGCAGGCGCGGACGAGATCGTCTCAGTGAATGGACCAGGGGGTGGGATGACGCCCCTGGTGCCGATCACGTCAGCCCGTCAGTTGGACGTTATTACCCGTGACCGAGACGTCTATGCCGTCCTTGGTGGTCGCCACCTTGTCGAGCCGCATACCCGTGGGCAGTCCGTCGATCTTCCGCTCCATATCGGCCTTCTCGCGCACCTTGTCCTCCCACTGGGGGATGCCGCCGCCCGGGATCGATTCGGCGTGCAGCCTGATGGTGTCGCCGTTCACGATGCTGACCTGGGAGTGGGCGGTGAGGCTGAGACCCAGCAGACTGCCGGTGATCTTGACCTTGTTGGTCCCCGACGAGTCGTAGGCGACCGTCACCCCGGGTCCCGCGGCCTGTGACAGGTCCGCGTAGCTGATGTGGGCCGAGCCGGTGGCGCGGTCGGCGCTGGCGGACGAGAAGCTGCCCGAGATGCGGACGTCGTGCAGCTGGGCGTCGAGCTCGGTGACCCGGACGCTGCGGCCGTCGACGGCGTCCGTCGTCAGCCCGTCCACCCCGACGTCGACCTCGTCCAGCTCCTTGCCCGCGACCTGGGTGAGGAACGGGAAGCCCTTGATCGAGACATTGGGGGTGCTGGCCAGGCCCTGGGAACTCTTGATCTTGTCGGCGGCCTTCGACTCGGCGATGTACACCGCGATGCGATCGGCGGCCACGAAGAGGCCGCCGAGTATCACGACGACGATCAGGGTGATGCGGAGTGCGCGCATGGGATGGGTCCCCCCAGGTTCTCGCTCAGGCGTTCGCCTGAGGTTGCCGAGCCTAACCGGAGCAGGGAAACGGGAGCCGGGGCGTCAGCCCAGGGCGCGGCCGACCACATAGACCACCGGAGCGGCGGCCGCGAGCGGCAGCGCCACGCCCGCTGTCATGTGGACGAAGCGCGACGGGTAGTCGTAGCCGGCCACCCGGTGGCCGATCAGCGCGCACGCCCCGGCCGCGAACCCCAGCAGGGCGGCGGTGGAGGTGCCCGTTCCGGTGAGCTGCCCGGCCCCGGCCCCGGCGCCCGTGGCGGCCGCCAGCGCGACCACGACGGCGGCGGCGGTCGGCAGCGGCAACGCCCGGACCAGCACGGCCGCGGCGACGGCGGCCGCCCCCAGCACCACGGCGTCCGAGGACTCGGCGACAGCGGTCAGATACCCGGCCGCCAGCACGGTGAGCGCGGTGGACGCCACGGTGGCCGTGAGCCCGTACAGCCGCTCGTCCGGGGAGGCGTGGCTGCGCAGCTGGAGGACCAGCACCAGCAGCAGCCAGACGCCGATGGTGCCGATCACGACCGTCGGCGCGTGGTCCCGCTCGGTGGTGAGCAGCCCGATGTCGGCGGCCAGACCGCCCGCGTAGGCGAGCGCGATGCCCTGCCGGGCGGGCCACATGCCGTTCAGCCGGAACCAGCCGGCCGCCGTGACCGCCTGCAACACCGCCACCACGACGGCGACCGCCGGGCGGCCCAGCGGCGCGGTGGCCGCGAGCAGAGCGGCGATCACGGAGGTCAGCGCGGCGGGGACGAACCCCGGCGGGAGGATCTGCGGACGGCCCTCGGCGCGGGCCTTCTCGGCGGCGGTGAGCGGCCGGTCCGGCTGCGGGGCGGTGGGCTCGGCGGGCGCGGTCGCGGTGGCGGTGGGCGCGGTCTGTGCGGCCTGCGTCGGGGCCTGTGGCTGCATCGGGGCCTGCGCCTGTGCCGGGGCGTGTGGCTGCGCCTGTGCCTGGTCGGCGGGCTGGTACCGCTGCTGCGGCTGGTGCTGCTGCGGCTGGTGGTCCCAGCCGTGGGCGTACTGCCCCTGGTGGCCCTGCTGGGCTTGGTGTCCCTGCTGGGCGGCGGCGTAAGGGTCCGCGTACGGCTGCTGCGGGTACTGCTGCTGCGGCTGGGCCTGTGCGTACCCCTGCTGCTGCGGATACCCCTCGTACCCCGGCCAGTCGGCCGGTTGCTGCTGGGCGCCCTGGCCGTGACCGCCGTAAGGGGGCGCGCTCTGGTCGTGTCCGCCGTAAGGAGCCTCGTACGACCCGTACGGGGGATACGGCTGGTCGTACGGCTGGTGCTGCTGCTGGTGAGGCTCGTGGGACTGGTGCGGCTGGTTGCTCATGAGATCGGGGGTCACCCTCCTGCGAACGGCGGGAGCACCTCGACCGTGCCGCCCTGGGCGAGTTGGATCGTCTTGTGGTCGCGGGTACCGACGGGGGTTCCGTCGACCAGGAACGAACAGCGCAGCAGGACCCGCGCGAACTCCGGCCGCGTGAGGTGCCGCTCCCGGGCCGCGTCGAGCGCCTCCGCCAGCGTCCACGCGGTGTACGGCTCCTCCGTGGTACCGGCCGCGGCGCGGGCGGCGGCCCAGTACCGGATGGTCCCGGCGGGCGTGTTCATCATCGCCATCGCGATCCCTTTCCCGTCATCTGCCGCCTCCATGATGACGGGTGCGGGCACGCCCCAGGACACCACGCGCGGTTCGTCGAAAATACGGACGGTTCGGCACGACCGTCGCTTAAGGTTTTCGTGTGCTGGTACGACTGATACGGGCGTATCTGAGGCCCTATACCCGAACGATCACGTTGATCGTTTTATTACAGCTGGTACAGACGCTCGCCACCCTCTACCTGCCCACGCTGAACGCGGACATCATCGACAGCGGAGTGGTCACGGGCGACACCGGCTACATCCTCCGTGTCGGCGGGCTCATGACCGCCGTCACACTCGTCCAGATCGTGTGCGCCGCGGGCGCCGTCTACTTCAGCGCCCGCACCTCCATGGCGCTCGGCCGTGATGTGCGCGCCGCCGTCTTCGACCGGGTGCAGTCCTTCTCCGCCCGCGAGGTGGGCCACTTCGGGGCGCCGTCCCTGATCACCCGCACCACCAACGATGTGCAGCAGGTGCAGCTGCTGTGCCTGCTGTCCTTCACGCTGATGGTCTCGGCGCCGATCATGTGCGTGGGCGGCGTCGTCATGGCGCTCAACCAGGACGTTCCCCTGTCCGGGCTGCTCCTGCTCATCGTGCCGACCCTGGGCCTCGTCGTCACGCTCATCGTCCGCCGGATGCGGCCGCTGTTCCGCGACGTCCAGGCGCGCATCGACACCGTCAACCGGGTGCTGCGCGAGCAGATCACCGGCATCCGGGTCATCCGCGCCTTCGTCCGCGACACCCATGAGCGCGACCGCTTCACCGCCGCCAACACCGGGCTGATGGATGTCTCGCTGCGCGCCGGGCGGCTGATGTCGCTGATGTTCCCGGTCGTGATGCTGGTGGTGAACCTGTCCAGCGTCGCGGTCGTCTGGTTCGGCGGACAGCGCATCGACAGCGGCGGTATGCAGGTCGGCGCGCTGACCGCGTACCTCAGCTATCTGATGCAGATCCTGACGTCCGTGATGATGGCCACCTTCATGTTCATGATGGTGCCGAGGGCCGAGGTGTGCGCCGAGCGCATCCAGGAGGTGCTGGACACCGAGACCAGCGTCATGCCGCCGCTTCAGCCCGTCGCGCCCGCGCCCGCGGCCGCCGGACGGGGGCTGCTGGAGCTGCGGGGGGTGGAGTTCCGCTACCCGGGGGCCGACGAGCCCGTGCTGCGCGACATCTCGCTGATCGCCCGGCCCGGCCGGACCACCGCCGTCATCGGCTCGACCGGCAGCGGCAAGTCGACCCTGCTGGGGCTGGTGCCGCGGCTGTTCGACGCGACCGACGGCAGCGTCCACATCGACGGGGTGGACGTGCGCGACCTCGACCCGGAGGTGATGGCCAGGACCATCGGGCTCGTCCCGCAGAAGCCGTATCTCTTCTCCGGCACGGTCGCCTCGAACCTGCGGTACGGCAATCCCGACGCCACCGACGAGGAGCTGTGGCAGGCCCTGGAGACCGCCCAGGCGCGGGAGTTCGTGGCGGCCATGGAGGGCGGTCTGGACGCCCCGATCGCCCAGGGCGGGACCAACGTGTCCGGCGGTCAGCGGCAGCGGCTGGCGATCGCCCGCGCCCTGGTCCGCAAGCCGTCCGTCTACCTCTTCGACGACTCCTTCTCCGCGCTGGACTACGCCACCGACGCCCGGCTGAGAGCGGCGCTCGCGAACGAGACGGAGGACACGACGGTCGTCATCGTCGCCCAGCGGGTGTCCACCATCCGGAGCGCCGATCTGATCGTGGTGCTCGACGCGGGGCGGATTGTCGGCGCCGGAACCCACGGCGAGCTGATGGCCGGCAATGAGACCTACCGCGAGATCGTGCTCTCCCAGCTCACCGAACAGGAGGCGGCATGAGCGGCACCACGGCCCCCCGGAGGGGGCCGGCGCCCGCCGCCGGGCCCACGCGCTTCATGGGCGGGCAGCCGACCGAGCGGTCCATGGACTTCCGCGGCTCCAGTCGCCGGCTGCTGGCCCGGCTGCGCCCCGAGCGCGGTATCGCGCTGCTGGTGCTCGCGCTGTGCACGGTCAGCATCGGCCTGTCGGTGGCGGGCCCGAAGATCCTCGGCGAGGCCACCGACCTGATCTTCGCGGGCATCGTCGGACGGCAGCTGCCCGACGGCGTCAGCAAGGAGCAGGCCGTCCAGCGGCTGCGCGACCGGGACCAGGGCACGGTCGCCGACATGGTCGCCTCGATGGACGTCACCCCCGGCCAGGGCATCGACTTCCACGCGGTCGGCACCGTGCTGCTGTGGGTCACGGCGCTGTACGCCGTCGCCTCGCTGCTGAACCTCGTCCAGGCGCGGGTCGCCACGGCCGTCGTCCAGCGCGCGGTCTTCCGGCTGCGCGAGGACGTGGAGCACAAGCTGGCGCGGCTGCCGCTGTCGTACTTCGACCGGCAGTCGCGCGGTGAGGTGCTCTCCCGCGCCACCAACGACATCGACAACATCCAGCAGACGCTCCAGCAGACCCTCAGCCAGATCATGGCCTCACTGCTGACGATCGTGGGCGTGCTGGCGGTGATGTTCTGGATCTCGCCGCTGCTGGCGCTGGTGGCGCTGGTCACCGTCCCGGTCTCGGTCTGGGTCACCACGCGCATCGGCAAACGCGCCCAGCCGCAGTTCGTCGCCCAGTGGAAGACCACGGGCACGCTCAACGCCCATGTCGAGGAGATGTACACCGGCCACTCGCTGGTGAAGGTCTTCGGGCGGGAGAAGGAGTCCGCGCGAGAGTTCCGGGAGCAGAACGACAAGCTCTACGAGGCGGGGTTCCGGGCCCAGTTCATCTCCGGGCTGATCCAGCCCGCGATGATGTTCATCGGCAACCTCAACTACGTACTGGTGGCCGTGGTCGGCGGGCTCCGGGTGGCCACGGGGGCGCTGTCGATCGGCGACGTCCAGGCGTTCGTCCAGTACTCCCGGCAGTTCAGCCAGCCGCTCACCCAGGTGGCCTCCATGGCCAACCTGGTGCAGTCGGGCGTGGCCTCCGCCGAACGGGTCTTCGAGCTGCTGGACGCGCCCGAGCAGAGCGCGGAGCCGGTGGACGCGCGGCGGCCGGAGGCGGTGCGGGGGCGGGTCGCGTTCGAGCAGGTCTCCTTCCGCTACCAGCCGGACAAGCCGCTCATCGACGGCCTGTCGCTGTCGGTGCGGCCGGGGCAGACCGTGGCCATCGTCGGCCCGACCGGCGCCGGGAAGACCACGCTGGTCAATCTGCTGATGCGGTTCTACGAGGTCAGCGGCGGCCGGATCACGCTGGACGGGGTGGACATCGCCCAGATGACACGGGAGGAGCTGCGCTCCCATATCGGGATGGTGCTCCAGGACACCTGGCTCTTCGGCGGCACGATCGCCGAGAACATCGCCTACGGCGCGCGGGAGGCGAGCTTCGAGGAGATCGTGGCGGCGGCGAAGGCCACCTATGTGGACCGCTTCGTACGGATGCTGCCGGACGGCTACGACACGGTGATCGACGAAGAGGGGTCCAACGTCAGCGCCGGGGAGAAGCAGCTGATCACGATCGCCCGCGCGTTCCTCTCGGAGCCGTCGATCCTGGTGCTGGACGAGGCCACCAGCTCGGTCGACACCCGGACCGAGGTCCTCATCCAGCGGGCGATGGCCTCGCTGCGGAGCGGCCGTACGAGCTTCGTGATCGCGCACCGGCTGTCGACCATCCGCGACGCGGACGTGATCCTGGTGATGGAGGCGGGGCGGATCGTGGAGCAGGGCTCCCACGAGACGCTCCTGGCGGCCGGTGGCGCGTATGCCCGGCTCTACGCCTCCCAGTTCGCCGAGCCGGTGGCCGAAGCGGAGTGAGCGCGCTCACGTGTGGGGCGCTTGGGGGTGGGCTGCTCGGGGGCGGGCTTGTTCGGGCTCGGGCTGCTCGGGCGTAGGTCGCTCAGGCGTGGGCGACTCCGGTGTGGGCTGCTCGGGGGTGGGCCGCTCGGGCGTGGGCGACTCCGGTGTGGGCTGCTCGGGCGTGGGCCGCTCAGGCATGGGTCGCGGCCCAGTCGGCGATGCGGGTCAGCAGGGCGGGGGAGGCGGCGGTCTCCGCGTGCCCGTAGCCCGGTTCGATCCACAGCTCCGTGCTGGCCGGGTCCGCTGCCGACGCCAGCATCCGCGGATGGTCCAGCGGGAAGTACGGGTCCCGGTCGCCGTGCACGATCAGCAGCGGCGTCGGTGCGATCAGCGGCGCGGCGGCCACCGGGGGCAGCGGATCGACGCCCCAGCCGCGGGGGTCGATCCGGGTGCGCAGCCCGTAGCGGGAGACCAGCCGGCCCGCCGGGCGGGTGACCGCCCAGTGCACCCGCCGCATGGGCGCGGTGCCCCGGTAGTACCAGCGGGCGGGGGCGCTCACCGCGACCACGGCATCGGGCGCGGCGTCGAGCGCCGCGTCGGACGCCACGCCGGACGCCGCCCCGGGAGCCGCCCCGCCGATACGCTCCGTGCGCCCTTGTGAGCGCCCCGTGCGCTCCTCATTGTGTACAGCGCGCTCCCCTTCGTGTACGCCGTGCATCGGCCGGATGTCTTCGTGTGGCCGGTACAGCGCCGCCTGCCGGATCACCACCGAGCCGCCCATCGAGAAGCCGACCGTGGCGACCCGCCGATGTCCCAGCCGGCGCGCCCAGCGCACCGCGGCGGCCAGGTCCAGCACCTCGCGATCGCCGACCGTGGACCGTCCGCCGGACCGGCCATGGCCCCGGAAGGAGAACGTGATCACGGCCGTACGCTGGCGAAACGCCGAGGCCACCCGCCGCAGCGCGGGCCGTTCCAGGGCGCCGGTGAAGCCGTGCCCGACCACCAGCGCGAGCGGGTCGGAGGGTTCGCCGCCGGGTGCCGGGGAAGGCTCGTACCGGGCCTCGATCGGGACCCCGTCCTCGGTCAGCAGAGTGGCCCGTCGCACCCCCGTGGCGGCCGTGGAAAGACAACGGGGAGCGGATTCGGTCTCTCCGGCACATGTCATGTGGGTTATTCTGCTGTGAAGAGGATCCGGGCAACGTAGCCCCCGGGTCCTTTTGTGCTTTCAGGGCGTGATGCGCGTTTGAGCGCGCAGCCGCTCCAAGGGCGCGGAGCGTAACCGTACGAAGTAGTAGCCGCAGACTCCCCCGGGCGCTGCCCGGGAGGTGCCCCTCTCGCAAGGGACCGAGGAGGAACCGACGTAATGGGCGAGCGAAGCGAGCACACACTCGAGATCACGGCAGGGGCGGGTGGTGGACGATGAGTTCCCTCCTGCTGCTGACCAACGCACTCCAGCCCTCGACGGAGGTGCTCCCCGCCCTCGGCCTGCTGCTGCACAGCGTGCGGGTGGCCCCCGCGGAGGGCCCGGCCCTGGTGGACACCCCCGGCGCCGATGTCATCCTGATCGACGGCCGCCGCGATCTGCCGCAGGTGCGCAGCCTGTGTCAGCTGCTGCGGTCCACCGGCCCCGGCTGTCCGCTGATCCTGGTGGTGACCGAGGGCGGGCTCGCCGCCGTCACCGCCGACTGGGGCATCGACGACGTGCTGCTGGACACCGCGGGCCCGGCGGAGGTCGAGGCCCGGCTGCGGCTGGCCATGGGCCGCCAGCAGATCACCACCGACGACAGCCCGATGGAGATCCGCAACGGCGATCTGTCGGTCGACGAGGCCACGTACAGCGCCAAGCTCAAGGGCCGTGTGCTCGATCTCACATTCAAGGAGTTCGAGCTGCTGAAGTACCTCGCCCAGCACCCCGGCCGGGTCTTCACCCGGGCGCAGCTGCTCCAGGAGGTCTGGGGCTACGACTACTTCGGCGGTACCCGCACCGTGGACGTCCACGTCCGGCGGCTGCGCGCCAAGCTCGGCCCGGAGCACGAGTCGTTGATCGGCACCGTGCGGAACGTGGGCTACCGCTTCGTCACGCCGGAGAAGGTCGAGCGCGCCGCCGAGGAGGCTCGGGCCAAGGCGACGGCGCGGGGCGACGGCGCGGGCGACGCGGCGCGGGGCGGGCATCCCGACGGGGCGGCCGACTCCGTGGCGAAGGCCGCGACCGCACGACCGGCCAACAGCTAGCTGGACCCGCGTAGACTTCGCGCGTGGCCAAGGTGACGCGGGATGATGTGGCAAGGCTTGCGGGTACGTCGACCGCGGTCGTCAGTTACGTCATCAATAACGGACCCCGGCCGGTCGCCCCGGCCACGCGCGAGCGAGTGCTTGCCGCGATCAAGGAGCTCGGCTATCGGCCGGACCGGGTCGCGCAGGCGATGGCGAGCCGCCGGACGGATCTCATAGGGCTGATCGTGCCGGACGCCCGGCAGCCGTTCTTCGCGGAGATGGCCCACGCCGTCGAGCAGGCGGCCGCCGAGCGCGGAAAGATGGTGCTGGTCGGCAACTCCGACTACCTCGACGAGCGCGAGGTGCACTATCTGCGCGCCTTCCTGGGGATGCGGGTGTCCGGGCTGATCCTCATCAGCCAGGGCCCGAGCGAGAACGCGGCGGCCGAGATCGAGGCGTGGGACGCCCGGGTGGTGCTGCTGCACGAGCGGCCCGAGGCGATCGACGACGTGGCGGTGGTGCTGGACGACATCGGCGGCGCGCAGCTGGCGGTGCGGCATCTGCTGGAGCACGGTCACGACTACGTGGCCTGCCTCGGCGGCACCGAGATAACCCCGACCGTCGGCGACCCCGTCACCGACCACGTCGCGGGCTGGCGCCGCGCGATGCAGGAGGCGGGGCGGCCCACGGAGGGGCGGCTCTTCCAGGCCCCGTACAACCGGTACGACGCGTACAAGGTCGCCCTGGAGCTGCTGGCCGGCCCGGACCGGCCCCCGGCGATCTTCTGCGCCACCGACGACCAGGCGTTCGGGGTACTGCGGGCGGCGCGTGAGCTGCGGATCGACGTACCGGGGGAGCTGGCGGTGGCCGGCTTCGACGATGTGAAGGAAGCCCACCTCACCGACCCGCCGCTGACCACGGTCGGCTCCGACCGCCCCGCGATGGCGCGCGCCGCGGTCGATCTGGTGCTGGAGGACGGCGTCCGCCTGGCCAACTCCCGCCGCGAACGGGTCAAGCAGTTCCCCTCGGCGCTGGTGGTCCGCCGCTCCTGCGGTTGCGCGTAGCGCTTCTGCGCGAGTCGGGGCCCGGAGGCCCCGACGGCCCCGGTCGCTGTTGCCGTCCGGCGGGTGTGGCCCTGCGAACCTGCGCCGTGTCCTCGGCGAGGCAGCCGCCTTACGGTGTCCGTGGTACCGCGTGGCTGCTTTCCCGGGGGTGCCCGCGTGCCATGGCTTACGGCCCGACGGCCCGGCTTGCCTCCGCTGTCCGGCTGCCGCGGCCCTCGGCGCGTGCCCGCCCTGTGGCCGTCTTACGGGGGCCTTCGCGCCCGGCGGGTCTCGTGATCCCGCGACGTTCCACGGCTGGGCCCCGGAGCTTCGCGCAGGCGGCGCCCCAGGGTGGCGTGACCGCCTTACGGCGGGCTTCAGCGCTGGGGGCCGCGTCCGTGCGCCGAAGAGGGTCCCGGGCCCGGGACGGCGGGGTCCGGGGGCGGCGCCGCGGACCGGTCGGGGGTCCTTATGTCGGGCATACCGACTTCTGGCGGGGTTCTTAGCGGGCACTCAGGAGACTCTCATAATCCGGCCGCACAGTCATATACATGACGGACAGCACACGCCGCAGCGGCGCAGACGAGCCCTATCCCTTCCCGTACGGCGGTGGCGCGGGGTATCCCGCTCCGCCCGCGTACCAGCCTCAGCAGCCGGTCACCACGCCGTCCGGGATCACCGTGTGGCCGGGTGCCGGCAGTGGTGGGGACGGGGCCGGGGAGGACGGTGGCGCGCTCGCGGCCGAGGGGGCGCACGGTGGCGGCAAGCGGCGCAAGGCGCGGATGTCGCGGCCGGTCGCGCTGATCGCGGCCGTGGCGGCGGTCTCGGCGCTCGTGGGCGGCGGGTCGGCCGCGCTGGTCACCCACGCCACCGAGAAGTCCGACACCGCGATCTCCACTCCCGTGGTCAACGCCAAGTCCGCCAGCAGCAGCGGGGTCTCGGCCGTCGCGACGGCCGTCAGCCCCAGCATCGTGGAGGTCGGCGCCAGCGGCACCAGTGGTGAGTCCACCGGCTCCGGCGTGATCATCACCAGCGACGGCGAGATCATCACCAACAACCACGTGATCTCCGGCGCCAACTCGATCCAGGTGACCTTCAGCGACGGCAGTAAGAAGACCGCGACGGTCATCGGCACCGACAGCGCGAAGGACCTCGCACTGATCAAGGTGCAGGACGCGAGCGGGCTGAAGGCCGCCACGCTCGGCGACTCCAGCAAGGTCACGGTGGGCGACCAGGTCGTGGCCATCGGCTCGCCCGAGGGCCTCACCGGCACCGTCACCAGCGGCATCGTCTCCGCGCTCGACCGTGATGTCACCGTCTCCACGGACGAGAGCCAGGGCCAGGGCGACCAGGGAGGGCCGGGCGGCGGCCGGCAGTGGCCCTTCGAGTTCGGCGGCGGCCAGTACAACGGCGACGTCGGCTCGTCGACCACCACCTACAAGGCCATCCAGACCGACGCCTCGCTCAACCCCGGCAACTCCGGCGGTGCGCTGATCAACATGAGCGGCCAGATCGTCGGCATCAACTCCGCGATGTACTCCTCGGCCTCGACCCAGAGCTCCAGCAGCGCGGGCAGCATCGGCCTCGGCTTCGCGATCCCGATCAACACCGTCAAGTCCGACCTCGCGACCCTGCGCGCGGGCGGCAGTGACAGCAACGTCTGACCGGCGTGCGAGGCTGGCAGCAGCACGTCCCGCCGCACCGCCGCCGCACCGCCACGTGAAGGAACCGACCCATGAGCCTCCCCGACCATGGCGATCAGCCCGCCCGCATCCTGATCGTCGACGACGAGCCGGCCGTCCGGGAGGCCCTGCACCGCAGCCTCGTCTTCGAGGGCTACGCGACCGAGACCGCCGTGGACGGCCTGGACGCGCTGGACAAGGTCGGCTCCTACGACCCCGAACTGATCGTGCTCGATGTGCTGATGCCCCGGATGGACGGGCTGACCGCGGCGCGGCGGCTGCGCGCCACCGGCGTGACGCTGCCCATCCTGATGCTCACCGCGCGGGACACGGTCGGCGACCGGGTCACCGGGCTCGACGCGGGCGCGGACGACTACCTCGTCAAACCCTTCGAACTGGATGAACTGCTGGCCCGCATCCGCGCCCTGCTGCGCCGCAGCTCCTACGTGGCGCGGCAGGACGCGGCGCTGCCCGACGCGGAGGTGATGGCCTTCGACGACCTGCGGATGGACCTGACGACCCGCGAGGTCACCCGGGGCACCCGCCGCGTCGAGCTGACCCGCACCGAGTTCACCCTGCTGGAGATGTTCCTGGCGCACCCCCGCCAGGTGCTCACCCGTGAGCAGATCCTCAAGGCGGTGTGGGGGTTCGACTTCGAGCCGTCGTCCAACTCGCTTGATGTGTACGTGATGTATCTGCGCCGCAAGACGGAGGCGGGCGGCGAACCGCGGCTGGTGCACACCGTGCGCGGGGTGGGGTACGTCCTGCGGTCCGCGAAGGGCGATCTTTCGTGAGGTTCCGCAAACTGCCGCTGCGTTCGCGGCTGGCCCTGCTCACCGCCGTGGCGGTGGCGGTGGCGGTGGCGGCCTCGGCGTTCGCGTGCTGGCTGATCGTGCGGGAACAGCTCAGCGGCCAACTCGACTCGTCCCTGCGCAACGTCAAGGTCGACGAGCGCAATGTGGTGAGCATCCTGGAGGCGTGCCAGAGCCCCGACGGCGCCGACAGCCGCACCCCGCGCGCCCTCGGCTCGTACTCCGTGCAGATCGTGCTGGCCGACGGGAGCCGCTGCCGCCAGCCCGGGGCGGCGCAACTGCCGGTGACCTCCTCCGACGTGGCCGTGGCCCTCGGGCAGCGGCCGAACGCGCTGCACGACGCGACGGCCACGGGCGGCCAGGGCATGCGGGTGTACACCTACCGGCCCACGGTCGGCCCCGGCAGCCCGCTGCCGCGCGGTATCGCCGTCTCCATGGCCCGCCCGCTGAGCGAGGTCGAGCATCCGCTCAACACGCTGGCGCTGGTGCTCTCCCTCGTCGCCGGGGTCGGCGTCGTCGGCGCGGGCGCCGCGGGCCTGTGGATCGCCAGGACCGGGCTGAAACCCGTGGACCGGCTGACCGAGGCGGTCGAGCATGTGGCCCGCACCGAGGACCTGGCCGTCCGCATCCCCGCCGAGGGCGATGACGAGATCGCCCGGCTGTCCCGGTCGTTCAACGCCATGACGGCCGCCCTCGCCTCCTCCCGCGACCGCCAGCAGCAGCTGATCGCGGACGCGGGCCATGAGCTGCGCACCCCGCTCACCTCGCTGCGCACCAATGTCGAGCTGCTCGCCCGCAGCGAGGAGACCGGCCGCGCGCTGCCGCCCGACGACCGTAAGGCGCTCATGAAGAGCGTCAAGGCGCAGATGACCGAACTGGCCGCGCTGATCGGCGATCTACAGGAGCTGTCCCGCCCCGACGCCCTGCCCGGCAGTGGCCCCCCGCAGGTGGTCGCCCTGCACGAGGTGGCGCACACGGCCCTGGAGCGGGCCCGGCTGCGCGGCGCGCATCTCACGATCAACGCCTCGATCGAATCCTGGTACGTGCGCGGCGAGCCGGCCGCTCTGGAGCGGGCGCTGGTCAATCTGCTCGACAACGCCGTGAAGTTCAGCCCTTCGGGTGGTGTGATCGACGTCGTCCTCAGAAGCGGAGAGCTGAGGGTGCGGGACCATGGCCCCGGTATCCCCGCCGAGGAACTGCCGCATGTCTTCGAGCGCTTCTGGCGCTCCCCGTCCGCCCGCAGCATGCCCGGTTCGGGCCTCGGCCTGTCGATCGTGGCCCGCACGGTGCAGCAGGCGGGCGGCCAGGTGGGGCTGGAGCCGGCGGAGGGCGGCGGTACGGTCGCCTGGCTCAGGCTCCCGGGCGCGCCCACCGCCCCGCCCGCGATCGATCTCGACTGAGCCGGCCGCGGGCCCGGCCTCTCAGCCGCCGGACACGTCCGGCTCAGCGGGCGCACAGCCTCCGGTACGAGGTTGGGGCCATGCACGAGACTGCCCGAATCCTGGTCGTGGACGACGAGCCATCGGTGCGCGAAGCGCTCGGCAGAGCCCTGCGGTACGAGGGCTACGACGTCGGGGCGGCCCAGGCCGGCCCCGAGGCGCTGGAGGCGATCGAGCGGGAGCGGCCCCATCTGGTGCTGCTCGCGGTGGCGACGCGGGCGACGCCCGGACCGGACGGGCCGTCGGTGGCCCGCCGGATACGGTCCCGCGGCTGCACAGTGCCGATCTTGATGGTCGGCGACCGGGACTCCCTCAGCGACCGGGTCGCCGGCCTCGACAGTGGCGCGGACGACTATCTGACCGGGCCCTTCGCCCAGGAGGAGCTGCTGGCCCGGGTGAGAGCCCTGCTGCGCCGCGGGCTCCGGTGGCGCCCCGTCCCGGCGGGGAAGCCGCCCCTGGAGCCCGCGGCGCTGGCCTTCGAGGACATGACGCTGGACCCGCTCACCCGCCGGGTCACCCGGTCCGGCCGGCGGCTGGATCTCACCAAGACCGAGTTCGCGCTGCTGAAGCTGTTCCTGTCCCGCCCCCGTCAGGTCCTCAGCCGGGCCGCGATCCTCCGGGACGTCTGGGGTTTCGAGTTCGAGCCGTCGTCCAACACGCTGGATGTGTATGTGATGTACCTGCGCCGCAAGACGGAGGCGGCCGGGGAACCGAGGCTCGTCCACACCGTGCGCGGCGTGGGTTATGTGCTGCGCGCGGTGGGAGCCGATGAGGCGGCAGGCACCCGGAAGCGGGGTGAGGGTCCGGCCCTCACCCCGCTTCCGTAGTGTGCCCGCCCCTCGTCAGAGCGGTCCGAGCCGGAGCGTCGGCTGGGGGCCGGTGTCGGTGAGGGAGCCGTTCTGGGAGCCGTGCAGCCGGGCGTACGCCCCGCCCAGCGCCAGCAGTTCGTGGTGGGTGCCCGTTTCCACGACCCGCCCGTGGTCCAGCACCAGCACGCGGTCGGCGTCCGGCGCCAGGTTCAGATCGTGGCTGATCATGATCGTGGTGCGGCCGGACATCAGCCGCCGCAGCGGCCGCACGACCCGTCGCGCGGCCAGTGCGTCCAGGCCGGTGGTGGGCTCGTCCAGGACGAGGACGGGCGCGTCGCGCAGCATCGCGCGGGCGATGGCGATGCGCTGGAGCTGCCCGCCGGACAGCCGTGCGGTGTGCGGGTCGATCCGGGTGTCGTAGCCCTCGGGCAGGGCCGCGATGAAGTCGTGGGCGGCGGCGTCCCGCGCCGCCCGGACGATCTCGTGCTCGGCGGCGCCGGGGCGGCCGCAGGCGATGTTCTCGCGGATGGTGTCGTGCAGGATCAGCGTCTTCTGCGGCAGCAGCGTCACGTTCTCCCGCAGGAAGCCCAGCGGCATGGCGTACAGCGGTACGCCGTCGAGCCGCACATATCCCTCCGCCGGGTCGTAGAAGCGGGTCAGCAGCTTGGAGACGGTGGACTTGCCCGCCCCGCTCGCCCCCGTGATCAGCACCAGCTCACCCGGCCGGGCGGTGAACGAGACCTCGGCCAGGGTGCGCCGGTCGCCGCCGGGGTAGCGGAAGCCGACCCGGTCGAACTCCACGGTGCCGTGCACCCGCCACGGCGCGACCGTGGCCCCCGGCGGCGGATCGCTCACGGCGGGCTCGGCGTCGAGGATCTCCAGCAGCCGCTCGGCGCCCGCGGTGGCGGCGGTAAGGGTGAGACCGAGCTGTCCGAGGTTGCGGATCGGCGGATAGAGGTAGCCGAGGAAGGCGGCGAAGGCCAGCAGCTGTCCGATGGTCATCCGGTCCTGGGAAATCTCCCAGGCGCCGAGCCCGATCACGGCCAGGACGCACAGCGTCTCGATGACCTCGACCAGCTGCTCGTACAGCTCGCTCATCCGGGCGCCGGCCACCGACGCCCGCATCCACGCACGGGCCTCCCGGCCCAGCCGCCGCTCCTCGGCGTCCTTACGGTTGTACGCCTGGGTCAGCACGATGTTGCCGAGCGACTCCTCCACGACGGAGGTGATCGCACCGTCGGCGACCCGCTCGTCCCTGGCCACCGAGGTGATCCGCCCGGAGAAGCGCCGCGCGGCCAGCCAGAACAGCGGGGCCAGTACGAAGGTGGCCAGCGCCAGGTCCCAGCGCAGCCGGAAGGCGGCGATGGAGAAGAAGACCGTGCTGAAGACGGCGGAGACGGTGCCCACCACCCCGGAGACCACCATCTGCTCGATGGCCTCCACGTCCCCGGTGAGGCGTTCGACCAGATCGCCCTGGCGGTGGCGCTGGAAGAAGTGCGGCGGCAGCTCCTGCACATGCGCGAAGACCCGCGCCCGCAGCCGCAGCACGAACCGCTCGGCGGTCCATACGGCGAGCGAGTTGCCGATGTAGCCGACGGCGGCGCCGAGCACCGCGACCGCGAGCCACTGCGCGGCGGGGGTCCAGAAGGCGCTGAGCGAGCCCTGCCGCAGCGCGTTGTCGGTCAGATCGGAGAAGAGCAGGATCGCGGCGGTCTCGGCGAGCGCCGCGACGATGACACAGGCGCAGATCAGCACCAGCCGGTGCCGGTCGCCCCGGGTGAGCGGCCAGAACCGGCGGAACGCCTGCCGCGCGGTGAGCCGTGGACCGGTCGGTTCGCCCTCCTCGGCGCCGGGTTCGCCGTCCGCCGCGGGGGCGTACGGGTACTCCTCGGGGAGCTGGGTGGCCTTCGGCTGATGACGGCCGTAAGGGCGCGGCCGCCCGGGGCGCCGGTGCCGGGCGACGGCGGGGTCGGACCCGATCGCGCGCAGCTGCATGGTGGGCTGGTCCTGGTACGAGGTCACGGTCGGTCTCTCCCGCTCGGCTCCGGAAATGGCCGAGGCGGGCCCGCGGCGCGATGCCGCGAACCCGCCTCCGGTGTGTGGTGGGTCAGCCACCGATGGGGCGACGCTTGGCCGGCTTCTTCGGGGCCGGCTTCTGGGCGTGCTTGTTCTTCTTGGGCTCGGACTTGCGGGCGGGCTTGACCGGGACGATCTTGTGCAGGCTCATGGTTGTTCCTTTCGGTGTCAGCTGCTTGTCTTCTTGTGCCGGAACCGGTCAGCCACCGATGGGGCGACGCTTGGCCGGCTTCTTCGGGGCCGGCTTCTGGGCGTGCTTGTTCTTCTTGGGCTCGGACTTGCGGGCGGGCTTGACCGGGACGATCTTGTGCAGGCTCATGGCTTTCCCTTTCGGTATGCGCTGTTCCTTTTCTTTCGCCGGAACCGTTCGGCCTTCGACCGGAGCCGTTCGGTTTCGACATGGAAGACATTAGGAGCGCTATCCGTGAGTGAGATCGGACTGAGCTGTGCGTTCGCTCAGAACGGTCTGAAAGAATTCTCATCCGGACTCTGGAACCACGCCGTGACCTGCTGCGTCTCGTGGGCGGCAGCCGCGCGCGGGACGTATCGACGGATATGCGCACCCCATTCGTGGGCATACGAAAGGGCCGGTGACCTAAGTCACCGGCCCCGGATGCGCGGAATTCCTCAGCGGGTCTTTCCGAAATTCAGCCCGGTACCCGTCAGATCGGCCCGAATCCCCTCCGGGGAGACGTCGATGTTCGCCAGCCGGATGCCCTTGGCCTTCTTGGGCAGCTGGAAGGAGAGCTCCAGCTTGTCCGTCAGCTCCGGCACCTTCAGCTTCGCCAGGGCGGCGGCCACCGTCGGGTCGATGCCGAGCTTCCTGGCCAGCTGGGGGTGGTCGTTGGCCGCCTGGACCAGGTTGACCCCGAGCAGCGCGGGGACGAAGCGCGGCGAACCCGTGATCCGGTCCAGCTCCCGCCCGTCACTCTGCGCCCGGTCCGCCTGGGGCGGCTGCACCCCGAGCTTCTCCGCCACCGCCGGGATCGACAGCAGCGCCTGCGCCTTGCCGGAGTCCTCGCTGATCTGCTCCGCCGCCTTCTTGTGCAGGAACAGCCCGGCGTCCGCCCCGGGACCGGGCCGGTAGGTGGCGATCTCGGGGATGTCCAGCCGCATATCGCTGACGCTGGTGGAGATCCCCCGGTCCCCCTGGCGCCGGATATGCGCCTTGGCGTGCAGCGACACCTCCTTGCCCGCGACCGGGAGCTTCCCGTCCGCCCGCACCGAGCTGGGGCCCAGCGCCCGGAACCGCACCTGGGAGGCGCCCAGTTCACGGTTGAGGTCCTCGAAGGACAGCAGCACATCGCCCTTCATGCGGCCCACCACGGCGCCCTTGAAGGAGCTGGGCAGATCGCCCACGATCCGGATGTCCTGCGCCTGGGCGCGCACCTCGGCGAGCGAGACCCGGTCGGCCGCGACATCGGGGACGGCGATGTCGACCTGCTCCAGCTTCTTGCCCAGCACCTGGGTGAGGAACGGGAAGCCGTGGATGGTCACGTTCGGCGCCGTGGCCAGGTCCAGCTTCTTCTGGAGCTGCTGCTCGGCCTTGCGCTCGGCGTACATCACCACCCAGCGGTCGCCCAGCACCAGCAGCAGCCCCAGCACGACCAGCCCGATCAGCGCTTTCGCGGTGCGCGGCACCGCCGTGAAGCGGCCGCGCCGGCGCCGGGACGAACGGCGGTGGTTGGGCGGCGACCACGGTTCGCCGTCGTCCCCGGAGCCGGAGTCGGTGCTGGAGCCGGAGTCGGCGCCGACGCCGGAGGGCTGATCCTTGCGCCCGCCGAGATCCGCGTCGTCGTCCTCCGGGGAGGGATCGGCCAGCTCGGCGAGCTCCTCATAGGGGTTGCGGTAAGCGGGCGCACCGTCGTGGGAGGGCTGGGGTGACGATATGCGGGTGGGGGATCGCATCACTCCATATGACCACGTCGCACCGCGCCATCCGCAAGTCCTGGCGCCGATACGTGGCGTATCGCACGTTCCGCTTTTGCCCTCCGTACACGTGCCGTTCCTCAGCGCGTGCTACGGGAGACCGCCCGCGCCTCGGTCACGGTGACCGCTCTGCCGTTCAGCTGCGACCCGTCGAGCTGGGCCATCGCCTTCTCCGCCGCCGCCTCGTCCATCTCCACGAAGCCGAACCCCCGCGAGCGGCCGCTCTCCCGGTCGGTGATCACGGTGGCGTCCAGCACCTCGCCGAACCGCTCGAACAGGGTCGCCAGGTCCTGCCTCGTCGTCTGGTAGCTCAAGTTGCCCACATGCAGTCGTTTGGACATGACCGGCTCTCCTTGTTCTCCGTGGTCCGCGGTGGAGCGAACCGCAACCAATCATCCCAACCTCAGACAAAGCGGGCCATCCCCATGAGCTGAACCGGTCACGCGATGGGGGCTCGGGGCTCACCGCAAGGTGCCGAGCAGCTCCTTGGAGTAGGGCAGCAGCTCCTGGGTGCGTCCGCTGAGCACCTTCGCGGCCCACTCGGGGTCGGCGAGCAGCGCGCGGCCGATGGCGACGAGATCGAACTCGTCGCGCTCCAGCCGGTCCAGCAGATTCCCGATGTCCGCCACCCCGGCCCGCTCACTGCCGCTCCCGGGCACGAACGTCGGCAGGAAGTCCTGGTTGAGGCCGACCGAGCCGACCGTGATGGTGGACTTCCCGGTGAGCTTCTTCGTCCAGCCCGCCAGATTCAGATCGGACCCCTCGAACTCCGGTGTCCAGTAACGCCGGGTGGACGAGTGGAACACATCCACTCCCGCCTCCACCAGCGGCGTCAGCATCGCCTCCAGCTCCTGCGGGGTCTCGGCCATCCGCACGTCGTAGTGGTCCTGCTTCCACTGGGAGGTACGGAAGATGATCGGGAAATCGGCCGAGACGGCCTTACGGCACGCGGCCACCAGCTCGGCCGCGAAGCGGACCCGGGAGGCCGGATCGCCGCCGTAGGAGTCGGTGCGGCGATTGGTCGCGGACCACAGGAACTGGTCGATCAGATAACCGTGGGCACCGTGCAGTTCGACCCCGTCGAAGCCGATCCGCTCCGCCGACGCGGCCGCCTCCGCGAACGCGGCGATCACCGCGTCCACGTCGTCCTGCGTCATCGCCCGCCCGGCCGGCCCACCGTCCAGTCCCACACCGGACGGGCTCAGCACCGGAGCCTCGGGAACCGGCGGCGCGCCCTCCGGCCGCGAAACCCCGACATGCCAGATCTGCGGCGCGATCCGCCCGCCGGCGAGATGCACCTGCTTGACGACGTCGGCCCACCCCGCCAGGGCGTCCTCCCCGTAGAAACGCGGCACCCGGTCGCTCAGCCCCGCCGAGGGGTGCTCCACATACGTCCCCTCGGTAATGATCAGCCCCACCCCAGCGGCCGCCCGCCGCCCGTAGTACGCCGCCACATCGGCGCCGGGCACGCCATCGGGCGAGAACATGCGGGTCATCGGCGCCATGGCGAGGCGATTGGGCACGGTGAGCCCGCCCACGGTGAACGGACGGGACAGAACCTGGGCCGCGCGCTCGGCGCTGCTGCTCGTGGACACGTTGGACACTCCTCGACCTCATGTCATGACGGCGCGGAAGCGCGCCGCCCGGCCAAGCTAAAACCTGACGTTGACGTGAGGGGCAAGTACCGGAGGTCGCCTCCGCAACGCGTACGCCCCCGATGAGGGCGTACGCGCTCCAACGGGAGCCGAGGAGCGGCCCCCACACTTGGCACTCAACGGACGACCTCAGGAGGCCGACATGGGAGCGCACGGAAAGCCGCCACCGCCGAACCCGCAGCCGAAGCAGCCGAGTCCACGGGACTCGGACGGACAGCACCCGGACGTCTCCAGGCCGGGCGGCGGGACCCACCGCAAGTGACCGACCTGGAGGAGTTGCACGCGCGGGCGGCCGAGACGCTCGACATCACCGAGCCGTGGATACGGCGCGCGTTCGAGGCCGTCCCGCGCCATGAGTTCGTCCCCGGCACCGTGTGGGTGGTGGACGGTGGCGTGTACCGGCCGTTCCGCCGAGACGACGACCCGGACCGGTGGGCCCGCATGGTGTACGACCCCGCACAGGCCATCACCACCCAGGTGGACGACGGGGCCCCCGCCCCTGCCGGGGGCGATGTGCCCACCAGCTCCATCTCGGCGCCGGCCGCCGTGGTGAGCATGCTGGCCGGGCTGGACCTGCGGCCGGGGCACCGGGTGCTGGAGATCGGCGCGGGCACCGGGTACAACGCGGCGCTGATGGCCGAGAGGGCAGGCGCCGGGCGGGTGATCACGCTGGACATCGACCCGGACGTGGCCGACGGCGCGCGGGCCGCGCTGCACCGGGCCGGGTACGGCGGGGTGACGGTGCTGGAGGCGGACGGCGAGCAGGGGTGGGCCAGGGGCGCCCCGTACGACCGGCTGGTGGCGACGGCCTCGGTGACGTCGATCCCATGGGCCTGGGTGGAGCAGGTACGGCCCGGCGGCCTGATCCTGGCCCCGTTCCGGACCGCGTTCTGCTCGCACGGACTCGCACGGCTGACCGTCTCCGACGGCTGCGCCGAGGGCCGGTTCGCGGGCGCGGTGACGTTCATGGCGGTGCGGGGCCAGCGGACGCGCCCGCGCATCGGCGGGGTCTTCTCGACGGAATCGTGGGAGGAGAGCCGCGAGAGCAAGGCCGACCTGGACGTCGCGCTGCTCGCCGACCCGCACGCCGAGTTCGCGGTGGGGCTGAGGCTGGCGGACGTCGCCCACTGGCCACAGGACGGCGGGCACTGGTGGTGCGGCCGGGACTCGTGGGCGTACGCGGCGGATGGCGTGGTGCACCAGTGGGGGCCGCGAAACCTGGCCGATGAGACGGCCGGGGCCCTCGCCTGGTGGGAGGGCGCCGGGCGGCCGCAGCTGTTCGACTTCGGGCTGACGGTCACGGCCGCCGGCCACCGGGTGTGGCTGGGCGAGCCGTCGGGGGCGTGGCCGCTGGCTGCGGTGTAGCCGGCCGGCGTGGATCAGACCTCCACCCCGTCGATGTGGAACGTCTGCACCGACTGCGCCTCCAGGGTGAGGCGCAGCCGCTTGCCGTCGAGAGTGGTGTCACGGTGTGCGGCGTAGCGCTCGCCGGCCGGGGTGGTCACGGTGGACCAGCGGGGGACGGTGCCGGACTGGCCGGTGACCGTGGTGAAGAGAGACAGGTCGAGGGTGAGGGGCTGGGCGGAGGCGGTGGCGTTGACGGCGACCACGACGAGGCGGTGTGCCGCGGCGTCCAGCGCGGCGACGACGGTGTCGGAGCCGGTGGCCAGCATCCGCATGCCGGGGCGGATGTGCCGGGTGAACTGGGCGAGTACGTAGTACTTGGGCTGGACGGAGCCGGTCCGGGCGGTGTCCGGGTCGTAGAAGATGGGGCCCCAGCCGGTGGCGGTGTCCAGGGGCTGCCAGTAGCAGTAGGCGGTGGGGTGCAGCCGGTTGAGATCCAGGCAGAGGTTGGTGGCGGTGGTCAGGCCGGTGCTGTCGCCGTCTCCCGTCTCGGAGTTCCACAGGCCCTTGTCCGCGCTGCGGGCCTGTTGGTAGAGCCCGTTCCGGTCGCCGGACGAGCCCTGGTAGCCGTGCACCGTGAGCCGGCCGACGGCGGCGCGGGCGGTGGCGTCCAGGCTCTGCCAGTTGGCGATCGCCTCGTCGTAGGAGAACACGTCGGACGCGGAGATGGGAGTGCCCCGCAATCCGCGCGTGTCGAGTTCGGTACGCAGGTGGCCGAGCACCGCCTCCTGCACGGCCGTGCTCATATGACAGCCCTCCTGGCCGCCGTTCGCCTTCCACCACGTCGAGGTCGGCTCGTTGAAAGCCTCGACGGAGGAGAACGGCACCCCCCAGTGCTCGGCGGCGTACGCGGCCACCGTGGCGATGTACACGGCGTGCTGTCGGTAATTCCAGGACTGGAGGTTGTCCCCGCCGTCCGGTGCGCCGGACGGGCAGTGGTTGACGCACATCCACCAGAGCGGGGAGACGGAGAACAGCTCGATCCGCGCGCCCCGGGCGTGCGCCTTGACCATCGCGGCCCGCTGCCTGGGGTCGGCAGACCAGTCCCAGGAGGCGGAGGCGGGGTCCTCACTGAACCAGTCGCGCCAGTAGCCCTCGATCTGCTTGTACTTCGGGAACTGCGCGGAGACCACCATGGCGGACCCCTGCACCGTGTCCCAGCGGCAGGCCCCGAGGTTGTAGCGGGCGATGTTCAGGCCCAGGCCGGGGAGGGTGAGGTCCTGGTACGGGGTGTCCGCGGTGGTGAACAGGACATCGGAGATCTCGTCCCGGTCGCCGAGTACGTTCGCCCACCAGGACAGCGAGGCGCCCCAGCCCTCCCAGGTGCCGTGCCGGCCGAAGTCCGGCCGTGGATCGACGGCCACCGTGGCGTCCGCGGCCCGTGCCACCCGCGGCCCCAGCGCTCCCGAGGCCAGGGCGCCCCCTGCCGCTGCCAGCAGTTTTCTGCGATGCATCGTCGCTCCCCCTTCTCGATGGCGTCGGTGAAACCTCCGGTGACGGCGCGGTCATCGCCATGGAGCCGGGCGGCTCCTTCGGGACCCGGCTGCTCACCGACTCGGCAGCCTGACCACACCCAGTATTCGTGTGAGCGGGAAGTAGCCGAACTCCCGTGAATCGAAGCTCGCCGAGTGGTTGTCACCCAGCAGCACGGCCATGCCGTCCGGCACGCGTTCGCCGGACACGTCGGCGAGCGCCGGAACGCCACGGCGCGGGATCGGATCCCCGGGGAGGGCCGCTATCCGCTTGATCATCCAGCGGCGCTGGGCCACGAGGGAGGGAGCGGCTTTCGCCGCGAGCGGTCGCTGGCGCCAGCCGCGCGCATCCGAGGGTGATTCGACGACCACCACGCGGCCGACCTCAGGCTTCGCGCCCCGGATCACCAGCACCTGATCGCGGTCCCGGAACGCCGGCTCCATGCTCACCCCGTCGACGGTGACAGCCACCAGCCGGTGGGTGAGCGCGGCGGCGACGATCGTGACACGGTCCGAGATCATCTGTCGGCCGCCGCTTCCACCGCGTGCGTCGGGACGGCCGGCTCCGCGTGACCCTGCCGGTACCCGTCGGCCTGCAAGGCGAACAGGCGTGCGTACTCGCCCCCGGCCCGCATCAACTCCATGTGGCTGCCTTCCTCTGTCACCCGCCCGTCGCCCAGTACGGCGATCCGGTCCGCGTCGCGCACGGCGCCGAGTCGGTGTGAGATCAACAGACTGGTACGGCCGGCCCGGTGGCGAGTGATCGAACGGTGGATCTCGTGTTCCGACGCCGCGTCGAGTCCCGCCGAGGGCTCGTCGAGAATGGTCAGGTCGCGCCCCTCACGGAGGAAGGCACGGGCCAGGGCCAGACGCTGGTGCTCCCCACCCGACAGCAGCGCCCCCGACCGGTGTTCGGAGGATCGGCTGTCGTGGTGGAAGGTGCGGGAGAGCATGGTGTCGTACCCCTGCGGAAGCCGGGCGAGCTTCTCGTGCAGGCCCGCCTTGCCCGCCGCGACCTCGATCTGGTGCCGTTCGTCCAGCAGCCGCAGGTCACCGAGCCCAATGTTCTCGGCCGCGGTCATGTCGTAGTGCTGGAAGTCCTGGAACAGGGTGCTGATGCGCTCACGCAGCTCTGCCGGATCGACGTCGCGCAGGTCGACGCCGTCCCACAGCACGGTGCCGTGCGTGGGATCGTAGAACCGGCACAGCAGTTTCACCAGCGTGGACTTCCCGGCACCGTTCAGACCCACCAGGGCCAGCGACTGTCCGCACGGGATGCGCAGGTTCAGTCCGCGCAGCACCCAGTCGTGGTCCGGGGAGTAACGGAACCAGACGTCCCGTAGTTCGATCGCGTGGCGCAGCGGTGCCAGGGGAACCGGTTCGGCGGCCACGGGAAGGTCGGGTTCGGCCTCGACGACCTCCAGGTAGTGGTCGAACATGAGCAGGGCACGCTGGGACGCCGCGAGCTGGATCAGGAGGGTGCCCAGCGAACTCTGCACACCGTCGACCGCCGCCACGAACATCGTCACCCCGCCGACCGTCAACGTACCGTCGTGCGCCGCGAACACCGCCCACACCAGCCCGGCTCCGGAGACGAGGGAGGCCAGCAGCTCCAGAAGGCTCTGCACTTTGGTCTGGTGCGCGTCCACGGACTGGGTGACGGCGTTGGCCGCCCGGCGCTCGGCCAGCACCCGCGCCCGCAGGAAGTCACCGATCCCGAACAGCCGGATCTCCTTCGCCGCGGTGGGCGTGGCGATCAGCCTGGCGTAGAAGTCCTCCCTGCGCTCGATCCTGCTGACCTCGAACACGGCACGGGCCTGCTGCCGTGACAGGGCGAGCTGGGCCACGAGTGACGGAACGCCCGCGGCCAGCACGACCACGGCCATCAACGGGCTGAGCGCCACCAGCGACACCAGGAACCCCGCCACCGTCACCAGGGACTTGCCCGCGGCCAGCGCGGCGTCCGCGAGCTGGCCGGCGACGGTCTTGCCCACCTCCTGGGCCACCCGCAGGCGGTCGAGGAACGCCGGCTGCTCCAGCCGTCCCAAGCCGGGGTGGCGGCCCACCGCGGTGAAGAGCCGATCCTGCGACAGCAACCCCACCTCCCGGTCCACGACCCCTCGGAGATACCGGGCGGCCAGCGGGCCGAGGCCCACCACGGTCGCCGCGAGGACGTAACCGAGCGCGGGCCCGAGCAACGTCCGGATCTCCGCGTGGTGCGTCAGACCGTCGATCAAGAGCTTCGTCATCCACGCGACCAGCACCGGCACCAGCCCGGACACCAGCGTGATCGCGGCATATCCGGCCGAGGCCCACGGCGCCGCCGTGGCACACAGGCCGATGGCCGTGGTGACGCGGCGGTACGCGGAGCGCGTGTGCGCCTGCTCGGAGCTGCCCGGCCGGCGCCGACCGCGTGTTCTCACCGTGCCGACACCGGTACGTCGAGATCGATCTGCTCAGCGGTGACGATGGGACGTCCGTGCTCAATGCTGGGGGAGACGACGAGTACCACGGGGAATGCCTTGAGATCGAAGGCCGAGCTCACCGCGCCCTCGTTGCTGGACTCGTGCACGACCCGGGCCACCGGGCGCAGCCGCTCCAGCATGTCGGCGGCCGCCTCGGGCTCACCCACGACGGTGGCCAGCACCTGCTCCCGGCCGCCGGGGAACGAGGCGGCGAAGTCCACGAACTTCGGCAGCTTCTCCTGGCACGGGCGGCAGGTCGGCGAGAAGAAGGCCACCAGCGTGTCGCCGTGCCGCAGGCTCTCGCTGTCCACCGGCTCGGCGTCCTGGGTGAGGGCGGTGAACTCCCCGATCTCATCGCCCATGCCGACCGCGACAGGCGGGTTAGTGCTGCCGTTGCGGTTGAGGATCTCGGCCTGCTCCCGCAGGCGTTTGATCATTCCGAGGCTCAGCACGAAGTTGAGGACGCACAACGCCCCGACGAAGACTAGGGCGGCGATCAGGGGGGTCATGACGTTTCTCCTGTCGGAAGGTGGTGGACGGGGCAGCGGGCCGAGCAGTGGTCCACGCACCCGGCCGGAACAGCTCCACGAGTTCGTCGAGCGTGGTGACCAGCGCCCCGCACATCAGCCCGATCACGATCGTCAGGATCTGTCCGGCAGTGGTGCCGCCGGAACCCGGGCCGAACAGCGCCGAGACGCCGGTCGGGACGGCCAGCGCCAGGTTGCGGACGGCCTGCCAGCCGCTGACCGGTGCGGTGGACACGCCGAAGCAGCGGCATGCCGTGTCCGTCCCCCGGCGCACGGCAAGCACGATGCCGAGGGCGAAGACGAGCAACAGGCCCGCCGCGAGCCCGGCGCCATACCGGAACGCCCCGGGTACGGGCAGAGCCAGCAGCCCCCACACCCCGAACTCCAGAGCCACCACGACAGGGGCCAGCAGCCGGCGCGCCCCGGGAACCGGGGCCAGCGCCTCAACCGCTGCGGCGAACTCGTTGAAGGACCGGCGTCCGGAGACCTTGCTCACCGAGGACACCAGGAAGATGAGACCGATCAGACATCTGATCCAGGTCGAGAGATACTGCTCCACGATTCCCCAGACTCGATAACTCGTGTGCGGGCGCGCACCGGCCTCGGCGCAGGGGGCCCGGCGCGAACGCCCCGGACCCCCACGACCACGGTCAGCAGTAGCAGGTGTAGACGCCGGAGCTGCCGCAGCACGGAGCGTTGTAGCTGCACCAGGTGTTCACGTTCCCGTACCCGTAGGCCTTGTTGCACTGCCAGCACTGGCTCCAGCACTGCTGCGGCGACGAGACCTGCGCCGAGGCGGAAATCTTGGGCACGAAGCGCTCGAGCAGCGCCTGCCCGAGGGATTCCATCTTACGAAGCATGTCACTCTCCTCTCGTGGTGAATTCGTCCCGACCTGACGTCGGCTCAGGCCACTTTCACACGCGGCCGGTCGGCCGGTATTGGAGAAAACCGACATTGTATTTTTTCGACCGGCCCCGCCGCGGCGGACTCCCGCTCGACAGCGGAATTCATCCTTCTTGCAGAATGCTGGTGATCCGCCCCGCCGCTCGGTCGGCAGAGCCTTCCCCGCTCTGGTGCTCGGCGATAAAGCGCAGAGGCGAGCGTGCCGTCAGCGCGGTGAACTCCCGTGTCAGGTGCGCTTGGTCGTAGAACCCGCAGATGGACGCCGCCTCGCCAGGTCGGTGTCCGGCCGAGAGCAGCGCGGCGGCGTGTTGAAGTCGTAGCACCCGGGCCAGTCGTTTGGGAGTCAACCCGACCTGCTGTCCGAATTTGCGCTCGATTTGGCGCTGGCTCCAGCACACGCTTTCGGCCAGGGCGGTGATCTCCACCCTGCCGCGGGACTGCTCCAGGCGCTGCCAGGCCGCGACCACCCGCTCGGACGCGAGCCGGCCCTCCCCGCGGCAGCGCAGGAGGAACTGGTCCAGGATGGCGAAACGCGCAGGCCACCCGGGTGCCTGTGCCAGTTGTTCCGACAGGTGGTGGACCCGGAGGCCGAGGAGGTCGGCGGGCTCTGCGCCAGGGGCGGGCAGGTCGTCCAGGGCCACACCGAACAGTTCGAAGGCCGCCCACGGTGCGAGCACGACCTCGACCGCGCGTATACCGCCGGTGTGCTCGACCAGCGCAGGGGACGTATTCGGCGGGCTGAGCAGGGATACCACCGTGCGGGCCCGGTGCGGTGCACCCACCGGCGAGATCCGCAGCGCCTCACCGAACCCGAGGACCAATGTCGCCAGTCCGCAGGGGATTCCCAAACGCCTGCGCACCGGTCCTGGCGCGCAGTGGAATCCTCGGTAGCTGAGTACTCCCGGCGCCAGCGACGGATGCGGATATCCCAAGGTCAGCGCCCACCGGCCCTCAGGACATCGCACCCGATTCCCGGGATTCCCTGGCAGGACGTGTCTCGTCAGCAGACTGTCGGACACGTGAGCACCAGGAGATGGGCGCGTAATAATGTAAGGAATCTATGCATGACAATTCCCTCCGATTGGCGGGTTGCAGTGCATTGATGGAGGCGCCATCCGGCGCGTGTGCAGGGTTTTTCTCCGCCGCATCGCGGCCACGGTGTTCCGGGGCTGGGTTCCGAATTCGTGGGGCTCAATCGCGCGGCGGCGGCAGCCCGTTCCGGGTGCCTGGCGCTCGGCCCGACGGCGGGGATGGCGGGGATGGCAGGGCGACCGGCGCGGGTTTCACGGCGCGGAACGCGGCGTGGTCATGGGATGCCTGGACGGCCGCGACCGCCGTCCCCCCGCTGTCAGCGGCGCCCGGACCCGCCCCATGTCAGAGAACTCTGAGCAACCCTGACCGTCCTGACGCGCATGTCATTTCCTCCCCCGAAGTGGTGAGGGCGGCGCGGGGTGGACCGCGCCGCCCGGCTTGCACCACGGAGATTGCTGGCCGGTTACGGTCGACGGCCAGGTGCTGCCGCTGAATGAGCGATTCGTGAGACGTCCCACCGGCTGACCTGCTGGTGCGGTGCCGCGGGAGACGCACCGCTGGGACGCGCCGGTCCGCGGAAGCGACTGCCGCGGTGCGCACCATGCGGATCGTGACACCGTCCGGCGTGACGGTCGGCAAGCCGGCGTCTGGGTGGCCCCGCCCTCCCGGCCCGCGCCGCGCGGACGCGCCCCGTCAGAGGGTGTGATCGAGGCGGCCGCCCTTCACAGCGCGTATGAAGACGCCAAGGGCGGCCGTGGTCGTACGGATCACGGTGTCGGGCTCGTCGCTCTCGCGTATGCGTATACCGTCTGCGACGGTGGCCAGTTCCACGCAGTTGGCGCCGACGTCCGTGCTGAAGGAGGACTTGCGCCAGGTGGTGTGCGGCATGCTGTCCGCCTCAGCGGATGTGGTCGAGGTCGGCGGCTTTCACGGCTCGTATGAACGACCGGAGAGTGGCCGGGTTCGTATGGATCACCGCTTCCGGCTCGTCGCTCTCACGTATGCGTATGCCGTCGGGGGTAATGGCCAGTTCCACGCAGTTGGCCTGGTTCTCGCTGAATGTGGACTTGCGCCAGTCGGGTTGGGACATGACCGCCTTCCTAGAGCGTGTAGAGGACGTGTTGGATCAGGCCGAGCGAATCACGCGAGTCGTGTGCGAAGGGAGCGACCGTCACATCGACGGGTGGCAGTGCAGCTGCGCTGAGACGGTGGAACTGCCGTTGATACTTCGTGAGCGAAGGCTCGTCGTGCAGGAACGATGACTGGCCGGGGCTTTCCAGCAGTACCGTCTCAAGCGCGCGGCCGTGTGAGGCGACCATGAAGAACGGCGTGCTCAAAGTCGAGATCTCCTCGGCGGCGAAGGGGAGGATCTGGATGCTCACATGCGGCAGGGCGGCGAGTTCGATGAGGCGCAGTAGTTGCTTGCGCATCACCTTGGCGCCACCGAACCGCATGTGCAGCGCTGCCTCATGGATCACCGCGTGGACCTCTGGTGCCTGCTCCTCGTGAAGGATCGCCTGCCGCCGCATGCGGAAACCAACCGCCGTGTGGACGTGGTCCGGAGTGTTGGCCTCGTCGTCCGCTCGGAAGATTGAGGCCGTGTAGTCCTCCGTCTGGAACAACCCCGGAATGAACAGCGATTCGTACGAACGGAACCCGTTCGCTTGCGACTCAAGCTCGGCCAAGTCCAGCGCTGACGGCACAAGGCGGCCCTTGTAGCCGCTCCACCAGCCCTTGCCGCTGCTAGCGGCCAAGCTCAACAGCGCGCCAACGTAAGGCTCATTCTTGCATCCGTAAGCGTCAATCAGCGCGCGGAGACGATCCGTTGGGATGGCCGTCCGCCCCGCCTCGATGTGGCTCAGGTGCGGCGCGCCCATGCCGATCAGCTTGCCGCCTTCGGCGATCGACAACCCCGCCTGGAGTCGCAACTTCTTGAGCTCCGCGCCGAGTCGGCGTTGCCGTTCGGTGATGAGCGTTCGCAGCGCCACGAGCGGTCCTCCAGGGGATTCGGTGACAGTGTGCCCCGCGCGGGTGGGGCGGTCCAATCATCTCGCCAAGGTGGTTGCAAAGTTGCTGAGGCGTGCCATACCTTGGGTGTTGCCTTAATCACACAGGGTATTGAGCCACAAGCGCCACGGAGGCGTCGCATGGGAGCACTCGCACACCCGGAACGTCCGCACCGCTACACCCTCACCGCCCCCGCCCTCCCCACCTCTCCCCGCCTGTGCCGCGACTTCGTGCGCGGCGTCTTCTCGGCCTCCGGCCTCGGCCAGCTCGCCGACAGCGCAGCCCTCTGCACCTCGGAGTTGGTGACCAACGTCCACCGGCACGGCAAGGGTGACGTACGGCTGGCCGCCGCCATCCGGCACGACCGCGTCCGGGTCACCGTCCACGACGACAGCCCCGAACTGCCCTCGCCCCGCCGCCCGGCGGGCGATGAGACCAACGGCCGGGGGCTGTTCCTGGTCACGGCCCTCTCCGACCTCTGCGGCATGAGCATCGACGAACCGGCCGACGGCACCGGCAAAACGGTGTGGTTCGAGTTCAACGTCCCGCCCGCGCAGACCAAGAGCACCGCATGAACGACCCCACCTCCGCCGAGCGCGTCGCCGAGATCCTGCGCGACGAGTTCGCCGCCCACGGCGTACGCCTCCCCGACGTACGGGCCGACCTCAGCGATCCCCACCAGCCACGCGTGGAACTCGGCACCGTCCCCCTCGGTACCGGCTTCGCCCTGCTGCGCGTGCTCACCGACTATCAACGGCTGCTCAAAGCCGAGAAGGCCGGCGGTCGCCCGCCGGCCTTCGGCCCATGACACTCGGTCGCGTTACCAGCTGATGGCGTCGTCCATCGACTGCTGCCAGTACGTGACCTTGAGCGAGTCGTCGACATAGACGCCCTTGGCGGGCAGTGACGGGTGGGCGGCAGAGGGGACGTCCTCGTCGGCGGTGCGGCCCTGGAAGTAGACGGTGAGGGACTTCACGGTGTGGCCGTTCGTACCGCTGCCGTCAGCGGCCGACAGGTTCACCGAGGCGTAGCCGGACTCGCCCGGGGCCAGCGTGACGACGGCCTGCGGCTTCGACTCCTCGATGACCGGCGGCACCGACTGCGCCTCGCCGAACCGGACGGCCGGGTAGTTGTAGAGGTAGCAGTTGCTGCTGCCGGTGTTGGTGACCGTGAGCAGCATGTGATTCACGGGGCGGTTCAGGGGAGCCGCGACCGTCTTGGTGTTGGAGCCCTGGCAGGTGACACCCTCGGCGTCCTCGCTGCCCTTGGCGTCCTTGGTGTCCTTGGTGGCACTCGCGCCGGAGTCGCTGCCGCCGGCCTGGCTTCCCTTCCCCGATTCCGACGACACGTCCGTGTCCGACTTCGAACCGGTGGCGTTGGTCTTCGCGTCATCCTGGGAGGACGACGCGGAGGAGGACGACGCGCCCTCGCTGCGGACGCCCGATCCGTCCTCGCCGCACGCGGTCAGGGAGAAGGCGGCGATCGCGACGGTCGCGGCGGCGGTCAGGAGGCGGGTGCGGGAGTTACGGATCCTGGACATGTGGGTGAGCCCTTTCGGCGGTGCGGTGGGTGTGGTGCTTGGATGACCAGAGCTTGTGGGGCCATCCGTCCCAGCCGCCACGAACGCCGGGCAGTTGGGGACGCTGGAACGCGGAAACAGGCTGTGACCAGGGGGAACGTAAGGGGTCTGGGACGCGGGAATGGGACGCGCCAGGCCATGGGAAGGGGAGGCGGGGAACGGTGTCAGGGGCGACAGGAGCCGTCGGCGACGCGGAGGCGCTCGCGGAACTGCTGCGGGGGCTCAAGGAACGCTCGGGGCTGAGCTACGGGGCGCTCGCCAAGCGGCTGCACATGAGCACGTCCACGCTGCACCGCTACTGCAACGGCAGCGTGGTGCCGACCGAGTACGCGCCGGTCGAGCGGCTCGCCCGGGTGTGCCGGGCGACCCCCGAGGAACTGGTCGAGCTGCACCGGCGGTGGATTCTGGCGGATGCGACGCGGGGGCGTAAGGAGCCGGAGCCGGGCGGGGTGGTGGTGCGCGGTACCGGGGCCGGTGCCGGGGCTGCGGCCGGGGAGCCCGAGAGCGCGCCGGCGCCCGACGCGTCGGCGCCCGGCGCCGGGGACCGCCCGACTCACCCGGCGGATGCGGACAGCGGACCGCCCGAGGCGGCGGGCCCGGCCGATCCGGGCGGTGGGCTGTCCGAGACCGCGGGCGGGACGGCCCCGGCACCCGTGGGCGGTGAATCCCGCGAACCCGGCGGCCCCGGTGGCCCCAGTGGTCCCGGCGAACCCGGTGGCCCCGGCGAACCCAGCAAACCCGGCGAACCCGGCAGAAGTGATGCCACGGTCATCAGCGGCACCACCCCCTCCGCTCCCGTGCGGCGGCCCCGTCGGCGCCGCACCGCCCTCATCGCCTCCGTCGCCACCGCCGCCGTTCTGGGCGCCGTCGTGCTCGCCGTGAACCTGCCGTCCTCCGGAGGCGACAGCGGTGACGAGAAGGCCGCCGGGGCCGCCAATCCGGCCACCGGCACCGCCACCGCCACCGGCCGAGCGGACGACAAGCAGCCGTCCGCCTCGGCCTCCCCCTCCCCCTCCCAAAGCGCGCGGACCGGCAAGCCCTCCGCCTCGGCGTCGGAGTCCGCCGGCCACGGCGGTGGGGGCGCCGACGAGCCCACCGGCGGCGTACCGGTCAACGTCGCCACCCGCCCCTACGTCTACGACAGCCCGTGCAGCCAGCACTTCCTCGTCGACAGCGAGCCGGGACAGGTCGGCCCGCCCGCCGACGAGCAGAACGCGCCCCGCTGGGCCGCCGCGTACGGCGCGGTGTCCTCGGGGGAGCAGCGCGTCGCCCTCACCCTCCAGGGCACCGGGAAGGAGACCGTCGTCCTGGAGGCGCTGCACGTACGCGTCGTCACCAAGCGCGCCCCGCTCGCCTGGAACGACTACTCGATGGGCGTCGGCTGCGGCGGCGGCGTCGAGACCAAGTCGTTCGACGTCGACCTCGACAACGGCAGCCCCACCGTCACCGTCAAGAACGGCCAGCGCGACTTCCCGTACAAGGTCAGCGAATCCGATCCGGAGGTCTTCTACGTCACCGCCCACACCACGGCGCATGACGTCCGCTGGGACCTCTCCCTGGACTGGTCCAGCGGCGACCGCCACGGCACCGTGCACATCGACAACAACGGCACCCCGTTCCGCACCAGCGCCGCCGTCGGCCGCCCCGGTTACGACTACCCGCTGGGCACCAGCGAGTGGATCAAGCGGGAGGAGCAGCCGCAATCGTGACCCCGGCCGGTGGGGTGCCCGTGACGGGCGCGTTGACGACGGTGACGCTCTCCAGGTCGGGGAGGACGGCGAGCGGGGACACGTCGACGGGCCGGCCGGGGTCGCCGAGGAACCTGACGTGCAGATGACGGAGGCGGGGGAACGCCATGGGCATCCAGGTGGTGTCCAGTTCCGTCCCCAGGACCTGGAGATCCAGCCAGGTGATACCGGGTGGGAAGCGGCGCGGCAGGACGTGGGCATGGCTGATCGCGATCTTCAGGCGGTCCAGCGCCACCAGTTTGTGCAGGCTTTTCGCGAAGGGCACCGTGCTGGGTGTGTTGCGGGGCGGCTCGAACACCAGCGTACGGAGGGGGAGGGCGGACAGGGGGCCGAGGTCGCGGGCCTGGGGGCAGCCGCTCAGATAGAGCGTTTCGAGGTTCGCGAGGTGGCTGAGCGCGCCGAGATCGGTGACCACGCCATTTCCGCTCAGCCGCAGCCGGGTCACGTCCTCCCCCCTGAGGCTGTCCCTGATCTCGTCCTCCGTGAAGTCTCCGCGCAGGATCAGCCAAGGACGCGGCCCCGTGTCCAGGAGCAGGCGCAGATGCTCCATGGACTCGGCCACGAAGTACAGGCCGTCCCGGTCCAGGCGGAGGATCACCTCATGGAAGTACCGCTCGGTGTCGAACCGCCCCCAGCTCGACGCCAGTTGGGCGCGCACCGCGATCGACGGGTGGCCGGCGAACCGGGCCAGATACGGGATGGCCGCGTCCACCGGTATGCGTGAGGCCGTGACCACGCAGTATTCCGCCTGCTCGTCGGTCAGTCCCTCCGGCAGGGGCAGGAGCTCCAGCACGAGTGGGCCCACCGTGGCCAGCTCCCGCGCCCGCGCGACGTCCGGGGGCGGGATGAACCCCATCGCAGCCCGTGTCACCTGGTCCCGTATGCCCGGATCCAGATCGGGCGCGTGCTCCAGGCAGGCCATGGCCAGCAGGTTCTGCCGGAGCGACGCCTTCGGGTCCCATCGCTCCGCTTCCACCAGCAACTTCTCCAACAGCTCCGCCCGCTCCCTCGGCCGCGCATGCGCGACCGCCATGCGGATGACGTCCTCCCACTGCGCGTCATGCGCGTTCCGGATCAGCAGGCCCACGTCCCACGCCTCCACCGCCGCCTTCGCGCCCAGGTAGTCCTGGAAGGTGCGGTGGACGAAGTCCACCGTGCCCACCGACGGCTCGCGCAGCAGCCCGCTGCGCAGCAGCAGATGGCGCAGGATGGCGGGGGCGTCGCCCAGGGCCTGGGCGGCGGGGACGGAGGGCAGGGCCTCCTCGATGAGACGCTCCGCGCGGTCGCGGTCCAGTTCGGCCTCGCCGTTGCGGATCAGGTAGTAGGCGAGCCGCTGGAGGAGCTGGATCTGCGGTTCCTCGTCCAGCTGCGTATCGCCGGGCGCGTAGACACGGCGCTCGGTGTCGCGGCGGGTCAGCAGCATCGACAGCGCCGCGTCGTACAGCGCCTTGCGGCCCGGTGGCAGATAGCCGCGCCGGGCGCGGTGCAGGGCGCAGATCAGGCCGCACATCAGGGGGTTGGTGGCGAGCCGGCTGAGGTCCTGTTTGGTGCGGACGGCGGTGTGCAGGGCCGACTGGTAGCCGTCCAGCGCCGCCCGTTCCTCCTCCGTACGGCAGGTCTGGCGGGCCGCGTCGTGCCAGCGGTCGATGAACGCCGCCATGTCCTCGCGGCGCATCGGGGACAGCGTGAACTCGGTGAAGTCCTGCGCGCCCAGCCAGTCCTCGGCGACGGCGGAGGGGCGGGAGGTGACCAGCCACAGGTTGTCCGGGTAGGCGATGAGCAGGTCGGCCAGCCAGGCCCGGGTGCGCTCGCGGTCGTGCTCGGGGATCTCGTCGATGCCGTCGATCAGCAGCAGCCCACGGCCGGCGCCCAGGACCCGGTCGGCCCAGCCGGGCGGCTGGGCGCCGTCCAGGGGGTTGTGGACCGAGGCCAGGAACCCGGCGGGGGAGGGCAGGGACTCCCGGCGGGCGATGGTGCGCAGCGGGAGGACGAAGGGGACGCGGCCGATCAGCTGCTCCATCCCGTGCGGCGGCCGCTGCCGCGCGGTGCTCACGGCGAGCCACTGGACGAGCGTGGTCTTGCCGGAGCCCGCGCCGCCGCGCAGCAGCACCCGCTGATGGCCGGCGAGCGCCCGGTCGGCGGGGAGGACGCCGGGGAGTGCGGCGGGGAGTGCGGCGGGCGAGGTGCCCGCCGCCGCGCCCTCGAACGCCCCCGCCGTCCCCTCCGGGCGGTCCTCGTGCGAGGAGACGGCCTCCAGGCTGAGATACGCGGCGTCCAGCGGCCAGGTGGCCTCGGAGTGGCTGAGGTCGATGCCGACGATGGTCAGCGTGGAGTGTTTGCCGATCATGTACTCCGCGTACCGGCGCTCGAACCCCGCGTCCTGCGCGGACTGGGACGGGATGCGCTCGATCAGGATGTCGATCTTGGTGATCAGCTCGTCGAGCCGGCCGCTCTGTTCGACGAGGGTGCGGGCGACGAAGGTCGAGCGCCGGCTGAAGAAGTGCAGGATGTGCAGGCAGGCGGTGTGGAGGAGGTGCTCGTAGAGGGCGAGTCCGTCCCGGCTCAGGCCGACGGGGGCGCCCAGGCCCGGCGCGGTCTCGATGAGGCGGGCGGCGAGGGCCCGGTGGCCGAGCCCCACGGCCTGGACGTCGTCCATGTCGAGGTCGCCGAGCGCGTGCAACGTCGTCGCCAGGCGCATGGCGACCAGGTCGTCCTCGTCGGCGGGGCACGGCCGCTCGCCCGGGGCCGCCTGCTGGACGGCGCGGGCGACGAGTTCGGTGGCCAGCTTGTGCAGATCGTGGAAGTCGAGCGTCCGCTTCTCGCCCCGGAAGGTGACGAGCGAGGAGATACGGACCGGCTTGTCGACCAGCCCGGCGCCCGGACCCTCCTGGACGAACAGTTTTCTGATGAGCGGTGCGACGACGGCCGAGGCGAGGCGAGCGCCGATGGCTGCGGGGTCCACGTCCCTTTCCCCCCGATGGTCGGGTGTCCCTGGCCGGACAGCGTACAGCGGGCAAGGACCTTGGTCCCGAACCGGACACCCGAAAGTCCCTCCGCGGGTGACATCGCGCACAGGCCATTCGGGGACTACTACGGGGAATAGGGGATGGCGCAGCTCAGAGGTGTTATGGATATCTCCGGGAATTCCCGGGAGGAACGCATCCGCATGCTCAATTTCCTACGTATCCGCTTAGTAGAAGAACGCCTTGGCCTATTCATCGGAACGGGATAACAAGAGGCGTCACAAAGATGCTTCTGGAGGTACTTCCCATGGCCCCGCGCGCCACCAACCGCCGCTCTTCGCATTCGTCCGTATCCAGGACCCGCGTCGCCGTGATCGCCATGGGCCTGGGCGCCTCGCTCGCGCTCGGCGCCGGCACTGCGTTCGCCGCCGAGGCGTCCTCGGGCGCCACCGCCCCGTCGGTGAGCGCGGCCGCCAAGAAGAAGGCGGACGCCTGGGAGACGCCGGTCGACAAGTACTCGATAGGCGCCGCCTTCGGGCTGGCGGGCAACCTGTGGTCGCACAACCACAGCGGTCAGGACTTCGTGGTGCCGTCGGGCACCCCGGTGCACGCGGCGCACAGCGGTGTGGTCGTCAAGGCGGGCCCGAACGGCGGCGGTGACGGCCCCGCGTACGGCAACGCGATCGTGATCAAGCACGACAACGCGACGTACTCGCAGTACGCGCACCTGTCCCGGATCGACGTGCGGATCGGGCAGACCGTGACCACCGGTCAGCAGATCGGCCTGTCCGGCAACACCGGCAACACCACCGGTCCCCACCTGCACTTCGAAATCCGCACGACGCCGAACTACGGCTCCGCCGTCGAGCCGCTCACGTTCCTCCGCGACCACGGCGTCAAGGTCTGACGCCAGACCCCACCTACCGCCTCATGCGTCGTCCGACGAAGCATGAGCCTGCGTCAGCAGATCGAGGGCGACCTCCAGGAGAGCCTCCCGCTTGTCCTTGGGGTCGCCCTCGAGCGTTTGCAGCGCGAACATCCGCGCGTGCAGGGTGAACAGCGCGGTGACGCTGCGGGTCTGCTCGAGCAGGGGTGCCTCCGGGTCCCGGATCAGGCCGGACAGCGTGAGCACCCGCTCCTTGAAGATCGGGCCGACGCGCAGCTCGCGCACCGTGGCCTGGTTCTCGTGCACGAAGCGCATCATCGGCTCGGCGGTGTCCAGGGCCGCGCTGTAGCGGCGCAGCAGCTCCAGCTTGGTCTCCAGCGTGCGCGGCTGCTCCTGGCCCCAGGCGATCAGCTCGTCCAGCGGCCGGGCCAGGTCCTGGAACAGGCTGAGGACGATGTCCTCCTTGGTCTTGAAGTGGTAGTAGAGCGCCGCCTTGGTGACCTCCAGATGCTCGGCGATCTCGCGCAGCGAGGTCTTCTCGTAGCCCTGTGCGGCGAAGAGCTCCAGGGCTACGTCCTGGATGCGCTGACGGGTGTCGCCCCGCCGCGGTGTGCTGCCCATGGTGCTCTCCCGTGCTGGTGTGGCTGCCGTTGGCAGGCCGAACGTAACTTACTTGACGCCCGGCTAGTTGGCGCCTTATCTTCTCCACTGTACTGAACTAGCCGGGCGGCAAGTAAGTAGGCGTCAGGGCTTTCATCACCAGGGGATCACCACCAGGGGGGAGACGGAGAACATGGCCGGCAGACAATCACAGGGCGAAGCGCCACCCGCTTCGCAACCGGCGCGGCCGGCCCAGGGAGCCGGGGGCAAGGCCGAGCCGAAGCAGCGGAGCACCAGTGTGGTGATCCTCGCGTTGATGATCGCGATGCTGCTCGCGATGCTCGACAACATGATCGTCGGCACCGCGATGCCGACCATCGTCGGCGAGCTGGGGGGCCTGGACCATCTCTCCTGGGTGGTGACCGCGTACGCCCTGGCCACCGCCGCCTCGACGCCCATCTGGGGCAAGCTCGGCGACATGTACGGCCGCAAGGGCGTCTTCCTCACCTCCATCGCGATCTTCCTCGGTGGCTCGGCCCTGTCCGGCATGGCACAGAGCATGGGTGAGCTGATCGGCTTCCGGGCCGTCCAGGGCCTGGGCGCGGGCGGACTGATGGTCGGCGTGATGGCGATCATCGGCGATCTGGTGCCGCCCCGGGAGCGCGGCCGCTACCAGGGCATCATGGCCGGTGTGATGGCCGTGGCCATGATCGGTGGCCCGCTGGTCGGCGGCACCCTCACCGACCACCTCGGCTGGCGCTGGATCTTCTACATCAACCTTCCGCTCGGCGCGGTCGCCCTCTTCGCGATCAGCGCGGTGCTGCACCTGCCCAAGAAGCGCTCCGAGGGACGGATCGACTACACCGGCGCCGCCCTGCTGACCGTGGGCATCACCGCGCTCGTGCTGATCACCACCTGGGGCGGCAACGAGTACGCCTGGGGCTCGGCCCAGATCCTCGGGCTCGGCGCGCTCGGCGTCCTCGCGCTCGTCGCGTTCGTCTACGTCGAGCAGCGGGTGGCCGAACCCGTCCTGCCGCTGCACATCTTCCGGAACCGCAACTTCACGCTGGTCACCGCGATCGGCTTCCTCACCGGTTTCGTGATGTTCGGCTCGACCACCTTCCTGCCGCTCTACCAGCAGACCGTCCAGGGCGCCTCGGCCACCAACTCCGGGCTGCTGCTGCTCCCGATGCTGCTGGGCATGCTGGTCGTCTCGCTGGTCGCGGGCCGGGTCACCACCCAGACCGGCAAGTACAAGATCTTCCCGATCGTCGGCGGCTTCCTGATCATGGCCGGCATGTTCCTGCTGTCGCTGATGGACACCGAGACCACCCGCTTCACCTCCGGCGTCTACATGGCGGTGCTCGGCATGGGCATGGGCTGCCTGATGCAGACGACCATGCTCGTGGCGCAGAACAGCGTCGAGATGAAGGACATGGGCGTCGGCAGCTCCTCCGCCACCCTCTTCCGCACCCTGGGCGGCTCCTTCGGTGTCGCGATCCTCGGCGCCCTGTTCACCAGCCAGGTGCAGGACACCATGGCCGAGCGGGCCGGCGATCAGGGCGCGGCCGTCACCTCCGGAAGCGCCCAGCTCGACCCGGCCAGCCTCCCGAAGCTGCCGGCGGCCATCCGGGACGCGTACACCCACGCCGTGGCCGACGGTTCCCACCAGGTGTTCCTGTGGGGCGCGCTGATCAGCATCGCCGCCTTCGTCGCGGCCTGGTTCGTCAAGGAGGTCCCGCTGCGCGGAGCCGCCAAGGCCGCCGACGGCGACGAGGCCCAGGCCGACCAGCCGGCCCCGGTGGCCGAGCCGGTCTGACGGTGACCTCGCCGATCCGGCGGTGACCTCGCGGGACGGGGCGCGGCCGGCGCACCAGCGCCGGCCGCGCCCCGTCCATATACCGCCGTATACCGCCATGTACCGCCGCACCGTGCGCGAAGGCTCAGTCCGGCACCTCGATGACCGGGAAGCTGCCGGTGTTGGTGGGCGCGGACTCCGGCAGCCACAGCACGGCGACCGCGCCCCGGCCGTCGTCGTCCGGCCCGTCCACCGACGGATCGGCGTTGCGGAACGTCAGCCGGGCGCCCAGGACGCGCGCCTGGCCCGCGGCTATGGTCAGCCCCAGGCCGTGGCCGGTGCCCGCGCGGTCCTTGCTGCCGGTGCGGAACCGGCTCGGCCCGTCCTTCAGCAGCTCCTCCGGGAAGCCGGGGCCGTGGTCGCGGACGCGCAGCACCCGCCCCTCGACGGTGACCTCGAACGGCGGTTTGCCGTGCCGGGCGGCGTTGGCGAGCAGATTGCCCATGATCCGCTCCAGCCGCCGGGGGTCGGTGGAGACATGGGCGTCCCGCACCACCGTGATCACCGCGTCGGGGGCCACCGACCGGACCCGGCGGGTGATGAACTCGGCCACAGCGATCTCCTGGAGCTCCGCGCGCTCCGCGAAGCCGTCCAGCCGCGCGACCTCCAGAACGTCCTCGACCAGGGTGCGCATCGCCTGCGCCCGGTCCCGGACCAGCTCGGTGGGGCGGCCCGGCGGCAGCAGTTCGGCGGCCGTCAGCAGCCCGGTGACCGGGGTGCGCAGCTCATGCGCGATATCGGCGGTGACCCGGCGCTCCGCCTCCAGCCGCTGCTGGAGCGCCTCCGCCATGCCGTCGACGGCACGCGCCAGATCGTCGGTCTCATCGCGCACCCGGCCGCCGATCGCCTCCCGCACCCGCACCTCGGAGTCGCCCTCGGCGAGCTTGCGGGCGGCGGTGGCCGCCTTGCGCAGGCGCCGGGAGAGCTGATCGCCGATCAGCACGCCCAGCGCGATACCGCCCAGCACCACCGCCACCGAGCCGATGATCAGCACCCGGTCGAGGTCCTTGAGGACGGCGAAGCGGTCCTGGAACTTGGCGTGGACGGACAGCACCTTGCCGTTGCGCAGCGGCACCGAGGCCCACACCTCGGGGGTGCCGGTGCCGGAGTCCTCCATATAGGTGGCGCGCTGTCCCCGCCACGCCTCCTTCTTCAGCTGCTCGGGCAGCTCGGGGTCGTCCAGCTTGGCGCCGAATCCCAGCACCCGGGACTGCTCGTACCAGCGCTGGGCGACCTTCACCCGCTCGTCCATCACGGTGCGGTTGTTGTCCAGCATCGACACCCGGGCCGCGTTGTGGACGACGAGGCTCAGCACGATCGCGACGAGCGCGCTCACGACGGCGATGGCCAGACTGACCTTCCACCGCAGCCCGGTGCGCAGTGCCAACCGCCGCACCGCCGCTCAGCCCCTGAGCTTGTAGCCGAAGCCGCGGACCGTCTCGATCCGGTCCTGGCCTATCTTGCCGCGCAGCCGCTGCACATGGACGTCCACGACCCGGGTGTCCCCGCCCCAGCCGTACTCCCAGACCCGCTCCAGCAGCCGGTCCCGGGAGAGCACGGTGCCGGGCGCGGCCGAGAACTCCAGCAGCAGCCGCATCTCGGTCGGGGTGAGCGCGACCCGCCGGCCGCCCTTGCGGACCTCCATGCCCTCGGGGTCGACCTCCAGATCGCCGAAGCGCAGCACCCCGCCGTCGGGCTCCTCGGGGACGGTCTCCCCGCCCCGGCCGCCGGGGCCGCTGGCATGGCCGAAGCGACGCAGCACGGCCCGGATGCGGGCCACCAGCACCGCGCCGTCGAAGGGCTTGGTCACATAGTCGTCGGCGCCGGCTTCGAGGCCGAGCACCACATCGATGGAGTCGGCGCGCGCCGAAAGCATGATCACGGGAACGGTGGACTCGTCGCGGATCCGGCGGCACAGGCTGACCCCGTCCAGGCCCGGAACCATCACATCGAGCAGCGCGATATCGGGGCGGTCGGCGCGGAAGCGCTCGAGGCCGGTCAGCCCGTCCGGCGCGGCCGTCACGAGGAAGCCATCGCGCTCCAGGGCGAGCTGCGTGGCTTCACGGATGACATCGTCGTCCTCGACGAAGAGCACATGGGTCTCGGCCACAGCCTCGGGTCAGCCTTCCGTTCCGTCGTCGGCGCCCGCGGGCGGCGCCGGGGTCGGGTCGTCCTTGGGCACATTCTTGCTGTAGTCGGTGTGCTTGCGGGACAGCACCGTGAACACCTTCCGCGCGGCGGTCCAGCGGTAGGTGAGCACATCCTCGCTGGACGGGCAGCAGACCGCGTCCTCGGAGGCGTAGGACAGCTTGGTCACCCGCAGCTCGTCCCCGGACACAGCGGCGTAGACCGGCGGCTGTTCGTCACGGAAGACGCTCTCGTACCGGCCGTCCACCTCGCGGTACACATACGAGCCGATACCGAAGCCGTCGGCGCACGACATGACGTTGATGACCAGGTCGGAGGTGGTGGCGCCGGTCAGCCGGCCGTACGTCACGTCCACCGGGTAGCCCTTGGCCCGCTGCTCGCCCTCGTCGTCCGCACCGCAGGGCTTCAGACTCGCCTTCAGATCGTCGCTGACGTTCGGATCCGCCTTGACCAGCCTGACCGCTTCGGCCTTCTGCCGGGCCGTCGACGGCAGGCCCGAAGCGGGACCGCCCGCGTACGCACCCGAGTTCGCGGCGGCCGAGGCCCACTCGGTGCGCGCCGGTCCCTCCTTGCGGACACCCTGGCCCGCCGTACCGCATCCGGCCAGCATCCAGCCGCCGACGGCCGCGAGACCCACGACCGCACCGCCGGCCAGCATGGCTGTCGCGCCGGGAGAGGCCCTGGTCAGGCCGCGCACCGTTCCTGCCCCCGCTCCTGGCGGCCGCGCCGGACCCGCGTGTGCTGCCGGACCGTGCCGGCCGGCCTGCCTTCCCTGTCCTGACGGCCGAGCGCACGGGCGTCCAGATCGCGGCTCTCCAGCTCCTGCCGCAGCCGGGCCAGCGCCCGGTGCAGCGTGCTCTTGACCGTTCCGGTCGACATTCCGAGCGCCTCCGCGGTCTCTTCGGTCGTCATCTGCTCCCAGTGTCGCAGCACCACGACACTGCGCTGCTTGGGAGCCAGCACCGAAAGGATGTCCATCAGCAGGGCGCGGTCGGCGTGCTGCTCGGTGCCGTCCTCGACACTCGCCTCCGGAAGCTGCTCGGTGGGCACCTCGTCCAGCTTGCGGGCGCGCCACCACTCGGTACGGGTGTTGATCATCACGCGGCGCAGATAGGCGTCCGCGAGCGACTTGTCGGCTATGCCGTCCCAGCGGCCGTAGGTGCGCACCAGGGCGGTCTGGAGCAGATCCTGTGCCTCGACCGGGTCGGGGATCAGCCGACGGGCGCTGCGCAGCAGCGCGTCCTGCCGATTGCGCACGTACTCCTCAAAGTCCAGAACCTTGCCACTGCCGCACATCTGCAGCCTCCTACGGCCTTCGGGGCGTGACCCGCCCTCTTCCCCACCTGATGTGGCCGGCCTGTCGGTCGGCACGGGAAGGACGCTACGGAGGCGCTGTTGCGGCGCGATGTGCATCCGCACCTCAGCGAACGCACAGCTGTCCATAGGTTGTGTAACAACGGAACCCGGTACGACGGAGTGTCAGCACCGGGTCCTGGCAGTGTCACGGCTCTGTCACAGACAGGGCCGTGACGAGGCGTTGACGATGTGCGGGTCGAACCAACGGCAGCGCGGTGACGAGAGCTGACTCAGGTCAATGGCAGCCGGTAGAGCCCGCCCGCGAGCGGCTCCACCAGGCCGTCGGAGACCAGCCCGTCAAGCGCGCGGGCCCGCTGCACCGGCTCGTCCCACACCTGGTCCAGCACCGCCTGCGGCACCGGCGCCACCGCCTCCCGCAACACCGCGAGCAGCTTGCCGCGCACCTGGCGGTCCGTGCCCGCGTAGGTCTGGCCGCGCCGCGGCGGCCCGTCGTGCTCCGGGGAACCGGCCTGCCGCCAGGCGCACAGCGCGACGATCGGGCAGCGCGCGCAGTCGGGGGTGCGGGCCGTGCAGACCAGCGCGCCCAGCTCCATCGTGGCGGCCGCCCAGCGCGCCGCGGTCCGCTCCTCGTCGGGGAGCAGGGCACGGGCCAGCTTGCGCTCGGCGGCGGTGGTGGCGTTCGGCGGGTACTGCGCACCGCTGACCGCGCGGGCGAACACCCGGCGGACATTGGTGTCCAGGACCGGATGGCGCTGGCCGTACGCGAACGAGGCCACCGCCGCAGCCGTGTACTCGCCCACCCCCGGCAGCGCCAGCAGCTGGGCGTGGTCGCTCGGCACATCGCCGCCGTGCCGCTCCCTTATGGCGGCCGCGGCGCCGTGCAGCCGCAGCGCCCGGCGCGGATAGCCCAGCCGGCCCCAGGCGCGGACCGCCTCACCGGGCGGCTCGGCGGCCAGGTCGGCCGGGCGCGGCCAGCGGGCGAGCCACTGCTCGTACACCGGCAGCACCCGGTTCACCGGGGTCTGCTGGAGCATGAACTCGCTCACCATCACACCCCAGGCGCCGGCCTCGGGGCGACGCCAGGGGAGGTCGCGCGCGTGCGCGTCGAACCAGTCGATGACGGGCCGGTGCAGTACGGCTCCGTCGGGGGCGGGGGATGCGGCGGCCGGGACGGCGGAAGCGGAAATGGCAGTCATCGCTCTCGATCCTGACACGACGGGACGGCTCGCGGGGGCCCAGGGCGCGGGCGTTCGGGTCGAGCCGCGTCACGTCGCCCCGAAAACGCGCAATCCGGGCACCGGCGCGGGAACGGATGGCCGCGTGCCGCGCCGGGGTACGGCCTCGGGGCGGCCTCATGTGCCCGATCCGGTCGGATCATGAGAAAAGTAGGGCCTGGAGCGGGGGTTATTGGCCGGTAAGGCGGCCGATCTCTCGTAGAGTTTCCGCGTGGGATCTCTGCGCAATCCGATCGGGCCGCTTCCCTCCTCCATTTACTGGCGGCGGAGGGCCGTTGCGCTGGCCCTGCTCATAGCCATCGTGATCCTGGTCATCTGGGCCTTCGGCTGGGGTGGTGCGGGCGGCGGCGGAAGCGACGAGGGCAAGGGATCGGGCGGCGGGGGACCCGCGAGCACCATCACCCCGGGGCCCTCCTCGTCCGGGCCGGTGAACAGCGAACGGCCGGGCGGACGCGACGAGTCGGACGGCGGCGGCTCCGGATCCGGCGGCTCCGGCGGCAGCGGCGGTTCGGACGACGGCGGTACCGACGAGAGCGGCGGTGGCGCGGGCGGCGGCAGCGGCTCCGGCGGCGCGGGCGGCTCCTCGGGCGGCTCGGCGGGCGGTGCCGACGGCATCGGCACCGGGACCGGGCAGGGCCTGCCCGCCGGATCGAGCCTGCCGGACTGCCGCCGTGGCGACGTGGAGTTGACGGTGCGCAGCGTCAAGGACTCGAAGGTCAAGAACACCTGGGCGCCGGACGAGAAGCCCACCTTCGAGATCGTCGTCAAGAACACCGGGTCGAGCTCCTGCAAGGTCGACTTCGGGCGCGCGGCAGCCTCGCTGACCATCACGGACGCCGACAACGCCCACGTCTGGGCCTCCGGCGACTGCCCGGAGGGCAGCGCCAGCGCGCTGGTCGAGGTGCCGGGCTCCGGCCAGACCAAGCGCACCGTGGAGTGGGACCGCAAGCGCAGCGCCGAGCACTGCGCCACCCCGTCGGGCAGCGCGTCGGCCAAGGCCGGCACGTATCTGGTCGAGGCGAAGGTGGACGGCCTCGGCACGGCCCAGGTGTCGTTCGTCCTCGCGAAGGACTGAGGGCTGAGCGGCTGAGGGTCACGGACTAAGGGCTGGGCCCAGGAGATCCCGGGGCGCCGTAACGCGTGCGGCGCCCCCGCCCACGTACCCGGCCGCGGGACGTACCCGGCCACGGGACGTACAGCGGCCGGACGTACCGGTGGTGTCGCTACCGGCCGGACGTACTGGTGGTGCCGTTGCCGGACGGCCGTACCGGCGCCGCTAGAGGCAGGCCGCTAGACGTACCGCTCCAGGATGGACGACTCGGCAAGCCGCGACAGGCCCTCGCGGACCGAGCGCGCCCGCGCCTCGCCCACGCCGTCCACCATCTGGAGATCGTCCACGCTCGCCGCCAGCAGCTTCTGCAGGCCACCGAAGTGCTCCACCAGCCGCTCGATGATGGCGCCCGGAAGCCGCGGCACCTTGGCCAGCAGCCGGAAGCCACGCGGCGAAACCGCCGAGTCGAGGGTCTCGGGCGAGCCGGTGTAGCCCAGCGCACGGGCCACGATGGGCAGTTCGAGCAGCTCGGCGTGGGTCAGCCGGTCCAGCTCGGCGAGCGCGTCGGCCACCGTGCGAGTGCGCTTGGCGGTCGGCTCGGGGACGTAGTCGCGCGCCACCAGCTCACGCTCCGGCTCGACGCCCGCGATCAGCTCGTCCAGCTGGAGGGAGAGCAGCCGGCCGTCCGTGCCCAGCTCGACCACGTACTCCGCGATCTCGGTGGCGATGCGCCGGACCATCTCCAGCCGCTGCGCGACCGCGCTCACGTCCCGGACGGTGACCAGGTCCTCGATCTCCAGGGCCGAGAGCGTGCCCGCGACCTCGTCGAGGCGGAGCTTGTAGCGCTCCAGGGTGGCCAGCGCCTGGTTGGCACGGGAGAGGATCGCCGCCGAATCCTCCAGGACCCGCCGCTGACCGTCGACGTACAGCGCGATCAGCCGCATCGACTGGCTGACGGAGACCACCGGGAACCCGGTCTGGATGGAGACGCGCTGCGCGGTGCGGTGCCGGGTGCCGGTCTCCTCGGTGGGGATCGCCGCGTCGGGGACCAGCTGCACCCCGGCCCGCACGATCTTGGTGATGTCCTTGTCGAGGACCAGCGCGCCGTCAAGCTTGCACAGCTCGCGCAGCCGGGTCGCGGTGAACTCGACGTCGATGACGAAGCCGCCGGTACACAGCGACTCGACGGTCTTGTCGGTGCCGAGCACGATCAGGCCGCCGGTGTTTCCCCGGAGGACGCGCTCAAGGCCGTCGCGCAGGGCCGTGCCGGGCGCGACCGCGCTCAGGGAGGCACGCATCAGACCGTCGGCCTTGCCGGGTGCCGTTGCCCGGTCGCCTGCTGCCACTGCACTCCTCCGTCGCAAGGTCTGTCGGTGCCGCGAGTCGCCCTGCCATGCCGGTGTGCGAGGCCACGTACGGGCGAGACCAGGGCAAAGTCTACCGGCGGCCACCGGCCTCCCGTGGGGTCTCCCGGCGTACGCCCGTGGCCGCGAAACGGAGCGCGACTCCCCACGCGCCCCGCGCCCCACGGCCCACCGGCCCCCACCGCGCACCCTCACCAGCCCACACGGCCGCCTGCCCGCTGGGCTACCGCGATGCCTCTCCGGCACCCGCGGTCACCTGCCCGCCAGGCCACCACAACGCCTCACCAGGGCGCGCGGTCGCCTGTCCGCCGGGGCGCGGCGGCCGCGCCGCGATGTCTGGGCAGGTGCTCCGGCTACTTGCCCGTTGGGTGGGGTCTCGCGTGCTCTCGCCGGTGCATTCCGTCTTCCGCCTGCTGGGGTGTCGGGATGCCTCGTAAGGGCGCGCGGTCGCCTGTCCGCTGGGGTACCGCCGTCGCGCCGCGATGCCTGGCCGGGGTGCCCCGGCCAGGCCCGCCGGGGGCCGTCGTGCCTGGCCAGGGCACACACGGCCACCCGCTCGCCGGGGCACCGCCGCGCTTATCGAGCGCCCAGCCGGTTGTGTCCCATCAGCGTCTCGCCCGTCACCGCAGCCACGGTCATCCGCACCGGACTCCGCACCCGACTCCGCACCCGACCGCGGCGTCAGCCACGTCAGCCGCGATCCTCCGCGGCCGACCGCGCCTTCTCACTCCGCTCCCGCCGCCGGGGCAGCACCCGCAGCGCGTCCCCGATGTCCGCGACCTCCAGCACCCGCATCCCGTCCGGTATCCGGCCCGGGTCGCCCGGTACCAGGGCGTGGGTGAAACCGAGCCGGGCCGCCTCCGCCAGCCGCCGCTGCACCCCGGTGACCCGCCGGACCTCGCCCGCGAGCCCCACCTCGCCGATGGCCACCAGGTTCTTGGGCAGCGGGGTGTCACTGGCGGCGCTGGCCAGCGCGAGCGTCACGGCGAGGTCCGCGGCGGGCTCGGACAGCTTCACCCCGCCGACCGTGGCGCTGTAGATGTCCCGCTTGCCCAGCGCGCTGATCCGGCCGCGCTGCTCCAGCACGGCCAGCATCATCGAGACCCGGGAGGTCTCCAGACCGGAGGTGGTGCGGCGCGGGGAGGGGATCTGGGAGTCGACGGTGAGCGCCTGCACCTCGGCCACCAGCGGCCGGCGGCCCTCCAGGGTGACCGTCAGACAGGTGCCCGGCACCGGCTCGTCGCGGCGGGTGAGGAACAGCCCGGAGGGGTCGGCGAGCCCGGTGATGCCCTCGTCGTGCAGCTCGAAACAGCCGACCTCGTCCGTCGCCCCGTAGCGGTTCTTCACGCCCCGGACCAGCCGCAGCCGGGCGTGCCGGTCGCCCTCGAAGTGCAGGACGACATCGACCAGATGCTCCAGCAGCCGGGGTCCCGCGATGGCGCCGTCCTTGGTGACGTGGCCCACCAGCAGCGTGGACATACCGCGCTCCTTGGAGGCGCGGATGAGCGCCCCGGCCACCTCGCGCACCTGCGCCATCCCGCCGGGCGCGCCGTCGATCTCGGGCGAGGCGACGGTCTGCACCGAGTCCAGGACGAGCAGCGAGGGCTTGACCGAGTCGAGATGGCCGAGGACCGCGGAGAGGTCGGTCTCGGCGGCGAGGTAGAGATGATCGCTCAGCGCGCCGATGCGGTCCGCGCGCAGCCGCACCTGGCTCGCCGACTCCTCACCGGTGATGTAGAGCGTGCGGTGCTCGTCGGAGGCGGCCTTGGCGGCGACGTCCAGCAGCAGCGTGGACTTGCCGACCCCGGGCTCCCCGGCGAGCAGCACGACCGCGCCCGGGACCAGCCCGCCGCCGAGCACCCGGTCGAGCTCGTCCACGCCGGTGCTGCGCGCGGTGGCCTGACGGCCGTCGACCTGGCCGATGGGCAGGGCGGCCGAGGTGACCCGGCCGGGTGTGGTGGTCCGCACCGCGGGCGCGCCGTACTCCTCGACCGTGCCCCACGCATGGCACTCCGGGCAGCGGCCGAGCCACTTGGCGGTGGTCCAGCCGCACTCCGTGCAGCGGTAGGAGGGCCGGTCCTTGGCGGATGAACGGGAGGAGCTACGGGCAGCCATGCCGTAACGCTAGCGTCGGCCACCGACAGAGCCGAACGGTGGCCGCGACGGCCGCGCTGTGCCATGTGGGGAGGGCACCGGTCGCATAGCAGGTCGCGGCCACCGAAGAGGGACACCTGTCCCCTTATGAGCGAGATGGTCACCCGTAAGGGTTAAAACCGCGCAAGTGGCGTGAGGAAGTCTGCATCATCCGCCTACCGTCGCCGGGTGATGAGCAGCAGGTCCGAGCACTCGACACAGGCCACCACCGGCGCACACCGGGCGCAGCGCCGTGCGCCCCGCTCCACCACCACCCGCCCCCAGCGGCCTCCCGAACGCTACGAGCCGTATCTCGACGGCCTGTTCACCTACTGCCTGTCCGCCCTGTGCGAGCACGACGCCGCGGCCGTCGCGGTGGGCGATGTGCTGGCGGTCTCCGAGCGCCGCCACGGCCGGGGCCGGGGTCGGGGCCGGGGCCGGGGGAACGGGGAGGTCGAGCTGTCCCGCCCCTGGCTCTACGCGGTCGCCCGCTGGGCCTGTCTGCGCAAGCTCGCCGAGCGTCGCGGCGGTACGGGGACGGACACCCCGGGCGACGGCGCCGAGACCGAGCTGCCCGAGCCCATCGCCGCCCATCGTCGCCGCGAACTGGCCGCGCTGGCCTGGCCGGAGGCCGCCGGAACCAGCGCCGAGCAGCGCGAGGCGCTCGAACTCGCGGTGCGCCACCGGCTCGGCCCGTCCGAGGTGGCCGCCGTGCTCGGCAAGGGCCAGGAGGAGACCCGCGCCCTGCTCTCCAGCGCCGCCTGCGAGGTGGAGCGGACCCGCGCCGCACTCGCCGTCGTCGAGCTCGGCCACTGCCCGGTGGTCGCCCGGCTCGCGGGCGACACCCAGGTGCTGCTCTCCGCCGCGCTCCGCCGTGAGCTGGTGCGCCATGTGGACGACTGCCGGGAGTGCCGCCGGATGGCCGAGCGGGCCACGGCCGACGGACCCTGGCCCGGCACGGCGGCCGCGCCCGCCGCGCTGCCGGTGGTGGAGGCGCCGCGCGCCGCCGTGCACGCCGCGATGCTGGGCGCGCTCAGCGGCCGCCCCGCCCGCGTGGGCGCCGGGCCCCGGTTCGACCGGCGCGGCTTTCCGCTGGAGCCCCAGGACCGGGCCGCCCGCCGCAGCCGGATGCGCAGCCGCGCGGTGACGACGACGGTGGTCGCGACGGTCGTGGCGGCCCCGGTGCTGGCCCTGTGGGCCGCCTACCGGGGCGCCCCGCTCGCCGGTGACGAGCACGACACGGACTCGGTGGCCGCCGCCGACGTGGACGGCACGGACCAGGCCCCGGCCGGTCAGGACCGGCCCGCCCGGCGCTCGTACGAGCAGACGGGCGGCGCGCAGGACCGTTCCGGCACGCGGTTCGGCCCCGGCCGGGACGCCGAGGCGGAGCGGCCGGGGCCGGATGTGTCGGTCGAGGTCATCGGAAAGGGCGCCGACACGGCCCGCCCGGACGGCTCCCCGGCCGGTGGCGGCCGCCCCGCCGACGGCTCCGGACCCTCCCGGCCCGCCCCCGGACCGGGACGGCTCACGGTCACGGCACAGCCCGAGGGCGAGGTGACGGTCATCACCCTCACCGCGTCCGGCGGCTCCCCGGTGCACTGGTCGGCCTCCGCCGGGGCCTCATGGCTCCAGCTGAACCACACGGCGGGGATGCTGCGGCCCGGCGACTCCACGACCATCACGGTCTCGGTGGACCACGACCGCGAGCCGGCCGGCCACTGGAGCGCACGCCTCACGGTGGCCCCGGCGGGCGCGGTAGTCCTGATCGAGGGCCGAGGCACAACCCCCGACCCCACCCCCACACCCCCCTCCGGGACCCCGACCCCAGCACCGGCCACCCCATCACCCGCCCCCTCCAGCACACCCGCCGCGAACCCCCAGCACTGAGGCACGGCGGCGGGGCCGCGCGTCAGGTGGGCGCGGTCGGTCGGCGGGCGGGCCCCAGGCGGGTCAGTCGGCCGGGCCCGTCGGGACGGCCGGGTCGGCCGGCTCCGTCGGGACGGCCGGGGCGACCGGGTCCGCCGGGTGTGGTGCCAGCATCGGCAGCGACGACGCCAAGCGCTGCTCGCACAGCTCGGCCAGCCGGTCGTACCCGGCCTTGCCCATCAGCTCCGTGAGTTCCGGCCGGTAGGACCGGAACACCGGCTCACCGCCCCCGTGCGCCGATGTGGCCGAGGTGCACCACCAGTGCAGGTCGTGGCCGCCCGGCCCCCAGCCGCGCCGGTCGTACTCGCCGATGGTGATCCGCAGCACCCGGGTGTCGTCCGGCCGGTCGATCCAGTCGTAGGACCGGCGTACCGGCAGCTGCCAGCAGACGTCCGGCTTGGTCTCCAGCGGCTCGCGCCCCTCCCTCAGCGCCAGGATGTGCAGCGCGCAGCCCGCGCCGCCCGCGAAGCCCGGCCGGTTCTGGAAGATGCACGAGCCCTTGTGGCGCCGGGTCTGCCGCTCGCCGTCCTCGTCCTCCTGCACCCATCCCGAGGCGTGGCCCTCGTCGTGGAACTGCCAGATCTCCGGGGTCAGCCGGGCCATATGGCGTCCGACCCGCTCCTCGTCCTCCTCGTCGGAGAAGTGCGCGCCGAGCGTGCAGCAGCCGTCGCTGGCCCGCCCGGCCTGGATGCCCTGGCAGCCCTGGCCGAAGACGCAGGTCCACCGGGAGGTCAGCCAGGTCAGATCGCACCGGAAGAGCTGTTCGTCGTCGGCCGGGTCGGGGAATTCGACCCATGCGCGGGCGAAGTCCAGACCGACCTCGTCCTCCGCACTGGACGGCGTCGGCTCCTCGGCCTGCCACTCCAGGACGGCCTGCTGGTCTGTGTCAACGGCCCGCCGGTCTTTGCCTTTGTCCCGCTTCGCCTTTTTCGTCTTTGCCACGGTGCAAGCGTAGGCCCCTCGGCGCAAACCCGGAGGTGGGACCTGTGCATGACATCGCGATCCCGCGCAGTAGCGTTCAGACCATGAGACTCGGTGTCCTCGACGTGGGTTCGAATACGGTCCATCTGCTGGTGATGGACGCCCACCCCGGCGCGCGCCCGCTGCCCGCGCATTCGCACAAGGCCGAGCTGCGGCTGGCCGAGCTCCTCGACGGGGAGGGCGCCATCGGCCCCGAGGGCATCGACCGCCTGATCGCCGTGGTCAAGGAGGCCCTGGTGGCCGCCGAGGACAAGGGCGTCGAGGACGTCCTGCCGTTCGCGACCTCCGCCGTCCGCGAGGCGTCCAACGCCGATCAGGTACTCACCCGGGTCGCCGAGGAGACCGGCGTCCGGCTCCAGGTGCTCAGCGGCGCGGACGAGGCGCGGCTCACCTTCCTGGCCGCCCGCCGCTGGTTCGGCTGGTCCGCCGGGAAGCTGCTGATCCTGGACATCGGCGGCGGTTCGCTGGAGATCGCGTACGGAATGGACGAGGAGCCCGACGCGGCCGTCTCGCTGCCGCTGGGCGCCGGCCGGCTGACCGGGGCCTGGCTGCCCGGCGACCCGCCCGACCCGACCGACGTACGGGCCCTGCGGCGCCATGTCCGGGCCGAGATCGGCAGGAGCGTCGGCGAATTCAGCCGCCATGGGGCGCCGGACCACGTGGTGGCCACCTCCAAGACCTTCAAGCAGCTGGCCAGGATCACCGGCGCGGCGCGCTCCGCCGAGGGCCCGTACGTCGAGCGCCGGCTCACCCGCCGGGCGCTGGAGGAGTGGGTGCCGAAGCTGGCCGCCATGTCCACCCGGGAACGGGCCGGACTGCCCGGGGTCTCCGAGGGCCGGGCCGGACAGCTCCCGGCCGGGGCGCTGGTGGCGGAGGCCGCGATGGATCTGTTCGGCGTGGACCAGCTGGAGATCTGCCCGTGGGCGCTGCGGGAGGGCGTCATCCTCCGCCGGCTGGACCATCTGCCGACGTGACGACGCGCCTGGACGTGCCTCGACGCGCCTGGACCCTCTCCCGGCCTCCCGAGGCGGGCCCCCGGCCTCCGGCTTCCCGGCACAGCCACGCGCACGCGCACACACCGTCTCCCGACACAAAGCCACGCCCCTGACCATCCCCGACCTGACCACACAGCGTCACCGAAGACCGCCCTCCCCAGCCCCGGCCGCCGCCTCACGCAGCCCTCACGCAACCCCGACCCGGCCGCGAAAACGGCGCCGGTTCAGCCGCCAAGGCCGCCGCATGGCCGCCGCAAGACCGCCCCGAGGCCACCGCGAAGGCAGCCGCAGTTCGGTTGCGGAGAGCAGCCGCCGTACGCTGTCCCTCGTGACAGAGCCAGTGGTGCGCATCCCGGATGCGAAGGTCGCGCTGTCCACCGCCTCGGTCTATCCGGAGTCGACGGCGACGGCCTTCGAGATCGCGGCACGCCTGGGCTACGACGGTGTCGAGGTCATGGTGTGGACCGATCCGGTCAGCCAGGACATCGAGGCGCTGCGCCGCCTCTCGGACTACCACCAGGTGCCGATCCTCGCCGTACACGCCCCCTGTCTGTTGATCACCCAGCGGGTCTGGTCGACCGACCCGTGGGTCAAGCTACAGCGGGCGAGAGCGGCCGCCGAGAAGCTCGGCGCGTCCACCGTCGTCGTCCACCCGCCGTTCCGATGGCAGCGGGCCTACGCCCGCGAGTTCGTCCGCGGCATCTGGCGGATGGCCGATGAGACGGATGTGCGGTTCGCGGTCGAGAACATGTACCCGTGGCGTTATCGCGACCGCGAGATGCTCGCGTACGCCCCGGGCTGGGACGTCACCAAGGACGACTACCGCCACTTCACGATCGACCTGTCGCACACCGCCACCGCCCGTACGGACGCGCTGGAGATGGTGGACCGGATGGGTGACCGGCTGGCCCATCTGCACCTCGCCGACGGCCAGGGCTCCAACAAGGACGAGCACCTGGTGCCGGGGCGCGGCAGCCAGCCCTGCGCCGAGCTGCTGGAACGGCTCGCGACGACCGGTTTCGACGGCAATGTGGTCGTTGAGGTCAACACCCGGCGTGCCATGTCCTCGACCGAGCGTGAGGCCGATCTGGCGGAGGCCCTCGCCTTCACCCGGCTGCACCTCGCCTCGCCGACCTCGGCCACCCCGCCGAGCCGGGCGGTGCCCGGTTCATGACCCCCGCCTCGACCGGACCCGCCACGGGCCCGCGCAAACGCGGCCGCCCGGCCCGTACCGGCGCCGCCGACGGCCCCGCCGCCCGCGACCGGATCCTGACCGCGGCGCGCAACGAGTTCGCCGAGCACGGCTACGACAAGACCTCGATCCGCGGCATCGCCAAGGCCGCGGGGGTGGACCCGGCGCTGGTCCACCACTACTTCGGCACCAAGGAGCAGGTCTTCGAGGCGGCCGTCGAGCTGATCCTCGCGCCCGCCATGGGCGCGCCGGACGCGGTGCACGGCAGCCGGGAGGGCGCGGGCGAGCGGATGGCCCGCTTCGTGTTCGGCGTCTGGGAGAACCCCGTCTACCGGCTGCCGCTGCTCGCCGTGCTGCGCTCCGCGCTGACCAACGAGGCCGCCGCCGCGGTGCTGCGCGGCATGATCGAGCGCCGGGTGCTGCTGCGGATGGCGGGTGAGCTGGACGTTCCGAACCCCGAGTTCCGGGCCCAGCTCGCGGCCGGGCATCTCATCGGGATCGCGATGCTGCGGTATGTGATCCGGATGGAGCCGATGGCCTCGGCGGGGATGGACGACATCGTGGCCATGGTGGGCCCCACCCTCCAGCGCTACCTGACCGAGAGCTGATCGCGGGCCGCCCCAAGAGACGTCCGCACGCCGCACGAACGCCACCCGCACGCTGACCGAGAGCTGATCGGCCCTTTCCGCACAGTGACCCCACCGTCTCTGGATCCGGACGGACCATCCGGATCCGTGGACACAGGCGTAGTCTCAGAAGACTCCGATCCGATGTCGATCCAGATGCGCAGGACGCACATACACGAGGGAGCCGAGCACCGTGCCCGAGCTGAGGTCTCGCACCGTCACCCACGGCCGCAACATGGCGGGCGCCCGCGCCCTTATGCAGGCTTCCGGCGTAGCGCGTGAGGACTTCGGCAAGCCGATCGTCGCCGTGGCCAACAGCTTCACCGAGTTCGTGCCCGGCCACACCCACCTCCAGCCGGTCGGCCGGATCGTCAGCGAGGCCATCCAGGCGGCGGGCGGCATCCCGCGCGAGTTCAACACCATCGCCGTGGACGACGGCATCGCCATGGGCCACGGCGGGATGCTCTACAGCCTCCCCTCCCGCGACCTGATCGCTGACTCCGTGGAGTACATGGTCGAGGCGCACTGCGCCGACGCGCTGATCTGCATCTCCAACTGCGACAAGATCACGCCCGGGATGCTGATGGCCGCGATGCGGCTCAACATCCCGACCGTCTTCGTCTCCGGCGGCCCCATGGAGGCGGGCCGGGCCACGCTCGTCGACGGCACCGTCCGCAAGCTGGACCTGATCAACGCGATCTCGGACGCGGTCAACGAGAACGTCTCGGACGAGGACATCCTCCGCATCGAGAACAACGCCTGTCCGACCTGCGGCTCCTGCTCCGGCATGTTCACCGCCAACTCGATGAACTGCCTGACCGAGGCGATCGGCCTCTCCCTGCCGGGCAACGGCTCGGTGCTGGCCACCCACACCGCCCGCAAGGCGCTCTACGAGACGGCCGGCCGTACGGTCGTGGAGATCACCAAGCGCTACTACGAGCAGGACGACGACACCGTTCTGCCGCGCTCCATCGGCAGCCGCGCCGCCTTCGAGAACGCCATGGCGCTCGACATCGCCATGGGCGGCTCGACCAATACGATCCTGCATCTGCTGGCCGCCGCCCAGGAGGCCGGGCTCGACTACGACCTGAAGGACATCGACGAGGTCTCCCGCCGGGTGCCCTGCCTGGCCAAGGTCGCCCCGAACGTCGCCCCCGGCGGCACGTACTACATGGAGGACGTGCACCGCGCGGGCGGCATCCCGGCGATCCTCGGCGAGCTGTTCCGCGGCGGGCTGCTGAACGAGAACGTCCACTCCGTGCACAGCGCCTCGCTCGCCGACTGGCTCAAGACCTGGGACGTGCGCGGCGGTTCGCCGTCGGCCGAGGCCGTCGAGCTGTGGCACGCGGCCCCCGGCTGCAAGCGCTCCGCCACCGCCTTCTCGCAGTCCGAGCGCTGGGACTCCCTGGACACGGACGCCGCCGGCGGCTGCATCCGCGACCTGGAGCACGCCTACTCCAAGGACGGCGGACTCGCCGTCCTCAAGGGCAACCTGGCCGTCGACGGCTGCGTTGTGAAGACCGCGGGCGTCGACGAGTCGATCTGGACCTTCGAGGGCCCCGCCGTGGTCTGCGAATCGCAGGAGGAGGCCGTCGAGCGGATCCTGGGCAAGCAGGTCAAGGAGGGCGACGTCGTCGTCATCCGCTACGAGGGCCCCAAGGGCGGCCCCGGTATGCAGGAGATGCTCTACCCCACCTCCTTCCTCAAGGGCCGGGGCCTGGGCAAGGCCTGCGCGCTGATCACCGACGGCCGCTTCTCCGGCGGCACCTCGGGGCTCTCCATCGGCCACGCCTCGCCGGAGGCGGCGTCCGGCGGCACCATCGCCCTGGTCCAGGACGGCGACCGGATCCGCATCGACATCCCCGCCCGCACCATCGAACTCCTGGTGAGCGACGAGGAACTGGCGGCCCGCCGCGAGGCGCTCGGCGGCGTCTACGCCCCGAAGGACCGTCAGCGCAAGGTCTCCACCGCGCTGCGCGCCTACGCGGCGATGGCCACCAGCGCCGACAAGGGCGCGGTCCGCGACGTCAGCCTCCTCGGCTGACCCCGGTTCCCGGCGGCCGCCAGGCCGTCGTATCCGCAGTGTGTGGTGAGGCGTCGCCGTCGCCCAGCATCGGCTGGGCGGCGAGGCCGTCACCCGCTTCGGCTGATGTCGGTGTTTCGGCTGACTGCCAGGTCGTCGTATCAGTAGCCGCCTGGTGAGGTGTCACCGTCGCCCCAGCGACGGCTGGGCGGCGGTGACGTCACCGTGTGGTTGGCGTGGCGCGGCGGCTGGTCGTGGAGCAGGCGGGGCTGCGGGAGCGGATCCGTATCGCCCAGCGTCCGCCGGGCCGCCACAGGCCGGGCCCGCCGGCCGCCGCTCACCGCTTGTCCGCGAGGTCGTCACCTGCCTGGGCTGACCCCGGTACCCGGCCGCCGCCAGGCTGTCGTATCCGCTAGTCCGTGGTGAGGTGTCGCCGTCACCCCAGTAACGGTTGGGCGGCGGTGACACCACCGTGTCGGAGCGCGCACGGCGGCTGCTTGCCGAGCAGCCGGGGCTGCGGGAGCGACCCGTATCGTCCAGCGTCCGCCGGGCCGCCGCAGGCCGGGCCCGCCGGCCGCCGTCGTCGGTCGCCGCTCACCAATCGGCCGGGTTCCGGCCGTCCACCGCGAAGAGCGTGCCGTCCGGGGCCGTCGCGAACACCTTGCCGTCGGCCGCCACCGGCGCGGGCATCAGTGCCAGGAAGCCGTGGAAGGCCCCGACCCCGCGCGAGCGGGTCTCGCCGAGCATCCGGCCCCGTTCGGCGTCCACGGCCAGCAGCCGGCCGTCCGCCGCCGAGAAGTACAGCCGGCCGTCCGCCGCCACCAGGGGTGAGGCGTTGGCCACCGAGGTCTCCAGGCGCCAGAGCTGTGCCTTGGCCCCCGCACGCCGGGTGTCGACGGCCACCAGCCCGCCGTCCGTGCTCAGTACATACACCCGGTCGCCGCTGGTGACCGCACTGGTCGCGTCCACCGCCGCGGTCAGCGCGACCCGCCGCTCCGCGTGCCGCCGCGGGTCGTAGCGGACGACGGCGGTGGTGCGGGTCTCGAGGTCCGTCGCGGTCAGCAGCAGCGCTCCGCCGGGGCCGCTGCCGGCCGGGACGAGGTTCCCGCTGAGCGAGGCGCGCCAGCGTGTCGTACCGCGCTCCGTGTCCACCGCCGTGATCAGCGTGTGCGAGCCGTCGCCCGCGGTGGTGACGGCGTACGCCGTGCGGCCGTCGCCGTACGAGAAGAAGGACGGCCGGGCGTGGCCGGGCAGCGGGTGGCTCCACCGCTCCTCGTTCGTCGCGCCGTTCACCGCCGTGACCGTGCCGTCCGGCGCGGTCAGCAGCACGGTGTCACCCGAGGAGTAGACCCTGCCGTCGTAACCGGACACATCGCGGCTCCAGCGGACGCGGTGGGTCGTGGGGTCGAGCGCCGTCAGCCGCTTGCCGTCCGGGGACACCGACTGCACCAGACCGCCGGAGAACACGGGCGCGGAGAACGCCTCCTCGGCACCGGGGCGTTCCGCCTCGGACGGCCGCGACCAGACCACCCGGCCGTCGTCCGGATCGACCCGGGCGGCCTCGACACCGCGTCGAGCGCAGTACAGCGCGCCCCCTCCGTACGAGCAGAACATCGGCCGAGCCCCCGAGCCCGCGGCCTTTCCGGCGGCCGGCCCGGTCGTCCAGGGTCGCCACGCCTCCGTGGTCGCCGCGCTGATCCGCGGCTGCCGCCCCCCATTGCCGGACGAGTCCGCGCCGTCGAACTGGCGCAGCGCGACGACCGAACCCGCGCCGAGCAGCATGACGGCCGCGAGCCCGGCCGGCGCCCACCGCCGCATCCCCCGCCGCCGCACGACCGGTTCGTCCGGCACGGGCGCGTCCGGCACGGGCTCGTCCGCCACGGACTCACGCGGCACGGACTCGTTCGGCACCGGCTTCACATGCGTATCCGTACCCGTACCCGTACCCGTATCCGTCCCCGTGGCGTCGCCGCCCTCGCACCCACCCGGCAGACCCGGCAAGGAGTGCGCGTCCGGCGTCCGCTGCTGCGGTACGAGCGGGACGGGCCCGCGCAGCACCGGCGGCTGGGGGCCGTGGAGGGCGCGCAGGACGGTCATCAGGGCGTCGGGCGTGGGACGGTCGTCGGGGTTCTTGGCCAGACACCGCTGGATCAGCGGCAGCAGTTCATCCGGCACCCCCGCCAGATCCGCCTCGTCGTGCACCACCTGGTACGCCACGATGTACGGGCTGTCGGACTCGAACGGCCCCCGCCCGGTGGCCGCGTGCACCAGCACCGAGCCCAGCGCGAACACATCCGCCGCCGGCCCCACCGCACGCGGCCGCTGGAACTGCTCCGGTGCCATGAACGGCGGAGTGCCGATCAACTTCCCGGTCTCGGTTCGCAGTTCGCTGTCGGCCGGCCGTGAGATGCCGAAGTCGATGACCTTCGGACCGTCCGCCGCGAGCAGCACATTGCTCGGCTTGAGATCGCGGTGCACCACGCCCACCCGGTGGATGTCGCGCAGCGCCTCCGCGAGCCCCGCGGCCAGCCGCACCATCTCGTCCGGCGCCAACGGGCCGCTCCGCTTGACGTGTTCGGCGAGGGTGGGGCCGGGGATGTAGAGGGTGGCCATCCAGGGCCGCGCCCCCTCCGGCTCGGCATCCACCACGGGTGCCGTGAACGCGCCGCTGACCTGCCGGGCGGCCGCCACCTCCTGCCGGAACCGCGCCCGGAACTCGGGGTCTTCGGCGAACTCGGCATGGACGACCTTCACCGCGAGCCGCCGTCCCGAGGCCGAGCGGGCCAGATGGACCACGCCCATGCCACCGGATCCGAGGCGCGCCTCGAGCCGGTACTGCCCGGCGTATTCCGGATCCTCCGCTTCCGGGCCCGTTCCGGCTCTGCGCACCGGCGGCATGCCCCACCCCCGTGAATTCGGCCGCAGTCGCGACTCGGCGAGCCTAGTCGATGACACGTGCGAGCCTTGTTAGCCTCCGCATGTCATGTCACTTCACACGACATGTGCACAACTTCGGATAGAAGTTCAACGGGGGAGGGCCGCATGGCCATCGAAGAGATCGCGGAAACCGCCGACACCAGAGATACGACGGGCATCGCAGAGACCGCGGAGACCGCCGCCGCGGCGGTCACCTACCCGATCGCGCCCGGCTATCAGGTGAACGTCCGCAGCGGGCCCGGCACCAGCTACAAGATCGTCAAGGTGCTGCCGTACAACAGCCGTGTTCCCATCCGCTGCCAGCGGCACGGCCAGAAGGTATCGGGGCCGTACGGCACCAGCGACATCTGGGACAGCATCGCGGCGGGTCAGTACGTCTCCGACGCGTATGTGAAGACCGGCAGCGACGGCTTCGTCACCACGCCCTGCGGCTGACCCACCGCCGAAGCGCACTCAGCGAACCCAGGGCCGAAGTGCATCTGGCCCCCGGCGCGCCACGAGAGCGCGCGCCGGGGGCCAGTCGGCGGAACGGTGCGGTCGGCGGAAGGGGGCGATCCGCCCTATCCGCCGGAGCGGGCGTCGGTTACGCCAGGACCCGCTCCTCCCCGGCGGCGACATCACGCTTGACCACCGCGTTGTGCCGCTCGGTCCACGTGGCCAGCGCCATCTCGCAGGCGTGGTCCACATGGCGCAGTCCGGTCAGGTCCAGCTCCACCTCCCGCTCACGAGGCAGGGACTCCAGCTCGTCCAGCAGCTTGGGCAGCCGCAGGAAGGTCGCGTTGCCGCGCACCCGGACGTGCAGCGGCTTCTCGCCGTCCGTGTCCTCGCGCCCGGTGACCTCGACATGCACATGTGAGGTCTCCCAGGCCGTCTTGGCCACGGCCATCAGCAGACCGATGATCACACCCTCGAACATATTGGTGACCACGATCGCGCCGGCGGTGACGATCAGGATGATCGCCTCGCCCCGGTGGGTCCGCCACAGCGGCACCAGGTCCTTGGTCGGGATCAGCTTCCAGCCCGAGTGCACCAGCACACCGGCGAGCGTCGCCACCGGGATGATGCCCAGCGCCGAGGGGAAGACCACCGCGAAGACCAGCAGCCACACCCCGTGCAGCACTCGCGACGCCTTCGTCTTCGCACCGGCCTGCACATTGGCCGAGCTCCGCACGATCACCGCGGTCATCGGCAGCGCCCCGAGGACACCGCACACCGCGTTGCCCGCGCCCTGTGCCATCAGCTCCTTGTCGTAGTCGGTACGCGGCCCGTCGTGCAGCCGGTCCACGGCCGCGGCGCTGAACAGGCTCTCGGCGGAGGCGATCAGCGTGAACGCGAGCACGGTCCCGATGACGCCCACCTCGGCGAGGGCCTGGAACTCACTGCCGCCGGGCGGCTGGACGGCGTCCAGCAGCCCCTTGACCTCGACCCGGGCGATCGGCAGGTCGAAGATCGCGGTCACGGCCGTGGCGAGCGCGACCGCCGCCAGCGGGCCGGGCAGCACCTTGGCGCCCTGGCGGAAACGCGGCCACAGCACCAGGACGACGATGGTCCCGGCGCCCACGGCGACCGCCTTGAGGGCGTCCGCGGAACCGGCCACGTCCCCGATGAGCTCCGGAATGTGGAAGATCTTGTCCAGCCCGCTGCTCGGCGCCTTGGCGTCGGCCAGCGCGTACAGCTGTCCGGCGATCAGCACCAGGCCGATGCCGGCGAGCATGCCCTGCACCACGGCGACGGAGATCGCCCGGAACCAGCGGCCGAGCCCGAGTGCGCCCATGCCCAGTTGCAGCAGTCCGGAGATCAGGACGAGAACGCCGAGCGCGGCGACGCCGTATTCCTCCACGGCCTCGTACACGAGCACGGTCAGACCGGCGGCCGGGCCGGAGACCTGAAGGCTGCTGCCTGGCAGGAACCCGGTGACCAGCCCGCCGACGATGCCGGTGATCAGGCCGAGTTCGGCCGGCACACCCGAGGCCACCGCCACCCCCACACACAGGGGGACGGCGACGAGGAAGACGACGAGAGAAGCGGTGAAGTCGGCGCGGAATGTTCCGGCGCCGGATGAGCCTGAGGTGCCTCCGGCACCACGGAAACGGTCGAGAAGAGAGTTTCGCATGAGGGTTGCCTCCAGTGCGCCCCGTCACCGGCTCATGGGCAGGCGGGGGCACGGCATAGCGCTACGTCAGTGGGATCGATGGAATCGGTCGCTGGCGGTTGAGATCGCTTGCTGCGAAAAGCGTGAAAAGCGTTGGGCAACGCGTGAAAGGTGTGACACGGACCGCCGGGCTACGACGGTGTAGCTCTCAGCAGCGGAAGATCTGGAGGATGACGGGCAGTTCGCCCGATCTCGACACCGGAACGGCCTGCCGTGCGGTGATCGGTGTGGTGATGCCGGTACGCGGCACCGGAACACCGGCTTCGCAACCGCACACGCATCCGTATTTGCCGGTCGGTGTGGGAGCGGTGAGCGGGGCCCGTCCACGGAGCCCCTTGCAGTCCTCCGCCCCGGTGTTGCCGTGCGCGGAGACCAAAGCTTCGTTGGCCGAGCGCGATTCGGCTGATGCGGTGACGCTGATCGTGTCGGAAGGAATGACCTGCGCGGACGCGCAGTCTGCTGCGATGAAGAGAGCGAGCAACACGGATACCGCCATGACCAAGGCTCGAGCGGTATGCCGAATCGTCCTCACCATCGCCCCCTTCCCGTACACATAGACACCGGTCCCTATTGTGTCCATGAGATCGTGACCATTTGCAAGTCGCTATGTAATCAACTTGTGAACGTGGGGTCATCGAACAGGACTGTTTGGTTCCGGGCGCCCCGGTCGGCGCTGGCGCGAAGCGGTTCTCCGGTCACGCCGGGGGGCGCGAAAAATTTAATTCATCGAACAATGAATAAGTTATCCATAAGGACGCACAAGGGCCGTGGGCAGGGACCCTGGGGGATGAGCCATCCGTGCGAGGATGGCGAGAAACAGGCATACGCCGCACAGCACACAGCACAGCACGAGCCGCTCAGGCATGAGGAGAGCCGCACTATGACGGAGAAGGTCGCCGTGCTCGGCACGGGAAAGATCGGCGAAGCCCTTCTCAGCGGAATGATCCGAGGCGGCTGGGCGCCGTCCGATCTGCTGGTCACCGCCCGCCGTCCCGAGCGAGCCGAGGAACTCCGCTCGCGCTACGGGGTCGAGGCCGTCTCCAACCCGGAGGCCGCCAAGTCCGCCGACACCCTCATCCTCACCGTCAAACCGCAGGACATGGGCACCCTGCTCGATGAGCTCGCCCCGCACGTCCCCGCCGACCGGCTGGTCATCTCCGGCGCCGCCGGCATCCCCACCTCCTTCTTCGAGGCGCGCCTGGCCGCCGGCACCCCGGTCGTCCGCGTGATGACCAACACCCCCGCACTGGTCGACGAGGCCATGTCCGTCATCTCGGCGGGCAGCCATGCCACCGAGGAGCACCTGGCCCACACCGAGGCCATCTTCGGCGGCGTCGGCAAGACACTGCGCGTCCCCGAGTCCCAGCAGGACGCCGCGACCGCCCTCTCCGGCTCCGGCCCGGCCTACTTCTACTTCCTCGTCGAGGCGATGACCGACGCGGGCATCCTGCTGGGCCTGCCCCGCGACAAGGCCCACGACCTGATCGTCCAGGCGGCCATCGGCGCGGCGGTGATGCTGCGCGACAGCGATCAGCACCCGGTCCGGCTGCGTGAGGCCGTGACCTCTCCGGCGGGCACCACCATCAACGCCATCCGCGAACTGGAGCGCCACGGGGTGCGCGCCGCGCTGATCGCCGCACTGGAGGCGGCCCGCGACCGCAGCCGCGAGCTCGCCTCCGGCAACAGCTGACGCCGACGGGGCGGCGTCCCGCCGGTCCGCCCCGTCACCCCGTCGACCGGTCGACCGGTCGATCAAGCGGGTGGCAGCAGTCCGATCGCCGCATACGCCTCGTCCACCCGGGGCCGGGCCAGTCCACGCGCCCGCTCGGCCCCGGCCCGCAGCACCCCGTCCACATACGACGGATCGGCGCACAGCTCCGCATGCCGGGCCCGGATCGGCCGCAGCAGTTCCAGCACCGCCTCCGCCGTGGCCTGCTTCAGCGCTCCGTACGAGGTGAACTCCCCGGCCAGCGTCTCCGGCTTACCGTCGGTGCACGAGGCGAGCACCTCCAGCAGATTGGTCACCCCCGGCTGCTCCGTCCGGTCGTACCGCACCTCGGTTCCGCTGTCCGTGACGGCCCGCATGATCTTCTTCCGCACCACGTCCGGCTCATCGAGCAGATAGACGATGCCCGCGGTCTCGGCGTGCGACTTCCCCATCTTGGAGGTCGGGTCCTGGAGATCCATCACCCGCGCCGAGACCTGCGGACGGGTCGCCCGCGGCACGGTGAAGACCGGTCCGTACCGCTGGTTGAACCGCTGCGCCAGGTCCCGGGCCAGCTCCACATGCTGCACCTGGTCGTCGCCGACCGGCACCTCATGCGTTCCGTACGCGAGGATGTCGGCCGCCATCAGCGCCGGATAGGTGAGCAGCGACAGCCGTACGCTCCCTCCCCGCGCCTGCTCCCGCGGGGCTTTCTCCTTGTACTGGATCATCCGCCGCATCTCGCCGTCGGTGGCGGTGCACTCCATCAGATAGGACAGCCGTGCGTGCTCGTCCACATGGCTCTGGACGAACAGCGTGCAGCGCTCGGGATCGAGCCCCGAGGCCAGCAGCAGCGTGGCGGCCTGCCGGGTGAGCCGCCGCACCCGCGCCGGATCGTGCTCCACCGTGAGCGCGTGCAGATCGACGACGCAGAACAGCGCATCGGCCCGGTGCTGGTCCTCCTGAACCCACCGGCGTACGGCTCCGAGGTAATTGCCGAGGGTCAGATGTCCGGTGGGCTTGACCCCGCTGAAGATCCGGCGCTGTGTCGTCTTCGTCTGTGTCATCTCTCCGTCGTCTCCCGCTGTCTCGGGACCGTCGGCCCCGGCCGGCCGGGCTTCGCGGTGAGGGAGAGACGCGAACGGCCGCCGGAGCGGCGGCCGTGGTTGCGCATGTGCTGAGGGAGGCGGCCGCCGTCAGGCGGCCCACCACTGTTGCTGTGCACATGCGCTCGTCATGCCATGGACCATACGCCTCCGACGGGGGGCACGACATGGGTTTGGTGGTCTCCGGGGCGTCGTGTAGTGTTCACCGGGTTGCCGCGGAGCCCTGCCGGGAAACGCGACAACCACTCGAGCCGCACCGGCGGCAAACCACTTCTGCACGGCCCCTCATCGGGATGGATTTCGGCATGCCGAAATTCGGATCGGGAAGCTCGATTATGAGCATCCGGGGGAATCCGCTAAAGTAGTGGACACGCCGGAAGGCGCGAAACACCCCGCTCCAACAGGGGGCCGGAAACGAAATTCGGATCGGAAACGGACCGGAAATCGGATCTGGTAAGGTTGGAAACACCGAAGGGAAGCGCCCGGAGAAACCGGTGAAAGGGTTTCGAAGGAAGCGTCCGTTCCTTGAGAACTCAACAGTGTGCCAAAAGTCAACGCCAGATATGTTGATAACCCCGTCCTTCTCGGACGAGGTTCCTTTGAAAAACACAGCGAGGACGCTGTGAACGGGACTGGATTATTCCTCTGGTTCTGTTCCGCTCTCGTGCAGTGTTTGCCGGGATATCCCGGAAGCATTCACGGAGAGTTTGATCCTGGCTCAGGACGAACGCTGGCGGCGTGCTTAACACATGCAAGTCGAACGATGAACCGGTTTCGGCCGGGGATTAGTGGCGAACGGGTGAGTAACACGTGGGCAATCTGCCCTGCACTCTGGGACAAGCCCTGGAAACGGGGTCTAATACCGGATATGACCGCTGACCGCATGGTCTGGTGGTGGAAAGCTCCGGCGGTGCAGGATGAGCCCGCGGCCTATCAGCTTGTTGGTGGGGTGATGGCCTACCAAGGCGACGACGGGTAGCCGGCCTGAGAGGGCGACCGGCCACACTGGGACTGAGACACGGCCCAGACTCCTACGGGAGGCAGCAGTGGGGAATATTGCACAATGGGCGCAAGCCTGATGCAGCGACGCCGCGTGAGGGATGACGGCCTTCGGGTTGTAAACCTCTTTCAGCAGGGAAGAAGCGCAAGTGACGGTACCTGCAGAAGAAGCGCCGGCTAACTACGTGCCAGCAGCCGCGGTAATACGTAGGGCGCAAGCGTTGTCCGGAATTATTGGGCGTAAAGAGCTCGTAGGCGGCTTGTCGCGTCGGATGTGAAAGCCCGGGGCTTAACTCCGGGTCTGCATTCGATACGGGCAGGCTAGAGTTCGGTAGGGGAGATCGGAATTCCTGGTGTAGCGGTGAAATGCGCAGATATCAGGAGGAACACCGGTGGCGAAGGCGGATCTCTGGGCCGATACTGACGCTGAGGAGCGAAAGCGTGGGGAGCGAACAGGATTAGATACCCTGGTAGTCCACGCCGTAAACGTTGGGAACTAGGTGTGGGCGACATTCCACGTTGTCCGTGCCGCAGCTAACGCATTAAGTTCCCCGCCTGGGGAGTACGGCCGCAAGGCTAAAACTCAAAGGAATTGACGGGGGCCCGCACAAGCGGCGGAGCATGTGGCTTAATTCGACGCAACGCGAAGAACCTTACCAAGGCTTGACATACATCGGAAACACTCAGAGATGGGTGCCCCCTTGTGGTCGGTGTACAGGTGGTGCATGGCTGTCGTCAGCTCGTGTCGTGAGATGTTGGGTTAAGTCCCGCAACGAGCGCAACCCTTGTTCTGTGTTGCCAGCATGCCTTTCGGGGTGATGGGGACTCACAGGAGACTGCCGGGGTCAACTCGGAGGAAGGTGGGGACGACGTCAAGTCATCATGCCCCTTATGTCTTGGGCTGCACACGTGCTACAATGGCCGGTACAATGAGCTGCGAAGCCGTGAGGTGGAGCGAATCTCAAAAAGCCGGTCTCAGTTCGGATTGGGGTCTGCAACTCGACCCCATGAAGTCGGAGTCGCTAGTAATCGCAGATCAGCATTGCTGCGGTGAATACGTTCCCGGGCCTTGTACACACCGCCCGTCACGTCACGAAAGTCGGTAACACCCGAAGCCGGTGGCCCAACCCTTGTGGGGGGAGCCGTCGAAGGTGGGACTGGCGATTGGGACGAAGTCGTAACAAGGTAGCCGTACCGGAAGGTGCGGCTGGATCACCTCCTTTCTAAGGAGCACATAGCCGACTGCGAGCGAGTGTCTCGCACGGTTGCTCATGGGTGGAACGTTGACTTTTCGGCACGGCCGTTGGCCTGGTGTCTTCAGTACTGCCTCTTCGGGGGTGTGGAACGGGATGATCGGGTGCGGTCGGGTCGGGCACGCTGTTGGGTGTCTGAGGGTACGGGCGAAGAGGGTTTCGCTTGTTCCTTCGGCCGGTCCTGGTGACTGCACGTGAGTGTGGGTGACGGGGTACGGGTCGTTGTTTGAGAACTGCACAGTGGACGCGAGCATCTGTGGCCAAGTTTTTAAGGGCGCACGGTGGATGCCTTGGCACCAGGAACCGATGAAGGACGTGGGAGGCCGCGATAGGCCCCGGGGAGCTGTCAACCGAGCTGTGATCCGGGGGTGTCCGAATGGGGAAACCCGGCAGTCGTCATGGGCTGTCACCCATACCTGAACACATAGGGTATGTGGAGGGAACGCGGGGAAGTGAAACATCTCAGTACCCGCAGGAAGAGAAAACAACCGTGATTCCGGGAGTAGTGGCGAGCGAAACTGGATGAGGCTAAACCGTATGTGTGTGATACCCGGCAGGGGTTGCGCATGCGGGGTTGTGGGAGCGAGCTTCGGTCGTCTGCCGGCGGCTGGGTGAGTCAGAAACCATTGCGATAGGCGAAGGGCATGCGAAAGGCCCGGCGTAGAGGGTAAGACCCCCGTAGCTGAAATCGTGGTGGCTTGCTTGCTTGTTTCCCAAGTAGCACGGGGCCCGAGAAATCCCGTGTGAATCTGGCGGGACCACCCGCTAAGCCTAAATATTCCCTGGTGACCGATAGCGGATAGTACCGTGAGGGAATGGTGAAAAGTACCGCGGGAGCGGAGTGAAATAGTACCTGAAACCGTGTGCCTACAAGCCGTGGGAGCGTCGCGCAGAGACTTGTCTCTGCGTCGTGACTGCGTGCCTTTTGAAGAATGAGCCTGCGAGTTTGCGGTGTGTTGCGAGGTTAACCCGTGTGGGGGAGCCGTAGCGAAAGCGAGTCCGAAGAGGGCGTTTGAGTAGCACGCTCAAGACCCGAAGCGGAGTGATCTAGCCATGGGCAGGTTGAAGCGGAGGTAAGACTTCGTGGAGGACCGAACCCACCAGGGTTGAAAACCTGGGGGATGACCTGTGGTTAGGGGTGAAAGGCCAATCAAACTCCGTGATAGCTGGTTCTCCCCGAAATGCATTTAGGTGCAGCGTCGTGTGTTTCTTGCCGGAGGTAGAGCACTGGATAGGCGATGGGCCCTACCGGGTTACTGACCTTAGCCAAACTCCGAATGCCGGTAAGTGAAAGCGCGGCAGTGAGACTGTGGGGGATAAGCTCCATGGTCGAGAGGGAAACAGCCCAGAGCATCGACTAAGGCCCCTAAGCGTACGCTAAGTGGGAAAGGATGTGGAGTCGCAGAGACAACCAGGAGGTTGGCTTAGAAGCAGCCATCCTTGAAAGAGTGCGTAATAGCTCACTGGTCAAGTGATTCCGCGCCGACAATGTAGCGGGGCTCAAGCGTACCGCCGAAGTCGTGTCATTGCAGTATGTACCCCTAACGGGGGCTGTGATGGGTAGGGGAGCGTCGTGTGCCGGGTGAAGCAGCCGTGTAAGCGAGTTGTGGATGGTTCACGAGTGAGAATGCAGGCATGAGTAGCGATTCACACGTGGGAAACGTGTGCGCCGATTGACTAAGGGTTCCTGGGTCAAGCTGATCTGCCCAGGGTAAGTCGGGACCTAAGGCGAGGCCGACAGGCGTAGTCGATGGACAACCGGTTGATATTCCGGTACCCGCTTTGAAGCGCCAACGCTGAACCAGGCGATGCTAAGTCCGTGAAGCCGCCCTGGATCCTTCGGGTGAAGGGGAGTGGTGGAGCCGACGGTCCAGACCTGTAGTAGGTGAGTGATGGGGTGACGCAGGAAGGTAGTCCAGCCCGGGCGGTGGTTGTCCCGGGGTAAGGGTGTAGCCCGAGGGGTAGGTAAATCCGTCTCTCATTGTGGGTGAGACCTGATGCCGAGCCGATTGTGGTGAAGTGGATGATCCTATGCTGTCGAGAAAAGCCTCTAGCGAGTTTCATGGCGGCCCGTACCCTAAACCGACTCAGGTGGTCAGGTAGAGAATACCGAGGCGTTCGGGTGAACTATGGTTAAGGAACTCGGCAAAATGCCCCCGTAACTTCGGGAGAAGGGGGGCCATTGCTGGTGATGGGTTTTGCACTCGGAGCTGGTGGTGGCCGCAGAGACCAGCGAGAAGCGACTGTTTACTAAAAACACAGGTCCGTGCGAAGCCGTAAGGCGATGTATACGGACTGACGCCTGCCCGGTGCTGGAACGTTAAGGGGACCGGTTAGTGGGGTTTCGACTCCGCGAAGCTGAGAACTTAAGCGCCAGTAAACGGCGGTGGTAACTATAACCATCCTAAGGTAGCGAAATTCCTTGTCGGGTAAGTTCCGACCTGCACGAATGGCGTAACGACTTCTCGACTGTCTCAACCATAGGCCCGGTGAAATTGCACTACGAGTAAAGATGCTCGTTTCGCGCAGCAGGACGGAAAGACCCCGGGACCTTTACTACAGCTTGATATTGGTGTTCGGTTCGGCTTGTGTAGGATAGGTGGGAGACTGTGAAGCCGCAACGCCAGTTGTGGTGGAGTCGTTGTTGAAATACCACTCTGGTCGTGCTGGATGTCTAACCTGGGTCCGTGATCCGGATCAGGGACAGTGTCTGGTGGGTAGTTTAACTGGGGCGGTTGCCTCCTAAAGGGTAACGGAGGCGCCCAAAGGTTCCCTCAGCCTGGTTGGCAATCAGGTGTTGAGTGTAAGTGCACAAGGGAGCTTGACTGTGAGACCGACGGGTCGAGCAGGGACGAAAGTCGGGACTAGTGATCCGGCGGTGGCTTGTGGAAGCGCCGTCGCTCAACGGATAAAAGGTACCCCGGGGATAACAGGCTGATCTTCCCCAAGAGTCCATATCGACGGGATGGTTTGGCACCTCGATGTCGGCTCGTCGCATCCTGGGGCTGGAGTCGGTCCCAAGGGTTGGGCTGTTCGCCCATTAAAGCGGTACGCGAGCTGGGTTTAGAACGTCGTGAGACAGTTCGGTCCCTATCCGCTGTGCGCGTAGGAGTCTTGAGAAGGGCTGTCCCTAGTACGAGAGGACCGGGACGGACGAACCTCTGGTGTGCCAGTTGTTCTGCCAAGGGCATGGCTGGTTGGCTACGTTCGGGAGGGATAACCGCTGAAAGCATCTAAGCGGGAAGCCTGCTTCGAGATGAGGGCTCCCACCTCCTTGAGGGGTTAAGGCTCCCAGTAGACGACTGGGTTGATAGGCCAGATATGGAAGCCGGGTGACCGGTGGAGTTGACTGGTACTAATAGGCCGAGGGCTTGTCCTCAGTTGCTCGCGTCCACTGTGTTGGTTCTGAAGTAATGAACCGTGTTGTTTCCGGTTGTTATCTTCATAGTGTTTCGGTGGTCATAGCGTTAGGGAAACGCCCGGTTACATTCCGAACCCGGAAGCTAAGCCTTTCAGCGCCGATGGTACTGCAGGGGGGACCCTGTGGGAGAGTAGGACGCCGCCGAACAAATTTTACGAAAAGCCCGGTTGGGAGCTTCGGCTCGCAACCGGGCTTTTCTCATGGCCGGTTCATGGGCTGAGCCGGTTTGTAGGCTGACCGCATGCGCTATGACCTGGTCATCTTCGACAACGACGGGGTGCTCGTCGACAGCGAGCCCATCTCCAACCGGCTTCTCGCCGCCTACCTCACGGAGTTGGGGCACCCCACCAGCTACGAGGACTCCATCCGCGACTACATGGGCTCGGCCCTGCATCGCGTCCATGACCTGGTGCTCGAGCGCTCGGGCCGGCGGCTGCCGCCGGACTTCGACACCACCTTCCACGGCCGGGTCTTCGACGCCTTCCGCCGCGAGCTGAAGCCGGTCGCCGGTGTCGCCGAAGTCCTGGAGAAGCTGCGGGCCGACGGGATTCCGTACTGCGTCGCCTCCTCGGGCAGCCATGACCGCATCCGCGTCGCCCTCCGCACGACCGGGCTGTACGACCTCTTCGGCGAGGACCGCATCTTCAGCTCCGAGGACGTGGGCCGGGGCAAGCCCGCGCCGGATCTGTTTCTGCACGCGGCCGAGCGCATGGGGGTGGCGCCCCGGCGCTGTGCCGTCGTCGAGGACAGTCCGCTCGGGGTCCAGGCCGCCCTGGCCGCCGGAATGGATGTGTACGGCTACACCGCCATGACCCCGGTCGCCAAACTCTCCACGGCCGTGGCCCACTTCGCCGATATGGCCGAACTGCGAGGGCTGCTCACCTCTACCCACACGTAGTGCGGGGGCCGTACGCTCCACGGCCATGACGGATTCGCGCCCGAGCCGCCGGCTCCGGCAGGGCCGGGCCTCGCTGGCCATCAGCTTCTTCGTCCAGGGCGCGGTCTTCGCTCTGCTGGTGACGCGCATACCGGCGTTGCAGGACCGGTACGGGATATCCGACGGGCTGCTGCCCCTCTTCCTGGCCGCCGTGCCGGTCCTCGCCGGTGTGGGCAGCGTCGGCACCGAGCATCTCGTCAAGCGGGCGCGTCCGGGGCTGGTCCTCCGTCTGGTGCAGCCCGTCGTCTCCCTCGCCCTGCTCGCCGCCGGATCGGGTACGGCGGTGTGGCAGCTCGCCCTGGCGCTCGCGGTGTTCGGACTGACGGTCGGGGCGCTGGACGCGTCGATGAACATGCTCGGGGTGAGTCTTCAGCGCGCGTACGGGCGCAGCATCATGCTCGGCTTCCACGCCGCGTACAGCCTGGGCGGGATCGCCGGCGCCACGCTCGCCTGGGCGGGTGCGCACTGGGATCTGCCGCTTCCCGCGCTCTACGCGCCGGTCGTCGCCACCCTGGTGCCCGCCGCGCTGATCGCCGGCCACTGGTACCTGGATCACCAGGGCACTGCGGAGGGGGCCGGGGGAGCCGAGGCGGTCGAGGACGGCACCGTGGTGAGCATGCGGCTGCTGCTGCCGCTCTGTCTCGTCATGGCCTTCGCCTATATCGGTGACTCCACCGTCTCCAACTGGAGCGCCAAGTATCTGGAGGACGTACTGCACAGCTCCGAGCAGCTGGCCACGGTCCCGTACAACGTCTACATGGTCACCACCCTCCTCGGCCGTTCCTTCGGCGACCTGGGGGTGCGGCGGTTCGGCGCGGTCGCCGTGGTCCGGGCCGGGGCGCTGCTCGCGGGTGGCGGTTTCGCGGTGGTCGCGGCGGCGCCCGGCGCCTGGGCGGGGATGGGCGGGTTCACGCTGCTGGGGTTCGGGTTGTGCGTCCTGGTGCCGCAGACCTTCGCGGCCGCCGGGCGGCTCTTCCCCGGCGCGTCCGATGCCGCCGTCGCACGCCTCAACATCTTCAACTACGTGGGCTTTCTGGTCGGCTCACCGCTCGTCGGCGCGCTGGGCGGGGTGTGGAGCTACCGGGCGGCGATGCTCGTGCCGATGGCGCTCGTGCTGGTGACGATCCGGTACGCGCGCTCGTTCAGCCCTGTGCCCGCCGGATACGGTGACGGGCATGAGCGGCCGCGCACAGTTGATGTGGGATGAGGCAGTAACCGGGTACGACTTCGGCGCCGGGCATCCGATGGACCCGGTGCGGCTCGCGCTGACCATGCGGTTGGTGGAGGCGTACGGACTGGACCGGGCGGTCCGGGTGGTGGCCGCCAAACCGGCGGGGGAGTCGACGCTGCGCCTGGTCCACGGGCCGGAGTACATCGAGGCGGTGCGGCGGGTCTCGGCCGCCCCGGAGTCGGCCGACGGCTCGTACGGCCTCGGGACGATCGACGATCCGGCCTTCGCGGGGATGCACGAGGCGTCCGCGCTGATCGCCGGGCAGTCGGTCGGCGCCGCCGAGGACGTGTGGCGCGGCGAGGCGCTGCACGCGGTGAACTTCACGGGCGGGCTGCACCATGCGATGCCCCGGGGCGCGTCCGGGTTCTGCGTCTACAACGACGCGGCGCTGGCGGTCGCGCGGCTGCTGGAGCTGGGGGCGGAGCGGGTCGCGTACGTGGATGTGGACGTCCACCACGGGGACGGGGTGCAGGCGGCCTTCTGGGACGATCCGCGGGTGCTGACGATCTCGCTGCACGAGCATCCCCGGACCCTGTTCCCGCAGACCGGCTGGCCGGAGGAGACGGGCGGGGAGGGCGCCGAGGGCTCGGCGGTCAATGTGGCGCTGCCCGCCGGGACCGGGGACGCGGGATGGCTGCGGGCCTTTCACGCGGTGGTGCCGGAGCTGTTGGCGGCGTTCGGTCCGCAGGTGCTGGTGACCCAGCACGGCGCGGACACCCATGTCGAGGACCCGCTGGCCCACTTGGCGGTGACCGTGGACGCACAGCGGGCGGTCGCGGAGAGCTGTCACCGGCTGGCACATGAGCACGCGGACGGGCGCTGGCTCGCGCTCGGCGGCGGTGGCTACGCGGTGGTGGACGTGGTGCCGCGGTCCTGGACGCATCTGGTCGCGATCGCGGCGGGGCGGCCGGTGGCGGCCGGGACGCCGGTCCCGGAGGAGTGGCGGCAGGAGGTCTACCGGCGGACCCGGATGGACGCGCCGCGGCGGATGACGGACGGGCGGGAGCCGAGCTGGCGGGAGTTCGCCGAGTCGGGGTACGACCCGGCGGACCGGCTGGACCAGGCGATCCTGGCGACGCGCCGGGCGGTCTTTCCCCAGCACGGGCTGCTTCCGTGAACCACCCCCGTACCGCCCGCGAGAACGCCGGGGCGGGGGCATGCCCGGACGAGGGGCTGATGCGGACCACGGGCTGACGCGGTGGGCGTTACGCCAACCGTGGGGTCTGCCGGTGTATCCCGGCGGCCGGCGGGGTGGGTCCGCCAGCATCGAAGACGTGTGGAGTACCGCCGCGCTGCGCGCGCATCTGCTGGCGGCGCGGCTCGCCGGACCCGTGGCGACGCGCCGGGAGGAGAGCCTGCGCCGCTATCGGCTCTTCGCCGCCCGGGACCCCCGGGTGCTGCTCGGGTTGGAGCCCGAATACGACTGGTCCTTTACGGAATTGCTATGCCTGATGAGCGACAAATGTGGGGTTTCGGTCAACCCGGCCGACGCTTCGGGTCAGGATGTGATCGATCCAGAGCTGACGATCGCCGCGCTGGATGCCTTCGCGGACCGGCTGCGCACCGCCGCCCTGGCCCGGCTGCCCGTGCTCCTCGGCACCGGCCATCCCCACCGCCTCCTCGGTTTCTACGCCGCCTTGGCGTCGGCGCTCTCGGCGGCCGGCTGCCGTGTGCTCACCCCCGCGCAGGGTAGATGTATCGACATAACGACGCGGTTCGGCGTACGCCCTCACCGGCTCGCCTACGTACGGGGAGTCGCGATGGTGCGGGAGCCCGGCGCTCATCCCACCGCGAATGAGCCGGGCGCCCACAGCCATTCGCCGCTCCCGGTTCGGGTCGCCCTCGGCTGTGCCGCGGAGTCCGGCGGCCCGCTGCCCGGACTGGTCGTCGGGGACCACGGATGGGTCTGCGGGGCAGGTCAGCTGGGCTTCGAGGCCATTGGGCTGGGGGACACGGACGACCCCGCGCTGTTCGTCGGGGAGGCCGAGGGACGGGTGTCCGTCGCCGTTCCGCTTGATGACGCTGTGCGGTCTGGTTACTACCGGCCAATTACTCGCTATGTACTCAATCGAGCGTGTCTGTCACAGTAGGCGTCCGATCGCTACTCCTCTTCCCCACTTGCATCACCCGCCCCTAACCTGGGGAGGAGCGCGCATGCGACAAGGAGTCACCGGAGGGGAAGCCGGTGCCCGACATGTGCGGAAGGTTCAGGTGTGTCATGGCTGCTGGCGAAAGGCCTCTGAACGAGGTTCAGTTTCTGACCGTGGCGGAAGTCGCCTCGGTGATGCGAGTGTCCAAGATGACCGTGTACCGCTTGGTGCACAGCGGTCATCTGCCGGCGATCCGGGTGGGCAGGTCCTTCCGGGTCCCGGAGCAAGCGGTTCATGAATACCTCCGCGAGTCCTATGTGGGGGTGGAGTCCGCTTAGGTCCTTTCCGGGCCCGGGGAGGCCCTCGGATTACGTGGTTCGCTCGGCGCCGGGTAGGCTGGCCCGATGTAGGTCGTGTGGGCTCGGACGCCCCGCACCGAGTGAGTCGAAGTGAGCGAGGGTAGTCGTGGGCTCTGTTATCAAGAAGCGGCGTAAGCGGATGGCTAAGAAGAAGCACCGCAAGCTGCTCAAGCGCACGCGCGTTCAGCGTCGCAACAAGAAGTAAGCAAGCGACGCTGTGTTCGTCCCGCAGCCCTTCCACCGCCGGTGGAAGGGCTGCGGTGCGTGCGCCGCACCGGTCTCCGCCACGGCCGCCCCTCCGGCCCCGGCTTAAAACGCCACACCGCGCGGCGAGTGGTCATCACAGTGCAACACCGAGCGGTTACGGTGTTCGGCACAGCCCAGCTCGGACGAGGGTGGGAAGGAAGGCGCTGATCTTGGGGAAGGTCGTGCTCGTCACCGGAGTCGCTCGTCGGCTGGGAGGCCGATTCGTCCGGCGCATACAGCGCGAACCCGATGTGGAGCGGGTGATCGGCGTGGACGCCGTGCCCCCCGAACACCACCTCGACGACGCCGACTTCGTCCGGGCCGACATCCGTCACCCCACGATCGGGAAACTGCTCGCCGAATACGGCGTCCACACCGTCGTCCACATGGACATCAACGGCACTCCGCTGGGGGCGCGCGGCAATCGCACCTCGGTCAAGGAGACCAATGTCATCGGCACCATGCAGCTGCTCGGCGCCTGCCAGAAGGCGCCCTCGGTCCAGCGGCTGGTGGTGAAGTCCAGCACCAATGTGTACGGCTCCGCGCCCCGCGACCCCGCCGTCTTCAGCGAGACCACGCCGCCCAAATCCCTGCCGAGCGGCGGCTTCGCCAAGGACACCGTCGAGGTCGAGGGATATGTCCGCGGCTTCGCCCGGCGCCGCCCCGATGTCGCGGTGTGCGTGCTGCGCTTCGCCAACATCCTGGGCCCGTGCGCGGACTCACCGCTCGCCGAGTACTTCGCGCTGCCCGTACTGCCCACCGTCATCGGCTATGACCCGCGGCTCCAGTTCGTCCATGAGAAGGACGCCATCGAGGTGCTGCGCATCGCGGCCTCCGAACCGCGCCGGTCCACGCTCAACAGCGGCACGTTCAACATCGCCGGAGACGGGGTTCTGCTGCTCTCCCAGGCCGCCCGGCGGCTCGGCCGCCCGACCCTGCCGCTGCTGCTGCCCACTCTGCGCTGGGCCCGTACCGCCCTGCGGTCACTCGGCATCACCGACTTCTCACCCGAGCAGATCCGGCTGCTCACCCACGGCCGGGTCGTGGCCACCAACCAGATGCGCGAGACCCTGGGGTTCGAACCCGAGCACACCACCGCCGGCGCCCTCGCGGACTATGCGCACAGCCGCGGCCCCGGACTCCTCCCGCCCGAGACCCTCGCCCGTACCATCGACCGGCTCGCCGCGCTGCTGCCCGCCGGCGTCCAGACGTGAGGAGCGCAACCACCATGGCGGATGCCAAGGTCATTCCGTTCGGTGAGGAACCCCGGTCCCGGCGGAAGGGCCCGCGCCCGGGACGCGGCGGCCGCGCCCAGGGCTCGCTCAAGCCCGTACCGCAGCAGCGCGACGAGGCGTCCGAGCAGCGTCCCCAGACGGCGGCCGCGGCCGTGCCGCCGCTGCCGCCGGACCCGCCCAAGCCGGCCCCGGGCGGCGGGGACTGGGAGCGCAAGCTGGCCCACGGGCTGAGCTTTCTGCGCCGCCGGATCACCGGGGACTACGAGGTCGACGACTTCGGCTACGACCACGACCTGACCGACCAGGTCCTGATGTCCCTGCTCCGCCCGGTGTACGAGAAGTACTTCCGGGTCGAGGTGAAGGGGATCGAGAACATCCCCGACAGCGGCGGTGCGCTCGTCGTCGCCAACCACTCCGGGGTGTTGCCGCTGGACGGGCTGATGCTCCAGGTGGCGGTGCACGACAACCACCCCGCCGAGCGCCATCTGCGGCTGCTCGCCGCCGATCTGGTCTTCATGCTCCCGGTCGTCAACGAGCTCGCCCGTAAGGCGGGCCACACCCTCGCCTGCGCCGAGGACGCCCAGCTGCTGCTGGAGCGCGGCGAGGTGGTCGGGGTGATGCCGGAGGGCTTCAAGGGGATCGGCAAACCGTTCGCGGAGCGGTACAAGCTACAGCGCTTCGGGCGGGGCGGCTTCGTCTCGACGGCGCTGCGCGCGGGGGCGCCGATCGTGCCGTGCTCGATCGTGGGCGCGGAGGAGATCTACCCGATGGTGGGGAACGCGAAGACCCTGGCCCGGCTGCTCGGCCTGCCGTACTTCCCGATCACGCCGACCTTCCCGCTGCTCGGGCCGCTGGGCGCGCTGCCGCTGCCGACGAAGTGGACCATCCAGTTCGGCGAGCCCATCCCCACCGACGGCCATCCGCCGGAGGCGGCGGACGACCCGATGCTGATGTTCAACCTGACCGACCAGGTACGCGAAACGATCCAGCACACGCTCTACAAGCTGCTGGTGCAGCGGCGGTCGGTGTTCTTCTGAGGGTTGTCGGAGCGCGGCACCGAGACCGGCGGTCCGGGGGTGGGTGGTGCGCGGCGGTGCGCACGACCCACCCCCAGGACATGGTCACCTCGTGTCGTCGCCGTCGAGGGTCAGGCCCGGCAGAAGGTCCGGCAGCAGCGGGGGGATGGTGATGTCCGGCTGGGACGGTTTGCCGGCCGGGTCGCCCTTGCCCGTGGACGGGCTGGGGCTCGCGCCGCCCAACGGCGGATCCACCAGATCGCCGGTGCCGCCCACCAGGCCGCCGGCCTGCTCCTGAGTGCCCGTCGAGGACGACGGGTGCGGGCCGGTGGCGGTCTCGCCGGTGCGGCTGCTGCTCGGGGTGGCCGAGGCGGACGCCGAGCGGTTGCCCAGCTCCACCGCGCCGGGGCGCTCGGGCGGGTGGCCGGTCTGCCGGCCGGACTGGCCCTGCTGGTCCTTCTTCGTGGGGAGCAGCGCCCGCAGCGGACCGACCTCTTGGTCTATGGCGTCGAAGACCGAGCTGACCTCGTCGCCGACGTCCATGAGCTGGACCGGCAACTGCTCACGCAGTCGGCTCCAACCGTCGCGGTGGGTCTGGGAGAAGGAGGACAGCTGCTGGATCGGGCCGAGTGAGCCGTCCCGCTGGTAGACCTGGTGCAGCAGCCGGTGGCCCTCGGAGGCGTCATGGCGCATACCGGCCAGGGTCCGGCGGATCTCTCCCAGTGAGTCATGGTCCAGATCGCGGCTGCGGGCCCGCTCCATCAGACGGCGCGCCTCGCTCAGCCGTGTCGAGGCCTGGTCCAGATAGATCCGGCCCCGGTCGGCGTCGCCGTCCGCCATCTCGAGCTTGAGATCCTCCATACCGCGCTTGAACCCGTAGAGGGTGTCGCCCGGCAGCGCGTTTGAGCTGGCCGCGGCGACGCCGCCGAAGGCGCCCGCCGCGACGCCGAACGTGAGCCCCCCGGCCGCAAGCCCCTTGGACCAGCGGGAACGGGGGCGCAGTCTCGCCACCGGGGGTTTGGCGCGATGGGCGCCGCTGGTGCGGCGGCGCTGCTCGGGTACGCGTGGCGCGCCCTCGGCGAAGGCCGCCTCCATGGCGGCGAGCAGCTGGGCCCGCTGCGCCGTGCGGACCTCCGGGTCCAATGTCGGTGCCGGCAGCTCGCCCAGCCCGTTCGCCAGGGCCAGCAGCCGTCTCCGCTCGGCGCTCTCCGCCGATGAGGAGCCTGGCTGTTGGTGCGGCGTCTCGTCCCGGGGGGCCTGGTGGTTGCTCTCCAGGGCCTCCAGGGCCTCCAGGGCCTTGGCGAAGGCGTTCGCCCGCCGGTGTGCCGATACGTTCGCGATCACAGGCGGCACCTCCTCTCGTCGTGACGGTCGACTCCCCAGGACACCCGAGGGGTTCCGTGCCAAGCGCGCGTCCACCCGATCGAGTGAGTGGACCACGGGCAGGGTACGACCGCGAGGCGCCTGCATCCCCCACAACGAGCGGCGCAGCACCCGGGTTACGCCCTCCCCACGGGCGGACGGGCCGTGGCCGGAGTGCTACGGGTGGTCAGCGGGCGTCGTCCGGAAGGAGCCGGGCCAGGGTGCGGACGGCCCGGTACTGAAGGGTTTTGATGGCGCCCTCGTTCTTCCCCATGACCCGGGCGGTCTCGGCTACCGAGAGGCCCTGGAGGAAGCGGAGCGTCACGCACTCCTGCTGCTGCGGGTTGAGTTTTCGTACCGCCTGTAGCAGTGCGGCGTTGGAGAGCGATTCGAGGACGGAGTCCTCGGGGCTGCGCTCGACCTCATTGGCGTCCAGCATCTCGCCGGTGGTGACCTCCAGCCGGAAGCGGCTGGATTTGAAGTGGTCGGCGACGAGGTTGCGGGCGATGGTCACCAGCCAGGCGCCGAAGTCGCGGCCCTGCCAGGTGAAGGTGCCGATGCGGCGCAGGGCGCGCAGGAACGTCTCGCTGGTGAGGTCCTCGGCCGTGGCCCGGCCGCCCACGCGGTAGTAGATGTAGCGGTAGACGGTGTCGGCGTACTGGTCGTAGAGCCTGCCGAACGCCTCGGCCTCCCCGGACTGGGCGCGCTCGACGAGATCCATCATGCGGCGGCTGTCGCTGTCGGCGCCGGGGCGCCGGGTGGTGGGGGTGGAGCCGCGGGAGCGTCTGCCGACCGCGGCGCCACCGTCCGCCAGGGCGTAGCACGGGCCGGCCTGGCCGGTGTGAGTGGCCGTGCCGACGGCTGGGCTGACGGGCAGGGGGGTGGCGAGGGCGGGGACGGCATACGCGGTGGGGACGAAGCCGCGCAGACAGTCGAGGACCGTTGCGCGCAGCGTAGCCAGGCCCGAGGCGTCAACCCCGACGTGTGGGTACACGGGACTCCCAGAGGCAGAGCTTCCATCACGTGCAGTACGGGACCGTCACCCGCCGTAGGGACGCGTGGGTACCGGTTTGCGTCTAAGGAGAATAACGCTTCGTACAGGCGGCACTACACCCAGTTGCTCAAATCATCGCTTCCGTTCGCTCCGTTATGGATTGATGACCCATCAAGTATCGAACGCGGGCAGCAGATTGATCGGAATTATTCGTGAGTTGTGCGATTGTGTGGCGTGTTGTGACAAAGCGGCGGTAAGGGGACTGGCGGGGGCGCTGTGGGGTAGGAAGTGCGGAATGACTGAAACAGAGCGGGCGCGTTCGGTTGGTGACGCTGTGTATCGGCGCGTGCGCCGTCACGGAGCGCGATCAATGGTCAGCCTTGACCGTCCTCGGTCACGGTCGTGCGCAGATGGTCAGCGCGGCCGCCCGCGGCGGGCCCGAGGGAAGGGCTCGGCGCGAGGCCGGGCGGGTGGGGCGGTCGCCGACGGCCAGCGATGCGCGGGCGTCGGTGGTCAGGGGTGCGCGGCCGTCGACGGCCAGGGCCGGGTGGCCGCCGGTGGCCAGTGGTGCGCGGGCGCCGGCGGCCAGTGGTGCGCGGGCGTCGGCGGCCAGGAGTGGGTGGCCGCCGGTGGTCAGGGGTGCGCGGGCGTCGGTGGCCAGTGGTGGGTGGCCGTTGGTGGTCAGCGGCGGCGGCGGTGCAGGGCCACGGCGGCCGCCGTGCCGCCCGCCACCGCGCCCACCCCGGCCGCCGCCGGGATGCCGATCTTGGCTGCCTTGCGGCCGGTGCGGTAGTCCCGCAGCCGCCAGCCGTGTTCCCGGGCGTGCTTGCGCAGCCGGGTGTCCGGGTTCACCGCGTACGGATGGCCCACGATCGAGAGCATCGGGATGTCGTTCGAGGAGTCGCTGTAGGCCGCGCAGCGGGAGAGGTCCAGGCCCTCGGCCGTCGCCAGCGCCCGTACGGCCTCGGCCTTGGCCGGGCCGTGCAGCGGCTCGCCGACCAGCCGGCCGGTGTAGACGCCGCCCACGGACTCGGCCACCGTCCCCAGGGCCCCGGTCAGGCCGAGCCGCCGGGCGATGATCGTCGCCGTCTCGACCGGGGCGGCGGTCACCAGCCAGACCCGCTGACCGGCGTCCAGATGGGCCTGGGCGAGAGCGCGGGTGCCGGGCCAGATGCGGTCGGCCATGTACTCGTCGTAGATCTCCTCGCCGATGGACATCAGCTCGGCGACCCGGTGGCCCTTGACGATGGACAGGGCGCTGCTGCGCACGTCCTCCATGTGCGCCGGGTCCTCGACGCCGGCCATCCGGAACCAGGCCTGCTGCCAGGCGAAGCGGGCGAGTTCGCGCTTGCGGAAGAAGTGCCGCTTGTAGAGGCCGCGGCCGAAGTGGAAGAGCGCGGCGCCCTGCATGACCGTGTTGTCCAGGTCGAAGAAGGCGGCGGCCCGCTCGTCCCCGACGACGGGGAACTCCGGTTCGGCGGGGGCCTGCGGTGAGGGGGTCTCGGCCGACGACTTGCGCGCGGCCTCGGCCGATGCCTCTCCGGCGAGGACGCTCCGCTCGGTGGCGGGTCGTCGACGTCGGGTGAACCATCCCAGTGCGGCCATGGAGGGAGCATAGCCAGCGCTCCGGCGCATCCCGTTACGCCCGGGTGTCGGGCCGATTCAGGTTACGCGAAAGGGAGGCGGCGAAGAGGGCGGCGAAGGAGGCCGCGAAGGGAGCGGCGCGGGGGGACGGCGAAGGGCCGGCGTCGGCCCGCGTCAGCCGCCGAGTGCGGTGCGCAGCCGCTTGGGGTCCACCCGCCAGAAGTCGTGCTGCTCGCCGTCGATGAGCACCACCGGGATCTGCTCCCAGTACGCGCGGTACAGCTCCGCGTCCTGGGTGATGTCCTTCTTCTCCCAGGGGGTGCCCAGCTCGCCGCAGACCTGCTCGATCACGGCCTCGGCGTTCTCGCAGAGGTGGCAGTCGGGCTTGCCGATCAGCGTGACCGTGCGTTCGGTGGGCTTCTTGCGCGGGGTGCGGCGCAGCAACGGACTCATGTCCTCAATTGTGCCCGCCGGTGTGGTCCGGCCGGCGCCCGTGGAGGTGGGGCCGGGGCGTCCGGGTGCGGGATCCGACAGGTTCGGAAGTGGGTCCCCGGTCGATTACGATCGTGGGCGTTTTGTTGCTGTCCGGGGGTAAAAAGGTGAGGAGTGAGGGCCTGTGCTCCCGTCGGCGGCCCAGCGGTACGAGCGTGCCTGCCGGGAACGGCGTGAGGCCGGTAGTGGTTCCGCGACCAGCCCGAAAAGAGGCGTGAGACCGGTCACTTTGCTCGGACAAAGCGGACACCATCTTTGTGCACGCGTTCACAAAGACATAGCCTGCTGTCGATGGGGCGGTCATGAAGCACCCGGCCGCCCGCAGCCTCGCTCTACCCGCAGGAGCACCGTGGCAACTGGCCGAACTCACCGACCGGCGACCCGAAGCCGAGGGATCCCCGAGGCCACCGTCGCCCGGCTACCGCTGTATCTGCGTGCCTTGACCGCGCTCTCGGAGCGCTCGGTGCCGACGGTGTCGTCCGAGGAATTGGCGACCGCGGCCGGCGTCAATTCGGCCAAGCTGCGCAAGGACTTCTCCTACCTCGGTTCGTACGGCACCCGTGGTGTCGGCTACGACGTGGAGTACCTCGTCTACCAGATCTCGCGGGAGCTCGGGCTCACCCAGGACTGGCCCGTCGTGATCGTCGGTATCGGTAATCTCGGCGCCGCGCTCGCCAACTACGGCGGCTTCGCCTCCCGTGGTTTCCGGGTCGCCGCGCTGATCGACGCCGACCCCACCATGGCCGGGAAGCCGGTCGCGGGCATCCCGGTGCAGCACACCGACGAGCTCGAGAAGATCATCACGGACAACGGCGTATCGATCGGCGTGATCGCCACCCCGGCGGGCGCGGCCCAGCAGGTCTGTGACCGGCTCGTCGCCGCCGGTATCACCTCGATCCTCAACTTCGCGCCCACCGTGCTGTCCGTTCCGGACGGGGTGGACGTGCGCAAGGTCGACCTCTCGATCGAGCTGCAGATCCTCGCCTTCCACGAGCAGCGCAAGGCGGGCGAGGACGTCGCCGTCCCGGAGGAGGGGGCCGCGGCGGCCGTTCCACCGCCTCCCGTGGCGCCCCATCGCGCGCCCCCCGGCGCCACCGGTGCCGACAGCGGCCGGCAAGGACCTGACGGGGATGTGCCCGCCGTGATGCCGGCATGAGTCTCCTCGTCGTCGGACTGAGCCACCGCAGCGCGCCCGTGAGCGTGCTGGAGCGCGCCGCCCTGGTGGGCGACGAGCAGGTGAAGCTGGTGCAGGACACCCTCGCCGCCGAGCCCGCCACCGAGGCCGCGGTGCTGGCCACCTGCAACCGCATCGAGCTCTACGCCGACGTGGACAAGTTCCACGCCGGGGTCGCCGAGCTGTCCACGCTGCTCGCCCAGCACACCGGCGTCGGACTGGACGAGCTCACCCCGTATCTCTACGTCCACTACGAGGACCGGGCCGTCCACCACCTCTTCTCGGTGGCCTGCGGGCTGGACTCGATGGTCGTCGGCGAGGGCCAGATCCTCGGCCAGATCAAGGACGCGCTGGCGCTGGGGCAGGAGCTGCACACCGCCGGGCGGCTGCTGAACGATCTCTTCCAGCAGGCGCTGCGGGTCGGCAAGCGGGCCCACAGCGAGACCGGTATCGACCGGGCGGGCCAGTCGCTGGTCACCTTCGGCCTGGAGCAGCTGGCCCAGGGCGCGCCGGTGGCGGAGTGGGCGCGGGGCAAGCGCGCCCTGGTGATCGGCGCCGGTTCGATGTCCTCGCTGGCCGCGGCGACGCTCGCGCGCGCCGGTGTGGCAGAACTGGTGATCGCCAACAGGACGTTGGAGCGGGCGCTGCGCCTGGCGGAGTCCCTGGCCCAGCAGCACGCGGCCACCCCGGCCGAGGCCACTGCCGCCGGTGCGGAAACGTTGCGCGCGGGTCTGGTGGCCCGCGCCGTACCGCGCGACCGGGTGGCCGCCGAGCTGCCGCACGCCGACATCGTGGTGTCCTGTACGGGCGCGACCGGCCTGGTCCTGACCGCCGAGCAGCTGCGCACCGCCCTCGCCCAGCGCGCCACCTGTCCGCCCGGGGCCCACTCCGGCCCGGGGACGGAGGTCTCGCTGCTGGACCTGGCGATGCCGCGGGACATCGACGCGGCGGCGCACCGGATCGAGGGGCTGCGCCTGGTGGACATCGAGTCCCTCGCCGAGGCCGCCGCCGATCCGTCCGGCGCGCCGGGCACCTCCGCCGGGGCGATGGCCGCCGACGTGGACAAGGTGCGGGCCATCGTCTCCGCCGAGGTGGCCGCCTTCGGGGCGGCCCAGCGCGCCGCGCACATCACGCCGACGGTGGTCGCGCTGCGTACCATGGCTGCGGACGTCGTCGCCAGCGAGATCGCCCGGCTCGAAGGGCGCCTTCCCGATCTGGACGACAAGCAGCGGTCCGAGATCACGCAGACCGTGCGCAGGGTCGTCGACAAGCTGCTGCACGCGCCCACCGTGCGGGTCAAGGAGCTCGCGAGCACACCGGGAGGCGCCGGTTACGCGGACGCCCTCCGTGAGCTCTTCGACCTGGACCCGCAGGCGGTCGCCGCCGTCAGCCGCGCCGACGGCTCGGCCCGCACCGCCGAACCGCACGACCCGAAGGGAGGCCGGGCATGACCGCCACCCCCTCACCCGCCGACCCCACGCCGCTGCGGCTGGGCACCCGCCGCAGCGCGCTGGCCATGGCCCAGTCCGGCCTGGTGGCGGACCAGGTGCGCGAGGTCACCGGGCGCCCCGTGGAACTGGTCGAGATCACCACGTACGGCGACACCTCGCGGGAGCACCTGGCGCAGATCGGCGGCACCGGCGTCTTCGTCTCGGCGCTGCGCGAGGCGCTGCTGAGCGGTGAGATAGACCTGGCCGTGCATTCGCTGAAGGACCTTCCCACCGAGGAGCCGGAGGGGCTGACGCTCGCCGCGATCCCGCGCCGTGCGGACCCGCGCGACGCGCTGATCGCCCGGGACGGGCTCACCTTCGCCGGGCTTCCGCCGGGGGCCCGGATAGGCACCGGGTCCCCGCGCCGCGCGGCCCAGCTCAGCGCATGGGCCCGGTCCTTCGGCCTCGACATCGAGACCGTGCCGATCCGCGGCAATGTCGACACCCGCATCGGCTACGTCCGGTCGGGACGGCTGGACGCCGTGGTGCTCGCCGCCGCCGGTCTGATCCGTCTGGGACGGATCGGCGAGGCGACCGAGCTGCTCGATGTCGACCATGTTTTGCCCGCCCCCGGCCAGGGGGCCCTGGCGGTGGAGTGTGCCGCGTCCAGCGGGGCGCTCATCGCCCGGCTCGCCGAGATCGACGACCCGCACACCCGGGCCGCCGTGACCGCCGAGCGTTCCCTGCTCGCCGCCCTGGAGGCCGGCTGTAGCGCACCCGTGGGTGCTCTGGCCGACCTGTTGGCCGACGGTCAGGTTGTCACCGAAATGCGCCTGCGCGGCGTCGTCGGCACCACCGACGGCACGACGTTGGTGCAGCTGTCCACCACCGGTCCCGTACCCGCATCGCCCAGTGAGGCCGCGGACCTCGGTCGCGAACTCGCTGCCGAGATGCTTGCCAAGGGTGCGGCCGGTCTTATGGGGGAGCGAGCACTTTGAACCCCAACGCCCCTAACCACCCCGGCTGCGGACACGTCACCTTCCTCGGTGCGGGCCCCGGAGACCCGGGCCTGCTGACCTTGCGCGCCGTGGAGGCACTGGCCGCCGCGGACGTACTGATCGCCGACCCGCACGTGCTCGACGTGGTGCGTAAGCACGTCAGGCCGGGCGTGGCCGCGGACGCTCAGGGCACACCGCAGCAGGCGGACGCTGATGTGTCGTCAGGCACCGCCGCCGTCCCGGTACTCCGGGACAGCGCCAATCTTGTCATGACGGCCGCGCGCGGCGGCAAGCGGGTCGTCCGCGCGGTCGCGGGCGACCCCGGCCTCGACGGTTACGCCGCCGACGAGATGCTCGCCTGCGCCGCCGAGGGCATCGTCTTCGAGGTGGTGCCCGGTGTGGCCGCCGCGGTGGGCGTGCCCGCCTACGCGGGGGTGCCGCTGCGCGACGCCCACAGCGCGGACGTGCGTTTCGTGGACGCCCTGACCGCCGATGAGCGCTGCTGGAGCGAGATCGGCTCGTCCGACGCGACCGCCGTGGTCTCCGCGACCCTGGAGACGGTGGCCGCCGCCGCCGGTGAGCTGGTGGCCGCGGGCCGCAAACCGGACACCCCGCTCACCGTCACCGTCGGCGGCACCACCACCCGCCAGCGGACCTGGACCGCGACGCTGGGGACCATCGCCCAGGTGCTGAAGTCGGCGAAGGTGTTGCCGTCGCCGCAGGGCGCCCAGCCGGTGATAGCCGTGGTCGGCGAGCAGAGCGAGGCCGGCCGGCGCGATCAGCTGTCCTGGTTCGAGTCCAAGCCGCTGTTCGGCTGGAAGGTCCTGGTGCCGCGCACCAAGGAGCAGGCCGCCTCGCTCTCCGACCAGTTGCGCAGCTACGGCGCGGTGCCCAGCGAGGTGCCGACCATCGCCGTGGAGCCGCCGCGCACCCCGCAGCAGATGGAGCGCGCGGTCAAGGGCCTGGTCACCGGGCGCTATGAGTGGATCGCCTTCACCTCGGTCAACGCGGTCAAGGCGGTACGGGAGAAGTTCGAGGAGTACGGGCTGGACGCCCGCGCGTTCGCCGGGATCAAGGTCGCGGCGGTGGGCGAGCAGACCGCCAAGTCGCTGATCGACTTCGGGGTGAAGCCGGATCTGGTGCCCAGCGGTGAGCAGTCCGCGGCCGGGCTGCTGGAGGACTGGCCGCCGTACGACCCGGTCTTCGACCCGATCGACCGCGTCTTCCTGCCGCGGGCCGACATCGCCACCGAGACCCTGGTCGCCGGGCTGATAGAGCTGGGCTGGGAGGTCGACGACGTGACCGCGTACCGCACGGTGCGCGCCTCGCCGCCGCCGGCCGAGACCCGTGAGGCCATCAAGGGCGGCGGGTTCGACGCGGTGCTGTTCACCTCGTCGTCCACGGTGCGGAACCTCGTCGGCATCGCGGGCAAGCCGCACAATGTCACTGTCATCGCCTGTATCGGCCCGGCCACCGCGAAGACCGCGGAGGAGCACGGACTGCGGGTGGATGTGCTGTCGCCCGAGCCCTCGGTGCTCAAGCTCGCCGAGGCGCTCGCGGACTTCGGGGCGGCGCGGCGGCAGGCCGCGATCGAGGCCGGGGAGCCGGTCACCCGCCCCAGCGAGCGACGGCCGGGATCACGTAGGAGGGCACGCTCTTGACCACCACGTACGGCAGCTTCCCCGGCGCACGGCCGCGCCGGCTGCGCACCACGCCCGCGATGCGGCGCATGGTCGCGGAGACCCGGCTGCATCCGGCGGACCTGATCCTGCCGGCCTTCCTGCGGGAGGACATCACCAAGCCGGTGCCGCTGGAGGCGATGCCGGGCGTCGTGCAGCACACCCGGCACAGCCTGCGGAAGGCGGCGGCCGAGGCGGTCGAGGCGGGCGTCGGCGGGATCATGCTCTACGGCGTCCCGGAGGAGTCCAAGAAGGACGCCACCGGCACGGCGGGCACCGACCCGGACGGCATTCTCCAGGTGGCCATCCGGGACGTGCGGTACGAGGTCGGCGACGATCTGGTGATCATGTCCGACCTGTGTCTGGACGAGTACACCGACCACGGCCACTGCGGGGTGCTGGACGCCGAGGGCCGGGTGGACAACGACGCCACGCTGGAGCGGTACGCCGAGATGGCCCGCGTCCAGGCCGACGCGGGCGTCCACACGGTGGGCCCCAGCGGGATGATGGACGGCCAGGTCCGGGTGATCCGCGAGGCGCTGGACGCCGCCGGGCACCAGGACGTGTCGATGCTCGCCTACACCGCGAAGTACGCCTCCGCCTTCTACGGCCCGTTCCGCGAGGCGGTGGGCTCGTCCCTCAAGGGCGACCGCAAGACGTACCAGCAGGACCCGGCCAACGTCCGGGAGTCCCTGCGCGAGCTGGCGCTGGACCTGGCCGAGGGCGCGGACATGGTCATGGTGAAGCCGGGCCTGCCGTACCTGGACATCCTGCGCCAGATCGCCGACGCCGTGGACGTGCCGGTGGCGGCGTACCAGGTCTCCGGCGAGTACGCGATGGTCGAGGCGGCCGCGGCCAACGGCTGGATCGACCGCGACCGCGCGATCATGGAGTCGCTGACCTCCCTGCGGCGCGCGGGCGCGGGGATGATCCTCACGTACTGGGCGACGGAGGTCGCGCAGCGGCTGAACCGGGGAGAGTAGGTACGTCCCCGGTCCCGTTTCACTCGCGTCCCTGCGGCGCCAGCCTGGCCCAGGCCGCGAAGGCGGCGGCGACGGCCAGCAGGCCCAGGCCGATCCACAGGTTGATGCGGATGCCGTCGGCCTTGGCCACCTCGGCGGGGCTGTCGGTGAGGCCGAGGACGGTCAGGACCGCGCCGTACAGGCCGAGCAGCCCGGCGATGAGCCATCGCACGTCGAAGGTCTTTCCCGGGGTCATGGGGTTCTCTCCCTTCATACCGCGATCACCAGCCAGACGCTCAAGCCCGCCGTCAGTACCAGGATGACGCAGCCCAGCACCACCGGGGACTTCCACCACGGCTGGCGCACGGTCGCCTCATGGGCGTCCGGCGAGTCGGGGTCGGGCAGGCCCCAGACCAGGCCGGCCAGTTCGGACACCGGCTTGGGCTTGGTGACGAAGGTGACCGCGACGGTGACGACCACGTCCACGACGAAGGCGAAGAGCGCGCCGTAGAAGTTGGCCATCTGGGCGTTGATGGTGTCGTGGGAGCCGACCTGGCCGCCGGGGTAGAACCAGCCGATGTGGTAGGCGGAGAGGTGGGCCGCGGCCGCCGCGGCGGTGCCGGACAGCATGCCCCAGAAGCCCGCCCACGGGGTGACCCGCTTCCAGAACATCGCCAGCAGGAAGGTCGCGAACAGCGGCGAGTTGAAGAACGAGAACAGCAGCTGGATGTAGTTCTGGATGTTGTTGTACTCGGAGGCGACGAACGCGGCGGCGACGCTCACCGCGATGCCCGCGACCGTGGCGTAGCGCCCGGCCTTGAGGTAGTAGCGGTCGTCGCGGCCGCGCACCACGTACGGCTTCCAGATGTCGTAGGTGAAGACCGTGTTGAAGCCGGAGATGTTGGCCGCCATGCCCGCCATGAAGGCGGCGAGCAGTCCGGTGAGCGCGATGCCGAGCACGCCGTTGGGCAGGAAGCGCTGCATCATCTCGGGGATGACGTCGTTGTACGTGGGCCCGCCGGGCTTGCCCAGCTTGGGGATGATGGCCACCGCGATCATGCCGGGGACCACGGTGAACAGCGGGAGCGCCATCTTGGGGAAGGCCGCGATCAGCGGGGTGCGGCGGGCCGCGTTGAGGTCCTTGGCGGCCAGGGACCGCTGCACCTCGGCGAAGTTGGTGGTCCAGTAGCCGAAGGCGAGGACGAAGCCCTCGCCCATCGCGAGGCCGATCCAGTCGCCCAGCGGATTGGTCCAGTGGCCCGGGGTGGTGCCCTGCCAGGTGTGCAGCAGGCTGGGGTCCTGCACGGCCTCCTTGAGGCCGCTGAAGCCGCCCACGTAGTGCAGTCCGATGACCACGATCGGGATCAGCCCGGCGAGGATCACGAAGAACTGGAGCACCTCGCCGTAGATGGCGCCCGCGAGCCCGCCCAGGGTGATGTAGCCGAGCACGAAGACCGCGGACAGCAGGATGGACAGCCACAGCGGCCAGCCGATCAGCAGTTTGACGATCAGGGCCAGCGCGAAGAGGTTGACGCCCGCGAGGAGCATCTGGGCGACGGCGAAGACGACGCTGTTGAGCAGGTGCGTCTGGTTGTTGAAGCGGCGGCGCAGATACTCCGAGACGCTGTGCACCCGCGTCGAGTAGTAGAACGGCATCATCACGACGCCGAGGAAGACCATCGCGGGGATGGCGCCCAGCCAGTAGAAGTGCACCGCGGCGGCCCCGTACTGGGCGCCGTTGGCCGCGCCGCCGATGATCTCCAGGGCGCCGAGGTTGGCGGATATGAAGGCCAGGCCGGTGATCCAGGCGGGCATCGAGCGCCCGGCGAGGAAGAAGTCACCGGTGGTGTGGATGGCCCGCTTGGTGTAGACGCCGATGGCGATGATCGCGCCGAAGTAGACGGCGAGCAGGAACCAGTCGACGGCTCCGAGGTTCAGGGTGCCGGTCATCAGGCGCCCCTGACCACGAAGTCGGCGGCCGCCCGCCCGGGGGCGACCAGCCGGGCGTTGGCCTCGTCGGAGGTGAGGACGAAGCGCTCGGCCTCGTCGCGGGCCTTGCCGAACCGCTCATGGCGGTCGATGAGCCGGCGCACCCGCTCCTCGGTGTCCAGGTCGACCCACCAGCTCTCGTCCAGCAGCTCGCGTACCGGGCGCCAGGGGGCCTCGTCGAGCAGCAGGTAGTTCCCCTCGGTGATCACCAGGGGGACCTGCGGCGGTACCGGGATGGTGCCCGCGACCGGCTGCTCGAGTGCGCGGTCGAACCCCGGCGCGTACACCGTCTCCTCGGGGCGCGGCGCCCGCAGCCGCCGCAGCAGCGCGGTGTAGCCGTACGGGTCGAAGGTCTCCGGTGCGCCCTTGCGGCCGATCAGGCCGAGCCGGCGCAGTTCGACGTCGGCGAGGTGGAAGCCGTCCATCGGCACCAGGACGGCCCGGTCGGCGCCGAGGGCATCGACCAGGTACTCGGCCAGGGTGGTCTTGCCGGCCCCGGGCGGTCCGGCGATGCCGAGCAGGCGGCGGCCGCCTGCGTCGGCCAGGCGCTGAGCGCGCTCAAGGAGTTGCTGGGGAGTCATAGCGGGCGCTTTCGGCGGTTTCGGGGAGTTTACGGGACGGGGTGTGCGGACCGTCGTGCGGGATGGGGCGCTCAGACCGTCGCGCGGGCGGCCTTGAGCTGGTCGGCGATGTACGAGCGGGCGTGGGCGGCGAGGTCGGCGCCGTCGGTCCACAGGTCGCGCCAGACGGCGAGGTCGTGGGAGAGGCCGGGGGCGACGACGGCGGAGGAGAAGGACTCGAAGGTGATCGGGCCCTGGTAGCCGATGTCCGCCAGGGCGTGGAAGAAGGCGGGGAAGTCCACGGTGCCGGAGCCGAGGTAGCCGCGGTGGGACTCGCCGATGTGGACGTAGCCGAGGCGGTCGCCGCAGGCCCGGACCGGGCGGGAGAAGTCCTGCTCCTCGATGTTCATGTGGTACGTGTCCAGGTGGACCAGCACATTGGCGGCGCCGATCTCGTCGATCAGCTCCAGGCACTGCTGGGCGGTGTTGACCAGGTTGGACTCGTAGCGGTTGACGACCTCCAGGCCGAGGGTCACCCCGAGCCCGTCGGCCTCGGCGGCCAGCCTGCGCACGGCCTGGACGGCGTGCTCGCGGCCCTTGGCGGTCGGCGGGTGGCCGTACTTGCCGAGCGCGCTGTAGAGCACCCCGCCGAAGTAGTGGCCGCCCAGGTCGTGGGTGAGGTGCAGGGCCTGGCGCAGCAGCGCCTCGCCGCGGGCGGCGGTCTCCGGGTCGTCGGAGGAGACGTCGGAGTCGAAGGCGAGGCCGCGGGAGCAGGCGACGCCGAGTCCGTGTGCGGCGAACGCCTCGCGGGTGGCCCGGACATCGACGATCTCGGGGTCGTGGAGGGAGATCTCGACCAGGTCGTACCCGGCCTCGCGGCTGCGGGCGGCCGCGGTCCGGGCGCCCTCGGGGGTCCAGTCGCCGGTCCACACGAGTGCGTGCACTCCGAGGTCGTTCATGGCGATCCCTTCTCCTGCCTGCCCTTCGGGCGTGTGCTGCGTCATTGCGTGCTCGATGTTACGCATCTTTTGCGTGAAGGCAATACATAAGTTTCTTGGGTCTCGGTCGAAAAGGGAGGTACCGTGTACGCGGTACCGAACAGAGCGTGAGCAGTGGAGGACAGGGCCCAGTGACGGAGGCGGTCTCGGCAGGTCAGCCACCCCAGGCGCATCCCACGGGCCCGGGGGCGGTGCTGGCGCTCATCCGCGGCGGCCGGGCCACCACCCGCGCCCAGCTGATGGCGGCCACCGGACTCTCCCGGTCCACCATGGCCACCCGGCTGGAGGCGCTCACCGAGGCGGGCTATCTGGAGATCTCCGGCGCGGCCGACTCCACCGGCGGCCGCCCCGCCGGCTCCTTCCGGCTGCGCCCCGACTCGGGGGTGCTGCTGGTCGCCGACATCGGCGGCAGCCATGTGCACACCGCGCTCGCCGACATGGCCTGTGACGTCCTCGCCGCGCACCGCCGTGACCTCGATGTGGCCGAGGGTCCGGAGGCGGTGCTCGGTCAGGTGGCCGCCGACTTCCAGCGGCTGCTGAAGGAGGCGGGCGAGTCCGCCGACCGGGTGCGCGGGATCGGCGTCGGGGTGCCGGGCCCGGTCGAGTCGGGCACCGGCCGGGTGGTCAGCCCGCCCATCATGACCGGCTGGGACGGCTATACGGTGCCGGACTTCTTCCGCGACACCTACGACTGCCTGGTGCTGGCCGACAAGGACACCAATCTGATGGCGCTGGGCGAGCACCGGGTCAACTGGCCCGACGTCGAGCACCTGCTCTTCGTCAAGGCGGGCACCGGTATCGGCTCCGGCCTGGTCCTCGGCGGACGGCTCCACCACGGCTCCCAGGGCGCGGCCGGTGACATCGGCCACATCCCCGCCCCCGGCCTCGACGAGACCTCCCCGGACGCGCCCCTGTGCCGCTGCGGCAACTCCGGCTGCCTGGAGGCGCTGACCGGCGGCTGGGCGCTGGTGCGCGACCTCACCGCCGCCGGGCACGAGGTGGCCACCACCGACGACGTGGTGCATCTGGTCCGCTCCGGCAACGGCGACGCCGTACGGCTGCTGCGCCACGCCGGGCGCCTGCTCGGCCAGGGCGTCGCCGACGCGGTCAGCCTGCTCAACCCCTCGATCCTGGTGGTCGGCGGGGGGCTCGCGCACGCCCAGGAGCATCTGATCGCCGGTATCCGGGAGGTCACGTACCGCCGTTCGCTGCCCCTGGCCACCCGGGATCTGCGGGTCGTCCTCTCCCCGCTGGCCACCCGCGCCGGTGTCACGGGCGCGGCCCATATGGTCGCCGACGCCCTCTTCGACCCGGCGGCGGTGGACTCCCAGCTGCGGTGAGCGAGACCCGGTGTCGTGGCGTGCCGAGGACTGGCGTCCGGGGCGTGTCGAAGCCCGGTGTCCGGGGCGTGCCGAGGTTCGGTGTCCGGGGGCGCGGCCATGCGCGCACCCGGGCGAATTTCCCGGAAATCTCGGCAGAAGGCACATCCATTGGGCGGCCTCGCGCGTCACATGAGGGAGCGGCCCTGTTATGTGGCCGCAGGCCAGGGGCATATGGAGATATTCACGTTGAAAACCGGCATGAAGGGTCTACGTCGCGTATCCGCGGTCGCGATCACCGCTGGAGCCGTGCTGACAGCGGGGGCGTTCACCGCCTCCGCGCAGGCCGCGACGACCGCTACTCCCACGATCACCGCCAAGGGCGGGTTCGTGATGAACAACGGCACCGGAAAGAGCCTGTTCACCAAGGCCGCGGACACCCGCCGTTCCACCGGCTCCACCACCAAGATCATGACCGCTCGGGTGGTGCTCGCGCAGCCGAACCTCAACCTGGACGCCAAGGTCACGATCCAGAAGGCGTACAGCGACTACATCGTCGACAACAACTGGGCCTCCTCGGCCAAGCTGATCGTCGGCGACAAGGTCACCGTCCGCCAGCTGCTCTACGGGCTGATGCTGCCGTCCGGCTGTGACGCGGCGTACGCCCTGGCGGACAAGTTCGGCACCGGCTCGACCCGGGCCGCGCGGGTGAAGTCGTTCATCGGCAAGATGAACACCACCGCCAAGTCGCTCGGGCTGACGAACACCCACTTCGACTCGTTCGACGGCATCGGGCACGGCGCGAACTACTCGACGCCGCGCGATCTGACCAAGCTCGCGAGCAACGCGATGAAGTACTCCACGTTCCGCACGGTCGTGAAGACCAAGTCGACGAAGCAGAAGGTGACCACGAAGAACGGCGGCTACCGCTACATGTCGTGGACCAACACCAACCCCCTGCTGAGCGGCTACTCGGGCACCATCGGCGTCAAGACCGGCTCGGGCCCGGAGGCCAAGTACTGCCTGGTCTTCGCCGCCACCCGGAACGGCAAGACGGTCATCGGCACGGTCCTCGCCTCCTCCTCGGTGGACAACCGCACGGCGGACGCGAAGAAGCTGCTGAACTACGGCTTCAGCAAGTAGGCCGGCCGGCTCGTCGCACGCCACGGGGCCTGTCCCCGCGACCGTCACCCAAGGTCGCGGGGACAGGCCCCGATCGTGTTTCCGGGCGGCTCAGCTCACCGCGTTCCACTCACCGCGGTCCAGGAGTGCGCCACGTCCACCACGACATGCCCGTCCGTCCGCAAGACCCGGAACGGCAGCCGTGCGCGCACCCCGAGGCCGATCTGGGTCTCGCCCTCGAAGCTGGCGCCGAAGCGGGTGTCCCGGAAGGTCTGGTAGCCGGTGACGTCCACCCCCGGCAGCGGCTCGCGGGCCCGCCCCGGATACGACTCCGCTCCGCTTCCCGGGTCATAGCTCGGCGCGGCCACGCGGATCTCCAGGATCGCCGCGCCGTCGACCGGGATCTCCTCGCCCGAGCCGTCCTGGTGGAGGGTGTCCACGTATCCCACGCGGTATCCGACGCGATCGGCGGCCGTGGCGCCCGGCACGTCGAACACGATGCGGTCGAAGCATGCGTGCCGGCCGGTCCTGATGTTCGCCAGCGGTGCGTGGCCGGCCGGCTCGGCCGTCTTCTCGCCGCTGCCCCAGCCGGTCGCACAGGCCGCCGCCGTGGCCGTGGCGGTGGTCGTGGCCGGTGTGACGGCCCCCGCCGTCCCCGCCGTCGCCGCCAGCGCGCCGCCCGCGAGCACCGTCGCCGCGAGTGCGGTCCCCCACCGTCGCATGGTCAAGCCCCCAATGTGTTGGTTGATGACGTTCGTTGATGACGTTCCTTGATGACAAGGGATGCACGGGGTTGGACGGACTGGGACGGTGAGCGGTTGTCCCGGTCCGGGAAATGTGTCGTGAATGCTACGTGCGCGGCGGTACGCCTGGCGCGTTCTCGGGGGGTTATCCCCCGGACGGGGCGGCCGGTTGCCCGGATGGGAACGGCAGACCGGTGCGACAAGGCTGGTGCCCATGAGACTGACGACCGGCAGAACCGCCGCTCTGGCCCTCGCCACCGCCGCCACCGCCTCCCTCCTCGGCACCGCCTCCGCCGCGGACGCGACCCCGGGATCGCCGACCGACCCGACCGCCACCGCGCTCAGCTGGGGGGCCTGTGCGGGCACCGGACTCGACCCCCGGCAGGAGTGCGCCACGCTGAAGGTGCCGCTGGACTACCGCGACCCCGGCGGCAAGCGGATCTCCCTCGCCGTCTCCCGCGTCCCCAGCGAGCGGCCGGGGGCCCGCCGGGGCACGCTGCTGCTGATCCCGGGCGGCCCGGGGTCGCCCGGCCTGGACCGGCCCACCACGTACGGCAAGCGGCTGCCGCGGTCGGTGCGGGACGCGTACGACATCGTCAGCTTCGACCCGCGCGGCCTGGGGCAGTCCACGCACGCCGGATGCGATCTGGACCCCGCCGATCTGTCGTTGCTCGCCTCCCGCCCCTGGCCCGCCCCCGGCGGGGACATCACCCAGAACGTCACCACCGGCCGCCGCATCGCCGACACCTGCGCCCGCAACGGCGGTGAGCTGCTGCGCAGCCTCAGCACTGTCAACGAGGCGCGGGACATCGACAGCATCCGCCGGGCGCTCGGCGAGCGGAAACTGTCCGCGTGGGGAGTCTCCTACGGGACGTACGTGGGCTCCGTCTACGCGCAGCTGTTCCCCGAGCACACCGACCGCTGGGTGCTGGACAGCAATGACGATCCGGACCCGGAGCGGGTGGAGCGCGGCTGGCTCGCCAACTACGCCGTCGGCGTCGAGGACACCTTCCCCGACTTCGCCGCCTGGGCCTCCGCCCCCGACAGCCCCGTCCGGCTCGCCGACACCCCCGACGGGGTGCGCCGCCGGGTCCTGGACCTCGCCGCCCGGCTGGACGCGAAGCCGCTGCCGTGGCCCGGCGCCAACCCGCCCGAGCTGAACGGCAATATGCTCCGCCAGAGCATGCTGAGCGCCCTGTACTCCCCGGACAACTTCGAGGGCCTGGCCGAGCTGATCGTCGACGCGGACGCCGGCGAGGCGCCCGCCGCGGCACCGGCCGACCCCACCCAGGACGTGGCGGCCGTGTCCCTGGCGACCATCTGCAACGACGTGGAATGGCCCACGTCCCTGTCCCGGTACGCGCGGGACGTCGCCGCCAGCCGTAAGAGCCACCCGCTGACCGTCGGCATGCCGGTGAACGTCACCCCGTGCGCGTTCTGGCACGACGCTCCGCGGGACAAGCCGGTGCGCATCACCGACCGGGGCCCGTCGAACGTTCTGCTGGTGCAGAACACCCGCGATGTGGCCACCCCGTACAGCGGGGCGCTCAATCTGCGGCGCGCCTTCGGCGACCGGGCCCGGATGGTCAGCGTGGACGCGATGGGGCACGGCGCGGCCTATGCGGTGAACAACGGCAGCGCCTGCGCGGACCGGCGGGTGACGGACTTCCTGCTGACCGGTGCGCGGCCCAAGCACGATGTGCTGTGCCGCTGACGCCGACGTACGCCAAGCGCCCCGCCCCCTCTCGCGGGGGCGGGGCGCTGGGGCGCTTCACATACGGAGGCTCAGAGGCGCTCGGGGGTGCGGATGCCCAGCAGGGCCATGCCCTGCCGCAGCGTCCGCGCCGTGATGTCGCACAGGAAGAGGCGGTTCTCCACCTGGGCCGGGCCGCCCTCCGCCTTCAGGACCGGGCACTGGTCGTAGAAGGTCGTGTAGAGCGAGGCCAGCTGGTACAGATACCCGGCCAGCTTGTGCGGCTCGAACCCCGCGGCCACTTCCCGCAGCGTCTCCCCGAACTGGTCGAGGTGCAGGCCCAGCGCCCGCTCGGCCGGGGCCAGCGGCAGCTCGGGGTGGGCCAGCGGCCGCTGGTCCTCCCCGGCGCGGCGCAGGATCGACTGGATCCGGGCGTACGCGTACTGGAGGTAGACCGAGGTGTCGCCGTTGAGCGAGACCATCTGGTCGAGGTCGAACTTGTAGTCACGCGACGCGGAGGTGGACAGGTCCGCGTACTTCACCGCGCCGATGCCGACCTGGGCGCCGCGCTCGAGGATCTCCTCCTCGGTGAGGCCGAGCTTCTCGCTCTTCTCCCGGACCACGGCCGCCGCCCGCTCGGTCGCCTCGTCCAGCAGGTCCTCCAGCCGCACCGTCTCGCCCGCGCGGGTCTTGAACGGCTTGCCGTCCTTGCCCAGGACCGTGCCGAAGGCGAGCTGCACGGCGTGCACCCGGTCATTGAGCCAGCCGATCCGGCGGGCGGTCTCGAAGACCATCTTGAAGTGCAGCGACTGCCGGGCGTCCACGACATACAGCAGGGTGTCGGCCTTCAGGTTTCCCACCCGGTCGCGGATCGCGGACAGGTCGGTGGCGGCATAGCCGAAGCCGCCGTCGGACTTTTGGACGATCAGCGGCACCGGGTTGCCCTCGGGACCCTTGATGTCGTCGAAGAAGACGCACAGGGCGCCCTCGGAGCGGACGGCGACGCCGGACTCCTCCAGCAGCCGGCAGGTCTCGGCCAGCATGTCGTTGTAACCCGACTCGCCGACCACGTCGGGGTCGTGGATCTCGATGTCGAGCTTGTCGAAGACCGAGTAGAAGTAGATCTTCGACTCGTCCACGAACCTCCGCCACAGGGCGATGGTCTCCTCGTCGCCCGCCTGGAGGTCCACCACGCGCCGCCGGGACCGCTCCTTGAACTCCGGGTCGGAGTCGAAGAGCGCCCGCGCCGCCTTGTAGAGCCGGTTCAGATTGGACATGGCCTCCTCACCGGAGGCGCCGTCCTTGTGGTCCAGCTCATGCGGGTGCTCGATCAGATACTGGATGAGCATGCCGAACTGGGTGCCCCAGTCGCCGATGTGGTGGCGGCGGATCACCTTCTCGCCCGCGAACTCCAGGATCCGCACCACCGCGTCGCCGATCACCGCCGAGCGCAGATGGCCGACGTGCATCTCCTTGGCCACGTTCGGCTGGGCGTAGTCGATCACCGTGGTGCCGGGCGCCTGCGCGTGCGGCACGCCGAGGCGGTCGTCGGCGGCGCGGGCGGCGAGGGTCGCGGTGATCGCGGAGTCGGCGATCGTGATGTTGAGGAAGCCGGGGCCGGAGACCTCGATGTCCGCGATCACCGGATCGGGGTCGGCCGAGGTGGCGGCGACCGGCAGGTGTGCCACCACCTTCGAGGCCAGCTCGCGGGGGTTTCCCTTGAGCTTCTTGGCCAGCGCCAGCATCCCGTTGGCCTGGAAGTCGGCCCGGTCGCTTCGTCGCAGCAGCGGGTCCGCGGAGCCGGCCTCCGGCAGGGCGGCCGAGAGGGCGTCCGCGAGGCGCTGGTGGACCGAAGCGGCGAGAGAGGGGACCGAAGCCATGGGTGAGGTGCCATTCCGATAGTGGTGGTATGGGCAAACCCAGTATTTCACGGCGGGTCCAACGCTTTTCCTGGCCTGTGGACAACCTGGGGGACCTGTGGGTAACTCCGGAGGAGCCCCTTCCGTCTGGGACAATGGGCGTGCCATGACCGCAAGGAAGGAAGTGCCGACCGTGGCTCAGAGCACCGAGACCGACTGGGTCTCCCGATTCGCCGACGAGGTCATTGCCGAGGCGGAGCGCCGCGCCCCCGGCAAACCGATCGTCTGCGCCTCGGGCCTCAGCCCGTCCGGCCCGATCCACCTCGGCAATCTGCGCGAGGTCATGACCCCGCACCTGGTCGCCGACGAGATCCGGCGCCGCGGCTATGAATGCGTCCACATCCTGTCCTGGGACGACTACGACCGGTATCGCAAGGTTCCGGCCGGTATCGACCCGTCCTGGTCCGAGCACATCGGCAAGCCGCTGACCTCGGTCCCCGCCCCGCCCGGATCCACGTACCCGAACTGGGCGGAGCACTTCAAGGCGCCGATGATCGAGGCGCTGCGCCAGCTGGGCATCGAGTTCCACGGCATCAGCCAGACGGAGAAGTACACCTCGGGCGCGTACCGCGAGCAGATCCTGCACGCGATGCGCCACCGCCGGGAGATCGACGCCGTCCTGGACCGGTACCGCACCAAGGACAAGCCGGGCGCGAAGAAGCCGGCCAAGCAGCAGCAGAAGCCGGTCGACGAGGCCGAGCTGGCCGCCGCCGAGGGCTCGGGCGCGGCCGCCGAGGACGACGGCAGCGCGGGCGCCGCGGGCTACTACCCGTACAAGCCGTACTGCTCGGTCTGCGAGCGCGATCTGACCACGGTGACCTCGTACGACGACGAGACCACCGAGCTGGCCTACACGTGCGTGTGCGGCCACGGCGAGACGGTCCTGCTCAGCGAGCACAACCGGGGCAAGCTGGTCTGGAAGGTCGACTGGCCGATGCGCTGGGCGTACGAGGGCGTGGTCTTCGAGCCCTCGGGCGTCGACCACTCCTCGCCGGGCTCGTCCTATGTGGTCGGCGGCCAGATCGTCCGCGAGGTCTTCGGCGGGCAGCAGCCCATCGGCCCGATGTACGCCTTCGTGGGCATCAGCGGCATGGCCAAGATGTCCTCCTCCAAGGGCGGTGTGCCCACCCCGGCCGACGCCCTGGAGATCATGGAGGCGCCACTGCTGCGCTGGCTGTACGCCCGCCGCCGGCCCAACCAGTCCTTCAAGATCGCCTTCGACCAGGAGATCCAGCGGACCTACGACGAGTGGGACGCGCTGGAGCGGAAGATCACCGAGTCCACGGCCCAGCCCGCGGACGCGGCCGCGTACAGCCGTGCCACCCGCACCGCCGCGGGCGAGCTGCCGAGCACCCCGCGCCCGCTGCCGTACCGCACGCTGGCCTCGGTGGTCGACATCACCACCGGCCATGACGAGCAGACGCTGCGCATCCTCAGCGAGCTCGACCCCGACAACCCGGTGAAGTCCCTGGAGGAGACCCGGCCCCGGCTCGACAAGGCCGAGCGCTGGATCACCACCCAGGTCCCGGCCGACCAGCGCACCCGGGTCCGGGACGAGCCGGACGCGGAGCGGCTGGCCGCGCTGGGCGAGACCGAGCGGGAGTCGCTGCGGCTGCTGCTCGACGGCCTGGACGACCACTGGTCGCTGGACGGGCTCACCACGCTGGTCTACGGGGTGCCCAAGATCCAGGCTGGGCTGTCGCCGGACGCCAAGCCGACGCCGGAGCTGAAGGTCGCCCAGCGGTCGTTCTTCGCGCTGCTCTACACCCTGCTGGTCGGGCGGGACACCGGCCCCCGGCTGCCCACGCTGCTGCTGGCGGTGGGGGCGGACCGGGTGCGCAAGCTGCTCGCGGCCTGACCCTGCCGCTCCCGGGCGCCGGGCGGGTGGCCTCACGGCCTCCGCCCGGCGTCCCGTTCCCGGTTCCTTACGTTCCTTACGGGATGGCTTCCGCTTCCCTCTCCAGGCGGACGCGCTCCTTGAAGTCATCGACGTACGCGGCCAGCTCGCTGTTGCTGAGGTCGCTCACGCCGTACGTCTCCCGCAGCCGCTGCCCGAACTGGTACGCCGAGGGGTACCGGCTGTGGTCGGCGAGGAACTGGCGGAAGGTGGCGTAGTAGACCTCCTCGCGCGGGACGTCGTCCGGCAGCTGGTTCAGCGGCTGCCCCGGCTGCTCCTCGTACGCGTACCGCTCGGGCTCGCGCTGTTCCGGTACGTACACGCCCTGCTGGCCTCCCACGCCCTCACCGCCGAGCGGTCGCACCCGGCCGCCGGGCCCGACCGGCACGGTCAGCTGATGCTGCTGGGCCTGCTCGGACAGCTGGGGCTCGGGCTGGAGCTCGGGCCGCGGCTCGGGCCGTTCCTGCTCCACGGCCTGCTGGTCCTGCCGCGGGTCCTGCGGGGCCTGCGGCTCCTGCGGGGCCTGCGGCGGAGTCGGCTGTTCGGGGTGGGCGGCGGCCGGCGCCGGGGTGAAGGGCACGGCGCTCCGGCCGTCATGGCCCTGCCCGGCGGGCTGCTGGTACACCGGCAGCGGCAGTGAGAGCGGCAGCTCCTGCGACTGGGGCTGCTGGGGCTGCTGCGGCGCGGCGGCGGGGCCGGTGCCGTTGACCCCGGCCGGGCCTCCGGGCGTGCCGTACGGGCCCGGCTGCGCCCCCGGATAGGCGCCCTGCGCCCCCGGCCCCGGATGGGCGCCCTGTGGCCCCGCCGCGTCCGCCGAGCCTTTCCGGCCCGAGGGAAGCGCGGCCGGTGACACCGCGGACGGCTCCAGCCCGGCCGCCGCCAGCCCGGCCGGGGCGGTGTCCGCCAGCGGCACCCCGTACCGCGCCAGCCGAAGCGGCATCAGGGACTCCACGGGCGCCTTACGGCGCCAGGACCGCCCGTAGCGGGCCCGCAGCCGGGCCTGGTAGACCAGCCGGTCCTGCTCCAGCCGGATGACCTCCTCGTAACTGCGCAGCTCCCACAGCTTCATCCGGCGCCACAGCCGGAAGGTGGGCACCGGCGCGAGCAGCCAGCGGGCGATGCGGACCGACTCCATGTGCCGGTCGGCGGTGATGTCGGCGATCCGGCCGACCGCGTGCCGGGCGGCCTCCACGGAGACGACGAAGAGGATCGGGATCACGGCGTGCATCCCGACACCGACCGGGTCCGGCCAGGCGGCCGCGCCGTTGAAGGCGATGGTGGCCGCGGTCAGCAGCCAGGCGGTCTGGCGCAGCAGCGGGAAGGGGATGCGGATCCAGGTGAGCAGCAGATCCAGCGCGAGCAGGACCACGATCCCCGCGTCGATGCCGATCGGGAAGACGTTGGCGAATGCGCCGAATCCCTTGTCGAGGGCGAGATCGCGCACTGCGGCGTAGGAACCGGCGAAGCCGATCCCGGCGATCACCACCGCCCCGGTGACGACCACCCCGGCCAGTATTCGGTGCATCCGTGTCAGTTGCATCGCGGCCACCCGCGACCCCTCCCCGTCCTCGGCAACAGCCGCCACAGCGTCGCATACACGTCAAGGCCCGTGGGCGGGAAGGGGGGGCGTATCGGACGGTCAGGCGCCGCTCCCGGCGCCCTTCGTGACGGAGCCGACAACCTCCTTGGCGGCGGACTTGGCGTCCTTGAGCAGGTCGGCGGCGTCCGGCGTCTTGGCGGTCTCATAGCCGGCGCCGTCGTATTCGAGGGTGATGACGACATTGGCGGTGCGGGCCACGACCGTCTGGTCGCGGAAGTCGTCGCCGTCCTTCTTCTCCTTGGTGCTGACCGTGGTCGCCTCGTCGCCGATGCCCGCGACCTTCTCGGTCTTGGGGTCGGTCACCTTGCCGGCCGTGGCGGCCTTGCTCGCCTGCTGGGCGGCGTACTCCCCGGCGCGCCGGTCGCCGGAGCCGAGCTGCGCGTCGGAGTGGAACAGCTTGAGGGAGACGGTCAGCGAGCGGTAGTCGAACCCGTCCAGGCCGCTCCACAGGCAGCTGGCGGACGTGTTGGTGTCGGCCGAGGGAAGGGCCTTGCCCTTCTTGGCCTTCGCCTTGGGAACGATCTTGTCGATCGTCTTCCCGGAGAGCGTGGAGCACACATCGGGCAGCTTGCTGAACTTCGCGGCCGCGATGGTGGGTGAAGCGCTGGGCGAGCTGGATCTCGCCGACCCCTCGGTGTTCTTCTTGTCCTCGCTGTCCGAGCCGGAGGAGCAGCCGGCGACGAGCACCACCGGTACGGTCGCGCAGGCGAGTATTCGGGCGAGTCGCGGGGCTGAACGGTGCATGGGTCCTTCGCTCATTCTCTGTCGTTGGGCGGACGTACCGCCCGCGTCATTAGTCGGCACGGTACGCGGCCCATGCGCGGGCGTCCCAATTTCCGAGGTCTTCGCGGGTTATGGACGGGGTGTTCGCGAGGGTGGCGAGGGCCCGCTATTCGTTGAGGCGACCGGTCAGTTCATCGGCCAAGTCCTGTGCGTTTTCCTGGAGTTCCTGGCTGCTGGGAATGTGCTTCTTGTCGGTCGCCCACTGGTCGTACTCAATGGTGGCAATCACATTCGAGGACCGGAACACCAGCGTGATGTCGCGGTGGATCCCCGAGTCCTTGGTGATCAGCTGGTCGTTGAGAAAGGCGTCGTCACCGAGGTCGTCCAGCCGACGCGGCGCGGTGTTCGCCGAGGCGGTGTCGCTTTGGTCACTTCCGCCGCTCGCATCGGACCCCGCCGACGGACTTCCGGAGCTCTTGTCGCCCTTGTCCCCGTTGTCTCCCTCGTCTTCCTTGCCGCCCTTGGGGCTTTTGCCGGGTTCGTCGGAGTTCGAACCGGGGGAGGAGGAGCCGTTGTCGCCTTCGCTCTGCGAGCTGGAGGAGGAGGACGAGGGGGTGTTCGTGGCGTCCGGGATGTGGGCGGCGGCGGCCTTCTTCTCGTAGGTCTCCGTGGCCTCGTCGTCATCGCTGACCGAGGGGTCGTACGAGACCACGCGCTGGAAGTCGATCGTCAGATAGCGCGTCCCGCTCGCCGTCTCCATCTTCCAGCGGCAGCCGTCCCGCCGGTCTATGTCATAGGTCACGGCGGCCTGGCCGTCATACGCCTTGTCGTCCTGGTCGGCGCCGGGCAGCAGGGTCTGGAGGGTTTTGCGGCTGACCGCGCCGCATGCCTCGGGCAGGGTGCGATAACGGCCGGGCTCGGCCGAGACGGCCGTCCCGGAGTCGCCGGAGGCGCCGTTGTCCGTGCCGGGAGATGCGTCGGAGCCGGTGCATCCGCCGATTCCCGCGGCGGCGAGCACGGTGATGAGCACGGCGACGGCCGGGGTGGCCCGCCGTCCGTACGCCCTTCGCTGCGCTGGCTGCACTGTCCGTGTCCCTTCGAGCGACGGAAAACTGCTTGCCGCCCGCAGGCGGTGGCTGGACACAATGTCTACCGCACGCACTGCCGTGCCTGCCGGTCGCCCGCCATCTATGAGGCTTTGGCCCGGCTTTTGCGTTTTCTGTCTTTTGCGGGGGAATGAGTACGTCATGTCGTATGTCGAGGTGCCTGGCGCCCAGGTGCCGATCCGGATGTGGACCGACCCTTCGACGGTCGAGGGCGTGGCCATGCAGCAGCTGCGGAATGTCGCCACACTGCCGTGGATCAAGGGCCTCGCCGTGATGCCGGACGTGCACTACGGGAAGGGCGCCACGGTCGGCTCGGTGATCGCGATGGAGGGCGCGGTGTGCCCGGCGGCGGTCGGTGTGGACATCGGCTGCGGGATGTCGGCCGTCAAGACGTCGCTGACCGCCGACGACCTTCCGGGGGATCTTTCGCGGCTGCGGTCCCGGATCGAGCGGGCGATCCCGGTGGGGCGTGGGATGCACAACGACCCGGTGGACCCGGCGCGGCTGCACGCGTTTCCGACGGCCGGGTGGGACGACTTCTGGAGCCGGTTCGGGGGAGTGGCCGAAGCGGTCAGGTTCCGTCAGGAGCGGGCCGTCAAGCAGATGGGTTCGCTCGGATCCGGTAACCACTTCATCGAGTTCTGTCTCGATGACGAGGGTTCGGTCTGGCTGATGCTGCACTCCGGCTCCCGCAACATCGGCAAGGAGCTGGCCGAATACCACATCGGCGAGGCCCGGAGGCTGCCGCACAACCAGGACCTGATCGACCGCGACCTGGCCGTCTTCATCGCGGACACCCCGCAGATGGCGGCGTACCGGCACGATCTCTACTGGGCGCAGGAGTACGCGAAGTACAACCGCGCGATCATGATGGCGCTCTTCCAGGACGTGGTGCGCAAGGAGTTCACCAAGGCCCGGCCGGTCTTCGAGCCTGTCATCAGCTGCCACCACAACTATGTCGCCGAGGAGCGCTACGAGGGCATGGACCTCCTCGTGACCCGTAAGGGCGCCATCCGCGCGGGGAGCGGGGACTACGGGATCATCCCCGGCTCGATGGGCACCGGCTCGTACATCGTGCGGGGTCTGGGGAACGAGGCGTCGTTCAACTCGGCTTCGCACGGCGCGGGCCGGAAGATGAGCCGTAACGCGGCGAAGAAGCGCTTCTCCACCCGGGATCTGGAGGAGCAGACGCGGGGTGTGGAGTGCCGTAAGGACTCCGGCGTCGTGGACGAGATCCCGGGGGCGTACAAGCCGATCGAGAAGGTCATCGACCAGCAGCGGGACCTCGTCGAGGTGGTGGCGAGGCTCAAGCAGGTCGTCTGCGTGAAGGGCTAGAAGTCATGAAGGGCTGACCGGTCGGCCCCGCTCGTGTGGCGGAGCCGGCCGGTCGGCCCTTGCCGTACCCGGACTCAGCGCTCGCGGTGGACCTTGTGCTGCGCGGCCTGGGCCCGCGGGCGGATGACCATCATGTCGATGTTCACATGCGAGGGGCGGGTGACCGCCCACTCGACCGTGTCGGCCACGTCGTCGGCCGTCAGCGGCTCGGCCACGCCCTCGTAGACGGCCGCGGCCTGGGACTCGTCGCCGCGGTAGCGGTTCACCGCGAACTCGTCGGTCTTGACCATGCCCGGGGCGATCTCGATCACCCGCACCGGTTCCCCGCACAGCTCCAGGCGCAGGGTGGCCGCGATGGCGTGGGCGCCGTGCTTGGCCGCCACGTAACCGCCGCCGCCCTCGTACGCCACATGGCCCGCCGTGGAGGACAGCACGACGATCGTGCCGTCACCGGAGGCGGTGAGGGCGGGCAGCAGCGCCTGGGTCACTTGCAGCACGCCCACCACGTTGACCTCGTACATCGCCCGCCAGTCGGCCGGGTCGGCGGTGGCGACGCTCTCGGTGCCGATCGCGCCGCCCGCGTTGTTCACCAGGACGTCGCAGCGGTCCAGACCGGCGGCGAAGCTCTCCACGGCGGCACGGTCGGTGACGTCCAGGACGTACGCCTCGGCTTCGTGCCCCGCCTCGGTCAGCTCCGCGGCAAGCGCTTCCACGCGATCCTTACGGCGGGCGGCGAGGACGACGCGGAATCCGGCGGCCGCCAGGCGGCGCGCGGTCGCGGCTCCGATCCCGCTGCTCGCGCCGGTGATGACTGCGGTACGGGTGGTCATCGACCCTCCTAAGACGACGTGGCGCAGACGGTCCCGTGTGCGCGTGATCCATACGCAGGATATGACGGCCTGATTTACGTCCAACCGGGGGACTGAAGATAGGAATCCGCTAAGCGGACTTGGGCTCGGGGAAGGGTGCACTGCGTCCGGCGCGGCGCCGGTAGTTGGAGCACCCATGCCCAAGGAGTGAATTCAGGTAATGACCCAGCAGAACAGATTCCTTCAGCGGTCTCGTCGTTCTTTCCGGCGTTGGGGCGTGGCCTCAGCGGGCGCCATCGCGGCGGCGGCTCTGGTCACCGGTGCTCCGGGAACCGCATGGGCCGCGAGCAGCACCCCCGGTCCGCACACGGCCCCGAGCAACCCGTGCCACCAGGACCGGGCGCACGGTGACAACAAGGCGCACCAGGAGAACGGCCGCCACGACGAGAACAACGGCAAGGACGCCCACGGCCGCCAGGACGAGAAGGGTGGCAAGGACGCCCACGGTCGCCACGAGGAGAATGGCGGCAAGGACACGCACGGCCGCCAGGACGAGAATGGCGGCAAGGACACCCACGGCCGCCACGAGGAAAACAGCGGCAAGGACACCCACGGCCGTTACGACGAGAACTCGCGCCAGGACGAGAACTCGCGCCAGGATGAGAACTCGCGCCAGGACGAGAACTCGCGCCAGGACGAGAACTCCCGCCAGGACGAGAACGGCAGCGACGACGAGAACAGCCGTCGTGACGACAACGGGAGCCAGGAGGACAACGCGCGCCAGGAGAACAACGACCGGCGCGATGACCACGGGCGCAAGGACAGCGCCAACAGCTACTCCAAGAACCAGCAGTACGGGCACGGCTACCAGCAGCGCGGTGTGGCGCTCGCCGAGCAGGCCGTCCAGCCGTACGTGGCGGCCGTTTCCGCCGCGATGTCCGAGGGCGGCCGTGCCGTCCGGCCCGTCAGCGCTCCCGTCCACCAGGACGACCAGGAGCGTCACGACCAGGAGCGTCACGACCAGGAGCGTCACGACCAGGAGCGTCACGACCAGGAGCGCCACGACCAGGAGCGTCACGACCAGGAGCGCCACGACCAGGAGCGTCACGACCAGGAGCACCAGGAGCACCAGGCGCGCCACGACCAGGAGCGCCAGGAGCACAAGGAGCACAAGGAGTCCCAGCAGTCCAAGGCTCACCAGGACCAGAAGCAGAGGGGCCTGGTGACGATCGCCGAGGCGATCGAGATCGCCGAGTGCGAGGTCAGCGGCCAGGTCATCAGCGCCGAGCTGGAGGACTGCCCCGAGGACGACTCACAGCACGAGGGCAAGGGCAAGCACCAGGACGAGCGCAAGCAGGACCGCAAGGACGACCACCGCAAGGACGACCACCGCAAGGACGACGACCGCAAGAACCGGCACCAGCAGGAGGTCAAGCAGGTCTGGGTCGTGGAGGTCGAGTGCGACGGCACCGTCACGACGGTCTACATCGACCCGGAGACCGGCTGCGTCCTTGGCACGGAGCAGGAGCAGGACGACGACCACGGCAAGGGCGATCACGGCAAGGGCGACCACGCCAAGCACGGCAAGCAGGGCGGCCACGGCGACCGTGACGGCAAGGGCGGCTACGGCCGGTCGGCGGTCACCGCCTAGGCATGTACATGATCACGGCGACGCCGGCCAGACAGATGAGCGCTCCGATGACATCGAAGCGGTCTGGCCGGTAGCCGTCGGCGACCATGCCCCAGGCGAGCGATCCGGCGACGAAAACGCCGCCGTAGGCCGCGAGGATGCGGCCGAACTCCGCGTCCGGCTGGAGCGTGGCCACGAAGCCGTAGGCGCCCAGGGCGATGAGCCCGGCGCCGATCCAGACCCATCCCCTGTGCTCACGCACGCCCTGCCAGACGAGCCAGGCACCTCCGATCTCCAGGAGCGCGGCCACGGCGAACAGAGCGACGGAACGTGCGGTGAGCATGGGGGAAGGGTACGGCCCGGCCGTGCGCGAACGAGGGGCCTGCTCCCGGCGTTCAGCGCGGTGCTACGGCTCCGGCCGGCCAGGGCGTCCGCACCCGCGTGAGACGTTCCGGTCTCACGGCCACACCAGGCAGTACGGCTGGTGTCCCGCCTCATGCAGCCGGTGGCTGAAGTCCTGCCATTCGTGCAGCAGTTGATACACCCTGAAGGCGTCCCGGGGGCCGCCGCGGTCGGGCACCGTGGACCAGATGAAGGCCGCGGCGCCCACGGCCTCCTCGCCCACGCCGCGCAGCGGATCGACGGCGGTCATCGGGAGTTTGACGACGGCGTAGTCCGGGTGGAGGACGACCAGTTCGAGCGGGGGCACCTTGTGGAGCGGGACGCCCTCGATGCCGGTGAGGACCATCGCCGCGACCGTCTCGGGCTTGATCTTGGTGAACATGCCGTGGCCGAGCTCATCGCCGCCGAGCTCCTCGGGGCGCATGGAGATGGGGACCCTGGCCGCGGTGGCGCCATCGGGCGCACCGAAGTACTTGTAGGTCACCCCCATGCGGCCCCCGCTCCTGCCTGCTCTGCCCGCCTCGTCCCGCCGATGGCGTCCGGGCCGGGCACGCTCGGGGCCTCGGTCGTCAGTCCCTTCACCCAGTTCGCCACCGCGATGCATATCTCCACCCGACCACTCGCGGCCATCACCGCGCAACCCGATCTCTGTGAGAGAGACCCTCCCCCGCGCTCGGGCTGTGAAACGCCCGGCCGCAGGACTCCGTCGGCCTCTGACAACATGGCTTGCGTGAGCTATCCGTACGCAGCCCCAGTTTCGCAGACGCTTTTCGATCGCGCGGCCGCCGTGACGCCCGGGGGCGTGAACTCTCCGGTGCGGGCGTTCCGCGCCGTGGGAGGTACGCCCCGGTTCATGGTGTCCGGTGACGGTCCGTACCTCACCGACGCCGACGGTCGCGAGTACGTGGACCTCGTGTGCTCATGGGGGCCGATGATCCTCGGCCACTCCCATCCCGAGGTCACCGCGGCCGTGCAGGCCGCCGTCGTTCGCGGTACCTCGTTCGGTACGCCGGGCGAGGGCGAGGTCGAGCTCGCCGAGGAGATCGTGGCGCGGGTCGCCCCCGTCGAGCAGGTGCGCCTGGTGTCGTCCGGTACCGAGGCGACGATGTCGGCGATCCGGCTGGCCCGCGGGTTCACCGGACGCTCGAAGGTGATCAAGTTCGCCGGTTGCTACCACGGGCATGTGGACGCCCTGCTGGCCGCGGCCGGGTCCGGGGTGGCGACCTTCGCGCTGCCGGACACTCCGGGGGTCACGGGGGCACAGGCGGGGGAGACCCTGGTGCTGCCGTACAACGACCTGGAGGCGGTCCGGGCGGCCTTCGCCGCACACCCCGGGGAGATCGCCTGTGTGATCACCGAGGCGTCACCGGGCAACATGGGCGTGGTGCCGCCGCTGCCCGGGTACAACGCGGGCCTCAAGCAGCTGTGCGCCGACCACGGCGCGCTCTACATCTCCGACGAGGTCATGACCGGCTTCCGGGTCTCCATGGCCGGGTGGTACGGGCTGGACGGTGTCGAGCCGGACCTGATGACCTTCGGCAAGGTCATGGGCGGCGGCTTCCCGGCCGCGGCCTTCGGCGGGCGCGCGGACGTCATGGAGCGCCTGGCTCCGGCCGGACCGGTCTACCAGGCGGGCACGCTCTCCGGGAACCCGGTCGCCACGGCCGCGGGCGTCGCGCAGCTGCGGCTGCTGGACGAGGCGGCGTACGCACAGGTCGACGCGGTCTCCGAGCGGCTGCGGGCGATGGTGACGGAGGCGCTGTCCAAGGAGGGCGTGGCGCACCGGGTGCAGAACGCGGGCAGCATGTTCTCGGTCTTCTTCACCGACGCCGAGGTCACCGACTACGAGCGGGCCAAGGCGCAGGAGGCGTTCCGGTTCACCGCCTTCTTCCACTCGATGCTGGCGCAGGGCGTCTACCTCCCGCCGTCCGCCTTCGAGACGTGGTTCGTCTCCACGGCGCATGACGAGCGGGCGCTGGAGCGGGTGGCGGCGGCTCTGCCGGGGGCGGCGCGGGCCGCCGCCGAGGCCACTGAATGATGGATGACATGACACAGAGCGAGAACGACATCACCGTCGTCCATGTGATGCGCCATGGCGAGGTGCACAACCCGGAGGGCGTGCTGTACGGCAGGCTGCCCGGCTATCACCTCTCCGACCTGGGGCGCCGGATGGCCGACCGGGTCGCCGAGCACCTCGCCGACCGTGACATCACCCATGTGGTCGCCTCCCCGCTGGAGCGGGCGCAGGAGACGGCGGCGCCGATCGCCAAGGCACACGGCCTGGACGTGGCCTCGGACGAGCGGCTGATCGAGGCGGGGAACGTCTTCCAGGGCAAGACCTTCGGCGTTGGCGACGGCGCACTGCGCAAACCGGCCAACTGGCGCCATCTCACCAACCCCTTTCGCCCGTCCTGGGGCGAGCCCTACGTCGACCAGGTGGTGCGGATGATGGCGGCGCTGGGCCGGGCGCGGGACGCCGCGCGCGGGCACGAGGCGGTGTGTGTCAGCCATCAGCTGCCCATCTGGATCGTGCGCAGCTTCGTGGAGCGCCGGCGGCTGTGGCACGACCCGCGCAAGCGGCAGTGCACGCTGGCCAGCCTCACCAGCTTCACCTACCGCGGGGACAGGATCGTGTCGGTGGGCTACAGCGAACCGGCCCTTGATCTGGTCCCGGCCCATCTGCGCGCGGGCGCCCGGCCGGTGAAGGGGGCCGCCAAGGGCTACGGGGCATGACCGGCCCACGGCCGTGGTGCGTCTGAACGGCGTGTGGCGCCTCTGAACGGGCGCGGTGCGTCTGAACGGGCGCGGTGCGTCTGAACGAGCGTGGTGCCTCTGAACGGCGCGCGACGGGGCGGCGAATGAGGGGGCGGAGGAAATGTCTCCACCGTGTAATTGACCTCGTTCCCGCGGAACCCCGCTATTCGCCTCGCCATCTCCAGGGTTGTCCGGACACCCCGGGCAATCGATACGGCGAGTGCGAATTGAGGACGTTATGCGTGAGGTCAGCCGGAGGGGGATCCTCGGTCTTGGTGCGGGAGCGGCGGCGTCACTGGCCGTGGCCGGCTGCTCCTCCGGCTCGGGCACGCCGAAGCCGGCGAAGACGACTCAGGCGAAGCCGATCGGTGACGGCTCCACTTCGCATGGCGTGCGGCGGCCGGAGGCCCCGAAGCCGGAGCGGCTGGAGCGGGGGCAGAAGCCGCCGCAGTTCGTGGTCTTTTCCTGGGACGGCGCGGGAGAGGTCGGCAACGGTCTCTTCCCGCGGTTCCGCAAGCTCGCCGCAGACCACGGCGCGGCCATGACCTTCTTCCTCTCCGGTATCTACTGCCTTCCGGAGTCGAAGAAGTCGCTGTACCGGCCGCCGAACAATCCGGTGGGCGCATCCGACATCGGTTATCTCACCGATGAGCACATCAAGGAGACGCTGCGCAACGTACGCGAGGCGTGGCTCGAGGGCCATGAGATCGGCACCCACTTCAACGGCCACTTCTGCTCCGGGAGCGGTTCGGTGGAGCACTGGACGCCCGCCCAGTGGAAGTCCGAGATCGAGCAGGCTGTGTCCTTTGTCACAGAGTGGCGGACGAATACCCGTTTCACCGATGTGCAACCGCTGCCGTTCGACTACCACAAGGAGCTCATCGGCGGCCGCACCCCATGTCTGAAGGGCCAGAGCAATCTGCTGCCGACCGCCCGGGAACTCGGCTGGCGCTATGACGCCAGTTCGCCGGGCGGGCGCCAGGTGTGGCCGTCGAAGCAGCAGGGGATATGGGACTTCCCGCTGCAACAGATTCCCTTCCCGGGCCACTCCTTCGAGGTGCTCTCGATGGACTACAACATCCTGGCGAACCAGTCGCGGAATTCCACGAACGCCCCGCCCGCGAACTACCCGAGCTGGCGCAAGCAGGCCACCGACTCCTATCTGGCCGGTTTCCGGCGGGCGTATGAGACCAATCGCGCCCCGTTCTTCATCGGTAACCACTTCGAGCAGTGGAACGGCGGAATCTATATGGACGCCGTCGAAGAAGCGCTCAAGCATATGGCCGACGAGAAGCGGAAGGACGTCCGGCTGGTCTCCTTCAAACAGCTCACCGACTGGCTGGACGCACAGGACCCCGCGGTCCTGGCCGACCTGCGCGGGCTCGACGTGGGCCAGGCGTGGAGCGCGAACGGCCGCTGAGAGGTGCCGGGGGCGGCGGGGCGGCGGGGGCCGTACGGCCCGCGGGCCCGGCGGGGTGCTCGGAGAGGGCGGTGAGGCCCCGCTGGGGTACCCGGAGGGGGGTGGCGAAGATCCGCAAAAGGGCCATGCGAAACTTTTCACATGAGTGCCTGCCGTGCCCCTCGGGGCCTCGCGACCCGTCGTCGCGCAACCGTGCTGGCCACCGGGGCCGCGGTTGCCGCGCTGTCCCTGACTGCCTGCAGCGGGGGCGGCACCTCGGGCGGCTCCGCCGACACCAAGTTCGTCCAGGGCAAGAGCGGTGTGGACACCGTCCCCGAGGGGGACCGCAAGGAGGCCCTCGAGCTCTCGGGGAAGACCCTGGAGGGCAAGCCGCTGGAGGTGGCGGACTACAAGGGCAAGGTCGTGGTCCTGAACGTCTGGGGTTCGTGGTGCGCCCCCTGCCGGGCCGAGGCGCCGAACCTGGCCAAGGTCGCCAAGGACACCAAGGCCAAGGGTGTGCAGTTCGTCGGGATCAACACCCGTGACTCCAACCGCGCCCCCGCGCTCAGCTTCGAGAAGGCATACGGCGTCGACTACCCGAGCCTGTACGACCCGATCGGGAAGCTCATGCTGCGCTTCCCCAAGGGCAGTCTCAACCCGCAGGCCATTCCGTCGACGATCGTCCTGGACCGGCAGGGCAGGATCGCGGCCCGCGCTCTGACGCCGCTCAGCGAGGAGCGCCTGCGCGAGATGCTGAACCCGCTGATCGCGGAGAAGTGACCTCTCGTGAGCACGCTGGCCGCCGCCACCGATCCCAACCAGACCGTCCTGACCGGGGCGCTGCTGCTGGCGCTTCCGGTCGCCCTGCTCGGCGGACTGGTCTCCTTCTTCTCCCCCTGTGTGCTGCCGCTGGTGCCCGGCTATATGTCGTATGTCACCGGCGTCACGGGGACGGATCTCGCTGAGGCCAAGCGCGGCCGGATGGTCGCGGGCGCCTCGCTCTTCGTGCTCGGCTTCACCGCGGTCTTCGTCTCCGGGGGCGCGCTCTTCGGCAACTTCGGCTGGACGCTCCAGGCGCACAAGGAGACCATCTCCAAGATCCTCGGGGTCATCACGATCGTGCTGGGCCTCGCCTTCATGGGGCTGCTCAAGGGGTTCGGACAGCGGGAGTTCCGCTTCCACGTCAAGCCCACGCTGGGGCTTGCGGGGGCGCCGGTGCTGGGCGCCCTGTTCGGCGTCGGCTGGACTCCGTGCCTGGGGCCGACGCTCACCGCCGTCAACGCCCTGGCGTTCAATGAGGGGAGTGCGGCGCGCGGGGCGCTGCTCACCGCCGCGTACTGCGTGGGGCTGGGGCTGCCGTTCGTGGTGGTCGCCGTGGCCTACCGCCGGGCGCTCGGTGCCTTCGGCTGGGTCAAGCGGCACTACCTGTGGGTGATGCGTGCCGGGGGCGGCATGCTCGTCGCCCTGGGGGTGCTGCTGCTCACAGGTGTCTGGGACACCATGATGGCCTCCATGCAGACCTGGGCTCAGGGCTTCAACGTTGGGATCTGATCGATGTCCACCACCGATACCGACACCGCGGCCGGCGAGGAGGCCGGTACGGCGCCCGAGGGCGGCACCGCGCCCGAGGGCGGCGTGCCCGCCGATGAGCGCGAGCTCGGCGCCGCGGGGTCGCAGCTGTCCACCGCCCCGGCCGAGGAGATCAACGTCCCCTCGCTGGGGCCGCTCGGCTGGGCCCGGTGGTTCTGGCGGCAGCTGACCTCGATGCGGGTCGCGCTGCTGCTGCTCCTGCTGCTCTCCCTCGCCACGATCCCCGGCTCCCTGATCCCGCAGACCAGCATCGACCAGCTCAAGGTGCAGGACTTCCAGGACCGGCACCCCACGCTCACGCCGATCTACGAGAAGCTCCAGCTGTTCCACGTCTACAGCTCGGTGTGGTTCTCGGCGATCTATCTGCTGCTGTTCATCTCCCTCATCGGCTGCATCGTGCCGCGCACCTGGCAGTTCATCGGCCAGCTGCGCGGCCGCCCGCCGGCCGCGCCGCGCCGGCTCACCCGGCTTCCCGCGTACACCACCTGGCGCAGCGAGGCCGAGCCGGAGCAGGTGCTCGATGCCGCCCGGAAGATCATGAAGGGGCGCCGCTTCCGCGTCCACGCCTCGGGCGACGCGGTGGCCGCGGAGAAGGGCTATCTGCGCGAGGTGGGCAATCTGCTCTTCCACATCGCGCTGATCGTGCTGCTGGTGTCCTTCGCCGCCGGCCAGCTGTGGAAGACCGAGGGCACCAGCCTGATCACCGAGGGCGGGGGCTTCTCCAACAGCCTCACCCAGTACGACGACATCAAGACCGGGCAGCTGTTCAACAGCGACGATCTCCCCCCCTTCGGCTTCCAGCTGGACCGCTTCACCGCGACCTATGAACGCAGCGGTCCGCAGATGCGCACCCCGCGCACCTTCCGTGCCGACATCACCTACTGGGACGGTGCGGACGGTGCCGCCCGCAAGACCTCCGTCAAGGTGAACGAGCCGCTGGAGATCTCGGGCTACAAGGTCTACCTCCTGAACCACGGCTACTCGCCGGTCGTCACCATCCGGGACGGCAAGGGCACCGTGGTGCACAAGGGCCCGGTGGTGGGGCTGCCGATCGACGGGGCCAACCTCACCGAGAGCATGGTCATCAAGGTCCCGGACTACCGGGACAAGAACGGCAAGAAGGATCAGATCGGCTTCCAGGGGCAGTTCCTGCCGACCTGGGTGCGCAGCCAGGGCATGTTCTCCGTCTTCCCGGCGCTGGACAACCCGACGCTGGTCCTGACCGCCTACCACGGCAGCCTCGGCGTCGACGGCGGTACGCCGCAGAGCGTGTACCAGCTGGACAAGTCGCGGATGAAGCAGTTCATGGAGGCCGACGGCAAGACCAAGTTCGCTCGGGCGCTCGCGGTCGGCGACACCATGAAGCTGCCGAACGGCGCCGGCACGCTGACGTTCGACGGCGTCAAGGAGTGGGCCAGCTTCCAGATCTCGCACAAGCCGGGTGACCAGGGGGCCCTCATCGGCGCCGTGGCCGCCCTGGTGGGTCTGGCCGGCTCCCTGTTCATCCAGCGCCGCCGGGTGTGGGTGCGCGCGGTGACGGGTGCCGACGGCACCACCGTCGTCGAGATGGCGGGGCTCGGCCGCAGCGAGTACGCCAAGCTCCCCGAAGAACTCGCCGACCTGGCCGTCCGTTTGCAGACGGACGCACCCCCGGCCCCGGAAGCGGATCCTGACCCGGAATCCGCATCCGCTACCGCAGATCCCGCAGATCCTGCCGAAGGAGCGCGCGCGTGAAACTCGCCGCCGAAGTCAACGAGAACCTGGCTCATTACAGCAACGTGCTGATCTACTCGGCGATGGCGGTCTACACCCTCGCCTTCCTCGCGCATATCGCCGAGTGGGTGTTCGGCAGCCGCAGCGCCGTCGGCCGCACCGCGGCCGCGATCACCGCCGACGCCGAGGCCACCCAGCGCGCCAAGGTGGCCGTGCGGGTCGGCGGGCAGGGCGGCGCCACCGCCGTACTGGAGCGCCCGAAGATCGTCACCCGCTCGGCGGCCGGCAGCCGTGACATCCCGGACGGGCCGGGTGCCGCGGGCGGCACCGAACAGGGCGATGTGTACGGCCGGATCGCGGTGGGCCTGACCGTACTGGCCTTCCTCTTTCATGCCGTGGGCGTCCTCTTCCGCGCGCTGTCGGTGCGGCGGGCCCCGTGGGGCAACATGTACGAGTTCTCCACGACCTTCGCCATGGTCGCGGTGGCCGCGTACCTCGTCCTGCTGGTGCTGAAGAAGAATGTGCGCTGGATCGGGCTGCCCCTCGTCACCACGGTCCTCCTCGACCTCGGTCTCGCCGTCTCTGTCTTGTACACCGCGAGCGACCAGTTGGTTCCGGCCCTGCACTCGTACTGGCTGTGGATCCACGTCAGCTGCGCGATCATCTCCGGTGCGGCGCTGTACATCGGGGCCGTCTCCACGCTGCTCTACCTCTTCCGCGACCGCTACGAGGCGCAGCTGGAGAACCCGGAGGGCAAGCAGTACGGCCGGTTCGCCAAGTCCGTGCTGGCGCGGGTGCCCTCGGCGGCGTCGCTGGACAAGTTCGCGTACCGCATCAACGCCACGATCTTCCCGCTGTGGACCTTCACGATCATCGCGGGCGCGATCTGGGCCGAGGCGGCCTGGGGGCGCTACTGGGGCTGGGACCCCAAGGAGGTCTGGTCCTTCATCACCTGGGTCGCCTACGCCTGCTACCTGCACGCCCGCGCCACCGCAGGCTGGAAGGGCCGCAAGGCCGCCTACCTGGCCCTGTTCGCCTTCGGCTGCTACCTGTTCAACTACTACGGCGTCAACATCTTCATCACCGGCAAGCACTCCTACGCCGGGGTGTGACGACGCCGCAGTCCCATACCGCACGCCGAGCGGCCGGTTCCTGTGACCATGGCACAGGAACCGGCCGCTCGGCGTACGGATGACGCGGACAGGTGCCGCTCGTCCGACCCGTCCTCAGGACGCGGCCGGCGGCGGGGTGTCCTCGGGGCCGGAGCCGGGCCCCGAACCGGAGCCCGAGCCGGGCTCCTCGTCGGCCGTCCCGCTCCCGTCGCCCTTACGGCCCTTGTCGTTCAGGGACTTCAGGAACTCCGGGTTGTCGTCCGGTGCGACCCAGCCGCCCCCGCCCCCGCGCAGGCCACCGCCTCCGGGGACGGCACGGTCACGGCCCACGATCAGCCAGGAGATGGAGCCCACGACGGGGAACAGCAGGACGAGGATCGCCCAGAGAGGCTTGGGGATATAGCGGATGTCCTGCTCGTCGGTGGTGATGCAGTCGATGAACGCGTAGATGCTCAGTGCCAGCGGCACCAGGATCATCAGCACCCGGAGCATGAGGCGATCCCCCTGCGTGTGGTGTTCGGGCCGGTGGCTCGGGCCCCAGTTACGGGACCAGGGTAGTGCGTACCGGATACTGGGGCGTATGGCTTATGACGATCTTCGTTCCTTTCTGCGGGCGCTCGACAGGGAAGGCGACCTCAAGCGGGTCAAGGCCGAAGTCGATCCCTATCTGGAGGTCGGGGAGATCGTCGACAGGGTCAACAAGGCGGGCGGCCCCGCGCTGCTCTTCGAGAACGTCAAGGGCTCGGCGATGCCGCTGGCCATGAACGTCTTCGGCACCGACCGACGCCTCCTCAAGGCCCTTGGGCTCAGCTCCTACGACGAGATCGCCGAGAAGATCGGCGGACTGGTCAAACCCGAGCTGCCGCAGGGGTTCGGTGGAATGCGCGAGGCGTTCGGGAAGCTCGGCTCGGTGGCTCACGTACCGCCGAAGAAGGTGAAGGAGGCGCCTGTCCAGGAGGTGGTCCGCACCGGCGAGGACGTCGATCTGGACGAGCTTCCGGCGCTGTTCACCTGGCCCGAGGACGGCGGGTCGTTCTTCAACCTCGGCCTCACCCACACCAAGCACCCCGAGACCGGGGTGCGCAACCTCGGCCTCTACCGCCTCCAGCGCCACGACCGCCGCACCATCGGCATGCACTGGCAGATCCACAAGGACAGCCGCAACCACTACCAAGTGGCCGCCCGACGCGGGGAGAAGCTGCCGGTGGCGATCGCCTTCGGCGCGCCGCCCGCCGTGACCTACGCCGCGACCGCGCCGCTGCCCGGCGACATCGACGAGTACCTCTTCGCGGGGTTCGTGCAGGGCCGGCGGGTGGAGATGGTCGACTGCAAGACGGTGCCGCTCCAGGTCCCGGCGGCCGCCGAGGTCGTCATCGAGGGCTGGCTGGAGCCGGGCGAGATGCTGCCGGAGGGGCCGTTCGGCGACCACACGGGCTTCTACACGCCCCAGGAGCCGTTCCCGGCGCTCACCATCGACTGTGTGACCATGCGGCGGCGGCCCCTGCTCCAGTCGATCGTGGTGGGCCGCCCGCCGACCGAGGACGGACCGCTGGCGAGGGCGACCGAGCGGTTCTTCCTCCCGCTGCTCAAGATCATCATCCCGGACATCGTGGACTACCACCTCCCCGAGTCCGGCGGATTCCACAACTGTGCGATCGTCTCGATCGACAAGAAGTACCCGAAGCACGCGCAGAAGGTGATGCACGCCATCTGGGGCGCCCACATGATGTCGCTCACCAAGCTGATCGTCGTGGTCGACGCCGACTGCGATGTGCACGATCTGCACGAGGTCTCCTGGCGCGCCCTCGGGAACACCGACTACGCCCGCGACCTGACCGTGGTCGAAGGCCCCGTCGACCACCTCGACCACGCCTCGTACCAGCAGTTCTGGGGCGGCAAGGCGGGTATCGACGCCACCGCGAAATGGCCCGAGGAGGGCTATACGCGCGACGGCGGATGGCCACGCATGGTGATGTCCGACCCGGATACCGCCGATCGGGTGACAAAGCGATGGAAGGAGTACGGGCTGTGAGCGCCGATTCCGCGACCTCCGATCTCTTCGGCCCCGAACCGGCGCCGCCCGGACGGGTCCGCGCCTTCCTGCGGCTGGTGATGATCGAGCACTCGGTCTTCGCGCTGCCCTTCGCCTACACCGCGGCGCTGACCGCGATGCAGCTGTGGGACGGCACCGTGCACTGGACGCGGCTGTTGCTGATCACGATCGCCATGGTGGGCCTGCGCACCTTCGCGATGGCCTGCAACCGGATCATCGACCGCGAGATCGACGCCCGCAATCCGCGCACCGCCGGCCGTGAGCTGGTCACCGGCGCGATGTCGGTGCGCACCGCGTGGACCGGCGCGCTCATCGCGCTCGCCGTCTTCCTGGGCGCGGCGGGGCTGCTGGGGCCGCTGTGTCTGGTGCTGGCGCCAGTCGCGGTGGTGCCGATGGTGGTCTATCCGTACGGCAAGCGGTTCACCGACTTTCCGCACGCCATCCTGGGCCTGGCCCAGGCCATCGGCCCGGTCGGCGCCTGGATCGGGGTCACCGGCGAGTGGTCGTGGGACGCGGTGATCCTCGGGCTCGCGATCGGCATCTGGATCGGCGGCTTCGACCTGATCTACGCCTGCCAGGACGTGGCGGCCGACCGGGCGCACGGGGTGCGGTCGGTGCCGGCCCGCTTCGGCATCGCGGGCGCGCTGTACGGGGCGCGGGTCTGCCATGTGGTCACCACGGCCCTGCTGGTCTGGTACGCGCTGGCCACCGACGCCGGGGCGTTCTTCTGGGTGGGGCTGGTGATCGTCGCGGCGGCGTTCGCGTACGAGCACACGATCGTGAGGCCCGGCGATCTGTCCCGGCTGAACCGCGCCTTCTTCACGGTCAACGGCTTCATCGGGATCGCCCTCTTCTGCTGTGCGCTGCTCGACCTCGTGGTGCGGGGCCTCGGCCTGTGAGACCCGCCGGATAGGCTCGGTGGTGTGGAGCCGCCGCACGAGCCTTACGGACCGCATGAGCGGTACGGGCCGCACGAAGAAGTGAGCCGGCGCCGTCCCTGGGTGGTCGGTGTGTCCGGTGCGTCTGGGACGCCGTACGCCGCCTCGGTGCTGCGCGCGCTGCTGGCGGCGGGGGAGGCCGTCGACCTGGTGGTGAGCCGGGCGTCACGGCTGACGCTGCTGGACGAGACGGGGATCGCGTTCCGGGACGCCCACTGGCGCGAGGATCTGCGCCGCTGGCTGGCGCGCGGTGCGGACGGCACGCCGGACGCCTTCGAGGTGCCCTCGGCGGTCGCCGATGTGCGCCACTGGGCGGCCGGGGACCTGGCGGCCGGGCCGTCCTCCGGTTCGTACCCGACCAAGGGGATGCTGATCGTCCCGGCGAGCACCGCGTGTGTGGCCGGGGTGGCGCTCGGGCTGTCGAAGGATCTGCTCCAGCGGGCCGCGAGCGTCACGCTCAAGGAGCGGCGCACGCTCGTGGTGGCGGTGCGTGAGACGCCGCTGAACGGACAGACGCTGAAGGCTCTGGTGACGCTGGACGAGGCGGGCGCGGTGGTGCTGCCCGCCTCGCCGGCGTTCTACGCGGGGGCGACGCACATCCAGGATCTGGTGGACTTCGTCGCGGGGCGGGCGCTGGACGCGGCAGGGGTGCCGCACAAGCTGTACCGCCGGTGGGAGGGGGAACTCGGTGGGGACCGGGGTCGGGGAACGGCCTAGGGCCTGTCGCCCTAGCGGGTCCAGCGCCGCCTGGTGCGTGCGGCGCGGGCCGCGACGACGGCCGCGCGGCGGGCCGCACGGGAGGCGGGCCGGCCGGTGGTACGGGCTGCACGCGAGCGGTTGGCCAGGTCCCGCAGCTCGAGCATGCGGGCCTCAAGACCCTCGATCGTGTACACGGTGAGTCTCATCTCCTGAGGGATACAGGTCGATCGCCTAAAAGATTTACAGGGCTTGTGGCCCTGATGCCTTAGATTCTACATGTAATATCGCTCAAACTCTGAATAATGGAAGGCGTACGTGCTTATGGACGCGGTGGACAGGCAGCTCATCCAGGCCCTGCGGGAGAACGGCCGGGCCTCGTACGCGGAACTCGGCAGGCTGGTCGGCCTCTCCGGGCCCAGCGTCACGGACCGGATCAACCGCCTGGAGGCCGCCGGGGTGATCACCGGCTATCGCGCGACCGTCGACGCCGCCTCGCTCGGGCTCGGGGTCACCGCCCTGATCGGCATTCAGCTCTCGGACGCCACCGACCACGAGGACGTGGCCCACCGGCTGCGTGCGCTCGCCGAGATCGAGGACTGCTGGTTCATCGCGGGCGACGACTCCTACATGCTCAAGGTGCGCGCCTCCGACGTGGACGGTCTGGAGCGGACCATCCGCCGGCTCTCCGGCACCAAGGGCGTCTCCCGCACCCGCAGCACGATCGTGCTCTCCACCAAGTGGGAGAACCGGGTCGGCGAACTTCCCGAGGACATCGAGGCGTAGTCTCGGCGAAGGCTGACATCAGCAGACGTATGGGAGGTGACCGCGTGACGGCGACCACACACGACGCGGGTTTCAAACGGGAGTTGGAAGAGAAGGTCCGCGCGGGTGAGCGGCTCTCCCGGGAGGACGGCATCGCCCTCTACGAGTCCGACGACCTGGCCTGGCTCGGCGGTCTCGCCCACGAGGTGCGCACCCGTAAGAACGGCGACGTCGTGCACTTCAACGTCAACCGTCACCTCAACATGACGAACGTGTGCACCGCGTCCTGCGCGTACTGCTCCTTCCAGCGCAAGCCCGGCGAGAAGGACGCGTACACGATGCGCATCGAGGAGGCCGTCCGTCTCGCCAAGGCGATGGAGAACGAGAACCTCACCGAGCTCCACATCGTCAACGGCCTGCACCCCACCCTCCCCTGGCGCTACTACCCGCGGTCGCTCAGGGCGCTCAAGGAGGCCCTTCCGCAGGTCTCGCTGAAGGCCTTCACCGCCACCGAGATCCACCACTTCGAGAAGATCTCCGGACTGTCCGCCTCCGAGATCCTCGACGAGCTGATCGACGCCGGGCTGGAGTCGCTCACCGGCGGCGGCGCCGAGATCTTCGACTGGGAGGTCCGGCAGCACATCGTCGACCACGAGACCCACTGGGAGGACTGGTCGCGCATCCACCGGCTCGCGCACGAGAAGGGCCTCAAGACCCCGTGCACGATGCTCTACGGACATATCGAGGAGCCCCGCCACCGGGTGGACCACGTGCTGCGGCTGCGTGAGCTCCAGGACGAGACCGGCGGCTTCCAGGTCTTCATCCCGCTGCGCTACCAGCACGACTTCGTGGACATGAAGGACGGCAAGATCCGCAACCGGCTCCAGGCCCGCACCACCATGGCCACCGGCGCGGAGGCGCTGAAGACCTTCGCGGTCTCGCGGCTGCTGTTCGACAACGTGCCGCATGTGAAGGTCTTCTGGGTGATGCACGGCGTGCGGACCGCACAGCTCGCGCTCAACCACGGCGCGGACGACATGGACGGCTCGGTCGTCGAGTACAAGATCACCCACGACGCCGACAACTACGGGACGCCCAACAAGCTCACCCGTGACGATCTGCTCGAGCTGATCCAGGACGCCGGCTTCCGGCCGGTGGAGCGGAACACCCGCTACGAGATCATCCGCGAGTACCAGGGTCCGGACCCGGCCCGGCGCGAGGCCCCGCAGCCGATGCGGGTCTGACCCGTCCCGCCCGCCGCGGGTCTGACCCGTCCCGCCCGGCGGCCCGATGTCTGACGGCCGCCGAGCGGGGCACCCGGGGCCCATGGCCGGTACGAAGAGCCCCGAGGACGCGTACACCGCCGCCCCCTTCGTCCCGGAGGGCGCCGACCTGGGCGCGCTCCGGGAGGCGGCGGCCGGATGCCACGGCTGCCCGCTGCACCGCGCCGCCACGCGCACGGTCTTCGGCGCCGGAGATCCGGCCGCCCGGGTCCTGCTCGTCGGCGAGCAGCCGGGCGACCAGGAGGACCGGCAGGGCAAGCCCTTCGTGGGCCCGGCGGGCAAGGTCCTCGACCGGGCCCTGGACGAGGCTGGGATCGACCCGGACGAGACATACATCACCAACGCCGTCAAACACTTCAAGTTCACCCACGTCCCCGAGCGCGGCAAGCGGCGCATCCACAAGCCGCCGAGCCTGCGCGAGATCTCCGCCTGCGGGCCGTGGCTCGAGGCCGAGGTGGAACTGATCGAGCCGGAGGTGATCGTGGCGCTCGGCGCCACGGCGGGGAAGGCGCTGCTGGGCCCGTCGTTCCGGGTGACCAAGCAGCGCGGGACGCGGCTGGAGAGCGACGCGTCGGGACCGGCGCGCGGCGGGCTGGTCGTCCCCACGATCCACCCGTCGGCGGTGCTGCGGGCCGATGACCGGGAGGCGGTCTACGGGGGCCTGGTGGCGGACCTGAGGGTCGCGGCGGAGGTGCTCGGCTAGCCGGCCACCGCCCCGTAAGGGGTTCGCGCGGCGAGGGCGCCGACCGCCCGTAGGTATCGTCGGCCGCATGTCCCTGCGCTTCGAACTCGACCCCGAGACCACCCCTGAGCTGCTCGACTCCATCTGCGCCCTGTGGGCCGACGTCTCGAACGCGGGGGGCGCCGTCGGCTTCCTGCCGCCCGTGGCCAAGGACGACGTACGGCCCGATCTGCTCAAGCACCTCGCCGCGATGGCGGAGGGCCGCAGCCGTCTGCTCATCGGCCGCGACCAGGGCGGCGCGGTGGCCGCCACCGCCTTCTTCACCTTCAACACCCACCGGCTGATGCGCCACTGGTGCTGGCTCTACACCGTGATGGTGCACCCCTCCCACCAGGGCAAGGGACAGGGCCGCGCCCTTATGGCCGCCGCCGAGGGCGCCGCCCGCGGTATGGACGGCATCCAGGGCATCCGGCTCACCTGCCGCGGCGGCACCGGGGTGGACCGCTTCTACGAGGCGTGCGGCTACAAGGAGGTCGGGCGGGTGCCCGAGGCGATCAGGGTCGCGGACGACGACTTCCGGGACGACGTCACCATGTGGCTGCCGCTGAATTGATCGGAAACCGGGCGTGGTTCACTGGGAGGACAGGTTTTCCCAGCGGAAACCCCAGCAGAAGCCCCAGCAGAGAGAGGACGACTCGTGTCCTTCACGCCGAGCGCCGCGTTCCGCTACACCCTCATGCGCCTGGGAATCTTCGTCGGCTCCTTCCTGGCCATCTGGGCCCTGGTCTACTTCCGGGTGCTGCCCTCCGGCCTCGGCGACTCCAACCTCTTCTGGGTGGCGCTGCTCGCGCTGGTCGTCTCCGCGCCGCTCAGCTGGGTCATGCTGCGCAAGCCACGGGAGGCCATGGCCGTCCAGGTCGCCGAGAAGGTGGACCGCGCCAAGGAGCGGCTGGCCGCGAACCAGAGCCAGGAGGACGGCGTCTGACCGGCGCGGGGCTGTAACGCTCCTCACACCCCCGGCACACCGCGCGGCGCCCCTTGTGTCAGCTTCCGCTGGCAGAAGGGGCGTTGATGTGTTTCCGCCCCTCAGAAGTCAAAGAAACCCTTTGGGTTCCCCAAAGCGGCAGTGTTAACGTACTTGTCATGAAGACAGCAGCCGCGCCCCTCATCTCCGCGAGCGTTCCGCTCGTGGCGCGCCTGCACATCGATCTTTGCCGCTGCCGGTCCGCGGCCTGTCGCCGCCGCTGACCCACCTCATGTCCAGCGGCCGGAGATCCCGTACGGACTCCTGGCTCTCTCCCCGCTCTCCTACCTCCCCCGGAGTGTGTCCGTTGTCGTCCGCCCTCAAGGCGGCCCCCCAGGGGCCGTCGTCCTTCCGCCTGCCCAAGGTGCCGTTCTGGGCCCAGATCCTGCTGGGGCTCGTCCTCGGTGTGGTGCTCGGCTGGATCGCCCGCAGCGGTGATGTCGGCTGGCTGGTCACCACGCTCGACAAGATCGGATCGATCTTCGTCCAGCTGCTGAAGCTCGCCGTCGCCCCGCTGGTGTTCTTCGCGATCCTGATCTCGATCACCAATCTGCGGAACGTCAACAACGCCGCTCGGCTGGCGACCCGCACCCTGCTGTGGTTCATGGCCACCTCGCTCATAGCCGTGGCCATCGGCCTCGCGATCGGCCTGGTCACCAACCCCGGCGCCGGCACCGACCTGACCCCCAAGGACGGCGCCAAGCCCGACCACGCGGGCTCCTGGCTGGACTTCCTCACCGGCATCGTGCCGACCGACGTCATCACGCCGTTCACCGAGCTGAACGTCCTCCAGATCGTCTTCATCGCCGCCGTCGCGGGCGTGGCCGCCCTCCAGCTCGGCGAGAAGGCCCAGCCGATCCTCACCCTGAGCCAGTCGGTGCTCGAACTGCTGCAGAAGGCCCTGTGGTGGGTCATCCGCCTCGCCCCGCTGGGCACCCTCGGCCTGATCGGCACCGCCATCGCCGACTACGGCTGGAACCTGATCGGCAAGTACGCGACCTTCACCGCCGACATCTACATCGGCTGCGCGCTGGTGATGTTCGGCGTCTACCCGCTGCTCCTCGCGACGGTCGCCAAGGTCAACCCCCTGAGCTTCTTCAAGGGCGCCTGGCCCGCCATCCAGCTCGCCTTCGTCTCCCGCTCCTCGGTCGGCACCATGCCGCTGACCCAGAAGGTCACCGAGCGCCTCGGCGTCCCCAAGGAGTACGCCTCCTTCGCGGTGCCCTTCGGCTCGACGACGAAGATGGACGGCTGCGCCTCGATCTACCCGGCGATCGCCGCGATCTTCATCGCCCAGATCTTCGACGTCCACCTCGGTGTCGGCGACTACCTCCTGATCGCCTTCGTCTCCGTGATCGGCTCCGCCGCCACCGCCGGCCTTACGGGTGCCACGGTCATGCTGACCCTGACCCTCTCCACCCTGGGCCTCCCCCTGGAGGGCGTCGGCCTGCTGATGGCCATCGACCCGGTCCTGGACATGATGCGGACCGCCACCAACGTGGCCGGGCAGTCGCTGATCCCGGTGATCGTCTCGGCCCGCGAGAAGATCCTCGACCGCGACGCCTACGCCCACGCCAGCGCGTCCCCGCTGGACGACAGCGACGAGCCGGAGCGCCGACTGGCCGCCGCGTAACGCGCCTGCCGGCCGACGGTGCCCCCGGACCCTCGAGGTCCGGGGGCACCGCCGTTCACTCGCCCGCCGTGGCCTCCAGGCCCACGACCGCCACCACCAGCAGGAGCAGGAAGAAGACCCGGGCCGGGGTGACCGGTTCGTGGAAGAGGACCATGCCCAGCAGCGCGGTGCCGACCGCGCCGATGCCGACCCAGACGCCGTAGGCCGTGCCGATGGGCAGGCTCCGCACGGCCACGCTCAGCAGCCCCATGCTCACGATCACACCGGCGACGGTGATCACACTGGGCCACAGCCGGGTGAAGCCGTCGCTCAGCTTCATGCCGATCGACCAGCAGATCTCGAACAGCCCGGCCGTGAGCAGCAGGACCCATGCCATGACGGCACCTCCGTGAAGTCTCTCGTTACGGGGTGCGTCGTCTTTGCGGGTCCCGGTACGGCGCGTCTCGTCGGGTGGTTCCCGACCGTAGCAAACCCCGGCGCGTCAGGTGAGCGGGGCGGTGAGGAGGGGGAGGGCGCGGATGAGTTCGCGTTCCCAGTAGGGCCAGGTGTGGGTGCCGGGGCCGTAGAGGTGGGCGGTGACGGCCAGGCCGTGGCCGCGGGCGCGGCGCAGATAAGCGCGGGCCATCTCGCCGAGGCCGCGCTCCAGGCTGTCCTCGGGACGGTCCGGCGGGTCGAGGGGGCCCGGGGCGCCGTTGCCGCAGGAGAGGTAGAGCGGGTAGCCGCGGGGGAGCCGGGGGATGAGGGCGTACGGGTTGTGAGCGTCCCAGAGCGCGGACTGGGCGGCGGGATCTCCCCACAGGTCCGCCGGGTCGGTGCCGTAGCCGGTAAGGATGTCCTGAACGCCGCTGGGGTCCGCGGTGGTGTGGATGACGCCGCTGAAGGAGGCCGCCGCGCGGAAGAGGCGGGGGTGGCGGGCGGCGTAGCAGAGGGCGCCGAAGCCGCCCATGGACAGACCGGCGATCGCGCGGCGGCCGTTGCACCGTAAGGCGCGCTCCAGGAGGGGGCGCAGCTCGGCCAGGTGGAAGGTCTCCCAGGCGGGCGGGCCATAGTGGCCGCCGTTCCACCAGTTCGAGTAGAAGCCGACCGGACCGCCCTCGGGGGAGACGATCAGGGCCGGGACGTCGGCGGTGATGCCCTCGACATCGGTGTTGAGGGTCCATGCCTCCCAGCCGGGGCCCGGGTCGCAGCAGCCGTGCAGGAGATAGAGGACGGGCCAGCGGCGGTGGGGGCCGCGGTCGTAGCCGGTGGGGAGGAGGACGCGGGCATGGCCCTCGCGGCCCAGGGCGGGGGAGTCGATGGTCAGGTCCAGGACGCGTTCGCTGACGCGGTCCGCGGCGAGCAGGCGCGCGCGGTCGGCCGTCCGGCGTCCGGCGAGGGCTTCCGGGGAACGCACCCTGGAGGAGCCGGGCTCCGGGGAACGGGCTTCCGCGGGGGCGGGGAGGAGCGGTACGGCGGCCAGCGCGGTCAGCGCGGTGACGGCTCGGCGGCGGTTCGGCATCGTTCGTTCTCCTTCGCGGCGCTGCGTTGCGGAGCTGAACGGGACACGGTGCGTGGTCAGTTGAAACTTTGATGTCGGCGGGCGGCGGTGGCAAGGGCGCTGACGGCGGACCCACGTAGGCTTACCCGCGATATGTGTGCGGGGGGCACGATCGAAGGGGGCGGCCTGCGTGGGCGGGGCGACGAGGAGCAAGCGCGTACCACGGGCGGTGCGGGAGCAGCAGATGCTGGACGCGGGGGTGCGGGCCTTCGCGCGCAGCGGCTACCAGAACGCCTCGATGGACGAGATCGCCGAGCTGGCCGGGGTCTCCAAACCGCTGGTCTACCTCTATCTCAACTCCAAGGAAGAGCTGTTCACGGCCTGCATACGGCGCGAGGCCGCGGCACTGGTGACCGCCGTGCGGGCCGCCGTGGAGCGGGACGCGTCCGCCGACCGGCAGTTGTGGAGCGGGCTGAGCGGCTTCTTCGCGCATACGGCCGAACACCCCGACGGATGGACGCTGTTGCACCTCCAGGCGCGTACCCAGGGGCAGCCCTACGCACGGGAAGTGGCCGCGATGCGGGCGGAGATCGTGGCGTTCGTGACGCAGCTGATCGGGGCAGCGGCGCGGGAGCACGCACGCGGGGCGGCGCACGCTGGGACACTCGCGGGCACCGAGGTGGCCGGGCTCGCACACGCCCTGGTGGGCGCGGCCGAGTCGCTCGCGGACTGGGCGGGGGACAGGAGAGCGGGCGGGCCCTCGGCCAAGGAGGCCGCGGCCACCTTGATGAACTTCGCGTGGGCCGGGCTGGGCAACCTCCTGCGCGGGCAGGAGTGGACGCCCGAGAGGATCGGCTGACGCGCGGTCCGGCGGGGTGGGCGCGGCGTCAGGCGCAGGTGCCCCGCGTCGGCTCGTCCGCCAGCCGGGCGGCCAGCCAGTCCAGGGCGATCGGTATCCCGGCCAGCGCCGTGTCGACATGGTCGAGCGGATAGTGCCGCCACTCCACCGGTGCGCCCAGGGCGCACCAGCGGTCCCGCAGCGCCGCGCCGACCTGGTACGGAATCAGTTCGTCCGCCGCGCCCTGGTAGAGGTGGACGGGGCGGTCGGGGGAGCGGGTGCCCAGAGAGGACTCGCGCAGCGCGAGTTGCCAGGCCGGGTCGGCCAGCGGGTCCCTTACGGTCACCTCGGACCTGTGCCGGAAGAGCCGGGCGACGGTGCTGAGGGGGACGCAGTTCCGCTTCATGAAGTCCACCTGGCCGCGGCCCCGGTCGTTGAGGTACGAGTCGAGCCGCAGCTCGGGGAAGGCCGCGTCCTGTCCGGCGAGCGCCATAAGGGCGAGCCCGGCGCCGGTCCCGCCGTCGTTGTGGGCGAGCGTGGTGGGCAGGTCGGCGGGCACGCCTCCGGCGACCGTGCCCTTCAGCCGCAGTTCTGGGGCGTACGAGGCGTGCAGCTCGGCGGCCCAGCCGGCCGCCTGGCCGCCCTGTGAGTAGCCCACGACGCCCACGGGCGCGTCGGGCGAGAGCCCGGCCCCGGGGAGGCGCTGGGCGGCGCGCGCCGCGTCCAGGACGGCATGGCCCGCGGACCGGCCGACCGTATACGTGTGGTCGCCCGGGGTGCCCAGGCCCTCGTAGTCGGTGACGGCGACGGCCCAGCCGCGGCGCAGTGCGAGGTGGATCAGCTGGGCCTCGCGCACGGTGCCCTGCGGGAACCGGCCGGACACCGCGCAGCCGTCGGCGAGGCCGACGGCGCCGATGCCCCAGGTGACGAGCGGCCGGGGGCCCTGTCGGCCGTCGTCGGGGACGATGACCGTGCCGGAGACGACGTCGGGGCGGCCGGTGGCGGTGGTCGAGCGGTAGGCGATGCGCCAGGCCTTGGTCGCGGTCGCCACACCGGGCTGGGTGCGGAAGGCGGTGGGGGCCGAGCTGACGACGTCGCCCGGTCTGCCACCGGCGTCGGCTCCGGTGGCCGGGGCGGGGGTCAGGGCCAGGACGGCGAGGCCGGCGAGGGCGGCGAGGGCGGCGAGCACGGTGGTGTGGATGCGCATACGGCTCTTCCCAGTGGTTCCGCTGGAAGGGGGAGCGGATTGACGGGCCGCCACCGCTCGTCCCTCGGATGACGGTAGCCCGATCGGGTGCATATGTCAGCGGTGCGTCGCCGAACGCGTACGGTGTGTGAGCGCCTTGTCGTCCTCCACGCCGCGGGCGCGAAAAGGCAGGAGCCCTGCTTCCCGGCGAGCGGGGAGCAGGGCTCCTTGGGTGGTGCTGCTGGATCAGACCGCGCTGACGTTCTCCGCCTGCGGGCCCTTCGGGCCCTGGGTGACGTCGAAGGTCACGGCCTGGTTCTCCTCAAGAGAACGGAAGCCGCTCGCGTTGATCGCGGAGTAGTGAACGAAGACATCGGGGCCGCCGCCGTCCTGGGCGATGAAGCCGAAGCCCTTCTCGGCGTTGAACCACTTGACGGTTCCGGTAGCCATAAGCCCTCCTTGGGCCAAAGGGTTGCCCTGCTCCAGAACCTGCAAGAAGTCTGAAAACTACAAAAGCCTGCGGTTACATGCTCCGCAGGCTCTGTACTGCAAGGAAACCAAACTGCAACTTGCGGCGAGCTTAGCACGCTGCGTGTGCGCTGGGAAAGAGCCGAAGATCACGAAAACGAGGGGTTTCCCTGGCTCTTGAGGTGGATAAGGCCGCAGGTCGTGCGGCTGGTGACCAGTGAAGACAAGGCTAACGGACCACCCCGCCGCCATTCCCCGGGGCCGGCGGGGCTAGCCTCCGAGACGTGGACAATTCACCGAGTTCCCCCTCACGGAGTACACAGGACGCCCCCGAAAGCATCAGCCCTCCTGTGGGTCATCGGCTCAGCCGACCGAAAGTGGGCCACATCCAGTACCTCAATTGCATGCCCTTGTACTGGGGCCTCGCCAGGACCGGATCGCTCCTGGATTTCGAGCTCACCAAGGCATCTCCCGACGAGCTCAGCGACCTGCTGGTCCGTGGTGATCTCGACATCGGCCCGATCAGCCTCGTGGAGTATCTGCGCAGTGCCGACGATCTCGTCGCGCTGCCCGACATCGCGGTGGGCTGCGACGGACCCGTGATGTCCTGTGTGATCGTCTCGCAGCAGCCGCTGGAGCGGCTGGACGGGGCGCGCGTCGCGCTCGGCTCCTCCTCGCGCACCTCCGTACGCCTGGCCGAGCTGCTGCTCGCCGAGCGGTACGGGATCACTCCCGACTACTACACCTGCCCGCCCGACCTCAGCCTGATGATGCAGGAGGCCGAGGCGGCGGTGCTGATCGGCGACGCCGCGCTGCGGGCCAATCTGCACGATGCGCCCGAGCTGGGCCTCCAGGTCCACGACCTGGGGCAGATGTGGAAGGAGTGGACGGGACTCCCCTTCGTCTTCGCGGTGTGGGCGGCCCGCCGCGACTATCTGGAGCGGGAGCCGGAAATCGTCCACGCGGTGCACCAGGCGTTCCTGTCCTCGCGGAACCTCTCCCTCGAAGAGGTCGGCAAGGTCGCCGAGCAGGCGGCGCGCTGGGAGCGGCTCGAGGCGTCGGTGCTGGAGCGCTACTTCACCACCCTCGACTTCAGCCTCGGCGAGGCGCAGCTGAAGGGCATCACCGAGTTCGCCCGCCTTACGGGGCCGACGACCGGCTACCCGGCGGACGTCCGGGTCGAGCTGCTGACCTGACCTCCCGGAGACCATGGGCCTGCACCCTCCCGGAGACCATGGACCTTCACATGGGCCTTCAGTGGACGGCGGGTACACCGCCTAAGCTGGACCGGCTCACGGAGGGGGAGGCAAACGCGATGGATCCGCTGGGAGCGGACGACCCGCAGGTCATCGGCGCGTACCGGCTGCTGGGACGGCTCGGTTCGGGCGGTATGGGCCGGGTCTTTGTGGGACGCAGCGCGGGCGGGCGCACGGTCGCGGTCAAGGTCGTGCACGCCCATTTCGCGCTGGACGAGGAGTTCCGCGCCCGCTTCCGGCGCGAGGTCGACGCCGCGCGCCGGGTCGGCGGCGCCTTCACCGCACCGGTGCTCGACGCTGACCCGGAGGCACGCGTTCCGTGGGTGGCCACCGGCTATGTGGCGGGCCCCCCGCTCAGCCAGGCCGTGGCCGACGAGGGCCCGCTGCCCGAGTCGTCGGTGCGGGCCCTGGGCGCGGGGCTCGCGGAGGCGCTGGCCGCGGTGCACGCCCTCGGCCTGGTCCACCGCGACGTCAAACCCTCCAATGTGCTGCTCGCGCTCGACGGTCCGCGTCTGATCGACTTCGGTATCGCGCGCGCCACCGAGGGCACCGTGTCGCTGACCTCGACCGGTGCCTCCATCGGCTCGCCCGGCTATATGGCGCCCGAGCAGATCCTGGGCGAGAACGTCGGCGGCCCGGCCGATGTCTTCTCCCTCGGCGCGGTGCTGGCGTACGCGGCGACCGGTGAGCCGCCGTTCCCGGGGGACAGCTCGGCCGCGCTGCTCTACAAGGTGGTGCACGACGAGCCCCGGTTCGGCCCTGAGCTGACCGGGGAGCTGCGCGATCTGGTGGCCGCGTGCCTCGCCAAGAGCCCGGCCGACCGCCCCACCCCCGAACAGATCGTGCGGCGCCTCTCCCCGGCGGACGGCGCCTCGGCGCTCGCCCGGCCGGGCTGGCTGCCGGGGGCGCTGGTCGAGCGGGTGGGCCGGCAGGTGGTGGAACTGCTCGACCTGGAGGCGGAGACCGTGGCCCCGGCGGACGACGCCGAGCCGTCCGCCGGGGACTCCCCGACCCCGCCGCCCACCCCCGCCCCGCCCCCGCTGGGCGCCTTCGGCCCGCCCGACCCGTCGTACGCGAACGGGCGCCCGCCCGAGCCGTCGTACGGGAACGGGCTGCCGTCCGAGCCGTCGTACGGGAACGGACTGCCCGCGAACGACCAGCCGGGCAGACCTCCGCTCCCCGCACCGCCGTCGTCGAAACCGGGCGGCCGCAGGGTCGCGCTCTCCGCCGCCGTCGGCGGTAAGAACCGGCCCAAGGCGCTGAGCTGCACCCTTGTGCTGTCCGTCGCGGGCGCGCTGGCCGTCGCGACGACCGCCGCCGTGCTCTTCAGCGTGCTGCCCGGAGACGGCGGCGGCCATGACGACCAGAGCGCCGGCCAGACCCGCCCGTCCGCCACGGGAAAGACGCCGGGAGACGGCGACACCGACACCGGCTCCGGGAGCGGCGCCGTGCCCAAGGCGTTCCTCGGCACCTGGCAGGGCGATCTGACCTCCGACTCGGGTATCCCCGTGGGCACCCTGACGATCACCTTCCGGCAGGGCCGCACGGGGCAGGAGGTCGCCAGCGGCCGGGTCAAGCTGTCGGTGCTGCGCTGCGTCAGCACCTGGAAGCTGGTCTCGGCGACACCGAAACAACTCCACCTGGACGCGCGCCTCAAGGGCTCCGAGCCCCAGCAGGGGTGCAGCGACGCCTCGACCGACGAGCAGTTCACCCTCACCTCCGACGACACGCTCAGCTACAAGGCGAAGGACAAGCAGGCGGGTGACCCCACGGGCACCCTTCGCAAGCTCAAATGAGCGCGGAGGCGGGGGCTCGGACGCGCGGGACACGTACTCGTACAGGCGTACAGGAGCTGGCGTACGCTGGGTCGGTCCACCCATAAACCTCCGAAAGGTACGCCCCGGTGTCCGCAAACGCAGAGGTGCAGGCAGTCCTCGACCGCGCCGCCGAGGGGGGCCGCATCACCCCGCAAGAGGCGCTCGACCTTTACCGCTCGGCTCCGCTGCACGCCCTGGGGGCCGCGGCCGACGCGGTCCGGCGCCGTCGCTACGCGGGCACCGAGCACATCGCGACGTACATCATCGAGCGGAACATCAACTACACCAACGTCTGCGTGACGGCCTGCAAGTTCTGCGCCTTCTACGCCGCGCCCAAGGACACCGGGAAGGGCTGGACCCGCGATCTCGACGACATCCTGCGGCGCTGCGCGGAGACCGTCGAGCTGGGCGGCACCCAGATCATGTTCCAGGGCGGCCACCACCCGGACTACGGCGTGGAGTACTACGAGAAGCACTTCTCGGCCATCAAGGCGGCGTTCCCGCAGCTGGTGATCCACTCGCTGGGGGCGTCCGAGGTCGAGCACATGTCGCGGATCTCGGGCGTCTCGGTCGAGGAGGCCATCCGCCGGATCCACGCGGCCGGGCTGGACTCCTTCGCGGGCGCCGGCGCCGAACTGCTGCCGGAGCGGCCGCGCAAGGCCATCGCACCGCTGAAGGAGTCCGGTGAGCGCTGGCTGGAGATCATGGAGACCGCCCACAACCTGGGCGTGGAGTCCACCACCACCATGCTGATGGGCACCGGCGAGACCAACGCCGAGCGGATCGAGCACCTCCGCATGATCCGGGACGTACAGGACCGCACCGGCGGCTTCCGCGCCTTCATCCCGTACACCTACCAGCCCGAGAACAACCATCTGAAGGGCCGCACGCAGGCGACCGTCTTCGAGTACCTGCGGATGATCGCCATCGCCCGGCTCTTCCTCGACAACGTCGCCCATATCCAGGGTTCCTGGCTGACCGTCGGCAAGGAGGCCGGCCAGCTGGCGCTGCACTACGGGGCGGACGACCTCGGCTCGGTGATGCTGGAGGAGAACGTGGTCTCCTCGGCGGGCGCCCGCCACCGCTCCAACCGGATGGAGCTGCTCCATCTCATCCGCGCGGCCGGCCGGGTCCCCGCCCAGCGCGCGACGACGTACGAACACCTGGTGGTGCACGACGACCCGGCGAACGACCCGGTCGACGACCATGTCGTCTCGCATCTGTCCTCGACCGCGATCGACGGTGGCACCGCCCACCCCGAGCTGACGGTGATCCAGGCGTCCTGATGCTCACGCTCCACTCGGCGCCCGTCGTCCGGACCACCACCGATGACGCGGCGCCGCTGCACGACGCGGCCGTCGCGGTCGACGGAGACCGCGTCGCGGCCATCGGCCCGCTGGACGAGCTGCGACGCGCCTATCCGCGGGCCCGGGTGCGGGAGTGGCCCGGGGAGCTCGGCCCGGCCCTGGTCCACGAGGGCCCGGTGCCGGATGCGCCCACCCCGCGGGAGCGGATCCACGCCCTGCTGCGGCAGGGGGCGACCGCCGTCCTCGCGCGGCACCTCGGGGACCCCGAGCTGCGCGCGGCCGCCCACCGGGGCGGCATCGCCGTCCTGGACCGGCCGCGGCCGCCCGTCCTCGCCCCGGCGGGCCGCGCGGATCTGGCCGTCTTCGACGCGGACGGCGCCTGCCTGGCCACGGTGGTGGCGGGGCGGCTGGTGCACCGGCGCCGCTGAACCCGGGCGGGCCCCGGGCGGGGGCGCGGGGCGCACGAGGTGAACAATGGGGGCGTGAGCCGAGCATCCCTGGACAAGCAGCCGCATGAAGTCGCCGCCATGTTCGACGGCGTGGCGGCCAAGTACGACCTCACCAATGATGTGCTGTCGCTCGGGCAGGCCCGGCTGTGGCGCAAGGCGGTCGCCCGCGCCGTGGACGCGCGCGCCGGTGAGCGGGTGCTCGACCTCGCCGCCGGTACGGGAACGTCCTCGCTGCCCTTCCGGACGGCGGGCGCCTACGTGGTGCCGTGCGACTTCTCGCTCGGGATGCTCCGGGAGGGCAAGAAGCGCCACCCTCGGCTGCCGCTGACGGCGGGCGACGCGACCCGGCTGCCCTTCGCGGACGGGGTCTTCGACGCCGTCACGATCTCCTTCGGGCTGCGCAACGTCCAGGACACCGAAGGGGCGCTGCGCGAGATGCTGCGGGTGACCCGGCCCGGCGGACGGCTCGTCATCTGCGAGTTCAGCCACCCGACATGGGAGCCGTTCCGCACGGTCTACACCGAGTACCTGATGCGCGCGCTGCCGCCGATCGCGAGGTCGGTCAGCAGCAACCCGGACGCGTACGTCTACCTCGCCGAGTCCATCCGCACCTGGCCCGACCAGCCCCGTCTCGCCGCCCGGCTGCGATCGGCCGGCTGGGAGCGGCCGGCCTGGCGCGACCTCACGAGCGGAGTGGTGGCCCTGCACCGGGCGTACAAGCCGTAAGGCGGCCGTGGCTGCCGTAAGGCGGTCATGCGCGCCGTAAGGCGGCGGGGGCGGCCCTTCGCGAGTGCCGGAACGCGCCCCCCATAGACTGCAACCGTCCAGTGCCCGGCGCGACCGGCACGCCGTTACCGAGGCATGGGGAGACCCCGCGTGAGCGAGACCGCACCCACCGAGAGCGCGTCCTCCGGGATCTCGGAGCGCAGCGCCGATGTCATCGTCGTCGGCGCCGGGCCGGCCGGCTCCACCACCGCGTACCACCTCGCCAAGGCGGGGCTGGACGTGCTGCTGCTGGAGAAGACGGCCTTCCCGCGCGAGAAGGTGTGCGGTGACGGTCTGACCCCGCGCGCCACCAAGCAGCTCGTGGCCATGGGCATCGACATCTCCGAGGAGGCGGGCTGGCTGCGCAACCGGGGCCTGCGGATCCTCGGCGGCGGGGTGCGGCTGCAGCTCGACTGGCCGGAGCTGGCCGCGTACCCGAACTACGGCCTGGTCCGTAAGCGCGACGACTTCGACGAGCAGCTGGCGCGGCAGGCACAGAAGGCCGGGGCGCGGCTGTACGAGCGCTGCAATGTGGGCGCCCCGATCGTCGACGAGCGGACCGGCCGGATCACCGGGGTCGAGGCGAAGCTGGGCGAGGAGAAGGCGCCCGCCACCTTCCACGCGCCGTTGGTCGTCGCCGCCGACGGCAACTCCACCCGGCTCTCGCTCGCCATGGGGCTGCACCGGCGCGAGGACCGGCCGATGGGCGTGGCCGTGCGGACGTACTTCACCTCGCCCCGCCATGACGACGACTATCTGGAGTCCTGGCTGGAGCTGTGGGACCGCCGGGGGCCCCAGGACCGGCTGCTGCCCGGCTACGGCTGGATCTTCGGCATGGGCGACGGCACGAGCAATGTGGGCCTCGGCGTCCTCAACACCTCGTCCTCCTTCAAGGAGCTCGACTGGCGCGAGATCCTCAAGGCGTGGTGCGCCTCGATGCCGGAGGACTGGGGCTACACCCCGGAGAACATGACCGGCCCGATCCGCGGCGCCGCGCTCCCGATGGCCTTCAACCGGCAGCCGCACTACACCCGCGGCCTGCTGCTCGTCGGTGACGCGGGCGGCATGGTCAACCCGTTCAACGGCGAGGGCATCGCCTATGCGATGGAATCCGGGCAGATCGCCGCGGACGTGATCGTCCAGGCCCATGCCCGCGCCACCGCCCCCCAGCGCGAACTGGCCCTCCAGCGCTACCCGAAGGTCCTCAAGGACACCTACGGCGGCTACTACACGCTGGGCCGGGCGTTCGTGAAGCTGATCGGCAACCCGAAGGTCATGAAGCTGGCGACGCAGCGCGGGCTGACGCATCCGATGCTGATGCGGTTCACCCTGAAACTGCTGGCGAACCTGACCGATCCGACCGGCGGCGACGCCATGGACCGCATCATCAACGCCCTCACCAAGGTGGCCCCGCGGGCCTGAGGGGCCTGGGGCCCCGGCTGGGCCGTGAGGGTCCGGCTGACGGTCCGCCCGCGCCCGACAGGCACGTCCAGCGGTCCGGGGGCTATGCGCCCGGCCCGCCGCTGGTGATGACGCCGAACGGCGCCCCGCCCACATCCGTCAGCCAGGCCATCCGGCCGACCCCCTCGGCCGACATGGCCGGCATCAGCACCGAACCGCCCAGGTCCTGCCCCTTGGCGACCACCGCGTCGCAGTCCGCCACCTCGAAGTACGGCAGCCATTGCGGCGGTGTCGAACGCCCCTCCTGGAGCTGGGCGGCGCCGCCGAAGGCGCCCTCCCGGCCGGCGCCGGACGTCATCAGCACCGTGTACGCCCCGCCGGGGAAGGACATCTCCTCGGTGTCCCAGCCGAAGACCTTGCGGTAGAAGGCCAGGTCCCTGGTGGGCTCGGGGGAGTGCAGCTCGGTCCAGCACAGGGTGCCCGGGTCGGTGACCGCGTCCAGCCCCACCGTCCTGCCGGGCTGCCAGACGGCGAAGCGGGCGCCGCCCGGGTCGGTGAACTGGGCCATCCGCCCCTCCTCGAAGACGTCGAACGGGGCCAGCCGCACCTTGCCGCCCGCCTGCTCGACGGTCTTCGCGGTCGCCTCGGCGTCAGGGGTGTGGAAGTACGGCGTCCAGGCGGGCCGTGATCCCTCCTCGGTGAGCGGCCCGACGGCCGCGACGGTCTTGCGGTCCAGGGTGAAGAAGCCGTACCCGCCCGCCTCGGGGCCGGCCGACTCGAAGTGCCAGGCCATCAGGGAGCCGTAGAAGGCCGCGGCCGCTTCGATGTCGGAGGCGCCCAGATCCAGCCAGTTGGGGGCGCCGGGCACGTAATCGGTGGTGAGCATGGGGCGCTCCTTCGACGGTCGGGCGCGAAGGCGCACAAACTTCTCGAAGTCCTCGGATTACCTCATTACTCAGTCTGGCACCGGCCACCGACGGCCGCCGCCGGGCTCGACATGACGGCGCCACGGGCCGGTGGTGACAATGAAGGCAGGGGCGCCGTGCGCGCCAGCCGCGGCGACGCCGGATCGATCGGGCCCACAGGGCCGGCTCCGCCACCGGTGGGCCTGTCAGGAGGTACACCATGACCAAGGCAGCGGACATCATGCACCCGGGCGCGCAGTGGATACCGGAGAACGAGACGGTGCTGCGGGCCGCCCAGCTGATGCGGGACCTGGAGGTGGGGGCCCTGCCGGTCAGCGACAGCAACGAGCGGCTGTGCGGCATCGTGACCGACCGCGACATCGTCATCGACTGCATCGCGGACAACTGCGACCCGTCCCAGACGCCGGTGAGCCGGCTCACCAAGGGCACCCCGCGCTGGATCCCCGCGGACGCCGATGTCAGGGACGTCCTGCGGGAGATGGAACAGCACAAGATCCGCAGGCTGCCGGTGATCGACAAGAACAAGCGGCTGGTCGGAATGATCTCCGAGGCGGATCTGGCCCATCACCTCAGCGACGACCTCCTCGGCGAGTTCGTGGAGAAGGTCTACGCGCAATAAGTCGTGAGGCCGCCGTCCGCGCTGGGGACGGCGGCCCCGTGACGGGCGAAAGCCGTGCGGAACACGCTCGGCGAACGCCTTGTGGAAACGCTCGGCGAGCGCCTTACAGGACGCGCACGGCCCCGGTGGGCATGTCGTAGTCCAGCGGGCGCTCGACGATGCCGGTGCTCGGGTTCTGGGCGCCGATGAACTTGCCGTCGCCGATGTAGACGCCGACGTGGTACGCGCTGCCCGCGCTGCCCCAGTAGAGCAGGTCGCCCGGCTGGAGGGAGTCCAGCGAGACCTGGGTGCCGGCGGTGGACTGGTCCTGGGAGACCCGCGGCAGGCTCACGCCGATCTGCTTGAAGGCGGCCTGGGTCAGCCCGGAGCAGTCGTAGGACGACGGACCGGTGGAGCCCATCACATACGCCTTGCCCAGCTGCGCCTTCAGGAAGCCGATCAGCGCGGCGACATTGCCCGAGGCGTTGCTGACACTGGCCGTGGACAGCGTGGTGCGCTCGGCGGATCGCGACGCCTTCGCCGCCTGGGCCTTCGCCTCGGCCGCGCGCTTGGCGGCCGCCTTACGGGCCGCCTCCCGGGCTTCCTTCGCCTTGCGGTCGGCCTCCGCCTTGGCCTTCTTGGCGGCGGTCTTGGCGTGCGCGGCCGCCTCGTCCTGCTGCGCCTGGAGCTCGTAGTCGGACGCGGCCTGCTGGGTGGCGTCGGCGGTCTGGGCGGCCGTGCTCGCCAGCGTGGCGCTGACGGTCGGCATCTCCACGGTCGAGTCGGCGGCAGCAGCGTTCGACTCCGTGGCGGAGGCGGGCACGGCGGCACCGGCCACCGCGAGGGTGAGGAAGCCACCGGTCACCCCTGCGCGGAGTGCGCGTGTGGACGCGGCACGGCGGGGCTTCCGGTGGCTGGGTATGTGTGCGACTGGGGACATAGGTCACTGGCTACCAGGGCCATTGGGCCCAGATCAACAAAAGTGGGGTCCGCCACATTTGGCGTGAACACGCTCAAAATCTGGGATAAATGATCTTCATCGCGCGCTCGGCCCGCATGCCCGAATTTCTCGATCATGTGTCTACGCACGGCATTTGACGGCCATGCGGTGCCTGCGGGCGGCCTACCACTGATGCGGCCCGCGTACAAAGGATTCCCGTGAATCCGAGATCCACAACCAGTTCGGGCGTGGGATACCTCACTCCCCCCGGACCACTCCCGGCTCGCTCGTGAACGCGTGCGCGAACCGGTGATCAATCGGTGCCGGGACCAAGGTCACTCATGAGGATGGCGGCCGAATATCAGCTGACGCTGTCCATCGCAAATTTGCATGTATGTACCATGTCTTGGTAAGGGCGCGACGCGCTCACCTGTGATGACATCTCCGAATGTCACGTCTCGTGGCCGTTCGGATGCTTCACGTACAAGATCGCCGCTCATCCGACTTCATGATCCTTCGTCAGGTGGTGGAGATCACAAAGACGTTGTCGTACCCCGTGTCGCAGATCACAGACCGACGGGCATAGGATGCAGGCGAAACGGGCTTGTGAACTGCCTCACATGTGCGCGATCTTCGTGGGGCGACGGCATGTCCGTGCGGTCCGCCAACCAGTCATCGTCGACTGAAGGGAGCGAGGACGGTGAACGCATACGCGCCCATCCTCGTACTGGGAGCCCTCGGGGCAGGATTTGCGATCTTCTCGGTGCTCATGGCCGCGATCATCGGCCCCAAGCGCTACAACCGGGCCAAGCTCGAAGCCTATGAGTGCGGCATCGAGCCGACTCCGCATCCGGCCGGCGGTGGGCGCTTCCCCATCAAGTACTACCTGACGGCGATGCTCTTCATCGTCTTCGACATCGAGATCGTCTTTCTCTACCCCTGGGCCGTCACCTTCGACGCCCTCGGCCTGTTCGGGCTCGTGGAGATGCTCCTCTTCGTGCTCACCGTCTTCGTCGCCTACGCCTACGTATGGCGACGCGGCGGCCTGGAGTGGGACTAAAGGGGCTCAAGAGGAGATAGGGGAAACATCGCATGGGTATCGAAGAGAAACTGCCGAGCGGGTTCCTGCTCACCACCGTGGAACAGGCCGCCGGTCTGGCTCGCAAGTCCTCCGTCTTCCCGGCCACCTTCGGCCTGGCCTGCTGCGCCATCGAAATGATGACCACCGGCGCCGGGCGCTATGACCTCGCGCGCTTCGGCATGGAGGTCTTCCGCGGCTCGCCCCGCCAGGCCGATCTGATGATCGTCGCCGGGCGCGTCAGCCAGAAGATGGCCCCGGTGCTGCGCCAGGTCTACGACCAGATGCCGAACCCCAAGTGGGTCATCTCCATGGGCGTCTGCGCCTCCTCCGGAGGCATGTTCAACAACTACGCGATCGTCCAGGGCGTCGACCACATCGTCCCGGTCGACATCTATCTGCCCGGCTGTCCGCCGCGTCCCGAGATGCTCATGGACTCGATCCTCAAGCTGCACCAGAAGATCCGCGAGGAGAAGCTCGGCGTCAACCGCGAGCGTGCGGCCCGTGAGGCGGAGGAAGCGGCGCTGAAGGCGCTGCCGACGATCGAGATGAAGGGGTTGCTTCGGTGAGCGACGCGCACGAGGCCGCCGGGCCGCAGACGACGACGATGGCCGCACCTCTGCGCCTCGTGGGCGGAGAAGCGAACGGAGGGACACGTTGACTGAGGCCAATGGGGTCAACGGACCCAACGGGGTCAACCCGGACCAGGACCTCAATGCCGAGAACCTCCCCGGTCGTCGCGGCGACCAGGGCGAGCCCATCCGCGTCCAGCGCGGCATGTTCGGCGCCAACAATGGCGGCGACACCACCGGCTACGGCGGGCTGGTGCGCCCCGTACGGCTGCCCGGCCAGGCCACCCGGCCGTACGGGGGCTGGTTCGACGAGGTCGCCGACGAACTCGAGGGCGCGCTCGAGGAGCAGTCGCTGCTCCCCGAGAACGCCATCGAGAAGACCGTCGTGGACCGCGGTGAGCTGACCTTCCACATCGCCCGCGAGCACCTGCCGCGGGTCGCCCGGACCCTGCGCGACGACCCGGCGCTCCGCTTCGAACTGTGCACCGGCGTCAGCGGAGTGCACTTCCCCGGTGACAAGGGCCGTGAGCTGCACGCCGTCTACCACCTGCGGTCGATCACCCATAACCGGGTGATCCGGCTGGAGGTGAGCGCCCCCGACAGCGATCCGCACATCCCGTCGATCGTCGATGTCTATCCGACCAACGACTGGCACGAGCGCGAGACCTACGACTTCTTCGGCCTGATCTTCGACGGTCATCCCGCGCTGACGCGGATCATGATGCCCGACGACTGGCAGGGCTTCCCGCAACGCAAGGACTACCCGCTCGGCGGCATCCCCGTCGAGTACAAGGGCGCCCAGATCCCGGCTCCGGACCAGCGGAGGTCGTACAGCTGATGACTGCCCCCCACGCAACCCCCTCGGCGTCCGCGCGCGAGACGACCGAAGGCACCGTCTACACCGTCACCGGCGGCGACTGGGACGAGGTCGTGGCCGCCACGGCGAAGGCCGACGACGAGCGGATCATCGTCAACATGGGTCCGCAGCATCCCTCCACCCACGGGGTGCTCCGGCTGATCCTGGAGATCGACGGCGAGACGGTCACCGAGACCCGCTGCGGAATCGGTTATCTGCACACCGGAATCGAGAAGAACCTCGAATTCCGGAACTGGACGCAGGGCACCACCTTCGTGACGCGCATGGACTATCTGACGCCCTTCTACAACGAGGCGGTGTACTGCCTGGGCGTCGAGAAGCTGCTCGGCATCGAGGACCAGGTCCCGGACCGGGCCTCGGTGATCCGGGTGCTGCTGATGGAGCTCAACCGGCTCTCCTCGCACCTGGTGGCCATCGCCACCGGCGGTATGGAACTCGGCGCGACCACGATCATGATCTACGGCTTCCGTGACCGCGAGATGATCCTGGACATCTACGAGCTGATCACCGGCCTGCGGATGAACCACGCGTACATCCGGCCCGGCGGTCTCGCGCAGGATCTGCCGCCGGGCACGGTCGACCAGATCCGGGCCTTCCTGAAGACGATGCGCAAGAACATGGCCGAGTACGACAAGCTGGCCACCGGGAACCCGATCTTCAAGGCACGGCTCCAGGACGTCGGCTATCTCGACCTCGCCGGCTGCATGGCGCTCGGCGTGACCGGTCCGATACTGCGGGCCACCGGACTCCCGCACGATCTGCGCAAGTCCGATCCGTACTGCGGCTATGAGACCTATGACTTCGAGGTGCCGACCGCCGACACCTGCGATGCCTACGGCCGCTTCCTGATCCGGCTGGAGGAGATGCGCCAGTCGCTGCGGATCGTCGAGCAGTGCCTGGACCGGCTGGAACCGGGGCCGGTGATGGTCGCGGACAAGAAGATCGCCTGGCCCGCACAGCTGGCGCTCGGTCCGGACGGCCTCGGCAACTCCCTGGACCACATCAAGAACATCATGGGCACCTCGATGGAGGCCCTGATCCACCACTTCAAGCTGGTGACCGAGGGATTCCGGGTCCCGCCCGGACAGGTGTACGCGACGGTCGAGTCGCCCAAGGGCGAACTGGGCGCACACATGGTCAGCGACGGCGGCACCCGCCCGTACCGCGTCCACTTCCGCGACCCGTCCTTCACCAATCTGCAGGCCGTGGCGGCGATGTGCGAGGGCGGCCAGGTCGCCGATGTGATCGTCGCCGTCGCGTCCATCGACCCCGTGATGGGAGGAGTGGACCGGTGAGTGCCGAAGTGCAGCTGGGGATGCCGGAGCTGCCGGCCCCCGACTACCCGGCCGAGGTGCGCGCCCGGCTCGAGGCGGACGCCCGGGAGGTGATCGCCCGCTACCCGGACAGCCGCAGCGCACTGCTGCCGCTGCTGCACCTGGTGCAGTCCGAGGAGGGCCATGTCACCCGGACCGGGATGCGGTTCTGCGCCGAGCTGCTGGACCTCACCACCGCCGAGGTCACCGCCGTGGCCACCTTCTACACGATGTACCGGCGCAAGCCCTCCGGCGACTACCAGGTGGGGGTGTGCACCAACACCCTGTGCGCGGTGATGGGCGGCGACGCGATCTTCGAGGAGCTGCAGAGCCACCTGGGGGTGGGCAACGGGGAGACCACCGAGGACGGCAAGGTCACCCTGGAGCACATCGAGTGCAACGCGGCCTGCGACTACGCACCCGTGGTGATGGTCAACTGGGAGTTCTTCGACAACCAGACCGTCGAATCCGCCAAGCGGCTCGTCGACGATCTGCGGGCCGGCCGGACCGTCGAGCCGACCCGGGGCGCACCGCTGTGCACCTACAAGGAGACCGCCCGCATCCTGGCCGGCTTCCCCGACGCGCGGCCGGGCGCCGTCGAGGCCGGCGGCTCCGCGGGGCCCGCCTCGCTGGTCGGGCTGCGGCTGGCCAAGGGCGAGGCGGCACCCGGCCGGGTCGTCTCGCCGAGGTCCGCGGACGCCCCGCAGGACGAGGCGCCGCCGACGCATCCCAGCTCGCACGACGCGCCGCAGCGGACCTCCGCCTCCGATCCGCATCACCCGGCCGGTCCGGTCGCCGAGGAGGGGGAGTGATGACCGTGACAACCGAGATCAATGGGCACAGCCCCGAGAAGCTGCTGGCACCCGTGCTCTCCGCGTTCTGGGACCAGCCGAACTCCTGGGCCCTGCGCACCTATCTGCGGCACGAGGGCTACGAGGGCATGCGCAAAGCCCTCGCCATGGACCCCGACGCGGTGATCGCGCTGGTGAAGGAGGCGGGTCTGCGCGGCCGCGGCGGCGCGGGCTTCCCCACCGGAATGAAGTGGCAGTTCATTCCGCAGGGCGATGGCAAGCCGCACTATCTCGTCGTCAACGCGGACGAGTCGGAACCGGGCACCTGCAAGGACATCCCCCTTCTCTACGCCAATCCGCACGCCCTCATCGAGGGCATGGTCATCGCCTGTCACGCCATCCGCTCCGAGCACGCCTTCATCTATCTGCGCGGCGAGGTCGTCCCCGTGCTGCGGCGACTGCACGAGGCCGTTCGCGAGGCGTACGAGGCGGGCTACCTCGGCACCGCGGAGCGGCGACGGCAGAAGCTCGGGGTGGACGGACTTCCCGGTCTCGACATCACGGTGCACGCCGGCGCCGGCGCGTACATCTGTGGTGAGGAGACCGCACTGCTGGACTCGCTGGAGGGACGCCGCGGCCAGCCCCGGCTGCGGCCTCCCTTCCCCGCGGTCGCCGGTCTGTACGCGTGCCCCACTGTCGTCAACAACGTCGAATCCATCGCCTCGGTTCCCTCGATCCTCAACAAGGGCAAGGAATGGTTCCGTTCGATGGGCAGCGAGAAGTCCCCGGGCTTCACGCTCTACTCCCTCTCCGGCCATGTGGCCAACCCCGGACAGTACGAGGGCCCGCTCGGGATCACCCTGCGCCAGCTGCTCGAGATGAGCGGCGGGATGCGCCCCGGCCACCGGCTGAAGTTCTGGACCCCGGGCGGCTCGTCCACCCCGCTGCTCACCGATGAGCACCTCGACGTCCCGCTGGACTACGAGGGCGTGGGCGCGGCCGGGTCGATGCTGGGCACCAAGGCGCTCCAGTGCTTCGACGAGACCACCTGCGTGGTGCGGGCCGTGACCCGCTGGACCGAGTTCTACGCGCATGAGTCCTGCGGCAAGTGCACACCCTGCCGCGAGGGCACGTACTGGCTGGTGCAGCTGTTGCGCGACATCGAGGCCGGCAAGGGGCGCATGGACGACCTCGACAAGCTGGCGGACATCGCCGACAACATCAACGGCAAGTCCTTCTGCGCCCTCGGCGACGGCGCGGCCAGCCCCATCTTCTCCTCGCTGAAGTACTTCCGCGCGGAGTACGAGCAGCACATCACCGGCGGAGGCTGTCCGTTCGACCCGGCCAAGTCCACCGCCTGGGCCGACCAGCCGCGCTCCACTCACCTGGGGGTGAACGCATGACCGTGACCACCAACGCACCCTCGTCGGGCGGGGAGGCGGCGGTGCCGCGAGAAGATCTGGTCTCCGTCACCATCGACGGGATCGAGATCTCCGTTCCCAAGGGGACGCTGGTCATCCGGGCCGCCGAACTGCTCGGCATCGAGATCCCGCGGTTCTGCGACCATCCGCTCCTCGACCCGGCCGGCGCCTGCCGCCAGTGCATCGTCGAGGTGGAGGGCCAGCGCAAGCCGATGGCCTCCTGCACCATCACCTGCACCGACGGGATGGTGGTCAAGACACAGCTCACCTCGCCGGTGGCCGAGAAGGCGCAGCGCGGGGTGATGGAGCTGCTGCTGATCAACCATCCGCTGGACTGCCCGGTCTGCGACAAGGGCGGTGAATGCCCGCTACAGAACCAGGCGATGAGCACGGGTTCGGCGGAGAGCCGCTTCGAGGGGCGGAAGCGCACCTTCCCCAAGCCGGTCCCGATCTCGGCCCAGGTGCTGCTGGACCGCGAGCGCTGTGTGCTGTGCGCGCGCTGCACCCGCTTCTCCAACCAGATCGCGGGCGACCCGATGATCGAGCTGCTGGAGCGGGGCGCGCTCCAGCAGGTGGGCACCGGCGAGGGCGATCCGTTCGAGTCGTACTTCTCGGGCAACACCATCCAGATCTGCCCGGTGGGCGCCCTGACCTCGGCGGCGTACCGCTTCCGCTCCCGCCCCTTCGACCTGGTCTCGTCTCCAAGCGTGTGCGAGCACTGCGCGGGCGGCTGCGCGACCCGCACCGACCACCGGCGGGGCAAGGTGATGCGGCGGCTGGCGGCGGACGACCCCGAGGTCAACGAGGAGTGGATCTGCGACAAGGGCCGCTTCGGCTTCCGCTACGCGCAGCTTCCGGACCGGCTCACCACCCCGCTGGTGCGCGACCGCGAGACGGGGAAGCTGGAGCCGGCGAGCTGGCCCGAGGCGCTGGACGCGGCGGCCGCGGGGCTCGCGATGGCGCGCGGCCGCACCGGCGTGCTCACCGGCGGCCGGCTGACCGTCGAGGACGCCTACGCCTACGCGAAGTTCGCCCGGCTCGCCCTGGACACCAACGACATCGACTTCCGCGCCCGTACCCACACCGACGAGGAAGCCGACTTCCTGGCCACCCATGTCGCGGGCCGGGGCCGTGATCTGGACGGCAGTGGACTCAGCTACACCACGCTGGAGCAGGCCCCGGCCGTCCTGCTGGTCGGTTTCGAGTCCGAGGAGGAGTCGCCCGGCGTCTTCCTGCGGCTGCGCAAGGCGTACCGCAAGCGCGGCCAGCGCACCTTCTCGCTGGCCACCCACGCCACCCGGGGCCTGGAGAAGGCGGGCGGCACCCTGCTGCCGGCCGCCCCCGGTACCGAGACCGAGTGGCTGGACGCCATCGCGGGCCGCACCGGGCTGGACGAGAGCGGGGAGCGGGCCGCCGAGGCGCTGCGCCAGGAGGGCGCGGTGATCATCGTGGGTGAGCGGCTGGCGTCCGTGGCCGGCGGGCTGACCGCCGCCGTACGGGCCGCCGCCGCCACCGGGGCCACGCTCGCCTGGATTCCGCGCCGGGCCGGGGAGCGGGGCGCGATCGAGGCGGGCGCGCTCCCCGGGCTGCTGCCCGGCGGCCGCCCGGCCCACGATCCGCGGGCCCGCGAGGAGGTCTGCTCGGTCTGGGGGACCACCGATCTTCCGCACCAGGTGGGCCGGGACACCGGCCAGATCATCGAGGCCGCGGCGGTCGGCGGGCTGGGCGCGCTGCTGGTCGCGGGCGTCGAGGTCGGCGATCTGCCCGATCCGGCGCGGGCGCTGGAGGCGCTGGACGCGGTGGACTTCGTGGTCAGCCTGGAGCAGCGGCCCTCGGAGGTCACCGAGCGGGCCGATGTGGTGCTGCCGGTCGCGGCGGTCGTCGAGAAGTCCGGCACCTTCCTCAACTGGGAGGGGCGGGCCCGGCCGTTCGAGGCGGCGCTCAAGCCCGACCAGATGACCCGCCGGCACACCCTCCCGGACGCCCGGGTGCTGCACATGCTGGCCGACGCGCTGGACACGCCCCTGAACCTGCCGGACGTCGAGGCGGTACGCGCCGAGATGACCCGGCTCGGCACCTGGCAGGGCCCGCGCGCCACCGGCTCGCGGGAGACGGGCGTGCCGCTGCCCCGGCCGGCCGAGGGCGAGGCGGTGCTCGCCGGCCACCGGCTGCTGCTCGACCAGGGCCGGCTCCAGGACGGCGATCCGGCGCTGGCCGGGACCCGCCACGCGGCGGTGGCCCGGCTCTCGGCGGCCACGGCGGTCGAGGCGGGCGTCGAGGACGGGCAGACCGTCCGGGTCACCGGCCCGGCCGGCTCCGTCCAGCTGCCGCTGAGCGTCACCCCGATGCCCGACCGGGTGGTCTGGCTGCCGCTGGCCTCCGTCGGCGGCGGCGTCCAGCGCGATCTCGGGGCCCGCCCCGGCGATGTTGTCACGATCACTGCCCCCGCGACGGAGGTGACCCAGTGAGCTATCTCGCCGCAGAGGACCTGTCGATGTTCGGCCGCGACCCGTGGTGGCTGATCCTGATCAAGGCCGTCTTCTGCTTCGCGTTCCTGATGCTGACGGTGCTCATCTCCATCGTCATGGAGCGCAAGGTGGTCGGCTGGATGCAGCTGCGCATCGGGCCCAACCGGCACGGCCCTTGGGGCATGCTCCAGTCCCTCGCGGACGGCGTGAAGCTGATGTTCAAGGAGGACGTGGTCGTCAAGGGCGCGGACAAGGTGGTCTACGTCCTGGCGCCGGTCGTCGCGGCCATCCCCGCCTTCATGGCGGTCGCGGTGATGCCGTTCGGCCCGTCCGGTGGCGAGATCTCGATCTTCGGCCACCGCACCGCGATGCAGCTGACCGACCTGCCGATCGCCGTCCTCTACATCCTGGCCACCGCCTCGGTGGGCATCTACGGCATCGTGCTGGCGGGCTGGTCCTCCGGATCGACGTATCCGCTCCTGGGCGGCCTGCGCTCCTGCGCCCAGATGATCAGCTACGAGATCGCGATGGGCCTCTCCTTCGCGGCCGTCTTCCTCTACTCCGGGTCGATGTCGACCTCGCAGATCGTCGAATCGCAGCACGACCGCTGGTACGCGGTGCTGTTGCCGGTCTCGTTCCTCATCTACATCGTCTCGATGATCGGTGAGACGAACCGGGCGCCCTTCGACATGCCGGAGTCCGAGGGCGACCTGGTGGGCGGCTTCAACACCGAGTACTCGTCGATCAAATTCGCGATGTTCATGCTCGCCGAGTACGTCAACATGGTCACCGTCTCGATGGTCGCCGTCACCCTCTTCCTCGGCGGCTGGCGGGCGCCCTGGCCGATCAGCACCTTCTGGGAGGGCGCCAACCACGGCTGGTGGCCGATGCTGTGGTTCCTCGGCAAGGTCGTCGTGTCGCTGTTCGTCTTCATCTGGGTGCGCGGCACGCTGCCGCGCGTCCGCTACGACCAGTTCATGAAGCTGGGCTGGAAGGTGCTCATCCCGATCTCGATGGTCTGGCTGATGCTGGTCGCCACCGTCCGGGCGCTGCGCAACGAGAACTACGACTACCAGGACATCGTGCTGTACGTGGGCGGCGCGGTGATCGCGCTGCTGCTGCTGTCCTTCGTGGTCGACTTCTTCCGCGACCGTTCGTCGGCGCAGGCCGAGGCCGGAGCGGAACCGGGACCGGAGCCCGCCTTCGATCCGATGGCGGGAGGTTTCCCGGTGCCGCCGCTGCCCGGCCAGACCTTGCCGCCCGTCCCCCGCCGACGTCCCCGCCGCGAGCGGGAGTTGATTGTCAGTGGTGGCACCGACACTGTCAGTGACGGAAAGGAGGCCGACGGTGTCTGACTTCCAGAACCCGGTGGCCGGCTTCGGCGTGACCTTCAAGGCCATGTTCAAGAAGCGGCTCACCGAGCAGTACCCAGAGCAGAAGAAGCCCACCGCGCCCCGCTTCCATGGACGCCACCAGCTCAACCGGCACCCGGACGGGCTGGAGAAGTGCGTCGGCTGTGAGCTGTGCGCCTGGGCCTGTCCGGCCGACGCGATCTATGTGGAGGGCGCGGACAACACCGACGAGGAGCGCTACTCCCCGGGCGAGCGCTACGGCCGCGTCTACCAGATCAACTATCTGCGCTGCATCCTGTGCGGCCTGTGCGTCGAGGCGTGCCCCACCCGGGCGCTGACCATGACCAATGAGTACGAGCTGGCCGACCGCAGCCGCGAATCGCTCATCTACACCAAGGAGGAGCTGCTCGCCGGGCTCGAGGACGGGATGGTCGACTCCCCGCACGCCATGTACCCCGGCACGGACGAGCAGGACTACTACCGGGGTCTGGTCACCGAGGCCGCGCCCGGTACCACCCGGCAGACCGCGGCCGGCAAGGGCGAGACCCTGTCCGACCAGGCCGCGGGGAACGAGGAGGTGCAGGGATGAGCGGCGCCCTGGCCGCGGCCTCCACCACCTCCACCGGTGAGGCCTTCCAGTTCTGGGTGCTCGGCACCGTCGCCGTGATCGGCGCGCTGTGCACGATCCTGATGCGCAAGGCCGTGCACAGCGCCCTGTGCCTGGCGGGCACGATGATCGTCCTGGCGGTCTTCTACCTCGCCAACGGCGCGTACTTCCTGGGCGTCGTGCAGATCGTCGTCTACACCGGCGCGATCATGATGCTCTTCCTCTTCGTGGTGATGCTGGTCGGTGTCACCGCCGCCGACTCCCTCAAGGAGACCCTGAAGGGGCAGCGCTGGCTCGCCGCCCTCTGCGGGCTCGGCTTCGGCATCCTGCTGTGCGCCGGGATCGGCAATGCCTCGCTGAAGACGTGGAACGGCCTGGGCCAGGCCAACTCCGGCGGCAATGTGGAGGGCCTGGCGGCCCTGGTCTTCACCAAATACGTCTTCGCCTTCGAGATCACCGGCGCGCTGCTGATCACCGCGGCGGTCGGCGCGATGGTGCTGACCCACCGCGAGCGCACCGAGCGGGCCCGCACCCAGCGCGAGCAGTCCGAGGCGCGGGTGCGCACCGGCCGGAACGTCCCGCCGCTGCCCGCCCCCGGTGTCTACGCCCGGCACAACGCGGTGGACATCCCCGGTCTGCTGCCCGACGGCACCCCGTCCGAGCTGACCGTCAACGCGACGCTGCGCGGCCGCGGCCAGATCCGGGACGTCTCCCAGGAGTCGCTGGCCGAGCTGGCGGCGCTGGAGCAGCGCTCCCAGCGCTGGCTGGGCCGGACGCCCACGGGCGGCGGCAAGAGGGACGAGGACCGGGCGCGGGGGCGAAACGGCGAGAACACCGGGAACGCCGGGACCGCCGGGGACGCAGAGAACACCGAGAACGCCGAGAGCGCCGGGCATTCGAGGGGAGCCGCCAAGTGAATCCGGTCAACTACCTCTACCTGGCCGCCTTGTTGTTCACCATTGGTGCGGCCGGTGTCGTGATCAGGCGGAACGCGATCGTCCTCTTCATGTGCGTCGAGCTGATGCTGAACGCGTGCAACCTGGCGTTCGTCACCTTCTCCCGGCTGCACGGCAACCTCGACGGCCAGATCATCGCCTTCTTCACGATGGTCGTCGCGGCGGCGGAAGTCGTGGTCGGCCTCGCGATCATCGTCACCGTCTTCCGCTCCCGCCACTCGGCCTCGGTCGACGACGCCAGCCTGATGAAGCTCTAGAAGGGGTCGCGTTCAAGTGGAGAACCTCATCGGATTGCTCGTCGCGGCGCCGCTGCTCGGCGCGGCCCTGCTGCTGTGCGGGGGGCGGCGGCTGGACGGCAAGGGCCATTACCTCGGCACGGTGCTCGCCGCGGCCTCCTTCGTGATCGGCGCGGTGCTCTTCGCCGAGATGCTCGGCCGCGGCGAGCACGACCGGGCCCTGCACAGCAAGGTCTTCAGCTGGATCCCGGTGGGCGGCTTCCGGGCGGACGTCGCCTTCCAGCTCGACCAGCTGTCGATGACCTTCGTGCTGCTGATCACCGGTGTGGGCACACTGATCCACATCTACTCGATCGGCTATATGGAGCACGACGAGCGCCGCCGCCGCTTCTTCGGCTATCTCAATCTCTTCCTCGCGGCGATGCTGCTGCTCGTCCTCGCCGACAACTACCTGTTGCTGTACGTCGGCTGGGAGGGCGTCGGCCTCGCCTCCTACCTGCTCATCGGTTTCTGGCAGCACAAGCCCAGTGCGGCGACGGCGGCCAAGAAGGCGTTCATCGTCAACCGCGTCGGCGATATGGGCCTGTCGATCGCGATCATGCTGATGTTCACGACGTTCGGGACCTTCACCTTCGCCCCGGTGCTGACGGACGCGGACCACGCGGGCGAGGGCAAGCTCACCGCGATCGGGCTGATGCTGCTGCTCGCCGCCTGCGGCAAGTCGGCCCAGGTGCCCCTGCAGTCCTGGCTCGGGGACGCGATGGAGGGCCCGACCCCGGTCTCGGCCCTGATCCACGCGGCGACCATGGTGACCGCCGGGGTGTATCTGATCACCCGCTCCGGCGCGATCTTCGAGGGCGCACCGGACGCCCAGGTCGCGGTGGTCACGGTCGGCGCGGTCACGCTCCTCTTCGGTGCGATCGTCGGTTGCGCCAAGGACGACATCAAGAAGGCCCTGGCCGGGTCCACCATGTCGCAGATCGGCTACATGGTCCTGGCCGCCGGGCTCGGCCCGATCGGCTATGTCTTCGCGATCATGCACCTGGTGACCCACGGCTTCTTCAAGGCGGGGCTCTTCCTCGGCGCCGGATCGGTCATGCACGCCATGAACGACGAGGTCGACATGCGCAAGTACGGCGGCCTGCGGAGGTACATGCCGGTCACCTTCGTCACCTTCGGGCTCGGCTACCTCGCGATCATCGGCTTCCCGGGTCTGTCCGGCTTCTGGTCCAAGGACAAGATCATCGAGGCGGCGTTCGCCAAGGGCGGCACCGAGGGCTGGATCCTCGGCGGCGCGGCCCTGCTCGGCGCGGCCATCACCGCGTACTACATGACGCGGGTGATGCTGCTGACCTTCTTCGGCGAGAAGCGCTGGGGCACCACCCCGTCGCCCGACGAGCCCAGCGCCGAGCCCGCCGCCGAGTCGGCCGGGACACATGCGGAACCGCATCCGCACGAGTCGCCGAAGTCCATGACCATCCCCATGATCGTGCTGGCCGTGGGATCGGTCTTCGCGGGCGGGCTGTTCAGCCTCAACGACTCGTTCCTGAAGTGGCTGGAGCCGGTCACCGGCCACAGCCACGGCGACTCCCCGCTCAGTGCCGCGGCGGTCACCACCGGGACGATGGTCGTGCTGGCGATCGGTGTCGCGCTCGCCTGGGCGCAGTACGGACGCCGGCCGGTGCCGCGGACCGCCCCGCGCGGATCCCTGCTCACCCGGGCCGCTCGGCGCGATCTGCTCCAGGACGACTTCAACCATGTCGCGCTCGTCAAACCCGGCCAGTATCTGACCCGCGGTCTGGTCTATGTCGATCACAAGCTGGTCGACGGGGTGGTCAACGGCACCGCGGCCTCGGTCGGCGGACTCTCCGGCCGGCTGCGGAGGTTCCAGAACGGCTACGCCCGTACGTACGCGGTCTCGATGTTCGGCGGTGCGGCGGTGCTCATCGCCGCGACCCTGCTGATGAGGGCGGTCTGAGTCATGTCATTTCCCCTGCTGACGGCCACGGCCGTGGTGCCCGCGCTCGGTGCGGTCGCCACCGCCGCCGTGCCCGCCGCCAAGCGCGCCGCCGCCAAATGGGTGGCGCTGGGCTTCTCGCTGGCCACGCTCGTCCTCGCGGCGATCGTGCTGGTCCGCTTCGATCCCGACGGCGGCCGCTTCCAGCTCACCGAGTCCCATGCCTGGATCAAGGACTTCGGGGTCCGCTACGACCTGGGCGTGGACGGGATCGCGGTCGCGCTGATCGCGCTCACCGCGGTGCTCATCCCCTTCATCATCCTGGCGGGCTGGCATGACGCCGATCCGCTCGAAGGCGCCCGCCCCAACCGCCGCTGGCGGCCCACTCAGGGCTTCTTCGCGCTGATCCTGCTGGTCGAGGCGATGGTGGTGATCTCCTTCGAGGCCACCGACGTCTTCCTCTTCTACATCTTCTTCGAAGCCATGCTGATCCCGATGTACTTCCTCATCGGGGGCTTCGGGGACCGGGCCGGAGGCCGCTCCGAAGAGGAGACGGCCACTCAGCGCTCCTACGCCGCGGTGAAGTTCCTGCTCTACAACCTCGCGGGCGGGCTGATCATGCTGGCCGCGGTGGTCGGGCTGTACGCGGTCACCGCCGATCACCTCGGCAGCGGCACCTTCTCGCTCCAGGAGATCGTCCAGGCACGGGCCGGCGGCCGGCTGGACATGTCGTCCAGTACCGAGCGGCTGCTGTTCCTCGGCTTCTTCTTCGCCTTCGCGGTGAAGGCGCCGCTGTGGCCGCTGCACACCTGGCTGCCCAACGCGATGGGGGAGTCCACCGCCCCGGTCGCCGTGCTGATCACCGCGGTCGTCGACAAGGTCGGCACCTTCGCGATGCTCCGCTTCTGCCTCCAGCTCTTCCCGGAGGCCAGCAAGTGGGCCACCCCGACGATCCTGGTCCTCGCGCTCATCAGCATCATCTACGGGGCGCTGCTGGCGATCGGCCAGCGGGACATCAAGCGGCTGATCGCCTACGCCTCGATCTCCCACTTCGGCTTCATCATCCTGGGCATCTTCGCGATGACCAGCCAGGGCCAGGGCGGCGCCACCCTCTACATGGTCAACCACGGCGTCTCCACGGCCGCTCTGATGCTGGTGGCCGGGTTCCTGATCACCCGGCGCGGCTCGCGGCTCATCGAGGACTACGGCGGGGTGCAGAAGGTCGCCCCGGTGCTCGCCGGCACCTTCCTGATCGGCGGGCTCGCCACCCTCTCGCTGCCCGGACTGGCGCCGTTCATCAGCGAATTCCTGGTCCTGGTCGGCACGTTCAGCCGCTATCCGGCGTTCGGTGTCATCGCGACCGTCGGCATCGTGCTGGCGGCGCTGTACGTCCTGATCCTCTACCAGCGCACCATGACCGGTCCGGTGAAGGCCGAGGTGCGGTCGATGCCCGATCTGCGGGCGCGTGAGCTGGTCGTGGTGGCCCCGCTCATCGCGCTGCTGATCTTCCTCGGGGTCTATCCGAAGCCGCTGGCCGACATCGTCAACCCGGCGGTCGACCACACGCTGTCCGTGGTGGACAAGAAGGATCCCAAGCCCGATCACCCGGTCACCGACGCGGGCTGGTTCCGCTACAGCCCGGCGTCCGAGGGTGCTTCCCACGACGGTGCTTCCGGAGGTGCCAAGTGACTCATGCGGCCACTGTCCACAGCCTGTGGACAACAGCGGCGGCGGCCCCCGACAAGATCCCGTCGCCGGATATCGAATACGGCCAGCTGTCGCCCACGCTGATCGTGCTCGGCGCCGCGATCGTCGGCGTCCTGATCGAGGCGTTCCTTCCGCGCCGGCAGCGTTATGTCGCGCAGCTGTTCGTCTCCGTGGTCGCCCTGGCCGCGGCGTTCGCCGCGGTGATCGGCCTCGCCGCCGGGGACTACGGCACCAGCAAGTCCCGGGTCGCGGCCATGGGCGCGATCGCCGTCGACGGGCCGGCGCTCTTCCTCCAGGGCACCATTCTCCTGGTCGCGCTGGTGGCGGTGTTCACCTTCGCCGAGCGGCGGCTGGACCCGGTGGCGCACGGCAACCGCGTCGACTCCTTCGCGGCGCAGGCCGCCGCCGTGCCCGGCGGCGACGCCGAAAAGGCCGCCGTCAAGGCCGGTTTCACCACCACCGAGGTCTTTCCACTGGTCCTCTTCGCGGTCGGCGGCATGCTGGTCTTCCCGTCCGCCAATGACCTGCTGACGCTCTTCGTGGCGCTGGAGGTCTTCTCCCTGCCGCTGTACGTCCTGTGCGCGCTCGCCCGGCGCCAGCGCATCCTGTCGCAGGAGGCCGCCGTCAAGTACTTCCTGCTGGGCGCCTTCTCCTCGGCGTTCCTGCTCTTCGGCATCGCCCTGCTGTACGGCTACGCGGGCACGGTCACCTACTCCGGGATCGCGGACGTCGTCGACGGCCAGGTCAGGAACGTCACCCCGGCGCTCGCCGGGACCATGGGCAATGACGCGCTGCTGCTGATCGGCGGGGCGATGCTGCTGATGGGGCTGCTGTTCAAGATCGGCGCGGTGCCGTTCCACATGTGGACCCCGGACGTCTACCAGGGCGCCCCCACCCCGGTGACCGGCTTCATGGCCGCCGCTACCAAGGTCGCGGCCTTTGGCGCGCTGCTGCGGTTGCTGTACGTGGTGCTCCCGGGGCTGCGCTGGGATTGGCGGCCGGTGATGTGGGGCGTCGCCATCGTCACCATGCTGGGCGGTGCGATCGTGGCCGTCACCCAGACCGATGTGAAGCGGCTGCTGGCGTACTCCTCGATCGCCCATGCCGGGTTCATCCTGGCCGGTGTCATCGCCACCACGCCCGAAGGCATCTCCTCCGTCCTCTTCTACCTGGCCGCGTACTCCTTCGTGACCCTCGGCGCCTTCTCCGTGGTCACCCTGGTGCGGGACGCGGGCGGTGAGGCCACCCATCTGTCCAAGTGGGCCGGGCTCGGCCGCCGTTCGCCCCTGGTGGCCGCCGTCTTCGCGGTCTTCCTGCTGGCCTTCGCCGGTATCCCGCTGACCAGCGGCTTCGCCGGGAAGTTCGCGGTCTTCAAGGCGGCGGCCGACGGTGGGGCGGGCGCGCTGGTCGTGATCGGTGTGATCTCCTCGGCGATCGCCGCGTTCTTCTACATCCGGGTGATCGTGCTGATGTTCTTCAGCGAACCGCGCACGGACGGCCCGTCCGTGGCGGTGCCGAGCCCGCTGACCTCGTCGGCCATCGCGATCGGTGTGGCGGTCACGGTGGTCCTGGGCGTCGCCCCGCAGTACTTCCTGGACCTCGCGAGCCAGGCGGGGGTCTTCGTCCGGTAGCGGATGGCCGACGGTGGATCCGGGACGCCCGGCGATACGGACGCCGCCGGCCGGCAGCCATGGGGGCTGCCGGCCGGCGGCGTCCGTGCGTCCGGGGTGCTTCGGATCAGCCGGTCGGGAGGTCGGTCGGCAGATCGGTCGGGAGGTCGGTCGGGAGGCCGGAGGGGAGCGACGTCGGCATACCCGAGGGAAGATCGCTGGGCGAGGCCGCCTTGGTGAAGGTGTCGTTCTTGGCCAGCGCGTCCCAGTCGACGGTGAGGGTCTTGCCGTCCGCGCTGGTGGTGACCTTGCCCGCGCTGCGCTCGGTGTTGCCGTCGGCGCACTTGAGCATCAGCATCTTCCCGCCCATGTCGGTGTAGTCACCGGTGCAGGTGTGCTCGCCGGCGATCAGGACGGCCTTCTCGCCGCTGATGGACAGGATGACGGCCTCGTCGTCGGACTTCGCCACATAGGTGCCCGCGACCTTCCCGTCCGCGCCCCCCTCCGCCGGGGCGCTCGACGCGGAGGCGGACGCGGTGTCCTTGGACGTGTCCTTCTCGTCGTCGCCACCGTCACTGCCACATGCGGTCAGCAGCAGGGCGGCCGCCGCCACCGCACCGGCCATGCTCACTGCCTTCTTCACGTTCTCCTCCTGGGTTGATAGGGCAGGAGCACGACAAATTAGCAGCCGGGTCAGGGCGTGGCCGGAACGACCTGACCGGTCACCTCGCCCAGGCCGATACGGGCCCCCTGCGGGCCCGGTGCCCAGGCCGTGATGGTCACTTCGTCGCCGTCCTCCAGGAAGGTCCGGGTGCCGTCGGGGAGGCGCAGGGGGTCGCGGCCTCCCCAGGTGAGTTCGAGGAGACAGCCGAGTTCGTCCGGGCGCGGACCGCTGACCGTGCCGGAGGCGAAGACGTCACCGGTGCGCAGCGAGGCGCCGTTCACCGTCAGGTGCGCGAGCTGCTGGGCCGCGGTCCAGTACATGGCGGAGAAGGGCGGGCGGGAGACGGTGTGGCCGTTGAGGGCGACCTCGATGCGCAGATCGAGTCCGCCGGGCTCGGCGGCGCTGTCGTCGAGATAGGGGAGCAGCGGGACGTCGCGAGCGGGAGGGCTGGTACGGGCCGCGGCGAGGGCTTCCAGCGGGGTGACCCACGCGGCCAGCGAGGTGGCGAAGGACTTGCCGAGGAAGGGGCCGAGCGGGCGGTACTCCCACGCCTGGATGTCGCGTGCGGACCAGTCGTTGAGCAGACAGACGCCGAAGACATGGTCGTGGAACCCCGAGAGCGGCACCGGTGTATGAACAGTGGAAGGGGCGCCGACGACGAAGGCCACCTCCGCTTCGAAGTCCAGGCGGAGGGAGGGCCCGAAGACCGGAGTGGGGGAGGAAGCGTGTGGTGCGGAGGTATCGGCCGGGGGCAGGTGCTGGCCCTGCGGGCGGACGATGGGCGTGCCCGAGACGAGGAGGGTGCCGGCCCGGCCGTGGTAGCCGATCGGCATGTGCTTCCAGTTGGGGGTGAGCACATCGCCGTCCGGGCGGAAGATCCTGCCCGCGTTGGTGGCGTGGTGCTCGCTCGCATAGAAGTCGGCGTAGTCGGCCACCTCGAAGGGAAGATGGAGCGCCACGGTGGCGAGGGGGTGCATCAGGGGCTCGACGGCCGGCCGGTGCGCCGGGTCGGTGAGCCACTCGAGCACCTCGGCGCGGACGGCCCGCCAGACCGGGCGGCCCGCGGCCATCAGCGGGTTGAGGGTGTCGGCGGCCAGCAGTTCGGCGTGCGGAGAGGCGGTGGCGGCCGCGGCGGCCCCGGCGTCCAGCACATGGTCTCCGTAGCGCACCCCGATCTTCCGCAGATGCGGGGCGCGTGGCGGGGTGAAGACCCCATAGGGGAGGTTGTGCGGCCCGAAGGGGTCACCTTCGGGCAGGTCCAGCGGGGATCGCTGCGGCATCGGGGCTGCCTCGCCTTCTCCTCGGCACGGTGGGGGCGCGGGGGCGCAGGGCACACCCTAAGGTCCGGTCCGGGGCGAGCGGGGCGAGTGGGCGCCGACTGCCCGCATCGGCCCGGGATTATCCGGTCCGCAGGGTGCTGGGACCCCAAGGGCGCCTGGAGGCTGAGGGACCGGTGCGCCGGGCGGGTGCGGGTCACCCAGGGGCGGTGGATCGGCCGGGTCACCGTGGGGGAGGACGGTCGGCCGGTGCTCACCCCGCGCGGGGGCCGCCGGGCGGGTGAGCCGGCCGCCGACCATGTGCCGGCCGCAGCGGGCTACCGGAGGAGCGTCGCAGTGCTGGACTTCCCCAGCTCCGGACTCCGCTCGGAGCCGGTCGTCGACGCCGGGGCCCTGGCTCGGCGCCGGGACGGCTCCTCGGTCCTCGGGCTCCGCGTCACCGGCCTGCCCGCGGCGGCGAGTTTCGGCCCGGTGGTGCGGTTCGTCCCCGGCACGGAGTACGCGTCGCCACGGCCGGCGAGGGCGATGGTGGTCGGGCGCGGGCGACCGGTCGGCGGCCGTGGCATGAATGAACTGCTGCGATCGCGGTACTGCGATGTGAAGCGGCCGGTTTCGGGAGAGAGCGGTGAGAGGCGCACAAGGCGGGAAGGCGCCCACAGTGATCGATACCCGACCGGATACGCTGCCTGTTGGTGGAGGCAGCGACACATCGACATTCGCGTCATTCGTAGGCAGACAGGAGTACCCCGTGAGCTTCGTCGGGCCCTTGGGGCTGAGCGTGCGGGACCGGACTCTGGAAGCCGACACCCAGGCCGGGCTGACGGCGGTCGAGGAGGGCCTGCTGGAGGCCACCAAGAGCGATGTCCCCTTCATCACCGAGGCCGCCCAGCATCTGGTGCGGGCCGGGGGGAAGCGTTTCCGGCCACTGCTGGTGCTGCTGGCCGCGCAGTTCGGTGACCCCCACGCACCCGGTGTGGTGCCCTCCGCCGTCGTCGTCGAACTCACCCATCTGGCCACCCTGTACCACGACGATGTGATGGACGAGGCCGAGGTGCGGCGCGGCGTCTCCAGCGCCAACGCCCGCTGGGGCAACTCGGTGGCGGTCCTCACCGGCGACTTCCTCTTCGCCCGTGCCTCGCACATCCTGGCCGATCTCGGCCCGGAGGCGGTGCGGATCCAGGCCGAGGCGTTCGAGCGGCTGGTGACCGGTCAGATCCTGGAGACGGCGGGTCCCCGCGACGGCCGGGACCCGGTCGAGCACTACCTGGATGTGCTGGCCGGCAAGACGGGCTCGCTGATCGCCGTCTCCGGCCGGTTCGGCGCGATGATGTCGGGCGCCGACGAGACCATCGTCAGCGTCCTCACCCAGTACGGTGAGCGGCTCGGCATGGCGTTCCAGCTCGCCGACGATGTGCTGGACATCGCCAGCGACAGCCATGAGTCCGGTAAGACCCCCGGCACCGATCTGCGCGAGGGCGTCGCCACCCTGCCCGTGCTCTATCTGCGGGCCCAGGCCGAGGCGACCGGCTCCGCCGAGGACCGCGAGCTGTGCGAGCTGCTCGCGGGCGACCTCACCGATGACGCGCGCCATGCCGAGGTGCTGCGGCGGCTGCGCGTCCATCCGGCGCTGGAGCAGGCCCGCCGGGTCACCGTCCGCTACGCGGCGGAGGCGCGGTCGATGCTGGCACCGCTGCCCGACGGCCCGGCGAAGGCGGCCCTGGAGGGGCTGTGCGACGCGGTGGTCCACCGGGCGGGCTGACGCCCGGGTGCCCACTCGGCGCTTCACGGCGCCCTCGCGGTGCCGATGCCTGGCGGTTGTGCGCCCGGTCCCGGACTTCCGGTGGGGTGGCGTCATACCCGAGCATTACGCGCGGGTGATCCTGCGGGCTGACGCGCCACGGCGGTCGATTTGATGGGATGAAAAGACCACCACATGGCGGGATCGGGTGACAATGGCCCGAGAGGTGGACGAGTGCAAGCTGACAAACCGCCGCCGACGACGGAGGTAGAGCACATATGGCACGGATCCGACCGACACAGGTCGCCGACGACGGCTTCTGGGACGATGAGCGGCCATCCCGGGGGAAGAAGGCCGCCCGGTACGCCGCCCCGGTCGCGGTCGCGGGCATCGCGGCGGCGACCATAGGACTGGTCCCGGCGCTCGCCAGCACCGGCGACCCCGACCTGCCGAAGATCTCGGCGCAAGAGCTCATCAGCAAGATGGCGGCATCGGACACCCAGCAGCTGTCCGGTTCGGTGAAGATCACCACCGACCTGGGCATCCCCTCGCTCCCGGGCGGCGGTTCCCTCGCCGACCTCGGCGGCGCGCGGGGCGGCGACGCGTCCGCCTCGCCCGACTCCCGGCTGCTGGAGCTGGTGTCCGGCCCGCACACCCTGCGGGTGGCCGCCGACGGCCCCGACAAGCAGCGGGTGTCGATCGTCGAGAACGCCGCCGAGTACAGCATGATCCACAACGGCGACGAGGTCTGGGCGTACGACAGCGGGAGCAACTCCGCCTACCACGCCACCGCCCCCAAGGACGCCGAGGCCAAGGGCGACCACCGGCAGGACGTGCCGAAGGACCTGCGGGACGCCACGCCCCAGGAGATCGCCAAGAAGGTGCTCGCCGCCGTGGACGACACCACCGATGTGAGGGTCGACGGCACCGCCCGGGTCGCCGGACGGGACGCGTACCAGCTGCTGATCGAGCCCGAGCAGAACAGCCACTCCACGATCGGGTCGGTCCGTATCGCGGTGGACGCGGACACCGGCGTCCCGCTGAAGTTCACGCTCTCCTCGAAGAGCGGCGGCAAGGCGGCCATCGACGTCGGCTTCACCAAGGTGGACTTCGGCAAGCCCAAGGCGGGCACCTTCGACTTCACCCCGCCCAAGGGCGCCAAGGTCACCGAGGCGCCCGACGCCGGCCGGAACGGCGCCAAGGACTTCGGGGCCAAGGACCTCAAGGGCGCCCAGGACGCCCTGTCCGGGCTGAACGTCGTCGGTGAGAGCTGGGATGCGGTCGCCCGGATCGACGTCCCCGGCGCCGCGGCGTTCACGGCCCCCGGCGTCGACAGCGGCGCGGGCGCGGCGTCCGGCCTCCTCGACGGCTTCGGCAAGAAGGTCAAGGGCGACTTCGGCTCCGGCACCGTGATCAGCACCCGGCTGGTGAACGCGCTGCTGACCGACGACGGCAAGGTGTTCGTCGGCGCGGTCGACAAGGACGCTCTGGTCAAGGCGGCCGACGCGGCCAAGTGAGGCGCTGGGCGCACAACGCGTAGATCACGACGCACGACGAAGGGGAGCCCGTGGAGCAGCGGTCCGCCGAGGACGACGCCGCGGTGGAGACCCGCGGGCTCACCAAGCGCTACCGGGGCGGACAGCTCGCGGTCGACGCACTCGACCTGTCCGTGCCGCGGGGCAGCGTCTTCGGCTTCCTCGGGCCCAACGGCTCGGGGAAGACGACGACCATCCGCATGCTCATGGGCCTGATCGAGCCCACCTCCGGCAGAGCCAGACTGCTCGGCGAGCCGATGCCGCGCGCCGCCCGGAGCGTGCTGCCGAGGGTGGGCGCCCTCATCGAGGGCCCCGCCCTCTACCCCTTTCTGACCGGCCGCGACAACCTGCTGCGCTTCGACGCCGCCGACCCCACCGCGGACCCCCGCACCCGGACCAGCCGTGTCGCGGCCGCCCTGGACCGGGTCGGGCTGGCCGCCGCGGCCGGGAAGAAGGCCCGTGCCTACTCACTCGGCATGAAACAGCGCCTGGGTCTGGCCGCCGCGCTGCTCCAGCCGCGTGAGCTGCTGGTCCTGGACGAGCCGACCAACGGCCTCGATCCGCAGGGCATGCGCGAGATCCGTACCCTGGTGCGCGAACTGGCCGAGGACGGCACCACCGTCTTCCTCTCCTCACACCTCCTCGATGAGATCGAACAGGTGTGCACGCACGCCGCCGTCATGGCCCAGGGCCGCCTGATCGCCCAGGGCACGGTGGCCGAACTGGCGGCGGGCAGCCGCGGCAGGCTGGCCGTCACCACCCCGGACCCGGCGGACGCGGTCCGGGTCCTCAAGGAGCACGGGGTGACCGATCTGGTGGTGCTGGACGAGCGCGTCTCCGGCGAGCTGCCGGTGCCCGGCCCCGGCGCCGACGAGGCACCGCTGGAGCTGGCCGACCTCAATGCCGCCCTGGTACGCGCCGGGGTGCGGGTCCGGGCCTTCGGGGCCGAACGCGCCTCGCTCGAGGACGCCTTCGTGGCGCTGACCGGGGAGGGCTTCGATGTCGCGGGCTGATGGACGGGCCGACAGGGCCGATGTCCGGGCCGACAGGGCGGAGGCCGCGGGCACCGGCGTACCGGACAGGGCCGGCACGCCGGACGCGCGCCGCCCGAGCCTCCTGTGGTCCCTGGAGCTCTTCCGTTCCGAGCTGATCACCACCCTCCGCCGCTGGCGGACACTGGCCCTGCTCGGGGTGCTCGCGCTGATCCCGATCCTCATCGGTATCGCGGTGAAGATCGAGACGAGCGACGGCGGGAGTCTCGGCGGCGGCCGTGGCGGAGACGGGCAGGGCCCGGCCTTCTTCTCCCAGATCACCAACAACGGCATCTTCCTGGTCTTCGCCTCGCTGGCGGCGACGCTGCCGGTCTTCCTGCCGATGGTGATCGGTGTGATCGCCGGTGACGCCGTCGCCGGTGAGGCGGGCTCCGGGACGCTGCGCTATCTGCTGGTCGCCCCCGCCGGGCGGACCCGGCTGCTGCTGGCCAAATTCGCCACCACCATGGCCTTCTGCCTGATCTCGACCCTGGTCGTGTCCCTCTCGGGCCTGGTGACGGGGGCGCTGCTCTTCCCGCTCGGCGACGTCACGCTGATCTCGGGCATCACCGTCCCGTTCGAGGACGCGCTGCTCCGGGCCCTCGCTGTGGCGGCCGTGGTGGCCCTGTCGCTGGTGGGGATCGCGACGGCGGGGCTGTTCATCTCGACCCTGACCAACAGCGGGATCGCGGCCATGGCCACGACCGTGGGGCTGGTGGTCACCGTGCAGATCCTCGACACCATCCCGCAGCTGCACGCGATCCACCCCTATCTCTTCCCGCACTACTGGCTCAGCTTCGCCGATCTCCTCCGCGAGCCGGTCTACTGGGACCAGCTGGTCAAGAACATGGGACTGCAAGGGCTGTACGTCGCCGTGTTCGGCTCGGCGGCCTGGGCCCGGTTCACCGCGAAGGACATCACGGCCTGAGCCCTGAGTCCTCCTGAGCCCTTAACCCTGAGCCGGTGTGCCGGCGGAGCCGAACACGGCGCGTCGTCCGGGACCGGGATCAGGCGCCGCCGAGCGTCCAGACCGCGTAGGCGATGGCGTCGCTGTTGCGGTCCAGGGCGGTGTCGTCGATGTTGCCCGAGGTGTCACAGGAGCGGTGGTAGCAGCGGTCGAACGCCTGACCGGAGGTGCCGCCCCACTTCTGGGCCTGGGCGGCGGTCTTGATGTAGTCGGCGCCGCTGAAGAGACCGCCCACCCGGATGCCCACGTTCTTGAACGGCGCGTGGTCGGAGCGGCCGTCGCCCTCGGTCTCGATCTCGGTGGGGACGCCCTTGGCGGAGAAGAACGCCTTGAACACCGACTCGATCCCGGGATCGTCGTCATAGACGAAGTAGCCGGGGTTGGGCGAGCCGATCATGTCGAAGTTGAGATAGGCGTCGATCTTCGCCCGTTCGGCGGACGGCAGGTTGTTGATGTAGGCGCGGGAGCCGACCATGCCCAGCTCCTCGGCGCCCCACCAGGCGAACCGCAGATGCTTGGTGGGTTTCGCCCCCTGGCGGGCCACGGCGAGCGCGGTCTCCAGGATTCCGGCGGAGCCCGAGCCGTTGTCGTTGATCCCGGGGCCCGCGGTGACGGAGTCGAGATGGGCGCCGGAGAACACCACATGGCCGGTGTCGCCGCCGGGCCAGTCGGCGATGAGGTTGTAGCCGGTGGCGCCGCCGGAGGTGAACTGCTGGACGGTGGTGCTGTACCCGGCGGCGTCCAGCTTGCCCTTGATGTAGTCGAGCGACGCCTTGTAGCCGGGGCGGCCGTGGGCGCGGTTGCCGCTGTTGGCGGTGGCGATGGCCTGGAGCTGGGCCAGATGGGCCTTCACATTGGCCACGGAGAGGTCCGGCGCGGCGAGGGCGGTACGGGCGTCCGCCGAGTGCCGGGCCGGTGCGGCGGCGGAGGTGGCGGGGGCGGCCGACACCAGGGCGGCGATCGCCGTACCGGCGGCGGCCATGGTGACCGCCCGGCGCAGCAGGGCTCTTCGGGGGCGGCGCGCAACGCATGACGACATGGGGGGCTCCGATTCCGAACGAGGACAGGACGGAATGACGTGACGCTGTGTGGTGCACGTGCCCATGGGGGCGGTGGAGCGGCGAACCGGCGGGGTGCGGTGAACCGATGAAGCGCGGTGAACCGGACCGGCGGCGCGGTGAAGCGGTGGTGTGACGCGACGCTGATGCTCGGGGGCGGCTGACTTCGCGTCAAGAGCGGAAACCGGACATCGGACATCACCCGCCGGATATCGACCCCGGCCGCGCATCGGGCACGGCGGCGTCCGCCACGGCCGTTCCGGGTACGGCATCGCTCTCCGGCGCCGCCACGGCCGCCGACTCCGGCGCTGCCACGGCCACCCCCTCCGGCGCTGCCACGGCCGCCGACAGCGCGGCCGCCCGCGCGGCGGCCTCGGCCAGCTCCCGCCGCGCCCGCCGGGCGGTGCGCAGCGCGTCCCAGGTGAGCAGCGCGAGGGCGAGCCAGACGAGCGCGAAGCCCGCCCACCGCTCGGGTGGCATCGACTCGTGGAAGACGACGAGTCCGAGGACGAACTGGAAGGTCGGCGCCACGTACTGGAGCATCCCGATCGTCGACAGCGGCAGCCGCACCGCCGAGGCGCCGAAGCAGATCAGCGGCAGCGCCGTGACGAACCCACAGCTCGCCAGCAGCGCCGCGTGCCCGGCGCCCTCGGTGGTGAACGTACTGTTGCCGCGCGCCCCGAGCCAGAGCAGGAAGCCGAGCGCGGGCAGGAACTGTACGGCGGTCTCGGCGGCCAGCGACTCCAGCCCGTCCAGTCCGACCCGCTTCTTGGCCAGGCCGTACGTCGCGAAGCTGAAGGCGAGGGTGAGCGCGATCCAGGGCAGTTTGCCGTAGCCCACTGACAGCACGCCCACGGCCACCACGCCGACGCCCACCGCCGCCCACTGCGCGGGCCGCAGCCGCTCACGCAGCAGCAGCACCCCGAAGGCGATGCTGACCAGCGGGTTGATGAAGTATCCGAGCGCGGTCTCCACCACATGACCGCTGTTGACGCCCCAGATGTAGAGGCCCCAGTTGACCGAGATCACGGTCGCGGCGAGCGCGATCATGCCCAGCCGCTTGGGCTCCCGCAGCAGCGGCCGTATCCAGCTCCAGCGGCGCAGCACCACCAGCAGCAGCCCGACGGCCGCCAGTGACCACACCATCCGGTGGGCGAGGATCTCCACCGCGCCGGCGGGTTCCAGCAGCGGCCAGAAGAGCGGTACCAGCCCCCAGATGCCGTACGCGGCGAAGCCGTAGAGGAGGCCGGTGCGATCGGTGCGATCGGTGCGGTCCTGCTGGTTCTGCTGCGTCACGGCACCCTCCCCGACGGCATGGCGGACCCTGGGCGGGCCCGTTCCGAAGGTCCGAAGGTAGCGCCGCCGAGGCCCGCCTGTCATTCCCGTCTCAGGAAACGGTGATGACAGGCGGGCCGTGGTGCGTACGGGGCGGATCAGCCCTTCAGCGCGGCCGCGACCGAGTCCGCGATGGGCGTGGTCGGGCGGCCGATGAGACGGGACAGCTCGCCCGGGGTGGCGGCCAGCCGGCCGCGCTCGATGGCCGCCTCGACGTCGGAGAGGATCGCGGCGAGCGGCTCGGGTACGCCCGCGCCGGTGAGGATGGACCGGTACTCCTCCGGGGAGACGGGGCGGTAGACGATCTCCTTACCGGTCTGGCCGGCGACCACCTCGGCGTACTCGGCGAAGCTCCAGGCGGTGTCGCCGGAGAGCTCGTACGCCTTGCCCTCATGGCCCTCGCCGGTCAGGACGGCGACGGCGGCCGCCGCGTAGTCGGCGCGCGAGGCGGAGGCGACCCGGCCCTCGCCCGCGGCGCCCACGACGGCGCCGTGCTCGAGGACGGGGGCGAGCTTCTCGGTGTAGTTCTCGTTGTACCAGCCGTTGCGCAGCAGGACGTGCGGCAGACCGGAGTCGGCGATCGCCTGTTCGGTGACCTTGTGCTCATCGGCCAGGGTGAAGTCGGCGGCGGGGCCGCCCAGCACGCTGGTGTAGGCGAGCAGGGCGACACCGGCGTCCTTGGCGGCGTCGATGACGGCCTGGTGCTGGGGAGCGCGCTGCCCGACCTCGCTGCCGGAGATCAGCAGCACCTTGTCGCCCGCGGCGAAGGCGCCGGTGAGCGTTTCGGGCCGGTTGTAGTCGGCCGCGTGCAGCCGCACGCCACGGTCGGCGAGACCGGCGGCCTTTGCGGTGTCGCGCACGACCGCGGTGATCTGGTCGGAGGGAACCTTCTCCAGCAGCCCTTCGACGACGAGGCGGCCGAGGTGACCGGTGGCGCCGGTGACGACGATGCTCATATCCGTGACTCTCCTGTTCGGGTCGGTACGCCCACCTTAGAGGAAGCGCTAACCATTGGAAAGCTACTACCGGTTAAGTAAGTGTGTTCATTCGAGGCGGGGCCGCTCCCGGGCCTCCCGCTCCCGCCCCGCCAGACCGACGTCGAACGGCAGGATCGTCACCGCGACCCCCGGCAGCTGCTCCAGCGTCTTCGCCAGCGACTCCGCCGTGCCCCGGTGCAGCAGCTTGCCCAGCGGGGAGGCGTAGGTGCGGCGCGGCACCAGCAGGGTCAGCGCGGTCTGCCCGTCGGCGGTCGTCCGGGCCGCCAGCTCCAGCACCGCATGGCGCAGCCGCCGGTCCGGGCACTCCACGACCTCCAGCGGCACCGTCACCCCCGCCGTGGCCTCCCATCGCGCCATCAGCCGGCGGGCGTGGGCCTCGTCCACCATGAAGTGCACCGCGCGCACCTCGTCGGGGCGCAGCTCATGCGCGTACCGCAGGGCCTTGACGGTCGCGAGGTCGATGCTGTCCGCCAGCACCTGGACGACATGGCGCCGCCAGCGCGGAAGGTCGTCCCCGGGGTGCGGGACGGCCTCCAGGGCCGCCGCCTCCGCGCGGTACTCGCGGTTGATCCGGATCAGCGCCCAGACGCCCACCGGGAAGACCACCACGACCAGCCAGGCGCCCTCGGTGAACTTGGTGATCGCGAAGATCAGCACCACGGCGGCGGAGACGGTCGCGGCGATGAGGTTGACCGCGATCTTCCAGGTCCGGCCCGGCTCCCGGCGCCGCAGGTGGTAGGCGGTCAGCCCGGCCCCGGCCATGGTGAAGGCGGTGAACACCCCGATCGCGTACAGCGCCACCAGCCGGTCCACGCTGGCGTCCGTGACCAGCAGCAGCGCCAGCGCGATCACGGCCAGCGAGACGATCCCGTTGGAGAACGCCAGCCGGTGGCCGCGCCGGGTCAGCTGCCGGGGCAGAAAGCGGTCCTCGGCCACGAAGCTGGCCAGGAAGGGGAAGCCGGTGAAGGGCGTGTTGGCGCCCGTGAAGAGGATGAGCGCGGTCGCCAGCTGGACGAACGCCAGCCCCAGGGCGCCCAGCGGCCCGCCGCCGAAGACCAGACGGGCCTCCTGCGCGAGCACGGTCGGGGTGCCGTCCCGGTACGGGATGGCATGGGTGAAGTGGGCGAGGGCGGAGACCCCGAGGACGAGGGTGCCCAGGACGCAGCTCATCGTGATCAGCGTGCGGCGGGCGTTGCGGCCCTGGGGCTCCCGGAAGACCGACACGCCGTTGGAGATCGCCTCCAGACCGGTCAGCGAGGAGCCGCCGTTGGCGAACGAGCGCAGCACGATGAAGAGCGAGGCGCCGTAGAGCCAGCCGCTGCCCGGGGTGCCGAGCGGCACGGCGCCCGCGGCGTGCACATCGGCGTGCGGAAGCCGCCCGGTGAGCCCGCGGACCACACCGACCACCAGCATCAGGCCGACGGCGAGGACGAACAGGTAGGCGGGCACCATGAAGATCCGCCCGGCCTCGCGCAGCCCGCGCAGATTGCCGTAGGCCAGGACCAGGATCGCCAGCGCGCTGAGGGGCAGCTGGAGGTGGTCGATACCGGTCCATCCGCCGCCGATGAGATGGGCGAACGAGATGATCGCGTTGGTGCCCGCCGAGGCCTGCACCGCGACGGTGACGATGTAGTCCACCAGCAGCGCCACGGACGCGATCTGGGCGATGTCGGGGCCGAAGTTCTCCCGGGCGACCACATATGAGCCGCCCGCCCGGGTGTAGATCGTCACCACATCGCTGTAGCAGAGCGTGATCAGCAGCAGCACCAGCAGAATCGCCCCGGTCACCGGGAGGATCAGGGTGAACGCCGCGACCCCGATGACCGGCACCAGCACCCGCAGGATCTCCTCGCTGCCGTACGCCGTCGAGGAGATGCAGTCGGAGGCCAGCACGCCCAGGGCGGCCCGGTTGCTCAGCTTCTCGCGCCGGATCCGCTCGGTGACCAGGGGCGGGCCGAGCAGCAGCCGCTTGAGACGGTAGCTGGGGCGGTCCGGTGGCTGGGACGGGGCGGCGGTGTCGGCCATGCGCCCATGACAGCGGGTGCCCGTACGTACGAATGGGCCCGCCGGTGGCCGGGACCGTTCGGGGATCAGCCCACGACGGTCCAGGTGTCGCCCCCGGCGAGCAGCGCGCCGAGGTCGCCCTTGCCCTTCAGCTCCACGGCGTTGTCGAGCTGGTGGGACATCAGAGTGTCGTAGACCGGGCGCTGGACATCGCGCAGCACCCCGATGGGGGTGTGGTGCAGCGTGTCGGCGTCGGCGAGCCGGGTCAGCGCGAACGCCGTGGTGGGCGAGGCGGAGTGGGCGTCGTGGACCAGCACCTGGTGCTCGTTGTCCGCGGTGACGGTGACGACTTCGAGATCGCCGGTGCTCTGGTTGCGGATGACGCCCTTGCTCTGGTCCACGCCGAAGCGGATCGGCTGCCCGTGCTCCAGCCGGATCACGGCCTCCTGGGCCTGCTGCTTGTCCTTCAGGGCCTCGAAGGCGCCGTCGTTGAAGATGTTGCAGTTCTGGTAGATCTCCACCAGCGCGGTGCCCGGGTGGGCCGCCGCCTGCCGCAGCACCTCGGTGAGGTGCTTGCGGTCGGAGTCGATGGTGCGGGCCACGAAGCCCGCCTCGGCGCCGAGCGCGAGCGACAGCGGGTTGAACGGGGCGTCCAGGGAGCCCATCGGGGTCGACTTGGTGATCTTGCCGACCTCAGAGGTGGGGCTGTACTGACCCTTGGTCAGGCCGTAGATGCGGTTGTTGAAGAGCAGGATCTTCAGGTTCACATTGCGGCGCAGCGCGTGGATCAGGTGGTTGCCGCCGATCGAGAGCGCGTCGCCGTCACCGGTGACGACCCACACCGACAGGTCGGGGCGCGAGGCGGCCAGACCGGTGGCGATGGCCGGGGCGCGGCCGTGGATGGAGTGCATCCCGTAGGTGTTCATGTAGTACGGGAAGCGCGAGGAGCACCCGATGCCGGAGACGAAGACGATGTTCTCCTTCGCCAGGCCCAGTTCGGGCATGAAGCCCTGAACGGCGGCGAGGATCGCGTAGTCACCGCAGCCGGGGCACCAGCGGACCTCCTGGTCCGACTTGAAGTCCTTCATCGTCTGCTTGGTGTCGCTCTTGGGCACCAGGGAGAGCGCGCTCGGAGCCGATGCCGCGCCCTCGGCGAGGGTCTCAGTCATCGATGGCCTCCTTAAGGGCGGTGGCGAGCTGTTCGGCCTTGAAGGGCAGTCCGCGGACCTGGGTGAAGGAGCGGGTGTCGACCAGGTAGCGGGCGCGCAGCAGGGTGGCCAGCTGACCCAGGTTCATCTCCGGCACCACCACCTTCTCGTAACCCTCCAGAACCTTGCCGAGGTTGGCGGGGAAGGGGTTGAGGTGGCGCAGATGGGCCTGGGCGATCCGGTCGCCCGCGGCGCGGACGCGGCGCACGGCGGCGGTGATCGGTCCGTACGTGGAACCCCACCCCAGGACCAGGGTGCGGGCGTCGCCGGTCGGGTCGTCCACCTCGACGTCCGGCACGGCGATGCCGTCCACCTTGGCCTGGCGGACGCGGACCATATGGTCGTGGTTGGCCGGGTCGTAGGAGATGTTCCCCGTGCCGTCCTGCTTCTCGATCCCGCCGATCCGGTGCTCCAGACCGGGCGTTCCGGGCACGGCCCAGGGGCGGGCCAGGGTCTCCGGGTCGCGCTTGTACGGCCAGAAGACCTCGGTGCCGTCGGCCAGCACATGGTTGGGGCCGGTCGCGAACTGAACCCGCAGATCGGGCAGTTCGTCCACCTCCGGCACCCGCCAGGGCTCCGAGCCGTTGGCCAGGTAGCCGTCCGACAGCAGGAACACCGGGGTGCGGTAGGTCAGGGCGATCCGGGCGGCGTCGAGCGCGGCGTCGAAGCAGTCGGCCGGGGTCTTCGGGGCCACGATCGGCACCGGGGCCTCGCCGTTGCGCCCGTACATGGCCTGGAGCAGATCGGCCTGCTCGGTCTTGGTGGGCAGTCCGGTGGAGGGGCCGCCGCGCTGGATGTCGATCACCAGCAGCGGCAGCTCCAGCGAGACCGCGAGCCCGATGGTCTCCGACTTCAGCGCCACCCCCGGGCCGGAGGTGGTGGTCACGGCGAGGGAGCCGCCGAAGGCCGCGCCGAGGGCGGCTCCGATACCGGCGATCTCGTCCTCGGCCTGGAAGCTGCGCACGCCGAAGTTCTTGTGCTTGGACAGCTCGTGCAGGATGTCCGAGGCGGGGGTGATCGGGTACGACCCCAGGAACAGCGGCAGATCCGCCTGGCGGGAGGCCGCGATCAGCCCGTACGACAGTGCCAGGTTGCCGGAGATGTTCCGGTAGGTGCCGGTGGGGAACGCGGTGGTGGCCGGCGCGACCTCGTAGGAGACGGCGAAGTCCTCGGTGGTCTCGCCGAAGTTCCAGCCCGCCCGGAAGGCGGCCACGTTCGCCTCGGCGATCTGCGGTTTCTTCGCGAACTTCTGCCGCAGGAACTTCTCGGTGCTCTCGGTCGGCCGGTGGTACATCCACGACAACAGACCGAGCGCGAACATGTTCTTGCTGCGTTCGGCCTCCTTGCGGGACAGGCCGAACTCCTTCAGCGCCTCGACGGTCAGCGTGGTCAGCGGCACCGGGTGGACCTGGTAGCCGTCCAGCGAACCGTCCTCCAGAGGGCTTTGGTCGTAGCCGACCTTGGCCATGGGGCGCTTGGTGAACTCGTCGGTGTTGACGATGATTTCCGCCCCGCGCGGCACATCGGGGAGGTTGGCCTTCAGCGCGGCCGGGTTCATCGCGACCAGGACGTTCGGCGCGTCACCGGGCGTGAGGATGTCGTGATCGGCGAAGTGGAGCTGGAAGCTCGACACTCCGGGCAGCGTGCCGGCGGGGGCGCGGATCTCCGCCGGGAAGTTGGGCAGGGTCGACAGGTCGTTTCCGAACGACGCCGTCTCCGAGGTGAATCGGTCGCCCGTGAGCTGCATACCGTCACCCGAGTCGCCCGCGAACCGGATGATCACCCGGTCCAGGCGGCGGACCTCCTTGCCGCCGTCCGCTGTTCGCGGCCCCCCGGCGGGCGTCTGCCCGCCCTGCTGATCGGCTGGTTCGGCCTGCTCGGCCGGGCTGCTGACCTGGCTGGTCACTGCTTCGGACCTCCCTTGAGGCGGCGCTCCTGGACAGTCGGTGCCGACCGGTTGTTGTCCCATGACCATCGTACGTCGGTAAGGCTGGCCTTCCTTGGTCTGATCACATGATGGACCCGTGAAGGAGAACCATATATGTCACGGTTTGGCACGTTCTGTCCTTTCCCCCCGTACTGGCATTTCCGCTGATCCCCCGTTCAGCCTTTGGTCCCGCTTTGGCCGCGGCGGTCCCTTTCAGGAGTTGAGATAGGTGAGGACGGCGAGCACCCGACGGTGATCCCCGTCACTCGGCGACAGGCCGAGCTTCAGGAAGATGTTGCTCACATGCTTCTCGACCGCGCCGGCGCTCACCACCAGCTGCCGGGCAATCGCCGAGTTGGTCCGGCCCTCGGCCATCAGCCCCAGCACCTCCCGCTCCCTCGGCGTGAGCCCGGCCAGCACATCCTGCTTGCGGCTGCGGCCCAGCAGCTGGGCGACGACCTCCGGGTCGAGCGCGGTACCGCCCTGGGCGACCCGCACCACCGCGTCCACGAACTCGCGCACCTCGGCCACCCGGTCCTTGAGCAGATAGCCCACGCCCCGGCTGTTCCCGGCCAGCAGCTCGGTGGCGTACTGCTCCTCCACATACTGCGACAGGACCAGCACGCCCAGTCCCGGATGGTCGCGGCGGAGCCGGACGGCCGCCCGCACCCCCTCGTCGGTGTGCGTGGGCGGCATCCGCACGTCGGCCACCACCACATCCGGCGGAGCCCCCTCGTCGGTCAGTTCCCGCACCGACTTGATCAGCGCTTCCGCGTCCCCGACGCCCGCGACCACCTCATGGCCCCGGTCGGTCAGCAGCCGGGTCAGGCCCTCCCGCAGCAGCACCGAATCCTCGGCGATGACCACCCGTACCCTGTCCGCCACGATGTTCGGCCCCCCGTTTCACTCGGTTCGTGGGGACCAGCATCCCAGGGTTCGGCCATTCGCGTCGGACATAACGGACAGGGGGTCGGGGTTCGTCGGGCCGGCCGCCGCGCGCCGGGGGCGGGCGCCGTCAGCGCCGGGGCGTGCCCTCGCCCGGAGCCGGGGCGGGCGCCGTCAGCGCCGCCCTCAGCGCCAGGGGAGCTCGGCGGTCACGGTGGTCGGGCCGCCCGCCGGGGAGTGGACGACGAGAACCCCGTCCACCGCGTCGATCCGCCCGGCCAGCCCGGCCAGACCCGAACCGGCCGAGGTGTCGGCCCCGCCCCGCCCGTCGTCCGTGATCTGGATCAGCACCCGGTCCTCGGCGCGCCACACATCGACCTTGGCGGTGTGGGCGTGGCTGTGCTTGCTGATGTTCTGGAGTAGTTCGGAGACGGTGAAGTAGGCGATGCCCTCGATGGCGGGTGCGGGGCGTTCGGGCAGTTCGACCGTCACGGTGACGGGGACGGTGCAGCGGGCGGCGAGGGCGGAGAGGGCGGGGCCGAGGCCGCGGTCGGTGAGGATGGCGGGGTGGATGCCGCGGGCGAGGTCGCGGAGTTCCTGGAGGGCGAGTTTCACTTCGCCGTGGGCTTCGTCGACCATCTTGGCGGCGGCTTCCGGGTCGTTCTCCAGTTTCTCCTTCGCCAGGCCCAGATCCATGGCGAGGGCGACCAGCCGGGCCTGTGCGCCGTCGTGCAGGTCGCGCTCGATCCGGCGCAGGTCCGCGGCGGCGGTGTCGACCACCGTGCCCCGGTCCGACTCCAGCTCCAGCACCCGGCTCGCCAGCCGGGACGGGCCGAGCAGCCCGGTGACCATGATCCGGTCGACCGAGGTCAGCGCCCGCATCACCCACGGGATCAGCAGGAGGACCAGCAGGCCCGCGACGCAGGTCACGGCGGTCTCGAACGGGGTGTCCAGATAGAAGTCGTGCCCGTGGTCGTCCCCGAAGACCTGGATACCCGGCTGATCCAGGTACCGGGGGAAGACCCAGCGCCACAGCGGATAGGTCGCGGAGGTCCAGCCGTACACGGTGAAGCTCAGCGCGAAGGCGAAGGCGAAGACCGCCCAGGGCAGATGGATCAGCGCGTAGATCACATGCCGCCAGGAGGTGCCGCTGCGGAGCAGCGCCCCCAGCCAGGCCACCGGTCCGCGCTTGTCCCTCCCGCGGAGAACGGGCTCGGGCTCGGCCACCTTCAGCCCCAGCAGCGCGCGGGCGCGGGCCCGCTCGACGACCCCGAGCCCCCGGCAGCCCGCGAGGGCGGCGCCGAGCACCGGGACGCCGAGGAAGGTGATCAGCAGCCCAGCGCCGAGCGCGATCATCGTGACCGCGTAGACGAAGGTGAGGATGGCCATCGGCAGGCTGATCATCAGATAGAGGAACTCGCACCAGACGCGGGCCCGGAACGGCGCACTCAGTGCCGCGGGCACCAGATGACCACGGGGCTCGGTCCCCGGTTCGTACGGTCCGTATGCGGTGGCCATCGTCTCGTCCGTCCTCCGGGAGCCTGGTCGGGGCGCGATCCGGGTCAGCGGGGCGGGTCGCGTCGTCTGCGTACCCCCAAGAGTTCCGGAGCGCGGCCGGCCGGACCATCGGGCGGATCGGCCTCTTCACCGGGGGGTTAGCCCTACCGTCCGCGCCGGGGAGGGGGTACGTCCTACCGTCCGCGCCGGGGAGGGGGTACGTCCTGCCGTCCGCGCCGGGGAGGGGGTACGTCCTGCCGTCCGCGCCCGGGGGTACGTCCTGCCGTCGCCGTCAGACCTTGCGCCGGCGGCGGGCCGCCGCGGCCCCCGCCGCCGCCCCGGTCCGGTGGTGCCAGGGCAGCTCGGCGGTCACCATGGTCGGCCCACCGGCCGGTGAGTCCACGACGAACAGCCCGTCCACCGAGCCCAGCCGCTCCGCCAGGCCCGCGAGCCCCGTGCCCCCATCGGTGGTCGCCCCGCCGCGCCCGTCGTCCCGTACCTGGATCAGCAGCCGGTGCTTCGCGCGCCACACATCGACCTTGGCGGTGTGGGCGTGGCTGTGCTTGCTGATGTTCTGGAGTAGTTCGGAGACGGTGAAGTAGGCGATGCCCTCGATGGCGGGTGCGGGGCGTTCGGGGAGCTCGGCCGTCACGGTGACGGGGACGGTGCAGCGGGCGGCGAGGGCGGAGAGGGCGGGGCCGAGGCCGCGGTCGGTGAGGATGGCGGGGTGGATGCCGCGGGCGAGGTCGCGGAGTTCCTGGAGGGCGAGTTTCACTTCGCCGTGGGCTTCGTCGACCATCTTGGCGGCGGCTTCCGGGTTCTCCTCCAGTTTCTCCTTCGCCAGACCGAGCCCCATGGCGAGGGCGACCAGCCGGGCCTGTGCGCCGTCGTGCAGGTCGCGCTCGATCCGGCGCAGGTCCGCGGCGGCGGTGTCGACCACCGTGCCCCGGTCCGACTCCAGCTCCGCGATCCGCCGCTCCAGCTCATCGGAGGGGAACAGCAGCCCGCGCACCATCGCCCGGTCCACGTGCGTCAGCCCCCGGGCGATCCACGGCAGCACCGGCCAGGCGACGAACAGGGAAGTCAGGACGGTGGCGAAGGTGACCACCGACCACGGCAGCCGGATCAGGGCGTACAGCGTGGAGCGCCAGCCGACCGGGTCCCGCAGCCTCGTCCACAACCGGCCGAGGAGGCCACTGCCCGGCTGGTGCGGCAGGGGGCTGGGCTCCTCGATCCGCATCGAGAGCAGCGCCCTGGCGCGTGCCCGCTCCAGCCGGCCGAGGAACCGGCTACAGCCCAGCCCCACGCCCAGCAGCGGCAGCCCGATCACCGTGACGGACAGCCCCAGGCCCACGGCCAGCCAGACCAGGGTGAAGACGAAGCAGGCGATGCCCACCGGCAGATTGGCCAGGAGATGGGCGATCTCCTTCCAGGTCTGCGCGGGGAAGGCGAACGCGGGCGGGCGCGGCAGCCGCTCGTCACCGCGGTCCCGGCCGCCGCCGTCAGGGCCGCCGTCAGGGCCGCTGTGGGGGCCACCGTGGAGGCCGCGGGAGGGACCGCCGGGGGAGCCGTCGTGGGCGCCGTCGACGGGGGAACTGGAGGTCATGGCAGCAAGACTGCCCGGCTCGGTGGGGCCCCGCCATGGGGCTAGCCCCACCGCATGGCGGACGGGCCGCCCGGCCGGGTTGCGCCAGGGCCTACACTTCCCGTCCGTACGGATCGTCGAACACATGAGATCGACGAGGAGCAGGCAAGGGCCACGAGGACCAGGGAGCGAGGGGCGGACGTGCCGGAGGCGACGACCGTGCGCACCGTGCCCACCACCGGCGGCACCGGTGTCCAGCTCGCGGCCGACTACTTCCACGGCTATGCGGTGGTCGGACTGGTTGCGGCGATCGGGGTGATCTTCGTCGCCGTGGCCTTCGGGGCCGGGCGGCTGCTGCGGCCTGTCGTGCCGACCCCCGAGAAGCTGCTGACCTACGAGTGCGGTGTGGACCCCGTGGGTGAGGGGTGGGCCCACACCCAGGTCCGCTACTACGTCTACGCTTTTCTTTATGTGATTTTCGCCGTGGACTCGATTTTCCTGTTCCCGTGGGCGACGGTCTTCGCCGCGCCCGGCTTCGGGGCCGCCACGCTGGTGGAGATGTTCATCTTCCTCGGGTTCCTCGCCGTAGGTCTGCTGTACGCATGGAAGAAGGGCGTCCTGGAGTGGACGTGACACCGAACCCGACGCCGACACCGACACCGACTCCGACGTCAGCCGCCGCGCCGGTCCCCGCCCCCGCTCCGGTGGACCTGCCGGAGCCGCGCCGTCTCGGCCCGCTGGCCCGGCTGGCACCCGAGCCGATGAAGGTGGTCCTGAACTGGGGCCGCCGCTACAGCCTGTGGGTCTTCAACTTCGGGCTCGCCTGCTGCGCGATCGAGTTCATCGCGGCGTCGATGGCCCGCCATGACTTCATCCGGCTCGGCGTGATCCCCTTCGCGCCGGGCCCCCGCCAGGCCGACCTGATGGTCGTCTCCGGCACGGTCACGGACAAGATGGCGCCCGCGGTGAAGCGGCTGTACGAACAGATGCCGGAGCCGAAGTACGTGATCTCCTTCGGAGCCTGCTCGAACTGCGGCGGTCCCTACTGGGACTCCTACGCCGTGACCAAGGGCGTCGACCAGATCATCCCCGTCGACGTCTACGTCCCCGGCTGCCCGCCCCGGCCCGAGGCGCTGCTCCAGGGCATCCTCAAGCTCCAGGAGAAGATCGCGCGCGAGTCGCTGGGCGAGCGCTACGGAAGCGCGGGCGCGGCGGGCTCGGCGGGCGCGGCCTCGGGCCGTCCGTCCGCGGCCGCGCTGCGCAGCGGGCTGGTCGCGCCCCCGGGGCGGGAAGAGTCGCCATGACCGAGCCGAATGAGCCGAACAAGCGGCACGAGCCGAACGAGCGGAACGAGCCGGTGGAGCCGAACGGGGCCGTGCGGCCCGGCGAGGCGGCGGAGACCGGCGAGGCGGCGGTGGCCGCGCCGCCCGTGGGCTGGCTGCCGCGTTCCGCCCCCGAGCTGTTCGGCGAGGGCGCCACGGCGGAGGAGGCGTACGGTCTGCTGACCGTCGATGTCCCCGCCGACTCCTGGACCGTGTCCCTGGAGACGGCCCGCGACACCCTCGGCTGCACCTACTTCGACTGGCTGAGCGCGGTCGACGAGCCCGGCACCGGCTTCCGGGTGGCCGCGTACGTCGTCGCCCTCGGCACCCCCGGCTCCGGGCCCGGGGTGCGCGGTCTGCTGGTGCGCACCACCGTGCCGCACGACGCGGCCACACTGCCGACCGCGACCGGCGTCTACGCCGGGGCGGCCTGGCATGAGCGCGAGACCCACGAAATGTTCGGCATCGACTTCACCGGTCACCCCGGTCTCGCGCCGCTGCTGCTCCCCGACGGCTTCGAGGGACATCCGCTGCGCAAGGACTTCGTCCTGGCGGCCCGGGTCGTCAAGGCGTGGCCGGGCGCGAAGGAGCCGGGGGAGTCGGGCGCCGGGCACGGCCCCAAGCGCCGCCAGATGCTGCCGCCGGGCGTCCCCGACCCCAACGAGTGGGGCCCCCTCAAGGGCCAGCTGCCCCCTGCCCCGGCCCGCCCGGCCCGCGGCGCCCGCGCCGCAGGTGCCGCAGGCGCCGCCGCGGGCGAGCGCCCCGCCCGCCGCACCCGCAGCGCGACCGCCGGCTCGGCGAGCCAGCGCGCGGCGGGGTCGGAGGCTTCGGCTTCGGCTCCGTCGGCTGAGCGTCCGGCGCGGCGTTCGCGCAGTGTGAGCGAGGGGTCGGCGAGCCAGCGTGCGGCGGGGTCGGAGGCTTCGGCTTCGGCTCCGTCGGCTGAGCGTCCGGCGCGGCGTTCGCGTAGCGCGAGTGAGGGGTCGGCGAGCCAGCGTGCGGCAGCCGACGAGCCGACGGCGCCCGAAGCCCCGGCACGCCCGTCGGCCGCCGGGGCGGCCGACGGCGCCGCCGGGTCCGCGCCGCCCCCCTCGTCGCGCCCGCAGCGCCCCGCACCGCGGACCCGCTCGTCCGACGCGCCCTGGCATCACGCACGCCCCGCGCGGGACGAGGACGCCGACTCCGAGCGCGAGCCGGACGCACGCGACGACTCCGAGAGCCCTGACCACTCCGACCACTCCGACGACCAGCCGGGAGGCACCGCGTGAACGACGTCCTCGACGTCGCGCTGCGACTGCTCGCCCTCCTGATCGCCTTTCTCGTGCTGCCCCTGGTCGTGGGGCAGACCGAGCACAAGGTCATGGCCCATATGCAGGGCCGCCTCGGGCCGATGTACGCGGGTGGTTTCCACGGATGGGCCCAGCTGGTCGCGGACGGGGTGAAGTTCGCGCAGAAGGAAGACGTCGTACCGGCCGGTGCCGACCGGCGGATCTTCCAGCTCGCGCCCGCCGTCGCGCTGCTGCCGTACCTCCTCGCTCTCGTCGCGATCCCGATCGGCCCCGCCGAGGGCGCCGTCGGCCAGGTCGTGGACGCGGGGATCTTCTTCGTGCTGGCCGTGATGGGCGTCGGGGTGCTGGGTTCCCTGATGGCGGGCTGGGCCTCGGCGAACAAGTTCTCCCTGCTCGGGGGTCTGCGGACGGCCGCTCAGCTCATGGCGTACGAACTGCCGATGCTGCTGACCGCCGCGTCCGTGGCGATGGCGGCGGGCACGGCCTCGCTGCCCGGCATCCTCGACGCGTTCGAGTGGTGGTGGGTGCCGTGGCAGATCGTCGGCGGGGTGGTGTTCTTCACCGCCGGGCTGGCCGAGCTTCAGCGCCCGCCGTTCGACGCGCCGATCGCCGACTCCGAGATCATCTTCGGTGCGTACACCGAGTACACCGGGCTGCGGTTCGCGCTCTTCCTGCTCGCCGAGTACGCGGGCATCGTCCTCCTGTGCGGGCTGACCACCGTCCTCTTCCTCGGCGGCTGGCACGGTCCGTTCGCCGACGGCCTCGGCTGGCTGTGGACCCTGCTGAAGACCGCCGTCCTCGCCTTCGTCGTGATCTGGCTGCGGGTCAGCTATCCGCGGCTGCGCGAGGACCAGCTCCAGCGGTTCGCCTGGACCTGCCTCATTCCGCTCTCTCTGGCCCAGATCGCCCTCACCGGCGTCGTCAAGGTGGTGATCTCCTGATGGGCATCCCCGGATCCGGTCTGGCCAAGGGCCTGGCCGTCACCCTTCGCACGATGACCCGGAAGTCGCACACCGCGCAGTATCCGGACGCGCAGCCCGAGCTGCCGCCCCGCACCCGCGGGGTGATCGGGCTGTTCGAGGAGAACTGCACGGTCTGCATGCTGTGCGCCCGGGAATGCCCGGACTGGTGCATCTACATCGACTCGCACAAGGAGACCGTTCCCCCGGCCGCCCCGGGCGGGCGCGAGCGCAGCCGCAATGTGCTGGACCGGTTCGCGATCGACTTCGCCCTGTGCATGTACTGCGGTATCTGCATCGAGGTGTGTCCTTTCGACGCGCTCTTCTGGTCGCCGGAGTTCGAGTACGCGGAGGAGGACATCCGCGACCTGACCCATGAGCGGGACAAGCTCCGCGAGTGGATGTGGACGGTGCCCGCGCCGCCCGCGCTCGACCCGCGTGCGGAGGAGCCGAAGGAGATCGCCGCGGCCCGTAAGGCCGCCGACAAGCTCGCCGCCGCCGAAGCGGCACAGGCCGAAGCGGCGCAAGCCGAGGCAGAGCGAGCCGAGACAGGGCAGGCCGAGACAAGGCGAGCCGAGACAGGGCAGGCCGAGGCGCCGCGGCCCGAGGCGGAGAGTGGCCCCGGCGGGAACGGAGCCGCCTCGTGAGCCCCGCGGTCCAGTTGGCCGCCACCGGCCACGGGTTCCTGTCGCCCACCGGTGTCGAGATCGCCTTCGTCCTCGTCGCCGTCGCGACCTTCGGCGCGGCCGTCGTCACCGTCACCACCAAGCAGCTGGTGCACGCCGCCCTGTGGCTGGTGGTGACGCTCGGCGGCCTCGCCGTGGAGTACCTCCTGCTCACCGCGGAGTTCATCGCCTGGGTGCAGGTGCTGATCTACGTCGGCTCCGTCGTCGTCCTCCTCCTCTTCGGGCTGATGCTCACCAAGGCGCCCATCGGCCGCTCCCCGGACGCCGATTCGGGCAACCGGCCGGCCGCGCTCGCGGTGGCCCTGGCCGCTGCGGGCGCCCTGGTGTGGGTGGTCGTGGACGCCTTCCGGACCACCTGGATCGAGCTCGACAAGGGCGTCCAGGGCTCCACCGCCGTCTCCGGTGAGAGCCTCTTCCGCCACTGGGTGCTGCCGTTCGAGGCGCTGTCCGTCCTCCTTCTCGCCGCGCTCGTCGGCGCGATCGTCCTGTCCCGCAAGAGCGACCACGACGGCGGCCGGAACCGCGCCCAAGGCGTCGGCCCAGGCAAGGAGAAGCGCTGATGCACCTCGCCTACCCCGCCGTGCTCGCCGTCCTCCTCTTCTGCACCGGTCTGTACGGCGTCCTCGCCCGCCGCAACGCGATCCTGGTGCTGATGTCGGTCGAGCTGATGCTCAACGCCGTCAACCTCAACCTCGTCGCCTTCGACGTCTGGCTCCGCGACACCCTGCGCGCGGGCCAGGCCCTGACCCTCTTCACCATCGCCATCGCCGCCGCCGAGATCGGCATCGGCCTCGCCATCGTCCTCCTCGTCCACCGCAACCGCGGCACCGCCGACGTCGACAAGCTCCGGGATCTCGCCGACCCCCCTCCGGCCGGCACCCCCACCCTGGACGACAGCATGGCAGCCCCCACTGACAACGACGCCGACCAGGCACGACGCGCCCGGAGGCAGACCGCGTGACGACCACGACCGCCGCCGTTCTCGTCCCCCTCCTGCCCTTCCTCGGCGCCGCCGCCGGACTCCTGCTCGGCCGCCGGGCCCCCGGCTTCGTCCGCCCCCTCGCGGTGCTGCCCACCCTCGCCGCGGCCGGGCTCGCCGTGCTCGTCGCCGTACGGCAGGGCGGGGGCGCGGGCGGCGGCACGGCCCCGCTCACCGCCGCGACCCGGCTCGCCGACACCGGCGCGGTCCCCATCGACCTCGCCCTGCACATCGACGGCTTCGCCGCCCTGGTCGCGGTCCTCGTCGCCGTCGTCGCCTGCTGTGTGCAGATCTACTCGACCGGCTATCTGCGGGACGACCCCCGCTACCCCTCCTACGCCGCGCTCGTCTCCCTCTTCACCGCCGCGATGCTCCTCGTCGTCTACTCCGACGACCTGATCGTGCTGCTCATCGGCTGGGAGGTCATGGGCATCTGCTCGTACTTCCTGGTGGGCCACTACTGGGAGACCGCGGCCGCGCGCTCCGCGTCCCTGAAGGCGTTCCTGGTCACCAAGCTCGGCGACGTCCCGTTCCTGATCGGCATCCTCGCGCTCGCGGACGACACCGGCACCTTCCGGATCAGCGAGATCCACAGCCGGCTGACCTCCGAGACCTCCGGGGTGCCGCTGGACCACCCCACCGTGATCGCGCTGCTGCTGCTGGCCGGGGTGGCGGGCAAGTCCGCGCAGTTCCCGCTGCACACCTGGCTGCCGGACGCGATGGCCGGCCCCACCCCGGTCTCCGCGCTGATCCACGCGGCCACCATGGTCGCCGCGGGCGTCTACTTCATCGCCCGGCTGCTGCCCGTCTTCGCCTCCTCCGCCGCCGCGCTCGCCGTGCTCGCGGCCATGGCGGCCGTCACGATGGTCGGCTCGGCGCTCGCCGCGCTCGCCCAGGACGACATCAAACGCGTCCTCGCCTACTCGACCGTCGGCCAGCTCGGCTATATGACGGGCGCGCTGGCCGTCGACGACCGCGGCGCCGCCGTCTTCCACCTGATCGCCCACGGCGCGTTCAAGGCGCTGCTCTTCCTCTGCGCGGGCGTGGTGATCCACGCCGCCGGCACCAACTCCCTCGCCGCCATGTCCCGGATGAGCGGCCTGGCCCAGCGCATCCCCGACGCCTTCTGGACGATGACGGTCGCGCTGCTCGCGCTCGCCGCCATCCCGCCCTTCGCCGGCTTCTTCTCCAAGGAGGCCGTCCTCGGCGCGGCCGAGCACGCCGCGACCGGCCACACCTCCGGCGTGCCGACGGGCGTCGGCTGGACCGTGTTCCTCGCCGGACTCCTCACCGCGCTCCTGACCGCCGCATACGCGGCCCGGCTGTGGCTGCTCGCCTTCCGCGGCCGGGGCGAGCCCGCCCCCGACCACGGCAGGCAGCCGGTGGTCATGAACGTCGTCCTGTGGGTGCTGTTCCTCCCCACGGCCGCCTTCGGCCTCGCCTACGGCGCGCTGCCCGACTGGTTCGACGGCGAGTCGCTCACCCCGACCCTCACCACCTCCGTCCTCGGCACCGGTCTGGCCCTCGTCGGCGTCCTCGTCATGTACGGCGCCTGGCGGCACACCGCGGCGCGGGCCGCCCGCGTCCCGCTCGGCGCGGTGGCCGCCCACCCCGACGCCGCCGACGCCGTCTCCGAGGCCGAGGCCATCGCCACCCACGAGGCGGCCTACGGCTCCATCGCGGGCGCCCGCGACCCCGCCGACCCCGGGCGGCTGCTCCTGGGCCCGCTGCACCGCCACGCGGCCGTCGGCTTCCACCTCGACGCCGTCTACAGCGCCCTGTTCGTCCGGCCCGTACGGGCCGCCGCCCGGCTCGTCCGCTTCCTCGACCGCGAGGTCGTCGAGACGTACGTACGCGGCGCGGGCGGCACGCCCCGGCTGCTCGGCGCGGCCGTCCGCCGCGCCCAGACCGGCAATGTGCAGACCTACCTCGGCGCGCTGCTCGCGGGCTCCCTCGTCCTGGCCGTGGCCGCCGTCCTCGTCGCAGCGGGAGCCTGACCCGTGAACCACACCGCCCTGCAAGCCCTCCTCGCCGCCGTGGTCGTGCTCCCCCTGCTCGGCAGCGTCACCGCCCTGCTGCCGGCCCCGCCCGGACTGCGCGGCCGCGGGCCCGACCAGGCCGTCCTGCGCCACGGCGTGACCGTCACCGGGGCGGTGCTCGCCGCCGCCATCGCCCTGGCCGCCGGTTTCGACCACGACCACCCGGCCCGGATGCAGGCCCAGACGGACATCGGCTGGATCCCGGCGCTGGACATCCGCATCCACCTCGGCGTGGACGGCGTCTCGCTGCCGCTGCTGGTGCTGACCGCGCTGCTGACCTTCCTCAGCGCGCTCTACGCCTACGTCAACCGGCCCTCCGGACCGTCCCCCAAGGCGTTCGTCGCGCTGCTGCTGCTCCTGGAAGCCGGCACCCTGGCCAGCTTCGCGGTGCTGGACCTGATGCTGTTCTTCCTGGCGTTCGAGATGGTCCTCATCCCGATGTACTTCCTCATCAACCGGTGGGGAGGCGCCGAGCGGGAGCGCGCCGCCTGGCGGTTCATCCTCTACACGCTGCTCGGCTCGGTCGTCATGCTGCTCGGCCTCCTCCTCGTCGGACTCAAGGGCGGCACCTTCGACATGGTGGCACTCGCCACCGACAAAGGCGCCGGGCTCAGCCACACCACCCAGCTGATCGCGGCCCTCGCCATCCTCGTCGGGCTCGCCGTCAAGGCCCCCATGTGGCCGCTGCACAGCTGGCTGCCCGACGCCCACACCGCCGCCCCCACCGTCGGCTCGGTGCTGCTGGCGGGCGTGCTGCTGAAGATGGGCACCTACGGGCTGGTCCGCATCGTGCTGCCGATGACCCCCGAGGCGGCGCACACCTACGCGCCCTACCTCGCCGCGTTCGCCGTGGTCGGCATCATCTACGGCTCCCTCGCCTGCCTCGCCCTGGCCCGTACGGGGGCGAAAGGCGACCTCAAGCGCCTGATCGCCTACTCCTCCGTCGGCCATATGGGCTTCGTGCTGCTGGGCATCGCGACCCTCACCCCCACCGGCGTGAACGGCGCGCTCTTCGCCAACATCGCCCACGGCCTGATCACCGGCCTGCTCTTCTTCCTCGTCGGCGCCCTCAAGGACCGCTCCGGCACCACCGACCTGGACCAGCTCTCGGGCACCAGCGGCGCCGCCCTGTACGGCAGGGCGCCACGCCTCGGCGGGCTGCTCGCCTTCGGCGCCGTGGCCTCCCTGGGGCTGCCCGGACTCGCCGGGTTCTGGGGCGAGATGCTCGCCATGTTCGGCGCCTTCGACCCCGCCGACGGGCTCAGCCGCCCCGCGTTCCTCACCTATACGGCGCTCGCCGGCTTCGGCACCCTGCTGACCGCCGCGTACATGCTCGTCGTCGTACGGCGCGTCTGCATGGGCGACCACCCCATCGAGCCCGGTACCGGGACCGAGGCCGAGCGGCCCGCCCTGGCCGACGTCCACGGCTACGAATTCGCCGCCTGGAGCCCCCTGGTGGCCCTCACCGTCCTCGCCGGACTGTGGCCCGCGGTCCTCCTCGGCCTCACGGACCCGGCCGTGCAGCAGCTCCTCGCGGGAGGCAACCGATGACTCCGCACGCCTCGGGCCTCGCCACGAGCCTCGTCCAGTCCGTCGACTGGCTCGCCGTCGCGCCGCCCACCATCGCGGCCCTGGCCGCCCTCGCCGTCCTCGTCGCCGACCTGTTCCTGCCCGAGCGCCGGAAGCCCCTGCTGGGCTGGGTGGCGATAGCGGGACTCGCGCTGGCCGCGCTCAGCCTGCTGCCGCTGCTGGACGGCGAACGCTCCACCTTCTGCCTGACCACCGGCGCCCACGCGTGCAGCTACACGGCCGACACCTTCGCCCTCGTCATCCAGTTCCTGGTGCTCGGCGGGGCCCTGCTCACCGCGCTGCTGTCCTTCAGCGCCTGCGACGATCTCAAACTTCCCGCCGGCGAATTCTGGTTCCTGCTGCTGTCCTCCGCCGCGGGAGCGGCCCTGCTGCCCGCCTCCCGCGATCTGGCCACCCTGGTCATCGCCCTCGAAGTGGCTTCGCTCCCGGCCTTCGCCCTCGTGGGCCTGCGCCGCGGCGACCGCCTCTCCTCCGAGGCCGCGCTGAAGTTCTTCCTCTCCTCGGTCACCGCGACCGCCGTGATGCTGCTCGGCGTCAGCTTCGTCTACGCCGCGACCGGCAGCCTCCACCTGTCCCGGATCGCCGCCGCCCTCACCCATGTCGACCCGCGCCTCGACACGCTCGCCCAGACCGGGGTCGTGCTCACCCTGGTGGGCTTCGCGTTCAAGACCGCCGCCGTGCCGTTCCACTTCTGGGTGCCCGACACCTACGTCGGCGCGCCCGTGCCCGTCGCCGCGTACCTTTCCGTCGTCGGTAAGGCGGTCGGCTTCTCCGGCCTCATCCTGGTGACCGTCCTGGCCTTCCCCTCGTACGCCGATGTGTGGGGCCCGGCCGTGGCGGTCCTGGCCGCCCTCACCATGACCGCCGGGAACGCCGCGGCGCTGCGCCAGCGCCCGGAGCGCGCCTTCAGCGCCGTACGCCTGCTCGCCTGGTCCTCCGTCGCGCAGGCGGGCTATCTGCTGGTCCCGATCGCCGCGGCCGGCTACGCCGACTCCGCCGGGGACGCCTCCCGCGCCATCGGCTCCACCGTGGCGTACGCCCTGATGTACGCGGCCGTGAACCTCGGCGCCTTCGCCGTGGCCGCCCTGGTGGCCCGCAGCAGCCCGGCCAACCGGCTCACCGACTACCGCGGGCTCTACGCGGCCCGCCCGGCCGCCGCCCTGGCACTGGGCTTCTTCCTGCTGTGCCTGGCCGGGCTGCCCCCGGGCGTCATCGGGCTCTTCGCCAAGGTGACCGTCTTCTCGGCGGCCGTGGACGCGGGGCTCGGCTGGCTCGCGGTGGTGATGGCCCTGAACGTGGTGGTGGCCCTGTACTACTACCTCCAGTGGACGGCGGTGCTCTTCCGCGCGCCCGCGCCCGCCGCCCAGGCGGAGCCCGCGCCCGCCGCCATGGCCCCCGCCCCCCGCCCGGCCGCCGTCCCCCTTACGGCCGCCATCGGCCTCACCGCGATCATCGGCGTCGCCCTCTCCGGCGCCCCGCAGCTCGTTCTGCGATTCGCCTCGGACACCCTGCTGTAGCCGCCGGGCGGCCGGGTGACCGAGGCCGCGCGCGTCCGCGCACGTCCGCGCCCGTGTGCACGAGGGAACTGGTGCCCTTCGCCTGGCGTTGACCTTTTCAGGAGGGTCCACTGGAAGGTGGAAACACCTGGCGAAGGGTTCCCTGCGGCACATCGGGAGGGCGCACAGTGCACCGCCGGCACAACGGGCTGAAAACCGCCGTACTCCTCGGGGGACTGTCCGCGCTCATCATCCTCATCGGCAGCCTCTTCGGCCGTACCGGACTGGTCATCGCGGTCGTCGTCGCACTGGGGACCAACGCGTACGCCTACTGGAACAGCGACAAGCTGGCCCTGCGCGCGATGCGCGCCCGCCCGGTCAGCGAGTTCGAGGCGCCACAGCTGTACCGCATGGTGCGCGAACTCTCCACGGCCGCCCGCCAGCCCATGCCCCGGCTCTACATCTCCCCGACCGACGCCCCCAACGCCTTCGCGACCGGCCGCAACCCCCGTAAGGCGGCCGTCTGCTGCACCGACGGCATTCTGCGGCTGCTCGACGAGCGGGAGCTGCGCGGGGTCATCGGCCATGAGCTCAGCCATGTCTACAACCGCGACATCCTGATCTCCTCGATCGCGGGCGCGCTCGCCAGCGTCGTCATGTTCCTGGTGAACTTCGCCTGGCTGATCCCGGTGGGCCGGTCCGACGACGACGAGGGCCCCGGCTTTCTCGGCATGCTGCTGATCATGATTCTCGGCCCGCTCGCGGCCTCCATCATCCAGCTCGCCGTGAGCCGCTCCCGCGAGTACGAGGCGGACGCCTCCGGCGCCCAGCTCACCGGCGACCCCCTGGCCCTCGCCAGCGCCCTGCGCAAGCTGGAGACCGGTACCCAGCAGCTTCCGCTGCCGCCCGAGCCCCGGCTGGAGACCGCGAGCCACATGATGATCGCCAACCCTTTCCGCGCCGGTGAGGGCATGGCCAAGCTCTTCTCCACCCACCCGCCCATGCGGGAGCGTATCGCCCGCCTCGAACAGATGGCAGGAGGCCGCCGACCGTGAAAACCCTGCTCAACCTGATCTGGCTGATCCTCTCCGGCTTCTGGCTGGCGATCCTCTACTTCCTCGCCGGGGTCCTCCTCTTCATCACGATCATCGGCATACCCTTCGGGATCGCCTCCTGGCGCATCGCCGGCTTCACCCTCTGGCCCTTCGGCCGCACGGCCGTCCCCCGCCGCGACGCCGGAGCAGCCTCGTGCGTCGGCAACGTCCTCTGGCTCGTCCTCGCGGGCTGGTGGCTGGCGCTGGGCCACCTGATCACCGGCGTCGCCCTCTGCCTCACGATCATCGGCATCCCCCTGGGCCTGGCCAACTTCAAGCTCATCCCGATCTCCCTGGCCCCCCTCGGCCATGAGATCGTCCCCACCGACCAGCCCTTCGGCCACCGCTGACCGGGCCGCGCTTCCCGCCTGGGCGAGTCCGGGCGACAGCCCCGTCCACACGCGACCGCCGGGGCCGGGGCCCCGGCGTGCCGTACTCGGCGGACCGGGCTACCGGTAGTTGACGAACTGCACCGCGAAGTCGAGGTCCTTGCCCTTGATCAGCGCGATCACGGACTGCAGGTCGTCCCGGCTCTTGGACGTCACCCGCAGCTCATCGCCCTGCACCTGCGCCTTGACGCCCTTGGGGCCCTCATCGCGGATGATCTTGGCGACCTTCTTCGCGTTCTCCTGCGAGATCCCCTCCTGGAGCGAGGCGAAGATCTTGTACTCCTTGCCCGAGGCCTGCGGCTCCCCCGCGTCCAGGGCCTTCAGCGAGATCCCGCGCTTGACCAGCTTGGACTGGAAGACATCGAGGATCGCCTTGACCCGCTCCTCGGAGTTGGCCCGCATCTCGATCCGCTCGCCCGACCAGGCGATCGAGGCGCCGACGTTCTTGAAGTCGTAGCGCTGGGAGATCTCGCGGCTCGCCTGGTTGAGAGCGTTGTCGACCTCCTGCCGCTCGACCTTCGAGACGATGTCGAAACTGGAGTCGGCCATCTTGAGTTGGCTCCTCGTACGTAGATCCGGCAGTGGCACGGCCCAACGGACCGCTTCCGCCAGCCTAGCGATCTCGGTCATGATCCAGAGGCGATCAACCGGGTGGCGAAGCACCCCGGGACATCAGGTATTGTTTACGTCGTTGCCAGGGAGCAGCGCCGCGAGAGCGGGGCACCTGGCCACATCCCAGGCGGTGTGCCCGAGTGGCCAATGGGAGCGGACTGTAAATCCGTCGGCTTAGCCTACCCAGGTTCGAATCCTGGCGCCGCCACATCAGGGAAACGGCCCCCGAGCTGCGAAAACGCGGCCGGGGGCCGTTTTTGTCCGGGTGGACTACCCGCGTGCGAGTGCCGCTTCCAGGGCCCGTCGGGTGGACTCGGGGAGCCAGCCGCAGTGCGGCCATTGGACGATCTGTTCGGCGATCTCGCGCAGCTTGGTGTTGGTGTGCTGGGACACCGTCTTGAGGATGTGCCAGCCCTGGTCCGGACGCAGGCTGCCGTGGGTGATGACCACACCGATCGCCTGATCGATGACGGCGTGGGAGACGACCGCTTGCCGCAGCTGGCCGACCTCCTCCTCCAGGCTGGCGATCTTCTTGAGGAGGTCGTCGTTCCCGATCGTCACGGAGAACCTTTCGATCGGAGATGGACCGCGGTAGCGGTGAACCATGCCGCGCCTGTCCACTCTCCAGAGGCGGACCGGCGCTTGGCGAGTCGGTAAACGCACGTTCGGGCGCCGGGTGGGACAGAAAACGAAGGCGGCCAGGGGAACCCCGGCGTCAGCCGTGCAGGGTGACGCGTGGGGCGGTGCCGTAGGTGTCGCGGTACAGGGCGGCGAAGCGGGCCGGGTGGAAGAACCCCCAGCGGGTGGCGATGTCGGTGACCGTGGCGGTCCGGGGATCGGCGGTCGACAGGTCGTGGTGGGCGTGTGCCAGGCGTACCCGGCGCACATATGCCATGGGGGTGGTGTCGAGGTGTCTGCGGAAGGCGTACTGCAGGGCCCGGATGCTGACGTGCGCGGCGGCGGCGATGCCGGCGACGGTGATGGGCCGGTCGGCGTGGTCGTCGATGTAGCTGAGGGCGCGCCGCAGCGTGCCGGGGTGGGCGTCGTTGCGGTCGGGTGCGGTGGGGTCGGTCAGCGCAGTGTTGGGGAAGGCCGTCAGCACGCTGCCGGCCAGGAGCTGGCTGACGGTGGCCTTGATCAGCGGCTGGTCGGCCACGGCGGGGTCGGCCAGGACGTGGTCGCGCACGTAGCCGATGGTCTCCCGCAGGTGCCCGGCCGCGGCGGCGGAGTGCGGGCGGTGCCCGGTCAGCCGGACCGGCTGGGGCACGCGCCGGTCGGCGGTCGCGGCGACCTGGCTCAGCAGAGCGGGGTCGAACATGGTGATGTTGTAGCGGGCGCTGCGGATCCGTCCCGAGTAGGGCAGGTCCGGTGGGGCGAAGGACACCACGTCGCCGGGGCCGAAGGAATCCTCGGCACCCGGGAAGACATGGTCCTCGATGGTGCCGGCGTGGACGAGACAGAGGCAGATCTTGCCGAGCGGGCTGACGGAGTAGCTCATCTCGAAGTCCAGGTCCAGCTCGTCCACGCTGATCGACGCGAGGGTGTCGCGCCGGATCTGTGCCCGGCTCGCGCTCGGGGTGGTGCTGCCGATGCGCATCCTGGCGTAGGCCCTGCTGAGGAAGTCCTCGGTCTGCTCCAGGTCATCGCTGTCGAAGACCAGCGTGCTCATGACGGCCTTGCCTCTCCGGCGCCCGTGCGATGGCGCTCCGGAGCACACGTTACGGGCCCGCGGGTGGTGCGGGCCCGCCCGCTCGTGCGCGCACCGGGCCTGCCGCCGTACGGGCGGCCGTCCGTCGTGGCGCACGGCGGGCACCGTAAGGCCGCTCCTAGGGTGGTGATTCCCCCGTATCAGGACAGAGAGGGCGGATCGTGCTCAGGGGCTTCAAGAACTTCCTCATGCGCGGTGATGTCATCGTTGTCGCCGTCGGCCTGGTCACCGCGCTGGCGTTCTCGACGCTGATCAAGGCGTTCACCGACTCCGTGATCAACCCGATCATCGCCCGGCTCCAGGGCGGCAAGTCGGTCGGGCTCGGCTGGCAGCTGGGACAACAGGGGAACACCACGACCTACATCAACATCGGGTCGTTCATCGGCGCCCTGATCTATTTCGTCATCTTCATGGCCGTCATCTACTTCCTGATCGTCGTGCCGTACAAGTACACCCAGGCCCGCCGGGGCGTCACGGCCTTCGGGGCGCCGGGCCCGGTGAAGACCTGCCCGGAATGCCTCGCCGAGGACGTCCCCGAGGCGGCGCGCAAGTGCCGTTACTGCGGTTCGGAGCAGCCGCGCACGGCCTAGCCCGGCATGGACTGGCCCGGCATGGACCGGCCGGGTATGGACTGGCCGGGCCGGTCTAGGTCCAGCTCCAGCATCCGGATCGCGTTGCCGCGCAGGATCTTGTACGTGGTCTCGGGGGAGAGCCCGGCCACGTGCTCGGCGGCGATGCGGCGGGTGTGCGGCCAGGTCGAGTCGACGTGGGGGTAGTCGGTTTCGAACGTGGCGTTGTCCACGCCGACCGTGTCCAGTGAGGCGACCCCGTGCTTGTCGCGGAAGAAGCAGCAGAAGATCTGGCGGTAGTAGTACGTGGACGGCGGCTCGGGGATGAGGTCGCGGACGCCGCCCCAGGCCCGGTGCTCCTCCCAGACGTCGTCGGCGCGCTCCAGGGCGTAGGGAATCCAGCCCATCTGGCCCTCGGCGTAGGCGAGCTTGAGGCGCGGGAAGGAGACCAGGACGCCGCTGAAGAGGAAGTCCATCATCGAGGCCATGGCGTTGTTGAAGCTCAAGGAGGCCTGGACGGCCGGCGGGGCGTCGGGGGAGGCGGCGGGCATCTGGGAGGAGGAGCCGATGTGCATGCACACGACCGTCCCCGTGGCCTCGCACTCGGCGAAGAAGGGGTCCCAGTAGCCGCTGTGGATGCTGGGCAGTCCGAGGTAGGTGGGGATCTCGCTGAAGGTCACCGCGCGGACGCCGCGGGCGGCGTTGCGGCGGATCTCCTGGACGGCGAGGTCGACGTCCCACAGGGGGATCAGGCACAGCGGGACGAGGCGGCCGCCGCTGTCGCCGCACCACTCCTCCACCATCCAGTCGTTGTACGCGCGGACGCACGCCAGGCCGACCTCCTTGTCCTTCGCCTCCGCGAAGGTCTGGCCGCAGAAGCGGGGGAAGGTCGGGAAGCACAGCGATGCCTCGACGTGGTTCAGGTCCATGTCGGCGAGCCGGGCCTTGGGGTCCCAGCAGCCGCGGCGCATCTGCTCGCGGGTGATGCCGTCGAGGGTCATCTCGTCGCGGGAGAAGCCGACGGCGGCGATGATCCGCTTGTACGGGAAGAGGTCGCCCTCGTACTGCCACCAGTCGGTCAGCTGGCCGTCCGGGTCGGTGGTGAACCTGTACTTGCCGCCGATGTAGGCCAGTTCGCCGATCCCGGCCGTGAGGGGCTTGGGGCCGCGGTCCCGGTACTTGGCCGGGAGCCAGGTCCGGAAGAGGTGCGCGGGCTCGATCACATGGTCATCGACGCTGATGACCAGGGGCAGCTCGGTCGCGCCGTTCGTCTCGCCGGTCATCTCGCCATCTCCCCGGTCCCTTCGCGTCGGTCAATTCACCTGACGGCCCGTCAGATTCAGGCGGCAGAGTAGGGCGGATCGCCGCAACCAACAAGGGAAAGTCCCGTTTCCGTACGCCCCGTTTCCGTATGTACGTCCAGGGCAAACGATGTGCGACAACCGGGGAGGAAACGGTGAACGCATCGTCGATCGCACGCGGACTGGGCACGGCAACGCGACGCACACGCACCTCGCGTCAAGCGGGCGGCCGGGCCATCGAGGCGGCGGCCCGCTGGGGGCTGGCCACCCGGGGAGTGCTCTACCTGCTCATCGGCCTCCTGGCGCTGCGCATCGCCTTCGGCGACCGCGGTGAACAGGCCGACCGGGGCGGGGCGCTCCAGATCCTCGCCCAGCAGCCGTTCGGCGCGGCGCTGGTCTGGGCGGTCGGTGTCGGGCTCGTCTGCATGGCGCTGTGGCGGCTGTCCGAGGCGGCCTTCGGGGCCACGGGGCCGGACGGGACCACGGCACGCAAGCGGCTGGCGGGAGCGGCCCGCGCGGTCTTCTACGGCGTCGTCGCCTACTCCGTGCTCTCCTTCGCCGCCGGCGAGGAGGGCAGCGGCTCCAGCGACCGGCAGTCGCAGGACGTGACGGCACGGGCGCTCGACCTGCCGTACGGGCGGTGGCTGGTCGCCGCCGGCGGGACGGTGGTGGCCGTGGCCGGGGTGTGGATCGCGGTACGGGCGATCCGGCGCGCCTTCCGCAAGCACCTCAAGACGGGCGCGATGTCCCCGCGGACGCGGCGGACCGTGGAGGCGCTGGGGGTCTGCGGCGGGGTGGCCCGCGGGGCCGTGTTCGCGGTGGCGGGTGGCTTCGCGCTCTCGGCCGCCCGGCGCTACGACCCGGACAAGGCCAAGGGCATCGACGACACCCTGCGCACCTTCGCCGCGATGGCGGCGGGCCCCTGGCTGCTGGTCGCGGTGGCGCTCGGACTCGCGCTCTTCGGGGTCTTCTCCTTCGCGATGGCCCGCTGGCGCAGGGTCTGACCCGCCCCGGCGGCCGCTCCGTGGCCGGTGTTCCGCTCGCGGTGGGGCCGGCCCTCGTGGCCGGTGCCCCGTGACGCCGGGCCTGGCTCCGGTTCCCGCGCCCGGTGACGCCGGGGGCGCCCGCGCACCCCGCGTCCGGTGGCGCGCCGGCCTGGCCGCCCACCGCGCCCGGGGCCGTGGCGCGGGCTCCCCGGATCGAACGGACCCGGACGGCACACGAGCGGCAGTACAACCAGGAGCCCCTTGCCCCGGGCCCACGCCCGGCCCGGGTGGACTTCTGCGCGGTGACGGACTGCTCAGCGGCCAGACCGCCGGAACCGATCCGCCAGCGCCGAACCGCCGGAACCGGCCGTCAGACGTGACGATCGTCGGGCCCGACTCGCTGCCGGAACTGGCTACCGGGCCCGACCCGCCGGAATGGCGGAGTGGGCTTCCAGTGGCTCCGGGGGGACGCCGGGACGGCGGCCGAACCAGGGACCGATGCGGAACCGGAGGCACGGGCGGCCGAACCCGGGACCGATGCGGACCGGGAGGCACCGACGGCCGGACCCGGGGCCGAGGCGGAACCGGAGGCATCGGCGGCCGGCGAGGGTGACGTGAGGGTCAGTTCTGCTCGGCGATCGTCCGCACCGCCTCCGTCACCGGCGTGTCGCCGTTGATCAGTTCCAGCGTGCGGCGCGCCGTGCGGGGCTCGTCCAGGAGGGCGACCAGGGTCGCTGCCACGTCGTCGCGGGTGACCTCGGCCCGGCCCGTGTGTTCGGCCAGCTTCACCCGGCCCGTGCCCGGGTCGTTCGTCAGCACGCCCGGACGCAGCACGGTCCAGTCGAGGCCGTCCCGGGCGCGGATGTCGTCGTCCGCCGCGGCCTTGGCGCGCAGGTAGGCGGCGAAGACCGGGTCGGTGCCGGGCGGCGGCTCCTGGGACGTGCCCATCGAGGAGACGATCAGGAACCGCCGGGCCCCGGCCCGCTCGGCCGCGTCCGCGAAGAGCACAGCGGACCGGTGGTCGACGGTCTCCTTACGGGCGGCACCGCTGCCGGGGCCCGCGCCGGCCGCGAAGACCGCCGCGTCCGCACCCTCCAGGTGCTTGACCACGTCCTCCACCGAGGCGGTCTCGAGGTCGCAGACCACTGGTTCGGTGCCCGACGCCAGCAGGTCGCCCGCCTGTTCCGGCTTGCGGATGATGCCCGCGACCTCGTCTCCGCGCGCGGTGAGCAGCCGCTCCAGCCGCAGCGCGATCTGTCCATGTCCACCAGCGATGACAATACGCATGATCCCGACCGTACGCCGTGCGGCCTACGGTTGCTCGCCGCCGCTCTGCGGCCGCGCCTGACGGGGCAGGTCCAGGGCCGCCGCGCCGGCCGAGTCGCAGTACTCGCGCACCGCGCTCGTACGGGCCACCACCCGGCCACGGTGCACCACGACCCTGCTGTACGCGAGCGAGAGCACCCCCGCGAGGCCGTCCCCGCGCACCGCGAGCAGCTCCGCCGGGAACCCGGCCTCCACCCGCACCTCGGCCAGCCCCATCGCGGCCCGTGCCTGCCCGCACACCGTCTCGTACGCCTCTTCCGGCCGCAGCCCGTTCCGGGACGCCAGCAGAAAGGCGGCCTCCAGGGGATCGCCCCGGCCCACCGGGTTGACCGCGTCCCGCAGCGCCCCGCTGCCCGCGGCCACCCGGACGCCCGCCGCGCGCAGCAGCCGTACCGGCGCGCAGGCACAGCCGCGCGCTCCCCGCACGCCCTGGTGCTCCAGTCCGGCGCAGTCGCCCTGCGGGAGGCAGACGACGGTCACCCCGGCCGCCGCCAGCCGCTCCGCGATCCGCCCGGCCACATCCACGGGCAGCCGGGACAGCCCGCCGCAGGGGCCGATGGTGACGCCCGGCCGCAAGCCCCCGGCCATCGCCGCGAGCCGGGCGAGGCGGGCCGGGTCGTCACCGTCCGTGTGCAGGTCGACGGCGCAGCCGTGCCGGGCGGCGAAGTCGAGGACGGCCTCGGCGTGGCCGGTCGGGTCCGGGTCGAGGTCCGGGCAGCCGCCGATGACCGGCGCGCCCATTCCCACCGCGTCGCGCAGCACCGCCAGACCGTCCGCCCCGGCGGTGCCGGTCAGCACCCGGGGCACCGCCACCGCGCTCAGCTCCGTGAGCCCGCGCAGGGTCCGGCCGGCCTCCAGGACCGCCTCCAGGGAGCGCAGCCCGTGCACCCCGCCGACGCGGACGTGGGTACGCAGCGCCGTCGCCCCGTGGCCGAGCTGGAGCAGCGCGGCCTCGACGGCGCGGCGCTGGATGTCCCCGGGGGCGTTCGGGACCGGGCCGGAGATGTCGGCCGTAAGGGCGGTGTCGCAGTGGGCGTGGGGCTCGGCGGGGGCGGGGAGCAGCAGATAGCCGCCGAGCTCCAGCCGGGTGCCGGGGACGAGGCTGCCCGCCGTGCCCACGGCCTCGATCCGCCCGCCGCTGAGCCGGACGTCCACGGTGCGCCCGTCGGCGAGCCGAGCGCCACCGAGCACCAGGGCGGTGGGTTCGGGGTCCGCGCCGTCGTTCCTGGGCGGCTGTTGCGGTTGCTGCGGCTGCTGCTGGCTCTCGGGCATCGCACTCCTGGGATTCGCAGGGCGTACGCGGGGCGCACGGGCGCGCGCGACGGGTGCGTGACGAGGGCGGTGGCGGTGACGCCAGAGCGCCACGGGTCACGCCGTGGAGCCCACGGGACACGCCAGGACGCCATGGGTCACGCCATGGCGCCACGGGACACGCCGGGTGCCCGAACGGGCAACGCGCCGGACACGCCCGGACACGTGCGCAGCCAAGATCACGCGGTGCGAACCGAAGCCTAGGGCGCGGTCTGGGCGGCTTCGCGGAGGAGCCGAATAGTCGTACCGGTGTGGTGCATGAGTCCAGGGTGACGGCGGCCCGATACGGATTTCACCTTCGGCGGCCGAGCGTGTAATGTCTTCATCGCTCGCCCCAATAGCTCAGTCGGCAGAGCGTCTCCATGGTAAGGAGAAGGTCTACGGTTCGATTCCGTATTGGGGCTCTGATGTGTGAGGTTTCCCGTTCGGCTACGCTGGTCGAGCGGGGAGTCACTCGCATCACAGCGGTGTAGCTCAGTCGGTAGAGCAAGCGGCTCATAATCGCTGTGTCACCGGTTCAAGTCCGGTCACCGCTACTGACAGTAGCCGATTGTGGGGTCGGTCCTTCGATCGGCTACTCTTTCTGCGTTAATCCCCTAGTCCGTTCGTCAAGGAGCACTCACGTGGCTGCCACCGACGTCCGCCCGAAGATCACGCTGGCCTGCGTGGAGTGCAAGGAGCGGAACTACATCACCAAGAAGAACCGGCGCAACGACCCGGATCGTCTTGAGATCAAGAAGCACTGCCCGCGTTGCAACGCGCACACCGCGCACCGTGAGACGCGATAGCAATAAGCTCTGATTCGAGGCCGCCCCCAATCGCGGGGGGCGGCCTCGTTTCGTTGGTCATCCAATCGCAGGAGGTGCGCGCCGATGGCGCTCGACCAGTCCTTCGTGGGACGGAGCTACCCGCCCACCGCCCCGTACGAGGTCGGCCGGGAGAAGATCCGGGAATTCGCCGAATCCCTCGGCGACACCAATCCCGTCCACACCGACCCCGAGGCGGCTCGGGCCCTGGGCTACCCCGACGTGATCGCCCCGCCGACCTTCGTTTTCACGATCACCTTCAAGGCGGCCGGGAAGCAGGTCATCGAGGACCCGCAGCTCGGGCTGGACTACAGCCGGGTGGTCCACGGCGATCAGCGGTTCGAGTACACCCGCCCGGTCCGCGCGGGGGACCGGCTGACGGTCACCTCGACCATCGACTCGATCAAGTCGCTGGCCGGCAATGACATCCTGTCCGTGCGCGGCGAGGTCCACGACGAGTCGGGCGACCATGTGGCGACGTCGTTCACGACGCTGGTGGCCCGCGCCGCCGACGCAGAGGTGGAGGAGAGCAGATGACGGCCAAGATCTCGTATGACTCCGTGGAGGTCGGCACCGAGGTGCCGGTGCGCGAGTTCCGGGTGAACCGCGCCGACCTCGTGCGGTACGCGGGCGCCTCGGGCGACTTCAACCCGATCCACTGGAACGAGCAGTTCGCCAAGGAGGTCGGCCTCCCCGACGTCATCGCGCACGGCGCCTACACCATGGCCGAGGCGGCCCGGGTGGTCAGCGACTGGGCCGGCGACCCCGGCGCCCTCGTCGAGTACGGCGTCCGTTTCACCAGGCCGGTCGTCGTCCCCAACGACGACAAGGGCGCGGTCGTCGAGATCGGCGCCAAGGTCGCCGCCAAGCTGGACGACGAGGCCCGTACGGTGCGCCTCGACATCACGGCCACCAGCGCCGGCCAGAAGGTGCTGGGCCGGGCCCGCGCCGTGGTACGGCTCGCCTGAGCCCTGGAAGGCGCCCCGGCGGCCCCAGGGCGGGCGAGAGCACGCCACCGCGGGTGAAGCCGTGTGAAGGCGTGTGAAGCCCGTCCGAGCCCCTTACGGCCCACGCACGCCCGTCGGCCCCGGCCCCACACCGGGGCGGCCACCCCCAGGACCCCAGGGGGCGCCCCCGTACTCTTGAGCGCGTGCAGGAACTCCACGACGCCCCCCTCGCGCCCCTCACCACCTTCCGCCTCGGCGGCCCGGCCAACCGGCTGATCACGGCCACCACCGACGACGAGGTCATCGCCGCGGTCCGGGAGGCCGACGCGGCCGGCACCCCGCTGCTGGTGATCGGCGGCGGCAGCAACCTGGTCATCGCCGACAAGGGCTTCGACGGCACCGCCCTGCACATCGCGACCAGCGGCTGCACCCTCGACGGCACCCGCCTGGAGCTCGCCGCGGGCGAGAACTGGTCGGACGCCGTGGCCCGTACGGTCCGGGCGGGGCTCGCGGGGATCGAATGCCTCGCCGGAATCCCCGGTTCAGCCGGGGCGACGCCGATACAGAACGTCGGTGCCTACGGCCAGGAGGTCGCCGCCACGATCACCGAGGTGATCGCCTACGACCGCCGCGCCGACCAGGTCGTCACGATCCCCAACGCCGACTGCGCCTTCTCCTACCGCCACAGCCGCTTCAAGGCCGACCCCGACCGCCATGTGGTGCTCCGGGTCCGCTTCGAACTGGAGGACGCCGGCGGACTCTCCGCACCCGTCCGGTACGCCGAGACCGCGCGGGTCCTCGGCGTCGAGGTGGGGGACCGGGTGCCGGCCGCCGTCGCCCGCGAGACCGTCCTGGGGCTGCGCGCGGGCAAGGGCATGGTGCTCGACCCCGAGGACCACGACACCTGGTCCGCGGGGTCGTTCTTCACCAACCCGGTGCTCACCGAGGACGCCTACGCCGCCTTCCTCGCCCGCGCCGCCGAACGCCTGGGCCCGGACATCGCGCCGCCCGCCTTCCCGGCGGGCGACGGTCTGATCAAGACCTCCGCGGCCTGGCTGATCGACAAGGCGGGCTTCACCAAGGGCTACGGCACCGGCCCGGCCCGCATCTCCACCAAGCACACGCTCGCCCTCACCAACCGGGGCGAGGCCACGACCGAGGACCTGCTGGCCCTGGCCCGCGAGGTGGTGGCCGGCGTCGAGGACGCCTTCGGGGTGACCCTCGTCAACGAGCCGGTGACGGTCGGCGTCAGCCTCTGAGACACAGGGGCGAACCATCACGTGACGGTTTGCCCTCCGTCCGCCAGCCAGTCATCGATCCCCGTCAGCAGCCGCTGCCTGACCTCCTCCGGCGCGGCCGAACCACGCACCGACTGCCGCGCCAGCTCGGCCAGCTCGGCGTCGGTGAAGCCGTGGTGCTTGCGCGCCAGCTCGTACTGCGCCGCCAGCCGTGAGCCGAACAGCAGCGGGTCGTCCGCCCCGAGCGCCATCGGCACCCCCGCGTCGTACAGCGTGCGCAGCGGGACGTCCTCCGGCTTCTCGTAGACCCCGAGCGCCACGTTCGACGCCGGGCAGACCTCGCAGGTCACCTGGCGCTCGGCGAGCCGGGCGAGCAGCCGCGGGTCCTCCGCCGCGCGCACCCCGTGGCCGACCCGGACCGCGCCGAGGTCGTCCAGGCAGTCCCGCACGCTGCTGGGGCCCGACAGCTCACCGCCGTGCGGCGCCGCCAGCAGCCCGCCGTCCCGGGCGATGGCGAAGGCCCGGTCGAAGTCGCGGGCGAAGCCGCGCCGCTCGTCGTTGGACAGGCCGAAGCCGACGACCCCGCGGTCCGCGTAGCGCACCGCGAGCCGGGCGAGGGTGCGCGCCTCCAGGGGGTGCTTCATGCGGTTCGCGGCGACCAGCACCCTGATCCCCAGACCGGTGTCCGCCGAGGCGCTCTCGACCGCGTCCAGGATGATCTCCATGGCCGGAATCAGCCCGCCCAGGCGCGGGGCGTACGAGGTGGGGTCGACCTGGATCTCCAGCCACTGGGCCCCGTCCCGCACGTCCTCCTGGGCGGCCTCGCGCACCAGCCGCCGGATGTCGTCGGCGTCTCGCAGACAGGACCGCGCGATGTCGTACAGCCGCTGGAAGCGGAACCAGCCGCGCTCATCGGTGGCGCGCAGCTTCGGCGGCTCGCCGCCGCTCAGTGCCTCGGGCAGGTGGACGCCGTACTTGTCGGCGAGTTCGAGGAGGGTGCCGGGGCGCATGGAGCCGGTGAAGTGAAGATGCAGATGCGCTTTGGGGAGCAGATGTACATCGCGTGCCATCTGCAGATACTGCCGTACGACCGGACCCGCCGGTACCGCTTTCCCCGAACGGGGGGTGTGCCCATGAGGAACGGGCCGGACCCGCCCCGCGGGTTCCGGCCCGTTCCTCCGTGCGCTCTCAACCGCACGCGGCGGGGTGCGCGGCTTACGCGCGCGCCTCGCCCAGCAGCTTCTGCAGCCGGGAGACGCCCTCGGTGAGGTCCTCGTCGCCCAGCGCGTAGGACAGCCGCAGATAGCCCGGGGTGCCGAACGCCTCACCCGGCACCACCGCGACCTCGGCCTCCTCCAGGATCAGCTCCGCCAGCTCGACGCTGGTCCGCGGCCGCTTGCCGCGGATCTCCTTGCCGAGCAGCCCCTTGACCGACGGGTAGGCGTAGAACGCGCCCTCCGGCTCCGGGCACTCGACGCCGTCGATCTCGTTCAGCATCCGCACGATGGTGCGGCGGCGGCGGTCGAACGCCTCACGCATCGCGGCCACGGCGTCCAGGTCGCCCGACACGGCGGCCAGCGCGGCGACCTGAGCGACATTGCTCACATTCGAGGTGGCGTGCGACTGGAGGTTGGTCGCGGCCTTGATGACGTCCTTGGGGCCGATCACCCAGCCCACCCGCCAGCCGGTCATCGCGTACGTCTTGGCGACGCCGTTGACCACGACGCACTTGTCGCGCAGCTCGGGCACCACGACCGGCAGCGAGTGGAACTGGGCGTCGCCGTAGACCAGGTGCTCGTAGATCTCGTCGGTGAGCACCCACAGCCCGTGCTCGGCGGCCCAGCGGCCGATCTCCTCGATCTGCGCACGGCTGTAGACCGCGCCGGTGGGGTTCGAGGGGGAGACGAAGAGCAGCACCTTGGTGTTCTTGGTGCGGGCCGCCTCCAGCTGCTCGACGGAGACGCGGTAGCCGGTCGTCTCGTCGGCGACGACCTCCACCGGGACACCGCCGGCCAGCCGGATCGACTCCGGGTAGGTGGTCCAGTAGGGCGCCGGGACGATGACCTCGTCGCCCGGGTCGAGGATCGCGGCGAACGCCTCGTAGATCGCCTGCTTGCCGCCGTTGGTCACCAGGACCTGGGCCGCCTCGACCTCGTACCCGCTGTCGCGCAGCGTCTTCGCGGCGATCGCCGCCTTGAGCTCGGGCAGCCCGCCGGCCGGGGTGTAGCGGTGGTACTTCGGGTCGCGGCAGGCCGCCACCGCGGCCTCGACGACGTAGTCGGGCGTGGGGAAGTCGGGCTCACCGGCGCCGAAGCCGATCACCGGACGGCCCGCGGCCTTGAGGGCCTTGGCCTTGGCGTCGACGGCGAGGGTCGCGGACTCGGAGATCGAGCCGATCCGGGCCGACACCCGCCGGTCGGTCGGGGACTGTACTGGGGGAGTAGCAGCGGTCATAAATGCATCGTCGCAGACGGGCGAAATGGGTGGCACACGGGTTTGCGGAGACTTCGCGCGCTTCTCGTTCGACGCCTGGCCGTCAAGCACGTACACTCATCCGTCGTTGGCCGATCAACAGCCGCATCCGACCGCACACTCCGTGCAGCCGGGTGTATGCGGTAGGTTGGGAGTGCCGCAAAGGGTCGTAGCTCAATTGGTAGAGCACTGGTCTCCAAAACCAGCGGTTGGGGGTTCAAGTCCCTCCGGCCCTGCTACACGCACGTTGATCAGGGTGCGTGCATGCGTACGCAAGGACAAGCACCGCAGTGCGGCCGGGCCGGACGCGGCACGGCCACGACCCGGATTCAGGTGAGGACGAGTGACGGAAGCCCTTGGCTCCACCGCGACGCCTGAGAGCGGTCGTCCCGAGGACGAAGTGGCGACCAAGCGGGGTCGTCGTGGTGGTAAGCGCGCCAAGAAGGGGCCTTTCGGCCGGCTCGCGCTTTTCTACCGCCAGATCATCGCTGAGCTGCGGAAGGTCGTCTGGCCCACGCGCGGTCAGCTGTCGACGTACACCAGTGTGGTGATCGTCTTCGTCGTGATCATGATCGGCATCGTGACCGTGATTGACTATGGGTTCAACAACGCCATCAAGTACGTCTTTGGCTGAGACCCCCGCGAAAGGCGGCCGCTGTCCCGGCGTCGCCTCTTTCGCACGTTCCACCCCTTTGAAGCCAGGAAGAAGCAGCCACAGTGTCTGACCCGAACCTGAACGACGCCGCCGAGCCCGTCGAGTCCCGTGAGGACGAGCTCGACATCGTCGAGGCGGCGGACTCCGACCAGGCTGAAGCAGCCGACGCCGAGGCGGGCGCGCCGGCCGAGGAGGCGGCGGTCCACGTCGAGGACGAGGACACCGCCGAGGCCGATGAGGCCCCCGCGGCGGAAGCGGACGACGCGGTCGAGGCCGAGGTCGACCCGGTCGAGGCGCTCCGCGAGGAGCTGCGCGGGCTGCCCGGCGAGTGGTACGTGATCCACACCTACGCGGGCTACGAGAAGCGCGTGAAGGCCAACCTGGAGCAGCGTGCCGTCTCGCTGAACGTCGAGGACTTCATCTACCAGGCCGAGGTCCCCGAAGAAGAGATCGTCCAGATCAAGAACGGCGAGCGCAAGAACGTCCGGCAGAACAAGCTGCCCGGCTATGTGCTCGTCCGCATGGACCTGACGAACGAGTCGTGGGGTGTGGTCCGGAACACCCCGGGCGTCACCGGCTTCGTGGGCAACGCGTACGACCCGTACCCGCTGACCCTGGACGAGATCGTCAAGATGCTCGCCCCCGAGGCCGAGGAGAAGGCGGCCAAGGCCGCCGCCGAGGAGAGCGGCGTGCCGGCGCCGAGCCGCAAGGTCGAGGTCCAGGTGCTGGACTTCGAGGTCGGCGACTCGGTCACGGTCACCGACGGCCCGTTCGCGACCCTTCAGGCGACGATCAACGAGATCAACGCCGACTCGAAGAAGGTCAAGGGCCTTGTGGAGATCTTCGGTCGCGAGACCCCGGTCGAGCTGAGCTTCGACCAGATCCAGAAGAACTGAGACCTTCCACGAGACTTCCGAACAGGTCAGACGGGCTTTCGCGGCCGGTCTGACCTGCTCGGTTTTAAGGCGCACAGCTATACCCGTTATCGTTGTGCGGTATGCCTCCATCCGGATGATCCGGTTCGGGGGCGAACAACCTCTCACTAGGACCCGGAGAGAGCATGCCTCCCAAGAAGAAGAAGGTCACGGGGCTGATCAAGCTCCAGATCCAGGCCGGCGCCGCGAACCCGGCCCCGCCGGTCGGCCCCGCGCTGGGTCAGCACGGCGTCAACATCATGGAGTTCTGCAAGGCCTACAACGCCGCGACCGAGTCGCAGCGTGGCATGGTCGTGCCGGTGGAGATCACGGTCTACGAGGACCGCTCCTTCACCTTCGTGACCAAGACCCCGCCGGCCGCCAAGCTGATCCTCAAGGCCGCGGGCGTGGAGAAGGGCTCCGGCGAGCCGCACAAGACCAAGGTCGCCAAGATCAGCCGCGACCAGGTGCGTGAGATCGCCACCACCAAGATGCCCGACCTGAACGCCAACGACCTGGACGCCGCCGAGAAGATCATCGCCGGCACCGCCCGTTCCATGGGCATCACGGTCGAGGGCTGACACCTCCACCGCGAGGGCCGTAAGCCCCCGCAGTCACGTGTGGCAGGGCCAAGCGCTGGCCCGGACCACGAACTCCACAGACATCAGGAGCCACAGTGAGCAAGCGCAGCAAGACCCTCCGCGCTGCGGACGCCAAGATCGACCGGGAGCGCGCCTACGCCCCGCTCGAGGCCGTCCGTCTCGCGAAGGACACCTCCACGAGCAAGTTCGACGCGACCGTCGAGGTCGCCATGCGCCTGGGCGTCGACCCGCGCAAGGCCGACCAGATGGTCCGCGGCACCGTGAACCTGCCGCACGGCACCGGTAAGACCGCCCGGGTCCTGGTCTTCGCGACCGGTGACCGTGCTGCGGCCGCGGAGGCCGCCGGCGCCGACATCGTCGGCTCCGACGAGCTCATCGACGAGGTGTCCAAGGGCCGTCTGGACTTCGACGCCGTCGTCGCCACCCCGGACCTCATGGGCAAGGTCGGCCGTCTGGGCCGGGTGCTCGGTCCGCGTGGTCTGATGCCGAACCCGAAGACCGGCACCGTCACCCCGGACGTGGCCAAGGCCGTCACGGACATCAAGGGCGGCAAGATCGAGTTCCGCGTCGACAAGCACGCCAACCTGCACTTCATCATCGGCAAGGTCTCGTTCGACGAGGCGCAGCTGGTGGAGAACTACGCCGCGGCGCTCGAGGAGATCAACCGTCTCAAGCCGTCCGCCGCGAAGGGCCGCTACATCAAGAAGGCGACCCTGACCACCACGATGGGCCCCGGCATCCCGCTGGACGCCAACCGCACCCGCAACCTGCTGGTCGAGGAAGAGGCCGTCTGAGGCCACCCCTGAACCAGCGCACCACGGTGTGCAACCGCCGGGCCCCCGGATCTCGTCGAAGATCCGGGGGCCCGGCGCGTTCCGTTGTCCGCCCCCTCCGCTAAAGTTCGATCTACACGTAAAAGAGAAATAAAAACTAGGGGGAACCGTGCGCGGTACTCATGTCGGTGTGCGCTGGGCCATAGCTGCCGGAAGTGTCGTTCTGATGGTCGGCCTCACCGCGTGCGGGAGCGAGAAGTCCGGTGACGACAAGGCGAGCGACAAGACGAGCGACAAGAGCGGCCAGTCCGGTATGAGCCCGCTGGCGGCGCTCAAGCTGGCCTCGCAGCAGACGGACAAGAAGAACTCGGCCAAGGTCGAGGGCACCACCAAGATGGGCGAGCAGAACTCGCAGATGTCCGGCTCGATGGACTGGGCCAACGGCATCCGGGCCAACATGTCCATCACCCAGAGCGGTGGCGCGGTCGCCTCCTCCCCGATCGAGGGCAAGCCGATGGACGCCCGCTACACGCCGGACGCGATGTACCTGAACATGGGCGACGAGTTCGCCGCGCAGGCGGGCGGCGGCAAGCACTGGGTGAAGTACGACTACGACGTGCTGGCCGAGAAGGCGGGCCCCTCGGGCGCCTTCCTGAAGGACCAGATGCAGAACAACAACCCGTCGCGCTCGGTGGAGCTGCTGCTGGCCACCGGCAAGGTCAAGAGCGTGGGCACCGAGGACGTGAAGGGCGTCAAGGCCACGCACTACACGGGCACGGTCAACGTCTCCGAGATCGCCAAGATGCAGTCCAAGGAGCTGAGCCAGTCGGACCTGGACGCCCTGCAGAAGCAGCTGGAGTCCTCCGGTATGGACACCGAGACCATCGACCTGTGGGTCGACGACCAGAACCTGCTGGTCAAGAAGCGTGAGCAGGCGGAGAGCAACAACGGCGCCTATGACTCCACGGTCTACTACACGGACTACGGCACCTCCGTGACGGTTGAGGAGCCGTCCTCCTCGGACACCGTGGACTTCCAGGACATGCTCCAGCAGTAGCGCCGATTTGCCTGGCCGCGGCCCGTTCGCGTACGCTCCTACAGAAGCCAAAGACCGCTGGTTGTCGCCGCATTCCCGAACGGGGATCCGGTGGCTGAAGGATCCGCTAGCTGCGGGCGACCTGCGTAGGTGACTGTGGTTGCACTCCCGAACGGGCCGTGGGTCCGTGCCGGTCGAGTTACGCCCCGAGCGCCTGCGCCGGGGCGTTTTCGCGTTGTCTCAGTCTCCTTCCTTCAGGCCGAAGCGGTCCTCATCACCCGGAAGGAGGCCGAGGCTCATGGCGAGTCCTGACAAGGTCGCAGCCGTCGACGAGATGCGGGAGAAGTTCCGCAGCTCCAACGCGGCTGTCGTGACCGCGTACACCGGTCTCACCGTGGCGCAGCTCAAGGAGCTGCGCCGTTCGCTCGGTGAGAACGCTCAGTACCGTGTGGTGAAGAACACGCTGACCAAGATCGCGGCCAACGAGGCCGGGATCAACCAGCTCGACGACCTGTTCTCGGGTTCGTCGGCCGTCGCCTTCGTGACCGGTGACCCGGTCGAGGCGGCGAAGGGTCTCCGTGACTTCGCCAAGGAGAACCCCGCTCTCGTCATCAAGGGCGGTGTCCTTGAGGGCAAGGCGCTGTCCGCCGACGAGATCAAGAAGCTCGCGGACCTCGAGTCCCGTGAGGTGCTGCTCGCCAAGCTGGCGGGTGCGATGAAGGCCAAGCAGTCCCAGGCTGCCGCGCTCTTCCAGGCCCCGCTGTCCAAGCTCGTCCGGACCGCCGAGGCGCTCCGGCAGAAGCAGGCCGAGCAGGGCGGTGCCGAATCCCCGGCTCCCGCCGAGGCCGAGGCCGTCGAGTAGTCAGGCCCCGGTCGCAGCGGGCCCGGAAGCCCGCCGACATGTACATCCGGCACCACCTGCCGAATTAGTGGAAGGACCGCCATCATGGCGAAGCTCAGCCAGGAAGACCTGCTCGCGCAGTTCGAGGAGATGACCCTCATCGAGCTCTCCGAGTTCGTGAAGGCGTTCGAGGAGAAGTTCGACGTCACCGCCGCCGCCCCGGCCGCCGTCGTCGCCGCCGCTCCGGGTGCCCCGGGCGCCGCTGCCCCGGCCGAGGAGGAGAAGGACGAGTTCGACGTCATCCTCACCGGCGCCGGCGACAAGAAGATCCAGGTCATCAAGGTCGTGCGTGAGCTGACCTCCCTGGGTCTGAAGGAGGCCAAGGACCTCGTCGACGGCACCCCGAAGCCGGTCCTCGAGAAGGTCAACAAGGAGCAGGCCGACAAGGCCGCCGAGTCCCTCAAGGGCGCCGGCGCCTCCGTCGAGGTCAAGTGATCTGTCGGCCCGCCGTCACACGCCGATAGCGCGCGGCGGCGCGGCCGGTTCACGCCAGGGGCGATCACCCGTTCGGGTGGTCGCCCTTCGGTGCTTCCGGGAGGGCTACATTGCCTTACGGGCTTGTGGAGGTATGGTGATCTTCGTTGCCCGTCGCCACGCCCTGTGACGATCTCGCCGGAGTGGGGGGCCTTGACGAACGGCACGCAGCGCGCAATTCTCAGGACGCGACGTCACATCGATCCGGAAGTCCGAGGCATGGATCGTCGGCGAAGTGGGCAGTATCGATATGCGCATCGAGCGCGTGGACTGCCGTCAGGGCGGGTGAAGACAACGAGGGGCGCGCCCCCTCACCGGAGGGAGAGATTGGCGCTGCCGGTCTCAGAAACTCGGCGCTGGACATCAGTGTGCCAAGTGGCTACACTGACCCTTTGCGCTGCCTGTTAGCTGCTCCCTGCCCGTCACCAGGGGCATGCCCACCTCCGAGCACTACCGATGGAAACACCCTGACCAGGGATTTCATCCATGAGCTCGCGGTGGGACCGGTACGCGCGTAGTGAGTCCGAGCCCTCGGAAGGACCCCCTCTTGGCCGCCTCGCGCAACGCCTCGACTGCCAATACGAACAATGGCGCCAGCACCGCCCCGCTGCGCATCTCCTTTGCGAAGATCAAGGAGCCTCTCGAGGTTCCGAACCTCCTCGCGCTGCAGACCGAGAGCTTCGATTGGCTGCTCGGCAATGCCGCGTGGAAGGCTCGCGTCGAGGCTGCGCTGGACAGCGGTCAGGACGTCCCCACCAAGTCCGGTCTGGAAGAGATCTTCGAGGAGATCTCCCCGATCGAGGACTTCTCCGGGTCGATGTCCCTGACTTTCCGTGATCACCGTTTCGAGCCGCCGAAGAACTCGATCGACGAGTGCAAGGAGCGCGACTTCACGTACGCGGCTCCGCTCTTCGTCACGGCCGAGTTCACCAACAACGAGACCGGCGAGATCAAGTCCCAGACGGTCTTCATGGGCGACTTCCCGCTCATGACCCCGAAGGGCACCTTCTGCATCAACGGCACCGAGCGTGTCGTCGTCTCGCAGCTGGTCCGGTCTCCCGGTGTCTACTTCGACTCCACCATCGACAAGACGTCCGACAAGGACATCTTCTCGGCCAAGATCATCCCGTCCCGGGGTGCCTGGCTGGAGATGGAGATCGACAAGCGCGACATGGTCGGTGTCCGCATCGACCGCAAGCGCAAGCAGTCCGTGACCGTCCTGCTCAAGGCGCTCGGCTGGACCACCGAGCAGATCCTCGAGGAGTTCGGCGAGTACGAGTCCATGCGCGCCACCCTGGAGAAGGACCACACCCAGGGCCAGGACGACGCGCTGCTCGACATCTACCGCAAGCTGCGTCCGGGCGAGCCGCCGACCCGTGAGGCCGCGCAGACGCTGCTGGAGAACCTCTACTTCAACCCCAAGCGCTACGACCTGGCCAAGGTCGGCCGCTACAAGGTCAACAAGAAGCTCGGTGCCGACCAGCCGCTGGACGCCGGCGTGCTGACCACCGAGGACGTCATCGCGACCATCAAGTACCTGGTCAAGCTGCACGCCGGCGAGACCGAGACGGTCAGCGAGAACGGCCAGACGATCGTGGTCGAGACCGATGACATCGACCACTTCGGCAACCGTCGTCTGCGCAACGTCGGCGAGCTCATCCAGAACCAGGTCCGTACCGGTCTGGCCCGTATGGAGCGCGTCGTCCGCGAGCGCATGACCACGCAGGACGTCGAGGCGATCACGCCGCAGACCCTGATCAACATCCGGCCGGTCGTCGCCTCCATCAAGGAGTTCTTCGGCACCAGCCAGCTGTCCCAGTTCATGGACCAGACCAACCCGCTGTCGGGTCTGACCCACAAGCGCCGTCTGTCGGCGCTGGGCCCGGGTGGTCTGAGCCGTGAGCGGGCGGGCTTCGAGGTCCGTGACGTGCACCCGTCCCACTACGGCCGGATGTGCCCGATCGAGACCCCGGAAGGTCCGAACATCGGTCTGATCGGTTCGCTCGCCTCCTACGGCCGGGTCAACGCGTTCGGCTTCGTGGAGACCCCGTACCGCAAGGTCGTCGACGGTGTGGTCACCGACCAGGTGGACTTCCTCACCGCCGACGAGGAGGACCGCTTCGTCATCGCCCAGGCGAACGCGCCGCTGGCCGAGGACAACACCTACGCCGAGAACCGCGTCCTGGTCCGCCGCCGTGGCGGTGAGGTCGACTACGTGCCCGGCTCCGAGGTCGACTACATGGACGTCTCGCCGCGCCAGATGGTGTCGGTCGCGACCGCCATGATCCCGTTCCTCGAGCACGACGACGCCAACCGCGCGCTCATGGGCTCGAACATGATGCGTCAGGCCGTGCCGCTGATCAAGGCGGAGTCGCCGCTGGTCGGTACCGGTATGGAGTACCGCTGCGCGGTCGACGCCGGCGATGTCATCAAGGCCGAGAAGGACGGTGTCGTCCAGGAGGTCTCCGCCGACTACGTGACGGTGGCCAACGACGACGGCACCTACACCACCTACCGGGTGGCCAAGTTCTCCCGCTCCAACCAGGGCACCTCCTTCAACCAGAAGGTCGTCGTGGACGAGGGCGCCCGGGTGATCGCCGGCCAGGTGCTGGCCGACGGCCCGTCCACCGAGGACGGCGAGATGGCGCTCGGCAAGAACCTGCTGGTGGCGTTCATGCCGTGGGAGGGCCACAACTACGAGGACGCGATCATCCTCAGCCAGCGTCTGGTGCAGGACGACGTCCTCTCCTCGATCCACATCGAGGAGCACGAGGTCGACGCCCGCGACACCAAGCTCGGCCCCGAGGAGATCACCCGGGACATCCCGAACGTCTCCGAGGAGGTCCTGGCCGACCTCGACGAGCGCGGCATCATCCGCATCGGCGCCGAGGTCCGTGACGGCGACATCCTCTGCGGCAAGGTCACCCCGAAGGGTGAGACCGAGCTGACGCCGGAGGAGCGCCTGCTGCGGGCGATCTTCGGTGAGAAGGCCCGTGAGGTCCGTGACACCTCGCTGAAGGTGCCGCACGGCGAGACCGGCAAGGTCATCGGCGTGCGCGTCTTCGACCGCGAGGAGGGCGACGAGCTGCCGCCGGGCGTGAACCAGCTGGTCCGCGTCTACGTGGCGCAGAAGCGCAAGATCACCGACGGTGACAAGCTCGCCGGCCGCCACGGCAACAAGGGCGTCATCTCCAAGATCCTGCCGGTCGAGGACATGCCGTTCCTGGAGGACGGCACCCCGGTCGACATCATCCTCAACCCCCTGGGCGTCCCGTCCCGAATGAACCCGGGACAGGTCCTGGAGATCCACCTCGGCTGGCTGGCCTCCCAGGGCTGGAAGGTCGAGGGCGACGAGGACTGGATGAAGCGGCTGAAGTCGATCGGCGCGGACGAGGTCCAGCCCGGCACCAACGTCGCCACCCCGGTCTTCGACGGCGCCCGTGAGGACGAGCTGGCCGGCCTGTTCGAGCACACCGTGCCGAACCGCGACGGTGAGCGCATGGTGCTGCCCTCGGGCAAGGCCCGGCTCTTCGACGGCCGCTCCGGCGAGCCGTTCCCGGACCCGATCTCCGTCGGCTACATGTACATCCTCAAGCTGCACCACCTGGTGGACGACAAGCTGCACGCCCGGTCCACCGGTCCGTACTCGATGATCACCCAGCAGCCGCTGGGTGGTAAGGCTCAGTTCGGTGGCCAGCGCTTCGGTGAGATGGAGGTGTGGGCGCTGGAGGCCTATGGCGCCGCGTACGCCCTCCAGGAGCTGCTGACCATCAAGTCCGACGATGTCACCGGCCGCGTGAAGGTCTACGAGGCCATCGTCAAGGGCGAGAACATCCCCGAGCCCGGCATCCCCGAGTCCTTCAAGGTGCTCATCAAGGAGATGCAGTCCCTGTGCCTCAACGTGGAGGTGCTGTCGTCCGACGGCATGTCCATCGAGATGCGCGACACCGACGAGGACGTCTTCCGCGCTGCGGAAGAGCTCGGTATCGACCTGTCCCGGCGCGAGCCGACCAGCGTCGAAGAGGTCTGACGGGTCTGGCCGGGGCGGTTCGTACCGCGACTGCCCCGGCCTCTCCCCGGACCCCCAGTCAGACCCGAAGACACGACCCTGAAAGAGGGATTGACGACAAGTGCTCGACGTCAACTTCTTCGACGAGCTGCGGATCGGCCTCGCCACTGCTGACGACATCCGTCAGTGGTCCCACGGTGAGGTCAAGAAGCCGGAGACCATCAACTACCGCACCCTGAAGCCCGAAAAGGACGGACTCTTCTGCGAGAAGATCTTCGGTCCGACCCGGGACTGGGAGTGCTACTGCGGGAAGTACAAGCGCGTCCGCTTCAAGGGCATCATCTGTGAGCGCTGCGGTGTCGAGGTCACCCGCGCCAAGGTGCGCCGTGAGCGGATGGGCCACATCGAGCTGGCCGCTCCCGTCACCCACATCTGGTACTTCAAGGGCGTGCCCAGCCGCCTGGGCTACCTGCTCGACCTCGCCCCGAAGGACCTCGAGAAGGTCATCTACTTCGCCGCCTACATGATCACGTGGGTGGACGAGGAGCGGCGCACCCGCGACCTGCCCTCGCTGGAGGCCCACGTCTCCGTCGAGCGCCAGCAGATCGAGCAGCGCCGCGACGCCGACCTGGAGGCCCGCGCCAAGAAGCTCGAGGCGGACCTCGCCGAGCTCGAGGCCGAGGGCGCCAAGGCCGATGTGCGCCGCAAGGTGCGCGAGGGCGCCGAGCGGGAGATGAAGCAGCTGCGCGACCGCGCCCAGCGCGAGATCGACCGTCTCGACGAGGTGTGGAACCGCTTCAAGAACCTCAAGGTCCAGGACCTGGAGGGCGACGAGCTGCTCTACCGCGAGCTGCGTGACCGCTTCGGCACGTACTTCATGGGCGGCATGGGCGCCGCTGCCCTGCAGAAGCGCCTGGAGTCCTTCGACCTCGACGAGGAGGCCGAGAAGCTCCGCGAGATCATCCGGACCGGCAAGGGCCAGAAGAAGACCCGTGCGCTCAAGCGCCTCAAGGTCGTCTCCGCCTTCCTCCAGACCCGCAACAGCCCCAACGGCATGGTGCTGGACTGCATCCCGGTGATCCCGCCGGACCTGCGTCCGATGGTGCAGCTGGACGGTGGCCGCTTCGCGACCTCCGACCTGAACGACCTGTACCGCCGTGTGATCAACCGGAACAACCGCCTCAAGCGTCTGCTCGACCTCGGTGCCCCCGAGATCATCGTGAACAACGAGAAGCGGATGCTCCAGGAGGCCGTCGACGCGCTGTTCGACAACGGCCGCCGCGGCCGCCCGGTCACCGGTCCCGGTAACCGTCCGCTGAAGTCCCTCAGCGACATGCTGAAGGGTAAGCAGGGCCGGTTCCGTCAGAACCTGCTCGGTAAGCGTGTCGACTACTCGGCCCGTTCGGTGATCGTCGTCGGCCCGCAGCTCAAGCTGCACCAGTGCGGTCTGCCCAAGGCCATGGCGCTGGAGCTGTTCAAGCCGTTCGTGATGAAGCGCCTGGTGGACCTGAACCACGCGCAGAACATCAAGTCGGCCAAGCGCATGGTCGAGCGCGGCCGCACGGTGGTGTACGACGTGCTCGAAGAGGTCATCGCCGAGCACCCGGTGCTGCTGAACCGTGCGCCGACCCTGCACCGCCTCGGCATCCAGGCCTTCGAGCCGCAGCTGGTCGAGGGCAAGGCCATTCAGATTCACCCGCTCGTGTGCACCGCGTTCAACGCGGACTTCGACGGTGACCAGATGGCCGTGCACCTGCCGCTGTCCGCGGAGGCGCAGGCCGAGGCCCGCATCCTGATGCTGTCCTCGAACAACATCCTCAAGCCGGCCGACGGCCGTCCGGTGACCATGCCGACCCAGGACATGGTGCTGGGCCTGTTCTTCCTCACCACCGACGAGGAGGAGCGCGAGGTCCGCGGTGAGGGCCGGTCCTTCGGCTCGGTCGCCGAGGCGATCATGGCGTTCGACGCCCGGGAGCTGTCGCTCCAGGCGAAGATCGACATCCGCTTCCCGATCGGCACGGTGCCGCCCCGCGGCTGGACCCCGCCGGTGTCCGAGGAAGGCGAGGACGGCGTCGGAGGAGGCGTCTGGCAGCCCGGTGACAGCTTCCGGCTGCGCACCACGCTGGGCCGGGCGCTCTTCAACGAGCTGCTGCCCGAGGACTACCCGTTCGTCGACTACTCGGTGGGCAAGAAGCAGCTCTCCGAGATCGTCAACGACCTCGCCGAGCGCTACCCCAAGGTCATCGTCGCGGCGACGCTGGACAACCTGAAGGCGGCCGGTTTCCACTGGGCCACCCGCTCCGGTGTCACCGTCGCCATCTCCGACGTGGTCGTGCCCGAGGCCAAGAAGGCCATCATCGAGGGCTACGAGGCGCAGGACGAGAAGGTCCAGAAGCAGTACGAGCGCGGTCTGATCACCAAGGACGAGCGCACCCAGGAGCTGATCGCGATCTGGACCAAGGCGACCAACGAGGTCGCCGAGGCGATGAACGCGAACTTCCCGAAGACCAACCCGATCTTCATGATGGTCGACTCGGGCGCGCGCGGAAACATGATGCAGATGCGTCAGATCGCCGGTATGCGTGGTCTGGTGTCCAACGCGAAGAACGAGACCATTCCGCGGCCCATCAAGGCGTCGTTCCGTGAGGGTCTGTCCGTGCTGGAGTACTTCATCTCCACCCACGGTGCCCGTAAGGGTCTCGCGGACACCGCGCTGCGGACCGCCGACTCGGGTTACCTGACCCGTCGTCTGGTGGACGTCTCCCAGGACGTGATCATCCGCGAGGAGGACTGCGGCACCGACCGCGGCCTGAAGCTGGCGATCGCGGCCAAGGGCGCGGACGGCGTGCTGCGCAAGGCGGACGACGTCGAGACCAGCGTGTACGCGCGCTGCCTCGCCGAGGACATCGTCGTCGACGGGAAGGTCCTGGCCCCGGCCGGCACCGACCTGGGCGATGTGCTCATCGACGAGCTGGTCCGCCACGGCGTGGAGACGGTCAAGACCCGTTCGGTGCTCACCTGCGAGTCCGCCGTCGGCACCTGCGCCATGTGCTACGGCCGTTCGCTGGCGACCGGCAAGCTGGTGGACATCGGCGAGGCGGTCGGCATCATCGCCGCCCAGTCCATCGGTGAGCCCGGCACCCAGCTGACGATGCGTACCTTCCACACCGGTGGTGTGGCCGGTGAGGACATCACCCAGGGTCTGCCGCGTGTCGTCGAGCTCTTCGAGGCCCGTACGCCCAAGGGTGTCGCGCCGATCTCGGAGGCGGCCGGCCGGGTCCGCATCGAGGAGACCGAGAAGACCAAGAAGATCGTCGTCACCCCGGACGACGGCTCCGACGAGACGTCGTACGGCGTCTCCAAGCGGGCCCGTCTGCTGGTGGGCGAGGGCGACCACGTCGAGGTCGGCCAGCCGCTGACCGTGGGTGCCGTCAACCCGCACGACGTGCTGCGGATCCTCGGCCAGCGCGCCGTCCAGGTGCACCTGGTGGGCGAGGTCCAGAAGGTCTACAACTCGCAGGGTGTGTCGATCCACGACAAGCACATCGAGATCATCATCCGGCAGATGCTGCGCCGCGTGACGATCATCGAGTCCGGCGACGCCGAGCTGCTGCCGGGCGAGCTCGTGGAGCGCTCGCGCTTCGAGGGTGAGAACCGTCGTGTGGTCCAGGAAGGCGGCCACCCGGCCTCCGGCCGTCCGCAGCTGATGGGTATCACCAAGGCCTCGCTGGCGACCGAGTCCTGGCTGTCGGCGGCGTCCTTCCAGGAGACGACCCGGGTGCTCACCGACGCGGCGATCAACGCCAAGTCGGACTCCCTGATCGGCCTCAAGGAGAACGTGATCATCGGTAAGCTCATCCCGGCCGGTACGGGCCTGTCCCGCTACCGCAACATCCGGGTCGAGCCGACCGAGGAGGCGAAGGCCGCGATGTACTCGGCCGTCGGCTACGACGACATCGACTACTCGCCCTTCGGCACGGGCTCCGGTCAGGCGGTTCCGCTGGAGGACTACGACTACGGTCCGTACAACCAGTAAGCCCGGTAAGCCGGTAGGGCCGGTAACGCTCACAGGGCGGTCATCCCTCGCGGGGTGGCCGCCCTGCGGCGTTCTCCGGTGGTCCGCCGCGCCTCAGTGGGAGACGGCGGCCTCCGGGGCCGCCTCGGGCCGCGGCGGGGTCGGACCCGGTGCGCCGAACCAGGTCTCCAGGGCGGCCCCCAGCCGCTCCGGCGCGGTGTCGTCGGAGGCGGTGGCCGCCCAGCACACATAGCCGTCGGGGCGTACCAGGACCGCGTCGGCCGGGACGTCCGGCAGCGCGTCGGCGGTCACCACGTCGACGCGGTCCGGATAGGCGGTGGCGAGCGTGCCCCACCGCCGGGTGGTGCCGGTGGTGAGCAGCAGGCCCCGGCCGTGCCGGAGCAGCGCGCTCACCGGCCGCTCCGCCCCGTCCACCATGAGGTCGGGGTCCGGCATGCGGGTACCGGTCAGCCCGTCGTCCGTACCGGCTCCGGGCATCGGGTAACGGATGTCCAGTCCGGAGACCATGCCGGCGAGGAAGTGGCTGACCGGCCCCATCCCCAGCAGCCGGACGAAGATCGAGCGCAGTCCGTCGTACTCCTCCGACGGGTTGGTCAGCACCGCCTGGGCGCGGGTGTTCTCCACGACGCTCGCCCCGATGGGGTGCCGTTCGCCGTGGTAGCTGTCCAGCAGGCCGGCCGGGGCCCAGCCGGCCACCTCGGCGGCGAGTTTCCAGCCCAGGTTCATGGCGTCCTGCACCCCGAGGTTGAGGCCCTGCCCGGCGGCGGGCAGATGCACATGGGCGGCGTCGCCGGCCAGCAGCACCCGGCCCCGCCGGTAGTGCTCGGCCTGGTACGCGGAGTCGGTGAACCGGGAGAGCCAGCGGATCTCGTCGACCTCCACCGCGTCGCCGTAGCGCAGCCGCACCGAGTCGTGGACCTCGGCCTCGGTCACCGGCTGGTCCGGATCGGTCTCACCGCGCCCGTAGATCCCCCACACCACCCGGTAGAGGCCGTTCTGAAGGGGGACCAGGGGCCAGGTCATCCGGTCCTGGTGGGCCTTGTCCACGCCCAGGAGGTCGCGGATGGACTTGGGGCGTTCGCCCAGCGCGTCGGCGCCCTTCTTCAGGGTCACATCGGCGACCACACCGGAGAACGCGGTCTTGGTGCCGGGGAAGGCCACGCCCAGCCGTTTGCGTACGGCGCTGCGGCCGCCGTCGCAGCCGACCAGATAGCGGGAGCGCAGCCGGACGGCACCGTCCGGGGTGGCCACCGTGGCGGTGACCCCGTCGGCGTCCTGTACGAGGTCGACCAGTTCGTGGGAGCGGCGCACCTCGATGCCGTAACGGGCGGCCAGCGCCTCCTCCAGCACGCCTTCCACCCGGTCCTGCGGGATGATCACGCCGTAGGGGTGGCGGCTGCCCCAGCCGCGGTAGTTCATCACCACCGGCAGCCCGGCGAAGTGGGCGTCGGGCACCTGGGCCAGCGAGCGCTCCAGCACGGCGTCGAGCAGCCCGCGCATGGCGAGCACCTCGACCGTGCGCGGCTGAAGACCCAGGGCCTTGGAGTGCTCGTTGGGGTCGGCCAGTTTGTCGATCACGATGACGCGCACACCGGCGAGGGCGAGTTCATGGGCCAGTGTGAGCCCGGTGGGGCCGCTGCCGACCACCACGACGTCCGTGGACTGTGCTGTGCTCATCATCGGCTCCTCGACGCGTTCGCTGCGAATAACGCCAATACTGCCGAGCACTATATTTCTCCACCGGTGCGAAACGGCAAGCCAATGTCCTGCAACTCGCCCCGGTGATCGGATAGTTAGGGGTGATAAGGGCAACGGTAGGGGGTTGAACGCGGCACCGCCGGGTCCATAGCGTAAGGGCCGCTCGAAGCGTCTCTCATTCCCCCGTGAATTGTCTGACCTGGGCAGTGGAATTCACGTTGCGCGATTGATTCACCGGGGCGCCGATTCGCGGACATGCCGACTCACGAGCAGCAAGGAAGCGTATGGACACCGATGTGATCGTGGTGGGGGCGGGTGCCACCGGGCTGATGCTGGCGGCGGAACTCGCGCTGGCCGGCGTCCGCCCCGTGATCCTGGAGACCCTCGGCGCTCGCAGCACCCAGTCCCGGGCCCTCAACCTCCACCCCCGCACCTCGGAGATCCTTCAGGCCCGCGGACTCCTGGACGACCTGCTGGCACACCAGATCGTGCTCGGCACCCCGGCCCACAGCTTCTTCGGGGCGCTGCCCGTACCGCTGGACTGCCATCCGTGGCGCACCCGGCACCCGTACCAGATCGGGGTCCTCCAGACCCGGGTCGAGGAGCGGCTGGAGCGGCGCCTGGCCGAGCTGGGCGTCACGGTCTCCCGCGGCCACGAGGTGACCGCCGTGGCGCAGGACCCCGACGGCGTCACCGCCACCGTGCGGACGGCCACGGGCGAGCACCGCCTGCGCGCCCGCTACCTGGTGGGCTGCGACGGCGGCCGGAGCCGGGTGCGGAAGGCGCTGGGCGCGGCGTTCCCCGGCACGGACGGCAGCCAGCTGTTCGTCGCCGCCGATGTGGTGCTGGCCCGTCCGCCCGAGCGGTGGCACGCCGAGCTGGACCCCGAACGGCAGCGGTATCTGAGGCTGCTGCCGGGCAACAGCATGGCCGGGGTGGTGCCGGTGCCCGGCGGCCGGCTGATGTTCTCCCTGCGGGCGCTGGAGGACGGCGTCCACCGGCTGAGCTTCTCCGGCCCTGCCGTGCAGCGGGTGCCCCGTACGGAGCCGGTCGCCGAGGCGGAGATCCGGGAGGCGATCCGTACCGCCTGCGGACTGGACAGTGAGCTGAAGGAGGTCCGCTGGGCGTCCCGGTTCAGCGACGCCTGCCGTCAGGTGGAGCAGTACCGGCACGGCCGGGTGCTGCTGGCCGGCGACGCGGCGCACATCATCGTGCCGCTGGGCGGCCAGGGGCTGAACCTCGGCCTCCAGGACGCGTTCAACCTGGGCTGGAAGCTGGCCGCCGAGGTGGCCGGGTGGGCCCCGCCCGGACTGCTGGACACCTACCACACCGAACGGCACCCCGCCGCGGCCGTCCTGCTCAGGGAGGCGCGGGCCCAGTTCTCGCTGCTGGACGGCGGGCCGGAGCTGACGCCGCTGCGGGAGGTGCTGATCGAACTGCTGGGCCTGCCCGAGACCAACCGGCACCTGGCCGGTGTCGTCTCCGGCCTCGGGCTGCGCCACCCCGCGCCCGCCGGCGCGCACCCCCTCGTCGGCCGCCGGCTGCCGGACCTGGATCTGCGCACCGCGGACGGGCCGCTCCCCGTCCACCGGCTGCTGGGCGGCGGCCGCGGGGTCTTCCTCGACCTCTCGGGCGGCGCGGCGGACGAGGAGGTCGTCGGCGCGTGGGCGCACCGGGTGGACATCCGGGCGGCGACGACGGACGACGACCTCGGCGTCCGGCAGGTGCTGGTGCGGCCGGACGGCCATGTGTGCTGGGCCGACGACCGCGACCGGCTGGCCGACGCGCTGGGCGAGTGGTTCGGCGCACCGCGGTGAGCCGGTGGTTCGGCGCACCGCGGTGAGTCATGGCCAGTGGTCGGCAGGCGACGGAATTCCCGACTGCGATTCCCGTTCCTCGTTCCCGTTCTTCGACCCCCGTCCCCGTTCCGTTCCCGATTCCCCATACCCGACCACGATTCCACCGTATCCGATCACCGTATTCCATCAGCAATTCCCGACTTCCGAAGGGACATGGAAAATGACGTCCACGGTTTCCACCGAAGGGCCGGTCTACCGCGAGTACAAGGGTTTCCGGGTCAACGACAACATCGTCGCGGATTTCATCGGCGTACCGGCGGTGATCACGCCGGGTGAGACGATCGAATTCTCGGTCTTCTATACGAACCGGGGCCGTTACCACTACCCGGACACCGGGCTCAACCTGGTCATCTGGTTCTCGGACCGGGACGATCTGCGCCGGGAGGACTTCAAGCTCTTCTACAAGGTCAGCCGGGCCGAGTGGCAGGAGCAGGACCCCGAGAAGTGCTGGGACCCGCAGTTCCCCGCCGAGGGCGGCGTCCACATCGCCTGCCAGCTGAGCGGGCCCGACGGCGGCATCCTCAGCAAGCCCGACGGCACGGTCCCGCTGCCCGAGGTCGAGTCGGTCACCGCGCATGTGCGGCTGGCCTTCCGCGAAGGGATCACCTCCGAGCACGCGGGCATCTTCGCCCTGCCGGGCATGCTGGACTCCCCCGGCGACAAGTCGATCATCCCCGGTCTGTTCGGCAATGTCTTCGGCCGGCTCCAGCAGGCCAGCTTCCGGCTGGGCGAGGGCCCGACCTCCCTCTACTGATCCGGTCCGCTGGTCCGGCTCTGCTGATCCGGTCCGCTGATCCGGTCCGCGCCTTCCACTGACCTTCGGCTCGGGAGTGCCTCATGGCGGCAATCAACACCTGGCGAACGCTCAAGGAGGGGGCCGACGGCCTCGTCCTGGCCATCGACTACCCCTTCACCGGCCGTCCGGAGGCCGGTTTCCCGGAGCTGGCCCCGCAGCTCGACATCGACTACGCCCTCTGGGAGTCCGTGCCCCCGAGCATGGGGAGCGAGACGGGGATGACCGCGGACGGCTATCTGGACCGGTGGCACGCGGACGTCCGCACGGGCGGCCTGCCCGTGCGGGCCGTGCTCGGCTTCTGTGCGGGCAGCGTCTACGCGGCCGCCCTCGCCGACCGGATCGCCGCCGAACAGCCACAGGCCCCGCGGGTCGTCCTGTTCGACCCCGAGGCGCCGAACGCGGTCACCGTCTACTGGCAGTTCCACAAGGTCATCGAGGGGCTGGGGGTGGTGCTGCGGCCTGAGGAGGTGACCGAGGCGCAGCAGGCCGGCCAGCGCGTCAGCGACGGCGCCACCGACCTGGACCGGCTCCGGGACCAGCTGTTGGGCGTGTTCGGCGAGTGGGCCCAGGTCGCCTTCGACCGGGCGGGGCTCGACGAGGTCCGCCGGGCGGAGTTCACCGCGACGGTCACCGCGTTCATGACCTATCTGGTGGCCGCCGCCGGGATCGACACCCGGGACGGCTGGCCCGGTGCCACGGCGATCAGCTCGGTCACCACCACCAACGGGCTGAACCTGCTGCCCGAGGCCGAGCGGCCGGCGAAGGTGGCGCGCGAGATCCGCTTCGACCTGGCCCACGCCGATCTGCTGCGGTCCGCCGACGTGGCGAAGACCGTGGCGGATCTGCTCCGTTGAGAGGACACACCTGATGCGCACACGGACGGACCCCGGCCCCAGCGGCACCGGAAGGGTGCCGCGGCCGGAACCGGTCGGCCGGAAGGAGGAGGCGCTGTGGCTGCTGGAACGGCTGGTCCCCGGCGCCGCCGTGAACAACCTGTCCTTCACCTTCCGGGTGCGCGGCAGCGTGGACCGGTCCCTCCTGCGGGAGTCCGTGACGCTGCTCGTACGACGCCACGAGACGCTGCGCACCGTGTTCCACGCCGACGACGCCGGGCTGGCCAAGGCCGTCCTGGACGCCGACGAGGCCGGTGTGGAGGTGCTGACCGTACCGGCCGCGCACCCCACCGGGCAGGCGCTGACCTCGTTCGTGGCCACGCCGTTCACCTTCGACGGCCGGTCGCTGCTGCGCGTCGGGCACCTGCCGGGCGACGGCGAGGACATCGTCTGCCTGGTCCTGCACCACCTCGTCTTCGACACCATCTCCGCGGGCATCCTCCTGGGCGAGCTGGTCGAGGTGTACACCGCGCTCGCCGCGAACCGGCCGCCGGACCCCCATCTGCTGGAACCCGTGCCGGCGTTGCGGGAGGAGGAGCCGAGCGCCGACAGCCTCGCCTACTGGCACCAGCAGCTCCAGGGCTTCGACCCCGGAGGGCTCGAGCTGGCCTACGGCAGGCAGGAGGCCGCCGGCGCGACCCTGGGCGGTGACCAGCTGACCGTCACCGTGCCCCGGGAGGTCCGGGCCGCGGTGGACCGGCTGCGCACCGGACTGAACACCTCCGAGGCCGTCGTCCTGCTCGCCGCCTACGGCCTGCTGCTCGCCCAGCACGGGGCAGGCCCGGACCTGGCCGTGGGCACCATGGTGAACGTACGGGGCCGCTCCGCACCCAGCGCGATCGGCTACCACGTCAACGTGGTGCCCCTGCGGCTCACAGTGGACCCCGGCGACAGCTTCCGGGAGCTGGCCCTGCGGGCCGGGAGGGTCTTCCTCGACGGCATCGCGCACGCCGATGTGCCGGTGGACAGCCTCTACAACGAGGTGACCCGGGAGGGCGGCGCCTGGCGCAACAGCCTCTTCCGGCACGTCTTCAACTACGTACCGGGCCTGGGCCTGCCCGACTTCTCCATCGGCGGCCTCGCCGCGAGCCCCCTGGTCGTCGAGGTTCCGTACAGCAAGTTCGACCTGGAGTTCTTCGTCATGTCGACGGACGAGGAACTGCGGCTGCGCATCGTCTACAGCGACGACGTGTTCACCCGCGACGAGGTCGCCGCGCTGCTGCGCCGCTACGAGGTGCTGCTGTCGTCCCTGGCCGAGGACCCCGGACTGCCCCTCGGCGGGGCCGTGGCCTGGAGCGAGCACGACCACGCCGTGATTGACGCCGCCGGCCGGCCCGCGCCGGACAAGCCCCCGCTCTCCGTGCTCGCCGAAGTGCGGCGGACGGTGGCGAGGACCCCGGACGCGGTGGCCGTCGAGGACGCGGAGGGCCCGCGGACCTACCGGCAGCTGTGGGACTCGGCCCGCGCCATCGCGGGCGCGCTGCGCGACCACGGCATCGGCGACGGCGATGTGGTCGCGCTGCTCGCACCGCGCTCGGCCGCACTGGCCGCGGCCGTGCTCGGCGTATGGCTCACCGGTGCGGTGTACCTCCCCCTGGACCCCGACCACCCCGCGCACCGCCTCGCGTACCAGCTTGCGGACTCCGGGGCCAAGGCGGTGCTGGCCGGGGACGGGGCCGTGCCCGCGCGGGAGGGGGTGCCGGTGCTGCGCCTGGCCGACGTGGCCGACGTGGCCGGCCTGGCCGACGTGGCCGACGTGGCCGACGTGGCCGCACGGTCGGTTGCGGACGCACGGTCGGTTCCGGTGGTTCCCGACGCGGGTACCGGTGACGCTTCCGATCCCGGTGCCGCCCCCGGTGCCGGTCCCGACCCCGATCCGGCCGGGGCCGCCTACCTGATCTACACCTCCGGGTCGACCGGGCGGCCGAAGGGGACCCTGGTCTCCCACGGCAACCTCGCCAATGTGGTGGGGCACTTCGCCGATGAACTCCGGGCCCGGCCGGGGGAGACCACGCTGTGGCTGACCACCTTCAGCTTCGACATCTCCGCCCTGGAACTGTTCCTGCCGCTGGTCACCGGCGGACGTCTGGTGGCCGCGCCGGACGCCGCGCGGTCCGACGGCCGTGTCCTGGCCGCTCTGCTGAGGGACCACCGGGTCGACATCGTCCAGGCCACCCCGACCACCTGGCGGCTGGTGACCGACGACTGCCGGGAGCAGCTGAACGGGCGGCGCGTGCTGTGCGGCGGCGAACCGCTCCCGTCGGCGCTGGCCGGGGAACTGGCCGCGGCCGGCTGTGAGCTGCGCAATGTCTACGGGCCGACGGAGACCACCATCTGGTCGACGTCCGGCCTGGTCGAGCCGGGTTCCGGGGGCCCGGTGCACGTCGGCCGGCCGATCCGCGACACCCGGGTGTTCATCGCCGCCCCCGACGGTGCCGAACTGCCGGTGGGGGTGCGGGGCGAGTTGTGCATCGCCGGTGGCGGAGTGGCCATCGGCTACCACGGCCGCCCGGAGCTGACCGCCGACCGGTTCCGGGACCACCCCCGCCACGGGCGCCACTACCGCACCGGCGACCTCGCCCGGTGGCGGGGAGACGGCACGCTGGAGGTGCTCGGCCGCGTCGACCGGCAGGTGAAGCTGCGGGGCAACCGGATCGAGCTGGGCGAGGTGGAGAGCGTCCTCCTGGGCCATCCCGCCGTCCGGGCGGCGGCCGCACTGGTCGTCACGGGCGAGGCGGACGACGCCCGGCTGGTGGCGTTCCTCGTCGCCGAGGACGCCCCCGGCCTGGTCAACCAGGTCTGGGAGCATGCCCGCGGCAGCCTCCCGGCCCCCGCGGTCCCCGGGGAGTTCCTCGTCGTCGACGCCCTGCCCACCACCGGAAACCACAAGGTCGACTATCTGGCGCTGGCCCGTCGGATACGGGACCGCGACCACGAACGGGCCGCGCCCTCCACGGCCGGGCCCGAGGACGAACTCGTAGGAAAACTCATCGCGCTGTGGCAGGACGTGCTCGGCCGCACCGATCTGCACGCCCATTCCAATTTCTTCACCAGTGGCGGCCATTCCCTGCTGGCGGCGAAGCTCGCCCAGTCCGTCGAGGAACGGCTCGGCGTACGCCTTCAGCTCGCCGAAATCTTCACCAGGCCCAGCCCGGCCCAATTGGCGGAATTCCTCCGATCCGGCGGCGAATGATCCGGCCGGACGTCTCAGCCGGACGTCTCAGCCGCGGTCCGGAATTCGCCCGCACGACGCGCCGATTCTTCTCCCCGACGTCAGGACACCATGATGAGCGAGACCGCAACGGCAGCCACCGAAGAGGAAACCTTCTCCTTTCCCCAGCCCCGCACCTGTCCCCACCGGCCGCCCGCCGGCTACGCGGCGCTGCACGCCCACGGGCCCCTGGCCGAGGTGACCCTGTACGACGGCAGCACCGCCTTGCTGGTCACCCGGCACGCGGACGCCCGCCGCCTGCTCACCGATCCCCGGGTGTCCTCGGAACGGGCCAGCGACGGATTCCCGATCATCACACCCCGGCTGCTGGGCGCCCGGTGGTTCCGCACCCTGGTCACCATGGACGGCGAGGAACACAGCATGTACCGCCGCATGCTGATCCCCGACTTCACGGCCAAACGGACCAAGGCCATGCAACCCGACGTCGAACGGATCGTCGACGACTGCGTCGACCGGCTGCTGGCGGCCACCCCGCCCGTCGACCTCATCAAGGACTTCGCCTCCGAGCTGTCCTCCCGGGTGATCTTCCATCTGCTCGGCGTCCCCACCGAGGACCAGGCCACCTTCCAGGAGCGCAGCGTCCGGCTGCTGACCGCCGCCGACTCCGACGAGGCCGAGGGCCCGCTGGCCGAACTCGTCGCTTATATGGACCGGCTGGTCTCCTCCAGGGACTCCGGAACCGGCACCTGGCTGCTGGACCGGCTCTCCGGTGAGGAGGTAGCCAAGGGCGAACTGGACCGCGGCGACCTCATCCGGATGGCCGTACAGCTCCTGGTCACCGGGCAGGGCACCACCGCGCAGATGATCGCCCTCGGCATGGCGACCCTGCTGGAACACCCCGACCAGCTCGCCTCGGTGCGCGCCGACCCGGACCGGATTCCCGCCGCGGTCGACGAACTGCTGCGCTATCTGACCATCGCGGACATGGCGGGCCTGCGCGTCGTCACCGAGGACATCGAGCTCCACGGGCAGGTCATCCCGGCCGGCAGCGGACTGATCATGCCCTACGCCCTGCTCAACCACGACCCCGAGACCTATCCCGAACCCGACCGCTTCGATGTGCACCGCGCGCCCCGCCAGCACTTCGCCTTCGGCTTCGGACCGCACAACTGCCTGGCGCAGGGCCTGGCCCGTATGGAGCTGGAAGTGACCTTCCGGGCCCTGCTGCGCCGGATTCCGTCCCTGCGCCTGGAGAAGCCGCTGAAGGAGCTGCGGCCGCGCGAGGCGGCCGATATGCAGGGGGTCTACGAGCTGCCGGTCACCTGGTGACGCTGTCGGTCATTTGGTGACGCTGTCGGTCACCTGGTGACCTCGACGCTGCTACGGGGGCTCCCGCCGGGGTTTTGGCGGGGGCTCCCACGAGGTGGCCCCTGCCGGTCGTCGCCGGCAGGGGCCATCCGCGTACCCAGGCGCTCATTCCCCGCTGAGCGCCTCGATCACCGGGGCGAAGGTCTCCAGCCACGGCTCGTGCACGGTGAGGTAGCGGAAACCGAACCGGTCACGCCAGGAGCACACCTGGGCGGCGATCTCGTCCACGCTGCCCAGCAGCACGGCCGGCGCGGTGAGGAACTCCTCCAGGGACAGATCCGGCGTCTGTTCATGCCAGCGGCGGGCCTCGCCGTCCCGGTCGTCGGTGATCACGACATCCCGGACCAGGATGTTCAGCTCCACCTCGGCCGCCCGCGCACCGGCCGCCGAACGGAAGAAGGCGACCCGCTCGTCCATGACCTCGGCGCTGAGAATCCGGAACCCCTGCGGCGCGGGGCCCTTCGTCAGCGCGGAGAACCCCACGATGTCCGCGTGGCGCGCGGCCAGCCCGAGCAGCCGGTCGCTGTTGCCGCCGAGGAACAGCGGCGGACCGGGGCGCTGGATCAGCGTGTCGGCCCGTATCGCCTCCTCGTACGCGCCGGACAGGTGGTCGATCGTCCGCTCGAGGTGGTCGATCCGCTCGGCCAGCGGCCGCCAGGGGAAGCCCGTCGCCTCGAACTCCTCCTTCCGGTGGCCCGCGCCGAGCCCGACCTCCAGCCGCCCGTCGGTGAGCTGATCAGCGGTCACGACGTCCCGCGCCAGCAGCGTCGGATTCCAGAACGAGGTGTTGAGGACGAACGAGCCGATCCGCGGCCGCTCCGTCACCCCGGCCGCCGCGACCATCGCGGAGAACGGCGCGGGCAATCCGAGGTGATCCGGCACGAGAATCACGTCGTACCCGAAGCGCTCCGCCTGGCGGCATTTCTTGTTCCATTCCTCCCGTCCGCCCACCGAGTGCATCGCGACACCGAAACGAAAAGATCCCATGCATTCCTCCCAGGGCGGCCAACGGGCAATCGTTTTAACGGTCAGCGTGGAGGAAAGCGGCCCGCCCAGGAAGCGCACGAAAAAGATCTAGGGGTGAATAGGGGGCGACCTTGGGGTTGGAGCGTTTCCCGCGGCTCACTAATTTCCGATGAGGTGGCGAAGAAGGCAAGTGGCCCGGCAGGAGTGGCCCGGCAGTGATGAGTGGGGCCACACGCGTCGGCATTCGGCATCAGCCACGAAGGCAGCCGTGGACGAAAGGGGCCGTGAGGCGTGAACAGCGAGCACGCGTCGGTTGAGGACGCCGTACCCGACGCCATAGCCGTGGTCGGCCTCTCCTGCCGCCTGCCGCAGGCCCCGAATCCCTCGGCCTTCTGGCGGCTGTTGTGCGAGGGAACCGACGCGATCACCGAGACGCCCCCGGAACGCCGCTCCCCGACGGCGCCGGCCGGCTCCGTACCGCGCGGAGGCTTCCTCGACCACCCCGACCGGTTCGACGCGGGCTTCTTCCGGATCTCCCCCCGCGAGGCCACCGCGATGGACCCCCAGCAGCGGCTGATGCTGGAGCTGGGCTGGGAGGCGCTGGAGGACGCCGGAATCGTGCCGGACCTGGCCGCCGCGGGCCGGACCGGCGTCTACCTCGGCGCCTTCGCGGACGACTACGCGACCCTGTTCCACCGGAGCCCCGTCGAGGCCGGGGAACACACCCTCACCGGACTCAGCCGGGGGATCGTCGCCAACCGGATCTCCTACGCCCTCGGCCTCAGCGGCCCCAGTCTGGTGGTCGACACCGGGCAGTCCTCGTCGCTGGTCGCCGTCCATCTGGCCTGCCAGAGCCTGCGCCGAGGCGAATCGGACCTGGCCCTGGCGGGCGGGGTCAACCTCATCCTCGCCCCGGAAAACACGGACGCCACCGAGAAGTTCGGGGCCCTGTCGCCGGACGGCCGGTGCTTCACCTTCGACCACCGGGCCAATGGCTATGTGCGCGGCGAGGGCGGCGGCCTGGTGGTGCTCAAGCCGTTCGCGGCCGCCCGAGCCGACGGCGACCACATCTACTGCCTCATCCGCGGCAGCGCGGTGAACAACGACGGCCCCGGCGCCGGACTGACCACCCCCACCACGCGCGGTCAGCAGGACGCCCTGCGCCGGGCCTGCGCCGAGGCCGGTGTGCACCCCTCGGACCTGAGCTACGTCGAACTGCACGGCACCGGCACCAAGGTCGGCGATCCGATCGAGGCCCGTTCCCTGGGCGCGGTCCTCGGCGCCGCCCGCCCGGCCACCTCCCCGCTGGCCGTCGGCTCGGCGAAGACGAACGTGGGACACCTGGAGGCGGCGGCGGGGATCGTCGGCCTGATCAAGACCACCCTGGCCATCGAACACGGTGTGCTGCCCCCCACCCTCAACTTCGAACGCCCGCACCCCGACATCCCGCTGGACGCCCTGAACCTCCGCGTCCAGACCGCCCTGGGCCCCTGGCCGGACGGGGGCCGGCCGCGGGTCGCGGGGGTCAACTCCTTCGGCATGGGCGGCACCAACTGCCATGTCGTCCTGGCCGAGCCCCCCGGCGGACCGACCGCCGAGCAGCCGGCCCAGTTGGCGGAGGAGCCGAGGGACATATCGGTCCCCGTCCTGCCCTGGCTCCTGTCCGGCCGCACCGCACCCGCCTTGCGCGCCCAGGCCGAGCGGCTGCGCACCCACCTGGCCGAGCACCCGGCACTGCGGCCGGTGGACGTGGCCTATTCGCTGGCCACATCGCGGGCCGCGCTGGAGCACCGCGCGGTGGTGGTCACCCCGGGGGCAGCCGAGGCTGGGGCAGCCGCTGCCCACGGGCTGGGGGCGCTCGCGGCGGACGAGCCCGCCGCGGAGGTCGTCCGGGGTGTGGTGGCGGAGGGCACGTGTGCGTTCTTGTTCGCGGGTCAGGGGTCGCAGCGGGTGGGGATGGGGCGTGAGCTGTATGAGTCCTATCCGGTGTTCGCGGAGGCGTTCGACGCGGTGTGTGAGGGGTTCGCGCCGTTGCTGGTGAGGGATGTGGTGTTCGGAGCTGACCAGGGGGTTTTGGATCGTACGGAGTTTGCTCAGCCTGCGTTGTTCGCGGTTGAGGTGGCGTTGTTCCGGTTGGTGGAGTCGTGGGGTGTGGTCCCGAATTTTGTGCTGGGGCATTCGGTGGGTGAGTTGGCTGCCGCGCATGTGGCGGGGGTGTTCTCGCTGGGGGATGCGTGTCGGTTGGTGGGGGCGCGGGGTCGGTTGATGCAGGGGTTGCCGTCGGGTGGGGCGATGGTGGCGGTGGAGGCGTCCGAGGCTGAGGTGTTGGAGGGCCTGGCGGGGCGCGAGGGTGTGGATGTTGCTGCGGTGAATGGTCCGTCGTCGACGGTGGTGTCGGGTGTGGCGTCGGTGGTGGAGGTGGTTGCGGCGGAGTGGGAGGCGCGGGGTCGTCGGGTGCGTCGGCTGCGGGTCTCGCATGCGTTCCATTCGTCCCTGATGGAGGGGATGCTGGAGGAGTTCCGGCGGGTGGCGGAGTCGGTGGAGTACCAGACGCCGAGGATTCCGCTGGTGCTGAATGTCTCCGGCCAGGTGGGTGTGCCGGATGGTGCGGAGTACTGGGTGCGTCACGTGCGGGAGGCGGTCCGTTTCCACGATGGTGTCCGTGTCCTGGAGGCCGAGGGCGTGGCCACGTTCGTGGAGCTGGGCCCGGACGGGACGTTGTCGGGGATGGCTCAGGACAGCGTGGCCGGGGTGAGTGTTCCGGTCCTGCGTCGTGATCGTCCGGAGGCCGAGTCGTTGTGGCGGGCGGTGGCGACCGTCCATGTGCGTGGTGTGGGCGTGGACTGGCACGCGGTCTTCGCCGGTAGCGGGGCGCGTCGTGTTCCCCTGCCCACCTACGCCTTCCAGCGGAAGCGCTACTGGCTGGGCGATCCCACCGAGGGCCCCACCGAGGGCCCCACCGAGGGCGAGGCCCCCGCCGAGGCATCCGTCGAGCCCGCCTCACTCGCCCGGCGGCTCCACGGCCGGCCCGAGGACGAGCAGGAACGGATCGTCCTGGACGTGGTGCGCGCCCATGCCGCCGCGGTGCTCGGGCACAGCACACCCCAGGACATCGACCCGGGACTGTCCTTCAAGGACCACGGCTTCACCTCGGGGACCTCCGTCGAGCTGCGCAACGCCCTCAACGAGGCCACCGCTCTCACCCTGCCGAGCAGCCTGCTCTTCGACCAGCCCACCCCGCTCGTCCTGGCCCGGCACATCCGTGACCAGCTCCTCGGTTCGCGGGAGGGTGCGCAGTCTCCCCGACCGACCGTGGCCCCGGCGGACCGGGACCCTGTGGTGATCACCGCGATGGGCTGCCGGTTCCCGGGCGGGGTCACCTCTCCGGAACGGCTGTGGCGACTGGTCGCCGACGAGGTCGACGCCATCACCGGCCTTCCGGCCGATCGCGGGTGGAGTCCCGATGAGCTGTACGACCCCGAGGGCGCCGGGCTGGGCACGTCGTATGTGCGGGAAGGCGGTTTTCTGACCGGCCTCGGCGACTTCGACGCGGAGTTCTTCGGCATCAGCCCGCGTGAGGCGCTGGCGATGGATCCACAGCAGCGGTTGCTGCTGGAGGTGACCTGGGAGACGTTCGAACGGGCCGGGATCGACCCGGCCACGCTCCGGGGCAGCCGCACGGGCGTGTTCATGGGCGCCACCGCCCAGGAGTACGGCCCGCGTCTGTACGAGTCCGACGAGGACGCCGCCGGGTATCTGCTGACCGGGACCACCGCCAGCGTGGTGTCCGGGCGGGTGGCGTACACCTTCGGCCTGGAGGGTCCGGCGCTGACGGTGGACACGGCGTGCTCGTCGTCGCTGGTGGCCCTGCATCTGGCCACCCGGGCACTGGCGAGCGGCGAATGCGATCTGGCGCTGGCCGGCGGAGTCACCGCCATGGCGGCGCCGGGCATGTTCGTGGAGTTCAGCAGGCAGCGGGGGCTGGCGCCGGACGGTCGGTGCAAGGCGTTCGCGGCGTCCGCTGACGGTACGGGGTGGGCGGAAGGCGTGGGCGTGCTGCTGGTGGCCCGGCTGTCGGAGGCGCGGCGGCGTGGGCTTCCGGTGCTGGCGGTGGTGCGGGGCAGTGCGGTCAACCAGGACGGTGCGAGCAATGGGCTGACGGCGCCGAACGGCCCGTCCCAGCAGCGGGTGATCCGCGACGCCCTGGCGGGGGCCCGGTTGGGGCCGGGCGATGTCGATGCGGTGGAGGCGCACGGTACGGGGACGAAGCTGGGCGATCCGATCGAGGCGCAGGCGCTGCTGGCGACGTACGGGCGGGGGCGTGCGGTGGACCGGCCCCTGTGGCTGGGGTCGTTGAAGTCGAACATCGGGCATGCGCAGGCGGCGGCCGGTGTGGGTGGCGTCATCAAGATGGTGATGGCGATGCGGCATGGTGTGCTGCCGAGGACGTTGCATGTGGATGAGCCGTCGCCGCATGTGGACTGGTCGTCGGGTGGGGTGTCGCTGCTGACGGAGGCGCGGGAGTGGCCGGAGACGGACGGCCGGCCGAGGCGCGCGGGTGTCTCGTCGTTCGGGGTCAGCGGCACCAACGCGCATGTGGTTCTCGAACACGTTCACGTTCCGGCCGACGACATCGGGGCCGTGGACGCCGTGGAGGGGGCGGTTGAGGGCGGCCCGGTGGTCTGGGCCCTCTCGGCGAGGAGCGCTGAGGCGCTGCGTGCCCAGGCCGCGCGGCTGGCCGCCTTCGTGGACGGTGCGCCGGAGCTTCGTCCCCTCGACGTGGGATGGTCGCTGGCCACCACGCGAGCGGCGCTGGACCGCCGCGCCGTGGTGGTCGGACGGAGCCGGGCGGATTTCCTCGATCAGCTGCGTGACCTTTCGCCGTCCGCGGCTCCGGGCGGGGTACTGCGGACCGCCGGGCGAACGGTGTTGGTGTTTCCGGGGCAGGGGTCGCAGTGGGTGGGGATGGCGGTGGATCTGCTGGGGGCTTCGCCGGTGTTCGCGGGGCGGATGGCGGAGTGTGAGCGGGCGTTGTCGGCTTATGTGGATTGGTCGTTGACGGGGGTGTTGGGTGATGGGTCTGCGTTGGGGCGGGTGGATGTGGTGCAGCCGGTGTTGTGGGCGGTGATGGTGTCGTTGGCGGCGTTGTGGGAGTCCTTCGGTGTGGTGCCGGGTGCGGTGGTGGGGCATTCGCAGGGTGAGATTGCGGCGGCGTGTGTGGCGGGTGGGTTGTCGTTGGAGGACGGGGCGCGGGTGGTGGCGCTGCGCAGCCGGGCGCTGACCGCACTCGCTGGTGGCGGCGGGATGGTGTCGGTGGCGGTCTCGGCGGACGACGCGGTTGCGCTGCTGGAGCCGTGGGACGGCCGGGTCGGAGTGGCAGCGGTGAACGGTCCGTCGTCGGTGGTGGTGTCCGGGGACGCGGCGGCGCTGGACGAGTTCGTCGCGGCCTGTGAGGCGGACGGTGTGCGGGCGCGTCGGGTCGAGGTGGATTACGCCTCGCATTCGGCGCATGTGGAGGTGTTGCGGGAGCGGTTGCTGGAGGAGCTGAGCGGGATCGCTCCAGCGCGCTCGCGGGTGCCGTTCTTCTCCACGGTGACGGGTGAGTGGCTGGATACCGAGCAGTTGGATGCCGGGTATTGGTATCGGAATCTGCGGGAGACGGTGCGGTTCGGCGCGGCGACCGAGGCGTTGCTGGCGCGGGGTTTCGGGGTGTTCATCGAGGCCAGCGCCCATCCGGTGCTGACCTACGGCGTGCAGGAGAGCATCGAGGCGGCGGGTGCGGAGGCGGTGGCGTTGGGTTCGCTGCGCCGGGACGAGGGTGGCCTGGATCGGTTCCTGCGGTCCGTGGGCGAGGCGTACGTCCATGGTGTGGACGTGGACTGGTCGTCGTTGTTCGAGGGCGCGCGGCGCGTCGATCTGCCGACGTACGCCTTCCAGCGGCAGCGCTACTGGCTCGACGCGCAGGGCGGCCGCCAGGACGTCGGCAGCCTGGGGCTCGCGCGGGCGGACCATCCGCTCCTGGGGGCCGCCGTCGAGCTGCCCGGTGACGGTGGTCTCGTCCTGACCGGGCGGCTGTCGCTGTCGTCCCATCCGTGGCTGGCCGACCATACGGTGCTCGGCAGCGCGCTGTTCCCGGGCACCGCCTTCCTGGAGCTCGCCGCGCACGCCGGGCGGGAAGCCGGATGCGCCCTGCTGGAGGAGCTGACGCTCCAGGCGCCCCTCGTGCTCTCCGCGACCGGCGGTGTGTCGCTGCACGTACGGGTGTCGGCGCCGGACGACGAGGGCCGCCGGTCGCTGGAGATCCACAGCAGGTCGCAGGACGCCCCGGCCGAGGCGCCCTGGACCCGGCACGCGGCCGGTGCGCTGGCGGTCTCCGCTGACCCGGCGGCCACCACGGCCCGGTCGGCGGCCGCCTGGCCGTCGCCCGCCGACCGCGCGTCGGTGGACGTGGCGGGCCTGTACGACACCCTCAGCGAGACCGGCTACCACTACGGGCCCGCCTTCCAGGGGCTGAGCGCGGTGTGGCAGGCCGACGGCGAGGTGTTCGCCGAGACACGGCTGCCCCAGGGCCTGGAGCCCGCCTCCTTCGGCCTCCACCCCGCGCTTCTGGACGCCGCGCTGCACGCGGTCCTCCTCGATCCCGCGGACCGGACACCGGATGTCCGGCTGCCCTTCGCCTGGACCGGTGTGCTGCTGCGGCCCACGGCCGCGACCGCCCTGCGGGTACGGATGTCACCGGCCGGCCCGGAAGCGGTCAAGCTGGTCGTCACCGACGAGGCGGGCGAGCACATCGCCACCGTCGACTCGCTGGCGCTGCGCCCGGTCTCGTCCGAGGAGCTGCGCGCCGACCGGAGGAATCCGGCCGAGTCGCTGTACGGGGTGGAGTGGTCGGCGGCGCCCCTGCCCACCGGGCCGTTCGACGACGCCCCGTACCGGGTGCCCGACGGCGGCGAGCTGCCCGCCGCGGCGCGGACGCCGTCCGTGGTGACCGTCGCGCTGGGCCCGGCCGGCGCCGGCCAGGGTGGCCCGCACGCCGCGCACGACGTGGCCGAGCGGGCGTTGACGCTGATACGGCAGTGGCTCGAGGACGAGGAACGGCCCGCCGCCGCGCGGCTGGTGATCGTCACCCGCCGGGTGGTGGGCGTCCGCGCGGACGAGGAGATCGCGGACCTGGCCGGGGCCGTCGTATGGGGGCTGGTCCGCTCGGCGCAGTCCGAGCACCCCGGCCGCTTCGTCCTGATCGATGTGGACGGCACCGAGGAGTCCGAGTCCGCCTTGGCCGCCGCCGTCGCCTCCGGCGAGCCGCAGCTGGCCCTGCGCTCGGGCGTGGCGTACGTACCCCGGCTGACCAGGGTCGCATCGGCGGGCGCGGGCGCGGGCGCGGGCGCGGGCGCGGGCGCGGGTGCGGGCGCGGGTGCGGGTGTTGGTGTGGATGCCGGTGCTGCTGCCGGTGTCGGTGCGGCCGAACCGTTGGACCCGGACGGCACGGTCCTGGTCACCGGCGGCACCGGCGCCCTCGGCGCGCTGATCGCCCGCCATCTGGTCACCCGCCACGGGGTGCGCCGACTGCTGCTGACCGGCCGCCGCGGCGCCCAGGCCCCCGGCGCGGCGGAGCTGGTGGCCGAGCTCGCCGAACTGGGCGCCGACGCACGAGCCGTGGCCTGCGATGTGGCCGAGCGGGACGCCTTGGCCGCCGTGCTGGCCGATGTTCCGCGGTCCCATCCGCTGACCGCAGTCGTGCACGCCGCGGGCGTACTCGACGACGGACTCGTCACCGCGCTCACCCCCGAACGGCTGCACGCCGTGCTGCGCCCCAAGGTGGACGCGGCCTGGCATCTGCACGAGCTGACGGCCAGGCAGAACCTCGCCGCCTTCGTCCTGTTCTCCTCCGTCGTCGGCACGCTCGGCGGCGCCGGGCAGGGCAACTACGCGGCGGCCAACACCTTCCTGGACGCGCTCGCGCACCATCGGCGCGCCACCGGGCTGGCCGGACAGTCCCTGGCCTGGGGGCTGTGGGAGGAGGTCGGCGGGATGACCGGACACCTGGACGAGGCCGACCGGCGTCGGATCGAACGCCACGGCATGACCCCGTTGTCCCGCCGCGACGGCCTGGAGCTGTTCGACCTGGCACGGGCGTCCGGCCGTGCCCTGGCCGTACCGGCGCACCTGGTGGTCGGGGCCCTGCGCACCCATCCGTCGCCGCTGGTGGCGGGGCTGGTGCCGGGCGCGACGGGGGCCGCCCGGCCCGGACCGGCCGAGTCGCCGGCCCAGTCGCTCGCCGGGCGGGTGGCCGGTCTGGCGCCGGAGGAGCGGGAGCGCGCGGTCCTGGAGTTCGTACGCGCCCAGACCGCCGCCGTGCTGGGGCATGACACGCCGGAGGCGGTCGACGAGGAGCAGGCGTTCAAGAAGCTGGGGTTCGACTCGCTGACCGCGGTCGACCTGCGGAACCGCGTCACCGCGGCGAGCGGTCTCGCGCTGCCGGTCACCGTGGTCTTCAACCATCCCACGCCCGCGGCGCTCGCCCGCCACCTGCTCGAGGAACTGGGCGCGGGGGAGCGGACCGGGACCGACCTGGTGCTGGCCGAACTCGACCGGGCGGAGGAGGCGTTCGCCGGGGTGCCGTCCGACGACGGCCGGCGCGGAGCGGTCACCGCGCGGCTGCGGGCGATGCTGCGGAAGTGGGACGAAGCCGTCGGCCGCCGCATCGACGGGCCGGGCCCGTCCCCGGCCCCGTCCTCGCCCCTGCCCTCGGACCGGGCCGGGGACGGGGGCCTCGACGAGGACGTGGACCTCGGCACGGCCACCGACGAGGCCATGTTCGAGCTGATCGACAAGGAACTGGGACGCCCGTGATCCGCGAGCTGGGACCTCCATGATCCGCGAGCTGGGGTTTCCCGTGATCCGCGAGTTGGGACTCCCGTGATCCGCCACGTGCCCGCCGCCCGGCCACTTCAGGGGTGAGGTCAGATGTCCAACGAAGAGAAACTGCGCGACTATCTCCGGCGGGTGACCGCCGATCTGAAGAAGGCCAACCGCCGCCTGCGCCAGTACGAGGCGCGGGAGCACGAGCCCGTCGCGGTCATCGGGATCGGCTGCCGGTTCCCCGGCGGGGTGCGGTCGCCGGAGGCCCTGTGGGCGCTGGTGCGCGATGGCGTGGACGCCGTATCGGACTTCCCGTCGGACCGGGGCTGGGACGTGGCGGCGCTGTACGACCCGGACCCGGACCACCCGGGGACGTCGTACGTCCGCCACGGCGGTTTCCTGTACGACGCCGCCGACTTCGACCCGGCCTTCTTCGGGATCTCGCCCCGGGAGGCCCTGGCGATCGATCCGCAGCAGCGGCTGCTGCTGGAAACCTCCTGGGAGGCGTTCGAACGCGCGGGGATCGACCCTGCGCGGCTGCGGGGCAGCGACACCGGAGTGTTCACCGGGGTCATGTACAACGACTACGCGTCCCGCCTGCGGGTGATTCCGGAGGGGTTCGAGGCGTATCTGGGCAACGGCAGCGCGGCGAGTGTCGCCTCCGGCCGGCTGGCCTACACCTTCGGACTCGTGGGCCCGGCCATCACGGTGGACACGGCGTGCTCGTCCTCACTGGTGGCCCTGCACCTGGCCTGCCAGGCGCTGCGGCGCGGGGAGTGCTCGATGGCGCTGGCCGGCGGGGTGACGGTGATGTCCACACCGGCCGGTTTCGTGGAGTTCAGCCGCCAGCGGGCGCTGTCCCCGGACGGCCGGTGCCGGGCGTTCGCGGCCGGTGCCAACGGCACCGGCTGGGCCGAGGGGGCCGGGGTACTCCTCGTCGAGCGGCTGTCGGACGCCCGTCGGCTCGGGCACCCCGTGCTGGCGGTGGTGCGGGGCAGCGCGGTCAACCAGGACGGTGCCAGCAACGGACTCACGGCGCCCAACGCCCCCTCCCAGGAGCGGGTGATCCTACGGGCCCTGGAAGGCGCCGGGCTGTCGCCGGATGAGGTGGACGCGGTGGAGGCGCACGGCACGGGGACGGTGCTGGGCGATCCGATCGAGGCGCAGGCGCTGCTGGCGACGTACGGGCGGGGGCGTGCGGTGGACCGGCCCTTGTGGCTGGGGTCGTTGAAGTCGAACATCGGGCATGCGCAGGCGGCGGCCGGTGTGGGTGGCGTCATCAAGATGGTGATGGCGATGCGGCACGGTGTGTTGCCGAGGACGTTGCATGTGGATGAGCCGTCGCCGCATGTGGACTGGTCGTCGGGTGGGGTGTCGCTGCTGACGGAGGCGCGGGAGTGGGCCGTGGAGGATGGCCGGCCGCGCCGGGCCGCCGTGTCGTCCTTCGGCATCAGCGGCACGAACGCCCACGTCATCGTGGAGGCCCCCGACCCCCCGGCCGACCCCTCGTCCGGCCTCCCGGCCGACCCGGCCGACCTGTCGATCGCCGTGGCCGGAGAACCGTCGGCCGCTCTCGCGGTGGTGCCCTGGGTGCTCTCCGGTGACACTCCCGACGCCCTGCGGGCACAGGCCCGGAGCCTGCTGACCGCGACCGCCGGGGATGCCGTGCCGACTGCCGGGGACGTTGCGTCCACTGCCGGGGATGCCGCGCCCACCGTCGAGGGCCGCGCGTCCACCGCCGGGGACGTTGCGTCCACTGCCGGGGATGCCGTGCCGGCCGTCGAGAACCCCGTGCCGGTCGCCGGGGGCTCTGTGCCGGCCGTCGAGAACCCTGTGTCGAGCGCCGGGGATGCCGCGCCCACCATCGAGGGCCGTGCGTCCACCGCCGGGGACGCCGCGTCTACCGGCGGGGGTGCCGCGTCTACCGCTGGGGGTGCCGCGTCTACGGCCGGGGACGCCGCGTCCACCGCCGGGGGCCCTGTGCTCCGTCCGCTCGACGTGGCGTTCTCGTTGGCCACCACGCGCGCCGTCCGGGAACACCGGGCCGTCGTCACGGGCACGACCGCCGACGAGTTGCGCGAGGGGCTCGCCGCCCTGGCCGACGACCGGCCCGCGCCTCAGCTCGTCCAGGGCACGAAGGCCCCCGGCGACCTCGCCTTCCTCCTGCCCGGCCAGGGGTCCCAGCGGCTGGGGATGGGCCGGGGGCTGTACCGGGACGACCCGGCCTTCGCCGCCGCCTTCGACGAGGTGAGCGGGCACTTCGCCGGGCATCTCGAACGCCCCCTCGCGGAGGTGGTGTTCGGGGACGACCCGGAGCCGCTGAACCACACCGCGTACACCCAGGCGGCGCTGTTCGCGCTGGAAGTGGCGTTGTTCCGGGGCCTGGAACGGCGCGGGGTGCGCCCCACCCGGCTGCTCGGGCACTCGGTGGGCGAGCTGGCGGCGGCGCATCTGGCCGGGGTGTTCTCGCTGGCGGACGCGTGCCGCCTGGTGGCCGCCCGTGGCCGGCTGATGGGGGAGTTGCCCCCCGGCGGGGCCATGGTCGCGTTGCGGGCCGGGGAAGCCGAGGTGCGTGCTTCGCTGAACGGACTGGCCGGGCGGGTGGACATCGCCGCCGTCAACAGCCCGTCGTCCACGGTGGTCTCCGGGGACGAGGACGCGGTCGAGGAACTCGCCCAGTCCTGGGCCGCCGAAGGCCGGAAGGCGACGCGGCTGCGGGTGGACCGGGCCTTCCACTCGCCGCATATGGACGCCGTGCTGGACCGGTTCCGGGCGGTGGCGGAGGAGGTGGCCTTCCACCCGCCGCGCATCCCCGTCGTCTCCAACCTCACCGGCACGGCCGCCGACGCCGAGGAGATCGCCTCTCCCGACTACTGGGTGCGGCACGTCCGGGGGACCGTACGGTTCGCCGACGGCGTCCGGTGGCTGGTGGACCAGGGTGTCCGGACCTTCCTGGAGCTGGGCCCGGACGGCACCCTGGGCGCCCTGGGAGACCAGTGCCTGACCGGTGGCGCGGACATCGCGTTCATACCGGCGCTCCGCACGAACCGGCCGGACGCCGAGGCGCTGACGACGGCGCTCGGCCGGCTGCACATCAGGGGCGCCGGCCCCGACTGGGAAGCGGTGTTCCACGGCACCGGGGCCCGGCGGGTGGACCTGCCGACCTACGCCTTCCAGCGCACCCGCTACTGGCTGGACGCCGAGACGACCATGCCCGAGGTGGTGCCCGCCGCCCAGCCCGCAGCCCTCGCGCCGGGCGCCGCCACGGGGGAGTCACCGCTGCGGGAGCGGCTCGCGGGGCGGCCGGCGGCCGACCAGGAGCGTGAGCTGCTGGACCTGGTGCGGCTCCAGGTGGCCACCGTGCTGGGGCACGGGTCCCCGGCCGCCGTCGGCGCCGAACGCGCCTTCAGGGACCTGGGCTTCGACTCCGTCACGGCCGTCGAGCTGCGGAACCGGCTGAACGCGGCGACCGGCCTGGAGCTGTCGTCCACCCTCGCGTTCGACCACCCCACCCCGTCCGCGCTCGCCCGGCACCTGAGGACCGAGGCCCTGGGCGGGGCGGACGAGGCTTTCGATGGCACGGGGGTCGGGGTGCGGTCGGACGAGCCCCTCGCCATCGTCGGCATGGCGTGCCGGCTGCCCGGCGGGGTGCGGTCGCCGGAGGACCTGTGGGAGCTGGTGGAGCGCGGCGGCGACGCCGTCGCCCCGTTCCCCGCCGACCGGGGGTGGGACCTGGAGAGGCTGTACGACCCCGATCCGGACCAGCCGGGGACGTCGTACGTCCGGCACGGCGGATTCCTGGACGACGCCACCCGGTTCGACGCGGACTTCTTCGGGATCTCGCCCCGCGAGGCGCTGGCCATGGACCCGCAGCAGCGGCAGTTGCTGGAGGTCTCCTGGGAAGCCGTCGAACGGGCCGGTGTGGACCCCACCTCCCTGCGGGACCGGGCGACGGGCGTGTTCATCGGCACCAGCGGACAGGACTACCTCTCCCTGGGCGGGCCCGCTGTGCGGCAGCTGGAAGGGCATCTGCTCACCGGCAACGCGGCGGGCGTGCTCGCCGGACGCATCGCCTACACCCTGGGCCTGGAGGGCCCGGCGCTGACGGTGGACACCGCCTGCTCGTCGTCGCTGGTGGCCCTGCACCTGGCGGCGAAGGCCCTCGCCACGGGCGAATGCGCCCAGGCGCTGGTCGGCGGCGTCGCCGTGATGTCCACGCCCGGCGGCTTCGTGGAGTTCAGCAGGCAGCGAGGGCTGGCGCCGGACGGTCGGTGCAAGGCGTTCGCGGCGTCCGCGGACGGTACGGGGTGGGCGGAGGGGGTGGGCGTGCTGCTGCTGACCCGGTTGTCGGAGGCGCGTCGGCGTGGGCTTCCGGTGCTGGCGGTGGTGCGGGGCAGTGCGGTCAACCAGGACGGTGCGAGCAATGGGCTGACGGCGCCCAACGGTCCGTCGCAGCAGCGGGTGATCCGGCAGGCGCTGGCGGGTGCCGGGCTGTCGCCGGATGAGGTGGACACGGTGGAGGGGCACGGCACGGGGACGAAGCTGGGCGATCCGATCGAGGCGCAGGCGCTGCTGGCGACGTACGGGCGGGGGCGTGCGGTGGACCGTCCGTTGTGGCTGGGGTCGTTGAAGTCGAACATCGGGCATGCGCAGGCGGCGGCCGGTGTGGCCGGTGTGATCAAGATGGTGATGGCGATGCGGCACGGCGTCCTGCCGCGGACGCTGCACGTGGATCAGCCGTCGCCGCATGTGGATTGGTCGTCGGGTGGGGTGTCGCTGCTGACGGAGGCGCGGGAGTGGCCGGAGACGGACGGCCGGCCGAGGCGCGCGGGTGTCTCGTCGTTCGGCATGAGCGGCACCAACGCCCATGTGATCCTCGAACACGCCCCGGATCCCGCCCCGGCCGCCCCGGCCGCCGCCGTCCCTGGGACCCCCGGGACCCCCGGGGCCCTCGGGGCCGCCGGGGCCCCCGCCACCCCTGAGGCCGCCGGGACTCCCGCCACCCCCGAGGTCCCCGCCGTCCCCGGGACCCCCAGGACCCCCGGGACCCCCGCCACCCCCGAGGCCGCCGGGACTCCCGCCGCCCCCGAGGCCGCCGGGACTCCCGCCGCCCCCGAGGTCCCTGGGGCCTCCGGGACTTCCGACGTCCCTGGGACCCCCGGGGCCGCCGGGGTCCCCGCCGTCCCCGAGGCCCCTGGCGCCTCCGGGACCCGCTCCCGGGGGGTGGTTCCCTGGCTTCTCTCCGCTCCTGGGCGGGATGCGCTGCGCGCTCAGGTCCGTACGCTCCGGGCTCACCTCCAGGGGGCGGGGCGGCACGACCACCCCCGCGACGTGGCGTTCTCGCTGGCCACCTCGCGTGCCGCGCTCGCCCACCGGGCCGTCATCGTCGGGGCCGACCGTACGGAACTGCTGCGTGGCCTGGAGACGTTGCTGGACGGGACCCCCTCTCCGGGCGTTGTCGAGGGCGCGGCCAAGGACGGGAAGGTGGCCTTCCTGTTCACCGGACAAGGTGCGCAGCGCACCGGGATGGGACGGGAACTCTACGAGGCGCACCCGGTGTTCGCGGAGGCGTTCGACGCGGTGTGCGCGCGGATCGACCTGCCCTTGCGGGCCGCGGTGTTCGGCGACGACGCGGCTGCGCTGGACCGGACCGAGGTCGCCCAGCCCGCCCTGTTCGCGGTGGAGGTGGCGCTGTTCCGGCTGCTGGAGCGGTGGGGCGTACGGCCCGACGCACTGCTGGGGCATTCGCTGGGCGAGCTGGCCGCCGCGCATGTGGCGGGCGTGTTCTCCCTGGAGGACGCGTGCCGGCTGGTGGCGGCGCGCGGCCGGCTGATGCAGGCGCTCCCCGCCGGTGGGTCGATGGTGGCGGTGCGGGCCTCGGAGGCCGAGGTCCTGGAGTCGGCGTATCTGCCGGATGGTGTCGGCCTGCCGGACGGTGTCGGCATCGCGGCCGTGAACGGGCCGTCGGCCGTGGTGCTCTCCGGCGCGGAGGAGGACATCGCACGGCTCGCCGCCCACTGGGAGGACCGGGGCCGGAAGGTGAAGCGGCTGCGGACCGGGCACGCCTTCCACTCACCGCTCATGGACCCCGTGCTCGACGACTTCCGGCGGGTGGCGGAGACCGTGAGGTACGAAACCCCCGCGATACCCGTGGTGTCCGACCTCACCGGCCGCCCCGCCGACCCGGAGGAGATCGGCACCCCGGAGTACTGGGTGCGGCATGTCCGCCATACCGTGCGCTTCCTGGACGGTATGCGGTACCTGGCCGACCAGGGCGTCCGTACCTTCCTCGAACTCGGCCCGGACGGCGTGCTCAGCGCCATGGGCCAGGACTGCCTGCCCGAGGGTTCCGACGTGGCGCTGGTGCCCGCCCTGCGCGCCGGCCGCCCCGAGGCCGAGAGCCTGTGCGCGGCGCTCGGTACCGCCCACGTCAGAGGGGCCCAGGTCGCCTGGCCGGCGGTGTTCGAGGACACCGGCGCCCGGCGGGTGGACCTCCCGGCGTACGCCTTCCAGGGCCGCCGCTACTGGCTGGACCCGGAACCGGACGCGGACGCGGAGGCGGACTCGGGCCCGGCCGCGAACACGGGCCCGTCCGCGGGCTCGGAACGGGCGCCCGACGACACCGTGGACGCGCCCTTCTGGGACGCCGTGGAGCGCGCCGACCACCAGGCGCTGAGCACCATGCTGGAGGTGGGCGACGAACAGCCGTGGAGCGCCGTGCTGCCCGCCCTCTCGGCCTGGCGGCGCGGCCGGCGGGAACGGTCCGCGGCGGACCGCCGCCGCTACCGCGTCACCTGGAAGCCCCTCGACCTCCCGCCCGCCGCCGCGCCCGCCGGCACCTGGCTGGTCCTCGTGCCCGCCGCGCTCGCGTCCCACCCGTCGGCCGAAGGAGCCGAGCGGGCGCTGAGCGACCACGGCGCCCGCACCCGGACCGTCCTGGTGACCGATGAGGCGAGCCTCGCCGAGGGGCTGGCCGCCGCGCCGCCCGGGGTGACCGGTGTGCTGTCGCTGCTCGCCCTGGACGACACCCCGGGCGAGGAGGAACCGGCGGTACCCAGAGGTCTCCGGCACACCCTCGCCCTGCTGGGGACGGTGGACGGCCGGAACATCACCGCACCCCTGTGGTGTGCGACCCGCGGCGCGGTGTCGACCGGCCCCGGCGATCCGCTCACCAGCGCCTCGCAGGGCCAACTGTGGGGCCTGGGCCGGGCGATGGCCCTGGAACACCCCGACGCCTGGGGTGGGCTCGTCGACCTGCCCGAAACCTGGGACCCCCGCGCCCGGGAGCGGTTCGCCACGGCGCTGACGGGCGGACGACAGGGCGAGGACCAGCTGGCGGTGCGGGCCGCCGGGGTGTTCGGCCGCAGGCTGGTCCGGGGCGGAAGGGTCCATGGCGGCGGAAAGGTCCATGGCGGCGGGAAGGTCCATGGCGGCGGGAAGGTCGATGACTGCGGGGAGATCCGTGGCGGCGGGAAGGACCGTGGCGGGAAGGACCGTGCCGGAAAGGGCCGTGCCGGGAAGGACCCCCGGACCCCTCGGTGGCGGCCGCGAGGCACCGTACTGATCACCGGTGGCACGGGCGTCCTGGGCGCACACGTCGCCCGTGCCCTGGCCCGTGAGGGCGCCGAACACCTGGTGCTCCTCAGCCGCCGGGGCCCGTCGGCGCCGGGCGCCGCCGCCCTGGAGGCCGAACTGACCGGCCTGGGCGCCGCCGTCACCGTGGTCGCCTGCGATGTCGCCGACCGGGACGCCCTGGCCGCCCTCGTCGACCGGGTGCGCGCGGCCGGCCCACCGGTCACCGCCGTCGTCCACGCCGCCGGAGCGGCCGAGATGCCGGACGTCCGCACGGACCTCGGCGACTACGCCGCGGTGGTGTCCGCCAAGGTCACCGGTGCGCTGCACCTGGACGAGCTGTTCGCCGACGACCCCCTCGACGCGTTCGTCCTGTTCTCCTCCATCGCCGCCGTCTGGGGCAGCGGCGGCCAGGGCGCCTACGCGGCCGCCAACGCCTTCCTAGACGCTCTGGCCGAACAGCGCCGGGCCCGCGGCCGGTCCGCCACCTCGGTGGCCTGGGGGCCCTGGGCCGAGGGCGGAATGGCCACCGACGCCGAGGACCACCTGCGCCGGCGCGGCCTGCGGCCCCTTGAGCCCCGGCAGGCGGTCGAGGCCCTGTGGGAGCTGCCGGGCGGCCCGGCCTGCGCGGTGGTGGCCGACGTGGACTGGGAGCGGTTCGCCCCGGGCTTCACCGCACTGCGGCCGAGCCCGCTGCTCGGCGACCTGGCGGAGGTGCGGCGGGCCACGGCGGACACCACGGCCACCGACTCCACCGCCCCTGACTCCTCCGGGCGCACGCTGGCCGAGCGGCTGGCCGGCGCGCCGGAGCCGGAGCGGGACCAGCTGGTGCTGGAACTCGTGCGCGAGCACGCCGCGGCGGCTCTGGGCCACCCCTCGGCCCGGACCATCGAGCCGGACCGGGCCTTCCGCGACCTGGGCTTCGACTCGCTGACCGCCGTCGACTTCCGCAACCGGCTGGCCACGGCCACCGGGCTGCCGCTGCCCGCCGCGCTCGCCTTCGACCACCCCACACCGGAGAGCGTCGCCCACCACCTGCGGACCGAAGCCCTCGACTCCGGCCCTGGCCCTGGCCCTGGTTCCGGGGCCGGCTCGGGTGAGCGGGCGCTGCGCACGCTGGAGGAGCTGGAATCCGTACTGGCGGCGCTCCCGGCCGACGACCCCGCGCACGCCACCGTCCGGGCACGCCTGCCCCGGCTGCTCGCGTCCGGCGGCGCGGACTCCTTGGCCGTACGGAGCCAACCGGCGCGGAACACGGCCGAGGGCCAAGCCCGGGACAAGGACCAGACCCAGAACCAGGACCTGGACGAGGCCACCGCGGACGACCTGTTCGACCTCATCCACCAGGAGTTCGGCAAAGCCTGACCCGGCCGGGGAAACCACGGCCGACGGCTCGATCCGAGGAGTTGCGTACCGAATGACGAACGAAGAGAAGCTCCTGGACCACCTCAAGTGGATGACCGCCGAGCTGCGGAAGACCCGGCAGCGGTTGCAGGAGGTCGAATCCGCCGAGGCCGAGCCGGTCGCCATCGTGGCCATGGCGTGCCGATACCCCGGCGGGGTCAGCTCCCCGGAGGACCTGTGGCGGCTCGTCCACGATCAGGTTGACGCGATCTCGGACTTCCCGGCCGATCGCGGCTGGGACCTCGACGCCCTCCGCTCCACCGACCCGGACGAGCCGGGCACGTCCTACGCCACCCAGGGCGGATTCGTCCACGACGCGGCAGAGTTCGACGCCGGGTTCTTCGGGATCAGTCCGCACGAGGCGCTCGCGATGGACCCGCAGCAGCGGCTGCTGCTGGAGGCGACCTGGGAGGTCTTCGAACGCGCCGGGATCGCCCCCACCTCGGTACGCGGTGCCGCGATCGGCGTGTACACCGGTACGAACGGCCAGGACTACAGCCCCCGCGCCGGCTCCGCGCCCGGAGAGCTGGAAGGACATCTGCTGACCGGCACCGCCGCGAGCGTCGCCTCCGGGCGGGTGGCCTACGCCCTCGGCCTGGAGGGCCCGGCGGTGACCGTGGACACGGCGTGCTCCTCGTCCCTGGTCGCCCTGCACCTCGCCTGCCACAGCCTGCGCAAGGGCGAGTGCTCGATGGCGCTCGCGGGCGGTGCGACGATCCTGTCCGGCCCCGGACCGTTCATCGAATTCAGCAGGCAGCGGGGGCTGTCCGCCGATGGGCGGTGCAAGGCGTACGCGGCGGGCGCGGACGGTACGGGGTGGGCCGAGGGGGTCGGTGTGCTGCTGCTGACCCGGTTGTCGGAGGCGCGTCGGCGCGGGCTTCCGGTGCTGGCGGTGGTGCGGGGCAGTGCGGTCAACCAGGACGGTGCGAGCAATGGGCTGACGGCGCCCAATGGCCCGTCGCAGCAGCGGGTGATCCGGCAAGCGCTGGCGGGTGCCGGGCTGTCGCCGGACGAGGTGGACGCGGTGGAGGGGCACGGCACCGGGACGGTGCTGGGCGACCCCATCGAGGTGGAGGCGCTACAGGCGGTCTACGGCCGGGACCGGGCGGCGGACCGGCCCTTGTGGCTGGGGTCGTTGAAGTCGAACATCGGGCACAGTGCGGCCGCCGCGGGTGTGGGTGGCGTCATCAAGATGGTGATGGCGATGCGGCACGGTGTGTTGCCGAGGACGTTGCATGTGGATGAGCCGTCGCCGCATGTGGATTGGTCGTCGGGTGGGGTGTCGCTGCTGACGGAGGCGCGGGAGTGGCCGGAGACGGACGGTCGGCCGAGGCGCGCGGGTGTCTCGTCGTTCGGCATGAGCGGCACCAACGCCCATGTGATCCTCGAACAGCCGCCGGCGCCGGCCGAGGAGCCCACGGCCGAACCCGCGGAAGGGCCGGTCGTCTGGGTGCTGTCGGCCCGAGGCGAACGGGCCCTGGCGGAGCAGGCGCGGCGGCTGCTGTCGTTCACGGAGGGCCGCTCGGACGGCCGTACGGATCCGCACCCGGCCGATGTGGGGCTGTCCTTGGCGGCTTCGCGGGCGGCGTTGCCGCATCGGGCGGCGGTGGTGGCGGACGGTATGGCGGAGCTACGCGCCGGTCTGGCGGCACTGGCGGAGGGCGGTTCGGCTCCGGGGCTGATCACGGGTGGGGCGCCCGGTGGCGGCAAGTCGGTGTTGGTGTTTCCGGGGCAGGGGTCGCAGTGGGTGGGGATGGCGGTGGATCTGCTGGGGGCTTCGCCGGTGTTCGCGGGGCGGATGGCGGAGTGTGAGCGGGTGTTGTCGGCTTATGTGGACTGGTCGCTGACCGGGGTCTTGGGGGATGAGGTTGCGTTGGGGCGGGTGGATGTGGTGCAGCCGGTGTTGTGGGCGGTGATGGTGTCGTTGGCGGCGTTGTGGGAGTCCTTCGGTGTGGTGCCGGGTGCGGTGGTGGGGCATTCGCAGGGCGAGATCGCGGCGGCGTGTGTGGCGGGTGGGTTGTCGTTGGAGGACGGGGCGCGGGTGGTGGCGCTGCGGAGCCGGGCGCTGACGGCGTTGGCTGGTGGCGGGGGGATGGTGTCGGTGGCGGTCTCGGCGGACGACGCGGTTGCGCTGCTGGGGCCGTGGGGTGGTCGGGTGGGCGTGGCGGCGGTGAACGGTCCGTCGTCGGTGGTGGTGTCCGGGGACGCGGCGGCGCTGGACGAGTTTGTCGCGGCCTGTGAGGTGGACGGTGTGCGGGCGCGCCGTATCGAGGTGGATTACGCCTCGCATTCGGCGCATGTGGAGGTGTTGCGGGAGCGGTTGCTGGAGGAGCTGAGCGGGATCGCTCCGGTGCGTTCCCGGGTGCCGTTCTTCTCCACGGTGACGGGTGACTGGCTGGATACCGAGCAGTTGGATGCCGGGTATTGGTATCGGAATCTGCGGGAGACGGTGCGGTTCGGCGCGGCGACCGAGGCGTTGCTGGCGCGGGGTTTCGGGGTGTTCATCGAGGCTAGCGCCCATCCGGTGCTTGCGGTCGGTGTGCAGGAGAGCATTGACGCGGCGGGTGCGGAGGCGGTGGCGCTGGGTTCGCTGCGCCGGGACGACGGCGGTCTGGAGCGTTTCCTGGCCTCGGTGGCGGAGGCGTACGTCAACGGCGTGGACGTGGACTGGTCGTCGCTGTTCGAAGGCGCGCGGCGGGTAGATCTGCCGACGTATGCCTTCCAGCGGCAGCGCTACTGGCTCGACAGCCACACGTCCACCGACGTGACCGAGCCCGTACGGGCCGATGAGGCCGAGACGCGCTTCTGGGACGCGGTCGAACGAGCCGACGCGACCGAGCTGGCGATGACCCTCGACGCGGACGGTGAACTGGTCGGGCAGCTGCTGCCCGCCCTGGCCACCTGGCGCCGTACCGCACGAGACCGGTCGCTCATCGACTCCTGGCGGTACCGCATCACCTGGCAGCCGCTCTCGGTCCCGTCCACCGGCCGGCTCTCCGGCAGCTGGCTGCTCGCCGTCCCGGACTCGCACCTCGACGACCCGCTGGTGGGCTCCGTGTCCTCCGCCCTGGCCGAGTCCGGCGCCCTCGTCGTGCCCCTCCCCGTGTGCTGCGCGGACGCCGACCGCGCCACGCTGGAGGGCGCCATGGCGGACGTCGTGGCGGATGCCGTGGACCAGCAGTCGGCGCCCCTGTCGGGCGTACTGTCGCTGCTGGCCCTGGACGAGGCACCGCACCCCGAACACCCGGCGGTGCCGCGCGGTCTCGCCGCTTCCCTCGCGCTGGTCCAGGCGCTCGACGGGCACCCCACGCCACTATGGCTCGCCACCCGGGGCGCGGTCGCGGCACAGCGCTCCGACCGGCTGCTCAGCCCCGTACAGGCGCAGGTCTGGGGGCTCGGCAGGGTGGCCGGTCTGGAGCACCCCGAGCGCTGGGGCGGGCTGCTGGACCTGCCCGCCGAGCCACTGGACGCCGGGGCTCGACAGCGGCTCTGCGACGTCCTCGCCGCGGCGGGTGACGAGGACCAGATCGCCGTACGCCCCTCGGGGACGTACGTCTGCAGGATGGTGCGCGCGGCGTCGGCCTCCGCCCCGGCTCCCTCGCCCTGGCGCCCGCGCGGCACCGTCCTGGTGACCGGCGGCACCGGTGCGCTCGGCGGCCACGTGGCGCGGTGGCTGGCCCGGAAGGGCGCGGACCACCTGGTCCTGACGGGGCGGCGCGGCCCCGACGCGCCCGGCGCCGACCACCTGAGGGACGAACTGACGGCGCTCGGCGCCGAGGTGACGATCGTCGCGTGCGACGTCACCGACCGGGACGCGCTGACCGCGCTCCTGGCCGAGCATCCGCCGAACGCCGTCTTCCACACCGCCGGGGTGGGCCAGCTCACACCGCTCCTCGACACCACACCGGGGGAGTGCGCCGAGGTGCTCGGCGCCAAAGCGGTCGGCGCCGCCCTCCTCGACGAGCTGCTCGCCCCGGGCGCTCCGGGCACCCCGGAGGCCGCGGAGTCCCCGGAGTCCCCGGAGTCCACGGGGGCCCCGGAGCAGCTCGACGCCTTCGTCCTCTTCTCGTCCAACGCGGGGGTGTGGGGCAGCGGTAACCAGGGCGCCTACGGCGCGGCGAACGCCTTCCTCGACGCCCTCGCCCAGCGGCGGCGCGACCGGGGCGCCACCGCCACCTCGGTCGCCTGGGGTTCCTGGGGCGGCTCCGGCATGGCGGCCGACGACGCCGCCGACGCCTATCTGCGGCTGCGCGGTCTGCGTCCGATGGACCCCGACCTGGCGATCACCGCCCTGGGACAGGCGCTGGACCACGACGAGACGACCGTGACCGTGGCGGACGTGGACTGGGCCCGGTTCGTGCCGCTCTTCACCTCGGCCCGCCCCCGCCCCCTCATCGGAGAACTCCCCGAGGTGCGGCGGCTGCTCGAAGAATCCACGTCCACAGCCACAGCCACGTCCACGGCCACGTTCACGGCCGCCGACGGCGACACGCAACCGGAGCTGCGCCGCCGGCTGGCCGCGCTCTCGGCGTCCGGCCGGACCGAGCTGCTGGTCACGCTCGTACGCGAACAGGCCGCAGCCGTCCTGGGCTACGCCGAACCCGGTGCGATACCAGTCGGACGCGCCTTCCGGGAGCTGGGCTTCGACTCGTTGACCGCCGTGCGGCTGCGCAACCGGCTGAGCGACGCCAGCGGTCTGCGGCTGCCCGCGACCCTGGTCTACGACCATCCCACGGTGGCCGCGCTGGCGGACTTCCTCCGCCACGAGATCCTGGGCGACGACGCCGCCGCCGACGCCGGGCCGGGGCCGGCCGGGCCGACGGGTCCGGTGGCGGCGGACGACCCCATCGCGATCGTGGCGATGAGCTGCCGCTACCCCGGCGGCGCCGAGTCACCGGAGGAACTGTGGCGGGTGGTGGCCGACGGGGTCGACGCCGTCTCGCCCTTCCCCACGGACCGGGGCTGGGACCTCGACGCGCTGTACGACCCCGACCCGGACCGGCCCGGCACGTCCTACGTCCGCGAGGGCGCCTTCATCCCGGACATCGGGGACTTCGACCCCGCCCTGTTCGGGATCTCCCCGCGTGAGGCGCTCGCGATGGACCCGCAGCAGCGGCTGATGCTGGAGGCGTCCTGGGAGGTGTTCGAGCGGGCGGGCATCGATCCCACCTCGCTGCGGACCACCCCGACCGGTGTGTTCGTCGGAGCGTCCGCGCAGGGTTACGGGGCCGGTGCACGGCAGGCCGCCGAGGGCGCCGAGGGCTACTACCTGACCGGGGGCGCCACCGCTGTCGTCTCCGGACGGGTGGCCTACGCGCTGGGTCTCGAAGGGCCGGCGGTCACGGTGGACACGGCCTGCTCGTCGTCCCTGGTGGCGCTCCACCTGGCCTGCCAGTCGCTGCGGCAGGGCGAGAGCTCGCTGGCCGTCGTCGGCGGGGTCGCGGTGGTGGTCAACCCCGTCGCCTTCGTGGAGTTCAGCCGCCAGCGCGGGCTGGCGCCCGACGGCCGCTGCAAGTCGTTCGCCGCCGCGGCCGACGGCACGGCCTGGGGCGAAGGCGTCGGCGTCCTGCTCCTGGAGCGGCTGTCCGACGCGCGCCGCAACGGCCACCGGGTGCTGGCGGTGGTGCGCGGCACGGCGGTCAACCAGGACGGCGCCAGCAACGGCCTGAGCGCGCCCAACGGCCCCTCACAGCAGCGGGTGATCCGGCAGGCGCTGGCCGCCGCGGGCGTGTCGCCGGACGAGGTGGACGCGGTGGAAGCGCATGGCACGGGGACGGTGCTGGGCGATCCGATCGAGGCGCAGGCGCTGCTGGCGACGTACGGGCAGGGCCGCGCGGGCGACCGGCCCCTGTGGATCGGGTCGCTGAAGTCCAACATCGGGCACACCGCGGCGGCCGCCGGCGTGGCCGGTGTGATCAAGATGGTGATGGCCATGCGGCACGGCGTACTGCCGCGAACGCTGCACGTGGACGAGCCGACGCCACACGTCGACTGGTCCTCCGGCGCGGTGTCCTTGCTCACCGACCCCGTGGACTGGCCCCACTCGGCCGGACGCCCACGCCGCGCGGGGGTGTCCTCGTTCGGCGTCAGCGGCACCAACGCCCACGTCATCCTGGAGGACGCGGCTCCGGAGGAGGCCACCGACCCCGACCCGGATTCCGCACCGCTGCTGCCGCCGCCGGTCGTTCCATGGGTTCTGTCGGCGGTCGGCGAGCAGGCGCTGCGCGCACAAGCCGAACGGCTGGGGTCGTTCGCCGCGGAACATCCCGAGACACACCCGGTGGAGACGGCCGCGTCCCTGGTGGCCTCGCGGGCTGCGTTGGAGCGGCGGGCGGTGGTGCTGGGCCGGGACCGGGAGTCGTTGTTGGACGGGCTTGGGGTGTTGGCTCGTGGGGAGTCGTCGTCTGGGGTGGTCGAGGGTGTGGTGGCGGAGGGCAAGTGCGCTTTCTTGTTCGCGGGTCAGGGGTCGCAGCGGGTGGGGATGGGGCGTGAGCTGTATGAGTCCTATCCGGTGTTCGCGGAGGCGTTTGACGCGGTGTGTGAGGGGCTGGAGCTGGAGCGGCCGCTGAAGGACGTGGTGTTCGGTGCCGACCAGGGGGTTTTGGATCGTACGGAGTTTGCTCAGCCTGCGTTGTTCGCGGTTGAGGTGGCGTTGTTCCGGTTGGTGGAGTCCTGGGGTGTGGTCCCGGATTTCGTGCTGGGGCATTCGGTGGGTGAGTTGGCTGCCGCGCATGTGGCGGGGATGTTTTCGCTGGGGGATGCCTGCCGGTTGGTGGGGGCGCGGGGTCGGTTGATGCAGGCGTTGCCGTCGGGTGGGGCGATGGTGGCGGTGGAGGCGTCCGAGGCGGAGGTGCTGGAGGGCCTGGCGGAGCGCGACGGCGTTGACGTCGCGGCGGTCAATGGTCCGTCGTCCACGGTGGTGTCGGGTGTGGCGTCGGTGGTGGAGGTGGTTGCGGCGGAGTGGGAGGCGCGGGGTCGTCGGGTGCGTCGGCTGCGGGTGTCGCATGCGTTCCATTCGTCTCTGATGGAGGGGATGCTGGAGGAGTTCCGGCGGGTGGCGGAGTCGGTGGAGTATGCCGAGCCGAGGATTCCGCTGGTGCTGAACGTTTCCGGCCAGGTGGGTGTGCCGGATGGTGCGGAGTACTGGGTGCGTCACGTGCGGGAGGCGGTCCGTTTCCACGATGGTGTCCGTGCCCTGGACGCCGAGGGCGTGGCCATGTTCGTGGAGCTGGGTCCGGATGGCACGTTGTCGGGGATGGCTCAGGACAGTGTGGCCGGGGTGAGCGTCCCGGTCCTGCGGCGTGACCGTCCCGAGCCCGAGACGCTGATGGCCGCCGTGGCCCACGCCTACGTACGCGGTGTCCCCGTCGATTGGCCTGCGGTGCTGGGAGGGCCCCGGGTGCGTCCGGTGGACCTGCCGACGTACCCGTTCCAGCGGAGCCGGTTCTGGCTGGAGCCGTCCTCCGGAGCCGATGCCGCGTCGGCCGGGCTCACCCCGGCCGGCCACCCCCTGCTGGCCGCCGCGGTCCCGTTGGCCGACAGCTCCTCGGTGGTGCTGACCGGCCGGGTGTCCCGGCACGCACAGCCGTGGGTCGCCGATCACGTGGTGCTGGGCCAGGTCTTGTTGCCGGGGGCGGCGTGTGTGGAGTTGGCGTTGCGTGCGGGGGATGAGGTGGGGTGTGACCGGGTGGAGGAGTTGACGTTGGAGGCGCCGTTGGTGGTGCCTGATGGTGGTGCGGTGCGGTTGCAGGTGGTGGTGGGTGGTGCGGATGAGGTGGGGGCGCGGTCGGTGGAGGTGTTCTCGTGCGGGGAGGGTGGTGCGTCGGGGGCGCCGTGGGTGCGTCATGCGTCGGGTGTGCTGACGGTCGCGGAGGCGGCGGTCGGCGAGGTGGCGGGGTTGGCGTGTGGGGGGCAGTGGCCGCCGGAGGGTGCGGAGCCGGTGGCGGTTGATGGGTTGTATGAGCGGTTGGCGGATCTGGGGTATGGCTATGGGCCGGCGTTCCGGGGGCTTCGGGCGGCCTGGCGGCTGGGGGAGGACGTCTTCGCCGAGGTCGAACTGCCCCCGGGCACCGATGTCGCGTCCTTCGGTCTGCACCCCGCTCTGCTCGACGCCGCCCTGCATTCGATGGGCCTGACCGCGCTTGCGGATGACGACACCACCCGCCTGCCCTTCTCATGGCGCGGAGTGTCGCTCCACGCGACCGGCGCCACCTCGGTACGGGTGCGCCTGGCGCAGACCGGGCCGGACACGGTGTCGGTGGAGATCGCGGACGCGGGCGGTCAACTCGTCGCGCGAATCGCATCGTTGGTGTTGCGCGCGGTCTCGGCGGAAAGCCTCCGGGCGCCGGGCAACGTCGGCTCCGACTCCCTGCTGCGGCTCGATTGGACCCCGTGGCCCGAGCCGAGCACCGCGTCGGCGATGTCCTTGGCCACCGTCGGCGACCTCTTCTTCGAGGTGCCGGGAACCGTCGCCTATCCGGACATCCCCGCCTTCGGTGCCGCGATCGCCTCGGGCGCGACGGCGCCGGACGCCGTACTGGTGACGCCGCCGGCGGAGGCGGAGGGCGAGCCCACGGAACAGGTGCGGGCCGCCACCGCCTGGGCGCTGGCGACGTTGCGGGCGTGGCTCGCCGACGAGCGATGCGCGACGTCCACATTGGCGATCGTGACCCGGGAAGGCATGGTCGGGGCGGCCGTCCAGGGCCTGGTCCGGTCCGCCCAGTCCGAGCACCCCGGCCGGTTCGTGCTCGTGGAGGTCGACGGGAGCGAGGAGTCCTGGCACGCGATCCCGAAGGCCATCGGGTCGGGAGAGCCGCAGCTTGCCGTTCGCCTCGGTGAGGTGGCCGTTCCACGGCTGGTCCCGGCTCAGGCCGACAACACGCTCACCGTCCCCGCGGAGGAGCCGTCCTGGCGGCTGGAGGTGGCCGCCGCGGGCACCTTGGACGGTGTGGCGCTGGTCGGCTCTCCGGCCGCAGATGAGCCGTTGGGGCCCGGTCAGGTGCGGGTCGGGGTGCGTGCTGCCGGGCTGAACTTCCGGGACGTACTGCTCACGCTCGGTGTGGTGGACCAGGAGGGGTTGGGCAGCGAGGGCGCCGGGGTCGTGCTGGAGACGGGGCCGGGGGTCGTGGGGCTGGCCCCGGGCGATCGGGTGTTCGGCCTGTTCCCGGCGTCGATCGGGTCGGTGGCGGTGGCGGACCAGCGGATGCTGGCGCGGGTGCCGGAGGGGTGGTCGTTCGCGCGGGCGGCGTCGGTGCCGGTGGTGTTCTTGACCGCGTATTACGGGCTGGTGGATCTGGCGGGGTTGGGGTCCGGTGAGTCGGTGTTGGTGCATGCGGCCGCTGGTGGGGTGGGGATGGCGGCGGTGCAGTTGGCGCGGCATGTGGGTGCGGAGGTGTGGGCGACGGCGAGTCCGGCCAAGTGGGGTGTGCTGAGGGAGCTGGGACTGGACGACGATCACATCGCCTCGTCCCGGGATCTGGAGTTCGAGGGGCGGTTCCTTGCGGCCACGGGTGGCCGGGGTGTGGATGTGGTGCTGAACTCGCTCGCGGGTGAGTTCGTGGACGCCTCGCTGCGGGTGCTGGCGGACGGCGGCCGGTTCCTGGAGCTGGGGAAGACGGATGTGCGGGAGGCGGTCGACGGGTACCGGGCGTATGACCTGGTCGAGGCCGGTCCGGAGCGGATCGGGGAGATGCTGTCCGCGTTGATGTCCCTGTTCCGGGAGGGTGTGCTGCGGCCGCTTCCGGTGACGGTGTGGGACGTACGCCAGGCGGTGGACGCGCTGCGTTTCATGAGTCAGGCGCGGCATGTGGGCAAGGTGGTGCTGACGGTTCCGGCGCCGCTCGATGGCCGGGGTGCGGTGCTGGTCACGGGTGGTACGGGTGTGCTGGGTGCGTTGGTGGCGCGGCATTTGGTGGCGGTGCGGGGTGTGCGTCGGTTGGTGTTGACCAGTCGGCGGGGTATGGCGGCGCCGGGTGCGGAGGAGCTGTGTGCCGAGTTGTCGGCCTTGGGTGCCGAGGTGTCGGTGGTGGCGTGTGATGTGGCGGACCGTGCGGCGCTGGCGGAGGCCATCGCGACCGTAGGAGACCTGTCCGGGGTGGTGCATGCGGCGGGTGTGCTGGATGACGCGGTGGTGGAGTCGCTGACGCCCGAGCGGCTGGATGCGGTGTTGCGTCCCAAGGTGGACGCCGCGTGGCATCTGCATGAGCTGACCCGTGACATGGATCTGTCGGCGTTCGTGTTGTTCTCCTCGGCGGCCGGGACCTTGGGCGGTCCGGGGCAGGCGAATTACGCGGCGGCGAACAGTTATCTGGATGCGCTTGCCCAGTACCGCAGGGCCCTGGGTCTGCCTGCCCAGTCCTTGGCTTGGGGGCCGTGGGAGCAGGTGGGTGGGGGGATGGTGGGTGGTCTGGGGGATGCCGATGTGCGGCGGATGGCTCGGTCGGGGCTGGTGGCGTTGTCGGCTGAGGAGGGTCTGGCGCTGTTCGACGCGGCGGATCGGTGCGCGTCGGCGGTGGTGATGCCGGTGCGGCTGGACCGTGCGGCGCTGCGCGAACGGGCGGACTCCGTGCCCGCCCTGCTCAAGGGACTCGCCGGCACTCCGAACCGGCGCGTGGCCGCATCGCGTCAGGACACCGACGACCTCACCCGGCGGCTTGCCGCCCTGCCCGCTGTCGAGCGTCACCGGGCTTTGGCGGATTTCCTTCGCGCGGAAGTGGCAGCCGTGCTCAATATCCCGGACAGTGCGCTCATCGATGCCGGGCGGGCGCTCAAGGATCTCGGATTCGACTCGCTCACCGCCGTGGAACTCCGCAACCGGCTGAACGCCGCCACGGGACTTCGGCTGCCCTCCACCCTGGTATTCGACCACCCCACCGTCGAGGCGCTCACCCAGCGGATCGCCGGGGAAATGTTCCCGGATAGGGAATCCGCTGAACGGTCACTCTTCGATGAGCTGGACAGTGTGGACAACGCTCTTTCCCGAGCCGCCCTGGACAATATGACCCGCGCGAAGGTGGTGGTCCGCCTCCAGGCGCTGCTCGCCAAGTGGTCCGATCCGGGCCGCGCTACTGCCGAGAGGGCCGCCGATAACGGTGTGGACGTCCTCGAGTCGGGGACGGACGAGGAAATCTTCGCCCTGATCAACGACGAACTCGGCCGGTCGTAGGGCCTGCCCCCGGCCTGTCCCCGGGCCCTGGCCGTCAGGCCCCTCGCCGCAGGTGAAGGCCGCTTCGGCTTGGGGCCCTAGGGGCCCGGCTAGGGGTTGTTCCCCCTCTGGCCATCCCATAGTTTTCACTCGGATCTGGTGACGTGCCCAACGATTTGCCCCGGCATTCCTTCACCCGGGGATGCGTTGGCCTGCCCTGAATAGGTGGCGTCGAATGGCTAATGAAGATACTCTTCGCGACTACCTCAAGCTGGTAACGGCCGATCTGCGCCAGACGCGGCAGCGCATCCGGGAAATGGAAGAGGCCGACAAGGAACCCATCGCTATTGTCGCGATGAGCTGCCGGCTTCCTGGTGGGGTCCATTCCCCGGAGGCCCTTTGGCAGCTGGTATCGACGGGCACCGACGCCATATCCGACGTCCCCACCGACCGTGGCTGGGACCTTTCCTCGCTTCAGGGCCCTGACGGCGGCGCCGACGGCGACGGCACCCCCGTCGTCCCGCCCGGCGGCTTCCTGCACGACGCCGCCGCCTTCGATCCGGCCTTCTTCGGGATCTCCCCGCGCGAGGCGCTGGCCATGGACCCGCAGCAACGGCTGCTGCTGGAGATCTCGTGGGAGGCGTTCGAACGGGCCGGCATCGACCCCGCCACCCTGCGCGGCAGCCGGACCGGCGTGTTCGTGGGCATGACCGGACAGGATTACGGCCCACGCCCCCATGAGGCGGCGGAGAACCTCGTGGGCCATTTGATGACGGGCAACACCGCCAGCGTCGCCTCCGGGCGGCTGGCCTACACCTTCGGTCTTGAGGGCCCGGCGGTCACCGTGGACACGGCCTGCTCGTCGTCCCTCGTGGCCCTGCACCTGGCCATCCGGGCGCTGCGCCAGGAGGAGTGCTCGTACGCGCTGGCCGGAGGCGTCACCGTCATGTGCAGCCCCGGTGCGTTCATCGAGTTCAGCCGTCAGGGCGGGCTGTCCCCGGACGGCCGGTGCAAATCCTTCGCCTCGGCCGCCGACGGCACGGGCTGGGCGGAGGGCGCCGGTCTGCTGCTGCTGGAGCGGCTGTCCGACGCCCGGCGCAACGGCCACCAGGTGCTGGCCGTGGTGCGGGGCTCCGCCGTCAACCAGGACGGCGCCAGCAACGGGCTGACCGCCCCCAGCGGCCCGGCGCAGCAGCGCGTCATCCTGGAGGCCCTCGCCAATGCGCGGGTCGCACCGGACGAGGTGGACGCCGTCGAGGCGCACGGCACGGGGACGAAGCTCGGCGATCCGATCGAGGCGCACGCGCTGCTGGCGACCTACGGACAGGGGCGCCCGGTCGAGCATCCGCTGCGGCTGGGGTCGTTGAAGTCGAACATCGGCCATGCGCAGGGTGCCGCGGGCGTGGCCGGTGTCATCAAGATGGTGATGGCGCTGCGGCAGGGGGTCCTGCCGCGGACCTTGCACGCGGAGCAGCCGTCGCCGCATGTGGACTGGTCAGCGGGCGCGGTGTCGCTGCTCACGGAACCGGTGGATTGGCCGCGGACCCCCGACCGCCCCCGGCGTGCGGGGGTGTCCTCGTTCGGCATCAGCGGCACCAACGCCCACGTCATCGTGGAGGAGGCGGCGGCGGACGACGAACCGGCGGACGAGCGGCCGGAGCGGCCGGCCGACGGTGGGACCCTCCCCTGGCCGCTCCCCTGGCTGGTGTCCGGCCGAAGCGACCAGGCGCTGCGCGCCCAGGCGCGCGAACTGGCGACCCATGTGGCCCAGCGGCCTGCTCTCGACGCGCTGGACATCGGCTATTCGCTGGCCACCGCCCGAGCGCACCACGACCACCGCGCGGTCGTGCTCCCCACGCACCCCACGCTTCCCTCTGACGAGCCGGGGCCACACGCCGCCCTGACGGCCCTAGCGGACGGCAGGACCAGCCCCGATGTCGTCGAGGGTGTGGCGACGACGGGTCCGGTGGCCTTTCTCTTCGCGGGTCAGGGGTCGCAGCGGGTGGGGATGGGGCGTGAGCTGTATGAGTCCTATCCGGTGTTCGCGGAGGCGTTCGACGCGGTGTGTGAGGGGTTCGCGCCGCTGCCGGTGAGGGATGTGGTGTTCGGCGAGGATCAGGAGCTGCTGGACCGTACGGAATATGCCCAACCTGCACTGTTCGCCATTGAGGTGGCGTTGTTCCGGTTGGTGGAGTCGTGGGGTGTGGTCCCGGATTTTGTGCTGGGGCATTCGGTGGGTGAGTTGGCTGCCGCGCATGTGGCGGGGGTGTTCTCGCTGGGGGATGCGTGTCGGTTGGTGGGGGCTCGGGGTCGGTTGATGCAGGCTCTTCCTTCGGGTGGGGCGATGGTGGCGGTGGAGGCGTCCGAGGCTGAGGTGTTGGAGGGCCTGGCGGAGCGCGAGGGTGTGGATGTTGCTGCGGTGAATGGTCCGTCGTCGACGGTGGTGTCGGGTGTGGCGTCGGTGGTGGAGGTGGTTGCGGCGGAGTGGGAGGCGCGGGGTCGTCGGGTGCGTCGGCTGCGCGTGTCGCACGCGTTCCACTCCTCTCTGATGGAGGGGATGCTGGAGGAGTTCCGGCGGGTGGCGGAGTCGGTGGAGTACCAGACGCCGAGGATTCCGCTGGTGCTGAACGTCTCCGGCCAGGTGGGTGTGCCGGATGGTGCGGAGTACTGGGTGCGTCACGTGCGGGAGGCGGTCCGTTTCCACGATGGTGTCCGTGCCCTGGAGGCCGAGGGCGTGGCCACGTTCGTGGAGCTGGGCCCGGACGGGACGTTGTCGGGGATGGCTCAGGACAGTGTGGCCGGGGTGAGTGTGCCGGTCCTGCGGCGTGATCGTCCGGAGGCCGAGTCGTTGTGGCGGGCGGTGGCGACCGTCCATGTGGGTGGTGTGGGCGTGGACTGGCACGCGGTCTTCGCCGGTAGCGGGGCGCGTCGTGTTCCCCTGCCCACCTACGCCTTCCAGCGAGAGCGCTACTGGCTCGACACCCCCGTCGCTTCCGGCGATGCCGCATCGCTGGGACAGCGTTCGGCCGGTCACCCCCTGCTCGGGGCGGCGGTGGGCCTGGCGGACAACAACGCGCTCCTGTTCACCGGCAGGCTCTCGGTGCGGTCCCAGCCCTGGCTCGGGGACCACGCCGTGCTCGGCAGTGTGATCGTCCCTGGCACCGCCTTCGTCGAGCTCGCCCTGCACGCCGCCGATCAGGTCGGCTGCGACCGGGTGGACGAGCTGACGCTCGAAGCCCCCTTGCTGCTGCCCGAGCAGGGCGGTGTCCAGGTCCAGCTCGTGGTGGGCGACGCGGACGAGTCCGGGGTCCGGCCGTTCACCGTGTACGCACGGCCGGAGCACACGGCCATGCCGTACGAGCCCTCCGCCGAGCCGTCCTGGACCCGGCACGCGACCGGCGTCCTGCTCGCCGCCGACGCCGTGGAACCGGCCTCCGAGCTGTCCGTATGGCCGCCGGCCGGGGCCGAGCCGATGGACGTCGGTGACCTCTACGACGACCTGCGCGTGCTCGGCCTCGGCTACGGTCCGGCGTTCCAGGGGCTGCGGGCGGCGTGGCGGCTGGGCGACGCCCTGTATGCCGAGGTGGGGCTGCCCGACAGCGTGCCGACGGACCGGTTCGGCCTGCACCCGGCGCTGCTGGACGCGGCACTGCACACCATGGCGGTGGACGGCCCGGACCAGGGCGCCGAGGTGCGGCTGCCCTTCTCGTGGTCCGGCGTGACCCTGTACGCGTCGGGCGCGTCGGCCCTGCGCGTCCGGGTGACTCCTGCGGGCACGGACGCCGTCTCACTCCTGGTCGCTGACGACGACGGCCGGGCCGTGGCCTCCGTCGAGTCCTTGTCGCTGCGTCCGGTTTCGGCGGGCCAGCTCGCCGCCGACCGGTCGGCGGACCGGGACCACCTCTACGCCATCGAGTGGAGCGCGGCGACGCCCCTGACCGATTCCGAGGGCGAGGGCGTACGGCCGTATGCGGCGATCGGCCGGGTGCCGGTCGTACCGGAGAACTGTGTCCGGTACCCCGACGCCCAGGCGCTGGCGGACGCGCTCGACGCGGGCGCGCAGGTCCCGGCCGCGGTACTCGTGGCGTGCGGCGACGAAGATCCGGACAGCTCGGGCGGTCCGGGAGCCTACGGGGCCGGGGCCGAGGAGGGGGCCGAGGCCGAGGTGCGGGACGCCGTATCCGCCGCGCTGTCGGTGGTGCACCGGTGGCTGGGGGACGACCGACTGGGCTCGTCCCGGCTGGTGTTCATGTCGCGCGGCGCGGTGGCCACCAGCCCGGGTGAGCAGGTGGAAGACCTTGCCGCCGCCGCGGTGTGGGGGCTGATCCGGTCCGCGCAGTCGGAGCACCCCGACCGCTTTGTGCTGCTCGACACCGACGGGCACCCCGACTCGTGCGCTGTGCTGCGCGCGGCCGTTGACGCGGGAGTTCCGCACCTCGCCCTCCGCCATGGCGAGGCGCTCACCCCCGCCCTCCGGCATCCCGATGCCGACGAGTCGCTGACCCCGCCCGTCGAATCCAGGTCGGCCTGGCGCCTGGACACGACGAGCGGAGGCACCCTGGAGGATCTGTCCCTCCACCCCTCCACCACCGCCGACCGGCCGTTGGAGCCGGGGCAGGTGCGGGTGGCCGTCCGCGCCGCCGGCCTCAACTTCCGTGACGTGCTCAGCAGCCTGGGGATGTACCCGGGTGAGGCGGCGATCGGCGTCGAGGGCGCGGGGGTCGTCGTCGAGGTCGGCTCCGACGTCACCGGACTGGTGCCCGGCGACCGCGTATTCGGGCTGCTGCCGGACGCGTTCGGTACGCACTCGATCGCGGATCAGCGCATGGTGGCGCGGATTCCCGCCGACTGGTCCTTCACCGAGGCGGCGTCGATCCCCCTGGTGTTCCTCACCGCGTATTACGGGCTGGTGGATCTGGCGGGGTTGGGGTCCGGTGAGTCGGTGTTGGTGCATGCGGCCGCTGGTGGGGTGGGAATGGCGGCGGTGCAGTTGGCGCGGCATGTGGGTGCGGAGGTGTGGGCGACGGCGAGTCCGGCCAAGTGGGGTGTGCTGCGGGAGCTGGGACTGGACGACGATCACATCGCCTCGTCCCGGGATCTGGAGTTCGAGCAGCGCTTTCTCGGGGCCACGGGCGGCCGGGGTGTGGATGTGGTGCTGAACTCGCTCGCGGGCGAGTACGTGGACGCGTCGTTGCGGGTGCTGGCGGACGGCGGCCGGTTCCTGGAGATGGGGAAGACGGATATCCGGGCCGCCGAGGAAGTGGCGCACCAGTACCGGGGAGTGGTGTATCAGGCATTCGACCTGATCGAGGCCGGTCCGGAGCGGATCGGGGAGATGCTGTCCGCGTTGATGTCCCTGTTCCGGGAGGGTGTGCTGCGGCCGCTTCCGGTGACGGTGTGGGACGTACGGCGGGCGCGTGAGGCGTTCCGTTTCATGAGTCAGGCGCGGCATGTCGGCAAGGTGGTGCTGACGGTTCCGGCGCCGCTCGTTGGCCGGGGTGCGGTGCTGGTCACGGGTGGTACGGGGGTGCTGGGTGCGTTGGTGGCGCGGCATTTGGTGGCGGTGCGGGGTGTGCGTCGGTTGGTGCTGACCAGTCGGCGGGGTATGGCGGCGCCGGGTGCGGAGGAGCTGTGTGCCGAGCTGTCGGCCTTGGGGGCCGAGGTGTCGGTGGTGGCGTGTGATGTGGCGGACCGTGCGGCGCTGGCGGACGTCATCGCGACCGTAGGAGACCTGTCCGGGGTGGTGCATGCGGCGGGTGTGCTGGATGACGCGGTGGTGGAGTCGCTGACGCCCGAGCGGCTGGATGCGGTGTTGCGTCCCAAGGTGGACGCCGCGTGGCATCTGCATGAGCTGACGCGTGGCATGGATCTGTCGGCGTTCGTGTTGTTCTCCTCGGCGGCCGGGACCTTGGGCGGTCCGGGGCAGGCGAATTACGCGGCGGCGAACAGTTATCTGGATGCGCTTGCCCAGTACCGCAGGGCCCTGGGTCTGCCTGCCCAGTCCTTGGCTTGGGGGCCGTGGGAGCAGGTGGGTGGGGGGATGGTGGGTGGTCTGGGGGATGCCGATGTGCGGCGGATGGCTCGGTCGGGGCTGGTGGCGTTGTCGGCTGAGGAGGGTCTGGCGCTGTTCGACGCGGCGGAGCGGTGTGCGTCGGCGGTGGTGATGCCGGTGCGGCTGGACCGTGCGGCGCTGCGCGAACGGGCGGACTCCGTGCCCGCCCTGCTCAAGGGGCTCGTGACCAGCACGCCCACCCGACGCGGCGCCACCCGACGCGCCGTATCGTCCGCCGCGACGGCCCCCGGGGCGCGGTCCCTGGCGGAGCGTCTGGCCGGGATGTCCGTCGAGGAGCAGCGGAGGATCCTGCTGGATCTCGTCCGGACCGATGTGGCGACCGTGCTCGGCCACACCTCGGCGGAGAACCTCGACGACACCCAGACCTTCAAGGAGCTGGGTTTCGACTCGCTGACGGCCGTGGAGTTGCGCAACCGGCTCAACGCGGCCACGGCGCTGCGGCTCACCTCCACCCTTGTCTTCGACTACCCGACGCCGATCGCCCTGGTGGAGCATCTGCGGACCGCGCTCGTGGGGGACGACGCCGCACCGGCCGCTACGGCGACCGTGGCCGCCGCCGTCGACGACGAACCGATCGCGATCATCGCCATGAGCTGCCGCTACCCGGGTGAGGTACGGACTCCCGAGGACCTGTGGCAGCTGGTGGCCCAAGGCCGGGACGCGATTTCGGACTTCCCGGACGACCGTGGCTGGGACCTGGAGGCTCTCTACTCCGCCGATCCGGACGAGCCGGGCACCTCCTACGTCAGGCAGGGCGGCTTCCTCCATGACGCGGGGGAGTTCGACGCGGAGTTCTTCGGGATCAGCCCGCGTGAGGCCGCCGCGATGGACCCGCAGCAGCGGCTGCTGCTGGAAACCTCCTGGGAGGCGTTCGAACGGGCCGGGATCGACCCCGCCACGCTGCGGGGCAGCCGGACCGGAGTGTTCGCCGGTACGGACAGCCACGACTACTCGATCCTGGTGCACCGGGCCGCGGAACAGGCCGAGGGCTACTTGGTGACCGGTACTTCGGCGAGTGTGGTGTCCGGGCGGGTGGCGTACACCTTCGGCCTGGAGGGTCCGGCGCTGACGGTGGACACGGCGTGCTCGTCGTCGCTGGTGGCCCTGCATCTGGCCGCCCAGGCGCTACGGAAGGGCGAGTGCTCGATGGCGCTGGCCGGCGGGGTCGCGGTGATGGCCACTCCGTCCGGGTTCATCGAGTTCAGCCGTCAGCGGGGGCTGGCGATCGACGGCCGGTGCAAGGCGTTCGCGGCGGGCGCGGACGGTACGGCCTGGGGCGAAGGCGCGGGCGTGCTGCTGTTGGAACGGCTGTCGGACGCCCAGCGCCATGGACATCCGGTGCTGGCGGTGGTGCGGGGCAGTGCGGTCAACCAGGACGGTGCGAGCAATGGGCTGACGGCGCCCAACGGTCCGTCCCAGCAGCGAGTCATCCGCGACGCCCTGGCGGGTGCGCGGCTGGAGCCGGGCGATGTCGACGTGGTGGAGGCGCACGGTACGGGGACGACGCTGGGCGATCCGATCGAGGCGCAGGCGCTGCTGGCGACGTACGGGCAGGGGCGTGCGGCCGAGCGTCCGTTGTGGCTGGGCTCGCTGAAGTCGAACATCGGGCACAGTGCGGCCGCCGCGGGTGTGGGTGGCGTCATCAAGATGGTGATGGCGATGCGGCACGGTGTGCTGCCGAGGACGTTGCATGTGGATGAGCCGACGCCGCATGTGGACTGGTCGTCGGGTGCGGTGTCGCTGCTGACGGAGGCGCGGGAGTGGGCGGTGGAGGATGGCCGGCCGCGCCGGGCCGGGGTCTCGTCCTTCGGCGTCGGTGGGACCAATGCGCATGTGATTCTCGAGCAGGTCGCCGAGGCCGATGACTCCCAAGCGGTGGAGGGTTCGGCCGAGGGTGGCGGTCCGGTGGTCTGGGCGGTGTCGGCGGTGAACGCTGAGGCGTTGCGTGGGCAGGCGGAGCGTTTGGTGTCGTGGGTGGATGAGCGGCCTGGGTTGAGGGCGGGGGATGTGGGGTGGTCGCTGGTTTCCTCGCGGGCGGCGTTGGCTGAGCGGGCGGCGGTGGTGGGCCGCGATCGGGATGAGCTGCTGGCGGGGCTGCGGGTGTTGGCGTCTGGTGGTGGTGGGGCTGGTGTGGTGTCTGGTGTGGCGGGTGCGGGGAAGCCGGTGTTGGTGTTTCCGGGGCAGGGGTCGCAGTGGGTGGGGATGGCGGTGGATCTGCTGGGGGCTTCGCCGGTGTTCGCGGGGCGGATGGCGGAGTGTGAGCGGGCGTTGTCGGCTCATGTGGATTGGTCGTTGACCGGGGTGTTGGGCGATGAGGCTGCGTTGGGGCGGGTGGATGTGGTGCAGCCGGTGTTGTGGGCGGTGATGGTGTCGTTGGCGGCGTTGTGGGAGTCCTTCGGTGTGGTGCCGGGTGCGGTGGTGGGGCATTCGCAGGGTGAGATTGCGGCGGCGTGTGTGGCGGGTGGGTTGTCGTTGGAGGACGGGGCGCGGGTGGTGGCGCTGCGCAGCCGGGCGTTGACCGCACTCGCCGGTGGTGGGGGGATGGTGTCGGTGGCGGTCTCGGCGGACCAGGCCGGTGCGCTGCTGGAGCCCTGGGACGGCCGGGTCGGAGTGGCAGCGGTGAACGGTCCGTCGTCGGTGGTGGTGTCCGGGGACGCGGCGGCGCTGGACGAGTTCGTCGCGGCCTGTGAGGCGGACGGTGTGCGGGCGCGTCGGGTCGAGGTGGATTACGCCTCGCATTCGGCGCATGTGGAGGTGTTGCGGGAGCGGTTGCTGGAGGAGCTGAGCGGGATCGCTCCAGCGCGCTCGCGGGTGCCGTTCTTCTCCACGGTGACGGGTGACTGGCTTGATACCGAGCAGTTGGGCGCCGGGTATTGGTATCGGAATCTGCGGGAGACGGTGCGGTTCGGCGCGGCGACCGAGGCGTTGCTGGCGCGGGGTTTCGGGGTGTTCATCGAGGCCAGTGCGCATCCGGTGCTTGCGGTCGGTGTGCAGGAGAGCATTGACGCGGCGGGTGCGGAGGCGGTGGCGCTGGGCTCGCTGCGCCGGGACGACGGTGGCTTGGAGCGTTTCCTGGCCTCGGTGGCGGAGGCGTACGTCAACGGCGTGGACGTGGACTGGTCGTCGTTGTTCGAGGGCGCGCGGCGGGTCGATCTGCCGACGTATGCCTTCCAGCGGCGGCGGTACTGGCTTGATGTGCCTGTGGTGTCGGGTGATGTGTCGGCTGTGGGATTGGGTGTGGTGGAGCATCCGTTGCTGGGGGCCGTGGTGCGGTCGCCCGATGGCGGGGGTGTCGTGTTGACCGGGCGGTTGTCGTTGCGGTCGCATCCGTGGTTGGCGGATCACGTGGTCATGGGCCGGGTGCTGTTGCCGGGTACGGCCTTCGTGGAGCTGGCGGTGCGGGCCGGGGACGAGGTCGCCTGCGGCTGCCTCGAGGAGCTGACCTTGGAGGCCCCGCTGTTCGTCCCCCAGGACGGTGCCACCCATCTCCAGGTCACCGTGGCCGAGCCGGACGACAACGGCGTCCGGAGGATCGGCGTCTACTCCCGCGGCCAGGACGTTCCGCCGGACGCGCCGTGGACCCGGCACGCCGAGGGGCTGCTGTCGCCCAGTGCCGACACCGGCAGCGCAGACGACCTGGCGGCCTGGCCTCCGCACGGCGCGGTACCCATCGACATCACGGGCCTGTACGACGAGCTGGCCGAGGCCGGCCTGGAGTACGGTCCGCTGTTCCAGGGCCTGCAAGGGGCCTGGCAGTCGGGCGACGAGATCTTCGCCGAGGTACGGCTGCCCGAGGGCGCCGACGCCACCGGTTTCGCACTGCACCCCGCGCTGCTCGACGCCGCCTTGCACGGTGCGGGTCTCGGCCGGCCCGTGGGCCGCCACGGGCTGCCGTTCTCCTGGACACGTGTCGTACTGCACGCCGTCGGTGCCTCGGAGCTGCGCGTCAGGCTGTCCCCGACCGGTTCGGACGCGGTGTCCGTACGGGCCGTCGATGTGACCGGACGCGCGGTGGCCTCGGTCGAGTCGCTGGCACTGCGGTCGGCGTCAACGGAACAGCCGGCCGACGCGGTCCCCGCCGTGTCCCCCGGTTCGCTGTTCGACGTGGAGTGGGCCGAGGCCCCGCTGACCAGCGGTAACGAGCCGAACGACGCGGCGACGTGGGCTTGCGTGGGGGATATCGCGCTGGCCGCGGCCCTCGGGGTGCGCTTCCACGACGATCTCGAAACGCTGGCCCAGGCAGACGCCGAGGCCGTGGACACCGGTGCAGCGGCCACCGTGGTGGTGGCCCCGGCGCCGGGGCCGGACGACGACCCGGTGTCGGCGGTCCGTACGGTCGCCCACCAGGCATTGGCCCTGGTCCAGGCGTGGCTTGCCGACGAGCGGTATGCCGATGCGCGCCTGGTCTTCCTCACCCGGGGAGCGGTGTTCGTACCCGGCGATGCCGAGGTGAAGGACCTCGCCGCGGCATCCCTCTGGGGGCTGATCCGGTCGGCGCAGTCGGAGCACCCCGACCGCTTCACGCTGGTGGATGTCGACGGGGGCGTCGGCGAGGACGGCGCATCCTGGGCGGTGGTGCGGGCGGCCATCGCCTCCGGTACGTCCCAGTCGGCCGTACGCGCGGGCAAGGTGCTGGTGCCCCGGCTCACCCGCGTGCGTCACGAGAGCACGACGGTGACCCCTTGGGAGCCTGCGGGCACGGTGCTGGTCACGGGCGGTACGGGAGTGCTGGGCGCCTTGGTGGCGCGGCATTTGGTGGCGGTGCGGGGTGTGCGTCGGTTGGTGCTGACCAGTCGGCGGGGTATGGCGGCGCCGGGTGCGGAGGAGCTGTGCGCCGAGCTGTCGGCCTTGGGTGCCGAGGTGTCGGTGGTGGCGTGTGATGTGGCGGACCGTGCGGCCCTGGCGGACGTCATCGCCACCGTAGGAGACCTGACCGCAGTCGTGCACGCGGCGGGTGTCCTGGACGACGCGGTGGTGGAGTCGCTGACGCCCGAGCGGGTGGAGGCGGTGTTGCGTCCCAAGGTGGACGCCGCGTGGCATCTGCATGAGCTGACCCGTGACATGGATCTGTCGGCGTTCGTCCTCTTCTCCTCGGCGGCCGGGACCTTGGGCGGTCCGGGGCAGGCGAATTACGCGGCGGCGAACAGCTATCTGGACGCGCTCGCCCAGCACCGTAGGGCCCAGGGCCTGCCCGCCCAGTCCCTCGCCTGGGGCCTGTGGGAGCAGCCCAGCGGCATGACCGGGCAGCTCGACGACGCCGACCTCAGGCGCATCGCCCGCCTGGGCGTCCTTCCGCTGTCCGTGGCCGAAGGCATGGCCGGGTTCGACACCGCGCTGGACTCCGGCCGGACGTTCCTGATCCCCATGCGCCTGGACACCGCCGCGGTACGCGCACAGGCCGACGCGGTACCGGACATCCTGCGCGGCCTGGTCCGCGCCCGGCGGCGTACCGCCGAGTCGGCGCCCGCGCGGTCGCTGCTGCGGCGGCGCCTGCTGCCGCTCACCGAGGCCGAGCAGGAGCGGTTGCTGCTGGACCTCGTGCGGGAGGAGGTCGCCTCGTTGCTGGGGCACGCCGGCCCCGAGACGGTCGTCCCGAGCCGCGCGTTCAAGGATCTGGGGTTCGACTCGCTCACCGCCGTACGCCTGCGGAACCGGCTGGGCGCGGTCACCGGGCTGCGGCTCCCCGCGACCATGGTGTTCGACTACCCGAGCCCGCTCGCGCTGGTGGCCTACCTCCGGACGGAAATCCTCGGCGCGACCGGGGCGGGGAGCGCAGGCCCGGAGAGCGGCGGCGCGGGAAGCGGCGGCCCGGCGGCCGCCGCCGTGTCCGACGAGCCGCTGGCCATCATCGGCATGAGCTGCCGCTTCCCCGGTGATGTCCGGTCCCCGGAAGCGCTGTGGCAGCTGCTGGCCGACGGTGGCGACGCGGTGTCCGCCTTCCCCACCGACCGCGCCTGGGACCTGGACCAGCTCTACCACCCGGACCCGGACCACTCCGGTACGTTCTACGCCACCGGCGGCGGTTTCCTGCACGGCGCCGCGGACTTCGACGCCGCCCACTTCGGCATCAGCCCACGTGAGGCGCTCGCGATGGACCCGCAGCAGCGGCTGCTGCTGGAGGCGTCATGGGAGGCGTTCGAGCGCGCGGGCATCGACCCGGCCTCGGTACGGGGCAGCGAAACCGGTGTCTTCATCGGCGCCATGGCGCAGGACTACGGCCCCGCGCTGCACGAGGCGCCGCGCGACGTCGAGGGCTACCAGCTGACCGGGGTGGCGGCCAGCGTGGCCTCCGGGCGGCTGGCGTACACCTTCGGTCTCGAGGGCCCGGCGGTCACGGTGGACACGGCGTGCTCGTCGTCCCTGGTGGCGCTCCACCTGGCCGGGCAGGCGGTACGGCAGGGCGAGTGCTCGATGGCGCTGGTCGGCGGCGTGACGGTGATGTCCAGCCCGGCGGCCTTCATCGAGTTCAGCCGCCAGCGCGGATTGTCCCCCGATGGCCGCTGCAAGGCGTTCGCCGCCTCGGCGGACGGCACCGGATGGGCGGAGGGCGCGGGCGTCCTCGTGGTGGAACGGCTGTCCGACGCCCGCCGCAACGGCCACCGGGTGCTGGCGGTGGTGCGCGGCACGGCGGTCAACCAGGACGGCGCCAGCAACGGCCTGAGCGCGCCCAACGGCCCCTCACAGCAGCGGGTGATCCGCCAGGCGCTGGCGAAGGCAGGCGTCACCTCCGACCAGGTCGACGCGGTGGAGGCGCATGGCACGGGCACCGCGCTGGGCGACCCGATCGAGGCGCAGGCGCTGCTGGCCACGTACGGCCAGGACCGGCCGGCCGACCGGCCGCTGTGGCTCGGCACGGTCAAGTCGAACATCGGCCATGCGCAGGCGGCCGCGGGTGTGGCCGGTGTGATCAAGATGGTGATGGCCATGCGGCACGGTGTGCTGCCGAAGACCCTGCACGTGGACGAGGCCACACCGCATGTCGACTGGTCCGCGGGCAGCGTGTCCCTCCTGACCGAGCACACTCCCTGGCCGGAGAACGGGCGTCCGCGCCGGGCGGGGGTGTCCTCCTTCGGCATCAGCGGCACCAACGCCCACGTCATCCTCGAACAGGGCCCCTCGGCCGAGTCGCCCACGTCCACTGGCGGTGACGGGGGGACCGGCATCGTGCCGTGCGTCCTGTCCGGAAGCACCGACAGGGCGTTGACCGCCCAGGCCGCACAGCTCGCCGACCACCTGCGCGACGACCCCGGACTACGCCCGCAGGACATCGGCCTGTCCCTGGTGGCCTCGCGGGCTGCGTTGGAGCGGCGGGCGGTGGTGCTGGGTCGGGACCGGGAGTCGTTGTTGGACGGGCTTGGGGTGTTGGCTCGTGGGGAGTCGTCGTCTGGGGTGGTCGAGGGTGTGGTGGCGGAGGGCAAGTGCGCTTTCTTGTTCGCGGGTCAGGGGTCGCAGCGGGTGGGGATGGGGCGGGAGCTGTATGAGTCCTATCCGGTGTTCGCGGAGGCGTTCGACGCGGTGTGTGAGGGGTTCGCGCCGCTGCCGGTGAGGGATGTGGTGTTCGGCGGGGATCAGGAGCTGCTGGACCGTACGGAATATGCCCAACCTGCACTGTTCGCCATTGAGGTGGCGTTGTTCCGGTTGGTGGAGTCGTGGGGTGTGGTCCCGGATTTTGTGCTGGGGCATTCGGTGGGTGAGTTGGCTGCCGCGTATGTGGCGGGGGTGTTCTCGCTGGAGGATGCGTGTCGGTTGGTGGGGGCGCGGGGTCGGTTGATGCAGGCGTTGCCGTCGGGTGGGGCGATGGTGGCGGTGGAGGCGTCCGAGGCTGAGGTGTTGGAGGGCCTGGCGGGGCGCGAGGGTGTGGATGTTGCTGCGGTGAATGGTCCGTCGTCGACGGTGGTGTCGGGTGTGGCGTCGGTGGTGGAGGTGGTTGCGGCGGAGTGGGAGGCGCGGGGTCGTCGGGTGCGTCGGCTGCGGGTCTCGCATGCGTTCCATTCGTCCCTGATGGAGGGGATGCTGGAGGAGTTCCGGCGGGTGGCGGAGTCGGTGGAGTACCAGACGCCGAGGATTCCGCTGGTGCTGAACGTCTCCGGCCAGGTGGGTGTGCCGGATGGTGCGGAGTACTGGGTGCGTCACGTGCGGGAGGCGGTCCGTTTCCACGATGGTGTCCGTGCCCTGGAGGCCGAGGGCGTGGCCACGTTCGTGGAGCTGGGTCCGGATGGCACGTTGTCGGGGATGGCTCAGGACAGCGTGGCCGGGGTGAGCGTCCCGGTGCTCCGGCGTGACCGTCCCGAGCCCGAGACGCTGATGGCCGCCGTGGCCCACGCCTACGTACGTGGCGTCCCCGTGGACTGGACGGCGTCGCTTCCCGCCGGGGCCAGGCAGGTCGACCTGCCGACCTATCCCTTCCAACGGCAGCGGTACTGGTTGCGCTCCTCCTCCACCACCGGCATGGCGGCCGTCGGTCAGGCGTCGGTGGACCATCCGCTGCTCGGCGCCGTGGTGCGGCTCGCCGACGGGGAGGGGCTGCTGTTGACCGGGCGGCTCTCGGCCGCCACCCATCCGTGGCTGGCCGACCACACGGTGCTGGGCAGGCTGCTGCTGCCCGGAACGGCGTTCGTGGACATCGCGCTGCGCGCCGGGGAAGAGGTGGGCTGCGAGCAGGTGACCGAACTGACGCTGGAGGCACCCCTGGTGCTCCCCGACCGCGGTGCGGTGGAGCTCCAGGTCACCGTCGGAGCCGCCGACGAAGCCGGGAACCGTCCGATCAGTGTGTACGCACGCCCGGAAGCGGCGGCCGAGGAGTACCCGTGGACCCGGCACGCCACCGGAACACTGTCCGTCCGCGCGAGCGATGACGACGCGTTCGGCCTGGCCGCCCACCCGGCCGCCGACCTGACCGCGTGGCCGCCGGCCGGTGGTGTCGCGGTGGACACCGATGAGCTCTACGCACGCCTCGCGGACGCCGGAGTCACCTACGGTCCCGGGTTCCAGGGGCTGGTCGCCGCATGGCGGCTGGGGGACGAGCTGTTCGCCGAGGTACGGCTCCCCGACCATCTCGACGGCGATCGCTTCGGCATCCACCCGGCCCTGCTGGACTCCGTCCTGCACAGCCTGGCCGGTGCGGCACCCATCGGGCTGCGCCTTCCGTTCTCCTGGTCGGGTACGACGCTGTACGCGACCGGCGCGTCCGCGTTGCGGGCGAGGCTGACCCCCGACGGCGACGGCTCGGTGGCACTACGGCTCGCCGACCCCGCCGGGCGGCCGGTCGCCTCCGTACGCTCCCTGGCCACCCGCCCGGTGGCGCCCGAACAGCTCGACGTCGCCGGGGCGGTCCCGGCGAACAGCCTCTTCCGGGTCGCGTGGGTCCCGGCGCCGCCGGCCGCGCCCGACGAGCGGACGTCGTGGTCCGTCCTGACCGGTGACGATCCCGCACGGGCGCTCGCGGACCTCGCGGAGACCGTGAAGGGTGCCACGGTGCCCGATGTGGTGGTGTACGAGGTCCCGGCGGGGGCGGGCGACCTCCCGGATCTCCCGGACCTCTCGGCGGTCCGTACGGCCACCGAGGGTGCCCTGGCACTGGTGCAGTCCTGGCTCGCGGACAGCCGGTTCGCCGATGCCCGGCTGGTGTTCGTGACCTCCGGTGCGATCGGCACCGACGAGGGCGCGGAGGAGATCGGTGATCTCGCCGCCGCCGCCGTGCACGGCCTGGTCAGGTCGGCACAGTCGGAGCACCCCGGACGGTTTGTGCTGGTGGACCGCGACAGCCGGGACACGGACCCGGACCCGGACCTGCTGCGGCAGGCCGTCGGCACCGGGGAGCCGCAGGTGGCGCTCCGGGCGGGCGGGACGCTGGTCCCGAGGCTCACGCCTGTGGTGTCCCTGACCCCGGCTGCCGGTGACGACGTCGACGGCGACCGGGGTACGGCGTTGATCACGGGTGGTACGGGTGCGTTGGGTGCGGTGGTGGCGCGGTATCTGGTGGTGGGGCGTGGGGTGCGGCGGTTGGTGTTGGTGAGTCGGCGGGGGTTGGCTGCGCCGGGTGCGGTGGGGTTGCGGGATGAGTTGGTGGGGTTGGGTGCCCAGGTGTCGGTGGTGGCGTGTGATGTGGCGGATCGTGGGGCGTTGGCGGAGGTCGTCGCGGGTGTGGGGGATTTGGCGTGGGTGGTGCATGCGGCGGGTGTGCTGGATGACGGTGTGGTCGGGGCGCTGACGGGGGAGCGGCTGGGTGCGGTGTTGCGTCCGAAGGTGGATGCGGCGTGGCATTTGCATGAGCTGACGCGGGAGATGGATCTGTCGGGGTTCGTGTTGTTCTCGTCGGCGTCCGGCATTCTGGGTGGTCCTGGTCAGGCGAACTATGCGGCTGCCAATGCGTTTCTGGACGCTTTGGCGGGGTGGCGCCGGGCGCGGGGAATGCCCGCGCTCTCCCTCGCCTGGGGCTTGTGGGCGCAGGACAGCGGTATGGCCGGCGGCCTCGCCGATCCGGACCAGCAGCGGATGGCCCGTACGGGCATGACCGCGCTGTCGACGGACGACGCCCTGAAGGTGTTCGGTGCCGCCGTCGGCTCCGCACACGCGGTTCTGCTGCCCATGCGGCTGGACAGGGCCGTCCTGCGCGACCAGGCGGCGGACCTTCCCCCGCTGTTCTCCGGCCTCGTACGGACCCGTGGCCGCCGCACCGCCGCGGCAGGCGCCGGCAACCCGGCCTCGCTCCGCGAGCGCCTGGCCGGACTCGGGCCGGAAGAGCGGGCCGCGCACCTGTTGGAGCTGGTGCGGCACGAGGCCGCGATCGCGCTCGGCCACGGCTCCGAGGCGGCCGTGGACGCCGACAAGGCGTTCCGGGAGATCGGCTTCGACTCGCTGACCGCCGTCGAACTGCGGAACCGGCTGGATACGGCAACGGGCCTGAGGCTTCCGGCGACGCTGGTGTTCGACTACCCGACGCCCGCGGCTCTGGCGGCCCAGCTGGGTGCGGAGCTCTTCGGTGAGGATGTGGATGCCGTGGCGGCGTTGCCGCCGGGTGCGGTGGCGGCGAGTGATGAGCCGTTGGCGATCGTGGGGATGGCGTGCCGTTTCCCGGGCGGGGTGGAGTCTCCCGAGGGTCTGTGGGACCTGGTGGCCACCGGCGGCGACGGGGTGTCGGAATTCCCCTCGAACCGGGGCTGGGACCTGGACAAACTGTACGACCCCGACCCGGACCGGCCCGGAACGTCGTACGTACGCCACGGCGGCTTCTTGCACGGTGCCGCGGAGTTCGATGCGGAGTTCTTCGGTATTTCGCCGCGTGAGGCGGTGGCGATGGATCCGCAGCAGCGGTTGTTGCTGGAGGTGGTGTGGGAGGCGTTGGAGTCGGGTGGGTTGGTCCCGGGCGAGCTGCGCGGGCGTGATGTGGGCGTGTACGCGGGGGTGATGTATTACGACTACGCCTCCCGGCTGGGGGCCTTGCCCGAAGGCGTCGAGGGCTATGTGGGCACGGGGAATACGGCCAGTGTGCTGTCGGGGCGGGTCGCCTACGCGCTGGGATTCGAGGGTCCGGCGGTGACGGTGGACACGGCGTGCTCGTCGTCCCTGGTGGCGTTGCATATGGCCGGTCAGGCGCTGCGCGCGGGGGAGTGCTCGATGGCGGTGGTCGGTGGGGTGACGGTGATGTCGTCACCGGCGACCTTTGTGGAGTTCAGCAGGCAGCGGGGGCTGGCTGCCGATGGGCGGTGCAAGTCGTTCGCGGCGGGGGCGGACGGGACGGGGTGGTCGGAGGGTGTGGGCGTGTTGGTGGTGGAGCGGTTGTCCCAGGCCCGGCGCCATGGTCATCGGGTGCTGGCGGTGGTGCGGGGCAGCGCGGTCAATCAGGACGGCGCGTCCAATGGGTTGACGGCGCCGAATGGCCCGTCACAGCAGCGGGTGATCCGGCAGGCGTTGGGGCGTGCGGGGGTGGCGCCGGGTGAGGTGGATGTGGTGGAGGCGCATGGCACGGGGACGGTGTTGGGCGACCCGATCGAGGCGCAGGCGTTGCAGGCGGTGTACGGGCCGGAACGGCCGGGTGGTGAGCCGTTGTGGGTGGGCTCGGTGAAGTCGAACATCGGACACGCGCAGGCGGCTGCGGGTGTGGCGGGTGTGATCAAGATGGTGATGGCGATGCGGCACGGGGTCCTGCCGCGGACGCTGCACGTGGATCAGCCGTCCCCGCATGTGGACTGGTCGGCCGGTGGGGTGTCGCTGCTGACCGAGGCCCGGGAATGGCCGCGGGTGGGCGAGCGTCCGCGCCGGGCCGGGGTGTCCTCGTTCGGGATCAGCGGCACCAACGCCCACGTCATCCTCGAACAAGCCCCCGCGATCACCGAACCGCGGCGGGAAGCCGCTGCCCCCGGAGCACTGCCGTGGCTGGTCTCCGGCCGTACCGAGCAGGCCCTGCGCGCACAGTCCGCCCGTTTGCGGTCCTTCCTTCACCAGCACCCTGACATCGATCTGGCCGATATCGGCTTTTCCCTGGCGACGACGAGGGACTCCTTCCCCCACCGCGCCGTGGTGACCGCACATGACCAGGCCGGGTTCCTGGACGGCTTGGACGCGTTGACGCGCGGGGAGCCGTCGCCTCTGGTCGTCGAGGGCGTGGCGACGACGGGTCCGGTGGCCTTCCTCTTCGCGGGTCAGGGGTCGCAGCGGGTGGGGATGGGGCGTGAGCTGTATGAGTCGTATCCGGTGTTCGCGGAGGCGTTCGACGCGGTGTGCCAGGGATTCGCGCCGCTGCCGGTGAAGGACGTGGTGTTCGGAGCTGACCAGGAGCTGCTGGACCGTACGGAGTTTGCTCAGCCTGCGTTGTTCGCGGTTGAGGTGGCGTTGTTCCGGTTGGTGGAGTCCTGGGGTGCGGTCCCGGATTTCGTGCTGGGGCATTCGGTGGGTGAGTTGGCTGCCGCGCATGTGGCGGGGGTGTTTTCGCTGGGGGATGCGTGTCGGTTGGTGGGGGCGCGGGGTCGGTTGATGCAGGGGTTGCCGTCGGGTGGGGCGATGGTGGCGGTGGAGGCGTCCGAGGCTGAGGTGTTGGAGGGCCTGGCGGGGCGCGAGGGCGTTGATGTTGCTGCGGTCAATGGTCCGTCGTCGACGGTGGTGTCGGGTGTGGCGTCGGTAGTGGAGGTGGTTGCAGCGGAGTGGGAGGCGCGGGGTCGTCGGGTGCGTCGGCTGCGGGTCTCGCACGCGTTCCACTCCTCTCTGATGGAGGGGATGCTGGAGGAGTTCCGGCGGGTGGCGGAGTCGGTGGAGTACCAGACGCCGAGGATTCCGCTGGTGCTGAATGTCTCCGGCGAGGTGGGTGTGCCGGATGGTGCGGAGTACTGGGTGCGTCACGTACGTGAGGCGGTCCGTTTCCACGATGGTGTCCGTGTCCTGGAGGCCGAGGGCGTGGCCACGTTTGTGGAGCTGGGTCCGGACGGGACGTTGTCGGGGATGGCTCAGGACAGCGTGGCCGGGGTGAGCGTCCCGGTGCTCCGTCGCGACCGTCCCGAACCCGAGACGCTGTGGCGGGCACTGGCCACCGCCCATGTGCGCGGTGCCGCCGTCGACTGGCGCGCGGTCTTCGCCGGATCGCGCGCCGTCCCCCTGCCCACCTACGCCTTCCAGCGGCAGCGCTACTGGCTGGAGGAGGCCGCGGCGCCCACGGACATGTCCTCCGCCGGGCTCGACTCGACGGGGCATCCGCTGCTCGGGGCGGCTGTCGCGCTCTCCAGCGGTGACGAGTACGTCTTCACCGGGCGGCTCTCCGTGGCGGACCTTCCCTGGCTGGCCGACCACCAGGTCATGGAGACGGTCCTGTTGCCGGGGGCGGCGTGTGTGGAGTTGGCGTTGCGTGCGGGGGATGAGGTGGGGTGTGACCGGGTGGAGGAGTTGACGTTGGAGGCGCCGTTGGTGGTGCCCGATGGTGGTGCGGTGCGGTTGCAGGTGGTGGTGGGTGGTGCGGATGAGGTGGGGGCGCGGTCGGTGGAGGTGTTCTCGTGTGGGGAGGGTGGTGCGTCGGGGGCGCCGTGGGTGCGTCATGCGTCGGGTGTGCTGACGGTCGCGGAGGCGGCGGTCGGCGAGGTGGCGGGGTTGGCGTGTGGGGGGCAGTGGCCGCCGGAGGGTGCGGAGCCGGTGGCGGTTGATGGGTTGTATGAGCGGTTGGCGGATCTGGGGTATGGCTATGGGCCGGCGTTCCGGGGGCTTCGGGCGGCCTGGCGGCTGGGGGAGGACGTCTTCGCCGAGGTCGAGCTGGACCCGGGCACCGACAGCGCGTCGTTCGCCCTGCATCCCGCGCTGCTCGACGCCGCCCTCCATGCCGCTGCCCTCGACGCCGCCGACCGTACGCCGGACGACGCCGGCATCCGGCTGCCGTTCCAGTGGAACGGCGTCACCCTGCGTGCCAAGGGTGCGTCCGCCCTCCGCGTCCACGTGTCTCCCGCCGGCGACGAGGCCGCCGCCCTGTCCATCGCCGACAGCACCGGCGTGCCGGTGATCACGGTGGATTCCCTGGCCGTGCGGCCGGTGAAACCGGAGCAGCTGGCCGCCGTCGGCGGAGCGTCGCACCCCCGCGACGCGCTGTTCGGTGTGGACTGGGTCGAGCCGCGGCTCGAGCCCGCCCCGCCCGTGGCCGGATGGTGGGGGGTGCTCGGCGCGGACGAACTCCGGCTGACCGAGGCGCTGGCGGACGCTTCCGTGTCCGTACGTTCCTTCCCGGACCTGGGCGCGTTGGCCGAGGCGTCGGCCCCGGCCCCTGAGTCATCGGCCCCTGAGTCACCGGCACCTGAGTCATCGGCCCCGGAGACATCGGCCCTAGAACCACCGGCCCCCACCCCGGCCCCCGGCATGGTGGTGGTGTCCTGCGTCTCGCGCCCCGAGCCGTCCGGCCCCACACCCGCCACCGTCGACGCGGACACCGTGCGTGACACGGTCCACCGCACGCTGCGGCTGTTGCGGGACTGGCTGGCCCAGGAGCACTTCACGGACACCCGACTGGTCCTGGTGACGCGCGGGGCCGTGGCCGCCCGGTCCGGGGACGGTGTCGCGGATCTGGCCGCGTCGGCCCTGTGGGGTCTGGTACGGACGGCGCAGACGGAGCACCCCGACCGCTTCACCCTGCTGGACCTCGATGACGCGCACGCCTCGCGCCGCACCCTCCCGCAGCTCCTCATGTCGCTGGTCGCGGCGGGGGAACCGCAGGCGGCGGTGCGGGGCGGGGCGGCGTTCGTGCCCCGGCTGGCCCGGCCGGCCCCGCCGGCCAGGCCGCGGCCGCAGTCGCCGTCCCCGTGGGACACGCGGGGGACCGTACTGATCACCGGCGCCACCGGCACCCTGGGCGCGCTGACCGCCCGCCACCTCGTCACCGAACACGGCGTACGCCATCTGCTGCTGGTCAGCCGCCGGGGCCCGGCGGCCGAGGGGGCCGCCGAACTCGCGGCCGAACTCACCTCGCTGGGGGCTCAGGTCACCGTCGAGGCGTGCGATGTGGCGGACCGGGCGGCGCTCGCGGAGCTGCTGGCGCGGATTCCCGAGGAGACCCCGCTGACCGGTGTGGTGCACGCCGCCGGTGTGGTCGACGACGGGGTCATCCAGACCCTGGAGCCCGCACAGCTCGACCGGGTGCTGCGCCCGAAGGTGGACGCCGCGCTGAATCTGCACACGCTCACCGAAGACCTGCCCCTGCCCCTGTCCCAGTTCGTTCTCTTCTCCTCCGCCGTCGCCACGATGGGCGCGGCCGGACAGGCCAACTACGCCGCCGCCAACGCCTTCCTGGACGCCCTGGCCCAGCGGCGCCGGGCGGCCGGACAGGTTGCGACCTCGCTGGCCTGGGGGCTGTGGGAGTCGGAAAGCGGCATCACCGGCACGCTGGACGCGGCGGATCGGCGGCGGATGAGCAGGACCGGAGTGGTCCCGCTGTCGGATGCCGAAGGGCTGCGGCTGCTCGACGCCGTGTCGGCCACGTCCACCGACCGGGCGCTCGCGGTGCCGATCCGGCTGGACGTCGCTGCGCTGCGGGCCCGGCCCGCCGAGCTGCTCCCCCCGCTGTTCCACGGGCTCGTACCACCGGTTCCGGCGGGCGCGGCGGCGAACGGCTCGGCGCTCTCGCTCGCGCAGCGGCTGGCGGGTCTGTCCGAGGCCGAGCGGGAGCTCCAGCTGTCCGACTTCGTCCGTGAGCAGGTGGCCGCCGTCCTCGGGCATGCCTCGTCGGCCGCCGTCGATCCGCACCGCACCTTCGGCGAGCTGGGCTTCGATTCGCTGGCCGCGGTCGAGTTCCGCAACCGGCTGACCGCCGCCACCGGCCTCCAGCTGCCCGCCACGCTGATCTTCGACCAGCCCACCACGGCCGCGCTGGTGACCCATCTGGCCGAACGGATCGTGCCGGACGGCACCGCTTCCGTCCTGCCGCTGCTGGCGGAGCTGGACCGGATCGAGGACGACCTCGCGGCCCTGTCCCGGAACGACGTGGCCCGCGCGCGGCTCACGGTGCGGCTACAGGAACTGCTGTCCACGGTGGCCGGGGCGGACGGCGCCACCAGTGACATCACGGTGGCGGAGCGGATCGACTCGGCTACCGACGACGAGATCTTCGAGTTCATCGACACCGAACTCGGTCACTAGAAGCAGCGCGTAACAGCGCATACGTACCGAACAACAGGTACCGCACAACAGGTACCGCACCACACGTACGAACACCGACAGACGTTTCCCACCGCACAACCGACGGGTTTCCGTTCCCAGGCGAGGAGCTGAACGGCCGATGTCGAACGAGCAGAAGCTTCGGGACTATCTGAAGCGGGTGACCACCGATCTGCACCAGGCCAGGCAGCGCCTGCACGAGGTGGAGTCCAGGGAGCGGGAGCCGATCGCCATCGTCGCCATGGCCTGTCGGTTCCCCGGCGGGGTCCGGACACCGGAGGACCTGTGGCGGCTGGTGGCCGAGGAGCGGGACGGGATCGGTCCCTTCCCGGAGGGCCGTGGCTGGGACGCCGCCGCGCTCTTCGACCCCGACCCGGAGCGGCACGGGACGACGTACATCAGCGAGGGCGGCTTCCTCTACGACGCCGACCTGTTCGACGCGGACCTGTTCAACATCAGTCCGCGTGAGGCGCTGGCCATGGATCCGCAACAGCGTCTGCTGCTGGAGACCGCCTGGGAGACCTTCGAACGGGCGGGCATCGCCGCCGAGTCGCTGAAGGGCAGCCCGACCGGGGTGTTCGCGGGGGTGATGTACCACGACTACGCGGCCCGGCTGCACGCCATCCCCGAGGGGCTCGAAGGGTTCCTCGGCAACGGCAGCTCCGGCAGCGTCGCCTCCGGCCGGCTCGCCTACACCTTCGGCCTCGAAGGCCCGGCGGTCACCCTCGACACGGCGTGCTCGTCCTCACTGGTGGCACTGCACCTGGCCTGCGAGGCGCTGCGCCGGGGGGACTGCGAGCTGGCGCTCGCGGGCGGGGTCACGGTGATGTCCACGCCCGGGGCGTTCGTCGAGTTCAGCAGGTTGCGCGGGCTGGCACGTGACGGCCGCTGCAAGTCCTTCGCCGCCACGGCCGACGGCACCGGCTGGTCGGAAGGGGTCGGACTGCTGCTCGTGGAGCGGCTGTCCGACGCCCGGCGCAACGGTCACCCCGTGGTGGCCGTCGTACGGGGATCGGCACTGAACCAGGACGGCGCCAGCAACGGCCTCACCGCCCCCAACGGTCCCTCGCAGCAGCGCCTGATCCTGCGGGCACTGGCCGACGCCGGACTCTCCACCGAACATGTCGACGCCGTGGACGCCCATGGAACGGGGACCCCGCTCGGTGACCCCATCGAGGCCCAGGCGCTGCTGGCCACCTACGGCCGGGACCGGGCGGCGGACCGGCCCCTGTGGCTGGGCTCGCTGAAGTCGAACATCGGGCATACGCAGGCGGCGGCCGGTGTCGGCGGTGTCATCAAGATGGTGATGGCGATGCGGCACGGTGTGCTGCCGAAGACGTTGCATGTGGAGGAGCCGACGCCGCATGTGGACTGGTCGTCGGGTGCGGTCTCGCTGCTGACGGAGGCCCGGGAGTGGCCGGAGACGGACGGCCGGCCGCGCCGGGCCGCCGTGTCGTCCTTCGGCATCAGCGGCACCAACGCCCACGTCATCCTCGAACAGCCGCCGGCTCCGGCCGAGGAACAGCCGGTGGTGAGCCGGGCCACGGCCCCGGCCACCGCGCTGCCCTGGGTGATCTCCGGCGGGAGTGCCGACGCCCTGCGCGAACAGGCCGCCCGGCTGGCGTCGTTCCTCGACGAGGTGGAGCGCGGAGAGGCGGACGGCACCGTTGACCTCGCGTATTCGCTCGCCACCTCCCGCAGCGCCCTCAGCCACCGCGCCGTGCTGTTCGGACGCGAGGCGGCCGACATCCGCGAAGCCCTGGAGGCGTTGGCGTCCGGTGGTGGTGGGGTTGGTGTGGTGTCTGGTGTGGCGGGTGCGGGGAAGCCGGTGTTGGTGTTTCCGGGGCAGGGGTCGCAGTGGGTGGGGATGGCGGTGGATCTGTTGGGGGCTTCGCCGGTGTTCGCGGGGCGGATGGCGGAGTGTGAGCGGGCGTTGTCGGCTCATGTGGACTGGTCGCTGACCGGGGTGTTGGGGGATGCGGTTGCGTTGGGGCGGGTGGATGTGGTGCAGCCGGTGTTGTGGGCGGTGATGGTGTCGTTGGCGGCGTTGTGGGAGTCCTTCGGTGTGGTGCCGGGTGCGGTGGTGGGGCATTCGCAGGGTGAGATTGCGGCGGCGTGTGTGGCGGGTGGGTTGTCGTTGGAGGACGGGGCGCGGGTGGTGGCCCTGCGGAGCCGGGCGCTGACCGCACTCGCTGGTGGCGGGGGGATGGTGTCGGTGGCGGTCTCGGCGGACGACGCGGTCGTGCTGCTGGGGCCGTGGGGTGGTCGGGTGGGCGTGGCGGCGGTCAATGGCCCGTCGTCGGTGGTGGTGTCCGGGGACGCGGCGGCGCTGGACGAGTTCGTCGCGGCCTGTGAGGCGGACGGTGTGCGGGCGCGCCGTATCGAGGTGGATTACGCCTCGCATTCGGCGCATGTGGAGGTGTTGCGGGAGCGGTTGCTGGAGGAGCTGAGCGGCATCGCTCCGGTGCGTTCCCGGGTGCCGTTCTTCTCCACGGTGACGGGTGACTGGCTTGATACCGAGCAGTTGGATGCCGGGTATTGGTATCGGAATCTGCGGGAGACGGTGCGGTTCGGCGCGGCGACCGAGGCGTTGCTGGCGCGGGGTTTCGGGGTGTTCATCGAGGCCAGCGCCCATCCGGTGCTTGCGGTCGGCGTGCAGGAGAGCATTGACGCGGCGGGTGCGGAGGCGGTGGCGCTGGGCTCGCTGCGCCGCGACGACGGCGGCTTGGACCGCTTCCTGGCCTCGGTGGCCGAGGCGTACGTCAACGGCGTGGACGTGGACTGGTCGTCGTTGTTCGAGGGCGCGCGGCGGGTCGATCTGCCGACGTATGCCTTCCAGCGGCAGCGCTACTGGCTCGACGCACCCGAGCTGTCGGGTGACGCCGGGAGCTTCGGCCTCGGCGGGGCCGGGCATCCGATGCTGGGCGCGGTGATGAGCATGCCCGGCGAGGACTCCGTGGTGTTCACGGGACGCCTGTCGTCACGGTCGCATCCGTGGCTGGCGGACCACGTGGTCATGGGCCGCGTACTGCTGCCGGGCACGGCCTTCGTCGAGTTGACCATGCGCGCCGGTGACGAGGTGGGCTGCCCCCGCATCGACGAGCTGACCCTCGAATCCCCCCTGGTCCTGCCGGACCACGGCGGCGTTCTCCTCAGCCTGACCGTGGCCGAGCCGGACGAGAACGGACGCCGTCACCTGGCCGTCTACTCGCGCGCGGAAGACGCGGGGCACAGCGGAACCGAACAGCCCTGGACCCGTCACGCGAGTGGAGTGCTGACCCCCGACGCCGCCGACGACGCGTTCGAGCTCACCTCCTGGCCGCCCGAAGGCGCCACGCCGGTGGATCTCGACGGCCTCTACGACGGTTTGTCCGAGCACGGCCTGGCCTATGGACCTGTGTTCCAGGGCCTCCACACGGCGTGGCGGCGCGGTGAGGAGGTCTTCGCCGAGGTCCGGCTGACTGGCGGCGGTGACGCTGGCAGTGGCAGTGGCAGTGGCAGTGGCAGTGGCAGTGGCAGTGGCAGTGGCAGTGGCGGTGACGGCAGCGGCGGCGACGCGACCGGGTTCGGCCTGCACCCCGCCCTGCTCGACGCGGCCCTGCACACGGCGGCCCTCGCGGACACCATGGCGGGCTCCGCGCAGGTGCGCCTTCCGTTCTCCTGGAGCGGTGTCGAACTGCATGCCGTGGGCGCGTCCGCACTCCGTGTCCGGCTCACGCCGACCGGCCCCGACACGGTGTCCCTACATGCGGCCGACAGCACCGGCAGGCCGGTGGCCTCGGTGGAGGCCCTCACGCTGCGGGCGGTCCGAGCGGACGCCCTCGGCGGCGGCCACCGGGCCGTCGAGGACTCCCTCTTCCGCGTCGACTGGACCCCGCTGCCGACCGCCGCCACGTCGACCGCCGCAGCATCCACTGCGGACACACCGGCCGTCGACGTACCGGCTTCCGAAGGACCCGCGGCCGGCGGTTACCTCACGGTGGGCTTCCCGGAGCGAGCCGACGAGGACTTCCCCTCCCTGCGCGCCCTCTCCGACGCGATCGCCGCCGGAACGACCGCCGCCCCCGATGTGGTGCTGGCCCGGTGCGACGGCGGGAGCCCGTACGACGCCACCTCCCGCGCCCTCGCCCTGCTCCAGACCTGGCTCGCGGATCCGAACTTCGCCGCCTCCCGGCTGGCCCTGGTGACACGGGGTGGCGTGACCGTCGACGAGCGGCGTTCCGTGGACGACCTGGGCGCGGCCGCCGTCTGGGGCCTGGTCCGGTCCGCCCAGTCGGAGAGCCCGGACCGCTTCCTCCTCGTGGACGTGGACGTGGACGAGGCTGACGCCCCCGCCCCCTTCTGGCCCGCCCTGCCGGCCGCGCTCGCCACCGGCGAACCGCAGCTGGCCCTGCGGGCGGGGAAGGTGTGGGTGCCCCGGCTGGTCCGGGCGTCCTCGGACGGCACGCTGACCCTGCCCGTGCGTACGGAGGCCGAGGGCGCCTGGCGGCTGGACACCATCAGCAAGGGCACCTTGGACAACGTGGCCTTCGTCGACTCCACCGCCGCCGAGCGGCCGCTGGAGCCTGGTCAGGTGCGGCTCGAGATTCGTGCCGCCGGTCTCAACTTCCGGGATGTGCTGCTCACCCTCGGCATGGTCGACCAGGACGGCCTGGGCGGTGAGGCCGCCGGGTACGTCCTGGAGGCCGGCCCCGGGGTGACCGGTTTTGCCCCCGGCGACCGGGTGTTCGGGATGTTCCCGGCGTCGATCGGGTCGGTGGCGGTGGCGGACCAGCGGATGCTGGCGCGGATTCCGGCCGGCTGGTCCTTCGCGGAGGCGGCGTCGGTGCCGGTGGTGTTCCTCACCGCGTATTACGGGCTGGTGGATCTGGCGGGGTTGGGGTCCGGTGAGTCGGTGCTGGTGCATGCGGCCGCTGGTGGGGTCGGGATGGCGGCGGTGCAGTTGGCACGGCACGTGGGTGCGGAGGTGTGGGCGACGGCGAGTCCGGCCAAGTGGGACGCGCTGCGGGAGATGGGACTGGACGACGATCACATCGCGTCCTCCCGGGACCTGGAGTTCGAGCAGCGGTTCCTCGATGCCACGGGCGGCCGGGGCGTGGATGTGGTGCTGAACTCGCTCGCGGGCGAGTACGTGGACGCCTCGCTCCGACTGCAACCACGCGGCGGCCGGTTCCTCGAGATGGGCAAGACCGACAAGCGGGATCCGGACGACGTGGCCGGCCGGCATCCAGGCGTCACGTACCGCGTCTACGACATCCAGGAAGCCGGTCCGGAGCGGATCGGGGAGATGCTGGCCGCGTTGATGTCCCTGTTCCGGGAGGGTGTGCTGCGGCCGCTTCCAGTGACGACGTGGGATGTACGCCAGGCGGTGGACGCGCTGCGTTTCATGAGTCAGGCGCGGCATGTGGGCAAGGTGGTGCTGACGGTTCCGGCGCCGCTCGGCGGCCGGGGCACGGTGCTGGTCACGGGTGGTACGGGTGTGCTGGGTGCGTTGGTGGCGCGGCATTTGGTGGCGGTGCGGGGTGTGCGTCGCTTGGTGCTGACCAGTCGGCGGGGTATGGCGGCGCCGGGTGCGGAGGAGCTGTGTGCCGAGCTGTCGGCCCTGGGGGCCGAGGTGTCGGTGGTGGCGTGTGATGTGGCGGACCGTGCGGCGCTGGCAGAGGCCATCGCCACCGTAGGAGACCTGTCCGGGGTGGTGCATGCGGCGGGTGTGCTGGATGACGCGGTGGTGGAGTCGCTGACGCCCGAGCGGGTGGAGGCGGTGTTGCGTCCCAAGGTGGACGCCGCGTGGCATCTGCATGAGCTGACGCGTGGCATGGATCTGTCGGCGTTCGTCCTCTTCTCCTCGGCGGCCGGGACCTTGGGCGGCCCCGGTCAGGCGAATTACGCGGCGGCGAACAGCTATCTGGACGCGCTCGCCCAGCACCGCAGGGCCCAGGGCCTGCCCGCCCAGTCCCTCGCCTGGGGCCTGTGGCAGGAGGCCAGCGGCATGACCGCGCACCTCGACGACGCCGACATCAGCCGGATGACGCGCGCCGGGATGGCCCCCCTGGCCACGAAGGACGCTCTGGACCTGTTCGAGGCCGCGCTGGCCCGCGGACACGCGGTCCTGCTCCCCCTCCACCTCGACGTGGCCGCGCTCCGCAGGACGGGTGCGCTCCCCGCGCTGTTCCAGGGGCTGGTACGCAAACCGTCCCGGCGCGTCGCCGCGTCCGGTGACGCCACCGGCGGCGGGGGCTCGGCGCTGCACCGCCGGCTGGCCGCCGCGTCCGAAGCCGAACGCCGGCGCATCCTGCTGGACCTGGTACGCGCCGACGTGGCCGCCGTGCTCGGGCACGCCTCGCAGGAAGCCGTGGACGCGACGAAGGCGTTCAAGGAGCTGGGCTTCGACTCGCTCACGGCCGTGGAACTCCGTAACCGGCTGAACGCCGCCACCGGGCTGCGGCTGCCCGCCACCCTCGTCTTCGACCACCCCTCGCCGAACGCGCTGGCCCAGCACCTGCGTGCCGAGTTGCTCGGTGCGGAGGACGTCACCGAGGCCACGGCGGTGGCCGTCGCCGATGACGACCCCATCGCGATCGTGGCGATGGCCTGCCGCCTCCCGGGCGATGTGGAGTCGCCCGAAGACCTGTGGCGGCTGGTGGCCGAGGGCCGTGACGGGATGACCGCGTTCCCCACCGACCGGGGCTGGGACATGGACGCCCTGTACCACCCGGACCCCGACCACCCCGGTACCTCGTACGTCCGCGAGGGCGGCTTCGTGAACGGCGCCGGAGACTTCGACGCGGAGTTCTTCGGGATCAGCCCGCGTGAAGCGCTCGCCATGGACCCGCAGCAGCGGCTGCTGCTGGAGGCGTCGTGGGAGGCGCTGGAGCGGGCCGGGATCGACCCCGCCTCGCTGCGCGGCAGCCACACCGGAGTGTTCGTGGGGGTCAGCGGTCAGGAGTACGCGGCACTGGTCCAGCAGGCCGCGGAGAGCACCGAGGGCTATCTGCTGACCGGTACTTCGGCGAGTGTGGTGTCCGGGCGGGTGGCGTACACCTTCGGCCTGGAGGGTCCGGCGCTGACGGTGGACACGGCGTGCTCGTCGTCGCTGGTGGCCCTGCATCTGGCAGCCCAGGCGCTACGGAAGGGCGAGTGCTCGATGGCGCTGGCCGGCGGGGTCGCGCTGATGGCCACACCGGGCGCCTTCGTGGAGTTCAGCAGGCAGCGCGGGCTCGCGGCGGACGGCCGGTGCAAGGCGTTCGCGGCCGCCACGGACGGCACCGGCTGGGGCGAGGGCGTCGGTGTCCTGCTCGTGGCCCGGTTGTCGGAGGCGCGGCGGCGCGGGCTTCCGGTGCTGGCGGTGGTGCGGGGCAGTGCGGTCAACCAGGACGGTGCGAGCAATGGGCTGACAGCGCCCAACGGTCCGTCGCAGCAGCGGGTGATCCGGCAGGCGCTGGCGGGCGCCGGGCTGTCGCCGGACGAGGTGGACGCGGTCGAAGCACATGGCACCGGGACGACGCTGGGCGATCCGATCGAGGCGCAGGCGCTGCTGGCCACCTATGGCCGGGACCGGGCGGCGGACCGGCCCCTGTGGCTGGGCTCGCTGAAGTCGAACATCGGGCATGCGCAGGCGGCGGCCGGCGTGGCCGGTGTGATCAAGATGGTGATGGCGATGCGGCACGGTGTGCTGCCGAGGACGTTGCATGTGGATGAGCCGACGCCGCATGTGGACTGGTCGTCGGGTGCGGTGTCGCTGCTGACGGAGGCGCGGGAGTGGGCCGTGGAGGATGGCCGGCCGCGCCGGGCCGGGGTCTCGTCCTTCGGGGTCAGTGGGACCAATGCGCATGTGATTCTCGAGCAGGTCGCCGAGGCCGATGACTCCCAAGTGGTGGAGGGTTCGGCCGAGGGTGGCGGTCCGGTGGTCTGGGCGGTGTCGGCGGTGAACGCTGAGGCGTTGCGTGGGCAGGCGGAGCGTTTGGTGTCGTGGGTGGATGAGCGGCCTGGGCTGAGGCCGGGGGATGTGGGGTGGTCGCTGGTTTCCTCGCGGGCGGCGTTGGCTGAGCGGGCGGCGGTGGTGGGCCGCGATCGGGATGAGCTGCTGGCGGGGCTGCGGGTGTTGGCGTCTGGTGGTGGTGGGGTTGGTGTGGTGTCTGGTGTGGCGGGTGCGGGGAAGCCGGTGTTGGTGTTTCCGGGGCAGGGGTCGCAGTGGGTGGGGATGGCGGTGGATCTGCTGGGGGCTTCGCCGGTGTTCGCGGGGCGGATGGCGGAGTGTGAGCGGGCGTTGTCGGCTCATGTGGATTGGTCGTTGACCGGGGTGTTGGGGGACGAGGTTGCGTTGGGGCGGGTGGATGTGGTGCAGCCGGTGTTGTGGGCGGTGATGGTGTCGTTGGCGGCGTTGTGGGAGTCCTTCGGTGTGGTGCCGGGTGCGGTGGTGGGGCATTCGCAGGGTGAGATCGCGGCGGCGTGTGTGGCGGGTGGGTTGTCGTTGGAGGACGGGGCGCGGGTGGTGGCCCTGCGCAGCCGGGCGCTGACGGCGTTGGCTGGTGGTGGGGGGATGGTGTCGGTGGCGGTCTCGGCGGACCAGGCCGGTGCGCTGCTGGAGCCCTGGGACGGCCGGGTGGGAGTGGCGGCGGTGAACGGCCCGTCGTCGGTGGTGGTGTCCGGGGACGCGGCGGCGCTGGACGAGTTCGTCGCGGCCTGTGAGTCGGACGGTGTGCGGGCACGCCGTATCGAGGTGGACTACGCCTCCCACTCGGCGCATGTGGACCAGCTTCACGAGGAATTGCTGGACCGGCTGCGGGGGCTGGAGCCTCGGCCGTCCCGGGTGCCGTTCTTCTCCACGGTCACGGGCGACTGGCTCGACACCGAGCAGCTGGACGCCGCGTACTGGTATCGGAATCTGCGGGAGACGGTGCGGTTCGCCACGGCGACCCAGGCGCTGCTCGACGACGGTTTCGGGGTGTTCATCGAGGCCAGCGCGCATCCGGTGCTCGCGGTCGGTGTGCAGGAGAGCATTGACGCGGCGGGTGCGGAGGCGGTGGCGCTGGGCTCGCTGCGCCGCGACGACGGCGGCTTGGATCGTTTCCTGGCCTCGGTGGCCGAGGCGTACGTCAACGGCGTGGACGTGGACTGGTCGTCGTTGTTCGAGGGCGCGCGGCGGGTCGATCTGCCGACGTATGCCTTCCAGCGGCGGCGGTACTGGCTTGATGTGCCTGTGGTGTCGGGTGATGTGTCGGCTGTGGGATTGGGTGTGGTGGAGCATCCGTTGCTGGGGGCCGTGGTGCGGTCGCCTGATGGTGGGGGTGTCGTGTTGACCGGGCGGTTGTCGTTGCGGTCGCATCCGTGGTTGGCGGATCACGTGGTCATGGGCCGGGTGCTGTTGCCGGGTACGGCCTTCGTGGAGCTGGCGGTGCGGGCCGGGGACGAGGTCGGTTGCGGCTGCCTCGAGGAGCTGACCTTGGAGGCCCCGCTGTTCGTCCCCCAGGACGGTGCCACCCATCTCCAGGTCACCGTGGCCGAGCCGGACGACAACGGCGTCCGGACGCTCACCGTGTACTCCCGTGCCGAGGACGCCCCGGACGATCAGCCGTGGCTGCGGCACGCCACCGGCCTCGTCGGCCCCGGCGCGGCCGCGTCCGAGAGCGCGAACGCCCCCTGGCCCCCCGCCGGGGCGGCCCCGGCGGATCTCGACGGCCTGTACGAGCGGTTCGCCGAAGCCGGGCTCGGCTACGGGCCCTCCTTCCGGGGGCTGTCGGCCGCCTGGCGGCAGGGCGCCGAGGTGCTGGCCGAGGTGCGGCTCCCGAGCGGCGCGGACGTCGAGGGGTTCGTGCTGCATCCCGCGCTGCTCGACGCCGCGTTGCACGCGATGAGTCTGACCGATCTCCCCCATACTCCCGGGCACGTCCTGCTGCCGTTCTCGTGGGAGGGGGTGACCGTCCACGCCGCCGGCGCTTCCGCCCTGCGCGTCCGGGTCACCCGCACCACGTCCGACGGCGTGACGCTGACGGCCACCGACGACACCGGACAGCCCGTGGTCTCGATCGACTCGCTGGTCCTCCGCTCCGTCTCCGCCGATCAGCTGCGCATGACGCGGCCCACGACGGGCAACGCGATGTTCCAGCTGGACTGGGTGGCCGCCCCGCCCGCGACGTCGGCCGGCTCCACCGACGGATGGGTGATGCTGGGCGACGCGGACCGAACCGGCGGCGCCCTCGCGCTCCCCACCCATGCGGACCTCGCGTCCCTCGCCGAGGCCATCGGCTCGGGCGCCGAGGCCCCGGACGTGGTCGTCGCCCCCTTCCCCACGGACTCCGATGGCACCCCGGGCATCCCGGGCGCCCCGGCCGCGACTCATGAGGCGGTCGGCCGGGCGCTGTCGATGGTGCGGTCGTGGCTGGGGGAGCGGCGCTTCGACTCGTCCCGGCTCCTGATCGTGACCCGTCGTGCGGTCGCCACCGGAGCACACGAGGACGTCGAGGATCCCGCGGCCGCCGCCGTGTGGGGCCTGGTGCGTTCGGCACAGTCGGAGAACCCGGGCCGGTTCGTCCTGGCCGACGTCGATGGCGGCGCACCCTCATGGGCCGCGCTGCCCACCGCCGTACGGACCGAAGAACCGCAAGTGGCCGTACGAGCCGGTGAGGTGGCCGTTCCCCGGCTGGCCCGGTGGGGCGGCGACGGCCCGCTGACCGTGCCCGTGGGGGAGCCGTCCTGGCGACTGGAGGTGGCCGAGAAGGGCACCTTGGACGGTCTGGCGCTGGTCCCCGGACCAGAGGCCGCCGAGGAGCCCCTGGGGCCTGGTCAGGTGCGGCTCGAGATCCGTGCCGCCGGTCTCAACTTCCGGGACGTACTGCTCACCCTCGGCATGGTCGACCAGGAAGGACTGGGCAGCGAGGGCGCGGGCGTGGTCCTCGAAACGGGCCCCGAGGTCGTGGGGCTCGCCCCCGGCGACCGGGTGTTCGGCCTGTTCCCGGCGTCGATCGGGTCGGTGGCGGTGGCGGATCAGCGGATGCTGGCGCGGATTCCGGCCGGCTGGTCGTTCGCGGAGGCGGCGTCGGTGCCGGTGGTGTTCCTCACCGCGTATTACGGGCTGGTGGATCTGGCGGGGTTGGGGTCCGGTGAGTCGGTGTTGGTGCATGCGGCCGCTGGTGGGGTGGGGATGGCGGCGGTGCAGCTGGCGCGGTATATGGGTGCGGAGGTGTGGGCGACGGCGAGTCCGGCCAAGTGGGACGCGCTGCGGGAGATGGGACTGGACGACGATCACATCGCGTCCTCCCGAAGCCTGGAGTTCGCGCAGCGGTTCCTCGATGCCACGGGCGGCCGGGGCGTGGATGTGGTGCTGAACTCGCTCGCGGGCGAGTACGTGGACGCCTCGCTGCGGACGCTGGCGGACGGTGGCCGGTTCCTGGAGCTGGGGAAGACGGATGTGCGCGAGGCGGCCGAGGGCTACCGGGCGTACGACCTGATCGAGGCCGGTCCGGAGCGGATCGGGGAGATGCTGGCCACGCTGATGTCCATGTTCCGGGAGGGTGCGCTGCGGCCACTCCCGATCACCACGTGGGATGTGCGGCGCTCGCGCGAGGCATTCCGTTTCATGAGCCAGGCGCGGCATGTGGGCAAGGTGGTCCTGACGGTTCCGGCGCCGCTCGACGGCCGGGGCACGGTGCTGGTCACGGGCGGTACGGGGGTGCTGGGCGCCTTGGTGGCCCGGCATCTGGTGGCGGCGCGGGGTGTGCGCCGCTTGGTGCTGACCAGCAGGCGGGGTATGGCGGCGCCGGGTGCCGAGGAGCTGTGTGCCGAGCTGTCGGCCCTGGGCGCCGAGGTGTCGGTGGTGGCCTGCGACGCGGCGGACCGCGCGGCGCTGGCGGAGGCCATCGCGACCGTAGGAGACCTGACCGCAGTCGTGCACGCGGCGGGTGTGCTGGACGACGCGGTAGTGGAGTCGCTGACCCCCGAGCGGCTGACCACAGTCCTGCGTCCCAAGGTGGACGCCGCCTGGCATCTGCATGAGCTGACCCGCGACATGGATCTGTCGGCGTTCGTCCTCTTCTCCTCGGCGGCCGGAACCCTGGGCGGCCCCGGTCAGGCGAATTACGCGGCGGCGAACAGCTACCTGGACGCGCTCGCCCAGCACCGCAGGGCCCAGGGCCTGCCCGCCCAGTCGCTCGCCTGGGGCCTATGGCAGGAGGCCAGCGGCATGACCGGCCACCTGGACCGCACCGACCTCCGGCGGATGGGCGGCTCGGGTGTGACCGGACTGTCCAACGACGAGGGCCTGGCCCTCTTCGACACCGCCCTGGCCGCCGAACGGGCGCAGCTGTTCCCGATCCGGCTGAACACCTCCGAGTTGCGTGCGGGGGCCGGACTGCTGCCCCCGTTGCTGCGCGGCCTGACCCGGGGGCCCGGGTCCGCGCGCAAGGTGCTCACGGGTGCCGAGGCGTCCGCCGACCGGTCCGCCCTGCCCCGCCGGCTGGCCGCGCTGTCGGCGGGGGAGCGGCACAGCCTGCTGATGGATCTGGTGCGGGACCAGGTGGCCGCCGTTCTCGGCCATGCCTCACCGGACACCGTCCAGGCCAACAAGGCGTTCAAGGACATCGGGTTCGACTCGCTCACCGCCGTCGAACTCCGTAACCGGCTGAACGCCGCCACCGGGCTGCGGCTGCCCGCCGCCCTCGTCTTCGACCACCCGACCCCCGCCGCGCTGGCCCGCCACCTGTTGGCGGAGCTGGTGACGGACACCGAGCCGCAGGACGATCCCGACGGGACGGAGGCCCGGGTCCGGCAGGCGCTGGCCGCCATTCCGCTGACCCGCCTCCGGGACGCCGGGCTGATGGACACCCTGCTGGAGCTCGCCGGACTGTACGGGGAGTCCCCGCTGTCCGGGAACGGGAACGGGAACGGCAACGAAACCGGGACCGGGACCGGTGCCGGTGTCGGAAACGGCAGCGAGGCCGGAAACGGCGACGAGGCCGGGAACGGCGGCGGGACCGGGGCCGGAGCGGCCGAGGACCAGGACGGCCGTATCGACACCATGGACACCCAGAGCCTCATCGCATTCGCCCTGCAACAGTCCGAGTCCTGAACGCGCTCGACCAGCGGAGACCGTGATGACCACACCGAACAACGAACTCGTCGAGGCGCTTCGGGCATCCGTCAAGGAAGTCGAGCGGCTTCGGCAGCGGAACCGCCACCTCACCGAGACCGCTCGTGAACCCCTGGCGATCGTGGGCATGAGCTGCCGTTTCCCCGGTGACGTCCGGTCCCCGGAGGACCTGTGGCGGCTCGTGGAAGCCGGCGGTGACGCGATGGGCCCGCTGCCGGACGACCGGGGCTGGGACCTGGACGCGCTCTACAGCCCGGACCCGGACCGGCCCGGGACGAGCTATGCCCGCGAGGGAGGATTCGTCCGCGACGTCGGCGACTTCGACGCCGCGTTCTTCGGGATCAACCCCCGCGAGGCGCTCGCCATGGACCCGCAGCAGCGGCTGCTGCTGGAGACGTCCTGGGAGGTGTTCGAGCGGGCCGGGATCGACGCCACGGCCTTGCGCGGCAGCCGTACGGGGGTGTTCGTCGGCGCCGCCCAGCTCGGGTACGGGTCCGGGGCGAACATGGTGGACGACGAGGTGGAGGGCTATCTGCTGACCGGGGGAGCGGCCAGCGTGGTCTCCGGCCGGGTGGCCTACACCCTGGGGCTGGAGGGCCCCGCGGTGAGCGTGGACACCGCGTGCTCGTCCTCCTTGGTGGCGCTCCATCTGGCCTGCCAGTCGCTGCGGCAGAACGAGTGCTCGATGGCGCTGGTCGCCGGGGTGTCGGTGATGTCGGTGCCGACGATGTTCGTGGAGTTCAGCAGGCAGCGGGGGCTGGCCGCCGACGGGCGGTGCAAGGCGTTCTCGGCCGCCGCGGACGGTACGGCCTGGGGCGAGGGAGTGGGCGTGCTGCTGCTGGAGCGGCTGTCCGACGCGCGCCGGAACGGCCACCGGGTGCTGGCGGTGGTGCGGGGTACGGCCGTCAACCAGGACGGCGCCAGCAACGGGCTCACGGCCCCCAACGGGCTGGCGCAGCAGCGGGTGATCCGGCAGGCGCTGGCCGCCGCCCAGGTGTCCGCCGACTCCGTCGACCTGCTGGAGGCGCATGGCACGGGCACCGCGCTGGGCGATCCCATCGAAGCGCAGGCGCTGCTCGCCACGTACGGCCAGGACCGGCCGGCCGACCAGCCGCTGTGGCTCGGCACGGTCAAGTCGAACATCGGCCACACGCAGACCGCCGCCGGTGTGGCCGGGGTCATCAAGGCGGTGATGGCCATCCGTCACCGTACGCTGCCGAGGACGTTGCACGCCCAGGAGCCGACCCCGCATGTGGACTGGTCGGCCGGCGCGGTGTCGCTGCTGACCGAGCCGCTGCCGTGGCCGGACACGGGACGCCCCCGGCGGGCCGGTGTCTCGTCCTTCGGCATCAGCGGCACCAACGCCCACGTGATCGTCGAACAGGCGCCGGACGCACCGCCTCGGGAGGAGACGGGCCCGGCCGTCGGCCACGACCGCGCCGAGGGCACGGTGCCGACGCCGCTGCCCTGGGTTCTGTCGGCCAGGAGCGACCAGGCCCTCCGGGCCCAGGCGGAGCGGCTGCGCGCCGTACTCGACGACCACCCCGAGGCCCGTCCGGCCGACATCGGCGTGGCGCTGGCCACGCTCCGGGCCGGGCTGGAGCGGCGGGCCGTGCTCTTCGCGACGGACGAGGAGGGGTTCCGGCGGGCGCTGGACACCTTCGCGGCGGGCGAGCCGGACCCGGACACCGTGACGGGCACGGTCGTGGAGGGCGAGTGTGCTTTCCTCTTCCCTGGTCAGGGGGCCCAACGCGTTGGCATGGGGCGTGAGCTGTACGCGACGTACCCCGTGTTCGCCGAGGCGTTCGACGCGGTCTGCGAGCGGCTGGAGCTGGAGCGGCCGCTGAAGGACGTGGTGTTCGGCGCCGACCAGGGGCTGCTGGACCGTACCGAGTACGCGCAGCCCGCCCTGTTCGCCGTCGAGGTGGCGCTGTTCCGGCTGCTGGAGTCCTGGGGTGTGCGCCCCGACTATCTGCTGGGGCATTCGGTCGGCGAACTCGCGGCCGCTCATGTCTCCGGCGTCCTCTCCCTCCCCGACGCCTGCCGGCTCGTCGCGGCGCGCGGGCGGCTGATGCAGGCGCTGCCGCCGGGCGGGGCGATGGTGTCGGTGCGGGCCGGCGAGGCCGAGGTGCGCGCGTCGCTGACCGGCTCTGACCTGGCCGCCATCGACCGGGTCGCCATCGCGGCCGTCAACGGCCCGCACGCCACGGTGATATCGGGCGCCGAGGCGGAGGTCGCCGCTGTCGCCGCGCACTGGGAGGCGGCCGGCCGCCGGGTGAAGCGCCTGCGGGTCAGCCACGCCTTCCACTCGCCGCTCATGGACGCGATGCTCGAGCCGTTCCGCCGGGTCGCCGAAAGCGTGTCGTACGAGCCCCCGCGGATCGCGATCGTCTCCGACCTGACCGGCCGCGTCGTCGGCGCGGCCGAGATCGGCACGGCCGACTACTGGGTGCGGCACGTCCGCGAGTGCGTACGGTTCCACGACGGTCTGAGCCGACTGGACGGCCAGGGCGTCGCCACCTTCCTGGAGCTCGGGCCGGCCGGAGTCCTGTCCGCCATGGGCCAGGAGTCCGTCTCCGCGTCCTGTGCGCTGATTCCGCTGCTGCGCGAGGGCCGGCCGGAGGCCGACTCCGTGCGCTCGGCCGTCGCCGCCGGCCATGTGCGCGGTGTCGCGGTGGACTGGACGGCGCTGCTGCCCGCCGCGGCCCGGCGGGTGGACCTGCCGACCTATCCCTTCCAGCGGCAGCGCTACTGGCTGGACGGCGGAGCCCCGGCAGGCGACGCCACCGCGCTCGGCCTGAGTTCGGCCGGACATCCGCTGCTGGGCGCGGCCGTGACACCCGCCGACCACGACGGGCTCGTGCTCACCAGCCGGTTGTCCTTGGCGGGGCAGCCGTGGCTCGGCGGCCATGTGGTCGGCGACACCGTCCTGCTGCCGGGGACCGCCTTCGCCGAACTCGCGCTCCGGGCGGCCCAGCTGACCGGTTGCGACCGCCTGGACGAACTCGCCCTGGAGACCCCGCTCGTCCTGCCCCGCGAGGGATCGGTCCAGCTCCAGCTGACGGTCGGTGCGCCCGACGACCGGGGGCGGCGGCCGCTGGAGGTCTACTCCCGCCCCGGCGCCGCGACGGTCGGCCAGGAGGCGGGCGGCCAGGAGGCGGGCGGCTGGACGCGGCACGCGCGCGGAGCCGTCAGTCGCGAGGCGGCCACGGACACCCCGGACGCGTCCGCCTGGGCCTCGGCCTGGCCACCGCCGCACGCGGAACCGCTCGACGTGACCGCTCTCTACCCGAGGCTCGCCGAGGCGGGCTTCCACTACGGCCCCGCGTTCCGCGGGGTACGGGCCGCCTGGGCGGCCGGTGACGACATCTACGCCGAGGTGGCCGTTCCGGAGGAGCACCGGACCGAGGCCGGGCGGTACGGCCTCCACCCCGCCCTGCTCGACGCCGCGCTGCACCCGGTCTCGCTGCTCGCCGAACCCGGCCGGGCGGCGCGCCTGCCGTTCCTGTGGACCAAGGTACGGCTGCACGCGGCCGGCGCCGACACCGTCCGCGTCCGGCTGTCCCCCTCGGCCGAGGACGCCCTGTCGCTGGAGGTGGCGGACGAGACGGGAGCGCCGCTGCTCTCGGTGGGGGCACTGCTGTTCCGGGAGGTGTCCGAGGAGCAGCTGGCCGGTGCGGCGCGGGCCGGACGCCACGGTGCGCTGTTCCGGAATTCGCTTTTCCGGACGGTGTGGTCCCCGGTCGAGGTGGCCACCGGGGACGTGGCCGCCGGAAATCTGGCCACCGGGGACGTGGTCACCGTCCCGGACATGCGGATGTGGGACGACGAGGTGGCCTCGGCCGGACCGCCGCCGGACGTGGTGGTGGTCCCCGGCCTCGTCTCCGGCCCCGGCGATCCGGCCACCGCCGCGCACACCGTCACCGGACAGGTGCTGGCGGCGCTCAGGTCCTGGCTGTCCGACGAACGGTTCGCCGGCACCCGGCTCGCCGTGGTGACCAGCGGTGCGGTCGCGGTGTCGGAGGAGGAGACCGCCGACCCGGCGGGGGCGGCGGTCTGGGGGCTGGTGCGGTCGGCGCAGTCCGAGCACCCGGGCCGGATCGTCCTCGTGGACCTGGCCGGACGCGAGGACGTGCACGGCACGCGACTTCCGGACACCCTGGCGGCCGTACTGGCCTCCGGCGAGCCGCAGATGGCCGTACGCGGCGACACGCACCTGGTCCCACGCCTGCACCGGGCGCCGGCGCCGGAAGGCGAGGACACGTTCGATCCCCGGGGTACGGCGTTGATCACGGGTGGTACGGGTGCGTTGGGTGCGGTGGTGGCGCGGCATTTGGTGGTGGGGCGTGGGGTGCGGCGGTTGGTGTTGGTGAGTCGGCGGGGGTTGGCTGCGCCGGGTGCGGTGGGGTTGCGGGATGAGTTGGTGGGGTTGGGTGCCCAGGTGTCGGTGCTGGCGTGTGATGTGGCGGATCGTGGGGCGTTGGCGGAGGTCGTCGCGGGTGTGGGGGATTTGGCGTGGGTGGTGCATGCGGCGGGTGTGCTGGATGACGGTGTGGTCGGTGCGCTGACGGGGGAGCGGCTGGGTGCGGTGTTGCGTCCGAAGGTGGATGCGGCGTGGCATTTGCATGAGCTGACGCGGGAGATGGAGCTGTCGGGGTTCGTGTTGTTCTCGTCGGCGTCCGGCATTCTGGGTGGTCCTGGTCAGGCGAACTATGCGGCTGCCAATGCGTTTCTGGACGCTTTGGCGGGCTGGCGTCGGGCGCGGGGCCTGCCCGCGCTCTCCCTCGCCTGGGGCCCCTGGGAACAGGGCAGCGGTATGGCCGGGGAGCTCTCGCGGGCGGACACCGAGAGGATGCGGCGCGCCGGGCTCGGCGCGCTGTCCGCCGACGAGGGCCTCGCCCTCTTCGACGCCGCCCTCCCCGCGCAGATCTCCGTACCGGGCTCCCTACCGGGATCAGCGCAGGACTCCGTACTGCTGCCGATGCGGCTGGACACCGCCTCGTTGCGCCGGCACACGGACGCCGTCCCGCCGCTGCTGGCCGACCTCGCCCCCGCGCCGATGCGGCGTGCGGGCCGGGCCGCCTCCGGCAGCGCGCTACGGGACCGGCTGCTCGCCCTCCCCGCCGACCAGCGGGAACCGGCCCTGCTCGACGTCGTCCGCCAACAGGCCGCCGGGGCGCTGGGACACCGCTCCGCCGACGGCATCGACCCCCTGCGTCCGTTCGGCGAGCTGGGTTTCGACTCGCTGACCGGCGTGGACCTGCGCAACCGGCTCAACGAGGCCACCGGACTCCTCCTACCGGCGACGCTGGTGTTCGACTACCCGACGCCCGCGGCGCTGGCGGCCCAGCTGGGTGCGGAGCTCTTCGGTGAGGATGTGGATGCCGTGGCGGCGTTGCCGCCGGGCGCGGTGGCGGCGAGTGATGAGCCGTTGGCGATCGTGGGGATGGCGTGCCGTTTCCCGGGCGGGGTGGAGTCTCCCGAGGGTCTGTGGGACCTGGTGGCCACCGGCGGCGACGGGATCTCCGTGTTCCCGGTGGACCGGGGCTGGGACACCGAGGCGCTCTACGACCGGGACCCGGGGCGCTGGGGCAAGAGCTATGTGCGCGAGGGCGGCTTTCTCTACGGTGCCGCGGAGTTCGATGCGGAGTTCTTCGGTATTTCGCCGCGTGAGGCGGTGGCGATGGATCCGCAGCAGCGGTTGTTGCTGGAGGTGGTGTGGGAGGCGTTGGAGTCGGGTGGGTTGGTCCCGGGTGAGCTGCGCGGGCGTGATGTGGGCGTGTACGCGGGGGTGATGTATTACGACTACGCCTCCCGGCTGGGGGCCTTGCCCGAAGGCGTCGAGGGCTATGTGGGCACGGGGAATACGGCCAGTGTGCTGTCGGGGCGGGTCGCCTACGCGCTGGGATTCGAGGGCCCGGCGGTGACGGTGGACACGGCGTGCTCGTCGTCCCTGGTGGCGTTGCATATGGCCGGTCAGGCGCTGCGCGCGGGGGAGTGCTCGATGGCGGTGGTGGGTGGCGTGACGGTGATGTCGTCGCCTGCGACGTTCGTGGAGTTCAGCAGGCAGCGTGGGTTGGCGGTTGATGGGCGGTGCAAGTCGTTTGGGGCGGGGGCGGACGGGACGGGGTGGTCGGAGGGGGTGGGCGTGTTGGTGGTGGAGCGGTTGTCCGATGCGCGTCGGAAGGGGCATCGGGTGTTGGCGGTGGTGCGGGGTAGTGCGGTCAATCAGGACGGTGCGAGTAATGGGTTGACGGCGCCGAATGGTCCGTCGCAGCAGCGGGTGATTGGGCAGGCGTTGGTGAGGGCGGGTGTGGCTCCGGATGGGGTGGATGTGGTGGAGGGGCATGGGACGGGGACGGTGTTGGGTGATCCGATCGAGGCGCAGGCGTTGTTGGCGACGTATGGGCGGGGGCGGTCGGTCGATCGGCCGCTGTGGTTGGGGTCGGTGAAGTCGAACATCGGGCATGCGCAGGCGGCTGCGGGTGTGGCGGGTGTGATCAAGATGGTGATGGCGATGCGGCATGGTGTGTTGCCGCGGACGTTGCATGTGGAGGAGCCGTCGCCGCATGTGGATTGGTCGTCGGGTGGGGTGTCGTTGCTGTCGGAGGCGCGGGAGTGGCCGGAGGTGGAGGGCCGGCCGCGTCGGGCGGGTGTTTCGTCCTTCGGGATCAGTGGCACCAACGCCCACGTCATCCTCGAACAAGCTCCCGAAACGGAACCCGTACCCGCACCCGAAACCAAAACTGAACCCGAACCCGAACCCGAACCCGGAACCGGAACCGAAGCCGAAGCTGTTGAGCCACCGGACCGGAACGGCACCCGGCCGGTCGTCCCCCTCCTGCTCTCCGCACGCTCCCCCCAGGCCCTCCGCCGACAGGCGCTCCGACTGCGCGACCACCTCATCGCCCGCCCGGAGCTGCGGCCGGTCGACGTCGGGTGGTCGCTGGTGTCCACGCGGAGCCGCTTCCCCTTCCGGGCGGCGGTGGTGGCCGCCGAGCGCGCCGAAGTCCTCCAGGGCCTGTTGGCGCTGCACGACGACCTGCCCGCCGCGAACACCTTCCACGCGACCGCGACCGCGACCGCGGCCGGCGCCGGCGGCGGGACGGCCTTCGTCTTCACCGGCCAGGGCGCACAACGCCTCGGCATGGGGCGGGAGTTGTACGCGACGTACCCCGCCTTCGCCGAGGCGTTCGACGCCGTGTGCGACCGGATTCCGCTTCCCCTCAAGGACGTGGTGTTCGGAGCCGACCAGGAACTGCTGGACCGCACGGAGTACGCCCAGCCCGCCCTGTTCGCCGTCGAGACCGCCCTGCTCCGGCTGCTGGAGTCCTGGGGCGTCCACCCCGACTGCGTCATGGGCCACTCCCTGGGCGAGCTGACCGCCGCCCACGCCGCCGGGGTCCTCGACCTGGACGACGCCTGCGCCCTGGTGGCCGCCCGTGCCCGGCTGATGCAGGCCGCGCCGGACGGCGGCGCCATGGTGGCGATCCGGGCGAGCGAGGAGGAGGTGACGGAGACGCTGGTGGGGCTGGAGAGCTTCGTGAGCATCGCGGCCGTCAACGGCCCGGCCGCCACGGTCGTCTCCGGCGACCTCGACGCCGTACTGGACATCGCCGACCAATGGGTTGCCGAGGGGCGGCGCACCCGGCGGCTGAGGGTCAGCCACGCGTTCCACTCGCCGCACATGGACGGCATGCTGGACGACTTCCGCGCCGTCGCGGCCGGGCTGACCTACCGGCCGCCGCGCATCCCCCTGGTGTCCAACCTCACCGGGGCGCCGGTGTCCGCCGAGGAGGTGTGCTCGGCCGACTACTGGACCCGGCACGTCCGGGAGACCGTACGGTTCCACGAGGGCGTGCGGTCGCTGTACGACGGCCTGGGCGTACGGACCTGTCTCGAACTGGGCCCGGACGGGGTGCTGTCGGCGATGGCCCAGGACTGCCTCGCCGACGCGACGGACGACACCCTGCTGGTGCCCGTCCTGCGAAGCGGCCGCTCCGAGGCCGAGGCCCTGGTGGCCGCGGTGGCCCAGGCGTCCGCGCACGGCGTCGGCGTGGACTGGTCCGGGCTGTTCCCGGGGGCACGCACGGTGGAGCTGCCGACCTACGCGTTCGCCCGTGACCGCTACTGGATGCGAGAGGGCCGGGCGGCCCGGCCGACACCCCCGGAGCGGGAGAACCGCTTCTGGGCGGCCGTGGAGGGCGGCGACCTCGAGGCGCTGGCCGAGGCGCTGGGCGTCACGGACCCGGACGGACGCGCCGCACTCGACACGGCGCTCCCCGCACTGTCGGCCTGGCGCACCCAGGACCGTGCCCAGGCCCTCCGCGGCGGCCTGCGGTACCGAACCGGCTGGCAGCCACTCCCCGGCCTCGACACCTACGGCCCGCCCGCCCTCGACGGAACCTGGCTCCTCGTGGTGCCTGAAGACCGACGAGTGAATGCCGTCCCGGGCGTGGACGTCGCCTCGGGTGCGGGTGCCGCGATGGCCACTCCTGGTGCGGGTACCGCGCCGAGCACGGATGCCACCCCTGGCGCGGGCGCTGCTCCGGACGAGAGCACCGCCCTCGGAGCAGGTGCTGCCCTGGGCGCGGATGCTGTCCCGGGTGCGGGTGCTGCCCGGGACGAGAGCACCGCCCTAGGTGCCGTCCCGGGTGTGGGTGTCGCCTCGGGTGCGGGTGCCGCGCCGCGTACCGATGCCACCCCTGGCGCGGGCGCTGCTCCGGGCGAGAGCACCGCCCCGAGTGCGGGCGCTGTCCCCGGCGCGGATGCCGCTCCGGCCGGGGACGGCGCTCCGGCCGGGGGCGATGTCCTGGACGTGGACGACATGGTCCGGCGTCTGGTCCGGGGCCTGGAGCGGCACGGGGCGCAGGTGCGGCTGGTGACGGCGGACGGCGGCTCGCTCACCGAGTCCCTGAAGGCCGCCTCGGCCGACGCGGTCAGGGGGCTGGTGGCCCTGCCCGAGACCGGGGCCTGGGCCGTGGACCTGGTCCGGGCGGCGGACGAGCTGGGGCTGGAAGCCCCCCTGTGGTGGCTGACCCGCGGCGCCGTCCGGGTCGCCCCGTCCGAGCCCGCGCCCTCGGCCCCGGCGGCGCTGCTGTGGGGGCTCGGCCGGGTGGCCGCGCTGGAGCACCCCGAGCGGTGGGGCGGTCTCGTGGACCTCCCCGAGCGGCTCGACGGACGTGCGCTGACCCGGCTGTGCCGCGTCCTGACGGGCTCGACCGACGAGGATCAGGTGGCCATCCGCTCCGCCGGAGCCCTCGGCCGCCGTCTGGTGCGTGCGGACGCCGAGCCCACGGAGAGCGCGGAGAACAGCGCCGGCAACAGCACAGAGAACAACGCCGGGCACAACGCCGAGCGGCCGCCGTGGAATCCGGCCGGGACGACCGTGCTGGTGACCGGCGGGGCCGAGGGCGTGGGCGTGCACATCGCCCGCTGGCTGGCGGCCGAGGGCGCGCACCATCTCGTCCTGACCGGGGACGGCTCGGATCCGCACGGTCTCGCCGCGGAGCTCGGCGCCTCCGGTGTGCGTGTCACCGTCGCCTCCTGCCCGCTGGACGACCGCGACGCGCTGGCGCGTCTGCTGGCGGAGTACCCGCCGGACGCCATCGTCCACACCGAGGGGGTGGTCGAGGACCGCCCGGTCGCCGGGCTCCCCGGCGGACGGTACGACGACTGGGTGTCCGGCCCGCTGGCCGGTCTGACCCATCTGTACGAGCTGGCCGAAACCCTCGAACTGTCCGCCTTCGTCGTCTTCTCGTCCCTCACCGGCATGGTGGGCGGTGTCGGCCAGGCGGTACGGGCGATGACGGACGCGTACGGGGACGCCCTGGCCGGGCGGCGCGCGGCCCGCGGGCTGCCGGTCACGTCGGTGGCCTGGGGGCCGTGGAGCACCGACGCGCTGGCCGACCGGCTGCGGGAGCTGGGGCTCGGTTCCCTGGAACCGGCGGAGGGGATCGCGGTGCTGCGCCGGACGATCGGCGGCGGTGCGGAAGGGACCGTGCTCGCGGCCGCCATCGACTGGAAGCGGTTCGGCGAGGTGTTCACCACGGCCCGCCCCAGCCGGCTGTTCGACCTGCTGCCGGAGTTCGCGGACGCGCGGGAGCCCGGGGCCCTCGGTGCGCCGGCCGGTCCGCGGACGGTGGCACCGGAGCTGCGGGAGGCGTCCGGGCCGGAGCGCGAGCGGATGCTGCTCGATGTGGTGCGCGCACACGCGGCCGCCGTCCTGGGCCATGCCTCGGCGGAGGAGGTGGACGGCGAGCGGGGGTTCCTGGAGATGGGGTTCGCCTCGCTCGGGGCGATCGAGCTGCGGGACCGGCTGACGGCCGCCACCGGGCTGGCCCTGCCCGCGACGGTGGTCTACGACTGCCCGACCCCGGTCGCCCTGGCCGGGTATCTGAGCGCGGAGCTGACCGCCACCGCAGGACCGGGCGCCGGGGAGTGAACGACGGAGAGGGGCCCGTGGACACCATCGTCCACGGGCCCCTCTCCGTCGTTCCGCCGCCCGCCTCCAACGGCAGGACGGTCAGTCCCTGCCGACGGTCAGCCCCTGCCGATCCGCCGCAGGAAGTGGCCCAGCCGCTCGGGGTCGGGCTGCTGGGCCTCCCACTGGTCGGCGCCCTTGCCGGCGCCGAAGTCGACGGTCGGCAGAACGCGCGGGAAGAGCGGTCCGCCCATCGGCTGACCGGGCTCCAGACCCGGGTCCCACAGGATGGGCATGACGCCCTTCTTGGGCTGGAAGGTGACGCCGTCGCCGAGCCAGCGGGAGACGAAGGCCCGGCGGCCGTGGGCCGGCGCGGTGCCGGTGGACCCGTGCAGCGCGGCGGGGTGGAAGATGACCGCGTCGCCGGGGGCCAGATCCCAGGCGAGCAGGTCCCTCTCGTCCCAGGTGAGCACGTCCCGCCGGGTCTCGGACCGCGCTCCGGCCCCCGACTCCGGCGTGGTCTCCGACCGCGTCGTGGTCCCCGACTCCGGTGTGGTCCGCCCGGCCTGCATGGCCCGGTGCATCAGGCTGGAGGTGACCGGGGCCCGGTCCCGCTCCCAGCGGTGCGAGCCACGGACGACGGTCAGGGCGGCCGTTTCGGGACCGCAGTGGTCCAGGGCGATCCACATCGCGCACACCTGGTCCCCGTCGATGGGGAAGGACGTGGCGTCCTCGTGGAACGGAGTGGGCTTCGCGGTGCCCCGCGGCTTGGTGAACACCTGGTCGTAGAAGGCGGTGACGGTCTGTGAGCCGAAGAGCCGCTGGGCGACCCGGGAGGCCGGTGAGCGGAAGACGAAATCACGGAATGCCTCATGTGTCTTCCACATGAAAGCGTCGCCGTTCGCCTTTCCCTCGGAGAAGTCGGCGGTCGCCTGCGCCAGTACGGAGGGATTGGCCAGGACGTAGTCGACGGCCTCCGTTATCCGGGCCACCCACTCCTCCGAGAACAGTCCCGACGCTCGTATGGCGCCGTCCTCCCGGTAGGCGGCCACCTCCTCATTCGTGAGTTCGCGCAACGGTGCTTCGGGGGCTTGCACGGTCATGGCCACCTCGTCCCGTGGGAATTCGCCGATCGCAGTGTCGCGGTAACGCTACTGACGCGCGTTCACGACACCAACCCCTAATGCTGAAAATAGGGGCGGCAAAGGATGGAGTGATTGCTTCCGCGGGGCGTAGGGTCCGCCGACGTAAGGGTGGTGAAGTGTGGCCGCCGTCCAACTGGTCTGCGGAGGTACGGAGTTGAGTCCTCAAGGACACGTCCGGGAGGCGGACGTCATCGTGGCCGGAGCCGGGCCCACCGGGCTCATGCTGGCCCATGAGCTGGCCCTGGCGGGGGTACGGCCGACGGTGCTGGAAACCCTGGCGGAGCCCACCGGGCAGTCCAGAGCGCTGAATCTGCATCCACGTACGGCGGAAATCCTGGAGATGCGCGGCCTGTTGGCACGCCTCCAGGCACACCCCATTCAGCTGGGATTCCTGACGCGCAGCTTCTTCGCCGGAATTCCGGTGGCCCTCGACAATGAGCCGTTCGGCTCCCGGTTCCCGCAGCAGATCGGCGTCCTCCAGTCGCGGGTGGAAGCGATGCTCGAAGAACGGCTGGGAACCGTGCACGGAATCACCGTGGAGCGCGGCCGGGAACTCATCGGTTTCGAGCAGGACGAGCATGGCGTCACGGCCACCGTCCGGGGCCCGGAGGGCCGGGAGACGCTGCTGCGCGGCCGCTATCTCGTGGGGTGTGACGGTTCACGGAGCAGGGTGCGCAGGGTGCTGGGCCTGCCGTTCGACGGCACGGACGGCGGCCCGCAGACCCGGGTGGCGGCCGATGTGGTGCTGGTGCGGCCGCCCGAGAAGTGGTTCGACGGCCAGGCCCCGCAAGGGGTCGGCGAGGTGGACGGACGCGATGTCCGGATGCTGCCGGACGTGGGACTGACCGGGATGATCACCCTGAGCGAGGGCGGCCGCCAGACCCACTTCTCGCTGGTGGGGCTCGAGAACGGGGTCTACCGGCTGATGTTCTCCGACCCCGAGCAGGTGGGCGGGCGGGCGATCCGCAGGGACGCCCCGATCACCGAGCGGGAGATCCAGGAGGTCCTCCACGCCGTCGGCGGTCCGGCCGCCGAGCTGAAGGAGCTGCTCTGGGCCTCCCGGTTCGGCGACGCCTGCCGTCAGGTGGACCGGTACCGGGTGGAGCGCGTCCTGCTCGCCGGGGACGCCGCCCACATCGTCTTCCCGATCGGTGGCCAGGGCATGAACCTCGGTCTCCAGGACGCCTTCAACCTCGGCTGGAAGCTGGCCGCCGCGGTGAACGGCTGGGCACCGGACGGGCTCCTGGACACCTACCACCGCGAACGCCACCCGGTGGCCGCCGCGATCCTGGGCTCGGCCCGTGCGCAGTCCACTCTGCTGAGCCGGGAGCAGGACATGTCGGCGCTGCGCGACCTGCTGACCGCGCTCGTCGAGCTGCCGGAGACCAACCGGTACCTGGCGGGCCTCACCTCGGGCCTCACCATCCGCTACGGCGCACCCGAGGAAGCAGGCGGGACCGACGGAGCCGAGGGGGCCGACGGAAACGGCCATCCCCTGGTGGGCCGGCTGATGCCGGACCTGGATCTGACCGTCGGCGGCGAACCGGTGCGCTTCGGCGAGCTGATGCACACGGGCCGGGGCGTGCTGCTGGAGCTGCGGGAGGCGGACGGCCCCAGCCGGCTGGCGCCCGCCGTCCACGGCCGGGCCGACCGGCTCGGCCATGTGGTGGCCGATCCGGCCGCGGGGCAGGACGTCCACGTCCGGGCCGCGCTCATCAGGCCGGACGGCCATGTGTGCTGGGCGTCCCAGCACGACACCGGCCCGGACGACGCCGCCCTCCGAGCGGCCCTGACCCGCTGGTTCGGCTGACGACTCGGCCCACCCGCCCGGCGGTCCTCGGAACGGACCGCCGGGCGTCGCCGTGCCGGTCACCTCACCGATCGGCCGTAGCGGGCTCCGGTGTGCGCCCGGCCGGTTCGCGCTTCTTCACCTGGGGGAGGAGCAGGGCCGGCAGGAGGGTGAGGGCGGTGAAGCCGAGGACCCACCAGAAGGTGGTGTCGAACGCCTTGGTCAGCGCGTCGGGGTCGGACGGCGACTGTCCGCCCTCGGTGTGCCGGGTGATCTGGCGTTGCAGGATGACCGAGAGCACCGCGGTGCCGAACGAGCCGCCCAGCCGCTGGATCACCGAGATGGCGCTGGTGGCCCGGGGGATCGCGGCCGGCTCCAGCCCCTGGTAGGCCGCGCTCATGATGGGCACCATCGAGGCCGCGATGCCGATCCCCCAGATCAGCAGGGACCCGCTGAGTAGCCACACACTGGTGTCCGGCTGGACCTGGGTGTAGGCGAGGGTGCCGGCCACGCCGATGGCCACCCCGGTGAGCACGATGGGCCGGGAGCCGATCCGGTCGGTCAGTTTGCCGACGTAGGTCAGCGCGATGATGGTGCCGATGGACTGCGGGGCGAGCAGCAGTCCCGCGTCCAGCGCGCTCTTGTCGCGCACCTGCTGGTAGTAGAGCGGCATCAGCAGCATCGCGCCGAAGACGGACATGCCGCCCAGGAACATCAGCAACGTGGCCGCGGTGAACGAGCGGTGCCGGAACAGCCGCAGGTCCAGGACCGGGGTGATCCGGGTGCGCAGCGCGTGGGCCGCGAAGGCGGCCAGCAGGACGGCGCCCAGCGACAGGGAGACCACGACCGGGGTCGCCCCGAACCCCTCGGGCCTGCTGGTCTGTGACAGCCCGTAGATGATCGCCGCGAGACCGGGGGACAGCAGCGACAGCCCGAGCACGTCCAGCCGGGCGGCGGTGTCGCTCCTGGTGTCGCGGGGGACACCCCGCCAGGCCAGCAGCAGGGCGATCACGCAGATGGGCACGTTGACGTAGAAGATCCAGCGCCAGCTGACGGAGTCGATGATGGCGCCGCCGACCAACGGACCGACGATCGGGGAGAGATGGCCGGGCACCGCCACGATGCTCATGATGCGGCCGATCCGCCGCGGACCGGCCGCGCGGACCAGGATGGTCTGCATCACCGGGGTGATCAGGCCGCCGCCGATGCCCTGGAGGACCCGGAAGGCGATCAGGCTGCCGACCGACCACGCGGCGCCGCAGAGCGCGGACCCGGCCAGGAAGGCGGTCAGCGAGAACAGCCACATCGTCCGGGCGCCGAAGCGTTCCACGGCCCAGCCGGTGAGCGGGATGACCGCCGACAGGGCCAGCAGATAGCCGGTGCTGGTCCATTGGATGGTGGAGATATCGGTGTCGAACTCGTGCGACAGGCCGTCGATCGCGACGCTGACGATCGTGGTGTCCAGCATCGACGCGATCGCGCCGATCACCAGGATCACGCCCAGTCGGATGAGTGCGGGGTCCAGCCGGTCGGATGCGGATTGCTCGGGGGCGGAAGAAGGGTCCCCCGTGGACGGGCTAGTCATGCGAGGGACTCTACACCGTGTGGTGTAGTTGCTGTATCCTCCTGTTCTGTGGTTACCAATGCACGGACTTCCGCCGTTGCCGGCGCGCGCACTCCCGCCGGCAACGGCGCCGGCAAGCGGCTGCGCCAGGGGTCCCCGAAGAAGCGCGCGGCGATCGCACGGGCGGCGTTCGAGCTGTTCGTGGCCCAAGGCGTCGCCGGCACCAGCGTCGATGCCATCGCCGCCGAAGCGGGCGTCTCCAAGCGCACCGTCTACGACTACTACGGCAGCAAGGAGCGGCTCTTCCTCTCCGTCATCGAGGACGCCGAGGCGGCGTACGCGGAACAGTTCACGGAAATCCTGGACCGCACCCTCGGCGAGGTCGACGGCACCGACGGCACCGATGGCATCGGCGGCACCGACGACCTCGAGGCGGCCCTGGTCCGCTTCGGCCGCGAACTGGGCACCACCGTGGCGCGCTCGGTGGGCCGCGCCGCGGCGATCCGGCTGGTGATCACCGAGGCGGCCCACTTCCCCGTCCTGCTCGACCGCTGGCGGGGGCCGGGCATCGAGCAGCGGGCCCTGGCCGAGCGGCTGGGGGCGCTGGCCGAGCGCGGCGTCCTCGCCGTGCCCGACCCGGTGGAGGCCGCCGCCCACTTCGGGGCACTGGTGACCAGCAGCGTGAACCACCGGTCCCTCTTCGGAGTCGTGCCCGTGGGCGACGCCGAGATCGAGCGGATCGTCGTCAGCGGTGTCCGCGCGTTCCTCCTCGCCTACGGCCCCCACCGGCCCGCCCCCTGATGGCGGGCGCGATGCCCTTACAACGTCGCCTACAGCGAAGCCGTTTACGTCGTCGCCCCGCTCGGTTGCAGCCAGACCGGCAGATCCACCCGGCTGCGCACGTCGAGCTTGCGATACGCCCTGGTCAGATGCTGCTCCACCGTGCTGACCGTGATGTAGAGCTTGCGCGCGATCTCCCGGTTGGTGTGTCCCTTGGCCGCGAGGGCGGCCACCCGCCGTTCGGCGTCGCTCAGCGCGGTCACCCCCGCCGTGTCGATCAGCGGCTCGGTGTCCTCCTCCGCCAGGCACACCGACAGCCGCTGCCGCAGCGCGTCCGTACGGCACTCGGTGGCCACGTGCCATGCCCTGCGCGCCATCATCCGGGCCCGGTCGGACTCCCCCAGCGCGTAGTGGGCCTCGCTGAGATCGGTGAGGGTTTCCGCCAGCTCCAGTCGGTCGCCCTGCTCCTGGAGCTCCTCGGCGGCCTTGCGCAGCAGGTGGGGCCGTTGTTTGAGTTCGCTACAGGCCGCCAGCGTGCGCAGGGCGATGCCATGGGTGCGGGAGCCCGTGGTGAGGGGCCGGGCCAGCTGCTCCTCGGCCAGCCGCCGGGCCTGCCGCACATTCCCCAGCCGCAGATGGATCCGCGCGGCGTCGGCGCGCCAGGGGATGAAGCCCGGCAGGTCCATGTCCCAGGCGGTCATGAGCTCACCGCAGGTGGTGAGGTCGCTCAGCCCGGCCTGGAGCCGGTTGGCCGCCAGGTGGTACCGGCCCCGGGCGTACAGGTACAGCAGCCCCCAGCGGGTCTGGAACAGCTCCGGCGGCGCCGCCCGGGTCAGTTCCTCGGCCTCGGCATGGCGTCCCAGGGAGGTCATGGCCTGGAGCAGGATGCCCAGCGGCGCGCCGAGGGCCACGCCCCAGCTGCGGTCGGATATCGCGCCGAGGGCGGCGCGCGCGTGCCGCTCGGCGGCCTCCGGATCGCCCTGGCGCAACGCGATGTCGGCGCGGACCGCGGCCAGCATCGCCTGCCAGGCGGGGGCGTGCCGGGAGCGGGCCTCGGCCAGCAGGGCGTCGCACCAGGGCGCCGCCTTGTCCAGCCGGTCCGCGTAGGTCAGGGCCAGCAGTGCGGGGATCACCGGGTCCATCACGGCATGGCCGAGGTGGCAGCTCTGGAGCACCTGTTCGGCGGCGGTGACGGCCTCGGCGTGGCTGTCCTGCCGCAGCACGGCGGTGAACGCGGTCAGGGCGCGCAGCCGCATGTCCGTCGTGGCGGCCTCGCTCAGCGAGTCGTCGGGGTGGGGGAAGCCGGGCGGCTCGGGAGCGCGGTGCGGCAGTACCGGGTAGGAGCAGTCCGCCCACAGCCGCAGGATGTGCAGTTCGGTCACGGCTCGGGCGTCCGAGGGGTCGATCGTCCGGTAGAGCTGGTTGAGCGCGTCGGCGGCGTGCCCGAGTTCGCCGTTCCACAGCAGCAGGGCGATGGGAGACGTGACGTCGGTCTCCAGCAGCCCGTCGCGGGCGGCCGTGATCAGTTCGGGCATCAGCCGGGCGGCGGCGGAGGGGTTGAGCCGCCATTCGACCTCGGCGAGCAGGGTGGTGACGGCGGCCTGTTGGCGGTCGTCGGCGCAGTTCCGCTGGGCCAGTTTGAGCAGCTTGATCGCCTGTTCGACCCGGTCCTCGGCCAGCGCCTGATCGGCCGCCTCGCGCAGCACCGGCACCGTCCAGGGCGCGTCGGTCTGGTTGGAGGTGATCAGGTGGGCGGCGACGGTCGTCGCCTGGGCGCCCTCCTGGTACAGCAGTTCGGCGGCCCGCCGGTGCAGACGTGTGCGGTCCTTCCCGGCGATGTTGTCCAGAACGGCGGTGCGGGCGGCCGGATGCCGGAAGTGGCCGTGCGCCAGCAGCCCGGCCATGGTCAGCACTTCCACGATGTGGTCGGCCTGGTGGGGTTCGATGTCGAGCAGCCGGGCCAGCAGCGCGGGGGTGCCGGCGTCGTCGAGCACCGCGAGCCCCTGGGCGCCCGCCAGCACATCGGGTCCACAGCGGTGGACACAGACCAGCACGGCCTCCCGGAACGCGTCGGCGACTACGGGCCCGGCGATGACCTCCGCCGAGACCCGCCCGGCGACGGTCGCATGGTCCTCCATCAGCGCGCGGATCAGCAGCGGGTTGCCGCCGCTGATCGCCGCGCAGGCGGCGGGCAGTGGGCTGGACGGCCAGGTCTTGGTGTGTTCCGTGACCAGTTCGGCGACACCGGCGGGGGAGAGGGGGCCCAGCCGGATGCGGCGGCAGTGGGAGTGGCTGAGCAGTTCGGCGCGGAAGGAATCGAGGGCGGGCTCCAGCACCGCCCATTCGTTCAGCACGAGGAGAATCGGCTCCGAGGAGAGGCGCCTGGTCAGATAGGACAGGAACTGCAAGGACAGCCGGTCGGCATACTGGACGTCATCGATACCCACCACGACGGGGCCCTGGGCGGTCAGCTCCAGAAGCAGCGTGCAGAACTCGTGGATGACGCGGGCATGCTGCTGTTCAAGGGTTTCCGAGTCCTGGTCGGGGCGATCCGCCATGCATTCGGCGCTCAGTCGGGCCCCACGCCGCGACTGGTCCGGCGACAGCGGGGCGGTTCGCAGTAATTGGGTCACGACTCCGAGCGGCAGGAGCTGTTCGGCGCGGGATGCGCTCGCGTGCAGGAACAGTGCTCCCGAGTCCCGTACATTCCGGGCGAAGGTGTTCAGCAGACTGGTTTTTCCACAGGCGACCGCCCCCGTCACCAGAGCGACGCCTCCCTCGCCGGCCATGCAGGTCGACAGCATGGATCGTAGCCGAGTGAGTTCGCTCATCCGTTCGGCCAGCTCCACAAATCCCCCTTTGTGAGTCTCGGTCGGTGCGGCGAATGGCATGCGCGATTGCACTGTCTGCGCCGCTCTCGATGGTGTGGCCTGGTCACAGAACGGTCAAGCGAAAAAAGAGCGCCTTACTGATCCATTACTAATTGGGGTGGCAGTATGTGCCGCCATCTCACCATTTATTTCCGGACGGCGCGGACATGTCGTACGGAAAACGTGACGTTCATCGCACCGCGGGCCTGAAGTGGGCATTCATCCGGTTGGCGCGCCGCGCCGGAGCGGTCGCCGACCGCCGCGGACCTGGTCGGGGTTCCCTGGGGGAATCCGTGCTGACCTGCGATGACGTCATCAGGTTGGAGCCCGGAGCGGCCGCTGTCAACACGTGGTGTCTCATCATCTGGAGCCCTAGGGGTTGGTCTAGGGGTTTACCGGGTGAATAGCGTCCGTAGGATGGCTAAATGCTGGCGGCGCGCTCCTCGGTAATTCCTTTGTGGGGGCGCTTATCGAACCCTGGAGCGGGGAGAGTCAATGCTGACCTATACCGGTCATTCCGGTTCGTTCGACGGCGACGGCAAGCAGGATATTCTCGTCCGGCATGGCAGTGAATTATTTGTCTATCCGGGTTCCGGTGCGCTCAATGGATTGAAGACGTATGGCGAACCCGTGAAGATCGGCGCCGATATCCGGCCCGACCACTATCTCTGGGTGGGCGCGGGTGACTTCACGGGCGACGGCAGGGCCGATGTGTTCGCGCTCACCGTGGAGGAGCAGGGCTACATCTTCGTCAATCGCGGCGGTCTGGCCGGGCTGGACACCCTGGCGGAACCGGTCCACATCGGCGGAAAACTGCCGGAGGTCGCCTACGACACGATCGCCCTCGCCGATATGAACGCCGACGGCAAGACCGACATCATCGGCCGGCAGGGCGGCACCAGCAAGATCGACATCATTCCCTTCGCGGGCGAGGTCGACGGCACCAACAGCTTCAACGCGCCCGAGCGGCTGGCCACCCTCGGCGCGACGGACATCCCCCTGGGCGCCGCCGACATCACCGGCTCCGGCCGGCCCGAGCTGCTCGTCCTCCACGACAACGGCGACCTCGCCGTCTACCTCACGCCGGACGAGGGCCGGGACGCCGACGGCGAGCCGGTGGGCGAGGGCGACTGGCACACGATCGGCCACGGCTGGGACGCGATGGACATCATCGACGTCACGGACATCAACGGCGACGGCCGGCCGGACCTGCTCGGCCTGCGCCAGGACGGCACCCTGGTGGCCTACGCCCACAGAGGCACCTTCGACCCGGCGAACCCCACCGCCGTCTTCCGGGAGCCGGTGGTGGTGGCGAAGGGCTGGCACGACGTCAACGCCATCAGCTGACGCCCGGCTCAGGGCCGGTATCGCCCGCAGGGCGGTCACCCCCCCCGGTGGGTGACCGCCCTGCGGCGTATCCGGGCCGGTCAGGCGAGGGGCCCGAGGTGGGGTTGCAGGCGTTGCAGCCGGGCGGGGTAGTCGGGGTGGGAGTGGAGCAGCCGGGCCAGCGCCCTCTCCCGTTTCACCGGCCGCCCCCGCGCTGCCGCGAGCGCCTCCGCCTGCTGCTCGGCCGCGTGTAGCAACCCCAGGACCTCGGCGAGCATCGGCGCGAAACCGAGCGCCGCCGCCTGCTGATCGGCGTGGAACTCCGCCCGGCGGCCGACGGCGGCGAGCAGATACGGGGTGATCAGCACCAGGAGCGGCAGCCCGTAGAGAAAACTGATGGTCACGACGGCGACCATGCCGAAGACCAGCATCACGAGGACAGGCCCGGCCCAGGAGAAGAGCCCGGACACCCGGATGGCCACATACGTCGTGAGCAGCATCAACCGCCAGGCGATCCGTCCGGGCAGGGCGTACCAGTAGCCCAGCAGGCTGGACCAGGTGTGGCCGCCGACATGGTGGCCGAGCTCATGGGCGAGCACGGCGGCGAGCTGGCCGGAGGGCAGCCGCTCGATCGAGAAACGGGTCACGCCGACGATATGGCCGGCGGCGGCGACCGCGTTGAGCCGGTCGCTGTCCTCGACCCACAGCTCGTAGGTGTGCGCCTCGATCCCGGCCCGTGCGAGGACCTCCTGCCACACCGGGGTGATCCTGGCCAGCTCCTGGGGGGTTGGGTGGCGGAGCTTGAGCAGACGCCGGGCGATGAACCGCTCGGTGGGGCGGTGGAAGACGAGGGCGCCGCTCGCCAGCCAGGCCACCACGATGACGATGCCGAGGGGACCGAAGAACACCGACAGCAGGCTCACGACCAGCAGGCTGCACAGGAAATTCGGCACGTGGAGCAGAAGCCCGCTGACGGCGGTGCCATCGGCGCCCCGCTGGTGCTCGGCGATGTGCACGCGGCGCTGTGCGAACCGCAGCTCATGAGGGTGAGGCGCGGGCGGCGGGGGCGGTGCGGGCGGGAGCGCGGGCGGCCGGGGCGCGGCTGTCTGCGGGTGCGGGGGCGCCTGCGGAGGTGGCGGGGCCTGTGGGTACGAAGGCGCCTGCGCAGGTGGCGGCGTCTGCGGGTAGGTCGGCGGCGGGGCCTGCGGGTAGGTGGGCGGCGGCGCCTGCGGGTACTGGGGTTCTGCTGGCTCGGTCATCGCTTTCCTCTGCAACGAAGTAACGGTCAGCCCGCCAGGAGCGCCCCGGGAAGCAGCACGGCGCCGCAGCAGAAGGCGATCAGCCCGGTGCGGATCCACTGGTGCTTGACCGAGGCGATACGGCTGGTCTCGGTGAGCGCGGCGAGCAGCCCGGAGACCGGGGCGCCGGCGGTGTCGGTGAGTGCGGTCGCCAGTCGGCCCAGCCGGGCGGCGCGCCGGATGTCGCTGAAGTAGGCGAGCGGCTGCCCCGGCGTCCAGGCTTTGCCGCCGTAGCGCGGCAGTACGGTCATGAGCAGGGCGAACAGGGCCAGCGCGAGGGCGAGCGTCCCGGTCCACCAGGCGAGGGAGCCGACGGTGGAGAGCTTGTCGGGGGTCCAGCTGCTGTTGGCGAGCAGAGCGGTCACGATCCCCGCCGTCATACCGAGCGCCGCGACCAGGACCGCCGCCTTGCCGTCGGCGCGGGCGATCTCGGCGTGCAGATCGGCCAGCAGCCGCTCGGCGGCCTCGATGTCCGCCGTGGCGGAGGCGCTGCCGCCGGAGGTCATGAGGGCCGCTCCTCCCCGTCGTACGGTTCGGCCGGGGCCGCGGGCGCCGACTCCACCGGTTGTCCGGCGGGAGCCGGGGGCACGGGCGGCATCGGCGGTACGGCGGGGGGCGCCGGCGGGACCGGCGGCGGCAGCGCGGAGCCCTCGTCCCCCGGCGGCGGACCGTACGCCGACGGCTCGGACACTCCCGGGAGCCGCTGGTTGAGGATGTCGTTGACCACTTGGAGCGCGAGCCGCCGGGGCTCCTCCTTCTGGTAGTCCTCGACGTCCTCTCCCTTGAGGAGTTCGGTGGCCACCCCCAGCTGGCTTTTGATCAGCGCGAGCTGGTCCGCCCGCATGCTCTCCATCACCAGCCGTGAGTCCTCCGGATGCTGCGCCAGATGGAGCGCCCAGGCGGCGACGCCTCCCTGCTGGAGGTGGTACTGGTAGAAATTGATCTTCGCTGCGTTCAGCTCCTGCTGCTGCTGGACCCGCAACACCTCGAGCTGGTGCTGCTGGTACTGCCGCCGCATCTCCAGCTCATGCTGCGGGTCCAGGAGCTCGCCCGCGTACCGGATCTCGCGCAGCTGCTTGCGGTGGGCGATCGCCGCGTCGTCCAGCCGCAGCCGCACCACACAGGTGATGTCCAGGCCGATGCCCGTCGCGAAGGCGCCGCTGTCGACGGCTCGCTGTACCGCCTGTTCGGCCATGGAGCTGTTCTCGATGGCGAAGCCGCGGCTGACCGGACGGGTGAGGTGCTGGAACTCCCGGCTCAGCCGGGTCGGCACATCGCGCTCGCCGCTGGCCACGAAGCGTGCCGGATCGGCGACCCGCCAGGTGAGTTCCGCGGTGACGCCGAAGGCGAACGCGTCGTCGTCACTGGGTAGTTCGAGGTCGAGCGTCACCGGGTGGGTACCCATGTCCACCTCGTACACCGCGGTGTACCGCCGACTCGCGGCGTCGGACCGGCTCGGCCGGTGCGGCGGGAGGTAGGTGTCGTACGCCCCCTTGGCCGTGACGAAGACAAGTGCGTGGTCGATCGCGACCGCCGGCCGTCGGGCCGCGTATTCGAAGCGCGCCATCGGCCGGACGGTCAGTACCGGGTCGATCAGCTGGGTGTGGCGGTCGGCTTGTTGCTGCCATTCGGGCTGACGGCGGAAGTCCGCCATGAGGTCATCTCCTCGGAGGGATCAGGGGACGGATCAGAGAAGGATCAGAGAGGGGGATCAGCGGGACGGGAGCGCGGACAGCAGCCGGGCCGCGACCCGCGGCGGTGGCCCGCCGTGTTCGCCGGGGATGGTGCGCAGCAGATGGCTCAGGCGGGCGATGTCCTCCGCGCTGACGGCCAGGGCCGGGAGCAGAGCGGTGACGGCCTCTTCGGCGGACGGGTGCCGATCGGCCTCGTACACCCATGCGCGCAGCGCCGTCAGCGCGGCCTTGGTGTGCGTGGGGTCGGCGAGTGCGGCGCGCCACGGGTCGGCCAGCGCGCGGATGCCGGCCGGGGTCCGTTCGTCGTCCTCGATGAACCACGCGAGCAGCCCGTCCTCCTCGGTGTGGCACGCGGTCAGGAAGGCGGAGAGGAGGAGGGCGCGCACCGGCGCGGTGTCCCGCTCCAGGAAGTGGACCAACGCGGTGAGGGTCGCCCTCCGGTCGCCCGCGGACAACAGCAGCGCCGTGGATTCGGTGAGGTGGTTCCGTTCCTGTTCGTCGCTCTCGTCCAGCCGGGCGCGGGCGGCGATCGTCTCCAGGGCCTCTCCGGTCTGCTCCGGCCGCAGCGGCACGAGCAGCGCATAGGCCCGCACCGCCGTCCAGCGCCGGGCCGGATGCGGATCGAGGCACCACTGGCTGAGGACGCGGGGGACCGCCGGCGCACCCAGCAGGTGGCTGAGGGTGAGGGTGTTGGCCGCGATCAGCCGAGGGGCGTAACCACGGGCGGTGGCCCAGCCGTCGATGAGCAGCGCCATGGCCGACGGCAGATCGGCGGCGGTGAGCATCGCGGCGGTGGCGGCGGCCCGGGTGCGCACCACGGGGCGGCCGTCGCGGGCGAGCCGCTGGATCCAGCGGATCAGCGCCGGGCGCGCGGACGGGTGACCGGTCCACACCTCCTCCAGCAGGGTGGGGGCGATCCGCTCGTCCTGGTACCGGGCGACGAACTGGGGGACCTGACCCCATTCGGTGCTCTCGTACTCCTCGTAGCCGTGCGCTCGGGCGAGCTGGAGCCGGTCGGCGATGGCGGGGCCGAAGACCGGGATCTCCGGTGTCCGCTCGGGATTCTCGGTTTCCTGAAGAAGGACGTACAGCTGGTCGGCGAGCTCCGCGGCCAGCGGATACGGGGCCTGGTCGAAGACGGCGAGCGAGATCAGGAAGGATTTGTCGCGCAGCGAGAGTTCCTCGTCCGCGAACCACTGCCGGACCTGTTCCGCCACGGTGGCGTGGCTGAAGGAGGCCAGCTCGGCCAGGCTGACGGACCCGCTCTCGTACGCGGCGACCTGCTCGGCGAAGTCGCGGACCTCCCTCAGCTGATGGGCATGGGCGAGGAAGTCGTGCACCGGGCCGAGGCTCAGCAGCCTGTCGACCACGGGGCCGTCGCCGAGGTGATGGTGGAGATGGGCGCGCAGGACGGCCGTGGCGGAGGGCGGCTCCCAGGGAACGGGGCTGATGTCGGTCAGGGCGGCGGTGGATTCGAGGGTGATCACCATATGGCCGTTCCGTTTGCGCAGTTCGTCCTGGACGGCCAGCAGGTGGGTGTACTTCAGCGGTTTGCCCCGGCTCAGTCCCAGGTCGCACAGCACATGACCGGGCGCGTTCCCCAGCTGGTCGCGGAGGGCGGCGGGGGGTGTCCCGGCGTCGAGCGCGCGGACGGTGGTGATGCCCAGGCGGTGCAGCAGCATCAGCGCGGCGGCGCGGCGGCCGGTGGAGTGGGCACCGGTGAGGACCACGACCCGTTCGCCGCGGAGACGTTCCAGGGCCGTGGCGAAGGAGTCGCTCTCCTGGAACACCGCGGCGAGGCTCTCGATCTCGGAGGCGGGGATCTCACCGGAGGCGTGCACGGGTCCGGCCGAGCCGTAGTAGTGGTGGCTCTCGGTCTTGCCGCCCATGAACACATCGCCGTGGACCCGGCCGCCGGACACCCCGTGCTGGCTGCCGCCGACCAGTGAACCGCCGAAGGAGGCGGCGGCCTTGAACATGAACTCCGGGGCGTGCTCGTACAGTTCGCGGCGGGCGGCACGGGCTTCCTGCGGCCGCTCCTCGGGCTCGGCCTCCTCCGCGCCGGGGTCCCGCGTCGCGGAGGTGTCGGGCGGGGCCGGTTCCCCGGAGTGCTCGGGCGCCGGGGCCTCACCCGCGCTCATCGCCTACCGCCCTGGTCCGCGCCGCCGAGGTGCACATCGCCGTGGACGGTGCCGCCGGACACGCCGTGCTGGTCGCCCGCGACAAGGCTGCCGCCGAAGGACGGGGCGCCTCCGGAGAAGTGGAACGTGGCCCCGGGCCCCTGGGACGCCGGACCCGCGGCCGGCGCCGGGGCGGACTCCGGTGCCGCGTCCGGCGATGCCGTGCCCCCCGGCAGCGGACCGTGCAGCCACGCGCCCAGCGGGCCGTTCTTGCTCTCCAGGGTGACCGGGTGGAATTCCTCGGGGGCGATCCCGGGATGCCCGTGCCGGACGATGCCCTGATGGATGGATTCGGAGACGCAGAGCGCGAAGTCGTTCGTCCGCTCGCGCAGCGCGGCGCGCAGCAGCTTCGCGTCCAGCAGCCGGCACGCGTGGTTGAGGTCGGAGCCGACCCAGCCACCCTGGTCGTCGACGGCCACGAAGCCCGTGGCGAGGACCGACCTCAGCCGGATCTGCGCACTGCTGGAGGCCATCCGGTTGATGGTGCGCAGCTGCGCCGGAGCCTCGGTGAGCAGGGATCGCAGCAGCGCGATGGGGGAGGCGTCGGCGTCGATGAGCTCCATGACGGAGTCCCCGCGGTCGGCCCGGAGGCGCCTGGTCTCCTCGACCCCGGCCGCCGCCAGGGTGCGGTCGGCGATGTCGTAGAGCATGCGGCGCAGATAAGCCTGCTCGACGTCATCGCGGTCGCTGTACCGCTCGATGTCGAAGAGCAGGATCGTGCGGTTGACGGGATGAGTCATGATCGCCTCTCGCTCGGTCGCCTGGTCCGACGGCAGCGTCGCGCGGTCGGCGGGGCGGGAGTGAGGGCGGATGACGCAGTCGAAGTGTGACCGCGTACACATAAGGGCGCGGCGTACGCGCAAGGACGCCGCGGGCCACGAGGCGCTACGAGCCACGAGGCGCTACGAGCCACGAGGCGCTACGAGCCACGAGGCGCTACGAGCCACGAGGCGCTACGCGCCACGAGGCGCTACGCGCCGGAAGGCGTCGCGGGTCAGTCCGAGCGGGCGACCCTGCGCAGGATGTCGGGCCGGAGGATCACCAGGGCCTTGCGTCCCGTCGCCACGACCTGGCGCTCACGCAGCTCCTTGAGGAGACGCTGCACCATTTCGCGGGAGGCGCCGATGGACCCCGCCAGCTCCTGCTTGCTGAGCGGGACGGCCAGTTCGATGCCCTGGGCAGTGCGACGTCCATGAGACCTGGCGAGCTCGAGCAGCAGGACCGCGAAGCGCTCGCGCACGGTCAGCGAGGCGAAGTCGAGGCGGCGGCGGTCGGCGGCGCGCATCCGGTCGCTGGTCAGGGTGAGCAACGTCAGTGAGGCATCGGGGGAGCCTTCGAGGAAGAGCCGGAAGCGGTCGTGTTCGACCGCCACGGCCTCGACCGGTTCCAGGGCGGTGACCGTCGCGGCGCGTGGACGGCCGGTGAGGGCGGACGACTCGCCGATGATGTCGCCGGGGCCGCGTAACGCGAGAAGCGCCTCGTAGCCGTTGGGGGCGGAGGCGGTGACTTTCGTCCAGCCGTGCAGTATCAGCAGGATGTGGGAGGAGGGCTCGTTCTGGTGAATGATGGGTGCACGCGGGGAGAAGTCGAGCACCCTGCCGAGGGCGAGCAGAGCGGACCGCTCCTCGCGCTCCAGCCGGGCCAGGAAGGGCACGCGGTCGTCGAGTCCACTGTCTTCGGGAATACTCGTCCGGGTCATGGCTCCCCCCAAGTGTCATGAATAGATCAACGTACCGAATTCATCGCCTGTCCAGGGAGTGAGCCGGCTTGGTTCACCCGTACTGAGGATGGGGTGAGGACGGGGTGGGGGCGGGCTGAGGGCGGGCATCCAGCGGGACAATTCCGGCGTGTCGGGGTCCGCTGCATTTGTTTTGACCGAAGTCGGTGAGGTAGGTACGCTCAGACCTTGTGCCTGGGGTGTGCCCGGGTCCTCGCGCGTGCATTCGTCCGCGTGAGGGGCTGGAGTGTCGACACCAACAATCTGCACTCTCTGAGCTTTCGCGGAGAGCTGCGGCGCGCGACACACCCGACCGCGTGGGTCGGACAAACCCCAGGTTAGCTTTACCGAGACTGGCACACAGAAACCGGAGAAACGGTGCCTACGATCCAGCAGCTGGTCCGCAAGGGCCGCCAGGACAAGGTCGAGAAGAACAAGACCCCCGCCCTCGCGGGGTCGCCGCAGCGCCGTGGCACGTGCACCCGCGTGTTCACCACGACGCCGAAGAAGCCGAACTCGGCGCTCCGCAAGGTCGCGCGTGTCCGGCTGAGCAGTGGGATCGAGGTCACCGCCTACGTCCCGGGTGAGGGGCACAACCTCCAGGAGCACTCCATCGTGCTCGTGCGTGGCGGTCGTGTGAAGGACCTGCCGGGTGTTCGTTACAAGATCATCCGCGGCTCCCTCGACACGCAGGGCGTCAAGAACCGCAAGCAGGCTCGCAGCCGCTACGGCGCCAAGAAGGAGAAGTAAGAATGCCTCGTAAGGGCCCTGCCCCGAAGCGCCCGGTCATCATCGACCCGGTCTACAACTCTCCTCTGGTGACCTCCCTCATCAACAAGGTGCTGCTGAACGGCAAGCGCTCCACCGCCGAGCGCATCGTCTACGGCGCCATGGAGGGCCTGCGGGAGAAGACCGGCAACGACCCGGTCATCACCCTCAAGCGCGCGCTGGAGAACGTGAAGCCGACCCTCGAGGTCCGCTCCCGCCGTGTGGGTGGCGCCACCTACCAGGTGCCGGTCGAGGTCCGTCCCGGCCGTTCCTCCACCCTCGCCCTGCGCTGGCTCGTGGGCTACTCGCGCGCGCGTCGTGAGAAGACCATGACCGAGCGGCTCATGAACGAGCTGCTGGACGCCAGCAACGGTCTGGGTGCCTCCGTCAAGCGGCGTGAGGACACCCACAAGATGGCCGAGTCCAACAAGGCCTTCGCGCACTACCGCTGGTAGTCGCTACCCCATCGAGAACCGAGAGAAGACTGAGCCATATGGCCACCACTTCACTTGACCTGGCCAAGGTCCGCAACATTGGGATCATGGCCCACATCGACGCGGGCAAGACGACCACCACCGAGCGGATCCTGTTCTACACCGGTGTGAGCTACAAGATCGGTGAAGTCCACGACGGCGCTGCCACCATGGACTGGATGGAGCAGGAGCAGGAGCGCGGCATCACGATCACGTCGGCCGCGACGACCTGTCACTGGCCGCTTGAGAACGTCGATCACACCATCAACATCATCGACACCCCGGGTCACGTCGACTTCACGGTCGAGGTGGAGCGTTCGCTGCGCGTCCTCGACGGTGCCGTGACGGTGTTCGATGGCGTCGCCGGTGTGGAGCCGCAGTCCGAGACGGTGTGGCGTCAGGCGGACCGCTACGGCGTTCCGCGTATCTGCTTCGTCAACAAGCTCGACCGCACCGGTGCGGAGTTCCACCGCTGCGTCGACATGATCGTGGACCGCCTGGGCGCGACTCCGCTGGTCATGCAGCTGCCGATCGGCACCGAGGCCGACTTCAAGGGCGTGGTCGACCTCGTCCGGATGAAGGCGCTGGTCTGGTCCGCCGAGGCGACCAAGGGCGAGATGTACGACACCGTCGACATCCCGGACACCCACAAGGAAGCGGCCGACGAGTGGCGCGGCAAGCTGCTCGAGGCCGTCGCCGAGAACGACGAAGAGATGATGGAGCTGTACCTCGAGGGCGAGGAGCCCAGCGAGGAGCAGCTGTACGCGGCGATCCGCCGTATCACCATCGCCTCCGGCAAGGGCGGCGGCACCACCGTCACCCCCGTGTTCTGCGGTACCGCGTTCAAGAACAAGGGCGTCCAGCCCCTGCTCGACGCGGTCGTCCGGTACCTCCCCTCGCCGATCGACATCGAGGCGATCGAGGGCCACGCGGTCAGCGACCCCGACGAGGTCGTCAAGCGCAAGCCGTCCGAGGACGAGCCGCTGTCCGTCCTGGCGTTCAAGATCGCGAGCGACCCGCACCTCGGCAAGCTCACCTTCATCCGGGTGTACTCCGGCCGCCTGGAGTCCGGCTCCCAGGTGCTGAACTCGGTGAAGGGCAAGAAGGAGCGCATCGGCAAGATCTACCGGATGCACGCGAACAAGCGTGAGGAGATCGACTCGGTGGGTGCCGGCGACATCGTCGCCGTCATGGGTCTGAAGCAGACCACCACCGGTGAGACCCTCTGCGACGCGTCGAACCCGGTGATCCTGGAGTCGATGGACTTCCCGGCCCCGGTCATCGAGGTGGCCATCGAGCCCAAGTCCAAGGGCGACCAGGAGAAGCTGGCCGTCGCGATCCAGCGGCTTGCCGAGGAGGACCCGTCCTTCCGCGTCAAGACCGACGAGGAGACCGGCCAGACCATCATCTCCGGCATGGGTGAGCTCCACCTCGACGTGCTGGTCGACCGCATGAAGCGCGAGTTCAAGGTCGAGGCCAACGTCGGCAAGCCGCAGGTGGCCTACCGCGAGACGCTGCGCAAGCCGGTCGAGCGGTACGACTACACGCACAAGAAGCAGACTGGTGGTTCCGGCCAGTTCGCCAAGGTGCAGATCGCGCTGGAGCCGCTCGAGGGCGATGGCTACGAGTTCGAGAACAAGGTCACCGGTGGCCGCATCCCGCGGGAGTACATCCCGTCCGTGGACGCGGGCTGCCAGGAGGCCATGGAGTTCGGCGTGCTCGCGGGCTACCCGCTGACCGGTGTGAAGGTCACCCTGATCGACGGTGGCTACCACGAGGTCGACTCGTCCGAGATGGCGTTCAAGATCGCCGGTTCGATGGCCTTCAAGGAGGCCGCCCGCAAGGCCAGCCCGGCCCTGCTCGAGCCGATGATGAAGGTCGAGGTCACCACGCCCGAGGACTACATGGGCGACGTGATCGGCGACATCAACTCCCGTCGCGGGCAGATCCAGTCCATGGAGGACCGGAGCGGCGCCAAGCTGGTCACCGGCCTGGTTCCGCTGTCGGAGATGTTCGGCTACGTGGGCGACCTGCGCAGCAAGACGTCCGGCCGCGCCAGCTACTCCATGCAGTTCGACTCCTACGCCGAGGTTCCGCGGAACGTCGCCGAGGAGATCATCGCGAAGGCCAAGGGCGAGTAGGGCGGGTTCATCCGCATTCCTCACCCTTTAGGCTGGAAGCACAAGGCATCGGGGCCTTCCGTCGTGGAGCGCGGTCAGCGCGTTCCATGACGGGCCCCGGGCGCCGGCCCCCCATACGAATACGGCGAAGGGCATCCCCCTCGGGGTCCTGGCCGGTTCGGTAAGACCACCTGAACCCATCCGCAAAGCGTGGATGCGTACAGAACCACTCCACAGGAGGACCCCAGTGGCGAAGGCGAAGTTCGAGCGGACTAAGCCGCACGTCAACATCGGCACCATCGGTCACATCGACCACGGTAAGACCACGCTTACCGCTGCGATCACCAAGGTGCTGCACGACGCGTACCCGGACCTGAACGAGGCCTCGGCCTTCGACCAGATCGACAAGGCTCCTGAGGAGCGCCAGCGCGGTATCACCATCTCCATCGCGCACGTCGAGTACCAGACCGAGTCGCGTCACTACGCGCACGTCGACTGCCCCGGTCACGCGGACTACATCAAGAACATGATCACCGGTGCGGCGCAGATGGACGGCGCCATCCTGGTGGTCGCCGCCACCGACGGCCCGATGCCGCAGACCAAGGAGCACGTGCTTCTCGCTCGCCAGGTCGGCGTGCCGTACATCGTTGTCGCCCTGAACAAGGCCGACATGGTGGACGACGAGGAGATCCTGGAGCTCGTCGAGCTCGAGGTCCGTGAGCTGCTCTCCGAGTACGAGTTCCCGGGCGACGAGGTTCCGGTCGTCAAGGTCTCGGCGCTCAAGGCGCTCGAGGGCGACGCCGAGTGGGGCAAGTCCGTCCTCGACCTGATGAAGGCCGTCGACGAGTCGATCCCGCAGCCGGAGCGCGACGTCGACAAGCCGTTCCTGATGCCGATCGAGGACGTCTTCACCATCACCGGTCGCGGTACGGTCGTCACCGGCCGTATCGAGCGCGGTGTGCTGAAGGTCAACGAGAACGTCGACATCATCGGCATCAAGCAGGAGAAGACCTCGACCACCGTCACCGGTATCGAGATGTTCCGCAAGCTGCTCGACGAGGGCCAGGCCGGTGAGAACGTCGGTCTGCTGCTCCGCGGCATCAAGCGTGAGGACGTCGAGCGCGGCCAGGTCATCATCAAGCCGGGTTCGGTCACTCCGCACACCGAGTTCGAGGCCCAGGCGTACATCCTGTCCAAGGATGAGGGTGGCCGCCACACGCCGTTCTTCAACAACTACCGTCCGCAGTTCTACTTCCGTACCACGGACGTGACGGGCGTTGTGACCCTCCCCGAGGGCACCGAGATGGTCATGCCGGGCGACAACACCGAGATGTCCGTCCAGCTGATCCAGCCGGTCGCCATGGAGGAGGGCCTGAAGTTCGCCATCCGTGAGGGTGGCCGGACCGTCGGCGCCGGCCAGGTCACCAAGATCGTCAAGTGACCTGACGCTCCGCGGAGCACAAAAGCCCCACTCGTCTTTTGACGAGTGGGGCTTTTCCGTATGTGGGTACCCGGCCGTCCACATCGAAGCCGCGTTCGACTTCGGGAGCGAATTGATGATGACAAACGGCAAGATCGCGGTCGCGATCACGGGAGGCTATCTCCTTGGGCGCACGAAGAAGGTGAAACTCGCCTTCGGGCTGGGCATGTTGCTGGCCGGGAAGAAAATCACGCTGGATCCGCAGCAGCTGAAGAAGTCCCTCGCCGACACCCCGCTGCTGAGCGGCCTCAACGGACAGGTGCGCAAGGAACTCCTCGACGCGACGCGGAAGGCCGCGACCACGGCCGTGTCCGAGCGGGTGAACGGCCTGGCCGACTCGTTGCACGAGCGCACGGCGGCGCTGCGCGGCGGAGGCGAGGAGGAGGGGGCGGAGGCCGACGCGGAATCCGAACCCGAGGCGAAACCCAAGCCGCCGAAGCCTCCCCGCAAGGCGGCGGCCAAGGCCCCGGCCCGCCCGGCGAAGAAGACGGCCGCGTCCGGGGCCGGCAAGGCGAAGAAGACCGCGAAGACCGCCAAGACCGCCGGGGGCCGTAATGGCTGACACCCTGGGCAAGCTCAAGGACGACCTCGTCAAGAACCCGGCCACCGACCGTCTCAAGGACGAGCTGCGCGCGTACGCCCAGGCGCGGGCGACGCAGGCGATCTCCGGTCTCGGCACCGGCCTCGCCAAGGCCGGCTCGTCCCACCTCAAGGAGTCCCTGAAGGAGTCCCTGAAGGATTCGCTGAAGGAGAAGGTCAAAGGGGCGTTCGGCAAGGGCCGGAACAAGAGCGGCGGCGGCAAGTCGAAGAGCGTGACGGTCGTCGAGGACATCGACGTCGGGGTGCCGGTCCGCGAGGCGTACGACCAGTGGACCCAGTTCCAGGAGTTCAGCACCTTCGCGAAGGGTGTCGTCAGCGTCGAGAAGGCCGACGACACCAGCAGCAACTGGAAGGTGAAGGTCGCCAAGTCCACCCGCAGTTGGCGGGCGAACGTCACCGAGCAGGTGCCCGACGAGCGGATCAGCTGGACCACGGAAGGCGCGAAGGGCACCGTCAAGGGCGTCGTCACCTTCCATCCGCTCGGTGACAATCTCACCCGGGTGCTGCTGGTCCTGGAGTACTTCCCCAAGGGCCTCTTCGAGAAGACCGGCAACATCTGGCGCGCCCAGGGCCGCCGCGCCCGGCTCGACCTGAAGCTCTACCGGAAGTTCCTCATGATGCGCGGCGAGGCCACGGACGGCTGGCGCGGCGAGATCAGGGACGGCGAGGTCGTGGTGGACCACGAGACGGCCGTGGAGGAGGAAGAGCGCGAGGGAGCCGGGGGAGACGCCGAGGGTGACGGTGCGCCGGAGGACGAGCTCGAGGAGGAGCCCGACTTCGAGGAGGAGCCGGAGGCCGACCGGGAGCCGGACGAGGCTGAGGAGCCCGAGGCGTACGAGGAGGAGCCGGAGCCGTACGAGGACGAGGAGCTCGAGGAGGCCGACGAGCCCGGCGCAGCCCGCCCCCGGCGGCGCGCCGCCACGGCCCAGCGCTGATCGCACCCCGGACCGCGCCCGGCTCCCCCGGCCGACGCAGATGGCGCGTTGGCGCGCGCCGATGACGCGGCGCCGGGCAGCGGGCCGGACCCGTACCGGGCACCGCGCACCGGACGCGTGCCGGGGCGGCGCCCAGGGGAACCGCTGGCCCGGTACGTATGGGTGACACGGCCGAGGGGAGCGCTGGACCCTGCCGGGGACGGCGCCCCCGGGGCCGCGCCGGACTCGTGCCGGGGACGGCGCCCCCGGGGCCGCGCCGGACTCGTGCCGGGGACGGCGCCCCCGGCGCGCTGGCCCCCTCTCGGGGATGGCACCCCCGGGGGCCGCGTCGGCCCCGGGCCGGATGTGTATCGGGGGCGCGGCGCCGCCACTGGCCCCAGGGGCGGGGGTCAGGCGCGTGACGTGGGGCGCGGTCGCCAGATCCAGGGGGTGGCGTCCGGGGCGACGCCGACCACGTGCACGCCCTGGCCGTCCTCCGCCAGCAGCGCCGGGGCGCCGACCGGGATCAGGTGGCCGGGGGAGCGCAGCGGTCTGGCGTCCGGGCCGGTGCCGTACTGGACCTGGACCTCCCCGCCCAGGTCCCGGCCGAGCAGCAGCAGTGTCCGCGCCTCGCGGCGGCCGGTCGGCTGGGCCACGGTGTGCGCGGCGATCGCCCCGTAACCCTCGAAGTGCCGCACCGTGCGGGCGGTGCGGGTGGTGTCGCCGTGGACGGCGGGCACCGTGGCGGCCGGGGCGCGGTAGACCAGCGCGAGGGTGCCGTCGGGGGTCACCGCGGCGCCCAGCGGGTCGCCGCCGGGGCGCGGCAGACCGGTCGGCGGGCGCAGGGCGACCGGGCCGCCGGTCCGTTCCTGGGCCCAGTGGTGGACGGTGTCGCGGCCGGGGGCGAGGACATGGACCCGCCCCTCGGCGTCGAGCAGCGTGGTCAGCCCGTCCTGGATCTCGGCGCCGCCGAGCCGCTGCCAGGGGCCCCAGTGACCGTCGGCGTCCCGTATCCGGGTGGCGAGTCCCTTGTCCGCGGTCCGTACGAACAGATGGACCCGGCCGTCGGGGGTGGCCACGGCCGCCGGGCAGCCGACCCGGCGGCCGTGCTCGGTGCTGGTCTCGGGGGTGCCGAGTCCGGTCCAGGCGCGGAACGGGCCGTCCGGGCTGCGCTGTTCCAGCGCCACGATCTCGCGCAGGTCGGCCGCCCCCTGCCCGGCCAGCGCCGCGAACCGCAGGGCGATCAGCACCTGCCGCCCCGCGCTGTCCCGTACCGCGGTGAGTGCCGGGGCGAGCGGTCCGCCGCCGAGCCCCAGCGGCGCCCCGAACCGTCCGCTGCCGGGCGCCGTCTCGCGCCACCGCACGGCCTGGGTGCCGAGCACGCCGTATGCCACGAGCCGGCCCTGGGCGTCGGTGGTGGGGGCGGGCAGGGCGGTGGGGTAGCGGTAGTAGGTGGAGCGGATCCAGCCCTTGCGGTTCTTCAGCGCGTGCGATCCGCCCTGGCTGTAGTCGCCGCAGCCGGCCGGGTCGCCGCAGTCCCAGTCCGGCGCACCGCCGTAGGACTCGACCGCCTGTGCCTTCCGGGCGAGTACCGCGGGCGGCAGATTGTGCGGCCAGCGCTGGTTGTAGTAGCCGCGGAACGCGGTGGTGGTGAAGCGCGGGGCGTGCTTGTCCCGCCGGGTGGACACGGCCACCCACCGCGCGATCGCCTTCCAGGTGAACAGCGCGACCGGGGTGTGGTCGCGGTGGTCCGAGCAGCCCGGCTGATCGTTGTCCTTGGGGTGCTGGGCGTCGTGCACCTGGAAGTCGGGGTCCGGGTCCAGGGTGTGGATCAGCGTGGGCCGGCAGCGGTCCATGATCTCGGCGAGCACGTCGACCAGCGTCTGGTGGCCGTACGTACTCGGGTGGGTCACGGGGGAGCCGGTGGCCGGAAGGGTGCGCATCACGGTGCCCGGGGTGGTCCACAGCGCGGGGACGCGTACGCCGCCCTCCGACAGCATCGCGATGTTGAGGAAGATCAGCTGGGCACTGCGGGCGCCGTTCGTCAGGGTGTTGGTCTCCGCGGTGACCCCGCCGGGCAGCCGCAGCACCGACCGCTGCCAGGGCGCGAACCGGTCCAGCCCCATCATCCGCGCGTACGCCTGGCGCAGCCCCTGGTGGCGGGAGGCGGAGTACGCGGCCTTGTCGGCGCGCGGGACCGGCGTGCCCGGTGCGCGGTTGATGCCCAGCGCCTCGCCCGCCGTGACGTACACGCACACCACCGGGACGCCGGCGCGCAGTACGTGTTCGGCGTCCGGGTTCATGAAGTACAGATCGTCGTCGGGGTGCGCCATCACCTGGAGCAGCAGCGCCTGCTTGTCGCCCACCGGTGAGGTGAAGGGAGCCGCCGCCCCGGGCACGGTGGCCCGCGCGGGCCCGGCGGGCGCGGATGCCGTGGCGCGGGAGGTGCCGGCGCTGCATCCGGCGGCCCCGGCGGCGGTGAGTGCCGCCAGCGCGGCCAGTGTCTGCCTGCGGGTGGTGCCCGGCAGCGTCCATCGACTGTTCAATTCGGTGACCCTGTCACTTCGGCAGCGCGTAGTTTCCGGCTGCTCCGAGTGAGAGGACGGTTGGCGATCATGGCGGGTTGTCCGATGGCCGGGAGGTATCGGTCACAGACCTCACAGGCCGGACACAGCGGGGGAGCGGATTCCGAACGTCACATTCCGCCCGGCGTCTCACCAGGACACAAGTCCCAACGGGTCACATGTCCCGTCGGGACACAACTGCGATAGGATGAAGCACATGACGGCGATGAAGCCCCACCCCGGCACCGCGGACGGCGTGGCCCCGCCCGAGGACCGCAGGCAGCGCAAGGCCCGGCAGACCCGGGAGGCGATGGCCGCCGCGGCCGTCACCCTGATCCTCGAGCGCGGTCTGGCCGCCGTGACCGTCGAGGAGATCGCCGACCGCGCCGATGTCACGCGCCGCACCTTCAGCCGCCACTTCAGCGGAAAGGAAGACGCGGCGCTGGACTTCACCCGGGCCGACGGGGCGCGCATCAACGCCGCGCTGCGGGCCCGCCCGATCGACGAGCCGCCGCTTCTCGCCTACCGCGAGGCCGTCGGGGAGTGGCTCGCCGCCCGGCAGGCGCTGGGCGAGGCCGCCTACGCGCGGTGGCGGAGCCTGCTGCGGCTCGTGGACCGCGAACCGACGCTGTTCGCCGCGTACGAGCGGATCCGGGTCGACGCCCAGGACGAGTCCGTGGCGATCATCGCCGACCGGCTCGGCACCGACCCCGCCCGGGACCCGCGCCCGGCCGTCGTCATCGGCGCCGCCGCCGGCGTACTCACCGCGGCCCTGCGCACCTGGGCGCGCGAGGAGCGCGACGACGCCGAAGCCCTTCCGGGCCATGTGAACCGGGCCTACGACGTGCTCATCGAGGAGGCACGCCGGACAGATCAACGGCGGACCGGCTGACGGCCGGTCCTCCCCCGCACCACCCGAGAGTGAGCAGAACCATGAGCACCACAGAGAAGACCCCCGAGAACACTTCTGAGAGCGCTTCCGAGAACCCCGCCGAATTCGCCGGGAAGACCGCCCTCGTCACCGGCTCCGCCTCGGGGATCGGTCTGGCCGTGGCCCGCCGCCTGGGCCAGGGCGGCGCCGCCGTCGTCGTGGCCGACTACAACCTGGAAGGCGCGGAAGCCGCCGCCGAGCAGCTGAGGTCGGAGAAGCTCACGGCGGCCGCCGTGCGGGTCGACGTCACCGACGCCGCCTCGGTCGAGGCCGCCGTGAACTTCGCCGTCGACACCTTCGGCGCCCTGCACCTGGCGGTGAACAACGCGGGCGTGGGCGCCGACGGCACGCCGGTCGGCGAGTACGACATCGACGTCTGGAACCGCGTCGTCCGCACCGACCTGGACGGCGTCTTCCACTCGATGCGCTACGAGATCCCCGCCATGCAGGCCGCGGGCTCGGGGGCCATCGTCAACGTCGGTTCCATCCTCGGCACCGTCGGCTGGGCGGGCTCCTCCGCCTACGTCGCCGCCAAGCACGGCGTCATCGGCCTGACCAAGACCGCTGCCCTGGAGTACGCGGACCAGGGCATCCGCATCAACGCGGTCGGCCCCGGCTTCATCGAGACCCCGGCGCTGAAGGGCATGGACCAGGACGCCTACCGCGGCCTGGCCGCCCTGCACGCCACCGGCCGCCTCGGTCTGCCCGAGGAGGTCGCCGAACTGGTCGCCTTCCTCCTCTCCGACCGCGCCTCCTTCATCCACGGCAGCTACCACCTGGTCGACGGCGCCTACACCGCCCGCTGACCCCCGTCCGGCGGCTGTCACGCGACCGCCGGACCTACCGGTAGCGCGGCAGGTTCTCCGTCGAGATGGTCCACTCGCCGATCGTGATGTCCTCCCCGTAGACGAAGTCCTTACGGGTCGCGTACCGGGGGCCGTGCGGAGTGGGATGGATGTCGGACAATACGGCGCCCTCACCCGTACGGGGATCGAAGATCACGTAAACGGGGACACCCAGCTGTGGGTAATCCCGTGTCTTGCCCACCCAGTCATTGTCCGGATTGGACCGGGACACCACCTCGATGGCGGCGAGGAGCGTCCGCGGATCGATCGCTCCCTCGACGTCCAGGTCCGCTTCGGCGATCACGATCACATCTGGATGGCGCAGCACGCCCGTGTGCGGGTCCTCCACATCCGGCGTGCCGGTATGGGCCAGCAGATCGTCCGGCATGACCTTCTCCAGCCGACGGCTGATGCGTGCCGCTGTCAGCTCGTGCGGCCCCCCCGGCGACATCATGTCGTGAACGATCCCTTCCCTCGTGATCTCCAGCTTTCCGGGAACGCTCTCCTGCATGCGCTCGACGATGTCCCGCATGGACTGATAGCGGAGTGCGTCACGGTCGGCGTGACCCGGGGCGATCGTCATGGCGCACGCTCCTCTCTCGGGCAGCGGCCGCGTCGGGCGACGGGAAGACCTCGCAGCCATGCTAGCGAGCCGGGCGGTTCGGGCCGTGGGCGAACGGGACGGGCCGGGGTGCGGGCCGCGCCGCCGGCCGCCGGGCCGATGGGAGCGGGCGCCGGTGGCGGCATCCGCGCTCGGCGGCCGGGACTGTCGCCGGACTGCCGGACCCGTTCCCGGGGGGTGGGGTACCCCTCCGGAGGCTGCTTGACAAATTAGTTGCGTCAGATCAAGCGTTCTGGTGAGGGGTACCCGGAGGGGCCGCCCGGGACCCACCGGCCCGTACTCCGGACCGGACCGCGCCCCTCGCGTCGCCGAGCCGCCACGGCCGCAACACCCCACCGGCCCGGCGCCCGGCGGCGGCGCCTCGCCTCCACCTCCACCTCCGCTGCTCAATGGCGCCGAAGGCGCGAGACGGCGCCGCACCCGACCGGGCCGGGCAGACACGGCCGTTCGATGGCATGACGTTGGGGGAGTGGGCGCGCCATGGAATATGAGTTCTTGTTCGTCGTGGAAGGCATCTCTGTCGATGACGACCAAGCGATCGGCATCGTTTTCGACCAGTTCGACGGCCTGCTGACGCGGCACCGCGACCGGTACCTGCTGGATGTGGCGGAGACCGGGGCGGATGCCATCGAGGCCGCACACCGCGTCGTCGCCCGCCTGCGCCGGGCCCTGCCCACCCTGCGGATCATCCGGCTGGACCCGGAGCTGGTGGGAGTGGGCGACATCGCCGAGCGGACCGGACGCAGCAGGCAGAACGTATTGCAGTGGGTCGGCGGCGAGCGCCGGGGTGACCAGCCGTTTCCCGAGCCCGAAGGTTCGGTGGGGCGGTCGCGGGTATGGCGCTGGGCCGAGGTGAATCAGTGGCTCAACCTGATCGGCGTGGGCGACGGAGCGAGTGCCCCGGTCCGCGAGGAGGCGCTGCTGATCGACCTGATGCTGCCCCAGTGGCAGCGAGACCTGGATGAGGGTCTGCCACTGGTGAAGATCTTCTGCGTCCAGGACGAATGGCTGGCCGAGCGAACCTCGGTGATGCAGACCTTGGAGCACGCGCTCGGACAGCCGGAGACCATGCGGACGCTGTGCGCGCTGCCGCGGAGTGAGCCCGACCGGCTGGCCGTGGTGTGCGCGGTGGTCCCAGACCGGTTGAGCGCGGTGCTCGACCAGATCGCTCCGGACGACGCGTCGGCGCTGCTCGCGGTGCGCGGCGAGGACGCCACTCTCCACCTGCTGGGCGTCGCCTCCCGGGCTTTGCCCGGTACGGTCCCGGTTTCGGACCTGGGGCTCGGCAACGGGGCCACCGTGGGCGATCTGCTGCTGGAGCTCTCCAGCCGCTCCGTCGCCCCGACGACACCCCTCGCGCTGGCCTGACCGCCTGTCAGGCGGCGGTCGGTGCGAGGGCCCACGCGTCCGCGCGCTGATCCGCCGATGCGGAGCTCCCGGTGCCCTTCGGGCCGGGAGCTCTCGCGCCTGTCGCGCAGCAGCCACGGCGCGGATCGCCGGAGCGAGGAACCCCTGCGGGCGACGGGTCGCGACGTGCCAGTCTGGTGTGTTGGTACGACGTCCGGCCATCGCCCTAGCGAGCCTCTATAGTGACGCTATGGCGACGACGACGATCCAGGTCTCCCGGGACACCCGTGACCATCTGGCCCAGCTCGCGAAGGAACGAGGTCTGAGCCTCGGGCAGTACGTCGCGCAGCTTGCCGAGCAACAGCCCACCGAGGCGCAGAGGGCCGAGCGGCTGGCCGCCGACCGTGCGGCCCTGCGGGCACTGACCGGCTGCGACATCAGCGATGACGAGTTCGACCAGGCTCCTGATGTGCTGGGCAACATCTACCGCATCGCCGCTGAGAAGGTCCGCGCCGCACGAGGCGACGCTGCGTGATCATTCTTGACACCGGCGCGGTGTCCGCCCTGGCCGGTGGACACAAGGCCCTGAACCTTCTCGCGGGCAACATGGCCCGTACCCCGGGTGACCGCCTGCGCGTTCCCGCTCTGTGCCTCATGCAGGCCGAGACACGGGATGAGCAGGCGTCCCGCATCGTGCTCGGTCTCTCCGGGGTGGTCGTGGATGACCTTGACACGATCGCGGCAGTAAGCGTCGGTGCGATGATCCGCGATGGCTATGGCGGTGCTGACACCTGCCACGCTCTCTACTGTGCGCTTCCTCGCGCCGAGTTCACGGGTATGTCGATTCTGTTGACGGGCAACGAGGACGCCTATCCGCCCGGGGTGCTCACCGTCGATATCGACTCGCCCGGAATGCTGGGCTTTCACTGAGCCTGTCTGCGCGGCGGCCAGTGGGTCGGTCGGCCGTCAACCTCGCGCCGTTCAGTTCCTCCCTATGTGCGACATTGCCGCACATAGGGACGCTACCGTGGATGCACGGTCGAAGATCTCACACCGGCATCTACCACGAGCGGCTGAAGCTGACCGTCCCGTTCACGATCGACATCGACCTCACCGCGATCGATCACCTGTAGAGCGGACGCCCGCCGAGTTTGAACCGCCCCCCGCAGGGGGTACGCTTCCGGGCCCCCTGATTGGCATCCGGCAAGTCCCGTATGGCACACTAGCCAGGTTGCTCGGTTGAGTGCCGATGCTGCGCGCCTCCCGCCGGGAGGACCGGAAGCGAGTCCCACAGTACTCGTCGTCCCTGATCAGGGGCGGAAGTACGGGAATCTTCCGGGAAGTGTCAGCGGGGCCCCAGCCAGGCGCCCGGTGGGTGACTTTCTCCCCCAGCAACCCCTTCAGCAGGGAACTCCCTCACGGAGATCTGTAAGAAGGACTGCGACACGCCCGACCGCGTGGGTCGGAAGTGAGGTGGAGAGGGCCGCGTACGCCACCGGGTCCCAGAGCGTTACGAGAGACAGGACTACGAAGTAGCCATGGCGGGACAGAAGATCCGCATCCGGCTCAAGGCCTACGACCACGAGGTCATCGACTCTTCGGCGAAGAAGATCGTCGAGACGGTGACCCGCACTGGTGCGTCGGTCGCGGGCCCGGTGCCGCTGCCCACAGAGAAGAACGTGTACTGCGTCATCAAGTCGCCGCACAAGTACAAGGACTCGCGCGAGCACTTCGAGATGCGTACGCACAAGCGCCTCATCGACATCCTCGACCCCACGCCGAAGACCGTCGACTCGCTCATGCGGCTCGACCTGCCGGCGGGCGTCGACATCGAGATCAAGCTCTGAGGTGACGCGCGAGATGGCTAAGCAGATCAAGGGCGTCCTGGGCGAGAAGCTCGGCATGACGCAGGTCTGGGACGAGAACAACCGTGTCGTCCCGGTCACCGTCGTCAAGGCCGGTCCCTGCGTCGTGACCCAGGTCCGTACCGATGACGCGGACGGCTACAGCGCCGTCCAGATCGCCTTCGGCGAGATCGACCCGCGCAAGGTGAACAAGCCCCTCAAGGGCCACTTCGCCAAGGCCGATGTGACCCCGCGCCGCCACCTGGTGGAGCTGCGTACCGCCGACGCCGGTGAGTACACGCTCGGCCAGGAGGTCACCGCCGAGGTGTTCGAGTCCGGTGTCAAGGTCGACGTGACCGGCACCAGCAAGGGCAAGGGCACCGCCGGTGTCATGAAGCGCCACGGCTTCGGCGGCCTCGGCGCCGGCCACGGCACCCAGCGCAAGCACCGCTCGCCGGGCTCCATCGGTGGCTGCGCCACCCCGGGCCGCGTGTTCAAGGGCCTGCGCATGGCCGGCCGCATGGGCAATGAGCGGGTCACCACCCAGAACCTGACCGTCCACGCCGTTGACGCGGAGAAGGGTCTGCTCCTGATCAAGGGAGCGGTTCCTGGTCCGAACGGCGGCCTCGTCCTGGTCCGTACCGCGGCCAAGGGGGCCTGAGGTAACCGATGAGCACCATTGACATCCTTTCGCCGGCAGGCGACAAGGCCGGGACCGTCGAGCTCCCCGCGGAGATCTTCGACGCGCAGGTCAGCGTTCCGCTGATCCACCAGGTCGTCGTCGCCCAGCTGGCCGCTGCCCGCCAGGGCACGCACAAGACGAAGACCCGCGGCGAGGTCCGTGGCGGTGGCAAGAAGCCGTACCGCCAGAAGGGCACCGGCCGCGCGCGCCAGGGTTCGACCCGCGCGCCGCAGTTCGCCGGCGGTGGCACCGTGCACGGTCCCGTGCCGCGCGACTACAGCCAGCGCACCCCGAAGAAGATGAAGGCCGCCGCGCTGCGTGGCGCCCTCTCCGACCGGGCGCGCCACGACCGGATTCACGTCGTGACCGGCGTGGTCGACGGCGACATCTCCACCAAGGCCGCGAAGGCCCTGCTGGGCAAGATCAGCGAGCGCAAGAACGTGCTGCTGGTCGCCGAGCGGAGCGACGAGGCCGCGTGGCTGTCCGCCCGCAACCTGCCCCAGGTGCACATCCTGGAGCCGGGCCAGCTGAACACGTACGACGTGCTCGTCTCCGACGACGTGGTCTTCACCCAGGCCGCCTTCGAGTCCTTCGTGGCTGGTCCCAAGGCCGCTGAGAAGACCGAAGGGAGCGCCGCCTGATGAGTGAGGCGACCGCTGTCACCAGCAAGACCTTCACCGACCCCCGCGACGTTCTCGTCAAGCCGGTGGTCTCGGAGAAGAGCTACGCGCTGCTGGACGAGAACAAGTACACGTTCATCGTCGACCCGCGCGCCAACAAGACCCAGATCAAGCAGGCCGTCGAGGCGGTCTTCTCGGTCAAGGTCACCGGGGTCAACACGATCAACCGGCAGGGCAAGCGCAAGCGCACCCGCACCGGTTTCGGCAAGCGCAAGGACACCAAGCGCGCCATCGTGACCCTCGCCGAGGGCGACCGTATCGACATCTTCGGCGGCCCGGTCTCCTAACGGAGATCGGAACGTCCAGAAGTCCGGAATCTTCCGAGGACTGAGAAATGGGTATCCGCAAGTACAAGCCGACGACCCCGGGCCGTCGTGGCTCCAGCGTCGCCGACTTCGTCGAGATCACGCGGTCCACGCCGGAGAAGTCGCTGGTCCGCCCGTTGCACAGCAAGGGTGGTCGTAACAACGCCGGCCGCATCACGGTCCGCCACCAGGGTGGCGGTCACAAGCGTGCGTACCGCGTGATCGACTTCCGCCGTCACGACAAGGACGGCGTCCCGGCGAAGGTCGCACACATCGAGTACGACCCCAACCGCACCGCGCGCATCGCGCTGCTGCACTACGCCGACGGCGAGAAGCGCTACATCCTCGCGCCGCGCGGCCTGTCGCAGGGCGACCGGATCGAGAACGGCCCCGGCGCCGACATCAAGCCCGGTAACAACCTGTCGCTGCGCAACATCCCGGTTGGTACCACTCTCCACGCCATCGAGCTGCGGCCCGGCGGCGGCGCGAAGTTCGCCCGCTCCGCGGGTGCCTCCGTGCAGCTGCTGGCGAAGGAGGGCTCCATGGCCCACCTGCGCATGCCGTCCGGTGAGATCCGCCTGGTCGACGTCCGCTGCCGCGCCACCGTCGGCGAGGTCGGCAACGCCGAGCAGTCGAACATCAACTGGGGCAAGGCCGGCCGCATGCGCTGGAAGGGCGTCCGCCCGACCGTTCGTGGTGTGGTCATGAACCCCGTCGACCACCCGCACGGTGGTGGTGAGGGCAAGACCTCCGGTGGTCGCCACCCGGTCTCGCCGTGGGGTCAGAAGGAGGGCCGTACGCGCTCGCCGAAGAAGGCCAGCAACAAGTACATCGTCCGCCGCCGCAAGACGAACAAGAAGCGCTAGGAGCGGGTTTAGATGCCGCGCAGTCTCAAGAAGGGGCCCTTCGTCGACGACCACCTGATCAAGAAGGTGGACACGCAGAACGAAGCCGGCACCAAGAACGTCATCAAGACCTGGTCCCGCCGCTCGATGATCGTCCCGGCCATGCTCGGCCACACGATCGCGGTGCACGACGGCCGCAAGCACGTCCCGGTGTTCGTCACCGAGTCGATGGTCGGCCACAAGCTCGGCGAGTTCGCGCCGACCCGCACCTTCCGCGGCCATGAGAAGGACGACCGCAAGTCGCGTCGTCGCTGATCAGCGGAAAAGACTCATGACAGACACCGAAGGGACAACCATGGAAGCCAGGGCCCAGGCGCGGTACATCCGCGTCACGCCCATGAAGGCCCGCCGCGTGGTGGACCTCATCCGTGGCATGAGCGCCACGGAGGCTCAGGCGGTCCTGCGTTTCGCCCCGCAGGCCGCGAGCGTGCCGGTCGGCAAGGTGCTGGACAGCGCCATCGCCAACGCCGCGCACAACTACGACCACACCGACGCCGACAGCCTCTACATCTCCGAGGCGTACGTCGACGAGGGCCCGACCCTGAAGCGGTTCCGTCCGCGCGCCCAGGGCCGCGCCTACCGGATCCGCAAGCGGACCAGCCACATCACCGTGGTCGTCAGCAGCAAGGAAGGAACCCGGTAATGGGCCAGAAGGTAAACCCGCACGGGTTCCGGCTCGGCATCACCACCGACTTCAAGTCCCGGTGGTACGCCGACAAGCTGTACAAGGACTACGTCAAGGAAGACGTCGCCATCCGCCGGATGATGACGAAGGGCATGGAGCGCGCCGGTATCTCCAAGGTGGAGATCGAGCGCACCCGTGACCGCGTCCGCGTCGACATCCACACCGCCCGGCCGGGCATCGTCATCGGCCGCCGCGGCGCGGAGGCCGACCGTATCCGCGGCGAGCTGGAGAAGCTCACCGGCAAGCAGGTGCAGCTGAACATCCTCGAGGTGAAGAACCCCGAGACCGACGCTCAGCTGGTCGCCCAGGCCGTCGCCGAGCAGCTCTCCTCCCGCGTCTCCTTCCGTCGTGCGATGCGCAAGTCGATGCAGAGCTCGATGAAGGCCGGCGCCCGCGGCATCAAGATCCAGTGCGGTGGCCGTCTCGGCGGCGCCGAGATGTCCCGCTCGGAGTTCTACCGCGAGGGCCGGGTGCCCCTGCACACCCTCCGGGCCAACGTCGACTACGGCTTCTTCGAGGCCAGGACCACCTTCGGCCGCATCGGCGTCAAGGTGTGGATCTACAAGGGCGACGTCAAGAACATCGCCGAGGTCCGCGCCGAGAACGCCGCCGCCCGCGCCGGCAACCGTCCGTCGCGTGGCAGCGACCGCCCGCAGCGCCGTGGTGGCGAGCGCGGTGGCCGCGGCCGTAAGCCGCAGCAGTCGGCCGCCGCCACCGAGGCCAAGGCCGAGGCGCCCGCCGCCGCGGCCGCTGAGCCCAGCGCCGCCGGAAAGGAGAGCTGACCCCATGCTGATCCCTCGCAGGGTCAAGCACCGCAAGCAGCACCACCCCAAGCGGTCCGGCATGGCCAAGGGCGGTACGGAGCTGGCGTTCGGCGAGTACGGCATCCAGGCCGTCACCCCGGCGTACGTCACCAACCGTCAGATCGAGGCCGCTCGTATCGCGATGACCCGCCACATCAAGCGTGGCGGCAAGGTCTGGATCAACATCTACCCGGACCGTCCGCTGACGAAGAAGCCCGCTGAGACCCGTATGGGTTCCGGTAAGGGTTCGCCGGAGTGGTGGGTCGCGAACGTCAAGCCCGGCCGGGTGATGTTCGAGCTGTCCTACCCGAACGAGAAGACTGCGCGTGAGGCGCTCACCCGCGCTGCTCACAAGCTCCCGATGAAGTGCCGGATCGTGCGGCGCGAGGCAGGTGAGTCGTGATGGCGGCCGGTACCAAGGCGTCCGAGCTGCGTGAGCTGAACAACGAGGACCTCGTTGGCAAGCTCCGTGAGGCCAAGGAAGAGCTGTTCAACCTCCGCTTCCAGGCGGCGACCGGACAGCTTGAGAACCACGGCCGGCTGAAGGCCGTCCGCAAGGACATCGCCCGGATCTACACCCTGATGCGGGAGCGCGAGCTCGGCATCGAGACGGTGGAGAGCGCCTGATGAGCGAGACGAATGTGACTGAGAACGCAACGCAGAACCGCGGCTTCCGCAAGACCCGTGAGGGTCTGGTCGTCAGCGACAAGATGGACAAGACCGTCGTCGTCGCCGTCGAGGACCGCGTCAAGCACGCGCTGTACGGCAAGGTCATCCGCCGTACCAACAAGCTCAAGGCGCACGACGAGCAGAACGCCGCGGGTGTCGGCGACCGCGTCCTCCTGATGGAGACCCGGCCGCTGTCCGCGACCAAGCGCTGGCGCGTCGTCGAGATCCTCGAGAAGGCCAAGTAGGTAATTCCCGTAAGGGGATTCCAAGTACCGCAGCCTGCGGGCAATAGCCCGCAGGACAGTTCCGCCAGGCTCGGCAGGGGCTGATCCAGCCCCTGCCGGGAACCGGCAGACGATCAGGAGATAGACGTGATCCAGCAGGAGTCGCGACTGCGCGTCGCCGACAACACGGGAGCGAAGGAGATCCTTTGCATCCGTGTTCTCGGTGGCTCCGGTCGCCGCTACGCGGGCATTGGTGACGTCATCGTCGCCACCGTCAAGGATGCGATCCCCGGTGGCAACGTGAAGAAGGGTGACGTCGTCAAGGCGGTCATCGTGCGCACCGTCAAGGAGCGCCGCCGCCCGGACGGTTCGTACATCCGCTTCGACGAGAACGCGGCCGTCATCCTCAAGAACGATGGCGACCCCCGCGGCACCCGTATCTTCGGCCCGGTGGGCCGTGAGCTGCGCGAGAAGAAGTTCATGAAGATCATCTCCCTCGCGCCGGAGGTGCTGTAACCGATGAAGATCAAGAAGGGCGACCTGGTCCAGGTCATCACCGGCAAGGACAAGGGCAAGCAGGGCAAGGTCATCGCGGCCTTCCCGCGCGAGGACCGTGTCCTGGTCGAGGGTGTCAACCGGGTCAAGAAGCACACCAAGGCCGGCCAGACCGCTCGTGGTTCGAAGACCGGCGGCATCGTGACGACCGAGGCCCCGATCCACGTGAGCAATGTTCAGCTCGTGGTGGAGAAGGACGGCAAGAAGGTCGTCACCCGCGTCGGATACCGCTTCGACGACGAGGGCAACAAGATCCGCGTTGCCAAGCGGACCGGTGAGGACATCTGATGACTGCCACCACCACTGCACCGCGTCTCAAGACGCGCTACCGCGAAGAGATCCAGGGCAAGCTGCAGGAGCAGTTCTCGTACGAGAACGTCATGCAGATCCCCGGTCTGACCAAGGTCGTGGTCAACATGGGTGTGGGCGACGCCGCCCGCGACTCCAAGCTGATCGAGGGCGCCATCCGCGACCTCGCCACGATCACCGGCCAGAAGCCCGCCGTCACCAAGGCCCGCAAGTCCATCGCGCAGTTCAAGCTGCGTGAGGGTCAGCCGATCGGTGCCCACGTCACCCTCCGCGGTGACCGCATGTGGGAGTTCCTGGACCGCCTGGTGTCGCTCGCGCTGCCGCGCATCCGCGACTTCCGCGGTCTGTCGCCGAAGCAGTTCGACGGCCGGGGCAACTACACCTTCGGTCTCACGGAGCAGGTCATGTTCCACGAGATCGACCAGGACAAGATCGACCGCGTCCGGGGTATGGACATCACCGTGGTGACCACGGCGACCAACGACGAAGAGGGCCGGGCCCTGCTGCGTCACCTCGGCTTCCCGTTCAAGGAGGCGTGAGCCGTGGCGAAGAAGGCTCTCATTGCCAAGGCCGCCCGCAAGCCCAAGTTCGGCGTGCGCGCGTACACGCGCTGCCAGCGCTGCGGTCGTCCGCACTCCGTGTACCGCAAGTTCGGCCTGTGCCGCGTGTGCCTTCGTGAGATGGCTCACCGTGGCGAGCTGCCGGGCGTGACCAAGAGCTCCTGGTAATCGACCCTTACGGGTTGATACCGGGCTCTCGGTAAGCAAATGGATGGCGAGGCCCGACCGTCCGCTCCCGTAGAGTGGAAGGGTTGGGCGCTCGCCGCCCAGAATCCTTACTACGCCGTAGGTCCCCGCGCCGCACCCGTGCCCGCCACTGAGCGGGTGAGAGGGATGGCGCAGACAGGAAACCCCGGCGAGAGAGGCCGAAGGCCATCATGACCATGACCGATCCGATCGCAGACATGCTGACGCGTCTGCGAAACGCGAACTCGGCGTACCACGACTCCGTCGTGATGCCCCACAGCAAGATCAAGTCGCACATCGCGGAGATCCTCCAGCAGGAGGGCTACATCACCGGCTGGAAGGTCGAGGACGCCGAGGTCGGCAAGAACCTCATCCTCGAGCTGAAGTTCGGTCCGAACCGCGAGCGCTCGATCGCCGGCATCAAGCGGATCTCGAAGCCGGGCCTGCGGGTCTACGCAAAGTCCACCAACCTGCCGAAGGTGCTCGGCGGCCTGGGCGTGGCGATCATCTCCACGTCGCACGGGCTCCTCACCGACAAGCAGGCCGGCAAGAAGGGCGTGGGTGGGGAAGTCCTCGCCTACGTCTGGTAACCAGGGAACGGAGGAAAGCACATGTCGCGCATTGGCAAGCTGCCCATCCAGGTTCCCGCTGGTGTGGACGTCACCATCGATGGCCGCACGGTCGCCGTGAAGGGTCCCAAGGGCTCTCTCTCGCACACCGTCGCCGCGCCGATCGAGGTCGCCAAGGGTGAGGACAACGTGCTCGTTGTCAGCCGCCCGAACGACGAGCGTCAGAACAAGGCCCTGCACGGCCTGTCCCGCACGCTGGTGGCGAACATGATCACCGGCGTGACCCAGGGCTACAGCAAGGCGCTCGAGATCAGCGGTGTCGGTTACCGCGTCCAGGCGAAGGGCTCCAACCTGGAGTTCTCCCTGGGCTACAGCCACCCGATCCTGGTCGAGGCCCCCGAGGGCATCACCTTCAAGGTGGAGTCCCCGACCAAGCTGAGCGTCGAGGGCATCGACAAGCAGAAGGTCGGCGAGGTCGCCGCGAACATCCGCAAGCTGCGCAAGCCCGACCCGTACAAGGCCAAGGGCGTGAAGTACGCGGGCGAGGTCATCCGCCGCAAGGTCGGAAAGGCTGGTAAGTAAGCCATGGCATACGGTGTGAAGATCGCCAAGGGCGACGCCCGTAAGGCTGCCGCCGTCAAGCGCCGTCACATCCGCGTCCGCAAGCGGGTCTCCGGTACGCCGGCCCGTCCCCGCCTGGTCGTGACGCGGTCCAACCGTCACATGGTGGCGCAGGTCATCGACGACATCGCGGGCCACACCCTGGCCTCGGCGTCGACCCTGGACAGCTCCATCCGGGCGGCCGAGGGCGACAAGAGCGCCCAGGCGCAGCAGGTCGGCGCCCTGGTGGCCGAGCGGGCGAAGGCCGCGGGCGTCGAGGCCGTCGTGTTCGACCGCGGTGGCAACAGGTACGCCGGGCGGATCGCCGCTCTGGCGGACGCCGCCCGTGAGGCCGGGCTGAAGTTCTGAGCCCCGGTTCCAACGCAAAGCGGAAACGAGAGAGGTAAATCCAATGGCTGGACCCCAGCGCCGCGGTGGCGGCGCCGGTGGCGGCGAGCGGCGGGACCGGAAGGACCGGCGGGACGGTGGCGCTGCCGCCGAGAAGACCGCTTACGTCGAGCGCGTTGTCGCGATCAACCGCGTCGCCAAGGTTGTGAAGGGTGGTCGTCGCTTCAGCTTCACCGCGCTGGTCGTGGTGGGCGACGGTGACGGCACCGTGGGTGTCGGTTACGGCAAGGCCAAGGAGGTGCCGGCCGCGATCGCCAAGGGCGTGGAGGAGGCCAAGAAGCACTTCTTCAAGGTCCCCCGGATCGCCGGCACCATCCCGCACCCGATCCAGGGTGAGGAGGCCGCGGGTGTCGTGCTGCTGAAGCCGGCGTCCCCCGGTACCGGTGTGATCGCCGGTGGCCCGGTGCGCGCCGTGCTGGAGTGCGCGGGCATCCACGACGTGCTCAGCAAGTCGCTCGGCTCGTCGAACCCGATCAACATCGTGCACGCCACGGTGGCCGCTCTCCAGGGCCTTCAGCGCCCCGAGGAGATCGCTGCCCGTCGTGGTCTGCCGCTGGAGGACGTCGCCCCCGCCGCTCTGCTGCGGGCGCGTGCCGGGGTGGGTGTGTGAGCATGGCCCGCCTGAAGATCACGCAGACGAAGTCCTACATCGGCAGCAAGCAGAACCACCGCGACACGCTGCGTTCGCTCGGGCTGAAGAAGCTCGGCGACGTGGTTGTCAAGGAGGACCGCCCCGAGTTCCGCGGCATGGCGCAGACCGTGCGGCACCTCGTGACGGTCGAGGAGGTCGACTGAGATGGCGGAGAACAACCCGCTGAAGGTCCACAACCTCCGGCCCGCCCCGGGCGCCAAGACCGCCAAGACCCGTGTCGGTCGTGGTGAGGCGTCCAAGGGTAAGACCGCTGGTCGTGGCACCAAGGGCACCAAGGCCCGCTACCAGGTTCCGGAGCGCTTCGAGGGTGGGCAGATGCCCCTCCACATGCGGCTCCCGAAGCTCAAGGGCTTCAAGAACCCCTTCCGTACCGAGTACCAGGTCGTGAACCTGGACAAGCTCGCCGCGCTCTACCCCGAGGGTGGCGAGGTCACCAAGGCGGGTCTGGTCGCCAAGGGTGCGGTGCGGAAGAACCAGCTCGTCAAGGTGCTGGGCACCGGTGAGGTCTCGGTGGCGCTCCAGGTGACGGTCGACGCCGTCTCCGGCTCCGCCAAGGAGAAGATCACCGCCGCCGGCGGCACCGTCACCGAGCTCGGCTGAGCACGGTGCACACCCAACCGGGGATGCCCCAGATATGGGGCATCCCCGGTTGGTCGTTCCAAGGGGGGCCAGGTCGCCGGTAAGGTGGCGTGCGTTGTTACCTTCCGTGCGGTACGTCTCCGTGCGGGACCTGGCTGATAAGTATTCGTCGATCCTCAAGACCGTCACCTCTCGCGCAAGCACGCGGGGGGCGCAGGAGGCAATGTGCTCACCGCGTTCGCCCGGGCGTTCAAGACGCCCGACCTGCGCAAGAAGCTGCTGTTCACGCTGGGCATCATCGTGCTCTTCCGGCTCGGGCAACACGTCCCGATCCCGGGTATCGACTACAAGAACGTCCAGACGTGCATGGACCTCGCCAAGGGCCAGCAGGGGCTGTTCGGCTTGGTCAACATGTTCAGTGGTGGCGCACTGCTCCAGATCACCATCTTCGCGCTCGGGATCATGCCGTACATCACGGCGAGCATCATCCTTCAGCTGCTGACCGTGGTGATCCCGCGTCTCGAGGCCCTCAAGAAGGAGGGCCAGACCGGGCAGGCGAAGATCACGCAGTACACCCGTTATCTGACCATCGCGCTCGCGATCCTCCAGGGCACCGGGCTGGTGGCCACCGCCCGCAGCGGCTCGCTCTTCCAGAGCTGCCCGGTCGGCGGCCAGATCGTCCGGGACGACTCGATCTTCACCACCGCCGTGATGGTCATCACGATGACCGCCGGCACCGCGTTGATCATGTGGCTCGGTGAGCTGGTGACCGACCGGGGCATCGGCAACGGCATGTCGATCCTGATGTTCGTCTCGATCGCCGCCGGGTTCCCCAGCGCGATGTGGAGCATCAAGCAGCAGGGCAAGATCATGGGGGGCTGGCTGGAGTTCAGCCTGGTCATCCTCTGTGGTCTGGCCATGGTCGCCCTGGTGGTCTTCGTCGAGCAGGCGCAGCGTCGCATCCCCGTGCAATACGCCAAACGCATGATCGGCCGTCGCAGTTACGGCGGTACGTCCACCTACATCCCGATGAAGGTGAACCAGGCGGGTGTGATCCCCGTGATCTTCGCCTCGTCGCTGCTGTACATCCCGGCGCTGATCGTCCAGTTCTCCAATTCCAAGGCCGGCTGGGCGACGTGGATCTCGCAGAACTTCGTCAAGGGCGACCATCCGATCTACATCGCCACGTACTTCCTGCTGATCGTCTTCTTCGCGTTCTTCTATGTCGCCATCAGCTTCAACCCCGAAGAAGTTGCCGACAACATGAAGAAGTATGGTGGGTTCATCCCGGGTATCCGGGCTGGTCGTCCCACCGCGGAGTATCTGAGCTACGTGCTGAACCGCATCACGTGGCCCGGTGCGCTCTATCTGGGCTTGATCGCCCTGGTGCCCACGGTGGCACTGGTGACGCTCAACGCCAACCAGAACTTCCCGTTCGGCGGCACGAGCATCCTGATCATCGTGGGTGTCGGCCTGGAGACTGTGAAGCAGATCGAGAGCCAGCTTCAGCAGCGACACTACGAAGGGTTCCTCCGCTGATGCGAATCGTCCTCGTCGGGCCTCCGGGAGCCGGCAAGGGTACGCAGGCCGCGTACCTTGCCGAGAAGCTGTCGATCCCGCATATCTCCACCGGCGACCTGTTCCGCGCGAACATCAGCCAGGGCACTCCCCTCGGCAAGCAGGCGCAGGAGTACATGAGGGCCGGGCAGCTGGTACCGGACGAGGTCACCATCGCCATGGCGGAGGACCGGCTGAACCAGCCCGACGCGGAGCAGGGCTTCCTGCTGGACGGGTTCCCGCGGAACCAGTTCCAGGCCGAGGCCCTGGACACCTATCTGGCGGACCGCGGTGTCTCGCTGGACGCGGTGCTGGACCTGGAGGTCCCCGAGTCCGAGGTGATCAAGCGCATCGCGGGCCGTCGTACCTGCCGTAACGACAGCTCGCACACGTTCCACGTGGAGTACAAGCCCCCGAAGACCGAGGGCGTGTGCGACACCTGCGGCGGCGAGCTGTACCAGCGCGAGGACGACAGCGAGGAGACGGTCCGCAAGCGCCTGGAGGTCTACCACCGGGAGACCGAGCCGATCATCGACTACTACAAGGCCAAGGGCCTGGTCGTGACGATCTCGGCGCTCGGCAAGGTGGCGGAGGTCACCCAGCGGGCGATGGACGCCCTGGCGGCGAAGGCGGCCTGAAGGCCGCGAGGACCCCTACGGAACGGCCGCAGGCGCCCGGTACGGGCCCTGCGGCCGTACTGTTGAGCAAATACGTCACTGCACAGACCATGAGAGAACGACCCGGGAAGGCCCCCATGGTGGAGATCAAGACTGCCGAGCAGATCGCCAAGATGCGTGAGGCGGGGCTGGTCGTCGCCGCCATCCATGAGGCGACGCGCGCGGCGGCCGTGCCGGGCGCGACCACCAAGGACCTGGACGACGTGGCCCGCAAGGTGATCGCCGACCACGGCGCCAAGTCGAACTTCCTCGGCTACGGCGGCTTCCCCGCCACGATCTGCACCTCGGTGAACGATGTCGTGGTGCACGGCATCCCGGACCGGGAGACCGTCCTCAGGGACGGCGACATCATCTCCATCGACGCGGGCGCGATCGTGGACGGCTGGCACGGCGACGCCGCCTTCACCGCCTTCGTGGGCACCGGCCACGCCCCGGAGCTGTACGAGCTCAGTCGGGTCACCGAGGAGTCGATGTGGGCCGGGATCGCCGCGGTCCGCAAGGGCAACCGGCTGGTCGACATCTCCAAGGCGATCGAGGGCTACATCCGCCGCCAGCCCCGTCCGGCCTCCGGCAAGTACGGGATCATCGAGGACTACGGCGGCCATGGCATCGGCACCGAGATGCACATGGACCCGCATCTGCTGAACTACGTCTCCAAGAAGCGAGGCAAGGGCCCCCGGCTGGTCCCCGGCTTCTGCATCGCGATCGAGCCCATGGTGAGCCTGGGCACCGCGAAGACCCACGTCCTGGCCGACGACTGGACGGTCAAGACGGACGACGGGACCTGGTCCAGCCACTGGGAGCACTCGGTCGCGCTGACCGAGGAGGGCCCGCTGGTGCTGACCGCCGTGGACGGCGGCAAGGCCAAGCTGGCCGAGCTGGGCGTGGAGGCCGCGCCCGACCCGCTGGCCTGAGTCTCCTCGGCCGGTGACTCCCCGGCCGGTGAATGCCGGGTCGATGACTCCTTGGCCGGTGACTCCTTGGCCGGTGACTCCTTGGCCTGAAGACTCCGGATCTCCGGGGTAAAGATCTCAAAATCGGGGCATGATGCCCCGGATTCGTGTTTCGGGAAGCGCTGACGTAGACTGACACGTCGGCTCACGCATGCCCTCCCGCATGTCGCGAGCCGATCAAGGTAGCCGATCCCGAAAGCAGGACATGGCCAAGAAGCAAGGCGCCATCGAAATCGAGGGCACCGTGATCGAGTCTCTGCCGAACGCGATGTTCAAGGTGGAGCTCCAGAACGGTCACAAGGTCCTCGCGCACATCAGCGGCAAGATGCGTATGCACTACATCCGCATCCTGCCCGATGACCGGGTTGTCGTGGAGCTGTCTCCGTACGACCTCACGCGCGGACGGATCGTCTACCGCTACAAGTAGATCTCACGACCCGGAGAACCTCACACCCATGAAGGTCAAGCCGAGCGTCAAGAAGATCTGCGACAAGTGCAAGGTGATCCGCCGCCACGGCCGGGTCATGGTCATCTGCGACAACCTGCGCCACAAGCAGCGCCAGGGCTGACCCGCACCGACCGGTAGACCTGCACCACTCGCAGCATCTTCGCGCGACGACATAACTCTGTGTACATACGCAGTCACCCGTTCCCGCCCTGCGGGGACGACACCCCCGGTCGGAGGCCGGGGACCCGGTAGCCGTGTTCGGCGGCGGCCGGGAGTGGTGCTGCGGAAGACCTCCGACAACCATCTGGAGCCAGATTCATGGCACGCCTCGCAGGCGTTGATCTCCCGCGCGACAAGCGCGTCGAGGTCGCCCTCACCTACGTCTTCGGCATCGGTCGCACCCTTGCCCAGCAGACGCTCGCCAACACCGGTGTGAACCCGGACACCCGCGTTCGCGACCTGGCCGAAGAGGACCTGGTCAAGATCCGCGAGTACGTGGACAACAACATCAAGACCGAGGGTGACCTCCGTCGTGAGATCCAGGCCGACATCCGCCGCAAGGTCGAGATCGGCTGCTACCAGGGTCTGCGTCACCGCCGCGGCCTGCCGGTCCACGGCCAGCGCACCAGCACCAACGCCCGCACCCGCAAGGGCCCGCGTCGCGCCATCGCCGGTAAGAAGAAGCCGGGCAAGAAGTAGTCCGCACCGGACGCTGACAAGCGGTCCGAGCTGTAGGACCGACCACCTCCACGGGAGAATTCCAGAATGCCTCCGAAGAGCAGGACGGCCGGCGCCAAGAAGGTGCGCCGCAAGGAGAAGAAGAACGTCGCCCACGGGCACGCTCACATCAAGAGCACGTTCAACAACACCATCGTCTCGATCACCGACCCGACCGGGAACGTGATCTCTTGGGCCTCGGCCGGCCACGTCGGCTTCAAGGGCTCGCGCAAGTCCACTCCGTTCGCCGCGCAGATGGCCGCCGAGTCGGCCGCCCGCCGCGCGCAGGAGCACGGCATGCGCAAGGTCGACGTGTTCGTCAAGGGTCCGGGCTCCGGCCGTGAGACCGCGATCCGCTCGCTCCAGGCCACCGGCCTGGAGGTGGGCTCGATCCAGGACGTCACTCCGACTCCGCACAACGGATGCCGCCCGCCCAAGCGTCGGCGCGTCTGACCAGCTGAAGTAGGAGACAACAAAAACAATGGCGCGTTACACCGGGGCCGACTGCAAGCGTTGCCGTCGGGAGAAGCAGAAGCTCTTCCTCAAGGGGAGCAAGTGCGAGAGCGCGAAGTGCCCGATCGAGATCCGTCCTTACCCCCCGGGTGAGCACGGTCGCGGGCGCACCAAGGACAGCGAGTACCTGCTCCAGCTTCGTGAGAAGCAGAAGGCGACCCGCATCTACGGTGTCCTTGAGAAGCAGTTCCGTGGCTACTACGCGGAGGCGAACAGGAAGACCGGCAAGACCGGTGAGAACCTGCTGCGCATCCTCGAGACCCGTCTCGACAACGTGATCTACCGGGCCGGCTTCGCCAAGTCCCGCGACCACGCCCGTCAGCTGGTCCGCCACGGCCACATCAACGTGAACGGCCGCAAGACCGACATCCCGTCGGCCCGCGTCACCGTGAACGACATCATCGAGGTCCGTCCGAAGTCCCGGACCCTGACCCCCTTCCAGGTGGCTCAGGCCGAGGCGGGCGACCGCACCGTGCCGGCGTGGCTGGAGGCCATTCCGTCGCAGCTGCGGATCCTCGTGCACTCGCTGCCCGAGCGCCAGGTGATCGACACCCAGGTGCAGGAGCAGCTGATCGTCGAGCTCTACTCGAAGTAGTAGAGGGCTGGACGATACGGGCGGTACGGAGCCGTTTGGCACGTACCGCCCGTACCATTGAAGGGTTCGGCGTCAAATAGCGGGCGCCGAAGACTGGAGGCAAACCCCATGCTGATCGCTCAGCGTCCCTCGTTGACCGAAGAGGTCGTCGACGAGTTCCGCTCCCGGTTCGTGATCGAGCCGCTGGAGCCGGGCTTCGGCTACACCCTCGGAAACTCCCTGCGTCGTACGCTCCTGTCCTCGATCCCCGGTGCGGCCGTCACCAGCATCCGGATCGACGGGGTCCTGCACGAGTTCACCACCGTGCCGGGCGTCAAGGAGGACGTCACCGACCTGATCCTCAACATCAAGCAGCTGGTCGTCTCGAGCGAGCACGACGAGCCGGTCGTGATGTACCTGCGCAAGCAGGGCCCGGGTCTGGTCACCGCCGCCGACATCGCGCCGCCCGCCGGTGTCGAGGTGCACAACCCCGACCTGGTCCTGGCCACGCTGAACGGCAAGGGCAAGCTGGAGATGGAGCTGACCGTCGAGCGCGGTCGCGGCTACGTCTCCGCCGTCCAGAACAAGCAGGTCGGCCAGGAGATCGGCCGCATCCCGGTCGACTCCATCTACTCGCCGGTGCTCAAGGTCACCTACAAGGTCGAGGCGACCCGTGTCGAGCAGCGCACCGACTTCGACAAGCTGATCGTCGACGTCGAGACCAAGCAGGCCATGCGGCCGCGTGACGCCATGGCGTCGGCCGGTAAGACCCTGGTCGAGCTGTTCGGCCTGGCCCGCGAGCTCAATGTGGACGCCGAGGGCATCGACATGGGCCCGTCCCCGACGGACGCCGCGCTCGCCGCGGACCTGGCGCTGCCGATCGAGGAGCTCGAGCTCACCGTCCGTTCGTACAACTGCCTCAAGCGCGAGGGCATCCACTCCGTGGGTGAGCTCGTGGCGCGGTCCGAGGCGGACCTGCTCGACATCCGGAACTTCGGCGCCAAGTCGATCGACGAGGTCAAGGCGAAGCTGGCCGGTATGGGCCTGGCGCTCAAGGACAGCCCGCCCGGATTCGACCCGACCGCCGCGGCGGACGCCTTCGGCGCGGACGACGACGCGGACGCCGGTTTCGTCGAGACCGAGCAGTACTGAGACCTCCGGCGGGCACTCGCCCGTCGGTAACTGACACCGGTACCTGATACGGCCGGTGCAGACATCTAGGAGATACACATGCCGAAGCCCACCAAGGGCGCCCGTCTGGGCGGCAGCGCTGCGCACGAGCGGCTCCTGCTGGCGAACCTCGCCACCGCGCTGTTCGAGCACGGCCGGATCACCACCACCGAGGCGAAGGCCCGCCGCCTGCGCCCGGTCGCGGAGAAGCTGGTCACCAAGGCGAAGAAGGGCGACCTTCACAACCGCCGTCTGGTGCTCCAGACCATCCGCGACAAGAGCGTCGTGCACACTCTCTTCACCGAGATCGGGCCGCGCTACGAGAACCGGCCGGGTGGCTACACCCGCATCACCAAGATCGGTAACCGCCGTGGCGACAACGCCCCGATGGCGGTCATCGAGCTGGTCGAGGCGCTGACCGTGCAGCAGGAGGCCGTCGGCGAGGCCGAGGCCGCCACCAAGCGCTCCGCCAAGGACGCCGCCGGCGACCAGGCCGCCGCGAACCTCAAGAAGGACGAGGCCCCGGCCGCCGAGGCCACCGAGGCCGAGGCCACCGAGGCTCCGGCCGAGGAGAGCAAGGACGCCTGAGCGCCCTTCCGGCCACATGGACGGGCCCGCCCCCGCGACACGGGGGGCGGGCCCGTCCCGCATGGAGAGGAACCATTGGTGACTGACGAGGCGGCGCCCGGTTTCGTACGGGTCCGGCTGGATCTCGCCTACGACGGCAAGGACTTCTCGGGCTGGGCCAAGCAGCGCGAGCGGCGCACCGTACAGGGCGAGCTGGAGAGCGCGCTGCGGACGGTGACGCGCTCCTGTGAGACGTACGAGCTGACCGTCGCGGGCCGCACCGACGCCGGGGTGCACGCCCGTGGCCAGGTGGCGCACGTGGACCTGCCCGAGGAGCTGTGGGCCGAGCACCGGGACAAGCTGCTCCGCCGGCTGGCCGGCCGGCTGCCCCACGACATACGGGTCTGGCGGGTCGCCGAGGCCCCGGCCGGGTTCAACGCCCGCTTCTCCGCGATCTGGCGGCGCTACGCCTACCGGGTCACCGACCACCCCGGCGGGGTCGACCCGCTGCTGCGCGGCCATGTGCTGTGGCACGACTGGCCGCTGGACGTGGACGCCATGAACGCGGCCTCGAAGCGGCTCCTGGGCGAGCACGACTTCGCCGCGTACTGCAAGCGGCGCGACGGCGCCACCACCATCCGCACCCTCCAGCGGCTCGACTGGGTGCGCGGCGCGGACGGCATCGTCACGGCCACGGTGCGGGCGGACGCCTTCTGCCACAACATGGTGCGCTCGCTGGTGGGCGCCCTGCTCTTCGTCGGCGACGGCCACCGTGCCCCCGACTGGCCGGCCACGGTGCTCGCCGCGGGCGTGCGCGACTCCGCCGTCCACGTGGTCCGTCCCCATGGCCTGACGCTGGAGGAGGTCGGCTATCCGGCCGACGGCCAACTCGCGGCCCGTAACCGGGAGTCGCGCAACAAGCGCTCCCTGGCGGGTGCGACGGCGATCGGCTCCAGCTGCTGCTGAACCGTGAAGGGGTGTTGGCAGGCGATCACCGGGTACTCACCACGGGCATGGTGGCGCATCCGCCGGGCGGCAGAGGCCGAGGCGGCACGGGGATGGACATGAGGCGCTTCCGGGGCCTTCGGAAGATCGATAAAATCTGCCCACCGACAACGGTCGACGACCGCGAAAGGGACCCGCGTGACTACCAGCGAGGCCGCTGTACGGGAGCGCCTGACCAGGGCGCTCCAGGAGCGTGACGAGGAGATCGCCGATCGCTGGGTCGAGCTGCAGATGGAGCAGGCCCTGCTGGACACCGACATCGGGGAGGCCGAACTCCGCGAGGAGGCCTACGCGTTGATCGAGGCGCTGGTCCCGGGTCTGCAGAGCGGTGTGCCGGTGGACCGGGTGGTGACCTCCACCCCGGGGCTGCACGAGGCCGTGGTCGGGCTGTCGCTGCGCCGGGCGCGGGCCGGGGCCACGCCGACGGCCACCTCGCTCGCGGTGCTCGCGCTCAAGGAGGCCCTGCTCAAGGCGGTGCAGCGGGACACCCGTGACGCCGAGGAGCTGTTCGCCTCGGCGGTCTTCATGAACCGGCTGCTCGATGTGGCCGGGGCGCTGTCCTTCGAGACGTATGTGGAGGGCCGGGAGGAGATCATCCGCCGGCAGAGCCAGCAGCTGATGGAGCAGTCGACACCGGTGGTGCGGCTGTGGCGGCAAGTGCTGGCCGTCCCGCTGATCGGCACGCTGGACACCGCGCGGACCCAGGTGGTCATGGAGAACCTCCTCCAGGCCATCCAGGACCATGAGGCGCTGGTCGCGATCGTCGACATCACGGGTGTGCCGACGGTGGACACCGCCGTCGCCCAGCATCTGATGCAGACCGTCAACGCGGTGCGGCTGATGGGCGCGGACTGCGTCATCAGCGGGGTCCGCCCCTCGATCGCCCAGACCATCGCCCAGCTCGGTATCGATCTGTCCACCATCCTCACCCGGGCGACGCTGGCCGACGCGCTGGCCGCCGCGATCAAGCTGATCGACGGCCCCGGGCCCGACGGTGATGAAGGAGACGGCCGGTGACCGGTCAGCCCCAGCCCGGAGTTCCGATTCTGCGACTGGGCGATGTCCTGGTCACCGGCCTGCTCAATGAGCTCGACGACCGGACCGCCATCGCCTTCACCGAGGAGCTGACCGAGCGGATCTCGGCCGAGGGCGCCCGCGGGGTGCTCATCGACATCTCCCGGCTGGAGATCATCGACTCGTTCGTGGCCCGGACGCTGATGGAGCTGACCACGGTGGCCCGGCTGCTGGGCGCCCGGGTGATCGTGGCCGGGATGCGACCGCCGGTGGCGATCACCCTGGTCGAGCTGGGGATCGAACTCGTCGGTGTGGAGACCGCACTCAATCCGGAGCAGGGCATGGCCGCGCTGGGGTGGCGGCAGGCCCCACAGCCCCTGGAAGGGGCCCGACGTGGCACTGCCAGGTGAATCCCTGTTCGCCTCCCGCGGTACCAAGGTGTCCTCGCGGGCGCAGGGCCGGCGCCCGACCGCGCCGGCCACGTATCCGGTACGCACCGAGGAGGACCTGCTGACGGTCCGCCACGCGGTGCGTGCGGCCACCGTCGAGGTGGGCTTCGGCCTGGTGGACCAGACCCGGGTGGTCACGGCCGCCAGTGAGCTCGCCCGTAACGCGTATGTCCACGGGGGCGGCGGCACGGTCACCCTCGAGTATCCGTGCGAGTCCTCCGGACGGCGGGGGCTGCGGCTGATCGTCAAGGACGAGGGGCCGGGGATCGCGGACCTCGACGCGGCGCTCACCGACGGCTTCACCACCGGCACGGGCCTGGGCCACGGCCTGGGCGGCGCCCGGCGGCTGATGGACGAGTTCACCGTGCGCACCGGACCGGGTGAGGGCACCGTGGTGGTCGCCACCCGCTGGACGGTCCGGTGACCCACCCGCTCACGGCGCCCACCACCGAGGTGCGTGTCGACCACCGCAGCGCCGTGCACCTGGCCGCCGAGACGGCGCGTATGGTGGCCCGGGAGTGCGGGCTGCCGGGCGCGCTGCCCGATCAGGCGGCGCTGATCGCCTCGGAGCTGGCGACCAACCTGGACAAGCACGCCGGCGACGGCACGCTCTACGTCCAGCCCCTGCCGCTGGGCCACGGAGTGGAGATCGTCGCCGCCGACCGGGGCCCCGGTATGCGGGACCCCGAGCGCTGTCTGGCGGACGGCTACACCACCGCCGGAACGCTGGGGGGCGGGCTCGGCGCCGTCAACCGGATGGCCACCCACTTCACCATCCGCAGCGCCGACGGCCCCGACGCGGGCACCTGGGCCTGCGCCCGGCTCACCCCGCCGGGCGAGCGGCGGCAGGAGTGGCAGGGGGTGGGCACGGTCTGTCTGCCCGCCGAAGGGGAGGAGGACTGCGGCGACGCCCGCGCGATCGTCGACACCGGCTCCGCCCGCACCGCGGTCGTCCTCGACGGTCTCGGCCACGGCCGGGCCGCCGCCGAGGCGGCCCAGGCGGCCCTGGGGGCGTTCCACACCGGCCCCGACCGGCCGCTGCCGGAGGTGGTCACCCGGATGCACCGGGTTCTGCGGCACACCCGCGGGGCCGCGGTGGGGCTGCTGCGGCTGTACCCCGACCGCGCCGACTACTGCGGCATCGGCAACATCCGCGCCCTCGCCCTGAGCCACGAGGGCGTGTCGCACCGGCTGACCGGGCAGCCCGGGGTGGTCGGCTGGGAGATGCCCGCACCGCGCGTGCACGGTTTCCCGCTGCCCCAGGGGGCCACGGCGGTGCTGCACAGCGACGGCATCGACGCCCGCTGGGGGCTCGACCCGCCCCCGCGGCTGCTCCGTCTGCCGCCGCCCCTGCTGTCCGCCGCACTCGCCCATGGCCATCGCCGCGTCCGCGACGACGCCACGGTTCTCGCGGCCAGGTCTCCCTTAAGGCTTCCATGACGACGAGGACCCTCACCTGCGCCACGACAGCGGCGCTCAGCCGGGCCGTCCGGGTGCTGGCCCGGGACCACGCCCTGGACCCGGCGGTCCGGGCACGCCTGGTGCTGTCCGCCGCCGAGGCCGCCGGGGCGGCGCTGCGCGCAGGCCGCGAGACCGGGCTGACGTGGGCGTACGACCCGGAGGAGGGGGAGCTCACGGTGGTGCTGCGGATGCCGCCGGGCGGGACGGGCCCGGTGGCCGGGGACCTTCCGCTGGCCGCCGACGCGGTGACCGAGGACGAGGTGGTGTGGCGCCTCCCGGCGTCCCCGGCGTCCCCGGCCTCCCCGGGGCAGGCGGCGCCCGACGGTGCCGGGGAGGACGCCCCCGACGACGCCGCCCTCGCCGCCGAGGAGCTGCGGGCCGTCGTGGCCGCCGCCGACGCGCTCACCGCCGAGCACCGCCGCCTCAACGACGAACTCGCGGAGACCAACAGCGGGGTGCTCGCGCTCTACGTCCAGCTCGACGAGCGGGACGAGCAGTTGCGCACCGCACACGGCCAGACCCTGCGGGAGCTGGAGGACGCGCTGCGTCCGCCGCCCATCAAGGCCGACGGTCTCGAACTCGCCGTGCACTACGAGCCGGCCGGCACCGACGCGCCCACCGGCGGCGATCTGTACGACTGGTTCGTGCTGCCCGACGGCACCGTCCACATCACCATCGTGGACGCGCTGGGCCATGGGGTGACCAGTACGCGCAGCGCGCTCAACGTCACCCACGCGGTACGCACCCTGGCCCTGGAGGGCCACCGGCTCCAGTCCATCGTGGGCCGCACGGACGAGATCCTGCGCCCCTTCGACCGGTCGGTGATGGCCACCGTGCTGCTCGCCCGGATCGATCCGGCCACCGGTGAGCTGTGGCTGGCCAACGGGAGCCATCCGCCGGCGCTGTTGCTGCGCCGCGACGGGTCGGCCCGGTATCTGGAGGCCCGGGGGCGCGGGATCGGCTTCCCGCTGCCCGGCAGCGAGACGCCGCTGACCGAGCGGCTGGCCCCCGGGGACCTCCTCGTGCTCTACACCGACGGCCTCACCGAGAGCCGCCGGGACCCGATCGAGGGCGAGAAGCGCCTGATCGAGGCCGCGCACAAGCAGCTCCAGAGCCCGATCGAGGAAGTCCCCGGCGCCATCGCGGAGGATATGCACACGGTGATCCTGCATCCGGACGACACCCTCGCGATGGCGGTGCGGGTCGCCGGTCGGTGAGCCCGCCGGCGCGGGCCCGCGTCCATGGGTCCGTGCCGGCGGGGCCGGATCAGTGATCGGCGGCCGGGCCGAGGCGCTGCCGCGGGATACGGCCCTGATGGTCCCGCTGCCGGGGGACCGGACGCGGGAGCGGGCGCTCGTCATGCGGCTGCGCGCGGACCAGTTGCTCGAACAGGGGCCGCGCCGCGACCAGCGCCTCCCGCATCCGCTCGGTGTCGGCCTCGCCCTCATGCACCCGCGCGGCCATGGTGTGCAGCCGGCGGTAGCCGTCGATCTCGCCGGGATGACGGACGGACAGCGCGTCCATCCGCTTCTCGTCGGACTCGGCCGGATAGCCACGGTCGACGGCCAACGCGCCCAGCAGCCGGTCGGCTTCGCGCAGCGCCCATCCGGGTGAGTCCACGAACCGCTCCTGAAGGCCCGCCCACCGTGCCGCGTACTGCTCCCTCGCTTCGGGGGGCAGGCTCCGGACCGGCAGATCGCCGCTACGGCCCTGCCGCACCGAGGGGGCGATCACAAGGCCCGCCATGGCGGCCAGGGCCGCCAGCAGGATGATGAGCGTGACTGTTGACATCGCAGTGCCTTCCGCAGAGATTTCCCTCGCTCGAGGCTGTTATCACCGAGTGTTACCGATGATCTCTGCGGCAAACACGGCAGGTATGCGCCAAGGGTCTCAATTCCCCGTGGTGGACGAGGTGATGGCGAGGTCACCGGTGCGGGTGAGGTGAGGGCGGACACCGTGGGTGACCGGGAAGAGATCCGTTTTGTCGCGGTCCACGATGTCGCCGACGATACGGCCGATCCGGATCGGGGTGCCGGCCCCGGCCGACTTATGGAGCGTCAGGGTCCAGCCCGCGGTGCCCTGATCGTCCGTACGGGCCTCCTGGATCCGGCCGTAGGGGATGGTGAAGCGGAACCGGCCGCCGTCCACCGCCGTGACCCCGGTGCGGAACGGCCGGGCCGGGCCCCGGGACGGGGTGGCCACCGCGACCGGGGCGGCGCCGGGCCCGAAGCGCGCCCCGTGCAGGGTGCCTTCGACGGCGATCCCCTCGGCGTCCGGGCGGATCACCCGGGCCTCGGCGTGGGCCGGGCGCCGCCAGGCGCGCAGCGCGAGATAGCCGTCGACGGTGGGGTAGGGGATCCACCAGGCGAACGGAGAGCCGGGCAGCGGCTCCAGGCCCAGCAACCCGCGCCCCTCGGCGAACCGGCAGACGACCCGGCGGCGGGCGCCGTCGGCGGGGCGGACCACATGCAGATCCCAGCGGCCCTCGGCGAGATCGAGCGTCGCGCGGTCGAGCGTGGCCGTCCAGGGCGCGGCCGGCGCGGGGCCGGCCGGGGGCAGAAGCGGAATCCGGAAGGGGGCCTCGTCGCTCCTGCGGCGGGTGACGGTCAGCTCCAGCTCCTCGCCGCGCACCTCGGCGGGCTCCAGCAGCACCGACAGATTGCCCTCGGCGGTGACCCGGCAGGACGCCACGGGCCGCAGCGGCTTGCGGATCAGCTGCTTGACCGCGCTCTTGAGGGTGGCGGACAGCGGCGCCCCGGCCGCCCGGCCCCGGACCGGCGCGACCGTACGGCGCCGGGCGGCCGGGGCGACGGTGCCGCGGGCGGTGTGGAGTTCCCCGATGAGCCGCTCGTAGGCGGCCGCCACCCGCTCCGGTGCGTACCGCCGCGCCGCGACGCGGGCCGCCGCGCCCATCGACCGGCGCAGCTCGTCGTCCTCGATCAGGGTCAGCAGCCCCTTGGCGATGCCGTCGGCGTCGCCGACCGGCACCAGCAGACCGTCCCGCCCATCGGTGATGATCTCGCCGGGCCCGTGCGGGCAGTCGGTGGCGACCACGGGCACCCCGCAGTGCATCGCCTCGACGATCGTCATGCCGAAGGACTCCTCGCGGGAGGTGACGGCGGCGATCGCACCCTTGGCCCACTCGGTCTCGATGGGGGAGTGGGCGCCCATGAGGGTGATGTGGCAGGCCAGTCCGAGCTCGTCGATCTGACGGCGCAGCACCGGGAGTTGCGGGCCGCGGCCGTAGATGCGCAGATGCCAGTCGGGGTGTTTGGCGGCGACCGACGCCCAGGCCGCCACCAGCAGGTCGTACCGCTTGACGGGGATCAGCCGGCCCGCGGCCACCACCAGTTTGGCGCGCCCGTCGGAGGGCTCGATCCCGGTGGCGGGCACCCCGTTGGGCAGGGCGGTCAGCCGGGTGGTGACGCCGGGGAGGTGGGCCCGGTGGGTGGCCGCGTCGGCCTCGGAGACGGAGGTGTACGCGTCGAGGTGGGGTATGGCGGCGTCGCAGGCGGCGCGGATCTCGGCACGGTGGGTTCCGTAGAGCCGGTGCTCCTGGCCGATCCGCAGATAGCGGCCGGTCCGGCCGAGCGCGGCGAGGTAGATGACCAGGCCGGGGCGGGTGGCGATGACGACATCGGCGTCGGTGCGGCCGAGGTAGTCGGCGACGCGTTCGTCGGTGAGGGCGTTGAAGTTGGTGGTGCCCCTGGCCTCGGCGGCGGGGATGTGGGCGCTGGGCCGCGTCAGCAGCGGATGGCCGAGATCGGCGGGCCGGGCGGCCTTCTCGTGGGGGCGCAGGTCGATCAGGGGCCTGAGCCGCACGGCGGGGTGGAGGGGGAGGTTCGGGGTGTCGATGGTGCGGATCAGGGAGACGATCTCCACGGTGTGGTGCGCGGCGAGCGCCCCGGCCACATTGAAGGTCGACCGGATGGTGCCGCCGATGCCATAGGCGTTGTGGAGCAGGAAAGAAATCTTCATGGTGATGTACGCGCGGCGAGCCTGAGCTGCCGCGGCGTGCCCTCCCCTCCTGGGCCGCGCTGGGTTCTGGTTCCGGACCGGGCCGCATTGGGGCGGTGGTGAGCCGATTGGTGCTGCCGCTGCGGAGCCAGTAAGGACCGACTCGGTCGGTAAGACAGGCGGGAGCCGAGAAGGTTGCGTATGCGTGTGGTGATATGGGATCCACCACATTGGTGAAGGGGAGTACAACCCTCCCGGTGTTCCGGGAGTCTGCGGGGTGTCCGTGCGGTGACCGTGCGGTGTCCGTACGGTGACCGTGCGGTGTCCGTGCGGGTCCGAAATCGACGGGCGACGCCGAGCGGACGGTGAAGGGCCTGGAGCCGTCATCACGTACGCGGCGGTGCGGACGGGGCCGCACCTGACGGTGTCCTTCGGGACGAACCTCTCCGACCCCTCGAAGTCCGAGGTCCCGGAGCTACTGGTGAACGGGCAGGCGGTGAAGGCGGCGCAGGCCGCCGCACCGGCTGCTCAGTCGGTGGCGGCCGCCTCCGCCGACGCCTGGGCGCTACCGCGGGCCAGGATGCGGCGGAAGGTGTAGTCGGCCACGTCGCGGCCGGCCTGGAGGGTCGCGGCGTCCGACTCCGTGACCGCCTTCCCCGACGTATAGCCGGAGATCGTGAAGTAGGCGTACCGCCCGATCGCGTTCGCCGAGCTCTGGCAGGCGGTGCGGCGGCAGAAGACCGGCACGCCCCCGCCGGAGAGCGAGGCGATGTTGGGCTTGTACTGGTCCTTGGCCTTCTCGGCCGCCGCCTTGCCGTCGAAGACGGCGACGCCGACCGTCACCGCGACGCCGTCCCGCGAGAAGGTGGCCCGCAGCAGCTTACGGCAGCCGTTGTTCACCAGGACCGTGCCGAGCCCTCCCTGGGCGGCGGTGGCGCAGCTGGTCGTGGAGGCGGTGGACGCCTTCGCGTACGAGCGGTCGTCCTTCATGGCGCTCTTGTCCGGGAAGAGGGTGGCCGGACTCAGCGGCGCCTTGTCCCGCTCGGCGCTGGAGATGATGTCCAGCGGCTTCGGCGGCGCGGGCGGCGCCACATCGGAGAAGGTGGGCTCGGGCGCGGCCGACTCGCTGGGGAGCTTCTGGGGAGTGGGCAGCCCGTCGGCCGAGTCGCCGCCGTTCTTGCCCTTGTGGCCGCTGCTGACCACGGCGATGGCGACGATCGCGGCGACCGCGGCGGTCGCCAGCGCCCCGCCGCCGATGAAGAGCAGCTTGCGGCGGCGGTCGCGGGCGGCGGACTGGTCGGCGAGCGCCGCCCAGTCCGGGGTCGACTGCTGAGGCGGCTGAGATCCTTCGGGCCCGTAAGGCCCCCCTTGCGGCCCGTAAGGCCCCCCTTGCCCAAAGCTCATGGCGCGCATCTTAGACCGGCCGGATGACGCGGGGGACCCGCCGTGCGGGCACGCCACCCGGCGCGCGGCCCCGCCCGGTACGCCCTTCCGCCCCGGCGCGGAGGGGCGGGCGCGTCCCGTGGCCTCCCGCGCGGCGGGGGCACGGGGGTCCCATGGCCTCCCGCCGGATGTGTGGCCGGGCGCGGGTGTTCCGCCCCGCGGAGGGCCGGGCGCGTCTCGTGGCTCTCCTGTGCAGTGGGGGCGCGGGCGCGTCCCATGGCACCCGCGAGGTGGGGACATGGCTGGAGCGGAGGGTCCGTGGTGCCCTTGCGGGCGGATACCGTCCGGTGGTGGCCGGGTGCGTATGAGGTGGCGGGGGCTCGTGACCGCTGCCGGATGGCGGGATCGCCCCACGGTCTCCCGCGCGGCGGGGCGCGGGCGTGTCCCATGGCCTCCCGCGCGGCGGTCGCCCCCGTGCGGAGGGGCGGGCTCGTCCCGTGGCCTCCCGCGCGGTGGCGCGGGCGCGTCCCCTGGTCTCCGGCCGGGTGCGTGGTGGGGCGGGGGGCGTTTTGACCCGTGGAGGGGCGGGCCGGTATTCTGCCAGTTCGTTATGCGTATTGGCTTGCTCGTTCTCACGTGAGAGGCCGTTACGCCGGTTCACCGGGCCGATGACCAGCGGCAGGCACTCGGATGCGTCACCGATGTGCGGCCAGGGCTGTCGTGATCGTCCGGGTGGCCTTGTCCGGACCCGTCCCTCCGGTCCTCGCGGATCCGGGGAGACCCACTCACTGAAGAAGCGAAGGCTACGACCGTGCGTACGTACAGCCCCAAGCCCGGCGACGTTCAGCGTCAGTGGCACGTCATCGACGCCACCGACGTGGTACTGGGCCGTCTGGCCTCCCAGGCCGCCACCCTTCTGCGGGGCAAGCACAAGCCGGTGTACGCACCGCATGTCGACGCTGGTGACTTCGTCATCATCATCAACGCCGACAAGGTGCACCTCTCCGGCAACAAGCGGACCCAGAAGATGGCGTACCGCCACTCCGGCTACCCGGGTGGTCTGCGCTCCATCCGCTACGACGAGCTGCTGGAGAAGAGCCCGGAGAAGGCCGTCGAGAAGGCCATCAAGGGCATGCTCCCCAAGAACACCCTGGGCCGTCAGATGCTCTCGAAGCTGAAGGTGTACTCGGGCGACCAGCACCCGCACGCCGCTCAGCAGCCGGTCCCGTTCGAGATCACCCAGGTCGCGCAGTAGTCCCGGCCACCCCTTACGACGAAGAGAATCTGAGGAGCATCGTGGCCGAGACCACCGCCGAGACCCCCCTCGATGTCGAGGAGTACACCACCGAGAGCGTCGAGACGATCGAGTCGGAGTACACCTCCGAGTCGCTCGCTTCCCGCTTCGGTGACCCGCAGCCGGCCGCCGGCACCGGGCGCCGCAAGAACGCCGTGGCGCGTGTTCGCATCGTGCCGGGCAGCGGGCAGTGGAAGATCAACGGACGTACCCTTGAGGAGTACTTCCCCAACAAGGTTCACCAGCAGGAAGTCAACGAGCCCTTCAAGGTGCTCGAGCTGGACGACCGCTACGACGTCATCGCCCGCATCGCGGGTGGCGGCGTCTCCGGCCAGGCCGGAGCGCTGCGTCTGGGCATCGCCCGCGCGCTGAACGAGGCGGACGTGGACAACAACCGCGGCCCGCTCAAGAAGGCCGGCTTCCTGACCCGTGACGACCGCGCCACCGAGCGTAAGAAGTCCGGTCTGAAGAAGGCCCGCAAGGCGCCGCAGTACAGCAAGCGCTGACGCCCATCGCGGCACCGCAGCTTCACCCGAACGCCCCGGCGGCACCACCTGTGCCTCCGGGGCGTTCGGCTATCGCCACCTGGGGGCGTATACCTACAGGCAAGGTCCAGCCCCCCAGCTCGTAACTTCGGAGGACACCAGTGGGACGACTCTTCGGTACGGATGGTGTGCGCGGCGTCGCCAACGCCGATCTGACGGCTGAGATGGCGCTCGGCCTGTCGGTGGCCGCGGCGCATGTGCTCGCCGAAGCGGGAACCTTCGAGGGCCATCGACCGGTGGCGGTGGTCGGACGGGACCCGCGGGCGTCCGGGGAGTTCCTGGAGGCGGCCGTGGTGGCCGGGCTGGCCAGCGCCGGGGTGGACGTGCTGCGGGTCGGGGTGCTGCCCACCCCGGCCGTCGCGCATCTGACCGCGGCGCTCGACGCGGACCTCGGGGTGATGCTCTCCGCGAGCCACAACCCGATGCCCGACAACGGGATCAAGTTCTTCGCCCGCGGCGGCCACAAGCTCGCCGATGAGCTGGAGGACCGCATCGAGACCACCTACCGCGCCCACGCCTCCGGTGAGCCGTGGGACCGGCCGACCGGCGCCGGGGTGGGCCGGGTCCGGACCTACGACGAGGGCTTCGACGCCTATGTGGCCCATCTGGTCGGCGTCCTCCCCAACCGGCTCGACGGCCTCAAGGTCGTCATCGACGGAGCGCACGGCGCCGCCGCACGGGTCTCCCCGGAGGCGTTCGCGCGGGCCGGGGCCGAGGTCGTGACGATCGGCACCGACCCGGACGGGCTCAACATCAACGACGGCTACGGCTCCACCCACCTCGCCCGGCTCCAGGCCGCCGTCGTGGAGCACCGGGCGGACCTCGGCGTCGCCCACGACGGGGACGCCGACCGCTGTCTCGCGGTGGACGCGACGGGCCGGGAGGTCGACGGCGACCAGATCCTCGCCGTCCTGGCGCTGGCCATGCGCGAGGCGGGCGAACTGCGCAAGGACACGGTGGTCGGCACCGTGATGTCCAACCTCGGCTTCAAGCTCGCCATGCGGCGGGAGGGCCTCGAGCTGGTCCAGACGGCGGTCGGTGACCGCTATGTGCTGGAGGAGATGAAGACCCAAGGCTACGCGCTGGGCGGTGAGCAGTCCGGACACGTGATCGTCCTCGACCACGCCACCACCGGGGACGGCACGCTCACCGGTCTGCTGCTGGCGGCCCGCGTCGCCGCCACCGGCCGCACCCTGGCCGACCTCGCGGGCGTCATGGAGCGCCTGCCGCAGGTGCTGGTCAACGTCCCCGACGTGGACAAGTCCCGCGTCTCCTCCAGCGCCGACCTGGCCGCGGCCGTCGCCGAGGCGGAGCGCGAGCTGGGCGAGACCGGCCGGGTGCTGCTGCGCCCCTCGGGCACCGAGCCGCTGGTGCGGGTCATGGTCGAGGCGGCCGACATCGACCAGGCCCGCTCGGTCGCCGGGCGGCTGGCGGACGCGGTGAAGTCGGCCCTGGGCTAGGTCCCGGGCGGTGGTCCAGGGGGCCAGGGGGCCCGGCAGGGGCCCGGCCCCCTGGTCCGCTGGTCCTCTGGTCTTCCGGTCTTCCGGATTCCAGTCTTACGGGCCCCAGTCTTACGGGCCCCGGTCTTCCGGGACCCGGCTGTCCGGGACCCGGCCGGCCTTCCGGACTGCCGCTCGCCCCTCCGGACCGTTCCGCCCGGCCGCTGGACCGTGACCCTGTGGACCTCGGCCCGGCCCTGTGGCCCCTGGCCCTGTGGACCTCCACCCGGCCCCGCGGCCACGGTCGTCCGGGCCACGCGTTCGGGCCGGCCGTCCGGGCCGTGCGTCCGGGCCATCCGCCCGGTCTCCGGCCCTCGGTCCCGGACCATGCGCCCGGCCCGTCGGGCCGGTTCGCGGTCAGCCCCGCGGCAGCGTCCGTCGCCGCTGCCGTTTCCACAGCACCTTCTGGAGCACCAGCGTCAGCGTCCCGGCCAGCACGATCCCCACCAGGTTCAGCAGCAGCTGCTCGGTCGAGCCCCACATCTGGTGGATCTCGCCGTAGCCGAGCGCCACCGCCGCGTTGGCCGCCGCCGGGACCGTGGTCACCGAGATGGCCACGCCCACCAGCGCACCGGACTTCGCCGAGGTCAGCGAGAGCGTTCCGGCGATCCCCGCGAGCACGGCCACCACGAACGAGAACATGTCCGGCTTCCAGATGAAGTCCGTGTTCGGCCGGGCGCCCTCCAGCATGTCCGCGCTGAACAGCCCCACGGCGTCCATCAGCATGCCGAAGCCGGTCGTCAGCGCCATCGCCGCGGCGAATCCCACCAGCAGCGCGATCGCCGAGCGGGCGGCCAGCCGTGGTGCGCGCCGCACCAGCGCGGTGCACAGCCCCGCCAGCGGTCCGAACTCCGGGCCGACGGCCATCGCGCCGACGATCAGGATCGCGTTGTCCAGCACCACACCGCATGCCGCGATCATCGTCGCGAGGGTGAGGAAGGCGAGATAGGTGACCGAGAGCGTGGACTCCTCGTGGGTGGCGTCCGTCAGCTGCTCCCACAGGACGGCGTCCGCTCCCTCACCGGGCGCGGCCTCCTCCGCCTCGTCGGCACGCCGGGACAGCGACAGGTCGATGTTCTCCACGGCGATCGAGCCGGTCTCGTCCAGCCCCAGCTCACGCAGCTCGCCCAGCAGGGAGTCGCCCGCCTCGCGCGCCACGTCGCACATCACGACGTCCCCCATGGGGTCGCGCGCGGCGCCCGGCAGCACCACCAGATGGGTGGTGCCGACCGTCTTCTCGACGGTGCGCACCACCTCCTCGGTGCGGTCGGCGGGGACGATCAACCGCAGATGCAGCACGGCACGCTCTCCTCAGAGTTTGCGCAGGGACAGCCGCTGGACCTTGTGGTCCGGTCCCTTGCGCAGCACCAGCGTCGCCCGGCCCCGGGTGGGCTGGACGTTCTGCTGGAGGTTGGGCTTGTTGATGGTCCGCCAGATCATCCGGCCGTAGTCCAGCGCCTCCTCCTCGGAGACCTGGGTGTACTTGCGGAAGTACGAGGACGGGTCCTGGAAGGCCGTCTGCCGCAGCTTCCGGAAGCGGCCCAGGTACCAGCTCTCGATGTCCTCGGTCCGGGCGTCCACGTACACGCTGAAGTCGAAGAAGTCCGCCAGACCCACCCGGGTCAGCCCGTCCTTCCCCGGGAGCGCGGGCTGGAGCACGTTGAGCCCCTCGACGATCAGGATGTCGGGGCGGTGCACGGTGAGCCGCTCACCGGGCACGATGTCGTAGATCAGATGCGAGTAGACCGGCGCCGACACCTCCGCCCGGCCCGCCTTCACATCGGCGACGAAGCGGGTCAGCGCCCTGCGGTCGTAACTCTCCGGGAACCCCTTGCGGGCCATCAGCCCGCGCCGCTGGAGCTCGGCGTTGGGGTACAGGAAGCCGTCGGTGGTGACCAGCTCCACCCGGGGGTGCTCCGGCCAGCGGGCCAGCAGCGCCTGGAGCAGCCGGGCGGTGGTCGACTTGCCGACCGCGACACTGCCCGCCACGCCGATGACGAACGGCGTGCCGGGCTGGGCGCCGTTGCCCCGTTTGGTGTCGCCGAGGAAGGTGTTGAGCGCGCCGCGCAGATTGCCGGTGGCGGCCACGTAGAGGTTGAGCAGCCGGGACAGCGGCAGATAGACGTCGCGCACCTCCTCGAGGTCGATGACGTCGCCGAGCCCGCGCAGCCGCTCGACCTCCTCGGCGGTCAGCGGCAGCGGGGTCTTGTCCCGCAGCGCGCTCCACTCGGCGCGGGACAGGTCCACATACGGGGTCGCCTCGCCGCCCCGCCGCTGGGCCTCGCGCACGGTGCGCGCCTCGCGCGCGGTTGACGTGATCACCCAGCCATTGTCATGGCTGGGACCGGCCGGGTGACCGGCTCCGGGACGTGGGGTCGGTCACCCCGGGCCGGGGACGGGGGCCGTACGCTGCGTCCATGTGCGGAATCGTTGGTTATGTGGGAGGGCAGTCCGCCCTCGATGTCGTCCTCGCCGGGCTCAAGCGGCTCGAGTACCGCGGCTATGACTCGGCGGGCGTCGCCGTGCTGGCCGACGGTGGGCTGGCGGCCGCCAAGAAGGCGGGCAAGCTGGCCAACCTGGAGAAGGAGCTGGCCGACCGGCCGCTGCCCAGCGGCGGCACCGGCATCGGCCACACCCGGTGGGCCACCCACGGCGGCCCGACCGACGCCAACGCCCATCCGCACCTGGACAACGCGGGCCGGGTCTCCGTCGTCCACAACGGCATCATCGAGAACTTCGCCGCGCTCCGCGCCGAACTGGCCGAGCGCGGCCACGACCTGGCCTCCGAGACCGACACCGAGGTCGTGGCGCATCTGCTCGCCGAGCAGTTCTCGTCCTGCGGCGACCTCGCCGAGGCGATGCGCCAGGTCTGCCGCCGGCTGGAGGGCGCCTTCACCCTGGTCGCGGTGCACGCGGACGCGCCCGACGTGGTGGTCGGGGCGCGCCGCAACTCGCCGCTGGTCGTCGGCGTCGGCGAGGACGAGGCGTTCCTCGCCTCCGATGTGGCCGCCTTCATCGCCCACACCCGCGAGGCCATCGAGCTGGGCCAGGACCAGGTCGTGGAGGCCCGCCGGGACGGTGTGGTGGTCACCGACTTCGACGGGGCGCCGGCCGAGGTCCGCCCGTACCACGTGGACTGGGACGCCTCCGCCGCCGAGAAGGGCGGCTACGACTACTTCATGCTCAAGGAGATCGCCGAGCAGCCGAAGGCCGTCGCGGACACCCTGCTCGGCCGCATCGACCTGGCCGGGAACCTCTGCCTGGACGAGGTGCGCATCCCGGCCTCGGTGCTGCGCGAGGTCAGCAAGGTCGTGATCGTGGCGTGCGGCACCGCCTACCACGCCGGCATGATCGCCAAGTACGCCATCGAGCACTGGACCCGTATCCCCTGTGAGACGGAGCTGGCCAGCGAGTTCCGCTACCGCGACCCGATCCTGGACCAGCGGACGCTGGTGATCGCCATCTCCCAGTCCGGCGAGACCATGGACACCCTGATGGCGCTGCGGCACGCGCGCGAGCAGGGCGCGAAGGTGCTGGCCATCTGCAACACCAACGGCTCCACCATCCCGCGTGAATCGGACGCGGTGCTCTACACCCACGCCGGGCCCGAGGTCGCCGTCGCCTCCACCAAGGCGTTCCTCACCCAGCTGGTGGCCTGCTACCTGGTGGCGCTCTACCTGGGCCAGGTGCGCGGCACCAAGTGGGGCGACGAGATCCTGTCCGTGATCCGCGAGCTGTCGGAGATCGCCACCCAGGTGGACCAGGTCCTGGAGACCATGGAGCCGGTGCGGGAGCTGGCCCGGACGCTGGCCGACAAGAACACCGTGCTCTTCCTGGGCCGGCACGTGGGCTACCCCGTCGCCCTGGAGGGCGCGCTCAAGCTCAAGGAACTGGCGTACATGCACGCCGAGGGCTTCGCGGCGGGCGAGCTCAAGCACGGGCCGATCGCGCTCATCGAGCAGGACGTGCCGGTCGTGGTCGTCGTGCCGTCGCCGCGCGGGCGGTCGGTGCTGCACGACAAGATCGTCTCCAATATCCAGGAGATCCGGGCCCGCGGCGCCCGCACGATCGTGATCGCCGAACGCGGCGACGAGTCCGTTGCCCCGTACGCCGACCACCTGATCGAGATCCCGGCCACCCCGACCCTGCTCCAGCCGCTGGTGGCCACGGTGCCGCTCCAGGTCTTCGCGTGTGAGCTGGCGACGGCGCGGGGCAACGAGGTCGACCAGCCGAGGAACCTGGCGAAGTCGGTGACCGTGGAGTGACCGGGTGATCGTCGGCGTGGGCATCGATGTGGCCGGTATCGACCGTTTCGCGGAGGCGCTGGAGCGCACCCCCGGGATGGCGGACCGGCTGTTCGTCGAGCACGAACTGTGGCTGCCGAGCGGGGAGCGCCGTGGCATGGCCTCGCTGGCGGCCCGGTTCGCCGCCAAGGAGGCGCTCGCCAAGTCCCTGGGCGCCCCCGGCGGCCTCCGCTGGACGGACGCCGAAGTCCTCACCGAGCCGAGCGGCCGCCCCCGCCTCTCGGTCCGCGGCACGGTCGCCACGTGCGCGGAACGGCTGGGGGTGCGGGGCCTGCACGTCTCCCTGAGCCATGACGCGGGGGTCGCGTCGGCGGTCGTGATCGCGGAGGGGTGAGGGCGGGTGCAGGCGCGGGTGCGGGGGCTCCGCCCCCACGCCCCCGCCGGGGCTCCGCCCCGGACCCCGCGCGGTCGCTCCCGGTGACGGGTGTGGTGCGGGCGCGTGGTGGGTGTGCCCGCTGTTCGTGGTGGGTGCCGGGGGCGGGGCCTCCGGGGCGGCGCCCTGGACCGCATATTTACGGCGCCGACGGACGATGATCGTTGGGTTGGCCGGAGATTGGCGCCACAAATATGCGACAGCGTCCAGGACACCACCCCTCCGACCCCACCCCCTCCCGCCGTTCTGCGGCTACCCGCCGGTGGCCTCGGTCCCGTCCGATCGGGTACGCCCGCCAGGGCCGTTCCACGACAAGGGCAAGGGCGTGACGCCGGTCAGTCGGCGTCCTTCTCGATCGCCTCGAAGATGTCCGCGTCCGTCTCCTGCTGCCAGCCGGGAAGATCCGGCCAGTCGGCGACGTACCCGGGCTTCGGGTCCTCGAAGTGCCGGTACATCTGCGCGGTCCAGCACGTAGCGACGAAGCGCCCCTTCTGCTCCCGCGTAAGTCGCCCGGCGTGCCCCTCGCTCACCTCCAGGAACTGCCTCACCTGCTCGTACACCGCCCCAGCAGCCGCCCGCTCCCACTCCGGGGTCTCCTCCCAAGGGGTCACATAACCCGGCTTGGGCTCCCCGGGAAAGTGCCGCCGCACCCCCGCGATCCACGCCTCCCGGAACAGCCGGGCACCCTCGGTCCGCGACATCCCTGCCCCTTTCGTCAGTTCACGCTCAGTGCCTTGATCTCGGCATCCAACTCGGCAACCCGCACATCGCGAGCGAGAGAGCCGAAGTCCCTACGCAGGGCCTGGAGTCTACGAGCGACGTAACCGGAGGATGATTCCCGCGCCAGATGAATCGCCTTGCGGGTATAGACGACAACCTGCTCCGGGTCCTTGCGCTTGACGCCGATGGCGGCCAGATTCGCGAGCACGACACCTCGGCGCCGAAAGGACTGGCCCTCCGCCAGGGCACCTTGCTGAAGGGCGCTCTGAAGCACCTGCTCAGCGAGGTCGAGCCGACCCAACTGGAGGTACCGAGCGCCGCGCTCCTCCGCGAGCCGGGAGCCATCGAAGCGGAGCCACCCGCCGTTCTGCGCCGATCCGTTCATGTCCGCGACCTTCTCGGCCTGCTCGAGTGCACTTTCGCACGCGGTCAGATCTCCCAGTCCCGCGAACGCCTCAGCCCGTACCGCAGCGACCCAGTGTCGTGTCGACAGGCAACTGTCCCCTCGGCGAGCGATGCGCTCAGCGACTGACAAGATGTCCGCGGCCTCCCGGTAGCGACGCTCGTACACGTCGACGTACGCATGCCGAATGAGAGCACAAGCCCATAGATCGAACGCCCCTGCTTCCTTACCGGCTGACGCGGCGAGCGTGTACGAAGCCGCTGCGTCGGTATACCGGTTGCCGTCGAAAGCCAGCTCACCGGCAAGCTGGAAGAGGTCCGCCGCAGCGCCGCACAGAGCTTGCCCGTCCTTGCCGGAGCGTCCGTCCAGGGCTTTGGCGAGGGCAGCGAGCTGTGCGGAGACGATGGGGTGCACGGCCCCTTTGGCACGGGCGAGTTGATACACCTGCCAGAGGTGGTTGTTCATCCGGATGAAGTCGCCGGACGCTCGGCGGTGCACTCCTTCCGCGAGCGCCTCCGACTCCTCGGCCGGCAGACCGGCCAGTGCCCCGGCAACGGCAAGTACGCGCAGGAACTTGCGTGTCGTCGGTATCCCCCGAGCCGTAGTGGTCGACTGAACACGACACTACGGGCTCCTGGAAAGTGGCTTGGGGTTTGGTGACCCAGGCGTCCAGTTCGGCAAGGTCGAGTTGCAGCGCTGCTGCGTACTGTGGACGCAACTGGGGCTGGATCTCAGTTTTCCCGCTCTCCCAGCGGCTGATCGTTGTGCGGTCCACACCGACGACGTGAGCGAGCCCCTCCTGGCTGTACCCCAGTGCTTTGCGCCGCTCAGCTAACCCCATGGGGCTCCCCTTCCCCGCTCCGCGGACCGCCACTCGACGTGTGCACACCCTGCACGCTTCTGCGTCACCTCTGCCGCATGGACGCCGTGGAGCGCGCCTGCTCGGAGCGGTTTCCTTGACGTTGTCAGCATCAAGAACCGGCGTGAGCCACCACAAGATGCGGTCGTGATGGCGAGACGCCGGCCACCGGCCAGACGACAGAGCCGCCGGGCTGGCGGTACCCGGCCCCGGAAGAAAGACCCCGTCCATGACCATGACGAGACCCAACGCCATCGGCGCCCCAGGCTACAGCGAAACGATGCCGTGCGAGCCGACGTCAGCGAGCCGCGCTCGCCGACTCGTCCGCGCAGCACTCCACACCTGGGACCTCGGCCATCTCATCGACGACGGGACGCTGATCATCTCCGAGCTGGTCGGCAACGCCGCACGCCACAGCGGGTGCCGCCTCGCCCGCGTCAGCGTTCGGCTGCCCGATCGGGATCGCGTACGTCTCGCCGTTACGGACAAATGCCCCCAGCCGCCCACCGCCCAGGCGCCGTGCTGCGACGACGAGTCCGGCCGCGGTCTGGTGCTGGTCGAAGCGATGTCGGACCGCTGGGGCACCCAATACCGCACCTGGGGAAAGACCGTCTGGGCCGAGCTTCGGCCGAAATGACACCGACTGAAGAAGAAAGGACACGACTGTGAAGACCATCGTTGCTGCCGCCCCCGCCATGGACACCAATTTCCTGTGGCTGGACCTGACCCGAAAGTGCCAGCTCCGCTGCAGCCCGTGCTTCAACTCCTCGGGTCCGGAGGGAACACACGGCATCATGGAGCGCGATGACTGGTTACACGTCCTCGACCAGGCCGCAGAATGTGGCGTGCGCCGTGTCCAGCTCATCGGGGGCGAGCCGACGCTGTACCCGGACAGTCTGCTCCTGGCCGACCGCGCACTTTCTCTCGGCCTCGGCGTGGAGATCTACAGCAATCTGGTGCGCGTCACCGAAGCCTGGTGGGCTCTCCTCCGACGCGACGGCATGTCCTTGGCGGCGTCGTACTACTCCGACACTCCGGAGGAACACAACAAAGTCACCGGCCGACCCAGCCACGCCCGCACCCTCGCGAACATCAAGAAAGCGGTAGAGCTTGGCATCCCGCTGCGCATCGGGATTGTCGCGACCGCCGAGAGGCAGCGCGTCGCCCAAGCGCGGCGGGAGCTTGAGGCGCTTGGGGTGAAGCGTATCAACGTAGATCACGTCCGTCCCTTCGGACGGGGTGCGCAGGGGCGCACCCCGGACCTCTCCGGACTGTGCGGCCGGTGCGGCATCGGACGGGCTGCCGTTGGTCCGGACGGGCGCGTGTCGCCGTGTGTGTTCTCCGCTGCCCTGCTGGGCGTCGGGAACGTCCGAAGCACCCCACTGGCCACTATCCTCGGCAGTGCCGCCATGGCCGAGGCCCGCGCATCCATCCGGAGCGTCTTCGCCAAGGGCGGCGGGGACGACGAAGACAAAGACTCCTGCGATCCCTCGTGTGACCCCAATGCCGAATGCTCTCCTGGGTACCCGGGAAGCGAATGCGGCCCAAGGAACTGAAGGCGATGAACCGTGAACTGCCAGGGCCCGATTTCTGGGAACTGATTCAGCCGCACACGGGAATCTTGTCCCAGGCGCAGCCCACCGCACGGGGTTTCGGCTCTGATCTGACAGCGGTCATCGAGTGCGAGAAAGGCCCTTTCTTCGTCAAGGCCATGCGTAACCGTCCTGGGGGGCGCCGGACCTCACTCATCCGGGAAAGACTGATCAACCCGGCCGTACAGTCCGTTTCCCCCGCCCTGCTCTGGCACGTGGAAGACGACGAATGGCTCGTCCTGGGATTCGACGTCGTGGATGCCCGCCGGTCGGACTTCACACCAGCCTCGCCCGATCTGCCAGGAGTGGTCGACCTCGTTGACCGACTCGGGGACCTGCCCATCCCCGATGTCGCCAGAGACTGGCCGGAGAGCCGTTGGGACCGGTTCGCGGTTGACGAGACCGACGCTGAACTGTTCCGGGGCGACGCGCTGCTCCACACCGACATCAACCCCAGCAACCTGATCCTCGGGGAGCGTGACCGATGGATCGTGGACTGGTCCTGGCCAACCCGAGGCGCCGGGTTCATCGACCCCGCATGCCTCGTCGTGCAGCTCATCGCCGCCGGGCACGCCCCCCAGGCGGCTGAGGGATGGGCGGCCGAGTGCAGGGCATGGGCGGACGCGGACCCCACCGCAATCGACGCATTCGCCGCCGCTACCCGCCGCATGCACCGATCGCGCGCCGACCGGCATCCCGAGGCCTCCTGGCTCGAAGCCATGGCCGCAGCCGCAGGGGCGTGGGCCGCCCACCGGGGCGTGGCCGAGGCGCCCGTCCAGGCGATGACGTAGGCATGCATGCTGATCGGCCCGGCGCTCGCATCCCAGGGCGATCGGGAACCTGGCCGGGGTCTGGGCCACCGGCGGGGAGTCGCCGACGAGTCGGGAGGGGGTGGGGTCGGAGGGGTGGTGTCCTGGACGCTGTCGCATATTTGTGGCGCCAATCTCCGGCCGACCCAATGATCATCGTCCGTCGGCGCTGTAAATATGCGGTCCAGGGCGCCGCACCGGAGGCCCCGCCCCCGGCACCCGCGACGCACAGCGGGCGCACCCCAGCAACCACCACGCACCCGCACAAGCAACACGCAACCGCACCCGCACCCGCACTCAGCGGAACCCTCAGCCCAGTACGTCCCGCCACGTGTCCGTCAGCGCCGTCGACACGTCGTACGCCGCGATGGGCGCCCCTTGCGGGGCCGTGACGCGGCGGGCGGCGAGGCCGTGGAGGTAGGCGCCGACCGAGGCCGCGTCGCGGGCGGTGAGGCCCGCGGCGAGCAGGGAGCCGATCAGCCCGGACAGCACGTCGCCGCTGCCCGCCGTGGCCAGCCAGCCGGTGCCGGTGGGGTTGACGCGTACCGGCCGGCCCTCGGTGGCGATCAGCGTGGTCGACCCCTTCAGCAGTACGGTCGCGCCGTAGCGCTCGGCCAGCGCGCGGACGGCGGCCAGGCGGCCCGCCTCGACCTCCTCGCGGCTCACGCCGAGCAGCGCCGCCGCCTCGCCCGCATGCGGCGTGAGGACCGTCGCAGCCTCGCGTTTGCGCAGGTCACCCCCTGTGGGCAGCAGGTGCAGCCCATCGGCGTCGACCATGACCGGGACATCGGAGGCGAGGACGTCGTCCAGGGAGTGCTTGGCCGCCGCGCCGTCGCCGAGGCCGGGGCCGACGACCCACGACTGGACCCGGCCCGCCTTGGCCGGGGGCCCGGAGTGGACGAGGGTCTCGGGGAAGCGCGAGATGACCGTGTCGGCCGCGGGGCCGACGTAGCGCACCGCCCCCGCACCGCCCCGCAGCGCGCCCGAGACCGCCAGCACGGCCGCGCCCGGGTAGCGGGCGGAGCCCGCGACGACGCCCACCACGCCCCGCCGGTACTTGTCGCTCTCCGGCGTGGGCCGGGGCAGCAGCGCGGCCACCTCCTCGTGCTGCAACGCCTCCACGTCGGGGTCGGCGGGCAGGTGCGCCGCCAGCCCGATGTCGATCAGGCGCAGGGCGCCCGCCCGCTCATGGCCCGGGTCGATGAGCAGGCCCGGCTTGTACGCGCCGAAGGTGACCGTGGCGTTCGCGCGCACCGCGGGGCCCCGCACCTCGCCGGTGTCGGCGTCGATCCCGCTGGGCAGGTCCACGGCGACGACGATGCCGCGCACCGCCCGGACCAGCCGCTCCGCCTCCGGCCGCAGACCGCCCTTGCCGCCGATGCCGACGATCCCGTCGATGACGAGATCGGCGCGGGCCACGACGGCCTCGGCCCCGCCGGCGTCCGCCCGCCCGGCGTCCGCCCCGTCGGCCTCGGCCGCCACCACGCGTCCGCCGACTGCCCGCAGGGCGGTGAGCCCGCCCCGGTGGGCCCGGTCGGGTTTGAGCAGCACCGCCGTGACCCCGGCGCCGCGCCGGGCCAGCCGGGCGCCCGCGTAGAGCGCGTCACCTCCGTTGTCGCCGCTGCCGACGAGCAGGGCCACCCGGGAGCCGTACACCCGGCCCAGCAGACCGGCGCAGGTGGCCGCGAGTCCCGCCGCCGCGCGCTGCATGAGCGCTCCTTCGGGCAGCCGCGCCATCAGTTCGCGCTCGGCGGCCCGTACGGTTTCGACGCTGTAGGCAATCCTCATGTCCACAGTCTCCCGAACGGACGGCGCTCCTCGCGGGGAAGCCGGGCACTCCTCGCGTGGAAGCACATACTCCGGCCGAACGACCGGCCTGAGAGACTGACGGAGATGGACGAGACACCGATGCGTGCCCGTGCCGTGGTCGATCTGGCCGCACTACGGGCCAATGTGAGGGCGCTGCGCGACGCGGCGCCCACCGCCGAGCTGATGACCGTGGTCAAGTCGGACGCCTATGGCCACGGCATGATCCGCTGCGCCCGCGCCGCCCGTGAGGCGGGCGCGAGCTGGCTGGGCACGGCCACGCCGGAGGAGGCGTTCGCGCTGCGCGCGGCGGGGGACATGGGCCGGCTGATGTGCTGGCTGTGGACGCCCGGCGGCCCCTGGCGGCAGGCCATCGAGGCGGACATCGACGTTTCGGCCAGCGGCGTGTGGGCGCTGCGCGAGGCCGTCGCCGCGGCCCGCGCGTGCGGCCGTACCGCGCGGCTCCAGCTGAAGGCGGACACCGGGCTCGGCCGCAACGGCTGCCAGCCCGCCGACTGGCCCGAGTTGGTCGCCGAGGCCCGCGCGGCCGAGGCGGAAGGGGCCATTCGGGTGACGGGGCTGTGGTCCCACTTCGCCTGCGCGGACGAGCCGGGCCATCCGTCCATCGCCGTCCAGCTGTCGGTCTTCCGCGAGATGGTGGCGCAGGCCGAACGCGCGGGACTGCGGCCCGAGGTGCGCCACCTGGCCAACTCCCCGGCCACCCTGACCCTGCCCGAGTCCCACTTCGACCTGGTCCGGACCGGCATCGCCACCTACGGCATCTCCCCGAGCCCCGAGGTCGGCACGCCCGCCGACCTCGGGCTGCGGCCGGTGATGACGCTCTCCGCCTCGCTCGCCTCCGTCAAGCAGGTGCCGGGCGGGCACGGCGTCTCCTACGGGCACCGCTATGTGACCCCCGGTGAGACGAGCCTCGCCCTGGTGCCGGTCGGCTACGGGGACGGCATCCCGCGCCATGCCTCGGGCACCGGACCGGTGCTGGTCGCGGGCAAGTGGCGGACCGTCGCGGGCACGGTCGCCATGGACCAGTTCGTGGTGGACCTGGGCGGCGACGCCGCCCGGCCGGGGGACGAGGCGGTGCTGTTCGGCCCGGGTGACCGGGGCGAGCCGACCGTCGAGGACTGGGCGCGGGCCGTGGGCACGATCGGCTACGAGATCGTCACCCGGATCTCGGCCCGCGTCCCCCGCGTTTATGTAGGTGAGCACGGGGGCACAGGGAACTGACCATGGGCGACGAGAGCACGGCCGGCAGCACGGCGGAGATGGCGACACGAGTCGCGGCGGGGGCCACAGCCGTGAGCTGGCGCCGGGGTGCCGGATTCGCGGGAGCCGCGATCGGCGTGCTCGCGGCGGGCGCGGCGGCGGGCGTCGCACTCGAGCGGCTGACGGTCGGCCGTGGCGTACGGCGCAAGGCGCGGCTCGCCCTGGACGCCGAGGGCCCGTACGGCACGCTGCGCGGCACTCCGGGGACGGCGATCGCCGACGACGGCACCGAGCTCTACTACGAGGTCGAAGAGGTCCGGGAGAACGCCGCCACGCCCGCGCCGCTGCGCAAGCGGCGGTTCGGGCGCCGCACCCCCGCCCCCGTCACCATGATCTTCAGCCATGGCTACTGCCTCGGCCAGGACTCCTGGCACTTCCAGCGGTCCGCGCTGCGCGAGGTGGCCCGCACTGTCTACTGGGACCAGCGCTGCCACGGCCGCTCCCAGCGCGGCTGCGCCCAGGCGGACGGCGAAGCGATCAGCATCGACCAGCTCGGCCGCGATCTGAAGGCGGTGATCGACGCGGCCGCGCCAGAGGGGCCGCTGGTGCTGGTCGGCCACTCCATGGGCGGCATGACAATGATGGCGCTGGCCGCGCAGTACCCCGAGCTGGTGCGCGAGCGGGTGATCGGCGCGGCCTTCATCGGCACATCGGCGGGGCGGCTGGGCGAGGTCAGCTTCGGCCTCCCGGTGGTCGGGGTGAACGCGGTGCGGCGGGTGCTGCCGGGCCTGCTCAAGGCGCTGGGCTGGCAGGCCGAGCTGGTCGAACGGGGGCGGCGGGCGACCGCCGATCTCTTCGCGGGGCTGATCAAGCGCTATTCGTTCGGCTCGAAGGACGTGGACCCGGGGGTCGCGCGGTTCGCCGAGCGGCTGATCGAGGCGACACCGATCGATGTGGTCGCGGAGTTCTATCCGGCGTTCATCGCCCATGACAAGGCGGCGGCGCTGCCGCGCTTCGACGGGCTGCCGGTGCTGGTGCTCGCGGGCGACAAGGACCTGATCACCCCGATGGAGCACAGCGAGGCGATCGCGGAGCTGCTGCCGGGGGCGGAGCTGGTGATCCTGGAGGAGGCCGGGCATCTGGTGATCCTGGAGCATCCCGAGGTGGTCAACGGCCATCTGACCGAGCTGCTCACGCGGGCCGTGGACGGGGCGGGCGACCGGACGAAGCGGGGCGTGTCGGGCTGAGGTGCGGCGCCGCGCGACGCCGACCGGGTCGCGCCGAGCGGGGCCAGGGGGTGCGTGCCCGGCCGGGCGCTCGGGGGCGGTCCGCGCCGGTCCGCGCCCGTTCGCAACCCATTCACACCCCTTGCGTGCCCTTCCGTACCCGTCCGCACCGGTGCTTTCCGCCCCGTACCATCGGCGACTATGGACGTAGGCACGCGCATCACCGTCACCTCTCCCGACCAGATGCGGGACGTGGGCCGCAGACTCGCCAAGCTGCTGCGCCCCGGCGATCTGGTGCTGCTCACCGGTGAACTCGGCGCGGGCAAGACGACCCTGACGCGGGGCCTGGGCGAGGGCCTCGGGGTCCGTGGCGCCGTCACCTCACCCACCTTCGTGATCGCCCGGGTGCACCCCTCGCTGGGCGACGGCCCGCCGCTGGTCCACGTCGACGCCTACCGGCTGAACGGCGGCCTCGATGAGATGGAGGACCTGGACCTCGACGTCTCCTTGCCGGATTCGGTGGTGGCCGTGGAGTGGGGCGAGGGGAAGGTCGAGGGGCTGTCGGAGGACCGGCTGCATGTGGTGATCCAGCGGACGGTGGGCAGCGACCCGGCGGTCACGGACACGATGGCCGCCGACGTGGACGACGTACGGGATGTGGTGGTGACGGGCGTGGGCCCGCGCTGGGCCGGGGAGGACCTGGCGTCGCTCGCCGGGTAGCGCGGTAGCGCGGCAGGGCTGGAGCCGCGGGGCGGTGCCGCGCGGGATGGCGCCGTCGGTAGAGCTCCCGTGCAGATGCCGAGTAGTTTCCGACAGTTTCCGACAAGCCGTCGGCATGATGTTGCATTCCGGGCATCGCCCGTGGTCACATGGTGGGAGAAAGCGTGGTTAGGTCTGCCTAACTCCGCTCGACTGCCCCAGGACCCTCAGGAGGCATCCATGTCGGCCCACGACCCCGTGGCCGGGACCGCCGGCGCGCGCGAGGACCGGTCACCGTCGATGTCGGAGCTCCTGGCGGCGTGTGCGGCGGCGAGCGCGGTCTCGACGCCCCCGCGGCCGGCCGACGAGGAGACGGAGGAGACGTCCGTGTCCGAGGAGACTTCCGCGTCCGCCGAGTCCGAGGCGGACGACGAGAAGCGGCGCGACGCGGCGTAGCCAAGCCACGGCGGCCCACAAGGGCGCGGCGGCCCCCAAGGGCACGTCGGCGCACTAGGGCACGGCGGCCCCACTCGGGCACGGCGGCCCCCAGGGGCACGTCGCCCCACTCGGGCGCGGCGGCTCGCTGGAGCGTGTGGCGTCAACCCACTGGGGCGCGTCAGCCCACTAGGCGATGACGACGACCTTCGTGCTCACCTGGGCGAACTCCCACATCGCCGCACCGTCCGCCCGGCTCTCCCGGACGGCTCCGGTCCGCTTGCGCGCGTTCGGGTCCGGCATCGACCCGTCCACCGCCGCGCTGAAACCGAACACGACTCCCCCTTCCGTGTGGAAGACGACGACGTGCTCGACCTGCACTCCGTCCGAGCCGATCCCGCCCTCGTTGCGCGACGTCACCGCATAGGTCCCCGGGTCGGGGCTGGCCGGGCTGGGGCCCACCTCGAAGGTGCGGGTGGCCTTGCCGTCGGCGCCGACCAGCCAGACCCGCTTGTCGTCCAGCGCGTAGACGACCCGCTCGCCCGTGCCGGAGCCGGCCGGGAGGGCGGTGGACTTCTGCTTCGACGCCGCCTTGTCCTTGCCCTTCTCCTTGGACTGGGAGGAGTGCGACCCGGGCCGGGCCAGGGTCGGATGGTCGGGCGCGGTCGCGGCGGCCTGGTAGCCGAGGAAGCCGACGACGCCCAGCGCGGCGGCGGTGAGTACGGCCACGGCTGGTCCGGTACTGCTCCTTGGCACGGCGGCAACCCTCTCCTGCGGTCAGTACGCCCTGACGGTCCGTACACACTTACGGCGACGGTAGCACCGGCGCCCACCGCCTCGCCGCGCTCCGGCCACCCCGCGGCCGAGCTGTTCCACCGTCGGTACGAAAGAACGATCTCCCGGCACGAAAGAAGGACCTCCCGGCGCGCCGTAGGCTGTCCTCGTGCTGTTGCTCGCTCTTGATACCGCCACCCCCGCCGTGACCGTCGCCCTGCACGACGGCTCCGCAGTGCTCGCCGAGTCCTCCGACGTGGACGCCCGGCGCCACGGCGAGCTGCTGCTGCCCGCCGTCCACCGGACGCTGAAAGAGGCGGGCACCGAGCTGGGCGAGGTGACGGAGATCGTCGTCGGGGCGGGCCCCGGCCCGTACACCGGACTGCGCGTGGGCCTGGTGACCGCGGCCACCTTCGGGGCGGCCCTCGGCGTCCCGGTCCACGGGCTGTGCACCCTGGACGGGATCGCCTACGCCGCCGGGCAGGCCGGCCTGGCGGGCCCCTTCGTGGTGGCCACGGACGCGCGGCGCAAGGAGGTCTACTGGGCGCGCTACGACGACGCCCGCACCCGTGCCACCGAGCCCGCCGTCGACCACCCCGCCGATCTCGCCGAGCGGATCGCCGGGCTGCCCGCGGTCGGCGCGGGCGCGCTGCTCTACCCGGCCGCGTTCGCCGCCGTACCGCCCGGGATGCCGGAGTACCAGTCGGCCGGGGCACTCGCCTCGCTCGCCGCCGAGAAGCTGGCCCGGGGTGAGGAACTGCCGCCGCCCCGGCCTCTGTATCTGCGCCGCCCCGACGCGAAGGTGCCCGCGAACTACAAGGTGGTCACCCCGAAGTGACCGGCATGACCGTGACGCTGCGCGAGATGCGCTGGTGGGATCTGGACCGGGTGATGGCGCTCGAGGAGGAGCTGTTCCCCGAGGACGCCTGGTCGCGCGGGATGTTCTGGTCCGAGCTCGCCCACGCCCGGGGCCGGGACGCCACCCGTCACTATGTGGTGGCGGAGAGCGGGTCGCGGCTGGTCGGGTATGCCGGGCTCGCCGTCTTCGACCGCACCGGCGACGTCCAGACCATCGCCGCCGCCCGCGACCACTGGGGCACCGGCCTCGGCGCCCGCCTCCTCACCGACCTCCTGACGGCCGCCACCGCCTTCGAATGCCGTGAGGTGCTGCTCGAGGTGCGGGTCGACAACGCCCGCGCCCAGCGGCTGTACGAGCGCTTCGGCTTCGAGCCCATCGGCATACGCAGGGGGTACTACCAGCCGGGCAACGTGGACGCCCTGGTCATGCGGCTGTCCGACCCGGCGAGCACCTCGCCCCCCGCCCCGGCGAGCAGCACCGCCACTGCGGCCACCGCCGAGAACCCCGCGTCCACCGAGGCCGGCGCGTCCACCGCGAACCCCGCGTCCACCGCGAACCCAGTACAAGGAACCGAGACCCATGGCTGACGAACCCCTCGTCCTCGGCATCGAGACCTCCTGCGACGAGACCGGCGTCGGCATCGTCCGCGGCCACACCCTGCTCGCCGACGCCGTCGCCTCCAGCGTCGACGAGCACGCGCGCTTCGGCGGCGTCGTCCCCGAGGTCGCCAGCCGCGCCCATCTGGAGGCGATGGTCCCCACCATCCAGCGCGCCCTGAAGGAGGCCGGGGTGGCCGCCTCCGACCTCGACGGCATCGCCGTCACCGCGGGCCCCGGGCTCGCGGGAGCGCTGCTGGTCGGCGTCTCGGCCGCCAAGGCGTACGCCTACGCCCTCGGCAAGCCGCTCTACGGCGTCAACCACCTCGCCTCCCACATCTGCGTCGACCAGCTGGAACACGGTCCGCTGCCGGAGCCGACGATGGCGCTGCTGGTGAGCGGCGGCCACTCCTCGCTGCTCCTCGCGCCCGACATCACGGCCGACGTCCGCCCGCTCGGCTCGACGATCGACGACGCGGCGGGCGAGGCGTTCGACAAGATCGCCCGGGTGCTGAACCTGGGGTTCCCCGGCGGCCCCGTCATCGACCGCATCGCCCGTGAGGGCGACCCGGACGCGATCGCCTTCCCGCGCGGGCTGACCGGTCCGCGCGACGCCGCCTACGACTTCTCCTTCTCGGGGCTGAAGACCGCCGTCGCCCGCTGGATCGAGGCGAAGCGGGCGGCGGGCGAGGAGGTTCCGGTCGCCGATGTCTCGGCCTCCTTCCAGGAGGCGGTCGTGGACGTGCTGACCCGCAAGGCCGTCCGCGCCTGCAAGGACGAGGGCGTGGAGCATCTGATGATCGGCGGTGGCGTCGCCGCCAACTCCCGGCTGCGGGCCATGGCCGAGCGCCGCTGCGAGGACGCGGGCATCACGCTGCGGGTGCCGCGGCCGAAGCTGTGCACGGACAACGGGGCGATGGTCGCGGCGCTCGGTGCGGAGATGGTGGCGCGGGGGCGGTCCGCCTCGGCCTGGGACCTGTCGGCCGACTCCTCGCTTCCGGTGACCGATCCGCACGTCCCGGCGCCCGCCGGGCACACCCACGACCATGTGCACGAGCTGAGCCGAAAGAACCTGTACGCATGACCGTCGCGATGATGTGGGAAGCCCGAGCGGTGGCGGGGAAGGGCGAGGAACTGCTGGCCTGGGCCACCCGCCAGCCCCTCGACCCGGCCCCGCTGCGCCGTGAGACCTTCCGCGCGCCCGAGGACCGCGTGCTCGTCATCACCTGGTGGGAGGGGACGTACGACACGCAGGGGCTGCCGGAACTCCCCGAGCCGGGGGATGACCTGGTACGGCGTGCGGTGCACCGATGGCGCTTCGAGGCGGTCGCGGACGAGCAGGTCTGAACCGCCGGCCCCTGCCGGTACGCCAGGCCGACGCCGAACGTCGGCGCCCCCCTGTCCGCCGTCCGCCCGTCCGCGGTCTGACGTTCGGCGCCGGTCCGGTCGGCGCCGCCTGTGTGCCGTCCGGCGTCTGGCGCCCGTCGCGTCGGCGTCTGCCCGGTCGGCGTCCGCCTGTCTGCGGTCTGTCTGCGGTCCGGCGTCTGGCGCTCGTCCGTCCGCTGTCCGCCGTTCGGCGCTCGTCCGGTCGGCGTCCGCCTGTCCGCGGTCCGGCGTCTGGCGCTCGTCCGGTCGGCGTCCGCCCGGTCGGCGTCCGCCCGGCCGGCGTTCGTCCATCTGGCGCCCGTCACGTCTGGCGTTCGCCCGTCCGCTGTCCGCCGTTCGGCGCTCGTCCGGTCGCCGTCTGCCCGCCCGGCGCCAGTCCGGTCGCCGTCTGCCCGTTCGGCGCCCGCCCGGTCGGCGCCCGTCCGTCCGACGTCGCCTGGTCGGCGTTCGCCTGTCTGGCGCACGTCGGGTCGGCGTCCGCCTGTCCGCGGTCCGGCGTCTGGCGCTCGTCCGTTCGGCGCTCGTCCGGTCGGCGTCCGCCCGGCCGGCGTTCGTCCATCTGGTGCCCGTCACGTCTGGCGTTCGCCCGTCCGCTGTCCGCTGTCCGCCGTTCGGCGCTCGTCCGGTCGGCGTCCGCCTGTCCGCGGTCCGGCGTCTGGCGCTCGTCGGGTCGGCGTCCGTCCGTTCGACGTCGCCTGGTCGGCGTTTGCCCGCCTGGCGTTCGCTTGCCCGGTGTCCGTCCGGTGCCTGGTGCCCGGTGCACGGCGTTCTGTCGTCAGTGGAGGGCGTTGGTGAGGTCGGTGAGGTGTCGGGAGACCGGGCCGAGGGTGAGTAGTCCGCTGCCTGCCCCGGCCAGTTCCGCTGCCGCTGGGGCCAGCGCGGTGTGGGCGCGCGCCATCGTCTCCCGGTCACCGACGGCGATGGCCGCCCGGCCGGTGAGGCACCACAGGGCCTCCAGCAGCAGGTCGCGGGGCGGGTCGGGGACCGCGCGCAGCGCCGTCGCGGCCTCGGCATGACGGCCTTGGGCCAGCAGCACCAGCGGGCGGGCCCAGGGCGCGTACGGCCCCCAGTCGAGGTCCTCGTCGGTCGGCGCGGGCCGCCCCTGCTCCACGCGCAGACAGAGCAGCGCGAGCGGGAGCAGACCGTGCTCCAGGCCGGGCATCCCGGCGCCGTCCAACTGCGCGGCCGCGTCCCGGTAGGCGGCCTCGACCTCGGCCGCCCGCCCCCCTGTCGCGGCCAGCCGCAGCGCCCGGTACCACTGGGTGAAGACCCCCACCAACGGCCGTTCATGGTGCTCGCCCAGACGGTCGGCGGCGGCCGCGTGCCGGTCGGCCGACGCGAAGTCCGCGAGCGCGCTGCGGGCCTGGAGCCGGATGAGATGGCCGAGCACCTCGAAGGCGACCAGACCGTGCCGCGCCGACAGGGCGATCAGCTCGGCCCCGATCGCGTCCCGGCGCGGCGCCAGTCCCGCGCGGTCGAAGGACTGCATGAAGACGCCGTTGAGGGCGAACGCCAGCAGCGCGGGATCGTCCAGCCGACGGGCGATCCCCTCGGCCTCCCGAGCCGCCTGAGCCCCCCGCCACCCCCGGCTGCCCCGCGACTCCACGGCGACCGTGGCCAACAACCGAGCCCGGACCGCGTCGTGCCGCGTGCCCTCGCGGGCGACGGCGTCGTGTGCGGGTGCCCCGTGCTTGGGCGCTTCGCGGCCGGGCGCCTCCTGATCGCTCGGCTCCCGGCCGGGCCCCCAGTGGCCGGTTCCCTCGCGGGCGGGGGTTTCGCGGCCGGCGGCCTCGTGGCCGGGGGCCCGGTGGCTGGGCGGCTCGTGCCCGGTTGTCTCGCGCCGGGTTGCCTCGTGCCCGGTTGCTTCGTGGCTGGGCAGCTCATGGTAGGACCGGCCGTAGCCGGACCCACGAGGGCCGGTTGCTTCGTGGTCGGGGGCCTCGTGGGCGGGGGCCCGGTGGCTGGGCGGCTCGTGCCCGGTTGCCTCGTGCTCGCTGGCTTCGTGCCCGGTTGCTTCGTGGCTGGGCGTCTCGTGGCTGGGCGGCTCACGGTGGGACCGGCCGTGGCCGGACCCACGAGGGCCGAAGGCTTCGTGGCCGGGGTGCTTGTCGTGCGGGGTCTCGCGGCCGAAAGCGTCGTGGCCGGGCCGTCCGGGGGCGGGCGCGAGCGTGGCCAGGGTGCGTTCGGCCGCTGCCACGATGTGGGCTGCCTGCTCCGGGTCGTCCAGGCGGGTCCAGATCGCCGGGACGTCGTAGGTGCCGATCACGCGGGCGGTCAGTTCGGGGTCGCCCAGTTCCTCCGCCGCCGCGACGGCCGCCACGCGCTGCTGCCGGGCCGTTCGCAGTCCGTCGCCCCCGGTCATCGAGAGGTTGCGGAGCAGGCCGGCCGTGGACTCCAGCCGGGCCCGCGCGCCCGTGGCCACGGTGCGGTCGTAGGCGGCGGCCGCTTCGGCCCACACCCGGGCCGCCGCCGCGCCCCCGGCCCCGCCCGGCGCCGTGGCGGGGGCGAGGTGAGGGGCCTGGCCGAGGATGTCCGTCTCCAGTCGGCGCAGTTCCGGGCCGGGGTCCACGCCCAGCTGTTCGACCAGCAGCGTGCGCGCCCGGCGCAGTACCGCCAGCGCGTCGCCCTGGCGGCCGGTGCGGTAGAGCGCGAGGGCCAGCGTCCGCCAGGCGCCCTCGCGCCAGGGGTGCTCGGCCAGATGGGCCTCCAGGTCCGGCACCGCCTCGGCGGCCCGGCCCAGCGCCAGCCGGGCCTCGGCCTGCCGTTCGACGGCGTGCAGCCGTAGCTCCGCCAGCCGGGAGCGCTCGCCCCGGGCCCAGCCCTCGTCGGTGAAGTCCGCGTACGCGGGCCCGCGCCACCGGCCCAGCGCCTGCTCCAGCCGCGCCGACGCGCCGTCCGGGGGCAGGGTCGCGGCGGCGGCCACGTCCTGTTCGAAGCGCCAGGCGTCCACCGCGTCCGGGTCGGCCCGCAGCGCGTACCCGGGCCCCTCGGTGACCAGCAGCCGGGCCGGGGCGCGGGGCGGACGCCGGGGCTCCAGCGCGCGGCGCAGCGCGGCCACGAACGTACGCACCGCGCCCACCGCCCCCGGCGGCGGTTCCGTCCACAGGTCCTCGACCAGCCGTGAGACGGGTACGACGCGGCGGCGGGCGACGATCAGCCGGGCCAGCACCGCGCGGTGCCGTGGCCCCTTGAGCGCGATGGCGCGCCCGTCGGCGTCCCAGGCCACCACCGGCCCCAGCACCCCGAACCAGACCCGCATGGGCCCACGGTAGCGCGCTGATCGGATGCTCATTCGCGCCCGGCAGGCTGACCGGTACCTACCTCATCACTCCACCCACCTTCTCGAAAGGCGCGATCATGGCCCCTGTCATCCCCGGTTTCGACTACCGGCGCGTCCCCGTCGCCGACGGCGTGTCCCTGAACGCGGCCGTCGCGGGCTCGGGCAGCCCCGTCGTGCTGTTGCACGGGTTCCCGCAGACCCACCTGATGTGGCGGCACGTCGCCGCCGACCTCGCGGCCGACCACACCGTGATCTGCCCCGATCTGCGCGGCTACGGCGCCAGCGACAAACCGGCCGCCGGCGACGGACCGGCCGCCGACGACACCACCTACGCCAAGCGCACCATGGCCGCCGACGTCGTCGCCCTGGCCCGCGCCCTCGGCCATGACCGCTTCGCCCTGGCCGGCCATGACCGCGGCGCCCTGGTCGCCTTCCGGGCCGGCCTCGACCACCCCGCGGCGATCACCCATCTGGCCTGCCTGGATGTGCTGCCGACCCTCGACATGTGGGACGTGATGCGCGGTACCACCGCCGCCGTCGGCTTCCACCTCTTCCTGATGGCCCAGCCCCCGGGGCTGCCCGAGCGGATGATCGCCGCCTGCCCGGACGACTTCTTCGGCCACTTCCTCGACCTGTGGGCGGGCGACCGGGGGGCCATCCCCGCCGAGGTCCGCACCGCCTACCTGGACGCCTGCCGCGCCGCGGTGCCGTCGATCGTGGCCGACTACCGCGCCTCGGCCGGTGTCGACGTCGACCACGACCGGGCCGACCGGGCCGCGGGCCGTCGGCTGACGATGCCGGTGACCGTGCTCCAGCAGGACTGGGGCGCCGCCCTCGGCTATGACGCGGCGGCGCTGTGGCGCGCCTGGGCCGCCGACCTGGAGCACTCCACCGTCGGCTACGGCCACTTCATGGCCGAGGAGGCGCCCGCCGAGGTCGCCAAGGCGCTGCGGGAACTCCTCGCCCGTTAGCGGAGGCGGAGGGCCGGTCCGCGGAGGGGCGGTCCGCGCTCGATGACGGGGCGGTGGCCGAAGCATCGGCCACCGCCCCGTCAGGGCACGCCTCGCCTGCGGCGGTTGGGTCCGCTCGGTGGGCGGCGATCAGCTGTCGGCGGCCGTGTCCGGGAGCTGAGAGACTGCGTCGGTCGCATATCGCCGCGCCATGAGCGCCATGAGTGCCGCATGAGGAAGGACGTCATGACGTCGCCCAACGAGCTTCCGTCACCGCCGCCCGCCCCGGACGAGCGGCCGTGGAACGACCGCGCCGGGCTGCTCGACGAGCGGGCGCGGGCGATGGGGGCGCTGGCGCGGTGGTACCTGGCGCCGCACCGGGCGCTGCTGTTGTGGCTGTCCACGCTCGTCTTCGCGCTGGGCTGGACCCTCGCGGTGTCGGGGTTCCAGTTCCTGGTCCAGGGCGAGATCATCGAGCACATCCTGGGCGTCATCTTCCTGGGCCTCGCCCTGGGCGCCACGGTCCCCTCCAGCCTCGGGGTGATATCGGGCATCCGGCGCGACGTCTTCGTGGGCGCGTGCCTGCGTGACTGGGCGGAGCTGGAGCGCGATCCCCGGACCCTGCCGCACTGGCGTGTCTCCGGCGGTGCGCTCCTCTGGCTGGGCCCGTCCATCGTGCTGGCCTGTCTGGGGCTGGTGCTGGGCGGGTCCGCCGTCTTCTCGGACATCGATACGGAGAGCTTCGGCACCGTCGCCGGAATCGGCATCGTCTTCGCGGCGGCCGGAGCGCTCGGCATGGCCAAGGCGATCGACTACTACCGCCTCGTCAGCCGCGAACTCGCCCCCGAGACCGGCGGCCCCGAGACCGGCAGTCCGGACACCGGCGGTCCGGACAGCGGCGGCCTGGACAGCGGCGTTCCGGACACCAGCGGCCCGAACCCCGGCTACGACGACGACTTCTGTAGTGACTGAAAGCGGCTCCGCAGCTCCTCGTACCGCTCACTCGGGCTCTCCCCGCGCTGCTTGGCCGCCTCCTCGATGCGGGTCAGCAGCTGCCTGACCCGCACGGCGTCCGTGTAGGCGTCGCGCTCCAGCTTCTTGTACGCGGCGGCGGCGGGCCCCTTGTGGTCGTCGGGGTCGACCGACTGCCTCAGATGGCCGAGACGCTCGATCTGCTCCTCGAGATAACTGAGCATCCCCTCAAGGTCTTTGATGAGATCCGACAGCTCCTGATCCGATACGGACAGTTTGTCTTTACTCATGTCCCATCCGTCCCTGCCACCCTCCGATCGGCCCATTAGCGGGATGATCGTGCCATGACCGGGGCCGGTGTGGAGAGCCACCCGGAGTTTCCGCTCGGCCGAACGGCCCGGCGTGGTGGGCCGTCGCGCTGAGCGTCCGCGGGACCGGCGGGGACTTACCGCTCCGGTACCGCCGCGAGGTGGTCGAATTCGCCCGCCTTGATGGAACGGAGCAGGGCTCTCAGCTTCGTGGGGGTCGTGGTCACGACGGTGCGGGGGTCGTCGCTCTCGCGGAGGGCCACGGCCGCGCCCAAAGAGGCGAGTTCTATGCAGGAGTTGCCGTCCCCCGCGCTGGAATACGAAGATTTCTGCCAGTTGAGCTCGGTCATCTCCACGCCCTCTAGGTCTGCTGTGCGGCGTCACGAATGAAATCACGTGACTCCTCCACCGAGAGGGCCGCCTCGGTCGTGCGGTCCAGCACGCCACGGTGGTTGGCGAGCTGGGACTGCGCGTCCAGGAAGACCGGGCCGTGCGCGGCGTCGAGTTGCGCGGTGTCCAGCTGGGGCACCGCGCCCAGGGCGTAGGTGACCGAGAGTCCGGGCACGTGGAACCCTCCGGCCTCGAAGGTCAGCACCCGCACGGTGACGTTCTTCCGCTCGGAGGACTCCAGCAGGCTGTCCAGCTGGGCGCGCAGGACGCGCCGCGTTCCGAACCGCATGCGCAGCGCCGCCTCGTGGATGACGAAGGTGCACGGCGGCGGATCGTCCCGGTCCAGGATGTCGCGGCGCTTCATGCGGTGGGAGAGTCTGCGCCGCAGATCGGTGGCGGACCACTGCGGAACGGTGGAGCCGAGCACCGCCCGCGCGTACTCCTCCGTCTGCAACAGGCCGGGCATATGCATGATTTCCAGCACGCGCAGGCTCGTGGCGTAGTACTCCAACTCGGCGAGGTCGAGCCCGCCGGTGGCGATATGGCCCCGGTACTCCTCCCACCAGCCGCCCTTGCGCTCCCGGGCCATGGCGGCGAGCGCGTCGACGTACGCGGTGTCCGGGCAGGCGTAGATGGCGGCGAGCGCGCGGACCCGCTCCTCGCTCACTCCGAAGCGGGCGAGCTCCAGGTTGGTGATGTGGGTGCGGTTGATGCCCAGCCGGTCGGCGGCCTCCTGGATGCTGAGGCCCGCGTCCTCGCGCATCCTCCTCAATTCTGTTCCGAGCCGGACTTGACGCGCGGTCGGGACGCTTCTGGGTGGCATGGCCCTCCGTAACCCTCAAGGAGTAATCGTCGAGGAAATTCAACGGGACCGTAGCAGTTGTTTGCACCGCTGCCCTACCGTGGGTGCCGTTGCCGCTACAGCGCGTTGATCGCCGTAACGGTACGCGCGCTGTCGGCCCCTTTGCAGGGAGTTGCCCCATGGATTCCGATCACGAGTCCGACGACCGTCCCCCACCGCGCCCGCCCGTTCCCCCCAAGGACCCGTACGTCTATACCCTCCAGAGCAGTCGACAGGCGACCTCCGCCAAGGTCTGCCGGGACTTCGTCGCCTGCGTCCTGAACTCCGTGGGCCAGGAGGAACTGGTCGAGGTGGCGACGCTGTGCACCTCGGAGCTGGCCACCAACGCCTTTCTGCACGCCGAGGGCGACTCGGTGATGCTCCGGGTGGTGATCGAGTCCCCCCGCTTCCGCGTCCTGGTCTACGACGCCTCCGCCGAGCTCCCCACCGTCGCCCGCCTCCCCGGGGGCGACCGCCTCTACGGCCGCGGCCTCGGACTGGTGGCGGCCCTGGTCGACGGGTGGGGTACGGCGGAGGGGGACGCGGGCGGGACGTATGCCAAGGGGGTCTGGTTCGAGCTCGTGGGCACGGAGGAGGACGAGGGCCGGCCCTGACGGCACGCGGGTGGCCACCGTCCGTACGCCGCCGAGGCCGCTGGACCCAGCTACCGCCGGGAGGTGCCCCTGCTCGCGGCCGGGCACCCCCTTTGGCCCCTTTGGCGACGGACCCTAGGGCTGGGCCGGGTGCCCCAGGAGCATCGTGGGGGCGCCCGCCGACCGTGTCAGCACGATGGTGCAGGCGTTCTCCCCTTCCAGGCGGAGCTTCTTGCGGAGGTGCTCCGGCTCGATCGCCGAACCGCGCTTCTTGATGGTCGCCACGCCGACCTCGCGCTCCCGCAGCAGCGCCTTGAGCTTCTTCAGGTTGAAGGGCAGCACATCCGTGATCTCGTACGCGGTGGCGTACGGCGTCGGGCGCAGCTCGTCCGTCGTGATGTAGGCGATCGTCGGATCGATCAGCCGGCCGCCGACGCGGGCCGCGACATCGGCGACCAGATGGGCGCGGATGACCGCGCCGTCCGGTTCGTAGAGCCAGCGGCCGACCGGGCCGGGCCCGGGGTCCGGGAGGTGCGGGGTGCCGATGAGGGAGTGGACGCTGGGCAGCAGGGTGGCGCGGCGCAGGCCGGGGCGGGCGGTGCCGAACCACAGGACGGCCTCCTTCACATGGCCGTGGTCCGAGATCCACTCGGCCTCCGCGTCCTCGGGGATGGCCTCGTGGGGCACACCAGGGGCGATCTTGAGGGCGGCGCGCGGGGTGGTGCGGGCGGCCTCGACGGCCCAGGAGAGGGGCGGGGAGTACGCCTCGGGGTCGAAGACGCGGCCCCGGCCGCCGCGCCGGGCCGGGTCGACGAAGACCGCGTCGAAGGGCCGGGTGTCGATGCCGGTGACATCGGCGCAGCGGACCTCGATGAGATCGGCAAGGCCGAGCGCCTCGGCGTTGGCGCGGGCGACGGCGCAGGTCAGCGGGGAGCGGTCGACGGCGAGTACGGAGATCCCGGCGCGTGCGAGCGCGATCGCGTCGCCGCCGATCCCGCAGCACAGATCGGCCGTGCGGCGGACGCCGAACTCCGCGAAGCGGGCGGCCCGGTACTCGGCGACGGAGGTGCGGGTGGCCTGCTCGACGCCGTTCGGCGTGAAGTACATGCGGTGGGCGTCCTCGGAGCCGAATTTGGCCACCGCCCGCTGCCGCAGCTCGGCCTGGGTCAGGGCCGCCGAGACCAGCGCCGGGGGATGGTCCCGGCGCAGCCGCGTCGCGGTGGCGAGCTCCTTCGCCGGGTCGTAGTCGCGCAGCGCGGAGAGCAGAGCCTGCCCCTCGTCGCCGAGCAGTGAGTCGAAGGCGTCAACGTCCACATGGCCCATTCTCCCCGCTCCCACGAGCGCATTCGCCCCCGCAGGGCGCGCGGGTCCGTGCGGGGGAGCAGAAGATCGCTTTTGTGATGATGATCAAAGCTGGGTTTTCGAGGTGTCTGGTTCTCGCTGCCGCGGCGGTCGTGCTCACCGGCTGCGGAGGGCTCGGCTCTCCCGGGCCGCACACCAGGACGGGGGAGGCGACCGAGCCCGCGCGGCCGGCCTCCGCCACCCCGCACGCGGTGTCCGGGAACTCCGGGGAGCCGCCGTCCCCGGGTCTGTCGGGGACGGACTCGGTGCCGGGAGCGTTCCCGGACGCGTACCGCCGCTGGGGGCTCGACCGGCCGCTGGCCCCGCCGCCCCGGCCCGCGGTCAAGCCGCCGCTCGCGGCGGTGTGGCCGCCGGCGCCCGGACTCGCGACGGTCATCCGGCGGGTCGACACCACCGATCGGGTGGTTTTCCTGACCCTGGACGACGGGATCGAGAAGGACCCGGCCTTCGTCGACCAGGCCCGGGACCTGGGTCTGCCGTTCACGCAGTTCCTGGAGAACGAGGTGATCGGCGACCACTACGACTACTTCCGCCGGCTGCGCGAGCTCGGCAACCGGATCGGCAACCACACGCTCACCCACCCCAACCTCGCGGGTAAGGACTACGCGACCCAGCTCCACGAGATCTGCGGCCAGCAGCAGGTCCTCCACGACCGCCTCGGCCTGGAGCCCCGTCTCTTCCGTCCGCCCTACGGGGAGTACGACAGGGTCACGCTGGAGGCGGCGGCGGAGTGCGGACTGGGAAAGCTGGTGCTGTGGCGCGCCGAGATGGAGCCCGGGGGTCTGGTGTACCGCTCGGGCGACGGGCTCCGGCCCGGGGACATCATCCTCGCCCACTTCCGCGGCCCGGACCTGCTGGAAGGCAGGACGATGACCGACATGATCACTTCGATGCTGCGGGAGATCCAGGCGCAGGGGTTCACGGTCGCCCGGCTGGAGGACTACATCTGAGGGCCCCGCGCCCCTCCGGGAGGAGGGGCGGCGGTGCGGCGGGTGGGAGGCGCCGATCGGGGGGCGCCACCACGTTGCTTGGCACTCTAGTTGACTGAGTGCTAACCGCGTCATAATGTCGACGCTGGCACTCGGGACCGACGAGTGCCAGGGATACAGCGACGGGCAGGTCCGGCACCCGCGACGACGGATCCACCTGGTCGCCACCTCAGACAGTTGACCCCGTGAGATCTCCGAAGGGGGAGGTCGGATCGTGACGACCACCAGCTCCAAGGTTGCCATCAAGCCGCTCGAGGACCGCATCGTGGTCCAGCCGCTCGACGCCGAGCAGACCACGGCCTCTGGCCTGGTCATTCCGGACACCGCCAAGGAGAAGCCCCAGGAGGGCGTCGTCCTGGCCGTGGGTCCGGGCCGCTTCGAGGACGGCAAGCGTCTTCCGCTCGACGTCTCCGTCGGTGACGTCGTGCTCTACAGCAAGTACGGCGGCACCGAGGTGAAGTACAGCGGCGAGGAGTACCTCGTCCTCTCGGCTCGCGACGTCCTCGCGATCGTCGAGAAGTAATCACCGAAGTTTTGCCTATGAGCCGTGCCCCGGTGCCCGTGTCATCTGAAACCGGGGTCGGGGCGCGGTTCGTTTGAGAGGACATACGCAACTCATGGCGAAGATCCTGAAGTTCGACGAGGACGCCCGTCGCGCCCTCGAGCGCGGCGTCAACAAGCTTGCGGACACCGTCAAGGTGACGATCGGCCCCCGCGGCCGCAATGTCGTCATCGACAAGAAGTTCGGTGCTCCGACCATCACCAACGACGGTGTCACGATCGCCCGCGAGGTCGAGGTCGAGGACCCGTACGAGAACCTGGGCGCCCAGCTCGTCAAGGAGGTGGCGACCAAGACCAACGACATCGCGGGTGACGGCACCACCACCGCGACCGTGCTGGCCCAGGCGCTGGTCCGCGAGGGTCTGAAGAACGTGGCCGCGGGCGCCTCCCCGGCCGCCCTCAAGAAGGGCATCGACGCGGCCGTCAAGGCCGTCTCGGACGACCTCCTGGCCACCGCCCGCCCGATCGACTCCAAGTCCGACATCGCCGCCGTGGCCGCGCTGTCCGCCCAGGACAAGCAGGTCGGCGAGCTGATCGCCGAGGCGATGGACAAGGTCGGCAAGGACGGCGTCATCACCGTCGAGGAGTCCAACACCTTCGGCCTGGAGCTGGACTTCACCGAGGGCATGGCCTTCGACAAGGGCTACCTCTCGCCGTACATGGTCACCGACCAGGAGCGGATGGAGGCCGTCCTCGAGGACCCGTACATCCTGATCACCCAGGGCAAGATCTCCTCCATCCAGGACCTGCTGCCGCTGCTGGAGAAGGTCATCCAGGCCAACGCCAGCAAGCCGCTGCTGATCATCGCCGAGGACGTGGAGGGCGAGGCCCTGTCCACCCTCGTCGTCAACAAGATCCGCGGCACCTTCAACGCGGTCGCGGTGAAGGCCCCGGGCTTCGGCGACCGCCGTAAGGCCATGCTCGGCGACATCGCCACCCTTACCGGCGCCACCGTCGTGGCCGAGGAGGTCGGCCTCAAGCTCGACCAGGTCGGCCTGGACGTGCTGGGCACCGCCCGCCGCGTGACCGTCACCAAGGACGACACCACGATCGTCGACGGTGGCGGCAAGGCGGACGAGGTCAGCGGCCGCGTCGCCCAGATCAAGGCCGAGATCGAGACCACGGACTCCGACTGGGACCGCGAGAAGCTCCAGGAGCGGCTCGCGAAGCTGGCCGGCGGCGTGTGCGTGATCCGCGTGGGCGCGGCCACCGAGGTCGAGCTCAAGGAGAAGAAGCACCGTCTGGAGGACGCCATCTCCGCGACCCGCGCCGCGGTCGAGGAGGGCATCGTCTCCGGTGGTGGCTCCGCGCTGGTCCACGCCGCGAAGGTGCTGGAGAACAGCCTGGACCTGGCCGGCGACGAGGCCACCGGTGTCGCGGTGGTCCGCCGCGCCGCGGTCGAGCCGCTGCGCTGGATCGCCGAGAACGCCGGTCTCGAGGGCTACGTCATCACCTCGAAGGTCGCCGAGCTCGAGAAGGGCCACGGCTACAACGCGGCCACCGAGGAGTACGGCGACCTGGTGAAGGCCGGCGTCATCGACCCGGTCAAGGTCACCCGCTCCGCGCTGGAGAACGCGGCGTCGATCGCCTCGCTGCTGCTCACCACCGAGACCCTGGTGGTCGAGAAGCCGGCCGAGGAAGAGCCGGAGGCCGCCGGCCACGGCCACGGTCACGCGCACTGACGCTCGGCTGCCTGCCGCACGCGGCACAAAGGCGCGGCCGCCCCTGGGGCGGCCGCGCCTTCGCGTTCGGGTCCCGGGGCCGCGCCCCGGCCCCGGCCGGCTGACACTTCGAGGGGACACCGGAGACCCGGACCGGCTGGTCCCCGGAGGACCTACGCCTTCGCCGGGGGGCGGCCGACCTTGGAGGAGAGGGAGGAGAGCGCCGAACGCGGGGTCAGCTTCGCCAGGCCCGTCATCGCCTTGTAGCGCGGGTCGGGAATGGACAGCGACTTGCCCCGGGCGAAGTCCTTCAGGGCCGCCGTGACCAGCCGGTCCGGGTCCAGCCACATCCAGCTCGGCACGTTGTCCGGCTTGATCCCCGCCCGCGCGTGGAACTCGGTGCGGACGAACCCCGGGCACAGCGCCATCAGCCGTACCCCCGAACGCGCCAGGTCCTTCGCCGCGCCCTGCGTGAACTGCACGACCCACGCCTTGCTCGCCCCGTACGTCCCGCGCGGGAAGAAGGCCGCGACCGACGCCACATTGATCACCCCGCCGCGCCCCCGGCCGCGCATCGTCTCGGCCGCCGCGCTGGTCAGCCGCAGCACCGCCTCGCAGTGCAGCTTCAGCATCCGCAGCTCATCGGCGATCGGCACCTCCAGATAGCGGGCGCGGTTGCCGAAACCGGCGTTGTTGACGAGCAGATCGACCGGGTGGGTGCGGTCCCCCAGCCGGGCCTCGACCGCCGCGATCCCGTCCTCCTCGGACAGGTCCGCCACCAGCACGTCCGCCTCCACGCCGTGCCGGTCGTGCAGATCCGTCGCCTGCTCCCGCAGCCGCTTCTCGTCGCGTGCGACGAGCACCAGGTTGTGCCCGTCGGCGGCGAGCCGGCCCGCGAAGGCGGCGCCGATGCCCGCCGTGGTTCCGGTAATCAATGCAGTCGTCATACGCGCACGTTATCGGCCATGACAGGTCCCGGCGGACCGCTGAACGGGCCCGCGGAGCGATCTGAGCCGGAATGAACACTTCCGTCTGCCGGACGGAAGGCCGCGGGGTCAGCCCGCCTTCTCGGCCCGGTACTTCAGGGCGGCCTCCCGCGCCTCCGGATGCAGTGCGTCGCCCGCCGCCAGCACCCTCGGCAGCAGCTCCCGCTCCAGGGTCTCGGCGCGGAAGAGGAAGGCGACCGTCACCTCGTGGTCGGGCCGGTGCACGATCTCGACGGGGTCGCCGGAGCGGATCTCGCCGGGTTCGAGCACCCGCAGATACGCCCCCGGGACGGCGGCTGCGGTGAACCGCTTGACCCATCCCCGTTCGCCCAGCCAGCCCGCGAACGTACGGCACGGGATGCGCGGTGAGGTCACCTCCAGCAGCGGTCCGCTCCCCACCCGCCAGCGCTCGCCGATGAGGGCGCCGCTGACGTCGATGCCGCTGGTGGTGAGGTTCTCCCCGAAGACGCCGTTGGCCAGCTCGCGGCCCAGCTCCCGCTCCCAGGCGTCGAGGTCCTCCCGGGCGTAGGCGTAGACCGCCTGGTCGTCGCCGCCGTGGTGGCGGCGATCGCAGACCGTGTCACCGGCCAGCCCGCTCCCGGCCCGGCCCTTCGGCCCCGGGGCCGCGACCCGCACCGGGCCGTCGACCGGCCGCTTGTCGATACCGGTACCGGTGGGGCAGTCGGTGTGTTCGGTCATCATCGCCCGGCCCAGGTTCACGGTGAGCACGGACGGCGAGGCGGCGGGACGCGCGGAGGAACCCGGAGAATGAGGCATGAGGGCACCGTAGAACAGCGCGGTCAAAGCGTCGACGTAATATCCCGGCGGGTACCCAAGGGTCCCTTATGCTCAAGGCATGATCGAGGCCCGCCATCTCAGGGTGCTGCGCGCGGTGGCCGCCACCGGCTCGTTCTCCGCCGCCGCCCGTGAGCTGGGCTGCACCCAGCCCGCCGTCAGCCAGCAGATGAAGGCCCTGGAGGGCGCCGCGGGCACCCCTCTGCTGATCCGCAGCGGCCGGGAGACGCGGCTGACCGAGGCGGGCCGGGCGCTGGTCAGGCACGCCACCGGGATTCTGGCCGGGCTGACCGCCGCCGAGGAGGAGGTCGCGGCGATCGCCGGACTGCGGGCGGGCCGGGTGCGGCTGGTGTCCTTCCCCAGCGGCAGCTCGACCCTGGTGCCCATGGCGCTCGCCGAGATGCGCGCGGCGCACCCCGGAACCCGGGTCTCGCTGGTGGAGGCCGAGCCGCCGGGCTCGGTGGAGATGCTGCGCGCGGGCGACTGCGAGATCGCGCTGGCCTTCCGGTACCCGCGGGTGGACGCGGACGCGGGGGCCGCTTCGGGGGATGGCGCCGAGTGGGACGACCTGGTCCTGCGGCCGCTGCTGAGCGACCGGCTGGTGGGCGTGGTGCCGGAGGGGCACAAGCTGGCGGGCGCCGGGTCGGTGGGGATCGCCGAGCTGGCCGGGGAGCCGTGGATCGCGGGCTGCCCGCGCTGCCGGGGCCATCTTGTCCAGGTGTGCGAGTCCGCGGGCTTCACCCCGCGGATCGACTTCGCGACGGACGACTATCCGACGGTCGTCGGCCTGGTGGGGGCCGGGCTGGGGGTGGCGGTGCTGCCCGAGCTGGCGCTGGAGTCCGTACGCGCCAAGGGCGCCACGACGCTGGCGGTGGAACCGGCGGTGCGCCGGGAAGTGGTCGCGCTGACCCTGCCCGACCTGGCCCGCGTCCCGGCGGTGGCGGCGACGCTGGACCGGCTGGAGCGGGCCGCCCGCAGGTGACCGGCGCGCCGCCGGGTCCGCCCGTCGGCCGGTCGCGCCCGGCGGAGGGGAGAGGAACGTTTCTTCAGTTGGCCGGGACCAGGCTTCAGGATCCCGGGGCCCCGGTGCTGGCGACGGTGCGGTGGCGCGCCCGGCCCATGAGCTCCTCGCGCTCGTCCTCGGTCAGTCCGCCCCACACCCCGTAGGGCTCGCGTACGGCGAGGGCGTGAGCCGCGCACTGTGCCCGTACCGGACAGCGCATGCACACCTCTTTCGCCGACATCTCGCGCGCGCTGCGGGCGGCGCCGCGCTCTCCCTCGGGGTGGAAGAAGAGCGAGCTGTCGACCCCGCGACACGCGGCCAGGAGCTGCCAGTCCCACAGGTCGGCATTCGGACCGGGAAGACGGGAGAAATCTGCCATTGCCTTATCTCCTCGAAACGATCGGCTGCGGACTGTGTCCTGGGTCGTACACCTACGGTCTAAGTAGATGTAAATATGACTCATTGCGAATCTAGCCACATAGACCCGCAAATTGGAAGCAAGGTCGCCAAATGCCACCGAAGGGACTGCCTCGGGGGCTGCCCTATGGGGGAGGCGCACAGAACGCGGCCTGGGCGACGAAGCTGCTCCGTGTCCGGTCCCTCACGTAGAGTGTCGAAGGTGGCCGCCGAACCCCGTAACTCTTTCGGGTGACCGTCGTTGAGAGTGCGGAGGCGGTTGATGGGTAAAGCTCTCGGACGGATGTCCGGGGCTGTCAATCGCACAGGTGACGATATGTACCAGCCTGGAGGCTCAAGGTGACGCGCATCAGCTGCGGAGGGCGGCCATGACATCCGTCCTCGTCTGCGACGACTCCCCGCTTGCGCGAGAGGCGCTGCGCCGCGCGGTGGCGACCGTGCCCGGCGTCGAGCGTGTGACGACGGCGGCCAACGGCGAGGAAGTCCTCCGCCGCTGGGGCGCCGACCGCTCGGACCTGATTCTGATGGACGTACGGATGCCCGGTCTCGGCGGGGTCGAGACCGTGCGGCGGCTGCTCTCCGCCGACCCCGGCGCCCGGATCATCATGCTCACGGTCGCCGAGGACCTCGACGGGGTCGCGCTGGCCGTGGCCGCCGGCGCCCGTGGCTATCTGCACAAGGACGCCTCGCGCGCCGAGCTGCGCGCCACGGTGACGCAGGCGCTCGCCGACCCCACCTGGCGGCTGGCCCCGCGCCGGCTGCGCTCGGCCGAGATGGGCGCCGCGCCCACGCTCACCGCGCGGGAGATCCAGGTGCTGGAGGGCATGAGCCACGGCCGGTCCAACGCGGAGATCGGCCGTGAGCTGTTCCTCTCCGAGGACACGGTCAAGACACACGCCCGTCGGCTGTTCAAGAAGCTCGGCGCCTCCGACCGGGCTCATGCGGTGGCCCTCGGGTTCCGCTGGGGTCTGGTTCGCTGACTCGGCCGCGACCGTTCTGACGTGCTGCGCAGCGGGGGCGCGACGGTCCCCGCCCGTCGGGTGGCGGGCGGGGCGAGAGCGTACGCGGCGGGCACGGTGGCGGTGGCCTGTATCAGTTCCTCGCGCTATGCCGCATCCTTGAAGGTGTGGAGTTCCTCGGGGACGAGTCGGTCGGGCGTGAGGGGAGAGCGCAGGACGTGACGACAACCGGCGCACCTGCTCATAACGCTTCAACGCACAACTACGGACGCGGTGCCACGGAGCCACCGAGCCCAAGGCACCATGGATGGATGTCGCGCGACGAGGAGAGTCCAGGAGTCCCCAAGGGAGCTCCCGGGGGCACCGGGGCGATCGGCGCCCTCGTCGGGCGCGCCGTCGAAGGGGACGAGCGGGCCACCCACGATCTGCTGGCCCTGGTCCATCCGCTGGCCCTGCGCTATTGCCGGACGCGGCTGGCCCGGCTGCCGGGTGATGCCCGTCACTTCGTGGACGACCTGGCGCAGGAGGTCTGTCTCGCGGTGCTGTGCGCGCTGCCGCGCTACCGCGACACCGGAAAGCCCTTCGAGGCGTTCGTCGTGGCCATCGCCGCCCACAAGGTCGCCGATCTCCAGCGGGCCGCCATGCGCCACCCGGGCTCCACGGCCGTCCCCTCGGACGAGATGCCCGAGCAGCCGGACGATTCGCTGGGGCCCGAGGAGCGGGCGCTGCTCAGCAGCGACGCGGAATGGGCCAAGAAGCTGCTGGCCAACCTTCCGGAGAACCAGCGCGAGCTGGTGCTGCTGAGGGTCGCGGTCGGGCTGACGGCGGAGGAGACCGGGCAGATGCTCGGGATGTCCCCCGGCGCGGTGCGGGTCGCCCAGCACCGGGCCCTGAGCAGGCTGCGCGCGCTCGCCGAGCAGTAGGCCCCCGGGCCCCCGCTGGGACCACGCGCACCCGCCGGGACCACGCGCTGAGACGTTGTCCACAGGCGGAACGAGGCACTCGGGGAGCCCGTTAGCATGGGAGTCCGCGCTGGGGCAAGACCATTTGGAAGGGTGTCATGACTGACAACGTCGACGGAGTGCCTGAGAAGTTCGCCATGCTCGGGTTGACGTACGACGATGTGCTGCTGCTGCCGGGCGCCTCCGAGGTGCTGCCGAACGCGGTCGACACCTCGTCCAGGGTCTCCCGGAACGTCCGGGTGAATGTGCCCCTGCTGTCCGCCGCCATGGACAAGGTCACCGAGTCCCGGATGGCCATCGCCATGGCCCGGCAGGGCGGTGCGGGCGTGCTGCACCGCAATCTGTCCATCGAGGACCAGGTCAACCAGGTCGACCTGGTCAAGCGCTCCGAGTCCGGCATGGTCACCGACCCGATCACGGTGCGGCCGGACGCCACGCTGCACGAGGCGGACGCGCTGTGCGCGAAATTCCGCATCAGCGGTGTGCCGGTCACGGACGCGGCGGGCAAGCTGCTCGGCATCGTCACCAACCGTGACATGGCCTTCGAGGTGGACCGGGGCCGTCAGGTCCGCGAGGTCATGACCCCGATGCCGCTGGTCACCGGCAAGGTGGGGATCTCCGGCGACGACGCGATGCAGCTGCTGCGCCGCCACAAGATCGAGAAGCTTCCGCTGGTCGACGACGCGGGCGTGCTCAAGGGCCTGATCACGGTCAAGGACTTCGTGAAGGCCGAGAAGTATCCCAACGCGGCGAAGGACGCCAATGGCCGGCTGGTCGTCGGCGCCGCCGTGGGCGTCGGCGACGAGGCGTACGAGCGGGCCCAGGCGCTGGTCGAGGCCGGGGCCGACTTCCTGGTGGTCGACAGTGCGCACGGCCACAGCCGGGGCATCCTGGACATGATCGCCAAGGTCAAGTCCAATATCGCGGTCGATGTGGTGGGCGGCAACATCGCCACCAGGGACGGCGCCCAGGCGCTGATCGACGCGGGTGTGGACGGCGTGAAGGTCGGCGTCGGTCCGGGCTCCATCTGCACCACGCGCGTGGTCGCCGGCATCGGCGTGCCGCAGGTGACGGCGATCTACGAGGCCGCGCGGGCCTGCCACGCGGCCGGGGTGCCGCTGATCGGCGACGGCGGTCTCCAGTACTCGGGCGATATCGCCAAGGCGATCGCCGCCGGTGCGGACACGGTCATGCTGGGCAGTCTGCTGGCCGGCTGCGAGGAGTCGCCGGGCGAGATGGTCTTCATCAACGGCAAGCAGTTCAAGTCCTACCGGGGCATGGGTTCGCTGGGTGCCATGCAGACGCGCGGCCAGGCCCGCTCGTACTCCAAGGACCGCTACTTCCAGGACAACGTGCTCTCCGAGGACAAGCTGGTCCCCGAGGGCATCGAGGGCCAGGTGCCCTACCGCGGTCCGCTGGCCTCGGTCGCGCACCAGCTGGTGGGCGGTCTGCGGGCGTCGATGGGCTATGTCGGCTCGGCGAACGTGGCGGAGCTGAAGGAGAAGGGCCGCTTCGTGCGGATCACCGCGGCGGGCCTCAAGGAGAGCCACCCGCACGACATCCAGATGACCACCGAGGCGCCGAACTACTCCGGCCGTTGACCCGAGCCGTTCCCCCGGACGACCCTGCGCGGGTGTGGGCAGGGATACTGGGACGGCTGTTTGTGAACAGGGAAAGGCACCCACGTGACTGAGATCGAGATCGGGCGCGGCAAGCGCGGCCGCAGGGCGTACGCGTTCGACGACATCGCCGTTGTGCCGAGTCGTCGTACCCGGGACCCGAAGGAGGTCTCGATCGCCTGGCAGATCGACGCCTACCGCTTCGAGCTGCCCTTCCTGGCCGCCCCGATGGACTCGGTGGTCTCGCCGCGGACCGCGATCCGCATCGGCGAGCTCGGCGGTCTCGGGGTGCTCAACCTCGAGGGGCTGTGGACCCGTTACGAGGACCCGGAGCCGCTGCTGGCGGAGATCGCCGAGCTGGACGAGCACACCGCGACCACCCGGATGCAGGAGATCTACGCCGAGCCGATCAAGGAGGAGCTGATCGGCCAGCGCCTGAAGGAGGTGCGGGACGCGGGCGTGGTGACCGCCGCGGCCCTGTCCCCGCAGCGCACGGCGCAGTTCTCCAAGGCCGTGGTGGACGCGGGGGCCGACATCTTCGTGATCCGCGGGACCACGGTCTCCGCCGAGCACGTCTCCAGCGCCGCCGAGCCGCTCAACCTCAAGCAGTTCATCTACGAGCTGGACGTTCCGGTGATCGTGGGCGGCTGCGCCACCTACACCGCCGCGCTGCATCTGATGCGCACCGGCGCGGCCGGTGTGCTGGTGGGCTTCGGCGGCGGTGCCGCGCACACCACCCGCAATGTGCTGGGCATCCAGGTGCCGATGGCGACGGCGGTCGCCGATGTCGCCGCCGCCCGGCGGGACTACATGGACGAGTCCGGCGGCCGCTATGTGCATGTGATCGCCGATGGCGGCGTCGGCTGGAGCGGCGATCTGCCGAAGGCCATCGCCTGCGGCGCGGACGCGGTGATGATGGGCTCGCCGCTGGCGCGGGCCACGGACGCACCGGGCCGCGGTCACCACTGGGGCATGGAGGCCGTGCACGACGAGGTGCCGCGCGGCAAGCGGATGAACCTGGGCACGGTGGGCAGCACCGAGGAGATCCTCCTCGGCCCCTCGCACACCCCCGACGGTTCGATGAACTTCTTCGGCGCGCTGCGCCGCGCCATGGCCACGACCGGCTACTCGGAGCTGAAGGAGTTCCAGCGGGTCGAGGTCACGGTCGCCCCGTCGGCCCGCGACAAGAGCTGAGGGCTCGTCGCGCTGAGGATTCTTCACACAGGGAAGGCCCCGACCGCATGGCGGTCGGGGCCTTCCCTGTGTGGCTGGGTGTCTGCCGTCCTGGCTCAGCGGTTGCTGATGCGGTAGGCGGTGCTGACCGCGGCGACCGGCGCGAGCACCATGAAGATGTAGGTCAGCGCGTCGGAGTCTTCCTTCCACGCATCCCACAGGTCGCTGAAGTGGTCGAAGAAGATCTCGTTCGAGGAGAGCACCTGGCTGCTGGCACCGCCGCCGATCTTGTCGGCGTAGTTGCTCAGCACATCATGCGTGATCATGGCGTAGCCGTAGAGCTCACCGAGGAACACCGCGGCCAGGGCCAGCACCGCGCCGAGCACCCACAGCCCCGTGTTCCGGCCGCCGAGCTTGGCGACCGCCAGACCGATGAGCGCGCCGACCACCACACCGGCGTAGGCGAACTGCGTGATCTCCGGCGGGGACTTGTCCGTGTCCGCCAGCGCGCTCAGCAGGAACGCGTAGAGGAACGCGCCCACGACCGTGGCCACGAGGGCGGCGACCACCGCCAGCAGCGGGTTGCCCGGACGGCCGACCTGCGGAGCGGGCGGCGGGAAACCGCCGCCGTACTGCGGCTGGGGCGGCTGCGGCTGGCCCTGCGGGTAGCCGTAGCCGGGCTGCGCCGAGCCGTACCCTCCGGCCTGCTGAGGCGGGGTGGGCTGCTGTGGGTAACCGCCTGGCTGCTGTGGCTGCTGCCAGTTCTGGCTCATGGAATTCCCCCGGGGATGAAGGTGTGGAGATCGCGTTCCGGGGACAGCTGAGCTGACGAGCGGCTGCGGCTGGGAACGCGGAAGGACTTTCGAGCCATCAAACTAACAGGCGGGCATGACAACCAGACAAGTCGTGTCTGGCGTCCGTGACATGGCTGGGACCGGACGGAGACACACTGGCGCTGGCATATGGGGATATTGCCTGCCTTGTTCGGTGACCCCGCTTCACCACCAGGCAACTCTCCGTTCCCGCCGCGGCGTGGAAGGCGGTGTCGTCGCGCCTCGGGTTGTGGTCGGCACCGTAGTCCACCACCAGGCCGGAAGGCCCGGTCGGAGGCCGTGGTGGGCCGAGGCGCCATGGCGGCGCGGTGGCGCGGTGGCGTGAAGGGATCGGTGCCAGGACAGAATCCGGCATAAGCAATAATGTCAACTTATGGCGCAGAACAAGTCGTTCAATGGGCGTGACATGGGGATCGACCTCGGCACCGCCAACACACTGGTGTACGTCCGGGGCAGGGGCATCGTGCTCAATGAGCCGTCGGTTGTGGCGGTCAACACAGTCGACGGCAGTGTGCTGTCGGTGGGTTCGGCGGCCAAGGAGACCATGGGGAGGACGCCGACGAACATCGTCGCCGTGCGACCGCTGCGCGATGGTGTGATCGCCGATTTCGAGATCGCCGAGCGCATGCTGCGGTATTTCATCAAGAAGGTCATGGGCAGCCGCCGGCTCGGCCGCCCCCGTGTCGTCGTCTGTGTGCCCTCGGGGATCACGGGCGTTGAGCGGCGCGCGGTGATGGAGGCCGCCAGCCGGGCCGGGGCCCGTCAGGTGCATCTGGTCGAGGAGCCCATCGCGGCGGCGATCGGCGCGGGGCTGCCGGTGAGCGAGCCGACCGGCTGCATGGTCGTCGACATCGGCGGCGGTACGACGGAGGTCGCCGTGGTCTCGCTGGGCGGCATCGTCACCGCGCGGTCGGTGCGGACGGCGGGCGATGCCATGGACGCGGCGATCAACTCGTATGTGAAGAAGCAGTACGCACTGGCGATCGGTGAGCGGACCGCCGAGCAGATCAAGATGTCCATCGGCTCGGCCGCGCCCTCCGGACCGCTGTCCGTACCGCGGGTGTCGGAGACCGTACGGCGGCCCGAGCGGAATGTGGAGGTGTTCATCCCGGGACAGAGCGAACCCGGGCAGAGTGGCGACAACGAGGACACCCAGGCGCTGCTGCCGCCGGACCGCTGCGCCATCCGGGGCCGGGACCAGGCGACCGGGCTGCCCAAGGTGCTCGAACTGACCGCGGACGAGGTGCGGCACGCCCTCACCGAGCCGGTGGACGCCATCGTCGCGGCGGTGCGCTCCACGCTCGACGAGACCCCGCCGGAGCTGGCGGGCGACATCATGGACCGCGGCATCGTGCTGACCGGCGGCGGGGCCCTGCTGCGCGGCCTGGACGTACGGCTGGCGCGCGAGCTGAACATCCCGGTGCTGGTGGCCGACGACCCGCTGGACTGCGTGGCCATCGGCACCGGCCGCTGCGTCGAGGACTTCGCCTCGCTGCGCACGGCGATGGACGCGCGGCCCCGCAGACCGGACGCCGTGCGGGTGTGACGCCTCGGAGGCCCGCGAGAACGTCAGGGGATCGTCGCGCCTGTGACTGCCTGTTGACATCGGAGAGTGAGGCGTCATCAGCGACATCGGCGTCATCAGCGTCATCAGCGGCGGCCGCCGCGGGGCTTCCCAGCGGTGGCCGGGGGCGCCGTGCCAGGCGTCGTGGGCCCGCGACGAGCCACCGGACGGGGCTCAGGGGGGCCGGCTCGTCTCCCCGGGGTGGGGGCCTTGAGCGTGCGGCATCGCCTCCGGCGTGGTGGGCTGGTGACACCGTGTCGGCCCCGTGCGGCGCGGGCGGACGGCAAGCGCGGGCGTCGAGGTGGTGGTCGTGGGGCGCGGCGGGACGTACCGGTGGGCGGTCGCCGTGACCGTCAGCACGGTCCTGGCCGCGCTCACCTCCGTACCGCCGGCGCCCGCCGGACCCGGCCCGGCCATGAGCCCGGCGCACCGCCATGGGTCCGGTGGTGGTGCCGTGGCGCGGGGGCTGGGGCACGGCCATGGGGCCGTCGGTGGTGTCACGGGGCGGGGCCCGGCGCACCGTCGCGGGCCCGGTGGTGGAGTCGTGGCGCGGGGGCTGGGGCACGGCCATGGGCCCCACGGCGGCACCGCGGCGCGGGGCCCGGCGCGGCCGTACCCGGTATCCGTCGAACTGACCTCCCTCACCCCCGCGGTGATCCGCGAGGGAGGTGAGCTGAGGATCAGCGGGCGGGTCACCAACACCTCCGGGCGGCGCGTCGGCCCCGCGCGCATCGGGGTGCGGATCGGAGCCCCCGGCGCGATCGACACCCGCGGCGGGCTCTCCGCCGTGGCCCGTCGTACGCCCCTGTCCCGGGCCGACGGTCCCGAGGTGCCCGGCCGCACCGCCCGCCTCGCCCCGCTGCCGACCGGCGCCGTGCGCGGCTTCCGACTCACCGTGCCGGTCCCCGACCTCGAACTGGACGGCGCCGGGGCGTACGCCCTCACCGTCGGCGTCATCCGCTCGGACGACGCCGACGCAGGCCCTAATACCGGCACCGTGCTCGGGCTGACCCGTACACATCTGTCCGCCTATCCCGACGCCACCCGGCTGGAGCCGCTGCGCACCACCGTGCTGTGGCCGGTCATCGACACCCCGCGGATGGAGGCGCTGACCCTGCGCACCCCGGACAGCGACAGCGTGCTGCCGGTCTTCCGCGACGACGGGCTGACCGCCGCCTTCGGACCCGGCGGCCGGCTGCGGCGGCTGGTCGAGATGGGCCGGGGCCGGCCGGTCACCTGGGTCCTCGATCCGGATCTGATCGTCCAGGCGCGGGCCATGGCCGCCGGCTACCGGGTGGCCCGTACGCCCGGCGGCAGCGATCCGCAGGAGTCCACCGAGGGGACGGGCGGCGAGGCGGCGGCGGACTGGCTCGCCGCGCTCCGCACGGCGGTCCGGGGCCGGGAGGTGATCGCGCTGCCGTACGCGGACCCGGACCTGGCCTCGCTCGCCCGAGGCGGCGGCGCCTCGCTCACCGGTCTGCTGCGCCGCGCCTCCGGTACGGGCCGGGCGGTGGTGGACCGGGCGCTGGGCGTCCGCGCACGCGCCGGTGTGGGCTGGCCCGCGGGCGGTGAGCTGGACGAGGGGATCGCCCGGTACGCCAAGGGGCTGGGCCTGGACACGGTGCTCGCCTCCGGCGCCGGGGTGGTCTCCGCCGGGGAACTGGTCAGCGAAGGGGCCACCGACGACGGCGCCGTCGCGCTGGAGGGCGGCACGACCGCGCTGCGCTACGACGCGGCGATCGCCTCCCTGCTCTTCGCCGCCCAGCCGGCCGCGGGCGCCTCCGGTGCCCCCGCCCGGCTGCGGCTGCGGCAGCGGCTGCTCGCCGAGACCCTGACGGCCACGCGGGAGCTGCCGTATGCCCGGCGCGACCTGGTGGTGGTGCCCCCGCGCCGGATGCCGCTCGGGGTGGCCCGGGTGCTGCTCACGGTGGTGGACGAGGGCCGGAAGGCGGGCTGGCTGGCGCCGGCCGGGTTCGCGGCGGCGCTGCGCAAGCCCACGGCGGGGCGGCTGCGGGGCTTCGACGGCTATCCGCTCGCCCGGCACGACGGCGAGCTGCCGCCCGAGCGGCTCGCGGCGGTGGTCCGGGACCGGCGGCGGATGCGTGCCCTGGCCAAGGTGCTGTCGGACGCGCGGGCCACCACCGCGTCCGTACGGGCCGCGCTGGCCCGCTCCGTCGCGACCGGGTGGCGCGGCGATCCGGCGGGCGCCGCCTCGTACCAGCGGGGGGTGTCCCGCTATCTGACCGCCTCGATCACCTCGGTGCGGCTGGTGCCGAAGTCCACGGTGGTGGTGGCGGGGGGCTCGGCGACCATCCCGGTCACCGTGGACAACGGTCTCCAGCAGGACCTCACCGGGGTGGAGCTGCGGGTCCTCTCCAGCCGCCCCGAACGGCTGAAAGCCCGGGACCGCACGGTGCCGGTCCGGGCGTCGCGCGCGGTGAGCCGCACGGTGCGGGTGCGGGTGAAGGCGTACGCCAACGGCCCGGTGTGGCTGACCGCCCAGCTCTACACCACCGCCGACGGCAGGCCCTGGGGCGCGCCGATGACGTTCAGGGCGGATGTGCGGTCGGTGCCGTCGGGGGCGGTGATCTTCGTACTGGGCGGGACGGCGCTGATCGTGCTGGCAGTCGCGTTCCGGCTGCGGCGCACGCGGGGGCGGTGACGGCGGGGGCGGTGTACGGCGCCGGCGGGGACGGTGCCGGCGGTGATGCGGGGGAGCGGGCGGGCTCAGAGCCGGTGCGCGGTCCCCGCCGGCCCGGCGCCCCGGGTGTCCAGCAGCAGCTGGGCCTTCACCGCGAGCCCTTGCAGGTCGTAGGTGCGATGGTGTTGCAGCAGGACGGTCAGGTCGGCGTCGGCCGCCGCCTCGTACACCGACTCCGCGCGCTCCACCTCGCGCCCCAGCACCCGCCATCGCGTGAGGTACGGATCGTGGTAGCCGATCCGGGCGCCCAGCTCCATCAGCCGGGAGGCGATCTCCCGCGCGGGCGAGCCCTCCGCGTCGGCGACGTCGGGTTTGTAGCCGACGCCCAGCAACAGGACCCGCGCGCCGCGCGCCGACTTCCCGTACTCGTTGAGCAGGGCCGTGCAGCGGCGGGTGACATAGCCCGGCATCCGCCCGTTGACCTGCTGGGCGAGCCCGACCATGCGCAGCGGGAGGCCGAGGCCGTGCTGCTGGTCCGCCATGTGGTCGTGGTCGACCGGTACGCCGTGGCCGCCGACGCCGGGCCCTGGCCGGAAGGACTGGAAGCCGAACGGCTTGGTCTCGGCGCAGCGGACCACGTCCCACACATCGACGCCCAGGTCATGGCAGTACACCGCCAGCTCATTGACCAGGGCGATGTTGACGTGCCGGTAATTGGTCTCCAGGACCTTGACGGTCTCGGCCTCACGGGTGCCGCGGGCCCGGACCACCTTTTCGGTGAAGCGGCCGTAGAAGGCGGCGGCCGCCTCGGTGCAGGCGGGCGTGAGGCCGCCGATGACCTTGGGGGTGTTGGCGGGGCCGTGGGCGCGGTTCCCGGGGTCGTGGCGGCAGGGGGAGTAGGCGAGGTGGAAGTCGCGCCCGGCCCGCAGCCCGGACCCGTCCTCCAGAAGGGGACGGAGGAATTCCTCGGTGGTCCCGGGGTACACGGTGGATTCCAGCAGAACGGTGGTGTGCGGACGCAGCCGCGCCGCGAGCGTGCGGGCCGCCTCGCCGACCGCCGACAGATCCAGTCTGCGGTCGTTCCCGAGCGGGGTCGGGGCGCAGATGACGGCGGTGCGGACGCGGCCGAGCTCGGCCGCGTCGGCGGTGATCCGGAAGCCCCGGGCGGCCATCCGGCGCAGCTCGGCGGCGGACAGCCGGCCCTCACCCGAGCAGGAGGGCAGCCGTCCGGCCCGGAGGTCGTCGGCGGCGCGCGGATCGGGGTCGTAGCCGATGGTGCGGACACCGGCGGCGGTGGCGGCCTGGGCGAGAGGAATACCGAGATGACCGAGTCCGATGACGGCGAGATCTGCGGGCATGACGTTGTGTCGTCCTTCCCGGGACGATGTCGGATGGCGCAAACCCCCCAAAGGAAGACTAAGCGGAAATATGACTCGTATTCAGTATTGACGGGGGGTGTTGGCGCGGTGTCGCGGCGGCGGGCGCGGCAGCGGCATGGCGTGGTGGGGAGAAAGCCAGGAAAATCAACAAGGCAGACAAGGCGGACAGGGTGGCGTGACGTCGATCACAGCGGGAGGCAGCGGTGAAAACACCGGCACTGGGACCGGCCGAGCGCGCCGAGGCGCTGGCCCGGATGGCGGACCGTGAGCTGGATGTGCTGGTCGTGGGTGGTGGAGTGGTCGGCGCGGGCACCGCGCTGGACGCCGCGACACGGGGCCTGGAGACCGGTCTGGTCGAGGCGCGGGACTGGGCCTCCGGGACCTCCAGCCGGTCCAGCAAGCTGATCCACGGCGGACTGCGCTATCTGGAGATGCTCGACTTCGCACTGGTGCGCGAAGCGCTGAAGGAGCGCGGGCTGCTGTTGGAGCGGATCGCGCCGCACCTGGTCAAACCGGTGCCGTTCCTGTATCCGCTGAAGCACCGGGTCTGGGAGCGGTGCTACGCCGGATCGGGCGTGGCGCTCTACGACGCCATGTCCTTCTCCTCCGGGCACGGCCGGGGACTGCCCGCCCACCGCCATCTGACCCGCGGCCGGGCACTGCGGGTCGCGCCCTGCCTGAGGAAGGACGCGCTGGTCGGGGCGTTGCAGTACTACGACGCCCAGATGGACGACGCGCGCTACGTCACCATGCTGGTGCGCACGGCGGCCGCATACGGCGCACAGGCCGCCAACCGGGCCCGGGTGGTCGGCTTCCTGCGGGAGGGGGAGCGCGTGGTCGGCGCGCGGGTGCACGACCTGGAGCAGGGGGGTGAGTTCGAGGTCCGCGCCCGGCAGGTGGTGAACGCCACCGGGGTGTGGACGGACGAGACCCAGGCGCTGATCGGGGAGCGCGGCCAGTTCCACGTCCGGGCCTCCAAGGGCATCCACCTGGTCGTCCCCAAGGACCGCATCCACTCCACGACCGGGCTGATCCTGCGCACCGAGAAGAGCGTGCTCTTCGTGATCCCCTGGGGCAGGCACTGGGTCATCGGCACCACGGACACCGACTGGGACCTGGACAAGGCCCACCCGGCCGCCTCCAGTGCCGATATCGACTATCTGCTGGAGCACGTCAACGAAGTCCTCGCGGTGCCGCTGACCCGCGACGACGTGGAAGGCGTCTACGCCGGGCTGCGCCCGCTGCTGGCCGGGGAGTCGGAGGCCACCAGCAAGCTCTCGCGCGAGCACACGGTCGCCCATCCGGTGCCGGGCCTGGTGGTGGTCGCGGGCGGCAAGTACACCACGTACCGGGTGATGGCCAAGGACGCCGTGGACGAGGCGGTGCACGGTCTGGACCACCGGGTCGGGCCCTGTGTCACCGAGGAGGTTCCGCTGGTCGGCGCCGTCGGCTACAAGGCGCTGTGGAACGCGCGGGCGCGGATCGGCCGCCATACCGGGCTGCACGTGGCGCGGATCGAGCATCTGCTGAACCGTTACGGCTCGGCCGCCCAGGAGGTGCTGGAGCTGATCGCGGACGACTCGTCGCTGGGCGAGCCGCTCGCCGGGGCGGACGACTACCTGCGGGCCGAGGTCGTCTACGCCGCCTCGCACGAGGGGGCCCGCCATCTGGACGACGTCCTCACCCGGCGCACCCGCATCTCGATCGAGACCTTCGACCGCGGCACGCGCTGCGCCCGCGAGGCGGCCGGGCTGATGGCGCCCGTGCTGGGCTGGGACGAGGACCAGATCGACCGGGAGGTCCAGCACTACGAGAAGCGGGTGGAGGCGGAGCGCGAGTCCCAGCGCCAGCTGGACGATCTGACGGCGGACGCGGCGCGGCTGGGCGCGCCGGACATCGTCCCGCTGTAAGGAGACCGGCTGTAGGGAGACCGGCTGTAGGGAGACCCACTGGAGGGAACCCGCTGTAAGGAGACCCGCTGTAGGGCACCGGTGTCCGGGAGGGGCCCATGACGTCCTTACGGTCGAGGGCAGAACTCGGCTTCGAGCAGAGACGTTTCGGCGGGCAGACCGGAACGGGCCGTGCCGTTGAGCCGGTAGGCGAGGGTGTGGCGGCCGTCGGAGGTGGCCACGGCCATCACGGAGGAGCCGGTGATCTCGCCGTTGTGGCCCCACAGGGTCACTCCGCACGACAGCCGCACCGGGAACAGCCCCATGCCGTACTGGCCGTCGGAGGCGGACGTGTTCCGCATCCGCCGCAGCTCGGCCCGGGGCAGGACCTCGCCGCGCAGCAGCCCGGAGACGAGGCGGCTCAGGTCGTCGAGGGTGGAGATCAGCTCCCCCGCGGCCCCCGCCGAGGAGGGGTTGAGCTCGGTGACATCGCGTCGGGCGCCGTCGGCCGAGGCGCCGCCGCCCCGCGTGTACGCGCGGCCGTGCGGGGCCGGGAGGGTGGTGCGGGCACCGGGGAAGGAGGTGCCGTCCAGACGCAGCGGGACGAGCACGTCGCGCCGGGCCTCGGTCGCGTAGGAGCGGCCGGTGACCTGCTGGACGACCATGCCCAGCAGGACGTAGTTGGTGTTGGAGTAGCGCCACTCGGCCCCGGGCGCGAAGGAGGGGCGGTGCGCCAGGGCGGTGCGCACCAGGGAGGCCGGGGTGTGGGTGCGGTCGGCCGCGGCGGACAGCTCACGTGCGAGCACCGGGTCGTCGGTGTAGTCGAACAGCCCGCTGGTCTGGTTCAGCAGCTGACGGAGGGTGATCTTCCGACCGTCGTTGCCATGTCCGCGTACCAGCCCCGGAAGGTGCTCCTCCACCGTGTCCCCGAGGCCGAGCCGCCCCTGGGCGGCCAGGCGCAGCGTCACCGCCGCGATGACGGTCTTGGTGAGGCTGCCCGCGCGGAAGCGGTCGTCGCGGTGGATGCGGCGCCCGGTGCGGACGTCGGCGACGCCCGACGCGACGAACCGCGTGCCCTCGCCCGTCCGGCGGATGAGCGCCGCGGCTCCCGGCGTGCCGCCCTGCGCCGCCAGCCGGCGTACGGCGGCGCGTACGGCGTCGTCCCGGCGGTCCTCCGCGCCCGTGTTCGCCTCCGGACCCCCGCTCGCCCGCACGTGCGCGTCCCGGCCCGCTTCCGCGGTCGCACCGCAGCCGGGGAGGGCGAGACAGAGGGCGGCGAGGAGCGCCGCAGCGGTCGGCATCCGTCCCCGCCTGTGCCATCGTAGGGCGGAGATGGGCATGACACGGACCTCCGTTTCCTGCGTACTCCCAGATGGTCGCGGGTACCGCGGTGGCCGCCACGCCGCGCCCCGGACCCCCGGCGGTTCGGGGTCCGCGGATGAGAGACAATAGAGGCTCTCCCAGGGTGGGTTCAGGGTGGGTAGATTTACAGAGGGGTCGCATGTCGGAGGCTGAGAAGACGCAGGGCTCGACTGGGCGCCTCCTCGCCGGGCGATACCGGCTCGGGGAGATTCTCGGTCAGGGCGGCATGGGCACGGTCTGGCGTGCGAGCGACCAGACCCTCGGCCGTACGGTCGCGGTCAAGGAGCTGCGCTTTCCGTCCAGCGTCGAGGAGGACGAGAAGCGACGGCTCATCACCCGCACGCTGCGCGAGGCGAAGGCGATCGCCCGCATCCGCAGCAACGGCGCCGTCACCGTCTACGACGTGGTCGACGAGGACGACCGCCCGTGGATCGTCATGGAGCTCATCGAGGGGCGTTCGCTCGCCGACGTCGTCCGCGACGACGGACCGCTGACCCCCAAGCGCGCCGCCGAGGTCGGGCTCGCCGTCCTCGATGTGCTGCGCGCCGCCCACCAGGCGGGCATCCTGCACCGCGATGTGAAGCCCTCCAATGTGCTGATCTCGGACGACGGCCGGGTCGTCCTCACCGACTTCGGCATCGCGCAGGTCGAGGGCGACCCGTCGGTGACCTCCACCGGCATGCTCGTCGGCGCGCCCTCGTACATCTCCCCGGAGCGGGCGCGCGGCCAGAAGCCCGGCCCGCCGTCGGACCTGTGGTCGCTGGGCGGGCTGCTGTACGCGGCGGTGGAGGGCGTGCCGCCGTACGACAAGAGCACGGCCATAGCGACGTTGACCGCCGTGATGACCGAGCCGGTGGAGCCGCCGAAGAACGCGGGCCCGCTGGAGGAGGTCATCTACGGTCTGCTCGTCAAGGACCCGGAGCGGCGGCTGGACGACGCCGGGGCGCGGGCGCTGCTCGAACACGCGCTGAACGCCCCCGAGGAGGCCAAGGCCCCCGCCGACGCCACCCGCACGATGAGCCTGCCGCCCGCCCCGTCGAAGGAGGACGAGGCGGCCGCCAAGGCCAAGGAGGCGGCCGTCGCGGAGCGCAGGCGCGGTGCGCTGAGGTCCGTGCGCAACGCGGCGGCGGCCGCGGCCGTGAAGAAGGCGGACACCGGGAGCGGGGCGGAGGCGGCGGAGCGGTCCGGTGCCGAGAAGTCCAGGGCGGCGGCGTCCGGCGCGGCGGCGTCCGGTGCGGCGCGGAAGGCCGGGGCGGCCGCCGCGACGCCCGAGTCGGCGCCCGCCCCCCAGCCCGCCGTGCCGCCGCGCGCCTCGATCACCGATGTGGTCCCCAGGCGCACGCTGATCATCATCGCGGTGGTCGTGGTGCTCGCCATCGTGGGCGCCGTGCTCGCCGTCGTCCTGAGCAGCGGCGACGACGGCGGCGGCAACGCCAAGGGCGCCTCCGGAGGCGACAAGTCCACCTCCGCCGGGGTCTCCGGCGGCACCGAGGAGGGCCAGGGCACCGACAAGTCCGGCCAGTCGGCCGGTGAGTCGCCGAACGCGGAGAGCTCCGGCGAGCAGACGAGCGCGAGCGCCTCCAAGGGCTCGGACGACGAGTCGGACGACACGTCGGACGACGGCGGGAGCGGGGACGACAGCGGTAAGGGCGAGGACGGCGGCGGTAAGGGCGGGCTGCCCGACGGCTACAAGACCGTCAAGAGCTCCGACTTCCCCTTCAGCATGGCCATGCCGGAGGACTGGTCGGTCCACTCCGGAAGCTATTCCGGCAGCCGTAAGTACTACGGCGGGTCCAGCATTCCGCGTATTCAGGTCGACTTCACCGACTCGCCGAGGTCGGACGCCGTGGCGGACTGGAAGAAGGGCGAGGAGAACGCCCGGCGCACCATGTCCGGCTACAAGGGCCTCGGCATCAAGTCGATCGACTGGAACGGCTACCCAACCGTCGCGGACTGGCAGTTCGAGCGCAACCAGGACGGCAAGCGGGTGCGGGCGATCAACCGCGGCTTCAAGGCGGACGGCAGCCATGGCTTCGCCATACTGATCACGTGCGAGGCGAGCAAGTGGGACGACGAGGAGTGCGCCACCCTCCGTCAGACCGCCTTCGACACCTTCAAGATTACGGACTGAACACTCCTGTCGGCGAAGCGTCGTTCGGGCACGTATCGTGAGAAGCCCTAGACTGTGCGCAGCCGCAGGAACCCGCCAAAACGACCGCATTTGACGGTTTCGCGCTGCGCCGACCGCTGGTAAGGGCGGCGTCGATCGCGCGCTTTGGGGAGGCGTCGTGGAGGAGTACGCGGGCCGGGTGCTGGCCGACCGCTATCGCCTGCCCCTGCCGCCCGCCGACGAGTACGAACTCGTCGAGACCCGCGCCTTCGACACCTACAGCGGGCAGGAAGTCCATCTGCGGCAGATACCGCTGCCGGAGGTCGTGGACGCCGAGGTCGTCGACGAGGACGCGCGGTGGGGCGGCGGTGGCGGACCGCAGGGACGCGGCGGCACGTTCGCCGGTTCCGGGCGTGCGGCCCGGGGCGACGGCGATCCGGCCGTCCGGCGCGCCATCGCGGCGGCGACGGCCGCCGCGCAGATCCCCGACCATCCGCGGCTCGGCCAGGTCTTCCACGTCTTCGCGGAGGCCGGAAGCCTGTGGATCGTCAGCGAACTGGTCTCCGGCCGCCCGCTCGCGGCGCTGCTCGCGGAGGGCACGCTGTCCCCGCACCGGGCCGCCGAGGTCGCCAACGACATCCTTACGGCGCTGGGCGCCCTGCATGCCAACGGGTGGATCCACCGCAACATCACCACTCGTACCGTGCTGTTGTGCGACGACGGCCGCGCGATGCTCACGGGGCTGGCCGCCGGTGCGGCGGAGGAGGCGCTGTGCGGCTACGACCCCGTTCCGGCGCCGGCCGGCGCCGCCCCGGCCTTCGAAGAGCCCACCCCGGCTTCCGATGCGCCCATCCCGGCTTCCGAGGCGCCCGTCCGCGGCGTCGAGGAGTCCCGGTCCGCTGACGCCCCGGCCGCCTCGCCGCGGGGCCCGGCGGGTCCCGGCGACCACTCGGGCCATGGCCCGGTCCGGCGCGGCGGCGAAGGGCACGCCCCCATCCCGGGGGCCCGTGCGGCCGAGGGGGGCGAGGCGCTGCCGCACACCGGGCCGCGGTACCGGGACCAGGGCGCCGCGGGTGGTTTCCTGCCGCCGGGCGCTCCTTACGGTGGCCATGAGCAGGCGGGGACGGGTGCGCGGCCCGGGGACGAGGGCGCGGGCACGCGATCCGGCGACGAGGGCCGGGCGTACCGCGACCAGGGCGCGGCGGCGGTCGTGCCCGAGCCGCGAGCGCCTTACGGCGACCACGGTGCGCCGGCGGCGGGTTCGGGTCCCGGCGCGGGCGGTCCGGGCCACGGGAGCCGGCCGGAGCCCGGCCCGGGGCCCCACGGGCACGAGGCCCCGTACCGGGACCCAGGGGTCGCGGGCGGGCTGCCCGGACCGCGGCGGGCGGGACAGCCGGGGGGCCGGGAAGACGAGCGGGGCACCGCCGCCGATGTGCCGGGCGCGGCCGCGCGGGCGGCGCGGGCCAGCGCCATCGCCGCCTACGCGGCGGGCGCGCGGGCCGCCGCACGGGCCAACGCCGAAGCGGCCCCCCGCTCCCCGCACGCTCCCGAGCCCGCGCCCCAGCCCACACCCACATCCGCACCCGCCCCCGTCCCCGAGGCCGATCCGGACCCGGTGCCCGGCGGTGCCTCATGGCCCGGTCGGCCGGACGGTGCGGAGCAGCCTCAGCCGGCCGCCTCCGAAGGCGGCGGCTCCTGGGACACCGGCGGTACCACCGGTGGCGGCCCGGCCACCGCGCTCGCCGCCGAGCGTGCCCGCCAGGCCCGTATCGTCGTGGTCGGCGCCGTCACCGAGCGGTGGGCGCCCGAGCAGGCGGGTCCGGTCCACGAGAACTGGCGGCTGGCGCCCCCCGTCGGCCCCGCCGCCGACCTGTGGGCGCTCGGCGCGCTGCTGTTCCGCGTCGTGCAGGGCCATGCCCCGTACCCGGAGGAGAACGCCGCCGAGCTGGTGCAGATGGTCTGCGCGGAGGCGCCCGCGTACGCGGAGGAGTGCGGTCCGCTGCGTCCCGTTGTCGAGTCGCTGATGCGCCAGGACCCCACCGAGCGCCCGGACTTCGAGGAGCTGCGCGGCTGGCTGCGGTCGCTGATCCGCTCGGCGCCCGAGCCGGACGTCGGCAGCAGTACGGTCACGGTGCCCTCGCTCGGCTCGGGCGGGGCATCCGACCCCCGGCGGCTGCCGATCATCCGCAGACGCGGCTGGCTGGTGCGCAGGGGCCGGGGCCGCCGCCCGGCCGCGCCGACTGCCCCGGCCGCGTCGGCCGAGCCGGTCGTCGGGCATGCGCGGCACCGGCGGGACAGGCGGGACAGGCGCGAGAACCGGCAGGCGCCGGCGCCTGCCCAGCGCTCGCCGCGCAGGCTGGGGCGGACGCTGTTGCTGCTGATCCTGCTGGCGCTGGCCGCGGCGGTGCTCTACGCGACGATGTTCATGCCGAGCGACAAGGACAACGGCGGCCAGGGCCGTGCGGATTCGGCCGGTGGGACGAGCGCGGCGCCGAGCGACTCCGCAGGCGGCGACGAGAACGGCGGGGAGGCCGGGAAGCCGGCGGACCCCGGCGACCGGGAACCGCAGTCCACCGCCCCCGCCGGACTGGCGAAGGGGTTCGCGGTCCGCAACGACCCCAAGGGCTTCAAGGTCGCCGTCCACCAGGACTGGACCCGCCGGGGCGAGAACAACCGGGGCCAGATCCGCTACATCGGCGGCGACTTCGAGCTGGTGGTCGTGGCCGGACGGGACAAGGCGTCCGAGTTCGGCGGCGACCCGATGGCGTACCAGCAGGACCGCGAGGCCGAACTGGCCGCCTTCCGCGGCTCCTCCTGGGCCTCGTCCTCTGGGCTGCGGCGGATCGACGTCGGCGGGACGGCGATGGCGGAGGGCACGTTCAGCTGGCGCGACAGCAGCGGGCGGGATGTGTACGCGCGCAACCTCGCGATGCTGATCGACGGCCGCTACCACGTGGTCCTGGTCATCGGCCCGTCCGATGAGCGCGACGCGGTCAGCCGCTACTTCGAGCAGGCCACGGCCACGTACAGCACGACCACCGGCTAGGACCTGGCGGGTCCGAGCGGCTGGGCGCCCGCTTCCGCGAACCGCTCCCGCAGCCGGTACTTCAGCACCTTCCGCAGCGTCTCGTTGCGGGGCAGGGCGTCCACGACCTCCAGTCGCTCCGGCAGCTTGTGCACCGACAGGCCCGCCTCGCGCAGATACGACACCACCCCGCCGAGCGTCAGTGCCCCCGCCTCCGCCGGCTGTTCCACGACGGCGCAGACCAGCTCGCCCCGCTCCGGGTCGGGCAGTCCGATCACCGCCACGTCCCCCACGTCCGGGTGCTGGTACAGCAGTTGCTCGATCTCCTGGGCCGATATGTTCTCGCCCTTGCGGATGATGATGTCCTTGGCGCGGCCGGTCAGCACCAGATGGCCGCTTTTCGTGAGATGGCCGAGGTCACCGGTGAGGAAGAAGCCGTCCGCGTCGAACGCCGCCCGCGTCTGGGACACGTCCAGATAGCCGGCGCAGACCGCCTCCCCGCGCAGCCGCACCTCCCCGTCCACCACCCGGATCTCCATCTCCCGCGGCGGCCGGCCCTCGGTGGTGGCGAGGTTCTCATCCGTGTCGTCCGGCGCACCCATGGTGATCGTGGGGGCTTCGGTCATGCCGTAGCCGTGGGCGAGCGCGCAGCCCAGCTCCCGTACGACCTCGTAGTAGAGCTCGGGCGGTTTGGGCGCGCCGCCGCCCGCGAGGAGCCGCAGGGTGGGGATGAGCCTGCGCGAGGGGTCCTTGCGCTGTTCGGCCAGGAACATCGAGTAGAAGGCGGTGCTGCCGCCCGCGACCGTGACCCCGTGCCGCCGGTACGCGGCCAGCGACTCCGGCAGGGAGAAGTGCTCCAGCAGCACGGCGGGGAAGCCGTGGAGCAGCAGCATCACGGTGTAGTCGGGCCCGGCGACATGGGCGTACGGGAAGGCCATCGACCCGACGTCGTCCGGGCCGAGCCGCAGCGCGCGGGCGAGGCAGGCGCCGGCGGTGATGAGGCTGCGGTCGGTGTGCAGCACGCCCTTGGGGTCGGAGGTGGTGCCCGAGGTCCAGTAGATCCAGCGGACGGCCCGGCCGTCGGTGGGCGGTGGCGGCAGCCGCAGGGCCTGGGGGTCGGCGACCGGCAGTGTGTCGTACGCCTCGAAGACCACCGGCGGTTCGGGCAGTTCGGCGGCGAGCCGGCGCGCCATCGCGGTGTGGTCGAAGCCGCGCCACCGGCCGGGCACGGCGAAGAACCGCGCCCCGGACTCGCGCAGCGCGTACCCCACCTCGCGGTCGCGGTAGTACGGGATGAGCGGGGTCTGTACGGCGCCGAGGCGGGCGAGCGCCATGGTCAGCACGACCGTCTCGATCCGGGTGGGCAGCTGCCAGGCGACCCGGCTGCCGGGGCGTATCCCCAGCCGGTACAGCCCGGCGGCGGTCCGCTCGGCGCGGGTGCGCAGGGCCCGGAAGGTCAGCCGCCGGTCGTGCCGGGCGGAAGCGGCGGCCTGTAGCAGGACGGGGGCGTCGGGGGTGAGCGCGGCGCGCCGTTCGAGCAGTTCCCACAGCGTCGCCGATCCGCCGAGCTCATGCGCGACGTCGGTCATCCCGGCCTCCCAGGGGGCGCCAGCTGACGGGGCATCAGGTAACGCTGGGAAGCGTAAGGCCGCGCGCCTTGTCGGTCCAGGGGGTGCGGACTAACCTGCGCATGCCACCTTTCCTGACGGCGCATCAGAAAGGGAGGTCGGCTGCTGATGGATCTCGCGTTCACGGAGGACGAGGAGGACTTCCGGCGCCGGCTGCGCGCCTGGCTCGCCGACACCCTGCCCAAGCTGCCGGACCGCCCGCACCGGGCCGACTGGCCCGGCCGGCGCGCCTATGACTGCGGCTGGCAGCGCATGCTGCACGACGCGGGCTACGCCGGGCTGCACTGGCCCGAGGACGCGGGCGGCCAGGGCGCCACCCCCACCCAGCATCTGATCTTCCTGGAGGAGACCGAGCGGGCCGGCGCGCCCTATGTGGGCGCCGGTTTCGTCGGGCTGCTGCACGCGGGGCCCACCATCGCCGCAGAGGGCACCCCCGAACAGCGGGCGCGCTGGCTGCCGCCGATCCTGCGCGGGGACGAGGTCTGGTGCCAGGGGTTCTCCGAACCGGACGCCGGCTCGGACCTGGCCTCGCTGCGCACCCGGGCGGTACGGGACGGTGACGCCTATGTCGTCAGCGGAAGCAAGATCTGGACCTCGCACGCCGAGATCGCCGACTGGTGCGAGCTATTGGTGCGCACCGCGCCGGTAAACGCCGACACGCCGAAGCACCGGGGCATCAGCTGGCTCGCGATGCCGATGGACGCGCCCGGGGTGACGGTGCGGCCGCTGCGGACCCTCGCCGGGACGGCGGAGTTCGCCGAGGTGTTCCTGGACGAGGTGCGGGTGCCGGTCACCCACCGGGTCGGGGAGGAGAACGACGGCTGGCGGGTGACCATGGTGACCCTCTCCTTCGAACGCGGTACGGCCTTCGTGGGCGAGGTGGTCGCCTGCCGACGGGTGCTGGAGGCGCTGGCCCGGACGGCGAAGGCCAACGGGCGCTGGGACGACGCGGTGCTGCGGCGCCGGTTGGGGCGGCTCGCGGCGGAGTGCGCGGCGCTGTGGCGGCTCACCCAGTGGAACGTGAGCGAGGCGCAGCGCACCGGCGGGGTGCCGGGCGTCGGTGGCTCGGTCTTCAAACTGCGCTTCTCCCAGGTGCGGCAGGAGCTGTACGACGCGGCCGCCGAGGTGCTGGGGCCGGACGCGCTGGACGCCGGTCAGGAGTGGGTCGCGGACCGGCTCTCCTCGCTCTCGTACACGATCGCGGCGGGCACCTCGCAGATCCAGCGGAACATCGTGGCCGAGCGGATCCTCGGCCTGCCGAAGGGGCGGTGAGCAGGCCGTGGACTTCCAGCTCACGGACGACCAACGGGCGCTGCGGACCGGGGTGCGCGAACTGCTGGAACGGCGCTTTCCGCGGACCCGGCTGCGGGCGATGGTGGACATGGCGGACGGTGACGGCGCGGAGCGGGGAGCGGGGCTGGACCGGGCGCTGTGGCGGGAACTGGGCGCGGCGGGGCTCTTCGCGCTGCGGGTACCGGAGTCGGCGGGCGGGGTGGGGCTGGGGCTGCCGGAGGCGGTGCTGGCCTTCGAGGAGGCGGGCCGTGCGCTGCTGCCGGGTCCGCTGGTGGCAACGGAGCTGACGGCGGGACTGTCGGTGCCGGGGGCGTTGGCGGCGGGGGAATCGGTTGCGGGTGCGGCCCGGGGCGAGGCCGTGGTGACGGCGCTGGACGAGGGGGACGCGCTGGTCGAGCATCTGGCCTCGGCCGATGCGGTGCTGGTGCTGGGTCCGACCGCCGTGGAGGTGATCGCGGCGGCGGCGGTGACGCGTTCGGCGGAGCCGATACGGTCAGTGGACCCGGCCACCCCGCTGCACCGGACGGCGCCGTATCGAACGGCACAGCGGCGCACCGCACCGGAGCGCACCGCACCGGAGCGGGCCCGGCCGCCGGTGGTGCCCTCGGGGGCTTCGGGGGCTTTGGGGCTCGCCGCCCGGTTGCGCCGCGAGGCGGCGCTGCTGACCGCGGCGCAACAGCTGGGCAGCGCTTGCCGTACGGTCGAGCTCGCTGTGGACCATGCCAAGCGGCGCACCCAGTTCGGCCGTCCGATCGGTGCCTTCCAGGCCGTACAGCATCTGTGCGCCCAGATGCTGGTGCGCGCCGAATCAGCCAGAAGTGTGGTGTATGCGGCGGCGGTCACAGAAGACCCGGGTGACATAGCCGCCGCCAAGCTGCTGGCGGATGAGGCAGCTGTCCGCAATGCCCGCGATTGTCTGCAAGTGCACGGCGGGATGGGCTTCACCTGGGAGGCGGATGTCCATCTGCATCTCAAGCGGGCCTGGGTACGGGCAGGTCAGTGGCAGTCCGCTGCCGCTGCGGAGGAGGAACTCGCGGCCGGGCTCTTGTCGACCGTTGAAACATGTTTGTAGCCGAGCTCTATGGATACGCCTGAATTGTTGGGATGTCGCATTCTCTGGGGAGATCCCCAGAGCCTCCGAGGTGACCGAGCGTTGATACCGGGTTGTTTCCTAGGCGTGACTCGTCACAGGGGGGAGTCGGGCTCGCGCTCGGGTACTCTCCGTGGGGTGCGAGCGCTTAAGGGGTGCGATAAGCCCGGCGTTGCCCATGGGGCGACTCCGGGCACGCCGACGTACCCCGATCACCCGGGGTGTACGGCGCCCGGGTCCCGGTGTTCGAGTCCCCAGAGCGTGTGTCGCACAGTATGCCCCACGCATACTCCTTGGCGCTGGAATATGACTGAAGCGCTTGTTGGCGTGACTGTACGTCAACCATGCTGTTTCGCAAGGGGGTGCCTCCCGGCGGCGGCTGGGGGAGAGTCGCGGTCTGTGACCTCTTGGAGGTACAAGGCGATGTGTCTGCCGGTTCGGATGGTGTGAGCGGTGCAGGTACTTCAGGCGCAGATGGAGGTCAGGCCCGACCCTGCGGAGGTGAGCCGTGCCCGTCGGTGGGCCCGTTCGCGGCTCGCCGGCTCCGGGATCGGGGCCGACGAGCCGCTCGCCGAGACGTTGATCCTGCTCATCTCCGAACTCGTCACCAACGCCGTGGTGCATACGGGCTGTCCCGCCGTGCTGCGGATGCTCTTCCCCGCCCAGTCGGCGGGCGGCAGCGGGGCCTCGGGCCCGTTCGGGGGCCGGAGCTCGGGTCTGGGGACGGTCCGGGTCGAGGTGGCCGACGCCAGTGACCGTGCGCCGCGCCAGCGCTGTGCCGGTGAGGGGGACACCCATGGGCGCGGGCTGGAGCTGGTCGACGGCCTCGCCGACCGGTGGGGCTGGCAGCCGGAGGGCGCCGGAAAGCGGATCTGGTGTGAAATCGACCGCGCGAAGGGTGAGGAGCCCCTCGCCCAGAGGCGGGCCGCCTCCCCTGCGCCGTCACACATGGGGCGAACCAGACAAAGTCCAGACCAGGTGTTGACGTGACGTGTTCGGTTGATCACTCTAGGATCAGCGATTCGTCGCGAGGGGACGCCGAGGGCTGTGGTGTCTGCGTGAGCTCTGTGCTCACGGGGACGTTCCTTGGCGAGTGCGGGTCGCGCCCCCGCTGCTGATACAGGGCTCAGCGCCGGGAGCCGGGTGGCGGTGCGCGGTGCCGTGCTCGGGGCGCGCATGAGCGCACCGCCACCCGAGAGGAAGCGACCCGCCGTCCCCTTCCAGGCGGCCGACGCCGCCCGGCGCGGCGGGAGTCACAGGTTCGCTGGGGTGTCAGAGGATCGCCACGGGTGCGACCGGTGCGCCCGTGCCGCCGACGAACGGCTCGGGCGGAGCCGACAGCAGAAAGGCGTAGCGCCCCTCCTCGGCGCAGTTCTCGGACAGCTCCTCAAGATTCCAGTTCTGGCCCTGGAGCATGCCCATCTCGACCAGATCGAGGGCGTGGACCGGCAGCCAGAGGTTCTCGATCTCCGGTGGGAAGACCTCGAAGGTCAGCGTGTCATTGGCGACCGCCGCCACATCGCGGGCGTGGAACCACTCCGGTGTGCGCAGGGAGAGGCCCGGTGAGGGGAAGGCGTATGCCTCCTTCTCGCCCGCCAGATAGCGCTGGATCTGCCCGGTCCGGACGAGTGCGATATCGCCGGGACGGACCTTGGTCCCGGCCAGTTCCTCGGCGGCGTCGAGGTCTTCGGGGGTGACGGTATGCCCGTCGGGAAGCCGCTGGACGCCCAGGGCCCGTGCCACATCGAGGAGCACCCCGCGCGAGACGAGGGGACCCGCCTTCTCGATGCCGCTGAAGGCGGCGCGGTCATGGGTGGTTATGGAGTCGGCGGGGCGGCCGTTGTAGATCCTGCCGGAGTGCGAGACATGGGTCAGCCCGTCCCAGTGGGTTCCGGCCTGTAGTCCCATCGTCACGGCGTCGTCGCTGGTCGCCACGGTGTCCGGGCCGAACATCTCGAAGTTGACCGCGATCATCGTGTGCAGCGGGTTGACCCGCCCGGGGATCATTCCGGTCTGGATGCCGTCCTGTCGCAGCGGCACCGCGAGGGGAACGCGGCGACCGGTCCGTATGGTCGCCGCGGCCTCCCGGATCACGGCATCGGTGATCAGATTGAGCGTGCCGATCTCGTCCGCCGCTCCCCAGCGGCCCCAGTTGTTGACGCGCTTGGCGATCTCGTGGAACTCGGCTGGCAGCGGCATGGCGTCTCCTTCGTCGTTCCCGGTCGACGTTTGTGTGCGAGGGCTTGTACTCGGGCCGCGTCTGCTCAAAAATCTAACGGACCGTCAGAAACTCCGGGAGGGGATGCGGCGTGGGCAACTTCTTGGACGGCAAGGTGGTCGCCGTCACCGGGGCCGGACGCGGTATCGGACGGGCGGTGGCCCTCGCCTGCGCGGCCGAAGGGGCTCAGGTCGTCGTCAACGACTACGGGGTTTCGATCGAGGGCGGTGAACCGAGCAGCGAGGTCGCCGAGGCCGTGGTCAAGGAGATCGCGGCGGCGGGCGGTGCGGCGGTCGCGGTCGCCGACGACGTCTCGACCATGGCCGGTGGCCAGCGGGTCGTGGACACCGCGCTCGAACAGTACGGACGGCTGGACGGGGCCGTCTGCGTCGCCGGGATCCTGCGCGAGCGGATGCTCTTCAACATGTCCGAGGAGGAGTGGGACCCGGTCGTCGCCACCCATCTCAAGGGCACCTTCACGGTCTTCCGGGCGGCGTCGGCGGTGATGCGCCGCCAGCGCTCCGGAACCCTGATCGGCTTCACCAGCGGCAACCACCAGGGCAGCGTCGCCCAGGCCAACTACGCCTCCGCCAAGGGCGGGATCATCTCCCTGGTGCGGAGCGCCGCGCTGGGGCTGCACAAGTACGGCGTCACGGCGAACTGTGTCGCACCGGTCGCCCGCACCCGGATGTCCGCCAACGTGCCGATGGAGCTCAGGGAGATCGGCGAGCCGGAGGACGTGGCGGCCCTGGTCGTCTATCTGCTGAGCGAACGCGCCCGTGCGGAGCGGATCACCGGCCAGGTCTACACGATCGCGGGCCCCAAGATCGCGGTCTGGGCCCAGCCCCGTGAGCTGCGCGCCGGATACGCCGAGGGCGCCTGGACCCCGGAGAGGATCGCCGACTTCCTCCCGGGCACGGTCGGCACCGACCCCATGCCGATGCTGGCCCAGCTGGACGCCATGGCCCAGGCAGCCGCCACCGGCCAACGCCCCAACGCCTGACGTCCGTAACGGCGGGTCGGCCGGGGAAGACCGGCCGGGACCGACGAGGGGAGAGGTTGTGGACTTCGCTTTCGGGCCGGAGGACGAGCGGTTCCGCGCCGAGGCACGCGGCTGGCTGGCCGAGCACTTCACCGGACCGTTCGCCGCTCTCGCGCAACAATCCGGCGGCCATCCCGGCGAGGGGCACGGCGACATGGCAGCCCGCCGCGCCTGGGAGCGCGAGCTGGGCACCGGCGGCTGGATCGGCATCGGCTGGGACCGCACGGACGGGGCGTACGGCAACCGCGCCGCGACCCTGACCCAACAGGTCGTCTGGGCCGAGGAGTACGCCCGCGCCGGGGCGCCCGGCCGACTGGGGCATATCGGCGAGAACCTCCTCGCGCCCACCCTGCTCGCCCACGGCGACTCCGCACAGCGCGCCCGCTTCCTGCCAACCATCGCCCGCGGCGAGGAGCTGTGGTGCCAGGGCTACAGCGAGCCCGACGCCGGCTCGGACCTCGCCGGGCTGCGGACCCGTGCCGTCCACGACCCGGGCGAGGGCACCTATCGCATCACCGGACAGAAGATCTGGACCTCCCTCGCCCATGAGGCCGACTGGTGTTTTGTCCTGGCGCGCACCGAGGAGGGCTCACAGCGCCATCATGGGCTCTCCTTTCTGCTGGTGCCGATGGACCAGCCGGGACGGATCGAGGTGCGGCCGATCCGGCAGCTGACCGGGACCGCGGAGTTCAACGAGGTGTTCTTCGACGGGGCCGTGGCCCGCGCCGAACACCTCGTCGGCGGCGCGGGCCACGGCTGGCGCGTGGCCATGAGCCTGCTCGCGGTGGAGCGCGGGGTCTCCACCTTGGTCCAGCAGATCGGCTTCGCCCAGGAGTTGAGCCGGGTGGTGCGGCTGGCCCTGGAGACCGGCGCCGCAGCGGAGCCCGTCCTGCGGGACCGGCTCATACGGCAGTGGGCCGAGCTCAAGGTCATGCGCTGGAACGCCCTGCGCACCCTGGGCACCGCGCAGAACCCCGCCCGGGAGCCCGCCCGGGAGCCCGCCCGGAACGCCCGGAACCCCGCCCAGGACGCCGCCCCGCGGAAGGCCGTCCCCCACGACCTCCCCCCGCGGAGCGCCGACGCCCAGGCCCCCGGCTTCCGCGATGCCGGCCCGCAGGACCCCGGCGCGCCCAGCGTCGCCAAGCTGCTGTGGGGCGGCTGGCACCAGCGGCTCGGCGAGCTGGCCATGCAGGTGAGGGGCGCCGCGGCCGCACTCGGTCCGGCGCGCTGGACCGCCGGCCGGCCGTACGAACTCGACGCCTTCCAGCGTCTCTTCCTCTTCTCACGCGCCGACACCATCTACGGCGGCTCGGACGAGATCCAGCGCACCATCATCGCCGAGCGCGTACTTCACCTCCCCAAGGATTCACGCCGATGACGAAGACCTACGCGCACTGGATCGGCGGCTCGTGGCGGGCTCCCGGGAACGGGCACTACCCCGTCGTCAATCCCGCCACCGAGCAAACCGTCGGCCATGCCCCCGAGGCCGACCGGGCCGACGTGGACGCCGCTGTCCGGGCCGCCCGCGCCGCGTACGACGGCTGGTCGCGCACCGCCCCCCGGGAGCGCGCCGCCGTACTCGAGCGGGCTGCCGACCTGCTCGCCGAGCACGCCCCGGACCTGGTGCCCCTCGTCCAGGCGGAGACCGGTGCGACCCTGCGTGTCGCCTCGTCCCTCCAGGTGCCCCCGGCGATCGACCGCTTCCGCCGCTACGCGCGCGGCGCCGTCGAGCCGGACACCGTGCCGCTCGCCCCGCTGCCCGTGGCCGCCACCCCGCTGGCGCCCGGCGGGCTGGTCGGGGCTGCCGCGGTCCGCCGCCCCTTGGGTGTCGTCTGCTGCATCACCTCCTACAACTTCCCTCTCACGAATCTCGCGGGCAAGGTCGCCCCGGCCCTGGCCATGGGCAATACGGTCGTGGCCAAACCCGCGCCGCAGGACCCGCTGTGCTGTCTCGAGCTCGGCCCCCTGCTCAAGGAGGCCGGGCTCCCGGACGGTGCCTTCAATGTCGTCACCGGCTCGCGCGCGGCCGTCGGCGAGGCGCTGGTCGCGCACCCCGGTGTCGACATGGTCAGCTTCACCGGATCCACCGCTGTGGGTAAGAAGATCGCCGAATCCGCGGGGAGGTCGATGAAGCGCACCCTGATGGAGCTGGGGGGCAAGGGCGCGGCCATCGTCCTGGGGGACGCCGACGAGCGAGTGATCGCGTCGGCGGTCGGGGCGGTCGGTTCGACCTTCTCCTTTCACAGCGGTCAGATCTGCACGGCTCCGACCCGGGCGCTCGTCCATCGATCGCTGTACGAGAAGGTCATCGCCGCACTCACACACTACGCAGAGTCACTGAAGATCGGGGACCCTGTGGATAACTCCACGATCGTCGGTCCGCTGATCTCCGCCGCGCAGCGCGATCGCGTCGAGGCGTATGTCTTGGACGCCCGTGACCAGGGCGCCCGGATCGTCGTGGGCGGTGAACGCCCCGCGCGCAAACCCGGCTTCTACGTCGCCCCCACCCTCATCGCCGACGCCGACCCTGCCATGACCGTCGCGCGGGAGGAACTGTTCGGCCCGGTCGTCGTGGCCCTGCCCTTCGACGACGAGGACGAGGCGGTGCGGATCGCCAACTCCACCTCCTACGGCCTCTACGACTACGTCTTCAGCGCCGACGCGGGCCGGGCCTGGGCCCTCGCCGCCCGGCTGCGCAGCGGAAACATCGGCATCAACACCGCCCAGCGCCACCCCGAGACGCCGTTCGGCGGTTTCAAGGAAAGCGGAGTCGGCCGCGACGGCGGCTCGTTCGGCCTGCACGCGTACAGCGAACTGCAGTCGCTGGTCTGGGTCTCCTGAGGAACGGAACCGGGAGGGTGATGGGGATGAGAGGCGTCATTTTCGACGGCACGGCGCCGCGCGTGGTCGAGGACCTGGAGGTGCAGGACCCCGGCCCCGGCGAGGTGCTGGTGCGCATCGCCGCCGCGGGGCTGTGCCACAGCGATCTGTCGGTCGTCGACGGCACCATCCCCTTCCCCCTCCCCGTCGTGCTCGGCCACGAGGGCGCGGGTGTGGTGGAGGCGGCCGGGCCGGGCGTCACCCATGTCGCACCTGGCGATCATGTGGCGCTCTCCACCCTCGCCAACTGCGGGACCTGCGCCGACTGCGCGCGAGGCCGCCCCACGATGTGTCGCTCGGCGTTTCGCCGGCCGACCCGGCCCTTCCGGCGCGGCGACCAGCGGCTGTACAGCTTCGCCGCGAACTCCGCCTTCGCCGAGCGCACCCTCGTCACCGCCGTCCAGGTGGTGCGGATTCCCGAGGAGATTCCGCTCGTCTCCGCAGCCCTCATCGGCTGCGCCGTCCTCACCGGTGTCGGCGCCGTGCTCAACCGCGCCAAGGTGGACCGCGGTGAGTCGGTCGTCGTCATCGGCAGCGGCGGCATCGGGCTCAATGTGCTGCAAGGGGCCCGGATCGCCGGGGCGTCCCCGATCGTGGCCGTCGACTCCAACCCCGCCAAGGAGCCGATGGCCCGGCGCTTCGGCGCGACCCACTTCGTTGCGTCCGCCGACGATGTACGGGAGATCCTGCCGACCGGCGCGGACCACGTCTTCGAATGCGTCGGTTCCACCCGGCTCATCCGCCAGGCCGTCGATCTGCTCGACCGGCACGGCCAGGCGGTGCTGCTCGGCGTGCCGCCCGCCGACGCCGAGGCGGCCTTCCGCGTCTCCTCCATGTATCTGGACAAGTCCATCCTGGGCTGCCGCTACGGCTCCGCACGGCCGCAAGCCGATATCGCCCTGTACGCCGGCCTCTACCGGCAGGGGCGGCTGCTGCTGGACGAACTGGTCAGCAGGACGTATCCGCTGGAGGACTTCGCCGAGGCCGCTGACGACGCCCACCACGGCCGGGTGGCGCGCGCCGTGCTCACCTTCTGACCGGCCCCGGCCCGCCCGCGGTCACCGTGCGGTCGTGCGGTCATGGCCCGGGGCGCTCGCGCGGAAGGTGCGGCGGTAGGCGGTGGGGGAGACGCCCACGGCCGCCTGGAAGTGCTGGCGCAGGGACGCGGGTGAGCCGAAACCCGCCTCGCGGACCACCTGATCCACCGACAGGTCGGTGTCCTCCAGGAGGTGCCGGGCCCGCTCCACCCGCTGCTGGGTCAGCCACTGCCCCGGGCTGATCCCGACCTCCTCGCGGAAGCGGCGGGTGAACGTCCGTACGCTCATCGACTCCTGGGCGGCCAGTTCGCTCAGCGAGATGGGCCGGTCCAGCCGGCCGAGCGCCCAGGCGCGGGCCGTCGTGGTGGTGGCCTGCTGGGGCTCGGGCAGCGGGCGCTGGATGTACTGGGCCTGACCGCCGTCGCGATGCGGCGGCACCACACTGTGCCGGGCGACATCGTTGGCGATCGCCGTGCCATGGTCGCGCCGCACCAGGTGCAGACACAGGTCGATCCCTGAGGCGACACCGGCCGAGGTGAGCACATCGCCGTCGTCCACGAACAGCACATCCGGATCGACCCTGACCGTCGGGAAGAGCCGCTGGAAGTGGTCGACGCTGGCCCAATGGGTGGTGGCCGGGCGGCCGTCGAGAAGACCGGCGGCGGCGAGCACATACGAACCGGTGCAGATGGACACCCAGCGCACGCCCGGCCGGGCGTGGGCGAGCGCGGCGGCGAGCGGCTCGGTCAGCCGGCCCTCCTCGGTGACCGGGCCGAGCGCGTACGAGGCCGGCACCACGATGGTGTCCGCCTCGGCGAGGGCCTCCGGGCCGCGTTCCACGGTGATCGGGAAGTCGGCGTCCGTGGGCACCAGACCGGGCTCGACGGTGCAGGTGACCACCTCGTACAGGGCTTGGCGGCCGGCGGAGCGGGCCTTGCCGAAGATCCGGTACGGAATGCCCAGCTCGAAGGGGATCACGCCGGGGAGGGCGAGGACGGCGATCCGATGGCGCCGGCCGGTCTTCCCGGGCGGGGAGTCGGTCTTCTCGGGCGGGGATGGGAGCACTTCCGACCTCCGGTCGCTCGGGCAGGGCCCGAAAGGGGCATGGCCCGATCCTAGCGAACACTGTCCCATGGGCCACTCGTCCGTACCGACCCGCTGCCCGATGCTGGTCCGGTGACACAGACGACCGAGCTCTTTGGAGCCCCCGAACAGGACGAACAGCCCGACCGGCCCCCGAGACGGGCCCTGCCGCGCCTTCCGCACCGCGCCTGGTCGGTCGCCGCCATCACCTTTGTGGCGATCATCGGCGCGGCCGGATTCGCCTCCCTGCCCGGTCTGCTCATCGACCCGCTCCACGAGGAGTTCGGCTGGGGGCGCGGCACGATCGGGTTCGCGGTCTCCGTCAACCTCGCCCTCTACGGGCTCACCGCGCCCTTCGCCGCCGCCCTGATGGACCGCTTCGGCATCCGCAAGGTCGTCGCGGCCGCGCTCCTCGTCATCGCGACCGGTGGCGGCCTTACGGTCTTCATGACCGAGCCCTGGCAGCTCATCCTGTGCTGGGGCGTGCTCGTCGGCCTCGGCAGCGGCTCCATGGCGCTGGCCTTCGCCGCCACCGTCACCAACCGGTGGTTCGTCGCCCGGCGCGGACTGGTCACCGGCATCCTCACCGCGGGCGGGGCCTCCGGGCAGTTGATCTTCCTGCCGCTGCTCTCCTGGATCGTCGAGGGGCACGACTGGCGGCCCGCCGCGCTGACCGTCGCGATCGCCGCGCTGGCGATCGTCCCCTTCGTCTGGCTGCTGCTGCGCGACCACCCCTCGGACGTGGGCCTCGCCCCGTACGGTGCCGATGGGCCGCCTGCCCCGAGGCCCGCACCCCGGCGCGGCGCGGCCCGGAGGGCCGTGGGGGCCCTCGTCTCCGCCTCGCGCACCGGCTCCTTCTGGCTGCTCGCGGGCACCTTCGCGATCTGCGGTGCCTCGACGAACGGCCTCGTCAAGACCCATTTCGTGCCCGCCGCGCATGACCACGGCATGCCGGTGACGGCCGCCGCGAGCCTGCTCGCCGTCATCGGTGTCTTCGACATCGTGGGGACGGTGGCCTCCGGCTGGTTCACCGACCGCTTCGACGCGCGGCGGCTGCTGGCCGTGTACTACGCGCTGCGGGGGCTCTCCCTGATGTTCCTGCCGATCCTGCTGGCCGACGCGGTGCATCCGCCGATGGTCTTCTTCATCGTCTTCTACGGCCTCGACTGGGTCGCCACCGTGCCGCCGACGATGGCGCTGTGCCGGGAGCAGTACGGGGAGGACAGCGCGATCGTCTTCGGCTGGGTGCTGGCCTCCCACCAGGTGGGAGCCGGGGCCGTGGCCTTCGTGGGCGGTATGGCGCGGGACACCTTCGGCTCGTACGACCTGGTCTGGTACGGCGCGGGGGCGCTGTGCGCGATCGCCGCGCTGATGGCGCTGGTGATCCGGCGGGGCGAGGGCGCGAAGGCCGCGGCGGCGGTCTGAGGACGTGCGGGCAGGGGACGAGATCGGCGTGCGGGTCGAGGGCGAGATCGGTGTGCGGGCCGAGGGTCAGGGCGGCGTGCGGGCCGGGGGCGAGGCCGGTGTAGGGCCGGGTACGAGGCGCGAGGGCCGCGGAACGCGATGGCTACGGAAACGGCGTGAACTCCCCGAAGGAGCCGCGGTGGAAGAGCAGCGGCCCCGACCGCGCCGCCGACTCGTCCGCCGCCAGGGCCCGGACGCGGCCCACCACGACCAGATGGTCGCCGCCCGTGTGCACGGCGTGGACCGCGCAGTCGATCCACGCCGGGACGTCGGCGAGTCGCGGTGAGCCGGTGACCGGGGACGGCTCGTAGCGGACGCCCGCGAATTTGTCGGGGCGCCGGGAGCCGCTGACCGCGAAGGCACGGCACAGCTCGCCCTGGTGCGCGCCCAGGACGTTGACGCAGAAGACGCCCGCGCGGGCGATGCGCGGCCAGGTCGTGGAGGTGCGGGCGACCATGAAGGCGATCAGCGGCGGGTCCAGGGACAGCGAGGCGAAGGACTGGCAGGCGAAGCCGGCCGGGCCGGTCGCGTCGACGGTGGTGATCACAGTGACACCGCTTGCGAAGTGGCCCAGCACGCGGCGGAATGCCGCGGGGTCGACCGGGGGCCGCTCATCGTCGCGCACACAGCGCAACTCCGGTGGGGGCAGCGGGTCGACCGGTCGTACGGAAGCGGTCGGCGAGCCGACCGCCCGGAGATAGCGGACGGCGGTGGCGGCCATACCGGCGTGTCCCATCATGGCCCGTCCCCCTTCCTGAACTTTCCTGCTGTCCGGGCTTTCTGACGGCGGGTGTCCCTCAGCGGCCTCGGTACACGGGGGGTCGGCGTTCGAGGAACGCGCGGACGCCCTCCTGAGCGTCGGCCGTGGTCATGTTGATCTCCTGCGCCGCCGCCTCGGCGGCGAACGCGGCCGGGCGGTCGGCCTCCAGGGAGGCGTTCACCAGCGCCTTGGTGAGGGCGAGGGCGCGGGTGGGGCCGGCCGCGAGGCGCTCGGCCCAGGCGCGGGCGGTCTTGGCCAGTTCGTCGTCCGGGACGATCCGGTTGACCAGGCCCAGCCGCTCGGCCTCGGCGGCGGGCAGCGTGTCGCCGAAGAACATCAGCTCCTTCGCACGCTGCGGGCCGGTCAGCCGGGGGAGGAGGTACGCACCGCCCCCGTCGGGGACCAGACCACGGCGGATGAACACCTCGATGAAGACGGCCGATTCGGCGGCCAGCACCAGATCGCAGGCGAGGGCGAGATGGGCGCCGAGCCCGGCCGCGGTGCCGTTGACGGCGGCGATCACCGGTTTCTCGCAGTCGAGGACGGCGGTGATGAGCCGCTGCGCTCCGCCGCGGATCAGCCGGGCCACATCGCCCGCGACGCGCTCCTGCCCGGCCGGGGCGCCGCGCAGATCCGCTCCCGCGCAGAAGCCCTTGCCGGTGGCGGTCAGCACGACGGCCCGGACGGTCGGGTCGGCGGAGGCGGTTTCCAGCAGCGAAACAAGGCGTTCCCGCTGGTCGGGGGTGATGGCGTTCATCGCCGCGGGGCGGTTGAGCGTGATCCACGAGACGCCGTTGTCAGTGGTGTGCCGTACAACGGAGTCATGTTCTTCTTCGGGGGAGGGAGAGATCATGGGAACGCTCCACGGGTCAGCGGCAGATCGCCAGCGCGTCCAGTGCCACGGCGCCCTGGCCGCGTTCCAGCACCATCAGCGGATTGACGTCGAGTTCGGCGAGGTGGTCGCCGAGCTCCAGGGCCATGCGCTGGACGCGCAGCACGACCTCCACGAGCGCGTCCACATCGGCCGGGGGCGCGCCGCGCACCCCGTCGAGGAGGGCGCGGCCGCGCAGTTCGGCGAGCATCGTGCGGGCCTGGTCCTCGCCGAACGGGGGGACGCGTACGGCCGTGTCCCGCAGCACTTCGACGAGCACGCCCCCTACACCCACGGTCACGGTCGGGCCGAAGAGGTCGTCGTGGCTCATGCCGACGACCATCTCCACCCCGCGCTCGACCATCTGGCAGACCAGCACCCCGTCCAGCTCGACGCCTTCGTAGCGGGCGATGTCGGTGAGCTCCCGATAGGTGTCGCGGACCTGGCTGGCCGAGGTCAGCCCCAGCCGGACCAGTCCGAGTTCGGTCTTGTGGGCGAGCTGCGGCGCGGATGCCTTCATGACCACCGGGTAGCCCACCAGTCCGGCGGCGCGGACGGCGGCGGCCGCGCTGGTCACCAGCTGCTCGCGCGGCACCCGGATGCCGTACGCCCGCAGCAGCTGTTTCGCCGCGTGCTCGCTCAGCCGGCCGCCTGGGCGCAGCAGGTCGCGCGCCTTGCGCAGGGACGGGGACGGGGTGCGCGGGGCGTCGTCGAAGGGGGAGCGGTAGGAGGTGGTGAAGCGGTGGTGCCCCAGATAGGCGCCGACGGCGGTGACGCAGTTGGCGAACGTACGGAAGGTGACCACGCGGGAGGAGCCCAGGAGGGTGGTGCGGTAGGCGTCCTCGGTGCCGACCGGCGATCCCCACACCACGCACACCAGCTTGTCCGTCTGTTCCGCCGCGTCCACCAGATCCTGCGCCAGCTTGTCGCTCATGGGCGGAAACGGGCCGGTGATCGGGCAGATCAGCACGCCCACGGCCGGATCGGCGAGGATCGCGTCGATGATCTTGCGGCCGCGCCAGTCGCCGACCGGGTGGCCGCCGTTGTCGACCGGGTTGGCGACGCTGAGATCGCCGGGTATCCACTGGTGGAGCTCGGCCTGCTTCTCGGCGGAGAGGGTGGGCAGGGGGAGACCCCCCGCCGTGGCGAGATCGGAGAAGTGGGCCCCGGTGCCCCCGGAGATCGAATACACCACGACGCCCTCGGCGAGCGGCGGGCGGGCGCGGGCGAGCAGCGTCGCCGTGTCCTGAAGCTCGTCCAGGCCGTCCACCCGGATCACGCCGAACTGCCGCATGGCCGCGTCCACCACCGTGTCCGAGCCGGTCAGCTTGCCGGTGTGGGAGGCGGCCGTGCGGGCGCCGGTCTCGGTGCGGCCGACCTTCACCGCCACGACGGGCACCTTGGCGCGGGCGGCCCGGTCGGCGGCGAGCAGGAAGCCGCGGCCGTCCTTCAGCCCCTCCGCGTACAGGGCGATGGCGCCGACCTCGGGCCGGGTGGCGAAGTAGGAGATGAAGTCGGCGGTCTCCAGGTCGGCCTCGTTGCCGGTCGGGGCCCAGTGGCTGAGCCGGATGCCGAGTTCCTGGAGGGTGAAGACCGGGCGGCCCTGGTGGCCTGACTGGGTGATGAGGGCGATGGCGGGGCCTTCGAGGTCGTCGCGGAACCTCTCGAAGGCGTTGAGGTTGGTGTTGGGGCCCAGCAGTCGCAGTCCGGCGCCGCGGGCCGCGGCGGCCAGCCGGGCCTGCGCGGCGGCGCCCTCGGGGCCGGTTTCGGCGAAGCCGGAGGCGAAGGCGACGGCGAACTTCACCTTGCTCCCGTCGAGTTCCTCGATGACCGGGAGCGGATCGCGGACGAGGAGGACGGCGAGGTCGACGGGCTCGGGCAGCGCGGCCACGGACGGTACGCACGGAATGCCGAAGACGGCGGGACGGGAGGGATGCACGGGGTGCAGCCGGGCGCCGACGCGTTCGGCCCAGGCCAGGAGTTGGCGGGTGATGCCGGTGTTGGGGCGGCCGTCCGCGTCGGAGGCGCCGATGAGGGCCACCGACTCGGGATGGAAGAAGCGGTCCAGATCGGGGACGGCGGAGTGCAGCGGGCGTCCGCTGACGTCCATGTCGTCCACGTCGTCCACGCCTTCGGCGGTCCCGCCCGGCGCGTGCCCGCTGTGGATGTGCACGGCGGGGCCGGGGGCCCGCCCACAGGCGACGGCGCGGGCATGACGGGAGTTGGTGGTCAGGGTGCCGTAGGTCGATCCAAGCATCGGTATCCGCCACTCCTGCTCGTTGGCCAATAACCGGGTAGGTGACCGGGCTGTTCGACGCCAAACTGACGACACGTCACATTACCCAGTGGTCAGGTTACTGAACTGACGGCCTGTCAGGAATGCTCGGTGCGGGAGGAACACGCAGGGTGACGGCGGGGGTCATGCCGTGGTGCGGGCGATCGTCTTGGCGATCTTCCGGGCGTCGATGGCCAGCTCGCGCAGCATGCCGCTGATCGGATTCGTATAGCCCGTGAAGTGCAGCCCCGGGGCGGACGCCAGGGTGCGCCGGCCATGGGCGAGGGGGCGGCCGCGGTCGTCGAGCACGCCCAGATGGCCGACCAGCTCCTCCAGGCCGCGCCGGTAGCCGGTCGCGGCGATCACCGCCTCGGGGGAGATCCGCGAGCCGTCGGTCAGGACCACCTTGTCCAGGTCGAAGGAGTCGACCGCCGAGACCACCTCCACCCGCCCCGTCCGCACCGCGTCCACCAGCCCCGCGTCCTGGACCGGGATCGCGCCCTCGCGTACGCGGGTGTAGAGCCCGGTGTCGGGCCAGGGCAGGCCGTGCTCGGTCAGATCCGGCATGCTCAGCCGGCACACCACCCGCGCCGCCCGGTCCACCGCGCGCCGGGGCAGCCGTCGCACCAGGATGCCGGTGGCCTGCGCGGGCCAGCCCGCGGTCGAGCGGCGCAGGATGTGCGGCACGGTGCGGACCGCGAGCCGGACCCGGGCCGCGCCGCCCTCGACCAGGTCGACCGCGATCTCCGCGCCCGTGTTGCCGACGCCGACCACCAGCACGTCCTTGCCCTCGAAGGGGCGGGCGTTGCGGTAGTGGGCGGCGTGCAGCAGCTCACCCGTGTAGGCGGTGCGGCCCGGCCAGTCCGGCAGCCGTGGAGTGTGGTTGAAGCCCGTCGCGACGACGACCACGGGCGAGGACAGTTCGCGGCCGCCCGTGGCCCGCAGCACCCATTCCGTGTCGTCGGCCGCCCGGTCGACGCGGGAGACCTCGACCCCCGTGACGATCTCCAGTCCGTGGTGCTCGGCGTAGCGTTCCAGATAGCGCACCACGTCGTCGCGGGCGACCCACCGCCCGTAGGACCGGGGGATCGGCAGCCCGGGGAGTGCGGACAGCCGGCGCGTGGTGTGCAGACGCAGCCGGTCGTAGTGGTTCCGCCACGACGTGGCGATCGCGTCGGACCTCTCTACGACGACGGCGCGGATCCCGCGCTGGGTGAGCGCCGCGGCGGTGGCGAGTCCGCCCGGTCCGCCGCCGATCACATAGACGGGTGAGGACTTCTCGGGTGAGCTGTCGGCCATGCGGGTGAGCGTAACCGGGTGCTTGACGGGTTTCGGTCAATGCGATCCGGCCAAAGTGATTGCGGATGGGTTGTGGACAGGTCGCGGTCGGTCGGCGCTCGCAACCCCTTGTGGGTGCCGGTTCCGCCGGTGAAACTGACGTACCGTCAGGTCTGCTTCGGGGTGGGAAGAGGTGGGACGGTGCGGACGATCGGACTCAGCGGGGCCGAATGGCTCGCCGTACTGCGCGACTCGATGTTGGTGCTGATCTCCGTGGCCGGACTCTTCGGTATGAGCCGGCAGACCTGGTCGCCCCACGGGAGATGGGGGCTGTTCCTGTGAGCCCGACGCCCCCCGCGGGCGCCCCGCGGTTCGACCTGCCCGAGATCGACGCCTTCACCCGCCCCTACTGGGACGCCGCCGCCGAGGGCCGACTGCTGATCCGGCGCTGCGCCGACTGCGGCCGGGCCCACCACTACCCGCGCGAATTCTGCCCGTACTGCTGGAGCGAGGAGGTCGTCTGGGAGGAGGCGAGCGGCGCCGCGACGCTCTACACCTGGTCCGTGGTGCACCGTAACGATCTGCCGCCGTTCGGCGCCCGCGTCCCGTACACCGCCGCCGTCGTCGACCTCGCCGAGGGGCCGCGGATGATGACCGAGCTCATCGAGACCCCGGTGGGCGGTCCATGCGTCGGGATGCGGCTCCGGGTCGCGTTCCGGGCCACCGAGGGGGAGGTCCCGGTCGTTCCCGTCTTCCGGCCGCTGCCCGCCTGACGCACCGCGTCATCGCCTTACGGCGGCCTCCTTATGGCCTCGCCCGCCTTACGGTCACCGTCTTTCGGTCGCGGCCTCAGGGGGTGCCGCTCTTTACGGCCACAGCAGCTCTCGTCGCCAGCCGCCGCGCTCGTCCGGGTCGCGGCGGTAGCGGAGCCGTACGTGCCGGCGTCGCGCCTCCTCCTGGTAGAACTCGACCTCGTCCGCCTCCAGGACGTACAGGGTCCAGGTGGGGGCGGTGGCGTCCGGGTCGCGTTCCGCCCGTTCGTACGCCGCGTCGAAGGCCCGTAGCAGCTCCTCGTACGAGCCGAGCACCTCGCTCTGCCGCCCGTTCCCGGCCAGCGCCGCCGCGAGCGCCGCGGGGGACCGGCCGCGCAGATCGGCCGCGCTCTCCTCCGGTCCGGCCTCGACGGCCCGCCCGCTGACGCGCACCTGACGGCCCGCCCGCATCCAGTGGAACGCGAGGGAGGCGTACGGGTTCTCGGCCAGCTCGCGGCCCTTACGGCTGGTGCGGTGGGTTCCGAAGTGCCAGCCGCGCTCATCGGCGCCGTGCAGCATCACCGTGCGCTGGGACGGTCGGCGGTCGGCGCCCACGGTGGCCAGGGTCATGGTGTGCGGGCCGGGTTCCGCCGTCTCGGCGGCCTCGCGCAGCCACCGCCGGAAGAGCGGAAGCGGTGCGTCCGGGGCCGTGGCCGGGTCGAAGACGGGCAGCTCGCCCGCATGGGGTACGCGCAGGCCGCGCAGCAGGGCGTGGAACGCCTCATCCTCGTTGTCGCTCATCGGCTCCCCATCCGACCATCCGCGACTGGCCGGGGCAAGCGGGGGGCGTACGCCGAGCGGAGCCCGGTCAGCCGCGGCCCAGGACGACCGTGCCCGCCGAGCAGAACCAGCCACCTGTCCCCGACGCCACCGCCAGCTCCGGCAGCCGTCCGCCCGCCTTGCGCACCTGCCGCTCCCCGGCCTCGCCGCGCAGCTGCCGTACCGCCTCGACCAGCAGGAACAGGCCGCGCATCCCCGGGTGGCAGGCGGAGAGACCGCCGCCGTCGGTGTTGGTCGGCAGTTCGCCGTCCCGTGTCAGCCGCCCCTTCGCCGCGAACGTCCCGCCCTCGCCCTTGGCGCAGAAACCGAGGTCCTCGAGGGTCACCAGGGTCATATAGGTGAAGGCGTCATAGAGCTCGGCCACATCGATCTCCGACGGCCGCACCCCCGCCCGCGCGAAGGCGGCCCGCCCCGAGATGGCCGCCGGGGAGACCGTGAAGTCCTCCCATGCGGACATGGTGGTGTGCGAGACGGCCGTGCCCGAACCCAGCACCCACACCGGGGGTTTCGCGGTGTCCGGTACGTACTCCTCGGCCGCGAGCAGCACCGCGCAGCCGCCGTCCGAGCGGATGCAGCAGTGCAGCTTGGTGAAGGGGTCGGCGATCATCGGGCCGCTCAGGACATCATCGACCGTGATCGGTGCGCGAAACATCGCGTCCGGATTGTGCCCGGCGTTGGCGCGCGCCTGAACGGCGATGTCCGCCAGCTGTTCGAGAGTGGTGCCGTACTCATGCATATGGCGGCGCGCGGCCATCGCGTACTTGGCCACCAGCGTATGGCCGTACGGGACCTCGAACTGGAGCGGTCCGCGCGCGCCGAACGAGAGGTTCGCGGTGCGGCGGCCCGCGCGGATGTCGGCGCGGGCGGTGGAGCCGTAGACGAGCAGTACGGCGCGGGCGTGCCCCGCGGCGATCGCGTCCGCCGCGTGCGCCGCCATGACCTCCCAGGTGGAGCCCCCGACGGCCGTCGAGTCGGCCCAGGTGGGCCGCAGCCCCAGATATTCGGCCACCTCGACCGGTGCGAGGGCGCCGAGCCCCGCCGAGGCGAAGCCGTCGACGACCGAGCGGTCGAGCCCGGAGTCGGCGAGGGCCCGGCGGGCGGCCTGGGCGTGGAGGGCGTAGGGGGTGGCCGTGTCGACGCGGCCGCAGTCGGAGAGGGAGACGCCGACGACGGCGACCTTACGGGCGCGATGCGCTGCGGGCGACATAAAACTGACGGTACATCAGCTCGGGTGGGAGCGGGATGGTGGTGGAGGGGTGGGAAAGCTCGCTCGCCGTCCTTAGTATGACGAGCCGTCAGAAACGGAGGTGCTCGCCGATGGACGCCGCGTTCACCGAGGAACAGGACGAGATCCGCCGTACGCTGCGCGAACTGCTGCGGGAGCGGTGCGGGCCGGAGGAGGTCAAGGCGGCGGTCCATACCGCCCCCGGCTACGACGAGGCCCTGTGGCGGCGGCTGGCCCGGACGCTCGGGCTGCCCGGCCTGGCCCTTCCGACGGCGTACGGGGGCGTCGGCTGCGGGGTCACCGAGCTGGCGCTGGCCTGTGAGGAGACGGGGCGGGTGCTGCTCCCTTCGCCGTTCCTGGCCACCGCCGTGTTCGCCGCACCCCTGATCGCCGCGCTCGGGACGGAGGCGCAGCGCGCCGAGCTGCTGCCGCGGATCGCGGAGGGCACCCTTACGGCGGCGCTCGCGGTGCCGGGGCGCGCACTGCCCGAAGCGCTCGGGCTCACCGGAGCGCGGGACGGCGCATGGGCCGGTGGAGGGCGCGCGGGGGGCGTCCAGGCGCGCCCGGACACCGGCGGCGGCGCGGGGTGGCGGCTGTACGGGCAGATGGAGCAGGTACTGGGTGGCCACAGCGCCGAACTGCTGCTGGTCGCCGCCCGAGCCGGGGGCTATACGCGCGGGCGGACGCTGCTGTTCCGCGTCCCGGCGGGGGCGGACGGGCTGGTCCGCACCCGGCTGACCGCGCTCGACGCGACGCGGCCGCAGGCCCGTATCCAGCTGCGTGACGTACCGGCCGAGCTGCTGGGGGTGGACGACGGCGGGAGCGGGGACGAGGTGGCGGACGTGCTGACGGAGGTGGGTACGGCGGCCGCCGCCGTGCTCGCCGCCGAGGCCGTGGGGGCGGCGGACGCGGTCCTGGCGCGGACGGTCGGGTATGTGCGGACGCGTGAGCAGTTCGGCCGTCCGATCGGCTCCTTCCAGGCGGTCAAGCACCGGCTGGCGGATGTGTACGTCGCCGTCCAGGCGGCCCGTTCGGCGGCGTACTACGCGGCCTGGGCCGCGGCCCAGGGCGGTGTGGACGCCACGGACACCGCGGACACCGCGGACGCCACGGACACCGCGGCCGCCGTGGACGCCACGGACACCGCGGCCGCCGTGGAAGCCGGGGTCGCGGGTGGGCTCGCGCTCGCCCAGGCGCTGGACGCGCAGCGCAGGGCGGCGGCCGAGGCGGTGCAGCTGCACGGCGGTATCGGCTTCACCTGGGAGCACGAGGTGCATCTCTACGTCAAGCGGGCCGCCTCCGACGAGCTGCTCTTCGGGCCCGTCCACCGGCTGCGGGCGCGGGCGGCGGAGCGGGACGGGCTCTTCGCCGGGACCGATCGCGCCCCTTACGGCGGCCGTGGCGGCCATGGCCGCCACGACGAGTGCGACGGTATCGGTGGGCGCGGTAAGGGCGGCAAGAACGGCGGGTACAGCGGGAAAGATGACCGCGACGGGCGCGACGGGCTGCGGAAGGCGGTGACGGTCTGATGGCCGGTTATGGCGTGAAAGTGGTCCGGAAGGTGTCCTCGACCCGTGCGTTCGCCAAGGTCGCGCCCCACGTCATCCCCGCCTTCGACCGCGCCGTCCACCGGCTGACCCGAGGCAGGGTGCTGCCCAGCGCGCGGATGCTGCCGGGCGTGATCCTTACGGTGCGTGGTGCGCGGTCGGGGCTCCCCCGCCGTACGCCGCTGGCCTGTATGCCGGAGGACGGCGACACCTGGGTCCTGGTCGGCAGCAACTGGGGCCGCCCCGGCCACCCCGCCTGGACCGCGAATCTGCTGAAGCACCCGGAAGCGGAGATCAGCTGGCGGGGCCGGGACATCGCCGTCCGAGCGCGACTGCTGGAGGGCGCCGAGCGCGAGGCGGCCTGGAGGGCGGTGCTCGCCTTCTGGCCGCCGTACGCGAGCTATCAGTCGCGGGTGGAGCGCGAGATCCGGCTCTTCCGCCTCCACCGCCTTCCGGCAGCCTGAACCGGTCTGTCGGTCGGCCTCCAGGCCGCCGGGGCGGTCCGGTGGCGGTCCGGTGGCGGTCCCGTGGCGGTCCGGTGGCGGCAGAGTGGCGGCAGATGGGAGACGCAAAGCCGCGGCGGATCACTCGGGAGTGATCCGCCGCGGCGTGACAGGACGTGCGGGCCCACCGGCCGGGCCGGTCGGTATGGAGAGGTCTGCGGATTCGTTACTTCGGCGGTTTGCGCCCGGTGATGCCGAGGTGGAGGAGCCAGGTCAGGCTCGGCCTGAGGTCGGCCTGCTTGACGCCCCAGCTCTGGAAGCCCTTCTGGTGCGCCGAGACCGAGGCCAGCATCGCGACCAGTGAGCCCGCGATGGCCGCCGGGTTGAGGTCCTCGTCGATCCGGCCCTTGGCCTGCTGCTCCTTGACGGCGTCGGTCAGGGAGTTGGTGACGGAATTGAGGATCTTCATGCGGATCTTGTAGAACCGCTTGTCACCCTCGGCGGCGCCCAGATCGACCACTCGCAGGATGGCGTCATGTTTGCGCCAGAAGGAGAGGAACCCCTCCACCAGGTCCTCCGCCGCCGCGCCGCCGGACTTGCCCGCCCATGAGCGTCCGGCGACCAGATCGGTCAGGCTCGCGCCGTCCTTGGCCATCTCCTCGGCGAGCTCGAGGACGGCGCCCTCCACGTCGGGGAAGTACTGGTAGAACGTCGCCGGCGAGGTCCCGGCCTTACGGGCGACATCGATGACCTTGACGTCTCGGTACGGGGATGTGCTGAGCATCTCGCCGAGGCAGTCGAGCAGCTTCTGCCGCGTCGCCTGTCCGCGACGACCGGCCACCCGCCCGTCGACTGTGCGTACTTGTCCTGTCATGCCGTCAGCTTACCGAGGGGTGATCGGAGCGCGATTCTGCTGCGTGCAAATGGGGTTAGGGCGGGATGAGGTGGTTTGTGCACCTCGCCGAGCAGGCTGGAATGGCTGATTCCGGCCCCTGTCCACCGTCGTCAAGCCCTCAATCACCGCTCGCCCAGGCGAGTGAATCCTGTTATCAACAGCCTGTGGATAAAAACGGTGGATGACCCGGTGCGGGTCGGTCTCGAACCGAAAAAGATTGTCTAAATATTTCGAGTTCCAGGGCGAGCAGATCGGACGATACCCCGTTAGCGTGGCAAGTGAGGTAAGTGAAGCAAGCTGCCACAAATGCGCATCAAGCTTCTCCAAGCGGGCGCCGATCAAACTCCGGGCACCATTGCGTGCGGGCGCCGGGCGCGACCCGAGCGGACTCCCGGTACACGCCCCGGGCGGACCCCGGCGCGAGAGGCCGCCAGGGGCCATCAGGGGCCGCAGGAGGGGTGCCGGGAGGGTCGGAGGCGGGCGGGCCGCGGGAGAGTGCCGGCGGGGCGCCGGGAGGGGCGGAGAGGGCGTCGGAGAGGCGAGAGAGGCCAGAGACCGAGAGGATCCGGACCATGGCGGCATTCGCGGAAGGCGTGCCCTGCTGGACGGATGTGCTGCTGTCCGACCTCGCCGCGGGCCGGCGCTTCTACGGTGAGCTGTTCGGCTGGACCTTTCAGGAGATCGTCACCGACTACGGCTCGTTCACCCGGGCCCTCCTCGACGGTAAGGACGTCGCGGGGCTGGTCCCCAAGCCGGACGGCCGGATGCCCACCGTCTGGAACCTCTACTTCGCCGCCGAGGACGCCGCCGCGACCGCCGTCCGGATCCGCGAGGCCGGCGGCCGGGTGATCACCCCGCCGGTCTGGATCGACGGATTCTGCGTCATGGCCACGGCCGCCGATCCGGGCGGTGCCGTCTTCGGGATCTGGCAAGCGGGCAGCCACACCGGCTTCGGGCGGCGCGGCGCGCCCGGCACGTACGGCTGGGCCGAGGTCCACACCCGTCAGCCGCGCGCCGTGGATGCCTTCTACCGGGCGGTCTTCGGGTACGAGACGGTGCCCGTCGGCGAGGGCACCCCGACCGACGTCGTGCTGTGGACACCGCGCGGCGAGGCCCCGGACCCCCGTCACGCGATCGGTGGACGGGTCGTGATCGGTGAGCAGTACCCGGTCGAGCTGCCCGCCCACTTCCTGGTGTACTTCGTGGTGACGAATTGCGATCAGGCGCTGCGCACGGTCCACGAGCTGGGTGGGCGGGTCCTCAAGACGCCCGAAGATACGCCGTACGGGCGTTTCGCGGTCGTTGTGGACAATCAGGGCGCGTCCTTCGCCGTCATCGACCTCTCGGCGGCGGGCTGAACCCGGGGCGCGGAACTGGGCGATGGGGGTCCGGGGACGCTCGGCCGAACCCCGGTCGAAGCGGGCCGGCCCCGGCTCCGTATCGCCCGATGACACGACGATTCGCCCCCGGGTTCGCAACCGCCGCCTTCGCCAGAGAGAATGCAGGATGCGTGCCGCCGGTTGGTTTGTCGGTGAGACGCTGCACGGGGCTGTATTTTTTCAAGCCCCCACGGGGAGGTGGCAGGCAAGTGGTGGAGCAGCTGACGCAGCACGATCCGAGGCGGATCGGCCCTTTCGAGGTGCTCGGCCGTCTCGGCGCGGGCGGCATGGGGCTGGTCTATCTGGCCCGCTCGGCATCGGGCCGACGGGTCGCGATCAAGACGGTCCGGACCGAGCTCGCCGAGGACCAGCTGTTCCGTGTCCGGTTCACCCGTGAGGTGGAGGCGGCCCGCGCGGTCAGCGGGTTCTACACGGCCGCGGTCGTGGACGCCGATCCGCGCGCCGCGGTGCCGTGGTTGGCCACGGCCTATGTGCCGGCTCCCTCCCTCGAGGAAATCGTCAACGAGTGCGGACCGATGCCCGCCCAGGCGGTGCGGTGGCTGGCGGCCGGGGTCGCCGAGGCGCTCCAGTCCATCCACGGCGCGGGCCTGGTCCACCGGGATCTGAAGCCGTCCAATGTGCTGGTCGTCGAGGACGGCCCGCGCGTGATCGACTTCGGTATCGCCTCCGGTGTCTCGAACACCCGGCTGACGATGACCAACGTCGCGGTCGGCACCCCCGCCTACATGTCGCCCGAGCAGGCGCGCGACTCGCGCAGTGTGACGGGCGCGAGCGACATCTTCTCGCTCGGCTCGACGCTGACCTTCGCGGCCACCGGACACGCGCCCTTCCACGGCGCCAACCCGGTGGAGACCGTGTTCATGCTGCTGCGCGAGGGTCCCGACCTGGCCGGGCTGCCGGACGAGCTGCGGCCGCTCATCGAGTCGTGCATGCAGATGGAGCCCGAGCGGCGGCCGTCCCCGGCCGATCTGCAGTCCCAGCTGGCCCCGCATCTGTTCGCCTCCAACGCCGACGACAGTGGTACGGCCTCGGCCTGGCTGCCGGGTGGCGCCGTCGCGCTCATCGAGCGCAAGCGCAGCGGTCGCAACCAGGTGCGCTCATCCCGGCCCGCGGCCGACGGCGGCCGTCCGGCCGGGCACGGCGGAAGCGCCGGGCACGGCGGAAGCGGTGGGCACGGCGGGAGCGGTGGCGGCCGGTCGTCCGCGCCGCTGCCCCCGGAGCGTCCGCCCGCACCGCCCTCGTACGCCCCCGCCGCGGGCGCCTCCGCAGGCGGGCGTGGCGGTCGGCACGGCGCGGGTGGGCCCGCCGGAGCGGGCGGCTGGGAGCCCGTGGGCACGGGCGACCCGCGCGGAGGCCTGCGGACGCCGGAGGCCGCGAGCCCGCCGGGCGCGCTGGGCGCCATCGGACCCGGGCGGCACGCCGCCCCCGCCGGACGTCCCTCCGCCGCCCCGGCCGCACCCGCCCCGCCTCCGTCCGCCGGGCCTCCGTCCGCCGTGCCCGCCCCGGTGCCCGCCGGGGCCGACGGGGCGGTGCGGCTGCCCGGATCGCCGGTGCCGATCGGCCCCGGGCTCCGGGCCGCCGACGCGCGGGAGCCGCAGCCGCAGCACGGCACCGGACCCGCGACCGGCTGGGTGCGTCCGCCGGCCGGGGTCACGAGCGGAGGGCTGAGCGGAGGCGACGGCACGGCCGCCGTCCCGCCGCCGCACTCCCCGCCGGCCGAGCCGTCCGAACCGCCGGCCCAGGGAGCCGGGCAGGGCCGCTGGCGCCCGTGGCGGTTCCGTATGTCGAACGACGTCTGGGGCACCCCGGCGGTCGCCGGCGACCTGCTGTACGTGACCTCGTTCGAGGTGCACGCGCTGGATGTGGCCACTGGCCGGCGCCAGTTCAAGACGCGTGACGTGGCGTGGGCGATGGCCGTGGCGAACGGCCGGATCCACGCCTCCGACGGCCCCACGCTGTACGCGCTGGACGCGGAGGACGGCGCCGAGCGCTGGCGTCTGTCGACCGACGGCTGGGTCTACTCCCTCAAGGTCGATCGCGGCACGGTCGTCACCGGCACGCGCGGCGGTGGCGTCCAGGCGTGGGAGGCGGCCAACGGCGAGCTGCTGTGGGAGAGGCAGGGCCTCCAGACCGACTTCGAGACGCCCGAGTCCGGCCCGGTGATCCACGACGGGACGGTCTATGTGTGGGCGGACGCGCGGCTGCGCGCCCTGGAGGCGCGCACCGGCGCGGAGCGCTGGTCGTACCCGGTGGGCGACGCGGCGTCCTGCGGCGGTGTGCCGCTGCGTCTGCTGCCGGCGCCCGACGGGGTGGTCTACGTCTCGGCGGGGACACGGGTGCTCGCGCTCGACATCGCCCGCGGGGATGTGCGGTGGCGTTTCGAGGCGCCCGCCGTCTTCCTGTGCGCCCCCGCGTACGCGCCGGGGCCCGCGGTGACCGGCGGTGGTATCTACATCGCCGACTATCTGGGCACGGTCTACGCGCTGGACGCGGCGAACGGCCGCGACCGCTGGCGGATCGCGACCGAGGCCCGGCAGTCGATCGAACCGGTGCTGGTGGCCGAGGGCTCGGTCCATCTGGGCAGCGGTGGCGCGCTCTACACGCTCGACGCGGTCACCGGCACGCCCAAGTGGCGGTTCGCGGCGGGTGGCGAGGTCATCGGTTCGCCGGTGGTCGCCGACGGCCGGGTCCACTTCGGCTCGGCCGACCACTGCCTCTACACGGTGGACGCGGCGGGCGGACAGCTGCGCTGGAAGCTGGCGACCGGCGGTGAGATCACCGGCTCGCCGGTGGCCGCCAAGGGCGTGGTGTACGCGTGCAGCAAGGACCGCTGCGTCTACGCGCTGGACGCGGTCAAGGGCACGGGCCAGTCCCGTCCGTCGGGCGGCCGGGCCTGACCGAGCCCGTCCGACGGGCGCCCGGAGGCGGCCGGGCCGTGAGCCGTGTCCCTGTCAATTCCTGCTACGGTGGCGGGCGTTCATCGACCTCCTGGGAGCCGGGAGGTCGATGGGTATCTCCGCGCGGTTTTCGTGCGGTCTTCGTGCGGTCGTCGGGGGACGGGGTCTGTCATGCGGCGTGGTCTACGGCTGGCTGCCGTGCTCACCGTGGTGCTCGTGGCGCTGACCGGGTTCAAGGGGCGCGGGCATGGCCACGGGGGTGGTGGAGGCGGCTGTTCCAGCTCCTCCTCGCACCACTCGGGGTCCAGCTCCGGTTCCGGCTCAGGTGGCTACTCGGACTCCGACGACGAGAGCTCGACCACCGGCGTAGGCACGGGTGGGTCCCGCTACCGCGACTACGACGATGACGACTACGGCGACAGCGCGTCCAGCGGTTCCTCGGGCGGCTCGGCGTCGTCCTCCGAGCCCGAGGCGACCGTCGTCAGCTGTGCGGGCAAGGACGCGAAGGACGAGAGCGGCCGCCCGGCGGCGACCGTGAAGGTGCGCAACCGCTCGGGCGTGGCCGAGACCTACTCCGTCGACATGAACTTCAAGGACCGGGACGGTGTGACCCTGACGTCCGGCCGGGCCGATGTACGGGTCCCCGCGGGGCGGTCGAGGACCGTACGGGTGCCGCTCGACGATCCGTCGCCCTCGGGAACCGTGGTGACGTGTGAGGTCGTCTCCGTCCTCTGAAAGCCGGAAACCGGAAACCGGTGAGCCGGGTCAGGCGCGTCTGAAGGTGACTTTGGGGTAGCGGAACCTGCCGCTATGGTGGCGCGCACATGTCAACTGGCCTGCGGTTGGCTCGAATGTGTCTTTTCAACGGGGGTAATACCATGCAACGCCGCTCTGTCCGTATCGTCGCCGTCGCCCTGATCGGGCTCATGGCGCTGACCGGCTGCGGAAAGAAGAAGGGCGGAAGCCACAGCAGCGGCCTCGGGGGGTTCACCTCCGGGGGGAGCGGCGGCGACAGCCCGCTGTCCGACCCCAGCGGCCTGCCCACCGGCCTGCCGTCGTACGACTCCAGCACCCCCACCCCGTCGTACTCCCCGTCCGTGCCGCCCACCTACAACTCGGACGGCACGATCGACATCTCCGCCAGCGGCTGCGACTACAACGAGTCGACCAGTTCGTTCGAGTACACCCTCACCATCAGGAACCCCGAGACGCAGTCCATGCACTACTCGATCACCATCGAGTGGGAGAACCAGGCCGGCGGCGCCCTGCTGGGCTCCGATTACAAGTCCGTCACCGTGGCGCCCGGCAGCAGCCAGACCCTCAGCGCCACCTCCTACCGCTACCTCACCGAGCAGACGTCCTTCACCTGTGATGTCACCTCGGCGCTCAAGTACCCGAGCTCCACCTGAGGTCCGAGCCGATCCGAGACCGGCGGCCTCACCGGGTACGGAAGCCGGGCGTGCGGGCCGCGAAAAGCGCGGCCTGGCGTCCCGGCGGCAGATTGCCCAGCGCGATCAACTGCGGCGCTCGCGCGAGCGCCTGAGCCAGCGTCGTCTCCTTCGCCGCCCACAGCGCCCTTACGGTGCCCTGCACCGCCTCCGTCGGATACGACGCGATGACCGAGGCGGCGCGGATGGCCGCCGTAAGGGCTTCACCGACCGGGGTCACCTCGCTGACCAGGCCCGTCTCATACGCGCGCCGGGCCGTGAGCCGCTCCGCCGTCCCCATCAGCGCCATCCGCGCGACTTCGCCCATCGGCATGCGCTGCGCCATGTAGACGGCCTCGTAGGCGCTGACCATCCCGTAGCTGGTGTGCGGGTCGAAGAAGGTCGCCGTCTCGTCCGCGACGATGAACTCGGTCTCGCCCAGCAGATAGAACGCCCCGCCGCACGCCATCCCGGCCACCGCCGCGATCACCGGCTTCCACAGGTCGTTCGCCTTCGGTCCGACGGTGCGCAGCGGATCGTCCATCGCGTACGGCGACGGCGGCTGCGGGACCTCCACCGAGCGGTCGACACCGGTGCTGAAGGCCCGGCCGCCCGCGCCGGTGAGGACCACGGCCCGGACCGACGCGTCCTGGCGCAGCCGCCGCCATACGGCCGTCAGTTCGCCGGCCGTCTCCAGGTCGATGGCGTTGTGCCGCTCGGGCCGGTCGAGGGTGACGACGGCGACGCCGCCCTCGTCGGCCCGCACACGGACCGTCATGGCCGCTCCAGCAGCCAGCGGACCACCGTGAGACCGTCGTCCGTCTCGTGGAAGGCGGCCTTCACGGGCGCGCCGATGCGGAGGCGCTCCGGCGGGACCGAGTTCAGCGCCGCGTCGGCGGAGGCGACCAGATTGCCCACCAGCCGGATGCGCGGGGCGTCCGCGAGCTCCACGAGGATCACGTTGTAGGGCGCCTGGGCCGCGTAGCCGGGCAACAGCGGCGGATGGGGCAGAACGTACGACCAGATCCGGCCGCGGCCGCTCATCTTTGTCCACAGGCTGTCGAAGGACTGGCAGTGGGGGCAGCAGGGCCGGGGCGGAAAGCGCGGTTCGCCGCAGCCGGCGCAGCTTTGGACGCGCAGTTCGCCGCGCGCCGCGTAGCGGAAGAAGGGCGCCCCGTCCTCGTCGGGCACGGGGGCCAGCAGCCCGTCGGCCCGGCCGCTTCCGGCCGTCGTCGTATCCGTCTGTGTCATGGCGTCGGTCAACTCCTCAACTCCTCAATCCCGCAGCTCGTCAGCTCCTCAGCTCCGCAGCAGCAGGGCCGATGTGGGAACCCCCTCACCTGCTGTGACCAGGCAGGTCGTGGCGCCGGGGACTTGGGCGGTGCTGGTGCCGCGCAGCTGTCTGACCCCCTCGGTGATGAGGTTGAAGCCATGGACGTACGCCTCGCTGAGGCCGCCCCCGCCGGTGTTGAGCGGCAGCCGTCCGCCGATCTCCAGCGCGCCCCCTTCGGTGAAGGCGGCGCCCTCGCCGCGGGCGCAGAAGCCGTAGCCCTCCAGGGAGAGCGGGATCAGTGGGGTGAACGCGTCGTAGATCTGCGCGACATCGATGTCCGCGGGTCCGAAGTCGGCGGTTTTCCACAGCCGGCGGGCAGCGGTCCAGGAGGGGCCGGTGAGCGGGTCGTCGTTCCAGTAGTTGACCATCCCGTGGGCTTGCGCGGGCAGCCCCTGGGCGGCGGAGTGGACGTACACGGGCCGGTGCCGGCAGTCGCGCGCCCGCTCGGCCGACACCACCACGCAGGCCAGCGCGCCGTCGGTCTCCAGGCAGTTGTCGAAGAGGCAGAGCGGTTCGCTGATCCAGCGCGCGGTCATGTACATCTCGCGGGTCAGCGGACGGTCGTACATGATCGCGGCGGGGTTCTGATTGGCCCGGTTGCGGCAGGCCAGCGCCACATTGAAGAAGTGATCGCGGGTCGCGCCGTACTCATGCATATAGCGCCGGGCCAGCAGCCCGATCTCATCGGCCGGGCGCAGCAGCCCGTAGGGCCGGGTCCACTGGGCCGGGGTGGGCAGCTGGACCCGGGTGTTGGTCCAGGGGCGCGGACCGCTGCCGCGTTTGCGTGACCGCCAGGCCACCCCGACGCTCGCCTGCCCGGTGGCGATCGCGGCCGCCAGATGCGCGACGGTCGCACAGGAGCCGCCGCCCCCGTAGCCGACCTTGCTGAAGAAGGTCACATCGCCCGCGCCGATGGCCTTGGCCACCTCGACCTCGTCGGTGTCCTCCATGGTGTACGAGGCGAAGGCGTCCACCTCGGACGGGGCGATACCGGCGTCGTCGAGTGCGGCGAGGATCGCCCGGCAGGCCAGGGTCTTCTCGGACTCGGGGAGGCGTTTGGCGAAGGGGGTCTGCCCGATGCCGGCTATCGCGGTCGCGTCCTTCAAGGGCGCCGCCATCGCCGTCGCGTCCTCATGTCCCGCCGTCGCCCTCGTCGCCCCCATGGCCGCCTCCGTGGTCGCGTTCACCGGTGCTGACAGCGGGGAAGGCTACCGCTAATCTGACGGTCAGTCAGCTACTAGGGTCGTCCGTCCCGGATTCCGGGGAGGGGAGCGGTCCGATGCGCAACACCATTCCGGCCCTGATCCGGGCGGCGGTCGAGCGGTACGGCCCGGCCGAGGCCGTCGTCGAGGGCCGCGCCCGGATCTCCTACGCGGAGCTCGGCGCCCGGATCGAACGCGCGGCGGCCGCGTGCGTCGCCTCGGGTCTCGAACCGGGCGACCGCGCCGCGGTCTGGGCGCCCAACACCACCGACTGGATCGTGGCGGCGCTCGGCGTGGTCACCGCGGGCGGGGTGCTGGTCCCGGTCAACACCCGTTTCAAGGGCGCGGAGGCCGCGTATGTGCTGCGCCGCACCCGGGCCACGCATCTGTTCATCACCGGCACCTTCCTGGGCACCTCGTACGTGGCCTCGCTGCGCCGGGCGGTGGGGGAGGGGCCGGGCCGCGGCCCCCTGCCGGGGCTGCCCTATCTGCGGGAGGTGGTCGTCCTCGCCGACGACGGCCCGGAGGACTTCCGTACCTGGCGCGACTTCCTGGCGTCGGGCGAGGCCGTGCCGCCGGAGGAGGTCCGGTGCCGGGCGGAGGCGGTGCGGCCCCTGGACCCCTCCGACATCACCTTCACCTCCGGCACCACCGGTCGGCCCAAGGGCGTGGTGACCACGCACTCCCAGACCGTGCGCGTCTTCGACACATGGAGCGAGATCACGGGCCTGGCGGCGGACGACCGCTACCTCATCGTGAACCCGTTCTTCCACACCTTCGGCTACAAGGCGGGCATCATCGCCTGTCTGAGCCGGGGGGCGACGATGGTGCCGCAGCCGGTCTTCGGGGTGGAGACCGCCCTGGCCAATATCGCCGCCGAGCGCATCACCGTCCTCCCCGGCCCGCCCACCCTCCACCAGTCCCTCCTCGACCACCCGTCCCGCGCCGCCCATGACCTGTCCACCCTGCGGCTGGTCGTCACCGGCGCCGCCGTCGTCCCGCTGGAGCTGGTGGAGCGCCTGCGCTCGGAGCTCGGGGTCGCCACCGTCCTGACGGCGTACGGACTGACGGAGGCGTCCGGCATCGTCACCATGTGCCGTCGCGGCGACCCGCCCGAGGTCATCGCGGGGACGGCGGGCCGCGCGATCCCGCACACCGAGGTCAAGGTCGTCCACTCCACCGGAGGGGAGCTCCCCCCGGGCCGGCCGGGCGAGGTCTGGGTGCGCGGCTACCACATCACCCCCGGCTACTTCGAGGACCCGATCGCCACCTCCCGCACCATCACCCCCGACGGCTGGCTACGGACGGGCGATGTCGGGGTGCTGGACGAACGCGGCAATCTGCGCATCACCGACCGCATCAAGGACATGTTCATCGTCGGGGGCTTCAACGCCTACCCGGCCGAGATCGAGCAGCTCATCGCCCGCCACCCCGATGTGGCCGACGTGGCCGTGATCGGCATTCCGGATCCGCGGCTGGGCGAGGTCGCCAAGGCGTACGCGGTCCGCCGCCCGGACTCGACGCTGACGGCGGACGACCTGATCGCCTGGTCGCGGCGGGAGATGGCCAACTACAAGGTGCCGCGGCAGGTGGAGTTCCTCCCCGCACTGCCGCGCAACGCCAGCGGCAAGATCCTCAAGGCCGCGCTCCGGGCCGGCCGCCCAGTGCCGTAGCTCCGGGCCGGCCGCCCAGTGCCGTAGCTCCGGGCCGACCGTCCAGTGCCGTAGCTCCGGGCCGGCCGCCCGTCCCCGCAGGGCCCTCGCTCACCTTCGCGGGCCCTTGCTCACCTTCGCGGGCCCTCGCTCACCCCCGCAGGGCCCTCATCCGCCGTCCGAAGCCCTCGGCGTCGCCGAACCACACCGCGAGGTGGTCCGCTCCGGCGGCGGCCCACGCGTCGATCTCGGCCCGTACGTCCCGCACGTCCCGGTCGTCGTCGTCCCAGCCGATCCGGGCTCCGGCGTGGACGCGCCGGCCGCCGCTCAGCTCGCGCAGCCGGGCGAGGTGCCCGGCGAACTCCCCGGGGTCGAGGCCGAACCCCTGCCACCAGTCGCCGATCTCCGCGGTCCGGCGCAGCGCGGCGGGGGAGTTGCCGCCGATGAGGAAGGGCACGGGCCGCTCGGGCACGGGCTGGAAGACCGCGCGGTCGTCGAAGGAGTGGAACGCGTCCTGGTACGGGCCGCCGCCGCTCTCGTGCAGATGCCGGATGAGCCGCAGGGCGCTGGTCGTCCGGGCGCCCCGTTCCGCGAAGTCGGCCCCCGCGGCGTCGAATTCGTACCGTTCCCACCCCGTGCCCGCCCCCAGGACGAACCGGCCTCCGCTCATCCTGGCCAGCGTCGCCGTCTGCCGGGCGAGGATCAGCGGGTCGCGCAGGGGCAGCACCAGGACGGAGGTGCCCAGGGTGATCCGCCGGGTGACCGCGGCGATGGAGGCGAGCGCGATGAGCGGCTCGTAGACCCCGCCGTAGCGGTCCGGGCCGTACGGGCCCGGGGGCAGCACATGGTCGGGGAGCCACACTCCCTCGTATCCGAGCGCCTCGGCCTCCTGGGCCAGTGCGGTCAGTTCCCGTGGACCCATCCGCGGGGACTCGTCGGGGAGGACGACATGCAGCTCCATCGGGGCTCCTCTCACGGCCGGGGCGGGCCCGGCGGCTTCGATGAGCCCTTTCTAGACCCTGACATCAGTGCGAAGGTCAACGCCGGCGCCGGGGAAGCCAACGCCGACGTCCGAGGAGGTCAATGCCGGGAAAGTCGATGCCCGGGGGGACGAACCGGGTCTGCCGGCCCGTCCCCCCGGGCGATGAACGATCACGTCCTAAAAAGGAATGGGTGCGGGAAGGTGTTCGTCCATGGGGATGGCGACGACGGCCGTGTCTGTGTCCTGACCGGCGGCAGCGGAGGGGCCCGTCTGATGGTGGGTGGCCGCCAAGGCCGGAGTCACGGCACCGAACGCGGCGGCCGCTGCGATCGCCAACGTGGCGAACGCCTTCTGCGTGCGAGTCATTGCAGCTCCTCAAGCAGGGGGAATTTATCCATTTTGTATTGCAAATATGTGAGTAGAGGGATAAGCGTTCGGCCGTCTGGCTCGAAGTGGTCGAATCTTGGCGCGAAGCAGTCAGAAACTGGCGCAACACCTGGGGCCGATGCCGACGGCTTCCCCTCCCCGCCGCCGACATCGGCCCCTTGCGGTGTTACCTGGTTGGATTCTGGTTCGCTGCCCGCTACTCGGAGTCCGCCGAGGTCGACGCCGCATCGGTGTCGTCGGCGGAGGTGAGCCTGGGCGGGGTGGGCATCTGCTCGTCCATCGTGCGGACCGTGCTGGAGTCGGTGCTCGGCTGCTGCTTCTTCTTCGCGGCGTCAGCCGTGAGCGCCGCGGGTGGCGCCGGCATCTGCTCGTCCAGCGTGGTGAGGTTCGGGGACGGTGCGGGCATCTGCTCGTCGAGCGTGGTGATGCTCGGGGACGGTGCGGGCATCTGCTCGTCCATGGTGATGGCGGCCCTGGACGGGGACGGCATCTGCTCGTCCATGGGCCTATAGGCGTCGGACTCCGGCTTCTTGTCGTCACTCATCACGATCAACTTCCTCAAGCTGTGGTTGGCAGAGTGCGACGCCCGCCCGGCGACTCCCCCGTGGATCGCCGGACGGACGTCTCAGGGCCGTTCACCCTAGTGATGGGACCTGACAACCGACCCGCCTGCCCCCCGCGGGGACGGATCGACCGAGTAACAGCATGCCGGGGGGCGATAAACGATTGATGAACGGGCCGACGGGGCCTGTGTTATGCGGTGGCCGCGGGCATCAGCAGGCTCTGGACCTCGGTTGCCTCGGTCGCTCCCAGCCGTTCGTGAATGGCCAGCGCCTCGCGCCAGCATGCCTCGGCCCGTTCGCTCTGCCCGAGCTCCGTCAGCGCCTTCCCGAGGACCGTGAGGACGATGGCGCGCCGCCACTCTCCCCCATGGCCCCGGAGGGCGAGCGCCTGCTCCGCGTGCGCGGCGGCCTGAGCCGGGCTGTGCATCGTGAGATGAGCCTCTGCCAGGCGCTGGTGTGCCATCCCCTCCCACAGGGGCTGGCGGCTCTGGCGGAAGAGGGCCAACGCCTCCGTCAGTTGCTCGAGCGCCTCAACCGCTTTGCCGGTGCCGGTCAGGGCGATGCCGAGGGTGTACTTTCCGTTGGCCAGCCGCAGGATGTGGCCGAGGCTCTGGAAGATGCCGAGTGCCTGCTGGGCCAGCTCGACCGCGCTCTGCATGCGGTGCATCTCGAGATGGACGCGGGAGAGGCTGCACAGCGCACTCGCCTCCCCCGGGCGGTTGCCGTCCTCGCGGAAGGCGTCGATCGCCTGGAGGAAGCACGCCTCCGCTTCCTCGGGAAGCTTCCGGTGCAGCGTGAAGATGATGCCGCGTTGGTTCGGGACGCGGCTGGTGGGCACCGGGTCCTTGGTGGCCAGGCCCAGTGCCATGGCGCTCTGGGCCTGCGCCTCGGCGTCGTCGTACCTCCCCGCCAGGCTGTAGGCATGGGCCAGGAAGGTTCTGGCGCGCCCCTCGGCGAGGAGGTCGCCGGCCTCGTGCGCGGCCTGGCTGATGGCCGCGGCGACCGCCTCGTAGCGGCGCGCGTTGGCGCCGGACTCGGCGAGGTCGGTCGCGGCCCCGATCAGGTCCGCGGCCTTGCCCATCGTGGCGCCGCGGGCGGATTGCCGGGCGCAGGCCAGCAGGCAGTCGGCCTCGCTGAACAGCCAGTCCAGGGCGGCGTTCTGGTTCGGGAAGGTGAGCCCGGGGTGATCGGTGGGCGCCAAGTGGTCGACCAGCCGGTCACCCGGCCGCTCCACCGCGTACACCTGCGCGGTGGTGGCGAGGTAGAAGTCCAGCAGCCGGGCCAGGGCGGCGTCACGCTCGGCGCTCCGCTGGTCGCGCTCCGCGCAGTCACGTGCGTAGAGCCGCACGAGGTCGTGATAGCGGTAACGGCCGGGGGCGGCGGACTCCAGCAGAGACGTGTCCACGAGGGACTCCAGCAACTCCTCGGCCGCGAAGGTTTCCATATCGAGCAGGACGGCCGCCGCCGCCAGGGAGATGTCCGGGCCGTCGGCGAGGCCCAGCAGCCGGAAGGCCCGAGCCTGCTGGGGCTCGAGTTGTCCGTATCCCAGCTCGAAGGTGGCCTTGACCGCCAGGTCGCCGGCGCGCAGCTCGTCCAGCCGGCGGCGCTCGTTGCCGAGCCTGTGCGCCAAGGCGGCCACGGTCCAGGTGCGGCGGGCGGCGAGGCGCGAGGCGGCGATGCGGATGGCCAGCGGCAGGAAGCCGCAGGCGGCCACCACGTCCATGGCCGCCTCCCGTTCGGCGTCGACCCTTTCCGCGCCGACTATGCGGGTGAAGAGAACGAGTGCCTCGTCGGGGCTCATCACATCGAGGTCGACCAACTGGGCGCTCTCCAGGTCGACCATGCGGGTACGGCTGGTGACCAGCGCGGCGCAGCCCTCCGTGCCAGGGAGCAGCGGCCGTACCTGGGCCGCGTCGCGGGCGTTGTCGAGAAGCGCCAGTACGCGACGGCCGTCCAGGGTCGAGCGGTAGAGGGCGGCGCGCTCGTCGACGCCGTCGGGGATCGACGAGTCCGGGATGCCCAAGGCGCGCAGGAAGGCGCCCAGGACCGCCTCCGGTTCGGCCGGGACCGGGCCCGCTCCCTGGAGGTCCACGTACAGTTGCCCGTCCGGGAAGTGATGGCGGGCGGCGTGTGCCACGTGGACCGCGAGCGTCGTCTTCCCCACGCCGCCGATCCCGGCGACGGCTGACACGGCCATGACACGCCCCTCGGCCGTGGCGAGCTGGTCGCTCAGCTCATGGACGAACGCGGTGCGCCCGGTGAAGTCCGAGACGGTGGCGGGGAGTTGGGCGGGGCGTACGAAGGTGGGGCCGGCGTCGGCGCGGAACTCCACCGGAAGAGCCAGGCCGGCGTCGGCCCGCAGTATGCGCTGGTGCAGTTCGGACAGTGCCGCGCAGGGGTCCACGCCGAGCTCGTCGGCCAGGAGCCGACGGGTGTCGTTGTACACCGCCAGGGCCTCGGCCTGCCGGCCACTGCGGTACAGAGCCAGCATCAGCAGCTCCCGCAGCCGTTCCCGCAGCGGGTGCAGGGCGGTCAGCGCGGTCAGCTCGGAGACCGCTTCGGTGTGGAGGCCGACGCTCAGGTCCAGGTCGAGCCGGTTCTCGATGAGCACCAGATGGCGCTCCGCGAGCCGGGCGCGCTGGGTTTCCGCGTACTGCCCCGGTACGCCGGCGAGGGGCTCGCCCTGCCACAGGTCCAGCGCCTGGTTGATCAACTCACGTGCCCGTGCGCGGTCGCCCGAGTGCTGGGCCTTCTCCGCCTCGGCGGCCAGCTGTTCGGCCACGTCGATGTCCAGTGACCCGACCCCGGAGCGGATCGCGTAGCCCCCGGACTCGCTGACCAGCACATCGGAGTCGACTCCGAAGGCTTTGCGGAGCCGTGAGGCGTAGGTGCGCAGCGCGGCGATGGCGGCGTCGGGCGGGTCGTCGCCCCACAGGCCGTCGACCAGCTCCGGGGCGGTCGCGGTGCGTCCACCGCGCAGCAGCAGTGCCGCGAGCAGGGCCTTCTGCTGCGGTGAGCCGGTATTGAGCTGCTCCTCGCCTCGCCAGGCGCGGACCGGTCCGAGCACGGTGAAGCGCAAATGCTGGCCTTGCACCTGCTCCTTCTCGCCGGCCATGGTCTCCCCCTGCCTGTGCATCTCAGTCGCACGGGCCAGTTTGCCCTGTCAGGGGCCCCTACGTCAGTAGGGGACGAGTCTCTCCACAAGCCCTTCAGAGTTGTCCGACATCACGTAGGCGACGAACCGTCAGGTCGGGGCAGAGCATTCGGCCATGGGTCCATTTCCGCGAAGGGCGTCTGATGGCCGATAGTCCGCTCCGGGGTGGGGCATGAGTCCGCAGCGCACGCCGACAGCAGTTCCTGTACTTCCCGGCACTCCGGTGCCTGCGCATGGCGGCAAATGGCGAGCGCCTCGCGCAGGCATTCCCGGGCCCGATCCGTCTGGCCTAGGGCGATCAGCGCTTTGCCCAGAATGGTGAGGAAGGAGCCGCGCCGCCGCTCGCCGCCGAGCCCGCCCAGGGCGATGGCTCGCTCGGCGTGTTCGGCCGCCTGATCCGGACGGTGCGCGGCGAGTAGAGTTTCGGCCAGCCGGAAATGGGTCATGCCCTCCCAGAGGGATTGACGATTCTCGCGGAAAATGCCGAGCGCCTGGGTGAGGAGATCCTGCGCCTCGTCCAGACTTCCGGTGCGCGTCAGCGCGATGCCCAGGACGTACATGCCATTGGCGAGCCGGAGCGAGGTGCCGAGCCTGCGGTAGATGGACACCGCCTGTTCGGCGAGTTCCACACCGCTTCGTACGCGGCCCGTGTCGAGGTGGAGGCGCGCGAGGTTGGACAGCGCGCTCGCCTCACCGGCCTCGTTGTCATCGGCGCGGAAGGCTTGGAGCGCCTGGCCGAGGTGTATCTCCGCCTCGTCGTTCCGGCCCTGCTGGAGGGCGATGAGGCTGCGCTGGTTGGGGACGCGGCAGGCGAGCATGGGATCGCGGATGTGTGTCCCCAGCTCCAGGGACCGCCGTAGTTCGGCATCGGCCTGGTCGAGTCGTCCCGTGAGCTGATAAAGGTGGCCCAGCGTCAGCCTCGCATGGCCTTCCGCGCGCACATCGCCGGATTGCCGGGCCGCCTCGCTTATCGCCCTGGCCGCCGCCTCGTACTGGCGCGACTTGGCGCCGGACTCGGCGAGATCCACTGTGGCCATCAGAAGGTCCGCGGCACGGCGGCGGGTGGTTTCGCCGACGCACTGGCGGGCGCATGCGATCAGGCAGTCGGCCTCCGCGAAAAGCCAGTCCAGCGCGGCTGCCGAGGAGGGGAAGGACAGCCCCGGGTGGTCGGTGGGCGCCAGGTGTTCCACCGTCCGGTCACCCGGTCGCTCCATGGCGTACACCCGGGCCCCGGTGGCCAGGTAGAAGTCCAACAGCCTGGACAACGCCGCGCCCCGCTCCGCCTCCGGATGCTCGTCGCTGTGCGCGCACTCCCAGGCGTAGAGGCGCACCAGGTCATGGAAGCGGTACCGGCCCGGTGTGGCGGATTCCATGAGGGAGATGTCCACGAGCGATCCGAGAAGTCTCTCGGTCTGCCCGATGTCCAGGTCGAGCACCGCGGCGGCGGCCTCCGCGGAGATGTCCGGCCCGGCGGCCAGTCCGAGCAGCCGGAAGCCGCGTGCCTGCTGTGGCTCCAGTTGTCCGTAGCCGAGCTCGAAGGTGGCCTTCACGGCCAGGTCTCCGGCCCGTAGCTCGTCCAGTCTCCGCCGCTCGTCGGCGAGCTTTTCGGCGAGTGCGGACACGGTCCAGGTGCGGCGGGCGGCGAGGCGTGAGCCGGCGATGCGAATGGCCAGCGGCAGGAAGCCGCAGGAGGTGACCACGTCCATCACCGCGTCGTGCTCGACGCCGGCCCGCTCCTCGCCGACGATGTGGGCGAAGAGGGCGAACGCTTCGGACGGGGTCATCACGGCGAGGTCGACGAGATGGGACTCCGGCAGGTCCGCCATCCGGGTGCGGCTGGTGACCAGGGCGGCACACGAGGGGGAACCGGGCAGGAGCTGCCGCACCTGGGCGGCGTCGCGGGCGTTGTCGAGCAGGACCAGCACCCGGCGCCGGGCCAGGAGCGAGCGGTAGAGCGTGGCGCGCTCCACGGTGCCGTCGGGAATGACCGAGTCCGGAGTCCCGAGGGCGCGCAGGAACGCGCCCAGCACGGCTTCCGGATCGGCGGGGGAGGCGCCCGCGCCCTGGAGGTCGACATAGAGCTGGCCATCGGGGAAGCGGCTGCGGGCCGTGTGCGAGACGTGGATGGCGAGAGCGGTCTTCCCGATGCCTCCGGTGCCCGATATGGCCAGGACGGGGGCGCGGTCACGATCGAGAACGGCGGCGAGCCGATCGCTCAGCTCATTGACGAAGACGGACCGGCCGGTGAAGTCGGCCACGGCCGCGGGCAGCTGCGCGGGGCGTACGACGGTGGTCCGGCCATGTGCGGAACGCGACGCCGCGGCCGCGGACAGCTCCGAGACGACATCGGAGGGGCGCCCGCGCTCCAACTCCAGTTCGATCCGCGTCCGGCCGAGTCCGAGGCCGGGACCCCCGCCAAGGGATACGTCCGCCTCCTCGCCATGCCGGGACCGGTTCGGTACGGACCCGGTGGAACCTTCCTGCCGCCCCAGCCGCTTGTCGCCGACCATGGTGCCCCCCGCACGTGCTCACTCGCTGTACGGCCAGTTTGCCGTGCCAGTGGCCCGTACGTCAGTAAAGAGTGCGATGTGTCTGGCGACGCGTCCCTCGCCGCCGTGAGCTGACGAACCGTCAGATCGGCGCTACCGTGCAGTCATGGAGAGCTTCCCGAAGATCATCTCGGTGGACGACCACACGGTTGAGCCCCCTCACGTCTGGCGGGACCGTCTCCCGTCGAAGTACCGCGACACCGGACCGCGTATCGTCCGGGCGCCGCTGAAGGAGATGACGTTCGTCGGCGGCCGGTTCGCCCCGAAGATGGGCGCTCCCGGGGACGACGGGCCCCTCGCGGACTGGTGGGTGTACGAGGAGCTGCACCGGCCGCTGACCCGGCTGGACACCGCCGTCGGATACGACCGGGACGAGGTGCGGCTGGAGGCCATCACCTACGAGCAGATGCGGCCCGGCTCCTTCTCGGTGCCGGACCGGCTCGCGGACATGGACGTCAACCACGTCCAGTCGGCGCTCTGCTTCCCCACCTTCCCCCGCTTCTGCGGGCAGACCTTCACCGAGGCCGCCGACCGCGAGCTGGGGCTGCTCGGGGTCCGGGCGTACAACGACTGGATGGTGGAGGAGTGGTGCGGCCCCGAGGCCCGGGGCAGGCTGATCCCGCTGATCATCGTCCCGCTGTGGGACGCCGAACTGGCCGCCGCCGAGGTGCGGCGGAACGCGGCGCGCGGGGTGCGTGCCGTCTGCTTCTCGGAGATCCCGCCGAACCTGGGGCTGCCGTCGATCCACACCGACGACTGGGACCCCTTCCTCGCCGCGTGCGACGAGACCGGCACGGTCGTCGCGATGCACATCGGCTCCTCCTCCCGGATGCCCTCGACCTCCGCCGACGCACCCCCGGCGGTCGGCTCCACGATCACCTTCGCCAACTGCTGCTTCTCGATGGTGGACTGGCTGATGAGCGGCAAGTTCGAGCGCTTCCCCCATCTGAAGGTGATGTACGCGGAGGGCCAGATCGGCTGGATTCCCTACATCCTCGAGCGCGCCGACGTGGTGTGGGAGGAGAACCGGGGCTGGGGCGGAGTGGCGGACAAGGTGCTGCGACCGCCGTCCGAGCTGTTCGCGGAGCATGTCTACGGATGCTTCTTCGACGACGCGTTCGGGCTGCGCAATCTCGACGCGATCGGGGTCGGCAACGTGCTGTACGAGACGGACTATCCGCACTCCGACTCCACCTGGCCCGCGTCCCGGGAGGTCGGCGAGGCGCAGATGGGGCATCTGGCGCCGGATGTCGTGGAGCGGATCGTCCGCGGCAACGCGATCGAGCTGCTGGGGCTCACGGCGGAGGGGCTCTGGGCGGGGGCGCCGGGGGTTGGCTGACGTGGGCGCGGCGGTACGGAGGGCCGGGTGTCCGGGTGTCCGGGCGTCCGGGTGTCCGCGTGTGCCGGGCGTTACGGGGGAGCGCCCGGCGCGCCGGACGCGAGTGCCCCGGACGCGGTCACGCCGACGGGGTGTTTCGCGGCCGGGACGAGACCCCGGCGCAGGCCCTTGTCTGATGGGCCGTCAGATACGACGATGGCCGACATCCGTCACGACGATGGCGGTTCACCGACGAGGAGGCCCGGCATGCGCGTCCTGCCCCGGGGCCGGTTGAGCTACGGCATGCAGCTGCCCGTCCAGTCGCAGTCCACCCTCTACGCCGAGGCGTGGGAGGCCGAGGCCGGTCCGGCCGAGCTCCTCGCGGTCGCCCGCGCCGCCGACCGGCTCGGCTTCGCGTACCTCGCCGTCTGCGACCACGTCGCGATCCCGCGGCGGCTGGCCGCCGCGATGGGCACCGTCTGGTACGACCCGGTGGCCACCCTGGGCTGGCTCGCCGCGGCCACCGAGCGGGTGCGGCTGCTCAGCCATGTGGCGGTCGCCGCGCTACGGCATCCGCTGCTGGCCGCCAAGCAGTACGCGACGCTGGACCACCTCTCCGGCGGCCGGCTGATCCTCGGGGTCGGGGCCGGGCATGTGCGGGAGGAGTTCGAGGCGCTCGGGGTGGACTTCGCCCGGCGCGGGGCGCTGCTGGACGAGACGGTCGACGCGCTGAAGGCGGCGCTGGGGCCGGAGGAGTTCCCCGGCTTCCGCGGGGAGCGGTTCGCGTTCAGCGGTCTGGGGCAGGCCCCGCGCCCCGTCCAGACGCCGCGGCCCCCGCTGTGGGTCGGCGGCTCCTCGCCCGCGGCGGTGCGCAGGGCGGCCGTCCGGGGTGACGGCTGGCTGCCGCAGGGCGACCCCCGGGACCGGCTGCCCGGCCAGATCGCCCGGCTGCGCGCGCTGCGGGAAGCGGCCGGGATCGACGAGCCCGCCGAGATCGGCGCGATCACCGAACCGCTGTACGTGGGGGAGCCCGGCTGGGACGTGGGGCGCCGGACCCTGACCGGCGCGCCGGAGCGGCTGGCCGACAGCCTGCGCGCGTACGCCGCGATGGGGGTGGACCAGATCCAGGTGCGGTTCCGCTGCCGGGACCACGCCGAGCTCACCGACCAGATGGCGGCCTTCGCCACCGATGTCGCCCCGCACCTCGATGACTAGCTCGATGACCTGGCTCGACGACTGGCTCGATGATGAGGGAGAACGCGATGGGCAAGCTGGACGGGCGGGTCGTCCTCATCACCGGGGCGGCGCGCGGGCAGGGGGAACAGGAAGCGCGGCTGTTCGCGGCGGAGGGCGCCCGGGTGGTCCTCGGCGACGTACTGGACGGGCCGGGCGAGGCGCTGGCCGAGGAGCTGGGGGAGCGTGCCCGCTTCGTGCACCTGGACGTGGGCCGGGAGGACGACTGGGCCGCCGCCGTCGCGGCCGCCAAGGACGCCTTCGGTGCGGTGGACGGCCTGGTCAACAACGCCGGCATCCTCCGCTTCAACGAGCTGACCAGCACCCCGCTGGCGGAGTACCTGGAGGTGGTCCAGGTCAACCAGGTCGGGACGTTCCTCGGGATGCGGACGGTGGCGCCGGAGCTGGCGGCGGCGGGCGGCGGGACGATCGTGAACACCGCCTCGTACGTCGCCCTGTCCGGCATGGCCTTCCTCACCTCCTACGCCGCGACGAAGGCGGCGGTGGTGGGGATGACGCGGGTGGCCGCGATGGAGCTCGCGGACAAGGGCATCCGGGTCAACGCGATGTGCCCGGGGGCGATCGACACCCCCATGACCAACCCGGCCCAGCTCGACCCCGCCGCCGACAGCGCGGAGGCGTCGGCGGCGGTCGACGAGCTCTACCGCAAGCTGGTGCCGCTGGGCCGGATCGGCCGCCCGGAGGAGGTGGCGCGGCTGGCGCTCTTCCTGTCCTCGGAGGACTCGTCGTACGTGACGGGCCAGCCGTTCGTCGTCGACGGCGGCTGGCTGACCGGCGTCTCGGTCTTCTAGCCGACCACGAGTCGGTCACCCGGCCGACCCCGAGAACTGCGACGGTCCCCCGGCTCCCCCGGCGGCCCTTGACGGTCCATGTCCGCGGTGCCAGAGTCAATCAAAATCTGACGAGGCGTCAGATAGACGTCGTCTGAGGCGGTGAACCTCCATGGAATTCGGACTCTTCGTGCAGGGCTACGTCCCCGAAAGCCGACGCCGAACCGACCCCGAGGCCGAGCACCACGCGCTTGTCGAGGAGACCGAGTACGTCATCCAGGCCGACCGGTCCGGCTTCAAGTACGCATGGGCCTCCGAGCACCACTTCCTGGACGAGTACTCCCACCTCTCCGCGAACGATGTCTTCCTCGGCTACCTCGCCCACGCCACCGAGCGCATCCACCTCGGCTCCGGCATCTTCAACCCGCTGCCGCAGGTCAACCACCCCGTCAAGGTCGCCGAGAAGGTCGCGATGCTGGACCACCTCTCGGGCGGCCGGATCGAGTTCGGCTCGGGCCGGGGCGCGGGCAGCCACGAGATCCTCGGTTTCCTCCCGGGCGTGACCGACATGAACGCCACCAAGGAGATCTGGGAGGAGACGATCGCCGAGTTCCCCAAGATGTGGCTCCAGGACGAGTACCAGGGCTTCACGGGCAAGCACTGGTCGCTGCCGCCGCGCAAGGTGCTGCCCAAGCCGTACGGGGCCGCCCACCCGGCGATGTGGTACGCGGCCGGGTCGCCGCCCTCGTACGCCATGGCCGGCCGGAAGGGGCTCGGTGTGCTCGGCTTCTCCATCCAGAAGGTCTCCGACATGGAGTGGGTCCTGGACTCCTACAAGAGCGCCATCGAGGAGGCCGAGCCGGTCGGCGGCTTCGTCAACGACAACGTGATGGTCACCTCCACCGCGATCTGCGCCGAGACCCACGCCAAGGCCGTCGAGATCGCGGTCGGCGGCGGGCTGAACTACCTCCAGTCGCTGCTCTTCCGCTACCACGACACCTTCCCCCGCCCGGAGGGCATCCCGGAGTGGCCCGAGCTGCTGCCGGAGTACACCGAGGAGATCATCGAACTGCTCATCGCCGAGGAGCTGATGATCTGCGGCGACCCGGACGAGGTCTTCCGCCAGTGCAAGCGGTGGGAACAGGCCGGGGCCGACCAGCTGTCGTTCGGGCTGCCGATCGGGATCGGCTACGAGGACACGATGAACACGATCAAGCTCATCGGCGAGCACGTCATCCCGAAGATCGACACCGACCCGGTGCACCGTACGAGCCGTTTCCGCGACGCCACGGCGGGCTGACACGACAGACGTCACGGCGGGCTGACACCAGAAGGGACCTGAACCCGTGCTCGACCACCTGATCAAGGGCGCCACCGTGGCGGACGGCACCGGCGCGCCCTCGTACGTCGCCGACGTCGGCATCCGGGACGGCCGGATCGTGGCCATCGCCGAGCCCGGGACCGTCACCGAACCGGCCCGGTCCGCCGAGGACGCCACCGGGCTCGTCCTCGCGCCCGGGTTCGTCGACCCGCACACCCACTACGACGCCCAGCTGTTCTGGGACCCGTACGCCACGCCCTCCATGAACCACGGCGTGACCACCATCGCCGGCGGCAACTGCGGTTTCACCCTCGCCCCGCTCCACCCCGACCGCCCCGCCGACGCCGACTACACCCGGCGGATGATGAGCCGCGTCGAGGGCATGTCGCTGGTGGCGCTGGAGCGGGGCGCGTCCTGGACCTGGCACGGCTTCGGCGAGTACCTGGACGCGCTGGAGGGCCGGATCGCCGTCAACGCGGGCTTCATGGTGGGGCACTGCGCGCTGCGCCGCCACGCCATGGGCGAGGACGCGATCGGCGGGCAGCCCACCCCCGCGCAGCTGGCGGAGATGGAGCGGCTGCTGCACGAGGCGATGGACGCGGGGGCGTGGGGGCTGTCCACCACCCAGTCCTCGACCCACTCCGACGGGGACGGACAGCCGGTCGCCTCCCGGCACGCGCGGCCCGAGGAACTGCTGGCGCTCTCCCGGACCGTCGGCGAGCACGAGGGGACGCAGATCGAGGCGATCGTGGCCGGCTGCCTCGACCAGTTCTCCGACGAGGAGATCGACCTGCTGGTGGAGATGAGCGCGGCCGCCGGCCGCCCGCTCAACTGGAACGTGCTGACCATCGACGCGGCCGTCCCCGAGCGGATACCGCGCCAGCTCCAGGCCAGTGAACGGGCCCGTAAGGAGGGCGGCAGGATCGTCGCGCTCACCATGCCGATCCTCACCCCCATGAACATGTCGCTCGGCACCTTCTGCGCGCTGAACCTCATCCCGGGCTGGGGCGACATCCTGGGACTGCCGATACCGGAACGGATCGCCAAGCTCCGTGACCCGGCCGTACGGGCGGAGCTGCTGCGCCGCGCGAACAGCCCCGAGGCCGGGGTCTTCCGGCGGCTCACCACCTTCGAGCGCTACGTCATCGGCGACACCTACAGCGCGGCCAACGCCGGGCTGACCGGCCGGGTCGTCCGCGACATCGCCGCCGAGCGCGGTCAGGAGGCATTCCACTGCCTGGTGGAAATCTGCGCCGCCGACGGGATGCGTACGGTGCTGTGGCCCATGCCGACCGACAACGATCCGGCCAGCTGGGAACTGCGCCGGCAGACCTGGGAGCACCAGGACGTCCTGCTCGGCGGCTCGGACGCGGGCGCCCACCTGGACCGCATGTGCGGCGCCCCGTACACCACCCGCTTCATCGGCGACTGTCTGCGCGGCCGGAAACTGGTCGGCCTGGAACGGGCGGTGCGGATGCTGACGGACGACCCGGCCCGGCTGCTGGGGCTCCGCGAACGCGGCCGGATCACCGAGGGCTACCACGCCGACCTGGTCCTCTTCGACCCCGACCGGATCGACGCGGGCCGGGCCCGACTGGTCCACGACCTCCCCGGCGACAGCCCCCGCCTGGACTCGCGGGCGACCGGGATCGTGAGCGTCCGGGTGGGCGGCACCGAGACCATCCGCGACGACGAGATCACCGGCGCGATACCGGGACGGGTCCTGCGGTCGGGGCGCGACACGGAGACGGTGAGCACGAGGGGCTGACCGACCGGGCGGGGGCCCCGGCGGATGCCGGGGCCCCTGTCATGCGTCTGCGCTGCCCCGGCTAGTCGTCGAACACCCCGCGCTCGACGCCCCGGAGGAATGCGTGCCATTCCGTACCGGTGAAGCGGAGGGAGGGGCCGTCGGGGTTCTTGCTGTCCCGCACGGCGCGGCCGCCGTCGGATGTGGCCGCGATTTCCAGGCAGTTGTTGTTCTGGCCCGAGTACGACGACTTGATGTAGGGACCTATAACCTCAGGGGTCACGATGTGGCTTCCTTTTTGCTCCGCAGTACGCGCCGGATCAGCCGTGCGCTTGCATCCGGTGCCAGTGCGGCAGATCGTAGCTGTTCGAAAGCGCGGGTGTAAGCCGCGAGATCCTCGGCGCCTTCGAGGATGGACGCGCCTCTGAGGTTATCGATGGCGACGGCCTCAACGGTCGGCTGATCCTCGAAGCAGAACGAAGAAAAGGGGTACGTCATTCCGGCCTTCACCCCTGCTGACAGGGGCAGGACCTGAAGGGAAACGTTCTGCCGCTTCCCCACCTCGAGAAGGTGCTCCAGCTGTCCGAGGTAGATGTCGTCGGGGACCAGCGAGTTGATGACCACCGGCTCCCAGATAACGGCCGCATACCTGGTCCCGCCTTCGCCGATCTTCGCTTGTCTCCCTTCGCGCACCTTCACCAACTGAGCCACGACATCGGGCGCCACATAGTCGGGTCCGGCCATGGTTACGCACTCCGCGTACCTCGCTGTTTGCAGGAGGCCCGGCACCAGTACCGTCTGCCATTCGCAAATGGCCGTGGCGTCGTCTTCAAGCGAAATGTGGTTTCGGTAACCCTCTGAAAGCTCCGGGAAGTTCAGCCACCATCCGCGATGGTTGCTGTTCTTGGCGAGCCACACGAGGTGGTCGCGCTCTTTCTCGTCGCTGACGCCGTACCGGTCGAGGAGCAGTAGAACCTCAGCAGGTTTGGCCGTGGTGATCCCGTCTTCCATGCGGCTGATCTTGGAGCGCGATCCGTAGATGAACTCCGCAGCCTGTGCCTGGTCGAAGCCAGCCTTGATCCTGTGGCGCTGCATCTTGCGGCCGAACCGCCTGCTACGCACAGTCGGCTTCCCACCTGCGGGCATGTCGTTGTCTCCCTCTCTCAAGCCCAAGTCTGCCCCCAAGAACGAACGTCGGGTGACGATTCGCGTCGAGCGGTTCGTGCACATGTGCACTCTAGGGGAGTTGCGTGAGTGAGAGTCGCCAGCCTAGCCTCTGTGCATGCGCCGCTACGGAGCGCAATCTTGACGCACAGTCAGGGGGTAGGTCTGCCATGCCCAAGGCCGTTACGGACGACTCGCGACGGGACACCTTCCGGATCGCCAAGCACATAAGGAACGTGCCGGGAGCGCGGGCCCGGGTGGGCAAGAGCCTCGCGGACTGGGGCGTGAGCGGCGGCCTCGCCGACGACGTGATCCTGTCGGCGGGCGAACTGGTCTCGAACGCCATCAAGCACTGCCGCGTGACCTTCGCCCAGATCGAGATCAGCGTCTCGGTGCAGGGTCAGGACATCGTGCTCGAGGTGACGGACCCGGATGGTGACAGACTCCCCCGGCTCCGCGTCGTCGACATCGACGCGGAAGGCGGCCGCGGCCTCTACGTCATCGAGCAACTGGCGAACGCGTGGGGCCACACCCCCCGCCGGTGCGGCAAGTGCGTCTGGGCGCGGTTCCGCGGGCTGTAGCGGTCTGGCGAACGTCTCCCGAAGTCGTATGGCGGACGGTCCCAGACTCCGGCCATACAGCCTTTCGGTGGAGCGAGCCGCAAACACGTGTCACGCGGCACGGGAGCCTGCCATCATCCAGCGCAGACCTCATGTCCCAGCCGGAATCGAGCACATGACGACTATCACAGTGATCACCGAACACCCTGCCTGGCACGAGGCGCCCGGAGGCGCCGCACTGCGCGTCGTTCAACACCAGGAGGGCAGGTGGCTGGTCCACTGGCAGGAGGGCGTCGGCCTGACCCTTCGCCGCACCGACGTGGCGGATCCGGAGGCAAAGGCGGAGGCGCCGCCAATCGCCCGCACGGCCGCAGCCGGTCTGCCTCCTCACCCCGAGGCCGTCGTCCTGGTCGATGAACTGGCGCGTCTGGGCACGGTGACACGGCTGACCAATCCGTCTCTGTGGGACGCGATTACGACGGCTATCCTCCGCCAAGTCGTGCGGGCCCAGCAGGCGCGGTCGGTGTACCGGCGCTGGTGCGCGGCATATGGCAGCACCATGGAGACATCCGCCGGGACTGTGGCCCTGACGCCCGGTCCGGATGTAGTTCTCGGTCTGGACGACGAGCAGTTCGCTGCGGCCGGCGTCTTGTTCCACCGCACTGCCCTGCGGGCCGCTGCTCGTGCCTACCTCAAGCATGGCGAGACCTGGCGTCGGCTTGACCCCGATGATCTGGTCAAAGCGCTTGACGAGGTACCCCGTATTGGCCCGTGGACCGCTTCGGCGGCGGCAGCTGACTACACGGGTGACCACGCCGTCTATCCGTACAGCGACCTTGCCGTGCGCACCTGGGCGCGCCGCGCCGCGCCTGGCCTTGACTGGCCAGGCTCAGAGCGTGAGTTCGGTGCCCTGTGGCGCCGCTGGGCGCCCAACCGCGCGGAGCTCCACACCCTGACCCTCTTCACACTCGCTTGGGGGAGCCATGCCCGCATTACCCGGCAACCCGGAGGCAGCACGCACCGCACCTGACCTCATCGCCGGAGCTGATCCGACCCGCGCGCTCGACGCGGTGTTCGTCAACGCGCCGCTGCGCGACTACGCCATGCGGCCGCGGGTGAACAACTACACCTTGCCGGTTCTCGGCCTGGGCTACATCGCCACGTACGCCCGTGAGGTCGGCGGCTTCAACGTCGGAGTACTGGACGGCGAGGCGCACGGTCTCGGCGTCGAGGAGACCGCCCGGATCGTCAACGCGGCCGGCCCGCGGTGGGTCGGAATGAATCTGCTGGCGCCCACCTATGAGATGTCGGCACGGATCGCCGCCGCCCTGGATCCCGGCATCGCCCTGATGGTGGGCGGACACCACGCGCGGGCCATGCCCGGACGCATCCTCGATGACCCCCGCATGAGCCGTCTGTGGGCCCTGGTCATCGGCGAAGGTGAGACCCGCGTCGCCGCCCTGCTGGGCGACCATCGACGTCGCGCCGAACTCCCGGGCGTCATGTGGCGAGATCCGCTGCTCAGCACCCACGCCACCGGTTTGTGCCCGCCGGGGCAAGTCGCGCGGTGGCTGTCTCCCGATATCGACGGCTTACCGGTGGTCGACCGCGTCTTTCTGACTCAGGACCCGTACATGGCCAACGACGGCCTGTGCGAGGCGAACATGGTCGGGAGCCGGGGATGCCCTTACGACTGCGGCTTCTGCGGGGCAGCCGTTTCCGCCAACCCGGAGGTGAAGATTCGTTCACGAGCGCCGGAGGGCATCGTCGCCGAGCTACAGGCCTTGCACGCAGCCTACGGAGTAAGCGCGTTCCGGTTCGTCGATGACCTGTTCCTCGGTGCTGCTCGGGTCATCCGGCCACAGATGGCCGCTTTTGCCCGCCACGGCGTCGGTGACCGTTTCGTATGGGATGCCACGGGGCGGATCAATGTCCTGCACCGCGCCGACGACGACATGCTCGACACCCTCAAGCGCTGCGGGCTCCGAGAAGTCGCACTCGGCATCGAGTCCGGCAGTGACCGCGTCCTCATGGCCATGGACAAACGCATCACAGCGACGATGACCGAAGACGTCACCCGTCGGCTTCTCGCGCGAGGTATCCATGTAAAGGGTTACTTCATCTTCGGCTACCCCGGAGAGGAACGCGACGACCTCCGAGCGACGATGCGGCACATCCGCAACTTATGGAAGCTTGCCGACCGACAGCCCGGCAACTTCCGGGCCTCCGCGTTCGAGTTTCGCCCCTACCCAGGTACACCGATCTGGGCGGCGCTCGTCGCCTCCGGTCACGACCCGGACAAGCTGCTCGCCTACTCCGACGTTGACCTGACCCGTGACGGCATCGACGAGGGCATGCTCGCGCGTGACGAGTTCAACTTCTCCGTCGGCATCCAGTTCGGAGCCGTCCCGCTTGCGGAGCTGCGCACCGCGCTCGCCGAGGTCACTCGCGAGCAGCACGCCCGCACAACGAACGGAGCCGCGGCGTGATCCCGAAGCGAGGCACCTTTGTCACCCTCGACGGACCCGGCGCCGTCGGGAAGTCGACCACGCTCGGCGTTCTCGCCGACCGGATGCGCGTCCGAGGGACGGATGTCCTGGCCACGGCGGAACCCTCCACCAGCCCGCTGGGAGCTTTCACCCGCGCTCACGCCAACGAGCTTGGCGGCCGGGCCCTCGCATGCCTCGTCGCCGCCAACCGCTGGGAGCACATCGACGCCGAGATCCAGCCGTCTCTGGACGCCGGCAAGACCGTGCTCTGTGACCGCTACCTCGCTTCCACCCTTGTTCTGCAGCGCCTCGACGGGGTGCCGGAGCCGTATCTGCTCGCGGTGAATACCGGCGTCCTTCTGCCTGACCTGGCCGTCATCCTCACGGCCGAGCCGAGTGTCATCACCAGTCGTTTGGCCGCCCGCGGAGCCCGGCACCGCTTCCACGCGCCCACTCGCGAGGTGCAGTTGTACGCCGAAGCGGCCGAGACCCTACGCGGCATGGGCGTCCACGTGCTGGAAGTGGACACCACCCACCTGCAACCCCCGGCGGTGGCCGACCGGATCACCCACGCTCTCCCTCATCACACCGGTAGCCTCACACTCCACCCCATACCCGACGATCCCTGGTGACCCGATGAACCCAGCGGCCCCTGTCATCGACACACATGTCATCCTGCGTGCCGGCGAGAAAATCCTTCTGTCTCAGCGCGGCGGCCCCTATGGATACGGCCGATGGCATGCTCCCTCCGGAAAGCTCGAACATGGCGAGAGTGTGAGGGAGGGGGCCGCCCGGGAGATGCTGGAGGAAACCGGCGTGACGGTTGACCCGGATCACCTGCGTCTGGTGCACACGGTGCACCACAGGCAGTCGGAAGAGGTGACCCGGCTGGGACTGTTTTTCGAGGCGACGCAGTGGATGGGTGAGCCGGAGAACCGGGAACCGGCGAAGTGCCTCGCGCTGCGGTGGTTCCCGGTGCACGACCTGCCCGAGGACATCATCGAGTACCCGGCCGCCGGACTGCACGGCTACCTGGAAGGCGCGACGAGCTTCACCGAGCACGGCTGGTAGGCGCGCTCCCGGGCCACCGTTCGCGCTCGAAGCCGGTACAGGTTGAGACCGCAAACCGCCCATGGCCCGGTTCCGTGTCGAGGGGCGGGTGGGCGGTTTCGTGGTCGGCGGTGCGTTACGCGAGCCAGTCGGCGTAGCGGGTGGGGGCGAGGTGGGCGCCCGTGTCGGTGAGGACGCCGCCCTTGACGGCGGCGAACATGCCGGCGGTGGGGTCGGTGACGACGGTGCGGTTGTCGCCCTTGTGGGACAGGGTGATCCGACCCAGCTCGTCCAGGGTGAAGACCTCGGGTCCCGCGATGTTGCGGATGCCCCTCAGTGGGGCGCCCGCGGCGACGTCGGCCACCGCGGCGGCCACGTCCTTGGCGGCGATCGGCTGGATCGGTGTGGCGGGCAGCCGGACGGTGTCGCCGTCGGAGGTCCAGGACAGGACGGCGTCCATGAACTCCATGAACTGCGTCGCCCGGACGATCGAGTAGGGGATCGGACCGGCCGCGAGGATCTCCTCCTGGAGCGCCTTGGCCCGGTAGTAGTCCAGCTCCGGCACCTGGTCCACGCCGACGATGGAGAGGATGACGAAGTGGCCGACGCCGCCCTTCTGAGCCGCGGCCAGAAGGTTGTCCATCGAGGTCCGGAAGAAGGCCAGGGAGGCTTCGTCGAAGGTCGGGGAGTTCGTCAGGTTGACGACGACGTCGGCGCCCGCCACCGCCTCCGCCACGCCCTGGCCGCTGATGACGTCGACTCCGGTGGACTGCGAGTGCGGGACCGCCTCGTGCCCGGCGGCGTTCAGATTCTTGACGACCTGCGACCCGATCAGCCCGGTGCCGCCGATGACCGCGAACTTCATGACATCCCTTTCGTCGGGGTTGGACTCATGAAGTATGTCCGTAATGCGGTATATGAACCGCCGGCTGAGTGGGCCGTGCGCGGCGGACGCGGCTTGGCGCGAGGGGATCGGCCGCGGGTGATCGGGGGGCGGGCGCTAGCTGTCGACGAACGTGACCGTCTCGTCGAGCGGCGCCCGGCCGGTGCGGGCGTCCTTCACCGTGGCGTCCTCGAATCCGATCGACATACCGCAGAAGAGGATCAGGTCGTCCGGCGGTGACAGGACCTCCGCGACGGTCGTCCGATACACCGACCATGCCATCTGTGCGCAGCTGTGCAGTCCTTCGGCGCGGAGCAGCAGCATGACGGTCTGTAGATACATGCCGACGTCGGCCCATTGGGGTGAGCCCATGTCGCGGTGGATGTAGCAGAACAGGGCGGCGGGCGCGCCGAAGCAGTCCCAGTTCGCGGCGGTGGCCCTCTGGCGTGCCTCCCAGTCCTCACGCGCGATGCCGAGGGCTCCGTAGCGCTGATCGCCGAAGGCGGAGCGGCGCTCGCGGTACGGGGACTTCAGCACGGGCGGGTACATCTCGTACTCCCGCTCGTCCCAGGGGTCGCCCGCGGTCACGCGCTCACCGGCGCGCTTCTTGAGTTCGGCCAGTGGCTCACCGGTCAGCACGTAGGTGTGCCACGGCTGGAGGTTCGATCCGGACGGCGACCACGCCGCGGCGGACAGGACGCGCTCCAGTACCTGCCTCGGGACGGGATGGTCCGTAAATCCGCGCACCGCTCGTCGGCTCGTGACCGCCTCGTAGACGTCCATGTCCGCCTGCCTCTCCATCCGCTTTCGCGTTATCCGTCCAATCCGTTCGTGCGCCTTTCTTTGTTGCGAGTGATACAGTATCACTCGATACTACTTTTCGCGACACGTGGGCCGCGAGCAGGGCGAGGCGGGGAGAGGTGCGGCCGTGCGGATGCCGCGGGCGTGCTTACGCCTCGCTGTCCGAGGGGTGCGCCACTCGGGTCAGCAGATCCGTCAGCTGCTCGGGCTCGCCGGGTCCCAGGCCGGCGACCAGGCGCTCGGCCAGCGGCTCCGCCGCCGCGTGGGCCGCGTCGAACAGCTCTAGCCCCTGTGGCGTGATCTCCACCGCCCGCGCCCGGCGGTCCCCCGGAACGGCCTTGCGCACGGCCAGCCCCTTGCGCTCCAGGTCGTCCACGACGCGCATGATGCCCGCCTTGTCCGACCCGGTCGCCGTCGCCAAGTCCCGCTGCACCGTGGGTCCGTGGTTGACCAGCTCGATCAGCACGGCGAAATGCCGCAGCTCGACGCCGAGCGGCCGGAGCGCCTCCGTCAGTATCGCGGCCGCGCGCCAGTGCGCCCGGCGCAGCAGCAGGCCGAGGGCGAAGGGCGACGCGTCCCCGGGGCGGTCGGTCGCGCGCGGGGTGGTGGTGCGGTGCGGGAGCTCGGCGGCCATGGGGTCACATTACAGCCACCCGTTCACTCGATATGGTCGCGTTTGATACTAAAACTGGTGTCAGCGCTCGCCCAGCCAGATCGGGTTCGTCATCGCCGCCATCGGGCCCGGTATGCCCGAGGCGCCGCCGTCCGCCGGGGCGTGGCGCACCTCGGCGCGGACGTACGCCGCGTAGGACGCCGTCGTGCGCCATTCGGCCGTGACCGTCCCGGAGTCGGGGACCGCCGTGCCGTACAGCTGGCCCTGGTCGGTGAGGAACCGCACCGAGCAGGATGGGCCCACCCCGGAGACCTTCAGCCGGACCGTCACCTCCTCCGTGCGGCCGACCTGGAGGCGCTCACCGATGCCCGCGTGCTTGCCGCGGCCGCCGACCGCCTCAAAGGTGAGGTCGATCTTCGAGGACTCCGCGATCCAGCACCGGCCGGCCCGGATGCCCTCCTGGAGGGCGGTGCGGGAGAGGTCGTCGGCGAGCACCACCGTCTGCGGCAGGCCCACGACCTGGGGTTCGCGGTGGGCGTCGCTGTGGCCCACGGCGGGGAGCCAGCGGCCCTCGCCGCGGGAGGCGGCGACCAGGGTGTTGTCCCACTCGGAGACCGTGATCTCGTCGTCCGGGGTGAAGTCCGCGTTCCACACCTCGACCGCGTCGGCCTCGTTGAAACCGAACTTCCAGTTGCAGCCGACACAGGTGCCGTGCGGATGCGCCGGGATCACCAGACCGCCGGCCTGCCGGATCTTGCGGGCGAACTGGCCGAAGCGGTTGTCCCGGGCGCGGTAGCGCCAGTCGATGAAGACGCCGGGGTCGGTGCCGAGGGCGACCACGTGGCCATTGCGCGTGGTGATCTCCTCGCCGGTGAGGATCAGCAGGTCATCGCCCCACAGGCCGTCGAACGCGCCATGCGAGGAGGTGGTGTTGTGCTCGGTGGTGGTGATGAAGTCCAGCCCCGCGGCGCGGGCGGCGGCGACCAGCTCGGCCGGGGTGCGCTTGCCGTCGGAGTGCACGGTGTGCAGATGTGAGTCGCCCCGGTACCAGGCGCGGCCCCGGCCCTTGGCCCGCTGCGGCGGGTGGACCGGCTTCGGGGTGGTGCCGGGCTCCCCGTACCGCAGCGTGACGGTGACCTCGTAGTCCAGGCCCTGCGGGGCGACCGTGTACGGCCCCAGCACCACATGCCAGGTGCCCGCGTGCACCGGCCCCGCCAGATAGCCGGGCGTCGCCTCCTCGGCGCTGATGGCGAACTCCGTGCGGGCGCCGCCGGACCAGCCGCGGAAGCCGCGCCCGCCCAGCTCCGTGCCGCGCTCGTCGAAGATGCCGATATCGCATGCGTTTCCCTGCGTGCCGGCCGGGACGCTCGGCTTGTCGTAGGTGTACGACACGGCGATCTCGCGGACCCCGCCCGGCACCTCGACCGGCACGTAGACGAAGTCCGGCGCGCCGGTGGGCAGATGACCGCTGAGGGTCTTCGTCTGCTCACGGGCGTCTCCCGCGCCGGCCGCGTCGGCCTGGGTGAAGGTCATGGGATCGAGTGTCAGCACACCGGCCGCGCCCGCAAGCGCGGAGAGCCTGAGTACATCGCGTCGCTGCATGAGGTGCCCCCCAGAGTCGAGAGTGCCGTCCGACACCCGCGTGACACCGTTGTACGCGTGAGTGACACGCGCGGAAAGCCCTGTGGATAACTCCATGGCGGCGAGGGAACGTACGGGTCCGCACCGCTCCCGTCACCCCCGCGCCCCCGTGGCGTGCACTCGTCCGTGTCCCCGCCAAGTCCCGTCCACGTGCCGTCCGGACAGCGGCCGACGACGCCCGGTGCGCGCGCCCCGCGCACGTCACCGTTCCGTATTCCCGGACCCGGCCCCGACCCGCCGTGATCAGACCCACAAAACCGCAGGCCCAGGCCGTCTGGCGGTGTCCCGCACCGCTCGTATGCTCGGAGGATGACCACGAGCGCGCAGGGAAACGAACCGGACGCCCCGACTGGCTCCGCCGCCCCCACAGCCAACGCGATGCGCCGTGCGCTCAAGCGCGCCCGCGAGGGCGTGGCGCTGGACACCGCCGAGGCGGCGGTGCTGCTCCAGGCGCGCGGTGACGATCTGAAGGATCTGATGGCCTCCGCCGCCCGGGTCCGCGACGCGGGCCTGGAGGCCGCCGGCCGCCCCGGGGTCATCACCTACTCGCGCAGTGTCTTCATCCCGCTCACCCGGCTGTGCCGGGACAAGTGCCACTACTGCACCTTCGCGACCGTCCCCGGCAAGCTGCGCCGCGCGGGCCACGGGATGTTCATGTCGCCCGACGAGGTCCTCGCCATCGCCCGCCGGGGCGCCGAAATGGGCTGCAAGGAAGCGCTGATCACGCTCGGCGACCGCCCCGAGGACCGCTGGCCCGAGGCGCGCGCCTGGCTGGAGGCCGAGGGGTACGACGACACCATCGCGTACGTACGGGCCATGGCGATCCGCATTTTGGAGGAGACCGGCCTGCTGCCCCACCTCAACCCCGGCGCCCTGACCTGGACCGACTTCCAGCGGCTGAAGCCGGTCGCGCCGTCCATGGGCATGATGCTGGAGACCACCGCCGAGCGGCTGTGGAGCGAGCCCGGCGGCCCCCACTACGGCTCGCCCGACAAGGAGCCGGCGGTGCGGCTGCGCGTGCTGGAGGACGCCGGGCGCAGCTCGGTCCCCTTCACCAGCGGGCTGCTGATCGGGATCGGCGAGACGCATGAGGAGCGGGCGGATTCGCTGTTCGCGCTGCGCCGTGTCGCCCGCTCGTACCACGGCATCCAGGAAGTGATCATCCAGAACTTCCGCGCCAAGCCGGACACCGCCATGCGGGGGATGCCGGACGCGGAGCTGGACGACCTGGTCGCCACCGTCGCCGTCGCCCGCCACATCCTGGGCCCGTCCGCCTGCATCCAGGCGCCGCCCAACCTGGTCGACGCGGAGTACGAGCAGCTGATCGGCGCCGGGATCGACGACTGGGGCGGCGTCTCACCGCTGACCCCGGACCACGTCAACCCCGAGCGCCCCTGGCCCCAGGTGGACGAGCTGGCCGAGCGCTCCGCCGCCGCCGGCTTCCGGCTGCGCGAACGGCTCGCGGTCTACCCCGAGTACATCCGGCGCGGCGAGCCCTGGCTGGACCCCCGGCTGCTGCCGCATGTGACCGCCCTGGCCGACCCGGAGACCGGTCTGGCCCGCGAGGACGCGATCCCCGCGGGACTGCCCTGGCAGGAGCCGGATGAGGCGTTCGGCGCCTTTGGCCGCACCGATCTGCACCGCACCATCGACACCGAGGGCCGCACCGGCGACCGCCGTAAGGACTTCGACGAGGTCTACGGGGACTGGGAGGCGCTGCGCGAGGCCGCGGCCCCGGGGATGGCGCCGTCCCGGATCGACGCCGACGTCAAGGCCGCCCTCTCACGGGCCGCGGACGATCCCACCCGGCTGACCGACCCCGAGGCGCTGGCCCTGCTGCACGCCGACGGCCCGGCGCTGGACGCCCTGTGCCGCGTCGCCGACGACCTGCGCCGGGCGACGGTCGGCGACGACGTCACCTACATCGTCACCCGGAACATCAACTTCACCAACGTCTGCTACACCGGCTGCCGCTTCTGCGCCTTCGCCCAGCGCCGTACGGACGCCGACGCCTACACCCTCTCCCTGGAGCAGGTCGCCGACCGCGCCCAGCAGGCGTGGGACGTGGGCGCGGTGGAGGTCTGCATGCAGGGCGGCATCCACCCCGATCTGCCCGGCACCGCGTACTTCGACATCGCCCGCGCGGTCAAGGAGCGCGTACCCGGGATGCACGTCCACGCCTTCTCCCCGATGGAGGTCGTCAACGGCGCGAGCCGCACCGGGATGTCCATCCGCGAATGGCTGGCGGCGGCGCGCGAGGCGGGCCTCGACACCATCCCCGGCACGGCGGCCGAGATCCTGGACGACGAGGTGCGCTGGGTCCTCACCAAGGGCAAGCTGCCGACGGCCACCTGGGTGGAGGTCATCAAAACGGCGCACGAGCTGGGCATCCGGTCCTCGTCCACGATGATGTACGGCCATGTGGACCAGCCCCGCCACTGGCTGGCCCATCTGCGGCTGCTGGCCGAGATCCAGCAGGAGACGGGCGGTTTCACCGAATTCGTCACCCTTCCCTTCATCCACACCAACGCCCCCGTCTACCTCGCCGGAATCGCCCGCCCCGGCCCCACCGTCCGCGACAACCGCGCCGTCACGGCCATGGCGAGGATCCTGCTCCACCCGCATATCCCCAATATCCAGACGAGCTGGGTGAAGCTGGGCACGGAGGGCGCGGCGGAGATGCTCCGCTCCGGCGCCAATGACCTGGGCGGCACCCTGATGGAGGAGACCATCTCCCGCATGGCGGGCTCCTCCTACGGCTCCTACCGCTCCATCCAGGACCTCGTGGGCATCGCCGAGCTGGCCGGCCGTCCTGCCCGCCCCCGCACCACCACCTACGGCCCCGTCGCCGAGGACCGCCAGGCCGCCGCCCTCGCCTCGGACGGCCATCTGCCGGAGCTGCTCCCGGTGCTGGAGGACTGACCGCGGCGGGCCGCGCCCCGGCCCGGACAACGCCCAGGACGCCGTCGGCATCCGGTGCGGGGATTCCGCACGCCCGGAATGCGACACTCCGCCGTCTTCCCCGTGATGACGCCTTCACAATCGGCGGCGATCCCAGAGGCGATCTTTGTGTGTCCATTACAGTCTCCAGGGCAGTCCAGGGCCAATCACAGCAGCGGAGAAAAGGGGCATAGGTCGTGACCGCAACCGCCAGCGCAGCGACCGGCGTATGGGGCCGCGCCGAACAGCAGGACTTCCGCAGCCGGGTGCGCGGCTGTCTGCTCGGCGGAGCCATCGGGGACGCGCTGGGGGCGGCCGTGGAGTTCGCCTCGCTGGACGAGATCAGGGCGGCGCACGGACCCGAGGGCGTGACGGACTTCCTGCCCGCCTATGGCGGACGCGGACGGGTCACCGACGACACCCAGATGACGCTGTTCACCGTGGACGGACTGATCCGGGCGCAGGTGCGCCGCGACACCGGGGCCTGGCATCCGCCCACCGACATCCACTCCGCGCACCGCCGCTGGTACTCCACCCAGCGCGACTGGGGCCCCGATGAGCGCCGTAAGGACGCCGGCTGGCTGGCCCGCGAGGAGTGGCTGTACGCCCAGCGCTCCCCGGGCCGGGCCTGTATCACCGGGCTCGCCGACGAGACCATGGGCACCCTGGAGGCGCCCAAGAACCCCGACTCCAAGGGATGCGGCGCCGTGATGCGCTCCGCGCCCTTCGGCCTGCTGGTGGGCTGGGAGCCGCAGCTGGTCTTCCAACTGGCCATCGAGTGCGCGGCCCAGACCCACGGCCACCCCACCGGCTACCTCTCGGCCGGCGCCTTCGCCCTCATCGTGCACGGCCTGGCGCGCGGCGAGGCGCTGGACGGGGCCGTCCAGCGCGCCCTCGCCCATCTGGCCACCCGCCCCGGCCACGAGGAGACCACGAACGCGCTCCGGCACGCCCTCGGCGCCGTACGGCAGGGTCTGCCGACCCCCGAGCGCATCGCGTCCCTGGGCGAGGGCTGGACCGGCGAGGAGGCCCTGGCGGTGGGCCTGTACTGCGCCCTGGTCGCCGAGGACGTCCGCCATGGGCTGCTGCTCGCGGTCAACCACGGCGGGGACAGCGACTCCACGGCGGCCATCTGCGGCAATCTGCTGGGCGCGCTGCACGGCGAGACGGCGCTGCCGCCCGCCTGGCTGGCGGAGGTGGAGGGGCGCGGCACCATCCTGGAGCTGGCCGACGACTTCGCCATGGAGATGACCCAGGGCCCCGCCCTCCACGGCCCCGGCGGCTCCTCCCCGGCCTGGCTCACCCGCTACCCGCGCGCGTAGCTCCGCCTGCCCGCGTACGCACTCCGCCTATCCGCGCACGTAGCTCCGCTCCGGCGTGCCCGCACCGGTGGTGACCACCTGTCGTACGGGCCCGGCCTCCTCCCGTGGCCGCCTTACGGCGCGCAGGGTCAGATACCCGGCCACGCTCAGGAAGGCGATGGCGATCAGCGGATAGACGGCGGTGAGGAGCATCTGGCCGGCGTTCTGGTGGAGCTCCACCCGGGCCGGCCGGCTGTGGGGCGCGTACCAGACCATGAAGGAGCAGAACAGCAGCCCGGTCACCACCGTCCACGCCGTCCACCCCGCCGTCCGCCGCCGCACCGCCTCCACCGCGAGCAGCGACACCATCGGGACGGCCCAGACCCAGTGGTGCGACCAGGAGATCGGGCTCACCATAAGGGCGGTCACGGCGCAGGTCAGGGCGGCCCAGGCGCGGGCGTGCGGAAGGCGGCTGTCGTCGGTCAGCTGGGCGGCGACCGCCGTGGCGAGCCCCACACAGCCGACCAGCGCGGCCGCCACGAGCCACCACATGCCCGGGTCGGGGGTGTGCAGCAGGCGGGCGAGAGCGCCTTTGAGGTTCTGGTTGCCCGCGCCCTCGACATCGCCGGGTCGGTCGGTCGCGAAGACGATCTCGGTCCAGAAGCGCCGGGAGTCATGCGGCAGCGCCAGCGCCGAGAACGCGACCGTAAGGACGAAGGCGGTGGTCGCGACGGTCGCGCGCCGCAGGTGGTCGTTCCCCACACCGCGCCCCGGCGGGCCGGCCTTCTGGGGGCCGCCTCGGCTCCGGGACGCCCTGGCCGCCCGCAGCCGCCCAAGGCCGAGGATCACCCCGGCGAGCCCCAGGAAGACCACGAACAGCCCCGGGGTCAGCTTGATCCCGGTGGCGACACCCGTGCCGACGCCCGCCCAGCGGTGCCCCGTCCGGCGGGTCAGATCCCACAGCACCAGCGCCGCGACCAGCAGGTTGATCTGCCCGTAGCGCAGGGTCGTCCACACCGGCTCGCACCACACCCCGACGCCGGCCAGGACCAGCACGGCGGCCGGTCGCGGCACCCGGGCCGGCAGACCGGTCAGCCGCAGCGACAGATGGGCCACGGCGACCATCAGGACGAGGTTGACGGCCGTCCCGAGGGTCAGCAGGACGCCCGTGCCCATCAGGGTCAGCGGGGTGAAGACCAGGGCCGCGAACGGCGGATAGGTATTGGGGAGATGGTGCTGCGTCGCCCGCATGTCGTACAGATCCGCCGCATGGCGTACGGTCCATCCCTCGGCGCGGTAGACCAGCAGATCGACCATCGACACCTGGGCGGCGCGCTGGGCGATCCAGAACCCGGTGAAGGAGAGCAGACAGAACACCGCCGCCATGAGGGTCGGTCGGCGCAGCACGAAGGCGCGGGCCCGGTGGATCGGGGAGTCGGTGATCGTCGGGGTGGCGGTCACGGGAGCTCCAGAGGGTCCCTGGGGACGGGCCCGCAGGGACGGTGGTTTTTGTCGGTCGGGGCGGACGGCCGACGATAGTACGTTCCGGATGATGGCTTTGAGCGGGGGAGGCGTGTGCTGTGACGAGCCGGAAGTCTCCGACCGCCGTCCCGTTGCCCGATTCCGCTTCGCTATCGCCCAAGGAGGCCGACCGTAAGGTGGGTCCGTGAACGCCTCCGCAGCCGTCATACGTGACGCCACTCACGCCGACCTGGGCGCCGTCGCCGCGATCTACACCCACTACGTCACCGAGACCGTCGCCACCTTCGAGGAGATCCCGCCCACCGACGACGACTGGGCGCGGCGGCTGACGGAGCTGACCGGCCGGGGGCTGCCGTTCCTGGTCGCCGAGGTCCCCGAGGACACCGGCCTTACGGTCGCCGGATACGCCTACGCCGGCCCCTGGCGCCCCAAACCCGCGTACCGCCACACCGTCGAGGACAGCATCTACCTCGCCCCCGGGCGGACCGGCGCGGGACTCGGCGCCGCACTGCTCGACGCCCTGCTCGCACGGTGCGCCACGGCGGGCGTACGGCAGGTCGTCGCGGTCATCGCCGACACCGGCAGCGACGCCTCGGCCGCCCTGCACCGGCGCTTCGGCTTCACCCCGGCGGGCCGGCTGGCCGGTGTCGGGCACAAGCACGGACGCTGGATCGACACCCACCTCATGCAGCGTGACCTGACGACGGGCGCGCCCTGACGACGGGCGCGCTCTGCCCCAAGGCGCGCCCTGCCCCAAGGCACCATCCGACGTGGTACGGCCCGGCCGCCGGCCCCCGCCGTGGGCGGTGACCGGCGGCCCGGGTCATGACCGTGGCGCGGAAGCCGTCACTCCGTGGCGCCCGCGACCGGCTTGCGGTCGGCCGGGCCCTGCCCCGGCACCGACAGCGCGGCACCCGCCGTACCCGGCCCGTCGTCGTCCGAGTTGAGCGAGTCCAGGATGGCGTCGCGCTCCGGGGTGTCCTCCGGCTTGAGGTAGCCGACCACGATGAAGAGCACGAGCGAGACCGCGAGCGGGATGGAGACCTGGTACTCCAGGTTCACGCCACCGTCGATCGCGTCGTTGATCGGGTAGTTGACCAGGTAGAAGGCGATCAGACCGAGCCCCCAGCTGACCAGCGCCGCCGTCGGCCCCGACGTGCGGAAGGCGCGCAGCATGCCCAGGATCATCGGGATCGCGATCGGCCCCATCAGCCCGGCGACCCACTTGATCACCACGGTGATGATGTCGCCGAAGAAGGGCGAGTTGACCTGGGTGGCGATGGCCATGGACAGGGCCAGGAACAGCAGGGTGGTGTAGCGGGCGGCGAGCAGCCCGGTGCGGGTGGACCATTCCCGGACGGACCTGAAGAGCGCGGGCATGATGTCCCGGGTCACCACGGCCGCGATCGCGTTGGCGTCCGAGGAGCACATCGCCATGGTGTGTGAGAAGAAGCCCACGATGACCAGGCCCAGCAGACCGTGCGGCAGCAGATGCTCGGCCATGGCGGCGTAGGAGTCGTCGGGCTTGTCCGTCTTGATGATCAGCGGCGCGACCCACATGGGGAAGAACAGGACCAGCGGCCAGACGAACCACAGGACGGCCGAGAGCCGGGCCGAGCGCTTGGCGGAGTGGGCGCTGTCGGTCGCCATGTAGCGCTGCGCCTGGTTCCACATGCCCCCGTTGTACTCGAAGGTCTTGATGAACAGGTAGGCGAGCAGGAAGGTCATGGTGTACGGGCCGACGGTCGGCTCGTGATGGCTGCTGGGGAGGTCGTCCCAGACGCTCCAGAAGGTGCTGAAGCCGTCCAGTTCATGGAGCACGGCGATCAGCATCGAGATGCCCGCCACGAACTGGATGATGAACTGGCCGAGTTCGGTGAGCGCGTCGGCCCACAGACCGCCGACCGTGCAGTAGACGGCGGTGACCGCACCGGTGATCAGGATGCCCTGGTTGAGCGAGACGCCGGTGAAGACGGACAGCAGGGTGGAGATGGCGGCCCATTTGGCACCCACGTCGACGATCTTCAACAGCACCCCGGACCAGGCCAGCGCCTGCTGGGTGGGGACGTTGTAGCGGCTCTTCAGGTATTCGAGCGGTGAGGCCACCTTGAGTTTGCTGCGCACCCGGTTGAGCCGGGGTGCGAAGAGGCTCGCGCCGATCGCGATGCCGATGGCGATCGGGAAGGACCAGGTGACATAGGAGGTGATGCCGTATTGGTAGGAGATGGCCGCGTATCCCGTGAACATCACCGCGCTGTATCCGGACATGTGGTGCGAGATCCCGGACAGCCACCAGGGCATCTTGCCGCCGGCGGTGAAGAAGTCGCTGACGTTGTCCACGCGCTTGTGGGACCAGAGGCCGATGATGACCATGACACCGAAGTAGCTGATCAGTACGACCCAGTCGAGACTGTTCATGTCCCCTCCAGGGGTCCGCCATATGAACGGGAGCGCACTTCGTCGGTGACGTGTCCAGGGGCGGTTCCCCCGAGCGGGAGCGGGGTACTTCCGGGATTGAACCGCTCCCACGGGTGACCGGTCAAGGGTTCGATGGTCATGAATGTGAACGCAAGTCAGAGCGTAGAACCATTTTACGATTTCTTGACCTGATGCATCGTTGTCGTGAACGAGTCCGACAACCCACGATGAGCGGGCACTTCGTCAGACGCACACCCACCGATCGATGGGTCGTCGGGAGCGGGATCCCGAAAGGCCGGACAGGAGTCGCGCTAACGCATCAGTTCACCGGCGTTCACCAGCAGCGACTGCCCGGTGATCGCCCGAGCCCGGTCGGAGGCCAGAAACACCGCGGCCTCCGCCACATCGCCGTCCGTCGCCAACTCGGGCAGGGCCATCCGGTCCGTGAGCCGGTTCAGCACCTCGGCCTCGGTCACGCCCTCCGTCCGCGCGGTGAAGGCCACATACGCCCGCACCGGCGGCCCCCACATCCAGCCGGGCTGCACGGTGTTGACCCGTATCCGGTGCGGCCCCAGCTCCCGCGCGAGCGCGTACATGGTGGAGGTCAGCGCGCCCTTGGAGGCGGCGTACGCGGTCTGGCGCACCTCGGTGGGGGCGGCGGACGACGACTGGGTGCCGATCAGCACGACCGAGCCGCCGTTCCGCTTGAGCGCGGGCAGACAGGCGCGGGTCATCCGGAGCGTCCCGAACAGGTTGATGTCCACGACCTGGGCCCAGGAGACGAAGTCCGCGTCCTCCAGCCCGCCGAAGTGGCTGTCCAGCGCGGCCACATGGACAACGGCGTCGATCCCGCCGAAGCGGTCGAGGGTCAGGGCGGCGAGCGCCTCGCACTGCGCCTCGTCCGCGATGTCGGTGGCCCGCCAGGCGGTGTGCGCACCGCCCGGATCGGCCTCCTCCGCCACCTTCGGCAGCCGCTCCTCGGTCCGCGCCCCCATCACCACGCGGGCCCCGTCCCGGACGCACGCGGCCACGACCCGGGCCCCCAGTCCGGGCCCGACCCCGGAGACGACGACGGTCTTGCCCCGCAACGGCATGGCGGCACCTCCCGTTCCTGGCGTCGCGTCAGGTTAGGCGGACTGCCACCAGAAGGCCAGAGCCTCCGGGCGGTTACCCGCAAGACGTCCTTACGGAAGGACCGACACGGAAGGACCGACACGGAAGGACCGACACGGAAGGACCGACACGGAAGGACCGTCACGGAAGGACCGACACGGGAGGACCGTCACGGAAGGACCGACACGGAAGGACCGCCGTGGGGACCGTCACGGGAGGTTCCTACCGGAAGGTCTTCGCCAGACGGCGCAGCCCCTCGGCTATCTCCTCCGGCGTGTGGGTGACGAACGACAGTCGCAGCGTCGCCGGGTCCGGCCGGTCCGCGTAGAAGGGCGCGCCGGGCACGTAGGCCACATCGTGCCGCACCGCCTCCCGCAGCCGCTCCGTGGCGTCGTACCCCTGCGGCAGCGAGGCCCAGACGAACATGCCGCCCTCCGGCTCGTTCCACCGCGAACCGACCGGAAGGGCCTCGGGCAGCCCCGCCAGCAGCGCGTCGCGGCGCTCCCGGTAGGCATGGCGCACCCGGGACAGATGGGCGTCGAGGTCCGCCTCGGTCAGATAGCGGGCGATCACCGCCTGGGTGATCGTCGGGCTGTGCAGATCCGCGGCCTGCTTGGCGACCGCGCAGGCGCGGCGCAGTGCCGCCGGGGCGCGCAACCACCCCAGCCGCAGCCCCGGAGACATGATCTTGGAGAAACTGCCGATCAGCACCGTACGGTCGGCGGCCCGCTCATCCGCCGCGATCCACGGCTGTGCCTCGCCCGCGAACCGCAGCTCCCCGTACGGGTCGTCCTCCAGGATCCACAGCCCGTGCCGCTCGGCGATCTCGGCCACGGCCCCGCGGCGCGCGGCCGGCAGGGTGCGGCCGGTGGGGTTCTGGAAGGTGGGGATGGTGTAGAGCAGCTTGGGCCGCTCCCGCGCGACGATCGTCTCGAGCGCCGCCGGGTCGAGCCCTTGGTCGTCGCAGGGCACCGGCACGACCCGGGCCCCCGCGAAGGCGAAGCACTGGAGGGCGGCGAGGTAGGTGGGGTCCTCGACCAGTACCACGTCGCCCGGCTCCAGCAGCGCCGTGGCCAGCAGACTCAGACCCTGCTGCGAGCCGCTGGTGATGAGCATGTCGTCGGCGTCGGTCGGCAGCCCGCGGGCGGTCAGCCGGGCGGCGGTGGCGGCGCGCAGCACGGGGAGGCCCTCGGTGGTCGAGTACTGGAGGACCTCTTGCGGTGCCTCGGCCAGCGCGCGTTCGAAGGCGGCGGTGATGGGCGCGATGTCGAAGAGGGCGGGGGCGGGCAGCCCGCCCGCGAAGGAGATCACTTCCGGGCGCGCGGTGACCGCGAGGATGTCACGTACCGGGGAGCCCCCGATGGAGGCGGCTCGGGCGGCAAGGGGCGGCACATCGGCACGCATGGGACGACTCCTCGGCTCGACGGATCTGACCAGCACCCTACGGGGAAGCGTGCGGTGTGCAATTAATTTGTCCACGATCCGGTCTGCGGTCCGCTTCGCGGCCCGGTCCGCGATCCGGTCCCTGGTCCGGCCGGCGCCCGATTCCGCTCGTTCTCTCCGTCCACCCCTTCCCGAACTGACGTGGCGTCAGCTAAACCTGAGGGACATGACGAGCGACGCGTACGCGGAACTGGCCTCCGTCGGTCCGTACGGGGTGCGCCCGGGGCACGCCCTGATCACGATGGTCGAGCCGCATCCGGGCCATGAGTACGCCTACAACCGCTGGTACGAGGACGACCACTTCATCGCGGGCGCGATGGCCATGCCGTGGATCTACGCGGGCCGCCGCTGGGTCGCCACCCGTGAGCTGCAACTGCTGCGCTATCCGGAGAAGTCGGCGATCGCCCGGCCGGTGACCGCCGGCTGCTATCTGTCCGTCTACTGGCTCACCGAAGGGCGCTACGCGGACCATATGCGGTGGACGGTCGCGATCAACCGGCGGCTGGGCCGGGACGGGCGGGTCTATCAGGAGCGCACGCACGTCTTCACGGCCTTCCAGGACCACGAGGCCACCGTCTACCGGGACGGGGCGGCCGGTCCGCGCGACCACCACGCGCTGGACCACCCCTACGCCGGACTGGTGCTGGAGGTGATCGAGAGCGAGCGCCCGGAGCGGCGGGGAGAGCTGCTCGAATGGCTCAGATCCCGACATCTGCCGCGTCGGCTCGCGGGCTCGCCCGCCGCGCTGGTCACGGTCTTCCGGCCGACCCCGCTTCCCTCGGACCGGATGTCGTATGTGAAGCAGGTCGAGGGCGTCGACACCCGGCTGACCCTGCTCTGGTTCCTCCAGTCCGATCCCCGGGAATGCTGGGACCGCTGTTTCACCGGTCTCGATGACGAGGTGGCCGATGCCGGTCTCGGCCGGGTGGAATTCATGGCGCCGTTCATTCCGACGATTCCCGGTACGGACCAATACGTGGATGAACTCCGCTGAAGCGGAAGCGCCGGGAAATCCCGAACGCGAAGGAAAGCGCCGGAAACGCCATGAGCCCTCTCGGCGGGGACGGCGGCCGGTCGAGAGGGCTCGTATGCGGGCTGGTCAGTCGAGGTCGAAGGCGCCACGGCTGACGTCGGCGACAAAGGCCGACCACGATGCGGGGGCGAAGCTGAGCGTCGGTCCCTGCGGGTCCTTGGAGTCGCGCACGGCGATCTCGCTGGTGACCGGGGAAGAGATCTCCACGCAAGCGCCGTTTCCGGCCGAGTACGAGGATTTCACCCACATGCTCGTCTTTCCCTGCTGAATGGACACGATTGCTCCGATGCTTTTTGTTGATGAGACGCACCCCCGATTGGAGGCGTCATCGACGTTACTCGGCAACATCGTCTGGAAAGCGGGCCATTCACTCGACCGGATGGCATATTCCTACGGCCCCTTCCTCAGCGCGGTGTGGAGGTGTAGCCTCCGCCCCTCGTCGTTCGCGTCGTTCGCGTCCTTCTGTCGTTCGCGCCGGAGCGTTTCCGTGTCCCCTCAGTCCGTCTGGTTCGCCTCGCTCTCCGCGTGCCGGCGGGCGTGCTCCTGGGCCACCTCGGTGATGAACTGGCGGCTCTGATCCGCGTTCAGCGCCTGGGCCCGCAGATGTTCGTACATCATGCTGTAGCTCTGCACATCGCTGAGCTTCTCCAGATACAGATCACTGGTGACGCCCTCGAGATAGACCACGCTGGTGTCCGACTCATCCGAGAACTCCAGGATGGTGAACTGGCCGCTCATTCCCGGATGCGACCCCATGTCGAACGGCAGCGCCTGCACCGTCACATGGGGCTCATGGCTCATCCGGACCAGATAGTCCAGCTGATCGCTCATGATCTTCGAATTGCCGACCACCCGCCGCATCGCCGCCTCGTCCACGACCGCCCACAGCCGCAGCGGGGACAGCGGGTCGGTGATCCGCTCCTGGCGCCTGAGCCGGACCTGGACCCGCTGGGCGATCTGGTCCTGCGGGGCCTCCGGCAGGGCGCCGCTGATCACCGCCTCCGCGTACTCGGGGGTCTGCAAGAGGCCGGGGAGCACCTGGGGTTCATAGACCCGCAGGGACGCCGCGTCCGTCTCGAAGCCGATGTAGACGCTGTACGGCACGTCGCCGAACGCGTTCCACCACCCCTGCTGGCGCGACTCCTTCGCCATTTGCATCAGGGAATCGACCAGCGCCTTGTCCTCCACCTTGTAGGTGCGGCACAGGTCGCGCACATCGCGCTGGCTGATGCTGCGGCGCCCGTTCTCCAGTCGGCTGATCTTCGACTGGGAGACCATCAGCTCCTCCGCCACCTCCTCCGCCGTCATGCCCTTCTCCTGGCGGAGCCTGCGCAGTTCCTGGCCCAACCGGCGTCGCCGGACAGTGGGACCGACGTTCGATGTCACAGGACGTGCACCTCCGGCTTCGTACTGCTGATTTCTGCTGTTCAGCAGCCTGCCACTACCGGACGGGGCCGCGCTGGGAAATGGCCGCACAAAGGCGGCCGCACCACGGTGGACGAACGCGCGCGCGGGGCGGTGGAACGGCCGGTCGTCCAAATCGGCCGATCCACCACCCCGCGCGCTTCAGCGGCTCCCGAACCGGGTCGATGGGGACTGCGGTGCGGTTGGTGGAGCGTCAGTGGTGCTGGGTGCTGCTCGGAGCCGGACGGTGGCGATCCGCCCCGGGCGGTGCCGGGAACGGGGTCCGCCGCCCCGCTGACGGGCTGCTGGTGCGTTCGACGGGCTGGTGGTGCGTGGTGGTGCGGTGGTGCCCCGAAGGGGCCTCAGCGCGCTCCGACGCGGGCCATGCCCCCGCGGCGGGACGGCTGGGCCGGAACGCCGGCCGCGGGCTCCGCCGCGGCGCGTGTCCCCGCCTGTCGGCCTCCGGCCGGCGTGCGCCGTGGCTGCGCCGCGACACCGTTCTGCACGTCCATCACGGCGTGCGCCACGAGACCGCCCATCGGGTCGTGCCGGATCAGATCCCGGAGCCTGGAGCGCGAGGAACGCCCCTCGTTCCCGGGATACAGGTGCTTGCCGAGCCCGACCGCGTGGGCCAGGGCGGCGAGCGCGGCGGTCCGCGGGTCCGGCGGTACGCCGGTGCGGATCGCGCTGTCCAGCCGGGCCCTGATCTCCCGGCTGATCGCCGTATCCGTCGCCTGGTAGCGCGTCGTCGGCAGTACGCCACACATCTGGCCCTCCACGGCATGCACCATGCCGCAGCGCTCCAGGTGCGTGAGGTACGTCTGGCGCAGCCCCAGCCGGGGCCCGCCGATCCAGTGGACCGCGCGCACCGGGCTGCCGCGACGGCGCAGCAGTTCGAGCGCGGAGTCCAGAGTCGGATCTCCGGTCGGCCGTGGCAGCACCACGGCGATACGATCCCCGTCAGGGGCTATCCGTCCGGCCAGAGCCAGCTCTACTAGCTGCGCTCCGGCGAGACCGAGGTCGAGCGACTGCGGCTGCGCCGTGGTACCCGTGGTCGGGTCCAAAGCGAGCAGCAGAAGCTCCTCCGGAATTGTTCTGCGGCTCCTGCCCATCCATGCCTCCCCGCGTGGATGAATGACAGGGTGACCCCTGCCACATTGGTCTGTCGAGAGTGCCTGGGGGGTTTGGATGGGAACCTGTAGGTATGTCGTTCTCGTCTAGCGGGTTGACGGGCACCTGAGGACGCCCTCCGGCTGTGGCGATGCGCGAGCGCATGCCGGACACACAGGACACTGGTAGAGGTTGGGCTGCGGGACGTGACGCCATGGGGCGTAAGGCGTCCCGCGACACATATCGAGGAGGCATCGGTGGCGGGCGAGTCCCCCGGCAGGTCGGATCAGCAGAAGTCGTCGGGGGAGACGGCTAGGGGAGAGCGCGATCCGCGGCTCGCGGTCTCGCGTGACGCGGAGGCGGCCCAGGGTTCGACGGCGGTCGCCGTCGTGTCCGGCGACCTCCGCTCGGGGTCCGGCGGGTCCGGGGCGAAGGCCGAAACGGAGGCCGAAGCGGAACCGGAGGCACCGGCGGCCGACGAGGGTGACGCGAATGTTTCAGGTGTTCGCGATGGTGAACCGGGCGAAGATTCCGGGACGTCGGGGGCGGCGCCTGAGTCTGAGGGCGAGGTGAAGAAGGGCTCCGGCGTATCCGGCGGATCGCCCAAGGGGGGCGTGTCCGAGCCCGACGCGGAGGCGGAAGCGGACGCCGACGAGGCGAAGACCGACAAGGCGAAGCCCGACAAGGCTGACGGCGCGTCCGAGGACGGGAAGAACGTCGGGAAGAACGACCGGAAGAACGACGGGCGGAACGGGGACGGTGACGAGCCGTCCGAGCCGTCGGTCGATCAGCGGACGGCCGTCTTCCGTACGGTGCAGCCGAGGGCGTCCGAAGAGGGCGGGTCCGGGAAGGCCGAGGCGTCCGATGCGGGCGGTGGCGTTTCCGGTGAGCCGGTCGACCGTCCGACGGCCGCCTTCGGCGCGCTTCCCGAGAAGAGCGGCGAGGGGGAGCCCAAGAAGAAGGAGGACGCGGCCGGGAAGGGCGAGGCGTCGGATGCGGGCGGTGGCGTTTCCGGTGAGCCGGTCGACCGTCCGACGGCCGCCTTCGGCGCGCTTCCCGAGAAGAGCGGCAAGAGCGGTAAGGAGGGCGTCGACCAGCCGACCACCGCCTTCAAGGCGGTCAGCACCCCGCCCGGCAAGACCGACAAGGCCACGCCCGACGCGAAGGCAGCCGACGCGAAGGCGTCGGGCAAGAAGTCCGTCGGCGAGTCGGACAACGAGCGGACCAGCAAGTTCGTACCGCTGCGGTCGCCCGAGGACCCGGCGCCGCCGCGGCGCCCGGCCGCGCCCGCCGCGCCGTCGGGGACCGCAGCCTCGGCGGCGGTCCCCGAGGCCGAGCGGACCAAGCAGCAGCCGCTGCCGCCGCTGTCGCCGGACGGCAAGCAGCCCGCACCGCTCGATCTGCTGGCGCAGCTGACCAACACGCCGCCCAAGCCCGAGACGCCGGTGCGGACGGCGATCCGCCGGATCAAGATCTGGACGCCGCTGGTCGTGCTGTTGGTGATCATCCTGGGCGTCGTCCAGGCGCTGCGGCCGCTGCCGGACCCGGAGCTGAAGCTCACCGCCGACGCCACCTACCGCTTCGGCGGTGACGGGTTCGCCATGCCCTGGCCCGACCAGGGGCAGTCCGCCGCCGAGGTCGAGGGCGTGGGCAGCCTGGGCACCTCCGGGGAGCAGAAGCCGGTGCCGATCGCCAGTGTCACCAAGGTCATGACGGCCTATGTGGTGCTCAAGGACCATCCGCTGAAGGCCGGCGAAGAGGGCCCGAAGATCAAGATCGACGCGCAGGCGGCCAAGGAGGCGAAGTCCGCCGACGAGTCGCGGGCGGCGGTCAAGGAGGGGCAGACCTTCACCCAGCACCAGCTGCTCCAGCTGCTGCTGATCAACTCCAGTAACAACATCGCCCGGCTGCTGGCCCGCTGGGACGCGGGGTCGCTGGACGCGTTCATCGAGAAGATGAACGACGCGGCCAAGAGCCTGGGGATGAAGCAGACCACCTACACCGACCCCAGCGGTCTGAAGGAGTCCACCAAGTCCACCGCGGCCGACCAGCTGAAGCTGGCGAGGGCGGCGATGCAGTCCGAGGCGTTCCGGGCGGTCGTGGCCACGCCCAACACCGAGGTCCCGGGTCTCGACGACCGGATCTACAACAACAACAATCTGCTGGTGAAGCCGGGCGTGATCGGTATCAAGACGGGTTCGTCCACCCCGGCCGGCGGTGCGCTGATGTGGGCCGCCGTGCGGACGATCGACGGCAAGAAGCAGCGCATCCTCGGTGTCGTCCTCGAACAGCGCGCGACCACCACGCTGGACGCCAGCCTCCAGCTCGCGCAGACCAACAGCTACAAGCTCATCACCGCCGTGCAGGACGCCCTCACCTCGGCCACCGTCATCAAGAAGGGCGATGTCGTGGGTCAGGTCGACGACGGGCTCGGCGGTACCACGCCGGTCGTCGCCACCAAGGATCTGAAGGCGGTCGGCTGGTCCGGGCTGACGGTCGACATCAAGATCGGCGACGGCGGCGAGAAGGTGCCGCACTCCGCCAAGGCGGGCACGGTCATCGGCGAGGTGACCGTGGGCACGGGTCCCGGACAGCTCACGGCGCCGGTGGCCCTTCAGGAGGATCTGTCCGAGCCGTCGTTCGGCGCGAAACTGACCCGTATCAGCTGACCCGCGAGGGAATCCGGGTATAGGGGACGGGCGAAGCGGTCCCGGTGCGAAACGCCGCCGGGGCCCGACACGGCTGGGGGCCGCCCGCGCGTGCTAGCGTCGCGTGCGTCCCCGGCCTGGACCCGCCGCATGAACCGGAGCGACCCGGTGCGGGGTTGAGGACGATGGGGCAGACCTCGGGGGAAGACGGGGAGAGCCGCAGTGACCACCGTGGATCCGACACGGTCCGAAGAAAGCGGGGGCTCGGAGGAGAGCACCGCCGCACGAATACGCGTACCCGCGCAGCGCTGGCCGGCCGAGCCGCCGGGCTCGGCGGAGGCGGAGCGGGAGGGGGAGCGGGCCACTTCCGGTGGGCTGCTCCGGCGCGCCTGGCAGACGCTGCGCCATCCGGTTCCGGCCGCCCTGGCCGCCGCCGCGGTGCTGCACCTGCTGTGGGTGGCGCTGCTCGCGAACAGCGGCGGGGACCTCGCCGCGCAGGACGCCTGGGCGGAGTTCGCCCTCCAGCACCCGGACTCGGCGTACAACCTGGCCTGGTACGGCGGGATGCACCCGGTCTCGTACAGCGTCATCTCGCCCTATCTGATGGCGGTCCTCGGGGTCCGCTCGACGATGATGATCGCGGGGACGCTGTCCGCCGGGCTGCTCGCGCTGCTGCTGGTGCGCAGCCGTGCCGTGCGGCGGCCGATGTGGCCCGCCCTCTACGGCGCGTTCGCGCTGACCTGCAACGCCATCTCGGGGCGGGTGACCTTCGGGCTCGGCGCGATGTTCGGGCTCGCGGCGGTGGCCGTGATCTTCGCCTGGCCCCGGCGGTGGCGGTCCCGGCACTGGCACCACAAGACCGGACGGTTCCTGCTGGCCGCCTTGCTGGCGGCGCTGTCGACCATGTCCAGCCCGGTGGCCGGTCTGTTCGTGGGCATAGTGGCCGCCGGTCTGTGGCTGACCAAGCGGCGCCCCGCCGCGTACGCGCTCGGGGTCACGCCCGCGCTGGTGGTCGGCCTGTCGGCGTGGCTGTTCCCGTTCTCCGGTGAGCAGCCGATGTCCATCGGGTCGGTGATCCTGCCGTTCATCACCGGCGCCGCCACGCTGCTGTGCGTGCCGCGCGAGTGGACGACGGTGCGCGTCGGGGCGGGGCTCTACTGCCTCGGGGTGGTGCTCACCTGGCTGATCCCCTCGCAGATCGGCACCAACATCTCCCGGCTCGGCATGATCTTCGGCGGAGTGGTGCTGCTCGCCGTGCTGCCCGGGGTGCGCAAGCCCCCGCGCGACCAGCTGCGCTCGACGACGGCCGGCCGCCGCTGGACCGTCCTGGTGCTGGCGCTGGCGACGGTCACGGTGTGGCAGGGCGTCAAGACCGCCGACGACGTCATCCACACCACGCCCTCGGCGTCCTGGGCCCGTGAGCTGGCGCCGCTGGTCGACCGGCTCAAGCGGGAGAAGGCCGACCGGGGCCGGGTCGAGGTGGTCCCGGTGCGCAGCCACCGCGAGTCCTCCGCGCTCGCCCCGTACGTCAATCTGGCGCGCGGCTGGAACCGCCAGCGCGACCTGGACCGGAACCCGATCTTCTACGGCGAGGACACCCTCACCCCGGCCACCTACCTCGAATGGCTCAGGCGCTGGGCGGTGCACTTCGTGGTGCTGCCCGCGGACAACCCGGACACCGCGGCCGAGCAGGAGGCCAAGCTGCTCGGCACCGGCCTGCCGTATCTGCGCCAGGTGTGGGCGGACGCCAACTGGAAGCTGTACGAGGTCAAGAACCCGACGCAGATCGCCGACCCGCCGGCCACGGTGCAGCGCGCGGGCGCCGATCAGCTGGTGCTGAAGGTCCGCTCCAAGGGTCCGGTGCTCATCCGCATCCCGTACTCGCCGTGGCTGGGCCTGATGGACGCGGACGGGCACAGCGTCCGGGCCCCGAAGGCGGAGCACGACGACGGACTGCCGGTCAACCGCCACGGCTGCCTCACCAAGCAGATCGAGGGCGGCGAGGAGGGCCAGCCGGAGGACGAGTGGACGGTGCTGCACGCCCCCCGCGCCGGCGTCTACCGGATAACGGGCAAGTACCAGCTGCCGCGCGGTACGCCCTGCCCGGACGAGATGGCTCCCTGAGCCGCTCTCGGCCGGGACCGCCGACGGGCCCGTATCGGTCGCGGACCGTCGGCGGGCCCGTACCGGCGGGGAACCGCCGGCGGGCCCCGCTCAGCCGCAGACCGTCGACAGCCAGGGCTGGTCGGGGTCGCCGCGCAGGCTCTGACGGACCTTCTCCAGACTGCGCAGCAGCCCGTCCGGCCGCTGGGTGGTGTCGCTGAGGTAGGTCAGCGCGGCCCGCTGGAAGGCGAGCCGCATCCGTGTGGGCATGGCGTCGGAGGCGTCCAGGCACAGCGACGCCGAGTCCCGGAGGGTCGTCGCGATCCTCCGGTCCACGGCGTCGTCGCCCTGGGCGTCGAGCGGCACGTCGCGGTTGGCGAAGAACGGGTGGGTTCTGTCGCCGGCGGTCTTGCTGCCCCAGGCCCGCTGGGCGTCGGCCGAGGCCAGGTAGCGCATCAGCTCCCGCGCCTGCGGGGTGCCGCGGAACATCGCGGCGAAGTCCGCCGACACCTCCCGGGCGGTGGACCGCCGGTCGGCCCGCGGCAGCAGTCCGGCGGAGAAGACGAAGTCCGCGTCGGCGGGGCGGGCGTAGCCACCGCGGATGAACGACCCCTGGTGCTCCAGCGCACACGGTGGGTCCGGGGCGAACAGCCGGGCGCCCGCCGCGCGGAAGTCGGTGATCAGCGCGGTCCGCGCGGTGTCCATGCCGAAGAGCGACCCCCAACTCCGCCACGCCCGCTCGACCCGGGGGTCGGTCCACGGCAGCCCGCCGGTCGCCCAGTCCTGGTAGACGGACCGGCCCTGCTGCTGGAGCAGCAGATCCTCGATCCAGTCGGTGCCCGGCCACCCGGAGGTCGCGTCACCGCCCATGCCGACGCACCACTGGCGCCCGTCGGCGGCGAGGGCGGGCAGCGTGCTCCGGCGGCGGTCCCGGTCGAACCACACGATGCTCTTCAGATCGGCCTTGACCGCGATGCCGTAGACCGGCCCGCCGGCGGTCAGCCGGGGCGTCCACAGCGCGCCGTAGGCCGTGCGCCCGGCCGGGAGCACCCCGTCCAGCGGGGCCAGCAGGTTCTGCTGGGCGTAGGACGCCAGCTCGCCCGAGCTGGGCAGTACGGCGATATCGGGCGGGGTGCCGGCGTCCACCTCCGAGGACAGCACCTCGCGCAGCGCGGTGGTGCCCTGGTAGTCGACGTGGATGCCGTGGTCGCGGGTGAAGGTGTCCAGCAGCTCGCGGAACGCACGCCCCTCGGCGCCGGTCCAGGTGGCCAGCACGGTGACGCCGCCGCGCGACTGCCGTCCGCCCGTGTCGCCCGCGGTGAGCGCGCACAGCACCACCAGCCACAGCCCGAGGACGGCGGCGGTCACCTGCCGGGGGCGGTTCGCGGCGCTCATCGGGGCTGGAACCTGTACTCGTCGATACGCGGCTGGAGACCGGCCACGATCAGCGCCGCGAGCACCGCGCCGCCCAGCGGTATCCAGCCGACCGCACCGGCCCGCCAGTGGGTGTCCCGCAGGGTATCCGTCACCCTCTTGGCCGTTCCGCCGCTGGCGGAGCCGATGTCGTCCTGGCTCAGGCTGATCCGGGCCGACTCCAGCCGGTCCTGGGTCTGGTACGTGAAGACGGCCAGCGGGACCACGGCGATCAGCAGCCCGGTCGCCGCCGCCAGCCAGGGGTTGACCAGCCGGCGGAAGCGGTGCCGCAGGAAGCGCTGGGTGTGCACGAGCAGCGCCGCCAGCGTGAGGAACAGCACCGGCACCAGCACCCACCAGGCACATGACAACAGCCAGCCGAAGGAGGTCTGCTGGTTCAGGACCCGGAGCTGCCGCCTCTGCACCGCCCCCAGCCGCTCCAGGATGTCGCCGTCGCCGCGCTCCAGCATGGTGCGGGCGTAGGAGAGATAGGCGGCGCGCAGATTCGCGTTGCCCCGGTGCACATACGCCTGCTCGATGATGTCGCTGTAGGAGGAGACCAGGCCCGCGATGGTGAGCAGCGACTGGCGGGCCGGCTCGCCCCCGGTGGTGCTCTTCACCGCCTGGGCGAGGCTCTGGTTGGCCGTGGACAGCCTGGTGCGGTAGTTCTCGCCGAGGCCCTCCACATCGCCGGTGGCGCCGGTAAGGGCGCCCTCGGCCTCGCGGTAGGAGCCCCTGAGGGCCTCCGTCGCGGCGGCGACCTGGAGTATCGCCGGAGTGGACCGGTCGGTCACCGCCGCCGAATTGCGGCTGACGCCGTAGTACGCGGCCAGCAGCGTGGCCACGGCCGCCGCCGTGACCACCAGCAGGGCGACCAGCCGGCGCACCAGGAAGGCACGGGTGCCGCTCATCCCGCGCCGCCCGGCCCGGCACGCAACGGAGCGTCGCACTGCTGGCAGAACCCGGCGGTGGCGGGCGACCGGCGCCGGCAGACCGGGCAGCTGACATCGGCGGCGGGCGGCGCGGCGGGCTCCGGGGGCGCCAGGCCCGCGAACCGGACGCTCTCCTCCGACACGATGATCGCCGAGTTGAGGTCCAGCGGCCGGAGGGGTTCGCGGATCCGCACCTCGCCGGCGGCGGCGTCGTCGATGTGGACCAGCCCGCCCAGCCGGGCCAGCATCTTCTCACCGCCCAGCTGATGGGCGAGCTGGACGGCGCGCCCCCACTGGCGGCGGGCCGTCTCCCGGTCACCCGCCTCGTACGCGTCGCAGCCCGCCGTGATGGCGTGGCCCAGCTCGGAGTCGGCGTCGTAATGGGCCAGCCGGGGATCGATGCGGGACGAGAGCACCGGATCGTCCGTCCACTGGACCAGCACCGACTCCGGCTCGGGCGGCGGCAGTGCGGTGTCGCCCTCCACCGCCAGGTCCACGGCGGCCAGCTCCACGTCCTCGCCCGTCGGATCGCCGCGCGGATCGGCGACCACGCACACCTGGTACTCCCGGACCTCGTCGCCCCACGCCGTGGCCCGCCACTCCCAGGTGCGCTCATCGGGGCGGACGCCCTCGTCGGTGACGTCCACCCGGGACGGATGCACCTGCTTGACGAAGCCGACCCGGCCACCCGACCGGGTGCGGATCCGGATGCGCACCCCGGCCAGCGCCTTCGCCATCGACGCGGAGACCATCCGCTCGAACTCGGCGGTCAGCGCGGAGTCCTCGAGGACCGCGTCGGCCCTGCCGTGCAGCCGGCGCGCGATCCGCTTCAGCTCGGCGGCGTCCCAGCCCTCGCCGATACCGCGCGCGTCACACGTGAAATGCGGTGCGCAGGCGTCCAGCACCTGATCCAGATAGCCGGGCGGATCGTGTTCGTTACGGCCGTCGGTGAGCAGCAGCGTGTGCCGGAGCGCGGCGGGCTGCCGCAGATGGAGCCGCCGGGCGAGATCCAGCCAGGAGCCCATCGCGGTGCCGCCCACCGCGGGCAGCCGGGCCGCGACCCGCGCGGCGGCGGCCTTGGTGTCGGGCCCCGCCACCGCCATACCACCGGTGAACGGATAGACCACCTGGGCCTGTTCGGTGCCCTCGACGATGGCGAAGCGGGTGCCGTCGCGGAGCACGCCGACCGCCGTGGCGGTGGCCCGCCGCGCCGCCGCGATCTTCGTCGGCGGCCAGCTCATTGACGTCGAGCAGTCGATGACGATGACCTCGGACGCGGCGGTACGGGCCGCCGCCGGGCCCAGCCCCTGGGCCCGCACGCTGACGATGGCGTGCATCTCGGTGCGGCCCGCGGAGGCGGGGAGGTACTTGTTCTGGTGCACCCGCAGGGTGAGGGCCGGGGCCTGCGCCGCGCCCGCCGGGCCGTGGTGTCCGTGCCTTCCGTGGTCCTCGCTCATCCGATCCCCCTGTCAGAAGCGAGTCATGGGCCTGACGGCGTTCGCCCGGTCGACCAGCACTCCGAGTGCCTCGGGACTGTCCGCCTGCCGGGCCAGCCGCCGAAGGGTCCCCTCCAACTCTTCGCGCAGCGCGTGCTCGCTCGCCCACTCGCCGAAGACCAGCTCCTGGGGTGAGGGCTCGCCGCTCTCCCTTTCGGCAGCGACGTGCCGCCTTTCGACAGCGACGCGCCCCTTCGGCTCGCCCCCGGCTCCCGCCGGGAGGCGGCCCCCGGGCCCGGCGGGCCGGCCGGGCGGTCCGAACGGCCCGCCGGGCCCCGGCTGCCGCTCCGCCCAGTCCAGCGTCACCTCCAGCGTCTCCGCGGTCAGCCGGTCGCGGGCCGGGCCGGACGGCCGGCCCTCGTCCAGGTACAGCCGGGGCAGCCGGGTGCGCACCTCCGCCAGGTCCTCGGCGGCCGGCAGGGCGTCGGGGTGTCCCAGCCGCCCCGACAGCACCCGCACGATGGCGATCCGCGCGGCGTCGTAGTGGCGGGAGACCTTCGGCACCCCGCCCAGCACGTCCACGGCCCCGCCCCGGTCGCCCGCGGCGAGCCGGAGCCGGGCCAGCCCGAAGGCGGCGCTGCCCTGGGAGCGGTTGCGCTGCCACACCGCCTCGTAGAACCGCTCGGCGGACTCGTGGTCGCCCAGGTACTCGGCGCAGTAGCCCAGCGCCAGCTTGGGCGCGTACTCGCCGGGCAGGGCGCTGTAGACCTCGTCGAACTCCCGCCGGGCGTCGGCCACCGCGCCGTCCGCGAGCCGCAGCAGGGCGCGGTGCCAGGACAGCCGCCAGTCGTACCGGGCGGCGGCGCCGATCAGCCGCACGGCGATCGCCAGCTCCTCGGCGGCCGCGTCCCGTTCGCCCAGCTCCAGATAGGCGCGGCAGGTACGCAGCCGGATCTCGGCGGAGGGGCGGGGGAAGGCGTGCAGCTGCTCGATCAGCCGCCGCGGACCGCTGTCGGTCGGGATGCCCAGCAGTGCCGTTCCCGGATCGGCCGGGTCCGGGAAGGGCACCGGCAGCCCCAGCGGCACCCGCTCGGGGCGGGGCAGCCCGGACGCCAGCAGCGGGCGCGGGTTACCGGCCAGCCAGCGCTCCAGGCCCGGGATGCGGCCCAGGGAGGCGTCCAGCAGCGCCGAGGCCGGGGCGAAGAGCGTGGACGGCTCGGGCTGCTCCCGGCGCAGCCGCAGCGCGTGGATCTCCCGCAGTACGCCCCACAGCTGCTCGGACATCTCCGCCGCCGACCCGAACCGCCGCTCGGGGTCGGCCGCGGTGGCGCGGGCCAGCACCCGGCGGTAGGACTCGGCACCCAGGCCCGGCGGCCGCTGGGCCTGCCGGGTGGCCTGGTCCGACAGCTCTTCGAGGGTCCTGCCGACGCCGAAGAGGTCATGGCGCTCGGTGAGGGCCGAGGCGCCCCGGGCCAGCACCTCCGGCGCGGCGAACGCCTCGGTGATCACGGGCGGCTCGCCGTCCCGCTGGTCCAGCCGCCGCACCGCGCCGAGGTCGATCACCTTGACCCGGTCCTCGTGGTGCATCACGTTGCTCGGCTTGAGATCGCAGTAGAGCAGCTTCTCGCCGTGCAGATAGCCCACCGCGCGCAGCACCAGACAGCCGTAGGCCAGGATGTGCTCGTACAGCCGCGGCCCGTCGTACGGCCTCACCGCGTCCGCGATGTGGTCCTTGATCTGGTCGAGCGTCATCCCGTCGACGAACTCCATCACGATGTAGCCCGTCAGCGCGCCGGTGTCCCGGGGGTCGGGCCGGCTGACGTAGTTGATGATCCGGACGATGCCGGGGTGGTCGAGCATGGTCAGATAGCGGCGCTCCTCGACCGCCGCCCGCAGCGCCGCCTCGTCCTCGTTGTTGATCAGGCCCTTGATGGCGACGGGCTGGTCGTCCAGCTGGGTGTCCTCGGCGAGATAGACCCAGCCGAGCCCGCCGTATCCCACACAGCCGATCACCCGGTACTGATCGCCCAGCAGATCCCCGGGGCGCAGCTGGGGGGTGAAGTCGAACGGATGGCGGCAGCGCGGGCAGTAGCCCCGGGAGAGCGCGGGCTGTCCGGCGTAGGGCGCGCCCACGATCTCGTCGCACCCCTCCCGGCCACAGGTCTGGCCGCGCGAGGGGGGCCGCGGATCGTCCATCACCAGGTCGCGCAGCGAGGGCAGTTCGACACGAGGCAGGTCCAGCGGGTCCTCGCCGGCCGGCCGCACGGTGAACTTCCGGGCCACGGCGCGGCGACGGGCGCGGGCCGTGGCCGCGGTGGACTCGGAGACCAGACCGCCGGGAGCCGGGGCCACCGGGGGCGCGGACGCGGACGCGGGCGTGGCCGCGGGAGCCGGGGCGGTGGGCCGGGGTCTGCGGCCGCACTCCGAGCAGAACCCCCGGGCGTTGATCCGGCCCAGGCCCTCGCCGCGGCAGTCCGGGCGGTCGCAGACCGTCGGGTCCGTCATGGCCGTCATGGCGCCTCCCCCTCCGGCGGTGTGTGCACGGCGGCCACGAACCGGTCCACGGCGCGGCACGCCTCCGGCAGATCGCACGGCACCTCGGCCAGCAGCCGCACCGCGGCGCGGTGCAGCGGGATCAGCTCCGCCCGCTCGGATTCCGCCTTGGCCCCGAGCATCGCGGTGTACGACGCCAGCTGCCACTTCAGCTCCTGGACCCGCGGCTGCTGCGCGTCGATCACCCGCAGCGTCTCCTCGGCCCGCTCGGTGACCCTCCGGACCGAGTGCTCGAACGCGGCGAGCTTGGCCACGACGCGGTGGGAGCCCAGATCCGGGTCGGAGCGCAGCCGGGTCAGGTTGATCCGTAAGGCCGTGGCGTCCTCGGCGTGCGATGTCGACAAGGACGAGCGGCGTGCCCCGCGCTCGGCCGCCTCGTGCTCGCGGTCGGCGGCCAGCGCCACCCGCCCGGCGAGCTCGTCCAGCCAGGTGCCGATCCGGTCGGCCTCCGGACGGAACAGCCGCTCGGCCAGCCGCAGCCCCCGGGAGTGGGGGTCGCGGAAGACCAGCATCAGCCGGCTGCCCCGGTCGGCGAGCAGCTTCATGAAGCGGACCAGCGCCTCCGGGTCGTGGGCGCGGTCCACTCCGACGGCCACGATGGTGAGCGGCACGGCGTTGGCCCGGACCCGGCTGAGCGGGGAGGTGTCGCCGGGCGAGCGCAGATCCATCCGGTCCGCGACCCGCAGCGCGACCTCGGTGTCGGTGCGCCCGGTGACGTCGATGGCCAGGTCCACACTGCCCAGCGGCGGTACGGTGCCGTGCGGCGCGGCGGAGACCGCCTCGTCCGGGCCGCCGCCCGACAGCTCGCGGTCGGCGAGCGTGACGGCGCGGCTGAGCGCCTCGTACCGCACGCGGTCGTCGTCCTCGATGACCACGGTCTCCACGTCCGCGATGCCCGCGCGCCCGGTCAGCGGCTCCCGGCGCAGCCATACGGCGAGCCGCTGGGCGAAGCCGACGTCCTGGACGCCGGCGGTCAGCCGGGAGACCAGCGGCCGGTCCACCCCGCGGGCACCCCGCACCCAGCGGTGGACCACCGGCAGATGGCGCAGGATCGTCTCGACCGGGATCATGTACGACACGCTGAGGCGCTCGGCGGAGGGGACGTCCACCGGGTCGTCGTACCGGCTGACGACCATGCCGATGACATGCCGGGTCGCCTCGTCCTCCACCCCGGCGCCGCTGAAGCCCTTACGGACCACGTCCCTGGGCGACTTGGGGTCCAGCCCCACCCACTCCGCCCGGGGGCCGACCCGCCCGGCGGTCTTCGCGCGCAGGTAGTGGCCGTTGTCCAGGCCCTCGGGGAAGCCGCCCATCCACACCGGGCGGCCGAGCACCGGCGGCAGCCGGTAGAGCGGCGCGGCGTGCTCGGCGGGCTGCGGCCGGCTCAGCCGCAGCAGCGCCACATCGCCGCAGCCGTCGGAGCGCTGGGGCACCCAGCAGCCGTCGGCGACGCGCGCGGGCACCGGCTCGGCGTCGGCCACCTCGACCAGGTCGACCAGGACCTCGGTGGCGGGCACCGGGAGCCCGTCGTCGGGGATCACATGGGCGCAGGTGAGCACCGTCTCGCTGCCCAGCAGGACCCCGGCGCCCAGGACGTCGCCGGCCGCACTGCGGATCCTCACCCGCCAAGTCCCCCCGCTGGAGGTCTCATCGGCGGTCATGCCCATTTCCGCCCCCATGTGGCAAGAGCATACGCCCGAGAGGTACGGAAGTGACCCGTCCGTCCGATGGGTCACAGGAACGGGTGAGAGGTGCGGCCCGGGATGGAATGAGGCGTTCCGGTGGGCCCTTCCGGTGGGCCGTTCCGGAGGCCCTTCCGGGGTCGGAGAGGGGCGTGCCGGGGCGGGTACGGGGCGGTCGGCGGGCCTGGCGCGTACCGTGCCCGACCCCGTATGTCCCGCACGCCCGGCCATTCGGGTGATGTGGCGTCACCCCTTCTTGTGGCGGGCTACGTCGGATGGATTACTGAAAGTGTGCGGTGGAACCCCCGCCGGTTTCTTTCCGGCGCTGGGGCGCCGCGTCCTCGTCGGTGCCAGGCGCCAGGCGTACCGCGAGGAGGACCGGGCGGGTGCCCCATGGCCCGCGGTCGCGCACCGGACCGCCGTGAGCGCGAGCGGGTCCAGCCCGTCCGGTCCCGTCCACGCACCGTCCTTACCGCCCTTGCCGAGGGGGCAATGCGCCATGCCCATCTCACCCAGCCAAGGCTCCACCGCCGGCGGCACCACCGTCACCATCACCGGTACCAATCTCGCCGGTGCCACCGCCGTGCACTTCGGCAGCAAGCCGGCCACCATCACCGGCAACACCCCCACCTCCGTCACGGTCGTCTCACCGTCCGGCAGCGGGGTGGTGCCGGTGACCGTGACCACACCCGGCGGCACCAGCAACCCGCTGAACTTCTTCTACGTCGGCGCGCCCTTCAAGTCCGCGCTGAGTACCACCTCCGGACCGCTCGCGGGCGGCAACACCATCACCGTCAGCGGCACCGGGCTGTCCACCGCCACCGCCGTGACCTTCGGCGCCAACGCCGCGACGCCCACCGTGATCTCCGACAGCCAGATCACCGCGGTGGTACCGGCCGGCGCCGCGGCCGGACCGGTCGGGGTGAGCGTCACCACCGCGGGCGGCACCAACAACGGCTTCTCCTACACCTATGTGGACTCGCCGACGGTCACCGGCTTCACGCCCGCCTCGGGCCCGCCCTCCGGCGGTACCGCGGTGACCATCACCGGCACCAACCTGGCCAGCACCCAGTCGGTGACCTTCGGCGGCATCGCGGCGCCGTTCACCGTCATCAGCGACGCCAGCGTGTCCGCGGTCTCGCCGCCCACGGCGGACGGGCAGCCCGGCCCCGCCGACATCACGGTCACCACCCTGGCCGGCAGCGCCACGGCTCCGACCCCGTTCCAGTACGTCGCCGGTCCGGGCATCTGATCACGCACGTGGGGCGACCCGCCGTAAAGGAGATCCGACCTTGAGCACCCCTCAAGCCACAGGTACGGGCACCGGTCCCGCGACGGCCGTGGCGTCCCCTCCTGCGATCAGCTCGGTGAGTCCCGCCGCCGGTTCCCCCGGCGGCGGGACCCTGGTCACCCTGACCGGGAGCAACTTCACCCAGGCGACGGCGGTCCGCTTCGGCCCGACGCTCGCCTCGTCGTTCACAGTGGTCTCCGCCACGCGGATCACGGCGGTGGCGCCGCCGGGCAGTGGCACCGTGCTGATCACGGTGACGACGCCGGGCGGGACCAGCAACGGGGTGGCGTACAGCTATACCGCCACTCCCGTTCCCTCTCTGACCGGGGTTTCGCCCGCTCAGGGGCCGGCTTCCGGTGGTACGACGGTGACGTTGACCGGCGGCAATCTGTTGGGGGCGACGGCGGTTCGGTTCGGGGCGGTCAGCGCTTCGTCGTTCACGGTCGTGTCGGCCACGCAGATCACGGCGGTGGCGCCGCCGGGCAGCGGCACGGTGCAGGTCACGGTGGTGACGCCGGGTGGGACCAGCAACGGGGTGGCGTTCACCTATGTGACGGCGCCGGTTCCGGTGCTGTCGGCCGTGTCGCCGGGGCAGGGGCCGGTCGGCGGCGGGAACTCGGTGACGCTCACCGGTAGCGGCCTTACCGGCGTCACCGCCGTCACCTTCGGTTCCGTGCCCGCTTCGTCGTTCACCGCCGTCTCGGCCACCCAGATCAACGCCGTCGCCCCGCCGGGGACCGCCGGGCCGGTGCAGATCACGGTGACCGGGCCGGGCGGCACGAGCAATGGGGTGACGTACTTCTACGTCGGTGTCCCCTCCCTCACCGGCGCCTCGCCCGTCCAGGGGCCGACGTCCGGCGGTACGACGGTGACGTTGACCGGCACCCATCTGTTGGGGGCGACGGCGGTCCGGTTCGGGGCGGTCAGCGCCTCGTCGTTCACGGTGGTCTCCGACACGCAGATCACGGCGGTGGCGCCGCCGGGCAGCGGCACGGTGCAGATCACGGTGGTGACGCCGGGCGGCACCAGCAACGGCGTTCCGTACGCGTACGTGGCCGTTCCCGTCCTCACCGGTCTGTCCCCCACCGGGGGTCCGCTCACCGCGGGGACCACGGTCACGCTCTTCGGCAGCGGTCTCACCACGACCAGCTCGGTGCTCTTCGGTTCCACACCCGCCCCCTTCACCGTCGTCTCCGACAGCTGGGTCACCGCCACCGCGCCCTCCGGCCCCGCCGGGCCGGTGAACGTGCGGGTCACCACGCCCGGCGGCACCAGCAACAGCGTCGTCTTCACCCGCGTCGCCGCGCCCGGGATCTGAGCCCAAACACCGCCCGCCCGCCGTAGAAAGCGCTGTCATACCTCTCGACAACGCCCGCCTGTGCCCCGACGCTTCGTAAGCGACGGGGACCGGGGCGGCGGAGGGGACTGATGATGCGACGAAGGACACTTCTGACGGCGGCGGGCACCACCCTGCTCGGCACCGCGCTCACCACCGGCACCGCATGGGCCGACGAGACCATCGCGGTCGACCCCGGCACCGAGCACGGGGCGTGGGAGGGCTGGGGCACCTCGCTCGCCTGGTGGGCCAATGTCTTCGGTGGGCGGGACGACTTCGCCGACCTGTTCTTCACCACCAAGGCGGTGGGCTACGGCGGCCGGTCGCTGCCCGGCCTCGGGCTCTCCATCGCCCGCTACAACCTCGGCGGCTGCTCCTGGACCAGCGTGGCCGGCGAGTCCATGGTGGCCTCGCCCAACATCCCCCGGTTCAAGCAGATCGAGGGTTACTGGCACGACTGGAACAGCGAGGACCCGGCCTCCTCGGCCTGGCACTGGAACGCCGATGCGGTCCAGCGGGCGGCGCTGGTCAAGGCCGTTCAGCGGGGCGCCGTCGGCGAGCTGTTCTCCAATGCGCCCATGTGGTGGATGTGTCTCAACCACAACCCGTCCGGCGCGGCGGACGGCGGCAACAACCTCCAGTCCTGGAACTACCGGCAGTTCGCGCTCTACCTCGCCACCACCGCCCGCTACGCCCAGGACCACTGGGGCGTCCGCTTCGCCACCGTCGAGGCGTTCAACGAGCCGTCCTCCGCCTGGTGGAAGGCGGACGGGACCCAGGAGGGCTGCCATGTCGACGCGGCGGTCCAGCGCACCGTCCTCGGCCATCTGCGCACCGAGCTCAACACGCGCGGGCTGACCGGCACCCGGATCTCGGCGTCGGACGAGACCAGCTACGACCTGGCCCGCACCACCTGGGGCTCCTTCGACGCGGCCACCCGCGCCCTGGTCGACCAGGTCAATGTGCACGGCTACCAGGGCTCGGGCGGCCGCCGCGACCTGCTGTACGCGGATGTGCGCGCGGCCGGCAAGAAGCTGTGGAACTCCGAGACCGGCGACAGCGACGGCACCGGTCTGACCCTGGCCACCAACCTCTGCCTGGACTTCCGCTGGCTGCACCCCACCGCGTGGTGTCACTGGCAGGTCATGGACCCCAGCGCCGGCTGGGCGCTGATCCACTACGACCCGGACACCGCCCAGCCCGGCGCGGTGCAGACCAAGTACTACGTACTCGCCCAGTTCACCCGCCACATCCGCCCCGGGATGCGCATCCTGGAGACCGGCTCGGACCACGCGGTCGCCGCGTACGACCCGGCCGCGCGCCGGCTGGTCCTCGTCGCCGTCAACCCCGGGGCCGCCCAGACGCTCACCTTCGACCTGTCCCGCTTCGGCCAGGTCACCGGGGGCGCGGGCGGGCTGGTGCCGCGCTGGTCCACCCAGACCTCGGGCACCGGCGATCTCTACACCGCGCGTCAGGACACGGCGCTCGACGGCAAGCGGCTGAGCGTGCCGTTCGCCGCGAAGTCGGTGCAGACGTTCCAGATCGACGGGGTGACGGAGTAGCGCGGCGGGGCCGGGGCTACGGCGCGAGGCGGCGGACGATCCGGCGCAGCTGGTCCGCGTAGCGCTCGCGGAACTCCGGCGCGTCCGGCACGCCGAGATCTCCCCGGAGACCGAGCGCGTCACGGGCCGCCCCGGGCGTACGTTCGCGCGGTGGGCGCGGGACCACGTGGCCGCCTTCCGCTGAGGCGCACGGCGCCGGGCCCCGCCGTGAGGCGCTGTGGCGCGGGCGCGGAGGGCGCGCTCGGGTCAGGAGGCGGTGCGGGTGCCTCGCTTGCCCGTCTGCTTCTTGGCGGCGGTCTTCTTGGCTGGGGTCTTCGCGGCTGTGGTCTTCTTGGCTGGGGTCTTCGCGGCTGTGGTCTTCTTGGCTGTGGTCTTCGCGGCCGTGGTCTTCTTGGGTGCCGCCTGCTTCGTGCCGGTCTTCTTCCCGGTGGTCCCCGCCGCCTTCTCCGCGGGCTTCTCCTCGGCGGTCTTCGTCCCGCTCTTCCTCGTCCCCGCCGCCTTCTTCCTGGCGGCGGGGGCCTTCTTCGCGGGAGCCTTTTTCGCCGGGGCCTTCTTGCGGCCGCGCAGATGGGTGACCGTCGCCTCCTCGCGCTCCGCGCCCTCCTCCCCGGTCTCCTCACCGGCCTCCTCGCCCCGGGTCCGCCGGGCGCTGCGGACGCTCTCCTGGAGCGCCGCCATCAGGTCGACCACCTGCGCGCCCGTGGGCCGCTCGCCGGGCTCGGCGGTGGGGGCGGCGCCGGACATCTTCGCCGCCACCAGGGATTCCAGCGCCTCGTGGTACTCGTCGTGCAGGTCGTCCAGGTCCACCTCGCCGAGCGTCGCCATCAGGGTGTCGGCGAGGTCCAGTTCGGCAGGCTTCACGGTCACCTTCTCCTTGGGGGCCACCCCCGTGGACTCGCGCACCTCGTCCGGCCAGAGCAGCCGGTGCAGCGCGAGGGTGTCGCCCACGACGCGGAGCATGCCCAGCCGCTCGCGGCCGCGGTGGGCGTATTTGGCGATGGCGACCTTCTCGCTGCGCTTGAGCGCCTCGCGCAGCAGGGTGTACGGCTTGGCCGCGGCGGCGCCGCCGGTGCCCAGGTAGTAGGCGTCGCCCATCTGGAGCGGATCGATCTCCGAGGCGGAGATGAACGCCTCGATCTCCAGGGTGTGGGTCGTGGGCAGCGGCAGGGCCGCGAGGTCCTCGTCGGTGATCGGGATCAGCGCGCCGTCCGCGTCCTCGTACGCCCGCCCGATCTCGCTCGCGTCGACCGGCTCGTCCTCGAGCTCACAGACCTTGCGATAGCGGACGCGGCCGCCGTCGCGAGTGTGGATCTGCCGGAACGAGATGGAGTGGTCCTCGGTCGCCGAATACATCTTGACCGGAATGCTCACTAGACCGAACGAAATGTTCCTATTCCAGATAGATCGCATACTTGATCCCTTTCGTGAGATTCTTATCGTATGTCTCCGATCGCGGAGGTGGAGGGGCGGCGGATCGCGCTCAAGAACCTCGACAAGGTCATCCATCCGGCCACCGGCACCACCAAGGGCGAGCTGCTGCACTACCTGGCGTCCACCGCGGACCCGCTCCTCGGCCATCTGCGCGGACGGCTGCTGGCGTTCCTGCGGTACCCGGACGGCCCCGACGGCCAGCGGTTCTTCACCAAGAACCCGCCCCCGGGCACGCCCTCCTGGGTGACGACCGCCGAGGTCACCCGCCATGAAGGGGAGACCGCGCGGCAGGTGCTGGTCCAGGACCTGCCCTCGCTGATGTGGGCGGCCAACCTGGTGGTGGAGTTCCACGCCCCGATGTGGCGCGTCGACGCGGGGGTGGGCGTCGCCGACCGGCTCGTCTTCGACCTCGACCCCGGGCCGCCCGCCACGATCGTGGACTGCCGCGCCGTCGCCGTATGGCTGCGCGAGCGGTTGCGCGCCGACGGCCTCACCGCCTACGCCAAGACCAGCGGCTCCAAGGGGCTGCATCTGCTGGTGCCGGTGGCGCCGACCGCCTCCCGGCAGACCACCGCCTACGCCAGACGGCTGGCCCAGGAGGCCGCCCGCGCCATGCCGGACCTGGTCGTGCGCAAGATGACCCGCTCGCTGCGGCCGGGAAAGGTGTACGTGGACTTCAGCCAGAACGCCGCCGCGAAGACCACCGCCGCGCCGTACACCCCCCGCGCCCGCCCCGAACCGGCCGTCTCCACGCCCGTCACCTGGGAGGAGGTCGAGGAGTGCCGCGATCCCGCGGAGCTGTCCTTCCTGATCGACGACATCCCCGGGCGGCTCGACCGCCACGGGGATCTGCTCGCCCCGCTGCTGGACCTGGCGAGGGCGCGCCCGCTGCCGACGGGCGCCGGCAGCGGTGACGACTTCGAGGATGACGGCGACGGCGAAGGCGACGACGAGGGTGCGGCCGGCCGATGACCCCCCGTGAGCTGCCCCTTCGGCCACCCGTGGACGTGGCGCTGGCCCGCGTCGTCCCCACCCTGCCGACCGCCCCGCCCGGCCGGCGGCTGGCCTACGAGCCGAAGTTCGACGGGCACCGGCTGCTGATCTTCCGGCTGGAGGACGCCGTCAGGATGCAGGCCCGCTCCGGCCGCATCGTCACCCGCGCCTTCCCCGACCTGGCGGCCGCCGCGCGGCCCCTTCCGCCCGGCACCGTCCTCGACGGCGAGGTGGTGGTGTGGACCGGCGGCCGTACCGACTTCGCCGCCGTCCAGAAGCGCGCCTTCGCCGCGTCCGAGTCCCGGGCGGGCCGGCTCGCCCGTGAGCTGCCCGCCTCCTACGCCGCCTTCGACCTGCTGGCGATCGGCACGGAGGACCTGCGGCCGCTTCCTTACGCGCTGCGCCGCGCCCGGCTGATGGCGCTCCTCGAACCGCTCGGCCCACCGCTTCAGGCCGTTCCGATGACCACCGACCCGGAGACCGCCACCGCCTGGTACGAGGCGCTTCCGGAGATCGGCGTCGAGGGCCTGGTCATCAAGGACCTGGACCAGCCCTACCGGCCGGGCCGCCACTGGCGGAAGCTGCGCCATTCGGAGACCCGTGACGCCGTCGTCGTCGGCGTCGTCGGCCCCCGGCTCCGACCGCGCGCCCTGGCGCTGGTGCTCCCCGGCGACGACGCCCCCGTGATCTCCGCACCGCTGGCCCCGGACGTCCGCGCCCAGCTCGCCACGGCCCTGCGCGACCTGCCCGAATCCCAGCCGCCGCCCGCGCAACTCCCCACCGCGCCGGACCGGGTGGGCGTCGAGATCGCCTACCGCCCCATCGATCCGGACCTGACGGTCGAGGTCCGCCAGGAGAGCACGGTCCGCCACGCCGCGACAACGGTCATACGCCTCCGCACCCCCGACTGACCACCCCCGCCGCCCCCGGCTAGGCCCGCCCCGCTCGGCTTAGCCCGGCCCGCCCGGCCCCGCGCCCCCTCGCCCCGGCCGTCCGCCTGATCTTGTTGTCGCCCGGCCCCGCACCCCGCGCGCCCGCCCGCGCGACAACGCGCGGCGCGGGCGACGGGCGGGGCCCCCGGGGTGGGGGACTGGCGCGGGCGATGACCGCGGGTCCGGGCATGGGTGGCGGGCGCGGGCGATGACCGGCGCGTGCCACGGACGTGGGTGACCGGCGCGGACGACGGGCGCGGGTGGCGCGTGCGGGCCCCGGGTGTGGGTGACTGGCGTGGGTGAGCGGTGCGTGCCACGGGCGTGGGTGACCGGCGTGGGTGACGGGCGGGGGCCACGGACGACGGCCGCGGGTCCCGGGTGCGGGTCCCGGGCGTGGGTGACCGGTGCGGACGACGGGCGCGCGCGAGAGCGCGGGCCCCGGGTGTGGGTGACGGGTGCGGGCCCCGGGTGTGGGTGACTGGCGTGGGTGAGCGGTGCGTGCCACGGGCGCGCGCCAACAGCGCGGGTCCCGGGCGTGGGTGACCGGTGCGGACGACGTGCGCGGACGTGCGCGTGCGGGCCCCGGGCGCGGGTGACGGGTGCGGACGACGGGCGCGGGTGGCGCGTGCGGGCCCCGGGTGTGGGTGACTGGCGTGGGTCACCGGCGCGGACAACGGGCGCGCGCCAAGAGTGCGGGCACCGGGCGTGGGTGAGCGGCGTGGGCCGCGGGCGGGCGGGTGGCCGGTGCGGGGCACGGGCGCGTGTGACCGTTGTGGCGGCGGTGTCGCGGTCGTGGGTCAGGTGCCGGGCTGCGCCGGGGCGTTCTCCGGGTCTGGTGGGCCGGTGATCACCGCCGTGACCCGGCTGCCCCGGGGCAGGGCGCCCCGTTCCGCCAGGTCGTAGAGGGCCCACAGCATCTTCGCCACGTACCGTCGCTCCACCCGCACCCCGTGCCGCTCCTCGAACCGGGCCGCGAACGCCTCCAGCTCCGCCGGGACCCGTCCGTACCCGCCGCCGTGGTAGCCGTGTTCGATCCGCCAGTTGTCGAACGTCCGGCCCCACCCCCGCTGGTGCAGTCGCGCGACCTCGGTGTCCAGGTATCCGGCGCCCCCCTTCAGCACCGCGATCCCCAGCGCACCGGCCCCGGCCGGGAGGCCGGCCGCGATACCGGCCAGGGTGCCGCCGGTGCCGACGGCGCAGCAGACGATGTCGCGCGCCCCCAGATCGGGCAGCTCCGCGCCGACCTCGGCGGCCCCGCGCGCCGCGGGCACGTTCGTACCGCCCTCCGGCAGCACCCAGCACCGCCCCCAGCGCTCCTGGAGTTCCCGCAGGGGGCGAGGGTCGTCCTGGCTCAGGGCGCGGAGCGTCTCGCGATAGGCCGACCGGGTCACGAAGGCCAGCTCCATGCCGGACTCCTCGGCCCGCGCCAGCGACCAGTTGCGGGGCGCGTCCGCCAGTTCGTCGCCCCGGATGATCCCGACCGTCGACAGCCCGTACGCGGCGCCCGCCGCCGCCACCGCACGGATGTGGTTGGAGTACGCCCCGCCGAAGGTGAGCAGCCGGGTATGTCCCCGTTCGGCGGCCGCGCGCACATTGGGAATGAGCTTGCGCCATTTGTTGCCGGGTACCAGCGGGTGAATGAGGTCATCCCGCTTCAGCCGCAGCTCCACGCCCCGCTCGGCCAGCCATGCGTCGGGCACGTCCCGCACCGGCGACGGCAGCCGGGGCTCGTGCCGGGCGGCCAGGTCCGTGGAAACGCTCACCCGTCCATTCTGCCCGCTGCCCTCGATTACCGAGCCACGGCTGCCGTCCATGCCGTTCATGCCGTCCATGGCGTCCATACCGTCCATTGCCGAGTCGGTGCGGCCAAACGGAAAGGGCAACGCGGGACGGGAAAAGCCTTTACGGTGGGTGTTCTGGATACGACCGCTCAACACTGTACTAACGGGTTTAGGTGCGTATCAAAGGCCCGGTGAGCCATCTGCGAAAGGTGGACGGTTCCGGCCATGGCCTAAACCTGCGACCTTTGCCCTCTAGTGCCCCGTCTGTCTGGCTTGGACGCTTGTTCGATGTATCTGGTACACGTGCGCATGGGCACGCCCGCGGGTTTCGTCCTGCCTGAGCAGCCACATCGCTGCTTCATCGACCGTGCCTTATCCAGTGAGAAAGTCGAGCACGCGAGCGTGCATTCCGATGAGCCGGGCCTGGTGGTGGTCGGGCTGTTCCTGGTCGCGGAGAGCGTCGTGGCAGCCGAGACCACCGCCCTCGACGTCACCATTCGCACCCTTGCCGGGGAATCGGCGTGGGACGGTGCGCGCATCCTGAGCTGTTCCGTCGCCCTGGTCGCGGACTTCTTCAACCATCTGATCAACGAGAGCTCGGGGGACGGTGGACGGTCTATGCAACTGCCCGATCAGGCCAGCGATGACAGCTGACAACTGATCGCTGGAGAGGCGAAGCTGAATGCGTCAGCACGGAAACGTGCCAGTGCGAATTCGCCTTCCACTCTGTTCTAACACTGCGCCAAGGGAGTGACGGGACATGACCTCTACCCGCATCAAGATCGCGAAGACCCTGGTGGCGATGGTCGTCTCCACCGCCTCGATCGGCTCGGCCGCCGTGCTGGCCACCGCTCAGGACAGCCACCAGCCCCGTGCCCAGGTCGCGACGTCCGAGGCCGTCTACAGCGGCACCGACACCACCGGCTGGGACTGAGCCACCCGGAGGCTCCGGAGGAGACCGTCGAGCAGAGAGCAATCCGCACCTTTCCGCAGACGAATCGCAGACGAAGCGGCAGACGAAGTACACGCGAATCGGCAGCCGGTTCGCAGCCGGTTCGCAGCCGGTTCGCAGACGAATACCAGTCACATCTCAGATGATCCGCCGGCCGCGCATGGCGGCCGGCCTGCCCAGGCGGGCCCGCGCCCGGCCCGTACCCCGGCACCCGCCCACACCTCCCGGCACCGCCCAGCTGCGTGAGACGCGCCGCGGTGGACCACCTGAAACCCCGGCCGATGCGGATGGCGGCCGTCGTGCGGCACCCCATCGTGGACCTCCGCGGACAAGCCGCTGGGCGGTGGCCAGGCGGCCCCCCGGGACATCAGCAACAACAGACAGCCATGGAACACAAGGATGGTGCACATCAGTGAGTGACCTACGGTTCTCGCTGCTCGGGCCGGTTCGCGCCTGGTTCGGTGGAGAGGAGATCGACATCGGGCCACCTCAGCAACGTGCGATGCTCGCGGTGCTCCTGTTGCGCCTGGGCGAGCCGATCACCGGTGAAACCGCCGTGCGGGCTCTATGGGACGACAAGGCACCGTCGGCCGCCGAGGGCACGGTCCGCACCTACATCTACCGGCTCCGGCACCGGATGACGGACGTCGTCGGGGCCGACCGGCTCGCGATCCGCACCTGCAACGGCGGTTACCAGCTGACGTTGCACGGGGCGACGATCGACACCCATCTGTTCCAGCAGCTCCTGGCCGACGCCCGGCGGGCTCGGGCGGAGGACCGGCTGGACGAAGCGCTGGACCACTACTACGCATGCCTCCAGCTCTGGCGTGGTGTGCCCATCGCCGGCACCTACACCAGCTACTTCTCCGATGAGCGGGAACGCCTGCAACAGCTTCGCTTCGACGCGGTCGAGGAGTTCGCGACCGTGGCGATCAGCCTCGGCGAGCACGCCAAGGCCGTACCGATCCTGAAGATGGCGGTGGCCACCCAGCCGTTGCGCGAGAAGCTGTGGGAAGTGCTGATCCTGGCACTGTTCGGACTGGGCAGACGCGCCGACGCGCTGGCCGCCTACCAGGACGCCAGGCGCGTGCTGAAAACCGAGCTGGGCCTCGAACCCACCCCCGCCTTACGGGAACTGCACCGCCGGATCCTCGCATCGGAATCGTTCCGCCCGGCGATGCCGGTCGCCGCGGAGCTGATCCGGCCGGCCGCGTCCGTACCCCGGTCACACATCGCCGACCTCAGCCTGTGGCATGGCTGGGCCGAAGGAGCCTGATGAGCGAGCACATTGCCGAACCCGTGACGAACCCGCGGCCGCGGCGCCCCAAGAAGCCGGCGTGGCTGTCCCGAATGCCCGATCCGGAGGCGGAGGCACGGCTGTTCTGTTTCCCGTACTCGGGCTGTAGCGCGTCGATGTACAGCCGGTGGCCGCGCCGGATCGGGTCGATCGAGGTGTGTCTGGTGCAGCCGCCGGCCCGGCAGAACCGGATACGCGAACCGCACTACCGGACCTACGAGGCGCTGGCCGCGTCCTTCATCGAGGAGCTGCTGCCCTACTTCGACCGGCCGTTCGGCTTTTTCGGGCACTGCGGCGGTGCGCTGCCCGGTGTCGAGGTGGCCCGGCAGCTGGCCGCGGCCGGTCTGCCGACGCCGCGGCGGGTGTTTGTGTCCTCGCAGGTCGCCCCGCATGACGGACCGTACGGCCGACTGCTGGGGCTGGACTCCGAGGGCCTCGGCGAGGAACTGCGCAAGATGATCGTCAGCCTCGGTGGGGTGCCGACCCCCGAACTGGTCGAGATGGGCCTGGACCTGCTGATCCAGGACATCGACGCGAACAAGCGCTATGTGGTCGAGGAGCGGTTCACCCTGCCCGTCGGCATCACCGCGATCGGCTGGGACGACGACCCCGAGATCCCGATGGACCTGATGGGCGGCTGGAAGGAGACGTCCGAGGACTGCCGCTACACCCTCCTGGAGGGCGGTCACTTCGAGTTCCTCGGCGCTCCGGCGGCGCTGCTCGCGGAGTTCGAGCGCGATCTGACGGCGTCGGCGTCCGCCGCGCACTGAACCGACCCTGCGTGGTGTGACCCTCTGTCTCCCCACGTGAACCGCCCCGGGCTCGTCGATGCCCACCCTGCCCGGGGCGGTTCACGTGGGGCACTGCTTTTCACACCGCTTTTCAGGCGATGTGGTGCATCCAGCCGTACGGGTCGTCGGCCACTCCTTCCTGGAGGTCGGTCAGGTGTTGACGCAGCCGCAGCGTGAGCGGGCCGGGCTCGTTGCCGTTGATGGCGAACCCGCCGGTGGCATGGCGGACCGTGCCCACCGGGGTGATCGCGGCCGCGGTGCCGCAGGCGAAGACCTCGGTCAGCTCTCCCGAGACCGCCGCCGCCTCCCACTCGTCCACCGATATGCGCCGTTCCTCGATGCCGTAGCCGAGGTCGGCGGCCAGCCGCAGCAGCGAGTCCCGGGTGACGCCGGGCAGCAGCGAGCCGCTCAGCTCCGGGGTCACCAGCCGGGCGTCACGCCCGGAGCCGAAGACGAAGAAGATGTTCATCCCGCCCATCTCCTCGACCCAGCGGCGTTCCGCGGCGTCCAGCCAGACGACCTGGTCGCAGCCCTTCTCCGCGGCCTGTGCCTGGGCGACCAGCGTTCCGGCGTAGTTCCCGGCGCACTTGGCCGCACCGGTGCCGCCGGGCGCCGCCCGGATGTACTCCTGCGACAGCCATACGCTGACCGGCTTCAGGCCCCCGCTGAAGTAGGACCCGGCCGGCAACGCGACCAGCACGTACTGGTACGCGGTCCCCGCTCCGACGGTCAGGTTGGTCGATGTGGCGATCAGCAGCGGCCGCAGGTACAGCGACTGCCCGCGTCCGGAGGGGACCCACCGCTCGTCGAGCGTGACCAGTTCGGTCAGCGAGTGCAGGAACAGCTCCTCGGGCAGCTCCGGCATCGCCAGCCGCCGCGCCGAGGCGCGGAACCGCCGCGCGTTGGCCTCGGGGCGGAAGCAGGCGATCGATCCGTCGGGCTGCCGGAACGCCTTCAGCCCCTCGAAGATGGCCTGCCCGTAATGGAGTACGGAGGCGCACGGGGACAGCACGAGCGGTTCGTGCGGCCGGACCGCCGCGTTGTGCCAGCCTCGTTCGCGGTCGAAGTCGATCGTCACCATGTGGTCGGTGACGTATCTGCCGAACCCGGGGTCGCCCAGGATCGAGGCGACCTGGCTCTCCGGAGTGAGGCGCTCGCTCCGGAACCGGGTGAACGCTGGGGTCATCGTCGTCATGGTGCCTCGCACATCCCTGGTCGTGTCGTCGTCACCGACGACGCCTGGTCGCGACAAGCGGCAGGTGCTTGACGCCGGCGATGAAGTTGGAGTGCAGGTGCTCCGCCTCGCCGACCTGCTCGAACTTCTCGAACTGGTCGAACAGCTCGGTGAAGAACTCCTGAAGCGTCAGCCGGGCCACGGCGTGCCCGACGCAGAAGTGCGGCCCGATGCCGAAGGCGAGGTGACGCTTGGCGTTGCGCCGGATGTCGAACGTGTAGGGGTCGGGGAAGACGTCGACGTCCCGGTTGGCCGACCCCAGCCAGGCGACGATCGGCTCGCCCGTGCGGATCGTCACGCCGCTGAGCGTGACGTCCTGCTTCGCGTAGCGCATGAAGTGGGTGGCCGGCGACGTCCAGCGCAGCGCCTCCTCGATGCCGCTCTCCAGCAGCTCCGGGTGGGTGGCCCAGTCGTCGTACCCGCCGTTCTCGAGCAGCTCGATCATGGCGCCGTTCGGCACATGGGGCGTGGTGACGTTGGCGCCCAGCAGCAGGCTGTAGCAGTTCGACACGATCTCGCCGGGCTGGAGCTTCCGCCCGTCCTCGAAGTCCATGGTGCGCAGGACGTCGATCAGGTCACCGTTGCCGTCGCCCTTGCGCTGCGCCATCGCCTCCTCGAAGGTGGCGAACAGCTGCCGGTGCGCGAGTTGCAGGGTCCCCCGGGAGCCGGCCGGGGTGATGAACTCCGGGTCGTCCGGGGCGATGGCCTGGCTGGTCAGATAGGTCAGCCGCGGCCAGTGCTCGCGGTCCAGGCCCATCAGCGTGCCGGTGACCGCCATCGGCAGCTTGCCGGTGAGCTCGGCGAAGTCGAACGGTTCCCCGTCGACGATGTCGCCGAAGAGGTACTTGATCTCGTTGCGGATCAGCGGGCGGTGCCGGTCCAGCACCTTCGCGTTGAGCGCCCGCTGGATCGGGGAGCGCATCCTGGTGTGCCGGGGCGGGTCCGTCGCCGGCAGCTGGCGCCGGCTGGCCGGGTCCTTCTTGCCGAGCAGGTTCAGCAGGGTGCCGTGCTCGGAGGTGAAGACGTGGTGGTCGCGCAGCACCCGCGCGACATCGTCGAACTTCGTCGCGGACCAGAAGCCCAGCTTCGGCGTGACCTGCTGCCAGGGCACCGGCTCGCGCTCGCGCATGGCGTGCCAGATCGCGTGCGGATCACCCTCCCCGTGCAGCGCGGGGTCCACCAGGTCGAAGTGGGCCAGGTCGATGGGCTCGGTTCCGGTCGGCCGGGTCAGCCTCATCGGTTGTCTCCTTCACTGCTCTGGTGCACCAGGTCTCCCCGGTGGACGGTGTCGGGAGCGTCCAAGGTCACGGTCGGCCACTTCTCGTCCCCGGCCTGCGAGGCCTGGGGGGCGGCCTTGCGGTCGACCATCTCGGCCAGCCCGGCCACCGTCGCGTTCTCGAAGAACAGCTGGGCGGCGGGGACGTCGACCGACAGCGCGCGCCGGATCTGGCCGAGCAGGTCGGCGGCGATCAGGGAGTTCCCCCCGATGTCGAAGAAGTCGTCGTGGATGCCGACCTTCTGGACCGCCAGCACGGTCGACCACAGGTCGGCCAGCAGCTCCTCGACCTCGGTACGCGGCTCCTCGTACTCGGTGTCCACATCGCGTGGCGACAGCGCCGGCGCCGGCAGCGACCGCCGGTCGATCTTGCCGTTCCGGGTCAGCGGGAAGGAGTCCAGCAGCACGATCGCGGCCGGAACGGCGTGCCGGGGCAGCTTCTGGTGCAGCGCGAGGCGCAGCTCGCCCAGCAGGCTGTCGTCGTCATCGTGCGGCACCACATAGGCGACCAGGGACTTCTCGCCCGGCACGACGTCCTCGCGGACCACCACGACGGCTTCCTTGACGCCCGGCTGGCCGGTCAGCACGGACACGATCTCGCCCAGCTCGATCCGGTAGCCGCCGACCTTGACCTGGTCGTCGAGGCGGCCACGGAATTCGATCACCCCGTCGGCGCGGCGGCGGGCCACGTCACCGATGCCGTACATCCGCTCGCCGGGCCGGAACGGGTCCGGTACGAAGCGCTCCGAGGTGAGCCCCGGCTGCCCCAGGTAGCCCCGGGCGAGCCCGGTGCCCGAGGTGTAGAGCAGACCCCATTCGCCGTCCGGGACCGGCCGCAGCTTCTCGTCCAGGACGTATACGTTGGTGTCGGTGATGGCCCGGCCGATCGGCACCGTGTCGCCGACCGGCTCGGTGATCGTGTGGCAGGTGGTGAAGCAGGTGTTCTCGGTCGGTCCGTACCCGTTGACCAGCCGCAGGTCCGGATAGGTGCGGTGGACGGTGTTGATATGCGCGGGGGAGAGCACATCGCCGCCGGCGAGCAGCTGGCGCAGCCCGCGCAGAGACCTCAGATGGCTGTCGACCATGCGGTGGAAGAGCCCGGTGGTCAGCCAGAGCGTGGTGATCTCCTCCCGGTCCAGGCAGTCGGCCAGCTCCGACAGCGACAGCGTGCCGGGCGGGTAGATGACCAGCCGGCCACCGTGCAGCAGCGCTCCCCAGATCTCGAAGACGGAGGGGTCGAACGTCAGCTGGCACAGTTGCAGCCACGTCTCGTCGGGGCCGAACTCGGCGTAGTCACCGTTGCTCACCAGCCTGGTCACGCCGCGGTGCGGCACCGCCACGGCCTTGGGCAGCCCGGTCGAGCCGGAGGTGTAGCACACATACGCCAGGCTCTCGGCGGTGATACCGGCAGACACCGGGTCGGTGCCGGCCGCCGGTCCGTCCGCCGCCTGATCGAGGTTGATCACGGTCGCGTCGACCTCGGGCAGCTGGTCGATCACCGGCTGGTGGGTGAGCAGTACCCGGGCGCCCGACTTCTCCAGCATGTGCCGGAACCGCTCCGCCGGCTCCCCCGGGTGCACCGGCAGATACGCCCCGCCCGCCTTCACGATGCCGACCAGGGCGATCACCATCTCGAAGGAGCGCTCGACACACACCCCGACCACGCTCTCCGGGCCGACGCCGAGCGCCCGCAACCGGTGTGCGAGCCGGGTCGCGCGCTCATCGAGCTGCTGGTACGTCAGGTCTTCGTCCCGAAAGCGCAGGGCCGTCGCACCGGGGCGGCGCCGGACCTGTTCCTCGAACAATTCGGTGATCGTCGCGTCTCGCCAGTCCTGCCTGGTACTCATCCGTTTCTCATCTCCTCTTCGGCCGGCACCGATCCGGCTCGACGGCTTTTTCGGCAGAGTTTCGGTCACGCACCGGCCAGGTGGGCGACCAGGGACGCCGGCCGCATATCCACCCAGTGGCTCTCCACGTAGTCCAGGCATTCCTGGCGGGCGCCGGGGCCGAACACCACGGTCCACCCGGCGGGGGTCTCGGCGAACTCCGGCCACAGCGAATGCTGGTGCTCGGCGTTCACGAGCACCCGGTAGCCGGCGTTGTCGTCCTCGAACGGATTCACCTGTTCACTTCCTTCCGCCGATCGCTCGGCAATCCCGAAATCCGGAAAATGTCAACGTTGCGGCCGCGGTACCAAGTCGTAGAAACTCACCCGAGGTCCGGCCTCGGGGCGCCGGTAGACCCGCCGGCATTCCAGCTCGCTCTTTTCGAAGACCCCCAGCCACGCCGACCGGTCCCGGGGCAGTCCCTGGTCGGTGAGGACGTGGATGAGGAAGAAGTCGTCGTCGTTGTCGCGCGCGTCGTACCTGATCTCCGGTTCACCGACCAGCAGGATCTTCTGCTCCGGAAGGGCCGCCCGATAGGCGTTGAGCAGGTCCACGACGGCCTGCTCACCGTCCCGGAAGTGCTCGTGCAGCGCGCTCACCGTGCACATGCCGTCGGCCTCGAAGCACACGGCCGGCCAGGTGTCCGGGGCGGAGGCGTCGCCGACGACGAACTCGACCCGGTCGGCCACGCCCTGGCGGCTCGCCAGGTCCCGCGCCTCCTCGACCGCGTCCGCGTCGATGTCCAGGCCGACCCCGGTCAGTTCCGGGTCGCGCAGGCAGGCGTCCACCAGCAGGCTGCCGCCGCCGCATCCGACGTCGAGCATCTTGCGCACCCCGCGGCCGCGCATGGCCTCGACGACCACCGGGGTGTGGAAGACGGACGACAGGGTGGCGCAGTGCTTGCCCAGCGGACCGCCCCGGCGCTGCACATCGGTGCCGTACTCGGCCCGGCCGGTGAGCAGCTCGCCTGTCCGGCTGAGGACCGGGCCGTAGGCCTCCAGGTAGATCCCCAGCCGGGCGAGGGAGACATCAGAGGTCAAAAGCTCGCCCTGCCGGGTGAGGAAGTACCCCGCGTCCCGCGTCTCCAGCACGCCGCGCATCTCCAGATACCTGAGCAGGTTCTGGCCGATGTCCTCCTTGGTGCCGGCCAGCAGGCCCTCCTCCGGCAGCCGCTTCCCGTTCCGCAGGTTGTTCAGCACACCGCTGTCCACGAACGCGAACAGGGCGTGGCACAAGTTCATCGAGCTGATGAGATCGGGCATGGTGGAAAGCCGGAAGTCCTGCCATGCGGCCAGTTGCTCGCCGTCGCGGAACTCCACTACCTCGGGCGCCATCGGGCCACCTCCACAATTCGAGTACTACCGTCGTGAGTCGTGTTGCGGCCGGGCCTGGGGCTCGACCCGCTTTCCGTAGTCCTGGTTGCCCTTCCACAGGGCGCTGACCAGGCCGGCGTGGAATCCGACATAGGATTTCCCGGTGATGGGATGCGGCTCGGCCAGGGCCTTGCGCAGCCGGTGCAGATTGAGCGATGCCACCGCCGGGTAACGGTGGTGCTCGGCGTGATAGTTCGCATTCCACACGAAGAACCTGACGAAAGAATTCGACTCGATCGTCCGGGTGTTGCGCGTGACCTCCGGAACGCCCCACAGTCCGTAGTGCTCCGGCAGGCTCAGAAAGAAGATGGCCGGGACAACGAAGGCCAGCGGCAGCCAATACGCTATCAGCAGCGCATAGGGAAAGGCAATGGTCAGAATTACCATGAGGACAAGCCAGCCGGTGAGCACCCAATTGTCCAGCCGGGCATCCCGCCGGCGCTCGTCGGTGCTCACACTGGCCGGGAATTCCTTACGCCAGGTCCTGATGATGCGTTTGGCCAGGCCGGGCCACACCGGTATGCCGGAGAACGTGTGCAGATAGCCGCGCAGCGTTTCGAAGGTCTCCTCGGGTTCGGTGTCCCCTTCGACTCCGGTGAAGCGGTGGTGCACCAGGTGCTGGTGCCGGTAAATGGTGAAGTTGAGCATGATCGGTGTGCCCCAGAACATGCCCGCGATCCGGTTCCCCCGCTTCGACCGCAGATGGGCCCGGTGCACGCAGTCGTGGGCCGCGTTGATGAAACCGGAGAGCACGAAACCCAGGAACAGCGAGAAAAGGACCGCCCACCAGCCGACGGCGGGCCGCAGGGCGAGATACACCGTCCCCGCGTAGATCACCAGGATCGAGCCGGCCCGTAGCGCGACCCGGCGCCGGTCCGCGGTGGCCAGCTTGGCCAGCAACTCTTTGTCCAATTGCCGGGGCGCTGACGTCTCATTCATAGGGGGTTGCCTTTCGGGGGTTGCCTTCTTCGCGATGAGGAGGAGGGCGGTCGGCCACCCGGACCGGTCGGCCGACCCGGACTGGTCAGCCGACCCGGACCGGTCCGGCGGGCGGCTCGGCGAGTTCGCCGACCACCTGGCGGAGCCGTGCCTCGATGGCCCGCGCCCGAGCCTTGGACGCCGCGAGCACCACGCATTCCGAGGTGCTCGCCAGCTGTTCGTCATAGCTCACGACGACCACGCCCTCCCGCGCTTCCGGCTGGAAGTGCAGATCGTGCAGGTGCAGCGCCTTCTCGAAATCCGGGAACCGCATCGGTGTCACGTCCCGCAGGCTGGAGACGACGGACCGGTCCGCGTATCCGGTCCCCAGCAGCCGTTCCCCGATGGTGTGCAGGGCCAGGCCGCCGCCCCACCGCGCGTTCACCTCGTTGAACAGCAGCTCGCCGGCCTCGGTCACCAGGGCGTCCACGTTGATGTGCCCCCGGTAGCCGACCTGGGCGGCGAGCCCGGCGATGCGGGCGGCCTCGGTCGAGGCGTGGTACGCGAGGTCGGGCGGGAGTTCCGCGGGCAGTTCCAGGCCCACCCAGACCAGGTCCGGCCGGGTCGGTTCGGTGTCCGGCCGGCGCCGGATCGTGCCGCTGGCGAGATACCGGGGGAAGCCGTCCGCGTCGATCAGGTACTCGAAGTAGAAGCAGAGCGCGGCCTGGTGGTAGCTCTCCACCACCAGCACCTTCTCCTCGTCGGCCAGTTCGGACCAGACCTGGGCGGCGAGCGCGGGGAGGTCGTCGGTGACCGGCCGCACCTCCCGGACCCCGGGCAGCGGCGCGCTGTCCCCCGCGACCAGGGCCAGGTTGCCCTGCCCGTTCAGGTCGTCGTCCCGTTTGACGATGACGGTGCCGGTCGGCGGCAGATGACGCTCGATCGCGGTCGCCAGCGCCCGTACGGAGGTGACGACCGCACCGGACGGCACGGGCAGCCCGGCCCCGACGGCCAGCTGTCGGAAGTGCGACTTGCGGTTCAGCAGCTCCGGTCCGCGCTGCCCGGCGAACCGCAGACCGTGGTCCGCCTCGATCCCGAGCAGCTCCGCGAGCGCGGCGACCCCCTCGGTGAGCGCGGCGGGCATCAGCTCCCAGGCGGGCGACGCGGCCATGCGCGACCGCAGCTCGGCCACCAGACCGGGCGAGCACATCGCCTCGTCCGTCAGCACGCCGTCCGCGACCACCACCGTGACCGCGTTCCGCGCCAGCCCCAGCACGTCGTGCACATAGGCGAGGAAGCCCGCGTCGATCGCGACCGGACTGACCACGATGTCTCCGGCCTCCGCCATCCACAGCTGGCGGTAGACCTGCCTGCTGGACATCCCTCCGATGTTCAGCACGATGATTCTCGGCATCAACAGACTCCTGATGTTGTGCGTAAACGGGGCGGGGCGGTCACCGCACGACCCCGTACGCCTGCTGGCCGCGCTGGCTCGCGGCGGCGAACACGCCGCCGTCGGCGTCCGGCCCGGTGGCGCAGACCTGACCCAGCGAGGCGGGGTCCGCGAGGTCGACCTGGTGGCCCCGACGGCGCAGTTCCGCCACGGTCCCGGGGGCGACGCCGTCCTCCACCACCACCGAGCGCGGCCGGTACTGGCGGGGCGTGAACGACGTGGGGACGGCATCGGTGTGGAAGGTGAGCGCTTCCACGGCTTCCTGGGCGGACATGCCGAAGTCGATGTGGTTCAGGAAGAAGTTCAGCGTCCACTGGTCCTGCCGGTCGCCGCCCGGGGTGCCGAAGGCCAGCTTTGGGCGCCCGTCGTCGGCGCGGACGATGGTCGGGCTCAGCGTGGTCCGGGGGCGTTTGCCCGGCGCCAGGGAGTTGGGGTGGCCCTCGGTCAGCCAGGCGATCTGGCCGCGGGTGCCGAGCGGGAAGCCCAGCTCCGGAATGACGGGGGAGCTGGCCAGCCATCCGCCGCTGGGCGTGGCCACCACCATGTTGCCGTCCCGGTCGGTGGCGGTGACCGTGGTGGTGTCGCCCTTGACCACCGTGCGCTTGAGCACGGTGGGCAGCCCGTTGCGGAGCTGGGCGCGCCAGCCCTCCTCGACGGGCCCCGACGGCTGGTCGGGCAGCGGCGGGAACCACGGCGCGCGCCCGTCCGGGTGGCCGGGGCGCAGTTCGGCGGAGGCCCCGGCGCCGATCAGCGCCCGCCGCCCGGCCGTGTACTGCGGGTCCAGCAGCCCGGCCAGCGGGACGTCGGTGTGGTCCGGGTCGCCGTACCACGCCTCCCGGTCCGCGAACGCCAGCTTCGCCGACTCCACCACGGTGTGGAGGTGGTCGGCGCTGCCGAAGCCCATCGAGCCCAGGTCGAACCCGGACAGCAGCGCCAGCTGCTGGAGGAACACCGGCCCCTGCGACCACGGCCCCGGCTTGTACACCTGGTGGCCGCGGTAGTCCAGGGACACCGGACGCTCCACCGTCGGCCGCCACGACGCCAGGTCGGTGCCGGTCAGCAGCCCCCGGTTGGGCCGCCCGGTGGCGTCCAGGACATCGGTGTCGGCCACGAACTTGTCGATGGCCTCGGCGACGAATCCGGTGTAGAACGCCGCGATGGCGGCGTCCGCCTGGGCCTCCCGGCCGGACACCGAGGTGGCCTCGGCGACGATCCGGCGGAACGTGCGCGCCAGGACCGGGTTGCGCTGCCGGTCGCCCGCCGCCGGCGCCCGCCCGCCGCGCAGATACGTCTGGCCCGATCCGGTCCAGTGGTCCCGGAACAGCGGGACGAGCACCTCGATCATCGCCGCCGCCTTCGGCAGCAGCGGGAAGCCGTGCTCGGCGTAGCCGATGGCCGGCTCCAGCACGTCGGCGACCCCGAGCCGGCCGTACTCCTTCACCAGGCGCATCCACGCCCCGAAGACACCGGGCACACAGGCCGGGAGCAGTCCGGAACCGGGCACCGTGTCCAGGCCCAGGCTCCGGAACCGGTCGATGGTCGCGGCGGCGGGCATGGGTCCCTGCCCGCAGATGACCTCCACATCGTCCCGCGCGGCGTCGAAGACCATGATCGGGACGTCCCCGCCGGGCCCGTTCAGATGCGGTTCCACGACCTGGAGCACGAAGGCGGCCGCGGCCGCGGCGTCGAAGGCGTTGCCGCCCCGGTCGAACATCGACGTCCCCGCGGCGGACGCGAGCCAGTGCGTCGATGAGACGGCGCCGTACGTTCCATGGAGTTCGGGTCGAGCTAGCACAGCCACGTCCTTTCCTGCTGGGGCGAGCGGTCGGCGCGCGGGTGCGGCCGGTTCACCGGGCACCGACGGTGGGGGACAGCACCGAGGCGGCGATGTCGTCGAGCACGTCCTCGCGTCCGGCGTAGGGGAACTCCGGCCGCGGCCAGTGGATGACCAGGTCGGTGACGCCTGCCTCGCCGAACAGCCCGCACGCGTCGCGGTAGGTCTCCACCGATTCCAGGACCCCGTCGACCCGCGCACCGGTCACCACCAGGCGGCGGATCGACGCGGGGTCGCGGCCGATCAGGGCGCACTCCTCGTCCAGCCGCGCGGACTGCTCGCGGAAGGTCGGGACCGCGGCGTCGTACCGGTACGGCTCACCGTGGCCCGGGAAGACGATCGTGACCCAGATGTCGGCGTAGCGGGCGGCGAGGCGGATGCCCCGGGGCCCCATCGCCGCCACCGCGATCGGCACCCGCGGCCGCTGGACGCAGCCCGGGTGGAGATGGGCGCTGGTGGTCGTGAAGTGGGTGCCCTGGTAGCTGGTCACCGGCTCGCGCAGCAGCCGGTCGGTGAGTTCGACGAATTCGGCGAACCGGTCGGCCCGCTCGCGCGGGCCTAGCGGCCGCTGTCCGAGCACCTCGTCGTCGAACCCGCCCGCCCCGGCGCCGATGCCGCAGATGAAGCGGCCCTCGGAGATGTCGTCCAGGGTCATGACCTCCTTGGCGAAGGGGACCGGATGACGGTTGCCGGGGCTGGCCACCAGGGTGCCCAGCTGGATGCGGCTGGTCGCCGTGGCGGCGGCGGTCAGCGTCGGGACGGTCGCGAACCACGGCTTCTCGCGCAGCCACCGCCAGTTCAGGTGGTCATAGGTCCAGGCGTGGTCGAAGCCGAGTTCCTCGGCCCGCACCCACCGCTGCCGGGCGGACGCCCACCGCTGTTCCGGCAGGAAGATCACTCCGTGTCGCATCAGCCTCACCACGTTTCCTTGACTCGTCGTTCGCCGGACCGGCAGGAACCGACCGCCAGGTCCGGTACGCGGAGCACGATGTCCACGAGTTCGGACTCCCGCTCCAGCACGGCCGGGGTGCGCAGCTCCGCGGGTGTGTGATCGCCGTAGTCCGCCACGGCCGGGTAGAGCCCGTTGGTGACCAGGTCCATCACCACCGCCTTGCACCTGCGCAGCAGCTGGGACAGCACCTCCTGCCCGGTCACCGGGGCGCGCAGGGTCAGGAAGTAGCAGTCGAAGATCGAGGCCCACATGCGCGGCTGGTGGCCGGCCGGGTTGTCCACCAGGTGCTGGAGCAGCGACCGACCGTCGACGACCAGCTTCGACGCGACACCGAGGTGGATCTGGTGGCTCAGGCCGACCTCGCGGGTCAGGGCCTCGGCCTCGGCATCGACCACGGGCGGCAGCCTGCGCCCGCGGAACAGGCTGCGCACCGCGGGGTAGTCCGCCGCCCAGGTACCGCTGAAGGTGCTGTGCAGCCGGTACATGCTGGGCCGGATCGTCTGGTTGTAGATGGGGCGCGTGCTGGAGCCGGTGTAGAGCAGCATGGCGCCGTACGCGCGGACGTACTCGGTGATCGCGGCGCTGGTCTCCCACGCGTCGCCCTCGCCGGCCTCCAGCCGGGCCAGGCAGCCCGCGAGCAGCCGCCACAGGACGAAGGAGATGTGGTGGCCGGTGATCCACCGGAACCAGAACAGCCGCTCCAGGTCCTCGGCGGTGGCCGGGGTGGTGACGAGGTCCCCCGAGCGGGCGGCGGCCAGCAGCCCCGAGGTGCGCTCCGCCAGGGTGGCGTTCGCGGTGCCGTCCGCCATCCAGGCGTTGCCGGGGTGCGGCAGGGTCAACGGCTCCAGCCCGTAGGGGTAGTCGCCGAAGTCCCAGCCCCGCGTGTCGGGTACGGTCAGGGCCACCGCTGCCGTGTTGCTCATCGTGCGCTCTCCGGGACGTGGGTGAACTCGAATTCGAGGCCGTTGACGTCGAAGCAGTAGAAGCTGCGGACCCCTTCGGCGTCGGTGACGATCTCGGTGGGCGGGTCGGACCGGGCGAACGCGTATCTGCCGGACCGGTGCAGTTCGAGCCAGCGGTCCCGCCAGCGCCCCAGGTCCGCCACGGTCTGTGCGGACAGGCACACATGCTGGAACTCGGACGGTCCCCCGGCCTGCCGCGGCCCGCCCCGGTCGCCGCGTTCGAGCAGGTGGAACCGGAGGTCACCGACGGCCACCTCGGCGATCCTGGTCACGTGCGGCAGCCGGCCGCGGGTCAGCTCGGACAGCTCCTCGGCGATCCAGGTCCGGCGGCAGTCGAAGTAGTCCTCGTACCAGGAGAGGGAGTTGGCCAGGTCGAACGTCTCCACGCCGATGTGGTGCACCTGGGCGGCGGGCGGTGGGGTCATCGGGTGGCTCCTGCCGTCGTGGCCGTGACGCGGCGCAGCCGCGTCTCCAGCACCGGCCCGATCGACGCCAGGGCGGCCGGCCGGGTCATGTCGCCGTGCGCGCAGTCCACCTCGTGGACGTCGAGCGAACCGGTCACGTGGTCGCGCCACAGCTGGGGTGTGTAGGGGGAGTCGGCGGGCTTGCCGCGGGTGGCGGTGAAGAGGACGGCATCGCCCAGGAACCGGCCGAGGGGCGCCGTGGCGAACAGCTTCCGCAGGTCCGTGAAGACCCGCAGCAGCGTCGGCACCGGGATGTCGGACAGCCCCTCGAGGGTGCCGTCCGGGGTGAGTGGCTGCCCCAGCGAGTCCGCCAGCGCCTTCAGCGTCGCCGGCTCGCCGGTGTCCTCCTCCGGCTCCTCGCCGGGCGCCGGCGGATAGCTGTCCAGCAGCGCCAGCAGGTCGACCCGCTCGCCCTCGTCCTGGAGCCGGACGGCGAGCATATGCGCGATCTGGCCGCCGACGGACCAGCCCAGCAGGGTGTAGGGCCCGGTCGGCTGGACCGCGCGGATACGGGCCAGATAGTCGCTCACCAGCTCCTCGGCCGTGCCCGGCGCCTGCTCGGGCGCGCTGAGCCCGGTCGCCTGGAGGGCGTACAGGGGCCGGTCGCGGTCCAGGTGGCGGAGCAGGCCCGAGTAGCCCCATCCGATACCGGCGGCCGGGTGCACGCAGAACACCGGCAGACCCTGGCCGTCGCGCAGCCGCAGGACGGGCGCCAGCGCGCCCGCGCCGCCGGCCTCCCCGTCCCCGGTCAGCTTCCGGGCGGCCAGCGCGGCCGGGGTCGGCGCGTCGAACAGGTCACGGATGCTCAACTGGACGCCGAAGGTGGCGCGGATACGACTGGCCAGCCGTATCACCAGCAGCGAATGGCCGCCCCGGTCGAAGAACGACTCGTCGGTCCCGACCTGTGGCACGCCGAGCACCTCGGCGAACAGATCGCACAGCGTCCGCTCTCGCGGTGTCCTCGGCTCCTGCCCCCGGGGGTGCGCGGCGAACTCGGGCACCGGCAGCGCGGCGCGGTCGATCTTGCCGTTGGGCGTCAGGGGGAGGGAGTCCGCCAGGAGGACGACGGCCGGCACCATCGTGTCGGGCAGCAGCTCGGCGACGTGCGCCCGGACCCGCGCCGGGTCCACCGTCGCGCCCGGCTCGGGCACCACATGGCCCACCAGCCGCTCGTCGCCCGCACCGAACCGGTGCACGGTGGCGGCGGCCTGCGCCACCCCGGGGTGCTCGCACAGGACCGCCTCGATCTCGCCCGGTTCGATGCGCACGCCCCGCAGCTTCACCTGCTCGTCGGCGCGCCGGAGGAAGACCAGCCGGCCGTCGGCGTCCCACCGGACCAGGTCCCCGGTGCGGTACATCCGCTCGCCGGGCGCCCCGAACGGGCAGGCCACGAAGCGGCCGGCGGTCAGCCCCGGCCGGCCCAGATAGCCCTGGGCGACGCCGTCCCCCGCCACGTACAGCTCGCCGGCCACGCCCCGCGGCACCAGCCGCAGCGCACGGTCCAGGACGTAGAGGCGGGTGTTGGCCAGCGGGGCGCCGATGGGCGGTGCGCCGTCGCCGGCGCCGACCCGGGTGGCGGTCGAGTAGATCGTGGTCTCGGTCGGGCCGTAGGCGTTGGTCACGGCCCCGGCCCGCCGGACGAGCTCCTCCGACAGGTCGGCGGGCAGCCGCTCGCCGCCGCTGAGCACGTGCACCCCGGCCAGTTCGTCCGTCGCCTCGCGCACCACCTCCCGCCACAGGCTCGGGGTGGCCTGCATCAGGCTCACGCGGTGCCGGGTGACCAGCGCCAGCAGGTCCCGTGGCCGGCGCGCGGTCTCCTCGTCCGCCAGGATCACCGTTCCGCCGGTGGTCAGCGGCAGGAACAGCTCCAGCCCCGCGATGTCGAAGCCGATCGTCGTCGCGGCCAGCACCCGCTGGGGCGCGGCGCCGCCGAGGGCGGACTCCATGGACCGCAGCAGGCTCACGGTGTTGCCGTGCGTCACCTCGACGCCCTTGGGCCGCCCGGTCGATCCGGAGGTGTAGATGACGTACGCCACCTGCGCGCCGTCCGGGCGGTGCGGCCGGACGTCGGTGTCCGCGAGACCGTCGGTGGCCACCGGCTCGCGCAGCACGAGACGGGGCGCGGCGTCGTCGAGGATGTACGCGATGCGCTGGTCGGGGTAGCCGGGGGCGATCGGCACGTAGCAGGCGCCGGCCTTCCACACCGCCAGCGGCGCGACCACGAGGTCCACCGTGCGCGGCAGCGCGACCGCCACCCGGTCTCCCGGTGCGACGCCCTGGCCGATCAGCCACCGCGCGAGGCGGTTGGCGCGCTGGTTCAGCTCCCGGTAGCCGACGGTCTCCGCGCCGCACACCACGGCCGCGGCCTCCGGGGTGTCGGCGGCCCGCTTCTCGAACAGCTCGTGGATCAGCGCCGCCGTACCCGGGTCGGCGAGGCCGGCCGGTGTGCCGGACCCGTCCCGCAGCAGCCGCTCGCGCTCGTCCGCGCCGAGCACGTCGATCCCGGAGACCCGGCCGTGCGGGTCGGCGGTCACGGCGGCCAGCACCCGGTGCAGCCGCTCGCCGATCGTGGCCACCGTCTCGCGGTCGAACAGATCGGAGCTGTACTCGATCTCGCCGTCGACCCCGAGGGGGTTCCCGGCGGTGTCGAACTCCTCCCGCAGATTGAAGGACAGGTCCACCTTGGCGATGTCCAGCGGCGCCGACTCCGGCTCCACCGTCAGTCCGGGCAGGCCGATGGCGGTGGAGTCCAGATTGCTGTTGAACGGCATCAGCACCTGGAACAGCGGGTTGCGGGCCGGTGAGCGGGCCGGGTTGACGGCCTCGACGACCTGCTCGAAGGGGATGTCCTGGTGGGCGAAGGCGGCCAGGGCACCGCGCTTCACCCGGGTCAGCAACTCCGCGAAGGTGGGGTCGCCGGACAGGTCGGTGCGCAGCACCACGGTGTTCACGAAGAACCCGACCAGGTCGTCCAGCGCCTCGTCGGCACGGCCGGCCACCGGGGTGCCGATGGGGATGTCGGTGCCCCCGGTCAGCTTGCCCAGCAGCACCGCCACCGCGGCCTGGCAGACCATGAACGTCGTCGTGCCGGTGTCCCGGGCCACCGCCGCCAGCAGCTCATGGGTGCGCGCGTCGACCCGCAGCGGCACGGTGGCGCCCCGGTACGAGGCGGCCTGCGGACGCGGCCGGTCGAAGGGCAGGCCCAGTTCGTCGGGCAGTCCGCGCAGCGTCTCGGTCCAGAAGCCGAGCTGGGCCGCGCTGGGGCTGCCGGGGCGCGTGACGTCGCCGAGGAGTTCGCGCTGCCACAGCGCGTAGTCGGCGTAACTCACCGGCAGCGGCCGCCAGGTGGGCGCCGCGCCACGGCACCGGGCCTCGTACGCCTCCCCGAGGTCGCGGGTGAGCGGGGTCATCGACCAGCCGTCGCTGGCGATGTGGTGGATCAGCACCAGCAGGACGTGTTCCTCCGGGCCGGTCTCGAACAGCCAGGCCCGTACCGGGATCTCCCGCGCCAGCTCGAAGGTGGTGGCCGCGGCGGCCCGCAGCCGGTCCGGCAGCGCCGAGGGGGCCACGCGCTCCACGCTCAGCACATCGCCGACCTCCGACAGCGGCAGCACCCGCTGCTCCGGCTGCCCGCCCGTCTCGGGGTAGACGGTGCGCAGGCTCTCGTGCCGGCCGATGACGTCCCTGACCGCCGCGGCCAGCGCCGCCACGTTCAGCGGCCCGCGCAGCCGGGACACCAGCGGGTTGTTGTACGTGGGGCTGGGCCCCTCCAGGCGGTCCAGGAACCACAGCCGCTGCTGCGCGAAGGACAGCGGGACGCGCTCCGGGCGCGGTACGGGCCGCAGCGCGCGGCCGGCCCGGTCGGCCGTCTCGACCAGCGCGGCCAGACCGGCCGGGGTGGGGGCGTCGAACAGGGCCCGGATCGGCAGTTCGACCCCGAGCCTGCCGCGGATCCGGCTCATCAGCTTGGTCGCGCTCAGGGAGTGCCCGCCCAGCGCGAAGAAGTCGTCGTCGATGCCGACGCCCGGTATCTCGAGGATGTCGGCGTAGATCTCGCACAGCACCGTCTCCACCCGGGTGCGCGGACCGCGGCCGGCCGTCTCCGGGGCGGGCGAGGGGAGGGCGGCGCGGTCGAGTTTGCCGTTCGGGTTGAGCGGCAGGCGGTCGAGGATGACGAAGGCGGAGGGGATCATGTACTCGGGCAGCGCGTCCCCGACGTACCGGCGCAGGTCCGCCGGTACCGGCGGAGTGCCGGCCGGGACCACGTAGGCGACGACGCGCTTGCCGCTGGGCGGCTGCGGCAGGGCCACGACGGCCACCTGGGCGATGTCCGGGTGCCCCAGCAGCAGCGACTCGATCTCGCCCAGTTCGATCCGGAAGCCCCGGACCTTCACCTGGTGGTCGCTGCGCCCGACGAACAGCAGCTCGCCGTCCGCCCGCCAGCGCACCAGGTCGCCGGTGCGGTAGATCCGGCTGCCCGGCGCGCCGAAGGGGTTGGCCACGAACCGCTCGGCCGTGACGCCCGGCCGGTTCAGGTATCCGCGGGCCAGTTGCGCTCCGCCGATGTAGAGCTCGCCCACCACCCCGGGCGGGACCGGCTGGAGATAGCGGTCCAGTACATAGAGGTGGGTGTTGGCGATCGGGTGGCCGATGGGCGGCTCGTCCGGCCACTGCGCCACCGACTCCGGCAGCGGGAACTCGGTCGCCATGTGGGTCTCGGTGGGCCCGTAGCCGTTGATCAGCCGGCGGTTGCCGGGGTTGTCCCGGAAGAACGCCTTCACCTCGTCGGACAGCACCAGGGCCTCGCCGCCCTGCCCGATGCGCCGCAGCGCGGGCAGGGTCGCCCCGGCGGCGTTCGCCGCCTCGCACACCGCGTTCAGCACCAGGTTCGGTACGAAGGTCAGGTCGTTGACCTCGTTGGCGCCGAGCCATGCCACGAGCTTCTCGGCGTCCTTACGGACCCCGTCCTCCGGTATGACCACGCATCCGCCGCTGACCGTGGCGATGAGGATCTCCATGGCGGAGACGTCGAAGCTGATCGCGGAGAACTGGGCGATCGTGGCGGGCGGTTCCACCTCGGTCCACCAGACCAGCAGGTTCACCAGCGCCTTGGCGGGCATCGACACGGCCTTGGGCACCCCGGTGGAGCCCGATGTGTAGATCACGTAGCAGGGGTGGTCGGGCCGCAGCGGGGAGCGCCGGTCGGCGTCGGTGACATCGGCGGACGACAGATGCCCGGCCTCGACCGGGCCGGTCAGCTCCAGGGTCGGCCGGGCGTCCCGCAGCATGAACTCGATCCGCTCGGCCGGGTAGGCGGTGTCGATCGGTACGTACGCGCCACCGGCCTTCAGCACCGCCCACAGCGCGACGACCAGGTCCACCGACCGCTCCATGCGCAGGGCCACCAGGGACTCCGGGCCGACGCCCTGGGCCACCAGATGACGGGCGAGCTGGTTGGCCCGGCCGTTGAGCTCCGCGTAGGTCAGGGTGACCTCGCCCATGCGCACGGCGGGCAGGCCGGGCGTGCGGGCCGCCTGGGCCGCCAGCATGTCGGGCAGGGACTGCTCGGGGACGTCCCAGGCGGAGTCGTTCCACTCCACCAGGATCCGCTCGCGCTCGCGCGGCGACAGGATGTCGATGTCGGCCACCGTGCGCCGCGCGTCGTCCGCCACCGTGGTGAGCACCCGGACCAGCCGCTCCGCCACCGTCTCGACCGTGGCGGCGTCGAACAGGTCCGCGCTGTATTCGATCTGGCCCTTCACCCCGGCCGGCCGCCGGTCCTCGGTGTGGCTCTCCTCGAAGTTGACGTGCAGGTCGAACCGGGAGACGCCGAACACCCGGGTCTGCCCGGTCGCGGTGACCCCGGGCAGCGCCAGCGCGGTGTCGGTGGGCTGCGCCGTCATGGACACCTGGAACAGCGGGTTGCGGCCCGCGGACCGCACCGGGTTCAGCTCCCGGACCAGCTGCTCGAAGGGGATGTCCTGGTGGGCGAAGGCGGCCAGATCGCCGTCGAGGACCCGCTCCAGGAGTTCCTCGAACGTGGGGTTGCCGGACAGGTCGGTGCGCAGCACGAGGGTGTTGACGAAGAATCCGACCAGCTCGTCCAGCGCCTCGTCGGACCGCCCGGCCACCGGTGTGCCGACCGGGATGTCCACGCCGCCGGACAGCTTGCCCAGCAGCACCGCGAACGCGGCGTGGAACAGCATGAACATCGTGGTGCCGGTCCGGCGGGCCAGCGCGGTGAGCCGTTCGTGCACCTCCGGCGCCACCTCGAACTCCACGATGCCGCCGCGGTAGGACGGGGCGGCGGGGCGCGGGCGGTCGAACGGCAGCCCCAGCTCGTCCGGCAGCCCGGCCAGGGTGTCGGTCCAGAAGCGCAGCTGTGCGGCGTGCGCGCTGTCCGGGTCGGACGTCTCGCCGAGGAGTTCGCGCTGCCACAGCGTGTAGTCCACGTATTGCACCGGCAGCTCGGGCCACACCGGGGCGGTGCCGGCCAGCCGCGCCTGATAGGCGTGGGCGAGGTCGCGCGCGAACGGTGCCTTGGACCACTCGTCGCTCGCGATGTGGTGGATCAGCGCCAGCAGGATGTGCTCGTCGGGGCCGAGGACGAACAGCCAGGCCCGGATGGGGATCTCGGCGGCCAGGTCGAAGGCGTGGCCCGCGGCGGCGCGCAGCCGCTCCTCGGCCGCCTCCGGGTCGACGTCGGTGACGGTCAGCACGGGGTGGGCGTCCTCGGCCGCGATCACCCGCTGGACCGGCTGGCCGTTCACCTCCGGGAAGACGGTGCGCAGGCTTTCGTGCCGGCCGACGACGTCGTCCAGGGCGGCCGCCAGCGCGGTGTGGTCCAGCCGCCCGTGCAGCCGGTACACCAGCGGCACGTTGTAGGTGGGGCTCGGCCCCGCCAGCCGGCCCAGGAACCACAGCCGCTGCTGTGCGAAGGACGGCGGCACCTGCTGTGGCCGCGGCATGCGCGTCAGCGGGAGGCGGGCGCGTCCGGCGGTCTCGACCAGCGCCGCGACGGCGGCGGGGGTGCGCTCCTCGAACAGTGCGCGCAGCGAGACGTCGACCCCGAGCACGGCGCGGATGCGGCTCACGATCCTGGTGCCGGTCAGGGACTCACCGCCGAGGTCGAAGAAGTCCTCGTCGGCTTCGACCCCGGGCATCCCCAGCACCTCGGAGAAGATCTCGCACAGGAACTGCTCCGCCGACCTGCGCGGCGGTACGGCGGGGGCGATATCCGGGAGGGGCTGCGCGATGGCGTCCGGTTTCGGCTCCGGTATCTGCTCCGGATTCAACGGCATCGTCATGACTCCATACGCTCGTGTTCGCTCATCGACGTTCGAGTTCGAAAATGACCTCGCTGGCCACCATGTCGATGGAATGCTTGCGGCGCAGCCGCCAGCCGCCCTCCTCGAAAACCGATTCCCAGTCCTGCGCGGTCGGCAGGAAATCCCCCATCAAGTCGTGCGCCACCTCGAATCCGAGGGTGAACACCCGCAATTCCTGATCCGGCACACCGACCGTGCGCGTGGCGTCGCCGAGCAGGAATCGCCGCGCGTTCGGGAAGAGATCGCGCAGCCGGGAGAGCGTGGCGACGCACTGTTCCCGCGGCCAGAAGTCATGGCCGGCCATGAAGCAGGTCAACAGCTCGACCTCGGCGAACTCCGGGCGCGGGGCCATGCTCAGCATGTCGGCCTCGACGAACGACAGCCGGTCGGTCAGCCCCGCCTCCGCGGCGCTCTGCTCGGCCACCCGCACGGCGGCGGGCGCGATGTCGATACCGAGCCCCTTGGCCGCCGGGTACCGGCGCAGGATCTGCTGGAGCCGCTCGCCGCTGCCGCAGCCCAGGTCGGTCACCTGCCGCAGGTCGAAGTCGAGGTCGTCCAGGGCCGCGTAGAACCAGGGGTCGTAGCAGAAGGTGCTGATCTCGCGGCAGGCGACCGCGATCGCCGCGGCGTCGCGCTGGTAGAACTGGCCGACCCGGTTCTTCTTCTGGAGCACGGACGGCATCTGGCGGAAGAGTTCCGCGCTTCCCCGGACCAGCCAGTGGAACAGCGACCGGGTCTGGTAGATCTCGGCGAAGGTGTCGGTGGGCGTCACCTTGTTCTCCTCGCGCCGCACCACGCCCGCGGCGGACAGTGCGCGGAACATGGCGAGCGTGGCGGGCGCGTCCAGTTCCTGACGGGCGGCGAATTCCTCCGCGTCGAGAACGCCGTTCTCGTGGAGTTCGTCCAGCGCGCCCAGTTCCCATGCGGCGCCGATGGCCCAGGCGGCCACGGCGGAGTTGTAGATTCGGGCCGCTTCCGTCCAGGCCCCGGCATCAATCGAAGTGTTCACGGTCATCTCCATCACGAAAGCCGGTTCAAAACCTTGTCGAGTGATTGAGGGTTCATGAGTGATTGAGGCCGGCTTCGGGCACCGGCCCGGTGCGTGCCGGAGCGGCCCGCAGCACAACGGCGGCGGCCAGTGCGAACAGCAGGCCGCCCAGACCCGACGCGGCCAGGCCCCAGCCGGGAGTGTGGTGGTCGATGACGAAGCCGATCACCGGCGAGGCCAGCGCGATCCCGAGCCGGGTCGCCGCGTCCTGGAGGCCCATCGCCCTACCGAGGGCGTGGGCCGGCGCCCGGTGGCTGACGTTCTCCGTGGTGGCGGCCAGCGTCGGCGCGCAGACCAGCTGCATCGGCATCAGCGCCAGACCCAGCAGCCACCACGGCTGCCCGACGACCAGCGCCGCCGGGACGATGAGCCCGGCGAGCAGTGTCACCAGCGCCAGCTGCGGCAACGACCGCCGCACCGCGCCGTGCACCAGGCCGCCGGCGATCGACGCCACGGCGAGCATCGCCAGCACCACACCGGACCACTGGGCCTGGCCGATGGAGGACAGCGAGGCCACCAGGGCCAGTTCGGTGCCGCCGAGCGCGAACAGCGCCCCGACAGTGATCAGCAGCGTGCCCGCCAGACCGCGGCTGAGGACGCCGCCGAAGCCGCCCACCCGGAGCCCGGGGCGACCGGGCTTCCCGTCACCGGCCCGCAGCGGCGGGTTCTGCACCAGCAGGGCCGCCACCACCGCGGCGATGACCGCGCCGATCGCCGTCATCGCGGCCGTGCTGGAGTACCGCGCGGCGCAGTAGACCACGATCGCGGGCCCGATGATGAAGGACGCCTCGACCATGATGCTGTCCAGGGAGAACGCGGTGCGCTGCCGCTCCGCCGGCACGGCCGCGCTGAGCACCTGGCGCGCGATCGAGTTCGCGGGCACCACCAGCGCGCCCGCCGGGAACGCGGCGGCCACCAGCGCCGGATACGGCAGCCAGGGGGCGCCGATCCAGTACGCGGTCGCCACCGTGCCGCACACCGCGACGACGGGACGCAGGCCGTACCGGTCCAGCGCCGCCCCGACCAGGGGCGCGCCCAGCATGGTGCCGATGGTGCTCATGGTGGCGACGAACCCGGCGTCGATGTAGCCGCGGTCGAGCCGGGTGACCACATGGAGGGTCAGGGTCAGGCTCATGGCGGCCGTAGGGAGGCGCGCCACGAACATCAACAGGATCGACCGCGCCACCCCCGGAATCGCGAGCACCTCGCGATAGGGCCGGCTGCCACGGGCGATCCGCGTACCCACGCTCACGGGGCCACGCCTCCTTCCACCCGGCGGGACCCGTGGAGGTCCGGGCCGGGTCCGGTGCCGATCGGCGCGCTCCGGTCGAGGGAGACCGTGATGTCGTCGGCCTTGAGCCGGTAGTGCTCGTGATCGAGCAGGCTGTTGATGATCACCGCGCTGCGCCAGCCCGCGAGCCCGAGCGTCGAGTCCGCCACTCCATGGCTGTGCTGCGCCGCGTTCTGCACGTAGATCCGGTTCGCGTCGGGCCCGTCCCAGTGCACCCGGTAGTCGCTGCCGGTCTCGTACGCGTCCCCGGCCACCGGCATCCGGTCCCGCAGCGGCGCCATGAACTCGGGCAGCCGGGACCGGTAGCCGGTGGCCAGCACCACGAGGTCGCACATCGACTCGCGGGTGGTCCCGGTGACCGTGTCCAGCAGGGCGGCACGGAAGTGGTCCGGTGTCTCGGACAGGCCGGTCAGGCGTGCTCCGGCGAGCACTTCGTGGCTGAGTCCGCTGCGGGTCAGATAGTCCAGTTCGTACAGCCGGCGGTAGATCTGGGCGAGGAGTTCGCCGGTGATCCCGGTGGTGGCCGTACGCTGCCGGTCCAGCAGTCCGGCGCGGTGCTGGGCGGGCAGTTCGCGGAAGTACTCCACGAACCTCGGGTTGAACCATTCGTTGCTGAACGGCGAATCGTCCAGCGGCACCAGTCCGGAGCCGCCGGTCACCCAGGTGAACCTGCGCGGCCGGCCGGTCCGGCCGGACAGCAGGTCCAGCGCCACCTCCCCCGCGCTCTGCCCGCCGCCCACCAGCAGGACGTCCTTGCCGTCGACCGGCAGTCCGCGGTCCAGGTGCTGGGAGGCGTGCCACAGGCGCGGGCTGTTGATGTCGCGCGCGCACTCCGGCACGTACGGGGCCTGCCCGACGCCGAGGACGATGCTCTCGGCCATCCGCGCACCCCGGGTGGTGCGCACCACGAACCGGCGGCCGTCGTGGTCCACCGACAGGACCGCCTCGTCGAGACAGACCCGCAGCAGCTGCGCGGCCCAGGCGAAGTACTGGTCGAACTCCTGCCTGCTCACATAGTCGCTGCTGGCGATGAGGTGCCGGTAGAGCCGGCCGTGCTCGTGCAGGAAGTTCATGAAGCTGAAGCGGGACCGCGGATCGACCTGGCTGACCAGGTCCTTGGCCGCGCTGGCCTGCAACCTCGAACCGCACCACAGCAAGCCGGGGTGCCATGCGACGGACTTGCGGGATTCCACGACGCTGACCTGGACATCGCCGATCGGGTCGGCCAGCGCCGCGAGACTCAGGTTGGCGGGTCCGCCGCCAATGGCCAGGACCTTGGTGCAGTCACTTCGGTTCATCGCCAAACCAATCCTTGAAATCGACTTTCCGGCGCGCCCGCCCGGCCCGCACCTCGCCCGTCCGGTGCGGCTACCGGCCGCCGGTGACCAGCGAAATGTCCGCGATGTGCGGCCGTGAGATCAGGTCCCGGACCGCCGAAGCGGCGAAGGCGTTCGCCACGACCTCGCCGACGCCGTGCTCGGACGCCACCTTGGCGGGCGGGAACACCGTGCAGATGACGTCCTGGAGCGGAACGACGGCGTCCGCGTCCGACTGGAGCAGCCCCCGCACGTCCTCCCGCGCCTGCGCGGAGACCTCCCACACATGCCGCTCACCGGTCAGTCCGGCCGACAGCCGTCCCAGGTGCGCCGCGACGTCCGCGGCCAGCCCCATCAGCAGGTACTCCTGCGGGTTCGGCCCCCAGTCGACGCCGGTCAGCTGCTTCGGCGCGTCGACCCGCAGCGCCGGGCCGTCGGAGCCCACGGCCTTCGCCTCCAGCTGGGTGCTGCTCACCCAGCGCACCCGGCAACTCGCCGCCGGACCGGCGGCCACGGCCTCCGGGGCGTCCGGTACGGCTGGGGTGTCCGGGGTGTCCGTCGGCTGCCCGGCCGGGCTGGAGGCGCGGACCAGTTCCACCGCCACCGGATGCGTCAGCGTGGTGCAGTTGGGGCTGAAGTTGCGCATCTGCTCGACCAGTTCCGCGAGGACCTGGTCGTCCGCACTGCCGTCCATGTCGATGCGACACCGCACCGGCTCCGCCGGGTGGTCGTAGTCGATCAGCATCTCCACGCCGTCGAACTCCACACCGCGCGCACTGCCACCGCCGACCAGCGTGGTCAGCGCGCAGGACCCGATGCCGGTGAGGGCGAAGTCCATCGGCGACGCCCCGCCGCATGGGTCGTCGCCCGCGCTGTCGTCGACCTCGAAGCGGAAGCTCCGCGCCGACTTGACCGTGCCCAGCAGGGCCGGTGCGATCCAGGCGGACAGTCCGCGCCGCGGTGACCACTTCGCCCTCGCCGTGTAGACGTAGGCCGCCTCCGCCGGGTCGTGCCGTATCTCGTGCACGACCTCGCTGAATCCGGCGGTGTTGAAGCTGTTCCTCATCGCTGCTGCTCCTCGTCGGTCGCGTCGAGGCCGGTCGCGTCGAGCGCGCTGCCCAGGTCACGGATCAGGTCAGCCGCGTTCTCGATCCCCGCCGAGAACCGCACGAGCCCGGGGTGGATGCCGATCAGCGACCGCTGCCGGGACGTGAGCGAGCTGTGCGAGGTGTTGCTCGGCATGCTCACCAGCGACTCGACCCCGCCGAGGCTGGTGGCGACGTGGGGGATCGTCAGCCGGGACATGAAGTCCAGGGCCGCCTTGTCACCGCCGCGCACCTCGAAGCTGACCATGCCGCCGTAGCCGCGGTAGTCCTCGCGTGCCAGGCCGGCGTAGCGGTCACCACCGAGATCCGGGTGGTGGACGGCGGCCACCCGCTCATGGCCGGCCAGGAACCGGGCGATCTCCCGCGCGTTGTCGTTCTGCGCCCTGATCCGCAGCGGCAGCGTCTTCAGGCCGCGCTCCAGCAGGAAGCAGGCCAGCGGTTCCAGCGTGCCGCCGAACCGGAGCACCTGCGTCCAGATGCGGTCCAGGAACTTGCGCCGTCCCACGACCGCGCCCGCCGTCAGATCGCTGTGCCCGCCCAGGTACTTGGTCGCGCTGTGCACGACGATGTGCGCGCCCAGGTCCAGCGGACGCATGTTCACCGGGGTGAGGAAGGTGTTGTCCACCACCAGCAGGGCGTTCGCCTCGTCGGCGATACGCGCGATCTCACGGATCGGCGGGGCCTTGAGCAGCGGATTGGTCAGCGTCTCGAAGAACAGCAGCTGGGTCTCGGGCCGCACCGCGGCCCGGATCGCGTCGAGATCGGTGGGGTCGACGAAGGACACCTCCCGCCCGGCGGAGGGCATGTCCTCGTGCAGCAGGTTGTACGTTCCGCCGTACACGTCGTACGCCGAGATGATGTGGCTTCCGGCGTTCGTCAGGGCGTAGATCGTGCTCGCTATCGCGCTCATCCCGGAGGAGGTCACGACGCTGCTCCGGGTGCCCTCCAGCGCGGCGATCTTCTCCTGCACCGACCACTGCGTCGGATTGCCGTAACGGGTGTAGATCGGGACGTCCCGGATCGCTCCGTCGGAGAAGGCCGCGTAACTGCTCTCGTCCAGCAGGAAGGTGCTGGTCTGGAAGATCGGCGTGCCGACGCTGCCCGTGATCGGGTCCTGGTAGGTGCCCGCGTGCACCGCGAGCGTTTCCGGCGAGACATCCCGGGACAGGAACCGGTGCTGGGCCGAGACCGGCCCCGCGAAACGCGACCGGGTCAGGTCGTTGAACCAGTGGGCGTCGCTGTTCCTGCCCTCTTCGAAGCCGATCGCGGCACGGTTGTAATTATCCACGTCATCCTTCGGTTCGGTTCGCGGGAACGAATTCTGCTGATGTCGCCGTGGCAACGTATCAGGGCGTCCATCGACGGCTTATGAATAAGTTGTCGACGCGTTGTCAACGACGGATGACACGCCTCGCGCGAAACCCGGACCGAAAAGAAGCGGAGGGCCGACCTTGACATTTTCGACCGCGGCGGACCACGGTAGAAGGCGTTGACGAGTCGGCGTAAATTCACCCACCGTCATCCGGTCGACCCCGCGCGCGCCCGGTTGTGGACCCGGTATGAGCCGCGGCGGTCACAGGTATGGGGGAACAGAAAACGTAAGCAGCACCGCATGTGCGCAACGCGGTCAAGGAGGCTCGGTGAAATCAGCGCAGCAAGATTCCGCGATCTCCGTACTGGCGGACATCAAGAAGCGATACGTTCACGACCGGTCAGTCTTCATACCCGGCCGTCAGATGAAGGAACTCCTGACATTTCTCGGGGCGAGTCCGGAGGACGTCGATAAGCTCCGGACGGCGAGTGAATCGCTGAAGGACGACCCCACGCTGCCGTTCCGGAAGACCCAGAACGGCCGTTTTTGTCTGGACAGCGGCAGCCGGCGGGTGTCCCGTCTCGAATTCCAGCCCTTCGTCCTCTCCAGTGAGGAGGACTTCGTCCGTCACGACTCCGGTGAGTTGCGGCGCTTCCACGAAATCCAGAACGACCTGGCGCTGAACCCGGCGCTGCACGCCCTCTTCGCGCTGAAGTTCCTCCTCATCCACGGCATGGACACGGTGCACCGGCCGCTGCTGGCGTACGACTCCGCCCAGTGGATATGCACCCTGTTCAACATCCGCACCACCACGGATGTCAGCCTGCTGGGCGAACCCGCCCTCGAAGGCGTGCACAGCGACGGTGTGGACCACACCATGACCACCTTCCTGGGGTGCAGCAACATGACCGACGACAGCGCGACGACCTTCATTCACGACATGCGTGAGAAGAACGCCGTGCGCTGGAACGAAACGTCGCCGGAACTGGTCGTGGGCACCGCACGGCACGGCGATTTCCTGGACACCCTGCTCCTGGTGGACCACGAGCGCAAGCACAGCGTCTCTCCCGTGTACACCATCGACCCCGACCAGCCCGCGGACCGGGACATGCTGATTTTCTTCACCAGGCGGCCGGCCCTGAAGGGACATGTCTCGTATCCGTACGACTCCATGACGGCACACCGGTCCCTGCCCATGTCGGCCGATCTCCCGTTGCTGGATCTGGACAGCGAACGCGAGCACGTCCCGGTCGGCTCCTGAACCCAAGCCGGGCATCGTCCAGGAAGGAGTCGTCGTCACGATGTCTGATGAACCACGCTCTGAACAACCAGGCTCTGATGCACCACGCGCGGAAACCGAGGCCGTCGAACGCGTCTGGTACGACGGGAGCTGCCACTGCGGCGGGGTGAAATTCTCCGCGGCGGCCAGCCGCAACCTGACCATCACCCTGTGCAACTGCGGAATCTGCTTCAAATCGGGACACCAGGAGCTGATGGTGCCCGAGGAGCGGTTCACCCTGCACGAGGGGCAGCAGTATCTGAAGCCCTACCGCTTCGGCAACTGCATCGCCGACCACACATTCTGCGCGGTCTGCGGAATCATGCCGTTCTACCGTCCGCGTTCGCACCCGACCGGCTATTTCAGCGTCAACGCGCGCTGCCTCGACCTCGACCAGGCCGTCAACATCGAATACGTCGAGTTCGACGGACAGAACTGGGAAGAGGCCATGGCGGCCGGCCAGCACGTACTGACCGAATGACGAGTGCGGTGAACACACTGACAAGTGGTGCCCCGGTGACGGCACGGCCCTCGCTCGACGTCGACCGCGTCACCGTCGAGTCGCTCCGCGAACTCGGCCAGCTCAAATGGGCGCTGGCCGGACCGGACCGGCTCGCGGCATGCGTCGCGGAAACCGACTTCGGGACCGCGCCGGCCGTCACCGGGGCGTTGCGGGACGCGATCGAGCGGAACATGACCGGCTACCCGACGCCGGTCCTGTCGGCCGAACTGGCCGCGGCATGCGCCGCCTGGCAGCGGGAGAGATACGGGTGGGCGGTGGCACCGGATGACGTCCGGCCGCTGCCCGACGTCATCCGGGCCCTGCACGTGGCCATCGCCCGCTTCTCCCGGCCCGGCTCACCGGTGATCGTCCCGGTACCGGCCTATGCGCCGTTCCTGCTGGTCCCGCGGCTGCTGGGGCGGCAGGTGTACCAGGTCGAGCTGGTCCGCTCCGGCGGCCGGTACGGCTATGACCTCGACGCCCTGGAGCGCGCGTACGCGGCCGGCGGTCACATGCTCGTGCTCTGCAACCCGCACAACCCGGTCGGCCGCGTCATGGAGGCCGCCGAACTGGTCGCCATCAGCGAGGTCGTCGAACGGCACGGCGGCCGGGTGTTCGCCGACGAGGTGCACGCGCCGCTGGTCTACGCGGGCGCCCGCCATGTGCCGTACGCCTCCACCTCGGACGCGGCGGCGGCCCACGCCATCACGGCCACCTCGGCCTCGAAGGCGTGGAACCTGGCCGGGCTGAAATGCGCCCAGGTGCTGCTCAGCAATGACGCGGACCGGCGGCGCTGGGACGCGCTGGGGCGGCTGGACACCGACGGCACCGCCACCCTGGGCATGATCGCCGCGACGACCGCCTACCGGGAGGGCGGCCCCTGGCTGGACGAGCTGCTCGCCCGGCTCGACCGGAACCGGCGTCTGCTGGGCGAGCTGCTGGACGAGCGGCTGCCGACCGTGCGCTACCAGCCGCCCGAGGGCACCTTCCTCGGCTGGCTCGACTTCCGCGGCCACCGGCCGCCGGCGGCCGACCTCGCGGAGTTCTTCGCCGAGCGGGCCGGGGTCACCCTCACCGACGGGGGCAGCTGCGGTCCGCCGGGGGAGGGGTTCGTACGTCTCAACTTCGCCACCACACCGGAGGTGCTCACCGAGATAGTGGCCCGGCTGGCGGGCGCGCTGCGCTCCCTGACGTGAGGTGACGTGACGGGACATGAGGCGGCGCGAGGTGAGGTGGCTCAGCCGGTGGCCTTGGCGACGATGCGATCGATCTCCTCCCGGCCGAAAGCCGGCAGGGTCGTGGACCGGACGTTGCCCATCCCGGCGAGCTGGAGGAGCGACGCGGTGACGGTTTCGGCGTCGGGGGCCTCGATGACGGCCACGAGGTCGTACGGGCCCACGGTCCAGTAGATGTCTCGGAGCTTCGCCCCGAGCTTCTGGAGCCCGGCGGCGAATGCCTCGGACCGCCGCACGGTGTCCTTGTAGTCGCGGACTCCCTGCTCGGTCCAGTTCAGCAGCGTGACAAACGTGGGCATGGCCTTCCACCTCCGGCACGGGGGGCACCTTGCGAGGACCATCCTGGGCGTACGGCCGTGCACCCGCCCGCCAGCGCGGCGGAACGGGTGACGGGGCGGGACGGCTCGCGGGCCCGGTTTGCCGAACCGGCAACAGACGTCGTTCCCGCCGTGGACCAGGCGGCATGATCGACGCTGTTGCCCTTGGTCGACGCCCCGGAGAGAGCCATGTCGCACCCGCCCACGACCGACCCCACCCACCGCCTGGTGCCCTCACCCGCCGGCCGCATCCACCTGGTGGAGCAGGGCGCGGGACCACTGGTGCTGCTTGTCCACGGATTCCCGGAGTCCTGGTACTCGTGGCGCCACCAGATGCCGGCCCTGGCCTCGGCCGGGTACCGGGTGGCCGCCATCGACGTCCGCGGCTACGGGCGTTCGTCCCGCCCCGAGGCGGTGGACGCCTACCGGATGCGCGAGCTGGTGGCGGACAACGTCGCCGTGGTGGAGGCGCTGGGCGAGGAATCCGCCGTACTGGTCGGGCACGACTGGGGCGCGAACATCGCCGCCACCTCCGCGCTCGTACGGCCGGATGTGTTCCGTGCGGTCGGCCTGCTGAGCGTGCCGTACGCCCCGCGCGGTGGCCCGAGGCCCAGTGAGGTCTTCACCGGAATGGGCGGGGAGGAGGAGTTCTACGTCTCCTACTTCCAGGAGCCGGGCCGGGCCGAGGCGGAGATCGAGCCCGACGTCCGTGGCTGGCTCGCGGGCATCTACGCCGCGCTGTCCGCCGACACCATGCCCGAGCCCGACCTGCCCGACCCGCATTTCATCGCCCGCGGCGGCACGATGCGCGACCGGTTCCCGGCCGGGCGGCCGGCCTGGCTGAGCGAGCGGGACCTCGATGTCTACGCGGGCGAGTTCGAGCGGACCGGACTGCGCGGGGCGCTGAGCCGCTACCGGAACATGGACCGGGACTGGGAAGAGCTGGCCGAGTTCGACGGCGCGCCGATCACCCAGCCGTCGCTGTTCATCGGCGGCGGCCGGGACGCCTCCACCACCTGGATGGGCGACGCGATCAAGGCGTACCCCAGCACGCTGCCCGGTCTCGTCGGCTCGCACATCCTCGAGGACTGCGGCCACTGGATCCAGCAGGAGCGCCCCGAGGAGATCAACCGGCTGCTGATCGACTGGCTGGGCCGGGTCGGGGACAGGTGAAGGTGTCCATGAAAGTTATGTGTCCACGATAAAGCCGACAGGATCGTTGACGATTTCGCGGCCAGGGCTCTACGTTCACATGCGCCACAACTCCACAGGAGCGCGCGCCATGTGAGGAGACTTCCGTGAAGCGCAGGACCATGGTCATGGGACTTGCCGCGGCCGCCGCGACACCCGCCATCGGCGGGGGATACAGCGCGGCGGCGGCGGGTTCGGCCGGCTCGGACCCGTTGGCGTTCGACAAGGACGCCTACACCACCGAGACGAAGACCGTGTCCACCGACGACGGCGACAAGCAGGTGACCTACCGCCTCTACAAAGGCGTCGTCTATGTCGCCAAGCCCGTGGACACGAAGTACCAGAGCCTGAACGTCAGCGTGCCCGTCGAGATCGACGGCAAGGCCGTCGACGCCACCCACGCCCCGATCCTGCTGGCCAACCGGATCGGCGGCTATCTGTCGTCGTCGGTGACGGACGACAGCGGCGGCGGACCGGGCGGACCCGGCGGCCCCGGCGGTCCTGGGACGCCGGGCGGGATGGCCGGCAACGCGGACCACGGACTGGCGTCGGGGTACGTCGTGGTGGAACCGGGGGCGCGGGGCCGTGACCTCGTGGCGTCGGACGGTACGTACTACGGCGTGGCGCCCGCCGCCATCGTGGACCTGAAGGCCGCCGTGCGGTACCTGCGCCACAACGAGGGCCGCGTCCCCGGGAACACCGACCGGATCGTCTCCTCCGGCACCAGCGCCGGGGGCGCGCTGTCCGCGCTGCTCGGTGCGTCCGGGGACAGTCCCCTGTACGACGCGTACCTGAGGGAGATCGGCGCGGCCGACGCCGGCGACGCCATCTTCGCCGCCGGCGGCTGGTGTCCCATCGCCGACCTCGAACACGCCGACATGGCGTACGAGTGGATGTTCGGCGGCAGCGAACTGAGCTCCGGCGAGGTCGTCGACCAGACCGTCTCGAAGCAGGTGAGCGCCGCGTTCGCCGACTACCAGGCGTCCTTGCGGCTGCGGGGGGAGAAGGGCTTCGGCCCCCTCACGGCGCGCACCTACGACGACTACCTGCTGAAGACCTACCTCCAGCCGGCGGCCACCCGGTATCTCACGGCGCTGCCGGACGCGGACCGTGCCGCCTACCTCGCCGACCACACCTGGATCACCTGGTCCGGCGGCCGGGCGACGTTCGCGTGGGCGGACTTCCTCGGCCATGTGGGGCGCAAGAAGAACGTACCGGCGTTCGACTCCTTCGACCTCTCCGCGCCCGAGAACAACCTCTTCGGCCAGGGGACCACCAGGGCCCGCCACTTCACGCCGTACAGCCTGCGGCACACCAGCGGCGACACCGGCGCGCGGCTCGACCGCGATCTGCCCCTGAAACTCGACCTGATGAACCCGATGCACTTCATCGGGCAGGCCAACCCCGGCCGGGCGCGGCACTGGTGGCTCCGCGTCGGCACCAGCGACACCGACACCTCGCTCACGGTCGTGGGCAACCTGGCGGCCGGTCTGGAGAACCTCGGCGACGACGTCAACGCCCTGATGTACTGGGACGCCGGGCACGGGGCCAACCAGGACCCGGGTGACTTCATGAGGTGGATCGGCGAGGTGACGGGCTATCGCGCCTGACGCCGGATCCGTCCGTCCGCGGCCCCTCGGGAGAACGCTCCCGAGGGGCCGCGGCCGTTCGCGCATGGCGCGCATCATCCTCGCTAGACAAGACGCAACGTCGCGTCTACTCTACGAGTCATGGCAATCACTCACACCCTTGCCGACCCCCGGGTCGAGGCGGCTCTCAGCCGCATGTTCGAACAGGCGGAGCAGGACGGGGCCATCGCCTCGCGACTGGGGGATCTGACACCCGGGTCGAGGACCCATCAGGAGCTCGCCGACGCCGCGGCCGAGATCTACATGCCGATTTCCGCCGAGGGCGGCAAGCTGCTCTACAACCTGGTCCGCGCCGTCCGCCCGGCCACGGTCGTCGAGTTCGGCATGTCCTTCGGCATCTCCACGCTCCACCTGGCCGCCGCCGTGCGGGACAACGGCACCGGCCGCGTCATCACCACGGAGATGAGCAAGGACAAGATCGCGTCAGCCCGCGAGACCTTCGCCGAGACCGGGCTGGACGACCTGATCACCGTGCTCGAAGGGGACGCCCGGGAGACCCTCGCCGCCGTCGAAGGCCCCCTGGACATCGTTCTGCTCGACGGCTGGAAGGACCTGTGCCTGCCCGTGCTGCGGCTGCTCGAACCGCGGCTGCGGCCCGGCAGCCTCGTCGTCGCCGACGACGTCGACCAGGGCCAGGGCCTGCTGCGGCCGTACCTCGAGTACGTACGCGACCCCTCGAACGGCTACCACAACGTGACGTTCCCCATCGAGGACGGCATGGAGATCAGCTGCCGCCTCTGAGCCACGCGACCGGGGCCACCGCCGATACCAGGACCCGGCAGACCCGGTACCTCTACGAAAGAGCAGGAAGATGCACGTATTCGTCACCGGAGCGACCGGCTGGATCGGCTCCGCCGCCGTCGACCAGTTGCTCCACGCCGGACACAAGGTCACCGGCCTCGCCCGCTCGGACGCCTCCGCCACCGCGCTCGAGGCCAAGGGCGCCCAGGTGCTGCGCGGCGACCTCGACCACCTCGACAGCCTCCGCACCGGCGCCGCCGAGGCCGACGCCGTCGTCCACCTCGCCAACAAGCACGACTGGGCCAACCCGGCCGTGACCAACAAGGCCGAGCGAGACGCCGTACAGACCATCGGCGACACCCTCGCCGGCTCCCACCGGCCGTTCGTCCTCGCCTCCGGCCTGTCCTTCCTCACCCCCGGCCGGGCGGCCACCGAGCAGGACACGTCCCCCTTCCACGGCCCCGATTCCGCCCGCGGCGGCAGCGAGAACCTCGCGCTCGACTTCGTACCCAAGGGCGTCAACACGATCGTCGTGCGCTTCGCCCCCACCGTGCACGGCGACGGCGACCAGGGATTCATGGCCGGACTGGTGGCCACGGCCCGCGCCAAGACCCTCGCGGGCTACATCGACGCCGGGACCAACCGCTGGGCGGCGATCCACCGCGGCGACGCCGGACGCATCGTCCAGCTCGCCCTCGACAAGCAGGCCCCGGCCGGCACCATCCTGCACGCCGTCGCCGAGACCGGCATCCCCACCCACGACATCGCCGAGGCCATCGGCCGCGGACTCGACCTGCCCATCACCTCCATCCCGGCCGACCGCGCCGGCGACCACTTCGGCTGGCTGACCAGGTTCTTCGGAACCGACATGGCCGCGAGCAGCGACACCACCCGCACCCTCCTCGGCTGGACCCCCAGCGGCCCCACCCTGGCCGAGGACCTCGACAGCGGCTACTACTACCGCTGACCGCCCGAGGCCCTGGCCCACACCCCCATGGGCCAGGCGCCGCCCCTGCGGCCACCGCGACCACGACCTTCCTGGCGGAGGACCGTGACCACGGTGGCCGTTGTCCTGGGCCCAGCCGTCAGGACTAGTGGTGCCGGGTCATGGTCTGGTCGAACTCGTCCTGGTCCAGCGCACGATGGGGCAGGGGAGTCGGGGCGGTCCGGTCGGCGCGCAGGCCGTCCAGGATGAGGCCGAAGTAGCGCTGCCACAGCTCCGGCGCGACCTCCCGGCTGTGCTCGGTGATGACTCCGAGCATGAGCTGGAGGAGGGGGAAGTCCGTCGCTTCGATGTCGTCGCGGAGCCGGCCGTCCTCCTGGGCGCGGGAGAGCAGGGCGCTGGCCGCGGGTGTGAGGCGTTCCCGTAGGGCCGCCATGCGGGCCCTGCCGTGCGTACCGTGCAGGATGACTTCCCGGAGCCCGCGGTTGGCGGCGAAGTGCCGGGCACTTTCCTGGAAGAACTGGGTGAATCCGTCCCAGGGGTCCGCGTGGGTGAGGGCTTGCTCGGCGTGCGCGATCAGGCGCTGTGCCTGGTCCTCGAAGACCGCTTCGACGAGTGCCTCGCGGTTGGCGAAGCGGCGGTAGGCGGTGCCGACGCCGACGCCCGCGTGGTGGGCGATGTCGTCGAGGGTGACCTCCAGCCCTCTGTGGGCGAAGAGCTCCTGGGCGGCGGCGATGAGGCGTTGCCGGTTGCGTTCCGCGTCGGCCCGCAGGGGGCGGGTCCCGGGGGTGCTTTCGACGGGAGGGGTGGGGGCGGTCCGACGGCTCATGGCTCCACTGTACCCGCTAACTGGAGGTCGCTTCTCCGGATAGTGCTACGGTGAGGATGCAAGTGGAGATGAAATCTCCACTTGGTCTTCGCCTCGGTGCACGCACGCAGAGAGTGAGAACGACATGGACACCCGAAGCCCCCGCGCCCTGATCGTGGGCACAGGTATCGCCGGTCTGGCCACGGCCATGCGCCTGCGCGAGGCCGGCTGGGAGCCACTGCTGGTCGAGCGCGCCGCCCGGCGCCGCCCCGCCGGATACTTCGTCGGGCTGTTCGAGACCGGCCGTGCCACCGCGGAGCGCATGGGCGTGCTCGACACCATCGGCAACCGGTTCGACCCCACCAGCGTGACCTACGACATCGACCGGACCGGCCGCCGCCGCCCCCGCCAGGGATTCGGCGACCTGCCCGGCCGGCCCCGCCTGCTCCTGCGCGGCGACATCGAAGCCGCCCTGTACGACGCGGTCGCGTCCCGGACCGAGATCCGCTACGGCACGACGCCCACCGCCGTCCACGAGCATCCCGACGGCGTGGACGTCACGCTGCGCACCACCACCGGGGAAGACACCGCCGACACCGTGGAGCGCTTCGACCTCGTGGTGGGTGCCGACGGGCTGCGCTCCACCGTCCGCCGCCTGGTCTTCGGGCCCGACTCCGGGTACCTGCGGCCGCTCCACCACATCATCGGCGCCACGATCCTCAAGGATCCCGTGCCCGGCTTCCGGCCCCAGGACGGCCTCGTCCTGGCCGAGCCGGGCCGCTCCGTCTGGGTTTTCCCCTTCGCCGACCACCGGCCCGGGGTGCTGTTCAACTACCGCACCGACGACGAGGACGCCCAGTTCCGGCGCTCACCCGTCGAGTCGCTGCGCCGCGCCTTCGGCCCCGAACCGACAGGGCCGTTGCTGGAGAACCTCCTCCAGCAGTTCGAGCAGGCCGACGACCGCCTCTTCGACTCCACCCACCAGGTGGTGATGCCCACCTGGCACACCGACCGTGTGGTCCTGGTCGGTGACTCCGCCTGGTGCCTCACCCTCTACTCCGGTATGGGCGCCTCCACCGGCCTGGCCGGCGCGGACCTGCTCGGCACCAGCCTGCTGCGCAACCCGGACAACCTGCCCCGGGCGCTGCGCGAGTGGGAGCAGCGGCTGCGGCCCTTCATATCCACCCAGCAGGCGGACGGCCGCACGGAGGGCCTGACCATGTTCGTCCCCCAGAACCGCCGGGACCTCGCGATGCGCCGCCTCACCCGGACACTGACCGGCAACCCGGTCGGCAGGCGTGCGATGAGGAACCTGGTCGCCGGCACGTTCAAGGCCAAGTCCGTCGACATCGCGGCGCCCTGACCACGTCGGCGTCCGGGGCGAGTGACCTCACGACGTGGGTTGATGACCGCGCTACACGCGGCCGGTGTGGGCCGTTGACCAGCGCATCCCAGCTGTCAGGTGCTCAAGATAGGCCGGGTGGCCGACCGTCACCACGATGTCCACGGAGGGGCGTTCGTCGAATGCGCGGGTTTCCAGCAGCCGCCACACCCTCCAGTGCTCCAGGTCGGCCGGGTCCTCCCACGTCGCCATCTCCTCGCGCGACTCCCCGGGCTCCCAGGGCTCATCCTCGTCTTCCAAGGCCGCGACCTCGCTCCACAGCGGTACGTTGCGGACGGTGCCGCAACGGTAGGTGGTCACCACATCAGCGGCCCGTTGAGAGAACGCTTCGCCGTTGTTCCTCGTCCACAAGAGGTGGGATATCCCGTCGTGTCCTGAGCCTCCGCCCAGCTCGTACACGTCTTTCGCCAGGGTTCGGGGTTCGAGCACGGTCCTGCCGTCGTCCCCCAGCAGATATCCGTCCGCATCGACCCGGAGCCTCTTGCCGAAGAGGAAGCCGTACAGCTCCGAGAACTCCTCCTTCAGCCGCATGCCTGCGACGATCTCCTTGCCCCGCTCCTCGGAGAAGGGGTACCGGTCTCCACGGGGCACTCCATCGTCGTCGTTGTGCAGGTGCCCGTTCGTCAGCAGGAACCACGCGTCCACGAGCAGGGCCATGGGGAACGTGGGCTCGCTCGGGACCTGCCAGGCATCCGGGTTGATGAGATGCACCCGCCCGCGGAAGGTCGAGTCCTCGACAGCGTCGATGGAGACGGTGAAAAGATCAGTCATGGCGAGATGCTCATTCAGTCGGCAGGCGGGGTGGGCACCGATGTCCACCCCAGTGCCCGGACAGTAACCGCCTCCACTGACAACGGTCCCCGCCGTCCTCCACAGCGGTTCCTGAGACCGGGCCCAGCACGGCACACCGGTCGGTGACGGCGCGAGTCGCTCTTTGGAGCGATGAGGAGCGGTGCGTGAGCGCATAGTGTCGGACGGATGAACGTGGTTGACGGCAAGTGGCCCAGGTGGGGCGCTGACGCCGGTCTGGTCGCCCTGGCGGTTCTGCCGCCGCTGCTGTCGCAGCCGTACGTCGACACCTCGGGGCCGGCGTGGTCGTCGCTCATCGGGTACGAGGCGGTGGCGGCGGTGGTTCTGGTGCTGCGGCGGCGGGTGCCGGTGACGGCCTTCGTCACCGGCTTCGGCGCGCTCTTGGCGGCGCTGGTGGGGAGCGCGGGCGAGGGGGCCAAGCTGACCCCGCTGGTCTTCGTGCCACTCGCCGTGCTGCTCTACAACCTGGGCAGCCGCGGTACGAGCTGGATACGTACCGTGTCGGCGCTGCTCGGCGGTGTCGTGATGGCGCTGCTCGGCCTGTGGGTGAACCGGATGACAGCCGGTGCCAGTGAGTTCCGGGGCGGCCTGGACGTTCTCGCCGTCCTGGCTCCGATGCCGCTGGCCTGGGCGATGGGTTTCGGCTCACGCACCCGGCGTGCGCTGCTCGCCGCGGCCGAGCAGCGGGCGGCCGAGGCGAGGCGCGCACAGCTCCTGGAGGCGGCGCAGGCCACCCAGCGGGAGCGGGCGCGGATCGCCCGTGAGATGCACGACGTGGTCGCGCATTCGCTCACCCTGCTCGTCGTGCACGCCGAGACCCTGCGGGCCCGCGGCGACGAACTGCCCGACTGGGCCCGTGCCCAGGTCGACGGGCTGGCGGCGGCGGGCCGGCAGAGCAGTGGTGAGCTGCGTGATCTGCTGCGTATGCTGCGCGACCCCGCGGACGCGGCCCCCCTGCAACCGGTGCCCGGACTCGGTGAGCTGGACGCGCTGCTGGACAGCCACCGCGCCGCGGGAGGAACGATCGAGGTGCGGATGGGGACGACGGAGACCGCCCTGGAGTCCTTGCCCACTCCGGTGCGGACGGCCGGGTACCGCATTGTGCAGGAAGCACTGGCCAACGCCCGCCGGCACGCACCCGGGGCGCCGGTCCGGCTCACCGTCGACGGCACGGCCGGCCGACTGCGGTGCGAGGTGTGGAACAGCCGCGGGGTGCGGCGCGGCACGGCCGGCGCGGGGATCGGGCTCGGCCTGGTCAGCATGCGCGAACGGGTGGACGCGCTGGGCGGAGAACTCACCGCCGGACCGACCGGCGACGGCGGCTTCCGCCTCGTGGCCACGATGCCGTGGGAGAACGCCGATGCCTGAGCAGATCGGCGTGCTCGTGGTGGACGACGAGCCGATCATCCGCGCCGGCCTGAGCGCGATCCTGGACAGTCAGGCCGATCTCACCGTGGCGGGCACCGCGGAGGACGGCGAGGGGGCCGTCGAGGCGTGCGCGCGGCTGAGGCCGGACGTGCTGCTGATGGACATCCGCATGCCGCGCCGGAACGGGCTGTGGGCGCTGGCCGAGCTGGGCCGCCGGGGGCTCCTCGGACCGGGACGGAGCCAGGTGCTCATGCTGACGACGTTCGACCTGGACGAGTACGTCGACGACGCGCTGGCCGCCGGGGCGTCCGGATTCCTGCTGAAGAACAGTTCGTACGAGGAGCTGACCGGGGCGGTGCGGGCGGCGGCGGCCGGGCACAGCGCGCTGAGCCCGGCGGTGACCCGCCGGATCATCGAGGGGCATCTCAGTGGCCGGCAGCGGCCCAGCGACCACGAGCTGGCCCGGCTGAGGGAGCTCACCGAGCGGGAGCGCGACGTGCTGCGGCTGGTCGGGGACGGGCTGAGCAACGCCGAGATCGCCGACCGGCTCGTGGTGAGCCTGCACACGGTGAAGACGCACGTCAGCCGCATGCTCGCGAAGACCGGCTGCCAGAGCCGGGCACAGGCGGCGGTGCTGGCCAGGAACACGCTGTCCTGAAACCGTGCGCGGTGGACGGGGCGGCGCGCTGCCGCGCCCGGCCGTGTCACGCGTTGTCATCCTCGTCATTCCTCGTCATTCCTCGTCATTCCTTCGAATGACCGGGCGTTCGTGGGAAGCCCGCCATCGAGCGATGTGCCGGGCGGCTGCCGCTGGCTGAATGGTTGCCGTGCGCAGGGCCCGCGGCCAGGCCGCTCAGCGGGATGAACACCCGGTCCCTCGACGCACGAAGCAACCATCATGCGCCGAAGGGAACTGCCATGTCCGCACACACGTCGTCTCGCCACCGGATCCTGCGCGCGGGGCTGGCAGTGGCGTTGGCGACCGGTATGAGCGCGGCGCTCATGGGCTGCTCGGACTCGGAGGCGAGCGCGGCGAAGACGTCGTCCGAGCAGGGCGCGGCGGGCGCTTCGGCCGACGAGCGGCTGGCCGACATCGCGCGGAAGGCGGCGGACGAGGGTTCCCTGGGGGTGATCGTCCGGGTCGACCGCGGCAAGGGGGCGCCCGTGGAGATCGCGCGGCAGGCCGGCTGGACGAAAGACGATCACCGCATCGCCGCCGACGACCAGTTCAGGGTCGGGTCCAACACCAAGACGGTCACCGCGACCCTCGTCCTGCAACAGGTCGCCGAGGGCAGGATCGGCCTCGCCGACCCGGTGGAGAAGTGGCTGCCCGGACTGGTCGAGGGCGGCGCGGACATCACCGTCCGGATGCTGCTCAACCACACCAGCGGGCTGGGCGACTTCCTGTTGACACCGCAGTTCCTGCCCTCCCTCACCGGCCAGGAGCGGCGCACCTGGCGGCCGGAGGACCTCCTGGCCATCACCCCCGAGCAGGATCCGCCGGCCGAGCCCGGTGAGAAGTACTCCTACAGCAACGCCAACTACGTCGCCCTCGGGCTGATCCTGGAGAAGGCCACCGGGAGCAGCATGGCCGAGCTGATCGAGCAGAAGATCACCAAGCCGTTGGGGATGAAGGACTCGTTCCTGGCCACGAACGCCGACTGGTCCGCCGGGAAGCAGCACGTGACCGGCTACGAACCGGACGCCGAGCGCCTGAAGGACATCCTCTCCCCGACCGTGGAGCTGCCCGAAGGCGTCGGCTTCGAGGGCCCCGAACGTCCCGACAGCAACATCGACACCACCGCCATCGACCCGAGCTGGTCCTGGGCGGCGGGAGCCATGGTCTCCACCGCACAGGACTGGCAGCGCTTCCTGACCGCGCTGATGTCCGGCGAGCTGCTGCCCAAGGCCCAGATGAAGCAGATGCGCACCACCGTCGCCGCCCCCGAGGAAGGCGGCGGTTACGGCCTCGGCCTGATGAAGGTGAACACGCCCTGCGGCACCGTCTGGGGCCACACCGGCGGCCTGCCCGGCTACTCCAGCGAGATCTACACCGACGCCGGCGGACACCGCAGCGTCGCGGTCCTGACGAGCACGAACTTCGGCATCAAGGAAAAGGCGGCCGCGACCGCGAACAAGGCCCTCGTCGAAGCGGCGACCTGCCGCATGCTGGGCAAGCCACTGCCCTCGGAGACCCCCGGCGAGTGACCGTCGCGGCGGCCGCGCTCGTCGAGTACCAGCGCGACATATGGGTGCGCCACCAGGAAGCTCTGGCGGTGCGACGACCCCGCTCTCCCGATCGACACCGGCTTCGGCGCGACCCTGGTCGACGGCCGCGACTCCCAACTGACGCGCTAGTCAGTGCGCAGCGCAATATCTCGTCCGGGTTATTCCGGGTGATATAGGCATCGCGCGCCTCGCATGCATTGCGTTTATCTCAACGTATCCGTACGGTGTCGGCCATGCGGCAACAGTTCGACGTGGCGGAACGCGTACGTCAGGTGATCGGTGAAGCCGGTTGCACCCAGCGCGAATTCGCCCGGCGGGTCGTGATGGACCCGTCCAAGCTCTCGCGTTCGCTCAGCGGGAGCCGGCGCTTCACCGTGGCCGAGCTGGCGCGGATCGCGGACGCCGGGAACGTGGACGCCGGGTGGCTGCTGGGCACCACGGCCGTCGGCGGGGCGGCGGCCGGGGCCGGCGCGCCCCGGCCGCCCGCCGCGCCCCCCGAGGGCGGGCGGCCGTTGCAGATCGTGCGGGAGACGGTGCGGCTCATCGCCGAGCGCGGCTTCCACGCCGTACGCGTCGCCGACATCGCCGCGGCCTGCGACACCAGCACCGCCACCATCCACTACCACTTCCCGGGCCGCGCCGAACTGCTCGAAGCCGCCGTGCGCTGGTGCATGGACGAGGACACCGCGCGCCGCGCCGCCCGGATCGCCGAGGCCGACGACGCCCGGGAGGAGCTGCGGCAGCTGATCGCGCTCCAGGTGCCGCACACCGAGCGGCAGCGGCGGCAGTGGCTGGTGTGGCTGGACCTGTGGGCCGAGGCCGCACGGTCCACGGCCATCGGGCGGCTGCACGCCGACTTCTACCGGCAGTGGCGGCAGACCGTCGCCGACGTGATCCGGCGGGGGATCGAGCAGGGGGTCTTCCGCGCCGTCGACCCGGAGTACAGCGCGCTGCGCCTGACCGCGCTGATCGACGGGCTCGCCACTCAGGTGCTGGCCACCGCGCCCGGTGCGGGCGGGACCAGCGCCGAGGACATGGACATCGCCTGCAACGCGTACGTGGACACCGAGTTGTCCGAGGCGACCGAAGTGACCGCCCGGCGGCCCGGAGCCGACCGGCCCGGGTCGGCCAGTCGGCCCGGAGCCGACCAGCCCGGACCGTCCGACCAGCCCGGAGCCGAGCAGCCCGGACCGTCCGACCAGCCCGGACCGTAGCCACGCGCTGCCGCGCGCCGCGAGGAAGTCGCCGCGCACCGCGAGAAAGGGAGAGAAGCCCGTGCCCATGAACGACAGCGTGATCATCACCTGTGCCCTCACCGGCGCCGGTGACACGGTGGGCCGCAGCCCCCACGTCCCCGTCACCCCCGAGCAGATAGCCCGCTCCGCCGTCGAGGCCGCGGAGGCCGGGGCGGCCGTGGTCCACATCCACGTACGCGACCCCGAGACCGGCGCCCCCGCCCGCGACCCGCGGCTTTACCGCGAGGTCGTGGAGCGGGTCAAGGAGACCGGCACCGACGTCGTCATCAACCTCACCGCGGGTATGGGCGGCGACCTGGTCATCGACCCCGAGCACCCGCTCACCCACCTCCCCGGCACCGACCTGGTCAGCGGCCTGGACCGGCTGCCGCACGTCGAGGAGCTGCTCCCCGACATCTGCACCCTCGACTGCGGCTCGCTCAACTTCGGCGACGGCAGCAACCTCTACGTCTCCACCCCCGACATGCTGCGCACCGGCGCCAAGCGGATCCAGGAGCTGGGCGTCCGCCCCGAGCTGGAGATCTTCGACACCGGGCAGCTGTGGTTCGCCAAGCAGCTGCTGGCCGAGGGGCTGCTCGACGACCCGACCGTCTTCCAGCTCTGCATGGGCATCCCGTGGGGCGCCCCGGCCGATCCGGGCGTGCTCCAGGCGATGGTCGGCATGCTGCCCGAGGGCGCCCAGTGGGCCAGCTTCGCGCTGGGCCGGATGCAGATGCCGTGGGTGGCGCAGTCCATCCTGCTCGGCGGCAACGTACGGGTCGGGCTGGAGGACAACCTCTACCTCAGCCGGGGCGTCAAGGCCACCAATGGCCGGCTCGTCGAGCGCGCGGTCCAGATCACCGAGCTGCTGGGCGCGAAGGTCGCCACACCGGACGAGGCCCGGCGACGGCTCGGCCTCAAGCCCCGCGCGTAATCCCCCCACCGCCCGCTCCCCACCCGAGGATCGCCATGCCCTCACCACCCCGTACCCCCGAAGAGGTCCGCCGCGTCGCCTGCGTCGGCGCCGGAGTCATCGGCGGCGGCTGGGCCGCCCACTTCCTGGCCCGCGGCTACGACGTCACCGCCTGGGACCCGGCCCCCGACGCCGAGGAGAAGCTGCGCCGTCTCGTGGCCGCCGCCTGGCCCGCCCTGGAGCGGATCGGCCTCGCCGACGGCGCTTCACCCGACCGGCTGACCGTCGCCGCGACCGCCGAGGAGGCCGTGGCCGACGCACAGTTCGTCCAGGAGAGCGCCCCCGAGAAGCTGGAGCTGAAGCGGTCGCTGCTGGCCCGGCTGGACGCGGCGGCCCCGCCCGGTGTCGTGATCGCGTCCTCCACCTCCGGCTATCCGATGACCGATATGCAGACCGAGGCCGCCGACCCCGGCCGGCTCGTCGTCGGTCACCCCTTCAACCCGCCGTACCTCATACCGCTGGTCGAGGTCGTCGGCGGGGAGCGGACCGACGCCGCCGCGGTCGAATGGGCCGCACGCTTCTACAAGGTGGCGGGCAAGTCCGTCATCACCATGGAGCGCGAGCTGCCCGGTTTCATCGCCAACCGGCTCCAGGAGGCGCTGTGGCGCGAGGCGCTGCACATGGTCGCCAACGGCGAGGCCACGGTGAAGGAGATCGACGACTCGATCACCGAGGGACCGGGGCTGCGGTGGGCTTTCATGGGCCCCTGCCTCACGTTCGCCCTGGCGGGCGGCGAGGGAGGCATGGGACATATGCTCGACCACTTCGGACCCTCGTTGAAGTCTCCGTGGACCCGTCTCGAGGCGCCTGAGCTGGACGCCACGCTGCGTACGGCCATGGTCGAGGGCTGTGACGAGGCGGCCGGCGGCCGTACCATCGCGCAGCTCGTCGCGGAGCGCGACCAGGGCGTCATCGACGTCCTGCGGGCGACCGGCCGGCTGCCGCGGCAGCGCACCGAGGGGACGGACGGCATCGCAAGCACCACCAGCAGCAGCATGGGAGACGAGACATGAGCACCACGCTCCCCGACTACCGGCAGACCGTACGTCCCGAGTGGATCGACTACAACGGCCACATGAGCGAGGCGTTCTACGTCCTCGTCTTCGGCCACAGCACCGACGAGATGATGGTGGAGACCGGGCTGGACTCCGCCTACCGGGAGAAGACCGGCTGCTCCCTCTACACCGTGGAGTCGCACATCCGGTATCTGCGCGAGGTCGACGAGGGCGCGGACCTCACCATCCGTACGCGGGTGCTCGGCGTGGACGAGAAGAAGGTGCGGTTCGCCCATGAGATGCACGTGGGCGAACCGGACGGCGCCCCCGTGGCCACGACCGAGCTGCTCGCGCTCCACGTCGACCAGAAGGAGGGCCGCTCGGCGCCGTTCCCGGAGGAGGTGCGGGAGCGGCTGACGGACCTGGTCGAGAAGAGCCCCGAGTGGGCGGGCCGGGGGATCGGCCCGGTTCCGGCCGAGGCGGGTTGAACGACCACCGGCGCTCCTGAACGACCGCCGGCCTTCCTGAACGCCCCGGCCCCGGAACCGTCCGGGGGCCGGGGCGTTACTCGTTCCGTACCCGTTCCGGACCGGGTGAGGTTGAATGGCGGTGGAGGAACCCGACAGACGCGGGGGACGCGCCTACGAGGAGTGACGACGCCATGGCGGACGCCGGACCGGACGGCAAGGGCCGGCGCGTCGAGCTGAGCGGGGTGCCCGAGACCCTGCTGTGGAACCTCTATATGCGGGCCGCCGAGGCCCGCCGGCCGCGGACCGTGCTCGAGGACCCCAAGGCCGTGGAGCTGGTCGAGCGCATCGACTACCCCTTCGAGGAGACCTTCGGGACGCCCAACCCGCTGCTGGCCCAGGGCCACGCGCTGCGGGTCCGCACCTTCGACGCCGCCGTACGGGCGTTCCTCGACGAGCATCCGGACGGCACCGTCGTCGCGCTCGCCGAGGGGCTGGAGACGCAGTTCTGGCGGGTGGACAACGGACGGGCGCGCTGGCTGTGCGTGGAGCTGCCGGAGACCGCCGAGGTACGGCGGGCGCTGCTGCCGGACGAGGAGCGGCGGCGCACCCTCGCCCGGTCGGCGCTCGACCTGTCCTGGCGGGACGAGGTCGATCCGGGGCGCGGAGTGCTGATCACCGCCCAGGGGCTGCTGATGTATCTGCGGCCGGCCGAGGTGCGGGACCTGATCGCGGGGTGCGCCGAGCGGTTCCGGGGCGGGGCGCTGGTCTTCGACGCGGTGCCGCGGTGGTTCAGCGCCCGCACGATGCGCGGCGGGATGCGCACCGCGCAGGGCTATCGCACCCCGCCCATGCCGTGGGGGATGGACGCGGGTGAGCTGCCGAAGGTGCGGACGGCCCATCCGGCGATCACGGACGTACGCGAGGTGCCGCCGCCGCGCGGGCGCGGGTTCTACTTCGGGGCACTGGCGCCCCTGATGCGGTGGCTGCCGGCGGTACGGAACCTGCGGCCGACGATGACGGCGATCGCCCGCTTCTCCTGAGCCCGCGTCCCTCGGACCGCCCCCCTCGGACCGCCCCCGGACCGCGCCCTTCTCCGCCACATCCACCCTGACGTGGCCGAAAACGTCATGCTGACGCCGGGCGAACACTAGTGGAACCTATAGACGTTGTCGCTCAACCGTTTTTCGAGGTCATGGCGCATGCCTACAATCCCGCCTGTTCCGCTCATCGGGTGGTTCGGAAGTCTGTGCATGCGCTGTGGACATTCCGACGACGGTGTCCGTGTAGTCCGTGGAGGCATCGCCGTCCCGGCCGCGGGGCGGCATCGCATGCCTCCCAACGAGCGGGAACCTGCCGTATCCGCCACGACTACTGAACCCGGGTGAGGAGCTCGGCACGGGGGGCAGCGGAGGGAATCTGGATGCTTGAGACATTGGGTCTCGACCCGACTACCGAGAACGTCTACCGTGCCATACTCGGCCAGCCGCAGATGAGCGTGGCTGATCTTCAGGACCATCTCGGCATTTCGGAAGAAACGTTACGTCTTGCTCTGGACCGACTCAGCGCGCTCGCCCTGGTGCGACCGTCCCTCCACGATCCGCAGCGCTTCCGGATCGTGGACCCCGAAGTGCCCATGCGCCTTCTGCTCGCCCGGCAGGAAGAACGTCTCGCCCAGGAACACCAGCGGATCGAGCAGACCCGTCTCGCCGTCAGCAAGCTCATGGTCGACTTCGCCGCCACGCAGTCCCGGAAGAACGCTCCGGGTGTCGAGCAACTCGAGGGAATCGAGGAGATCAGGGAGCGGATCAACGTCCTGAGCCATTCGGTGCGCACGGAGGTCATGGCCCTCGCTCCGGGCGGTGCGCAGAGCGCCGCGAGCATCGAGGCGGCCCGGCCGCAGGACGCCGAACTCCTCCGGCGGGGCGTGCTCATGCGGACCGTCTACCTGGACAGCATCCGTAACAACCCCCTGACCATGCAATACGCGAACTGGCTCCGCGAACAGGGCGGCCAGGTGCGGACGGCGCCGTCGCTGCCGATCCGCATGACCATCCTGGACCGCGAGATCGCCGTCGTGCCCACGGACGGTGAGAACAGCGCTGCCGGAGCCCTGGTCCTCAACGGGACCGGGGCCCTGGTGGCGCTGACCGCGTTCTTCGAGAACATCTGGGAGAGCGCCCTGCCGCTGGGCAACGAGCCCAACCGCCGTGACGAGCGCGGCCTCGTCGGGCAGGAGGCGGAGGCGATCAAGCTGCTGGGGCAGGGGCTGACGGACGAGGCGATAGCCAAACGCCTGGGCGTCTCCCCGCGCACCGCACGCCGGATCGCCGCCGACCTGATGGAGAAAATGGGCGCCCGCAGCCGGTTCCAGGCAGGCGCCCGCGCCACGGCCATGGGGTGGATCACCGGAACCGAGTAGCGCGTCCTTCGGTACGGCATACGGCATACGCCGCGTATGCCGTATGCCGCGCATCCCGTCGGCGAGCGGTGAGTCGTCCCCTCAGGCTCCGGCGCGGCTTCCAGGGCCGGTTTCCCGATGCGCGCCGATTGGGCAAAACCGCGCGGTCGGCGTCAGCATGGGGCGTCCCCCCGCCCGTACCGGCGCCTGTCAGGGCTTCGGGACGGGGACGCCCGCCCCGCCGCCCCGGAAGGACACCCGTGCCGACCCCATCCCCCTCCCGGTCTCAATCCCGGTCATCCCGCCGGGACTCGGCCACACCCCCGCGACCGCGCCCCCTGGACGCACTGCCGTACGCGCATCGGCTCTCGCCGTTCACCGGCGAGATCGAGCCCGAGGGCGTCTACGAGTGGCTCCACTTCGACGGCTCCGCTCTCGAGGACCTCGACGGTGAGAGCTCCCGCTTCAGCGAGTCGGCCTTCTCCTCGGTGACCTTCACCGGCGGCGGTTACCGGCGCTCACGCTTCGACGACGTCTGGCTGAACACGGTCCGCATGGTCGGCACCGATCTGTCGGAGACCACCTGGCTGAACAGCGAATGCTCCGCCGGCATCCTCGCGGGCACGGAGATCCACAGCGCCGGGATGCACCGCGTGGTCTTCCACGGCTGCAAGTTCGACTCGGTCAACCTGCGCGGTGCCGCGCTGCGGGACGTGGCGTTCGTCGACTGCCTCTTGCGCGATGTGGACTTCGGCGGGGCGACCCTGACCGGCACATCGTTCCCCGGCTCGACCCTGGACGGCGTGCACTTCCGCAAGGCCGCACTGGCCGACGTCGATCTCCACGAGGCGGCCGGACTGCACATCGCCTCCGGGCTGGAAGCCCTGAACGGCGCGACGATCAGCTCGACCCAGCTGCTCGACCTGGCACCCGCTCTGGCCCAGGTCATCGGCCTCACGGTGCGGGACGGTGCGGGCCGGCCGTGATACGCCGGTGGCCCGGCCCGGACGAGCCGGGCCAGGCCACTGACGCCCACTGACGGCGCTGTGCACGACGGCGTCGCGCACAGCGCCGCCGTACTACTTCGTCGCGGGCCCGGACAGCTCCGTGCCGAAGGCGGCCTTGGCCGCCGGGGAGCCGAGGTCACTCGGCCCGATGAGGGCGGAGCCCTCGGCGGTGAGGCCGTCGCCGCCCGCGTACAGGAGGGCTACCGCGCCCGCGCCGTCGGTCCGCTTCGGGACGCCGATGGCCAGGTCGGGCTTGCCGTCGCCGTTGTAGTCGGCCGGCGAGACGGACTCGCCGAAGTGGTCGTTGCCCTCCATGGAGCCGGGGACGCCCTCGGTGTCGAGGGAGAAGGTCTGCGCACCCGCGTCGGTCAGCCACTCCTTGGTGCCCTTGAGCACGGTGATGGCGCCGGCGTCGTTGTAGCCACCGGGGGCCTCGGCGGCGGTGTCGCTGACGACGAGGTCGTCGTAGCCGTCGCCGTTGATGTCGGTGAGCTGGGAGGCGGTGCCGTTCTGCGCCTCACCCTTCCAGGTCACCGGGTTGGCGGTGTCGAGCCCCGAGGCGGTGCCCGGGTACGTCCGCAGGCGGGCGTCGTCCGGACCGTCCGAGAAGCCGGTGTCGATGACGACGTCGTCCTTGCCGTCGCCGTTGACGTCACCCACCACGGCCCGGTACGAGGCGAACCACAGTGCCACGTCCTCGCCCAGCGGCGTGCTCTTCAGCCCCCCGGACGAGCCGGGCAGCACGCCGAGCGTGCCCTCGTCGGCGGGGTCGTCCTGGTAGGCGACGGTGACCAGGTCGGCGAAGCCGTCCCCGTTGATGTCGCCGGACGACAGGTGCTCGATGCCCGCTCCGCCACCGGGCGGGGTGACGGCGGACATCTTCGGGGTGGCGGTGTCGCGCAGGTTCGCCGCGCCGTTGACGACCTGGACCTTGTCGCCGTCGGAGATGGCGATGTCGTCACGGCCGTCGTGGTTGTAGTCGCCCACGGCCATGGTGTCGCCGAAGTACCGGTAGGCGGTGGCCGTCGGCGCGTGGAAGGCGATCGCGTCGCTGGAGAGGCCGTCCTTGGAGCCGAAGACGACCGTGACGGAACCGGCCCGCTCGGCGTCGCCGATGGACTCGTAGTTCGCGGCGACGATCAGATCGGTGTAGCCGTCCCCGTCCACATCGCCGCGCACCACGGCCGAGCCGAAGTGGTCCCCGGCCTCGGGCGTGCCGGGCACTCCCGGGCTGGCCTGCGTCAATGTGCTGTGCCGGGCGGTGTCGACACCGCCCTGGGCCCCGTAGGTCACGGCCACGTAGCCCGCCTTGGACTTCCCGGAGACGGTGCCGTCGGGCGCGCCCACGCCGAGGTCGGCATAGCCGTCCCCGTCGATGTCGCCCGTGGTCTTACCTGCCGCGGCGGCTGCGGGGGAGGGCTGGTTCTGGTCGGTTCCGTCGCCGTTCGACACCACGGCACTGGCTCCGGCGGCCACGGCGGCGGTCACGGCGGCGCCGACCGCCACACCGACCACAGCTCTGGTCCTGTTGCGCACAAATCCTCCATGTAGTAACGCATCGGGCGCCCTCGATCCCCGGCCGCCACATGTCTCCCCCGGCAGCGGGAACGGAAGGGTCGTGGAATGAGAGCTCTCTGGAAGCTGAACGGTTGCAGAACCCAAGGAAAACGAGACAGGGTCGTAATCTTGGCCCCGCCTCGCCAACTCCCGTGCGGACCAGCGCGTTTGTCGCCAAAGACGTCCCCTTGTCCCGTTGCGGTCCGACTCGTCACCGCCCTCCGCTCCGTCAGCCCCCGTCACCGACCGTGACGGGCCAGAGTGCGCCGCGCACCGCACCGGCGCACTCTGGACGCACGACGCACGACGCACGTACGACGCACGACGCGCGACGTACGAACACGACCTGACCGGATCGCAGTCCGCGCACCGGAACGACGCCCGCATCACCACGGGAGGTCTCACCATGTCGCACCACGAGTCGGCGGTAGGCGGCCCGGAGAGCCGGCCGCGCTCGGAAGCGTGGAAGACGGCGCTCACCGTGCTCCAGTCGGTGAAACCGCCGTTCGTACCGGAGGGAGCGGAGGCGATGACGGTTCTCGTCGCCTACCCGCCCGGCGACCCCGGCGCCCCTCCGCACCGCCACTCGGGGCCCGCTTTCGGCTACATGCTGGAGGGGGAGATGCTCTTCGAGCTCGAAGGCGAGCCGGAGCGGGTGATCAAGGCCGGGGAGACGTTCTGGGAGCCGGGCGGCGATGTCATCCACTACCAGGACGGGAACAACCGGACCGACTCCTGGAGCCGCTTCGTCGTCACCATGCTCTGCGCGCCGGGCCGCCCCATGCTCACCGTGGTCGACGACGAAGAACTGGCCCAGCGCCGACACCTGCGAGCCCCCCGCTCCACCAGCTGACCAGCTGACCCGCCCCTACAACTCCTCGCCGGGAATCGCCAGGTAGGTCTCGCGTAGCGTGCTCAGCACCGGGTGCTCGATGGCCATGGCCGTGTCGTCGATGGCCGACAGCGCACGGACGCCGATGGACGTATTGGTGGCGAAGGCGACCCGCATCTCCTTGGCCTGGCCGACGGTGACGGCGGCGACCTGGTGACCCACCCGCTCCCGCAGAAGGGCCATGGTGACGCCGGGCAGGACCGGCGCCGCCGGCCACACCACCGTGCCGTCGCCGTCGATGAAGCCCACGTTCCAGGTGCCCCCTTCGGACACGCGCCCGTCGGCCCCGACGAACAGTGCGTCGTCGAACCCGCTGAGCTGCGCGCTCCGGCGGGCGTGCAGGGGTCCGAACAGCCCGGTGTGCTTGACCTCGGGAAGGTCGCGCTCGTACCGCACGGTCATCGCGCGCAACGGCGGCGGAGACATCGCACCGGCCGCCCGCACGGTCACCAGAACGCGCGGCTGGTCGGCGGCCGCGGGGTGCCCCATGTCCACCGTGGGGTCGTAGACCGTGACGCGAACCACACACGGCCCGCTCCGCCCGCCGAGAGCCTGCCGGACCTGCTCCCGGACCCGCCCGATGTCCAGGCCGGCACCCCACACCGTCGCGCAGTCCCGCTCGAGACGTTCCATATGCAAGGCCAGCCCCCGGACCCGGCCGTCGGCGTCGACGCGCATCGACGTGAAGTGGCCCAGATTCGTGAGCGCCAGGGGCATCAGGTCATCGGCGGTCACGGGCCGTCCGTCGAGTGTCGCCATACCGCCCAGCATGTCAGCGCGCCCCGCGACTGTCAGAACTGTCGCTTACTGTTCCCATCATGGCGATGGCTGACATAACCCGTAGGGAAGTCGAACAAGCGATGGCCGAGTTCGATCGGCTGGAGCGCGACCCCTTCCTCCAGCACTACGGGTTCAGGCGCGCTCGTCGCTATATGGTGTCCCACGACGGCAAGCTCTACGACTCCAAAGCGATTGTCGGCGCAGCACACGGCTTTCTCCCTGGTCAACAGCCGCTGACGTGGCAACAGCTCTCCGGGGGAGCGAAACACGCCGCCCGCCTCCTCAGAAGGCTCGGCTTCGCCGTGGAGGAACCAGGAGGAGCCGGCCCCCACGAGGACCTGATCACCCGTGTCACCAACCTCAAGGTGAACCGCTCATCCGGGCAACCGGCCTTGTACCAACCGATCACGCTGCTGTGGGCCTTCGGCCGCGCCCGCCGCGGCGAAGCCCGACTGCTGTCCTGGATCGAGACCGAAGACGCGATCAAGGCGCTCCTGGAACGACACGGCATGCGGGGAGAGCGGCCACGCCCCGACTACCCCATCGCGGCGCTGCACCGCGCCGGTCTCTGGGAACTGCACGGCCACACCGGCTCGGTGCCCACTGCTCGAGGCGACAGCAAGCTGCGGCGCTGGTTCGCCGAACACCACCCCTCCGGCGGCCTCCCGGAACCCGTGTACCACCTCGTACAGCACTCAGCGCAGACCCGCCTCGCCGCGATCGACACGCTGCTGAGCACGTTCTTCCAGGACCTCGACTACGAGCCACTGCTCACCGAGGTCGGCCTTTACGACGACAACGTGGCCGACGACGTTCTCGACGCAGACGAGCAGGACGACGAAGGGAAAGGGTCGCTGAACCTGGCGGCCCAGTACGAACGGTGGTGCCGCATCGTCGACAACCGCGAGAACCAGAACCGAGGCAGACGAGTCCCGCGCACCAGATACGACCCCATACGCTCCGGCTCCGCCCGAAGAGCCGTTCTGCACCGCAGCCAGGGCCGCTGTGAGAACCCCAACTGCTCAGGGCAGCCCACCGACGTCACCGACGCCGGCCGGCCCATACTCGAAGTCGATCACGTCATGGACCTCGCCCTCGATGGGCGCGACCACCCGAGCCAGATGGTCGCCCTCTGCCCCAACTGCCATGCTGTCAAGACCCGTGGACGCACGCGCGAACAGCTTCGCGTGACCCTGCTCGACGTGGCGCTGGAGCGCCACACCGCCCTGCGTACGGCGCAGGAGGCCGAATGACCTCATTCGCTTCAGGTGAAGGGAAGTTGACGATGGACAAGTAGACTCCGTATTGCCCAGCCGTCTCGCAGCTCGGAGGAAGTGACCATGGCGAAGGTCCCGTTCGGTTCCCTGTCCGCCGCGATCGCGGCGCTCGGAACGGTGCTCGCTTTCTTCGCGCTCCAGCTTCGCGCGGACGGCTACGAGCAGTACGTCGAATCCGTGGCCAACTTCAGCGTCGTGATGTTCGTCACCGCGGCTCTGATCGTGGTGACGTGGGTCCGTGACGGTCGGCCGCACTCGGACTGAGCCCTTCGTCGGCCGCGTATCCCGCCATCCCCTCGGCCAGGAGCCGTTCGGCGAGGGCGTTGCGGAAGTCCCTGTCCTGCTCGGTATCGGCGACCGGCGACGAGATCCGGTGGGAAGTCCGATGGCGGCGTCGCACCGGGTACGGCCGGGGGAACCGAGATCCTCATAGGGGATGGTCCAACAAGGTCGTGGGTGAGGTGGTGGCGTCGGCGGCGGCCCGTAGGCGTTGCCGGGCCAGTTCGCCCGCCGCCTGCGCCGGGGTCCGGCCATGGCGCTGCGCGGTGTCCAGCAGGTGGTCGACGGTCTCCTCGATGGCATCGACCCGCGCACGGGCGTCGTCCGCACCGACGTGGTGGAGTTCGGTGCTGATGGCGTGGATGACGCCGCCCGCGCCGGCGACGAAGTCCGGTACCCAGATGATGCCGCGCTGGTGCAGCAGATCGGCGACATCCGGCGTGGCGAGCTGGTTGTTCGCCGGGCCGACCACGGCACGGCAGCGCAGCTCCGCCGAGGTCTGCCGGGTCAGGACGGAGCCGAGTGCCGCGGGGACCACGATGTCCACGTCCGCGGCGATGATCTCCTCGGGCGACTGCCAGACGGCGCCGAGCTCGTCGCTGACCGTCCGCTTGCCGGGGTCGATGTCCGTCACCGTCAGAGTGGCTCCGTCGGCCACGAGAAGGCGGGCCAGGCCGGCGCCCACGCGGCCCAGGCCGATCACGGCGAGACGGCGGCCCGCCAGGCTGGAGGTGCCGTACAGCCGCCGGCTGACGGCCCGTAGCGCGGCGAGCGTCCCCTGCGCGGTGTGCGGGGACGAGTCGCCGCTTCCCCCCAGATCCTTCGGCCTGCAGAACACGTGGGGGGTGGATTCCCCGATGACCGCCATGTCGGCGGGGCCGGTCCCGACATCCGGTCCGGTGGCGTACGCACCGCCCAGCGACGCGATGACCTCGGCCGCGTCACGCAGCACGTCGCGCCGCCGGTCGGGCCTGAGTTCCAGCCCTTCCGGCAGGGCTACGACGGCCTTCCCGCCGCCGCTGGACAGCCCGGCCACGGCGAACTTCGAGGTCATCGCAGCCGACAGGCGAAGGGCGTCGGTGAGACCGTCCCGCCAGTCGGCGTAAGTCCAGAGCCGGAGGCCGCCGGCCGCCGGACCGAGTGCCGTGGAGTGCACAGCCACGATCACCGGCAGACGGGAGCGCCGACCTGTGTGCATCACGACCTGCTCGTGATCGAGCATGGGACCTCTCCCTTTTCATTCATCCGGTTCGATGACGCCATGCTGCACAAACGTCTTCTCCGACACCCATCTGACCGAACGTATGGCAGATATTCGGGTACGGTCGTCGACCATGGACGAACTTGATTCGGAGATTGTCCGGCTCCTCCAGACAGATGCACGGCGGTCCAACCGCGAACTCGCCCGGCAGCTCGGCATCGCCCCCTCGACCTGCCTGGAGCGGGTCCGGGCACTCCACCGCCGGGGCGTCATCCGCGGCTACCACGCCGACATCGACCCCGCCGCCCTCAACCGCGGCGTTCAGGCGCTCGTCTCCGTTCAGGTGCGCCCCCTCAGCCGCGCCGCCATCGACGCGTTCAAGGGCTACGCCAGTGGTCTGCCGGAAGTCCTGCACACCTTCGTGCTCTCCGGAGGCGACGACTTCCTGCTGCACGTCGCCGTACAGGACCTCGACCGGCTGCACGCCTTCCTCACGGACCGGCTCAGCAAGCGCGGCGAAATCACCGGCTTCCGCACCTCGGTCATTTTCCAGCAGGTGAGCAACACCGCCCCCACCCGGCTTCCCGCGCCGGACTAGGCACCGCCCCGTGCGGATCGAGCGGTGCGGAGCGGGCGGTGCGGAGGATGGTCAGCCCGCCGGTGCCTCTTTTCGGGTGAGCCATGGGCGGCAAAACCGCCAGTAAAGTGACTCCCGATGCCGGAAACCCGCCAGCTCTCACCAACGCCCTCCGCACCGGACGAGCCGCTCTTGCAGGGAGGCGCGTGGCTGCCGCACGGCTATCAGCTCGACCCTCACTCGCACCTCCAGGGACAGCTCGTATACGCCGCTGCCGGCGCGCTGGCCACCGCGACCGAACGTGGCACCTGGGTCGCCCCGGCCAACCGTGTCACCTGGACACCACCGCGCTTCGCCCACTCCCACCGCTTCTACGGCCGGACCGACGTGCGCCTCGTCTCCGTCCCGCTCGATCTGTGCGGCGAGCTGGTGGACCACCCCAGCGTCTTCGTGGTCAGTCCCCTCCTCAGAGAGGCGCTTCTGGCGCTGACCGACAAGCCGGAGCGACGGCCCGGCGCGCACCGGCGGCTGCTCGCGGTGGTCGTGGATCAGCTCGCGGACGCCGCCGAGCACTCCCTGCACCTGCCCGAACCCCGTGACGACCGGCTGCGCGCCGCCACCGCTCTCCTCCACAAGGATCCCGCCCGGCCCGCCACCCTGGCCGAGCTGGGCCGAACGGTGGGGGCGAGCGAGCGCACCCTGAGCCGCCTGTTCCACACGGAACTGAGCATGAGTTTCCACCGCTGGCGCACCACCCTGCGCATCCACCACGCCCTGGCTCACCTCGCCGACGGCATGTCCGTCACCGAGACCGCGGTGGCGTGCGGCTGGTCCAATCCCTCCAGCTTCATCGACGCCTTCACCGAAGTCATCGGCCAGACGCCCGGCCGCTACCAGGCAGATCTGCGTAACCGCCGGTAGCAGTGGTCACCCCGCAGGTGTGCCGAGCGCCCACCCGCGAGGTTGGCGGCTTTCCGGTACTGGCCGTCCGTACACCGGTGGTTCGCAAGCCCCCGCCCGTTTCACAGTAAGAGCCGTACGCCGCACCACCACCGCGGCACCGTCGTTCGCGCCACCGGCGTGCCCGACCACCGCTTTGAGCACGAAAGGCTCGCACACCCATGGCAGAGACACGCGAACACACGGCCGTCGTCATCGTCGGGGCCGGCGTCGCCGGTCTGACGCTCGGCAACTTCCTGCTGCGCAACGGCATCGACTGCACCGTGCTGGAGAAGCACCCCCGCGCCTATGTCGAGCAGCGCCAGCGCGCAGGGACCATCGACACGTTCGGGGTGCGCATGTTCCGTGAGTGGGGCCTGGAAGAGGTGCTGGAAGGCGACCCCATCCCGCACCGCGAGGGCGGCTTCTACATCGACGGACAGGCGATGCCGATCGACGTGGACGACGATGACAACGACAGCCTCTACTGTCCCCAGCAGACCCTGGTGCGCAACCTCACCGACGTCTTCCTGCGTGACGGCGGAGACCTCCGCTACGAAGCCGTCGACGTGGCCCTGGAAGACATCACCGGCGAGCACCCCGTCGTCCGCTACCAGGACGCCGACGGCACGGCCAAGGCCATCGACTGCGACGTCATAGCCGGATGCGACGGCTTCCACGGCGTGAGCCGACGCACCATCCCCGCCTCCGCCCTGACCGAGTACTCCCACGCGTACGGGTACTCCTGGCTCAGCGTCCTGGCCGCCGTCCCGACCAACCCGTCCGGCATGGCGATCCACTCACTGGGACTCGCCGGCATGATCCCCCGCGGCCCGCACGCCAGCCGCGTCTACCTCCAGTGCGCCGTCGACGACACCCCCGAGCAGTGGCCCGACGAGCGCATCTGGAGCCAGCTGGAAGCCCGCTTCGGCACCCCCGTGTCAACCGGCGAGATCATCGACAAGCGGATCGTGCCGCTGCGCAGCGTGGTCTTCGACCCGATGAGTCACGGCAACCTCTACCTCCTCGGAGACGCCGCCCACATCGTCCCGCCGATGAGCGCCAAGGGCATCCACCTAGCCCTCCACGACACCGAGATCTTCGCCCGCGCCGTCATCCGCCAGCTCAAGGAGGGCGACCGAAGCCTCCTCGACAGCTACTCCGAGACCTGCCTGCCCCACATCTGGAACTACCAGGCATTCGCGACCTGGATCACCGACACCATGCACAACGCCGGCTTCACCGGCTACGAAGGCGAATTCCGCAAGCAGGTCGCCCGCGCCGAGCTCCAGCGCCAGTTCACCTCGGACGCGGCGAACAAGCTCTTCAGCGAACTCACCGCCGGAACCAACTAGCTAGGCCCTGTCCGGCGGATCATGGTCGGAGCCGTAGTCGGATCGCGGCTGCGGTGACTGTGCCGTGGAAGACATAGGCTCTCTTGGCCTAACGGGGCGGCGACCGCCCGGGAGTTCTTGAGCCGGTTGATGGTCCGCTCGACTTCGTTTCGGCGCCGGTAGTGCTCCTGGTCGAACCCGGCGGGCCTGCCGCCCGCGCTGCCTCTGCGCCGGGGGTGGGCCCGCTGGTCCCTCGGCTCCGGGATCGTGTGCTGCATCCGGCGTCTTCGCAAGGTAACTGCGGTTGCGGCGGGAACGCGCGGGGGCGGTTCGGGCAGTTCGGGCGGTCCGGTCGCTCACGGCGCGCGGGTCGGACCCTGCGAGCCGCACGGCAGGGTGGTCCTGGGTCCACCCCTGTGGGGGTGCTGGACCGCTGGTGGGCCGAACGGGCCGTTCATAGCGTGGTGTTCATGATGGATGACACGAACGAAGAACGAAAAGGTGCCACCCGGCGGACGGCGCTGCGTGGGCTGGGACTCGGGGTGGGAGGCATGGCGCTGGCCACCGGGCTCGGAACCTCGCCGGCCGCGGCGGCCCCGCGTCGCGGGCTCGGAACGTACGTGCTGGTGCACGGTACCCACAGCGCCGGCGCGTTCTGGATGCCGATTGCGCGGGAACTGGTGCTGCGCGGCCACCGCGTCGTCATGGTGGACCAGCCGCGGCACGGCGCGGAGGCTTTCGTGGCGGAGTCGTACCAGCGGCAGGACCTCACAGCGATGGCGGTCGAGCCCTCCCCGCTGAAGGGCCTCGGGCTGGACGACTACGAGGCGCGCGTCACGGGCATCGTGCGGCAGGCCGCACGGAACGGGCCGGTGGTGCTGGTCGGGCACAGCCTGGGTGGCGTGTCGGTCAGCCGTGTCGGTGACGCCGTCCCGCACCTGCTTCACCACATCTGCTACATGGCGGCCTTCTGTCCCAGCCGCGTCCTGCCCACGGCGGACGCCTGCACGGCGGCACCCGAGAACGCGAACGCCGTCAGCCCGGTGGAGCTGACGGTGGGCGACCCGGACCGGCTCGGGGTATTGCGGCTGAACTTCCGTACGGGTGTCAGCGGTGAGTTGGCCCTCCTGAAGGAGATGATCTGCGCGGACTACCCCGACGCCGACTTCCGCCGGATACTGGCCGGCATGCAGACCGACGAGCCCGTCGCCGCCTATGCGGGCCGAGCGGTCGGCCGGGCCGGCAACTGGGGACGCATTCCCCGCACGTACCTGCGTTTCGGCAGGGACCGTACGATCGCCACCGCGCTCCAGGACAGAATGATCGCGGAAGCCGACGCGGCCACCCCCGGCAACAGCTTCCGCGTGCACGATTTCCCCGATGCGTCACACGTCGGCCCTCTGGATCCCACCCCGGTTGCGGACGTCCTGGACACGCTCGCAGGGCAGGGGGGCTAGGTTCCGTCCGGGGGATTATGCGACCTTCTGATTGATCGCTCGTTGGTCCGGTCATGCGTCGGGGGGCTCTGACGAATCGCGAGTGGTCGCTTCCGGGGCCGCACCTGCCGCCGTCGGGTGGTCGGGGAGGCCGGTGGAGTGACCACCGCACGGTGCTGAACGGCAACCTGTTCCGGGTCCGGACCGGAGTTCCGTGGCGTGATCTGCCGGAACGCTACGGATCGATCCTGGAAATCCATGTACGAACGGCATCGCCGATGGTCGGCGGAGCGGACCATCAACTGGCTCAAGAACTCCCGGGCGGTCGCCACCCGTGACGACAAGAGAGCCTATGTCTTCCACGGCACAGTCACCGCAGCCGCGATCCGACTATGGCTCCGACCATGATCCGCCGGACAGGACTAGCCCACGTCCCAGCGGCTTCACCGGCGCGCTCGGCGTCGGCTCTCTGCTGGAGCGCAACATCCTGACATCCTGCCCCGGCCTTTCGGAACGCGGCAGCCTCGCCACCACGGCGCATGCCGGCGGCATCCCGTACTCCGAGCTGGTGCACCGTCTCGTACGGGCCGCGTTCACCAAGCCGGCGTACGTACCGTAGGCAAGACTGGGACGCATGAGCGTCCCGACGATCACTCATCCTGTCCCGTACTACTCACAGTGGGAGTCCGCGTCTTGGGTACCGGATTTCCTCTCCGGTACCAAGGACGCGGCGGATGACCCGCTGTGGCAGAAGTCCGGCGCCGGCTCCCCGCAGGAATACGCCTTCTGGGCACCGCGCATGTGTGGTGTGGCGTGTCTGCGGATGGCGCTGGACTTCTGGCGGCATCCGGTGCCGCCCTCTGTGCCGCTCGTGCGCGAGCTGTGCGAGGCCGGTGCCTACGTCCGCGAGGGGAACACGGTGAAAGGGCTGATCTACCAACCGTTCGCCGACCACGTACAAGCACGTTGGGGATTGGAGGCCCGCTCCGCCCCCGACCTGTCCGCCGAGCGACTTCCGGAGATCATCGCCAGTGGGCGCCTGGCCATGCTGTCCGTACACAACACGATCCGTACACCCCAAGCAGAACCACCGAGCAAGGGCGGACACCTGGTGCTCGCCATCGGCGTCAGCGAGGAGGGCGTGATGCTGCACAACCCCTCAGGGCTTCCCGACCTGTCCCAAGAAGCCGCAACGGTGTCGTGGGGCCGCTTGGACCACTTCTTCGCGGGGCGGGGCGTGATCCTCGGTGACTGATGAGAGCGACGCCAGGACCACGGAGAACGGACCCTGCACGCGGCGGATCGCCGTGCTCGGCGAGATGTACGAACTCGGAGACGAGGCGGCACAGGCGCATTGGACCATCGGCCAAGAGGCCGGCCGGCTCGGCATCGACATCGTGATCGCGGTGGGCGGGGCCATGGCCAAGCAACTCGCCCTCGGGGCTGCTCAAGCCGGAGCCGATACCGCCATCGTCAGCGACAACGAGACGGCTACGGCTCTCCTGGAAAAGATTGTCCAGCCTGATGACGTGGTCCTGATCAAGGGATCGCGAGGCGGGATGCGATGGCAGATCGCCCAGGCCCTCACCGGGCAGAAGATCACTGGTCTTCTGAGCTGATCTCGCCCGGACGGGGCTTGAACGGATCGTCCTCGCCTTCGATCCGACGCGCTCAGCCGGTACTCGGCGGTCGGGTAGTCGCCAAGCCCCAGGCGCGCTGGGCGTTTCGTCGTGCTCAGCCGTCGGGGTGGCGTGCGGCCTGGCACTCGACGGCGGCGTCATGCCAGCGCTTCCACTGGACGGCGTGTTCGTCGCCGTCGAGGCCGCGGAGCTTGGCGTGCTCGTTGTCGTCCGCTGTCCGGAGTTCGATGAGTCTGTTGGGAGTGTCCACTCGGGTGGATCATCAAACCGACGCATCAGACACCTGTGCGTTTTTCTTACCTCATCAGGAGCTTCAGCATTCTCTCAGTGTCGGCAAGGTCCTCGACGACCTCCGTAGCTCCGGCGGTCCGTAGGTCGTCCGCGCTGGTACGTCCGGTAGCTACGCCGATCACGCGCACGCCGCAGCTTCGCCCGCCCTCGACATCGAAAGAAGTGTCCCCGACGAGGACGGCGCGCTCCGCGGACATCTGGGCACGCTGAAGCGCAGTACTCACTAGCTGCGGCCGCTCGTCCGCGTCCTCACCGAACGCGCCAATGGACAGGTCGATGTACCGGTCGAGACCGAACGCGGACAGCTTCACTTCCGCAGCGGCCCGGATGTTGCCGGTCATTACGGTCTGTGTGACCTCATCGTGTGCAGCCAGGGCCGCGAGCAGCGACGGCGCCCCAGGGAGGGCGTGCCCGCGCTCGCGAAGCTCGGCCGCGCGCCGCACGTGTACAGCTCCCAGTGCCTGCGCGAACCGCTCGAACACCTCACGGCTGTCCCGCAACCCGTGCAGTTGCAGTGTCTCTCGAAGGATGACCGGCTCGGTCGATCCGTCGATCTTCGCTTGCTCCCGCATGGGTTGACCGGTGACCTCCTCGAACGCTTCAGCCCAGAGATCGCGGCCGACCCCTCGGGTATCTACGAGTGTGTGGTCGATGTCCCACAACACGAGCAGCGACACTGTCTCGCCTTCCGTTCGTTGGATACCGGCCCCCGGTTGGTGACGGGCGCCATACGCTGAGTGGGGATACGTACGGAGGTAGGCATGGTCGCATCCGATCTGCCCATCGGAGACAGGATCAGGCACTATCGCGGTGAACGCCGCCAGGACGTCGTGGCCGGGCTCGTCGGAATCTCGCCCGACTATCTGTCCCAGATTGAACGGGGCCTGAAAATTCCGTCGCTGCCCATTTTGTACGCCATAGCTCAGGAGCTCGGAGTGCCCACCGCCGCACTGCTCGCTGACGCACCCGCGCCCAGCCGTGTGCCTCCGGACACCACCGAACCCGCGATCGTGCAGGTCCTGATGGGCTACGGACCGCCTCGCAGTGCTGTCGCTGCGCCTCCGGCGGCGCTGCGGGAGCGAGTGGAGAGCGCCTGGCGAGCCTGGCAGAGAAGCAAGACCCGCTTCACGGACATGGCGGCGGTGCTCCCCAGTTTGATCGCCGATACCGAGCACGCCGCCCGTGCCCATCGGTCAGCTGAAGGCTCCGGTACGCGCCGCGACGTCATGCGCGTGGCCGCTGACCTGTACTTCCTGCTTCGGTCCTACCTACGGCGCACTGGCCGAGTCGACTTGTCGATGATAGCCGCCGATCGAGCCGTACGGGCAGCCCAGGAAGCCGACGACCCACTACGTATAGCGGCCGCTCAATGGAATTTGGGGCACGTCCTGCTTGCTGCGCATGAGCCGGATGGTGCCGAGCAGGTCGCGCTACGAGCTGTCGAGGAGCTACGCAGGGCGTCCATGACGGAGCCGGAACGAATCGCGATGTCCGGTGCCCTCCAGCTGGTGGCGGTCGTCGCGCAGGCTCGGCGCCAGGACTGGTCGGCGGCGCGGCAGCGGCTGCGGACCCAGGCTCGCCCAGCGGCGCAGAGCGTCGGCGAGGGCAACATCATGTGGACTGTCTTCGGGCCGACCAACGTGGACCTGCACGAGGTCAGCATCGAAATGGAGGCGGGCGACGCAAGCGAGGCGCTGCACGTAGCAGACGAGGTGGACACCAGCGGCCTGCCATCGGTGGAGCGGTCCTTCACCTTCAACCTGGAGGTGGCCCGCTGTCATAACCTGCGCCGCGAGGACGCGGCGGTGCTCCTGAGCCTCATGGAGTTGGAGGACTTGGCGCCGGAGGACCTGGCACGGACTCCACTGGCGCGGAAGTTGATGTTGACGGTGATCCGACGCGGTCGAGCAATGCACGCCCGGCAGGCGGAGAAGTTGGCGGAGCGGGTCGGAGTCTTCTGACCGGCGAGCTTGTGGTTCACCCGAGCTGTCAGTTCGGGTGAACAGCCTCGGGTGTCTCTACGGTCAGTCATCACCTGATCACCGATGACGCCCGGGGGCTACCGTGCCGACGAATCCCCAAGTCCTGCCGTGGACACCACCGAACACCGCGGACGTCGAGGCGTTACCCGTGGGCAAATGGTGGGACGCCATCTCCGCGCCCACTCCTGTCGCCGACCGCGCCCTGGAGCTGCTCGGGCGGGACTCGGGCGCCGTCATCCAAGACGACACCCACGGCAAGGCGTACTGGCTGATCGGAGTCGGCACCGCCCGCAGCTGGTGCATGCGACAGGTCCGCGTCCTCACCGAACTCGCCGACGAAAGCACCCTCCTCGGCGTACCGCCCGCATCCTGGGGAGCCGAGCACCGGACGTACTGGCGGATCCCGCTCGGCCCGGACCGGTACCTGACCGACACCCATCACCTGGCCCCCGCCCTGGGCCAGGCCGTTTACGACGTTCTCGGCCCGAGGCCGAACGGCCGCCAGCTGTGCTACCGATGCCAGCTGCCCACCGACGAGCCGGTCATCGTAGAAGTCCACCACAGCGTCAGCGGCGCCGGACGCACCACCTACTCCTGCCCGTCCCACGCCCCTACCTACCAGCGCGACCCGGTCGCCGAGGCCGCCGCCAGGCGCCGCGCCCTCGAACAGGGCAGGACCCGATGACAGACGACGTGACCACCCCTGATCGTGGACCCGCGCCCCTGGTCCTGGGCGCATACCTGCGGTCCCTACGGCTCGCCAAGGGCCTCACGCCCACCGCCGCCGCCGACGCCATCCGCAGCTCACCATCCAAGATCAACCGGATGGAAACCGGCCAGGCAGCACAGCGATGGCAGGACGTATCCACCCTGACCAGGCTCTACGGCGTGACCGACATGGACACCATCACCGGCGCAATGCGCTGGACAGGCCGGCAGACGACAGACCCCACACGCTTCCCAGGCCCCGTCCGCGATGACGCCGAGGGCTGGATGGACCGACTGCGCGCCTGCGAACACCACGCGTCCGAAATCTGCGTCTACGCCTCGGTCACCATGCCCCGCATCGTGCAGACCACCGGATACCCCGTGGACCACCTGACCCTGCTGACCTCGTCGGCCCAACCCCCGCGGGTCCCGGCGCACACCGTGCTCCCCGACAACCAGACGCAGGACGTCACCGTGCTCCTCGACGGAGCGATGCTCCTGCGGACGCGCGGAAATCCGCTGGCGATGGCAGCGCAAATGGCCTACCTGCAGCAACTGGCAACCTCCCCACACCGCCCGCGCGTCTTGGTGGTGCCCCTTCGGACAGGGACCGTACCGCCCCCTGGCACCCTGCACCGCTTCCACCTCCACGGGCAGGAGGTGTTCGCCGAGGAGACATGGAGCGCGGTCTACGCCAGCGGAACGGACGGCCAGGCAGCGCGCGACCGCCTCGCGGCCGGACTCCAGGCCGCCAAGGATCCCGAGGCCAGCGCCGCTCTGCTGGACGCAGCACGCCGGCGGTTCCAACTGCTGGCCGAGGACCCGGCGTCCGATCCTCTCCTCAAGGAGGTGGCGACATGACCGCGAGTCTGCTGGGCCCGGCCGCCGAGACCGAGTGGCGCGCAGCCCTGGAGCACGCCGCAGGCTGCCCGGCCTGCCGGACGCCCGGCACCAGGTGCGAGACCGGGGAGCGCCTGCTGGGCGCCTACGAGGAGGCCGCACGGCGGGCCCGGTCAGGAGCTACCGGATGAGGCACCGCCGACAGCCTCCCGCCGAACGAGCGGCGCTGCTCGCCGTCCGAGCAGCCCGGATGGGCCTGCTGCTCAGCGTGATCCCGCTGCTGCTGGCGCTCGCGGTCTACCTCTGCCTGGTCGGGGACCCGGCCCGATAGACGGGGCGGCTAGCTGGTGTTCCGGGCCCCCGTACCGGAGAGGACGGCGCCGGCGGCCCACCCTCCCAGACACCCTGTGGCCGGTGCAGCCAGGCACGGCCGCCGACCGCAGGGCAGGGACTCCGGCCCCGACGTGGGGATCGCCGGCCGGAGTTCCCACACAGAAAAGCCCCGCCCCGGACGCGCGCTTGGACGGCCGGCGACCGGGACGAGGACCACGCACCACCCCAACGAGAGAGAGGCACGCATGACCGACGTTACTGCGTTACTCGAACGCCCCGAGCGCAACGGAGTGATCCGGACCGTCCTCAACAACAACCGCGGCATGGAAGCCGAGATGGCCGAGCGGATCGTCGACGAGGCCGTCAAGTTCACCGCGACCTGCGCCGCGTTCCCCAACGCTCGGCTGCGCCCGTCCCGGGTGGTCGATGAGGGTTGGCACGCCCTGATCCTCCACACCCGCGTCTACAGCGAGCTGTGCGAGGGGCTCGGCCGCTTCGTACACCACAAGCCGGAGCCGCCGGACCCATCCCGGCACAACGCGGGCGAGCTGACACGCACCCAGGAGATGATCGCTCGGGTGGGTTCACGGTGGATGACGCGCTGTGGCTGGCGCCGACCGACCAGACCATCCCGGTCGCGGCCGACTGCGAGCACAGCGAGCCCGGCGGCGAGAACACATGCACTGGCGACTGCAGCAACACCGGCCCGAACTGACCCAGCGAGAGGAGCTGACACCCGTGCACGCCATCCGTACTCTCGACAACAGGAGGTGACCATCGTGTCGCAATGGGTGAATCCTCGTGCTGTCGAGACCGTGCGGTTCGCGAGCCAGTTCCAGGCGCCCGCCGCACTCCCGGATGACGCCTGCGGATGCTGGACTGGGCGCCGGCGGCGATGGGGCACGGCTCAGCGCCCTCGACGGCGGCTTGCGGCAACCGTGTTCGCCGCCCCCGACGGGGCGCTCTACGCCGTGCCGTGCAGTCGGTGCGGCGGCAAGGGCGTCGTTTCGTAGGGCAATGGTACGGAAACGCCCGTCCGCGTGTCGCTCTCGCGATGCGCGGACGGGCCTGCCCAGAGCACCCGGTCTGCCGCCGTTCCTGGCTCCGTTGATCAGCGTCCCGACCTTGGTTCCGGCTGCCTATGGCCCTCCCAAGGGCCCGCGTATCCAGCCGATTCCCCCGGGCACGCCACCCGACCCCCGCTTTCCACCCCTCACGCCCGGACAGCAGAAGAACTTGCGATGTCTCGAGTGGCAGGCCGGCGGAGATCGCCCGGCTTTCAACCCGGCTGCTGGCGTGGCCCTGCCCATAGCGGTACCGGCCAATCACGTCTACCTGGACGACGCGCAGGCTGAAGCGCTGGCCGACGCGGCGGGCGCGTACCGCGTGTTCATCCTGCTGCTGGCCTATACCGGGCTGCGTTGGGGCGAGGCGTCCGCGCTGAAGGTAGGGCCGGTCGACCTTGACACGTGCCGTGCGCACATCGTTGAGGCGTACGTCGAGGACAACGGCAAGCTCTACCTTGACAGCCCCAAGAACCACGAGCGCCGGTCGGTGCCGGCCGCAGAGGTTCTTCGCTCCTGCGGTGGACGCGGCGGGGCTGGGCCACCTGAAGCTCACCCTGCACAAGCTGCGGGACACGGAGGCTTCGCTCGCCATCGCCGGCGTTGCAGACGTCCACGTCGTGCAGACCATGCTCGGGCACAAGTCGGCGACGTTGACGCTGGACACGTAGGGACCTCTCGTCCCGGACCGCCTCGACGAGGTCTCAAAGAAGATGCACAAGCGCCGCACGATGCAACTCGCCAGGGTGCAGAAGAAGCTGGAGAAGGTGGAACGGAAGGCGCGGGAGGCGGTCGAGACTATGGCTGTCTTGGAGGGCGGTGCATCCTGATGCCCGCAACCGGGGGGCAGGGGTAGGTTCTGTCTGATCAATCCGGAAGAGCAGCCGCTGTGGTGTTCCGAGGTCGAGCCATTGGGCAATACACTCGCTCAGCAGGGCAGTTGCGGTCATATCGTGTTTGCGGCATCATCGCTGGCGGGCCGGATAGGCGGCCTGTCCCGGCACTGCGCTGCCCCGTCGGCGGTGCCATCAGAGGGACGAAGAAGCCAGCGCTGCACCTGTCGTAGACGAGCTCTGTCTTTGCGCGCCCAGACGCAGGCGCACTGATCAGTTTTCGAGTGCTCAGGGGCGGCAGTGCTCGGGGACGGATCGAACCATGGCCGCTGGCGGTCGTCTTACTCGCCTTGCTCGCACCCGAAGCTGCTACTCGGGGGAGCCGTATCAAAGCGCCTTGGAGGCTCTGCGGACGCATCGTCAAGCTCCCTTCCTCCCGGATGCTCGTGGCGAACAAGCGCTGCTTGAGGCTCAGGTGATGAAGGAGCTTGGCCGCGGAGGGGAGTGGTGGGCACACCCTGTCGGAATTGCCGGCGTGCGGTTGACGGACGGACGTCCTGTTGTGGTCCTTGATCCTCACAGTGGGTCCCGTCCTGGACGGAAGCATCCCACGGCTGACTACGCGCTGCGGCGAATGCTTCCCTATGCGGAACCCAGCGTTCAGGTCGGTGGCGTGGTGGGGCTCCGCGTTGCGGGTGTCCGCAAAGCGGACCTTCACCTCAAATTGGTCGGTACTGACAGTCGATTGGTGCTGAGAGCCGCCGCAAGTACGCGCTGGTGCCAACTACTTGCCGGGTTCAAGCGCGACCTGGGAGAGGACGGTCTCGTGCCCTTGTGGGACGTAGACGGGCCTTCGTCCCACGAGCTGGAGCATGAATGTGAGTTCGCCTCTCTCGCGCAGGTGGACCGAGACTTGGCATGGCTCGGCTCACGGCTTCTCCGACGCATCGCGACGTTCCAGAACTTCAGCACTGCCTATTCGACTCGGTCATGGATTACCGGGGATGAGTGGATCTTCGAGCTGGACACGCATCGCAACGTTCCTCTTGCGCACGACGCGTTCCTCGATCGCCTCATGGACGATGTCTGGGGTCTGCCACTGAGAATCGGGCGTCACTACTGCGACTGCAGGCTCCAAGCGACAGCACAGCGGGCCTACCAGTGCACGTTCTACTTGGAACACCAGGAACCCGGAGTGCCAGGAGTGATGCAGATCCGCTTCAGGTGGGGGGACCCCGCATACGGTGATGACGTGCGAGACAGGTTGGAAGCTCTCGACGCTGATCGAGACTGGCTCGACAGGGTGCTACCCCGCCGAACCGCCCAGCTCGGCCGCTCGGCTGCGGGGGAGGGTGGTGGTCGATGAATTGGGACAGCCTCGCCTTGGTCATCCTGGCCGCGTCAGGGGCATTGAGCCTGTTTCTCTCCCAGACGAGGGATCTGCTGGCGAAAATCGCGGAGGTCGTCCGTGCCTGGCATGAGCTCAGGCGTAGTGTCCGGGCGACCGACGGTGGCAGCGGGGACGGCGATCAGGCGTCTGACTGAGCACGCCCCTCTGCCAGGTTCCCCGTACAGGGGCGGTGACTGCGACCGGGTCAGTCGCCGTGATAGAGGCGAATTGGATCGATCAGCTGGATGGCGGGGTCATTCTCGGCGAGGTGGCGCAGTTCGTCGGTGAAGCCGGTGCCGCTGTAGCACTGCAGCCGGGTGACGTCGGTGGCGGTGCCGCGCGCGGTGAGGAGAGCACGGATGTGCTGGAGACGTTCGAGGTGGCCCTTCCCCATGACGTCGTTCCATTTGGCTTCGCCGATGGCGAGTAGTGTTTCGCGACCGTTGTCGGTCTCGCCATGGACTGCGACGTCGACTTCGTGGCTGGTCTTCGCGGCAGGATCGTTGACGGTCCCGCTGGCGACCCTTGTGACCTGCCCGCCGTGGGTTGCGGGGGATGCGTGCCAGCGGGCCCATTCGCGGCAGACCTGTTCGAAGTGCGGGCCGACAACCTTGCTGCGGAAGGTGGACTGGGCTCGGCGCCAGACGGCGGGGGCGCGTCCGGGGCGTTCCAGATCGCCCCAGGCGGGGCGCATGACCGCGTGGTAGAAGGCGATGAGAGGTTCAGCGATGCGGTAGGCGGAGCGGTTGCGGCGGAAGGCGTCGGCCTCGTGGGTGATCAGGCCGACGTCCTGGAGGACGCTGAGCGGGTGGGCGAGGTCGGTGGACTTGCGGCCGAGGTAGTCGGCGATGCCGCCGCGTGCGGCGTTTCCGGCGGCGATGGCGGCCAGGACGGAGTGGTAGAGCGCGGTGTCGTGGAGTTCGGGTTCCTCTGCGAGCAGGTAGCGGGCCTCGCGGAAGAGCGGACGGGCGGGATTGAGGACGGCGCGGGTGACCCAGGCATCGAAGTCATGGGGCCCGGCGGGGGCATCGCCCTGGGTGAACTCGCGACGGTAGGCGGGGGTGCCGCCGACGATGGCGTGGGTGAGCAGTGCGGTGCGCGGGTCGCTGATCTCCCAGAACTCGGCGGCGAGACGGAAGTCCAGGGTGGGGACGACGAGTTCCAGGCCGGCACGGCCGCGCAGCGGGGCGTTGCCGGCGAGGAGTCCGCCCATGAAGGACAGGGCGGAGCCGCACAGCAGGAGCCGTACGGGGGTGTTGGTGTGCTGGGCGGCGGGGTCGAGCGCGCGCTGGATGATCGAGGGGAGGGCGGGGGAGGCCTTGGCGAGGAAGGGGAACTCATCGATGACCGCGACGGTGGGGCCGCCCCTGTCGGCGATGCGCATGAGCTCGGTGACTGCCTCGTCCCAGTGGGCGAAGCGGAACGGGGTGGGCTGGTCGCGGTGGCGGGCGAGGGCTTCGCCGAACTGGCGCAGGGCGTCGGCTTCGGTGGTCTCGGTGGCGGTGAACATGAAGCCGCCGCTTGCCCGTGTGACGGCGTCCAAGAGGAAGGTCTTGCCCTGGCGGCGGCGGCCGGAGACCACACCGAGGGTGGCACGCGGGCCGGGTAGGGCGGCGAATCGGGTCAGCTCGGCCCACTCGAAGTCGCGGTCGAACATCTCGGCGGGTTTGTCCACGGCACACCCCTGTATAGATAGGTGGGCTTATTATATCTGGACTTATTCAAGACTCCTTTATTGCGTGAGTGCCCGGCGTGGGGCCCGGGCGGGGCGAGGGCAGGGGCCGAGGTGCAGGGGCGGGGGCGAGTGGAATGGGCCCCCGAACTTCCGGAGTTCGATTCGAGCCCGCTCCGGCGGCTGTTGTCGACGGATGCGGCGGCTGGACAGGGGCGCTGGCGTATGCGCCCGTCCGGCGTTGTTGCTGTCAGCTGTGGATGTCAGGCATGCCGAGGCGCAATGCTCACCGCGCAGTAGTCGTATCCGTCCTGTTTGAAGCCCGGAGCCTCCCACGTGAGGTCCACCTGTTGTCCGGGCGACAGGGTACGGAAGCCGGGCGCCTGGATGTCGGAGTAGTGGCCGAAGCAACCCCCGGGGGTCTCGGGGGAGTCGAGCACGCCCCACCCTTCCTCGTCGTTCCACTCGCGGACAGTCGCAGTCACCATGGGCGGCACCCTACGGGCATCGTCTGCGCCGACGCACTTGGTATCTCGGCTTGGAAGCTTGGGTTTCTTGGTAGCGGTTGCTGTGCTGACCTGCGCCGGGAGTGTCTGATCCGCAGCCGACGACAGTCAGCTATGACGGCGGGTGCGCCGACCGATCACGCACGCGTGTGCCTCGCCGCACCGCCAGCGGCCTCAGCCACGCCGCCATGTCGTCGACCAGAGCAAGCTGTGCCGGCGGAAGCGTGGCGGTGAGACGTTAAGTGAGGACCTCTTCCTCCCGAAGCAACTTGGGTGGGGGTGCTGCTTTGGGCTGGCGCGGCTCCCGCCTGCGCTGATGGTCCGCTGGCGTTCGCCCTCGTCCGCCGTAGTTCGTCGGCGTTGTCACGCAGTTAGACACTCATCGCCCATCGCCGCCCTCTATGCCGGTACAGGCCGTAGCGGTCCGGACGCCGCCGCTACAGCAACAAGGATCAGCTAACGAGCTTGCGAAACCGCTCAAAGAGCAGCCGAAACTCTCCTGGGTAGGGCGGCTCCTGATCTCCGTCATCGATCTGGTCCGGGTCGACAGGGGTATGTGCTGTGACGACCTCATCGACGAGCGCTGAGAGGTCGTTGTCGTCGAGAAGGAGCACGAACTCATGACGACTGAGAGCTGTGTCCCTACAGCGTTGCAGGAAGTGTTCCTTGTCAGCGAGAGACCGGCATAGCAGTAGCCCCACTTTTCCGCGTAGCGGTGAGAATCTGCCGCAGAGTTGATCCAACTCAGGATTCCCGAGCTCGGAATGATAGTTCTTGCATTCGACGAAAATATGCGAGCACGGATGTCCTTGTCGTGTTATCCATCCAAAGAATCCATCTGTTGCGTTGTTTGTGTAGGTGATATCAACTCGCTTTCGAGATTGATCCAAGGGATGTTCGACGACCGGATAGGTTAGCCAAGGATAGAAGATGGCCGTAAGGAGTGCGTGGACCTTATGATGATAGGTTGTAGCATTCTCGGCGCCGGGCGGTGTGTGGAGTACGTCCGTCAGGGCGGCCAGGGTGTGTGCTCATGGAAGTGCCCCGGGCCTATGGCCTGGGGATTTCGCGTGGAGCGGGTGACGAGAACCGAACTCGCGCTCTCAGAAATTGGGAAGCTGCGATCATTGGGGGACGGTTTGCGCACTGACCTGGGCAAACGCATGCTGAGCGGTCCCAGTGAGCCTGGCCGCTTTCACCGTGAGACCCCGCTGTTCCCCGCTCGGTCTGGTGCGCTTGCGGTGCGGCCGTGGGGGGTGCCCATGGGCACAACCTAGTCCGCGACGAGTCCGAGGCAGTGCGCCCTGCGCCACAGGGCACCATCGCGCGCACCGTCTTGCCACCGCCTGCCCTGCCGGTCACGGTCACCGAGCGAGCCAGCCGGTGAACCATCGGCCAGCCGAAGCCCCCGCCGCCGACCCGGTCCGAGATACGCCACTGCGGACGAACCAGGCTGGAGTCGCCCACGGCCACCTCGACGGCGTCCGGCAGAGCAGCCAGGCTCAGCACGCAGGAGCCTCCCGCGTGCCGCAGCGCGTTGGTGACCAGCTCCGACACCACCAGCGCCACGCTGTCGGCCGCCTCCCTACCAACATCGAATGGCAGGCACTCCACGAAGGCGCGGGCGCCATCACGGGCCATGGCGATAGAGCCCGGCCGGTTCATCGAGACAAAGATCGTCAGCGTCGCCGGTCCGGCCACCGGCAGGATCTCCGCCTCATCCATCAGCCTCACCCCGTACTCCGGCGCGTTCACCACGACGACTGCCCGCACTGTGTCGTGTGCCCCGCACAATCGGTCACTAACACAACAACCGCCCACGACGGGCAGCAGGAAAGTTGCGCCCAGGCTTGTCAATTTTCGCCGGGCGAGCTATACCGGAAAACGCGGTGAACGCACTGGCATCCCGGCGAAGGGAGTGATGACGATGCTGATGCGTACCGACCCGTTCCGTGAGCTGGACCGCCTCACCCAGCAGCTCCTGGGCACACCAGCCCACCCCGCCGCCATGCCGATGGACGCCTTCCGAGACGGCGACACCTTCGTGGTCGAACTGGACCTCCCCGGCGTCGACCCCGAGACCATCGACCTCGACGTCGAGCGCAACGTCCTGACCGTCAAGGCCGAACGCCGGCCCAGTGCAGGCGAAGGCACCGAAGTCGTGGTCGCCGAGCGATCCACCGGCTCCTTCAGCCGCCAGCTGTTCCTCGGCGAGACCCTGGACAGCGAGCGCATCGACGCCTCCTACGACGCCGGCGTGCTGCGCCTGACCATCCCAGTCGCCGAGCAGGCCAAGCCCCGCAAGATCGCCATCAGCGGCGGCAGCAGCCGCAAGCAGATCAGCAGCTGACCCCCTCAGGGGCGGGGGCCATCGCCCCCGCCCCCGCCCCCGACCAGCACACCCTTCCGAGACGCGGGACCGGGAGGAACCATGCCCATGCACTGGGACGCATTTCTGGCAGCCATCCAAGAACGCGGCGAGTACGACTCACCCGAAGAAGCCGAACGAGCCGCCCGCGTCGTCCTCGCCCTACTGGGCGCACACCTGGTCGGAGAAGTGCGCGCCGAACTCGCCGCCCGCCTCCCCGACGCCTTGGCACTGGTACTCCTCAACCCCCTCCACTGCCACGAACCGCTCCCACCCGAACGATTCATCCGGGCAACAGCCGCATGGATCGAAGGCGCCACCGAACGCACCGCAACCTGGGACGTCAGCGCCGTGCTCAGCGTCGCGGCCGACCTCGCGGGCGAAGAACTGATGAACCAGATCCTGCTCCAGCTCCCCCCGGGCTACGACCTTCTCTTCGGCCGCCCACAACCAGTCCGATGACCGCCTCTACCGATGACCACTAACTGACCATTTCAGAATGAGGTTCGGAGTCGTCTCAAGCAGATGATGCAGCAGGCGAGTTGGAGGAGGCCGAGGTGGAGGTCGGCGCGTATCTCGTAGCGGGTCCGGAGCCGCTTGAACTGATGGAGCCAGGCGAAGGTGCGTTCTACGACCCAGCGGGTCTTGCCCAGGCCGGAACCGTGGCTGGTTCCCTTGCGGGCAAGCCTCGGTGTGATGCCTCGGGCCGGAGGAGACGGCGGTACTTGTCGTGGTCGTAGCCCCGGTCGGCGAACACGCGCTTGGGGCGTCGGCGGGGCCGTCCACGCGTCCCGCGGATGTGCGGTATTGCGTCGAGCAAGGGGATGAGCTGGGTGACGTCGTGCCGGTTTCCACCAGTCAGTGAGACGGCGAGCGGTGTTCCGTACCGGTCGACGATGAGGTGGTGCTTGCTGCCCGGACGGGCCCGGTCGACCGGCGAAGGTCCGGTGTGAGCCCCCTTTGAGTGCCCGGACGTGCGAGCCGTCGACTGCGGCGTCGCACATTTCCAGCAGTCCTGACTTGCGCAGTTCGCCCAGGAGAATCTCGTGCAGACGTGGCCAGACGCCGGCCTCGGTCCAGTCCCGCAGCCGTCGCCAGGCCGTCACCCCGCTGCAGCCGATGCGTTCGGCCGGCACATCGGCCCAGCTCACCGCCTTGCACAGCACGTAGACGATCCCGCGGAGGGCAGCCCGGTCGTCCACTGGCAGACGGCCCGGATACCGACGACGCCGCGGCGGACGGGACGGGAGCAAGGGAGACACACTTCCCACAGATCATCAGGCACAAGATCATCCGACACCCGCAGAAGTCTGCCGCCACCTCACCCCACAGCCAAGAACCTCACCGAACTCATTCTGAAATGATCAGTTGAGGAGGACGGCACACAGAAGATCGGCTACCTGGAGAAGCGATGCCCCAAGCTCAAGCGGCGTGACCACGGCTCGTGGTACTACTCGATCGAACTGCCACCAGGCCCTGGCGGCAAGCGCGAAACCGCAAAGAAGGGCGGCTTCCGCACCCAGAAGGACGCGGCAACAGCCTGCAAGGAGATCTGGGAACTCGCCCACGGCGGCGTACAGGTCAAGTCCCATGAGACCGTCGCCGAGTTCCTACGCCGCTGGTTCGCCAAGCGCGTCGACCACAAGCGATCCACACGCAAAGGCTACGAAGACCACATCGAACGCGTCTTCATACCCACCCTGTGCCACCTGAAGATGCGCGACCTGCGCACCAGGCACATCCAGGACATGTTCAAAAAGATCTGGGCGGACAACAAGATCCACCAGCACAACCGCGAAGCAGCCGACGAAGCCCTTGCAGCCGAACGCGCCGCCCACACAGCATGGCGCACCTGCACGATCCGCCCCCGGCCGACCGAGCTGCGCCAGCACTGGAACGCCGCCAAGACCGCACTCCAAACAGCCCGCAGCAAGCCACGCCACATCACCGGCCCCGGCACCCAACTCAAGAACTGGGCCAAGACCGTCGTCCTGCCGAAATACGTACGCCCCAAACCACCCGTGTGGACCGACGAACGGGTCACCCGCTGGCGGACCACCGGCAAGAAGCCGGGCAAGGTCATGGTCTGGACACCCGAGCAGACCGGAACGTTCCTCGACGCCGTCGCCCCGCACCGGCTCTACCCGATGTTTCACCTGATGGTCTTCCGGGGCCTGCGCCGCGGCGAAGTCGCCGGCCTACCCTGGAGCGAAACCAACCTGACGAACGGCACCGTCCACATCAGCGAACAACTCGTCGCCGCCTCGTACGACGTCTGGGAAGACACGCCCAAGAGCGAGAGCGGCGCACGCACCATCTCCCTGGACTCACAACCCACGAACTACTCAAGCTGTGGCGGCAGCGCCAGCAAGCCGAGTGCGAGGAATGGAACCGCGCCTACGAGCTATGGCAGCAGCACCGCAAAACCCAGCCCGACGAGCCGAGCCGCAAGGCGCCGAAAGAGCCCTGGAAGGACACCGGCCTGGTCTTCACGTGGCAGGACGGACGTGCCTACCACCCCGAGTACCTGTCGCAAACCTTCGACCGGCTGATCAAGAAGCTGAACCTGCCTCCAGTGCGGCTCCACGATCTCCGGCACTGCGCTGCCACGCTCTCCCTGGCCGCAGGCATCCACATGAAGAAGATCCAAGCTCTCCTCGGCCACAGCAGCTACTCCCTCACCGCTGACACCTACACCTCGGTGTTGCCACAGTTCGAGAAGGCCGAGGCCGAAGCTCCGGTCGCCCTGGTACCGCGAGCCGAAAAGCCGCAGGAGCCACCTTCTGCCCCCGAGTCCGCCAGCGATGGCCTCGAAGAGTCCGAGGTTCCCAGCGATGAGGCCGGGCAGACGGCTGACTGACAGCATGTTCCCACCGCGTTCCCATACGACGCGAGAAGGCCCTCCGTGATCTTCACGGAGGGCCTTCGTTACGCCAGCACAGGCTCTGACCTGGTGTTTCTCTGTGCCCCCGGCAGGATTCGAACCTGCGACACCCGCTTTAGGAGTTCGATCAGCGCCCGGCTTTGCCGTGGATCCGCAGGGCTCACTGGCCACCAAGGGCCATTGGCGGCTGTCTGCGTTCGTACCCGTTGATGTCAGGCGTGGACGTCACGTGAGGTCCTTCAAGGTCCCAGGGATGCTGTCGAACATGCCCGGCGGGAACGACCTCATGCCGAGCTTCTCCAAGCCTGCCACCTTGGCAGCCAGAGATACGACCTGCCCTAGTGAGCTGTGCTTCTGGATGACGAACACGAACTCATTCTCGGATGGCGGAAGCGTCTTCGGCAGCGTCATCATCGTGCCTGTCAAGCTCCTTGCTGATCTGCTCGCGCAGCGCCGCGCTGAGCCAGTCTCTCTCCGGTGCGGCGTACTTGTTGATGAAGCGCATCGAGAGGCGTAAACCGCTGACAGCCAGCCACCACGGCGGGTTTGCCGACAGGCCGGGCGCGCGTGCGCCTCGCTGCACCCCCGCTGGCCTCAGCCACGTGATTATGCCGCCGACCAGAGCAAGCTGTCCCGTATGGGCCGCAGGGCACCTTCGGGTCCGCCTGCTGGTCTGTGCATCGCATGCCGGAGAAGGCATCAGCGCACTACACTGCCTCCATGTCTGCTGGCGCGTCACTCGAAAATCTGGAAGATCAGCTCCGAGGCGAGCGCGGGAAAGTTGATGTAGCCGTACACAACTTTTCTGTCCGCGAACTGGTGCGAATGATTGTCGACGAGGAGCTTAACGCCTCTCCGAATTATCAACGGAAGTTCCGCTGGGACGAGTCAGACGAGGCGCTGTTTGTAGAGTCTGTATTTCTCGGTCTTCCTGTTCCTCCGCTTTTTGTGGCCACTAATGTTGGCTTCCAATGGGAAGTTGTTGATGGGCTTCAACGCCTCTCCACCCTTGCTCATTTCCTTGCCAAAGATGCAGATGAGGCAAAGTTCATCGGCAGGAAAAAGCCGCTAGTTCTTCATGGTCTAGAGAAGCTCACCGAGCTGAACGAACAGGCTTTCGCTGACTTGCCAAAGAACCTTCAAGTTTATTTCGGGCGGCAGCCTCTTCAGGTTATCTCCCTCACGGACAAGAGTGACCGACAGGTCCGCTTCGACGTGTTTGAGCGACTCAACCGTGGCGGGATTCAACTCACTGCGCAAGAGGTGCGCGCTTGTGTTTACGCGGGTGCTTTCAATGATTTCATCGAGGAGTTGGCAGAAGATCCTCGCTTGAAGAAACTTGTGAAACTGCAGCGCAACCATGAGAATGACGGCACGCGAACCGAACAGGTTCTCAAGTTCTTCGCCTATAAGAACAATAGGGCAGATTTTGACGGTAAGGTCGAGCGGTTTCTGAACAGTTACATGGGCGCGGCTGATGAAGGCTTTGACTACAAGGCCGAGCATGCTATTTTCGATCACGCGCTTGAAATGCTCTACCAGGTATGTGGTCAAAAGCCCTTCTTGCGCAAGCAGACGAAGGTGACCCCTCTGGTCCAGTTCGAGGCCTGCCTCGTTGCAGCGGGCGACCTGGTCACAGAGGGAGCGCCGGTAGGCGATGTGGATTCAGGCTGGCTTGAAGACCAAGAACTTAGGATTTCCAGCGGGGCGGGCTCGAACACTAAGGCCATGCTGCGCCGCCGCCTCAAGAGGGCTAAGGAACTACTCAGTGGCAACGCATGAGGCGCTGATTGTTGATGTGCAATCACAGGGGGAGCGTCTCCTCCGGCGCTGCGACGATTTGAAGAAGTTTCTTGCACTTGTGAGGGACTCTCCTCAGAGTTCGCAGCCGGACGCGCGATGGACGTCCGAGGCGAGAGATGCAAGGGCTCTTTCTGTGGTGTGTAGCATGGCTGAACTTGAGGCCTTCACAAAATTCCTTATCCAAGAGACTCATCGAGAGCTGAATTCTTCCGGTGCGGCTGTCCGTAACTTCCGCTCCAGCCTTCGTCAACTTGCCGTGCATGCGACCTTTGAGAGCCTTCGCAGCCTTGCTGATCATTCTAAGCTATGGGAAAAGCGGCGGTATACCACGACGCTTGAAGCATGTGGTGACCCAATAACGTTGCCCATCGAGTTGAGGCATGCACAGCCGCCGCTAGACGGTAGAACACTGAGGCCCGAACACTTCAATCGTATCTGGGAAATCTATGGACTCCCCGGCACAGCCTTCCCTTTTGCCGCATGGGGCGCCTCGCTTCAAAAAATGGCGCTCTTTAGGAATGATGTTGCTCACGGGAATATTCCGTATGTGGAGATCTTTCAGCAGGCGGGAAGGTCGGTCGCGGATGTCGAACGCTATGTCAACGACATCAGCGAGTTCGCTATTCATTTAGTCACGGCGTGGGTGGATTATTTGTCAACGCAAGGATACCTTGGACCTGAGGGATGAATTCGCCGTGTTCTGCGACAGGTCGGCGGAGCGGCTTTGGGGTGGCGCTGCTTTGGTGCGAGTGATCATGGCCCCGTAAGCTTGCGGCGCGTCGGGCAGTCTGTGGACCTGCCCGATAAAGCACGACGTTGGGGCCATGATCTTAGAGGCTCGCGCCAAAGTGGCTCCGTAAAGCCGTGGAGCCGACCGCCCAGCCATGATGTACCCCTTCTTCGGGCGACGGTCTTGAAGCCGCTTTCTGGCACCATGACGACTGGGTGCGAGTGCTGGTGTCTGTTCCTGTCCACCCCCGTTGATGTCGCTAGTGCTGTGACCGGGAAGGTTTGCCGGGTTGCCTGTTGTGCTGGTCGCATGGGACGACTTCGGGGCGGACAGCGGCGCATCTTGAGCCGGTCGAACCACCAGCCATACCGAAGGCAAGGGTTACAGGCCACACTTGGGGTGTGACAGCTGCCATCATCACCGCCAGTGCAAGCATCGTCGTCGCAGTGCTTGCCTTTCTTCTCAGCCAGCGTGCCCAAATTCGACAAGAGCGCCGGCAGGCGCGCCTCGCACGTATCAACAGCCAACTCCGAGACCTTTACGGACCGCTTAACACTCTTGTCGACACGAATGAACAAATTTGGGAGGCGCTGCGTGCTACGATTCTTCCCGCGCGAGATGAAAGGAGCCCAGAGGCCAGCACAAGTGAGTGGCGAAAATGGCGTGATCAGGCTCTTATGCCTACCAATCGACGGATGCGCGAATTGATCATTGAACATGCGGATCTGATCATAGAGTCCGAAGTTCCGCAACCCCTTCGTGATTTTTGCGCCCACATCTCATCTCTGGAGGTTGCAATTTTCGAGGAGGCGGAAGGTGTAAGGCGGCGTACCTTGATCGAGCACCCGGGAAGTGACTTCACCAGCTACGTCCACACTTCCTTCGTTCGATTGAAGGAGGAACAACAGAGACTGCTTGGTAGATCTACGTGACCTGTTCGGATTTACTGGGTAGGCCCTTCGGAAGAGCGATTCCTTTCCCGGAGACATTGTGGACAGCACTTACCGGGCCCCCATCCAGCCTCCCCCATCCTCAACTCCCACCACAACTCCTCTCCCCTTGCCATCCTGCACTCAACATCGGTTTTTTCACAGTGCAATCGAGAGTGCTCCTTCGTAAGGGGCTGACGGCAGCATCCCACGGCTCCCAGCCCCCTCCTGATTTCCCCTGTAAGGGGCATTCCGTGCACCTGAAATAGGGTTCGCAGCGCAAGCGCCTTGACCAGATCTTGACTCGCGGAATCGAACCGAGTGTCCCACTTTACGGAAGTATGGTGTGCGATGCCCGAGCTTTCGAAGCAGATCACAGAAAAGTATTCGGTCTGCTCGGGGCGGTCGCCACGGCGACGCCCTCCCTTCTGACTGGCGTGTAGCGCAGCCCTGTGCTTCTCATAGGCTTCAGCCAGGTTCGGCGAGGCAGCGAAGTAGCCGTATGCTTCTTGCAGGAATTCCTGCTCATGCGTGCGGCGCGAGATCAATAATACAATTCGCTCTATTGGGACGTTCTTGGCGACGTGGCATAGCTCCCATTTGGTGTATTTTCCTTCGTGCAGCTGAATCATGACCAGGGACGCTCTAGAAGCAAGGTCTCTAACGAAGTCCTTCCACTCGCCATCTTCGGCATACAGGCGTCGCGCCCCAAGCCGCGGCAGGGACTCTCCCTTCTCACCTAACGCGACCACCTCACCGAATGCGCGCCGCATGGTGAGGCAGAGGAGCTCCTCCTCTGTGGGCGCAATAAAGAGGCGGTGCTCGTCATGTTCGACGTACTGAAATTTTGACGACTTACCATCAGTCTTGAATGTGCGTAGGTATAGCACAAATTCCCCCTTGACATCCCCTGGGGAATCGATGATTTCCGTCGACATTCTGCGCGCCAACCTCCCCAGCTTGTATGCTGGCAGCGACATTCGAAAAATTACTTGCGCCACAAGGAAGATGGATGCGAACGCAGGAAAGGCCCAGCCGGGGATTCTCCCGACGAGGGCGAGGCTCGAGAAAGACCAGAGAATAAGCACCGCAAGGCTCAGGAGGCAGTTCCCGGCGGCATCTCTCGTTAGAGTGAATAGCACGTATGGTGAAATTATCTCCAGGATTCTGGCGGTCACTCGACGCAACTTCCTGAGTATCTGCATTCTCAATCTACCCCCTAAGCTCGACGGCGCCCCGATACGTGAGCCAGGTCGTGGGCTTGTGGTCGTCGCCGACGACGAGACCCACGGGCTGCTGATGTCGATGATGCGCAGCCGAAGCTAGTGCTGTGACCGCATGGGTTCCGCCGGGTTGGGTCAGACTTCGACTTGGAGCGGCCTGCCGCCCCAGCGGATTCCCTTCTCGCTACGGATCCGGGCACGTTCACGGCGTTGAGCTGTGAGGACGTCTGGGTGGCGGGCGTTAGCGTTGCGCCAGCGCAGGTAGGCGTGGAGGGCCCGCGTCTGGGCGGCGTGGTTGCGGTGTTGGAGTTGGCGACGGTGAACTGCCGCAGCGGTCCGAAGTGGGCCTTGATCGGGTTGGCCCAGGACGCGTAGGTCGGGGTGAAGCACAGGTTGACCTTGTTCTTCTTCGCCCAGCGGCGGATGTCGGCGCCTTTATGGGCGGACAGGTTGTCCAAGATGAGGTAGATCGGGGCGCCGTCGGGGCGGGCGGCCCGGATCGACTTCAGCGCGGCCAGGGTGTTCGCGGCACTCTTCTTGCGGCGATTGACGCCCCAAATGGTGTCGTCGCCGATCGAGTAGCACCCGTGGAAGTAGCGGACCCCGTGGGTGCGGTGGTAGGTCGCGGGATGCCGCTTGGGCCGGCCTTGCTCGGCCCAGCACGACCCGGCCATGGGCCGGATGCCGAGCGGCCCGAACTCGTCAAACGCGAAGACACGGTCCGGGAAACGCTCCAGCACCTCCTCGATGCGGTCCAGCTTGGCGTCGCGCTCCGGATCGGGCGACTCCTTCCACGTCTTGGTTCGCTGGAAGGTGACGCCGCGGCGGGCGAGCAGGCGCCGTAACGCCTCGCGGCCGATCCGGATGACACGGCCGTGCGCTTTCCGCAGGTAGGCGGCGAGTTTGCGGATGGACCAGCGAGTGAAGGGCTGGCCGAGCTTGGTCGGGCGGGTGGTGGCCGTCTGCACGACGAAGTCTTCATCGTCAGAGCTGAGCAGGCGGGGACGGCCTCCCGCCCACCGAGGGTCCAAGCAGGTCAGGCCGATCTCGTTGAACCGGTGGATCACATCCCGGACCGTGTCCTCATCGGCCTGCACCAGCTTCGCGATCACCGGCACCCGGTTCCCGCCGGCCGAGGCTAACAGCATCATCGCGCGCCGGTAGCGCACCAAACTGGTGCTGCCCCGGCGCACGATCTGCTGCAGCTTTTGCCCCTCCTGGTCGGTCAGTCTGCGCACACGGACAGGCTCTGCCACCACACCCCCAGCCGTCGGACCGAATGTCACCGTGCATCCAACCGCCCGGACGACCACCCCGGCGAACCTTCCCGGTCAGAGCACTAGCGGATGTCAGGAATCGGGCTTGTTATGCCCTGTCGTCAGGCTGCCCCATGGCTTGTGCAGTGACGATCGCCCGGACCTCAGCCCCCAGATAACGCTGCTCCAGATCCTTGACCAGGGCCAGCACCCGGCGAACGGTCTCACGGGGGCTGACTGCCCGCAGCACGGGGAAGGACGGTACATCAAGGCTCCTGGCGCCCTTGGACCATGTCCCCTTAACGATCAGGTCCGGTCCGATGAGTCGCTCCCCGCGCTCTTTTGCCTCTCGCGCCGCGTGCTCCGGGGCCAGAGTCCGCGTCACTCGCAGAAGCAGCGTGTGGCCAGCGTACGGTCCCTCCCGGTCAGGCTTGATTAGCGCCGGCTCGGCGCGCCGAGGCCTCATGTAGTGGTCTCGGTCGATCGGCCACTGCCGCGGGGCATCCCGCTCACGGATGTGCTCTGGCAGGTACGGGCGTCCTGTGGCCGGGTTAATAGTCTTCCGGGCCTGCTCGATCCACCGCTCAAGTTTGCGGGTGTACTGCGCACGCTCACCAGGTATCTCCACCACCTTGAGGTCGTAGACGGCGGAGATGGCACGCTTGGGGGACAGTCCGAGATTCAGCGCGTATCGGTACATGGCCGCGATGGTCTCGGCGCGCAGCTGCTCACCGTTCGGCTTCTTCTTGTGGGGTGTGGGGAAAGCGAGCGATACGAGCCAAATCGAGCCGCGAGGCGCCTCACGAGCCGCCTCGGCCGCCTTCTTCATCCGGCCGACCAGTTCAGGGTCATCGCAAGGCCGTCGAGCGTTTGCCCGGGCTCCCGGTTTGCTGCACGTGACAACCCCGGCGCTCCAGGTCCGCCAGTCGATGTCGACCTTGACCACCCACTCGGGCCACCCCCAGAGATTCCGCAGGACAACGCCTTCCCCGGTCAGACTCATATCGGTATTCCCGAACATTTGCAGCATGCGACGAGTATCCCGCGTGCTCGGAGGCCTCCAGGCCCACGTGGCGCTCGCGAAAACACCCCCGATTTTGTCGGCCAGGACCGGGAAGAGATCCCCACGAGCCTGGCCACATGACGAAACTCCTCTCTGACAAGCAGGTTTGCCCCGACTGCGCGGGAAGTGGCCGACACCCGGTCACGCAGGACACGTGCGAGATGTGCCAAGGAGACGGTTACATCTCGCGCTGAAGTTCGAATGAATTACGACTGTCCGGTCCGGCTTCGGTCCGGGCCGGACACGTCGTCAGCAGCGTGGCTGGCGACCCCGCGACGGTCTGTTCGGGGGTAAGGGGACGCGCGGTCAGTTCAGCCGTAGTAACCGTCACGAGTGCTGCGGCATTTCCCTGGCCTCCGACTCGTACGAAGTCCGACAGTGCGCCCGGGGCACGCACCACCCCGCCGCCGCATAGCTGCCCCTGTCGTTACGGCACTTTCCGCACTTGTCACATGGCGGACGGGGCCCTTCATGCGCGGGCGATTGACTTCACTGACCCACCACTCACCCCAGCTTCCATCCCGTCTGCCGTCGACCCACACGTGTGTGGAGCGGGCGCGGGCCCTGGTGCCCAGGTGGAGCGCGCCACTGTACGAACGACCTGGACGCCAGGGCCCGTGTCTGCTCGGCTTGGGACTGTAAGACGTTCGGTGTAACTCCCGATCATGGAAGATGCATCGATGTCCAGTGAGAACGTGTCCGAGGCTGAGGCCGTCGAGCCTACGAAGGCTGCGCGGGTGAAGGCCGTGGACGAACAGTTGATCGACGAGCTGGTGAGCCGAGCGCAGGCCGAGAGTCTGCAGCTGACAGGCGAGGGCGGGCTGCTGCAGCAGCTGACCAAGCGGCTGCTGGAGTCCGCCCTGGAAGGCGAGATCACCGACCACCTCGGCTACGACAAGCACGAGCCGGCGGGCAAGAACGGCGGCAACTCCCGCAACGGCAAACGCTCCAAGACCGTGCTGACCGACGTGGGGCCGGTGGAGATAACCGTGCCCCGCGACCGGGAAGGCTCCTTCGAGCCCAAGATCGTCAAGAAGCGGCAGAGCGCCTGCCCGGCGTCGACGAAATGGTGATCTCGCTGGCCGCGAAGGGCCTGACCACCGGCGAGGTCCAGGCCCATCTGGCCGAGGTCTACGGCGCCGACGTCTCCCGCCAGACCATCTCCACCATCACCGACAAGGTCCTCGAGGGCATGGCCGAATGGCAGAGCCGACCCCTCGACACCGTCTATCCGGTGGTCTTCATCGACGCCATCCACGTGAAGATCCGCGACGGCGCGGTCGCCAACCGGCCCATCTACGTGGCCCTGGCCGTCACCACCGAGGGCCGGCTCGAGATCCTCGGGCTATGGGCCGCCGGCGGCGGCGAGGGCGCCAAGCACTGGCTGCACATCCTCACCGAGATCAAGAACCGCGGCGTGAGCGATGTGCTCATGCTCGTATGCGACGGTCTCAAGGGCCTGCCCGAGGCGGTGGAGACGGTCTGGCCCCGTACCATCGTGCAGACCTGCGTGGTCCACCTGCTGCGGAACTCCTTCCGCTATGCAGCCCCCCCAGGACTGAGACAAGATCGCCGAGCTCCTCAAGCCCGTCTGCACCGCACCGACCGAAGAAGCCGCCCTGGACCGGTTCGCCGAGTTCGCCGACGCGTGGGCAGGAAGTATCCGGCGATCGTGAAGCTGTGGGAGAACACATGGGAGGAGTTCACCCCTTTCCTGCGGTTCGACACCGAGATCCGCCGCATCGTCTGCACCACCAACGCGATCGAGTCGGTCAACGCTCGGATCCGGCGAGCGGTCAAGTCCCGCGGACACTTCCCGAACGAGCAGGCCGCCCTGAAGTGCGTCTACATGGCCATCATGTCGCTCGACCCCACCGGCAAGGGCCAGGCTCGCTGGACCATGCGCTGGAAGACCGCGCTGAACGCCTTCGACATCACCTTCGACGGCCGACTCTCAGCCCCCCGCCACTAACCAACCACCCCAGTTACACCGCTCGTTTGACAGACCCGCTATGTGCATCGCTCCGCTGCGCTGGCACCGGATGCGACAGGCCGAGATACGGGAGCGTGCGGGGGAGAAGTGGGAGGGCAGCGGGCACGTCTTCACCACCCGCACCGGGCGCCCGGTCGAGCCGCGCAACGTCTACCGCTCCTTCACCCGCATCGCCGAGAATGCCGGGCTCCGGGTCATCCGGCTGCACGACGCACGGCACGGCACCGCCACCCTGCTGACGGCGGCCGGGGTCGCGCCTCGCGTCGTGATGGAGATCTTGGGGCACAGCCAGATCAGCATCACCATGGACGTCTACACGCACGTCGTCCAGGACACTCAGCGGGAGGCCATCAGCCACATGGACCGGCTGCTCAAGCGGCGTCCCGGCCCTGCTGGAGGCTCTGGCTGACCGCCGCCGTTGATGTCAGACTTGGATGTCAAACGCCCCGGACCATGATCGGTCCGGGGCGTTTTGGCTGGTGCCCCCGGCAGGATTCGAACCTGCGACACCCGCTTTAGGAGAGCGGTGCTCTATCCCCTGAGCTACGGAGGCCGGGGCTTGTGGTCGGCCTTGTTGAAAACCTAGTGACGATCTTCGTTCTGGCCGGGCAAACCCGCAGGTCAGGCGGTCCGCGTTCCGATTGCTGAGGTTTCCCGGCAACAGGGGGCGGCGGAGGTCCCGACTGACCCCTCACAGGGTAGCGGATGCGCTCGCTGTGATCCGCCCCCGTATTGCGATTCGCTCGGAGAGCCGGGCGACGTGCGGTTTCGCGAGGGGTGAGCGTCGTGGAGCGAGGTGGTTGGCGGCATTGACTGTGCCCGCGGCCCTGATGTGGCGGTTGTCTCTGCAGTCATGCAGGGTCCTCATGGGTGCTCGCGCTGGTTGGCTGCGTCGAAGGCAGGGCCAGGTTCGGGGTGCGGGCCAACTTACGTGTCGCGGGGCGCTGTTGGCGGTTGGAGGGGGCGAGGCCTGCCAGCTTGGCGAGCTCGGGGCCGGCGGCGGGGTTCCGCTTCCGGAGCTGTGCGATCTGGGTGGGCGGCTTGGGGGTGCGGCGTCGTGGTGGTGGAGGTTGGGTGTCAGTGGATGGTGAGGCGGCGGCGTTCGAGGGCGTAGGCGCCGCCGCCGGCGAGGGTGAGGACCCAGTAGAGGCCGGGGGTGCCGAGGAGGAGTGCGGCGGCGGAGGTCAGGGCGAGCCAGACGCCGAGGACCATGCGCCGACCTTGGTGACCGCGGCGAAGCGGCGTCCGGCCATCCCGGCGTCCACGCCGGGGCCGGTGGCGGTGACGGTGCCCACCACGTCGTACCCGGGCACGAAGGGGAAGGGCGGCTGGTCGAAGTACGTGCCGAGGCGGCGCCTCTGCTGCTCGGCGAAGCAGACGCCGGTGGCGTCCAGGAGGACCTGGCCCGTGCCCGGGGCGGGGAGGTCGCGGGTCCGGACCTCCAGGTCCCTCGGCTCGACGGTGCCGGGCAGGACGATCTCGGTGGCGCGGGTGGTGACCGATGTGCTCATGAGGGGCTGACGACGCGATCGAGCACTACCGCCAAGCCTTCGGGGCGCTCCGGGACGGCGGCAACCGCTGGAACGAGGGTGAGACCCTCGGCCACCTCGGTGCTGGCCTCCTGGTCACGGGCGACCCGGAGGTCGCCCGTACCAGATGGCGGTAGGCGCTCGCGGTCTTCGCGGAGTTCGACCATCCGGGTGACGAGGAGATCCGGACGAGCCTCCGCCGCCTGGACGAACGTACGCCCGTCGCGGCCCCGGAGCCGACGTCCCCGCCGCCGCGCTGATGGCGGCGGGCGGGCCGTTTCGGTGGTGGGTCAGGTGGCGATGGTGGTGACGGCTTCGGTGTTGTAGGTGCGGGCGTAGCCGTTCTCGGCGCCGACGAGGATGTCGACGACCTCGAAGTAGCGGTCCCAGAAGGGGGTTTCGCGCAGGGCGTCGATGAGGAGCTGGTAGGCGTTGTGGTCGTCGGCTTCCCAGACCCAGACGTCGGTGACGCGGGTGGAGTAGAACTCCGTGTCGTAGAAGCGCGACCGGACGCCGGTGGTCTTGGCCTTGACGGCGGGCACGACCTGGGTGGAGAAGGCGTTCACCCGCTCCTGGGGGGTCATGGCGAGCCACTCGGGTGTGGTCTTGACGAGCATGAAAGCGGTGACCGGGGGTGCGGTTTCCGTGGTGGACATGACGGGGTGCCTCCAGGGCAGCAGGTGATGACGGTCGTGAAGACCTCGTGGGTCGTACCGGATCGGTACGCCTTTCATCCTGCGGAGGACCACGGTGTTGCCACAATGGAAACTTCGGCAAGGGATTGTTGCCGGAGGCGGAATGATGCTGGTCACTGGCCAGAGCGAGCTGTCGGCGGGGGCAGGACGCTCTGGCCAGTGGCGCGCACGGGAGGTAGGGCGGTGCGTCAGTCCGCGGGGCGGAAGTCCGCTATCGGGTTCTTCAGGGTGCCGATGAGCTGGAGGGCGCCGGCCGGGTCCTGGAGGTCGACCATCTCGCGGTTGTTGCGGAGCTGGAGGCGGTTGAGGCAGGACAGGGCGAAGTCCTCGGCGAACATGTCGTACTGGGCGAACTTGTCCGACAGGTGGGGGACGGACCGCTGGTAGGCCCGCACGCAGTCGGCGACCGTCCGCCAGAAGGCGTCCTCCTCCAGGAGGCCCTCGCTGACCAGGATGCCGTTGAGGAAGCGGAGGAAGCAGTCGAAGACGTCGGTGAAGATCGACAGCAGCTTCTTGTCCTCGGGGACGTCCACGCGGATGCGCTCGACGGCCGGGGGGAGAATCGCGGTGGGGTCCATGACGGCGATCTCCTCGGCGATGTCCTTGAAGATCACGCGCTGGACGGCGCCGTCCTCGATCACCAGGATGACGTTCTCGCCGTGCGGCATGAAGACCAGGTCGTAGGCGTAGAAGCTGTGCAGCACCGGGGTGAGGTAGGCGTCCAGGTAGCGGCGCAGCCAGGCGGCCGGGGTGAGGCCGGATTCCTCGACGAGGGCGCTGACGATGGAGGCGCCGTGGGCGTCGGTGTGCAGGAGGGAGGCCATGGTGGCCAGGCGCTGGCCGGGTTCCAGGGACGGGACGGGGCTCTCGCGCCACAGGGCGGCGAGCATCTTGCGGTACGGGGAGCCCTTGGCGGTGGCGGCCTCGTACTGGCGGTGGTGGTAGCCGATGGCGGCTCGTTCCCGGATGATCGAGAAGCGGGCGGCGCGGAAGACCTCGTCGGAGGCGATCAGGCCGGCCAGCCAGTCGTTGATGGCCGGGGTCGCCTCCATGTAGGCGGCGGAGAGGCCGCGCATGAAGCCCATGTTGAGGACCGACAGCGCGGTTTTCACATAGTGCTTGGACGGGTCGCTGGTGTTGAAGAAGGTACGGATCGACTGCTGGGCGAGGTACTCGTCGTCGCCGGGGCCCAGGCACACCAGGTGCTGCCGGGCGACCTCGGCGGCGAAGCTGACCGACAGCTTGTTCCACCACTGCCAGGGGTGCACCGGCAGCAGGCGGTAGTCGGCCGGGTCCAGGCCGAGGCCGGTGAGGGTCTCCGTGAAGCGGGCCAGGGTCCGCTCGCTCAGCTCGGAGTGGATCAGGGTGTCGTAGTCCAGGTCCGCAGAGGAGGTGAAGGTGGCGCGGTCGCGGCGGGCGGCGAGCCAGATGAGCTGGACGGGGCTCGCGGTCTCGGGGGCGTAGGAGAGGTACTCATGGATGCCGAAGCCGAGGCGGCCGTTGTTGGCGACGAAGCAGGGATGGCCCTCGGTCATCCCGGTTTCGATCTCCTGGAAGCCGGACTTGGCGAGCTGGGCCGCGCCCACCGGCTCGGCGGCCAGTTTGTAGGCCGCACCGGAGAGGGTGGAACTGATCTCCTCGAGGTAGACGGGGAGGATGTCCTGGCTGAGGCCGAGCCGCTCGCGCAGCTCCAGGAAGAAGTCCAGTGCGTCCAAGGGGAGTTCGGCGCCGGCGCGGTCGTGGCGGGTGATGCTGTCCGCCTCGACCAGCCAGTGGTCCAGGGAGAGCACCTGGGCGGCGAAGCGGTAGGTCACCGCCCCGTCGTCGCTGGTCACGGCGTAACGGCCGTCGGGGCCGAGCTCGGGGGCGAGCAGCCGTTCGTGGGTGAACTCGGCGAGGGCCTTGCGGATGAGGAGGCGGCCCGCCCGGTCCCACAGGTCGGGGGTGAGGTGGGCGACGGCGTCGCGGGGGCTCATCGGGTCACTCCTTGGGCGGCGCGGGCGGCTTCGGCGGTCCGTGCGGCTTCGGCGGGCTGGGCGGCTTCGGCGGTCCGGGTGGCATCAGCGGTGCGGGCGGCTTTGGCGGTACGGGCAGCGTCGGCGGGCTGGGCAGCGTCGGCGGTCCGTGCGGCTTCGGCGGTGCGGGCGGTCGTCCGGGCGGCTTCGGCGGCCAGGGCGGTGCGGGCGGCCTCGAACCGCTCGCGGGTGCAGACGCTGAGGTAGGCGTCTTTCTCCGGTTTGGCGATCTGCTCGACGATCTCGAAACCGACGGCCGCGTTGAGCGCGTGCACCGCCGTGTTGCGGACGTCGGGCTCGACGACGACGCGCCGGACGGCCGGCTCGGCGAAGCAGAACTCCATCACGGTGGTGATCACGGCCAGGGTGAAGCCGTGCACCGGGGTGTCGGTCGGCGCGCACAGGAAGTGCATGCCGACGTCGCCCGGCCGGGGCGGGTAGAGGCCCACGAGTTCCACCTGCGCCGGGTCGTAGCGTTCGGCCAGGAACGCCGGGCGGCCCTCGTGCAGGCCGATGTACGCGTCGTGGTGCGGATGCTCCGCGATCCTGCGGTACTCGGCGGCGACCTCCGCCTCGTCCGCCTCCTGCATCATCCAGAAGGACGCCTTGGGGTGGGTCACCCAGCGGTGCAGCAGCCCGGCGTCGGCCGCCGGGTCCAGGGTGCGCAGGGCGAAGCTGCCGAGACGTGCGTCGGTGCGCTCGAAGAGGCTCATGACATGGTCCCTTCGGGGTACGAAACGGCTCATGACACGGTCCCTTCCGGTGCGCCGAACTCCTGGAAGGCGATGGACTTCTCCACCGGATAGTGCTCACGCCCCAGGAGCTCGCGGATGATCCACGAGTTGCGGTACGGGCCCATGCCCAGGTCCGGGGAGGTCAGGCTGTGGGCGTGGGTGGCGCCGTTCTGGAGGAAGATGCCGCGTCCGGTGATGTCGATGCTGTAGTTGCGGGCGACGTCGAAGCGGCCGTGGCGGTCCCAGCGGATGCGGTCGCGTACGGGGTCCAGGAAGGCGGGCACCTGGTAGCGGTAGCCGGTGGCCAGGACGAGCCCCTGGGTGGTGAGCGAGAAGTCCCGCTCCTGCTCGGCGTGGTGCAGCCCCAGGGTGTACGTGCCGGTGGACGCGTCGTACGAGGCGTCGGTGAGCGCGGTGTTGGTCAGCAGCCGGGTGGGCACCGGGCCGCTCACGCTCTTCTGGTAGAGCAGGTCGAAGATGCCGTTGATGAGCTCGGCGTCGATCCCCTTGAACAGGCCCTTCTGCTCACCCTCCAGCCGGTAGCGGGTGTCCTCGGGAAGCGCGTGGAAGTAGTCCACGTACTCGGGCGAGGTCATCTCCAGGGTGAGTTTGGTGTACTCCAGCGGGAAGAAGCGCGGCGAGCGGGTCACCCAGTTCAGCCGGTAGCCGTGGATGTCGATCTCGGCGAGCAGGTCCTGGTAGATCTCGGCCGCGCTCTGGCCGCTGCCGACGATGGTGATGGACTCCTTGGCCTGGAGCGCCTCCTTGTTCTCCAGGTACCGCGCGTTGTGCAGCAGATCGCCGCCCAGGCCCCGGCACACCTCGGGGAGGTACGGCGGGGTGCCGGTGCCCAGTACCAGGTGGCGGGCGCGGTGCGTGGTGGTCTCGCCGGTGGCGGAGCGCAGGGCGCGCACCGTGTAGAGGCCGTCGGCCTCGTCGTAACTGACGCCGGTCACCTCGTGGCCGAAGCGGACGGAGGAGAGCTTCCCGGCGGCCCAGCGGCAGTAGTCGTTGTACTCGGCACGCAGCGGATAGAAGATCTCGCGGATGTAGAAGGAGTACAGCCGCCCGGATTCCTTGAGGTAGTTGAGGAAGGAGTACGGGGAGGTGGGGTCGGCCAGGGTCACCAGGTCGGCCATGAACGGGGTCTGGAGGGTGACGCCGTCCAGCAGCATGCCCGGATGCCAGTCGAAGTCCGGCTTGCTCTCCAGGAACAGTCCGTCGAGTTCGTCGATCGGCTCGATGAGGCAGGCCAGGCCCAGGTTGTAGGGGCCGAGCCCGACCGCGATGACGTCATGGGTGTGCGGGGTGGGCACGAGGGTCTCCGGCGGGGTGAAGGCGCTCAGCTGGCGCGCGAGTGGCGGGGGCGGCTGAGCTCGGGCTCGATGTGCAGGGCCAGGTACTGACCCGCGTGCTCGGCGAGGAGATCGAGGACGTGACGGATGTCGCTGACCGAGGTCTCCGGGTTGAGCAGGGTGAATTTCAGATGGTGACGGCCGTCGACGACCGTTCCGGCGACGACCGCCGCACCGGAGGCGGCCAGCGCCTCGCGGGCGTGCAGATTGGCGCGGTCGACGAGGTCCGGGTCGCAGGGCCCGTCGGACGGCGGGACATACCGGAAGACGAGCGTGGACAGCTGGGGCTGGGTGACGACCTCGTAGCGCGGATCGGTGTCCAGCAGCGCCCATGCCTCGGCGGCCCGGTCCACCACCTCGTCGAAGAGCGCCCCGACGGCGTCCGCGCCCATGATCCGCAGCGTCAGCCACAGCTTGAGCGCGTCGAAGCGGCGGGTGGTCTGGAGGGACTTGTCCACCTGGTTGGGGATGAGGTTCCGGACGCTGCGCTCGGGGTTGAGGTAGTCCGCGTGGTACGTGGCGTGGCTGAGCGTGGCGCGGTCGCGGACCAGGACGGCGCTGGAGCTGACCGGCTGGAAGAAGGACTTGTGGTAGTCCACGGTCACCGAGTCGGCGCGCTCGATGCCGTCGAGCAGTCCGCGGCGGGTCGGGGAGACCAGCAGCCCGCAGCCGTACGCGGCGTCCACGTGCAGCCAGGCGCCGTGCCGGGCGCACAGCTCGGCGATCTCGGGCAGCGGGTCGATGGAGCCGAAGTCGGTGGTGCCGGCGGTGGCCACCACGGCCATGACGATCAGGCCCTCGCGACGGCAGCGGTCCAGCTCATGGGCGAGGGCGACGGTCCGCATCCGGCGGTCCTGGTCGCAGGGGACCGGGATGACGGCCTCGTAGCCGAGCCCCAGGATGGCGGCGGCCTTCTGGATGGAGAAGTGGCTGGCCTGGGAGGTGAGGATGCGCAGCCGCGGCAGGATCGCGGATTTGGCGATCGTCCGGCCGGCCGCGGTGGCCTCCTTCTCCACCAGCGTGCACGCCTCGTCGCGGGCGAGCAGCATGGCCTGGAGATTGGACTGGGTGCCACCGCTGGTGAAGATGCCGTCCGCGGCCTCGCCGAGCCCGATCCGCTCGGCGGTCCAGTCGATCAGCCGGCGCTCGATCAGGGTGCCGCCGGCGCTCTGGTCCCAGGTGTCCAGGGAGGAGTTGACGGCGGACAGGACCGCCTCGCCCAGCAGCGCGGGGATGACTACGGGGCAGTTGAGGTGGGCGAGATAGCGCGGATGGTGGAAGTAGACGGCGTCCTTGAGGTAGACGCTCTCCAGCTCCCTCAGCGCGGCGTCCGGGTCGCCCAAGGGCCGGTCCAGGTCGATAGCGGAGATCTCGGGGGCCAGCTCGGCGGGGGTGATACCGGTGAAGGGGCGCTCGACTCGGGCGACGGTGGAGGCCACCAGGCCGACGCCGTCGGTCACGGAGCGCCGATAGCGCTCCGCCGTACGGTCGTTGAAGAGGTGGGCCCTGCCATCCGCCGCCCCGGGTATCGGCTCCGGCGACGGGTCCTCAGCGGTCTGCGCGAGGAAACTCACGGTCTGTCCCTTCTGGAAATGTGCATGCGGGCGGGCGGCTTCGCGGGCATGCGGCTGGTGGGGGAGAGGGGGTGGTCAAGCGGCTGACGGCCTGGTGGCGTGCGGCGACGCTGGACGCGGCGGCGGGGCGCGCGGGGGCACGCGGGGGCGCCACCCGAGCGGTCGGCCGCCCGTCGTCCAGTCGTCGGTGTCGTCAGGGGGGAGAGGAGGGGAGAGAAGGGAGGAAGGAGGGGCGCGGGGATCAGTCTTCGGCCTTCGGGCGGGCGCCCGATACGGCTTCCTCGACGAGCTGTTCCTCACAGGCGCCCAGGCGCCAGTAGCCGGTGAAGGTCACGGCCTTGCGGTCGAAGCCGCGTTCGCGCACCAGATGGCGGCGCATCTCCTTGACGGTTCCGGCCTCGCCCGCGATCCAGGCGTACGGCGTGCCGGAGGGCAGCCCGGTGGCGCGTACGGCGTCCACGAGCGGGGCGGAACGCGGGGTGCCGGGGGTGACGGTGTTCCGGACCAGCCAGGTGATCTCGGCGTTCGCCGCGGTGCGCAGCTCCTGGATGTCCTGGGCGTGCTGGACCTCGAGCCACACCTTGGCGGGCAGGCCGGCGGGCAGCCATTCGAGGATGCCCGCGATGGCGGGCAGCGCGGTCTCGTCGCCGCTGATCAGCACCCAGTCGGTGCCGGGCGGTGGCCGGAAGTCGATGCCGCCGTTGTCCTCCACGACCGGGCCCAGCAGGGTGACGCGGTCGCCGGCCTCGGCGCGCGCGGCCCAGCGGGCGGCCGGGCCGCCGTCGTGGTGCAGCGCGAAGTCCACGTCGATCTCGTCCGGGTCGCGGCGCTGCCCGCGCACGGTGTACGAGCGCATGATGCCGCGTACGGCCGGGTCCATCGCCCGCCAGACGGGGAACCAGCTCTCCCCGGCCTCGACCGGCACCACCGGGGCGGTCTGGCCCGGGTGCGGCAGGAAGAGTTTGATGCGCTGGTCGCGGCCTCCGCTGACGAAGTCCTTGAGACAGCCGCCGCCGAAGGTGATCCGCGCCATGGACGGCCCGAGCGAGCGGGTGCGTACGACCCGCGCGTCGAAGAAGCGGTACGGAACGGCGGTGGTGGGCGTGGTGGTGGGGGCTGCGATGGTGGCGGTGGTCATGGGAGGAGGGTCTTCCCTTCGCTTGCCGTGGGGAGGCCGGGTCAGCGTGGTCGACTGACCGTTCAGCTGACCTTCTTGGCGTCCTGGATGGCCTTGGTGAGGGACTCGACGAGGGGGGCGGCACCGGCGTACGAGAAGCGCGGCTCGCTGCTCCAGGGGGTGATCTGGCCGGCCTTGACCGCCGGGAGCTTGGACCAGGTCGGCTTGGCGGTCAGGTCCTTGGGCTGGAGGGTCGCCGTACGGTTGTCGAGGAAGAGCACATCGGCCTCGTACTTGTCGGCGTTCTCCCAGCTGAGGCTCTCGAAGTAGCCGCCCTTGTCGGTGTTGTCGGGGACGACGAAGTCGACGCCCAGCTCGCTGAAGTAGATCAGGTCGGTGTTGATCTTCGGGTCGGAGACGTAGAAGAGGTCGGCGCTGGCGGAGCAGGCCATGACCTTGATCTTGTGCGACTTGACGGTTTTGCGCAGCGTCTCCGCCGCCTTCTCGAACCGTGCCTTGGCGTCGGTGACCTTCTTGGCCTTCGGGTCGGCGCCGAGCGCCTCGGCCAGTTCGGCGTAGCGCTTGATGGGCTCGAGCATGGAGATCCGGCCGGTTTTGATGGCGAGGCTGGGGGCCAGCTGGAGGATCTTCTCCTTGCTGTCGTCCGGGAGGTAGAAGAGCGCACCCGGGTCGTACATGTTGGTGATCAGCAGATCGGGGTTGAGCGAGGCGTACTTCTCGACGTTGAACTGGCCCCAGGTGTTGCCGAGGGAGGTCGCCTGGTCGACCGGGAAGTCACCCGCCTGGACGTCCGGCTTGCCGTTCTTCAGCGTGGTCGGCCCGAAGACGCCGGTGATCTGCTTCTCGACGCCGAAGTCGTAGAGGGCGGCCGCCGCGCCGATGTAGGCGACGATGTGCTGGGGACGGCCGTCGAGGCTGATCTTCTTCTTGCGGTCATCGGTGAAGGACCAGGAGCCGCCGCCGTCATCGCTCCCGGAGCCCGAGCCCTTGTCGTCGCCGCAGGCGGTGAGCAGGGCTCCGAGTCCGATGGCACCCCCCGCGGTGAGCAGACCGCGGCGGGAGAGGGGGAGGGCTCTGGCCTGGCGCATGAAGGTGCTCTCTCTCGATGCATACGGGGGCATGGCCACGGGACGGCGACCCGAGGACGTAGTTAGGTTAGCCTAACCAACCCGTTTGTCCAGGGGGCGGGGGCGTTCCGAACCTCACATCGAGAAGTTCACGCGGTGGTTCAGCGCGGATTCACAGGCCCAACACGCACAGGCTCAACACGCACAGGCCCAACGCTCATAGGTCCAACGCTCATAGGTCCAGCACCAGTCGGGAGCCGCGGCAGCGGGAGACACAGATCATCATCGTCTCGCCCGAAGCACGTTCCTCATCGGTGAGCACCGAGTCCCGGTGGTCCACCTCCCCTTCGACGACATCGGTCTCACAGGTTCCACACGTGCCCTCCTCGCAGGAGTACAAAACCGGCACCCCCGCCGCCTCGACCGTGCGCAGCACGCTGTGCTCCGGCCGCACGGTGAGGGTCAGTCCGGAGCGGGTGAGCACCAACTCGAAGGCGCCGCCTGCCGGTTCGGCCTCCGCGTCGGTACGGGGGGAGGGCTGGAAGCGCTCGGTGCGCAGGGCGCCGTCCGGCCAGTCGCGGCACGCCTCCTCGGCGGCCTGGAGCAGCGGTTCGGGACCGCAGCAGTAGACGAGGGTGCCGGGCCCGGACCGGGCGGTGAGATACGGCGCGAGGTCCAGCAGCCCCTCCTCGTCCTGCGGCACCAGGCGCACCTTGTCGCCGTGGCGGGCGGCGAGCTGGTCCGCGAAGGCCATCGAGGCGCGGGTGCGCCCGCCGTACAGCAGCGTCCAGTCGGCGCCCGCGGCCTCGGCGGCGGCCGTCATGGGGAGCAGGGGCGTGATCCCGATGCCGCCCGCGATGAACAGATAGCGGGCGGCCGGGCGCAGCGCGAAGTGGTTGCGCGGCCCGCGCACCCGCACCTCGGTCCCCTCGGCGAGGGTGTCGTGCACCCGGGCGGAGCCGCCGCGCCCGGCGGGTGCGCGGAGCACCGCGATCCGCCAGGAGGCGCGGTCGGCGGGGTCGCCGCACAGCGAGTACTGCCGGGTCAGGCCCGTGTCGAGGACGAGGTCGAGATGGGCGCCGGGCTCCCAGGCGGGGAGTTCACGACCCGTCGGATGGCGCAGCGTGAGCGCCACCACGTCCGACGCCACCTGGTCCCTGCGGGCCACCACCAGGGTGTCCGCGTACTCGCCGCCGGGCTTCATGGCGTCCTTCCCTTCTCGTCGTGGCTGGTGGAGTCGTGGCCGGTGGGGTGGGCGAGCATCCAGCCCCACAGTTCGACCGGGTCCTCGGCGGTGCGCTCGGCGCCGCAGTGGCAGACCCCGTGCAGCACATCGGTGCCGGGCAGCCAGTCGATCCGGTACACCTCGGCCGTGGGCGCGCCGGTCATCGTTCCGCCGCGGCGGCGGACCGCGGGGTGCCGGTGGGCTCCTCGCCCGCCGCGGCGAGGCGGACGAGGATGCGGCGCGCGGCCAGGCCGCCGGTGTCGATGTTGATGCTGAGCTCCTGATAGCCCGCGCGCTCGGTGTCCAGGGCCTGCTGAAGCTGGTTCAGCGCCGCCACGTCCTGGAGCACCACCGTCCGGTTGAAGTCGTGGAGGAAGGTGGTCACCTCCTCGTCGTCCTGCGCGAAGTCCCGTGAGACGGCCCAGAAGTCGTACACATGGCGGTCGGTGGACGGGGTGATGGCGTAGGTGATCTCCACATGGAAGGCGTTCGGATCGGAGCCGTCCGGTTCCGGCACCACCCCGACCGGGGCGATCCGGCTGTGCAGCAGATACAGACAGGGCGCGTGGTACTCGATGTCCTGCCAGCGGGTGATACGGCCGTCGATCCCGGTGGAGCGGGCGTAGAAGGGCGGACACTCGGCGTCGTCCATGTGGCGGCTGACCCGTACGACGCCCGCGCCCTCGTCGACCTCCGTGGTGATCGGGGTCTCGGCGACCTCGGGGGTGCCGATGTAGCCGCCGTGCAGATAGGTCTCGTGGGACAGATCCATCAGATTGTCGACGAGCAGGCCGTAGTCGGCGTCGATCGGCTCCATGCCGCCCACGGTCGTCCAGCGCGGATCGGCCAGCCAGGGCGCGCGCGGCACCGAACGGGCGTCGGCGAGCTCCGGGTCCCCGATCCACACCCAGACCAGCGAGTCCTGTTCGACGACGGGGTAGGAGCGGACCCGGGCGGTGCGCGGGACGCGCTTCTGGCCCGGTACGAACACGCAGCTGCCGCCGGTGTCGTAGGTGAAGCCGTGGTAGCCGCAGACGACCGTGTCACCGTCCAGACGGCCGGCGGTGAGCGGATAGCGGCGGTGCACACAGCGGTCGGCGAGCGCGACGACCCTGTCGTCGGACTCGGTGCGGTAGAAGGCGATGGGCTCGTTCAGGATGGTGCGCCCCAGCAGCTCACGGCCGATCTCGCGGCCGTAGGCGGCGACGTACCACTGGTTCCTCGCGAAGGCGGTCATGCGTGCCAGCGTGGTGACGCCCGTCACGCATGGGCAACGGCCCTTCCGCTGAGTGGAAGGGCCGCTGAGGTGAAGGGCCGCTGGGCGGACGGGCCGCGCGGGGTGGTGTCGGCGCCGGGGCGCCGGGCGGGCGGGTCAGCCGCCGAACTGCCAGAAGACGGAGTGGTTCAGCGTCAGCAGGACGATGAGCAGGACCACGTCCGCGATGCCGAGCGTGATGCCGAGCAGCGCCCGGCCCTTGCGGGCGGTCTCCCGGGCGATCGCGAGCGTCCCCAGGACGATCGCGCAGGGCCCGAAGACCGCGTTGAAGAGCAGCAGGCCGATCAGGCCGAGCACGAAGGAGGCGACGGCCATGCCGTCGGCGTCCCTGCGCGCCCTGGCCGGTGAGATGCGGGACGGTGCGGTGAGTGCCATGGGTGACTCAGCTCCCCTTGTGCCCGATGCGTTCGCGGATGAAGAAGATGAGCAGCCAGGCGCCGATGACGCCCGCTGCGGCCAGGAAGAGGGGGAGCGGGGTGTGCGCCGCCGCCCCCAGCAGGACCCCCATCAGGGCGAGTGCCGCGACGATGAAGAGCATCTGTGCCTCTCTCGAAGTGACGATCCGGATGCGGTTGGCGTGCGAGTGGTCGTGTCGTGCGGTGAACGGTCGCTCGTGATTCGGTGAACAGTTGGAATCACAAGTGTTCACTGAGTTCTAGAGTACCCCGCCGGGGCCTGGAAAAATTCAGCGAACAGATGTTTACTGAATGATATGAGTCACACGCCCGGGGTCCGGCAGGCCCAGAAGGAGAAGACCCGGCGCGCCCTGATGGACGCGGCGTTGCGGCTGCTGGAGGACCAGAGCCTGAGCAGCCTGGGCCTGCGGGAGGTCACCCGGGCGGTGGGGGTGGCGCCGGCCGCCTTCTACCGGCACTTCCGGGATCTGAGCGATCTCGGTGTCGCTCTGGTCGAGGAGTGCCTGGGCAGTCTGCACCACATGATCCGCGCGATACTCGCCGGTCAGGACGGTGACGAGGAGCGGATCGACGCCACCGTCGAGGCGGTCGCCGAGCATGTCCGCCGCTATCCCGCCCATATCCGCTTCATCGCACGTGAGCGGCACGGCGGGGTGCGTGCCGTACGGGAGGCCATCGCCGCCGAGCTGGACCGGTTCGCCGACGAGGTGGCCGCCGCCTTCGTCCCGCAGCTCTCGCCGGAGAGCTGGCCGCCGGAGGATGTCCGGATGCTCGCGGAGCTGTATGTGGACCACATGGTGATGACGGCGACGGCGTTCCTGGAGGCCCAGGCGGGTCACGGGGAGGCGCGAGTGGGTCAGGGGGAGGCTCGAGCGGATCAGGGGGAGGTCCAAGCGGATCACGGGGAGCCCCAGGCGCGTCAGGGAGATACCCGGTCCGGCCGTGCGGAGGACGAGCGACGGGTGGCCGACACCGCGCGCAAACAGCTGCTGCTGATCAGCCTCGGGCGCCGCCACTGGCGCGACGGGTGATCTCCACGAGATAGTCACCGGCCGCGTTCCGGCCGGTCACGCGGACGCGCACCCGTATGCCGTTCGCCTCCGCGCCGAAGGTCTCGCCGGGTGCGTAGGGCGCGTCGCTGAGTCCGGGGTGCACATTGCGTTCCCGGGTGCAGCCGTGGCCGTGCGGGGTGGAGTCCATGACGGTGATGGGGCCGCCGCCGGAGTCGACCCCGGTGTCCACCCGGGAGACCAGCACACCCGGCTTGCATATGCCCTCGTCGTTGCCGCCGTCTGCCCGCGCCTCGATCGCGTAGCCGGTGGTCGGCGAGACGGGGACGAAGACGAGTTTGGTCCCCTCCGGCCGGCCCAGCGGGGACAGGGAGTGCGCGAAGACCCCGGAGCGGGCGGCGCAGGCGATCTGCCCCGGGCCGAGCCAGCCGAGCTTCCACTTGTGCCAGGCCATCAGGTCGTTGCCGGCCCCCCAGTCCTCGGACATCACGTCCCAGTGGCCGGCCTTGTCGCCGCCGTCCCGGGTGTAGAGGTCGGGCAGCCCGAAGACGTGGCCGTTCTCATGCGGCAGGACGCGGAAGCCGGTGCGGCGCAGCGAGCCGGAGCCGTCGTCCTGGCGGCTGTAGACGAACGAGACGTTGGCCAGCGGAACGCCGTCGGCGGTCGGGGCCTGCTGGTTGGCGGCGTAGGTGACGGACAGTACGGCATGTGCGGCGGGCGGCCCCGCGTTCGGAGTGACCAGGACGTTCACCAGGTCGTAGCGGCGGAAGTCCACTTTGGGGTCGGCGGCCTCGGCGATGTCGGCGACCAGTTTGCGATAGCCCGGATCGAAGGGGCTGCCGCGCTTGATGCCGTACGCGCGGAACGAGCGCGGCATCCGCAGCCAGTGGGTGATCGGCATCTCGGGGCGGTAGTCCAGCCGCCCGTACGAGCTCTGCGCGAACCACCGGGTGGTCTGGGGGAAGAACTCCTCGAACCGCTGGCGGGCGGTGCCCTGGCCGTGGACGTCCGGAAAGTCGATCATGAGGTTGAGGGCGTGGACCGTGCCGGTGCTGCGGCTGTAGCCGCGGCCGGTGGGGATGCCCTCGGACATCTGTAGCCCCGGCCCGGGGCCGAGGGCGCAGGGAGTGAGCGAGCCGAGGGCCGGTCGCGCGGAGGGCGCCGGGGCCAGCTCGGGGGGTGCGGGGGGTCCGGGACGCGGAGTCGCCGCCGGGGTGACCACCGCCACCGTGAGCACGGCGGCAGTGGCGAACGCGCCGCCTCGGCGGGGCCGGCGTATTCGGATGCGGGAGCGGGTGGTCCCATGCGTCTGGTTCATTGCCGACCACGGTGTGCCGACGCGGGCCGGGGCGCCCGTGGGGGGCCGCCGGGCGGGGGAATCGGCTGCTCCGTCGGGGTGACGGAGGGCGCCGGACAGGTGTGAGGCAGGTCACCTGCGGACGCAGAAATTCCGGGGAGTGATTCCCCGTTTAACCGAGTGATCGCGCAAACGGGGACTGAATCCCCGGAAAGTTGAACTTCGTCACTTCGTAGCTCATACCTCGTACCTGGATACCTCGTACCTCATGCCTCAAGGCCGGGGGCCTGGCATCGCCGCCGAGTCACCGGAGAAACCGTGCGCGCGAATGCCGTACGTACGCAGAAAGGAGTGCTGTCATGACCGCCGACACGACGACCGCGAAGTCCGCACAGCCCCGGCTGCGCGCGGACGCCCTGCGCAATCGGGAGCGCATCGTCGCGGCCGCCCGTGAGGCGATCGTCGAGTACGGGGCGCACAGCCCCCTCGATGAAATCGCTCGACGGGCGGGGGTCGGCAATGCCACTATCTACCGGCACTTCACGGACCGCCGTGAGCTGATCCACCACGTGGCGCTCTCGGTGATGTCCCGCGCCGCCGACCAGGCCGAAACCGCCCTGGCCGAGGAGGCCGACGCCTTCTCGGCGCTGGGGCGCTTCGTGCACGCCGCGGCGGACGAGCGCATCGGCGCGCTGTGCCTTCTGCTCTCCGACGGCATCGACAAGGAGCACCCTGATCTCATCGCCGCCCGCGACCGTCTGACCGCCGATGTCGAGGCCCTGATGGGGGCCGCGCGAGCCGAGGGGCAACTGCGCGCCGACATCGGTGTCGGAGATCTCATGGTCGCGCTCAACCAGCTCACCCGGCCGCTGCCCGGCAGCGTCTGTGTGAACTTCGACGTCTTCGTGCACCGGCATCTGCAACTGTTCCTGGACGGTCTGCGGGCCCCGGCGCGCTCCGAACTACCCGGTAAATCCGTGACCTTGGAGGATCTCCAGCGGCGGCCGTGACGTAGATCGCACTCGGCGGCTTCCGTACCACCGCTTATTCCACGCGCGTTCACAAGTCTTCTGTATGTGTGTACGGGCGTTGTCGTCTCCCGCTACCTGTTACCCAACGTCTTGAGCCGGTCCGATGACGACCGGTCACACTCGTCCCATTTATCACTCTCCGCATCGCTAGGTAGGCCCATCCATGCCTGAAACGGCTTCATACGTGGACCCCAGACGCTGGAAAGCGCTGATATTCATCGCTCTGGCCCAGCTGATGGTCGTGCTCGACGCGACCATCGTGAACATCGCGCTGCCCAGCGCCCAGGCCGATCTCGGCATCTCCGACGGCAACCGGCAGTGGGTCATCACGGCCTACGCCCTCGCCTTCGGCGGACTGCTGCTGTTCGGTGGCCGGATCGCCGACCTGTGGGGTCGTAAGCAGACCTTCCTCGTCGGTCTCCTCGGCTTCGCGGCCGCCTCGGCCATCGGCGGTGCCGCGCTGAACACCGGCATGCTGCTGGGCGCGCGTGCGTTGCAGGGTGTGTTCGGCGCGCTGCTCGCCCCCTCGGCGCTCTCGCTGCTCGCGGTGATGTTCACCGACCCCAAGGAGCGCGCCAAGGCGTTCGGCGTCTTCGGTGCCATCGCGGGTGGTGGCGGTGCCGTCGGCCTGATCCTCGGCGGTGTGCTCACCGAGTACATGGACTGGCGCTGGACCTTCTTCGTGAACATCCCGTTCGCCGTCATCGCCGCGGTCGGCGCGATCGCCGTGATCCGCGAGCCGGTGGAGAGCCGCAACTCTTCCCGGCTGGACATCCCCGGTGTGCTCCTGGCCACCTCGGGTCTGGTCGCGCTGGTCTACGGCTTCACCCGCGCCGAGTCCGACGGCTGGTCCGCGGGTCCGACCGTCGGTCTGTTCATCGCCGCGGCCGTGCTGCTGATCGCCTTCGTGGCCGTCGAGTCGCGGGTGAGGGCTCCGCTGCTGCCGCTGCGCGTGGTCGCCGACCGGAACCGGGCCGGTGTCTACGCCTCGCTGGGCCTGGCCGTCATCGGGATGTTCGGCCTGTTCCTCTTCCTCACCTACTACATGCAGGTCGTCAAGGGATTCAGCCCGGTCAAGACAGGTTTCGCCTTCCTGCCGATGGTCGCGGGCATGATCACCGGCTCGACGCAGATCGGTGCCCGGCTGATGACCCGGGTCCCGGCGCGGCTGCTGATGGGTCCGGGCTTCCTGGTCGCCTCGGTCGGCATGCTGCTGCTGACCCGGATCGACCTGGACACCTCGTACCCGACGCTGATCCTGCCCGGGTTCCTGCTGCTCGGCCTCGGCATGGGTACCGCGTTCATGCCGGCGATGAGCCTGGCCACACACGGCGTCGAACCGCGTGACGCGGGTGTCGCCTCGGCCATGGTCAACACCTCGCAGCAGGTGGGCGGCGCCATCGGCACCGCGCTGCTGAACACCATCGCGGCGAGCGCCACCACCGACTACGCCAGGTCGCATATGGCGGCCGCCCCTTCGCGCAAGGCGCTGGAGCTCCAGTCGATGGTGCACGGCTACACCACCGCCATCTGGTGGGCGGTCGGCATCCTGGCGCTGGCCGCGGTGCTGGCCATGACGCTGGTCAACGCCGGCCGGCAGGACGGCGGCGGCGCGGTCGCGGGCTCCGGGGACGGGGCGGCGGAGGACGCCGTTCCGGTCCTGGCGCACTGACGCCGGGAACGATGTCCTGGCGCGCTGACGCCGGGAACGATGGGCGAAGCCCCGCTCCCTCTGGATTCCAGGGAGCGGGGCTTCCGCTTGGATGCCGGGATGCCGGGGCGGCGCCGGCGTGGCCAGGGCCGGCGGCCTGGGGTCGTCAGCGCCGGGGGTCGTCAGCGCGGCCGGGGCCCGGCCCAGGGCGTCAGCGCAGCCAGGGGAGGTCGGCGCCCTCCGGCTGAAGACCGTCCGCGATGATCCGGCATATCTCGCCGAACTGCTCGACCTGCTCGGGGGAGAGCCGGTCGAAGATGGCCAGCCGTACGGCGGAGACATGACCGGGAGCGGTCTTCCGCAGCACCTCGAACCCCTCGTCGGTCAGGACCGCGTTCTGCCCGCGCTTGTCGTCGGGGCAGTCCTCGCGCCGGACCCAGCCGTCCTTCTCCATCCGGGCGATGGCATGGGACAGCCGAGAGCGGGTGATCTTGGCGACCTGGGCGAGTTCGGTCATCCGCATCCGGTGGCGAGGCGCCCAGGAGAGCGCCACGAGCAGCCCGTAATAGACATGAGGCATGCCCGCGTCGCGCTGTAGCTGGCGGTCGAGGTGATCCTCCAGCAGCATGCTGGCGTGCCTGTACGCCAGCCAGCTGCGCTGCTCGTCATCGGTCAGCCAACGCGGCGCGTCGGCGTCTGCGGGGGTTTTCATGGCGTCGTCCACGCGTCCATTCTAGGTATTGCTCTTTGAATTTTAAACAAGTGTGCGGTACAGTTGGCATGCTGATTGCTTGATACTTCAAGTAGATTGTCGAGCTCCGCACTGCCGAGGAGTCTTCATGTCCGCGCTCGACGGGCGCATGCCCGCCCTCTACCTCAGCCATGGTGCTCCGCCGCTCGCCGACGATCCGGTCTGGCCCGGACAGCTCGCCGCCTGGGCCGCGGGCCTGCCCCGGCCCAAGGCCATTCTCATGATCTCCGCCCACTGGGAGGAGGCACCCCTGGCCATCGGGGCCACCCGACAGGTGCCGCTGGTATATGACTTCTGGGGCTTCCCCCAGCACTACTACCAGGTGCGGTACGCCGCCCCCGGCGCTCCCGAGCTGGCCGAGCGGATCCGCAAGACACTGCGCACGGCGGGCACCCCGGTCCAGGACATCCCCGACCGGGGGCTTGACCATGGCGCGTATGTGCCGCTGGTCGAGATGTATCCGGAGGCCGACATCCCGGTCCTCCAGGTGTCGATGCCGACCCTCGATCCGCGGAAGCTGATGGAGATCGGGCGGAAGCTGGCGCCGCTGCGGGACGAGGGCGTGCTGATCGTCGGCAGCGGTTTCTTCACCCACAACCTGGCCGCACTGCGGCACTCGGGTCCGACGCCGCCCGGCTGGTCGACCGAGTTCGACGACTGGGGGCAGCGGGCCCTGGACGCCCAGGACATCGACGCGCTGCTGGACTTCGAGCACGCGGCGCCGGCGGGGCAGCTCGCCCATCCGCGTACCGAACACTTCGCGCCGTTGTTCGTCACGCTGGGCGCGGCGGAGGGGGAGCTGGGCAGCCAGCGGAGCGTGATCGACGGCTTCTGGATGGGGCTGGCCAAGCGGTCGCTCCAGTTCGGCTGAGCCGGTACGGGCGGGTCGGCCGGGGCGGTACGGGCGGGTCCACCGGGGTCCAACCGGGGGGACCCGCTCGGGCCGTTGTGGTCGTTGTCGTGGTCGTCAGAGTGCCGGGTCGATCATCGCGCAGGCGCGCAGCGCGGCGGTCAGGGCCGTCGCGTCCGTTCCCCCGCCGACGTCGAGGGCGGTGTCCGTCAGCTTGATGGCGTGCTCGTCGCCGTGTGCGGCGGCGCGGGCGAAGACCTCCTCGGGGGTGACGCCGGCCGCGGACGGCAGCCGCCCGGCCGGGCCTGCCGGGTCGGCCGCACCTGCCGGGAGCGGCTCCGGCGGCGCGTACGCCGCCGTGACCGCGGCGCTCGCCGCCCACGCCGCGTCCAGACTCGGCGCCCACAGCTCACGGGGCAGCGCGGGCAGGACGCGCAGTACGGCATTGGGCGCGGTCGCGGCGTGGACCAGCATGACCGGTTCGCCGTGGCCGTGGGTGGCGTAGCGGTGCGTCGCGGCCCGTACCAGCTCGGCCAGTCGCCGGCGCGCCTCCTCGGGCCGCTCGGCGAGGCCGGGGGCGGGCAGGGCGGGCGGCCAGGCCGGGAAGGCGGTGAGCCGGGGCAGCCGCTCCCGTATGCCCCCGCTCTGGTCCGCGATCGGCTCCACGGCGGCCAGCGCGTCGGCCGCCGAGCCGGAGCCGGGGCCCGGCCGCTGCCCGAGCGGCGGCAGCGGGGCGTGGCGGGCGGCCCAGTAGCCGAGGGCGTGGGCCAGCTCGGCGGTGCGGGGCGCGGTCGTACCCTCCGGGTCGTCCAGCAGGGTCCGCACGGCGTGGCCGACCCGGATCACCGGATGCGTCGCGCCGCCGGCGATGCCCGGCAGCAGCCGCGGCCACCACACGGCGAGCACGTCCCGCCAGGGGCGGTCGGCCAGTTCCCGGTCGAAGTAGGCGGGCCAGTCGGCGAGGCGGCGTGGATCGCCGAGCGCCTCGCGCCAGTTCTCCTCGGTGATCCGGGCGTACGAGCCCGGCATCTCCTCCAGCTTGTCGCGATAGCGGTCCAGCCACCGGTGCACGACGCGCCCGTGACCGTGGCGTACGAGCGCCTCCACGGCCATCGGCGCGTGATTGCTCAGCCATCCCCGATGCTCGGGCCCGGCGGCATGCAGTCGCTCGAGGGCCTCGTCGAGGGTTCCACTCGTGTCCTCCGTCATGGCCTCACGCTAGGGACGGCGGGGGCGGCCCCGGAACGGACCGTGGACGGAAGCGTGGGGGGACCGTCGACCTAAGCCGCACAGGGGGAGGACTAAGCCGGAGGCCGCGGTTTCCACACGTGGAAGACGTAGTACGACATGGCCGCCATCGCGAGCCCCGACCCGAGCCCGATCCCCGCGGACCGGAGGACCGAGCCTCCGCTCACGGAGTGCAGGAAGCCGAGCGCGCAGCCGAGGACCGCCCCGTACAGCATGGCCCGGATCTCCGGCATCACGCCCGGCGTCCTCCTGCCGAGCGCGTAGCAGAGCGCTCCGAGCACGACCGCCGACACCACGCCGAGGACGGCGGCCGCGGGGATGCTGGAGCCCTGGTTGTGGTCCACGAACATCACCCAGCCGCCGAAGAGCACGGCCAGCACGGCCGGCACGCCCCAGGAGGCGGAGGGGTGGAGCGGGAGGTGGAGCCGCGGATGGCCGGGGTGGCTCACCGGGGCTGTGGGGGCGTTCATGACCGGACCTCCTCGTCGCCGCTGCCTCGCCCTGACCCGTCACTCTCCAGCGCACACCCGTGTCGGGGGGCGGGCAAGCCGGGCCGAGGGGGGTACCCGGGCAACCAGGGGGCCGCGAGATTCGTCTTGAAGGACGGGAGAGGGGTGAGCGAGCCGTCGGAACGCGGCTGAGCACAGGCTCTGACCTGCGATTCCGGGTGTTTTGGCAGCGAGCCGACCCCCGTGTGGGTGGACAGGATACTGCATGATCGTAAAAAGGTGGGCGCGTGATGGGAATTCTGTCCTGATTCCAGTCGTTGTTTCCTTCGGACGGGGCACCCGGCACCGGAGAAACCGTCCATAGTCCGCGCCCGATCCATCTGTAAGGGAGCACGCATGGCAACCCGTGCCGTCGCCCGTAATCAGTCCGCCACCGGTGGTGGCGCTGATGGGGCCAACAGTGTTCGCGCCTCAGGCGGGGAGATCGCCGATCGCGACCTGGTCGGCATGTATCTCGACGAGATCGCTCGCACCCCGTTGCTGGACGCGGCGAAGGAGGTCGAGCTGTCCCAGTCCATCGAAGCGGGGGTGTACGCCCAGCAGATCCTGGACGGGGAGGTTGAGGACGCCCCTGCCGCAGGCGCGAGCCGCGAGGAGCTGGAGGCGATAGCCGCCGAAGGTGCCCGTGCCAAGGACATCTTCATCCGCTCCAACCTGCGTCTCGTGGTGGCTGTGGCACGCCGCTATCCGCGCAGTGGACTGCCGCTGCTCGACCTGATCCAGGAGGGCAACGCGGGCCTGGTGCGCGCGGTGGAGAAGTTCGACTACACCAAGGGATTCAAGTTCTCGACCTATGCCACGTGGTGGATCCGCCAGGCCATCACGCGCTCGATCGCGGACCAGTCCCGTACGATCCGGCTGCCCGTCCACCTGGTCGAGGAGCTCGGCCGGATCCGCCGGGTGCAGCGGGAGTTCAACCGTGAGCACGGCCGCGAGCCGGAGCACGCCGAGATCGCCGAGGAGCTCGGCTCCACGATGGAGCGGGTCTCGGACGTGCTGGACTGGGCACGCGACCCGGTCAGTCTGAACATGTCGGTCGACGACGAGGGGGAGACCCAGTTCGGCGACCTGCTGGAGGACACCTCGGCCGTCTCGCCCGAGCAGTCGGTGATGACGCTGCTGCGCAGCGAGGAACTGGAGGACCTGATCGGCCGCCTCGACGACCGCACCGCCTCCATCATCAAGGCGCGGTACGGCATCGACGACGGCCGGGAGCGCACTCTGACCGAGGTCGGCAAGCAGCACGGCCTCACCCGTGAGCGCATCCGGCAGATCGAGAAGCACGCCTTGCTTGAGCTGAAGAAGATGGCCCGCCAGACCGGTTTTGACGCAGCGGCTTGAGTTCCCCGTCCAGCAGCAGACCGCAGCCACCACCAGACCCCCTTCCTCCCCGGACCGAGCCCCGGCGCCCTTCCCCCCCCGGCGCCGGGGCTCGCTTATGTCCGCACGCGATGTCTGTCCGTGACGTCCGTGCGCGATGTCCGTACGCGATGTCTGTTTGCGACATCCGTACGCGATGTCTGTTCGCGATGGTTGGGGCCGGGGGCGGCCGGTCAGGCGGTGAAGCCGCCGTCCACGGCGATCGACGCCCCGGTGATGTAGCGGCCGTCGTCGCCCGCGAGATGGGCCACGGTCGCGGCGATCTCCGAGGGCCGGCCGTAGCGGCCGAGCGCGGTGAAGCCGCTCTGGGTGGCGGCGCTCTCGCCGTCGGCCGGATTCATCTCGGTGTCCACCGGACCGGGGTGGACCAGGTTGGCCGTGATCCCGCGCGGGCCGAGCTCACGAGCCAGGGCCTTGGTGAGGCCGGTGAGCGCGGACTTGCTGGTCGCGTAGAGGGTGCCGCCGGGGAAGGCGACCCGCTCGGCCATACAGCTGCCGATGGTGATGATCCGCCCGCCGTCGGTCAGCTGCGCGGCGGCCGCCTGTGCCATGAGGAAGGGCGCCCGGACATTGACGGCGAGGACGTGGTCCACGTCGTCCAGCGACAGCTCGGCGAGGGGGCCGAGGACACCGGCGCCGGCGTTGTTGACGAGGATGTCCAACCGGCCGAACTCGGCGGCGGCCCCTGCCACGGCGGCGCGCACCGCCTGTGCGTCGGCGCTGTCGGTCTGTACGGCCCAGGCGCGACGTCCCAGCGCCTTGATCCGGTCGACGACATCCGCCGCGCGTCCGGCCTGGCGGTGGTAGGTCAGGGCGACATCGGCGCCGTCCTCCGCGAGCCGGATCGCCACGGCCTCGCCGATGCCCCGGCTGCCGCCGGTGACCAGAGCCGCCTTGCCGTCCAGTGTCATGTCTTCTCCCCGTTCACGGTGATGTTCCTGTCGTGCGGTGGTCCCCCTGATGAGGACATGACCCGATCCTGGCCGGGCGGGCCGGGGAAGTCCGGCGGGATTCGGACGGTGCGCTGGTCCGTGCCCGGTCAGGTCTGTTTGATGCCCGAGTCTGTTTACTTTCCTGCATCGCCCACGTAATGTGGCCGCGAAAATCACAGGTTCGGGTACGGAAGGGACGTAAACCCACATGTACGCACCGGAGCGTCAGCAGGAGATTCTCCGGCTCGCCCGTGAAAGCGGGCGGGTGGATGTCCTGTCTCTCGCCGAGGAGTTCCAGGTCACCGCCGAGACCGTGCGGCGGGATCTGCGTGCCCTCGACCGGGCGGGGCTCGTCCGCCGTGTGCACGGGGGCGCCATCCCGGCCGGCCGTCTGGACTTCGAGCCCGATCTCGCCGAGCGCGAGTCCACCGCCGCCGACGAGAAGGACCGCATCGCGCGGGCCGCCCTCGCCGAGCTGCCGTCCGACGGCAGCGTGATCATCGACGCGGGGTCGACGGCGGCCCGGTTCGCCGCGGTCTTCCCGCTGGAGGCCCAGCTCACCGTGGTCACCCACGCCCTGCCGGTGGCCGCGCGCCTCGCCGACCACCCCGGTATCGCGCTGCACCTCGTCGGCGGGCGGGTCCGCCACCGCACCCGGGCCGCCGTGGACGCATGGGCGCTGCGCGGCTACGGCGAGATCAAGGCCGATGTGGTCTTCCTCGCCACGAACGGCTTCTCGCCGGAGGGCGGGCTCACCACCCCCGATCTCGCGGAGGGCGCCGTCAAGAGCGCCATGATCGCGGCGGCCCGGCGGGTGGTGCTGCTCGCGGACTCCGCCAAGTTCGGCCAGCAGCACTTCGCCCGGTTCGGCGGCCTCGACGACGTCGATCTGCTCATCACGGACACCGGGCTCAGCCCGCAGGACGCCCTGGCCATCGAGCGCCAGGGCACGGAAGTGGCACGCGCATGATTCTCACCGTCACCCCCAACCCCAGCCTGGACCGTACGTACGAGATCCCGGCCCTGGAGCGCGGCGCCGTACTGCGGGCCACCGCCGACCGGGTCGACCCCGGCGGCAAGGGCGTCAATGTCTCGCGCGCCGTGGCCGCCGCCGGGCACCGCACGGTGGCCGTGCTGCCGCTCGGCGGACCGGAGGGCGCGCTGCTCGCCCGGCTGCTGGAGGAGCTGGGCATCGAGGCGGCGGGCGTGCCCGTGGCGGGCTCGACCCGGGTCAACATCTCCGTGGCCGAACCGGACGGCACCCTCACCAAGCTCAACGCGGGCGGGCCCGAGCTGAGCGACGCCGAGGCCGAGGCGGTGCTGGAGGCCGTCCGGACCAGGGTCGACGGCGCCGACTGGATCGCCTGCTGCGGAAGCCTGCCCCGAGGACTCGCACCCGAGTGGTACGCCGAGCTGGTGGCGCGGGCCCACCGGGCGGGCGCCCGGATCGCCCTGGACACCTCCGGCCCCTCGCTGACCGCGGCCCTGCGCGAGCGTCCCGATGTGGTGAAGCCCAACGCCGAGGAGCTGGCCCAGGCGGTGGGCCGTCCGCTGGCCACCGTCGGCGAGGCGGTCAAGGCGGCCGAGGAACTGCGGGAGCTGGGTGCCCGCGCCGTCCTGGCCAGCCTGGGCGCCGACGGTCAGCTGCTGGTCGACGACACGGGCGCCTACTTCGGCACCGCGAGCGTCGCCGCCGTGCGCAGCAACGTCGGCGCGGGCGACGCCTCGCTCGCCGGATTCCTCACGGCGGGCGGCGCCGGGCCCGCCGCCCTCGCCTCGGCCGTGGCCCACGGGGCGGCCGCGGTGCAGCTGCCGGGCAGCGCCATGCCGACCCCGGCCGACCTCGACCCGTCCGCCGTCGTGACCACGGCGGACATCCCGCTGGACCGTGTGCTCAAGGAGCCCGCGTGACCGGCCGGCCCCACTCCCACCCCCCAGTCCCCACTCCGTCCGCCCGCCTGCCCCAGGGCGGCACCGCACACAAGGGAGCCGCGAGATGAGTGAGCTGATCACCGCGGATCTGGTCGACCTTGACCTGTCCGCCGACACCAAGGAAGCCGCCGCCCGGTCGCTCGCCGAACGCATGGTCGAGGCCGGCCGGGTCACCGACCTCGACGGCTTTCTCGCCGATGTGGCGGCGCGCGAGGAGCAGATGCCCACCGGCCTGGACGGCGGCATCGGCATACCCCACTGCCGCAGCGCACATGTCACCGAGCCCACCCTGGCCTTCGGGCGCAGCGCGGCCCGGATCGACTTCGGCGCGGCGGACGGACCGGCCGATCTGATCTTCCTGATCGCCGCCCCGGCGGGCGCGGACAGCGATCACCTGACGATCCTGTCGAGCCTGGCCCGGCAGCTGATGAACGCCGACTTCACCGATGCGCTGCGCTCGGCCGACCGGCCCGAGCGGGTGGCCGCACTGATCCGCGGTGAGGAACAGAGCGCACCCGCGGCCGAGCGGACGGGGGCCGAGAAGCCGGCCACCGCCGACGCTTCCTCTGCTTCCTCGGATGAGCCTGCCCCCGCCGAGCCCACGGACGCGGCCACCGCCGCGTCCGCGACCTCCGCCCCGACCGCCGCCGCGACCTCCGCGTCCGCGTCCGCCGCCGAGCCGGTGGCCCCCTTCCGGATCGTCGCCGTCACGTCCTGCCCCACCGGTATCGCCCACACCTACATGGCCGCCGAGTCGCTGGAGAACGCCGCTCGCGAGGCCGGTGTCGAGCTGGTGGTCGAGACGCAGGGCTCGGCCGGATTCGACAAGCTCCCCGCCGCCACCATCGCCGCCGCCGACGCGGTGGTCTTCGCACACGATGTGGAGGTCCGGGACAAGGCCCGCTTCGCAGGCAAGCCGACGGTGGACGTCGGGGTGAAGGCGGCCATCAGCCGCCCCGCCGAGCTCATCGCCGAGGCGCGTGAGAGGGCCGCACGGGGGGAGACCGGCGCACCGGCCGGGACCTCGGCGGAGCGCTCGGCGCCGATGGACGCGGACGGGGCGGCCGGTGACGGCTTCGGCACCAAGCTGCGCAAGTGGCTGATGACGGGCGTCAGTTACATGGTCCCGTTCGTCGCCGCGGGCGGTCTGCTGATCGCACTCGCCTTCGCGATCGGCGGTTACGAGATCGCGAGTGCCAAGTCCGTCGCGGACCACTTCGTGTGGACCGAGACCAGCAGCTGGGCCGCGCTGCTCTTCCAGATCGGCAGTGCGGCGTTCACCTTCCTGGTGCCGGTCCTGGCGGGCTATATCGCCTACGGCATGGCCGACCGGCCCGGTCTGGTCCCCGGTTTCGTGGGCGGCTACATCGCCACCACCATCAAGGCCGGATTCCTCGGCGGTCTGGTTGCGGGCCTGATCGCCGGCGCGGTCGTCATGGGCATCCAGCGGTTCAAGGTCCCGGCGGTACTGCGCGGCATCATGCCGGTGGTGGTGATCCCGCTGATCTCCTCCGCGATCGTCGGCGTCCTGATGTTCGTGGTGATCGGCAAGCCCATCGCCTCCGCGCAGCAGGCCATGACCGACTGGCTCAACAGCCTCTCCGGCGCCAACGCCATCGGTCTCGGCGTCCTCCTGGGCCTGATGATGTGCTTCGACCTGGGCGGCCCGGTCAACAAGGTGGCTTACGCCTTCGCGACCGGAGGTATCGCGGTGTCGGACCCCTCCGCCGGAAGCCTCAAGATCATGGCCACGGCGATGGCCGCCGGTATGGTCCCGCCGCTGGCGATGGCCCTCGCCACCACCGTGCGCGGACGGCTGTTCACCAAGACCGAGCGGGAGAACGGCAAGGCCGCCTGGGTGCTGGGTGCCTCCTTCATCAGCGAGGGCGCCATTCCGTTCGCGGCGGCGGACCCGCTGCGGGTGATCCCCTCGTCGATGGTGGGCGGAGCCATCACCGGTGCCCTGTCGATGGCCTTCGACTGCACCCTGCGCGCCCCGCACGGCGGCATCTTCGTGGTCCCGCTGATCGGCCAGCCGTTCCTCTACCTGGTGGCCGTCGTGGCGGGCACGGTGGTCTCGGCCGGTCTGGTGGTGTTCCTCAAGGGACTGCGCAAGACGGCGGAGCCGGAGGCCGCGGACCAGGCCGGTGCCGAGGCCACCGAGGGCGCTACCGAGGAAGAGTCGAAGGTGGCGGTGGCGGTCTGACCGCGTCTTCGTCACCTCCTGTCCGATCCGGCGGTGGACCGCCCACGTCCGTGGGTGGCCCACCGCCGGCTGTCCGTGAGTGGTCCATCGCCGCTGTCCGTGGGCAGGCCGCGCGAGGCGCAGTAGGCGCACCGAGCGCGGCCTCGCCAGGCCCCGGCTGGAAGACCGGGGGCACCGGACCGGTACCGGGGCACTGCCCAGCCGGGGCACCGTGGCACTGCCCAGGTCCAGGACGGCGAGATCGGCCGTGCGGGTCCGCCGCTCGCCCTGCACCGTCCGGACCCCGGCGGTGACCGGCGCCGAACGCCGACCCGAACCCCAGCCGAACCCCTTCTTCGCTCCGGTCATTCCTCCGGTCATTCCTCCAGCCTCCGGCTTCGGCGGATCAACTGCTGTAAAGATCCCGATAGGCGGGGAAGACACCGCCCGGACCGTCCACCGTCTCCGCCGCGAGCACCGCCTTGACCACCGCTCGGGTCAGCACATCCGCCCCGGCCGCCAGCACCTCGTTCAGCGCCCCGGCCTCCCGGTGCACCCCGAACGCCGGATCGCCGGCGTCCTCGGGGCCACCCTCCGGTATCAACGGGCGCCCGCAGGTGGCCAGGGCGAAGACCGTGTCGCCGTCGGACAGCAGATGCACCGGCCGGACGGCCCGTGCCAGCCCGTCATGCGCCGTGCCCGCGAGCTTGTGCGCCTGGGCTCGCGTGAGCAGGGCATCGGTGGCGACCACGGCCAGCGTCGTGTTCAGCGGAGGCCGCACCGACGCGGCCTGCCGCCGCTCCGACTCGGCCCGCGCGGCAGCCAGCCGGCGCATCGCCTCCGCGTGCTCGGCCGCACCGGGCCTGCGGGGCCCACCCTCCTCCCACGGCCCATGGAGCTCCCCGTACAGCACCCCCGTATCGGGATCGATGACCGAGCCCGCGGCGTTGACCACCGCCAGCGCGGCCACCGTGGTGCCGGACGGCAGCACCGTGGAGGCCGAACCAGTGCCGCCTTTGAGTCCCCCGGCCACCGCGCCCGTGCCCGCCCCCACATTGCCCTGCACGACCGGCGCACCCGGTTCCGAACGGGCCGCCGCCTCGATCGCCGCACGCCCCAGCGCGGCGTCCGGGCGGGCCCGCCAGTCGCCGCCCCGGCCCAGGTCGAAGAGGGCGGCGGCCGGGACCACCGGAACGACCTGCGCCGGATCGGGGCCGACCCGGAAGCCCCGGCCGTGCTCCTCCAGCCAGGCGGCCACCCCCGAGGCGCTGTCGAGCCCGAACGCGCTGCCGCCGGTCAGCACGACGGCATCGACGCGCTGGACCAGATTGCGCGGATCGAGGGCATCGGTCTCCCGGGTGCCGGGGCCGCCGCCGCGCACATCGACCGCGGCGACCGCACCGCCCTCGGGGGCCAGCACCACGGTCGTCCCGGTCAGCCGGCCGCCGCCGGACCGCTGGGCATGGCCCACCCGCAGCCCGCGGACATCCGTCAGGCTGTCGTCCGGGCCGGTGGGGACTGGTTCGGGGTTTGCCCGCTCGGCATTCATGGAAGCTATGCGTAGCACGGGCAGCCGTGGCATGGTCGGGTACCGAGGCGCGGACCACCCCCGTATCCACCGTCGCACGATCGCCGCCGAAGGGTTCGGAGCGGGATGAGAGCCCTTCCAGGTGGGGTGAAGGCACCTCGGAGTGGGGTGAGGCCCCCTCATATAGAGGGCGTTCATCGAACGTTGATGACGTGGCAGCAGGCTGAGCCGTATGCCGTTCGCCCCCGTCCAGAAGAAGACCGCCGTGCCCCATACCTCTCGGACGGAGGAGCTCCCGACACTGGCCGCCGACACTCGGCGGGCCGCCCGGGTCGCCCTCCGATGGATCAGCGAGCCGGACTGCACCGAGGAGCTCACCCATGCCCAGCTGCTCGACCAGGCGGCCCGAGCCGCCGCGGCCCTCACTCGGCTCGGCGTCCGCGCCGGGGACCGGGTGGCGGTGCATCTGCCGCTGGTGCCCGAGTCCGTGATCGCCACGCTCGCCTGCGGCCGGCTCGACGTCGTCCGCGCCAGCCTCCCCGTGGGGCTGTGCTCCCACGAACTGCGCGACCGGATCAGGGAGGCCGGTGCCAAGGTCGTCATCACCGCTGACGCCGGACTGCACCGCGGGGAGCCACAGCCGCTCAAGCGGCACATCGACCGGGCGCTGACCGGCTGCCCCGAGGTGCGGTCCGTGCTCGTCGTCCACCGGCTCGCCTGCCCGGTGTCCTGGACCCCCGGGCGCGACCTGTGGTGGCACGACGAGCTCGGCCGGTACACCGAGCCGCTGACCGGGCCGTACTCTTGAGGCATGAGCACCGCCCCTGCCTCCGGACCGCGCGATCCGGCCGCCGCGCTGAACTTCGACGATCCACTGGCGGAGCGGTCATCGGACGATACGGACCACGGGTGGGGTGAGCGGATTCCCGGCGGCGACAGCGCGGACGACGCCGCCGACCTGGCCCGGTTCCTCGCCGAGAAGCCGCCCCACCACCTCTGACGCATCCCTAGGCGCTGGAGCCGCTGCCACCACCGCCGTGGGCGGCGCCGCGCCGCGCCACCAGCTCGTCGCGAATCTGGCGCAGCAGAATGATCTCCTCGGCCTCCGCGACGGCCTGCTCCTCCTCCACCTTCGCGTCCTTGGCGGCCTTCCGCGCCAGATAGCGCGACATCGGCAGCACCATCAGGAAGTACACCACCGCCGCTGTGATCAGGAAGGTCAGCACGGCTGACAGCACGCTTCCCCACAGGATCGGTATGCCGTGGACCACATCGCCCGTGGCATTGGTCTCGCAGGGCGCCTTGAGACAGGAGCGGTACTTCTCGAGATCCTTCGTGCCGAAGGCTCCGACTATGGGATTGATGAAGCCCTTCACTATCGAGTTCACGACGGCGGTGAAGGCGGCTCCGATGACGACCGCGACGGCCAGATCGATCACATTGCCGCGCATCAGGAAGGCTTTGAACCCTTCCATGACGCTCTGCTTCTCCTCGGTCACCTTCTCTTGACTCAACCCACTGCCTCTCTTTCGCCGCGTCGGTGCTGGAGCGGACGGTTCCGCAACCTACACCCGCAGGTGAAAGGGGAATCAGGGGAGCCGGGTGAGTCAGCAGCGGCACAGCGTCACCGCCAATCGGGAGCCGGCCGCGGCCCCGGCGAGCGCGGTGGCGTCCGCTCGCGGCACTGTCAGCACCACCAACGCCCCGCCGCCGTCCGCCCCTTCGCCGAACGTCCCGCCGTCGGCTCCGTCGTCCGCCGTGCGGATGCCCCGGGATCCACGGGCTCCCGGCACTTCGGCCACCCGGACCCCACGCGCGACCACCCGCGCCGCGGAACCGGACGACCGGGTGCGCGCGGCGTCCGGAAGCGGCGTGGCCAGCACATCCACCCGGTCGCCGGGGTGCAGCAGCCGCACCGCCGCCGCGTCCGCGATCCGGACCGGCGCTGACACCATGACCGGGCGCGGCGCACCGCCCGGATCCTCGCGCGCCGGGGCGGGCGGCGAGGACACACCGTCCGTGTGCCCCTTGCCGGAGGGTGCCGCGGCGGCGAGTGCGGCGGCCGTCAGCGCCAGCCCCGCCGCCATCGCGCGGCGCCGCCGCCGCATGGCCCGTCCGAGCCGGAATCCGCCGTCACGCCCCGTGCGCACCGGAGCGAAGCGTGGCACCGCACGGGCCGGGGGAGCGGAGCGGGGTAACGCGAGAGTGGGGGACGGATGGGACATGGCACATCACCGCCTGCCGTGAGGGACCGGGTGCTTCTGGCTCCCTCACCATGCCCGTCTCCGCCCGATCCCGCTCGGGCCTGTGGACGGCCACCGGGCTGTGGACAACCCGGTCACCCGAGCGAGGGACACCCGCCCGTGGCGCTCGCCTCAAGCGACACCCGCCCCGACTGACACCGGCCCCATCCGGCACCCGCCTCGACCGGCACCGGCCCCGTCCGGCACCGGCCCCATCGCGAGTCGTGCCCGCAGGCACCAGCCGCCCTGTGCCGACCCGCCGTCCCGGACGCGGCTTTCCCCTACGGAAGCTCTATCCCCAGGTCCCAGCCGTCATGGGCATGCGTGCACAGGCAGTCCCGCGCGGAGTTCTCCGGCAGCCTGCCCACCGCGTCGAAGAGCACCTCACGCAGTCGGCCCACATTCTCCCCGAAGACCTTCAGCACCTCGGTGTGGGTGACGCCCTCGCCGGTCTCCACGCCCGCGTCCAGATCGGTGACGAGCGTCAACGAGGTGTAGCAGAGACCCAGTTCACGAGCGAGCACCGCTTCCGGGTGGCCCGTCATGCCGACCACCGACCAGCCCTGTGCCGCATGCCAGCGCGATTCGGCCCGGGTGGAGAAGCGCGGACCCTCGACCACGCACATGGTCCCGCCGTCCACCGGCTCCCAGCCGCGTCCGCGTGCCGCGTCCACGGCCGCCTTCCGTCCCAGCGGGCAGTACGGGTCGGCGAAGGTGGTGTGCACCACGTTCGGCACCCGTCCGTCCGGCAGCGGCTCACCGTCGAAGAACGTCTGCGTGCGCCCCTTCGTACGGTCCACCAGCTGGTCCGGGACGAGCAGTGTCCCCGGCCCGTACTCCGGCCGCAGCCCACCCACCGCGCAGGGGCCGAGGACCTGCCGCACCCCGAGCGAGCGCAGGGCCCAGAGGTTGGCGCGGTAGTTGATGCGGTGCGGCGGCAGGTGGTGCTTGCGGCCGTGCCGCGGGAGGAAGGCGACCCGCCGTCCCTCGATGTCGCCGAGGACGAGCGAATCGCTCGGCGCCCCATAGGGGGTCTCCACGGTGATCTCAGTCACATCGTCGAGGAACGTATAGAACCCCGAACCCCCGATGACCCCTATGTCTGCTTGCCTGCTGGTCTCGACCATGTGGTCACCCTAGCCAGCCGCATGCGCGCGAACGACACCCCGCCGCTTCCCGGAGGGGGCGGCGGGGCGTCGGTGAAGCCCAAGAGCGGGTGGCCGGATCAGGCGGCCGAGCTCGACGTCGAGGACGCCGAAGACGACGAGGACGAAGACGAAGGCGTCGAGGAGGAGGACGAGGATGAGGAGTCCGAGGAGGACGAGGACGAAGAGGACGACGAACTGGAGCTGTCGCTCTTCGCCGCCGGCTTGCTCGAACCGCCGCTCGTGCTGCTGGAGGAGGAGCGGCTGTCGTTCCGGTAGAAGCCGGAGCCCTTGAACACGATGCCGACCGCCGAGAACACCTTCTTCAGGCGTCCCTTGCAGTTCGGGCACTCGGTGAGCGCGTCGTCGGTGAACTTCTGCACCGCCTCGAGGCCCTCGCCGCACTCGGTGCACTGGTACTGGTAGGTCGGCACGTTCTTCCTCCTGGCACTCTCACTCAATGAGTGCTAACGACGGTCCATAGTGCAGTATTCCCGCGCGTCAGTCCACTGCGGCGGGGCCCACGGTGATCGAGCCCACCTCCGTCCGGGGCGGCTCCGGCTGCCGTCCCCGGTGCTCGTCACCCCGCTCCCATGCCCAGCCAGCCCGCCAGCTTGCCGCCCCGGGCCACCGCCCGCAGCCGCCGTTCCGCCGCGTCGCGCACCGGGTCCGTGGCCACCACCAGCAGCTCGTCACCACGCCGCAGCACGGTCGAGGGCAGCGGCACGAAGCTGGTCCCGTCCCGGACCACCAGGGTGACGGCGGACCCGGGGGGCAGCCGCAGCTCGCCGATCTCAACCCCGTGCATCTTGGACGCCTGGGGGATCGACACCGACAGCAGATGCCCGCGCAGCCGCTCCAGCGGCGCCGACTCGATGCCCAGGTCGGCGGGCTCGGCCTCCTCGAGCCGCAGCCGGGGGGCGAGCCAGGGCAGCGTCGGTCCCTGGACCAGGGTGTAGACGATCACCAGCACGAAGACGATGTTGAAGATCCGGCGGCTGCCGGGCACGTCGTTGACCATCGGGATGGTCGCCAGCACGATCGGCACCGCACCGCGCAGCCCGGCCCAGGACAGCAGCGCCTTCTCCCGCCAGGGCATCCGGAACGGCGCTGTGCTGACCAGCACCGACACCGGCCGGGCCACCACGGTCAGCACCAGCCCGACGGCGAGGGCGGGCCAGATGTCATCGCCCAGCTCATGCGGGGTGACCAGCAGCCCGAGCAGGATGAACATCCCGATCTGGGCGATCCAGCCCAGCCCCTCGGCGAAGCCGCGCGTCGCCGGCCAGTGCGGCAGCCGGGCGTTGCCCATCAGCAGCGTGGCGAGGTAGACCGAGAGGAAGCCGGACCCGTGCGCCAGGGCGCCGCCCGCGTAGGCGGTCACCGCGATGGCGACCACCGCGATCGGGTACAGGCCCGAGGCGGGCAGTGCCACGTGCCGCAGACCGTAGGCTCCCAGCCAGCCGATCGCCAGGCCGGCCGCCGCGCCGATCGCCAGCTCCAGGGCGATCGTGCCGACCAGGGCGTACCAGGACTCCATGGGGCCCTGGCTGGAGAAGGCGACGACCAGGATCACCACGGGGGCGTCGTTGAAGCCGGACTCGGCCTCCAGGACGCCCGTGAGCCGTTTGGGCAGCGGCACCGTGCGCAGCACCGAGAAGACCGCGGCCGCGTCCGTGGACGACACCACCGCACCGATGATCAGTGCCTGCTGCCAGCCCAGTCCCACCACATAGTGCGCCGCGGCCGCGGTGACCCCCACGCTCACCGCGACCCCCGCGGTGGACAGTACGGCGGCCGTCGGCAGTGCGGGTTTGATCTCGCTCCACTTCGTGCCCAGACCGCCTTCGGCCAGGATGACGACGAGCGCGGCATAGCCGATGTTCTGCGTCAGCGCGGCGTCGTTGAAGGTGACGCCGATGCCGTCCGTGCCGATGGCGACGCCCATCCCGAGGTAGATCAGCAGCGTGGGCAGGCCGCTGCGCGAGGAGACCCTTACGGCCGCCACCGCGACGAGCAGGACGAGCGAGCAGATCAGCAGCAATTCATTGAGGTGGTGAACAGTCAGGGGCCGACCCTTTCTCACGGGAGCGGCGGAAACGCTGCGAAGGGTTCCCGGCCGACCGGAACTTCATTGCCTTATCTAACATTTTACGGGATCTTGACGCGAGCCTTCCGCGAGAAGTCTTCGCCGCCGGTGTAGAAGCCCGGCCAGTGGCCGGTGGATGGCGTCAGTCATGACTCCGCGTAGGGGCGGCGACAGCGCTGCGCCTATGGTTGCTCCAGCACTCCAGGATCACCCTGCCCCTCGAAGGACAGCGATGCCCGCCAACACAACCGGCTCTTCTCCCAAAAAGAAGAAGAGCCGACGTCTCCGCCTGATCGTGATCGCAGTCGTGCTGCTGCTCGTCGGGGGCGTCGGCTACGGCGCGTACTGGAGCGTCAGTACAGTTCGTGCCTCATTCCCGGAGACCACGGGATCGCTTCAGCTCAAGGGGTTGGACGGCCCCGTGCAGGTCAAGCGCGACGGCTATGGGATACCTCAGATCTACGCCGGCACCCCCGAGGACCTCTTCCGCGCCCAGGGATTCGTCCAGGCCCAGGACCGCTTCTGGGAGATGGACGTCCGCCGTCATATGACGGCCGGCCGGCTCTCGGAGATGTTCGGTTCCAGCCAGGTGGAGACCGACGCGTTCCTGCGCACCCTGGGCTGGCACCGGGTGGCCCAGCAGGAGTACGACACCAAGCTGTCGTCCACCACCAAGAAGTATCTGCGGGCCTACTCCGACGGCGTCAACGCCTACCTCAAGGACCACCAGGGCGAGGAGCTGTCCGTCGAGTACGCGGCCCTGGACTTCAAGAACGACGGCTACAAGCCCGAGAAGTGGACCCCGGTCGACTCGGTGGCCTGGCTCAAGGCGATGGCCTGGGACCTGCGCGGCAACATGCAGGACGAGGTGGATCGCGCCCTGGCCTCCAGCAGGCTCAGCGCCAAGCAGATAGAAGAGCTCTACCCGGCCTACCCGTACAGCCGGAACAAGCCGATCGTCCAGGGGGGCGCCGTCGACGAGCTCACCGACGAGTTCGACCCCCAGGCCACGCCGACCGGATCGACGAGCTCCACGGGCGGTAACGGCACGGTGGACGGAGGGGCCACCGGCGCCACGCAGGGGCTGCAGACCCAGCTGTCCTCGCTCTCCAAGACCCTGGATGACGTCCCGGCGCTGCTCGGCCCGAACGGGACCGGTATCGGCTCCAACTCGTGGGTCGTCTCCGGCAAGTACACGACCACCGGTAAGCCGCTGCTCGCCAACGACCCGCATCTGGCGCCCCAGCTGCCGTCCGTCTGGTACCAGATGGGGCTGCACTGCAAGCAGGTCACCAGCGCCTGTCCGTACGACACGGCGGGCTTCACCTTCGCCGGTATGCCCGGTGTGGTCATAGGCCACAACCAGAACATCAGCTGGGGCATGACCAACCTCGGCGCCGACGTCAGCGACCTGTACCTGGAGAAGGTCACCGCCGACAGCTACCTCTACGACGGCAAGCAGGTCCCGTTCACCACGCGTGAGGAGACCATCAAGGTCGCCGGCGGCAAGAGCCGTACGATCACCGTCCGCACCACCAACAACGGCCCGATCGTCTCCGACCGTGACGACGAGCTCACCTCCGTCGGCAAGAGCGCCCCGGTCGGCAGCGGCGCCGATGACGTGGCTCCCGACCGCGGCGACGGCTACGCGGTGGCGCTGAAGTGGACCGCGCTCACCCCGTCCAACACCATGGACGCGGTCTTCGGGCTCGACGCGGCCAAGAACTTCCAGGACTTCCGTAAGGCGGCCCGCGACTTCGCGGTCCCCTCCCAGAACCTCATCTACGCCGACACCGAGGGCAACATCGGCTACCAGGCGCCCGGCCAGATCCCGGTGCGCTCCAAGGGCGACGGCCGCTACCCGGCGCCCGGCTGGGACTCGCGCTACAAGTGGAGCAAGTACATCCCGCAGTCGGCGCTGCCCTGGGAGCTCAACCCCGACCGCGGCTACATCGTCACCGCCAACCAGGCCGTCATAGACGAGAAGACCTACCCGTATCCGCTGACCGACGACTGGGGGTACGGCGCGCGGAGCCAGCGCATCGCCGACCTCATCGAGTCGAAGATCAAGGACGGTGGGAAGATCTCCACGGACGACATGCAGTCCATGCAGATGGACAACAGCAGCGAGGTCGCCAAGCTGCTGACGCCCTATCTGCTGAAGATCAACATCAAGGACGACTACGTACGCGAGGCGCAGAAGCTGCTGGAGAGCTGGGACTACACCCAGGACTCGGACTCGGCGGCCGCCGCGTACTTCAACGCCGTCTGGCGCAACACCCTCAAGCTGGCCTTCGGCGACAAGCTCCCCAAGGAGCTGCGGGTCGAGGGCGAGTGCCTGCGGGTGCGCCCGGCCGACGACTCCGGTCCGCTGGAGGACCTGAACGGCAACACCCGGCTGGTGCGCGAATGCGGTAAGCGCGCCCCCGACATGGCCCAGCCCGACGGCGGTGACCGCTGGTACGAGGTCGTGCGCAACATCATCAAGGACCCGAAGAACAACTGGTGGAAGACGGAGGGCACCCGCAACAAGCCCGGCGCCACCAACCGCGACGAGTTGCTCGCGCAGGCCATGCGGGCCGCGCGCTCCGAGCTCACCGCCAAGCTGGGCAAGGACATCGACAGCTGGAGCTGGGGCCGGCTGCACCGGCTGACGCTGAAGAACCAGACCCTGGGCACCGACGGCCCCGGCGTGGTGCAGTGGCTCCTCAACCGGGGGCCCTGGAACCTCTCCGGCGGCGAGGCGGCCGTCAATGCCACCGGATGGAACGCGGCCGGCGGCTACGACGTCACCTGGGTCCCCTCGATGCGCATGGTCGTCAACCTCGACAACCTCGACAAGTCGCGCTGGATCAACCTCACCGGCGCCTCCGGCCACGCCTACAACGCGCACTACACGGACCAGACCGAGAAGTGGGCGAAGGGCGAGCTGCTGCCCTGGGCGTTCAGCAAGAGCGCCGTGGACAAGTCGACCGACGACGAGCTCGCGCTCACCCCGTAGCGCGGCTGAGCTCCGTGGAACTCGACGCCTTACCCCCAGGGCCCCCGTCGGGCCCCGAAGGGCCCGGTGGCCGTCTGAGGGGCGTTCGCGCCCCCGGCCGGTCCCCGGTGCCCGCCAACCCTCGCGGCCCCGCCGGGAGGCGCCTCCGGGCGCCCTCAGCGGGGCCGCGGCGTGAAGCGGTGGAGGCCCGACGGGGTCACCGCCGCGTGCACCGGCCGGTCGTGGCCCTCCTCGGGCACCTCGTCCAGCAGCTCACCGTCGTACAGCAGCACCACCAGCGCCGGATCGGCCCCCGCCTCCGCCAGCCGGGCCAGCACCCGGTCGTACGAGCCGCCGCCGCGGCCCAGCCGCATCCCGCGCCGGTCCACCGCGAGGCCGGGCAGCAGCACCACGTCCGCCCGGGTGACCGCCTCGGGGCCGAGCCGCGGCCCCTCGGGCTCCAGCAGGCCGCGCCGCGCGGGCGCCAGCCGATCGGGCCCCTCGTCCTCGCCCCAGTCGAGATCGTTGTCCGCGCGCAGCACCGGAAGCAGCACCCGGACCCCGCGGGCGCGCAGAGCCTCCCTCAGGGCGCGCGTACCGGGCTCGCTCCCCATGGACACATAGGCCGCCACGGTGGCCGCCTTGGCGATCTCGGGGAGCTCAAGGGCGCGACACGCCAGAGCGGTGCCGGCCTTCTCGATGTCATCCGCCGTCAACCTGGACCTCACCGCCAGGTGACGTTTCCGCAATGCGTGCTTACTAGCGTCGGTGTTGATCACTGGGTGCGCAATCTCCCTGTCTCATGCCATATTCACCGAATACTCATCATTTGCCCCAAAGGCACCGGATAGGGTTCGGTACATGACTCAATCGCGTACTCGGATCAGCAAGGCTGTCATCCCTGCCGCGGGCCTCGGAACCCGCTTTCTTCCGGCCACCAAGGCCACCCCCAAGGAGATGCTGCCGGTTGTCGACAAGCCGGCGATCCAGTACGTCGTCGAGGAAGCCGTCACCGCCGGGCTGTCCGACGTTCTGATGGTCACCGGCCGTAACAAGCGGCCCCTGGAGGACCACTTCGACCGCAACTACGAGCTCGAAGAGGTCCTGGTCCGCAAGGGCGACGAGACCCGACTCGCCCGCGTCCAGGAGTCCAGCGACCTGGCGACCATGCACTATGTCCGCCAAGGCGACCCCAAGGGCCTCGGGCATGCCGTGCTCTGCGCCGCTCCGCACGTCGGTGATCAGCCCTTTGCCGTCCTCCTCGGCGACGACCTCATCGATGCCCGTGACCCCCTTCTGGCCCGTATGGTCGACGTCCAGGAGCGGCACGGCGGCAGCGTCATCGCCCTGATGGAGGTGGACCCGGCCCAGATCCACCTCTACGGCTGCGCGGCGGTCAAACCGACAGTGGACGACGACGTCGTCCAGGTCACCGGCCTGATCGAGAAGCCCGACCCCGCCGACGCGCCCAGCAACTACGCCGTCATCGGCCGCTACGTGCTCGACCCGGCCGTCTTCGGGGTGCTGCGCGAGACCGAGCCGGGCCGCGGTGGCGAGATCCAGCTCACCGACGCCCTGCAGGCGCTAGCCTCCAGTCCGGACCTCGGCGGCCCGGTGCACGGCGTCGTCTTCAAGGGGCGCCGCTACGACACAGGCGACCGTGGCGACTATCTGCGTGCCATTGTCAGACTCGCGTGCGAACGTGAAGACCTGGGCCCGGAGTTCCGGGAATGGCTTCGCAGGTACGTCACCGAGGAGATGTAGCACCTTGAGCAGCACCGCAGCACGGGCCGCCGATCGCGGCCCGGACCAGGACCGGGTCTGGACGGTGGCCGAGCACCTCGACGACATCCTCGGGCACGTCCACCCGCTGGAGCCCATCGAGCTGCAGTTGCTCGACGCCCAGGGCTGCGTCCTGGTGGAGGACGTCACCGTCCCCGGCGCGCTTCCGCCCTTCGACAACAGCTCCATGGACGGCTATGCCGTCCGTACGGCTGATGTCGCGGCCGCGACCGAGGACCACCCCGCGGTGCTGACCGTCATCGGCGACATCGCGGCGGGCAGCGGTGACCTGCCCGTCGTGGGCCCCGGCGAGGCGGCCCGGATCATGACCGGTGCCCCGATCCCGCCCGGCGGCCAGGCCGTCGTCCCCGTCGAGTGGACCGACGGCGGCCTCGACAGCGGGCCGGTCACCCATATGCCCGCACGCGGCTCGGACCCCCACGGCGGAAGCGGCAGGGTGCGCGTCTTCCGCCCGGCGACGGAGGGCCGGCACATCCGCACCCGGGGCAGCGACGCGGACGCGGGCGAGCTCGCGCTGCGCGCCGGCACGGTCCTGGGGGCGCCGCAGATCGGGCTGCTGGCCGCGCTCGGCCGCGCCACGGTGAAGGTGCGGCCCCGGCCGCGGGTGGTCGTGCTCTCCACCGGCAGTGAGCTGGTCCAGCCGGGCGAGGAGGCGGGCCCCGGCCGGATCCACGACTCCAACAGCTTCCAGCTCACCGCCGCCGCCCGGGAGGCCGGCGCGATCGCCTACCGGGTGGGTGCGGTGGCCGACGACGCCGCCACGCTGCGCGCCGCCGTCGAGGACCAGCTGGTCCGCGCCGACATCGTCGTCACCAGCGGCGGGGTCAGCGTCGGCGCGTACGACGTGGTCAAGGAGGCGATGCACGAGGTCCACTTCCGCAAGCTCGCCATGCAGCCCGGCAAGCCCCAGGGCTTCGGCCTCGTCGGCCCGGAGAACACCCCGCTGATCGCCCTGCCCGGCAATCCGGTGAGCTCGTACGTCTCCTTCGAGCTCTTCGTGCGCCCCGTCATCCGCACCCTGCTGGGCGGCGACGACATCCACCGCACCGTCGAGCAGGCGGTCTGCCCCCAGGGCGTCGCCTCCTCGCCCAAGGACCGACGCCAGTTCCTGCGCGGCTGGTACGAGCCCGCCACGACCGACGGCCCGGCCACCGTCACCCCGGTGGGCGGTGCGGGATCGCACCTGATCAAGGCCATGGCCCACGCCAATGCGCTGATCGTCGTCCCCGAAGGCGTCACCGAGGTAGCCCCCGGCGCCGAGGTGGACGTCGTCCTGCTGGCCTAGCCGCCGGGCACGGCGGGTACGGTGTCGTCCCACACAGGAGCCACCTGGCCCGGACCGGGAGAACCATGAGCAGCGCCCAGGACCATCTCACCCACCTCGACCCGTCTGGTGCCGCGCGCATGGTCGACGTCTCAGCCAAGGACGTCACCGCGCGCACCGCTCGGGCGAGCGGCCGCGTACTCGTCGCGCCGCGCGTCGTGGAACTGTTGCGCGGCGAGGGCCTCCCCAAGGGCGACGCCCTCGCCACCGCCCGGATCGCGGGCATCATGGGCGCCAAGCGGACCCCGGACCTGATCCCGCTGTGTCATCCGCTCGCGGTGTCGGGCGTCACGGTGGACCTCGAGGTCGCCGATGACGCCGTCGAGATCACCGCCACCGTGAAGACCACGGACCGCACGGGCGTGGAGATGGAGGCCCTGACGGCGGTCTCGGTCGCCGCGCTCACGGTGATCGACATGGTCAAGGCCGTCGACAAGGGGGCCGTCATCACCGACGTACGGGTGGACGAGAAGACGGGCGGCAAGTCCGGCGAGTGGAGCCGGGCATGAGCGGGTCAGCGGCGCCGCGCCGCGCCCTGGTCGTCACCGCCTCCAACCGCGCCGCCGCCGGGGTCTACGCCGACACCGGGGGCCCGCTGATCGCCGAGGGCCTGGCCGCCCTCGGCTTCGCCGTGGACGGCCCGCGGGTGGTACCCGACGGCGATCCGGTGGAGGCCGCCCTGCGGGACGCCGTGGCGGCCTCGTACGACGTCGTGGTGACCACCGGGGGCACCGGCCTCACCCCCACCGACCGCACCCCGGAGGCCACCCGCCACGTCCTGGACTACGAGATCCCTGGGATCGCGGAGGCCATCCGGGCCGAGGGGCTCGCCAAGGTGCCCACCGCCGCGCTCTCCCGGGGGCTGGCCGGAGTCGCCGGCACGACCCTGGTCGTCAATCTGCCCGGCTCCACCGGAGGGGTGCGTGACGGCCTTACGGTGCTCGGCCGCCTCCTGGTCCACGCGGTCGACCAGATCCACGGCGGGGACCACCGCAGACCCGCCGACCAGGCCGGTGTCACCGATCCCTCGGGGCCGGCCGGGAGCGCACGCTGAACGCCCCCTGGCCGGTCGTGCTGGCGGACGGAGACACCGTCCTCCGCCCCATAAAGCTGCGCGACCAGCGTCCCTGGCGTGAGGTCAACCAGCGCAACCGGGAGTGGCTGCGGCCCTGGGAGGCGACCATCCCACCGCCCCCGCCGGGCGGCCCCGTCACCCACCGGCCGACCTTCCGGCAGATGGTCCGCCATCTGCGGGCCGAGGCGCACGCCGGACGGATGCTGCCGTTCGTCATCGAGTACCAGGGGCGGCTGGCCGGGCAGTTGACGGTCGCCGGGATCACCTGGGGGTCGATGTGCTCCGGCCATGTCGGCTACTGGATCGACCAGGCGGTGGCCGGGCGCGGAGTGATGCCGACCTCGGTCGCGCTCGCCGTCGACCACTGCTTCCGCACCATCGGACTGCACCGCATCGAGGTGTGCATCCGGCCCGAGAACCTGCCCAGCCGCCGGGTGGTGGAGAAACTCGGATTCCGCCAGGAAGGGCTGCGGCCGCGCTATCTCCACATCGACGGCGCATGGCGCGACCACCTGGTCTACGCGCTCACGGTGGAGGAACTGTCCGAGGGGCTGCTGGAGCGGTGGCACCGGACGCGACCAGGCGCATCACAGAAATAAAATGCCTGTTCGATTAGCGGGAGAACATTTCCAACCTGATCATACCAACAATCACAAAAAACTTTCGAGATATCAGCCAGATCGTGCGACACACCGCGCCAATTGGCAGATGGCCTCATGCGGACCCCTCTACCGTGTGAGCGTGAGCAGCAGTGGCCTCATCTACGCAGTCATCGTCGGGGCCTGGGCCGCCTATTTGGTGCCGATGTGGCTTCGTAGGCAGGACGAGCTCAATGAGGCCCGTCCGACGGAACGCTTCAGCACCGCCATCCGGCTGCTGTCCGGACGGGCGGGCATGGAGCGCCGTTACGCCAAGAGCCGTGCGGACCTCAGGCGCCCCGGGAACCCGACGGATGACCTCGCGGAGCGCACCGCCGAGGGCGCGGACGCCCCCGCCACGGGAGGCGCCTCCGCCGAGCCGGGGCGCTACGCGGCCGACCCGGAAGCGGTGACCGACGCGATCGACGTCCGGGCCTTCGCCGAGCCCGTAACCCTGCGCGCACCCGTCTCCATGGGCGCCGACACCCCCGCCGAGGCGGCGTCGGCACCGGCGGCCGGGGGTGCGGGCGGTGCGCGCGGCGGGGCCGGCGCGGCCGGTGCGGTCCGCGCGAGCGGTGGCGGCTGGAGCGCGCTGGACCGCGGACGGCGCGCGCGAGTGCTCGCACGCCGCCGCCGCACCACCGTGCTCCTCTTCCTCGCCTTCACCCTCGGCGCCATCGTCGCGGCCGTCGGCGGCCTCGCCTTCCTGTGGGCCCCGGGCATCCCGGCCATACTGCTCAGCGCCTATATCGCCTACCTCCGTGCCCAGGAGCGCCGCCGCTTCGCCTTCACCATGGACCAGCGCCACGCCGAGCAGGCCGCGCAGCGGCTGCGTGAGCGCCGTCCGCGGGCGCATCCGCCCGCTGAGGGCCCCTCCGCCGACGACGGCCCCGCCGACCCGCCCGCCCCCGCCGAGGCCGAGCCCGCGCCCGCACCGGCGCCCTCCCCGCACGCGGCCGGGCGCCGCGCGCTGGTCGAGCAGACCGACCACGCGGAGTGGGTGGACCAGGAGCGCGAGCGCGAGCGGGGCCCGGCCGCCGGGGAGGGCTGGGAGCCGGTGCCCGTCCCGCTGCCCACCTACGTCACCGCGCCCGTCGCCCCGCGCGCCACCGGCAGCGTCGACCTGGCCGCCCCCGACGCCTGGAGCTCCGCCCGCTCCAGCACCGTCGACCCCACCTCCGCCCAGGACCCCGCCCCTGCCCCGGACCCGGTCGCCACCCCACCCCGCGGCGCCCGCGACCGCGGCCGTACCCCCCTCTTCGACCAGTACGCCGACGAGGACCGGCCGCGCGCCGCCAACGAGTGACGGGCCCTTCACTGACCAGCGGGGAACGGATTACCGAGCACCCCGCAGGGGATGCTAGAGTTTCACTCGTCGCAAGGGCCTGTGGCGCAGACTGGTAGCGCACCTCGTTCGCATCGAGGGGGTCAGGGGTTCAAATCCCCTCAGGTCCACGCACATCAGAGCCCCCGCCGGGGAAACCTGGCGGGGGCTTTCTGCTGCCGTACAACAGCGACGTACAGCAACTACTTACGATCTTGCTTACCCAGGTTGCTGCGATCTTGGTGGGCCGCAGGATCCGTATCGCGATGCGAGGGCGCACGCCGAGCGCGGCGAGCAGCGAACCGCAGGTGTGACGTGTGTCATGCGGGGCGGGGCTACCCGGGACGCCTCCAGCGGCGTGCTCACTTCAGCCGCGGCGAGATCGATTCACTCGTATCCCGGCGGGCCGGCCGTAACCTGAAGCGGTGCTGACCTACGACGAACTGACCGCGGCTGAGCGCGCGTTGTGGGATGCCTTCCCCGAAGGGCGGTGGGTGGATCTGCGTACGGGGACGGCTGAGGACGACGATCCCGCCAGGGGAGCACAGTGGGGACCCGAGCGCACGGTCCGTGCCGAGGTCGTGGCCGCCCTTCTGCTGGGCGGCAACACGGAGCAGTCCAGCAGCGTCGCTTCCCTGCGCCTCGCCGGCGCACATGTCACTGGCTGTCTCGATCTGGCCGGTGCGGACATCAGCCATCTGCTCTGGTTGAAGGAATGCCGGTTGGAGCAGGAGGTCAGTCTCTACGCCGCATCGACGCGCACGGTACGGATCACGGACAGCTGGATTCCCGGAGTCAGGGCCGAACTGGCTCGCGTCGACGGCCACCTCGACCTCGGCGGCTGCGTGATGGAACCGGGCCATCTCTCCCTCATGAACGCTCACGTGGCCGGGGAACTGGACTTGGACGGGACGCTGATATCGGCGCCCGGGGGATGGGCGGTGTGGGCTGGGGGCCTGGCCATGGGGGGCGGCGTCTTCTGCCGGGGATTCATCGCGCGGGGCGGGGTACGGCTGCCGGGCGCACAGTTGCCCGGCGGTCTGTTCATGCCGGGCGCACGCCTGGAGAACCCTGGCGGCGTGGCACTGTTCGCGGACAACGTGACAGCCCCGGTGGTGGACATGTCCAAGGGGTTCAGCGCGGCAGGAGTCCTGCGGATCCGGGGCGCTCGGATATCGGACCTGCTGACCCTCGAGGAAGCCACTCTCGGCGGCAGCGACACGGCGCTGCTTGGTGTGGGAATGCAGGTGGGAACCTTCGACTTCACCCTTTCCGCGCCGCCCGCGGGAGCGGTGGACCTTCAGGGTGCCAGGGTCGCCGTTCTGCACGACCGCGAGCAGAGCTGGCCCGAGGAGGTGCGGATGGATGGCTTCGTCTACGGCTCCCTCCGCCCCGACAGGACATGCCCGCAGAACGATGTGGCCCACCGCTTGGCGTGGATCCGCAGGAATCCCGGCTATGCCCCGCAGCCGTACGAGCAACTCGCCACCTGTTACCGCCAGGCCGGCCACGACGACGACGCCCGGAGGGTGCTGCTGGAGAAGCAACGCCACCGCCGCCACACCCTGAAGCCAACCGGTCGGCTGTGGGGGTACCTGCTCGATGCCACCGTCGGGTACGGCTATCGCCCCTGGCTGGCCGCCCTGTGGATGACGGCACTCTGCCTGCTCGGCACCCTGGTGTTCAGCGCCCGCTCGCCGGTCCAGACGAAACCAGGAGAGGGAGACCCGTTCAGTCCCTTCGTCTACACCATCGACTTGCTCTTCCCTATCGGTGACTTCGGCCAGCGCGGCGCATGGCACTGGACAGGGGCGACACAATGGCTGTCGTATCTCCTGATCGCCGTCGGCTGGCTCCTCACCACAGCTGTCGTCGCCGGCGTGTCCCGTACTCTCAACAGGAACTGACAGCCCAGGACCCGGCTTGATGCCGCTGCTCGCATCTCCTGGGCGTTCGGGGGCGCGATGTCATGGAATCGTGCTGACCGCGTTCGTGTTTGGTGCGGGCTGTGAGACGGGTGCTGGCGTGGGCCGGGGGCGCGGGCATAGTAGGTGGCTGTTCAGTGGCCGTGGCGTGAAAGAGCCGTACGGCACTAACGCATCACAGCACAACAGCTGCACCACAACAGGGGGATAAGGCTCCATGCCACTCATACGCCGATCCACCGTGGCGGCCGCGGCCATGACCGCGCTGCTGGTGGTCTCCGCTTCGGGCTGCGGGTCCGGTGACGACAAGGCGGCTGCCACGCCGAACTCCTCGGCCGCGTCCACCGGGCAGCAGGCCAAGGACGGGATCCAGCTGCCGGAAGGCGTCCCGACGAGTCTGGACGACCTGAAGAAGTGGAAGGAGGGCGGCTGGAAGGACTGGGACAAGTGGGCTCGTAAGGCGGCGGATTTCGCCAACCCGGTGATCAAGAACTTCTGGCAGCCGTCCAGGATGGCCAAGGCGAAGGACTCGCCGAACACCGTCTCCGCGCAGAGCGCCGGCCAGAACCAGACGGCCACTGATCCCGAGCCGCCCGCCGTGCCGGCCAAGGAGGTCTCACGGCCGTACCACCAGAACATGGCGCCGGTCGGGAAGGTGTTCTTCGACAGCCCCGACGGGCCGATGGTGTGCTCCGGTACGGTCGTCGACGATCCGGCCCACCCGGGGAAGTCCAACCTGGTGTGGACCGCGGGCCACTGCGTGCACTCCGGCAAGCAGGGCGGCTGGATGCGCAACATCGTGTTCGTGCCCTCGTACAACGACGACGGACTGGCGGCCGATCAGGCTCAGACGGCGGCGCAGAACGAGGTCAGCCCGTACGGGGTGTGGTGGGCGGACTGGTCGCAGACCTCGTCCGAGTGGATCGCGGACGGCGGTGAGACCGGCGGGGTGGGGTCGGCGTACGACTTCGCGGTGCTGCATGTGAAGCCCGAGAACGGCAGCGGCAAGTCGCTGGAGGAGACGGTCGGGGCCTCGGTGCCGGTGTGGTTCGGGGCGCCGTCGGCGGACCAGGTGAGCTCGATCGGCGCCTACGGCTATCCGCAGGCCGCGCCGTATGACGGGGCGAAGATGTTCAGCTGCACCGGCCGGCCCGGCCGGCTGTCGTTCTCGCCCACCTCGCCGACGATGTACCGGATCGGCTGCACGATGACCGGCGGCACCTCGGGCGGCGGCTGGTTCGTCAACCGTGACGGCAAGACGATGCTGGTGTCCAACAGTTCGATCGGCTCGTACGGACACACCTGGCTCGCCGGGCCGCATCTGGGGGCCGAGGCCAAGGGCGTGTTCAACGCCATCAGCGAGAAATTCGCCGGGCAGGGCTGACGCGAACCCAGCCGCATGGCAGCCGTAAGGGGCCCGCTCCGGATCCGGAGCGGGCCCCTCGTCATGGCCTTACGGGCGGCGCGTCCGTAAGGGGCTTGGCGTAGCAGCGGCTGGTCTCCTCGAAGCGGTAGAGCCCGAACTTCGTCACCGGCGCGTAGCCGGACGAGGTGTAGAGCCCTATGGCCTCGGGCTGCTCGAGGCCGGTCTCGGCGACCATCCGCACCCGGCCGGCCTCCCGCGCGCTCTCCTCCAGCGCCGCCAGGATCCGCCGGGCCAGTCCCCGCCCGCGCGCCGCGCGCACCACGAACATCCGCTTGATCTCGGCGTCCCCGTCCTCGTAGCCCTCCTCGCCGCGCTCCTGGCTGCGCCAGCCGCCGCTCGCGACCGGGGTGCCGTCCATGTCGTAGGCGAGGAGGTAGAGACCGTGCGGCGGGGCGAAGTGGGCCGCGTCCATGGGCGTCGCATCGCCCTCGCCGTAGCGCACGACGTACTCCGCCTGCACTTCCTCGTCGAGTTTGAGGGCGTCGGGGTGGTCATAGGGAATAGATCGGATATTCATGCGACGGATCGTACTTCTATGCGGTAGGGGAGGCGCGTGGTTTTTGTGGCGTATCGTGCCGGGGTGCTCACCGTGACAACCGTGAATGTAAACGGGCTGCGCGCCGCCGCCAAGAAGGGCTTCGTGTCCTGGCTGGACGGTACCGCGGCCGATGTGGTGTGCCTCCAGGAGGTACGTGCCGAACCCAAGGAGCTGCCCGAGGCGGTCCGCGAGCCCGATGGCTGGCATGTGGTGCACGCCCCCGCGGCGGCCAAGGGCCGGGCCGGGGTGTCGGTGTACGCCCGGCGCGAGCTGGAGGGCGTCCGGGTCGGCTTCGGGTCGTCCGAGTTCGACGGCAGCGGCCGCTATGTGGAGGTCGATCTGCCCGGCGTGACCGTCGGCAGCCTGTATCTGCCCTCGGGTGAGGTCGGCACGGACCGTCAGGACGAGAAGGAGCGCTTCATGGCGGAGTTCCTTCCGTATCTGAAGGAGCTGCGCGAGCGGGCGGCGGCCGGTGGGCGCGAGGCGCTGGTGTGCGGCGACTGGAACATCGCCCACCAGGAGGCCGACCTCAAGAACTGGAAGGCCAACCAGAAGAAGTCCGGCTTCCTGCCGGAGGAGCGGGCCTGGCTGACCCGTGTCTTCGAGGAGGCGGCGTACGTGGACGTGGTGCGCGCCCTGCACCCGGACGTCGCCGGTCCGTACTCGTGGTGGTCCTACCGCGGCCGGGCCTTCGACAACGACGCGGGCTGGCGGATCGACTACCAGATCGCCACCCCCGGGCTCGCCGGGCGCGCGGTCAAGGCGGCCGTGGAGCGGGCCGCCGCCTACGACCAGCGGTGGAGCGACCACGCCCCGGTGACGGTGGTCTACGGCCCGGCGCACTGAGCACTGGGGGCCGGGTTCTTCGCCTCCGTGCGCTCACTGACGCCCGGAGGCGCCCCCGCGCGGCTCGCCGCCCAGGTCCGCGGGCATCCGGCGGTTCAGGGCCATGGTCAGCTCGGCGTCCACCGCGCTGGTGGCCAGCGGCCGCAGCCGCTCCACCGTCTCGCCGGCGTCCTCGCCGCGCTCCAGGGCGTCCGGCAGCACGTGGTCGCGCAGGAGTGTGACGTAGATCTCGGCGATCGCTTCCACGTGTGCGCGCATCTCGCGCGCCGCCGTGAGGACGGCGGCCAGCGGGATGCCCTGCTCGACCAGGGTGTGTGAGACGTCCAGCAGGCGGCGGCTGAGGTGGACGATCTCGTCGCCGTCGGCGGCCAGATATCCGAGGTCGAGCGAGGTGATGAGGTTTTCCGGGGTGACCTGGCCCTCGAAGTAGTCCGCGAGCGCCTCGGGGGCGAGCCGGACCGGGGTCTCCGCGGGCCAGGAGGGCTCGCCGCCGGGCAGGCCGAGCAGCTCGCCGACATCGCGGCGGCCGCTTTCGAAGGCGGCGAGCAACTCGGCGATGCCGCCGAGGGTGTGGCCGCGCTCCAGCAGTGCCGCGATGGTCCGCAGCCGGGCCAGATGGTGGTCGTTGTACCAGGCGATCCGGCCCTCGCGGCGCGGTGGCGGGATCAGCTTGCGCTCCCGGTAGAAGCGCAGGGTGCGCACGGTGATCCCGGCCTTCTCGGCCAGTTCCGCCATGCGGTACTCGCGTACCTCGTCCGCTTCGCTCTTCGCCACGAGGGAAGCCTATGCCGCGGCCGGTCGGGTGCGATCGTCGGCAACTTCTTTGTCCACAGCCCCTACCGCTCGGTAGATCCCTGTCCTACGCTCCCATTGTGCCAGTGATTGCTGGCACGGTCGTTTCGAGCGTTCATGGGAGGCGGCGGCATGGCTGGGCTGACGCGTGAGCATGTGCGGGTGGCGGTGATCGGAGCCGGTTTCGGCGGGCTGGGAGCGGCGGTGCGCCTGCGCCGCGCGGGCATCACCGACTTCGTGGTCCTGGAGCGGGCGGACGCGGTCGGCGGGGCCTGGCGGGACAACACCTATCCGGGCTGCGCCTGCGACGTCCCGTCCCATCTGTACTCCTTCTCCTTCGCGCCCAACCCCGACTGGCCCCGGAACTTCTCCGGCCAGCCGCATATCCGGGCGTATCTGGAGCGGGTCGCCGACACCTTCGGGCTGCGGCCGCACCTGCGCTTCGGCGCCGAGGTGCGGTCCATGCGCTGGGACGCCGAGGCGGTCCACTGGGAGGTGGACACGGCGCGGGGCTCGCTGACCGCCGATGTCGTGGTCAGCGCCACCGGTCCGCTCGCCGATCCCCGGACCCCGGACATCCCGGGGCTCGACGGCTTCCCCGGCGCCGTTTTCCACTCCGCGCGCTGGGACCACACCGTCGACCTGCGCGGCAAGCGCGTGGCGATGATCGGCACCGGTGCCTCGGCCATTCAGATCGTCCCCGCCATCGCACGCGAGGTCGGCCGGCTCACCCTGTTCCAGCGCACCCCGGCCTGGGTGCTGCCGCGGATGGACCGCCGGATCAGCGGCGTCGAGCGCTGGCTGCACACGAAGATCCCGGCCACCCGGGTGCTGCGCCGCGGGGTGCTGTGGGGCATCCGGGAGTTGCAGGTGGGGGCCTTCACCAAGCGGCCGGGCGAGATGCGGTTCGTCGAGCGGCTGGCCGCCGCCCATATGCGACGGGCCGTCAAGGACCCCGCGCTGAGGGCGGCGCTGACCCCCGACTACCGCATCGGCTGCAAGCGCATCCTGCTCTCCAACGACTACTATCCGGCGCTCGCCCAGCCGCATGTGGACGTGGTCCCGGCCGGGCTGAAGGAGGTGCGCGGCACCACCCTCGTCGGCGCCGACGGCACCGAGGCCGAGGCCGATGTGATCATCTTCGGCACCGGCTTCCATGTGACCGACCTCCCCATCGCCCACCGGGTGACCGGGGCGCGCGGCACCACGCTCGCGGAGGAGTGGAAGGACGGGATGGAGGCGCTGCGCGGCACCAGCGCGGCGGGCTTCCCCAACTTCCTGACCATCATCGGGCCCAACACCGGCCTCGGGAACAGCTCGATGATCCTCGTCATCGAGGCGCAGCTGGCCTATATGGCCGACTATCTGCGCCAGTTGGACACCCTGGGCGGCAAGGTCGCGCTGGACGCCCGGCCGGCCGCGGTGCGCGCCTACACCGACATGATCCAGGAACGGATGAAGCGCACGGTGTGGAACACCGGCGGCTGCGACAGCTGGTACCTCGACAACGGCCGGAACACCACCCTGTGGCCCGGGACGACCACCGAGCTGCGAAAGGTCACCCGGCGGGTGGACCTCGCCGAGTACACGGTGCTGCGGCCGCGCACCGGCCCGGCCAAGGCCACGGTGTCCACGGCCGAATCCACGGCCGGCGCGGGGAAGGGGGCGCTGTGAGGCGGCCTCCTGCCCTGCCCTTCGGGCCGTACACCCCGCCCGTCCCGGTGCGCGACCTGACCGTCGTCTCGGCCGACGGGAGCCGGCTCTACGCGGAGCTGCACGGGCCCGATGACGCTGACGCCCCGGCCGTCCTCCTCGCGCACGGCTGGACCTGCTCGACGGCCTTCTGGGCGCCGGTGGTGCGCGCCCTGTCCGCCGACCACCGGGTGATCGTCTACGACCAGCGCGGCCATGGCCGCAGCCCGGCCCCCGGCCCCGGCGGCTACAGCACCCACGCCCTGGCCGACGACCTGGTGGCGGTGCTGGAGGCGACCCTTCCGCCCGGTCGGCGGGCCGTCGTGGCGGGCCACTCCATGGGCGGGATGACGCTGATGGCCGCCGCCGACCGCCCCGGGCTGCGCGAGCGGGCTGCGGCCGCCGTGCTGTGCAGCACGGGCGCCGCACGGCTGGTGGACCGCTCGCGGGTGGTGCCGCTGCGCTCGCCACGGGCACGGGCGTGGGCGCACCGCGCGCTCCTCGGCTCACGCGCCCCTCTGGGCCCGGTCACCCCGCTCTCCAAGCGGCTGGTGCGGTACGCCACGATGGGCCCCGGTGCCGACCCCGCCACGGTGGACGTGTGCGCGCGCATCCTGCACGCCTGCCCCCGTGCCGTACGCGCCGGATGGGGCCGGGTCCTGCTCGACCTCGCACTGGACGCGCGGATCGGCGAGCTGACCATGCCCACGGCCGTCATCGTCGGCACCGCCGACCGGCTCACCCCGCCCGAGCACGCCCACGCCCTCGCCGCCGGGCTGCCGCACTGCACCGGCCTCACCGAACTCCCGGGGCTTGGCCATATGACTCCGGTGGAGGACCCCGGGGCGGTGGCCGGGGTGATCCGCGCACTGGCCGAGGAGTACGGGGGCGTAGGCGAACCCCGGGGGAGCGTGCCAGAACCCCGCGCGGATGCCCGCGAACCCCGCGAGGACCCCCGCGAACCACGCAAGGACGCCCGCGAGCCCCGTACGGATGCCTACGAGCCCCGCGGGGATGCCGGCGAGTCCCGCCCCACGACAGCGACGGAAGCCGGTCACCCGGCAGCGGAAGCGAAGGAGCAGACGACATGAGCGTGCGCAGAAGCCTTCAGGGCCAGGTCGTGGTGGTGACGGGGGCGGCGCGGGGGGTCGGCGCACTGCTCGCCCGCAAGCTCTCCGCCCGTGGCGCCAAGGTCGCCCTGGTGGGCCTGGAGCCCGATGAGCTGAAGCGGGTCTCGGAGGGGCTGCCGACCGACTCCGCCCACTGGTACGCCGATGTCACCGACGCCGAGGCGATGGCGCGGGTGGCGCGGGAGGTCGTGGAGCGGTTCGGCGCGGTGGACATCGTCTGCGCCAACGCGGGCGTGGCCCAGGGCGGTCCGTTCCTCGACTCCGACGAGACGACCTGGCGGCGGGTGATCGAGGTCAATCTGCTGGGCAGCGTCACCACGGCCCGCGCCTTCCTGCCCGCGCTGACCGCCAGCCGCGGCTATCTGTTGCAGATCGCCTCGCTCGCCGCGATCACGCCCGCGCCCATGATGACGGCGTACTGCGCGTCCAAGTCCGGGGTCGAGGCGTTCGCCCACAGTCTGCGGGCCGAGGTGGGTCACCGTGGGGTGCGGGTCGGCGTGGGCTATCTGAGCTGGACGGACACCGACATGGTGCGCGGCGCCGACCAGGACGAGGTGATGCGGGAGCTGCGGCAGCGGCTGCCCTGGCCCGCGGGCCGCACCTATCCGCTGGGCCCGGCGGTGGACCGGCTGGTGGCAGGCATCGAGCGGCGGTCGGCGCATGTGTACGCGCAGTGGTGGCTGCGCGGTATGCAGTCGGTGCGCGGCTATCTGCCCGCGTTCATCCACGCCATGGGGCGGCGCGAGATGCGCCGCGCCGAGCCGCGGCTGGCGGCCACCCGGGAGGCGCGGGGCGGCCTGGTGGGCGAGGGCGGCGCGGCGGACGAGAAGGCGCGCGCGGTGGGCACGGAGGGTCACCCGTAACGCTCCGTCAACCGTTCTGACCTGCGTTTTCTTCGCGCTCTGCGGTCCGGGGCGCATCCGGAACGCGCCCGGAATGCGGAGGAAGTCGGCTCATGTCACTCTTGTCGGGCCCGACGCCATTCACCCGATGAGGAGTGACACATGGGCACCAAGGACCAGTCCAATGAGAAGGCTCAGCAGGCCAAGCGGAAAGCGCAGGGCGAGCGGAGCCAGGAGCCGCGGCGCGGCCGACAGTCCGGTGAGCGCATGCAGCGCGTGCAGGAGCGGCCCCGCCCGGAGCCGGGGCAGGAGCAGCGCCGTGGCCGGCAGGAGGGGCCGGAGGCCGGGGGACAGGCCCAGCGGATGAGCCGTGAGCGTGAGAGCCGTCAGCCGGGCATGGGCGACGAGATGGGGGACCAGGAGCCGTTCGAGGAGATGTGACGCAACAGGGCGGGAGGGGTGCATCCCCATGGGCGGCCATGGGGATGCACCCCTGCGTCTGCGCCCTGCACCGTGCGTCTGCGCAACGCCTATCGCGCTTTTTTCTTTCCCTGCGCCTCTTTCTTTCCCCGTGTCTCTTTCTTTCCCGGTGTCTCTTTCTTTGCCGGTGGCTCCTGTCGTGCCTTCTTCCCTTGCGTCTCCTGTCGCGTTTTCTTCCCCCGCGTCGTCCGCGTTCCCTTCTTCCCCTTGCGCGGCGGCAGTTCGGGCCGGCGCAGATCGGGGACGTCCGCGTAGCCCGGCGGGGCCGCGGCCGGATGCCGTTCCAGCAGGTCGAGCGCGGTGCGGACGGCGACCCCCAGCTGTGGGTGGCGGCCCTCCGCCCAGTCCACGGGGGAGCGCGGTGCCTCGATGTCCGGCTCCACACCGTAGTTCTCCACGCCCCAGCCGTACGCGTCGAACCACGCGGCGTTCATCGGCACCGTGATCGATGTGCCGTCGCCCAGGCGGTGACGGCCGGTCATCCCGACCACCCCGCCCCAGGTGCGCAGCCCCACCACCGGTCCGATGCCCTGGATCTTGAAGGCCGCGGTGATCATGTCGCCGTCGGAGGAGGTCGCCTCGTCGGCGACCGCGACGATCGGCCCGCGCGGGGCGGTGCTGGAGTACGACACGGGCTGGGCGTTGCGGGTGAGGTCCCAGCCCATGACCTTGCGGGTGAGCTTCTCGACCACCAGCTCGCTGATGTTGCCGCCCGCGTTGCCCCGGACGTCCACGATCAGCGCGGGCAGGGACATCTCGCGGCGCAGATCGCGGTTGAACTGCGCCCAGCCCGAGCCGCCCATATCGGGGATGTGCAGGTAGCCGCAGCGCCCGTCGCTCAGCTCCCGCACCACGGCCCGGCGCTGGGCGACCCAGTCCTGGTAGCGCAGCGGCCGGTCGTCGATCAGCGGGGAGACCGCGACCCGGCGCGGCGGCCCCTCGCCGTCCGGCGGCTCGAAGGTCAGCTCCACCGTCGTGCCGCCCGCCGCCGTCAGCAGCGGATACGGACCGGCCACCGGGTCCACCGGGCGCCCGTCGACATGGGTGAGGACGGCGCCGTCCCGGATGCCCAGACCGGCCAGCGGCGAGCGGGCCCGGGAGTCGGAGGACTCACCGGGCAGGATGCGGGCCACCGCCCACCGGCCGTCCTTGGTGCGGGTGAGGTTGGCGCCGAGCAGTCCGATGGGGCGCTGGTAGTGGGCCGGGCCCTCGTTGCGGCGCGCGGCGCTGACGTAGGCGTGCGAGGTGCCCAGCTCACCGAGGGTTTCGCGGAGCAGGTCGGCGAACTCGTCGGGCGAGGCGACCCGTTCGACCAGGGGCCGGTACTGGTCGAGCACCCCGTCCCAGTCGACACCGCACATCCCCGGGTCCCAGTAGTAGTGGCGGGTGATGCGCCCGGCCTCGGCGTATGCCTGCCGCCACTCGGCCGCCGGATCGACGGTGTGCTGGATCCGCCGCATGTCGATGTGGACCGTGGAGTCGCTGTCGGGGGTGTCGGTCGCGGGCACCGCGCGCAGATCGCCGTCGTCGTAGACCACCAGCCGGGTGCCGTCGCCGCTGACCGCGAACCAGTCCAGCTCACTGGTGAGTTCGGTCCGCTTGGCCTTTGCCAGGTCGAAGTGTTCCAGGGTGGGACGGCCCGAGGTCTCGGCCGGGTTGGCGAACGTCTCGCCGAGCGCGCCGGAGATCGGCCAGCGCAGCCACACCAGCCCGCCGCCGCTGACCGGGTACAGCGAGGAGTACTTGGAGGCGGCCACCGGGAAGGCGGTGACCCGGCTGGCCAGCCCCTCCACCTCGACGGTCACGGTGCCGTCGCCGTCGCCCCCGCTGTCGTCCGGGTCCAGCCCGCCCGCCGCCGGGCGCCCCTCGGGGGACAGCGCGAAGGGCGAGGGGGTCGCGGAGGACAGCGGGACCAGGTGGGGGCGGCAGCCCAGCGGGAAGGAGAGGTCTCCGGTGTGCACGTCGTAGACCGGGTCGAAGCCGCGCCAGGAGAGGAAGGCGAGATAGCGGCCGTCGCTGGTGAAGACCGGCTCCTCGTCCTCGAACCGCCCACTGGTCACATCGACCACGGTCCGGTCGGCCAGCCGCGCGATCTTGATCGAGCGCAGGGTGCGTCCTATCCCGGGGTGGGACCAGGCGAGCCACCCCGAGTCGGGGGAGAAGGCCAGGTCGCCGACCGGGCCGTTGTCGGACCGGATCAGCTCGGTGACCTCGCCGTCCCCGTCGGGAGAGGTGTCCACCAGCAGCAGCCGCCCGTCGTGGGCGGCGACGGCGAGCCGGTCGCCGTCGGGGGAGGGCTCCAGTTCGTGCACCCGTCCGAGCCGTCCGGCGGCCAGCCGGCGCGGTTCGCCGGGACCGCTGGCCCGGGGCAGCTGCGCGATCTCGATGGAGTCCTCGCCCTCCGCGTCGGTGAGGTAGGCGACCCGGCCGGTCGAGCCCAGCATCACGGGCCGCCGCACCCGGACGCCCGGGGTGTCGGCGAGGGTGCGGGCGGGGCCGTCGCGGTGGGTGAGCCAGTAGAGGCTGCCGCGGACGCATACCGCGCTCGCCCGGCCCGTGGTGTCCACCGACAGCGAGTCGATGTGCGAGGCGGCCGGCACCTGGTAGGGCCGCCGCCCGGTGCGCGCCCCGCCGAGCCGTACGTCCAGCTTGCGCGGCCGGCCGTCCGGGCTGAGGTCGTCGACCAGCCACAGCTCGCCCGCGCACTGGTAGACGACGCGCGAGCCGTCGGTCGAGGCGTGCCGGGCGTAGAAGTCGGCGTGGTCGGTGTGGCGGCGCAGATCGGTGCCGTCGGGCAGACAGGAGTAGAGGTTGCCGATCCCCTCGTGGTCGGAGAGGAAGGCGATCCGGCCGCCGACGAACATCGCCGCCTCCAGATGGCCGTTCAGCTCCTCCACGAGCCGGGTGCCGTGCAGCCACAGCCGGCCCGTCGCACCGCCCCGGTAGCGCTTCCAGGTGGCGGGCTCGTGCGGGGGTTTGCCGGTCAGCAGCAGGGTGCGGCGCTCCCCGTCGAGGTCGGCCACGGCGATGTCGGCCACCGGCCCCCAGGGCAGCCGCCCGCCGGGGCTGCCGTCGGTGGGCAGGCTGTACGCCCAGGAGAAGTGCGAGAACGGCTGCTCATGGGAGGAGACGGCGAGGATCTGCGAGACGCCGTCGCCATCCGGCGGGGTCCAGCCGCAGACCTGGGCGTCCGTACTGCCCCAGTACGTCAGCCGGCGGGCCGGGCCGCCGGCGACGGGGACGAGGTGGATCTCCGGGTCGAGGCTGCGCCAGGTGGTGAACGCGATCTGGGAGCCGTCGGGGGAGAAGCGGGCGGGGCCCACGCGCGTTCGGTCCACGGTCAGCCGCCAGGCCCGCCCCGGGGGTTCGCCGGGGGCGGTCAGCGGGGCGATCCACAGATCGTCCTCGGCCGCGAAGCACAGCAAGTCGCCGTGCAGATGCGGGAATCGCAGGTACGCGTGGTCGTCGTCGCTTGCGTAAGGCTCCACCCCACCCATGTTTTCGAGCTACGCCATTCGGAGCAACTCGGTTCTGTGACCGACACCACGATCGAAACGGCGAAGTTTCGATAGCGCGTGCGCTTATGCTGGAGGTGTACGAAACCGTTTCGTTCGGAGGGAGGCGGCGCGCCGTGCGGACCATGGACCAGACGACCGAGGACCGGGACACCGCCCGGGTGCGCCGCAGCAGGCTCTCCCCCGAGCGCGAGCGGGAGCTGTACGAGGCGGTGGTCGAGCTGCTCGGCGAGGTCGGGTACGACGGACTGACGATGGACGCCGTCGCGGCCCGTACGCGCTCCAGCAAGGCCACGCTCTACCGCCAGTGGAAAGGCAAGCCGCAGCTGGTCGTGACCGCGCTGCGCCACACCAAGCCCGTTCTGCTCGAGGGTGTCGACACCGGAACGCTCCGCGGTGATCTGCGCGAGATCGTACGGTGCACGGAGAGCTCCCGAGAGCGGGACGCCGCGCTGATGAGGGGACTCGCTCAGGCAGTTCACGACAACCCGGACCTTCATGAGGCCCTGCGAGAGCTGATGATCTACCCCGAGATCGACGCTCTCAACGTGCTGCTGGGGCGCGCCGTGGAACGGGGCGAAATCGCCTCGGACCGGCCCGCCTTGAACTACGTCGTGCACATGGTGTGCGGCGCGTTCATCACCCGACCGCTCGTCGAGGGCAAGCAGCCGGACCAGACCTATCTCCTGGAATACATCGACGCCGTACTCCTCCCCGCACTCGGCGCCGCATAGCCCTTCCGACTCACCCTTCGCCACTCCCCAGGCACTCACTCCCCGCACAACCCCATAAGGCCCCGGCCGGCGCGCCGCTCTCGTCGCCGGTGCGGTGCCCAACCCTGCCCAGTGCCAACCAATTCCGACGGGAGCACCTCTCCTCGTGGCCACCTTCCTCTATAAACTCGGCCGGTTCGCCTTCCGGCGCCGCGGCCTCGTCGCCCTGATATGGGTGGCGCTGCTCACGGTCGTGGGCGTCGGCGCCGCCACCGCCTCAGCGCCTCCCAACGACAGCTTCTCCATCCCGGGCACCGAGGCCCAGAAGGCGTTCGACCTGCTGGAACAGCGGTTCCCCGGCGGTAACGCGGACGGCGCCACCGCCCGTGTGGTCTTCCGCGCCCCGAGCGGCGAGAAGATGACCGACCCGGACAACAAGGCCGTGGTCACCAAGACCGTCGCCGACCTCGAGGCCAGCTCCCCGCAGGTCGCCTCGGTCGCGAACCCGTACCAGACCGGAGCCGTCAGCAAGGACGGCTCCACGGCGTACATCCTGACCACGTACAAGGTCAACGCACTGGAGCTGAAGGACCCCGCCAAGGACGGTCTGGAGGAGGCCGGGAAGAAGGCCCAGGAGTCGGGTCTGTCGGTGCAGATCGGCGGTGACGCGCTCCAGGAGATGCCGGAGACCGGCGCCACCGAGGTCATCGGCATCGCGATCTCCGCGGTCGTCCTCGCCATCACCTTCGGCTCGCTGGTCGCCGCCGGACTGCCGCTGCTGACCGCGCTCATCGGCGTGGGCATCGGCATCTCCGCGATCACCGCGCTCGCCACCACTCTGGGGCTGTCCTCCACCACCTCGACGCTGGCGATGATGATCGGCCTCGCGGTCGGCATCGACTACGCGCTGTTCATCGTCTCCCGCTACCGCGCCGAGCTGACCGAGGGGCGGGACGGGGAGGAAGCCGCCGGACGCGCCGTGGGCACCGCGGGCTCCGCGGTCGTCTTCGCCGGCCTTACGGTCGTCATCGCGCTCGTCGGCCTCGCTGTCGTCAACATCCCGATGCTGACCAAGATGGGCTTCGCCGCGGCCGGCACGGTCGTCATCGCCGTCCTCATCGCGATCAGCCTGATCCCGGCGCTGCTGGGCTTCGCGGGCAAGCGGGTGTTCGGGCGCAAGGCGCGCCGGCGTCTGGAGGAGCGCGCCGCTGCGGCGTCGAGCACCGGCTCCGCCGCGTCCGACGGTGCCGAGGAGAAGCCCAACATGGGCACCCGCTGGGCCCGTTTCGTGCTGCGCCGCCCGCTGACGGTGCTCCTGGTGGCCGTGATCGGCCTCGGCGCCGCCGCGGTGCCCGCCCTCAGCCTGGAGCTCGGCCTGCCGGACGACGGCTCGCAGCCGACCAGCAGCCAGAAGCGGCAGGCGTACGACGCGATCTCCGACGGCTTCGGCCCCGGCTACAACGGTCCGCTGATGGTGGTCATCGACACCAAGGGCAGCGATGACGCCAAGGGCGCGGCCGAGCAGGTCCGTAAGACCATCGCCGGTCTGGACGATGTGGCCGGTGTCACCCCCGCCGCGTTCAACAAGGCCGGCGACGCCGCGACGCTCACCGTCATCTCCAAGTCGAAGCCGAGCAGCGTCGACACCGAGGACCTGGTCGGCGACATCCGCGACAAGGCGGGCGACTTCAAGTCCGACACCGGCGCCGAGGTGCTGGTGACCGGTCAGACGGCGATGAACATCGACATCTCGCAGAAGCTCAACGACGCGCTGGTGCCCTATCTGGTGCTCGTCGTCGGACTGGCCTTCCTGCTGCTGATGGTCGTCTTCCGGTCCGTCCTGGTCCCGCTCAAGGCGGCGCTCGGCTTCCTGCTCTCCGTCGTCGCGGCGCTCGGCGCGGTGGTCGCGGTCTTCCAGTGGGGCTGGCTGGCCGACCTGTTCGGCGTCGAGGAGACCGGCCCGATCATGAGCATGATGCCGATCTTCATGATCGGTGTGGTGTTCGGTCTCGCCATGGACTACGAGGTCTTCCTGGTGACCCGGATGCGCGAGGCGTTCGTCCACGGCGAAGGCCCCGGCCAGGCCGTCGTCACCGGCTTCCGGCACGGCGCCCGGGTGGTCACCGCGGCCGCGGTCATCATGATCAGCGTCTTCGCCGGATTCATCGGCTCCACCGAGTCGATGATCAAGATGATCGGCTTCGGCCTCGCCACCGCCGTCCTCTTCGACGCCTTCGTGGTCCGCATGGCCATCGTCCCGGCGGTCCTGGCACTCCTCGGCAAGACCGCCTGGTGGCTCCCGCGCTGGCTGGACAGGGCGCTGCCCAATGTGGACGTGGAGGGCGAGGGCCTGCGCAAGCTGCTCGAAGGGTCCGACCCGGCCCAGCAGCACGACAAGGACTCCGACCCGGATGCGGCACTGACCCGCGTCTGAGCGACGACGGCGGCCTTCCGACCACGGAAGGCCGCCGTCGGCGTGTCGGATCCCGCGATGTGCACGCTCTTGCGAATGGGTTGCAGGTACGGGCTACCATCGATCGGTTAGTTGCAGCTCAGGAGCGGAGTCCGCGATGCATGTGCCCGACGGATTCATCGACGCCCCGGTGTCGGTGGCGACCGGTGTGGTCGCCGCCGGGGCCGTCGCGGTCAGTTTGCGCGGTGCGCGGCGGGAGCTCGACGAGCGGACCGCGCCGCTGGCCGGGCTGGTCGCTGCGTTCATCTTCGCCGTGCAGATGCTGAACTTCCCCGTCGCCGCCGGGACCAGCGGGCATCTGCTGGGCGGGGCGCTGGCCGCCATACTCGTCGGGCCGTATACGGGGGTGCTGTGTGTCTCCGTGGTGCTGCTGATGCAGGGCGTCCTGTTCGCGGACGGCGGCCTCACCGCGCTCGGCGTCAACATCACGGACATGGCCCTGGTCACCACGGTCGTGGCGTACGCGATCTTCCGCGCGATCGTGAAGCTGGCCCCGCGCCGGCGCCGTACGGTCACCGTCGCGTCCTTCGTGGCCGCGCTGGTCTCCGTACCGGCCGCCGCGGTGGCCTTCACCGCGATCTACGCGTTCGGCGGTACGGCGGACGTGGCGCTCGGCAAGGTCTTCACGGCGATGGTCGGGGTGCATGTACTGATCGGCATCGGCGAGGCGGCCATCACCGCGCTGACGGTCGGCGCCGTCGTGGCCGTACGGCCGGATCTGGTGCACGGGGCGCGCGGGGTGACCGCACGCCTCCTGGAGATCCGGAGCAGTCCGCTGACCCCGGCTGCCCCGGGGGCGGTGGCGTGGGCCGAGGGCCGCCCGGCGGCGGACGCCGCGCCTGAGGCCGCGCCTGGGCGGGAGGCTGCCGCGCCCGCGACTGAGGCGGAGGCTCCCGTGCCCGCCGCCGCTGCCACCGCCTCCGCGCCCGCCGCCCCCGCGCCCGCGCCCAAGCGGTCGGCGCGGCGCGTGTGGTGGGCCGGGCTCGCGGCCGCGCTGCTGTGCGCCGGGGTCGTCAGCTTCTACGCCTCCGCCAGCCCCGACGGGCTGGAGAAGGTCGCCCACGACAAGGGGATCGACAAGAAGGCCGAGGACCACGCCGCCAAGGACTCCCCGCTCGCCGACTACGGCGTCAAGGACATCTCCGACACCCGGCTCTCCGGCGGGCTCGCCGGGGTGATCGGAGTGGGGGCGACGCTCGCCGTCGGGTCCGGGGTGTTCCTGGTCGTACGGCGGCGCAAGGCGGCTACGGCCGAGAGCGAGCGAGGCTGACCATGGGCGCGGGACACGCGCACAAGCTCTACCGGGAGGGGCGGTCGCCGGTCCACGCCCTCCCACCGCACTGCAAGATCGCCGCCGTCTTCTGCTTCGTCCTGGTCGTCGTCGCCACGCCCCGCGAGGCCGCCTGGGCCTTCGGGGTGTACGCGGCGCTGCTGGCCGGGGTGGCGGCGGTGGCCCGGATACCTGCCGGTTACCTGCTCAAGCGGTTGCTGATCGAGATCCCGTTCGTGGCCTTCGCCGTGCTGATGCCGTTCATCGCGGAGGGCCCGCGCACGGACGTGCTGGGGATGTCGCTCAGCGAGTCCGGGCTGTGGAGCGCCTGGAACATCCTCGCCAAGGGCACCCTCGGCGTCGCCGCCTCCGTCCTCCTGGCGTCCACGACCGAGCTGCGCGCCCTGCTGCTGGGGCTCCAGCGGCTGCGGATGCCCTCGCTGCTGGTGCAGATCGCCTCGTTCATGATCCGCTACGGGGACGTCATCTCCGACGAGATGCGCCGGATGCGGATCGCCCGCCAGTCGCGCGGTTTCGAGGCGCGCGGGGTGCGCCACTGGGGCGTGCTCGCCAACTCGGCCGGTGCGCTGTTCATCCGCTCCTACGAACGGGGCGAACGGGTCCACCTGGCGATGGTCAGCCGGGGCTACGCGGGCACCATGCCGGTGATCGACGATGTGACGGCGTCCCGCGCCCAGTGGACGTACGCCGCCGCCCTCCCGCTGACCGCGCTGGCGGTCTGCCTGACCGGATGGATGCTCATATGACCGACCCCGCCGCTGCCCCGCCATCGCTCCAGGTGTCCGGTCTGGCCTACGCATACCCCGACGGCCATCAGGCCCTCTTCGGCGTCGACCTGACCGTGGCCCGCGGCGAGCGCGTCGCCCTGCTCGGTCCCAACGGCGCCGGCAAGACCACCCTCGTGCTGCACCTCAACGGCATCCTTACGGCGGGCGCCGGGACGGTCACGGTCGCCGGACTGCCGGTGGCGAAGGCGCATCTGGCCGAGATCCGCCGCCGGGTGGGCATCGTCTTCCAGGACCCGGACGACCAGCTGTTCATGCCGACCGTGCGCGAGGACGTGGCCTTCGGCCCGGCCGCGGCCGGGATACGCGGCCCCGAGCTGGAGGAACGGGTGCGGCGCGCCCTGGAGCGGGTCGGGATGGCGGAGTTCGCCGACCGGCCGCCGCACCACCTCTCCTTCGGGCAGCGGCGGCGGGTGGCCGTGGCGACCGTGCTGGCCATGGAGCCGGAGATCCTGGTCCTGGACGAGCCCTCGTCCAACCTCGACCCGGCCTCGCGCCGCGAACTCGCCGACATCCTGCGGTCCCTGGAGGTGACCGTGCTGATGGTCACCCACGACCTGCCGTACGCGCTGGAGCTGTGCCCGCGCTCCGTGGTGCTCAGCGGCGGGGTGATCGCGGCGGACGGCGGGACGCAGGAGCTGCTGTGCGACGAGGAGCTGATGCGCGAGCACCGGCTGGAGCTGCCGTTCGGCTTCGACCCCCGCTCGGTGACCGTTCCGGTGCGGTGACCGTCCTGGTGCGGTGACCGTTCCGGCGCGGTGACCGGTGGTCGAACCGCCGCAGGCGGTCGGCACCGGGGCGGTCGGCCGGAGCAGCCGCCGTTACGCGCCTCCCGCCGTTGCCCCGCCGCTACCCCTCCCGCGCCGCCAGACTCGCCCGTACCGCCCGCACCAGCGCCTGCGCACGCGGGTCCGCGGTGACACCGCGCCGCATGCCGTTGGTGACGTAGGCGAAGCCGATGCGCGCCTCCGGGTCGGCGAAGGCGAGGGAGCCGCCGCGCCCCGGGTGGCCGAAGGAACCCGGCCCCAGCATCGGGCAGGCCGGGCCGTGCAGCATGTAGCCGAGACCGAACCGGGTGCCGACGACCAGGACCTCGTCCGGCCCCGCGGACTCCTCCGTACGGGCCATCGTCAGCGTCGCCGGGGCGAAGAGCCTGCCCCCCGAGCGGGCCGTACGGGCCGAGGGCAGCGGGCCGATCAGCGCCGCGTAGAAGCGGGCCAGCGCCTCGGCCGTCGCCACCCCGCCCGAGGCGGGCAGCTCGGCGGCGAGATACGCGGGGTCGTTCTCGTCCGGCATCGGGGTGATCGCGGCGAACGCCCGCCGGGTCAGCGACTCGGGGTCCTGGTACGCCTCGGCGACCGACCGCTTGGGGCGCAGCCGCAGCCCCTGGGCGGCGGGCGCGGTGGGAGCCTCCACCGCCGCGATCCGGCCGACCCGGCCCCGCTGCTCCTCGGGCAGCCCGAGCCACAGATCGAGCCCGAGCGGACGGGCGATCTCCTCGGCGATCCAGCGCCCGATGGTCCGCCCGGTGACCCTGCGCACCAGCTCGCTCAGCAGCCAGCTGTACGTCTGGGCGTGGTAGCCGTGCGCCGTACCGGGCTCCCACACGGGCCGCTGGGCGGCCACGGCCAGCGGCCCGGATATGCCGTCGATGGCCTCCTCGGGGGTCAGGGGGGTGTCGAGGACGGGCACGCCGGTGCGGTGCGCGAGCAGATGCCGCACCAGCACCCGCTCCTTGCCGCCCGCCTTGAACTCCGGCCAGTAGGTGCTGACCCGGCCGTCCAGGTCCAGCTGACCGCGCTGATGCAGCAACAGCGGCACGGCGGCGGCGACGCCCTTGGTGACCGACCGGACGACCTGGGCGGTGTCCTGGGTCCAGGGCTCACGGCCGCCTCCCCCGCCGGCCGCCCCGGAGCCCTCGGAGGTCCCAGAGCCCCCGGAGCCCTCGGAGGTCCCGGAAGCCTCGGTATCGCCGGGGTCCCCGGGGCCGTCGCCGTCGGGGGTCTTCGTACCGCCCCACAGGTCGACGACCTTCTCGCCCTCCCGGTACAGGACCACGGCGGCGCCGCGCTCGCCGTGCCGGGTGAAGTTCGCCGCGAAAGCGTCCCGGACCGGTTCGAAACCGTCGGCCACCGTGCCCTGGACGTCCACCACTGTTCCGACTCCCGCCATGCCGACCCGAGCGTGTGCTGTGTTTCTCCTTATGGTGCAACGTTCCGCGGGTGAGGATCATGCCGGGGCCGGGCAGGATCTCCGGCGGACGCGCCGCCATGGGGCGGCGGCGCTCCGGAGCCGATAGGCCAGAGCCGACCAAAAGGGGCACAGGGTGCGGAGATTCGAGGGCTACGCGGTCATGCTCACCGGCGCGGGGCGCGGCATCGGGGAGGTGACCGCCCGCCGCTTCGCCGACGAGGGCGCCCGGGTGCTGATCACCGACCTGGACGGTGAACGGGCCGCGAAGGCCGCCGAATCCATACGGGCGGACGGCGGCGCGGCCGAGTCGCTGGGCTGCGACGTGGCCCGGCGAGCGGACGTCGAGGCGGCCGTGGCGCACGCCGTAAGGAGCTTCGGAAGGCTGGACGTCCTGGTCAACAGCGCCCACTCATGCCATGCCGACACCCCGCTGTTCGAGGACCAGCCGGACGACGAGTGGCAGCAGGACATCGATGTCACCCTCGGCGGCGCCTTCCGCTGCTCCCGCGCCGCGCTGCCGCATCTGGCCGCCGCGGACGGCCGGGGCGCGATCGTCAACGTCGGTTCGGTCAACGGCATACAGGACTTCGGCAACCATGCCTACAGCGCCGCCAAGGCGGGCCTGGGCAGCCTCACCCGCACGCTGTCCGCCCACGCCGCCGGGCGCGGCGTCCGCGTCAACCTCGTGGCCCCCGGCACGATCCGCACCCCCGGCTGGGACGGCCGGGAGGACACCCTGCGCCGTGCCGCCCAGGTCTATCCCCTCGGCCGGGTCGGCGAACCCAGCGACATCGCCGCCGCCATCACCTTCCTGGCCTCCTCGGACGCCGCCTGGATCACCGGGGTCACCCTCCCCGTGGACGGCGGCATCACGACCACGAACGTGGCGGTGCGCAGGGCCTTCGGTCATGTGGCGACGCCGAGCGAGACGTAGTCGTAAAGGCCCCCGTAGGGTTCGCTCGCATAGACGTTGGTCAGCCGGGAGCCGCGCCAGACCGTGCTCTTCTGGAACAGGATGGGCAGATACGCGGCGGACTCGGAAACCCGCCGATTGGCCGCCCTGTAGTCCTTCTCGGCCTTGGCCGGGTCCTGTTCGGCGATCGCCTTGTCGAAGAGGTCGTCGACCGTGGGGTCGTCCAGCTCCCCGAGATTGATATTGGCGGATTGCGAGATGAAACGGCTGTCGACGAGCGGCTGGAGAAAACCCTGACCGGTGGGGAAGTCGGGGAGCCACCGGGAGATGACGATGCCGTAGCCCTCCTTCTCCACGGTCGCGGGCGAGCCCACCGTTTCGTAGTAGTCATTGCCGTCGATCTGCTCGATACGGGCGTCGATTCCGACCTTCCCCAGTGAGGACTGGAGCGACTCGGCGACGGCCAGCTCGGCGGGGCGGGTGTTGCGCACCGCGATGGTGGTCGTGAACCCGTTCGACTCTCCGCACGCCGCCAGTTCCTGCTTCGCCTTGGCGGTGTCCGGCTTCCCGTTGTTGTCGAGCTTCTCGTACGGGTCGTAGGAGGAATCGGAGCCCGCGATGGTGGGCGGAAGCATATGGGGCGCGATGGCGCCGCTCTGCGTTCCGCCGGCGGCGGTCCGCAGGTTCTCCATGTCCGCCGCGTAGATGACCGCTTTACGGCAGTGCAGGTTTTGCAGGGGTTCGACGGAGCGGGGGAAGGCGGCGAACAGGAGCCCTCCGGTGTACGGGTTGTCCAGCCGGGCCCGGAGGTCGCGGCTGTTCCGGGCCTGTGCGAGGGCGGCGTCGGTGAGTCCGGTGGACGTCAGGTCCAGGTCGTAGGTGCCGGAGAACAGGGCCTGCGCCCGCACCTCGGCGTTGTCTTCGAAATTCACCGTGATCCGGTCGGGAAGGGCGGTCCGGACCGGGTCGGAGGACTGGTTCCACTTGTCGTTGCGGATCAGCTCCAGCGACTTGCCCGGCGTGTAGGAGCCGAATCTGTACGGCCCCGAGGAGAACGGCTTGTTCTGGTATTTGCTTCCGGTGTCCTTGTCCCTTTTGACGGGTGAGCCGGCCGGCATCGCGAGCATGCGCTCGAAGTCGCCGTTGGGCTTGGGGAGTTCGAAGACGATGGTTTTGTCGTCCGGCGTCCGAATGGCCTTCAGGCCCAGCTTGTCCTTGGCGGTGTCCTTGTACGGCCCCTTGTAGGTGTGGCCGGGGTCGAGCACCTGCTGGAGATAGGTCGGGCCGCCGGAAATCGGGTCGGTGGCCCAGATCCGCTCGATGCCGTATTTGATGTCCTTGGACGTGATCTCGGTGCCGTCCTCCCAGGTGATTCCGTCGCGCAGGGTGTAGGTGTAGGTCTTGCCGCTGTCGGTCACCTCGGCCGTCTTCTCCGCGAGGTCCCCGACCAGTTCGGTGCCCTTCTCGCCGGGCTTGGGGGCGTAGGTGACCAGTTGGCGGGCGTAGTAGCGGGAGAAGTTCCAGATGGAGCCGAAATAGGTGCGCTGCGGGTCCCATGAGTCCGCGTCGCTTCCGCTGACGAACTTCAGCGTCCCGCCCTTTTTCTTCGAGGCGTTGACGACATCCTTGGCCGCGGCGTCGTACCCGGCGATGGGGCCCGGTGCCGGGGTGCCGGACGACTCCGACTGCTGCCGGCCGGAGCGGTCCTCGGGGGAGCCGTCGTCCTTCATCCACGACGTCGCCAGGGGGATGCCCGCGGCCACCAGGGCGACGAAGAGCGCTCCCGCCAGCCCGTAGCGGACGGCCCGCCGGCGGCCCGGCGAGACGCCGTTGGGGGAGGGGGCCGGGGCGGACGACGGCAGGGCCACCGGCGACCAGGTGGGCCTCGGCGGTACGGCGGACGGTCGGGTGGGCTCCGGGGCCGGTTCGTGGCCGTCCGCGGACGGCGCGGGAACGAGCGGCGGTTCGTACGGCGGGGGCGGGGGCGGAGGCGTCCGGGCGGGTTCGTGGCGATACGGCCGCGGCGCGGGTTCCGGGACCGGTGCGGCGTCGTACGGCGGGGGCGGCGGGCCGAAGCCGGGCGGGATCCACGCCGCGTTGCGGGTCAGGGCGAGTCCGCCGGCCGTATTGCGGTCGCGCTTCTGCGGCAGCGGCCGCCCCTTCGCCCGCAGCGCCGCGTACACCTGCGCGTAGACCGTGTCCAGGTCCAGGAACTCCGGCCCGCCCGGCACCCCTTCGCGTAGCAGCCGCAGCAGTTCGCCGGTGAAGGCCGTATGGGGCTCACCGGGCGGGGCGAGCGCGAAGCTGGTGTCGGGGACGGAGGCCAGCAGATAGGTGCCCTCGATCTCCACCTGGCTGATCACCGCCTCGGCGCCCGCCGCGCTCATGAAGCCGAGCACCCGTCCGCTGAAGCAGCAGTCGAGCAGCATCACCTGGCGGGCGGCCCGCCCGTCCAGCACCACATCGCGCAGCGTGCCGTAAGGCAGTCCGGTGTAGGAGCGGTGCGGTATGGACCCGGTCAGCCCCAGGAAGAGCTCGCCGCGGCGCGGTTCCACGAGACCGTGTCCCGCGAAGTACACCAGCAGGGTGTCCGTGGCCTCCTCGGCCGCGGTCCTTACGGCTTCGAGGACCTCCACGGCGGTGGTGGGGTCCTCGATCACCGTGCAGTGTACGGGTGCCAGCCCCCATGAACGCGGGGCGCACAGGGCGGCGGCCAGCGCGCTCAGGTTGTTGGCCACCGCCGGGATCCGCTCCAGATGGGCGTAGCGGCTGGTGCCGATGAGCACCGCGCGGGTGGCGGCCGGGTCGGGCAACACGGTCACGGCCGGCGCCCTTCCCCGCCGTCGGGCTCCCGTTCCCCTTCCGGTTCGGGGGCGGCCGGTTCGGGGGCGGCCGGTTCGGGGGCGGAGGCATCCGGTTCCGCTTCGGGCGCGGACGGGCGCTGGAGCGCGTCGATCAGGCGCCGCACGTCTTCGTCGCCGCCGCCGTCGAGGGAGACCGTAAGGTCACCGCGGCGCACGGTGATCCGCCGGGCGTGCGGGCGCGTCTGCCGCCAGGTGGACAGCGCCAGCGCGAAGGAGGCCGCGCTCCAGGCGTTGTCGGTGACCAGTTGCAGCACATCGGTGAGCACGCCCATCTGGCCGGGCGCCGGAGCGGCCCGGACCAGCTCCACGCGCGCGCCGCGGCGCGTGTCCGGGTCCCGTCTCAGCCAGTCGTGGAGCGAGCGCAGCTCCGCCTCCCCGCCGCTCACCGCGATGTCGATCCGCACCAAGCCCCCCTTGTGACGACAGTGCCGACAGAGCCCCGATTCTTTCCTACCCGGAGCCTCTCCGCAGGAGCAACGGATCAACGAAGCACCGATCACGGAGCGCCGGTCACGGGGCATGCGTCAACCGGCGTGCAGCATCAGCCCGATGCCCACCACCAGCAGACCCGCCGCCGCGATCCTGGGACCGCCGAACCGCTCCTTGAAGAACAGCGCCCCGATGCCCGCGCCCACGATGATCGACGATTCGCGCAGCGCCGCGATCGGTGCCAGTTCGGCTCGCGTCTGGGCCCACAGGACCAGGCCGTAGGCGAAGACCGACAGCAGCCCGCCGAGCAGGCCGCGCGCCGCGACCGGACGCAGCTGCCGCAGGAGCGCACCGCGCCGGATCGTCAGGGCGCAGGCGGGGATGGCGATGCCCTCCAGAATCATCAGCCAGGCGATATAGCCGAGCGCGCTGCCGGAGGCGCGCACGCCCAGACCGTCCACGACGGTGTACGCGGCGATGGACAGCCCGGTGGCGATGGCGGCCGTAAGGGCGAGCCACTGGGGCGCGCCCCCGCCACCTCCGCCCCTCTCCCCGGTCTCCGCTCCCTGCCCGGCCGCCCCGATCCCCTCGGGCGCGGGACGCCGGGAGCCCCGGATGCCCCACAGCGCCACGCCCACCAGCCCCGCCGAGGCCAGCGCGATCCCCGCCGCCTGCCAGTGGTCCGGCCGCTCGCCGACGAAGACCGCGGCGGCCACGGTCACCACCAGCGGTGCGGTGCCGCGTGCGATGGGATACATCTGGCCGAAGTCGCCCAGCTGGAACGAGCGCATGAGCAGCAGCTGATAGACCACGTGGATGGCCACGGAGGCCAGCAGATACGGCCAGGCGTCCGCCTTGGGCAGGGGGGTGAACGGCGCCAGCGCCAGTCCGCACAGCGTCCCGCCGCCGCCCACCAGGGTGAAGGCGAGCAGCTGGTCCCTGATGCCGTGCGCGATGGCGTTCCAGCTCGCGTGGGTGACGGCCGCGATGAGCACCGCGACCGCGACGACCGGGGTCACGCGGAGCGCTCGCGCACATCCACCACAGCGCCCTCGGCATGCGCGATCAGCGTCTTGGGAGCGAGCGGGAAGACGGTGTGCGGGGTGCCGGCCGCGGCCCATACGGTCTCGTGGTCCAGCAGCCGGCGGTCGGCCAGGACGCGGGTACGGGTGCGGTGGCCGAAGGGCGGCACCCCGCCGATGGCGTAGCCGGTGGTCTCGCGCACCAGCGCCGCGTTCGCCCGGCGGACGCTTCCGGCGCCCAGCTCCTGCCGTACGAGTTCGACGTCGACCCGCGAGGCCCCGTCCATCAGCACCACCACCGGCTGCCCGTCCGCCTCGAAGACCAGCGACTTGACGATCTGGCTCAGTTCACAGCCGATGGCCGCGGCGGCCTCGGCGGCGGTGCGGGTGGCATCGGGGAAGCGGCGCACCTCGACGTCCAGGCCGAGCTCGCGCAGGGCCTCGGCGAACCGGGGGTGGGCCATGGTGCCGGCGGAGGCGGGGGTCTCAGCGGTGGCGGGGGTCTCAGACGTGTCAGGGATGGGGTTGGCCATGGGCCGACGCTATCGACGGGCCCGCGGCCCGCGCCAGGACATTTCCCTGGCCGCACCAGCGTTCAAGAACTCGGCGGGCGGCCCGGAGAGGATCGGGCCATGGATACGAGACCCGTCAATATCGACGAGGCGCTGGCCTCCTTCGACGATGTCTACAGCCCGCGGATCGTGGCCCGGATGAACGACTACGACGTCCGGATCGCCCATACGCTCGGCGAGCACGTCTGGCACGCCCACGATGACACCGACGAGTTCTTCCTGGTCCTCGACGGCCGCTTCGACATCGCGCTCAGGGACGCCGACGGCACCGAGACGACGGTCGTGCTGCACAAGGGCGACACGTTCGTGGTCCCCCGGGGCACCGAGCACAAGCCGTCCTCCCCGGGCGGGTCGGTCCTGATGTTCGAGCCCTCGGGGACCAGTTCGACCGGGGACCGCCACGACGGCGAGATCCCCGATCACGTGGACAGCACCACCGGCCACGCGCTCGGCTGAATCCCGCGGAACGCGAAGGAGCCGGGCGGCCGCGGGGAAGTCCCCGCGCCCGCCCGGCTCCCGGGCCTGCGCCGGCGGCCTGGCCGCGGGCTCAGCCGTCCGTGCGTCAGCCGCCCGCGCGCAGCAGCGCCGCCACGATCGGGCCCGCCGTGTCGCCGCCGTGGCCGCCCTCGGGGACCACACCGGCGGCGGCTAGGTCGTCGCGGTAGGCGGTGAACCAGCCGTTGGGCTTGTCCTGGTTGTCCACCTCGGCCGAACCGGTCTTGGCGCCGAAGTCACCGGTCATCCCGGCCATCGCCTCGGCGGCGGTGCCCGAGGTGGCCGTCAGCCGCATCAGCTTGCGCAGCTGGTCCTTGGTGCCGGACTTCATCGTCTTGCTCGCCTTGGCCAGCATCCGGTTGTCCAGGGACGGCGAGACCAGGTACGGCTGGCGGAAGGTGCCGGTGGAGGCGGTGGCCGCGACCGACGCCATGTTGAGCGGGTTCATCCGCACCCCGCCCTGGCCGATCAGCGAGGCGGCCTTGGAGGCCGCGGACTGCACCGGTACCGCGCCGTCGAAGGTGGGCACGCCGATCTGCCAGTTGAGCCCGATGCCGAAGACGTCCCGGGCCTCGTTGGTCAGGTCGTCGTTCTTCAGCTTCCCGGCCTGGCTGATGAAGGCCGTGTTGCAGGAGCGGGCGAAGCTCTGCTCGAAGGTGCCGTTCTTGATCTCGAACTTGTCGTCGTTCTGGAACTTCCAGCCGCCGTAGGAGAAGTACTTGGGGCACGGATGCGCCTTGCCGTACGCCGCGAGACCCTTGTCGATCAGCGTCGCCGAGGTGATGACCTTCATCGTCGAGCCCGGTGCGTACGAGCCCTGGAGGGCGGTGTTGAAACCGTTCGCGGGCGAGTTGGCCAGCGCGAGGATCTCACCGGTGCTGGGCTTGATCGCCACCACCGACGCCTTGGCCCGCTTGTTCACCTGCTGCTCGGCGGTGCGCTGGAGCGACGCGTCGATCGTGGTGCGGAGCGTGCCCGGGGTGCCCTTGGAGAGCACCTTCAGCGTCTTGTCGGCGGACTTGGAGCCCTTGGCGCGGGCGATCCAGGTCTCCACGCCCGCCTTGCCGCCCGCCTTGTCGCCGTACCGCTCGCGCAGCGAGGCCAGGACGGTCTTGAGGGTCGGGTGCTCGGCGGCGGTCAGCTCCTTGCCGTCGCGGTCCACGGCCTTGATCGGCGGCGCCTCGGACGCGCCGGTCTTCAGCGTGTCGCCCACGGCGAGGTCGGGGTGCACCACCGAGGGCTTCCAGGCGACGACCGGCTTGCCCGTGTCCGTGTCGCGCGTCACGGTCAGCGAGGACCCGTACGTCCAGGGGGCGCTCTCACCGTCGTAGGAGATCTGGGCGTTGACCGAGAACGGCACCTTCGCGCCGCTCGCCTCCTCCGGCCGCAGCGTCACCTTGGCCACATGGGCCTTCTTGCGGTAACCGCTCAGCGCCGTGGTGGCCGCCTCGCTGTCGTCCGTAAGGGCGGCGGCCTTCGCCGTCTCGCCCGCCGACCAGGCCGCCAGGAACGCGCGGGCGGTGGTCGTGACCTCGGCCGCGCTGGGCGGGCCGGTCTTCACCTTCTTCAGGGCCGGCTTGTCATCGCCCGAGCCGGCGCTCGCGCCGTCCTTCGGACTCGACGCGTCGTCCTGGCCGCCGCCGCAACCGGCCACACCGACCATGGCGGCGAACACCGCACCGACGATCGCGGCTCTCGCGCCACTCCGCATTGCAGAACCCCCACTGTGTTCTCGATTCCCTCCATCAGCCGATGGAGGCCGCGGTGCCCGGCACTCTACCGGCACCACGACACGCCCCCGCGCCCTCAGGTGGGCAGGCGCGGGGGAAGCGTGGGGCCGGCGGGGAGGCCGGCTAGATCCAGGTGTCCAGCCACATCCGGGCGCGCCAGGCGTCCATGGGGATCGTCTGGCCGGTGTAGAGCGGGAAGAAGTAGATGAAATTCCAGATGATCAGCAGGACGAGCGCGCCCGAGCCGACCGCGCCGACCACCCGGCGGGTCTCGCTCGCCCCCGGCGGTCCCAGCAGCGCCCCGATCATCATCGCCACCGCCAGACACAGGAACGGCACGAAGACGACGGCGTAGAAGGAGAAGATCGTCCGGTCCTGGTAGAGGAACCACGGCAGATAGCCCGCGGCGACCCCGCACAGGATCGCGCCGGCCCGCCAGTCGCGCCGCAGCGCCCACCGGAACAGCAGGTACAGCAGGGCGAAACAGGCCGTCCACCACAGCAGCGGGGTGCCGATGGCCAGCACCTCGCGGGCGCACTTCTCGGCGGCGTCCTTGGGGCAGCCCTCCTGGCCCGCCCGCGGGGACTCGTAGAAGTACGAGACCGGGCGGGACTGCACCAGCCAGCTCCACGGGTTGGACTGGTAGACGTGCGGTGAGTCGAGGCCGACGTGGAACTTGTAGACCTCGGACTCGTAGTGCCACAGGCTGCGCAGCGGGTTGAGCAGCCAGTCGAAGGTGCCGCCGGTGCCGTAGCCCCCGCCGCCCGGCTCCGGGGAGTCGGCCCAGTGGCGGAAATAGCCGCTGTGCCGCCAGCCGTGCGCCCGGTCGAAGGTGCCGCTCGCGGCGAACCAGCCCGACCAGGAGGCGAGGTACGTGACGAGCGCCACAGGCACCAGCGACAGGAACGCCCAGCCCAGATCGCGCCGCCCCACCGCCCGGTAGGGCCGGTGGGCGCCCGCGGTACGGCGTGCACCCACGTCCCACAGGACGGCCATCAGGCCGAAGGCCGCCAGGACGTACAGTCCGTTCCACTTGGTGCCGACGGCCAGGCCCAGCAGCACCCCGGCCGCGATCCGCCACGGCCGCGCGCCCAGCTTCAGGCTCTGGGCGACCGCCGGGTCCGGCCGCGCCGTGCCGTCCTCACCGGCCGGCAGCGCCGCCGCCAGCCTGGCGCGCGCCTTGTCCCGGTCCACGAGCAGACAGCCGAAGGCGGCCAGCACGAAGAACATCACGACCAGGTCGAGCAGGGCCGTGCGGCTCATCACGTAGTGCAGCCCGTCCACGGCCATCAGCGCGCCCGCCAGACAGCCGAGGAACGTCGACCGGAACAGCCGCCGCCCGATCCGGCACAGCATCAGCACCGAGAGGGTGCCGAGCAGCGCGACCATGAACCGCCAGCCGAACGGGTGCAGCCCGAAGAACTGCTCGCCGAGCCCGATGACCCACTTGCCCACCGGCGGGTGCACCACGTACGAGGCCGCGTCATCGAGCGGGATGTGCTGCGGGGTGTCGAGGATCCGCTCGTTGGCGTTCTTCGGCCAGGTGCCCTCGTAGCCGTACTCCCAGATCGACCAGGCGTCCTTGGCGTAGTACGTCTCGTCGAATATGACGTTGTCCGGGCTGCCCAGCCGCCAGAAGCGCATCAGCCCGGCGCACAGCGCGACGAGCAGCGGCCCGCCCCAGCCGCTCCAGCGGGCGATTCTGGCCGCCGCCGAGGGGGTCGCGCCGAGGATCTCCCAGAGCCGGGTGCCCGGCTCCGCGTACGGCGGGACCAGCCGCTCCCGTACGCCGGGCCCGGTCCGGCCCGCGTATCCGAAGCGGCGCAGCCGGCGCTGCCAGGCCGGCGGCTGATGGCCGGTGGCTTGGCCCGGCTGGGCGTGGGTCGCGGTGTCACTGCTCACCGGGCCATCGTAGGGAAGGGGTCTGTGAGTGTGGCGGGGAAAGGCGGCGAACCGGGGATTCGTGCCGGGGGTGGCGCCGCCGGGCGGCGACGGTGCCGGGGGGCCGTGCCTGGGGCGGCGGTGGCGGGGGTGCCGTGCAGGCGGTGGCCCTGCCGGGGGAGCCGTGCCCGGGGGGGGCGTGCCTAGGGGCGCTGTGCCGGGGAGCCGTGCCCAGGCCGGCCCTGCCGGGCGGCGACGGTGCCGGGGGTGCCGTGCCTGGGGTGGCCGTGCGGGCGGTGCCGTGCTCGCGGCGGCCGTCCCCGGGGCGACGGTGCCGGGGGCGGCCATCCCCGGGGCCGCCGTGCGGGGGTGCCGTGCCGGGGGCGACCGTATCCGCCGCGCCGGTGGCGGGGATTCGTGCTCAGGGCGGTGGCTGCGGGGTCGGTCTCGGTGGGCTGCGAGGATGGTGGGCGTGACTGGAACGCTCGTACTGGCAGGGACCCCCATCGGCGACCCGGCGGACGCGCCCCCGAGGCTGGCCGCCGAGCTCATGGCCGCCGATGTGGTCGCCGCCGAGGACACCCGGCGGCTGCGCCGCCTGACCCAGGCGCTGGACGTGCGTCCGGCCGGCCGGGTGGTGTCCTACTTCGAGGGCAACGAGTCGGCCCGTACGCCCGAGCTGGTCGAGGCGCTGGCCCAGGGCTCCCGGGTGCTGCTGGTCACCGACGCGGGCATGCCGTCGGTTTCCGACCCCGGCTACCGCCTGGTCGCCGCCGCCGTGGAGCGCGGGATCACCGTCACCGCCGTGCCCGGCCCGTCCGCGGTGCTCACCGCGCTGGCGGTCTCCGGGCTGCCGGTGGACCGCTTCTGCTTCGAGGGCTTCCCGCCGCGCAAGGCGGGGGAGCGGCTGGCGCGGCTGCGCGAGGTCGCCGAAGAGCGCCGCACCCTGGTCTGGTTCGAGGCCCCGCACCGGCTGGACGACACCCTGGCGGCCATGGCGGAGGTGTTCGGCGCCGACCGCCGCGCCGCGGTGTGCCGGGAGCTGACCAAGACGTACGAGGAGGTACGGCGCGGCCCGCTGGCGGAGCTGGCCGCCTGGGCGGCGGAGGGAGTACGCGGCGAGATCACCATCGTGGTCGAGGGCGCCGCCGCCCCCGGCCCGCAGGAGGCCGACCCCGCCGAGCTGGCCCGCCGGGTCGCGGTGCGCGAGGAGGCCGGTGAGCGCCGTAAGGAGGCCATCGCGGCGGTCGCGCAGGACGCCGGGGTACCCAAACGGCAGGTCTTCGACGCCGTGGTGGCGGCAAAGAACGCGGCAGGAAGCGCGCCGCGCGAAGGTAAAGCACTGTAGCGAAAGGCAAAGCTCAGGTTACTTCCCGGGCGGTTTCCGGGCAGTTTGGGAACGCGGTTGCCAAATCTCGCTCAAAGAGCGGAAAGACCCGATGCGGTAGCGCTGGGAAAGGCGTCCACTGGGTGTGGAACACCCGGGGCGATCCCCTCCCGGAAGACTTGTCCTATGTGACAAGAGGAGCTGCCATGAGCGATATAGCGGGAACTTCGAGCGGTGCTCATCCGATAGCCGCCCGCACCCCCTCCGGCCCGTCCTCCGGTCCGTCCGGCGAGGTGGCCCATGAGGCCTACGCCTTCGCCTGCATGAAGTGCGGACACGGCTGGGAGCGGTCGTACGACATCGAACACCACGTGGACGGCGCGGGCCGTGCCTTCGTCGTCTACTTCACCGACGGCCTGCGCGTCCGGTCCCCGCTGACGAGCCCTGACTGCGTCAACTGCGGTGCGCATCTGGTGCGGATCATGCGCGCGGGCCAGGTCTCGTCGGCCCTGGAGAGTGCGCGGCGCGGGAGGGCGCACACCACCCGGGGCCGTAAGGCGGACACCGACGCGCCGGGAACGGCGACCGACACCACGACCGGCACCGCGGCGGATCGGACACCGGAAAACGAGGGTCCCGCACGACGCCGTACGCACCATTGGCATCTGTCGGATCTGCTGCATCCCTTTCAGCACCACCGCCATTGAGCACGATCCGGTTCAGCACGATCCGGTTCATCCGGTTCAGATGAGCCGTATGCGGGTCAACTGAGCGGCCGGATGTGATTCACCGCACATTCACCGGGATTCATAGAATCGCGTCCATGGCGAAAAAGGAAAAGGACGTGCCGCCGCCGCTGCCGGAACCCCTGCGGGTCCCGGTCGCCGATTCCCACACCCACCTGGACATGCAGACGGGCACGGTCGAGGAGGCACTGGCCAAGGCCGCCTCGGTCGGCGTGACGACTGTCATCCAGGTGGGCTGCGACCTCGCCGGGTCCCGGTGGGCGGCCGAGACCGCGGCGGCGCACCCCAGCGTCTGGGCCACCGTGGCCCTGCACCCCAACGAGGCGCCGCGCATCGTCCTGGGGGACCCGGACGGCTGGTCCCGGCAGGGCGCGCGGGAGCCCGGCGGCGACACCGCCCTGGACGCGGCCCTCGACGAGATAGCGGCCCTCGCCGCCCTGCCCCAGGTGCGGGGCGTGGGCGAGACCGGCCTGGACTACTTCCGCACCGGGCCGGAGGGCATGGCCGCCCAGGAGCGGTCGTTCCGCCGCCACATCGCCATCGCCAAGGACCACGGCAAGGCCCTGGTCATCCACGACCGCGAGGCCCACGACGACGTCCTGCGGGTGCTCGCCGAGGAGGGCGCGCCGGACACCGTCGTCTTCCACTGCTACTCCGGTGACGCGGCCATGGCGAAGATCTGCGCCGAGCGCGGCTACTACATGTCGTTCGCGGGCAACGTCACCTTCAAGAACGCCCAGCCACTGCGCGACGCCCTCGCCGTCGCCCCGCTCGACCTCGTCCTCGTCGAGACCGACGCGCCGTTCCTGACCCCCGTCCCCTACCGCGGACGGCCCAACGCCCCGTACCTGATCCCGCTCACCCTGCGGGCCATGGCCGAGGTCAAGGGCGTCCCCGAGGACACCCTGGCGACCGCCGTAGCGGCCAATACGGCACGCGTCTTCGGCTATTGAGCACGGCGACGGCCGGCTGCCGAAGACGGCGACGGCCGGCTGCCGAAGGCCGTGACGACCGGCTGCCGAGGACGGTGACGCTCCGGGGAGGGTCATCACACCGCGTGATGATCTTCCTTTGGAGAGTCACCCCCACTCCGCTACAGTCCCGGACCCGACGTCCTGACCCGACGTCCTGACCAGTGAACGTGTGGAGTGTGTTACCGGAGTGTTGTCGTGAGCCCCACGGGCAGCCACCGCGCCCACCGCGCCCACCGCGCCGCGGGCGGCCGCGCCGCCGTCCGCCGAGCCGCCCGGCGCGGTGACCGGGCCGAGCCGGTGCGCCGGCTGCTGCCACAAGCGATGGCCGGCCCGATGCGCCGCCTGTTGCCGCAGGCCATGGTGGTCGCCGCCCTGGCCGGCGGCACCTCCGCCTTCGTGGCCCAGGACAAGGCCGTACGGCTCAGCGTCGACGGCGACGCCCGCACCCTGCACACCTACGCCGACGACGTGGGTGAGCTGCTGGCGGACGAGCACGTCCACGTCGGGGAGCACGACATCGTCGCCCCCGCGCCCGGGGAGCCGCTCGCCAGCGGCGACGAGGTCGCCGTCCGCTACGGCCGCCCGGTCACCCTCACCCTCGACGGGGAGCGCCGCCGGGTGTGGACCACCGCCCACACGGTTGACGGCGCACTGCGCCAACTGGGCGTACGTGCCGAGGGCGCGTATCTGTCCGCCTCCCGCTCCGCCGCCATCACCCGCCGCGGTCTGCTCCTGCACGTCCGCACCGAGCGCACCGTCACCTTCCTCGCCGACGGCCGCCCCCACACCGTCCACACCAACGCGGCCACCGTCGGCGAGGCCCTCGCGGCCGCCGGGCTCACCCTGCGCGGCCAGGACACCATGTCCGTCCCCCGGGACAGCTTCCCGCGCGACGGCCAGACGGTGAAGGTGATGCGGATCACCGGCGGCAAGAAGGTCCACGACGAGCCGGTGCCCTTCATCACCGTCCGCCACGCCGACCCCACCCTCCCCAAGGGCACCGAGACCGTGGCCCGGCCCGGCGCGCCGGGCACCCTGCGCACCACCTACCGGGTACGCACCGTCAACGGCGTACGGCAGCGCCCCAAGAAGATCCACAGCGAGCTGGTCAAGGCACCCGTGGCCCGGATCGTCCGGGTCGGCACCATGATTCCGCCCGCCACGACCGGCGGCCCGGCGGACGGGCTCAACTGGCGGGCCATGGCCCGCTGCGAATCCGGCGGCCGGCCGGACGCGGTCGACAGCTCCGGCCGCCACGGCGGCCTCTACCAGCTCGACCAGGGCACCTGGCACGCCCTCGGCGGCCACGGCCGCCCCCAGGACGCGCCCCCGGCCGAACAGACCTACCGGGCCAAGAAGCTCTACCAGCAGCGCGGCACCGGCCCCTGGCCGACGTGCGGCCGCAAGCTCCACCAGTGACAGGCGGTGGACCGAGCCGTCGGTGAGGCGCCATAAACTTCCACGGTGAGCCCCACCGACCCCGACGTCCTGCTCGGCCCCGCCGACATCCGCGAACTCGCGGCCCGGCTCGGCGTACGCCCCACCAAGCAGCGCGGCCAGAACTTCGTCATCGACGCCAACACGGTCCGCCGGATCGTCCGGACCGCCCAGGTGCGCCCCGAGGACGTGGTCGTCGAGGTCGGCCCCGGGCTCGGCTCGCTGACCCTCGCACTGCTGGAGGCCGCCGACCGGGTCACCGCGGTGGAGATCGACGACGTTCTCGCCGCCGCCCTCCCCACGACCGTCGCGGCCCGGCTGCCGCACCGCGCCGACCACTTCGCGCTGGTGCACAGCGACGCCCTGCGGGTGACCGAACTCCCCGGCCCCGCCCCGACCGCCCTGGTCGCCAACCTGCCCTACAACGTCGCCGTGCCCGTGCTGCTCCACATGCTCGGGCGCTTCCCGACCATCGAGCGGACCCTGGTCATGGTCCAGTCCGAGGTCGCCGACCGGCTCGCCGCCGCACCCGGCTCCAAGGTCTACGGCGTCCCCTCCGTGAAGGCCGCCTGGTACGCCCACGTCAAGCGCGCGGGCGCGATCGGCCGCAACGTCTTCTGGCCCGCCCCCAACGTCGACTCCGGCCTGGTCTCACTGATACGCCGGGACGAGCCCCCACGCACCACCGCCACCCGGGACGAGGTCTTCGCGGTGGTCGACGCGGCCTTCGCCCAGCGCCGCAAGACCCTCCGGGCGGCACTCGCCGGCTGGGCCGGTTCGGCGAAGGCCGCCGAGGAAGCCCTGACGGCCGCCGGCGTCTCCCCACAGGCGCGCGGCGAGTCACTGACGGTGGAGGACTTCGCCACGATCGCCGAACACCGCCCACCCCCAACGCCCCGCTGACACCCGCACCGAACGCCTACGCCGCGCCGAGGCCCGGCGCCGAAGCCCGACGCCGAAGCCCGACGCAGAGGCCCGGCGCCCGTACTGGCCCGGTGTCCGTGCTGGCCCGGTGCCCATGCTGGGCTGGCGCCCGTGCTGGGCGGGGGCCGGTGCCGGGCTTTCGCGTCGGGTCGGCCGGGCTGGGGCCTGTGCCGGGTCGGAACCCGGCGCCGAGGGCCGGCACGGGGCCGTGCCGGGCGCCTGTGCCGGGTCGGAGTCATGGCGTCGAGGTCGGCGCCGTGCCGAAGTCTTGACGTGCTGGGCTGGGTCCTGTGCCGGGCTGGGCCAGTGCGGGGTCGGAGGCTGGCTGTCGGGCCAGAACCTGGCGCCGAGCCAAAGCCTGGCGGCAGTCGCTGCCGGGCTGGGGCCCGTGCTGGAGCTGGCGTCCGTGCCGGACCTGGGTCCGTGTCGGGCCGGAACTCGGCGCCGATACCTGGTGCCGAGCCGGGGAACCGGTCCGCCCCGGCGCCGGGCGCCCGCCGACGGGCGCGACAATGGCCGCAGCCGGTCCGCGACCACTGCGCGGCCGGTCCACGGGCCGACCGCATTCGGTCCGCATCTGGTCCGCGGCCGACCGCAGCCGGTCCGCGGCCGTCCCGTACCGCCCCGTCCCGATCCGTCCCCCCACCCCGCCCCAGAAGGAGCCCGCATCCGTGACCCGTCCCGTGACCGCCCGTGTGCCCGCCAAGGTCAACGTTCAGCTCGCGGTCGGCGGACTGCGTCCCGACGGGTTCCACGACCTCGCCAACGTCTTCCTCGCCGTCGGGCTCCACGACGAGGTCACCGCCGCCCCCGCCGACACCCTCCGTCTCACCGTCGAGGGCGCGGACGCCGGTCAGGTGCCGCTGGACCGCACCAACCTCGCCGCCCGCGCCGCCCTCGCGCTCGCCGAGCGGCATGGCATCGCGCCCGGCGTCCACCTCCACATCGTCAAGGACATCCCCGTCGCGGGCGGTATGGCGGGCGGCAGCGCGGACGCCGCCGGGGCGCTGCTGGCCTGCGACGCGCTGTGGGGCACCAAGGCCACCCGCGCCGAACTCCTCGATATCTGCGCCGAGTTGGGCAGTGACATCCCCTTCAGCCTCGTCGGCGGCGCGGCCCTCGGCCGGGGCCGGGGTGAGCTGCTGACCCCGCTGGAGACCGGGGGCACCTTCCACTGGGTGTTCGCCGTGGCCGAGGGCGGGCTGTCCACCCCGGCCGTCTACCGCGAATGCGACCGGCTGCGCGAGGCGTCCGGCGTGGGCGCGAGTTCGGCCGACGTCCCCGACCCCGAGCCCTCCCCGGCGCTGCTGGAGGCGCTGCGCACCGGTGACGCCACCGCGCTGGCCGCCGCCGTCTCCAACGACCTTCAGCCCGCCGCGCTCTCGCTGCGCCCCGCGCTCGCCGATACCCTGCGCGCCGGCGCGGACGCGGGCGCACTCGCCTCCCTCGTCTCCGGCTCCGGTCCGACCTGCGCCTTCCTCGCCAAGGACGCCGAGGGCGCGCGGGCGGTGGCGGACGAGCTGTCGGCTTCGGGCACCTGCCGCGCGGTCCGGATCACCTCCGGCCCGGTCCCCGGGGCGCGGCTCGTGGACGCGGCCCCCGGCGCACGGCTGGTGGACGGCTGAGCGAGGCGCCGCGCATGGCGACTACCCTGGGATGCCGATCGATCCGCGTAATGGAGTGTGATGGCGACCAACCTGGTCAACGTTGAATCCGTCGGCAAGGTGTACGGCACCCGTGCGCTGCTGGACGGCGTCTCCCTCGGGGTGAACGAGGGCGACCGCATCGGCGTCGTCGGCCGCAACGGCGACGGCAAGACCACGCTCATCCGGATCCTCGCCAAGCTGGAGCCCGCCGACGACGGCCGCGTCACCCACGCCGGTGATCTGCGGCTCGGCGTGCTCACCCAGCACGACTCCCTCGACCCCGCGGCCACCGTCCGCCACGAGGTGATCGGCGACCTCGCCGACCACGAGTGGGCCGGCGACGCCAAGATCCGGGACGTGCTCACCGGACTGTTCGGCGGGCTGGACCTGCCCGCCTTCCCGCAGGGGCTCGACACGGTCATCGGCCCGCTGTCCGGCGGCGAGCGCCGCCGTATCGCGCTCGCCAAGCTGCTGATCGCCGAACAGGACCTGATCGTCCTCGACGAGCCCACCAACCACCTCGATGTCGAGGGCATCTCCTGGCTGGCCGGGCATCTGCGCGCCCGCCGCTCGGCCCTGGTGGTCGTCACCCACGACCGCTGGTTCCTCGACCAGGTCTGCACCCGGATGTGGGACGTACAGCGCGGTGCCGTCCACGAGTACGAGGGCGGCTACAGCGACTACGTCTTCGCCCGCGCCGAGCGCGAGCGCATCGCCGCCAGCGAGGAGGCCAAGCGGCAGAACCTGATGCGCAAGGAACTGGCCTGGCTGCGCCGCGGCGCCCCCGCCCGCACCAGCAAGCCGCGCTTCCGCATCGAGGCCGCCAACGCGCTGATCGCCGATGTGCCACCGCCGCGCGACAGCGCCGAGCTGATGCGGTTCGCGGGCTCCCGGCTCGGCAAGACCGTCTTCGACCTGGAGGACGTGACCGTCACCGCCGGGCCCAAGGTGCTGCTCAAGCACCTGACCTGGCAGCTGGGGCCCGGCGACCGGATCGGCCTGGTGGGCGTGAACGGCGCGGGCAAGACCTCGCTGCTGCGGGCCCTCGCCGAGGCCGCGCGCAGTGAGGGCGAACAGCAGCCCGCCCAGGGCCGGATCGCGGTCGGCAAGACCGTAAGGCTCGCGTATCTGTCCCAGGAGGTCGCCGAACTCGACCGGAACCTGCGCGTCCTGGAAGCCGTCGAGCAGGTGCGGCAGCGCGTCGACCTCGGCAAGGGCCGGGAGATGACCGCCTCCCAGCTGTGCGAGAAGTTCGGCTTCACCAAGGAGAAGCAGTGGACCCCGGTCGGCGACCTCTCCGGCGGTGAGCGGCGCCGGCTCCAGATCCTGCGGCTGCTGATGGACGAGCCCAATGTGCTCTTCCTGGACGAGCCCACCAACGACCTGGACATCGAGACCCTCACCCAGCTGGAGGACCTGCTCGACGGCTGGCCCGGCTCGCTCATCGTCATCAGCCACGACCGGTACTTCATCGAGCGCACCACCGACCGGATCCTCGCGCTGCTGGGCGACGCCACCTTGCGGATGCTGCCGCGCGGCGTGGACGAGTACCTGGAGCGGCGGCAGCGCGCCCTGGCGGCGGCCGCCCCGGCCGCCGCCGCGCCCGCCAAGCAGAAGGCCGACGAACAGGCCGCCCGGCAGCGGTCGGCGGCCGAGCAGCGCGCCGCCAAGAAGGAACTTCAGCGCATCGAGCGGCGGTTGGACCGGATCAGCGAGCAGGAGTCCGAGCTGCACGCGCGGATCGCCGAGCACGCCACGGACTTCACCAAGGTCGCCGAGCTCGATACCCAGCTGCGCGAGCTGACGGGGGAGCGGGACGAGCTGGAGACCCGCTGGCTGGAGCTGGCCGACGACGCGTGACAGGGCGAGTGCACGGGTCACGCGGCGTGTGAGCGGTCGGTGCGTGTGCCGTCGACGTGCGGCCGACGTGTGGGCCGCTGCGGTGTGAGCGACTCGTGTGTGAGTGGCCTGAAAGCATGGTGTGAAGAGGCTGTGGCGAGGTGGCGCGGGCCCTGACAACGGTCCCGTCACAGGCCGGTCTCAGCTGGTCGATGACCTGGACACCGGCCCTTAATACACCTCTTACGGGTGATACAAAGAACTCCCGCCTGCCTTCCGCTCACTGGCGGGGTTCCATGTCCGATTCGCTCCTTCCCGGAGGACTTTGACCGCCGGGATCGCGGGGGAGGCCGGTCGGGCGATGGGTCCCGCATCAGAAGGATTTCGCATGTCACAGCCGCCTCCGCCGCCCAACCAGCCGCCGCAGGGCGGCTTTGGTGCGCCGCAGGAACCGGGTTACGGCTATCCGCAGCAGCCGCCCACTCCGCCTCCGGGCCAGCAGGGTTACGGCTATCCGCAGGCACCCGGCCAACCGCCGCAGACCCCGCCGCCGCCACCGGCGCCCCCGGCGGCACCGCCCGCCCCGCCGCAGACGCCCCCGCAGGGCGCCGGCGGCTACGGCTACCCGGCGCAGCCGGCGTACGGTCAGCCGGGCCAGGGAGGCGCGCCGTCACCGTACGCATCCGGCCAGCAGCAGCCGTACGGACAGCAGTACGGCCAGTCCCCGTACGGGCAGCCGCAGTTCGGCCAGCAGCAGTACGGCCAGCCGACGCAGCCCCAGTACCCCGGTGGCCCCGCTCCGGCCGGTCCCGGCGGCCCCGGCCAGTCCAAGCAGCGCATGGCGGTCATCGTCAGCGCCGTGGTCGCGGTCGCGCTGATCATCGGCGGCGGCATCTGGTTCGCCACCAAGGACGACGGTGGCGGCAGCGAGGCCAAGGGCAAGGACAAGGACAAGCAGTCCAGCCAGGGCACCTCGAGCGGTTCCTCCGGGGGCAAGGACGAGCCCGCCGATGTCATCGAGGCCAAGCTGCTCAACAAGGTACCGATGCCCAAGGTCTCCGACCAGGTCACCGTCGAGGGCATGTGGGCCACCGACGACACCTTCGTGAAGGCCGATGTCTACAAGATCGTCGGATATCCGCTCGACGGCGGCGCCGCGAAGTGGACGATCCCGCTGGACGGCGCGGTCTGCTGGTCCTCGGACCACCTCACCAAGGACGGCCTGACCACGGTCCTCTACGAGGAGGCCAAGCCGTCCGCCGAGAACAAGTACCCCAGCTGCACCGAGGTCGGGCTGCTCGACCTGAAAAAGGGCAAGATGCTCTGGCACCGGAACGTCAAGGAGGGTGACGACAAGGTCCGCTTCGACGAGGTCACCATCGGCGGCGGCACCGTGGCCGCGGGCGGCACCAGCGGCGGCGCCGCCTGGTCCACCTCGGGCAAGGCGCTGTGGAAGCCGAAGCTGGGCGCGAACTGCTCGGACGACGGCTACGCGGGCGGCGAGGACAAGCTGGTCGCGGTGCGCCGCTGCGGCGACTACGACAACCCGCAGATGCAGGTCCAGACGCTGAACCCGAAGACCGGCGCGGTGAAGTCGGCCTACAAGGTCTCGCAGGGCATCGACTACGTCCACGTCGCCTCCGTCGACCCGCTGGTGATCGGCGTCGACGCCGGTGACTCGACCGGCTCGGCTGTCTCGGACTTCCTGTCCATCGACGACAGCGCCAAGACCGGCAAGGTGCTCGGCAAGATCGGCACCGAGAACGGCAAGTACGACGCCAAGTGCGAGTCCACCAACGTCGAGGGCTGCCGGAAGATCGCCATCAGCAAGTCGGCCAACGCCCTCTTCCTCGGCTCCGAGGAGCGCAGCGACTCCAGCGCCGCGACGGCCAACGAGGTCGTGGCCTTCAGCCTGGAGACCGGCAAGGCGATCGGGAAGACCGACGGCGTCAAGGACGCCGCGCTCATCCCGCTCGGGCTCGACGAGGACGGCTCCGTCCTCGCCTACCAGGAGAGCACCTACAACTCCGGCGGCGCGGTCTGGCGGATCGACCCCAAGTCGTACGCCAAGACCAAGCTGTTCCAGAACGACGTCGAGAGCTACGACATGGAGTCGAAGTTCAGCACCAGCTACTCGGACATCATCTACTCCGGGGAGCACCTCTTCATGGGCGACGTCTACGCCACCAAGCCCTCGGGCACCTACGACCAGGACGACCCGCTGGCGGTCATCTTCGGCGCGGGCTGACCCGGCGCCCGCCCGGCTGCACCACGGCCCCGCCCGTACTCACCGTACGGACGGGGCCGCCGCTTTCGCGGCGGCGGAGCGCCGGGGCGCGCGCCCTCACGGAACCCGACCGCACCGATCCGATTCGGACGTCAACCGGATGTCAAGTAGGCACGAATGGCCGGGATTTCGGCATTCCGGGGGGCTTCTGGCCGGTAGGGGGCGCGCAACGTCGAACAAGCGTGTAGCTTTCCCCCCTGAGCGAATGGGGGGAGCTCATGGGCGTGCGACTCATGGTGGTCGACGATCACCGTCTGCTCGCGGAGGCGCTCGCCTCCGCGCTGAAGCTGCGCGGGCATCGGGTGCTCGCCGCGGCGGCGCCGAGCGCGGGCGCGGCGGACCTGGTGGTGAGCCGGGCACCGGAGGTGTGCCTGCTGGGCACCGCGTCACCCGCGGAACCGGGAGTGTTCGACCCGGTCGTGCGGATCAAGAAGGAACGGCCGCAGGTCGCGGTCGTGGTGCTCGGCCCGGTGCCGAGCCCGCGCGGCATCGCCGCCGCCTTCGCCGCCGGGGCGTCCGGCTATGTGCGCCACGACGAGCGGATCGAGGGTGTCGAACGTGCCATGACGAAGGCGCGCGCGGGCGAGGCCGCCGTGGCGCCCCAGCTGCTCCAGGGGGCGTTCGCCGAACTGCTCAACCCCGCGGCCCAGCCCGACGACGAGGGGGCCCGGCTGCTGCGCATGCTGACCCCGCGCGAGGTGGAGGTGCTGGTGCGGGTCGCCGAGGGCGAGGACACCCGGCTGATCGCGGCGGGCATGGGGATCGCACCCAGCACGGCCCGCACCCATGTGCAGCGGGTGCTGATGAAGCTGGGGGTGGGCTCGCGGCTGGAGGCGGCGGCCCTGGCGGCGCGCACCGGGCTGCTGGACCGCGCGGCGACCCGCCGGGAGGCAGCGCCCCCGCCCCAGCCCCCCGCGGCGCCCCAGCCCCAGCCGTCCGTGTCGCCCTCGCCGAAGCCGCCCCCGCCCCCGTTCCCGCCCCCGCCCCCGTCGGCGCCGTAGCCCGGCCCGGTCGGCCCTCGCGGCGCCGGTCAGCCCTCGCCGGCCCCGGCCCCGGGCCGGGGCTCCGGCTTGGGCGCTGCCCCCGGGGCGGACAGGGGCCTGAGCCTCATCCAGAGCAGGAAGAGCAGGCCGACCGCGAGCACGCACCAGCCGGTCCAGAGGTTGATGTTGATGCCCGACGCCTTCCGCACATCGGCGTCGGAGGCGGTGAACCCGGCGATGAGGACGATGATCCCGTAGATCGTGAACAGCCCGCCGATGATGCGCCGCACATCGAACAGCCGGGCCGCGGTCGCCGACTTCTGCGCCAGCTCCTCGACCTCGTGCTGGTACTCGTACTCCTCACTCATGGCGCGGGCTCCTTGTCCGGCGAAGATCAGGCGGAAGTCAGGCGAAGGGGCAGGGAAAGGGGCAGGCGAAGGCTCACAGGGAGAACGGGATGTAGCACAGGGCCGCGAGGATCAGCGCGCTCCAGCCCAGCACGGCCGGGCGGCGGTACCACGCCTCGTCGCCCGGGGCCGGCGGCTCGGCCACGCCGGGCGCGGTGGTGCCGTAGACCAGACCGGCCAGCGACTCCACCGGCTTGGGTCTGGTGAACGGGGTGACGGCGACCATCACCACGCCGCCGACCACGAACGCCACGATGGCCGAGACGAAGTTGGCGCCCTGGTCGCTGGGGATGGCGATGACGTCCGCCCGGTAGAGCCAGAAGTAGTTGATCAGCGCGGCCACCGTGCCGCACAGCAGCCCCCAGAACCCGGCCGGGGCGGTGGCCCGCTTCCAGAACATCCCGATGATGAAGACGCAGAACAGCGGCACGTTGAAGAACGAGAAGAGCGTCTGGAGGTAGTTCATGATGTTGCTGAACGAGGAGGCGATGAAGGCCGTCCCCATGCCCGCCAGCACGCCCACCGCCGTCACCACCCGCCCCGTCAGCAGGTAGTGCTCGTCCGACCGGTCCTTCCTGAGGTACGCCCGCCAGATGTCGTTGGTGAAGACCGTGTTGAACGACGACACATTGGCCGCCATGCCCGCCATGAAGGCGGCCAGCAGCCCGGTCACCGCGAGTCCCAGCACCCCGTTCGGCAGCAGTTCGCTCATCAGCAGCGGAATCGCGTCGTTGTACTGGAGACCGCTCTTCGCCGAGCCGATGTCCGGCTCGAGGACCAGGGCGATCAGCCCGGGGACCACCACGATCAGCGGGATGAAGATCTTCGGGAAGGCGGCGATCAGCGGGGTGCGCTGGGCGGCCGAGAGGTTCCGGGCCGACAGCGCGCGCTGCACCTCGGCGAAGTTGGTCGTCCAGTAGCCGAAGCTCAGGCAGAAGCCGAGGCCCAGCACGATGGTCAGCCAGTTGGCCCCCAGCGGGTTCTGGGAGCCGATGCCGGTGCCGCCCCAGGCGGAGACGAAGTTCTCGCCGTGGGAGGCCACGAGCGAGTCCTTGAGCCCGCCGAAGCCGCCGACCCGCCGGAGGCCGACGACGGTGAGCGGGACGAGGGCGGCCAGGATCACGAAGAACTGGAGCACCTCGTTGTAGATCGCCGAGGAGAGCCCGCCCAGGGTGATGTACGCGAGCACGAAGAGCCCCGCGACCACGATGGCCACCCACTGCGGCCAGCCCAGCAGCGCCTCCACCACGATCGCCATCGCGTACAGGTTCACCCCCGCGATCAGCACGGAGGCGATCGAGAAGATGACCGAGCTGAGCAGGTGCGAGGACGGTCCGTAGCGGTGCAGCAGGAACTCGGGGACGGAGCGTACCTTGGACCCGTAGTAGAAGGGCATCATCACCAGGCCCAGGAAGACCATGGCCGGGATGGCGCCGACCCAGTACCAGTGCACGGTGTACGCCCCGTACTGCGCGCCGTTGGCGGCCATGCCGAGGATCTCCAGGGCGCCCAGATTCGCGGCGACGAAGGCCAGACCGGTGACCCACGCGGGCAGTGAGCGGCCGGAGAGAAAGAAGTCGAGGCTGGTCTTGACGCTCGCTCTGGCGGCGAATCCCACGCCGAGGACGACGGCGAAGTAGAGGACCAGGATCGTGTAGTCGAGTGCGTTGGTGGGGAGCCGGAGCCCCGCGGCCAGACAGTGCATGGTGACTCGCCTCATCGCCTGAACGGAATGCACCGGAAACGTTCGGTGAAGGTATCCGAATTCTGGCGGTTTGTCCGAGCATCGTCTCCGCGCATTGACGGCACTGTTGAGTTGTGGTTCATTATGTTGAGTTGTGTTGGTTGCGTGTGACAGGATGACGGCAGGAGCTGGCGGAGTGAAGAAGACGGCGACGCGGCTCGCGGACGGACGCGAGCTGATCTACTACGACGCGCGCGACGACGCGGTGCGTGACGCCGTCGACCAGCGGCCGCTCGACCCCATCGCCACCCGCTCGGAGGTCCGGCACGACCGCCTCCTCGGCGACCAGGTGGCGATCGCCTCCCACCGCCAGGCCCGCACCTACCACCCGCCGGCCGACGAATGCCCGCTGTGCCCCTCCCGCGAGGGCCGGCACAGCGAGATCCCCGCCTCCGACTACGACGTCGTGGTCTTCGAGAACCGCTTCCCGTCCCTGGCCGGGGACTCGGGCCGGTGCGAGGTGGTGTGCTTCACCTCCGACCACGACGCCTCCTTCGCCGACCTCGACGCCGAACAGGCCGCCCTGGTGCTCGACGCCTGGACCGACCGCACCGCCGAGCTGGCCCAGCACCCCGCCGTCGAGCAGGTCTTCTGCTTCGAGAACCGCGGCAAGGAGATCGGCGTCACCCTCGGCCATCCGCACGGCCAGATCTACGGGTATCCCTTCGTGACCCCGCGCACCCGGCTGATGCTCCGTTCGCTCACCGAGCACCGCGAGGCCACCGGCCGGAACCTGTTCGACGACGTGGTCGCCGACGAGCTGGCCGACGGGCGCCGCGTGGTGCTCGACGGCGAGCACTGGATCGCGTTCGTCCCCTACGCCGCCCACTGGCCCTACGAGGTGCACCTCTACCCGAAGCGGCGGGTCCCGGACCTGCCGGCGCTGGACGAGGCCGCGCGCACAGAGTTCCCACAGATCTATCTGGAACTCTTGAAGCGCTTCGACCGGATCTTCGGGGAGGGCGAGCCGCCCACGCCGTACATCGCCGCCTGGCACCAGGCGCCGTACCGCATGGCCGACCGCGGTGAATTCGCGCTTCACCTTGAGCTTTTCACCATCCGCCGCACTTCCGGCAAGCTGAAGTTTCTCGCGGGTTCCGAATCCGGCATGAATGTGTTCATCAACGATGTGCCGCCGGAGGCCGCGGCCGAGCGATTGCGAGAGGTAGCGAGCAAGTGAGCACTGCGCAGCAGAAGAAATACCTGGTCACCGGCGGTGCCGGCTATGTCGGCAGCGTGGTCGCGGCGCATCTGCTCGAAGCCGGTCACCGGGTGACGGTGCTGGACGACCTGTCCACCGGGCACCGCGCCGGGGTGCCCGAGGGCGCGGAGTTCATCGAGGGCCGGATCCAGGACGCGGGCAAGTGGCTCGACCCCACCTATGACGGAGTCCTGCACTTCGCGGCGTTCTCCCAGGTCGGCGAGTCCGTCATCAACCCCGAGAAGTACTGGGTCAACAATGTGGGCGGCACCACCGAGCTGCTCGGCGCGATGCGCGACGCCGGGGTGCGCACCCTCGTCTTCTCCTCCACCGCCGCCACCTACGGCGAACCCGACCAGGTCCCGATCACCGAGGACCTCCCCACCGCCCCCACCAACCCCTACGGGGCCAGCAAACTGGCCGTCGACCACATGATCAGCGGCGAATGCGCCGCCCACGGCCTGGCCGCGGTCTCCCTGCGGTACTTCAACGTCGCGGGCGCCTACGGGGCCTACGGCGAGCGCCACGACCCCGAGTCCCACCTCATCCCCCTGGTGCTCCAGGTCGCCCAGGGCCGGCGCGAGGCCATCTCCGTCTTCGGCGACGACTACCCCACCCCCGACGGCACCTGCGTCCGCGACTACATCCACGTCGCCGACCTCGCCGAGGCCCATCTGCTCGCCCTCGGCGCCGCGTCCCCCGGCGAGCATCTGATCTGCAACCTCGGCAACGGCAACGGCTTCTCCGTCCGCGAGGTCATCGAGATGGTGCGCCAGGTCACCGGCCACCCCATCCCCGAGATCGCCGCCCCGCGCCGCGGCGGCGACCCGGCGGTCCTGGTGGCCTCCGCCGAGCGCGCCAAGGAGCGCCTGGGCTGGCGCCCGACCCGCGCCGACCTGGCCGGAATCGTCGCGGACGCGTGGGAGTTCGCCAGTGCGCGGCAGAGGGAGAGCCAGTGAGCGACACACCAGGGCACGACACACACGAGCACGGGCCGGAGCGTACGGCGGAGGCATTCCGCGAGGTGTTCGGCCACGCGCCCGCGGGGGTGTGGGCGGCGCCGGGCCGGGTCAACCTGATCGGGGAGCACACCGACTACAACGACGGCTTCGTCATGCCGCTGGCGCTGCCGCACACCTGCCTGGCCGCGGTCTCCCCGCGCTCCGACGGGGTGCTGCGGGTGCACTCGGGCGACGCCCCGGGCGGCGTGGTGGAGCTGCGCGTCGCCGACCTCGCCCCGTTCGAGGCGGGCGGTGACCGCGGCGGCTGGGCGGCCTACCCGGCGGGCGTCGTATGGGCGCTCGCCGAGGCCGGGCTGCTGCCCGGCTCCGGCGGCTCCGGCGGCGACCGCACGGCCGGTGCCGATCTGCACTTCGAGTCCACCGTGCCCACCGGCGCCGGGCTGTCCTCGTCCGCCGCGCTGGAGGTCGTCACGGCCACCGCGCTGAACGAGCTGTACGGACTGGGGATCGCCCCGCAGCGCATCGCCCAGCTGTGCCAGCGCGCGGAGAACGCCTTCGTGGGCGTGCCCTGCGGGATCATGGACCAGACGGCGTCGGCGTGCTGCACCGAGGGGCACGCCCTCTTCCTCGACGCCCGCGACCTCACCCAGCGGCAGGTGCCGTTCGACCTGGCGGCCGAGGGGCTGCGGCTGCTGGTGGTGGACACCCAGGTCAAGCATGAGCTGGGCGATGGCGCCTACGCCAACCGGCGGGCCGCCTGCGAGACGGCCGCGCGGGCGCTCGGGGTGCGGGCGCTGCGTGATGTGCCCTTCGAGGAGCTGGACGCGACGCTCGCCGAGCTGGAGCGGCTGGGCTGCGACGCGGCCACCCGGCGCCGGGTGCGCCATGTGGTGACCGAGGACCGCAGGGTGGAGGAGGTCATCGAGCGGCTCGACGCGGGGGACACCCGGTCGATCGGGCCGGTGCTGACCGCCGGGCACGCCTCCTGCCGGGACGACTTCGAGATCTCCTGCGCCGAGCTGGACCTGGTCGTGGAGACGGCGAACGCGGCGGGTGCGCTCGGGGCGCGGATGACCGGCGGCGGTTTCGGCGGCTCGGCCATCGTGCTGGTGGAGGAGGCGGACGCGGAGGCGGTGAGCAAGTCGGTGACGGAGGCGTTCGGCGCGGCCGGCCACCGGGCCCCGCGGATCTTCCCGGCGGTGCCCAGTGCGGGGGCGCGGCGGCTCTGACCGAGCCGTCCCCCCGTCCCCTTGATCGCTTCTCGGTTAATTTTTGTCGCGCTTGGATCGCTTAACCCCCAAGAGCAAACAGGAAACCCACAGTGAACAACCGAGAGCGGTCAGTTTCGCCAAACCGCTTCAGATATCGGACCACGGCCTTACTCTGAGTAGAGCGTCGGTGGGGGCCGACGCTTTTCAGGGGGCGAGACAGTCAGGTACGACGCCCGGGGTGGGGTAGCAATCACAGCACGGCGGCGGCCGTGCGGGTTGCGGTGACCCCTCGCCGGGCGCCGTACCGCACTGTTTCTCGGTGCATCCGGGGTACTCATCCGGCGACGTGGGGGGTTGTCCGTGGCACGTATTCGGGTTCTTGTGGTCGACGACCATCGTATTTTCGCCGAGTCGCTGGCCGCCGCCCTCGCGGCGGAACAGGACGTGGACGTGGCGGCGGCCGGAAGCGGCCCGGCGGCGCTGCGCTGTCTGGAGCGCGGAGCGGCGGAGGGGCGCCGCTTCGACGTTCTGCTGGTCGACGCCGATCTGGGCATGACCGCCGACGGAGCGGGCCCACCGTTCCCGGCGTCGGCCGAGGTGGCCTACGGCGGGGCGAACGGCACGCCGACCGCCCTTCACGGCGGGGTGCACGGCGGGGTGCACAGTGGGGTGCACGGCGCCCCCGCCCGCGCGCTGAACGGCCGGGCGGCGGACGGCATCTCACTGGTCGGCGCGGTCCGCTCGGCCCAGCCGGGCGTGCGCACCGTGGTGCTGGCCGAGCGCGACGACGCGCGCCGCGCGGCGGCGGCGTTACAGGCCGGGGCGTCCGGCTGGGTCGCCAAGGACTGCTCGCTGGTCCGGCTGCTCGCGGTCATCCGGGGGGTGCTCCGGGAGGAGACACATCTGCCGCCCGCTCTGCTCACCGGCGTTCTGCGGGAGTTGACGGCCGCCCGTAAGCACCGCACCGAAAGCGAGCGTCTGGTCGAGTCGCTGACGCCGCGTGAGCGGGAGGTGCTGCGCTGCATGGTGGCCGGGCTCGGCCGCAAGGCCGTCGCCGAGCGGCTCTTCCTCTCCCCGCACACCGTGCGCACCCATATGCAGAACGTGCTGGGCAAGCTGGGTGTGCACTCCACACTGGCGGCCGTGGCGCTGGCCCGGCGTGCCGGGGTGGGCCCGGTCGACCTAGCCGGGGAGATTGTCGAACGGGGCGGTCAGCTGGCGTAGCAGCGCCGCCAGTTCGGCCCGCTGGGCCTGGGACAGCTCGGCCAGGATGGCGTGCTCATGGTCCAGCAGCCCGGCCAGTGCCTGATCGGCGCGGTCACGCCCCTCGGCGGTCAGCCGGACCAGCACCCCGCGCCGGTCACTGGGGTCCGGTCCCCGCTCGACCAGCCCCTTCTTGGCGAGCCGGTCGATGCGGTTGGTCATGGTGCCCGAGGTGACCAGAGTCTGGGTCAGCAGCTGTCCGGGGGAGAGCTGATACGGGGGTCCGGCCCGGCGCAGCGAGGTCAGGACGTCGAACTCCCAGGGCTCCAGATTGTGCTCGGCGAACGCGATCCGCCGGGCCCGGTCCAGATGGCGGGCGAGCCGGCTGACCCGGCTGAGCACTTCCAGCGGTTCCACATCGAGGTCGGGGCGTTCCCGCCGCCACGCCGCGACCAGCCGATCGACCTCGTCCTCCATGGCGATCAGTGTAGTGGGTCTGTCGACATGAAGTCTCTTGACATCAAGAGATAGTGTGGAGCACGGTGAGGCGCCGGGACGCACAGCGAACACGGTGCCCGTACCGACCGTACCCACAGGGGGATCGACCATGACCACCGCACCCAACTGGGACCCTCGGCAGTATCTGCGCCACGCCGGCCACCGCACCCGCCCCTTCCGCGACCTCCTCGCCCGCGTCCCCGACCTGCCCACCGGGCCCGACCGCCCGCCCCGCATCGCCGACCTGGGCTGCGGCCCCGGCAACGTCACCGTCCTGCTCTTCGAGCGCTGGCCCGACGCCCACGTCACCGGCCTGGACAACTCCGCCGAGATGCTCGCCGAGGCCCAGCCCCTCGCGGGCCCCACCACCGGCGGCGGCCGCCTCGACTTCCGCTCCGCCGACGTACGGAACTGGACACCGGACGAGCCCTACGACCTGATCGTCTCCAACGCCGCCCTCCAGTGGGTCCCCGGCCACGCCGACTCCTTCGGCACCTGGCTGGCCGGACTGCGCCCCGGCGGCACCCTCGCCTTCCAGCTCCCCGGCAACTTCACCGCCCCCAGCCACACCCTGCTGCGCGACCTGTGCGGCTCGCCCGAGTGGCGCGACCGCCTCGCCGACCGCCTCCGCGACCCCGCCGCCTCCCTGGACCCGACCGACTACCTGGAGCGCCTGGCCGCCCTCGGCTGCGAGGTCGACGCCTGGGAAACCACCTATGTGCAGGTTCTGACCGGCCCCGACCCCGTCCTCGACTGGACCAAGGGCACCGCCCTGCGCCCGGTCCTGACCGCCCTCGCCGACGACCCGCCCGCCCGCGACCGCTTCCTGACCGCCTACGCCGCCCTCCTCCGCGACGCCTACCCCTCCGGCCCCCACGGCACGGCCTTCCCCTTCCGCCGCGTCTTCGTCGTGGCCCGCACGCCGCAGGGCTGATCACGTCTTCCGGGGAGCCGCCTGGGGCCGATCGGGTGATCTCACCCGATCGGATGATCGGTTCGAAGTTTGCCGTGATGGATGGTCGCGGACGCATAGCGTCACGGTGTCGCTTGTGCCGCAGTGGCGCCGGCGCCACTGCGGATGGAGGAGGTATGGACGGCCGCTACGCCGCCTACCAAGGCGGCGCTCTCATTCACCGCCGCAAGGTGTGGATCCCCGACCTCTTCATCGCCCCCGAGGACCTGGACGAGATCCCCGACGAAGAGGACCTCGGAGTGGACGCGAGCGGCGTGCAGGCCGTCTTCGAGGTGGTGTCGCCCGGCCGGGAAGCCCAGTCCCGCGACAGGGAGCGCAAGCGCCGGGCCTACGCCCGCGCGGGCATCCCGCTCTACGTCCTGATCGACGACTTCGACGGCGACGGCACGGTCGTCATCCTCACGGCACCCGACCCCGGCAAGGCCGTCTACGCCGACGAGCACCGTGTGCCCTACGGCACCGACGCCGTCATCCCCGACGGCCCGGCGAAGGGGTTCGTCATCGGGGACGCGATCGTCAGGCAGTGACGATCAGTCCGCGACGGTCAGGCGCGCCCCGGTGCGGGCCGACTCCTGGATGCGGTCCAGGAGGCGGTGGCGGCGGACCGCGTGGGCGAAGTCCGGGGTGAGCCGGGAGCCCGTGATGAGGTCCTCCAGCAGCTGGGCGTAGGCGTAGGCGACGTTGTACGCGGTCTCGGTCGAGCGTCCGGCGAACTTCGGGAGCCGCTCGTACGAAGCGGGGACGGGCAGCTCGGCCAGCCCGGTGCCGGATCCACGGCCGCCGTGGAGGGTGATCCGGTCCATCCACACGGCGGGGGAGTCGCCCTTGACCACCAGATCGCCCTCGGTGCCGTTGATCTCCCAGTGGAAGTCGGTGGCCCGGGAGTAGCCGCCCCGGAAGTGCAGGGCGGCGATCGCGCCCGACTCCAGAGTCCCGGTGACCGCGATCTGGTCCTCGGCCGTCATGGTCGCGACCCGGCCGGTCGCCTCGTGGGTCACCTGGGGCCGAAGGGTCGCCGTGGTCGCGGAGATGTCGGCGAACTCGCCCAGCACCATGGCCAGCGCGTCGGCGGTATGGCCGAACGGGATGGTCAGCAGCGTCGCGCCCTTGGCCCGGTCCAGCAGATAGTCGCCGCCCTCGCGGAACGTCGCGCCCCAGTTCCGGCCCGAGCTCACCATCGTGGTGGACAGCACCCGGCCCACATAGCCGTCGGCGACCAGGTCGCGCAGATAGCGCAGCGGCGGGGCGGAACGGGCCTGGAGGCCCACCGCCGTGCGCACCCCCTTGGCCTCGGCGAGCGCCGCCAGCTCCTCGGCCTGGGCCAGGCCGGTGCCCAGCGGCCATTCGCTGAAGACCGGCTTCCCCGCTTCCAGGGCGGGCAGGATCAGCTCACGGTGGTGCGGCACCTTCACCGTCACCACCACCAGGTCGACCTCCTCGGACCGGGCGAGCTCCCCGGCGCTGCCGAAGGTCAGCGGAACACCGTACTTCTCCCCGGCCGCACGGGCCGACTCCGCGCTGCTGGCGCTGAGCGCCCGCAGCTCATAACCGTCCAGTCCGGCCAGCGCGGGCACATGGGCGCGAGCGGCCCAGCCGCCGCCCGCGCTCAGGCCGACGATGCCGACGCGGACGGGGGTACGGGGATCGGAAGCCGATGAGGGCATGACGGAGCTCCTTCGTAGGAACGCACGGGAACGTGCAGCCAGGACCCCCAAGTTAGCCGACTGTTCGCCTTTCGTCGAACACTCATCGGGCGTGGCCGGTCAAGGTCACATGCCGGGCACGCTTTGTCGCGGAGCTCCCCTGGAGCGATAGGCCGTGAGACCGTGGACGCGTCGAACACCACCACACCGAACAACACAACGGTGGCCACGTTTCTCGGGGGAGAGCGATGAGCAGCGCGTCGGGCGGGGCGGCTCCGGGCACGGGTGGGGGCACCGCGGAGCAGAGGCAGCGCGGCATCTGGATACTGGTGGCCGCCGCCCTCGCGTTCGCCGTGCTCGTGCTGCCGCAGGTGGTCGAGGGGAACGACAAGACCTCCTTCGCGGGCAGCTTCGTCCCGTCCGGCGGAGCTTCGAGCCCGCCCAGCCCCGGCGGGCTTCCCGGCGCAACCCCCACCGGGCTGCCCAGCGCCTCGCTGCCCGGATACGGCTCCAGCAGCTCCGGGGGCAGTGGGGGCAGCGGGGGCGGGGGAGGGCCGGCCGAGACCCAGGCGCCCGCCTCGCCCACCGTGGCGCCGGATCCCACCGCCGAGGCGTACCGGGCGGTGAGCCCCGGGGACTGCCTGGCCGTGTACGACACCGGGTACGGCGACTACAACACCCAGATGCCCGCCCCGGTCGACTGCGGTGCCGGAAAGGCGTTCATGTGGGTGAGCGCGGTGCGGAGCAGCGGCGGGGCCTGTCCGCAGGGGCCGGGGCAGAACTACATGGCCTACACCTCGCGCGGGCGGACCACCGCCCTGTGCCTGACCCGCCAGTTCAAGGTGGGGTACTGCCTGCTGGCCGAGCAGACCGGCAGCGGGCAGCAGGCGCGGATGAACGCCGGGCTGATGACCGTGGTGGACTGCGAGGCGAAGCGGGTCCCGGCCCGGTACAACCGGATCCTGCACATCACCGGCGTCTACAAGGCCCCGGCGAACGCCTCCGCGGCAAACTGCGCCCGGGTCCAGGGCGACCGTACGTACTACTGGTCATGGGTGGTGAACGACGGCCGGACCCTGCTGTGCACCATGGTGTACCAGGGCTGAGGTGGTCAGCGGGTCGCCATGTGCACCAGGCCCCCGCTCAGCGCCAGCAGCAGCAGAGCGCCCCCGGCCCCCGGGGCGGCCAGATACGGCAGCAGGGCCAGCGTGGCCAGTGCGCAGTACGCGGCGGCCACCCAGGACAGCACCCACTGGGCCTCCTCCGGACCGTAGCGGTTGAGCCGCACCACGAGCGCGATGAACACCGCCGCCCACAGGGCGGCCCGCGGCTCACCGAAGGAGACCTTGTCGTACAGGTCCACGACGGGCTTGTACCAGTCCGTGTCGGCCAGCGAGGCCGTGAACTCGATCATGTCCTTGAGATAGCCGCGCGATGCCAGCGACGTCGCGTCCTTCAGATCGGCGCGCACCCACTCCGAGATGACCAGCATCATCAGGCCGAGCGCATGGCAGACGCCCGGCCCCACGGCCACCGCCTTCCGGCGCGCCTCGGACCGTCCCCCCGTGCTCATGTCCCGCTGTCCCCCTCGCACTCCCCGTGAACCCCCATCATCCCCGCAAGGGGGACGCGGGGGCCAGCCCCGGGACGCGGGGCCGGGCACGGGAGGTCAGGACTTGCGGTGGCCTATCAGCCGCGGCTTCTGCTCCAGCCCGTCCAGACCGTGCCAGGCCAGATTCACCAGATGCGCCGCCACCTCGGCCTTCTTCGGCTTGCGGACGTCCAGCCACCACTGGCCCGTCAGCGCCACCATGCCCACCAGGGCCTGGGCGTACAGCGGGGCCAGTTTGGCGTCGAAGCCGCGGGCCTTGAACTCCAGGCCCAGGATGTCCTCCACCTGGGTGGCGATATCGCTGATCAGCGAGGCGAAGGTGCCCGTCGACTGGGCGACGGGGGAGTCACGGACCAGGATGCGGAACCCGTCCGTGTACTCCTCGATGTAGTCCAGCAGGGCGAAGGTGGCCTGCTCGCACAGCTCGCGCGGATGGCCCGCGGTCAGGGACGTGGTCACCATGTCCAGCATCCGCCGCATCTCACGGTCCACCACGACCGCGTACAGCCCCTCCTTGCCGCCGAAGTGCTCGTACACCACCGGCTTGGAGACCCCGGCCTTCGCCGCGATCTCCTCCACCGACGTGCCCTCGAAGCCACGCTCGGCGAAGAGCGTGCGACCGATGTCCAGCAGCTGCTCCCGGCGCTCCTTGCCGGTCATCCGGACCCGGCGGGGCCGCCGGGTCCCGGTTCCGGAGGGCCGGCCGGCCCGGCCGGGCCGATCCTTGTCACCGCTGGTACTACTGTCGGTCGCCACGTCGCCTATCATGCCGCTCCGGCGGATTCCTCTTGACGGCGGGCTTCGATACGGGCCTGGCTCGGCCACCGGACGTCATACGCCCAGCCCGCCTTCTCGAACCAGCGGATGAGCCGGGCGCTGGAGTCCAGCTGCCCCTTCATCACTCCGTGCCGGGCACAGGTCGGGTCCGCGTGGTGCAGGTTGTGCCAGGACTCGCCGCACGAGAGCACCGCCAGCCACCACACATTGCCCGAACGGTCCCGCGACTTGAACGGGCGCTTGCCCACCGCATGGCAGATCGAGTTGATCGACCAGGTCACATGGTGCAGCAAGGCCACCCGGACGAGGGACCCCCAGAAGAAGGCGGTGACCGCGCCCTGCCAGGACCAGGTCACCAGCCCGCCGATCAGCGCGGGCAGCAGCAGCGAGGCCACCGTCCACAGCACGAACTGCCGGGAGATCGCCCGGATGGCGCCGTCCTTGATCAGATCCGGTGCGTACTTGTGCTGCGGCGTCTGCTCCTCGTCGAACATCCATGCGATGTGGGCCCACCACAACCCCTTGAGCAGGGCCGGCACGGTCTCGCCGTACCGCCACGGGGAATGCGGGTCGCCCTCCGCGTCGGAGAACTTGTGATGCTTGCGGTGATCGGCCACCCAGCGGACCAGCGGCCCCTCCACCGCCAGCGACCCCGCGATCGCCAGCGCGATCCGCAGCGGCCGCTTCGCCTTGAACGAGCCATGGGTGAAATAGCGGTGGAAACCGATCGTGATGCCGTGGCAGCCGATGAAGTACATCGCCACCAGCAGCGCCAGATCCAGCCAGCTGACCCCCCAGCCCCAGGCCAGGGGAATCGCCGCCACCAGTGCGACGAAGGGGACGGTGATGAACAGCAGAAGCGTGATCTGCTCGATCGAGCGCTTGCTGTCCCCGCCGAGCGTGGCGGACGGAATCGGGGCCTCTGGGGCCTTCGGCGTGTCATTGACCACGTCGGGGCTTGCAGTCATGGGATCCCTCGTGGGCTCGGTGACATGGCTACGGTTCCGTAACCTACGGCGAAGTAAGTATGGCAGGGCCGCGAAGCCGGGCAATAGGGCTCTGGTTTTACCCAGGGTCGTGCCGCCTATCCTGGAGGACGTCGGACAGCGCGGTCCGCACATGGCCGAAAGCACCGGGTCAGCGGCCCGCGGCACCCGCCGCGCGGGCCCTGATGCCGCACTTCGAACCCCGTTCACTGCAAGGAGCCCGCACCTGTGAGCAGTGCCGACCACACCAACGCAGCCCTGCGTGCCGACATCCGCCGTCTGGGTGATCTGCTCGGCGAGACCCTCGTCCGCCAGGAGGGACCCGACCTCCTCGAACTCGTCGAGCGTGTCCGAGCCCTCACGCGCAGCGACGGCGAGGCCGCGGCCGAGCTGCTCGGCACCACCGACCTCCAGACCGCCGCCAAGCTGGTACGCGCCTTCTCCACCTACTTCCACCTGGCGAACGTCACCGAACAGGTGCACCGCGGCCGCGAGCTCCGCGCCCGCCGCGCCGCCGAGGGCGGCATCCTCGCCCGCACCGCCGACCAGCTCAAGGACGCCGACCCCGAGCACCTCCGGCAGACCGTCGCCCACCTCAACGTCCGCCCCGTCTTCACCGCCCACCCCACCGAGGCCGCCCGCCGCACCGTCCTCACCAAGCTCCGCCGCATCGCCGAACTGCTCGACACCCTCGCCGTCGGCGGCGAAGCCCGCCGCGCCGACCTGCGACTCGCCGAGAACATCGACCTGCTCTGGCAGACCGACGAGCTGCGCGTCGCCCGCCCCGAACCCGCCGACGAGGCCCGCAACGCCATCTACTACCTCGACGAACTGCACGCGGGCGCCGTCGGCGACGTCCTCGAGGACCTCGCCGCGGAACTGGAACGCGTCGGCGTCGAACTGCCCGCCACCACCCGCCCCCTCACCTTCGGCACCTGGATCGGCGGCGACCGCGACGGCAACCCCAACGTCACCCCCGAGGTGACCCGCGACGTCCTGATCCTCCAGCACGAGCACGGCATCACCGACGCCCTCGAGATCATCGACGATCTGCGCGCCGCCCTCTCCAGCTCCATCCGCAACACCGACGCCTCCGAGGAACTCCTCGCCTCCCTCCAGCGCGACCTCGAGCTCCTCCCCGAGATCAGCCCCCGCTACAAGCGGCTCAACGCCGAGGAGCCCTACCGGCTCAAGGCCACCTGCATGCGGCAGAAGCTCGTCAACACCCGCGAACGGCTCGCCGCCGACACCCCCCACCAGCCCGGCCGCGACTACCTCGGCTCCGCCGAACTCCTCGCCGACCTCCACCTCATCCAGGACTCCCTGCGCGCCCACCGCGGCCGGCTCGTCGCCGACGGCCGCCTCGAACGCGCCATCCGCACCCTCGCCACCTTCGGCCTCCAGCTCGCCACCATGGACGTCCGCGAACACGCCGACGCCCACCACCACGCCCTCGGCCAGCTCTTCGACCGGCTCGGCGAGGAATCCTGGCGCTACGCCGACATGCCGCGCGACTACCGCCGCAAGCTCCTCGCCAAGGAACTGCGCTCCCGGCGCCCCCTCGCCCCCACCCCGGCCCCCCTCGACGCCGCCGGCACCAAGACCCTCGGCGTCTTCCACACCATCCGCGAATCCTTCGACCGCTTCGGCCCCGACATCGTCGAGTCCTACATCATCTCCATGTGCCAGGGCTCCGACGACGTCTTCGCCGCCGCCGTCCTCGCCCGCGAGGCCGGACTCATCGACCTCCACGCCGGCTGGGCCAAGATCGGCATCGTCCCGCTGCTGGAAACCACCGAAGAGCTCAAGATCGCCGACAAGCTCCTCGACGAGATGCTCGCCGACCCCTCCTACCGCAGGCTCGTCGCCCTCCGCGGCGACGTCCAGGAGGTCATGCTCGGCTACTCCGACTCCTCCAAGTTCGGCGGCATCACCACCTCCCAGTGGGAAATCCACCGCGCCCAGCGGCTGCTGCGCGACGTCGCCCACCGGCACGGCGTACGACTGAGGCTCTTCCACGGCCGCGGCGGCACCGTCGGCCGCGGCGGCGGCCCCACCCACGACGCCATCCTCGCCCAGCCCTGGGGCACCCTCGAAGGCGAAATCAAGGTCACCGAACAGGGCGAGGTCATCTCCGACAAGTACCTCGTGCCCTCCCTCGCCCGCGAAAACCTGGAACTCACCGTCGCGGCCACCCTCCAGGCATCCGCCCTGCACACCGCGCCCCGCCAGTCCGACGAGGCGCTCGCCCGCTGGGACGCGGCCATGGAAACCGTCTCCGACGCCGCCCACAACGCCTACCGCGCCCTCGTCGACGACCCCGACCTGCCCGCGTACTTCTTCGCCTCCACGCCGGTGGACCAGCTCGCCGAACTCCACCTCGGCTCCCGGCCCTCCCGCCGCCCCGACTCCGGCGCCGGCCTCGACGGACTGCGGGCCATCCCCTGGGTGTTCGGCTGGACCCAGTCCCGCCAGATCGTCCCCGGCTGGTTCGGCGTCGGCTCCGGCCTCAAGGCCGCCCGCGAAGCCGGACTCGACGAAGTCCTCGACGAAATGCACCAGCACTGGCACTTCTTCCGCAACTTCCTGTCCAACGTCGAGATGACCCTCGCCAAGACCGACCTGCGGATCGCCCGGCACTACGTCGACACACTGGTGCCCGATGAGCTCAAGCACGTCTTCGACGTCATCCGACAGGAGCACGAACTGACGGTACGAGAGGTCCTGCGCATCACCGGCGAACAGGAACTCCTCGACTCCAACCCGGTGCTGAAGCAGACCTTCCACGTCCGGGACGCCTACCTCGACCCGATCTCCTACCTCCAGGTCACCCTGCTCCACCGCCAGCGCACCGCACGCGAACGCGGCGAAGAGCCCGACCCGCTGCTCGCCCGCGCACTCCTCCTCACGGTCAACGGCGTCGCCGCGGGCCTGCGCAACACGGGCTGACCCCGGCGCGACACAGGGCCCCGCTCCTTGTGGGAGCGGGGCCCCCGCGTGTCTATGGGTGGCTCGGTTCAAGAGGCGGACCCGGGCCGCGGGGGCGGCGGGCCACCGCTACAGCGTCAACGTGGCGAAGGACGCGCCCAACAGCGCCGCGCCCAGCAGGCCCATCGTCCAGCCCGTGCGGCGCAGGCCGAGGCCGCCCGCGACGATCAGGGAGGCCAGCAGGAGCGAGCCGCCGAAGGGGACCCAGGCGTGGAGAACGCCGGCGGCGCCGGTACGGACGGCGTGATCCGTACCCGGCTTGAGGGCCACCGGCACCCGGTCACCCGTCCCGTCCGTCACCGCCTCGTCGATCCGCACCCGGCCATGGGCCTCACCGCCCGCGCGGGCCGGGGTGAAGGAACCGGTGCACCAGTCCTCGCCGCAGTCGGAGACCGTGACCGTGCCGCGCTCCAGCCCCTTGGTGAGCATCGTCGGCTTGGCGTCGCCCCAGGAAGACCACACCCCGGCGACCAGGACCAGCAGCGCGACCAGCGTCATCGCCGCGTTCTTCGCCAGCAACAGAAGCCCGTACGCGCTCTCGCCCGCCCGCCGCACACGGCTGCGCTTGGTCACACCGGTAAAAGCCATGGCGGCGATCCTTGCCATCCCCCGGCTCCCGGTCAACCGTTCGGCGAATAAACGGGCGAACGACGTTTTTCAGGAGTTGTAGGTCCCCTGCGCGCGCTCCAGCCCCTCCACGATGAGCGTCTCCACCGCGTCCGCCGCACGGTCCACGAAATAGTCCAACTCCTTGCGCTCCGCAGCGGAGAAGTCCTTCAACACGAACGCCGCGACATCCATCCGGCCCGGCGGACGACCGATACCGAAACGCACCCGGCAGTAATCCGCCCCCAGCGATTTGGTGATCGACTTCAGCCCGTTGTGGCCATTGTCACCCCCGCCGACCTTCAACCGCAGCGTGCCGTAGTCGATGTCCAATTCGTCATGGACAGCCACCACATGACCCACCGGCACCTTGTAGAAGTCCCGCAGCGCGGTGACCGGACCACCCGACAGGTTCATGAACGACATCGGCTTGGCCACGACCACCCGGCGGCTCGCCAACCCCGGCGGACCCACCCGGCCCTCGACGACCTGGGCCCGCGCCTTGTGCGCCTTGAAACGAGCACCCATGCGCTCGGCCAGCAGATCGGCCACCATGAAGCCGACGTTATGGCGGTTGCCCGCGTACTCGCCTCCGGGGTTGCCGAGGCCCACCACAAGCCAGGGGCCCGTGTCGTCCGTCATCTGGAAGTCTCTCCTTGAGGACGGCCGCCGCCCCACCACCTGACCACCCATCGCGACGTATCGAGACGCGACGGCGGCAGGGGCGGGACGGCGGCCGGGGAAACGGAAGGGGGAGAGCGGAAGCTTACGCCTCGGCGCCCTCGGCCTCACCCTCGGCGCCCTCGGCCGGAGCCTCGGCCTGGGCGGCGACCACGTGCAGCACCGGAGCGTCCTCCTCGACGGCCAGCGAGGCACCCGCCGGAAGAGCGATGTCCTTGGCGTGGATCGTGGCACCCGCCTCCAGACCCTCGATGGACACGGTGACCGACTCCGGGATGTGCGTCGCCTCGGCCTCGACCGGCAGGGCGTTCAGCACGTGCTCGAGCAGGTTGCCGCCCGGCGCCAGGTCGCCCTCGGTGAGGACCGGCACCTCGACGGTGACCTTCTCGCCCTTCTTCACCAGCAGCAGGTCGATGTGCTCCAGCACACCGATCTTGATCGGGTGACGCTGCACCGCCTTCGGGATGACCAGCTCGTTCCTGCCGCCCTCGACATCCAGACGGATCAGCACGTTCGGGGTCTTCAGCGCCATCAGCAGGTCATGCGCCGGAAGCGTGACGTGCAGCGGCTCCACGCCGTGGCCGTAGACCACGCCGGGAACACGGTCGGCCGCACGGGCGCGACGGGCCGCACCCTTGCCGAACTCGGTACGGGGCTGAGCGGGAATCTTGACCTCGGCCACGGGGCACTCCTCGTAGATCGTTCACGGTGTGTGGGCGTCACCCGGCCCACGACAGACCTGCTACGAAGAGCGCGTCGATAACGGACAGCCGCGGATCAAAGCGGCCTCCCTCGCCGAGCAACCCCACAATTCTACCAACGGCTGAGGCCACCCCCTCACGGGAGTGGCCTCAGAACAGTCCGCAGGACGTGAAAGACGTTAAGCCGCTCACGCGTGCTCCTCGAACAGGCTGGTCACCGAGCCGTCCTCGAAGACCTCCTGCACCGCACGCGCGATCGTCGGGGCCATCGACAGCACCGTCACCTTGTCCAACTCCACCTCACTCGGAGTCGGCAGAGTGTTGGTGAACACGAACTCACTGACCTTGGAATTCTTCAGCCGGTCCGCCGCCGGACCCGACAGCACACCATGGGTGGCCGTCACGATCACGTCCTCGGCGCCGTTCGCGAACAGCGCGTCCGCCGCCGCACAGATCGTGCCACCCGTGTCGATCATGTCGTCGACCAGCACACACACCCGGCCCCGCACATCACCGACCACCTCATGGACCGTGACCTGATTGGCCACATCCGGGTCCCGCCGCTTGTGCACGATCGCCAGCGGCGCACCCAGCCGGTCACACCAGCGGTCCGCGACCCGCACCCGGCCGGCATCGGGCGACACCACGGTGAGCTTCGACCTGTCGACCTTGGCACCCACATAGTCCGCCAGCACCGGCAGCGCGAAAAGGTGATCCACCGGACCGTCGAAAAAGCCCTGAATCTGGTCGGTGTGCAGATCAACCGTGAGAATCCGGTCGGCACCCGCCGTCTTGAGCATATCGGCGATCAGCCGGGCCGAGATCGGCTCACGGCCACGGTGCTTCTTGTCCTGCCGGGCATAGCCGTAGAACGGCACGATCACCGTGATCGAACGCGCGGAAGCCCGCTTCAGCGCATCGATCATGATCAGCTGCTCCATGATCCACTTATTGATCGGAGCCGTGTGGCTCTGGATCAAAAAGCAGTCGGCACCGCGCGCGGACTCCTGGAAACGGACGTAGATCTCACCGTTCGCGAAGTCGAACGCCTTGGTCGGGACCAAGCTGACGCCCAGCTCATGGGCGACCTCCTCGGCCAGCTCGGGGTGGGCGCGGCCGGAGAAGAGCATCAACTTCTTCTCGCCGGTCGTCTTGATCCCGGTCACAACAAGTCTCCTTGGATGTCACTTTGGTGCACTTCTCACCGTACGCCCCGCACGGCGCACCCGTGCACATGTCACTGCTGGCCGTCGTCCTCCCGACGAGCGGCCTCGGCGGCCTGCGCCGCGGCGCTTCCGGGGCGCTTGCGGGCGACCCAGCCCTCGATGTTCCGCTGCTGCCCACGTGCGACAGCCAGCGAGCCCGGGGGCACATCCTTGGTGATGACCGATCCAGCGGCGGTGTAAGCACCGTCCCCGATCGTGACGGGAGCCACAAGCATATTGTCGGCCCCGGTCCGGCAGTGGCTGCCGATGGTGGTGTGGTGCTTGTTCACGCCGTCGTAGTTCACGAAGACACTCGCGGCGCCGATATTGGTGTACTCACCGATCGTCGCGTCGCCCACATACGACAGATGCGGCACCTTGGTGCCCTCACCGATCGTGGCGTTCTTCATCTCCACATATGTCCCCGCCTTGGCCTTCGCCCCCAGCCGGGTCCCGGGACGCAGATACGCGTACGGCCCCACATTCGCCCCCGCGCCGATCTCCGCACCCTCCGCGACGGTGAACGCGGCAACCGCGCCCCGGCCGACCGTGGTGTCGGTGAGCCGCGAGTGCGGCCCCACCTCGGCGTCCGCGGCGACATGGGTCGCCCCCAGCAACTGGGTACCGGGGTGGACCAGCGCGTCCGGCTCAAAGGTGACGGTCACATCGACCCAGGTCGTGGCCGGATCCACCACGGTCACCCCGCTGAGCATCGCCCGCTCCAGCAGCCGGTCGTTCAGCAGCCTACGAGCCTCCGCCAGCTGCACCCGGTTGTTGATCCCGACGATCTCACGGTGATCGGCCGCCACCGACGCACCCACCCGGTGCCCGGCCTCGCGCAGAATGCCGAGCACATCGGTGAGGTACTCCTCACCCTGGCTGTTGTCGGTCCGCACCTTGCCGAGCGCGTCGGTGAGCAGCTGGGCGTCGAAGGCGAAGACCCCGGAGTTGATCTCACGGATCGCACGCTGCGCGTCGGTCGCGTCCTTGTGCTCCACGATCGCGGTGACCGCACCGGTCGCGCCGTCCCGCACGATCCGGCCGTAACCGGTGGCGTCGGGCACCTCGGCGGTCAGCACCGTCACGGCGTTCCCGTCGCCGGAGTGCGCCGCGGCGAGCTGCTGGAGGGTCTCGCCGGTCAGCAACGGCGTGTCGCCGCAGACGACGATCACGGTGCCGTCCAGGGCGACCCCGCTCCCGGACAGCTCCTCCAGCCCCATCCGGACGGCGTGCCCGGTGCCGTTCTGCTCATGCTGGACGGCGGTGCGCACCTCGGCGTCGATCTCGGCCAGATGCGCGGAGACCTGCTCCCGGGCGTGGCCGACCACGACCACGAGATGCTCGGGCGAAAGCTCACGGGAGGCGGCGACGACATGCCCGACGAGGGAGCGGCCGCAGAGGGCGTGCAGAACCTTCGGGGTTGCCGATTTCATGCGGGTGCCCTCACCCGCTGCGAGGACGACGACGGCTGCCGGGCGGTTGGCGCTCACGGGTGTGCCCTTCGGCTTCGGGGGTGGACACCCGCAGGATACCGAGAGGTTTCCGGGCGGAAAGGAAGGAGGGTCCCGAGCCGGACGGTCAGGACCCGAACTTAGAGCTCCCCTGCCAGGACTCGAACCTGGAACAAAGCATTCAAAGTGCCACGTGTTGCCCATTACACCACAGGGGATGGCAAAAGGTGCCAAATCGGACAACCTGCTAGATCGTCGACCTGGCCCCCACCACTATGCCGTACCACCAGCCTTCAATGCGACGGTATAGGTCGGCCCCTTTGAGGACGCGGACCACGAAGCACCCCCGGTAGTGCTCGCCGACGTTCTTCCGGACGGTCTTGGGGTTGTGCTTCTTCAGGGTGGTTTTCTCAAGGGTGTCGACGTCCACCCCGACCAGGTCCGCCCAATACTGTTCCGCGTCGGCTACCTGGGCGGATTCGTGGATCATTACGCGATAGCGGATGCGGTCCGGCTCGACCCCGAGCAGGCTGAGCCATGCGAGATAGGTCTGGATCATGCCGGGGTCACTGTTGATGAAGACGACCGCTTCGCTGTGGCGGTGCGGCTTGCTCTTGCTGCCCTCGGACCAGTACAGCCCCACCCCCACCAGGAAGAGTTCCCGGTCCGTCATCGCGCCGATCTCCCGCGCTGCCGCGAACTTCGTCTGCTGCCGCTCGATCTCCCGCCGCCGCAGCGTCGCCTCCCACCCCCGCTTGGCGATCGCCGACGCCTCCTCGCGGGTGCGGGGCGGCCGGTCCGGTTTGGGCAGGTCGCGGACCCAGAGGGAGATGGAGCTCTTGGAGCAGCCCAGTTCCAGTTGGATCCTGTCGTAGGTCATGCCTTGCAGCCGCATTTCGCGCGCCCTGGACCGCAGGTCGTCCTTGGCGTTGGGGCGCTTGGTCCAGTCGGGTGGTGGTTCGCCTTCCAGGAGGCGGTTCAGGAGGTCGTTGTTGCTCACCTTCAGCCGGTCGCGGATCTGTCTGCGGCTCAGCCCCTCCCTCCGTAACGCGATCGCCCGTGCTCTCAGCTCTTCGAAGGTGGCCGACCCGTCGAACAGGCCGCCCACGCTGTCGCCGTCGCGGCGCCGTGGTTCGCTCATGACCACAGGGTGGTTCGCCATCGGGACACGTCGGGTCGAAAACGTGGGCGATTCATTCGTTCGAGTTAAATGGGTGGCTTTGCCTGGTGTTCGAGTCCCTTGTGCGCCGTCGTGTCCCCAGGAAATGCGCTGGCGCCCGGCCGTAGGCTGGGCGCCATGAGTTCGTCGGGGGAAGAGGCGGCGGGCGCGCGTGGCGCGCCTGTGGGGCCGTTGTGGTGGGGGCGTCGGCGGAGCCTGGGGCTGGATGCCCTGCTCGCCGTGGCGTCGGCGGCGGAGTGTGCGGCGGAGGGTGTGGTATTCGCCCACGATGCCGGGATTCCGGTCGTCGTCGGGGTGCTGATCGGGCTGGTCGTCGGGGCCACGCTGGTGTTGCGGCGGCGCTGGCCGATCGCCGTGGTGCTGGTGTCGATCGCGGTCACGCCGGCCGAGATGGGTGTGCTGCTGGCCGTCGTGGGGCTCTACACGCTCGCCTCGTCCGAGGTGCCGCGCCGGATCACGGCGGTGCTGGCCGGGATGGCGGGGGTGGGGAATTTCCTCGTCACGATCATCGGCTTCCGGCGGGGTGCTGAGAGCAGTGGGCTGGGGACCTCCGTGTGGGAGGCCCCGATGTTCGCCACGCTGCTCACTTTGGGGCTGACCGGCCCGCCCGTGCTGCTGGGGCTGTATGTCCGGGCGCGGCGGCGGCTGGTGGAGAGTCTGCGGGAGCGGGCGGACGGTCTGGAGCGGGAGCTGTCGTTGCTCGCGGAGCGGGCGGAGGAGCGGGCGGAGTGGGCGCGTAACGAGGAGCGGACCCGGATCGCGCGGGAGATGCATGACGTGGTGGCGCACCGGGTGAGTCTGATGGTGGTGCACGCGGCGGCGTTGCAGGCGGTGGCGCTCAAGGATCCGGAGAAGGCGTCGAAGAACGCGGCGCTGGTGGGGGATATGGGGCGGCAGGCGTTGACGGAGTTGCGGCAGATGCTGGGGGTGTTGCGGTCGGAGGACGGTCTGCGGGCGCCGGCCGCGGGGGGTGGTGCGGCCGCTGTCGCTTCCGGGGCCTCGGCTGTGTCCCCGGCCGGGCCGTCGGCCGGGGGTTCGGTGGCTGGGGATTCGGGGTCCGGTGGTTCGGGGGTCGGTGCCGCCGGGGCTTCCGCCGAGGAGAAGCCGCTGGCGTCGGTGGCGGCGGCCGCGTCGGCCGCCGCGGAGGCCGCCGAGGCCGCGGAGGCGGCTGGGGCGGCCGCGTGGGGTGCGGGGGTGCTCGGGGGGCCGCGGCTGGCGGAGCTGGAGGCGCTGGTGGGGCAGTCCCGGGCGGCCGGGATGGCCGTGGAGCTGTCGGTGGAGGGTGAGGTGCGGCGGTATGCGGCTTCGGTGGAGCAGACCGCCTACCGGGTGGTCCAGGAGGCGTTGACCAATGTGCACAAGCACGCTCCGGGTGCGAGTGCGCGGGTGCGGGTGGCGCACCGTGTGGCCGAGGTCGCGGTGCTGGTGGAGAACGGTCCGTCGGAGCGTGGTGCGGCGGACGCGGGGCTGCCCAGTGGGGGGAATGGGCTGGTCGGGATGCGGGAGCGGGTTTCGACGCTGGGCGGGGGCTTTGTGTCGGGGGCCACGGAGGCGGGTGGCTTCCGTGTCTCGGCGGTCATCCCGGATCGTACGGAGGGCGCGGACCGTGCGGAGGGCGTGGATCGCGTGGGGCGTACGGGCCCGGCGGCGGAGCGCTCGGCGGACCGCGCCGCGGCCGAGGGCCGCGGCGGGGATGTGGAGCGGGCGAAGAGCGCCTAGTGCGGGTGCCGGTGCCGGTGCCCGGTCGGCTCAGGCGCGGGTCAGTCTGACCGGGAGGGCGCCGGTGACGAGGGTGTTGAGGGCGGCGTCCAGGGTGGGGCCGAGGTACCAGTCGCCGGTGTGGTCGAGGCTGTAGACGCGTCCTTGCGCGTCGATGGTCAGCAGTGCCTGTCCGTCGGCTTCCTCGCCCAGGGGGCAGACCTCGGTTTCCAGGGCCCGGCCCAGGTCGCCGAGGGTGCGGGCGCAGTGGAGGCCGTGCAGCGGGTCGATGCGGAAGGGGGTGGGGGCGATTTCGCGGCCGGCGCCGGGGGGCTGGATGTGCAGTCCGCCGAACTCCGCCCATGCCTCGACCGCCGCCGGGAAGACGGTGTGCCGGTGGCCCGCGGGGGAGGAGTGGGCGAGGAGGGCGTCGGCCCAGGTCTCGGCGCGTTGTATGTCCCAGCGGCCGGGCTGCCAGCCCGCTTCGCGCAGGGCGGCGTCGACGGCGACGGGGAAGCGGGTGGAGTCCATGCGGTTGACCGGTGGCCGGGTCGGCCGGGCCGGGTGCGCCTGTGCTGTGTGCGGGGCCCGTGCCGGGTGGGGTGCCTGCGGTGCTTGGCTCATGTGTGGTGCTTGTGATGACTGTGGTGCTTGTGGTGACTGGTTCACGTGGTCTCACCCACCACCCGTACGCCGAAGTGGGCCAGCAGCGCGGTGCAGGACAGGCACGGCGGGGCGTAGCTGCCGTGCTGGGGGTCGCCCGCTTCCCGGATCCGGCGGGTGGTGAGTTTGGCCTGTTTGAGGGAGCGGCGGGCCTCACCCTGGGTGAGCGGTTTACGGGAGGCGCGCTTGGAGCGGTTGGCCTCGACGTTCGCCAGGTGCCGGGAGAGGAGGATCACCTCGGGGCAGCGTCCGGTGAATCGTTCGCGCTGGCCGCTGGCGAGGGCGTCGAGGAAGTCCTGGACCAGGGGGTGGAGCGTGGGTGGCTGGTCGGCCTTGCCTCCGGTGCAGGTCAGCGTCTCGCCGCGGACGGACAGCGCGGCCGCGACGGCGGGCAGGATACCGTCGCGGCGGTGGCGGAGCGGCGGCGGGCCGGCGGCGGGGTCGACGCTGCTCCATCTCAGCCGGGGGTCGCCGGCCGTGAGGGTGGCGCCGTTGCCGCCTCCGTTGCTCTGCGTGATGTGCATGTGGTGGATCCCTCCCTGTGCAATCCCCCGGTTGCAATGATCAGACTGCCAAATCCTTTGGGCGCTGCGGTAGTCCGGGGCTGAACGACCAGGTGGAACCCGGGGCCGCGGTGGGGGTGGGCGGCCGCCCGGTTCACCTGGTTGCGTCAGCGCATAGGCTGTGCCCAGTAGCCAGCATCAGCAGGGGGCAACCGCCATGACGACAGGTCGGCTCGGGCAGCATGCCGCGCCACCGAACACGGCCTACGCCGGGCAGGTCGTGCATTTCCCGGACCCCGTCCGGGCCGCCCGACACCCCAAGGGCGTCCGGATGGATGAAAACGGCTTCCCGGACTTTTCGCCGTATGCGCGCGCGGCCGCCGAAATCGCCGAGCCTCCGGAGGGGTTCGGCGTGGACGAGCTTCGGCTGACGGACTACGTCTCGGCGAACGCGGCGCTGCACGCCGCCGGCCACGAGCTGTGGAACGGGTCGTCGTCGGTGGCCACCCCGCACGGCTGGACCTGGCACCATGTGGCCGGCACCCGCCGCCTGGAGCTGATTCCGGTCGAGGTCAAGGCGTTGCTGCGGCATCACGCCGGGGTCGCGACGGCGCTGGTCGACCAGGAGAAGCGGGGTACGCGCCCGTTGCAGGAGACCCGGCCGATCCATATCGGTCTGCCGGTGCGGGGTATTTCGGTCACCGAGGAGCAGGTGCTCGGTGTCGAGGAGGACCTCGGTTACCGGCTGCCCGAGTCCTACCGTGCCTTTCTGAAGGCGGCGGGCGGCTGCGCGCCGGTCGGCACGGCGCTGGATCCGGAGCTGGGGCTGCTGATCGACCAGCCGTTCTTCACGGTGCGCGACGCGGCGGCGGTCAACGACCTCGTCTATATCAACAAGTGTCTGCGTGACCACTTCACCAAGGACTATCTGGGCGTCTGCTTCGTGCAGGGCGGTGTGATCGCGGTCAAGGTGAAGGGGGACGCGATCGGCTCGGTGTGGTTCTGCGCGTACGACGACGCGCGGGACCGCGACGGCTGGACGGTCCAGGAGCGGGTGGAGCGGCTGATGCTGCCGTGCGGCGAGGACTTCGACGCCTTCCTGCTCCGGCTGGCGGGCAATGCGCCGGAGCTGGAGACCGTGGCGAACCTGATGGTGGACGGCGGATTCGCGTACGCCGTCCCGGTGGAGGGGTGAGCGCGATGGTGACCTTCGCACAGGCGCAGGAGCGCGCGGAACTCTGGATCAACGGCGATGTGCCGGCGTATCAGCAGCGCGAGGCGCGGGTCCGGGAGTTCGACCTGGGCTTCGTGGTCTGGGCCGAGGACCGCCCGGACGGGCCGGTTTCGGGCCGGGGGGCCGAGGGTGCGCGGATGGTGATCGCCCGCGACAGCGGTGAGACCACGCTGTGGCCGGGGCTGCCGGTGGGTGAGGTGATCCGCCGTTACGAGGAGCGGTACGGCACGACCGACGGCACCCGTGACGAGTCCACCAGCGGGCGGCAGCAGCGCATCGACTTGAACGCGACGTCCTTCCTGCTCACTCCGCCGGAGTGGTTGCTGGAGGCGGCGGACGCGAGGAACCGGCCCGGTCAGGGGTCGGAGGCGGAGTCCGACGGGGACGCGGCCGATGCTTCCGCGTCGGCTTCGGGCTCGTCGGCTGCCTCTGCTTCTTCTGCGGGTGCCGCTGATTCGGGCGCTCCGTCCTCCCCTTCTGCCTCTTCTGCCCCTTCTGCCCCTTCTTCTCAGGGGGACGACTGGCCGTCGGCCGGTGGGGCGCAGGGCCGGGGCGGGGCCGTGGACGACTGGCCGTCCGACGGTGTCGCCCGCCCTCTCGCGGCCGACGGGCCGCAGGACGCCCCGCCCGTTCCTGGCGCTCCGTCCACGCCTGGCGCACCGCCCGCGTCCGGTGGGGCGAGCCCGTGGGCCCCGCCCGCGCCGGACGCCGGGACGCCCGCCTCGGGCAGCCCGGCCGGCGGTCCGGCCACGCCCGGCGGCGGTACGCCGTGGGCCGGGACGGACATCAAGGGCGACGATGACGACGACCGCTCGGTCGCCCCGCCCGCCACGGTCTTCGCCCCGCCGCTGGCGGGCTCCGACGACGAGGACACCCCGGCGCCGGGTGTCCGGCCCGACGCCAAGACCGAGTTGATGTCCGCGGGCAGTGCGCTGCCGCCCACGGCCATCGCCCCGTCCCTCGACTTCCCTGAGCAGCAGGGCGGGTCCGGTACCGGCACGGGGGCCGGGTCCCGCGCGGGTGGCATCGCGGACGAGGCCGCCCATGAGGCGGGCGGCACGACGCCTCCGCCGCCCGGTGTGCCGGGTGCGCCCGGTGCCCGGCCGGGCTCGGACCCGACGCCTCCGCCCGCGCCGTCCGGCCCCGGTGCGCCCGGTGCTCCGGCCGGGGGGTACGTACCGACACAGCTCGTCTCGCAGCTCGGCCCCGATGACGGCCCTCCTGGCCCCCCTGGTGCGCCTGGTGCGCCGGGTGCTCCTGGTGGTGGGCAGACGCCGCCTCCGCCGGGTGCGCCGGGTGCGCCTGCCGGTGGGGTGCATGCCGCCGCGACGATGCTCGCGGGTCCGGGTGGTGCGCCACAGCAGCAGATCCCGCCTCCGGGCGGTCCGCAGCAACCGGGTCCGCCCGGTCCGCCTGGCCCTCCCGGCCCTCCTGGTGCGCCGGGTGCTCCTGGTGGTGGGCAGGCGCCGCCTCCGCCGGGTGCGCCGGGTGCGCCTGCCGGTGGGGTGCATGCCGCCGCGACGATGCTCGCGGGTCCTGGTGGACAGCCGGCGCCCGGCGCACCGGGTGCGCCCGGTGGCCCCGGCTATCCGGCCCCGTCCGGCCCGCAGCCGCCCGGCCCACCCGGTGTCCCCGGTGCGGGTGGTCCGCAGACGCCGCCGCCTCCGCCGGGTGCGGCCGCACCCCCGTATCCGGGACCCGCCGGCGCGCCGGGCGCGCCGGGTGCTCCCGGTATGCCTCCGCCCTCCGGTGCTCCCGTCCAGGGGGTCGCGCCGCCCGGGGGTATGCCCGCGCCGGGTATGGCGCCGCCGCCCGGTTACGCGTATCCGCCGCCGCCCCCGAACCAGCCGACCGTGGGGCCCGGCTATATGGCGGTGCTGCGCTACCGTGCGCCGGACGGCTCCGAGCAGCAGCTCATCCGCCGTTCGGCGCCCGGCACCCCGCATCCGGAGTGGCAGATCCTGCATGAGCTGCGGGCGATGAACGTGCCGCCGCAGCAGGTGCTGGAGCTCCACACCGAGCTGGAGTCCTGTGATCTGCCGGGTGGTTACTGCGCCCGGATGATCCGGGAGAGCTGGCCGCAGGTGCGGATCAGTCACACCGCTCCGTACGGGCGTGATCACGCCACCCGTCAGCAGGGTGTGCGTCATCTGCTGGAGCACCAGGATGAGTTGGCCCAGGTGGCGGACGGTCCGGCCCGTCCGGGGCCGAACCGGGTGCCGCTGCCGCACCCCAGTCAGGTGCAGCCGATTCCGCCGGTGCCGCCGGAGGGGCTGGCGCATGAGCTGGGCCAGGCGTTCGGGCCGCAGGGCATCTTCCGCTTCGATCAGCGCGCGGTGTCGCGGATGGGTGTTCCGGACGTGGTGGCGCAGACGCTGGTGTGGGCGGGTCTGCCGGCCGACTTCGGTCCGTTCTTCTGGGCGCAGGCCCAGCCGGGCCGCCCGGTGCCGACGCTCGCGGAACTGGCGGCGGAGCGCGGGGTGCAGCCCGCGCCGGACGCGGGTTCGTACCTGGTCATGGGCAATGACTTCGGCCGTCAGCTGTGTGTGCAGTACGGCACGGCGAACATCGTGGCGGTGCCGTTGGAGGCGGCGCCCCAGCCGGTGCCGCCGCAGTTCGTGAACACCGGGCTGCCGGAGTTCGTGCGGTGCATGGCGCTGCTGGGCCGGATGTGGCGGCTGCGCTACGGGCTGACGCCGGAGCAGGCGGGCCGTTGGACGGTGGACTTCCAGGCGCAGCTGGCGGGTCTGGATCCGGCGGCGCTGTCCGCTCCGGACAACTGGTGGGCGGTGCTGCTGGAGCAGATGTGGGACGGCCTGCTCTGACCTGCCTGCTCTGACCTGTCCGGTCTGAGCCTGTCCGCTCTGGGCCTGTCCGCTCCGAGCCTGCGAATGAACGGCGATTGAGGCGCCCGACCCCCGTGACGGGGGCGGGCGCCTCGTCGTTGTTGTCACCGGTGGCGGTCCCGCCCGGGGATATGGGCGGAGTGTCGCGTTATGGGGGATGAGGGCCATCTACAAAGATGAGCGCCGAAGCGCGTTACATACCGGACAAAAGGGGTTCGAAGGATGGGCGCATCGGTGTCACCTCATGGCTTCACCATCGTCGGCGGGCGGGGCCGTGGCTACCGTCCCGCGCAGGTCGACCACTATGTGGCCGAGCTGTCCGAGGCGCGGGACGCGGCGTGGGAGCGTGCCGCGCGCCTCACCGTGCTGGCCAATGAGCTGACCGCCGAGGCGGAGCGGCTGCGCGAGGTGGTCGCCCAACTGGCCCCCCAGACCTATGAGTCGCTCGGCGACCGGGCCCAGCTGATCCTGATGGCGGCCGAGGAGGAGGTCGTCTGTCTGCGGGCGGCGGCCGAGGCGTCGGCGCAGGAGGAGTGGGAGGCCGCGCAGACCGCGGCCCGTGCGGCGCGGGACGCCGCCCGCGACGAGGCCGAACAGATCCGCGAGGCCGCCGAGGCGGCGGCGCGCGTCATCGTGGAGTCGGCCCAGGTGGACGTGGACGAGTTGCGGTCCGCGTCGCGTCAGGACGCCAAGGAGTGGCGGAGCCAGGCGCTCGCGGAGCTGAAGGAGATGCATCAGCGCGTCGCCGGGATCCTGGCCGAGCAGGAGCGGGAGCACGCCGAGCGCTGGGAGGCGGCGGGCCGGGAGATGGCCGAGCGGGACAACGCGATGACGGCCCGGCTGGCCCAGTTGGAGGAGTACGCCCAGGCCACGCTCGCCGATGCCAAGCGGGAGTACGGGATGGCCGAGCAGGCCGCGCGGCTGCGGAAGGAGGACGCGCAGGCGCAGGCGGCGGAGATCATCGCGCAGGCGCGGGCCCGGGAGGAGCGCTTGGCGCGGGAGACGGAGCGGACGCTGCGTGAGCATGTGGAGCGGCGGGAGGAGCTCAGGGCGCATCTGGAACATGTGCGGGGCAGCCTGGCGGCGCTGACCGGCAAGCCGGTGTCGGAGGACGCGGCGGCCACACAGCGCACCGACCCCTGAGCGCACCCTGGCCTCCGCCGGGTTCAGGGACCGCCCGGCGGCAAGGGCGCGCCGTCGGCTTCGGGCGTCGGGTTCACGGACCGCCCGGTCTCCGGGGTGCGGCGGGGTCACTTGATGTCGGGGCTACCGGCCTTGAGGCTTGGCCGCCGCCTGATTTCGGGGTGGCCCGGCTGCAAGGGATCGGTCGGCTTCGGGGTCGCCTGGCCGTCAGGGTTCGGTCGCGCGTCCCGCTCGGTCCCGCCCGGCTTGGGGGGGGGGGGGGGTCGGCCCTGCCCGGCCTCTGTGGCTTGGCCGCCGTCTGGTTTCGGGGTGGCCCGGCTGCAAGGGATCGGTCGGCTTCGGGGTCGCCTGGCCGTCAGGGTTCGGTCGCGCGTCCCGTTCGGGCCCGCCCGGCTTGGGGGGGTTCGGCCCCGCCCGGCCTCCGTGGCTTGGCCGCCGTCTGGTTTCGGGGTGGCCCGGCTGCAAGGGGTCGGTCGGCTTCGGGGTCGCCTGGCCGTCAGGGTTCGGTCGCGCGTCCCGTTCGGGCCCGCCCGGCTTGGGGGTCGCCCGGCCTCCGTGGCTTGGCCGCCCGCCCGGTTTCGGGGCCACCCGGCGTCAAACACGCGGCTGCTGCCCGGTTTCCGGCCACCCGGTTTCAGGGCCGCCCGGTCTTCATGGTTCGGTGTTGCCCTGTTCGGGGCGCCTGGTTTCCGGCCCACCGGCTTCCCGGGTGCGGCCGCCGCCCGGCTTCGGGTGGGGGCCGCTGCGTTTCAGGGCCCCTTGGCCTCAAACGCGCGGTTGCCGCCTCGTTTCGGGGGCACCGGCTCGGTGTTGTCAGGATTCCGCCTCGGTCTCCGCTTCCGTGCGGATCGGGAAGCGGCGCGGGGCCAGGAAGACCAGGGCCAGCAGGGCCAGTAGGGCGGCGGTCGCCGAGCCCAGGTAGACGTGGTCGACGGCGGTGTCCACGGCGCGCCGCAGGTAGTCGGCGGCCTGGTCGGTGAGGGTGCCGGGGTGTTCCAGGGCGCGGGAGATCGAGTCCAGGTCGTCGGGCAGTCCGGGCCGGATGGCGTCGGGGGCGTCGGTGAGCCGGGTGGCCAGGGCGGCGTTGGCGATGGCGCCGAAGAGGGCCGCGCCGATGCTTTGGCCGACCTGGCGGCAGAAGAGGATGGAGGCGGTGGCGGTGCCGCGTTCGGCCCATTCGACGGAGGACTGCACCCCGATGATCAGCGGCAGCTGGAAGAGTCCGAGGGCGCCCCCGAGCAGCAGCATGATCAGTGCGGGCTGCCAGGCGGCGCCCGGGTAGGGGAGGAACGGGAAGGCGGCCAGGATCAGCGTGGCGGCCGTCATACCGGTGATGGCGCAGCGCCGGAAGCCGACGCGGTTGTAGACGCGGCTGCTGAGCGCGGCCGCGATCGGCCAGCTCAGCGTCATCGTGGACAGGACGAATCCGGCCGGTATCGGTCCGAGTCCCAGCACCGACTGGGCGTAGGTGGGCAGGAAGACGGTCGGGGCGATCATCAGCAGGCCGAGCGCGCCGAAGGCGAGGTTGACCGCCGAGATGGTGCGGCGGCGCCAGACCCAGCCGGGGATGATCGGTTCGGCGGCGCGCCGTTCGATCCATACGGTGGCCGCGGCGCAGACCGCGGTGGCGCCGAGCAGGGCCAGTGACGGGGCGGACAGCCAGCTCCAGGCGACTCCGCCCTGGACGAGGGCGGTCAGCAGCAGTCCGCCGCTGAGGAATACGCCGAGCGCCCCGGCCCAGTCGACCTTCGGGCGGCCGTCCCGGGGCCGTCGTGGTTCGTGCAGGTGACGGGCGATCAGGGCGAGCGCCAGGGCGCCGACCGGCAGGTTGATGAGGAAGATCCAGCGCCAGTCGGCGTATCCGGCGAGCACTCCGCCGATCGCGGGACCGGCCACGGAGGAGAGTGCCCAGACGGAGGAGAGCCTGGCCTGGATCTTCGGGCGTTCCTTGAGCGGGTAGAGGTCGGCGGCGATGACCTGGATGGTGCCCTGGAGCGCCCCGCCGCCCAGCCCCTGGACGATCCGGGAGGCGATGAGGGTGCCCATGTTCCAGGCACCGGCGCACAGCAGCGAGCCGATGAGGAAGACCACGATGCCCGCGAGCAGGATGGGTTTGCGACCGAAGGTGTCGGAGAGCTTGCCGTACAGCGGCAGGGAGACGGTGACGGCGAGCAGATAGCCGGAGAAGAGCCAGGAGAAGACGGAGAAGCCGCCGAGGTCGCCGACGATCTGCGGTACGGCGGTGGAGATGATGGTCGAGTCGAGCGCGGTGAGCGCCATGCCGAGCATCAGGGCGGCGGCGACGGGGCGGCGGCCGCGGGGGGCGGGGGACTCGGGGGTCGGCTGGGGTGCGGATGGCCTGGGGTCCGCGTCCATCGGCCGTCGTGCGGTGCCGCCCACGGTGGCGCGCTCCCTCCGCCGGTCGGCGCCGGCACGTGTTCGCGATGCTGCTACGACGATGCTTGTGCGGTGCGCACGGTGCATGTGTTGCGGTGCGCACAGTGCTGGTGCGGTGCCCACAGTGCTCGTGCGGTGTGACGGTTTTCGTGTTGTCCGAGGATCCTTGTACGACCCACGATTCCATGCCGGGCCGGGGCGGGGGAAGAACGCATCCGGGCTGCCCAGACCGCCCGTATCGGTCCTGAGGTGACGGAAGGGTCCGGGATCGGCCCTTAGGTCCGGTCAGCCTTGAGGCTTACTCCCCTAGGGGATGGCCACCCCGTACTCCTACCCCCGGTTCGTCCCGGCGGATGAGGAGCCCGCCGTGCCCGCTTCATAGGGTTGCTACGGGCTGCGCGACCGAGGGGGTGGGGCCGGCCCTACCGCGGAGAGGGAGTCCTTCCCCATCGCGGAGGTTCCCGGATCGGGTCAGGATGAAATCCACGATCGGGAACCGAGATCGCCGATCGGACACGAAGGAGAACGACCGTGACAACGGCTGTATCGATTCCCAAGACCGGGGGCAGCGGAGGACATACGGCCGTCGCCGCCCGCGCACGCCAGGTCGTCAAGGCGTACGGCTCCGGTGAGACCCGGGTGGTCGCGCTGGACCATGTGGACGTGGACATCGCCCGCGGGCGGTTCACCGCGATCATGGGCCCGTCCGGCTCCGGCAAGTCGACCCTGATGCACTGCCTGGCGGGTCTGGACACCGTCAGCTCCGGACAGATCTTCATCGACGAGACCGAGATCACCGGGCTGAAGGACAAGAAGCTCACCAAGCTGCGCCGGGACCGGATCGGCTTCATCTTCCAGGCGTTCAACCTGCTGCCGACGCTCAGCGCGATCGAGAACATCACGCTGCCCATGGACATCGCGGGCCGTAAGCCCGAGCGGGCCTGGCTGGACCGGGTGGTGGAGACCGTCGGCCTGGCCGGCCGGCTCAAGCACCGTCCCAGCCAGCTCTCCGGCGGTCAGCAGCAGCGCGTGGCGGTGGCCCGCGCGCTGGCCGCCCGCCCCGAGATCATCTTCGGTGACGAGCCGACCGGGAACCTGGACTCGCGGGCCGGCGCCGAGGTGCTGGGCTTCCTCAAGCGGTCCGTGGACGAGCTGGGCCAGACGATCGTGATGGTCACCCATGACCCGGTCGCCGCCTCCTACGCCAACCGTGTGCTGTACCTGGCCGATGGCCGGATCGTCGATGAGATGGACAACCCGACGGCCGATCTGGTGCTGGAGCGCATGAAGAGCTTTGACGCGCGTGGACGGGTGTCATGACCGTTCTGAAGACCTCGCTGCGCAACTTCGTCGCCCACAAGGGGCGGATGGCGCTGTCCGCGATCGCCGTGCTGCTGTCGGTGGCGTTCGTCTGCGGCACGCTTGTCTTCACCGACACCACCAACGCCACGTTCGACAAGCTCTTCGCGAGCACGGCCTCCGATGTCACGGTCAGCCCGAAGGGCGTCAGCGACAACGACACCCGGCAGGGCCGGATCCGTACCCTGCCCGGTGCGGAGCTGGCGCGGCTTCAGAAGGTCGACGGCGTGAAGTCGGTGACGGGGGATGCCACCAGCCAGTCGATCACCGTCGCGGACCGGAACGACAACAACATCGGCGCGGACTCCGGTGCCCCGACCATCGGCACCAACTGGGACCCGACCGAGAAGCGTTCGGTGAAGATCACCTCGGGCCATGCGCCGCGCGGCCCGACGGAGGTGATGGTCGACGCCGACACCGCCAAGAACAAGAAGCTGAAGCTGGGCGATGAGGTGCGGGTCATCGCCATCCCCGGCGAGTTCCGCGCGAAGATCGTCGGCATTGCCACCTTCCAGGTGACCAACCCGGGCGCCGCGTTCCTCTACACCGACACCGACACCGCGCAGCGCAAGCTGCTGGGGGCCGCCGGGGTGTACTCCAGCTACGCGGTCACCGCCCAGCCGGGCGTCAGCCACGACCAGCTGAAGAAGAGCGTCGTGGCCGACCTCGGCACCGGGGTGAAGGTGCAGACGAAGGCCGAGGCCAGCAAGGAGGCCGAGGACGACATCAGCTCCTTCCTGGACGTCATGAAGTACGCGATGCTCGGCTTCGCCGGGATCGCGGTCCTGGTCGGCATCTTCCTGATCGTCAACACCTTCTCGATGCTGGTCGCCCAGCGCACCCGGGAGATCGGCCTGATGCGCGCGATCGGCTCCAGCCGGCGGCAGATCAACCGGTCGGTGCTGATCGAGGCGCTGCTGCTGGGCGTCGTCGGCTCGATCCTGGGCGTGTTCGGCGGTATCGGTCTCGCGGTCGGCCTGATGAAGATCATGGGCAGTGCGGGGCTGCATCTGAGCACCGACCAGCTGACGGTGAAGCCCACCACGCCCGTCGTCGGCCTCGCCATCGGCATCGTCGTCACCGTCATCGCCGCGTACATCCCCGCCCGCCGGGCCGGGAAGATCTCCCCGATGGCGGCCCTGCGGGACGCGGGCACCCCGGCGGACATCAAGGCCGGACGGATTCGTGGCGCGATCGGCACGCTGCTCACCGCGGCCGGTGCGGCGGCCCTGGTGGTCGCGGGGAACGCGGACAAGGCGGCCGACGGCTCGATGTTCCTGGGCCTGGGCGTGGTGCTGACCCTCATCGGCTTCATCGTGATCGGCCCCCTGCTGGCCGGTCTGGTGGTCCGCGCGCTGGCCGCCGTCATCCTGCGGATCTTCGGCCCGGTCGGCCGGCTGGCCGAGCGCAACGCGCTGCGCAACCCGCGCCGCACCGGCGCCACCGGCGCGGCCCTGATGATCGGCCTCGCGCTGGTCGCGTGCCTGTCGGTGGTGGGCTCCTCCATGGTCGCCTCGGCCACCGATGAGCTGGACAAGTCGGTGGGCGCGGACTTCATCATCGGCTCCGACACGGGCCAGCCGATCACCCAGGGGATCGAGCGGGCGGCGCACCGGGCGAAGGGCCTGACGCACATCAGCGACGTCAAGATGATCGAGAAGGCCAGGCTCACGCTGCCGGACGGCAAGACGGTCACCAAGGACCTCTCGGCCGCCGACCCGACGTACGCGGAGGACCTGCGCACCCCGGTGGTCTCGGGCGACCTGTCCGCCGCGTACGGCCGGGACGCCATGTCGGTGCCGGAGGGCTTGGCCAAGGACCACAAGGTGAAGCCGGGCGACACCGTGACCGTCGCCTTCCGGGACGGCCGGACCGCCAAGCTCACCGTCGCCGCGATCACCTCGGACGACGTCACCCTCGACAAGGGCGCGCTGTACCTGAACATCACCACCGTCGAGCGCTATGTCCCCGCCAAGCTGATGCCGGCGGACAGCTTGATGCTGGCGCAGGCCGAGGACGGCCAGGAGGAGGCGGCGTACGCCTCTCTCAAGGCGCAGCTGCACCACTACCCGTCGGTGACGGTGCGCGACCAGACCGATTACAAGAAGGAGGTCAAGGACCAGGTCGGTCAGCTGCTCAACCTGGTCTACGGGCTGCTGGCGCTCGCGATCATCGTGGCCGTCCTCGGGGTGGTGAACACCCTGGCCCTGTCGGTCGTCGAGCGGACCCGGGAGATCGGCCTGATGCGCGCCATCGGTCTCTCCCGCCGCCAGATGCGCCGCATGATCCGTCTGGAGTCCGTGGTGATCGCGCTCTTCGGCGCGCTGCTGGGCCTGGGGCTCGGCATGGGCTGGGGCGCCACGGCCCAGAAGCTGCTGGCCCTGGAGGGTCTGAAGACCCTGGAGATCCCGTGGCCGACGATCATCACGGTCTTCATCGGCTCCGCCGTGGTGGGTCTGGTCGCGGCGCTGATCCCGGCCTTCCGGGCGGCCCGGATGAATGTGCTGAACGCGATCGCCACGGAGTAGCGACCGGGGCGGGGCGAGGGACGAGGTCTGCTGCCCCTCCACGGGGGAGGGGCAGCAGACCGGCCGGTCCGGTGCGCGGCGGGGGTGCGCACCGGACCGGCGTTGTTCGCTCCGGGGCGGGGCCGATGAGTTTTGGGGCGCCCGCCGGTCTCAACAGGTGCAACCCATCACCACGCAGGGAGTTCACCATGACCGAGACCGCCAAGGGCGGCATCCGCTTCTCCGAGGTGGGACGGATCACCGTCACCGTCACCGACCAGGACCGGGCACTGGACTTCTACGTCGGCACGCTCGGCTTCGACAAGCGCGCGGACATCCCGTTCGGCGACGGCCACCGCTGGATCGAGGTGGGCCCGGCGGGCGCCCCCACCGGGATCTCACTCGTCCTCCCGCGCGAGGGCGGCCAGCGGCCGGGCTACGAGACCGGCATCATCCTCACCTCCGAGGACATCGACGCCGATCACGCGGCCCTGCGCGCGCGGGGTGTCGACACCGACCCGGAGGTCCAGCGCTGGGGCGCCCCGGTGCCGCCGATGTTCAGCTTCCGGGACGTGGACGGCAATGTGCTGATGGTCGTCGGGAACGACTGACCGCACCGGTGCTGGTGTTGGCCACCGCTGGGGAGCCGGTCCGCGCACGGGGGCGGACCGGCTCTTCGGTGCGGTTACGACGGGCCGATGCGCGCGGCGCGGGCGCGGAGCAGCAGCGCGACCCAGCTGCGGTAGGGCTTCCAGCGGTCGGCGATCTGGGCCAGCCGGCGCGGGTCGCCGGAGTGGGACGCGGCGGAGCGGGGTGCGCCGGAGCGGGTGGCGCCAGAGCTGGGGGCGCCTGAGCCGGTGGCGCCGGAACTCGTGGCGGCGAGGCCGTACGCGTTCGCCATGGCCGCGTGCAGCCGCGGTTCGTGACGCGGGAAGACGTCGGGGTGCCCGGCGCCCCGGATGAGGATGAGCTCGGCGGAGAACGGGCCGATGCCGGGAAGGGTGCGCAGCGCCGCGAGGGCGTCGTCCACCGGCATCGCGCGCAGCCGTGCGGCGTCGAGCTCGCCGGCGTCGGCCGCCTCGGCCAGTGCGTGCAGCCGCTCGATCTTCACCTCGGTGAGGCCGGGGGCGCGGGTGATCGTGCGCAGGGCCGGTGGGGTGGGGAAGGCGTACAGGGTCCGGCCCTCGACCTGGACGCACCGTCCGTGCCGCTCGGCGAGACGGGCCTTGATGGCGGCGGCCTGGGTCATGCGGATGCGGTGGCCGATGATCGCCCAGGCGGCGGCCTCGTAGGGCGAGTGGAAGCACACCGGCCGCAGCCCCGGATAGTCCGCCATGAGCCCGGCCACCACGGGGTCGGCGGCGGCGAGTCCGGGGAAGCCGCTTCCGTCGACGTCGAGGGAGAGAATCCGGGCGAGCTGCGCCCGAACGGCCCCGCCGGGCCCGGCGGCCCGGCCGAACCCGTCGCCGGTCCCGCCAGTCCCGGCCTCCCCGGCTCGGCCGGTCCCGTCCCTGCCGGGTCCGGAGCCATCCGCCCGGCCGGTCCTGCTGGTTTCGCCGTACCTGTCGGACCCGCCCGTGTCACCGGCTTGGCCGAACCTGTCGGCTTGGCTGGTCCCGGCCTCGCCGGGCCCGGAGTCGTTCGCCCCGCCAATGCCGCCGGGCCCGCCGGGCCCGCCGAACGTGCCGGTCCTGCCGGACCAGCCGGGCCCGCCGGCCCCGTCGGCCCCGCCGGGCCCCGGGCCCGTCAGGGAGTCGCCCAGGGGGCCGGGGCCGGGGCCGGGGTGCACGGTGAACTCGGCCCGGACCCTGCCCGCCGCTCCCCCTGCCGTCTCCTCCTGCCGCACCGCGACGGCCACCGTCGAGTGGCCGTCGTCGGCGGGGAAGGCCAGGCGGAGCACGCCGTCCGCCTCGCCCTGGTAGCTCGCCGGGGTGAAGTCCTCCAGGAAGCGCACGCTCGCCGCGAGCGAGAAGGGGCCGGACGGGGTGAGGACGACGGTGGTCACGATCAGCCTCCGTGCACGGTGAGGGCGTAGCCCTCGGGGCCGGTGAAGGTGAACGTGCGGCCGAAGGGGCTGTCCTGGGGCGGGCTGACGATGGGCACCCCGGCGGCGGCGAGCCGGTCGTGCAGCGCCTGGGCGTCCGTGGTGCGGAACCACAGGGCCACCCCGAGGCCGGGCCGCGCGATGGCGTCGAGATCCACACCCGGCAGCGGCTCGCGGACGGCGAACGGGATCGGTTCGGTGGCGAACACCACCGCACCGGGCGGCGAGGCCGGTGCCCGCCGCAGTCCGAGGTGGGTTTCGCAGAAGGCGGCCGCCGCCTCGACGTCGCGTACCTGGAGGGCGATGAAGTCGGGGCCGTCGATGGTGGTGGGCGCGGTGGTGGTCATGTACGGGTCCTCCCTAGTGTCAGGACTTTGACATTGCCGGACTGTACGCATGACCCCTGCCTATGTCAAAATCCTGACATGGAAAGCCGGAAGTCCGTGCCCTTGCCGCACCCCGCCGAGGACGTCACCGAACACGTGGGATACCGCCTCAAACGCGCCGCCGCGGCGCTGCGCGGCGCCATGGACAAGGCGCTGCGCGAGCATGGTCTGACGGTGCCGCAGTACTCCTGCCTGGAACTCCTCGACCAGCGGCCCGGCCTGTCCAACGCCGAGCTGGCCCGCTCCACGTTCGTCACCCGGCAGTCCATGAACGTCGTCCTGCGTGGCCTCCAGGACGCGGACCTCATCTCCCGGCCCGCCACCACCGACCACGGCCGGGCCCTGCCCGCGCACCTCACCGCCCAGGGCCGCGAACGCCTCGACGCGGCCCGGTCCGCCGTCTACGCCATCGAGACCACGATGATCGACGCCCTCTCGCCACGGCGCCTGGCCGCCCTCCTCGCCGACCTCGACCGCATGGCGGAAGCCCTCGACGGCTGACCGGTGCGGCCGACCCGGCCTCAGTCGCGGGGGAGCAGGGTGCCCAGGGGGCCGAGGTCCAGGTTGAGGTCCTCCGGCGTCAGGCCGTGCTGGTCGCACAGCTCCGTCATGCGCTGGTCGAGCAGCATCAGCGTGGTGCCGATGCGCTCGATCTGGTCGTCGGTGAGGCCGCCCGCGTCGATACGGCGGATGGCCTGGCGTTCCATCAGCTGACGGAGGAGTTCGACGACCGTCAGGACGAGGGCCACGAGGTCACGGCCGACCGCGTCACGGTCGATGTCCATGCGGGAGACGCGGGAGGCGGGGGAGACGCGGGAGGGGGACGGCTCGGTCATAGCGGGCCGCTGTCGGTCCACGGGGCCTGGACCCGTTCGTTGACCGAGGAGAGGAGGGCGTGCAGGGAGAGGCGGACGAGAGGGACCTCGGCGATCGCGATGACCAGATCGCCGGTGATGACGACACCGGTGGCCAGCACCCGGTCCAGGAGGTCCACGAGGGGGACGCCGAGCGGTCCGAGGGCCTCGGCGGGGGTGGTTCCCCAGTCGGGGGCCTCTTCGCGGGCGGTGGCGGCGGGGGTCGATTCCCACCGCGCCTTCGCCGGAGCGGCGTCCCAGGCTGCCCTGGTCATGGGGCCGTCCCTCCGTCGGCGATTCCTCCGTCGGCGAAGGAATAGGGCGCCCACGGGCCGGAGAGCTCGATCTGGACGTCCGTCTCGTCGCGGCGCAACGACGCGAGAGCGGCGTGCAGTTCGCGCTCCCGGCCCAGGTCGAGGAGGTAGGCCGCGTTCAGTACATGGGTACGGTGGGCCCCCGTCACCTCGGCGCCGTGCGGGCGCAGTCGGCGCGCGGCCACGGCGAGACCCCGGACGACGGTGTCCACCCGCTCGGCGGCCCGCAGCGCCAGGGTGTGGCGCTGTTCGCGGTTCCGTTGCCGGGTGCGGACGCGGTCCAGGTAGGCCCGGCCGCTGCCGGGGCCGCCCGCCGAAGCGGTCTCCGAAGAGGTCTCCGAAGCGGCCTCGGAAGCGGTCTTCGGGCCGGGTGGCGGTCCCGTGGGGGCGTAGACCTTGACGCCCCATTCGGCCCGGCCCGCGATCCGGTCGAGCGCGCTCAGGAAGGACGTCTGCCGCTCGCCCAGCGCCTCGCGGACCCGGCCGTCGTCGAGGTAGAGCGTGGCCAGCGGCAGCGGAACGGTGGGCGCGAGCGCCGCCGCCGCCGTGATCACCGCGTGGTGGGCGCGGGCACAGCGCTCCAGCTCATCGCGGTCGGCCAGCCGCTGCCGCAGCGCCGCCTCGCCGAACCCGGCCGCCGGTACGTCCTGGACCACGGCGGTGAGCGGGCCTGCCGCGAGCGTACGGACGGGGGCGCCGGTGCCGGCCCCGGGGAGTCCGGGGAGTTTCGCCAACGGGTCCAACGCGTCCAACGCGGTGCCGGTGAGGTCGCCGCCGCGGCAGACAGCGAAGGCGTAGACGAGAGCGGGGGGTTCGGGCGGGGTCATGCGTCGCCGCCCTTCTCGGCGGCCGCGGCGCCGATCGCGCATCGCTCATCGGAGTCCATGCGCGACTCCAGCGTGTGGAGGCGTTCGCGCAGCTGGGCGTTCTCCTGGGCGAGGGCGTCGCGGGCGGCGCGCGAGGAGAGGGCGGGATCGGTTTCCCACCAGTCGATGCCGGCCCTGCGGGCGGTGTCCACGGAGGAGACGAACAACCGCAGCCGGATGGTGAGCAGTTCGATGTCCAGCAGGTCGATCTTGATGTCCCCGGCGATCACGATGCCCTTGTCCAGTACGCGTTCCAGTACCTCGGCGAGGTCGCAGGAGCGCGGGCCGGTGATGGGGGGAGGGGGCTGGACCAGGTCGCGTTCAGTCACGGCGTCTCACCCTTGTCGTTCCTCCGCGGACTTCTGGTTCCGAGCGTTCCAGCAGGTCCAGCAGCCGGTCCTCCTCCCGGTCGAACTCCTCGGGGCCGATCGCCCCCGACTCCAGGGCCTCGTTCAGCGCGGCGAGCCGGGCGCGTACCACCGACGGATGGCACAGCTCCTCCTCCGCGACGTCCCTGACGCGCTCCGCGACCCACACCACCCCCCGCACCGGCGCCAGCGGGAAGAGCACGACCTGACTGAGCACGCCCATGTCAGGCCCGGCCTTCCGCGAAGCTGTAGCAGGGCAGCGGTCCGGTGAGCCGCAGCTCGACCCGGTCGCGGTGGCCGGCCGCCAAGCGCTCCACCGCGCCGTGGAACCGCCGTTCCGCGCGCCGGTCCAGCAGGAAGGAGACGTTGAGCACGCAGCCCTCGACCTCCGGGCCGTACGCCTTGGCCTCCGCCACGGTGGACAGTTCCGCGAGCACCGCGGCCGCGGCGGCCGCCGCTCTGCGCCGCAGCCCGCGCGCCACGGCCTCGCCGAGCCGCACGCTGGCCTCGTAGCCAGGAGCCCTGCGCGCGGCCGTGCGCAACCGGCTCACCTCGGGGTCCTCCCGTACCAGCGAGCCCAGATCGGTTTCGGTGGGCAGCGCCTTGAGGTTCATCTCGACCCGCCCGTCGACGCGTTCGAGCGCGGCCAGGCAGTCGTTCCGCGAGGACAGCAACTGCCGCCGCACCGACTCCTCGTCAGGCGCGACCATCCCGAAGCGCATCGGCAGCACCGGCCCGTCCCTCCCCAGCGCCAGGGCCAGGTCCTGGTGGGCGAGGAGGTCGCGCCGCTTGGCGCGCAGCCGGGCGGGAGCGTCGCTGATCACCGCCGCCAGCGCACCGGCCCGGAGGGTACGGACCGGGGCGGGCCGCTCGCCGACCCCGGTGCGGCCGGGCGGCACCGGGTGGTCGGCGCGGACGACGCCGTAGACGTACACGCTCCGGGGCGCGGTCATGGCTCAGTCCTCCTCGGAACGGCGGCGGGTGCGGGCGGTGGTGGCGGTGCGCCGCCGGGGACGGCTCTCTCGCTCCTCGGCTTCCTCGTCCTCGCTCTCGCCCTCGTCATCGACCCCGACGGCCCTTTTGACCTTCTCCCCGACGCCGCCCACCGCCTTCTTGGCCTTCTTCTTGGCGAGGCCGGTGGCCATCCCCCCGGCCGGGCTCCCGCCGCCCGACATGCCGCCCAGCAGTTCGGGAACGGTTTTGCTGCGGTCGAATTCGAGGTCCAGGCGGTTGCAGGCTTCGGCGAAGCGGAGGTAGGTGTCCACGCTGGCGACCACGATGCGGGCGTCAATCTTCAGGATCTCGATGCCCACGAGGGAGACCCGGATGAAGACGTCGATCACCATGCCGCGGTCGAGGATGAGTTCCAGGGCGTCGTAGAGGGTGCCGGTCCGCTGAATGCAGACGACTTCTTCGGTGTACGTGCCAGCGGGCATGTCGGGGCGTCCTTTCGGCAGTCGTCTCGGCGTCGGCTCAGCGGTCGGCTCAGCAGTCGGCTGAGCGGTCGGCTGAGCATCGGCTCGACGTCGGCTCAGCAGTCGTCGGCCGCGCCGCGCCGGTAGCGGCGGACCCTCCGGTACTCCTGGAGTTCGCCCCGCTGGTCGATGTGCACCTCGTAGGTGGCCAGCAGGCTGGTGGTGTCGGGGATCCGGGCGACCTCCAGGACGTCCACGCTGACGACCCAGCCGTCCTCATTGCGGGTCACACCGCAGACACCCTCGGGCTCATGGACGATCAGTGAGGCGAGCTGTTCGCACGCGTGCCGGGCGGCCTCCTCCGGCCTGGGCGGCCGCGGCCGGGGGCTCGTCTTGGTGGGCGACGGGCGCCGTTCTCGCTCTGCCATGTGCATCAGTGTGGCCACATGGCAGGTGCGCCCGCCTGTTGTGAGCGGCCGGACGAGGCAAGCCCGCCCGGCTCCCCGGGCTCGCTCGCCCCCTAGGCCCCCTTGGCCTCGTCTCGCTCCTCCGCGCTGAGCGAGGACCACAGTCGCTCGCTCGCGCAGTGCGTGTGGTCCGCCATGCCGGACCACACGCAACCGGCCTTCGCCCCGTGGCACCGGCCGCTGCCGCTCACCGAGCGCCTGGGCCGCGAGATCCTGACTCTCCCGTTCCACCAGCACCTCACGGAGACGGACACCGGGCGCGTCGCCGACGAGCTCCGGGCCGTCCTCACCGCCGGGGGGCGGCCGATGACCGTCCGGCCGCGGCGGCTGCTGACGGTGTGCCTGGGGAACCACTGCCGCTCACCGCTCGCCGCGCTCATCCTCGGCGAACTCAGCGGCCCGGCCGTAGAGTCCACTCGGCCGGCACGCAAGTGGGTCGGCCGCCCGGCACACGCGCAGATGGCGACCAGACGGACATGACCGGGCCCTGACCGGATCAGCCGCCGGACGCGACGGACAGGAGCACGTCCACGAGCCTGTCCGCCGCGTCCGGCCGTCCGTGCGCCCGAGCAGCCTCCGCCATCCCCGCACGCCGCGCCGGGTCGGTCAGCAGCGGCCCGAGGGCCTTCTGCAGCCGGGCCGCAGTGACCTCTCCCTCCAACGCGACGGCGGCGCCCGCCTCCTCGAGGTGCCGGGCATTGTGCGCCTGCTCGTTCCCCGCCGAGGACGCGAGCGGTACGAACACGGCCGGCTTCCCGAGGGCGGTGAGTTCTGCGAGGGTGCCGGCGCCGCTGCGGGAGACCACGACGTCAGCGAGGGCCAGGACGTCGGGGAGTTCCGGGCCGATGAACCCGGTGAGGTAGTACCGGCCGGCGAGTTGCGGCGGGAGGCCGGCCGCGGTCGCACGGAGCGCATCGACGTTCGCCGGTCCGCACTGGTGCACGACGTTCGCGCGCTCCAGAAGCCACGGGAGCGCGTCCGCGATGACGCCATTGATCTGCTGGGCGCCCTGCGCGCCGCCGGTCACGTACAGCGTCGGGAGCCGCCGGTCGAAGCCGGTCAGCCCGAGCGTGGTGACGGCCTTCTCCGCATGGCCGGTCAGCACTTCCGGGCGGACCGGGTTCCCGGTGACGACGGCCGCGGACCGTACGGCCTCCGGGAGGAGCGGCAACGTCGACTCCGACGACACGGCGATGCGCGCCGCCGAGCCGGCCAACTTCCGGTTGGCCAGCCCGAGCCGTACGGTCTGCTCGTGCAGCACGAGCGGACGCTTGCACATCCGTGCCGCCAGTCCGGCCGGGACGGCGACGTACCCGCCGGTCGCCAGCACGACGTTCGGCCGGAAGTCCGACACGATCTTGCGAGCCTGGGCGACCCCGAGCGGCACCCGCGCCATGTCCTTGACGTTCGCCGGGGACACCATCTTGAGCGGGTTCGCCGACCGGCGGATCTTGCCCGTCGCGACCGTTGTGAAGGCGATGCCCTCGGCGGGCGCGACGCGGGCCTCCAGACCGTCGGGCGTGCCGATCCAGAGGACATCGAGCGCGCGGCCGTCGGCCGCCAGCCGGGCCTGCAAGCTGCGGACCGCGGTGAGCGCGGGGTAGGTGTGGCCGCCGGTACCTCCTCCCGTGACGATGAGACGGAAGGGGGTCGGCAGACGGGAAGGTTCATTCACCCAGCGCAGACTACTGGCTACCACAGGTAATAGGTCAGTGTTTCCCCAGCCGTGACGAAGGTGAAGGCGCCGCCGCTCTCCTTCACTCCGCCGCCGTGGTGCCCTAGGCCCCCTTGGCCTCGTCTCGCTCCTCCGCGCTCAGCGAGGACCACAGTCGCTCGCTCGCGCAGTGCATGTGGTCTGCCATGGCCCGCTCGGCGGCCTCGGGGTCGTGGTCGCGGATGGCCTGGAGGATCGCGGCGTGTTCCTTGAGGGTGCCGGCCACCGTGCCCTCGATGTCTCCTGCGCGCTCCATCCAGACCTGGAGGAGTGAGCGGATGCTGTGCAGGATGTCGCTGAGTACGGAGTTGCGGGCGATGGTCGCCGTTTCCAGGTGGAAGGCTATGTCGGCGTCGATGAACGCGTTGACGTCGCTGCCGGCCTCGCGCATGTGCTCCAGATGGGCTTCGAGGCGTGCTGTGTCCGCGGGTTCGGCGCGCTCGGCGGCGAGGCGGGCGGACATGCCCTCCATGAAGGTGCGCACCTCGACCAGGTCGTGGGTGCGGCGCTGGCCGAGCATCAGGCCCCAGTTGATGGCGCGGGGCAGGAACTCCGAGGTGCCGGCCCGGACGTAGGAGCCGGAGCCGGGGCGGATCTCGATGATGCCCAGGACGTCGAGGGCGGACAGCGCGCCGCGGACGCTGGAGCGGGCCACGTTCAGCGCCTCGGCGAGCTGGCGCTCCGCGGGGAGCCGGGTGCCGGGCTGGAGGTGGCCTTCGGAGAGGTGGTCCAGCAGCCGCTTGGCCACCTCGCTCACCGACGACTCGCGGACGACGGGGCGCAGCAGGGCGGTGAAGTTCGGCTGCTCGGACTCAGCGCTCACGTGGCGTTCCCCTTAGCGGTCGGGCTGGACACACCAGTACATCACCCCTGGCGGGCGGGGAAGTCCCCGGCCACTGACTAAGCGTTTGGCGGGGTTCTGTCAAGAGGCCTTTGGCCTGCGATAAAAGCGACGCTCATCACTTTGGTTAATTGGTGACCAATTTTCGATGAGTGACTAGCGTGAGGCGCACTCCACCGGACAACGCTGTCCCGCCCAGTGAGGAGCCGCCATGGGCACCCCTGCCGTCACCCCGGTCGCGACGGACGTCGAGAGATCGGCGATCAAGAAGGTCGCGGTCCGTCTCGTCCCGTTCGTCGCCCTGATGTTCTTCGTGAACTTCCTCGACCGGACCGCCGTCTCCTTCGCGGAGCCCAATGGCATGGGCGAGGACCTGGGGCTCAGCGCGGCTCAGTTCGGGCTGGCCTCGGGCGTCTTCTTCATCGGCTACATCCTGCTGGAAGTGCCCAGCAACATGGCGCTGCACCGGTTCGGTGCCCGCCGCTGGCTGGCCCGGATCATGGTCACCTGGGGAATCGTTTCTCTTGCTTTCACCTGGGTGAACTCCACCGAGCAGCTGTATGGGCTGCGCTTCCTGCTGGGTGTCGCCGAGGCCGGGTTCTTCCCCGGCGCGATCCTCTTCCTCAGCCAGTGGGTGCCGGCCCGCCACCGCACCCGGATCCTGGCGCTGTTCTACCTGGCCCAGCCGCTCACCACGGTGATCGGGGCGCCGCTGGCCGGACTGCTGATCAACCAGCACGGCGCGTTCCTCGGCCTCGAGGGCTGGCGCTTCATGTTCCTCGGCGTCTCGGTGCCCGCGATCCTGCTCGGCGTCATCGCCTGGTTCTACCTGATCGACCGCCCGGCCGACGCCACGTGGCTCACCGCCGCGGAGAAGGACTGGCTGACCGGCGAGCTGGCGCGGGAGAACGACGAGAAGACGGCCGGCCACGGCGGGCGCGAGGGGATCAAGGCGGCGTTCGCCAGCGGCCGGGTGTGGGTGCTGTCCCTCATCTACTTCGGCTTCATCTACGGCCTGTACGCCCTGGCGTTCTTCCTGCCCACCATCATCAGCGGTTTCGAGGACGAGTTCGGGACCCACTTCAGCGTGATGGACAAGGGGCTGATCACCGCCATCCCCTATCTGCCCGCCGCGATCGTCCTGTTCTTCTGGTCCCGGCACGCCACCCGGCACGGGGTACGTGCCTGGCACGTGGCCGGACCCGCGGTGGTCGGCGGCGTGAGCATCCCGCTGGCCCTGTCCATGGGCTCGCCGACCGCGACCGTCGCGGTGATCACCGTCACCGCCTGCTCGATCTTCGCGGCGCTGCCCGCCTTCTGGTCGCTGCCCTCCCGGTTCCTCACGGGAGGCGCCGCGGCCGCCGGTATCGCCCTGATCAACACGGCCGGGAACGTCGCGGGCTTCGCCGCCGGCTACATCACCGGCTGGCTGCACGACCTCAGCGGCTCCTACTACCTGCCGCTCTTCCTCGTCGGCGGCTTCATGGTCCTGTCCGCCGTCCTGATGGTCTGCCTCGCCGCCCGCCGCGGGCCCACGGCCCCCGCCCCCGAACAGGAGCTGATCACCGCCGGGCACTGACCCCTCGCCCGCGACCCCAGCCTCCCCCCCCCCCCCCCCCCCCCCCGCGCGACGCCCCAGCCCCAGCTCCAGCCCCAGCTCCAGCTCCAGCGCAGAGCGCCTGCGACGCACCGCCCCCCGCGCACCGAACACCCCGCAGCCCCGGGAGACCGCCAGCCATGACACGACTCTTCAACAACCCAGCCGCCTTCGCGGACGAGGCCCTGGAAGGCTTCGTCGCCGCCCACCGGCGCCTGGTCCGGCGCGTCCCCGGCGGTGTCGCCCGCGCCGCCGCCACCGCCCCCGGCCAGGTGGCCGTGGTCGTCGGCGGCGGTTCGGGCCACTACCCGGCCTTCTCCGGCCTGGTGGGGCCGGGCCTGGCGCACGGTGCCGCGGTCGGCAACGTCTTCGCCTCGCCCTCGGCCCAGCAGGTGGCCCAGGTGGCCAAGGCGGCGCAGGCCGGCGGCGGGGTGCTGCTGGCGTTCGGCAACTACGCGGGCGATGTGCTGCACTTCGGCCAGGCCGCGGAGCGCCTCACCGCCGAGGGCATTCCCTGCGCGACGCTCGCCGTGACCGACGACGTCTCCAGCGCCGCCGCCGGGGAGTCGGAGAAGCGGCGCGGGGTCGCGGGCGATCTCGCGGTGTTCAAGACCGCCGCCGCGGCCGCCGAGGCGGGGCTGCCCCTGGCCGAGGTGGTCCGCCTCGCCGAGCTGGCCAACGCCCGGACCCGTTCGTTCGGCATCGCCTTCTCCGGCTGCACCCTGCCCGGCGCGGACGCCCCGCTGTTCACCGTCCCCGACGGCCGGATGGCGGTGGGCCTGGGCATCCACGGTGAGCCGGGGCTCGCCGAGCGCCCGGTGCCCAGCGCCGACGAGGCCGCCGAACTGCTCGTCTCCACCCTGCTCGGCGAACTGCCGGAGGGCGTGGACAGCCCGCGCGGACAGCGCGCGGGCGTGATCCTCAACGGTCTGGGCTCGGTCAAGTACGAGGAGCTGTTCGTCGTCTACCGCCAGGTGGCCCGGCTGCTCGCCGAGGCGGGCGTGGAAACCGTCGACCCCGAGGTGGGCGAGCTGGTCACCAGCTTCGACATGGCGGGCGTCTCGCTCACCCTCTTCTGGCTCACCGATGAGCTGGAGCCGCTGTGGACGGCCCCGGCCGACGCCCCCGCCTACCGCAAGGGCACGGTCGCCCCGGCCGTCACCACCGCCGAGCCGCTCGCGGACGCGGACCTCGCCGAGGAGACCGCCGTCCCCGAGGCGAGCGAGCCCTCCCGCGCCGCGGCCCGCACCGCCCTGGCGGCGCTGGAGGCCATCGAGACGACCATCCGGGCGCACGCCGAGGAACTCGGCCGCATCGACGCCGTCGCCGGCGACGGCGACCACGGCATCGGCATGCGGCGCGGCTCCGAGGCCGCGCGCACGGCCGCCCGCCAGGCCCTGGAGCGGGGCGCGGGCGCCGGCACCCTGCTGCACCACGCCGCCGACGCCTGGGCCGACCGGGCCGGCGGCACCTCCGGGGCGCTGTGGGGGGTCATCCTGCGGGCGCTCGGCACGGCCCTCGGCGACACCGAACGGCCCGACGCGCACGCCGTCAGCGTCGGCGTGGACGCCGCCGCCGACGGGGTGATGCGGCTCGGCAAGGCGGAGACCGGCGACAAGACGATGGTCGACGCCCTGGTGCCGTTCGCCGACGCGCTGAGCGAGGCCGTCGGCCAGGGGGCGCCGCTGACCGCCGCCTGGGACACCGCGGCCACCGCCGCCGACGCCGCCGCCAAGGCCACCGCCGAACTCCTGCCCCGGCTGGGCCGCGCCCGGCCGCACGCCGAGAAGTCCCTGGGCACCCCGGACGCGGGTGCGGTGTCCCTCGCCCTGATCGTCCGCGCTGTGCACGGCGCCCTCGCCCACGCCACCCCCGCCGCCGACTCCACCGCCAAGAAAGGCTGAGATGAACGACAAGCTCCGCATCGTCGTCGGATCCGATGACGCCGGGTACGACTACAAGGAGGTTCTGAAGAAGGACCTGGAGGCCAGCGAGCTCGTGGCGTCCGTCACCGACGTGGGCGTGGACGCCGACGGGCACACCGCCTACCCGAAGATCGCGATCGCCGCCGCCGAACTGGTGGCCAAGGGCGAGGCCGACCGGGCGCTGCTGGTGTGCGGCACCGGACTCGGCGTCGCCATCGCCGCCAACAAGGTCAAGGGCATCCGGGCGGTCACCGCCCACGACAGCTTCTCCGTCGAACGCGCCATCCTCAGCAACAACGCCCAGGTGCTCACCTTCGGCCAGCGCGTCGTGGGCCTGGAGCTGGCCCGCCGCCTCGCCAAGGAGTGGCTCACCTACCGCTTCGACACCTCCTCGGCCTCGGCCGCCAAGGTCGAGCTGATGTGCGCCTACGAAGACGAGGGCACGGCCGCCTGATGTCAGCCCCAGCCCCTTCCGGCCCCGCCGTCACCATCGGCGTCAGTCTGAAGATGTACTTCGGGCACCACCAGACGCTCAACTGGTGCCGTCGTATCGCGGCCATCGCGGAACGGCACCCGGCCGTCACCGGCGGCCTCGTGGAGACGTTCGTCCTGCCCTCCTTCCCGACGCTGGTCCCGGCCGCCGGGCTGCTCGCCGGGACCGGGGTCCGGATCGGCGCCCAGGACCTGAGTGCCGAGGAGCCCGGTGCGCTCACCGGCGAGGTGAGCGGCGCCCAGCTCAAGGAGATCGGCTGCGGCTACGCCGAGGTGGGCCACGCCGAGCGGCGCCGCCTCTTCCACGAGGACGAGACGGTCGTCGCGGCCAAGACCGCCGCCGCGCTGCGCCACGGCCTCACCCCCGTGCTGTGCGTCGGCGAGCCGGAGCGCACCGACGCCGGCCGGGCGGCCGAACGCTGCGCCGCCGAGGTCGAGTCCGCCCTCGCCGTGGCCGGCCGGGCCGGGCTGCTCGGCCCGCTGATCGTCGCGTACGAGCCGCAGTGGGCCATCGGCGCCCCCGAGCCCGCCTCGCCCGAGCACATCCGCGCCGTGTGCACCGCCCTGAGCACCCGGCTGGCGGAGCGGCCGGAGCTCGCGGGCAGCCGGGTCGTCTACGGCGGCAGCGCCGGACCGGGCCTGCTCACCCGGCTCGGCCCCGAGGTCGGCGGGCTCTTCCTGGGCCGCTTCGCCCATGACCCGGGCGCGTTCGAGACGATCCTGGACGAGGCGGCGGCCCTGCACGGGACGGCCCTGCACGGGACGACCGTGGCGGGGGTGGCGTGAGATGGCCCTCGGACTGAGCACCTACGCCTTCTTCTGGCAGATCTCCGCAAAGCCACCCCGGCCGCTGACGGTGGAGGACATGCTCCGGCGCACCCATGACCTGGGCGTCGGCCTCTTCCAGATCTGCGACTACCCGCTGATCGAGACCTTCTCCGACGAGCGGCTCGCCCAGGTGCGGACCACCGCCGACTCCCTCGGCATCCGGCTGGAGCTGGGCACCCGTGGCGTCCGCCCCGGCCACCTGCGGACGTACCTGGAGCTGGCGGAGAAGCTGGGCGCGACCTTCGTGCGCTCCATGCTGAACACGAACGACCACCGGCCGACCGTCCCCGAGGCGGTCGAGCTGCTGCGCGAGGCGGTGCCCGGCTACGCCGAACGGGGGGTCACCCTCGGCCTGGAGACCTACGAACAGGTCTCGACCGACGACCTGCTGGCCGTGGTCACCGCCGTCGACAGCCCGCACCTGGGCGTCTGCCTGGACCCGGGCAACAGCGTGGCCCGCCTGGAGCGGCCGGCCGACGTCATCGACCGCACCGCCCCGTACGTGGTCAACGTCCACGTCAAGGACTTCGCCTTCACCCGCCGGGACGGCTGGGTCGGCTTCACCTTCGCCGGCTGCCCGCTCGGCGAGGGGCTGCTCGACTACGACCGCATGATCGCGGCGGTCCGCCCGGAGGAGAAGGGCGTCAACCAGATCGTGGAGCACTGGCTCCCGTGGCAGGGCGGCTTCGAGGAGACCGCCCGGCTCGAAGACCAGTGGACACAGCACAGTGTCCGCACCCTGAACAAGCTGATGAGGAGCACCTGATGGCCACCCCCGCCACAGAGACCACGACCGTCGCCGTTATCGGCGCCGCAGGAAAGATGGGCCTGCGCGTCTCGGCGAACCTGGAGAAGAGCGACTTCCGCGTCCTGTTCAGCGAGAACTCACCCAAGGGCCAGGAAGTCCTCGCCGAGCTGGGCCGCGAGGTCATCGACTCCGCCAAGGCGGCGGCCGAGGCCGACGTGGTCATCCTCGCCGTCCCCGACCGCGTCCTCGGCGCGGTGTCCGAGGCGCTGGTCCCGGTCATGAAGCCCGGCTCGGTCGTCCTCACCCTGGACCCGGCCGCCGCCTACGCGGGCCTGCTCGCCCGGCGCGACGACGTCGCCAACGCCTGTGCGCACCCCTGCCACCCGTCGGTCTTCCTGGAGCGCACCACCAAGGAGGAGTGGGCCGACACCTTCGGCGGCATCGCCGCGCCGCAGGAGGTCGTCGCGGCGTTCGAGTCCGAGGACGCGGCGGCGCGCGAGCTGACCGAGACCGTGATCCGCACGATGTACGCGCCGGTCGTGGACGTCCACTGGGTGACCGTCAAGCAGCTGGCCGTGCTGGAGCCCACCCTCGTCGAGACCATCGCCTGCATGGTCGGCGCGCTGCTGACCGAGGCCCTGCACGAGACCGTCCACACGGTGGGCGTCCCGGAGTCCGCCGCCCGCGCGATGCTCCTGGGCCACACCCAGGTCGCCCTCGCCAACACCCTCAAGGGCGACAACCCGTTCTCCGACGCGTGCCTGATCGCGATGGACTACGGCCGGGAGTCGATCGTGCGGGACGACTGGAAGAAGGTCTTCCAGGACGACGAGCTCGACAAGGTCATCACCCGGATGCTCAAGATCAAGGAAATCCGCCGCGCGGCGTGACGCTGCGCTGTGCGGTACGCGGTACGCGGTACGCCCCCGGTCCCGGTGCGCTCACGGGGGAGCGCACCGGGACCGGGGGCGATGCTCTTAGCCGGCGGTGAGGCGATCGAACGCGCCGGCCTTGACGGCGCGTATGAAGCCGCCGAACGTGACGGGGGTGGTGGCGAGGACGACCTCCGGCTCGTCGCTCTCGCGCAGCCGTACGGTGTGGTTGTCGCCGGTGGCGACGTATACGCAGTTCCCCGCGTTCGGGCTGTAGGACGACTTTCGCCAGTTCTCAACGGACACGCGCGTTCCTTCCTTGGTTCAGATGTCCCGTGCGATGCGGCGGATCATGTCGCGTGACTCGGCGGGCTTGAGGGCGCAGGTTTCCATGCGATCCAGTACGTTCCGGTACCGGGCCAGTTGCGGCTGGGCGTCCAGGAACTCGGAGCCGTGGTCCGAATCGAGCTGGACGGTGTCGAGTCGTGGGACCTCTGCGCCGAGGTAGATGATGCCCTGCCCGGACATGGGAAAGATTCCCCCACCGAAAGGGACCACCTTCACGGTGATGTTCTCCCGCTCGCTCATCTTGATCAGGTATTCGAGCTGGGCGCGGGCCACCGCTGACCCGCCGAAGCCCATGCGCAGAGCGGCCTCATGGACGATGGCCGTCAGCGGGGTCGGCCGCTCTCCGTAGAGCACCGCCTGGCGCTTGACTCGGAACGACACACGGTGCTCCACCTCATGCAGTGCCAGCGCGGGCAAGGCGTCACTGATGAGTGCTCGAGCGTGTTCTGTGGTCTGCAGCACCCCGGGCATGTGGAACACGGACACGATCCGCATGTACGTGGCGTGGTGCTCAAGTTCGGCCAAGTCGAGCATGCTTGCGGGGAGCATCTCGCGGTACTCCTCCCACCACCCTCGGGTCCGCCCACCGGTCATGCCCGTGAGCGCCTCGATCAGCTCCTCGTCAGTGCATTCGTAAAGCCGGGCCAGGGCGCGCACCCGATCGGCGCTTACCGCGTAGCCGCCTGCCTCGATGTTGCTGATGCGCGATTGGGTGGCGCCGAACAGCTCACCGGCTTGTGTCGCGGACAGTTCCACGCCCTCACGGAGGCGGCGCAATTCGGTGCCGAGGCGTCGCTGCCGCACGGTGGGCGGGAGTTTGAGCCGGGCCATTGTTCGTCTCTCCTTGCTTGGGCATGCCCCGGATATCACCCGATCGAGGGGTGTTGGGCTAGGAAGAACCCAGGTGATGGACTGTAGTCCAACGCGGACCGTACGGTGTAACTCACCTGATCGGTCAGGGTGTTGCCCCGTAGGTGATCTGCCACCCTGCCCAACTCCTCCTCCTGACGGGAGACTTCCGTGGCCACCGTAGCCCCCCAAGACCCCAGCTCAACGCCGTTCGATTTCGGCGCATTCGACAACGAGGTGCGCGCACTCGTACTCGACACCGCGCCCCGCCTGTTCGCCGTGGTCCAGGAATACGACCGGGGAACGGAGTACGCGGACGGCCATGTCGCCGCATGGGGCATGGCGTACGACGACGGCACCGCATACGTGATCGGGGTGGGCGGCACCGTGGCGATGTCCCTCGGGTCGCCGGAGCGGGCGCTGTGGCACTACGGCCGCCGTAAGGGGATCTTCGCGCGGCTGGTGTGGCTCGACCCGGGGGCCGGTGCCACCTTCGCGCGGGCCGAGGCCGCGTGAGGGCGGCGGGCGGATCTGCCGGGGACGCCCTCCGTAAGGGCGTGATCCCCGGCGAGCCGTGAGACGTACGGCGTACCCATGAGCCGGGGCTGTTCGGCTCGGTCGGGTGCGGCGCCGTCTCGCGCCTTCGGCGCCATTGAGCAGCGGGGCAGGGGGCAGGGGGCGCGGCGCCGTCGCCGTCCGCCGGGCCGCTGGGGGTGCGGGCCGGTGGCGGCTTCCGGGCTCGGCGGCCGGGGAGCCCTCCGGACTACGGGTGGAGCCCCTCCCGGTACCCCCCCAAAAAAGTGCTTGATCTGACGCAACTAATTTGTCAATCAGTTTCCAGAGGGGTACCCCACCCCCCACCGACCCGGCAGTCCGGCACCGGCCCTTGCCCCCGAGAACGGACGCCGCCACCGGCGCCCGCATCCACGGGCCCGGCGCACGGCGGCGGCGCCGCGCCCCCCAACCCCCGCCGCCGCTGCTCAATCGCGCCGAAGGCGCGAAACGGCGCCGCGGCCGAACACACCACCCATCGCCCAACCCCGCCGCCTCACGCAGCCGGCAGGTAGGTCGTGGTCGCCCATGGAGGAAACGCGGTGTCCACGAGATACCAGATGCGCCCCCCGCCGGTCACCTCTATCTGCCATTGTTCGCAGGTCTGCCCCCGGTGCGTGCCGTGCGCCAGGCTGCCCTTCAATCGATGGTGCCTCGCTGTCTCGGCCACTGGGTTCGGGTCTGTGCGCATGATGACCCAAGCGCGGTAGGTGTTCTCGCGCGCCTGCTGAGCGAGGCTCTCCCAGCCCTTGGCCGAGGCCGCGTCCGCGAAACGGACCTCCCAGTGATCTTCCGGTGCTGGTGGTGCGGCCCGGTCTCCGCGGCCCGCGGTCATGCGATGTCCCGCGGGTCCGGTGCCGGTCCGTAGTCCTCGCCGTGGTCCCTGGTCAGCGCGGCCAGCAGCTCCGGGTCGGAATAGATCTCGGCGGTGTGCTGCCACGCGATGAGCATCTGTGCCACGGACGCGCTGTTACCGACCGAGTCGGCGGCCCGCATGGTGTCGACCAGTTCGACGGCAAAGGCGTGGAGGTCGGCCTCAGGTAGGAAGCGGACCCAGGGGAACGCGTCCGGCAGTATGTCCAGGAGCAGCTCCATGCTGCCGGGCTCCCGGTGTGCCATCGCGGTGAGCATCCGGGTGGCGGCCGAGACCACGGTCTGGTCCTGTTCGGCCCGTGCCGCTGTGGTGAGGACCAGATCCTCGCCGTCTCTTCGGCGCAGGAGCAGCCGTGGCGATTCTTTGAGCCGGGCAAGTGTCTGCTTGTTCTTGTTCACCAGCTCGGAGAAGTTCACGGCGGTGTTCTCGGTTGCCATGACTTTGAAATTACTTCGAAACCCCCTGCTCCGCCATGATCCGCGTTCGTCGTCACCCGAAAGGGGGTGGAGTCGGCCGCTCCGGCGGAGACTGTGCCCGGCGCGGGCTGTCGGTGGGTGGCCGTACTCTGGAAGACCCCCGGCCCGTGAGACGTGTCGGGTCGTTCGCGTTGTCCGCCTCCGGGATGGAATACCCCTTTATGAGCCTCACCGGTCTGCTCGACGCCGTCGTACGGGACCCCGCGCTCGCCGAGGCGGTGCGCGGTGCCGCCGACGGCAATCGTCACCACGTCGATCTGGTCGGGCCGCCCGCCGCCCGGCCGTTCGCCATCGCCGCGCTGGCCCGCTCCGCGGGCCGTCCCGTGCTCGCGGTGACCGCCACCGGCCGGGAGGCGGAGGATCTGGCGGCCGCGCTGCGGTCGCTGATGCCGCCGGGACTCGAAAACGCGGTGGTGGAGTACCCGTCGTGGGAGACGCTGCCGCATGAGCGGCTCTCCCCGCGTTCGGACACCGTCGGACGGCGGCTGGCGGTGCTGCGGCGGCTGGCCCACCCCAGCGCGGACGACCCGGCGGCCGGTCCCGTCTCGGTCGTCGTCGCGCCCGTGCGGTCCGTGCTTCAGCCGCAGGTCAAGGGGCTGGGAGACCTGGAGCCGGTGAGTCTGCGGGCCGGGCAGACCGCCGATCTGGAGGAGGTCGTGGACGGGCTCGCGGCCGCCGCGTACGCCCGGGTAGAGCTGGTCGAGAAGCGCGGCGAGTTCGCCGTGCGCGGCGGCATCCTGGACGTCTTCCCGCCGACCGAGGAGCATCCGCTCCGGATCGAGTTCTGGGGCGACGACGTCGAGGAGATCCGCTACTTCAAGGTCGCCGACCAGCGTTCCCTGGAGGTCGCCGAGCACGGGCTGTGGGCCCCGCCCTGCCGGGAGCTGCTGCTGACCGAGGAGGTGCGGGAGCGGGCCGCGGCCCTGGCCGAGGCCCATCCGGAGCTGGGCGAGCTGCTCGGCAAGATCGCCGAGGGGATCGCGGTCGAGGGCATGGAGTCCCTGGCCCCCGTGCTGGTGGACGACATGGAGCTGCTGCTGGACGTCCTCCCGGCGGGCAGCATGACGGTCGTGGCCGACCCGGAGCGGGTGCGCACCCGGGCGGCGGACCTGGTGGCCACCAGCCAGGAGTTCCTCCAGGCGTCCTGGGCGGCCACCGCCGGGGGCGGTGAGGCCCCGATCGACGTCGGCGCGGCCTCGCTGTGGAGCATCGCGGACGTCCGCGACCACGCCCGTGAGCTGGGCATGATGTGGTGGTCGGTGAGCCCCTTCGCGGCCGATGAGGAGCTGGACGCCGACACCGTCAAGCTCGGCATGCACGCCACCGAGAGCTACCGCGGCGACACCGCGCGGGCGCTGGCCGACACCAAGGGCTGGCTCGCCGACGGCTGGCGCACCGTCTATGTGACCGAGGGCCACGGCCCCGCCTCCCGCACCGTCGAGGTGCTCGGCGGCGAGGGGATCGCGGCCCGGCTGGACGGCGACCTCACCGAGATCAAGCCGTCCGTGGTGCATGTGGCCTGCGGTTCGATCGACTACGGCTTCGTCGACCCGGGCCTGAAGCTGGCCGTGCTGACGGAGACGGATCTGTCCGGGCAGAAGGCCGCGGGCAAGGACGGGGCGCGGATGCCCGCGCGCCGCCGCAAGACCATCGACCCGCTCACCCTCGAGGCCGGCGACTTCATCGTCCACGAGCAGCACGGCGTGGGGCGCTACATCGAGATGGTGCAGCGCACCGTCCAGGGCGCCACCCGCGAGTATCTGGTGGTCGAGTACGCCCCGGCCAAGCGCGGCCAGCCCGGCGACCGGCTCTACATCCCGACCGACCAGCTGGAGCAGATCACCAAGTACGTGGGCGGGGAGGCGCCGACCCTGCACCGGCTCGGCGGGGCCGACTGGACCAAGACCAAGGCGCGCGCCAAGAAGGCCGTCAAGGAGATCGCCGCCGACCTGATCAAGCTCTACTCGGCCCGGATGGCGGCGCCCGGCCACGCCTTCGGCGCGGACACCCCCTGGCAGCGGGAGCTGGAGGACGCCTTCCCGTACGCGGAGACGCCCGATCAGCTCACCACCATCGCCGAGGTCAAGGAGGACATGGAGAAGACGGTTCCGATGGACCGGCTGATCTGCGGCGACGTCGGCTACGGCAAGACCGAGATCGCCGTCCGCGCCGCCTTCAAGGCGGTCCAGGACGGTAAGCAGGTCGCGGTGCTGGTGCCCACGACCCTGCTGGTGCAGCAGCACTTCGGCACCTTCAGCGAGCGGTACGGCCAGTTCCCCGTCAACGTCCGGGCGCTCTCCCGCTTCCAGACCGACACCGAGGCCAAGGCGGTGCTGGAGGGGTTGAAGGACGGCACGGTCGACATCGTCATCGGCACCCACCGGCTCTTCTCCTCCGAAACCAAGTTCAAGGACCTGGGCCTGGTCATCGTCGACGAGGAGCAGCGCTTCGGCGTCGAGCACAAGGAGCAGCTGAAGAAGCTCCGCGCCAACGTGGACGTGCTGACCATGTCCGCCACGCCCATCCCGCGCACCCTGGAGATGGCGGTCACCGGCATCCGTGAGATGTCCACGATCACCACCCCGCCGGAGGAGCGCCACCCGGTGCTGACCTTCGTCGGCCCGTACGAGCAGAAGCAGATCGGCGCGGCGATCCGGCGTGAGCTGCTCCGCGAGGGCCAGGTCTTCTACATCCACAACCGGGTGGAGTCCATCGACCGGGCGGCCGCCCGGCTGCGCGAGATCGTCCCCGAGGCGCGGATCGCCACCGCCCACGGCCAGATGTCGGAGAGCGCCCTGGAGCAGGTGGTGGTCGACTTCTGGGAGAAGAAGTTCGACGTCCTGGTCTCCACCACCATCGTCGAGTCCGGGATCGACATCTCCAACGCCAACACCCTGATCGTCGAGCGCGGCGACAACTTCGGCCTCTCCCAGCTGCACCAGCTGCGCGGCCGGGTCGGCCGCGGCCGCGAGCGCGGTTACGCCTACTTCCTCTACCCGCCCGAGAAGCCGCTCACCGAGACCGCCCACGAGCGGCTGGCCACCATCGCCCAGCACACCGAGATGGGCGCGGGCATGTACGTGGCGATGAAGGACCTGGAGATCCGTGGCGCGGGCAATCTGCTCGGCGGCGAGCAGTCCGGCCATATCGCGGGCGTGGGCTTCGACCTGTACGTGCGGATGGTCGGCGAGGCGGTCGCCGACTACCGGGCGGCGATCGAGGCGGGCGAGGGCGAGGTCGCGGAGGCGCCGCTGGAGGTCAAGATCGAGCTTCCGGTCGACGCGCACGTCCCGCACGACTACGCCCCCGGCGAGCGCCTGCGCCTCCAGGCGTACCGGGCCATCGCCTCCGCTGCCAGCGAGGACGACATCCGCGCCGTCCGCGAGGAGCTCACCGACCGCTACGGCAAGCTCCCCGAACCGGTCGAGAACCTCCTCCTGGTCGCCGGTCTGCGGCTGCTGGCCCGCGCCTGCGGCGTCACCGACATCACCCTCCAGGGCTCCAACATCCGCTTCTCCCCGGTGGAGCTCCGCGAATCCCAGGAGCTGCGCCTCAAGCGCCTCTACCAGCGCTCGGTGATCAAGCCGGCCACCAAGCAGGTCCTGGTACCCCGCCCGGCCACCGCCAGGATCGGCGGAAAGCCGCTGGTGGGGCGGGAGCTGCTGGCATGGACCGGGGAGTTCCTGACGACGATCCTGGGGTCGTGACGGCCGTCGCGGCACGCCTGGCGCTGGTGCTCGTGTGCCCGGCGCCGGTGTTCAGCCGGGCGGCGCCGGGCGCTGGGCGCTGGGTGCTCAGGCGATGCGGATCTGCTGATCGTCGACTTCGAGTACCAGCGTCAGCCGGGCCCCCAGGGCTTGCGCATAGGCCCGCATCGCCGTGAGATCCACTGTCTTGCCCTGCTCCAACTGGGAGACGCGGGCTTGGGTGATGCCGAGCTGGGCAGCGGCCTGCTGTTGGGTGAGACCGCGCTCCTTCCGCAGCCGCTGCAAGTGATGGCCCAGGAGGTGGGCCTCCTGCTGAAGACGTGCGGCTTCCTTGCGCGCCGCCCACTCTGCTTCCTCGACATCGGGGTGCGCCTCGCGGCGGACGCGCTCGGCCCTCCGCTTGACCTCGTCCCACGAGGTGAAACCGTTCATTCCGTCGCCTTCTCCTTGTGGTCGAGGTACTGCCGGTAGCGCTCCTCGGCGAGCGGACAGCCGTGTCGTACCAGCGCCGCCAACTTCCCGCCTTGTCGCCCGCCACGAGGAGGATGCATTCCCGTTCGGGGTCGAAGACGAAGAGGATGCGCATCTCAGTCCGGCCTGCTGAGCCGGGGCGTAACTCCTTGAGGTTCTTCATCGAGCTGCCGTGAATCACATCGGCCATGGGGCGACCGAGGCTCGGTCCTATGTCCGCCAGCAGCTCGATGGCCTGTTCCACCGAGTCGGCCGAATGCGGATCATGGGCGCACAGGGCGAGGAACCAGTCGGCCACCTCGTCATGGATGTTGATTGACCACGTCACGGACCAGTATAAGCATTTGCTTGTAAAAGCGCTCGCTTGTATTCCGGGGTCATTCCCTCGAACGGGTGGGACCGTACGCAATGAGGACAGGGGCAGGCCGCGCGCGACACCCCCGTCGTCGCGCGCGGACCGACCCCGGCTCATGGGGCCCGGCGGGGCTGGGCCGAGCGTGGTCCGTGCGGGTGGGGGAAAGCGCGCACACGGCCCTCGGGGAGAGGGAGCGAGGGCTCGGCGCGGCCCGTCGTGGCTCCTCCAGGACACTAGGCGGGCGCCGCGCCGGCGGCGAGGAACGATGTGCACAGTGAGGACGCCGGGCGGTTCCCCATCGAACGGTGAACGCCGCGGGAACAGTGAGGCACGGCGGCGAACGGTGAGCGCAGCGGCGCGGTGAGCGCATCGGCGGGGCGGCGCACCAGCACCGGGCCCGGCGCTGGTGCGCCACCCCGGTCGTACGGCTCCCGGCGCCCCTCCTAGAGCGAGCCCAGCGCCCGCATCGCCAGCCACAGCTCGTGCTTCGCGCTCGGCGCGGTCAGCAGGGACCGTCCCAGCGCGTCCTCCGCCCTGGTCAGCCGCTTACGCGCACCCGGCAGCGAGATCCCGAGGGCGGCGGCCGCCGCGGGGAGCCGGGCGTCGGCGCGCAACCAGGCCCGTACGGTCTCCAGGCCGGTCGTCGGCCCGGCCTGTTGCAGGGGGCGCAGCTGGGTCCGTGCCCAGGTCCCGGCGGCGGGTGTGCCCAGCACCGCGTCCAGCGTGGGGGCGGGGCCCGGCGGGGCCAGGGCGCGGGCCGACGCGGCCTGCGGCGCCGGGTGCAGCCGCAGCGCGAGCCAGGCGGCCGACTGCGCGGCCAGGCTTCGGCTGACCGTCACGCCCAGCAGCTCGTCGAGATGGCGGACGCGGGCGGCGAGCGTATTGCGGTGGATCTTCAGATGGCGGCTGGCCGCCCCGCCGAAGCTGAGCCATGAGCCGAGCGTGCCCAGCAGCTCCTGCGGGCCGGGGTCGGCGCGGCGGGCCGGGGCGTACCGCAGACAGGGCGCCAGCAGCTCGTTCGCCCACAGGTACCCCTCCGGGCCGGCCAGCACGGTGACATCCGCGTCGCCGCCGAAGGCCGCACGGCGTCCGGGCGCGTTACGGGCCACCGCCAGCGCGTGGATCGCCTGCTCGTAGGCGATCGGCGTGTCCCGCAGCGCCACCCGCGCGCTCACCCCGACCCGGCACTCGGGCACCAGCCGGACGATCGCCCGGTCCAGCGGTTCCGGGTCCAGCGGGTCCTGGTCCAGCGGTACTTGTTCCGACTCGGGTGGTACGAGCGCGATGATGTGGTTGGGGCGCACCGGACACGGCACGATCCACGCCCCGCCCCCGGCCTCCCGGTCGATCCGCTGGGTGATCTCGGGCCGCCGGGCCTGCGGACACTCGATCACATACACCTGGATCACCGCGGGCAGCGCCGGCCGCAGCGCTCCGGCGATCCGCTGCGCGGCGGGCACGCTGCCGACCATCAGCAGATGCAGCACCGCCTCCCGGCTGTGCCCCTCGGCGGACTCGATCCGCCGGCGCGCCCGTTCCGACTGTTCCAGCCGCCAGCACAGGGCGAGGGTGCGGGAGGCGTCGGCCAGCAGCGTCCCGCAGTGCGGATCGTCCGGTCCGACGACCGCGAGATACGTCCTCGGGTCGGTGTCGAGCGCGATCAGATGCACCGGGGGCCCCTCGCCCCCGCCCAACACGGCGGAGGGCGCCCCTCGCTGGTGCAGTTCGCCGACGGCGTCGGCGGCGCGCCGCGCCACCGCCGGGTCGTGCCCCCCGCCCGGCCCGGCCAGCACCCGGCCCGCGCCCCCGACCAGCACGGCCGGACCCCCGGTGCGCCCGGTCAGCCAGCCGAGGATGGCCCGTACCGCCCCGCGCCGGGTGGCCAGCCGGGCGAGGGCGAGAACGTCATCGGCGCGGTCGGCGCGGTCGGCACGGTTGGTGGGCACGTCGGAGGGCGGGGTGTGCATGAAACAGCACATTAGTTCTGATCGCCTGGGTTTCGGAAAGGGCCCGACCCTGCCTGTGGAAAACCTGTGGAGACGGCGGAGACCACCGGAAGGGACGCGGCTGGGCTCGCCCGGTGTCGGGACCACGTCATCCTGCGGCCCTCGGATCCGCGAGCAGGCCGGGCAGGGCAAAGAGGGCCCGGCCTTGCGTCATGCTGGTGTGCTCGATCCAGCCGCCCGGCAGGGTCAGCGTGTGGTGGCGTAGGCGGCGGCCGGTGGTGCGCATGACCGGGGCGAGGTGGCAGGGGTCGAGTTCCTCGACCAACAGGCTCGGCGCGCTGGTGGGTGGGTTCTTCTTCCCCGCGACGGCGAGCGGCAGGCGCCCGGTAGGTGCAAGGGGCAGCGGCGCCATCCGCCAGATCGGTCCGCGGAGGGCGGACAGGCTGGCCCGGCCGAAGTCGCGTTCCTCAAGCGGGGTCATTGGTTCGCCGTTGGTGCCAGTCAGGCCGCGGAACAGCTTTTCGGCGCGGCCCTGGTTGACGATCTGTCCGGTGTCGATGGTGAAGGTCCGGGAGAAGAACATGCGCGGCGGGTAGCCGGCCCGCTCGAGCGCCGCCGCGTACGCGGCGACCTGGGGGTGGATCTGCTCGCGCAGATGGGCCGCCGCAGAACGGTCGATGGGTTGCAGCTCGTCGGCCTGTGCGGTGAGCGCCTGAAGAATGGCGGCCACATCCGCACCAGTGGCATGGGCGAACTCGTCCCGGCGCCCTAGCCCGCGGGCCCGCTTGCGGGCCAGCAAGGTGTTGAGCAGGGGCCTGGCTGCGTCGGTGTAGCCGGAGTTCGGGCGCACGGCGGTGGCCGGATAGAGGTGCAGGGCGGTGAAGGTGCCGTCGGGGTGGAAGTTGGGATCGGCCGCGAAGTACGGGCCGTCGGCGTTGGTGAATCGGTGCAGCCGCACCGTCCGGGCCCGGTGCGGCACCGAGAGGGTGCCGGTGAGCGCAGCCCGCACCGTGGCGGCCGTCAGCGGAGCGGTGTCGGAGGTGATGTGCAGGTAGGGGACGCCGGGTTGGGAGTAGACCGGCTCGTCCAGACGCTCGATCACGGTCTCGGGCAGCTCACCGTCGGTCCGTTCGCGGGAGATGAGCAGGTGGGGGCCGGTGGCGAGAACGTGGTGGCCGTCGATGCGGGCGTTGGTCAGTTCGCCGATCCCGACGAGGGGGGCGAAGCGGAGCTCACACGCGGCGGTGGCGGCGCCGTGTCCGAGGGCGTCCAGCAGCGGCCGGTACGTACGCAGGGCAGCGGCCAGATCCTCGATATACGCCTGGCGGTCGACGCCGGAGCGGCCGGTGAAGCCGAGGGTGTAGGGGGTGATGGAGAAGCGGATGCCGTCGAAGACGCCGGTGAACTCCTTCACCAGGTGCTGGTGCATGGCGGCCAGTCGCGTGGAGTGGCGGGAGTAGCCGACGGTGGAGATCCGCAGCTTCACGCCCAGGACATCGCGGGCGAGCTGAGCATAGTGGTCGAGGTGGGGGTAGGAGCCGATGTCGTTGTCCAGGTAGGGGAAGACCACGCCGGGGCGGTGGATACGGCCCGAGGCAATGGCCAGACTCCGTTCGTCGGCGACCTCCGCGAGGGCGGTGAACAGGCCGGTCAGCCCCTCTCGGGTCAGGCTCCAGGTGTCGCGGCCAGCTCCTTGCGAGCACATGGCGCATCCGTTGAAGCAGCCGACCTGCGGGGCCAGGTACTGCACGCGGGTGAAGGCGTCGTCGGGCATCTGCCGCAGCTGCTCCAGCAGCCCGGGTACGACGGTGGTGGTCATGACGGTGTCACCTCGCTGGGAGCCGGGGGTGTGTGTGGGAGCGAGCGGGCTCCGCGCCGAGCTGGATGAGCCCGCCCGCTTCTCCGCCATCCCTGAGGGCTACCCACCGACACACCAGACACCACCGGAAGCGCTGCCGCGCCCTTCAACCCGTTCCCTCTGATGCCACTGCGCCGGCTCCCTCGCCGAGGCTGCCCGTGGTGGCCGCCGGCCGGGGCAACGAGTTCGCCGAACACTCCATGCGGGAGGACCTGGGCATCTTCGACTGAGACCCGGGGCCGCCACCATGACCTCGGGGGTAATCGACGCTCCCGGCGCGGCGCGGCAGGCTGATCCGTGTCCGCCGATCTGCCTGGAGCACTTGGAGGAGCCATGCCCGCCGCCTACGCGCTCGCGCATCTGCACGGCCGCAGTCCGCACCCCGACGTCATCGAGTACCTGGAGCGGATCCAGGCCACCCTTGACCCCTTCCACGGCCGGTTTCTCATCCACGGCGACACGCTGGAGGTGGTCGAGGGGGAGTGGCCGGGCAGTGTGGTGCTGATCGAGTTCCCGGGCGGGATGGCGGACGCCCGCGCCTGGTACGAGTCGCCCGCCTATCAGGACATCCTGAGGCTGCGCACCGACCACATCGAAGGTGATGTGGCCCTCGTCGAGGGCGTCGGCCCCGGCTACGACCCGCTGGAGCGCGCCGACAAGCTCCGGGCCGCCCACCCCAGCGGATACGCGGGCTAGCCCCGTCCCGCGAAGCCCCGCGCCGGCCAGCCCAGACCGACGCGCACCGCCACCACCAACGGCGCGCCCCTGGGCGCGGCCCGATGCCGCGCCCCGGGGGCGCGGTTCGGCGGTGCGTAGGTCCTGGGCGGGGGTGTGCCCACCCTGGGCGGGGGTCGGCTCCGTGCCCTCCGTGGGGGTCGGCGCCGCGTGCCCCTGGGTGGGGGCCTGGCGGTGTGTCCCCGCGCGGGGGCCGGTGGCGAGTACCACCTGGGTGGGGGCCTGGCGGCGTGCCCCCGCGCGCGGGGCTCGACGGCGCGTACTGCCGCGCGGGACCCGGCGGTGCGTACGTCCTGGGCGGGGGTCGGGGCGTGCCCACCCCGCGGGGCCTGGCGGCGCGTACCCCTGGGCGGGGGTCGGCTCCGTGCCTGCCCCGGGCTGGGAACGGCGGCGCGCCCCCGTCCGGGGCCCGGGGGCGCGTACATCCGGTGGGGTCAGCGGCCCACCGCGTATCCCTGCGCGCCCCGCGGGTTCGCCGCGGCCAGCAGGATGCCCGTTTCGGGGTCGCGGGCCACCGCGCACAGGCGGCCTTCCGACCAGGGTTCGCCCACCACGACGTCGTGGCCGCGGCGGCGCAGTTCCGCGACGGTGGCCTCGCCGATGCGGGACTCCACGACCACCCGTCCCGCCGTCATCGCCCGGGGGTGGAAGGAGCCGGGGAAGGACTCCTGGTGCCAGTTGGGGGCGTCGATGGCGCCCTGGAGGTCCAGCCCGGAGCGCACCGGTGCGCGCAGCGCGACGGCGAGGAAGAAGTGCGTGCTCCACTGGTCCTGCTGATCGCCGCCGGGGGTGCCGAAGGCCATGACGGGGGTGTCGCCGCGCAGGGCGAGCGACGGGGTGAGGGTGGTGCGGGGGCGGCGGCCGGGGGTGAGGGAGTTCGGCAGGCCGGGGTCCAGCCAGGTCATCTGGAGCCGGGTGCCGAGGGGGAAGCCCAGCGCGGGGATGACGGGGTTGGACTGGAGCCAGCCGCCGCTGGGCGTGGCCGCGACCATGTTGCCCCAGCGGTCCACGACATCGAGATGGCAGGTGTCGCCCCGCGTCACCCCGTCCCGCCCGACGGCCGGGTCGGCGGCAGTCGGAGCGGCGGCAGTCGGGTCGGCGGCGGCCGGGCCGCCCAGCCCCAGGCCCAGGTCCCCTCCGCCGACCGTCGGCTCGCCGCCGCCCGGCCCGGCGGCCGGTCCGCTCGCCCCGGAGGCCGCGCGGGCGACGGCGGCCAGGGCCTGCTTGCTCAGCCGGGGCGTACGGCCCCCGGGGTGGCCGGGGCGCAGTTCGTACGAGGCCCGTTCGCCGATCAGCGTCCGTCGCTCGTCGTTGTACGAGCGGGAGAGCAGCTCCGCGAGCGGCACCTCGGCGGCGTCCCCGTACCACGCCTCGCGGTCGGCCATGGCGAGCTTGCCGCCCTCGATCAGGGTGTGCAGGAAGTCGGGCGTGCCGAGGTCGTCCGCGCCCAGCCCGTCCGGCAGCAGGGCGAGTTGCTGGAGCAGCACCGGCCCCTGGCTCCAGGGCCCGGCCTTGCACACGGTCCAGCCGTTCCAGGAGTGCCGGACCGGCGCCTCGTACGTGGCCTCGAAGGCCGCCAGATCGTCCCCGGTGAGCGTCCCGGCGTGGCGCTGCCCGGACGAGTCCATGGCGGGCCGGGCCGCCGCGTCCGCCAGTTCCTCGGCGATGAAGCCCTCGCGCCAGACCCGGCGGGCCGCCTCGATCTGGGCCTCCCGCCCCGGCCCGGCCGCCTCCGCCTCGGCGATCAGCCGCCGCCAGGTGGCGGCCAGCGCGGGGTTGGTGAGCAGCCGCCCGGCGACGGGGGACCTCCCGCCCGGCAGATACAGCTCGGCCGAGGTCGTCCACTCGGTCTCGAACAGCTCCCGCACCGTCTCGACCGTCTCGCCGACCCGCTCGACCGCGGGATGGCCGTGCTCGGCGTAGCCGATCGCGTACCGCAGCACCTCGGCGAGCCGTTTCGTCCCGTGGTCGCGCAGCAGCACCATCCAGGCGTCGAACGCACCGGGCACCGCCGCCGCGAGCGGCCCGGTGCCCGGGACGAGGTCGAGGCCGAGCGCGGTGTAGTGGTCGATGGTGGCCCCGGCGGGGGCCGGGCCCTGGCCGCACAGCACGGTGGGTTCGCCGCCCGCCGGGGCGAGGATGATCGGCACCTCCCCGGCGGGCCCGTTCAGATGCGGCTCGACCACGTGCAGGACGAACCCGGCGGCCACGGCCGCGTCGAAGGCGTTGCCGCCGTCCTCCAGGACGGCCATGGCGGACTGCGAGGCCAGCCAGTGGGTGGAGGACACCATGCCATGGGTGCCCTGGAGCGTGGGCCGGGTGGTGAACATCCGAGATATCTCCTACGGGGTGCGGGTGATGGGCTCTCAGGGGGCCGAGGCGTCCGGGGCGGTGCCGTCGTCCGCCACCAGATGGCAGGAGACCTGCCGACCGCCGCTTCCCGCAAGCTCCCGCAGCGCGGGCGGCTCGGTGCGGCAGCGGTCGGTGGCGAGCGGACAGCGGGTGTGGAAGCGGCAGCCCGCGGGCGGATCCAGCGGGCTGGGCAGCTCCCCGCTGAGCACGATCCGGGCGCGCGACCGCTGCGCGGCCGGGTCCGGCACCGGGGCCGCGGACAGCAGTGCCTGGGTGTACGGATGCTTGGGGTCGGCGAACAGTTCGGCGGCCGGGGCCTGCTCCACCAGCTGCCCCAGATACATCACGGCGATCCGGTCGGCGAGGTACTCGACGGCGGCCAGGTCGTGGGTGATGAACAGACAGCCGAACCGCCGCTCCCGCTGGAGATCCGCCAGCAGGTTGAGCACGGACGCCTGGACCGAGACGTCCAGCGCCGACGTCGGCTCGTCGGCCACCAGCAGCCGCGGGTCCACGGACAGCGCGCGGGCGATCGAGACCCGCTGCCGCTGCCCGCCGGACAGCTCATGGGGGCGCCGCCGGGCCAGTTCGGGCCGCAGCCCCACCTGGGCCAGCAGCGCGGCCACCCGGTCGCGCAGGGCGTCCCCGGACGCCAGGCGGTGCAGCCGCAGCGGCTGGGCGACGATGGCGCCCACGGTCATCCGGGGGTCGAGCGAGGCGGACGGGTCCTGGAAGACCAGGTGGAAGTCCTTGCGCAGCGGACGCAGCGCCCGCTTCGACAGCCGGGTCACATCGCGGCCGTTGATCGTCACGGTGCCCGCGGTCGGCCGGTCCAGCCGTACGGCGCACCGTCCCACCGTGGACTTGCCGCTGCCGGACTCCCCGACCAGGCCGACGATCTCGCCGCCGCCGATGCTGAGGCTGACCCCGTCGACCGCCTTGACGGTGCCGGCGGGGCCGGTGAAGTGGCGGACGAGGCCGCTGATGTCGAGCACGGTGGTCCGCGACGATGCCTCCGCGGACGCGACGGCGGCGGCGGTCATGAGGCGGCCTCCTGTTCGGGCCGGCCGGGCCGGCCGGGCTGTTCGGGCTGCTCAAGTCGGTCGGGCTGGTCGGGTGGGCCGGGCTGGGCCGGCACCGGATACCAGCACGCGGCGTCGTGCCGTTCGCGCAGCGGCCGCAGCGCGGGCCGCTGTGTGCCGCACCGCTCACCGGCGTACGGGCAGCGGGGCTGGAAGGTGCAGCGGTCGGGCTGTTCGGTGAGGCTCGGCACCAGCCCGGGGATTTCTTGGAGCCGTCCCCGTTCCTGCCCGTCCGCCGCCCGTCGCCTGCCGGGGACCGGCACGGCGCCGAGCAGCCCACGGGTGTACGGGTGGCGGGGTGCGGTGAACAGTTCGTCCACCGGGGCCTGTTCGACGCCCCGCCCCGCGTACATCACCAGCACCCGGTCGGCGATGTCGGCGACCACGCCCAGATCGTGGGTGATCAGCACGATGGCCGTGCCGAGCCGCTCCCGCAGGGATTGCAGCACCTCCAGGATGCCCGCCTGCACGGTGACGTCCAGTGCGGTGGTGGGCTCGTCGGCGATGAGCACGGCGGGGTCGCAGGCGATCGCGATGGCGATCATCACGCGCTGCCGCATACCGCCGCTGAGCTGGTGCGGATAGTCGCGGGCCCGCTGGGCGGGGGCGGGGATGCCGACGAGGTCGAGCAGGTCCACGGCCCGCTCGCGCGCCTCCCGGCGGCCGAACCCCTGATGGCGCCGGAGGACCTCGCCGACCTGGCGGCCGATGGTGAGGACCGGGTTCAGCGAGGTCATCGGCTCCTGGAAGATCATCGCGATCTCCCGGCCCCGGAGGTCCCGCAGCTCCTTCTCGTCCGCCCCCACCAGCTCCCGTCCGCCCAGCCGGATGGAACCGCCGACCCGCGCGGTGGGCGGCAGCAGCCCCATGACGGCGGTCGAGGTCACGGACTTGCCGCAGCCGGACTCGCCGACCACGGCCAGCACTTCACCGGCGGCGATGTCGTACGAGAGCCCGTCCACGGCGTGGACCACGCGGGTCGGGGTGCGGAAGACCACCGAAAGGTCCCGCACGCTCAGGGCAGGGGGCGTCGTGGACGTGGTCATCGGCTGTCTCCCTGGGGGTCGAGGATGTCCCGCAGCCCGTCCCCGAGCAGATTGAACGCGAGTGTCGCGGCGATGATCGCCAGGCCGGGGAAGACCGCCATCCACGGCGCGGCGGCGATATACGCCTGGGCGCTGGAGAGCATCACCCCGAGCGAGGGGGACGGCGGCTGGATGCCGAGGCCGAGGAAGCTCAGCAGCGCCTCGCCGATGATCGCGGAGGGGATGCCCACGGTGGCCTGGACGGTCAGCGCGGACAGGGCGCCGGGGAGGATGTGGCGGAACAGCACGGTGCCGTCCCCGCCGCCGTTGGCGACCGCCGCCGCCACATAGTCCAGGTGCTTGAGTCGCAGCGTCTCCGCACGGGTGATCCGGATGACGGCCGGGACCTGCGAGACGCCCACCGCGATCGTGGCGTTCAGCAGGGACGGTCCGAGGATGGTGGCCAGGCCCACCGCCAGCACCAGGAAGGGGAAGGCGAGCAGGGTGTCGGTGAGCCGGGAGACCACCGAGTCGGCGAACCGCCCGTAGTAGCCCGCGATCAGCCCGAGCGGCACCCCGGCGGCGAAGGCCAGCGCCACCGCGAGCAGCCCGATCTGCAACGAGGCCCGTACGCCGTAGACGACCCGGGAGAGCTGATCGCGGCCCAGGTCGTCGGTGCCGAGCCAGTGGGCCCAGCTCGGCGGCCGGAGGGCGGCCGAGAAGTCGGGCCCGGCCGGGTCGTACGGCGCGATGAGCGGTGCGCACAGCGCGACCAGCACCAGGATGGCGGCGGCCACGGCCCCGGTGAGGGCGAGCTTGTTACGGGTCAGCAGGCGGAGCCGGGACAGCGGGGCGAGCGGGGCCCGCTCCCGCTCCTCGGCGGCGGGGACGGCGGTGGCGGCCGCGCTCACGGGGCACCTCCGGGCCGGGTGTTCACGGGGGCACCTCCGGGCCGGGTGTTCACGCTGGCACCTCCAGGCCGGGTGTTCATGGGGGCACCTCCAGGCCGGGTGTTCACTGGGCACCTCCGAGCCGGATACGGGGGTCGATCACCGAATAGGCGAGGTCGACCAGGAGGTTGACGAGGATGTAGGCGGCCGAGGTGAACAGCACCACGCCCTGCACCATCGCGTAGTCGCGGGAGAAGACCGCGTCGATGGTGAGCTTGCCGAAGCCCGGCAGGACGAAGATCTGCTCGGTGACGACCGCGCCCGAGATGAGGTGCCCCAGCTGTAGCCCGAGCACGGTCACCACGGTGACCAGGCTGTTGCGCAGGGCATGCCCCATGATCACCTGTCGCCGGGAGAGCCCCTTGGCGCGCGCGGTGCGGACGTAGTCGGCGGACAGCGAGCCCAGCATGGCCGCGCGCGTCTGCCGCATCACGACCGCCGCGAGCCCCGAGCCCAGGACGATCACCGGGAGCACCATGTGCCGCAGGTTCTCCATCGGATCGACGCCGAACGGCACGAAACCGGAGGCGGCGAAGATCGGGACGGCGATGGCGAAGGCGAGCACCAGCACGATGCCGAGCCAGAAGGCGGGCACCGAAAGCCCCAGCAGCGCCACGGCGTTGACCAGCCACTCCTCGGGCCGGCCGCGCCGGACCGCCGCCACCACCCCGGCGCCCACGCCGACGACCACCGCGAGCAGCAGGGCGAGGGCGGAGAGTTCGAGGGTGACGGGCAGGGCCTCCAGGACCGAGTCGAGGACCGGCAGCCCGGTGCGGGAGGAGATGCCGAGGTCACCGGTGGCGGCGTGCCGCACATAGCGCAGGTACTGCACCACGATGTTGTCGTCGAGCCCGTAGCTCTCGCGGATCTGGGCGATCGCCTCGGGGGTGGGCTCCTCACCGGCCAGCGCGGTGGCGGTGTCGCCGGGCAGGGCCCGGACCCCGGCGAAGACCACGACGCTCACCAGGAAGAGTGTGATCAGCGATTCGCCGATGCGGCGGACCGGATAGGACATCAGCTCCCTCCCTTCGCGTATCCGGCGTCCTTCACGCGGATCAGCCCGTCGCCGAAGACCTTCAGCCCGGCGACCTCCTTCGTCGCGGACACGTAGTTCGTGGGCTGGATCAGATAGAGCACGGTGTGCCGGGCGCGGATGCGCTCGACGAGCCGTGCGTAGATCTTCTGGCGGGCGGCCCCGCTCGCGGTGGCGCCGCCCTCGGCGATCAGCCGGTCGATGGCGGGGTCGGAGAGCCCGCCGTAGTTCTGGGCGCCGCCGGTGCCGGTGAACGCGTCGATGTTGCCCGCCGGGTCGAGCCGTCCGGACCAGTTGGTCGTCGCCGCCTGGAAGTCGCCGGCGCGGGAGTGCTCCAGGCCGGTGGCGAACTCGGTCGGCGCCAGGCTCACCGCGAAGCCCGCCTCCTTGGCCATGGCCTGGATGACCTGGCCCAGCCGGTTGTCCTCCGGGGTGGTGCTGATCTGTAGCCGCACCCGGACCGGGGTGGTCACCCCGGCGGCCTTGAGCAGCCGTCTGGCCTTGGCCGGATCGCGGGCCGGGCAGTCGGTCCCGGTGGCGTACGGGGTGCCGGAGGGGAGCGGGCCGCAGGTGGGCCGGTAGCGGCCCTGGAAGACGATGGTGTTGATGAGGTCGCGGTCGAGGGCGAGGTCGAACGCCTCCCGCACCCGCACGTCCCGCGCGATGGGGGTGTCGATCCGCCCCGGCGGCGCCCCGGCGCCCTTGGTGTTGCCGATGTTGAGGGTCAGTCCGTAGTAGCCCAGCGAGGGGGAGTTGAAGAGTTGCAGTCCGGGTTCGGTGAGCGCCCTGCCCACCTGGACCGGGTCCATCTGGTCGCCGACCTGGATGTCGCCGGACTGGAGGTTCGCCAGCCGGACGTTGCCGTCGGTGATGGTGCGGTAGACCACGCGCCGCAGATGGACCGCGCCGGCGTCGTAGTAGTTCGGGTCCTTGTCCAGCACGATCCGGTCGCCCACCACGCGCTCGGTGTAGCGGAACGGGCCGACGCAGGTGGGGTGGCTCGCGAAGCCGGTCCCGTAACGTTTCAGGGCGGTCGGGGACATCACCATGCCCGAGCGGTCGGCGAGCAGCGCGAGCAGCGGGACGTACGGTTTGCTCAGCCGCAGCCGTACCGTGTCGTCGCCGACCGCGCTCACGGAGGTGATGGGCTTCAGCTCGCTCGCGCGGACCGAACCGGTCAGCGTCCGGTGCCGGTCCAGGGAGGTCTTGACCGCCTTCGCGTCCATCCGGGTGCCGTCGGCGAACCGGACGCCCCGCCGCAGCCTGATGGTCACGGTGCGGCCTGCGTCGCTGGTCGTCGGCGGTGCGGCGGCGAGCTGCGGCACGATCCGGTTCTCGGCGTCGACGTCGTAGAGCTTCTCGCACATCGCGGCGAACACCGTCCGGCCCACGGCCGTGCTGGCCAGGGTGGGATCGAGCTTGTCCGGGTCCGATTTCAGGGCGATGGTGAGCGTTCCGCCGTCGCGGACGGGCCGGGGGTCGGCCATCCGGTCGGCGCCCACCTCGGCCGTGGGGGAGGCCAGGGAGGCGCAGCCGGCGGTGGCGCCGGCGAGGAGCACGCACAGCACCCGGGCGGCGGGGCGTGGTCGGCGGCGGGAGGGCGGTGGGGGCCGGTCGCTGGGTCCGCTGGTTCTTTGGCGCATGGCGGAATGCCTCACTGCTGGGGACTGTGGTGCGCGCGCTGCGGTGCGGCCAGGATGGCGCAGGGACAGCGATTGGTCCATTGGTAGGACCAGATTGATGTCAGCAGACGGTAGCGGGCGGGTCCGGCGACTCTGGTTGCCCGCCCGTCACCACCTGGTTAAATCCCGTCGCGGAGGCGGCCGGGAGAGGCTGGGGGTGAAGCCGGGGAGACGCCTCGGGAAGGGCTCGCCGGATATGAGACTCTTAACCACCGGCCGGGCCGGAAAAGGACAAAAGGACAGAGGAAGGCCGAGGAATTGGACTGGCGGCAACTGCGGCACTCCACCCTGTCGAGACCGGACGCCCTGGCCGTCGACCTGGAGCGGCTGATCCTGAGCGGAGAGCTGCCGCCCGGTTCCCGCGTCCCCCCGGAGCGGGAGCTCGCGGAGAGCCTCGGCGTCTCCCGGGGCTCGGTCCGCGAGGCGCTGCGCGCGCTCGCCGCACGCGGACTGCTCGCCCGGCGCCCCGGCTCCGGCACCGTCGTACTCGACCCGGGAGCCACCCCGCACGGTGACGCCCTGGCCTCCGGACTCGCCGCCACGGCGGAGCTGTTGCAGGTCATGGAGGTACGCGCGTGCATCGAGCCCTCGGTGACCGCGCGCGCCGCCCGGCGCGCCACCCCCGCCGACATCGTCCAGCTGCACACCCTCCTGGACGCGATGCGACGGGAGCCCACGCGGCGGGAGTTCACCGACCTGGACCGCACCTTCCACCGCGCCATCGCCCAGTACACCCGCAACCCCCTGCTGCTGCGGCTGCTGGACCGGGTCTACGAGATCGGCGAGCCGGGGCGGCGCGACACCCAGCTGTCCGCCGCCCGCCGGCGCGCCACGATCGAGGAGCACCAGGCCATCCTGCGGGCGATCGAGGACCGCGATCCCGAGGCGGCCCGCGCGGCCTCCGAGGCGCATCTGGACTCGGTGCTGGCCCGGATCGAGGAGCAGCGGCGGCGATCACGGTCATGACCAGCGCCGGGGCGGCGGACGCGGTGGCGCGGGAAGCGTGTGGGGCCGTACGGCGGGGGCCGCGTCGCCGGCCGCCCGGCGAGGGCCGTAGCTTCTGTGGGGAGGGGCCGTCCGGTCAGGCCAACGGGGCGGCGGAGTCGAGGAGTTGCATGTGGGCGGACAGGACGCGCAGGACACGGCCAAGCGGCTGCGGGCGATCAGCGACGAGCTGTCGGACCGCTTCTACGAGCGGGCCGACGTGGTGCGGACGCTGGTGGTGACGCTGCTGGCCGGGCAGCACTCATTGGTGCTCGGCCCGCCCGGGACGGCGAAGTCCGAGATGGCCCGGGAACTCACCGGCCGGGTCGAGGGGGCGGCCTACTGGGAGATCCTCCTGTCCAAGTTCACGGCGCCGACGAGGATGTTCGGCCCCATCGACGTCGCCGCGCTGGCCCGGGGCGAGTACCGCCAGGTCTACGACGGCCGCGCCACGACCGCGCATGTCGCCTTCATCGACGAGATCTTCAAGTGCTCCACGGCGGCGTTGAACGAGACGCTGGGCTACCTCAACGAGCGGATCTACCACCCCGAGAACGGCGGCCGGCCGATCCACTGCCCCCTGATCGGGGCCATCACGGCCAGCAACGAACTGCCCAGCGGCGAGGATTCGGCCGCGATCTACGACCGGCTGCTGGTGCGGATCGAGGTCGGGTACCTGGAAGACCCCTCGAACTTCGCCGCGCTGGTCCGCTCCGCCGTCAGCCGCCCGGCCGCACCGACCCGGACCACGGTCGAGCTGGCCGCGTTGCGGCACGCCGTGACCGAAGGTGTCCCGGCCGTGGACGTCCCCGACGTGATCGTGGACGCGGTGTGCACGCTGCGGGCCGCCCTGCGCCGCAAGGAGCTCGTCGCCTCCGACCGCCGCTGGCGGCAGGCGGTGGGCCTGCTCCAGGCGTCCGCGTACCTCGACGGCCGCCCGGCGGTCGCGGAGACCGACCTGTCGGTGCTGACCCATGTGCTGTGGGACTCGCCCGCCGAACGCCCCACCGTCGAGCGCGAGGTGCTGCACCTGGTCAACCCCGACGCCAAGGAGGCGCTCGACCTGGCCGACGACATCGAGGAGCTGGCGGCCCAGCTCGACGCCATGGCCGGGCAGTCGCGCGAGGCGCTGAGCGAGTGGGTCATCAAGAAGGCCCACTACAAGCTCGCCATGGCGGGGAAGCGGCTGGAGAAGCTGCGCGCGGAGGCGGCCAGGGCCGGCCGCTCCACCGCCGCCATCGACCGGGTCACCGGCCGCCAGCGCGCCGTCCGCGCCCGCGTGCTCACCGAGGCCCTCGGCGTGGACGCGAGCGTGGTGCAGGCCCAGCTCTCGACACCGGCGGGATAGCACCATGGACAGCACCACGGACGGCACGGCTGCCGGCCGTCCTGACAGCACGGCCGGCAGGACGGCCGGCAGCACGGCCGACAGGGCCGCGGACAGGACGCCGAGCAGCCTCGACGAGTTGGCGAGCCGGGCCGGTAAGTGGCTGGGCCTGTCCGCCGCCGCTGCCCAGCGGCACACCGCGGTCGTGGTCGCGGACCGGTTCGACCGGATCGCATGGCGCGACACCTACGAGCAGTCGGCCGGGCTGCGCGATCTGGCCGAGGAGCTGAACGAGCGCTACGACCACACCACCGACCTCCTGAGCGACGCGTTCTGGGCCGCCTACAAGGTCGGCCCCCGGTTGCGCGAGCGCGCGGAGATGGCCCCCTCCCGGCTGCTCAACCACCAGGTCATCAGCGCACTGGTGGAGTCACCGGAGTTCGCCGAGCTGCGCCGGGAGACGGCCGGCGACCCCTACGCCGCCGCCATGGCCGTACTCGCCCAGGCCGCCGCGCTGCGCGGGATGCTGGAGCGGTCCCGCATGGCCCAGGAGCAGGCCGAGCGGGCACAGCAGGCCCAGCGGGCCGCCGAAGACGCGGCGACCGCCGTGGCCGAGGCGCTCCAGCAAGCGGCCGACGAGACCGACGGGACCGACGGGACCAACGCGGCGGACGCGACCGACCAGGGCGACGGGACCGGCGGGGACGGCACCGTGCCACGCCCGGCCGCCGACGCCGTACAACGGGCGATCCGGGCCGCCGAGGCCGCGGAGGCCGCCGCGCGGCAGGCCGCCCGAAGCGCCGACCGCGCCCTCGCGGCGGCGGTCCCCGGCATCCGTGCCGCCACGCGGAACGCGGCGGTCAAGGCCGCCGAGGCCGTGCGGCAGGAGGCCGCGCTGATGCGGGCGTGGGGTGTCGCTCCCGGTGAGCTGGAGCGGCTGCCGTTCGACCAGCGCGCCCGGCTCGCCGAGCGGCTGCGCACCGGCCGGCTCGCTCAGTGGGCCGAACTGATCGGCCGCTTCCGGCAGATGGCCGGCGGTGAGCGCGCCCGCAAGGTGGAGAACGCCACCGGGGAACTGGTCGGCGTCACGCTCGGCGACGACCTCTCCCGCGTCATCCCCTCCGAACTGGCCAGCCTCGGCCTGCCCGCGATGCGCGCGGTGTTCGCCGCGCGCTACGCCGCCGGGGAGCTGATGCTCTACGACAGCCAGGGGGAGCAGACCACCGGTCAGGGCGCCGTCATCGCGTGCGTGGACACCTCGCACTCCATGTACGAGGCGGGGCCCGGCGGAGTCACCCGGGAGGCGTGGGCCAAGGCGTGCGCCCTGGCGCTGCTGGATCAGGCCCGCCACGCGGGGCGTGACTTCGTCGGCATCCTCTTCTCCGCCGCCGACAAGATCCAGGTCTTCCGCTTCCCGGCCGACCGGCCCGCCGGCATCGACCGGACCCTCGACTTCGCGGAGACCTTCCTCGGCGGCGGAACCAGCTACCAGGCGCCGCTGACGGCGGCCGGCGCACTGCTGGAGGAGGAGTTCAACGACACCGCCCGCACCCGCGGCGACATCGTCATGATCACCGACGACGAGTGCGGTGTCACCGAGGAGTGGATGCGCGGCTGGAACGACGCCAAGCACCGGCTGGGCTTCCGGGTCTTCGGCGTGGCCATCGGCGCCCCGCGCGCCGCCGGAGCCGGTTCGGTCCTGGAGGCCCTGTGCGACAACCTCCGCTCCATCGAGGACCTCACCGACGTCCACGCCGCCGCCGACCTCTTCCGCGTGATCTGACCGCCGGGCCCGCTCGACCGCGCTCGACGGCTGAATGTCAGTGCCTCCCCCTACGGTGGACACCATGCCCACCGTCTTCCGGCCGTACGGCCGTGTGATGCCCCCTGCCCTGGACGTGCCTCCCGCCCTGGACGAGATCAACCGCCGTATCCGCCACCTCATGAGCCGTCCCGCCGACAAGCGGCGGGCCGAGGAGTACACGCGACTGCTGGTGCTGTGGGCCGAGGCCACGGCGGGGAACGGGTCCGACTGGGGCAAGGCGGCCTGACGGCCGGCTCCGGCTGCTCGGTGAATAAATGGTTAAGCGGTGCGGAAAAAGCGGTTACGTAAATGGGCGGATTTTCGGCACGGTGGTCTTCGAATAAGGCGACCACCTGTGGCTGCGGAAACTAGGGGATTTTCGGTGCAACCGCCTTCCGCCTTTCGCGGTCTAACGGGTCGATCAATGCGGCAATTCGCCGTCCGCGATGACGGCGACGGAGCCGGCACTTCCCGCCGGTCTATTCGGCGCTGTTTCCACGAAAGGACACCCCCCATGCGTATGCATCGGACCATGGCGGCCACCGCCACCCTCGCTCTCGCCCTGGGCGGAGCCGCGCTCGCGGCGCCCGCCGCCCAGGCGGCCGCGACGACCAGCGGCTCTCTTGTGCGCCAGGACGGTGAGCTGTGGTACAAGGCCGCCGCCGGACAGACGAACCACCTCACGGTCTCCGAGAAGATCGAGAGCCGTGGGGATTACGAGGAATACTTCATCCTCACCTTCCACGACGACAATGACATCACCATCGACGCGGAGGCCGCGGAGTGGAACGAGTGTGTCTACCCCTCGGCGGACGATCACACCACTGTGCAGTGCGCGGTCCTCATTCCGCAGAATTCCGATGACTCGGACAGTTACGATATCGACCTCGGTGACGGCGACGACACCGTGAAGCTCGGCGCCGACAGTTCGGCGTACGCCGGAGTGCATGGCGGCGCCGGCGACGACGTCCTCCAGGGCTCCGCGGCCGACGTGTTCTGGGGTGAGGACGGCGACGACACCATCGACGGTGGCGGCGGGATCATGAGCTTCGGCGCCTACGGCGGCGAGGGCGACGACACCATCACCAACTGCACCGGCGAATGCCACGGCGACGCCGGGAACGACACCCTCAGCGGAAACGGCGAGGACAACATCCTCTGGGGGGACGACGGCAACGACGTCCTGCACGGCGGCGAGGGCGGGGACACCCTCTACGGCGGCAAGGGCGACGACCAGCTGTTCGGCGAGCAGGGCAACGACACGCTCTGGGGCAACAGCGGCAATGACGTGCTGTGGGGCGGCGAGGGCGACGACACCCTCTCCGGCGGTCCGGGCAGCAACGAGGTCCACCAGGACTGACCGGTCACCCCACGTGCCGGGGGACGGGCGCCCGCACGCACCGTCCCCGGGCGCCGCACAGCATCTCCGTGGCGCCCGTCCCCCGGACGCCTACTTCCCCCAGATCTTGCGGTACGCCTGCCGATAGCCCTCCGAGTCCCAGGACAGCGCGCCGCCGCTGTTGGCGGCGGTGGTGATGTGGACGGGGGAGACGTATCCGCTGGCGGGCTCGGACGAGAAGGCGCGGTTGAACTCGTCGATGATCTGCCAGCCCTGTTCGGTGAGGGGCTCGGGCACCGTGGCCGCCTGGTAGCGCTCGCCGTTGACGCGCTGGAAGGCCGACGGATCGCCGTCACCGGCGCCGATGTTGTACGGGGCGCCCGCGCCGTCCTTGCCCGCCGCGCGCAGGGCCGAGTCGATGTGGTCGAAGTACAGGTCGTTGATGGCGGCCGAGTAGGTCCACTTGTCGCCGAAGCGGGCGAGCAGTGCGCGGACTTCCCCGGCGGCGCGGCGGTTGACCTCGGGGATCGGGACGTTCCGGTAGCTCAGCACCTTCACATCGGGGCAGGCGGCGAGCCCCTTCTCGATCAGGTCGGACTTGTGCTTCGCGAAGGCGACCGTGGCGTCGGTGAACAGGACGACCCCGGCCCGGCCGTCGGACCGGGCGATGATCCAGTCGGCGGTGGTCTTCCCGACGTCCTCGACCCTGGTGGAGACGTTGGTGAAGAGCTCGGGATCGCCACTGGGGCCGGGGGCCGGGGCGGCATGCCAGCCGATCAGCGCGATGCCCGCCGCCTTGGCCTTCTTGACCTCGGCCGCGACGCTCCCGGAGTCGAAACCGGCGAGGACGATGCCGTCCGGCTTGAGGTCGACAGCGCGCTGGAACGCGGAGCGGTAACCGGCGTCCGTGCCCTGGCCGTTGAGGGTGCGGACGCTCCACCCGAGGAGCTTCGCGGCTTCCTGGGCGCCCTGGGCGACTCCGGCGGGGCCGGGGTTGGAGAGGTCATGGGCGATGAAGACGACGCTCTTGCCGGAGCCGGCCGCCTCGGGCCCGGTGGTGGGCCCCGTCCAGGGGGCGTCGACGGCCTCCGCCTTCTTGACCGCCTGCTTGGCGCGGGCCAGGGCGGCGGGACAGCCGGGCGCGGCGGAGGACCGGTGGGACGCGGTGCCGGTGGCGCCGGGTTCGCAGCCGGCGGTGGCCACGGCCAGCAGCGCGATGGCCGTCAGGGCCGCCTTGCGGGTGGGGTGCACGGGTCTCCTCGCAGGGCACGGGGGGCGGAGCACGGGGCGGGTCGCAGGGTGCGGAGCACCGGGGGTACGGAGGGGGACAGGTTACGGCTGGCGGGGCCCCGCGGGGCAGCCCCCTCCGGCACATACGGCACCCGCCGTGCACAGTCGTGAACAAGCCAGACCATATGTCCCCTTCGGCCTCCACTCCCCTGAACACCGGGCCGCCCCGTCCCGGACACCGGCTGAGCCGTCGGCGAGCCACCGGGCGACGTGGAGCTGAGCTTAAACCCGGTAAAGCGTGGATATTCCGTGGTCGTTGCGAGGGCATCCCTTGCGCGTGTGCGCGCAGGCGGTAGTGTTCACGGCCGGTCGGGTATGTGGCGCAATCCCATCGCCTGCATTCCGGCACGAACCGGCATCAACGCCAACACCAACACCTCGGTCACCGCTCAGGAGCACATCGAAGGAGGACCTGGGTGTCTGTGGACACGGCGGACCCACCGCACGAACAGGACCCGTCCGGGGACGCGCCGCCGCGTCCGGGGGCCCGTCGCAAGGCCGACGCCCTCGGTGCCCTCCTCGACCGCTGGCCGTTCCGGCGGAAGCTCAACGTCCTGGTGATCGTGCCGCTCGCGGTCGTCGGATCGCTCCTCGGCCTCGCCGTACACGGTGAGGTGCGGCAGGCCCACGACGCCGCCCGGACCGCCCAACTGGTGCGCGACAGCGGCCAGGTCGCCCGGCTGATCAACGAACTCCAGGCCGAACACCGGCAGGCGCTGCTGCTCTCCGTCCAGCAGGACTCGGTCCGCCCCGGGGCCACCCTCCCCTCGACCGCCGACTACCGCCGGGCCCAGCGGGCCACCGATGAGCGGGCCGCCGCCGTGCGTGCCGCGTTCGGAGCGGATCTGCCGGAGGACGAGGCGCGGGCCCTGCAATACGTCCAGCGCCTGAGCGTGCTGCGGGACAAGGTCGAACGGGGCTCGGTGTCCACGGCCGGTATCGACCCCGCGTACGCCGCCGCCGTCGGCTATCTCATCGACGGCATCGGACTCGACCACTTCTCCGGCACCCCGCTGTCCTCCGTCATCGAGCTGGTCGACGCCGTGCTGCGCGCCGACGCCGCCCACGCGGCCTTCGAGGGCGGGGTGTTCTCCGCCGAGACCCGGGACGCCAACGCCCTCACCGAGTACACCCGCGCGGTCGGCGCCCACCAGGTCTACGCGGAGCAGTCGGCACGTTTCGCCAGAATCGCCGAACCCGACCAGGTCCTGCGCCTCGAGGGCATCGAGCGCAACGCCGAGGAGAACGGCTTCGAGGACCGGTTCGCCGAGCTCCGGATCGACCCGAGCTCCCTCCAGGGCCAGTCGCCGCGGCAGCTGCGCGCGTCGATGGCCGCGGGCACGCGGCAGGCCGAGGCCCGCCTGGAGATCACCCGCGCACTGATCGACCAGATCGCCGACCGGGCCGAGAGCCGTTCCCAGGACGCCCTGCACAAGGCGCTGGCCCTGCTCGCCCTCGCCCTCCTCGCCTTCGCCCTCTGGCTGGGCTTCTCCATCCTGGTGCGGCGCTCGGTCGTACGCCCCCTGGCGGCCCTGACCGGCGCCGCCCACCAGGTGGTCGAGGTGGCGGGCGAGGAACTCGCCAAGGTCGAGGAGGACGACCCGACCGAGGCCACCGACAGCACCCCGCTGCGGCCCCGGCCGATCCCCGTCCCGGTGCGCGACGAGATCGGCGCCCTGGCCGAGGCGTTCAACCAGGTGCAGGTCACCGCCGCGGCGCTGCTGGAACGCCAGGTGCTCAGCCGCCGCAACGTCGGTGAGATGTTCGGCAACGTCGGCCGCCGGGTCAGCAATCTGACCACCCGCCAGCTCAGCCTGATCGACGCCCTCGAACGCGAGGAGACCGCCCCCGACGTCCTGGAACGGCTCTACCGCATCGACCACATCGCCGTACGCCTCCAGCGCAACGCCGACAGCCTGATGCTGCTCGCCGGAATCCGGGAAACCGAGCTGGACGCCCGGCCGACCACCCTGGCCAATGTCATCCGGGCGGCGCTCGGCCGGATCGAGGGCTACCAGCGGGTGTCCCTGCGGTCCGGGACCGAGGTCACCGTCGCTCCCGACATCGTCGGCGACCTCACGCTGATGCTCGCCGAACTGCTGGAGAACGCGGTCGGGTTCTCCCCGTCCGACAGCCCCGTCGAGGTCGTCGTCCGGCCCGGCACCGACGTCAGCGCGGACGGCGGTGCGCTGATCGAGGTCATCGACCACGGCCTCGGCATGAGCGCGGAACGCCTCGACGAGGAGAACGCCCGGCTGGTGCGCCGGGAACGGCTCGACCTCGTACCGACCAAGGTGCTCGGCCTCTTCGTGGTCGGAAGCCTGGCCCGGCGCTGGGGCATCCGGGTCACCCTGAGCCGTACGCCGGGCGGCGGGGTCACCGGCAGCGTCTGGATTCCCGCGACCCTGCTGCTGACGCTGAGCCCGCTGGAGGAACCGGCACCGGCACCGGCACCCGTGCCGGCACCGGCACCGGCACCGGCGCCGGTTGCGGGTGTGGCGTCGGTGTCGGTCTCGGCGGAACGTCCGGCGGCGCCGACGACGGAGGCCGGTCTGCCCCGGCGCGTCCCGGCGGCGGCCCGTACGAACACCGAGTCGGCGGCCGATCCGGCGAACGACCCGGCCGCCTCCGCCTCCCGCCCGCTGCGCCGCCGCGTCCGGGGCGCGACGCTCGACAAGACCACCTCACCGGCCGACCGGGCGATCCCGGCCGCACGCCGGCCGGTCGACGCCAAGGCGGTCCGTGCCGAACTCGACGAGTTCGAGGCCGCCGTACGCAGGGCGGAGCAGGACAGCGCCGCCACCCAGGCCCAACCCGTACCACCGACACAGCAGCGACCCCGGAAGGAGTCGGGAAGTGACCACGCCGACGGATAAGAACGGTTCCACTGAGCGGGAATCCACCGATCTGCGAGCCGCCGCGGCCGACTTCACCTGGCTGCTCGACCGGTTCGCCACCGAGACCGCCGGTGTCGTCGACGCCATCGCGGTGTCCTCCGACGGTCTGCTGATCGCCGTCTCGCAGCTGAGCGAGCGGGCCGACTCCGAGCGGCTGGCCGCGATCGTGTCCGGTGTCACGAGTCTGGCCGCCGGGGCTTCCGGCAACTACGGCCTCGGCGGCCTCAACAAGGTCATCATCGATCTGGAGGGCGGCCATGTGCTGGTGTCGTCCATCGGCTGCGGTGCCGTCATGGGCGTGGTGACCACCAAGGAGGCGAAGCTGGGCAACGTCGCGTACGAGATGACCCTCTTCGCCAACCGGGCCGGGGCCGCGCTCACCCCCCAGCTCGTCATGGAGCTGAAGAGAACCGCCGGGTCCGCCGGCTGACGGGTCACGCGGCGCACTCAGAAGGGGGTCGAGATGGTCGCCGGTGAACCAGGACCGCACGAGTCGGCACCGCACGAGTCGGCACCGCACGAGTCGGCACCGCACGAGTCGGCACCGTACGAAGCGGAACCGTACGAGTCGGCGGACAGCGCCCGGGACGCCCCGGAACGGTCCGAGCCGCTTGCGCCGCCGGAGCCGCCCGAGCCCGTGGGCCGCGCTCCCGCCATCCGCCCGTTCCTGCTGACCGCCGGCCGGGTGTCCGGGAGCGGCACCGCGCCACCGCTCCCGGTCGAGACCCAGATCGTGGCGACGTCGGACGGGCTGTCCGCCCTGCGGTCGCTCACCTTCGAACGCCGCGACATCGTCGCCGCCTGCCGACGCCCCCAGTCGGTGGCGGAGCTGGCCGCCCGGCTGCGTCTGCACCTCAACGTGGTCCGCGTCCTGACGGAGGACCTCTGCACCGCCGGACACCTGGCCGTCCACGTCCCGGACGCCGGGACGGTCCACGACATCTCCGTACTGCGAAGGGTTATCGATGGTCTCCGTGCCGTCCCCGACTCACGGGGCTCACTCCGCGACAGCGGCTGATCAACCGCCGCTGCCGGTCAAACTGGTCATCGCCGGTGGCTTCGGGGTCGGCAAGACCACGGCCGTGGGCTCGATCTCCGAGATCCGGCCGCTGACCACGGAGGCGGTGATCACGGAGGTCGCGGCGGGCGTGGACGACCTCACGCACACCCCCGGCAAGACCACCACCACGGTCGCCATGGACTTCGGCGTCATCACCATCGACCCGACGCTGAAGCTCTACCTGTTCGGCACGCCGGGCCAGGAACGCTTCGGCTTCATGTGGGACGACGTGGTCGAAGGCGCCCTCGGCGGTCTGGTGATCGTGGACACCCGCCGGCTGGACGACTGCTACGCGGCGGTGGACTACTTCGAGCACAAGGGCATCCCCTTCGCCGTGGCCGTCAACGCTTTCGACGGGGAGGTCCGGCACGACCTCGACGAGGTGCGGTGGGCGCTGGACATCTCCGACCCCGTCCCCCTGATCGTCTTCGACGCCCGCGAGACGGGCTCGGTCCGCGACGCCCTCCTGGCCGTCCTCGACGTGGCCCTCTCCCGCGCCCAGTCCGCCGACCCGGCCTGACGCGACGAACGGAGACTCGACCAGCTCACCAACCAGCTCACCCCGGACGCTCTCCCTCCCCGTCCGACAGCGGCCGCAGATGGGTGCGACGCCCCTCCTGGTCGAAGATGCCCAGCGCCTCGGCCGGCCCGTCGTGAGCCCCGAAGGCGTGGGGGACCATGGTGGAGAACTCCGCCGCCTGGCCGGTCTCGACGAAAATCCTGCGGTCCCCCAGGACGAGGACGACGGTTCCGGACAAGACGGTGAACCAGTCCCAGCCGGGATGGACCCTCAGCGCATCGGCACGCGTCGGGGCCGGCTTGGTCAGGCGCATCTTGGCCACGACGACCCCGGGCTGCCGGTTCAGCATCCAGGCGGTCAGCCCGCGCGCCGCGTCATGCTGCGGCCGGATGATCACGTCACCGTCGTCGGCCGACTCCACCAGCTGATCCAGAGTGGTCCCCAGCGCTCGCGCTATCGCACTCAACTGATCAAGACTGATCCGCCGGTGTCCCGTCTCGATACGGCTTAGCGTGGACGGACTCAGATAGCAGCGGGCGGCCAGTTCGTCGAGCGACCAGCCCAACGCCGAACGCAGCCCCCTGATGCGCTTGCGGACCAGTCCGTCGAGAACACTGTCCTCTTGCGTCATACGCAAGAGCGTATGCCATAACGGAAACGGCCTCGTAAGGTCGAAGCATGACGGACCACCACCACAGCCACGACGACCACCACCACAACCAGGGCGTGACCGAACCGGACGACGCGGCCATGGCCGCACTCCTGGACCTCGACGCCGAAGTCCTGCACACATTCCTGTCCGACGTGACGTCCGACCTGGCACGACTGAGCCCCGACCGGCCACCCCACCGCATCCTCGACCTGGGCAGCGGCACCGGCGCCGGCACCTTCGCCCTGCTCCAGCGCTTCGAGGACGCCGAGGTGATCGCCGTCGACCGATCCCCCGAGCTCATGGACCACCTGCGGGACAAGGCCCGGGACCGCGGCGTGGAGCACCGGATCCGCACCGTCCAGGCGGATCTGGACGGCGCATGGCCGGCCCTGGACACCGTGGACCTGGTATGGGCCTCGGCGTCCGTCCACCACCTGGCCGATCCCGACCGAGGTTTGCGCGAGATCTTCCGGTCGCTGCGCCCCGGCGGACTTCTGGCGGTGATCGAGATGGCCGGTTTTCCGCGCTTCCTGCCCGACGACGTCGGCCGAGGGCGCCCCGGACTCGAAGCCCGCTGTCATGCCGCGATGGCCGAAGCGCGCGCCGAGCACCTACCGCACCTGGGCTCCGACTGGGGCCCTCGTATCTCCCGCGCCGGATTCACCATCGAGGCGGAGCGCCCCTTCTCCCTCGACCTGCGCCCTCCGCTGCCGGAGGCCACTGGCCGCTACGCCCAGGCCACTCTGCGACGCGCGCGTTCCCATCTGGCCGGGGCACTGAGCGCCGACGACCTGGCCACGCTCGACCACCTCATCGACAGCGACGCCCCCGACGGCGTCCTGCGACGCGACGACCTCCACGTCCGCGTCGAGAGGACGCTCTGGGCGGCCCGACGCCCATGAACCGGCCTGCCGGCAACAGGTCCTGAGGCGAAAGCGAAAGGCGCCGAAGCGAAAGGCGCCGAAGTTCGAGCAGGTCCCGGTGGTGCGGTAGCGGGGGAGGACGGGCGCGAGGACGAACCTCTGGCTGTGCGCGTCGACTCAGGCGCCGAGGGCGAAGAGGAGAGCGGTGGTCCCGGCGCATCCGATGGCGCCGAGGGCCGTTCCCGCGACGGCGGCCCACAGCCGCCCGGTGCCGCGACGGGCGTGGTGGACACCCATCGCGCCGAGCGCGACGGCGAGGGCTCCGGCGAGGATCGCCCACGGCAGGGTGACGAGCAGCAACGAGGGCACCCACGCACCCAGGGCGGAGAAGACGCCGAGGACCAGCGCGGTGGGTCCCAGCGCGACGGCGGGTGAGTCACTTCGGCCGGACACGGTCGACTCGGACATGGCCTGCCCCCTGGAGAACCGGTTCACATGCTGTACCGATCGTACCGGCGGGGGTCCGCCGAGGGCACGCGCGGTCGAGAGCCGGGGCAGCGCCGTTCATGGTGCTGCCCCGGCGGTCTTGGCCGGGGCAGCTGATCTCACGGGGTGTCAGACGGTATCGGCGGTCCAGCGCTGGTGTACGAGCCCGTGACAGCGCCACTGGGTGACCTGCGTGTTCTGCTGGCCGGTGGTGGTCTGGTCCATACACTTGCCGCTGTACTTGTTGATCAGGAGGAACTGGTCGCCGTTCTCGACTCCGACGCGAGCCCACAGCTGGTCTTCAGAGGCGCTGTTGCAGCCGTAGCCGGTCAGCTTATGGCCGTTTGCCACGCTGTGGTTGCCGTTGGCCAGGCAGGTGCCGCTGGCCACGTTGCGAAGCTGGAACCAGTCACCCTGGACGGGCACCATCTCCCACCTCTGGTTGGCCCCGCCGTGGACGTTGTACAGAATCACGGGGGTGCCAGGATTCGCCGAGCCGCCCTGCAGGTCGAGGACCAGGCTGGGAGTCTTCACGGTGTGGATGATGACGGTCTGATTGGCGGCGGCGTCTGCCGGTTCCGCGGCGCCGGCCGGATGCGCGGTCAGGCCGGTGAGGGCCAGGGCCAGCAGTGACGTCGTGCCGAGCGCTGCCTGCCGGACGTACCGAACGGTGGGCATAGCGTCTCCTCCCCATCGGAGTCTGTCCGCCTTCGAGGCGGGAGCACCTAGCATCCCCGCCCGCGCTCGAGTTCCACATGGGCGTCGGCATCGTCGTCCACGAGCAGCAGTTGCCGCCTCCGCGATCCGAACCCCGAGCGGGCATGGTGCGCGGATGGCGGGCGCCACACGACGGACTCGGCTGCTCCGTGCGATGGGGGTGCACCTCCGTGGGCCGGGGGCCGGCGGCCGGGAGCCTCACCTGGCTCAGGTGGCGGGTGGGGTGCGCGCCTCTTCACCGGGCCGGGGGAGAGCGGTGATCCCGGCGAGGATGAGATCGATCCCGGCGAGGAACTGCTCGCGGTCGTCGTGCCCGCGCAGCTGGTCCGCGACGGCCCGGGTGAACGGGTAGTCGTCGGGGTCGAGTTCTTCCCATGCCGTCGACGCGGCATCGAGGAACCGGGCGCGGTCCACGTCGGGCCCGAGCGTGCGGGCGCTCGCGGCGTTGGCGGCGTTCTGGCCCGCGGCGCCGAGGATGTAGTGCGTCAACGCCGAGGTCGCCGCGAACCAGTTGCTCTCGGGCACGTCGAGCGCGCGGATCCGGCGCCCGATGCTTTCGAAGATCCGCGGCGCCACCGTCTCCCAGAGGCTGCGGGAGAGCTGCGTCGCGAGCTGCGTGGCGAGCCACGGGTGTTCCTCGATCGCGTCGAACAGGCCGAGCGCGACGGCGCGAATCCCGTCCTGCGGTGAGTCCGCGGACCCGGCGGACGCGGCGGACCCGGCGGGTGCGGCAGACTCGGCCGGCTCGGCGGACCCGGCAGACGCGGCAGACTCGGCCGACCCGCCGGACCTGGCAGACTCGGCCGGCTCGGCGGCCAGAGCGGCGGCGACGACGGCGTCGGTGGCGGCGCCGAGCAGCTCGCCCTTGTTCGCCACATGCCAATAGACCGCCCCGGGCCCGGTGGCGAGGCGCTCGGTCAGCGCCCGGAACGTCAGCCCGCTCTCACCGGCCGTGTCGAGCAGCTCGACGGCGGCCTCGACGATGCGCTCGCGGGAGAGCGCCTCTGTGCGCCGCTGTGACCGGCGCGTCCGCGTTGCCATGCGGCCATCTTGACACGTCTGGAGCACCGTTCCAATATGGAGCGCCGTTCCAACATTGGAACGGCGTACCAGAGAGTGCCCGGCCGGACCACCCCACCGACGGTCCGGGCGGCCTCGGTCCCGAAGGATTCAGATGCGCACCCCCGTCACGATCATCGGCGCCGGACTCGGCGGCCTCACCCTCGCCCGCGTCCTCCACGTCCACGGCATCCCGGCCACGGTCTACGAGGCGGAACCCTCGCCGACGGCACGTGCGCAGGGCGGGATGCTCGACATCCACGACGACAACGGCCAACTGGCCCTGCGGGCGGCCGGCCTGCTGGACGAGTTCCGCGGCCTCATCCTGGAGGGCCGCCAGGCCATGCGGATCCTCGACCGGAACGGCACCGTCCTGTTCGACCAACCCGACGACGGCACGGGCGGACGCCCCGAGGTGCAGCGCGGCGAACTGCGCCAGATGCTGCTCGACTCGCTCCCGGCCGGCACCGTCCGGTGGGGCCACAAGGTCAGCGGCGTCCGTGCCCTCGGCGAGGGCCGCCACGAGGTGACGTTCGCCGACGGCGGCACCGTCGTCACCAGCCTGCTGGTCGGCGCGGACGGCGCGTGGTCACGGGTCCGGCCGCTGCTCTCCACCGCCACGCCCGAGTACGTCGGCCGGTCGTTCGTCGAGACGTGGCTGTTCGACAGCGACACCCGGCACCCGGCCGCCGCGAAGGCGGTCGGCGGCGGGTCGATGCTCGCGCTCGCACCGGGCAAGGGAATCCAGGCCCACCGGGAAAAGGGCGAAACCCTGCACACCTATGTGGCGCTCACCAAGCCGCGGGACTGGTTCGCGACCATCGACGTCACCGATGCCGCCGCGGCCACCGCGCGGATCGCGCGGGAATTCGACGGCTGGGCGCCGGAGCTCACCGCACTGATCACCGACAGCGACACCGCGCCGGTCCTGCGCCTCCTCAACGCCCTGCCGATCGGGCACCGGTGGGACCGGGTGCCCGGAGTGACCCTGGTCGGCGACGCCGCCCACCTCTCGGCCCCGAACGGCGAAGGCGCCAACCTGGCCATGCTCGACGGCGCCGAACTCGGCACGGCCCTCGCCGCGCACCCCGACGCCCCCGAGGCCGCCCTCACCGAGTACGAGCAGGCCATGTTCCCCCGCAGTACCGAAGCCGCCGCCGAAGGCGCCCAAGGCTACGAGCTCATGTTCGGCCAGAACGCACCCCACAGCCTGGTCACCGCGTTCACCGGCCACCCGTAGCCGGGCATTCCCGTGGGTGTCGAAATCGCGGGCCATCGTGAACCGGTGGTGCGGGCCGATGAGGACACGGCAGACGCCCTCTGCGGCCTGGCAGTCGAAGGGGACGTCCTCGCCGTCGAAGGACCGGACCACCACGGGCAGGCGGTCGGCGGCGTCGCCGTCGGCCCTCCAGCAGTACAGGTCCTCGTGCTCCGTGCCCGCCCGGACGAGCAGCCCGTCCTCCCTGAGATGCGTCCACGGCTCCTGGATCAGGTCCAGGTATCCATCGAAGGCGCCCTACGCCGACGTCGAGACGCGCCCCTGGAGGCGTCGGGGCCGGTCACTTCGAGTCGACCCTCCCCAGCGGTTCACCGGCCGCGGTCAGGGCGCGACGGGCGGTGGGCCACGCGTCGTCGAGGCCCAGTGCGGTCCGCAGATAGGCCAGGGTGGCGCGCTGGACGAGGGCGACGCGTTCGGGGCTTTCGTCGGTGGTCCGCGTGTCGTGGGAGCCCTGGATGCCGCCGAGTCCGTGTTCCGCGCCGAACAGCGTCAGCAGGTCGGTGGCACCCGGGCTCAGGCGGTAGCCGTCGGTGAACCAGTCCGGGCCGCGCACCGTCAGTGGGGACTGGTCCCGGTCGCCCGCGACCACCAGGCTCGGCGCCTTCAGCCCGGTGAAGTCCGGGCTCATGAACGGGAAGTGCTCGGCGGCGAGCGCGCTCAGGTCGGCGCCGCCGGTTCCGGGCAGAGAGAGCAGCACGGCCGCGCTGACGCGGGGGTCGGCCATGCTCTCACCGGGCGCGCCGTCGGCGTCGATGACCCGTGCGCCCACGAGTGTGCTGGCGGTTTGCGCGCCCCACGAGTGCCCGGCGACCGCGACGCGGTCGTGGTCGCCGCGTCCGGCCAGCCCCGGCACCTCGGCTTCGATGGTGCCGAGGTGGTCCAGGACGCCGGTCAGATCGTCGGTCCTGATCCGCCAGATGTGCGGAGTGCGCGGGTCGTCGGGCGGCAGGCCCAGCGCGTCGAGATGGGTCGGCTGCACGACGACGAACCCGTGGGAGGCCCAGAAGTCGGCCAGGGGCGCGTAGTCGTCCATGGTCAGGGTCGCGCCGTGCGAGAAGAGGACGACGGGCAGGTCGCGTCCGGCCGTCGGCGCCGTGACCCGTACGTGCAGGTCCTGGCCCCGGCCGGGGGCGGGGAGAGCGACCGGCCTGACGGCGACGGTCGGGGTGGCGGGGATGGCCGTGGTGGTGTCGTACATGGGGTGAAGACCTTTCTGGACGGGCGTCGGTGCCCGTGCGGCGCGGTGGGCTGCCATACTGGAAAAACGGAGCGTTGCTCCGCATCAACCGCCACAATACGGAGCGTTGTTCCGCTTTGCAAGCAGGAGGTGTCCTTGATGCCCACGGACGAGACATCGCCGTCCTCCACCGGCCGACGCAAACGATCCGACGTCCGCCGGAACGAGCAGATGCTCCTGGACGCCGCCGCGGCCGTGTTCGTCCGCGCGGGGGTGGACGCCCCCGTGCGGGAGATCGCCGCCGAGTCCGGCCTCGGCATGGGCACCATCTACCGCCACTTCCCCACCCGGGCGGACCTGGTGGTCGCGGTCTTCCGGCACCAGCTCGACGCGCTCGCCGCCGCCGCGCACACTCCCCCCGCCGCCGACACCCCGTACGAGGCCCTGCGGCTGTGGGTCCACCAGTTCGCCGACTTCCTGGTGACCAAGCACGGCCTGGCCGGGGCGATGCGCTCGGACCAGCCCGGGTTCGAGAGCCTGCACGCCGAGTTCGTCGAGCGCCTGCTGCCCGTACTGGACCAGTTGCTGACGACGTCCGCCGCCGCCGGCCACACCCGCGCGGACGTACGGGCCTACGACCTCATGCTCGCCATCGGCAACCTGTGCATCGGAGTCGGCACCTTCCCCGACTACCAGGCCCGCCACATGATCGACCTGCTGCTCACCGGCCTCGCGCGGACCTAGTGGCCCCAGCTCCACATCGCGGCCGTCTTCCTTCGGTCCGTCCGATGACCCGAACGACAGTCCCTAGTGTCACCTTCCAGGGGAGCGAGAGCAATCGGACCGGAGGACCACCCCGCAGGGCGTGTCCCTCCTGGCTGTTCCTGACGTCGCGTCAGGTAAACTTCGATTGCTTTGGCTGACCTAGTCAGCCGATGCTCCTCTGGGCTGTTGGTTGACCCTCGTTGGGCCGTCACTGGTGCCTATATATTCCCAGGCGTCCGCACCCATGGGCCAGCCAATATTCGCCTCTCAGCCCTGCTGGCCTGACCGGCCCAGGCCCCGGAAGGCGGTGCAGTGCGCACGGTCAGCCGACCGCCCCGGCGCCCTTCATACCGCAGCGCCCGATGACCGAATGGATGTGGCGGAAACCGTCTTCACTTACTCAAGGGCGCGCCTGCGGCGCGCCGGGCGGACTGGCCGCCCCGGCGGGCTGCGGGCCTGGCGGCCGGTCCCGCCGGGCACCCACCGCCCGTATTGCCAGCGCACCTTGAGGAGTGCGGACACGCGCATCCGCTTGTCGGGGCTGGTGCGTTGTGGCTGGTGGCCGACGGCCTCCGAGGCTTTAGACAGCCACCACGGGGCGAGCCTCGAAGAACAGGGGGCCAATCGGTCGCAAACGCGGGCAGGATCACAGACCCGCCCGATTCGCCGGGCCAGCGTAAGGCCCCCTGTTCTCTCGCCCCGTGGCAGCTCCCGCCCAAAGCCTCTGCGGCCGGCGGCGTGCCCACAGCGCACCGACCGGGCACCGCGCCTCACTCCTCGGGTTCGGGCAGCCGCTTGCCTCTGCTCTCGGCCACCCGCAGGGCATCGCGCAGCGCCTCGCAGAGACGGTTTCCAAGGAACCGTAATTCCCCGGCGCTCACCTTCTTTTCGTTCAGCATCTCCAAGCCGATAGCGAGGAGTTCCGTTCCTGTGCGTAGCTGTACGTCCTCCATCTCGTCCGCGACCTGCGAGACGTAACCGTGGTGATCGGTGACGAGATAGCACGGCTTGCCACTCGGATCGGACCAGGGGAGAAGTCGGGGGCGTGCGCTCATCGGTTCACCACCTCTGGCCCGGTACAGCCATGTGCGAACAACCACGACTGTTCGACCCGACCGGCGATACGCTCTCTCATGTTGGCGCTCCTCGCAGCGTTGACCACGCCCCCGGACCGTTCGCCCGGTCGCGGGGGTACACCTAGGCAACCCCTGTGGCACTTCAGCGGGTAGCGCCTGTAGGGGTGTTGAAAGGTGTTGGTTCCGCATTCGTTCATGACCGAAGGCCGTGAATCATGAAAACGCCTAACGAAAAGCTGTCCGATTGGCTGGACCGATCCGGAATGAGCCAAGGCGAGTTAGCCCGACGAACAAGAGTTCAAGCCAAGCAATGGGGACAGCCACATATTGCCCCGGATGCCACGAGCGTTCGACGCTGGCTGACCGGCGAACAACCCCGACCCCCGGTACCCGACATCCTGGCGGATGTGTTCTCAGCGGCCATGGGCTACCGAGTCACGACCTACGATCTGGGGCTCGGCGACAGCGCGACGGCGGACAGAGGGCTTGTGTACAGCCCTTCCTTCCTGGCTACCGTGGAAGCCGTTGCCGACTTGGGGAGGGCCGACGTGGACCGTCGTAAGTTCTTGGCCTCAGCACCGTTCGCCGCCGTGGCGGGCATCGGACCAAGCCGGGACTGGCTGTTGTGCACGCTCGACCAGCAGCCCAAGGTCGGACCCCGGGTGAGGCTGGAGGACGTCAGCGCCGTTCGAAACATGTTCGGCGTCTTCCAGCAGATGGACATCTTCCAGGGTGGCGGTTCGGGCCGCCTCACCTTGGCCGCGTACATGAACGCCCATGTGTTCCCGCTGCTCCGTCGCACCCACACCGAGCGGGTTCGGCGTGCTCTCTGCGAGGCCGCCGCCGAGCAGACGTATCTGCTGGGTTGGATGGCGTACGACAACGGGGAGCACGGGGCGGCGCAGCGCTACCTGATCCAGTCGCTCCGTCTTGCCGAGGAGTCACGCAACCCGGCCCTCGGCGCGCATGTGCTGGCCGGGATGGCGGATCAGGCCACGCTTCTCGGGCATCCCGAGGAGGGCCGAAGGCTCGCCCAGTCGGGCCGCGCGGGACTCACCAAGTCGGCATCCCCTGCATGCCTGGCCGATCTCTGGGCGCTTGAGGCTCGCGCTTGCGCCAAGCTCGGTGACAAGCGTGCGGCAGTCTCGGCGGTCGCGAAGTCGGAGACCTCGTACGAGAGCGTGCGCCCCGAAGAGGAACAGGAGTGGGCCGCGTTCATCGACCCGGCGTACCTGCATGGGGAGCACGCCAACACTTTCCGTGATCTTGGTGAGCCGGAGAACGCCAAGGAACACGCCCGCAGGTCAATCGACCACGCCCGCAAGCAGAAGCGTGCCCGCCGGGGGGCCATGTCCCAGGCGGCGCTGGCTGCCTCGCATCTCCAGGGCATGGACCTGGAAGCGGCGCACGCTGCGGGAGTACGGACGATCTCTCTCACGCAGCAGGTCAAGTCGTCCCGAGCGGTCGAGGCGGTCCAGGACTTGCAGAAGCGCATGAAGCCGTTCGGCAGGCACCGCCTGGTCGCGGACTTCAACGAGCGAGCGCGTGAGCTGGTGGCCGCCTAACACACGCAGCACCAGTACAGCAGGCCCCTGACCTTGTCAGGGGCCTGCTGTCTGAAGTGCAACCGAATAGCTCACAGCCGATCCGATCGGGCATGGCGCGGACCTGGTGAGGTAGCGGATCAGGTAGCTACGGGGATGACCGCATGGCATGGATGCGGCAAAATCGCTCCTCATGGATCAGGGGGCTGCGGCGGTATGGGCCGCTGCTGTTGCTGGCTTCTCAAGCGCTGCTGGAGCGGCTATCGGTGCCGTACTGGCAGGACGCTCGGCGCGTGAAACGGTCGTTCAAACGGCTGTGGAGGAGAGGGGCCACAGGCATGAGGAGAGGCGGCTGGAGAGCTATGCCGCGTTCAGGAGCAAGGTCAGCGCGGCAATCCAGGCTCTGGATGAAGCGGTACAAGCGCTACGAGATGGCCAACACGTCACGCAGGAAACCTTCGCCAAAGCGATCAGAGCTGTCTGGCTCAGCCACCAGGAGGACGTGTGGCCATGTGCCCAACCTCAAGTCATCAACGCGGCGGCAGCGGTTCACAACTGCCTGGACCGCGCTTCTGAAGCCGTAGCATCCCTTCTCGCCCATCCCGAGGACGCCAGAGACGAGCACACGCCGAGGATGCAGCGGTGGGCGCATCACGTCGAAGAGGTGAGCATGGCTTATACGTTGTTCTCGACGTGCGCCGGTGAGGCTACCTACGGGACGTAGTGCAGGGAGCTAAGCCGGTGGCACCGGGAGATCCAGCCGTAGTGCCTGACCTCCCGGACCCGCGCAGTCCACTCCTCGGGGAACCCCGCGACACCGATCGGGCAAGCGACCCCCGTGCCCGCGAGCCTGTGCTGCCATGTGACCCATTGGCCGCAGTTGGCTGGATACGCTAGCCCGTCGCCTAGTACTCCAGTCTGGTTTCGTGATCTATCCAGCGGGTTCGTGGGTGGTTCGTCGTCGGTGAGGTTCCCCCGAGATGCGGTGTGAGGTGACAGCAGGTCAGATGGGTCTCACGAGAGGAGACCAGACGATGCCTGCCCCGAGGAAATACCCGCTGGAGTTGCGTGACCGCGCGGTCCGCATGTACCGCGCCGCCGAGCCGAAGCCCGTCATCCGCCGCATGGCCGAGGAACTCGGGGTGCATCATGAGGCCCTGCGCACCTGGATCCGGCAGGCCGAGGCCGACGCCGGCGAGCGGGACGACCTGCTCACCACCGCCGAGCGCGAGGAGCTGGTGGCCTTGCGCAAGGAGAACGCCCAGCTCAAGCGGGCGAACGAGGTCCTGCGGACGGCCTCGGCTTTTTTCGCGGCCCAGCTCGACCCGACCCGGCCCAGGTGACCTCGCTCATCGACGAGCACCCGCACCTGGGGGTCGAGCCCGTACTCCGGGAACTGAACATCCCCTCCTCCACCTACTACCGCTGGCGACACGCTGAGAAGGAGCCGTGCGAACGGCGCCGCCAGGACGCCGACCTGACGAGCAGGATCCGCCAGGTCCACCAGGACTCCGGCGGCATCTACGGCTCACCCCGCGTGCACGCCGTCCTCAGGCGCGAGGGCATCCACGTCGGCAGGAAACGAGTCGAACGGCTCATGCGCCAGGCTGGCCTGGCCGGGATCAGCCCCCGCCAGGGCAAGGGCTTCACCCGCCGTGACCCGGACGACGATCTCGCCTGACCTGGTGCAACGCGACTTCACCGCGCCCGCGCCGAACCGATTGTGGGTCACCGACCTGACCATGATCCCCACCAGAGAGGGGCCACTGTGGCTGTCGGCCATCCGGGACGCATTCTCCCGCAGGGTCGTGGCCTGGGAGACCTCCGCCCGCGCGGACGCCGACCTCGTCCTGTCATCCCTGGAGTATGCCCTCACCAGCCGCGAGGTCACCCCCGGCGAGCTCATCCACCATGCCGACCACGGCACGCAATACACCTCCATCAGGCTCACGACACGCCTGGTCAGAGCAGGGGTCCAGGCGTCCATGGGCTCGGTCGGCGACTCGTTCGACAACGCCCTGGCGGAGAACCTGTGGATACTGATCAAAACCGAGTGCGTCCGCGGCCGCGTCTTCGCCACCAGGGCCGAGGCGAACCTCGCCCTCTTCGAATACATCGACGGCTTCTACAACCCCCGCCGCATCCAGCAACGGCTCGGCTACCTCAGCCCGATCGAGTTCGAGGAGAAGCACTACGCCGACCAGGCAGCGGCCGAACCAGTGAACCTGAAACCACGTCAACCCGCCCTGACCAGCTAATCAGCCACACCCGCACAGCGGGGAAACCTCAGCGCCGAGGTGTTCGGCGGCGTAGGCACGCAGGTCATCACGGACCGCATCGGCGTCCCAGCGGGCGTAGCGCAGCAGGCGTTGCATCGGCCCCGGCCGGACATGGCCCGCCTGTTCGGCCAGCTGCCAGCAGTTCTTCCGTTCGACGCGCGACAGCAGTCCGAGCAGGTAGGCGCGGGCCGCAGCCCGGGGCTCAACTCGCCCGAATCTGCCCGCGATCCGGGCCATGACCTGGTCGAACATCGCCCGCCAGCGGGCAGGGTCTACGCTATGGCCTGCGGCCACCGCACGATCTTCAGGAGTCCACACAACCTCCGATGATCACGCGGTGGCCGTACCTGTTCCCAGCCGGGTCCGAGCAAGATCGCAAAATCAGACTGCACCTCTACTCAGGCAGGTCCTCAACGAAAAGGAGCCGCCGGTCGAGTGCCGCCTGACGCAGACTCAGTGCCTCTGCATACTCGGGTGATTCATACCATTTCCTGGCCCGGTCCATGTCAGGGAACTCGACGATCACAAGGCGGCGCCTGGGAGACCACGCCCCTTCAACAGGGTCCGGTTGCACCCCACGCACAACGTAGCGGCCTCCGTGTCGATGGATCGAAGCTTCGGCCAACATTTTGTATTCGTTCGCAAGTGTCTGGTTCAGAATCTCTACCTCGGAGATGACATAAGCAGCCATGCGGGTCATGCTTCCACGGACCATGAACGCGTGTCCTTGAGCCTCTACGACCGCTGCTCCAGACACGACTGAAGCACCCAGATCACGAAACCGCACTGGAGTACTAGGCGCGGTCATAGCGAACTGTGCTTCTCATGGACTCCGGCGCAGACTCGGCATGGATAGCGGCCCGTAGGTGCGGAGTTGGGGCTGTGTCGGCGGGCTAGATGCGACTTCCCTGAGTCGACTCCATCAGTTGGTTGTTGACCGCCCGGAGAAGGACCTCGGGTGCCCCGCCGTCATCGTCTTCGTTGACAAAGACGCGCACCTCTCTATGCGCGCGGCTGAGCGCGAGGTAAAGGAGCGACAGATACCGGATGCGTTCGTTAGCGGTCGGAACGGAGGTGTTCAGGTCCGGTATGCCAGCTACGAGTACCGTGTCGAACTGCAGCCCGGCCAAGTACTCCGCTGTCCCGACCACGAGCCCTCGGCGTCGATAGCCCAGACCTTCGATGTCGGACCGGCCGGAGACGGTGGACACGTGGAACTTACCGGAGTGCCCGATCTGGGATGCGAGCCTGCTGAATCTCGGCCATTGGCGGAAGTCGACCACCGCGAGTGCCAGCCGGCCCGACGAGTACAGGTCCTGCACCGCGCGGATGATGTCACCCTCCTCGCCCGCACGGGACGCTGCTGAGATCAGGCGTGGCAGGGAGCCGTCCGCCTGTGCCGACTCCACCCGGGTGAAGTCGATGTCCCAGTCCTGCCCGAGATTGAGGGTCGGGAATTCATGGTGGACGTGCTTGATGAGTTCGAGGATCTGCGGTGTGAATCTGTGAACGGTCGTAAGCTCGAAGTTCGTGACATCGCCGAGGCCGTCGTCCGCTGGCGCTCCACTTGACGATCTGGTTTCGTCCGCTGCCAAACCGATGAAAGCCTCGGACGGTGACTGCCGAGGATCCACGGCCATGAAGACACGGGGGTAGACCGATGTGTCACGTGTGAGGTAGTGGAGCACCTGTCGCTCCAACGGGCTGAACAGATGAAACTCGTCCACGAATACCAGGTCATAGCCGTGCACTCGACGTGCGCGGTTCCAGGTGTTCGTCGAAAGATGGATCAGGAAGTCCGCGAGTACCTGATCCGATGTGGTGAGTGCGCGCTCGTCGAGGCTCGCCCAGTAGCGCGTGTACAGCTCGAAGACGACACGCGAATCTTCCCGGGAGTTGAGGGGTAGCATCCAGGACGCACGTGGTAGTTGGAAGTACCGCAAGTCGGATCCTGCCCCGGGGAAGATAGCTGCAGCCCCGATGACGGATCCGAATTCGATTAGTAGATCCCAGGCGAGCGCGCGCCGTTCGTCGTCTGCCGAGCCGAATCTCATGCGCAGACTTTCGCTGACGCGCCCCTTGTAGGTGATCCAGTCTCCGGTGATGAACTCGTCCAGTACCTCCTGGATCATGTCCAATTGAGCCTGTTTTCCGCTGAGACTGTCCTCTCCGATCAAGCTGAACCCGGAGGACACGTCCTGGACGTACTGGGGGGAGATCGTCTTCGCGATTTCGAGAAGGGGGAAGACATCGATCTCGGGCAGCAGATCGAGGCCCATCGAGTCGATGGAGTCCGAGATCTGGGCAGCCAGTGCCCAGCTGTGGGTCACGACGAGAACGCGTAAGTCTCCTCCGGCCTGGCGGGCTTTCAGGACCTCCCGGATTGCCTTGAGTGTTAGGGCGAGTGTCTTGCCAGATCCTGCAGGGCCACGGAGTCGAATCGACTTGTCCGTGTCCGCGTCGATGAAGGCACGCTGCTCCTTGCTAATGGCCCCCAACCATTGCTCGTAGGTCCAGCCCTTGGTCGTCGACTGTTCGAGTGCGGGAAGGCTCATCTCGACATCCGCAGGCTGGGAGCGCAGCTGCGCGAAGTGATCCTGGGCGGCTGCGACGGCCTGTAGCCAGACGGCGTCCAGATCGGGCGCCGCGGGTCGCCTGGAGTCGAACTCTTCGAGCGTTGATTTGTTGTCCGACGTGGTGGTCGTCCAAAAGATGATGTCGGCGCGATCCCCGGAGGTTACTTCCGTGATCCATCGGCTCGAAAGAGAGTCGATCTTCGACGTAGCCCGGAAGGCGATGTAATTATTGAACTTGTATTGGTGCCACTGTCGCGGAAGATTGAGAGGTCCTGGAGTTCTAGCCCGCTCAGCGAAGCTCTTCATCCGACTCAAAACGTCTCTCCGAAGACTGACGAGATGCTCCGGAACGAAGGGCTCCTTTGCGTTCTGTTCGCGCATGACAACGATGCGCTGGACTCCTTGGTCATCGTTCGCGGCGAGCAGGCAGTCCACTTCCTCTGTGCCGTATTTGTAGAGCACCGCTGACGACGAGACGGCATCAGGGGACAGCCCGGTTGCAAGCTCACTCAGCGCACGGACTGTCGTTACTAATGGCTTCATGCGTACTTTCCCCCCAGGAGGTCTGCGTGCAGGTCGCGATGTTCTTCGTACTGGTGAGGAAGCCCAATCGACATGAAGACCATCGCGAATCTCTGCACGAGGGCATGTGTGAACCGATCTCGCATACGTGAGATTCGGCGGTATGTGACTTCGCGGTGCGACGGCCCCAGCGAGATATCGGGCTCCCAGATCTGCTCGATGTGGCGGAGATAGGCGAAGTAACCCTCGTCCTGCCCGGGGCTTATGGCCGTCAGGAAAAGCGCGTCACCTGGTGGCTGTGCGTAGGGCTCTCGCAGCTTGTCCATGACCCGCTTCACCGCGTTCTGCCGTTTTGGGGGGTTGGGAGCGCTGAGTTGCGCCTCCACTAAGAGGCGGATGCCCTCCTCAAGGTTGTCCGTCGGCGTATCCATCGTGCGGATGGCTTCGAAAGCGGCCATTGCCCTCTGTGCGTCCGCCTGCTGCAACTCGAGCATCTTGACGATGTCGGAGGGTTCCTCTTCACTCGCCCATTCCCGAAGTCGGCAGTCGCTGATTGTGGGAGCCGGGTACTTCGAGAGAATCTGACGTATCTCGCTTACCTGCGACCTGGCGAGTCGCGCACGGATCTTGGGGATCTGCATTTCTGAGAGATACTCCTCCGCCGCGAGGAGCGGGACGCAGGTGACGCGGCCCTGATGCTTGGCGTGGGCGAAGTCGCAGTCGGCTGTCATGACGAGGAGGTGTTGCTGCCACATCGTCGCTCCTGGCTCTACAGCTTCCAGGACGTCGCCCTGTCGTAATGGGTCGGCCGCGCCGACCTCACGGTACTCAGCGAACGGCTCGTCCACCGTGTGTCCCCCTCGTCTGATCCGGTTCGCATCGCGCCGCTACCGTATCCGGTTTGCGGCGGTGCACCACAGAGTTGACGGTCTTGGACGAATGTCCCTGCCTTCGGCCGAAGCGGCGTCATTGATCCACGGAGAGCACACGCCTCCATACGTGCCCCCATCCGTCCGGGGTGACGGATGGGGCGGCGATGATTGTTGTCTTGCGTTGGGCCGCGCGAGGTTACTGCTCCGTCGGTTCTGGCGCGGGGGCGATGCCAGTAGGGCAGGACGCCCCCCAGTTCGTCTCGAACGGGGTACTTAGCTTGACCCCCGTGCCGCCGATGCCGCAGTAGCCCGCCGGGTTCTTGTCCAGGTACTGCTGGTGGTATGCCTCCGCGTAGTAGAAGGGGCCCGCGGGGAGGATTTCGGTGGTGATCTGGCCGTAGCCGGAGCCGGTGAGGACGGACTGGTAGGCGGTGCGGGAGGCTTCGGCCTCGGACTGCTGCTCGGGGGAGTGGGTGTAGATCGCCGAGCGGTACTGGGTGCCGACGTCGTTGCCCTGGCGGAAGCCCTGGGTGGGGTCGTGGGACTCCCAGAAGAGCTTCAGGAGGGCGCCGTAGGAGGTGACGGTCGGGTCGAAGACGACCCGGACGGCCTCGGTGTGGGCGGTGAGGCCGGAGCAGACCTCCTCGTAGGTGGGGTTCTCGGTGTGGCCGCCCTGGTAGCCGACGAGCGTGGTCCACACGCCCGGGGCCTGCCAGAACGTGCGCTCCGCGCCCCAGAAGCAGCCCAGGCCGAAGTCGGCGACGACCAGGCCCTCCGGGTACGGGCCGGTCAGCGGGTTGCCCAGGACCGTGTGGCGGTCGGGGACGGGGAAGCCCGGTTCGGGGCGGCCCTTCAGCGCCTCCTCGGGGGTGGGGAGGTGGTTCTTGTGGCGGCTGAACAACATCACGGGGCTCCCATGCGGATCCGGCTGGCTGGTGGGTGCGTTGCGTATAACGGGCTTCGGGGGGTTGGCATTCCGCCCCGGCCCCGGGGTGGTGCCCAGGCCGACGGTGCTCAGCGGCGCGGCCGCGTCGCCGCTCAGCGCGGCAGCGTCGCCGGGGTGCCGCCGCCGCCCTCCCAGCCCGCGACCGCGAGCGCCCGGTAGGCCGTGTACTCGGCCGCCGGGTCCGCCCCGTACGACCACGGGACCGCGCCCACATGGCCGTCCACGTGGCGCAGCTGCTCCAGCGCCTCCGCGTACCGCTCCGCCCGGACCAGGAAGAAGACCAGCAGATGGCGGACGTGCGGCAGGACCGGGTGGTGGGCGGGGGCCTGGCGGACGGCGAAGAGCGCGCCCTCGATCGCCTTCGTGACCACCTCGCTCCGGTAGAGCGTGCGCACCAGGTTGGCCTCCGGCAGGTGCTCGAAGACGCCGAAGAGCGGCAGGGCGGGGAGGAGGCTCTTCTCGGGGGCCGACGCGGCGGCCGCGTGGGTGAAGGCGTCGGCGCGGTCCTGGGAGCCGTGCCACTTCTCGCACCAGTAGTTGAGGGCGGCGAGGTGCGCGCCCATGTGGTGCGGGGCGCGCTGGGTGACCTGGGACCACAGCTCCTCGAAGTCGGCCTGCCGGTAGGCCAGACCGCGGGCGACGGCGAGCTCGATGATGTGCGGCACCGGGTCGTCCGGGGCCAGCCGGGCCGCCTCCCGGCAGACGTCCCGGGCCTCCTCCAGGATCATCCGGAAGTCGCGGGACGACGGGTCGCGCAGCGCCTGGCGGACCAGGAACTCCGCCTGCACCGCCGCCGCGCCCGGGTCCTCCGGGGCCGCCACCCGCCAGGTGCGCAGCCACATCCCGCCCTGGCCGGGGGCCTGGGCGAGTTCGAAGGCCGCCGCCCCGGCCAGCGTCTGCACCCGCTGCCAGCGCAGCTCCGAGGTGGTCTCGGTGAGCGCGAGCAGGCGCGCGGCCGGCTGCCAGTCCTGCTGCGCCTGGACCTCCTCCAGCGTGTCGATCAGCTGCTGGTCGGGGCCGGGCAGCCGGACGTCCAGCCGCTCGCGCGGTACGAAGCCGTACTCCTGCGGGTCCGAGGCGCGCACCGCCCCCTGCACGGCCTCGCGGCCCCCGCGCAGCCGCCGTACGGCGGGTACGACGATCAGCCCGCCGATCATGACGATGGCGATGAGGAAGATCAGAAGCTCCATGAGGTGTCCCCGTGTGAAGTCCCGTGACGGCTTGTGGTCCAGCCTATGCGCCCCGTCGGCCGCCTGAGCCCTGGACGGGCACGCCGGGCGTTACGCTCGGCCCCATGAGCCACCAGCACCCCCAGGGTCACCCCCAGAGTTTCGAGACGCTCGCCATCCACGCGGGCCAGGAGGCGGACCCGCTCACCGGCGCCGTCGTGCCCCCGATCTACCAGGTCTCCACCTACAAGCAGGACGGGGTGGGGGGCTTGCGGGGCGGTTACGAGTACAGCCGTTCCGCGAACCCCACCCGCACCGCCCTGGAGGAGAACCTGGCGGCGCTGGAGGGCGGCCGCCGCGGCCTCGCCTTCGCCTCCGGCCTGGCCGCCGAGGACTGCCTGCTGCGCACGCTCCTGGTCCCCGGCGACCACGTCGTCATCCCGGACGACGCGTACGGCGGTACGTTCCGCCTGTTCTCCAAGGTCGCGGAGCGCTGGGGCGTGGAGTGGTCGGTCGCCGACACCTCCGACCCGGCGGCGGTACGGGCCGCGCTCCGCCCCCGGACGAAGGTGATCTGGGTGGAGACCCCGAGCAATCCGCTGCTCGGCATCACCGACATCGCCGCCGTCGCCGACGTCGCCCGCACCGCGGGGGCCCGGCTGGTGGTGGACAACACCTTCGCCAGCCCCTACCTCCAGCAGCCGCTCGCGCTCGGCGCCGACATCGTGGTGCACTCCACCACCAAGTACATGGGCGGACATTCGGACGTCGTCGGCGGTGCGCTGGTGGTCTCCGACAGCGCTCTCGGGGACGAACTCGCCTTCCACCAGAACGCGATGGGCGCCATCGCCGGGCCCTTCGACGCCTGGCTGGTGATGCGCGGCATCAAGACCCTCGCCGTCCGCATGGACCGGCACAGCGCGAACGCCACGCGGATCGCGGAGATGCTCGCCGCGCACCCCAAGGTGACCCAGGTCTACTACCCGGGGCTGCCGGAGCACGCGGGGCACGAGACCGCGGCCAAGCAGATGCGGGCCTTCGGCGGCATGGTGTCCTTCCGGGTCGCGGGCGGCGAGCAGGCGGCGGTCGAGGTGTGCGACCGGGCGCGGCTGTTCACGCTCGGGGAGTCCCTCGGCGGCGTCGAGTCGCTGATCGAGCACCCGGGACGGATGACGCACGCCTCGGCGGCGGGCTCGGCCCTGGAGGTGCCGGCCGATCTCGTACGGCTGTCGGTCGGTATCGAGGCGATCGACGATCTGCTGATGGATCTGACCCAGGCGCTGGGCTGAGGTCTGGGCCGGCTGGGCTGTCTGGTGTGGTTGGGCTGCGTGGTCCGTCTGGGGTGTCTGGCTGGCCTGGGCCGCGTGGTTCGCTTGGGCGGCCTGGTCCGTCTGGTCCGTCTGGTGTGCTTGGTCCGTCTGGCTCGCTTGGGTCACCTGGGCCGTCTGGACGGCCCGCCCGGGTCGCCTGACTCGCTTGGCCTGCATCGCTTGCTTGGTCCGCCTGGTCCGCCTGGTTCGCCGTTCGCTTGGTCCGGGGGCGCCTGGGGGCGTTCCCCGGCCGTCGGGGGTTCACCGCCCCGCGACCATCCCTTGAGCGTTCACCAACCCTCGAGGGGAGGGGTGGTGTCGGTGGGTGGCGCGGTCCACGGTTCGGCGATCGCCGCCCAGACGCCGAAGGCGACGGCCGCGGCGAGCAGCAGCAGCCAGCCGACGGTGCGCAGTACCCGGTGGCGGCGGAGGAGCCGCCGCCCCCGTTCGGCGGCCCGGTCCGCCAGGTCCGGTGGCAGCGCCGGATGCGGGCCTTCCAGCATCCGGCGGACCTCGTTCTCCTTGCGGTCCGGAAGGCTCATGGCGCGGCCCCGGCCGCGCCGGTGGCCGTCCGGCGGCCGTTGGACGGGGGCATTCCGGCGGATGGCGGTGTTCCGCCGGGCGGCGACGTTCCGCCGGGCGGCGGCGTTCCGGTCGTGCCACGTCGGGGTGGAGCGCTGCGCATCGCCGCCATCGCGCGGGTGCAGATCGCCCGGACCCGTTCGGCCGGGAGGCCGAGCGCGGCCGCCGTCTGTTCCTCCGCGACCCCCTCGTACAGCCGCAGCACCAGCACCAGCCGCTCCTGTGGGGTGAGCCGGGCCAGGATGCCGCCGCGCGGGCGGCGGTAGCGGTGGCCTCGGTGGGCGAAGAGGGCGGCCAGCGCCTGGCGGGTGTGGTCGTACGGATCCTCGCCGCGCAGCCGGTCCCAGCGGGCGTACGTGCGCGCGAGCGCGATGGTCAGCAGGCGCTCGGCGGCTTCGGTGTCCCCCGTCTGGTGAGCAGTGTGGCCGCGTGCAGCAGCCGGCCCCCCGCGCCCGCGACGAATGTGTCGAACTCCCGGGCCCGGCGGTCCTCCCGTGCTGCCCGCCGCTCTCGTACCACGCCCTCCGCCTCCCGTTCTTTTAGGACACGGCAGGCACGGGCGCCCGGTCAAGAGGTCTGCTCACGGTCTGCCCCGGGCTCCCCTTGGACAGGTCCCCCTTCGGGCGGGGCGTCCTCAGGTGGCGGGCGTCGCCTGAGGCACCGCGGTGACCGCGGCGGCGAGGGAGATGTTGAAACGGGTCAGCAGATCGCAGAAGACATCGCGCTCCTCCGCCGTCCACTCCTCGGTCACGCGGGCCATCAAGTCGCGCCGGGAGGAGCGCACTTCCTCCAGCCGGGCCTTGCCGCGCGGGGACAGCTGAAGCACGACCGCGCGGCCGTCCTCCGGGTGCGAGGTGCGCTTGACCATGCCGGAGTCGACCAGCGGGGCGACCTGGCGGGTCACGGTGGACGAGTCGATGCCCATGCTCCCCGCGAGCGCCTTGACCCCCATGGGGCCTTCTTGGTCGAGCCGGTTGAGCAGCAAATACGCGGCTCGGTCCATGGAGTTGCGGGCCTGGCCGACGCCGCCGAGCCGGGTCTGTTCCGCACGGCGGGCGAAGACGGCGACCTGGTGTTGGAGGGTATCCAGTACGCCTGTGTCGAGTTGAGTCGTCATGTCCGAATGGGAGGGCATGGCCTGGGGCTCACTTCATGCGGTGGTCTGTGGGATGGGGCACAGAGTACGCGGCCCAGGGCCCGTCCGTATGGGTGCTGCAAAAACCTGATGGCCGGCGATCCACAACCTGCCGTTCTGGAGCGTTTCCCGGCACCGGCCCGGCCCCCGTCGGTCCGCCAGGGCGAGCTGCCAGACTGGGGACCATGGCTGCACGACTCGGCGACGAGGAGGGCCCCGGCTCCGGCTCCGGCCCGGCCTCGCACCCCACCGCCCCCACCCCCGCTTCTGCTCCCGTCCCCACCTCCGAAGGATCGTCGGAGGCGGCGTCCGAGGGATCCGCGACGGTCACCCTCGACGATGTCCGCAGGGCACAGAAGACGCTGTCGGGGGTCTCCCGGCTCACCGTGCTGGAAGGCAGCCGCTATCTGTCCGGTCTGGTCGGCTCGCCGGTCCATGTGAAATGCGAGAACCTCCAGCGCACCGGGTCGTTCAAGCTGCGCGGCGCCTACGTGCGGATCTCGGGGCTCAGCTCCGGGGAGCGGGCGGCCGGGGTGGTCGCGGCGAGCGCCGGGAACCATGCGCAGGGCGTCGCCCTCGCGGCCTCACTGCTCGGGGTGCGCTCGACGGTCCTCATGCCCGAGGGCGCACCGCTGCCGAAGATCGCGGCCACTCGGGAGTACGGCGCCGAGGTGCTGCTGCGCGGCCAGATCGTGGACGAGACGATGCGGGCGGCGCGGGAGTACGCCGAGCGCACCGGCGCGATCTTCATCCACCCCTTCGACCACCCGGACATCATCGCGGGGCAGGGCACGGTGGGGCTGGAGATCCTGGAGCAGTGCCCTGAGGTGCGCACCGTGGTGGTGGGCATCGGCGGGGGCGGGCTGGCGGCCGGGGTCGCGGTGGCGGTGAAGGCGCTGCGGCCGGATGTGCGGGTGGTGGGGGTGCAGGCGGAGGGCGCCGCGGCGTATCCGCCGTCGCTGGCGGCCGGGCGGCCCGTCACCCTCGACGCACCCGTGACGATGGCGGACGGCATCAGGGTGGGGCGGCCGGGTGATGTGCCGTTCCAGATCATCGAAGAGCTCGTCGACGAGGTCCGTACGGTCACCGAGGACGAGCTGTCCAGCGCGCTGCTGCTCTGTCTGGAGCGGGCGAAGCTGGTGGTGGAGCCGGCGGGGGCGAGTCCGGTGGCCGCGCTGCTGTCGGCGCCGGGGTCCTTCGAGGGGCCGGTGGTCGCGGTGCTCTCGGGCGGCAATGTCGATCCGCTGCTGATGCAGCGCGTCCTGCGCCACGGCATGGCCGCGGCGGGACGCTATCTGTCGCTGCGGCTGCGGCTCACCGACCGGCCGGGGGCGCTGGCCACGCTGCTGGGGGTGCTGTCGACGCTGGACGCCAATGTGCTCGACGTCGGCCATGTACGCACCAATCCGCGGCTCGGGCTGAGCGAGGCCGAGGTGGAGCTGCACCTGGAGACGAAGGGGCCGGAGCACTGCGCGGAGGTCCGGGAGGCGTTGCGCGGGGCCGGGTACACGGTGATGGCCTGACGTGGTCCGCACCTACCGCTCGGCGACCGCCTGAGAGGTCCTGGAGCCATGGACTCCTGGTCCTGGAGCCATGGACTCCTGGTCCTGGAGTCCTGGAAAGGGGCCCGCGGAGAGCGGTGAGGGGCCCCGGCCGGACGGCCGGGGCCCCTCACCGGGCGCTCAGCCCTGGTACGGCTTCGCCTCCAGGATCCGCACCGAGGCGGTGCGGCCGTTGGGCAGCTCGTACTCCGCGTCCTGGCCGACCTTCTTGCCGTTCACACCCGTGCCCAGCGGGGACTGCGGCGAGTAGGTCTCGATGTCCGAGCTCGCGTACTCACGCGAAGCGAGCAGGAAGGTCAGGGTGTCGTCCGGATCGCCGTCGAACGCGATCGTGACCACCATGCCGGGGGCGACGACGCCGGTGTCCGCGGGTGCCTCGCCGACCTTCGCGTGCTCCAGGAGCTGCGTCAGCTGACGCACTCGGAGCTCCTGCTTGCCCTGCTCCTCCTTGGCGGCGTGGTAACCCCCGTTCTCCCGGAGGTCACCCTCCTCCCGGGCAGCCTCGATCTTCTTCGCGATCTCGACACGTGCGGGACCCGACAGGTACTCCAGCTCGGCCTTGAGCTGGTCGTACGCCTCCTGGGTCAGCCAGGTGACGTTCTCGCTGGTCTGGGTCACAGGTGCTCCTCGTCGGTGCTGGGAATACAAATGAACGCCCTACTCAGAAGGGTGCGCCTTCAAAGCCGGGCGAAACCACGAGCCTAACAATTCCGGCAGGAAACGGGGAGGAGGGAACTGGGCGCGATGGGCAGGAACCCGTCAGTGCTGGTCAGATCGGGTCAGTCGACCGACACGTCCCGCTCGATCACTCGATCACCGGACGGGCTCGCAGCCGACCAGCTCGGCGCTGGTCGCGCGGGCCGTGGTGCGTACGGTCACGACCTTGACCAGGTCGTCCTGGTGCCGGCCGAAGGTGAAGTCCTTACGGCCCACCTCGGTGTGGTACTGGTCCAGGGTACGCACCGTGCAGACACCCGTGCTGTCCTTGTCCTTGGTGACTTCCAGCCGGACCTCGACGGCGTCGTCGGCGACCACCTTGAACGCGGTCATCCGGCCGCTGACGTCCTGACCGGCGATGTAGTCGTACCCGAACCAGGCGATCAGGGCCAGCAGCCCGGCCCCCAGCACCGCGCCCACGATCTTCAGCGTGCGGTCGGCACGTGCGTCCGCGGAGCGGCCGTAGCGCCCCTCGGGCAGACCTTCGCGCACCGCGGCCATGGGCGTTCCTCCTGCTGGGGGAGAGATCGGAATTATTCGTCCCCGGTTTAGGTCACTATAGAAGCCGTCTTCCGCGACGAATCACTGAGGATCGAACTTGACTGAGCAGCTGCGTTTGATGGCCGTGCACGCGCACCCCGATGACGAGTCGAGCAAGGGCGCGGCCACCATGGCCAAGTACGTGTCCGAGGGGGTGGAGGTGCTGGTCGCCACCTGCACAGGCGGAGAGCGCGGCTCCATCCTCAACCCCAAGCTCCAGGGTGACCCCTACATCGAGGAGAACATCCACGAGGTCCGGGCCAAGGAGATGGACGAGGCGCGCGAGATCCTCGGCGTTCAGCAGGAGTGGCTGGGCTTCGTGGACTCCGGACTGCCCGAGGGCGATCCGCTGCCGCCCCTGCCCGAGGGTTGCTTCGCGCTCCAGGACGTGGACGCGGCGGCGGAGCCCCTGGTGAGGCTGATCCGCTCGTTCAAGCCGCAGGTGATCACCACCTATGACGAGAACGGCGGCTATCCGCACCCCGACCACATCATGACCCACAAGATCACGATGGTGGCCTTCGAGGCGGCCGGCGACCCGGAGAAGTACCCCGAGGCGGGGGAGCCCTGGCAGCCGCTGAAGCTCTACTACAACCAGGGCTTCAACCGGTCACGCACCGTAGCGCTGCACGAGGCGCTGCTGGCCCGCGGTCTGGACTCGCCGTACGGGGAGTGGCTGGAGCGCTGGAAGGACTCCGGGCGGCCCGAGCGCACCCTGACCACCTATGTGCCCTGCGCCGACTTCTTCGAGATCCGCGACAAGGCGCTGATCGCGCACCGTACGCAGATCGACCCCGACGGCGGCTGGTTCCGGGTGCCCATGGACGTCCAGAAGGAGGTCTGGCCCACCGAGGAGTACGAGCTCGCCAAGTCGCTGGTGGACACCTCCCTCCCCGAGGACGACCTCTTCGCGGGCATCCGCAACAATTGAACGCATGATGAGCGCCACCAGCACCCTCGCCATGACGCACCTCGTCCCGCTCGCCAAGGACCTGGACGAGAACAAGGTGACCCCGGGCGTCCTCGGTTTCATCGTCTTCGCCGTGATCGGCGCGGCGGTGTGGCTGCTGATGAAGTCCATGAACAAGCACATGAAGCGGGTGGACTTCGAGGAGGCGCCGGAGCCCGGCAAGGCACCGGCGACGACCTCCGCCGAATCCCCCAAGGGCGCGGAGCGCACGGCCTGACCCCGGGCCCGGCCTGACCGGCGCGTCCGGCCCGATCGCTGGCCGGCCTGATCGGCGGATCGCCCGTCCGTGGCCTCGACCCGTCCGCGGGTCCAGCCTGACCCTGACCAGCGGGCCTCCGGGCGGGCGGAGCCACACGGCCCGGAGCCTGGTGTGGGTGGAACCACACGGCCCGGCCCGGCCGGCGTGGCCGCCACACCCCGGTTCTCTCCGCGCGCTCTTCGTGCCCAGGCGCGAGGGGCCGGTCCGGCAGGACGGCCATGACCGTGCGTGAGTGGCGGCTCGGCACCTTGCCGAGCCGCCACTCACGCCACCCCTCTCCGGCTCGACACCGCCCGTGCTCCAGCACCAGCGCGAACGCCTCCGCGACCCCTCCAGCCGGGTTTCCCCGCCGCTCCCCCTCCGGCATCTCCCGCAGCAGCGGTGCTGGACGATGTGACCGCACCCGGCGACCTGCGTGACCTGTGGCCCCCGGCGCGGGCCGGGAGCGCGGTCCCCGCTGAGCGGATATGACCGGTCGCGCGACCTGCTCGGCGGCCCCGCCGGTCAGCGCGTAAGGAAGCTGCTGACCTGGGCCGCGAACCTGCTGTACGCGGCCTTCACGGCAGCCCGACGGCTGCGCAACAGGTCGTGAGACGGCCGCGAAGGCCGTCCGGCCGACGGGTCACTCGTCGGTGACCTTGTCCATCAACGCGCCGTACGCCAGTTGCAACGCGTCCGCTCCGGCGAGGGCGGCGAGCGTCCCCATGGCGGTCCGTGTCGCACGCGGCCAGAGCAACTGGCCGGCGGTCAGGGTGAAGGCCACCCAGACGCTCATGCAGAAGGGGCAGGTCAACAGTTCCCCGATGGTCTCCTTGCCGTCTTCGGACGTGGCCTCCTCGCGTAGCTCGGCCGGGCCCTGGGGGCCGAGGTACCTGGTGAAGGGAGCACGCAGCGGGCTGGTCACCGAGGCCCTGCTCAGGAGTCTGCTGAGCCGGAACGTGGCCAAGGCCGTCAGCGCGACGTCCCAGGGTTCGGGCCGCTCGGGCAACTCCCTTCCGCTGCGCCGGATCGCTACGGCCCATGCGGCCGTATACCCGCCGAATCCCGCCATGGCCGCGAGGTAACCGCCCAGCGGCCGCTCGTGACCGACCGAGTACTCCCGTCCGGTACGGCGGAGAAGCTTGCCCAGACGCGGTCCAAAGCGGCTGTCGGCTGCGGTGCCCATCACAGGTGCCCTTTTCCTGTCCCGATCCGTGCCTCAATGGTTGGTGGCGCACTCGTCCCGGCCCTGTCGGCGCAGCGCCGGTTACGCGTCCGGCGGTCCAGCGGTATGGCCCGACGCTCCAACGGGTTGAACCCCCTACGACCCTCCTGGCCGAAGCGGAGACCGATGCCGTGGCAAGTAGCCCCTCCGGCGCCCCGCAAACCGCTCGGGGGCGGTGCGTTCTGGCGGCGGTCTGCCGGGGCTCTTGACTGGAGCGCCAGGCGGTGCCAGGACGGGCAGGGAGATGTGCGGCGGCGCGGCAGGCCCGCCGACTGCAGCACCCGGGTGAGCCGACTGGCAACCGGGTGGAGCCCGCCACGGCCGGTGGGTCAGGGCGTCGGCACCGGGTACCCGTTGAGGCATGATCAAGCGCGCGCTGTGGCAGGGACTGGTCGCCGGCACCGCTGGAGGGGTCGTGATGACTCTCGGTGAGAAGATCGAGCAGGCCCTCACCAAGCGGCCCGACTCGCATGTGCCCGCACGGACCTTTCAGCGCGTGACCGGCCTGCCCGAACATTCTGGGAAGCAGCCTGTGCCGGTGAACTGGGCCATGCACGTCGGGCAGGCCGCTGTGCTCGGTGTGCTCCGTTCGGTCATGGCCCACGTCGGGCTGCGCGGCCCAGTGGCGTCGGCGAAGTTCGCCGTCGTGCGCCTCACCAACGACCAGATCCTCGAAAACGCCACCGGCGTCGGTGCCCCGCCCTCCACCTGGCCTCGCGGAGAACTGATCGTGGACGTGCTGCACAAGGCTGTCTACGCGTTCGCCACCGGCGCCATCGCCGACGCCCTCGCCGCACGAGGCGGCCCCGGGCCCGGACAACGCCACGCCGCCGTCCGCCCCGGCCGCCACGCCGACGTCGGGCCCCTGCCCCGCGACGACGTCTACGGCCGCTGACCCGGCCTGTCGAGGGAGCGGCCGACGATCACCGCACCATGCCGAGCGGCCTTGTTCGGTTGGTTCACGGACCGGTGCAACTTCTTACTCCTGGGTCAGGCCATGTGGAGCTGGGCCGGGCGGACCGGATCGTGCGACGATTCGAGATATGAACCGCCTGGCCAACTCACAGTCGCCGTACCTGCTTCAGCACGCCTCCAATCCGGTGGACTGGTGGCCGTGGGGGCAGGCGGCGTTCGACGAGGCGAAACGGCGTAACGTACCCGTTCTGTTGTCGGTTGGTTACTCGGCGTGTCACTGGTGCCATGTCATGGCGCATGAGTCGTTCGAGGACCAGGCGACCGCCGACTATCTCAACGCCCACTTCGTCTCCGTGAAGGTCGACCGCGAGGAGCGGCCGGACGTCGACGCGGTCTATATGGAGGCGGTGCAGGCCGCGACCGGCCAGGGCGGCTGGCCCATGACGGTCTTCCTGACCCCCGAGGCCCGGCCCTTCTACTTCGGCACCTATTTCCCGCCCCGGCCCCGGCCCGGTATGCCGTCCTTCCGGCAGGTGCTGGAGGGAGTGCGGGCCGCCTGGGCGGACCGCCACGACGAGGTGCAGGACGTCGCCGGGCGGATCGTCCAGGACCTGGCCCAGCGCACCGGTATCGCCCTGGGCTCCGACGCGCCCCAGCCGCCCGACGCGGAGGGGCTGCACACCGCGCTCATGACCCTGACCCGTGAATTCGACGCCGTGCGCGGCGGTTTCGGCGGCGCGCCGAAGTTCCCGCCGTCCATGGCGCTGGAGTTCCTGCTGCGCCACCACGCCCGCACCGGCTCCGAGGGCGCGCTCCAGATGGTGTCGGCCACCTGCGAGGCGATGGCCCGCGGCGGGATCTACGACCAGCTCGGCGGCGGTTTCGCCCGCTATTCCGTCGACGCCACCTGGACCGTGCCGCACTTCGAGAAGATGCTGTACGACAACGCGCTGCTGTGCCGGGCCTACGCCCATCTGTGGCGGGCCACCGGCTCGGACCTCGCGCGCCGTGTCGCCCTGGAGACGGCGGACTTCATGGTCCGCGAGCTGCGCACCGCACAGGGCGGCTTCGCCTCCGCGCTGGACGCCGACAGCGACGACGGCACCGGCCGGCACGTAGAGGGCGCGTACTACGTGTGGACGCCCGAGCAGCTGCGCGAGGTGCTGGGGGAGGCCGACGCGGAGTTCGCCGCCGGGTATTTCGGGGTGACCGTGGAGGGCACGTTCGAGCGGGGCGCCTCCGTGCTCCAGCTGCCCGACGGGGAGCGGCTCGCGGACGCTGCCCGGGTCGCCTCCGTACGGGAGCGGCTGCTGGCCGCCCGGGAGCGGCGGGCCCGCCCCGGCCGCGACGACAAGATCGTCGCCGCGTGGAACGGGCTGGCCGTCGCGGCCCTCGCCGAAACCGGTGCCTACTTCGACCGCCCCGACCTCGTGGACGCCGCGACCGAGGCCGCCGAGCTGCTGGTGCGCATCCACATGGACCCGCGCGGGCGGCTGGCCCGCACCTCGCTCGACGGCACCGCGGGCGGCCACGCGGGGGTGCTCGAGGACTACGGGGACGTGGCCGAGGGCTTCCTCGCCCTGTCCGCCGTCACCGGCGACGGTGCGTGGGTGGACTTCGCCGGGCTGCTCCTGGACACCGTGCTGAGCCGGTTCACCGCCGAGGACGGCACGCTGTTCGACACCGCCGATGACGCCGAGGCGCTCATCCGCCGCCCCCAGGACCCCACGGACAACGCCGCGCCGTCCGGCTGGACGGCCGCCGCCGGGGCCCTGCTGTCCTACGCCGCCATCGCCGGCAGCTCCCGCCACCGCGAGGCCGCCGAGCGCGCCCTCGTCGTGGTGCGGGCCCTCGGCCCCCGGGTGCCGCGCTTCATCGGCTGGGGCCTGGCGGTGGCCGAGGCCCGGCTCGACGGACCGCGTGAGGTGGCCGTGGTCGGCCCCGGCGACGATCCGGCGACCCGCGCCCTGCACCGCGCCGCGCTCCTGGCCACCGCCCCCGGGGCGGTCGTCGCGGTCGGCGAACCCGGCTCCGGCGAGGTCCCGCTGCTCCAGGACCGCCCCCTGCTGGAGGGCCGCCCGGCCGCGTACGTCTGCCGCGGCTTCACCTGCGACGCGCCCACGGCCGATGTCGAGGCACTGACGGCCAAGCTCGGGGGCTGACAAGGGGCTGACCGGGACCGGGGGAGGCGGGCGCCCGGGGCGCCCGCCCCCCGGGTCGGGACCCGGGACCGTCCCGGAGTGTCCGGGGCACAGCGCGCGGACGGCCGTGGCGGTGCCCCCGGTGGGCAGCGTCGTGGCGGCCCCGGGCGCTCCATGCGGCGAGGGCAGCGGGTCGGGTGCCGCGGCGGGCGCTTCATGCGGTGAGGGCAGCGGGTCGGGTGCTGCGGCGGGCGCTGGCCCGGGGCCGCCACCCAGACGGCTCTGGGGCACCCAGGCTTTAGGTGCGGCTCCGGGACGGGATGGCGGTCGCCCGGTGGTTCCGGGTGGCCCGGGGGTGGCCTTCGGGCCAGGCACTGGGTGGACCAGTGCAAGGCCGGAGACAGCGCCGAGCCCTATCCCGAAGTCACGCCCACACCCGGGTCGGCTCCGGGGTCGCCCGGGGGCGGCCTTCGGGCTAGGCACTGGGTGGACCAGCGGCAGGCCGGGGGCGGCGCCGAGGCCGGCCCCGAAGCCACACCCAAGTCGGCTCCGGGGCAGCCAGAAGTGGCTTCGGACCAGCGGAAGTGGCCCCGGGTCGGCCCCTGGCCGGTGGCCGGCCCGGGAGATGGCGGGCTCATCCGCTCATCGGGCGGCGGATCAGAGCGGTACGCCGCGGGAGAGCAGGTCGAGTGCGCGGTCGATGGCCGCCGCCATGTCGTGGGCGCTCGGTGCGCTCTCCTCGGGGCGGTGGTCCAGGCAGTGGAAAATCGCTTCCCGCAGGGCGCCGAGGGTGGCTCCCACCGCGACCCGCACCGCGAAGTCGTCCGGGGCCCGGCCGCTGCGCTCGGCCAGCGCCTCGCCCAGCAGCGTCCCGTTGTCGGCCGGGCCCCCGCTCATCCGAGCGCGCAGCGCCGGGACCTGCCGTACGAGGACCAGCCGCGCCAGCAGCTCCTCGCGTTCCGCTCCCGCCGAGGGGCCCAGCAGCCCTACGGCGGCGTGGCGCAGGGAGGCGGCCGGGGGTTCGTCCGGCGGGCGCTCGCGGATCGCCTCCGCCATGAGCGCGTCGTACTCGTCGGTGAGGACGATGTCCTCCTTGGCGGGGAAGTAGCGGGAGACGGTGCTGGGCGAGACGTCGGCGGCCGCCGCGATCCGGTCCACCGGAGTGGCCTCGTACCCCTGCTCCGCGAAGAGCCGGAGGGCGGCGCGCCGGATCGCCCGCCGGGTCTTGATCTTCTTCCGTTCGCGCAGTCCGGGCCCCGGCGCGTGCTTCGGCTTGCGCTCGGCCCTGCGCTCCGGCGCGCGCTCGGGCTTGCGCTCCGGCACGTGCTCGGGCTGGGACGTGGTGGTGGCCTTGGGCATCAGGCGTGCTGGTAGGCCACCAAGGAGATGCCGACGTAGTGCACGACGAAGGCGGCCAGCGTGAAGCTGTGGAACACCTCGTGGAAGCCGAACCAGCGGGGTGAGGGGTTGGGGCGCTTGGTGCCGTAGACCACCGCGCCCACGCTGTAGAGCAGCCCGCCGACGATGATCAGCGTCATCACGGCGATGCCGCCGGTGCGCAGGAAGTCGGGCAGGAAGAAGATGGCCGCCCAGCCCAACGCGATGTAGCACGGCGTGTACAGCCAGCGCGGGGCGCCGACCCAGAAGACCCGGAAGGCGATTCCGGCGAGGGCCCCGGCCCATACCAGCCACAGCAGCAGCTGCTTCTTGCCGTGTGGCAGGAGCAGCAGCGTGAAGGGCGTATAGGTGCCCGCGATGATCAGGAAGATATTGGCGTGGTCCAGCCGCCGCAGCACCGCGGTGGCGCGCGGCCCCCAATTGCCGCGGTGGTACAGCGCGCTGGTGCCGAACAGCGCGCATGCGGTGAGGGTGTAGACGGCGCAGGCCAGCCGCCCGCGCGGACTGTCGGCAAGGGCCGTCAGCACCACACCGGAGACCAGGGCCGCGGGAAACATGGCGGCGTGCAGCCAGCCGCGCAGCATCGGCTTCAGCGGGAGCGGTGGGGCCGCTTGCGGCCCTGGGGGGTTTTCAACAGCGGCGTCGGGGGCGGCGGCAGTCATGGCGTCATGCTACCTACGCCACCGTAAGTCACCGGTCAATACGAGTGGTGATGGTCACCAAGGCGCCCACTGGACAGATGGCCCACACCGTCGGATGATCAAATGAGCGCGGTCGGCACCGGATGAGCTGAGCATCCGGGTCGCAGCCCCCAAGGGGTAGCTGTCTCCATAAACGGATATGAGTGCACATATCCGTCCAAACCCTCAATCGATGACGCCGGAGCTTGTGCGGTTCCGGCGGGATGGAGCGATCGTGGCGCCCAGCAATGTGGCTTCCTCCCTCACCACCCCGAGCCCCACGAACCACCAGGAGCTCGTCTCCTGGGTCGGCGAGATCGCCGCCCTCACCCAGCCCGATGAAGTGGTGTGGTGCGATGGCTCGGAGGCGGAGTACGACCGCCTGTGCGCGGAGCTTGTCGAGAAGGGCACCTTCAAACGCCTTGACCCGATCAAGCGCCCCAACTCGTACTACGCCGCCTCCGATCCGAGCGATGTGGCGCGCGTCGAGGACCGCACCTTCATATGCTCCGAGCGGGAGGCGGACGCGGGCCCGACCAACCACTGGAAGGACCCCGGTGAGATGCGCGAGATCTTCTCCGGGGAACAGGGGCTCTTCCGGGGGGCGATGCGCGGCCGGACCATGTACGTGGTGCCCTTCTGCATGGGCCCGCTCGGTTCGCCGCTGTCCGCGCTCGGCGTGGAGATCACCGACTCCGCGTACGTCGCCGTGTCGATGCGCACGATGACCCGCATGGGCAGCGCCGTGCTCGAAGAGCTCGGTACGGACGGCGACTTCGTCAAGGCCGTCCACACCCTCGGCGCCCCGCTGGAGCCGGGCCAGGCCGACGTGCCCTGGCCGTGCAACTCGACCAAGTACATCTCGCACTTCCCGGAGGCGCGGGAGATCTGGTCGTACGGCTCCGGCTACGGCGGCAACGCCCTGCTCGGCAAGAAGTGCTACGCCCTGCGCATCGCGTCCGTGATGGCGCGCGACGAGGGCTGGCTCGCCGAGCACATGCTGATCCTCAAGCTCACCCCGCCGCCCAACAAGGCAGCGGACCAAAGGTCCTCGTTCGAGGGTGGTGGCGGGCGACGGGAGGGCGAAGCCAAGTACGTGGCCGCGGCGTTCCCGAGCGCCTGTGGCAAGACCAACCTCGCGATGCTGGAGCCGACCATCCCCGGCTGGACGGTCGAGACGATCGGCGACGACATCGCGTGGATGCGGTTCGGCGAGGACGGCAGGCTGTACGCGATCAACCCCGAGGCGGGCTTCTTCGGCGTCGCGCCCGGCACCGGTGAGCACACCAACGCCAACGCGATGAAGACCCTGTGGGGGAACTCGGTCTTCACCAACGTCGCGCTCACCGACGACGGCGATGTGTGGTGGGAGGGCATGACCGAGGAGCCGCCCGCCCATCTGACCGACTGGAAGGGCAACGACTGGACCCCGGCGAGCGAGACGCCCGCGGCCCACCCCAACGCCCGCTTCACCGTGCCGGCCGGCCAGTGCCCGATCATCGCGCCCGAGTGGGAGGACCCCAAGGGCGTGCCGATCTCGGCGATCCTCTTCGGTGGCCGCCGGGCCAGCGCGGTTCCGCTGGTCACCGAGTCCTTCGACTGGCAGCACGGGGTCTTCCTCGGCGCCAACGTGGCGAGCGAGAAGACCGCCGCGGCCGAGGGCAAGGTCGGCGAGCTGCGCCGCGACCCGTTCGCCATGCTGCCGTTCTGCGGCTACAACATGGGCGACTACATGGGCCACTGGGTGGAGGTCGGCAAGCAGGCCGACGCCGCCAAGCTGCCGAAGATCTACTACGTCAACTGGTTCCGCAAGGACGCCGACGGGCGGTTCGTGTGGCCGGGCTTCGGCGAGAACAGCCGGGTGCTGAAGTGGATCGTCGACCGCCTGGACGGCAAGGCCGACGGCGTGGAGACCCCGATCGGGGTGCTGCCGACGCGCGAGGCGCTGGACACCGACGGTCTGGACCTCGACGACGCCTCGCTCGACCTGCTGCTCACGGTCGACAAGGACGTCTGGCGCGAGGAGGCCGGGCTGGTCCCCGACCACCTGGGCACCTTCGGTGAGCACACGCCCAAGGAGATGTGGGACGAGTACCACGCGCTGGTGGAGCGCCTGGGCTGAGCCGGAACGGCCCGTGCCGTGGTCCGGGGCCCGCGCTCAGGCGCGGGCCCCGGACCTGTGCGGGTCTGTTCGGACGCTCGGACGCGGGCCCCGGAGACCCGCTCAGGCCGCGAGTCCCAGTGCCGTCGCATGCGCCGCCAGGCGCTCGGCGGCCAGGTCGGCGCCCGCCGCGTCCTCCCGTGACGTGGCCACGACCAGCGCCCAGCCAGCCAGGGTGTGGGCGCGCTGGTGGAGGGCGGCGATCCGGGTCGGATCGGCGCTGGTCACCGAGGGGGCGGCCCGGAACGGGGCGTGGCCGTCGCGGAGCCGTGCGACCTGGTCGGTGAGCCGCTGCGCGGCGTCGTCGAGACCGGAGTCCGGAGCGAGGGCGCGCAGCTCATCGGTCACGGTCAGCAGCGCGGTCAGATGTCCGGCGAGCCGGATCTGCAGCTCTTCCTCGCGGGAGCGGTGCGGAAGGTCGGGCTCGGGCGCGGCCATGGTGTGGACCGACTTCGTGCGGATCGGCTCGTACATGGATGGCCTCCAAAGCATTCTCAGGAGACCATCCTAACTTAGACGCTGTCTAAAGTTGAGCTGTAGCTAAAAGACTAGGAAGATCAGGGCTGGCCGTATCCGTCCAGGAAGTTCCCGATTCTGGTCACCGCGTCGGCCAGGTCCTTCTTGGCGGGCAGGGTGACGATGCGGAAGTGGTCCGGCTCCGGCCAGTTGAACCCCGTACCGTGCACGATCATGATCTTCTCGGCCCGCAGCAGGTCCAGGACCATCTGCCGGTCGTCCTTGATCTTGTAGACCTTGGGGTCGAGCTTGGGGAAGGCGTACAGCGCGCCCTTGGGCTTCACGCAGGTCACGCCCGGGATCTGGGTCAGCAGGTCGTACGCCGTGTCGCGCTGCTCGAGCAGCCGGCCGCCGGGGAGCACCAGGTCCTTGATCGACTGACGGCCGCCGAGCGCCGCGGCCACCGCGTGCTGGGCCGGCATGTTGGCACACAGCCGCATATTGGCCAGGATCGTCAGCCCCTCCAGATAGCTGGCCGCGTGCGCCTTGGGGCCGCAGACCGCCAGCCAGCCGCTGCGGTAGCCCGCCACCCGGTACGCCTTGGACAGCCCGTTGAAGGTGAGCGTCAGCAGATCGGGGGCGACCACGGCGGTCGGGGTGTGGGTGGCCCCGTCGTAGAGGATCTTGTCGTAGATCTCGTCCGAGCAGACGATCAGCTGATGGCGGCGGGCGATGTCGGTGAGGCCGCGCAGCGTCTCCTCGCCGTAGACGGCGCCCGTGGGGTTGTTGGGGTTGATGATGACGAGCGCCTTGGTGCGGTCGGTGACCTTGCGCTCGATGTCGGCGAGGTCCGGCAGCCAGTCCGACTGCTCGTCGCAGCGGTAGTGGACGGCGGTGCCGCCGGCGAGTGAGACCGCGGCGGTCCACAGCGGATAGTCGGGGGCGGGGACGAGGACCTCGTCACCGTCGTCGAGCAGCCCCTGCATCGCCATCTGGATCAGCTCGGAGACGCCGTTGCCGAGGAAGACGTCCTCGACGTCGAGATCGATGCCCTGGGTCTGGTAGTGCTGCATCACCGCGCGCCGCGCGGACAGCAGACCCTTGGCGTCGCCGTAGCCGTGGGCGTCGCCGAGGTTGCGGAGCATGTCCTCGAGGATCTCCGGCGGGCACTCGAAGCCGAAAGTGGCCGGATTTCCGGTGTTCAGCTTGAGGATGCGGTGTCCTGCCGCCTCCAGCCGCATCGCCTCCTCGAGCACCGGGCCACGGATTTCGTAGCAGACGTTGGCGAGCTTCGTGGACTGGATCACCTGCATGTCGGCCACCTTACGGCGGTGTATCGGAAGCCGCTCGGTGTTTTTCGCCACGTGGACGGTGTGCGGGAGCGCCGGGCGGCGGGCCGCGCGCCCCCGCGCGCCGCCCCTGGGTGGGGCGCGGGGTGTGGTCCCGTGCTCCGCCCCGCCCCCGGGACGGGGTCTGTGCGCCGCCCCCGGGCCGGGCTGCGCGCTCGGGTAACGAGTCGGTTTCCGCCGGTGGTTTCCGCGAACAAGGGTTGGCCCGAACGGGGGGTCTGGCTATCGTTCACGCACCTTGCCCAATCGTTCGGCTGAACGAATAATCCCCGAACGGGCAAGCGCTGAAGGCACACGGCAGACGAACGGGAAGGGCCGAGTTCCCCAGCCTGCTCACGCACTACCACTGCTATGTCGTCCCGGCGGGCAGCGCCCGCTCCATCGGCCGGACCGGCATCGGCACCGGCCCGTTCCGGCTCGCCTCCTTCACCGCTGCCGGGCCCGGCTGGGTCACCGCGTACCCGGGGTCTTCAACTCCCCCGGCATCGGCAAGCTGATGCTCTCCTCCTTGCATGGAACGCGGGCGAGCGGGACCAGACGTTCGCCCGGGGCCAGGCCGAGCGGTACGAGACCTGGTACGCGGAGGTCCAGGCCCTGGTGGAACGGGGCCGGGACGAGGGCGACTTCCGCTGCGACGACCCGGCCGACTTCACCCTGCGGTTCTCGGCGCTGGCGGACGGCCTCGCCCTGCGCCGCCTGCGGCAGGTGCCGACGCTGAGCGTGGCGGACGCCCGGCGGCACCTGCGGCGTTCCGTGGACGCGGAGCTGCGGGGCTGAGGCGGGGGTGCGCGTCCCCGGATGGCGCTAGGCGTTGTTCGGGGCCGTCGCCGAGGACCCCGCGTCGAGGCCGGTGAGGAACGCGGTGAGGACGCGGCGCAGCCGGGGTTCCACCTCGACGATGGCGTGGCCGAGGCGGGGGTCGGTCTCGTAGAGCTCCCGTAGGCGCGGGCCGGGGCTGGCCATCTGCCACAGGGCCCCGGCCAGGCTGGTCGCCGTGGCGACGAGGTCGACGGTCTGGAGCTCGGCCAGTCCGAGCAGCCGCCGCAGCTCGTCGCCGATCAGCTCGATCTCCTCGAACGTCACCAGTTTGAAGTCGCGCACCGAGTCGATCGACACATTGCGTTCGAGGTTCATGGGTGCCTGGGCCAGCAGGTCGCAGAACATCGGCCGGGCGGCCAGCGTGGCGGCGACGACCTCGGCGACCTCCGGGCCCGTGGCGTGCGTCCGGCGTTCGAGATCACCGCGCAGCTCGGCGGACCACTGCCGCCAGCCCTCCGCGGTGAGCCTGAGGAAGATCTGCTCCCGCGTCTCGAAGTAGCGCAGCAGGGCCGACTTGTGCATCCCCACGGCCCCGGCGATGTCGGTGAGGGTGACGTCCCGAACCCCGCGCTCGCGGGCGAGGGCACGGGCCGCGTCCAGGATCGCCTCTTCCCTCGCCTGCTTGGCCTGGGCACTGCGCGCACGTTGGAAGGCAGGCGTCGTCATGCCGGACATCATAGGAGCCCTTAACGGAACGGTGTTGCGTAAATAAGAGAACGGTGTTGTACTAACGATATGAGGTCACAGGTCATGGATTCGCAGGTCTGGTTCATCACTGGTTCGTCGCGCGGTCTCGGCCGCGCCCTGGCCACCGCCGCCCTCGGGGTCGGTGACCGCGTCGTGGCCACCGCCCGCCGCCCCGAGGCGCTCGCGGAGGAGTTCGGGGAGTACGGCGACCGCGTCCATCCCCTCGCGCTGGACGTCACCCGGCCCGAGGCGGCGCGCGAGGCCGTCGAGGCGGCGCGCGCCCGCTTCGGGCGCATCGACGTGCTCGTGAACAACGCGGGATACGCGAATGTGTCGCCCATCGAGACCTCGGACGACGAGGACTTCCGCGCCCAGTTCGAGACGAACTTCTGGGGCGTCTACCACGTCACGAAGGCCGCCCTCCCCGTCCTGCGGCAGCAGGGCGCCGGCACCGTCGTGCAGATTTCGTCGATCGGCGGGCGGGTCGGCGGCTCGCCGGGCATCGCCTCCTACCAGGCGGCCAAGTTCGCGGTGGACGGCTTCAGCCGGGTCCTCGCCGCGGAGACCGCGCCGCTGGGGGTGCGCGTCATGGTCGTCGAGCCGAGCGGCTTCGCCACCGACTGGGCCGGTTCCTCCATGACGGTCCACCCGATCCCCGACGCCTATGACGCGACCGTCGGGGAGATGAATCGGCGGGTGCGGCAGAGCACGGCCGGGGCGGCCGGGGACCCTCGGCGCGCCGCCGAGATCATCGTGCGGACGGTCCACCGCGGCGAGGTGCCGAGCCATCTCCTGCTGGGCGTGAACGCGGCGACCATGGCGCGGGACTACTCCCGGCGCCAGCTCGCCGAGGCGACCGCCTGGGAGAAGGTCAGCCGCTCGGCCGACTTCGACGAGCCGTACCCGGCGGAACTCCCGACCGAGGGCGCGGCCTAGGAGGTGCCCGAGGCTCGTGCCGCCCGCGGTGGGCTGCTCCCCTCCCTGACACCGGGGCTTCTGTCCCCGGTCCCGGGGTTCAGACGCGGAGCCCCCGCCGCGCGGCGGAGCCGCATACGGACGCTGCGGGTGGGACTCGGCGAGGCGTGACGACGGAGGCTGCCCGGGTCCGGGTTCACGTTCAGGTCCGGGCTCACCCTCAGGCGCGGCGGATCGCGCGCCCCGCCAGGACGTCCGTCCGCCGCCCGTCCTCGATGACGAAGCGGCCGTCGATCAGGACGTGCGGAATCCCCGTCGGCAGGGTGCGGGGGGAGTCGAACGTCGAGCCCGCGGCGACCGTGTCCGGGTCGAAGAGGACCAGGTCGGCGCGGTAGCCCTCGCGGATCCGGCCGCGGTCGGGGAGGCGGAGCCGGGCCGCGGGGCGGGCGGTGAGGTGGGCCACGCACTCCTCCAGGGAGAGGACGCCCAGCTCGCGGACGTAGCGGCCCAGGTAGTGGGGGAAGGTGCCGTACGCCCGGGGGTGGGGCTTGGCGCCGTGCAGGATGCCGTCGCTGCCGCCGGTGTGGACCGGGTGCTGCATGATGGCCTGGACGTTCTCCTCGTGCCCGACGTGCTGAAGGATCGTCGAGCCGAGGTGGTCGTCCAGGAGGAGGCGGCGCGCGGTGACCCAGGGGGCCTCGCCCCGCTCACGGGCGCTCGCGGCGACGGTCTTGCCGACGTAGCCGCTCAGGGCCGGGGTGCTCACCCCGGAGATCTCGATGGTGTCCCACTCCATCGGCACCCCGTGGCAGCCGTCCGCGCCCTCCTCCTCCATGACCCGCCGGATCCGCTCGGCCGTCGTCTCGTCCCGCAGCCGCGCGAGGGTCGCCTCGGGACCGCCTTCGGCCGCCCAGCTCGGCAGCATCGCGGCGAGCGTGGTGCAGCCGGGGAGATAGGGATAGGTGTCGAGCGTGATGTCGGCGCCCTCGGCGAGCGCGGCGTCCAGGAGGGCGAGCAGCTCGGGGGCGCGGCCCTTGTTGAGGCCGAAGTTCATGGTGGCGTGGGCGAGATGCAGGGCGCAGCCCGCCTCGCGGGTGAGGGTCACCATCTCCTCGTACGCGCGCAGGGCGCCCGCGCCGTAGGAGCGGTGGTGCGGGCAGTAGTAGCCGTCGTACGCGGCCACGACCCGGCACAGCTCGGTGAGTTCGGCGTCGGAGGCGTACATCCCCGGGGTGTAGGTGAGGCCGGAGGAGAGGCCGACGGCCCCCTGTTCCAGCCCCTCGGCCACCAGCCGCTTCATCGTCTCCAGCTCGGCGGGGGTGGCGTCGCGGTCCGCCCAGCCGACCGCGAGCATCCGTACGGTGCCCTGGGGGACGAGGTACGCGGCGTTGACCGCGATGCCCTGGCCGTCGAAGCCGTGGTCGAGACGGTCCAGGAACTCGCCGACGGTGCGCCAGGTGAAGTCGATGTCCGAGCCGTCGCCGTTCCAGCCGGTGATGGCGGTACGGATCTGGGCGAGGGTGCGGTCGTCGACGGGGGCGTAGGACAGACCGTCCTGGCCGATGACCTCGAGGGTGACGCCCTGGGCGGCCTTCGCGGAGTGGTCGGGATCGCGGAGCAGCGCGAGGTCGCTGTGCGCGTGCATGTCGATGAAACCGGGCGAGAGGACGAGGCCGTCCGCGTCCAGGACGCGTTTGCCTGCGGGGCGCGGCCCGCCCCCCTCCGGCACGATGCCGACGATCCGCCCGCCGTCCTCGCCGACGTCCACGCCGACGTCCGCCCGGTAGCGGGCTCGGCCGGTGCCGTCGACGACCTGCGCACCGCGGATGACCAGGTCCATATGGGTACGTCCTTCTGTGTCTGTGCGTATCGGTCCGCGCAACGCGCCTTGGGCGCACTGTTTTCCCCGCCCACCCGCCCTTTCACCGGGGGCGGTCGGGGATGTCGGGGGATAGGGGAGGGCTACCCGAGGCGCGCGCCCCGAGCCCTCCATCACCGCCCGACCGCCGGGTCGGGTCGGGCGACTGCCGGACTGGAGCCCGACAGTCGGGCTGGATGCCCGGCTGCCGGGGCTGGAGCTCGAATGCCGGTCGGTCGAGCGACTGCTGAGCCGGAGCCTGACAGCCGGGGCCGGAGTCCCACTGCCGGGGCGGAACCCGACTGCTGGGCTGGGGTCCGACTGCCGGGCCGGAGCCCGACAGTCGGGCTGGATGCCTGGCCGCCGGGCTGGATGCCCGGCTGCCGGGGCGGGTGGGACGGGGCGGGGGCCAGAGGTGGTCCGGGGTGGTCGCCAGGTGGCGGCGCCGGGTGGGGGCTTTGCCTCGGGGTGCGGGGCGCCGGGGTCCGGGAGCCCGCACCGGGAGTCCGGAGCGGGGCCCACACGGCGGAGGCGGTCAGAAGAAGGTGCGGATGTAGTCCGTGACCGTGCCGTCCGCCTCCGCCACCGGAATCAGCTGCCACTTGTCGAAGCTGGTGCACGGATGCGAGAGCCCCAGGCCCACCCAGTCGCCGACCTCCAGCTCCGTGCCGTCCGCGACGGTGACCCAGGCGTGCTGGTCGGAGAGGGCCGTGATGGTCAGGCCCGTGGCGGGGCGGGTCGAGCCGTCGCGGGCGGAGCGGATGAGCTGAGGTGCGGGCAGGTCGAGGTCGTACGCCGCGTCCCGCTTGCCCGCGTTGAGGAACGCCTGGCCGGGTTCGGGGCGGGAGACGACCTGGGCCCACAGGCGGAAGGCCGGGTGCAGCTCGCCCTCCTCCGGGACGCGGTTGAACGGGGTGATGTGCCGGTAGTGACCGTCGTCGTGGGAGACGTACGCCCCCGAGCGCAGCAGCTTGCAAACCGGCCGGGACAGCGGGGGCAGCTCCGCGAAGACGTCCGCCACCGCGTCGAACCACGCGCTGCCGCCCGCGCTCACCACGATCTCGTCCTGCGCGCCCAGCCCCGCGAAGCGGCCCGCCGCGTCGAAATCGGCGGCCAGCGCGGTGAGCCGGCGCAGCCATGCCCGTACCCGCTCGCCGTCCGCCCCCGGCACCTCGCCCTCGTAGCCGGCGACGCCGACCAGCCGCAGGGTCCCGGTGGCCGCGACCGCGTCGGCGACCGCCGCGCACTCCGCCTCCGTACGGACCCCCGTGCGCGCGCCCTCGCCCGCGCCCAGCTCGACCACCACGTCGACCGGCCGCCGTGCCCCCGCCTCCCGCAGCGCCGTGTCCATCAGCTCGACGCCGCGCACCGAGTCGACGTAGGCGATGAAGCGGAAACCGGGGTCGGCGTCGAGTTCGGCCGCGAGCCAGCGCAGGGCGGCGGCGTCGACGACCTCGTTGGCGAGGAAGATCCGCTGGATGCCGAAGGCCCGGTAGATCCGCACCTGGGTGGGGACGGCCGCGGTGATGCCCCAGGCCCCGTGATCGAGCTGGCGTTCGAAGAGCTGGGGGGCCAGGGAGGTTTTGCCGTGCGGGGCGAAGGCGAGCCCATGGGCGGCGGAGTAGCGCTCCATCGCGAGCAGATTGTGCTCCAGGGCCTCGGCCGACAGCGCCAGGACGGGTGTGGTGAAGCCGCCGGTGAACAGGGAGCGCCGCTCGGCGGCGAGTTCGCCGACCGTGCGTCCCTCGGCGTCCGGCGGCAGTCCCTTGAAGCGGTGGTCGACGCGCTCCCGCGCGAGGGCGGCGACGGCCGGGGCGCTGTGGTCGGTGGCCATGGAGGCGCCTCCATACGATTCCGTGTTGCAATCTCTGCAACGCTCATTGCGTATAACGCTTAGCGCTGTCTAACATCCCGCCCAGCACCGGGTCAACGGTGCGTGGTTCACCCCAGCCGTTCGTCCCCGAGGAGCGAGACCGACCGTGCCCCCTCTCTCCAGCGTCGAGGCAGTCGAGGCCGTCGATGTCGTCTGTCTGGGCGAGTCGATGGTGACCTTCCTGCCGTCCCGCGCGGGCCGGCTGGCGGACGTCCCCTCCTTCGCCCGGGGCATCGGCGGTGCCGAGTCCAATGTCGCCTGCGGACTCGCCCGCGCCGGGCACCGCGCGCGCTGGATCAGCCGGGTGGGCGCGGACGGCTTCGGCGAGCACCTCGTGCGGGAGATCGCGGCCACCGGCGTGGACACGACGTACGTCCAGCGCGATCCGTACCGTCCCACCGGCATCTACTTCCGTACGGCGGGCGAGCGCGCCGTCGGTTCCGAGCCGGTGGAGCCGGCGGAGCCGGTGGACGAGGCCGACCCCGTGGAACCGCTCGCCGAGGTGCTCTACTACCGGGCCGGATCGGCCGCCGCGGCCATGTCCCCGGCGCTCATCCCCCGGGAGTGGGCATGGTCCGGCCGGGTGCTCCACCTGACCGGTATCACCCCGGCCCTCTCCGGCGACTGCCGCGCGCTGATGCGCGAGCTGACCACCCGCGCCCCCGGCCGCCCCCTCGTCTCCTTCGACCTCAACTACCGGGTCTCGCTGTGGCGGACCGCGGACGCCGGCGCGAGTGAGAACAAGACCGTGAGTGGGACCGGGAGTGGGGCCGCGACCGGGACCCTGACCGGGACCCTGACCGGGACCGGGACCGGGGCCGCGACCGGGCCCGCGACCGTGACCGGGCCCGCGACCGGGGCCGTGACCGGGCCCGCGACCCGGACCGAGAACGCGGGCGCACTCGCGACCACGGGCGAACGCGCGGCCGCGGATCCCGGCGCCGAGCAGGCCCCCGCCGTCCTGCTCGGCCTCGCCCGCGGCTGCGATCTCGTCTTCGTCGGCGAGGACGAGGCCGAGGCGGTCTGGGGAGTGCGCGGCCCGGAGGCGATCCGGGCCGCGCTGCCCGAACCGCACACCCTGGTCGTCAAGCAGGGCAGCGCCGGGGCCACCGCCTACGCCCGCCGCCCGGACGGCACCGACGCCGTGACCTTCGAACCCGCCCCGCGTGTCGACGTCGTCGTCCCCGTCGGCGCGGGCGACGCCTTCGCCGCCGGCTTCCTCTCCGGCACCCTGCGCGGGCTGCCCGTCGCCGAACGGCTGCGCCACGGCCACCTCATGGCCGCCGCCGTCCTCACCGTCCCCGGCGACCTGGGCACCCCGCCGTCCCGTGAGCACGCCGACCACCTGGTGGCACTCGATGCCACGGAGTGGGGCACACTGCGATTCGGCCCCGGCTGGACGGATCTGCCGAGTCCCGCCGAAAAGTGGGCCGAGACCGCAGCGGTGGAGGTATCCGACCCATGAGCCAGACCGTCGACCGAGCGCTGAGCATCCTGCCGTTGCTGGCGGAGGGGCCGGCCAACCTGGAGCAGGTCGCCGCCCGGCTGGGGGTGCACAAGTCGACCGCGCTGCGGCTGCTGCGCACCCTGCACGAGCACGGCATGGTCTACCGTCAGCGGGACCAGCGCTACCGCCTCGGTGCCCGGCTCTTCGCGCTCGCGCAGGAGGCGGTGGAGAACCTCGACGTACGCGAGATCGCCCACCCCCATCTGGTGGCGCTCAACGAACGCTGCGGGCACACCGTCCATCTCGCGGTGTACGAGGAGAACGAGGTGCTCTACATCGACAAGGTGGAGAGCCGCTACCCGGTGCGGATGTACTCGCGGATCGGCAAGCCCGTCGCCATCACCGTCGCCGCGGTGGCCAAGCTGCTGCTGGCCGATCTGCCCGAGCCCGAGCGCCGGACGCTGGCCGAACGGCTCACCTACCCCGCGTACACGCCCCGTTCGACGCCGAACGCCGACGCGTTCCTCAAGGAGCTGGCGACCGTGCGCGAGCAGGGCTGGGCCACCGACCTGGGCGGCCACGAGGAATCGATCAACTGCGTCGGGGCGCCGATCCGGGGTGCGGACGGACGGGTCGTGGCCGCCTGCTCGGTGTCGGCGCCGAACGTCGTCATCAGCGCCGAGGAACTCCTCGCCCTGCTGCCGCTGGTGCGCCGCACGGCGGAGGAGATCAGCCGGGAATACTCGGGCGACGCCCCGGTGTCCCCCGCACCGCACGGCGCGATCACGGCGCCGGGCACCCCCACACCGCACGACCCATCGCACGGAACACCCGAGAAGAGAGCCGAGGAAACCTCCTCATGAGCGAGAAGCTCCAGAAGACCGCGATCACCCCGGCCACGCACACCACGCCGCCCGCCAAGTTCTCCCACGGCGTGAAGAAGGGGAACATCCTCCAGGTCGCCGGTCAGGTCGGGTTCGGCCCCGCGGTCCCGGGCCAGGCCCCCGCCCCCGTCGGCCCGACCCTGCGCGAGCAGACCCTGCAGACCCTGCGCAATGTGCAGGCCGTGCTGGAGGAGGGCGGCGCGAGCTGGGAGGACGCGGTGATGGTGCGCGTCTACCTCACCGACACCAGCCACTTCGCCGAGTTCAACGAGATCTACAACGAGTTCTTCGCCGATCTCAAGGAGGCCCCGGCCGCCCGTACGACGGTCTACGTCGGCCTTCCCGCCGGTCTGCTCGTCGAGATCGACGCCCTCGCCGTCCTGGGCTGACCCCGGATCACCCGACATCCCGGGGCGGGCGGGAGCGTCCCCCGCCCGCCCCGGCCGCCCTCCCGACGCGTCGGAAAGCACGAACCCTGATCACCCGTACCCAGGCTCCACCAGCGCGCGGCCCCCCGCCGTGCGGCGCTACCCCCTACCCATATTCCGGAGTCCCCCATGCTGCTCGCGGCCACCTCCGTCACCTCCGCCGCCGAGACGCCACCCCACACCGGTGGTCTGCTCGCGCTCATCCCCGGCACCGCCGGTCTGCTGACCGTCGCCGCCCTCGGTATCGCCCTTCTGCTCTACCTGATCATCAAGGTCCGGCTCCAGCCCTTCGTGGCGCTGCTCGGCGTCTCCATCGCGGTCGGTCTGGCCGCGGGGCTATCGGTCACCGAACTCTTCGGCACGGTGCAGAAGTCCGACGCGGTCTCGCTCATCGAATCCGGGATGGGCGGCATCCTCGGCCATATCGCCATCATCATCGGCCTGGGCACGATGCTCGGCGCGATCCTGGAGGTCTCCGGCGGCGCGGAGGCGCTCAGCGCCCGGCTGCTCGGCATCTTCGGAGAGAAGCGGGCGCCGCTCGCGATGGGACTGACCGGCCTGATCTTCGGCATACCCGTCTTCTTCGACGTCGGCATCTTCGTCCTCGCGCCGATCGTCTACGCGGCCGCCAAGCGCAGCGGCAAGTCGATCCTGCTCTACGCGATGCCGCTGCTGGCCGGCCTGTCCATGACCCACGCCTTCCTGCCGCCGCACCCGGGCCCGGTGGCCGCGGCCGGACTGCTCCACGTCGACCTGGGCTGGGTCATCCTGATGGGCATCGTGGTGGGCATCCCGTCGGTGCTGGCCGCGTGGGGCTACGCCGCCTGGATCGGCAAGCGCGTCTTCGTCCCCGTACCGCAGGACATGGTCGAGGCGGCCGAGGAGTCCAGGGAGGCGGTCGCGGCCCAGCAGCGCGCCTCCGGCGCCACTCCGGCCGAGCGGCCGGTCTCGGTGGCCACGGTCCTCACCATCATCGGCGCCCCGCTCGTCCTCATCCTCTGCGCGACCTTCTCCTCCATCGCGCTGGACCCGAGCACCGGCCGCTCGGTCATCGAGTTCTTCGGCCACCCCTTCGTGGCGCTGACGATCGCCCTGCTCCTCGCCTACTACCTGCTGGGTATCCGGCGCGGCTGGTCCCGCAAGTCCCTGGAGACCGTCTCCACCGCCTCCCTCAAGCCCGTCGGCAACATCCTCCTGGTCGTCGGCGCGGGCGGGGTCTTCGGCGCGGTCCTCAAGGGCAGCGGGGTCGCCCAGGCCCTCGCCGACGCCTTCGACAGCGCGGGCCTGCCGGTCATCGTGCTGGCCTGGCTGATCTCGGTGGTGCTCCGGGTCGCCCAGGGCTCGGCGACGGTCGCGATCGTCACGACGGCGGGCATCGTCACCCCGCTGCTCGCCGACGGCCACTACTCCCAGGCCCATCTGGCCCTGGTCATCATGGCCATCTCGGCGGGCTCGATCTTCGCCTCGCACGTCAACGACGGCGGCTTCTGGATGGTGGCCAAGTACTTCGGCATCTCCGAGAGCGACACGCTGAAGTCCTGGACGGTCCTGGAGACGGTGCTGTCGGTGGCCGGGTTCGTGGTGGCGGGCCTGCTGAGCGTCGTCATCTAGTACGTCGGGCCGGCACGTCGGGCCAGTACGTCGGGCCGGATCCAGTACGTCGGGCCGGATCGCGGGTCCGTGGCGTCTGCCGCGGACCCGCGCCGTGTTCAGGCCGCCACGTCACGCGGGTCACGTCTCTTTATGTTCTCCATACATTCAACTCACCACCCCCGCGAGCAGCACGATCACTTCCTAGGGTCCCTGAAGCACGTGAAGGAAGGGACCCATGGAAGAACTCCGCGCAATCCGGGCTCGCGGTATCACGAAGAGCTTCGGTGATGTCGTCGCCCTGGACGGCATCGACCTCGATGTGACGCAGGGGCAGATCCACGGCCTGGTCGGACCGAACGGCGCCGGAAAGACGACGTTGCTCGGCCTTCTGCTGGGGCTCGCGGTGGCCGACAGCGGTCGTCTGGAGGTCCTGGGTACACCGGTCGAGCGGGTGCTCGACGCTCCCGACGGTGTCGCCGGCTTCGTGGACGGCCCCGCCCTCTACCCCTCGCTCACCCCACGGCAGAACCTCACCGCGCTGGCCGCGCTGCGCGGCCACGACGCGCGCACGGCGGGGATCGACGACGTACTCGCCGAGGTCGGTCTCACCGACGTCGCCGACGACCGCACCCGCGGCTTCTCCCTCGGCATGCGCCAGCGGCTCGGGCTCGCCGCCGCCCTGCTGACCAGGCCCCGGCTGCTCGTGCTCGACGAACCGTCCAACGGCCTCGACCCCGCGGGCAAGCGGCATGTGCACGGTGTCCTGGGCCGGCTCGCGGCCGGCGGAACCGCCGTCGTGCTCTCCAGCCACAACATGGACGACCTCGAGGCGCTGTGCTCCGGGGTGACCATCCTCGCCGCCGGACGCGTCGTCTTCTCCGGCCCGCTGTCCGAACTGGCCACCGAGAACCGTGAACTCGACTACCGGCTGCTCACCTCCGACCGGCAGGCCGCCCGCCGGCTGGCGGACGACGCGCCGGGGATCGAGGTCGTCGACGACGCCGGGGTACGGCGGGACGCCGAACCGCTCGTCGTCCGCGCCCTGGTGCCCGCTCTCGACCACCTCGTGGCGCGGCTCGTGGAGAAGGGCGTCGCACTGCGCGAGCTCACCCCCGTCGTATCGCCGCTCGAAGCCGCGTTTCTCGCCCTCACCGAGCAGCAGGAGGCGGACAGATGACCGCGACCCTCACCCGGAGCCGGGAACAGGATGACGAGCAGGTGACCGGGGGCCGTCGCGTCCCCGTCACCCGCGCCTGCCGCTTCGAGCTGGTCAAGCTCCTCTCCCAGTGGCGGATCCGCCTGCTGGCCCTGGCCTGCTGGATCGCCCCCGCCCTCTTCGTCGTCGGGGTGGGCCAGCAGAGCACGCTTCCCGTCGACACCCTCTTCGGGCGCTGGATGCTCGCCTCCGGGTGGGCCGGGCCGCTGGTGATGCTCGGTTTCGCCGGGACCTGGGCGCTCCCGCTGCTGACCTCGGTCGTGGCCGGTGACGTGTTCGCCTCCGAGGACCGGCTCGGCACCTGGCGCCATCTGCTCGTGGCGGTCCGCTCGCCCCGGCGGATCTTCGTGGCGAAGGCGGTGGCCAGCCTCACCGTCCTGCTGCTGCTCGTGGCCGGGCTCGCGGTCTCCAGCACCGTCGGCGGTCTCCTCGCGGTCGGCAACCGGCCGCTGGTCGGTCTCGACGGCCATCTCCTGGCACCGTCGGACGCCGCCGTCTCGGTCCTGCTCTCCTGGGTCTGCGTCCTCGCTCCCACTCTGGCGCTCGCCGCACTCGGCCTCCTCGGGTCGGTCACGCTGGGACGGTCCCCGATGGGGCTGCTGGTACCCGTGCTGGTCTCGCTCGCGATGGCGGTCGCCCAGATGCTGCCGCTTCCGGTGGCCGTACGCGTCGCCCTGCCGAGCTACGCCTTCATCTCCTGGAACGGTCTGTTCACCGACCCCCGGCAACTCGGCCCGCTGCTGATCGGCGTCGTTGTCAGCCTGGTGTGGGCCGTGGTCGCGACGGCGCTGGCGTATGTGCTCTTCGTACGGCGCGATTTCACCAACCCGGCCCACGACGGTTCGGGCCGCCGCGCGATCGCCGTCGGGGTCCTGCCGCTGGTCGGGGTGGCCGCCGCGTCGTTCGCGGTCGTCGCCGCGACGACCTCGGCGACGGGCTCGGGGATCGAGCAGGACAAGGTGCAGCGCTCGCTCGCCACGGCGTTCGCGCACCTGTACCGCATGCAGACCGACCAGCTCAACCGGCCCGCCGTCACCGAGGCCCAGTTGAAGGCCACGGCGTCGTGCGGCAAGGGAAGCACCAGGGTCGCGGCGGAAGGTCCGGGCAACGACTGGCGCTGCGTCGTGACCTGGCATCTCCCCGGCGTCGAGGCCCCCGGACAGGCCATCTACCAACTCGACGTCACTCCGGACGGGCGGTTCATGGCCGATGGCGATGGACCGAAGGAAGTGAACGGCTACTTCCTGGTGCGGACGCCCGACGGGGACGCACCGAACCCGCTGTGGCAGTTCGACGGCAACGTCGAACTGCTCGACACCACCCCGAAGGGATAACACCCCATGCAGGTAACTCGCCGCCGCAAGCTCGCCGAGGAAGCCCGGATCAGCCTCATCAGCAGACGCATCGGCCGCCGGATACCGCTGTTGACGGCGGGCACCACCGCCGTCGCCCTCGTGGCCACCGGCACGGCGCTCGCGCAGACCCACCAGTTCGGCACGGACCAGGTCGGTCAGGTCACCGAGAACGGCCAGGTCGTCTCCAGCAACCAGTACATCGCCCCGTACGGCGACCGTCTCGTCATCAACCAGGGCAAGATCATGTCGTCCACGGTCAGCCCGGACGGCACGCACATGGCCGCCTCGGTCACCGACGGTGGCGCGGCCCTGGCCATCGTGGACCTGAAGAACTGGAAGACGCAGCAGCTCGTCAGCAACGCCGCGTCGTCGAACCCCCGCATCAGCAGCAACAACGTGGGCCAGGAGGGCCCGACGTACTCGCCCGACGGCAAGCAGCTGTGGCTGGGCCAGCCGGACGGCTACACCGTGTTCACCGTGAACGCGGACGGCGGCGTCTCCAGCCCGCGGACCGTCAGCATCCCGGCGCAGGGGTCCAAGCACGCCCTGGTGGGCGCGGCCGCGTTCTCGGCCGACGGCAAGACCGTGTACTCCGCGGTCAACGGCCAGAACCGGGTCGTCGCCATCGACGCCGCGACCGGGACCATCGAGCGGAGCTGGAACGTGGGCAACGCCCCGCGCGGCATGGTCGTCGTCGGGAAGAAGCTCTACGTGAGCAACGAGGGCGGCCGTCCGGCCAAGCCCGGCGAGCCCACCATCAACTCGTACGGCACCCATGTACTCGCCGACCAGAAGACCGCCGCCACCACCAGCGGCACGGTCAGCGTCATCGACCTGGCGCACCAGGACGCCGCGGTCGCCGGCATCGAGGTCGGTCTGCACCCGACCGCCGTGTACGCCAAGAACGGCGTGGTGTTCGTCACCAACACCGCCGACAACAACGTGTCGGTCATCGACACGGCGAAGGACAAGGTCGTCCAGACCATCTCCACCCAGCCCTGGGCCAAGGCCCGGGTGGGCTACGAGCCCACCGCGGTGAACCTCACCGACGACGGTCATCTGCTGGTGACCCTCGGCCGTGCCAACGCCGTGGCCGTCTACAAGTACACCTCCCCGCAGGAGCCGGTCTCTTACGTCGGTCTGCTCCCCACGGACTACTTCCCCTCGGAGATCACCACTTCCGGCAACCAGGTCTACGTCTCCAACACCCGTGGCGTCGACGCCCGCCGTAAGGCCACCGGCGCGCACCGCACCCACGACACGACGTCCAGCCTCCAGAAGTTCACGCTGCCCGACGACAGCGTGATCAAGTCCTACACCGGCAAGGTCTTCCAGCAGAACGGCTGGAACGGGGAGTCGCTCAAGAAGTCCGACGGCACCCCGGCCAAGCCGGTGCCGGTCCCGGTCAAGCTCGGCGACCCCTCGACGATCAAGCACGTCTTCCTGCTCGTCAAGGAGAACCGGACCTACGACCAGGTCTTCGGTGACATGCCGCAGGGCAACGGCGACCCGTCGCTGACCGAGTTCGGCGAGAACGTCACGCCGAACCAGCACGCCCTGGCCCGGCAGTTCGGCCTGTACGACAACACGTACGACATCGGCACCAACTCCGCCGAGGGCCACAACTGGCTGATGCAGGCCGACAACCCGGAGTACACCGAGTCCTCGGCCGGTGAGTACGCCCGCAGCTACGACACCGAGGACGACGCCCTCGGCCACCAGAAGACCGGCTTCATCTGGACCGGCGCGCAGGCGGCCGGCAAGTCCGTCCGGAACTTCGGCGAGTTCCAGCAGTTCCTGACCAAGCCGTCGGACGCCAGCTGGCAGAACCTGTACTGCGACAGCAAGAACATGGCGGCGACCGGTCAGGACACCGCCTACCCGCTGAACTCCACCTCGCCGATCCCGTCGCTCAACGACGTGTCGGTGCCCGGCTACCCGAAGTTCGACACCAGCGTCCCGGACATCTACCGGGCCCAGATCTGGAAGAAGGACTTCGAGAAGAACGGTCCGGCGAACCTGAACATGTTCTGGCTCTCCAGCGACCACACCGGTGGCCCGGTGAGCGCCGCCTCCCAGGTCGCGGACAACGACCTCGCCGTGGGCCAGATCGTCGACGAGATCTCGCACAGCAAGTACTGGAAGGACTCGGCGATCTTCGTCGTCGAGGACGACTCCCAGGCGGGTCTCGACCACGTCGACGGCCACCGTGCCCCGGTCCAGATCATCAGCCCCTGGGCCAAGCACGGCACCGTGGACAGCCACTACTACTCGCAGATCAACATGATGCGAACCATCGAGCAGATCCTCGGCATCCAGCCGATGAACCAGAAGGACACCGCGGCCACCCCGATGGCCCAGGCGTTCACCCAGAAGCCGGACTTCACCCCGTTCAAGGCGCTGCCCAACCGGACCTCGCTCACCGCCGGTGTGAAGACCCCGCCGTCCTGCGGCCTGGACACCCCCGCGGCCCAGAGCCCGAAGGCGGCGGCCGTGCCGTCGCCCTCGGTGCCGGCGGACATGAAGGACGTCGCCGCCCAGTGGAACCAGTGGAAGTCGAAGCAGCGCCTGACCGGCCCCCACGCCGTCCCGGACTACGCTCCCCCCGCCCAGATGAACCACCTCACGTGGTACGAGACGCACAACTGGGCGAAGCCGTACCCGGGTGAGAAGAAGATCTACGCTCCGCAGGACGTGCCGGGCGCCTACATCCCGTCGGCGGAGAACGACGGCTGACGCAAACTCACGGTTGTGTGGCCCCTGGTCGGCACCCTCGCCGGCCAGGGGCCCACCTGGATCAGGTGCTGGGAAGCTCCCCCTGCTTGACGGCGGAGACGAACGCCGACCACGCGGACGACTCGAACATCAGGACCGGACCGTCGGGGTTCTTGCTGTCGCGGACGGGGACGTCGGCGTGGCCCCGGGCGACCTCAAGGCATTCACCCTGATCGCCGCCGCTGTAGCTGGACTTGATCCACCCGTTGATCGCGGAGCCATGGGGGGTGGCGTGCTCACTACTGACCATCCGCGTGTTCCTCCGCTACCGCCCTGACGAGGGCCAGTGACTCCTGCTGCGACAATGCTTCGCTCAGGGCCAGAGCGTAGGCCGTTTGGCTGGCGTTCACCAGCGACGGATCATCCATCAAGTTGCCGGTGAGGAAGCCTTCGACGTACGCCACCGGGGCGGAATCCCCGAAACTCATGAGCGTGAGCAGACTCTGCTGGAGCGCGTGAGCCCCGGCGGCGTAGGGCAGCACGTGCAGCCGCAGGCGCCCCGCTGCGGCCATGTCCGCGATCTTGTGCAGTTGTTCGGCCATAACCTGAGGGCCACCGACACGGCGTCGCAGCACGGCTTCGTCGAGGAGCGTCCACACGACAGGATGCGACGGCCTGTCCAGAATCCGGGCCCGTTCCGTTCGGATGACGACGTCCCGGTCAAGCTCCTCGGGCGTGTGGTTGGGGCGGTACGCACTGAACAGGGCCCGTGCGTAGGCGGGCGTCTGAAGCAGGCCGGGGACAAGTGTGAGCGCGAACTGCTGAATCAGGGTGGCCTGCGGTTCCAGCTCGGCGACGGTCGCGAAGTGGTCGGTCCACTTCGACTCCAGGTCCTCCAGCCACCGCGCGAAGAAGCCGTCCGTCCCCAGCGCCTGATCGATCCGGGCCGCGTCATCCGGCTTCGGCAGCCGGCGCCCCGCCTCGAAGTGGCTGATCAGCGTGGGGGAGCACACCACCCGCTCACTCAGTGCCTCCTGCGTCAGCTCGGCCGCTATGCGGCGCAGCCTCAGCTCCTCCCCGTACTTCTCCCTGGGGGTGCGTGGCCTTCGGTCCCTCGTCATGGGCTGACCTCCCGAGTTGAAGGGTGCGTTGTCAGGCTCGCCCTCCTGGCAGCGTAGCCAGAACACCCTCCACTCTGTGAGGAAAGCGCCACACAGCGTGAAGAGACGCAGGACCCTCGCGACCGGGGTGCACCGGCCCGAGGGCGTGGCCCACCAGCGACATGGAGCTGATGAACATGAAGGAACCTAGCGGGTGGCTGTTCGCATGGGGGAGTGCACTTTTCCCTTACGGCCGTCCGGATGAGCGCGATGACCGGGCTGCGCCTGCTGCCGTGGACGGACCCCGAGGGCAAGCCGTGTTACCTGTCGTCGGACGACGGGAACAGCCCGCTGAACCGACGCGCGGACGCGGTCGAGGCCGTACAGGTGTCCATGGGCGCGAAACTCCTCCATCACGCCCGGCCGCTGCTGGACGACCCCAAGGCAGACGCGCGCGAACTGCGCTTCCTCGCGGACCGGCTGTGCGAGGCGCTCCGCGATGTGCTGCGGGTGGCTGAAAGCAGGGGCGCCCGCCTGCCTTCGTACGACGAAGGCGACGACCCGGACGAGGGGGCGTGAGGGGCGCCGCCCCGGCGGTCTCCCGCCGGGGCGGCGCCCGCGTGCCGTATGGCCTCGGCTCAGGCGCAGTACTGCGCCTCCTTGCCGATCGAGCGGTACATGCAGTCCGCGTTCTCCACGAGTTGGAGCACCGCGTCGCGGTTGCGGGCGGTTTCGCGGGCGATGACCTCGTCGGGCGGGTAGAAGCCGCCGGCGCCGGAGGAGGTCGGGTACATCTCGAAGGTGTAGGCGAAGACCTTCTGGTCGCCCCACAGCCAGTCGTCGATCGCGCCGTCGGTGATGTACAACTCGCTCGACTGCTCGGGGGTGTAGCCGTTGCTCGCCGCCATCTTCTTGCCGACCGCCGCGAAGGCGTCGTAGTCGTCCCGCGTCATGCCGGTCGTGGTTTCGTCGTACGTCCAGCCGAAGGGCCACAGCACCAGTTCGCTGTAGGTGTGGAAGTCGATCGCGGCCTTGAGCTGCTGCTTTCCGCCGACGATGCGGCTGCGGGCGAAGTCGGCGACGACCTTGACCTCGGGGGCGGACTCGGCGCGGGCGCCGCGGTAGGTCTCGGAGCCGGGGGAGCCGGAGGAGCCGCCGCAGCAGCCCCATTTGAAGGCCCAGTTGCGGTTGAGGTCGGTGCCGACGGACGAGGAGCCGGAGTTGGGCTGGCGGTTCTTGCGCCAGCTGCGGTAGGAGCCGGTGGCGATGTCGTACTCGCCGCCGTCGGGGTTCACATCCGGGACGATCCAGATCTCCCGGCCGTTGACCGCGCTGGTGATCCGGGAGTCGCTGCCGTAGCCCTCGGTGAACTGCCGCACCAGATAGAGGGCCATCTCGACGGTCAGGTGCTCACGCGCGTGCTGATGGGCGGTGAAGAGGACCTCGGGCTCGTTCTCGTCGGTGGCCACGTTGTCGCTGATCTTCAGGGCGACGATGTCGCGGCCCTCGTACGACTTTCCGATGACGCGCTTGCTGAGGATGGACGGATACTTGGCCACCGCCGCGTTGATCTCGGCGTTGGCCTCGGCGTAGTTGTGGTATTTCGCGTCGGCCGAGGGGAAGTCGAAGGGCTGCGCGGACCGGCCCTCGCCGCGGTCGGGCGGGCCCGGCAGCGCGGTGAGCCGGTGGCCGAGCGCGCGCAGCCGCGTGGCCTGTGCCGCGTCGGCGGTGACGACCAGGGAGCGGGCGTTCACCTCGTCGATGGAGACTCCGGTGGCGGCGACGGCGGAGCGGGCGGCCGGGGTGGCGGGGCCGGAGACCTCGTACTGCCGCACGGTCTCGTCGGCGGTTCCGGCCGCTGCGGGGGCGGTGCGGCCGGTGTCGGGCCGCGCGGCCGGATCGTCGGCCTGGGCTGCCACGGGGGCGGCGAGTGCGAGGGTGAGCAAGGCGGTGAGGGCGGTGGCCCGTCTACCGCTGATGCGGCGTCGCATGACATCTCCTGGGGGGTGAAGGGCGAGCGACTGCTGCGCCAGTGTTCGGCCATGCGCATGACATGCGCAAGGGTGGGAAATGGTCGAAGCCGAAGGCACCTCTCATCGGAGGCACCTCCCATCGAGGAAGGAACCCCCCGCATGCACAGATCTCTCGTCGGTGCGCTCTCGGCCCTGTTACTGGGCGGCGCGACCCTCGTGGGCGCGGGCGCGGCGCCCGCGACGGCCGCGTCCCCCGTGGCCGCGTCCCCCGCCAAGGCCCCGAAGGCCGTGAACTTCGCGGGCACGGTGGCGCTCAGCAACTGTTCCGGCTCCGTCGTCCGGATGCCGGGCTCGGCCGACACCGACCCCGCGCTCGTCCTGTCCAACGGCCACTGCCTGGAGAGCGGTTTCCCGGGCGCGGGAGAAGTGATCGTCGACCAGCCGTCGACCCGGAGCTTCACCCTGCTGACCGCCTCGGGCGGCAGTGCCGGCACCGTACGGGCCAGCAAGATCGCGTACGCGACGATGACCGACACCGACATCTCGCTGTACCAGCTGACGTCCACATACGCCCAGATCCAGTCGACGTACGGGATCAAGGCGCTCCAGCTGTCGGACAGCCACCCGACCCAGGGCTCCGCCATCAATGTGGTCTCCGGCTACTGGAAGAGGATCTACTCCTGCAATATCGACGGATTCGCCTATCGTCTCAAGGAAGGGGAGTGGACCTGGAAGGATTCGGTCCGCTACACCTCCGCCTGTAACACGATCGGCGGAACCTCGGGCTCTCCCGTGGTCGACCCGGCGTCCGGCAAGGTCGTGGCCGTGAACAACACGGGCAACGAGGACGGCGGCCGCTGCACCCTCAACAACCCCTGCGAGGTCGACGAGAGCGGAACGGTGACGGTGCGGCAGGGGATCAACTACGCCCAGGAGACCTACGGCATCCCGGCATGCGTGACCACCGGCAACAAGATCGACCTGAACCGGGCGGGGTGTGCGCTGCCCAAGCCCTGACGCCTGCCTGAACGTCCGAACCCCCGAACACCCGTACGCCGGTGCGCCCCGCATTCCGTGAGCGGGGCGCACCGGCGTACGTGGTGCCGAGGTGTCTGCTACAGGCCGTGGACGTGCTCGCCGACCGCCTTCGACCAGGCGTTCCCGTTCGCCGCGTCCCAGTTGGTGGACCAGGTCATCGCGCCGCGGATGCCGGGGTAGGTCTTGGACGGCTTGAAGCTGCCGCAGCCGGTGCCCTTGGCGAGGCAGTCGAGGGCGTCGTTGACGACGCCCGGCTCGACGTAGCCGGAGCCGGCGCCGCTGGTGGAGGCGGGGACGCCGATGCCGACCTGGGACGGGTCCAGGCCGTTCTCGAGCTGGATGCAGGCGAGGGCGGTGAGGAAGTCGACCGAGCCCTGGGAGTAGACCTGGCCGTCACAGCCCTGCATCGAGCCGCTGTTGTAGTACTGCATGTTGACCACCGTCAGGAAGTCCTTGATGCCCAGGGCGGTCTTGAAGTACTCGGTGTTCGCCGACTGCATGTCGATGGTCTGCGGCGCCATGGTGACCACGACGTCGCTCTTCTTGTCGTGGACGGCCTTGAGGGCCTTGGTCATGTAGGTGGAGTTGACGCCGTTCTCCAGGTCGATGTCGACGCCGTCGAACCCGTACTCGTCCATCAGGCCGGTGATGGAGGAGGCGAAGGCGTCCGCCGAGGCGTCGTCGCTGACCGAGATCGTGCCCTTCTCACCGCCGACGGAGATGATCACGGACTTCCCGGCCGCCTGCTTGGCCTTGATGTCGTCCTTGAACTGCTGCTCGTCGCCGTAGCCGGTGGCGGGGTCGAGGGTGAAGTCGACCGCTCCGGGGGTGCCGGTGGCGTCCGCGAAGGCGACCGCGATGATGTCGTAGTCGTCCGGCACGTCCGACAGCTTCTGGGTCGTCGCGCCGTTGTCGAAGTTCTGCCAGTAGCCGGTGACGGCGTGCTCGGGGACGGCGGCGGCGCCATGCCCGGCGGCGGGCTGCTCCTCGGACGCGTGGGCCGATCCGGCGGATATCAGCCCTCCGGCGGCGAGGGCGGCGACCGCGGCGGCGGAGAGCAACCGCTTGGTGATCTGTGCGCGTACCACGACAGCCTCCGTGTGTGGGGGGAGAGGTGTGGGGGTGGTGTTGCCAATGCGCGTTCAGGGGCCCCTGTGGCGTGCGTATAAGGTGGTCCAGACCAATGCCGTTGTCAACCCCACGCGTCATCTTCGCTACCCGTGAGGGTGAAAAATGCGGATGAGGGGGCCGGAGCGCTTGCGCCCCGGCCCCCTTTCCCCTTCTGCGACTGCCGCGCCTTCTGGGCCTTCTGATCCTTCTGCGATCCTTCCTCTCCCCTTCCGCTCGCTTTCCGCGGAAGGGGCCGCGTCACGCTACGGCAGTCCGTGGACCTTGGGGCCCACCGCGTTGGACCACGCGTTGCCCGCGGTCGCGTCCCAGTTGGTGGACCAGGTCATCGCGCCGCGCAGCGCCGGGTAGGTCCTGGACGGTTTGAAGGTGCCGCAGTTCGTGCCGCGGGCCAGGCAGTCCAGGGCGTTGTTCACGACCGTCGGCGAGACGTAGCCGCTGCCCGCGCCGCGCGTCGAGGCGGGGACGCCGAGGCCGACCTGGGACGGGGACAGTCCGCCCTCCAGCTGGATGCAGGCCAGGGCGGTGAGGAAGTCGACCGAGCCCTGGGAGTAGACCTTTCCGTCGCAGCCCAGCATGGAACCGCTGTTGTAGTACTGCGTGTTGACCACCGTCAGGATGTCCTTGATGTTCAGCGCCGTCTGGAAGTAGGCGTTGGACGTGGACTGCATGTCGAGCGTCTGCGGGGCCATGGTGATGACGAGCCCTGACCCGGCCTTCGCCGACAGCGCGCGCAGCGCCTGGGTCATATAGGTGGCGTTGAGGCCGTTCTCCAGGTCGATGTCGACGCCGTCGAAGCCGTACTCCTGCATCAGGGCGTAGACGGAGTTGGCGAAGTTGTTCGCGGATGCGGTGTCGTTGACGGACACCGTGCCGTTCTGGCCGCCGATCGAGATCACGACGGACTTCCCGGCCGCCTGCTTGGCCTTGATGTCGTCCTTGAACTGCTGCTCGCTGCCGTAGCCGACGGCGGGATCGAGATGGAAGTCGACCGCTCCCGGGGTGCCGGTGGCGTCCGCGAAGGCGACCGCGATGATGTCGTACTGGTCCTGGACGGCGGCCAGCTTCTGCACGGTCGCGCCGTTGTCGAAGTTCTGCCAGTAGCCGGTGACCGCGTGCTTCGGCACGGTGCCGCCACCGCCCCCGCCGCTTCCGGCCGAGGTCGTGCCCGTGACGGCGGACGACCTGGGCGACTCACCCGCCGCGTTGGTGGCGGTGACCTCGAACCGGTACGAGGTGGACGGCGACAGGCCGGTCACGGTCGCCGAGGTGCCGCTGACCGACTGCGCCTTGGAGCCGTCGCGGTAGACGTTGTAGCCGGTCGCGCCGGTGACCGGGGACCAGGACAGGGCGATGGAGGACGAGGTGACGGCGCCGGTGCTCAGCCCGCCCGGCGCGGCCGGCACGGGGTCGCCGGGGTCACCGGGGTCGCCGCCGGGGCCGGTCAGGGTGATGTCGTCGGCGTAGTAGGCGGGCTGGCCGTACCAGCCGTGGGTGTAGACGGTCACCGAGGTGGTGTTCGCGCCGGTGGTGAAGGACGTGCTGAGCTGCTGCCAGCCGGTGGCCGAGGGCGTCCAGGTCGAGACGTCGGTGGTGCCGGTGCCGCTCGCGCCGAGGTACACATAGCTGCCCTGCACCCAGGCGCTGAGCGTGTACGAGGAGTTGGGCTGGACGGCGACGGTCTGGGCGCAGCGGGCGTTGTCCGTGCCCGCCGGGGTGGCCTTGAGCGCGGCCGAGCCGCTGTGGACGGGGCTCGTGACGGTGGTGCCGGCGGCGGCCGAGCAGGTCCAGCCGCTGAGGCCGGATTCGAAACCGGGGTTCTGGGCGAGGTTGGCGGCGGCGGCGCTCGCGGCGCCGCCGCCGAGGGCGACAAGGCCGGTGGCACCCAGTGCGGCGGTGGCGAACGCGCTGGTCAGCCGGGCGAACCGGCGTCTGAGCCGGGTGCTGCGGGGGTGTGGGGCACGGTCCATGACTGCCTCCGTGGGGGAATCCGTTGGAAAGCCGGCGTAAAGGAGGAGCTTGCGGACGGTGGCCACCGTATGAACGTAAAGTGGTCCAGACCAATAGTCTTGTCAAGAGGATGCGCGCCCTCCGCAACCGGCCCGGGTGAGGAACCCAGAGGAACTGTTCTCTCGCGCGGCTTTCGTGGATAAAGTGACGATGCACCAGGACAGACGACGCACCAGGACAGGGGCAGTAAAGACCTGTGGCCGCCGCCGCTCGGCGCCGATGTGAGACGGGGTAGCCGACGTGCCCACCGCGATAGCAGTCACCGGCCGGGAGCTGGTGCTTCCGCCGCCCGACGGGCAGACCCCGTCGGCCGTAGTGCTCCGCCCGCCGGAGGCGCAGTCGCTCGACGACGCGGCCGCCGAGGTCGCGACCCTCCTGGACCAGCAGGGCTATCTCATCGTGCTCTACCCGGCCGCGACCCCCGCGGCCGTGGTCCGCCGGCTGCACACCGTGCGTGCCGTCCTGGAGAGCGACCGGATGGCGCTGCTGCCGCTCGAACTGCCGCCGCTGGCCGTGGCCGTGCTCGCCCGCCAGCTGCGCCAGCTGTCCCTATCGGACTTCAGCCCCGGCGTCCTGGCCTGCGCCGCCCGGCTGCTCTCCCACTACATCCACGCGGGCGCGCTCCTGGGCAGCGTCGCCCGGCTGGACCGGGTCCCGGTCAGCCTCACCTCGCACGTCAAGTCGTGGATGCCCGGCGCCCAGTTCGGGGTGCTCGCCCACCCCACCCCGCGGCTGGTCAGGGTCGGCGGCGCGGCCGAGCTGCCCGCCCCCGGCTACGCCACCGCCCTGACCGTCGCCCGGGGCCAGCTGACCAGCCATGGCCACGGGGACGGCGGCGCGGGCCACGACGACTGGGTCACCGGCGCCCTCGCCCCCGCCTGGGGCGTACGGGGGGTGGAGGAGGTGCCGCTGCCCGCCGAGTCGGCGCGCTGGTGGGGCACCCCGAAGCTGATCGAGTTCGCCGCGGCCATCCCCGACCTCTCGGTGCTCTACCAGCTCGTGGCCTCCGTCAGGAGAGAGGAGTGCCACTGGTGCGGTTTCGAACTCATCGGCGACCGCTGCGCCTTCTGTTCCTGCCCGGTGGCGCGCGGCGATGAGATCCCCGCCCTGCTCACGTCCCACCGTCCCGCCCTGACCAGCCGGTAACGTCCCCGAACGAGGTTGTGCGTCCCATGAATTCACGCCAGCGCCGCGGAGTCATCCTGCTGCTCCTGTCGGTCCTGTGCGCCGTCGGTGCCTTCGCCGGAGTGCTCGCCGTCATCGACGACGTGGAGTCGAAGGTCGGCCCCGAGACCACCGCGTACAAGCTCACCTCGGACGTCAAGCCGTACAAGGCCCTGGAGGCGGGGCAGTTCGAGAAGGTCTCGATGCCCGAGCGCTATGTGCCCTCCACCGCCGTCACCGATCTCGCCGAGCTACGCGGGAAGATCGCGGTGACCCAGCTGGCCAAGGGGTCGCTGCTGCAACGGGACATGATCGTGGACCGGCCCGCCCTGAAGCCCGGCGAACAGGAGATCGCCATCATGATCGACGCGGCCACCGGTGTCGCGGGCAAGATCACGCCGGGCGCGAAGGTCAACATCTACGCGACCTTCGAGGGCAGGACCCAGGACGAGGAACCGGTCTCCAAGCTGATCGTCGCGGGCGCCGAGGTGCTCGACCTCGGCAAGATCACCGCCCTGGAGCCGGACCAGGACGACAAGCGGCGGATCAACGAGGCCGTCCCGATCACCTTCGCGCTCGACACCAAGAACGCCCAGCGCGTGGCGTACGCCGAGTCCTTCGCCTCCCATGTGCGGCTCGCGCTGGTCGCCCCGGGCGAGGACGACTCCATAGACCCCGGCGACCGCACCTACACCCTCGACGGTGACAAGTGAGTGAGGAGGTGCCGCGGTGACGATCAGAATTCTGCCGGCCGTCGGCGACCCCGACGCCGCCCGCTCCCTCGGCGGGCTGCTCGGCCGGCTGCCCGGTGTCGAACCGTCGGAGCCGGTGGGCGACTCGACCGCGCTGCTCGACACCCTCGCCGCGCTGGCCGCCGCATCCCTGGAGGAGCTGCCGGAGGTCGTCCTCGTCCATGAGCGCATCGGCCCGGCCCCCGCGCTGGAGCTGATCCGCGAGATCGCGCTGCGCTTCCCGGCGGTGGGCGTGGTCCTGGTGACCGCCGACGCGGGGCCCGCGCTGTACTCGGCCGCCATGGACGCCGGCGCCCGCGGCATCGCCGGGATACCGCTGTCGTACGACGAACTGGCCGCCCGCGTCCAGGGCGCCGCCCAGTGGGCGACCGGCGTGCGCCGCCACCTCGGGGGCGGCGTCGACCAGCTCACCACCGGGCCCGGCGGCAAGCTGGTCGCGGTCGCGGGCGCCAAGGGCGGGGTCGGCACCACCGTGACCGCCGTGCAGCTCGCGCTCGCCGCGCGGGCCGCGGGCCGTAAGGTCGCGCTCGTCGACATGGACCTCCAGGCCGGGGACGTCGCCTCCTACCTCGACGTCCAGTTCCGGCGCTCGATCGCCGACCTGGCGCAGATCAGCGACATCTCGCCGCGCGTGCTCCAGGACGCGGTGTTCACCCACCAGACCGGGCTCGGGCTGCTGCTCGCGCCGGGCGAGGGGGAGCGCGGCGAAGAGGTGACCGACCGCACCGCCCGCCAGGTCATCGGCGCCCTGCGGTCGCGCTTCGAACTCGTGGTCGTCGACTGCGGTACGCAGATGACCTCCGCGGGCGCCGCCGCCGTGGAGACCGCGGACATCGCACTGCTGGTGACCACCCCGGACGTGGTCGCGGTGCGCGCCGCCAAGCGCATGGTGCGGCTCTGGGACCGGCTCCAGATCCGCAAGGCCGAGGAGACCGTGACCGTGGTCAACCGGCTCACCCGCAGCGCCGAGATCCAGCCCCAGCTGGTCCAGCGGGCCACGGGCACGACGGTGGCGCGCACGGCGATCCCGGCCGGCTACAAGGAGCTCCAGCCCGCCGTCGACTCCGGCCGGATGCACGACCTGGACGCCAAGTCGGCCGTCAAACAGGCGCTGTGGGGGCTGGCCGGCGAGCTGGGCCTGGCGGACGCCGCGCCCCCGGGCGGCGGCCGCCGCGCCGCGCACCGGGGCGGCCACGCGGCCGGGGGCGGCGAGCGCTCGCTGCCGGGGCTGCGGCGGCGCCACGCCATAGCGGCGGGCGGCGACGCGGCGGCGGAGGGCAGCGTGGGCGACGGCACCGACGCGCGGGGCGAGATCGCCCCCTCGCCCCCCACCAGCCGTTTCCTGCGCAAGCGCGGCGACCGCGGCCAGGTGACGGTCGAATTCCTCGGCGTCCTGCCGCTGGCGCTGACCGTGCTCGTGGTCATCTGGCAGCTGGTGCTGGTCGGCTACACGTACTCACTGGCCGGCAACTCGGCCGACAAGGGCGCCCGCGCGGGCGCCGCCAAGGGCGCGGGCGCCTGCCAGGAGGCGGCGAGCAAGGACATCCCCGGCTCCTGGAGCGCCGACATCGACTGCGCCGGCGGCGACGGCGCGGTCTACAAGGCCACGGTGAAACTCCACGTCCCGATCCTCTTCCCCGGCGCGGCCGACTTCCCCTGGACGGTCACCGGCACGGCGGGCGCGGCGGACGAAACCGATCTGGCGGGCGGAGGCGAGTGACACGATGACCCGTCACCACGAAGCCTCCGCGCCGACCTCCCGGCCGGGTGGCCGCCCTGGGGCGACCCCTCGGTCTGGGGCCGGTTTTGTGGCCTCGGCCGAGGGCCCTGTGGTCTCGGACGGCGGGGCCGTGGGTGAGGTGGCGGTACTTGGTGCGGCGGGTGGTGGGTCTGCGGCATTGGCCGACAGCCCGGCGGCCTCGGCGGCTGGGTTTGCGGCGCCAGCGTCGACTCCCCGGCCGGGTGGCCGTCCTGGGCCGATCCCTCGGTCTGGGGCCGGTTTCGTGGCCTCGGCCGAGGGCCCTGCGGTCTCGGACGGCGGGGCCGTGGGTGAGGTGGCGGTACTTGGTGCGGCGGGTGGTGGGTCCGCTGCCGCCGTCGCGGGGCGGTGGCGAGGCTCGGGCGTGGTGTTCCCCGGCGCTTCGCCGGTTGGTTCGGCACAGGCCGCCCGGCGGTGCCCTCCTGAGGCGGGGGCCGCGCCGCGAAGGCGCCGGGCGGCCCGCCGCACCTCCTCGCCCCGCGCCGTCGCGGCGCGGCGTCGCGTGATCGCCGCCCCGCTGCGGGGCCGTCTTACGGCCGCCGGTCCGGAAGCGGCAGCCTGGCGGCGGGGTTACCGGGCGGGGACCACGGTGCGAGCGGTCCGACGGTCCGCGGCTGCGGCCGGCGCGTGGTGGCGGCGGGGCCTGGGCGAGATGTTTCTCCCCGGGGGCCGCTCGACGCGGGCCGGGGCCGCCCGGCGGCGCCGTCCCGAGGCGGGGAACCCCCGGCGGAGGCGCGGGGCGGCCGGTCTCGCGTCCTCCCTTCGCGCCGTCGCGTCGCCGCACGTCGCGGCCGCCCACTCGCCGCGGGACCGTCCCACGACGGTCCGCCCGGAAGCGGTAGCCCGGCCGGGCGGCCGTGGCGCGGCGTTCGACCACACGGTGGTGGCCGATGCGGACGCCCGTCGGCCCGGCCGCCTGGGCGCGGGTGCCGGTGGGGGCCGCACGCGCGTGCGGGGGAGTGCCGGGGTGGCTCGGCGCCGCGTAGTCGTCGTCCCGCCGCTGCCCCGACGCCGTCGTACGGCCGAGCATCCTGCGGCCTCCGCTCCGCTTGGCGGGTGGGGTCTCGCCGACGCGGGCCGCGGCCGGGCGGGTCGAGGGGCGGCGGGGGGACGCGGGCGCGATCAGGGTTCGGCGTCCATCGAGTTTCTCGGCTTCCTGCCGGTCCTCATCCTCGTCGCGCTGGCCGCCGTGCAGCTCGGGATCGCCGCGTACGCCGCGCAGCAGGCCGGGACCGCCGCGCGGGCGGCGGCGCGGACGGCCTCGCTGGACGAGCCGCGGACCAGCCCGCAGGCCGCCGGGCTGGCGGCGATGAGCGGGTGGCTGGCCGACGGGGCCGGTATCAGCAGCGGCGGCTGCGGCGGCGGGGAGGCGCGGGCCACCGCGACCGTGGAGATCCCCTCCGTCATCCCCGGCTTCGACTTCGGCAGCGCCGAGAAGAGCGCCACGATGCCCTGCGCAGAGGGAGACGGCGCGGGGGCGGCCGCGATGGGAGGCGACCGATGAGCCTGCGGGCCCGTATCACCGCGCCGGAGGGGAACGGCGAGGGCGGCGGACGCCAGGACGGGCACCTGGTCTCCGTCTACCGCGCCAAGCTGCTCGAGGAGATCGACCTCGCGGAGATGTCCTCGCTCGCCGCCACCGAGCGCCGCTCCCGGCTGGAGCGCGTGCTCGGCCACATCATCAGCCGCGAGGGCCCGGTGCTGTCGACCAGCGAGCGCTCCCAGCTGATCCGCCGGGTGGTGGACGAGGCGCTCGGCCTCGGGGTGCTCGAACCCCTCCTGGAGGACGCCTCGATCACCGAGATCATGGTCAACGGCCCGGACCAGATCTTCGTGGAGCGCTCGGGCCGGGTGGAGCTGGTCCCCGTCCGCTTCGCCTCCGAAGAGCAGCTGATGCAGACCATCGAGCGCATCGTCTCCACGGTCAACCGCCGGGTGGACGAGTCGAATCCGATGGTCGACGCCCGGCTCCCGTCCGGTGAGCGGGTCAACGTGATCATCCCGCCGCTCGCCCTCACCGGCGCGACGCTCACCATCCGCCGCTTCCCGCGCGCCTACACCCTCCATGAGCTGATCGGCATGGGCACGCTGGACGAGCAGATGCTGATGCTGCTCGCGGCGCTGGTGCGGGCCAAGTTCAACGTCGTGGTCTCCGGCCCCACCGGCTCCGGCAAGACCACCCTGCTCAACGCCCTCTCCGGGCTGATCCCCGACGGGGAGCGCATCATCACCGTCGAGGACGCCGCCGAGCTCCAGCTCCAGCAGACCCATGTCATCCGGCTGGAGTCGCGGCCGCCCAACGTCGAGGGCAAGGGCCGGATCACCATCCGCGATCTGGTCCGCAACTCCCTCCGGATGCGCCCCGACCGCATCATCGTCGGCGAGGTGCGCGGCGGGGAGACCCTCGACATGCTCCAGGCCATGTCCACCGGCCACGACGGGTCGCTGGCCACCGTCCACGCCAACAGCGCGGAGGACGCGCTGATGCGGCTCCAGACGCTCGCCTCCATGTCGGACGTGGCGATCCCCTACGAGGCGCTGCGGGACCAGATCAACAGCGCCGTGGACTGCATCGTCCAGCTCGTCCGGCACGCCGACGGCTCGCGCCGGATCAGCGAGATCGCGCTGCTCGACAGCCACGGCCACGAGGCGTACCGCATCGCCACCGTCTGCCGCTTCGACGCCCAGCCCATGGGCGCGGACCGGGTGGTGCACGGCCGGTTCCGCTACTTCCCGCTGCCGGAGCGGGTCGCGGAGCGGCTGCGGATGGCGAGCGAATCGGTGCCGCCGGCCTTCGGCGTGGCCGCCTTCCCGGCCCAGCTGGCCACCCGCGCGGCCGGATCCGACCCGTACGACCGGCCGCCGCACGACCGACCCCCGTATCACCCCAGGGACCGGAGGTAGCAGGGCCCATGGACCATCTCGCGACGGCGGCCCTCGGCGCGACGCTGGTGTGCGGCGCGCTGGGCGTCGTGGGCGTGCACACCTACGTCCGCGGCAAGGAGCAGCAGCGCGCGCTGATCGACCGGCTCGCGGAGACCGGTCCGCTGCCGGGCGGGGCCCGCGGGCGCCGGTTCGCCCGGCTGGACCGGCGGCTGCGCGCCACCTCCGTCGGCCGGAAGCTGGAGCTGCGGCTGGCGGCCACGGGCCTGGAGATCACCCCGGGGGAGTTCTTCGTCTGGACGGCGGCGGCGGCGGCCGGGCTGTGGCTGCTCGCGGCGTCCTTCCTGGCGGCGTTCTTCGGCCCGATAGCCGCGGTGATCGCCGTCTGGGGAGCCTTCGCGTTCCTCAACTGGCAGCGGCAGAAGCGGATAGAGCGGTTCATCAACCAGCTGCCCGAGCTGTCGCGGATCCTGGCCAACGCCACCCAGGCCGGGCTGGCGCTGCGCACCGCGCTGGGCATGGCGGCGGACGAGATGGAGGCCCCGGCGGGCGAGGAGCTGGCCAAGGTCGCGGCCAAGCTGGCCGTGGGCCACTCGATCGACGACGCCCTGGAGGAGTTGGCGGAGCGGCTGCCGTCCCGGGAGCTGGTGGTGCTGGTCACCACGCTGGTGCTGTCCAACCGCGCGGGCGGGACCGTGGTCAGCTCCCTGCGCAATCTCACCCAGACGCTGGAGGAGCGCAAGGAGACCCGGCGGGAGGTGCGCACCCAGCTCTCCCAGGTGACCGTCACCGCGTATGTCGTACCGCTGCTGGGGATCGGCACGCTGCTGCTGATGAACCGGATCTCGGCGGGCTCACTGGACCGGATGACGTCCTCCTTCTGGGGCCAGGCCGCGGTGGTCGCGGCCTTCTGCCTGTACGGCATCGGCTTCTTCCTCATCCGCCGCATGTCCAGAATCGACGTCTGAACCAGAGCGAACCAGGTCTGACCGGGCAGGTCCGACCGGAACGAACCTGAACGAAGGGGACACAGGGACATGGCACTGCTGCTGGCGCTGGCGGCCGGCCTCGCGGTGGCGGGCATCGCCTACGGCATCGCGCTGTACCGCAGCGAGGCCAAGCTGCCCAGCGATCTGGCGGTGGCCCTGGAGGTCGGCTCCAGCCGGACGACCGCGGTCGGCTCGGCCGTCGACCGGCTGGGCATGCGCTACGCCCCCTTCGTGCTGCGGCTGATGGGCGAGAAGCGGGTGGCCCGGGTCCGCCGGCGGATCGATCTGGCGGGCAACCCGGGCGGTCTGACGGTGGACCGCTACGCGGCCCGGCGGGCGGTCTACGGGGCGCTGGGCTTCGGCGGGGCGCTGGTGATGCTGCTCAAGGGCCAGGTTCTGCTGGCGCTGCTGCTGGTGGCGTTCGGGCTGTTCTGGATCGAGGTGGGCATCTGGGCGGCGGTGCGGGAGCGCAAGGACGCGATCGAGCGGACCCTGCCGGACTTCCTGGACGTCCTCGCGGTCGTGGTGAGCGCCGGACTGAGTTTCCGTCAGGCCCTGGACCGGGTCGCGGAGAAGTACGAGGGTCCCTGGGCGGATGAACTTCGCATCACACTTCGGCAAATGGACATGGGTGTCAGCCGCCGCCAGGCGTTCGAGGAACTACGTCAGCGTAATGACTCGGAACAGGTCGCGCAGTTCGTCACCGCGCTCCAGCAGGGTGAGGAGCTGGGCGCTCCGATTGTCGAGACATTGATCGCCATTGCGAACGACATGCGCCGTACGGACGCACAGAACGCCCGGCGGCGCGCGGCCCGCGCGGTGCCGAAGGCGACCATGGTCATTACGACCTTCATGGTGCCCGGAACGATGGTGTTGCTCGTCGCGGGGTTCTTCATCGGGTCCGGCACCGACTTCGGCTCGGTGACCGGTGACTGACGGTCTCTTTTGGGTGAACTTCCTTCGCGATTGCAATTGAATGTGGGACAGTCGTCGCCGGTGAACTCCTCGCGCCGGGAGGGGGTGAGACGGATGCGCGGCCGCTGCCGGTCCCTGCGCTCACGGTTCGAACGTGGTGAACGGGGAAGGCAATGCTTCCTGGAGCACTGTTCCGAGACGGCTGTTTCGGCGTACTTTGCTCCTGTCGCGAGCGGCATGACGGGGGTTGAGTCGCCGGACCACGAAGGCACGGCAGCCCATGGAGGGGAACACAATGGGGAAGCGCGTCATGCGGAACGATCGGGGCCAGACCTCGATCGAATACCTGGGCATCATCGCCGTGGTGGTGGCCATCGTGCTGGTGCTGTCGACCACGGACTTCGGCAGCATGATCGCAAACGCCATCTCCAACAAGATCTCCCAGGTCGTCGGCATCTGATCAGCCCCGTGACAGCGCGGCGAGATCTCAGGAGCGACGCGGGGCAGGCATTCCCGATCTACATCACGGCGGTGGCGGGCCTCCTGTTCCTCGCGCTCGCCCTCTTCGCCGTCGGCCAGGCCGGAGCCACCCGCAACGGCGGACAGACCGCCGCCGACGCGGCGGCCCTCGCGGCCGCCCAGGACTACCGCGACCAGCTGCGGAAGGGGTTCCTGGAGGCGATCGCGAACGGCAGCGCATGGGAGGACCTGCTCAGCGGACGGGGACTGGGCGGCACCAGCGCCTGTGACGAGGCGCAGTGGTTCGCCGACCAGAACGGCGCGGACGTCACCGACTGCCAAGGGCCCGACTTCCTGCCGACGTCCTTCACCGTCACGGTCCGGACGCACAAGCCCGTGGGCAAGACCGTCATCCCCGGCACGGAGAACAAGCACGCCGAGGCGACGGCCAAGGCGGTCGTCACCCCGCGCTGCACGGCCGAGGAGCCCGCCCCGCCGACCAAGCTGCCCGACGAGGACGGCGGGGGCGGTAAGGACGACGGCGGTAAGGACGACGACGAGGGCGGCGACGGCGGTAAGGACGACGGCAAGGACGACAAGCCGCCCATCGACCTGCGCTGCGACGGAGTCGACCTGACCATCGACCCGACGCGTCTGGACCTCTTCCCCGACGCCAAAGACCTCTTCTCCGTGCACCTTGCCGACTGACGAGCGAACGAAGAGCAAAGGACAGCGAGCGATGAGCATGCGGCACACGACGAAGGCCCGGAGGGGGGCCGCCGCGACGGCGCTCGCCGCGGCCCTGGCCCTCGCCATGGCCGGGTGCGGCAGCGGCGACGGCGGCGAGAAACCCGACCACGGCGCCGGCCGGGCGTCGACCGCGGCCAAGGACGACGGCGGGAAGCAGGAGCCGGCGGTGGACACCTCCAAGACCATCGGCGAGATGAAGGGGCCCGGCGGGATCGTCGTCACCCTGCACTCCGCGGTGCGCGACGACGGCGGGTTCGTCACCGTGAACGGCACCGTCACCAACCGCGGCAGCCAGCTCTTCAACGCGATCGACTGGCGCTCGAAGGAGACCGAGGTGAAGTCCCAGTCGTCCGTCTCGGGCGCGTCCCTGATCGACGAGAAGGGCAAGAAGCGCTATCTCGTCCTGCGGGACACCGACGGCCAGTGCCTGTGCACCACAGGGCTCTCCGGGATCAAACCCAATGAGAGCCGCCCGCTGTTCGCGCAGTTCCCGGCCCCGCCGAAGAGCGTCACCGAGGTCGACTTCCAGATCCCGACCATGCCGTCCGTCGGCATCACGCTCTCCGGGTGAGCCGCGCCATGACACCGGATGCGACAGCCCGCACCCCGCGCCGCGGCCCCGTCCTCGCCGCGCTGGCCGCCACCGCGCTCTGGATCACCCTCGCCGTCCCGCCGCCGCCCGCCCACGCGGACAGCGGCCCCGGCGCGCCCGCCGACACCACCCCGCCGGTGAAGATCGACACCGAGGACGCCGATCTGCGGATGCCCGGGGGCGCCGAGCTGGCGCCCGGCCGGGTGCTGGACATCAAGTCCGTGGTCGAGACCGACGACGGCGACGAGCGGCGGGAGGACACCAACGCCAAGGTGAAGTTCGCCCTCCAGGCCGAGGTGCTGTTCGGCAAGGACAGCGCGAACCTCGGCGGCGAGGCGAAGGCCCGGATCAAGGAGATCGCCGCCGAGGCCGAGCGGCAGAACGCGAACACCGTGCGCGTCTTCGGCTTCACCGACAACCTGGGCTCGGCGTCCCATGGGATCGCTCTGTCGAAGGAGCGGGCCAACGCGGTGCAGCAGGCGCTCGCCGAGGAGCTCGACCCCTCGGTCGGCTACGAGATCCGGGGCTACGGCGAGCAGTACCCGATCGCGGACAACGGGAGCGAGGAGGGCCGCAAGCGCAACCGCCGGGTGGAGGTCAGCTTCCCCAGGACCGGCTGAGCGCCGGGACCAGCTGAGCGGCGGGACCGGCTGAGCGGCGGGACGGCTGAGCGCGGGACTGGCTGAGTGGCCTCCGCGGACACTGCGCCGACGCCGATGCCGCATCATGGGAATGTCCCCGCACCCTCCCCCGGAGTCCATCCTGACCACCGCCGTCGCCGAGACCCTTGCCGTCGTCCTGCTCCTCGGCGTACTGGCCTTCGCCGTGGTGCGCCCCCGGGGCTGGCCGGAGGCGGTCGCGGCCGTGCCCGCCGCCGGGATCGTGGTGGCCACCGGGGCGGTCTCGCCCGCCCGTGCCTGGGCGGAGACCCGGGGGCTGCTGCCCGTCGTGGGGTTCCTGGCCGCCGTGCTGCTGCTGGCCCGGATGTGCGCGGACGAGGGGCTCTTCGAGGCGGCCGGACAGGCCGTGGCGCGGGCCTGCGCGGGGCGTACGGACCGGCTGCTGGGCGGGGTGTTCGCCGTCGCGGCCGTCGTCACCGCCGTGCTGAGCCTGGACGCCACCGTCGTGCTGCTCACCCCCGTGGTGTTCGCCACGACGGCCCGGCTCGGGGCGCGGTCCCGGCCGCATGTGTACGCCTGCGCCCATCTGTCGAACTCGGCGTCCCTGCTCCTCCCGGTCTCCAACCTCACCAATCTGCTCGCCCTGGAGGCCGGCGGGGTCTCCTTCACCCGGTTCGCCGTGCTGATGGGGCCCGCCTGGCTGCTGACCATCGGCATCGAGTACCTGGTCTTCCGCCGTTTCTTCGCCGCCGACCTGGCCGCCGGGACCGCCGAGCCCCCGCCCGCCGACTGGCCCCGGGTGCCGGTGTTCGCGCTGACCGTGCTGCTGCTGACCCTCGCCGGGTTCGTCGGGACCTCGCTGGCGGGGCTCGACCCCCAGTGGGCGGCCTGGGCGGGTGCGCTGGTGCTCACCGTAAGGGCGCTGCGGCGCCGCCGGACGACCGTAAGGGGGGCCGTCGGCGCGGCCGGGCCGCTGTTCTGCCTGTTCGTGCTGGCGCTCGGGGTGGTGGTCGAGGCCGTGCTCGCGGGCGGTCTCCAGGACGCGCTGGCCCAGGTGCTGCCCAGTGGGTCGAGCCTGCCCGCGCTGCTCGGGATCGCGGCGGTCGCGGCGGTGCTGGCCAACCTCATCAACAATCTGCCCGCCGTGCTGGCTCTGCTGCCGATCGCCTCCGGGGCCGGCCCAGGGCCCGTGCTCGCCGTGCTGATCGGTGTGAACCTGGGGCCGAACCTCACCTACGTCGGCTCGCTGGCCACCCTGCTGTGGCGCCGCATCGTCCACCGATACGAGCCGGACACCGGCTCCGACCTGGGGGTCTTCACCCGCCTGGGGCTGCTGACCGCACCGGCGACGGTGGTGGCCGCGACGGGGGCCATGTGGGTGATGCTGAGGATCACCGGAAGCGGATGATGCCGCGGATCACCGGACGCTGAGGGGATCACGGCCGGAAAGCCGAAGGGCCGCCGTCGAGCGACGGCGGCCCCTCGAAATCCAGCTCAGGATTCGATCCAGTTGTGTGCCTGCGCGATCTCGATGACCCGCCTGCGCACCTGCTTGATCTGGTCGGCGGTCAGGCTGCCGCCCACCTCGACCAGCGCCTCGGTCAGCTCCTGCCGGAACTCGGCGACCGACAGCACATCGCACATGGTGTCGTCGCCGTCCGGCCCGGCGGAGGGCCGTACGACCGGCGCGGCACGCTCGACGATGCGCACCTCGGATGCCTTGGGCCCCTTGTCGCCGTACTCCGGAACGAACCGCACCTTGGACCCGGGCTGGAAGAGATGCTTCTCGTCCAGCAGGTCATTGGCGTGCATGAAGACGTCCTCGCCACCGTCGTCCGGTGCGATGAAGCCGTAGCCGCGGAACTCGTCGAAACGCAGAATCTTGCCCGTGGTCGTCACCGTGCTACCCCTACCCCTGATACCTCTACCTCGATGACCTCGACCGCGATCGAGGGTGTCCCAACCATGACACTGAGAGGTCAGCGTACAGAAGGAGGGGGCGGCGCAGAAGGGCCGGGGGCGATCGCGACCCGTACGCCCCTCCGCACACCCCAGCGCGCCAACGCGCCCGCCTCCGCCTCCAGGACATGGCGGGAGCGGAACCGGGGGCGGCCGAGCCGGCCGGGGCGCAGGGTGTGGACGTCGAGCACGGTGAGCCGCCGGTCCAGATAGGCGACGTCGATGGCGAACCGCATCCGGAAGGTGTGCACACCGCTCGCGGGGGTGAGGAGCAGCGCGCCGGTCAGGCCGTCCCGGCCGAGCAGACCGCGGGCACGGGCCCGGTAGGAGGAGGCGATGGTGAGCGGAATGTCCACCGCGCCCCCCGCGCCGCCCCCCGCAGCGCCTTCTGGGTCCCCCTCCGCGTCCGTTCCGGCGCCCTGCGCGCCGCCCCCGAGCACCCGCAGTGTCCCCGTACCGTCCCGCCAGCGGCCCACGCCCGCCCCCTCCAGCCGTTCGAGCCTTCGTGCCCTTCCCGTCCTTCCCGTCCTTCCCGCGCAGTGTTCCACCGGCCGGGCGCTTCCGTAGGCTCGGGCCGTGCAACCGCTGCTGATCGTGCTCGCCGCCGCGTACGGCGCGGCCGCCGGGCTGCTCTTACCCCGCCCGCTCTACCGGCTGGCCGTCGAGCCCGAGGAGTCCTGGCGCGGTGCCTGTCCCCGGGGGCACGCGCTCACCGGTCCGGTGCGCGGCTGGCTGGGCCTCGCCCGCTGCTCCGGCTGCCGGGACGGTGAGCGGGACTACGGGGCGGGTCCGGTGCCGGCGGCGGCGCTCACCGCGCTGGTGTGCGGATGCCTGGCGGCGGCTGTCGGGGCGCGTCCGGAGCTGGCGGTGTGGCTGCTGCTGGCGCCGCTCGGGGTGCTGCTCACGGCCGTGGACCTGGCGGTCAACCGGCTGCCGGACGTCCTCACCCTGCCGATGGCGGGCGGGTCCGCGGCTCTGCTCGGCGCGGCGGCGCTGCTGCCGCACAGCGCCGGGTCCTGGCCGCGCGCGCTGCTGGGCGGTGCGGTGCTGGGCGGGGGGTATCTGGTGCTGTTCCTGATCAGCCCGAGCGGGATGGGTTTCGGCGACGTCAAGCTGGCGCTGACGCTGGGGGTGGCCCTCGGCTGGTACGGCTGGGACGTGCTCTTCGTGGGCGCCTTCGCCGGGCTGCTGCTCGGCTGCTGCGGCGCCGTGGCCCTGGTGGTGACCCGGCGGGCCGGGCGCAAGACCGCCATGGCGTTCGGCCCCTTCATGATCCTCGGGGCGGGCGCCGGACTGGTGCTGGGGGCGCTCGGGGCCGGATGACACGGCGGCGCGCGGAGGGTTCGGCCCCGCCGATGCATGGACATCCCCTCACGAAGGGTTATGGTGGAAACCCCCCCTCGGGCCGGTCCGTACTCCCCCCCACGGACCGGCCCGCTCTCTGTACGGGCTTCTGGCGGGATTCCGGCGGGATTCCGGGGCTGAGCGAGTGGCACGTAGCCCGCACGGTCCGCTACGAAGCGTGACCGGCCGCAGCCCTTCGGTCGCCCCCGGTTCGCCAGCCCCTCCACCCCGCAGTAGGGTGTCGGGCTTGGGGCGGACTGCCATGGCGAGCCATGTGAAGCACTGAGGGGCTGGAAGACGTGAAGTTGCGCGACCTGGTGTACGGGCTCTACGCACGCCGGGTGGAAGGCCGCCTCGACCATGCCCAGGTGCCCAAGCACATCGGCGTCATCCTCGACGGCAACCGCCGCTGGGCCCGTGCGGCGGGCGGCACCACCGTGCAGGGGCACAAGGCGGGCGCCAGCAAGATCCAGGAGCTGCTCGGCTGGTGCAACGAGACGGACGTCGAGGTCGTCACGCTCTGGTTGCTCTCCACCGACAATCTGGACCGCCCCGAGGAGGAGCTGGTACCGCTCCTGAGCATCATCGAGGGCGCGGTGCGCGATCTGGCCGCCGACGGCCGCTGGCGGGTGCACCACGTCGGGAACCGCGACCTGCTGCCGTCCCGGACCCAGACGGTCCTCAAGGAGGCCGAGCGGGACACCGAGCACATCGACGGAATACTGGTCAACGTCGCCGTCGGCTACGGCGGGCGGCAGGAGATCGCCGACGCGGTGCGGTCGCTGCTGCTGGAGCACTCCGCCAAGGGCACCTCCTTCGACGAGCTCGCCGAGATCGTCGACATCGACCTCATCTCCGAACACCTGTACACCCGTGGGCAGCCCGATCCGGACCTGGTCATCCGCACCAGCGGCGAGCAGCGGCTCTCCGGCTTCATGCTGTGGCAGAGCGCCCATTCGGAGTACTACTTCTGTGAAGTTTTCTGGCCCGCCTTCCGCAAGGTGGACTTCCTCCGCGCACTGCGCGACTACGCCGCCCGGCACCGCCGGTACGGCAGCTAGTTCCCGTCTCCCACACCGCAGTTCACCGGCCCGGGGCCGGACGCCGCCCGGCGTCCGGCCCCGGGCCTTGTCGTGCGCCGGACTCACAGCGTTCATGTACGTGCCGTCATATGCCGTTGCATGTCTGCGCACGTTCGAGGGAATATCCCTTCCAGGTCGACGCCCTGTCCCACCTGTCCAGTGGGTGTCGAACTGCCAGCGGACGGCATCGGGCCGTTCGTCCGGGAGGCCCTTTGCACACGGACGACTGTGCGGATCGTGCGTATGACGCGGAGGGCCGGCGCTCGGCCCTCCCGGTAGGGCCTGGCCCGGTCCGTTCCCCGTCTACGGCGGGGATACCTCACTCCCGCGACGCCGTCGCACCCCGACCTCTCCCGAGGGGGTTCGTCCACCCGTGGTGACCAGCAAGAAACGCCGCGAGCACGACCGGCGCACCTATGTCCTCGACACCAGCGTCCTGCTGGCCGATCCCCATGCCATGGCCCGCTTCGACGAGCACGAAGTCGTGCTGCCGGTCGTGGTGGTCACGGAGCTGGAGGCCAAGCGGCACCATCCGGAGCTCGGGTACTTCGCACGGCAGGCGCTCCGCCTGCTGGACGAGTACCGCATCCGTTACGGCCGTCTGGACGCTCCGATACCGATCGGCGATCTGGGCGGCACCCTGCGTGTCGAGCTCAACCACTCCGACCCGGGCATCCTGCCCGCCGCCTTCCTGAACCACGGCGGCCGGGTGGGGGACAACGACTCGCGCATCCTCGCGGTCGCCAGAAACCTCCAGGCCGAGGGGTACGACGTCACCGTCGTCTCGAAGGACCTGCCGCTGCGCATCAAGGCGTCCTCGGTGGGGCTGCTCGCCGAGGAGTACCGCGCGGAGCTGGCGATCACCGACTCGGGCTGGACCGGGATGGCCGAGCTCACCGTCTCGGCCGAACAGGTGGACGATCTGTTCGCCGCCGAGACCGGGTACATCCCCGAGGCGGCCGAACTGCCCGTGCACACCGGTCTGGTGCTCCAGTCCGAGCGCGGCAAGGCGCTGGGCCGGGTCACCCCGGACGGGCAGGTGCGGCTGGTGCGCGGCGACCGGGAGGCGTTCGGGATCCACGGCCGCAGCGCCGAGCAGCGCATCGCGCTGGACCTGCTGCTCGACCCCGAGGTCGGCATCATCTCGATGGGCGGCCGGGCCGGTACCGGCAAGTCGGCGCTGGCGCTGTGCGCCGGGCTGGAGGCCGTGCTGGAGCGGCGTCAGCACCGCAAGGTGATGATCTTCCGTCCGCTGTACGCGGTGGGCGGCCAGGAGTTGGGCTATCTGCCCGGCACCGAGGCCGAGAAGATGAGCCCCTGGGCCCAGGCGGTCTTCGACACCCTGTCCGCGGTGACCAGCTCCGAGGTGATCGAGGAGGTCGTGGGGCGCGGCATGCTGGAGGTGCTGCCGCTGACGCACATCCGCGGCCGCTCGCTCCATGACGCCTTCGTCATCGTCGACGAGGCCCAGTCACTCGAACGGAATGTGCTGCTGACCGTTCTGTCCCGGATCGGTGCCAACTCCCGGGTGGTGCTGACCCACGATGTGGCCCAGCGGGACAATCTCCGCGTCGGGCGGTACGACGGTGTGGTGGCGGTCGTGGAGAAGCTGAAGGGGCATCCGCTGTTCGCGCATGTCACCCTGACCCGCTCCGAGCGTTCGCCGATCGCGGCGCTGGTGACCGAAATGCTGGAGGACAGCCACATCTGAGCCGGTTGAACCGGTTGTGACCCCCCAGGGCGCCGCGTGGAAAGGCCAAAGAGCTTAGCCGCGCGGCGTCTTGGTGCGCGTGGATTTCCAGAAATTCTGGGGCGTAAACGGGATGTGAGCTTTCACACCTGGCGGGGAATTGCCTCCGGGGCTCCGCTTCCGGCAGGGTGTGGGTCCTGTCAGGCCCCGCATATGGCACACCGGTACCCCCAGCGGTACCGAACCACAGCAGTACCAGAATTGAACAGAGTTCGCCGTATGCCGCCCGAGCACCTCGAGGATCTCCCGCGGGAGATCCCACCGGGCCCGTGCCTCCCGTGACCAGCCGACCCCGCCGAGCACCGTCGGGGGCGGAACAAGGGGAGGCCAGCGCCAGGGGCACGATTGCGCCCGCGAGGTCACCTAAGCGGGCGATGCTGGAAGGAAACCGAGTGAGCCGGATTTCGGTCCGGGGATTCGCAGTGGCCTCGGCCACCGCGGTCACCACTGTGGGCGCCGTTGTCGGCGTCGCCGCGGGCGGACAGCAGCAGGGCTCGTCCGACCCGATCGAGGCGACCGCCGCCGACTCGACGCTCCTCGCGGACATACCCGCCGGGCAGCAAGCCGTGGCACAGACCGCATCCCTGACGCAGCAGGCGGACGTCCAGTCCACCGCGGCCGACGCGGAGGCGCGGAAGTCCGCAGAGGAAGCAGCCCGCAAGCAGGCGGCCAAGGACGCGAAGGCCAAGAAGGCCGCCGCGGACAAGGCAGCCGCCGAGAAGCTGGCGAAGGAGCGGGAGAAGAAGGAGATCGCGAGCCGTTCGGCCACGCGTGACGCCGGCGACTTCCCCCTCCAGGCCTCGTACACCATCGCCGAGGTCCAGTCGATGGCGCGGCAGATCGTGCCGAGCGGCCAGTTCCAGTGCTTCAGCAACATCGTGCAGCACGAGAGCACCTGGAACTACCAGGCCACCAACCCCTCGTCGGGTGCCTACGGTCTGGTGCAGGCGCTGCCGGCCTCCAAGATGGCCTCGGCCGGCGCCGACTGGCAGACCAATCCGGCGACCCAGATCAAGTGGGGCGTCAACTACATGAACGAGCGCTACGGCAGCCCGTGTGACGCCTGGGCGTTCTGGCAGGCCAACGGCCACTACTGAGCGCATCGCGCCCGGCCCTTCCGGCGGCGGCACCCGATCGCGAACTTCGTGAAACCCCCGGCCCATCAGGTCGGGGGTTTCGCGCATCCTCAGCAGGTAACGTCTCCTTGACGGCCGAGGGGGAAACCGGGGGTAGGAACAGGAAATGTCCACATTGCCGCAGTGGATCGGCAGGCTGGGAACCGGACTGACCCGGCTCGCCCACCGGCTCGAATCACACCAGGCCGAGATGCGGGGGCCCGACGAGGGCGATGACGTCCCGCGGACCCCACAGGAGCCCGGACCGTCCGAGGAACGCCCGTCGGCGGCGCAGCCACCCGGAGCCGATGCGCACCAAGGCGCGGACGACGGCGCCGGTACCGCAAGGGGCGGTGCCGGGGGCGCCGGGGGCCAGGGGAGCGACAGGGACACCGGGGGCCCGGCCGAGGCGGCTCCGGCCGCCCGGCCGGAGCCGCCCAGCGTGCCCGCCCCGCCCGCCTACGCCCCCGCCGTCTCCGCCCGGCCCGATCCGGTGGCCGCCGTGCCCTGGGGCGTCCGGGTGGCCGCCGAGGCGGGCTGGCGGCTGCTGGTGCTCGCCGGCACGGTCTGGGTGCTGATGAAGGTCATCAGCTCCGTCCAGCTGGTGGTGCTGTCCTTCACCGTCGCCCTCCTCATCACCGCGCTGCTGGAGCCCACCGTGACCCGGCTGCGCCGGCGCGGGGTGCCGCGCGGCCTGGCCACCGCGATCACCTTCATCTCCGGCTTCGTCATCATGGGCCTGGTCGTGTGGTTCGTGGTCTGGCAGGTCATGGAGAACGTCGACGAGGTCTCGGGCGAGGTCCAGGCCGGTATCGACGATCTGCGGCGCTGGCTGCTGCACAGCCCGTTCCATGTGACCGAGAAGCAGATCAACCATGTCGCCAAGAGCCTGCGCGAGGCGATCGGCGCCAACACCGAGCAGATCACCTCGGCGGGGCTGGAGGGCGTCACGGTCGTCGTCGAAGTGATGACCGGCCTGCTGCTGACGATGTTCTGCACGCTCTTCCTGCTCTACGACGGCCCGAAGATCTGGAGCTGGGCCCTCAGGCTCGTCCCCGCCCCGGCCCGCGAGGGCGTGGCGGGCGCGGGTCCGCGGGCCTGGGCGACGCTGACCGCCTATGTGCGCGGCACGGTGCTCGTGGCCCTGATCGACGCGATCTTCATCGGCGTGGGGCTGTTCTTCCTCGACGTCCCGATGGCCGTGCCGCTGGCCGTGTTCATCTTCCTGTTCGCCTTCATCCCGCTGGTGGGCGCGGTGGTCTCCGGTGCGCTCGCGGTGGTCGTGGCGCTGGTCACTCAGGGCGTGTTCACCGGGGCGATGGTGCTGGTCGTGGTGCTGGCCGTACAGCAGATCGAGGGCCATGTGCTCCAGCCCTTCATCCTCGGCCGGGCGGTGCGGGTCCATCCGCTGGCCGTGGTGCTCTCGGTCGCGGCCGGTTCGCTGATCGGCGGCATCGGCGGTGCGGTGGTGGCCGTCCCCCTGGTGGCGGTCGCCAATACGGTCGTCGGCTATCTGCGCGCCTACAGCCAGGAGAACGCGCTGCGCGCCGTCCCCGGCCCGCACGGCGCCACCGCCTCCGCCACGGCGCCCGCCCTGCCGCCGAGCGCACCGCCGCCGGGTGGGCCGTCCGGGGAGGGTGACGGGCCCCGGTAGCCCGGCGCGGTCCGGTCCGGTCGGCCCTGCGCCCTGGGTCCCTGCGCCCCTGAGCCCCTGGACCGGAGTACGCCGAAGGGCGCCCCACCGACCGGTGGGGCGCCCTTTCAGGTCTTCGCGACCGAGCGTGTCAGGCGTTCGCGGCCAGGACGCCCTCGGCGTCCAGGGTGGCGCCGACCGCCTGGAGCACCGCGGCGATCTTGAAGGCTTCCTGGATCGTCTCGCGGTCCACGCCCGCCTTGCGGAGCACCTGCTCATGTGAGTCGAGGCACATTCCGCAGCCATTGATCGCGGACACGGCCAGCGACCACAGCTCGAAGTCGGTCTTGTCCACGCCCGGGTTGCCGATGACGTTCATCCGCAGCCCCGCGCGCAGGTTGCCGTACTCCGGGTCGGACAGCAGGTGCCGGGTCCGGTAGTAGACGTTGTTCATCGCCATGATGGCGGCCGCCGACTTGGCGGCGGTGTACGCCTCCGGCGAGAGGTTGGCCTTGGCCTCCGGCTCCAGCTCCGTCAGCACCCGGGCCGAGCGCGAGGCGATCGCGCAGGCCAGCACGGTGCCCCACAGCTGCTGCTGGGGAAGCTCGGAGTTGCCGATCACCGAACCGAGGTTCAGCTTGAGGTCCTTGGCGTAGTCCGGAAGCGCGGACTTCAGCTCATCGAGTGCCATGGTGAATCAGCTCACTCACCGGCGAGGAGGGCCACCGGGTCCAGGGTGTCCTCGCCCTTGTTCCAGTTGCAGGGGCACAGCTCGTCGGTCTGGAGGGCGTCCAGCACCCGCAGGACCTCCTTGGGGTTACGGCCCACGGAACCGGCCGTCACCATGGTGAACTGGATCTCGTTGTTCTGGTCCACGATGAACACGGCACGCTGCGCGAAGCCGTCCTCGCCCTCGATGCCGAGCGCGCGCATCAGCTCGTGCTTGGAGTCGGCCATCATCGGGAAGGGCAGGTCGCGCAGGTCGGGGTGGTCCTTGCGCCAGGCGTGGTGGACGAACTCGGAGTCGCCGGAGAAGCCCAGGATCTGGGCGTCACGGTCGGCGAACTCGTCGTTCAGCTTGCCGAAGGCCGCGATCTCGGTCGGGCACACGAAGGTGAAGTCCTTGGGCCACGCGAAGACGATCTTCCACTTGCCCTCGTAGGTCTTGTGGTTGATCTGCTCGAACTCCTTGCCGCTCTCCAGCGACACGCAGGCGGTCAGATCGTACTCGGGGAACTTGTCACCGACAGTGAGCACGCGCACTCCTTGCAGCTTTCGCGTAGGAAAAACCCCATCATCCGGGTTTTCCTGGGGTTGGACGGTTCCTACCTTGGCACAGAGTGCATTGATCAGTGAAATAGCTAGACTCGGTGAGGTTGATTGGAGGTGGCTATCAGTGGCCGCATCAGCCACACCGGCCGGCAAACCACGGCAGCCCAGCATTCCCCAGCTCAGGGCCTTCGTCGCGGTCGCGGAGCAGCTGCACTTCCGCGATGCCGCGGCCGCCATCGGGATGAGCCAGCCCGCGCTCTCGGGCGCCGTCGCCGCGCTCGAGGAGACACTCGGTGTCCAGCTGCTCGAGCGTACGACGCGCAAGGTGCTGCTCAGTCCGGCGGGGGAGCGGCTCGCGGCACGGGCACGCACCGTGCTGGAGGCGGTCGGGGAGCTGCTGGAGGAGGCCGAGGCGGCGCGGGCGCCCTTCACCGGCGTCCTGCGGCTGGGGGTGATCCCGACCGTGGCGCCGTATCTGCTGCCGACCGTGCTGCGGCTGGTGCACGAGCGCTATCCCCGGCTCGATCTCCAGGTCCACGAGGAGCAGACCGCCTCACTGCTGGACGGGCTGTCCCACGGCCGCCTGGACCTGCTGCTGCTCGCGGTGCCACTGGGCGCGCCCGGAGTGGTCGAACTGCCACTGTTCGACGAGGACTTCGTCCTGGTCACGCCGCAGGACCACTGGCTGGGCGGACGCGACGACATCCCCCGCGAGGCGCTCAAGGAACTGGATCTGCTGCTGCTCGACGAGGGCCACTGCCTGCGCGACCAGGCCCTGGACATCTGCCGTGAGGCGGGCCGCCCCGAAGGCGCCCCGGTGACCACCAGCGCCGCCGGGCTCTCCACCCTGGTGCAGCTCGTCGCGGGCGGCCTCGGAGTGACGCTGCTGCCGCGCACCGCGCTGCGAGTGGAGACCGGCCGTAACGACCGCTTGGCCACCGGCGACTTCGCCGACCCGGCGCCCGCCCGCCGGATAGCCCTGGCCATGCGCGCGGGCGCGGCCCGCGCGGAGGAGTTCGAGACGCTCGCGGAGGCGCTACGGGATGCGCTGCGGCCACTGCCGGTACGGGTCGCCCGGGGGTGAGCGTCAGGGGCTGAGCGTCAGAGGCGCCCGGTGGTGAGGATCGCCGCCACGTCCAGGGTGACTTCGGCGCCGATCGACTCCGGGAGCGCGATGTGCTCACCTGGGGCGTAGACGCGGTGGTGGTCGTATTCGTTGGCGATGGGATCCGTCAGGACGTGGATGCGCTGCTTCATGCGGTTGACGATCACATAGACGGGGACCTTGGCGATCGCGTAGGCGGCGACCTTGGTCTTGAGATCGTTGCCGATGTTGTTGGAGGTGACCTCCAGGACCAGCCGGAAGACCGCCGGGTCGTAGCAGTTTGCCCTGATGTGGTGATCCCGGTAATCGGCGTCGACGATGGTGAGATCCGGGATCGCGTAGTCGAACGGCCCGTCCGGCAGCCAGATTCCGAGCGCCTGGATCACCCGGGACGTCTGCCCGTGCAGCCCGGCGGCGTAAAACGGCAGCATGAGATCGGACAACGCATCACCATGGGGGCCGTCGGGCGGTGGTGTCACGGTGATTTCTCCCCCGATGATCTCGACGCGGTAGCCGGGGAGCATGCCGGAGAGCCGCTCGGCTTCGTCGAGCAGATTCCGCCCCGGAACGTCACGGGGGTACTCGACCGCTGCGGCAGACATGGCGCCTCCTGGTGGCTGGTGTCGAGGCCATCATCGTAGGCCGCAACCACCGGAAGGATCCCCTCTGCCGGGCTTCACCCGGACGGGTGGCATAACCGCCGAGAACAGCGGCAAGGGGGCCGTTCCCGCAGGTGGGAACGGCCCCCGGTGTGGGCGCGGCGGAACGGGGACTACTCCGTCCGCAGGCCCTCCGGCCGCATCATCCGCCACAGCGGCGGCAGGCTGACCAGGGTCACCAGCAGGATGACGCCGGCGCCGATGCCCGTCATGGCGCCGAGTCCGGCCCAGTCCACGGTCAGCGGCTGGCCGGCCATCTTCAGCAGCAGCATGCCCAGCGCCAGCCCGCCCGCGACCGACAGCGCCAGTCCCAGCACCACCGGGACCGCCGTCTGCCACAGCACGGACCAGCTGAGCGTGGTGCGCCGGGTGCCGAAGGCGACCAGGACGGACAGCAGCCGCTTGCGCTCGCGGAGCTGCTCCAGGGTGGTCACGATCATGCTGGCCCCGATGAGCAGCAGGGTCGCGGTCGCGCCGATGAACAGTCCGCGGCGGATGGCGGTGAACTCGTCCGACTGCTCGGTGCTGGAGAGCCGCATCACATACAGCGACGGGGAGAACTCCACGCTGGTGTTGCGCACGTATTCGGTCGCGTCCGGCACCTTCGGGTCCACCTGGATCATGGCGGTCGCCTTCGGATCCGCCAGATCGGCGATGTCGAGGGCACCGGGGGTGGCGAAGATGCCGGTGCGCTCCTGTCCCGTCGGGTCCTTCCGGGACTTCACCACCTGGGCGGAGCGGGGGATCGTCCACAGTTTCTGGTGGTCCAGGTCCGGTATGCCCTCGTCGTCGTAGGCGAGGTTGACCTGGGCGCCCGGGTGGGCGAAGGTGTCGCCGGACCCTTCGAAAACGGGCGATTCGACGAAGAAGACATCGCCGTTCTCGCAGCTGGTGAGGCGGATCACCTCGCGCAGCGAGGGGCAGTCGGCGACGGTGAGGGCCTCCTCCGAGACGGCCGACGGGTCCGCCTTGTCGCCGTGGGTGGCGGAGACGTAGTCCTCGGTGACGCCGAGCACACCGCTCACGCCCTTGGTCGCGCGGTACCGCTCGAAGGCGTCGCGGGCCTGGGTGCCGTCGGCCACCGGGACGTTCGTCATCAGCTGGGCGCGGTTCGGGTCCTGGCCGGTCGACCTGGTGTCCTCGGCCTCCACGCCGGCGAAGAGCATCTGGAGCGCGAGGGCCCCGGCGACGGCGATCGTGATGCCGCTGACCGCGCGCGCCGCGGTGCCGCTGCTGAGCTGGAGCCGGCGGGTGGCGAGCTGCCAGGGCACCGAGCCCTTGCCGCCGAACCGTTCCACCACGGCCTCGACGACCCAGGGCAGCAGTGCGGTGGTGCCGATGAGGAGCAGGACGGCGCCGGCCGCGGCCTGGTACGCCTGCCTGTCGCCGCCCCCGAAGCCGCTCGCGAGCGGCAGCAGCAGCCCCACGCCCAGCAGCGGCAGCAGCAGCCGCCACCACAGGCGCCGCCGCTTGGGGGTGGCGTTCCGCACGACGCCCAGCGGCTCGATGGCGATACCGCGCAGGGCGACCAGGGTGACGACGACGGCGAGGGCGGGCACGGCCACCGCGATCACCAGGGCGAGCGGGAGGGACGGCCGGACGTCGGAGGTGAAGAAGCTGATGTCCCACAGCGTGAGGCCGCCGATCACCTCCCGTGCCAGCAGGAACAGTCCGGTGCCGACGGTGAGCCCCAGCAGGGCACCGAAGAGCGACTCACCGGCGGCGATCCGGCGGGTCATATGGACGTCGGCGCCCACCAGCCGCAGCGCGGCCAGCCTCCGGTCGCGCCGCTCGCCGCCGAAGCGGGCGGCGGTGGCGATGAAGATGAGCACCGGCAGCAGCAGCACCACACAGCCCACGATGATCAGCAGCAGCAGCGCGGGGTTCAGGGGCTCGTCCCCGTGGTCCCCGTTGCCCCAGTGGTCGATGTGGTACGAGGCGCCGACCCGCTCGAGCGTCTTCTGGCTGACTCCCGCGTAATAGAGGAACTCGGCCGGGCCGGCCAGCCCGCTGTCGCCGATCACCCCGGCGGTGCGGTACGGGAAGCGCTCCCGGAGCAGTGTGCCCTCGTCGGAGTCGAGCAGCTGCTTCAGCGCGGGCGAGACCCACATCTCACCGGGGGCCGGGAACCGGTCGACACCCGGCGGCGCGGGCAGTGCGTCGCGGTCGCCGTCGCCGTCGGGGGCCAGGATGAAGCCGCCGATGTCCCGGTCGCGGTAGGTGGTGGCCGCGTCGCCGACGCCGATCGTGCCGGGGCCGGGCTTCGGCACGCTGAAGCTGTACACGGACCGGGCGTCGGTCCGCTCGCCGCGCAGTGCGTGCGCGGTGGGGATGGAGGCGGCGAGCAGCAGCAGCGCCACGCCGAGGCCGACGCCCACCGCCGTCATGACCGTCCTGGCCCAGCTCTCCCGCCCGCCGTTGACCGCGAAGCGCGCGCCCATGGTGAGGTCGGCGGCCCAGCGGGCGGTGGAGGCGCGGCCGCCGGGCTCCGCCGGCGGGGCGTCCTGGCCGGTCATCGGACCCCCGCCATGTTCCGGGCCTTGCCGTCGCGGACGACGATCTCGCGGTCGGAGTAGGCGGCGACCCGGGCCTCGTGGGTGACCAGGACCACGGCGGTACGGGTGTCCCGGGCGGCCTCGGTCAGCAGCTCCATCACCCGCTCCCCGTTGAGCGAGTCCAGGGCGCCGGTCGGCTCGTCGGCGAACAGCACCCGCGGCCCGGTGACCAGCGACCGGGCGACGGCGACCCGCTGCCCCTGGCCGCCGGAGACCTCGCCGGGCCGCTTGTGCGCCACGCCGGCGACCTCCAGCCGCTCCAGCCAGGCCGCCGCCCGGGTCTCGGCCTCCTTGCGCTTGGTGCCGTTCAGCCGCAGCGGCAGCGCGACGTTCTCCACGCAGGTCAGCTCGGGGACCAGCTGGCCGAACTGGAAGACGAAGCCGAACTCGCCGCGGCGCAGCCCGCTGCGCTCGCTGTCCGACATGGCGGTCAGCTCGCGCCCGTTGTAGTGGACGGTGCCGGAGTCCGGCTTCACGATTCCCGCCAGGCAGTGCAGCAGCGTCGACTTGCCGGAGCCGGAGGGGCCCATGACGGCGACGACCTCGCCGGGGTTGATGGCGAAGTCCGCGCCGTCCAGGGCGGGGGTGTGGCCGTACGTCTTGTGCAGGGACGTGGCGATCAGCAGGGAGCCTGCCGTGGTCATGAACGCACCGCCTTGGCGAGTTGGCCGAGGCGGGCAGCGGTGAGTTCCAGCCAGCGCAGATCGGCCTCGAGGTGGAAGAGAGCGTGGTCGCAGATGAGTTGGTCGCTGAGGTCGCCGCCGTGCTTGCGCTGCGTCAGCTCGCGCATCAGCCGCAGGTGTTCGGCGCGCTGGACGTCGAGCAGATCGGCGGCGTCGCGCCCGGTGAGCAGGGCGATGACGACCTTGGTGTAGAGGACCGACTGGAGGTACGGCTCGGGCTTCTCGGGCTCGGCGAGCCAGTGCTCCACGTCGGTGATGCCCGCGTCGGTGATGGCGTAGCGCTTGCGCTCCGGGCCGCCTCCGTGCTCGATGCCGTCGACCTCCACCAGGCCGTTCTTCAGCAGCCTGGACATGGTCGAGTAGACCTGCCCGTAGTGGAGCGGGCGGTCGTGTCCGAATCGTTCGTCGAAGGCCCGCTTCAGGTCATAGCCGTGGCGCGGGCCGCCTTCCAGGAGTCCGAGCAGGGTGTGGCCAATTGACATGCGTGGCACTCTACACCATGCGTATACCTCGGGTGTATAGCTGCGGTGTACGGTGCGTTTCCGCAGGTCAGGTTGGGTCGGACGAAGTGAGGGCTAATCCGGTGCGCGCTCGGTGCCCGCGGTGCCGTCGGTGTCCTCCACGCCGCCCGCGCCCTCCGCGCCGTCCGCCCCCTCCGCGCCCTCCGCGGGCCGCCGGGGCGGGCGGCCCCGGCGGGGGATCGGGCGCGCCGCGCGGGGCAGCCGGCCCGCCTCCGCGAGCGCCTTGCGCAGCAGGAACTCGATCTGCGCGTTGGCGCTGCGCAGTTCGTCGTCGGCCCACCGCGCGAGGGCGTCGTGGACGGCCGGGTCGAGCCGCAGCAGCATCTGCTTGCGCTGCCGCGGCTGCCGTGGCTTCCGCCCGCTCTCCTTCTCGTCCGTCACTGGTACAGCGTGCCGGTATTCAGAACGGGCTGCGGGGAGCGGTCCCCGCAGAGCACCACCATCAGATTGCTGACCATCGCCGCCTTGCGCTCCTCGTCCAGCACCACGATCTCCTCCTCGGTGATCCGGGCCAGCGCCGCCTCGACCATGCCGACCGCGCCTTCCACGATCTCCCGGCGCGCGGCCACCACCGCGCCCGCCTGCTGGCGCTGGAGCATCGCGGAGGCGATCTCCGGGGCGTAGGCGAGGTGGGTGAAGCGCGATTCGATGATGCGGACCCCGGCCGCCTCGACCCGGGCGTGCAGTTCGACGGCGAGCTTCTCGGTGATCTCCTCGGCGTTGCCGCTCAGCGAGAGGGCGCCCTCCTCATGGGCGTCGTACGGGTACTCGATGGCGATGTGCCGCACCGCGGCCTCGGTCTGGGTGGCGACGAACTCCAGGAAGTCGTCCACCTCGAACATCGCCTGGGCGGTGTCCTCGACCTTCCAGACGACGACCGCGGCCAGCTCGATCGGGTTGCCGTAGGCGTCGTTGACCTTGAGCACCGCGGTCTCGTGGTTGCGCACCCGGGTGGAGATCTTCTCGCGGCTGGTGAGCGGGTTCACCCAGCGCAGCCCGTCGGTGCGGATCGTGCCCCGGTAGCGGCCGAAGAGCTGGACCACCCGGGCCTCGCCGGGCGCGATCGTGTTGAGGCCGCCCATGGTGAGCAGCGCGGCGATGATCACCACGATGCCGGACACGATCAGCGACGTGGACCAGGCGCCCTTGTGGTCGGCGGCGACGGCGGCCCCGGCGAAGATCAGGCCCACGCCGCCCGCCAGCCCGGCCAGGCCGCCGAGCAGGGCCAGCCCGCCGCTGACGTTGCGCGCGGGCCGCTCCCGCACCCGCGGCTCCGGGAGGGGCGGTATGTCGGCCTTGTTGGTGATGTCGCCGTCGGTGGAGGTGGTGTCGGACATGGCGGGCTCCCCGTTTCCGTTCGGTGGCGCGTTCGGTGGCGCGCTCGGTGGTGTATCAAAGTGATAGCACATTAACCCTTCCCGGCAACCCTTTGCGCCCGTAAGCCGTCAGTTCCCGTGCAGTGGGTGCTTTTTGTCACCTCGGGAAAAAGCTTGATCGATGGGCATTTGCGGGTTGTTGCGGTGTTAGCTTCATGAGCTGGCCCGAGGGCTTACGGACTGGAGCGGCGGGAGCGATGGGTAGAGCGGAAGAGCGACGCGCGCGGAAGAAGGGCGCTCGCCGAGCCAAGCGGGCGGCGAAGGCGGGGGGCATACGCCGCTTCTTCACCTGGAAGTGGCTGCTCGGCTACGTCCTGGGGCTCTGCCTGTTGTTCATCGGGGGATTCTTCGTCCTCTACCTGATGGTGAGCGTTCCCCCGGCCAACGCCGCGGCCAAGGCGGAGGCCAACATCTACAAGTACAGCGACGGCACGATCATGGCGAAGACCGGCCAGGTCAACCGTGAGTCCGTACCGCTGTCCAAGATCCCCAAACCGGTGCAGCACACCTTCGTCGCCGCCGAGAACAAGGACTTCTACAGCGACTCCGGCGTCTCGTTCACCGGCACCGTCCGCGGTCTGATCAACACCGCGCTGGGCCGGGGCAAGCAGGGTGGTTCGACCATCACCCAGCAGTACGTCAAGAACTACTACCTCAGCCAGGAACAGACCGTCAGCCGCAAGCTGAAGGAGCTGGTCATCTCGCTCAAGGTCGACCAGCAGAAGTCCAAGGACTACATCCTGGCGGGCTACATCAACACCAGCTACTACGGCCGCGGCGCCTACGGCATCCAGGCCGCCGCCCGCGCGTACTACAACAAGGACGTCGAGGACCTCAGCGTCGCGCAGGGCGCCTATCTCGCGTCGGTGCTCCAGGCGCCCAGCCAGTACGACTGGTCGGCGGCGGGTCCCAACGGCAAGCGGCTGGTGAAGGCCCGCTGGAACTACGTCCTGGACAACATGGTCGAGAAGGGCTGGCTGAGCGCGTCCGAGCGCAAGGGCATGAAGTTCGACGTCCCGGTCGACCCGCGCCCCATCCCCGGGGCCGAGGGCCAGGCCGGGTACGCCATCGAGGCCGCCAAGAAGGAGCTGGTCAAGGCCGGGGTCTCGGAGGACGAACTGCTGGCCGGCGGCTGGACGATCACCCTCAACATCGACCGGAAGAAGCAGCAGGCGCTGGAGAAGGCGGTCAGCACCCAGCTGACCGGCAAGCTCGACCCGAAGGAACGCAAGGTCGACGGATACGCCCAGGTCGGCGCGGTCTCGGTGGACCCGGAGACCGGCGGTGTGGTGGCGATGTACGGCGGTGCCGGCTCCACCGAGCACTGGGTCGACAACGCCACCCGCGCGGACTACCAGCCCGCCTCCACCTTCAAGCCGCTGATCCTCGCCTCCGCGCTGGAGAACGGCTCCACCACGCAGGACGGCACCCCGATCACGGCGAGCACCGTCTACGACGGCACCAGCAGACGGCCGGTCAAGGGCTCCGAGGTCGGCTTCGCCCCGCCGAACGAGGACAACAAGTCCTACGGCCCCATCTCCGTCCAGAAGGCCATGAACAACTCCGTGAACTCCGTGTTCGCGCAGATGGCGGTGGACGTGGGCCTGGAGAAGGTGAAGAGCACCGCCATCGACCTCGGCATGGACGAGGACGCGGGCGGCTTCGACGTACGCCCCGCGATGTCGCTGGGTGTGATGGGGGCCAGCCCGTACCAGATGGCCGGGGTCTACGCGACCCTCGACAACCACGGCAAGAAGGTCACCCCGGCGTTCGTGAAGTCCGCCGAGAAGGGCGACGAGCGGGCCGAGTTGCCCGACCCCACCAACGGCCAGGCGATCAGCCGGGGCGCCGCCGACTCCGTCACCTCCGTCCTCACCGGTGTGGTCGACGACGGCACCGGTCAGGCGGTGCGGCAGCAGGGCCAGGCGGTCGCGGGCAAGACCGGCACCTCGGACGACAACAAGTCGGCCTGGTTCTCCGGCTACACCCCCGACCTGGTGACCTCCGTCGGCATGTTCGGCGAGGGCGAGAAGGGCAAGCAGGTCTCGCTCAAGGGCACCGCGGGCGGCGGCCGGGTCAACGGCGGTGACTTCCCGGCCAGGATCTGGGCCGCGTACACCGAGGCCGCGCTGAACGGCGCAGGGGCCTCGAAGTTCGACCTGGACACCGACATGGGGGCGGCGGTCAAGCCGTCCACACCGCCGAGCTCCGAGGACACCTCGGAATCGCCGTCGGCCAGCCCGTCGGCGAGCGAGTCCGCCAGCGAGTCGCCCTCCGCGTCGCCGTCGGCCAGTGCGTCCGACAGCGAGTCGCCGCCCGCCTCGTCGTCGGCGTCGCCGTCGGACGACACCTCCCCGAGCCCGCCCGACCCGTCGGGCTCGGCCTCGGACGATCCCCCCGGCCTGCTGCGCAGACAGCAGCAACAGCAGCCATAGCGGTGACGCGACGGGGCGGGCGTGCCCGGACGGCACGCCCGCCCCAGTGCGTTACGGCCACCGGGCCCGAGGGTCAGAAGTTCGCCTCCAGCTGGCTCCTCAGCATCGCGAGGGCGAAGAAACCGTAGAAGCCGATGGCCAGCAGCATCATGATCAGTCGCGGTCCGCGCAGCCGGATGGCGGCCGGCAGGTCACGGCGGTTGAGCCGGATCAGCAGCACCGTGTAGACGAGGGTGATGACGGAGGCGGCGCAGGTGGAGATGGTCAGCAGCACGATGGGCTGGCTGACACCGGACAGCAGGATCGCCGAGCCGATGCCGACCTCGGCCCAGACCACCGCGAAGTACAGCCGGCCCTCGGTCCAGAAGGCCGAGTCCGCCAGGTAGTTGCGCTTGGCGAAGTCGCTGACCACGCGTCCGATGACGTCGAGCAGACCGATCGAGGCGGCCCACAGCGAGACCGTGGCCACCGCGAGGAAGAGGATCTTCAGCCAGTCGCCCACCTGCTGCCCCAGCAGATCGCCCTGGAGGCGCAGGAACGTCGGGCTGTTCTCGACGTCGTCGCGTCCGAAGAGGGTCTCGTAGGCGAGCATGCTCATCAGCCCGATCGTGACCAGGCAGACGCCGAAGAAGGACACGATGTGCTCGGTGTTGGCCCGGCGCCACCACACCCGCCAGCGGGCCAGGTTCGCCTCGTCCTGCGGGAAGGTGTAGCGGTCGGCGCCCGACGCCTCGGACTGGCCGGTGATGGGGGAGATCAGCTTGGGGACATGGGCGCCCATGCCGTAGCCCTTGTCCCGGATCCAGTTGCTGAGCACCAGGTTGTGCACCCCGCCCGCGCCGGCGGCGCCCAGCGCGCTGAGGATCATGGTGAAGGTGATGCCGTGCGGGATCCGGCCGACGCCGGTGACGGTCTTCTCACCCGCCGTGCTCCAGGTGTGCCAGCCGATGACGGCGACCACCACGACGGCGAGGAAGAAGAGCGTCAGCCCGACCTTGACCAGCTCGACCTTCTCGATCGTGCGGTAGATCACCGGTGAGGCGGTCAGCACCACCCCGAAGGCCACGAGCGAGCCCACAGTGATCCAGACCACATCGCCGCCGCCGGTCAGATACGTCAGCGTCGTCGACCCGGAGGTGGCCCAGCCGGGCCAGACGTACTGGAACGCGCCGGCCAGGCAGATCAGGATGCCCCACGCCTTGTTCCAGCGGGAGAATCCGGCCACCACGGTCTGCCCGGTGGCCAGGGTGTAGCGCTCGATCTCCATGTTGATCGCTGTCTGGACGACCAGGGTCACCACCGCCAGCCACAGCAGCCCGAGCCCGCCGATCGAGGTCAGATAGGGCCAGAGGATGATCTCTCCGGCCGCCATGCCGATCCCGACGGCGACGATTCCGGGGCCGACCATCGTGCGCAGCGGTGGTGGTTCGGGCAGTTCGAGGACGTGGGGCGGGTCGGCCGGGTGGGGTGGGTGCTGGGTGGACGGTGTCGACGACGTTGACGACATGGCGGCTCCTCGGGGGACGGCGAGGCCGTATCCGGTACGGGGGGACGGGGGTGTGTTCAGCGGGCGCGGGTGTGCTGGGCGGCCAGGCGTACGGGCGCGTTGGCCGCGCCGTAGCCCTGGTAGCCGTCGATCCGCTGGACGATCTCGAAGAAGACCCGGCCGACGGTGGTCGTGTACAGGTGCAGGAACGCGCCGCTGTCGTCCCGGTCGTAGAGCAGGCCGAGTTCCCGCAGGGTGCGATGGAGCTGGGGGTCGAGTTCATGGCGCGCTTCGAGGTCGTCGTAGTAGTTGTCGGGGATGGGCAGCAGGGGCGCGCCGAGCTCCCGCAGCCGGCGCGCGGTGCTGACGATGTCCCGGCTGTGCAGCGCGATGTGCTGCCACAGCGAGCCGGACGGGCCCGACCCCGGACGGACCTGGGCCACGTTGAGCGCGAGGCGCACCGAGCCGTCGGCGTTGGACATGGCCCGGCTGCGCAGCAGTCCATAGGGGTCGGCGAGTTCCAGGGACTCGTGCGGCCGCAGGCCCAGCACGGCGCGGTAGAACAGCGACGCCTCGTCGAAGTGGTGTCCGGGCTGGGTGAGCGCCACATGGTCGATGTGGGTGATGCCGGCGGGGGAGGCCGCGGCGGCGCGCGGGGTGAAGTCGCCGGTCCAGCTGGGGTGGTCGGGGCGTTCGGTGCGGCAGAAGAAGAGCTCGGTGGAGTCGGGTGCGGCGACCGCGTCCAGCGGGGCGTCCGCCACGGCCCGGTGGCGCGGCAGGACGGGGGAGAGCAGGGCCCGCGCGCGGACCGTGGACGCGGCCGGGTCGGGGGTCTCCAGGCCGATGGCGGCGAGTGCGGGTTCGGGGTGCCCGGTGCCGGCGTCGAGGCCGTGGTTGAGGACGATCCGGGCCTCGCCCTGTTCCCACAGCTCCACGGGTTTGGAGTGGTGGCGGCCGGTGCGGGCGAAGCCGAGCCCGGTGAGCAGCGCGGGCAGCTCGGGGCCGGCCGCCGCCAGCTCGGCGAAGGCGAAGCCGGTGGGGACGACCGGGGCGGGCAGATCGGTGCGGCCGGCCGCCTCCTCCAGGGCGATCAGCGAGCGCAGCGCGTCCACGGCGGTGCGGGCCGTGTCGCCCTGCCGGAAGACGTCGTTGAAGACCTCCAGGGACAGCGGCCCGTCGTAGCCGGCCCGCAGCACGTGCTCCAGCAGCCCCGCCACGTCGAAGCCGCCCTGGCCGGGGAAGCAGCGGTAGTGGCGGCTCCACTGGAGGACGTCCATGGCCATCAGCGGGGCGTCGGCGAGCTGGAGGAAGAAGATCTTCTCGCCGGGGATCTCCTCGATGCCCTTGGGGTCCGAGCCGCGCGAGAGGATGTGGAAGCTGTCCAGACAGGTGCCGAGCGCCGGGTGGCCGGCCTGGCGCACGATCCGCCAGGCGTGGTCGTAGGTGTTCACCTGCCGGCCCCAGGCCAGTGCCTCGTAGGCGATCCGGATGCCGTGGTCGGCGGCCCGTTCGGCCAGCAGCCGCAGCTGCTCGGCGGCGAGGGCGTCGTCGTCGAGGGTGGCGGGGGAGACGTTGGAGCACACCAGCATCAGATCCGCCCCGAGCCGCTCCATGACCGCGAACTTCTTCTCGGCGCGGCGCAGATTGCGGGCCAGGAGGTCCTCGGGGACGGCCTCGAAGTCGCGGAAGGGCTGGAAGAGGTCGATGGTCAGGCCGAGCTCGGCGGCGCGGTCCCGGACCCGTTCCGGGGACAGCGGGCTGGCCAGCAGATCGTTCTCGAAGATCTCCACCCCGTCGAAACCGGCCGCGGCGACGGCGGTGAGCTTCTCGTCGAGGGTGCCGCTGAGACACACGGTGGCGATGGACTTGCGCATGATCAGCCTCCGGCGGGGAGCTTGAGCAGGTCGGAGAGGTCGGCCAGCATCCGTTCGGCGTCGGGTTCCCGGCCGGTGAAGAGCCGGAAGGCGTCGGCGGCCTGGAAGACGGCCATGCCGCCGCCGTCCAGGGTCCGGCAGCCGGCCGCGCGGGCGGCGGTGAGCAGCGCGGTCCGCAGCGGCCGGTAGACCACCTCGGCGACCCACAGGTCGCGGCGCAGCAGCTCGGCGGGGAGCGGCAGCCCGGGGTGGGCGGCCATCCCGGTGGGGGTGGCGTGCACCAGCCCGTCCGCGCCCCCGACGGCCGCCGGGAGCCCGTCGGGGGCCACGGTACGGACCCGGGTGGCGCCGAACCGTCCGGCCAGCGCCTCGGCCAGCGCCTCGGCCCGCTCCTGGTCGGTGTCGGCCAGGGTGAGCCGGTCGGCGCCGACGGTGAGCAGCGCGTGGGCGACGGCAGCGCCCGCCCCGCCCGCGCCGAGCAGCACCACCTCGCCGGTGGGCGCGTCGGGCAGGCCGCGGGCGAAGGAGCGGGCGAACCCGGACCAGTCGGTGTTGTGGCCGATCGCCCGGCCGTCCTCGCCGAAGACGACCGTGTTGACCGCGCCGAGCTGCGCGGCGTCCTCCGACAGCCCGTCGAGGTGCTCGATCACCGCCTGTTTGCAGGGGTGGGTGATGTTCAGCCCGTCGAAGCCCAGCGCCGCGGCGGCCCGCACCAGCCGGCCCACCCCGTCCGGGCCGAGGCCCAGCGGGTCGATGTCGATCGTGCGGTAGAGGTACCGCAGCCCGTGGCGGTCGGCCTCGCGCTGGTGCAGGGCGGGGGAGAGCGAGGGGCCCACTCCGGAGCCGATCAGCCCCACCAGATAGGACTCCCGTCCGTCCTGTGACTCCCGCGACCCCTGTGACTCCCGAGCACTGCCCCGCATACGGGCGACCTCCTGCGTTCCCGGCTAATGTACGAACTGGTTCGTTAGTAGCCCGGACAGTAAAAGGCACGGAACGCCGTCTTGTGAACCCCCTGCACGTAGAGTGGCCCCAGCATGAGCGATCAGCCGCCGAAGAACAGCCGCCTCCGCGACGCCGCCCGCACCCAGGCCGAGATCCTGGACGTCGCCACCCGGGAATTCGCCGAACGCGGCTACGCCGGGGCCCGCGTCGACGAGATAGCCGCCCTCACCCGCACCACCAAGCGGATGATCTACTACTACTTCGGCGGCAAGGAGCAGCTCTACATCAAGGTCCTGGAGCGCGCCTACACCGGCATCCGCGAGGCCGAACAGGCCGTGGACGTCACCGGGCTGGACCCCACCGAGGCCATCCGGCACCTGGCCGAGCTGACCTACGACCACCACACCCAGCACGCCGACTTCATCCGGCTGGTGTCCATCGAGAACATCCACCGGGCCGAGCACCTGGCCAAGTCCGAGACGCTGGGCAAGGCCGGCACCCCGGTGATCGACCTGATCTCCGGCATCCTCGCCCGCGGCCGTGAGCAGGGCGTCTTCCGGGACGGCGTCGACGCCGTCGACGTCCACATGATGATCAGCTCATTCGCCGTCTTCCCGGTGGCCAACCAGCACACCTTCGGCACCCTCTTCGGCCGCGACCCCCTCGCCCCGGAGCGCCGCGCCCACTACCGCCGGATGCTCGGCGACATGGTCGTGTCCTACCTGCGCGACGGGTCCTGAACCTCGCGGCGCAGGACCCGTGGTCATCTTCCTCGCGGCGCCGCTCAGGGCATCGCCAGTTCGAACCAGACGACCTTCCCCGTGGACAGCCGGGTCGCGCCCCAGCGCCGGGCCAGCCGGTTCACCAGGTACAGCCCGCGCCCGCCCTCGTCGGACGGCCGGGCCTGGCGCAGCCGCGGCAGCTGGGGGACGTCGTCCCCGACCTCGCAGCGCAGTACGTCCGTGCGCAGCAGCCGCAGCGTGATCGGCCGTTCCGCATAGCGCACCGCGTTGGTCACCACCTCGCTGACCAGCAGCTCCACCGCGTCCGTCAGATCGTCCAGATCCCAGCGGGCCAGCGCCCGGCGGGTCAGCCGGCGTGCCTGCCCGGCCGTCTGCGCCTTCGGGTCCAGGAACCAGTACGCGACATCGCTGGGCGCGATGCCCTCGAAGCGGGCCGCGAGCAGCGCCACGTCGTCGTCCCGGTCGCCGGGGCCGAGCATGTCCAGCACCTCGTCGCACAGCGGCTCCAGCGGCGGCGGGTTGGGGCCGGTGAGCCGGGCGGTGGCGGTCAGCCGTTCGCGCAGCTGCTCGATACCGGTCCACACATCGCGCATCCGCGATTCGACCAGCCCGTCGGTGTAGAGCATCAGGGTGGCCCCGGCCGGCGCGTCCAGCTCGACCGCCTCGAAGTCGACCCCGCCGACCCCGATCGGCGCCCCCGGCGGCACCCGCAGCACCTCGGCGCGGCCGCCCCGGTGCAGCAGAAGGGGTGGCGGATGGCCCGCGTTGGCGACCACGATGCGGTGCGCGACGGGGTCGTAGACCGCGTAGAGGCAGGTGGCCATGCGGTCGGTGCCCAGCCGCTGGGCCTGCTCGTCGAGGTGGTGCAGCACCTCCTGCGGCGGCAGGTCGAGCCCGGCGAGGGTCTGCGCGGTGGTGCGCAGCTGGCCCATGATCGCGGCGGAGGTCATCGAATGGCCCATCACATCGCCGACCACCAGCGCCACCCGGTTGCCCGGCAGCGGGATCGCGTCGTACCAGTCGCCGCCCACCCGGGCCGTCTCGGCGGCCGGCAGGTAGCGGCTGGCCAGCCGGACGCCGGTGGGCTGCGGCAGCGAGTCGGGCAGCATGGTGCGCTGCAACTCGTCCGCGATGTAGACCTCGCGTCCGTACAGCACCGCCTTGTCGACGCCGAGCGCGGTGTGGGTGGCCAGCTGGGCCGCCACCAGCAGATCGTCCGGTTCGAACGGCGGCCGGTCCGGGCGGCGTACGAACACCGCCGCGCCGATCACCCGGCGGCGGCCGCGCATCGGGGCCAGCACGGTGCGCTGGCCGGTCGCCACGCACGGGCCCTCGCCGAGGAGCTGGGGCAGCGCGGCGCGGGCGGCCTGGGAGTCGCCGAACACCGGCCGCACCCCGCGCAGCACCTCGGCCAGCGGACCGCCCGCCTCCACCTCGCACAGCTCGGCCGCCGGGCCCCCGCCCACGGCGGGCGAGAGATCGGACTGCGAGGACATCAGCGGCAGCCGGCCGCTGTCGGTGTCCGGGTCCAGCGGAATCCGGTCGGTGCGGCGCAGCCGCAGCATCATCGGGCCGACCGGGCGCTCGTCGCCGACCGGCAGCGGATCACGCAGATACACCAGGATCGCGTCGGCGAAGGTGGGCACGGTGGCCCGGCACAGGCCCAGCACGATCTCGTCCAGGTCGATACCCCGGGCGATCCGCCGGGTCGCGGCCCCCACGAACCGCAGCCGGTCGCCGCTCCGGTCCCGCGCGGCGGTGTCGGCGGCGGCCCCGCCCGCCGGCGGCACCGGGGGCGCGCCGCCCGCCGGGGTGCCGTACGCGACCTGGCCCGCCGCGGTGGCCGCCGTATGGGTGTCGCCGGGCTGCGCCGGGTGCTCACCCGCACCGGCGCCCCGCCGCGCCGCGCCCCGGCCGCCGCCCTGGGCGGCCGGGGGCTGTTCGCCGGGGCCGGTCCCGCCGTTCCGTCGCGCCGCGCCTCTGGCGGCATTGCGATCCGCGTCCCACACAGGCTCGCCCTCCGGTGTGCCGTGCTCCGGCTGCGCCGGGTGCTCGCTCTCCGCCGTGTCCCGGCGCTCCCTGCCTCCGCCGCCGCGTGCCGGGGCGGCGCCTCCCCGCCCGTCCGTGCCGTCCGCACCGTCCGCGCCCGTCCCGCCGTGGTGCCCGCATCCGCTCCGATGGGGGTCGCCGCCGCACTCCGGGGCCGCGCCGCGGTCTCTGGCGCGGGGCGCGGGCTCCTGGCCGGGCCCCGGGGGGCCGTCGTGGGCCGCCGGTGCCGAGGGGCCGTCCGCGGGGAAGGCGGGACGCGGCCGGCCGCCGTCCGGCTCCTGACCGGGGGCAGCCGTCTGCCGCACGGCGGTCCGCGGGTCCGGGACCGCGCCGTGCGCGTCGTCGGGCGCGGGCGCGCCCGGGGCGGCGGCAGGGGTGGCCGCCTGCCGCCTGCTGTGGGAGGTGGGGTGCTCCGTCACGCGTGGGTTTCCATCCGTCCGGGGCCGTGCGCCCGCAGGTCGTGGGCGCACCGAGGGTCAGGCACGTCGTCGGCAGTTCAGGAAGATCTGGATCTCGGGTGGTACGCCCGTGCTCGCCGGGGCGTACGAGTACGCGTCCTCCCCGGCGATCTCGAAGCCCGCATCGCGTACGACCTGGCGCAGCTCGTCCCGCAGATAACCGGATACCCGCACCGAGTGGCCGAGGAACGGGATGGGGAAGTCGTCGATGTCCGACTCCACCATGCCCAGCGCCAGCAGCCCTTCGGGTCTGAGCACCGCGTGCAGCGCCCGCAGGGCGTACGGGATCTCCGGGCGGGGCAGCAGCAGCAGCGAGAAGTTGGCGGCGATGCCGTCGAACGAGCCGAGCTCCCGGGGGCCGCCCGGACCGTACCGGCCGCCCACCCGCAGATCGACGATGTCCACATGGTGGAACGTGGCCTGAGGCACATTGTCCCGGGCGAGCTTGAGCATGCCCTCGGAGATGTCGATGCCGACCACCTCGTGGCCCGCGTCGACCAGCTGACGGGCCGTGGGCAGACCGGTGCCGCTGCCGACGTCGAGCACCCGGGAGCCGGGCGGAAGCGTTTCGGCCAGCCACCGGCCGGCCGCGATCTGGCCCTCCTTGTGCGGAAAGGCGTCGTCGAGGCGGTCCCCGATGGCGTCGAACGCCTCCGCCTGACCGCTGCGGTCCAGTGCGAGGCGGTCGAAGTCCGCATAGCCCGCGTAGCCGTCCCCGTACTCGTCCTCACCGCTCACGACCCCGCCCCCTCCAGTGGCATCACGTCATGTTGTGCGCTTCGCCCGAGACTTGCGTCGGTGCCAGGTGTCCCGCATGGGCAGTGTTCCGGACGACGATCCTACGTTTGAAACACGGGGACACGACAAGAGGTTCACCTCGAGTGCGCCGAGGTGCGCTTCTCGTCCTGCTTCCTGCCCTGCTTCCTGTCCTGTTCCTTGCCCTGTTCGCTGTCCGTACGGCCCCAGTCCGCGGGAAGGGCGGGCACGGACCACGCCGGGTCGGGCCGCCAGTCCTCCCACCTGTCCCGGAACGGCGCTCCCCAGGACTCGATGGTCGCGACGGCCGCCCGGCCCGCGGCCCGGACCCGCTCCGCCTGCTCGGCGCCCATCAGCCCGGCCCGCTGCGCCTGCGCGAACTCGTCCTCGTCCTTCCATTCCCAGCTGCGGTCGGGGTAGACCGCGATGTCCAGGAAGTGGTCCTCGGAGTCCACCCCGCGGTCCCCGCGGACCAGCGGCTCCTCCAGGTTCACGTACCAGTTCTTGAACTGCCAGCCGTGGTCCCAGAACAGCCACACCGACCACGGCTCGCCGGGCCGCGCGAGCTTCAGCACCCCGGTGCCGAACCACTGGGACAGCGCGGTGGTGCGCGGTTTGGTGTAACGGGTGGACAGCGGTTCGCGGTGCACCGAGGTGCCGTCGGTGAGCTGCGGTTTGACGCAGGCGGTGCCGGGGGCGAGCCAGACGGCGAGCAGCTCCGGGGTGTCCTCGACGACGGTCACGGGACGGCAGATGTGGATGTGCTCGGAGGCGTTGGCACGGTAGCGCCACAGGATATGGTCGCCCGGTGCCCACCGGGCGATGTCCGCCGTCCCCGTCGTCTCCACGATGTCCGCTGTCATGAGCAGATCTTAGGTGGGAGCGGGCCGCGGTGCCGTGACCTATGCCGCAACCGGGGGCCAACGCCCGGCTAAGGGTGTGTCATGCGCAGCACGTCGAGCGCCTCGTCCAGCTGCTCCAGGGTCAGCAGCCCGCGCTCCACGTAGCCGGACTCCAGGACCACCTCCCGGATCGTCTTGCGCTCCGCCAGCGACCGCTTGGCCACCTTCGCCGCCTCCTCGTAGCCGAGGTAGCGGTTGAGCGGGGTGACGACGGACGGTGAGGACTCCGCGTACTCCCGGGCCCGCTCGGCGTTGGCGGTGATCCCGTCGATCGTGCGGTCCGCGAGCAGCCGGGAGACATTGGCCAGCAGCCGGATCGACTCCAGCAGATTCTTGGCGATCACCGGGAGCATCACATTGAGCTCGAAGTTCCCGGCGGCCCCGGCCGCGGCGACGGTGGCGTCATTGCCGGTGACCTGCGCCGCGACCATCAGCGTGGCCTCGGGGATCACCGGGTTGACCTTCCCCGGCATGATCGAGGAGCCGGGCTGGAGATCGGGCAGGGCGATCTCGGCGAGCCCGGTGCGCGGGCCCGACGCCATCCAGCGCAGATCGTTGGCGATCTTGGTGAGGCCGACCGCGATGGTCCGCAGCTGCCCGGACGTCTCGACCAGCCCGTCCCGCGCGCCCTGCGCCTCGAAGTGGTCCCGGGCCTCGGTCAGCGGCAGCCCGGTGGTACGGGCCAGCTCGGCGATGACGGCGGCGGCGAACCCGGGCGGGGTGTTGATCCCGGTGCCCACCGCCGTACCGCCCAGCGGCAGCTCGGCCAGCCGGGGCAGCGCGGCGCGCAGCCGCTCGATCCCGTACCGCACCTGCGCCGCGTAGCCGCCGAACTCCTGGCCGAGGGTCACCGGAGTGGCGTCCATCAGATGGGTCCGCCCCGCCTTGACCACCTCCGCGAACTCCGCCGCCTTGCGCTCCAGCGCCTCCGCCAGATGGGCCAGGGCCGGGATCAGATCGCCGGTGACCGCCGCAGTGGCGGCGATGTGGATGGAGGAGGGGAAGACGTCGTTGGACGACTGGCTGGCGTTGACGTGGTCGTTGGGATGCACGGCACGGCCCAGGCGCTCACTCGCCAGGGTGGCCAGCACCTCGTTGGTGTTCATGTTGGACGAGGTGCCGGAGCCGGTCTGGAAGACGTCCACCGGGAAGTGCTCGTCCCAGCGGCCCGCGGCGACCTCGGCCGCCGCATCCGAGATCGCCCCCGCGATGTCCTTGTCCACCACGCCCAGCTCGGCGTTGACCAGCGCGGCCGCGCCCTTGATCCGGGCCAGCGCCTCGATGTGCGCCCGCTCCAGGCGCTGCCCGCTGACGGGGAAGTTCTCCACCGCCCGCTGGGTCTGGGCGCGCCACTTGGCGTGCGCGGGCACCCTGACCTCGCCCATGGAGTCGTGCTCGATGCGGTAGCCCTCCCGGGGGCTGTCGTCGCGGTGGCTCTCGTCGGTCATGGGGACACCTCCGTCCAGCACAGCGTCATCACGCCACACCGTGTTCCCACGCCCGCCCGACCGACCGGGTGAGCCCGGTCACCGTACGGCCTCCGGCGCCCGCGGCGTCTCCACCTCGCCCGTGCGCTTGAGCTTCTGCCACGGCAGCAGGGCGCCGGTCGCCGCGGTGACACAGGAGTGCAGCAGCACCAGATACATCAGCTGCCGGTAGGCGATCTGCTGCAACGGCAGCGCGGCCAGCGCCCGGTAGGACTCCCGGTCCAGCCGGAACGCGTACGCCGCCCCCAGCAGCTGCACCAGCAGCAGGGCGCCCCAGGCCAGCAGCGAGCGCACCGGATCCAGGAAGATCACCCCGTAGAGGGTGAAGAGGTCGATCAGCGGTGCGCACAGCGGGGTGAGGATCTGGAACAGCACCACCAGCGGCATCCCCACCCGGCCGAACCGCCCCGAGGGACCCCGGTCGATCAGCGAGCGGCGGTGCTTCCACAGCGCCTGCATGGTGCCGTAGGACCAGCGGTAGCGCTGCTTCCACAACTGGCCGAGGGAGCCGGGCGCCTCGGTCCAGGCGCGGGCGTGCTCCTGGTAGACCACCCGCCAGCCGGCCCGGTGCAGGGCGATGGTGATGTCGGTGTCCTCGGCCAGGGTGTCCGCGCTCATGCCCCCGGCGTCCAGCAGCGCCCGGCGGCGGAAGGCGCCGATCGCGCCGGGGATGGTGGGCATGCAGCGCAGCAGGTCGTACATCCGCCGGTCGAGGTTGAAGCCCATCACGTACTCGATGTGCTGCCAGGCGCCGATCAGCTTGCCCCGGTTGCCGACCTTGGCGTTGCCCGCGACCGCGCCCACCCGTGAGTCGGCGAACGGACGGACCAGCTCACGGACGGTGGTGGGCTCGAAGACGGTGTCGCCGTCCATCATCACGATCAGCTCGTGGGTGGCATGGGCGATGCCCCGGTTGAGCGCGGCCGGTTTGCCCGCGTTGGCCTGGCGCAGCACCCGCACGTTGGGCAGCCCCATCGCCTCCGCGATATCGGCGGTGCCGTCGGTCGAGCCGTCGTCCACGACCAGGATCTCGATCGGATGGGTGGACGCGGCCAGCGACGTGAGGGTGTTGGCGATGCACTCCTTCTCGTTGTACGCGGGCACGATCACGGTCACCGGATCGCCCACCTCCTGCACCCGCCGCCAGCGCCGCCGCTCCCGGGAGCGCCGGTGCCACCAGGCCAGGACCACCATCAGCAACAGCCGCCCGATCACCGAGAGGCCCACCAGGCCCAGCAGCCCCATCAGCACCGGCAGGGCGCCGTGGGTGAACGCGGCGGCCCAGATCAGCACCCGGCCCTCCCAGATCCGCACCGTGCGGGCCGGGTGGTTGGCGCTGTGGGCGCCGAGCGCGCCGGTGACGGTGGTGAAGGAGTAGCCCTTCTTCCGCATCCGTTCGATGTACTGCCCCAGGGCCTTCACGGTCCGCGCGCGGTTGCCGCCCGCGTCGTGGAAGAGCACGGACGCGCCCTTGGTGCCCGGGGGAGTGGCGTTCTGGACGATCTCCTTCACCGGGGGCCGCTGCCAGTCCTCGCTGTCGGCGTCCACGAAGGCGCTGATGTAGCCCTTGGAGCCGATGTGCTGCTGCACCGGCCAGGTACGGTCGTCCAGCGCGCGGACCTTGGAGGCGTACGGCGCCCGGAACAGCGAGCTGGTGATGCCCGCCGCACCGGCCAGGGCCAGCTGGGACTGGGCCAGTTCGCGGTCCATGCGCCCCTTGTCCTGGTACGACAGGTCGACATGGGAGAAGGTGTGCACCCCGACCTCATGACCCGCGGCCCGCATCCGGCGGACCAGCTCCGGATGGCGGACCACCATCTGGCCCAGCACGAAGAAGGTGCCCCGCACCTTGTGGCGGCGCAGCACGCCGAGGATCTCCGGGGTCCAGCGGGGGTCCGGGCCGTCGTCGAAGGTCAGCGCGATGGTCTTGGCCGGGATCGCGTGCTCGGTGGCCTTCCCGGTCCGGTCGAAGGTGATCACCGGACCGCCCTTGCGCAACCGGTCGGGGACAGTACGGGAGGCGTGTGAGCGGTGCACCCGGGCGTCGTTGCCGATCTCGGCGTCCAGATAGCCGTCCAGCAGCAGCGCGCACACCAGCGCGAGGAGGGTCGCGAGGGCGAGCACCATCCGGGTACGGGTGCGGAGCTTGCGCAGCCTGACGGTACGGAGGGCGGGCGGGCGGAGCTTGGGGGCGGGGAGCTTGGTGGGCAGCTTGGGGGTCGGGAACGTGATGGGCAGCTTGGGGGTGGGCAGCTTCCCGGCGCGGACGGTGACCTTGCGCAGCCCGAGGGCGCGGGGCTTGCCCAGGAGCTTGAGCTTGCCCGTGAGTTTGGGTCGGTCCGGGAGCCTGGCCTTGCCCAGGAGTTTGACCTTGCCCAGGAGTTTGACCTTGCCCAGGAGTTTGACCTTACCCGGGAACCTGACCTTGCCCCGGAGCTTGAGTCTGCCCGGGAGCGTGAGTCTGCTCCTGAGCCGCGCGGCGCGGCCGGCGGGGCCGGTCAGCCGGAACACCGTGCGGGGCGCGGCGGCCTGACGGGGCGCGGGGAGCCGGCGGCGTGGCCGCGGCAGCCTCGGCGGTCTGCCGCCGCTCACGACTCCTCGCCCTCGGAGGCGGGGGCGTCCGGCCGGTCGGCCTCGGCGCCGCCCGCGGCGGGCCCCTTGGAACGGCCCGGGATCTCGGGGGTTTGGGCCTGCGCGGGCTGGTGGGACTGCGGTCTGCGGGTCTGCGGCCGCTGGGTCCGCGGCCGCTGGGACTGCGGTCTGTGGGACTGCGGCCCCTGCGACTGCGGCTTCCGCGCCTGCGCCCCCTGGGACCGCGGCTGCTGAGGGGACTTGGCGTGGCCGGGCCCCGCGGTGCGCCCGGGACCCTGCGGGTGACCGGATTCCTCGGCCGACGGCCTGGCGGCGGCGGTGGGCTTCCTCGACGGGGTGTGCGAGACGTTCGCCGGTGACCCGGCGGGCTTGCGGGCGGCCGGACGCGGATGCGCGGGACTGAGCTCGCGGTGCTTGCCGGACCGGTGTCCCGCGGTGGACTTCCGGCCACCGGCGTGGGCGCGCGCGGGGGAATGCCGCGGCGCCGCACGGTGGAGCTCGGGCTCGGCGGGCTGCGCGGGCGCGGGCCGCGGCCGGGTGGTGACGGGGTGCAGGGCGTCGGGCTCCCGGGCGCCCGAGGACTCCGGACGCCCGGAGCCGTATCGGTGGCGCCGGTGCTGACGGTGGGTCGGGGCGTACTCGTGCGCGCTGGGCCGCTCATCCGACGCCGAGGGCCCCGAACGCCCCTCCGGGGCGTGCTTCGGCTCCCGGCCGAACGCCTCGGTGGCGACGGGCCGCCCCGGGATCAGCGTAGGCGGGGCGAGGGACGTACCACCCGCGTAGCCCAACCCCAGGACCGCCGAATAGCCGAGGCAGGCGGCCCCCGCGACTACGCCCACATGCCGTACCAGTCGGCCACGGCGCCCGGAGAGGTCCACGAACACGGGCCCCTTACGGGCCACGTCAGCGCGGAGGGGACGCGAAGGCGCGCGCTCGGCCACATCTGACTGAGGATCCATACGGAAGAGGCTAATGCAGAAAATACGACATGCGACATATAAGTCAAACATGCGGTGTGTCATCGTTCAGTAGGTTCATGGGATATGCGAGGTTTGGCGGGGAGAACGGCGCGGGAGGCGCAGGCCCCCGGCGCCTCGTACCGGACCACAAGGAGGAGCCAGAGCCATGAGGGCCAGCCCCCGCATGAGCGGAATCGCCGTGGCCGGCGCGGTGGTCTGCGCCACCATCGCCGTATGGGCGGGACACCACAAACCGTCGGCCGAGCCGCACGCCGCGCCCTCCCGGCCACCGGCGACACAGCCCCCCGCGCCGCGGCAGCCCGCCGACTTCGTGCCGTACGTCAACGCCTGGGCGGACGCGGGGGACGCGGGGGACGAGGGGGACGCGGGGGCGGGGAATGCGGGGTACGACATGGCCGCCGCGGCGGCGCGCGGGGTCAAGGAGTTCACGCTGGGCTTTGTCGTCGCCGGTGACGGCTGCGCCCCGGTGTGGGACGGCGGCACCCCGCTCGACGACCAGGCGCTGGAGCGACGGATCGAGGAGGTCCGCCGGACCGGCGGCGAGGTGCGGATCTCCTTCGGCGGCGCCGAGGGCACGGAGCTCGCCACCGTCTGCACCGACGTCCCGGAACTCGCCTCCGCCTACGCCGAGGTGATCGAGCGTTACCAGGCGACCAAGGTCGACTTCGACCTGGAGGGCGACGCGCTGGTCAACACCGAGGCCACCGCCCGCCGCGCCCAGGCGCTGGCGCTGATCCAGCGCACCCACGAGGGCCTGAACATCTCCTACACCCTGCCCGCCATGCCCGACGGGCTGACCCCGCAGAGCGTCGCCCAGCTGGAGGCCGTCAAACAGGAGGGGGTCATCCTCTCGTCCGTCAACATCATGGCGATGAACTACAGCGGTGACCACACCGGTGACATGGGCGACTACGCCATCCAGGCGGCCACCGCCACCCAGGCCCGGCTCCGCGAGGTGTTCGGCATGTCCGACGCCGCCGCCTGGAAGATGCTCGCCGTGACACCGATGATCGGGGTCAACGACGTCACCGGCGAGATCTTCACCCTGGAGGACGCGTCCGGCCTGGCGCGGTTCGCCGCGGACAACGGGATCGGACGGCTGTCGATGTGGTCCGCCGAACGCGACCAGCCGTGCACCCCGGAGACGTCCCCGTCCGCGGCCCCTACCGACCCCACGGCCGGCACCCCGGGCGCCGAGAACGCCGTCCCGAACACCCGCTGTAGCGGTGTCGCCCAGCGCCCCGGCGCCTTCGAGGCGGCGCTGAGGGGCTGACGGAACGCGCCGGGGCCGGGACGGCGACGCCGCCCCGGCCCCAAAGCACACCCGCTCAGGCCCCCGGCCGCACCGGGATGCTGGTCACGAACGGCTGGGCCGGACCCGGGGCACCTGCTTCGATGGCCGTCCTCGCATTGCTCGGCCCCGGGGGGCCTCTCAAGCTTCGGGCGGCTGCGCCGGACTCCGTCCGTCGAAGGGGGGCGCCGCACTTTTCGTGGGCTGAGTCCCGGTCTCAGGCCCCCGGCCGCACCGGGATGCTGGTCACGAACGGCTGGGCCGGACCCGGGTCCGTGAAGAAGTCGTTCCCCTTGTCGTCCACCACGATGAACGCCGGGAAGTCCTCGACCTCGATCTTCCAGACCGCCTCCATGCCCAGCTCCTCGTACTCGAGGACCTCGACCTTCTTGATGCAGTCCTGGGCCAGCCGTGCGGCCGGGCCGCCGATCGAGCCCAGGTAGAAGCCGCCGTGGGCGTTGCACGCCGCCGTCACCTGCTGGGAGCGGTTGCCCTTGGCCAGCATGACCATCGAGCCGCCCGCCGCCTGGAACTGCTCGACGTACGCGTCCATCCGGCCCGCCGTCGTCGGCCCGAAGGAGCCGGAGGCGTAACCCTCGGGGGTCTTGGCCGGGCCCGCGTAGTAGACCGCGTGGTCGCGCAGGTACTGCGGCATCTCCTCGCCCGCGTCCAGCCGCTCCTTGATCTTCGCGTGCGCGATGTCGCGCGCCACGACCAGCGGACCGGTGAGCGAGAGCCGGGTCTTGACGGGGTGCTTGGTCAGCTCGGCGCGGATCTCGTCCATGGGCCGGTTGAGGTCGATCCGTACCACGTCGGTCTCGTCCAGCTGCTCGTCCGTCGTCTCCGGCAGGAAGCGCGCCGGGTCGGTCTCCAGCTGCTCCAGGAAGACGCCCTCCGGCGTGATCTTGGCGAGCGCCTGGCGGTCGGCGGAGCAGGAGACCGCGATCGCGACCGGGCAGGAGGCGCCGTGACGCGGCAGCCGGACGACCCGGACGTCATGGCAGAAGTACTTGCCGCCGAACTGCGCGCCGATCCCGATCTTCTGCGTGAGCTCGAAGACCTTCTCCTCCAGCTCCTTGTCGCGGAAGCCGTGGCCGGTCGGGGAGCCTTCGGTGGGCAGCTCGTCCAGGTAGTGCGCGGAGGCGTACTTCGCGGTCTTCAGCGCGTACTCGGCGCTGGTGCCGCCGACCACGATCGCCAGGTGGTACGGCGGGCAGGCGGCCGTGCCCAGCGAGCGGATCTTCTCCTCCAGGAACTTCATCATCGATGCCTCGTTCAGCACCGCCTTCGTCTCCTGGTAGAGGAAGGACTTGTTGGCCGAGCCGCCGCCCTTGGCCATGAAGAGGAACTTGTACGCACCGCCGTCGGTCGCGTACAGCTCGATCTGCGCGGGCAGGTTGGAGCCGGTGTTCTTCTCCTCCCACATGGTCAGCGGGGCCATCTGGGAGTACCGCAGATTCAGCTTGGTGTACGCGTCGTAGACGCCGCGCGAGAGGGCCTCCTCGTCGCCGCCCTCGGTGAGCACGTTCTGCCCGCGCTTGCCCATGACGATCGCGGTGCCGGTGTCCTGGCACATCGGGAGCACCCCGGCCGCCGCGATGTTGGCGTTCTTCAGCAGGTCCAGCGCGACGAAGCGGTCGTTGGCGCTGGCCTCCGGGTCGTCGAGGATGCGGCGCAGCTGGGCCAGGTGGGCGGGGCGCAGGTAGTGCGAGATGTCGTGCATCGCCTCGGCCGCGAGCCTGCGCAGCGCCTCCGGCTCGACCTTCAGGAAGGTGCGCCCATCGGCCTCGAAGGTGCTCACGCCCTCGGAGGTCACCAGGCGGTAGGGCGTGGTGTCCTCTCCTAGCGGCAGCAGATCCGAATAGGCAAACTCAGGCATTGCGGCCATTCCTCACTCGACGGGGGCTTCGGCTGACTTCGTCGACAGCGCGTCCATAAGCCTAGAACGGGGCAGACGAACGGGACCTGTGAGGTAGGGCTCAGTAGAGCCGGAGGCAGGGGCAAGGGCAGGGGCGGGTAGGGGAAGGATCAGGGACACTCCAGGGTTCGTCCCCTAGTCGCGATCTATCGCGTCTCAGTACGCTGAGCCCGTGGATGAGCAGCAGCGCGTGCCCCTGGCCAAGTCCGCCCCCGTTCCCGCACCCGCGCCCGCGGTGACCCCGGAGGCGGAGCTCCGCGCGTCCGACGCGGACCGCGACCGGATCGCGGACATCCTGCGGGAGGCCCTCGCCGAAGGGCGGCTCCAGCCCGAGGAGCACGCCGAGCGGATCGACGCGGTTTACCGCGCCAAGACCCTGGGCGAGCTGGAGCCCTTGGTGCGCGATCTGCCCGCCGCACCCCCCGTCCGTGGCGCCGCCTCGGCGCCGGCCGAGCGGCCGCGCACCCTGCCCCAGTCGGAGAACCTGATGGCGATCTTCGGCGGGTCGGTGCGCAAGGGCCGCTGGCGGGTCCGGCCCCGCACGAACGCCCTGGCGGTCTTCGGCGGTGTGGAAATCGACCTGACCGAGGCGGTGTTCGAGCAGCAGGAGATCGTCATCCATGTGGTGGCCGTCTTCGGCGGGGTGGAGATCAAGGTCCCGGAGAACGTCTCGCTGCGCAGTTCGGGCTCGGGCGTCTTCGGCGGCTTCGACGTCAAGACGTACGAGGCGCAGGACCCCGACGCACCGGTGATCCATGTCACCGGTTTCGCGGTCTTCGGCGGCGTGGAGGCCAAGCCCAAGCGGGGGAAGCGGCTGAAGAACCTGCGCGCGTGAGTCGCGGACGAGTCACGCATGAGCCGTGCACACATCGCGCCATAAGCGCTGAAGAACGGCCGTGCGGGGCCAAGTTCCGAGCGGGACAACGGTGTGCATAAGCCCGCGCACAGCGGGTAAGGCTTGGTGCATCGTCTCTCGTACGGCTGATGGGGGTGCGAACGGGGCCGTACACCTCGAGGCGGGCAAGGGTGACCACCGGAGCCGTCGTCAGGAGTAGACCGTGCTGCAACCGCATCAGCCCCTGCTGGAAGCCGCCGTGCCCCCGCAGCGCGTCCCCGCGCGGGATCAGGCCGGACCCTGGCACTCGGAGGCGGTGTGCCGACGGGACGAGGCCGGACTGTTCTTCGCTCCCTCCAAGGAGCCCACGGCTGCCAGGCTGTCGCGGGAGGAGGCAGCCAAGCGCGTCTGTGCACGCTGCCCGGTCATGGTCGAGTGCCGGGAGCACGCGCTGCTCCAGCCCGAGCCGTACGGCGTATGGGGCGGGCTGACCGCGGCCGAGCGCCGGGTCGTGCTGGCCCGCCGCCGGCGCCGGGAGGCGGAGCTGCAGCGCGCGGTGCGGGTCGCCGCCGCGGGCTGAACTCTTCGGGACTGGGGCCGGGTGCCGCCGGGAGGCGGGACCCGGCCCTTGTCGTCATCGGTCGCGCTCGGCGTTCCGTGCGCTCGGCGTTCCGTGCGTTCAGTGTTCTGTGCGCTCGGCGTCCTGTGCGCTCAGCTCGGCCGTTCGAAGTCGACCGAGGCGTAGGCGCGCAGCTTGGCCAGCCGGTGGGTGGAGTCGATCTGCCGGATGGTGCCCGACTTGGACCGCATGACCAGTGACTGGGTGGTGGCGGTCTCCGCGCGGTACCGCACCCCGCGCAGCAGATCCCCGTCGGTGATGCCGGTGGCGACGAAGAACACATTGTCGCCGCTGACCAGATCGTCGGTCTCGAGCACCTTGTCGAGGTCATGGCCCGCGTCGAGGGCGCGCTGCCGCTCCTCGTCGTCCTTGGGCCACAGCTTGGCCTGGATGGTGCCGCCGAGGCACTTGATCGCGCAGGCCGCGATGATGCCCTCCGGCGTACCGCCGATGCCCAGCAGCAGGTCCACGCCGGTGCTCTCGCGCGCGGCCATGATCGCGCCGGCCACATCGCCGTCGGAGATGAACTTGATCCGGGCGCCCGCCTCCCGGATCTCCTTGACGATGCCCTCGTGGCGAGGGCGGTCGAGGACCACCACGGTGACGTCCTCGGGGCTGGACTTCTTGGCCTTGGCGATCCGGCGGATGTTCACACCGGGGGGCGCGGTGATGTCGACGAACTCGGCGGCTTCGGGGCCGGTGACGAGCTTGTCCATGTAGAAGACGGCCGACGGGTCGAACATGGTGCCCCGCTCGGCGACCGCGAGCACGGAGACGGCGTTGGCCATGCCCTTCGCGGTGAGCGTGGTGCCGTCCACCGGGTCCACGGCCACATCGCACTCCGGGCCGGTGCCGTCGCCCACGCGCTCACCGTTGAAGAGCATCGGGGCCTCGTCCTTCTCCCCCTCCCCGATGACGACGACGCCGTTCATCGAGACGGTGTGCACGAGGGAGCGCATGGCCTTGACCGCGGCGCCGTCCGCGCCGTTCTTGTCGCCACGGCCCACCCAGCGGCCGGAGGCCATGGCGCCCGCCTCGGTGACCCGGACGAGCTCCAGGGCGAGGTTGCGATCGGGAGCCTCGGGGCTGACCTCGAGCTGGGACGGCAGATGATGCTCGGTCATCGGAACGCACCTTTCTGTACGGCGACGGCCGGTGAAGAGATGAGGGTGCTCATGACTTTATCCGCTGATGAGGAGAGTGAGCAGATAGCCCCACGCATGAGCGCGGCCCTGTTGCGAGGTGCGGCGACCGGATGAGGGACGATAGGGGGCGTGGCAGGTATGCGTGGCAAAGAGACGGTCCGGGACATGGTGCTGTCGCTGGCGGCGATCGGCGTCGTCGCGGCGGCCATCTACCTCTTCGGAATTCCGCATGACGAGGGCGCCAAGGACGCCGGGGTGAAGACGGTGGACTACCGCGTGGAGCTGGACACGGCCCGCCGCGCCGCCCCCTATCCGGTGGCCGCCCCCGACCCCGGGAGCCTGCCCGAGGGCTGGCGCGCGACCTCGGTGACCTACCGCCCCGCCGCCGCGGAGGACGGCGCGGTGTGGCACCTCGGCTTCCTCGACCCGGAGAAGGAGTACGTCGCGGTCGAGCAGAGCGACGGCAAGCCCGTGCCGTTCGTGGAGGACGTCACCCAGCAGGCGCGGGAGACGACGCGGACGCAGCGGATCGACGGCAAGGAGTGGGTCCGCTACGAGGGCGACAAGTACGACGCGCTGGTGCGCAAGGAGCCGGGCGTGACCACGGTGGTCACCGGGACGGCGTCGTACGGACAGCTGACGAAGATGGCCGCCGCGCTCACCGAGAAGAAGGGCTGAGCGCGACGGCCACGGGGCCCCCTTCGGGGCCGGGGTCCGCTGGGGATCCGCTCGGGGGACCGCTGACCGTCAGACCGTGGTGATGACCTGGTCGTAGTCCAGGCGGGGGCCGCGCGGGAACCAGGCGTCCTCGCCCGGCTTGCCGATGTTGATGACCATCAGCGGGGTGTGGTCGTCGTCCAGGAACTCCTTCTGGACCCCGGCCGGGTCGAAACCGGTCATCGGGCCGGCGGCGAGACCGGCGGCACGGACACCCAGGATGAAGTAACCGGCCTGGAGCGCGGCGTTGAGCCCCGCGGCCTCCTCACGGGCGGGGCGCTCGGCGAAGAAGACGTCCTTGGCCTGCGGGAAGTGCGGGAAGAGGGCGGGCAGCTCCTCGTGGAACTCGTTGTCCGCGGCGAGGATCGCGACCAGCGGGGCGCTGGCGGTCTTGGGCCGGTTGCCCTCGGCCATGTGCGGGACCAGGCGCTCACGGGCCTCGGCGGAGCGGACCAGCACGATGCGCAGCGGCGACTGGTTGAACGCGGTCGGCCCGTACTTGATCAGGTCGTAGATCGCCTGCACCTGCTCATCGGTCACCGGCTCGTCGGTGAAGGTGTTGGCGGTGCGGGCCTCCCGGAAGAGCAGGTCCTGGGCGGCGGGGTCGAGAGCGAGAGTCATGGAAGAAACCTCTGCACAAGCGGGGATATCGCTGACGGGCACCACTCTACGGCGTTTAGATTAATGTTCAACTAAAATCCTGTCGCAGCACCACCAAGGTGCTCCGAATCACACCGCCCCCAAGCGTGCGCCCACCCCGCACACGGCGTCTGATCGCCCCCGTGCCCGGTCGCTCCGCACTCTGCCTGCCCGGCCGCCCGGTCTGCGATCGTCCTTGGAGCCGGCTCCCTGCCGGTCCCCGTGTGTCTGGCCGCCCCCCGGCCGCCCCCGAGCGCCCCGCACCCGGTGCCCGAGCCCGCCTGGCTGTCCTGCGCCTGGTCGCCCTGCGTTTGGTCGCCCCGGTTGTTGCGTGCCCGGTGTCCGGACGCCCCGCGCCTGACCGCCCGGTCTCCGGTGGCCCCGGAGCCGGTCGCTTTCGGTCGCCCCGCGTCAGGTGCCCGAGCCCTGCCCGGTCGCCCCGGTTCCCGAGCGTTCCGTGACAGGCTCCCGTACCTGGTCACCCTGCGTTCGGTCGTGTCCGGCGCCCTGTGTCCGAGCGCAGGCTTCCGCCCCCCCCGCTCGGTCGCCCCGCGCCCGCGGACCGGGCTCCGGCACCGGCGGTCAGCCCTCGGCGGTGGTTCCGGGGCCGTCCGGGGTCTCGGCCGCCCCTTCGGCCAATGCCGCGTCCAGCCGCGCCCGTGCGCCCTCCAGCCAGTGGCGGCAGACCTTTGCCAGCTCCTCGCCCCGCTCCCACAGGGCGAGCGAATCCTCCAGGCTGGTGCCGCCCGCCTCCAGCCGGCGCACCACCTCCACCAGCTCGTCGCGCGCCTGCTCATAGCCGAGCGTCGTCTCCGCCCGGTCGGCCCGGTCCGCCCGGTCGGCCCCCTCGACCTGCTCGGCCTGCTCGTCCGTCTGCCCCTGCGTCTTCGACATATCGCTCACCCTATTCAGCGGGTCCGACAGCTTCGGCCGGTCCGACAGCCGCCCGCACCCGGAACTCGCCCTCGGCGACGCGCGCCCGCAGCTCCTCGCCCTCCGTGACCTCGTCGGCCGCCCGCACCACCGAGCCGTCGGGGTGCTGGAGCACCGCATAGCCCCGCCGCAGCGTCGCGGCGGGGGAGAGGGCCACCACCCGGGCCTGGGTGTGGGCCAGCTCGGAGTCGGCCCGGTCCAGCAGGTGTCCCAGGCAGCGGCGGGCGCGCTCCAGCGCGGACGTGATCTGCTCCTCGCGCTCGTCCACCATGCGGTGCGGCTGCCGCATACACGGCCGGCCCAGCGCGGCGGCCAGCCCCCGCTCCTCCCGGTCCAGCAGCCCGTGCACCGTGCGCAGCGCGCGCTCCCGTAGCTGCTGGATGCGCAGCAGTTCCTCGCCCACATCCGGCACGATCTTCTTCGCCGCGTCGGTGGGCGTGGAGGCGCGCAGATCGGCGACCAGGTCGAGCAGCGGCGAGTCCGGTTCGTGGCCGATCGCGGAGACCACCGGCGTACGGCACGCCGCCACCGCCCGCACCAGCTGCTCATCGGAGAACGGCAGCAGGTCCTCCACACTGCCGCCGCCGCGCGCCACCACGATCACATCCACGTCCGGCAGCGCGTCGAGCTCCTTGACCGCCTCGATCACCTGCGGCACCGCGTGCACCCCCTGCACCGCCACATTGCGCACCTCGAAGCGGACGGCGGGCCAGCGCAGCCGCGCGTTCTCCAGCACATCGCGCTCGGCGGCCGAGGCGCGCCCGCAGACCAGCCCTATCAGCTGCGGCAGAAAGGGCAGCGGCTTCTTGCGGTCGGCCGCGAAGAGCCCCTCCGCCGCCAGCGCCTTCTTCAGCCGCTCGAGCCGCGCGAGCAGCTCGCCCACCCCCACCGGGCGGATCTCGGCGGCCCGCAGGGACAGCTGGCCGCGCGGTGCGTACCACTCCGGCTTGGCGTGCACCACGACCCGCGCGCCCTCGGCGACCGTGTCCGCGATTCGGTCGAAGACGGCGCGGAAGCAGGTGACGGTCAGCGAGATGTCGTAACTCGGGTCGCGCAGGGTCAGGAACACCACACCGGCGCCGGGGCGCCGGGACAGCTGGGTGATCTGCCCCTCGACCCACACCGCGCCGAGCCGGTCGATCCAGCCCCCGATCAGCCGGGAGACCTCGCCGACCGGGATCGGCGCTTCCGCGGACGTGTTGACAGCCATGACCGCGAGGGTATCGGCCGTTACCGACAGACCCCCGGGTCATCGCCCCTACCATGGGGGACATGACTGCAACCTCCGCCCGCCGGGTCCTGCTCGCGGCCCCCCGTGGCTACTGTGCCGGTGTCGACCGTGCCGTGATCGCTGTCGAGAAGGCCCTGGAGCAGTACGGCGCGCCGATCTACGTGCGCAAGGAGATCGTCCACAACAAGTACGTCGTCCAGACGCTGGAGAAGAAGGGCGCCATCTTCGTCGACGAGACGGAGGAGGTGCCCGAGGGCTCGATCGTGATCTTCTCGGCGCACGGTGTCGCGCCGGTCGTCCATGAGGAGGCCGCCCAGCGGAAGCTGGCCACGATCGACGCCACCTGCCCGCTGGTCACCAAGGTCCACAAGGAAGCAGTCCGGTTCGCCAAGGAGGACTACGACATCCTCCTGATCGGTCATGAGGGCCATGAGGAGGTCATCGGCACCAGCGGTGAGGCGCCGGACCACATCACCCTGGTCGACGGCCCCGACGATGTGAAGAACGTCGAGGTGCGCGACGAGTCCAAGGTCGTCTGGCTCTCCCAGACCACCCTCTCGGTCGACGAGACCATGGAGACCGTGGACGCGCTCAAGGAGCGCTTCCCGAAGCTCATCAGCCCGCCCAGCGACGACATCTGCTACGCGACCCAGAACCGCCAGACCGCGATCAAGCAGGTGGCGGCCGAGTCCGACCTGGTCATCGTCGTCGGCTCCAAGAACTCCTCCAACTCGGTGCGGCTGGTGGAGGTCGCCCTCGGCGCGGGCGCCAAGGCCGGCCATCTGGTCGACTACGCGAGCGAGATCGACGAGGCATGGCTGGAGGGCGTCAGCACGGTCGGCGTGACCTCCGGGGCCTCGGTGCCGGACGTGCTCGTCGAGGGCGTCCTGGAGTGGCTGGCCGAGCGCGGCTTCGGCGATGTCGAGGTCGTCCAGCCCATGCAGGAGTCCCTGACCTTCTCGCTGCCCAAGGAGCTGCGCCGGGACCTGCGGGCCGAGGCCGCCGCGGCGGTCGCGACGGGCGCGGCGGACGCGGCGGGCGCGGGCCGGCCGGAGGGGCCGCGGCGGTGACGGACGGACAGGGGGGCACCGGGGCGTTCGCGGCGAAGGTGTTCGGCATCGACATCGGCGGTTCGGGCATCAAGGGCGCCCCGGTGGACCTGGGCCGGGGCGAGCTCGCGGAGGAGCGCCATAAGGTGCTCACCCCGCATCCGGCCACGCCCGACGCGGTCCTGGACGGAGTGGTGGAGGTCGTCCGGCATTTCGACTGGTCCGGGCTGCCGGTCGGGGTGACCTTCCCGGGTGTGGTGCGAGGCGGTGTCACCCTTACCGCCGCCAATGTCGACAAGGGCTGGGTCGGCACCGACCTGGCGTCGCGGCTCGGCGAGCGACTGGGCTGTCCCGTCACGGTGCTGAACGACGCGGACGCGGCCGGGGTCGCGGAGGTGGCTTTCGGCGCGGCCCGCGGGGTCAAGGGCACCGTGATCGTGCTCACCCTGGGCACCGGCATCGGCAGCGCGGTCTTCACCGACGGGCAGCTGGTCCCCAACACCGAGCTGGGCCATCTGGAGCTGGACGGCCACGAGGCGGAGAAGCGGGCCTCGACCAAGGTCAAGGAGGACGAGGACCTCAGCTGGTCGCACTGGGCGCGCCGGGTGCGCAAGTATCTCCAGCACCTGGAGATGCTCTTCTCGCCGGAGCTCTTCGTGCTGGGCGGCGGGGTGAGCCGTAAGGCGCACAAGTTCCTGCCGCTGATCGAGGGAGTCAGGGCCGAGATCGTCCCGGCGCGGCTACAGAACAACGCGGGGATCGTGGGTGCCGCGATGGCCGCGGCCGCTGCTGCCGGCGACGCCGGGTGATCAGCACCACCCGCCGTACGAGCACGATCACGGCGGTCAGCAGCGTCCCCGTGTAGAGCCAGCCGGCCTGCAAGGACAGCGCGGTGAACACCCCCACCGCCTGTCCGCCGAATCCCGCCGAACCCTCGTTGATCGGCAGCAGTCCGACCGTGTAGGCCAGCGGCACCGTCACCGGCCCCGCCAGCAGATCGGCGGGGCGCACCCACAGCCCGCAGGCCACGCACACCGGCAGGAAGAGCACGCTGTAGACGGTGGGGGAGCCGGAGCACAGCAGCGCGTCGAGGCAGCCGAGGACGAACATCGCGAGCGTGGTCAGCAGCCCCGCGCCCAGCCCGGTCAGCCGGGGGCTCGGCAGGGACAGCCCTCGGGCCCGGCGCAGCGCGGCGGCCGGCACGGCGGCGCGGCGGCCGGGCGGCCCCGGCCGCCGTGCCGCCGCCTGCCGCGGGGCCCTCGGCGCGCCGCCGGGGCGCCCACGGCCCCGCTCCGTCCTCCTGCCCCGGCCCGTATACGTATCGTCCGCGGCCGGGCGGGGCGACGGGGCCGCTGCCCGGCGGGGCGTACGCGTCCTGTAATGCTCCACCTGACCAACGTAGGTGGCCGGAGCACAGGAATCCGGTCTTGGACACGCCCTTCGCAGGACCTTGGCAGTGTGTTCGACGGATTGTCGGCCCGGCCGGGTGATCGGGGACGGCCCCGTAGACTGGTGGACCGGCCCCACCGGGGCTCGTCATCCGTCCTCACATTCTCGCTACGGGAAGTCGCCAACGTGTCGCTCACGATCGGAATCGTCGGTCTGCCGAATGTCGGCAAGTCGACCCTGTTCAACGCCCTGACCAAGAACGACGTGCTGGCGGCCAACTACCCGTTCGCCACCATCGAGCCCAACGTCGGCGTGGTCGGCGTCCCGGACCCCCGCCTGGACAAGCTCGCCGAGCTCTTCGGCTCGGCCCGCAAGCTGCCCGCCACCGTCGACTTCGTCGACATCGCGGGCATCGTCAAGGGCGCCTCGGAGGGCGAGGGCCTGGGCAACAAGTTCCTGGCGAACATCCGCGAGTCCGATGCGATCTGCCAGGTCATCCGCGCCTTCAAGGACGAGAACGTCGTCCACGTCGACGGCAGGATCTCGCCGAAGAGCGACATCGAGACGATCAACACCGAGCTGATCCTCGCCGACCTCCAGACCATCGAGAAGGTGCTGCCGCGCCTGGTCAAGGAGTCCCGGATCAAGAAGGACAAGCAGCCCCAGGTCAAGGCCGTCGAGGAGGCCAAGGCCATCCTCGAGGAGGGCCGCACCCTCTTCTCCGCCGGCATCGTCCAGGGCAGCGAGCGCGCCGCACTCCTGCACGAGCTGCACCTGCTCACCACCAAGCCCTTCCTCTACGTCTTCAACGTCGACGAGGAGGAGCTGACCGACGAGTCCTTCAAGGCCGAGCAGCGCGCCCTCGTCGCCCCCGCCGAGGCGATCTTCCTCAACGCCAAGCTCGAGGCCGACCTCGCCGAGCTGGACGACGAGGAGGCCCTCGAACTCCTCCAGTCCGTCGGCCAGGACGAACCCGGCCTCGCCACCCTCGCCCACGTCGGCTTCGACACCCTGGGCCTCCAGACCTACCTCACGGCCGGCCCCAAGGAATCCCGCGCCTGGACCATCAAGAAGGGCGCCACGGCCCCGGAGGCGGCCGGTGTGATCCACACCGACTTCCAGAAGGGCTTCATCAAGGCCGAGGTCATCTCCTTCGAGGACCTGGTGGAGACCGGCTCGGTCGCCGAGGCCCGCGCGGCGGGCAAGGCCCGTATGGAGGGCAAGGACTACGTGATGCGGGACGGCGACGTGGTGGAGTTCCGCTTCAATGTCTGATTGAGCCCGTGAACCGCTCTCCATTCCAGGAGCCGAAAGCCTGAAAAAGGGCTCACCCGCGAGGGTGAGCCCTTGGGCGCTGGGGTTTTTCGAAACGGCGTGCCCACGACGCCGTACCAGCCTCGTCCTTCAGCAGCTGCGTCAAACGACGTAGCGCGGCATGATCTCGCGTGGTAGCGGTCGGCGTTCAGCGCCGGCATCCCGCCGCGGTCCCCTGGCCGCACGCCCAGACCGCGTAGCGCGCGGGCCGGCCGGGCGATGCGATCGAATGACTCGGACACGGGGCGTACCCGATCGCCGAAGACGGTGAGCGGCAGCCCTTCAATCAACTGGCCGGTTGCTCGCACCTGCTCGTCGGGTGCTGAGCTCAGAGGCGACAACGAGCCGTTTCGCCGAGACGGACCAGCGCTGTCGGACTCCGCTTCCGTGCTCCGGGCGGCCGGCTGTACCCGGACGGGCTCACTGGGAGTCGTCGTGCTGTTCGGCTGCGGCGCGGCGGAACTCCGCGTTGATGCGCTGAGCTTCTTCGAGCTGGTCCTCGAGGATGACGATGCGGCAGGCGGCCTCGATCGGCATGCCCTGGTCGACGAGTTCGCGGGCGCGGGCGGCGATCCGCAGCTGGTAGCGGGAGTACCGGCGGTGCCCGCCCTCCGAGCGGAGCGGGGTGATGAGACGGGCCTCACCGATGGCGCGGAGAAAGCCGGGCGTGGTGCCGAGCATCTCTGCTGCACGTCCCATGGTGTAGGCGGGGTAGTCGTCGTCGTCCAGACGACCACTGAGCGGATTGTCTGCCGTCATTCTCACCTCGTTGAGCAACGCGTCGAGGGGCCCTGGTGCCGTATGCACCAGGGCCCCGAAGGAAATTCAACACCATCTGTCGGCCCTACTGCTGTGCCGACCTTCTGTTTTCCGCTACGCCGCCCGGGAAGGGCGGGACCGCGGGGATCGTGGATGCGTGACCGGGGACCACCTTCCGTTCCAAGGTCTTGCGGTACCCGGACCGGTTCTCCGTGCCCGGGGATCCTGATGGCGTCCGCTTCCTCCGTTCTTCGCTGAGTCATCCACTGCTGGGTGCGTGCCCGGTGCGACTGCCGTCCCGTCGCCTTCCTTGGAACGACCTGGCTTCGCGACTGCGCAGCCGCACCGACCTGCGAACTTCATGTTGTTCTACCCGCCAGTTCGTGTCTGCCGGGTCTCGCCTGACTCTGTCTACGGAAGAAATCATAGCCAGGTAACTGACGAAAGTCTACTCTGGCGAGCATAGATTTTGACCTGTGGGGACCCTGGGCAACCCCTGCGGCACCTCGGCCAGAGACGGTGGCACGTTCACCGCTGCGTTCAGTGGGGTCCAGTCGGCCGGGCAGGCGAATAAAATCGGCTCTTATGTCGAACGCTGACGAACTGCTCGTTGACGTGGCCGCCATGGTGGAATCCGAGCAGAGCAATCAGATGTCCCTGACCGTGGTCACCGGCGGAGCTGTCATCACCGGACGGTTGGCTCCCGAAGCCGTGTGGAGGCAGCGTGTGTCCGAGATCCTGAGGGACTCGGACCGCCTCGGCCCCTTCTCCGGCGTCTTCACCCACGATGAGCCGCAGGATCAGGACCGGCCTGCCCGCGGCGAGCCGCCCACGCATCTGCACTTCCACGTCGCCCGGATCCTGCAAGGCAGCATGGGCATCCCCGAGACGGGCGGGATGTACCGTGTTGCGATCAAGGACGTCAGCGGCTGGACCGTTGGCGACTTCAGCTACTCCGACGCATGAGTCACGAACCCCCGGTCGGCCCGGGAGGCGCTGCGGTGCCGACCGGACGCTGAACCCGTTGAGGGCTCGACCGGAGCGTGCCGGTCGAGCCCTCAATGCCGTCCTGGTCCCGGCTTCCGCCGTCCCGCCGGTTACCTGGGTGCGGGGGTGCCGAGCTGAGCCGACGCTTCCTCCAGCGGAGTGAGGCCGCGCGTGGGGGAGGTGTCGGGGAGGGGGCGGCACACGAAGCCGAGGCGGGTCATGGCCCTGGTGACTTCGCCGGCGGTGAAGTCACGACGGTCCTGCCCGGTGATGACCTCGCCCACCTGCTTCACGGGGTACTGGCGGCGGCCGATGATCACGGACTCACCCGTGACGAGTTCGGGTGTGACGCCCTTCATCGACGCCAGCACTCCACTTTTGGTCAGGTCGAACGGGAAACGGGCGATGATGCAGCGCATGGGTGCCTCATAGGTAGGAGGGAGAGGGTCTGACCGGGGATGCGGGTCAGCGTGAGAGGGCTCGAACCCCACGGCCCGGCCCTGCTCGTCGAGGCCGGGCAGGGCTTCGAGCCGCCGGTACCGGGAATGGGCAGGAGCCCGATCGCGAACGTTCTAGGCTGCCGCGTCGGGGGCGGACTGCCGCTGAGCCGTGCGGCGCGCCGCACGGCCGGTCGGACGGTCCTCAGCGGTACGGCTGCGCCGACCGCGAGACGCGGGGGCGCCGCGCTCGGAGCGCTTGACCACCGGTGCCGTGAGGACGACCGGGATGCCCGACGGAGTCCGCGCACCGGTGATGCGGTTCAGTTCCGCTTCGCCCGAGCGGACCTGGGTGGTCCGAGGGCGGATTCCGGCGTCCGACATGAGACGGGTCGTGCCGCGGCGCTGGCCGGGCGTCACCAGGGTGACGACGAGACCGGACTCGCCGGCGCGGGCCGTGCGGCCTCCCCGGTGAAGGTAGTCCTTGTGGTCACTGGGCGGGTCCACGTTGACCACCAGGTCGAGGTTGTCGACATGGATACCGCGTGCCGCGACATTGGTCGCCACCAGGACCGTCACATGCCCCGTCTTGAACTGGGCCAGGGTCCGGGTACGCTGCGGCTGCGACTTTCCACCGTGCAGTGCGGCGGCCCGTACCCCGCTCTCCAGCAGGTGCCTGGTGAGCTGGTCGACGGCACGCTTGGTGTCCAGGAACATGATCACTCGGCCCTCGCGCGCCGCGATCTCCGTGGTCACCTGATGCTTGTCCGCGCCGTGCACATGCAGTACGTGGTGCTCCATCGTGGTGACCGCGGCCGCGGACGGGTCAATGGAGTGGACCACCGGGTCGATCAGGTACCGGCGGACCAGAAGGTCGACGTTGCGGTCCAAGGTGGCTGAGAACAGCATCCGCTGCCCCTCCGGGCGTACCTGCTCCAGCAGTGCTGTGACCTGCGGCATGAAGCCCATGTCGGTCATCTGGTCAGCTTCGTCCAGGACGGTGATGCCGACCTGGTCCAGGCGGCAGTCGCCCCGCTTGACGAGGTCCTTCAGCCGGCCCGGCGTCGCGACGACGACCTCCGCCCCGCCACGCAGCGCACCGGCCTGCTTGCCGATCGACATCCCACCGACCACCGTGGCCAGCCGCAGCCGCACGGAGCGGGCGTACGGAGTGAGCGCATCGGCGACCTGCTGTGCCAGCTCCCGGGTGGGCACCAGCACCAGCGCCAGCGGCTGCCGGGGCTCGGCTCGCCGGCCGGCCGTACGGGCCAGCAGCGCCAGGCCGAAGGCGAGGGTCTTGCCGGAACCGGTGCGCCCGCGGCCGAGTACGTCACGACCCGCGAGGGAGTTCGGCAGGGTCGCCGCCTGGATCGGAAACGGTGCGGTCACGCCTTCGGCGATGAGCGCGGTCAGCAACTGCGGGGGCATCTCGAGATCGGCGAACGCCTCGACGGCCGGGAGTGCGGGGCTGATCGTCACTGGCGCGGCGAACTCCCCCTGCGGTGCGGCGGGGCGGTTCCCGTGACCGCGTGAACGGCTCGGAGTGCCGGAGCGTTGGGAAACTGTGGTCTCCAAGCGGCTGCCGCCCTTTCGGGAACCCGAACTGCCGGTACGGGCATGGCCACGGGTGAATCGGTCGTTCGTACGTGTGCGGTTCATGCGGAACCTTCCTCGACGCGGCACGCATCAAGGAATTCCAGCGGCGCTGAGCAGCGCAGAGAATCGCAAGAACGGGCCACAAAATGCGACAGCGGATTCGGCCGGAGCGGAATACTCACGGGTTGAGGCGCTGAAAAGGTGACGCGATCCGGGTAGGGGAGGCCGACGCGTCGAGTGTGGCGTGATGGGGGGACCGCGCCATGCGCTGCAACGGGTCGGGGCCCGCACCCAAAGTGCGGGCCCCAGCCTACGCGCGTCAGGATCAGGCGGGAACGATGTTCTCGGCCGTCGGACCCTTCTTGCCCTGGGCGATGTCGAAGCTCACCTTCTGGCCTTCCAGGAGCTCGCGGAAACCTTGGGTGGCGATGTTCGAGTAGTGGGCGAACACGTCAGCGCCGCCACCATCCTGCTCGATGAAGCCGAAACCCTTTTCCGCGTTGAACCACTTCACGGTGCCAGTAGCCATACGTCATATCTCCTTCGGGGCAGTGTCCGGAGTCCCGCACTGTGCGGACTCCGCGTCGCCGCGATGATTGCCCCGTCCGGGAAATGACCGGAAATGCAAAAGAACTCCCATTGGCATAAAAGCCAGTGAGGGCGCTTGAAGATTTGGGAACCACAACTGCAACTGGGATCAACAGTAGCACGGCACATTCGGCTACGCGCGGTAAGCCATTACGCGCCGTTGTTGTCTCAGAAATACTCATCGCGCGCTGCGGTGATTTCTCACTTCGCGACCACAGGTATGGGTCCGCTCGGAACACCTGCTCGACCGGTTGACGGCCGGCCGTGGCGTATCGGCGGTGCCCCGCCTCGGAGCAGTCCCAGGCCCGCCGCCGCTGAACGTATGCATGACCCGCGGGACGCGGGTAACCCGGCTGATGGCCCACCCGCGGACGAGGAGGGGAACAACGCCGTGCGCATAGGAATCATCGGAGCGGGCCGTATCGGCTCGACCCTGGCCCGCCACTTCGCCTCGATCGGTTACGAGGTGGCGATCGCCAACTCCCGCGGCCCCGACACCCTGGCCGGCCTGGTGGCCGACATCGGCGGCCCGATCCGCGCGATGACCGCCGAGGAGGCGGCCCGGTTCGGCGAGGCGGTGGTCGTGTCCATTCCCTACGGCCGCTACCGGGAGCTGCCGACCGAGCCGCTGCGCGGCAAGGTCGTCATCGACACCTGCAACTACTACCCCGAGCGGGACGGGCACGACCCGGATCTCGACGGCGACGCCACCACCTCGAGCGAGAAGATCCAGGCCCACACCGGCGCCAACCTGGTCAAGGCGTTCAACGCGATCTACTGGGAGAACCTGCGCGACCACGCCCGCCCCAAGGGCGCTGCCGACCGGGTGGCCATCCCGCTGTCCGGCAACGACGAGGAGGCCAAGGCCGCGGTGGCCGGGCTGATCCGCGACATCGGCTTCGACCCCGTGGACGCCGGACATCTGGGCGAGGGCGGCCGCAAGCACCAGCCGGGCAGCCGCGTCTACGCCACCGAGATGTCATCCGCCGAGACCAGCGCCCTGCTGCACGTCGCCTGAGACGCCCACAGGGCCCGGCCTCTTGTCGCCGTCGTCCTCAGCTGTTCCGCTTCGGGACGAGCTTGCTCAGTTCGACCTTGACCTTGAAGGGGACGGGGCGCTCCAGGGTCTCCCGGAAGATCCCAGCGGGGGCGTACGCGCCGGTCGGCTCGTCGAGTTCATAGACGTGGACAACGGGCATTCCACCCTCGTCCTCGATGCACCAGTAATGGGGAATCCCGGCTTCGGCGTACTTGCGGAGTTTGACCGTCCGGTCCCGGTGGGCGGACTCGGGGGAGACGACCTCGACAACGAGCTGTACCTCGTTCGGCGCGAACCAAGTGCGGTCACTGTCGAAGTCCGCCGTCGTCACCAGCAGATCCGGTTCGGGCCGGTTGCGCTGATCGAGCCTGATCGTCATCTCGCGGCCGACCCGCGCCTCGGCAGGCGCCTGCTCCATGAGCGTGACGGTGAGCATCGTGACGAGGTGGCCGCGCCACCACCTCTGCGGCGACATCATGAAGACGAGCGCTCCGTCGATCAGCTCGGTGTGGCGCGGCGCCTCGGGGAGGCGGTCCAGGTCATCCGCGAACCAGCCTTCCGCGCGGGGTGGGCGCATCCAGTCGGGCAGTGCGGTCATGGCTCAACCGTAGCGGCTCCGGGCGGCCGGGGGCGGTCGCTTCTTCCGGCGTCGGGTCAGGGCTTCTCCGGCTTGCCCGCGCCGTACAGCCAGACGTCGAAGAGGCGGGTCAGATCCTTGCCGGAGGCCCGTTCGCACAGGTCGGTGAACTGTTCGGTGTCCGCGTTGCCGTGCCGGTGGTCCGTGAGCCAGGTACGGAGGATGGTGAAGAAGGTCGTGTCGCCCACGGTCCGGCGGAGCTTGTGCAACGCCATCGCGCCGCGGCCGTAGACAGGCGGGCCGGAGACGCCGGCGACGCTCGGGGGATCGGCGGGCGGGAAGGCCCAGATGCCGTCGCTCTCGGCGTCGCTGCCGGTGTAGAAGTCGTCGAAGATCTGCTGGGCGGTGCGGCCGCCGTGGTCCTCCTCCCACAGCCACTCGGCGTAGGTGGCGAAGCCCTCGTTGAGCCACATGTCCTTCCAGGTCCGGGGGGTGACCGAGTTGCCGAACCACTGGTGGGCCAGCTCGTGCACGACGAGCGTCTCGTCCGGGGCGGCGTCGAAGTACGGCTTGGTCTGGGTCTCCAGGGCGTAGCCGAGGCCGGGGAGGTGGTCGACGACCGCGCCGGTGGAGGAGAAGGGGTACGGGCTGCGGAAGGTGCGGCTCTCCCAGGCGACGACGTCGCCGACCTGGTCGCCGATGTGCGCCGCGCCGACGCCCTCGACGGGGTCCACGGCGACGTACCGGGGCAGCGCCGTGCCGTGGGCGGCCGTGGCGCGGACGTCGAAGCGGCCGATGGCGACGGTGGCCAGATAGCCGGCCATGGGCTCGCCGGTGTGCCACCGGAAGGTGGTGCGGTCTCCTCGCGTCTCCTGGCGCTTCAGCTCGCCGTTGGACACGGCGGTGTAGCCCTTGGGCACGGTGACGGCGATGTCGTAGGTGGCCTTGTCGGAGGGGTGGTGGTTGCCGGGGAACCAGGTCATGGAGCCGGTCGGCTCGCCGAGGGCCACGGCGCCGTCGTGGGTGCGGAGCCAGCCCTCCTACGCGCCGTCCTCGCCCGTGAGGGTCTTCGGCTCGCCGTCGTAGACGACGGTGGCGGTGAAGGCGCGGCCCTTGGGGAGGGCCGTGGCGGGGGTGAGGATCAATTCGGCGCCGCTTCGGGCGGCCTGGGCGGGGCGGCCGTTCACCGTGGCCTTCCGCACCCGCAGCCCGTCGAGGTCGAGGTGGAAGGAGCTTAGGGCGCGGGTGGCGCGGGCGGTGATCCGGGCGGTGCCCTCGAGCCGGTGGGAGGCGGGCGTGTAGTCGAGGGCGAGCCGGTAGCCCCGCACGTCGTAGCCGCCGTTGCCGAGCCGGGGGAAGAGCGCGTCGCCGACCCCCGCCGAGCCCGGCCGGGCGGCGGTCGCCCCATGGACGTCGTCCTGCGCCCCGGCACCTCCCGTGCAGCCCGCGCAGAGCGCGAGCAGCAGCCCGCCGAGCAGCGCCGGCAGCCTGCCCGGCAGGGCGCCTGAGCGGCGGCGAACGGACGCGCCCGCCCCGGTTGGCCTGGTCATCCCCGCTCCGGCTCGGGCGCTGGTGGTGTGCGGTGCCGCCCGGCGGCCGGACGCCGCTCCGCCCACTCCGACAGCGGTTCGTCGTCCATCTCGGTTCCTTGCGTCGGTGGTGGCCACTTCGGAGGTTAGCCGCCGCTGGAGGCGTTCGGCGGGCATCTGCGCGGCGTCACGGCCGGGAAGGTGGGTGGGTTGCCGGGCGCCGGGCAGCCCACCCCCTTTTGGTCGAGTTAAACGTCTCTGAGCTGAGTTCACTACTTCCAGTGAAGCCCTGGCCTTCAGTTGCAATTGACAACAACGAGTTGTCAAGCTGTTGCTGACTGTCAACCCAGGGAGTGCACGTGGCCTTTGGTGACCAGCCCGCATACCTCCGCGTCGCCGACGATCTGCGGAAGAAGATCGCCGCGGGTGAGCTGCCGCCGCATGCGCGTCTCCCCTCACAGGCCAGGATCCGGGAGGAGTACGGGGTCTCCGACACCGTCGCCCTGGAGGCCCGCAAGGTGCTGATGGCCGAGGGGCTGGTCGAGGGGCGCTCCGGGTCCGGTACGTATGTGCGGGCGCAGCCCGTGCCGCGCCGGGTCGTCCGCAGTGGGTTCCACGCCGCCGGTGAGACCACGCCGTTCCGCCAGGAGCAGGCCGATGAACGGATCACCGGCACCTGGGACGCCGACAGCGCGCAGGAGGAGGCCGGGCCGGAGATCGCCGGGCGGCTGGGGATCGAGGCGGGGGAGCGGGTGATGCGCACCCGCTATGTGTTCCGCTCGCACGGCGAGGCGGTGATGCTCTCCACCTCCTGGGAGCCGCTCGCGGTCACCGGGCGCACGCCGGTGATGCTGCCCGAGGAGGGCCCGCTGGCCGGGCGCGGGGTGGTCGACCGGATGGCCGCCCTCGACCTGGTGGTGGACAACGTGGCGGAGGAGGTCGGCGCGCGGCCCGGCCGGGCCGAGGAGGTGCTGGCGCTCGGCGGGGTGCCGGGCCACTGGGTGCTGGTCACCTCGCGTACGTACTACGCGGGCGGGCGTCCGGTGGAGACGGCCGATCTCGTGGTGCTCGCCGAGCGCTATCGGATCTCTTACCGGTTGCCCGTGAGGTGATCACCGCACGGACGGCCGCATGCGGCCGCTGCGGCGCCGCACCCGCCCATGCCACTTCCCGCCGTGCGTGCGGACGGCACCGTGCGTACGGTGCCGGTTACCCACACGTAAGCACGGTTCCCGGGTTTCGTGTTGCGAACGTCACATCGGCGCCGGTGAAAGGGGTTACCGGAAATCGATCGTCCATTTCGCTCTTACGATGGATCGGTTTGTGTCCGGTCGTCAGGGGGGCGAAGGGAGTGCCAGGAACTTGAGCACGGAGCAGGGTTCCCACTCGCATTATCGAAGGTCGCTCGGACCGGTGGCCCTCACCGCTGTGGGTCTCGGGTCGATCATCGGCTCCGGCTGGCTCTTCGGCGCCGCGCGCGCCGCCGCGCTGGCCGGGCCCGCCGCCATCCTGGCCTGGGTGATCGGCGCCGCCGTCGCCCTGACCATCGCCCTCACCTACTCCGAGCTGGGTTCGATGTTCCCCAAGGCCGGGGGCATGGTCCGGTACGGCCAGTACTCCCACGGCTCGCTCGCCGGGTATCTGGCCGCCTGGGCCAACTGGATCGCCATCGTCTCGGTGATCCCCGGTGAGGCCACCGCCTCCGTGCAGTACATGAGCTCCTGGGACTTCGGCTGGGCCGAGGGGCTGTACGACGGGAAGGAGCTGACCGGCAGCGGTGTCGCGCTCGCGTCCGTGCTGCTGCTCGTCTACTTCTTCCTCAACTGGTTCGCGATCACCCTCTTTGCGAAGACGAACACCGCGATCACCGTCTTCAAGGTGGTCGTGCCGACCCTGACCGCCGGCGCGCTGCTGCTGTCGCACTTCGACACCGGCAATATCACCGACAACGGCGGCTTCACCCCCAACGGCTGGAACGCCGTGTTCACCGCGGTCGCCGTCTCCGGCATCGTCTGGGCCTACAACGGCTTCCAGTCGCCGCTGAACATGGCGGGCGAGGCCCGTGAGCCGGGGAAGTCGCTGCCCAAGGCCGTCATCAGCTCGATCCTCATCGCGCTGGTCATCTACGTCGCGCTCCAGATCGCCTTCCTGACCGCCGTCCCCGCCGCCGATCTGAAGCACGGCGGCTGGGACGGGCTCTCCTTCAACTCCCCGCTCGCCGACCTGTCCCTGGCCTGGGGCCTGAACTGGCTGGCGATGCTGCTGTACGCCGACGCCTTCATCTCCCCCTCCGGCACCGGCATGATCTACGCGGCCACCACCTCCCGCATGATCCAGGGCGTCCAGGAGAACGGCCATCTGCCGGGGATCTTCGGCAAGGTCGACCCCAAGACCGGTATCCCGCGCCCGGCGCTGGTGCTCAACCTGGTGATCGCCTTCGCCTTCCTCGCGGTCTTCCGCGGCTGGGGCTCGCTGGCCGAGATCGTCTCCGTCGCCACCGTGATCTCGTACATCACCGGTCCGGTCGCCGTGATGTCGCTGCGCCGCCTCTCCCCGGATCTGCCGCGGCCGGTCAAGCTGCGCGCGATGCCGGTGATCGCGCCGATCGCGATGGTCTTCGGCTCGCTCGTCCTGTACTGGGCCCGCTGGCCGCTCACCGGCAAGGTCATCCTGATCATGGCGATCGGGCTGCCGGTCTGGGCCTGGTACGAACTGCGCAAGCCGTGGGCGCAGCTGCGGCCACATCTGGCCGCCGGTGTCTGGATGGTCGCGTATCTGCTGGTCATGGCGGCGGTGTCGTGGGCCGGCGGCAAGGAGTTCGGTGGCCGCGGCTATCTGCCGGAGGGCTGGGACATCCTGATCGTCGCCCTGATCGGGCTGGCCTTCTACGCCTGGGGCATCCGCAGCGCCTGGCGCAACCCGACGCTGCTGGAGACCGAGCGCGAACTGGGCGCCGCCCCGGCCGGTGAGCCGGGCGAGGACGGCGCGGACGGCGATGGCGACGACCGGCCGAAGACCGAAGCGCGCGCCGGAGACATGGCCGGATGAGTGCCTCCTGGTAAGAACACGTATCCGCTGCGTGAAGGTAGGGCGTAGGCTCGGGCATATGCGGATCGGGAATTCCTTAATGGTGTCGCGGGGGCGTACGCCCGAGCGCGCCACAGCGGAGGGGGCGGGGAGATGAGTGACGGGAACGCTGTGCTGCCCTGGCTCGTCATCCGCCAGGACACCAACGGCAACCGCTACCGCGTCGGGCGCTACGCCACGAGGACGGAGGCCCAGGAGGTGGCCGACCGACTCGAGGGACAGGGCCAGGAGCAGCTGTACGTGGTCGAGCGGACCGCCGCGTCCCGTCAGTCCGGTTAGCCGGCCGGTCCGGTCAGCCCGACGGTCCGGACCGCCCGTACGACGACGCACGTCACCATGAGCCCCGGGGCGCCCGCCCCGGGGCTCCGGTGTCCTTCGGGGCGGACCGGATGTCTGCGCAGGGGCTAGGGTTCGGCGCATGAGCGTGCGTGTGGTGGTGGGTGGAGCGGTGTTCGACCGGGGGCGGCTGCTGGCCGCGCGGCGCAGCGCCCCGCCCGATCTCGCGGGCCGCTGGGAGCTGCCCGGCGGCAAGGCCGAGCCCGGGGAGACCCCGCAGCAGACGCTCGTCCGCGAACTGCGCGAGGAGCTCGGGGTCGAGGTCGAGCCGCTCGAACCGCTGCCGGGGGAGTGGGCCCTGAAGCCCGGCTATGTGCTGCGGGTGTGGACCGCGGCCCTGCGCGCCGGCGAACCGCACCCGCTGGAGGACCACGACGAGCTGCGCTGGCTCCCCCCGGACCGGGTGGACGAGGTGGACTGGCTGGACGAGGACCGCCCCGCGGTGGCGGAGGCGGTCCGCCGGCTGCGCGCGGGCGGCGCGGAGGCCGTCGGGGGCACCGCAGCCGCACAGGCCACCGGCGGTACCGGGGCCGGCGAAGCCGCTGGTGGCGGCGGGGATGCTGGTCCGCGTACGCCGTGAGGCCGGTCCCGCGCGGGGCGCCCCCCAGGTCGCGAACTGGGAAATCCATGGGGTTCGAGCCGCCTCCGCCCGGTTAGGAGTGAGGTGGAGCGCTGATCATGAGCGCTTCGCCAAAAGCCGGGACGGAAACCGATGGCGGGCTGAGATAGTGCTGTGATCGTGAAGACCGTACTCCGGATGGCCGAAGTGCTGGATACTCGGCTATCTGTAGCCGGTCGGAGCACCTGAGCCGGAGGGGACGGGCGCATGAGCGAGAAGCCAGCGGGGGCTGAAATGCCCGAGGAGACGGTTGGTTCGCAGGTGTCGCCAGTGTCACAGGGGCCGTCGGTGCCGGATATGCCGCTCATGTCGCCGATGTCGTCGATGTGGCAGAGCAGCCCGCCCGGCTCGATCTATGACTACATCCGGGTCGCCTCGTTCGCGCTGGGACCCGACGGCCGGATCGCCCAGTGGAGCGAACGGGCCTCGGAGCTGCTCGGGCTGACGGCGCGGCAGGCCATCGGCAAGGACCCGGTGGAGGCGTTCGTACCGCCCCAGTTGCAGGAGCCCGGCCATCGCGCGGTGGCCGACATCCTGGATGGCCGGGAGTGGACCGGGTTGGTCCCCTACCACAACCCCAAGGCGCCGAACGGACAGGGCATCGCCGAGGTCTATGTGATGCCCGCCAAGGACGCGCTCGGGGAGCGGGGCGCGCTCTGTATCGCGGTCGACGTCAGCGCGTTGCGCGGACTGGAAACCGATCTTGCTTCTTCACAGGCCGTTTTCGGTCAATCTCCGCTTGGCTTCTTCCTCTTCGGCACCGATCTGCGGATGCTCCGCGTCAACGAGCGCTTTGCGAAGGTTTTCGGCCGCCCCACCGACCAGTACCGCGGTACGACCCCGTATGATCTGCTGCCGCGCGGTGAGGCCGACCGGCTGACCGCCGCCCTGCGCCAGGTCCTGGACAGCGGGCAGTCGCTGACCGATATGCCGATCGTGGGCCAGGTGCCGGGCAGCCCCGACCGGCGCCGCTGGTCGGTGTCGCTCTACCGGCTGCACAGCGGCTCCGGCCGCCCCATCGGCGTCGCCGGACTCGCCACCGATGTCACCGGCCGCCGCCGCGCCGAACAGGAGGCCGCGGGCGTACGGCGCAATCTGGCGCTGCTGAACGAGGCCGGGGCTCGAATAGGCACCTCGCTCGACCTGGAGACCACCGCCCGCGAGCTGCTGGACGTGGCCGTGCCGCAGTTCTGCGACCTGGCCTCCGTCGACCTCTACCAGGGGCTGCTCTCCGGTGACGAGACCCCGCCCGGACTCGCCGACGGCAGCGCCGAGCTGCGCCGCGTCGCCTTCGCCAGCGCGGTCTCCGACGGCCCGGTGGCCTTCGGCGACATCTGTCGCGCCGACACCGTGGACGACCGCAAGCCGATCCAGGTCGGCGAGGTGCACCGCTACCCCTTCAACTCGCTGTGCGCCCACGCCCTGCGCACCGCCCAGGTCCGGGTCGTCCCCGGCCGGGACGGCAGCGAGGGCCTGGAGCTCGGCGCCTTGCTCCAGTCCACCCTCCTGGTGCCGATGGTCGCCCGCGACACCGTGGTCGGCCTGGCCCAGTTCTCCCGTGCCAAGGGCAGCGAGCCGTTCGGCGAACGGGACCGCGCGCTCGCCGTCGAGCTGGCCGCCCGCGCCGCCGTCAGCATCGACAACGCCCGGCTCTACCGCAGAGAACACGAGCGCGCGCTGATACTCCAGCGCAGCCTGCTCCCGCCCGGCGACCCGGAGGCCGCCGGGCTCGACATCGCCTGCCGCTATCTGCCGGGGAACGCGGCGACCGAGGTGGGCGGCGACTGGTTCGACGTGATCGAGCTGCCCGGTCACCGCACCGCGCTGGTGGTCGGCGACGTCATGGGGCGGGGGCTGCGCGCCGCCGTCGCCATGGGCGAGCTGCGCACCGCCGTACGCACCCTCGCCCTGCTCGACCTGGAGCCCGCCGAGGTGCTCTCCGCGCTCGACGAGATCGCCCGCGGCCTGGGCACACCGGGCGGCTCGCACGCCGGCGCGCGGTCGGGCTCGCGCGCCCTCGCCCGTGGCGGCACGGCCGCCGACGACTCCTCCGACCTGTCCGAGGTCTACCTCGCCACCTGCGTCTACGCCGTCTACGACCCGGTCACCCGCCGCTGTACCTTCGCCAACGCCGGACATCCGCCCCCCGTCCTCGTCGAACCGGGGGAGGGCGCCCTGCTGATGGAGGTCCCGCCGGGCATGCCGCTCGGCGTCGGCGGCGAGCCGTTCGAGGAGATCGAGGTCGAGCTGCCCGACGGCGCGCTGCTGGCCCTCTACACCGACGGTCTGGTGGAATCCCGCGACCACACCCTCGACGAGGGGCTCCTCGCCCTGCGCGCGGCCCTCGACACCTCGGACCGCGCCGGCGGCGGGAAGGCCGTGGCCAGGTCCCTCGAGGACGTCTGCGACCACGTCCTGAGCACCCTGGACACCCACCACGGCGAGGACGACATCGCCCTGCTGATGGCCCGGGTGCAGGGCCTGTCGGCCGAGTCGGTCGGCGACTGGCACCTCCCCAGCGCCCCGCGGTCGGTGGGCCGGGCCCGCGAACTGGCCCGTGAGCAGCTGGAGTCCTGGGGGCTGGACGAACTGGTGGACACCACCGAACTCCTGGTCAGCGAGCTGGTGACGAACGCCCTGCGGTACGGCGAGGGCGAGATCCGGCTGCGGCTGCTGCTGGACCGCACGCTGGTGTGCGAGGTCTGGGACGGCGGTCTGGTCCAGCCCCGGCGGCGGCGCGCCCGGGACACCGACGAGGGCGGGCGGGGACTTCAGCTGGTCGGGCTGCTCAGCGCGGGCTGGGGAAGCCGGCGGACCCCGCTCGGCAAGACCGTCTGGTTCGAGCTGGCGCTCCCGGACGGCCAGTCCTCGGGACCGGACTCGGTGGAGGCGCTGCTCAGCCTGTGGTGACGACGGGCGGAGCCATCCATGGCGGGCCCGCCGGCACCCTGCTTCACCTGCCCGGACCCACCCATGGCGGGCCCCGCCGGCACCCTGCTTCGCCCGGCCCTTCGTCCGCGACGACCGGCCCCCTCCGGCCGACGAGCCGACCCGCGCGGGACCCTCCCGTCGCGCGCCGCGGGTCGGCTCGGGCGGCGGGCCGCCGTCGGCGGGCCCGCGACACGACGAGGGACGTCACCGCCCCGGCGGCTACTGCCCGCGACGGCGGATCTTGTTGCCGAGCCAGACCAGCGGATCGTACTTACGGTCCACCGCCCGCTCCTTGAGCGGGATCAGGGCGTTATCGGTGATCTTGATCTGTTCGGGGCAGACCTCCGTACAGCACTTGGTGATGTTGCAGTAACCCAGACCGTGCTCCTCCTGGGCGGCGCGCTTGCGGTCGAGGCCGGTGTCGGCCGCCGCGTCCAGCGGGTGCATGTCCAGCTCCGCGACCCGCATCAGGAAGCGCGGCCCGGCGAACGCCTCCTTGTTCTCCTCGAAGTCGCGCACCACATGGCAGGTGTCCTGGCACAGGAAGCATTCGATGCACTTGCGGAACTCCTGCGAGCGCCCCACGTCCTCCTGCCACATCCGGTACTCGCCCGGCCCCAGCCCCTCCGGCGGTACGAAGGACGGCACCTCACGGGCCTTGGCGTAGTTGAAGGACACGTCCGTCACCAGGTCCCGCACCACCGGGAAGGCGCGCAGCGGGGTGATGGTGATCGTCTCGTCCTGGTCGAACACCGACATCCGGGTCATGCACAGCAGCCGGGGCCGGCCGTTGACCTCGGCGCTGCACGACCCGCACTTGCCCGCCTTGCAGTTCCAGCGGACCGCCAGATCGGGGGCCTGGGTCGCCTGGAGCCGGTGGACGATGTCGAGGACGACCTCGCCCTCGTTGACCTCGACGCGGAAGTCCTTCAGACCGCCGCCGTCCCGGTCGCCCCGCCACACCCGGAAGTGGGCCTCATACGCGCTCACTGGGTCAGCTCCTCGTCCGTCAGGTACTTCACCAGCTCGTCCTTTTCGAACAGGTTCAGCAGATCGGGCCGGATGGGCGGCATCTCACGCCGCTCCAGCCGGATCTGGCCGCGTCCGGTGTCGGGTGCCGCCAGACCGCCCGAGGGGTCGGAGAGCCGGCAGACCAGATTGAGCCGCCGCCATGCGCGGTCCATCTCCGGACAGTCGTCGCGGGTGTGCCCGCCACGGCTCTCCGTCCGCTCCAGCGCGGCGCGCGCCACGCACTCGCTGACCAGCAGCATGTTGCGCAGATCGATGGCCAGGTGCCAGCCGGGGTTGAACTGCCGGTGCCCCTCGACCCCGGCGCGGCGCGCCCGGACCCGCAGATCCGCCAGCCGGTGCAGCGCCTCCTCCATCTCCTCGGCCCTCCTGATGATCCCCACCAGGTCGTTCATCGACTGCTGGAGCTGCTGGTGGAGGGTGTACGGGTTTTCCGGCGGCGCGGACGGCCCCGCGACGGCCTCCGTCGGTTCCCCCGCCTCCCCCGGCTCGCCGGCCTCGGCGCTGAACGGGCGCAGCGCCTCGGCCGCCGCCAGGTCCAGCTGGGCCTCGTCCGGCACCGGGCGGGCGCCGGAGGCCGCGACCTGTTGGGCGTACCGGGCCGCGTGGAGCCCGGCGCGGCGCCCGAAGACCAGCAGGTCGGAGAGGGAGTTGCCGCCGAGCCGGTTGGAGCCGTGCATACCGCCCGCGACCTCGCCCGCGGCGAACAGTCCGGGCACCCCGGTCGCGGCCGCGGTGTCCGGGTCGACGTCCACCCCGCCCATCACGTAGTGACAGGTGGGGCCCACCTCCATGGGCTCGGCGGTGATGTCGACGTCCGCGAGCTCCTTGAACTGGTGGTGCATCGAGGGCAGCCGCCGCTTGATCACCTCGGCGGACATCCGGGTGGAGACGTCGAGGAAGACCCCGCCGTGCGGGGAGCCCCGGCCCGCCTTCACCTCGGCGTTGATGGCGCGGGCCACCTCGTCGCGGGGGAGCAGCTCGGGCGGGCGGCGGTTGTGGTCCGGGTCCTCGTACCAGCGGTCGGCCTCGTCCTCGGACTGGGCGTACTTCTCCTTGAAGACGTCCGGGATGTAGTCGAACATGAACCGCTTGCCCTCGCTGTTGCGCAGCACCCCGCCGTCGCCGCGCACCGACTCGGTGACCAGGATCCCCTTGACCGAGGGCGGCCAGACCATACCGGTGGGATGGAACTGCACGAACTCCATGTTGATCAGCGGGGCGCCCGCGAGCAGGGCCAGCGCGTGGCCGTCGCCGGTGTACTCCCAGGAGTTCGAGGTGACCTTGAAGGACTTGCCGATACCGCCGGTGGCCAGCACCACGGCCGGGGCCTCCAGGGTGAAGAACCGGCCGGACTCGCGCTCGTAGCCGAAGACCCCGGCGACCCGGTCGCCGTCCTTGACGATGCGGGTGACCGTGCACTCCTGGAAGACCTTCAGCCGGGCCTCGTAGTCGCCGGTCGCGGCCTTGTCCTCCTGCTGGAGGGAGACGATCTTCTGCTGGAGGGTGCGGATCAGCTCCAGCCCGGTGCGGTCCCCGACATGGGCGAGACGGGGGTACTCATGGCCGCCGAAGTTCCGCTGGGAGATCTTCCCCTCCGGGGTGCGGTCGAAGAGCGCGCCCCAGGTCTCCAGCTCCCAGACCCGGTCCGGGGCCTCCTGGGCGTGCAGCTCGGCCATCCGCCAGTGGTTGAGGAACTTGCCCCCGCGCATGGTGTCGCGGAAGTGCACCTGCCAGTTGTCGCGCTCGTTGACGTTGCCCATGCTGGCCGCGATGCCGCCCTCGGCCATCACCGTATGGGCCTTGCCGAACAGCGACTTGCAGATGACGGCGCAGCGCATGCCCTGCTCGCGGGCCTCGATCGCGGCCCGCAGCCCGGCGCCGCCCGCGCCGATCACGACCACGTCCCACGCCTGCCGCTCGACTTGCGTCATCGATGAGCACCTCTCCTAGAAAAAGCGGGGATCGTCGAAGGCACCGCTGGCCACCAGATAGACGTAGAAGTCCGCGACGGCGACGCTGATCAGAGAGGCCCAGGCGAGCTGCATATGGCGCATGTTGAGCTCGCTCACCCAGCCCCAGAGCCGGTAGCGCACCGGATGCCGGGAGAAGTGCTTCAGCCGGCCGCCGACGATATGCCGGCAGGAGTGGCAGGAGAGGGTGTACGCCCAGATCAGCACGATGTTGACGAGCAGCACCAGCGTGCCCAGTCCCATATGGCCCCAGCGGCCGTGCTCGTCCCGGAAGCCGAGCACGGTGTCGTAGGTGAGGATCCCCGCGACGATCACCGCGAAGTAGAAGAAGTAGCGGTGGACGTTCTGGAGGATCAGCGGGAAGCGGGTCTCGCCGGTGTAAGTGGCGCGCGGCTCGGCGACGGCGCAGGCGGGCGGTGAGGCCCAGAAGCCCCGGTAATACGCCTTGCGGTAGTAGTAGCAGGTGAGCCGGAAGCCCAGCGGGAAGATCAGGATCAGCAGCGCGGGGGACAGGCCCCACCACGCGCCGAAGATCTCCCAGTTGGCGCCGCCCTTCATCGGTACGCAGTTCTGCGCGATACAGGGCGAGTAGAAGGGGGAGACGTACGGCTCGGCGTAGTAGTCGTCCCCGGCGAAGGCCCGCCAGGTGGAGTAGACGACGAACGCGAACAGCCCGGCGGCGGTGACCGCCGGAGCGAGCCACCAGCGGTCGCTGCGCAGATGGCGGCCGGGGATGGCGGCACGGGAGGCGCTGTGCACCCCGTGCGGGGCCGTCCGGCGGTCGGGGGGCGTGACGGCTTGCGGATCGGTGCCTGTGGCCAAGGGGAACTCCGCGGTGGAGTGGTGTGGGGAGACGGTGGGGCGCATCCCGCCGACGCGGGGCGCGCCGGACCGTCCCTAGGGCGCGTGGCGATCGCGCGCGCCGAGGCCCTCGTCATCGACGTCCGACCACAGCGCACTGTTGTACGGCGCGTCGGGGACCAGAACCATCTCGGGGCGTGATCGCTCCTCGGGAGCCGTCTCGCGCAACAGGGCGAGGCTCTCGCGCAGGTGGTCCGCGTCGGTGCGGACCCGGCGTATCTCCAGCCCGTCGGTGCCGACCCGCTGCTCCAGCCGGGAGACGGAGCGGACCAGGTCATCGAGACAGCGTTGGACGGCCGTCAAGTCGTCGTTCAAGGACATGACTTGCCCTCACTTCCGCGGTTGCGGTTGGCGACGCTCATGCGACAGCGAGTGTTACGCGCCGCGGTCGTGGTTGTGAAGGGATCTGTCGTGATTGGCGGAGCCACCGGCGCGATTCCGCCGCAGCGCGCCGGAGCGCGCGCCCGTCGCATTGATCCGGTCGGGTGATCCTTTCCCCTCGTGGCCGTCTCCGTGGCCGTCTCAGCGTGCTGTCCCATGAACCGTCGCTTTGAGTGAGGAGTATATGCGATCAACGTCACATTGTGCCAAATGCGCATATATCCGTCACCCTGCGGAGGTACGAGCCATGCCCATCGCCAAGCGCCGCCGCGCCATGTTGCTCGCCGCGGGGGTGATCCTGCCGCTTCCCGTGCTGACCGGCTGTAGCTCGGACGACGACGGCCCGCCGCCGCGCGCCGCCTGGGACATCGCCTCCGCACCACGCACCGGGACCACCGGCACCGGAACCCTGCGCTGGGCCCTGGACGCGATGCCCGCCACCTTCAACACCTTCCGGCCACAGGCCGACACGGGCACCCAGCGGGTCGCCGGCGCCGTGCTGCCCTCCCTCTACACCCTCGACGCCCGGGGCAGGCCGCAGCGCAACGGCGACTATCTGACCGCCGCCGACGTCACCTCGAGCGATCCCAGGCAGGTCGTGGTCTACAAGCTCAACCCCAAGGCGGTGTGGAGCGACGGGCGCCCGATCGGCGCGGAGGACTTCCAGGCCCAGTGGAAGGCGCTGCGCGGCACCGACGCGGCGTACGGGACGGCGCGCAACGCCGGATACGACCGGATCGCGAAGATCGAACCCGGGGACAAGGAGCACGAGGTCAAGGTCACCTTCGCCAAGCCGTACACCGACTGGCGCTCGCTGTTCACCCCGCTGTACCCGAAGAGCGTGATGGGCAACCCGGCGGTCTTCTCCGCGGCGGCCGGCAAGGGCCTCGCGGTCGGCGCCGGGCCCTTCATGGTGCGCCAGGTCACGGACACCTCCGTCACCCTCGTCCGCAACCCCCGCTGGTGGGGCGACCGGGCCCGGCTGAGCCGGATGATGTTCCTGGCGGTGCCGGCCGAGAAGCGGGCCGAGGCCCTGATCGCCGGGCAGCTGGACCTGGCCGAGGTGGACCGGACCACCGCCCGGCGCATCCGGGCCGCCAGTCCCGGCAAGCAGGCCGCGGGCGCCACCCGGGGCTCCTCGGCCCCGGGCGAGGCGGGCGCGCCGGAGCCGTCCGCCGGCGGTCGGGAGGCGGCGGACGGACGGGAGGCCGCCGGGGCGGCGGCGGGAGCCGGCGCCGGCACGAACCGGTCGCGGACCCGGGCGCTCGGCAGGTTCACCCTGCGCAAGGCCCTGGACCCCGCCTACACCCAGCTCGCCCTCAACGGCACCAAGGGCCCGCTCGCCGATGAGCGGGTGCGCCGCGCGGTGGCCCGCGCGATCGACCGCAAGGCCCTCGCGAAGCTGGTGCTGAAGCCGCTGGGGCTGCCGGCCGACCCGCTCGGCAACCATCTGCTGATGGCGGGCCAGTCGGGCTACAAGGACCACAGCGGTGCCCTCGGCGCCCCGGACACCCATGCCGCGCAGTCGCTGCTCGCCGACGCGGGCTGGCGGGCGAACGACGCGGGCCGGCAGAAGGCGCTCGACGGCAAGACGGACGACCGGGGCAGGCGGCGGAGCGCCCCGACGGCCATGGCCACGGACCCCGCCACGGCTCCGGCCACGGACTCGTACGCGTACTCACCCGGCACGGACCCGGACTCCTACGCGCCCGGCACGGACCCCGCCGCCCAGGGCGCCCCGAATTCCGCCACCGAGAGCGCCTCCGGCACCGCCACCGAGAGCGCCTCCGGTGCCGCCCCCGCGGCCGGGGACGCGGGGCGGTCCGGACGGGTCGGGGAGACGGCGGTCGTACGGAAGAAGGGGCGGCCGCTGGTGCTGCGCTTCGTCCTCCCCGACGACCGGACCGGCGCCCAGCTGCGCACGGTCGGCGAGCGCATCGCGCGGATGCTGGAGAAGATCGGCGTCCGTACCGAGATCACCAGGGTTCCGGGCGAGAGCTACTTCCGGGACCACATCGTCACCGGCGACTACGACCTGGCCCTCTACTCCTGGCCCGCCTCCGCCTACCCGGCCACCGACGGCCGTCCGATCTACGCCAAGCCGCAGCCCGCCGCCGACGGCTCCCTGGTCGTCGAGCAGAACTACACCCGGGTGGGCACGGACCAGATCGACCAGCTCTTCGACCAGGCGCTCACCGAGCTGGACGGCGGCACCTCCCGTTCCCTGGTCAGCCGCGCGGACTCGCGGATCTGGGCGGCGGCCGGATCGATTCCGCTCTATCAGCGCCCCCAGCTGGTCGCGGTGCGCAAGGGACTGGTCAACGCGGGCGCCTTCGGCTTCGCCACCCCCCGCTACCAGGACATCGGCTTCCGTCGCTAGGCCCTGTCTGACAAATAGCGCCGTCCGCCGGAGGCGGTGCTCGCGGCGTCTGGTGCAGGGGGTACCTCCCAGCGGTAGCTGGGGGAGCATCGCAAGGCGGAGGATCGTCCTCGTAGTGGGCCTACTCGGACGACTCCGACAACGCAGCGAGGTGCCGTGCCAGGCGTCGCGAGCAAGGCGGGATTTGTCAGACAGGGCCTAGAGCCGCTGGACAGGACGGCGGGCGCGGGGACGGGCTGCGGCATCCGTCCCCGCGCCCTCCCCGTACCATGGGGGTGAGGCCGAGGCGTGATCAGCCCGGCGGAAGGCGCGCCGCACCAGGAGCGCGCCGCCACCCACGAAACCGGGAGAAGCGCGCTTTCATGCCCACGCGCCACGACATTCGTAACGTCGCCATCGTCGCCCACGTCGACCACGGCAAGACGACCCTCGTCGACGCCATGCTCAAGCAGGCGGGTGCGTTCGCCGCTCACCAGCAGGTGGACGACCGGGTCATGGACTCCAACGACCTGGAGCGCGAGAAGGGCATCACCATTCTCGCGAAGAACACCGCCGTGAAGTACCACCCGGCGGACGGCGGCGACCCCGTCACCATCAACATCATCGACACGCCCGGCCACGCCGACTTCGGCGGTGAGGTCGAGCGCGGTCTGTCCATGGTCGACGCGGTGGTCCTGCTGGTGGACGCCTCCGAGGGGCCGCTGCCGCAGACCCGCTTCGTGCTGCGCAAGGCGCTCCAGGCCAAGCTGCCGGTGATCCTGTGCATCAACAAGACGGACCGCCCGGACTCCCGGATCGACGAGGTCGTCAACGAGGCGTACGACCTGTTCCTGGACCTGGACGCGACCGAGGAGCAGATCGAGTTCCCCATCGTCTACGCCTGTGCGCGCGACGGTGTGGCCTCGCTGACCAAGCCGGAGGACGGCACCGTCCCGGCCGACAGCGACAGCCTCCAGCCGTTCTTCTCCACCCTGCTGGAGACCGTCCCGGCGCCCGAGTACGACGCGGCCGCGCCGCTCCAGGCCCATGTCACCAACCTGGACGCGGACAACTTCCTCGGCCGGATCGCGCTGCTCAGGGTCGAGCAGGGCGAGCTGAAGAAGGGCCAGACGGTCGCGTGGATCAAGCGCGACGGCACCATCTCCAACGTCCGGATCACCGAGCTGCTGATGACCGAGGCGCTCACCCGCAAGCCCGCCGAGGTGGCCGGCCCCGGTGACATCTGCGCCGTCGCGGGCATTCCCGACATCATGATCGGCGAGACCCTGGCCGATCCGGAGAACCCGATCGCGCTGCCGCTGATCACCGTCGACGAGCCCGCCATCTCGATGACCATCGGCACCAACACCTCCCCGCTGGTCGGCCGTGGCCCCGGCGGCAAAGGCGCGGACAAGTCGGCCGTGAAGGACCGGAAGGTCACCGCCCGGCTGGTCAAGGACCGCCTCGAGCGCGAGCTGATCGGTAACGTCTCGCTGCGCGTGCTGCCCACCGACCGCCCGGACGCCTGGGAGGTGCAGGGCCGGGGCGAGCTGGCGCTGGCGATCCTGGTGGAGACCATGCGCCGGGAGGGCTTCGAGCTGACCGTCGGCAAGCCGCAGGTGGTCACCCGCGAGATCGACGGCAAGGTGCACGAGCCGGTCGAGCGCATCACCATCGACGTGCCCGAGGAGCACATGGGCGCGGTCACCCAGCTCATGGGCACCCGCAAGGGCCGGATGGACAACATGTCCAACCACGGCTCCGGCTGGGTCCGCATGGAGTTCATCGTCCCCTCCCGCGGTCTGATCGGCTTCCGCACCGAGTTCCTGACCTCGACCCGCGGCACCGGTATCGCGCACTCCATCCACGAGGGCCACGAGCCGTGGTTCGGCGAGCTGAAGACCCGTAACAACGGCTCGCTGGTGGCCGACCGCGCGGGCGCGGTGACCGCCTTCGCGATGACCAACCTCCAGGAGCGCGGTGTGCTGTTCGTCTCGCCGGGCACCGAGGTGTACGAGGGCATGATCGTCGGCGAGAACTCCCGCTCCGACGACATGGACGTCAACATCACCAAGGAGAAGAAGCTCACCAACATGCGGTCCTCCACCGCGGATGTGACCGAGTCCCTGGTCCCGCCGCGGCTGCTGTCGCTCGAGCAGTCCCTGGAGTTCTGCCGCGACGACGAGTGCGTCGAGGTGACGCCGGAGACGGTGCGCATCCGCAAGGTGGTGCTCGACCAGAAGGAGCGCGCCCGGACCGCCGCCCGCGCCAAGCGCTGAGGCGTACGGCCACGCCCCCGGGCGCTGACGCGTACGGTCGCGCGCCGGGCCCGGGAGGGGCCATGCCGCGCGCCGATGCGCACCCCCGGCGCCGGTCACTGAGCGTAGGCGCCCCACCGTGCGTCCGTGAGCTGCCAACGGCCCGGACCCACCGCTTCCACAGCGGGGGTCCGGGCCGTTGCCATGTCAGGAAGGTGTCAGTCAAGCGGTTATGCGGATTCGTGTGTCCGGATATCGGTGTCCGGGCTCCGCATGATGTGTTAACAGTCCGTTTCGCGTGTGTCTGTCTGGGGCAGTTTTGTCCGGATTTCGAAGCTCCGCGCGTAGATGCTGTGACCAAAGCGAGACCCATAAGGTGTGGTTTAAGGGCCGGACGTGCTCAATCATGGGGTCCATTGAGCTCGGGTCAATGGGTCACACGCTGTGGGGAGCGCGGACCTACGAGCGCATCTGGGGGGTTCCGGTCCCTTTCGCTGTCAGGGGTGTCAGCGTGTCTCCGGGCGCCCCCTCTCGTAGTGACAGTGGACTCCTGAGGAGGCAAACCCATGCGCGGTGCCAAGAGCGCCAAGTGGGTCGCGTTGGCAGCGGTTGTGGCGCTGGCCGCGACCGCCTGTGGTGGCGGCGACAGTGACAGCGGCAGCAATGACATGAACAAGGGCACGGCGGACCCGGACGGGATCATCACCGCCCAGCTCGGCGAGCCGCAGAACCCGCTCCAGCCGGCGAACGCCAAGGAGAGCCAGGGCAGCCGCGTGCTGCGGGCGATCTTCGCGGGTCTGGTGGACTACGAGCCGGGCACCGGCAAGCTGGTCTACGTCAACGCCGAGTCCGTCACGCCCAACAAGGACTCCTCGGTCTGGACCGTCAAGCTCAAGCCGGGCTGGAAGTTCCACAACGGCGAGACCGTGACCGCCAAGTCCTACGTGGACTCCTGGAACTGGTCGGCCAACGTCTCGAACAACCAGACCAACTCCAGCTGGTTCCAGGACATCAAGGGCTACGAGGACGTCCACCCGGACAAGGGCAAGCCCAAGGCCGACAAGATGTCCGGCCTCAAGGTCGTCAACGACAACGAGTTCAAGATCGAGCTCAACGGCCCGGTCTCGTACTTCGCCTACAAGCTGGGCTACGACGTGTGGGCCCCGCTGCCCACCGGCTTCTTCAAGGACCCCAAGGGCTTCGGTGAGAAGCCGGTCGGCAACGGCCCCTACAAGTTCGTCTCCTGGGACCACAAGAAGCTGATCAAGGTCCGCAAGTTCGAGGGCTACCAGGGCCCGAACAAGGCCAAGAACGGCGGCATCGACTTCAAGAACTACACCACCGCCGACGCGGCCTACTCGGACCTGCGCTCGAACAACCTCGACTGGATCGAGCAGGTTCCGACCACCGCGCTCACCAACTACAAGAGCGACCTGGGCAGCCGCGCGATCGACGAGGAGTACTCGGCGGTCCAGTCGATCGTCCCGGCCTTCTACACCAAGCAGTTCAAGGACATCGACCCCAAGGTCATCCAGGGTCTGTCCATGGCGATCGACCGTGACACGATCACCAAGACCGTGCTGCACGGCTCCCGCACCCCGGCCGACAGCTTCGTCGCCCGCGGAGTGCTCGGCTACAAGGCCGGCGCGCTGAAGGAGCAGGTCACCTACGACCCGGCCAAGGCCAAGGCGCTCATCAAGGAGGGCGGCGGCGTCCCGGGCAACAAGATCTCGATCCAGTACAACGCCGACCAGGACCACAAGCCCTGGGTGGACGCGGTCTGCAACAGCATCCGCAAGGCCACCGGCGTCGACTGCGTCGGCGACTCCAAGCCCGACTTCCAGGCCGACCTGAACGCCCGTGACAAGCACCAGGTCAAGTCCATGTACCGCGGTGGCTGGGTGCTCGACTACCCGGTCAACTCGAACTTCATGAGGGACCTCTACGGCTCCAAGGCGGCCGGTAACACCAGCGGCTACGCCAACAAGGAGTTCGACGAGCTCGCCGACAAGGCCGACAAGGCCGCCACCCTGGACGAGACCGTGAAGCTCTACCAGCAGGCGGAGCAGGTCCTCGCGAAGGACATGCCGGCGATCCCGCTGTGGTTCTACAAGGTCAACAGCGGCCAGTCCAACAAGATCCTGGGCAAGATCCCCTACGGCCAGGACGGCGACCCCATCTTCACCGACGTGCAGGTGAAGAAGTAATCATCGGGACCAGCCGGCCGGTGCCGCCGCTCCTCCCACCGGGGAGCGGCGGCACCGGTCCGCAGGCGTGAGGCCCGCAGCTCATCCCCCCACCCGCGTGGCGCAGACGAGACGTGGCCTTCGCCGCCCCCCAACGGCATGGAGGCATAATGGGGCGCTACGTCGCCAGGCGACTGCTCCAGATGATCCCGGTCTTCATCGGGACCACACTGATTATTTTCCTCATGGTCCACGTCCTCCCCGGTGATCCCATCCGGGCGATGTGGGGAGACAAGGCCGCGGACCCCGCGCAGGTCGCGTCGCTCCGCCATGAGTTCGGGCTGGACCAGCCCCTGTGGAAGCAGTACCTCGACTACATGGCCGACCTCTTCCAGGGAGACTTCGGCAAGACCTTCGGCGGCCGCCCGGTCTCCGAGGAGATGGGCATGGCCTTCCCGGTGACCCTCCGCCTCGCGGCGGTGGCCCTCACCATCGAAATGATCGTCGGCATCGGGCTCGGCGCCTGGGCCGGTCTGCGGGCCGGCCGCGCCGCCGACACCGGCGTGCTGATCTTCACGATGATCGTCATCTCGATGCCGGTCTTCGTCTTCGGCTACCTGGCCCGGTTCATCTTCGCCGACGAACTCGGCTGGCTGCCGCCGAACGTGCAGGACTCGATGGACGTCCAGCAGCTGCTGCTGCCCGGCTTCGTCCTCGCGATGCTCTCCATGGCGTATGTGGCCCGGCTGACCCGGACCACGTTCGCGGAGAACCTGCGCGCCGACTACATGCGCACCGCGCTCGCCAAGGGCCTGCCGCGCCGCCGGATCGTCGGCGTCCATCTGCTGCGCAACTCGCTCATCCCCGTGGTCACCTTCCTCGGCACCGACGTCGGCGCGCTGGTCGGCGGCGCGGTGGTCACCGAGGGCATCTTCAACGTCCAGGGCGTCGGCAATCTGCTCTTCAAGGCGCTCGGGCAGCGGGAAGGCTCCACCATCGTCGGCATCGTGACCGTCTTCGTTCTCGTCATCCTGCTGATCAATCTGCTCGTCGACCTGCTGTACGCGGTCCTGGACCCGAGGATCCGGTATGCCTGACGTGACCAAATCCCCGTCCGGATCGCCGTCCGGCACGGCAGTCGGCACGGCGGTCGACGCCGTGGCCCCGCCGACCGAGGTGGACACCGCCCCCGTTGCCGGCCCCGCCCCCCAGGGCAAGCCGCGCTCGCTGTGGGGCGACGCCTGGTACGAACTGCGCCATCGCCCGCTGTTCTGGATCTCGGCGGTGCTGCTGGTGCTGCTGCTGTTCATCGCGGCGTTCCCCGGCCTGTTCACCGGCGCCGACCCGCGCGACGGCGACCTGACCAACCACTTCCTCAGCAAGCCCGAGCTGACCCACTTCTTCCAGGCCGACTGGTTCGGCTACGACGGTCAGGGCCGCTCCATCTACGCCCGCGTCATCTACGGCACCCGCGCCTCGATCATGGTCGGCGTCGGCGTGACCGTGGTGGTGACCCTCTTCGGCGGTCTGCTGGGCATGGTGGCCGGGTACTTCGGCGGCTGGATCGACTCGATCATCTCCCGGCTCGTCGACATCTTCTTCGGTCTGCCGTTCCTGCTCGGCGCGATGGTCGTCCTGAACGCGTTCACCGAGCGCAAGGTGTACGTGGTCATCGCGGCCCTCGCCTTCCTCGGCTGGACGACGATCGCCCGGGTGATGCGCAGTTCGGTGATCACGGCCAAGCAGGCGGACTACGTCACCGCGGCGCGGGCGCTCGGCGCGGGCACGCCCCGGATCCTCTTCCGGCACGTCCTGCCGAACGCGCTGGCCCCCACCATCGTGGTGGCCACCATCTCCCTCGGCGCGTACATCTCCGCCGAGGCCACGCTGTCCTTCCTCGGCCTCGGCCTCGCCGACCCCACCATCTCCTGGGGCATCGACATCTCCGACGCCAAGGACGCCATCCGGGACAACCCGCATGTGATGCTGTTCCCGGCCGGAATGCTGAGCCTGACCGTCTTCGCATTCATCACGCTCGGCGACGCGGTGCGCGACGCCCTCGACCCCAAGCTGCGCTGAGGAGGGCGTACGTGACCACCATCGAGAAGACCGCGGACGACGCCGTCCGTCAGGGCGCCGGCGACGACGGCACCCCGCTGCTGGAAGTCCGCGACCTGCATGTGGAGTTCCACACCCGGGACGGTGTCGCCAAGGCCGTCAACGGCGTCAACTACAACGTCCACGCCGGTGAGACGCTCGCCGTCCTCGGCGAATCCGGCTCCGGCAAGTCCGTGACCGCCCAGGCGATCATGGGCATCCTCGACATGCCGCCCGGCAAGATCCCGCAGGGCCAGATCCTGTTCCGGGGCGAGGACATGCTCACCATGTCGGGGGAGGAGCGCCGCAAGATCCGCGGCCAGAAGATCGCCATGATCTTCCAGGACGCCCTCTCGGCGCTGAACCCGGTGCTCACCGTGGGCTACCAGCTCGGCGAGATGTTCCGGGTCCACCAGGGCCTGTCCAAGAAGGAGGCCAAGGCCAAGGCCATCGAGCTGATGGACCGGGTGCGCATCCCGGCGGCCAAGGAGCGGGTGAGTGACTACCCGCACCAGTTCTCCGGCGGTATGCGCCAGCGCATCATGATCGCCATGGCGATGGCGCTGGAGCCGGACCTGATCATCGCCGACGAGCCGACCACCGCCCTGGACGTGACCGTCCAGGCCCAGGTGATGGACCTGCTCGCGGAGCTCCAGCGCGAGTACCACATGGGTCTGATCCTGATCACCCACGACCTGGGCGTGGTGGCGGACGTCGCCGACAAGATCGCCGTGATGTACGCGGGACGGATCGTGGAGACCGCCCCCGTGCACGAGCTCTACAAGCGCCCCGCCCACCCGTACACCCGCGGTCTGCTGGACTCGATCCCGCGGCTGGACCGCAAGGGCCAGGAGCTCTACGCGATCAAGGGTCTGCCGCCCAATCTGCTCAAGATCCCCTCGGGCTGTGCCTTCAACCCGCGCTGCCCCAAGGCGCAGGACATCTGCCGTACGGAGGTCCCCGCCCTGGTACCGGTCACCGAGCAGGACGGCACGGAGCTGCCGGGCCGCGGCAGCGCCTGCCACTTCTGGAAGGAGACCCTCCATGGCTGACACCGAGAAGACCGAGACGGCCGTGGAGCCGGCCGCGGACGCCACCCCCAACGTCACGGAGGTGGAGACGGTCGACGCGGCCACCGAGGACGAGGCGGTCGCCGCGCTCGAGGCGAAGGTCGACCGCGGCGAGCCGATCCTCCAGGTGCGCAACCTGGTCAAGCACTTCCCGCTGACCCAGGGCATCCTCTTCAAGCGGCAGATCGGCGCCGTCAAGGCGGTCGACGGCGTCTCCTTCGACCTCTACCAGGGCGAGACCCTCGGCATCGTCGGCGAGTCGGGCTGCGGCAAGTCCACCGTCGCCAAGCTGCTGATGACCCTGGAGACCGCCACCGCGGGCGAGGTCTTCTACAAGGGCCAGGACATCACCAAGCTGTCGGGCCGCGCGCTGCGGGCCGTCCGCCGCAACATCCAGATGGTGTTCCAGGACCCCTACACCTCGCTCAACCCGCGCATGACGGTGGGCGACATCATCGGGGAGCCCTTCGAGATCCACCCCGAGGTGGCCCCCAAGGGCGACCGCCGCCGCAAGGTCCAGGAACTCCTGGACGTGGTGGGCCTCAACCCCGAGTACATCAACCGCTATCCGCACCAGTTCTCCGGCGGCCAGCGCCAGCGCATCGGCATCGCCCGCGGGCTCGCCCTCAACCCGGAGATCATCATCTGCGACGAGCCGGTCTCCGCGCTCGACGTCTCCGTCCAGGCACAGGTCATCAACCTGATGGAGGGCCTCCAGGACGAGTTCAACCTCTCCTACATCTTCATCGCCCACGACCTGTCCATCGTCCGGCACATCTCCGACCGGGTCGGCGTGATGTACCTGGGCAAGATGGCCGAGATCGGCTCCGACACCGAGATCTACGACCACCCGACGCACCCCTACACCCAGGCGCTGCTGTCGGCCGTCCCGGTCCCGGACCCGGAGTCGCGCGAGGGCCGCGAGCGCATCATCCTCACCGGCGACGTCCCCTCCCCGGCCAACCCGCCCTCCGGCTGCCGCTTCCGCACCCGCTGCTGGAAGGCCGAGGACAAGTGCGCCAAGGAGACCCCGCTCCTGGCCATCCCCGAGCGCTTCGCCGGCACGGATTCGCCGGCGGCGCACGAGTCGGCGTGCCACTTCGCGGAGGAGAAGGACGTGGTCCACGCCTGACGCTTCCGCGCGGGCCGCTGCCGAACGACGAGGGCCCGCCCGGACCGTGCTGATCACGGTCCGGGCGGGCCCTCCCCGTCGTTTCAGGCCCCGTCCGACTCGGTCCAATGCCGCACCCGGACGGGCGTCGGCGGGTTCAGCGTGAACCATACGTCCTTGCCGGTGACGCCCGCGTCCTTGCCGGTGTAGTCCTGTACCCCCCAGGTGCCGGAGCACGACTCGACGATCGTGAGGCCGCGCCCACCCTCGTCCTCGGCGGCAGCCGCCCCCGACTGCGGCAGCCCGCACCCGGAGTCCCACATGGTGACCCGGAAGTCGGACGGTGTGGGCTCCCAGTCCATGCCCTCCGCTAGGAAGGCGCACACATGTCTCAGCTCGCGTGGCGCAAGTCGAGCTTCAGCGAGGGCCACACCGACACCTGCGTGGAGATCGCCACCGACTCCACCGGCACCCGTCACCTCCGTGAGAGCGACGACCCGGAGGTCGTCATGGCTACGAACCCCGCCGCGCTCCGCGCGTTCCTGCGGGCCGCGAAGGCGGGGGAGTCGCACTCGACCCCGCCCCGCCCGGTACCCCTCGCCGCAGTGCTTGATCTGACGCAACTAATGCATCAAGCGATTCCAGGGGGTACCCCCAACCCCTGGCCCCCTGCTGTCCGGCATCGACACTGGCCTCCCGCGCACGGATGCCGCCACCCGCGCCCACATCAACCGGCCCGGCGGCCGGCGACGCGGCCCGCGCCCCGGCGGCTCCTTGTGCTCCAGCGGTTCCATGTGCTCCCGTCGGCTGATTCTCACTCCTCCTGAGTGATGACACGTATGCGCCCGGCGGTTGACGCCCGTGAGGGCAGGGTGAATGAGACTTGAACTCCCTTTCCTCAGTTGGGAGTTCAGGTGGACCGGTGGGATTGGGTCGGGCGGGTCGCGGCGTATGGGGCAGCGCTGGCGCTAACGCCCTACCTGCTGATCAAGGTGTCGTGGGTGGTCGGTTCGCTCTTGGGGCTGCTGCCGGTAGGGACCGGGTTCGGCAAGACGGAGTGGGTGGTGCTCAACAGCGCAACGATCGGTATGGCAGGGATCGGAATCGCGGTGGCGCTCGCGCTGGTGCGGCCGTGGGGGATGCGCATACCGGGAGCGCCGTTGGCTTTCTGCGCTTGGGTGGGGACGGGGTTCCTCGTCCCGGTGTTGCCGTACGCCGTTCTCAGTCCGCTGCTGGGCTCGGCGGATGGCAATCCGAACAGTGGGAGTGACGCCGGCCCGTCGATGCCGGTATGGGAGGCCGCGCTGGTTCAGATCGGGTTTGTAGGCATGGGGCTGGGTCTGGCCATCGCGCTGCCCACGTACTTGCGGCGGCGCTGGCCGGACGCGTTCGCGGGCCGGCTCGGGGACGGTGGGGAGAGCTCGCCAAGGGTGCTGCCATGGATGGCCGTGGTCGGTGCCGCAGTCGGTCTCATCTGGCTGTACTGGGCGGTGGGCGGCACCGTAGGTGTCGCCCACCGCGGCGAGCGGGACCTCGCTTGGTATGTGCTGTCCGGAGTTCTCGGGCTTTGGGCGTTCGTGGCGTCCGCCGCCACCTGGGCTGCCGTCCGAGGCCGGCCCGCACGAGTCCCTCGGTGGGGTCCAATGGCGCTCGGCTGGATTGGCTCGGGCTCATTGTTCGCCTGGAGCGGCTGGAAGCTTCCGTTCACCCTGTACCTGGCAGTCGCGCAACCGGCCGATGCGGCCCTGCCGGAAAACCTCGCGCTCGCGGCAGTCTTGCACCTCGCAGCAGTGGGGGCGGGCGCCGCAATGCTGCGAGCGCTCGTTCGTACGCGGCTGGTGTCATCGAACTCGTAGACGATCCTCTCTCCCGTGGCGCTGTGGCGGCTGGACGTCGCCCTGCGGGAGATGGTCGCTCCGCCGACGCATACAGGCCATGAAGCGTCATCGAGCGCGGAAGCTGTGCCAGAACCGATTCTCGTGAACAAAGCCAGGCGGTCGGCGACGGTGCCCGGCCCCTTATTCCCCGGTGTGACCGCCCACAGCTTTGGCAGGGGAACCGGTCAGCGCATGGCGGCGTCCATCCTGGCACTCTGCCGATCATGACTTCTGACCGAGGACCGTTTCCGTGCTGGTCTACAACGACACGGGGCACCTCCCCGATGAGCTTCGGTGGACCGGTTTTCCAGCGGACCTTCACCTCTGACGCCTCGGCCGTAATCGCTTGACGCAGATCCGCCCGGAACCAGGCCGCTCCCCGATTACCGTTGCTCCACATGACGGCCACCGAGATGGACATCACCGAGGACCTGATCCGGGATCTGCTGCGCGAGCAGCACCCCGACCTGGCGGATCGTCCCTTGAAGCTCGGAGCGCTCGGCTGGGACAACCAAGTGTGGCGGCTCGGTGACGACCTCGCCGTCCGGATGCCTTGGGCGACGCGGTCCGCGGACGCGCTGCTGCGCAAGGAACACGCCTGGCTGCCCCTCCTGGCCCCGCGTCTTCCTCTGCAAATTCCCGTCCCGCAGCGTCTTGGCGAGCCCTCCGAACGGTTTCCGCGGCCCTGGCTCATCACCACCTGGGTGCCGGGCGAGCCCGCCGACCGCGCCCCCGCTACGCGCGCCGCGGAGGCGGCCGTCACCCTGGCCGACTTCCTGACCGCCCTCCACCGCCCCGCTCCCGACGGGGCGCCCTCCGGCCGGGACCGCGGTGGCCGGTTGGCCGACACCGCCGAATACTTCACCCGAGAGCTCGCCTCGGCCACCGAATCGGGGCTGATCCGCGACCCGGACGCCGTTCGCGCGGTCTGGGAGGACGCCGCCGCCGCGCCGGACTGGGCAGGTCCACGCCTCTGGCTCCACGGCGACCTGCATCCAGCCAACATCCTGACCACGAACGGCACCTTCTCCGGCGTGATCGACTTCGGTGATCTCTTCGCCGGCGACCCGGCCTGCGACCTCGCCGCCGCCTGGATCCTGCTGCCGGACGGCGCCGTCGACCGCTTCCACCAGACCTACCAGCCGAGCCCGGACGCCGCGACGCTGCGCCGCGCCCGCGGCTGGGCGGTGCTGCGCGCCCTCGTCGGCATCCACGTCGGAGACGCCGGCGTCCACGGCCGCCCCGGAGGCAAGCCCACCTGGGGCCCACCCGCCCACGCCTCACTGCGACGCCTCATCGCATCGGCCCACCAGTGATCGGGCATCCCGCCGGCCCGACTGCGTGATCTCACGCAACTCATGCATCAAACGGCTTCCGGATATCCGGTAACAAGGCTTGAAACAGTGGCTGTTGATGCGGGACAGTGCTGAAGAAAGCGCTTGCCGAGCGAGGGACGTACCGCTCGGCTCGCGCTTCACCAAGCCTCCCCACCTCCGGCCCGCCACCCCGGACAGCGGTCATCGACGTGCGCCGCCGCCGCGGCCGATGTCAGATGGGCCTAAGGCGGATCTTGGACCGGATCCTCGGGAGGCGCCATGCGTCGCGGAGTCCCGTATTCCCTGCGTGTCAGGCGCACGCTGTCCGTCCTCTGCGTGTCCGCCGTCGCCCTGCCCCTGACGGCCTGTGGCGGCGGGGACGGTGGTGCCGAGCCCGGTGTCATCCGCTCGTCCTGGGGCGATCCCCCCAATCCGCTGGAGCCGGCCAACACCAACGACGTCCAGGGCGGCAAGGTGCTGGACATGATCTTCCGGGGGCTCAAGCGCTACGACCCGCGGACCGGCGAGGCCAAGAACGCGCTCGCGGACCGGATCGAGAGCTCCGACCAGCGGAACTACACCATCACCCTGAAGAAGGGCCGGCGGTTCGCCAACGGGGAGAAGGTCACCGCCGCCTCCTTCGTCGACGCCTGGAACTACGGCGCCCGGATCGACCACCAGCAGCGCAACGCGTACTTCTTCGAGTACATCGAGGGCTATGACAAGGTCCATCCCGCCTCCGGCGGCGCCCCTACCGCCAAGACCCTCTCCGGACTGCGGGTCAAGGACGAGCGGACCTTCACCGTCCGGCTCACCCAGAAGTTCTCCACCTGGCCCAAGACCCTGGGCTACAACGCCTACGTACCGCTGCCCCGGGCGTTCTTCGAGGACCATGCCGCCTGGCTGAACAAGCCCATCGGCAACGGCCCGTACCGGGTGCGGTCCTACACCAAGGGCTCGGTGATGAAGCTGCGCGCCTGGGACGGGTATCCAGGACCCGACAAGGCCCGTAACAAGGGGGTCGATCTGCGGGTCTACACCGACAACAACACCGCCTACACCGATCTCCAGGCGGGCAATCTCGATCTGGTCGACGACGTCCCGGCGCAGCAGCTGAAGTTCGTCCGCTCCGATCTCGGCGACCGCTACCTCAACCAGCCCGCCGGGATCATCCAGACCCTCACCTTCCCGATGTACGACCGCGCCTGGAGCGGCCCGGCCAAGGCGGGGCTCCGCCGGGGGATCTCGATGGCGATCAACCGGGCGCAGATCACCGAGCGGATCTTCCACGGCACCCGCACCCCCGCGACCGACTGGACCTCCCCGGTCCTGCGCCACCAGGGCGGCTACCGGCCGGGGCTGTGCGGGGGCGCCTGCCGCTACGACCCGGTCCGGGCGCGCAAGCTGATCAAGGCGGCCGGGGGGCTGCCGGGCGGCCGGATGACGATCACGTACAACGCCGACACCGGCTCCCACAAGGACTGGGTGGACGCGGTCTGCAACAGCGTCAACACCGTGCTGAGAAGCGACCGGGCGTGTCTCGGCAGACCGGTCGGCACCTTCGCCGACTACCGCAACAAGATGGCGGGCAAGAAGATGACCGGGCCGTTCCGGGCCGGCTGGCAGATGGACTATCCGCTGATCCAGAACTTCCTCCAGCCGCTCTACTACACCGGCGCCTCCTCCAACGACGGCCACTTCAGCGACACCGGCTTCGACCGGCTGGTGAACCAGGCCAACGCCGCCTCCGCCGACGGCCGGGCCATCGCCGGGTTCCAGGACGCGGAGAAGATCCTCGCCGCGCAGATGCCCGCCATTCCGCTGTGGTACCAGAACGGCAGCGCGGGCTATTCGCGGCGGCTCAGCCAGGTGGCGCTCAATCAGTTCAGCGTCCCGGTCTACGCGCAGATCAGGGTGGGCTGAGCCATGGGCCGCTATACGCTGCGGCGGCTGCTGCAGATGATCCCGGTGTTCATCGGCTCCACCTTCCTGATCTTCTTCATGGTGTACGCGCTCGGCGACCCGGTCGCCGCGCTCTTCGGCGACAAGGCCCCCGACCCCGCCACCGCCGCCCGCATCCGTAAGGACCTCTATCTCGACGAGCCGCTGTGGCGCCAGTACCTGCACTACATGGGGCAGATCTTCAGCGGGCACTTCGGTACGGCGTTCAACGGCCGGCCGGTGACCGAGCTGATGGCGAGCGCGTTCCCCGTCACCCTCCGGCTCACCCTGGTCGCGGTCGTCTTCGAGATGGCGCTGGGCGTCACCCTGGGCGTGCTCAGCGGGCTGCGCCGCGGCCGGGGACTGGACACCTCGGTGCTGCTGCTCACCCTGGTCGTGGTCTCCGTCCCGACCTTCGTCAGCGGCACGGTGCTCCAGTATCTGTTCGGCGTGAGCTGGGGCTGGGCCAGGCCGTCGGTCTCCCCCGAGGCGCCGCTGGGCGAACTGCTGCTGCCCGGGGTGGTGCTGGGGCTGGTGTCGCTCGCGTACACCACCCGCCTCACCCGTACCTCCATCGTGGAGAACGCCCGCGCCGACTACGTCCGCACCGCCGTCGCCAAGGGGCTGCCGCGCCACCGGATCGTCACCCGGCATCTGCTGCGCAACTCGCTGATCCCGGTGGTGACCTTCATCGGCACGGACATCGGCGCGCTGATGGGCGGGGCCATCGTCACCGAGCGGATCTTCAACATCCACGGGGTGGGCTACCAGCTCTACCAGGGCATCCTGCGCCAGAACTCGCCGACCGTCGTCGGCTTCGTGACCATCTTGGTGATCGTCTTCCTGCTCGCCAATCTGCTCGTCGACCTCCTCTACGCCGTGCTCGACCCGAGGATCCGGTATGCCTGAGCCTTTTGACACGCGCTACCCCATGAGCTACGACATGACCGAGGCGACCGCACCGGCCGACCGCGGCGGCGGCCCCGTGGACCTCGCCGTCTCCGGCCGCCGGCCCCTGACGGGCGGCCCCCGGCGCCGCCCCTTCCCCTGGCGCAAGGCGTCCGGCCGCCGCTCCGGAGGGCCGGCCGGAGCGGCGGCCGGACGGGGACTGTGGTCCGACGCCTGGCACGATCTGCGCCGCAACCCGGTCTTCATCCTCTCCGCGCTGATCATCCTCTTCCTCGTCGTGATCGCGATCTGGCCGCAGCTGATCGCGAGTGGTAACCCGTACCACGGCGACCTCGCCAAGGCGCAGGACGGCCCGGCCCCCGGCCACCCCTTCGGCTACGACCTCCAGGGCCGCGATGTCTACACCCGCACCGTCTACGGCGCCCGTACCTCCATCACCGTCGGCATCTGCGCCACCCTCGGTGCGGCGCTGCTGGGCAGTGTGCTGGGCGGGCTCGCCGGGTACTTCGGCGGCTGGTGGGACGCGCTGCTCTCACGCGTCGCCGATGTCTTCTTCGCCATCCCGATCCTGCTGGGCGGGCTGGTCTTCCTGTCCGTGGTCACCAGCGGCTCGGTCTGGCCGGTCGTCGGCTTCATCGTGCTGCTGGGCTGGCCGCAGATCTCCCGGATCGCCCGCGGCTCGGTGGTGACCGTCAAGGAGCACGACTACGTACAGGCGGCGCGGGCGCTCGGCGCGAGCGGCCGCCGGACGCTGCTGCGCCATATCGCGCCCAATGCCGTGGCCCCCGTGATCGTCGTCTCGACCATCGCGCTGGGCACCTACATCTCGCTGGAGGCCACGCTGTCCTTCCTGGGCGTGGGGCTCAAACCGCCCACCGTCTCCTGGGGCATCGACATCTCCTCCGCCGCCACCCAGATCCGCAACGCGCCGCACATGCTGATGTGGCCGGCCGGGGCGCTGTCCATCACGGTCCTGGCGTTCATCATGCTCGGCGACGCGGTGCGCGACGCCCTCGACCCCAAGCTGCGCTAGCCATGGCGGCCCGCCTGCTGGAGGTACGGGACCTCCGCGTCGAATTCCGCACCCGGGACGGGATCGCCGAGGCCGTCGGCGGGGTGAGCTACGGCGTGGACGCGGGCCGCACCCTCGCCGTGCTGGGCGAGTCGGGGTCCGGCAAGTCCGTGACCGCCCAGGCGGTCATGGGCATCCTCGACTCCCCGCCCGGCCGGGTCACCGGCGGCCAGGTGCTGTTCCGGGGGCGGGACCTGCTGACGATGGGCGCGCGGGAGCGCCGCCGGATCCGGGGCGCCGAGATGGCGATGATCTTCCAGGACGCGCTCTCCGCCCTCAACCCGGTGCTCCCCGTGGGCGCCCAGCTCGCCGAGATGTACCAGGTGCACCGCGGGATGTCCCGCAAGGACGCCCGGCGGCGGGCGGTGGAGCTGATGGACCGGGTCCGCATCCCGGCGGCGGGGCAGCGGGCCGGGGACTATCCGCACCAGTTCTCCGGGGGCATGCGCCAGCGCATCATGATCGCCATGGCGATGGCGCTGGAGCCGGACCTGATCATCGCCGACGAGCCGACCACGGCTCTGGACGTCACCGTCCAGGCCCAGGTCATGGAGCTGCTCGCGGAGCTGCGCCGGGAGTACGCCATGGGACTGGTCCTGATCACCCATGACCTGGGCGTGGTCGCGGACGTGGCCGACACCATCGCCGTGATGTACGCGGGCCGGATCGTGGAGACCGCTCCGGTGCGCGACCTCTACCGCCGCCCTGCCCACCCCTACACCCGGGGACTGCTGGACTCGGTGCCGCGCGTGGACCACCGGGCCGACGGGAGTAGCCGGGCGAACGGGGAGGACCACCGGGCCAATGGGGGCCACCGGGCCAACGGGGGCCACCGGGGCGAGCGGCTCTACGCGATCAAGGGAGCGCCGCCCAGCCCCCTGGCCATGCCCTCCGGCTGCCCCTTCAACCCCCGCTGCCCGCGCGCCCAGGAGATCTGCCGTGTCGAGCGCCCGCCGCTGTACGAGGTGACGGCGGCGGGCACGTCCGCCCCGTCCGGGCGGACCAGCGCCTGCCACTTCTGGAAGGACGAACTCGATGCCCTCGCCCCCCTCGACGCCTGAGTCCGCCACCGCGCCCGTCCTCGAGGTCCGCGACCTCGCCAAGCACTATCCGCTGACGCGGGGGGTGCTGGTGAAGCGGCGGATCGGCGCGGTCCGGGCGGTCGACACGGTTTCCTTCGCCCTGCGGCGCGGGGAGACGCTCGGCATCGTCGGCGAGTCCGGCTGCGGCAAGTCCACCGTCGCCAAGCTGCTGGTCGGCCTGGAGCGGCCGACCGCCGGGTCGATCCACTACCGGGGCGAGGACATCTCCCGGCTGTCCGGCCGGGCGCTGCGGGCGGTCCGCCGCAACATCCAGATGGTGTTCCAGGACCCCTACACCTCGCTCAACCCGCGCATGACGGTGGGCGACATCATCGGCGAACCCTTCGAGATCCACCCCGAGGCGGCGCCCAAGGGCGACCGGCGGCGGGCGGTCCAGGAGCTGCTGGAGGTGGTGGGGCTCAGTCCCGAACACCTCAACCGCTATCCGCACCAGTTCTCCGGCGGCCAGCGCCAGCGCGTCGGCATCGCCCGGGGCCTGGCCCTGCGGCCGGACGTCATCGTCGCGGACGAGCCGGTCTCGGCGCTGGACGTATCGGTGCAGGCGCAGGTGGTCAACCTGATGGAGAGCCTCCAGGACGAGTTCGGCCTGTCCTACGTCTTCATCGCCCACGACCTGTCGGTGGTCCGGCACATCTCCGACCGGATCGCCGTGATGTACCTGGGCCGCATCGCCGAAACGGGAACGGGCCCCGAGATCTACGACCACCCCACCCACCCGTACACCCAGGCGCTGCTCTCCGCCGTCCCGGTCCCGGACCCGGAGTCGTACCAGGGCCGCGAGCGCATCGTCCTGACCGGCGACGTCCCCTCCCCGGCCAACCCGCCCTCCGGCTGCCGCTTCCGCACCCGCTGCTGGAAGGCCCAGGACCGCTGCGCGGCGCAGGCACCGGCGCTGACGGTCCCGGCGGGCCTGCCGGGGGCGGCCGCGCATCCGTCGGCGTGCCACTTCGCGGAGGAGCGCCAGGTGGTGCGGACGCCGTCCTGAGCCGGCGGGATACGGCCGCTCCGGCGGGATGCGGCCGCTTATGATCGCGGGATGCCACGAGACGACCTTCAGCGGGTCCGGGACTTCCGGCTCTCCTTCGCCCGTCGCCAGGCGGCCGAGGTGCGGGAGGTACCGGGCGGGTTCCTGGTGCTGGACGTACGGTACGCGCGTTCCCATGAGCACAATCAGCTGCATGTCGTCGGGCCCGCCGACCCCGAGGGACTGCCCGGTCTCGCCGACGAGACCCTGGCGCCCTTGCCGCACCGCCGGATCACGGTCCATGACGAGGCCCTCGGGCTGGTCTGTGTGCCCGTGCTGGAGCGGGCCGGGTACCGCCACGTCACCGAGGTGCTGATGGTGCACACCGGCCCGGTGCCCAAGGCGTCGGCGGCCGATGTGGTGGAGCGGGAGCTGGGGCCGGAGCCGCATGGGCTGCTGCGGCGGGCGGTGACGGCGCAGCAGCGGCGGTGGATGCCGGACGCGGACGAGCGGACCGTGCACGACCTCGTGGAGCGGCGCGAGGCCCGGCGGGCGGGGGCCGAGGAGGTGCTCTTCCTGGCCGCCCATGACGACAGCGGCGAGGTCGTCTCGTGGGCCGATCTGTATCTGGCGCCCGCCGCCGGAATCGCCCAGATCGAGGAGGTGGTGACCGCCGAGCCGTACCTCCGCCGTGGCTACGCCGACGCCGTCGTGACCGCCGCGCTGCGCCGCGCGGCCGCCGCCGGATGCGCGCTGCGGTTCCTCGTCGCCGACCAGGACGACTGGCCGCTGCACTGGTACGGCCGCCGCGGGTTCACCGCCGTCGGCCGTACGCACGCCTTCACGCGCTGCTGAGTCGCCGCTTCACGCGCTGCTGAGCCGCCGTTTCACGCGCTGCCGGGCCGCCGTTTCACGCGCTGCCGAGTCAGCCGCTTCGGGTCACGGCTCCTTGCGCGGCGGCGCGTCCGGGCCCGCCTCGGCCGCGATCAGCGCCGGGTCGAGGACGACGTCCTCCGCGCGGGCCTGGAGGCTCGGGTCCTCGGGGAAGTGGCAGGCGGACAGGTGGCCCTCGCGGTTGCCGTCCAGCCGCAGCAGCGCGGGCTCCTGCCGGGCGCACAGGTCCTGGGCCTTCCAGCAGCGGGTGCGGAAGCGGCAGCCGGTGGGCGGGTTGATGGGGGAGGGCACGTCCCCGGCGAGCCGGATGCGTTCCCGGGGAGCGGCGTCCGCGGCGTCCTCGGCCATCACCACCGCCGCGTCCGGGACGGCGGACAGCAGGGCGTGGGTGTACGGGTGGCGGGGGCGGCGGTAGATGGAGTCGCGGTCGCCCACCTCGACCACCTTGCCCAGGTACATCACGGCGACGCGCTGGGAGAAGTGGCGTACTACGGCGAGGTCGTGGGCGATGAACAGGAAGGCGATGCCCAGGTCCCGCTGGAGCTGCTGGAGCAGGTTGACGACCTGCGCCTGGATGGAGACGTCCAGCGCCGAGACGGGTTCGTCGGCGACGATCAGCCTGGGTTCGAGGGCGAGCGCGCGGGCCACGCCGATGCGCTGGCGCTGGCCGCCGGAGAACTCGTGCGGGAAGCGGTTGTAGTGCTCGGGGTTGAGGCCCACGATCTCCAGCAGTTCGCGCACCCGGGCCTCCCGGCCGCCCGGCGGATCGATCCCGTTGATCTGCATCGGGCCGGAGATGATGGTGCCGACGGTCTGCCGGGGGTTCAGCGAGGAGTACGGATCCTGGAAGATCATCTGGATCTCGGAGCGGATCGGGGCGAGCTCCTTGCGGCCCGCGTGGGTGATGTCCCGGCCCCGGTAGGTGATCTTTCCGCCGGTGGGCTCCAGCAGCCGGGTGAGCAGCCGGCCCGTGGTGGACTTGCCGCAGCCGGACTCGCCGACCAGCCCGAAGCTCTCCCCGGCGTGCACGGTCAGATCGACCCCGTCGACCGCCTGCACGGCCCCGACCTTCCGCCTGACCGGGAAGCCACCCATGATCGGGAAGTGTTTGGTCAGCTTCTCGGCGACCAGGAGGGGTTCGGGGGTGCCCGACTCGATGCCCATTCGTCAGCGCTCCTAGCTCAGCCGGGGCTTGATCTGCTCGGTGAAGAGGGTCTGTTTCCGCTCGGCCGTCAGGTGGCAGGCGGCGCCCCGGCCGTCCGGGAGCACGGGGCGCTCGGTGGCACAGCGGTCGCCCGCCACCTGGTCCGGATAGGGGCACCGCGGATGGAAGGGGCAGCCCGGCGGCGGGTTGAGCAGGCTCGGCGGGGAGCCGGGGATGGGGCTGAGCGGCTCGTCCACGGCCGAGGACAGCCGCGGCATGGAGCCCAGCAGCCCCCAGGTGTACGGGTGCTGGGGCGCGCGCAGCACCTCGCGGACCGTACCGCGCTCCACGGCCCGGCCCGCGTACATCACCAGCAGGTCGTCGGCGGTGTTGGCGACCACCCCCAGGTCATGGGTGATGAGGATGATCGCCGAGCCGAACTCCTGCTGGAGGTCCTTCAGCAGATCCAGGATCTGGGCCTGGACGGTCACGTCGAGGGCGGTGGTCGGCTCGTCGGCGATCAGCAGATCGGGGTCGCAGACCAGCGCCATCGCGATCATCGCGCGTTGCCGCATCCCGCCGGAGAACTGGTGCGGATAGTCGTCCACCCGCAGCCGCGCGTTGGGGATGCCGACCTTCTCCAGCATCTCGATCGCGCGGGCGCGGGCCTCGCGCTTGGACGCGCCGGTGTGCTTGCGGTACGGCTCGGCGATCTGGCGGCCCACCGTGTAGTACGGCGACAGGGCGGTCAGCGGGTCCTGGAAGATCATCGCCATGGTGTTGCCGCGCAGCCGCTCCAGGGTGCGCTCGGGCGCCCCGGTCAGCTCCTGCCCATCCAGCAGGATCTCGCCGGTGACGGTGGTGGTGCGCGGGTCGTGCAGGCCCAGCACGGTGAGGTTGGTGACGGACTTGCCGGAGCCGGACTCGCCCACGATGCCGAGCGTCCGGCCGCGCTGAAGGTCGAAGGAGAGGCCGTCGACGGCCTTGACGACGCCGTCCTCGGTCGAGAAGCGGACGTACAGGTCGCGTACGGACAGGAAGGCGCCGGGGTCGGCCTCGGGGGGCGTCGCGCCGTCGTCGGGCTTGGTGAGTGTGGTCATCTCGGCAGCAGCTCCGGATCGGTCAGGCGAGGCGCACGCGCGGGTCGATGAAGGCGTAGGCGGCGTCGACCAGGATGTTGAACACCACGATGGCCGCGGAGCTGACCAGCATCACCCCCATCAGCATCGGCAGATCGGTGAGCTGGACGGATTCCACCGCCAGCCGTCCGATGCCGTGCAGGGTGAAGGTGTACTCGGTGACCATGGCCCCGCCGAAGAGCGATCCGAGGTCGATGCCGAAGATGGTGACGATCGGGGCGATGGCGCCGCGCCAGGCGTAGCGGAAGAAGACCGTACGGCCGGCCAGCCCCTTGGCCCGCGCCGTGCGGACATGGTCCTCCTGGAGCTGCTCGACCATCTGGGAGCGGGTCATCCGGCTGTAGTTGGCCATGAAGATCAGCGACAGCACCAGCCAGGGCAGCAGCATCCCGCTGAACCACTTCGCCGGATTGTCGGTGAAGGGGTAGTAGGCGGGCTGATCCATGATCCCCAGCCCGCTGACGAACCAGGCCAGGGCGAGCACCCCGACGAAGTAGATCTGCATCGAGGCGCCGAGCAGCGACAGTGAGCTGACGAACTTGTCGATCCAGGTGCCGCGCCGCCAGGCCGCGATCATGCCGATGCCGACGCCGAAGACCAGGAAGACGGCGGCGCCGCCGATGGCGAGCGAGAGGGTGGTGGGGAAGCGGTCCACGATGGTGCCCCAGACCGGCTCCTGGCTGACGAAGGAGTAGCCGAAGCAGGGGGCGTCGCAGTGTCCCACCGCGAAGTCCCGCCCGGCGACGATCCCCACCATGAACTTCCAGTACTGGACCGGCACCGGCTGGTCCAGGCCCAGATTCTTGTTGATCATGGCGAGCGAGGTGGGGTCGCAGTTCTTGCCGCAGGCGAGCCGGGCCGGTTCGGCGGGCAGGGCGAAGAAGAGGAAGAACGTGATCGCGCTGATCAGGATCAGGATCACGATCGCGCCGAGGGACCGGCGGGCGAGGAATCTCAACATGGCGTCGGTGATCTTCCGCTAGGGGCGGGGCCCGGCCGCACCGCGCCGGTGCGGGGGCGCGGTGCGGCCGGGTTCCGGTGGCCTGGTGACGGCCGCGGCTACTTGATGAAGACGGCCGTCGGGTCCACGGCGCCGTAGACCGAGTTGAACTTCACACCGCCCAGCCCTGAGCCCCAGAGGGTGAACAGCCGGTTGTAGAAGGTCGGGACGGCGGGGATGTCATCGGTGAGGATCTTCTCGCTGAGCTTGATCCACTCCGAGGTGGCCCGGCTCAGATCGCTGACCTTGGTCACCTTGGCGATCTCGTCGTTGACCGACGGGACGTTGAGGTGCGAGTAGTTCGCGGAGTCGTCGTAGACGTTCTCGCCGCCGTACACCGGCGGGACCACGGTCGAGGCGGACGGCCAGTCGGCACCCCACGAGGACCGGTACAGGTCGTACTTGTTCTTGACCTTCCCGATCTGCGTGTAATAGGTCGACTGGTCGATCTCCTTCTTCTGGACGTCGAACCCGGCCCGCTCCAGGGCCTGCTCGACGACCACCGAGGCGTCCTGGTGGGTGTCGCCGTTGCCGTAGGCGTAGACGAGCTCGTAGCCCTCCTTGCCCGCCTCCTTCAGCAGCTCCTTGGCCTTCTTGGCGTTGCCGCCCGGGTACTTCTTCTTCTGGAACGGGTCGAAGGAGGGGTCGTAGCCCTTGAGGGTGGGGCCGACCAGCCCGCCGCCGACCTCACCGGCCTTCGGGCCGCCGAACTGCTGGAGATACTGACCGCTGGGGAAGGCCCAGGCGATCGCCTCACGCACCTTCTTGTCCTTGACCCGATCGGTGTTGATCGAAACGACGTCCACATAGGGCTGCGTTTCGGTCAGCGACCGGGACATCGCCTCCTTGTCCTTCAGGACCGTGGAGATCTGCGAGGGGTCGACCGCGTTGGTCCACGTCATCCCGTTCCGGTCGGCGCCCTTGTCGGCCTGGAGCCGGCGGGTGGAGTCCACCCACTGGTGGCCGAAGGAGACGTCGAATGTGTCGACGTACTGATGGCGTATCGGGTCGGTCTTGGGGTCCCACTGGTCGTTCCTGACGAACTGGATGCCCTTGCCCGGCTTATAGTTCCGGATCTTGTACGGACCGGAGGCCAGTGGGGCCTTGTCGTACTTCTCCTTGGTGTCCTTGTCCGGCGGCACCGCCCCGATGTTGGGCATGGCGACCGCGAACGGCACCTCGGCGCGCGGCTGGTCGAAGTGGAAGACGATGGTCTTGTCGTCCGGGGTGTCCAGCACCGACGCGGGCAGATGCTTGCCCTTGTAGGGGCCGTCCGGAAGCGCCTCGCGGTACTTCTGGCCCTCACCGGAGAGCCACTGCTGGAGATAGGTCGGGCCGGCGGCCTCGAACGGCGCGTAGAGCCGCTCCACGGCGTGCCGGACGTCCTTGGAGGTGATGGGCGTGCCGTCCTCGTACTTCAGCCCGTCCTTGAGGGTGTACGTCCAGGTGCGGCCGCCGTCGGAGGACGTGCCGGTGTCGGTGGCGAGGTCGCCGACCAGCTTGGCCTTGCCCGTCTTGTCGTCGAACTGGTAGTTCGTCAGGGACCGGTTGTAGAGCGTCTGCATGATCAGCTCATCGCTGACGTAGATCTGCCCCGGGTCCAGGTGCTCGAAGGCGTCCCGCTGGAGCACCGTGACGGTGCCGCCCTTCTTGGCGCCCGGCAGGTCCTTGGCGGGGCCCGTGGAGTCGGCGGCGGTGCCCAGGGTGATGTCCTGGGACTCCATCGTGGGCTCCTTGGAGTCCTTGGGGTCCGAGCCGCCGCCTCCACTGCTGCACCCCGCGAGCGCCAGCGCCCCCGCGGCCAGGGCGGCGGCGTAGGTACGCGCTCTGCGACTGTTCTTCGGCGTCATCGTGGTCACTGCACCTGCCTCATCGGACGGAAGACTTGCCGTTCTCTGCCTTGGGCCCGTGCCGGCCCCCCGGTCACCGCGTGGTCTTCGGGTCCATCGCGTCCCGGACCGAGTCCCCGAGCAGGTTGAAGGCGACCACGAAGACCACCATGGCGATGCCGGGGAAGAACATGTAGGTGATGTCGCCCTCGTAGAAGTTCGCGCCCTTGGCGAACATCCGGCCCCAGTCGGGCGTCGGCTCCACCACGCCGACCCCGAGGAAGGACAGCGCCGCCTCCGCCGTCACGAAGTTCGGCAGCATCAGCGTGGCCTGCACCAGGATGGGCGTGACGAGGTTGGGCAGCAGCTCCTTGCGGACGATCCGCCACGGCGAGGCGCCGGTCACCCTGGCCGCCTCGATGAACTCCCGCTCCCGCAGCGACAGCACCTGGCCCCGCAGCAGCCGGGCCAGCTGCATCCAGCCCAGCAGCCACAACACCAGCACCAGGGCCGTCACCCGGAAATAGGTGGGCGTCTCCTTCTGCGGGCTGACGAACAGCGCGGTGACCACCGGCATGAAGGCGACGAAGAACAGCTGCTGGGGAAAGGACAGCAGCAGATCGATGAGGCGGCCGAGGAAGTAGTCGGTGCGGCCGCCCACGTAGCCCGCGACCACGCCGATCACGATGCCGGTGAGCGTGGACAGCGCGGTCGCGGCCAGCCCGATCAGCAGTGAGGTGCGGATGCCGTAGAGGAGCTGGGTCAGCACGTCGCGGCCCAGCTTGGGCTCGATGCCGAACCAGAACTCGCCGTCGATGCCCCCGTTGGGCTTCATCGGATAGCCGGTGAGGGGATCCAGCAGCTCGGGCCGGTCCAGGCCGTAGGTGGTGTACGGATCCTTGCCGTACAGCCAGGAGATCACCGGCGCCAGCACGGCGACGGCGAAGAAGAAGGCCACCACGCACGCGGAGATCACACCGGTGCGGTCGCGTCGGAAGCGCCGCCACATCAGCCGGCTGGGCGCCAGACCGGCAGGCGCCTCGCCCTCCGTGCCCGGGGCGGTCTTCTCGACCACACCGGTCTGGGATGGACTCGTCATCGTGTGGCGTCCCCCCGCACTGGTGTCACACACCGTCAACTGACGTTGTCTATGCGCGTCATGTCGTTGGCCCGCTCGCCATGGTGGTGCGGGCGTGTCGGGTTGAGCGGACTTTCGCAATCGGGGAACGGCCCAGTCAAGGGGCGGGGGAGGGTGGATGTGCCCCGCGTTCGAGTCTTGAGCGAAGATTTGGCAGATCGAGGTCCGGACGTGCTTGACAGAGATCCCCCATGGGGGACAAAGCATGGGCTATAGGGATGAAGCGCGTTAACGCACAGGCAACTTCACTGTCGCAACACCGATATACGGACGCGTCAGGCTGAACTGCGTACGGCCGTGCGGGTGCCGTAGACCGGCCGGGGCGCGCCATGTCGCCCCGGCCGGTCACCTGCCCCGGCGGTCGCCGGACGGTCACAATCCGTATTTTTCTTCGCCCCGCGACGGTTGCCCGGGGTGCCAGGCGGGGGAGACCTACGGCTATGGGGCAGGGACGGATACTCAACAGCGGAGCGCGCGTCTTCGGCGCACTCGTCTGCGCGGTCCTCGGGCTGATCTCGCTGGCGTGGATCATCCGCGATCTCGACAAGGCCGATGAGGCGAGCCATCTGTGGTGGACGTGGTCGGGGCTGCCGTTCCGGGCCGTCGGAGGGGTTTTCGGCTCCTCGCTGCTCGACCTCGTTCTGCTGCTGGTCTACGCGGTCGTCGGGATCACCGCCCTGCGTTCACCGGCCGCCGCGGGCGCGCTCGGCGCCGTCGCGGCCGTGACCGTCGCGGTGCGCCTGCCCAGCCTGTGGAATCTGAACTCCGACTGGCTGCAAGGCATCCCGGACGACCTGAAGACGCGGGCGAACCTCACCGCCTGGGCCCAGGTGGTGTTCGGGGGCCTGCTGCTGGCCGTGGTGGCCGCCGCCCGCCGCCCCGCCGACCTCGCCCCGCCCGGCGCGCCGGTCCCGCCCGCCGGCCGGCCGCCAGGCCGTCCCTCACCGGGGGCGGCGGTCACCGGCGCGCTGTTCCTCGGCGCCGTCGGGGCCGTCATCGCCGCCTGGCAGATCTACTGGGTCCAGGACCGGGGCTGGGACGTCTACGAGTACGCGCTCACCGGCGAGCACACCCTGCCCACCCTGCTCTCGGCGCCCGGTGCCTGGACCGCGTGGACGGCGGTCGCGCTGTGCCTGGCCGCCGCGGGCGCCGCGCTCGCGCGGGCCCCGCTGGCCCGGCCCCTGGGGATGACGGCGGCGGCGCTGGTCGTGGGGACCGGCCTCAGCGAGACCTCGCTCTACCTCAAGCTGGAGTACGTGGAGCACTTCGACGATCTGCCGACGGTGGGCGTGCTGAGCGTGCTCAGCGGCTTCTTCAACGTGATCGCGGGGCTGATCGCCCTGCTCGCGCTGGCGCGGCGGGGTGTGCACGAGGGCGTCGAGGGCGTCGGGAGTGCCGCGTACGGCCCGTACGGCCCGTACGGCGGCGCGCCCGCGTACGGCGGCTACGACGGCCGGGGACCCGGCGGCTACGACGGCCACGGGCCCGGGCCCTACGGGGACCAAGGGGGCGGCGGTTACGGCTCCGGGGGCTACGACGGCGGCGGGTACGGCGGCGGGGGTTACGGCGGTGGCGGCTCCGGCGGCGGGGGTTACGGTCCGCCGCCCGCCACGCCGCCGCTGACGCCCCCTCCGCCCCGGACCCCGCCGGCCGCGCCCCCGCCGCCGGCCGCACCGCCCCCGCCGCCGTCGCCCCCGCCGGGCTGGTGACGGCGGACCGGCGAGGGCCCGGGGCCGCGCGGGCTACCGCAGCCCGAGCGACCGCTTGAGGAAGTCCACCTGGAGCAGGAGCAGATTCTCCGCGACCTGCTCCTGCGGGGTCATATGGGTCACCCCGGACAGCGGCACCACCTCGTGCGGACGGCCCGCGGCCAGCAGCGCCGAGGAGAGCCGCAGGGCGTGCGCGACCACCACGTTGTCGTCCGCCAGACCGTGGATGATCATCATCGGCCGGACGGTCTCCGCGGCGCCCGACAGCCCCTCGTCGGTCACCAGCGAGTTGGCCGCGTAGACCTCGGGCTGCTCGTCCGGATGACCCAGGTACCGCTCGGTGTAGTGGGTGTCGTACAGCCGCATATCGGTGGCCGGGGCGCCCACCACGGCCGCGTGGAAGACGTCGGGACGGCGCAGCGCCCCCAGCGCGGCCAGATAGCCGCCGTAGGACCAGCCGCGGATGGCCACCCGGCCGAGGTCCAGCGGATACCGTTCGGCGAGCGCGGTCAGCGCCTCGATCTGGTCCTCCAGCGGGACGGCCGCCATCTCGTCGCGCACCGCCTTCTCCCAGGCGGGGGAGCGGCCGGGGGTGCCGCGGCCGTCCGCGACGATCACCGCGAAGCCCTGGTCGGCGAACCACTGCGAGGTGAGATGGGCGTTGTGTGAGGCGAGCACGCGCTGGCCGTGCGGTCCGCCGTAGGGGTCCATCAGGACCGGCAGCGGTCCGTCGCCCTCCTGGTAGCCGCTGGGCAGCAGCACGGCGCAGGGGATGTCCCGCTTGCCCGCGAAGACGAGGTCGGGGCGGGCGGTGATGACGGGCCGCTCCGCGCACGAGTCGATCTCGGCGAGGCGTTCGGCCGCGCCGTGGTCGCCGGGCCGGAGGATCTCCACGCTCACCCCCGGCCGCTCCACCCTCGTGGAGGACAGCGCGATCACCTCGCCGCCGCGCACGGCGGAGTGGACCGCCGGGACGGGCTGCTTGCCGACCGGCTCCCAGCCGCCCTGGTCGCCGCTGCCCCGGAACCAGGCGCGGTGGACATCGATCTCGCCCGGGTGCTCGGGCAGGGGCGCCCCGGCCCCCGGGGAGGCGGAGAAGAGGACGTCGTCCGTGCCGATGTCGAGGACCGCGCGTACCTGGAGGGCGTCGGAGGTGAGTTTGCGGTCACCGACCATCAGCACCCGGGCGCCGCCCTCATCCGCGATGCGGACGAGCCGTCCATCTTCCGTCCAGGCCGGGACGCCGGGGAAAAGTTCCAGCCAAACCGCGTCCTCGTCGGCGTGGACCGTGCTGGTCCGTCCGGTCTCGGTGTCCACGGCCAGGTACAGCTGGCTGCGCTGGTCCCTGGCCTGGACCAGAAGCAGCGGCGGACCGTAGGCGGACCAGTGCACCCGCGCGAGGTACGGATAGCGCTCCCGGTCCCACTCGATCTCCGTACGGGAGCCGTCCAGACCGAGCAGAACCAGCCGTACTTCGGCGTTGGCGGTGCCCGCGGCGGGATAGGCGATCTCCGTCGGCTGCCGGCCGGGGTGCGCCGGGTCGGCGATCCACCAGCGCTGGACGGGGGCGTCGTCGGCCCGTGCGACCAGCAGGGCGTCGCTCTCCGGCGACCACCAGAAGCCGCGTGAGCGGCCCATCTCCTCGGCCGCGATGAACTCCGCGAGGCCGTAGGTGACGGTGTCGCCCTCCGGCTCCGCGAGGGCCCGGTCATCCTCGCCGTCGACGCCCGTGACCCGCAGCGCCCCGCCCGCCGCATAGGCGATGCGGCGGCCGTCGGGAGAGGGCCGCGGGTCCACGACCGGGCCGGGAACGCGCAGCTCACGAGTGGTTCCGGAGACCAGATCGGTGGTGAAGAGCCGCCCGGAGAGGGCGAACGCGGCCCGCTCCACCGCCGTGTCGACCCCGTAGCCGACCACCCCGGCCGACCCCTCGCGGCTGCGCTCGCGCCGCGCCCGCTCCTCGGGGGACAGCTCCTCGTCGGCGCCGCCGAGCAACTCGGCCGGGTCGGCGGCGGGGTATTCACGCTGCCCGGTGAGGTCGTACACCCACAGGAGGCCGGTCCGGTCGGTGCCCGAGCGGGAACGCAGGAAGACGACGCGTGAATCGTCGGGGGCCACGGTGAGGGCCCGCGGTGTCCCGAGGGTGAAACGTTGGGTGCGCGCGTGCTGCCGTGGGAACGAGAGCTGTCCGGTCATGGGGCGAGCGTACGGCCAAGGATCATCGGCGAGGAAGCGCGGGCATCGAGGGGCGGGACGGCGTCGCCCGCGGTACGGCCGGCCGGGGGGACGCCGGTCCCGGACCGGCCAACGCGCCGCGCACGAAGGCGAGATGGCGCATAACCAACGAGAACCGGTCCGCTGGAAGCCGAAGTTGGTGCGATCAGGCATGCGCCCCTGTCATGCTCCCGTGCACCGAGTCGTGTGCGCGCAGCCATAGTTATGATCGATTGCGCATAGTGGGTAGGCCCCCTGTGGCATCTATATGTTGTCTGTCCGAGTGCGTGTACCTGGAGGTGAGCCGCTGTGGCGCTCTCGATCTCGATGTCAGTGCTGCTGCTGATCATCGTCTTCCTGCTCGTCAACAAGGCCGGGCTGAAGGCGGTGCACGCGGTCGTGTGCGTCCTCCTCGGCTTCTATCTGGCCAGCTCCTCGGTCGCTCCGACGATCGACGACCTCACCACCAACGTGGCGGACATGATCGGCGGAGTGAAGCTCTGACGCCGAGCGGGACCGGGGCGTGCGTTTCATGGGCACTGGTGTGCGAATCGTAGGCTGTGCCCATGACCGTTCTTCCCGCCCGTCGTCTGCTCCTGGTGCACGCACATCCGGACGACGAGTCGATCAATAACGGCGCGACCATGGCGAAGTACGCCGCCGAGGGCGCACACGTCACCCTGGTGACCTGCACCCTCGGTGAGGAGGGCGAGGTCATCCCGCCTGCCCTCGCGCATCTCGCCGCCGACCGCGACGACGCGCTCGGACCGCACCGGATCGGCGAACTCGCCGCGGCCATGGACGCCTTGGGGGTCGAGGACCACCGCTTCCTGGGCGGGCCCGGCCGCTATCGCGACTCCGGAATGATGGGTGCCCCGCAGAACGACCGGCCGGACTGCTTCTGGCAGGCCGACCCGGACGAGGCCGCGGGGCATCTGGTGGCCGTGGTCCGCGAGGTCCGGCCGCAGGTCCTGGTGGCCTACGACACCAACGGGGGGTACGGACACCCCGATCACATCCAGGCGCACCGCGTGGCGATGCGCGCCGTGGAACTGGCCGCCGATCCGGCCTTCCGCCCGGACCTCGGCGAGCCGCATGACATCGCCAAGGTCTACTGGAACTGCGTGCCGCGCTCGGCCGTCGAGGAGGGCTTCGCCCGGCTGCGGGCGGCGGGCCGGGACTCCCTCTTCTCCGGTATCGCCACGGTCGACGACGTCCCCGGAGTGGTGGCGGACGCGGAGGTCACCGCGGTCATCGACGGCACCCCCCACGCGGAGGCCAAGGCGGCGGCGATGCGCGCCCACGCCACCCAGATCGCGGTGGACGGGCCCTTCTTCGCGCTCTCCAACGACCTGGGGCAGCCGATGTTCATCCATGAGCACTACCGGCTCGTCAAGGGCGAGGCCGGGGCGGACCGCGAGGACGACCTGTTCGCGGGGGTGACGGCATGACGGCCCTGCGTCTGGGTGCGTACGCCCTGCTGGCCCTGGCCGGGGCGCTGGTCGGCGTCGCGGGTGCGCTGGTCCAAGCGGCGTGGTTCCCCGGCGGGTTGCTGCTCGCACTGCTCGCGGTGGCGGGCCTGTGCTACGGCGGGGTCAAGGTCATGGGCGCCCGGATGGGCGGCGGAGTGCCCGCGGGGGCCTGGGCGGTGGTCGTGCTGCTGCTCACCTCCTCCCGTCCGGAAGGGGACTTCCTTTTCGGCGCGGGGCTCGGTTCGTACGCCTTTCTCCTCGGCGGGATGTTCATCGGTGTGATGTGCGCCACGCTTCCGTTGGTTCCGCAACCTCCCGGTTCGCCGGTCCGACTTGGTAAGTGACGTGACGTTTTCGGCATGCGTCCCCGGCGCTCGGCGGCCCGTCGGACATGCGGCGAAGGGTGCGCCACGGGCGTACCGGATGCGGCGATACGACGGTCGTCAAGTGCGCCTCCGCGCCGCCCAGTAAGGTGGTGCCGCCGCCGAGCCGCCCGCGCGAGGTCTGACGGGCGGCGGAGCTAACTGGGAGAACCTGCTTTGAGCCGTGAATCTGACAGTTCGTCCTCCGGGCCCCGGGAGGGAAGCGGCGGTGCCGCCTACCCGTCGGGCACCCCGCCGTACGGATCCCGCCAGTACCCCTCGCCGAGCCCCGTGCAGGACGCCCCGCAGGGTGGCTCCGGTGACGGGCAGGCGCGTGCCGCGGCCAAGCCGGAGGAGCCGAAGACCGAGACCACGCTGACGACCCGGATCAAGATCAACATTCCGGGGTCGCGGCCCATCCCGCCGGTGGTCATGCGCACGCCCGTCGCTGAGGACGGCGTACCCGCGCCGCGCTCCGGCGAGGACGCCGCCGCCGAGCGCACCAGCGCCCTGCCCCGCGTCGACTTCACGCCGACGCCGGAGCGCGGTGTGCCGGCCGAGCCCGGCGGGGCCAAGGAGACCTCCGAGCCCCGGGAGAAGAAGAGCGGCAAGAGCGAGGGGGAGCGGACCAGCGACTGGTTCTCCCCGCGCAAGCCCAAGGGAGGCGGCTCGTCCGCCACCGGCGGCATGCCGACGCGGCCGAAGCCCTCGGCCCCGGCCCCGGAGACCACCCAGCAGTTCCCGGCGCCGGACACTACGCAGGGTTTTGCGGCCCCGGACGCCACCCAGGGTTTTGCGGCCCCGGACGCCACCCAGGGTTTTGCGGCGCCGGACACCACGCAGGGCTTCCCGGCCCCGGACACCACGCAGGGTTTTGCCGCGCCGGACACCACGCAGGGTTTCCCGGCCCCGGACACCACCCAGGGTTTCCCGGCACCGCAGCCGGGTGGCGGGCCCGTCGCCGACCTGCCGTACTTCACCGACGGCCAGGCACCGGCCGCCGGTCAGCCCGAGCCGGGCGGATCCACCACCGGCCCGGCCACCGGCGACATGTTCATGCCGCCGTCCCCTGGTGCCGGTCAGCGTGACAGCGAGCTGCTGGCCCCGCCCGGACCGGGCCTCGCGAGTGATCCGTACGGCGGTGACCGGCAGTCCCCTCCGGGCGGTGTGGGGCCGCTGGCCGGGGCCGGTGCGGCCGCCCAGCCGCCGACCCCGCCGGGCGGTTCGCCGCTGTCCGGCAATCTCGGCGCCACCACTGGCGCGGGCCCGCTGACCGGCCCCGGCGCGGGGAAGGCGGGCGACCTCGGCACCGAGCCGTCCTCGCCGTTCCGCGACCCCGAGCCCACGCCGGGCGGCGGGGTGCCGCCCACGCAGGTCTCCAGCGACACGCTGGTCAGCGGGGTGCCCGTGGTACCGCCGGCCGAGGGCAGGGCCAAGCCGCCGTCCCCGCCCGCCGCGGGCGGCCCGGGGGCTCCGGCACCCGGCGGCGACAGCGCCCCGGCGCCGTCCGCCCCCAAGGCGGGCAAGCCCAAGAAGAAGGGCCGCTCCAAGGTCGTCATGGCCGCGGGTCTGCTGTTCGTGGTCGTGGGCGGGGCCTACGCCGCCGGTCTGGTGATGAACCACGCCGATGTGCCCAACGGCACCACCGTCCTCGGCATTGACATCGGCGGCACCTCCAAGGAGGTCGCCGTCGACAAGCTCGACACCGCGCTGGGCAAACGCACCACCGCCCCGCTGACGGTGTCGGTCGACGGTCAGCAGAAGGAGATCAAGCCCTCCGTCGCGGGCCTGGCGCTCGACACCGAGGCCACGGTCCGGAACGTCGCCGGCCGGGACTACAACCCGGTCACCGTCATCGGCTCGCTCTTCGGCGGCACCCATGAGGCCGACCCGGCGGTCACGGTCGACGAGGAGAAGCTGCGGGACGCCCTGGAGCGGCTCGCGGGCGACTCCGGCACGGCCCGCGAGGGCGGCATCACCTTCACCTCCGGCCGGGCCGTCCCGGTGTACGGCAAGGAGGGCAAGGCGCTGGACGTGGACAAGGCGGTCAAGGCCGTCTCGGACGCGTTCCGGCAGCGCGCCGAGACCGGCCAGAACAAGGCCATCACCCTGCCGGTGAGCGTGCGGCGCCCCACGGTCAGCAAGGCCGAGGTCGACAAGAAGATGAAGAGCTTCGCCGAGCCCGCGATGTCGGGGCTGGTCACGGTCCAGACGGACCCCCAGCACTCGATCCCGTTCGGCCCGGACAAGTCGCTGCCGAAGATCCTCTCCATGCGGGTGGTCGACGGCCAGCTGGTGGAGCACTACAACCTGACCGTCCTCAAGGAGCTGTACGGCAGCACCTTCGACGGCGTTCTGCTCGAGCGGGGCGACGGTTCGAAGAAGCCCGTCACCCCGGAGGACGTGGAGTCGGCGCTGCGGATGGCGCTGCGCGGCAAGACGCCCAGCGAGCGCATCGGCATCATCGGCAAGGACAACTGACCACGCCGGCAAGCACAGACCGAACGACGCGGCCCCCGCCCGGCACCGGGCGGGGGCCGCGTCATGTGGCTGACCCGGCCGAGTGGACCGACGGCGGCGATCCGAAGTGCCGCCCCGGCGGGCGCCGCCGGACGGCCGCCGGGGCCGGTGGGCGGCGACGGCCGTGTCGGGGCGGCGGGTGTGGCGGTGAACCGTGGCCGAGGCGGCGCGGAAATCCGTCGGAAGGGCCCTAGTTGAGCAGTGCGCGGGCCGCGCGGGCCTGGCGGCGCACGTCCTCGGCGGCGTCGGGCTCCACCGCCGCCACCACCTCCGCGTACTCCTCCAGCTCCTTGGCGCCGGTCACGAAGTCGCCCCGCTCCACGAGCAGCCGCGCCCGCTCGTAGCGCAGCTTCGCGGGGTGGCTGGGCAGCAGCAGGGACAGCTCGACCGCCCAGAGCTGGACATCGGTGCGCTCGGGGCGGGCGGACGCCCAGGCGCGGATGTTGTTGAGGATGCGCAGCACGATGTCCAGCGGCCCGGCCGGGGTCAGCATCGACGGCGGGAGCGGGGTGCCCGTGGCCCCCGACACCAGCGTCGCCGCGTCCTCGTCCGACAGCGGCCGCCCGCCGTCGAACGGATCGGCCAGCACATGGCTGCCGTACGGGTCGCCGAAGCCGACCACGAAGCGGCCCGGCAGCCCCAGCCCGTACACCGGCGCGCCCGCCCGCCGCGCCACCTCCAGCCACACCACGGACAGCAGGATCGGCAGCCCGCGGCGGCGCCGCAGCACCTGGTGGAGGAGCGAGGACTCCAGCCGCCGGTACTCTGCCGCGCCGCCCCGGAAGTCATGGCGCTCGCCGAGGAGGCGGGCCAGGGCTGCGGCCCAGTCCTCGGGGCCGCCGGGGGAGAAGGGGAGCTGACCGGCCAGCCGGTCGAGTTCGATCTGCGCTTCGTCGATTCCCGCCTCGTCCAGTCCGGGGTCGGCCTCCATGCCCACCAGCAGGCACAGCAGCGCCAGATCGGGGCGCTCTTCGCGGGCCGCGTCGGCGAACCGCCGGCGGCGGGAGGTGTCGTTCATCCGTGGCATAGCCGCCTCGTACCCCGCTCAGGGCACATCCTCCCGGGGTGCGCGCCAGTGATGGTAGACGTGATGGACGGTGAACCCCATGCCCTCGTACAGGGCGTTCGCACCGCCATTGTCCGTCTCCACCTGGAGATACGCGGCCGAGGCGCCCTCGTCGAGCGCCTTGCGGGCCAGTGCGGTCATCACCGCCTTGGCCAGGCCCTGGCGCCGCCGCTCGGGGGCGGTCTCCACGGCGGCGAACCCGGCCCAGCGGCCGTCCACCACACAGCGCCCGATCGCGGCCGGGGCGCCGCCGCCTTCGCCCGCTATGGTCGCGAACCACACCGACGGGCCGCCCGACAGCACCGCCCGCGCCTCCGGGGAGGGCTCGGCGGACCGCTGGTAGCGGGCCATCCAGGCGTCGTCGAGACGGCGGGAGAGGGTGACGGCGGAGATGTCGGCGTCCAGGTCGGCGATGGGGGCGAGCGCCGCGATCCGTATCTGTACGGAGACCTCCCGCGTCCAGCCACGGCTCTCCAGCTCGGCGGCGAGCACCTCCTGGGTGCCCTCGGCGCCCGTGCTGACCTGGATGTACGCGGGCAGCTCGCGTGCCGCGTACCATTCGATCACCCGGCGCAGCGCCGCGTCCAGATCCATCCCGGGGTCGCCGAGGGGCAGCACCGAATTGGCGCGCCGGGTGAATCCGCCGGAGGCGCGCAGCGTCCACTCGCCCAGCTGCTCGCCGACCACCGGCGGCCAGCCGCGGGCGGCGACCCGGTCCAGCTCGGGCGCGTTCGCCGCGGGACCGCGCCGGCGGGCCGGAGCGGCGGGCACCACTTTGCCCGCCACCAGGGACGACTCGGCGAGGCGCACCGCCTCACCGGTACGCCGGGTGATCGCCAGCGTACCCTCGGTCCACGATGTGAGCACCCCTACCACGTCGGTGAAGGTGGCGGCGGGCTCGCGCTCCCCGGTCAGAACTCTGACCGAGACGCGTTTTCCCACGTCATCGGGGGTGATCCGAACTTCAAGACGTCCGCCAGTGGTGAAATCCACAGCTCTGTCAGCCCCTCGTGTGCGTCTGGTACCCAAGAACGGCGATACTAGGTGCGGGCATCGACGACGCCGCGCTCCCGCGCGATAGCAGCCCTAACGAGGAGGAACGTCAGCGTGACCTACGTCATCGCGCAGCCTTGTGTCGACCTGAAAGACAAGGCGTGCATCGAGGAGTGCCCCGTCGACTGTATCTACGAGGGCCAGCGGTCCTTGTACATCCACCCGGACGAATGCGTCGACTGCGGGGCCTGTGAGCCGGTCTGCCCGGTCGAGGCGATCTTCTACGAGGACGACACTCCCGAGGAGTGGAAGGACTACTACAAGGCGAACGTCGAGTTCTTCGACGAGCTCGGTTCGCCCGGTGGTGCGAGCAAGCTGGGCCTGATCGAGCGGGACCACCCCTTCATCGCCGCGCTTCCGCCGCAGGAGCACGACGAGTGACCCTGCCCCGGCATTAGTGCCCGGTAGCAGCCGGCGGTCCCGTATGGCCTGTGGCCTGCGGGACCGGGCTGTTTCCCGGGCGAACCCCGGCGTCCAGCGGCTTCCCGGTGTCCACCGGGTTTCCCGGTGGACACCGGGCCCCCCGGGCTCCTCGGTCCGGGCAGTTCAGAAGAAAGCGAGCCACCCCGTGCCACCCGTCTCCGCCCGTCTCCCGGTCTTCCCCTGGGACCGGCTCGAACCGTACAAGGCGACCGCCGCGGCCCACCCCGACGGCATCGTCGACCTCTCGGTGGGCACCCCCGTCGACCCGGTTCCCGAGCTGGTCCGCGCGGCGCTCGCCGACGCGGCGGACAGCCCCGGCTATCCGACCGTCTGGGGCACGGCCGCGCTGCGGGACGCCCTCACCGGCTGGGTGGAGCGGCGGCTGGGCGCGGCCCGGGTGGCCCACACCCAGGTGCTGCCGGTGGTCGGCTCCAAGGAGCTGGTGGCCTCGCTGCCGTCGCAGCTGGGCCTGGGCCCCGGCGACCGGGTCGCCTTCCCGCGGCTCGCCTACCCCACGTACGAGGTGGGCGCGCGGCTGGCAGGCGCCGAGCCGGTGCCGTACGACACGCAGACATTTGCGGCTGGCGCCGCGGGCACGGAGCTGGACCCGGCCGGGCTGAAGCTGCTGTGGCTCAACTCCCCGTCCAACCCCACCGGCCGGGTGCTCTCCAAGGACGAGCTGCGCACCGCGGTCGCCTGGGCCCGTGCGCACGGGGTGCTGGTGGTCAGCGACGAGTGCTATCTGGAGCTGGGCTGGGAGGCGGACCCGCTCTCCGTGCTCCACCCGGAGATCTCCGGCGGGTCCTTCGAGGGCCTGGTGGCGGTCCACTCGCTGTCCAAGCGGTCCAATCTGGCGGGCTACCGGGCGGCCTTCCTCGCCGGTGACGAGGCGGTGCTGGGCGAGCTGCTGAAGATCCGCAAGCACGGCGGGATGATGGTGCCCGCGCCGGTGCAGGCGGCCACGATCGCGGCGCTCGGCGACGACAAGCACGTGGCGGAGCAGCGCGACCGTTACGAACGGCGCCGCGCCGCGCTGCGCTCGGCGCTGGAGGGCCACGGCTTCCGCATCGAGCACAGCGAGGCGTCGCTGTATCTGTGGGCGACGCGGGACGAGCCGTGCTGGGACACCGTGGGCGCCCTCGCCGAGCTGGGCATCCTGGTGGCGCCGGGCGAGTTCTACGGTGCGGCGGGGGAGCGGCATGTGCGGGTCGCGTTCACGGCGACCGACGAGCGGGTCGCGGCCGCGGTCCGCCGCCTGGCGGGCTGAGGGCGCGCCGCCTGGCGGGCTGAACAGCGGAAGGGGCCCGGGGGGGTTACGACTCCCCGGGCCCCCGCTCGTCGTCCCGCCCGATCAGCCGAGCAGCGGCAGGCCCTTGATCGGCAGACCCTTGACCGGGAGGTCCGGGCCCTGCTGGGCGCTGGGCGCGGGAGCCTCCGCGGCGGCCGGGGCGGCGGCAGCCGGGGCGGCGGCGCGGGCGGACCGGACCGCCGTGCCCTTGCCCTTGGCGTGGGCGCCGCTCTTGCCCTTACCGTGCCTGGGAGCCTTGCCCTCGCCCTTACCGGCGACCTTGGCGTGGGCGGGCTTGGCGTGGGCGGCCTTGTGACCCTTCGCTGCCTTCGCATCCTTGGCGGGCTTCGCCGGCTTGGCGGGCTTGGCCGCCGGGGCCGGGTGCGCCGGGGCGGCCCTGCCCGGCAGGATCTCCTTGATGGTTCCGCCGGCCTTGCCGCTGACGTCACCCGCCGTGCTTCCGACCTGCTGCGAGGCGGCATCGGCGACCTCACCGACGGTGGCGGCGTCCAACGAGGACAGCCCCAGCTTGGGGGTCTGCGGCTGGGCCGGCTCCGCCGCACTCGCGGCGCCGGCGGCACCGACGACAGGAGCCGCGCTCGCCGCGACCAGCAGTGCGGTCCGGGCGATCCGACGGGTGAGAGGGAGGGACATGGTGCTCCTTTGACGGAGGGACAATCGGCGTGGGATGTCCGGTGATTCGGACGCTGTGAATATCGCGTGAGCCACCCGAAGGTTGCGGTATGCCAAGGTAAAGAGTTGGCAACGCATCGCATTATCCTTTTCTGCGCGTCATACGCCCGGACCATTCCTTCGTATGCGCCACCGAATGCCCGGACAACCGCTCTGAACTGCGGTGATCCCGTGCGCTATCGCGCCGGAACGATCCGTGCCGCCGCCCCGGAAAACCCCTTGGCCGAACTCCGGTCGGCCGTGGAATTCCGCGCATTCCGTTCACGCCCGCGGTAAGAGAGACGTTCGATGCGCAACTCGTCCGAGTGGGCCACCGCCCAGTGCGGATCCCCCGGCCGCGCAGCCTCGTGCGCTCCCGGGCCGCCGGGTGGGACCCCGGGCCCGGGGCCACAGGGCGGCAGTGGCGACCGGCTAGGGTCGCGGGTATGGCACATCCAGCACTCGACCTGTCCCTGGACGCGGCCCGGCTCACCGCCCGGCTCGTCGACTTCCCCTCGGTCAGCGGTGAGGAGAAGGCGCTCGCCGACGCCGTCGAGCAGGCCCTGCGGGCCCTGCCACACCTGACCGTCGACCGGGACGCGGACGCCGTCGTCGCCCGGACGAACCTCGGGCGGGACGAGCGGGTCGTGCTGGCCGGTCATCTGGACACCGTGCCGATCGCCGACAACGTGCCCTCCCGGCTCGACGAGAACGGGGTGCTGTGGGGCTGCGGCACCTCCGACATGAAGTCCGGCGTCGCCGTACAGCTGCGCATGGCCGCCACCGTGCCCGCCCCCAACCGCGACCTGACCTTCGTCTTCTACGACCACGAGGAGGTCGCCGCCGAGCTCAACGGGCTGGGCCGGCTGGCCAGGAACCACCCGGAGTGGCTGGCCGGCGACTTCGCCGTGCTGCTGGAGCCCACCGAAGGCAAGGTCGAGGGCGGCTGCCAGGGCACGCTGCGGGTGGAGGTGACCACGCGGGGACGGCGGGCCCACTCCGCGCGCAGCTGGCTCGGGGAGAACGCCATCCACAAGGCCGCGCCGATCCTGGACCGGCTGGCCGGCTACGTCCCCCGGCGAGTGGAGATCGACGGGCTCACCTACCGCGAGGGCCTCAACGCGGTACGGATCGACGGCGGTCACGCGACCAACGTCATCCCGGACTTCTGCACCGTGACCGTGAACTACCGGTTCGCCCCCGACCGTTCGGAGGAGGAGGCGGTCGCGCATGTGCGGGAGGTCTTCACCGGCTTCGAGGTCGAGTTCACCGACAGCGCGCCCGGCGCGCTGCCCGGTCTCGCCCATCCGTCGGCCGCCGCCTTCGTGGACACGCTCGGGGTGGAGGTGGCCCCCAAGGACGGCTGGACCGATGTCGCCCGCTTCTCGGCGCTCGGCGTGCCCGCCGTCAACTACGGGCCCGGCGATCCGAAGCTCGCGCACACCCGCGAGGAGCATGTGCCGGTCGCCGCGGTCCTGGCGGCCGAGGAGCGGCTGCGGGCCTGGCTGACCCGCTGACGGTACGGCCGGCGGCCCGCCACGGCCGGTGGTCCGGGCACGGCCGGTGGTCCCGCCACGGCCGGCGGCGCCTGGCGCGGCGGGGCACCGTGTGATCAGCGGTTCGGTGGGTGAGCGTGGCCCGGATTTCGACTCCGGGCCGCCCGCCGGGGCCTACTCTGAACCACAGGTCTTTGACCAGATCTTGGTCTTGGCGAAGGGAGCACACAATGGGCAACGCCGAAGAAGAGCGAGCGCTGCACGAGCAGCGTCTGGGCCCGGTCGTGCGCCGCCGCCACCAGATGCGACCCGGTACGACCGATCAGCGGCTGCTGGACACCCAGGGGGCCACCCACTGGGTGCACGAGGACCCGTTCCGGGTGCTGCGCATCCAGTCGGAGTTCGTCGAGGGGTTCGGCACCCTGGCGGAGCTCGGCCCGGCGATCAGCGTGTTCGGTTCCGCCCGTACGCCCGAGGGTTCCCCGGAGTACGAGGCGGGGGTGCGGATCGGCCGGGCCCTCGCCGAGGCGGGCTTCGGAGTGATCACCGGCGGCGGCCCCGGCGCGATGGAGGCCGCCAACCGCGGCGCGAGCGAGGCGGGCGGCGTCTCGGTCGGCCTGGGCATCGAGCTGCCGTACGAGCAGGGCCTGAACCCATATGTCGACATCGGGGTCAACTTCCGCTACTTCTTCGTACGGAAAACGATGTTCGTGAAGTATGCCCAGGGGTTCGTGGTGCTCCCCGGGGGGCTCGGCACGCTCGACGAGTGCTTCGAGGCGCTCACCCTCGTCCAGACCAAGAAGGTCACCCGCTTCCCGATCGTCCTCTTCGGCAGCTCCTACTGGCAGGGGCTGGTGGACTGGGTCACGAACACCCTCATCGGGCAGGGCAAGGCGTCCTCGCAGGACCTGGAGCTGTTCCACCTCACCGACGACATCGACGAGGTGATCGATCTGGTGACCAAGGAGTCCGGTGGCGTCTGACCGCGCCCTCCTTACGGCTCTCTCCGGCTCCTTACGATTCCGTTCGGCCGGACCGGCCGCTAAGGGCCCGGTTCAGGCCAGTCCTCGGCGGGCGACCGCCGGGGGCCGGTGGCCCGCGATGGCCGACACCATGTCCAGCACCTGACGGGTCTCGGCCACCTCGTGCACCCGGTAGACCCGGGCCCCCAGCCAGGCCGATACGGCGGTCGTCGCGAGCGTGCCGATCAGCCGCTCCTTGACCGGGCGGTCCAGGCTCTCGCCGACGAAGTCCTTGTTGGACAGCGAGACCAGGACGGGCCAGCCGGTCTCCGTGAGCTCGCCCAGCCGGCGGGTGGCCTCCAGCGAATGACGGGTGTTCTTACCGAAGTCATGACCCGGGTCGATCATGATCCCGTCGCGCCGCACCCCCAGCGCGACGGCGCGCTCCGCGAGCTCCAGGGTGACCCGCAGGATGTCCTCCACCACGTCGTCGTAGCCGATCCGGTGCGGCCGGGTGCGCGGCTGGGCCCCGCCCGCGTGGGTGCACACCAGCCCGGCGCCGTAGCGGGCGGCGACCTCGGCCAGTTCGGGGTCGACCCCGCCCCAGGCGTCGTTGAGCAGATCCGCGCCCGCCGCGCAGACCGCCTCGCCGACCTCATGGCGCCAGGTGTCCACGCTGATCACCACGTCCGGGTGGCGCCTGCGCACCTCGGCCACGAAGCCCACCGTGCGCCGCACCTCCTCCTCGGCGCTGACCTCGTCACCCGGCCCGGCCTTGACCCCGCCGATGTCGATGATCGCGGCGCCGTCCGCGACCGCCTGCTCCACCCGGTCCAGGGCGGGCTCGTCGCGGAACGTCGCCCCCTGGTCGTAGAAGGAATCCGGCGTCCGGTTCACGATCGCCATGATCACCCGCTCGTTCTCGCCGAACTCACGTCGTCCCAGCCGCAGCATCCGTACTTCCTTCACGTCTTCTTCCAGGTTGCGGGCAGCGACGATAACTGTCGGAGGGGCATGGCACGATCGAGGCAGACAGTCATCGAGGCCGACCGACACAGACTCAACCATGCATCTCGGGGAGACGATCACCGTGTTCTTGTTCTTGCTGATCGCGCTGGTCGTGGTGGTCGGCGGGGTCACGCTCGCCGTCGTCGGTGGCGGTGACGGCCCGCTGGCCGAGGCACCCCCGGACCGGCTGGACGATCCGCTGCCCGCCGACCGGCCGCTGGCGCGCGGCGATGTGGAGGCGCTGCGGCTGCCCATGACGCTGCGGGGCTACCGGATGGCGGACGTCGACGATGTGCTGGGCCGCCTCGGCGCCGAGCTCGCCGAGCGCGACGCCCGGATCGCCGAGCTGGAGGCGGTGCTCGCGGGCGCGCCCCCCAAGCCGTCGTCGCCTCCCATCCCGTCGTCGCCACCCCAGCCGTTGTCGCCGCCCTCCGTGCCCGGCTCCGATCCGCTGGCGGGCCCCGAGGGTGGCGACCACGGCTTCCAGGCGCGCGGTGACGAAGGGCGTGGCGCATGAGCGGGCAGGGCGTGGTCCCGGGGCCGGACGGGCTGCCGCGCTGTCCCTGGGGCCTGGAGGCCGAGACCATGGCCGACTACCGCCTCTACCACGACACGGAGTGGGGCCGTCCGGTCCACGGCGATGACGCGCTCTATGAGCGGATCTGTCTGGAGGCGTTCCAGTCCGGGCTGTCCTGGCTGACGATCCTGCGCCGCCGGGAGGGGTTCCGGGCCGCCTTCGCCGACTTCTCGATCGAGAAGGTGGCGGAGTTCACCGAGGCCGATGAGCGGCGGCTGCTCGCCGACCCCGGCATCATCCGCAACCGGGCCAAGATCACCGCCACCATCGCCAACGCCCGCGCGGCGGCCGAGCTGGCCCCCGGTGAGCTGGACGAGCTGATCTGGTCCCACGCCCCGGACCCCGGCGGCCGCCCGGTCCCGCGGACCACCGCCGACGTCCTCGCGATCACCCCGGAGTCCACGGCCCTCAGCCGCGAGCTCAAAAAGCGCGGCTTCCGCTTCGTCGGACCCACCACCGCCTATGCGCTGATGCAGGCGTGCGGCCTGGTCAACGACCATCTCGCCGACTGCCATATCCGCGCCGCGGTCTGATCGCCCCGGCGCCCTGCGCCCGGCGGGCCGGGTCGAGCCGGTCAGCGGCCGGTGAACCGCGGCTTCTCCTTGTTCACGAAGGCGTTCACCGCGATGGCGTGGTCGTCCGACGCCCCCGCGCGGCGCTGAAGTTCGTCCTCCTTGCCCAGGGCCTCGGTGAGGGTGTGGCCCGCGGCGAAGGCGAGGGACTCCTTGAGCGCCGCATAGGCCGCGGTGGGGCCCTCGGCCAGTCGCCGGGCGACCGCCGCCGCCTCGGTGGCGAGTTCGGCGGCCGGCACCACCCGGTGGGCGATGCCCAGGTCGAGCGCCTCCTGGGCGTCGATACCGCGCGGGAAGAGCAGCAGGTCCGCGGCGCGGCCGTAGCCGATCAGCCGCTGGAGGGTCCAGGAGACCCCGGAGTCGGCGGTCAGCGCGACCCCGGCGAAGGACGTGTTGAAGGAGGCGGTGTCGGCGACGATCCGGTAGTCGGCGGCGAAGGCGAAGCCCGCCCCGGCGCCCGCCGCGACACCGTTGACGGCGGCGACCACCGGCTTGGGCATCCCGGCGATCGCGGTGACGATCGGGTTGTAGTGCAGCGACACCGTGCTCATGGTCGAGCCCTCGCCGCTGCCCTCGCGGTCGGCGGCCAGCAGCCCGATGTGCTCCTTGAGGTCCTGGCCGACGCAGAAGGCGCGGCCGGAGCCGATGAGCAGCACGGCCCGCACCGCCGGGTCCTCCGCGGCTTCCAGCAGCGCGTCGCGCAGCGCCACCTTGGTGTCGATGTTCAGGGCGTTCATCGCGTCGGGACGGTTGAGCGTGATCGTCGCGAGTCCCTCGGTGAGGTCGTAGAGCACGGTGTCGGCCATAGCGGTCCTCCGGGGATGGGGCTGGGTCGCGGGCGGCTCGGGCGGCGGCCGCACCGGCGGGGGCGTCACCGGCCCCGCCGCGGCGGTCAGCGCACAGCATGCCGGAGATCATGACCGACCGACATGTGACCTGCGTCAAAGAACCGACCCTTCGTTCGGTGACAGCGGGCGTACGCTACCGCGATCCCCTCCCCGAATTGGGTGGTTTTGGGCTGGCGCTCCGCACAGGCGTTGCCGACCGATGTTGGTCATCGGGTCGTGCCATGCGGGATAATGAGGGGGAAGCAACGTGTTCGATGCCGGTGACACCTGGGTTGTCGGCTGCGATGAGCTGGTTTCAGGAAGGGGAACGAGCATGGCGGCCATGAAGCCGCGGACGGGCGACGGCCCGCTCGAGGTGACCAAGGAGGGGCGGGGCATCGTCATGCGCGTTCCGCTCGAAGGCGGCGGTCGGCTCGTCGTCGAGCTGACACCGGACGAGGCCGACGCCCTCGGCGACGCCCTGAAGAAGGTCGTCGGCTGAAAGGCTTGAGGCCCCACCATCACCCGTGCGCTGCCCCGGCGGCCGGTACGTCAGGTACCGACCGCCGGGGCAGTGCTTGTTGAGGGGCCCGGTACGGGCCGGGGGCGCCCCGGCGCGAGCGCGGGAGCCTTGTCCGGGAGCCGCGGGAGCGGGGGACCGGCCGTCCCGGCCGTCTCAGCCCCGCTTGACCGCGCAGAGCAGACCGTCGCCGACCGGCAGCAGGGACGACTGGAGCACGGTGGACTCGCGTATGGTCCGCAGCAGCTCACGCACCCGCAGCACCTCGGTGGGCTGTGCGGCGGAGTCCACGGTCCGCCCGTTGGCGAAGACCCCCTCGAAGCAGACCAGCCCCCCGGGGCGCAGCAGGCGCAACGATTCACCGAGGTAGTCCAGGCATTCCAGCCGGTCGCCGTCGCAGAAGACCAGGTCGTATCCGCCGTCGGCCAGCCGGGGCAGTACGTCGAGGGCGCGGCCGGGGATGAAGCGCGCCCGGTTCCCGGTGAACCCGGCCGCGCGGAACGCCTGCCGGGCGAACTGCTGCATCTCCGGTTCGGTGTCCACGGTGGTCAGCACGCCGTCCGGACGCATTCCCCGCAGCAGATGGATGCCCGAGACGCCCGTCCCGGTGCCGATCTCGGCGACGGCCTTGGCGTCGGCGGCGGCGGCGAGCAGCCCCAGCGCGGCGCCGGTGCCGGCCGACACCGAGCGCAGCCCTGACTCCCGGGCCCGGTCGCGGGCCCAGTGAAGGGCTTCGTCCTCGGCGACGAACGCGTCGGCGAACGCCCAGCTCGTCTGCCGGTTGCCGGTAATGACCCTCTCCTGTCCCCGTAGTTGGCGCAACGGTGACTGTATCCGCTGCGCACGGGAACCCGCAGATGGGACCAGGCGTTGTAGAGGCCGGGGGGACCGTATGGATCACGACCAAATGCAGGCCAAAAATGCTTATCCGGAGCTAACGGGCGAGGTGGATATGGTAGGGGCTCTACTGGACACCACCAGAGCCGACAGGGGAGGTGCGGCTGCGGCCGGTGACCGGAGAGTGCTGAGGCGCTTTCGCAGGTCAGCGGGCGAGCCGAAATCCGTGACCAACAACGCTGACCGTTCCGGTTCCGCCGATTCCGCCACCACCGCGACCTTCGCCACGGACGCGGACGCGCCGGCGTGGACGCCTCCCACCTGGGAGGAGATCGTCAGCACCCACAGCGCACGGGTCTACCGCCTCGCCTATCGGCTCACCGGTAACCAGCACGACGCCGAGGATCTCACCCAGGAAGTGTTCGTCCGCGTCTTCCGCTCGCTGTCGACGTACACCCCGGGCACGTTCGAGGGCTGGCTGCACCGCATCACCACCAATCTCTTCCTCGACATGGTCCGCCGCCGGCAGCGCATCCGCTTCGACGCTCTCGGCGAGGACGCGGCGGAGCGGCTCCCCAGCCGCGAGCCCTCTCCCCAGCAGCACTTCAACGACACCCACTTCGACGCCGATGTGCAGCAGGCGCTGGACACCCTGGCCCCGGAGTTCCGCGCGGCCGTGGTGCTCTGTGACATCGAGGGGCTGTCGTACGAGGAGATCGCGGCCACTCTGGGCGTCAAGCTGGGCACCGTGCGCAGTCGCATCCACCGCGGCCGCTCGCATCTGCGCAAGGCGCTGAAGCACCGCGCCCCCGCGGCGCGGACCGCACAGCAGGAGGTCGCCGGGGTGGCGCCGAGTGTCACGGCCCCCCGGCTGAGCGGGGAGGTCGGAATCGCGTGACCCGATCAGGCGGTCCGTCCCCCGCCGAGCAGCATCTCGGCGACCGCCTTGCGGCTCTGGTCGACGGTGAGCTGGGGCATGACGCGCGCGAGCGCGTCCTCGCCCACCTCGCCACCTGCTGCAAGTGCAAGGCGGAGGCCGATGCTCAGCGTCGGCTGAAGAATGTGTTCGCCCAGACGGCGCCCCCGGCCCCGTCCGAGGGCTTTCTGGCGCGTCTGCAGGGCCTGCCGGCCGCGGGCGGCGAGGACGGTATGGGGGGCGGCTCCCCTTTCGGTTCCTCGGGCCTCTTCGGTCCGCGCGATATGCGCGGCACCTCGCGGGACGTCCGTGAGGTGCGCGATGTCCGGGAGCCGGAGGAGAGACAGAGACGGGAGCGGACGTTCGCCTTCGTGCCCGTGATGCCCCCGGGCACCGCGATCGCACCGGCGGCGTCGGCGCGCGCCTCGCGTCAGCGCGGCTTCAGGATCCATGAGGTGGAGCGCCCGGCCCCGCGCCGCAGGTTCGCTTTCGCGGCGGCCGGAGCGGTCTCCCTGGCGGCCTTCGCGCTCGGCGCGGCCCTTCCCCTGGAGGCGGCGGTCGACCCCCCGGGAGCCTCGGCCGACGGCGCCGACTCCGCGGTCACCCCGGTCGGCACCGATCCTGTGGTGAACGCGGGCGTCCGCGAGCGGACCCGCCAGGAAGTCGGGCTGCTGGCCACCACCGACACCCGGACGGTCACCCCGTCCCCCTCGGCCACCCCGCATCCACCGGCCCTGCGCCAGCCCGCCGGGGCGGCGCTGAATCCGCTGATACAGCCGATTCTTTCGGTCACGGAGCTGCTGCGGATGTCGAACTCCACGCCCCCGGCTCCCGCGCCGACCCAGCTGGAGGTCCCGTCCCGGCCCGCCTCGGGCAGCTCGCCGTATCCAGGGGCCACCCCGCCTTCGAAGTAGCACGCCGGCGAGGACGGCGCGTCTTCGCCGGTCATGACCTCGTCTGCGCGGATCATGACAAGGACATGCGGTCCGCCCTGCGCGAGCGACGCCGGACCTGGTTGAATCGCCCCCGGGCAGTGCGGCGGTGCCTTCGAGCCTCCGGGCGCTTGGACGTTCCGGCTCCGGGCACCTCCCGGCGGTAGCTTGGGGCAAGCTGTTGGGCGCCTGCCGTCATGCCCCGGGTGCTTGGTCTTTCCGGCTGGGGGCACCGCCCAGCGGTAGCTGGGGGAGAACCGAGCCCAAAAAAGGGGGGCCTGAACATGGACGAGCCGAAGCCGAAGTGGTGGAGCCGTCCGGCCGCGCGGCCCGGTGAGCGGCCGACCGGCGCGGTGGACGGCGCCGAGGGGCGTACCGTCGAGGAGCGTACGGAGCCGGCCGCCGCCGGGGCGCCGCCGGAGCCGCTGGACGGGCCCGAGGAGGGCCGGGCGCCCGAGGAGCGGTCGCCGCGGCCGCTGCACGAGCCCGACCCGTACAGCACCCCGCCCTACGGCGACCCCGGGCCCTGGGCCCCGGCCCCGCCCGTCCAGCACCCGGCGGCGACCCCCGCGCAGGGCACCCAGCTGCCGCCGGGGACGACCCAGGCGCCGCCCCCGGCCCCCGGGACGACCCCACCCCATGGCACCCCCCATGGCACCGTCCCGCCGCCCGCCGCGGGGGCCGTACCGCGGCAGAGCGCGCCCCCGCCCCTGCCGCACCCCGGGATGACCCCGCCGCACGGCACCCAGCTGCCCGCGGGGCCCGGAGAGCCCCACCCGGGCGCCCTGGTCGCGCAGCCCGCCCCGACCGCCCAGTGGCGCGGTTACGACCCCTGGGCCGTGGTCCCGCCGCCCGCCGCGCCGGCGAAGACGGTCTCCCGCCGCCGTGCCTGGCTCGCGGTGCTGCTGATCGCCTTGGTCGCGGGGTGTGTCGGCGGCGGTATCGGCGCGTACGCGGAGCGGGACAGCGCCTCCGGGGGCGTCGAGGTGAAGCTGCCGCAGGCCCCGGCCGAGAAGCAGACCAGGGCGCCGGACAGTATCGCCGGGATCGCCGCGCGTTCGCTGCCCGGTGTGGTGACCATCCATGTGCGCGGCAGCTCGGAGGAGGGCACCGGCACCGGCTTCGTCCTGGACAAGCAGGGCCATATCCTCACCAACAACCATGTCGTGCAGCCCGCCGGGACGGACGGCGACATATCGGTGACCTTCAACAGCGGCCAGGACGCCGACGCCGAGGTCATCGGGCGCGACGCCGGTTATGACCTCGCGGTCGTCAAGGTCGACGGGGTGTCCGGGCTCACCCCGCTGCCGCTGGGCAACTCCGACTCCGTGCGCGTCGGCGACCCCGTCGTGGCCATCGGCGCCCCCTTCGACCTGGCGGGCACGGTCACCTCCGGGATCATCAGCGCCAAGGAGCGTCCCATCACCGCGGGCGGCGAGGAGGAGGACGGCAGCGACGTCAGCTATGTCGACGCGCTCCAGACCGACGCCCCGATCAACCCGGGCAACTCCGGCGGTCCCCTGGTCGACAGCAAGGCGCGGGTCATCGGGATCAACAGCGCGATCCGGGCGGCCGACGACGGCTCGGGCCTCGGCGGCGGCCAGGGCGGCAGCATCGGTCTGGGCTTCGCCATCCCGATCAACCAGGGCAAGCGGGTCGCCGAGGAGCTGATCAACACCGGGAAGGCCACGCATCCGGTGATCGGCGTCACGCTCGACATGGGGTACACGGGCGACGGCGCCCGGGTGAACACCGAGGGCGCGGGCGGCGGCCCGCCGGTCACCTCCGGCGGCCCCGGTGACAAGGCGGGGATCGAGGCCGGTGACGTGATCACGGAGGTGGACGGCGTCCAGGTGCACAGCGGACAGGAGCTGATCGTGAAGATCCGCAGCCACCGCCCCGGGGACCGGCTGAAGCTCACCGTCGAGCGCGATGGCGAGGAGCACACCGCGGAGCTGACACTGGGCTCGGCGAGCAGCGGCTGACGCCCGATGTTGGTCCGGGCGTCTCCCGCGCCGCCCCCACCGCCAGGTACGGTGTTGAGTGGCCCAGGCCGGGGCCACAGACGTCTTGAGGAGCTGCAAGGTGCTGGACATAGGACCTCTCGAGCTTGTCGCGCTCGTTGTCCTTGCGGTGATCGTCTTCGGCCCGGACAAGCTTCCGAAGGTGATTCGGGATGTGTCGGGGTTCATCCGGAAGATCCGGGAGTTCTCCGACAGCGCCAAAGAGGACATCCGTTCCGAGCTGGGGCCGGAGTTCAAGGACTTCGAGTTCGAGGACCTCAACCCCAAGACGTTCGTGCGCAAGCATGTGCTGGACTCCGATGAACTGGGCCTGAAGGAGATCCGTAACGGCTTCGACCTCCGCAAGGAGATGGCCGAGGTCGCCGACGCGGTGAACGGCCGGGAGAGTGATCCCCAGCAGGGCTCTTCAGGGGCCTCGGGCAGCACTCCGCCGTCCCTGTCCAAGGGTGGCTCCAGCACGCCTGACCTGCTGCGCAAGCGCGAGGAGCCGAAGCGCGACGAGCATCCGCCGTTCGACTCAGACGCCACTTGATCCCCCCGTATGCGGGGGCTGGTTGACCCGTATGGCTATCCTCCCTTTGTCCGGGGTGAGGGTCGCCCGAGGGGGGCGGGCCGCCCACGACGCAGGGCAATGAGGAGGCCGCGCGCACATGGAGACCACGGGTCGGCTAGGGGTACGAGGGGTTGCGGCGGCCACGCGAGGGGTGCCCGCCGAGGCCCGGCGGAGCGTCGAGGGCTATCTGATGGCCGACTTCCCCTGGTACGGACTTGACGAGGCGTTCACCGGACCCCGCTGGCTGATGCAGGTGGGCACGGCCGCCGACGGCATCGTGGAGTACGGCTCGACCGGCCATGGCGAGGAGCCGTCGCTGCGGGTCGAGACCGAGATGGACCAGCAGCGCTTCACGGTGGTCGTCACCGTCGCCGGCCGCCCGGTGCGGGACAGCGCCGACGGCACCGGCAAGCTGGAGGCCACCTCGGTCTCCTCCGCCGCCTGGCTGGCCGGCTCCGGTCTGCTGTCGTGCACCTGGCCCACCCGGATGGAGCGGGCGCTGCGCCAGGACTGGCTGGACCAGCAGACCGCGCTCGCCTGGGAGCTGGCGGACGATCTGGCGGGTGAGGGCTGGTCGGGGCTGTCCCTCCCGGTGGACGGAGTGCCGGCCGACTTCCACTACCGCGAGTCGGAGTACGGCTGGGTGCTGGCCGGATCGGCGGGCCAGAACGTGCACATCGGCGCGTACGGGCGCGGGATGAGCGCCTACGGCCTGGGGTTCGCGGTGGTCAAGGACATCACCCGCTACGACGCGTAGCGGCCGGCCCATGGCATGGGCGCATACGGCGGGGGCGGCCCTTGAGGAGGGCCGCCCCCGCCGTATGCCGTGCCGGGCCGCGTGGTCTCAGAACTTGTTGCGCGGGGTGACGCCCAGGGACATGCCCGCGAGGCCGCGCTGCCGTCCGCCGATCTTGCCCGCGATCGCCTTGAGCGCGCTGCCCGCAGGGGAGTCCGGGTCGGTCAGCACGACCGGCTTGCCCTCGTCGCCGCCCTCGCGCAGCCGTACGTCGATCGGGATGGCGCCCAGCACCGGCACCGTCGTACCGGTGGTCCGGCTGAGCCCGTCGGCGACCAACTGGCCGCCGCCCGTGCCGAAGACGTCGACCATCTCGTCGCAGTGCGGGCAGGGCAGCCCGGACATGTTCTCCACCACGCCGACGATCTTCTGATGGGTCTGGACGGCGATCGCGCCGGCCCGCTCGGCCACCTCGGCGGCGGCCTGCTGCGGCGTGGTCACCACCAGGATCTCGGCGTTGGGCACCAGCTGGGCGACGGAGATCGCGATGTCGCCGGTGCCCGGCGGGAGGTCGAGCAGCAGCACATCGAGGTCGCCCCAGTAGACGTCGGCCAGGAACTGCTGGAGCGCGCGGTGCAGCATCGGGCCGCGCCAGACCACCGGGGCGTTCCCGGGGGTGAACATCCCGATCGAGATCACCTTCACGCCGTTCGCCGACGGCGGCATGATCATGTTCTCGACCTGGGTGGGCCGTCCTTCGGCGCCCAGCATGCGGGGCACCGAGTGACCGTAGATGTCGGCGTCGACCACACCGACCTTGAGCCCGTCGGCGGCCATCGCGGCGGCCAGGTTGACCGTCACCGAGGACTTGCCGACCCCGCCCTTGCCGGAGGCCACCGCGTAGACCCGGGTCAGCGAGCCGGGCTTGGCGAAGGGCACCTCGCGCTCGGCCTGGCCGCCGCGCAGCGAGGCGGCCAGCTCACGCCGCTGCTCATCGCTCATCACCTCGAGGCTGACCGTGACATCGGTCACACCCTCGACCCCGGCGACCGCCGTCCGCACGTTGCCGGTGATCGTGTCCCGCATCGGGCAGCCGGAGACCGTGAGGTAGACCACCACCGCGACCGAGCCGTCCGCCGCGATCTCGACGGATTTGACCATGCCGAGTTCGGTGATCGGCTTGTGGATCTCCGGGTCGTTGACCGTGGCGAGCGCGGCGCGCACCGCGTCTTCGCTCGGCGCTGGGAGGGTGTCGGTAGCCATACGGAGATGGTACGGCGCCGCGAGCGGGGTGCGGGATGGCCGTCAGCGGTCGCGTTCCTCACTCGGCCGGGTCTCGCCGTGGCCGCCCGGCCGCGGGGCGGCCCGTCCGCCGTCCGGCTCCTGGCGCAGGTCCTCCAGCTGGTCGCGGAGCCAGTCGCGGGTGGCGACCTCGCCCAGGCCGGTCCGCAGCGCCGCGATCTCCCGGGTGAGGAACTCGGTGTCGGCGATGGACCGCTCGTTCTGTTTACGGTCCCGTTCGAGGTTGACGCGGTCGCGGTCGGCCTGCCGGTACTGGGCCAGCAGGATCAGCGGGGCGGAGTACGACGCCTGGAGGGAGAGCATCAGCGTCAGGAAGATGAACGGGAAGGGGTCGAACCGCAGCCGCGGCGGCGCCAGGAGGTTCCAGGCCAGCCATAAGGTGACGAAGACCGTCATCCAGGCGATGAACCGCCCGGTGCCCAGGAAACGCGCGATCCGCTCCGACGCCTTGCCGAACGCCTCGGGGTCCCAGCGCGGCAGCGGGCTGCGGCGCCGCGCCCTGGGCCGGTCCAGACGGCTGCTGTCACCGTCCATCGGCGGTCTCCGGCAGTGCCATGCCATTGTGCAGCTCGCGCTCCCGCCAGTCGGACGGCAGCAGATGGTCCAGCACATCGTCGACCGTCACCGCGCCGAGCAGGGAGCCGGTCTCGTCCACCACGGGCGCCGCGAGCAGGTTGTAGGTGGCCAGATGGCCGGCCACGACGGGCAGCGAGGTGTCCGGCGGCAGCGTCGGCAGATCGGTGTCGACGGACGAGCCGACGAGGGTGAACGGCGGGTCGCGCAGCAGCCGTTGGAAGTGGATGGTGCCCAGATAGCGTCCGGTGGGCGTCTCGTCGGGCGGGCGGCACACATACACCTGGGCGGCGAGCGCGGGGGTCAGGTCCTGTTCGCGCACCCGGGCGAGGGCGTCGGCGACGGTGGCGTCCGGGCGCAGCACGATCGGCTCGGTCGTCATCAGACCGCCCGCCGACCCCTCCTCGTACGACATCAGCCGGCGCATGTCCGCCGCGTCACGGGGGCGCATCAGGCCCAGCAGCCGCTCCTTGTCGGGTTCGGGCAGCTCGGAGAGCAGATCGGCCGCGTCGTCGGGGTCCATGGCTTCCAGGACGTCGGCCGCGCGCTCCTCCTTGAGCTTGCCGAGGATCTCCACCTGGTCGTCGTCGGGCAGCTCCTCCAGGACGTCCGCGAGCCGGTCGTCGTCCAGGGCCGCCGCCACCTCGCCCCGGCGCTTCGCGGACAGGTGGTGCAGCACATTGGCCAGGTCGGCGGGGCGCAGCTGCTCGAAGGTGGCCAGCAGGTTCTCCGCGCCCTGCCCCTGCTCCTCCAGTGAGAAGCCGGTGACCGCCGACCAGTCCACGGTCAGCGTCTCGCCGCGACGGCGCAGCGCACCGGTCTTGCCGCGGCGTATGAAGACCTTGTCGATCTCCCACTCGCGGCGCGCGGGCAGCTGGGTCATCGACACGTCGAGGACCGTGACCGCCTCCCCGGTCTCGACCAGCCGCACCGTGCGGTCGAGCAGTTCGCCGAGGACCAGGGTCTCGGTGGGGCGCTGTTCGAAGCGGCGCATGTTGAGTACGCCGGTGATGATGACCTGGCCGGACTCCACACCGGTCACCCGCGTCATGGGCAGGAAGATCCGGCGGCGGCCGACCACCTCGACCACCAGGCCGAGCACCCGCGGCGGGCGGCCGGCCAGCCGCAGCATCGCCACGACATCGCGCACCCGCCCCACCTGGTCGCCGTTCGGGTCGAAGACGGCGACGCCCGCGAGATGCGAGACGAAGATCCGGGGGGCGCCTGCCGGCATGCCCTGCCTCCCCTCGTATGTGGGGTTTCGCGGCGATATACGGTACTGATTCGCTCTTCTTCGGGTTCAGGCTAACGTGCCCGCACCTGACCTGCCGCTGGACGGAGGCGCCGCGGCATCCTGCGGACACCGCTGGACGGCACCGGTACGCTGCCCTACTGCACCGGCATCAGGAGGCAGAGCGGACGTGCGCACCCGGAACAGGGCTGTCGTTGCGGCGATGTGCGCGGGGTTGGCCGCGACGCTCGCCGCGTGTGGCGGCGGGGAGAAAGACCCCGACGCGGGAACGAACGGCGTGGGAAAGCTTCCCGCCGCGAAGATCGAGAGCAAAGCCCGTAAGGCGGCCGAGGACGCGGATTCGGTGCGGCTCTCCGGCAGTCTCGTCACCAAGGGAGTCACCTACAAGCTCAATATGCGGCTGAAGTCCGACGGCGGCACGGGCCAGGTCTCCACCAAGGGCTCCACCTTCGAGCTGCTCCGCGTCGACAAGGAGCTCTACCTCAAGGCCGACGCGGACTTCTGGTCGCACGACGGCGAGGACGCGGGGGACAGCGGCTCGGACACGGACGACGCGGCCGACAAGCTCGACAACAAGTATGTGAAGGTCCCCTCCGACGACCCCTCCTACCAGCGGCTCAGCGGCTTCACCGATATGAGCCTGCTGCTGGACGGGCTGCTCGGACTCCAGGGTGAGATCGCCACGGGCGACCACGGCCAGGTGGGCGGCGTGCGGACGATCCGCATCAGCGCCGGCGAGGACGGGGCGGGCGGATCGCTCGACGTCTCCCTGGAGGGCCGGCCCTACCCGCTCCAGCTGCGGCGGGCGGGCGGCGCGGGCGTGATCCGGCTGGCGGACTGGAACAAGGACTTCCAGCTCACCGCCCCGGCGAAGGGCCATGTCCTCGACTACGGGCAGCAGCTCCCGGGGACGCCGTAGCCGCGCGCGAGCGCGTTCGTGGCATCCGTAAGGACGCCACCGTCCGTGGGACCGGAGTCCGTGAGACCGGCGGCGTCCGTAAGGGAGCGGTTCTAGCCCTTGCGGACGCGCTTCTTGCGGCGGGCGAGAAGCTTCGGGAGGGCCGCCGGGATCGGGCGGCGGGTGATCGCCGGGGACGGCAGCGGGGCCGCCGCCAGGGAGTCCGTGGGGTGCTCGGCCAGCGCCCCGGGCGCGGGCTCCAGCCGCAGCACCCGGCATTCGCGCGCCCAGCGCTCCGCGATGTGGTCGGCGTCCACCGCGTTCAGCCGCTTGCCCTTGAGCTCGTCGACCACGGCTGTCCACGCCTCGTCGCCCGGCGCCAGCTCGACCACCCGCGCGGGCCAGCTGACCAGGCGCCCGCCCTTGTCCTTGCTGCGCACCGTCACGGTGGCGGTTCCGCCGTCGGCCAGACCCAGGTCGCGCAGGGGCTGCTCGTCGGGGCCGTCCCCGACGAGACAGGCCGCGCCCTCGTGCCAGATGTGCCACAGGGCGCGCGGGGCACCCTCGGTGCCCTGGACCCAGATGAGGGCGGACTTCTTGGCCGCCTCCTCGACAAGGGCACGGTCCATCGGCGTCTGCGTCATGCCGACAGCCTAGGCCAGCCACGCGCCCGTTCCAGCCAGTGAAATGTCAGTTCCGTCATACGACCATGGGTCTTACTCTGGCGCCGTGTCCACCGCTCGTACCGCCCGTACCGCAGCCCACCCCGCCACCCCCACCGCGCCCGGTGACGGCGGCCGTGTCCCCGGCGCCGTTCCTCTGGACATCGCGCTCCTTACGGTCGCCATCGCGGGGGTCTCGCTCTCCGCGCCGCTGGCCGCCGCGACGGCGGCGCCCGCGCTGGCCATCGCCTTCTGGCGCAACGCCATGGCCGTGGGCGCGCTCACCCCGTTCGCGCTGTGGCGCCACCGGGGCGAGCTGCGCGGGATGGGCCGCCGGGCGGTGCTGCTGTCGGCCGGGGCGGGGGCACTGCTCGCGGTGCACTTCGGGACCTGGCTGCCGAGCCTGCACATGACCTCCGTCGCCTCCTCGACCGCCCTGGTGACCACGACCCCCATCTGGACGGCGCTGCTGCTGCGGCTGCGCGGTCACCGCCCGCCCGCGCTCGCCTGGCTGGGCATGGGGCTCGCGATCCTCGGTGTGGTGATTCTCACCGGGGTCGACCTGTCCGCCTCCCCGCGCGCCCTGCTGGGCGACGCGCTCGCGCTGCTGGGCGGGATGGCGGCGGCCGGTTACGTGCTGCTCGGGGCGGAGGTGCGCCGTTCGGTGAGCACCACCGCGTACGCCTACGTCTGCTACGCCACCACCAGCGTGCTCCTGCTGGTCACCTGCCTGGTGGCGGGCGCGGAGCTCGGCGGCTACAGCGGCAGCACCTGGCTGCGACTGGTCGCCCTGATGGTCACCGCACAGCTGCTGGGGCACACCCTGATCAACCGGGTGGTCAAGGGCCTGGGCCCCTCCGTCACCTCGACCGCGATCCTCCTGGAGACCCCCGGGGCGGCCCTGATCGCTGCCCTGTGGCTGGGCCAGCTGCCGTCCGTGGCCGCCTACCCGGCGCTCGCGGTGATCCTCGGCGGACTCGCGCTGGTCATCATGGCGGACGGGAAGAGCCGTACGGACGGCCCCCGAGCCGGTTCCGGAGTCTCCTAGAGCCAGCCGTTGCGCTTGAAGCCGCGGTGGATCGCGAAGCAGATGCCCACCGTGACGATGAGCACGGTCGGGTAGCCGAACTTCCAGCGCAGCTCCGGCATGTAGTCGAAGTTCATGCCGTAGATCCCCGCGATCATCGTCGGCACGGCGAAGATCGCCGCCCAGGACGTGATCTTCCGCATGTCCTCGTTCTGCGCGACCGTCGCCTGCGCCAGATTGGCCTGGAGGATCGAGTTCAGCAGATCGTCGAAGGCCAGCACCTGCTCGCTGACCCGCGCCAGGTGGTCCGCGACATCCCGGAAGTACGTCTGGATGTCCGGGTCCACCAGCCGCATCGGACGCTCGCTCAGCAGCTGCATCGGCCGCAGCAGCGGCGAGACGGCCCGCTTGAACTCCAGGACCTCGCGCTTGAGCTGGTAGATCCGGCCCGCGTCGCCGCCCCGCCGGGAGGTCGCCGCGGAGAAGACGTCGATCTCGACCTCGTCGATGTCGTCCTGGACCGCGTCGGCGACCGCGAGATAGCCGTCGACGACCTGGTCGGCGATGGCGTGCAGCACCGCCGAGGGGCCCTTGGCCAGCAGCTCGGGGTCCTGCTGGAGCCGGTGGCGCAGGGCGCGCAACGAGCCCTGGCCGCCGTGCCGCACGGTCACGATGAAGTTCCGGCCGGTGAAGCACATCACCTCACCGGTCTCCACCACCTCGCTGGTCGAGGTGAGTTCGGCGTGCTCGACGTAGTGGATCGTCTTGAAGACGGTGAAGAGGGTGTCGTCGTACCGCTCCAGCTTGGGCCGCTGGTGCGCCTGCACCGCGTCCTCGACCGCCAGCGGGTGCAGCCCGAACTCCTGGGCGATGCCCGCGAACTCGCGCTCGGTGGGCTCGTGCAGCCCGATCCAGGCGAACCCGCCCTCCTCGCGGACCCGCTCCATGGCCTTCGCCGGGCTCACGTGGTCGCTGACCCGCTTGCCGTCGCGGTAGACCCCGCAGTCGACCACGGCGCTGGTGACCGACGGGTCACGCGTCGCGTCGTAGTCGCTGGAGGCGCGGGCACGGCGCAGGGCGGGGCGGACGGCTGCGCGCAGGTCACGGATCATCGACATGACGGGCTCCTTCACGGGCCGGCCGTCAGCGGCGGGCGCGCGGCGCAGCGCTGCGCCCGGAAGGTGGACGTACGGCATCCCCGTGCCCGTACGTCCGCAAAGCGGGCGGCGCTCCGTGCGATGGCGCTGACGGAAGTTCGCGGAACTGAACAAAGCGGTTCGAAGGCGCTCTACCGTCAGATGCCCTGGATGCGAGATGGCTTCGCGTGTTTCACCGCCGGGCGGCGGGGTACGGAAGGTTTCAGATCATGCGGTCGCATACCAAGGGGAAACGACGGGAGAACTGTCGGTACTGCACGGTCGACTAGGATCCACCGCAGCCCCACCTCCTCCGGCCGGTCCCCCATGAGGGACGACGTGTAACTCCCTGGGCAGGGATTAAGGCTATCAGTCGGCAGAACCGTTACGTCGCCGCTTTGCCTGTTCGATACGCGATCTATGCTCACCGCATGTCAGACGTTCTTCAGCTGGTCGAGACCCGGTTGATCACCGCGCTGGGCGAGCCGGACGCCCGCGCGGGCATCACGTTCCTCGGCGCCGACCGCATTGACGTGCTGCGATTCCGGGACGAGAACGCCGTGATCCGCTATGCCACCCTCGGCATGTCGGACCATCCGATGACCAGCCCGACCGCCACCGTCGCCGACCCCCTGCGCGGGCCGCGCGCCGAGCTGGTGCTGACCGTACGGGCCGGCGGCCGCGGCCCCGACCTCTCCGTCCTCGACGAGGTGCTCCGCCCGCTCGCCGTGCTGGCCGCCTCACCCCAGGTCGAGGGGGTCGTGGTGACCCCCGGCGCGTCGCTGGACCTCGGCGGGCCGCTGTGGCCCGGGGCGGCCTTCACCTCCGTCCTCGTCGCCGAACCGGGCGGTCTGGTCGAGGACTTGGAGCTGCTCGAACCGATGGAGCCGGTGCGCTTCCTGCCACTGCTGCCGATGACCGCGAACGAGGCGGCGTGGAAGCGGGTGCACGGCGCCGGCGCCCTCCAGGACCGCTGGCTGCGGCACGGCACGGATCTGCGCGATCCGGTGCGCACCGGGGTGCCGTTGGGGGACTGAGGCGCCGCTGCCCTCGCGTACGGAGTCCGCGCGCCGTCTCGTACGGAAACCCGCGCGCGCCGTCTCGTACGGAAAGCCCGCGGGCGAGGGGCGGCGGGCGAAGGGCGGCGCGCGGAAACTCCTGCGGGAAGTGACCTCCGGACGGGTGATCGTCCTTGACGCGAGGACGACCGGGGAGGACCGTGGGGCCCTATGAGGGGCGAACCCAGTTGCCCGAAGTGCGGTGGCCGGGTGCGAGCGCCCGGTCTCTTCACCGACTCCTGGCAGTGCGGAGTGCACGGCACGGTGCACCCCCTCCAGCCGGTCGTTCCGCCGAGCGTCGAAGCACTCGTGGTGGTCACCAACCGCGCCCGGGTGCCCGTATGGATGCCCTGGCCGCTGCCCGTGGGCTGGCTGTTCACCGGTGTGGCGTGCGCCGGGGACGACCGCAGCGGCGGCCGCGCCACCGCCGTGGCCTGCTCCGGCCCCGGACCGCTGGGCGGCCCGGGGGAGCTGCTGCTGATCGCCGAGGAGCTGGGCGTCGGGCTCGGCGCGCGCTTCGCGGGGATCCCGGGGCCCGATCCGGGGCCGGGGATGCGGGTGGACAAGCCGCCGCACGTCAAGGTGCTGGCCGCCGGGCGGCCCACCCCGCTGTGGCATGTCGAGGGCACCCCGGACGACCGCGCGGTCTTCGCGGGCGAGGCGTGCGGGCTGTGGCTGTGGGCGGTCGTCTGGCCCGAGCAGACCGGGTTGCTGATGTACGACGAGATGGTGCTCACCGATCTGCGGGACGCCGGGGCCGAGGTCGACCTGGTGCCCTGCGGCGCGCTCTCCCCACGGCTGCTGTCGCCCTGACACCCCGGCCCCCGTTCGCCCGGTGGCCGCTCCGGCGTTCGTCCTGCGTGCTCGCCCCACAGGTGCTCACGCGGTGACGGCCGGGGGCACTGGACCGCCGTGTCCGGCCGGTGGTTATGCTGAGGCGTCCCGCCGGTCCACCCCGAACGCAGCTTGGAGTCCGAGCCGTGCGCATCGATCTGCACACCCACTCCACTGCGTCGGACGGTACGGACACCCCCGCCGAGCTGGTGCGCAACGCAGCCGCCGCAGGGCTGGACGTCGTCGCGCTCACCGACCACGACACCGTCGGCGGCTATGCGGAGGCCACCCGGGCGCTGCCCGCCGGGCTGACGCTGATCACCGGCGCCGAGCTGTCCTGCCGCCTCAACGGTGTGAGCCTGCACATGCTGGCGTACCTCTTCGACCCGGCCGAGCCCGAGCTGGCGAGCGAGCGTGAGCTGGTGCGCGACGACCGGGTGCCCCGGGCGCGGGCCATGGTCGGGAAGCTGCGCGAGCTGGGCGTGCCGATCACCTGGGAGCGGGTGGCGGAGATCGCCGGGGACGGGGCCGTAGGACGGCCGCACATAGCCACCGCACTGGTCGAGCTGGGCGTCGTGGCGAGCGTCTCGGACGCCTTCACCCAGGACTGGCTGGCCGACGGCGGCCGGGCACACGTGGAGAAGCACGAGCTGGACCCCTTCGAGGCGATCCGGCTGATCAAGGGCGCGGGCGGGGTCGCGGTCTTCGCGCACCCGCTGGCCGTCAAGCGGGGCCAGTGCGTACCGGAGAGCGCGATCGGCGAGCTGGCGGCGGCGGGCCTGGACGGTATCGAGGTCGACCACATGGACCACAGCGAGGACACCCGGGCCCGGCTGCGCGGTCTCGCCGCCGAGCTCGGACTGCTCACCACCGGCTCCAGCGACTATCACGGCAGCCGTAAGACCTGTCGGCTCGGCGAGCACACGACCGACCCCGAGGTCTACGGCGAGATCGTGCGCCGGGCGACCGGGGCCGCCCCGGTGCCGGGCGCGGCCGGCTGAGCGCACCCCCGCGCACGCGGCGGGGGATCGTCAACGGGGCCACCGCCACCCGAATGGTCCACACCCTCTGACATCGCACGAGCGCCCCCGTACCGTCACGTACGGGGGCGCTCGATGCTCTGTCGCGGCTGGAGGGCCTTACGGCACTACCGGGCAGCGGTGTCGGCTGGACGGATGTAGATGCGCTGGCCGATCGCGGCGGCCTGCTGCACGATCCGGTTGACGGAGGCGGCGTCTACGACGGTGCTGTCAACGGCGCTGCCATCGACATCGTCAAGGCGCATGATCTCGAAGCGCAAAGCTTCTCCCTTCGTCTGATCCTCCTGAAGGAGAACTGATGTGTACGGAGCCGCGCAGCGTCGCTGCCGCGCCCTCCTGTACGTGTTCAACCAGAGGGTGCCCCGAAAACATTCCCTACGCTAATAAAAATTTTTCGCTGCCTAAGTATCCGCTGGTGGCGGAGCAGGGTGCGGTTGTGCCTCTCACACGGCCGCCCGGAGAATGAACCGCGTATGAGTGAAGCCATGCCTCCGGGCCAACCAGACCTCGCCTCGATCGCCGCGGGCATCGAGCGCACGAACGAGCTGCTCCAGCGCGTGCTCGCCGAGGTCGCGACCACGCCCTCGACGCACGCGATCTTCGTGGACGCGGGGTACGTCTACGCGGCCGCCGGCCGGCTCGTCGCGGGCACGGAGGACCGCCGCGCCTTCGAGCTGGACGCCGAGGGGCTCATCGAGGCGTTCATCGACAAGGCGCGCACGATCTTCCCGGACAGCAGGCTGCTGCGCGTCTACTGGTTCGACGGCGCCCGGCGCCGGATCCACACCCCGGAGCAGCAGAGCATCGCGGAGCTGCCCGACGTCAAGGTCCGGCTGGGCAACCTCAACGCCAACAACCAGCAGAAGGGCGTCGACTCCCTCATCCGCTCCGATCTGGAATCCCTCGCCCGCCACCGCGCCATCGGCGACGCCGTGCTGATCGGCGGCGACGAGGACCTGGTCTCCGCCGTCGAGGCGGCCCAGGGCTACGGGGCGCGCGTCCACCTATGGGGCATCGAGGCCCTGGAGGGGCGCAACCAGGCCGAGCCGTTGCTGTGGGAGGTCGACAGCCAGCGCACCTTCGACCTCGACTTCTGCAAGCCGTACGTCACCCGGCGGGCCGCCGGCTACGAGCCGAACGGCGACGCGCCGCTGTGCGGGCCCGCCCCGACCCGGGACGAGGTGCGCTTCGTCGGGGCGCAGATCGCCGCCCAGTGGCTGTCCTCACGCGGCCGTGACACGCTCGCGGAGCTGCTGCCGGGCCACCCGTATCTGCCCGGTTCCGTGGACCAGGAGCTGCTGATCGACGCGGAGGGGCTGCTGCGGCTCTCCCTGCGCGCCCACGCCGATCTGCGGCGCGCCCTGCGGGACGGCTTCTGGGAGCATCTACAGGCGCAGTACTGAGCCGATCCGGCCCTGGCCGATCCGATCCGCCGCCTCCGGCTCAGCCCAGGTCGCGCCAGAAGCCGATCAGGGCCTCGGCGGTGAGGTGGGCCCGCTCGGTGTTGGGGGAGTGCCCGGCACCCTCGATCACGGTCCGGCGGGCGGCCAGCCGTCCGGCCATCTCGTCCATCAGCGGCACCGGCCAGGCGTAGTCCGCCTCGCCCGACAGCACATGGATGCGCAGCCGCACCGCCGCCAGCTCATCGACCCGGTCCGGCTCATCGGTCAGCTGCCGTCCCGTGACGATCAGCTGCTCCGGTACGGTGCCGAGCCAGCGCTGACGCAGGAACTCCGCCACCCCCGGCGGGGTCGCCGCGTCGGCCGCCTCGGGCGGATCCAGCTCGCGCATCGCCTGCCATACGGACTCCATGTCCATCACGGTCAGCGCGTCGATCAGCAGCTTGATCCGGGCGCGCTGCGGGGCGGAGATGGCCGCCGGGCCGGAACTCATGATCGTCAGTGAGGCGAACGCCCCGGGATCGCGCAGTACGGCGGCCCGCGCGATCAGACCGCCGAGCGAATGCCCGAGCAGATGGACGGGGTCCCCGACCTCCGCGCTCACGGCGGTGGCCTGCGCGAGAACGTCCTGTGCCAGCTCGTCCAGGGCGTACGCGGCCTCCTTACGGGGGCCGGGAGTCTCGTACTGCCCCCGCCCGTCGACGGCGACGACCCGGAACCCGGCCGTGGCGAGCGGCTCCAGCAGCGCGATGAAGTCCTCCTTGCTCCCCGTGAACCCCGGGACCAGGAGGACGGTCCCGCGCGCGGCCGAAGCGGGCCGCGCGTCATGGACGGCGAACTCCCCGCGCGAGGTCCGGAGCCGGTACGCGCGGGCGCATGCGGGCAGTGTGAGAAACGGCGGCCTGCTCATGGGCACGAGGCTATACAGGGCGCGGGAAACGGCACGTGAACGGCCAGGGGCCCGCGCCGCGGTGTCGCGGAACGGGCCCCTGGCCGTGATCTGCCGCCGCCGGCCGCATGTGCCGCGCAGCGCTCTTGGCTCAGCCCTCGGCCGTGACCTCGACGGCCTCGGCCGCCTTGGTGCGCGTGCGGCGCCGGGGCTTGGTGGCCTCGGTGGTGCCTTCGGCGGTCTCGGCCGCCGGTTCTGCCGCGGTTGCCTTGGTGCGGGTGCGCCGCCGGGGCTTGGTGGCCTCGGTGGTGCCTTCGGCGGTTTCGACGGCTGCCTCGGCCGTCTTGGCCGCCGGTTCCGCCGTGGTTGCCTTGGTGCGGGTGCGCCGGGGCTTGGCGGGGGCTTCGGTGGCTTCCGTCTCGGGCTGCGCGTCGGTGGTGGTGGCCTTGGTGGTGGCGCGGGTGCGGCGCTTGGGCTTGGCCGTCTCGGTGGTGCCTTCGGCGGTTTCGACGGCTGCCTCGGCCGCCTCGGCTGTCTTGGTGCGCGTACGGCGCCGGGGCTTGGTGGCCTCCGTGGCGTCGGCTGCCTCGGCCGTCTCGACGGCCTCAGCGGCCTTGGCGCGGGTGCGGCGGCGCGGCTTGGCGGTGGCCTCTGCGGCCTCCGGCTGCGTCTCGACGGTCTCGACGGCCTCGACGGGGCTTGCAGCCTCCGCCGTGCCCTCGGCCGCTTCCACGGCCGTCTGGGCCGCCTCAGTGGCCTTGGCGCGGGTGCGGCGGCGCGGCTTCGCCGGGGCCTCCACGGCTTCCGGGGTCGCCACGGCCTCCATGGCCTCCGGGGTCGCCACCGCCGGGGCCGCTGTCTCCGCCGCCTCGATGTCGACGGCGGCGGACGCGGATTCCTCCGTCGTGGTGCCTTCGGCGGTCTCGACGGCCGCTGTCGCCGACTCGGCGGCCCTGGCGGCACCCCGGGTGCGGCGACGGCGCGGCTTGGCGGCGACCTCGTCGGACTCCGCCTCCGTCTGGGGCGCCGCCGTGCGGGTCGCCTCCGCTTGGGTCGCCTCCGCCGTGTCGACGGCGGTCGTGTCGACGGCGGTCGTGGCCGCCTCGGAGCGGGACGTCGTCACACCGCCGCGCGTACGGCGGCGCCGACGGAGCCGGCGGGGCTCGGTGGCGTCTTCGGCGGTGTCGGTGGCGGACTCGGCCGCCGTCGCCCCCTCCGGGGCGCCCGTGCCGTCCACGGCCACACCGCCGCGGGTGCGGCGCCGTACCCGGCGGCTGCGCGCGGGGCGCTGCTCCGTGGCCGGAGCGGCGGCCCGGCGGCCGCGGCCGGCCCGGCCCCCGGTCTCGCCCAGGTCCTCGATCTCCTCGGCGGCGAGTCCGGCCCGGGTGCGCTCGGCGCGCGGGAGCACACCGGTGGTGCCCTCCGGGATGCTCAGCAGCTCGTAGAGGTGGTCGGAGGTGGAGTACGTCTCCTCCGGCTCGTGGAACGGCAGGTCCAGCGCCTTGTTGATCAGCTGCCAGCGCGGGATGTCGTCCCAGTCGACGAGCGTGATGGCGATACCCGAGGCGCCCGCGCGGCCCGTACGGCCGATGCGGTGCAGATAGGTCTTCTCGTCCTCGGGGGACTGGTAATTGATCACATGCGTGACGCCCTCGACGTCGATGCCGCGCGCGGCGACGTCGGTGCACACCAGCACGTCGACCTTGCCGTTGCGGAAGGCGCGCAGCGCCTGCTCGCGTGCCCCCTGGCCGAGGTCGCCGTGGACCGCGCCGGAGGCGAAGCCACGGCGCGCGAGCTGATCGGCGATGTCGGCGGCGGTCCGCTTCGTACGGCAGAAGATCATCGCGAGGCCGCGGCCCTCGGCTTGCAGCACGCGCGCCACGACCTCCGGCTTGTCCAGGGAGTGGGCACGGAAGACATGCTGCGTGATGTTGGCCACGGTCGCGCCCTCGTCGTCCGGCGCGGTGGCCCGGATGTGCGTGGGCTGCGACATGTAGCGCCGGGCCAGGCCGATGACGGCGCCCGGCATGGTGGCCGAGAACAGCATGGTCTGGCGCTTGGCCGGAAGCATGTTGATGATCTTCTCGACGTCGGGCAGGAAGCCCAGGTCGAGCATTTCATCGGCCTCGTCCAGGACGAGCGCCTTGACGGCGGAGAGCCGCAGCTTCTTCTGACCGGCCAGGTCCAGCAGCCGGCCCGGGGTGCCGACGACCACGTCGACGCCCTTCTTCAGGGCCTCGACCTGCGGTTCGTAGGCGCGGCCGCCGTAGATCGACACGACGCGGACGGCGCGGACCTTCCCGGCGGTCAGCAGATCGTTGGTCACCTGCTGGCACAGCTCGCGGGTGGGGACGACCACGAGCGCCTGCGGGGCGTCGGCCAGCTGCTCGGGCTTGGCCCGGCCGGCCTCGACGTCCGCGGGGACGACGACGCGCTCCAGCAGGGGGAGGCCGAAGCCCAGCGTCTTACCGGTGCCGGTCTTGGCCTGGCCGATGACGTCGGTGCCGGAGAGGGCGACCGGAAGCGTCATTTCCTGGATGGGGAACGGGGACGTGATGCCGACGGCTTCCAGGGCCTCGGCCGTCTCGGGGAGGATCCCGAGTTCTCGGAAAGTGGTCAGGATGCTTGCCTCTTCTGTGAGACGCGGCGAGAGGCGGCGAAGGGGGTCGCACGGCGCCCGGTGCACCGGCCTTGGGGGCGGCCGGTTCGGCGCGGGACCACGGCCTTCGCTCGAGCGCTCACGCCGCGAGCGGGTCCCTCCTGCCGTGCGCATGAGGGATGCGCGCCGCGCGGAGGGCGGTCGGGTTTGGAGCCGATCGGGCCACCGACCGGGCATCCGCATTCGTGGAACAACCCGCCGATACTCGACGGGCGCATTTACCACTGTACCCCGGAAGTGCGCATCTGTGACCGGGCCATCCGGTGCGGGGCGTCGGCGGGCGTGGCTGACCAGGCCCTTCCTCGGGGCACGGGCCTTCCTCGGGGCCCGGAGCGGACTATTGTGCGCTCCATGGAGACGCCTGACACGCCTGAGACGCCCGCCGCGACCGCCGGAGACCGCACCGGGGACCGCACCGCGGGCCGCGCCGGGGACCACGCCGCATCCGGGGCGGGCAGCGGGGAGAAGACCCCGGAGCCCACCGGGGTCGCCGCCCAGGACTGGGACACGGCAGCCGCCGATCCGCAGTACCGGGCCGCCGTGGTGGATCTGCTCGGCGCCCTCGCCTACGGCGAGCTGGCCGCCTTCGAGCGGCTGGCGGAGGACGCCAAGCTGGCGCCCACGATCGGGGACAAGGCCGAGCTGGCGAAGATGGCGTCCGCCGAGTTCCACCACTTCGAGCGGCTCTCGGGCCGGCTCTCGGCGATCGGCGAGGAGCCGACGGCGGCGATGGAGCCGTTCGCGGCGGCCCTGGACGGCTTCCACCGCCAGACCGCGCCGTCCGACTGGCTGGAGGGCCTGGTCAAGGCGTACGTGGGCGACTCGATCGCCAGTGACTTCTACCGCGAGGTGGCGGCCCGGCTGGACGCCGACACCCGCGGTCTGGTGCTTCAGGTGCTGGACGACACCGGCCACGCCTCGTTCGCGGTCGAGAAGGTGCGGGCCGCGATCGAGGCCGATCCGCGGGTCGGCGGGCGGCTGGCGCTGTGGGCGCGGCGGCTGATGGGCGAGGCGCTGTCGCAGGCCCAGCGGGTGGTCGCGGACCGCGACGCGCTCTCCACGATGCTGGTGGGCGGGGTGGCCGACGGCTTCGACCTGGCGGAGGTGGGCCGGATGTTCTCGCGGATCACCGAGGCCCACACCAAGCGGATGGCCGCCCTGGGACTTGCCGCATAGGCCCGGACGACCGCGGAACGAGGGGCTCCGGCGGCCGGTGGCGCTCCGGAGCCCGGTCGATCACCCTTGGTCAGGGTTGATTACGGTCGAGTCGGTCGATCAGGACTGGTCGCGATTGGTCACGTTTGGTCACGCCGGGACGGAACGCCGACGGCGGGCGCCGGCGGGGCGGATGAGCAGCGACAGCAGGGCCGCCGCGAAGCCGAGCGCGACGACCAGCACCGCCGCGGTGTGTCCCGAGCCCAGCACCGTGTGGGTCAGCAGGGCGCCCAGCAGCGCGGCGGCGGGGCCGGTGGACAGGACGAGACGCCGCGCGGGCAGCCGCCGGGGGAGCCGATGGAGCGCCCCATAGGCGATGACGAGACCGATCAGTGCCGAGCCGAGCGCTTCCCAGAACAGCATTGGCGCGTCCTTCCCGTGAGCGGACCGGACCGATACGTGATCACGTGTCGGTCGTGCGACGTCCTACCCGTGCCCGAGCACGGGCAACCCTGTCCGTGGGGGCGGTCTGGAGCGTTTTGAGCATTCGGGGCGGGCGCCGTGGAGCTCCTGGAACGGCGCGAAAAAAAGCGGGGCTCGGTCGTTGACCGAGCCCCGGCGCCGTCGGGTGAGTGAAACCCTCAGGCCGCGCCGAAACCGACCTTGCGCGCGGTCGGCTCGCCGAGTTCGACGTAGGCGAGCCGGTCGGACGGGACCAGGACCTTGCGGCCGTGGTCGTCCTCCAGGGTCAGCACCTGAGTCTTGCCACCGAGCGCGTCGGCCACCAGGCGCTCGACCTCCTCGGCAGACTGCCCGCTCTCCAAGGTGATCTCGCGGGGCGCGTGCTGCACGCCGATCTTGACCTCCACGGCCTTGTCCCTCCGACGGTCAGTTGAGTGCGCGGCCACCCGCGCTGTACCCAGCACACATTAGCCGGGCCGGGACACCCGCCGGGGGCCGCGGGGGCACGCCCGCAGCGAACACGCTCGCCGCCGCGAACTCGCGCCCTCGCGGCCGGGAATGGCGCCCCGGGCGCCCGGGTGCTCAGTGACCGCCTTCGGCCCCGTGCAGCGGGAACCCCGCGATACCGCGCCAGGCCAGCGAGGTGAGCAGCTGTACGGCGGTGTCCCGGGGGACGGCGCTCTCGCTGGAGAGCCAGTAGCGCGCGACCACCTGGGAGACCCCGCCGAGGCCCACGGCGAGCAGCATCGACTCGTCCCTGGACAGCCCGGTGTCCTCGGCGATGACCTCGCTGATCGCCTCGGCGCACTGGAGCGAGACGCGGTCCACGCGCTCGCGCACCGCGGGCTCGTTGGTCAGATCGGACTCGAAGACCAGCCGGAAGGCTCCGCCTTCCTCCTCGACGTAGGCGAAGTACGCCTCCACGGTCGCCGCGACGCGCTGCTTGTTCTCAGTGGTCGAGGCGAGCGCGGTGCGCACGGCCTGGAGCAGGGCCTCGCAGTGCTGGTCGAGCAGGGCCAGATACAGCTCGAGCTTGCCCGGGAAGTGCTGGTACAGCACCGGCTTGCTGACTCCGGCGCGCTCGGCGATGTCGTCCATCGCGGCCGCGTGGTAGCCCTGGGCGACGAAGACCTCCTGGGCGGCTCCCAGGAGCTGATTACGTCGGGCTCGGCGCGGCAGGCGCGTACCCCGCGGGCGCGCCTCGGTCTGCTCGATGGCTGTCACGCCGCCTCCCAATGAATGATGCCTGTGCACGGTGTCCACCGCGCCCGCCATCGTACTTTCGGGTAACAGGGCGGCGCGCTGTTCGTGCGGAGAATTTCACGGACCGGACTCTATGAAAAGCCCACAAACGGTGCTGGTCACCGGTAGTCCTCCTCGCTCTCCTCGACGACCCGGCCCTGTTCTGCCCGGTCGGCCTCGTTGGCTTCCAGGAGGTCGTCGGCCCTGGGCGGTTGGTCGCGGTGGGGGAGCACCTCGCGATGCTGTTCGAAGGCGTCCGCCTCGGGAGCCTCGACGTCGTACACGGTGGTCTCGTCGGTGTTCTCGACCGAGTCCTCGAAGGTGTCGGGGTCGCTGGGGTCGATGGACATGTACTCCCCTTCCCTGTGGCGGCTTCCCAGGGGCGGGTGATCGCCCCTGTGTCTTACGAGCCTAGGAGAGGTCACTTTCGGACGCTACGCAGTCTGTGAGCGTGAACACACGATCGTGCGCGTGATCGTCTCGTAACATTGCCGCATGTCTTCGACCGAGCCGCCGGAAGCCCGCCTCGTCGCGGCGGTCCCGCCCGCGAGGCCCGTGCGGGTCGGAGCGGGTGAGAAGCTGCGGACCGCCTCCCTGTCGGGGCTCACGATGACCGTAAGGTGCCGTCCGCCGTCGGCCTCCGGGCTGCCGCCCGCCCTCTTCGTCCACGGCCTCGGCGGCTCCTCGCAGAACTGGTCCGCGCTCATGGAACGGCTCGCCGACCGGGTCGAGGGCGAGGCACTCGACCTCCCCGGCTTCGGCGACTCCCCGCCGCCGGACGACGGCGACTACTCCATAACCGGCCATGCCCGCGCCGTGATCCGCTACCTCGACGCCTACGACCGCGGGCCCGTCCATCTGGTCGGCAACTCGATGGGCGGCGCGATCACCACGCGCGTCGCGGCGGTGCGGCCCGATCTGGTCCGCACCCTCACCCTGGTCTCGCCCGCGCTGCCCGAGCTGCGCCCGCAGCGCACCGCGGTGCCCACCGCGATGCTCGCGGTGCCCGGGGTGACCCGTCTGTTCACGCGCTTGACCAAGGACTGGGACGCGGAGCGGCGCACCCGCGAAGTGATGATGCTCACCTATGGCGACCCCGCGCTGGTCGGCCAGGAGGACTTCGCCTACGCGGTGGAGGAGTTCGAGCGCCGGCTCGCCCTTCCGTACTTCTGGGACGCGCTCAGCCGCTCGGCGCGCGGTGTGGTCGACTCGTACACCCTGGGCGGCCAGCACTCCCTGTGGCGGCAGGCCGAGCGGGTGCTCGCCCCGACGCTGCTCGTCTACGGCGGCCGCGACCAGCTGGTGTCCATCAGGATGGCGCAACGGGCGAACGCCACCTTCCGCGACTCGCGTCTGCTGACGCTGTTGGACGCCGGGCATGTGGCGATGATGGAGTATCCCGAGGCGGTGGCGCGCGGGATGCGCGAGCTGCTCGATGAGGTTGACGGACGAGATGACCGGGACAGCCGGGAGGCGCGGGGGGCCGTACCGGTGTCCGAAACGGACGGGAGCGGTGCGGCGCGTGGGTAAGCACAGCGCACGTGGCAGCCAGGAGGACCGGGAGCGCCGGTCCGCCGCGGCGGGCTCCGGCCAGGGACACGGTTCGGGCCCGGAGTTCGCCGAGCACGCCGCGCCCGGCGTACTCGGCGCGGCACCCGTGGTGGACGACGGACCGGGGACCGGGCGCCGTCGCCGCACGGTCCCGAGGCCCGCGGCGGCCGCAGACCCCGGTGTGACCCCGCCGCAGGGCGTGCCGAGGCTGCCGTACGGAGCGGGCGGGCCGGCGGTGCGTGGCGGACATCCGGAGCAGCGTGAAGCGGGCGGCGCCTGGGGCGACTTCCGGGGCCGCGGCCCCGGAGGCCCGGGAAGCGGTCCTGGCGGTCCCGCTGGGGCCAGTGGCCCCAGCGGTCAGCGACCTCCCCACGGCATGCGCACCATGAAGCCGCCGCAGCGCCCGACGACGGGCGGCACGGGCGGGGTGGCCGGTCTGATGCCCGGTCCGCGCAAGGAGTACATCGAGGCGTTCGACGCCCCCGACGCCCGGGACGGCGACGGCGAGGACGTCTTCGCCGCCGGGGGGCCGGGCGGAGTGCCCCCGCAGCGCCGTACGCAGCGCGAGACCGGCCCCTCCGACGGGGCCGGCGGTGGCTCGGGCGACGGCGGGGGCGGATCGGGTGACGACGGTAAGGGGGCCGCGGGCAAGGGCGCGCGCGGTGCCGCCAAGGGCGGTAAGGGGCGCACGTTCACCGGTGTCGCCGCCGCGGCCGTGACCACCGTGCTGGCCGTCGTGGTGGCCGGGCAGGTCGCGAGCGGACCGCACAGCGGCGGTAAGGCGCAGGCCCAGGGCGGCACGGAGCACGGTGACGACACCGCCGCCCGTGGCGCCCACGACCCCAACGCCGACGACGGCCGCGGGGCGGCGAGCTCCGCGCGCCCGGCCGCCCCCGCCACCTACGACGAGAAGATGGCGGCCGTCTATCCGCTCGACCCCGACCTGCGCGGCTCCGGCGCCTTCCAGACCATCGGCGGGCACGACAAGGCGCCCGGCCGGGGCCAGGTGCTGCGCTACCGCGTCGATGTGGAGAAGGGGCTGCCGCTCGACGGCGAGCTGTTCGCCGAGGCCGTGCAGAAGACGCTGAACGACGACCGCAGTTGGGCGCACGGCGGCGTTCGCACCTTCGAGCGGGTCTCGTCCGGGCACGCGGACTTCATCATCACCCTGGCGAGCCCCGGGACCACGGCGGTGTGGTGCGCCAAGTCGGGCCTCGACACCACCGAGGACAACGTCTCGTGCGACTCGGCGGCGACCGAGCGCGTCATGATCAACGCCTATCGGTGGGCGCGGGGCGCGAAGACCTTCGGCGACGACAAGATGTACTCGTACCGCCAGATGCTCATCAACCACGAGGTCGGCCACCGTCTCGGCCACAACCACGAGATCTGCTCCGAGCAGGGCGCGCTCGCGCCGGTGATGATGCAGCAGACCAAGTTCCTGACGACCGACGGCGTCACCTGCCGCCCCAACGCCTGGCCGTTCCCCAAGGGCTCCAAGGGCTGACGGCCGCCGGCCGGCCCCTATAGCGCGCCGCAACGCCTGAGATCCCGATAGGTCACGTGCGTTCACCCCTTCCGGTGGTGCGACGGACAACCGTCCGTCGCGCCATGGCCATACGCGCATAACGTGCTCCCGCTGCCTGACGGCGGCCGCCGCCGGTGAGGGCGGCGGGACGAACGGCCCGTTTGGGAGATCGGGGGTGCGCTCATGCGCGTGGGACTGCTTACGGAGGGTGGTTATCCGTATGCGAACGGTGATGCGCGGGTGTGGTGCGACCGGCTGGTGCGCGGGCTCGCCCAGCATGAGTTCGAGGTGTACGCGCTCAGCCGCGGTCCCGGTCAGCGGGCCGGGGGCTGGGGCGATCTGCCGCGGCACGTCAGCCGGGTGCGCACCGCGCCGCTGTGGGGCGAACCGGAGCGCCGCCGGGGCGGCCGCGGCGGCCGTCGGCAGCGGCGGCGGTTCGCCGAGCACTTCGGGGAGCTGGCCGCGGCGATCAGCGTGCCTTACGGTTCCGGTGCGCCCCATGGCTCCGGTGCGCCCCATGGCTCCGGTGCGCCCGGCCGCCGCACGGCCCTGGCGGACCGTTTCGCCCACGGTCTCTACGGCCTCGCCGAACTGGCCGCGGAGTACGGCGGGCTGTCCGCCGCGCTCTGCTCCGAGGACGCCGTAAGGACGCTGGAGCGGGCGTGCCACACCACCGGGGCGCCGCACGGCGCCCATCAGGCGCGGGTCGCCGATCTGCTGATCGTGACCGAGGCGCTGGAGCGTGCGCTGCGCCCGCTGTCGCTCGACTGGTACGGCGGCTCCGCCGGCGACCCGGGGCTGTCCGGGGCCGATCTGTGCCACGTGGCGACCGGCGGCGCGGCCGTGCTCCCCGGGCTGCTGGCCAAGCGCCGCTTCGGCACACCGCTGCTGCTCACCGAGTACGGCGTACGGCTGCGCGAGCGCTATCTGGCGGGGGCGGCCGACGCGGCCGCCGGCCGGCCGCCCTCCGGGCCGGTACGGACCCTGCTGGCCGCGTTCCACGGCCGGCTGGCCGCCGAGGCGTACGCACGGGCGGACCTGATCACCCCCGGCAACACCCATGCGCGCCGCTGGCAGGAGCGGTGCGGCGCCGACCGGGAGCGGCTGCGCACCGTCTATCCGGGCATGGACGCCACCCGCTTCGCGGAGGTCGGCGAGCAGGGCGCGGCCCAGGCCGGCGGGGACGACCGGGCGCTGGTCTGGGTGGGCCGGATCGAGCCCGCCAAGGACGTCATCGCCCTGCTGCACGCCTTCGCCGAGGTGCGCCGATGGCAGCCGGACGCACGGCTGAGGATCATCGAGACCCGGCGCGGCGAGGGCCCGGAGGCGGACAGCTATCCGGCCCACTGCCGGGCGCTCGCCGACCATCTCTTCCCCGACGAGGCGGCGGACGCCCACTCCGCCGGGGACAACCCGGTCTCCTTCGAACGGCTCGGCGAGCCCGAGGTGCCGACCCTGGCCGACGCCTATGCGGCGGGCGGCGTGGTGGTGCTCTCCAGCGTGGTGGAGGGCTTTCCGGTCGGGCTGGTCGAGGCGATGCTCTGCGCACGGGCCACGGTGTCCACGGATGTGGGCGCGGTGTGCGAGGTCATCGGCGGCACCGGTCTCGTGGTGCCCCCGCGCAATCCCCGGGCGCTCGCGGACGCGTGCCTGGCGCTGCTGGGCGACCCCGAGCGCTGTGCGCGCCTGGGCGCCGCCGCGCGCGCCCGTGCGCTGGAGCTGTTCACCGTCGAACAGAACGTCGCGGCCTTCCGCGGCATCTATCTGGAGCTGATGTCGCACTGCCCGGTGCGGCGCGACGAGGTCGGCGAGGGCGGTGGGCCGCTGCCCTTCGCTCGCCCCGCCGAGGCCCATGTCCCGGGCCGCTGGACCGCGGGCCGCGACGGCGGCCGCCTCGGCCACAGGCGGCCCGGCCCGGCGGACCCCCGCCCCGCCTCGGAGCACTCCCCCGCCTCGGAGCACGCCTCCGTCTCGGAGCACGCCTCCGTCTCGGAGCACGCCTCCGCCTCCGAGCACGCCCCCGCCCCGGAGCACTCCCCCGCCTGGGCCGACCCACCGCCGCCCGAGCCGCTGGGCGTGGGTCCGCGGCCGTCCGAGGAGGGCGCATGACCAGACCTCCCCGGTGGGACGGCCCGCTCGGTCCGGCCTCCTCCGATCGCGATCGGGCCCTGGCCGCCCTGGCCGGGTCCCGGGTGCCCGTCTCCCGGCGGCCGGACGAGACGTCTCCGCGCACCGGCGCCGGGACGGGGCGGGGAAAGGGACGGCGGGGGCCGGCCGATCCGGTGCGGGCGCTGATGCACCGGCACCACGACCTGTGCGCCCGCGCCGTCGATCCACTGGAGATCGCCGCCGGGCTGGAGGCCCTCGGGGTGACGGACCGCACCGCCGCCCGCTTCCGGCATCGCGATGTCTTCTCGCTCGCCGAGGAGCTGTACGCCCGGGTGCCGCGCGCCGAGGAGCCCGTGCCCCCGGCCGCCCCCGCGCCCGGCCGCGTGCTGGGGGCGCGGATGGCGCTCGGGGCGCTGTGGCTGCTGCCGGGGGCGCTGTGCGCGGCGACCGCCTTCGGCGTCCTCCGCGCCGGTGCCGCCCGTAAGGATGCCGTCGCGGGCCTCGCCCTGGGCGCGTCCGGCGCGGCGCTGGTGATCGTCGCCCTGTGGCTGTGTCTGAGCCGTGGCCCCCTCCGCGTCCGGGGGAGCGGGTTCGGGGGCCGTATCGCGCACGCCCTGTGTGTCGGCTGGCTCCTGGGTTACGCCGCCGTCGGGGACCGGCTGCTCGCCGGGGTGGTCGACGGACGCCGTCCGGACGGAGCGGCGCCCGCGGCCGAGGCCGCCGTCGTCCTCGCCCTGGCGGTGGCGCCCGCCGCGGGGTGCGCTCGCTGGTTCGCCGTAAGGGCGCGCCGAAGGCTGACGGCCAGCCGTGGGCTGGAGGAGTTCGCGGCGGGGATGCGCCCGCCGTTCGCGGGCGTGGTGACGGCCTTCCTCTGCGGTCTGCCGGCCCTGGTGCTCGCGGCCCGGCTCACGGTGCCCGGATCACCTCCGGCCGTCACGCCTCCCACGGCGGCCGAGGCGGCCGCCATGGCGCTCTGCGGACTGCTGTTCCTCGCCCGGCTGCTCGCCGTCCACGGCTTCCGCGGGGCCGCGCTCATCGGCCTCGCCCTGGCCTGCGCGGTCCAGGCCGCGGCCCTGGCGACGGCCGCGGCCGCCCGGCTGCCGGGTGCCGCACCGCTCGGTGTGCCCGTGGCACGGCTGACCGCCGCCCAGGGCGCGGCCGCCGTCCCCGCGGCCGCCTGCGGCGCCGCCGCGCTCGCGCTGCTGGTGTACGCCTTCGGCGCGCTCTGCCGGGCCTCGGCCCACGGCGGCCCCGGCGACCGGGCCGCCCGGACCACCGGTACCGCGCGCACTGCCCGTACCGCCCCGAATCGCGCCCCGTAAGGCGCCCACCGAACCCGCCACCCCCCGTCCTTCCCCTGATGAGTCCGTAATGAGTTCGAGGAGCAACCACATGAGCTGCGACATGACCGATCAGCGCGCCGGTACGGGGAGGCGCGACCGATGAGAGTCCTGTTGCTCGGATCCGGCGGATTTCTCGGCCGCTATGTGGCCGAACACCTGCTCGCCGACCCCGCCGTCCAGCTCACCGCGCTCGGCCGCGGCGATGACGCCGATGTGCGGTTCGACCTCTCCAGCGGCAGCCCCGGCGCGCTCACCCGCTTCCTCAACGCGGTCCACCCCGGTGTCGTGATCAACTGCGCCGGGGCGACCCGCGGCGGGGCGCGCGAGCTCACCCGGCACAACACCGTCGCCGTCGCGACCGTCTGCGAGTCGCTGCGCCGCAGCGGCTGTGGCGCCCGTCTGGTCCAGATCGGCTGCTCCTCCGAGTACGGGCCCTCGCAGCCCGGTTCCTCGACCGCCGAGGACGCCGTGCCGCGCCCCGGTGGCCCGTACGGCGTGAGCAAGCTCGCCGCGACCGAGCTGGTGCTGGGCTCCGGGCTGGACGCGGTGGTGCTGAGGGTCTTCTCACCGGTGGGGCCCGGCACCCCGGCCGGTTCGCCGCTGGGCCGGCTCGCGGAGGCGATGCGGCGCGCGATGCAGTCCGGGGAGAGCGAGCTCAAGCTGAGCGGCCTCGGTGTGCAGCGCGACTTCGTGGACGTACGGGACGTGGCGCGGGCGGTCCACGCGGCCTCGCTGTCGGCCGCGCAGGGCGTGGTCAACATCGGCAGCGGGCGCGCGGTGAGACTCCGCGAGGCGGCCTCCGTGCTCGCCCGGGTCGCGGGCTTCGGCGGCGCCCTGCACGAGATCGACAGCCCGCCGGGGCGCGGGGGAGGGCAGCACGTCACGGCCGCCGCCGGGCATGTCCCGGCGCCCGCCCACGCCCATGGCATGGCCCACGCCACCGCCCACGGCCCCGCGTCCGCCCACGCCCCGGCAGCGGTTGAGCACGGCGGCTCCGGAGGCGCCGGCGGCGCGACCACCTACCCCTATCCGGACGGCTGCGGCAGCTGGCAGCAGGCCGATGTGCGCACCGCCCGCGACCGGCTCGGCTGGCGCTCCAGGATTCCGCTGGAGGAGTCGCTCGCCGACATCTGGATGGAGGCGGCATGTCGCATCTGATCCCCACGGGTCCCCGGCGCGACGTCCCGGCCACCGCCGCCCGGCTGGGCTTCGGCGTGCCCGGCTACGCCCACCCCCTGGTCGCGCCCACCGAATGGGCCGAGCTCGCCCGCCCCGGAGCGCCCCTGCACTGGGCGGTCCTCGACGTCGCGCGCGGTCCCGGCGCGCGCCGGGACCCGCACTGCCTCACGGCGGCGGCCCGGCTGCGCGCCGCGGGCGTGCGGGTGCTGGGCCACCTCGACCTGAGGTGCGGCACCCGCCCGTTTGGCGAGCTGATCAGTGACGCGAACCACTTCCTGGACTGGTACCGGGTCGACGGCTTCTGCCTGGACCGCTGCCCGGTGGACCGCCCCGGTCTGCCGGACGTCCGCCGTACGGCGACCACGCTGCGCGCGCTGCTGGGCGGGGCGTATCTGGTGCTCGGCCAGGGCGTCCATCCGCATGAGGGCTATATGGAGCTCGCCGATCAGCTGGTGACCTTCCGGGGCCCGTGGGCCGACTACCGTTGGTCCCAGGTGGCCGAGTGGACGGCCGGATACCCGCCCGAACGGTTCTGTCACCAGGTGCACGGCGTCCCCCGCCGGCACCTGGAGGAGGCGCTGCGGATCGCCTGCTGGCAGGGCGCGGGCACGGTCTACTTCACCGACCGGATGGCCCGTCCGGGGGGACGGACCCGTGCCGAGTCCCCCTGGGAGGCCCTGCCCGGCTACTGGGACGAAATCGTCTCGCGACTCGGACCACGTGTCATGGAATGAGATGGGGCGTGGCAGTGTTACGAGAAGAAAACCTCCCCGCTCACGCGGGGGTGAACCGTCTGCTCCCTCCCCTTACGGAGTCCCCGTGTCGCTGCCACCCCTGGTCGAGCCGGCTGCCGAGCTCACCGTCGACGAGGTCCGCAGGTACTCACGCCATCTGATCATCCCGGATGTCGGGATGGACGGGCAGAAGCGGCTGAAGAACGCCAAGGTGCTCTGTGTGGGCGCGGGCGGTCTCGGCTCTCCGGCCCTCATGTACCTCGCCGCGGCCGGCGTGGGCACCCTCGGCATCGTGGAGTTCGACGAGGTCGACGAGTCCAACCTGCAGCGCCAGATCATCCACAGCCAGGCGGACATCGGCCGCTCCAAGGCGGAGTCCGCCCGTGACTCGGTCCTCGGTATCAACCCGTACGTCAACGTCGTGCTGCACGAGGGCCGCCTCGAGGCCGACAACGTGATGGAGATCTTCTCCCAGTACGACCTGATCGTGGACGGCACCGACAACTTCGCCACCCGCTATCTGGTCAACGACGCCTGCGTGCTGCTGAACAAGCCGTACGTATGGGGTTCGATCTACCGCTTCGACGGCCAGGCGTCGGTCTTCTGGTCCGAGCACGGCCCCTGCTACCGCTGCCTGTACCCGGAGCCCCCGCCGCCCGGCATGGTCCCGTCCTGCGCCGAGGGCGGTGTGCTGGGCGTGCTGTGCGCCTCCATCGGCTCGATCCAGGTCACCGAGGCCATCAAGGTGCTCACCGGCACCGGTGACCCGCTGGTCGGGCGTCTGATGATCTACGACGCTCTGGAGATGACCTACCGCCAGGTCAAGGTCCGCAAGGACCCGGACTGCGCGGTCTGCGGCCAGAACCCGACCGTCACCGAGCTGATCGACTACGAGGCGTTCTGCGGTGTGGTGTCGGAGGAGGCCCAGGAGGCGGCGGCCGGTTCGACGATCACTCCCAAGCAGCTCAAGGAGTGGATCGACGACGGCGAGAACATCGACATCATCGATGTCCGCGAGCCGAACGAGTACGAGATCGTCTCGATCCCCGGCGCCCGGCTGATCCCGAAGAACGAGTTCCTCATGGGCGGTGCCCTCCAGGACCTCCCGCAGGACAAGAAGATCGTCTTGCATTGCAAGACGGGTGTCCGATCGGCGGAAGTCCTGGCCGTCCTGAAGTCCGCGGGCTTCTCCGACGCCGTCCACGTGGGCGGCGGCGTGATCGGCTGGGTCAACCAGATCGAGCCCGAGAAGCCGGTCTACTGATCCGGTCAGATCTGCGCCGATCCCTCTGATCTGATCAGCTGACGCATCGCGTACAAGGGGGCCGGATCGCCGTCGAGGCGGCGATCCGGCCCCCTTACCGATGCGCTGGACGCCTTACCCGCAGGTCGTGCCGGCGGCGGGCACCTTCCCGTCCAGCAGATAGGCGTTCACGGTCCTCGTCATACAGGTGTTGCCGCTGTTGTACGCGCCATGGCCCTGCCCCTTGTAGGTGACCTCGACGCCCACGCCCTCGCCCAGCTCCTGGACCATCTTCCGGGCCCCCTCGTACGGGGTGGCCGGGTCGCCGGTGTTGCCGACCACGAGGATCGGCGCGGAGCCCTCGGCGCTGACGTCAGGGGTGTCCGTGGTGCCGTCCGCGGGCCAGCCGGTGCAGGCGAGCAGGCCCCAGGCCAGATACTCGCCGAAGACCGGTGACGCCTTGCGGAAGCGCGGCAGCTGCGCCTTCACATCGGCCACGGTGTAACGCTGCCGGTCGTCCACGCAGTTGATGGCGGCATTGGCGGCGTTGATGTTGCTGTAGTGGCCGTTCTCGTCTCGGCCGGACATCGAATCCGCCATGGCGAGCAGCAGATTGCCCTTGCCGAGCCGCATCGCCTCCTGTAGCCCGAGCGTGAGGTATTTCCAGCTCTCCTTGTCGTAGAGGGCGGCGGCGATACCGCTCAGCGCCCCGTCCTGGGTGAGCTTCCGGCCGCTTTCGGTGGGCAGCGGCTTGGTGTCGAGCTGCTTCAGGAAGGCGGCGATCCTGTCGGTGCCCGCTGCCGGGTCGCCGCCGGTCGGACAGGCCGTGCCCTTCTCGGCGCAGTCCTTCAGATAGTTGTCGAGCGCGAGCTGGAACCCCTTCGCCTGGCCGTAGGAGCCCTGTTCGGGGTCCTCGGTGGGGTCGACCACGGCGTCCAGGACCGCGCGTCCCACCCGGTCGGGGAAGAGATGGGCGTAGACGCCGCCGAGTTCGGTGCCGTAGGAGATGCCGAAGTACGACAGCTTGTCGTCGCCGAGCACCTGCCGCATGAGATCCATGTCACGGGCGGCGCTCACGGTGTCCACATGGGGGAGCACCTTGCCCGAACGCTTCTCGCAGCCCTTGATGTACTTCTTGGCGTCCGCCAGGGCGGTCTTGACCTCGGCGGCGTCGTCCGGAGTGCCGTCGACGGCGTCCGAGGCGTCGATCTCCGCGTCGCTCTGGCAGGTCACCCCGGCGCTCTCGCCGACCCCGCGTGGATCGAAGCTCACCAGGTCATAGCGCGTCCGCAGCTTCTCGTAGTCGCCGGCGAAACCGGGCAGCGAGGAGACACCGGAACCGCCGGGTCCGCCGAAGTTGAACAACAGGGAGCCGATGCGCTTGCCCGGTCCGGTGGCCTTGGCGCGGATCATGGCCAGATCGATCGTCTCGCCCTTGGGTTTGGCGTAGTCCAGCGGCGCCTTGAGCGTGGCGCATTCCCACTCGCTTCCCGGCTTCTCACCGGTGCCCTGCTTCGCGGTCGGGGCAGGGCAGGACGACCAGTCGAGCTTCTGACCGGTGAGCGAGCCCGGCAGCCCGGAGCCCGACGGGGAGGCCGGGGCCGGCGTCGATGCGGACGCCGAGGGCTTGGACGACGCCTTGCCCTGCTCGCTTCCCCCGTCGTCGTCGCAGCCCGCGACGGCGACGAGGGCGGCCACGGCGGTCATGGAGACCAGCGCCCTGGTCCGTATGGTGCGTGAGGAACTCGGCATATCCGGAGATCCTATGAGGAGACGGGGGCGAAAAGGTCAGCGCTTCTTCTCAATACCGTCACGGTTGACCTTTCAGGTGCAGACCTTTCCCTTCTTGGGCACCTTGCCGTCCAGCAGATAGGCGTTGACGGTCTTTCGGACACAGGCGCTTCCGCTGTCGTACGCCCCATGGCCCTCGCCCTTGTAGGTGAGCTCGACCCCGACGCCGGGCCCCAGCTCCTTCACCATCCGCCCCGCCCCCTCGTACGGGGTGGCCGGGTCGCCGGTGTTGCCGACGACCAGGATGGGGGCGGCGCCCTTGGCGCTGACGTCGGGTGTGGTCCAGGCGCCGCGGACCGGCCAGTCGGTGCACTGGGTGAGGCCCCACGCCATCATGTCGCCGAAGACGGGGGAGACCTTACGGAAGGCGGGCAGCTTCCGCTCGATGTCCGGGACCGTGTAGCGCTGCTTGAAGTCGGCGCAGGTGATGGCGGTCAGGGCGGACTGGAGGGTGCTGTAGTGGCCGTCCGGGCTGCGTCCGTTCATGGCGTCGCCCAGGGCCAGCAGAATCCTGCCGTCGCCCTGCTGGGCGGCCGCGATCCCCTGGGTGAGGTACTGCCAGTACTGCCGGGAGTACAGGGACTGCGCGATACCGCCGTCGGCCAGGGACTCGGTCAGCTTCCGGCCGCCGTAGCCGCGCACCGGCCGGGCGTCGAGCCGCTTCAGCAGCGAGCGGATCCGGGTCTGGGTGGGGCAGCTTTGGGCGCCGCCCTTGGCGCACGCCTTCAGATAGTCGCCGAGGGCACGTTGGAACCCCTTGGCCTGGCCGAGCGCACCCTGCTCGGGCGTCTGCGTGGGGTCCACGACGCCGTCGAAGAGGGCGCGCCCCACCTTCTTCGGGTACAGGTGGGCGTAGACGCCGCCGAGTTCGGTGCCGTAGGAGACGCCGAAGTAGTGCATCTTCTTGTCGCCGAGGACGCGCCGCATCAGGTCCATGTCACGGGCGGCGTTGGTGGTGCCGACGTACGGCAGGACCGTGCCGGAGTTCTTCTCGCATCCGGCGGCAAAGGTCTTGACCCGGCGGACCAGGCTCTTCACCTCGGTGTTGTCGTCCGGGGTGGAGTCGGCGGCGTAGTTGGCGTCGAGCTGCCGGTCTCCGAGGCAGCGCACCCCGCTGCTGCGGCCGACCCCGCGCGGATCGAAGCTGACCAGGTCGTACCGGGTGCGCAGCTGCTTGTAGCCGGCGGCGAGGGCCGGAAGGGTGGCCACGCCCGAACCGCCGGGCCCGCCGAAGTTGAAGATGAGGGAGCCGATGTGCTTGCCCGGTCCGGTGGCCTTGGCGCGGATCATGGCGATGCCGATGGCCCGGCCGCGGGGCTTGCGGTAGTCCAGCGGCACATGGAGCGTCGCGCACTCCCAGTCCTTGCCCGGCGCCTTGGTGGCGGCCGCGTCCTGGCTCGTCGAAGGGGTGGGGCAGGCTGACCAGTCGAGCTTCTGATGGGCCGAGGTGTCCGGCCGCCCGCCGCCACCGCATCCGGCGGCCAGGAGGGCCGGCAGCAGGGCGGCGGCGGACAGCGCACCGATGCGCAGAAGTCGGGACACGGCGGCTCTCCCGTGGGTGGCGGTGTACCGCCATCCTGAGGGCCGCGGGCGCCCCACGCGCGCACAGCGGGGGCGTACGGGTGAGGGGGGTCCAGTTGGCCGGGGCGGGCCCCGGAGGGCTCCAGCGGGGCCCCCACGGCTCCGTACGGGCTCCCTGACGGGCCCTCGCGGGTCCTTGTGGGCGAAGGTCCTCGCTGGCGAAGGGTCTTCGTGACGAGGTCTTCGTGACGAAGAGGGTCTGGCGGGAGAGGGCCCCTACAGCGCCTCTTTGCGGGTGAGGTGGGTGAAGGCCAGCCAGCCGGGCAGCACCGGCAGCCAGAAGACCATCAGCCGGAAGAGGAGCACCGCGGGCGCGGCGGTCTCGTACGGCAGCCCGGCGAAGGTCAGACCCGCGATCAGGGCCGCCTCGACCGCGCCCACACCGCCCGGGGTGGGCGCCGCCGACCCCAGGGCGTTGCCCGCGAGGAAGACCACGGCGATGCTCGCGTAGCTCAGCTCACCGCCGAACGCGCGGATCGAGGAGTCGAGGCACATCACGTTCGCGGCGGTCAGCAGCAGTGTGCCGCCGATGCCGGCGAGCAGCTTCTTGGGCCGCTGGAGCACGTCCAGCATGCGCGGGATGACGCCCGCGAACAGCGACCGCAACCGGCTGGAGACGAACTTCCGCAGCACCGGAATGGCGGCCACCACCAGGGCGAGGACGGCGGCCGTCAGCAGCCCGGCGATCACGGTCCGGGACGGCGAGAGCGCCGGGGTGCGCTCGGTCCCGGTGATGTAGCCGAAGGTCAGCAGCAGCACGATATGGCTGGCGAGCCCGAACAGCTGGGAGGCGCCCACACTCGCCACCGCGAGCCCCGGCCGCACCCCCGCGCGCTGTAGGAAGCGGGTGTTCAGGGCGACCCCGCCGACCGCCGCGGGCGCCACCAGCTTCACGAACGAGGCGGCGACCTGCGCAAGCACCGTCCGCCCGAGCGGCACCTTCTCCGGGACGAAGCCGAGCAGGCTCAGCGCCGCGGCCACATAGGTCACTGCGGAGAAGACGAGCGCGAAGACGACCCAGATCCAGTTGGCCTCGCCGACCAGGGCGCCCAGCTTGAGATGGGTGAACTGCGACAGCAGGAAGTACGCGGCGAAGGCCCCCGCGCAGAAGCTCACCAGGGTGCGCGGTTTGATGCGCTCCAGCCTTACGGGCTCTATCGGAGCCTGCGGCCGCACCAGCAGCACCTGCTGCCGGATCTGGGAGAGCAGATCCTCCTCGCGGGCGTCCTCCAGCGCCTCCTCCATGGCGCGCTTCTCCGCCTGCTTCTCGGCCTTGGCGGTCTTGCGGCCGCTGGTGACCGCCTCCGCACCCACGGCCTCCAAGGCCTCCTGCGCCTCGGTTTGGCGGGCCTCCTTGGCGGCGCGCGACGCCTCCAGGACGGCCTCCCGCTGGCGCTGGGCGCGCTCGCGGGCGAGCTGGCGCAGGGTCGCGCGGGTGCCCCGGCCGAGCGCCAGGGGCTGTAGCAGCGGAAGGCTGTCGGCGACCGCGTCCGGCCCGAGGACCTCGACCGCGGCGGCCACCGAGCGCTCAGCGCCCACGCGCAGGCCCAGGGTGGTGAGCAGCTGCGCGATGTCCATCCGCAGCACCACATCGCCGGCCGCGATCTCACCGCCGCGCAGATCGGTCAGGACGACCGTGCCGTTGCGGTCGACCAGCAGGGCGTCGCTGTCCAGCCGCCGGTGGGCGATGCGCCGCGACTGGAGGGCCTGGACCTGGTGCCAGGCCCCGGCCAGCAGCTCGTCGGTGATCGCCTCGTCCGGCAGGGCGTGCAGCGGACGGCCGCCGACGTGCTCGTAGACGAGCATCACCGCGTCCGGGCCCAGCTCGGAGGTGGCGATCAGCTTGGGCGCGTTGGCCCCGGACGCGATGGCCGCATAGGCGAGCAGCGCCTCCTGCTCCAGCGCCTGGCGCAGCGACTGGAGGCTGCGCGGCGGGGTGATCGTCCGCAGGGTCAGCCGCTGCCAGACGCCGTAGAAGAAGCCCTGGGCCTGTTGTTCCCGGTCGACGACGGTGACGTCCAGGGGCGGGCCGTCCTCCAGGGTGACCAGATAGCGGCGGCCCCGGTCGACGTGGTGGCCGTGTTCGTCCTCGGGCTCCTCGGCCCGCATGGCGCTGACCGGTTTGAAGCCGACCCGGCGCAGCCCGGCGAGCAGGTTCTGGCCGGTGGGGCGCACATTGGGGGAGCCGACGGCGTAGAGCGTGCCGTAGGCCACCGTCCAGCCGATGAGCACCGTAAGGATGATCGAGAACGGTGTGGTGTAGCCGCCCACGAGCACCGCGAAGGCGTCGAGCAGCAGCACGCACCACATGGCCACCCGCCAGCGGGGGCGCCGGGCCATGCCGACGGCCGTCATATAGGCGATGACGGGGGCGAGATAGCCGTGCACGGGGTCGCTGAAGGTGCCGCCGGGCGCGGGCTGGGTGAGCGCCTCACGGAGCGAGCCGGGGGCGCCTCTGGCGACCCAGAGGTCCATGGTGAGGGACACACCGTGGGCCAGCACCGCGGCCAGGACACCGTCGGCGATCCGCAGCCCGTCCCGTTTGATCAGCCGCTCGAAGGCGAAGGCCACCGGCAGCACGAGGACGGCCACACCGGCCGTGAGCCCCGCGAAGTCGATCAGCAGCGGGGGCGCCTGGTTGGCGCCGTGCCCGATGTCCTTCTCCAGACCCGCGGTGGTGCCGTGGGCGAAGGCCGCGATGGCCAGCACGACGGCCATGCCGAGGACCCCGAGGAGCAGCCGCAGCAGATCGGAGGGGCGGTGCACCCGGGCGGGCAGCAGCGGCTCGTCCCCGGAGACCCGGTCCACATGACCCTCCGGTCCGTCCGAATCCTCTGGTCCGTCCGGGTTCTCCGGTCCGTCTATGTCCTCCGGTCCGTTGGGGTTCTCCGGCCCGTGTGCGTCCTGCGGTCCGTTTGGGGCGCAGCGGTCGGCGGCGTCCGGGGCGTCGGCACGGCCACCGGACGGTGCCTCGGAGCGCGACAGCGCCTCAGGGGTGCGGGCCTCCTCCTCAGGAGGCTGCGCACCCTGCTGCTTCGCCGTCTCTTCTTGATCTCGTATCACCAGTCACCGCCCGGAAGATGGTGGCATGCCCGGGCTGCGGAGGGGGGCATCAGGGTGCATTTCGGGGACGTGGACCCCGAATGGTACGCCCTGCAAGGGATTCCCGCACAATGCGTGATCGAACCACCACTCGACCCGAAACGGGCCCGCGGCCACCGCTCGCGGGATACCCGGGGTACTTTCGCGCGGCTCTCGGCGGGATGCGGCAGGATGAGCCGGATGAGCCGGGAAAGCAGGGAGCGGGAAGCCGACGACGGGGCCGATGAGCTGCCCGAGTACGCCGAACGGGTGCTGGAGGTGGCCGAGCTGATCCCCTCCGGCCGCGTGATGACCTACGGGGACGTCGCCGAATGGCTGGAGCAGGGCGGCCCGCGCCAGGTGGGCAGGGTGATGGCGCTCTACGGGGGCGCCGTGCCGTGGTGGCGGGTGGTGCGCGCGGACGGTGTGCTGCTGCCCGGCAACGAGCTGAGCGCTCTTGAGCACTACCGCGAGGAGGGCACCCCGCTGCGCCAGGCGGCACGCTCGTCCGAGGGGCATGTGCCGCGGATCGACATGGCTCGTGCCCGGTGGGACGGGAGCGGGCACGACCACACTCCGTAGCGCCATATGGGCCAGCGGCCGTACAGGTGTACGGCAGGCTCTCGGTCGTGCCGGTGCGCGGCGGCAGGCGGCTGTGCCGGAGGCGGCGGGTGTCTGCCCGTACCGATGTGCGACGGGACCGCGGCCGTACCGATGTGCGGTGGGTCCGCGGCCGCGCGGGGTGCCTGGCCGTGCCGGGGCGCGGTGGAACGCAGCTGTACCGGTGCGCGGCGGCAGTGCGGCTGTGCCAGTCTGCGGCGGTCTCGCGGCCGTACCGATATGCGGCGGCTCCTGGGCCGTGCCGTATCGACGTACGGCGGCAGCGCAGCCGTGCCGGGGCGCGCGGGGTGCCCGGCCGTGGCGGGACGTGGCGGAAACGTAGGCGTGCCGGGGCGCGGCGGCAGCGCGGTCGTACCGGCGTGCGGCGGGCCCGCGGTCGTACCGACGCACGGCGGCAGCACGGTCGTACCGGCGGTATCCACAGCCATACGGGTGACTCCCCGCCTCGCATGAGAGGCTGTCCCGCACCCAGCAACCCACCAGGACCGGCGATCCCACGTGAGCTCCTCCCCCTCGTCTCTTCCGCGGCAGCGGCAGGCGCGGCAGCCGTCCGCACGGCAGTCGACGTCGGGCGTCTACCGCCTGCTCCGTCATCGGCCGGAGCCGGGTGCCCCGCCTGTCCTGGACGCACGGCAGCGCGCCGCGGTTGAGCATCCGGGCGGTCCTCTGCTGGTGCTCGCCGGGCCCGGCACGGGCAAGACGACGACGCTCGTGGAGGCGGTGGCCCGCCGGGTGCGCGAGGGTGCGGATCCCGAGCGGCTCCTGGTGCTCACCTTCAGCCGTAAGGCGGCCGTCGAACTGCGCGACCGTATGGCCGCGCGCCTGGGCGGCGCGAGCGCGCCGCAGGCCACGACCTTCCACTCCTACTGCTACGCCCTGGTCCGCGCCCACCAGGACGTCGATCTCTTCGCCGATCCGCTGCGGCTGCTCTCCGGACCGGAACAGGACGTCGTCGTCAGGGAGCTGCTTGCCGGCCAGGCCGAGCTGGCCGGCGAGGGCCGGGCCTCCGTCCGCTGGCCCGACGAGCTGCGCGCCTGCCTGACCACCCGGGGCTTCGCCGACGAGGTGCGCGCGGTGCTCGCACGCAGCCGGGAGCTGGGCCTGGGGCCACGGGCGCTGGGGGAGTTCGCCGAGCGCGCCGGGCGCCCCGACTGGACGGCGGCGGCGGGCTTCCTCGCCGAATATCTCGACGTCCTGGACGCCCAGGGGGTGCTGGACTACGCGGAGCTGGTGCACCGCGCGGTGCTGCTCGCCGGGCGGCCGGAGACCGCGGCCGAGCTGGCGGGGCGGTACGACGCCGTGTTCGTCGACGAGTACCAGGACACCGACGTGGCCCAGGGCCGGCTGCTGCGGGCGCTCGCGGGCGGCGGCAGGACCCTGCTCGCCTTCGGCGACCCCGATCAGTCGATCTACGCCTTCCGCGGCGCCGATGTGGGGAACATCCTCCGCTTCCGCGAGGACTTCCCGCGGGCGGACGGCCGGCCCGCGGATGTGGCGGTTCTCACCGTCTCCCGCCGCTCGGGCGCCGCCCTGCTCGCGGCCACCCGGCAGATCACCGGCCGGATGCCGCTCACCCGGCTGCCCGCGCGGGCCGTAAGGGCCCATCGGGAGCTCGCGGCCACCCGCGGCGGCGGCCGCGTCGAGGTGTGCACGTACCCCACCGTGGGCGCCGAGCTCGACAACGTCGCCGACATCCTGCGCCGCGCCCATCTGGAGGACGGGGTGCCATGGAGCGAGATGGCCGTCCTGGTGCGCGCCGGGGGGCGCTCGATCCCCGGTGTGCGCCGTGCGCTCACCTCGGCCGGAGTCCCCGTCGAGGTGGACGGCGATGACATCCCGCTGCGCCATGAGCCCGCCGTGGCCCCCCTGCTGACGGCGCTGCGGGCCGCCGCCACGGCCGCGTTGCCGGACAGCGGCGGGCTGTCCGCGGCCCTCGGCGTCGAGACCGCCCTGACCCTGCTCACCTCGCCCCTCGGCGGTATGGACGCCGCCGATCTGCGCCGCCTGGGCCGCGCGCTGCGCGAGGAGGAGCGGTCCGCCGGGCGGGCGGTGCCGCGCCCCTCCGACGTCCTGCTCGCCGAGGCGCTCGCCGAGCCGGAGCGGCTGGCCGTCCACGACCCGGTGTACGCACGCGGCGCCCAGCGGCTCGGGCAGCTGCTGCGCACGGCCCGGGAGGCGCTGGCCCGGGGCGGCACCGCCGAACAGGCGCTGTGGGTGCTGTGGGACGGCACCTCCTGGCCCGGCCGCCTGGAGCGGGCCGCACAGCGCGGCGGCCCCGCGGGGCGGAACGCGGACCGCGACCTGGACGCGGTGTGCGCGCTGTTCGAGACCGCCGCCCGTGCCGAGGAGCGCACCGGCGGCCGCGGCGCCCTCAACTTCCTGGAGGAGATCGACGCCCAGGACATCGCCGCCGACACCCTCTCCCGCCGGATGGTGCGCCCCGACGCCGTACGGCTGATGACCGCCCACCGCTCCAAGGGGCTCGAATGGGCCCTGGTGGTGGTCGCGGGGGTGCAGGAGGGGCTGTGGCCCGATCTGCGGCGGCGCGGCTCACTCCTGGAGGCCGACCGGATCGGCCGGGACGGGCTCGCCGAGCCGCTGCCGCCGGGGGCGCTGCTGGCCGAGGAGCGGCGGCTGTTCTACGTGGCGGCGACCCGCGCGAAGGAGCGGCTCGTGGTCACCGCCGTCAAGGCCGCCTCCGAGGACGGCGACCAGCCCTCCCGCTTCCTCGGCGAACTGGGCGTCCCGCCCACCGATGTCACCCAGCGGCCGCGCCGTCCGCTCTCCGTCCCCGCGCTCGTCGCCGAGCTGCGCGCCACCACCGTCGACCCGGACGCCTCCGAGGCGCTGCGGGAGGCCGCCGCGCGCCGGCTGGCGCGGCTCGCGGCGCTGCGTGACGAGGAGGGCCGGCCGCTGGTCCCGGCCGCCCACCCGCACCGCTGGTGGGGGCTCTACGAGCCGACGCACAGCGAGGTCCCGCTGCGCGACCGGGGCCGGCCCGTGGCGCTGTCCGGCAGCGCGCTGGACCAGCTCGTCAACACCTGCTCGCTCCAGTGGTTCCTGGGGCGCGAGGTGAAGGCGGACGCCCCCTCGACCGCCGCCCAGGGCTTCGGCAACGTCGTGCACGTCCTGGCCGACGAGGTCGCCTCCGGCCGCACCCCGGCCGATCTCGCGGTCCTCATGGAGCGCCTGGACTCCGTATGGGACGCGCTCGCCTTCGACGCCCCCTGGAAGTCACGGCAGGAGAAGGAGCACGCACGGGCGGCCCTGGAGCGCTTTCTGCACTGGCATGTGATGGAGCGCGGCCGCACCCCGGTCGCCACGGAGCACTCCTTCGACGTCACGCTCGAAGCCGACGCCTATAAGGTGCGCATCCGCGGCAGTATGGACCGCGTCGAGACGGACGGTGAGGGGCGCGCCTACGTCGTCGACTTCAAGACCGGCAAGCAGGCCGTGACCCGCGGCGATGTCGAGCGCCACCCCCAGCTGGCGGTCTATCAGCTGGCGGTGCGTGAGGGCGCCGTCGACGACCTCTTCGACGGCCGGCGCCCCGAGCCGGGCGGGGCGGAGCTGGTCCAGCTGCGGCAGGGCGCCGCCAAGAAGGACGGCGGCGACGGCGTCCCCAAGGTCCAGGCCCAGGAGCCGCCGGACGGGGAGTGGGTGGGGGAGCTGCTCGCCACCGCGGCCGGGCGGGTCCTCGACGAGCGTTTCACCCCGAGCACCGGCGACCACTGCGAGCGCTGCGCCTTCCGCGGCGCGTGCAGCGCCCGCGCGGAGGGCCGCCATGTGGTCGACTGACGCCCCGGAGCATCCGCTGACGGGGACGTCGGGGACATCGGTGACGACGGGGCGTCCGGTGACGACAGGGCGTCCGGTGCCGCGGACGACCGGGATGATCGGGACGACGGGGACAGCGGGGCCTGTCGGTGGGCACAGATAGCCTCACTGGAGTGTCAGCCCGCATCACCGATCCGGAGGAGCTCAAGGAACTCCTCGGGATCCCGTTCACCCCGGAGCAGGTGCAGTGCATCACCGCACCGCCCGCCCCGCAGGTGATCGTCGCCGGGGCGGGCTCCGGCAAGACCACAGTGATGGCGGCCCGCGTCGTCTGGCTGGTGGGCACCGGGCAGGTCGCGCCCGACCGGGTGCTCGGCCTCACCTTCACCAACAAGGCCGCCGGAGAGCTGGCGGAGCGGGTCCGTAAGGCCCTCGTCACGGCAGGCATCCTGGACCTGGACCCGGACCCGGGCGCCGCCGAGGAGGCCGCGGGCGAGCCCGCCATCTCCACGTACCACGCCTTCGCCGGTCAGCTGCTCAAGGATCACGGGCTGCGCATCGGCCTGGAGCCGAGCGCCCGGCTGCTGGCCGACGCCACCCGGTTCCAGCTCGCCGCCCGCGTCCTGCGCGCCGCCCCCGGCCCGTATCCGGCGCTCACCCGCCCCTTCTCCGACCTGGTCACCGATCTGCTCGCGCTCGACGCCGAGCTCGCCGAGCACCTCGTCCCCGCCGGGCGGCTGCGCGCGTACGACACCGAGCTGCTGCGGACGCTGGAAGGGACGCGGCTCACCAACGAGGCGCTGCGCAAGGTGCCCGAGGCCGCCCGTGCCCGCCAGGAGCTGCTGGGCCTGGTCGAGGCGTACCGCGAGGAGAAGCGCCGCCGCGATCTGCTCGACTTCGGCGACCAGATCGCCCATGCGGCCACCCTGGCCCTCGACCACCCGGAGGTCGGCCGGATCCTGCGCGAGCAGTACGCGGTCGTCCTGCTCGACGAGTACCAGGACACCTCCGTTGCCCAGCGGCTGCTGCTGTCCGGTCTCTTCGGCGGCGGCACCGGACACCCCGTCACCGCCGTCGGCGACCCCTGCCAGGCCATCTACGGCTGGCGCGGCGCCTCCGTGGCCAACCTCGACGACTTCCCCGAGCACTTCCCGCACGCCGACGACCGCCCCGCGCGGCGCTTCGCGCTCAGTGAGAACCGGCGCAGCGGCGGCCGCCTCCTGGACCTCGCCAACGGGCTGGCCGCCCCGCTGCGCGCGATGCACGAGGGCGTCGAGGCGCTGCGCCCCGCGCCCGGCGCCGAGCGGGACGGATCGGTGCGCTGCGCGCTGCTGCCCACCCACGCCGAGGAGCTGACCTGGCTCGCCGACTCCATCGCCCACCTGGTGCGCACCGGCACCCCGCCCGGTGAGATCGCGGTCCTGTGCCGTACGGCGGGTGATTTCGCGCAGATCCAGGGCGCCCTGGTGGAACGGGACATCCCGGTGGAGGTGGTGGGCCTGTCGGGGCTGCTGCATCTGCCGGAGGTCGCCGATCTGGTGGCCGTCTGCGAGGTCCTCCACGACCCCGGGGCCAACGCCGCGCTGGTGCGACTGCTCACCGGGCCGCGCTGGCGGATCGGCCCACGCGACCTCGCACTGCTCGGCCGCCGCGCCCGCGCGCTGGTCTCCCACGGCGGGCCGGACGGGGCGGAGGGCGACCCGGACCGACGGCTCGCCGAGGCCGTCGAGGGCACCGACCCCTCCGAGGTGATCTCCCTCGCCGACGCCCTCGACACCTTTCTGGAGGCGGGCGGCGGCCCGGACGACGGACTGCCCTTCTCGGCCGAAGCACGGGTGCGGTTCGCCCGGCTCGCCGCCGAACTGCGCGAACTGCGCCGCTCGCTGGCCGATCCGCTGATGGACGTGCTCCACCGGGTCCTGGCCACCACGGGCCTCGAGGTCGAGCTGTCCGCCTCACCGCACGCCCTGGCCGCGCGCCGCCGCGAGACGCTCGGCAACTTCCTGGACGTCGCGGCCGCCTTCGCGGGCCGGGAGGGCGGCGCGGCCGTGGAGGGCGAGGCCACCCTTCAGGGCTTCCTCGGCTTTCTGCGCACCGCCGCGCAGTATGAGAAGGGGCTCGACAACGCCCTTCCCGGCGGCGAGAACACCGTCAAGGTGCTCACCGCCCACAAGTCCAAGGGGCTGGAGTGGGACGTGGTGGCGGTGCCGGGGCTGGTCGCCAAACAGTTCCCGAGCGAACAGTCCCGCGAGTCCTGGACGGCGAACGCGAAGGTCCTGCCGCATGCGCTGCGCGGGGACGCGCGGACCCTGCCGGACGTCACCGCCTGGGACAGCAAGGGGATCGCCGCCTTCAAGGACGCCATGAAGGGGCATCAGGGGACCGAGGAGCTGCGGCTGGGCTATGTGACCTTCACCCGGCCGCGCTCGCTGCTGCTCGGCTCCGGCCACTGGTGGGGCCCCACCCAGAAGCGGCCGCGCGGCCCGTCCGCCTTCCTGGCCGCGCTGCGCGAGCACTGCGAGGCGGGGTACGGCGAGGTCGAGGCATGGGCCGAGCCGCCGGAGGAGGGCGCCGAGAACCCGGCCCGGCAGGAGGCGGCGGCCGACCGGGCCTGGCCGCTTCCGCTCGACCCGGCCGCCTTCAGCCACCGCCGCCGCGCGGCCGATGTGGTGCTCGCCCATCTGGCGCGCATCGAGACGGCGGAGGGTCCGCACGAGGACCTCCCTACGGACGCGGCCGAGGACCCGCACGAGGACGCGCCGTATGACGAGGACCCGCACGAGGACGTGCCGTACGACGAGGACCCGCACGAGGACGCGCCGTATGACGAGGGCCTGTACGACGACGCGCCTTACGACGACGGCCCGTACGACGACGAGCCTTACCGCGGTCCTGACGACGCACCGGACCCCGGTGTGTCCGACATCACGCACGGCTCGGCCGAGGGCGAGCTGGCGCCCGAGGAGGTCCGGCTGGTCGGCTCCTGGGACCGCGATCTCGAGGCGCTCGCCGGAGAGCTGCGCCGTGCCCGTGAGACCGTGCACGAGGTGCCCCTGCCGGGGACGCTCACCGCCTCGCAGCTGCTGCGTCTCGCCGCCGACCCGGACGGCTTCGCACGGGAGCTGGCCCGCCCGATGCCCCGGCCGCCGCGCCCCGCCGCGCGGCGCGGCACCCGCTTCCACGCCTGGGTCGAGTCCCGCTTCGAGGCGCTGCCGCTGCCCTTCCTGGGCCCGGACGAGTTGCCGGGCGGCGAGGACGACGAGGCGGAGATCGCCGACGAGCGGGAGCTGGCCGCGCTCAAGGAGGCGTTCGCGCGTACGCCGTACGCCCGTCGCACCCCGTACCGCGTGGAGGTGCCGGTCCAGCTGACCCTGGCGGGTCGCACCGTCCGCGGCCGGATCGACGCGGTGTACCGCGAGCCCGGAGCGGGCCCCGACGGCGGCCCGCGCTACGAGATCGTCGACTGGAAGACCGGCCGCTCCCAGGACGCCGACCCGCTCCAGCTGGCCATCTACCGCCTCGCCTGGGCCGAGCAGCACGGACTGCCCCTGTCGGCGGTCACGGCGGCCTTCGTGTACGTGCGCAGCGGCGAGGTCGTCAGGCCCACCGGGCTGCCCGGCCGGGCCGGGCTCGAGCGCGTCCTGCTCGGGGAGACGGGCAGCGAGGCGGGCGGCGAGCCGGAGGACGGGTACGAGTACGGGAACGGCGGCGCGATCGGGAATGACCGTATCCACGACGGAACCGTGACCGAGAGCGAGCACACATGAGCGCCCCGGAGGCCCCCGCCCTCGCTTCGTCGCGGGCCGGATAGGCTCGCGTGTATGAGCAACACCCCGGACCCGGACAATGCCGTCCGCGCCTATGTGGACGGCCACGGCGCCGCCTTTCTCGACGAACTCTCCGAGTGGCTGCGCATCCCGTCCGTGTCCGCCGACCCCGTACGCGCCGACGACGTCCGACGCAGCGCGCAGTGGCTGAGGGACCACCTGGCCGCGACGGGCTTCCCAGTGGCTGAGATATGGGACACACCCGGCGCTCCGGCCGTGTTCGCCGAGTGGCCGTCCGGTGATCCCGACGCCCTTACGGTGCTCGTCTACGGCCACCACGACGTCCAGCCCGCCCACCGCGAGGACGGCTGGCGCACGGACCCCTTCGAGCCCGTCATCGAGGACGGCAGGCTGTACGCCCGCGGCGCCGCCGACGACAAGGGGCAGGTGCTCTTCCACACCCTGGGGATACGCGCGCATCTGGCCGTGACCGGCCGCCGCGCACCCGCGGTGAACCTCAAGCTGCTGATCGAGGGCGAGGAGGAGTCCGGCTCCCCGCACTTCCCCGAGCTGATCCGCTCCTACGCCGACCGGCTGGCCTGTGACGTCGTGATCGTCTCGGACACCGGGATGTGGTCCGAGGACACCCCGACCGTCTGCACCGGGATGCGGGGGCTGGTCGACTGCCAGATCGATCTCCACGGCCCCGGCCAGGACATCCACTCCGGCTCCTTCGGCGGTGCGGTCCCCAACCCGGCCACCGAGGCCGCCCGGCTGGCCGCCGCACTGCACGACGCCGACCGTAAGGTGGCGATCCCCGGCTTCTACGACGGCGTCGTGGAGCTGACCGACCGCGAGCGCGAGCTCTTCGCCGAGCTGCCCTTCGACGAGGCGGACTGGCTGCGGACCGCGCATTCAGGCGCCACACTCGGTGAGGCGGGCTACTCCACCCTGGAGCGGATCTGGGCCCGCCCGACCGCCGAGGTCAACGGCATCGGCGGGGGCTACCAGGGGCCGGGCGGAAAGACCATCGTGCCCTCGGCCGCCCAGCTGAAGCTGTCCTTCCGGCTGGTGGCCGGCCAGGACGTGGAGAAGATCCAGTCGGCCGTGCGGGACTGGGTCGCGGCCCTGCTGCCGGCCGGTATCCGCCATGAGATCACGTTAGGGGGCGCCACCCGCCCGTGTCTGACCCCGCTGGACCACCCCGCGCTCCAGTCGGTGGTCCGCGCCATGGGGCGCGCCTTCGGCCAGAAGATCCGCTTCACCCGCGAGGGCGGATCGGGGCCCGCCGCCGATCTCCAGGACGTCCTCGGCGCTCCGGTGCTCTTCCTGGGCATCTCGGTGCCGTCCGACGGCTGGCACGCGCCCAATGAGAAGGTCGAGCTCGGCCTGCTCATGAAGGGCGCCGAGGCGGCGGCCCACCTCTGGGACGATCTCGCGGAGAATGGACGGTAAAAGCTCGCTTATGTACGTGAATCACCCGTTTCGCAGGGGGAGTTGGAAGCAGCCGTGACCACCTGGACCGACCGCGCCGCCGACCGGCCGATCACGCTCAGCGCTCCGAGCGGCATCGACCGCTCCGCGCACCACCGCTTGGACGAGGCGTGGCTGGCCGCGGCGTGGAGCCACCCGACGACGCGTGTCTTCGTGGTCTCCGGCGGCCAGGCCCTGGTCGACGACACCTCGGATGGTCGCACCGAGCTCGTCATGACCCCGTCCTTCGAGGCCCCGCACACCGAGAACCACCGCTACTTCCTGGGCACCGACCAGGAGGGCGTGCGCTATTTCGCGCTCCAGAAGGACTCCCTGCCGGGGCGGATGGACCAGTCGGCACGCCCGGCCGGGCTGCGCGAGGCGGGGGTGCTGCTGTCCGAACGCGACGCCGGGCTGCTGGTGCACGCGGTCGCGCTGGAGAACTGGCAGCGGCTGCACCGCTTCTGCTCACGCTGCGGTGAGCGCACGACGATCGCGGCCGCGGGCCACATCCGCCGCTGCCCGGCGTGTGGTGCCGAGCACTACCCGCGGACCGACCCGGCCGTGATCATGCTGGTGACGGACGAGCGGGACCGTGCGCTGCTGGGGCGCCAGGTGCACTGGCCGGAGGGGCGCTTCTCGACGCTGGCGGGCTTCGTGGAGCCGGGCGAGTCGATCGAGCAGGCCGTGGTCCGCGAGGTGGCGGAGGAGGCGGGCGTCGAGGTCGGCGAGGTCGAGTACGTGGCCAGCCAGCCGTGGCCGTTCCCGTCCAGCCTGATGCTCGGCTTCATGGCGCGCGCCACGTCCTCCCACATCCAGGTGGACGGGGAGGAGATCCACGAGGCGCGCTGGTTCTCCCGGGACGAGCTGCGGGCCGCGATCGAGTCCGGGGAGGTCCTGCCTCCGTCCGGTATCTCGATCGCGGCCCGGCTGATCGAGCTCTGGTACGGCGAGCCGCTGCCGCGAGGCTGACGCAGCGGCCGGCCGTGGCCTGACGCGAGCCTGACTCAGAGGCCGACCTTGGCCTTGACCTGCGCCAGCGAGGGGTTGGTCAGGGTCGACCCATCGGCGAAGAGAACGGTCGGCACGGTTTGTAGACTTTCCTCCTGCTTGTGGCGGCCAGGGAGGGCCGCCCATGTCTTGGGGAGGGGCAAGGGTGAGCGCCAAGCCCAGGGCGCTTGGCGTGGTCCGTCTGTCTGTAGGCAACGAGAACCAGACCGGCGAGGAAACGCAGCGCACACGCATCAGCAAGCGGGCGGACGCCGAAGAGATGGAGTTGGTCGACTTCGCCGTCGACATCGACGTGTCGGCGTCCATCTCGCCGTGGGTGCGCCCGTCCCTGGGGGACTGGCTCAACAACAAGAAGGATCAGTTCGACCACATCATCATCCTGAAGATCGACCGCATCGCGCGGTCGGTCCGCCACCTCTCGGACATCATCGAGTGGTGCGAGGCGAACGGTAAGGGGCTCATCTCTTGCGAGGAGGGATTCGACCTCTCGAAGCCGTGGGGCAAGACCATCGCCAAGATCCTGGCTGTGGTCGCAGAGGCCGAACTGGACGCCATCAAGGCCCGCAACAAGGCTTCCCGGGAAACCATGCGGAAGACCGGCCGCTGGCCGGGTGGCCTTGTCCCCTTCGGACGCAGAGCGGTGAAGGGCGACGCAGGCTTCACCCTGGAACTCGACCCCGAGTACGGCCCGACGCTGATCGAGATGATCCGGCGCTTCATCGAGAAGCCGAGCTTCTCGGCCGTCGCCGACTGGCTGAACGAGGGGTGCCGTTAACGAGCGGCGAACCAGGTGCCAAGTAACCCGCCAGTAGCCTTCGGATCGAAGGGGTGCTCTCACCGCACGGTCTCGGGCTCGGCACGGCGGGCCGGGGAGTTCGCCAGCCTGGAGGGCGGTGAAGTCGGCGTGCGCCTGCTCGATGACTTCGGGATACGCCTCGCGTTTGGCGTTCTCGGTCAGGGCCCGGTAGACGCTGGCCACGGACGGGTTCTGTCCCTTGCGCTTGCCGGTGGGGATGATCAGGTCGGGCTGGATCTGCTCGACGGACTCGCCGAGCGCGCGGCGGCGGAGCACGGTGTGGAGCATGTCGTCGGTGATGACCGGCGGCCGGCCCCGCCGTACTTGCCGTTGCGGGCCGCGGTGTCGAGCCCTTCGAGCGTCGATTCCCGGATGTTCCCCCGCTCGGTCTCCGCCATCGCCGCGAAGAACGCGAACAGCAGCTTGCCGGGGCCGCTGGGGTCGTACATGCCGGTCAGGGGGCCGTGGAGCATCTCCAGGACCAAGCCGTGCGCGGTCAGGTGGTCTGCGAGCGCGGTCAGCTCGGCCGCATCCCATCCCAGTCGCTTCATCTCGAACACCGTGAAGAGCACCCGGCAGTGCGGGGCGTGGGCCTTGATCTCCCGAGCCGTCTTGAGGGCCTCCTCGAACCGGGGGCGGACCCGGATGCGGGTGCTGATCTTCTCGTTGAAGACGTCCACGACCGTGCAGGTGGCGGGCCACCAGGGAATGGTGTCCGGCTCGATGTAAAGGCTCCGGGTGCTCACCCCCAGCATCCGGACCCGGTGCTGGGTGGCGGCCGGAATCAGGACGGCACGCTCGGGCGGGACGGTCCAGGTGCCCGCAACGGTGTCGACGACCATGACCCCGGTTGCGCCGTTCCTCACCTCACCACCGTACTGGCTGAGACGCGAAGGAACAGTGCCGACCTTCGCATGCGAGAAGGCAGGCCACCCTGGTGGGATGGTCCCGTGGACGTTGTGATGTTGATCGGGATCGGACTCCTCACCGGGGTGACGACGGTGTTGTTCGGGTTCGGCGGCGGGTTCGCCGCGGTCCCGGTAGTGGTGTGGGCGGACGCCGCGCTCGGCGCGGACGCGATGCGGGTGGCCACGGCCACCTCGGCCCTGGTGATGGTGGTGAACGCGGCGTTCGCGACCGCCGTCACACCCCGGCAGGTGCTCGGCGCCCTCCGCGGCAGCACCGGGCTGCTTCTCCCGCTGGCGGCCGGCGCCTCGGTTGGTGCGCTCGCCACCCGCCTCGCCCCACCGGCGCTGGTCCTCTGGCTGTTCGTCGCGTACGTGGCCATCACCATCGTCGACCTGCTGCTGCGGCCCGGCTTCCTGCGCCCCCGCACACACATCGGGGGGCCGGCGGGCGGACCGCGTCCGCTGCCGGCTGTTCTCGGCGCACCCGTCGGCGCGGTCGCGGCTTTCCTCGGCGTAGGGGGCAGCGTCATGACCGTCCCCGCGATGCGGCGCGCCGGGCACACGATGCACGTGGCGAGCGCGCTGGCCAACCCCCTCACCTTGGCCATGGCGCTCCCGGCCACCGCGGTCTCGCTCAGCGGCACCGGGCTCCCGACCTCCGCCGATGCACACGTCCGCCTGGTGGGCCTCGTCGACCCCAGTGCCGCCGCGGCCGTGCTTGTCGGCGCCCTGCCGGTCATCGTGGTGCTGCGTCGGCGCCCACCGCGCATCCCCGACCAGATCTACGCCTGGGCGTACGTCGGGCTGCTCACCGTAGTGGTGGCGGCGATGTTGCTATCGGACCTCTCACGGTGACGGCGTGACCGGTACGGGAGCACGGGCCAGTCACCAAGACGGTGGCCGGCGCGGCGCTGCCAGTGAGTGACGGGAGAACTGCGTCAGTTTCGCCGCGCAGCGCATCGACGTCAGGTCGATCGCGTGCACCGGAGCGACGGTGGACAGGTCGCCGGGCGTCGGGGGGTACTCCAGGACCTCGATCGGGCCGAGTGAGGCTTTCGCAGCAGCGATCGTCGCAGTGAGACGGGGGCGGTCGGTGACATCGGCTTCGAAGGCTTCGGCGCGTGTGCCTTCGCGGCACAGCTCGTCGGTCAGTTCGGCGAGCGTGTCGGCGTTGCGGCCTACGAGGGCGAAATCGAATCCTTCCCGCGATCGAGCGGCCCAGACCGCGACCCTCGCCGATGACGGCAAGTGTTCCCTGGTTTATGGGCTCCTCCTCTCCTCAGCGATCTCGCCAAGGATCTCGTGGGCGACCGTGCGGCCGACGTCGGCGCTGGCCTCGATGCCGCCTGCTTTCTGCTTGACCGCGTCACCGACGTTCCACAGATGCGCGATCGGGGTGGTGTAGGGGATTTCTGTGCCTGCGGCTGCGCGCTGGGCGGGTTCCTGGTCGCGCAGGACCCGGGTGGCGACGATGCGGGCGTCACTGAACCCGTCGACGTGAGTGTGAAGGTCTTCGGTCAGCAGCGCGATCTCGCTGTCGTTGTCGAAGTCCCGCAGAGCCGGTTTGGGTACCCCCCACGCCGAGTACAGGTGCCATCCCGATGGCGCCCGCTCGGGACAGACCGCGCTCATGCTGATGATGGAGCGCAGCTGGCGGGTCCGCGCGAACATCGTGATCCCGTCGGCGCCGGGCAGCAGTTCGCGGCGTGAGGCGAAGTCGACCACGAGGAAGGGGGCCGGCCGCATACGCCCGACACGGCGCACGTACTCCTGCGGGAGCGCCACGTCCTCGCCGAGGAGCTCGACCGTCATCTGCGGACCGGTGTCGGAGACCACGTGGTCGCAGCGGACCTCGATCTCCTCGTCCCCGGACCGGATCGTCGCCCCCGTGGCAATGCCGTTCGCCACGTGGATGCGCAGCGCCGTCGTCTCGCACCGGACCTCACCGCCGTGACGGCGTATGCCTTCGGCGATCGCACGAGGAAGGCCGACGGTGCCCTCCGGACAGAACGCCGAGTCCTGCGAGCTGGTGGTCGAGGCGAGCAGGCTCAGCAGTGCACGGGCCGGGGCCTCGTGGGCGTTGGCGGCGAGCAGGCTCGCGCACATCGTGTCCACGACGGAGTGCACGGTGAGGTTGCGGGTGATGCGGTGCAGCCATTGATCGACGCGAATGTCGTCCACCGTGGTGCCCAGGCGCTCGGCGAGCCGGGGCAGGCGCCGCAGGGCGCGGCGCGCGAGGCGTTGGAGGGGCCTGCGGGCCCAGCCGCGCATCCCTCTGCTCCCGTCGAGGCGCAGCCGACCGATCCGCAGGGTCAGCAGGCGACGTGGGCGGCGGAGCTCGACGCTGCCGCCCACGAGTTCGGCGGTGCGCACCGCCAGGCCGCGGGATTCGATCATGGCCGCGCCGGTGTTGAGCGAGAATCCGTCGACCTCGATGGTCGAGGCGCGCCCTCCCACCCGGTCGTGCCGTTCGACGACGAGAACCCGCTTCCCGGCCGTGACCAGGTGCGCCGCTGCGGACAGCCCGCCGATGCCCGCTCCGACCACGAGGACGTCGGTGTCGATGGTCCGGGTCATCGCTCAGGCCATCGCCGTGCCGGTACCGAGTCGAGCGATGATCTTCCCGTCGGTGCCGAGCGGGTACATGTCGACCGTCACCATCCCGGTCTCGTGTCCCCCCGCGCGCCGCAACCGCCAGCGGCTCTCGGTGAACAGGAACCAGTCACGGGAGTACCAGTTGGTGTGCTGCAGATCGATGACGGCGAACTCGTCATAGAACGCCTCGTAGTAGCCGCGCAGTTCGCCGAGCCTATCCAGCCTCAGCGCGGGCGATGCCACCGCGGTGTAGGGGCGCAGGGCGCTGGAGAAGTACTCCTGCTCGCTGTAGAAGCCCATGATGTCCTCGACATCCCCGGAGCGCAGCGCCTTGGTGTGGGCGTCGAGGAGCCGGTGGCGCTCGCGGTCGGTCAACGGGGCCGCGGTGCGCTGCTGCATCCACGCCAGCTCCGAGGAGATTCCGTCGCTGCCGTCGGTGACCAGCAGGGACAGCACGTCGGCGTCGATGTCTTCGCCGGTGGCGAGGTTGCGGCCGTGGTAGGTGGAGTCCCACAGCGACCACCAGGTAGTGGCGAATTTGGCGTGCAGAAAGTACTGCTGGTGCTGTGAGGCGCTGAACAGCCAGTCATAGTGGCCGGCAATTCCCTCGCGGTCGGAGACCACGTTGAGGTAAGGGCGGCCGTCGTCGTCGACCTGGTTGGCCACCCACATGTGGCCGTCGGAGAACCGCAGGCTCTCGGTGGGGGCGACGGTCTCCATGACCGTCGCCGGATCGTTGCTCCACTCCGACTCCGCGTGCCACTGCGCGCGGCGGAGATTCTCCAAGACCTGGTCGGTGTGGTCGGTGTACGGGTCGCTTATGGTCATGGCGTATCGGTCTTCCTGGTCGTGGAGTCAGAGGGTGGCGCCGACCTGCGGGTCGGTCACGTCGAGGCCGAGCTCGACGGCGTCGTGCACGAGCATGTCGTAGGGGAATCCCTTCGGCCGCAAGCTGACCTCGCCGAGACGGGCGAGGTGCTCGTCGGACAGGTCCAGCTCGGCGCCGGCGAGGTTCGCCGCCAGCTCGCCGGTGTCGCGTGCGCCGAGGACCGGGATCGCACCGGTGGCTCGCACCCAGGCCACGGCGACGGTGACGGTAGATGTCCCGATCTCCGCGGCGATCGCGGCGACGGTCTCCACGACAGCCTGCGCCTGCCGGTCGTGGATCACCATGCCCTCGGGTGACTGCGGCCCACCGACGAGCATGACGCGGTGCTGGGCGTTCATCTCCTCGGTGATCTCGTAGCTGATCGGCAGGTCACCGGAGAGCAGGCCGCCGGACAGCGGTGAAGCGGCCAGCATCGCCATGCCGCGTGCCCGCGCCAAGGGCAGGTGCTCCCGCTCCGGTGCGCGCTCCAGCAGGTTGTAGTGCATCTCCAGGACAGCGGGGCGCGCCCAGCCGCGGTGCTCGGCGACCGCGGCGGCGCCGGCGGCGCGCCAGGCGGGGAAACTGGAGAACCCGACGTGCAGGACTTTGCCGCTGCGCACGAGCGAGTCAAAGGCGTGCATGAGGTCCTCGACCGGGGTCACACCGTCGTCGGTGTGGGCGAGCAGCACGTCGATGTAGTCGGTTCCCAGCCGCCGCAGGCTGCCCTCGACCTCAGCCCGCAGAGCCTTACGGTGCTGCCCGGCGGCCGCGATGGCGGGCTTCCCCAACGGCGTCCTGCCATACTTCGACACCACGACGAACTCTTCACGTCGGCCAACCATGACTTCGCCGACGAGAGTCTCACCCTCGCCGCCGAGGTAGCGGCTCGACGTGTCGAACAGAGTGCCGCCGGCGTTTACGAACGCCGCGGCGGTGTCACGTGCAGCCGCCCGGTCCCACGCTCCCGACCTGGTTCCAAGCCGACCCGTACCCAGCGCAAGTTCGGACACCTGAATTCCGGTGGTGCCCAGCAATCTATTCCTCATTACATCTCCATACGATTTGTCATGGCCGAAGCCATACACACAGACTCGGGATGAGATCCGGATGACGGACGACTACGGAAAGCCCGCCGGCTTGGCACGGTGCGATACCGCGGCACCATTGCAGCGATGCTTCCCGCACACCGACAGCGCCTTCGGCCAACCGGAAACCTCACCGAACGTGACGCTGCGGTGACGGTGCGAAGGTCCCTATTTCTCCCATCGCGGCCCGTGTCGGCAGCCGGGGCGCTGGCACCCCAGGACGGTCTGCGTCTGACAGAAGCAGATTGACGCGTACACCTCAGGAGAGCCCAACGCTCCCCAGGTCTGAAGCCAAGGTGGACAGCAGAGGGAGGCCGTCACCGCGGTGCGCGTCAGGCGCGGTGCTGTAGGTCCACAGGTACTGACCGGGATCGCTGGAGACCGCGAACGACTCCTGATCCAGTTCGAGCTCACCGACCGCCCCGTGACGGAACCGCCGGACTACGCGTGTGCACGGCTCCACCTCGTGCTCGGCCCACAGCCGGGCGAACTCCTCGCTGCGCACCGACAGCACTCCCACGACGTGCTCAACCCGCGACGGGACGACCGTGCTCGCGGCCCGCAGGTTTCGCACCACCCCGGCCGCCGCGGCGAGCCAGTCGACGAAGAAGCCGTCGGCCACCGGGTCCAGGAAGACCATGCGCGCCATGTGGTCGACCGCCTCGAAGTCGGCGAACAACGCCCGCGCCAAGGTGTTAGCGGCCAGTACTGCCTGATCGGCCGTGACGACCAACGCAGGCACCGCCTGCATCTGATCCAGCAGACTGGCCAGCTGCGGAGCGACTTCCTCGGTGATCTCCTCGGGCCGGACGCGCGAGGCGGCCGCGAGCCGGTGCAGGTGATCGGTGGCGGCAGCATCCAGACGCAGGGCCCGGGCGAGCGCCCCGACCACTTCGGGCGAGGGATGCATCTCCCGGCCACGTTCGAGGTGCACGTAATAATCGGTACTCACCCCCGCCAGCAGCGCGACCTCTTCGCGGCGAAGCCCCGGCACCCGACGCACCGGACCCGGCGGAAGCCCGGCCTGGGCTGGGGTCAGGCGATCCCGCCGAGCACGCAGGAACTCGCCCAGCGACGAGTTTCCCGCCGCCGTAAGCCATCCTCGCGGTCCCAATTCGTTGCCCATGGCCACAACCGTAAGCGCGACGGCGAAAAGTTCAGGGGGTGCGTGCCACCCCCTCAAAAACCCATTCAGGTCCCCCGCGGCAGCGCCCCCCGGGCCCCGCCGGTTCCCAACCTGCGACCGCGCTTGGGCGATGACCCTGTAAGTGCCTGGGCACTATGAAAACCTGCGCCGGGCAACGCCCAGGTACCCGACAGTGCCCTCGCCGCGACCGACGACGACTGGCAGGCGAACCTCGAAGCCAACCTTCTGTCCGTCGTCCGCCTCGATCGCATCCTCGTCCTGTCCCGCACATGACGGCGCAGGGGCACGGCGCCGTCGTACATGTGTCCTCGAACGCCGCCCGCTACCCCCAAGCCCAACGGCGTCCCCTACGTTGCCGCCAAGGCCGCCCTCAACTCCTACAGCAAGAGCCTCGCGCTCGCCTGCGGCCCGCGCGGCGTACGCGTCACCGCGGTCATGCCCGGTGTCATCCGGACCGACGCCGTCGAGGCCAACCTCCGGCGCACCGGGACGCAGAGCCTGACTGGCATACCCTGCGGGGGTGGCGATCGCATCCGGCGCGACCTCGGCATCCCGCTGCCCATGCGCTCCAGGCGCCCGGGTGGGGAGTCCCCGCCCGGGCGCCTGGCCATCCGGCCGTGTTTCTTACCAGGCCCGCCCGGCGCGCCGGGGCACTTCGCCGATACCCGCGCCCGCTGTACACCGCCGGCCCTACCGTCCAGCCCGACAAGTGATCACGGGGGCATGCGGAAGGAACTGCACAGTGGGGCGGGATCTGGGTCTGGACGGGGTGGTCGACCACTTCACCCTGTCCAGCGACGAGGCGGGCTGGTTACGGAACAAGACCGGCGCTACCAGGCTGGGCTTCGCCATTCAGCTCAAGTATTTGACCTGGCGCGGCCGGTTTCCCCGAATGCGCCTGGAGCTGCCGTCCGACGCGGTCGAGCACGTCGCCAAGCAGGTCGGCGTCGCCGTCTCCGAGCTGGGGTTCTACGACTTCACCTCCCGCGCAGCCAAGCGGCACCGCAGCGAGCTGCGGGATCTGACCGGCTGGCACGAGTGCGCCAAGACCGACCTGGTCAAGCTCGTCTCGCACCTGGTGGACGTGATCTGGCACGACGAACGCCGCGAGGAACAGGTGCGGGCCGAGTTGCTGCGGCAGATGCGCGCGGACCTGATCGAGCCGCCGACCGCAGCCCAGGTCAACACGATCATCCGCTCCGCGCTCCATCAGGCCGACGAGCGCGCCGTCGCCGAGGTCGCCGACCGGCTCGCGCGGGCCGAGGACTGCACCCGCCGCCTGGACGCACTGGTCTTCACCGACCTGACCGGCACTGGGCAGGCCGAGGCGACCGCGGCGGACGGCGACACCCCCGGAGGACGAAGACGAGGTGGAGTCCGTGCTCTCGGACATCAAGGCCCACCCGGGCAACGTCAGCCTCAACTCGCTGCTGGACGAGATATCCAAGCTGGGGCAGGTCCGCGCCGTCGGCGTCCCGGAGAACGCGTTCACCGGCATCGGCGCGCAGGTGATCAACGCCTGGCGGGCGAGAGCGTCGGCGTCCTCCCCGAGCCACCTGCGGCGCTTCGCCCCCGAGGTGCGGCACGTCCTCTTGGCCGCGCTGCTGTTCCAGCGGCAGCGGGAGATCACCGACATCCTGGTGGAGCTGCTGAACTCCACCGTGCACCGCATCAACGCGCGAGCGGAGAAGAAGGTGACCGAAGCGTTCGTCGCCGAGTTCACCAAGGTCCGCGGCAAGGCCGGACTGCTCGGGAGGATCGCCGCCGCCTCCCTCGGCGCCCCCGAAGGGTCGGTGCGCGAAGTGATCTACCCGGCCGTCGGCGGCGAGAAGACGCTGAAAGACCTGGTCGCCGAGATGAAGGCGACCAACGCCGCCTTCGCCCGCTCCAAGCGGGAGGTATTCAAGTCCTCCTACAGCAACCACTACCGGGCCGGGCTGATGAAGCTCCTCGGGGTGCTGGACTTCCGCTCCTCCAACGACCGGCACAAGCCCGTCATCGAGGCCCTGGCCCTGATCGAGCGGCACAAGGACTCCTCCACCACCTACCTGCCGCTCGGCGAGACCGTCCCCCTTAACGGCGTGGTCCGCAAGGACTGGACGGAGTTTGCCCTCCACACCCCCGACAAGGGGCCGGCACGCGTCATGCGCACCGTGTACGAGGCGTGCGTCTTCCAGGCCCTGCGCGACCGGCTGCGCTGCAAGGAGATCTGGGTGGTCGGCGCCGACAAGTGGCGCAACCCCGACGAGGACCTGCCCGACGACTTCGAGACCCGGCGCGCGGAGTATTATGAGAAGCTGAACAAACCGCGGGACGCGAAGGTGTTCACCGCCCAGCTCCAGAGCGAGATGCGCGACGCGCTTGGCGCCCTGGACACCAAGCTGCCGAAGCTGCCCTGGGTGACCATCAGCGGCAAGCACCGCAACGGCGCGATCACGTTCACCGAGCCCGAGCCGCAGAAAGAGCCGAAGAACCTGCGAAAGCTCAAGAAGGCGATCCGCAAGAAGTGGGGCACCGTCGCCCTCATCGACATCCTGAAAGAGGCCGCCCTGCGCACCGGGATGCTCAAGGCCCTCGCCCCGGTCGGCACCCGCAAGGCCATCGACGAGGCCAAGCTCCTGGAACGCCTGCTCCTGATCGCGTACGCGTACGGCACCAACTCCGGGATCAGCTCGGTTGCGGCCAGCGAGCACGGGCACAGCGAGGAGGAACTGCGCTACACCGCCCGCCGCTACCTGACCGCGGTCGGCCTCAAGGCCGCCGGTGTGGAGATCGCCAACGCTACCTTCGCCGCCCGCCAGGAAACAGTGTGGGGGCAGGGCACCACCACCGTCGCCTCGGACTCCACGCACTTCAAAGCCTGGGACCGCAACATCTTCACCGAGTGGCACTCCCGCTACGGAGGCCGGGGCGTGCTCGAGTACTGGCACATCGAGAAAGGGTCGATGGCCATTCACAGCCAGCTTCTCAACTGCACCGCCTCCGAGGTCGCCGCCGCGATCGAGGGCATGATGCGCCACGCCACGACGATGCAGGCCGAGGGCAACTACGTCGATTCACACGGCCAGTCGGAAATCGGGTTCGGACTGACGAGGCTCCTGGGCTACGACCTGCTGCCCCGCATCAAGCAGATCAACAAGGCCAAGCTCTACCGGCCGGGCCGCGAGGACGAGGACACCTACGACAACCTCGCCGACGCGATGACCCGCCCGATCCGCTGGGACGTCATCGAGAGCAACTACGACCAGCTCATCAAGTACGCCACCGCCATCCGGGTCGGCACCGCCACCACCGAGGCGATCCTGCGGCGCTTCACCCGCACCGCCCACCCCGTTTACCAGGCCATGCTGGAGGTCGGCAAAGCCCAGAAGACCATCTTCTCGCCCGCTACCTGCGCGACCGCGACCTCCAGCGCGAGATCCAGGAGGGCCTCAACGTCGTCGAGGGATGGAACGGCGCCAACGACATCATCTTCTTCGGCAAGAGCGGCGAACTGTCCAGCAACCGCCGTGACCAGCAAGAACTGTCCCTTCTCGCGCTCCATCTCCTGCAATCGGCCCTGGTCTACGTGAACACCCTGATGATCCAGGATATGTTCGCCGACCCCGAATGGGCTGACGCGCTGACCGACGAGGACAAACGGGCCCTGACCCCGCTGTTCTGGATGCATATCCAGCCGTATGGCGAGGTGCGGCTGAACATGGGCAGCCGCCTCCAACTCGCCACCCCCGTCCCCCAGGACCCGGATCCCGAGCCCACCGCAGCCTGATGCGATGTCAGTGCCCCACGCCACGCTGGCCTCCTCGCCGACCGGCAGGGGGCCAGCGTGGCGTGTGCGTTGGTCAGTGCGGGGTCAGGCAGTTCGGGTCGGTGCAGCCAGCGGCCAGGGCCAGCGTGCGGTCTGCGGGCGGCGCGTCCAGCCACTCTGCGCGCATGGCCTGGAGCCGGGTGATGTCCGAGGCCAGATCCGGCAGCTCGGATCGGAGGGCGCCGGCCCACTGCTGGGTGAGCGCACGCCCGTTGACGTACAGCTCGCCGTCCCGGCCTCCGACGGCGAACAGTACGCCGCTACGCTGGGCAGGGATGACCATCGCGCCCGCCGGTTCGGAGACCTTGCCCTGGCGCACCAGCACCGCAGTAGCGGCCTGGGCGTCGGCCAGGGCCTTCTCGTCCAGTGGCGGCATCGGATCGGGACCGGAGGGCAGCACCAGGGTCATCACACCGTCCTCGGGCGCCCCGTCCAGGCCCCGACCGGCGAGCTGGATGTTCTCGTAGAAGGTGACCATCCCGGCCAGCAGCGGCATCTCCGTCCGCAGCCGCTCGGCCACCGACGGGGTGAGTCGTTCGCCGTTGGCAAGCACCTGGCCGCTCTTGCCGGCCGCGACCGAGCACTTTTCCGTCCGGGGTGAAGGGGTACTTGTCTCAGCGCCGCTCTCCATCAGCCCGGTGTCCACCGCATGGTCCCAGGCACGCCAGATGCGCTTGATCTCGGCCTGCGGGAAGGGCGGGGCCGTCTCCGGCCGGGCCCCGGGCTGGCCAGGCGGTCAACGAGCAGCCCCGCGCCCCGGATACGACCGCACCACCTGAACGGCCCCGCTTACAGCGGCTGGCCCCGATCAACCAGACAAGCCACACAGAAACGTGAAAACCCGCCCAGGAAACTACTGGCGGGTCACTTGGCACCTGGTTCGCCGCTCGTTAACGGCACCCCATGTTCCGGATCGATCATGACCATTGCGGCGACGTTCAAGGCGTTCCTCGGGCGTCATGTCGATGTCACCCCGAGGGCGTCAAACCGGTGTCATTGTAGGCGTGACGTGGCTACCCTCGGATCATGACGACTCCGGTCGAGCGGAGCGAATCCCCAACGACGTGCTGACTTCTGTGCGCAAGTCGATGAACCTCAGCCAAGACGAGTTCGCCCGGGGCTGACGCGGCGCAGGCGAGGAGTTGGGGGAGCCGAACGACGCCTCCAGGCGACTCGTGCAACGCTGGGAGTCCGGGGAGACCAGGACATGCCGCCCGCTGTATGCGCGGGCACTGAAGCGGTTCACCGGCCGTTCCCCCGAGTCGCTGGGGTTCGCGATCCCGATGGCACGCGTCCACTCAGACGGGGCAGGAGGCCACGACATGGAGGCTGAGGAAGTCGGCACGGCCGACGCTGAAGCCCGGAGACGGAGCCGCAGAGCGAGTACGCGGGCATCTGGCTGTCCCGGTACGAGTTCTACTCGTCCAGCCGCGACGAGATGTTCGACTGCAAGCATCACGTCGTGATCGTTCAGCACGGCAACCGGCTGACAGCCCAGAGCCTGCCCGGAGCGTGGACCAACCCGGACAGCCCGTTGTCTCTGGACCTCACCGTTGACCGGAACGTCGTCACCGGTACGTGGACCGAGCAGACGGCGGCTGACGGGTACTACCAGGGCGCCCGGTACCACGGTGCGATTCAGCTGCTGATCGAGCCGACGGGCCGACGTATGGCGGGCAAGTGGGTCGGGTTCGGCAAGGACTTTGACGTGAACACGGGCCCGTGGGAGCTGCGCCTACTCGACCGGTCCACAGGGCGCGCAAGCATTGAGCGGTACTCGACCCTCCCGGATTGAGGCAGATGTGCCCTTGCGCTGGCCCATCCCCTTCTGAAGGGCTGAGCAAGACAGCAGACGACCCCCGTCGAACTCGATGACGGGGGTCTCTTTGCGTGCGGTGGGGAGCGGGTCGTCAGGCGCTGAGCGCCTGCTTCACCTGAGCGAGGCTCGGGTTCGTCATCACGACTTCGGCGCCACCATTGGCGGGAACTACCTGAACCGTCGGCACCGTCTGGTTGCCGCCGTTCGCCTTCTCGACGAAGGCCGCGGACTCCGGGTCCTGCTCGATGTTGATCTCGGTGTAGGCGATCCCCTCGCGGTCCATCTGCCCCTTCAGACGGCGGCAGTAGCCGCACCAGGTGGTGCTGTACATCGTCACAGTGCCGGCCATCGGTCTTCGCTCTCCTCGGGGTCGTGGTGGGTGGGCAGAAGGTGAACGCTCACCTTTCGCCGGTCATTCCCGGCGTTCTCCTGCGTTCTGCGGCGTTCATACGACCGGAAGGCCATGGCTGTGGACAACCGGCACGGGCGTCCCCCAGGGACCTGGCAGCATGGCGGGGTGACTGCAGCAACGTCCTCCACTCTGTTCCCGCAGGGCTCCACACCGGGCACCTACGCGGCCACGCCGCGTGACGCCGACGCGGTGCTCGAGGGGCTCGACCCCGAGCAGCGCGAGGTGGCGACGTCCCTGCACGGCGCGGTGTGCGTGCTGGCCGGGGCCGGCACCGGCAAGACCCGCGCCATCACCCACCGGATCGCCTATGGGGTGCGCGCGGGCATACTCCAGCCCGCCAGTGTGCTGGCCGTCACCTTCACCAACCGCGCGGCGGGGGAGATGCGCGGCCGGCTGCGGCAGCTCGGCGCCGGCGGGGTGCAGGCGCGCACCTTCCACTCCGCGGCCCTGCGCCAGCTGCAGTACTTCTGGCCCAAGGCGGTCGGCGGTGAGGTGCCGCGGCTGGTCGAGCGCAAGGTGCAGCTCGTGGCCGAGGCCGCCGCGCGGTGCCGGGTCCGGCTGGACCGCAATGAGCTGCGGGACGTGACCGGCGAGATCGAATGGTCGAAGGTCACCCAGACCGTGCCCGAGGACTATCCGGCCGCGGCCGCCAAATCCGGCCGGGAGGCCCCCCGCGACGCCGCCGAGATCGGCCGGATCTACGCCACCTATGAGCAGCTGAAGCGCGACCGCGGCGTGATCGACTTCGAGGATGTGCTGCTGCTCACGGTCGGTGTGCTCCAGGAGCGGCCGGACATCGCCGATCAGGTGCGCCGCCAGTACCAGCACTTCGTGGTCGACGAGTACCAGGACGTCAGCCCGCTCCAGCAGCGGCTGCTGGATCTGTGGCTCGGTGAGCGGGACAGCCTGTGCGTGGTCGGCGACGCCAGCCAGACCATCTACTCCTTCACCGGCGCCACCCCCGACCATCTGCTGAACTTCCGCATCCGCCATCCCCGGGCCACGGTGGTCAAGCTGATCCGGGACTACCGCTCCACCCCGCAGGTGGTGCACCTGGCCAACGGACTGCTCTCCCAGGCCCGCGGCCGCGCCGCCGAGCACCGGCTGGAGCTGGTCTCCCAGCGGGAGCCGGGCCCCGACCCGGTCTACACCGCCTACGCGGACGAGCCGGCCGAGGCCGAGGGCACCGCCCGCCGGATCCGTGAGCTGATCACCCCGGTGGAGCAGGGGGGCGGCGGCGTCCCGCCGAGCCAGATCGCGGTCCTCTACCGGGTCAACGCCCAGTCGGAGCTGTACGAGCAGGCCCTGGCCGACGCCCAGGTGCCCTATCAGCTGCGCGGCGCCGAGCGGTTCTTCGAGCGGCCCGAGGTGCGCGAGGCGGGGCTGCTGCTGCGCGGCGCGGCCCGCGGCGGAAGCGCCGACCCGGCCCTGGAGGACGCGGACATCCCGTCCCAGGTGCGGGCCGTGCTGGGCACCCGGGGCTGGACGCCCGAGCCCCCGGCGGGGTCCGGCGCGGTGCGCGATCGCTGGGAGTCCCTGGCCGCCCTGGTGCGGCTCGCCGAGGACTTCGCGCGGAGCCGGCCCGGGGCCACGCTGTCCGATCTGGTGGCGGAGCTCGACGAGCGGGCGGCGGCGCAGCACGCCCCCACCGTCGAAGGCGTGACCCTCGCCTCACTCCACGCGGCCAAGGGCCTCGAATGGGACGCCGTCTTCCTGGTCGGTCTCACCGAGGGCATGATGCCGATCACCTACGCCAAGACGGAGCCGCAGATCGAGGAGGAACGTCGGCTGCTCTATGTGGGGGTCACCCGCGCCCGTCGGCATCTGACGCTGTCCTGGGCGCTCTCGCGGACTCCGGGCGGCCGGGCCTCCCGTCGCCCCACCCGCTTTCTCAACGGGCTGCGGCCCGGCTCCCAGGCCCTGGGCGCCCGTACCCCGGGCGGGGGCGGCGGGATCGAGCGCGGGACGGCGGCCCCGGGCGGGGGCGGCGCGGTGCGCAGGCGGCGCGGTCCGGTCCACTGCCGGGTGTGCGGCCGGGTGCTGACCGACGCGGGCGAGATGAAGCTGATGCGCTGCGAGGACTGCCCGTCCGAGCTGGACGAGGCGCTCTATGAGCGGCTGCGCGACTGGCGGGCGGAGCAGGCGGGGCTGCTGGGGCAGCCGGCCTACTGCGTGTTCACCGACAAGACGCTGCTGGCGATCGCCGAGGCCGCTCCGGGAACCGCATCGGAGCTCGTCGGCATCTCTGGTGTCGGAAGACGGAAGCTCGACCGGTTCGGAGCCGACGTTCTCGCGCTGTGCGCGGGCCGGGAACTGCCCTCGGCATGCGATGGCGAGGGGAGCGGCGGTGCCGGAGGAAGCCATTCGGGTGAGCCTTGGCAAAACTCGACGGAAAAATAGTTTGCGCGCGTGGAGGCCATACCCATAGCCTTCCGAGCACGGAGACAACGCCCCTTCCGGGAGCCGAGGATTCCGTGTTGTACTGAACACCCCGGACTGGTTTCGATCGGTCCCCGAGACGCCGAGAGGAGGCGAAGACCAATGATCAGCTTCATCAACACCATCAAAATGGCCGATCGATCGGTCGTCGCCACCTGCCTGCTCGGCGCCGCACTTCCTGGCACCGGTATGTCCGGCGCCAATGAGGCGCGTCTCAGCGAGCGACCGATCCAGGCACCTGCGGTAGCGGCAGCGGCACGGGCAATCGCCTATGCCTTTGCGGCCAATGGTGCCGAATCCCGGGCGCAGCAGCAGCACCACAAGACGTGGGCCTTCCGCAGGCTCGAACCCTGGAGTTATCCAGCCTGATACAGGATCAGGTCGGCACCTTCCAGGGCCGCGGAACCCACACCGGGATCCGCGGCCCTTTTGATTTGCCACAGCCCGGCCAACAGCCGGACCGAAGAGACGAGGAACACACACCGTGCAACTCAACGCACCCGCCCCGTCCGCATCGACCGACCTGAACCGCCCGCCTGACCCTTCGGAGGACTCCTTGACCCCGCTCACCGCCCTCACCGAACTCGATGAGGCCATCGACAACCTGGGTGTAGCCGTTCCGTGCCGTTCGTACGACCCGGAGGTCTTCTTCGCCGAGTCCCCGGCCGACGTCGAGTACGCGAAGTCGCTGTGTCAGACCTGCCCGCTGCGTGAGGCATGCCTCGCCGGGGCCAAGGACCGCCGTGAGCCCTGGGGCGTCTGGGGTGGCGAGCTCTTCGTCCAGGGCGTGGTGGTGGCCCGCAAGCGGCCGCGTGGCCGCCCGCGTAAGAACCCGGTCGCGGCATGAGCACCATCGGCACCATCGATCGCCCAGCGACGCACGACCCCATGAAGCAGGTCCCGACGATGACCCCACCGGTCTCCGAAACCCCCGCACCTGATACCTCCGGCGCGCCCGAGTCGCGCCAGAACAGGAACCGAGAGATGCAACTCATCCAAGAAGCCCTGGCGCGTGCGCATATGCACGACCGGCTGCATGAAGCCGAGTCCGAACGAAGGGCCGTTCGGCTCGCCGCCGCCCGCCGGATGCAGCGCCGCGCGGAGCGCGCCTCGCGCCGCGCCCGCCGCGCCCTGGCCATGGCCGTCATGCAGTGACCATGTGCGGCACCGACCACACACAGGGCTGATACGCAGACGCGCCGACCAGGTCATACACCGACCTGTCGCGCGACCCCGGGGGCCGGTCCGATCGGACCGGCCCTTCGGCTGTCCCGGAGCGGCCGCGCTCCGGGCGAACGCCCGCCCGGTGGCGGAGGCGCGGGGCAGAGGCCCGGCCGGGCGGGCGCGGCCGGGCGCGAGCTCAGGCCGTCTCGGTGCCCTGCCCGGCGTCGGCCTTCTCGGCGCCTTCCCCGACGCGGTCCTCGGCGTTGTCCGCGGCGCGGTCCTCGGCGTGGTCCGTGGCGCGGTCCTCGGACGCCGGGCCCACCGCGAAGCCGGGTACCCATGCCTCCAGCTCATTCCGCATCCGCACCGCGGCGCCCAGCTGGCACAGCACCCCGATCGTGCTCAGGGTCACCCGGTGAATCAGCAGATAGGCGGGCGGCAGGTTCAGTTGATTGCCCAGCTCGTAGACGGGGGAGCGACGATCGGCCATCCGCGCCGCCTGGCTGCGCAGCCACTGCCGGTCGAAGACGAACACATCGGTCTGGGCCGGTTCGAGCATCGGCAGCAGGAAGTCCAGCAGATCGTCGGGGTCGATCTCGATCGTCGGCTTGACGAACCCCTCCTCGCGCATCAGCTCGTAGACCCCCGCGGCGTCGCCGTCGAGCGCCAGGCGCAGCGCGACGCCGATGGGCTCCGGGAGCCCTTCGGGGAGCCGGTTCACCGAGCCGAAGTCCAGAACCCCCAGCTTCCACCGCTCCGGCGGCCCGTCCGGGTCGTCACCGGTCAGCAGCCGGAAGTTCCCCGGATGCGGATCGGCGTGCAGCAGCCCGGTGCGGGACGCCCCCGAGAACAGAAAGCGGGCCAGCAGCTGTCCGGCGCGATCCCGCTCCTCCTGTGTGCCGTCGGCTATCACCTCGGAGAGCGGTATCCCCTCCATCCATTCGGTGATCAGTATCTGATCGCTCTGGTGCACCACCTCGGGCACCACGATCTCCGCGTCCTGCGCGTACTCCTCCGCATGGGCCCGCTGGGACGCGGCCTCCAGCTCGTAGTCCAGCTCCTCGGCGACGCGCTCGCGCAACTCCGCGATCAGCGGCTTGATGTCCAGCCCCGGCACCAGCGGACCCAGCACCCGGGCGAACCGGCTCAGTTGGTTGAGGTCGGACAGCAGCGCCTCGCCCGCCCCCGGGTACTGCACCTTGACCGCCACCGTGCGCCCGTCGTGCCAGACCGCCCGGTGGACCTGCCCGATCGAGGCGGCCGCCGCCGGCTTGTCCTCGAATTCCTGGAACAGCTCCGCCCAGTCCGGCCCCAGCCGCTCCGCCAGCGCCGCGTGGACCGTGCGCGTGGGCATGGGAGGGGCCGCTTCCTGGAGCTTGGTCAGGGCCGCCCGGTAGTGCTTGGCTATCTCCTCGGGCAGCGCCGACTCGAAGACCGACATGGCCTGGCCGAGCTTCATGGCCCCGCCCTTGAGCTCGCCGAGGACCTTGAACATCTGCTCGGCGGTACGCTGCTGGACCTCGCGTGCGACGATCTCCGCCGGCCGCCCCCCTATCCGCTTCCCGAGCCCCCACGTGGCGCGCCCCGCGAATCCCAAGGGCAGCGTCGCCAGTTTGGCGGTACGGGTGATCGCCTTGCGCGGCAGATCGGTCATGCGCCCCTCCAACTACAGCCGTGCCATTCCGGGGATGTGGCCCCCGGCCCCCCGTCGCCCCATGTGCAGGCGTCGGTCACCCGGACATTGTCGCGTGCGATGCCTCTGCGGCCGAGGCATATACGGCATCCTCCTCCCCGGCCGCCCCGCAGCCGCATCCGGGATGTGCTTCGACCGGACGCGCCTCCCAGACGAGAGAGGGGAGCGCCAACTCCCACCGGACCCCCGCGCCCCCGGAGGGCCGACCGTCCAGGAAGGCCAGCGCCTGCACTGCCGCGAACCCCGCCACCACCATCGCCAGCGCCGCGTCACAGGCCGGGGCGGTCCGCCGGCGGCCGGACCGCCACTGCGCGAGCATCCGTGGCCAGGCGGGCTCCCGCTCGGCACGGCCCGCCGCGGCGCAGCCCGCACAGGGCGAGATACCCGGCACCACCAGCGGTCCCACCACCCCGGTGGCCTCGATGACCCCCGCGTAGAGATGGGGGGTCCCGGAGGCGAGCAGCGGCTCGGCCGGCTCCGGCGCCGGTGCGTACGCCGCGAGGCCGTCACGCGGGGCGATCACCACAAGGGCCAGCCCCGGCTCCCCCGCGGAGGTCCGCTCCCGCGCCGGGCTGCGCGGGAGCGGACCGGGCGCGGCCTGTCGCACCACGCGGCGCGCGGCCAGATCCCGCCGCTCCCCGATCTGATCCGCCGACAGCCCGCCGGGAGCCACATCCCAGGGCTCGACACGGCCCCCGTCCACCACATCGACCCGGCCGATCCCCTCGGCCGACAGCACGGCCGCGACCGCCGCCCCGACCCGCCCGGCGCCCCGGACCTGCACTCGCGTGGCCCGCCGGGCGGCGAGCAGCCGCGCGGCCGCCCCGGGCTCGGGATGCAGCACCGACAGCGAGCCCGCGTCCGGCCGCAGCCGGTCCAGGGCCGCGGCGGGCTCACCGCCGTCCCTCGGCTCGTCCAGCAGACCGGCCGCCGCCAGCCGGTCCACCAGTGCGTCGGCCCGCCCCTCCGGCAGTCCGATGGCTCGGGCCTCCTGCCGCAGCAGCGGCAGACCGCGCGTGCCGTCCAGCAGCTCCAGGAAGCTGCCCGTGGCCGTGTCCACCGGCCCCATCACCACCGCATGCGCGCGGGCCACCCCGAACTGCACCGTGTCCCGACTGCGCCAGCCCCGCCGCAGCGCGGGCTTGAGCATGGGATGCATCCCCGTTCCCCCCGTCGATGATGTATGTATGTTCGAGTCGAATCTTGCCTGTTCATGTGATGTCGTCATGAGCTGTGCCGGTTCGCTTCCGTTGAACCGCCCTCAGCATGCGGGTTGGTGCGGTTGCTCCGCGGAACGTTGTCCACAGGCCGTGGAATAAGTCGTACTAGTCCGGCTGTACAACCCCGGTCAGCCCATTCCCGCCCAGTCGTACAAGCCGTGCACACCGTGGAGTGGTTCGGTTCGCAACCGACGTGCGGGGCGGGACTTCCCCGGCTGCCAGCGGGTAACGTCGGGGCGTGTCCGCCGATCCGTCCCCTCGCACCGCGGCCGAGAACCCCTCGCGCGGCGCCGCGAGCGCACCGCGCACCGTCCCGAGCCCGCCGAGCCGAGGCGCGGGCGCGAGCGCGAGCGCGGTCGAGGTCCGCCGGAGCACCCGGCGGCGCAGGACGGTCTCCGCCTATCGCGAGGGCGACCGCACCGTCGTCCTCATCCCCGCCCGGATGTCGGAGGCGGAGGAGCGGCGCTGGGTGAGCGTCATGCTGGAGAAGCTGGCGGCGCAGGAGAGCAAGCGGATGCTGGGCGACGCGGAACTGGCCGCCCGCGCCGAGTGGCTCTCCGGCCAGTACCTGGACGGGCGGGCCCGGCCCGCCTCCGTCCGCTGGGTCACCAACCAGAACACCCGATGGGGGTCGTGCACCCCCGCCGAGGGCAGCATCCGGCTCTCGCACCGGCTCCAGGGCATGCCGGAGTACGTCGTGGACTACGTGCTCCTCCACGAACTGGCCCATCTGCTGGTGCCGGGGCACGGACGGCGTTTCTGGCAGCTCCTGGAGGCGTATCCGCGGACCGAGCGGGCGCGGGGCTACCTCGAAGGGGTGGTCGCCGCCGGGCGGTTGCCGTACCTTTCCGGGGCCGGGGACGACCAGCCGTGAGGGAACCACGCCCGGCTCTCCAACGTCGCTCATAGTCGGCGGCAGCGGCTAGCCTGGCGCGACAAACGCACTCACCGTATCGGGATGGGGGACGGTCCTCACGTATGGCCAGGGAATTCCAGCGGGGCCACAAGGCCAGGATCAGTGATCTGACGGCCGGGAGGGATCTGTACGTCGGGGTGCAGATCGCCGGACCCGGCCTGAGCTTCGACATCAGCTGCTTCGGTCTCGATGCCAACGAGCGGCTGTCGGACGACCGCTACTTCATCTTCTACAACCAGCCGAAATCCCCTGAAGAAGCGATACAGCAACTCGGGGCGCAGGCCGGTGACACGGACTCGTTCCGCGTCACGCTCGACAGCATCCCGTCCACCATCCAGAAGCTCTCCTTCACCGCGACCATCGACGGCGCCGGGCAGATGTCGCAGATCGGTCCCGGCTACCTCCGGATCGTCGCGGGCGGCGAGGAGGTGGCCCGGTACTCCTTCACCGGCTCGGAGTTCAGCACCGAACGCGCGGTGATGCTGGGCGACTTCTACCTCAAGGACGTGTGGCGGTTCGCCGCCGTCGGTCAGGGCTTCGACGGCGGACTGGAGGCGCTGCTGAAGAACTTCGGCGGTGAGGTGGCCGAGGAGGAGCCCGCCCCCGCGCCCGCCCAGGGCGCCGCGCCCGGCTTCGCACCGCCCGGCCAGGCGGCTCCCGCCCCCGGCTTCGCACCCCCGGCCGCGACCGCACCCCCGGCCGCTCCGGCCCCGCCCGCACCGCAGCCCGCCCCCGCCTTCGGCGCTCCCCAGGCAGCGCCGCCCCAGGGGCCGCCGCCTCAGGCATCACCGCCCCAGGGGCCGACGCCCCAGGGGATGCCCTCCCCGGGCACGCCTCCGCAGGGCACGCCGCACGGCACCCCGCCCCAGGGCACGCCCCCGCAGGGCGTCCAGCCGCCCGTCCCCGGCACCCCGCAGATGCACGGCGCCCCGACCATCGCCGCGCCCATGGCGCCGCCCGGCCAGGTCCCGCCCCCGGGTCAGGTCCCGCCGCCCGCTCCACCGGGCCAGTTCCCGGGCCAGCAGCCCCAGTTCGGCCAGCCGCCGGGCCAGACCCCGCCCGCCCCCGCGCCGTACGGCCAGCCACCCGCCCAGCCGTATCCGGGCCAGCCCGGCCAGCCCGCCCAGCCGTACCCCGGTCAGCCCGCCCCTTACGGCGGCCAGGGCCAGCCACAGGCCATGGGCGTGCCCCAGGGCGGTGGCGCGCCCGGGGTCCAGGCCGCGCTCGCCCAGTACCGCGAGGCGCCCACCGGTCAGCGCTGGACGCCGCAGAACCCCCGGATGATGAGGGTCGACCTCGGCGTCGGCGGACAGCCCGTGCTCGCCCGCCAGGGCACGATGGTGCTCTACCAGGGCAAGGTCGACTTCAGCTACAAGGGCGCCGGCTTCCGCGGCCGGATCGTCGGCAACGCGACCGGCCAGGAGATGCAGCTGATGCGTTGCACCGGCCAGGGCCAGGTCTTCCTCGCCGAGAACGCCGCCGAACTCCACCCGATCGAGCTCCAGGGCGACGCCATCTGTGTGGCCGCCGAGAACGTGCTCGCCTTCGACGAGTCGCTGCACCACGAGGTGCGCCGGATCGAGGGCCACGGCATCCCCGGCGGCGCGCTGTTCACCCTCCAGTTCCAGGGCACCGGCACCGTCGTGGTGAAGACCGAGGGCACGCCGGTCGTCCTCCCGGTCACCCCGACCACCTTCGTCGACAGCAACGCCATCGTGGCGTGGTCCGCCGGAGCACAGGTGATCATCTCCAGCCAGGTGCGGCTGCGCCGCAGCGCCTACCCCGGACACAGCGGGGAGACCGTGAACCTCCAGTTCCGTGGTGCGCCCGGCAACTTCATCGTCGTCCAGCCCTACGAGGTCTGAGGGAGCCCGTCATGGACCAGCAAATGATCTCGGGCTTCGCCCCCGCCCCGGTCGCCGCCCGTATGGAGAACCACGGCGCCAGCATGCTCAAGGTCGCCATGCAGAGCGGCCAGGACCTCTTCGCCCGCACCGGCTCGATGGTGGCCTACGAGGGCTTCGTCCAGTACGAGCCCAACCCGCCCGCGGTACGTCAGATGGCCTCCCAGTGGCTCACCGGTGAGGGCGCCCCGCTGATGCGGTGCAGCGGCGACGGGCTGCTCTACCTCGCCGACTACGGGGCCAACGTCGTCTGCATCAACCTCAACGGCGACGCACTGTCGGTCAACGGCACCAACCTCCTGGCCTTCGACGCGCACCTCCAGTGGGGCGTCGAACGGGTCAAGGGCATCGCCAAGTTCGCCGGGCAGGGCCTGTTCAACGTGGGCGTCTCCGGCACCGGCTGGGTCGCCCTGACCTCCCGCGGCAATCCCATCGTCGTCGACTGCGGCCGTGGCGAGGACGAGACCTATGTGGACCCGGACGCGCTCGTGGCCTGGTCCTCCGGGCTCAAGGTGAAGGGCAAGCGCAGCTTCAAGGCGTCGTCCCTGATCGGCCGGGGCAGCGGCGAGGCGTATCAGCTCGGCTTCTCCGGGCAGGGCTTCGTCGTCGTACAGCCCAGTGAGGACAGCACCGACCGGCTCCGGGCCCGGGGCTGAGGGGGAGGGACACCAGATGCAGAGCCCGCTTTTCGCCTTCACCGAGGCCCAGACACAGGACCGCTACGCGCTCCAGAACCCGCACCTGCTGCGGGTCGCCCTGAGCGGCCATGAGGATGTGCTCGCCCGTAAGGGCAGCATGGTCGCCTACCAGGGGCTCATGGAGTTCGACGGTGAGTACCAGACGCCGGGGCAGCGCAGCGCGCGGAGCCGCTCCGGTGAGGGCCTGGACCTGATGCGCTGCTCCGGGCAGGGCACGGTCTACCTGGCCAACCTCGCCCAGCACATCCATGTGATGGACGTGGACCACGAGGGGCTGACCGTCGACAGCTCCTATGTGCTCGCGCTCGACTCCACGCTGCACTGGGAGACGATCGCGGTGGACAGCCAGTACGGGATCTCCGGATCCGGTAAGTACAACCTCAACATCTCCGGCCAGGGCAAGGTCGCGCTGATGACCTCGGGGGAGCCGCTGCTGCTCCAGATCACCCCTGACAAGTACGTCAGCGTCGACGCGGACGCCATCGTCGCCTGGTCCAGCTCGCTGCGGGTCCAGATGCAGGCGCAGACGCACTCCTCGGGCGTCTGGCGGCGGCGCGGCAACACGGGCGAGGGCTGGGAGCTCAGCTTCCTCGGCCAGGGCTATGCCCTGGTGCAGCCCAGCGAGCTGCTGCCGCCGCAGAACGCGGTGATCGGGGGCGGTATGGCCGCGCAGTTCGGCATGGGCCAGCAGGGCGCCCGCGGGCAGAACCAGGGCAACATCTTCAGCAACTGACCGGGACCACCGACGCGACGGCCGCGGACCCTCTCGGGTCCGCGGCCGCCTCGCGCTCCAGGCTCGCTCCGGTTCGCCCCGGCTCGCTCCTCAGATCAGCGCACGTGTGCGCGTCACCAGGTGCCGCACCGACTCATCGGCCACGCCGGCCACCTCCGCGTAGCCGAACCAGCGCAGGTCCAGCGACTCGTCGCTGATCGCCGCCACCGCGCCCCGGGGCGCCACCGCCGCGTACTGGACGTCCAGGTGCCAGGCGCAGGGGGTGTGGTGCCGGTCGAGCCGCACCGGGCCGCCGGGGAGCAGCGTCAGCCCCTCGATCCCGGACTCCTCGGTGGCCTCGCGCAGCGCCGCGCCCGCGAGCGTGGTGTCGTCCGGCTCGCAGTGGCCGCCCATCTGGAGCCACATCCGCAGCTTCCGGTGCAGGGTGAGCAGCACGCGGTCCCGGTCCGGGTCGATCACCAGCGCGCTCGCCGTGATGTGGCCGGCCGTGCACGCCTTCCACATGCCGTCCGGGTAGGCGGCCAGATGGTCGCCGTACTGCCGCCGCAGCCGCTCCTGGGCGGCGTCGGGCGCGGGCCACTCGGTGAGCACCCGCGCCGCGTCCTGGTGCAGACTCACTTCTCGCCGTCGCCCCGGTCGTCGTCCTTACGGTCCTCACGGTTCTCGCGGCTCTCACGGTCCTCGCGCTCCTTGCGGAGGCCGGGACGGTCGGGGCCGTCCTTGTGGGCCCCGCCGCCCGCCGCCTCGCCGAGCATCTTGTCCAGCTCGGAGAAGTCCAGCTGCTCACGGTGGACGAAGCCGTCCGGGTCGTCGAGGTCCTGCGCCGTCGGCAGCATGTCCGGGTGCGCCCACAGCCCGTCGCGCCCCTCCAGGCCGCGCGCGTCGGTCAGGGAGGCCCACAGCCGGGAGGCGTCCCGCAGCCGGCGCGGCCGCAGCTCCAGGCCGATCAGCGTGGCGAAGGTCTGCTCGGCGGGGCCGCCGCTCGCCCGGCGCCGCCGCAGCGTCTCGCGCAGGGCGTCGGCGGACGGCAGATGCGGCTTGGCGGCGGCGTGCACCACCGCGTCCACCCAGCCCTCCACGAGGGCCAGAGCGGTCTCCAGACGGGCCAGCGCGGACTTCTGCTCGGGAGTGTCCTCGGGCTGGAACATGCCCTGTTGCAGCGCCTCCTGGAGCTGCTCGGGGTGGGTCGGATCCAGCTGGCCGACCGCGTCCTCGAGCTTGGCGGTGTCGACCTTGATGCCGCGGGCGTACCCCTCGACCGCGCCGAAGAGGTGCGAGCGCAGCCACGGCACATGGGCGAACAGCCGCTGATGGGCCGCCTCGCGCAGCGCCAGGTACAGCCGGACCTCCTCCTTGGGCACGCCGAGACCGGAGCCGAGCACCGCGATGTTGACCGGCAGCAGCGCCGCCTTGCCCGCCGGGCCCAGCGGCAGCCCGATGTCGGTCGAGCCGACCACCTCGCCGGCCAGCACGCCCAGGGCCTGCCCGATCTGGGTGCCGAACATGGCGCCGCCCATGGAGCGCATCATCCCGAGCAGCGGGCCGGCCATGGCCTGCATCTCCTCGGGGAGCACATCGCCCATGGCGGCACCGACCCGCTCGGCGACCGGGTCCACCAGGTCCTTCCACACCGGCAGGGTCGCCTCGACCCATTCGGCGCGGCTCCAGGCCACCGCGCTCGCGGAGCCGGAGGGCAGCGAGGTGACGCCGTCCAGCCACAGGTCCGCCAGGCGCACGGCCTCCTGGACCGCGTCCCGGTCGGTGGGGCCGACGCTCTCGTCCTTGCTGCCGTCGGCGGTGCCGCGTGCGACGGTCTGCCGGGCGATGTCCTTGGCCATGTCCCAGTTCACCGGGCCGCCCTCGTAGGAGAGCATCTGCCCCAGCTGCTGGAAGGCGGCGCCCAGGTCGCCCGGGTTCAGCGAACCGAACATCGCGGCGAACGGATTCTCCGCACCGCCGCCCGCGCCACCGGTGCCGCCGCCGAACCCGAAGGGATTCGGGGGGCCCTGCTCGCCGCCCTGGCCGCCCTTCTTCTTGCCGTCGTCGCCGTCCTCCGGCTCCTCCGGCGGGAGGCCGAATCCGAATGGGGTGTCACTCACGGGTTTCCTCGGCTCGTTGGGCCACCGGCCCTGGGCCGGTGGCGGATGCCCGACATCACCACCCAGCCTAGACACCTCGCCGGTTTCCGGGCTCGGTGCTTCGCTGATCGCCGCCCTGCGGCAGGATGGACGTCACCTGGTACGTATGCGTGCATGCGCTGCGTACTGAAGACAACCGCTGGAGACGCCCGGTGAGTTCCCCAGACCGAGAAGTTCGCGTTGCGCGAAACGATACGGCCCCTGCCGCACGACGCCCCGTCGTGGCGGTGACCGGTGCCGCCTCGGGCCCAGGTGCCCTGCTCACGCAGCGGCTCGCGGAGTCCGAAGAGGTCAAGCAGGTCCTGGCCATCGATGAACGCCGCGGTGAGGTGACCGAGGCGCAGTGGCATGTGCTGGACGTCCGCGATCCGGCCATCGCCGAGAAGCTGCGCGGCGCGGATGTGGTGGTCCACCTCGCCGTCGACCTGGACCTGGGCACCGACCCCGCCGCCCGCACCGCCTACAACGTGCGCGGCACCCAGACCGTCCTGACGGCCGCCGCGGCGGCCGGGGTGCGCCGGGTGGTGCTGTGCACCTCCGCGATGGTCTACGGGGCGCTGCCCGACAACGACGTGCCGCTCGCCGAGGACGCGGAGCTGAGGGCGACCGCCGAGGCCACCGGCGTCGGCGATCTGCTGGAGATCGAGCGGCTGGGGGAGCGTGCGCCCCGGGCGCATCCGGGGCTGAACGTGACCGTGGTGCGCCCGGCGGTCCTGGTCGGCGGCACGGACACCGCGCTCACCCGCTATTTCGAGTCACCGCGGCTGCTGGTGGTCGCCGGGTCCCGTCCCACCTGGCAGTTCTGTCATGTGGAGGACCTGGTCGGCGCCCTGGAGTACGCCGCCCTGGAGAAGGTCGAGGGTGAGCTCGCGGTCGGCTGCGAGGGCTGGCTGGAGCAGGAGGAGGTCGAGGAGCTGTCCGGCATCCGGCGCATGGAGCTGCCGTCGGCGGTCGCCCTGGGTGCCGCCTCCCGGCTGCACCGGCTCGGTCTGACGCCGTCCCCGGCCGGAGACCTCGCGTACACGATGCACCCCTGGGCGGTCAGCGGCAGCAGGCTGCACGCGGCGGGCTGGCGGCCGCGCTGGACCAACGAGGAGGTCCTGGCGGAGCTGCTGGAGGAGGTCGCAGGCCGCCATACGGTCGCCGGCCGGCGCCTGGGCCGTAAGGACGCCACGACGCTGGGCGCCGCGGGCGCGACGGTGGCCCTGGTGGGCACCGCGGCGATCGTGCGCCGCGCCCGTAAGGCGCGCCGCCGGGCCTGACGCGGCCCGGCAGGAGGGTGCACCACCTGGCTCGGCGCGGGCTCGGCGAGGGTCTGGCGAGGGTTTGGCGAGGGCGCGGCCGGAAGATGTTTTCCGGGATTCGACATCCGGTTGTTTCATTCATTCCACTCATTCCACGAGCGCGGGACGGTACGGCACGATGGACGACATGGCACATGCGTACGATCACCCCGGAGAACTCGCGGCCGCCGACCCCATCCGGCTGCTGGCCGTCCGTGACACACCGCTGTCCGTGGACGAGGTGTTCGGGGCGGTGGGCGATGCGGCGGCGGGCGGCACGGCGCTGTTCGTGGGCACCGTGCGCAACCACGACGGCGGCGCGGAGGTCGGCGCCCTCGGCTACTCCGCGCATCCGACCGCCGAGGCCGAGCTGCGCCGGGTGGCCGAGAAGGTGGCGGCCGACTTCCCGGTGCGCGCGCTGGCCGCCGTGCACCGGGTGGGCGACCTGGTGATCGGCGATCTGGCCGTGGTGGTGGCCGTCTCCTGCCCGCACCGCGCGGAGGCGTTCGCCGCCTGCCGCCGGCTGATCGACGATCTCAAGCGCGAGGTCCCGATCTGGAAGCACCAGACGTTCGCCGATGGCACCGAGGAATGGGTCGGGGCGTAGTGGGCATACGGCCGCTAGGCACGGAAGGGTGTACTCCACTTGCGTAACCCGCACCCTGCCGTGAGCGTTGACGGTGCAGAGGATTAATCTGCTCATCTGTCAGTCGCGGTCCTCGCGTCGCGATGTTCCAAGGGGTCGGGAGGCTGCTGTGGGTGCGCTTCTCTGGTTGCTGATTCCGCTGTCCGCAGCGATAGCCGCGGCCATATACGCCGGCATAGCCGCCCGAGCCGGCACCCGGAAGACCGGGGGGGATGTAGCTGAACTGGCCGGATACGCCCGCTTCCGCGAGGCGATGGAGCGCCGGCCCCACGATTCGGACGCCGCGGTCTGACATCGCGCCCCCGTTCGCGCCGCCCCTCGTACGGACGGCCCCGACGGTGGACTGACGGACGCGTCCCGTACTGTCGTTCCATGCCACGCCGCACCGCGACGATGCTCGCCTCCCTTCTGATGCTGATCGCGCTGCTCTGCGCCGGAGTGCTGATCCCGGTGCCGTATGCGGAGATGTCGCCCGGGCCGACGTACAACACCCTGGGTGAGCACAACGGGGAGTGCGTGCTCCAGATCTCCGGCCACAAGGGCTGTGAGACCACCGGTGGCCATCTGAACATGACCACGGTCCGCGTCACCGGCTCCGAGTACCGGATGAACCTCGTGGAGGCCGTCTACGGCTGGCTGGCGCACGATGACGTGGTCGTGCCGCACAGCACCCTCTACCCGGACGACAAGACCCCGGACGAGGTCGACCAGCAGAACGCCGAGGAGTTCACCCAGTCCCAGGAGTCGGCCAAGGTCGCGGCGCTGCGGGCGCTGAAGAAGCCGGTCACCGCGCATGTGATCGTCGGCGCCGTGCAGAAGGGCGCGCCGGCCCAGGGCAAGCTGCACGCGGGCGATGTGATCAAGTCGGTGGACGGCACGGCGGTCGGCGAGCCCGATGACGTCGCCAAGCTGGTCACCAAGCACAAGCCGGGCCAGAAGGTGGTCTTCTCGGTCGTCCCGGCCAAGGACGCGGCCGCGGCGGAGAAGCGCGGTAAGGAGCCCACCGGCGAGGAGCGCGTCACCATCACCACCACGAAGGCGGACGAGGGCGCCTCCCGCGCCATCGTGGGCATCCAGGCCGGGGTCGACTACACCTTCCCGTTCCGGATCGACATCAAGCTGGCGGATGTGGGCGGCCCCAGCGCGGGTCTGATGTTCGCCCTGGGGATCGTGGACCGGCTGTCGTCCGGGGATCTCACCGGCGGGAAGTTCATCGCGGGCACCGGCACCATCGACGACAAGGGCACGGTCGGCCCGATCGGCGGGATCGAGATGAAGACGATCGGCGCGCGCGACGCGGGCGCCCGCTTCTTCCTCACGCCGAAGGAGAACTGCGCGGCCGCCGCCAAGGACGTGCCCAGTGGGCTGCGGCTGGTGAAGGTGCACACGATCGACGACGCCCTCAAGGCGCTCGAGAAGATCCGTAAGGGGGACACCGCCGGTCTGCCGAAGTGCACGACGGACTGAGCGGCGCCCCCGTCGAGGGGTCGGTCGGGGGAGTCAGTCGGTGGCGAAGGTGGCGGCGAGCGCGTCCGCCAGGCCCGGCACCAGACCGGCTCCGGTGAGCACCTCGGTCGGGGAGTCCTTCTCCCGCAGCCGCAGGGCCGACTCACGGGTGCCGTCCCGCAGCACGGCGACGGTCATCCGGACCTCCTGGCGGTCCGGATGGTCGGCGACCCACGTGGCCAGCTCGGTCTCGTCCAGGTTCTCGGGCACGGAGCTCTCGGCGGACGGGGGCAGCATCTGCCGCTCCACGGTCAGCGCGCAGCCGGTCACGGCGTCCGGCCAGGCGATAGTGGCGAGGAACTCGTCGAGCGGGGCGCCGGAGGGCAGCTCGTCCTGCTCGATGGGGGTCAGGGGGGCGGTCTCCGCACCGTCCTCGTCAAGGCCGAGCTGAGCGGCGAGGCCGGGCTCCTCGGTGCGCAGCCGGGCGGTGTCGACGAGTGCGAAGAGCCGGGCGGGCTGGTCCCAGCCGATCCCCGAGGCGTATTCGTCGATCTCGAGGACGGCTCGGGTCAGTGGATTCGAGGCCAGCGGGCCGGAGCCGGGGGTTGCGTTGGACATGGTTCATATCGTGCCCTGTTCGGACCCGGAAACGGGAACTGAGTAAAGCCTGAGTAAGTTGCATCAGGTGGGCCCTGGAGTTCAGGGTCCCTCAATCGACAGCGAACTTCGAGGTGCGCACCTTGGCTTTCCAGATGCCGGACCGCGGCGGAGGCCCGACGGGGCCGCGGATCAGAGTCGGTCGACCGTCCCGGCGTGCCCGGACCCTGCTCATGACCCTGGGTGTGCTGGCCGTGTTGGCCATGCTCTTTGTCATGTTTGCCGGGTTTTGGACGGATTGGCTCTGGTATCGCTCACTTCATTACTCTTCCGTCTTCAGTACCACGCTGAAGACGAAGATCGGGCTGTTCTTCGTCTTCGGCGTGCTGATGGCCACGGCCGTCGGGATCAACATCTGGCTGGCGCACCGGCTGCGGCCGCCGCTCAGCGCGATGTCCATGGAGCAGCAGAGCCTGGACCGCTACCGGATGGGCATCGCCCCGTTCAAGAAGTGGGTGCTGCTCGCGGTCACCGCCCTGGTCGGGCTGATCGCCGGCGCCTCGGCGGCCGGCCAGTGGCGCATCTGGCTGCTGTGGGTCAACGGAGTGCCGTTCGGCCAGAAGGACCCGCAGTTCCACAAGGACGTGGCCTTCTACGCCTTCGATCTGCCCTGGTACCGCTTCCTGCTGAGCTTCGGCTTCGCGGCCACGGTGGTCTCGCTCATCGCCGCGGCCCTGGTGCACTACCTCTACGGGGGCCTGCGGGTCACCAGCCCCGGTGCCCGTGCGACCGCCGCCGCCACCGGCCATCTGTCGGTGCTGCTGGGTGTCTTCGTCGCGCTCAAGGCGGTGGCGTACTGGCTGGACCGCTACGGCCTCGCGGTGAAGTCCAGTGACTTCAAGGCGACGGGCAACTGGACGGGGCTGCGCTATGTGGACGCCAACGCCTATCTGCCCGCCAAGACGATCCTGTTCTGCATCGCGGCCATCTGCGCGGTGCTCTTCTTCGCGACGCTGTGGCGCCGCACCTGGCAGCTGCCGGTCATCGGCTTCGGCCTGATGGTGCTGTCGGCGATCCTGATCGGCGGGCTCTACCCGGCGATCGTGCAGAAGTTCCAGGTCCAGCCGAACGAGCAGGCCAAGGAGGCGCCGTACATCAAGAAGAACATCGAGGCCACGCGGCAGGCGTACGGCATCGATGACTCCAAGGTGGCGGACTACTCCGGCAAGAACGACAGCGAGGGCGGCGAGGCGCTCCGCAAGGCCGCCAATACGACGGCCAGTTACCGGCTGATCGACCCCAGCGTCATCTCGCCGACCTTCCAGCAGCTCCAGCAGGAGCGCAAGTACTACCAGTTCCCCTCGACGCTCGATGTCGACCGCTACAAGGGCGCGGACGGCAAGGACCAGGACACCGTCGTCGGTGTGCGCGAGCTGAACCTCAACGGCATCCCCAAGCGGAACTGGATCAACGACCACTTCACCTACACCCACGGCTACGGCATCGTGGCGGCGAAGGGCACCACGACCGATCCCAACGCGGACCCGGCCGGCTCCCCGGACTTCACCGAGTCCGGGCTGCCCACCAAGGGCTCGAGCGGCGGCGGGGTCGGCACCTACACACAGCAGGTCTACTACGGCGAGAAGACCGATCAGTACTCGATAGTCGGCGGCCCCCAGAAGGAGCTCGACTACGAGAAGAACGGCGAGAAGACCACCAGCTACAAGGGCAAGAGCGGGGTCAGCCTGTCCAACCCGATCAACCGCGCCGCCTACGCCGTGGCGTTCGGCGAGCCCCAGATCCTCTACTCGGGCGCGATCGGCGACGGTTCGCGGATCCTGTACAACCGCACACCCAAGGAGCGCGTGGAGAAGGTCGCCCCCTGGCTGACCATCGACGGTGACGCCTATCCGGCGGTGGTGGGCGGCCGGATCCAGTGGATCGTCGACGCCTACACCACGTCCAACGGCTATCCCTACGCCTCGCGGACGACCCTGGGTGACAGCACGGCCGACTCGCTGAGCGACGGGGACCGGTCGGTGGTCGCGCAGCAGAACAAGGTCAACTACATCCGCAACTCGGTCAAGGCGACGGTGGACGCCTACGACGGCACCGTCAAGCTCTACGAGTGGGACACCAAGGACCCGGTCCTCAAGACCTGGGAGAAGGCGTTCCCGGGCACGGTCGAGCCCAAGGAGAAGATCAGCGGCGAGCTGATGGAGCATCTGCGGTACCCGCAGGACCTGTTCAAGGTCCAGCGCGAGCTGCTGACCCGCTACCACGTCACCGACCCCAAGCAGTTCTACAGCGGCAGTGACGCCTGGCAGGTGCCGGACGACCCGACGCAGAAGGACGGGGACGCGGTCCCGCCGTACTACCTCAGCATGAAGATGCCCGACCAGAAGGCGCAGACGTTCTCGCTGACGACGACCTTCACCCCCAACGGGCGTCCCAACCTGGGCGCGTTCATGTCGGTCGACGCCGATGCCAACAGCAAGGACTACGGCACGATAAGACTGCTGAAGGTCACCTCCAACGTGCCCGGTCCACAGCAGGTGCAGAGCGAGCTCAACGGTGATCCGGAGGTCGCCGAGTTCGTCCGGAACCTCAGGGGCACCGACTCCGACATCGAGTACGGCAATCTGCTCACCGTCCCGCTGGAGAAGGGCTTCCTCTACATCGAGCCGGTCTACGCCCGCGGTGGCAGCGCCAACTACCCGCTGCTGAAGAAGGTGGGCGTCTCCTACGGCAAGGAGACCGTCTTCAAGGACACCCTGGGCGAGGCCCTGGACGCCGTCTTCGGCGAGTCGTCCGAGGAGCAGCCACCGGGCGACGGCGGCCAGGAGGAACCGCCGTCGAGCACCAACCCGACGGTCAAGGAGGCTCTCAAGGACGCCCAGGACGCCTATCAGGACGCCCAGGACGCGCTCCAGAAGCAGCCGCAGGACTGGGAGGCGTACGGCAAGGCCCAGGAGGAGCTGAGGAAGGCGCTGGACCGCGCCGCCAAGGCGGAGCAGAAGGCGGCCGACACGCAGGGGCAGAAGCAGAACCAGCCACAGAGCCAGAGCGCCGGTGACGGCTCCGGCTCCGGCTCCGGCAGCAAGGGCAGCTGACCCTTGCCGACCTGGGAGAACGGCCGGGCGGCCGGTCCCGCGCGTCGTGATACGGTGGTCGTAACACGACGCGGGGTGGAGCAGCTCGGTAGCTCGCTGGGCTCATAACCCAGAGGTCGCAGGTTCAAATCCTGTCCCCGCTACTGACAGACAAGGCCCGGATCCGCAAGGATCCGGGCCTTGTCGTGTGTTGTATGAGCGTCCACTCGGGGAATGCGGATACAAGCGTTTGGGTTGTCTCTCTGTGGGCATGTCGACAAAACGCTGAAGTGACCTCCTCGGCTGCGGTATACCAGGTGTACGCCGGATGCGGGTGATGCCACGATGGGATTTATGGGGGACAGGGTCAGTCTGTTGGAGACAGGGCGTTTTGCGCACACGCACGACGATGCCGAGGAGGAGACCCGGCACCGGCGCGCCGCCGAGGCCGGTGACACCGGCGCGATGAGCGCACTCGGCGCGCTGCTGCTGCGCCGCGGTGACCTCGACGGCGCCGAACCGCATCTGCGGGGCGCCACCGCGGCGGGCGACCGTGCCGCCGCCAACAACCTCGGTGTTCTGCTGCACCAGCGGGGCTACGCCGACGAGGCGGCCGGCTGGTGGCGCATCGCCGCCGTCGCCGGATCCGCCGCCGCGGCCCACGCGCTGGGCCGCCACCACCGTGAGCGGGGCGACGAGCCCGCCGCCGAGTACTGGCTGCGCCAGTCCGCCGAGTCCGGGCACACCCTGGGCGCGTACGCGCTGGGCGATCTGCTGGAGCACCGCAGCGACATCGGCGCCGAGCGCTGGTTCCGCGCGGCCGCCGAGCGCGGCCACCGCGAGGCCGCGTACCGGCTCGCCCGCATCCTCGACGACCGAGGCTCTGACGGTACCGAGGGAGCCGAGGGGACCGGCAGGGCGGGCCGGGAGGAGGCCGAGCAGTGGTACCGGCAGGCCGCCGCGCGCGGCCACCGCCGCGCCGCCCTCCACCTCGGCACGCTGCTGGAGGAGCGCGGGGAGACCAAGGAGGCCGGCCGCTGGTACCTGATGTCGGCCAAGGACGGTGAGGCCCGTGCCGCCTGCGCGCTGGGCTTCCTGCTGCGCGACGCGGGCGACACCGACAGCGCCGCCGTCTGGTGGCACCGCGCCGCCCAGGACGGCGACGGCAACGCCGCCAACGCGCTGGGGGCGCTGCACGCCGACCGGGGCGAGCCCCAGACCGCCGAGCGCTGGTACCGCGCCGCGCTCGACGCCGGGGACATCAACGGCGCCTACAACCTCGGGCTGCTCTGCGCCGAGCAGGGCCGGACCGCACAGGCCGAGCAGTGGTACCGCCGCGCCGCCTACGCGGGCCACCGCGAGGCCGCCAACGCGGTCGCCGTGCTGCTGCTCCAGCGCGGCGACGCGGCGGGCGCCGAGCCGTGGTTCTCCAAGGCGGCCGAGTCGGGCAGCGTCGACGCCGCGTTCAACCTGGGCATCCTGTACGCGGGCCGGGGCGAGGAGCGGGCGGCCCGGCAGTGGTACGAGCGGGCCGCCGCCGACGGGCACACCGAGGCGGCGTTGCAGGTCGGTCTCGCCCTCCAGCGGGAGGGCGACCTCCAGAGCGCCGAGCGCCATCTGCGCTGCGCCGCGGGGGGCGGCAGCGCCGAGGGCGCCTTCCGGCTGGCCGCGCTGCTGGACCGCTCGTCGGTCGGCGGCGACCCGGCGACCGGCACCGGCTTCGGCTCGTCCGGGACGCGCTTTCCGATCCCGCCGCCGGACGACGGCTCCGGGCCGCACGTCTCCGAGTACGAGGAGTGGTACGAGCGCGCCGCGCGCCAGGGTCACCGGCGGGCCCAGGTGCGCGTGGGCATGTTCGCGGCCGCGCGCGGCGATGTGGTCGAGGCCGCGCGCTGGTACCGCGCGGCGGCCGAGGCGGGCAGCAGCAACGGCGCCTTCAACCTGGGGCTGCTGCTGGCCCGGGAGGGCAGCGAGCCGGAGGCCGCCCTGTGGTGGACACGCGCCGCCGAGGCCGGGCACGGCCGGGCCGCGCTGCGGCTCGCGCTGCTCGCCGCCCGGCGCGGCGCCCTCGCCGAGGGGCAGCGGTGGTGTGCGCGGGCGGTCGAGCTGGGCCCCGCGGAGGTCGCCGAGCGCGCCGCACGGCTGTGGGACGCGCTCCAGCAGGAGCTCACGGCGTAGCGCTCCGGGCCGGATCCCCGGCCCGGAGCCACCGGCGGGCGTCCCGCCGGTAACCGGTTTGCTCGTGTCGTCCGCCCCGGGTTAAGGTTGGTGCACACCGACGCGGGGTGGAGCAGCTCGGTAGCTCGCTGGGCTCATAACCCAGAGGTCGCAGGTTCAAATCCTGTCCCCGCTACCACGACGAAGGCCTGGATCCTCAAGGATCCGGGCCTTTCGTCTGTCGCTTCTGCCGTGGTCCTGACCGTCCTGCTTGTGCTGTTCGTCCCGCTTGTCCCGCTCGTCCGGTCCCGGGGCCGTCGCGCCGTTCCTCAGGCCGCGCAGTCGGGGCACAGTCCCCGGTAGGTCACCTCGACCGCGGAGATCGCGAAGCCGAAGCGCTCCTGTGCGGGCAGGTCGGCGAGCGGGTCGCCGGACGGGTGGACATCACGGATCATGCCGCAGCGCGCGCACACCAGGTGCTGATGCGCGTGATGGGCGTTGGGGTCGTAGCGCTTGGCTCTGCCGTCCGTGCTGACTTCGACCACCTCGCCGAGCGAGACGAGCTCGCCGAGGGTGTTGTAGACGGTCGCGCGGGAAATCTCGGGCAGCCGCTCGGCCGCCCGTGCGTGGACTTCGTCGGCGGTGTAGTGCACGTGGTCCCCGTCGAGGACCTCGGCGACGACACGCCGCTGCGCCGTCAGCCTCCAGCCACGTCCCCTGAGCCGTTCCAGCAGGTCACTCATGCCATTCACCTATCAGTCAGATAAGGACAAGGGTAGCAGCGGGTGAGTCCTTGGCCAGATCGGGTATCACTCTCCAACGCTTCTTGACTTAGACAATGTCCAATGTAGGATCGATGCCAGCCCCAGACCAGGGACAGAATGCGAGTACGCAGGAGGCGCACGTGACGGTCCAGGACAACATCACTGGTCCGCTGACCACGGAGTCCGGGGCTCCGGTGGCGGACAACCAGAACAGCGAGACGGCGGGCGCCGGCGGTCCGGTCCTCATCCAGGACCAGCACCTGATCGAGAAGCTCGCCCACTTCAACCGCGAGCGGATCCCGGAGCGGGTCGTGCACGCGCGGGGCGCCGGTGCGTACGGCACCTTCACCGTGACCGCGGACGTGACGAAGTACACCCGCGCGGCGTTCCTCTCCGAGGTCGGCAAGCAGACCGAGACGTTCCTGCGCTTCTCGACGGTGGCCGGCAACCTCGGCGCGGCGGACGCGGTGCGCGATCCGCGCGGTTTCGCGCTGAAGTTCTACACCGAGGACGGCAACTACGACCTCGTCGGGAACAACACCCCGGTGTTCTTCATCAAGGACGCCATCAAGTTCCCCGACTTCATCCACACCCAGAAGCGCGACCCGTACACCGGCTCGCAGGAAGCGGACAACGTCTGGGACTTCTGGGGGCTCTCGCCCGAGTCCACCCACCAGGTGACCTGGCTGTTCGGCGACCGCGGCATCCCCGCCTCGTACCGCCACATGGACGGCTTCGGTTCGCACACCTACCAGTGGAACAACGCCGCGGGCGAGGTCTTCTGGGTGAAGTACCACTTCAAGACCGACCAGGGGATCAAGAACCTCACCACCGCCGAGGCGGCCGAGACCGCGGGTCTGGACCCGGACAGCCACCAGCGCGATCTGCGCGAGGCCATCGAGCGCGGTGACTTCCCGACCTGGACCGTGCAGGTGCAGATCATGCCGGCGGCCGAGGCGGCGAACTACCGCTTCAACCCGTTCGACCTGACCAAGGTCTGGCCGCACGCGGACTACCCGCCGATCGAGATCGGCAAGCTGGAGCTCAACCGCAACCCGCGGAACATCTTCGCCGAGGTCGAGCAGTCGATCTTCTCGCCGGCGCACTTCGTGCCGGGCATCGGCCCGTCCCCGGACAAGATGCTCCAGGGCCGCCTCTTCGCGTACGGCGACGCGCACCGCTACCGCGTCGGCATCAACGCCGACCACCTGCCGGTGAACCGTCCGCACGCAGCCGAGGCACGCACCCACGCCCGGGACGGCTTCCTGTACGACGGCCGGCACGCGGGTGCCAAGAACTACGAGCCCAACAGCTTCGGCGGTCCGGCGCAGACCGACCGGCCGCTGTGGCAGCCGTCCCCGGTCTCCGGTCTGACCGGTGACCACGAGGCGCCCTCGCACGCCGAGGACGACGACTTCGTCCAGGCCGGCAACCTCTACCGGCTGATGTCGGAGGAGGAGAAGGAGCGCCTGATCGAGAACCTGGCGCAGAACATCGCCAAGGTCTCCCGCGACGACATCGCACAGCGGGCGATCGAGAACTTCCGCAAGGCGGACGCCGACTACGGCAAGCGGCTGGAGGCCGCGGTCCAGGCCCTGCGCGGCTGACGGACGCCTGCCGTACCCACCGGAGAGGCCGGACGCCACTGGGCTCCGGCCTCTCCGCGTGCCGGGTGCCGGGTGCCGGGTGCCGGGTGCCGGGCGCCGGGTGCCGGGCGCGGTGTGCCAGGGGGTGCCTCAGGCCGGGACCGGCTCGGGCGCCGGGGCCCAGCAGCGGATGATGTCGCGCACCGACACCACTCCGACCGGGTCGCCCGCGTCGAGGACGATCAGATGGCGGAAGCCGCCCTGGGTCATCGTGCGGGCCGCCTCGTCCAGCGTCCACCCGGGGGCGGCGAAGACGACGTCGGCGGTGGTGTGGGCGTGCGCGGTCTCCTGGTCCGGGTCCTGGCCCGCCCCCAGGGAGTTGAGGATGTCGCGCTCGGTGAGAATCCCCAGGCCGCTGGTGTCGGGATCGAGCACGATGGCCGATCCGACCCGGCGTGCGGACATCAGCCGGGCGGCCTGACGGAGTGTATGGGCCGGGCCGATGGTGAGGACCACCGAGCTCATGGCGTCACGGACGTGCATGGGCATGGATGGAGCCACCTCCTTGGGGAATCCATTCGCGAATGCCCGGCGCCGGAGGCGCCTGTGAATGGATGCACAAGTTCACAAGGTCGTGGATTCTCATGTTCACATGCCTGGGAAGGGGCAACAAGGGCGCGCGGAAGCCGATCTGCCGCTCAGCGCGCCCCGCGCTTCGGTTCCCACTCCGGTTCGCGCTCCGGTGATCCTCGGCGCCGCCTCGAGGGCCCCTTCAGGACCGCAGATAGTCCAGCATCGCCCCGTGCAGCAGCCCGTTGGACGCCGCCGCGTCGCCGCTGTTCGGACCCGGTACGCCGTCGAGTCCGGTGAAGCGGCCACCCGCCTCCTGGACGATCACCGCGTTGGCCGCCATGTCCCACAGCGACAGTTCCGGTTCTGCGCAGATGTCCACCGAGCCCTCGGCGACCATCATGTACGGCCAGAAGTCGCCGTAGCCCCGGGTGCGCCAGCAGGCGCGGGTCAGATCGAGGAAGCCGTCCAGCTTGCCGCGCTCCTCCCAGCCGCTGAGCGAGGAGTAGGCGAACGACGCGTCGGAGAGCCGGCTCACCCGCGAGACCGCCAGCCGGGTCGCGGACGACAGGCTGCGCCCGGCGTACGCCCCCAGCCCCTCGGCGGCCCACCAGCGGCGCCCCAGCGCCGGTGCGGAGACCACCCCGACCACCGGCCGGTCACCGCCCTCGCCGCGCTCCATGAGAGCGATCAGGGTGGCCCAGACGGGGACCCCGCGCACATAGTTCTTGGTGCCGTCGATCGGGTCGACCACCCAGCGCCGCGGACCGCTGCCCTCGCTGCCGAACTCCTCGCCCAGCACCGCGTCACGCGGCCGGGCGCGCTGGAGGGAGCTGCGGATCAGCTCCTCGGCCGCCTTGTCGGCCTCGCTCACCGGCGTCATATCGGGTTTTGTCTCGACCTTGAGGTCGAGCGCCTTGAACCGCTCCATGGTGGCCGAGTCGGCGGCGTCGGCGAGGACGTGGGCGAGGCGCAGGTCATCGTGGTAGTCGGGCATGGCCGAACAGTATCGAGACACGGTGCGGCGGAGCCACGCGACTCCACATGACCTGGGTCCCGGGCCGGATGACCAGGGCTCCGGGCCGGATGACCAGGGCCTCGGACCGGGCGGGTCGGCCCGCGCGGGGCTGTCGACCGGGCTCTTGACTTCATCTGGCGGTCCGTCAATTCTGTCGGGCACATGCCCGGCCGGGAGGCGACGATGGCCGCTCTGGAGGCGACGATGCCCACAGCGCGTGAATCCTTACTCGACGCGGCCTTCGCCGCCCTCGACGGCCGTCCGTGGCCGAGGGTCACGATGGCCGAGGTCGCGGCGGCGGCCGGGGTCTCCCGGCAGACCCTCTACAACGAGTTCGGCAGCAAGGAGGGCCTCGCCCGCGCTCTGGTGCGGCGCGAGGCCGACGCGTATCTGCGCGGGGTCGAGCGGGCGCTGACCGGGGTGCCCGGCGCGGTGGCGCCCAGGGAGCGGCTGGCCGCCGCGGCGGTGTGGACGGTCCGCTCGGCGACCGAGAACCCGCTGGTGCGGGCGGTGCTCACGGGCTGCTGGAACGACCGGCTGCCGACGCCCGTGACACCCGTGACGCCCGTAAGTACGGTGCCGTCCGGGAAGGCGGCGTCGTCCGGGCCGCTGCCCGCGCCGGGCGAACTGCTCGGCCAGGCGCGGGACCGGGCGGTGCGGCTGCTGGCGAGCGACTGGCCGACCGGCGCGGTGGAGCTGCCGCTGGCCTGTGAGGCGGTCGCCAGGCTGGCCCTGTCGTACGTGGTGGCGCCCGCCCCGGCGGCGGATGTGGCCCATATGGTGCGCACGGTGCTGGCCTGAGCGGCCGAAGCCGGCGGCTCGCCGCCGAAGCCGTGGCGGCCAGGGCTGGTCAGTGGGCCGAGCCGGAGAGCTGGAGCCCTATCACGCCGACGATCACCAGGGTGATGGAGACGATCTTGAGCGTGGAGACGAGATCGCCCAGGAAGACCATGCCGTAGATGGCGGTCCCGGCGGCCCCGATGCCCGTCCACACCGCGTACGCGGGCCCCACGTCGAGCTTCTTCAGGGACAGCGTCAGCAGCCCGAAGCTGCCGAGCGCGAACGCGCAGAACGCGATCGTCGGCCAGAGGCGGGTGAAGCCGTGCGAGAGCTTGAGACAGACGGCGAAGCCCGTCTCGAGGAGCCCGGCGACCACGACCAGCAGCCACGCCATACGATGCCCTCCCGTACCGCCGTCGGCTGCTTTCGTCCGGGCGTACCCGGTCGCCTTGGATCCGCCTTGGATCACTTGATGCGATTATCCATTTACCGCCGGGGGTGGACGGCAAACACTCGCCTAGTCGCCCTCCCGCCGCTCCCGCGTGGCCAGCAGCCGCCGCAGGGAGTACAGCCGGGCCGGTTCGGCGTGGCCGTCGGCCACCCACTGGTCCAGCGCGCAGTCCGGCTCGTCGTGGCTACAGGCGCGCGGACAGCCCTCGGTGCCCGGCTCCAGGTCCGGGAAGGCGTGGATGACCCGCGCCGGGTCCACATGGTGCAGGCCGAAGGACCGTACGCCCGGGGTGTCGATCACCCACCCCTTGTCGTCCGGCAGGGGGAGCGCGAGCGCGGAGGTGGTGGTGTGGCGGCCGCGGCCGGTGACCGCGTTCACCCGGCCGGTGGCCCGCTGGCGGTCCGGGACCAGCGCGTTCACCAGCGTCGTCTTGCCGACGCCCGAATGGCCGACGAAGACGGTGACCCGGTCCGCCAGCCGCTCCCGCACCCGGTCGGCGGCGTCGCCGTCGGCCAGCTCGTCACGGCTGGTGACGACGTAGGGGATGCCGAGCGGCTCATAGGTCTTCAGCAGCTCCTCGGCGGGCGCCAGATCGGACTTGGTGAGCACCAGCAGCGGCTCCAGGTCCGCGTCGAAGGCGGCCACCAGGCACCGGTCGATCAGGCGCGGACGCGGTTCCGGGTCGGCCAGGGCGGTCACGATCGCGAGCTGGTCGGCGTTGGCGACCACGACCCGCTCGTACGGGTCGTCGTCATCGGCGGTCCGGCGCAGCACGGAGGAGCGCTCATGGACCCGTACGATCCGGGCGAGCGTGTCCTTGGCGCCGGAGAGATCGCCGACGACCGCGACCCGGTCGCCGACCACGACGCCCTTACGGCCGAGTTCGCGGGCCTTCATAGCGGTGATGGTGCGGTCCTCGACCAGGACCGTGAGCCGGCCGCGGTCGACCGTCAGCACGAAACCATCGGCGGCGTCCTCGTGCTTGGGGCGGATGCTGGTACGCGGCCGGTTGCCCCTGCGGTTGGGGCGGATCCGTACGTCGTCCTCGTCGGTGTGCTTGCCGTAGCGGCGCATGGGTCCAGGCTCTCAGGATCTCCGCGCCGAGGTCGTCGTCGCGTCGAGCATGCCGGACCACAGGCCGGGGAAGTCGGGGAGGGTCTTGGCGGTGGTCGCCACGTTCTCGACCAGCACGCCGTCGATGGCCAGGCCGAGTACGGCGGCGGCGGTGGCCAGTCGGTGGTCCTCGTAGGTGTGGAAGATCCCGCCGTGCAGCGGGCGTGGGCGGATCCGCAGTCCGTCCTCGGTCTCGGTGACCTCCCCGCCGAGTTCGTTGATCTCCTTGGCGAGGGCGGCGAGCCGGTCGGTCTCGTGCAGCCGCAGATGCGCGATGCCGCTCAGCACCGACTCGGAGTCGGCCAGCGCCGCGACCGCCGCGATCACCGGGGTCAGCTCGCCGACCTCGTGCAGATCGGCGTCGATCCCGGTGATCCGGCCGGTACCGGTGAAGGTCAGACCGGTGTCGGTGAGCTCGCAGGAGCCGCCCATCTCGGTGAAGATCCGGCGCAGTTCGTCCCCGGGCTGGGTGGTGTGCTCCGGCCAGTCCGGGATGGTCACCCGGCCGCCGGTGACCAGGGCGGCGGCCAGGAACGGCGCCGCGTTGGACAGATCGGGCTCGACGACCAGGTCGCGGCCGAGCAGCGCGCTCGGCGCCACCCGCCACACCCCCCGCTCGCCGCCGGCCTCCGGGGTGTCCACCCGCGCGCCCGCCGCGCGCAGCATGTCGACGGTCATCCGGATGTGCGGCAGGGAGGGCAGCGCGGCGCCGATGTGGCGCACCTCGACGCCCTGGTTGAAGCGCGGCGCGGACAGCAGCAGCGCGCTCACGAACTGGGAGGACGACGAGGCGTCGATCCGGACCGGGCCGCCGTCCAGCGCCCCGCCGCCGTGCACGGTCAGCGGCAGCGCGCCACGGCCGTCGTCGTCGATGCGGGCGCCGAGGGCGCGCAGCGCGTCGATCACGCCGTGCAGCGGACGCTCATGGGAGCGGGGGTCGCCGTCGAAGTGGACGGGTCCGTCGGCCAGCGCGGCGACCGGCGGCAGGAAGCGCATCACGGTGCCGGCGTTGCCGACGTCGATGGTGGCCGGGCCGTGCAGCCCGGCCGGGATGACCCGCCAGGCCTCGCCGCCGCCGGAGGGGCCGCTCGAGCCGAGGGCGCCGCCGTCGGACACCGTCTCCTCGATGCCGACCCCCATGGCACGCAGCGCGGCGGCCATCAGGAGGGTGTCGCGGGAGCGGAGCGGGCGGCGCAGCCAGCCGGGCTCGGCGGCGAGCGCGGCCAGGATCAGACCGCGGTTGGTAACCGACTTGGATCCGGGCACGGTGACGGTCGCGTCCACCGCTCCGTCGGCGGTCGGAGCGGGCCAGAGGGCGGTGTGGTCGCCCGGGGAGGTCTCAATGCCGGTCATGGGTCTCACTTTAGTGGTTCGCCCAGAGTGCCAATCCTGATCGAAAGTGGCGAAACCCAGTCGAAACACGGCGCTGGTACAAGGCTCCGAAAGTGGCGCGCCCGGGAGACGTACGGGTCACAGCCCCAGCAGCCAGCGGCCCCCGGCGAGCAGCGAACACAGCGAGACGGCGTGGAAGAGCAGCAGCCAGGCGCCGGCCGGAATGCCCGTCAGCCGGGCCAGCTGATCGGGGTCGGAGTCGTACGCGCCCCCGTGCCGGCGCTTGCGCTGGAGCTCGAAGGGCGGCCGCACGCCCCCCAGGAGAAGGAACCAGACCACGGCATACGCGAACCCCGCCTGGACGTCGGGCCCGGTCAGCCAGGAGACGAGAAAGAAGGCGCCGCCGCTGATGACGACCGTAAGGACGCCATAGGTGTTGCGGATCATCACCAGCATCGCGGCCAGCAGCGCCGTCGTCCCCCACAGCAGCAAGGTGATGTGGTCCGCCGCCAGCAGCCAGGCGCCGCCGAGGCCCAGCAGCGACGGAGCGGTGTAGCCGGACGCCGCGGTGAGGATCATGCCCAGGCCGGTGGGCTTGCCGCGGGAGACGGTCAGCCCCGAGGTGTCCGAGTGCAGCCGTATGCCGTCCAGTCGCCGTCCGGCGAGCAGGGCGACCAGGCCGTGGCCGCCCTCGTGGGCGATGGTGATCGCGTTGCGGGCTATGCGCCAGGCGGTGCGGAAGACGACGACCGCGAGCGCGACGATCCCGGTGGAGACGACCAGCCAGGTGGTGGGGTCGGGCTGGGTGCCGGTCACCCGGTCCCACAGGTCGGCGGCGTTCGTTGCGTCCATGTGCAGGCGGCTCCTCGGATCGGGTAGGGGTCGTGGCAGTGTGGCACCTATGTGCGGTCGATACGCAGCGAGCCGGAGGCCGGAGGATCTCGTCGGGCTCTTCGGAGTGCAGAAGTGGGAGCCGGAGGAGACTCTGGCGCCCGACTGGAACGTGGCGCCCACCAAGGACGTGTACGCGGTGCTCGAACGTCCGCTCCGCAACGGACCGGACGCCGACGAGCCGCGCCCGGTTCGCCAGCTGAGGGCGCTGAAGTGGGGCCTGGTGCCGTCCTGGGCCAAGTCGCCCGAGGGCGGGGCCAAGATGATCAACGCACGGGCCGAGACCGTGCACGAGAAGCCCTCCTACCGGCGCCCCTTCGCCTCACGGCGGTGCATCCTGCCCGCCGACGGCTACTACGAGTGGGTCACCGGGGCGGGGGAGCGGCAGCTGGAGGAGAAGGGCAGGCGCAAGCGGCCCCGCAAGCAGCCGTACTTCGTGACGCCGGTGGACGGTTCGGTGATGGCCATGGCCGGGCTGTACGAGTTCTGGCGGGACCGGACGCTGCCGGACGAGCACCCCCGGGCATGGTGGGTGACCTGCACGGTGATCACGACCGAGGCGGACAAGGAGCCCTTCGGCGGCGTGGCCCGGGAGGAGGGGCCGCGGTCGCTCGCCGAGATCCACCCGCGGATGCCGCTGGTCCTCACCGAGGACCGCTGGGCCTCCTGGCTGGACCCGGCCCGCACCGACGTCGGCGATCTGCTGCCGCTGCTGGCCCCGCCGCCCTCCGGGCTGCTGCGGGCGTACCCGGTCGCGACCGGGGTGAGTGATGTCCGTAACAACGGCCCCGAGCTGCTGAAGGAGCTCGAGGCCCCGGAGGAGGGCACGCTGTTCTGATGGCCGCGAAGAAGACGGAAACGACGGGAACGACGGGAGCGGCGGGAACTCCGATGGCGGCGCGGCGGACGGAGCCGCCACGGGTGACGACCGAGACGGTGCCGACCCCGGCCGGGGACGCCCGGATCACCTGGCACCACGCCCCCGGCGCCGATGCCCTGCTCGCCGCGAGCCACGGCGCCGGCGGGGGCATCGAGGCGCGGGACCTGCGCGCGCTGGCCGAAGCGCTCCCCGGGCGCGGGGTGAGCGTCGCGCTGGTCGAGCAGCCGTGGCGGGTGGCGGGCAAGAAGGTCGCGCCCGCGCCCTCGACCCTCGACACCGGATGGCGCGCCGTGTGGCCCGCGCTGGAGAAGGCCGGGCTGCCGATCGTGGCGGGCGGCCGCAGCGCCGGGGCGCGGGTGGCCTGCCGCACCGCCCGGGAGCTGGGCGCCAAGGCCGTGCTGGCGCTGTCGTTCCCGCTGCACCCACCGGGCAAGCCGGAGCGGTCCCGGGCCGGGGAGCTGCTGGACGCGGGCGTGCCGACGCTGATCGTCCAGGGCGGCCGGGACCCCTTCGGGCGGCCGGAGGAGTTCCCCGAGCTGCCCGCGGCCATGGAGCTCGTCGAGGTGCCGTACGGCGATCACGGCTTCGGTCTGCCGAAGTCGGCGGAGCTGGATGAGCCCGCGGCGCTCGCCCTGATCACCGGCGCGGTCGCCGACTGGCTGCCGCGCGCCCTGGGCTGATCCGCACGGGCCGCTGACCCGCACGGGGCCGGGAACCGGGCGGAACCGGTCGCCGGGGGCGGGAATGCGACGGCGGTGGTCCGTGTTGTACCGGGCGTTGGCCATCAGCGTGTAAGAAGCACCTACGAGGAAAGGGAGTCCCCCGCATGGGTTCGCTTGCTTGCCCGGCCCGTCCGCAGGCCGCTGACCTGGACTGGTCCCAGCTGCAGGCGGCGCAGTCCGTGAAGATCGGAGCGGCGGGCGGACCGGATCGTCGTCTATTCTCCGATTCGAGCGGGTCCACATCCGGCCCCGACACGAAGCTGGAGGAGGTGGGTCAGGTCACTGGGACCGACGCAGGGACCGACGGCGTGACCGAAGAGACGGTCGAGCGGTCGCATGAGACGTCCGCGGAGCGCAGCGCGCGCTTCGAGCGGGACGCCCTTGCCTTCCTGGACCAGATGTACTCGGCCGCGCTGCGGATGACCCGTAACCCGGCCGACGCCGAGGATCTCGTACAGGAGACCTACGCCAAGGCGTACGGGTCCTTCCACCAGTTCCGCGAGGGCACCAACCTCAAGGCGTGGCTCTACCGCATCCTGACCAACACCTTCATCAACTCGTACCGCAAGAAGCAGCGGGAGCCCCAGCGCAGTGCGGCCGAGGAGATCGAGGACTGGCAGCTCGCGCGCGCCGAGTCGCATATGTCGACCGGTCTGCGGTCCGCCGAGTCGCAGGCCCTCGACCACCTGCCCGACTCCGATGTCAAGGAGGCCCTTCAGGCCATCCCCGAGGAGTTCCGCATCGCGGTCTATCTCGCGGACGTCGAGGGCTTTGCGTACAAGGAGATCGCGGACATCATGGGTACACCCATCGGTACGGTGATGTCCCGTCTGCACCGTGGGCGCCGCCAGCTGCGCGGTCTGCTGGAGGACTATGCCCGTGGCCGTGGGCTGGTTCCCGCGGGCGCGTCCGCCGGGGCGGACGAGTCGCACGATCGGAAAGGCGCGGACTCATGAGCTGCGGAGAGCCGCATGAGACGGACTGCTCCGAGGTTCTCGACCACCTCTACGAGTTCCTCGACCACGAGATGCCGGACGGCGACTGCGCCAAGTTCGAGGTGCACTTCGACGAGTGCTCCCCGTGCCTGGAGAAGTACGGCCTCGAGAAGGCCGTGAAGAAGCTCGTCAAGCGGTGTTGCGGCCATGACGACGTGCCCAGCGACCTCCGCTCGAAGGTGATGGGGCGGATCGAGCTGATCCGCTCCGGGCACGCGGTGCCCGAGCGTGAGATCACCGCGGAGACCAACGCTCCGGCCAACGCCCCGACCACTGCCCAGGAGTGAGGCCCTCCCTCCCCCTCGGTGATCAGATCATCACTCGAAGGGTGTAATCGGACAGTAGCTCCGGGTGGTGCGCCGCACTCCGTCTTAAGCTCCCCAACCAACCTCACCCGCCCCTCCGGGACGGGCGGGGCGGGTGAACGGACCTGGATGGGGAGGGACACCGTGCGGGCACTACGGGCTCTACGGGTGCGACAAGCGCTCCGGGCACTGCCCCTGGGGGCGCGGGCGTATGTCCTGTGCGCCGTGCTCGCGGCGGGATGGTGCGCCGCCCCCGCCGTACGGTCCCCAGCGGCCGTTCCCTGGGCCACGGCCGCCCTGCTCGCCGCGGTCCACACCGTGGGGTCCAGGGTCAGGGCCCGATGGCCCGAATGGTGCAGCCCCGTCCTCCTGGCCGGGGCTTTTCTGCTGCCGCCCGCCGCCGCGGCGCTGGTCGCCGCGCCGGGCGCGCTGCTGACCCGGGTGGAGCGGCCCCCGGCCGGGCTGCGGCGGGCGTGGCGCGCCGCGCGGCTCTCGCTGGCCGTCTGGGCCGCCTCGTACGCCTTCGCGGCCCTGCGCGGCCCACGGGCCCTCGCCGCCCTGGGGGACCTCGGCGGCGCCCGGGACCCCGGCGCGCCCGGCTTTCCGTACGCGCTGACGGCCGCCGTCGCCGCCGCGCTCGTCCTGGGCCTGACCGCCACCGTTCTGGAGGGCGGGGTGCTGGTCACCGCCGAGCGCCGCTCCCCGCGCGCCGCCTGGTCCGCCCCGCTGCCCGGGGCGCTCGCCCCGTACCTGGTGCACGGGCCCGCCGGGCTGGCCATGGCGGTGCTGTGGCGCAGCCCTTACGGACCGGCGGCGGCCCTGCTGGTGCTGCTGCCGATGTACGTCTGCGCCTGCGGCTTCGTGCTGTACCACCGCGAGAGCGCCGCCCACCAGGCCACCATCCGGGCGCTGGTCCAGGCGGTGGACATCAAGGACCGCTACACCCGGGGCCACAGCGAGCGCGTCGGCCGCGCCTCCGCGATGATCGCCCGCGAGCTGGGCATGAGCGGCGACCGGCTGGAGGCGCTGCGGATCGCGGGCATCCTCCACGACGTGGGCAAGCTCGGCGTCCCCACCCGGCTGCTGCGCAAAGACGGCCCGCTGACCCCCGACGAGCGCCGGGTGATCGAGCTGCACCCCGAGTACGGCGACGAGATGGTGCGCGGCATCGGCTTCCTGGGCGAGGCGCGGGCCGCGATCCTCCACCACCATGAGCGGCTGGACGGCAGCGGCTATCCGTACGGGCTGGCCGGGGCGCAGATCCCGGAGTTCGCCCGGGTGGTCGCGGTCGCGGACGCCTTCGACGCGATGACCTCGACGCGTACGTACAGCCGGGCGCGGCCGGTGTCCACGGCGGTCGAGGAGCTGAAGCGGTGCGCGGGAACGCAGTTCGACCCCCGGATGGTGCGGGCCCTGGCCCGCGCCCTGGACCGCCACGGCTGGCACGCGACGGTCACCGCGGACGCCCCCGAGGAGCGAGGAAACGTCCCGGCAGACTCCCTGGGCCCGCCGCCGGAGGCGTCCGCGCCACTGGTACGCGCCGCGGTGGGGGCCGGGCCGGACGCCCCCGGCCCGTCGCCGCGCCTGAGCCCCGGCGGCGGATCATGAGCCCCGCCCCGGACCCCACGGGGGCCGACCCGACCGGCCCCGACCGAACCACCCGGCCACCCCACCCCCCGCACACCGCCGCCCCGCACACCGCCGCCCCGGACAGCGCCGCCCTTGGGACCGGCCGGGACGGGGACGTGGCGTGGTGGGCCGCCGAGGGTGTGGACCGGGACGAGGGCGCGGCCGGGGTGATCGCTAAGGGGGCGGCTCAGGACGGGGACGCCGTGCGGTGGGTCGCCGAGGGGGTGGGCCGGGGCGCGGTCTCGCGGCGCCGCCGCGGGGGGCTGCTCGCGGAGCGGCATGTCCGCGCGGTGTGCCGGGCCCGCCGGGCACGGCACACCGCATACCCCGGGGACCGCATATCGCGGCGCGGGCACGGTGGCCTTACCGTCGTCGCGGTGTACGGCGCGGCGGGGGCGCTCGCCGTGGTCGCGCTCGTATGGACCGAGTGGCACGGGGTGCGGCAGCCGGCGGCGGCGCTCGCCTTCGGGGTGCTCATCGCCGTCGGGGAGGCGATCCGGTGCGTCGACGCACCGTCCGCGCGTCAGCCCGCGCGTCAGCCCGCGCGGCCGCGCACCGGCGGGGCGCACGATCCGCGCGGTGAACCCGCGCCCGTCGCCGCCGCGGGCGCCCTCGGCTACGCCCTGGTCGGGCGGCTCGGCGGGGAACCCACCACCTTCGGTGTCCTCCAGGTGGTCACCGTCGTCATGGCGGCCACTCTGGCCGGGCTGGTGGTGCCGCTGGCGCTGGGCCGTCCGGCCGATCCCGGTCACGCCGCTCGCCGGGTACTGACCGTCGCGTTCGCCGCCACCTGCTTCCAACCGCTGCACCAGACCGGACGGTTGGCCTCCTGGTTCGGGCACGGCCCGTATGCCGTCGGCTATTTGCTCGCTCTGCTGGCCCTGACCGCCCTGTGTGACGCGGTCCTGGCCGCCGCCCTCGCCCGTGCCCGCACCGGCTGGCCTTACGGACCGCTGCTCGGCGACGAGCTGCGGGCGCAGCAAGGGGTGGCGGCCGCGGTCTGCGCGACCGGGGTGGTGATGGCGCTCACCGTGGCCGTCGCCGGGCTGTGGCCGCTGCCGGTCCTGGCGGTGCCGCTGCTGCTGATCCAGTACTCCTACCGCCGCTACGCGGGGATACGGGCCACCTACCGCCAGACCATCGCCTCCCTGGCCCGGTCGACCGAGATAGCCGGGTACACCCCGGCCGGTCACGCCCTCAAGGTGGCCGCCCTCAGCCGGGCGGTAGGGCGTGAGCTGGGGCTTTCCGGGGCCCGGCTGACCGTGCTGGAATACGCGGCGCTGATGCACGACATCGGCCAGCTCTCGCTGCTCGACCCGGTGCCGGCCGGGGCCACCGAGCAGCTGCCCGCCGCCGAGCAGCGCAGAATCGCACTGCTCGGCGGCGCTGTGGTGCGCCAGACCGGGGTACCCGCCGAGGTCGCGGTGGTGGTCGAGCGCCAGGCGGACCCGTACCGCGAGCAGCCGCTCGCCGCGCGTATCGTGCGCGCGGTGAACGCGTACACCGAGCTGGTGAGCCGGCCCGCGGCCGGGGGAGCGGCCGGGGCGGCCGCGCTGCGCGCCCTGGAGCGGCTGCGGCTGGCCACGGCGCGCGACTTCGACCCGGTGGTCGTGGAGGCGCTCGCCGCGGTGCTGTCGCGCCAGGTGTACGGCCGTCCCCGGTGAGAACTCGCGGGTAATGAGCGGGCTTCCCGAGGGGCATGGTTGGATGCGAGGAGAGGGGTGTCGGGCCGATGGCCGGTGGCAAGGAGGTGTGGTGGGCTTCGCATCCCGGCCGCAGGGTGAGGGGCCGGGCTGAGATGTCCGCGAATGTGTGGCAGGTTGTCTTCAAGGGAGGGCGACGCCGTCCGCGAAGGCATCTGGTACGGGACGACTTCGATACCGGCAGGCGGGAATCGTGAAGATCTTCGGCAAGGTACGGCACCGGCCGTCCGCCTCATGGCGGCAGGCCACGGACCGTGCGTTCACGCTCATCGGCGACGGCCGGTACGAGGACGCGGGCGCGCTGCTGACCCGCGCCGCCGACCTGGAGCCCTGGCTGTCGGAGTCCTGGTTCAATCTGGCGCTGCTGCACAAGTTCCGGCACGACTGGGAGCAGGCGCGCGCCGCGGGGCTGCGCGCGGTCGCGCTGCTGGACCGCGAGACGGGCGCTCCCGACTGGTGGAACGTGGGCATCGCGGCCACCGCGCTCCAGGACTGGCCGCTGGCCCGCCGTGCCTGGCAGGCGTACGGGCTGAAGGTGCCCGGAGAGGCGTCCGCGTCCGGGGAGCCGCTCGGCATGGAGCTGGGCAGCGCGGCGGTAAGGCTGTCACCGGAGGGCGAGGCCGAGGTCGTCTGGGGCCGCCGGCTGGATCCGGCCCGGATCGAGGTGCTGTCCATCCCGCTGCCGTCGTCCGGGCGGCGCTGGGGCGAGGTGGTGCTGCACGACGGTGTGCCGCACGGTGAGCGCGTGACCTCCGCGGGCCCCGCCTATCCGGTCTTCGACGAGATCGAGCTGTGGGCGCCGTCCCCGGTGCCGACCTGGGTGGTGCTGCTGGAGGCGGCCACCGAGGCCGACCGGGACGCCCTGGAGCGGCTCGCCGCGGACGCGGGCTTCGCGGCCGAGGACTGGTCGTCGTCGGTGCGGCTGCTGTGCCGCTCCTGTTCGGAGAGCCGGATGCCCAGTGACGAGGGCGAGGGCGAGCACCTGGACCCGCACGACCACAGCGAGCCGGGCCACCCCGGCCCGCTGGGACACCGTATGGCGGGCTCGGGCTCGCTGTGGGTCCCCGAGCGCGAATGCGGTATCGCGGCGCCCGGCGGGCTGGTGCGGGGGCTGCTGGACGGCTGGGTCGCCGACAGCCCGGACACCCGGGAGTGGCGGGACCTGGAAGAGGTCTGCTGACCGTCCGCGTCGCTGAGCCCCACGTCCGCCGGCCGTCCGCCGGCCGCCCCTCGGGGCGGCTCGCCCCGCGCCCGGCCGCGTCGTGCCCGTACCCTGTAGGGCGACGCATCACGGTTGAGGGAAGGCATACGGCGGACGATGTCGCAGCAAGGTACGAAGCAGCAGGTGGACGACGAGTTCATCGTGGACACGGAGGACTGCGAGGAGCGCGAGCGGGCCTTCCGCGAGCGCGGCACCGCCCGCCCGATCACCGTTGTCGGCAATCCGGTCCTGCACCGGGAGTGCAAGGACGTGACCGTGTTCGACGACGAGCTGGCGCGGCTCGTCGACGACATGTTCGCCAGCCAGCGGGCGGCGGAGGGCGTGGGCCTGGCCGCCAACCAGATCGGTGTCGACCTCAAGGTCTTCGTCTACGACTGCATGGACGACGAGGGCGTTCGCCATGTGGGCGTGGTGTGCAACCCGGTGCTGGACGAGCTGCCGGCCGAGCGCCGGGTGCTGGACGACTCCCATGAGGGCTGTCTGTCGGTCCCCACCGCCTACGCGTCCCTCGCCCGCCCCGACTACGCGGTGGTGCGCGGCCAGGACCTCGACGGCAAGCCGATCGCGGTGCGCGGCACCGGCTATTTCGCGCGCTGTCTCCAGCACGAGACCGACCACCTCTACGGCTACCTCTACATCGACCGGCTCTCCAAGCGCGACCGTAAGGACGCGCTGAAGCAGATGGCCGAGGGCACCGCCCGCTATGAGACGGTGCCCAACGACTGAGCGTGCCGTATCTCACAGGGCCGGACACCCGCCGCGGGGTCCGGCCCTGTGTCATGAGGGCGGGCTCGGAAGGCCGCTCAGAAGTCGTCGTCGAAGGCGACCGAGCCCTCGACCGCGACCTGGTAGGCCGAGGCGCGGCGCTCGAAGAAGTTGGTCAGCTCCTGGACGTTCTGGAGTTCCATGAAGGAGAACGGGTTCTCGGAGCCGAAGACCGCGGGGAAGCCGAGGCGCTGGAGGCGCTGGTCGGCCACGCACTGGAGGTATTCCCGCATCGACGCGGTGTTCATCCCCGGCAGCCCGTCCCCGCACAGATCGCGGGCGAATTGCAGCTCCGCCTCGACGGCCTCCTTCAGCATGTCGGTGACCTGCCGCTGGAGCTCGTCGTCGAACAGGTCCGGCTCCTCCTCGCGGACGGTGTCCACGACCGAGAAGGCGAACTCCATGTGCATCGACTCGTCGCGGAACACCCAGTTGGTGCCCGTCGCCAGGCCGTGCAGCAGTCCGCGCGAGCGGAACCAGTAGACGTAGGCGAAGGCGCCGTAGAAGAACAGCCCCTCGATACAGGCCGCGAAGCAGATCAGATTGAGCAGGAAACGGCGGCGGTCGTCCTTGGTCTCCAGCCGATCGATCTTCTCCACCGAGTCCATCCAGCGGAAGCAGAACTCCGCCTTCTCCCGGATGGAGGGGATGTTCTCGACGGCGGCGAAGGCCGCGGCGCGGTCGTCCGGATCGGGGAGGTAGGTGTCCAGCAGCGTCAGATAGAACTGGACGTGCACCGCCTCCTCGAAGAGCTGCCGCGAGAGGTACAGCCGCGCCTCGGGGGAGTTGATGTGCTTGTAGAGCGTCAGCACCAGGTTGTTGGCCACGATCGAGTCGCCGGTAGCGAAGAAGGCGACCAGACGGCCGATCAGATGTTGTTCACCGGGGGAGAGTTTGGCGAGGTCGGCGATGTCCGAGTGGAGGTCGACCTCCTCCACGGTCCAGGTGTTCTTGATCGCGTCGCGGTAGCGGTCGTAGAACTGCGGGTACCGCATCGGCCGCAGGGTCAGTTCGAAGCCCGGGTCGAGCAGGTTCTTGGTGTCACTCATGGTTACTGGCAGGCCTCGCAGGACTCGGGGTTTTCCAGGGAGCAGGCGATGACCTCGGGGCCGGCGGTCGCCTGCTGGGCGGGGACGGGGACGGGGGCAGGGGCAGGGGCGGTGGCCGCGGCCCCGCCGCGTGCGCTCTGGGCGATCCGGGTGGCCGGACGTGAGCGCAGGTAGTACGTGGTCTTGATGCCGCGCTTCCAGGCGTACACGTACATCGAGCTGAGCTTGCCGATGGTCGGCGAGGCCATGAAGAGGTTCAGCGACTGGCTCTGGTCCAGGTACGGGGTGCGGGCCGCCGCCATGTCGATCAGGGCCCGCTGCGGGATCTCCCACGCCGTGCGGTACAGCTCCCGTACGTCGGCGGGCACCCAGGTGAGGTCCTGCACCGAGCCGCTGGAATCGCGCAGTGCCTCCCGGGTCCGGGCGTCCCAGACGCCCAGCTTCTTGAGGTCGTCCACGAGGTAGGAGTTGACCTGGAGGAACTCCCCGCTGAGCGTTTCGCGCTTGAAGAGGTTGGAGACCTGCGGCTCGATGCACTCGTAGACGCCCGCGATGGAGGCGATGGTCGCGGTCGGCGCGATCGCCAGCAGCAGCGAGTTCCGCATCCCGGATGTCGCCATCCGGGTGCGCAGCGCCTGCCAGCGCTCCGGCCAGGTGGCCACCGCGTCCGGGTAGTGGTCCGGGTGCAGCACACCGCGTGCGGTGCGGGTCTCGGACCAGGCGGGGAGCGGGCCGTGGCGCTCGGCGAGCTCACAGGACGCCTCGTAGGCGGCGAGCATGATGCGCTCGGAGATCCGGGTGGACAGCTCCTTGGCCTCGGGCGAGTCGAACGGCAGCCGCAGCCGGAAGAAGACGTCCTGGAGCCCCATGAGGCCCAGGCCCACCGGACGCCAGCGGGCGTTGGAGGCCCCCGCCTCCTGGGTGGGGTAGAAGTTGATGTCCACCACGCGGTCGAGGAAGGTCACGGCGGTGTGGACGGTGGCGTCCAGGCGCTCCCAGTCCATCTGCCCGTCCGCGCCGAGGTGCGCGGCGAGGTTGACCGACCCGAGGTTGCACACGGCGGTCTCGCCGTCGTCGGTGACCTCCAGGATCTCGGTGCACAGGTTCGAGGAGTGGACGACCCGGCCGGGCTCGGCGGTCTGGTTGGCGGTGCGGTTGGCGGCGTCCTTGAAGGTCATCCAGCCGTTGCCGGTCTGCGCGAGGGTGCGCATCATCCGGGCGTACAGCTGGCGGGCCGGGACCCGCTTGACCGCCTTCCCCTCGGCCTCGGCCTTCCGGTACGCGGCGTCGAACTCCTCGCCCCACAGGTCCACCAGCTCGGGGGCGTCGGACGGGGAGAACAGCGACCAGTCGGCGTCCGCCTCGACCCGGCGCATGAACTCGTCCGGGATCCAGTGGGCGATGTTGAGGTTGTGGGTGCGGCGGGCGTCCTCGCCCGTGTTGTCCCGCAGCTCCAGGAACTCCTCGAGGTCCGCGTGCCAGCTCTCCAGGTAGACGCAGGCCGCGCCCTTGCGCCGGCCGCCCTGGTTGACGGCGGCCACCGAGGCGTCGAGCGTGCGCAGGAACGGCACGATGCCGCCGGAGTGCCCGTTGGTGCCCCGGATCAGCGAACCGCGGGCCCGGATGCGGGAGTAGGACAGGCCGATGCCGCCCGCGTGCTTCGACAGCCGCGCCACCTGGTGGTAGCGGTGGTAGATGGAGTCCAGCTCGTCCAGCGGGGAGTCCAGCAGATAGCAGGACGACATCTGGGGATGCCGGGTGCCGGAGTTGAACAGCGTGGGGGAGCTGGGCAGGTACGACAGCGTGCTGGTGAGCCGGTACAGCTCGGCCACGTCGTCCAATGCCCGCTCCGAGAGGTCCTCGGCGAGCCCGCAGGCCACGCGCAGCAGGAAGTGCTGCGGGGTCTCGATCACCTGGCGGGTGAGCGGGTGGCGCAGCAGGTAGCGGCTGTAGAGGGTGCGCAGTCCGAAGTAGCCGAAGCGGTCGTCGGCGCCGTCGGCCAGGGCCCGCTCCACCAGCGCGTCCAGCCGCCCGGCGTGGGTGGCGGCGAACTCCGCGGTGGAGTCGGCGATCAGGCCCTCGCGGTGGCCCACGGCCACGGAGCCGGAGAAGGAGACCGCGCCCTGCCCGGCCGCCTCCTGGGTGATGGTGACCGCCAGCAGCCGCGCGGCCAGCCGCGAGTACTCCGGTTCCTCGGCGATCAGCCCGGCCGCCGCCTCGGTCGCGAGGGTGCGCAACTCCGCCTCGTCCGAACCGGGATGGCGGCCGCGCAGGGCGGCGGCCGCGACCTTTCCGGGGTCGGTGGCGGGCAGGTCGGCGGTGAGGCCGGTGAGGGTCCGCAGCAGGGCGGTCCCGGGCGCGTCGCCCGCTGCCCGGGGAACCGCTGCCTGAGAATCCGCCTGTTGTGAAACCGGATCGGCGGGCGCGATGGTCACTGAAGTGCTCTCCCTCGCTCGGCTGAGGCCACGAGGGGGGGCGATGGGCGCGCGCGGGCATGCCGGTGCCGCACTCCTCGTACGCCGGGCACACCACGCAGCGTCCATCGGCCCAACCCACGAGGCCGGGGGACGTGTTCTGAACGGCCGTCGGCAGGTGCTCGGACTCATGGGTACGCCGCATAAGCGCACACATACACCGTTGCGGGACAGTTCCGGATTCGCACCGGATTCCCCTGCGGCGACAGCGAGCATGAGCATACATCTTGTGTCGGCCGGCGCACGTGCCCCCACATGTTGTGTCGGGAGGTGCGGAGTTTCGTGCGAATGTGCTAGTGCGTTCCGTAGGCGGCCCATGACCTGGGGCCCGTCGCGCGCCATCCGTCGAGCGCCTCGTCGAGCCGGGCGCGGTAGCCGGCGTAGCCGTCCTCGAAGAGCTCGCGGAGATCCGCACGGGGTTCGACGGTGCGCGCGTCGGCCTGCCAGCGCTCCGCGTCGACCGGGTCGCCGAGGGCCCGCCAGGCGACCGCCACCGCGCCCCGCGCACCCACCTCGGGCTCGTTCGGGATGCGCACCGGGCGGCCGATGACATCGGCGAACAGCCGGGCCCACGCCGTGGACCGGGTGCCGCCGCCGCACAGCGCCAGGCCCGCGGAGAGCCCGGCGGCCTCCAGGCAGTGGCGTGCGGCGTAGGCGACGGCTTCGCAGACCGCGCGGACCGCGTCGGCGCGGGTGGCGCCCAGTGTGAGCCCGTCCAGCCGCCCCCGCGCGGCGGGTTCCACGAACGGCGCGCGCTCCCCGGCGCCGGACAGGAAGGGCAGCGCGGTCACGCCGTTGGCGCCGGGCGGTGCGGCCTCGAGTATCGCGTCCAGCTCGGCCGTGGTCGCGCCGGTGAACTCCAGCACCCACTCCAGGGCCGCGGTGCCGACCATCGCGGGCATGGCGCGCAGCCAGCGGTCCGGATCGGGGGTGCACAGCCACATCCCCGCCGGATCGCCGGCCGGGTCGATCCGCGCGCTGTCGGTGAGTACCTGGCTGGCCAGGGTGGTGCCGACGATCAGCAACCCGTCGCCCACCTCGCGCACCCCGCTGCCGATGGCGCAGGCCGGGAGGTCGTACGGGCCCGCCGTGACCGGCAGCCCGGCCGGCAGTCCCAGCAGCCGCGCGCCCGCCCCGTCCAGCCGCGCGACCGCGCCCGGGGCGGCGGGCGGCGGCAACAGCCGGGCGTATGCGGCGATGCCGCACACGTCCAGGGCCTGGGTCACGTACTGACGGGTGGTCACGTCCAGGAACGGCAGTGAGGCGTCGGAGGCGTCCACGCCGATGACGCCGGTCAGCCGCTGGGCGACCGCGTCCACGCAGTAGCCCGCGACCTCGGCCCGCGCCAGGGCCTCCGGCTCGTGCTCGGCCAGCCAGGCCAGCAGCGGGGCGTGGCAGCCGGGGAACACCCCCGAGCCGGTGAGGGCGTACAGCGCCCGCAGGGTGCCGTCCTCGCCCCAGCGGGCCACGGTGTCGCCCGCCCTGCCGTCCATCCAGGAGATCGGCGGACGCACCGCCCGGCCCGCCGCGTCCCGCAGCCACATGCCGTCCCCCTGGCCGGTGAGCGCGAGTGCGGCCGGCGGGCCGGGGAGGGCGGCGGCGACCTCCCGGCACACCTCGCCGACCGTGCGCAGCACGTCCTCCAGGTCCTGCTCCACCCGGCCGCCGGGCAGCCGCTCCAGCCGGCTGGGGCGGCTCGCGGAGGCCACCGCCCGGCCGTCCCGGCCGAAGGCCACGGCCTTGGTGACGGAGGTGCCGACGTCGACTCCGATGATCACGTCGTGGGCGGCGAGGACGCGCATGGGTGGCCTTCCTTCCGGCGTGCTTCGGGGTGTGCTTCGGCGTAGGTCCGGGTGTTCTTCCGGGTGTTCTTCGGCGTTCCATAACACGGGCGATGCTAGATTTAACATCTACAACTTGATCAGACAATGCCCGACACAGGGGAGGCCCCGGATGAGCGCCCGACTGCTGCTCGTACGCCACGGCGAGACCGTGTGGCACGCGGAGAACCGCTACGCCGGCACCTCCGACATCGACCTGACCGAACGGGGGCATCGCCAGGCCCGCGCGCTCGCCCGGTGGGCCGGGCGGCGCGGCGCGGACGCGGTGGTCTGTTCCCCGCTGAGCCGCGCCCGGCGGACGGCCGAGCCGGCGGCGCGGGCGCTGGGCCTGGTGCCCGAGGTGATCGAGGACCTGCGCGAGCTCGACTTCGGCTGGGGCGAGGGCCGCACCATCGCCGAGCTGGAGGCGGAGGACCCGGCCGCCGTCGCGGCGTTCCGGCGCGACCCCGAGACCGGTGCCTTCCCCGGTTCCGAGCCGCCCGGCCGGGCGGCGGCGCGGGCGGTGGCCGCCCTGCGCGGGCTCGCCGCCGCGCACGAGGGCGGCACGGTGCTCGTCGTCGCCCACAACTCCCTGCTGCGGCTGGCGCTGTGCGCGCTGCTCACCATCCCCGTCGGCCGCTATCGCCAGGTCTTCCCCCGGCTGGACAACGCGGCGGTGACCGAGGTCGAACTGGCCGGTGGGATGACGGCGCTGCGCTCCCTGAACGTGCCCACGGAGACCGTTCCGGCGGCCGGTGCGGAATGATTTCCGGCATGACCGCGACCGGAGCGCCCGGCGGCCGGACCCACCCCCAGGCCCACCCCCAGGCCCGCCCCCAGGACGCGCGCAGACAGCTGATCACCGAGTACGTCCTGGAACACGCCACCGCCACCGCGGCCGAGCTGGCCGGGCTCACCGGGGTCAGCCTGATGACGGTGCACCGCGACCTGGACGAGCTGGCCAGGCTCGGTGTGCTGCGGAAGTTCCGGGGCGGCGTCTCGGCGCTGCCCTCGTCGGTCTTCGAGTCCAGCCTGGACTACCGGCTGGGCGTCAACCGCGCCGAGAAGGAGGCGGTCGCGGCGGCCGCAGCCGAGCTGGTCGAACCCGGTATGTCGGTGATGCTGGACGACTCCACGACCGCGCTCGCCCTGGCCCGGCTGCTCGTCGACGCCGCGCCGCTGACCGTGGTGACCAACGCCCGGCGGGTGCTGGAGGTCTTCGCCGGGGTGCCGCGGACCCGGCTGATCGGGCTCGGCGGGGAGTACTCCCACACCCATGACTCGTTCCTCGGCGTGCCCTGCGCGGAGGCGATCGGGGGGCTGTCCGTGGACATGGTGCTGGTCAGCACCTCGGCGATGGACGCGCGCACCACCTACCACCAGGAGCAGGACGTGGTGCTGGTCAAGCGGGCGATGCTCGCGGCCGGCAGCCGCAAGGTGCTGCTGATGGACGCCTCGAAGACCCGGCGCACGGCGCTGCACCGGCTGTGCCCGATGGACGACTTCGACCATCTGGTGGTGGACGACGGGATCGAGGCGGAGCTGCTGGGTGAGCTGCGGGAGCGGGTGGATGTGCGGGTCGCGGGGCCTGCTTCTTAACGATGCTGATGTTAACTTAACGCCATGCGTGTGGCAGCTACGGGATCCGAGATGGTGGCCGGGATCGACATCGCCACGGCGGCGGTGCGGGTGATGTGCGTGGACGCGCACGGAAGGGTGCGCTCGGAGGGCCGCGCGCCCCTGCCCCGCCCGACGCGGAGCGCGGGCGGGCGCGGCGAGCAGGACGCGCGGGCCTGGTGGCCCGCCGTCGCGGCGGCCCTCCGCCAGGCGACGGCCGCGCTCCCGGCGGGCGGCCGGGAGGTGGTGGCCGTCGCCACCTCGGCGACCTCCGGCACGGTCGTCCTGGCGGACGGCGCGGGCGAACCGCTCGGCCCCGCCCTGATGTACGACGACCGCCGCGCCGCCGAACTCAACGCCCACGCCCAGCGGCTGGGCGCCCCGCGCTGGCAGGCCCTGGGCCTGACGGTCGGCCCGACGGCGGCACTGGGCCGCATCGCCTGGCTGGCGGAGGCCGAAGGGACCACCGACAGCCGCCGCGCCGGCCGCGGCCGGCCGCAGCACGCCGGGCCGAAGCCCCTGCCCGGCGACCAGCCGACACCCGCCGCCGACGAAGGCCCACGCCTTCCGGGCGACGATGCGGGTGCGGCGGGTGCCGCGGGTGCCGCGGGCGACGGCGGCCCGGCGGATGCGGCGGGCGCGGCGGGTGGTGCCGGTTCGGTGGGCGAGGCGGGTGCGGCGGGGCTGGCGGGCGAGCCGGTCGACGGCGGTCTCGCGTGCGGCGGTCTGGCGGGTGCTGCGAGTGCGGTGGGCGACGGCGGCCCGGCGGATGCGGCGGGCGCGGCGGGTGGTGCCGGTTCGGTGGGCGAGACGGGTGCGGCGGGGCTGGTGGGCGAGGCGGGCGACGGCGGTCTCGCGTGCGGTGGTCTGGCGGGCGCGGCGAGTCCGGTGGGCGACAGCGGGTCGGCGGATGCGGCGGGCGCGGCGGGTGGCGGCGGTTCGGTGGGCGAGGCGGGTGCGGCTGGTCTGGCGGGTGCGGCGGGCGACGGCGGTTCGGCTGGCGGGACAGGGGCGGTTGGTCTGGCGGGCGAGGCGGGCGACGGCGGTCTCGCGTGCGGTGGTCTGGCGGGCGACAGCGGGTCGGCGGGCGACAGCGGGTCGGTGGGCGACGGGCTGGGTGGGGGCCGGTCCTCCGGGCGCGGGCTGGGTGGGGGCCGGTCCTCCGCCGACGGGCGGGGCCGGCATCTGCTCCATACCCCCGATCTCATCGCGTGGCGGCTCACCGGCGGGCCCGTTGCCACCGACTGGAGTCACGCCCTCAAGAGCGGCTACGACGCACGCGTGGGCGAGTGGCCGGGCGAGGTCCTGGACGCGCTGGGCGTGCCGTCCCACTGGTTGCCCGCCGTCGAGCCGCCGACCACCGAAGTCGGCACGGTGTGTGCGGCCGCCGCGCGCGAGACCGGGCTGCCGGTGGGCTGTGCGGTGCGCCTGGGGATGACGGACGGCTGCGCCGGGCAGATCGCCACGGGGGCCGTGCGGCCCGGTCAGTTCGTGGGCGTCCTCGGCACCACGTACGTCCTCAAGGGCGTCACCCGGGAGCTGGTCGTCGACCCGGTCGGCGCGCTCTACAGCCACCGCCACCCCGACGGCTGGTGGCTGCCGGGCGGCGCGTCCAATACGGGCGGCGAGGCCCTCGCGGACGTCCCCGCCGGTCAACTCGCCGCCCTCGACTGTGCCGCGGCCGCCCGCGGACCCGCGTCCGTGGTCGCCTACCCCCTGCGCCGCGAGGGCGAGCGCTTTCCGTTCGTCAGCGGTGGGGCGCGCGGCTTCGTCCTGGGCACCCCGGCCGACGACGCCGACCGCCACCGCGCCGCCCTGGAGGGCGTCGCCTTTCTGGAACGCCTCGCCATCGAGCGGGTGCGGGAGCTGGGCGTCGCGGTGGAGGGCCCGCTGTGGGCGGCGGGCGGCGGCAGCCGCAGCCCGGTGTGGACCCGTATCCGCGCCACCGCCCTCGGCATGCCCCTGCGCGTCGCCGACCACGCCGAAACCGCCTTCGGCGCGGCCCTCCTCGCCGCCTCCGGCACCCTCCACCCGGACCTCGCGGCGAGCGCCGCCGCGATGGTCCGTACCGGCCGGGACATCGAGCCCGACGAGACCGAACGCGCCGCCCTCGACGCCTCGTACGCCGCCTTCACCGCCGCCCTGCGCGAGCGCGGCTGGCTGCGCTAGGCGCCCGGTCCGCCGTCAGAGCTCCACGGTGAACGCCCAGAGCGTCAGGTCCAGGTCCGCTGTCGGCGCCCAGTCCCGCTCCGGCGCCCGGACGAAGCCGAGTCGTCCGTACAGCCGGTGGGCGGCGGTCATCGACTGCTGGCTGCTGATCACGATCCGCTCGAGGCCCAGCTCCCGCCCCCGGTCCAGACAGGCCCGCACCAGCGCCTCGGCCGCGCCGCGCCGTCGCGACTCGGGGCGGACGGCCAGCATCCGGAACTCGCCCTCGCCGGGCCGGGCCAGCTCCGCGTACGCCCCGCCGTGCACCGCGAACGCCACGGCGCCCAGCACCTCGTCGCTCGCCCCGTCCGCCGCGACCAGCAGCTCGGCCCGCGCGGCCCGGCGCCGGGCGTCGCGCAGTGTGGCGAGGTACGGATCGCTGTCCCCGAAGTCCAGCAGCCCGTCACCGAGGTAGGCCCGCGCGGTGAGCTCCCCGATGTCGTCCAGCTCCTCGTCCCGCGCGTGCCTGATCGTGATGTCCATGCCCGCAGTGTGCCGCACACCACCGACAGCCGGGCCGCCGTGCCTTCGGCGTCGTCACTGGGTGACGGCGGTGATCACTCCGGTGGAACCCGCGCGCCGGTTGGCCGCCTCGGCTTCCTGGTAGGTGACGTATCGCCGGACCGTGCCGTCCGGCAGCGTCAGTTGGTAGACGACGACGGTGTGAGGTGTTCCGCCACCACAGTTGCAGGCCATGGCTGTCTGTTCCTTTCCTCAAGCGCGCCCTGTCGGGGCCGGTGTCAGTCCAGCCACCGCGAGGCGACGCCCGTGAGGTAGGAGAGCGTCAGGGCGGCGGCCGGCAGCTGGAACCAGGCGGTGGTGTCCAGCAAGGTCGCGTACACGGCCGTGGCACCGGCGACCCATGTGCTGGTGCACCAACCGCAGTTGACCAGGTAGGCGGGGCGTGAGTCGTCACCGAAGCGGTCGGCGACCCAGCATCTGAAGCCCGCTGCCAGCGTGTCCTTGGTGATGAAGCGGGTGATCCGGCAGGTGGTGCCGAGGGCGAGGAGGAACGCTGCGAGGCTCATGGGATCGTTCCCTCCCCGGCCGGTCGTACGAGGGGTCGGCACTGCCGATACCACCCATTACAAGCGCTCACCGGGTCCGCCGGTATGCGCCAAACGAGTGATGGGCGCCTTGAGGGGCTTGAGCGACGCCGATGTGCGTGGATAACTGGAAAGTGGCCGCGCCAGGCTGCCTGATACCTCGCCGGCCATCTCAGGAGCCGGGCGTTCCGCCCGTCGCTCCGCCTTCACCGCGCACCGCCCCCGCGCCCCGGCCGGCCGCCCGGCAGCTCTTCGTTCCTCCGGCGCCGGCCTGCCTCAACCGCGCGGTGGCGACAAGGCGTTCACCAGCAGTGGCCCATGACGTCGGCATGCCGTCGGCGCACCGGGCATCCGACCCTTCCCCAGGAGGACCGACCATGACCTCGACCGCACTCGCAGCCGCCACCCCGACCGCGGGCTACTGGCCGCCGACCCCGGTGGGGCCGCCGACGCTGCTCGCCCTGGTCCCCGACTCGGGGCCCGCCGCCGGTGGGAACTACGTCCGGCTGTTCGGGCAGAACCTGCGTGGCGTCACCGGTGTGTCCTTCGGCGGCACCCCCGCCACCATCGTCTACCAGGACTACCCCGGCGGGGGCGGTTGGGGTGGCGGCGGCGGTTGGGGCGGCGGGGGTGGCTGGGGTGGTGGCGGCGGCTGGCCCGGTGGCGGCGGCAATCCCGGCTACGACGTCATCGTGGTGATAGCCCCGCCGCATGCGGCCGGGACCGTCCAGGTCACCGTCACCACCGGCGCCGGCACCAGCAACTCCCTGCCGTACACCTACGTGGCGCCGCCCCCGCCCGCCGCCGTCTCCATCACCCCGGCCGTGGGCCCGACCACCGGCGGCACCGTGTACGTGATCAACGGCACCAATCTGACCGGCGTCACCAGCGTCACCTTCGGCGGGAACGCCTCGACCATCCTGGCCATCAACCCCGCCGGCACCAGCCTGGTCGGCGTCTCCCCGGCGGGCCCGCCCGCAGGTGGCAACGTCACCGTCGCGGTCACCGGCCCCGGCGGCACCAGCATCATCCCCGGCGGCTTCACCTACTTCGTCGCGCCGCCCCCGCCGGTTCCCACCGCCATCACTCCCGCCACCGGGTCCGTGGCCGGCGGTACCGCGTTCACCATCACCGGCACCAACCTCGGTGGCGTCCTGGGCGTGCTGTTCAACGGCGTTCCCGCCACCGGCGTGACCGCCACCGCCACCACGGTCACCGGCCTCACCCCGCCCGGGGCGGCCGGCAACGCGACCGTCACCCTGGTGACGGCCTTCGGCACCGCCACCGTCCCCGGCGGCTTCACCTACGTCTGACCGGTCACCTCCGACCCACCGCGGCGGTCACCGGGCCTCGTTCCCACGGCCCGGTGACCGCCCGTCGGCGCCCAGGACATCCCCACTACGACGACGATCCCCTGCGCTGACAGCCGAGTGGTTGTTTGTCCCTTACCGCAGCGCCGCGACCTGCTGGGCAGCCCTGCGGCCGTCGTCCAGGCCGATCTGGGCGGCGCGGGGGCGCAGTCGTTGGTCGAGAAGTTCTCCGGCGACTTCGGTGAAGTCCGGGCCGTCGGTGATCCTCACGATGCGTAGTCCCTGTCGTTCGAGCTCGTCGAGTTCCGCGTCTTCGGCCACGTTGGCGAGTGCTCCCGCGCGAGGGCCGATGAAGATGATGGCGTCGAGGTTCTTCTCCTTGGCCAGTGCGGCGGTGCTGGGGAGGCGGGGGGCGTCGCAGTAATGGGCGCCGTCGAATGGGACCGGTGGCAGGAAGCCGGGTACGGCGCAGGATGAAGCGACGGCTGTGGGCAGATCAATGCCGTCGCTTCGCGTCCACAACACGGTCTCGCCGGTTTCACAGCGCACGCTGGTGATGCGCAGGTCCCCCTCCGGCCAGACGGGAAGCGGCAGTACGGACCGCCACATGTGCATGGCCGCGTCGTGGTCCAGGTCGCGTGCAGCGGTCATGGCGAGATGGCCGATGGCGCGCGCTCGCTCGATGCTCGGCCCCTCGGGGGAGAGCATCAAGCGCATGATGTCCGGTGGAACCGCGCTGGTGCCGCCGCTGGTGTCAGTGGTGGTGCCGGAGGTTGGTTCGGGCATCGGTGCCAGTGAGGTGAGCAGGGCGCCGCTTTGTTCGGCGCGGGCGCGCTCGACCAGGTCGACGCCGCCCATGGCCATCGCCGCGACGTAGGCGCCGGCCGATGTGCCAACGGCGACCGAGCAGGCCGAGGGGGTGAATCCCGCGTGCTCGCGCAGGGCGGCGAGTACACCGGTCTCCCAGGCGATGCCGACCCAGCCGCCTCCGCCGAGGATCAGTCCGGTGTTCATGTGCAACTCCTTGCGTGGGTGGGGTGTTGGCCGAGGGTGTGTGCTCCCCATGTGCCAACTGATGGGGGTCTACGGGGCTGTTCCGGTGCCGGGGTCGAAGGGGACGCCGGTGAGCTGTTCGCTCACCGTCCACAGCCGCCTGGCCTCATCGGTGTCGTTGACGCCTTTGGGGAGCTTGGCGAGTTTGGGGGTGCCGGAGGTCTGGTCGCGTCCGGCCGGGCCGATGAATTGTCCGGAGCTGACCTCCGTACTGGTCGCTGCGTACAGGAGGGGCCAGGCGGCACCGTCGGCCGATCCCATGAACAGGCGCGCGGCGACCGGGGTGACGATGCGGCTCAGTGCCCCGGTGCCGTGCTGCTGCAGTCCGGTCATCGCCGATCCCGGGTGGACGACGAGTGCCGCGAGGCGGCTGTGTGCGGTCCGGCGGGCGAGTTCGAGGGTGTAGACGATGTTGGCGCGCTTGGATTTCGCGTAGGCGCCCATGGCGCGGTAGCTCTTCTCGCTCATCAGGTCGTCGAGTCTGCCCATCGGCCATCGTGCGGCGATGGCGCTGACGGTGACCACGCGCGGTGCGGCGGAGCGGCGTACGGCGGGCCAGACCTGGGCGTCGAAGGCGAAGTGGCCCAGGTGGTTGGTGCCGACCGTCATCTCGAAACCGGCGCGTGTCAGCTGCCGCTCGGGCAGGTTCATCACGCCGGCGTTGTTGAACAGCAGGTCGATCGTCTCGGTCTCGGCGATGCGAGTGGCGGCGTCACGGATGGAGGAGAGGTCGGCGAGGTCGAGCAGCAGTGTGTCGGTCCGGGCCCCGGGTGCGGCAGCGCGCACGGTCTGGGCGGCCTGATCCAGTGTGGTCTGGCTGCGTCCCGCCAGGATGACGCGGGCGCCGTGCCGGGCCAGGACGCGCGCGGTCTCCAGCCCGATTCCGCTGCTCCCGCCGGTGATCAGCGCGGTGCGGCCGCTCTGGTCGGGGATGTCGTCAGGCGTCCAGTGGTTCATCGCTGTGCCTCTCTGCCGGTTCGTTGTGTCCTGTGCGCGGGTCATCCGGCGCTCGGAAGGGTCGTGATGCCGAGCTGGAGAAGCAGTCCGAGGATGTCCTCGGTGAAGGTGGCTTCGGCGATCTTGTGGTTCTTGATGCGGTACACGCCGGTGCCCAGCCATTGGGCGTGCTTGCCGGTGGGAGCGGTGCCCATGAAGGCGCCGGTGTGGGTGCCGCTGTTGGTGAACAGCAGCACGACGGTGTCGCCCTGCGCGACGGCCTGGATGACGTCCAGGCGCATGCCGGTGAAGGCGCCGGCGGCGTTGGCCGCCATGAAGTTCTTGTAGGCGTCGATGCCGTGGTACTCGCCCAGGCTGCCGCCGCGCCAGATCATGTCGTCGGCCCAGAGCTCGTCGATCGTGTCGAGGTTGCCTCCGTTGACGACTTCGTCGACGAAGCGCCTGACGACCGCGATGTTCGCTTCGGTGCTTGCGGCGGGGCTCATGGTGTTTCTCGCTTTCAGGGGTGCTGTGGCAGTCCCATGCGTAAGTAGAAAGCTACTTACATCCCTGCATGAAGCGGCCCGGCCAGCGGCCGGATGCCTGGCCCAGGCGGTCTTCCGGCGCATCGCCAACGTAAGGGACCGGTGGTCTGATGTCAAAAGACCGGCAGTCTGTAATGTGGAGGCATGACGAACTTCCAGCGTGCCCGCAGTGAGGAGCAGCGCGAGATCCGGCGCCAGGCAGTGCTGGACACCACCGCGGCCATGCTCGAGGAGATGCCCGCCGGTGCCGTCAGCCTCAATGAACTGAGCCGCCGTGTCGGACTGGCGAAGTCCAACGTGCTGCGCTACTTCGAATCCCGCGAAGCGATCCTGCTGGAGCTGCTGGACCGCGCCTGGCAGCAGTGGATCGCCGACCTGCCCGCCCTCCTCCACGCCGGCATCGACCAGGCGGCGTCCGTGGACCGGCGCACGGAGCAGTTCGCCACCGTCGTGGCCCGCTCCCTCGCCGAGCGCCGGGTTCTGTGCGACCTGCTGAGCGCACAGGCGGGCGTGCTGGAGCACAACGTCTCCGCCGAGGTGGCCGCCCGCTACAAGCGCGCGGCCGTGGCCAACGTCGCCGCCATCGCCACGCTGACCGGCCGCTACCTGCCCGAACTGGGCGAGCACGCCCCCCAGCTGACCGCAGCCATGATCATGGCGATCGGTGCCGTATGGACGCACGCCCGCCCCTCCGAGGCGATGCTCGCCGCCTACCAGGCCGACCCGTCACTCACCGCGTTCAAGCTGGACTTCGTCACCGCCCTGCAAGACATGCTGGCCACCCTCACCGTAGGCACCATCGCCCGCACCTCCCTTTGACCCACCCACGGTGGAGCAACGTCGCGGACAATACGGCCGTCAACCGCCCCGCGGCCCAGGCCGTCACAGAGCGGTGAGGGCGCGCACCGTCGCCACGATCGCGCGACGCCGCACGTCGTGCGCCGTGCCGGGCTCGGGCACCGGGGACGCGTCCGAGCCCAGCAGGGAGAGGTGCACCACCAGCGCCAGCAGTTCCTCGGCCGGCAGGGCCCGCGTGGTCTGCCCTGCCTCCTGAGCCGCCACCAGCTTGCGGACCTTCTCGCCCTGGGCTGCGACGATGCGTTCGGGGAGCTGGGTTGTCGCCCGCTCGAGCCGGTACCAGGCGGCCAGCCGGACCACCTTGGGGTGGGCCTGGTGGTGATCGAAGAGCGCGCCGGCGTACTCCGCGAGATCCTCGGGCGTGATCGGAACGGCATCGACCGACTCGGCCGCGAGCTCGCTGAACACCGCGTCGAACAGCCTGAGTTTGTTGCCGAAGTACCGGTACAACAGCGCGCTGTTGACCCCCGAAGCGCCGACGATCCGCTCCACACGGGCGCCCGCGATGCCGTGCTCGGCGAACTCCTCACCGGCTGCTTCCAGCAGGCGTCGCCTGGTCTCGCGAGCGTTTCGTGCCATGCCGCCATCCTAAGGAGGCTTTCCGAAGGGCGGTCTCGCGCAGGCCCGTCAGCCACGCGCGATCGCGCTCCGCACCGCACCGGTCACCGGGGTCGTTTCACCGGGCCTGGTGATCGGCGGCGCTGCCCAGTCGAGTGACGGTGCGCGCCTCGTGGTCGCCGGCGGCTCCCTCGTGGCCCGCACCGGCCCCACCCCCGGTGGTCATGCGCTCGCGGCGCCCTCGAGGGAGCCGGAGAGGAGGACCGCGATCGCGTCGTCGACGATCGCGCGCGCCTGGTCGATCGTCGCCCGCCGGGACGTCACGAGCGCGGAGGTGCCCTGAACCGTCGCGGACCAGAGCAGCGTCAGCCGGCCGACCTCGTGCTCGGCGAACACACCGGCCGCCACTCCGGCCCGGATGACCTCGCTGTCGGTCACGAACAGCCGCTCCGCCGCCTCCTTGACGGCGTCCGGAGGGTCGTTGACCTTCGCGGCGAACATCAGGTCGAGCAGCGCGGCATCGCTCACCGCGAAGTCCAGACCCGCTCGGGCGGCCGCGCGAAGGGTGTCCCGGTAGTCACCCCGCGCCTGTGCGGTGGCCGTGGCGATCGCGTCGGCCAGTCTGCGGAAGCCTCATTCGGCCAGCGCGTCGAGCAGGGCGTTCCGGTCGATGAAATGGCTCCGGGGGGCGCCATGGCTGACGCCCGCCTCCCGCGCGAGCTCCCGGAGCGACAGCGCGTCGATCCCGCGCTCACGGAGCACGAGCTCCGCCTGATCGAGCAGCACCGCACGGAGGTTCCCATGGTGAAACGGCCGTACGGACATGTCTGGAGGCTACCGCATATGGGCATGGCCCACGGGCCTTCACTGTGAGAGTGCGCGCAGATCCTCGAAGGCTTGGCCAAGATGCGCGTCCAGGCTCTGCGAGGGGTCGTCGATCCACGCCTGGGCCGCGTGGTGGAAGGTGGCCCAGCCGGTCTGAGCGGCCAGGCGGGCCTGCCGGTCGGCCACGCCGCGCCGTCGCAACGCCTCCGCCAGGGCATCGGCGAGTGACGCGCCCTTGGCCAGATCGCGTTCGCGCAGCGTAGGCGTCGCCGCGATGATCTCCAGCCGGGGTTCGGAGAACGGCCGGTTCTCCTCGAGGATCCGGCCGGCCTTCCGGAAGGCGCACAGCATCACGTCGAACGGCCGCAGACCCTCGGGCGCCTCGGCCACCTCCTGCGTCAGCGTGGCGCGCAGATCGGCCTCGCCGTCGAAGAGCACCTCGCGCTTGTCCGGGAAGTGCCGGAAGAACGTGCGCTCGTTGACGCCGGCGCGGGCGGCGATCTCGGCCGTCGTGGTCTTGTCGAATCCGCGCTCCCGGTACAGCTCCATGGCCGCCTGCTGAAGGCGGCGGCGCGCTTCTGCTCCGCTCCGTGGCACGCCGCGAAACTACCACATGTGTCAGTGACTGGCGCTACTTGACGTCAGTCACTGGCGCTACTTAATGTCAGCGACTGGCGCTAAGTAGCGCCAGTCACTGACATTAAGTGGGAGTGAAAGCCTCATGCATGTCTTCGTCACCGGTGGTTCCGGCCTGACCGGCCCCACCGTCGTCGCCGAGCTCGTCGCGGCCGGCCACACCGTCACCGGTCTGGCCCGCTCGGACACCGCCGCCGCCCGGCTGGAGTCACTGGGCGCCACCCCGCACCGCGGTTCCCTGGACGACCTCGACAGCCTGCGCGGCGGCGCCGAAGCCGCCGACGGCGTCCTGCACATGGCCTTCGGCGGCGACTTCGCCGACCCCGACGACATGATGCGGCGCGACCGGACCGCGATCGAGACGCTCGGCCAGGCGCTGGCACACTCGGGCAAGCCGTTCGTCAGCACCTCCGGCACGCTGGTCATGCCCGCCGGCCGGGAGAGCACCGAGCAGGACGCGCCCGACCCGGCCGGAATCGCCGGCTTCCGCATCCCGGGCGAGCGCGCCTGCCTGGACTTCGCCGCCCAGGGCGTCCGCGCGAGCGTGGTCCGGCTCGCCCCCACCGTCCACGGCCCCGGAGACTACGGCTTCATCGGCAAGCTCGTCGCCACCGCCCGGCAGACCGGCGTGTCCGCCTACGTCGGCGACGGCGGCAACCGGTGGCCCGCGGTGCACCGACGCGACGCGGCGATTCTGTTCCGCCTCGCGCTGGAGAAGGCACCGGCGGGCAGCGTGCTGCACGGAGTGGCCGAAAGCGGCGTCCCCTTCAGGCGCATCGCGGAGACGATCGCCCGCGGCCTCGGCCTGCCCACGGCCTCACTGACCCCCGACGAGGCCGCCCCGCACTTCCACAGCCCGTCGCTGGCCACGTTCTACGGCTTCGACGGGCCCGTCTCCAGCGCCCACACCCAGCAACTGCTCGGCTGGTCCCCCACCCACCCGACCCTGCTCGACGACCTGGAACACGGCGACTACCTCACCACGCCGCCAGCCTCCTGATCACCTCACGCTCTACGCTGCGCCGAGGTGGTCGAGTCGTCCCGCCTTGGCGCTGCGTATGAGGGCGGCGAGGGCGGTGGGGGTGGTGGTGAGGATGGTGTCGGGTTCGTCGCTCTCGCGGAGCCGGATGGTGGCGTTGTCGGGGGCGGAGACGTAGAGGCAGGCGTTGCCTTCCCCGCTGAACGAGGACTTGCGCCAGTCGTGAGTGGACAACTCATTCACCTTTCATGTTGCGGATGATGTTGCGGATGAGATCGCGGGAGTGCGCTTCCGTGAGCGCAACCGTCTCCATGCGATCCAGTACCACGCGATACCTCTCCAGTTGTGCTGCGGCGTCGAGGAGTTCGGAGCCATGCTCCGTATCCAGTTGCACGGTGTCCAGTTGAGGGACGGGGCCCACGGCGTAAAGGATCGACTGTCCCGAGCCTGGGAAAGACCCGGCCTCGAAGGGGATCACGACCACCTTGATGTGCTCGTGCTCGCTCATCTCCAGGATGTGCTGCAACTGTGCTCGTGCCGTTTTCGCTCCACCGAAACGCATGCGCAAAGCAGCTTCATGGACGATCGCCGTATATGGCGTCGGCTTGTCGCGATAGAGGATGCCCTGGCGCTTGATGCGCTGTGAGACCCGGTGCTCCACCTCTGGCGGCGGCAGAGTCGGTACGACCTGGCGGAAGATTTCACGAGCGTGCTCGGCCGTCTGGAGCAGACCGGGTAGGTGCGCGATGTACGCCGTGCGCAGTGCCACGGCGTGGTGTTCGAGCTCGGCCAAGTCGAGCAATCCAGTGGGGAGGACTTCCCGGTACTCCTCCCACCAGCCACGCTTGCGCTGCGCCGCCATGTCGATGAGCGCCGTGATCAGAGCCTCGTCCGCGCACGCGTAGTTTCGCGCCAGCGCGCGCAGCCGGTCCGCGCTCACGCCCAACCGGCTCGCCTCGATATTGCTGATCGTCGTCTGGTTGGTGCCGAGCAAACGCCCGGCCTCGGTCGACGACATCCCAGCGCGCTCGCGCAGCCTGCGCAGCTCGGTGCCGAGGCGGAGTTGACGTGCGGTCGGAACGCTTCTCATGGGCATCTGCCGATTCTCCCTACTCATGCGCAACAGGCGTGTCACTCACACGAGTGGTATATGCACCCCTTTTCCTTCGAGGGGTAAATACCTTAAGGGTTGCAGGCTACGGTGTGTGCCCGGACACCGTCCAACTCCACGCACAAACCGGAGACTTCATGCCCACCGCAGCAACGGAAAACCCCTGGTCCTACTCACTCCGCCTGCCCCACGACCCCCGGGCCGCCGCCATCGCCCGGATCACCCTCCGTGCGGTACTCGCGCGCCACGACATGGGCGCACTCACCGACCCCGCGACCCTGCTCACCAGTGAGATGGTCACCAACGCGTACCGCCACACCACCGGCCCGGCCGAAATGCGTATCCGCGCCGTGGAGGAGGGCCGGCTGCGGATCAGCGTGTGGGACACCAATCCGGACATCCCGCCGCCCTTCGACAAGCCCCCGGCCCTCTTCGACCGCTCGTCCGCCCTCGCGGAGGCCGCCGCGAACACCGAGGCCACCTATGGGCGCGGACTCCTCATCGTCCGGATCTGCGCCGACAACTGGGGCGGTTACGCGCTCGCCGACGGGCTGTTCGGCAGGAGCGGCAAGCTGCTCTGGTTCGAACTGGACCCGACGCCCTGCGATGCCTTCGGGTTCGCCGCCTGACGAGGGGACGTGCCGGTGTCAGGCCGGGGTGAGCGCCGGGGGGAAGTCCAGGTCCGGCTCGTCGTATGAGCCGCTGTATCCCTGCTCCTCCTCCTGCTCCCGCTTCTCCTCCGGCCAGTTGGGGTCCATCGCGCAGGACGATGTGCTGACGAAGCCGGAGAGTCGCTGGTATTCCGGTTCCCAGGTGACGCTGATCGCGTAGCCGCCGTCGCGCTCCGCTCCTACGCTCCACTCCTCGATCTGCTCGTTCTTGCCGTACTCCGTGATGTGCCATCCCTTGGCCTCGAGGCGGTCGCGCACCCCGCGCAGGGCGGGGAGCGCGACCGCCTTGCGCACCTTGCTCAAGGTCCACTCCTGGTAGAGCCGGTACGCGCCGTCCACGGGCGGGTCGGCGAAGCTGAACAGGCCGTCCGGGTAGCAGTCGTTGGACCCGTAGGTGTTGTTGGTGAAGACGTCGACGTAGCCGCCTTCGAGGGTGCGGTCGATGCCGAGTGCGGCATAGGCGTCCTGGGAGTAGCCGGAGAGCCGGCGCGCCGTCTTCTTCGGGTCGACGTCGGGATAGGTCGAATCCGTGCTCGCGTACGCGATCAGGGCCATGGCCACGGACAGCACAAGGAGCACCACGCTGGCGCACCCGGTTCCGCACCCGCCGCGGCTCTTTCCGGCGGAAGCCTCGCTCTCGGTCATGTACCGGACAGTAGGTCGCGGCCCCGGCGGGCCGGATCCGCGCGCCCCCTCAGTACGGCGTAGGTACCCGTACTCATACGAACGGGCCTCCGCGCACCGCATTAGCCGTCATTAGCGGTCCGTTAGCAGAACGCCAATCCGGTCTTCGAAACTAAAGATCGTCCGGCAGCGAGCCGAGAGAACAGAGCAACAGGAGCACCACGATGAACACCGCCACCGTCACCAAGCGCTTCCGCGGCCGCGCCGGCCGCCGCATCGCCGCCGCCCTCGTCGCCGCCGCGGCGCTGGGCCTGGGCGCCACGGCCTGCGGTCCCGAGGACTCCGAGTCCGCGGGTTCCTCGAACTCCTCGGCCTCGGCCTCGGCCACGAGCGGCTCCTCCTCGGACAGCTCCGGCTCGCAGGGCCAGGACAGCGGCAGCACCGGCGGCGGGTCCGCCTCGAACGGTGGCGGGTCCGCCTCCAGCGGTGGCGGGTCCGCCGCCACCAGCGGCGGGTCGGCGTCGACCAGCGGCGGGTCGGACGCCACCGGCGGCGGTGTCGCCAACGCGGGCAACCACCACACGTACGTCGGCAAGCTGCAGTACCTCGCGCCCGGCAAGCTGATTGTCCATCCCGATGACGGCAGCACCGACCAGGCGTTCTTCGTCTCCAACGCCACACAGGTCCTCGGCGCGGCCGCGATCTGCGGCGAGGAGTCCGGCCACGTGGCCCTCGGCGAGGACGGCTACGGCACCACGAAGTGCACCGTGGACGATCTGGAGAAGGCCGCGAAGACCGGCAGCGTGACCGTCCGCGTCACCATGAGCACCAAGTCCGGCGGTGCCGAGACGGTCGAGGAGAAGTACCACCCGTAAGCCCCCGCACCCCGCACCTCGCGCCACACGAATGGGCCGCCGGCTCCCACGAGGGAGCCGACGGCCCATTCGACGTCACACCGCGCGGCCCGCCGCCAGGCGTCAGTGGCCGCCCGGGGACCCCGCCGTGGCCGGTGGGAGGTCGGCCTGGACGCCCGGGTCGCCCACGTCCGCCTTGTAGTCGGCGGCGGTGGTCTCGTCGATGCCGTCGGGGGCCTTGACCGCGCGCAGCACCAGCGTCAGCACGACGGTCACCAGCACGTTGAGCACGATGGCCGTGAAGCCGATGTAGCCGATCTCCCCGATGCCGGGGATGTCCGCGGTGTTGCCGAAGTGCTTCTGGGTGCCGCTCGGGGTGTCGTACGCCTTCCACGTTCCGTAGATCATGCCGACCGCCCAGCCCGCCAGCAGCGCCCAGCGGTGGAACCAGCGGGTGAACAGGCCGCCGACCAGGGCCGGGAAGGTCTGGAGGATCCAGATGCCGCCCAGCAGCTGGAAGTTGATCGCGACGGTCTTGTCCATGCCCAGCACGAAGATCAGCGCGCCGACCTTCACCAGCAGCGAGACCAGCTTGGAGACCTTGGTCTCCTCCTCGGCCGTGGCGTTCGGCCGCAGGAAGTCCTTGTAGATGTTGCGGGTGAACAGGTTCGCCGCGGCGATGGACATGATGGCCGCCGGGACGAGGGCGCCGATGCCGATCGCGGCGAAGGCGACCCCGGTGAACCAGTCGGGGAACATGTCCTCGAAGAGCTGCGGGATGGCGAGCTGGCCGTTCTCGACCTCCACCCCGGCCGCGATGGCCATGAAGCCGAGCAGCGCCAGCAGCCCCAGCATCAGCGAGTACAGCGGCAGGATCGTGGTGTTGCGGCGGATCACCTCGCGGCTGCGGCTGGAGAGCGTCGCGGTGATCGAGTGCGGATACATGAACAGGGCGAGCGCCGAGCCGAGGGCCAGGGTGCCGTACGCCCACTGGCCCTCCGCGCCGGGCGCGATCGCGCCCGTGCCGGCCTTCGTGAACTTGTCGCTCGCCGCGCTGAAGATGTCGTCGAAGCCGCCCAGCTTGATCGGGATGTAGATGATCGCCACCGCGATGACGATGTAGATCAGCGTGTCCTTGACGAAGGCGATGAGCGCGGGCGCGCGCAGACCCGAGGAGTAGGTGTACGCCGCGAGCACGCCGAAGGCGATCAGCAGCGGCAGGTCCTTGATGAACCAGTTGGTGTTCTCCCCGCCACCGACGCCCATCACGTCCAGCACCGCCTGGATGCCCACCAGCTGGAGGGCGATGTACGGCATGGTGGCGAGGATGCCGGTGATCGCGACGGCCAGCGACAGCCCCTTGGAGCCGAACCGGCCGCGGACGAAGTCCGAGGTGGTGACGTACCCGTGCTTGTGCGACACCGACCACAGCCGGGGCAGGAAGGTGAAGATCAGCGGGTAGACCAGGATGGTGTACGGGACCGCGAAGAAGCCGGACGCGCCCGCCGCGTAGATCGCCGCCGGCACGGCGACGAAGGTGTACGCGGTGTAGAGGTCGCCGCCGAGCAGGAACCAGGTGATCCAGGTGCCGAAGCTGCGGCCGCCCAGTCCCCATTCGTCGAGGTTGTTGGCGTTCTCGGCGGCGCGCCAGCGCGCGGCCAGGAACCCCATGACCGTGACGGCCACGAAGAAGATGATGAAGACGGCGAGTGCGACGCCGTTCACGCCGTCGTTCATGCCGAGTCGCCTCCCTTGCGCGCCCGCTGCTCACGGCGGACCAGGACGTAGGCGACCGAGGTCAGCGCGGCCGAGACCGGCACCCAGGCCATCTGGTACCAGTAGAAGAACGGAATCCCGATGAGGGTCGGCTCGACCTTGGAGTACGAGCTGACCCAGAGCATCCCGACAAAGGGTGCGATCAGGCACAGAGCGGCCACGACGCGCGTAGGCGTGACGACCGGTCTCCTGCCCGGTGTAGTGGAGGTGTCTGACATGTGGCGGGCTCCCGTCCCCTCGGCTCATCACCTGCGTCACAGCTGATCATTCGTGTAATGCGCAGGAAATCTAAGCCCGTGGCTGGGTAGCCGTCACTACTTGTCCGTATATCGAAATGAGAAAGTAAGCCGGTGAGCGGTGCGGCGCCGGTCGGAGGCGGGGCACACCCCGGGGCGGCCGGCCGGAGGTGCGGCACACCCCCGGGGCGATTCAGCCGTGCGGCCGCTGGAGCCGGGCCACGAACTTGTAGCGGTCCCCGCGGTAGACCGACCGCACCCACTCCACCGGCTCCCCGGACGCGTCCCGCGAATGGCGCGAGAGCATCAGCATCGGCAGCCCCACATCGGTGCCCAGCAGCCCCGCCTCGCGCGGGGTGGCCAGCGAGGTCTCGATGGTCTCCTCGGCCTCGGCCAGCCGGACGTCGTAGACCTCGGCCAGCGCCGTGTAGAGCGAGCTGTACTTGACCAGGCTGCGGCGGAGCGCGGGGAAGCGCTTGGCGGACAGATGGGTGGTCTCGATCGCCATCGGCTCACCGCTGGCCAGCCGCAGCCGCTCGATGCGCAGCACCCGCCCGCCGGTGGCGATGTCCAGCAGTCCGGAGAGCCGGTCGTCCGCGGTGACGTAGCCGATGTCCAGCAACTGGGAGGTGGGCTCCAGACCCTGGGCCTTCATGTCCTCGGTGTAGGAGGTGAGTTGCAGCGCCTGGGAGACCTTGGGCTTGGCCACGAAGGTGCCCTTGCCCTGGATCCGCTCCAGGCGCCCCTCGACGACCAGCTCCTGGAGCGCCTGGCGCACGGTGGTGCGCGAGGTGTCGAACTCGGCGGCCAGGGTGCGCTCCGGGGGGACCGGGGTGCCCGGTGGCAGGGTCTCGGTCATCTCCAGCAAATGGCGCTTGAGGCGGTAGTACTTCGGGACGCGCGCGGTGCGCGCCCCGCCGGAGCCGTTGCCGCCGCTCTCGGCCGTCGTGGTGGCCGCCGCTGCCGCCGTTGCCCCGTCGGTCTCCATCGCGCGCCCTTCCGACTCCTGGTCCGCCACTGTCACCGGCACCGGCGTCCGCCGCCGTCGCCCGCGTCCGCCGCCGTCACCGGTCCTTTGAAAAATTCAGCGCCTCACATCGTGGCACGCTCCCGGCTCCGGGCGACCGTTCGGTCCGGATGTCGGGAAGTGTCGGTCCGGTAACGGAGCCGAGGGTGACTCTTATACACCCTTGACACCCCTAAAGGTCTAGGCCAAGCTGCGGGCACTGGTCTGGACCATTAAACCCCTCATCCGGCCATTTGAGGAGAGTGCTGTGAAGCGTGGGCTCATAGCGGCGACGGGTGTCGCGGCAATGCTGGTATCCGTCGCGGCCTGTGGGTCCGGCGACGATGACGACAAGGCCGGAGCGGACGGTTTCAAGGGACAGACACTGACCGTCTGGGCGATGGACGGCTCCACGCCGGACGGTTGGACGAAGGATGTCAAGGCCGCTTTTGAGAAGAAGACCGGCGCCAAGCTGAAGTTCGAGATCCAGCAGTGGAACGGCATCCAGCAGAAGGTCACCACCGCGCTCTCGGAGTCCGACCCGCCGGACGTGCTGGAGATCGGCAACACCCAGACCCCCTCCTACGCGCAGACCGGCGGCCTGGCCGAACTGGGCGACCTCAAGAAGTCGATCGGCGCCGACTGGTCCGAGTCGATCAACAAGTCCGCGGTCTACGACGGCAAGCAGTACGCGGCGCCGTGGTACGCGGCCAGCCGGGTCGTCCTCTACAACAAGAAGATCTGGGCCGAGGCCGGGATCAAGGACACCCCCAAGACCCGTACCGAGTTCTTCCGTGACCTCGACGCCATCAAGAAGAAGACCGACGCCGAGCCGATCTACCTCCCGGGCCAGAACTGGTACTTCTTCGACGGGCTGACCATCGGCACCGGCGCCGACCTGGTCAAGAAGGACGGCGACAAGTGGGTCTCCAACCTCGCCGACCCCAAGGTCGGCAAGGCCATGGACATCTACAAGCAGTACCAGTCCTTCAGCCAGGCCCCCAAGGACAAGGACGAGGCCACCCCGCAGCAGGGCGAGGTCTTCGCCAAGGGCAAGACGGGCGCCTTCATCGGCATGGGCTGGGAAGCCGGTGTCGCGATCAAGGCCAACCCGAAGATCGAGAAGGACATCGGCTACTTCACCATCCCGGGTGAGACCGCCGACAAGCCCGAGGGCGTCTTCCTCGGCGGCTCCAACCTCGCCGTCGCCGCGGGCAGCAGCAAGCAGGAGCTGGCCAAGGAGTTCCTGAAGATCGCGCTCAGCGACACCTACGAGGGACAGCTCGCCAAGGAAGGCGGCGTGATCCCCAACAAGGACTCGCTCCAGGACCAGCTCAAGGGCAACGCCGCCGCCCAGGCGGCCGCGCCGGCCACCGCGAGCGGCGGCACCACCCCGCTGATCCCCGAATGGGCCGCGGTGGAGAACGCCCCGAACCCCATCAAGACCTATATGACCGCGGTGCTGAACGGTAAGGCGCCGGCCGACGCGGCCAAGTCGGTCGAGGACGAGATGAACAAGCGCCTCAGCCAGGAGCACTGAGCGCGATGGCCGTGACCACCGAACGCAAGGACCCCGGCCCGGCGGCGGCCGGGGTCCGCCGGAGCGGGGCACCGCCGGCCCCGGGCCCCGGGGCCCCGGGCACCCCCGGGCGCGGACGGCTGACCGGCGCCGCCCCGTACCTGCTCCTGCTGCCCGCGCTGGCGGTGACCGCCGTCCTGCTGGGCTGGCCGCTGGTCAAGAACGGCATGCTGTCGTTCCAGAACCTCAATATGCGGCAGCTGATCCAGCACCTCACCGAGTGGAACGGGGTCGACAACTACCGCGAGACGCTGACCAGCGAGGACTTCTGGCGCGTCACCCTGCGGTCGGTGATCTTCACCGGGGTCAACGTGGTGCTGATCATGGTGCTGGGCACCCTGGTCGGACTGCTGCTGGCCCGCCTCGGCAGCAGGATGCGGCTGCTGCTCTCGGTCGGTCTCGTCCTGGCCTGGGCGATGCCCGTCATCGCCGCCACCACCGTCTTCCAGTGGCTGTTCGCCACCCGCTACGGGGTGGTCAACTGGGTCCTGGACGCCCTCGGCTGGCACTCCATGGCGGACTACAACTGGACCGGCGACCAGTTCTCCACCTTCTTCGTCATCACCGTGCTGATCGTCTGGCAGTCGATCCCCTTCGTGGCGATCAACCTCTACGCCGCGACCACCACCATCCCCGGCGAGCTGTACGAGGCGGCCGCGCTGGACGGCGCCGGCACCTGGAAGAGCTTCACCTCGGTGACCTTCCCCTTCCTCAAGCCGTTTCTGCTGGCCACGACGTTCCTCGAAGTCATCTGGGTCTTCAAGGCGTTCGCCCAGGTCTTCGCGATCAACGAGGGCAATCCCGAACGGCTCACCGAAACCCTCCCCGTCTACGCCTTCATCGAGGGCATGGGCAATCAGCACTACGGCATGGGCGCCGCGATCTCGCTGCTGACCATCGTGGTCCTGCTCGCGCTGACCTCCTACTACCTCCGGATCGTGCTCAGGCAAGAGGAGGACGAGCTGTGAAGCGCTCGCCGCTCGCCCGGCTGTGGCCCAACGCGACCGCCGTCGTGCTCTTCATCGGCTTCGCGTTCCCCGTCTACTGGATGTTCACCACGGCCTTCAAGCCGACCTCGGACATCATCTCCGAGGACCCGGTGTGGTTCCCGACCGCGGCCACTTTCGAACACTTCCAGAAGGCCGTCGACGCCGACAATTTCTGGACGCTGGTGGGCAACTCCCTCACCGTCACCGTCTCGGCGGTCGCCCTCTCCCTGGTGATCGCGCTGCTCGCCTCGTTCGCCCTGGCCCGGCTGCGGTTCAAGGGGCGCCGCGGCTTCCTGGTGACCTTCATGATCGCGCAGATGGCGCCCTGGGAGGTCCTGGTCATCGCCATCTACATGCTCGTACGCGACGGCGACATGCTGAACAGCCTGCTTCCGCTCACCCTGTTCTACATGGTCATGGTGCTGCCCTTCACCATCCTCACGCTCCGCTCCTACGTGGCCGCGATCCCCAAGGAGCTGGAGGAGTCGGCCATGGTCGACGGCTGCACCCGTACGCAGGCGTTCATCCGGGTGATCTTTCCGCTGCTGGCACCCGGCCTGATGGCCACCTCGCTCTTCGGCTTCATCACCGCCTGGAACGAATTCCCGCTCGTCCTCATCCTGAACAAGGACCCGGAGGCCCAGACGCTCCCGCTGTGGCTGTCCAGCTTCCAGACCGCCTTCGGCGACGACTGGGGCGCGACCATGGCGGCCGCCTCGTTGTTCGCCATCCCGATCCTGCTCCTGTTCCTGTTTCTGCAACGCAAGGCGGTCGGTGGGCTCACTTCCGGCGCTGTGAAGGGATGATCCCGACATATGACGACCCTCACGCACGACTCCGCCACCCTCACCCGCGACGCACTCGCCGTTCTCCAGCCCGGCTTCACCGGCACGGCCGCCCCCGACTGGCTGCTGCGCCGGCTCGGCGAGGGGCTCGCCTCCGTCGGCCTGTACGGCCGCAACATCGCCACGCCCGAGCAGCTGGGCGCCCTCACCGCCCAGCTGCGCGCCGAGCGCCCCGACGTCCTGGTGGGGATCGACGAGGAGGGCGGTGACGTCACCCGGCTGGAGGTGCGCACCGGCTCCTCCTTCCCCGGCAACCTCGCGCTCGGCGCCGTCGACGACCCGGAGCTGACCCGCGCCGTCGCCCGCGAGCTGGGCCGCCGCCTCGCGGAGTGCGGCGTCAACCTCAACTGGGCGCCCTCCGCCGACGTCAACTCCAACCCCGACAACCCGGTCATCGGCGTGCGCTCGTTCGGCGCCGAGCCCGACCTCGTCGCCCGGCACACCGCCGCGTACGTCGAGGGCCTCCAGGGCGCCGGGGTCGCCGCCTGTACCAAGCACTTCCCCGGCCACGGCGACACCGCCGTCGACTCCCACCACGCCCTGCCGCGCATCGACGCCGATCCCGACACCCTGGCCGCCCGCGAACTGGTGCCCTTCCGCGCCGCCATCGCCGCCGGGACCAAGGCCGTGATGAGCGCCCACATCCTGCTGCCCGCGCTCGACCCCGCCCTGCCCGCCACCCTCAGCCCCGCCGCACTGCACGGACTGCTGCGCCGGCGCGTGGCCGACGGCGGACTCGGCTTCGAGGGACTGATCGTCACCGACGGCATGGAGATGCGGGCCATCGCCGACGCGTACGGCATCGAGCGCGGCAGCGTCCTGGCGATCGCCGCGGGCGCCGACGCCATCTGCGTGGGCGGCGGACTCGCCGACGAGGACACCGTGCTGCGGCTGCGCGACGCGCTGGTCACGGCCGTCATCGAGGGACGGCTCGCCGAGGAGCGGCTGGCCGACGCGGCGGCCCGGGTGCGCGCCCTGGGGGAGTGGACGCGGCACTCCGTAGGACCGCGCGCGGCGCACGGCGTCGAGCCCGCCGCGGGGGTGGGGCTCGACGCCGCGCGCCGCGCGCTCCGCGTCACCCCGGCCGGGCCGTCGTACGAGCCCCTGACCGGACCCGGCTACGTCGTCTCCCTCACCCCGGTCGCCAACATCGCCGTCGGCGACGAGACCCCCTGGGGCGTCGCCGCCGAACTGACCCGGCTGCGCCCCGGCACCGGGACCGCCACCTACGGACAGCAGGACGCCGAGGACCGGGGCGTCCCGGCCCTGATCGAAAATATGCTCGACACCGCGGCGGGCCGTAGGATCGTCGCTGTGGTCCGCGATGTCCACCGTCACCCCTGGATGGCCGACGCGCTGGACGCCCTGCTCACCGCCCGGCCGGAGACGGTCGTCGTGGAGATGGGGGTGCCCCAGGCGCCGCCCGCCGGAGCGCTGCACATCGCGACCCACGGTGCCGCCCGGGTGTGTGGACGGGCGGCCGCCGAGGTGATCGCCGGCATCGGCGCCGACGACCGCCCCGGGGACTGACCCCCCTCAGCACAGCCGGTACAGCCACCTGGAGGCACCCAGCATGTCCGCCACGACGACGGGCCAGCGCAGCGACCAGCCGGGCCGGATCATGTCCGGCGAGATGGCCGAGCAGCCCGCCGTGCTGCGCCGCATCCTCGACCAGGGCGCCCCGAGGATCCGCGAGGTCGCGGAGCGGATCGCCGCCCGCAACCCGCGCTTCGTCCTCCTCACCGCCCGGGGCACCTCGGACAACGCGGCGCTGTACGCCAAGTACCTGCTCGAAGTGGTGCTCGGCAAGCCCTGCGGGCTCACCTCCATGTCCACCACCACCGCGTACGGCGCCCGGCCGGACCTCACCGACGTGCTGGTGATCACCGTCAGCCAGTCCGGCGGCTCGCCGGACCTGGTCGCCTCCACCGAGGCCGCCCGCGCGGCCGGCGCGATCACCCTCGCGGTGACCAACAACGCCGACTCGCCGCTCGCGGCCGTCTCCGAATTTCACATCGACGTCCTGGCCGGGCCGGAGAAGGCGCTGCCCGCGACCAAGACCTACACCGCCGAACTGCTCGCCCTCTACCTCTTCGTGGAGGGGCTGCGCGGCGGCGACGGCGCGGCCGCCAAGGTGCTGCCCGACCTCGCCCAGCAGATCCTCGACCGCCAGGACGAGGTCCGGCAGCTCGCCGCGCGCTACCGCTTCGCCGAGCGGATGGTCCTCACCTCCCGGGGCTACGGCTATCCGACCGCCAAGGAAGCCGCCCTGAAGCTGATGGAGACCAGCTACATCCCGGCACTCTCCTACTCCGGCGCCGATCTGCTGCACGGCCCGCTCGCCATGGTCGACAACATCTCGCCCGTCATCGCGATCGTCACCGAGGGCAAGGGCGGCCAGGCGCTGCGGCCGGTCCTGGAGCGGCTGCGCGGCCGGGGCGCGGACCTCGTCGTCATCGGCAGCGCGGCGGAGGTGGAGCGGGCCTCGGCGGGGTTCGCCCTGCCGACGGAGGGGGTCGCCGAGGAGGTCCAGCCGATCCTGGAGATCCTCCCGCTCCAGATGCTGGCGTACGAGGTGACGATCGCCCGCGGCCAGGACCCGGACGCCCCCAGGGCGCTGGCGAAGGTGACGGAGACCCGCTGAGACGCACGCGCTCAGACGCACCCGAAAAGGCTCCCGCCGCCTCGGAGGAGGCGGCGGGAGCCTTTTCGCGCTGGGAACACCCGCGGGCCGCGGCGCCAGGGCGGGACCCTCAACCCACCCGGCACCGCAGCCCGGAGTTGCATCGGCCGAGCGGCCGACCTGAGGTTCCCGGGCGGTCAGGGCAGAGCGCTCCGGGTCCCCCGATCCGTCCTCCTGTGCGGGGAGAACGGAAGATCGCAGTGTCGATATTCTGGACTAGACCACTGCTGTCTGTCCATGCTTATGCGCGAATGGGCTCATCCCCCGATGAGGGTAGGCTCGCAACGTGCCCTCCATGAACGACCTCGTCCGCCAGCACACCGCCCTCGACGACTCCGACCTCGAGTGGCTCCACCTGCTGGTCTCGGAGTGGCAGCTGCTCTCCGACCTCTCCTTTGCCGATCTCGTCCTGTGGGTCCCCACCAGCGACGGCACCCGGTACGTCTCCGTGGCGCAGATGCGGCCGAACACCGGCCCCACCTCCTACCAGGACGACATGGTCGGCCATCTCGTTCCCCGCGGCCGTCGCCCGATGCTCGACGCCGCCCTCGACGAGGGCCGGATCGTCCGCGAGGGCGACCCCGAGTGGCGCGAGGAGGTGCCGGTGCGGGTGGAGTCCATCCCGGTCCGGCGGGAGAGCCGGGTCCTCGGTGTGATCGCGCGGAACACCAATCTGCTGACCGTACGGACCCCCAGCCGGCTGGAACTCACCTACCTCCAGAGCGCGTCCGACCTCGCCCAGATGATCGCCGCGGGATCGTTTCCCTTCCCCAACCAGCAGGTCGACATGGACGCCTCGCCGCGCGCCGGCGACGGGCTGATCCGGCTCGACGCGGACGGGGTGGTCCAGTACGCGAGCCCCAACGCGCTTTCCGCCTACCACCGGCTGGGGCTCGCCGCCGATCTCGTCGGTCACCATCTGGGCCGGACCACCGCCGAACTCGCCCCGGTGCGCGGCCCGGTGGACGAGGCGCTGGTGAAACTGGCCAGCGGCTGGGCGCCCCGGGAGTTCGAGGTGGAGGGCGGCGACGGGGTCATCCAGCTGCGGGCCATCCCGCTCAAGCCCAAGGGGCTGCACATCGGCTCGCTCGTCCTGCTCAGGGACGTCACCGAACTGCGCCGCCGGGAGCGCGAGCTGATCACCAAGGACGCCACCATCCGGGAGATCCACCACCGGGTGAAGAACAACCTCCAGACGGTGGCGGCGCTGTTGCGGCTACAGGCCCGCCGGATGGACTCCGCGCAGGGGCGGGAGGCGCTCAACGAGGCGGTGCGCAGGGTCGGTTCGATCGCGATCGTCCACGAGACCCTTTCGCAGAACCTCGACGAGCGGGTCGAGTTCGACGACATAGCCGACCGGGTGCTGTCGATGGTGGCCGAGATATCGCCCGGCAAGGTGACCGGCAGCCGCACCGGACGCTTCGGCATCCTCGACGCCGAGGTCGCCACCCCGCTGTCCATGGTCCTCACCGAGGTGCTGCAAAACGCGCTGGAGCACGGCTTCGGACCGGGGGAGCAGGGCACGGTCGAGGTCTCGGCGGTGCGCGGTGGCGGCGGCGAGGAGAGCCGGCTGATGGTGATCGTCCAGGACGACGGGCGGGGGCTGCCGGAGGGATTCGATCCGCAGCGGGCCGGAAACCTCGGGCTCCAGATCGTCCGCACGCTGGTGGAGGGTGAGCTGGGCGGGACCTTCGACATGGTGCCCGCCCCGGAGCGCGGCACCCGCGTGGTGCTGGACTTCCCGGTGGGCGCCGAAAAGCGCTGAGACGCCGACCACAACAAGTGAAAAGCGACGCTGACCACAACAAGTGAAAAGCGACGCTGACCACATCAAGCACCCGACCACATCAAGCACTGAGCCCCGGACCGTTCCGGTCCGGGGCTCAAAGCTCATGATGCTGTGCGCATGGGGGGTACTACGCGCTGCGGCTCGGGGGCCACGGGGTGCGGGCTTCAGGCGCTGGCGTTGCGTGCCCGGTTGCGAGCGGCACGGCGCTTCATCGCGCGGCGCTCGTCCTCGCTCATTCCACCCCAGACGCCGGAGTCCTGGCCGGACTCAAGCGCCCACTGCAGGCACTGCTCCATGACGGGGCAGCGGCGGCAGACGGCCTTGGCTTCCTCGATCTGCAGCAGCGCAGGACCGGTGTTGCCGATGGGGAAGAACAGCTCGGGGTCTTCCTCGCGGCAAACGGCGTTGTGACGCCAGTCCATGGCTGCTCCATCTCCTCGTATTGCGGGCTCGTTGCTTGTGAATGTGAACGCTTTCACGAATCCCTCGACAAGGGTAGGGACGCCGACCAGTCAGGACTGGTGCGGTCCCGTGGATTGAGGAGGGGGTTCGGGCTCTCAAGGGGGCCTTCCGGAGGCCGTCCCGATCGCCAAGAAGAGATTCGCAAACCTCGGCGGCGGATACAACCCCTTCCGGAAAGTTTTTTTTGATTCCTTGGTGTCGGCTCTGTCACAGCCGTACTTCCGGTGGGTGGATCCCAGGCTAAACGTTCGACTGGAAGGACTTTTTGGGGTCTGACTCACACAATCACACGCAGTGCACGGCGTACGCCTGTGAACGTCACGCTCGTACGCAGTCCCAGATGGTCACCGTCCATCTGGAACGGCAGTGGCGCCTGGGATTGCAAGGTGAAGTCCGTCAGATCGTGGAGCGACACCGCGCCCTTGCCGCGCGGTCCGCGCTCGGGGCTCGACATCAGCAGCTGGGTCGCATAGCGGGTCATCGCGGGCGCCGACAGCTTGGCCAGTCCCAGCACGTCGAGGGCGGTGTCGAAGGACGCCTTGGGGGCCGCGTAGACCGGGCGGTTGCCCAGATAGGTCCAGGGGGCGGTGTTGCAGACTATTGACAGCGCCAGCTCCTCGATCGGGTCCTCACCCGGCCGCTGGAGGGTGATGGTGCCCTGTCGCCGGTGCGGCTCCCCGATGAACTGCCGCACCATTTGCCGTATGTAAAGGGCATGCGTGGACCGCCTGCCGCGCTCGCGCTGCTGCTCGACCCGGCCGATGACGCTCGCGTCGAAGCCGAGGCCCGCGCAGAAGGTGAACCAGCGGGCCGGAACCGACTCGTCCCGGGTGCCCGGCGTACCGGCCGCGAGTCCGAGGCCCACGGTCCGCTCGGTGCCGTCCCGCAGTGCGTCCAGCAGGGCGCCGGTCGCCTCGACGGCGTCGTTGGGCAGCCCGAGCGCGCGGGCGAAGACATTGGTGGAGCCGCCCGGGACGACCGCGAGCCGGGGCAGCTCACGCGGGGCGGGGCCATGGTGAAGCAGTCCGTTGACGACCTCGTTGACGGTGCCGTCGCCGCCCAGCGCGACCACCAGTTCATGGGTGCCGCCGTCGACCGCCCGCCGGGCCAGATCGCGCGCATGCCCCCGGTACTCCGTGGTCGCCACATCGAGCTTCAGATCACTGGCGAGCGCGTGGATCAGAACGTCCCGGGTGCGGGCACTGGTGGTGGTTGCTGCCGGGTTGACCACGAGAAGTGCGCGCATGCGCGCCAGCCTACCCATCCGAGCCGACCGGCCCCAGGGGGGTCCGACCCTTCCGCCGGATCTGCGCGGCGTCCACGGCGCGAAGGCGGCTAGGCTGCTGGGGTGAGCAGTAAGAAGTCCGCTACCGCGAAGAAGGCGCAGAGGGCCACGGCGCAGCAGGCGACCGGGCGCAAGGCCGCGGCGCGGCCGGCAGCCAAGGCCACCGAGGCCGACAAGGCGACCGACGCCGCCGACGCCGCGCCCACCGGGCCCCGCCCCGCCCGGCTCACCGCCGCGGCGGTGCTGGCCGCCGTGGAGGGCGTGGTGCTGCTGGGCTTCGGCGCCTATGTGCTGATCATGGGGCTGACCGGAGATCCGGAGAGCCCCCAGCAGGCGGAGATGCTCGGGGTCACCGTGGTCGCGCTGGCCCTGCTCCCGCTGCTGGCGGCCCGCGGGCTGTGGCTGCGCCGCCGCTGGAGCCGCGGCCCCGCGACGATCACCCAGCTGATGGCGCTGCCGGTGGCCTGGACGCTGATGCAGAACGGCGGCGGGCTGATCGCCGCCGGTGTGGCCACCGCCGTCGCGGCCCTCGCCGTCCTGGCGCTGCTGATCAACCCGACGGCGACCGAGGCCCTCGGCATCGGCCCTCGCGACGCCTAGGGCGCCGTCCGCCCGGAGGGCGGGCCCCGCGGCGTCTGGTGCGTGTGATCGCGAGGTGGAGGGTCGTCCTCGTAGTGGGCCAACTCGGACGATCCCGACAACGCGGCGAGCGCGCGTGCCAGACGCCGCGGGGCAGGCGGGACTTTCGGAACACGTCCCAGGGGGCCGGGCCCGCCAAGGTTCTGCGCCGCTCACCGTCCTGGCCGGCCGCCCCCGCTACCGCTGGGAGGTGCCCTCGGCGGCGCCGCCGAACCGACAGAACGGTCGCAACCGACCGGACCCGCACCGGGACACCTCGCCACCGGGCACACCTCGACGGACGCGGTACCGGGGTCTTCTGACGGCGCCCGGCCGCGCGGCCGGTGCCCGGGAGAGCCGGGCACCAGGGGCCACGTGGGCTCCTACTCCTCGACCAGCAGCTTGTCGCGCAGTTGCGCCAGGGTGCGGGCCAGCAGCCGGGAGACATGCATCTGGGAGATGCCGACCTCCTGCGCGATCTGCGACTGCGTCATATTGCCGAAGAAGCGCAGCAGCAGGATCTTCTTCTCGCGCGGCGGCAGGTCCTCCAGCAGCGGTTTGAGTGACTCGCGGTACTCGACGCCCTCCAGCGCCTCGTCCTCCGCGCCGAGGGTGTCGGCGACCGCCGGGGACTCGTCGTCGGTGTCGGGTACGTCCAGGGACAGGGTGCTGTAGGCGTTGGCGGACTCCAGCCCCTCCAGCACCTCCTCCTCGGAGATGGACAGATGCTGGGCCAGCTCATGGACGGTCGGGGCGCGGCCATGCCGCTGGGAGAGCTCCGCGGTGGCCGTGGTCAGCGACAGCCGCAGCTCCTGGAGCCGGCGCGGCACCCGCACCGCCCAGCCCTTGTCGCGGAAGTGCCGCTTGATCTCGCCCACGACCGTGGGCGTCGCATAGGTCGAGAACTCCACCCCGCGGTCCGGATCGAACCGGTCCACGGACTTGATCAGCCCGATGGTGGCGACCTGGGTGAGATCGTCCAGCGGCTCGCCGCGGTTGCGGAAGCGCCGGGCCAGGTGCTCCACCAGGGGCAGATGCATACGCACGAGGTGGTTGCGCAGCTCGGCCCGCTCGGAGGAGCCCTCCGGCAGCCGTCGCAGCTCGGCGAACATCGCCCGCGCGCCGCTCCGGTCATGCGGATCGTGCTGCTGATGCGCCTGCTCGTGCTGATCCATGTGGTCCGCCCGCTCTGGTCGGTCTCCTGCCGCCTCCGAGTCCGCGGGATGCGGCCGGGACGGCGGGTGCGGGATGGCCGGGGTACCCACTCCCCGCGATGATGCAGTGCTCACGGAGCCCCCTTGTTCCGTCACGGCTGTCCGGGGCCGGCGCCGCGCTCCTTGTACAGGCTGATGCTGACCGTTCGGTCCTCGGCCACGGTCGAGTCCACCTTGCCCGCCAGTGCGGAGAGCACCGTCCAGGCGAAGGTGTCGCGCTCGGGGGCGCGGCCGTCGGTGGTCGGAGCCGAGACGGTCACCTGAAGTGCGTCGTCGATCAAACGGAAGACGCAGCTCAGCACACTGCCGGACACGGCCTGTTGCAGCAGGATCGCGCAGGCCTCGTCAACGGCGATACGCAGATCCTCGATTTCGTCGAGGGTGAAGTCCAAGCGGGCTGCGAGGCCGGCGGTCGCCGTACGCAGCACCGACAGATAGGCACCCGCAGCGGGCAGCCGGACTTCCACGAAGTCCTGGGTCCCGGGCTCGCCTGCGATCTGGGACACCCTCACCTCCAAGGTGACACAAGCTTGTTGAGCTGAGCTGATTGGAGCGTCGGCCCCGAACCCTTATGGTGGAGGGTGGACGGACCGGCGCTGTATGTAGTTCGGCTGCGACGCTATCGCGATCTGCGGTGCGATGTCGCCCGGACGAAGCACGGCCCCCATCACGGGTGAACCCCGCCCCGCAAAGTCGCGATATCACTCATAGTAAGCACATGAGTACGCAGCGTGGCTAGAGGGTTGGCGGTCTCAATTCGAAAGAGATGTCGCCTCACTCGCGGAATCGGTGTTCACAGTGGTGCTCACGGCGGTGCCCATGGCCTGCGCGGCCAGCGCTCGCAGGGGCTCTCCCGAGAGCCTGCGCACCGTCCATTCGTCCATCGGCTCCGCGCCGAGCGCGGCGTAGAAGCCGATCGCGGGCTCGTTCCAGTCGAGCACCGACCATTCGAAGCGGGCGTAGCCCCGCTCCACGCAGATCCGCGCCAGCTCGGCGAGCAGTGCCTTGCCGTGGCCGCCCCCGCGGGCCCGCGGGGTGACGTACAGGTCCTCCAGATACACGCCATGGGTGCCTGTCCAGGTGGAGAAGTTACGGAACCACAGGGCGAACCCCACGGGCCCGGCGGGCTCTCCGGCGCCGCCGGCCTCCTCGGCGATCAGCGCGAAGACCGCGGGATGCGCCCCGAAGAGCGCCTCGCGCAGCTGTTCCTCGGTGGCCTTCGCCTCCTGCGGAGCCCGCTCGTAGGCCGCCAGCTCCCGGATCATCGCGTGGATCGCCGGGACGTCGGACGGCGTCGCTGATCGGATCATGTGGTGAAGGCTAGCGGGCCGCGGCGACAAACGCGGCAGTCGATTCCGCAAGAGCGCGGAAAACGCGCGGGCCGCGACGGCCCAGGGGGTCCGGCCCCACCCGGCGCCCGGCCCTACACGATGAGCTGATCCACATAGCACCAGCGCCAGTCCTCACCCTCCTCGAAGCTGCGCATCACCGGATGGCCGGTCGCCTCGAAGTGGTGGGTGGAGTGCTGGTACGGCGACGAGTCGCAGCAGCCCACATGGCCGCACACCAGACACTTCCGCAGCTGGACGGGGTGGCTGCCGACCGCCAGGCACTCGGGACAGGTGCTGGTCTCCGGCTCCGGCTCGGGGCGCGGCAGTACGGGAACATGCGGACAGTCGCTCATGATTGCCAGACTAAAGCGCCGCGCGAGCGGAACACATGGACGACCGACGGGACGACCGCCGGGGACGGGGCCGGGCGATGGACGTAGTGCCGCTGTTGATGCTGGTCGCGGGGAGCGCGGTGGTCGCCGGCGCGGCCCGCCGGACGCCGGTGCCCGCACCGCTGTTGCTGGTGGCGGTCGGGCTCGTCGGCTCGTACGTACCGGGGGTGCCCGACTACACCCTGGACCCGCATGTCGTGCTGCCCCTGGTGCTGCCGCCGCTGCTGCACACCGCGGCGCTGGACAGCTCGTACCTGGATCTGCGCGCCAATCTGCGGCCCGTCGCGCTGCTCTCGGTCGGCTACGTCCTCTTCGCCACGGTCGCGGTCGGCGCGGTCGCCCATCTGGTGATCCCGGGCCTGCCGCTGGCCGCCGCCCTGGTGCTGGGCGCGGTGGTCGCACCGCCGGACGCCGTGGCCGCCACCGCCATCGCCCGCCGCATCGGGCTGCCCTCCCGGCTCACCACGGTGCTCCAGGGCGAGTCGCTGTTCAACGACGCGACCGCGATCACCGCCTACCGGGTGGCGGTGGCCGCGGCGGTGGGGGAGGGGGTCAGCTGGACCGAGGGGGTGCGGGAGTTCGTCTTCGCGGCCGTCGGCGGGGTCGTGGTCGGTCTGATCCTGATGGTGCCGCTGCATTGGCTCCGCACCCGGCTGCGGGACCCGCTGCTCCAGAACACCCTGTCGCTGCTCATCCCCTTCGTCGCCTACGCCGCCGCCGAACAGGTCGGGGCGTCGGGCGTGCTCGCCGTCGTGGTGGTCGGGCTCTACCTCGGACACCACTCCTGGCAGGTCGACTTCGCGACCCGGCTCCAGGAGGCGGCGGTCTGGCGGATGATCGACTTCATCCTGGAGTCGGTGGTGTTCGCGCTGATCGGGCTGCAACTGCGGGTCGTGGTGGCCGGTCTGGGGGAGTACGGGGCGGGCCAGGCCGCCTGGTACGCGGCCGTCGTCTTCCTGACCGTGGTGGCCGCCCGCTTCGTCTGGGTCTTCCCGGCGACCTTCCTGCCGCGGATGCTTTTCCCCGGCATCCGCGAGCGCGAGCCCGGCACCGACTGGACCGCCTCGGTCGTCGTCGGCTGGGCCGGGATGCGCGGGGTGGTCTCACTGGCCATCGCCTTCTCGATCCCGCAGACCGTGCACGGCGGAGGGCCCTTCCCGGCCCGCAACCTGATCCTCTTCCTGACCTTCACCACCGTCATCGGCACCCTGGTCGGCCACGGGCTCACCCTGCCCTCCCTGATCCGGCTGCTCGGACTGCCGGGCCGCGATCCACGGGCCGAGACGCTCGCCGAGGCGCAGGCGCAGAACGCGGCGTCGCTGGAGGCCGAGCGCCGGCTGGACGAACTGCTCGGCGATGAGCGCAACGCCCTGCCGCCGCCGCTCGCCGCCCGGCTGCGCACGGTGCTGGAACAGCGCCGCAACGCCGTATGGGAGCGGCTCGGGGCGGTCAACGAGGTGACCGGCGAATCGGCGGACGACACCTATCGGAGGCTGGCCCGGGAGATGATCGAAGCCGAGCGGAAGGTGTTCGTGGACCTGCGGGACGCCCGGCGGATCGACGACGAGATGCTGCGGTCGCTGCTGCGCCGGCTGGACCTGGAGGAAGCGGCGCTCTACCGGGAGGGGGCCACGGAGGATGAAGGGGCCTGAGCCCCACGCGAGGGCGCCTGAGGCTCCTTGCGAGGGTGCCTGAGCCCCGTGCCAGGGCGTGTGAGCCCCGCGCGAGGCCCGTGCCAGGGCGCGTGAGTCCCGTGCCAGGGCGCCTGGGGCCGGAGCCCCCGCCCCTCCGTGGCCGTCCGCCGTCCCCGGCGCTACTTGAGCCGCTCGCGGATCCGGGCGCGCATCGCGTCCATCGTGAAGCCCCGCGGATCCACCTTGCCCGGCTGCCATTCGAGGTGGCCGATCACCGAGCGCTCGGTCCAGCCGTGATGGCGGCACACGGCGGCCGCGGCCCGTGCGATCGCGTCCAGCTGCTCCTCGGGCCACGGGTCCTCGCCATCGCCGAGGTTCTCGCACTCGAAGCCGTAGAAGGCGCGGTTGCCGTCGGTATTGGCCTCGTTGTCCGGCGGCAGCGCCTTCTCGGCGATCACCGCCCGCAGGACGTCGTCGTCGCCCAGCCCGGCGTGGTTGGCGCGGCCGTAGCCGACCAGGTGGACCCCGCCGTCCTTGGCGATCACGCCGTGGCACAGCGGGCCGGGCAGCGACTCGAAGCCGTCCCGGCAGATCTCCACCGTCTCCTCGGTGCCGGAGGTGACGGTGTGGTGGATCATCACCCCGTGCACCGGGCCCCACGGCCCCTTGTGGTTTCTGTTGTGCTGCCGCCAGTCGCCGACCTGCGTCACCCGCACGCCCTCGTCCGTCAGCGCCGCCAGGAAGTCCCCCGCGGACATGGGTGAGGCCATGACCGCCTCCGTTCTGGTCGTACGGCGGGCCCCGGTCGCGGCCCGCCTGGTTCACCTGTGGGCTTACCCATCGCACATCGATAAACACATGGAGTGATGGACGGTCGGGTGAGGGTTTTGGGTGAGGGTTATCGTGCGAACCGATCCATTCGCTCGCCGTCGCACGGGAGACGCACCGCACCATGACGATGGACTACCAGGCAGTGCTGGAGGAGGTCGCGGCCCATGTGAAGCCGCGGATCGGCCGGGGCCGGGTGGCCCAGTACATCCCGGCGCTCGCCTCGGTGGACCCGGACCGCTTCGGGATCGCCCTCGCCGACACCGACGGCCGGGTCGCCGGGGTCGGCGACTGGGAGCGGCCCTTCTCGGTGCAGTCCATCTCCAAGGCGTTCAGCCTCGCGCTGGTGCTCGCCGAGGACGGCGAGAAGCTGTGGCGGCGGGTCGGCCGGGAGCCCTCGGGCAACCCCTTCAACTCCCTGGTGCAGCTGGAGTACGAGAACGGCATCCCGCGCAATCCGTTCATCAACGCCGGGGCGCTCGTCGTCACCGACCGGCTGCACACCCTTACCGGCGACGCCAGCACCACCATGCTGGACTTCCTGCGCGCCGAGAGCGGCAATCCGGACCTCGCCTTCGACCAGGAGGTCGCCGCCTCCGAGGCCGCCCATGGCGACCGTAATGCCGCCCTCGCCCACTTCATGGCCGGCTACGGCAACCTCGACAACCCCGTGCCGACCGTCCTGGAGCACTACTTCTGGCAGTGCTCGATCCGGATGAGCTGCCGGGACCTGGCGCTGGCCGGCGGTTTCCTGGCCCGACACGGGCTGCGCGCGGACGGTTCGCGGCTGCTGTCGCGCAGCGAGGCCAAGCGGGTCAACGCGGTCATGCTCACCTGCGGTACGTACGACGCGGCCGGTGACTTCGCCTACCGCGTCGGGCTGCCGGGCAAGAGCGGCGTCGGCGGCGGCATCGTCGCGGTGGTCCCCGGCCGCTGCACGCTGTGTGTCTGGAGCCCCGGCCTCGACGCGCGCGGCAACTCGGTGGCCGGAGTGGCGGCCCTGGACCACTTCACGACGCTGACCGGCTGGTCCGTCTTCTGACGTCCTTCCGGCCGCTGACGGGCGGAGGTGGCGCCCGGCCCGGCACGGCGGGAGCATGGAGGGTAGTGGTGGTGAGCAGGAGGTGTACCGCCATGCAGCATGAGATGCGCGGCGAATACGAGGAGGGCAGCTCCGGGCGGGTCGCGGGCGCACCGGTCAAGATCTGGCACATGGTCCGCGCCAACGGAACGACGGCGATGTGCGGACGGGAACTGGACCCGGACGCCGAGACCCAGGCCGCCGACCTGTGGGCCACGGGCGATTCGGGCCCCTTCTGCCACTCGTGCGGTGCGATGTATCTGCGCGAGGTCCCTTGAGCGCGTACCGGGAACGGAGGGCGCTGATCGGCGGCGGCGCCGTGGTGTGGACCCGTACGGCCGGCGCCGGACCGCAGCGGGTGCTCCCGGACGGCTGCACGGATCTGATCTGGAGCGACGCCGGACCGGCCGGCGAGCTGTTCGTCGCGGGTCCGGACACCCGCGCCCATCTGGCCTCCGGCCCGCCGGGCAGCCGCGCCGTGGGCCTGCGGTTCGCCCCGGGTACGGGTCCCGCCGTGCTCGGCGTACCGGCGCATGAACTCCGGGACCAGCGGGTGCCGTTGGCCGCGCTCTGGCCGGACGCGGAGGTCCGGCGGCTGGCCGAGCGGATCGCCGAAGGGATCGGCGAGGGGATCGGCGGGCGGATCGCCGGACGGGGCGCCGGGCGCGAGGCGGCTCCGGGACGCGTCCTGGAGGAAGCCGCCCTGGGCCGGCTGCGGACGGCGGAACCCCCCGATCCGGTGCTTGCCGCGATCGTCGCGGGGGTCTCGCGCGGGACGGGAGTGGCCCGGATCGCCGCCGCCGTGGGGCTGGGAGAGCGGCAGCTGCGCCGCCGCTCCCTCGCCGCGTTCGGCTACGGCCCCAGGACGCTGGGCCGGGTGCTCCGGCTGAACCGCGCCCTGGACCTGGCGCGCACCGGTGTCCGCTTCGCGGAGGTCGCGGCGGCGGCGGGCTACGCCGACCAGGCCCACCTCGCCCGCGAGGTGCGGACACTGACGGGCGTCCCCCTGGGCCGTCTGCTCCAGGGGTCAGGAGGGTAGCGGGGCGAAGAGGTCCACGCCGTTGCCGTCGGGGTCGAGGACCACCGCGTAGCGTTGCCCCCACACCGCGTCCCACGGCTCCTTCTCCCCGCGCGCACCCGCCGCCACGAGGTCCCGGTAGGTCTTGTCCACCTCGGCCGGGCTGTCGCAGAGGAAGGCCAGTGACACCCGGTGGGATCCGGCCGGCGGTGTCCAGTCCGGGTCGAAGGAGCGCACCGTCTCGACGGTGTCCCACATCAGCCGCGTCCCGCCGGGCAGGGTGGCCTCGGCGTGGGGCTGGGTGTCGGCCTCGGCGGGGAGGTCGAGGCCGAGGCTGCGGTAGAAGGCGAGGGACGCCGCCATGTCGGCGACGACCAGGCCGATGGCGTTGAATCGTGCTGTCATGCGGGCAGCGTAGGCAGCGCGCCGGCCGCCGGTCTTGAACGAATCGGACCTCCCGGCCGGGACCGCCGGGAGCCGCCGGGGGCCGTCGGGGGACCGCCGGGGCGCTGTCAGGGGCAGCGGATGACCTGGCCGGCGTACGACAGATTGCCGCCGAAGCCGAAGAGCAGCACCGGGGCGCCGGAGGGGACCTCCCCGCGCTCGACGAGCTTGGAGAGCGCGAGCGGAATGCTGGCCGCCGAGGTGTTGCCGGACTCCACCACATCGCGGGCGATCACCGCGTTGACCGCGCCCAGCTTGCGGGCGACCGGTTCGACGATCCGCAGATTGGCCTGGTGCAGCACCACCCCGGCCAGGTCCTCCGGGGCGGTACCGGCCCGTTCGCACACCTTCCGCGCGATCGGCGGCAGCTGGGTGGTGGCCCAGCGGTAGACGGTCTGGCCCTCCTGCGAGAAGCGGGGCGGGGTGCCCTCGATGAGGACCGCGCCGCCCATCTCCGGTACCGAGCCCCACACCACCGGGCCGATGCCCGGCCGCTCGGCGGCCACCACCACGGCCGCGCCCGCGCCGTCGCCGGTCAGGACGCAGGTGGAGCGGTCGGTCCAGTCGGTGGCCGCGCTGAACTTCTCCGCACCGATCACCAGGGCCGCGGTGGCCGCCCCGGCCCGGATGGTGTGGTCGGCGGTGGCGAGGGCGTGGGTGAACCCGGCGCACACCACGTTGAGGTCCATGGTGGCGGGGCAGGGCAGCCCGAGCCGGGCGGCGACGCGGGCCGCCATGTTGGGGCTGCGGTCGATCGCCGTGCAGGTGGCGACGAGCACGAGGTCGATGTCCGAGGGGGCGAGGCCGCTGTGGGCCAGCGCCTTGGCGGCCGCCGCCGCGGCCATCTCGTCGACCGTCTCGTCGGGGCGGGCGAGGTGCCGGGTGCGGATGCCCACCCGGCTGCGGATCCACTCGTCGCTGGTGTCGACCATGGCCGCGAGGTCGTCGTTGCCGAGCACTTTCGCGGGCTGGTAGTGGCCGAGCGCCAGTACGTGCGAGCCGGTCATCGGTCATCCCCTTCGCGCCAGTGCCGACATATCCACGCCTTTTGCGGGGATCTCGACGCACAGTCTGCGGTGTGTCCAAGCTTGAGGGGAGCAGACGTGCCGTGCGCTCGGGTTACTCACCAATCCTGGCCGCCGAGATCTGGAGCTTTCGGCCTTTCCCCGGCGGCGGGCCGAGGGCTGGGCGGCGGAAGGGAGCGACACCTGACCGTGGCTCAGGACAGGTGAGGGGTCTTAATAGGTCAACGTCATGTGCCTGGCCGTTCGTTGACTGGTCAGCCGGTAGATGGGTATGTCACCTACTGAAGGGCCGGCCTGGACCCCGGCGATGACCGGCGTGGCCGCGGGCTCCGGTGTCGCGCGCCTCCACCAGGTGGTCAAGGAGGCTTGCATGTTCGATGATCGGCCCGCCTTCGGCGTCCGAGTCCACGTGGTCGGCGGCGTCACCGTCGCCGAGATCGCGGGAGAGCTGGACATCTTCGCCGCGGGGCGGATCGTGGCTCGGCTCGACTCCCTCGCTCAGGTACGGTGCCCGGATCTGGTCCTGGACCTGCGGCCGGTCACGTTCCTGGACTGCGCCGGATTGTCGTTACTGTGCCGATTGCGCAATCGTGCGCTGGAGCGGGACGGGCGGCTGCGGCTCGTCATCGACGAACCGCGGTTCCTGCGACTGCTGCGCATGGTCCGGCTGGACGACGCCTTCGAGGTGCTGGAGGATCTGACGCCGGCGATCGCGGGGGCCGCGGGTCCGGCGACCGGAGGGGGCGGTGACGCCCTCGCCTAGGGCAAAGCTGACGAAGTGTCAATAACAAGAACCGAAATTCACTCGAACGGGCGGTCTTGACTCGTCGAATTCCGCGTCCCTGCCTCTGTAACCGGTGGTCACCCCTTTACGCTCGCGGGACGTCGCCTAAGGACCCGGCGGATTCGCACTCGATGCCCGACCCTGCCCGCTTCCGGGGACCCTGACAAGGTGAGGGGGTAGTGTGCCGTTCCGAGGGGATTTCGCGATGACGCAGCCAGGCGCCTCCCGGTATGCGCCGGTGCCGCCGGTTCACGGCGCTCATGCCGCCGCCGCGGACGGCGTCGCGGATGACACCGCTCCTCGCGTTCATACGTACCGGACCGGCGGGTACACCGTGGTGGAGCTCCATGGCGAGATCGACATCGCCGGGCTGGGGACTGTGGGGCCGTCGCTGGACGCGGCCACGACCGGGGACGAGCCCGCGGTGATCGTGGACTTACGGCCGGCCGCCTTCTTCGACTGTTCGGGCCTGGGACTGCTGTGCCGGGCCCATCGGCGTGTGGGGGAGCGGCACGGACGGATGCGGCTGGTCTGCGACAACGCCTTGGTCCTCCGCACCCTGCGGGCGGGGCGGCTGCTGGATGTGCTCCGCCCGGTCGCCACGCTGGACGAGGCGCTGCGACAGGAGTAGGCACCAGGAGCGGGGGCGGGCCTGGCCTGTGCGGCGGGGTGTCGTCGGGTCTCCGGCCGCTCCCGGGCCCGGCGGTCGGTCGGTCCCAGGTCCGGCGGCCGGTCGGCCTCAGATCCGGCCGTCCCGGGGAGGGGGCATCCGATGGCCCCGGTGCTGCCGTCCACGGCCCCAGGGGCGATGGCGGGACCGGCCGCCGCCCGGGTGGACGTCGTGGCTCTCGGCGGACATGCGGTTGCCGTTCTGGACATTGGTCCGGTGGATCAGCAGGGCGCCCACGGCGATCAGCGCGAGGATCACGACCACGGTGATCACGGTCTCCATGGTGCTCACCCACTCCCTGGGGCCGGGCCCCAGCTGGAGGGAATCCGGCCGGCTTGTTCGGAATGCTCCTGGTGTTTACACGGTACCTCCGGGCAGAGGCGGCGTCGTTTCTCGCCGGCCGCTCCCCGTGGGGTGCTCATCGGCGTCCGCGCACGCCGAACGCCCGCACCCGGCGTCGGGAACCAGGTGCGGGCGGTCAGGCCCTGATCCAGGGGATCAGTGGGTTCGGCGGGCTCAGCGGGCCGCGGCCGTCTGCTTCTCGATCGAGGCCAGACCGTTGGCCCAGAGCTGGTTGACGCGGTTGATCTCGTCCTGGTTCGGCTGCGAGTTGGTGCAGGAGGTGCCGGGGCCGCCACCGGACATCAGCTCGCTGCACGGACCCGAGTAGTGGTCCGGGAGGCCCAGCACATGGCCGGTCTCGTGCGCGGTGACCCGGGTGGAGTCGTACTCCTGGTTCTGGGCGTAGTCCAGGAAGACGTAGCCGCTGCCGTGGCCGTCGGTGCTCGCGTACGAGCCCCTGGCGTCGTTGCCCTCGCGGTAGGTGAAGTCCGGGTTGCTGCCCTCCTGGAGCTTCACGTTGCTCACCGCGGCGTTCCATATCTGGGTGGAGCGGGCTATCACCGACTGGAAGGTCGGGGCCTGGCTCGCGCTGTAGGTCACCGTGACGGCCGCTGACGTGCTGGGCGACTTCGCCCGCTTGGCCAGCGCCGACTTCATCACGGCCTTGATGAAGGCGTCGGTGTCGGCCCGCTCCGCACCGCTCGGGGTGTAGGCGGCGGTCGCGGCGCCCCGCTGAGCCGTGGTGTGGTCGGGCGTGGCGGCGGACGCGGGTACGGCGGCCAGGCTCGCCGCCAGGCCGAGGCCGATGGTCGCGGACAGCGCCAGCTTGGGGAGTGACATGTGGGGGGCTCCTCATCGTCCTCGGGCCCCGGTCGCCGTGTGGGGTGGCGACCGAGGCCGTGGGATGAACTCTTGGCTGACGCAGAGTCTTGAGGAGATCCGGCCGTACGCGGAGATATCAACTGGTGATAGGACCAGGGCATATCCCTCGCCGGCATCCGGGAGCCTGCCCGACAGCCCCCGTTTGACCGCCAGTTGACCGGTGTTTGACCACCGATTGATCATTTACGGTATGGGTTTGGTGCGGTTTCAGGCTCTGGTGTGACCGATAAAGGCGCAGTTATGCTCTCGCCGTGGAGCTCGAGGTGAGGCACCTCCGTGCACTGTGCGCCATCGCCGACACCGGCAGCCTACGGAAGGCGGCGCGTCAACTGGGCATGACCCAACCCTCCTTGACGACCCAGCTCCGGCGTATCGAGAACACCATCGGCGGCCGGCTGTTCTCGCGCGAGGTCACCGGCAGTCGGCCGACCCCGCTCGGACGGTCCGTGCTGTGCCGCGCCCGGCCGATCGTGGCCGAGATGAACGCCCTGGTCAGCGAGGTACGGCAGGAGGCGGGACGGACCGCCGACGCCCGGTTGCGCATCGGCAGCACGGGCAGCCGGGCCGTGGTCGGCTGGCTGCGCAGGCTCCGCGCCCGTTATCCGGAGGCGGACACCACCATCCACATCGACGTCTCCGCCAACGCGCTGCTCCAGATGGTGGCCGCCAACCAGCTGGACGTCGCCTTCGTCCACGAGGTCGAGGGCGCGCCGCTGCGGGTGCCCGAGGGCGTGGAACGCCGGGTGCTGGTGGCGCGGGAGCCGCAGTTCGTCGCGCTGGCCGAAACCCATCCGGCCGCCGCGCGGCCCGTGGTGCCCCTCGCCGAGCTGGCCGCCGACCAGTGGATGGTCGATCCCAGCGTGGACGGCGAGGGCCCCGGGCTGCGCCGGGTGCTGGCCGCGGCGGGGCTCAACCCGAGGGTGGTGTACGGGGACTATCTGACCGCCGCCGATCTGGTCGCCTCGGGCGAGGTGGTCACCCCGTGCCAGCCCACCGCCCGGTCCCGTCAGGGCGTGGCCGTGCGTCCGCTGCACGGCGATCCGCTGACGGTCCGGCTGTTCCTGGCCTCACGGGTGGCCCCGGCGGCCCGTACAGCGCCCGCCGCCGGACCCGCCGAGCCCGTTCGCCCTGCCGACCCCGCCGCCGAATCCGCCAGCGGACCCGCCGGACCTGCCACCGGACCCGCCACGTCCGCCCCGGGCGCGGCGCCCGGTGATCCTCTCGACGTCGACGCCCTCTTCGGCGACCTGGAGGACGCGTACTTCGAGATCGCCTGGGCCAGCCCCACGTACCGCCAGTGGCTGGTCCGCAACGAGAGCCCGCTGCTGCGCTTCCACGACGCCCGGACGCACGAGGCGTTCGACGCCATGGGGCTCGCCGGGCCCGCCGAGGTCTCGTAGCGCGCGAGTGCGGCCGGACGCACCGCGAGTACGGCCGGACACTCCGGCCCTGGTGACGCCCTCAGGTCAGGCCCGGGAACTCGGTGGGCAGCCCGACCGGGAGTGTCTGCTCCGACCAGATCGTCTTGCCCTCGGTGGTCTGCCGGCTGCCCCAGCGCTGGCTGAGCCGTGCGACCAGCAGCAGACCGCGGCCGCCCTCGTCGAAGGTGCGGGCGCGGCGCATGTGCGGGGCGGTGTTGGAGGCGTCGGAGACCTCGCAGATCAGCGCGTGGTCATGGATGAGCCGCAGCTGGATGGGCGGGACGGCGTGCCGGATGGCGTTGGTGACCAGCTCGCTGACGACCAGCTCGGTGGTGAAGACGGCCTCGTCGAGCCCCCATTCGGTCAGCCGCGCCGTGACATCCCGGCGGGACCGGGCCACGTACGCCGGGTCGGCGGGCACGTCCCAGGTGGCCACGTGCGCCGCGTCCAGGGTGCGGACGCGGGCGAGCAGCAGCGCGACGTCGTCCAGTACGCCCTGGCTGGGGAGGAGTGCCCGCAGAACGGAGTCGCAGGTGCCGTCCAGGGTGCCGACGGGGTGGGCCAGCGCGTCGGCCAGCAGCAGACGCCCCTCGTCCACATCGCGCTCCCAGCCGCCCATCAGTCCGTTGGTGTAGAGGGCGAGCACGGCGTTCTCGGGGAGTTCGGTCTCCATCGTCTCGAACGGCAGCCCGCCGACGCCCAGTGGCGGTCCGACCGGCACCGGCAGGAACTGCACGCTGCCGTCGGGCCTGGTCAGCGCTGGGGCGGGGTGCCCGGCCGCGGCCAGCGAGCAGCGGTGCGAGACCGGGTCGTAGACGGCGTACAGACAGGTGGCCCCCACGTCCCCGGTGGTCTCCCCGGCCCCGGTCTCCGCGGCCAGATGGATCACCAGGTCGTCCAGGTGGGTGAGCAGTTCGTCCGGTGGCAGATCGACATCGGCGAGGGTGCGGACCGCCGTCCGCAGCCGGCCCATGGTGGCCGCCGCCTCGATGCCATGCCCGACCACATCGCCCACGACCAGCGCGACCCGTTCCCCGGACAGCGGGATGACGTCGAACCAGTCCCCGCCCGCCCCCGCGCACGGCCCCGCGGGCAGATAGCGGGAGGCGACCTCGACCGCCGCCGGCTGGGGCAGGGACCGCGGCAGCAGGCTGCGCTGGAGGGCCAGGGCGGTGTCGCGTTCCCGGGTGAAGCGGCGGGCGTTGTCCACGCAGACGGCGGCCCGGGTGGTGATCTCCTCGGCCAGCAGCGCATCGTCATGGGTGAACGGCTCGGGGGTGCGGTGGCGGGCGAACACGGCCACCCCGAGCGTCGTGCCCCGCGCCCGGATCGGCACCGACATGATCGAGTGGATGCCGTACCGATGGAGCGTACGCGCGCGGTCGGGCTTCAGCGCGCCCCATGCGGCGATCGTGGGGTCGGTGACCGCGTGGATGACGGGCCGCTCCGCCAGCAGGCATTCGACCATCGGCGAGACCTCGGGGTAGCTGTCCACCTTCCCCACCTCCACCACGGATTCGGGGCTGCCCTCGTAGATGGACCGCCGGGCGGCGCGGCGCAGCCTGACCGGGCCGGTGAGCGGCCCGGACGGCAGCTCCTCTTCCTGGTCCAGCCGCTCCAGCAGATCGACGCTGGCGTAGTCGGCCAGCCGGGGTACGCAGACGTCGGCGAGCTCCTGGGCGGTCTGGTCGATGTCGAGGGTGCTGCCGATCCGTTCGCTGGCCGCGCTCAGCAACAGCAGCCGCTGGCGGGCCAGATACTGCTCGGTGATGTCGTGCGAGGCCAGGCAGACCCCCTCCACCTGGCCGTCGTTCCCCCTCAGCGCGACGTACCGGATCGACCAGGCGTGCTCCTTGGCCTCGCCGCCGGCGCGCAGGTACGTCTCCACATCGCGCCGCTCGCCGGTGGCCAGCACCTGGTGCAGAACCGTTTCGAGCTCCTCGCTCTGGAGCTTGCCGCCGATCTCCGTGAGCCGCAGGCCGCGCATCTCCGCTTCGGAGAGGCCGAGGACGCGGGTCATCTCGATGTTCGCCTTGCGCAGCCGCAGCCCGGCGTCGTAGATCGCTATGGGGCAGGGCGACTGTGCGTAGGCCCAGAGCACCAGCGTCTCGTCGTCGGGCCCGGTGGGCGGATTCTCCGCCCGAGGCGCCGCGGTCACCAGCAGCCAGTCGCCCTGCGGCGGTCCGCGGTGCGCCAGTATCCGCACCGGCACCTCATGGCCGTCCCGATGGCGCAGCGTCACCGTCCCGTGCCACCGGGGCTGGGTCCGGGCCCGGCGGACCTCGGCGGTCGCGGTGTCGCCCGGATGGGCCAGCAGCTCGGCGGCGGGCCGGCCCACGACCTGTGCGGGCGCATGTCCGAGCAGCCGATGGGCACCCTCGTTCCAGCTGGTCAGTGTCCCGTCATCGCTGACGGTGGCCCTCGCCGTCCCCGTCTCGTCGAAGCCCGCATCGGCGAAGCCGCCCCACTCCTGCGCGGAGCCGTTGTCGTGGCGCTCCATGCTCGCCATCCCTCCGGGGACGGCACCGGGTCCGTCCCCCAGGATCCCCTTCCAGCCTCGTCCACTCCGGGCCGGGCATCAACCACAGAGCGGACCGGAGCGGAGGACGCCGCCGGGTCGGACCCGGCCGGCCGCCCTGACCGGCGGGCCCCGCCACGTAACCTCGGTACGATACGGAGGGCCCCGCCATTTCGCAACCCCGGAGGTGACGCCATGCCCGCCCAACGTGCGGACGCCCGGCGCAACTACGCGCGCATCCTCGCCGTGGCCGAGGAGGAGGTCGCCGCGCACGGCGCCGACGCCTCCCTGGAGCAGATCGCCCGCACCGCCGGGGTCGGCTCGGCCACCGTGCGCCGCCACTTCCCCACCCGGCGCGCGCTGCTGGAAGCGGTCTTCCACGAGCGCATCGACGCCCTGGCCGTCCGCGCCCGCGAACTGGCGCAGGCGGAGGACGTACGGGCCGCACTGCTGGAATGGCTGGACGCGCTCACCGCCTACTCCGCCTCCGCGCGGGGCCTGGCCACCGCGATGCTGTGGGACCAGGAGGCCGATCCGGCACATGAGAACGCCTGCGTGGCGACCCTCTCCGAGGCGGGTGAGCCGCTGCTGCGCCGGGCCGAGGAGGCCGGCGCGGTGACCCCCGGGGTGACCGCGGCCGACCTGCTCACGCTGATCGCCGGCATCGTGCTGGCCACCGAGCGCCACCCGGACCCCGCCACCGAGGCGGACCGGCTGCTGCGCCTGGCCGTGGCGGGGATCAGCCCAGGGGGTGAGGGGACCACGGGCTGAGGTGGCCCATCGGGCGATGCGCCCGGTCACCAGCCGCGGGCCGCGCGGTGGAGACGATCCCGGACGCGTACGACATCCGGGTTGGCGTCGGCGCCTGGGCGCTGGACCAGGAAGAGGGTGTTCAGCGGCGGCTCATCCGGGTCGCGGAGCGGGACGAGGCGGCCGGTGGGTGTGCACCCTCCAGGGCCTGCCCGTCGCCTTGGCCCTGACCGGGGCGAGAGCCGACGAACGCGAGACCCTGCGGGAACCGCTCGCCACCGAACCACACTGTGGATCCGCAGGGCGAACCGCAGATGCGTATCGTCCTTCAGCGGGTGCAGGTCCCGTGCGAAGGGCCGCTCGTCGTCGGCGGGGCCGGTGCCGCCCATGTGCGGCCAGCTGCGTATCTCACTACAGCACGAGATACAGCCCGCACCCGGACCCATCAGGCACATCGACAAAGATCACCCTGACGAGCCGAAGTCAGTAGTTCTGTCATGTCTACGGACGTAAGTGACGTGCCTGATCACCGGTTTGGTGCGGGTGTGACGTGTGGGGGACGCGTGGCGCAGTTGAAAGTGAGTGACTGGTTATCGGCGAGTCGGATCCGCAGGTTCTCCGTGTCTGTGGATCTGTCTCTCCGGTACGGGTGGGGAGCCCTGCCCGTACCGGAGTCCGCGCCGGTCCCGGTCGCCTCATGCAAAGAAATTACTGACAAAGGAAGCGTGCTTCATGAGCAACCGAGCCCAGATCGAGACCCGCGAGATATCCGACGCCGACCTGGACGGCGTGGCCGGCGGCGTGGCCGGTCTGGCCCTGCAGGGCGGCCCGAGCTACCTGGAAGGCATCGGCAGCGCCGAGCTGGCCGGCCACAGCCTCACCGTGGACGGTGCGGCGGACCTGCGCAGCGGCCAGGCAGGCCTCAACGTCACCGCCGTCTGATCAGCCGTAACGGCTGAGCATCTTTGATGCCTGAACCCCCTCGGCGCACTGTCGCCGAGGGGGTTTCGTCATACGCAGGCGCCTCGCGGCCGTATGCGCGGGGCGAGGTTGACCCGGCCCTGCGTGTACACCTCCGCGTTCTCCTCCAGTCGGTAGGAGCGGTGGGTCACGGCGAGCGCGGATTCGTACTCGTGCCGCAGGTCCCGCAGCGTGACGTGCAGGGCCCCTGTGCGGACTGCTGCACTCGCTGCTCCGAACGAAACCGAAGCAGCCTGACACGAACCGGACCCGCCGAGCAGACCGCACCCGGTCCGTCATGGGCGCCGTGTTGGGCGGCCTGCGGACCGGGTGCGGGCAGGGAGACGCTGCAGGTAAACGAACTACAGGTCAGAGGGCATGATGCGAGATCAGGCCTTCTTGGTCTCCCAGAAGATCTTGTCGATCTGGGCGATGTAGTCCAGCGCCTTCTGCCCCGTGGCCGGGTCGGTCGAGCCCTTGGCCGCGCTCAGGGCCTTGAGGGTGTCGTTGACCAGCTGGTGCAGCTCCGGGTACTTCTCGAAGTGCGGGGGCTTGAAGTAGTCGCTCCAGAGCACCGAGATGTGGTGCTTGGCGAGCTCCGCGCGCTCCTCCTTGATGGTGGTGGCGCGGGCGCGGAAGTGCGGGTCCTCGTTGGCCTGGTACTTCTCCTGGATGGCCTTGACGGACTCGGCTTCGATACGGGCCTGGGCCGGGTCGTACACACCGCAGGGCAGGTCGCAGTGCGCACTGACCTGAACCTTCGGGGCGAACAGGCGGGAGAGCATAGAGCTGTCCTTCCATTCGTGATCGTCTTCTCAGGTGCGACATTACTCCGTGGGGGAAGCCTTTTCTCGGGTGCCCCGGGGGGCTTAGGTCAAAAGTCCGGTGTCAGGCTGGGACGCCTGGGATCGTGGTGGGTGCGGGTGAGGACCGGAGGTGCCGTGATGCGGGAGCAGCTGGGCGATCGCGGGCAGGAGCGTGACCGTGACCAGCGCGGACTGCTGCGGATCGGGCTGGCGGAGGTGTACAACCCCTCCATGCAGCCGACGCTGTACCCCGGCGACCAGCTGGTGGTGCGCTACGGGGCGCCCGTGCGGCCGGGGGACGTGGTGGTGCTGCGCCATCCGTTCCGGCAGGACCTGCTGATCGTCAAGCGCGCCGTGGAGCGGCGCGAGGGCGGCTGGTGGGTCAAGGGCGACAATCCGTATGTGAAGAACGACAGCCGGGAGTTCGGCGTCGTGCCGGACGAATTGGTGGTCGCCCGCGCCTGGGTGCGGCTGCGGCCGCGGCCGGGTGCGGGGCGCGGCGGTCAGCGGTCGGTGGCCGGGCTGGTCTCCTGGGCGGTGTCCGCCGTACGGCCGGTGCGCTCGCGGTCCTGGCGCCGGCCGCGCTCGGCGTCGGCCGTCCGCTCGGCGTCCAGGCGTTTGCGCGCACGGTAGGCGGCGACGTTGGCGCGGGTCGCGCAGCGGTCGGAGCAGTAGCGCCGGGATCGATTTGTCGATGTGTCGAGATAGGCGTTGCGACAGGGTGACGCCTCGCAGATGCCCAGCCGGTCGGCGCCCAGTTCGGTGAGGTGGAAGGCCAGCCCCATGGAGGCGGTGGCGGCGTATCCGGCGCCCGCGTTGGCGGCGTAGTCCGCGATGTGCATATGCCACTTGGGGCGGCCGTCCTCGTCGCGGATCTCATGGCCGGAGATCTGCGGGCTCACCGGGAACTCGATGAGCAGCGCGTTCAGCAGATCCACCGCCAGCACCTCGTCGCCCTCCGCCGCCGCCTCGAAGACGGCGCGCAGCCGGGCCCGGACCGACCTCAGCCGGGTGACATCGGCGTCCGTCGCCCGCCGGGCCGCCTGCCGGCTCTCGCCGAAGAGTGCCCGTACGGCCTCCACCGAGGTCAGGGTGTCCGTGCCGCGGCTGGGCTCCTCGCTGTTGACCAGGCGCACGGCGAGATCCGAGTAATAAGCCAGTTCCACTTGTGGTCCTTACGACGGGCGGTCTAGAGTCGGCAACAGGCGGGTAATGGGTGTTCTGCTTACGAGGGTATTACGGGGCAGGATCGCCGCAGATGACGACGCATGGCATGGAGGGGCGCGATGACGGACACCGTCGCCGTAGCGGACTGGCAGGCGTGGCAGCGGAGCTGGGACCGGCAGCAGGAGTGGTACCTCCCCGATCGTGAGGAGCGGTTCCGGGTGATGCTCGACGCGGTCGAGGCCGTCGTCGGTCCGGAGCCGAGGATTCTCGACCTGGCATGTGGCACGGGCAGTATCTCGGACCGGGCCCTGCGCCGGTTCCCGGGCGCCACCACCACCGGCATCGACCTCGACCCCGCGCTGCTGACGATCGCCCGCGGCCACTTCGCGGCCGAGCCGCGCGCCGAGTTCGTCACCGCCGATCTGCGCGACCCCGGATGGACCGAGCGGCTGCCGCACCGTGCGTACGACGCGGTGCTCACCGCCACCGCGCTGCACTGGCTGCGCTCCGAGGAGCTGCGGGTGCTGTACGGGCAGGTGGCGGGGGTCGTACGGGAGGGCGGGGTGTTCCTCAACGCCGACCACATGCCCGATCCGGCCACCCCCCGGCTCAACGCCGCCGACCACGCGTACCAGGAGGCACGGCGGGTCCGGGCCAAGGCCGAGGGCGCCCAGGACTGGGCGGACTGGTGGCAGACCGCCGCGCGGGACGAGGCGCTGGCGGAGCCGGTCGCCGAGCGCTTCACGATCTTCGGCAACCCGGCGAACGGCGACCACGCGGACGGGGAGACGCAGCCCGTCGCCTGGCATGTGGACGCGCTGCGCGCGGCGGGCTTCGGGGAGGCGCGGGCCGTCTGGTGCTCGCCCTCGGACTCGATGGTGCTCGGGCTGAAGTGATCCGAGGCGGCCCCCTGACCGGCGGCGGGGAAAACCGCGCGAGGGCGGTACGGGCACCTGCCCGCACCGCCCTCGGGGTCCGCACCGCCCTCGGGTCCGTCACGGCGTTCGCGGCGGCTGGAGCACGCTAGAGCACCTTGGAGAGGAACGACTTCGTCCGCTCGTGCCGCGGATGGGTCAGCACCTCCCGGGGGTGCCCGGACTCCACGACCACCCCGTCGTCCATGAAGACGACCGAGTCCCCGACCTCGCGGGCGAAGCCCATCTCGTGCGTCACGACGATCATCGTCATGCCGTCCTCCGCGAGCCCGCGCATCACATCCAGCACATCGCCGACCAGCTCCGGGTCGAGTGCCGAGGTGGGCTCGTCGAAGAGCATCAGCTTGGGCTCCATCGCCAGCGCCCGCGCGATCGCGACCCGCTGCTGCTGGCCGCCGGACAGCTGGGAGGGGTAGTTGCCCGCCTTGTCGGCGAGGCCCACCCGGTCCAGCAGCTTCCTCGCGCGCTCCCGGGCGACCGCCTTGGCCTCGCCCTTGACCTGGACCGGCGCCTCGATCACGTTCTCCAGCGCGGTCATGTGCGGGAAGAGGTTGAAGCGCTGGAAGACCATGCCGATGTCGCGTCGCTTCGCGGCGACCTCGCGGTCCTTGAGCTCGTAGAGCTTGTCGCCCTTCTGGCGGTAGCCGACCAGGTCGCCGTCCACGTACAGCCGCCCGGAGTTGATCTTCTCCAGGTGGTTGATACAGCGCAGGAAGGTGGACTTCCCGGAGCCGGACGGGCCGATCAGACAGAACACCTCACGCGGGGCGACCTCGAGGTCGATGCCCTTGAGGACCTGCACCGCGCCGAAGGACTTGTGCACGCCTTCGGCCTTCACCATGGCGGTCATGCGCTGACCCCTCCCCGGCGGTTGGAGAACGAGAGCAGATTGGCGCGGACGCGCTGGAACGGGGTGGCGGGCAGGTTCCGGCTGGAGCCACGCGCGTAGTACCGCTCCAGGTAGTACTGGCCCACGCTCAGCACGGAGGTGAGGATCAGATACCAGGCGGCGGCGAGGAAGAGCATCTCCGCCGTGGCGCCGGAGTTCTGGCCGACCTCGGAGGTGGCCTGGAGCAGATCCCAGTACTGCACCGCGATCACCAGCGAGGTGGTCTTGAGCATGTTGATGAACTCGTTGCCGGTGGGCGGCACGATGACCCGCATCGCCTGCGGCAGCACCACCCGGCGCAGCGTCTTGGCGTGGCTCATGCCCAGCGCGTGGGCGGCCTCGGTCTGGCCCTCGTCGACGGACTGGATGCCGGCCCGGCAGATCTCCGCCATGTACGCGGCCTCGTTCAGCCCCAGGCCCAGCAGGGCGGCCAGGAACGGGGTCATGAAGTCCGACCACTCGTCCTTGTAGATCGGCATGATGTCGATGTAGTCGAACACCAGGCCGAGGTTGAACCAGACCAGCAGCTGCACATAGACCGGGGTGCCGCGGAAGAACCAGATGTAGCCCCAGGCGATGGAGGCGGTCACCGGGTTCTTCGACAGCCGCATCACCGCGAGGACGACGCCGAGGGCCACGCCGAGCACCATCGAGAGGATGGTGATCCAGACGGTGTTGCGGACGCCCTTGAGGATCTCGCCGTCGAAGAAGTAGTCCGGAATGGCGCCCCAGTTGACGTCGCCCCGGGCGAAGGCGGAGACGAGCAGGACGAGCAGGGCGATGGCGATGACCGCGGCGACCCAGCGGCCGTAGTGCCGCACCGGGATGGCCTTGATCTTCTCTGCCGCCGGGGGCGAGGCGTCGACCGGACCGGTCTTTTCGATCTTAAGTGTCACGGATGGTGCCTTTCAGCGCGAGCGCGTGGACGGAGGGAGGGCCGGATCACTTGCCGCCGTTGATGATGGCCTTGGTGACCGCGCCGTCCTGGACGCCCCACTTCGCGATGATCTTGTCGTACTCGCCGTTCGCGATGATCAGGGCGAGTGCCTGCTTGAGGGCGTCGCGCAGCTGGGTGTTCTTCTTGGCGACGGCGATACCGTACGGGGCCGCCTCCACCTGCTCGCCCACGAGCTGGAAGTCCTTGCCCCCGCCGGAGGTCTTCACCGCGTACGCGGCGACCGGGAAGTCGCTGGAGCCGGCGACGGCGCCGCCGCCGCGCAGCCGGGTCTGGGCCTCGGTGTCATTGCCGAACGCCTCGACCGAGATCTTGCCCTTCTTCTTCTGCACGCACTTCTTCGACTCGGCCTTGGCCAGGTCGTGGGAGACGGTGCCGCGCTGCACGACGATCTTCTTGCCGCACAGGTCGTCCCAGGTCTCGATGCCCTTGGTGTCGCCCTTCTTGGTGTAGATCGAGACACCCGCGGTGAAGTAGTCGACGAAGTCGACGCCCTCGCCCGCCTTCTTGCCGGTGTCCGGGTCCACGCCCTCCTGGCGGCCCTTGTTGTCGGTCATGGCCGACATGGCGATGTCATAGCGCTTGGAGCGCAGGCCCGAGAGCAGGGTGTCGAAGGTGCCGTTGTTGAACTCGAACTTCACCCCGAGCACCTTGCCGAGCGCGTCGGCGAGGTCCGGGTCGATGCCCATGACCTTGCCGTCCTTCTTGAACTCGACCGGCGGGTAGTTGATGTCCGAGCCCACCTTGATCACGCCGGCGCTCTGGATCTCCTGGGGGAGCAGATTGAAGAGCGGGGCCGTGTTGGTCCTGGTGCCGCCGGTGGCCTTGTCGGTCTGGTCGCCGCAGCCCGTCAGCAGCAAGGCTCCCGCCACCGCTATCGCGCCGACGGGGGCCATCCGGGACTTCGTGGTGGCTCCACGGCGCGTGAAGCTGGCGGTCATGCTCGTTCCTCCGGCAGGGTGAGAGGTCGTGGGAGATGGCGGGAACACGTTTGTGGGTGTCGCGATCTCGTGTGATTGGGGCATCTTGTCATCGGACGGACTCATGCGGGTCACCGGCCATGTCAAAATCGGGTAACGGGCGATCCCCGTGGTGCACAACCGGACAGCGGACTCCGGCCGGACAGTGGCGGTCGGAAACGCGGGGCGGGCTCATGATCACGCGGAGAACAGCGCGTGACGGGGGCATGGACTTTCACTGGAGCTTCGCCCGCCTTGAGGCGTCATGCCTGTTTTCCGGTGTCTGCGCACCAGAACTCGGTCGTCCCTTGGCACAGGCTTCGGGTAGAACGGACGGCTACACCCCCTCACCCGGGGCTCAGGGCGTGTGTGCGACGCGCCCGGCGTCCGCGTCCCCATCCATGCGGTGATCATCCGCACCGATGCGGCGATCATCCGCCGCAGGGGAACCGACGCGGTGCTCGCCCGCTCCGAACCTGGGGCGGATACCCTCGACAGAAAAACGACAAAGGGGTCAAATAGTGGCAGCGGAGATGGCGAATCCTCGCAGCGACAGTATGAGTGGCAGCGGCGAAGGGGCCGAAGGAGTGACCGACGGAGAGCCCTTCGATCCGGCGTTCGCCCTGCACCGCGGCGGCAAGATGGCGGTCCAGGCGACCGTGCCCGTGCGCGACCGGGACGACCTGTCCCTCGCGTACACGCCGGGCGTGGCCAAGGTCTGCAGCGCCATCGCGGAACAGCCCGAGCTCGTCCACGACTACACCTGGAAGTCCCAGGTCGTCGCCGTGGTGACGGACGGCAGTGCGGTGCTGGGGCTCGGCGACATCGGTCCGGAGGCGTCCCTTCCGGTGATGGAGGGCAAGGCGATCCTCTTCAAGGAGTTCGGCGGGGTGGACGCGGTGCCGATCGCGCTCGACTGCCGGGACGTGGACGAGATCGTGGAGACCGTCGCCCGGTTCGCGCCCTCGTTCGGCGGCGTCAATCTGGAGGACATCTCCGCGCCCCGCTGCTTCGAGATCGAGCGCAAGCTCCAGGAGCGCGTCGACATCCCGATCTTCCATGACGACCAGCACGGCACGGCGGTGGTCACCCTCGCCGCGCTGCGCAACGCCGCCAAGCTGACCGACCGGTCGCTGGGCCAGCTGCGCGCCGTCATCTCCGGAGCGGGCGCCGCCGGTGTCGCCATCGCCCGGATCCTCACCGAGGCGGGCATCGGCGACGTGGCCGTGTGCGACCGCAAGGGCGTCGTCTCGCAGGACCGCGAGGACCTCACCGACGTCAAGCGGGAGCTGGCCGGTTTCACCAACAAGGCCGGGCTCACCGGCTCCCTGGAGGCCGCGCTGGACGGCGCCGACGTCTTCATCGGCGTCAGCGGCGGCACGGTCCGCCAGGAGGCCGTGGCGAAGATGGCGCCGGGTGCCTTCATCTTCGCGATGGCCAACCCCAACCCGGAGATCCACCCGGACGTCGCCCACCAGCACGCGGCCGTGGTGGCCACCGGGCGCAGCGACTTCCCGAACCAGATCAACAACGTCCTCGCCTTCCCCGGCATCTTCGCGGGCGCCCTCCAGGTCCGGGCCTCCCGGATCACCGAGGGCATGAAACTCGCGGCCGCCGAGGCGCTGGCCGCCGTGGTGGCCGACGAGCTGAGCGCGGACAAGGTCATCCCCTCGCCGTTCGACGAGCGGGTCGCCCCGGCCGTGACCGCGGCCGTCGCCGCGGCCGCCCGCGCGGAGGGCGTCGCCCGCCGCTGACGCCCCCAGCCACGGCCGTCGACGGCCGCCGCCGACGGGCCGGGCCGCACCCTCTCAGGTGGAGGGTGCGGCCGGCCCGTGCTGTGTCCGGTCCGCGGGCTGTGGCTGGGCCGTGCTGTGTCCGGTCCGCGGGATGTGGCTGGGCCGTGCGCCGTGTCCGGTGGGCGAGCGGGGTCACATCGTGGCGTGGTTCCGTGGCGTCCCCGTGCGGCCTAAGGTCGGGATCATGTTCGCTGCCTATGCCGCACGTATCGACCGTGACCAGCCGCTGAGCGGCCTCGAACTGGGGGAGCGTCCCGAGCCGGAGGCGCGGCCCGGCTGGACGACCGTGAACGTCAAGGCCGCCTCGCTCAACCACCACGACCTGTGGTCGCTGCGCGGTGTGGGCCTCGGCGAGGAGTCGCTTCCGATGATCCTCGGCTGTGACGCGGCCGGGATCGACGAGGACGGCAACGAGGTCGTCGTCCACTCCGTCATCGGCCAGAGCGGACACGGCGTCGGGCCCGACGAACCCCGCTCCATCCTCACCGAGCGCTACCAGGGCACCTTCGCCGAGCGGGTGGCCGTCCCCAGCTGGAACGTGCTGCGCAAGCCCAAGGAGCTCTCCTTCGAGGAGGCCGCCTGTCTGCCCACGGCCTGGCTGACCGCGTACCGGATGCTGTTCACCAACGCGGGCGTGCGTCCGGGCGACAGCGTCCTGGTCCAGGGCGCCGGCGGCGGTGTGGCCACCGCCGCGATCGTGCTGGGCGCGGCCGCCGGGCTGCGGGTGCTGGCCACCAGCCGGGACGAGGCCAAGCGGGCCCGCGCCGTCGAGCTGGGTGCCGAGGGCGCGTACGAACCGGGCCAGCGGCTGCCGCGCCGGGTGGACGCCGTGATCGAGACGGTGGGCGCGGCCACCTGGTCGCATTCGGTGAAGTCCCTCAAGCCGGGCGGCACCCTGGTGATCTCGGGGGCCACCAGCGGCCCCAACCCGGAGGCCACCGAGCTCAACCGGATCTTCTTCCTGGAGCTGAAGGTCGTCGGCTCGACGATGGGCGGCAAGGACGAGCTGGAGGACCTGCTGAGCTTCTGCGCCGCCCGCGGGGTACGACCGGTGATCGACACGGTGCTGCCGCTGGACCGGGCCCGTGAGGGGTTCGAGAAGATGGCGGGCGGCGATCTGTTCGGCAAGGTCGTGCTGACCGTCTGACGGACATCGTTCACGGCGCCGACCGCGGCACGAAGCTCCGCAGGAACCGGTAGCCGCGGGACGTGGAACCCACCAGACCGGGGACGTCGCGCACCCGGTCCCAGGCGGACGACCCGGCGCGCGGCCCATCGGCCGCCATCGCCGCCTCGTACGCCTCCGCGCCGGTCCAGCGGGCGTAGGTGAGCACCCGGGCGCGATCGGTGCTCAGATGGCCCTCGCCGTCGACGATCAGATGGAAGTCGGCGGCGAGCAGGCCGGGGTCGGGCTCGCTCTCCAGAGCCTCGACGACCAGGTCGACCCAGGACCGGCGGAGCCGGGGGTCGGGGTCGTCGAAGTCGATCTCGACCAGGACGATCAGCCCGGGGTCCGCGGTGCCCACGGGGGCGGCCGGTGCCGAGAAGCTCGGGTAGCGCTGGTAGTGGGAGAGGCCGAGCCGCTTGATGTCCGGGACCGCGCTGTCGATCGCGTCGTTGCGCTCCTGACGCCGGGTCCGGAAGAAGACGTGGTACGCCGCCTCGCTGGTCCACTGGGAGTGGTGCATCAGCGTATCGCCGTCCGTGCCCGCGTAGACGTTGTAGGAGAGCAGGTCGGGGCTCGGCCAGGGGCGGTTGTCCCAGGTGGTGGCGATGGCCTCGACCGCGGCCCGCTGCCGCTCCGGTGTGCCCACGCTCCAGGTGCTGAACAGCGCGGCGCCCACCTCGGGCCGGGCGGGGTCGGGCAGCGGGCCGGGACCGGTGCTGGTCGGGGCAGACATGGCGGTCTCCTCGCGGTCGGTGAAGTCGGGGACGTCGGTGACGTCTGGGGACGTCGGGGGACGTCTGGGGACGTCGGGAACGCTGATCGGGGTCGGAGGGGCGCCCCCGTGGTGCGCCCCTCCGACCCCGATCCTCAAACTTCAACCGCGCTTGAAGTCAACAGGGAGCGGACGGAGTCCGGTCCTACGCCCGTCCGCCCCGCAGCAGCTCGCCGATCCGTGCCGCGGCCGACCCCAGCTGATGGCGGGCGTCGGCCAGTTGGGCATCGGTCACCCCGTGGTCGCGGGCCGCGTCGCGGATGTCGTCGCGGAACCGGTCGAGCAGCCGTTCCAGATCGCGGACGGGGTCACCGGAGGGGGCGAAGTCCCTGGCCCAGTCGGGCTCTCGCACCCCGGCCGCGCCACGGTCGTCCCCGGCCGCGCCGCCGTCGTCCCCGGCCGGCCGCGCTTCCTCGCGGCCGCCCTCCGGCTTCGTCAGGTCCACCCGCTCGGCCGTGACCTTCGGCCCGGACGTCTCGTCGTCCCAGCCTCCGCCCCAGTCCCAGCCGCGGTCCGAGCCCTGGCCGGAGCTTCGGTCCGGGCTTTGGTCCGAGCGCGGGGTGCCCTGCCGGGAGATCCGGCCCATCGCGCGCGACACCTCGGCCAGTCCCTCGCGCACCGCCTGCTGCCAGTCGCCCGCCCGGATGTGCTCCTGCGTCTGCTCCTGGACCCGCCGGGCGATCCGCTGGACCTCCTCGCGTGCGAACTCCTGCGCGTCCTTGGCCTGCTTACGGGCGCGCTGCGCGTCCTGCCGTGCCCGCCGGCTCTCCTCCTTCGCCCGGCGCGCCTGCTCCTTCCACTCCTCCTTCGCGCGCCGCATCTCCTCCTTCGCCTGCCGCCAGGTCTCCTTGTCGCCCCACGCCCCCTCCCACGGGCCGTGTGTGTCCTGGGTGTCGCCGGAGGCACGGGTCCGCTGGGCCGCCTCCCGCATCTCCCGCCGCAGATCGTTCGCGGAGCCGCGGACGTCCTCCCGGATCTCGGCGGCGAGTTCGGCGACCGACTCGCGGATCTCCAGCTCCAGGTCGGCCAGCTCACCGCCGCGGTCGGCCAGTTCGGCTCGTCCGGCGTCGGTGAGGGAGTAGACCTTGCGGCCGCCCTCGGTGGTGTGGGTGACCAGGCCCTCGGACTCCAGCTTGGCCAGCCGTGGATAGACGGTGCCGGCCGAGGGCGCGTACAGCCCCTGGAACCGCTCCTCCAGCAGACGGATGACCTCATAGCCGTGGCGCGGCGCCTCGTCGAGCAGCTTGAGCAGATACAGGCGCAGCCGGCCGTGCGCGAATACGGGTGGCATCAGAGGACCTTTCCCTCGGGGCCGTCGGTGGTGGCCGTGTCCGTGGCCGTGGCCTTGTCCGTGTCCGTGTCTGTGTCCGTGGCCTTGTCCGTGTCGTCCTCGGACGGTGGACGGCGCAGCAGCGCGATGGCGCCCGAGACGGTGGTGGCCTTGAGGCTGCCACGGCCCGCGCCCAGCCGGCCGGTGATCCGCTTGGCCCCCCACTGGCCGCCGACCCGCAGAGCGTCGAAGCCGTTGGTGAGCGAGCCGCTGGCCGTGTTGGCCTCGACCTCGGCGTCGGCGGGGTGCGGCAGCCGGATGGCGATCTCGCCGGAGACGGTGGTGAGCCCGATGTCGGAGCCCTTCGGGGCGGGCGCCAGGTCGAGCACCATGTCGCCGCTGACCGACTCGGCCCGTACGGAGGGCCCCGAGCCCTCGATCACGGTGAGGTCGCCGGAGACGGAGTGGAACCGCAGCTCGCCGGTGACGGCCTGCGCCTCGACCCGGCCGGAGACGGTGTCGGCCTGGACCGGCCCGGTGAGCCGGAGCAGGGTGAAGTCGCCGGAGACACCGCGCAGGTCGGCCCGGCCCGCCAGCCCGGAGACCACGGCGGAGCCCCCGATGACGCCGACCGTGGCGTCGGTCCCGGCCGGCACGGTGAGGGTGACGTGGACGGTGCGGTCCCACTGTCCGAGCCACTTGCGGAAGCCCTTCCAGGGGAAGCCCTTCCAGGTGAGGTCGGGATAGCCGACGCGCAGCGTGCCGCCGACGTGGGTGACCTCGAGCGGATGGCCGTCGATCTGTGTGACCTCGAGGCGGGCGGGGCCGGTGCCGGCGCCGACCACGTTGACCGTGCCGCCCGCGATATGGACGTCGAGCGTGGACACCGGGTCGTCGAGGGTGAGCTTCTGTGGCGCGGTGATCGACCACTCTGATCGGGCTGACATCCCTGGCCTCCCCTGGCTGGACGTGCGATACGCCGACTGGACGCAACATATCGTGTCTCTGCTCAACACGATATATCGCGGTCGCGCGGAGTCAAGCCTGGTCCGGTGTCGGCTGCCCTCCGCTCCGGCCGCGCTCCGCTTCTGCCGTGCCGTGCCGTGCCGTGCCTGGCCCGGCTCCGCGCACATTTCCCCCACGGGGGCCGGGGTGCCCTCTTCCTTCCCCTCTCCGGGAAAAGCCTCCGCTCCAGGAATATCCCTAGAGTCACGCTAGAGTCCTGGTCGAGCATCATGGAGGACGAATGTTCGATACTGTTACCTTCGTTAACCTCGGAATCGGGAAGGAAGAGAGCCGTGGGGGTAATGACGACATCACCCTTGAAAAGCTCGGCGCCAGAGGAAACCCCGGAGCCGCGCTCGGTCGCCGGGTTGCTGCTGCGGGCGGCGCGCGACCACCCCCATTCGGGGGTGCGCTATCTGACCGGGCCGGCGGCGGATGAATCCATACGCCAGTCCTATCCGGAACTTCTGGAATCGGCGCTCGTTCTCCTCTCCGCACTCCGGGACCGGGGATTGCGGCCGGGGGACAAGGCGGCCCTGCTGCTGGACCGTCAGCCGGAATTCCTGGCCGTCTTCTGGGCCTGTCTGCTGGGCGGCTTCGTACCCTGCCCGATGGTGCCGATTCCCGGCGACCCGGCCCGCTGGGCCGCCCAACTCGCCCATGTGAACCGGCTGCTGGACGGCCCCCTGCTGGTCACCACCGAGGCGATGCGTGCCGAGCTGCCCGATGTGCCCGGACTCGCGGTGGCCGTGGTGGAGGAGGTGCGGGAGGCCGGGGAGTCCGCCGGCGCCGGGCGCGGGCAGCCGCCCGCCGTGCACTCCGCGGCCCCGGAGGACCTCGCCCTGCTGGTGCTGACCTCCGGCTCCACCGGGAATTCCAAGGCGGTCATGCTCACCCATGGAAATATTCTCGCGGCCATGGCCGGAAAGGCGGGAAAGCAGCGGCTCACCGCCGCCGACACCACCTTCAACTGGATTTCCTACGACCATGTGGCCGCACTGCTGGAAGCGCATATGCTGCCGCTGTACGTGGGTGCCGAGCAATTGCACGCGGAAGCCGCGGTCATTCTCGAGGAGCCGCCGCGGTTCCTCCGGATCATCTCCCGGCACAAGGTCACGATGACCTTTACGCCGAATTTTCTCCTCGGCCCGCTCAATGCCGCCGCCCGTGATATGGCGGAGGAGATATCCGCGGGTGGTGAAGGGCTCGATCTCAGCGCGCTGCGCCATATCATCAGCGGCGGCGAGGCGAATGTCGTCGCGACCGGCGAGGCATTCCTCGACCACTACGCCCCGTACGGTCTGCGGAAGACCGCGCTCTGGCCCGCCTTCGGCATGACCGAGACCTGCGCCGGCAGCGTCTACAACCGCGCGTTCCCCGCCACCGACGCGGGCCAGGAGTTCGCCAACCTCGGCACCCCCGTCGAGGGTCTGCGGATCCGGATCGCGGATGACGACCACCGGGCGCTGCCCGCGGGCGAGATCGGCGAACTCCAGCTCAGCGGGCCGATGATCACCACCGGCTACTACCGCGACGAGGAGGCCACCCGGGCGGCCTTCACCCCCGACGGCTGGTTCCGCAGCGGCGACCTGGGCCGGATCGACGAGGGCCGGCTCACCCTCGTCGGCCGCAGCAAGGACAGCGTCATCGTCAATGGCGTCAACTACTTCAGCCATGAGATAGAGGCCGCCCTGGAACAGCTCGACGACGTGGCCGGCGGCTATGTCGCGGCGTTCCCGACCCGCCGCCCCGGCAGCGACACCGAACAGCTGGTGATCGCCGTCAGCCCCGAACCGGCGGACGACGACGAGGCCGGGCTGCACCGCATGATCACCGCGGTGCGCTCCACCGTCGTGATCCACTGGGGCTTCCGGCCGTTCCTCATCCTGCCGCTGCCCAAGGACGCCTTCCCCAAGACCAGCCTCGGCAAGACGCTGCGCCGGCGGATGCGCCACCGCCTGGAGTCCGGCGCGTACGACGAGGTCATCGCGCGGGTCGCGGAGCTGACCACGCGCCGGCTCGGCGGCCACACCCCGCCCGAGGGCGAGACCGAGCGGGTTCTCGCCGAGATCTACGCCGAGATGTTCGACACCGTCCCGGAGCGGATCAGCGCCACCGCGAGCTTCTTCGACCTGGGCGGCACCTCGCTGGACATCCTGCGGCTGCGGCGCCAGGTGCACCGGCGCCTGGGGGTCGCCGAGCTGCCGGTCATCACGGTGCTCACGGCGCCGTCGGTGCGACAGCTCGCCGCCCGGCTCGGCGCCCGGCTCACCGACGGCGGCGCGCCCGCCGCCGCGGCGTACGACCCGGTCGTACCGCTCCAGACCGGCGGCGAGAAGACCCCGCTGTTCTGCGTCCACCCCGGGGTCGGCGAGGTGCTGGTCTTCGTCAACCTCGCCAAGTACTTCGTCGGCGACCGGCCGTTCTACGCGCTGCGCGCCCGTGGCTTCGACGAGGGCGAGCAGCCCTTCACGAGCTTCGAGGAGATGGTGGACTGCTATGTGGCGGCCATCCGCGCCCGCCAGCCGCACGGCCCGTACGCCGTCGCCGGCTACTCCTACGGCGGCGCCGTGGCCTTCGAGATCGCCAAGGCGCTCGAGGCCGAGGGGGAGCGGGTCGACTTCGTCGGCAGCTTCAACCTCCCCCCGCACATCAAGTACCGCATGGAGGAGCTCGACTTCGTCGAGACCGCGACCAACCTCGCCTTCTTCCTCGACCTGATCAACAAGAAGCAGTCGCTCGACCTGCCCGCCGAACTGCGCCCGCTGCCCAAGGAGGAGCAGCTCGCGCGCCTGCTGGGGCTCGCCCCGCGCGCCCGGCTGGACGAACTCGACCTGGACCTGGCCACGTTCACCGGCTGGGCGGAGCTGGCCCACGGCCTCACCGCGCTCGGCCGCGACTACCACCCCAGCGGCACCACCCGGTCCATGACGGTCTTCTACGCGATCCCGCTGCGCGGCACCAAGGAGGACTGGCTGGAGCACGAGCTGCGCCGGTGGGACGAGCACACCAGGGAGCCGAACCGGTACGTGGACGTACCCGGAGAGCACTACACACTGATGGGCCCCCGGCATGTCGCGGCCTTCCAGGCCATCCTGCGCGCGGAACTCGACCGTGCGCTGAGCGACGCGGACCGGGCCCGGACCACGGACCAGGTATGAGCCCGATGGGGCGAGGCACAAGGAGAAGAGCAGGGTGGAAGGCAAGAAGATCCTGATCACCGGAGGCACCGGGCAGGTCGCCCGGCCGGTGGCCGAGGCACTGGCCGAGCGCAATGAGGTGTGGTGCCTGGGCCGGTTCGGCACCCCGGGCGTCGAGAAGGAACTGAACGACCACGGGATCACCACGCACCACTGGGACATGGACGACCTGGGCGCGGCGGCGTACGAGGGGCTGCCGGACGACTTCACCCACGTCCTCCACTCGGCGGTGCGGCGCGGTGAGGACGGCGACGTCACCGCGGCCGTCGAGGTCAACTCGGTGGCCTGCGGGCGGCTGATGAGCCACTGCCGGAAGGCGGAGGCGTTCCTCTTCGTCTCCACCGGAGCGCTCTACAAGCGGCAGACCCTCGACCATCCGTACACCGAGGACGACCCCGTCGACGGGGTGGCCGACTGGCTGCCCGCCTACCCGGTGGGCAAGATCGCCGCAGAGGGCGCGGTACGGGCGTTCGCCCATGTGCTGAACCTGCCGACGACCATCGCCCGGCTCAACATCGCCTACGGCCCCGGCGGCTACGGCGGGGTGCCGATGCTCTACTTCAAGCGGATGCTCGCGGGTGAGCCGATACCGGTGCCCCGGGCGGGCCAGAACTGGTGCTCGCTCCTCCACACCGACGATCTCGTCGCCCAGGTCCCCGCTCTGTGGCAGGCCGCCCGGACCCCGGCCACGCTGGTCAACTGGGGCGGGGACGAGGCGGTCGGGATGACCGACTGCGTACGCCATATGGAGGCGCTCACCGGGGTGCGGGCCCGGCTCGTGCCGAGCGAGGTCACCCGCGAGACGTATCGGTTCGACCCCACCCGGCGGCGGGAGATCACCGGCCCCTGCCGGGTGCCGTGGCGCGAGGGCGTGCGCCGCACGCTCCAGGCGCACCACCCCGAGCGCCTTCTGCCCGAGCACCACCTGCCCGAGCAGCTTCCGTCCGAGCACCATCTGCCCGAGCCGCCGCGCGGCGCCGTCTGAGGAGTGGCGAACACCATGGCATCACCGAACATCGAGGCCATCCGCGCCTCCTACGCCGGTTTCCGCGAGCGCGACATCGAGGGCATCCTGTCGGGCCTGCACCCCGATGTGGAGTGGGTCCATCCGAAGGGGATGGACAGGTACGGGCTCGGTGGCACCAAGCGGGGCCATGCGGGGGTCAAGGAGTTCCTCGCCCATGTGCCGACCGTGCTGGGCGGGATGAGGCTCACGCCGAGGGAGTTCATCGAACAGGGCGACCGGGTCGTGGTGTTCGGCACCCGTGAGGTGACCTCGCTGCGCGGTACGACCGTGACCCTGGACTTCGTCCACTCGTGGACGATGCGGGACGGCAAGGCGGCGCGGATGGAGGACATCTTCGACACCGTGGCGTTCCATGAGCTGATCGAGAGCTGACCGGAATCACCCACCGGTCGCCCGCGCCCGCGCCTCCTCGGCGCGGGCGCGGGCGACCGTTTCAGGTCTCAGACCGTACGGAAGACCTCCTCGTACTCCAGCCGCGGCAGCCGGCCCAGCCAGGCGTCCGGACCCGGCTTGCCGATGTTGACCACACAAACCGCCGCGTGCCGCCCGTCGCCGAAGAACTCCTTGGAGACGGCCGCGTGGTCGAAGCCGACCATCGGCCCGGCGGCGAGCCCCGCGGCGCGTACGCCCAGGATGAAGTAGCCCACCTGAAGGGCGGTGTTGAAGTGCGCCGACGCCTCCCGGACGCCGGGGTCGGCGAAGATCGCCTGCGGGTTCTCCAGGAACGGCACCAGCCGCGGCAGCTCCTCATGGAAGTCCAGGTCCGCGGCGAGCACCGCCACCAGCGGCGCCTGGGCCGTCTTCTCCTGGTTCCGCCCCGTCATATGCGCCACCAGCCGGGCGCGCGCCTCCTGCGAGCGCACCAGGACCACCCGCAGCGGCTGCTGGTTCATCGAGGTGGGGGCGTACTTGACCAGCTCGTGGATCGCGCGCACCTGCTCCTCCGTCACCGGCTCGTCGGTGAAGGTGTTGGCCGTGCGGGCGTCCAGGAACAGCTGCCGCTGTGCCTCCGGCGCCAGGGTGAGGGGGCTCAGTGCCGCGCTGCTCTCCGGTGCGCTCATGGAGCTCTCCTTGGTGAATTCATTGGACTGGACGGCCTAGTCCACTGCGATGAGCGAAGGCTAGACTCACAAGTCCATCGGAGGCAAGACCGGCTCGGAACAAGGAGGTTGGGCCGTTGCGGACGGACAACGGTCCCCGGCGCAGCGCCGCGGGGCGGCCCGCGGGCCCCCAGCCCGCCAAGCGGCAGGCGATAGTGGAGGCGGCCGTGGCCGTCTTCCTGCGCGAGGGATACACCCGGGCGAGTGTGGACGTCATCGCGGACGAGGCCCGGGTGTCCAAGCAGACCGTCTACAACCACTTCGGCGGCAAGGAGCGGCTGTTCATCGCCGCCGTCGAGGAGGAGCGGGAGCGGGTGGCGGCCGGTTTCGCCGCCAGTGCCCCGGACGTCCCCGGACCGGACCGCGCCCAGGCGCCCGGCGCTCCCGGTACTTCCGCCGCTCCCGGCACCGGCCCGTACGACGGCGGCGAGGCCCACGCCGCCCTGACCGCCTTCGGCCGCCGGGTGCTCGCCGTACTCCTCGACGAACGCGCCTCCGCCCTGCGCCGCCTGGTGATCTCCGAGGTCGCCCGGCACCCCTCGCTGCGCCCCGCGTGCGCGGAGGGGGAACCCCGCCAACTGGTCGCGTACGTCGCCGAGATGCTCGCCCGGCGCACCGACCGCGGTGAGCTGAGCGTGCCGGACCCGGCCACCGCCGCCCGGCAGTTCGTGGCCCTGATCGTCCAGCAGGGGCTCCACCAGTCGATGTACGGCACCCACCCGCTCGCCGATGAGGCGGCCGCGGCCATCTGCGAGAGCGCCGCCGATCTGCTCGTCCGCGCCTACCGCCGATGACGTCCGACGAGGTGCCTGCCCTGCGCGGGAGCGTGCTCGGACCGCTGACGCTCGGCCTCGGCGCCCGGTCCGGGGTGCCCAGCGCGATGAAGCCGCGCAAGGTGCTGTCCCTGCTGCTGCTTCACGCCGGGCGGATGGTGCCGGTGCGGTCGCTGATGGCCGAGCTGTGGGGCGATCAGCCGCCACGTACCGGACCGACCACCCTCCAGACGTACATCCTCCATCTGCGCAAGCTGCTCGCCGAGGTGCTGGGGATGCCGTCGGCCGCCGTCGCCCGGGACGTGCTGCAGACCCGGCCCGGCGGATACGCCATGGTGGTGGGGCCGGGCCGGCTGGACGTCCATGAGTACCGCGATCTCGTGGCCGAGGGCGAATGCGCGCTGGGAGCCGGCGACGAGCGGACGGCGGACACCGCCTTCCGGCGGGCGCTGGCCCTCTGGCAGGGCCCGGCCCTGGTCGACGTCACCCCGCACGGCCGGCCGCTCCAGGCGGAGGTCGCCCGGCTGGAGCAGTCCCGGCTGACGGTCACCGAGCGCGGTATCGAGACCCGGCTGCGGCTCGGCGGCCATCTGGAGGTGCTCAGCGATCTCGCCTCGCTGGTCGTGGAACACCGCTTCCACGAGGGGCTGTACGGGCAGTACATGCTCGCCCTCCACCGCTCCGGCCAGCGCACCCGCGCCCTGACCGTCTACCAGCGGCTGCGGACGGCGATGACGGAGGAACTGGGGCTGGAACCCTCGTCGAGGCTGCAACGGCTGCAACAGGCGGTGCTGGTGTCCGACCCCCGGCTGGACCACGAGGCCGGGGCGCCGGGGCGCGGTCCGGTGGTGGCGTGACGGTGGCCGGCACGGCCGCGCCGCCCTCGGACGGCACGGCCCACGCAGGCCACGACCCTCAGGGGGCGTCGCCCTCGGACTCCCTCGTCCTCAGACGTCGTCGTCCTCCTCGTCGAGCCGGGCCAGCCAGGTCGCCAGCCGCTCCACCGGGACCTCGAAGTCCGGGTTGAGGTCGACGAACGTGCGCAGCTGCTCGGCGAGCCACTCGAAGGTGAACTCCTCGTCGCCGCGTCGCTGCTCCAGCTCCTCGATACCGCGATCGGTGAAGTACAAGGGTCGCTCCGGAAGGGATGGTGTGGATGTGCCAGCCCAGGATATGCGGCAGCGTCGAGCGGCACCGTGCGGTGCTCGGCGGACGGGGTCCGCTGACCCTGTCGGCCCAGACCGGGACGTCGAGCCGCCGCCCAGCCGAGCGGGGCCCCGTACGCCGGAAGGCCCGGCCCCGCGCGATGCGGGACCGGGCCTTCCGGGACGAACGCGGGAATCAGATCTCGAAGACCTCGTTCACCAGCGTCTGCTGCTCCGCCTGGTGCCGCTTGTTCGACCCCACCGCGGGCGAGGACGAGTGCGGACGGGAGACCCGGACCAGGCGCTCGGCGGCGGGGACGTCCGCGCCGACCGACAGCTCCAGGTGGTCGATCAGGTTGAGGGCGATGAACGGCCAGGCACCCTGGTTGGCCGGCTCCTCCTGCGCCCACACGAACTTCTCGACGCCCGCGTACTTGGCGATCTCGGCCTGGAGCTCCGCACCCGGCAGCGGGTACAGCCGCTCCAGCCGGATGATGGCCGTGTCGTTCGCACCGCGCTTGTCCCGCTCGGCGGCCAGGTCGTAGTAGACCTTGCCGGAGCAGAAGACCACCTTGCGCACCGCGGCCGGGTCGACCGTCTCGTCGCCGATCACCGGGCGGAAGGAGCCGGTGAGGAACTCCTCGGTCTTCGACGCCGCGGCCTTCAGGCGCAGCATCGACTTCGGGGTGAAGACGACCAGCGGCTTGTGGTGCGGGTTGTGGACCTGCCAGCGCAGCAGGTGGAAGTAGTTCGACGGCAGCGTCGGCATGGCGACCGTCATGTTGTTCTGCGCGCACAGCTGGAGGAAGCGCTCGATACGGGCCGAGGAGTGGTCCGGGCCCTGGCCCTCGTAGCCGTGCGGCAGCAGCAGGGTGACGCCGGAGGTCTGGCCCCACTTCTGCTCGGCCGAGGAGATGAACTCGTCGACGATGGTCTGCGCGCCGTTGACGAAGTCACCGAACTGCGCCTCCCACATGACCAGCGCGTTCGGGCGGGCCAGCGAGTAGCCGTACTCGAAGCCCATCGCCGCGTACTCGCTGAGCAGCGAGTCGTAGACGTTGTAGCGCGCCTGGTCCTCGGTCAGGTACAGCAGCGGGGTGTAGTCGTCGCCGGTCTCGCGGTCCACCAGCACCGCGTGGCGCTGGCCGAAGGTGCCGCGGCGGGAGTCCTGGCCGGCGAGCCGGACCGGGGTGCCCTCCATGAGCAGCGAGCCGATGGCGAGGGTCTCGCCCATGCCCCAGTCGATCGTGTCGTCCTCGATCATCGCCGCGCGCCGCTGGAGCTGCGGAAGCAGCCGCGGGTGGACGGTGATCCGGTCGGGGACGTTGACCTGGGACTCGGCGATCCGCTTGACGACCTCCTGGGAGACGGCCGTCTGGACGGTGACCGGGAACTCCGCCTGCGGCTCGGGGACCTCGGCCGGGGCCGGGGCCGAGACCGCGTCGCGGACCTCGGTGAAGACCTTCTCCAGCTGGCCCTGGAAGTCCTGAAGCGCCTGCTCGGCCTCTTCCAGCGTGATGTCGCCGCGCCCGATCAGCGACTCGGTGTAGAGCTTGCGCACCGAACGCTTCTTGTCGATCAGGTCGTACATCAGCGGCTGGGTGAAACCGGGGTTGTCGGTCTCGTTGTGGCCGCGGCGGCGGTAGCAGATCAGGTCGATGACCACGTCCTTGTTGAACGCCTGGCGGAACTCGAAGGCGAGCCGCGCGACGCGCACGACGGCCTCCGGGTCGTCGCCGTTGACGTGGAAGATCGGCGCCTCGATCATGCGCGCCACGTCGGTGGCGTACATCGAGGAGCGGGACGCGGCCGGGGCGGCGGTGAAGCCGACCTGGTTGTTGATCACGATGTGCACGGTGCCGCCGGTGCGGTAGCCGCGCAGCTGCGACATGTTCAGCGTCTCGGCGACCACGCCCTGGCCCGCGAAGGCCGCGTCGCCATGGAGGGCGACGGGCAGCACGGTGAAGTCGGTGCCGGCCTTGCCGATGATGTCCTGCTTGGCGCGGACCACGCCCTCCAGGACCGGGTCCACCGCCTCCAGGTGGGAGGGGTTGGCGGTCAGCGAGACCGCGATCTGCTCGCCGTCCAGACCGGTGAAGGTGCCCTCGGCGCCCAGGTGGTACTTGACGTCGCCGGAGCCGTGCATCGACTTCGGGTCGAGGTTGCCCTCGAACTCACGGAAGATCTGCGCGTACGACTTGCCGACGATGTTGGCGAGGACGTTGAGCCGGCCGCGGTGGGCCATGCCGATGACGACCTCGTCCAGGCGCGACTCGGCGGCCGCGTCCAGCACCGCGTCCAGCAGCGGGATGACGGACTCGCCGCCCTCCAGGGAGAACCGCTTCTGGCCGACGTACTTGGTCTGGAGGAAGGTTTCGAACGCCTCCGCCGCGTTCAGCCGGCGCAGGATGCGCAGCTGCTCCTCGCGCTCCGGCTTGTCGTGGCCGCGCTCGACCCGGTCCTGGATCCACTTGCGCTGCTTCGGGTCCTGGATGTGCATGAACTCGATGCCGGTGGTGCGGCAGTACGAGTCGCGCAGCACGCCCAGGATGTCGCGCAGCTTCATCATGGTCTTGCCCGCGAAGCCGCCGACCGCGAACTCGCGCTCCAGGTCCCACAGGGTGAGCCCGTGCTCGATGATGTCCAGGTCGGGGTGCTTGCGCTGGCGGTACTCCAGCGGGTCGGTGTCGGCCATGACGTGGCCGCGGACCCGGTAGGCGTGGATCAGGTCGAAGACCCGCGCCGCCTTGGTGACGTCGTCGTCGTGGCTGACGTCGATGTCCTTGAGCCAGCGGACCGGCTCGTAGGGGATACGCAGCGCCTTGAAGATCTCGTCGTAGAAGTCGTTCTCGCCGAGCAGCAGCTGGCTCATGATCCGCAGGAACTCGCCGGAGGCGGCGCCCTGGATCACCCGGTGGTCGTAGGTGCTGGTCAGCGTCATGACCTTGGAGATGCCCAGCTTGTTCAGGGTGTCCTGGGAGGTGCCCTGGAACTCGGCCGGGTACTCCATCGCGCCGACGCCGACGATCAGGCCCTGGCCGGGCATCAGCCGCGGCACCGAGTGGACGGTGCCGATGCCGCCGGGGTTGGTGAGGGAGGCCGTGACGCCGGTGAAGTCGTCCATCGTGAGCTTGCCGGCGCGGGCGCGGCGGACGATGTCCTCGTACGCCTGCCAGAACTCGAAGAAGTTGAGCGTCTCGGCCTTCTTGATCGCCGCCACCACGAGCTGGCGGTCGCCGTTGGGCTTGACCAGGTCGATGGCGAGGCCGAGGTTGACGTGCTCGGGCTTGACCAGGGTCGGCTTGCCGTCCTTCTCGGTGAACGAGTAGTTCATCGAGGGCATCGCCTTCAGCGCCTGCACCATGGCGTAGCCGATCAGGTGCGTGAAGGACACCTTGCCGCCGCGGGCGCGCTTGAGGTGGTTGTTGATGACGATGCGCTGGTCGAACAGCAGCTTGACCGGGACGGCGCGCACCGAGGTGGCCGTCGGCAGCTCCAGCGACGCGTTCATGTTCTTCGCCACGGCGGCGGAGGGGCCACGCAGCGTGACCAGCTCCGGGCCGGCGGAGGGCGCGGCGGGCTCGGCCTTCTTGGCGGAGACCGTCGGCTCGGCCGGGGTCGGCTTGGCCGGGGCGGGCTTGGCGGGAGCGGCCGGGGCGGCCTTCGCGGCGGGGGCCGCGGGCGCTGCCGCGGGCTTCGCGGCGGCGGGCGCCGGGGCCGGGGCGGCGGGCTTGGCCTCGGCCGGCTTGGCCGCGGCGGGCTTCGCCGGGGCCGCGGGGGCGGTACCCGGGGCTACCGCCTGGGGTGGCGCGGACACGGCGGAGCCGGTGTCCTGACCCGGCTTGTAGTCGGCGAAGAAGTCCCACCAGGCTCGGTCGACCGAGTTCGGGTCCTGGAGGTACTGCTGGTAGATCTCGTCGACGAGCCACTCATTGGGGCCGAAGGCAGCGGCAGGGTTACTCCCCTGCCCGTCCTGTTCATCGGTCGAGACGCTCGAGGTGTTGGGGGACTGTGGCGACACGGCGGCAACCGCCCTCTTCCGCTTCCTAAGGTGGTGGACAGCGGGAATAAAGGCTACGCCCTCCAGACCCTTACGTGCAGGCCGCACCGGTCATCCGTCGCGCACGTCACATTGATCGGCGGGTTTCGGCGCATGACGCACCGGGAAACACACGTGGTTCGTGTGTCTCCAGGGCCCGCATGCGCATACGTGCACCCGTTTCGCTCATATGTGCGCGGCCAGCTCGATTTTACTTCAGCTTTGATGTCACGGCGTGGCCGGTTTGGGTTCCTGTGCGGGTCCCGGGAGGCTGACCTTGATCCGGCAGCCGCGCGGGGACTCCGCCACCCTTATCCGCCCGCCGTGCAGGTCCACCGCCCAGCGCGCGATCGCCAGCCCCAGACCGGTGCCCCCGTCGCTGCCCGGCCCCGGCCGGCGGCGGCCCGCGTCCGCCGAGCCGTCGGGGGACAGCCCGCCCCGGTTGAACCGCTCGAAGACGCGGTGCCGCTCCGCCTCCGGGATGCCGGGGCCCTCGTCCAGCACCTCCAGCTCCAGGCTCCCCGGGCCCTCACCGCGCCGGGCGCGCACGGTCACCCGGCCGTGCGCCGGGCTGTGCTTCACCGCGTTGTCGATGAGGTTCGCCATCACCTGGTGCAGCCGCTCGGCGTCGGCGTGGGCGGTCAGCTCGGGCGGGGAGACGTCCAGGTTGAGATGGACGTCCTTACGGGTGTGCGCGCCCGAATGGGACTCCGCGCCCTTGGCCATGCTCGCTTCCTTGAGGATCTGGGCCAGATACGGCCAGACCTCGAACCGCCGCGCGTACAGCGGCACCACCCCGTTGTCGAGGCGGGAGAGGTCGAGCAGCTGCTCCACCAGGCGGCCCAGGCGCTGGGTCTGCCGCAGCGCGACCCGCATCGTCTCCGGATCGGCCTCCGAGACCCCGTCCACCACGTTCTCCAGCACGGCCCGCAGCGCCGCGATCGGGGTGCGCAGCTCATGCGAGACGTTGGCGACCAGCTCCTTGCGGTGGGTGTCCACCGCCTCCAGGTCGGCCGCCATCCGGTTGAACGCGGACGCCAGCTCGCCGAACTCGTCGCGCCGCTGCGCCGCCCGCACCCGCCGGGTGTAGTCGCCGTTCGCCATCGACCGGGTGACGTCGGTCATCTCGCCCAGCGGGGCGGTCAGCCCGTTCGCCACGAACTGGGTGATCAGCAACGAGGCGATGATCGAGAAGATGGTGATGACGCGCAGCTCGGTGTCGGAGTGCATCGCCGCGAAGACCAGCAGCGTGGTGATGATCACCGAGCCGACGACCAGCGCCCCCAGCGCCGCCTTGACCGAGCGGTACGGATCGAAGGGCCGCAGCGCCTCCCAGATCCGGGCCCAGGTGGCGCGGGACCACGCCCGCCGGCCCCCGGGCTCCCCGGGCGGCCGGCAGTCCTTGGGGGCCCGGCGCGCCCAGGGAACCCTGACCCTGGGCACCCGGCGTGACCAGACGGCCTTGATCCTGCGTGCCCAGGGGGCGCTTCTCATGCCGCCGGGGTCTCCAGGGCGTAGCCGACGCCGTGCACCGTACGGATCCGCTCCGCGCCGATCTTCCGGCGCAGCGCCTTGATGTGGCTGTCCACGGTGCGGGTGCCCGAGGCGTCCGCCCAGTCCCACACCTCGGCCAGCAGCTGCTCACGGGAGAGCACCGCGCGCGGGGTGTTCGCCAGGCAGACCAGCAGATCGAACTCGGTCGGCGTGAGGTGCACATCCGAGCCGCGCACCCGCACCCGGCGCTGGGCGTGGTCGATCTCCAGCTCCCCCAGGCGCAGGATGCCGCTGCGCGGGGTGTGCGCGGCCAGCGCCGCCCGCTCCACCCGCCGGAGCAGCACATGCACCCGCGCGGCGAGTTCGCGCATGGAGAACGGCTTGGTCATGTAGTCGTCGGCGCCGACGCCGAGCCCCACCAGCATGTCGGTCTCGTCGTCGCGCGCGGTCAGCATCAGCACCGGCACCGGCCGGCGGGCCTGCACCCGGCGGCAGACCTCCAGGCCGTCGAAGCCCGGCAGCATCACGTCCAGGACCAGCAGATCCGGCTGCCACGCCTCGGCCGTGTCGACCGCCGCCGGACCGTCGCCCGCCGTCTGGACCTGGAACCCCTCGGCGCGCAGGCGGGCCGCGATGGCGTCCACTATGGTCGGGTCGTCCTCGACCACCAGGACCCGGCGCTGCGCGCCGGGGGTGGTCGTGGCGGCCCCGTTGTGACCGTTGTGAGTCTGCTCCATACGCCCGCCCCTGCGTCTTCCGGTGTAACCCGCGGCTCGCGCCTGGTCATCGCTCAGCCGCGTTCGGTAGGCAAGCAAGCGTAAAGCCAGCGTAGGCGGCTTTGCTACGCGCCCCGAACCGCGAGATGCACGACGTCGGGAACACCACGGGCAACGGAGACCTCTTCCGTACGCACCTGTGTGAATCCGGCATTGCGGAGAGATTCCTCGAAGGCGGACGACGGCGCGGCCGACCAGACGGCCAGCACTCCGCCCGGGGCGAGGCGCGCGGCGCAGGCGGCGAGCCCGGCGGGGGAGTAGAGGCCGTCGTTGTCCTCGGTGACGGTCCAGTCGGGGCCGTTGTCGATGTCCAGGCACAGCGCGTCATAGGTCCCCGGGCCGGGCGCGCCATCGGTCCGCGGGGCCGGCGCGTGATCGGTCCGCGGGTCCCTCCGCAGCCATGCGACCAGATCGGCGTGGACGATCTCGGTGCGCGGATCGGCCAGCGCCCCGGCGGACACGGCCGCCAGCGGGCCGTCGCGGTGCCAGTCGATCACCGCCGCCTCCCGCTCGACCACCGAGATCCGCCCCCACCGGGCCTCCGCGGCCGCCTCCACCAGCGAAAACCCGACGCCGAGCCCGCCGATGAGCAGCGCCGGGGAGGGGCGGTCGGCGGGCAGCGCGTCGAGGGCGGCACGTACCAGCAGCCGCTCGGAGCGGCCGTCGGAGGTGTCCATGAGGAAGCACCCGTTGGCGATGATCTCGAAGACGGCGCCGCCCGGTCCCTCGTGGTCCGGGCCCCCGCGCCGCCGCAGCACCACCTCGCCGTACGGCCCCTCCCGGCGGTCGACGGTCACCGGCCGGTCGTCGTCGGCGGGGTGCGGTGCGTACGGCGTCGGCTGCATGGGGTGGGGTCCTCCCGGGTGGTTCCTGACGCCGCCATCCTCGCGCCGCCCCCGCCCGCGGGTCCAACCGCGGCCGTGGTGGCGCCGGCACGGCACCGCGGTGGCACGACGTCGCCCATGTCACAGCCGGCCGCGCGGTGAGATGACTCACGGTGCCCGGGTAGTTGTTCCGGTCATGGCGGACACGCGGAGCGGAACAGCGGGCCGGGCCGCGCTGACGCGCGCGCTCCGCGGCGTGCCGTTCACCCTCGGCTACACGCTCGTCCTGCTCGGCACCGGGCTCTACGCGACGCTCGGCGACCCCGGCACGGTGCACGATCTGCTCGCGGGCTCCAGCACCGACGTGTCCCACCTCTCCCGGCGGCCGCTGCTGACCCTGCTGGTCAGCGGGTTGTGGGCGGTGGGCGGCGTCACCTCGCCGTATCTGGTCGCCTTCCCGCTGGTGCTCGGCGGGCTGGAGCGGCGCGTGGGCGGGGTGCGCACCGCCGCCGTGTTCCTGCTCGGCCATGTGCTGGCGACGCTGCTCACCGAGCTTCCGGTGGCCCTCTCCGTCGCCGTCGGGCATCTCCCGGCCAGCTCGCTGCGCCGTCTGGACTACGGGGTCAGCTACGGGCTGATCGCCTGCGCCGCCGCGCTCGCCGGGCTGCTGCCGCCCCGGCGGCGGTGGGCGCTGCTCGGCGGGACCGGCGCCGTCCTCGTCGCCGGGAGTTTTGTCGGGGCCGATCCGCTCACCGGGTGGGGCCATGCGTTCGCCCTGCTCACCGGCGTTGTCTGCGGGCCGTATGTGCGGCGGAGGGCCAGGCGGCGGGCGTCGGCGCGGCACGCCGGATGTGGCATCGCTCACAGCGAACAGGTGACCGGGAACACGCGGAGGCCCTCCGCGCATTGAGTGGGCATCAATGCATCTGAGTCTTACCGACTCAACTTGCCTGCCGAAGGGGAGATCATGGCTTCGCTGTCCACACCGCTCACCCTGCCCGTGCTGCCTCTCGACGACGAGGTGGTGCTGCCCGGCATGGTGGTGCCCCTGGACCTTTCCGATACCGAGGTACGCGCCGCGGTGGAGGCCGCCCAGGCCGCCGCGCGCTCCAGTGGGGGTTCGGGCGGCAAGCCGAAGGTGCTCCTGGTGCCACGGGTCGACGGCACCTACGCCGGTATCGGCACGCTCGGCACCGTCGAACAGGTGGGCCGGCTCTCCGACGGCGACCCCGGCGCGCTGATCCGCGGTGTGCGCCGGGTCCGCATCGGCGCCGGGACCACCGGCCCCGGCGCGGCGCTGTGGGTGGAGGGCACCACGGTCGAGGAGATCGTGCCCGATCCGCTGCCCGGTGCCGTCACCGAACTGATCAAGGAGTACAAGGCGCTGGCCACCAGCTGGCTGCGCAAGCGCGGCGCCTGGCAGGTCGTGGACCGGGTGCAGCAGATCGACGACGTGGCGCAGCTCGCCGACAACTCCGGCTACTCGCCCTTCCTGACCGTCGCCCAGCGCGTCGAGCTGCTGGAGACCGCCGACCCGGTGGCCCGCCTCAAGCTCGCCGTCACCTGGCTCAGCGAGCACCTCGCCGAGCAGGACGTCGCCGAGTCGATCGCCAAGGACGTCCAGGAGGGCGTCGACAAGCAGCAGCGCGAGTTCCTGCTGCGGCGCCAGCTCGAAGCGGTCCGTAAGGAGCTCGCCGAACTCAACGGAGACCCGGAGGACGAATCCGACGACTACCGGGCCCGCGTCGAGGCCGCCGATCTGCCGGACAAGGTCCGCGAGGCCGCCCTGAAGGAGGTCGACAAGCTGGAGCGGGCCAGCGACCAGAGCCCCGAGGGCAGCTGGATCCGCACCTGGCTGGACACCGTCCTGGAGCTGCCGTGGAACGAGCGCACCGAGGACGCCTACGACATCCCCGGCGCCAAGGCCGTGCTCGACGCCGACCACGCGGGGCTGGAGGACGTCAAGGAGCGGATCACCGAGTACCTGGCGGTGCGCAAGCGCCGTGCCGACCGCGGCCTCGGCGTCGTCGGCGGCCGCCGGGGCGGCGCGGTGCTCGCCCTGGTGGGCCCGCCCGGCGTCGGCAAGACCAGCCTGGGCGAGAGCGTCGCCCGCGCGATGGGGCGGAAGTTCGTCCGGGTCGCCCTCGGCGGCGTCCGCGACGAGGCGGAGATCCGCGGCCACCGGCGCACCTACGTGGGCGCGCTGCCCGGCCGGGTCGTACGGGCCATCAAGGAGGCGGGCTCCATGAACCCCGTCGTCCTCCTCGACGAGATCGACAAGGTGGGCTCCGACTTCCGCGGCGACCCCGCCGCGGCTCTGCTGGAGGTCCTGGACCCGGCGCAGAACCACACCTTCCGCGACCACTACCTGGAGGTCGAACTCGACCTCAGCGATGTGGTCTTCCTGGCCACCGCCAACGTCCTGGAGGCCATCCCGGAGGCGCTGCTGGACCGCATGGAGCTGGTGCGCCTGGACGGCTACACCGAGGACGAGAAGGTCACCATCGCCCGTGACCACCTGCTGCCCCGGCAGCTGGAGCGGGCCGGCCTGGAGCCGGGCGAGGTCACGCTGGGGGACGAGGCGCTGCGCAAGCTGGCGGGCGAGTACACCCGCGAGGCGGGGGTGCGGACCCTGGAGCGGTCCATCGCCCGGCTGCTGCGCAAGGTGGCCGCCCAGCACGAGCTGGGCGAGCGCGAACTGCCCTTCGCCATCGGCGTGCCGGAGCTGCGCCCGCTGATCGGCCGGCCGCACCACACCCCCGAGTCCGCCCAGGACCCGGCCGAGCGCCGCACCGCCGTCCCCGGCGTGGCGACCGGGCTCGCGGTCACCGGCGCGGGCGGTGACGTGCTGTTCGTGGAGGCGTCGCTGGCCGACCCGGAGACGGGCGGCGCGGGGCTGGTCCTCACCGGTCAGCTCGGCGACGTCATGAAGGAGTCCGCCCAGATCGCGCTCTCCTTCCTGCGCTCCCACGGCGCGGAGCTGGAGCTGCCGGTCGGCGACCTGAAGGAGCGCGGCGTCCACCTCCACGTCCCGGCGGGCGCGGTGCCCAAGGACGGCCCGAGCGCGGGCATCACCATGACCACCGCCCTGGCCTCGCTGCTCTCCGGCCGCCAGGTGCGCCCGGACGTGGCGATGACCGGCGAGGTCTCCCTGACCGGGCGGGTGCTGCCCATCGGCGGTGTCAAGCAGAAGCTGCTGGCGGCGCACCGGGCCGGGGTGACCACCGTGATCATCCCCAAGCGCAACGAGCCCGACCTGGACGACGTCCCCGCCGAGGTCCTGGACAGGCTCGACGTCCACCCGATCTCCGACGTCCGCCAGGTCCTGGAGCTGGCCCTGGAACCGGCCCGGACGGCCGCCCCCGAGGTTCCGGCAGCGGCGTGACGGACGCTGCCGGTAGCGCCGTGGCCCGGGGCCCCGTGTCGAACGGGGTTTCGGGCCACGCGTGACCTGTCGGCCGTGCGTATCGTTGGACCAACCCCCCGCATACGTTCGGTGTGCGGCGGGGAGGAGCGGCACGGTGACCGTCATGGAGATTGACCGGATCGACACTGACAGGATCGAGATGCCCGACCGCAGCGGCGAGCTGACCTTGGACGCGATGTTCGAGGCGCTCGAGAAGATGCCCGTCCCCGAGGGAATCAAGGTCGAGATTGTCGAGGGGAACATCTTCATGTCGCTGCAGCGGGACACCCACTGGGACATCATCCTGGACATCGTCGAGCAGCTGCGGGCGCGTTACCCGCGCAAGCGGATCAAGTCGGACGTCCGTATCGACTACCCCGGCTATCTCAATGGTTTCGCGACCGATGTGACACTGATCGCCGAGGGGGCCGTCAAGGACGCCAGGGGGCGCTGGCGCTACCAGGACGTCGAATTCGTCGCCGAAGTGATCTCGAAGCGCACGGGCGCCAATGACTACGGCTCGAAGAAGGTCACCTATGCGCAGGCCGGGGTCCCCGTCTACCTGATCGCCGATCCGTACACCGGCAGGTGCCGTCTGTTCACCGACCCCAAGGACGGTGAGTACCTCACCGAGGTGTCCGTCGCGTTCGGGAAGGACCTCGACCTGACCGACACCGCCGTCGGCCTGACGCTCAAGACCGGCGAGTTCCCCCGCGACTGACCCCACTTCCCGCTGCCTGGCTCCCACCGGGCCGGGCAGCGCGCCTCGCGACATGGCCGACCCCGGCGTACGGACAGACCTGTCCGTGCGCCGGGGTCGGGGAACGCCGCGTGTGGGGGGTGGGGTGAGGCAAGGTGCGGGGCTCAGCCGTTGGCGAGGGCCTGGAGCCGGTCCATGGCGCCGTTGAACTTGTTGTGGTCGCCGACCGTCGCACCGGAAGAGGTGTACTGCCAGATGGTGTGGAAGCCCCAGCCCGCCGGAAGTTCGCCGACGGACGAGCCGTAGCGCGGAATCCACAGGGGGTTGATGGAGCCGAAGGCGGCGGAGTTGCCCGTGCAGCTCTTCCACCAGCTGGTGGAGGTGTAGATCACCGGGTCACGTCCGGTGCGCGCCTTGTAGGTGTTGCTGAAGTCCTTGACCCAGTTGACCATCGCGCTCGCGCTCAGCCCGTAGCAGGTCGCGCCGTAGGGGTTGTACTCCATGTCGAGCGCGCCCGGCAGCGTCTTGCCGTCCTTGGACCAGCCGCCGCCGTGGTCGACGAAGTAGTTGGCCTGTGCGGCGCCGCTCGAGTTGTCTGGCAGGGCGAAGTGGTACGCGCCCCGGATCATGCCGACGTTGTACGAGCCGTTGTACTGCTGGGCGAAGTACGGGTTGATGTAGCTGGTGCCCTCGGTCGCCTTGACATAGGCGAACCGGACGCCGCTGCTCCACAGTGTTGCCCAGGCGACATTGCCCTGGTGGCTGCTGACGTCCACGCCCTCGACGGTGGCGAGCAGCCCCGGCGGCTCCGCGCCGGTCGTGGAACCGCCCTCGTGCTTGAGTATCTGGGAACCCGCCCAGTCGTCCTCGGGATGGGGAATGGCCTTGGCACCACGGCCCTGGGCGGCGAAGGCCGAACCGGGCAGTGCGAAGGTCACGGCGAGGAGAGTGGCGAGAATACCGATCAGCGCACTGAGGGCGCGTCGGGCCGAACCAGGTCTGTGCACGGGCATGGCGTTGCCTCCGAAGCCTCGGTGGGGGGGAGAGGGACATCCGATTGGAATGACCATGTCAGTCAGCAGGGACGCTACGGGCGTAGATAGACGGGTGGAAGAGGGGAGGTGTGATGCCGTTGGTCTAATCCTGCGAAATACTGGTGGAGCTGCGGTAACAACCGGGCGTGGTAGAAACTTTCACGAAGTGAAAACCCGGAGAGGGCTCTGACGTGCACAACAACGGGGCAATGCCCCCCGAGCGGGGTGAGGGCGGCACCGTGGGCGGAGTCGGTGTGGACCATGCATTCCTGGCCCTGGAACGCGAATTGGCGGTTTTCCTCCGCAGGGCCCGATCCGCTTCCGGGGAATTGGCCCGGGAGGTCCATCCCGAGCTGGAATCCTCCGCCTATGGGCTGCTGATGCGGCTGGAGGACGCCGGTCCGCAGCGCGCCACCGACCTCGCGGGCTTCGTCGGCGTCGGAAAGGCCACGATGAGCCGCCAGCTCCGGTCCCTGGAGGAGCTCGGACTGGTGACGCGGACCCCCGATCCGGCCGACGGCCGGGCCTTTCTGGTGGAGCTGACCGAGGAGGGCCGCAGCCGCTTCCGCGCCGTACGGGTCGCCCGGCGGGCCCGCTATGCCCGCCGGCTCGCCGCGTGGGAGCGCAGCGAGGTCGCCGAACTCGCCAGGCTGCTGCACCGGTTGAACGCGGAGCAGGAGGCCGACGACCCCGGTCAGGCAGCGCGTACGGCGCAGGAGTAGGGCGCTCATACACGTCAGGATCGGCGAGCCCCGCGCATCCGGCGACGCGGATGTGGCAACCGCGCTACTCCGTGCCCCGCCTGCTCCATGCCCCACGACACCCAGTGCCACGCCCTGCGCCGACGTGCGCCTGGGCCGGCGCCTGTGTCGGTGTGCGTCTGCCTGGGCCTGCGTCTGCGTCTGTGTGTCTGTCTGGGCCCGCGCCTGCGTCGGCGTCGGTGTGCGTCTGCGTCGGCGTGTTGTGTGCCTTGGCCTGCGCCCGCGCCTGCGTCGGTGTGCGTCTGCCTCCGCCTGCGTCTGCGTCGGCCCGTGTCCGTGTCGGCCTGCGTCTTCGTCTGCGTCGGCCTGCGCATGCGTCTTCGTCGGCACGCGCTCGCGCCCTCGCGTTCCCGCGCGCCCGCGCCCCCGCCCCCGCGCCACCCCACCCCGGGCCCCCGGGGCGGGCGGTCAGGGTTCCGCGAAGACCACGGCGGCGTCGTCGTGCGTCTTGCCCCTCGGGAAGGCCGCGCCGTCCGGATCGGCGTGCTCCGCCGCCCGCACCCGGTCGATCAGCGCCTGCGGGCCCTCCTTGCGCAGCAGCGCGAAGCAGTCGGCCCAGTCGCCCGCGCCGAACAGCTCCACCCAGCGCGACGCCCCGTCGGTGAGCGCCGCCAGTGCCCGCACCTCGGCGCGCGGGAACTCCCCGGTGACCGCCTTGTCCGAGACCGTGGGATCGGCGGCGGCGGTGAAGAAGCCGCCCTCCGCGTTGCGCAGCGGGGCGAGCCGCCGGCCCTCGGCCCGCAGCCGGTCGATGCGGTCGTCCAGGACCGGTGTCACCCCGTCGCGGATCAGCTCGACGAGCAACACCGAATCGGAGAGCACCAGATACTCGATCCGTTCGGCGTCCCAGCGCGCCGCGACGACGGTCGCCTGGGGAGTGAGAGGGTGAGAAAGGTCACACGTTGAACCATGGGCCGCGGCGGTTCGCGTGATCGCCTCGGAAAGGCAGCTCGTCAGGGGCGTATCCCGGTGTGAACCGGACAGTTCGAGCAGCGCTCCGCCCAGTCGCGCGGTGAACCAGCTCACGCCGTGGACGCATCCGTCGTCGCCCTCGGGCGGGGTCACCCCGTCCAGTACCACCAGCGCACCGCCGCTTCCCGAGGCCGGGAGGGCTACGGATGCGTAGTCCTCGTTGGGGTACGTGTGATCGCCGGGGGCGGTCGCGAGTTCGATGCGCATTCCCTCAGTCTGCCGGACCGCCGTCGATCGTCGCCGCCGGGACGATCCGGCTCGGTTTGGTCCGTACCAAGGCCCGTCGCCGGTGTCTCCCGTGCCTGATTGGGGAGGGATTGACACTTCTGGGAAGCTGCGGGTGGGGCATCCTTTCAGGGCGCCGAGGTCTTTACCAATCCGTGCAAGGTGGCGGGAAGGTATGGCCGGAAGTGAAAGTTGGTGGTCAACTACGCAATGCGGTTCACTCGTTCAGGTGGCCGGGTGGGTGATGTATGCCTGCCCCAGACCCGTCCTGAAAGGGTCGGAATCCCTACCGGAGGTGGGGAACACAAGTGTTGATCCGTCGTCACCTCTGGTCCACGGAGCGGTCGGGCGAGAATGGATTGTGAGCACCGGTGCGGAAGAAGCGGCTTCGGGGCACCACGCACGATGCGGTCGGCGAACCACGCCAGGACGAGGCGGCGCCGCGACGGCACACCGCACGCGTCCGTCGTCGGCTCACCGCGTCCGTAGCGCTCGTCTCCGTCGCCGTCCTCGGGGCCGGGGCCCCCGCCGTCCTGCTCGCCCTCGATGACACCACCGACGCCCAGCACCTCGTCGACCTCGCGGAGACCAACCGCGGCGCGGTGACCCTCGCCCACGCCCTCGCCGACGAGCGCGACGCCATGATCCGGTACGTCGCCGACGGGCGCACCACCGCCTCCGGCGGCGGGATCTCCGAGGACATGCGCGCCCGGGTCGACCGCCGCATCCGGGAGGTGCGGCCGGACGTCCCGGCCTCGGTCCGGCAGCTCCTGGACGCCCTCCCCGAACTGCGGCAGCACGCGCTGGCCGGCAAGGACTCGGCCCTCGACGTCTTCACCTCGTACACCCGGACCGTCCAGGCGCTGAACGGGATCGCCGACACCCTCGCCCGCCGGGCCCTCGGCATCGACACCGGCGCCGACACCGGCACCACCGCCGCGCTGGCCCCGCTCGGCCGCGCGGTGGAGGAGGCGTCCGCCACCCGCGGGCTGCTGCTGGCCGCGCTCGACGCGGGCGGCGGCCAGGACGCGATGGTCTCCGCCGCCCAGCGGACCAACCTGCGCGAGCAGTCCGCGCTCGCCGACTTCGAACAGCTCGCCCCGGCCTCCGCCCGCGACGCCTACGACCGCACCGTCAACGGCACCGAGGTCACCACCGCCGAGCGCTACCTCGCCCGGCTCACCGACCAGAGCCGCCTCTCGGACAGTGACGTCCTCCTCGGCGAGGACCGCGTCGAGTCCGCGCTGAGCGCCCGGATCGACCGGATGCGCGGCGCCCAGTCCGCCCTGGCCTCCGCCGAGGCCGCCCAGCTCGCACGGGTGCGGGACGACGCGGTCACCGACCTCGAGGTGCGCGCCGCCATCGTCGGTGCCGCCCTGCTCGTCGCCCTCGGCGCCGGCGTGCACAGCGCCCGCTCGATGACCCGGCCGCTGGCCGCGCTGCGGCTCGGCGCCCGGCGGGTCGCGGCCGATCCGGCGGCCGAGGAACCGGTCGCGTTCAAGGGCCGCGACGACGAGTTCGCGGACGCCGTACGGGCCGTCAACGAACTGCACGCCAAGGCCGCACGGGCGGCGGCGCGCATCGCCGAACTCGACACCGAGCGCACCCGGCTCGTCGGCGAGCGGCAGCGGCTGGCGGAGCAGCGGGACGAGCTGCGCGCCGAGCGGGACGCGGTCGCCACCCGGCTGGAGGGGCTGCGGGCCCGGGTCCACGGCAGCTTCGTCGGCCTCGCGCTGCGCTCGCTGGGCCTGATCGAGCGCCAGCTCGCCATCATCGAGTCCCTGGAGGAGCGGGAGCAGGACCCCGACCGCCTCGAAACGCTCTTCGAACTCGACCACCTGGCCACCGGGATGCGCCGCTACGGTGAGAACCTCCTGGTCATCGCGGGCTCCGAGCAGAAGGCCACCCACCCGGGGCCGGTGCCGCTGCTGGATGTGCTGCGTGCCTCGATCAGCGAGGTCGAACGGTACGACCGGGTGCAGATCCAGGCCCTGCCGCCACATGCCCAGGTCGCCGGGTACGCCGCGGACAGCGTCAGCCATCTGATCGCCGAACTCCTGGAGAACGCGACATCGTTCTCACCGCCGGACGCCCCGGTCCAGGTCTCCGGCTGGCTCCTGGAGACCGGCGAGGTCATGCTCTCCGTCCAGGACGAGGGCATCGGCATGACGCCCGAGCGCTTCATCGAGCTGAACGACCGGCTGGCCGACCCGGTACCGGAGTACTGCCAGGGCCCCCAGCCGGAGGACCCGCTGGGCCTCGGCCTGTACGTGGTGACCCGGCTCGCCGCGCGCCACGGCATCCGGGTGCAACTGCGCGAACAGCAGCCGGGCGGGGTGGCGGCCGTGGTCGTCCTCCCGACGAACATCCTCCCGGCCGGCCCACCCGGCGCCGGACTGCCGCCCGCCCCGCCGGTGGGCGCGGGGGCGACGTTCAGCGGCACCGGACTGTCGTCCTTCCCGGGCACGGAAGCCGAGGCCAACTCCAACACGCTCCCGGGCCAGCCCCGTGCGTCCACCCAGTCCCCGGCGGCTGAGGGCGCGCCGAACCCCGAGGCCGGGACGGACACCGACCCATCGGCCGAGCGGGCGGCGCCGACGAAGCCGGCGATACCGGCCGGTCGCCCCGCACCGGCCGAGCCGGCCGTATCGGCCATGTCGGCTGCATCGGCCGTGTCGGACGGGGAGCCGGGCCAGGCGTCGCAGATGCCTGAGCCGGGGCTGGCGCCCGAGCCGGGGCTTGCGCCTGAATCGGGGCTGGCGCCCGAGCCGGGGCTCGTGCCTGAGTCGGGACTGGCGCCAGAGGCGGAGCTTGGGTCTGGGCCGGAACTGGTGTCCGAGACCAGGCTTGCGCCCGAGCCGGGGCCGGCGCCCGAGGTCGGGTTGGCGCCCGAGGTGGGGCACGGCCCAGGGCCTGCGTCCGCCGAGGCAGCCTCCGGCCCGGAGTCGGCGGCCCCCTGGGCCGTCTCCGGTGAGCGGTGGGGGCGGCCGGCGGATGCCGTCGGTGACTATCCGATGGAGCCCACACCGCCGCGCGGCCACCCGAACCCGGGGAACGGCGGTGCGCTGCCTGCCCTGCCCAAGCGTGTCCCCAAGCCGCTCCGGACCACCGGACAGGACGACGCGCGGCACGGCGCGGACGACCCGGCTCCGGCGCGGGCACCCGAGGCCGAGGAGCCGGAGGTGCCCGCCGTCGAGCGGACGATGGAGCTGACCCTCCATCGCGAGAACGGCGAGAACGGCGAAAACGGCGAGAACCGCGAGAGCCTGGACGACCGCGAAAGCTACGGCGACCGCGAGGACGGTGACGACCGCGAGAGCCGCGAGCGGCGGTTTGGCGCCCACGGCGTACGCCCGGTGGGCGCGGACGCCTGGGGCCCGGCCGACACCGGCCCGGCGCAGGCCGATCCGGCACGAGACGGCCTGGCAGAGCGCGGTGGCGCGATGTCGCCGGACGGCCTGGCGGAGTGGGGTGGCCCGCTCTCACAAGGCGGCCTGGCGTCGCGAGACGGCTTGGCGGGGCGCGACGGCGCGGTGTCGCAAGGCGACTTGGCCGAGCGTGACGACTTGGCCGAGCAAGGCGGTTTGGTGGCGCGGGGCGGCTCGGCGTCACGAGACGCCCTGGCCGAGCGTCGTGGCTCGGTGTCGCGGGACGGTGTGGCCGAGCGCGGCGGGCCGGTGGCCAGGGACACCTTGGCTGAGCGCGGCGGCCTGGCGGCCCGAGAGGGCTTGGCGGAACGCAGCGGCCTGGCTGAGCAAGGCGGCCCGGTGGCGCGGGACGGTGTGGCTGAGCGTCGCGGCCCGGTGGCCGAGGACGGCGTGGCCGAGCGCGGCGGCCTGGGGGCCCGAGGTGGCCTGACCGAGCGCGGTGCCCTGGCCGAGTGGGGCGGCGCGGTGGCCCGGGACGGCGTGGCCGAGCGTCTGGCGGCCCGAGAGGGCTTGGCTGAGCGCAGCGGTCTGGCTGAGCAAGGCGGCGTGGCGGCGCGGGGCGGCCCGGTGGCCCGCGACGGCCTGGCGCAACGCGGCGGCCCGGCGTCGCAAGGCGGCTTGGCGGCGCGCCGCGGCCCGGTGGCGGGACACGGCGTGGCCGAGCGCAGCGGTCCGGTGGCGCGACACGGCTTGGCCGAGCGCGGCGGCGTGGCGGCTTCCGCCGATCCGTACGCCATCGGGCCCGACCAGCACGCCCGTCCGGAGGACGAGGCGCCGCGTACCGACCGTACCGACAAGGGACTTCCCAAGCGCACACCGCGGAGCCTGTCGCTCCGGGAGTCCGATCCCGAACCCCGGGAGCGGACCGGTTCGGTGAGCGCGGAGGAGCTGCGGCACCGGCTCGGCGGCTTCCAGCGCGGAGCCCGCGAGGGGCGCCGCGATGCCGCCGCCGAGATCGCCGCCCGTGGCGAGGCCGCGCGGCGGTACGGGGGACCGGCAGAACAAACGGGGGCGCGGAACGAGGGTGGCACGGTTGAGGAGGCACGCGGGTGAATGCGCCCGGTAGTACCTACGGGTTGAGTCGCGAGGCCCGTAATCTGCACTGGTTGCTGTCGAACCTGGTCGAGGAGGTGCCGGGTGTCCGCTCGGTCGTGGTCGTCTCGACCGACGGGCTGATGCTGCTCTCCTCCGACGCACGGCACTACGCCGCCGCGGCGGCCGATCCGACGGCACAGGACGGCCCCAAGGGGTCCAGCGCGGATCTCGCGACGATCGTCTCGGGGCTCGGCAGCCTCACGCTCGGCGCGGCGAAGCTGATGGACGGCGGCGGCGTCAAGCAGACGATGGTGGCGATGGACGAGGGCAGTCTGTTCGTCATGTCGATCAGCGACGGTTCGCTGCTGGGGGTGCACGCCACCGCCGACTGCGACATGACCGTCGTGGCCTATCACATGGCGCTGTTCGTGGGCCGGGCCGGGCATGTGCTCACCCCCGAACTCCGCAATGAACTACGCAGGTCGCTGGAGTCCGCACAGTGACGACCGCCGGGTCCGGCCGACCCGCCCGTAAACCCGCTCGCGTACGTCCGTACTCGCTCACCGGCGGTCGCACCCGCTCCGGCCATGTGCTGCTGGTGGAGACCTTCGTGGCGTCGCTGGAGTCTCCGGACGAACGGCTCGACCCGGCCCCCAGCGGGGTGAACTCCCGGATGCTGCCGGAGATCCGGGCGATCATCGAACTGTGCCGCAGGATGCGCTCCGTCGCGGAGGTTTCCGCGATGCTCAAGATCCCACTTGGTGTGGTGCGCGTCCTGCTCAGCGACCTGGCCGACCAGGGAAAGATCCGCGTCTACGGCACCGGGCGGGGCCCCGGCCAGCCGGACCGCGCGTTGCTCGAAAGGGTGCTCAGTGGACTTCGCAGGCTCTGAGACGATGACGGCGACCCCGCCGGCGACGTCGGAGATACCCGGGGCCGGGATACCCGGGGCCGAGGAGGTGCTCCAGAGGTGGCAGACGGATCGTTCCCGCGCGCCGATCGCCACCAAGATCGTGATAGCGGGAGGCTTCGGCGTCGGCAAGACGACCTTTGTCGGCTCGGTTTCGGAGATCACTCCGCTCCAGACCGAGGCGCTGATGACGCAGGCCAGCGAGAGTGTGGACGATCTGGAGGCGACTCCGGAGAAGCTGACCACCACCGTCGCGATGGACTTCGGCCGGATCACGCTGGAGAACGATCTGGTCCTGTATCTCTTCGGCACCCCCGGCCAGCAGCGTTTCTGGTTCATGTGGGACGACCTGATGCGCGGGGCCATCGGCGCGGTGGTGATGGTCGACACCCGGCGCCTGGACGACAGCTTCCCCGCGCTGGACTACTTCGAAAGCCTCGGCCTGCCGTATGTGGTGGCGGTCAACCACTTCGAGGGCACGCCGCTCTACCAGCCCGAGGACGTACGGGACGCGCTCTCCGTGGCCCCCTCGGTGCCCGTGGTGAGGATGGACGCCCGGCGTCGGATCTCGGTCGTGGACGCGCTGCTGGCGCTGGTGCGACACGCCGTTGACGTCTCACCCGAGTGACGTAACCTCGGCTCCGCTCACGGAATGAGCTGCTCCGTTCCGTTCGGCCCGAGCCTGAGGGGAGTCGACAGCCATGCGGACGATACTCATCGTGGGGGCCGGGCAGTCCGGCCTCCAACTCGCTCTCGGCCTTCAGTCCCAGGGGTACGGGATCACGCTGATGTCCAACCGGACGTCCGATGAGATCCGCGGCGGGCGGGTGATGTCCACCCAGTGCATGTTCCGCACCGCGCTCGGGCACGAGCGCGATCTGGGGCTCAACTTCTGGGAGGATTCGGCGCCCCGGATCGAGGGCCTCGGCGTCTCCGTCGCCGGGGCGGCGACTCCGGGCGGGCACCCACGGGTCATCGACTGGGTCGGCCGGCTCGACGGCTTCGCCCAGTCGGTCGACCAGCGGATCAAGATGGCCGGCTGGATGGACACGTTCGAACAGCGGGGCGGCCAGGTGGTCATCCATGGCACCGCCGTCTCCGACCTGGACTTCCTCGTCAGGAAGTACGACTTGGTGCTGGTGGCCGCGGGCAAGGGCGAACTGGTCTCGCTCTTCCGCCGGGACGCCGCCCGCTCCCCGTACGACACCCCGCGGCGCGCCCTCGCGGTCGCCTATGTGCACGGCCTCGGCCCGCGCCACGAGCACCCCGGTCTCGAAGCGGTGCGCTGCAACCTCGTCCCCGGTGTCGGCGAGTTCTTCGTGATGCCCGCGCTCACCACCACCGGCCGCGCCGACATCCTCTTCTGGGAGGGCGTCCCCGGCGGCCCGGCCGACGCCTTCCAGGGCATCACCGACCCCTCGGAGCATCTGGAACGCACCCTGGAGCTGATGGAGCGGTTCACCCCCTGGGAGTACGCGCGCGCCACCAAGGTCGAGCTGACCGACGCCGGCGGCACGCTGTCCGGGCGGTACGCCCCGACCGTACGCGACCCGGTCGGACGACTGCCGGGCGGCGGACTGGTCCTGGGCGTCGGCGATGTCGTGGTCGCCAACGACCCGCTCACCGGCCAGGGCTCCAACTCCGCCGCCAAGTGCGCGGCGGTCTATCTGGCGAGCATCGTCGAGCGCGGCGACCGGCCGTTCGACGAGGAGTGGATGCGGACGACCTTCGACCGCTACTGGCGGACCGCGCGGCACGTCACCAGGTGGACCAACGCCATGCTGGCCCCGATGCCGGAGCACGTCGTGAACCTCCTCGGCGCGGGCGTCACCTTCCCCGCCGTCGCCCACCGCATCGCCAACGGCTTCGACAACCCCTCCGACTTCGAGGACTTCTTCTACGATCCCGAGAAGACGGCCGCCTACCTGGACCAGGTCATGGCAGAGGCCGAATCGGAGGATGCGGTGGCAGAGGCCGATCCGGAGAGGCTCGCGGGGGAGACCGATCCGGACGGGATCGCGGGCCCGGCTGATGTGGGTGAGGTCGCGGGGCCGGCTGATGTGGGTGAGGTCGCGGGGCCGGCTGATGTGGGCAAGGCCGCGGGGGAGGCCGATGCCGCCGTCCGGTCCATCGGCTGACACCAGCGGCCATGCTTGGGGTCACGGGTCGGGCTTGGGGTTACCGGCCGTGCTTGGGGCACTGGCGGTGTTTGGGGTCACCAGGCCGTCTCCGGGACCGTTGGCCGTGCTTGGGTCACCGGTCGTGTTTGGGTCACGGGCCGTGCCTGGTACCACCGGTTGTGCCTGACCCCACCGGCCGTGCTTGGGGTCGTCGGCCGTGCCTGGGGTCAGCGGCCGCGCCTGACCCCACCGGCCGTGCTTGGGGTTACCGGCCGTGCCTGGTACCACCGGCCGTGCCTGACTCCACCGGCCCTGCTTGGGGTTACCGGCCGTGCTTGGGGCACTGGCGGTGCCTGGGGTCACCAGGCCGTCTCCGGGACCGTCGGTCGTGTTTGGGGCCACGGGCCGTGCCTGGTACCACCGGCCGTGCTTGGGGTCGTCGGCCGTGCCTGGGGTCAGCGGCCGCGCCTGACCTCACCGGCCGTCTCCTGGATCACCGGCTGTCCCCAGGATCACCAGCCGTCTCCGGGGCCACCGGCCGTCTCCGGGGCCACAAGCGCTCTCAGCGCCTGAGCCGCATCCGGGACCGTCGGCGTCGGCAGCGCGCTGTCGCGCCCGAGCTAGGCGCCCGGTCGCACCGCGCCCTGCACCGGATTGGAGGCGAGCGGGGAGAGTTTCACCCGCTGGCCGGGGCGCGGCGCCTGGACCACCTGGCCGTTGCCCGCGTACATCGCCACATGGCTGGCGCCCTTGTAGTAGATCACCAGATCGCCGGGGCGCAGCCGGCTGATCGGCACCCGGGGCAGTTGGCGCCACTGCTCCTGGCTGGTGCGCGGGATCGTCCGCCCGGCGTGTGCCCACGCCGAGGAGGTCAGCCCCGAGCAGTCGAAGGAGTTCGGCCCCTCGGCGCCCCAGACGTACGGCTTGCCGATCTGGGCCAGCGCGTAGGCGAGCGCCCGCTTCCCGGCGTCCGCCGATGCCATTCCGGTGCGGCCGGGGGACTGGCGGCGGGGCCGTGGGGTGGACCCGGTGGTGCCCGGGGTCGGGGCCGGGGCCTCCGCCGCCGGGGTGTCCTGGCCGGTCCCGGGGGCCGTGGTGGTGCCCGCGCCGCCGCTGCCGCTGCCGCCGGTGCCGCCGCCGGTGGCGGCAGCGGGCGGACCCGCGGCGCCCTGCGACGTGGCGCCCTGCGACGTGGCGTCCGCGGTGCCGAGCGCCCCGGAGGCGATCAGTTTGCGCTGCGCCTTGGCGGTCTCCTCGCGTTCGCGCAGCGCCACCTGGGCGATCTGGCGGGCGCTCAGCCTGGCGAGCATCTTCTCGATCCCGCGGAGCCGTTTCTTCACCTTGTCCCGCTGTTTCTTCCGCTTCGACACCAGGGACAGCTGCTTGTCCAGCGCGGCCCGCGCCCGGGTGGCGACGGCGTCGGCGCGCCGCTCGCCCTTGGTCAGCCGCGCCACCAGGGCGGCCTCGCGGCCGGCCGCCCGCTGTAGCTCACGCGCCTCGTCGGCGGCGTTCTCGGGGTGGGGGGTGAGCAGGGTCAGCAGGAAGGAGTAGGAGGAGAGCGCGGTGTGGCCCTGGTACTGCTGGCGGGCGAGCCGTCCCGCGTCGTCGTGGCTGTCGGCGAGCTTCGTACGGGTGCGGACCAGCTCGGCCGTGAGCTTCCTGGTTCTGGCGCGCTGTCTGCGCAGCTTCTCCTCGGTCGCGTTGTACGCCTCCGTCGCCTCCTCGGCCTTCCGGTACAGCGTCTTGAGCTGCGTCAGCAGCTCGGACACCGACCGGTCGGCGGGGCGGGAGGCGACGGCCGACGCCTGGGCCGCCGGAACGGCGGGTACCAGCGCGGCGGCCGCGGTGATCGCCGCCGCGCAGACCGAGCCCACGATCCGTCCTGACACGTGATCACCTCCGGCTCCGTGACGCCTCTGTTCGGCGTCCAGCTCAGCAGGATCGTGGCATGACGTTCGTATCTTCAGGACAATTGTGGGCGAGTCGGACGAATACCGTCACCCGACCGGCGGGGCCGGTCAGCTCGGCTTGGACCACGGCCATTTCGGCCCGCCGCCCGGCTTTCCCTCCGGGTCGTACTCGTAGCGCCAGCCCCGGACCAGGCCCAGCCGCTTGGAGGCGGCGGCCGGAACCCTGCGGTAGACGTACACCGTCGGGGGCCCACCGTGCTCGTCCTCGACCGGCACCTCGTAGGTCTTCGGCGGCTGGCCCGTGAGGCCGACCAGCACCGGCAGCACCCGGCCGTCCAGCGGCCCGCCCACGAAGGGCGTCTCCTCGCTTCTCACCGCACCAGTCTCACAGCATCGCCCACGCCACACATCTCACACCGGTCACACCCGTCACAGCAGATGCGACGCCTCGCCCAGCGTGGGCACCACCCGGCGCGCCAGCCGCCCGACCGGGCCCTCGGCGGGCTCGATCGCGAGCGCGGCCCGGATCACCCGAGCCGCCTGCGGATCGGTCGTCGCGGTGGCGGTCAGCAGCGCGACGAAATGGTCCACCAGCCAGTCGCGCAGCTCCTCCATCGGCGGCTGCTTCTCCTCGTCCAGCCAGATCAACGAGGCCGCCTCGACGGCCGTGATCCAGGTGCGGACCATCATCCGCAGCCGCACACCGGGCTTCCGGACCGCCAGATGGAGCAGGATCTGCTCGGCCGCCGCCCGCCGCACCTCGTCGACGATCGCGTTCGTCCGCGAGGTCTCGGCCACGCTGCCGCTCTGCAACAGCGCGCTGAACCCCGCGTCGTGCTCGTCCACGAAGGCCAGGTAGCGGTTCAGTACCCGGCCCAACCGACCGCTGAGCGGGCCGCTGCGCGGCTCCTCGAAGCACCGTTCCAGCTCATCGGCGGCGCTGCGCAGGGCTGCCTCGTACAACTGCTGCTTACCGCCCGGGAAGTAGCGGTAGACCAGCGGGCGGGAGGCACCGGCGGCCGATGCCACATCGTCCAGCGAGACGTCCTCGGGGGCGCGGTGGGCGAAGAGGCCGAGCGCGGCGGCGATGAGTTCGGCGCGCCGTGCCTCGACGCTCAGCCTGCGATAGCTCCCCCGGCGCGCGGCAGGCGCGTTCGTGGCCTTCGCAGGCGCGTTCGCGGCCTCCGCGGGCGCGTTCGCGGCCTCCGTAGACGGGTTGGTGGCCTCCCCGGGCGGGTTCGCAGCGGCCGTGGACGGGTTCGCGGCGGCCGGGGGCTGCTTCGCCTCCGCCGGGCGCGCGGCGGCGCTCGTCCCCGCCGGGGGTGTCGCCTCCGGGGGTGCCGAAGCGGTGCCGCTGCCTGTCGTCATGCCTGGCAGCGTAACCGCCCATCCGTACGAAGCGGACACCCCCCTTGGCCATATCTCCGGACCGGCTAGGCCATCAGCCCCGAGCTCTTCCACAGCCGGCCGCCCACACCCCGCATCACCCCGACGTCGTCGAGGAATTCGGTGAGCTTGCGGGCGCCGTTGCGCATCACCTCACGGCGGTGGGCGCTGGCCCGCACCTGAGCGACGGCCGCGCGCCGGTCGAGTCCGACATCCGTGTAGACCTTGGGGTTGATGAACGCCTGCGAGAAGATCCGGGCGAACTCCCCCGAACTGATCCGGGTCAGCTCCGCCTCCCAGCGCGGCGCGCGCAGCATCTGGCGGCGCAGCTCCTCGCGGGCGTACCGCACATGGCGCGCCTCCTCGACCACGTGGATCCGGGTCACTCCGCGGATCAGGGGCTGCACGCGCTCGTCGGGGAAGGTCAGCCGCTGCATCCAGTCCAGGACCTCCTCGCCGAGGAGGGTCGCGGTGAACGAACCGGGCGTGGTGGAGAACGTCTTGAAGAACCGGCCCAGGTTGTGGTGGAGCGGGCGGACCGGATAGGCCGGGGTGCCGCTCCTGGCGATCAGCCGCGCGAACATCTTGGAGTGGCGGCACTCGTCCTCGATCTCGGTGAGTGCGTACCGGACGTGGGCGCTGGTCGCGGCCTTGTCGTAGATGTGCCGGGTGAGCAGCTGTATGAGGATGATCTCGAACCATATGCCCAGCGAGGCGAGGGCCGTGGCCTCGTGCTTGGACAGCAGCAGCCGCTGCTCCTCGGACATCCGCCGCCACATGGGCGTGTCGTACAGCGAGACCAGCTCCGGCGGCCAGAACCACTTGCCGGGCTCGAACGGAGCGTCCCAGTCCAGCTCGGTGTCGGGGTCGAAGGAGTGCTTGGCGGACGACTGAAGCAGCCGTTCCGCCATCCGTTCACGGTCCTTGATCAGCCCGAGCGCGTCCCGGAGCGCGGGTGATTCGGTCGTGGTCGTCATCGCTGAGGGCACCTCACTGATGGCTCGAACAGTCGCCGGCAGGAACTGTTACCGACGGATACACTCTTATGAGACTGCGCGTCAGCAAGGGCGTCAATCCCTCGGCGAGGTCTTATTGACCGCCGGTAACGGACGTGTGAGCCTGCCGAGTACGCATCCGTTCACGGGGGAGCGAGGCGAAGGAGGCGTCGGTGGCGACGCACGAGCTCTACGCGATGGACCCCGGGGACCCCCTGTGGCAGGTGCCGGCCGGCGGCGCCGCCCGATTCAGCTGGGAGTACGACGACCACCGCGCCCGGCTGCTCGCCCTCTACCAGAAGGGCAAGGACAAGCAGTGGGACGCGGTCAAGCGGATCGACTGGGACCTGGAGGTGGACCCGTACGATCCGCTGGGCATCCCGGATGAGTCGCTCGCCCTCCACGGCACCCGCCACTGGGACCGGATGACCGAGCGGGACAAGGGCGAGCTGCGGCATCACTTCGCCGCCTGGCAGTTCAGCCAGTTCCTCCACGGCGAACAGGGCGCGATGGTGTGCGCGGCCCGGATCGTCGAGTCCGCGCCCGACCTCGACGCCAAGTTCTACTCCGCCACCCAGACCCTGGACGAGGCGCGCCACGCCGAGCTCTACAGCCGCTTCCTGCGCGACAAGCTCGGGACGCTGTACCCGATCAACGACGATCTGCGGACCCTCCTCGGCGACACCCTCCGCGACTCCCGCTGGGACATGGCCTACCTGGGCATGCAGGTGCTCATCGAGGGCCTCGCGCTCGCCGCCTTCGGCCTCATCCGCGACACCACCGACAAACCGCTGCCCCAGCAGCTCCTCGCCTACGTCATGCAGGACGAGGCCCGCCACGTCGCCTTCGGCCGGATGGCGCTGCGCGACTACTACCGGCAGCTGACCGACGCGGAGCTGCGCGAGCGCGAGGAATTCGTCATCCAGGGCTGCTACTTGATGCGCGACCGGCTGCGTGGCGTCGAAGTACTGGAGAACCTCGGCGTCCCGAAGGACGAGGCCGAGGAGTACTGCGAGCGGTCGCCGTTCCTGCACATGTTCCGCAAGCTGCTGTTCAGCCGGATCGTCCCGTGCGTGAAGGACATCGGGCTGTGGGGCGAGCGGCTCCAGCGGGCATATGTCGACATGGGGGTACTGGAACTCGGTGACAGCGACCTGGACCAGCTGATGGCCCAGGACGAGGAGGTGGCCGAGCGGATGGACGAACGGCGCTTCGCGGCGGAGGAGGCGGAGCGCACGGGCGAGGTCGAGGAGGCGATCGCCCAGGGCGCGGCCGAGGGAACGCCCGTCCAGGGACCGGCCGAGGGGTGAGACCTCGGCCGATGGTGTGAGACCTCGGCCGTTCGTGTGAGCGGCTTCGGCGGCAGGTGGACCGGGCTACCCAGCGTGTCCGGCATGTGACACCTCAAGTTCCCCCCAGGGGGCGGTCCTTGGTAAGTTCTTGATCATCACCGACGGAGAACACCGAGGTCATTGGGGTGGCATCGGTTCCGTTGGCGTACGCATGAAGGAACGGCCGAAGGGTGCTCTCCACGGCGGTGGGGGGCACGCCTTTGCCGCCTTTGTGCCGGAGGATGATGGTGGGGTGCGGATTCGAACGAGCACCATGGAAGAACTCCCCGTCCTCCAGGACATAGAGCGCGCCGCCGGACTCTGCTTCCGGGACATCGGAATGGACGAAGTCGCCGATGACGAGCCCCTGAGCCTGGCCGAGCTGAGCCGCTACCAGCGGGCCGGACGGGCCTGGGTCGCGGTGGACGACGACGACCGGGCGATGGCGTACCTGATCACCGACCCCGTCGACGGAAACATCCATATCGAGCAGGTCTCGGTCCACCCCGACAGCGCCCGCCGTGGCGTCGGGCGGTCCCTGATCGACCACATCGCGGCGCGGGCCGCCGCCGACGGCGTCCCCGCGCTCACCCTGACCACCTTCGTCGACGTGGCCTGGAACGCCCCGTACTACGCCGCGCGGTGCGGCTTCCGGACCCTGACCGAGGCCGAACTGACCCCCGGCCTCCGCGAGATCCGGCGCAGTGAGGCCGGCCACGGGCTGGACCGCTGGCCACGGGTGTGCATGCGCAGGGACGTGGGGCCGGGGGCGGACCGGGACGTGGGGCCGGGGGCGGATCGGGGTCACGGCAGCGCGTAACCAGCGCGGGGCGGGGAGTTCCGCCCATGGAAGTGTCAGAACTTCGGCGTTGTCCCCGAAGGGGCACAGCTGTTCGCTAAAGACATGACCAGTAGCACGGAACTCACCGCTCCGGCAGGCACATCCGGGTCATCTCCCGTGGTGCGCTCGCCGCTCAGGTCCTGGCTCGCCGTCGTCGCCGTCGCGGTCGGCACCTTCTCGGTCGTCACCACCGAGATGCTGCCGGTCGGTCTGCTCACCTCCATCGGAAACGCCCTCCACGTCTCGGACGGTACGGCGGGCCTGGCCATGACCGTGCCCGGCCTGACCGCCGCGCTCGCCGCCCCGCTGCTCACCGCCACCGTCGGCCGTTTCGACCGGCGGCTGGTGCTGTGCGGTCTGATGGGGCTGCTGGCCGTCGCCAATCTGCTGTCCGCGCTCGCGCCCGGCTTCGCCGTCCTGCTGTTCGCCCGGGTCCTGGTCGGGGTGAGCATCGGCGGGGTGTGGTCCATCGCCGGCGGGCTCGCGGTGCGGCTGGTGCCCGAGCGGTCCGCGGGTCCCGCCACCACGCTGATCTTCAGTGGGATCGCGGTGGCCTCGGTGCTCGGCGTGCCGATCGGGACGCTCATCGGCGATCTGGTGCACTGGCGGGTCGCGTTCGCCGCCATGGCCGTCCTGTCGCTGGCCGTGGCCGCCGCCATGGCCGTCACCCTGCCGCCGCTGCCCGCGACCGGGACCGTCCGGCTGCGCGAGGTGCCGGGGCTGTTCCGCAACGTCCGGCTGCGGATCGGCCTCATCACCACGCTGCTGCTGGTCACCGGCCACTTCGGCGCGTACACCTATGTCCGCCCAGTGCTCGAGGACGTCGCCGGGGTCGGGACGGGCCTGATCAGCACGCTGCTGCTGGCCTACGGCGTGGCGGGCATCGCCGGGAACTTCCTGGCCGGCACCACCGCCCACCGCGAGCCGCGCCGCACCCTCGTGGTCATCTTCGCCCTGCTGGCGGCGGCCGAACTCCTGGTCCCGGTCGCCGGCGCCACGACGGCGGGGGCGGCCGTCCTGCTGGTGGTGTGGGGGCTGGCGTACGGCGGGGTGTCGGTGACCTGCCAGACCTGGGTGCTGCACGCGGCGCCGGACGCGCGGGAGGCGGCGTCGGCGCTGTTCGTCGGCGTCTTCAACGTGGCGATATCGCTGGGCGCGCTGCTCGGCGGCCGGGCGGCGGACGGGATCGCGGTCCGCGGCGTGATGTGGTTCGGGGGCGGGCTGGTGGTTCTCGCCCTGGCGAACGTGGCGCTCTTCGGCAGGCGGGGGACCGCCGGCCCCCCGGCCGGACGGGGGCCACATCAGGCGGCCGCGCCAGGCGGCCACGTCAGGCCAGGTGGACCAGGCGAGCAGGTGAGACCCTGAAACCAGGGGACTCGTCTGCGGGAGTGGGTCCGATGGCAGTGAGCATGCACGTGGTCTTCAGCGAATGCGAGCCGGGACGCGTCATCTACCAGACGCATGCGATCGAGACGGTCACCGACGGCTCGGGTGTCCACGCGACCGTCGACAGCCATACGTACGAGATCTCCCTCCGCAGCCGTGCCCAGGCGGAGTCCATCGCGGACGAGGAGGGCTACGAGCTGTACCGGAAGGGGGACGCGTGGGAGAGCCTCCCCGAGGAGGACGAATGAGGAGGATGAGTGAGGAGCACGAACGAGAAGACGGAACGAGAAGACGGAATGAGAAGACGGAATGAGAAGGCGGAACGAGGAGACGGAGTGAGGAGGCGGAACGAGGAGGACGAGCGAGGAGGGTTAATGAGCGGGAGCAGCGCCCGGGGGCGCTGCTCCCTATGACTCACTTCTGAACGTGTCGTGCCTGCGCCGAGGGCGCCGTCTCACTCCTCGCCGTGGCCCAGCAGGAAGTCCACGTCCCGCCGCTCGGTACCCTCCTGGCCGCCGACCGTGATCTGCTGGGTGGCCGGTGCGTAGCCGCTGGCCACCACCGTGTAGTGCTCGCCGATGAGGGACTCGAAGCCGAAGGCCCCGTCCGCACCCGTGATGACCTGCCCGACCACGTCGCCGGTGGCGTCCAGCAGCGAGACCCGTGCGTCCCCCAGCGGCCGGCCGTCCCGGTCCCGTACGGTGCCCCGGACCCGGGCCGCGGGCCGCAGCTCGGCGTCCACGCGCACCGGCTCACCGGCGGTGAGCTCGACCTGGGTGGCGTACGGCCGGTGCCCGGCGGCGGCCACGGTGAGCGTGTACGTCCCCGGTGCCAGCTCCGGCAGCGCGAACTCGCCCTTCTCGTCGGCGGCCGCCGATCCCGCCACCTCGCCCTCGGGCCCGATGGCCGTGGCGGTCGCACCGGTCAGCGGTTCGCCGCCGACGGCCCGTACCGACCCGGTCAGCCCGCCCCCGCCGGACAGCCGCAGATCGCAGACCACCGGCGGGTCCGCCACCAGCAGCGTGGCGGCCTGCGGCTGGTACCCGGCGGCCGAGCCGATGAGGACGACGCTCGTGGCGTCGGGCGCGGGCACGCGGTACCGGCCGTCGGGGCCGGTGACGGTACGGCCGAGCTGACGGCCGCTGGTGTCGATGAGGGTGATGGCGGCGTCGGCGAGCGGGGTGTCACCGGGGCCGAGGACACGGCCGTGGATGACGCCGCCGGTCAGGGCGGACGCGTCCGCCGGGACCGCGCCGACCGCCGCGCCGGCTTCCGCACCGTCCTCCGCGCCCGCCCTCGCACCGGCCTCCGCACCGACGGAAGCCGGGCCGGTCACGGGGTGGGAAGCGGCCGCGGAGACCGAAGCGGCCACGGGGACCGGGGCGGTGTCGGGGGCCGAGTCGGCCAGGGATGCCGAGGTGGCCAGGGGAGCCGAGCCCGCCACGGGGGCCGTCAGCCCGGCGCGGCGCCGCGCGGGCAGGAACAGGGCGATCAGCAGACCGGCGACCGAGGCCGCGCACGCCACCATGAACGAGGTCTTGAAGCCGTCCTTGCCCGGCAGCGCGATCCCGCCGAAGTCCGTGGTCTGGTGCGCCAGGATCACGCCCACCACGGCACTGGAGGTGGACATGCCGATGGACCGCATGAGGGTGTTGAGCCCGTTCGCCGCACCCGTCTCGGCCGCCGGAACGGCGCTGACGATCAGCGTGGGCATCGCCGAGTACGCGATGCCGATACCGACGCCGAGCGCCGTGGACAGCACCACGATCTGCCAGATGTGGTCCATCATCACCAGGCCCGCCCCGTAGGTCGCGCCGATCACGATCAACCCCATGATCAGCGACACCTTGGGCCCGCTCGCGGCGTTGATCCGCGCGGACAGCGGGGAGACCAGCATCATCGCCACGCCCATCGGGGCGAAGTAGAGCCCCGCCATGACCATCGACTGGCCCAGGCCGTAACCGGTGGCCTTCGGCAGTTGCAGCAGCTGCGGAAGGAGCAGCGACATCGCGTAGAACGAGAAGCCGACCATGATCGAGGCGAGGTTGGTCAGCAGCACCTGACGCCGCGCGGTGGTCCGCAGGTCGACCAGTGGTTCGGCGGTGCGCAGCTCGAAGACGCCCCACAGCAGCAGGATCACCACGGCCGCGCCGAACAGCCCGAGCGTGGTGCCGCTCGCCCAACCCCAGTCACCGCCCTTGGTGATGGGCAGCAGCAGGCATACGAGCCCGGCCGACAGCCCGAGCGCGCCGACGATGTCGAAGCGGCTGGGAGTGCGGACCGAGGACTCCGGGACGACGGCGAGCACCAGGGCGATCGATATCAGGCCCAGCCCCGCGGCCCCGTAGAACAGCACATGCCAGCTGGTGTGCTGCGCCACGAACGCGGCGGCCGGCAGCCCCAGCGCACCGCCGATGCCCAGCGACGAACTCATCAGCGCCATCGCCGAGCCCAGCTTCTGCGGCGGCAGCTCGTCCCGCATGACGCTGATGCCGAGCGGAATGGCCCCCATGGCCCCGCCCTGGATCGCCCGGCCGATCACCATCATCACCAGGTTGGAGGTGACGGCACAGGCCAGCGAGCCGACGACCATCAGCGCCAGCGCGACCATCAGCATCCGGCGCTTGCCGAACATGTCCCCGAGCCGGCCCATGACCGGGGTGGAGACGGCACCGGCGAGCAGGGTGGCGGTGACCACCCAGGACGCGTTGGAGCTGGTGGTGTGCAGCAACTGGGGCAGCTCGGTGACCAGCGGGACGACCAGCGTCTGCATCACGGACACGGCGATGCCGCAGAACGCGAGCACCGCCACGAAGCCGCCGCCGACCTCGCGCGGAAGCGGTGTGCCGGGCGGCGCTGCGCTCAGAGGTTCCGCGACGCGGGGTGGGGCTGACTGGGGCATGCGAATGCCGCCTCCAAAGAAGGTTGAGGAAATTGATGGAAGCATGAGAGATGTGCATCCTACACAGGATGTGTATCGTGCACATTTCCAGAGATGAGCGCGGGGGAGGCGAGGAGGAATCGTGCTGGATCGGCGGCTGGAGCGGCTGGAACGCGAGCTGATGCTGGTGGCCAGGTGCTCAGTGCTGACACCCCGCGACCGCAAGGGCCAGGTCCCCGCCGCCGCGGAGGCGGGTGACGGCCCCGGGGAACCGGCGACGACGGGCGAACGGGGGACGACGAAGAAGGCCGGTACGAAGCCCGCGACCGGTACGAGCGCCGCGACCGGTACGAGCGCCGCGACGCAAGCCGGTACGGCACCCGCCACCTGCACCACCCGCCTGGACCGCTCCGGCTATCTGCTCCTCTCCCGCCTCGACGCCGAGGGAGCGATGTCCATCGGCCAGCTGGCCGACGCGTTCCAGCTGGACGTCTCGACCGTCAACCGCCAGACCGGCGCCCTGCTCCGGGCCGGCCTCGTCGAACGCATCCCGGACCCCGACGGCGGCCTGGCCCGTAAGCTCCGCATCACCGCGCAGGGCACCGACCGCATGGCGGCGGAACGCGCGTGTCGGCAGACCGACCTGTCCCGGCTGCTGGAATCCTGGCCCCCGGAGGACGTGGCCCGCCTGGAGGACGTCCTCACCCGCTTCAACCGCGAGGTGGAACGCCAGGAGGGCCGGGCCTGGCCCCGCGAGCCGAGCGAGCCGAGCGAGGCAGAACGTTCCGCGGAATGACGCCGATCTCCGGAATGACGGCGGCGCCGCGTGCGTTGCCGCAGATGGACAGGCAAACACTCCGGACACCCAACGCACACGGAGGAGGCCGGACGACATGCCCACCCCCGCTTCCCACCCCCCGACGACCGGCACCGGCGGCGGACACCGCGTGGCCGTGGAACGCGGCTCGCAGCACGTCACGGTCACGATCGACGGCCGCGTCGTCGCCGAGACGACCCACCCCCTGCTGGTCCACGAGACCGGCCTCCCGGTCCGCTACTACCTCCCGCCGGAGGACGTGGACCTGACCCTCTTCGAGCCCACCGACACCCACACCACCTGCCCCTTCAAGGGCGAGGCCGCCTACTGGACCTACCGCGGCGCGGCGGGCGACGCAACGGAGCCCCGGCCGGACGCGGTGTGGGCGTACCCGCAGCCGAAGGAGAACGTGGCGCAGATCAAGGACCATCTGTCCTTCTACGACAAGGCCGCCACGATCGAGGTGACGGAGACGGAGTAGCCATCACGCCGGCGCGACCGTGGCCTGATGCGAAAGCGTCCGATTGGCATCGGAGTCACCGTTTGAGGTGTGTTGCGTGTACTGGGCTGGTAGATACGGTGTCGGGGGCCTCTCGTCAGCGGATCGTCCCCATGTGCGCGTTCTCGCTCCTGTGGAGGTACTGCCCGTATGACACCCCGGCCGGCGACCGGTGCCGCACGTCCACGCATCAGCGAACCCGGTCTGGACCGGTTGAAGGCGGTCCTCGGCGGCTGGCGTGGTGCGCTGATCGATATGGGCGGACGGAACAGACTGCTGAACTTCCGTCACACCAGAACCGCCACGCTGGAAATCACGTCGCCCGATGCCACGGCCGTGCTGAACGGTCTGGCACGAGGCTGGGACTTCGCTCCCATCGAGGAAGGCGAGAACGGCGACGAGGAGACGCTGCCTCTGTCCTTACCGACAAGCCGTGGGGAGATGCCGAGCGGCGGACTCCTCACTCAGAAGACCCGGCAGACGGCACTGGACGGGGCTCTCCGTCTTCTTCGTAACAAGTCCGCTCAGATGTACAACGACTACGGCCTGTGGGTGCTGTGGCTGGGCGTGGGCATGCTCGATTGGCGGGAAGCGGGTGCGCAGGAGACCAGCTCGGCCCCGTTGCTGCTGGTCCCGGTGGAGCTGCGCCGCGATGGACGGACCGGCCGGGTCCGGCTGTATCCGGCGGAGGGGCAGGAACCGGTCCACAATCCAGCCCTGGAAGTGAAGTGCGACCGGCTGGGCATCGACTGGTCTCCGGTGACGGCCAAGGACGTCACCGATCTCGGTCCGGTACTCACCGCGGCGCGGCACATCGCCGCCCGGCAGGACGGCTGGTCGGTCGACGAGCGGGTGGTGCTCGGCCTCTTCTCCTCGTACAAGGAGGCCATGTACCAGGACCTCCAGCAGAACGAGGACCGTATCCTGGCACATCCTCTGGTACGTGCCGTCGCGCTCGGCCCCGACTCGGAGCTTCCCGCCGACGCGATTGAGTTCGAGCCGCCCGAACTGGACCGTATCGACGAGATCCAGCTTCCGGAGCGGATCCCTCTGGTCCTGAACGCCGACGCGTCCCAGCGTCAGTGTGTCGCGGCGGCACTCGACGGGCGTTCCTTCGTGATGAACGGCCCGCCCGGGACAGGCAAGAGCCAGACCATCACCAACATGATCGCCGCACTGATGCACTCGGGCCGCACGGTGCTCTTCGTCAGTGAGAAAGCCGCCGCCCTCGACGTCGTGCGCAACCGGCTGCGCGAGGTCGGGCTCGGCGACTTCGTCCTCTCCCTGCACAGCGGTGACACTGCCAAGAAGGCTGTCGCGACGGAACTCGCCCGTGTGCTCACCACCGAGGCACGAGTCACCGGAGCCGCCGAGCACGAATTGGAGCGGGCGCGCCGGCTGCGCGAGGAGCTGTCCCGCTACGCGGCGGCGATGAATCAGGTGCGTGAGCCCCTGGGGCGCAGCTTGCACGACGTCCTGGGGCGTCTGGTCCTCCTCGAACAGGACGCAACTCCGCAGCTTCCCCTGAGCGCTGCCCATCGAGAGGCAGTCGGCACCCTGAGCGCCGGGGCACTGCAGGACGCCATCGCGGCTGCCCAGGCCATCAGCCGCGCCTGGCGGCCGGCGGTCGAGGGGGAGGCGTTTGTCTGGCGCGGGCTGGTGGGTTCCTCGGCGATGGCGGCGGCGTCGGATGCCGCCGAGGCGCTGGCCGCGCTGCGTACGGCCGGTGAGCGCAGGCCCTTCGCGGCGGCGATCGACGAACCTCGTACCGTGCACGACCTCGAACGGGTCGCGGAGTCACTCAGAGCCGGACTGCCGGACCGCGACTCGGTCCAGTCCGCCGGGCTCCCCGAGGGCGTCTCAGGCACGCTCGCCCAGCTTGCCGACCGCCTCGGCGCCCGTGAGCCGGGCAGCGCCGAGGGTGCGTTCACGCTGTTCGCGCTGACGGATCTGGCCTCCGCCACCGAGCGGCCACCGCGCGCGTGGTTCGACGCCGAAACACTGGGCAAGGCCCATGCGGCCGCGGAGGAGCTGCGCCGGGCGCTCACCGCACTCGCCGACGCGCGCGGTGCGGCTGACGACGTCTTCGGGGAGCGGATCCTCACGGCCACCGGGCTGCCGGAACTCGTGCGGCGTTTCGCGGAGCAGCACCGAGGCATCACGGGCCGCTTCTCCGCCCAGTACAAGGCCGACCGGGCGGCTGTCGCGGAGCTCACCCGGGACGGGGTCTGGCACAAAAGGCTCATAGGCCGCCTCGACCACGCCCTGGCCTGGCAGCGGGCCGCCGCCGAGGTGGCTCGCCTCACCGACCGGCACGGCGGGCTCCTCGGCCGCTACACACCTCGTACCGAAGCGGACCTCCCCGCCCTCGACCGGGCACTGGCCACGGCGGATCGCATCGCGGATCTCTCCGGAGGCATCGAGCACCGGGACAGGGTCGCCTCGTACCTCGCCGATGGCGGCTCCGTCCCGGACCCGCTGCCGGGACTGCTGGCCGGGAACGCGCGGGACTCCCTGACCGACTGGTGCGATGCCGTGGCGCACCGCGTCGGCCGCTGGTCGGACGCGGTGACGACACTCCTCGGACTTTTCGGCGACACCCGGCGAGCGCAGCTTTCCCCCGCGTTACTGGGCACTTTTGAGCAGGCCCAGCAGGTTGTGGACGCGCTTCTGGCGGACCCACAGGGCCCGGAAGAGTGGCAGGCGTACCGGGACGGGCTGGAGGTGCTGGCCCGCCACCGCGTCGATGAACTTGTGCCCCGCGCGGCAGAGCGCGGTATCCCCGCGGAGCGGCTGTCCGACGTCGTGGAACATGCCCTGCTCAAGGCATGGGCGGACCGGCTCCTCGACACCGACGACAGGCTCCGCACGACCCGTTCCGCTGACCTGGACGCGCGGGTCGCCGGCTTCCAGGAAGCCGACCGCCGCCTGGTCGAGGCGGCCGGCGGTGCGGTGATCGAGGCGTGCAATCGGCGCAGGCCCCGCAACTTCGGCAGTGGTGCGGGCAGGGTGATCATCCGGCAGGCAGAGCTGCGACGTCGCCATATGCCCGTCCGTGAACTGCTCGGCCGGACCAGGGAAGTGGTCCGGACGATCAAGCCGTGCTTCATGATGAGTCCCTTGACCGTCAGCCAGTTCCTGCCATCCGACTACCGTTTCGACGTCGTCATCTTCGATGAGGCGTCGCAGGTGCGTCCCGCCGACGCGATCAACTGCATCTACCGGGGCGATTCCCTCGTCGTCGCCGGAGACGAGAAGCAGCTGCCCCCGACGTCGTTCTTCGACGCGGCCGTCGAGGACGACGGTGACGAGTACGACGAGGGCGTGCCCGACTCCTTCGAATCCCTGCTCGATGCCTGCAAGGCCGGAGCCCTGAACGTGCTGCCCCTGCGCTGGCACTACCGAAGCCGCCACGAGGACCTGATCACCTTCAGCAACCGGGAGTTCTACCAGAACTCGATGGTCACCTTCCCCGGCGCCCTGGACCAGGGCAACGACGTGGGCGTCGGCTTCTTCCCGGTGGGCGGTACGTACGACCGGGGCGGACGACGGGACAACCGTATCGAGGCGGAAGCCGTGGCAAGGCGTGTCATTCACCACTTCGACACCCGCCCCGGCCGCACCCTCGGCGTCGTCGCCCTGTCCCAGGCCCAGGCATCGGCGATCGAGCTGGCGGTCCAGCAGGCCCTCCTGGCACGACCCGACCTCGACCACTGCTTCACCGAGGACCGGTTGCACGGCTTCTTCGTCAAGAACCTCGAATCGGTGCAGGGCGATGAGCGCGACGTCATGATCATGTCGATCGGATACGGCCCCGACGAACACGGCAAGCTCGCCCTCAACTTCGGTCCCATCAACAAGGACGGCGGCTGGCGCCGGCTCAACGTGGCCGTCACCCGCGCTCGCCACCGTATGGAGGTCGTCGCGTCCTTCCATGGCGGCAGCCTCGGAGACAGCCAGAACAAGAGCGTCCAGCACCTCAAGCGTTACCTCCAGTACGCGGAGAACGGCCCCGACGTCCTCGCCCAGGACGTGGTGCAAGCCGCCGACGCCGAACCCGAGAGCCCCTTCGAGGAGTCGGTGCTGCGAGTGCTGCGCAGCTGGGGACACGAGGTCCAGCCGCAGGTCGGCGTCGCCGGATTCCGTATCGACCTGGGCCTGCGCCACCCCGACGCGCCGGGCACCTACGCCCTGGGCATCGAGTGCGACGGGGCGATGTACCACTCTTCCAAGGTGGCTCGCGACCGCGACCGGCTGCGCGAAGAGGTCCTGCGGGGACTGGGGTGGAAGCTTCACCGCATATGGGGCACGGACTGGTACCGGGGGAGGGCCGCCGCCGAGGAGCGGCTACGGAAGGCCGTCGAGCGGGCCGTCGCGACGGACCCGCTGACCGTCTCGGCCGACGAGCCGCTGCCCCCTGAGAAGGCCAACCCGGTTGTCCCGGCCCAGCCGACGCCGAACCCGGACCCCGGCCCCACCGCCGTGAAGCACGATCGCGTCCCCGTCGACAGGGAGCCCGACCGCCCCTGGAGCGCTCCGTACGCGGTACCCGAGGTGTTCGTGACGCCGTCGGCCGAACTCCACACCCCAGAGGCCCAGCCCGCGCTGCGCCGGATCCTGACCCAGGTCATCGAGGCCGAAGGCCCCATCCACGAAGAACTGCTGGTGCAGCGTGCCCGCGAGGCGTGGGGTGTGGCCAGGGCGGGCTCCAGGATCCGCGAGAACATCAGGCAGGTGGTGCGTGGTCTGGGCCGGGCGGGCAAGGTCACGGTGGATGGCGACTTCCTCTGTACGGCGGATGGGAAGGACCTCAAGGCCCGCCACCCGGCGCACGGCACCACCCCACGCCAGGCCGCCCACATCGCCCCGGCCGAACGGCGGCTCGCCCTCCGAGAGCTGGCGGCCGAATGCCCCGGGATGTCGCGTGAAGAACTGCTGCGTCAGGCCTGCGATTTCTTCGGCTGGCGGCGCCTGGGCCAGGACATCCGTGCCGCACTGGAAGCGGATGTCGCCGAGCTGTACGCACAGGGCGTGTTCGTCGGCGCGGAGGGCCGGATCACGGTGGTGCGGTGAGTCCGGCCCCTCCGGCGAGTCCGGTAAGCCGGTCAGGGCACCGTCAGCCCACCGGCTCCGGAGCCTTGGCCTCGGCCTGGACGAGTTCGCGCAACTTGGCCCGCGTCTCGGCGTCGGTGGAGTAGATCACGGTGCCCACCATCCCGCGAGCAACCGACCTGACCGAAGCCGGCCTGGTCGGTGGCACACAGCGTGGCCAGAGGCGCATTGGAGGCTACGGCACGCCGCTGACACACGGCCTCCCCGTCACGCACTCCACGTCGCGAACCTGACCGGTTCACGGAGTGCCGCGGACGCTCCGTCGAGATCGGCCAAGCGGGCGGCCAGCGTCGCCTCCGCGAGGCGTTGCGGAAGGGCGGCGCTGAACTTCAACCCGGCCAGGGCGCGCGGATCCACCGAGGGCAGGCACAGGTGCTCGGCGCCCTCGGCGACGGCCTTCTTCCACTCCTGCGGCGTGATGTCCTCGCGCAGCCGGACGTACGCGTCCGTGGGGCGCTGGAGGGGGTCGGCGACCGAGGTGAGCGTGGCGGCGAGGGTGGCATTGGCGCGGTAGCCCGCCCACGTCCACCAGCGGACGTTCGTGTCCCGCCCACCCCGCATGATCACAGTGCCGCCGGGGTGTACAAGGTCGGTGCTCGCCTCGCGAGCCTGGGCGAGTGCGCCCTCGGCACGCCGCGTGAGTGCGACTGAAGGTGTCGCGCCGAGCAGCACCTCCCGTGCCGCCCGCGCGAGCTCGTACGAGGCGCCCCGGGCGAAGCCGACGCCACCCCAGCGGGCCCTTCCGCCCCCGTCCACCGGCTCGACGAAACAGCGGCGTCGTGACCAGTCGATGTAGGTCACCTGCCAGCTTCGTCCGGCGAGCAACAGTCGGCGCGGTCCGACGATCTCGTCAGTGAGCAAGGCGGGGTCCGTGGTCCCGATCTGGGTACGGCCGGACAGCACGGTGAACTCCGGGGCGGCGGTGAATACCGCCGTGAGATCCATGAAGTGCCGGAACCCGAAGCGCTGTTCCGCCTCCGGGCCGATGAACATCAGCCCACCGTCCAGATTCAGGTAGCCCTCGTCGAGCAGATGGCGCACGATCGGCTCCGCCGACGTCCCGAACGGGCCGAGCCCGCCCCACCAGTCCCGCCACAGCCGGTCCCCGACCTGGTGCTCTTGAAGACACAGGGCGAGCACCTGCTGGGCCGTGATGTGCCGGGGCTCCGGCGGCGCGACGACCGGTTCCACCCAGCCGCGGGACCAGAGCAGGAGAAGGGCTGCCGCCGACAGCAGCCCGGATTCGTCCACTGCCAGGAACAGGCAGTTCCGCTGTGAGCCGGGGCGCCGCCCGGTGCGGCCCAGTCTCTGGAGGAACGAGGCGACCGTGGCGGGTGCGTCGATCTGGATGACCCGGTCAAGATCACCGACATCGATGCCGAGTTCCAGTGTGCTCGTGGAGACGATCACGCAGTCGCGGGCCTCGGCGAAGGCTTCTTCCGCCCGGCGCCGCTCGTCCGCGGACAGTGAGGCGTGCGAGAGGAAGGTGGTCACGCCTTTCGCCCGCAGCGCTTCGCCGAGCTTCTCCACATCCCGGCGCGCCTCGCAGAAGACCAGACGCTTCTCGCCCCGGTGCAGCGCCGCGATCACGGTCGCGGCGTTGGCCAGCGAACCCACGTAGTCGAGTTCGATGTCGCCGGGAGGAGGGAGAGCGGGTGCCTTCTCCCGCAGATGGGGGGCGACGACCCGTGCTGTGCGCTTGCCGGCCCCCGACCCCTGAAGCCAGGTCAACAGCTCTTGCGGGTTCCCCACCGTCGCGGAGAGACCGACGCGTTGGACCGACCGGCCTGCCACCCGTTCCAGCCGTTCCAGCACGGCCAGTAGATGCCAGCCGCGATCGTCGCCCGCGAAGGCGTGTACTTCGTCGACGACGATGGTGCGGAGACCCGAGAAGAAGGCACGATGGTCGACGTTGGCGCTGACCAGCATCGCCTCCAGGGACTCCGGAGTGGTGAGCAGGACATCCGGCCGGTCACGCAGGATGCGCTTGCGGCGGGTCTGGGGGATGTCGCCGTGCCAGAGGGCTGCGGTGCGTCCCAGCCACGAGGTGTACGTCTCCAGCCGGGGCAGCAGGTTGTTCAGCAGGGCCTTGAGCGGACAGACGTACAGCACCGAAGTGCCGGTCCAGCTCTCCTCCGCCATCCGCGACAGGACAGGAAAGCATGCCGCCTCGGTCTTCCCGCCGGCGGTGGGCGCCAGCAGCACCGCGTCCGCCCCGTCCATCAGCGGTGCGATCGCCTCTTGCTGGAGTGGCCGCAGGCCGGGCCAGCCCAGGGAATTCACGATGTGGTGGACCAATCCCCGGTGCAGGCGGTCCAGCGGATCGGAGCCCCCGGGCGCCTCCGTCACGGAAGCTCCAGCGCGATGTTATCGGCACTCACAGCCGCTGCGGCGTTGGCCTCGACCTCGCTCAGCTCCGACGTGCGCACAGTGAGGGCGTAGTGCTCGCGTGGGTCGAACTCCTCGAACTGATCAATGCGGTCGAGTACGTCGCCGACGAGCTTCTTCAGGAACAGCCGGGGCGCCACACCCACCTTGCCGCCCAGCGCCCCGCCCACGGCCTTGGCGAGATCGGCGATATAGGCCTCGTCCGCGAGAGCCTTGACGCGGTCCGGGCTCGACGAGCCACTCGCGTACAGATCCCGAATCGTCAGCCCCAGGCCGATGAGCGAGTCGAGTGTGAAGCCGGACAGCCGCAGCTGCACGGCGCGTGGATTGTCGAAGCGGGGATCGGTGCTGAAATCGGTGGCCAGGCGCTGAGCCAGCGGTGCCAACCGCTGTACGCCCTGCTGCCCGTCGTAGAACGCCGGTGTCCCGGTGATCATGAGGTAGAGCCCTGGGAAGCGCCCCGAGTGCACCTCGTCGATCAGCTGGCGCAGTGCGTTCAGTGCCTTGTCGCGTGCGTCGGAGCGGACCCGTTGGAGCGTTTCCACCTCGTCGAGGACGACGAGGAGTCCGGCGTGCCCGGAGTCGCGCAGCACGGTCAGGAGGCCCTGCAGGAAGCCGAGGGCGCCGAAGTGGTCCAGATCGCCTCGCACCCCGGCCGCCTTGCGTGCCGCGGCGGCCACGTGCGGCTGTCCGCCCAGCCAGGCCATGACCGCTGACGCGGTTGCCTCGTCTCCCGCCGCGAGAGCATTCCGGTATCCCCGTAGCGCGATGGCGAACGAGGGGGCGTGCCGGGAGACTTCGACGAGCCGGGCCGTCATCAGCCTCTCGACCTCGTCGGGCAGCCCCTCTTCCGAGGTTCCGCCGGCGAGGGCGTCCTCTTCCAAGGTGTAGGACCAGGCGTCCACCACGGGTCGTAGGGCACTGGGCGGGAAGCTGGGTGTGGCCAGCCGCTCGGTGAGCCGACGGTAGACGGTCTCCAGTTTGTGCAAGGGTGTCTCGTTCTCGGAGACCTGGATCTCGGCGACGGCGAAGTTGCGGCGCTTGGCGCGCTCGCCGAGCCACCGGGTGAAGAACGTCTTGCCCGAGCCGTACTCACCGCGGACCGCCTTGAAGACGGACGCCCCCGACTCAACCGCGCCGAGTTCCGCGTCGAGCGCCTTCTCGAATCGCTCCAGACCTGTTGCGAGGAGGTCGAGCCCGCTTTCGGGGACGGCGCCACGCCGAAGGGCGTCGATGACATCACGGCGCCGGGCCGCGCTGACGGGTCCGGTTCGGCCGGGGCTGTCGGTACTCACCCCATCAGTCTCCCACTGCGGCAGGCGGTGCAGGCGGGCCCGTCATCGCACTTGACGCGCGGTTGGTCACTTGGTGCAATCGTACGTTCACCGTTCAGCTTCAATCGGGGAGAAGACCCAGCGTGGCGCTCGACGGCCTCAATCTAGGCGCTGTTCTCAAGGACGTCGCATCCGGAGCCCTTCAGTTACCTGATTTCCAACGTGAATGGAAATGGGATGACGAACGCATCAGGGCCCTTATTGCGACCGTGACGCTCGAATATCCGCTTGGTGTCGTGATGGCGCTGCAGACTGGTGGAACGGCCCAGTTCAAGCCCCGCACGCTGAGCGGTGCGGAGAGCGCCGAGGGGACGACGCCGGACTTACTGCTCCTGGACGGTCAGCAGCGCATGACCTCCTTGTACCAGTCCCTGTACCGGGATCAACCGGTTGAGACGGTGGACGCGCGGGGGAAGGACCTCAAGCGCTGGTACTACATCGACATCGCCAAGGCCATCGGAGCACCGGCGGACCGTGACGACGCGGTCGTCTCCGTGCCCGAGGACCGGATTCTCCGGAGCGACTTCGCCCGCAAGGTCGTCCTCGATCTGAGCACGGTCGAGAAGGAGTGCGCGACCGGTTTCTTCCCGCTCCACATCGTGTTCGACATGCAGCGCGTGACCCAGTGGCTGCAGGAGTTCGTGAAGGCGGACGGGGCGAACTGGGAGACCTGGAGCACGTTCCAGGAGCAGGTCCTCAACCACGTGACGCAGTTCCAGGTGCCCATGATCAAGCTCCCGGCCTCCACCACGATGGACGCCGTGTGTGCCGTCTTCGAACGGGTGAACACCGGCGGAGTGTCGCTCAACGTCTTCGAGCTGCTCACCGCCACCTACGCGGGCAACCAGGAGCATGTCGCGGAGCGCGGCGACTACTACCGGCTTCCGGTCGAGTGGGAGCAGATCAAGAAGGACCTGACGTCGTCCTACCCGGTGTTCGGCCGCATGGAGGCCGGCGTCGAGGACGGTTTGAGCAGCAGCGACTTCCTGCAGGCTGTCGCGCTCGTCCGTACCTGGGAGGAGAAGCAGGCCGGGCAGCGCAGCGCGGTGTCCTGCAAGCGTCGCGACCTGCTGCGGCTGCCGCTCACTGACTTCCGGCGCCTGGCGCCACGGGTGGCGGAGGCGTTCAAGTGGGTGGGGGCGTTCCTGGAGCAGCAGTGCATCGTCCGCACGGCGGACCTTCCGTACCGCACCCAGCTCGTGCCGCTGGCCGCCGTCCGCGCCGTTCTCGGAGAGGAGCTGGACACGCCTGGCTCGGATGAGCGGATCGCCCAGTGGTACTGGTGCGGAGTGCTCGGCGAGATGTACGGCGGATCGACCGAGAGCCGTTTCACGCGCGACGTTGAGCAGCTCATCGGCTGGCTCCGCGGTGAGGAAGGGACCATCCCCGACACGATCACCGAAGCCGCCTTCCTGGACGACCGGCTGGACAGCCTCACGACCCGCAACAGCGCCGCATACAAGGGCATCTACGCGCTGCTGGTCAAGCAGGGTGCGGTGGACTGGTACTTCACCGAGGCGCCCCTGACGGCGGGCCGGTTGATCGAGTACAACGTGGACGTCCGGCAGATCTTCCCCAAGGGATGGATCGCCAAGAATGCCTCGGCGCAATCGGCCAAGGCGAACTCCATCGTCAACAAGACGCCGCTGTCCTTCCGGGCGAGCCGAAGTCTCGTGGGGTCTCCCGCCGTCTACCTCAAGTCGCTCACGCTGGAGTCCGGGATGCGCCCGGAGTGGTTCGACGATGTCCTCGCCACTCATCTCATCGACCCGTCCACCTTGCACGAGGCGGACTTCGAGCGCTTTTACGAGAACCGTGCCTTGCAGCTGCTTGACCTGGTGAGGTCTGCCATGGGCAAGCGCACGGTCTTCCGTGACACGGCGGGCTGGTGAGCGGGGTCATGCCGCAGACGCCGTCCGAGGAACAGCTCCTCGCGCTCAAGGGCAAGAAGATCCCGGTGAAAGATCTCCTCGCGCTCTTCGGGACGCGGGTGCGAAGCGACCAGGCTGTGCTGTTCATCACGCAGACGCTGAAGGATGCCGGCCTCTCCACCGTCCCCTACTTCGCCAACTGCAACGGCCGCGCCGATGTCCACATCGTGCCTCTTGAATCCGTTCCGCAGCCGGAGGAGGAGCCGGACGATCAGGAGGAAGAGGAGGAGCTGGATGGACTGACGGCCGGAGCGCTGCCTCCGCACTCCTTCCGGATCGGGGACCTTCCTGCCGCGTCCGGCGGGGTCGACTGCGTGCCGTCGGACGCGCAGGTCACCACAGCCACCTACCTCATGCGCACCAAGAACTACTCGCAGGTGCCCGTCATCGACGGCAGGACGACTCTGCATGGCGTCGTCACCTGGAGCTCGGTGGCCAAGATGTATGAGACCAACGCAGCGATCACCCTGGCCAACGCCTTGGTGGACGCCCCGCCGATCGCCAGCCCCCGTCAGGACTTCTTCTCCCTCCTGCCGATCATCAGCGAGTACGGCTATGTGCTCGTGAGGGACAACAGCGGGCAGTTCACCGGAATTGTCACAGGTGCGGATATCACCGAGCGTTTCGATGCGACGGCATGGCCCTTCTTCGTGGTCGGAGAGATCGAGTTCCGGCTCCGCAAGTGCCTGGGGGCGGCCCTCGACCCCGAGAACATTCGCGCGGTGCAGCCGAAGAACAAGAAGACCGGTCAGATAACCGATCTTATGTTCAACGGCTATGTGAAGCTTCTCGACGGGCACCAGCAGAACCCGGCCTTCTGCCCCCTCGCCGACCAGAATTGGCAGGCCCTTGGCTGGACCGGGGTGGACCGCATTCAGTTCGTGCACCAGCTCGACCGGGTGCGGGCGGTCCGCAACAGGATCGCGCACTTCGAACCCGAACCGCTGTCGAAGAGGCGGACCGACGAACTGCGCCAGTTCGTGGGTCTGCTCCGGCAGCTCACCTGAGGCCGGTCGCTGCGGGACCGGTTACGCCAGCTCGAACTGGTCCCGCAACAGACCCGTGTGCAGCCGCACCGTCCTGCCGTCCGGCAAGGTCTCCAGGACCTGCACTCCGTCGTGGTTCAGCAGTTGCCGCAGTACGGCGGCGAAGCCATCGGCCGCCCGGGAGGCGGGCAGGCCGATGCGCTGGGCCAGAGCGGTCACCGGGAGCGTGCCCCCCGCCTCCAGCAGGGCCAGCACGGCCTTCTCCACCCGGGGCAGATCCGGCTTGCGGGCGAGCAGCTGTACCTGGGCGCCGAAGACTTCGGAGGCCAGCAGACCACTGACCAGCGTGTCGTCCGGCGAGACCGGTTTCGCGGAGAGCAGGCTGTCCTCTCTCTCCGACGGGACCAGTGCCACGTCGAAGAGCGAGTCGTGGCTCCTGGCCAGCTCGGCGTCCGCCTTCGCCCGCTTGGACGGCTTCTTCACCGGGGCGGGTGCCACGGTGGGCCGTACCGGTGCCGGCTCGCCGTCAGCGGTGTCGAGCGACCACCACGGCGGCTGCTGGCTGCCCAGCTCACGCCAGCCGCTCGGCGGCTCCGCCCCGAAGGGAAGGAAGGCCAGGACGGGGATGGCGACCTCGGCCAGGGAGACACCGCCGTGGTAGCCGGCCTTTTGCGAGGTGTATCGGGAGTCGGAATCCCACAGTGCGACGATCTCCCCGCCGGGCTCCGGAGCGACCACGCGCGGCCCCGAGAGGGCGATCTCCGTCTCGGCGAGTGGGCCCGCTCCGGACCGGTGCCGGGCGGATTCCACACGGTCGGGGTCGGCATCGACCCGCACCCCGTGCCGGTCGATGACATGGCCGTGGTCGCTGGTGAGGATCACCGCCCGGCCCTGGGTGGCGGCGAAGCGCAGCAGGTCGCGCAGCCGCCCTATGTCCCCGAGCCGCCAGGCGCCGTCTCCGAGCTTCTGCTCGGTGGCGAGCCGGTCGTCGATGGTGTTGAGTACCACGGCGACACACGCACGGTCGCTGACGAGGGCCTCGTGCAGTTCGGGCCCGAGCGGGGCACCGCTGGTGTCGCCGCGCAGGTCGTCCTTGTGGAAGACGGCGGCCTCCTCCTCGCCCCAGAAGCGGTGCTCCGGGAAGAGCCTCTTCTCGTCCGCCTGGGTGCCCCTGGTGAGGCGGGCGGCGAACAGGGAGGTGCGCGACACGGCCGTCACGGTGGGCAGCGCGGCGGCCATCGCCCGGCGCACCGGGGTGCCCTTCGCCTTGGGCAGTGGGTCGTACTCCACCCAGTGGTCGCGCAGTTCCTCGCCGAGCTGGGCGGCGATGGCCGCGCTCATCCCGTCGAGGACCAGCAGCAGCACCTTGCGCTTCCCCGCCTTCACCACGGGGGCGACGACCTTGGGCAGGAAGGTCTCCACCGTCAGCATGTCCTCCGGGGGCCTGCCACCTTCCGTCCAGGCCGCCAGCGACCGGGCGAAGTGCCGGTCGATGTCCCTGCGGTGGGCGCGTACGGAGGTGCCCAGGGCGTCGTAGGCGGACTTCAGCGTGGCGTCGGGGTCCCCGCCGGACTCGATGTGGTCGAGCGCGAGGTCCACCCAGCCGGTGTCGGAGACATGCCGGCCGATGCTGTCCCGCACGCTGTCGTGCTCCGCCTCGCTCTCCACCGTCGGCCGGGCCGCGAGCCACTGGGTGAGCCGCTGCGCCATGCGCGCCCGTTCGATACGGGGCCGGGCATCGGGCTCGGGCGCGAGCCGGTGGTCGTCGAGGGCCGCCACCGCCTGCTCGATCCGGGCCCGCTCTCCGGCCAGGAGGGCTTCGCCGATGGCGGTGAACCGGGCTTCGAGCCCCGCGGCCAGCAGGGGGCTCATACGGGTCGCCTGTTCGGCGCCGAACTGCCGGGCCAGGGAGGCCGCGCGGTCGCGTACGGCACCGGAGAGGCGTCGCGCGGTCGCCGCCGACTCCTCGTGGGCCGACCGTCCCGTCAGCAGCAGTCCCGAGACGTACTCCTCGCAGGACCGTCCGAAGGCCGCCACCAGCGCGTCCAGGGCCTCGCCCTGGGCGGGTGGCTCTTCGCCGAACCAGCGCTCGGCCCGACCCCGGGCCCGGTAGTTCTCCGCGTCCGCGGCCGCGTCGGCATGCACCCACAGCGCGGCGCACACCAGGCCGAAGGCGACGGCGTCCGCACCGTGCTCGGCCTCGGCCAGGGCGAGCAGCGCCCGCCCGGCCTGTCCCGCCTGGTCCGACGAACCGAGGAACTCACGGATACCGGCGCGCTCGGGCGCGCGCAGCGCCAGGTAGCGGTCCGGGCCGCCGGACGCCAGCGACCACTGCAGCAGCGTGTGGATGTCGAGTTCGTCGCCGTTCGCGGACAGGGTGTGCCGCTGGTCGCGGTCCGGGTCGTACCGGCCGATGCCGAGCCTGCGGAGGGTGAGTTCGCTGAGCGCCTTGTCCCTGGACAGTACCCCGCCCGGAAGCCGTGGCCAGCCGCCCGGCGGGGTGGCGTCGAGCAGTGCCTCGGCGGCCCAGGTCTCGTCGACCAGCCAGCGGTCGGCGCTGACCGCGCCGAAGGATTCCCGGACGACGTCCCAGGTGTCCACCGCGTTGACGCGGTGCCGGTGCACCTTGGCCAGCAGGTCGGGACCGAGTTCGGCCTCCTCCCGGTCGGTGAGCACCACCAGCACGTCCGGGCCGGTCGCCGCCGGCGCCCGGTGCGCCAGCACCAGCTCGTACGCGGCGAGCGGCGAGGGCGCGGGGGCCACCGACGCGTGCCGATGCTCGCCCCACGGCAGCTCGGCCGGGCCGTCCCAGCGCGGCGCGGCACGCAGGAGGACGGCCCGCCGCTTGCCCGGGTTCAGGCCGGGCTGCGACGCCAGGTACTGGGCGATGGTGGCGGAGTTGAGCCGCACCGCACTGGTGGTGGCCTCCGTGCTCGTGCTCGTCGTCGTGGTCGTCACCGCACCCGCCTCGTTCCGCTCATTCCACGACCCGCCAGCTGATCTCGATCGTCGCATCGGGTTCGGTGGCCGTCAGTTCGTCCAGTTCGGCCCGGAGCTGGGCGATCGCCTGGGATGCCTTGGCCCGTCCGCCGCCCGACCGGCGCGCGGCACGAGGACCGGGCAGCGGGTGGTTCGTGGACACGGGAGGCCGGGCGGTGTCGTCGTTCAGACTCACCGCGTTGGGCGTGGTGAGCGGGGCGGCTGGGGACACGGGGGCCGGTGTGGCCGTGGGGGTGGCCGCTGGAGGCTGGGGCCGGGCTGCCGCCTGGCTGCGCTCGATGACGGAGACGATGGACTTCCGCGCGTCCCGCAGGGCTTCCTCGAGCCGCATCGTGCGCTGATCCGCGCGTGCCGCGCCGCGCAGCGCCTCCAGTACCGCCTCGCCCTGCGGCCCGTAGTTGGGCGCGAGCTTCAGCATGTCCCAGGCCGCGACGACCAGCGCGTCGGCGACGGCCTTGGCCTGCTTGATCGAGGACCCGTAGCGGCCGGCGGATGCCTCACCCAGATCGAAGGTGGCGAAGGTGGTGATGACCTGCTTGGCCGCCGCCGAGCCTCCCGCCGTGCTCTCGGAGAGGTCGCGCAGCTCCTTGAGCAGGTCACGCGAGCGGCGGGCGAGAGTCAGCCGGCCCGTCGCGGACTCGTCGGCCCCGTCCAGGCCGAGCAGCTTCGCGTGCTTCTCCAGCTCCTCGACCAGCGTGTCCACATGCGGCTTGTAGTCGCGGGCCTTGGCCGTGATCTGCCGGGCGAAGTGGCTGACCAGCCGGCCCCGCCGCAGCTTCGGGGGCTGTTCGCCGAAGATGTCCCAGAACCGACGCCCCGCCTCCTCCCAGACCGTTTCGTCCGGCAGCGGCTGGGAGCGCAGACCGTCCTGGGGCTTGATGGCCGCCAGTTCGGGCGCGGGGTCGAGCAGCGAGCCGGAGCGCACCCACACCCGGTCGTCCATCTCCGCGTACGAGGCGATGACCAGGTTGGTGAGGAAGACGTCGAGTCCCATCGGCTCGGGCCGGTCGATCCACTCGGTCAGCTTGACCACGCTCAGGTCGCCCGGACCGCCGTCGGTGCGGGCCTGCAGGTTGAAGTGGTCCACCCAGCGGCTGGAGAGCCGGAAGTAGACCTCCTTCTGCTGGCCGAGGCCGAGGGGCGCGGCGATCCGCCGCATCCACACCCGGTCCTTGGAGGGAACCTCGACCTGCCGCTCGGCGGATTCCGCCGCCGCCCGGATGTGGGCGAAGACCGTACGGGCGTTCCCGGGCGTGACCGCCGTGTGGGTGCCGTCGGGGTCGAGGTCGGGGTGCGCGGGGAACTGGTGCGCCAGCAGCTTCTTCACGATGTGCCGGGCTGCGTCGGACAGCGTCTGGCCGATGGAGACCTTCAGGTCGGGCACGTCACGCAGTGATTCGAAGTGGTCCTCGAAGGACACGTCGACATCGGACGCCTTCTTGTCCGCGCAGCCGTACGCCTGCTTGAAGGCCGCCGTCACCGTCTTGATCAGGGACTCCCGCTGCTCTTCGAGGAGCACCCTGGCCCGCGCCCGGTTGTCGGCGTTGAGGTGCTGGGCGTAGTGGGTGTCGAAGCGCCGCTGGTCGGCGAGCGCGTAGTCGATGACGACCAGCTTCTGGAAGTCCTTGTAGCGGGGGGCCGAGAGATAGGTGGGGATCCAGCCGACGGTGCGGGGCCCGGTGCCGGACTGCTCGCGCAGCCCGCGCAGCCGGTTGACCGCCTCGACGGAGCCATGCTCGCTCTCCTGGTACGGCAGGTCGATGACCAGCCGCCACAGCCCGTCCTGGCTGGGTGAGAACTCGTGGTCGGGCATGTTCTCGTGGTCGTTGACGTCGCCGATGACCACCTCCGCCGTGCGGTTCGAGCCACGCCAGACGAGGGTGAGATCGTCCGCGCTGCCCAGCCGCTCGTGCACCTCCAGGCCCAGCTCTTTGGCCAGCAGCCGCCTGGCCAGGGCCCGGCGGTTGGAGCGGTTGTTGTTCACGTTCGCGTTGGCGATGACGGAGTCGACGTCCACCCCGGCCAGTTCGAGCCGCACGCCCGGGTTGAGCTTGGTGCCGGTCGCCTTGATCTCCACGAAGTGGGTGGCCCACTCGTCGACCTTCGCCTTGATCATCCCGACCTCCGCCCCAGGGATGGGGGAGAGGACCGAGCCGTGGTTGAGTGCGCCGAGCCGCCGGATGGTGAGGTCGCGGAGGGCGGGCACGCCGGGGGCGAGGGCGGACAGCAGCAGCGTGCACATCAGCCGGTTGTCGCCGACGAAGCCCTGGCAGCGTCCGAGGAGCTGCTGGTCGGTGATGGTCTCTCGACGGTGCCGGTAGCGCTCGACGTCCTCCTCGGTGATCTCGTACGTCGCGAGGAGGTGCGGCCGCAGCTTGGTCCGGTACAGCTTGTCCGCGACCTTGAACTCCACCTTCAGGCTGTCCACGAACGGCTTGTCGCCGCCGTCGGCGATGACGGGGTAGAGGTCGCCGAGCGGGATCAGGTTCTCCAGCGTCGCGTCGTCCCGGTGGTCGGCGAGGAGCTGGCCCATGAGTTTGAGGCCGGTGCGGGAGCGCTGGAGAGCGGAGGAGATGTGGACGAGGGTGTCCATGAAGGCCGGGGAGAAGGGGTACGTCAGCCGGAACGACTCCTCGTCGGCCCCCGTCGTCGTCTCGTCCGAGCCGAGCAGCACGTCCCAGATCTGCGGCCCGACCCGCTTGATCTTGGCGAAGGCGGCGTCCAGCTTGGCGGCGGCCTCCGCGTCCTTGGGCGTGAGGAGGCGCGCGTGGGCGATCTGAGGGAGGTTCCGGTCCTCCAGCGTGATCTTGTCGAAGCGGCCGGAGGCGAGGTTGAGGCTGTCCTGGATCGCGGTCTCGGCCGCGCCGGAGGTCTCCTCACCGACGAGTTCGCGCAGGTCGCGCTGGCGGGCGATGAACGAGACGATCGGGATGGCGCGACGTGAGTCGGCGCCTTCCACGAAGTTGGTGATCTTGTCGGTCTCGCGGGAGACGAACTTCTGGTCGTGGATCCGGTTGGCGAGCCACAGGATCAGCTCGTCCAGGAAGAGGATCAGCCCGTCGTAGCCGAGGGACTTCGCGTGCTCGGCGATGACGGCGAGGCCGGCGTCGAGGGAGATGAACCCGTGCTCGTCCTCGGCCGCGTGCCGGGCGAACCCGGGGAACCAGGTGACGCTCGCGTCGTGCACGAGCTTCGCGCGGAGTTCGGCCGGGGTGCTGGGGTTGACCAGGTTCAGGTTCACCTCGCCGCCGTCCAGCTCCTCGGCGGCCAGCGCGGTGTCGAGGAGTTCCGGCGTCCAGGTGAACGGATCGCCCCACTCGTCGTCGTCCTCGTCGTCGGCGGTGGCCCCGGGGACGGGGGCGTCGGCGAGCCCGGCGATGAAGGCTTCGTCGCCCACGCGGTGGCGGTGGGAGCGGATGTCCTCGAAGAGCGAGTCGGTCCGGTACACCTGCGGGGTCGGGGCGTCCTTGTGCTGAGGCAGGGACTTGACGTGGCTGACGTAGCCGCCGAGGACCCGCTGCTCCAGGGACTTCGCGCCGAGCATGTGGTACGGGACGAGCAGGAACCGCTTGCCGTCGGTGCCCAGCCACTCGTGCTTGGTCAGCACCGGATCGAAGTCCCCGCGGCTGCGGACGGCCGGGTCGCCCCGGAGGAGGGCGTGCAGGACGGCCATGAAGTGGGACTTACCGGAACCGAACGAGCCGTGGAGATAGGCGGCCTTCGAGGTGTGCCCGTCGAGGGACGCCTTGATGAGGCTGAGCGCCTCGTCGAAGTTCTCCAGGAGGCGTTCCGTGACGACGTAGTCGCGGAGGGCGCGGGCGGCTCCTTCTTCGGCGACGGCCTCGGCGAGCTTCAGAACGAAGTCGGAGGTGGAGATCGACGTCTTGATGTCGATGACGTCGCGGAGCAGTGGGGCCGTGCCGGTGGCGTTCGGGGCCATCTGTGTCTCGCTTCTCCTGGTTCCTGCGTCCTGTGTGCGCGTAAGCGCGTGGGCCTGGACAGCAGGGTCTCCCCCCTGGCCCGGGGCGGCGACGGTTACGGATGGTCTCCGTGCGGCCCCGGTGCGTCGTCGTCAGCCGTCGCGAATCGGTCGTGCGACGGCTGTGGCCCGTACCCGATCGTAACGGTTTGCGTAGAGGGGGGAACCGGTGTGCGGACGGGCTGGGGGTGGGGGGAGTGACCGGTGGGGGAGGGGGCTACAGGTTGTCGAAGTCTCCGGCGGCCATTCCGGCTTTGAACGCCTTCCACTCGCCGGAGGTGAAGCAGAGATGGGGGCTCGAGGGGTTCTTCGAGTCACGGACGGCCACCCCGCCGTTGGGGAGGGCTGCCAGTTCGAAACACTGGCCATTGTTGGCGGTGAAGCTGCTCTTCTGCCAGGAGAGCGTGGCAGGGTCGATCGAGTAGAGGTCTATCTTCTCCATCAGTCAGCTGTCCCTGTTCCTCGTGTGAGCGATGACGTCACGGCTCACCTCCGGAGAGAGGGCCGCATCGGCAAGGCTGCGGAAGAGTCGATGTAGGCGGCGCAGATCTCGTGGGTCGTCCATAGTCAAGCTACCAGCGACGGACTCACCGAAGGCCACGTCGGGAACGTCCTCGTCCGAGAACTGCAGAATCATGAACGCCGAGATCTGAGCGGCTTGTTCACCCTTCTCGTAAGGGACGATGCGGAGATCAACGCTCGGGTGCGTCGAGATCTCCAACAGGTGCTCCAGCTGCTCCCGATGTGTGCGCTCGCCCCCTACCTGGAAGTCGAGTGCGGCCTGCGCGATCACGTAGTGGCACTCAAGCGGGGACTCGGTGTCGTGCAGACAGTTCCGCTGCCGCAGACTGCGCACCTCGACAAGAGCCTCGATTTGGTCTGGCCCCAACGAGGCAAAGCCCACGCCAGTGACGGCCTGTGCGTACGCTTCGGTCTGCAACAGTCCCGGCACGATGCCGACTTGGTACTCGTGGACGGTGGAGGCTGCTGCTTCGAACCCGAGGAAGCGTTCGTACTGCGCGCTGATGACCTCGCTGTACCGAGCCCACCATGGCTGCTGCCGTTCCCGCGCGGCAGCGTGCAACTCGGCGAGTTCGTCGCGCTGGTCGCCGGGCACCTCGTAAAGATCCATGAGCTGAGCGAAGTGCTCCTGGGAGCACACGCGCTTCCCGTTCTCGATGCGGCTGATCAAAGAGACGTCGCAGCCGAGTGCGGCTGCGACCTCTGCGATCGTGTAACGCTTGGTCTCGCGGCGCAGGCGGCGTAAGGCTCTGCCGAACGTTACGCGAGACATCAGCAGCGTGCTGTTGCCGTTACTCATTGCTGCTCCTCATGTTGGGTGACCGGCCTAAAAGTTGCCCTGTAACCGGACATGTGCGGTCTAAAGGGCGTCGGAAGCGAACGACACCTATCGTCGTGTCAATTGACACGTCCGGTGACTTGACGATGCCAAGGCGTGAGGTGCAGCTTAGCTCCTGTGACGCAATGCGCTCAACTGAATGCTGAGTGTGTTCGAAGTCCCTGCGTGCGCAGAGAGACGCATGGGACGGCTGACGACCGAGCAAGCTCCCACCCCTCATGCGGGGTTCGGACTGCTCGCTGGACCGGTGGGAGCTGTCATGGGTGAAGTTCGCGAAGTGAAATTCCGGCTGTCTCGTCGGCGGAGCAGTGTTCCGAGGGCGCGTGCGTTAGCGCATTCCGTGCTCGGTGACTGGGGTATCGGGCAGGCGGCGCACACGGCGGAGTTGGTCCTCTCGGAGCTGGTGACCAATGCGATGCGCGTGCGGGTTCCGCGTGACCGGCTGGTCGGAGTGCGGATCGCATGGCTGCCGGAAGACGGCCTCCTGCGCCTGGAGGTCAGCGACGCAGGCGAAGGAAAGCCCGAGGTGCGGGCGCCCGGGGAGGACGAGACGGGCGGGCGAGGGCTGCTGCTCGTGGAGGCGCTGGCTGATCGTTGGGGTTTCGAGCAACGGGCGTGCGGGATCGGAAAAACGGTCTGGGCGGAGCTGCAGGCCCCCGACCTCGGTACGGGCCGCGACGGGATCGAGGTGGCTGCGGTAGCGGTCCGTGAGGGTCAGTGCGTACGAGTGTGGGGCGCTTGGCGAACGGTTCGAAGGGTGGACACTGAGCGTTCTGCGTCGGGCGGCAGTTGCACCGTCGTGCTTGAGTTGGACGACGGTTTCGAACTGCGGGTCGGTACCGACGCGCCGTTGACCGTACGACAGCCGGGTGCGTCCTCACCGCGCAAGGGCGGGGAGGACGCATCGGGATAGCTGCTCAGCCCTTGGCTCGGCGCCGGCCACGAGTAGCCGTGGCAGGCCGCCAGGCCCGCAGATCGTCATCGGTGAGGCCGTGTTCTCCCTGCTGGGTGGCGCGATAGCCCGCGAAGAAGGCTGCGGGGGAGCTGCCGTAGAGCGGGTCGAAGTCGTTATGCCACTGGTCGAGCCAAGGCTGAAGTTCGAGCAGACCCGCGAGCAGCGGCGTCATCTCCTCGGAAGACAGCCCGTCGTGGTTCGTGAAGTACGTGGCGAGCGCCTGCGCCTGCTCTCGGTGGTCCCAGCCCGCCCAACCGAACAGCTTCGGCGTCCCGGAGATCGCGCCGGTCGCATACGAGATGAACCGCTCCTTGGGCACGTCCAGCTTGCCTCGGGCGCGCCAGTAGGACGGCTTGAGGAAATCGGCAGAGGTGTACTTCGGCGGCACGGGGATCGTGTCCCGGATCTTCCGCTTGGCGGGCTCGTCCGGGGCGGCATCCTCCTTCCGCTGGAGATCCCAGACATGCTCCCAGTCTTCGCGCTTCTTCAAGCCGCTGGGCTTGTAGCGGAGCGCGGGGAGGAACGGCACGTGCTCCTCGGTGAGGAGGTCGGCCACGACAGTTGCTAGCTCTGTGCGGGGTGCGTACAGCTCCGCAACGGATACGAAGTCCTCATCGAGGGACAGCGCGGAGGTGAGCTGCTCGAGGGTGAGGATGGTCGGCTGTCCGTCGGGGAACCACAGCTCGCGGTTCTCCATCCGGTCCAGCAACCAGGACTTGAGCGCACGCTCCTGGAGGACGTCCCACCCTTCGGTTGCCCAGCGCCGCTTGTACTCGGGGCGCTCCACCATGCCGATAGCACGGGACGTCTCGATAACGTCGATGCGTTTCTGGACGATGGCCTTGTAGGCGTCGGACCAGTGGTCGGGCAGCTCGGTGATGGGAATGGAGTTGTGCCGCTTGAACCACTCGCCGGATGCCTCGCCCTTCTCGACGCGACGGGCGAGTACGATCTCGAAGGCGCGCTCGCCGAGGGCGAGCTCGGGGACTTCGGTCTCGGGGGCAGTTAGATCCTCAGAGTGCAGGTTGTAGAGAGAATAGACCTGCCAATCCAGTTCCTCTTGTGTAGCAATCATCCGGGCACGGGTGGCGTGCCAGGCAGCGCGTGCCTCTCCTAGTGAGGCTGCAGTCGGCAGGGAGCCAGTAGTAAGCGCGGAAGGAGAGGTCCCAGCGAAATCTTGGACAACGGCGTCGAGGGCGATTGAAAGGCCGGTAGGGTATTCAATGGGTAGGGGAAATCGGGCGACGTTGCTTCCATTGAACTGATGGAATTGTTCCCACATTTCAGTCTTGATGCCCGACTGATGCCCTTCACTGCCTTTGCTGTGGCACATCATCTTGAGCCAGAAGCCAGCTGTGGAACTATTAAGTAGCCCAAGTAGCTGAAGATGACTCTTCTCGTTTGCTTCATTCTGAAGCTTGATCATAGGGGCCGTTTGTTTGAATACCTTACCGCCCCGATCCAGCGCGAAGTGATTGTGTGTGGATACTTCGGCGAAGGTGATAGATCGCGGCGCTCGCAATTTATCGCGGTACAGTTCTCCGTATTCGTACCACTGGATTGCGGGGATAGTTTCAATGAACTTTCCAAAGCGCTTCCGTCGTTGTAGGATGCGTCGGCTCGGCCACATTCTCCGTATAATTGCTGGGATGGTCGCTGGCTTTACGGTCTCAAGTTCGTGGTCATACGGCCAGATGCTAGTAATCTCAGGTGTGATGCAATAGTCGCGAACTGCATCTCCCGTTACCATTGGGATTGTCTGTTCGATTCTGTAACGTTGAGCGGATGAGGTGTTGGGGAAGAAGAATGCGCCGTCCTCGGCGGTGATCCCACCGAATCCGATATCTAGAGCAAGAATTTGGCGCAGACGGGTGGTGTCTTTTTCCACTTGCTCTACAAGTTCGAGGCCGCCATTCATTAGGATCCAAGGCTGCTTGCCAAAATACCGATCACGTTCGAGGTCATCAACCGATACCCAAGAGTCCAGCGAACCCGGCTGGTCGATCTGGCTGATGATCGACTTCCAGACCTTTCCCTCAGATGCATTTTTAGGTACCGAGGGCTCACCTTGGATGCTCCGGACGGTACGGATCCTGCCCCTTCGCTGTCTTCCTGAGCGGCGTCGTCCCACCAGAATCACTGTGGGTGTTCCATGCCCTGGAATGTAAGCACCTGATGTGTCAATGACTTCGGTGAGCTCGATCTTATGGGCAAAGTATTCTTCGATCAGCCTTTTCCCGAACTCTCGCTTCATGAAGGAATTTGCCGTGATCTGGCCGACCATGCCGTAGCCGCGGCCGTCGGGGCTCCCAGTTTTCGCTAGTTGGAAGAATCGCTCGGCAAAGGGGACGGACAATGCATATTTTCCTGCGCAGGAAGCATAGAGTTCACGGTATAGTGCGTTAAGTTTCTCGTCCTTAACCGTAATGTAGGGCGGGTTGCCCACCACTACGTCGTACCGCCCCTGCTCAAGAATGCGCGGGTACTCGTGCACGTCCTCGGTCGCGTACGAGAACTCCGCCAGCGGATCCCCTGACTCCTCACCCAGCAGCGTCATCTCAAGCTGCCGCGCTTTAATCAGCGAGTCGCCTACCGCCAGGTGTATCGGCCAGTCGTACCTACCCGCCTCTGCCAGCGTCCGCACACCAGAAGCTGCCATCCCCGCAACCAGCAGCCGGAACCGCGCAATCGCCACCGCGAACGGGTTGATGTCCACCCCGTGCACCGCGTTCAGCGCATCCCGCACCCGCTCATGCACATCCCGCCCCGGCTCCCGCTCCGCGAACAGCCGGACCATCCGCCGAAACGCGCCCAGCACAAAGTGCCCCGACCCGCACGTCGGGTCGATCATCTTCAGCTCGCCGAACTTCCCGCCCAGCTCCCGCACCACGGGGTCCATCGTCCGGTCGAGGATGAACTCCTCCACGAACTCCGGGGTCTGGAGCAGCGCGTACGTCTTCCGTGCCGACTCCGACAGCCACTGGTACAGGTCGCCCAGGAACCGGGTGTCCCACCCCTTCGTGGGGTCGTCCTCATCCAGCGGATCGGTGAAGTCATGGACCAGCCGGTCGGCGTCCTCCCCCTCACCCCGCTCACGCCAGAACTCCACCAGCGCCCGCGCCGCGTCATGCGACAGCGGAATCTGGTACAGCGGATTGCGCCGCTTGTCGAACAGCAGCTTCCCGGCCTGCCCTGCGCCCAGTTCCTCGAACGCCCGCTCCAGCCAGCCTCGGTACGTCGGGTCCGGGTCCTCCTCCACGTACTGCGCGTACCGGGCTTCCGCCAGGTCCCGACGCTCCGCGTCCGGGCCCGTCAGAAACGGCTCCTCAACCAGCCGGTTGTCCTCGCAGAACCGCACGAACACCGTGCCCAGCACCCACGCCACCGCGACCTGCGTGACCCGCTCGTCCAGCCACGCGTTCCACGTCGCCGCCGTACGCCCCAGCTTGCGCGCCTCGTCGTACTCGGCCCGCAGCTTGCCCGCGACCGCGTCGGCCGCTCGCACCCGCTCCACGCGGTCCGCCGACAACTCACCCTCAGCCGAACCCGAACCCAACCGCGCATCCAGCCACGCACTCCACCTCGGAGTCGCCGGATCCGCCTTGCTCGCCTTCTCGAACTCCTGCCGCAGCGGTTTGAGAACCGACTCCCCGTCCTTGACCTGCTTGGCGAGATCCACCTCGATCGCCTTGACCTGCTTGATCAGGTCGGTCCGCAGCGCGGCAGCGTCAATCACGTCGTCACATCTCCCATGTTCCCCGTTGTCCCCAATGTCCCTATTGCCTCGGCAGCTCCCGCCCCGCCGCTAGCCGTCCTCCGGCGCACCACCCGCCGACGCCTCGGCCCGGTGGGCGTTGGTCACCCACGACTCGGGCAACTCGACCCATTCTCCCAGCCCTGACTGGTACGGCACAGCGACGGGGCCCAGCCTCGGCGGTCGTGCCGGGTCGTTCTGCGGGCACAGCAGCCACAGCCCGCGCCCTCCGTCCCGCGCCGCGTCGGCCAGCCGCTCCAGCACCGCCATCGCGTCGTACCGCGCGAACGCACCCGCGTCGGTCAGCAACACAGGAGACCCCGAGCCCGACCCCCGCGCCCCCGACACCAGCTCCCGCAGCCGGGGCTCCACCGCGCCCCAACTCGTCCGCGCGTACTCGCCGAACCGCATCGCCGCCTTCGACCCCGGCTCCGCCGCGTCCGCGCGCAGGATGGTCTCCCACGTCGGCTTCGGCCGCTGGTCCACCTGCTCGTGCAGGGCCCGCAGGAACAGTTCGGTCACCGACACCACTTCCGCGCCGAAGCGGTCCGACGTCAGCTCGCGCACCGCGCGGCCCGCCAGCCCCGTCCGTACCGTCAGCACCCGGAAACCGTCCCGGCGGGCCGAGGCGAGCAGCCGCTCCTCGGCCACCGCCGCGCCCGCGAGCTGAGGGTCGTCGGAGTAGCGGTGCGCGGTGAGGATGCCGGTCGCCTGGCGGGCCGCGTCCGACGACAGGTACGTGGACTGGCCGTCCCGCTGGCGCGGGATGTAGCGCAGCGTCCCGTGGCCCTCGCGGGTCTTCAGCTCCAGGTCGAACCCGGCCTCCCGCAGCGCCCGCGTCAGCGGCCCGTCCGTCGGCAGCGCGTGCCCGCGCCGCTCGTTCAGCAGCTCGGGGAAGCGGGCCCGGACCCGCTCGTGGATGTCCTTGGCCGTGAGCCCCGGCTGCCGCTCGTCCGGCATTCCGGGGATGCGCGGCACCAGGCCGGCCTGGGTGAGGCGCAGCGCCCGTACGAGCGGTAGATCGCGGGGGTAGATCTCCAGGCGGGGCGTCGCGGCGGCCCGGCGCGAGGCGGCGGCGGCGATCTCGACAATGCGCCGCTCGTCCCACTCCACGGCCGCGCTCGGAGGCGCGATAGCGCCCAGCTCGGCCAGCACCGTGGCCGCGGTCGGCAGGGTGTCCAGCTTGGCCAGCCGGTCGGCGACCTTGCCCAGCCGCTGGGCGTAGTGGAGCAGACCGGGCCCGGACGGGGTCTCAGGGGCGTCGTCGGGGCCGACCTCCAGGGCCAGCAGGCCCGCCCCCATGCCCTCGTCGGCCGCGTCCCGGTTCGGCGCGTGCTGGAACTCGGCCTCCTCCGGTACGAGTTGCTCGACCTCGACCACCGCGCGTACGGCGGCCAGCGCCAGGGCCCTGCGCTGTTCGCGCTCCGGGAGCTGGGTGCCGCGACGTACCGCCAGGGCATCGGCGATCTCCGCCGCGGAGGCGACCCGGCCCAGGTCCCGCAGCAGATCCAGGATCTCGGCGCGCAGCACCCGCACCGCCGGGTTCCTCTTCCACCGGGTGCGCTGGGTCTTCAGCATCTGGGGGATGCGGCCGGCCGACAGCCCCAGCGCGCCGGCCACGTCCTTCTGCTTGGGCCAGACGCCGATGTCGGGCAGGGCGCCGTGCTCATCGGGGAGCCGGAGCAGCAGCCGCACCATCTCGCACTCGTTGCGGTTCGCCCCGTCCTTCTTCAGCTCCGGTACGAAGATGGTCGCGAGCGTGTCCAGGGTGACCCTGCGCAGGGCGCGTTCGGGGAGGCCCTCCGCGTTGCCGTTCTCCGCGATCGCGGTCGCCAGCGCGGCCTCCGCGGCCGACAGCTCCTCCTTCGCGTCCTTGCGTCCCTCGGGGGTGAGCGGGGCGGCGGGCTGTTCGGCGAGCCGCTGCCGCCACTCCTTGATGCGGCGGAGCACTTCCTTCCGGGTCTTGGCGCCCAGCCCGGGTGCGTTGACGAGCTGATGGCGGCTGTAGTCGAGCAGACCACCGACGTCGTTGACGCGCAGGCCGTAGACGAAGGACTGGGCGGCCGGGCTGAGGCCCGAGGCCGAGATGGGGGTCCCGCGGTCGGCCTCGGCCGCCAGCCGGTCGCGCTGCTGCTCGGCGCTCTCCTCCTCGGCGGCCGGGATCGGGGCTTCCTGGGCCTTGGCCGGCGTCCCCCCGGTGCCGCCCGTACCGCCGCCCGTGCCGCTCGGCGTGGTGGTGGGCTGACGGGAGCGGCGGGACGACGGCTTCGCCTCGTCCATGGCCAGGAAGATCTTCTTCCAGGCGTCCCGCATCGGCTTGAGATCGGGATAGCGCTGAGCCGCGTCCCGGTGCAGGGCCTTGCGGAAGAAGGCGACGAGGCCGTCGCGCACCGCCGGGTCGAAGGCATCGGCCGCGATCTTCGGGTGCGGCTCCTTCTTGGCATCCGTCTGGCGCGGCGAGACCCTGCCGTCGCCCCAGACCGGAAGCTCCCGTGAGGCCATCTCGTGCAGGGTGACGGCCAGGGCGTACCGCTCGGCGTGCCCGTCGTACACCGAGCGCTCGGTGAGCGTGCCGATGAACGGGTCCAGATAGCCGTCCGTCCCGGCCCCGGTCTCCTGTACCGGGTAGCCGGCCAGCGAGAAGTCGATGAGGACCAGCTCACGGGTGCGGTTCGGGCGGATGCGGATCGCGATGTTGTCCGGCTTGATGTCGCGGTGCCACACGCCCTCGCCCTCGAGGAAGTCCACCGCGCCGAACAGATAGTCCCCGTACGCCTCGAGCTGGTCCACGGACAAGCGGCCGAACTCCCGGAGCTGGCGGGCGACAGTCTCCTCGCGCCGCCTGCTCCTGCGCTCACCGGGCGCGGCCGGTTCGCCGTCGGCCTCGCGCTCGTTCCCGACGTACTCCATGACCAGGACGGTGCGGCCGCCGATGCGCTGCGGCTCCGGCTCGATGAGGCGGATGATCCGCGAATCCGGGCGCAGCCGCCCCATGATCTCGGCCTCGCGGGCGAGCATTTCGCCCTTGCTGTCCGAGTTGGCGACCTTCAGCACCGCGAGGGTCTTCGAGAAGCGCACGTCCGGGCCCGCCGTCAGGTCCCGTACGAGGAACGCGCGGCTGGTCGACCCCGTACCGAGGCGGCGCCTGACCTCCCAGCGGCCGGCCAGCACATCGCCCGCGACCGCTTCCAGCGGATCCTTCTCGGGCTCGGCCGGCCGTACGGGCTCCGCGGGGGCGGGCTCGGTCAGGACCGACTCGACGACCTCCAGCATCTCCAGGAAGTCGTCCACCGAGTCCAGCCGGTCATTGACGTGGTAGGCGGTGGCCGCCTGCACCAGCTCGTCGATGTACTCCGACAGGCCGTCCACCACGGCGCTCGGCCGCAGCCCCTCGCCCGCCTCGTAACGGGCCAGCAGTTCGGCCTGGCTGGCGGCCGGGGCCTTGCCGGTGGCCAGCAGGTAGGTGAGGACGCCGAGGCCGTAGATGTCCAGCGCCACGGGGTCGGCCTTCAGCGCGGTCAGCTCGGGGGCGAGATACGGATCCGCGCCCTCCGCTAGATGGGCGCCCGCGCGGGAGAGCGTGGTCGGCGCGAACCGCTCACCGCCGCTCGGGGTGCCGGACCCGGGGCCGCGCTGTACGGCGACCTGCCAGTCCGAGATCTGCAGATACGGGCTGAGCCAGGCCGCCTCCTCGCCGTTCCCGTTCCCGTTGCTGTCCGGCCCCGCCGCCCGGCCCCGGGGGCGGGGCAGCACATGGATGGCGCGAGCCGCGAGCGTGCGGTGGTAGATCCGGCGGCCGTGCGCCGAACGCACGGTCTCGGCGAGCTGCCGCACCAGCGCCATGCGGCTCAGGATGTCCAGCTTCTCGCCGTACTGCGCCAGATATTCGTCGAGGCGCAGTGTCCGCGGATCGAAGTCGAAGATCAGCGCGGGCCCTGCCGAGTGCCCGGACGGGTCGTACTGCTTCAGCTGGACGACACCGGGGTGCTGGAAGCGCCGCAGCACCGCGGCCTCGCGCCGCGCCGCCCGGTCCACCGAGGCCCGCAGCTCGGCGTCCGAACCGCGCTCCCGCAGGTAGACGCGGATCCGGGCGGCCTCGGGCAGCTCGCTGTGCCGGGCCAGGTAGTCCGCCCAGGTCGGGCCCGAGTCGAAGGACTTGCGGTGCAGCAGGTAGGGACCGACCTTGTACTCGGCGTCGCTGCGGGCGATGCCCACCCGCTCCAGCGCGGACTTGATCCGGCGCGACCGCGACCGGTCGATACGGCGGTGCTCGTCGCGCGGCGGGGCCTGCAGCATCTGGACGAGCTGATGCACGGTGTAGAGGCCGTGCTGATCGTGCGCGGGCAGCCGGTTCTTCAGCGAGGAGTCGGTGAAGCAGACGGCCTCCGACACCCACACCCGCTCGCCCTCCTGCGCCAGGAGGGAGGCCAGCTCCTTGGCCTTCTTGTTCGCCAGGTGCAGCGGATTGCCGTGCGCGATCTGTCGCCCGCCGGGCTGGGTCTGCAGCCATGTGCCGTTACGGGACTCGACCGAGCCGTGCCAGTCCTTCAGCTCGATCAGGTACACCCCGCCGGGCGCGACCACGAGCAGATCCACTTCCCTGACGTGGCCGCTGTGCGCGGTGAAGGTGAAGTTCGACCAGGCCCGCCACGGATCGTTGTCGGGGAGCTTCTCGCGGATGGCCTCCAGCCCTCGGCGCTCGTGCTGGAACTCGGATTCGGTGACCGTGACCCACCGGCCGTCCCGCATGCGCCATCCCCGCTTCGTATCCGTATCGATCTGTACTGATTGCGGCTGCTCGGCAGCAATATCCCCGGCCCAGATCGTATCGGCTGTGAGGTGGGGGACGGCAGCGCTGCGCCCCGCTGCACGGCAGGGGCGGGGGATGGCCGTGGCGGGAGGTGCCGCGTGGGCCGTGCTGGTCACGATTGGTCCGATTGATTCACGTTTGACCTGGCTGAGGGGGCTTCGGTTGTGGGCTGACGCTGCTTCAGCTGTTGATATGATTATCCGCTCACGGCGACGCGGGGCCGCGTCGACCACCGCGTCAGCAATGTGCACGTGACCCCTCAGCTGTATGGAGAACGCTCCGTGCCCCTCCTCCGCCTGTCCGGACTTTCCCTGCTGGAGCGCAGCAACGCGGGAGTGCTCGTCAGGGACCTCACGGAGCAGTACCGGTCCGCGCTCTTCAGGAGCCCTTCCTTCAGGGAACAGCAATCCTGGGAGAAAAGCCTCGCCGCGCTGGGGGAGGTTCTGCGGGACGCCGGGCTCGGCCAGGTGGAAGTGCTGATCGAGCAGCGGTTGCCCTTGTCCAGTCTGCGTGCGGACGCCGTCCTCGCCGGCGTACATCCGGAGACGGGCAAGCCGTCGTACGTGGTCGTGGAGCTGAAGCAGTGGAGCGCGGCACAGCTTGTGCCGTCCACGGACGACCTGTGCCTTCTGAGCAAGTCCGATAAGCAGGCCCGACTGCATCCCATTGCCCAGGTGCGTCGTTACTGTGACTGCCTGCAGAATTTCACCAGCGTGCTGGAATCGGGAAATTATGACGTTTCCGGGATCGCTTACCTGCACAATGCCGACGACCAGAACGTCGCGGAGCTCTTCAGGCTGCCCGATGCTCGCGCGCAGCTCTTCACGAAGACAACGCGCGGCGCATTGATGGAGCATCTGCGACGCTGTCTCGCTCCAGTGTCGGGAGCCCCGGCCGCGGACTTTCTGCTGGAAAGTCCCCGTGAGCCGAGCCGCCCTCTGATGAATGCGGCAGCAGACGAGATAATAGACGGCGGTGAATTCACACTCCTGGACGGACAGCAGGTCGCTTTCTCTCTGGTCAAGCGTGCGCTGGACCTGTCGCGTCAGTCCAACACGAAAGAAGTCATCGTTGTTTCAGGGGGTCCCGGTTCCGGGAAAAGTGTCATCGCCGCGCAAGTCATGGGCCACTTGGGCCGGAGTGGCCGAAGCGTTATGCACGCCACCGGTTCCAGATCCTTCACCACGACGCTGCGGACGGTGGTCGGCAGGAGGAACAGGAACATCGCGGAACTGTTCAAGTACTTCAACAACTTCTCGGCGGCCGAGCGCAACGGGCTCGATGTCCTGATCTGTGACGAGGCACATCGCATCCGGGAAGTCTCTCACACCGGAAAAGGTCGGCAAATAGATGAACTCCTCGATGCGGCCAGAGTTCCGGTCTTCCTGCTCGATGACTATCAGGTCGTGCGTCCTCTCGAAATGGGCAGCGTCAAGAACATAAGCGATGCCGCCCTCGCGCGTGGACATACTGTCCGGCATGTCGACTTGAACGGGCAATTCCGCTGCGGCGGTAGTCGCGCATATGAGTACTGGGTTCTTCGTCTTCTGGGACTCGAGCCCGGTGGACCTCTGCCGTGGACCAATGAGGAGAATTTTCAGGTATATGTCGCCGACTCCCCCCAGGAGATGGAGGATTTTCTCCGAGTGCGGCAGGAGGCCGGACTCACTGCCCGAATGACGGCGGGCTTCTGCTGGGGCTGGAGCAAACCGAAAGCCGACGGAACCCTGGTCCGCGACGTGGCCATCGGTGAGTGGCGCAGGCCCTGGAATGTCGATAGTCAGCGATCCCTGAATGGAGCGCCCGCTTCGGCGCTATGGGCCACCGATCCGGCGGGCTTCGGCCAGATCGGGTGTATCTACACGGCTCAGGGCTTCGAGTACGCCTGGAATGGGGTCATCTTCGGTAAGGATCTGGTGTGGGCCGGCAACAAGTGGCGCGGGAACCAGGCGGAAAACAGGGACACGTCCGTCGCCGCCCGAACGACACCGGCCGAATTCGAGAGGCTCATCCGCCATACCTACAAGGTTCTTCTTACCCGTGGCCTGGCGGGGACGGTTCTGTACTCCGATGATCCGGACACGCAGGCCATGCTGCGTGAGCTGGTCAACACCGACATCCGTGCTCCGTGGCCATCGTCAGATGCGGACGCCTCTCCGGGTATGGAGCACTGATGCCCACAACCGCGTACATCTACGTCTCCAAGAAATCGAGCGGCAACTTTGACATCGGACTCAGCCGTGGCCTTTGGGGCTGGCGCACCAGCGGTCTGGACCGTGCCGACGCGCGCGCCGCTGTCCAGTCCCTGAAGGAGGGCGACCTCATCGTCTTCGGGTACGGGGGGCCCGCGAATCGTGTGCCGCCCGGAGAGTGGGCCGATGTCAGCCTCCGGCGCGTCGTCGTCACCCAGGTCACCAACCCCTACTTCGTCGAGCGCACGCCGGTATGGCCGGACGACGAATACCCCGAGCGCATCGGCATCGACGTCCTCGGCGAAGAGGAGGACGTCCACGGTAGTGCTTTGGGCGCCGACGGCATGGAAGCCCTCCGGCTGTCCTCGAACAAGCAAGGCGTTGCCATCCTGCGGGCCGGTACCGCGGTTGTCGCGAATCTGGCCGGTGCCCTTCCCCCAGTGGCACCCGGTTCGGAGGACGGCAGCATCGATCACGATGGAGCAGAAAACGCGGTCGCGCAAGTGCTCGTCCGCCGTGAGCAGGCCAAGCTCCGCAGGCGCCTCCTCAACGGCGCCACCCAGGCCACGTGCGCCCTGTGCGGGCGCACTCTCCCTGTCCGCTTCATCCGTGCCGCTCATATCAAGCGTCGCAGCGCCGCCACCCGCGAAGAACGCCTCAAGCTCGCCAATGTCATGCCGGCTTGCCTTCTGGGCTGTGACGAGCTCTTCGAACACGGCTACGTGTACGTCACGGGCGACGGCAGCATCGCCGTGAGCGACAAAACCAACACCACCCCGGACCTCGCGGAGGCGGCCAAGGCCCTCGAAGGCCGGACCGTCGCCGAATACGGCCCCAGCCGGGCGCCATTCTTCACCTGGCACTGCGACAACGTCGCCAGATGAACTCGGTGTCAACCGCCGATGTGCTCTTTCCTCGCGCCTTTCCCATGGTTCCGACGACCACGGTTCCCGACCTGAACCGCCTGCCCAGCAAGCCCGGTCACTCGGTCGAGGACAAGCTACGAGCCGCGCAGCGTCTCAGCGATGGCGAACGCGGGTACGATCTCGTCGTCATCCACCGCGATGCGGACGGTCATCCGGCGCTCCATCGCCGCCGAGAGATTGCCGAAGCGGTGGCCCAAGTGAGCCCGGGTTTAGCACATGTACCGGTGATTCCTGTGCGGATGCTGGAAGCGTGGCTGCTGCTCGATCACGCCGCGATCCGTGAAGTGGCGGGAAGCTCCAATGGCAAAGTGACTCTTGGCCTGCCGAAGGTGAACCGAGCCGAATCGGCGGCGGATCCCAAGGCACTGCTCAGGCAGGCGCTCGCCACGACCAGCGAAGAGAAGGGCCGCGGACTGAGGTAGCTCCAGGCGCGCTTCTGCGAAATCGCGCACGGCTTTTCCAGATACTGGATCACGAAGGGCCAGTTAAGCGGCTTGCGTCTTGGCAGTCGTTCACAACCGATTTGTACGAAACGTTGAACCGTGTCTGAGCCGGCATCCTGCTGGAGGTGGGGACGCCAAGCTCCTGCGGCACCAGCTTGTCGACGCAGTGCGACCGATGGAAGACCATCAGGGAACGCTGGTAGGTCCGGTCGGGCGGCTGGACCGACCGAGTACCGGAGCTCGATGGGCGTCCCGCTGGATGGGGTACGTCCAGGGGGGCCGGGTGTGGAAGCCTGAGATACGGGGCTACGGCTCAGCCGAAGTTCACGTCACTGCACAGGAAGTACGTCTGGTCCATGTGCGAGGCCTGCCAGATCGTGTAGACGACGTGGCGGCCGGTGTAGCCGGAGGCGCTGACAGGTCGCTCCACTTCAGCGGCTGGGTGGTGGGGTCGTATCCCTGCCGGGTCACATACACCTTGAAGTAGTCCGCGCCGTGGCTGGCCTGGTCGTACAGCTTCACGGTGAATTTGCTGCCGACGTTCGTCGTCTGCCAGGCGCCGGGCGTGTCCAGCGAGTTGTAGCGGCCGCTCTCGGTGTGGCCGCCGCTGCACAGCTGCCCGTCCGGGATCTCGGCGGGGAAGTTACCGGCGGAGCCGTTGCGGTACAGCCCGTTCCAGTTCCACATGGCGTTCGGGTTGTCCTGCCACGCCTGCCAGCACATGGGGTCCAGCTGTGCCATTTCGGGGTTCTGGAAATCGCTGCCCCACCGCAGCCAGCAGCCGTAGTTGCGGGACGCTGGGTCGACGACCGATCCATGGGCGCTCGCGGTGGTGGACCACGGGATCAGGCACAGCAACACCGCGGCCAGCAGTCCAAGGGCGCGAGACGCCCAACGTAAGGAATTGCCGCGTTCATGGCAAGACACCATTGCGCGATCTTCCTCCATCGTCCATTGGGGGAGCGGGAGAGCGTATGGAAGCGCTCCCATATCCGGGAGTTCCCCGGCCCGGAAGGTACGAAATCTCAACCCCGGGCAGCTGCGAGAACGCTACGGACCCTGAGCCGGTTCAACGGAGCCGCGGGTTCAACGGAGCCGCGGCCCGGGACTCACGAGGCCAGCCGCTCGCGTGCGGTGCCAGCTGGTCTCGTGGGTTCGACCTCGCCGTCGGGCTGGTTGATCTCGGCCCACACCGCGTCGAGGGAAAGGCCGAGGACATCGGCGATCGCCGCGATGGTCGGAAAGGCGGGGGTGGCCACGCGACCGGACTCGATCTTCCGGAGGGTCTCCGGTGAGACACCCGCGTCCAGCGCGGTGTCGAGCATCGAGCGCTCCCCCCTGGCTCGGCGTAGGAGGGCGCCGAGGCGCTGTCCGCGTTCGACCTCTGCGGGAGTGAGCGGCAACCTGACCATGGCTCCGATTCTAGTACCGGTATAGTATGGCCGGTATAGTTATTGGTAGCGCAAGAAGGGCGCCACATGATCGAGATCCTGAGCCCCACCGAACTGGCCCGAGCAAAAGACACAGGTGCCCTGGTCGCCGACATCCTGCACACGCTGAAGAGCCGTAGCACGGTCGGCACGAACCTTCTGGACATCGACCGGTGGACCAAGACCATGATCGCCGAGGCGGGAGCGGTGTCCTGCTACGTGGACTACGCGCCATCCTTCGGACGCGGCCCGTTCGGCCACTACATCTGCACGGCCGTCAACGACGCCGTGCTCCACGGACGGCCATACGACTACACGCTCGCCGACGGCGATCTGCTGACGCTCGACCTCGCCGTCTCCAAAGCCGGAATCGCCGCGGACGCCGCCATCAGCTTCATCGTGGGCGAGGCCAAGTCCCCGGAGAGCGTCGCGATCATCAGCGCGACCGAACGCGCGCTGGCCGCGGGGATCGCCGCTGCCGGGCCCGGGGCTCGCATCGGCGACATCTCCCATGCCATCGGCACGGTCCTCAGTGAGGCGGGGTACCCGATCAACACCGAGTTCGGAGGTCATGGCATCGGATCAACGATGCACCAGGACCCGCACGTTTCGAACACCGGACGACCCGGCCGTGGCTACAAACTGCGCCCTGGGCTGCTGCTGGCACTGGAGCCGTGGGTCATGGCGGACACCGCCGAGCTCGTCGTCGACGCCGACGGGTGGACGCTCCGCAGTGCGACAGGCTGCCGGACCGCACACAGTGAGCACACGATCGCCATCACCGACGACGGAGCCGAAATCCTCACCTTGCCGAAGCAAGCGCAGCCGTGAGTTCTTCCCTGTCGTTCCGTGGCCTACGACGGTTGATCGACGTACCCGGTCAGTGCAGCTAGGGCACGGCCCGGACACCAGGGCCGGCCCCAAGGGCAGGACGAGGACGAGCCCCGGCCCCAGCCCCGGAACCAGACCCAGCCCCAGATCCGACCCCGTCCCCAGATCCGGCCCCGCCCCCAATCCCAACCCCAGGCCCGACGAGGCGCGCTGTGGCGATCGTGCGGAAGGCGGCGAGCAGCCGGTTGTGGTCGTCGGCGCGGGTGGCCAGCACGACCCGCCCGGGTTCGACGTCCTCGATGGGGACCGTGGTGAGGTCGGCTCGCAGGTTGCCGCGTACGCCGGCGGGGGCGATGGACACGGCCTGCCCGGCGGCGATGAGTTCGAGCTTGTCCTCGATGGCGTCGACGAGGGGGCCGTCGGGCGCGCGGCTGCCGTCGGGCCGGGGGTCGACGCGCCAGAAGGCGTTCCAGGTGGGGTCGGGCATCCGGGGCAGCGGTTCGTCCGCGATGTCGTGCAGCCTGATCGATGCCCGGCCGGCCAGCCGATGGTCCAGTGGCACCACGAGCACCCGGGGTTCGTCGTACAGGACCGTCACCCGCAACTGGTCGGCCGACAGCGGCAACCGGGTCACCACCGCGTCCACCCGGTGCTCCAGCAGCGCCGTGGGGATCTGGTTCCAGCCCAGATGCAGGGTGCGCACGTCGGCGTCGGGGTGGCGGTGGCGCAGTTCGCGCACGGCGGGGGTGACGATGAGGTCCGTGGCGTATCCGATGGTGATCCGGCTGGGCCGGGCGGCGGCCCGTGCGTAGGCCAGGGCGTCGGTGGCCGAGCGCAACAGGGCCTTGGCCCGGGGCAGGAAGACCTCTCCGGCCTCGGTGAGCCGGGTGCCCTGCGGGTCCCGGTCCAGCAGCCGAACGCCCATCTGGTCCTCGAGGCGGCGGATCTGCCGGCTCAGGTGGGGCTGTGCGAGATGCAGCGCGGCCGCGGCACGACCGAAGTGCCGGTGGTCGGCCACGACGGTGAAGTACCGGATCAGCCGCAGGTCCAAGTCCAGGTCCAGGTCCAGTTCCAGTTCCTGGCCCACTGCCGACGCGTGTGAATCGGGCACGCCTCGATGGTAATGCCCGGACCACGCGGCCGACGGCGGTCCCGCGGGCCGCCGCCGATTCCGCCCTGAGCTGCGGTCATGCCCGATGACGCATGACCGCCCCACAAAACCGGTCTTGGACCCACGGCGCCACCCGCTCGCACCATGGTCACCAGTTCCACGCGGTGGCGTGGACGGCCAGAACTCCCTCCCCTGAGAGGTGCTTTGCCATGCGTGTATTCGTCACCGGCGCGACCGGATTCATCGGAAGCGCCATCGTCCGTGAACTGCTGGACGCCGGACATCAGGTTCTCGGCCTCGCCCGCTCGGACGCGGCCGCCGCGTCGCTCTCGGCCGCCGGGGCCGCGGCGCACCGCGGCGCGCTCGACGACCTGGAGAGCCTGCGCAGCGGTGCGGCGGCGGCCGACGGCGTGATCCACGCCGCCTTCGTCCACGACTTCTCCGACTACGCGGGCGCCGCCCAGACGGACCGGCGCGCGGTCGAGACGCTCGGCGCTGCGCTCGCGGGCTCCGACCGACCGTTCGTGACCACTTCCGTCACCTTCCTGCTCACCCCAGGACAACGCGGGACGGAGAACGACCCGGCCGACCCCGCTTCCGCCTCGGCGGTGCGGATCGCCGCGGAGGAGACGGCCCTGTCGCTGGCCACGCGCGGGGTACGGACATCGGCGGTGCGGCTGCCGGCTTCGGTCCACGGTGAGGGCGACCGCGCCTTCGTCCCGACGCTCATCGGCATCGCCCGCGCGAAAGGCGTCTCGGCCTACCTGGGCGACGGCTCCAACCGCTGGCCCGCCGTACACCGCCTCGACGCCGCACGGCTCTACAGGCTGGCACTGGAGGAAGCGCAACCGGGTGCGCGGCTGCACGCGGTGGCCGACGAGGGCGTACCGGCCCGGCAGATCGCCGACGTCATCGGCCGGCGTCTGAACCTCCCGGTGGCCCCGGTGCCCGCCGAACAAGCCGAGGAACACTTCGGCTGGATCGGCCACTTCTTCTCGGTCGACAACCCGGTCTCGAGCGCCCTGACCCGTCAACAACTGAACTGGAACCCCACCCGCCCCCCGCTGCTGGCCGACCTCGACCAGTCCCACTACTTCGCCGCCTGAGCAGGGCCACTACTTCGCGGCGTGAGCAGGACCGGGCACGGTGCCACCCACCCCACCCGGGGTAGTCGGCAGCGCATGGGCACGATTCTGACCGGCACCTGTTCATGGACGGACCGCGCTCTGCTGACCAGCGGCTGGTACCCGCCGGGGCTGCGCGACGCGGAGGGAAGGCTGCGGCACTACGCCACCCAATTCCCGGTGGTGGAGGTGGACGCCACGTACTACAACCTGCCCAGCGCCCGTAACAGCGCCTTGTGGGCCGAGCGCACCCCGGACGGATTCCGCTTCGACGTCAAGGCGTTCTCCCTGCTCACCGGCCACCCGACGGCCCCGAACGCCCTGCCCGCCGATCTGCGCCCCGCACTGGCCGGGCGACGGGGCCACCGCGCGGGACACACGGAGACCGATCCGAAACTCCTGGACGACATATGGCAGCGCTTCAGCGGCGCGCTCGAACCCCTGCGGAGAGCCCAACGCCTCGGCACCCTCCTCTTCCAGTTCCCACCCTGGTTCGCCCCCACCGACCCACGGGCCAAGACCCTCCTCGCCCAATGCACGCGGCGTACGGCAGGCTGGCCCGTAGCCGTGGAGTTCCGGCACCCCGGCTGGTGGCACGACGATGAACGGGCTGAGACGACGGCGGCCCTCAAGGACCTGGGCATGTCCGCCGTAGCCGTGGACATGACGCAGACCCTGCCCACCTCCATACCCCCGGTCACCCCGGTCACCTCACCCCGCCTGGCGGTGGCGCGCTTCCACGGCCGCAATGAGGCCTGGGGCACCGGCACCAAGGAGGAACGCTTCCGACACACCTACACCCCACAGGAACTGACGGAGTGGATCCCACGCCTCCGCGACATGGCCGACCAGGCCGACGAGGTCCACGCCCTGTTCAACAACTGCTGCGCAGACGCCGCCGCCCGCGCCGCAGCGTCGATGCGCGACCTGCTCGACACTCCGACGACCCCGGACTGACGCCCCGCGGCCGGCTGCCCCGGTCCGGCCCGGCCGCCGGGGCGGACCGGCCGCGGCGCGCCCCAAAGCGCCGAACCACGGGGGCGACGCCCCACCGCGTCGCGAGGGACTCGACAATGGCCAGACCTTGCCCCTGCTCCTCCCAGGCGCCGGTGACGTGACGGAGGCCGGACAGGGAGCGTCCGATCCGCCGCTTGCCTACCGCTGGCGAGCACACTTGCACAACGTTTGGTCCACTGTCCGCCTAAAAAAGGCTTTTATGGGCTCCCCGTGCCCTCAACTCGGTACCGTGTTGCTCCTGTCGACCGGAGGGGGCTTGCATGAAGTACGGAGATGCGGACTATACGGCTGCCCGAGACGCCATGGTAGAGGTCCTGCGGGGGTGGGCCCGGGAGGAACGGGTGGGCACCTACAAGGCGCTGAGCGAGGCGGTCGCACCAGAGCATCGAGTGCACTACCACGGCAGCACGATGTCACTCCTCCTGGCAGACGTCTGCCGCCAGGACAGCACCGGGCCCGAACCGATGCTTTCGGCACTGGTGGTCAACGGGTCCACTGGGAAGCCCTCTGGCCAGTTCTTCGAGCTGGCTGTTACCGAGTTTCACCGTGAAGGCCCTGGCTGGACCTGGGAGCGGGAGCGGGACGCCGTGTTCGCTCGCTACCGGGACCGGCTTTTGCCGTAAGCGCTGCCGCCGGCATTCCTGATCCAAGCGAGTGGACAGCGAGGAGGCGTCATAACGGCCTGGCGCGGCTCTCTGCCGTGCCCCGGTGTTCCGCCTCGGTAGAAAAACACCGGGTGGTGGCGGAACCAGGCTGCTTCCGCAGTGTGCGTGGGGGCCGTTCGGCAGGGCACGACGAGCAGGCCATCAGATCCTGATGATGGTGACGCGTCCGCCGCACAGTGCCGTGAGGTCCTCGGGATCGGAGGTGAGCACTGTGACGGGCCCGGGGGCGGCGAGGGCGGTGGCGCTGAGCATGGCGTCGATGGCGTACTTGTGCCCGTGAAGGCCGGCGTCGGCCAGGAGGGCGGCGGCATGGCGGGCAACGGCGTCGGTGACCGGCTCGACGACGATGCGGGAGAGAGTCCACTCCAGCGCCGGCCGGTTGATCCGGGGGTGGGCCACCTCCACGAGGGTGGCGGCGCTGGTGATCACCCGCAGATCGTCGGCACGGGCGAGGGCGAGCCATCCGGTGACCGTGCGGTCTCGCAGGGCCGCCTTGGCGAGTCCCTCGCTGTCGAGGACCAGGGTGCCGCCGGGTACGGCTACGGAGGATCGCGTCACGCCGCGTTCGCTCCGCCGGGTGTCTGCTGCCTACGGGCCTGCTGGAGTTGGTCCCGGAGCGCCTGGACCTCCTGATCGGAGACCGGTCCGTGTTCGGCCTCGGCGACCGCGATGAGCTCGTTGAGGTTGTCGCGCTCGATCTGGCGGGCCACGGCTGCGGCGACGTATGCGGACAGGCCGGACGGCCCGCTGCGGGCGCGAGCGGCTTCGGCGATGTCCCGGGGCATCGTGATCGAGTACTTCTGAGTAGGCTCGCTCATGCTGCTTATGCTACCGCGGATGCCCCTCATGAAATCCGGACACGGGTCCACTACCCCTGGTGCGATCCACACGCTGCCCGTGAGTGAGCACCCGGACTGCCCGCAGCAGCGGGAGCCGACACCTGGGATGTGAGAGGGCTACCGGAACTGGGCAAGACCCCTCGGGGTGAACGCGGTGTGGGGTGCCTCACCGCGCCTTTCCTGGAGCCCTCTCGTCCGCCCACGCGACCAGCGCCCGCAATTCCTTCCTGCCTCGCTCGACCACCTCCAGGAGCGGAGCTGGTTGAGCATCCGGCGGCAGCGGGGCGTCGGCCACCAGATCGAGCGTGCCCCACTCGGTATCCAGCCATCGCCGCAGGGCCCGCCAGGTGCCGGTCTTCGAAGCGGGCAGGGTGGGGTCCCAGGGATCGGCCGCGTAAGGTGTGCGGTCGTCGCCGAACGTGTGCAGCAGACCCGAGCGGCGGACCAGGCAGGGGAAGCAGAGACCACAGTGGGCGAGTGCGGGCCCGGTGGGTCGGCGGGCGGGGGGAGTGCCGCAGCTAAGGGTGGCCTCCAGTACCTGCTGCGGCAGCCCCGCGTCATGCGCCACCCTGCAGACTTCGCCTTTGGTGAGCGTCGCGAAGGGATTTTCGACGCTTATCGCCGACCCTGGCTCCGCGACATCGGAGATCACCCGGTTGAGGTGGTGAAGCGTCCAGGGGTGCACCGAACGGGTCGAGCAGGCTCCGGCCCGGGCGGCGGACAGCGGTGGGTTGAGGGCGAGCTGGCCGTTCTCCGGCAGGTGGACGACGCGGACGTGTTCCGCCGCGGCCGCGTGCACGGCGGTTGCCGCGTACAGCAGGCCGCGTGAGCGAGTGGTCCGCTCCGGCTTGATGCCGCTGCCACGCGGTGTGCGTACGGTCTGGCTCTGCTGAAGACGCCGCAATCGGCGTTGCCGCTGCCGCAGGCCGTACACAGCCTGGTACACGTGCTCCTGTAATGCCTCGAAGTTGCGTTCCTCGAAGGTGATGAGGAGCAGGGCGCGGGTGGCGGGCAGGGTGGCGCGCTTGGCTGCCCAGCCGAGGGAGTCGAGGCCGCCGGAGAACAGGGCGACCTCCTGTGCGTACTCGGTGGGGAAGGTGAGGGGCCCTTCCCGGACCGACTTCTCGTGCATGGGCCGGAAGGCGACGTCCCACAGGTCGCCCGTCACGGTCCCCAGAACGGCCGTCAGGGCGGGCAGGGCACGATTCCACCGCTCAGGATGGGCGACGGGCACGGAGAGAGTGATGTGGCGGGTCCAGCGGTCGAAGCCATCGGCACGGCTGACGTACCGGTCCGCCGCGAAGACGGCACGCGCCACCCGCTGCAGGTCATCCGCCCAGTCCGGGGCGGGGGCGAACAACTGCCGTCTGTCCGGTCCTCGTGACGGGCGCTCCCAGTACACGGTGTCGTGGAGGGGCCGCCAATACCGCGGCGGTGCTTCGGTGCCCGGACGGGAAAGCCAGAAGAGCCGGGTCTGCGCTGCAGTCATGCGGCAGGTTCCCCCTCGTACGGCGTGCCGTCCGTATCCTCGCCCGGCCCGTCGGAGAGCAGGCCCAGCGCCCGGCCGGCCGCTCGGGGAACGATTCCATGCGCGACGATCCGCAGGGAACCGATCGGATCCCCGACCGCTGACGCGACCCGATCCGCCTTCTCCTCCGCCTCCGCGAGCCGTGTGGCTTCTTCACATGGGTCCGGCAGCAGGCCCAGAAGGTGTTCGGCTATCCAGTCGGCGATGTGGTCCTCGGGATCGACGGCGGGCAGCAGCGGGGCCACGCGTTTCACCTTCTCGGCAACTGCGGTACGGAGGAACTCGGCCACGACATCGGCGAAGAACCCTCGAAAAAGGAGACAGAACACCTCGCCCGACAAACCGCTGCCGCCCGGACCACCGGCTTCGGGATGCCGCTCCAGGAGACGACGAGCGGATGTCACGGCGGCCCGTCGTACGGCCGCATCCGCCACGGTGCCGCCCTCACCGGCCACGGCTGCGGCGAAGCGGGCGGCGAATTCATCGCCATCCCGGCTCAGTGTCCAGACGGCCACGGCGCCGGTCAGTCGTTCCCCGGCCGCGCATGCCGCGTCGTAAAGGCCGAAGGCCGTCGGATCCTCCCGGAGGGTCCGGTGGAGGACCGTAAGGTGCTTCGCCGCTATGTCGTCCAGCTTCGCCACGGCATCACGCGCGTCCGGCCGCCAGGCAGAGGCCCGTCGGCTCGCCCGGCTCCACTCGCCCGCGACGCCGGTACGACCACCGGGCCCCGGCCACCGCGATGACGTCCCCACGCCTCACCTTCCCCCTCCGGTCAGCGGTGCAGTCGCTCTTCCAGAGGACCAAGAAAATGGTGGCAAGGACAGAGCGCCAGTCAGCCAGGTTGTGACAGACGTTCACGTCTCCTCCGAAGCGACACATATGTGGTGGACCTCGGCTACGACTGGCCCTGCGAACCATCGCGGACGAGGCAAGCCATCTCCGACGGCGCAAGGTTCTGATGAAGCCGACGGCAGGAAGCGACTGTTTTGAAGCTGGGCCCGAGCCAGGGGACTCATCGGCTACGGCGAGAGACACGGAAGGTTGGGCGCCGAGTAGCACGTCGCGCATGACGCGCGACAGGGCATATGACAGGCCGGTCACAACGCTGCTGGTCCAGGCCCCAAAGATTCCGTCTGCCCCCTGCGCTCCGCTCTGCGGGCACTACAGTTGCGCGTGTGCGACGCGTCACATTGCGTCGTGCGTCGGGCCGTTGAGGTGTTGGCGCCTTCGTGCCTGACTCGCATCAGTTGGGGGGTACTCATGCACGAAATGGTCAAGGGGGCGAACGTGGCTCTGGCGTCCCTGAGCGAGAACGTTGGTTCGGTGATCGTCAGTCTGGGCTGGGGGAGTCCGACCGGTGAGGGTGACGCGGATGTCTCCGTCCTGTTGCTGGAGGCGAACGGCAAGGTTCGCAGCGACACCGACTTCTGCTTCTACAACAACCCGGTTGCCGCCGACGGGAGCGTGCAGTTACTGGGTAAAACGCCAACGGCAGACGGGAACGAGGACCGGATCAGCTTCGACCTGACTGCGGTTCCGACCGATGTCGACCGCATAGTCGTGGCCGCTAGCCGGTACAACGGAGCGCGCTTCGGCGAACTTGAGGAGGTGCGGCTGTCCTTGGTCGACGCGTCCGGTGAGGATCTTCTTCGCTTTGCCATCGACGGCGTCGACTCCATGAGCGCGATCATTTTTGGTGAGCTGTATCGGCGCGATGCGGAGTGGAAGTTTCGCGCCGTCGGACAGGGCTACGAAACTGGTCTCGCCGGACTGGCCACGGACTTCGGGGTCGGCATCGAGGACGACGCCGCTGCAGCAGAGGCGCAGGACAACGCTGCGATCGGGGATCAGGAGGACTTGACGGTCCTGAACTCGGTCAACGGGCCGAATCCGCAAGAAGCATTGGAAGCTGTTCCGGCTCCTCGTCGCCCCGAAGACGGTGGTAAGTCACGGAAGTCTACCGCTCGACCTCGTACAGCGAAGAAGAAGGTCACCCTGCCCAAGGCAGTCAAGAAAACCTTGGCGGAAAACGATTCCTGGAAGGCGGCCCGACTCTTTCCTGTGTCGGTACTCAAAAGCGACCGGGATCGTGAAATGCGGGCCACCTCGGTGCTGCTGTCGGTGATGGCGCAAGTGCCGGAATTCGGCCGGAGACTCACCGCAGCGTTCGGAGCACCAGCAGGCCGTATGGAGACCTTCACCGAGGTCACTCTGCCGCACGGCGACACACCGCGACGCCCCGACGGGGTGATCCGCGTCGAGCGGGCTGGCAACCTATGGACGGCCCTGGTCGAGACGAAGACCAATGGCAACGCACTGAAGGCCGATCAGGTGCAAGCGTATATGGACATCGCTGCGCGCCGTGGCTACGAGGCCGTGATCACCCTGTCGAACGACGTAGCGCTGGAGGGCAGCCCGCTCGTCGACGTCAAGATCGATGGACGGCGCAAGCACAAGGTCGCCCTCTGGCACCTTTCCTGGGCGGAAGTCGCGCATCAAGCGCAGATGCTGATCCGCCATGAGGGCGTCGGCAACGCGGCGCACGCCTGGCTGCTGCAGGAGCTGCTGTACTACCTGCAGCACGACAACTCAGGCTGCCACGGCTTCCAGAACATGGGCCCAGCCTGGGTCCCCGTACGCAACGGCATCGACGAGGAAACCCTGTGTCAGGGGGACTCGCGCGCACTGGAGGTCGTCGAGAGCTGGGAGCGCCTTATCCGGCAGGTATGTCTCCGGCTCGGTGGCGAACTGGGGCAGAAAGTACTGCCCGTGCAGCGCACCAAGCGGGGGACGGATCCAGGAGCACGCCGGAGCCGCCTCGCCGATCAACTCTGCCTCGATGGAAAACTGCAAGCGGAACTGCGCATTGAGGGAACGCCCGGCATTCTGGCTATCAATGCGGACCTTCGCACAGGCAAACTGCGCACCTCATTCGAGATATCGGCACCCGGGCAGGGCTACCCCCTGTCCTGGGCGAAACGGCTCATCCGAAGCTTGGTCGACGCACCGGCGACTACCCACATCGAAACCCTCGTCGACGGGGAGAAAGGCGGCCCGCGGGGTACCCTGGAACGGCTCCGCCCAGAGCCGGCGGACATGCTGCCAAGGGACAGCGGCACCCGCATCACCGGCTTCCGCCTGTCTTTGATTAAAAGCATGGGAAGCAGCCGCGGCAACGCCGAGTCCGGTTTCATCCGCAGCGTAGACGACGCGGTGCACCGCTTTTACTCCACCGTGGTGATCCATCTGGATCGTGCGATACCCCGCCGAGGACTGTCCAAGGCCGGGGCGGCGACGGACTGAACCGTAGCAAGCACCTTGGTCGACAGGCTGCGCGCGGCAGCCGCTGGCAGTCCCAGGCTCCTGTCGGCGGGACGGGCACGGTCATGGAGGAGTGCTGCGGGCCTCTGGACTCGTCCGGGTCCTTTCCATCTGCTCGTGCTGATCGGAGTAGATGGATGCTCCACGCTCATGCCTGCAACTGGTCTCCGGACCCCTCCTAGCCCTTCAACGCCGCATACGCCTGCACACACAAGAAATCTCGTCTGGTCGAGGGGTTCTGTGACCGGTCCGGCGTTCCGTACGTGGTTTTCCAGGTGACCCGGGGCCGTAACGCCGTCGCCTGGGCGGACTTCTCCGCGGCGCTCGCGCAGTCCCCGCTGCCCGGGGCGGAACTGGTGGCCGGACTGCACGCCGCGGACTGGGACCAGGCGCTGCGGTCCCTGGCCGTCGCTCGGCTCCATCAAGTGGCTGGACTCCCATCCCTTCGGGCCACGCGAGTACGACGCCCTGGCCTGGGACATGCTCGCGGTGCCCGGCGCCGAACCGGATACCCCGCTCGTGGCCATCTCCCGCTGCGGCATCGAGGACGATCTGCCGCTCGCGGCGCACTGGGGACCGGAAGACCTGGTCCGCGCGTGGCAGTAGCCGGGGGAGAGGCAGCCCAGAGGGCGGATGCCGGGGTCAGTTGAACAGCGGTGCCAGCATCTCCTCGCCTTCCAGGATCCGCCACGCCGGCACCCGCACCGTCCTGCCCACCTCGCACGCCTTCGCCCCGTGGCCGCCGGACGGCAGACCGATCAGCAGGTCGCCCTGGGCGTGTGTCAACCGCAGGTGCCTCGCCGGGTCCCGGCCGGGCGGCGGGCCCGTGTCGATCAGTACCGCCGTGTTCTCCCCGCCCGAGGTGAACAGCAGGTCCACCGTGTGGCCGCCGACCACAGCCGCGCGCTCCAGATCGGTGACGCCACGCTCCCCGAGGTACCGCTGGAGTCGGTCGGAGAGCTCCTCGCGGAACGCGGTTCCTGGTCCGGCCGCCCCCTGCGTACCGCCCACGGCGTCCCCCGCGCCCAAGCCGTGGTCATCACCGGCCCCCAGCAGCGCAGAGCGCCCAGCGAGCATCGCGGGGAGACCGCTCTGCCCCTGCCAGAAGGCGTGGCTGCCCACGGTGATCAGCTGCGACTTGGCCCGCGTGATCGCCACGTTCCACAGGTTGACCTGGCCGGCCACCCAGTGTGTCGTCCTCGGCGGGGTGTTGAGCGTCGCCACCGGGCTGAGCACCATCACATCGCGCTGCCCGCCCTGGAACGCGTGCACCGTCCCCACCCGCACCCGGTCGTCGTCGCGCCACACCCGCGCCAGCGCCTGCTTCTGCGCCCGGAACGGCGTCACGATGCCCACCGTCGCGCCCTGCGGCAGCCGCGCGAGCAATTCGTCCACCACCCGCCGCACGGCCCTGGCCTCCGCGTCGTTGCGCCAGGACTGTCCGTCCCCGCCCCGCGCCGACTCGCCGCCCGGCACGTCCACCCAGCCGAGCACCGGTGCCGGATCGGCCGCCCCCACCGGGTCGAGCGCCGGGACCTGCCGCCGAACGTCGGTGAGTACCTGCAACTGGCCCGCGTAGCAGTAGCCGTTGACGACATCGGCGATCCGCGGGTGGCACCGGTAGTGCTCGTCGAGCAGCAGGGCGGTGTCGCCGTGCTGTGCGGCCGCGTGGTACGCCGAGTGCACGTGGTACACGAGCCGGTGGTCCTCCAGCTGTGCCGCGCTCAGCCCGGCCCGGACCCTCGCCTGCCGCTCCTGCTGCGGCGCGATGTTGGCGATGTGGCCCAGCTGCATCGGGTCTCCGATGATCAGTGCCCCCCGGGCCCGGAAGAGCAGCGGCAGCACCGACGGTATGGAGCACTGGCTGGCCTCGTCGATGACGACAAGGTCGAACAGCTTGGGGGTGAGTTCCAGCTGCCGCACCGAGTGTGTGCTGATCGCCCACCCCTTGATGTGTGCCATCAGGTTCTGCTGGCTCTTCCGGAACCCCGAACGGCTCCGCAGCGCCTGGAGCCGCTGCCCCATCAGCCCGCGCGCCCGCGTCAGTGTCTCCGCCGACATCGCGCGTGACAGTTCGGCGGACAGCTCCGACAGCGCATCCGCTGTCTCCAGCCGCGCCTGCTTCAGCCCGCCCTCGTCCCAGCCAGTGTGCTCGGGCACGAGCTCCCGCAGCCGGCGCTCCACGGCCACCGTGTCCGCCAGGGCTTCCAGCAGCTCCGGCGGCACGGGGCGCTCGTTCGCCCACCCCGGCCACGGCGGGCCGTCGCCCTCCGGGGCTCGGACCGCCGCGACCAGCGCGGCCAGGGCCCGAGCCCTGCGCCACCCGCCCAACAGCCACCAGCGGGTCCCGGCCGCCTTCCGGGCCCTGCCCTCCCAGCGTCCCAGCACGGCCGCACTGTCCCCGGCCGCTGCCCACGCGGATCTCAGCAGCGTCAGCGGCAGCTCCAGCGCGGCGGCTCGTTCTTCCCGCTCCCGGAGCAGGTCCAGCAGGCGCTCCTCCTCACTCACACGGCGTTCCGCCTCCTCCCGCTGCCCGATGGCCCGCGCACGGGTGTTGCGCAGCTCCCCGCCCACGGTCGCCGAACCCCGCCGCGGGGCCTTTACGGGCTCACCGAGCAGCCGCTCCAGCTTCTCAGCCTCCTCCTTCAACGCCTTCGCGTTGCCTGTCCGCATCATGAGCCCCGGCGCGATGTCGTCGCAGCGCTTGGCGACGACGTCCACCGCCTCGTTGTTCGTGGACGCGACCAGCACGGACTGTCCGGCGGCGACACAAGTGGTGACGGTGGCCGTGACCACCTCACTTTTGCCCGTGCCGGGCGGTCCCGTGGCCACTGTCAGCGCCCGCGTCATCGCCGAGGAGACCACCAGCTCCTGACTCTCGTTGCACGGCCCCGGCGCCACCACGACGGCCTGGGAGTCCGCTCCCGCCTCACCGCCGCTCAGCAGCGCTTCCAAGGCGGTGCCGGGGATCTGGCCGGTCCGTGTCGACATCTGCAGCAGGTTGTCCACCAGCCCCTGCGTCGCGTTCGCCTCCACACCCGACGGCACGAGCAGGACGGCCGCGTTGTGCGCGCCGGGCCGCAGAGCTTGATCCACCGTTCGCTCGCTGAGCGCAGACGGATCGAGCGGCTCCAGCTCCGGCAACTTCAGTTCCTCCAGCAACTGCCGCACGGCCCGGAGCATCTGCGCGTCGTTGCCCTCCTGCCAGGTCGGCTGCCAGCCGGCGACGAGGTCGGCCGCGTCGTCAGCCTCCAGCAGTTCCGAGACGACACCGGTGTGGAGGGACGGCACCCCGGTCGGCCGGAGTACGTCCTGGCCGTTCTCGTCCGGTGCGAGTTCCATCTGCTGGATCAGCAGCGGCGCGATCGTCACGGACGTACGTCGCCCCCGACCGCCTCCCTCGCGTACGGGGAGCGTGACGGCCGGATAGCCGTACCAGTACTCCTGCTGCGATCCCGCGTCGCCGTCGCCCCGGCCCGGCCGGGCCTGTGGCCTGGGGAGTTGCCCGGGTGCCTGGAAGGTCGAACCCCGCCCCGACTGGATGACCTCCTCACCCCTGCCCAGCAAGAAGTACCCCGAATTCCGCTCGCTGTCGCGGTCGGGCAGCATCCCGGCCGCCGCCTCGGCGGTGAGGCACTGCACGTAGTAGCGCAGCAGCCGCTGCCAGTCCACGCCGTCCCGCGCGTCCACCGCCGCCAGTTCCCGGGCCTTCAGCAGGGCGGGGGACTGCCGCGCCGCCTCCGTCGCGTCACGCGGCGGCGTCGGGAGGTGGACGGGTCGCGCCACGGACAGCGCGAAAGGCAGGCTTCGCGTGGCCCGGAACGTGGACTTGGTGGGGCGCTGTCCCTGGGGCACGCCCTTGCGCGTCATCTGCGCCGTCAGGTACTCGAACAGGTCGTCCGGAGTGATCCAGCCGCCGCCTTTGATCAGTCCGTTCCGCAGCCCCTCCACGATCTCACCGGTGAACCGGGACGTGCCGAGTGTGGACCCGGGCGGCGCCATCGCGGAGGCGGACTGCAGCGCGTCGGACGCGGTGATGAAGTACACGCCGGTCGGCCGCAGCAGCGTGCTGGGCGCGGGCCGCTCATCGGCGTCGCCCGGGGCGCCCTTGGCGGTCCAGCCCTGGACGACGGAGCCGCTGGAGCAGCAGTCCAGCAACACGAGCTTCGACGGGGCACGGCAGGACTGGAGCACCCGCTCCAGGAACTCCGCCGGTACGGCTGTGCCCGGCAGGTCGTCGGGGTCCGCGTCCCGGGTGAGGAAGTACAGCTGGTTGTCGTCCTCGCAGAATTCGCCGTGCCCGCTGAAGTACAGCAGGGCCGTTTCGCTCGGCTGCCGCTCCTCCAGGAACGTCTCCACGGCGTGCAGCATCTCGGCGCGGGTCGGCTCTGCGACCATCGCGCAGTCGTTGTACATGCCGATCTCGGTGTTCTCCAACACCGCCCGCATGTAATGCAGGTCGGCACGGACGGGCGGGAGATCGGGGTAGGCGTCGCTGTCGTATGTCGAGACGCCGACGAGCATGGCGTACCGGTCGTTGTCGGTCATACGCGCTCAGCCCGCCGCCGTCGTGTCGCCGTCGTCCCCCTCGCGGCCGTCGGCGGGTTCGCCGCCACCGGCGAGGAACCGCTCGATCCGCTCGTCGTCCTCGCGCGCCTCCTTGCCGGTGATCTGGAGGGTCGCGCCGTCGGGCCGCCTGGCGACGATCGTCCGCTGCGGCACGCGGGCCAGCCAGATCTGCACCGCGGCCGCGACCAGTGAGCCGGCGCTGATCAGCACCCCGACCGTGTCGACGGACAGCCCGCCCTTGTCCATGCCTCCGAGCTTCGTGTCCTCGGGCGCGCGCTGCCGGGGGATGTCCAGGGCCGCGCCCGGATCGGTGTCGGCGATCTCGGCAAGGAGCTCACGCGCTTCCTTGCGGGCGCGCAACGGGTCCTCGTCGACGATGGAGATCCGGTATCCGGTCGGGTCGTTGGGCGCGGTGGTCACGGTGCGTCCCCCCTGGGCTTCCGTGGTGTGGTCGGGCCGCGTGGGCGGGCCCACACGGAGCGCACGAGGTTAGTCCTCAGGACTGACAACGGGCGCGTCCATTACCGAAAACCGCTGGTCCTTGGCGCGAAAGCGGCTGGCTGATGGCGGGTACGCGTCCCTCAGCGGAGGCGCAGGCTCGGCCCATACGATCTTCCACGGTCCGCTTTCGCGTGGGGCGACCGCCCAACGGGTAGCCAATGGGGCGACTGTGGGAGGCCCCGGCCGGACTCGACGTCGTTCGGCGGCGATCTCGTCGGGCGTCGGGTGCCGCGCTTTGGGACTCGGACCGACGTGCGGCCCATCGCCTCGTGCGGCTGGGGAGGGAGCGGCTGACTTCGGCGGCGGTCGCCGGCTACATCGCGAAGTACGCCACCAGGGGTGCCGAGTCGGCTGGTGCGGCGGACCGTCGCATCCATCACGCGCGAGACCTGGCCACGCTGCCCGTACGGGACCACACCCACGAAGACGCGTCGGTACTCGAGACCACGCTGACCGCACTGCGTCAGGCACGGGCCGAGCACCGCTGGGCCACTGGCGATGGCGGGCGTGGCTACAGTCCGGAGGCGGCCTCGTGGCTGCTCTTCGGTCCGGGAGGGCGGTGACGGTCATGGCGCGTGAGAAAGCAGAACTTCTCACCGTTCGGCAAGTGCTGGAGGAAGCGGATGGGTTCCGGACAGGTGATGGGGCTGATAGGGAGCGCGGTGAGTATTCGGCAACTGACCTCAGGAATGTGGAAACGGATGTACCGAATCTTCGGATCGTCCCTTGCGATGACGTCCTTGAACAGACTCGCGCTCGATTCCGGAGGTCGTAGCTGCCCGTGTTGTCCCGGGGCGAGCGCTGAAGTCGCTTGGTTCTAGGCCTTCTCTTTCGGATCACTCTCACGAGCGTGCGATAGGTTGCCCGCCATGACCGGACTCGGACCCGTCGCCTGGCCACCCGCCCCGATAAGGACCGAACGGCTCATGCTCCGCGAGTCCGAGGCCCGGGACCGTGCGGCGTTCATCGAGCTGTTCGCATCACCAGAGGTGCGCACCTACCTCGGTGGCCCTCGACCGCGTGAGGAGCTCGAACGCGCGGTGCCTGAGGTACCCGGGCGACGCCCTGGCCTTTTCGTGGTCGATCTCGACGGAGCGATGATCGGCACGATCACGCTCGATCGCCGCGATGCGGAACGCCCGGGTCACGTCCGTCCGGATGCCGGGGAGGCCGAGCTCGGTTACATGTTCCTGCCGGAGGCATGGGGACGCGGGTACGCCGCCGAAGCGTGCGCAGCGGCACTCGACTGGTTCGCCCACGCACTTCCCGGTGAGCCGGTGGTGCTCTGTACCCAGACCGCCAACGATCGCGCGATGCGCCTCGCGGCGAAGCTAGGGTTCACCGAGGTGGAGCGGTTCGAGGAGTACGGCGCCGAGCAGTGGTTCGGCGTATGGTCCTCGGTCACGTCGTCCGGCTGAGCCCAGGCCGTCGAGCCGGGCCCAAGCCATGTTGCCAAGCCTGCTCAGGCGCCTCATGGGGCTGTGTTCGGCGGCGTCCGGTTACGCATACGCGAAGACCCCGCATCCAGCGACCTGGCTGGTGGCGGGGTCTTTCGGCACCTCGTGCGAGGTGCCCCCGGCAGGATTCGAACCTGCGCACACGGCTCCGGAGGCCGTTGCTCTATCCCCTGAGCTACGGGGGCTTGTCGCTGTTGTTTGCGGCGACGGGTAGAACCCTACCAGCTCGCTCGGGGTGGTCATGAACGCTTATCGGGAGCCGGCGGTCGGGGGAGGGGAGGTGGGGGTGCGGAGGGGCGTATACCGCATATGGAGGGCGGGGCGCAGGAGTCTTGGGGAAAGGTCCCCCGCACGTGGTGGAAGTGGGGAAAACCCGGACGCAGCCGCTGCTGCGCGCCTACTCTTCAGGATGTGCCTGGCTTGTCCGGCCGGGTCCTTGTCGTCGACGACAACAAGGTCATCCGGCAGCTGATCAGGGTCAACCTCGAGCTGGAGGGCTTCGAGGTCGTGACCGCGGCCGATGGTGCCGAGTGCCTGGAGATCGTTCACCAGGTGCGGCCCGATGTGATCACTCTCGATGTCGTGATGCCCAGACTCGATGGGCTGCATACGGCATCGCGGTTGCGTGCTGATGCTCGAACGTGTCATGTGCCCGTCGCGATCATCAGTGCGTGTACGAAGTACGAGATGGACAGCGGGAAGGCGCTGGGCGTCGATGCCTTCCTCGCGAAACCCTTCGAGCCCGTCGATCTCGTCGAGCTCGTGCGGAGGCTGATGAGGCAGGGTGCGGCCGGTGCAGCGGCGCCCGACGATGCCGAGCCGGTCGTGGGGCCCACCGGGTAGTGGGGGTGGGCCCCGGCCCCGTCCGGCCCCGTGCCGCGTGCTCGCCCGGCCCGGCTCCGTGCCGCGTGTGTCCGTCCGGCCCCGTGCCGCGTGTGCTCGTCCGGCTCGACCCCGCGTCGCGTGTGCTCGTCCGGCTCGGCCCCGTGCTGCGTGTGTCCGTCCGGCCCCGTGCCGCGTGTGCTCGCTGGGCCCTCGCGCCGCGTCTACTCGTCCGGCCCCGCGCCGCGTGCGCTCGTCCGGCCCCGTGCCGTGTGTGCCCGTCCGGCTCCGCACCGCGTCTGCTCGTCCGGCCCCGCGCTGCGTGTGCCCGTCCGGCTCAGCCCCGTGCTGCGTGTGCCCGTCCAGCCTCCGCGCCGCCCGGTCCGGCCCCGTGCCGCGGGTGCTCGTCCGATGGGCGAAACCGGTTCGCTTGTCCACCCCCCTCCTCCCATACGCTTGTCCCGTGACTCCCGCCCAGCTCTCCCGCACTGTGCTGCACACCGTGCGTCGTGCCGTCGAGGACGACGAGCTGTGCGTTGCCGTGCCGGAGCGGGTGAAGGTGCGGACTCCGCCTCGGCCCGGGTGTGGGGATTACGCCACCAATGTTGCTCTCCAGCTGGCCGGCGCTCATGGTGAGGCGCTCGTCATCGCCGAGGTTCTGCGGCGGCGGCTCGTCCGTACGCCCGGGATCGCTCGCGTCGACATCGCCGAACCCGGGTTTCTCAACATCACCCTTGACGCCACCTCCCATGCTCAGCTCGTGCGGGACGTCCTCTCCCAGGGGCTCCGCTACGGGCACGGTGACGCGCTCGCGGGGGTCTCCGTTCCCGTCGGGTCCAGTGATGAGGTGCGGGCCGCGCTGGTCGGGCATGTGGTGCGGGGGCTCGTCGCGGCCGCCGGGGGAGTCGTCGTCCGGGGGGACGGGCCTGTTGTGCGGGCCGTTCCGGTCTCCGGGCGTGATCTGCTCACCTCGCTCGGGTCCGACGCCGCCCGCTGGGCGCTGCTCCGGCCCGCGGCCCACGATCTGCCCGATCTCGACCCCGCCCGCCTCCTCTCCCAGCGCGAGGACAACCCCCTTTTCCGGGTGCGGTACGCCCATGCCCGTGTTCGTGGCCTGGTGAGGAACGGTCGGCAGTTCGGCATCACGCCCGGCCCCGGCGCCTACCACCACCCCGCCGAGACCGCCCTCCTCGCCCTCCTCGCCGACCATCCCCGCACCGTCGCCGCTGCCGCCCGGCATCGTGCGCCTGACCAGCTCGTGCGGCATCTTGTCGCTACCGCCGACAGTTTTTTCCGGTTCCATGACGTCTGTCCGCCCCTCCCGTCCGGCGAGGTCAAACCCTCGGCCGCCCACCGTTCCCGGCTGGCCCTTGCCGAGGCCGTCGGGGTGGTGCTCGCCGGCGGCCTGCATCTGCTCGGCATCAGCGCACCCGCCCACCTGTAAGACCTTGTCTGCACGACTCAGAGAGACAGCGAAGACAGCATGAGCCGTTCCGCCCACCCCGCCGGGCCCCGTCACGCCGATGTCCTGCCCGAGGGGCACTACGCCGCGCCGCCCGCCGATCTCAATCAGCTCGACCCGCGCGTGTGGTCCCGTACGGTCGGCCGGAACGCCGACGGTGTCGCGACCGTCGGCGGGGTCGACGTCAAGACGCTCGCCGAGGAGTTCGGGACCCCTGGCTACTTCCTCGACGAGGCCGACTTCCGGGCCCGCTGCCGGGCCTGGCGGGAGGCGTTCGGGGAGGACGCCGACGTCTTCTACGCCGGGAAGGCGTTCCTCTCCCGCGCCGTCGTGCGCTGGCTGAACGAGGAGGGGCTCAACCTCGACGTGTGTTCCGGTGGGGAGCTGGCCACCGCGCTCGCCGCCGGGATGCCCGCCGAGCGGATCGCGATGCACGGGAACAACAAGACCGTCCACGAGATCGAGCGGGCCGTGGCGGCGGGCGTCGGGCGGATCGTGCTCGACTCGTTCCAGGAGATCGCGCGGGTCGCGCACATCGCCCAGCGGCTCGGCAGGCGGCAGCCGGTGCAGATCCGGGTCACCGTCGGTGTCGAGGCCCATACGCACGAGTTCATCGCGACCGCCCACGAGGACCAGAAGTTCGGCATTCCGCTCGCCGGCGGGCTGGCCGCGGAGGCCGTGCGGCGGGCGCTGAAGCTGGACGGGCTGGAGCTCATCGGGATTCACTCGCACATCGGGTCGCAGATCTTCGACACGTCCGGGTTCGAGGTCGCGGCCCACCGCGTCGTGGGGCTGCTCAAGGAGATCCGGGACGAGCACGGCGTCGAGCTGCCCGAGATCGACCTCGGTGGCGGCCTCGGCATCGCGTACACCCCGGAGGACGACCCCCGCGAGCCGCAGGAGATCGCCAAGGCGCTGCGCGACATCGTCCACCGGGAGTGCGAGACGGCCGGGCTCGCGGTGCCGCGGCTGTCGGTCGAGCCGGGGCGGGCCATCGTCGGGCCGACCACCTTCACCCTGTACGAGGTGGGCACGGTCAAGGAGCTGCCGGGGCTGCGGACGTACGTCAGCGTCGACGGCGGGATGTCGGACAACATCCGCACCGCGCTCTACGACGCGGATTACACCGTGGCGCTGGTCTCCCGTGACTCCACCGCCGAGCCGATGCTCTCCCGCGTCGTCGGCAAGCACTGCGAGTCCGGCGACATCGTGGTACGGGACGCCTTCCTGCCCGCCGATCTGGCGCCCGGCGATCTGATCGCCGTGCCCGCCACCGGCGCGTACTGCCGCTCGATGGCGAGCAACTACAACCACGCGCTCCGTCCGCCCGTCGTCGCCGTGGGTGACGGACAGGCGCGCGAGATCGTCCGGCGCGAGACGGAGGAAGATCTCCTGCGGCTCGATGTCGGCTAGCGAGAAATGGATCTCGGATACTGGACCCGGGATAGGAAATCCCGTCCAGTGCATGAGACTGGTGCACTAACGCGCCGATGCACTAACGCGATGGATGAGAAACGAGGTCGGATGATGCGTACGCGTCCGCTGAAAGTGGCGCTGCTGGGCTGTGGAGTGGTCGGCTCAGAGGTGGCGCGCATCATGACGACGCACGCGGACGACCTCGCGGCGCGCATCGGGGCCCCGGTCGAGCTGGCCGGGATCGCCGTGCGGCGTCCCGGCCGGGTCCGCGAAGGGGTGCCCGCGAAGCTGGTGACCACCGACGCCATGGCGCTGGTCAAGCGCGAGGACATCGATGTGGTGGTCGAGGTCATCGGCGGCATCGAGCCCGCCCGTACCCTGATCACCACCGCCTTCGACCACGGGGCGAGCGTGGTGTCCGCGAACAAGGCGCTGGTCGCCCAGGACGGCGCGGCGCTGCACGCGGCCGCCGAGCGGCGCCGGGCGGACCTCTACTACGAGGCCGCCGTCGCGGGGGCGATCCCGCTGGTACGGCCGCTGCGCGAGTCGCTCGCGGGCGACAAGGTCAACCGCGTCCTCGGCATCGTCAACGGCACCACCAACTTCATCCTCGACCGGATGGACGGAAGCGGCGCCGGCTACAGCGAGGCGCTGGACGAGGCCACGGCCCTGGGCTATGCCGAGGCCGACCCGACCGCCGACGTGGAGGGCTTCGACGCCGCCGCGAAGGCCGCGATCCTCGCCGGGATCGCCTTCCACACCCGGGTCACCCTCGACGATGTGCACCGCGAGGGCATCACCGAGGTGACCGCCGCCGACATCGCCTCCGCCAAGCGCATGGGCTGCACCGTCAAGCTGCTCGCCATCTGTGAGCGGGCCGCCGACGGCCGGTCGGTCACCGCGCGGGTGCACCCGGCGATGATTCCACTGAGCCACCCCCTGGCCTCCGTCCGGGAGGCGTACAACGCGGTCTTCGTGGAGGCCGAGGCCGCGGGTCAGCTGATGTTCTACGGACCGGGCGCGGGCGGTTCGCCGACCGCCTCGGCCGTTCTCGGCGACCTCGTCGCCGCCTGCCGCAACAAGCTGGCGGGGGCCACCGGACCCGGGGAGTCCGCCTACAGCCGGCTCCCGGTGAGCCCCATGGGCGATGTGATCACGCGATACCACATCAGCCTGGATGTCGCCGACAAACCGGGAGTTCTGGCGCAGGTCGCCACAGTCTTCGCCGAGCACGGCGTGTCCATCGATACGGTCCGCCAACAGGGGAAGGACGGCGAGGCGTCCCTCGTCGTGGTGACCCACCAGGCGAGCGACGCCGCGCTGTCGACGACCGTGGAGGCGCTCCGCCGGCTCGACACCGTCCGCGATGTCGCGAGCATCATGCGGGTCGAGGGCGAGTAGCGGCCGCAATGGCCCCGCGGAGGCCGAACAGAGGGTGAGCGGAGAGTAAGGAAGATCATGAACGCAATCGCCGACGCCGGGCCTCGAATGTCCGGCACCCGTCAGTGGCACGGCTGGCGGGGCATCATCGAGGAGTACCGCGACCGCCTCCCGGTCAGCGGGACGACCCCCGTCGTCACCCTGCGCGAGGGCGGTACGCCGCTGGTGCCCGCGCAGGTGCTCTCCGAGCGCACCGGCTGCGAGGTCCACCTCAAGGTCGAGGGCGCCAACCCCACCGGGTCGTTCAAGGACCGGGGGATGACGATGGCCATCAGCGCGGCCAAGGAGGCCGGCGCCAAGGCCGTCATCTGCGCCTCCACCGGCAACACCTCGGCCTCGGCGGCGGCGTACGCCGTACGGGCCGGGATGGTCTGCGCGGTGCTGGTCCCACAGGGCAAGATCGCGCTGGGCAAGATGGGCCAGGCCCTGGTGCACGGCTCGAAGATCCTCCAGGTCGACGGCAACTTCGACGACTGTCTGACGCTGGCCCGCGGGCTGTCCGAGAAGTACCCGGTGGCGCTGGTCAATTCGGTCAACCCGGCCCGTATCCAGGGGCAGAAGACCGCCTCCTTCGAGATCGTGGACATGCTCGGGGACGCGCCCGACATCCATGTGCTGCCGGTCGGCAACGCGGGCAACATCACCGCCTACTGGAAGGGCTACAAGGAGTACGCGGCGCCCTTCGGGGACGAGGCGCCGCGCGCCTCCCACACGCCCCGGATGTGGGGGTTCCAGGCGTCCGGCGCGGCGCCGATCGTGCGCGGTGAGCCGGTCAAGGAGCCGAGCACCATCGCGACCGCCATCCGCATCGGCAACCCGGCCTCCTGGACTTTCGCCGAGCAGGCCCGTGACGAGTCCGGCGGCCTCATCGACGAGGTGACCGACCGTCAGATCCTCGCGGCCTACCGGCTGCTCGCCGCGCAGGAGGGCGTTTTCGTGGAGCCGGCCTCCGCGGCGAGCGTGGCGGGCCTGCTGAAGGCGGCCGAGCAGGGGCTGGTCGACCCGGGCCAGCGCATCGTCTGCACAGTGACCGGGAACGGGCTCAAGGACCCGGACTGGGCGGTGGCGGGTGCGCCGCAGCCGGTCGTCGTCCCGGTCGACGCGGACGCCGCGGCCGTACGGCTCGGGCTGGTCTGACCCCGGCCCAGGTCCGACCCCCACCGGTCTGACCACCGGTCTGGCCCCGCCCCAACCTTGGCCCGACCCCGGCCCTGGTCGGACCCGATCCCCGGCTCCGGTCCCGGCTCCGCGCCGGGGCCGGGACCTGGTGCGACGGGGGTTTCAGCGGGCCGTGGGCCCCGGCTCGCCGAGCCCTCTCCGCGGTCCCCCGGCCCCGGCTCGCCCAGCCCTCCGCGGTCCGTCGTCGGTGCCGGCTCGGTGAGCCCCCCGTGCTCCTCCTCGCCTGTTTCCGGCAACTTTCCGGAAGATTCGTCTAAAGATCCACTCAAGTGGTGGCGGAGAAGCGCGAGGGCGCGCGGGACGCTCCAGTAGAGTGGTCGCGGATGACGGCAGGGAGCGCGACACGCATCGTGCGCCTCCCGTGCGCCCTATGTCGCCACAGAACCTTCCTTCGATAGGCTGTACTGAATCCGCCCCGACGCAGAGCACTCGCCTCTGCGCGGCGTCGCGTACGTGTCGCGGCCCCCGCGGTGTTCCGTACCTCTTCGAGCAACCCCACGTAGACACAAGGAGAGTCATCGAGCGATGGCCGGTCCAGCGTTCCGCGCCGCCGCCGTCCGAGTGCGCGTCCCCGCTTCGAGTGCCAACCTCGGTCCCGGCTTCGACGCCCTCGGTCTGGCCCTGGGTCTCTACGACGACGTGGTGGTCCGGGTCGCCGACTCCGGTCTGCACATCGATATCGCCGGCGAGGGCGCGGAGACGCTTCCGCGCGACGAGAACCATCTGCTCGTACGCTCCCTGCGCACCACCTTCGACCTGCTGGGCGGGCAGCCGCGCGGGCTCGAGGTGGTCTGCGCCAACCGCATTCCGCACGGCCGGGGCCTGGGCTCCTCCTCCGCCGCCATCTGCGCCGGGATCGTCGCCGCGCGCGCGGTGACCATAGGCGGCGCCGAGCGGCTCGGCGAAGAGGCGATGCTGGAGCTGGCCACCGAGATCGAGGGCCACCCCGACAATGTCGCCGCCTGTCTGCTCGGCGGCTTCACCCTCGCCTGGACGGACGCGGGGTCCGCTCGGGCGATCAGGATGGACCCCGCGGATTCCATCGTTCCGGTGGTCTTCGTACCCGGCCGGCCGGTGCTCACCGAGACCGCCCGCGGACTGCTGCCGCGGACCGTCCCGCATGTGGACGCCGCGGTCAACGCGGGCCGGGCCGCGCTGCTCGTCGAGGCCCTGACCAGGCGTCCCGAGCTGCTGCTCGCGGCGACGGAGGACCGGCTGCACCAGGAATACCGTGCTCCGGCGATGCCCGAGAGCGTGAGCCTGGTGAACCGACTGCGGGCGGACGGCGTCCCCGCGGTCATCTCCGGTGCGGGCCCCACGGTGCTCGCGCTGGTCGAGGACGGTGCGGCCGACAAGGTCGCACGACTGGCGGGCGAGGGGTGGGCGGCCAACCGGCTGGCTCTCGACGCCGGGGGGGCGAGCGTCCTGCCGCTCACCTGACACCGCGGTCCGGGGCGCCCCGGACCCGGGAAAACTCGATAGCCGGTCTTGGAGAGGGGGAATGTTTGTTGGATCCGGTAGTGTTAATCTCAAGTCCGCACTTGATGTCTCTTGGATGTCCGCAGAGGCTGAGTGCTCAGTGTCCCCATCCGGGACCACCCTTCTTCCGGGAGCCTCCCACACTGCCTGAGCAGCCTGCCTGAGCAGTATCGAGCACGCTCCGGAATCGGCGTGGCGGATCTCAGTGAACTCCCCGTCGCGTCGGAACCATGAATTGATCTCTCCGCCGTACTCCGGCGGACCACCGCCCCGGCCCGGTCCGTAACGGAAGGACCACAGCCGGACAGCACAACCGGTCGCCGAGCCAGACAGGCCGACGCCCGCTCCAGGGAAGGACCCTTCGTGAGCGACACCACCGATCTGATGGGCGTGAACGCCTCCGGCACCTCCGACAGCGGTGTCGGGAACAACGCTGCGCCCGCTACGGACGCTTCCGCGCCCGCCACCGGTGCTGCCACTGGCGCTGCCCCGCGGCGACGCCGCTCGGGCACCGGCCTTGACGCCATGGTCCTGGCCGAGCTCCAGCAGCTCGCCTCGAGCCTTGGCATCAGGGGCACCGCACGGATGCGCAAAGGCCAGCTGATCGAGGTCATCAAGGAGAAGCAGGCCGCGGGCTCCGGCTCCGCCCAGGGCTCCGAGACCGCCCCGTCCGACGCGGAGGGGGTGACCAAGCCGAAGCGCCGTGCCACCTCCCGGGCCCGTACGGGCGATGCCGCCGAGGAGAAGGGCGGCAGCGCCAAGTCCTCGAAGGCCGCCGGGAAGGCGGAGAAGGCCGACACGGCCGACGGGGCCGAGAAGGCCGTCGCGCAAGCGCAGATCGAGATCCCGGGCCAGCCCGGTGAGCCCGCCGCCGATGAGCAGCCGGCCGGTGAGCGCCGCCGCCGCCGGGCCACCGCGCCCGCCGCCACCCCGGCCGAGTCCGGGGGCACGGCCACCGCCGTCGAGACCAAGACGGAGGCGCGTAACGACGCCGCCGCCAAGACCGAGACCCGGGCCGAGCCCAAGGGCGACGCGAAGGCCGAGGCCGCCGCCGACACCGCCGAGGGCAAGGGCTCCCGGGGCGGTGACCGCCAGGACCGCCAGGAGCGTGGCCAGAAGGGTGACCGCCGGGAGCGCCAGCGCGACCGCGGGGACCGCCGTGGCAAGGGCGACGACGGCCAGCAGGGCGGTGGCCGTCAGCAGCGCGACGGGCGCGGCCAGGGCCAGCAGCGCGCCGACGAGGGCGACGACGAGTTCGAGGGCGGCCGCCGCGGCCGCCGTGGCCGCTACCGCGACCGCCGTGGCCGCCGGGGCCGCGACGACTTCGGCAATGAGCCGCAGCTGTCCGAGGACGATGTGCTGATCCCGGTCGCGGGCATCCTCGACATCCTCGACAACTACGCGTTCATCCGGACCTCCGGCTACCTCCCGGGCCCCAACGACGTGTACGTCTCGCTCGCGCAGGTCCGCAAGAACGGTCTGCGCAAGGGCGACCACGTCACCGGCGCGGTCCGCCAGCCGCGTGAGGGCGAGCGCCGCGAGAAGTTCAACGCGCTGGTCCGGCTGGACTCGGTCAACGGCATGGCGCCCGAAACCGGCCGCGGGCGGCCGGAGTTCGGCAAGCTGACGCCGCTTTACCCGCAGGACCGGCTGCGTCTGGAGACCGAGGCCGGCGGGCTGACGACCCGGATCATCGACCTGGTCGCGCCGATCGGCAAGGGCCAGCGCGGTCTGATCGTGGCCCCGCCGAAGACCGGTAAGACCATGATCATGCAGGCGATCGCCAACGCGATCACCCGCAACAGCCCCGAGTGCCACCTGATGGTCGTCCTCGTCGACGAGCGGCCGGAAGAGGTCACCGACATGCAGCGGTCGGTCAAGGGCGAGGTCATCTCCTCGACCTTCGACCGCCCGGCCGAGGACCACACCACCGTCGCGGAGCTGGCGATCGAGCGGGCCAAGCGCCTGGTCGAGCTGGGCCATGACGTGGTCGTCCTGCTGGACTCGATCACCCGCCTGGGCCGCGCCTACAACCTGGCGGCGCCCGCCTCCGGCCGCATCCTGTCCGGTGGTGTCGACTCGACCGCGCTCTACCCGCCGAAGAAGTTCTTCGGCGCCGCGCGGAACATCGAGGACGGCGGCTCGCTGACCATCCTGGCCACCGCGCTGGTCGAGACCGGCTCGCGCATGGACGAGGTGATCTTCGAGGAGTTCAAGGGCACCGGCAACATGGAGCTCAAGCTCGACCGGAAGCTCGCCGACAAGCGGATCTTCCCGGCGGTGGACGTCGACCCGTCCAGCACCCGCAAGGAGGAGATCCTGCTGGCGCCGGAGGAGCTGAACATCGTCTGGAAGCTCCGCCGGGTGCTGCACGCGCTCGACTCCCAGCAGGCCATCGAGCTGCTGCTGGACAAGATGAAGCAGACGAAGTCGAACGCCGAGTTCCTGATGCAGATCGCCAAGACCACGCCCACTCCGGGCAACGGCGACTGACCGGACACCTCGCGTCACACCAAGGGCCTTCCCGCCGTCCGGCGGGAAGGCCCTTCGTCCTGAATCGCCAGGGTACGGGTGAGATCCGCACCACAGCGGCCGGTCCCGTCACGGACCGGCCGCTGTGGTGTTATCACCCGCGAAAGCGCAGGTCAGAGCGGTAAGGCGGACGAAGAGGGGCGAACGGAGCGCTGGGCCGCCCGCGCGGGAAAAGGCCATGGCCGGTATGCAACCCTGGCGCACGGCCTGCCATCTGTCAGGTCGGAAACACGGAGCCGGAACCCAGGCGGACTTCACGCAGCGACGCCACGCCTGACCGTGACGGCAGGGGGTACTCGGGCAGCTAAAGAGGACTGAGGAGCACATGGCCGACGACCGCAGCAACGCACCGGTGAACCGCGCCCGCATATCCGGCCGCCGTCGCAAACGGCCCAGCACGCGCCGCAGGGTGGTGCTCTACACGGTGTGGACGCTGGCCGCCGTGCTGGTCCTGGGCGGTGCCGGACTCGGCTACCTCTACTACAAGCTGAACGGCAACCTCACCGGCGTCGACGTCAACGCCGCCCTCGGCGCCGACCGCCCCAAGAACGTCGACAACGGCTCGATGGACATCCTCGTCCTCGGCTCCGACTCCCGGGCCGGCGAGAACGCGAAGTACGGCAAGGACGAGGGCACCTCCCGTTCCGACACGGCGATGATCGTCCACGTCTACAAGGGCCACAAGAAGGCCAGTGTCGTCAGCATTCCGCGCGACACCCTCGTCCAGCGGCCCTCCTGCACCACGAAGAACGGGCAGCACGCGCCCGCGGCGCAGCAGGCCATGTTCAACAGCGCCTACGAGGTCGGCGGTCCGGCCTGCACCGTGAAGACGGTGGAATCCATGACCGGCGTACGCATGGACCACTTCCTCGAGGTCGACTTCTCCGGCTTCAAGCAGCTGATCAACGACCTCGGCGGCGTCGACATCACCACCACCGCCGCGATCCACGACCCCAAGAGCCACCTCGACCTGGAGCCGGGCCGGCACACCCTGGACGGCGAGCAGTCCCTGGGCCTGGTGCGCACCCGGCACGGCGTCGGCGACGGCAGCGACCTCGGCCGGATCAAGCTCCAGCAGGCGTTCGTCAAGGCGCTGCTGGACCAGATCAAGCAGGTCGACGTCTTCGGCAACCCCAAGAAGCTCTACGACCTCGCGGACACCTCCACCAAGGCGCTCACCACCGACTCCGAGCTGGCCTCGGTGAGCAAGCTGAAGGGCTTCGCCGAATCCCTCAAGGGCATCGGCTCGGGCAACATGAAGATGACCACGCTGCCGGTGCAGTACGACCCGCAGAACCCGGCCCGGGTGCTGCCCATGGAGAAGAAGTCCGAGCTGATCTGGGCCGCGCTCCGGCACGACCAGCCGGTCCCCGCCTCCGCCACCAAGGGCTCCGCGGGCGACGCCACCAGCGCGGGCGACGTCGTCAAGTAGCCTCCCGGCACCCGGAAGGGGGGCGCCGGGAATATCCCGGTGCGGCCCCCGGTTTTGGGGGATGCGGCCAGTACTGGCAGACTGGATCGTCGGCCCCGGTTCACGACAGGCAACCCGCCCGTCGACCCGGTGCCCTCCCGAACCTAGGAGATTCCCTTGAAGCGCGACATCCACCCGGAGTACGTCGAGACCCAGGTCAGCTGCACCTGTGGCGCCTCGTTCACCACCCGTAGCACCGTGGGCGGCGGCACCATCCGCGCCGACATCTGCTCCGAGTGCCACCCGTTCTACACGGGCAAGCAGAAGATCCTCGACACCGGTGGCCGTGTGGCGCGGTTCGAGGCCCGCTTCGGCAAGAACGCCGGGTCCGCCAAGAAGTAGCGACCCGCACGGCGCCGGCTTCGGTCGCCCCTTTCCTGGGGCGACCGGACCGGCGTTTTGTCGTCACGGCCTGTCCCAGACTTCTTCCGCACGTCACCACGCAGACCCCCAGGGAGCCCTCCGATGTTCGAGGCGGTCGAGGAACTCATCGGCGAACACGCCGACCTCGAGAAGCGGCTCGCCGACCCCGCGGTCCACGCCGACCAGCGGGAGGCGCGGCGGCTCAACAAGCGCTACGCCGAGCTGACCCCGGTCATCGCCGCCTACCGCGCCTGGAAGCAGGCCGGTGAGGACATCGAGACCGCCCGGGAGCTGGCCCAGGACGACCCCGACTTCCAGGACGAGGTCAAGGAGCTGGAGCTGGGCCGCGAGGAGCTGACCGACCGGCTGCGGCTGCTGCTCGTGCCGCGCGACCCGAGCGACGACAAGGACGTCATCCTGGAGGTCAAGGCAGGCGAGGGCGGCGAGGAGTCCGCGCTGTTCGCCGGCGACCTGCTGCGGATGTATCTGCGGTACGCCGAGCGCGTCGGCTGGAAGGCCGAGATCCTCGACGCCAACGAATCCGACCTCGGCGGCTACAAGGACGTCCAGGTCGCCATCAAGGCCCGCGGCACCATCGAGCCCGGCCAGGGCGTCTGGGCCCGGCTGAAGTACGAGGGCGGGGTGCACCGCGTGCAGCGGGTGCCCGCCACCGAGTCCCAGGGCCGTATCCACACCTCCGCGGCCGGTGTGCTGGTCACGCCGGAGGCCGAGGAGGTCGAGGTGGAGATCGGCCCCAACGATCTGCGGATCGACGTCTACCGCTCCTCCGGCCCCGGCGGCCAGTCGGTCAACACCACCGACTCCGCGGTGCGCATCACCCACCTGCCCACCGGCATCGTCGTCTCCTGCCAGAACGAGAAGAGCCAGCTGCAGAACAAGGAGCAGGCGCTGCGCATCCTGCGCTCGCGGCTGCTGGCCGCGGCCCAGGAGGAGGCCGAGCGGGAGGCGTCGGACGCGCGCCGCAGCCAGGTCCGCACCGTCGACCGGTCCGAGCGCGTCCGTACGTACAACTTCCCGGAAAACCGGATCTCGGACCACCGGGTCGGTTTCAAGGCGTACAACTTGGACCAGGTGCTCGACGGCGCCCTCGACCCGGTCATCCAGGCGTGCGTCGACGCCGACGCGGCCGCCAAGCTCGCGGCCGCGGGCTGAGCCGTCGCACCCAGAACGCTTCGTGCCCTTGTCCGGACCGGCTGGAGGAATTCAGTGAACGTGCTGCTCGCCGAGGTGGCGCAGGCCACTCAGCGGCTGGCCGACGCGGGCGTGCCCTCACCGCGCTTCGACGCGGAGGAGCTCGCCGCCTTTGTGCACGGCGTCAAGCGGGGGGAGCTGCACGGCGTGCCCGACGCCGACTTCGACGCCCGCTACTGGGAGGCGGTCGCCCGCCGGGAGGCCCGCGAGCCCCTTCAGCACATCACCGGCCGTGCCTTCTTCCGCTATCTCGAGCTCCAGGTCGGGCCGGGGGTCTTCGTGCCCCGGCCGGAGACCGAGTCGGTGGTCGGCTGGGCCATAGACGCGGTGCGCGCCATGGACGTCGTCGAACCGCTCATCGTCGACCTGTGCGCCGGTTCCGGAGCCATCGCCCTGGCACTCGCCCAGGAGGTGCCGCGCTCGACCGTGCACGCCGTGGAGCTGGACGAGGGCGCCCTGCGCTGGGCCCGCAAGAACGTCGAGGGGTCCCGCGTCGTTCTCCACCACGCGGACGCGTTGACGGCCCTGCCCGAGCTCGACGGGCAGGTGGACCTCGTCATCAGCAACCCGCCGTACATCCCGCTGACCGAGTGGGAGTACGTCGCGCCGGAGGCGCGCGACCACGACCCCCAGCTCGCGCTCTTCTCCGGTGAGGACGGCCTCGATGTGATCCGTGGCCTGGAGCGCACCGCCCACCGGCTGCTGCGCCCCGGCGGCGTGGTGGTCATCGAGCACGCAGACACCCAGGGCGGCCAGGTGCCGTGGATCTTCACCGAGGAGCGTGGCTGGGCGGACGCCGCCGACCACCCCGACCTGAACAACCGGCCCCGGTTCGCCACCGCGCGGAAGGCCATGCCGTGACGGCGGCACCGCACCACCCATTGGCCACGTACGAGGAGGTCCGTTAGATGGCACGGCGATACGACTGCGGAGACGCGACCGACCGCAAGACCGGCCTGCGCGAGGCCGCGTCCGCCGTCCGCCGCGGCGAACTGGTCGTGCTGCCCACCGACACCGTCTACGGGATCGGTGCGGACGCCTTCAACGCCGAGGCGGTCGGCGATCTGCTCGAGGCCAAGGGCCGCGGCCGCAACATGCCCAGCCCGGTGCTGGTCGGCTCCCCGAACACGCTGCACGGACTGGTCACCGACTTCTCCGAGATGGCGTGGGAGCTGGTGGACGCCTTCTGGCCGGGTGCGCTCACCCTCGTCGCCCGGCACCAGCCGTCGCTCACCTGGGACCTGGGGGAGACCCGGGGCACCGTCGCGGTCCGGATGCCGCTGCACCCGGTCGCGATCGAGCTGCTGACGGAGTTCGGCCCGATGGCGGTCTCCAGCGCCAACCTGACCGGACACCCCTCCCCGCAGGACTGCGACGCCGCCCAGGACATGCTGGGGGACTCCGTCGCGGTGTACCTGGACGGCGGGCCGACCCCGGCCGCCGTGCCCTCCTCGATCGTCGACGTCACCGGCAAGGTGCCGGTGCTGCTCCGTGCGGGCGCGCTCACCGCCGAGCAGCTCCGGGAGGTCGTACCCGACCTTAAGGTGGCGAATTGACGGCCCCTGAGGGGCGTGGCATAGCGGAACACCATGCGAAGAAGCCCGAGGCCACCTTCCGCATCCTCCACGTCAGCACCGGTAACGTCTGCCGCTCGCCGATCACCGAACGGCTGACCCGGCACGCCCTCGTGCACCGCCTCGGAAGCGCCCGTACGAGCGGCCTGATCGTGGAGAGCGCCGGCACCTGGGGCCATGAGGGCGCGCCCATGGAGGCGCACGCCGCGACGGTCCTGACCGACTTCGGCGCCGATCCGGCGGGCTTCATCGGCCGTGAGCTGCTGGACGAGCACGTCATCCGCGCCGACCTCGTGCTGACCGCCACCCGCGACCACCGGGCCCAGGTCATCTCGATGGGGCACTCGGCGGGCCTGCGCACCTTCACGCTCAAGGAGTTCACCCGGCTGGTGCGGGCCATAGACCCCGCGACGCTGCCCGATCCGGAGGAGGCGGGCGGTGTGGTGGAGCGCGCCCGCGCCCTGGTGCAGGCGGCGGCCGCGCTGCGCGGCTGGCTGCTGGCGCCCAGCGAGGAGGCGGACGAGGTGCACGACCCGTACGGGGCGCCCATCACCTTCTTCCGCTCCATCGGGGACGAGATCAACCAGGCCCTGGACCCGGTCGTCACGGCGCTGACGGGGGTTCCCGCCCCCGCGTAGCCCCCGGGACCCTCCCGGGGGCGCCACAGGCGCCCGACGCGGCGCACGGCGCGCAGGGCGGGCGTGCGGGGCCTACATTGGGGGTGACCGCCCTGGACGGCCTGGCTGGTCCGACCGATCGCCCTGGTCGCCCTGCCCGCCCTGACCACCCGTTGACCCTTGACCCCGCAAGGCTGTGAGCACGCCATGGCCGTCACCTCCTGGGGACCCGATTTCGGAGCGCTCGCCCGCCAGGACCCCGAGCTGGCGGGGATCATCCTGAGCGAGCTCGACCGCGTCACCGGCGGGCTCCAGCTGATCGCCGCCGAGAACTTCACCTCGCCGGCGGTGCTGGCCGCGCTGGCCTCGCCGCTGGCCAACAAGTACGCCGAGGGGTATCCCGGCGCCCGCCACCACGGCGGCTGCGAGGTGGTGGACGTCGCCGAGCGGATCGCCCAGGACCGGGCGAAGGCGCTGTTCGGCGCCGAGCACGCCAATGTGCAGCCGCATTCGGGGTCGGCGGCGGTGCTGGCCGCGTATGCCGCGCTGCTGCGGCCGGGGGACACGGTGCTGGCGATGGCGCTGACGCACGGCGGCCATCTCACCCATGGCTCACCGGCCAACTTCTCCGGCCGCTGGTTCGACTTCATCGGCTACGGCGTCGATCCGGCGACCGGTCTGATCGACTACGAGCAGCTGCGCGGGCTGGCCCACGCCCACCGTCCGAAGGCGATCGTGTGCGGTTCCATCTCCTACCCCCGCCATCCGGACTACGCCGCCTTCCGCGCCGTCGCGGACGAGGTGGACGCGTATCTGATCGCCGACGCCGCCCATCCGATCGGCCTGGTCGCGGGGAAGGCGGCGCCGTCCCCGGTGCCGTACGCGGACGTGGTGTGCGCAACGACACACAAGGTGCTGCGCGGGCCGCGCGGCGGGATGCTGCTGTGCGGTGCGGAACTGGCCGAGCGGGTGGACCGGGCGGTGTTCCCGTTCACCCAGGCCGGCGCCCAGATGCACAGCGTCGCGGCCAAGGCGGTGGCGTTCGGCGAGGCCGCGGCGCCCGCCTTCGCCGCCTACGCCCAGCGGGTGGTGGCCAACGCCCGGGTGCTGGCGGACGGCCTGGCCGCGGAGGGTCTCGCGGTCGCCACGGGCGGCACCGACACCCATATGATCACCGCCGATCCGGCCCCGCTGGGCCTGGACGGACGGACCGCGAAGGGCCGCTGCGCGGCCGCCGGGATCGTCCTGGACACCGTCGCGCTGGCGTCCGCTACGGAGCCCGGAGGCTGCGTCAAGGGACTGCGGCTGGGTACCGCGGCGGTCACCACCCAGGGAATGGGACCGCCGGAAATGGAGCGCATAGCCGCCCTGCTGGGAACCGTGTTGCGGGACGAGGGCGTGGTACGCGAAAAGGTGGCGGAACTGGCGGGGAGATTTCCGCCCTATCCGGACGAGGGCCGAATCATGCAACCATCCGAAGGTGTAGGACGTCTGTAAGTACGTTCACCGCAACGGGTCCGACACGCATAGGGTGTGTGGCTGTGATGGCCAGCGATATCTCTGGGGCAGCCTGTGCGTGAATACCTGCTGACTCTGTGCATCACGGCTGCGGTCACCTATCTGCTGACCGGGCCGGTGCGGAAATTCGCCATCGCGGCCGGTGCGATGCCCGAGATCCGTGCCCGTGATGTGCACCGTGAGCCCACGCCGCGGCTCGGTGGTATCGCCATGTTCGGCGGGCTGTGCGCGGGACTGCTGGTCGCCGCGCACCTCACCAACCTCAAGGACGTCTTCGAGCTCTCCAACGAGCCACGGGCGCTGCTGTCCGGCGCCGGGCTGATCTGGCTGCTGGGGGTGCTGGACGACAAGTGGGGCGTGGACGCGCTGATCAAGCTGGGCGGCCAGATGATCGCCGCCGGTGTGATGGTGCTCCAGGGTCTGACCATCCTGTGGCTTCCGGTGCCGGGTGTCGGGCCGGTCTCGCTGACGCCGTGGCAGGGCACGCTGCTGACCGTCGCCCTGGTCGTCATCACCATCAACGCCGTCAACTTCGTTGACGGGCTGGACGGTTTGGCCTCGGGGATGGTGTGCATCGCCGCGGCCGCGTTCTTCATGTACGCGTACCGCATCTGGTACGGCTACGGCCTGGAGGCGGCCGCGCCCGCCACCTTGTTCGCCGCCATCCTGATGGGCATGTGCCTGGGCTTCCTGCCGCACAACGCGCACCCCGCGCGGATCTTCATGGGTGACTCGGGCTCGATGCTGATCGGGCTGGTGCTGGCGGCGGGGGCCATCTCCATCACCGGTCAGGTCGACCCGGACGCGATGAAGCTGTTCGAGGGGTCGGAGCAGGCCGCGGTGCACGCCACCGTCCCGGTCTACATCCCGCTGCTGCTGCCGCTGACCGTCATCGCGGTGCCGTTCGCCGATCTGGTGCTGGCGATCGTCCGGCGCACCTGGCGGGGGCAGTCGCCGTTCGCCGCCGACCGGGGCCATCTGCACCACCGGCTGCTGGAGATCGGCCACTCGCACAGCCGGGCCGTGCTGATCATGTACTTCTGGTCCGCGCTGATCGCCTTCGGCGCCGTGGCGTACTCGGTGAACTCGGCCGGTGTGTGGTTCGTGCTCGCGATCGTCGCGCTGAGCGGGGTGGGGCTGGTGCTGTTGCTGCTGCCGCGGTTCACACCACGCGTTCCGCACTGGGCGGAGGCGTTCGTTCCGCCGCGTTACCGCCGGGTCAACCGGACCGGGCGGGCGGCCGGACAGGGTGCCGAGGCGCCCGCGGAGCCCGTGGCGGTCGCGGCCGGCGGACGGTCCGCGTCGCCGGAGCCGGAGCCGGTGCGCTCCGGGATGAACGGCGGGACGAACGGTGCGGCGAATGCCGGTGTGAAGGGCGGGGTGAATGGGGCCACCGCGATCGGTGATCGGTCCCGTTTCAGCCACCGGCGGAGGATCGGAACACCCCAGTAAATGCCCTAGAAAACAGATCGCGGAGAACGCTTAAGATCACGGAACGGCGTCAACCAGATACATGGTCCATAACTCTCCCGTGTGACGTGCAGCACACCCGGTGGGTAAAGACCTCATCAAATAGTTTGTGATACCGTTCACGAAACCCGGTGCTGAGACCCGAGGGGCCGTAGGGCGACGGCTCATCGTCGTGAGGTCTCCTCTGTTCCCGGGGATACGCTCGTCCACGACGAAATCGCTGCTTCCGACACTTGCCGGAGAAACCCTTCATGCAGTCCAACGACGCCAGAACACTCCTGAGTTGCGCCGTGCCCACCGCCGTCACCGGCGTGGTCGCGGTCGCTGTCGGTTCTGTGCTCGCGGGGGCCAAGGGAGCGATCGGCGCGGGGGCCGGCACAGTCGTCGCCGGAGGGGTCATGGCGATGGGACTGGTGGTGCTGCAGCGCACCGCCAAGTACCTCCCGCATCTGTTCCAGGCCATGGGTCTGGTGCTCTACATGACCCAGTTCCTGCTGGTCGCGGTCGTGCTCGCGGTGTTCAAGGACACCACCCTCTTCTCCACCAAGGCGTTCGCCTTCGCACTGCTCGCCGCGACCCTGGTGTGGATCGGCGCACAGACCCGTGCCCATATGAGGGCCAAGATCCTCTACGTGGAGCCGGAAGCCGAGGACGAACGCAAGCCCGAGGGGGCGAAGAAGTCCGCTCCCGCCGGGTCCGCGCCGTGAGAAGTAGGGCCGGTATAAGGGCATGTGCGCTCACCTGCTATCGTCCGGTTCCATCTGAGGCGCAGCGGGCGCAGGTAGCCGAACCCCCGATATTCCCGGGATGGAATCGGCGGCCCATGCAGCTGATGCCCGACATACCACTCGGCCACGTGCCGACCAGCCGCCCCCACATCCGTAAGACCAGTCCAGTGCCGTTCCGTGGCCGTGTGCCGCGCCGACACAACGAGGTTGCCGTACCCATGCGCCACGCTGAAGGAGCTCGCGGTGAGTTCTGACCAGACGCTCGCCTTCGAGACGAACTGCCACATCTTCGACGGGTGCGGCTTCCCGGCACCCGGACAACATTCGTTCAAGTTCGAACCGCTCTTCACGGTCGGCGGTATCGACTTCAACAAGCCGATGCTGCTCGCCCTGCTCGGCTCGATCGCCATCGTCTGGTTCTTCTGGGCGGCCTTCGGCCGGGCCAAGGTCGTCCCGGGCAAGCTCCAGATGATCGGCGAGGCGGGTTACGACTTCGTCCGTCGCGGGATCGTCTATGAAGCCCTCGGGAAGAAGGACGGCGAGAAGTACGTCCCCCTGATGGTTTCGATCTTCTTCTTCGTCTGGGTCATGAACCTCTGGTCGGTCATCCCGGTCGCCCAGTTCCCGGTCACGTCGCTGATCGCGTACCCGGCCGTGCTCGCCGCCACCGTCTACATCCTCTGGATGAGCCTGACCTTCAAGAAGCACGGCTTCGTCGGCGGCTTCAAGAACATCACCGGCTACGACAAGTCGCTGGGCGCGGTGCTGCCGCTCGCCATGACGATCGAGTTCTTCTCGAACGTGCTGGTGCGGCCCTTCACCCACGCGGTCCGGCTCTTCGCCAACATGTTCGCGGGCCACCTGCTGCTGCTGATGTTCACCATCGCGAGCTGGTACCTGCTGAACGGGGTCGGCATCGCGTACGCCGGTGTGTCGTTCGTGATGACCATCGTCATGACCGCCTTCGAGCTCTTCATCCAGGCCGTTCAGGCGTACGTCTTCGTGCTCCTGGCCTGCACCTACATCCAGGGCGCGCTCGCCGAGCACCACTGAGTGGCCCTGCTCCCCGTCCAATGAGACGTCCGGTGGCCAACCCCCACCGGTCCGCGAAAGAGAAGGAAGAAACAGCATGTCCGCTGTGGACCTCGCCGCAGGTGTTTCCGGTTCCCTCGGCTCCATCGGTTATGGCCTCGCGGCCATCGGCCCCGGCGTCGGCGTCGGCATCATCTTCGGTAACGGCACCCAGGCCCTGGCCCGTCAGCCCGAGGCCGCCGGTCTCATCCGCGCCAACCAGATCCTCGGTTTCGCCTTCTGTGAGGCGCTGGCCCTGATCGGCATCGTCATGCCGTTCGTGTTCGGTAAGTGATCGACGCTTACTGACTGTCCTTTTCGACGAAAGGCACTGATGTGAACGCCCTGGTACAGGTGGCGGCCGAGGAAAGCGAGAACCCCCTCGTTCCGCCAGTCCCGGAGCTGGTCATCGGCCTGATCGCCTTTGCCATCGTCTTCTTCTTCCTCGCCAAGAAGCTCCTCCCGAACATCAACCGGGTCCTGGAGGAGCGCCGCGAGGCGATCGAGGGCGGTATGGAGAAGGCCGAGGCCACTCAGGCCGAAGCCCAGCAGGTCCTCGAGGACTACCGAGCCCAGCTCGCCGACGCCCGTCACGAGGCCGCGCGACTGCGCCAGGAGGCGCAGGAGCAGGGCGCCGCGCTCATCGCCGAGATGCGCGCGGAGGGGCAGCGGCAGCGTGAGGAGATCATCGCCGCCGGTCACGCCCAGATCGAGGCCGACCGCAAGCAGGCCGCTCAGACCCTGCGCCAGGACGTGGGCAGGCTCGCCACCGACCTGGCCGGCCGGATCGTCGGTGAGTCGCTCGAGGACGTGGCCCGGCAGAGCCGCACCATCGACCGGTTCCTCGACGAACTCGAGGCGAAGGCGGCCGACGGTTCGAAGGCCGAGGCCGGCCGATGAATGGAGCGAGCCGGGAGGCACTGGCAGCCGCGCGCGAAAGCTTCGACGCCCTGACGGACAACACCGCCGTCGACGCGACGAAGCTCGCCGATGAGCTGGCCGCCGTCACCGCGCTGCTCGACCGCGAGGTCTCGCTGCGCCGGGTCCTCACCGACCCGGCGCAGCCCGGCGAGGCCAAGGCCGAGCTGGCCGCGCGGGTGCTGGGCGGACAGGTCGGCGGCGAGACCCTCGACCTGATCTCCGGCCTGGTCCGGTCCCGCTGGTCGCGCTCGCGTGATCTGGTGGACGGGCTCGAGGAGCTGGCCAGCGCCGCCGACCTGGTGGCGGCCGAGCGGGCCGGCACCCTCGACAGCGTCGAGGACGAGCTGTTCCGGTTCGGCCGGATCGTCTCCTCCTCGTCCGAGCTGCGCGGCGCCCTCACCGACCGGCGCGCGAGCGTCACGGCCAAGACCGGCCTGGTCCGTGAGCTGCTCGGCGGCCGGGCCGACCAGGTGACCGAGCGGCTGGTGATCCGTCTGGTGACCCACCCGCGGGGTCGTAGCCTGGAGGCGGGTCTCGACGAGCTGTCCAAGCTCGCGGCGGCGCGCCGGGACCGTACGGTCGCGGTCGTCACCTCCGCGGTGCCGCTCAGCGACCGCCAGAAGCAGCGGCTCGGCGAGGCGCTGGGGAAGCTGTACGGACGCAACGTGCACCTCAACCTCGACGTGGACCCCGAGGTCATCGGCGGGATCGCGGTGCGCATCGGCGACGAGGTCATCAACGGGACCATCGCGGACCGCCTCGACGAGGCGACCCGGCGGATGGCCGGCTGACACAGCCACCAACTCAACAAGCATGTAAGCGGCCCGAGTTGGGCCGTAGTCAGATACTTCGGGCCCAACAAGGAGAGCAGGGAACCCAGATGGCGGAGCTCACGATCCGGCCGGAGGAGATCCGGGACGCACTGGAGAACTTTGTCCAGGCGTACAAGCCGGACGCGGCCTCGCGCGAGGAGGTCGGTACGGTCAGCGTTGCCGGCGACGGCATCGCGAAGGTCGAGGGTCTTCCCTCGGCCATGGCGAACGAACTGCTGAAGTTCGAGGACGGCACCCTCGGCCTCGCCCTCAACCTCGAGGAGCGCGAGATCGGTGCGGTCGTCCTCGGTGAGTTCAGCGGCATCGAGGAGGGCCAGCAGGTGCACCGCACCGGCGAGGTCCTCTCGGTCGCCGTCGGCGAGGGCTACCTCGGCCGCGTGGTCGACCCGCTGGGTGCCCCGATCGACGGCCTCGGCGAGATCGAGACCGACGGCCGCCGCGCCCTCGAACTGCAGGCCCCCACGGTCATGCAGCGCAAGTCGGTGCACGAGCCGATGGAGACCGGCTACAAGGCCGTCGACGCGATGACCCCGATCGGCCGCGGCCAGCGTCAGCTGATCATCGGCGACCGGCAGACCGGCAAGACCGCGCTGTGCGTCGACACGATCATCAACCAGCGTGACAACTGGCGCTCCGGCGACCCGAAGAAGCAGGTCCGCTGCATCTACGTCGCCATCGGCCAGAAGGGCTCCACCATCGCCGGCGTGCGCGCCGCGCTGGAGGAGGCCGGCGCCCTGGAGTACACCACGATCGTCGCCGCCCCGGCGTCGGACCCGGCGGGCTTCAAGTACCTCGCCCCCTACACCGGCTCGGCCATCGGCCAGCACTGGATGTACCAGGGCAAGCACGTTCTGATCGTCTTCGACGACCTGTCCAAGCAGGCCGACGCCTACCGCGCCGTGTCGCTGCTGCTGCGCCGCCCGCCGGGCCGTGAGGCCTACCCGGGCGACGTCTTCTACCTGCACTCCCGGCTGCTGGAGCGCTGCGCCAAGCTCTCCGACGAGATGGGCTCCGGTTCGATGACCGGTCTGCCGATCGTCGAGACCAAGGCCAACGACGTGTCGGCGTTCATCCCGACCAACGTCATCTCCATCACCGACGGTCAGTGCTTCCTGGAGTCCGACCTGTTCAACGCCGGTCAGCGGCCGGCCCTGAACGTCGGTATCTCGGTCTCCCGAGTCGGTGGTTCGGCTCAGCACAAGGCGATGCGCCAGGTCTCCGGCCGGCTCCGCGTGGACCTCGCCCAGTACCGCGAGCTCGAGGCGTTCGCCGCCTTCGGTTCGGACCTGGACGCGGCCTCCAAGGCGTCGCTGGAGCGCGGTGCGCGCATGGTCGAGCTGCTGAAGCAGTCGCAGTACGCCCCGTTCTCCACCGAGGACGAGATCGTGTCCATCTGGGCCGGCACCACGGGCAAGATGGACGACGTGCCCGTCGAGGACATCCGCCGCTTCGAGCGGGAGCTGCTGGACTACCTGCACCGTGACCAGAAGGGCCTGCTGACCAGCATCGTCGAGGGCGGCAAGATGTCCGACGACACGATCCAGGCGCTGAGCGAGGCCGTCGACTCCTTCAAGCGGCAGTTCGAGACCTCGGGCGGCAAGCTGCTGGGCGAGGACTGAGCCCATGGGTGCCCAGCTCAGGGTCTACAAGAGGCGGATCAAGTCCGTCTCCGCGACCAAGAAGATCACCAAGGCAATGGAGATGATCGCCGCCTCGCGCGTCGTCAAGGCGCAGCGCCAGGTGGCCGCGTCGACTCCGTACGCCACCGAGCTCACCCGGGCGGTGGGCGCGGTCGCCAAGGGCTCCACCACCCAGCACGCGCTGACCACGGAGACCGAGAACCCGACCCGTGCCGCGGTCCTGCTCGTCACGAGCGACCGCGGTCTCGCGGGCGGCTACTCCTCCAACGTCATCAAGGCGGCCGAGCAGCTCACCGAGCGGCTCACGGGGGAGGGCAAGGAGGTCGACACCTACATCGTCGGCCGCAAGGGCGTGGCCTACTACAGCTTCCGTGAGCGCAAGGTCACGGAGTCCTGGAGCGGCTTCACCGACAACCCCACCTACGCGGACGCCAAGAAGATCGCGGCCCCGCTGATCGAGGCCGTGCTCAAGGAGACCGCCGAGGGCGGGGTCGACGAGCTGCACATCGTGTTCACCGAGTTCGTCTCGATGCTGACGCAGACCCCGGTCCAGGACCGGCTGCTGCCGCTCAGCCTCGAGGGGACCGCGGCGGAGCAGGAGAAGAAGGGCGAGATCCTTCCGCTCTTCGAGTTCGAGCCGTCGGCCGAGGACGTACTGGACGCCCTGCTGCCCCGGTACGTCGAGTCGCGCATCTACAACGCCCTGCTCCAGGCCGCCGCCTCCAAGCACGCGGCGACCCGGCGGGCGATGAAGTCGGCGACCGACAATGCCGAAGAGCTCATCAAGTCGCTCACGCGGCTTGCCAACGCGGCCCGCCAGGCCGACATCACCCAGGAAATCAGCGAGATCGTCGGTGGCGCGAGCGCTCTGGCCGACGCCTCCGCGGGGAGTGACTGACAACTATGACCACCACTGTTGAGCCGACCGCTCCTGCTGGCGTGGCCGCTGGCCGCGTCGCGCGGGTCATCGGCCCGGTCGTCGACGTGGAGTTCCCCGTCGACGCGATGCCGGACATCTACAACGCGCTGACCGTCGAGGTCTCCGACCCCTCGCAGGAGGGTGCGAAGAAGACCCTGACCCTCGAGGTCGCCCAGCACCTGGGCGAGGGCCTGGTCCGCGCCATCTCCATGCAGCCCACCGACGGCCTGGTCCGCCAGGCCGCGGTGACCGACACCGGCGACGGCATCACCGTGCCGGTCGGCGATGTCACCAAGGGCCGCGTGTTCAACACCCTGGGCGAGATCCTCAACGAGCCCGAGGCCGAGTCCGAGGTCACCGAGCGCTGGTCCATCCACCGCAAGGCCCCGGCCTTCGACCAGCTCGAGTCCAAGACCGAGATGTTCGAGACCGGCCTGAAGGTCGTCGACCTGCTGACCCCGTACGTCAAGGGCGGCAAGATCGGTCTGTTCGGCGGCGCCGGCGTCGGCAAGACCGTGCTCATCCAGGAAATGATCATGCGTGTGGCCAAGCTGCACGAGGGCGTTTCCGTGTTCGCCGGTGTCGGTGAGCGCACCCGTGAGGGCAACGACCTGATCGAGGAGATGGCCGAGTCCGGCGTGCTCCCGCAGACCGCGCTGGTCTTCGGCCAGATGGACGAGCCCCCGGGCACCCGTCTGCGCGTCGCCCTGGCGGGGCTCACCATGGCGGAGTACTTCCGCGATGTGCAGAAGCAGGACGTGCTGTTCTTCATCGACAACATCTTCCGCTTCACCCAGGCCGGTTCCGAGGTCTCGACCCTGCTCGGCCGCATGCCCTCCGCGGTGGGCTACCAGCCGAACCTGGCCGACGAGATGGGCATCCTCCAGGAGCGCATCACCTCGACCCGCGGTCACTCGATCACCTCCATGCAGGCGATCTACGTCCCCGCGGACGACCTGACCGACCCGGCCCCGGCGACCACCTTCGCGCACCTCGACGCGACCACGGTGCTCTCCCGGCCGATCTCGGAGAAGGGCATCTACCCGGCGGTGGACCCGCTGGACTCGACGTCCCGGATCCTGGACCCGCGGTACATCTCGCAGGACCACTACGACTGCGCCTCGCGCGTGAAGTCGATCCTCCAGAAGTACAAGGACCTCCAGGACATCATCAACATCCTGGGCATCGACGAGCTCGGCGAGGAGGACAAGCTCACCGTCTTCCGCGCCCGCCGCATCGAGCGCTTCCTGTCGCAGAACACCCACGCGGCGAAGCAGTTCACCGGTCTCGACGGATCCGACGTGCCGCTGGACGAGTCCATCGCCGCGTTCAACGCCATCGCCGACGGTGAGTTCGACCACTTCCCCGAGCAGGCGTTCTTCATGTGCGGTGGTCTGGACGACCTGAAGGCCAAGGCCAAGGAGCTGGGCGTCTCCTGAGCCCGGTAGCTCCGGGAGAGGGGTGGGCCCGGTCCCACCCCTCTCCATACGCCCGTTATTCTGTGACGAAAGCCCTGCCCGACCCGGCAGGGGGAGACCCGAGGAGCCACGTTGGCTGCTGAGCTGCACGTCGAGCTGGTCGCGGCGGACCGTAGTGTCTGGTCCGGTGCGGCCACCTTGGTCATCGCGCGCACCACATCGGGTGACATCGGCGTCATGCCCGGCCACCAGCCGCTGCTCGGTGTGCTGGAGTCCGGCCCGGTGACCATCCGTTCGGTCGACGGCGGAACGGTCGTGGCCGCGGTGCACGGTGGATTCATCTCGTTCGCGGACGACAAGCTCTCACTGCTGGCCGAGGTAGCGGAGCTGTCCGACGAAATCGATGTCAAGCGCGCGGAGCGGGCGCTGGAGCGTGCCAAGTCGGAGGCGGACGCCGCCGCCGAGCGGCGCGCCGACGTCCGGCTGCGTGCGGTGGCGGGAGCGCACTGAGCCTGTCACGTACGGTCGGAAAACCTCAGCCGCGGACCTCGCTGGAGCTCCCCTTCAGCGGTCCGCGGCTGAGGCGATGCAGGTGCGGTTTTTCCGGATGACGCGAGGAGGTCGGTGAAGATGGTCCTCGCTCTGCTTGTGGGCGGCGTGGTCGTCGCGCTGGTGGTGGTGGGACTCTTCGTCTTCGGTCTCCGGCGGCGGCTGATCCAGCGGTCCGGCGGAACCTTCGACTGTTCCCTGCGCTGGGATCCCCCCGCGAGCGAACCCGAGCCCAGCGGCAAGGGGTGGGTCTACGGGGTCGCCCGCTACAACGGTGACCGCATCGAGTGGTTCCGGGTCTTCTCCTACGCGCCCCGGCCCCGGCGGCTGCTGGAGCGCGCCTCGATCGAGGTGCTGGAGCGGCGCACCCCCAAGGGCGAGGAAGAGCTGGCGCTGCTCTCCGACGCGGTGGTGCTCGCCTGCCGGCACAACGGCATCCGGCTGGAACTGGCCATGAGCGAGGACGCGCTGACCGGCTTTCTGGCCTGGCTGGAGGCCGCGCCCCCGGGCCAGCGCGTCAACGTCGCGTAGCGCCGTCGCCCGTTCGGCCGTCTCCGCTTCCGCTACCTCACCTCGAGTTCCTGGGCCAGCACCGCGGCCTGCACCCGGCTGCGCAGCTCCAGCTTGTTCAGCAGCCGGCTGACATGCGTCTTCACCGTCGCCTCCGCCATGGTCAGCCGCGCCGCGATCTGCGCGTTCGACAGCCCCTGACCGAGACAGGCCAGCACCTCCCGCTCCCGCCGGGTGAGCGTGGCGAGCACCGAGGGATCGGGCGCGGTGGGGGAGGGGACCGGCTGGGGCCGGGCGAACTCCGCGATCAGCCGGCGGGTGACCGCCGGGGCGATCAGCCCCTCGCCGCGCCCCACCGTACGGACCGCCTCGATCAGGTGGCTCGCCTCGCTGTCCTTGAGCAGGAACCCGGCGGCGCCCGCGCGCAGCGCCCCGAAGACGTACTCGTCGAGGTCGAAGGTGGTCAGCACCAGCACATCGGCGAGCTGTTCGGCGATCACCTGGCGGGTGGCCGACACCCCGTCCAGCCGTGGCATCTGGACGTCCATCAGCACCACGTCGGGGCGGAGCGCACGGGCCATCGCCACCGCCTGGAGGCCGTCGGCCGCCTCGCCGACCACCTCGATATCGGGGGCGGACCGCAGGATCAGCACCAGCCCGGAGCGCACCGCGGCCTGGTCCTCGGCGACCAGCACCCGAAGGGGCGCGGACGCGGTGCCGGAGGGCGGGGTGGACGGGATCACGGCGGCTCCTGTTCGCGAGACGGTCATGACGGACGCTGAGCGCTCTCCTCGCCCAGCGGCAGCGCGGCCCGCACCCGCCACACCGTGCCCCCGGGCGCGGTGACGGGTCCGGCGTCGAGGGTGCCGCCGAGCAGGGTCACCCGCTCGCGCATCCCGATCAGCCCGGTGCCGGAGCCGGGTGCCCGGGGGCCGGAGCGGTCGCCGTACGGGCTGACCACGCTGACCTCGAGCGGACCGTCCGCGCGATGCGCCAGCGTCACGTCCACCCGGCCGGGTGCGGCGTGCTTGAGGGCGTTGGTGAGCGACTCCTGGACGATGCGGTACGCGGCGAGTTCGACCGGGGCGGGCAGCGGGGCGGCGCCGTTCGGCCGCTCGTCGCGCAGGACGATGTCCTGGCCGCCGGAGCGGGCCGTGGTGCGGGCCTGCTCCAGCAGGGTGTCGAGCGCCTCCAGCGTGGAGGTGGCGGTCGGTTCCGCCGTCTCCCCGGGGTCCCGCAGCAGTCCGATGAGCCGGCGCATCTCGGCCAGGCCCCGCACGCTGTTCTCCCGGATGACGCCGAGCGCCTCGTCGGTCGCGGCGGGGTCCTTCAGGGAGAGCGCGGCGGCGGAGTGGATGGCGATGGCCGAGAGGTGGTTGGCCACCATGTCGTGGAGTTCGCGCGCCATCCGGGCCCGCTCGGAGACCACCGCCTCCCGCCGCTCCAACTCGGCCAGCAGGGCGATGCGTTCCGCCTCCAGACGGGCGGCCGCGGCCTGCTCACGGTGGTTGCGGACCACGGACCCGGTCCAGGCCGGGGAGAGGGTGAGCAGTGCGACGAACGCGCCGAGCAGCAGCCACTGGGGGTCGCGGAGGACGGCCAGTGGCACCACGGTCGCCAGCGCCGTGACGAGCCAGCAGATCCGGTGCAGGCGCCGGGCGGCCACGGGGCCGGAGTACAGGACGGCCGCGTAGATCAGGTCGGTGTACATCAGCAGCGTCGGGGCCAGCCCGCCGCTGATGATGTCCATGCCGATCGCGGCGGTTCCCACGCCCAGCGCGATGAGCGGGGCCACCCGCCGCAGCACTTCGGCCGCCGAGACCACGGCCAGTCCGATCAGCCCCAGCCACCGGGGCGCGTCGAAGAACGACGGATTGTTGTGCAGCCCCGCCACCCACATCAGCACACCGCCGAGCAGTCCGCCGAGGGCGATCAGTACGTCGTGCCGGTGGGGGCGCGGGAGACGGGGACGGGACGGCATGGCCTCATCACACCACGCGGTGTGCCCGGGAGCCTCCCCCTTGGGGCCGGGCCCACCGGGCGGCGGCGTACATCGAAGGATGCAGTCGGGTTTCGTCGCCGCCGACGAGGCGGGCGGCCCGATCGCCGGGGGAGGGTGGGGGGACGAGGGTGGAGCGAGAGGGGAACACCGTGGTTGTCGCGCTGATCGTCGCCTGTGAGGCCGGCTTCTGGGTGCTGCTGGCCATCGGGCTGGCGCTGCGGTACGTGGCGAAGAAGCCGAAGGCGAGCACCGCGGTGCTGCTGTGCGAACCGCTGCTGGAGCTGGTGCTGTTCGTGACGACCGTGATCGATCTGAGGAACGGCGCCGAACCGGACGGGAAGCACGGTCTCGCCGCCGTCTACATCGGCTACTCGGCCGCGCTCGGCCATCGGACGATCCGCTGGGTCGACGCCCGGGTGGCCCACCGCTTCTTCGACGGGCCGCCGCCGGTGAAGCCGCCGAAGTACGGCATGGCACGCACGGTCCACGAGTGGAAGACCGCCGCCCGCTGGGGGCTGGCCGCGGCCATCGCCATCGCGCTGCTCCAGGGGGCGATCTGGTACGTCGGCGACGACGACCGGATCGGCTCGCTGCGCGACTGGCAGCAGAGGATGCTGTTCCTGATCGGCATCAACCTGGTCATCGCACTCAGCTACACGCTCTTTCCCAAGCGGGAGCGCTCGGCCTCGAACGCCCGCTAGAGCCGTTTTCCTCCCCCGGCCCCGGCGATACGCGGCGCCGGGGCGTAAGGGGTTCCGGGAGGGCTCAGCGGTTCTCGCCGGGAATCCAGAGGACGTCGCCGACCTCCTTGTTGGCCACCCGGGCCAGGATGAACAGCAGGTCCGAGAGCCGGTTGAGATAGGTGGCGGTGAGCGCGTTCATCGAGTCCCCGTACTCGGCGAGCGCCGCCCAGGTGGAGCGCTCGGCGCGGCGCACCACCGTACACGCCTGGTGCAGCAGCGCCGCGCCCGGGGTGCCACCCGGGAGGATGAAGCTGCGCAGCTTCTCCAGGCCCTCCAGGTAGCGGTCGCAGTCCGCCTCCAGCTTGTCGACATAGCTCTGCTGCACGCGCAGCGGGGGATGGGCGGGGTTCTCCACCACCGGGGTGGACAGGTCCGCGCCCACGTCGAACAGGTCGTTCTGGACGCGGACCAGCACCCTGATGATCTCGGCGGGCAGCCCGCCCAGGGCGATGGCCACCCCGATCGCGGCGTTCGCCTCGTTCGCGTCGGCGTACGCGGCGATCCGCGGATCGGTCTTGGCGGTGCGGCTCATATCGCCGAGGGCGGTGGTGCCCGTGTCCCCGGTACGCGTATAGATGCGGGTGAGATTGACCATGGGGCCGAGCCTACGCGGCGGCCCTACGCCCCGGCCTGCCGGAAGAGCCGGGCGCCGAGGGTCACGGCCACCACCGCCAGCGCGGAGGCGACCAGCGCCGCCAGCGCGATCTTCCCGTCCCCGTACTCCCCGGCGAAGGCGGCCCGCACCCCGTCCACCAGATAGCGGAACGGCACGAAGTGCGAGGCGATGTCGAGCCAGCGCGGCCCGAGCGACATCGGCAGCAGGATCCCGGACAGCAGCATCGCGGGCATGGTGAGCGAGTTGATGACCGGCGCGAACCCCTGCGGGGAGGCCACCCGCATCGCCAGCGCGTACGAGAGCGAGGCGAGCGAGACGGTCAGCACGCCGACGAAGACGAAGCCGATGGCCACGCCCAGCACCGGGGCGCGCAGCCCGAGCGCCACGGCGACGCACACCAGCACCAGGGATTGCACCAGCAACTGCACGACGTCCTTGAGCACCCGGCCCATGAGCAGCGCCAGCCGGCTGACCGGGGTGACCCGCATCCGCTCGATGACGCCCGTGCGCCGCTCGAAGACCAGCCCGATCCCGGCGAACGAGGCGCTGAAGAGCCCGAGTTGGACGAGGATGCCGGGGACGATGGTCTGCCAGGAGCTGCCCTGGCCGCCCAGCGGCACATCGGTGAGCAGCGGGCCGAAGAAGACGAGGAAGAGCAGCGGCTGGACCATCCCGAAGACCAGGGCGGGCTTGGAGCGCAGCGTCTGGCGGGCGTAGCGGCCGAAGATCAGGGCCGTGTCGGAGACGAGCTGAGGCATGGGGCCTTCTTCCGGGGTCAGACGGCGAGCGGGGCGGGGTGGCGCGGGGTGGCGCCGCGCCCGGTGATGGCGATGAAGGCGTCCTGGAGGGTGGCGTCCGGCGAGCCGCCGTACTCGGTCTTGAGCCCCGCCGCGGTGCCCTCGGCGGCCACCAGGCCCTGGTCGACGATGACGAGCCGGTCGGACAGGGCCTCCGCCTCGTCCAGGTAGTGGGTGGTCAGGAAGACGGTCATGTCCTGCTCGGCGCGCAGCCGGCGCACCAGCTGCCACAGGTCGGCGCGGCTGCCGGGGTCGAGCCCGGTGGTCGGCTCGTCCAGGAAGAGGATCCCGGGCCGGTGGACCAGGCCGAGGGCGATGTCCAGCCGCCGCCGCTGCCCGCCGGAGAGCGCGGCGCAGGGGCGGTCCAGCAGCTCGGCGAGGTCCAGGTCCCGGGCCAGCTCCGCGGCGCGGGCGGTCGCCTCGGCCTTGTCCATCCGGTAGAGCCGCCCCTGGGTGACCAGCTCCTCCCGTACCGAGACGGTCGGGTCGACCCCGCCGGACTGGGCCACGTATCCGATCCGCCGGCGCACCCCCGCCGGATCGCGGGCGAGGTCGTGCCCGGCCACGGTGGCGCTGCCGCCGGTGGGCGGGAGCAGCGTGGTGAGCATCCGCAGCGTGGTGGTCTTGCCCGCTCCGTTGGGCCCGAGGAAGCCCAGGATCTCCCCGCGTTCGACGGTCAGGTCGATACCGCGCACGGCCGTCACGGGGCCGCGTTTGGTCCGGAAGGTGTGGGTGAGGCCGTTCGTCGTGATGACTGCCATGGGACAAGAAAAACAGGGAGACTCTATTTTTGCAACGACCCCAAAAACCAAGGAGCCCCAGCGAAGTTAGGATGAGGCCATGGCGGAAGGGCTCAGGGAGCGGAAGAAGCGGCAGACCAGGCAGCACATCTCGGACGTCGCGACCGGGCTGTTCATGGAGCGCGGCTTCGAGGCGGTCACGATCGCGGAGATCGCCGAGGCGGCCGAGGTCTCCGTCAACACGGTCTACAACTACTTCCCGGCCAAGGAGGACCTCTTCGTCGACCGCGAGGAGGAGATCGTCGACCGCCCCTCCCGGCTCGTCCGGGAGCGCGCCGTCGGCCAGTCGGCGGCGCGGGCGCTGCTGGACCAGCTGCGCCAGGACATCGGCGAACGGCACCCCTATGTCGGGCTGACCGCGGGCTTCGACCGGTTCCGGCAGGTCATCGTGGATTCGCCGACGCTGATGGCCCGGCTCTTCACGATCCAGGGCAGGGCGGTCAACCGGCTCGGCGGCACGCTGCGCGAAGAGGCCGCCGCCGCGCCGCAGGACCCGACCCCCGAGTTCATCGCCCATCAGCTCGTCGGCGCGGAGAACGCCGTCCGGCGCGCCATCCAGCACGGGCTCGCGGAGGGCGGCAGCGTGGACGAGGTCGCCGAGGACGCCCTCCGTAAGGTCGACGTCATGGAATCGCTCCTCAGCGACACGGTGCTCAACTATGCGGTGAAGAACACACCGTGACGCGCGTTACGAGGGGCTGCCCGCAGGGGTGAACGGGCGTTAAGGTCCGGCACATCGAATTGTCGCGAAAACGGAAGGGTGTGTGTCGTGGCCAAGAAGCTCGCGGTCATCGGAGCCGGACTCATGGGGTCCGGTATCGCGCAGGTCTCCGCCCAGGCAGGCTGGGACGTGGTGCTGCGTGATGTGACCGACGAGGCGCTGCGGCGCGGTACGGACGCCATCCGGAGCTCGTACGAGAAGTTCGTCGCCAAGGGCAAGCTGGCGGCGGAGGAGGCCGAGCGGGCGCTGGGCCGGATCACCACCACGACCGACCTCGACGCCGCCGCCGAGGCCGATGTCGTGGTGGAGGCGGTCTTCGAGAAGATCGAGGTCAAGCGGGAGATCTTCGGCGCCCTCGACGAGCTGGTCAAGGACGACGCGATCCTGGCGTCGAACACCTCCGCCATTCCGATCACCAAGATCGCCGCGGCCACCCGGCGCCCGGAGCGGGTCGTCGGCACCCACTTCTTCTCGCCGGTCCCGATGATGGGACTGTGCGAGCTGGTCCGCGGCTACAAGACCAGCGACGAAACCCTGGCCGCCGCACGGGAGTTCGCCGAGGGCGTGGGCAAGACCTGTATCGTCGTCAACCGCGATGTCGCGGGCTTTGTCACCACCCGGCTCATCTCGGCGCTCGTCGTGGAAGCGGCGAAGCTGTACGAGTCGGGGGTCGCCACGGCCGAGGACATCGACACCGCCTGCAAGCTGGGCTTCGGTCATGCGATGGGACCCCTCGCGACGGCCGATCTGACCGGCGTGGACATCCTGCTGCACGCCACCGACAACATCTACACCGAGTCTCAGGACGAGAAGTTCGCACCGCCGGAGATCATGCGCCGGATGGTCGATGCGGGGGACATCGGCCGCAAGAGCGGCGAGGGCTTCTACCGCTACTGAGGGTCCTGGTGCGGCGCCAGGGCCGGAACTCACCCTCGCGGGTGAAATCGGTATCGGTTCGCTTACAGACGGCAACTTCCTCGTATGAGAGGCAGTCAGTTCTGTAGACAGAAATGGCGCATTGACGACACGACGCACCGTAGTGGGGAGCGCATATGCACATCAGGGGCGACCACGCCGAGCTGGTCGTCGGGGGCCGACTGGACGTCCGGAGCGCGGCGGACGCCCGTACGGCCCTGCACACCGCCGTCGACGCCGGCGGCGGGGATCTCGTTCTCGACCTCACCGAACTGGACTCCTGGGACGCCACCGGACTCGGGGTGATCATGGGTGCGCACCGCCGGGCCGGCCGGATGGGCAGACGGCTCGTGCTGCGCGGGGTGCCGCCCCAGATGCAGCGGCTGCTGGTGGCCACCCGGCTGCACCGCATCCTGGCGATCGAAGGCGGTCTGGAGGCGGAGTCGCTGCCGCGGGTCTGAGCGGCGTACGCCGGTTGCCCGGGGGCGCGTTGGCGGGGGTGGCGCGTTGCCCGGGGTGGCGCGGGCGCCGTCCGGCGCGGTGGATACTGTGAGCAGGTCAAGGCCGTCGCATACGGCCCGGGGTTCGGTGGACGCCGGACGCACTCTCTACGGCGGCACCGGACCAGAAGCGAAGGCAGGCCGGGGAGCCTTACAGCACGCCACGCCTCTGGGGGGCAAGGACCATGGACCCGAAGAACGACAGACCGGAAGAGCACGGTCACGACGACGCCGGGCCGGGCGGGGCCTCCGGCGCGCCTGTGACGGACGGCGACGGCTCGTCGTCGCGCCCGTCCGCCGCACGTGTGCCGGGGCTGTCGGGAGACGAGCCGACGCCCCCTCCGGGCGGGCCGGTGCCCGGCTCGTCCGCCCCTTCGGTTTCCTCCGCCTCCACCGGCTCTGCTGCCTCCACCGGCTCTGCCGCGGGGCCGGTCCGCACCGCGCGCATCGTCACCGGTGACCATCTGCTGACGGTCAACCCCGTGGACGGCAGCGAGATAGAACCCTGCCCGCCCGGAGAGCGCCCCGACCGCCCCGAGCGCCACGGCCCCGACGAGCGCGAGGAGTTGCGCCGCGCCGCCGCCGCGCCGCGTCCGTCCGGCACCGTCGTACCCGAGCTGCCGGTGCTGGAGCGCGACGACGAGCGGGACCGGCTCGCCCGGCTGGTCGCCCGCGGCCGCTCGGTGCGGGTCACCGGGCCCTCCGGCGCGGGGCGCAGCACCCTGCTGGAGGCTGTCGCCGCCGACTGCGAGCGGCTCGCGCCCGACGGTGTCGTACGCCTCTCCGGCTACCGCCGCACCCCCACCGACCTCCTCCACGACCTCTACGCCGCCGTCTTCAGCGCCCCGCTGTACCGGCCCGACCGGGCGGAGCTGCTGGACGCGGTCCAGGAGATCGGCGCGGTCGTCGTCCTCGACGACATCGAGTTCGGCGGCACCGCGCTGGACGAGTTCCTCGACGCGACCCCCGAATGCGCGTTCCTGATCTCCGCCACTCCCGACGTCCCGGACCCGTCCCCCGACGCGCACCTCGAGGAGGTCTCCCTCTCCGGGCTCAGCCGTACGGCCGGTCTCGAACTGCTGGAGCGGGCCGCACGGCGGCCGCTGGCGGAGGACGAGGTGAGCTGGGCGGCGGATCTGTGGTTCGAGTCCGAGGGGCTGCCGCTGCGCTTCGTGCAGGCGGGCGCGCTGCTGCGGCAGCGGGACGCCCTGCGCGACGCCCCCGCCGAGCCGGAGGCGGACGAGGGCCACGAGGCCGCGCTGCCCTCGCTCGCCGAGGCGGCGTCCCCCGCCGCGCTGCTCGCCGCCCGGCTGAGCGAAACGGCCCGCGACGCCCTGCGGTTCGCGGTCGCGCTCGGCGGCGAATGCCCGCACCGGGCCCATCTGCCCGCGCTCACCGGGGACACCCACGCGGACGCGGCCCTCGGCGAACTGCTCGGCTGCGGCCTCGTCACCCCGGCCGGATCGCACTACCGGCTGGCGGCGGGCGTCACCGCCCACCTCGCGCAGGAGGGCTACGCCGACGAGGACGCCGGGCGTGCGCACACCCTCGCCGAGCACTACGCCTGGTGGGCCGGCCACCGCTCGGTGGCGCCCGAGCGCGTGGCCGCCGAGGCCGACGCGATCCTCGCGGCGATGGCCGCGCTCATCGGCAGCCGCGAGGCGGGCCACGCCGACGCCGCCGTGCGCCTCGCCCGCGCCGCCGCACCCGCCTTCGCCGCGGCGCTGCACTGGGGCGCCTGGGAGAGGGCGGTGCGCCACGGCCAGGAGGCCGCGCGGCTGGCGGGACAGGTCGCGGACGAGGCGTACTTCCACCATGAGCTGGGCGTCCTCGCGCTGTGCACGGGCAATCTGGACCGGGCCCGCGCGGAGTTGGAGGCGTCGATCGGGCTGCGCGGCGTCCTCGCGGACAAGCGGGGCACGGTCGCGGGCCGGCGCGCGCTGGCCCTGGTCGCCGACCGCTCGCCGGGCTCGGCGATGGCCGGGGCGTTCGGGGTGAGCGGCAAGGGCCGTACGGGGGCGGGCGAGGGCGTGGCGTCCTCGAGTGCGTCTTCCGGTGCGCCTTCGGGTACGTCCTCGGGCGCGTTCGCGGGTGCGTCCTCGGGCGCGTTCTCGGCGGCGGGCGCCGGGCCGGACGACACGGAGACCACGATCGTCACCCCGAAGGTGGCGGCGACGACGTCGCTGGCCGCCCTGGGCACCACGGCGGTGACGGCCACGGCGGCGACGGCGGCGATCCCGGCCGTCTCCCGGACCTCGGTGGCCGCTTCCGCCACCCCGGCGGCCCCGGGCGCCGCGTCCGCCTCCGCCGGGTCGTCCGCCGGGCTCTCCGGCGGCAAGCCGCGCGGTCTGCGCCGCCTGGCGGCGCACGGTGCCCGGCGCAATGTGGTCGCGGCGGCCGCCGGTGTGCTGCTGGTGGCCGTGCTCGGCACCGTGGTGACCCTGGGCGCCACCTCGGGCAACGACCACGACGCCCCCACCGACAAGGTCAAGCCGGGCCGGTCGGCCACGCAGCGGGACGACGACCCGACCGCCGACGAGCCCACGAGCGGCACCAGTCAGGCCCCCCAGCCGGGCCTCAGCGGGGCGCCGCAGGCGCCCGCGTCCCCGTCCGTGCCGAGCAGCGGCTCGCCCAGCGGGTCCCCGGCGTCGGGCGGCCCGTCGTCGACGAGCGGCGCGCCCTCGGACAGCGGGCAGCCGCCCTCGCCGCCGTCGTCGGACCCCACGACCCAGCGTCCGAAGCCCACGAGCAAGCCGCCGACGGACAAGCCGACGACCCCGACCGGTCAGCCCAGCGAGCCGACGCCCTCGACCTCCGCCCCGACCACGACCCCCACCGACGGCACCTCCAACACCGCGAGCGCCCCCACCACCCACACGGCCTCGGCCACCGCCGGCCCGGTCGGGGCGTAACCCCGCTCCCGCCGCGGCCGGACGCCGGACGCACACGCACCGGGACACCAGGCGGACGCCGGGCGGACCGCAGGCGGACGCCGGGCGGCCACAGGCGCCGGAACGAGCCGGATCCCGCCCGGCCCCCGTGGCGCGATGTGGTCGGCTCAGGGGCCGGGGAAGGGTCCGTACGACAGAAGAAGGCCCGGGGCCGTCGGCCCCGGGCCCCAGCGGCCGGTCAGAAGAGGCGGAGCTTGTCGTCCTCGATGCCCCGGAGCGCGTCGTAGTCCAGCACCACGCAGCCGATGCCCCGGTCGGTGGCGAGGACGCGGGCCTGGGGCTTGATCTCCTGGGCGGCGAAGATGCCCTTCACCGGGGCGAGATGCGGGTCCCGGTTGAGAAGTTCGAGATAGCGGGTGAGCTGCTCGACCCCGTCGATCTCACCACGGCGTTTGATCTCCACGGCGACCGTCGCGCCGTCCGCGTCGCGGCAGAGAATGTCCACGGGGCCAATGGCAGTGGGGTATTCACGCCGAATAAGCGTCCAGCCATCGCCGAGTGTCTCGATACGGTCGGCGAGCAGCTCCTGGAGATGCGCCTCGACCCCGTCCTTGATCAGCCCGGGGTCCACGCCGAGTTCGTGCGAGGAGTCGTGGAGGATCTCCTCCATCGTGATGATGAGCTTCTCGCCCGCCTTGTTCACGACCGTCCACACATCGCCGTCGCCTTCCTTCAGCGTGCACGGCGGAGACATCCAGTTGAGGGGTTTGTAGGCCCTGTCGTCCGCGTGGATGGACACGCTGCCGTCGGCCTTGACGAGGATCAGACGGGGTGCCGAGGGAAGGTGGGCGGTGAGGCGGCCGGCGTAGTCCACAGAGCACCGGGCGATGACGAGACGCATGGTCGGCAACGCTACTCGACCACCACCGCCTCACGCGATTCGTCCGTCGATGGCCCCCTTCGGCGATGGCTGGTTGTGTGCCCATTCTCCTGGTGCGGGGGCAGTGGCCGAATTACCGTTGAAGCGGGTGGTCGTCGGATGGGTACGCTGCGTCGCCGTCCGCCCTTCCCGTCCCTGAGACCCCGCTCGCGGGGTCGCGAGAGGAGAACCCATGTCGCTCGACGTCTCACCGGCCCTGCTCGAACAGGCCGAGCGAGGCGAGGTCGACGAAGCCGCCTTCGTCGACTGCGTCAGGAACTCCCTACCCTACGCATGGGAGATGATCAGCTCACTGGTGGCACAGCTGAAGGTGGACGGCGGGGAGTTCGCCGACAACCAGACGCCGCCGCCCGACGAGCAGGCACGCGGTCAGCTGCTCCGCGCACTGGCGAGTGACGCGATACGCGGTGCACTGGAGCGCCACTTCGGGGTGCGACTGGCCTTCCAGAACTGCCACCGGGTCGCGGTCTTCCCGATGGACGCCTCCGCCGACGAACGCCTCGCCCGCTTCACCTCGGTCCGGGGGCAGCTGCTCAACCAGTCACCCGAGCTCCGCGACTGCTGACGGGACCTCCGCTGCCGCTCCGCCAGGGGGAGGTGTATCAGCGCAGGAGCGGCAGCACCTCACCACCGAGCCGACGCACATTCTCCTCCGTGGTCGCCAGATCCCCCGACCCCTCGACCAGCAGCGCGAACCGGCGGATACCGGTGCGCTCCGCGGTCGCCGCCAGCCGGTCGGCGCACAGCCGCGGCGACCCCACCGGATGCAGCTCGCACAGCAGCTCCGCGTAGGCCACGGGATCACGCATCCGGCGCGGCCGGCCGTCGACCGTCACATGCGCGTCCAGCCCCTGCCGTAACCAGCCGGGCATCGCCTTGACCAGGGTCTCGGCCGCCGTCTGCCGGGAGTCCGCGACCTGCACCACCCCGGCCGAGACATGCCGCGCCGCCACCGCCTCGACGTCCTCCGGGGCACGGCCCGCCTCCAGCGCGCACTGCCGCCACAGGCCGACCACCTCGGCTTTCTCCTCGTCGCCGCAGTGCATGCCGAGCAGCATGGGCAGCCCGCGCTCGGCGGCGAGCCGCACACTGGCGGGCGAGGTGCAGGCGACGAGCACCGGCGGGACGCCCACCGCCTGCCCTCCCCGTCCTTCCCGGACTTCCGGTCCGCCGAGGGCGTCGTCGGCGCGCGGCACCACCGCCACCTCGCGGAAGGAGTACCGCTCCCCGTCCGCCCCCACCCGTGGCTCGCGCAGCCAGCGCAACAGCAGATCGAGCGATTCGGGGAAGCCCTGCTCGTACGCCCGCAGCCCGGAGCCGAAGACCTCGAGATCCACCCAGGGGCCGCCGCGGCCGACACCCAGCGTGAACCGGCCACCGGAGAGGAGATGGAGCAGTGCGGCCTGCTCACCCAGCGCGACGGGATGCGCGGTCGGCAGTACGCTCACCGCCGTACCGACGCCGATCCGGCGGGTACGTCCCAGCACCAGCCCGGCCAGGGTGACCGCGGACGGACAGACCCCGTACGGAACGAAGTGGTGCTCGGCGATCCAGACCGCGTCCAGTCCGGTCTCCTCGGCCAGCTCGGCCGACCGCACCGCCCGGTGCAACGCCTCTTCCTGTCCCTGGCCAGGGAATTGAGCGGCCAGGATAAAAGCCCCCACATCCATTGCGAACTGCCTCCTTGTCGCGGCTCAGCTGCCGACGCGGGCATTCCCCCTCATAGGCATTAACGCCTGACACGTGCCAAGGGCACGGGCGGGCATGAAGTTTTCATGATGATCGGAGGGCGGGTGTGGACGACGGCTTACCGGGGCGGTGACTGTAGCGCGTACGCTGGTCACAGCCCGTTAGCTCCCAGTTCTGTCGAGGTGCCCCGTGTCTCCACGCCGAAACCGCCCGCGAGGCGGCGAGAAGCCCGAGAAGTCCGTCGGTCGCGAGGGCACGGACCGTTACGGCCTCGATCGCGTGGAGAGCTGGCAGGGGGAGGAGTGGGTGGTCCGGCAGGTCGGCGGCACCGCCGCCGCCAAGCACTACCGCTGCCCCGGCTGCGACCAGGAGATTCCGCCGGGGGTGGCGCATGTGGTCGCCTGGCAGCAGCACATGGGCGCGGACGACCGGCGCCACTGGCACAAGGCCTGCTGGAACGCACGGGACCGCCGGAGCGCCAAGCTCCAGCGGTCCCGTAGTGCGCCGCGATACTGACTCAGGCCCCCCGCCGGCCCTCCTCATCGCTCCTACACGTCAATCGCTACACATCGCGCCTCTCCAGCAGCACATACGCCCCGACCAGCGCCCCCGCCGCGATCGCGGCCAGCACTCCCAGCTGAGGCCAGCCGCTGTTCAGGCTGTCGTCGATCCGGAAGAGGGAGGCCAGCGCCTGGGGCGAGGCGTACTCCTGCATCTTCACGCCCAGATCGCGGAGGCTGTCCGACATCATCAAGAACGCGGGGAGGATGGATGGCAGCAGCACCACACCGAGCATCGTGGTGATGGCGCCCGCGGAGTGCCGCAGCATCGACCCGACGGCCAGCGACAGCAGCCCCAGCAGCGACACATACAACCCCGCGCCGACCGTCGCGCCCAGTATCTGGTCATCCGTCGGCTCCATGACCTCCGGCCCGCTGTGCATCCCCATGCTGGCGTAGGCCACCAGCGTGAGCGCGAGCGTCGTGGTGGTGAACGACAGGGCGAAGAAGACCAGCACCTTGGCGGTGAGCACCCGTGAGCGCTGCGGGGAGGCGGTGAAGGTGGTCCGGATCATCCCGGTGCCGTACTCGGAGGTGATCACGAGCACCCCGAGGGTGACGATGCACAGCTGGCCGAGCAGGATGCCGAAGAATCCGGGGAGGGTGGTGGGGACGTCGTTGTAGTCGGTGTCACTGGTGCCCGCCGCCACCAGCAGCCCGACCCCGGCGACCAGCGCGACCATGACGCTCAGCGTCCAGATCGTGGAGCGCACCGACTTGATCTTCGTCCACTCGGAGGCGAGGGCGTTGCCGAGGTGGGTGCGCCGGACCGGGATCGGCGAGGTGTACGGGCCGACGGCGGCGTATGGCTGCGAGGGAGAGCCGAACGGCATCGGCTGGTGTGCCTGCGGCTGCGGCTGCGGCTGCGGTTGCGCCTGCGCGTGCGGTCCGGGGTGCTGCGGCGCCGCCTGGTGCGGTTGCCGCGGCGGCATCGGCGGGGCTGCTTGCGGAGGACTCTGGGGAGGACCCTGCGGGGGGACGGGCGCCTGGGACTGGTGCTGGTACGGGGTCGTCATCGGGCGTCCTCGGTGTCGCTCTTGTTCAGATCTGCGGGGGCGGGCGGCGCCGCGGGCGGCTGAGCCGGGGGAGCCGGGGGAGCGGTGGGCGGCATCGCGGGCGCGGCGTCGGCCGCGGGCGCGGCGGCGGAGGCGGCTGGCGCGGCGGGAGAGGGTGCCGCGGCGGGAGAGGCCGGTGCGGCGGGCATCGCCAGGCCCGGGGCGTGCGGCTGCGGCGGGGCCGGCGGTTCCGCGTACCCCGGCAGAACGGTCCCGGGCGGGAAGCCCACGGGCTGTCCCGGAGCGCCCGGCGCATAGCCGTACGGCCCGCCCTGCGGCACCGCGCCGGGGACCGCCTGCTGGAGGGCGGCGCGCTCGTCGAGGGTCGAGCGGTAGTCCACCGCGCCCTGTGTCATCCGCATGTACGCCTCCTCCAGCGACGCCTGGTGCGGGGAGAGCTCCCACAGCCGGACGTCTGCCTCATGCGCCAGATCGCTGATGCGCGGCAGCGGCAGCCCGGTCACCCGCAGCGCGCCGTCCTGCTCCGGCAGCACCTGGCCGCCCGCCTCGCTCAGCGCGGCGGTCAGCTTCTCGCGCTGCTGCGGATCGCCCTCGGGGGTGCGGACGCGTGCGAAGTCCGCCGAGTTGTAGGAGATGAAGTCCTTGACGCTCATATCGGCGAGCAGCTGTCCGCGTCCGATCACGATCAGATGGTCGGCGGTGAGCGCCATCTCGCTCATCAGATGGCTGGAGACGAAGACGGTGCGGCCCTCGGAGGCCAGCTGCTTCATGAAGTTACGGACCCAGAGGATGCCCTCGGGGTCCAGGCCGTTGACCGGCTCGTCGAAGAGCAGCACCTGGGGGTCGCCGAGGAGGGCGGCCGCGATGCCCAGACGCTGTCCCATGCCGAGCGAGAAGCCCTTGGAGCGCTTGCGCGCCACGTTCTGGAGTCCCACCACGCCCAGCACTTCCTCGACCCGGCGGGCCGGGATCCCGGACAGCTGGGCGAGGCAGAGCAGATGCTGCCGTGCGCTGCGGCCGCCGTGCACCGCCTTGGCGTCGAGGAGCGCGCCCACCTGGCGGGGGGCGTTGGGCAGTTTGCGGAACGGGTAGCCGCCGACCGTGACATGGCCGGCGGTGGGCTCGTCGAGGCCCAGGATCATCCGCATCGTGGTGGACTTGCCCGACCCGTTGGGCCCGAGGAAGCCGGTGACGGCACCCGGCCGCACCTGGAAGGACAGGTTGTACACGGCCGTCTTGGCGCCGTAGCGCTTCGTCAGGCCGACTGCCTCGATCATTCTCCGCCCCTCATGAGCATGGGTCGGGCGTGCTCGCCCCCGGTGAGGCTTAGGAGGATAACGGCGTGTTGACGGTTCCCGTTATTCGAGGGATGAGAGCGCATCGTAACCCTGGGGCCCTCCGGGGCCGCCGCGCTCGTCCTCCGGGCAGCGCAGGAGGGCGAGTTGGGGCAGCGCCCAGCCCTCCTCCTGGAAGATCCGGGTGCCGGTCGCCCGCACGGCGGGGTCGGCGCCCGCTCGGGCGACCCAGGCCCCAGGGTCGGGGCCGAGGAGTGCGCGCAGCCGCGCCGAACCGGCGAGCAGACGGGTGAGCAGGGCGCTTTGGTCGCCGCCGCCGGGGAGGGGGCGTTCGGTGCCGTCCGGGGACATCAGCACCCCGCGCTCGCCGACGTAGAGATACGCGCCCCGGAGCCGCTCGCCCGACGGCATGACCATCGGGTACTCCGCGCCGGGCAGCAGGACGCGGCGGTAGTTGGGGTACTCGGTGGCGTCCACGGCCGCCAGCTGGTCGGCGTCGAGCCAGCTGACGACCAGGGGGGTGCGGGCTCCGGGCGCCGTGTACGGAGCGGAGGCCACGTAACCGTACCGGCCGATGTGGGCCGAGCAGCCGACCGCGATGCCGTGCACGTCGACCGGGACCATGGGGACGGCGGCCGGGCGGCCGGGGCCGGAGAGCTTGTGGTGCAGCTGGGCGGGGGAGGCGTTGGAACCGACCGCGATGACGGGGTGGCGGTCGGCGGTCGGGGCCCGGCCCAGGCGGTTGAGAACGGCGTCGAGCGGCTCTTGCCGCCTTTGGTTCCGCTCTCCGCTCCGTGCTCCGCCGGGCGTTGTGACGACCGGCCAGGTGCCCAGCCGGCCCGGCGCGGGCTCCAGCTCCCACAGCTCTCCGGCGGTGAGGAGGGTGGGACGGGTGATGGGGCGGCCGGGGTAGGTCAGGGGCTGCTGGGCGGGGACGTCGGCGAAGCCGAGGGCGCTGAGGCTGCGGTCGGTCACGGGGAGTGCCTCCCCCGCCCCGCCCCTCCCCGAAACCGGCCCTGACAAGGGGGCTCCGCCCCGGGCCCCGGCCGTCCCGTGGGGCTCCGTCCCGGGCCCCGGCCGCACGCGGGGGCTTCGTCCCGGGCCCGCGCTGCTTGAGGGGCGGAGGGCTCGTGTTCCGGGCTCTGCCTCGGGTCTCGTGCGGGGTACCGGCCCTCCGGGCCGCCGCTCCGCAAGCTCCGGAGAGCCGGGGCTTACGGAGCGGCGGCCCGGAGGGCCGTCTGACGTCTGCCGGGGGCTGGGCAGCCGCCTGCTCCGGGGCGGAGCCGCCGCGTCGTGGCCGGACGGGGAGTCAGGGGGTGACGCACCGAGGGCGCCCGGAGCGCCGGGACTCGTGTGGCGTCGTGGCCGGACGGGGAGTCAGGGGGTGACGCACCGAAGCGGCCCGGAGAGCCGGGACTTGGGTGGCGGCGGGGCCGGAAAGCCGCCGCCCCCTGCCCAGCGAGCGGCCCGAACGTCTGGCGCGGCGGCCGCCGCGGCCCCCTCCACGGCCCGGTGGGCGGCCACCGCCGGCACCGCCGCGATCGCGGCGGCGGTCGCGGCGGGAGCCGGCCGCGCCGCCGTGCGACACCTGCGTCGCGCCGACGAGGTGATCCAGGATCGTGCCGGGACCGGGACGAAACGGCCGCGTCGTGGCGGGGGCGGAAGCGAGGTGACGTACCGCGGGGGCGCCCCGCAGATCCGTGATGAGAGCGCCGCCGGGCCCCGGACATGCGCGTGCCCCGCGCCGCTCGTGGCGGCGCGGGGCATCGTGGGCTGCGTGGTGAGCCAGGGTCACCGGGTCTGCTGGGCGGGGACGCCGCGGCTGACCGCGTCGTCGTCGCCCTGACCGCCGGCCGCGGCCACGGCCGCGCCGGTCAGCGTGGCCAGCATCTCGCGGACGTTGGTCAGCTGGGCGTTGATGCTGTCGCGACGGTTGGTGAGGGCCGCGAGCTCACGCTCGGACTCGCTGCGGATCCGGTCGGCCTTGGCGTTGGCGTCGGCCACGATGTCCTCGGCCTGGCGCTGCGCGGTCTCCACGGTCTGGCGGGCGCGGCGCTCGGCGTCGGTGCGCAGCTTCTCGGCCTCCAGGCGCAGCTGCTCGGCGCGGTGCTCGATCTCGGCGAGCCGCTTCTCGGCCTTGGCCTGACGGGACGCCAGGTCGCGCTCGGACTGCTCGCGGCGCTTGGCGAGGTTGGTCTCGAAGTCGGCGGCGGCCTGGGCGGCCTTGGCGCGGGTCTCCTCGAAGAGGGCGTCCGCCTCCTCGCGCTTGGACTGGGCGTCCTTCTGCGCGTCCTGGCGCAGCGTGGCCGCCTCGCCCTTCGCCTTCTCGACGATCCGCGCGCCCTCGTCCTCGGCCTTGGCCTTGCGCTCGGCGGCGAACGCCTCCGCGTCGTTGCGGACCTGCTGAGCGGCCGACTCGGCCAGGTCACGGTGCTGTTCGGCGGCCCGGCGAGCCTCCTCGCGCAGTTCCTTCGCCTCTTCCTCGGCGAGACGGAGGATCTTCTCGACCCGGGCGCCGAGCCCCGCGTAGGACGGCTCCGAATCGTTGATCTGGGCCTGAGCGTTCTGCGTCTCGAGGTGCAGCTCCTCGATGCGCTTTTCCAGAGAGGTGATACGGGCCAGTGCACTGTCACGGTCGGCGACGAGCTTGGAAATGCGGTCGTCCACCTGACCGCGGTCGTACCCACGCCGCACGAGCTCGAAGCCGAAGGGGGAGGAAGTGTCGCTCATGGGGTTCCTGTCGAAAGAGACCGGTGAGGTGATAGAGGGAATCCTAGGGGGACAAGCGGCGTGTCATCGAGTCAACGGCTGTTTGATCTGCAATATCTCCAGCCTTTTGAGTGGCGGTAAGGCGGAGACCTCGTCACTCGTCGGGATGATACGGACACGCCCCGAAGGACGCTGCTGACTCAGATTGCCACAACCGGCCCCCGCTCTGCGCGAACGGGCCCCCCTCCGACTACCCTTCCGATCGCTTTCCACTCCTCGTCGCTCCCGCGCCCGCCGCCGTTTTGACTCCGCCGTTCTCCTTGCCGCCCGCGCCGCCCGATGCGGGGGTCTCAAAGGACTCCAACGCCTCGAGCACGTCCTGGACACGGGAGATCTCCGCATTGATGTCCTCGCGGCGCCGCTTGAGCAACTCCAGCTCGCGCTTGCCCTCGTCGACGATCTGCTGGGCCTCCTCCGTGGCCCGGACCCGGATCCGCTCCGCCTCCCGGTCGGCTTCGGTCTTCTTCTGCTCGGCTTCCTTGATCAGACCCTCGGCCTTCTTCACCGCCGCGATCCGCACCCGGCTCGCCTCGCTGTTCGCGTCCGCCACCAGCGACTTGGCCTTCTCCTCGGCCTTCATCAGCTGCGCGGTGGCCGCCGCGACGAGCTTGTCCACCCGCTCGCCGGTGGCCTTCATCTGCTCCGCGGACTCCCGGCGGGCCCGCTCGTGCAACTCCTCGACCTCGGACTCGGTACGGGTGCGCAGCTCCTCGGCGCGCTCCCGGATGGCCGTGGCGTCGCCCCGGGCCTCGCTCAGCATGGTGTCGGAGTCCGTACGGGCCTTCTCCACCAGGGAGTTGGCCTCGGCCGTGGCCTCGGAGACCAGCCGCTCCGCCTCCTTGCGGGCCGCGCCCACCATGGCGTCCGCCTGCTCCTCGGCGGCGGTCGCCGTGCGCAGCGCGGCCTCCTGCGCCTCGGCGGTGAGCCGCTCGGCCTCCGCCGAGGACTCGGTGACCAGCCGGTCGGCCTGCTCGGCGGCGTCGGAGCGCCGCTTGTTGGCGTCCTCGCGCGCCTTGTCGATCAGCCGGTCGGCCTCGGCCTGCGCCTCGTTGCGGATGCGCTCCGCCTCGGCCGCCGCCGCGGCCTCGACCCGCTCGGCCTCGGCGCGGGTGCGCGCCGCGTGCTGCTGCGCCGACGTGACCGTCTCCGCGGCCTCGCCACGCAGCCGCTCCGCCTCGGCGGTGGCCTCCGCGTGCAGCCGCTCGGCCTCGCGGGTGGCCTCGGCGACCAGCCGGTCGGCCTGGCCGGCGGCCTCCGAGCGAATGTTGTTGGCGTCGCCGCGGGCCTGGGCCCGGGTGCGGGCCGCGTCCTGCTCCGCCGTGGCCCGCGCGTCGGACGCCTCGGTACGCAGCGCCTGCGCCCGCGCGGTGGCCTCGGAGACCAGCCGCTGCGCTTCCTCGGTGGCGCCGCTGATCAGTGTGTCGGCCTGTTCGGCGGCCTCGGTGCGGGTCTTGTTGGCCGAGCGGCGGGCCTCGTCGAGCGTCTCGTCGGCCTCGGCCCGCAGCCGCTGTGCCTCCTCGGTGGCGCCGCTGATCAGTGTGTCGGCCTGTTCGGCGGCCTCGGTGCGGGTCTTGTTGGCCGAGCGGCGCGCCTCGTCGAGCGTCTCCTGGGCCTCGGCCCGCAGCCGCTCGGCCTCGTGCGTGGCCTCGGTGACCAGCCGGTCGGCCTGTTCGGCCGCCTCGGTGCGGCGCCGGCCCGCGTCCTCGCGGGCCTGTGCGGTCAGCCGCTCGGCCTCCGCGATCGCCTCCGCGACCGTGTGCTCCGCGAGCGCCTTGCCGGCCTCGGCCTCCTCGTGGGCCTCCTGCCGCACCCGCGTGGCGTCCTGCGAGGCGCGCTCCCGCTCGGCGTAAGCGTCCGCGCGGACCCGGTCGGCCTCCTGCTGGGCCTCGGTGCGCACCTGCTCCGCGGCGTGCTCCGCGGCCGTACGCAGCCCGGTGATCTCCTGCTCGGCCTGCTCGTGCAGCCCCGCGACCGAGTCCCGCACCTGCTGCGCGGTCTGCTCGGCGGCGGCCACCAGGTCGGCGGAGCGCTGCTCGGCCTCCTCGACCAGCCGCTGTGCCTCCGCCTGTGCCTCGGAGACCCGGGTCCGGGCGGCGGCCAGCAGCTCCTCGCTCTGTTCGCGTGCCGCCGTCCGCTCCGCCTGCGCCTCCTCGCGGGCGTCGGCGAGCAGTTCCTCGGCCTCGCGGCGGCGGCGGGCCGCCTCCTCCTGGGCGGCGGCCAGGGCCTCCGCGGCCTCCGTGCCGATCCGCTCGGCGGCGCTCGTCGCCTCCGCCCGCACCCGGTCGGCCGTCTCCTGGGCCTCGGTGCGCAGCCGCTCGGCCTCCGCGGCGGCCTCGCCGCGCAGCCGTACGGCCACCGACTCGCCCTCGGCGCGGGCGTTCGACGCGTCCGCCGCGGCCTCGTCGCGCAGCCGGGCGGCCTCCTCCTCGGCCTGCCGGCGCAAGCCGCTCAGCCGTTCGGCGGACTCCGCGCGCTGCCGCTCGATCTCCTCGGCGGTCTCCTTGCGCAGCCGCTCGGCCTCTTCGCGGGCGTCCCGCAGCGCCTCGTCGGCGGAGGAGAGCCGCTGCTCGGCCTCCTGGTGCAGCCGGTTCAGCTCGGCCTCGGCCTCGGCGCGGCGGTCCTCGGCCGCCCGCTCGGCCGCCTCGCGCAGCTCGTCGGCCGCGGTGGCCGCCTCCGACTTGACCCGCTCGGCCTGCTCCTCGGCCGAGGTCACCAGCTCATCGGCCTCGGTACGGGCCCGCTTCAGCAGGTCATCGGCCTGCCGGCGCAGCGCGTTGGCCCGCTCGATGGCCTCGGTGCGCACCCGCTCGCTCTCGGCGGTGGCCCCCGCGCGGGTCTCCTCGGCGTCGGCCTTCGCCTTGGTCAGCAGGTCCTCGGCGGTGCCGGCCGCCTCCTCGATCTGCTGGACCGCCTCCCGGCGCGCCTCGGCGAGGATCTTCTCGCCCTCGGCGACCGCGTCGGAGCGCAGCTGCTCGGCCTCGCCGCGCAGCCTGCGGGCCTCCTCCTGGAGCTCGACGGTCTTGGCGCGGTACTCCTTGGTGTCGTCCTTGGCCGCGCCCTTGAGCTGTTCGGCGGTGTCGTGCGCCTCGGCCCGCAGCCGGTCCGCCTCTTCCTCGGCCTCGCGCCGGATCCGCTCCGCCTCGTCGGTGGCCGCCTTGGTGGTGGCCTGCGCCTTCTCCGAGGCGCGGCTGAGCACCTCCTCGGCGCTCCGGGCCGCCTTGGCCAGCTGGGCCGCCGAGTCCTCGGCGGCCTTGGCGCGCGCGTCCTCGCCCGCCTCGGCGAGCAGCCGCTCGGCCTCGGCGCGGGCGTCGTCGCGCAGCTGCTCGGCCTCGGCCCGCAGCCGCTCGGCCTCCTTGGTGGCCTCACCGACCAGCCGGGCGACCTCCGCCTTGGCGGTACGGGTGCGCTGCTCGTTGTCCGACTCGGCGGCGGCGAGCTGCTTGGCCGCCGCCTCCTTGGCCTCGGTGACCACCTTCTCGGCCTCGCTGCGCGCCTCGCGCAGCGCCTGCTCGGCCTCCTGCATCCGCTGCTCGGCGGCGCGGGTCTGCTCGGCCGCCGCACGGCGGGCCTGGTCGGCCTCGGTGGCGGTGGTGGCGCGCAGCTGCTCGGCGTGGTCGGTGGCCTCCTGGGCCTGGGCGCCGGCGCTGGTCAGCAGCCGCTCGGCGTCGGCGCGGGCCCGGCGCAGGATCGCCTCGGCCTCGGCGCGGGCGGCCTCCGCCTCCGAGCCCAGCCGCTGGCGGGCCTGTTCGGTCAGGCGCTGGGCCTCGGCACGGGCCTCGGCCAGGGCCTGCTCGGCCTCCGCCCGGGACTCGTCCATCAGCCGGCGGGCCTGCGCCTCGGTACGGGCCCGCAGTTGCTCGGCCCAGGCCACGTTCTCGTTGACGTGCGACTCGACGGTGGCGCGGCGCTCGGCCAGCTCCTGGTCCAGCCGCTGACGCCGTGCCACGGCCTCGGCGTGCAGCTCGGCTTCGAGCCGGGCCTGCCGCTCGGCCTGCTCCTGGAGCAGCCGCTGGGTCTGGGCCCGGGTTTCGCGCAGCTCCCGTTCGGCGTTGGCGCGCAGCTGGTCCGCCTGGATCTGCGCGTCCCGCAGCAACTGCTCTGCCTGGTAGCCGGCGTTGGCGCTGTCGTAGGCGGGGCGGGCCGCCAGATTGCGGCGCGCCTCGTGCAGCTTGGCGCGCAGCACCTCGACTTGGTAGCCGAGGTCGTCGGCGTGCTGGACGGCCTTCTCCCGCTCGGTCTTCAGCCGCTCCATCTCGGCCTCGAACTTCGAGAGCTGATCGTCAGGCTCGTAGCGGTCGTAGCCCCGCACTGCGCGGTCCCATCCGTCCCCTGGTCGCATTGGCGGCCGACTCCGTAACCATCGCGGCCCCCGTGGTCCCTTGCGGTGCCCCGGGGCTCCTCTGCGGTTCCCTTGCGGTACCGACCAGGCGAGGTGCGTGCCGGGTCGGACCGGAGCTGGCCCTTCCGAAGAAATGGTGTCAGATCATCGGCGTAGCCTGGGCCGGACCCCGATCCCTTTCCGATTCCGTACCCGGGCCGATGCTGCACTCTACCGGCCGGGGAAGGGGTAGGTCAGTGGTCCGCTTCAGTGATCCTCTTCGCCCGTGTGCGCGGCGGGGTTCGCGGCGGTGACGAGCTCGGTCAGCACACCGTGACAGTCCTTGGGGTGCAGGAAGGTGATCCGGGAGTCCATCGAGCCACGGCGGGGCTGTTCGTAGAGGACCCGGACGCCCTTGTCGCGGATGGCCTCGGAGTCGGTGTCGACGTCCGCGGTGCCGAAGGCGATGTGGTGGACGCCCTCACCGTTCTTGGCCAGCCACTTGCCGACCGCGGAGTCCTCCCGGATCGGCTCCAGGAGCTGGAGGTACGATGCCCCGCCGTCGGAGGTTTCATTGATCTTGAGCATGGCCTCGCGGACGCCCTGCTCCTCGTTGATCTCGGTGTGGAACACCTCGAAGCCGTAGGTGGCACGGTAGAACTCGACGGTCTTGTCGAGGTCGGAACAGGCGATCCCGATGTGGTCGATTCTCGTCAGCATGGGACCAGTGCACCGCCGCACGGCCGGTTACGCAACGTGCGCGCGATCACACCGGTGGGCCGGTGACCGCGCGGGTACTCGTCAGTACATTGACGATAACCCTCGTTAACTTCCTTCTCCTCGTGAAGGGACGCTCCAATGACTCGTACGACCTCAGTGATGGTGGCGGGCGCCCGTACGCCCATGGGCCGGCTGCTCGGCAGCCTGCGCTCGTTTTCCGGTGCCGACCTGGGCGGAATCGCGATCAAGGCCGCGCTGGAGCGGGCCGGGGTCGGCCCCGAGCAGGTGCAGTACGTGATCATGGGGCAGGTGCTCCAGGCGGGTGCCGGGCAGATCCCGGCCCGGCAGGCGGCGGTCAAGGCCGGTATCCCGATGAGCGTGCCCGCCTTGACGATCAACAAGGTCTGCCTCTCCGGACTGGACGCGATCGCCCTGGCCGACCAGTTGATCCGGGCGGGTGAGTTCGACATCGTGGTCGCGGGCGGCCAGGAGTCCATGACCAACGCCCCCCACCTGCTGCCGAAGTCCCGCGAGGGCTACAAGTACGGCGCGATCGAGATGCTCGACGCGATGGCGTACGACGGGCTCACCGACGCCTTCGAGTCCATCGCCATGGGCGAGTCCACCGAGAAGCACAACACCCGGCTGGGCATCCAGCGCCCCGAGCAGGACGAGTTCGCCGCCCTCTCCCACCAGCGGGCCGCCGCCGCCCAGAAGAACGGCCTCTTCGACGCCGAGATCACACCGGTGGAGATCCCGCAGCGCAAGGGCGACCCTGTGGTCTTCGACAAGGACGAGGGCATCCGCGGCGAGACCACCGCGGAACTGCTGGGCCGGCTGCGGCCCGCGTTCGCCAAGGACGGGACGATCACGGCGGGCACGTCGTCGCAGATCTCCGACGGGGCCGCGGCGGTCGTGGTGATGAGCAAGGCCAAGGCGGAGGAGCTGGGGCTGGAGTGGCTCGCCGAGATCGGCGCCCACGGCAATGTGGCGGGACCCGACAACTCCCTCCAGTCGCAGCCGTCCAACGCGATCACCCACGCCCTGGGCAAGGAGGGGCTGACGGTGGAGGACCTCGATCTCATCGAGATCAACGAGGCGTTCGCCGCGGTCGCCGTGCAGTCGATCAAGGATCTAGGGGTTTCCCCCGAAAAGGTGAATGTGAACGGGGGCGCGATCGCCCTCGGCCACCCCATCGGGATGTCCGGCGCGCGGATCGCGCTCCATCTGGCGCTGGAGCTGCGGCGGCGCGGTGGCGGCACGGGTGCGGCGGGCCTGTGCGGTGGCGGTGGGCAGGGTGACGCGCTGATCCTCCGCGTGCCGGGGAAGTAACCATGGCTGATGTGGCCACGCTGGTGGAGCAGGCGCGGCAGGGGCGGCCGCGTGCGGTCGCCCGGCTCATCTCGCTGATCGAGGGCGACTCGCCGCGGCTGCGCGAGGTGATGGCCGCGCTCGCGCCACTGACCGGGGGCGCGTATGTGGTCGGGGTGACCGGCGCACCGGGGGTCGGCAAGTCCACCTCGACCTCCGCGCTCGTCTCCGCCTACCGGCGGGCGGGGAAGCGGGTGGGCGTGCTCGCCGTCGACCCCTCCTCGCCGTTCTCCGGCGGGGCGCTGCTCGGCGACCGGGTACGGATGTCGGAGCACGCCTCCGACCCCGGCGTCTACATCCGCTCCATGGCCACCCGCGGCCACCTCGGCGGGCTCGCCTGGGCCGCCCCGCAGGCCATCCGGGTGCTGGACGCGGCCGGCTGCGATGTGGTGCTGGTGGAGACGGTGGGCGTCGGCCAGTCCGAGGTCGAGATCGCCGCCCAGGCCGACACCAGCGTGCTGCTGCTGGCGCCGGGGATGGGGGACGGGATCCAGGCGGCCAAGGCCGGGATTCTGGAGATCGGCGATGTGTACGTGGTCAACAAGGCAGACCGGGAGGGGGCCGACGCCACGGCCCGCGAGCTGGGCCACATGCTGGGCCTGGGCGAGGCGCGGGCGCCGGGGGACTGGCGGCCGCCGATCGTGAGGACCGTGGCGGCGCGCGGCGAGGGGATCGACGAGGTCGTCCAGGCGCTGGAGAAGCACCGCGCGTGGATGGAGGAGCGCGGTGTGCTCGCGGAGCGCCGGATGCGGCGGGCGGCGGGCGAGGTGGAGACGATCGCGGTGACGGCGCTGCGGGCGCGGATCGGCGATCTGCACGGGGACCGCCGGCTGGGGGCGCTCGCGGAACGGGTCGTCGCCGGTGCGCTCGACCCGTACACGGCGGCGGACGAGCTGGTGGCGGGGGTGACCGAGCGGGGGTAGCGGGTTCGCCCGGGTGGGCTCGGGCGCGCCGAGAGTGCGTTCCGGGTGCGGGGCCGGGGTTTCCGGGGCGTGGTCCTGGACCGTGTATGTACGGCGCCGACGGCCGTTGAGCGTGGGGTGGGCCGGTGATGGGCGCCACCCCTACACGTAAGTGTCCACAACCCCGCCCCTCCGACCCCGCCCCCTCCCGCCTCGTCGGCGGCTCTCCCCCGGTCCTCGTCAGTCGTCGTCGCCGTGGTCGTCATCGGCCGGGGCCTGGGTGACCTTGCCCGACTGGAGGCCGACGGTCAGGTCGTGCTCCTTGTGGTTCTTGACGACCTCGACCTCCCACACCGCCGTGTGGTCGCCGTCGAACTCCACAGAGGTCACCGTGCCGTGGGACGCGGCCTTCCGGGCCGCCTCGGTGGCGGACACCGCGGCCTTCTTCAGCGCGGCGGCCTCGGCCGCGTCCTCGGCGGCGTCCTCGGCGTCGTCGTCCCGGTCCACCCGCTGGTCCACGACCTTGGCGTCGGAGGCGTCCAGGGTGACCTCGTGCCACGCGCCGTCCTTGCCCAGGACGTCGGCCTCCCACTGGCCGTGGTCCAGGTCGAGGGAGGCCAGCGTGCCCGGGACCGCCTTGAGGGCGGCCTCGGCGGCGTCGGAGAAGGACGCGCGGGTGGTCGTGGAGGCGCCGTCGGCCCGGTCGCCGGACTGGCCGCCGGCCCAGGCGTCCGCGGCGGCGGCGGACGAGGACGGGGCGCGGTCCGCTCCGCCTCCCGCCACGGCGAAGGCCGTACCGCCGGTGAGGAGAGCGGCCGCGGCGACGGAGGCGATGACGATGTTGCGCTTCATGTGTGGGTTCCTCCCCATGCGTGTCCATCCGTGTTCGGACGACAACCACCTTGCGGGAGCGATGCTGAAGGTGACCTGAAGTCACCTGAAGAGTTCTTCAGGTTCGCTCTGGGACGCTGTCCCCATGCGTTTGCTGATCGTGGAGGACGAGCGGCGGCTCGCCGTGTCGCTGGCCAAGGGGCTGCGGGCGGAGGGGTTCGCCGTCGATGTGGTGCACGACGGCCGGGAAGGGCTGCACCGTGCCCGGGAAGGGGTGTACGACCTCGTCGTCCTCGACATCATGCTGCCGGGGCTGAACGGGTACCGGGTGTGCGCGGAGCTGCGGGCGGCGGGCAGCGAGGTGCCGATCCTGATGCTCACCGCCAAGGACGGGGAGTACGACGAGGCGGAGGGGCTCGACACCGGTGCCGACGACTACCTGACCAAGCCGTTCTCGTACGTGGTGCTGGTGGCGCGGGTGCGGGCGCTGCTGCGGCGGCGCGGGTCCGGGGCCTCGCCCGTGGTGCGGGTGGGGACGCTGACGGTGGACCGGGGCACCCGCCGGGTGGAGCGGGACAGCCGGGAGGTGGCGCTGACCGCCAAGGAGTTCTCCGTGCTGGAGCAGCTGGCGACGCGGGCCGGCGAGGTCGTCTCCAAGCCGGAGATCCTGGAGCACGTGTGGGACTTCGCCTACGACGGCGACCCCAACATCGTGGAGGTCTATGTGAGCGCCCTGCGCCGCAAGCTGGGCGCCGGGCTCATCGAGACCGTACGGGGAGCGGGGTACCGGCTCCGTGCGTAGGGTGTTCGGTTCGGTGCGGGCGCGGGCCGCGCTGGGGGCGACCGTGGTGGTGGCGGTGGCCCTGGTGGCGGCGGGGATCGCGGTGCTCCAGGTGCTGGGCGCCGACCTGTCGGACCAGGCGCGGCTGAAGGCCCAGATGGACGCGCGGGGCGTGGCGTCGAAGATAGCCGCCGGGGTGGGGTACCGGGCGCTGGAGCTGGACGAGAGCGTCCCGGTGCAGGTCGTGGACGACGACGGCCGGGTGCGGGCGGTCAGCGAGGACTTGGAGGCCGTGACGGGCACCGGGAGCCGGTCCGTGAAACCCGTCGCCGCCGCCGCGCCGGACGACGACGGCGACGACGGCGACGACAGCGGCGACGGCGACGCGGGCAGCGTGTCCTCCGACGAGGAGTACAGCGAGGGTTCCGCCCGGATCGACGGGGAGACCGGGGACTACGTCTGGGCCGCCGTGGAGGCCACCGACCGGCGGGGCGAGGACGTCACCGTCTACGCGGGCGCCCCGCTGGCCACCGAGCGCGGCGCGGTCTCCACCGTGCGGGACGCGATGCTGATCGGACTGCCGCTGCTGCTGCTGGTCGTGGCCGCCGTGACCTGGCTGGTGACCCGGCGCGCGCTGCGGCCCGTGGAGGGCATCCGGCGCGAGATGGCCGCCATCACGGCCAGTACGGACCTGTCCCGGCGGGTGCCCGAGCCGGGGTCGCACGACGAGGTGGCGCGGCTGGCCCGGACCACCAATGAGACGCTCGCGGCGCTGGAGACGTCCGTGGAGCGGCAGCGGGCCTTCGTGGCCGACGCCTCCCATGAGCTGCGCTCCCCGGTGGCCTCGCTCCGTACCCAGCTGGAGGTGGGCGCCGCCCATCCCGAACTGCTGGACGTGGACGGGGCGGTGGAGGACGTGGTGCGGTTGCAGCGGCTCGCGGCCGATCTGCTGCTGCTGGCGCGGCTGGACGCGGGGGAGCGGCCCCATGGCGAGACCCCGGTCGCGCTGGACGCCCTGGTGCGCGAGGAGCTGGCCCAGCGGACGGCGGACCGGGTGCCGGTGCGCGGCGAGACGGCGCCGGTCGCGGTGCGGGGGTCGCGCGGGCAGCTGGCCCGGGTGCTGGGCAATCTGGTGGACAACGCACAGCGGCACGCCCGGGGCGGGGTGCGGGTGGCGGTGCGTGCGGAGGGCCGGTGGGCGGTGCTGGAGGTGGCGGACGACGGTGCGGGGGTGCCCGAGGGCGAACGGGAGCGGATCTTCGAGCGGTTCGTACGGCTGGACGACGCCCGCAGCCGCGACGATGGCGGGGCCGGGCTCGGCCTCGCCATCGCGCGGGACGTGGTGGCGCGCCACGGCGGCACCCTGACGGTCGGAGCGGCGCCCGAGGGCGGCGCCCTGTTCAGGATGCGGCTGCCGGTCGGTTAGCGGCTGCCGGTCGGTTGGCGGCTGCGGGTCGGTCGGCGGTGGCGGCCGGGGCCGCCCCGGGGCCGCCTCAGACCCGGCCCCGCTGGACGCGCAGATGCTCCGCGACGGGCACCAGCGATCCGTGCAGCGCCTTGAGGTCCTCCGGCGCGAGCAGATCGATGAAGTGCCTGCGCACGGAGTCCACATGGTGGGGGGCGACCTTGCGCATGGTGTCCCAGCCGTCCTCGGTCAGCACGGCGTAGAGCCCCCGCCGGTCGGATTCGCAGTTCTCGCGGCGGACCAGACCGGCGTTCTCCATCCGGGTGATCTGATGGGACAGCCGGCTCTTGGACTGAAGGGTCGCGGACGCGAGGTCGCTCATCCGCATCCGGTGGTCCTCCGACTCCGAGAGGTTGACCAGGATCTCGTAGTCGTTCATCGTCAGGCCGAACGGCTGGAGGTCCTTCTCGAGCTGGTAGGTCAGCAGCCGGCTGACGTCCAGGTGGGTGCGCCATGCACGCTGTTCCTCATCGCTGAGCCAGCGAGTGCCGTTCTCGGTCTCCATGGGATGTATTCTACCTATAGAAGTTGAATTCCGAACCAATGGATGTTGCGGGCTAGAGGTCACACGTTCGACGTTACACTCCGCACGCTCACGCTCACGAACCGGTACCCCCTGTCTCGCCGACCGCTATCTCGGCCATGACCTGCTCCGTGGACTGGAGCAGTACGGTCCCCGCGCCCACGAACTCGAACTGGTGCTCCTCGCCCGAGGTGCCCCCGATGCCGGTGTGCGCCCTGATGCCCCCGAGGACACCGCGCAGATACTCGTGGTCGTAGTGGTGGCACGGGGTGGGGCAGTCCGCCCAGCCCACCAGCGCCTGCGGATCGACCCGGATCGGCGGCTCCATGAAGACCACGGGCCCATTGGAGGCGGCCACGAACTTCCCGGTGCCGATGAGGGTGAGGAAGCCCGGCACGATCGACTGCTTCAGGGACAGCGAGGGCTGGAAGGCGAGCAGATTGCCGGACCGGATGGACAGGTTGCCGTCGTCCAGGTCGTAGGAGTTGACGTCGAAGGCGCGGTCCGCGAGCACCATCTTGCCGTGGCCCTCGGCCACCACCCAGTCCGCCGCGTGCAGCGGGGAGTGGAAGCTGTGCGCGATGAGGCGGTCGAGGTGGCCGAGCCCGACGCCCTGGAAGTCGATCTGCCCGTAGTAGGCGACCATCTTCCCCTTCTGGAGGAACCACTGGCCGTTCAGGTCCACGCTGAAGGCGTACGGATTGATGTTGTCGTCGACGGGCAGCGTCCAGGCGTCGTGGATCACGGGGCCGTTCACAGCTTCTCCTCCGATGCCTGGACGTAGACCATGCCGTTGCCGGACAGCTCCAGTTGGAACGCCTCCCCCGAGCCGCGGCCCACCATTTCGCGCCAGCCGATCGCCGTCGAGAGCTTATTGCGAACATCACCCCGGTGGGCGACATAGGCTTGCGGATCGACATGCACCGGACGTCCCGGGCCGATCGGCAGTTCCAGCACCCCGCCGTGCGCCATGACCGCCGCCGAGCCGTACCCCTCCAGCGTGGTGGTGAACAGCCCCTGCCCGGTGACCTGGCCGCGCACCATGCCCATCACCCCGCCCTGGGAGCCCATGAACATCGTGCCCTGGCGCAGCGATCCGTCGAAGGCCAGCAGCCGGTCCGACTCCACGTAGAGCGTGTCGCCGACCAGGTCGATCACCTGGACGTGGTGGCCGCCGTGCCCGAACATCACCGTGCCCTGGCCCTCGACGGTCATCAGCGGGGTGGCCTCGCCCGCGACCCGCCGCCCGATCATGCCCCGCACCCCGCGCTGCCCGCCGGTGATGCTGGGGGTGAACCGTACGTCCCCGCGGTACGCGAGCATCGCGCCGCGCTGGCTGAACAGGGTCTGCCCGGGGATCACCTGGGCCTCGACCATCCGTGAGGTCAGGGCGGTGAACGGCATCAGAGATCGCCTCCCACCGTGTTGCGCTCACTCGGCTGCACGTACACCAGGCCGTCGCCCTCGAAGCGGATCTGGAAGGACTCCCCGCCGCTCTCGCCTATGAGCGCGCGGAAGTTCACCCCCGACTGGAAGTGCTGCTCGAGACCGCCGGTGTGGGCGATGTACGCGCCCGGGTCGACCTGGAGCGGTGTCTGCGGGGTGACGCGCAGCACGATCGCCGCGCCGTCGGAGACGAGCGCCGCCTGGCCGGTGCCCTCGACGGTGGTGGTGAACAGGCCGTTGCCCTGCGAGGAGCCGCGCAGCCCGGTGAAGGAGGTGCCGGTACGCAGCGCGGCGTCCGTGCACAGCAGGTTGCTGGACTCCACATAGAGCTTCTCGCCGTGCAGCGACACCAGGTTGATCTCGCTCGCCCGGTCGGCGAAGTAGCACGTGCCGTGCCCCTTCACCTCCATGACCTCCATCTGTTCACCGGTGAGCCGCCGGGTCACCATCCCGCGCAGCCCCTCCCCGCCGCCCGTCCTCTTCTTGAAGGTCATCTCCCCCTCGTACGCGACCATCGAGCCGTTCTTGGCCTTTACGGAGTCGCCGGTCAGGTCGACCGCGAGCACCCTGCTTTCCTGGAGCCGAAACTGAGCCACGGAGCCGACGGTATCGGCCCCTGACGTCGGTGGACAGGGAGCACGGGGCAGCGCGGGTGCCCCCGGGGCGGTGACCGCCCGCGCTGCTGCGACAATGGGCGAAGGCTTGTGCATTCCTTCACAAGCCACTCCGTGTCCTCTCTCTTCACGCGAAGGTGCTCTCGTGGACTTCAAGACCGCCACCGCGCTGCGCCGGCTCCGCCTGGTCTCCGCGCCCGAGGCCGTGTCCTTCCTGCTGCTGCTTGTCTGCTCGGTGCTCAAGCGCACCACGGACTTCAACGCGGTGCCGGTGATGGGCATGGTGCACGGTGTGCTCTTCATCCTCTACCTGGTCTTCTGGGCGGACGCCTGGAACCGCGCCAAGTGGACGTGGCAGACCGCGGCCCTGTACTTCGTCCTGTCCGTCCTGCCCACCGGCGGCTTCTTCGCCGAGCGCAAGCTGAAGCGGGAGGCCGAGGCCGGTGTGATCGCGGCCCGCGCCCGCAAGGAGGGCGTGGTCAACGCATGATCGTCGCCTTTTCGGTGACGCCGCTGGGCGTCGGTGAGGACGTGGGGGAGTACGTCGCCGACGCGGTGCGGGTGGTCCGGGAGTCGGGGCTGCCGAACCGTACGGACGCGATGTTCACGTCGATCGAGGGCGAGTGGGACGAGGTCATGGACGTCGTCAAGCGCGCCGTCGCCGTGGTGGAGGCGCGGGCGCCCCGGGTCTCGGTGGTCCTCAAGGCCGATATCCGGCCAGGCGTCACGGACGGTCTGACGTCCAAGGTCGAGACGGTCGAGCGGCACCTGTCCGCGTAGCGGGAACGCCCGGGTCCGGGGGTGGTCCCCGCCCGGGTCACCCTCCTCACGCCCCTCCCGGACCGGGAGGGGCCCGCCTACCCCCCCGCCCACCAGGGCCATCCCGAGCGGGGTGCGCTCGTACAGCACCTGATGGCCCTGGCGCCGTGAGCCGAGCAGTCCGGCGTCGCGCAGCACCGCCAGATGCGCCGAGACCGACGAGGGCGCCAGGCGGTGGCGGGCAGGCCAGGGCCGTGGTGGTGGCCGGTTCCTCCAGACCGGAGAGGATCGGGTGCCGTCGGCCCAGCGCAGGCTCGGCCGCAGATCCGCGAACAGCCGCTCCAGACCGCCGTCGGCCGGCTGCCGTGAGCGATAGGCGATATCGGCCTCCAGCAGGGCCCGCAGCCGGGGCCAGTCCGGTGCGACCAGGGCCCGCCAGGCCCGTTCGGTCAGATCGGCGAGCCGCTGTACGGCCCGTGCGGGGTCGGCCGGCATGGCCCGGCCGTGCGGGGTGTCGGCGGCGCCCGGTGTGCGGTCGAGCGACAGGACCAGCTCACGGTGGGCCACGGCGGGGTCCGTGGCCCGCATCCGGGTCAGCTCCTCCTCGGACGGGGCGTAGGGCACCTGAGGCGGCGGCCCCAGGAAGTCCGGGGTGTAGCCGCCCCGCCCCGGCATCAGCAGCCACAGCTCCGACAGATCGAGCCCGGCCACGGCCTCCCGCACCCGGCGCAGCCACGGCAGGTGGTAGCCGTGCCGCTCGGGGCGGCGCAGGGTGCGCACGGCCCGGGGGCACCTCCCAGCGGTAGCTGGGGGCGGGTCTGGCACAGCGGCGAGACGGCGAACCGGCAGCGCAACAGATCGTCGGCGCCGACGTGCATGTGCAGCGGCACGGCGTCCCCCGTCCCCTCCGGATCCCGAAGATTCGGCTCAGGCCGAAACACTGGAGCCCGCCCCGCCCGCACGGGCACGCTTCCGGCATGTCGACACCCTCCGGGCCCGGTACGACGGGCCCCATCGAGCCGCCCCCCGATGCGCATGCCTCCCGACCCGAGCCCGCGCCCGGCGGTGGCGAGGGGCCGGTGCCGGGTCCGGGGAGCGTCGGCTACGGCGCCGTGTTCGGGGTCCGGGAGTTCCGGGCGGTCTTCGCCGCGCACCTGGTCTCCATGCTCGGCGAGATGATCGGCCAGATCGCGCTGTCCGTGCTGGTGTACCGGATCACCGGATCGCCGCTGCTGAGCGCCCTGACGTTCGCCACCTCGATGGTGCCGTACGCGATCGGCGGCGCCCTGCTGTCCTCCGTCGCCGACCGCTTCCCGGCCCGCCGGGTGCTGGTGGTCTGCGATCTGGTGCACGCCGGTTGCGTGGCCGCCATGGTGGTACCGGGGATGCCGGTGGCCGTGCTGCTCGCGCTGCGCTGTGTGCCCGCCGCCATCTCCCCGGTGTTCAGCGGGACCCGGTCGGCCACGCTCGGCGACATCCTCGGCGAGGGCGACGCCTTCGTCCTGGGCCGCTCGGTCATCCGGATCACCGCGCAGACCGCGCAGCTCGCCGGGTTCGGGGCGGGCGGGCTGCTGCTGGCCGCCGTCTCGCCGCGGGCCGCGCTGGCGCTCACCGCGGCGGCGCTGGTCGGCTCGGCGCTGGTGCTCCGCTTCGGCACCCGCCGCCGCCCCGCGCGGCAGCCGGCCGGGGACGGGGCCGCGCTGCTCGGGGACTCCCTCGGCGGCGTACGGCGGCTGTTCGCGGACCGGCGGATCCGGGCGCTGATGCTGCTGTCGTGGGTGCCGCCGATGTTCGTGGTGATGCCGGAGGCCCTGCTGACGCCGTACTCCGATGGGCTGGGGCTCGGCTCGGCCGGGCTCGGGCTGCTGATGTGCGGGATGCCGGTCGGCGCGATCGCCGCCGAGGCGCTGGTGGGTTCGCTGCTCGGACCGCGCGCCAGGGCCCGGCTGACGCTGCCGGTGGGCGTCGCCGCGATGCTGCCGGCCCTGGGGTACGCCTGCCGTCCGTCGTTCGGCTGGGCGCTGGCCCTGCAACTGCTGACCGGCTGCGGTATCGCCTACAGCCTCGGCCTGGACCAGTGGTTTCTCGCCGCCGTACCGGACGGGCTGCGGGGCCGGGCGATGACGGTGCTGACGGCCGGGCTGATGACCTTCCAGGGGCTGGGCATGGCGGTGTCGGGCGCGGTCGCGGAGTTCGCGCCGGTCCATGTGGTGGCCGCGGCCGCGGGTGGCTGCGGCGCTCTGTGCTCGCTGCTGGTGGCCCTGGAGGTGCGGCGTACCGTCGCCCGGCCGGTCGGGGCCGAAGTGTGAGATGGGGCTGACCGCGATATGACCGGCCGGTAGGGTCGGTGGTGTGCCGAAGCCGCTCAGTCTGTCGTTCGATCCCATTGCCCGCGCCGATGAACTGTGGAAGCAGCGCTGGGGGTCCGTGCCCTCCATGGCCGCGATCACCTCGATCATGCGCGCCCAGCAGATCCTGCTCAGCCAGGTCGACGCGGTCGTCAAGCCCTACGGACTGACCTTCGCCCGCTATGAGGCGCTGGTGCTGCTCACCTTCTCCAAATCCGGTGAGCTGCCGATGTCCAAGATCGGCGAGCGGTTGATGGTCCACCCGACCTCGGTCACCAATACGGTGGACCGCCTGGTCAAATCCGGTCTGGTCGACAAGCGGCCGAACCCCAACGACGGCCGCGGCACCCTGGCCTCCATCACCGACCGGGGGCGTGAGGTGGTCGAATCGGCCACCCGCGACCTGATGGCGATGGACTTCGGGCTCGGGGTCTACGACGCCGAGGAGTGCGGTCGGCTCTTCGCGGTGCTGCGCCCGCTGAGGGTCGCCGCGGGGGACTTCGAGGAGGAATGACGAAGACCCGGGGGCGGCGAAGATCGCCCCGGAACGGACGGTTACGCTCAGGGCATGAAACGCAGCGTGCTGACCCGCTACCGGGTCATGGCTTACGTCACCGCAGTGATGCTGCTCGTGCTCTGCACCTGCATGGTGTTCAAGTACGGCTTCGATACGGGCGAGGGTCTCACGCTCGTGGTCTCCCAGATCCACGGCGTGCTCTACATCATCTACCTGGTCTTCGCCTTCGACCTCGGCTCCAAGGCCAAGTGGCCGTTCGGCAAGCTGCTGTGGGTCCTGATCGCGGGCACCATCCCGACGGCCGCGTTCTTCGTCGAGCGCCAGGTCGTCCGCGAGGTGGAACCGCTGGTCAGCGGCGCCGAGCCGGCGCCCGCGCAGGTCTGACCGAGCCGAGGCCCGGCCCTTCCGCGCGCCGCGTCCGCGGGGCGGGGCGTGCGGAGAATCACCCGATCCGCCCGGCGTGGCGGAGCGTCTCGCGTCGACAATTAGTAGGACGTCCAAGTAAATTTGAACGCATGGACGCCGAAGGCATTGAGGCGGGCCGCCGACGCTGGCAGGCCCGGTACGACGCGGCGGGCAAGCGCGACGCCGACTTCACCACGCTGTCCGGAGACCCCGTCGAGCCGGTCTACGGACCCGCCCCGGGCGACACCGTGGCGGGGTTCGAGCGGATCGGCTGGCCCGGCGAGTTCCCGTTCACCCGTGGCCTCCACGCCACCGGTTACCGGGGCCGGGCCTGGACCATCCGCCAGTTCGCGGGGTTCGGCAACGCCGAGCAGACCAACGAGCGCTACAAGATGATCCTGAAGGCGGGCGGCGGCGGGCTCTCGGTCGCCTTCGACATGCCGACCCTGATGGGCCGCGACTCCGACGACCCACGCGCGCTCGGCGAGGTCGGCCACTGCGGTGTCGCCATCGACTCCGCCGCCGACATGGAGATCCTCTTCAAGGACATCCCGCTCGGTGACGTCACCACCTCGATGACCATCAGCGGCCCGGCCGTCCCCGTCTTCTGCATGTACCTGGTCGCCGCCGAGCGCCAGGGCGTGGACGTCGCGCGGCTCAACGGCACGCTCCAGACGGACATCTTCAAGGAGTACATCGCGCAGAAGGAGTGGCTCTTCCCGCCCGAGCCGCATCTGAAGCTGATCGGCGACCTGATGGAGTACTGCTCCCAGGGCATCCCGGCGTACAAGCCGCTGTCCGTCTCCGGCTACCACATCCGGGAGGCCGGGGCGACGGCCGCGCAGGAGCTCGCGTACACCCTCGCCGACGGCTTCGGCTATGTGGAGCTCGGGCTCTCCCGGGGGCTGGACGTCGACACCTTCGCCCCCGGACTGTCCTTCTTCTTCGACGCGCACGTCGACTTCTTCGAGGAGATCGCCAAGTTCCGCGCCGCCCGCCGGATCTGGGCCCGCTGGATGCGCGACGTGTACGGGGCCACCACCGAGAAGGCGCAGTGGCTGCGGTTCCACACCCAGACCGCCGGCGTCTCGCTCACCGCCCAGCAGCCGTACAACAACGTGGTGCGGACCGCCGTGGAGGCCCTCTCCGCGGTCCTCGGCGGCACCAACTCCCTGCACACCAACGCCCTGGACGAGACCCTCGCCCTGCCCAGCGAGCAGGCCGCCGAGATCGCCCTGCGCACCCAGCAGGTGCTCATGGAGGAGACCGGGATCCTCAACGTGGCCGATCCGCTGGGCGGCTCCTGGTACGTCGAGGCGCTGACCGACCGGATCGAGGCCGACGCCGAGAAGATCTTCGAGCAGATCGCGGAGCGCGGCCGCCGCACGGCGCCGGACGGGCAGCGGCCGAAGTGGCCGATCACCGCCGGCATCCTCCAGGGCATCGAGGACGGCTGGTTCACCGGCGAGATCGCCGAATCCGCCTTCCGGTACCAGCGGGCGCTGGAGAAGGGGGACAAGAAGGTCGTCGGCGTCAACTGCCACGAGGGCTCGGTCACCGGCGACCTGGAGATCCTGCGGGTCAGCCATGAGGTCGAGCGCGAGCAGGTGCGGGTGCTGGGCGCCCGTAAGGCCGCCCGTGACGAGGCCGCGGTCGCCGAGGGACTCAAGAGGATGATCGCCGCCGCCCGCGACGGCTCCAACATGATCGAGCCGATGCTGGCGGCCGTGCGCGCCGAGGCGACGCTCGGCGAGATCTGCAACGCCCTCCGGGACGAGTGGGGGGTCTATACGGAGCCGCCCGGCTTCTGAGCCCCGTCCGGGGCGGGCCCGGCCGGACCGCCGCGAGCTGGGCGGGGGCTTTTCACCGGGGGCTTTTCAGGGGGTGCCCGGTGCGGGGGCGCCCGGCGAGGCGGTGCCCGGCGAGGCGGTGCCCGGCGCGACGCCGGGCCCCGCCCCGGTCAGCCCGTACAGCAGCAGCTCGGTGAAGTTCCGGGACCACCGCGGATCCACCGGCTCCCCGCTGACCATCAGCCGGTGCAGCACCGTCCCGGCGACCACATCGAAGATCAGGTCCGCGTTGTGGGCCGCCTCGTCCGGGTCCTCCTCGCGCGGCAGCTCACCGCGCAGCCGGGCGCGCTCCCGGCCGACGGTGACCAGCTGTTTCTGCCGGTCCACGATCGCCGAGCGGACCCGGGCCCGCAGCGCTTCGTCGTGCACGGCCTCCGCGATGACGGCCATCAGCGCGGTGCCCGTCTCGGGCCGCTCCAGCAGCGCGCCCAGCTGGTTCACCGCGGCCTCCGCGTCGGCCCGCAGGCTGCCGTGGTCGGCCACTTCCAGATGCTCGTCGAAGACCGCCGCGACCGCGTCCACCACCAGCTCGCACTTGCTCGCCCAGCGGCGGTAGAGCGTCGTCTTGGCGACCCCGGCGCGGGCGGCCACATCGCCCAGCGTCAGCTTCGCCCAGCCCAGCTCCACCAGGGCGGCACGCGTGGCGTCCAGGATGGCGCGGTCGGCCTCGGCGCTGCGCGGGCGCCCGGTGCGGCGTGCGGACGGGCTCATGTCCAAAACCCTACCGGCCAGTACCGGAGGGCGTCCCGGGTGAGTTACGCTACGGCTCGTAGCGTAAGGGTGTGCCCGGCCGGTCCGCCGGCTGGAGCGCTTTTCCCTTCACCGGGGGAAGAGGGGAGGATAGGACCATGCAGCCACGGAACATGTCCATGAGTGGAGTGGTCGACCTCGCCGCGGTGAAGGCGGCCGGAGAAGCGAAGCAGAAGGCGGAGAAGGCACGGGCCGAGGCGGCCCGCACCGGGAGCGCGCCCGCGCCCGGCCGTCTGATCTTCGATGTCGACGAGGCGGGTTTTCAGCAGGACGTCCTCCAGCGCTCCACCGAAGTGCCGGTCGTGATCGACTTCTGGGCCGAGTGGTGCGAGCCGTGCAAGCAGCTCGGTCCCGTCCTGGAGCGGCTGGCCACCGAGTACGCGGGGCGGTTCGTCCTCGCGAAGATCGACGTCGACGCCAACCAGATGCTCTTCCAGCAGTTCGGCGTCCAGGGCATCCCCGCGGTCTTCGCGGTGATCGCGGGTCAGCCGGTGCCGCTCTTCCAGGGCGCCGCGCCCGAGGCGCAGATCCGGCAGGTGCTGGATCAGCTGATCCTGGCGGCGGAGCAGCAGTTCGGCATCGTGGGTACACCCATCGAACCCGGCGCCGAGGCCGAAGGCGCCGGACAGGACGGTCCGGCGGCGCCCGAGTCGCCGCGGGACGCCGCGCTCGCCGCGGCCCACCAGGCGCTGGACGCCGGTGACCTGGGCGGTGCGGTGCGGGCGTACCAGAACGTGCTCGCCGACGACCCCGCCAACAACGAGGCGAAGCTCGGTCTGGCCCAGGCCCAGTTGCTGGAGCGCGTTCAGGGTGTGGACGCCACCGAGGTGCGCAAGGCGGCCGCGGACAACCCAGCGGATGTCAAGGCCCAGATCGCGGCGGCCGACCTCGACCTGGTGGGCGGTCATGTGGACGACGCCTTCGGGCGGTTGGTGGACACGGTGCGCCGCACCGCGGGGGAGGACCGGGACGCCGCCCGCGTTCACCTCCTGAGTCTGTTCGAGGTGATCGGCGGTGAGGACCCCCGAGTGGTGGCGGCGCGCGGCGCGTTGGCGCGCGTGCTGTTCTGACCTCTGAGTCCTCAAACGACACAGCGACCGCTCTTTACCAAAACTTGGTAAACGCGGTCGCTGTTACTGCTAGTAAAGAACCGCCCGGTGTTTGTCCGGTCTTGGAGTAAATCTCCCTCTGTTTCCGGTCACTGAGCGGCAACCCTGCGTGCCCGGTCTCGACCGTCCTGCCGCACTTCGGTTATCCGTCCGTTACTCGCTAGTAACGAACCCCTTGTGCCCGCGCCGGGAATGGACCACGATCGGCCAAGCTCGGTCCATCCCCCGTAGCTCGGCATCCGGTCGGTGCGACGGTGTGGTTGGGTCCCCACCGGGCGGCCGGCGGCAGTGGCGCCGGCCATGGACAGGGGGGTCTCTGCCCGACCGGCAGGGCCTGTCCATGAGGTTGCGCGAGATTGCGTGGCCAGTGGTTGTCGCTCGGGGGTGATCGCCGGTGTTGCGGGTGCGGTGTGCGCCTGTGAGACGTGGGCGCTCTCCTTCCCGAGGACGTAGCACTTCTCCCATCCCAGGACCGGGGCCTCGCCCCGGCCGGAGATGTACGTCCGAGAAGGAGGAAAGTCATGGAGTCCGTGGCTCGTGGCGGCACCAGATGGAAGCGGTTCGCCGTTGTCATGGTGCCGAGCGTTGCTGCCACGGCCGCGATCGGCGTCGCCCTGTCCCAGGGTGCGCTCGCGGCCTCGTTCAATGTGTCCGGTCAGCAGTTCAAGGTTTCGGTCGACCGGCTCGACGGCACCGGGTTCGCCCAGTACGGGGCGCTTGACACCCAGCACGGGGGCAAGAACGTCCCCGTCGCCGTGTCGGCGTTCAAGAGCGCGAAGCTCAAGGGCCTGTGCCAGTCCGTGGTGATTCCGGTTCCGCTCTTCGGCGATGTGTCGCTGAAGCTGTCGGCCGGTAACGGCGCCAAGCGGGTCGAGGCCAAGAACCTCTTCATCGACCTCGATCAGCTGGACGCGGACGCGACGTTCCGCGGGATCGACATCGGTGTGGCGGCCGGCGACATCAACAAGGGTCCCGGTATCAAGGACGGCGACAAGGCCATCGCCGGCTCGTTCGCCCAGCAGGCCGATACCGCGACGCTGACCGGTGTGAAGCAGACCGCCTGGGCGACCAGCGCGGGCACGTTCAAGCTCTCGGGCCTTTCGATGAAGGTCAGCAAGGGCAAGAACGAGTGCTTCTGACGCGCTGAGCTGAGGGTGGGGGGCCGCGGCGCTGCCCCTCACCCGGGCATCGCCCGGCAGCGCCAGTGCGCCACGCTTAGTACCGCTGTAGAACATCTGCGATCACACCGATCGCCAGCCCCAGGGAGCTGTTTTCGATGAGTGCCGAGTCGCCGGGGGCGCGTGACCGTATCAGCCGCTGGCGGGGATCCTTCAGGGCGTGGCGCTGGCAGCGCCCGTTCTGGGCGGGACTGTTGAGCCTGCTGGCGGGGTTGCCGATCATGTACTTCCCGTACAACGACCTCAACGCGGGTGGTTTCACCATCAACATGTCCACCACCGCCGGATCGGCCTCGCTGATCATCGGCGTGCTGTTGGTGGTCCTGGGCCTGACCATGTGGTTCCAGCCGATGGTGCGGGTGTTCGCCGGAGTCGCCACGATCCTGCTCGGTCTGGTATCGCTCCCCGTCTCGAACTTCGGCGGCTTCCTCATGGGATTCCTGCTCGCGCTGTTCGGTGGCGGCATGAGCATCGCCTGGGCGCCCGGTGAGACCCCCTCGCAGCAGCCGGCCGAGAAGCCGGGAGCCGCGCCGGAGGACGGTGACGGTGGAAGTGTGCCGGAACCGGCCGGGGCCGGGTCCGCACCGGACCAGGAAGCCAAAAATGGGAGGCACCGTGCGGGGTGAAGACCGACCCGAGCAGTCGGAGGGCTCGAGCCCTCGCCGGGTCAGAACGGGCCCGCGGCACGCGGCGCCGAAGAAGTCGGTGCTCACCCGTCTTCAGGTGCCCGCGGGCAAGGCCATAGCGCTGGCCGCCATGCCCACGGCCGTGCTGATGGGAATGGGACTCACCCCGCAGCTCGCCTCGGCCAACCCCAGGCCGGAGGACCGGTACAAGGCCGGACCGTGTGTGTCCCAGCCGGACGAGACGGACAAGAAGGACGCCAAGAGCGGCAAGGACGCCCCGGATTCGCGGAGCGAGGACCAGGACGCGAAGGACGCCAAGGGCAGCGACGGCGCCAAGGACAACGAGAGCGCCAAGGACAGCAAGGACTCCAAGGACGGCAAGGACGCCGGGGACTCCAAGGGCACCGAGGGTTCGAAGGACGCGTCCGCCGGGTCGTCGGACGACGCGGCCACTCCCACGCCGTCCGCGTCCCGGCAGGCGGAGGAGCCCTCGGCCTCGCCGAGCCCCTCCAAGTCGAAGAACCCCCTGGACCCGCTGGGCCTCGGGGACGCGCTCCACGACATCCTCACCCCCGATGAGAAGGACGCGTCGGCCGAGCCGAGCGCCTCGCCGAGCGCCGGGCCCAGCTCGTCGCCGTCCCCGGACCCGGCGAAGTCCTCGTCCTCCGGCACCTCCACCGATCCGGTCAAGGACACGGTGGACAAGGTGGGCAAGGGCGTCGAGGACACCGTCGACAAGGCGGGCAAGACCGTCGAGGACGCCAAGGACAAGACCGACGAGGCGCTTCCCACGCCGTCCTCGTCCGCCTCCAAGGGCGCCGACGACGGCAAGGAGCCGTTCCCCTGTCCGGAGTTCGACGCCGACGCGTACGAGAACGCCGAGAGCGAGCCGACCGCGAATCTGCTGCCCGAGGACCCCTGGACGCTCAAGAGCACCCTGCTGACCCTGCACGGCCTGGACTACAAGGGCATCGTGGAGGTCAGGACGCAGGGCGGCCAGATCAAGAAGGTCCTGAAGTTCACCGCCTCGGGCGTGGACATCAAGGATCTGCACCAGCTGGTGGTGGGCCCGGCCGGGACCACGACCCATGTGCAGGCGCGTGAGGGATCGACCTCGACCATTCGCAACGGCACGGTGACCATGTACACCGAGGAGCTGTCGGGCAACCTGCTGGGGCTCATCCCGATCACCTTCAGCCCCAAGAGCCCGCCGCCGGTGAACATCCCGGAGGTGTTCTTCACCGGTGTCACGGTCAAGCAGGCCGGTCAGTTCGGTGGCGATCTGACCGTACCGGGTATGCATCTGTTCAAGACCGGGGAGTGATCCCGGGACACCAGGACCCGTTCGGGAGCCGCACATCCCTCCTCCGGGAGGGAAACGCCCGTGGGCACCGCCTCCAGTCGGAGACGGTGCCCACGGTCGCGTTCGGCGAAGGGTTGCGGCGAGCGGGGGTTACGCGCTCGCGCCGCCCAGGTGGTGGACCCGGACCATGTTGGTGGTGCCGGGGACGCCGGGGGGCGAACCAGCGGTGATGATCATGGTGTCGCCCTCGTTGTAGCGGCCCAGCTTCGACAGCTCGGCGTCCACCAGGTCGACCATCGCGTCGGTGTGCTCGACATACGGCACCACGAAGGACTCCACGCCCCAGCTCAGGGTGAGCTGGTTGCGGGTGGCCACATCCGTGGTGAAGGCCAGGATCGGCTGCTGGGCGCGGTAGCGGGAGAGCCGGCGGGCGGTGTCACCGGACTTGGTGAAGGCCACCAGCGACTTGGCGCCCAGGAAGTCGGCGATCTCGGCCGCCGCGCGGGCCACCGAACCGCCCTGGGTGCGCGGCTTCTTGCCGGGCACCAGCGGCTGGAGACCGCGCGAGAGCAGCTCCTGCTCGGCGGCCTGGACGATCCGGGACATCGTCTTGACCGTCTCGATCGGGTAGGAGCCGACCGAGGACTCGGCGGAGAGCATCACCGCGTCGGCGCCGTCCAGGATCGCGTTGGCGACGTCGGACGCCTCGGCGCGGGTCGGCCGGGAGTTGGTGATCATCGACTCCATCATCTGGGTCGCGACGATCACCGGCTTGGCGTTGCGGCGGCAGAGCTCGATCAGCCGCTTCTGCACCATCGGGACCTTCTCCAGCGGGTACTCCACCGCGAGGTCACCACGGGCCACCATCACCCCGTCGAAGGCCGCGACGACCTCCGCCATGTTGGCGACCGCCTGCGGCTTCTCCACCTTGGCGATCACCGGCACCCGGCGGCCCACCTCGTCCATGACGCGGTGCACGTCCCGGACGTCGGCCGCGTCCCGGACGAAGGACAGGGCGACCATGTCGCAGCCCATCCGCAGGGCGAACCGCAGGTCCTCGATGTCCTTCTCGGACAGCGCGGGCACATTGACCGCCGCACCCGGCAGGTTGATCCCCTTGTGGTCGGAGATCACCCCGCCCTCGATGACGATGGTCCGCACCCGGGCGCCCTCGACCGCGGTGACCCGCAGCTCGACGTTGCCGTCGTTGATCAGGACCTGGTCGCCCTTGGACACATCGCCCGGCAGCCCCTTGTAGGTGGTGCCGCAGATGGTCCGGTCGCCCTCCACGTCCTCGGTGGTGATGATGAACTCATCGCCGCGGACCAGCTCCACCGGACCGTCCTTGAAGGTCTCCAGGCGGATCTTGGGGCCCTGGAGGTCGGCGAGCACGCCGACCGCGTGCCCGGTCTCCTCCGATGCCTTGCGGACGCGGTGGTACCGCTCCTCGTGCTCCGGGTGGCTTCCGTGGCTCATGTTGAACCGGGCCACGTTCATCCCGGCCTCGATGAGGGACTTCAGCTGGTCGTAGGAGTCGACGGCAGGGCCCAGAGTGCAGACGATTTTGGAACGGCGCATGGGGCAGATCCTATCGGTTTGTTTCGGAGCGGAATTTTCTAGCTCGGGCAGAGCGGAGCTGTCCCCGGACATCAGGCGCTGACCAGGTCGAACGTCTGGCTGGCGATCTCCAGCTCCTCATCGGTGGGCACCACGGCCACCGCGACCCGGCTGCTCCCCGTGGAGATCAGCCGCGCCGCGCCGGACCGCAGCGCGTTGCGGACGGTGTCCACCTCGATGCCGAACGCGGTGAGGCCACGCAGCGCCGCCTCCCGTACCGCCGCGGAGTTCTCCCCCACGCCGGCGGTGAACGCGATGGCGTCCACCCGCCCGAGCACCGCGGTGTACGCGCCCACATACTTGCGCAGTCGGTGGATGTAGATGTCGAAGGCGAGCTGCGCGGCCGGATCGCCCTCGCCCATCCGGCGGCCGATCTCGCGCATGTCGTTGTCCCCGCACAGCCCGGCCAGTCCGCTGCGCTTGTTGAGCAGCGTGTCGATCTCATCGGTCGACAGACCGCCCACCCGGGACAGATGGAAGATCGCCGCGGGGTCGATGTCTCCCGAACGGGTGCCCATCACCAGCCCCTCCAACGGGGTCAGCCCCATCGAGGTCTCCACGCAGGTGCCGCCGCGCACCGCCGAGGCGCTGGCCCCGTTGCCCAGGTGCAGCACGATCGTGTTGACCTCCGCGGGCTCCTTGCCCAGCAGCGCGGCGGTGGCCCGGGAGACGTACGCGTGCGAGGTGCCGTGGAAGCCGTAGCGCCGCACCCCCCAGCGGTCGGCGGTCGCCACGTCGATCGCGTAACGTGCCGCCGCCTCCGGGATCGTCGAGTGGAACGCCGTGTCGAAGACCGCCACCTGCGGCAGGTCCGGGCGCAGCGAGCGGGCCACCTTGATCCCGGTGACGTTGGCCGGGTTGTGCAGCGGGGCCAGCGGGATCAGCTTCTCGATCTCCTCGACCACCTCGTCGGTGATCAGGGTGGGCTCGGTGAACCGGGTGCCGCCGTGCACCACCCGGTGGCCGACCGCCGCCAGCTCGGGCGAGTCCAGGCCGAGGCCCTGTGCGGCCAGCTCGTCGGCGACCTGCTTGAGGGCCGCCGCGTGGTCGGTGACGGGGCCCTCGCCGATCCGCTCCACGATGCCGGAGGCCGGCCGGGAGCCGTCGGCCATGTCCAGCAGCTGGTACTTCACGGACGAGGAGCCGGAGTTGAGGACGAGGACTCGGGTGCCGTTCACGCGGACTGCGCCTTCTGTGTCAGGGACGGGGCCGGTACGGGGGACTGGGCCTGGACGGCGGTGATCGAGACGGTGTTGACGATGTCCTGGACGAGTGCCCCGCGGGACAGGTCGTTCACCGGCTTGCGCAGACCCTGGAGCACCGGGCCGACCGCGACGGCGCCCGCCGAGCGCTGCACGGCCTTGTAGGTGTTGTTGCCGGTGTTCAGGTCCGGGAAGATCAGCACCGTGGCCTTGCCCGCCACCTCGGAGCCGGGCAGCTTGGTCGCCGCGACCGCGGCGTCCACCGCCGCGTCGTACTGGATCGGGCCCTCGACCAGCAGATCGGGGCGGCGCTCGCGGACCAGCTCGGTCGCCTTGCGGACCTTGTCCACATCCGCGCCGGAGCCCGAGGTGCCGGTGGAGTACGACAGCATCGCGATCCTCGGCTCCACCCCGAACTGGGCGGCGGTGGTCGCCGACTGGATGGCGATGTCCGCGAGCTGCTCGGCGTCCGGGTCGGGGTTGACCGCGCAGTCGCCGTACACCAGCACCCGGTCGGCCAGGCACATGAAGAAGACCGAGGAGACGATCTGGGCGCCCGGGGCGGTCTTGATGATCTCGAAGGCGGGCCGGATGGTGGCGGCGGTGGAGTGCACCGCGCCCGAGACCATGCCGTCGGCCAGGCCCTCCTGGACCATCAGGGTGCCGAAGTAGGAGACATCGGCCACCACGTCGTAGGCCAGCTCGTAGGAGACGCCCTTGTGGGCGCGGAGCCCCGCGTAACTCTCGGCGAAGCGCTCCCGCAGCGGCGAGGTCTGGGGATCGACGATCCGCGCCTCGGCGAGCTGGATGCCGAGTTCGGCGGCGCGCTTGCGGATCGCCTCCTCCTCGCCCAGCAGTGTGAGATCGCACACATCGCGGCGCAGCAGTACGTCGGCGGCGCGCAGCACCCGCTCCTCGGTGCCCTCGGGCAGCACCACCCGGCGGCGGCCCGCCCGGGACCGCTCGATCAGCTCGCGCTCGAACATCATCGGGGTGACCCGGCTGGAGCGGCCCACCGCGATGCGCTCGGTCAGCGCGGCGGTGTCCACATGCCGCTCGAAGAGGCCCAGCGCGGTCTCCGCCTTGCGCGGCGAGCTCGCGGTGAGCTTGCCCTCGATGGCGAACAGTTCGGCCGCGGTCGGGAAGGACCCGCCCGCCACCGACGCCACCGGGGTTCCCGGGGCCAGCCGGGAGGCCAGCGCCAGGATGTCGGGGCCGGGCCGCTCGTCCAGGGTGAGCAGCACCCCGGCGATCGGCGGGGCGCCCGCGCTGTGCGCGGCGAGCGAGCCGACGATCAGGTCCGCGCGGTCCCCGGGCGTCACCACCAGACAGCCCTCGGTCAGCGCGGGCAGGAAGCTCGGCAGCATCGCGCCGCCGAAGACGAAGTCCCGGACGTCCCGGGAGAGTCCGGTCTGATCGCCGAGCAGCACCTCGGCGCCCAGGGTGCGGACGATCTGGGAGACGGTGGGCGCCGACAGCGCCCCGTCCTCGGGCAGCACATAGCTGGGCACCGGGAGCCGGGCGGCCAGCCGCTCGGCGATGGCCCCGCGGTCCTCGGGCGCCACCCGGTTGACCACCACGGCGACGACATCGCAGCCCCGCGCCTGGTAGGCGCGGTAGGCGTTGTGCGCCTCGGCGCCGACCGACTCGGCGCTCTGGTCCTGACCACCGACGACGGTGATCACCGAGGCGCCGGACTCGTTGGCGAGCCGTGCGTTCAGCCCCAGCTCGTCGGGGAGGCTGGTGGCCGCGTAGTCGCTGCCCAGCACCAGTACGTAGTCGAACGCGCCGGCGACCTCGTGGAACCGGCCGACCAGCTGCGAGACCAGCTCGTCGGTGCCCCGCTCGGCCTGGAGCGTGGCGGCTTCCTGGTACGTCATGCCGGAAGCGGACTCCGGCGACTGGCTGAGCCGGTAGCGTGCCCGCAGCAGGTCGAAGAGGCGGTCGGGGGCGTCGTGCACCAGGGGGCGGAAGACGCCGACCCGGTCGACATGGCGGGTCAGGAGCTCCATGACTCCCAGCTCGACGACCTGGCGTCCGTCGCCACGCTCGACCCCGGTCACGTACACGCTGCGCGTCACGCGTGCTCTCCGTTCCTCTGGCGTTCCTCGGTGTTTTCCTTCAGTGCGCCTATCGGACACACATTGGCCACAATGAACGGCCCAGTCCTCTTGACAATACCTGTGGTCGTGATTAAGGCGCTCGTCATCTTGGGGGATACAGCACCACCCCGCCCATGAAACAATCGGACTGGCTCACATCTACCCGTAGGGAGCAGGAGACACAGCACGATGCGCATCGGAGTTCTCACCGCAGGCGGCGACTGCCCCGGCCTCAACGCTGTGATCCGGTCGGTGGTCCACCGCGCGGTCGTCGGCCACGGAGACGAGGTGATCGGGTTCGAGGACGGCTTCAAGGGACTCCTGGACGGCCGGCACCGCAAGCTCGACCTCGACGCCGTCAGCGGCATCCTCGCCCGCGGCGGCACCATCCTCGGTTCCTCCCGGCTGGAGCGCGCCCGGCTCCGCGAGGCCTGCGAGACCTCGAAGGACCACGCCCGCGACTACGGGATAGACGTGCTGATCCCGATCGGTGGCGAGGGCACCCTCACCGCCGCGCGGATGCTGTCCGACGCGGGACTGCCGATCGTCGGCGTCCCGAAGACGATCGACAACGACATCTCCTCCACCGACCGCACCTTCGGTTTCGACACCGCCGTCGGCGTCGCCACCGAGGCGATGGACCGGCTGAAGACCACCGCCGAATCGCATCAGCGGGTCATGGTCGTCGAGGTCATGGGGCGTCACGCGGGCTGGATCGCCCTGGAGTCCGGGATGGCGGGCGGCGCCCACGGCATCTGCCTGCCGGAGCGGCCCTTCGAGATCGACGGGCTGGTGAAGATGGTCGAGGAGCGCTTCGCCCGCGGCAAGAAGTTCGCGGTCATCTGCGTCGCCGAGGGCGCGCACCCCGCCGAGGGCTCCATGGAGTACCAGAAGGGCGAGATCGACCAGTACGGCCATGAGCGGTTCACCGGCATCGGCAACCGTCTCGCGGCCGAGCTGGAGCGGCGGCTGGGCAAGGAGGCCCGCCCGGTCATCCTGGGCCATGTGCAGCGCGGCGGCACGCCCACCGCGTACGACCGCGTGCTGGCCACCCGCTTCGGCTGGCACGCCGTGGAGGCGGCGCACCGCGGCGACTTCGGCATGATGACCGCGCTGCGCGGCACGGACATCACGATGGTGCCGCTCGCCGAGGCGGTCACCGAGCTCAAGACCGTTCCGGTCCACCGCATGGACGAGGCCGAGTCGGTCTTCTGATCTCCTGATCCGCCACCTCCCCGGCCCCCCTTCCGCTTCGTGTCCGGCCGCCGCGGTCTTGATCATCCCCCCGTGGAAGATCAAGACCGCGGCGGCCTTCGTGCTGTTGGCGAGCTCCACTCTTGAACGAGAAGCCGGAGTGAACAAGGCTGTCCCCTGTCCGGGACAGGCTCCGCGACAGTCCCGGACAGGGCTGGGACACAGATGCGGAAACACAGGGGCGGAAACACAGGGGCGGGGGAAGCAGCACAGATGGCCGATGCCGACAGGGCTCCGGATCCACGGCGGGCGCGGAACGCCCGCGAGTTCATCGCCGAGTTACAGGCGCTCAAGGACTGGTCGCGGCTGACCTACCGGGAACTGGCCGCACGCGCCGACGCGCTCGGCGAGGTGCTGCCCCGCAGCACGGTCGCCAATATGCTCGGGCGCGCCACGCTGCCCCGCGAGGAGCTGGTCGCGGTCTTCGTACGGGCCTGTGGTGTGGGGCCCGCGGAACTCACCGTCTGGCTGGCCGTCCGCAAGGACCTCGCGACCCGCGCCACGGAGCCGGACGGTGCCGTGGACGCCGCGACCGCCACCCCGTCCGAGGAGGGGGAGCCGGGCCCGGCCTCTGGCTCGTCCTCCGCTCCGTCCTCCCCATCGGCCGAGGCAGCCGAGGCAGCCGAACCGGCCCCACCGGCCGAGGCGGACCCACCGGCCGAGCCGGGTCCCCGGCGCTCCCGGCTGCCGATGCTGGGGGCGGCGCTCGGACTGACGGTGGTCGTCGCCGCGGCGGCCGTGCTCGCGTGGCGGACGCACGACGACGGGGACGACCGGTCGGACGCGAGCGGTTCCGTGGCGGCCTCCTCCGGCAGCCCGGCGCCCGAGCCCGGGAAGTACCGCATCCGGGCCGTCCACTCCTCGCTGTGCCTGTCCGAACGTCCGGCGGTCGACAAGAAGAGCATCGCCTGGGTCTACCAGGCGCCGTGCGCGGAGGTCTTCCCCGCCTTCTCGCTCGAGCGCCTGGACGACGGGCTGTGGCGGATCGCCACCCTGCACCCCTCGGAAGGTCCGGGCTGCTCCGGAATCATGGGCCAGAGCAAGGCCGAGGGCGCCTGGCTGGGCGACGACTACTGCGAGAGCCGGGGAGCGGCCGAGGAGTTCCGGCTGGAGGCCGTCGACCGGCCCGCCGAGGGGTTCCGGCTGCGGCCCGCGCACACCGATCTGTGTCTGGGACTGCCCGACGGCACGACCCGGCGCTGGGCCCATGTGGTCCAGCTGCCGTGCCGGTCCGGCGCCCCGGGGCAGGTCTTCCGCTTCGACCCGGTGGACTCGGGGGCGAAGGGGCGGACGGAGTAGGGGGGACGGGCGGGGCGCGTGGTTCATGGGCCGGATGTGGCCGCGCCGCGGCACCCTCGTCGTACCGACGGCGGTGGTGGGGACCGGGGAGCCGTCCTCGCACCCGGAGCGCCTGCTCGCGCCACCCGCTCGGCCACTCACCACGGCCGCGCCGGGCCGGCCTCGCCGGGTGGCTGAGGACGGTCAGGCCGCGGGGAGGGGCGGCGGGACGTCGTGCAGGTTCTGGAGCTCCTCCTGGGCCTTCTCCCGGTGTGCCGGGTCGCAGAGCTCATCGGTGGCGATGGCTTCCAGGAGCGTCCGGGCCGCCGCGTGATGGGCCCGGCCGATCCTGCCGATCCGGGCGGCCGCCTGGACGCGGTACTGTGCCGGGCACGAGTCGTCGGCGGCGATGGCCACCAGGGCGTCCACCAGGGGCTCCAGCGCCCTGGGATCGATGCTTGCGAGGTCGTCCGCGGCGTCCAGCCGTATCCCGGTGGCGGTCGCGTCGGTGACCCGGTCCTGGAAGACGCTGATGAGCTCGGTGCGCTCCTGGGCGCCGCCCAGCTCTGTCAGCCCTCTGGCGAGCCAGTAGTACTCACTCGGCTGCGTGGCCGACCCGGTCAGCCGCGACCGCAGGACGCGGACCGCGGCTTCACGCTGTCCCGGGTCGATCTCGGCCGCGGCGGTAGCCGTCAACCACGTGTAGAACGCCCCCGGTTCCGCGGCCGCCTGGCTCATCAGCGTCTCGACGACGCGGGCCTGGACGCGCGGTGCGATACGGACCAGGGCACGCGCGGCTTCCACGCGTTCGTCCGCGCTGAGGGACAGGGACTCCAGCGCCCGGATGAGGATCGTCTTCGTTTCCTCGATGCGTTCCGGAGCGAGCTGGGCCAAGGTCTTGGCCAGTTCCCAGGACTCCCGCAGTCTCGTGTCCGGTGCGCCGATGCGTTCGAGCAGCACGCGGATGACGTGCGTGCGATGGCCGTCACTGAGCTTTCCCAGGTGGCCGGCGGCCTTCGCCCGGTTGCGTGGTTCCACCCTCGGGGCGCTCAGCGCCTCTTCCAGAACGGGGATGACCTGGTCGACGTTCTGCGGGTCCAAGTCGCTCAGGCTCGAGGCCGCGCGAAGCCGTTCGTCCCAGTTGTGGGCGGGATCCACCGCGATGGAGGCGAGCAGGGCCAGGCAGCGGTCCCGCTTGCGGGGCTCCAGGGAAGCGGACTTCACCGCCGACCGGATGCCGGTGCTCGCGTCGCAGTGCGGGGACCGTGCCAGCTGGTACAGCTCATCGGCCATCTCGGCCCGATGTGCCGCGTCGAGATTGGCGAGCCGTTCCGCCGCGTCCATCCGGTCGTCCAGGTCCAGGCGGGTGTTGCGCACCAGGTTCCCCAGCACGTCCACGGCCGGCTCGCCGCGGTCCGGTGCGATCTGCGCCAGTGTCTGGGCGGCCTTCGCCCGGGAAGCGGCGGCGACCCTGCCCGACGTCATCAGGTCTTCGAGCACATCGAGGGAGCGCGGTCTGCGGCCGGGGTCCAGCAGGGCGATGACGCGCAGGAGGTCGATCCGGTTGTCGACGGAGGTCGCCGGGTCCTCGGCCAGTGTTTCCAGGGCCGACAGGGCGTCGGCGGAGGGGACGGGGGAGAGCTTGGCGAGGGTGTCCGCGACCGACACGAGAAGGCGGGCGGGGGCACCGGGGTTCCGCATCAGGTCGACCAGGCATCCGCGTGCCTGCGCCGGACGGTCGCCGCCGAGGTTCGCCAGGGCCTCCGCCGCCCTGCGGCGTTCGGCGACGTCGATCCGGTCGTCACGGGCCGTGGCCAGCAGTGCCTCGGCCGCCCGGTCGCGCGAGGGGTGCCGGGTCCTGGCGACCGCGGCTGCCGCGCGCACCCGGTCCGGATCCGGGATGCGGGGGTTGTCGATGACCGTCCACAGGTAGTCCACGGCCGTGTCCGCCATGGTCCCGCTGCGCTCGCTGAGCAATTGGGCCGCGACGACGCGGCCGGTGGTGGCGGCCGCCTCGTCCGCCATGACCTGGGCGAGCGTCGCCGAGACCTCGGGGTCACCGAGGAGCGCCGCCGTGGTGAGCCAGTCGTCACGTTCGTGCGCCTGGAGGAACAGGACCCGCCGGAGCGTTGCGCAGAAGGTCGCCAGGACCGGCCCGGTGGCTCGGGCTCCGCGCAGCAGCAACTCACCCACCAGCGCCTGGTGGTGGTCCGTGCGCTCCTGGAGCCAGGGGAGCAGGGTGCTGTTCGCGTGGTGGTGGGTGTGCCGGACCAGCACCAGCCGGGCGACCTCCTCCTGCCCGGAGTCGCCGAAGATCCGGTCGAGCCATCCGCGCCAGACCTCCGCCGCCGGGTCGAACGTGGCGGGAAGGCCCGCCTCATGGACCTCCGCCGCCAGATGCTCGGCGAACGACAGGTGCCAGAAGCGGACGTTGTCCCCGTCCCGGGTGACCAGACCGGTGTACTCCGCGAGCGCGAACAGCGTCTTGCGCCACCCGGGAGTGACGGGAATGGCCACGCCCAGTTCCTCGGCGAGTTGCCGGATCCAGGTCTCGGCACGGCCCAGCAGGTCCGTCTCGCCCTGGGAGGCCGCCACCGCGAGCCGCTTGCCCAGCTCCGACCGCCGCTCCCGGATCTGGTCGACCAGCCGTCCACTGTTCGGCAGGTCCTCCAGCAGGGTCCGCAGGCCCTCCTTCACCCGCTTGCCGCGCCCCTCCGCCAGATGCGTCAGGAACTGTTCGTACAGATCGAACCGCTGCTTGGGCAGCGGGGTGTCCGGGGAGTTCTCGAAGACGATCGCGGCGATGGTGGCCAGCAGCGGCACCTTGGCCACGTCCAGGAGGTGGCCCTCGCGGAGTTGGGCGAGGAACCGCTCCGCCTGCCCGGTGGTGGGGGCGTCCTGGAACCACCCCGCCGCGAAGCGCTCCAGGCCGTCCGTGGTGAAGGGCTCCAGGGTGTAGTGGACCATGCCCGCGCGGATCAGCTTGTGGCGGTTGGCCGGAGTCGGCGGCCGGCTGGTGAGGATCAGCCGGAACGGCAGGTCCCGCGGTGGACCCAGGATGCCGTCGAGCCAGTCCACGAGCCGGTCCCGGGCCCCGATCTCGTTGACCTCGTCGAGCGCGTCGATGAGGATCACCCACTGCCCGCCCGGGACGGGCCGGTCCGGCAGCCGGTCCAGCCCGGCGGGGAGCCTGCCTTCCTCGACCGAGGCGGCGATCGCCTCCTGCCAGGGCTTGTGGCTGAGCGCGTGCGGGGCCAGGCGCTTGGCCGTGACCCGGATCGGCACCGCGTCCCCTGGCAGGTCCCGGGGCAACTGGCTGATGAGCGACGACTTGCCCATGCCGGGGCCGCCGGTGATCAGCAGATGGTCCGGCGCCTCCAGGACGGACTTCAGGGTCTGGGACACCCGGCGGTCCTGCTTGCCCTCCAGGGCGGGGGCGCCGGCCTCGGCCCGCCGCTCCTCGCGCTCCCGCGACCGGGACCACTCGCCGGGCCGGGACGGCTCCGGTTCGCCGTCGCCGTAAGTCTCGGCGTCCGGGCCCTGGGCCGCCATCTGCTGGCGTACGTACACCTCGGTGAAGCGGGGGCGGCGCAGCCCCTCCAGGAGGTCCTCGTACGGGAAGCTGTCCGCCTCCTTCTTCTGGGCCTCGATCAGGCGGTCCAGGTGGTACCGGCTCAGCGGTACGGCGGGCGCGGGGGCGTCGCCCGTCGGGGGACAGACCGGTGGCAGCTGCGGCACCCAGGCCCGGTTCCGTACGAGGGCGACGCGATCGGCCTGGTCGGTGGCGAGTTTGTGCGGTCGGGTGAGGCCCTTGTGGGCGGCGGCCCGCCGGATTCCCTGGTAGAGGTCCTCGACGGTGAGCAGCTCCGGCCCGCCCGGCACGCCGTCCTCGACGAGGGACAGCAGCTCGCCGGTGAACTCGGTCAGCTCCGCGCCCTTGCGGGCCCATGACCAGTCGCCGGCCCCGGAGGAGGCCAGGACGTACGCGCCCTCGATCTCCGCTTCGTCCCGGAGGTCGGACGGGCCCATGGCCACCGCCGCCTGTCCGCTGAAGCAGCAGTCGAGCACGACCACCTTGCGCCGGGCCCGCCGTGGCCGCTGGACCTTCTCCCGTACGTCCTTGTAGCGCAGCGCCCAGTGGAGCCGGGCCTCCTGATCGGCGGCCGGAAGCGCCAGACAGAGCCGGTCCGACGGGTCCGTCGCCTGTTTGTCGATCAGTCCGTGACCGGAGTAGTAGACGAACAGCGTGTCCTTCGCCTCGTCGGCCGCCTGCGCGAGCGCGTCGACCACCTCCGGACCGTAGTGTGGCTGGCTGATCACCCGGCAGTGCTCCTTGGGCAGCCCCCACAGCTCCGGGTCGGTGAGCGCGTCGTGCAGCCGTTGGACGTTGTTCTCGACGGCGGGCAGGTCGTCGAGGTGGTCGAACGCGTGGACGCCGATCAGCACCGCCCGCGAGGTGGCCGGGTCTGGCAGGTGCACGCCCTCAGTCCTCCGGCCCGGCCTCGGGCCCGTTCAGGGCCTCCAGCAGCCGGCGCACCGCCTCCGGGTCGTCGGTGTGCACGGTGACGGCCGTCCCGTTCGCCTGGGCGTTCAGCGGGGGTGCGGACGGGTGGGTCTTGCGCCATGTGGCCAGGGCCAGCGCGAGGTTGGCCAGCGCGGTGGCGTGCGTGAGCACGACGTTCACCACGTCCCAGGCGCCGCCCATGGCGCCTTCCTCCGGTGGCGCCTCCGACAGCGAGACCTCGGTCGTCCGCTCCAGTGCGTCGTGCTTGTAGAGCCACTGGTACAGCGACAACAGCGCCTCGCGCTCGTCGTGTTCGTTCTGCTCCTGGATACGGATGCGGAACTCCACCTGCGCCCCTTCCCCGTTCACCTCACCTGCCACCACAGGCCGTGGCAACGGATTTTCTCACGAACCCGTCACCCCTTGACGGCGCCGCCCAGCGCGAAGCCGCCACCCAGGCGGCGGGAGATCAGCACGTAGAGCAGGATCACGGGGGTCGAGTAGAGGATCGAGAAGGCGGCCAGCTGGCCGTAGACGACCTGGCCGTAGTTGCCGAAGAAGGTGAAGATCGAGACGGACGCCGGGAGTTGTTCGGGGGAGAGCAGCAGCATGAAGGGGACGAAGAAGTTGCCCCACATCATGATGAAGCTGTAGATCATCACCACCGTGATGCCGGGGCCCATCAGCGGCAGGATCACCCGCGTCAGGCTCTGGAACCAGGAGGCGCCGTCGGTCCACGCGGCCTCCTCCAGGATCACCGGCACGCCGTCCATGAAGTTCCTCATCAGCCAGATGGCGAAGGGGAGTTGGGAGGCGGCGAGGAACAGCGCGGTGCCGGACATGGTGTCGACGAGGTTCACCTGGACGAAGAGCCCGTAGACCGGAACCATGATCGCGGTGATCGGCAGGCAGGTGGTGAACAGCACCGTCAGCAGATACGGGCGCACCACCCGGGAGCGGAAGCGGGAGAGGGGATAGGCGGCGAGCGCCGCGCAGGCGACGGTCAGCAAGGTGGCGCCGCCGCACAGGAGCAGGCTGTTGAGCATGGGCGTGAAGGTGATCTCGTCCGTCCACACCGCCGAGAAGTTGTCCAGCGTGGGGGAGCCCGGTGCCGAGACCCGCAGGGTGGCGTCACGGTCGACGGAGGCCAGGACCAGCCAGGCGAGCGGCAGCAGGAACGCGGCCGCGACCACCAGCAGCGCGGCGTCGGCGGTCAGCCGGCGGCGCAGTCGCGGGGACCACCAGCGGGAACGGGAGGCGTGCGGCGGGTGGTACGGACGGGGCCGGGGGCGGGCGGTGGGGGCGGAGAGTGCGGACAACCTCGGACCTCCTCGCGCGCTCGCGAGCGCGGTCGATCGGCGTGCCGTCCATGAAACCGTTTGCCACGCGCCCGGGGGAAGACGTGTGCGCGATCGGTCGACCTCGGGCAGCGGCGCCCCCGCGAGCCGTCCACCACCGCACCGCCGGATGTCACGGCCGGTCCCTCCCGCTTGCGTCTCCTCCCGCTTGGGGTCGCGGACCAGGGCGAGGGGCGCCGTCGACCGTCAATCAGCGGACGAGCCCTGGCGTGCCAGGTCCCCGGCGTCGAAGGAAAGCACATCCCGTCCCGCGGCGTCGACGAACCACCAGTCCTTGCCGGCATCCGGCTGGTAGGAGGTGGCCAGGAGGAGTTCGTCGCGGCCGTCGCCGTCGACATCGGCCGCGCCCACCGGCCGGCCCGCCCAGTGCTGCGGTTCCACCGGATCGGGGTCGGGTACGTGGCGGGAGCGGCGCAGGTGACGCCACGGCTGGGAACCGAGGCCGGGGGAGGAGCCGCCGCGCAGGATGTCGACGCTGCCCTCCTCTCCCCAGCGGTCGCCCGCGAGCTGGACGGCGAGTTCGTCGCACCCGTCGCCGTTGAGGTCCCCGGCGACCAGGCCGATGCCGAAGCCGCCCTTGCGGGTGCCGCCCTCGATGACGACGGGAGCCTCGGGCGCCTTGCCGTAACGGATGGTCACCTTGCCCTTGCGGTCGGCCGGTTCCTCCTCCTCGTCCATGGATATGCCGCTGTCGCCGAGGGCGATGTCGGCCCGGTCGTCGCCGTCGAAGTCGCCGACGGCGATGGACTCGCCCTTCGGCAACCGCTCGGGCTCCTCGGCCAGCCCGGTCGCCGTGCCGGCGCCGCCGGCGAGGAGAAGGGGGGCGTCCGCCTCTCCGGGCCGGTACACGATCAGGTCGGTGGCGCGGTCGCCGGTGATCTCCGCCGGGATCAGCTGGAGGTTGGTCACGGCATCGGCTCCCCGCGGGTCCGGGTCGGCGCGCTCGCTGGTCCGCGCGGGCTCTCCGGCGCGCGTGAACGGGCCGTGCAGCACCACCAGCCGCCGCTTGTGCAGACCGGTGCGGTAGGTGGCCAGATCGGTGTGGCCGTCGCCGTCGAAGTCCCCGGCCACCGGCGGGTCCTCGTAGACGTCGTTGCCCTTGCTGATGGCCACCGGGTGGCCCTCGCCGATCCGGGGCAGCCGGACGCGAGCGGGCCGGTGGTCGGGGTCCGGGCCGTGGGGGCCGCCCCACTGCACATGGGCGCTGCCCCCCGCGACGAGGTCGAGGTGGCCGTCGCCGTCCAGGTCGGCGACGGTCGGGCCGGGCAGGTGGCCGGTCATGCCGTCGTGTTCGGGCAGCTGGAAGTCCTTGGGGGTGAACACCGTCCGGTGTTCGGGCCGCGGGCCGTGTGCCGAGCCGCGCACCAGGGCGATCCGGCCGGTCTGGTAGACGTCCCCGTTGCCGGCCGGTACCTCGAGTGCGAGATCGGGGTGGCCGTCGCCGTCGACGTCGAAAGCGGGTGTGCCCACCCGCTCAGCGGGTCCGGACGGGCCGGCCGACGCGGACGCCGACGCCCGGCAGGCGCTGTCCGGGATCGGCGGTCGCAGCTCCTGGTTCCGTGCGCCCGTGACGGTGCCCAGCACCACTACGGCGGCGAGGAGGCCGAGACCCCCTCGCCGCCGGAACCCTGTACGACCATCCGCTGCCGACTCGTGCTTCATAGGGCCACTACAACGGATGTTCACCTTCGGTTCCAGGGGCCGAGATCACTCCGTTACGCCCGAGCGGACGAGAGGATTCCGCACCCGGCCGCCCTCACCGCACGCCGATCAGAACATGCGGGGCTGGCCCGAGGAGGCGCGGAGCCCGCCGTCGACCGGGATGTGGACGCCGTTGACGAACCGGGCATCGGCGCTGGCCAGGAAGGCGATGACGGCGGCGACTTCCTCGGGCTCGGCCGGACGCTGCATGGGGATGCGCTGGCGGAACGCGGCCATGGCGGTTTCGTTGCCCACGAGGGGCGCGGCCATCTCGGTGGCGGTGAGGCTCGGGTGCACCGCGTTGACCCGCACCCCTTCGGCGGCGTGGTCCAGCGCCATGGCGTTGGTCAGATTGGCCACCGCGCCCTTCGCCGCGTTGTAGGCGGCCAGGCCCCAGTCCCCGCCGAGAGCGGAGGCCGAGCCGACGTTCACGATGTTGCCGCCGACGGCCCGCAGATGCGGCAGCGCGGCCCGCGAGGCGTAGAAGGTGCCGTCGGCGACGATGTCCATGACCCGCCGCCAGCCGGCCGTGTCGATGTCCCCGACGGTGCCGACGGTGGCTACGGCCGCGTTGTTGACCAGCACGTCCAGACGGCCGTACTCGGCCGCCACGCCATCGATGACGGCGGTGACAGCCGCCTCGTCGGAGACGTCCGCGACGCGTGCGACGACCGTCGAACCGGCGGGCGCGGTGGCGGCCGTCTTCCGCAGCTTCTCCTCGGTCCGCCCGACCGCGATCACGGTGGCGCCCTCACCCGCGAAACGGTACGCCGTGGCCGCACCGATACCGGACCCGGCGCCGGTGATGAGAACGACCTTGCCGGCGAAACGGTCCTTGCTCACGCTTGTTCTCCTCGGTGGTCATGCTTTTCGGTCAGTCGCCCCTGGAACTGCCCTGTGGGGGGTCGCAGTTGACGGTACGCCCTTCGGGTGGTGGCGGCGCAGGTTGGTGGCGAGGACGCGGTCGAGCGTGCGGTCGGGCAGAAACCGGCCCAGGCGCATGATCAGAGCGGCATCCCGGCCGGCGGTGTAGCGGGTGCGCGGTTTGCGGGTCGTCACGGCCTTGGCGATGACCCGGGCGGCGGCGTCGGCGGTCAGGCCCGACGCGGTACCCGAGGCCATCAGCGCGTTGTTCGCCTCCACCAGGCTGCCGTAGCGCGCCTCCTGGTCCGGCGTCATCCGGGCGGCCAGGTCATTCGCCGTCGCGACCCCGCGGGCGGCTATCTCCGTGCGGACACCGCCGGGCTCGACGACGACCACCTGTACGCCCAGCGGCGCGACCTCCCGGCGGAGCGAGTCGCTGACCGCCTCCAGGGCGAACTTCGAGCCGGCGTACGCGCCGTAGGTGGCCATGGCGAACTTGCCGCCGACCGAGCTGATGTTGACCACGCGGCCCTTGCTGCGCAGCAGCGCGGGCAGGAGCGCCTGGGTGACGGCGATGTGGCCGAACAGGTTGACCTCGAACACCCGCCGCCACTCCGCCATCGGCAGGGCTTCGACCGGGCCGTTCACCTGGATGCCGGCGTTGTTGACGAGCGCGTGCGGCGCGCGCGGGTCGTCGGCGACCCGCGCGGCGAGCGCCTCCACCTGCTCGGACCGGGTGATGTCGAGGATGACCGGCTCGATACCGGTCGACCGGATGGCGTCGGCGTCACGGTCGCGTCGCACGCCGGCCAGCACGTGGAACCCCTGGCGAGCCAGTTCGCGGGCGGCTGCCGCGCCCATGCCCGTGGAGGCTCCGGTGATGACGACCAGCTTCTGTTCGGATGACGTTGTCACCTTGGCTACGCTACCAGCACAGATGACACTGTCAACTGTATGATGGAGGCCATGGTCACTCGTGCGGAATCCGCCGCCCTCACCCGCCGCGCTCTGCTCGACGCGGCCGCCGGCCTCCTCGACCTCGGCGGCCCCGAAGCGGTCACCCTGCGCGAGGTGGGCGCGCGGGCAGGCGTGAGCCGGGGGGCGCCGTACCGGCACTTCACGGGCAAGGACAGTCTGCTGACCGCCGTCGTGACCGAGAGCTGGGAACGGATCGCCGACCAGGTCCACGCCCTGCGGACCGACCCGACCCGGTCGGCCTCCGACAAGCTGCGCGGCGCTCTCCGCACGCTCATCGGCGTCGGCCGGGACCAGCCGCACCTGTACCAGATGTTGTTCAGGCGCCCCGGACACCGTCCCGAGGAACTCGGTGAAGGACTCGATCACGTCCGGCGTCAGCTGTGCGCACCGGCGGGCGACCCGGCCGCGGATCGCGTCCGCGCGGCCGGACGCTTCCAGGACGAGTTCCTGGCCATCGTCGCCGACCTCGTCGGGGAGCGGAACGCACGGCACTACGGCGCCCTGCTGCTGGCCGGCGCCCACGGCGTCGCGGACATGGAGCTCACCGGCCACCTCGACACGGACGCATTGCGCACCACCGCCGAGGAACTCGTCGACACCCTGGTCCGCATGGTCACCGACGTCGGCGAACGACACGGCGACGTCGGCCGTGCGGGCAGCGGGTGAGGGCGGCTGCCCCCGGGGACAGCCGCCCTCACCGCTACCGACAGCACCTACACGGCCGACAACGCCTCGGCGGCGAGCCCCGCGATGACCGCACCGGCGATCGGCCCGGCCACCGGGATCCAGGAGTAGCTCCAGTCCGCCGAGCCCCTGACGGGCAGCAGGGCGTAGGCGACGCGTGGGCCGAGGTCACGCGCCGGGTTCATCGCGTACCCCGTCGGGCCGCCGAGGGAGGTGCCGAGACCGATGACGACGAACATCACGGCCGCGTATCCCAGCGCGGAGTTGCCGAAGTCCGGTATGCCCTCCGGGCCGGGCCGCGCCGCGGGGGTGAGGATGATCCACAGCACCAGCACGAACGTCGCGACGGTCTCGGTGACGAGGTTCCACGGGGTGTTGCGCACGGTGGGCCCGGTGCAGAAGACGCTGCGTGTGGTGTCGGGGTCGTCGTGGGTGTCGAACTGAAGCTTGTAGGCGGCCCAGCAGACGAACGCGCCGATCGTGGCCCCGACCATCTGCCCGGCCAGGTAACAGGGAACCTGGCTCCACGGAACCTGACCGTTGACCGCCAGGCCGATGGTGACCGCGGGGTTGATGTGCGCACCGGAGGGGGCCGCGATGCTGGCGCCGACGAACACCGCGACGCCCCAGCCGAAGGTGACCAGGAGCCAGCCGCCGTCGTACCCGAGCGAGCGGCGCAGGGTCACGTTCGCCCCCACTCCGCACCCCAGCAGGGTGAGCATGGCGGTGCCCGACAACTCCCAGACGAAGATGTGGGCGGCGCTCATCGACCGGCCCCGTGGTGGGGCGCCTTGTACGGGGCCGGGCCCGGCAGCTTCGCGTCCTCGCGGACCCGGGCGGCGAACCGGTCCAGGGCGGCCAGCGCGCCGACGACGTCATCGGCGGCGACGTCGAACGGCATCGAGTGGATGGTCTCTCCCGCCACGGTGGACGCGTCGGCGACGGTGCGCAGCGAGTCCGTGTCATCCGGGTCGAGGCCCACTTCGACGAGGGTCGTCGGCAGCCCCACTCGTGTGGTGAACTCGATGAAATCACGGATTTCACTGGTCGGAGCGCCTTCGAGCACCAACTGCGCCAAGGAGCCGATGTTGACTTTCTGGCCGTGGGCGAGTCCGTGCGTCGCGTCGACGGCCGTGAGCCCATTGTGAATCGCGTGGGCGGCGGCGAGTCCGCCCGACTCGAAACCGAGCCCGGACAGCAATGTGTTCGCCTCGATGAGCTTTTCCACCGCCGGGGTCACCTGATGGTCCCGGACCGCGTCGATGGCGGGCAGGGCGTTCTCCCAGAGAATGTCCCAGCTCAGTTTTGCCAACGCGGTTCCGGTGAGGGTGGGCAGGCCGCCGGCCATCGTCTTCGCATGGGACTGCGCGGTCGCGCGGGCTTCGAGCCAGGTCGCCAACGCGTCGCCCACGCCGGCGATGAGGAAGGACGCGGGTGCGTTCGCGACCACCTGGGAATCGACCAATACCAGATCCGGGTTGCGGGGAAAGAATCGGTATTCCTCGAATGCGCCGTCGTCCGTGTAGATGACGGCCAGCGCGCTGCACGGTGCGTCCGTCGACGCGACCGTCGGGCAGTTCGCCCAGCGGGTGCCCGCCAGAAAGCCCGCGGCCTTGACCGCGTCGATGGTGCTCCCCCCGCCCACCGCCACGACGACGTCCGCGCCGACCTGCTGGATGACGTCGACGAGGCGGGTCACCTCGCGGGAGCTGGCTATTCCGTTGAATGTCTCGCGCCGCAGCGGCAGATTCGCTTTCCGCAGCGATGCCTCGATATCGTGCCCTACGAATCCCCATACGAGGTCGTCAGCCACGAAGAGTGGCGATGAGCCGAGCTGTGCGAGGAATTCGCCCACCCGGTGGATGGCTCCTTTTCCCTGCACATAACGGCCTGGGCTGATCATTGTTCGCATGGTGTGCATGTCGGTCTCCGTCCCGGTGGTGACCCCCATTGACGGAAAGCGACATTAGGCAGCCGGCATCGGACGGGCATCCCCTCGCCTGTCTCACTTTGAGACAAGCGAGGAGGCAGCCGCGTCGCCGGGCCGGGTCAGACCTCTTCCTTCATCAGCCGCAGGTACACCATCGAGAACAGGGCCCCCACCAGCAGCAACAGCAGAGCCACCGCCGTGCCGTAGCCGATCAGGGACTTGTTGAACGCCTGGTCGTACATGAAGACCGGCAGGGTCTGGCTGCGGTTTCCCGGGCCGCCTCGGGTCATCGCCCAGATGAGGCCGAACACCGACAGTGTCTGCAAGGTGTTCAGCATCAGATTGGTGCCGATGGAGCGGCGGATCATCGGCAGGGTGATGTGCCAGAAGCGGCCGAGGCCGCCGGCGCCGTCGACCTCCGCCGCCTCGGTGATCTCCTTGGGGATCTCGGACAGGGCGGCGGAGTAGACCAGCATCGAGAAGGCCGTGCCACGCCAGACGTTGGCGAAGGACACGGCGAGGATGGGCAGGGTGTAGAGCCAGTTCTGGGACGGCAGGCCGAGCCCGTCCAGCAGCGCGTTGAGGGTGCCCTCGCGGCGGAAGAACGCGTACAGCAGGAAGCCCGCCACGATCTCGGGAACGACCCAGGCCGCGATGACGATCGCCCCCGTCAGCGTCCGCACCGGTTTGGAGGCGCGCTGCATCAGAGCGGCCAGGGCCAGGCCCAGGGTGTTCTGGCCGATGAGGGAGGAGAGGAGGGTGAAGACGAGGGTGAGGACGACGGCGTTGCGGAAGTCCTCGTCACCGAAGGCGCGGCGGAAGTTGTCCAGGCCCACGAAGTCCGTGGTGGACGCGCCCGTCAGCTGCATGTCGGTGAAGGCGATGTAGCCGCAGTAGACGATCGGGCCACCGAGGAAGAGCAGCAGCATGACGGTGGCGGGGGCGAGCGGAAGCCAGCGCAGGGGGCGGCCGCGACGGGGACCCGGCCGGGCCGGGGTGACCGTCGGGGCCGCCGCCACCTTGGTCGCGGTTGCCATCGGCGATCGGCCCTCAGCCCCGGTCCGCCGCCGCCACCGTGGCGCCGTCGGCGATGGATGTCAGCTGGTCGTCGTAGGACTTCGCGGCCTTCTCGGGTGAGGAGCCGCCCGCGGTGGCCGCCTCCATGGCCTCGCCGATCGCCGTGGACACCTGCGGATAGACGGGGGTGGTCGGGCGGTAGTGGGTGTACTTCACCAGACTGGTGAAGAAGGTGATCCCCGGCATGGAGGAGGTGTACTTCCGGTCCTGGGCCACATCCTTGCGGACCGCGATCTGGGCGTCGACGATGTCCCAGGTGACAGCGTTGTCCTTGGTCTGGAGCTGTTCGATGAACTTCCAGGCCAGATCGGGATTCCGGGACTTGGCACTGATCGCCCAGGTCCAGCCGCCGGACATGCTGACCTTGCCGGGCGCCTGGCCGTTCTGGGTGGGCATCGCGGCCAGGCCGAGGGTCTTGGACCACTCCGACCAGGGCTTGCCGCCGGTCTCCAGCCAGTTCTGGCCCAGCCAGGAGCCGTCGAGGGCGATGGCGAGCTTGCCCTCGGGCAGCCATTCGCTGTAGACGGTGGTGCCGACGTTGGGGTCGAGGGCGTCGGAGATGTCCGGGCCGAGCTTCTCGGCGTAGACCGTCTTGAGGAAGTTCAGGGCGTCCTTGAAGCCCTTGCCGCCAGTGACCCACTTCTTGGCCTTCGGATCGTAGAGCGGGTCCGCGCCCGCGTCGCCCGTGCCGTACAGCAGCATCTCGAAGCTCTGCATCACGGAGGTCTCGCCCGGGGCCTTGCCGGTGTAGACGTTGAGCGGGATGACGCCGGGGACCTTCTTCTTGATCGTGCGCGCCGCGTCCAGGATGTCGTTCCAGCTCTTGGGCGACCAGTCGGCGGGCAGCCCGGCCTTCGCGAGGATCTTCTTGTTGAACCACAGACCCCGGGTGTCGGTGCCGTCCGGCACCCCGTACGTCTTGCCGTCCTCGGCCTTGGCCGCGTCCTTGGCGGTGTCGACGAACTGGTCCCAGCTCTTCCACTTCGCCAGGTAGTCGTCGAGGGGGCGCAGATAACCCGCCTCGATGTCGGAGTTGATCCGGAAGGTGTCCTCGTAGACCAGGTCAGGGGCGGTCTTGGGGGACCGCATCATCTGCTGGACCTTGGTGGCGTAGTCGTTGTCCTGCGCCTGGATCGGGATCAGCTTGACCTTCTTGCCGGGGTTGGCCTTCTCGAACTGCTTCTTCACCGCGGCCAGGTGGTTGTCCTTGAAGCGGATCTTGTTGTCGGTGGACCGGTTGTAGGCGACCTTGACGGTGTCCGGGTCGCTGCCCGAACCGCCACCGCAGGCGGTGAGCCCGGCGGTGGCGGCGAGGGTGGCGGCGAGGATCAGTGGGGTGGTGGGGCGCACGGGCACGGCCTCCTTGCTGGCCTCTGTGGGCTGCGGGCCGACCGTAAGGTCGTCTTCAACAGAAGGTCAATCCCCGTGACCTGGCTGGTCACTTGATCGCATGCCGTCCCCCTCGGGGCCGAGCGGACGCGGTTCAGCCGTTGTAGCCCGCGAGCACCTTGGTGAAGTCGTACGTGCCCTGCTCGATACCGCTGCACGCGTCCGCCCCCGTGCCGGAGCCGCACGCGCGGTCCCGGTTGAGGGACCAGAAGCTGACCCGGGCCAGGTGGTGGCTGGTGGCGTAGGACACCATGTCCTTGAAGTCGTCGAGCGATATGGTCTCGCCCGCGACGTCGGTCGTACCGTTCATCGAGGAGAAGCCGACCTTGCGGTAGGCGTCGTCGGAGGAGAGGCCGTACGCGCTCGCCACGGTGTCCTTCAGACCGTCCACCGCCGACTTGGTGGCCGCCGCCATGTCGATGTCGCCCTGGCCGAAGTCGAACGGCATGACCGCCCAGCCGTCCACGTCGAGCCCGGCCGCGGCACCGCGCTGGACCAGGTCCTTTCCGTTGGCGTCGGGGCCGGTCGTGGAGGTGCCGAAGGTGATGTACACCTTGACGTCGCTGTTCTTCTCCTTGACCGTCTTGAGCGCGTCGATCACCCGCTGGCGGACCGTCTCGTTCTCGAACTCGGTCGATTCGATGTCGATGTCGATCGACTTGAGCTGGTAGGCGTCGATGACCTTCTGGTACGCGGCGGCCAGGTCGGAGGCGGAGGAGCACTTCTCGCCCAGCTTGTTACCGCTCCAGCCGCCGAAGGAGACGGTGACATCGCCGCCCGCCGAGCGGATGGAGTCGATGGTGGACTGGTCGGCGCCGCCGGTGAGCGCCCGGGAGCCGTCCCACTTGGGCTCGCAGCCCCCGTCGGAGAGCATGAAGGCCATCGTGAACTGCTGGGTGCCGGTCTCCGACATGACGTCCGTGGCGTTGGGCGGGGAGCCCCAGCCGAGGTAGAGGTAGGGGCCGTTGAGCCCGCTGGGGGCGGCGGCGGTGTGCGGCGCCGCCTGCGCGGTGGCCACCGTGGTGGCGGCCCCGGCGATCAGGCCGAGGGCGGCGGAGAGGGCGAGCCTGCGGGTTCGCTTGGAGCGAGGCATGGCGAACGGATCCTCCTGATGTGGGGGGTGGGAGGGAGGTCGGAGCCGAACCTAGCGAGGCGGCATGGCCGCGACAAGATGCCGGATAGGAAAGTTTCCTATCGCGGCTTCCTTGTCGCGGCTCGCCGCAGGTCCCGGTGGCTGACGGCCGCAGTGCGCCCGTCAGTGCTCGCTGAGCCAGCGGTAGAGCAGCTCGGGCCGCCCGATCTGGCCGTAGTGCGGGGCGCGGGCGGCCCGGCCCGCGTCCACCAGATGCTCCAGATAGCGGCGGGCGGTGATCCGGGAGATCCCCACGGTCTCGGCGGTCGCCGCCGCCGAGATCCCCTCCTCGGCGGCGCGCAGCGCCTCGGTGACCGCGTGCAGGGTCGCCTGGGTCAGCCCCTTCGGCATCGCCACGGGCTGCGGCGCCCGCAGCGCGGCCAGCGCCCGGTCCACCTCGTCCTGCCCGCTGGCTTCGCCGGCGGTCGCCCGGAACTCGGCGTACCGGAGGAGGCGGTCCCGGAGGGTGGAGAAGGTGAACGGTTTCAGCACGTACTGCACGACCCCGAGGGACACCCCGTCGCGGACCATCGCCAGGTCCCGGGCCGAGGTGACCGCGATCACATCCGCCCCGTTCCCGGACGCGCGCAGCGCCCGTACGAGCTGGAGGCCGTGCCCGTCGGGGAGGTAGAGGTCCAGCAGCAGCAGATCGACGGGCGTCCGCTCCAGCAGCCGCTGCGCGTCCCCACCGCTCCGCGCGGTCCCGACGACGCCGAAACCGGGGACGCGCTCGACGTACATCCGGTGTGCGTCCGCCGCGACGGGGTCGTCTTCGACGACGAGAACCCGGATCGGCGCCGGTTCCCCCGGTTTCGCCTGCGGCGGGCTCATGGGCGGATTCCTCTCGGACGCGGTGCGCGCGCCCAGCGCGCGAAAAGCTCAGGCTTCCAATTTACGGAGCGTAACTGTCGGCGGCCAGGTCCCGGCGGTGACGATTCGGCTGACCGGCCGTGGTACGCACGGGACTCCCCGCCCGGCACGGCGCGGCGGCGCCGTGCCCACGACGGTGCCGTGCCCACGGCGCCGCCAGCCGGACCCGCCGTGACGGCGGGGCGGGGGGCCGCGGGGCTACGCCCTGGCGCCCGCTCTGGGACGTTTGCCGTCCGGCCGGGCGGCCATGGCCCTCGGCGCTGGGGGCGTTCGCCGTCCGGCCGGGTGGGGCCCCGGCGCCCGCTCAGGGGCGTTGGGCCGTCCGGCGGGGCGGGGCCGTGGGCCGTCTCCGCGAGGAGGTTCGGGCCGCGGGGCCGGCACCCCGGCTGGGTGTGGCTGGACATGGTCGCCCGGCGATGGGCGGATGCGACGGGCGGCGGGCCGGTGGGCGAACGCAGCGGGGCTGTTCCTCGGGCTCGCCCTTGTACGTGGCGGGGCGACGTCATGGGCTGCCCGCGTGAGGGGCCGGGCGGCCGGGCGCCGTGGGGCCGTGGGCCGGATGCGCCGTGGCGGCGGGGCGGGGCGGGACTGCGGGTGCGTGCGGCGGGGCTGCGTCCCGGCCCCTGCTCGGGGGACGTTGCCGTCCGGCGGGGCGGGGCCGTGGGCCGTCCCCGTGGGGAGGTCTGGGCCTCGGGCGTGACGGGCCCGTGGGTCGGGGCCGTCACGGGGTCGAGCCGGGGCCGTCAGGGGTCGGGGCGGGGCCGGGTTGAGCCGGGGGCACCCCGGGGCCGTGGTGGGCCGTCACGGGGTCGAGCCAGGGCCGTCACGGGCCGGGGCGGGGCCGGGTTGAGCCGGGGCCGTCATGGGGCGTGGTGGGCCGGGGCGGTTGGGGTTGTGGCTGGGGTGGTGAGGGGGAGGCGGACGGTGAAGGCGGCGCCGCCTTCCGGTGCGTCCGCCACGTCCACCGTGCCCGCGTTCCGGCGGGTGGCCTGCTGGACCAGGGCGAGGCCGAGGCCGCGCCCCGGCGACTTCGTGCTCCAGCCGCGCCGGAAGACCTCCTCGGCCGCCGCCGGGTCGAGCCCGGCCCCGGTGTCCGCCACGCGCAGCGTCAGCTCGCCGGCGTCCGCGCGGGCGGTGACGGTGACCCGGGCGCTGCGGGGAGCCGTGCCGTGGCCGACGCCCTCGGCGGCCGCGTCCGTGGCGTTGTCGATGAGGTTGCCGAGGATGGTCACCAGGTCGCGGGCGGGCAGACCGGGCGGGAGGACGCCGTCGTCGATGCGGCTGTCGGGGGCCAGGACGAACTCGACGCCGCGCTCGCTGGCCTGCGCCGCCTTGCCCAGCAGCAGCGCGGCCAGCACTGGCTCGGCGACCGCCCCCACCACCTGGTCGGTCAGCGCCTGGGCCAGTTCCAGCTCGGCGGTGGCGAAGTCGACCGCCTCGTCCTCCCGGCCCAGTTCGATCAGGGAGACGACGGCGTGCAGCCGGTTGGCGGCCTCATGGGCCTGGGAGCGCAGGGCCTCGGCGAAACCGCGCACCGAGTCCAGCTCGCCCGAGAGCGCCTGGAGCTCGGTGTGGTCGCGCAGGGTGACGAGCGTGCCACGCTGCTCACCGCTGCTCACCGGTGAGGTGTTGACGACCACGACCCGTTCCGCGGTCAGGTGCAGCTCGTCCACGCGCGGCTCGGTGGCCAGCAGGGCGCCGGTCAGCGCGGGGGGCAGGCCCAGGTCGGAGACGTAGCGGCCGACGGAGTCCTCGGGCAGGCCGAGCAGCTCCCGGCCGCCGTCGTTGATCAGCGCGATCCGCCGCCGGCCGTCGAGCATCAGCAGCCCCTCGCGCACGGCGTGCAGCGCGGCCTCGTGGTAGTCGTGCATCCGGCTCAGCTCGGCCGCGTTCATACCGTGCGTATGGCGGCGCAGCCGGGCGTTGATGACGTACGCGCACAGGCCGCCGACCGCGAGCGCGGCGGCGGCCACGCCGAGCAGCGCGAGCAGCTGGCGGCGCACCTGGGCGCTGATGGTGTCCACGGTGATACCCGCGCTGACCAGCGCGGTGATCCGGCCGCCGGCGCGGTCGTCGCGCACCGGGGCGATCACCCGCACGGAGGAGCCGAGGGTGCCGGTGTAGGTCTCGGGGAAGACCCGGCCGCGCAGTGCGGGCTTGATGTGGCCGAGGTAGGTGGCGCCGATCTGGTCCGGGTCGGGGTGGGTCCAGCGGACGCCGTGGGTATTCATGATCGTCACGAAGGTGACGCCGGTGTCCCGGCGTACCTTCTCCGCGTACGGCTGGAGCCGGGCGCTGGGGTTCTCGGCCCGTACCGCCTCGGCGACCGAGGGCGAGTCGGCGACGGCGACCGCGGCGGCCGTCGCCCGCTGCCGCGCGGCGACCTCCGCCTGTTCGCGGTCGGTGGCGTAGGCGAAGACGGCGCATCCGGCCACCAGGGCGGCGACCAGCACGACCTGCATCGCGAACAGCTGGCCCGCCAGGCTCCGGGGGTGGGGGATGCGCATGGCCATCAGTCTGCACACGCATCTTTGTATGAACGAAATGAACGGAAGGGTGACCCCCATCACAACGTGGGGCATAGTCGCCGGGACCGTTCAAGGCGGTGTGCGAGCCGCACACAAGTACAGCGCCGGGACAGTTGGACGGCAGAACAGAAGGAGGCAGCACCGTGGCTGCGCGGACCTCGACGCCCGAAGCGGGACGTACCGAGCCTGAGCGGGCGAAGAAGGAAAGGATTCACTACCTCTACCTCGCCGTGATCGGCGCGGTGGTGCTCGGCATCATCGTGGGCTTCGCGGCTCCCGGTGTGGCGGTGGAGCTCAAGCCCATCGGCACCGGTTTTGTGAATCTGATCAAGATGTTGATCTCGCCGATCATCTTCTGCACGATCGTGCTCGGCATCGGTTCCGTACGGAAGGCCGCGAAGGTCGGTGCCGTCGGCGGTCTCGCGCTCGGCTACTTCATGCTGATGTCGACCGTCGCCCTCGGGATCGGTCTGGTCGTCGGCAACTTCCTCGACCCCGGCAGCGGCCTGCACATCACCCATGAGGCGGCGCAGGCCGGGCAGAGCCAGGCCGAGGGCGCCCATGAGTCGATGGCGGACTTCCTGGTCGGCATCATTCCGACCACGCTCGTCTCCGCCTTCACCAGCGAATCGGTGCTCCAGACCCTGTTCGTGGCGCTGCTGGCCGGCTTCGCCCTCCAGGCGATGGGCAAGGCCGGCGAGCCGGTGCTGCGCGGCATAGGCCACATACAGCAGCTGGTCTTCAAGCTGCTGTCGATGGTCATGTGGGCCGCCCCGATCGGTGCCTTCGGCGCGATCGCCGCCGTGGTCGGCGAAACCGGTGTGGACGCGCTCAAGGCGCTCGCGGTCATCATGATCGGCTTCTATGTCACCTGCATCCTCTTCGTGGTCGTCGTCCTCGGGACGATCCTGCGCCTGGTCGCGGGCGTGAACCTCTTCCTGCTGCTGAAGTACCTGGCGCGGGAGTTCCTGCTGATCCTGTCGACCTCCTCCTCCGAGTCGGCGCTGCCGCTGCTCATCGCGAAGATGGAGCACGCGGGCGTCAGCAAGCCGGTCGTCGGCATCACCGTCCCCACCGGCTACTCCTTCAACCTGGACGGCACCGCCATCTACCTGACCATGTCCTCGCTGTTCATCGCCGAGGCCATGGGCGAGCCGCTCTCCATCGGCCAGCAGATCTCCCTGCTCGTCTTCATGATCATCGCCTCGAAGGGCGCGGCCGGTGTGACCGGCGCGGGCATGGCCACGCTGGCGGGCGGTCTCCAGTCGCACCGGCCCGAGCTGGTGGACGGCGTCGGCCTCATCGTCGGCATCGACCGCTTCATGAGCGAGGCCCGCGCCCTCACCAACTTCGCGGGCAACGCGGTCGCGACCGTCCTGGTCGGCACCTGGACCAAGGAGATCGACAAGGAGCGGATGCAGCAGGTCCTCTCCGGCCGGCTGCCGTTCGACGCCGCCGCGTTCGCCTCCAAGGGCGGCGGCCACGGCCCGGCCGCCGACGCGGACTCCGATGACTCCGGCGAGGGCGAGGGCAAAACCCTCCCCGAGCCGCGTGACGGTGACACGGCGAAGGAGCACGTCCCCGCCTGACACCCCACGCACCGGCGGCCCTGCCCTCCTGAATCGGGGCAGGGCCGCCGGTGTGTCAGGAGCGCGGCCACACGGCACACGCGGCCTTACGAGACGTGCGGGCAGACGAGAGACACAAGGCGCCTCGCGTCCTCCCCCCGTTGGAAGACGCGAGACGCCGCCCATGGCCCCCGGTGGTCCTGGATGACGTGGCGGCGCCCGCTCAGTGCTCGCCGTCCGCCACGCGGCGGAGCTGCTCCGGGAGGGCCGTCCACTCGGGGCCGTCGTGCAGGGGTTTGACCCAGGCGATGTTGCCGCCGGTGTCGACGTAGGCGACCCGGCCCACGGCCTCGCGTTCGAGGTCGTAGACGAGTTCGCCGATGCGCGGTGTGCTGCGTGTCCCGCCGGCGGTGGTCATAGGCCGTCCCTTCGGCACCTCAACTCCATGCCGTCCCCCGTTCATGGTCGGTGGAGGGTCCCCGGGACCGGCCACGTCCGGCCCGATCGCCGCCGTGGTGGACCGGGGTGCGCTTCTGGTGCCCGTGGGACCCTCGTTGACTCGTAGGGTGCTACGGGCCGCTGATATCCCGCTGATGCCTCGCTGACCCGAACCCGTGGGTAGGCTGCGAAGTGGGCAAGGAAATCTCTGGTACCGACGGGGGCAGTGCGTGGACGGGACCGAGTTTCGCCTGTTAGGACCGGTGGGCATATGGCGGGGCGAGCGGCCGCTGGGGCCGACCGCCGCGCAGCAGCGGTCCGTATTGGCGATGCTGTTGATGGCATCCGGCCGGGTGGTGTCCGTGGACCGGCTGGTCATGGCGGTATGGGGCGAGGACCCGCCGGGGTCCGCGCGCAACGCCGTGCAGGTGCAGATATCCAAGCTGCGGCGGATCCTGTCCGAGCTGCCCGGAGCCGAGCTGACGACGTCGGCGAAGGGCTACGCCCTGACCGTCGCCCGGGAACAGGTCGACCTGCACCGGTTCCGCGATCTGGTGCGGGCCGCGCGGGAGACCCCCAAGGGCACCGAGAACACCGAGAGCGCCGAGGACCGGGCCGCGCGGTTGCTGCGCGCCGCGTTGCAGCTGTGGCGCGGGCCCGCGCTGGCGGATGTCGCGGGCGGCTGGCTCGCCGAAACCCTGGGCGCCGGTCTGGAGGAGGAGCGGCGTACGGCGGTCGAGGAGTGCGCCGCGATCGACCTGCGCTCCGGGCGGCACCACGAGGCCGCCGCGGAGCTGTCCCTGCTGGTGGCCGAACACCCCCTGCGGGAGCGCTCGGTGGCGCTGCTGATGGAGGCTTTACGGCGCTGCGGGAGGCGGGCCGACGCGCTCGCGCTGTTCCGCTCCACCCGCCGCACGTATGTGGAGGAGCTGGGCATCGAACCCGGCGACGCATTGCAGCGGCTCCACCGGCAGGCGCTCGAGGACGGCGGGGACGGCCGCCCCACCACCGATCCGTCGATGTCGTCCGGCATGCGCGGGAGCGCTCCCGCGACGCAGGCCCCCACCCCGGCCCCGGCCCCGGCCGCGGACGAGAGCGCGGGTGCGGCCGCGGCGGAGGCCGCCCCGGCTTCCGACGAGCCCCACGGGCCCGCCACAGCTCCGTCCGCCACCGCCACCGTCACCACGCCCGCGTCCGCCACCGCCGCACCCACACCCGCCGCCACGTCCGAACCGGCCGCCGCCATCACCGCCGTACCGCAGCAACTCCCCTCCGACGTCGCCCACTTCACCGGCCGGGAGCGTGAACTGGCCGGGCTGGACGCCCTGCTGCGCGCGGGCTCGGGCGAGGGCGGGGGACGGGCGCCCACGGCCGCGATGATCACCGTCATCGCGGGCAGCGGCGGCCTCGGCAAGACGACCCTCGCGGTGCACTGGGCCCACCGGGTCCGCGACCGCTTCCCCGACGGTCAGCTCTATGTGAATCTGCGCGGTTTCGGCCCCACCGGGTCGGCCATGACCGTCGCCGAGGCGGTACGCGGCTTCCTGGACGCCTTCCAGGTGCCCGCCCACCGGATCCCCGCGACCGTCGAGGCGCAGACCGCCCTGTACCGGAGCCTGGTGGCCGACCGCCGGATGCTGATCCTGCTGGACAACGCCCGGGACGCCGAGCAGGTGCGGCCCCTGCTGCCCGGCTCACCCGGCTGCCTGGTGGTGCTGACCAGCCGTAACCAGCTCACCAGCCTGGTCGTCGCCGAGCAGGCCCAGCCGCTGCCGCTGGAGCTGCTCGACCGTGCCGAGGCGCGGGAGCTGCTGATCAACCGGGTGGGCGCCGAGCGGGTGGCCGCCGAACCGCAGGCGGTGGAGGAGGTGATCACGGTGTGCGCCGGGCTGCCGCTCGCGCTGGCCATCGTGGCCGCCCGCGCCGCCACCCACCCCCGCTTCCGTCTGGAGGCGCTGGCCGGGGAGCTGCGCGACGCCCGCGGCAGCCTCGACGCGTTCGAGGGCGGCGACGCCACCACCGACGTCCGGGCCGTCTTCTCCTGGTCGTACCACACCCTGGGCACCGACGCCGCCCGGCTGTTCCGGCTGCTGGGCGTCCACCCGGGCCCCGACATCGCCGCCCCGGCCGCCGCCAGCCTGGTGGGCATCCCCGTACCGCAGGCCCGCCGGCTGCTGGTCCAGCTGACCCGGGCGCATCTGATCACCGAGCGCACCCCCGGCCAGTACGGCTTCCACGATCTGCTGCGCGCCTACGCCATGGAACTCACCCAGGCGTTGGACGCGGAGGGCGAGCGCCGCGCCGCGCTGCACCGGGTGCTCGACCACTATCTGCACACCGCCGTGGCCGCCGGGGTGGCCTTCACCCCGCACCGGGAGCCGATCACCCCCGAGCCGGTCCAGCCGGGGGTCAGCGTCGGCGAGTTCAGCGGGCACAGCCAGGCGCTGATGTGGTTCATCCTGAACCATCCGGTGCTGATCGGGGTGTCCCAGCAGGCCGCGGAGGCCGGGTTCGAGACCCACGCCTGGCAACTGGCCTGGTCGCTGGCGGAGTTCCTGGACCAGTTCGGCCACTGGCACGACCAGCGCTCCGTGCACCGCATCGCCCTGGCCGCGGCCCACCGGATCTCCGACCTCACCGGCCAGGCACACGCCTGCCACGGCCTCGGCCTCGCCGATCTGCGGATGGGCCGCTACGACCGGGCCCGCGGCCATCTGATGCGCGCCCTGAACCTGCACCGCGAGACCGGCGACACCATCGGCCAGGCCATGGTCCATGTCGCGCTCAACGTGGCCAGCGAGCGGCAGGGCCGCCACGACGAGGGGCTGGACCACGCGCTGCGCTCCCTGAAGCTGTACCGCGCGGCGGGCCACCGCAGCGGTGAGGCGTACGCCCTGAACAACGTGGGCTGGGCGTACGCCATGCTGGGCGACTTCCAGCAGACCCTCGTCCACTGCGAGAAGGCGCTGAACATGCTGCGCGAGGCGGAGGACGGGCGCGGTGAGTCCGCGGCCTGGGACAGCCTCGGCTACGCCCACAGCCACGTCGGCGACCACGAGCAGGCCATCACCTGCTACCGGAACGCCGTGGAGCTGCGGCGCGGCCGGGGCGAGCGGGTCCGGGAGGCCGAATCCCTCCACCGGCTCGGCAGCGCGCAGCTGGCGGCCGGGGACCGGGCCGGGGCCCGCCGCAGCTGGCGGCAGGCCCTGAGCCGTTTCGACACCCTCGGCCACCCCGACGCCCACCGGGTCCGGGACGGGCTCACCCGGCTGGGCGGGCCCGACGACTGACGGGCGTGGGGGCGGGTCCGGCGCGCGTCAGCTGAACGGAATGCGCACGTACGACTGGTTGCCGATGCCGAGGGTGCTGGCGCCGTTGCCGATCGCGTTCCAGACCTCGACGCGGACCTTGCCGCCCGAGAGGTTGGACAGCGCCGCGCCGGTCGTGGACTTCACGCCGCGGGCCTGGGTGTAGTGCTCATAGCCCGGAACCGGGTCGGTGGCGAAGTACTGGTAGGTCTCGGCGCGGTCCCAGGTCCCGTCGCCCGTGAAGTCGTAACTGACCCTGACCTGCGTCCCGTTGGCGACCGTGGTCCCGGCGTCCACGAACAGGTCGAAGGCGGTCGAGCCGCCGCTGTACGTCCTGGTGATCCCGGACGAGACGTACGTCTGCGGCTGGTACGGCGTCCCGTCGTGGTTGGTGCCGCCCGCCGAGGCCAGGGTCGCCGAGCTGGCGGACGCCGCTTCGCCGAGCGCGCCGCCGGTGCGCAGGTACTGGGTGGCCGAGCCGCCGGGCTCGGTGCCGCCGCCTCCGCCCCGCGTCCACACCGCCACGTAGTCCACCAGCATCGGGTGGCCGGGGTCGGTGGCGGCGGTGGGCGTCCTGGAGCCCTGGACGCCGTCGGGGAAGCCGCCGCCGATCGCCACGTTCAGCAGCAGGAAGTAGCCCGCGTGGTCGGTCATGTTCGACCAGGTGGCGGCGTCCACCTGGCTCTGGCTGACGCTGTGGAACTGGGTGCCGTCCACGTACCAGCGCAGCTGGTTGGGCGAGGTGGAGCGGTCCCATTCGAAGCGGTAGGTGTGGAAGGCGGACTGGCAGCCGGCGCCGGGGCAGGCGCGGTTGGCGCCGAGGCCGCTGGTCTCCTGGCACGGGCCGCCGGGGTTGGTGCCGCAGTGCAGGGTGCCCCAGACGGAGTTGATGCCGTTGACGTTCTCCATGAAGTCGAACTCGCCGATGCCCGGCCAGTTCTGGTAGTTGCCCCGGTAGGGGCTGCCCAGCGCCCAGAAGGCGGGCCAGTAGCCGAGGGCGGCGCTCCCGGTCACGTTGGGCATCTGGATCCGGCCCTCGACCCGCAGCACGCCCCCGGCCGGTGCCTTGAAGTCGGCGCGCTTGGTCTCGATGCGCGCCGAGGTCCAGTTGCCGGCGCCGTCGCGGAGCGGGGTGATGCGGAGGTTGCCGCTGCCGTCGAGGCTGAGGTTGCTGGTGGAACTGGTGTAGCTCTGCACCTCGCCGGTGCCCCAGTTGGATGGGCCGCCGGGGTAGTTGTGCCCGGTGTCGATCTGCCAGTTGGCGGAGGAGGGGAGGGTGTTCGCGGAGCCGTTGAAGTCGTCGCCCCACTGGAGGGTCCAGTCGGGCACCGACGGTATGTCGGCACGGGCCGTGGCCGCGCCGAGGAGCGCCAGTGCGGTGGCGGTGAGGGCGGCGAGGGTGGATCTGAGCCGGTGGCGGCGGATGCGCATGAGGGGACCTCCAGAGGGGGGTGAGAGCGCTCTCACCCCTCTCTTTAGGCGTGCCCACGTCAGGCGTCAATCGTTTGCGCGCAATATGCGCAAGGACGGCTCGCGCCCCGCTGCTCGCGCCAGGCTGCTCGCGCTCGGCGCGACGCTCAGGCGGGCCGCAGCCAGATCGTGGCCAGCGGCGGCAGTACCGGCAGTACGGAGGCCGGACGGCCGTGCCACCCCGTGGCCTCGGCCTTCAGCGGTTCGGAGTTGGCGACCCCGCTGCCGCCGTAGCGCCGGTCGTCGGTGTTCAGCACCTCACGCCACATCGGCACCGCATCCGGCACCCCGATGCGGTACTCATGGCGCACCACCGGCGAGAAGTTGCTGATGGCGAGCAGCGGTGAGCCCTCGGCGTCGAACCGGAGGAAGGCGAAGACGTTGTCCTCGCGGGCGTCGCCCTCCACCCAGGAGAAGCCCTCGGGGCTGGTGTCCCGCTGCCACAGCGCGGGCGTGGCCGCGTACACCCGGTTGAGGTCGCGGACCAGGTCGCGGACGCCCCGGTGGTCGGGTTCGGCGGAGTACGACGGGTCCAGCAGCCACCAGTCGGGCCCATGGGCCTCCGACCACTCGGCGCCCTGGGCGAACTCCTGCCCCATGAACAGCAGTTGCTTGCCCGGATGGGCCCACATGAAGCCGAGGTACGCGCGGTGGTCGGCGCGCCGCTGCCACCAGTCGCCGGGCATCTTGGACACCAGGGACCGCTTGCCGTGCACCACCTCGTCGTGGGAGATCGGCAGCACGTAGTTCTCGCTGTACGCGTACACCATCGAGAAGGTCATCTCGTGGTGGTGGTGCTTGCGGTGCACCGGCTCATGCGCCAGATAGCCCAGCGAGTCGTGCATCCACCCCATGTTCCACTTCAGCCCGAAGCCGAGGCCGCCGAAGCCGCTGGGGCCCGTGTGGTGGGTGGCCCGGGTGACCCCGTCCCACGCGGTCGACTCCTCGGCGATGGTGACCACCCCCGGACAGCGGCGGTAGACGGTGGCGTTCATCTCCTGGAGGAAGGCGACCGCGTCCAGGTTCTCCCGGCCGCCGTGCGCGTTGGGCGTCCACTGGCCGGGCTCACGGGAGTAGTCGAGGTAGAGCATGGAGGCGACGGCGTCCACCCGCAGACCGTCGATATGGAACTCCTCGCACCAGTAGACGGCGTTCGCGACCAGGAAATTGCGCACCTCGGTGCGGCCGTAGTCGAATTCCAGCGTGCCCCAGTCGGGATGCGCCGCCCGCAGCGGGTCGGCGGGCTCGTACAGCGGGCGGCCGTCGAACTCCGCGAGCGCCCAGTCGTCCTTGGGGAAGTGCGCGGGCACCCAGTCCACCAGGACCCCGATGCCCGCCTGGTGCAACGCGTCGACCAGGTACTTGAAGTCGTCGGGGGTGCCCAGCCGGGCCGTGGGCGCGTAGAAACCGGTGACCTGGTAGCCCCAGGAGCCGCCGAAGGGGTGCTCGGCCACCGGCATCAGCTCGACATGGGTGAAGCCCAGGTCCGCCACGTACGCCGGGAGCTGCTGGGCCAGTTGCCGGTAGGTCAGCCCCGGCCGCCAGGACGGCAGATGCACCTCGTAGACGGAGAACGGCAGCTCATGAACGCGCCCACCTTTTCGCCGCGCCATCCACGCCCCATCGCCCCAGCGGTGGTGCGAGGCGTGGACGACGGAGGCGGTGGCGGGCGGGCACTCGGTGCGCCGCGCCATCGGGTCGGCGCGCAGGGTGCGGCCGCCGTCGGGCCGGGTGATTTCGAACTTGTAGAGCGCGCCCTCGCCGACACCGGGCAGGAACAGCTCCCACACACCGCTGCCGCCCAGCGAGCGCATCGGCAGGGCGGTGCCGTCCCAGTAGCTGAAGTCGCCGGTCAGCCGCACCCCGAGGGCATTGGGCGCCCATACGGTGAAGCGGGTGCCGGACACGCCCTGGTGGGTCATCGGACGCGCGCCCAGCGCCCGCCACAGCTCCTCGTGGCGGCCCTCGCCGATCAGGTGCAGATCGAACGGGCCGAGGGCGGGCAGGAAGCGGTACGGGTCGTGCAGCTCCAGCTCGGCGTCCTCGTACGACACGAGCAGCCGGTAGTCCGGGATCTCCCGGAGCGGCAGCACCCCGGAGAACAGCCCGTCCCCCTCGGCCCGCAGCCGGGCGCGCAGCCCGGCTGCGGTGACGGTCACCGACCGGGCGTACGGACGCAAGGTCCGGAAGAGCACACCGCCGCGCACGGGGTGGGCGCCGAGCAGCGCGTGCGGATCGTGGTGCGCGCCGTCCAGCAGCCGCCGCCGCTCCTCGCCCCCGAGCGCGGGCGCGGCCCGCACGCCCCGCTCGGCGTACGCCTCGTCCTCCGGCCGGTCGCCCCCGGCCACCGGCCGCCCGGTGACCCGCGACGGCTCGGCCCCGCCGCCGGGCTGGTCCGCACCACCGCGTCCGGCGCCGGGACCGGCCTCGGCGGCGCCGCCGCGCTCCTCGTGCTGCCCCTCGTCCGCGCGCGGCGCGCGGGGCACGGGCGGGGCGCCGTAGGACACCTGCCTCTCGCGGCCGGAGCGGCGGCTGTCGGCGGCTGCCCGCCGCCCCGGCCCGTCGCCGCCGACGAACGCCTCCCGGCCCGGCCCGCCGACGGCCGCCTCCTGCCCGGCCGGGCCCGCCTCCGGGGCCGCCGCGTCGGCGGGGTTCTCGGGACCGGGCCGGTCCGGGGCCGGGCGCCCGGCCCCGGCCGTCGCTTCCTGGGGATGCGGACGGGTACGGCCGGGGAGGAACGTCGGCGGGACCGCCGGGCCGGTCGGGGCGCCGGGGGCGGCGGGCGGGTGGCCCGGTCCCTTGTCGGACGGGTGTTGGCCGGACGGCGGTCGTGCGGTCACGGGGTGGTCCTCCCGGGGGTGTCGGGGGTCGGGGGTCGGAAGCGGCGGGCGGGCGGCGATCCGGGGGCGGGCCGAGGGGCGGCCGGGGTCCGGACCTGGTGCCGCTCGGCGGTCCCGGGCTCAGTCGCGGGCGTTGGCGAGGCGGCGGATGGCGGTCATGGGGACGGGGAGCCAGTCGGGACGGTGCCGCGCCTCGTAGAGCACCTCGTAGACGGCCTTGTCGGTTTCGTGGGCACGCAGCAGCTCCGGCTCGTCGCGCGGATCGGTGCCGGAGGCGTCGGCGTAGCCCGCGCAGTACGCGGCGCGGGTGCGGCCGGCCCACTCCTGCGGGTGCTCATGGCGTCCGACGGCCGCCGCGTAGTCGAAGGACCGCAGCATGCCCGCGATATCGCGTACCGGCGGCTGCGGACGGCGCCGCTCGGCCAGCGGACGGGACGGCTCGCCCTCGAAGTCGATCAGGGACCACCGGCCGCCCCCTCCGCCACCACCCCGGTCGCCGCCGTCCCAGGTCAGCAGCGCCTGCCCCAGGTGCAGATCGCCGTGGATGCGCTGGGCCGCCCAGGTGCGGCCCGCGCGCCCCAGCGCGGCCAGGTCCCCGTACGCCCCGTGCAGCGCGGCGCGGTACGGCTGGAGGGCGGGCACCGCGGCGGCGGCCGAGTCCAGCCGCTCGCTCATGGTGGCGGCCAGGTGCTCGATCTGCGGGCGGCGCAGCACGGAGGTGGGCAGTGCGCGGGCCATCGCCAGATGCACCTCGGCGGTGGCGCGCCCCAGCGCGCGGGCGGCGTCGGTGAAGTCGCCCCGGGCGGCCAGGGTGTCCAGCGCGAGCTGCCAGCCGTCCCGGGAGCCGGTCAGGAAGGGTTGCAGCACCCCCAGGGTGAACGGTTCCGGGCGCGGCCCGGCGGCGCCCTCGGCGGGTGGTTCGGCCTCGAACCAGGCGGCGGGCGCGGGCACCCGGGAGCAGCCGGTGCGGGCGAGCGCGAGGGGGAGTTCCAGGTCGGGGTTGGTGCCGGGACTGACCCGGCGGAACAGCTTGAGAACAAACGTATCGCCGTAGACCACCGACGAGTTGGACTGTTCGGCGGTCATCAGCCGGGGCGTGAGCGCGGAGGGGATGGCGCTGGACGGCTCCCGTACGAAGCGCAGCGGGCCGAGCCGGCCGGGCATCCGCAGCCGTTCCAGCAGCAGTGTGGTGAGCCGCGGGTCGGACAGCGCCTCGTAGACCGCCTGCCCGTCCAGCGGCCCGCCACTGGGCCGGCCGACGAGCGCGGGGGCGAGCGGCGGCGGGAGGGTGGGGCGCACTCCGAGCAGGATCTGGTAGCAGTCGCTGGCCGCCGCCCCGCGCCGGTGGCCGCAGCCGAAACCGTGCCGGTGGCCGGGCGGCTCGGGCTGCTGGGCGCGGATGAGCAGGTGGAGCAGTCCGGGCGTGCTTCCGCTCGTCGCCCACGGCAGCAGCTCGGTGGCGCAGACCAGCGCGAAGCCGGTGACGGGACGGCCCTTGCCCGCGAACCAGCGCTGCCGGGGCAGCCACTCGGCGAGCAGCGGCGCGAGCGAGGCGAGCAGCCCGGACGGGCCCGCGGCCGCGGCCGTGGCCAAGGGTGCGGCGGTCGGCGGGTGCTGTGCCCCCCGGGAGAACGGAGCTTCCGGCATGGCGTCGCGTCCTTTCCCCGGGCACACGACAGATCAGGGCAAAGTGTCCCGGATTGCGGCATTGACTGTGCGACGGTGCGGGACGTGTCGGGCGAGGATCGTCCGTACGGCGAACTCGGAGTACGCGATCGGGTCCGCCGATGGCGGATGTGAGTATCAGAGTGCCCATGACGCACAGTCGAAAACGCCCGTACGCGCCCGAGATGGACGCGTACGGACGGGCGAGGGGTGCGCCCTGGCCGAAAACCGGCGGGCACCGGAAGAACTCGGCCGCGTCGGAGGGGCCAGCCGCGCGGCAACGGCCCAGCTGTGCCAGAACAACCCAGCCAGGCCGGAGCAGCGACCCACGCGCGCCAAAGCAACTCACGCGCGCCAAAGCAACCCACGCGCGCCAAAGCAACCCACGCGTGCCGGAAAGACTCAGTCCACCCAGTGCCCCACGGCCTCGTTGCGCCGCAGCCGGAACCAGTAGAAGCCGTGCCCGGCCAGGGTCAGCAGATACGGCAGTTCGCCGATGGCCGGGAAGCGGACCCCGCCGATCAGCTCGACCGGGTGGCGGCCCGCGAAGGACTGGAGGTCCAGCTCGGTGGGCTGGGCGAAGCGCGAGAAGTTGTTCACGCACAGCACCAGGTCGTCCTCGCCGTCCCGGGTGGTCGGGGCCTCACGGAGGAAGGCGAGGACGGCCGGGTTGGAGGACGGCAGTTCGGTGAAGGAGCCGAGTCCGAAGGCGGGGTTCTGCTTACGGATCTCGATCATCCGGCGGGTCCAGTGCAGCAGCGAGGACGGGCTGCTCATGGCCGCCTCGACATTGGTGACCTGGTAGCCGTAGACCGGGTCCATGATGGTGGGCAGGAACAGCCGTCCCGGATCGCACGAGGAGAAGCCCGCGTTGCGGTCGGGGGTCCACTGCATGGGGGTGCGCACGGCGTCGCGGTCGCCGAGCCAGATGTTGTCGCCCATGCCGATCTCGTCGCCGTAGTAGAGGATCGGTGAACCGGGCAGGGACAGCAGCAGCGCGGTGAACAGCTCGATCTGGTTGCGGTCGTTGTCCAGCAGGGGCGCCAGTCGGCGGCGGATGCCGATGTTGGCGCGCATTCTGGGGTCCTTGGCGTACTCCGCGTACATGTAGTCGCGCTCTTCGTCGGTGACCATCTCCAGCGTCAGCTCGTCGTGGTTGCGCAGGAAGATTCCCCACTGACAGCCGGAGGGGATGGCCGGGGTCTTGGCGAGGATCTCGGAGACCGGATAGCGGGACTCGCGCCGCACCGCCATGAAGATGCGCGGCATCACCGGGAAGTGGAAGGCCATATGGCATTCGTCGCCGCCCGCCTCGAAGTCGCCGAAGTAGTCGACGACGTCCTCCGGCCACTGATTGGCCTCGGCCAGGAGCACGGTGTCGGGGTAGTGGGCGTCGATCTCGGCCCGGACGCGCTTGAGCAGCTGGTGGGTGCGCGGGAGGTTCTCGCAGTTGGTGCCCTCCTCGGCGTACAGATACGGGACGGCGTCGAGCCGGAATCCGTCGATGCCGAGGTCCAGCCAGAAGCGCAGGGCGGCCAGTACTTCTTCCTGGACGGCCGGGTTCTCGAAGTTGAGGTCCGGCTGGTGCGAGAAGAAGCGGTGCCAGTAGTACTGCTTGCGTACCGGGTCAAAGGTCCAGTTGGAGGTCTCGGTGTCGACGAAGATGATCCGCGCGTCCTGGTACTGCTTGTCGTCGTCGGCCCATACGTAGTAGTCGCCGTACGGTCCGTCCGGGTCGCTGCGGGACTCCTGGAACCACGGGTGCTGATCACTCGTGTGGTTCATGACAAAGTCGATGATCACGCGCATCCCGCGCTGGTGCGCGGCGTCGACGAACTCCACGAAGTCCGCGAGGTCTCCGAACTCCGGCAGTACGGCGGTGTAGTCCGAGACGTCATAGCCGCCGTCGCGCAGCGGCGAGGCGAAGAACGGCGGCAGCCACAGGCAGTCCACGCCCAGCCACTGAAGATAGTCCAGCTTGGCCGTCAGGCCCTTGAGGTCGCCGACGCCGTCGCCGTTGCTGTCCTGGAAGGAGCGGACCAGGACCTCGTAGAAGACGGCGCGCTTGAACCAGTCGGGGTCACGGTCCTTCGCGGGCGTGTCCTCGAAGGTGTCCGGTACGGGCTCGTTGACGATCATGTTGTGGGTGACCCTCCGATCGGTGAGGACGGTCGCAGGGACAGCACATGTGCCGGAGCCATCCGGCGCCCCGGCTCCAGGCGCACATAGTTGTCCCTGCCCCAGTGATAGGTCTCGCCGGTGAGCTCGTCGCGCACCGGGACGGACTCGTGCCAGTCCAGGCCGAGTTCCGGCATGTTCAACGAGACCGTCGCCTCCTGGGTGTGGTGGGGGTCGAGGTTGACGACCGTGAGCACGCAGGAATCGCCGGTGCGCTTGGAGTAGACGATGACGGAATCGTTGTCGGCGTGGTGGAATCTGAGGTTGCGCAGCCGGCGCAGCGCGGGGTGGCGGCGGCGCACCCGGTTCAGCCGGGTGAGCAGCGGGGTGATCGTTTCGCCCGCGCGCTCGGCCGCCGCCCAGTCGCGCGGCCGCAGCTGGTACTTCTCCGAGTCCAGGTACTCCTCGCTGCCGGCGCGCACCGGGGTGTTCTCGCACAGTTCGTAGCCGGCGTAGACGCCCCAGGTGGGGGAGAGGGTGGCGGCCAGCACGGCCCGCACCTCGAAGGCGGGGCGGCCGCCCTCCTGGAGGTAGGCGTGCAGGATGTCGGGGGTGTTGACGAAGAAGTTGGGCCGCATCCAGGCGGCCGCGTCCCCGGACAGCTCGGTGAGGTAGTCGGTGAGCTCCTGTTTGGTGGTGCGCCAGGTGAAGTAGGTGTACGACTGGTGGAAGCCGATCGCGCCGAGGGTGTTCAGCATCGCCGGGCGGGTGAACGCCTCGGCGAGGAAGAGCACATCGGGGTCGGTGCGGTGGATGTCGCCGAGCACCTTCTCCCAGAAGACCACCGGTTTGGTGTGCGGGTTGTCCACGCGGAAGACCCGCACCCCGTGCGCCATCCAGAAGCGCAGCACCCGCTCGGTCTCCCGGACCAGGCCCCGGAAGTCCCGGTCGAAGGCCACGGGATAGATGTCCTGGTACTTCTTGGGCGGGTTCTCGGCGTACGCGATGCTGCCGTCGGCGCGCTGGTGGAACCACTCCGGGTGCTGGGCGACCCAGGGGTGGTCCGGGGAGCACTGGAGCGCGAAGTCCAGCGCCACCTCCATGCGCAGTTCGCGGGCGCGCGCCACGAAGTGGTCGAAGTCCTCGATGGTGCCCAGGTCGGGGTGGATGGCGTCGTGGCCGCCGTCGGCCGAGCCGATGGCCCAGGGCGAGCCCACGTCGAAGGGGCCCGCGGAGAGCGCGTTGTTGGGGCCCTTGCGGAAGGCGGTGCCGATGGGGTGGATGGGCGGCAGATAGACGATGTCGAAGCCCGCGGCGGCGATGGCGGGCAGCCGTTCGGCGGCGGTGCGCAGGGTGCCGCTGACCGGCGGCCGCCCCTCGGTGATCCTGGCCCCCTCCGAGCGCGGGAAGAGCTCGTACCAGGAGCCGAACAGCGCTCGTTCCCGGTCCACCTGGAGCGGCATCGGGCGCGAGGAGCTGACCAACTCCCGCAGGGGGTGGCGGTCGAGGGCGGCGGTCACATCGGGGGCGAGGGCGGCGGCGAGCCGGTCGGCCACCGGGCGGCGCTCGTCGCGCAGTCCGTCGACGGCCGCCAGCACCGCCTCCCGGCCGTCGTTCTTGGGCACACCGGAGGCGGCCCGCTCATGCAGCAGCGCCCCTTCCGCCAGGACCAGATCGGTGTCGATCCCGGCCGGGACCTTGATGCGGGCGTGGTGGCGCCAGGTGGCGATCGGATCGCTCCACGCCTCGACGGTGTACGTCCAGCGGCCGGGCGCGCCGGGGGTGACCTCGGCGCCCCAGCGGTCGGTGCCGGGGGCGAGTTCACGCATCGGGGTCCAGGGGCCCGAGCGTCCGGACGGATCGCGGAGGACCACATTGGCGTTGACCGCGTCATGGCCCTCCCGGAACACGGTGGCGCTGACCTCGAAGGTCTCGTCCACGACCGCCTTGGCGGGGCGGCGGCCGCAGTCGACCAGCGGGCGGATATCCAGAATGGGAATGCGACCGATCATAGGATCACCTGACGGCGTTGCGGGTTGATGCGCTGGGGCGGCTTTTGTCCTTTGTATCGGTTCTGCCGCCGGGCGATGGGTTGCGGGCATGACAGCTCCTGTCCGCGTTCACTCTGGTGGGCGGATGGGGTCGGCCATGGGGGGCGCGCCTGGAAAGCCTTCCCCTGCGGAACGGGCGGACAATCCGGGTTCCCGTTAACTACCGGTTCGTAACGCCGGGTACACGAAACGACCCCGCCCGTAGGCGGGGCCGTCCGGGCGGCGCGTATCGGCCCTTCTGGCGCGTAGTCAGTTGACCACCCGCAGCAGACGGTTCGGCGAGTTGGCGCCCGCGCCGCGCACCCGGCCCTTGCTCGCCATGGCCGTCAGCGCCGCCCCCACCTGGGCCGCGGTGGCACCGCGGTGGCCGGCCAGGTACAGCGCGGCGGCGCCCGCGACATGCGGGGCCGCCATCGAGGTGCCCGACAGCGTCCTGGTCGCCGTATCGCTGGTATGCGACGCCGAGACGATCCGGTCCCCGGGCGCGAACAGGTCAATGCCCGCGCCCCAGTTGGAGAAGGCCGAGCGCCGGTCGGCGCGGTCGGTCGCACCGACCGTGAGCGCCTGCCGCACCCGGCCCGGGGAGAAGGCGGCGGCGGGCCGGTCCTGGTTGCCCGCCGCCACGGTGAAGACCAGACCGGCGGCCGTCCCGGCCCGCACCGCGGCGTCCCACTCGGGCAACGGGGTGGCGGACGCCGCCCCCAGGCTCAGATTGACCACCGCGGGCCGCTCGGCGTGTCGCAGCACCCAGTCCATCCCGGCCAGCACCTGGGCGATGGTGCCCTCGCCCCGGTCGTCCAGCACCCGGACGGCCACGATCGCGGCCCGCTTCGCCACTCCGTACCGGGTGCCCGCCGCCGTGGCGGCCACATGGGTGCCGTGGCCGTTGCCGTCCTCGGCCACCGGATCGTCGTCCACGAAGTCCCAGCCGGAGCGGGCCCGGCCGCCGAAGTCCTCGTGGGAGGCGCGGATCCCGGAGTCGATGACGTAGATCGTGGTCCCGCGTCCGCCGTCGGCGGGCGCGGTGTACGTCCCGTCCAGCGGCCGGTCCGGCTGGTCGATCCGGTCCAGCCCCCACGGCGGGTCCGCCCGGCCCCGGGACGGCGACGGCGGACGCGCCCGGGCCCACCGCGGGGACACCCGCTCGTCCCGGGTCACCGAGGCGATCCGCGGATCGGCCGCCAGCCGGCCGGCCTGTGCCGCGTTCGCCACCACCGCATAGCCGTTCAGCGCCGTGCGGTAGACCCGGCGCACGCGCGCCCCGTACCGTTCCACCAGCGCCCGGCCCGCCGCCGACGCCGCCGCGGGCGCTCCCGCGCTCCGCTTCAGGGCGACGATATAGCCGTGGTCCGGCCCGGCCTGCGTGGGCGCGGCCTGCGTGAGCGACAAGGCCACCAGGACCGCCGCGACGACGGCGGCCGGCGCCGCCATCCTCCGCCGGGGCCCCGCGGATGCGCATGCCATGGAACGATCCCCTCCCCAACTGAGCGACGGCGCCAGCGTGGCGTGGGAGGAAAGATCCCGACAAGGGCGCACCAGGGGGCGTGAAACCGGACCGCCCACCGCCCCGTGGGGACGGGCACGCGCCGTGCCCGTCCCCACGGGGACCGGACACGGCGCGCGGCCAACCGGCGATCAGCCGGCGATCACTTGTAGGTGATGTCGGAGGTGCTGTACTTGCAGTAGGTGCCGTCGGGACCGCTGCCGTTCTTCGAGGGCTCGTCGCCGTCGTCGTTCCCGATGTACTTCTGACACGGGACGATCTTCTTGCTGCTGTCCCCGACGATGGTGATGGAGCGCAGGGTCAGCGAGTCGCCGTAGTTGGTGTTGATCCCGCCGATGACCTTGCCCGGGGCGGTGATCTCGGTGTTGCTCACATTGATGGTGCGCTTGTACTGCGTCGAGCAGTTGCCACAGGACCGGACGAAGGTGGAGAAGTCCTGGCCGGCGAAGTTGGAGATGTTGAGCGTGCCGCCGCCGTTGAACTGGAAGATCTTGTCCTCGGCCTTGCGGGCACCGCCACCGACGACGTTGTACGTCTTACCGCTGCCGCGGAAGGTGGCGGCGTCCTCGCCGACGTCCTCCCACCACACGTTCTGGAGGGTGCAGCTGCCCTCGCAGTGGACGCCGTCGGCGGCCGGGGCGCCGAGGATGACGTTCTTCAGGGTGGCGCCGTCCTTCAGCTCGAACAGCGGGCCCTGGTCCTCGTCCTGGCCGTCCGAGCCGAGGTCGCCGGTGCCGTAGTAGCGCTTCATACCACCGTCGGTGGTCCCGCTGACGCTGATGGTCGTGCCGACCGCCTGGGTGCCGCTGGCCGAGGGCCAGGTGGCGGCGGAGGCCGTGGGCAGGGTCAGACCGGTGGTGATCGCGCCCGCGGTGAGGGCGACGGCACCGAGGGCGCCGGCCAGCGCCCGGTACCTGGTGTGTTGTTGAGCCATGTCGGATCTCCTTCCGGGGGATGTGCGGATTTCAGGGGGTGGTGATGGTCGGCCGCGGCGGGGTCGCCATCTTGTTGCCAATGAAGAAGCTGGGGTGCGGGGGCTGGTTGTAGGCGGTGTTCTGCCAGGCCAGCGCCTCGCGGTACTGCCGGTCGTGGAGCAGCGTGGTGATCTTCCGGTCGGTCTGGTACGGCGTGGAGTAGATCCGCAGCGCCTTGTTGTCACTGGTCGGCCAGACCACCTCCTCGCGCCAGTCGCCGAGGATGTCGCCGGACAGCGACGGGGTGGCCTTGGTGCCGTTGTTGGAGTGCACCCCGGACCCGGTGAGCAGCCGGGTGTCACCGGAGGTGCCGTACTTGTCGATATGCGTGTCGTCCAGCAGCTCGCGCACCGGATCGCCGTCCCACCAGGCCAGGAAGTTGATCGAGGACGGCTTGCGGCCCTTGGCGCCGCCGCCCTCGTCGCGGATCTGGTCGTCCCGCGCGGACCACATCTCGGCGCCGTCGCTGCCCGCCCAGATGTCGTCGGCCACCCCGCGCCCGTTGTCGCCGCCCGACGCGGTCGACCACAGCACCTGGCCGGTGCGGGCGTCGGCGAAGTACGAGCCCGGCTTGGAGGTGTCCTCGTCGACCTTGAAGTACTCCAGGCCCGCCCGGGACGGGTCGAGATCGCCGAGGTGGGCCGCGTCGCCATGGCCGTATCTGTTGGTCCACAGCCCGGCGCCGTTGTCGTCCACCGCCATCGAGCCGTAGACGATCTCGTCCTTGCCGTCGCCGTCCACATCGCCGGTCGCCAGGGCGTGGTTGCCCTGCCCGTCGTAGCCCTTGCCGGTGTTGGTGGAGCTGTTGGTGTCGAACGTCCACTGCCGGGTGAGCTGCCCTCCGCTGAACTTCCAGGCGGAGATCACGGTGCGGGTGTAGTAGCCGCGCGCCTCGATCAGCGAGGGGGTGGAGCCGTTGAGATACGCCGTCCCGGCCAGGAACCGGTCCACGCGGTTGCCGTAGGAGTCGCCCCACGAGGAGACGGTGCCGCGCGGCGGGACGTAGTCCACCGTGCTCATCGCGGCGCCCGTGCGCCCGTTGAACATCGTCAGATATTCGGGCCCGCTGAGCACGTAGCCGCTGGAGTTGCGGTAGTCGGCGGACGCGCTGCCGATGGTCTTCCCGGCGCCGTCGACCGTGCCGTCCGCGGTCTTCATCGCGACCTCGGCCTGGCCGTCGCCGTCGTAGTCGTACACCTGGAACTGGGTGTAGTGGGCGCCGGAGCGGATGTTGCGGCCCAGGTCGATCCGCCACAGGCGCTGCCCCTGAAGGGTGTAGCCGTCGACGATGGTGTTGCTGGTGACGCCCGACTGGGAGTTGTCCTTGGCGTTGGTCGGCTGCCATTTGAGGACGAAGTCCAGGTCGCCGTCGCCGTCCAGGTCGCCCACCGAGGCGTCGTTGGCCTCGTAGGTGTAGTCCGAACCGCCCGACGGGGGCGAGATCGCCACGTCGTAGTACCCGGGGCGGAACTGGACCGCGCTCGGCGAGGCGGGCTGCTCCACCCCGTTCACGATGGCGCGCACGGTGTAGTCCGCGCTGTTCGGGGCGTCCTGGTGGAGGTAGTTGGTGGTGGTGATGGGGGAGGAGTTGACCTTGACCGAGCCCCGGTAGAGGTTGAACGTCACATCGTCCGGGTCGGTGGCCAGCCAGCGCCAGCTGATCAGGTTGTCATCGCCGGTGTGCACGCTCACCAGCCCCCGGTCCAGCTTCTCCAGCTGGGCCGCGGCCACCGCTTTCGGGCTCGTGGCCCCGGCCGTCCGGCTGCCCGGCTCGGCGGCTCCGGAGACGTTCGCCAGGGTGGTGACGGTCAGCGCGGCCGCCGCGCATCCGGCGGCCAGCATCCGGCCGCGGGTCAGCGCCTTCCGGCCGGAGGCCGGCGCTGTCCGGCCGGGTGCTCCGGGCGGATGAGCGGGGGGCGGAGTGGGCGAACTGTCCCGAGAGCGCACGAGGTCCTCCAAGGCATGGGGGGAAGGTGTGCCCCCTAGTCGCCCCCTTGGCCGGAAAGGTTGCCGCCTTGGGGGCGACTTCTCGGGGGCGGGGCGAAACAGCCGAAACGGGGACGCCTCGGCCGCTACCGTCGAAGGGTGAAGGCCATTCGTCGATTCAGCGTGCGCCCCGTGCTTCCGGAGCCCCTGCGACCGCTCAACCGGCTGGCGCGCAACCTGCGCTGGTCCTGGCACCCCGAGACCCGCGAGCTGTTCGAGTCCGTGGACCCCGAGGGATGGCGGGAGACGGGCGGCGACCCGGTACGGCTGCTGGGCGCCGTACCCGTCTCCCGGCTGGCGGCCCTCGCCGAGGACCGCACCTTTCTGCGCCGCCTCACGGCGGCCGCGGACGACCTGCACGACTATCTGACGGCTCCCCGCTGGTACCAGGGGCTGACCGCCGCCCACCAGGGGCGGCCCGCCGCGGATTCGCCGTCCGGCGGTGGGGGTTCACCGTCCGGCGGTACGGGTTCGTCGTCCGGCGCCGGTTCGTCGTCCGGCGGTACGGGGTCACCGTCCGGCCCGCCCCTGCCCTCCGGGCTGCCGTCCACCGCCGTACCCTCCGCCGAGGACGGCGCCGGGCCGCCGTCCACCGCCCCCGTACCCTCCGCCGAGGCCCGTGACGAGCCGCCGTCCGGCGCGCACGAAGGGGGGACCGCCGCGCACGAGGGGTGGACCGCCGCCGAGGCCCGCGGCGGGCCGTCGCTGGGCTCGCTCGCACCGTCCGGTGAGGACCGGGCAGGGCCGCCGCCGGGCTCGGGGTCGCCGCCGGGCTCCGGGCCGCTGCCTGCCGGACCGCGGCCCGGCGGGCCCGCGCCCTCCGTACCGCCGCCGGGCGGGCCGGTGCCCTCCCCGCTGCCTGCCGCGATCGCCTACTTCTCGCCGGAGTTCGGGATCACCGCCGCCCTGCCCCAGTACTCCGGCGGCCTGGGCATCCTCGCCGGTGACCACCTCAAGGCCGCCAGCGATCTCGGCGTGCCCCTGATGGGCGTCGGACTGCTCTACCGCCACGGCTACTTCCGCCAGTCGCTCTCCCGCGAGGGCTGGCAGCAGGAGCACTATCCGCTCCTGGACCCCGACGAGCTGCCGCTCACCCGGCTGTGCGAGGCGGACGGCCGGCCCGTCCGGATCCCGCTCACCCTGCCCGGCGGCCGCCCGCTGTCCGCACGCGTGTGGCTCGCCCAGGTGGGCAGGGTGCCGCTGCTGCTGCTCGACTCCGACGTGGAGGAGAACGGCCACGGCGAGCGCGATGTCACCGACCGGCTCTACGGCGGTGGCAGCGAGCACCGGCTGCGTCAGGAGATGCTGCTGGGCATCGGCGGTGTGCGCGCCGTGCGCGCGTACTGCCGGCTGACCGGCCACCCCGAACCCGAGGTGTTCCACACCAACGAGGGGCACGCCGGTTTCCAGGGCCTGGAGCGCATCCGCGAACTGATGGCCGACGGGGCGGACTTCGATGCCGCCCACGAGGCGGTGCGGGCCGGGACCGTCTTCACCACCCACACCCCCGTCCCCGCCGGTATCGACCGCTTCGACCGCGAGCTGGTGGCCCGCCACTTCGGCGCCGACGCCGAGTTGCCCGGGATCGAGGTCGAGCGCGTCCTCGCCCTCGGCATGGAGACCTACCCCGGCGGTGAGCCCAATCTCTTCAACATGGCCGTGATGGGGCTGCGCCTGGCCCAGCGCGCCAACGGCGTCTCGACGCTGCACGGCCGCGTCAGCCGTGAGATGTTCGCGGGCCTGTGGCCGGGATTCGACGCCGAGGAGGTGCCCATCACCTCCGTCACCAACGGGGTGCACGCCCCCACCTGGACGGCGCCCGAGGTCACCCGGCTCGGCGCCCGCCGGTTCGGCCCCCTCTCCGACGGCGAGCTCTGGGAGCTCCGCCGCACCCTGCGCAAGCGGCTGGTCACCGAGGTCCGGCAGCGGCTGTACGACTCCTGGCGGCAGCGCGGCGCGGGCACCGCCGAACTCGGCTGGATCGACGGGGTACTCGACCCCGACGTCCTCACCATCGGCTTCGCCCGCCGCGTCCCCTCCTACAAGCGGCTCACCCTGATGCTGCGCGACCGGGACCGGCTGATGGAGTTGCTGCTCCACCCCGAGCGGCCGATCCAGATCGTCGTCGCGGGCAAGGCCCATCCGGCCGACGACGGCGGCAAGCGGCTGGTCCAGGAACTCGTCCGGTTCGCCGACGACCCCCGGGTCCGCCACCGCCTGGTCTTCCTGCCCGACTACGGCATGGGCATGGCCCAGATGCTCTACCCCGGCTGCGACGTCTGGCTCAACAACCCGCTGCGCCCGCTGGAGGCGTGCGGCACCAGCGGCATGAAAGCGGCCCTGAACGGCTGCCTCAACCTCTCCGTCCTGGACGGCTGGTGGGACGAGTGGTACGACCCGGACTTCGGCTGGGCCATCCCCACCGCCGACGGCGACGCCATCGACGACACCCGCCGCGACGACCTGGAGGCCGCCGCTCTCTACGACCTGCTGGCACAGCGGGTCGCCCCGCGCTTCTACGACCACGGCCCGGACGGCCTCCCCGGCCGCTGGATCGACATGGTCCGGCGCACCCTCACCACCCTCGGCCCCAAGGTGCTCGCGGGCCGCATGGTGCGCGAGTACGTCGAGCGGCTCTACGCCCCGGCCGCCCGCTCCCACCGCGCCCTGACTCCCACGGCGGCCGCCGGACTGGCCACCTGGAAGGCCCGCCTGCGCGCCGCCTGGCCGGACGTCGCGGTCGACCACGTCGAGGCCCAGCTCACCCCGCCCGCGCCGGGCGGCGCCGCCGAACTCGGCTCCACGCTCTCCCTCCGCGTACGGGTGCGCCTGGGCGGCCTGGACCCGGCGGACGTGGCGGTCCAGGCGGTGGCGGGCCGCGTCGACGACGCCGACCGCATCACCGACCCCACCCCCGTCCCCCTCAAACCCACCACGGGTCCCGATCCCGGGGGCCGCCACCTCTACGAGGGCCCCCTCGCCCTCGACCGCACCGGCCCCTTCGGCTACACGGTCCGCATCCTCCCCGCCCACCGCCTCCTGTCGCACCACGCCGAACCGGGCCTGATCGCCGTCCCGTCGGAGACGACATCCGAAGCCGCCGGAGTCCTGATGCGCTGAGCAGGTGACGGCTAGACTGACGGTGGACCGTGGAGCACGGGGGAGTGTTGCACTCATGTCCGACGTCATGTGGTGCACGGAAAAAGCCGGCCGGACGGCCGGAATTGCCGCGGTCCCGGAGAGCTCTGTTCTCCGTAGCACGCATTGAGATCTTGGACGTCGGCAGGACCTCAGCTGACCACCATACGAGGTGGTCGGGCTGAGCCTGCCGGGCCATCGGTTCGACCACCCGACGTGAGGGGTGTGAGAACTGGTGGACTGGGACACCGTCACCCTGCTCGTGCTCGCCGCCTTCGGCCTGGCCGGGCTGATACTGACCCTGGCAGCGGAGCTTCTGTCCAAGGTCCCGGCCGTCATCGAGGCGTGGCGCCGGGTGCGGAGCACATGGCGCGGAGGCGACGACGGCTAGGCGGTTTCGTTCGGATCATGGTCAGTTCCTGGCTGGGGAGCCTTGACACGGGCTGGGAGCCGTGTACACCGTTCCCCCGGCTCGTCCGAGCCGGCCAGGGCCCAGGGCCCACGGCGCCGCTTCTTCACGTGAGGTTGTCCCATGAGTCATCTCGCCGATCGTGCCGCCATCCACGATCTCAACACTCGTTACGCGGTTGCTTTCGACGGCTTCCGGCTGCATGAGTCCTCCGGCTGCTGGGCCGAGGATGGCGTCCTCGACGAACGCGAGACCGGCTTCGGCCTGTTCCAAGGGCGCGAGGCGATACGCGACTTCTTCCGCGACTCACTCTTCGCCCATGCCCGCAACGTCATCCACGTCATGTTCAACCACCTGGTGACGGACATCGAGGGCAACCGCGCGGCGGGGAGTGTCTTCTGTCTCGTGGAAGTGGTGAAGAACGACGGCGGTTACGTTCGCTCCCACGTCAAGTACGAGGACGAATACGTTCGCGTGGACGGACAGTGGAAGTTCGGCAGCCGCGTCATCAAGCCGTCCTTCCCGGGCGCCCCGTCATGATCTCAGGGAAGTTCCCTCTGGGTCACCTTGCGGACCAGAGGAAGATGCCTGCGATGTGATGCCGGTGGCTTCGTGCGCGGACTCGGCTTGACCCTCACGTCGCGTGAGGCTGTTGGGTGGGGCGCATGAGCGACTACTACAACGCGTTCGAGATGAGTCCCGTGCCCGCTCCCGGTCCGGACGCGGTTCCGCCGGAGCCGTTCCGTGGCATCTATGGAATGCCCGCGTTCGTGACGATCCCCACGAGCGATCTGGCGGCGTCGGTGGACTTCTGGGTGCGTGGGCTCGGGTTCTTCGAGCTGTTCAGCATCCCCGGCGGCGTTGTGCATCTGCGCCGGTGGGCGTTCCAGGACGTACTCCTCGTCCCGGCGGGGAGCGTTCCGGAGCGGGCACCGGCGATCAGCGTCAGTTTCGCGTGCGTGCTCAGCGAGGTCGATTCCCTTGTCGGGGCCTGCCGCGCGGTGCGCCCGGACTCGGTCGACGGTCCACGGGACACTCCCTGGAACACCCGCGACGTGGAGGTGATCACCCCCGAGAACGCACGGATCGTTTTCACCGCGGCGAAGCCCTTCGACCCGGCCAGTCAGGAGGCGCGGAACCTTGAAGCCGTCGGCATCACGGCACCGGGCGTCGGGCGCGGCGACAATGAGGACCATGCCTGACGCAATCGACGCCGATGGCCTGACCGTCGGCCAGGTCTCGGCGCGTCTGGGCGTGACCGTCCGCGCGCTGCACCACTGGGACGAGACCGGTCTGGCGCGGCCGTCGCTGCGCACGGCCGCCGGATACCGGCTCTACACCGCCGCTGATCTGGAACGCCTGCACCGCATCGTCGTCTACCGCGAGCTCGGCCTCGGCCTGGACCGGATCCGGGCCATCCTGGACGACCAGGCGGCGGACGTGCCCGGCGCGTTGCGCGCGCAGCGCACCCAGGTCGCGGAACGGATCGACCGCCTCCAGCAGCTCAGCGCCGGCCTGGACCGGATGATCGACGCCCACGAGCGCGGCCTGCTGCTGACCGCCGAGCAGCAGGCCGCGATCTTCGGCCCCCAGTGGAACCCGGACTGGCCCGCCCAGGCCCGTCAGCGCTACGGGGACACGACGCAATGGCGGCAGTACGCCGAAGCCGCAGCCGGTCGCGGTCCGCAGGAATGGCAGACCGTCGCCGACGCCGTCACCGACCTCGACCGCGCCCTCGGGGACGCGATGGACGCCGGCGTCACACCTGGCAGCCCAGAAGCGAATCAACTCGTCGAGCGGCACCGCGAAGTCTTCGCTTCGTACTTTCCCCTCACCCGGCAGATGCAGGTCTGTCTCGGCCGCATGTATGAGGCCGACCCGGGATTCGCCGCCCACTACGACGGCGTCCGCCCCGGCCTCGCCACGTGGTTCCGCCGCATCATCGACGCCAGCGCACGCGCCCACGGCATCGACCCCGACACCGCGACCTGGCAGTAGCGCGCGGGCCCGGAAGCCCGCGCCCGTGGGGGCGTCCGACGCCGTCACAAACCCGGAGGTTCTCCTGACGCCGGACCCTGTGACCTCGCCCGGCGTCACACAGATGACGGTCCCTGCGCCTGAAACTCCCTGGTGGGCACGGCGTGGTGCCATGCGGCATCACGGACCTGACAGGCGCGGACCACCGCGTTTTTGCTCCTTGGGTGCGTAACGCGTCAGCGACTCGCGCGGGACGACGACGAATGCCTCCGACTTCTTGACGTCTCGAAGCTGGGTGCGGTGCTTGGAGTCGGTTAGCGGCGATCCGTCGTAGGGATCTCAGACGGCCAGTTCGGGGTCGAGTGAGGCGGCGGTGGCCGGGGCGAGCCAGACGAGCTGTGCGGTGACCGCACCCCGGGAGAACCACGCCTCCGCGCGCTCGGCCGAGGCCAGCACCAACCGCTGCCCCGGCCCCACCACTTCGGTGCGCCCGTCCTCGTAGGCCATACCCCATGCCGCGATCTCCACGTCGGCTTCTCCGGTGTCCTCGTACGGGTGGATGCGCGCTACGGCGAAGAGACGGGGCGCGGTGGCGAGGGCGAGTGCGCGGAGCTCTTTGCCGAGGTCGAAGGGGGCGGATTCGGTTCCCTGCGGGGGTGCGGCGGTCATGGTGAGTCTCCTTACCGGGAGGTGGAGTTGATCGCTTCGGGGCCAGGCGCGCCAAATCGGCGACGACAGTGGTCGACTCGGAGTGGTCTGCCTCACAGCGTAGAGCAAGCTCTAGAAGAATTTCTATGTTGTGTTAGATGATCTTCTAGTTGTTGTGGATGTGCGTTCGCGGCACACTGTGCCCAGGTGCGAGAGGGAGGGCCGATGCCACCGAGGGACGTACTGACCGTCCGGCAACGCCGCTTGGGGGCCGAGCTGCGAAAGCTGCGTGAACGCGCGGGCCTTTCCTCCACTGCGGCGGCTGTGCTCAACGGCGTCAACCAAGCACGGATCAGCAACCTCGAGGCTGGTCGGTATGCGGTCAGCGCCGAGAGGGTGCGCACGCTGGCGCGCGGTTACGACGCTGCCGACCCGGCGCTCATCGATGCGTTGGCGGCCATGGCCGGTCGGCGAGAGCGTTACTGGTGGGAGGACTACCGGGATGTCCTGCCCAAGGTGATGCTCGATATCGCCGAGCTGGAGCAGGATGCCTCGGGCCTGCGGGTCGCCTTGGCCGTCCACATTCCTGGCCTGCTGCAAACCGTGGATCACGCCCGCGCGCTCTACCGCGAGACGGTCCCGGCTCTGGAACCGTATGAAGTGGAGCACCGTGTCGCGTTCCGTATCCGCAGACAGGGCATCCTTCACGGCGAGCGTCCGATGCCGTACAAGGTCATCATTCACGAGGCCGCTCTGCGGCTGGGCTGTGGTGGGCCGAAGGTGGCCCGCGCACAGTTGGAGCACCTCATGGCCATGAGCGAGCGCGACAACATCACCGTGCTCGTCATTCCCTTCGGCCGTGGCTCCTTCCCCGGGTCCGGCCAACCGATCGATTACGTATTCGGTCCCGTGCCCCAGCTCGATACGGTGACGCTGGACTCCGATCACGGTTGCGAGTTTCTGGATGCGGAGGCTCAACTGGCGAAATACCGGTCCGTCCTGGACCGGCTGGAGGAGACCGCGCTGACTCCGGAAGCGTCGCGCGATCTGATGCGCCGCGTCGCTCTCGACGCCTGAGAAGGGAACCGTACGTGTCTGAATGCCGTTGGCAGAAGTCCTCCTACAGTGTGGAGGGGTCCAACTGCCTGTATGTCGCAGCGGGGGAGCGCGACACGATAATGCTCCGCGAGAGCGAACAGCCCGAGGTCGTCCTGTCGACCACCCGGGCGCACCTGAGAACCTTCATACGCGCTGCCAAGGCGGGCCAGCTCGACCACGTTACCGAGTGCTGACATTGGCTGAGGCTCGCATCCGTATCCGATGACGTGGACCCGGATGGTGATCTATGAGCGGCTCAGACTGGCCCTTGCGCGTGCGATCAGACGGTGTGCCTGGGCTCCGTAGGCGGCGGACTCGCTGAGCCGTTCCCACACGCGTTTGTACAGGGCGACATCATCCGCCGACTCAAGATGCAGCTCGGTGTTAATCGTTTCGACGATCACACGCTCGTCGTCGAAGATCCAGAAACCGTGCTTGGGCGTGAGTTTGAGAGGGGCGCCGAGTGGGATGACGCCGAATGAGACGCGGCTCATCCCGATGATGCCGACGAGCCGGTCAAGCTGTGCCGCCATCACGTCGCGGGGGCAGACCAGGGCGTGGAGTACGCCCTCCCAGATGAGGATGTCGAAGCGCTTGTCCGGTTCGTAGAGAACCTCCTGCCGCTTGACCCGCGCCCGTACCGCCTCTTCGGTGTCCCGCGGCGTCCGCATCAGTTCGGCGTTCTGCAGCAGCAGGCAGCGGGCGTACTCCGGAATCTGCAACAAGCCCGGGACGACAGTGGCCTCGTAGCCCTGGAGGGTCGAAGTCCGGCGGTATTCAACGACGTATTTCTCCTGTACGCCGCGATGGCCGGCAGCGAGTTGGCGCCGCCACGATCGCTGCTGTGATTCGAGTCCGCGTAGACGTGCCTTCAGATCCTCGGCCTCGGAGCGAGCGCCAACCGCACCGGCCCATGCGTCGAGGTCTCTGGCGGTGGCGGTCTGTTTGCCGTTCTCCAGCCTTGAGACCTTCGAACGCTGCCAGCTGAGTCGGGCCGCCAGTTCCTTGCCGTTGAGACCGGCCTCGGTGCGCAGCTCCCTTAGCCGCGCACCGAGGGCGATACGGCCGACCTGAAAGTCAGTGCTCACACAGACGACGGTACCTGTGCCTGAAACTTCCTGGTCGGTACGGCGTGGTGCCATGCGGCATCACGGACCTGACAGGCGCGGACCACTGATTCCGCGTCCTCCAGGACGTGCACGCCGAGCGTCGTTCCCGCACTGTCGATGACGAACTTGATGACGGAGCGGGAATCGAACAGCCAGAAGTCATAGTCCGGCAGACCGATACGTGCCGCGTCCGACCGGAAGAGATTCCGGATGTCCTCTCCGGCCTCGACGTTGCCGAGCCCGGATGCGAGCAGGAACCGTTGCCCCTCTGTGGGAGGCTGATCCACCAGCCGCACTCGCTCGTAGCGCTTGCCTCGCATCGTCTGTTCGCGGACGTTGGCGTGCCAGGGGCTGTCCGGGTCGTAGCCGAAGGTCTCCCCACGCTGGAAGCGCGGCCAGTTGGGACTGGCGAGGTCGGAGGCGTAGCCCCGCTGTGTCTCAAGCCGCCATGCGGTGTGCTCGAATTCATCGAAGAAGTGCGAGACGTCGTCGAAGGGAATGAGGTTGGGCACGTTTTCTACTCCTTGGGTGCGTAACGCGTCAGCAACTCGCGCGGGACGACGACGAATGCCTCCGACTCCTTGACGTCTCGGAGCTGGGCAAGGTGCTTGGAGTCGGTGAGCAGATCCCCCTGGACGACAAGATCGCCCGTTTCTTCGATCTCGTACAGCGTTGGACAGTTGCCGTGCTCGGACGTTGTGCCGAGGAACCTCAACGCCATGGCGTTCCCCCTCCTGTCGGAAGTCGATCAGGTCATCAGAATGTCGCGGATAACGTCGGCGTGTTAGCTGATTGCGCGGGATTGCGGCTGTCATTCACCCCTGCGTGTCGCTCTTGGCTTCTCTGGGTGCGCGGAAGCCGGTAGTCGTCAGGTATGTCGCTGGACACGAGAGGGCGGGCTGGTCCATGAACCGGGCACGGCGTCCGGTACCAGCCCGTCTGGCCACGACAGCGACCCGCCCGAGCTCGTCGAGCAACTTCCAGCAATCGCGTTGAGCAGCCATGAGTGCGCTCCGTAGCGTCTACGTCACCCACTCGCACGGAGAAGTTGGCAGCCATGAGAATCACCGATGAGGCCATCGACGGCATGCGTTCCGAGCGTCACCGCGCGGCCGGAGCCGAGGCGAGAGCCGTCGCTGAACTGCTTCGCGAGGCGCTGGGCCGTCTCGGTTTCATCCCGGACGTGGCCGTGCCCCACGGAGAAAAGGACGAGGCTCTGTGCTGGCCGGTTCTGCGGGGTGAGGTGACGGTCTCGGGGCATCCGATGGTGGCTCTGGGACGTATTCCGCTGGATAGCGCGAATCGGCTCGTGGACATTCTCATGCGCGCCGCGCTGGAGGAGCGGACCAAGAAGGCCACCGCTCGGTGAGCCGTTTCTGAGACCCCCGTCCCGGCTGGACCGGAGCCCTGGCAGGTCGAGCCCAGCGCGGAACGGGTGCATGTGCACGACGGCGCGAGGAGGGTCCTCACGCTGACCGCACCGGAGGGAATCATCTCGATGCGCTTACGTGGATTCAAGGCTGTTGTCCGCCAGGACCCGGAGGACGACGGGCCGACCGAGGGCGGCCAGCAGGGCGGATGTGGCGACGGTGACGGCTGCGGCCGGCGGTAGGTACGTGAGCTGGACGGGCGGCCCTCACCTCGCGTGGGGGCCGCTCTCACCGAGAGAGCGAGTACATGCACCACCACGGCTACACCTGGTTCGGGTCCGCACACGAGTTGCTCAAGGACGGCCCCCGGCGCCCCTCGCACCTGGAGTTCAGGTCCAGCAGGGTCGTGCCCCTGGAATGCGCCCACTGGCTGCTCAAGCCGGCCTCTTTCGTCCAGGGGACATGGACCGATCCTCGGCAGGCGGCCGAGTGGTTCGGCCGGCAAGTGCGGTCGCACGCCGCATCGTTCGCATCCCAGCACGACCGTGAGACCGCTCCCCGACTCGCCGACGCGGTCGGCGGCAGGGCCGAACGGGTGGCGCGTGGCGAGGATGTGGTCGGCGGCTGGTATCTGACAGGGCAGAGGTTCCTGTCCGTATGCCTGATCGCGTGCGATCCGCACCGCCTGCGGCCCGAGATTCCCTGCCCGGCCGCCACCACCTCTCCGTGACGGCGGTCCGGACGGTGAGCCATGAGCGGCTCAGGCGCGGCTCAGGCGGTGTCGCGCGGGACGTAGCTCTCGATGCGGTCGATCACGACCGACACGGCCTGGCGGTACGCGGTGCTCGATCGGCGGATCTGTGAGAGCAGCATGCCGCCCTGGATGGCGGCCAGCAGGGCGGTGGCCAGGGCGGCGACGTCGGCGCTGTCGCTCAGTTCGCCGCGTGCCTGCATGCGGGCCAGTCCCGATCTGATGGGCGCCTCCCACCGGTCGAAGGAGGCGGCCAGGTCGGTCCGGGCCGAGGGGTCGGTCTCGGCGAGTTCGCTGGCGAGCGATCCGATCTCGCAGCCGCCCGCGCAGCCCATGGCGTCCTGCCGGTCCGCCGCCCTGTCGCACCACTCGCGGAGGGCCTCGATGCTGTCGAGGCTGTCCAGCAGGGGGCGCTGCTGGTCGAGTTTGGTGTCGGTCTGGTAGTCGATGACGGCCAGGACCAGGCCCTGCTTGTCGCCGAAGTAGTGGTAGATCTGCGACGCGCTGACGCCGGCGGCCGCCTGGATGTCCGGGATGCTCGTGCCTCCGACGCCGCGGTGGAACATCAGCTCCGCGGCGGTCTCGATGATGCGGTCCCGGGTTTTCCGGCCGGGCCCGGTGAGCCGGCGCTGTCCTGGCCTTTCGGTGTCCACTGGCGCGTTCATGCGGGCACCGTACCAAGGTTGGAATTGACATTCCAATCGTGCGGCGCATATCTCTGGAGAGCTCATTCCAACTTCCCGCGCGGTCCTCTCGCGGCCCATCGAAAGGCGCCCTCATGTCGCTCGACCCCCAGATCGAGATCCTGCTCGAGCAGATGGCCGAAGCAGGCGGGCCGGCCCCGGAGAGCCTGACCGTCGGAGAGAACCGTGCGGCCGCGAGCGCCTTCACCGCCCTGGCCGGTGACCCCGAGCCGGTCGGCGGCGTGCGCGACACCACCGCGGCCGTCGACGGTCGCGAGATCCCGGTCCGTATCTACCGGCCCGCCGCACCGGGCTCCGGGCCTCTTCCCGTGACGGTCTTCTTCCACGGCGGCGGATGGGTCTTCGGGGACCTGGACAGCCAGGACCAGATCGCCCGCATCATGACCAACCGATCCGGCACGATCGTGGTCTCCGTCGACTATCGGCTGGCGCCCGAGCACCGCTTCCCGGCCGCGCTCGACGACGCCTACGCCGCCCTCACCTGGGTCGCCGCCAACGCCGGCGGCTTCGGGGGCGACGGGGAGAGGATCGCGGTGTTCGGCGAGAGCGCCGGTGGCAACCTCGCCGCGGCCGTCGTACAGGAGGCACAGCGGCGCGGCGGGCCGCGCGTCGCGCTCCAGGTGCTGGCATACCCGCCGGTCGACCGGTTCGACGACAGCCCCTCCATGTACGAGAACATGGCCGGACCGATCCTGACCCGCCCGTGGCTGGAGTGGTTCTGGGGCTGCTACCTCAGCACGCCGGACCAGGGCGCCGACCCGCGCGTCTCGCCGGCGCGCTCGGAGGATCTGGCCGGGCTCCCGCCCGCCGTCGTGGTCACCGCCGAACACGACCCGCTACGGGACCAGGGCGACCGGTACGCGCGGAAGCTCGCCGAAGCCGGTGTGCCGGTCACCCACCTTCCGGTCGAGGGCGCCACCCACGCGCTGCTCTCGTTCACCGGGTCGGTGCGGCTCGCCCGGGATGTTCTCGACCGGCTCGGAACCGCCGTGGCCGCGGCGTTCACGTACTGAGGCCGTAGTGCGCCCTCGTCGCCGCCGGGGCCGGGGCGTTGTGGGCGCGGCGGTAGGCCAGCGGGGACAGGCCGAGGTGGCTGTAGAAGTGTTTGCGCAGGGCCACGGGGTCGCCGAAGCCGCTGGCCGTGGCGACGCGGGCGACGGTCAGGTCGGTGGACTCCAGCAGGTGACGGGCTTGCGCCAGGCGGCGCTGCAACAGCCACTGGAGCGGGCTGGTGCCCACCTCGCCGCGGAACCGCCGGGTGAAGGTGCGCACGCTCATGTGCGCGTGCCGGGCCATGTCCTCCAGCGTGAGGGGTTCGGCCAGCCGGTTCAGGGCCCACTGCCGGGTGGCCGAGGTGGAGCGGTCGGCGTCCTTCGGCACCGGGTGTTCGATGAACTGTGCCTGTCCGCCCTCGCGCCACGGCGCCACGACGCACCGGCGCGCCGCCGCGCCTGCCACCGCCGCCCCGTGGTCCCGGCGGATCAGATGCAGGCAGGCGTCGATGCCGGCGGCCCCGCCGGCCGAGGTCAGGATGCGCCCGTTGTCGATGAACAGGACGTCCGGATCGACCTCCACGTGGGGGAAGAGCCGCGCGAACGCGTCGCACAGCGCCCAGTGCGTGGTGGCGCGCAGGCCGTCCAGCAGCCCGGCCGCCGCGAGCAGGAACGCCGAGGTGCACAGGCTGACGACGCGGGTTCGCGGACCGATCCGGGCGAACGCGGCGGCGACCTCCCCGGGCAGCTCGCCGGTGGCGAGGAGGTGTTCCTCGGGCTCCTGGGTGGCGATCACCACGGTGTCCGCGGTCTCCAGGAGCGACTCGTCATCGTCGACGACGATCCGGAAGCCCTCGTTGCTGCGGATCGGCCGGCCGCCGGGCGAGCAGGTCGTCACCGAGTACAGGGGTGCGCCGGACGGGTCGCGCGCCTGGTCGAACACGCGGGCCGGGATGCCCAGGTCCATGGTCAGGACGCCGTCGAGGGCGAGAACGGCAACACGGTGCGTCATGGCCCGAAGGGTACTGGCCCGGATGCCGCTGGCTCGAATGGTACGACTGATGGCCTTCCGGCCACTCACCGCCTTCGTCGCGGCGGGGCGAAGCTGAGGATCACCGGGCCCCGGTCCGGACCGAAGGAGATACCCGAGCGACACAGAGCGAGGAGAGCATGAGCGAGCACACCATGCGCGCCGTCACCATCAGCGAGTGGGGCGGACCGGAGGTGCTGAGCGTCGGAGAGGTCGCGCGCCCCGAACCGCTGCCGACCGAGGTGCTGGTGCGCGTGCACGCCGCCGGGATCAACCCGGTGGACTGGAAGACCCGCGCCGGCCAGGGCATGGCGGGACTCCAGACGCTGCCGCTGATCCTCGGCTGGGACGTGTCCGGCGTCGTCGAGGAAGTCGGCTTCGGCGTCACCACGCTGGCGCCCGGTGACGAGGTCTACGCCATGCCGTGGTTCCCCCGCCCGGCCGGTGGTTACGCCGAGTTCGTCACGGCGCCGTCCCGCCAGTTCGCGCGCAAGCCCGCCTCGATCGGGCACACCGAGGCCGCGGCCCTGCCCCTCGCGGCGCTCACCGCCTGGCAGGCCCTGGTCGACACGGCCGAGGTCAAGGCCGGTCAGCGGGTGCTGGTACACGCCGCGGCCGGCGGCGTCGGGCACCTGGCCGTGCAGCTGGCCAAGCACCTCGGCGCCGAAGTGATCGCCACCGCCCGTGAGCCCCGGCACGCGTGGCTGGGGGAACTGGGCGCCGACGAGACGATCGACTACACCCGGCAGCGGTTCGAGGACGTGACCGGCGAGGTCGATGTCGTCATCGACCTGATCGGCGGGCTGGACGCCACCGACGTGCGGTCGGTTGCGGTGACCCGGGCCGGCGGCCTGGTCGTCTCCATCCCGAGCGGTGTTTCCGAGGAGCTGGCCGCCGCGGCCGGGCAGGCCGGAGTGCGCACCAGCCCGCTCCTGGTCGAGCCGGACGCCGCCGCCCTGACCACCATCGCCGGCCTGGTCGACTCCGGCGCGGTCCGGGTCGAGGTCGAGCGCACGTTCGCCCTGGAGCAGGTCGCCGAGGCACACCGCCTGGGCGAGACCAACCGTACCCGCGGCAAGCTCGTGCTGGACGTGGCGCGGTGACGGAGACGACCGCACTCGTGATCGGCGGCACCGGCGCCATGGGCTCCCGGGTCGTCCGCGCCCTCGCCGCACGGCCCGGCACCACCGTACGGGTGCTGACCCGGGACCCGTCCTCGCGGCGGGCGCTCACGCTGGCCCGGGACACCCCCGGCGAGGTGCGGCTGGTCCGCGGTGACCTGGACGGCGAACAGTCGCTGAAGGAGGCCCTCCAGGGGGTCGACCACGTCTTCTGCAACACCGACTTCTTCGCCACGGCCAGCCCGGAGAGCGAGTACGCACAGGGGCTGAGGGCGCTGCGCGCGGCACGGGAGGCCGGGGTGGACCGGTTCGTCTGGTCGTCGCTGGACAGCGCCGCGGTCCTCACCGACGGACGGATTCCCGTCCCGCACTACGACGCCAAGGCCGCGGTGGAGGCCCGTATCGCACTGCACCGCTCCGAGGAGGCCATGCGGCAGGAGACCGACGGCTGGTTCTCGCGGCACGTCGCCGTCCTGGTGACGGCACCCTACTTCGAGAACCTGTACGACCTGGCGCCACGGCGGACCCGGCTGCCCGACGGGCGGGACGGTCTGCTGTTCACCCTGCCGCTCGGCGAGGCCGGCCGGTGGCCGCTGATCGGACTCGATGACATCGCCTGGTTCGCCCGCCATATGGTCGACCACTGGGACGACTGGGCGGGCCGGACGCTGCGCGTCGCCGCCGACAGCCTCACCGGTGCGCAGATCGCGGCGACGTTCGAGCGCGTGACCGGGGTGCCGAGCGCCTACCAGGCGGTGGAGCTGGACGAGTTCAGCCGATCCCTGCCCGGAATCGGTCACGACCTGGCCGCCATGTTCGCGTTCTTCCAGGAGTACGACCTGTTCTCCCGGGACCGGGACCCGCGGGCGCTGCGCGCCCTGCACCCCGGGCTGGCCACCTTCGCCGACTGGCTGACCGCCACCGGATGGGATGGCTCCGGCCGGAGCGGAGGTTGAACACGGGACGAACATTGCATGAGAGGCAGGCCACATCGGCCCCCGGCGCGCCATGGGCACATACATTCGCCCCCTGAGGCCATTGCATGTACGGGGGAAAAAACCATGAAGTGGCTGGAACAGCTCATGGCGCCCGAGAACCTCCTGGCGCTGCTCGGTGTCGTCGTCACGGTCGGGGGGCTTTCGTACGAGCGGCTGATCCCGGGGCGGAAGCGGATCGGCTACCGCGTGCAGATGGACACGCTGATCGACGACACCCGCCAGGACGGTCCGGCTCATCAGCGGCTGCGGATGCTGGAGGACACCCCGGACCTGGCCGGGGCCTCGCTGGTGCTGCTGCGGATCGAGAACGACGGGTTCCGCAGCATCGACGCCGACGACTACATCACGGCGCCGTCGACCGAGCACCGCGGGCTCACCGCCACCTTTCCCCAGCGCGTCGTCCAGGACGTGGCCGTGACCGAGCCCAGCCATCCGGATCTGCTGCGGCACCTGCGGCAGCGGGGGACTCCGGAGCGGCCCGGTCTCATCTACGAGGGACACCAGATCTCCCTGCCGAGGGTGCCGCTGAACAAGGGGGATCACTTCAAGCTGCTGGTGCTGCTGACCGGCGCCGGGACCGACAAACCGCCGCATGTGGGCGGACGGATCAAGGAGGGGCGGGTCCGGAACAACGAGAAGTTCCGGCGGCCCAGCAACCGGGTGCTCGGGCTCATCGGGAGCCTGCTGGCCCTGCTGATCCTCCAGTCGTTCGGTACACCGCTGCTGCGGGACGATCCGCTGCCGCGCGGCTGCGCCACGGGCACGTTGACGATCGTCGGATCGACGGCGTTCGCACCGGTGGCCGAGGATCTGCGCGGGGCGTACCAGAGTGACTGCCGGGGCGCCGTGGTGACGGTGGCGGCCCAGGGGAGCGGGCAGGGGGCGGGGACGCTGCGGGCCGCCGGGGAGGCCGCCAAGGGCGGGTTCCCCGCGTACCTCTCCTTCTCCGACGGTCCACAGGGCAACGGCGATCAGCGGCTGAAGGAGCACTTGGTGGCCGTGTCCGTCTTCACCCTGGTGCTGAACAAGGACGTCCGGATGACGAACCTGTCTCTCACCGATCTGCGCAGGGTGTACGCGGGCGAGATCACCAACTGGAAGCAGCTCCCCGGCGGGCCCGATCTGCCGGTCAGGCTGGTGAGCCGGGACGCGAACTCCGGGACGCGCAAGGTGTTCGAGAAGCGCCTCCTGAACCGCAACGAGCTCTCCCGGACGTCCGACGACTGCCGCAGCCCCCAGTTCCGCCACGACAAGGTGGTGCGCTGCGAACTCGGCGGCACCCCGGAGGTGGTGAGGACGGTGGCGCGGACGCCGGGCGCCATCGGCTACACCGAACTGCGCCACGCCGAGGTGCGGGCCGCGCACGGCGATGTCGACCTGCTGGACCTGGACGGTGTCCGCGCCTCCGTCGACGCGGTGAAGGAGCGGACGTATCCCTTCTGGGAGCCCGAGTACGCCTATACGTACACCGCGCCCCCGGACAACTCCCTGACGTCCAAGTTCCTCGACTACATGGCGGGGGACACCGGACGGAACCTCATCGAGAAACACGGCCATCTGCCGTGCTCCGTACCGGAGAACCAGAACGCGTGCCGGCGGGCCGACCGAGGGCGGTAGCCGGGGGCCGGTGGCCGGGGACGGAACACAGCGGTGCCCGGGGCGCGAGGCCCCGGGCACCGGCGAGTGTTCCGCGGTGAACCGCGCGGGGACTACTTGACGTTGACCCCGGCCCAGGCGGCGTCCACGCCCTTGTACTCGGCGCTGTCGGCGCCGTAGAGGTCCTCGGCGGCCTTCAGCGTGCCCTCACGGGCCGCGTGGTAGTCGGTGTTGGAGGTGAAGTACGTGGTCAGGGCCTTGTACCAGATCTGCTCGGCCTTGTCCCGCCCGATGCCCTCGACGGTGGAGCCGTCGGAGGTGGGGCTGTCGTACTGCACACCGTTGATCTCCTTCGCGCCGCTGCCCTCGGACAGCAGGTAGAAGAAGTGGTTGGCGACACCGGAGGAGTAGTGCACATCGAGGTCGCCCACGCTGTCGGACCACTCGTCCGCGGACTGGCCGTCCTTGCTGGGCTTGTCCTGGTAGCGCAGCGGGGTGCCGTCGCCGTTGATGTCGATCTTCTCGCCGATGAGGTAGTCACCGACGTCGGTGGCGTTGTCGGCGTTGAACTCGACGGCGGTGCCGAAGATGTCGGAGGTGGCCTCGTTGAGGCCGCCCGACTCACCGCTGTACTCCAGGCCCGCGGTCGCGGAGGTGACGCCGTGGCTCATCTCGTGCGCCGCCACGTCGAGCGCGGTCAGCGGGGCCTTGTTGCCCTCGCCGTCGCCGTAGGTCATGCAGAAGCAGCTGTCGTCCCAGAAGGCGTTGACGTAGCTGTCGCCGTAGTGCACGCGGGAGTACGCGCCCTTGCCGTCGCCGGCGATGCCGTCGCGGCCGTGCACCTTCTTGTAGTAGTCCCAGGTGGCGGCGGCGCCGTAGTGGGCGTCGACGGCGGCGGTCTGGGGGTCGTCGGGCTTGCCGGTGCCCCAGTTGTCGTCGTCGTCGGTGAACGGCGAGCCCTCGCCGCTCTCCTGGTTCTCCAGGTTGGTGGTCTTGTGGCCGCCGCGGTCGGCGTCGGTCAGGGTGTAACCGTCGCCTTCCTTGCTGGTGCCGAGCTCGACCGAGCCGCTGTACTCGCTCTCGCCCTTGCCGTTCTTGATGCCCTGGTACTCGTAGAGCTTCTTGCCGGTGGCGGCGTCGGTGATGACGTGCAGCTGGTTCGGGGTGCCGTCCTTCTGGACCCCGCCGACGACGGTCTCGTAGGCGAGCACCGGCTTGCCGGTGGCGGCCCAGATCACCTTGCGCGGGGCCTGGTCGGCCGCCGCCTGGGTGGTGTCGTCGGCTTGGGCCGCCTTGACGGCGGCCTTCGCCGCGGCGCTCGGGGCGATCCCGGCCGAGGTGGAGGCGACCTTGATGGTGGCCTTGGTGGCCTTGGTGACGGACTTGACGTCACCGCCCTTGGCGCGGTGGACGACCAGGTCGCCGCCGAGGACGGGCAGCCCGTCGTAGGTGCGGTCGTAGCGGGTGTGGGTGGTGCCGTCGACGTCCTTGATGACGTCCTTGACGACCAGCTTCTCCTTGGCGCCGAGACCCAGCGACGTGGCGGTGTCCGCCGTGGTCGCGGTGGCCTCGCGCAGCAGCTCGGCGCGGACCGAGGCGGTGAGCGCCGCGGGCTGGGCGCCGGCCTTGGCGCTCGCGCCGTCGGCCGGTGCGGCACCGGCGGTGCCGGCGGTCAGTCCGGAGGCGAGCAGGGCCGCCGCGGCGACGGCGGTGCCGGCCGCGATGGCCGAACGGCGCTTGCCGGACGTGGTTATGGGCATGCGGAAGGTCTTGCGCACGCGATCTCCTCGTTGCTGTGGGGGGTCAACGCCGGGCTGCGGGGAAGTGCGGCCCGGTGTTGAACAAGAGGTACTGATGCGTAATGCGTGGGCAGACTGTCACACAAGTCCGGTACATGTCACGGGTTTCACGGCGGGTCCAGGGGAAAATGTTCGTTGAATGCTGATCAATCTTCGGATACCGGACAGTCGAGAGCGGCCGCGCACGCTAGAGAGGCGCCGCCAGGGGGAGTCGGGTCGACCCCTGGCGGCGCCTGTTCATGGGGAGCTCGGACGCTCCGTCAGAAGGTCAGCTTCCAGCTGTTGATAGAGCCGGTGTCCGCCGCGTACAGGTCCTGGACCTGGAGCTTCCAGACTCCGACCGCCCTCTCGGCGGACGCGTCCACGGTGTACGTGGTGCGCACGTCGTCCGCCGAGTCGAACAGGCTGGAGTTCTTGAGCCGGTAGGACGTACCGTCCGGGGCGATCAGGTCGATCACCAGGTCGCCGCGGTAGGTGTGCACGATGTCCACGCCCACCTGGAGGTCGGCGGGCGCGTTGCCGGCCCGGCTCACCGTGATCGGCGAGGTGACCGGCTCACCGGCGTCCGGAATGGAGACGTCCGCGGTGTTCTCGAAGACGTTGCCGCCGCTGGTGTTCACCGTCCAGCCGAAGGACGCGGTGCCGCTCTCGCCGGTCGAGTCGGTCACCGTGACCGTCACCGAGCTGGTGCCCAGGGCGGTCGGCGTGCCGGAGATCAGCCCGGTCGAGGAGTCGATGGCCAGGCCCGCGGGCAGCCCGGTGGCCGCGTAGCTCAGCGCCCCCGGGTTGGAGCTGGTCGCGGTGATCTGGAGGCTGGTGGCCTGGTCGACGATGCTGGTCTGGTCGCCGGGCGGGGTGACGGTGACCCCGTCGGCGATCCGGGTGCCGACGTTGACCCCGGCCCAGGCGTTGGCCACCGCGTTGTACTGGGCGCTGCCCTGGCCGAAGAGCTCGCCCGCCGCCCACAGCGTGGCGTCGCGGGCGCCCGCGTAGTTGGTGCTGGAGGTCATCCGCTGGCTCAGCGCCTTGAACCAGATCTGCTCCGCGTTGTCCCGTCCGATGCCGGTGACCGGGAGGTTGTCGGAGGTCGGGCTGTTGTAGCCGACGCCGTTGATGACCTTGGCGCCGCTGCCCTCGGACAGCAGGTAGAAGAAGTGGTTGGCGATGCCGGACGAGTAGTGGACGTCCACGTTGCCGACACCGGAGTACCAGTTGTCCTTGGACCTCCCGTCCTTGCTGGGCTGGTCCATGTAGCGCAGCGGGGTGCCGTTCCCATTGATGTCGATCTTCTCGCCGACGAGGTAGTCCCCGGGGTCGCTCGCGTTGTCCGCGTAGAACTCGACCGCGGCGGCGAAGATGTCGGAGGTGGCCTCGTTGAGCCCGCCGGACTCACCGCTGTAGGTGAGGTTGGCGGTGGCCGCCGTGACCCCGTGGCTCATCTCGTGGGCCGCGACATCGAGGGAGGTCAGCGGCTTGGCGTTGGCCGAGCCGTCGCCGTAGGTCATGCAGAAGCAGGAGTCCTGCCAGAACGCGTTGACATAGCCGCTGCTGTAGTGGACCCGGGAGTACGCCCCGACACCGTCGCCCCTGATGCCGGTGCGGCCGTGGACGTATCGGTAGTAGTCCCAGGTCTCGGCGGCGCCGTAGTGCGCGTCCACCCCGGCGGTGGCGGCGTCGGAGGTGGTGCCGTCGCCCCAGACGTCGTCGGCGTCGGTGAACAGCGTGCCGGTGCCCGAGGTGGAGCGGTTGAGGTTGTACGTCTTGTGGCCGCCCCGGCCGGAGTCGGTGAGGTTGTACGAGCCCGCGCTGCCCGAGGTGCCGAGGGTGACCTCGCCGCTGTACTGGCTGTTCCCGGTGCCGGTCTTGACGCCCTGGAACTCGAACAGCTTCTTGCCGGTGGCCGCGTCGGTGATGACGTGCAGCTCGTTCGGGGTGCCGTCCTCCTGGAGGCCGCCGACGACCGTCTCATAGGCCAGCGTGGGCGTGCCCTTCGCGGCCCAGATCACCTTGCGGGGCGCCCGGTCGGCCGCGGTCTTCCGCGACCCCTGCGCGTTCGCCGCCCGCACGGCGGCCTTCTCGGCGGTGGCGGGCGCGACGGCGGCGGTGGTGGTCGGGACGGACACCCGGGCCTTGGTCGCCTTGGCGACGGTCAGCGGCGCACCGCTCTTCGTGGCGTCGACGACCAGATCGCCACCGAGGACGGGCAGCCCGGCGTAGGTGCGCTCGTAGCGGGTGTGGGTGGTGCCGTCGGCGTCCTTGACGACGTCCTTGACGACCAGCTTCTCCTTGGCACCGAGCCCGAGATCCTCGGCGGTCGCGCCCTTGGCGGCATCGGCCTTGGCGATCAGCTCGGCGCGCTGGGCGGGGGACAGCTTCGCGGGGAGGGCGCCGGGGTCGGGCGCGCCGGATATCGTGCGGGCGGCGGGGCGGTTGGCCGCGTTCCCGGCGGAGTCGTCCGGGCGGGCGGCGGCGGTACCGCTCTGGAAGCCGACGCCGATCATCGCCGCCGCGACGACCAGCGCACCGGTCGCGATGGCGCGCCGGCCCGGGGCGCGACCGGAGGTGCGGCTGCCGGGTCTGAGGTGCCGTTGGGGGAGAGGTCTCACGCTGACTCCTTCTGCGCTGGCCGCACGGTGGCACGGCCGGGACGACCGGGCGGCTGGGTCGCCGTCCGGGCAGGGCGTGGCAGAACGGGGTACCTTCCCCTGGCGTTACCGGGTGCGCCCTGGCGCAGGTGCGCGACGGGGCGCGGCCGCGGTGCGACCGGGGGTTTCCCTGGCGTTACCGGGTGCGCCCTGCCGCGGACGTACGACGGGGCGCGGCCGCGGTGCGACCGGGGGTTTCCCTGGCGTTACCGGGTACGCCCTGCCGCAGACGTACGACGGGGCGCGGCCGCGGTGCGACCGGGGGCGTGGGGGGGATGGCTTGAGGAGCAGCCTCATTCTGTGGGGATGCCGCACCTCGGCCGAGGGAAGCGTGCCACCGGTGGACTACACCTGTCAGGACCGCGACAAAAAGTTGACCGGAAAGCGTCCGTTGACACGTATGCCGCGTTCGCATCGCGGTGACGTTCGATCAATTCCCGCCACACGCACCGTCAGCGACCCCAGGACGAGGCCCGCCCTCAGCGCACCGCCGTGTCGAAGCGGGGCTCCTCGCGCAGCAGCGCGCTCAGGTCGTCGCCGGGGCGCAGCTCGGCCGGGTCCGTACCCCTGCGGAAGAGGATCGCCCCAGCCTCGATACCGCCCAGCGTCAGCCGGTCCGCGTCCCGGCGCAGCCAGGTGCCCTCGCGCAGCCCGACCACGGGGACGTCGTTCTCCTCCAGGAACTGCTCGAGCCGCTGGGCCCGGGTCTCGCCCATATGCGCGGTGTCCGGCTTGGCGTCGAGATAGTGCGGATTGATCTGGAACGGCAGCAGCCCCAGCGCGTCGAAGCTGGGCGGCTGGACGATGGGCATGTCGTTCGTGGTGCGCAGGGTCGGGCAGGCCATGTTGGTGCCCGCGCTGGAGCCCATGTAGACGGCGCCGGAGGCCACCCGGTCCCGGATCGCCCGGACCAGGTCGCGCTCGTGCAACGCCTTGAGCAGTCGGAAGCTGTTGCCGCCGCCGACGAACACCGCCTGCGCGTCGCGCACCAGCGCGGCCGGGTCGTCGGCGGTGTGCGCACCGGTGACCGCCACGCCCAGCGGCTCCAGGGCCGTGGCCACCTGGGCGGTGTAGCCGTCGTGGTCGGCCAGCGCGTACGGCACGAAGACCAGCCGGCGCGCGCCGTCCAGCGCGGAGGCGATCTCCTCCCGTGCGTGGTCCAGGTAGCCGCGGCCGGGCGCGGTGGAGTTCGACAGCAGCAGCAACTGCATGAGGGGGCCTTTCTCGAGCCGACGGAGGTCGGAGGGGCGGGGCTCAGCGCCGCTCGCGGTGCGGGGCGCGCCGCGGCCGGGCCGGCGTCAGCAGCCTGCCCAGGTCGGCGGTGCCCTGGAGCAGCGGTGCGACCAGCTGTTCCCGGCGGGGGCGCAGCACCTCGGGGGTGGCGGCCAGGGTCAGGGTGCCCACCGGACGTCTGCCCACCAGAACCGGCGCCGCGAGCGCCGCGGTGTCCGGATCGTACTCGCCCTCGGAGTAGGCGTAGCCATTGCGCCGCACGTCCAGGAAGCGCTCCTCCAGCCGCACCGGGTCGGTCAGGGTGTGCTCGCTGAAGCGTGCCATCGGGCGGCCGTACAGCAGTGCGGACCGGTCACCGGGCGGGAGCATACCGAAGTAGGCGCGGGAGGTGGCCCCGGCGTGCGCCGGGTACAGCTCGCCCGCCAGCACGTAATAGCGCAGCGGGCCGGTGGCGCCGTCCACCGCCGCGACGCAGCGCATGTGCACCCCGTCCGGGACCGCGAACAGCGTGTTCACCCCGACCGTCTCGGCCAGCGCCTCCAGGACCGGCCGGACCAGACTGGCCATGCCGCCGCCGCGCTCCCACACCCGGGACAGATGCCACACCGCCGGGCCCAGCCGGTAGCGGCGTGAGCGCTTGTCGGAGACCAGGAAGCCCCGGTAGGCCAGGGCGGCCAGCAGCCGCTGGGCCACCGACTTGTCCAGCCCGAACTCCTCGGCGACCTCGGTGACACCCCACTCCGGGCGCTCCCGGTCGAAGGCGAGCAGCACGTTCAGCACGCGGTCCGCGGTCTGCAGGGGCGGGGCGCCGGTTACGGGCGTCTTCTCAGTCATGATGAAAGGGTAAACATTCTCGGATATCGAGAAACTATTGCGTACTGCGCGACGCCGGGATGACCCTGGCCAGACCGACGCCCGGTGGCAGTGCCCGCCCCGCGCGCCGCTTCCCCTCGTTCGCCCGGTCGGGCCACAGGCGCCGCCGACCGCACCACCCCGCCGTGAGAGGCCACCCGTGCTCAAACACGTCCTTGACATCATCGAACTCCTCGACCGCCCGCAGACCAGCGGCGCTCTCCTCGCCGATCATCTGCGCGCGGTCCAGACCGCGGCCGGAGCCGACCCGGCGACCGCGCCGCGGATCGAGGTACGCACCGTCGAGGGCGACAAGGGCAGCACGGACTTCGTCTCCGTCACCGTCCCCGGCCGCCGCGGCAAGCTCGGCGGCGGCGACGCCCCGACCCTCGGCATCCTCGGCCGGCTCGGTGGGGTCGGCGCCCGCCCGGAGCGGATCGGCCTGGTCTCCGACGCCGACGGGGCGGTGGCGGCGCTGTCCGCCGCGGCCAAGCTGCTGGACATGCACGCCCGGGGCGACGTCCTGGACGGCGATGTGACGCTTTCCACCCACGTCAGCGGCTGGGCCCCCACCCAGCCGCACGATCCCGTACCCTTCATGGACTCCCCGGTGGACACCCTGGTGTGCAACCGCGAGGAGATCTCGCCCGCGATGGACGCCGTCGTCTCCATCGACACCACCAAGGGCAACCGGCTGCTCAACCACCGCGGCGTGGCCCTGTCGCCGACGGTCTGCCAGGGCTGGATCCTGCGGGTCAGCGAGGACCTGGTGTCCGTCCTGGAGAGCGTCACGGGCGAGCCGGCCCGCATCCTGCCGATCACCACGCAGGACATCACCCCGTACGGCAACGGGGTGCACCACCTCAACTCCATCCTCCAGCCCGCCGTCGCCACCACCGCCCCCGTCGTCGGCCTCGCCATCACGGCGGGTACGGCGGTGGCCGGATGCGCCACCGGTGCCAGCCACGAGACCGACATCGCCGTCGCCGCCCGGTTCGCGATCGAGACCGCCAAGGAGTTCGGCCGCGGCACCGCCCGCTTCCTGGACCCCGAGGAGTTCGCGCGCCTCGTCGAGCTGTACGGACCCATGACCCACCTCCAGGCCCTCACCCCGGCGGGGTGACCGACCCGGGGTGACCGACCCGTCCCTACCCGGACCCCCACCCGGGCCCCACCCGGACCCCGCAGGAGTCCCCATGAACACGAACACCCAGGCCACCGCCGCGGCCGCGGACGCCCCACCGCGGTCGCACCCCAGAGCCTTCGAACCCGTCACCCTCGTCCTCACGATCGTGCTGTCGGTCCTCGGCGCCCTGATCGGCATCGTGCTGATCACCACGCTCGGGGTGTCCCCCAACACGGCCGTGATCGGCGCCCTGGTGGCGATGCTCATCGGCCGCATCCCGGTCGGCGTGCTGGCCCGGATGCGCTCCCAGCACCGGCAGAACCTGGTGCAGTCCGCCATCTCCGGCTCCACCTTCGCGGCGGCCAACTCCCTGCTCACCCCGATCGCGGTGCCGTTCGCCCTGGGCCGTAACGACCTGGTGTGGCCGATGCTCGGCGGGGCCGTCATCGGACTGGCCGTCGACAGCTGGGTGCTGTTCCGGGTGTTCGACTCCAAGCTGCTGCCCGCCACCGGCTCCTGGCCGGCCGGTATCGCGGCGGCCGAGACCATCAAGGCCGGGGACACCGGCGGGCGCAAGGCCGCGGTCCTGGGCGTGGGCGCGCTGGTCGGCTTCGTCGGCGCGCTGTTCAAGCTGCCGACCAGCGCCGCGGGTGTGGGCTTCCTGGGCAACATCTGGGCGCTCGCCATGTTCGGCATCGGCCTGACCGTCGGCCAGTACGCCCCGGACTTCGGCTTCGACCTGGGCGCCCGCCATGTGCCGCACGGTCTCATGATCGGCGCGGGGCTCGTCGCCCTGGTCCAGGCGCTGCTGCTGATGCGGACGCGCAAGAGCGGGACGGACGCCGCCGACCGGACTGACCGGACTGACGAGGCGGGCCACGGCCCGGACGCCCCGGCCGCCGACGGCAGCCCCACGGTCCAGGCCCCGCAGCTGCGCCGGGGCCTGCTGGAGGGCATGGGACTCTTCCTCTGCGGCGCGATCGTGGTCGCGATCGCGGGCGGCGTGGTCGGCGGGCTCTCCCTGCCCGCCCTGGTCGGCTGGGTGCTGCTGGCCGGTGTCGCCGCCATCGTGCACCAGCTGATCGTGGGGCTGGCGGCGATGCACTCCGGCTGGTTCCCCGCCTTCGCCGTCACCCTGATCTTCCTGATCATCGGTCTGGTGCTGCACATCCCGACCGTGCCGCTCGCCCTGCTGGTCGGCTACACCGCCTCCACCGGCCCCGCCTTCGCCGACCTCGGCTACGACTTCAAGGCGGGCTGGCTGCTGCGCCGGGACGCCGCGCCCTGGCGGCCCTTCGAGCTCGAGGGGCGGCGCCAGCAGTACCTCGCCCAGCTCGTCGGCTTCGGTGTGGCGCTGGTGGTCGTCGCCGTCGCCTGGAAGACCTTCTTCTCCGACGGCAAGGTGCCGCCGGTCGCCGAGGTCTACGTCACCACCATCAAGACCGGTCTCGAACCCGGCACCATGACCACCATGCTGCTGTGGGCGATCCCCGGCGCGCTCGTCCAGCTCCTCGGCGGACCCTCCCGGCAGATGGGCGTCCTGCTGGCCACCGGACTTCTGGTGGCCACGCCCCAGGCCGGATGGATGGTCCTCGGCGCCCTGCTGGTCCGTCAGCTCTACACCCTGTGGCGACGGCGCGGGATCGCCGACCCGGCGGCCCGCAAGGAGTCCGACGAGCAGGCCGAGAACGACCTGTCGCTGGTCGGCGCCGGACTCGTCGCCGGAAGCTCCCTGAACGACGTCGGCCAGCTCACCAAGGCCCTGTGAGGTAAGGCTCTGTGAACGGCACTGCGAATGGCTCCGCGGACGGCACTGCGGACGGCACTGCGAATGGCTCGGCGGACGGCACTGCGAATGGTCCTGTGAGGGAGAACGTGCGCACTGGGGACGACACCACGCGGACCGCGGACCTCGACCGCCCGGCGGACGCCCCGGCCCTCGGCCTCGTCACCATCGGCCAGGCCCCGCGCGCCGACCTCCGCCCGGACGCCGAGCCGCTGCTGCCCGGGGTGCGCCTGGTCGAACACGGCGCGCTCGACGCCGACCGGTTCGACGGTGACGCCGAGGCCGCGACCCGCCGGCTGCTGGCCCCCGAGGACGGCGAGGCTCCGCTGGTCTCCCGGCTGCGCGACGGCCGCTCGGTGCTCCTCGGACACGGGGCGCTCGTCCCGCGCATCGAGGACGCGATCGGCCGCGCGGAACGGGACGGCGCCGCCGCGACCCTGCTGCTGTGCACCGGCCACTTCCCGGCGGTGCGGGCCCGGCGGCCCCTGCTGTTCGCCGAACCGCTGGTGCAGCAGGCCGTCGCCGCGACCGTGGGCACCGACCCCGTGGGTATCGTCTGCCCGCACCCCGACCAGGCCGAGGACGCCTCCCGGCGCTGGGCGGAGCTGCTGCCCGGCCGCGTCCAAACCGCCGTCGCCGATCCGTACGGCCCCGCCGAGCGGGTCCTGGACGACGTCGCCGCCGCCGCGCGCACCCTCGCCGACCGCGGCAGCTCCTGGCTGGTCCTGGACTGCATCGGCTACACCGAGCGGATGCGCACCGCCGCCCTGCGCGCCGCGGGCCGCCCCGTCCTGCTGGCCCGTGCCATCGCGGTCCGGATGGCGGCGGAGGTGGTGGCGGCCTCGGGCTGAACAGCGCACGGCACCCCCGCGCACCCGCCTCACCTCGGCACCCGCGAGCCGGACCGAGGCGACGTGAGCGCCCACCCGCACCGTCCCATGCGCGCTCGCCCCGCGGCGTCACCGGCACCCGCCTCGTGCGCGCTCACCTCACGGCGCTACCACCGCCCCGTGAGCGTCCACCCGCGTCACCCTCGCATCCGCTCCGTGCGCGTCCACCTCGCGGCGTCACCACCCTCCGCGCCCGCCTCGTGCGCGCCCATCTGGTTGCGTCACCGTCGCAGCCCGCCTCGTGCGCGCCGCTTCACGGCGTCACCACGCCTGCGCCGTCCCGTGAGCGTCCACCTGCGTCACCTCGCATCCGCTCCGTGCGCGTCCACCTCGCGGCGTCACCACTCCCGCGCCGTCCCGTGCGCGTCCACCCGCGTCACCCTCGCATCCGCTCCGTGCGCGTCCACCTCGCGGCGTCACCACCCTCGGCGCCCGCCTCGTGAGCGTCCCCCTCACCTCCACCACCACGTCGCACCCTCAGCCCGCACCCATCACCCACTCACCCACCGGAGGTCCACCATGTCCGTGCCCTCGTCCGCCGTCCCGGCGCGGCCCATCGGGGTGATCCGGGTCCTCACCAGTGACGACCCGGCCGCCGTTGCCGCCCATGGCAGGGTCATCGAGGAGCGTTACGGTCTGCCGACCGTCTCGCGGTGCATCCCCGACCAGCCCCACGGCATCCACGACGACGCCTCCGAGGCCCGCGCCGAGCCGAAGATCGTGGCCCTTGCCCGGGAGCTGGCCGACGCCGGTGCGCACGCCCTGATCATCAGCTGCGCCGCCGACCCGGCGCTCCAGGAGACCCGTCAGGCCGTCGGTACCGGCGTCCCCGTCATCGGCGCGGGGTCGGCGGCCGCCGCCGTCGCCCTGGGCCTCGGCCGCCGGATCGGCGTGCTGGGCATCCGGGACGAGGCGCCGCCCGCCGTGCGGGCGGTGCTCGGCGACCGCTTCACCGCCTCCGCCCGCCCCCACGGTGTCCACCGCACCACCGACCTCCTCGCCCCGGAGGGCCCCGCGGCGGTGCTGGAGGCCGCGGCGGGGCTCGTCGCGGCGGGTGCGGACACCCTGCTCCTGGCCTGCACGGGTCTCAACACCATCGGCGTCCGGCCCCTCCTGGAGCGGCGGCTGGGCGTCCCGGTCGTGGACCCGGTACTCGCCGCCGGGCTGCTGGCCTCCTACGGGCGTGCCGACTGACCGGTTCGTCAGGAGGCCCCTGTCCGGGCCGGGCCCGGGGTGCGACGCCGGACCCGCTGAGCGGTCATCAGGAGGCCCCTGGCCGGGTCAGACCCGGTTGCGAGGCCGAACCCGGTTGCGAGGCCGAATCCCGGTGCCCGGCGCCGTCATACCAAGCTGTCCCGCCATGCCCGGTGCAGCGCGGCGAACCGGCCCTCGCCCGCGATCAGCTGGTCCGGCGGGCCGTCCTCCACGATCCGGCCGTCGGCCATGACCAGCACCCGGTCGGCCGTCTCGACCGTGGACAGCCGGTGGGCGATGACGACCGCGGTACGGCCGCGCAGCACCGTGTGCATGGCGCGCTGGACCGCCCGCTCGCCCGGGATGTCGAGGGAGGAGGTGGCCTCGTCGAGGATGAGGACCGACGGATCGGCGAGCAGGGCGCGGGCGAACGCGACGAGTTGGCGCTGGCCCGCGGAGATCCGGCCGCCGCGCTTGTGCACATCCGTGTCGTAGCCCTCGGGCAGGGCGGCGATGAAGTCGTGCGCGCCGATCGCCTTGGCGGCCTGCTCGATCTCGGCGCGGGTGGCGTCGGGGCGGCCGATGGTGATGTTGTCGGCGATCGTGCCGGAGAACAGGAACGCCTCCTGCGTCACCATGACCACACCGCGCCGCAGTTCGGGCATGGCCAGCTCGCGCAGATCCACCCCGTCCAGCAGCACCCGGCCCTCGCTGGGGTCGTAGAACCGGGCCAGCAGCTTGGCGAGGGTGGACTTGCCCGCGCCGGTGGCCCCGACCACCGCGACCGTCTGCCCGGCGGACAGGGTGAGGTCGAAGCGGGGCAGCACCTCGCCGCCGGTGCGATAGGCGAAGCGCACCCCGTCGAAGACCACCTCCCGGCCGGGGGTCTCCGCCGGGCGCGGCGGCAGCGGCTTGGGGTCGGCGGGCTCGGGGACGGAGGGACGCTGGGCCAGCAGGCCCGCGATCTTCTCCAGCGAGGCGGCCGCCGACTGGTAGGAGTTGAGGAACATCCCCAGGCGGTCGATCGGGTCGTACAGCCTGCGCAGATACAGCGCCGCCGCCGCGAGCACGCCGAGCGCGAGCGAGCCGGAGGCCACCCGGTAGGCGCCCCAGAGCACGATGGCGGCCACCGCCGCGTTGGCGACCAGCCGGGAGCTGACCACATAGCGGGCCATCTCCAGGATCGCGTCCCCGTTGGCGCGCTCATGGCGGTGGTTGAGCTCGCCGAAGCGGGTGTCGTTGGCGCGCTCACGGCGGAACGCCTGCACCGGGCGGATGCCGTTCATGGTCTCGGTGAACGTCACGATCACCGCCGCGATGGCCGTCGACCGCTTGCGGTACACCCGCATGGAGCGGCGCTGGAAGGAGCGGATCAGCAGATACAGCGGCCAGAAGGAGAGCACGGCCGCGCCGCCCAGGCCCCAGTCGAGATACAGCAGCGTGACGGAGATGTAGACGACCGACAGCGCGACCCCGAGCAGCTCCTCCAGGCCCTCGGTGAGCAGCTCGCGCAGCGACTCGACGTCCGTCGTGGCGCGGGAGATCAGCCGGCCGGAGGTGTAGCGCTCGTGGAAGTCCACGCTCAGCGCCTGGGCGTGGCGGAAGATCCGGCCGCGCAGATCCAGCAGCACGTCCTGGCCGATCCGGGCGGAGGAGCGGATGAACCCGTACTGGAGCGCCCCGGAGGCGCACGCACAGCCCAGATAGCCCGCGCCGACGGCGATCAGCGGGCCGTGGTCGCCGTCGCGCAGGGCGGGCACCGCACGGTCGATGGCGTACGCGACGAGCAGCGGACCCGCCTGGAGGGCGGCCTGCTGGAGCAGCAGCAGGACGGCCGCCAGCCAGACCCGCCGCCGGCGCGGGGAGAGCAGTGAACGCAGCAGGGCGAGGGACGCGCCCTTGGGCACCGGCAGGACATCGCGGTCGAACGGGTCGTCGGATGGCGCCCGGCCCCCGTCCCCGGTCCCGTCCCAGTCGTCGTCCGTGTGGTCCCGCTCCTCCTCGACCGTCGTCATGGGCTCCTCTCCCCCTCCTCGGCTTCCTGCCCGGACATCAGCGACCGGTATTCCGCGCTCTCCGCCAGCAGCCGCTGATGGGTGCCGACGGCGGCGATCCGGCCCCGCGACAGCAGCGCCACCCGGTCGGCCAGCAGCACGGTGGACGGCCGGTGCGCGACGACCAGGGCGGTCGTGGACGCCAGCACCTGCCGCAGCGCCGCCTCCACCAGCGCCTCGGTGTGCACATCGAGCGCGGACAGCGGATCGTCGAGCACCAGGAACCGGGGGGCGCCCACGACGGCCCGCGCCAGTGCGAGCCGCTGCCGCTGCCCGCCGGACAGGCTGAGCCCCTGCTCGCCGACCTCGGTCTCGGTGCCCTCGGGCAGGGCGTGCACGAAATCGGCCTGCGCCACCTTCAGGGCCCGCAGCAGGTCCTCCCGGCCCGCGTCGGGGGCGCCCATGAGGACGTTCTCCCCCGCGGTGGCGGAGAACAGCGTGGGCTCCTCGAACGCGACGGCCACCAGGGCGCGCACCTCCTCCCGGGGGAGCGCGGTGATGTCCCGGCCGTCGAGGGTGATCCGCCCGCGGGTGACCTCCAGGAGCCGGGGGACGAGAGCGGTCAGGGTGGTCTTCCCCGAACCCGTCGCCCCGACCAGGGCCATGGTCTCGCCGGGCCGGATGTGCAGATCGACCCCGCGCAGCACGGGCGGCTCCTCCGGCGGCGCGTCCGGGTACCGGAACTCCACCCCCTCGAACCGCAGCCCGCCCTCCTCCCGCGGCCCGCCCTCGCCCTGTCCCCGGGGCGGCGCGGGCCGGGGCTGGTCGGTGGCGGCGGCCGGCTCCGCGTCCCTGACGTCGAAATAGCGGTCGGTGGCCGTGGCCGCGTCCTGGCTCAGGGCGAGGAGGAAGCCGAGCGACTCCACGGGCCAGCGCAGCGTCAGGGCGGTGGACAGGAAGGCGACCAGCGTGCCCGCCGACAGGTCCCCGTCGGCGACCCGCACCGTGCCGAGCAGCAGCGCCGTGCCGATCGCCAGCTCCGGCAGGGTCATGATCACCGCCCAGAGCGAGGCCAGCAGCCGTGCCTTGCCCAGCTCGGTGGAGCGGACCTGCTCGGACAGGACGCGGAAGGCGCGGGCCTGGCTGCGGTGGCGGCCGAAGCCCTTGACGATCCGGACGCCCAGCACACCCTCCTCCACGACCGTCGTCAGATCGCCGGTCTGGTCCTGCGCGGTGCGGGCCACCGTCGCGTACCGCGTCTCGAAGAACGAGCAGAGGATCACCAGCGGCACCGCCGGGACCACCAGGACCAGGCCCAGCGTCCACGCCTGCGCCAGCAGGATGGCGAACCCCACGACTATGGTGACCCCGTTGACCAGCAGGAAGGTGAGCGGGAAGGCCAGGAACATCCGCAGCAGCATCAGATCGGTCGTGGCCCGCGACAGCAGCTGGCCGGAGGCCCAGCGGTCGTGGAAGGAGACCGGCAGCCGCTGGAGATGGCGGTAGAGATCCGCGCGCATCTCGGCCTCGACGGCGGCCAGCGGCCGCGCCACCAGCCAGCGCCGCAGCCCGAAGAGCCCGGCCTCGGCCGTGCCGAGGGCCAGCAGCAGCCCACCGCCCAGCCACACCCCGCCCGGGTCCCGGTGGGCGATCGGTCCGTCCACCATCCACTTGAGGACGAGCGGGATGACCAGCCCCAGGCAGGAGGCGACGACCGCGGCCGCGGCCGCGGTGAACAGCCGCGCCCGCACCGGGCGCACATACGGCCACAGCCGCAGGAGCGAACGCGTGGTGGAGCGGCGCCGCGGGGCGGCTCCGCGTTCCTGGGCGCGGGGTTCACTCGTCACAGCCATCAAGGGGGAAGACTACGGTCCGCCACCGACAGTGCTCACTCGGTTTTTCGGCCTAGGTCCGGTCCGGGCCCGTGGCGGTGAGGGCGCGCAGCAGCAGGACCGAGCGCCCCGGAAGCTCGATGGGCGCGCCCGCCGCGAACCGTGTGCCGGGGGGCGCGTCCTGGTCCTCACGGGCGGTGTCCAGCAGGAGTTCGTACCCCTGGGCCCAGGGCGGGCCGGGCAGGGTGAAGGAGAGCGGCTCCGGGCCCGCGTGCAGCACCGCCAGAAAGCTGTCGTCGGTGGCCGGGGCGCCGTGCGGATCACGCTGGGGCAGATCGCGGCCCCAGAGGTAGGCCCCGAGTGCGGTCGTCGGCGCGTACCAGTCGGATTCGGCCATCTCGGTGCCGCGCGGGGTGAACCACGCCAGGTCGCGCAGCCCCTCCGGGGGCCGGGCCAGGCCCGAGAAGAAGGCCGTGCGGCGCAGCACCGGATGGGCGCGGCGCAGCCGTATCAGCCGGGCGGTGAGCTCGGTCAGGGCACGCCAGCCGGGGTCCTCCAGCAGCGACCAGTCGAGCCAGCCGGTCTCGTTGTCCTGGCAGTACGCGTTGTTGTTGCCGCCCTGGGTGCGGCCCAGCTCATCGCCCGCGACCAGCATCGGCACCCCGGTGGACAGCAGCAGGGTGGCCAGCAGGTTGCGCAGCTGGCGGCGGCGCAGCGCCTGGATGTCCGGGTCGTCGGTCTCTCCCTCCGCGCCGCAGTTCCAGGCGCGGTTGTCGGGGGTGCCGTCGCGATTGCCCTCCCCGTTGGCCTCGTTGTGCTTGCGCTCGTAGGAGACCAGGTCGCGCAGGGTGAAACCGTCGTGCGCGGTGATGAAGTTGACCGAGGCGTGCGGGCGGCGGCCGCTCAACGCGTACAGATCGCTGGACCCGGAGAGCCGGTAGCCCAGCTCGCGGGCGTCGGGCAGTGCCCCGCGCCAGAAGTCCCGCACCGCGTCGCGGTAGCGGTCGTTCCACTCCGCCCACAGCGGTGGGAAGGCGCCCACCTGATAGCCGCCCGAGCCCACGTCCCACGGCTCCGCTATCAGCTTGACCCGGCGCAGCACCGGATCCTGCGCGATGACGGCCAGGAAGGGGGAGAGCATGTCCACGCCGTGCGCGGCGCGGGCCAGCGCGCTGGCCAGGTCGAAGCGGAAGCCGTCCACCCCCATCTCGGTCACCCAGTAGCGCAGCGAGTCGGTGATCAGCCGCAGCACCTGCGGCTGGAGGACGTGCAGGGTGTTGCCGCAGCCGGTGAAGTCGGCGTAGCGGCGCGGGTCCTGCTGGAGCCGGTAGTAGCCGTGGTTGTCCACACCGCGCAGCGAGAGGGTGGGGCCCAGCTCATTGGCCTCCGCGGTGTGGTTGTAGACGACGTCGAGGATCACCTCGATCCCGGCGGCGTGCAGGGCCCGCACCATCCGCCGGAACTCCCCGACCTGCTGGCCCCGGGTGCCGCCGGCCGCGTATCCGGCGTGCGGCGCGAAATAGCCGATGGAGTTGTAGCCCCAGTAGTTGCGCAGGCCCCGCCGCAGCAGATGGTCCTCATGGGCGAACTGATGCACCGGCAGCAGCTCGACCGCCGTGACCCCGAGCCGGGTCAGATGCTCGACCGCCGCCGGATGCGCCAGCCCCGCGTAGGTGCCGCGCAGCTCGGGCGGCACCTGGGGATGGCGCATGGTGAAGCCGCGCACGTGGAGTTCGTAGATGACCGACTCGGCCCACGGCGTCTTGGGCCGCCGGTCGTCGGTCCACTCGTCGGGCGCGCCGGCCGCGGCGTCGTCGCCGACGACTACCCCCTTGGGGACGTACGGGGCGGAGTCGCGATCGTCCCGGACGGTGTCCGCCACATGCTGCTGCGGCCAGTCCCGCACATGTCCGTAGACCTCCGCGGGCAGCGCGAAGTCCCCGTCCACGGCGCGGGCGTACGGATCCAGCAGCAGCTTCGCCGGATTCCAGCGGGCGCCGGTCCACGGGTCCCAGCGGCCGTGCACCCGGTAGCCGTACCGCCGGCCGGGCAGCACGCCGGGGACGAAGCCGTGCCAGACCTCATGGGTGAACTCGGTGAGCGGACAGCGGGTCTCGCGCCCGTCCTCGTCGAACAGACACAGCTCGACGGCCTCGGCACCGCCCGCCCACAGCGCGAAGTTGGTCCCCCACACCCCGCCGGGCCCCCGGCGGGGCCGGGCGCCGAGCGGCTCCGGGCTGCCCGGCCACACGGCGGGACCGGAAGCCGGGGCGGCGCTCCGGCCGCGCTGCGGCGCGGGTGCGGTGGGGTGGTGATGACCGACGGGACGTCCCCCCGCCGTCGCCGAGGGGCGTCCGGGAACGCCGTCGCGCGTCTCCTGCCCGGCTGCACTGGACACATCGGCCTCCGCGGCTCGCGGCCAACCGCCCCGCCCCGTCCGGGGAGGCGGGCAGCACCCGATGGCGGGCCGGCGGACCCCGCGGCGTCCCGTACCGCGGGGCGCGGCCCGCGCCCTCAGCGGTGTTCTGCCCGCGAATCCGCCGGCGCTCCCTCTTTTTCGGGGCTCGGTTCTCCCCCGGCCACCGCCGGGAGGCGCCCCCGGCCGGAAGCTCCCAGCACCCGGAAGCTCCATGGGACCGTTCGGGCGGGGGCCATCGGCCGATCACCTGGTGCTGTGACGGCGTAAGTTCACCGGGGTCGGTGGTCGTAGCGATTGGCTGTGCGGTGACGTCCGATCCGACCGCTGGAGGCGCGGTGGCTGAGCCTGTCCGGGCGCGCAGACTGACCGACCAGGAAGGGCGGCATATGCAGCAGATGGTGCGTCGCGGCAGTACGGGTTCGGTGCGCTATCGGCGATGCTGCTGCTGACCTCGGCCGGCAGGAACCGGGTGCCGGTGATCGCCCAGCTGGTGCAGGCCGACGAGGACACCGTCCGGAACGTGATCCACCGCTTCGGCGAGATCGGTCTGGCCTGCCTGAACTCTCAACGGGCGGAAGGCCGTCCCCGCCTGCTCAGCCCTGACGACGAGGACTTCGTCATGCAGACGGCCACTACCCGCCCTGCGAAGCTCGGACAGCCCTTCACCCGTTGGTCACTACGCAAACTCGACGCCTGCCTGCGGAAAGTCCACGGCCGGGGCATCCGCGTCGGTCGCGAGGCATCACGGTGCCCGCTCGCCCGGCGCGGGGCATCCGCTGGGGCGGACGGCCTCTCTACAACCGCAGCCTGACCGCAACCCGGCAAACCCACGGGGTCACAGCACTAGAGGTGGATGACGACCTTGCCTCGCACGTGCCGGCCGGCCTGGAGCTCGGCCGCGCGGCGGATCTGCTCGATCGGGAAGCTCGCCGCGATGGGCACCCGCAGTCGGCCCGCCGCGATCAGGCGGGCGATCTCTTCCAGGGCGCCGGGAGCCGCGTTCGCGCCGTTGGCCGCCGGCACGCCGTCGACCTGTGCGGCGATGGTGCAGATACGACTGTCCGGGACGCCGAGTTCCCTTGCGGCGTGCACTGTCTCCACCCCGTGCAGGTCGATGGCGGCGGTGACTCCGCCGGGAGCGAGGGCTCGGACCCGGTCGGTCAGGCCGTCGCCGTAGGCGACCGGCTCGGCTCCGAGATCGCGCAGATAATCGGCCGATGCCGCAGATCCTGTCCCGATCACACGCGCTCCTGATATCCGGGCCAGCTGGACGGCGAACACCCCGACCCCGCCCGCCGCTCCGCCGATCAGCACGGTGTCGTCCGGGCCGGGGTCGACCGCGGCGAGGGCGGCGGATGCCGTGCGGCCGGCGATCGTGAGGGTGGCGGCGGTGCGGTCGTCGACGCCGTCGGGCGTGTGGTGGGCCTCGTTCGCCGCGATCCCCCCGGCCGGGTCGATCACCACGAAGTCGGCGACCGCGCGGGACAGGGCGCCACCGAACACCCGGTCGCCGGGTGCGAAGCCGGTCACCCCGTCACCGACCTGGTCAACCACTCCCGCGTAGTCGGTCCCGAACCCGACCGGCAGGCTCAGGCCGAACCGGGCGGCAGTGTCCGCGTCGGCGGTCATGATCCAGTCCATCGGATTCAGACCGGCCGCAGTGACCCGTACACGGACCTGTCCCGGGCCGGCCTGCGGAGGGGGAACCTCGCGGACGTCCAGGACTTCGGGGCCGCCGAATGAATGCAGCCGGACCGCCCTGCTCCCGTCCGTGGGTGGTTGCTCGCTCTGTGTCCGCATGTGTGCCTGTCTCCTTGGGACCGAGGGAACGCATCGAAACGGACTATGCTCCGTTTACATGGATGACCGTAACACAAACGGAGCACGATCCGTTTCGGTTGAGGTGGGGAGCCGCGCGCCACGGGCGGACGCAGCCCGCAACCGTGACCAGTTGCTCGCAGTGGCGACCCGCGTGTTCATGTCGGCCGACACCGAGCCGTCGATGCGTGCGATCGCCCGCGAGGCCGGGGTCGGCATCGCCACGCTCTACCGGCACTTCCCGACCCGTGAGTCGCTGGTCGACGCGGTCTACCAAGACCAGGTCGTGCGGCTGACGACCGGCGCCCGCGAGCTGCTCGGCCAGCTCCCCCCGGCTGCAGCGATGCGGCGCTGGATGGACTTGTTCGGGGACTGGATCGCGACCAAGAACGGCATGCTCGACACGCTGCTCGCGATGATCGAGTCGGGCGAGATCACCCATGCACAGACACGGACCGAGCTTCTGACCGCCGTCACCACGATTCTCGACGCAGGCCGCGCGGCAGGCGACCTCCGTTCCGACGTCACCGCCGAAGACATCACCGCCTCCCTCATCGGCATCTTCACCGTGACCCCCCGGCCGGAGCATGAAGCCAAGGCCAAGCGTCTGCTGAACCTCCTGATGGACGGCCTTCGGCCCGCCGCCCAGCCGACCTGAGTCCGCCCGGTCGGAGCACTGGTGACCGCTCCCGCCTGGGACTGAACCGTGACCATCGAGGTGGAGCCCACTGTCGGTGCCGTGTGATTACCTATCGCCAGGCGCGCCTGCGCGCGTGATCGGGGGTTGTCGCGGGGGCGCGGCCCTGGGGAGGGGAGAGCTGTTGTGACGGTGCGGCGGATATCAGGGGCGGCGCGGGGCGGCCGCAGGGGGCTTCTCGCGCTGCTGCTCGGGGCGTTGCTGATGGCGGTGGCCGCGTGCGGCGGGGGCGGTGGCTCCGACGACGACGGTAAGAAGGGCAAGGACGGCAAGGGCGAGGACCGGTCCAGGGCATCGCGGGCCGTGGTGACGATCGCGCCCAAGGACGGCACCAAGGGCGTGGACACCAGCGGTGCGCTGAAGGTCACCGCGGCCAAGGGCACCCTGTCCTCGGTCGAGGTCAAGGACGCCAAGGGCACTCCGGTCGAGGGGAAGGTCACCGAGGGCGGCAAGAGCTGGCGGCCCGACGCCCATCTCCGCTCGGACACCACCTACACCGTGGACGCGGTCGCCAAGGACGCCGACGGCCTGACCACGGCCGAGCACACGACCTTCACCACGCTGCGCCCCAAGAAGACCTTCCTCGGCGTCTACACCCCGGAGGACGGCTCGACGGTCGGCGTCGGCATGCCCGTCTCGCTCCACTTCACCCGCGGCATCACCCACCCGGCGGCCGTGGAGAAGGGGATCGAGGTCAGCGCCTCGCCGTCGGTGCCGATCGAGGGCCACTGGTTCGGCAACGACCGGCTGGACTTCCGGCCGGAGAAGTACTGGAAGCCCGGCACCAAGGTGACGCTCCGCATGGATCTGGACGGGGTCGAGGGCAGGCCGGGGGTCTACGGCGAGCAGCGGAAGTCCGTGACGTTCACCATCGGCCGCAGCCAGATCTCCGTCGTGGACGCCAAGTCCAAGAAGATGACGGTCAAGCGGGACGGCAAGACCGTCAAGACCGTCCCGATCACCTCCGGCGCGCCCGGCCATGAGACCTACAACGGCACGATGGTGATCAGCGAGAAGCTTCCGGTCACCCGGATGGACGGCGCCACCGTCGGCTTCGACGGTGAGTACGACATCAAGGACGTGCCGCATGCGATGCGGCTGTCGACCTCCGGCACCTTCATCCACGGCAACTACTGGGCGGGCCGGGCCACCTTCGGCTCGTCCAACGTCAGCCACGGCTGTGTGGGCCTGTTCGACCAGCGCGGCGGCGGAGACCCCTCCACCCCGGCGTCCTGGTTCTTCCGTACGTCGCTCATCGGCGATGTGGTCATCGTGAAGAACTCCGATGACGAAACCATTCAGCCGGACAACGGGCTCAACGGCTGGAACATGTCCTGGAAGAAGTGGAAGGCCTGACCCGGGCCCGAGCCTGACCCGGGCCCGAGCCTGACCCGGGCCTGAGCCTGACCCGGGCCCGAGCCTGACCCGGGCCCCAGCCTGGTCTGGCCCCCAGCCTGGTCTGAGCCTCAGGCTGGTCTGGCCCCGCCCCTCCGATTCCGTGTTAGCGGGCGCTAACCTGCGCTCATGACTGTGAACCTCGAGGTCGCCGACGGCGTGGCCACCTTCCGCCTTGACCGCCCCCCGATGAACGCGCTCGACGTCGCCACCCAGGACCGGCTGCGGGAACTCGCCGCCGAGGTGACCCGCCGCGACGATGTGCGCGCCGTGGTCATCTGGGGCGGTGAGAAGGTGTTCGCGGCGGGCGCGGACATCAAGGAGATGCGGGAGATGGACCACGCCGCGATGGTGGCCAGGTCCGGCGACCTCCAGGAGTCCTTCACCGCCGTGGCCCGGATCCCCAAGCCCGTGGTCGCCGCCGTCACCGGCTACGCCCTCGGCGGCGGCTGCGAGCTGGCGCTGTGCGCCGACTTCCGGATCGCCGCCGAGAACGCCAAGCTCGGCCAGCCCGAGATCCTGCTCGGCCTGATCCCGGGCGCGGGCGGCACCCAGCGGCTGGCCCGGCTGGTCGGCCCAGCCAAGGCCAAGGACCTCATCTTCACCGGCCGTCAGGTGAAGGCCGACGAGGCGCTCGCCATCGGCCTGGTGGACCGGGTCGTACCGGCCGAGGAGGTCTATGAGCAGGCCCACGCCTGGGCGGCGCGGCTGGCCCGGGGCCCGGCGATCGCGCTGCGCGCGGCCAAGGAGTCGGTGGACCGGGGGCTGGAGACAGATCTTGACAGCGGCCTGGCCATCGAACGGACCTGGTTCGCCGGGCTGTTCGCCACCGAGGACCGGGAGATCGGGATGCGCAGCTTTGTCGAGGACGGGCCGGGCAAGGCCACGTTCCGCTGACACCCGACCGATTCCGATCATGTCGGCCGGGAGCGCGACCCCGCGCATGCCCCGTGCGAGCGAATTTTCTTCGCCAACGGTCGGCCCTCGGATGACCGGTTCCGGTACGCTGGGTGATCGCGCGTGCGCGCGGTGACACCGCTGGTCGGGTGGGGTGTTGGGGTGCCCCAACTGCCTTTGGCATATGTCGGATCGGTTTTATGGAGCCTGGGGCTCCGGTGTTCGGAATCCCATGGTTCCGCCCCGGATGGCCTTTTGGGCGGCCATGATGGGGGGCATGGCGGGCTTGGAGGGAATGGAGCAGCCGCAGCCGCAGCCGCGCATGGGTACGGCGGCGGTGCGGGGGGCGCCGGCCGTCGAGGACGATCAAGCCCTCAAGGCGCTCGACCTCTTCGGAAACCCCGCCGCCGAGGAGGTGCGGCTGCCCTCCCGCCCCGAGTCCGCGGCGACCGCCCGCCGGCTGGCCGGATTTGTGGTGGTGCGCGACTGGGGTCTGGGCTTCCAGCTCGCCGAGCACACGGTGCTGCTGGTCTCCGAGCTCGTCGGCAACGCCGTACGGCACACCGGCGCCCGTACCTTCGGGCTGCGGATGCTGCGGCGGCGCGGCTGGATCCGGGTCGAGGTCCGTGACCCCTCCCGTGGGCTGCCGTGTCTGTTGCCGGTGGGGGAGCTCGACACCAGTGGGCGCGGGCTGATGCTGGTCGACCAGCTCTCCCAGCGCTGGGGGGTCGATCTGCTGCCGTGCGGCAAGACGACCTGGTTCGAGATGCGGGTGGCCGAAAGCTGATCGCATGGAGAGCCGTGCACACAGGGCCGTACAAAGGGAAGGGGCCCCTGTGCCGTCGCGCACCGACGGCACGGGGACCCCGTCCGGCCCCGGCCGTGGCGCGAAAGGGGTGTTCGCCCTGGCATTCGGGGGAAGCGACCTCGCTCGGGTCAATGGGGGTCGCGGCCCTGACTATCGCAGAGACGGAAGGGCGCTTCCAAGCCAATCCATGGTGAGGTGCAACACTTGCCTTGTTAATGGCGGGTAGCGGGACAAGTTTCCTTCGTTGTCCACCTCTCTCGAACGAATTTCCAGTGGTCCAGACCGTGGCGCGAAATCTTTCTTTGCCTGATGGTCCTTGGCATGGCCCTGCCCAGCGTCCACCATGGAACCGCGCTACGCGCGTCACACCCCCCAACGCGTCACACCTCCACGCGTCACATCCCCTTGTCCCGCTACGACTTCGGGAGACCCCCCATGGAAGCGCACGGCCGCACCCCCACCACCCGGCGCGCCCTGCTCCGCTCGGGCGCCCATCTCGCCACCGCCGCCACCGGACTCGCCGTCACCGGATTCGCCACGGCGGCCACCGCCGCCACCGCCCGCGCCGATGACAGACGCGGCCGCCGCGCGGCCGCCTACCCGCCCACCCACTGGATCCCGGCCTCGACCTCCAACTACCGGGTCTCCAGCCGCCCGACCTCATATCCGATCGACTTCATCGTCATCCATGTGACGCAGGAGACCTTCCCGGACGCGATGAAGATCTTCCAGGACCCGGCCAAGCAGGTCTCGGCGCACTACATGGTCGCCTCGGCCGACGGCTACATCGGCCAGTTCGTCCGGGAGAAGGACGTCGCCTGGCACGCGGGCAACAAGGACTACAACAACCGCAGCATCGGCATCGAGCACGAGGGCTGGGTGGACCAGCCGAAGTGGTTCACGGACGAGATGTACGCCTCGTCCGCCGCCCTGACCGCGGCCATCTGCGACCGCTACGGCATCCCCAAGACCCGCGACCACATCATCGGCCATGTGGAGGTTCCCGGCGCCGACCACACCGACCCCGGCCCGCTGTGGGACTGGGACCGCTACATGTCCTTGGTCAACGGGGCCTGACGTCCCCGGCCGCCGAAGAACAACGGGGTCCGAGCCGCGAACACGGCGACACGGCCGCCGGGCCGTTCGCCACCGACCGCTAATCTGTGCGGGTCAAGCACACGCACGGAAGGGGCGGACAGGTGGCGGACATCGAGGCGGCGCGCAAGGCGTTCGAGCGGTATGACCTCAACGGTGACGGTCAGATCACCGCGGCCGAGTACAAGAGCGTGATGGCGCAGCTGGGGGACCCGTATGTCACGGAGCCCGTCGCCCAGGCCGTCATCAACGCCCACGACTCCAACGGTGACGGGCTGCTCACCTTCGACGAGTTCTGGGCGGCCCAGAACAAGGACGACAAGAAGAAGGTCTGACCGGGCCGCATAGCGGCACGGCCGGCGCGTCAGCGCCAGCCGCGCCGCTGTGCGCTCGCCCGCCGTCTGCGGTCGTTGCACAGCAGACAGCGGCCGTAACCGGGCGGCAGCGGGTCGTCCGGATCCCCGTACAGCGGATCGACGGCCCCGCGCGGATGCTGGGCGCAGCCCGTGGCACCGTGCTCGGCGGTCAGCGACCCCGCCGCGGCGAGCGCCCGGCGCAGGGCGTCGGTGAGCACCTCCGTCTCTCGCCCGGAGGGTGCGGCGTCCAGCGAGAAGGCGATGTCCGACGCGGTGGTGAGCGCGCTGCGGAGTTCGCGCAGGTCTGCGTAGCTCATACCGGGCAGCGTAGGCGCACCCACCGACAACGCTTCGAGCGACCGGTCAGTCCGCGCTCTCCCGCGCCTCCGCCTCGGACCCGGCGGCCTCCTCTGCCCCGGCGGCTTCCTCGGACCCGCCGTCCACGCCCTCCGCCGCGTGGACGTCCTCCGCGTCCGCCGTCTCCTCGGCGGTGAGCGCCGCCGAACCGGGATTGGCCCATGCCTGGAGCGCGGCCTTGCTGGAGAAGTTCGCCACGTCCTTGTCCAGCGGGCGGTCGGTGTACTGGTGGATCTTCCACTTGGCCTTGATGCGCGGCTTGCCCGCCGTCACGTAGTCCGCTATCCACAGGCCGTCCCCGGCGTAGGACGTGGTGTCGTGGTTGAGCCAGAAATTCCGGTTGCAGTAGAGCAGGACGCGGTGCGTCGGACGCAGCTTCTTGACCTCGCGGATGAACCGGTCCTTCTCGGCGTTGCTGGCCCGGGTGCCGGAGCCGGTGGTCTCCCAGTCCACGGCGAGCAGATCGTGCTTCTGGGACGCGCACTTCTCGACGAAGTAACGCGCCTGCGCCGAGATGTTGCCCGGCCACAGGAAGTGGTAGAACCCGACGACACACCCCGCCTTGCGGGCCCGGGAGGCCTGCGAGCTCTGCTTCGGGTTGATGTAGGACCGTCCTTCGGTGGCCTTGATGAAGACGAAGGCCAGTCCGTCCGGGTCGAAGGTGGACTGGTACGAACTCACGTCGATGCCGTTCAGCATGGCGCCTGCCTCGGTTCAAGAACGGGTGAAAACACGGGTGTTATTCCCCCTCTCGCACCAAGGACCCTACTGGGACGGGATCGCGGTCCGCAGGCGTTCGGACGCACACAAAGGGTGCGAAGAGTACGAGAAGAGCGCAGGACGAGCACGAAGAGAAGCGGACCCGAGGGTTTGGCCATCCCCCGGGCCCTGTGGTGCCGCCCAATTGCACACGCCTGCCCGGATGGGAACGGGTCAGTCTGATGTCGTCGTGTTCTTCCGTTGAACTACCGCTCCACGAAGCGGGGCGGGCCGGATTCGAACCGGCATCCGACGACCGAGCCCGTGCCCGGTCGGTGCGGCGATCGGCGGCGAATGCTGAGGCTGGAGCAATAATCTGAGATTGAACGCGTGCCACGGGGGCACGGCCCGCCCGAGGACCGGGGGCTAAACCCGGCTACCTCCGTGAGGCGGACCCTTCCCTCTCGTGACCAAGTGCTCGGAGAGGTGGTCAAAACCTCCCGGACAACCGCGTGCATCACGACGAGCTTCAGTTTCAGCTTGCGCTCCTCGCGCACCCCGCGCCGCCGCTTGACCCGGCGGACGGGGAGTCCATGACGCTACCCGAACAGGTAGCCGAAGACCACCTCACCCACGCGCTGATCGGTGACGTCGATGCCGTTGGCCTCCTCGCGGGCGTACTTGACCGCCTGCTGGAGCTTCTCCACCCGGTCGAGCAGCTCATTGACGCGCCGCGCCGGGAGGGCCCCGGAGAACTTGACCGTCGTCCAGTAGCCGACGGGGATGTCCTCGTAGTAGACCTCGACCTGCGCCGGGTGCTTCTCCGTGGCCTCCGCCTTCACGTGGTTGCGGGGCACCTTCTTCGTACGGACGGTCCGTACGGCCTCGGTCTTCCAGCAGTCCGTCGACGGGTCGAGCGACCACGACTCGGCGGCGTCCAGGGTCGGCAGCCTGCGGATGAGAGCGGCGAGATCCGTCAGCTGCTTCTCCAGGAACAGCAGATACGAGACCGGCACATCGCGGAGCAGTGTGCGCCCCTCGACCTCGATGTCCGCGCGGGCCGCGCAGTTCGTCCAGTCCTTGGTGGCGGTCACATCGAACAGCCGGGTCAGTGTCGTCGCGGTGTCGCGGAGCACATCCTCCGCCTTCACCTGCACCCGCGTCGACTCGGGCGGCAGCTGCTCGCCCTCCTCGTCCTTCGGCTGATAGGTACGGGAAATCCCCGCCAGCAGTGCAGGCTTGTCCAGACGGCGCTGGGACGCCGTGAGGTCCGCCTGCGTCTTGGACTTGACGCCCTTCTCCACTGCGATGATCTGATTGAGTTTCGCCACGTGCGGCACGCTAGCAGGGGCGGCCGACCGTACTCGAACGATATTCGAAGGCGCTTTTTCGAGGCGGCGATTCCGAGTGCGGTGATATCCGGTATCCGAGTGCCGGCGATACTCGAGTGCGGCGATATCCGAGGCGGGCGTCAGGGGGTCTGGTCTCCCGGGGTCACGGGGGCTCCCGTCCGTCGGCGGGCTCCCGGCCCCGCAGCAGGCGGGTGGTCCGCGCGTACCAGGCCGACGAGGCCACCGCCGGCCCGGCCGCGAGACCGGCCACGGCCACCAGAAAGACCACGATGAGCCAGGTCAGAAGCGTGAAGACGGGACCGAGCGGGCCGAAGTCGGCGAGCCCGCGGGCCATCGCCACGGGCATGAGCAACCGGGAGAGGTAACCGAGCAGGACGGTTCCCGTACCGGCGAGCACGGCGCCCGGCAGCAGATGCGCCCAGCTGACCCGGGCGCTCAGCAGCAGATGCTGGGTCCACCACCACAGCAGGGCGGTCGACAGCAGGGACAGCACCAGCCCGGAGACGACCCCCGTACCGAACCCCCTGCGCAGCGGCGCCTGGACGAGGAGCGCCGCGAGCCAGACCAGCAGCCACAGCAGCCAGCGCCACGCCGCCACCCGGACCGTCGCCCTGGGCAGCCCCCAGCACCGTTCGCAGACCGCCTGGAGTGCCCGGCTGAACGCCGTCGCGGACACCAGGGTGACCAGCAGCCCGACGGCCCCCGAGGGGGTCTTGGCCGCTCCGGGGCCGGTGAACGTACGGCGCACCTGGTCGAGGACGTCACCGCGCACGCCCACCACCGAGCGCAGGGAGTCCGCCAGGAGGTTCTGGAGGGTGTCGGGGACGAAGGCCGCCACGACCATCAGCAGGGGCAGGGCGGTGAGGAACGCCTGGGCCGCCAGCCGGGTGGCGGCTTCCAGCGCGTTCACCGCCACCAGCCGCTCCAGGAACCGGGCGGCCGGGCCGCGGCCGACCGCGGTACCGACGCGCTCCCGCAGTGCCCGTAGCGCCCTCATGGCACACCGACCCGGCCGTCAGGGGTTCTCCCCCTGGCGGCCGCCCGCGGCGTCGGGGAGCCCGGTGGCACCGGGCGGGCCGGAGGCGCCGGCGAGGACGCCGAGCAGCGCCAGGACCGCCACGACGATGCCGAGGACGAGGCCGACGGAGGCCGGGGTGGGGTGGTTCCACAGCAGCAGGGCCAGCGCGCCGCACGTGATCACGACACCGGTGGTCCAGGCCCGGTGGGTGTCCAGCCAGCGGCCGAAACCCCCGGTGCGGGCTCCGGCGCGGGCCAGGCCCCGGCCGATGGCGCCGGTGCCGCGCGCCGCGGCCGAGCGGACGGCGCGGGCCCCGCGCCCGGGGCCGTACAGATGGGCGGCGAGCGCGGTGACGATCGCGACGACGAGAAGCGTGCGGGTGCTTTCGCGCAGGAAGCGTACGAGCGTGTCGAAGATGAAGGCCGCCGCGTCCCGGGGCAGGGTCGCGGGCGGGACGGAGTCCAGGTAGACGCCGCGCACCACGGCCAGGGCGACCAGCAGCGCGACCATCATCACCGCCGTGCCGACCCCGGCCGCCAGCAGTGTGAGCCGATGCGCGGGGGAGGCCCACACGGCGGACGCGGCGAGCACGGCCGTCACGGCGGGCAGCCAGGGGGCGACAATGTCGAGGAGACGCATCGCGCCCTGTGCCTCGTCGAGCTTGTCCGTCCGCAGCAGCGTGAACTCCCGGTCGATGTGCGGGATCTTGGCGGCCTTCTCGTAGCCCGCCCGGACGAGGCGCTGTTTGACGTTGTCGATGAGGGTGCCGATGTCCAGGACGACCGCGTTCCCACGGGCCTGGACCGCGCTGGTGCCCTCGCCGGTGAGGACCTTCACGACGGCGGCGTGGGCGCGCCGGTTGGCCGCGTCCCACACCAGCGGGAACTGCTCGCTGGTGATCGCCTTGTGCACCACCCGGTGCACGGCGTCGGTGAGGGCGCCCTCCAGCGGCCCGCCGAGCATCCGGGTGCCGTCCACGATGACGGACGGGGCCCCGGCCTTGTCCAGGTTCCGGGCGAGCTGGGCGGCGATGGCGGGCACGTCGACCTGGTCGACCACGCGTTTGGTGAGCCGGTTGGTGACGGCGGTCTGGACGGAGGGGTTCCTGGCGATCGGGGCGACGGTCTGTACGTACCGGTGCGGGTCGGTGATCTCTTCGTGCAGCCAGATGGCGACGACGGCCAGCGGGGAGAGCAGGACCGCCAGGACGAGCAGCACGCACGCGCCCGCGTGGCGCAGCCGCCGATGACGTACGGCCGCCGCCCCGCGCAGCCGCTCGTACTCCTGCCGCTCGCCCCCGCTGAGTGGGGGCGGCCCGGCGGGGCCGGCGGCGTCTTCGGGCGGAGCCATGAATCCTCCCTCGCGCGGGAGGGGGGAGGCACCACCGGAAAGCGGAGAGCGGCGGCGTTACGGGGCAACTCCTCGACCCGCGGGTCCGAGGTCCGAGATCCTGGAAACGCGGCGGTGGGCCGTAACGATTCGCGTCCGGACACTTTCCGCTGACGGCGGCCCGCACCCGGGACCGGCCCCGGAGGGCGCCGGGGCCGGTCCAGAAGACGGGTGCGGTGCCTCACCCGCCGCCGGGTACCCATGGGGACGGCGCCGGGACGTGGACCGCCCGTGGAGGCGTGGACGTCGTTCACCACCGCCGTGCGCGGCGGAGAGTTCCCGACCGCCTGAGTCGTGGCGCCACGCGGCCTCGTCGTTCTCGCTCGCACCCGGGAACAACGGAGCCGCGTCCCTTGGGTGTGCCCCAAGAAGCCGTAAGAAAATAGATCCACCCACGGCGACCGTGAGCTGGACAGTCGGGCAGACTGGGCGTGGCGTTGCCGGGATGGTTCAGTTCGCCTCGGTGGCTTGTGAGGCGGTGATGATTTTCTGTTTTTCCGACTCGTAAACTTCCAGAGCTGAAGGGTCGTGATCGTAGTAGGACTCCCAGAACCCTGGTCGGCTCCATGGTTCTGGGCACAGGGTGAACGACCCTGTTTCGTAATGTGCGTAGCGCCAAGTTGGTGGCAGGGCGGTTGAGGTCACGGTGAAAACCCTGCTGTCGAACAACGCCGGCTGCTCGCTCTCCGTGAATTCGATCCGGAAAAGTGCGCTTCGGCCGTAGGGAGTAAAAATTTCAAGGACGATGTATTCTCTTCCCTCTTTGAGGGCGTCGGTTCCTTGCAGCATCACGGTGTCTTCTGTGCGTGGTGGTGTGAACCTTGCGCGCATCTTTGCTATCTCCTGTTCAGGACGGCTTTGTAGTCATAGTTCAGCATTCGCCCTGTGGCGGGATTGTAGTAGTAGTGCACCTGGAAATCTCCGTAGGGTGATTGATGTGTGAGTGTTGTGTATTTACCCCAGTCGCTGAGTGTGCTGCCGTCCGAAGTCATGAGCCTGCGCACCTCGGGATTGCCGATCTGATCGCCGGGAATTATTCGGTACGATTTTGCTCTTGCCTCCGGGGTGAGCCAGCCGTTCTCGTTGAAGGGAGATGTGGCTGATTCTCGACGCAAGTTGTCGGCTAGGTGTTTTCCTCTCGCCGATCCAGATACAAAGTTTTCATTGGTGTCTTTCCCGTCCTTTCCCAGTACGTTCAGGCATTTCGGAGCCAGCCCATGGAGGTCCGTCCAGGTGTGGGGGTTGTGGACGTAGGTGGCCGGGTTGGGGGCAGGGGCGAGGCCCAGGGGGTCGGGGGTGAGATAGCGGGCGGAATCCGGATCGTAGTAGCGGTGGTGGTTGTAGTGGAGGCCGGTTTCGGGGTCGAAGTATTGACCGGGGAAGCGGAGAGGGGTGTATGTCGTGCTGTCGGCGGCCCAGGTGGTGGTGCCCCAGAGGGTGGTGCGGGTGTGCCACGCGATGGTGCCCGATTCGTCGACGAGCTCGGTGGGGGTGCCGACCAGGTCGGTGACGATCGCGAAGAAGCGGGCGTCGATCTCGCGTTGGGTGGTGGTGTCGGTGACGCGCTCGGTCTGGGCCAGGGGGCGGAGTCCGTCGTGGTCCCAGGTGAGGGTGACCGGGTGGGGGAGGTCCGGGGCGGTGGTGGTCTGTTCTATGAGGGTGGGGCCGTCCCAGGTGAAGGTGGTTTCCTCCGCGACATCACCCGTGGCGGTGAGGCGTTGTTTGGCGGTGCGGCGGCCGAAGGGGTCGTAGTGGTAGCGCCAGACCGTGCCGTCGGGGGTGGTGACCGAGGTGAGGCGGTCTTCGGTGTCCCAGGTGTAGTGCCAGATGTCGGGTTTGCGGGAGAGACGAGTCTGCTGGCGGAGGGTGAGGCGGCCGGCGGCGTCGTGTTCGTAGCGGACCGAGCCCGCGCCGGTGATGCGCGTGCCGGTGTAGGTGCGGGGGCCCGTCGCCTCCTGCGCGGGTTGTGTGCTCGGCCAGGTGGCGTGGGTTTGGTTGCCCGCTTCGTCGTAGGCGTAGGTCTCGGTCCAGCCGTCGGCGTGGACGGTGGTCACCCGGCCTGTCGGGTCCAGGCTGAAAGTGCGCCGGCCTGACAGGTGGTCGTCCACCGCGATGAGGTGGCCGTCGGGTCGGTAGATGTACGCCCGGTGGTGGATGGTGTCGGATGCGCCGGCCAGCGATTGCGTGGTCAGGCGGCCGAGCGGGTCCCAGGCGTTGGTGAGGGTGAGGGTGTGGCCGATGCGGCGCGTGGTTTCGCGGCCCGCCGCGTCGTGTGCGGAGGTGAGGGCGTGGTTCCCGGCGGTCAGCGTGGTGCGGTTGCCCGCCGCGTCGTAGGCGTAGGTGGTCTCCGCTCCTGCCGGGGTGCGGCGGGAGACACGCTGCCCCGCTGCGTCGTAGGCCAGGTGCAGGCTGCGGTTGTCCACGGTCTCGGACAGCATGCGGCCGACGGGGTCGTAGGTCCGGGTCAGTCTGGCGTCCGGGCCGACGGCCTCGAGTAGTTCTCCGGTCGGGCTCCAGCGGAAGGTCGATACCTGCCCGGCGGCGTCCCTTGCCACCAGGCGGCCCAGCGCGTCGTGGACGTAGCGGGTGCGCCGGCCCAGCGGGTCGGTACGGAGGCTGAGTTGGCCGGCCGCGTCGTGCTCGTACGTCACCCTACGACCGTCAAAGTCCGTCTCCGCTATCAGGTGGCCTGCCGGGTCGTAGGTGTAATTCCACGTCAGGCCCTGCGGGTTGGTGACCTGGGTCAGCCGCGCCGCCGCGTCGTGGGTGAAGGTGTAGCGGGCCCCGTCCGGGTCGGTGCGGGCGGCCGGCAGGTCGAAGTGGGTGTACTCGTACACGGTCGTACCGCCGACGGCGTCGGTGTGCGTGGTGCAGTTGCCCTCGCCGTCGTACGTCCACGACTCCGTCGACCCGTCCGGCCGGGTGCGGCGCAGGAGTTCGCCTTCCGGGTTCCACTCGTAGCGGGTCACCGCGCCCAGGGGGTCGGTCTCGGCCACGACGCGGCCGAACGCGTCCCGCCGGTAGTGGGTGGTGGCTCCCAGCGGGTCCGTGATCTCGATCGGGAGCCCGGCCCCGTCGCAGCGCACCCGGGTCGTCGCGCCCAGCGGGTCGGTGATGGCGAGCAGGCCGCCGCGCGCGTCGTAGAGGTAGCGGGTGGTGGCGTCGAGCGGGTCGGTGAGCGCGGTGCGGTTGCCCGCCGCGTCGAAGGTCTGCCGCCACACCGCGCCGCCCGGGTCGGTGATCCGCACCGGGTTGCCCTGTACGTCGAGCACCGCGTTGATCTCGCTGCCGTCCGGGCGGATCACGGCCGTCGGATGCCCGTGCTCGTCGTAGCGCAGGCCGGTGGTGCGGCCCAGCGGGTCGGTCTCCGCGACCGTACGGCCGGCCAGGTCATACGTGGTGCGGCTGACCGCGCCGGCCGCGTCGATCTCCCCGACGACCTGGTGCGCCTCGTCGATCAGACAGCGGGTGACCGCACCGTCCGGCGAGGCCAGGGTGGTGATCTTCAGACCGGGGAAGTCCGGGTCCACTCCGTCGTAGCCGATGCGGAGGGTGTGGTGACCGCCCTCGCCGCCCTCGGCGATGACCCGGTCGTGCTCGTCGTAGGCGTAGGAGTACCAGCGGTGGTTGGTGTCGGTCCAGGACGTGATCCGCCCGGCCTGGTCGTAGCCGAAACGCAGCGGCAGCCCCGCGGAGCCCGTCACTTCGGTGAGGTGGCCGTCGGTGTAGCCGTAGCCCCGCACCCGCACGTCCGCCACGTACAGGCCGGTGATCCGCTCGTTCTCCGACGTCAGCCGCAGCCGGTAACCACCGCTGTGGAGGATCTCGACAGGCGTGCCGGAAGCGTCGTAGGTGAAGGTGACGCGGTTGCCGTTGCGGTCGGTGATCTCCCGCAGCAGTGCCAGTGCCTCGTCGCGGTACGGGGTGAAGGCGCGGACGAGTCCGGTCCGCGGGTCGGTGACGGTGTACGTGCCGCCGTCCGCCGTCCGTGCCAGGGGCCACCGCGGCCCCTCGGCGGGCAGGACCGCGGTGCCGCCCGGCACCGGATGCGGATAGCCCAGCAGCAGGCCGTCCTCGGTGAAGAAGACCACGCCCTGCTGGTCGAACTCCAGTCGCTGGTCGGCCGTTGAGGCCCAGGCCGGGCCGAACCACCGCCCGGCGCGGTATCCGGAGTCCACCCGGCGGGAGAACACCAGCGGCAGCACACCCGGCAGCGCCACATCCGTCTGCGGCAGGAACATCCGTCCGGTCGCCACATCCACCGGATCGGTCCGGCCGTGCCGCACCCGGTCCCAGGTACGGGAGAACGCACCCCGGCCACGGCTCCGGAGGGCGCCGCGCGCCCATCGCATCGCCTCACGCGTCGCCAGTCTGGCCCCGACGCGGGAGGCGATCGGGGCCAGGGCACGCGGGGCGAGGCCCATCAGCAGGGTGTCTCCCAGCCCTCCACCCATGGCGAGTTCCAGCGGCAGCGCGTACGGCATGGCGAACATGGCCAGGGTGAGGAGAAGGGGAAGGCCGACCTCGAGGAGCTTTTCCAGAAGGAAGCGGTCGGTGCCGAGGATGTCGTAACCGGCGAGCGGGGCCTCGCCGTCGGCGATCGCCGGCCAGCGGGACAGCAGCAGGACGCCGACCACGAGGGTGCCCGCGCAGACGGCGACGCGGAACTGGACCAGGGCGACGGTCTCGCCCAGGGGAGAAGCGCTCGCGGCCCGGTAGCCGCGTACGGCGGAGATCAGGCGCCACAGGGTCAGGGCCAGCCCGGCCAGGCCGACGCCGATCAGGATGCGCAGCCCGGTGCCCTCGGCGAAGTACTCCTGGAGATCCTTCGTGGCCGGGAAGGAGCCCACCGCCAGATACAGCAGGGAGGGGACGGCCAGCAGCAGGCTGAGCATCAGGAGGACCTTATCGTGCCGTGGCCGGCGGGGCCGCTGCTCCTTCGCCCGGCGCCACAGCTGCCGTAAGGTCACGCCGTGCCATGCCTCCTGGCTGGAGGTGGCGTCCATGCGCCGGGTCTGCTCGGCGACCGGCTCGCGCAGCGGCCGCAGCTTCTCCGCGCGGGTGCGGGGGTGGGCCGTGGCGTACAGCAGAGCTCTGCGCCGCCGGGCGTAGCCCAGGGCGATGATCCAGGTGGCCGGGGAGCGCAACAGGGCGTATCCGAAGAGAGTTTCGGGGGCGGTCCGGCCCTGGCGTTCGGCGGCCAGCGCGACCTCGGGCTCGCGCCGCCGGCCTGCGCGGGACCGGCGCAGATCCCAGATCCACGCGGCGGCGAGGCACCCCAGGATGATCCACAGGCCCCACTCCCCGGCCAGCCTCTCCCGCCACTCCATCGCGGTGTCGTTGCCCTGGAAGGCGGCGGCGTAATTGGTCACCCAGTGGATCGCCACCGCCCCGGCCATCGGCAGCAGCGCCGCCGCCCGGGTCAGCGCGCGGGTACCGCACCACAGCAGGCCCACCGCCAGCCCGCCGAGCACGCCGGCGACGATGTGTACCTCGTAGGGGAGTGTCGGCCCGTCGACGACGTCGATGGTGCCGGCCGGTGACGGAAACCAGCTGCCGAGGATCTGCCCGAGGCCGGGAACGTACGGTTGACCGCTCAGTCCCTGGGCGATCAGCCAGCCTCCCTCATCCGAGGGAACGGCCTTGCCCGCGGACTCGGCGTACATCAGAAGGTTCTCCAGCAGGCTGAACCCCGCCCCGGCGGCGCCGCCCAGCACCACGAAGTCCGCCAGACCCCACTGCATCCGCCCGCGCAGCGCCCACCCCACGAGCAGGAGCGGTGCGACCTTCAGCAGCTCCTCCACCGCCGGGGCCGTCGTCCACGACACCACATCCATGACGGCCGCCAGAGACTTTTGCCTCGCGGTGGCCAACTGCCGTGCCACCACGAGCTCCAGCAGCATCGAAAGCACACCGCAGCCGTACGCGCCCACCCCGAAGGCGAGGAGCACCGTCGGCCACCGCACCGTCCGCACCGGCCAGGACAGCAACAACAGCTGTAGCACGGCCCATACCGACGCAAGCGCCATCCATAACGCCACGCCCCCAACCCCTCCGACGGTGTTACCGATCCGTCACGCTAAGTCGAACCGCCGTGCCGGACAAGGGACTTCATGGGCGAGTGGTACGGATGTGGCCGCACCGGAACGTGAACGAGTGCGCCACCCCTCGGGGTGGCGCACTCGGCCACGTTCCGGGCGTCCGGCGCTCACTGGTGCCGTGACGGGCGGGTGCGGGGCAGCAGGGCGGCGGTGATGACCAGCCAGACGAGCCCGCCGAAGCGCACGACCGGCAGCAGGTAGCTGAACGGGTCGGCCACCAGCGAGAGCATGGAGAGCATCCCCGCGGCGGCCAGGGCCAGCCCGGTCCAGGTCAGCGGGCGGGGCAGCAGGCGGGCCATCAGCCCGGTCACCGAGATGCCGGCGACGAGCATCGCGAACGTCACCGAGTAGGCGGCGCCGCCGGACAGGAACGACAGGTCGGCCAGCGCGCGGGCCAGGGCCGGATCGGCGTCCATGGGCAGGCGGCCACCGGCCCAGCCGAACAGCGCGCTGCCGCTCAGCGCCGCGGCCGCCAGCACCCCGCCCACCAGCGTGATCGCCGAGCCCGGTGCGGTGATGCCCAGCGCCCGCAGCCGGCGGTAGAGCACCGCTGCCATGAGCGCCAATGGCGTGGCCGAGGCGAACAGCAGCAGCGAGCCCAGCTCGATGGTGGTGCCGTGGTCCCGCGCGTACGTCAGCACGTCCTTGCCGGAGGCGTCGGGGCGCGGGGTCGAGCGGTTGACGACGACGTAGCCGATGGTCAGGACGGCGAACGCGAGCACGGGGGCCAGCAGCGGGGGCCCGCCCTGGGGGCGGCGGCCGGGGGTGTGCTCACCGGGGGTCGTCCGGGTGGGAGGGGTGGGGGATGTGGTCTGGGGGGTCGTGCTGGGCATGGCTTCTCCTCCGTTGGTCGGCCGGGTCCGTCGGTCGGGTCCGTCGGTCGGCCGGGTCCATTGGCCGGTCAGGACCGCTGGTCTGCCAGAAAACCGATACGGAAGATAATGATTACAAGTTGGAACGATTGTCAACCGAGTACGATGTCCGCATGGGAACGACCAACGAAGGTGAACGGCCACCAGGCCCACCCCCCACCGGTGCCGCCTTTCTGCTGGCCCAACTCGGCGCCCACGCCGCCAAGCTGTTCGCCGAGCGCTTGGTGGAGCTGGACCTGACCCCGCCGCAGGGCGGCCTGCTGCGGCTGCTGGCCGGTTCCCCGGGCCGCAGCCAGCGCGAGCTCGCCGACGACTTGGGCATGCCGCCGAGCCGGTTCGTCGCGTTCGCCGACGAACTGGAGCGGCGCGGGCTGATCGAGCGCCGTAAGAACCCTGTCGACCGGCGCCTGTACGCGGTCCATCTGACCGACGAGGGCGGGAAGGTGCTGGCAGAGCTGCGGAAGGTGGGCGCGGAGCACGAACGCCGGATGACCGAGGGCCTCTCGGAGGAGGAGCGGGAACAGCTGACCGGGCTGCTGCGGCGGCTGGCGGACCGGCAGGGCCTCAGCCCCGGCGTCCACCCCGGCTTCCGCTCCGTACGCGCCGAGCGCTCCGGCCGCCGGGCGGGCCGTCAGCAGACCGCGTCTGCCGGTGACGTGGAAGCCGACCCCGCCCCGTAAGCGGCGGACGAGTGGCTCCGCGCGCGGCGGTGCGCCAAGGCGTCATCTTGTCGCGCTCATGGGCCAAGGCATAGCCTCGCCACCCGAATCGGACGGCCGTTGGGGGAGGCCGGTGTGGCTCTGCTGATGCTGGCCGCGACCGTGTACGGCGTGGCGCAGTTGCTCGTGTTGTCGTCGCCGACACGGTCCGTGCGGATGTCCACGGCGCTGCTGGCCATCGCGGTCGGCGTCTACGGGTGCGGGGTCGCGGCGGCGCTGCTGGAGTTGGCGTACACGCGTGGGGTCGCCGAGGCCACTGGGGAGTCGCCGGCCGAGGTCGTGAAGGCTGCGAGCTATACGGCTGACCCGGTCATCGAAGAGCTGATGAAGCTGGCTCCCTTGCTGTTCGTGGCGTGGAACGTCAGGGTCCGCCGGCAGTGGGGGCTCACGGATTACGTGGTGCTCGGGGCGGCTCTGGGGGCCGGTTTCGGGCTGCTGGAGGCGGTGGCGCGGTACGGGCTGGATGCGGACCGGGCGATTCCGCACCCGGCCGGCGGCTGGGTCATTCCCGACAGCCTCCGCGCGCCGTACATCCCGGGCGTTGAGCAGGTCTTCTCCGCCTGGCTCCCCGCGCCGCAGGGGGTTGTGGAACTCGGTGAACGGACCCCGGCCGCTGTCACCAGCCCCCACCTGGTCTACACGGCCCTGGCAGCGCTCGGCGCCGGCGTTCTGCTGCGCGGCCGGGGCTGGATGCGCGCGCTCGGCGTACTGCCGTTGGTCGCGACGTCCGCGCTGCACATGCTGACCAATTACGCCGCCGCGCACCCGATGGACCGGGAGGCGGCGTCGCGGGTCGACACGGTCGAGGGAATGCTGTGGGCGGTGCCGCTGGGGTGTCTGGCGGTTGCGGTGGCCGTCGACCTGCGGCAGTTGTGGTGGGGGAAGGCGGTCGTGCCGGGCATCCTGCCGCAGGCGGAGCGGGCGGGCCGGTCCGGTGTGAGCGCGCTGGCGGCGTACGGTGCTTGGTGCGTGCCGTGGTCCACGCTGATCGCCTTACGCTTCGCCCGGCTGCGGCGGTCTCTGCTGTACGGGGCGGCGGCTGGGGAACCGTATCCCGGTGCCGAGACCCTGCACCGTACGGTCGCCTGGTCCGCCACCCAGATCGACGCCTCCGACCGCGAACACGCCTGGCGGGGTGTCGGCTTACGGGCTGTGGCGCAGGCTGCTCGTGGCCTGCGGGACCGGCGCCGCAAGTGGTACGTGCTGGTATCCGTCGGCCTCGCGATGCCGGCGTTACTCCTCCTGGTCATCGGCTCTTTCCCGGCCACGGCCGGTCTTCAGCGGCGCTTGGGGTCGGGCACCGGCCTGTACGTCCTGGTCGGCTTCGGGAGCGCGGGCTTGCTGTGGACGGGCTGGCAGCTCGGGCGGCTGCTGCGCGCCTGGCGGACGGCCCACGCGCTGCCGCACGGCGAGGTGCTCGCCATCATCCGCTTCCGCGTAGGGACCGCGCTGGGCGGCTGCCTCGTCGGCGCCCTCCTGCTGCTCAGACTGGGGAACGGCGCGGCCCCGGACGCCCCGGTGATCCGTAACCTCCACCTCCTGGACGCGCTGAACAACTTTCTCGCCTACCTCGGCTTCGCCCTCCTCCTGCTGTCCCTCCTGGCCCTCGTCTCACCCGGCGGCGGCCTCGGACTCGCCCTGACGGGCGTCCGTGTGGGCGCGACGGTCATCACTCCCGAAGCCGCCATCCACGCGGCCACGTACGGAGCCCTGGGTATCGTCCTCATGGCGGCTTCCGGAGGCGGGTCCGGGGTAAACGCCGAGGGTCGGAACGCGTGGCCACGGGAAAAACGCAAAGGGGCGACCAAGCAGCAGCACCGCGCAGACATCAAGGGAGACGAGGGGAAGAACGGATCTCACACCATTGAGCGCCACGTGGAGAAGACGACCCAGGATATGCGAAATCGCCTGAGGTCGGAGCCAGGGATAGAGGCCGACTCGCGGTTCATCGATGAGGGATCGGCTCAACGGTTTGTGGATGAGACGCTGGCTCGATACCAGGGCAGGATTACAACGTGGCTGAACGGCACAAAACCGAAACTCCCTCTCCCCGCGACCGAATTCAGCGAGCGCACGGGGCTGACCCTGAGCAGGGACAGTTACTTGAGAGGCGATCCGCCAAGCTGGGTTAATAAGGTGAGGGTCGTCCTCAAGCGCGACCCATCAGCGGCATCCGGATACCGGGTGCTCACCTCCTACCCTGTTCCCTGACCGCTTCGAGCCGATTGGATCGCCATGACGCACCCACCCGCGCCTGGGCATCGCTTCCAGGAGATCCAAAATCTCCTTCGCGCGTATACTCAGGCGGGTTATGTGTTCACCGACACTCCGAGCATTCCGGGGCCGGCCTTGCGGGGATATCTGCGCGTGATCTCGCGGTTCCCGGAGCGGGGCGTCCGTGCGGTCCAAGAGATCGACGACCTCCTCGCCGCGGGACTGTTCTCCTCCGAAGTGGCGGACGAGGTGAACCTGATGCCCCGGGTGCGTCCCGTGGAAGGGAAGAGCGTCGAGGAATGTCTCAGTATCGCCCGCGACCACATTCGAGCCGCGCTGCGGAATCCGCAGAATCACGCAGGGCAGGTGCCGCAAATGGAATGGGAATGGGAGGACGCCTTTCCCTCCCTGGGAGAGCTCATGGGGGGATATTTTCACCAGGATTTCCCACACGAATACTCTTCGCATCGCGAAGCCATCGATGACTACCTACAGGGCATGCCCGATGAGGACCTCCACCGGGCTCTCCTCGAGATCCCGGAGCTGCTCGCCATGGCGGAGTCCGATGAGGACCTCACCCGCGCGGTCAGGGCACTGGGCATGGGCGTCAGGCCGCCGAACGGCGTCAGCCTGAGGCAATGGCTCCTCGATGTAGCGCACATCATTCGACGGCATCTGGGCGGCCGACCGGTCGGAGACGGGGATCGGTGAGTCCAGAAGCGGGGGCGCCGACCCCGGTACGCTGAGCGCAACAGCATCAGGTCCGTCGCGCAGGTTCGGGGAGGTGAGTCATGACCGCTGAGATGGTCGCTCCCGCGTGGATGCACGAGCAGATCACGGCGGAGCAGTACGACTCCTGGTCCGAGGAGCAGTGCGCGGGCGTCGAGATCGTGGACGGGATGGTCGTGGTGAGCCCCAGCGCGTCCAAGCGGCACAACCGCCTGGCCCGGATCCTCGCCAACGCCCTGGACGACGCCGCGGGCGCCGATTGGAACGCCGATACGGATTTCGACGTACGGCTCCAGGATGTGCCGCTCACCAATCGCCGTCCGGACGTGGTCGTGTACCGCGCGGAGACGATCGACGTCACGCCCACCCGTCCCGAGCACGTGCTGCTGGTCGCCGAGGTCGTATCGCCGGGTTCGGAGACCACCGACCGCGTCGTGAAGGTCGATCAGTACGCCAAGGCCGGGATCGCCTTCTACTGGCGGATCGAGCAGGCCGCCACGGGCGTCCCGCTCGTCTACACCTCCGTTCTCGACCCCGCGACCAGGACGTACCGGGAGGGAGACGTGTTCACCGGAGTGGTGAAGGTCGCGGCTCCGTTCCCGGTGGAGATCGACCTGGGGCAGATCTGAGGGCCACGGTCCGCTGAGCGCGTCGGTGATCGCCGCCGGGCCGACCGGCGGCGGGCCGACCGGCGGCGGGCCGACCGGCGGCAGGGCGACCGGCGGCAGGGCGACCGGCGGCGCCTCACGCCTGTGTCCGCGCCAGGTGCCGCAGCTTGTCCGGGTTGCGGATGATGCGGATCTCGGTGATGCGGGCGTCCGCGATCTCCGCGCAGGCGACGGTGTCCGGGCGGCCCGCGACCGTGAGGAGCAGTCCCGGGCGGCCGTTGACGTCGACCGGGTGCACCTGGGGGTCGTCCATCGGCTGGGAGACGACGGCGGCGAGGAAACGGGCGACCTTGTCCGCGCCGTGCTGCGGGCGGAGCGCGGCCTTCACCTTGCCGCCGCCGTCGCTCCACGCCGTCACATCGGGGGCGAGCAGTTCCATCATGCGGTTGAGGTCGCCGCCGAGACAGGCGGCCAGGAACTCATCGGTGACCCGTCGCCGCACCTCGTCCGGTGCGTCGTAGCGCGGTCGCCGGGCCTGGACGTGTGATCTGGCCCGGCGGCCGACCTGCCGTACGGCCGCCTCGCCGCGTTCCAGCATTCCGGCGATCTCCTTGAAGGAGAAGCCGAAGACCTCCTTGAGCACGAAGACCGCCCGCTCCAGCGGGGAGAGGCTTTCGAGGACGACGAGCAGGGCGAGCGACACCGATTCGGCCAGCTCCACCCCCTCGCCGGCGTCGGGCTGGGTGACCAGCGGCTCGGGCAGCCAGGGACCGACGTACCGCTCGCGGGTGGCGGCGGCCGAGGTGAGCCGGTTGAGGGCGAGGTTGGTGACCGTACGGGCCAGATAGCCGGCCGGGTTGTCCACCGGGGTGGACACCTGACTACAGCGCAGCCAGGTGTCCTGCACCAGGTCCTCGGCGTCGGCGACGCTGCCGAGCATGCGGTAGGCGATGCCGAACAGCATGCGCCGGTGTTGTTCGAAGGTGGTCGCGTCGATCACGTCCGCGACGGTACCCCGGACGGTACGCCGCAGGTGTCCGAGAATCCCTGACTGGTCAGGCCGAAGGCGCTGTTGACGCGCGAGCGGTAGTTCTCCAGGCCGACCATGGCGGTGAGTTCGACGAAGGCCGCCTCACCGAGCCGCTCGATCAGGGCGGCCGCGAGCTCGTCGGTGACGCGGGGTTCGGTCTCGGTCATCGCCTCGGCGTAGTCCAGGACGAGCAACTCCAGCTCGGTGAAGGCGTCCTGGTGGTCGCGCCATCCCGGCACCTTGGAGATCTTCTCCATCGGGAGTCCGAGGGAGTCGGCCTCCCAGTGGCCGAAATCCAGGCACCACGAGCAGTTGATCCTGGCCGACACGGCCATGACCGCCAGGTGCTTGAGGCCCGCGTCGAGGCGGTTCCACTTGGCGGCACCGCGCTCGGCCCGGACGTAGGTGAGCAGCACCCGCGCGTTGTGCCCGGCGGCCAGACCGGGGTCGAGCACCTTGCCGTAGGTGCGCCGGGAGTACCAGGCGCCGATGCGGTTGAGCAGCGTGTCGGGCGGGGTGAGCGAGATACGGACCATGGCGGGTCTCTCCATCGTGTCGTACGGATCGCGGGTCGCACCCGTGACTCGGGCGGCTGCCGAGCGGGGCTCACGAAGGTTTCCGCAGGTGCGACAGACCAGGCCGCCGGAGTGTGACATCCGGGGGTTACTCGTCGCGGCGAACCCGGCCGGGGGCCGCCGAGGCCGGATGGTTTTCCCGGGCAGGTAGTGCGGGGATACAGTCCGGCCAGGGACCGGACCGGGACCAGGGGAGGGGCCGGTGTGATCGAGATCGTCACGGTGAGCGCGCTCACCGCATTCCTCGCGGCGGTGGGGAACGGCGCGGCCGGAGAAGTGGGCAAGCAGCTGCTCGTGTCGACGGGCACGCTGGTGAGACGGACCCTGGGCCGGGAGACGCCGCTGCCGGCCACCGCGGAGGGGCGGGAGGCACTGGCGCGGCAGATGCACGCGCGCCTGAGTGACGAGGACGGGCGGTCCGGCGAGTGGGCCCTGCTGCTGCGGAGCCTGCCGGACGCGGCGGTGGCGCTGCGCCCCGTGGCGGGACTGCCGCCCGCCACACGGGACTTCACCGACCGCGAGAGCGTCCTGAGGCAGCTGAAGCGGGAGGCGACCCGTGCCGCCGCCGGGCGGCCGCGGGTCGCGCTGCTGCACGGGCCGCCCGGCATCGGCACCAGCGCGGTGGCCCTGCACTGGGGCGCCGCCCAGATCGCGCGGTACCCCGACGGGCAGTTCTACGTCGATCTGCGCGACGCGGCCGGGGAGGGTGGGCTGGAACCGGCCGCCGTCCTGCTGCGCCTGCTGCGGCAGATGGGCGTCGAGCCCGAGCGGATTCCGCCCACGGAGACGGGGCGGGAACAGCTCTACCGGCGGTTGACGGCCGGCCGCCGGGCGCTGGTGGTGATCGACCACGCCTCCTCGGTGGCGCAGGTCCGCCATCTCGTTCCGGCCACGCCGGAGGTCTTCTTGCTGGTGGTGGCCTCCGGTCCGCCGTTCGCGCTGGAGGCGCTGCGCATCGCCGTACCACCGCTGGGCGAGCGGGACGCGCTGCGGATGCTGAGGAAGGTGGCCGGGGCCGAGACGGTCGCGCGGGTCAAGCCGCGGCTGCCCGCCCTGCTGGACACCTGCGCGGGCAATGCCTTCGCTCTGAAGGCGGCGGCGATGCGCCTGTTGGCGGAGGGTACGGCCGAGGAAATGAACGATGCGCCGGACTGCCCGGATGTATCCCCCGCGTCCGCGCGGTCTCATCCGGTGCACACCGTGACACGGGAGGCGTGTCGCCGTCTCGGGCCGGAGCCGGCGCGGCTGTGCCGGCTGACCGCGCTGGGTGGCTGGCCCGCGATCGACGCCCGGCTGGCCTCGGACGCCGCCGCCGTCACCGAGGCGGAAGCCGCCCGGATGCTCGCCGAGGCTGCGGACGCGCAGCTGGTGGAGCCGGTGGGGGACGGACGGTACCGCTTCCGGCCCGAGGTGCGCCGCCATCTGGCCGACGCCGCCGGGCCGGAGCACGGTATTCCGGAGTGCTTCGCGGCGGTGTCACGGGTGCTCGACGGGCTGCTGAACCGGGCGCTGCACGCCGCCCACGCCGCCCTGCCGCAGAGCTGGCGGACCGAGCCCGCACCCGCGCGGGGGACTCCGTACGGTGGCGCGGCCGAGGGCATGGCGGCCCTGCTGGCCGAGGCCGGGAACCTGGTGCGGGCGGTCTCGGTGGCGGACGAGTACCAGTACATCGACACGGCGCTGCGGCTGGCCCGCGCGCTGTGGCCGCTTCAGCTGAAGGCCGGACACTGGGACGAGGTGCTGCCCGCCCTCCGGATCGCGGCCCGGTGCGCCGACGAGCACCAGCCGCGCACCCGCATGGCGGGCGCGCTCCACTTCCAACTGGGCCACTGCCTGGGCGAGCTGGGGCGCTGGGAGGAGGCCGAGCACGCGGTGCGCGCCGCCGTCGCCGGTGAGCGGGCGGCGGGCCACGTACGCGGTGAGGCGTCGTCCGTGGAGTTCCTCGGCCTGTTGTCGCTGTACCGATGGCGGTACGACGCGGCGTACGAGCGGTTCGTCGAGGCGGAGGGCATCTACCGGCGGATCGGCCCCGGCCAGGAGGGCGCGGCGGACCTGCCGCGTGCCCTCGCCCTGATCGAGCGCCACCAGGGGCGTGCCCTGCGCGGCCTGGGACGGCTGGCGGAATCCCGCCTCCGTCTGGAGGCCGCGCGGGACTTCTTCGCGGACCGGGGAGAGGCGTACAACCAGGCCCGTACGCTCACGGACCTCGCCGAGACGCTGCACGACGCCGGTGAGCACGCCGAGGCTCTGACGAGGATCGCCGAGGCTGAACGCCTGCTCAGTCCGGAACAGGCGACTGTGCACCTGGGTTATCTGGCCCGGCTGCGGCTGCGCTGCGAGGCCGCCCGGTCCCGGTAGCGGGGGTCACCGTCACCGGGTGCACACGGCCGGCCGTGTGCACCCGGAGGGTCACCCCGCCCGGCGGCACCGCACCGCCACCGGCCAGCCACGCGTGCAGGGCCGAGGCGTAGGCCGCCGGATCGGCGTCCGCTCCCGGGGCCGCCGACAGCTGGAACACGCCGTGCCGCCGGGCGCGCACGGTGCAGCTGTGCGGACCGGTCACATACCCGGCGAGCGAGCAGTGCGGATACCGGCGCAGCACCTCGGCGGTCCACTCCGCCGGGCCGCCCAGGCGGGGGTCGTCCGGCCGCCCGTCCCGGTAGATCACATCAGCCGACGTCAGGTCGCCGGGGTCGCGGGTGTCCTCGTGGACGGCGCGGTGTGTCTCGCCGGCCGTGTCGTACGGCCTGCCGTATGCCGTGTCGTACGCCGCCTCGTACGGGTGCCCCATGGAGCGTTCGATCCAGACGTCCTCCGCTCCCCGGGCCCGCGCACCCACATGCGTACGGACGTCCAGGGGAGCCGTACGCCGTGGGGGTTCGTACGGCGGCAGGGGCAGCGGTTCCAGCAGGGCGGGAGCCGCGGGCTCGGGCAGGTCCATCAGCGTGTAGAAGAGCCTCCGCAGCAGCCCCGCCGAGGCGCCCGGTGCCGAACTGGTGAACTCCGCCGGACCGGCCGGCGGGCGGTGCCGCGCCAGCAGGTCCTCCAGCTGGCCCCGCAGCGGGCCGTACGGGTCGAGCCGGGGGGCCTCCCGGACGAACGTCGCGAGCGGCGCTTCGGGGTCCAGCCGGTCCCGCGTGGCCGACGCGAGCAGCACGGGGATGCCCAGCGCCGCGGCGTAGTAGGACACCGCCCCGAAATCCCCCAGTACGACATCCGCCGCCAGCAGGGCCTGCCGCCACGCGTGCACGGGGTCGATCAGGGTCAGTCCGCCGCGGCGGGCCCGGTCCAGCCAGACGCGGATCTGCCCCGGCCCGTGCCCGTACCAGATGTTCGGATGCAGTACGGCCGCCAGCCGGTAGTCGTCGGCCGGCAGCTCGGAGGCGAGGCGCGGCAGCAGGCCCGGCAGGACGTCCTGGCCGCCGCCGTTCCCGAAGAAACCCTCGGGGTTCCAGGTGGAGTTCAGTACGACGAGCCGCTGACCTCGGCGTACGCCCAGGGCGCGGCGGAACCGCTCCCGGTGGCGGCGCCCGGCCAGCATGCGGTCGAAGCAGGGGTCGCCGGCGAGTACGGAGGTCTTCTCGGCTTCCGGGCACACCCGCCGCAGCCGCTCCAGCTGCTCCGGGTGGGAGAGGACGAGGCCGTCCACGAACGGCTCACCGTCCGCCAGCAGCCACTCCCGCGACAGGCCGAAGGTCGGCTCGGGGTTCGGGGGGCTCGCGGCTCTCGTGTCTCGTGTCTCGTGACTCGTGACTCGTGACTCGTGACTCGCCCAGTTTCTTAGTGTATCCAACTCCATGGGACAAAACAGCCAATTTGCCTTGTATGTCCTGAAGTTGCCCACCGAAGCTCGCGGAAACCGCCAGATCCACCGGTGTCGCCAACGCCTGTTCCCAGGGCAGCACGGGCAGCCCCAACTCCGCGAACAACGCCCCGATTCCGCTCTGGAACGCGGATGACCCGGTCGAGGTGACCAGGAGTTGGACCCGGAAGTCGTCGTGGAACAGCGGCAGTACGTCCAGCAGGCGGCCGGCCGAGGTGACGTTGTGCACCACGAACAGGACCCGTCGGCTCGTCGCCCGGCTGGCCCAGCGTTCCGCGCCCTCCCCGACCGGCACCCGTAGCGCCGGGGCGTCAGCCCACCCCACTCGCCGTTCCCTCCGTCAGCACTCGATGACGTTGACCGCGAGTCCGCCCCGCGCCGTCTCCTTGTACTTGACCTTCATATCGGCCCCGGTGTCCCGCATGGTCTTGATGACCTTGTCGAGCGAGACATGGTGGCGGCCGTCGCCGCGTAGCGCCATCCGCGCGGCGGTGACCGCCTTGACCGAGGCCATGCCGTTGCGCTCGATGCAGGGGATCTGGACCAGGCCGCCCACGGGGTCGCAGGTGAGGCCGAGGTTGTGTTCCATGCCGATCTCGGCGGCGTTCTCCACCTGTTCCGGGGAGCCGCCGAGGACCTCGGCGAGACCACCGGCGGCCATGGAGCAGGCGGAGCCGACCTCCCCCTGGCAGCCGACCTCGGCGCCGGAGATCGAGGCGTTCTCCTTGAAGAGCATGCCGATCGCTCCCGCGGCGAGCAGGAAGCGGATGACGCCCTCCTCGTCGGCGCCCGGGACGAAGCGGGTGTAGTAGTGCAGGACGGCGGGGATGATGCCGGCCGCGCCGTTGGTCGGGGCGGTGACCACGCGTCCGCCCGCCGCGTTCTCCTCGTTGACCGCCATGGCGTAGAGGGTGATCCACTCCATGGCGCGGGCGGCCGGGTCGCCCTCGGAGCGCAGGGCGCGGGCGGCGGTGGCGGCGCGGCGGCGGACCTTGAGGCCGCCGGGCAGGATGCCCTCCTGGGACATGCCCCGGGCCACGCACGCCTTCATGACGTGCCAGATCTCCAGGAGGCCCGCCCGGACCTCCGACTCCGTGCGCCACGCCTTCTCGTTCTCCAGCATCAGGCCCGAGATGGACAGACCCGTCTCGCGGGAGAGCCGCAGCAGCTCGTCACCGGTGCGGAAGGGGTGGGTGAGGACGGTGTCGTCGAGCTTGATGCGGTCCTCGCCGACCGCGTCCTCGTCCACCACGAAGCCGCCGCCGACCGAGTAGTACGTCTTCTCCAGCAGCGGATGGCCCTCGGCGTCGTACGCCAGCAGCGACATGCCGTTGGCGTGGTACGGCAGGGAGCGGCGGCGGTGCAGGATCAGCTGGGCCGGCTCATCGAAGTCGATCTCCTGGCCGGAGCCGATCTCGGCGCCGAGCAGCCGCAGCCGCTTGGTGGCGCGGATGCGCTCCACCTCGCCGTCGGCCGCCTCGACGTCGACGGTGCGCGGGGAGTGGCCCTCCAGGCCCAGCAGTACGGCCTTCGGGGTGCCGTGACCATGACCGGTGGCGCCCAGTGAGCCGAAGAGCTCGGCCCGGACGGAGGCGGTGTGGGTCAGCAGGCCCTCGTTCTTCAGCCGGCGGACGAACATCCGCGCGGCCCGCATCGGGCCGACGGTGTGCGAGCTGGACGGGCCGATGCCGATCGAGAAGAGGTCGAAGACGGAGATGGCCACCGGGGGACTCCTTTGTCTGCACGTGAGGGTGCGTGCGGGGGTGGTGCGGGGGCGCGCCGGGGTGGGCGCGCCCCTGTGCCCGGGACGGTTCCGGGACCGCTGCGGCGTTCGGCCGGGTCCGGCCGGGGTCGCTCCCGAATCCGGCCGGGTCCGCTCCGGAACCCGGCCGGGTCCGCGCCGGGGTTACTCCGACAGATGCGCGTACAGCGGGTGCTTGTCGGCCAGGGCGGTGACCCGTGCCTTCAGCGCCTCCGCCTCGGCCGCCCCGAAGGAGGAGGACGCCTTGAGCGTCTCGGCGATCACGTCGGCGACCTCGCGGAAGTCGTCGGCGGTGAAGCCGCGCGTGGCCAGCGCCGGGGTACCGATCCGCAGACCCGAGGTGACCATCGGGGGCCGGGGGTCGTTCGGGATGGCGTTGCGGTTGACCGTGATGCCGACCTCGTGGAGCCGGTCCTCGGCCTGCCGCCCGTCCAGCTCGGAGTGGCGCAGATCGACCAGGACCAGATGGACGTCGGTGCCGCCGGAGAGGACGGAGACGCCCGCTTCGCGCACATCGGGCTGGGCCAGGCGCTCGGCGAGGATCTTGGCGCCCTCCAGCGTGCGCTCCTGGCGCTCCGTGAAGGCGGAGCTCGCCGCGACCTTGAAGGCCACCGCCTTCGCGGCGATCACATGCTCCAGCGGACCGCCCTGCTGACCCGGGAAGACCGCCGAGTTGATCTTCTTGGCCAGCTCGGCGGTGGAGAGGATCACACCGCCGCGCGGACCGCCCAGGGTCTTGTGGGTGGTGGTGGTCACCACATGGGCGTGCGGGACGGGCGAGGGGTGCAGCCCGGCCGCCACCAGACCCGCGAAGTGGGCCATGTCGACCATCAGGTACGCGCCGACCTCGTCCGCGATCCGGCGGAAGGCCGCGAAGTCCAGCTGGCGGGGGTAGGCCGACCAGCCCGCGATGACCAGCTTGGGGCGGTGCTCCTTGGCCAGCCGCTCGACCTCGTCCATGTCGACCAGACCGGTCTCGGCGTCCACGTGGTAGGGCACCACGTTGTACAGCTTGCCGGAGAAGTTGATCTTCATGCCGTGGGTCAGGTGGCCGCCGTGCGCCAGGTTCAGGCCCAGGATCGTGTCGCCGGGGGAGAGCAGCGCGAACATCGCGGCCGCGTTGGCCTGGGCGCCCGAATGCGGCTGGACGTTCGCCGCCTCCGCGCCGAAGAGTTCCTTCACCCGGTCGATGGCGATCTGCTCGACCACATCGACGTGCTCACAGCCGCCGTAGTAGCGGCGGCCGGGGTAGCCCTCGGCGTACTTGTTGGTCAGGACCGAGCCCTGGGCCTCCATGACCGCCGCCGGAGCGAAGTTCTCGGAGGCGATCATCTCCAGGGTGGACTGCTGGCGGTGGAGTTCGGCGTCGACAGCGGCGGCGACGTCCGGGTCGAGGTCGTGCAGGGAGCTGTTGAGAAGCGACATCAGGGTCCCGATCGGAAGAGGAGGGTCAGTTTTCGGCGAAGGCGGTGTACTCGTCGGCGGAGAGCAGGTCCTCCGGCTCGCCGGTCACCCTCACCTTGAACAGCCAGCCGCCCTCGAAGGGGGCGGAATTCACCAGCGCCGGGTCGTTCACCACGTCCTCGTTGATCTCGGTGACCTCACCGGAGACCGGCGCGTACAGGTCGCTGACCGACTTGGTGGACTCCAGCTCACCGCAGGTCTCACCGGCGGAGACGGCGGAGCCGACGTCCGGGAGCTGGACATAGACGACGTCGCCGAGCGCGTTGGCCGCGAATTCGGTGATGCCGATCGTCGACACGCCGTCCTCGTCGGCGGCCGACAGCCACTCGTGCTCCTTGCTGTAGCGCAGCTGCTGGGGGTTGCTCATGGTCCGATTCTCCTGGATAGGGGGGAGGGCTTGGGAAATGGGTCTTAGCTGGTGGGATGCGACGCGCCGGGGAACGAGGGGACGCCTCCCGGGGAGCCGTCTTCCGGCAAGCCGTCTCCAGAGAAGCCGTTCCCTGGTAAGCCGTCTCCCGGGAAGGCGTCTCCCGGACAAGGGCGAGGGCGGTGGCTCAGCGCTCGCGCCGGTAGAAGGGGAGCGCCACGACCTCGTACGGCTCCTGGCTGCCGCGGATGTCCACCGAGACCCCCTCGGTGCCGGGCTTGGCGTACTCCGCGTCCACGTACGCCATGGCGATCGGCTTGCCCAGCGTCGGGGAGGGCGCGCCCGAGGTGACCTGGCCGATCCGCGAGCCGTCGGCGGCCAGCACGGCGTATCCGGCGCGCGGCACCCGGCGGCCTGAAGCGACCAGGCCGACCAGGGTGCGCGGGGTGACGCTGTCCGCCCGGCGGGACGCGGCCTCCAGGGCCTGGCGGCCGATGAAGTCGCCCGGCTTGTCGAACTTCACCACCCGGCCGAGCCCCGCGTCGAAGGGGGTGGTGTCGGTGGACAGCTCATGCCCGTACAGCGGCATCCCCGCCTCCAGGCGCAGGGTGTCCCGGCAGGACAGACCGCAGGGCACCAGGCCCACCGGGGCGCCCGCCTCGGTCAGCGCCTCCCAGACCCGCTCGGCGTCGCCCGGCGCCAGGAACAGCTCGAAACCGTCCTCGCCCGTGTAGCCGGTGCGGGCGATCAGGGCCGGGACGCCCGCGACGGTGCCCGGCAGCCCGGCGTAGTACTTCAGCCCGTCCAGGTCGGCGTCGGTCAGGGTGCGCAGGATGCCCGCGGACTCGGGCCCCTGGACCGCGATCAGTGCATACGCGTCCCGGTCGTCCCTTACGACCGCGGTGAAACCGCGGGCGCGCTCGGTCAGCGCGTCCAGCACCACCTGGGCGTTGGCGGCGTTGGCGACGACCAGGAACTCCTCGTCCCCGAGGCGGTAGACGATCAGGTCGTCCAGGATGCCGCCCTCGTCGTCGCAGATCATGGTGTAGCGGGCGCGGCCCACGGCGAGCGCGGACAGATGGCCGACCAGCGCGTGGTCCAGGGCCTGCCCGGCCTGCGGACCGATGAGAGAGATCTCACCCATGTGGGAGAGGTCGAAGAGCCCGGCGCGGGTGCGCACCGCCGTGTGCTCATCGCGCTCGCTGCCGTAGCGCAGCGGCATGTCCCAGCCGGCGAAGTCGGTCATGGTGGCGCCGAGCGCGCGGTGCCGCGCGTCCAGCGCGGTACGGCGTGGGGTGGGCGGGGCGTCGGTCACGGTTCAGGCTCCAGGAGGTCAGGTCGGGGTCGCGCGACGGAGAGGTCGGACGGCAAGGACGCGTACGTCCTCCCCATCTGTCATCGGAACCTGAGAGGTTCGCCGTGACGCCCGTAAGGGGCCCGGCTTGCACCGTGGGTGGAGCCGCGCCCGCGCGGCCCGCTTTTCAGATCTGCCTCGTCCGCGCGGTATCGGGGCCTGAGAGATTCAAGGGAGGACTTGCTCCTTCGGCGCCCTGGACCTCCGGCACCACGGCCGGTGACCAAGGACTCTCCCGCGCGGCTTCAAACGGCCGGTATGGAGTTGCGGGGCACATCATCGCACGTATGGCCGAGAAGGGAAGTCCCGATCCGGGCGGTCCGCCGGAGGCAGCCTTGATGGACATTACCTTTTCTTGACACTCTGCGGGTACGAGCAGCGATGACCGACCTGGGAGGACGATCACGGTGCATGGGCAGGGAACGTACGCGACCGCACACAGGCTCCTGCCGACGCCGCCCGGCCGCGTCCCCTCCGGGCCGGCGGTCCGTCCCGGCCGAAGAGCCCCGGTGCGCGATCTGCGCGGCGCGGCGCCGGGCGGGGAGGCCGGCGCGGCCCCGGGCGAGTTGCGCTATCCGGCGGGAGACGTGCTGGTCGCCTCCGGGTTGCCGGGCAGCGGCAAGAGCACGCTGATCAATCGGACGGTGCCCCTGGTGGACGAGACGGGCGCCGTCGTCATGCGGGTGGACTCGCAGCACACGCGGGAGGCGTGGGAGCGCCGGCTGCCCGGCTGGCTGCCGTACGCGCTCTACCGCCCGCTGGTCCGGTGCGCCCACTACGCGGGGCTGCGCCGGGCGCTGCGCGCGGACGTGAGCGTCGTGGTGCACGACTGCGGTGCGCTGCCGTGGGTCCGCCGCTGGCTGGCGCGGGACGCCCGGCGCCGGGGCCGCAACCTCCATATGGTGCTGCTGGACGTGGACGCCACGGTGGCCCTGGAGGGGCAGGCCGCCCGCGGCCGCGGCGTCTCCGGCTATGCCTTCGCCCGGCATCTGCGCGCGATGCGGCGGCTGATCGAGAGGATCGAGCGGGGACGGCCGCCGGAGGGGTGCGCCTCGGCGGTGCTGCTGGACCGGCCGGCCGCGAGCGCGCTGCGCGGTATCTCGTTCGAGTGATCCCCGCGTCCCGTACGAGCGATCCCCGCCTCTCGTGCGAGCGATCCCCGAGTCTCACGCGAGCGATCCCACCCGCGCCGAAGGACCGGTGAGCGCCGGGTGACCTTGGCGGAAACCAGCCCTCCGCACCTCACCCAGCGTGACGACGGCGAGCCGGGCGGCGGAGGGGAGCGCCGCGGCCGCGGGCCGGGCGAGGTGGGGAAGTGCTGTGGAGATGACGCCCGCCCCGCAGGTCCCGCGCCGCCCAGCCGTTAGGGTGCTTTGGGCAGGTCGGACGAGATGGCGGTTGGACGAAGATGAGCTTCCCGGAGCAGTACGGTGTGGCACCGGCTCATGGAGGATTCCCCGACGGCGCGCATGCCGCGTATCCGGCGTTTCCCGGCAATGAGCTCGAAGAGGTGCTCGCCGCCTCCGTGGACGTCCCCGGGGCCGGGGCGCGCATTGTCGAGACGCTCTCCCGCAGCCACGTCTGGGTTCCGCTGCCCAACGGCGGGGGTCCGGACAGCCCGAACCTCGATCTGCCCACCATGGAGCTCGAAGGCGCCGCGTATGTCCCGGTGTTCAGCTCCGAGCAGCAGTTCCTCCAGGTCGTCGGCTCCCATATGTCCTTCACCATCGCCCCGGCGGTGGAGTTCGCCCGCGGCTTGCCGCCCCAGCTCGGCATCGCGGTGAACCCCGGTGGCGCGGTGGTCGTACCGCTGCCCCCGCCCGCCGTCCGGGAGCTGTGCCGCGCCGGGCGTACCGAGCTCGACGGCCCGGCCACCGGCGGCCGGGTGCGGCTCTTCGAACCCGACTGGCAGGACGAGCCGGTGGACTTCCTGGCCGCCGCCGGGATCGAGTTCGCCAAGGGCACCGGAGTGCGGACCGCCCGGCGCGCCCTGGCCAGCGTCGAGGGCGACGAGCCCGCGCTCTTCGTCGGCGTGCAGCTCGACACCCCGGGCCCGGACGGCCAGGCGCGCGCCGTGGACGCGCTGGGCCGCGCCCTCGGCGCGGTGCCGGTGCCGTGGAAGGTCCAGCTGGTCGCGCTGGACGTGGCGCAGGGGGACCCGGTGGCCGACTGGATGCTGGGGCGCGTACGGCCGTTCTACGACCGTGACCTCTGACGTACCCCGGGGTCCGCTGCCGGGGCCCGTAAGCTGGTTTGATGACCAGGCGGAGTGTGAGCACGCTCCCCGGTGAGATGCGGGCAAGGCCGAGAGAAGGGGCGGACCCAGGTGAGCGCGGGCGCGGATTGGGGGGCGGCGGCCGGCCAGGTTGAGCGAGCGTTGCAGCAGGTCGCTCCCGGCCGGTACGACGCCTATGAGGCGCTGTTGCACGCCATCGGCGAGGGCCAGGTCTGGATGCTGCTGTGGCACGGCGCGCCCGGCTCGCCCGACGCCCAGTACGGCAACATGGACGTGGACGGCCTCGGTTACGCCCCGTGCGTGACCTCCGCCCAGGAACTGGCCGCGAGTGGCTGGAACCGCGCGCACGAGGTGGTCGACGGACGCCTGATCGCGGACTCCCTCTACCGCGACCGCTACGGCCTCTGGCTCAACCCGCACGCCCCCGGCGGCGGAGTCGGCATCCCCTGGCTGGACCTGCGCCGGATCGCGGGCGGTCTCGACCGGCTGCCCGCCGGGCCGCTCCGGGTGAGCGAACCCGGTATCGACATCCCGCAGTTCTACGCCCTGCTGGGGCAGAACGCGCATCGCACCCCCGTGGTGCGGTCCCTGCGGCGCGCCTGGGTGCAGCCGACGCTGGGCGCCCCGTATCTGGCGATCGGTCTGGATCTGTACGACACCAGCGCACCGTCCGTGCAGTCGGTGCGGCTGATGATGGAGCAGTCGATCACCGCTGTGCCGGACGGGCTGCCGGTCTCCACGGTCGCGCTCTCCGACGAGTACGACCCGGTCGCCCTGTGGATGCGGGCCAACGCCCGCCCGTTCTTCGACCGTGACGCCTACGGCACCGCGCCCGCCGCGCCGTCCTACGGCTACGGCTACCCGCCGCCGCGGCACGCCTACTGATCCGGGGCCGGGTCACGCGTACGGACCTGGTGCCCGGTCACGCGTGCTGATCCGCCGCCGCGTCGCGCCTGCTGATCCGGACGCCATGGGACGGTACCGCCCGCCCGGCCGGCGGGAGCGCCTGCCCCGCTGACGGGACCGCCTGCCCGGCCGGCGGGTTTGCCCGCCCGGCCTTCCGGGTGAAAGAGGCCGAACACCCCATAGCGAGCGCGATGTTACTGCTGCGTTCTCGTGTCGCGACCGTCCGTATAGCGGAGGGTCCTCCTCACATCACGGTTAGGCATCCATTGCCCGGGAGCACTGGCGGGTGATCACGAGCGCGTTGAAGACTCCCGCTCCAAGGGGTGCGGTTCCCGCGTACGTCCCCTTCCGACAAGGTTCCGTACGACAACGCGACTTTCGCCCAGGTTGTGAACAGAGCCGCCACAGCGGCGAGTCGTGGGCCGGTCACCACCGGTCGAGAGGGGTCTCCACCACGATGACGGCACCATTGCACGGCACGAGCACGGACAGCGATCCGGTCGCGACTGCCGATGTAGCGGCGGATGTGGTCAAGGCATCCGTCGAGGGCAGATCGCTGCGCCAGATCGCCTGGACGCGTTTGAAGCGAGACAAGCTCGCGCTGGCGGGTGGCATCGTTGTCGTCTTTCTGATCCTGGTGGCGATCTTCGCCCCGTTGATCGTGAGTCTGCTCGGGCATCCGCCCAACGAGTTCCACCAGGAGGAGATCGACCCGCTGTTCGGCACCCCGAAGGGCGGACTGGGCGGTATCAGCTCGGACTTCCTCTTCGGCGTGGAGCCGTCCAACGGCCGCGACGTGTTCAGCCGGGTCGTCTACGGCGCCCGGATCTCGCTGCTGGTGGCCTTCCTCGCGGCGCTGGTCGCGGTGGTCCTCGGCACCGTGTTCGGCATCATCGCCGGATATTTCGGCGGCTGGGTGGACTCGCTGATCAGCCGGGTGATGGACATGCTGCTGGCCTTCCCGCAGCTGCTCTTCATCATCTCCCTGGTCTCGGTGCTCCCCAACGATCTGCTGGGACTCACCGGCAGCGGGGTGCGCATCGCCATCCTGGTCTCGGTGATCGGCTTCTTCGGCTGGCCGTACGTCGGCCGTATCGTGCGCGGCCAGACGCTGTCGCTGCGCGAGAAGGAGTACATCGAGGCCGCGCGGAGCCTGGGCGCCGGCCGGCGCTACATCCTCTTCCGCGAGCTGCTGCCCAACCTGGTGGCGCCGATCACCGTCTACACGACGCTGATGATCCCCACCAACATCCTCACCGAGGCCGCGCTCAGCTTCCTCGGGGCGGGCGTGAAGCCGCCCACCGCATCCTGGGGGCAGATGCTCTCCAAGGCGGTCGGCACCTATGAGGACGACCCGATGTTCATGATCATCCCGGGTGCGGCGATCTTCATCACGGTGCTGGCCTTCAACCTCTTCGGCGACGGCGTCCGCGACGCGCTCGACCCGAAGGGCACCCGATGACGGCGAGGCCCGCGGCACCGTCCGCGCAGGCCGCGGCACCCACCGCGCAGGGCCTGCCGCACCCGAACGCATCAGCCCCTGCCACAGCCGGCAGAAGGCTCCCCGAAGAATTCCGCGGCGCCATGCCCAGAACCGCTACCCCGGAGGTTGCAACCACTATGAAACGGCTCTCGAGAAGCAGGCGGATCGCCGGAGCGGCGGCTGTCGTAGGCGCTCTCCTGGCCACCGCGGCCTGTGGCGGCGGCGGTTCCGACGACGAGGGCTCGGGTCCCGGGTTCAACGCCGCGGTGAAGGGCATCGCCAACAAGTCCGCCAAGAAGGGCGGCACCCTCAAGTTCATCAACAAGCAGGAGTTCGACTCCCTCGACCCGCAGCGTCAGTACTACGGCTTCGCCTGGGACTTCTCGCGTTTCTACGCGCGCCAACTGATCTCCTACGCACCCAAGCCGGGCAACGCCGCCAACGAGCTGGTCCCGGACCTCGCCACCTCCACCGCCAAGATCACAGACGGCGGCAAGACGTACACCTACACCCTGCGCGACGGGATCACCTGGGAGGACGGCTCCCCGATCACCGCCCAGGACGTCAAGTACGGCATCGAGCGCATCTGGGCCAAGGACGTGGTCTCCGGCGGTCCCGGCTATCTGCGCCAGGTCCTGGACCCCAAGGGCGAGTACAAGGGTCCCTACAAGGACAAGTCCAAGGACAAGCTGGGCCTCAAGGCGATCCAGACCCCGGACGAGAAGACCGTGGTCTTCCACCTCGCCAAGCCCAACGGTGACTTCGAGCAGATGCTCGCGATGCCGACCGGCTCTCCGGTGAAGGCGGACAAGGACACCGGCGCCAAGTACACCAACCGGCCGTTCTCCTCCGGCCCGTACAAGGTGCAGTCGTACACCCCGGGCAAGAGCCTGTCGCTGGTCCGCAACCCGAACTGGAAGAAGGAGTCCGACCCGATCCGCCCGGCCCTGCCGGACAAGGTCACGGTCACCTTCAACTCCAACCTCGAGGCGATAGACCGGCTGCTGATCAAGGGTGACTACGACGTCTTCCTCAGCGCCACCGGCATGACCCCCTCGGGCCGCAACGACGCGCTCAAGCAGCACAAGGGCAACGTCGACAACATCACCACCAGCTTCGTCCGGTACGTCGACATCGCCACCAAGGTCAAGCCGTTCGACAACATCCACTGCCGCAAGGCGGTCATCTACGGCGCCGACTACAAGTCGATCCAGACCACCCGCGGCGGCCCGCAGGCCGGCGGTGACCTCGCCACCAACATGCTCCCCAAGAGCGTCAAGGGCGCGGACGACTACGACCCGTACGGCATCCTCAAGCGCGGCGGCAAGCCGGACGCGGCCAAGGCCAAGGACGAGCTGAAGCAGTGCGGCAAGCCGAACGGCTTCTCCACCACCATCGTGGCCCGCAACGACCAGCCCGCCGAGGTCGAGGCCGCCGAGGCGCTCCAGGCGTCGCTGAAGAAGGTCGGCATCACCCTCAACGTGGAGCCGATCCAGGGCCAGTCCTCCGCCAGCATCACCGGTTCGCCGTCGGTGATGAAGAAGCGCGGCTACGGCCTGTCGATGACCGGCTGGGGCCCGGACTTCCCCACCGGCCAGGGCTTCTCCCAGCCGCTGATCGACGGCCGCTTCATCGAGCAGACCGGTAACTACAACGTCTCCGAGACCAATGACCCGGAGATCAACAAGTTCTTCGACGAGGCGCTCAAGGAGACCGACCCCACCAAGGCCGGTGCCATCTACCAGCAGATGAACCACAAGGTCAGCGACCTGGCCGTGCAGATGCCGTTCATCTACGAGAAGAACATCACCTGGCGCAGCTCGCGGCTGACGAACGCCTTCTCGTCGGCGGCCTACAACGGCCGCTACGACTACTCCCAGCTGGGCGTCGTCAAGTGACGGCCGGTCACCCGATCCGCCGCACACCTCAACCTCGCCGCACCCGATAGGCCCGAAGGGCAGGTGATGGCCGCGGGTGGTGGCCCGTGATCCCCCTCCTCCGGGGGACCACGGGCCACCCCTGGGCCGCGCACAGTGCTTGCTTATCTCATCCGGCGCTTGTTCGCCGTCGTCGTGATGCTGTTGGTCGTCACCCTCACGACCTTCGCCATCTTCTTCGTGATCCCGAAGTGGGCCGGTACCGACCCCGCGCTGCTGTTCGTCGGCAAGCAGGCCGACCCCGCGGCCATCGAGGGCATCCGGGAAAAGCTCCAGCTCGGTGATCCGGTCCTGGTGCAGTTCTGGCACTTCGTCCAGGGCCTCTTCGTCGGCCGGGACTACGCCAACGGCACGGATGTCACCCACTGCCCGGCGCCCTGCTTCGGCTACTCCTTCCGCACCGAGCAGGCGGTGTGGCCGCAGCTGACCGACGCGATGCCGGTCACCCTCTCGCTCGCCGCGGGCGCCTGTCTGCTGTGGCTGATCGGCGGCATCACCACCGGTGTCGTCTCCGCGCTGCGCCGGGGCAGCCTGTGGGACCGCTCGGCGATGACGGTCGCGCTGGCCGGTGTCTCGCTGCCGATCTACTTCACCGGTCTGCTCTCGCTGGCGATCTTCAGCTACTCGCTGAAGTGGGTCAACGTGGACTACAAGCCGTTCGGCGACGATCCGGCGATGTGGTTCGAGAGCCTGATCCTCCCGTGGATCACCCTCGCCTTCCTCTACGCGGCGATGTACGCCCGGCTCACCCGGGCCACCATGCTGGAGATCATGGGTGAGGACTACATCCGCACCGCCCGCGCCAAGGGCCTGCGGGAACGGGTGGTCATCGGCCGGCACGCGATGCGCTCGACCTGGACCCCGATCCTCACCCTGCTCGGCCTCGACCTGGGCGCGCTGCTGGGCGGCGCGGTCCTCACCGAGTCCACCTACAACCTGCCCGGCCTCGGACGGCTCGCGGTGAACGCGATCACCGACAAGGACCTGCCGGTCATCCTCGGCGTCACCCTGATCGCGGCCATCTTCATCGTGGTCGCCAACCTCGTCGTGGACCTCCTGTACGCCGTCATCGACCCGCGAGTGAGGCTCGGATGACCGATATGACCAAGTCCGGACAGCCCGAGGGCGGCGCCGGCGATCAGCCGGCCACCGGGACCGCCGCGGTGGGCGAGGTGGCCGCGGCCGGCTCGCCCGCCCCCACCGCCTTCCTCGAGGTGCGTGACCTGCGCGTGCACTTCCCGACCGACGACGGTCTGGTGAAGTCCGTGGACGGGCTCAGCTTCCGGCTGGAGAAGGGCAAGACCCTCGGCATCGTCGGCGAGTCCGGTTCCGGCAAGTCGGTCACCTCGCTCGGCATCATGGGGCTGCACACCGCCGGGCAGTACGGCCGCCGCAAGGCGCGGATCTCCGGTGAGATCTGGCTGAACGGCCAGGAGCTGCTCGGCGCCGACCCCGACGAGGTGCGCAAGCTGCGCGGCCGCGAGATGTCGATGATCTTCCAGGACCCGCTGTCCGCGCTGCACCCCTACTACACCATCGGCCGTCAGATCGTCGAGGCGTACCGGGTGCACCACCAGGTCACCAAGGAGGTGGCCCGCAAGCGCGCGATCGAGCTGCTGGACCGCGTCGGCATCCCGCAGCCCGACAAGCGCGTGGACAGCTATCCGCATGAGTTCTCCGGCGGGATGCGGCAGCGCGCGATGATCGCGATGGCGCTGGTCAACAACCCCGAGCTGCTGATCGCCGACGAGCCGACCACCGCCCTGGACGTCACCGTGCAGGCGCAGATCCTCGACCTGATCCGCGACCTCCAGAAGGAGTTCGGCTCCGCGGTCATCATCATCACCCATGACCTGGGCGTGGTCGCCGAGCTCGCCGACGACCTGCTGGTGATGTACGGCGGCCGCTGTGTCGAGCGCGGCCCGGCCGAGAAGGTCTTCTACGAGCCCCAGCACCCGTACACCTGGGGGCTGCTGGGCTCGATGCCCCGGATCGACCGCGACCAGACCGATCGGCTCATCCCGGTCAAGGGCTCCCCGCCCAGCCTGATCAATGTGCCGTCCGGCTGTGCCTTCCACCCGCGCTGCCCGTACGCCGATGTGCCCAAGGACAACATCACCCGTACCGAGCGGCCGGAGCTGCGGGAGGCCGGCGGTGGCGGGCACTTCTCCGCGTGCCATATGACGCAGGAGGAGCGCACCCGGATCTGGACCGAAGAGATTGCGCCGAAGCTGTGACCGACACGAAGGATCCGAAGATGACGGTCCCGGAGAAGGCGACGACGTCGCCCGAGCCCCTGCTCAAGGTGTCGGGCCTGGTCAAGCACTTCCCCATCAAGAAGGGGCTGCTGCAACGGCAGGCCGGTGCGGTGCAGGCGGTCGACGGGCTCGACTTCGACGTCCGGCCGGGGGAGACCCTGGGCGTGGTGGGCGAGTCGGGCTGCGGCAAGTCCACCATGGGGCGGCTGGTCACCCGGCTGCTCGAACCCACCTCGGGAAAGATCGAGTTCGAGGGCAAGGACATCACCCACCTGGGCACCGCCCAGATGCGGCCGATGCGCCGTGACGTCCAGATGATCTTCCAGGACCCGTACTCCTCGCTGAACCCCCGGCACACCGTCGGCGCGATCATCAGCGCGCCCTTCCGGCTCCAGGGCGTCACCCCGGAGGGCGGCATCAAGGCGGAGGTCCAGCGGCTGCTGGCGCTGGTCGGGCTCAACCCCGAGCACTACAACCGCTACCCGCACGAGTTCTCCGGCGGTCAGCGGCAGCGCATCGGCATCGCTCGCGCGCTGGCCCTCAAGCCCAAGCTGGTCGTCGCCGACGAACCGGTCTCGGCGCTGGACGTGTCGATCCAGGCGCAGGTGGTCAACCTGCTGGATGACCTCCAGGAAGAGCTGGGCCTCACCTACGTGATCATCGCGCACGACCTGTCGGTCATCCGGCACGTCTCGGACCGGATCGCGGTGATGTACCTCGGGAAGATCGTCGAGCTGGCGGACCGCAAGGACCTCTACGAGCGGCCCATGCACCCGTACACCAAGGCGCTGCTGTCCGCGGTGCCGGTGCCGGACCCCAGGCGGCGCGCCAAGCGTGAGCGGATCCTGCTCAAGGGCGATGTGCCCTCGCCGATCTCCCCGCCGTCCGGCTGCCGCTTCCACACCCGGTGCTGGAAGGCGACCGAAGTGTGCAAGAGCCAGGAGCCGCCGCTGGTGGCGCTGGCCACCGGCCACCAGGTGGCCTGCCACCACCCGGAGAACGCATCGGACCAGGTACCGCAGGAGAAGGCCGGGGCCGAGTCGGCACGGAAGGTGACGAAGAAGACCGACAGCTGAGACGGGACGGGGCCGGGACCGGGCTCGGGGCATCCGCTGTTAACAATGGCGGGTGCTCATCGAACTGTTCACCCCGTCCGTCCAGCACGCCCTCGAAGTCGCCGGGATCTTCGTCTTCGCGATATCCGGCGCGCTGCTCGCCGTGCGCAAGAACTTCGATGTCTTCGGCATGGCGGTGCTCGCGGAGGTCACCGCGCTGGGCGGCGGGGTCTTCCGCGACCTGGTGATCGGCGCGGTGCCGCCCATCGCCTTCACCGACCTCGGCTACTTCCTCACCCCGCTCGTCGCCACCGCCATCGTCTTCTTCCTGCACCCCGAGGTCGAGCGGATCACGGCGGCGGTCGGCGTCTTCGACGCGGCCGGACTGGGGCTGTTCTGCGTCGAGGGCACGATGAAGGCCCATGACTTCGGACTCGGTCTCACCTCGTCCGTGACCCTCGGCATGGCCACGGCGGTCGGCGGCGGTGTGCTCCGCGACCTGCTCGCCCATGAGGTGCCCTCGCTGCTGCGCTGGGACCGGGACCTGTACGCCGTCCCGGCCCTCGTCGGCGCCTCGATCGCGGCCCTGCTGCTCCACTTCCACGTCCTGACGGCCGCCACCAGCGCGCTCGCGGCCGCCGTGGCGTTCGTGGCCCGGCTGCTGGCGATGCGGTTCGGCTGGCGCGCGCCGAGGGCGTGGAACCGGCGCAGCACGGCGACGGAGGAGGTCTGACGTCCTCCTGCACCAGGCGGCCGGCGCCCGGGATCAGCTCCCCGCCACACGTACGACGAGAACGGCGTGCCGTGCAGAGCACGACCGGCGGCGCGTCCGGTGAGCCGAGCTCGGCCCAGCGGACCTCGCCGGAGGCGCTGCGGTAGGTGCGGTCTCGCTGTCGAGGGGCATGGCGAGGCGGCGGGGTAAGACGGGGCGGAAGGCGGCGCGGAAGCCGTGCGCACAGGCACGCGGTACGTCGCACTCCCGCAACGCCTCGTAGAATCGGGGCACCATGGTTTATCTCGACCACGCCGCCACCACCCCGATGCTCCCGGAGGCGGTGCAGGCGATGACCGCCCAGCTCGCCGTCACGGGCAACGCCTCCTCGCTGCACGCCGCCGGCCGGCGTGCCCGCCGTACCGTCGAGGAGTCGCGTGAATCCCTCGCCGCTTCGCTGGGCGCCCGCCCGAGCGAGGTCGTCTTCACCGCCGGTGGGACCGAGGCCGACAACCTCGCGGTGAAGGGGCTCTACTGGTCCCGCAAGGACGCCGACCCGAGCCGCGTCCGGGTGCTCGCCAGCCCCGTCGAGCACCACGCCGTCCTCGACGCCGTCGACTGGCTCGCCGAGCACGAGGGGGCACGGGTCGAATGGCTGCCGGTCGACTCCCTCGGGCGGGTCCACCCCGACGCGCTGCGCGAGGCGATCGCCCGCGACCCCTCGGACGTCGCCCTCGCCACCGTCATGTGGGCCAACAACGAGATCGGCACCATCCAGCCGGTCCGCGAACTCGCCGCCACCGCGGCAGAATTCGGCGTTCCGCTGCATGCCGACGCGGTCCAGGCGTTCGGTCAGGTCGAGGTCGACTTCGCCGCCTCGGGGCTGGCCGCGATGACCGTCAGCGGCCACAAGATAGGCGGTCCCTACGGCATCGGCGCGCTGCTGCTCGGCCGTGAGCACACCCCCGTGCCCGTACTGCACGGCGGCGGTCAGGAGCGTTCGGTGCGTTCCGGGACCCTCGACACCCCGGCCATCGCCGCCTTCGCGGTCGCCGGTGCGTACGCCGCCGAGCGCCGTGAGGAGTTCGCCCGCGAGATCGGCGCGCTGCGCGACGGGCTGATCACCGCCGTCCGTACGGCCGTCCCCGACGCCGTGCTCGGCGGCGACCCCGACCCGGCGGGCCGGCTGCCGGCCAACGCCCACTTCTCCTTCCCCGGCTGCGAGGGCGATTCGCTGCTTCTGCTGCTGGACGCGCAGGGCATCGAATGCTCGACGGGCTCGGCCTGCACGGCCGGTGTCGCCCAGCCCAGCCATGTGGTCCTGGCCACCGGCAGCGACCCCGACCTGGCCCGTGGCACCCTGCGCTTCTCGCTCGGCCACACCTCGACCAAGGCCGATGTCGAGGCCGTCGCGGAGGCGATCGGCCCGGCGGTGGAGCGGGCGCGCGGCGCGGGGCTGAGCTGACCGACCCGCCGGAGCGAGTAAAAGCACCGGAACGCGGCCCATCATAACCAGGGAATTCCCATTGTTCTCCCGGTCATTTCACCTGACCTACGGAACAGCGGTTTCCGCTTGAAAACGCGGAGATTCGTGGGAAAGGATTTACCCCGTCAACGGACCTGCCATGCGCGGAAAGCGCATACGTCATCTCGCAGGTTGTTTTGCAACGGGGAAATCCGGGAGTTCATCGATGTCGCAGCCTTCGCTGCCGCCGCACCACCCATCACCGCATCGGCCCGCGCGGCCGCGTGGGCCGATGCGACCGTCGTCGCCGTCGGGCCGGCGTGCCAAACCGGCCCTGAAGCTCATCGCGGGCGGGGTCCTCGCGGTCGCCCTGGTCAGCGGCTGCGGGTCCGGAGGTGATGACGACGGCGGTAAGAGCGGAGGGTCCTCCGGGGGCGCCCAGGCGAAGACGCTGGGCAAGGTCGCCATGCCGAAGGTCGGCAAGGAGACCAACACCATGGGCACCTGGGTGACGGACACGAATTTCGTCAAGGGTGAGGTCAATGAAATCGTCGGCTACTCGCTCGACGGTGCCACGTCGAAGTGGAAGATACCGCTCGACGGACAGATCTGCTGGGCGTCACCGCATATGACCGAGGAGGGTCTGACCGCGGTCCTGTTCCGGGATGGCGCAGGGGAAGACGCGCTGTGCACCCAGGTCGGTCTGGTCGACCTGAAGAAGGGCAAGCTGGTCTGGCAGAAGGAGGGGTCGGACACCGAGGGCAACGCCGGGGTGCAGTTCGACCAGGTCACCATCGGCGGTGGCACCGTGGCCGCCGGCGGCAGCGGCGGCGGGGGAGCCTGGTCGCTGGACGGCACACCCCTGTGGAAGCCGGAGTACCTCGCGGACTGCGACGACAACGGCTACGCGGGCGGCGATGACAAGATCGTCGCGATCCGGGGCTGCGACAGCGAGGACTCCAGCACCCAGCGGCTGGAGGTGCAGACGGTGAATCCCCGGACCCGTGCGGTGACCTCGTCCTACCCGCTGGACGAGAAGGTCGAGTACGCACACGTGATCTCCACCGCGCCGCTCGTCGTGGCCGTCGACACCGGCGACTCGGACGCCGGAACGGGCACCACGGACATCCTGACCATCGACGACAGCGGCAAACGGGGCAAGCTGCTCAGCACGATCGACGTGCTGGCCAAGGGGTACCAGCCCAACTGCCCGGCCACGAGCGTCGAGGGGTGCACCGAGCTCGCCCTCGACAAGGCGAGCAGCACCCTCTACCTCTCCTCGGAGGTGGACGTGGACCACGGCGGCCCGGGGGACCGGATCACCGGCCTGAACCTGAAGACCGGCAAGGAGACCGGCAGGACGAAGATGGCCGAGAGCCGGTCGCTGACCCCCGTCCAGACCGAAAAGGACGGCTCCCTCATCGCCTATCTGGGCTCGATGTACAGCGAGGCGGGCGGAGTCGTGCGCATCGACCCCACGTCGTTCGCCATGGAGACGCTCCAGAAGCACCCGGACGACATGAAGGACGCGGAATCCGGCATGGACGTCTACGGGGACTGCACCATGATCTACAAGGGCAAGCGGCTGTACATCGGCGACAGCCGGGCGTCCAGGCCCACCAGCGGCGACGGCGGGACCCGCCCGCTCGCGGTCGTCTTCGGCACGGCCTGATCCGCTGATCCGCACGGCCTGATCCGCACGCCCTGATCGCGGGCCGGTCAGCTCGCGGGCTGCTCCACGCGCACCGCTCGCACCAGCCGCATATAGCGGTCCCAGTCCCAGTGGCGGCCCGGGTCGGTGTGATCGGTGCCCGGCACCTCCACATGGCCGACGATGTGCTCCCGGTCCCTCGGTATGTCGTACCGCTCGCAGATCGACGCGGTCAGCCGTGCCGAGGAGCGGTACATCGCGTCCGTGAAGGAGCTGGGCTCGCTGACCCACCCTTCGTGCTCGATGCCGATGCTGCGCTCGTTGTACGGGCGGTTGCCCGCGTGGAACGCCACGTCCAGCTCGCGGACCATCTGAGCGATATGCCCGTCGCGGCGCACGATGTAGTGCGCCGCGGCGAGGTGCTCGGGGTCCTTGAAGACCCGCACCGCGTCGTCGTAGCTGCCCTGGACCACATGGATCACCACCCGGTCGATCGGGTAGTCGTCCGGCCGGTCCGCCCACCGCCAGTTGGCCCCCGAGGCCGCGATCCACTCCGCGCCCGGCTGGTCGACCGCGCCCGCCGTGCGCGGCTTCTCGATGCCGGGCAGCCGCCACCACATCCGGGCCAGTTCGTCCCGCGCGGCATACGCCGCGACACCGGCCGCGCCGAGCCCGGCCGCCGAGCCGCCGAGCAGCAGCGTACGTCTGCTGACCCGGCGTCCGCCGCCGGTCGTGGTCTCGCTCACGGAGGGTTCAACGCGCGGCGGAGGCCGTCCGGTTCCGACATTTTCCGGATCATGGCGGGAACCGTTCGTTCCGCGCCGTCGCCCTCTGGTCTCCGGTGTAGATGAACGTTGAACTGTCCATGGTCTGTGTCCATCCGCTCGACGAGGAGCTGACGGTATGCGCATCGGTTTCGCCCTCCCCCAGTTCGGCCCGCTGGCCCACCAGCCCGAGGACATCGCGAGATTTGCCCGCCGGACCGAGGAGCTCGGCGCGGACAGCCTGTGGGTCGGCGACCGCCTGCTCGCCCCGGTCGACCCGAGCGTCGGCTACGGGGGTACCGATGTGATCCCGCCGGAATTCCGCACCGCGCTGGACCCCTTCACCGTGCTGGCCACCGCCGCCGCGGCCACCGAGCGGGTGCGGCTCGGCAGCGACGTCATCAACGCCCCCTGGTACCCGCCCGCGGTGCTCGCCCGCTCCCTCACCACCATCGACCTGCTGAGCGGGGGCCGGCTGCTGGTCGGACTCGGCACCGGCTGGTCCCCCGAGGAGTACGAGGCCGTGGACATCCCCATGAGCGAGCGCGGCCGGCGCCTCGACGAATGCCTCGACGCCCTGCACGTCTGGTGGACCGAGAACCCGGTCGAGTACCGCGGAGACCACTGGACCGTGCCCGCCTCCCACATCGACCTCAAACCGGCCTCCCGCCCCCACCCGCCGGTCTACCTCGCCGCCTTCGCCCCCGCGGCCGTGCGCCGGGTGGCCCGGCGCGCCGACGGCTGGCTGCCCGTCGCGGTCGTACCCGCCAAGCCCGGAGCCCCCGACCCCGTCGCCGCGCTCACCGAGCAGCTGGGCGGGGTACGGGCGGCGGTCGAGCGGGAGGGACGGGACCCGGCGGCGTTCGACGTGATCCTGCGCATCAACCCAAGCGCCGACGCCTCCGTGGACGACATCGTGACGACCCTGGTCCGGGCCGAGCGGGAGGCGGGCGTCCAGCACGCCTTCGTCGATCCGACCTACCTCGCGAAGAACGCCGACCAGGCCCTGGACCTCGTCGAGCGGGTGCTGGAGCGGGCCCGCGCGAGCTGAGCGGCGCGGCAGTAGCCGCACACGTGGCTTTATGCTGGCCTGGTTATGACTGACTTCCCCGGTGCGCCCACAGGTCCTCGCGACGGCCGTCGGCTGCGCGTCCTCGCCGCCATGTCCGGCGGTGTGGACTCCGCGGTCGCCGCCGCGCGGGCGGCCGAGGCGGGCCACGATGTGACCGGCGTCCACCTCGCGCTCTCCGCCAATCCGCAGTCGTTCCGCACCGGCGCCCGTGGCTGTTGCACCATCGAGGACTCGCGGGACGCGCGGCGCGCCGCCGATGTGATCGGCATCCCCTTCTACGTGTGGGACCTCGCCGAGCGCTTCCGCGAGGACGTGGTCGAGGACTTCATCGCCGAGTACGAGGCGGGCCGCACCCCCAATCCGTGCCTGCGCTGCAACGAGAAGATCAAGTTCGCCGCGCTGCTGGACAAGGCCATCGCCCTCGGCTTCGACGCCGTCTGCACCGGGCACTACGCCACGATCGTCACGCGCGAGGACGGCTCCCGGGAGCTGCACCGGGCCAGCGACATGGCCAAGGACCAGTCCTACGTCCTCGGCGTGCTCGACGAGCGCCAGCTCGCCCACGCGATGTTCCCCCTCGGCGACACCCTGACGACCAAGGACGAGATCCGTGCGGAGGCGGAGCGGCGGGGCCTGGCCGTCGCCAAGAAGCCCGACAGCCATGACATCTGCTTCATCGCCGACGGCGACACCCAGGGTTTCCTGGCCAAGCACCTCGGTACGGCCGAGGGCGACATCGTCGACGAGGACGGCCGCAAGCTGGGCACCCACGAGGGCGCGTACGGCTTCACCATCGGCCAGCGCAAGGGCCTGCGCATCGGCCACCCGGCGCCCGACGGCAAGCCGCGCTACGTCCTGGACATCTCCCCGGTGAACAACACGGTCACGGTCGGCCCCGTCGAGGCCCTGGACGTCGCGGCGCTCACCGCCATCAAGCCGCGCTGGTGCGGAGCCCCGCCGACGGGCCCCGGCACCTACACCGCCCAGCTGCGCGCCCACGGCGGCGAGACCGAGGTGACGGCCGAGCCGATCGGGGGCAGTGAGCTGCGGGTGACCTTCACCGAGCCGGTACGCGGCGTCGCCCCGGGCCAGGCGATCGTGCTCTACGACGACACCCGCGTGGTCGGCTCGGCGACCATCGCGACGACCGAACGGGCGGCGGCCCGGACGGCGACGGCGAGCTGAGGCCGACGCCTCCCGCTCGCACCAAACAGCGACACGCCGACGTGACGGCGCTGATCCGACCGCCCGGCCCCCGCTCGACCCGCCGCTCCAGCCAGCCCTCCGCCTCCAGCTCGTTGAGCGCGGCGGAGATGCGGGCCCGGCCCTCCTTGAAGTGGGCGCAGAGCGCGTCGATGCGGATGGAGGCGCCGTCGGGGAGCGACCGCCCCACCGGGCGACGGCCACTCGGCATCCGGTCCGACAGGAGGCTCTTGGTGACGACGCAGCCGTGGACGCCGACGGGCGATCGCGTCCACCACGCCGCAAGGCATCTGACCACGCTCAGTTGATGTTGGCCCGGGGCTGGCGGACGGCGAAGGCGATGAAGTCCGCCCAGGCGGGCGCGGTGACGGTCAGGGCCGGTATCGCCGTGTCCTTGACACCCTCCGCGTGGCGCGGAGCCGTGTGGGTGGGTGAGGGTGGGTGTCCGACCCGGCTCGTAGAGTGGCGGCCATGAACATCTGCGTCTTCTGCTCCGCCGCCGACCTCGACGACCGCTACACCGCCCCCGCCCGCGAATTCGCCGAGCTGATCGGCAAGGGCGGTCACACCCTCGTGTGGGGCGGGTCCGACGTCGGGCTGATGAAGGTGATGGCGGACGGCGTGCAGGAGCACGGCGGGCGGCTGGTCGGGATCTCGGTGGAGTTCCTGGCCGCCAAGGCCCGGGAGAACGCAGACGAGATGGTGATCGCCAAGGACCTCGCCGAGCGCAAGGCGCAGCTGCTGGCCCGTGCCGACGCCGTGGTGATCATGGTGGGCGGGACCGGGACGCTGGACGAGGCCACCGAGATCCTGGAGCTGAAGAAGCACGGGCTGCACATCAAGCCGGTGGTGCTGCTCAACGCGGCGGGGTTCTACGACGGTCTGAAGCAGCAGTTCCAGCGGATGGAGGAGGAGGGGTTCCTGCCGGTGCCGCTGAGCGAGCTGGTCTTCTTCGCGGAGAACGGGGTGGAGGCCATGACGTACCTGGAGTCCGTCTAGTCCACGCGCCCGTTACGGGGAGCGCCGTGCCCGTTACCGGACGGGAGCGGCCGGCGGGAAGCCCGCGCCCGTTCCGGGCGTGGGATCGCGCCAAGCCGGGACCGTCGTCGGGGCGCACCCCTGGGTGAGGCAAGCTGGGGGCATGGGAACGCATCTGATCACTGGGGCAGGCTCGGGCATCGGCGCGGCGGTCACCGAGCGGCTGGCCGAGCGCGGCGAGGAGCTGTGGCTGCTCGCGCGGGACGCGGGGCGGGCGAAGGAGCTGGCGGGGCGGTTCCCGGGAGTGCGGACGGTCGTCGGTGACCTGGCGGACCCGGAGAAGCTGTCGTGGGCGTTCGGCCACCAGACGCTGCCCGACCGGCTGGACTCGCTGCTGCACATCGCCGGAGTGGTCGACCTGGGCGAGATCGGGGAGCTGACCCCGAAGGCGTGGAACCGCCAGCTCGCCGCCAACCTCGTCGCGCCCGCCGAGCTGACCCGGCTGCTGCTGCCCCAGCTGCGGCTGGCCCAGGGGCACGTCGTCTTCGTCAACTCCGGCGCCGGACTGCGCGCCAACCCCCAGTGGGGCGCGTACGCCGCCAGCAAGCACGGGCTCAAGGCGCTGGCCGACGCGCTGCGCGCGGAGGAGAGCGGCAACGGCGTACGGGTGACGACGGTCTACCCGGGGCGCACGGCCACCCCGATGCAGGTGAAGGTGCACCAGCAGGAGGGCAAGACGTACGACGCGGAGCGCTGGATCGCGCCGGAGACCGTGGCGACGACCATCCTGACCGCCCTCGACCTGCCGCGCGACGCCGAGATCACCGACCTCCAGGTGCGGCCGCGCGGCTGACGGGCGCGCCCCGCCCGGTTCCGCCGAGAGCCCTCGTCACGGCGTCAGTCGCTGACGATGGTGAGGCTGCCGGCAGCGTCGCCGGGAACGCCCTGCCATCCCACGGCCACGATGCCGTCCCGCACCGCCCGAACGTCCAGGCTGTCCTCGGAGTCCTCCCGGTCAGGCACGGGTACGGGGGCGGTGTGCAGCGGCTTCCCGCTTGTCAGGTCAAGGGCCAGGAGCCGGGCGGGACCGCGCTGACGGCTCTCTTGCGGCTGCTCCACGACGTACACGCGGCCGTCGGCGACCAGCGCCCGGCCGAACCTCCTGTCCTTCGGCGCGTGACGGGTCCACCTGACGCGGCCATCGTCCGTGCCGCGCGCTCGGAGCACGTTGTTTTCCTTCCACTGCTCGCCCTCCTTCCCGAACGTCGTCAGCACGGTGGTGCGGTTCTGTCCGTCCCAGGCCAGGTCCGGGTTGGGCGCGGTGCGGATGACCGGCTTGGTTCCGGAGACGTCGATCACGGCCCCGCGGTCCGCGTTGTTCCAGTGGGGGGCGTACACGGTGTGGTCGGTGAGCGGCAGATAGCGAAGGCCGCCCATCCAGTCGGGGTGACGCCAGCGCACCGTGCCGCGCCGGACGTCGATCCCCAGGACGACGTCTTCGGGGCGGGGCCCGCTGCCGCAGGTGGCCTCGACCCCGAAGGCGGTGCCCACGGTGAACACGACGTCGCCGAGGTCGCAGGATGCGGGCACGTCGGCGGTCCACGACCGCTTCCCGGTCGTCAGGTCGACCGCGATGAGCTTGTCCCCGGTGTACGTCGCCACGACGCCGTTCGCTATCCACAGCCGGTCGCCGAAGCGGGACTTCTTGGGAAGGTCCTGGCGCCAGCGCCGCTCGGCGGAGCGCGCGTCGATGGCGATCAGCGTGCCGTCGTCGTACCGCAGGACCGCGGTGCCGTCCACGACGCGCACGGCCCTGATGACGTTCCCGCCCCGCTGGTAGTGCCAGTACGTCGTGCCGGTACGCAGGCTGCGGGCTGTCAGGCCCTCGGGGGAGCCGTCGTCGTTCTCGTCGGCCTCATGGAAGGAGAGCCCGCCGTCGACCGCCACGGCGTTGTCGACCTTCCGCACGAAGCGGCCGGGCGCGGCCGGGGCGCCGGTGCCGAGGGTGGCGGGGTACGCGCCGTGCGGGCCGCTGACCCGCTCGCCGTATGGGGGGTCCGGGCGGGTCAGCCACCAGGTCACCCCGGCGCCGGCGGCCAACGCGAGAACGACCAACAGCCCTAACGACCGGCGCGACCGCCAGTTGACCTCGACCACGACCATGCCCCCCCGGTCTCTGCGGCGTGACCATGACACCCTATCCAGTCGCGATCACCCCTACCCTTTCGGCGTGAGCGAGAAGCAGAAGCACAGTTGGGGCGCCGGGGCCGCGAGTGGCGTCGGCTCGATGCCGGGCGGTGATGCCCGGGAGGCCGTGAAGACCGTCACCGGGTCGCTGGAGACGTTGCCGTATCTGCCGGAGCTGCCCGCGCGGGGGCCCGGCGCGGACATGATCGGGCGCACCGCCGGGCTGCTGGTCGAGCTGTACGCGCATGTGGAGCCGAGCGGGTGGCGGATCAGCGACCGGCCGGGCCGGGACACTCGGCGGGCGCGCTCCTGGCTGGGCGAGGACCTCGACGCGCTGGAGGAGTTCACCCAGGGGTACCAGGGGGCGCTCAAGGTGTCGGCCGTGGGGCCCTGGACCCTGGCCGCCTCCCTCGAACTGCGCGGCGGCGAGGCCGCGCTGAGCGACCCGGGCGCCTGCCGCGATCTGACCGCCTCGCTCGCCGAGGGGGTGCGGGCGCATCTGGCGGAGGTACGCCGCCGGGTCCCGGGCGCCGAGGTGGTACTCCAGCTCGACGAGCCGTCGCTGACATCGGTGCTGCGCGGCAGCGTCCGTACGGCCAGCGGCTACCGCACTCACGCCGCCGTGGACCGGGGCGTGGTCGAGGGCGCGCTGCAGACTTTGGTGGAGGCGGCCGACGGGCCGGTGGTGGTGCACTCGTGCGCCCCGGCCGTGCCGTTCGGGCTGCTGCGGCGCGCGGGCGTCGCGGGGGTCTCCTTCGATCTGTCGCTGCTCACGGAGAGTGAGGAGGAGTCGATCGGGGAGGCCGTGGAGGGCGGGACGTCCCTGTTCATCGGCGCGGTGCCGGGCACCGATGCCCCGTTGTCGGACCCTGCCGGTAGCGTCGGGGGTGTCAGGACGCTGTGGCGCAGGCTGGGGCTGTCACCGGGGACTCTCGCGGAGTCCGTGGTGATCACCCCGTCGTGCGGGCTCGCGGGCGCGTCGCCCGGGTACGCCCGTGCCGCGCTGGCCCACTGCGTCCGGGCGGCGAGATCGCTCGCGGACAACCCTGAGTAACGGGAGGACGACACGGTGGCCGGCGAACAGCAGTCGACGGTGCCCGCGGAGGCACGGGATGAGCACGTCAAGCTCGCTGAGCAGGTCGAGGAGCACCGCTTCCGGTACTACGTGAAGGACTCCCCGGTCATCAGCGACGCGGAGTTCGACAAGCTCCTGCGCAGGCTGGAGGCGCTGGAGGAGGAGTACCCCGAGCTCAGGACGCCGGAGTCGCCCACCCAGAAGGTCGCGGGCGCGTACGAGACGGAGTTCACCGAGGTCGAGCACCGCGAGCGGATGCTCAGCCTGGACAACGCCTTCGACGACGAGGAGCTGGCCGGCTGGGCGGACCGCATCGCCAAGGAGCTGGGCAGCGGCTCGTACCACTTCCTGTGCGAGCTGAAGGTGGACGGCCTCGCGGTCAACCTCACCTATGAGCACGGGCGGCTGACCCGCGCCGCCACCCGTGGTGACGGCCGCACCGGCGAGGACATCACGCCCAATGTGCGCACGATCGCCAAGATCCCCAACCGGCTCACGGGCGACCGCGTCCCGGCGCTGGTGGAGGTGCGCGGCGAGGTCTTCCTGCCCCGGGAGCGGTTCGCCGAGCTGAACGCGCGGCTGGTGGAGGCCGGCAAGCCGCCGTTCGCCAACCCGCGGAACGCGGCGGCTGGTTCGCTGCGCCAGAAGGACCCGAAGGTCACCGCGAGCCGGCCGCTGGACATGGTGGTGCACGGCATCGGCGCCCGGGAGGGCTTCGACATCGACCGGCTGTCGCAGGCGTACGAGCTGCTGCACGAGTGGGGGCTGCCGACCGCCGCCCACTTCAAGGTGGTGGACTCGATCGAGGGCGTCCGTGAGTACATCGCGTACTACGGGGACAGCGAGCACCGCCACTCGGTGGAGCACGAGATCGACGGCGCGGTCGTCAAGCTGGACGAGATCCCGTTGCAGGGGCGGCTCGGCTCCACCTCCCGGGCGCCGCGCTGGGCGATCGCCTGGAAGTTCCCGCCCGAGGAGGTCAACACCAAGCTGGTCGACATCCGGGTGGGGGTGGGGCGCACGGGGCGGGTGACGCCTTATGCGGTGGTCGAGCCGATCACGGTCGCGGGCTCGGAGGTCGAATTCGCGACACTGCACAACCAGGATGTCGTCAAGGCCAAAGGCGTACTGATCGGTGACACCGTGGTGCTGCGCAAGGCGGGCGATGTCATTCCGGAGATCCTGGGGCCGGTCGTCGATCTGCGGGACGGCAGCGAGCGGGAATTCGTGATGCCGGCCGCGTGCCCCGAGTGCGATACGCCGCTCCAGCCCGCCAAGGAGGGCGATGTCGATCTGCGGTGCCCCAACAGCCGGTCCTGCCCGGCGCAGTTGCGCGAGCGGATTTTCTATCTCGCGGGGCGCAAATCCCTGGACATCGAGAACCTCGGTTATGTGGCCGCGGCCGCCCTCACCCAGCCGTTGGAACCCGCCGAACCGCCGCTGAGGGACGAGGGCGATCTGTTCGATCTGAAGATCGAACAACTGCTGCCCATTCGCTCGTACGTACTCGACCCGGACAGCGGACTGCCCAAGCGCGATCCGGAGACCGGCGAGGAGAAGGTCGTCACCTTCTTCGCCACCCAGAAGGGTGAGGCGAAGAAGAACGCCCTGGCGATGCTGGCCAATATCGAGGCGGCCAAGGAGCGCCCGCTGGCCCGGATCATCACCGGTCTTTCGATCCGTCATGTCGGCCCCGTCGCGGCCACCGCGCTGGCCCGTGAATTCCGCTCCCTGGACCGGATCGCCGAGGCGGACGAGGAGGAGCTGGCGGCCGTGGAAGGGGTGGGCCCGACCATCGCCGCCTCGGTCAAGGAGTGGTTCGCGGTCGACTGGCACCGCGAGATCGTCGAGAAATGGCGGCGAGCCGGGGTCCGGCTGGAGGAGGTGGGCGGCGAGGACGAAGGGCCCCGTCCGCTGGCGGGACTCACCGTCGTGGTCACCGGCACGCTCCAGTCGTACACCCGGGACGGTGCCAAGGAGGCGTTGCAGAGCCGTGGGGCCAAAGTCACCGGATCGGTTTCGAAAAAGACTGATTTCGTGGTGGTCGGCGACAATCCGGGTTCCAAGTACGACAAGGCCGTGCAGGTGAAGGTTCCCGTGCTCGATGAGGGCGGATTCGGCGTGCTGCTCGAACAGGGGCCCGACGCGGCGCGAGAGGCCGCGCTGACGCCTCCGGAAGAGTCGGGGGAGCAGGCCGGTGAGTAGCCAGGTGAGTAGGCGGGGGAGTAGGCCGGTGAGTACTCCCCGGGAGTAGCCGGGGAGTAGTCCGGGAGTGGTCCTCGGGAGTGGTTCGCGAGTAGTACGGACCGCCCGTGGAGCGGCGGTTGGCGTAGCCGTTCCACCCATCCGGCGCAGTGGCCCGGCCATCTTGTCCGTTCAACGGGTACAAAGCTGGCCGGATTACGACTGGGAGCACTTCCCGGCTACAGCCGGCGGGCATCACCCTTACAGCGCATAGCAGAAGGTCATGGATCGTCGGGCGGCATTCGGGGAACCGTCGCCGATCGCCGCCCGTCTTCCCCTTCTGCCGCCTACTGTTGAGGTGTGCGCCTGCCGTGGCGCTGGCACCGCCGGCTGTGAGAGGGACGGGTATGAAACCGACCGAAAGCGCCGCCCCGGCGTCGCGGCTGCGCCGGGCCGTGCTGCCCGCGCTGCCCGCCATGGCCGCTTTCGCACTCGGCATCGGAGTTTTCCGAGTGCTCGACGCGGGCAACGCGCTCTTTCCGGACGGCACCGTGGGCTGGTCGCTCGCCGTGCTCACCGGAATCATCGTCGGCCATCTGGTCGCCCTCGGCCGCGACCGCTGGTGGGGCGGCACCGGCTCGGGGGCCGCGTTAACCCTGGCCGCACTGCTGCTCTACGGCTGGATCCCGGCCGTGCTGGTCAGCCTGGCCGTGGTCGTCCTGGTCGGCGCCGCCCGCCGGCACCGGTGGCGGCAGGCGGTCCTGCACGGCGCGGTCGACATCCTCGGCGTGGGCGCGGCCGCCCTCACCCTCGCCGCCTTCGGCACCACCCCCTCCGTCGAGCACCCCTGGGTCACCGACACCTGGCACATGTCCGCCGTCCCCCAGACGGCCCTGGCGGCCTTCGTCTATCTCGCCGTGTCCCGCGCCCTGTTGTGGTGCTCCCTCGCCCCGCCCGGCGCCGGACTGCCCACCGTCGCCCGCACCGCCCTCTTCCGGCAGGCCCTCGTCGGCATCGCGCTCCTCGGCATCGCCCCCCTCATCGTCGTCGTCGCCGGGGACACCCCGCTGCTGCTCCCGCTGTTCGCGGTGCCGCTGGTCGCCCTCGACTCCACGCTGTGGATCGCCCGGGTCCGCGCCGAGGAGCAGCTGCGCGACCCGCTCACCGGGCTGCCCAACCGCCAGTGGCTGCTGGAGCGCACCTGGACCGCGCTGGACGAGGCCGAGCGGGCCGGCACCCGGACCGCGCTGGTGCTGCTGGACCTCGACCGGTTCCGCTCGGTCAACGACACCCTGGGCCATCTGGCCGGCGACCGGCTGCTGCTCCAGATCGCCGAGCGGCTGCGGCTCGCCCTGCCGCGCGGGGCGGAGGTCGCCCGCCTCGGCGGTGACGAGTTCGCGGTGCTGCTGCCCACCACCGACTCGCTCACCAGCGCCCAGCGCAGCGCCCGCGTGCTCGTCGGCGATCTCGGCTCCCCCCTCGATCTGGACGGGCTGACCCTGGTGCTGGAGGCCAGCGCCGGGGTCGCCGTCTACCCCGACCACGCACTGGACGCCGAGGGGCTGCTGCGCCGCGCCGACGTCGCGATGTACCAGGCCAAGCGGGACCGCAGCGGTGTCGAGCTGTACGAGGCGCGGCGGGACGGCAACACCCCCGACCGGCTCGGTCTGCTCGGCGACCTGCGGCGCGCCCTGGACGCGGGTGACGTCGAGCTGCACTACCAGCCCAAGGTCGGCTTCGACGGGCATGTGGCGGGCCTGGAGGCGCTGGTGCGCTGGGTGCACCCGGACCGGGGGAAGGTGCCGCCGGACGAGTTCATCTCCATGGCCGAGAGCTCCGGGCTGATGCCACGGCTGACCGAGTACGTCCTGGAGACGGCGCTCGGCCAGGTCGCGCGGTGGCGCGCCGACGGCCTCGAGGTGCCGGTCGCCGTCAACGTCTCCCCGCGCGACGTCCACACCCCCGGTTTCGCGGGCGCGGTCGCCGGGCGGCTGGCCCGGCACGGGGTCCCGGCGGGCGCCCTCCAGCTGGAGATAACCGAACACGTCCTGCTGGAGGACCCGCAGCGGGCCGCCGACACGCTGGCCGGGCTCACCGGCCACGGCGTGAAGATGTCGCTCGACGACTTCGGAACCGGCTATTCCTCGCTGGTCCACCTGCGCCGGCTGCCGGTCAGCGAGCTGAAGATCGACCGTTCCTTCGTGGCCCGGCTGGCCGTGGACAACGAGGACGCGGAGATCGTCCGCTGCACGGTCGACCTCGCGCACTCCCTGGGCCTGCTCGTGGTGGCCGAGGGCGTCGAGGACGACGAGACCTGGGAGCGGCTGCGGGACCTGGGGTGCGACGCGGTGCAGGGCTGGCTGGTGGCCGCCGCGATGCCGCCGGAGGAGATGACGGCGTGGCTGCGGGCGCGGGGGGAGGGCGGCTGGCACCGCGAGCCGGCGGAGCCCTCGGACCAGGAAGCCGCTCCCGCGGAGGAGGACGCGGACCAGCCCGTGACCTGAGGGCGTCGCCCCTCGGCGTTTTGTCGCCGGATGCGGGCCGGTGAGTGGCGTGGTGCGCGCCCGCCGGCCCGCGGAACGACCGCCCGTGAACGACTGCCCGTAACGGGGCGCACCCAAAGCCTTTCGCGTGGCGAGCGTGGGGAGCCATAGGATTGGGCCGAAACACTCCACACTCACCCTGAGGATCGCTGCATGCCTGGCATCACGCGCGAGGAGGTCGCCCACCTCGCCCGGCTGGCGCGTCTGGAGCTGAAGGCCGAAGAGCTCGACCACTTCGCCGGACAGCTGGACGACATCATCGGCGCGGTCGCCCGCGTCTCCGAGGTCGCCGACCAAGACGTTCCGCCGACCTCTCACCCGCTGCCGCTGACCAACGTCATGCGCTCGGACGAGGTCCGTCCGTCCCTGACCCCGCAGCAGGCGCTGGCCTGCGCCCCGGCCCAGGAGCAGCAGCGTTTCAAGGTGCCGCAGATCCTGGGGGAGGAGTGACCACCGTGACCGATCTGACCAGGCTCACCGCGGCCGAGATCGCCGCCAGGATCGCCTCCGGCGAGGTCACCGCCGTCGAGGTGACCGAGGCGCACCTGGCCCGTATCGAGGCCGTCGACGAGAAGGTGCACGCCTTCCTGCACGTGGACCGTGAGGGGGCGCTCGCCCAGGCGCGCGCCGTCGACGAGAAGCGGGAGCGCGGTGAGGAGCTGGGCCCGCTGGCCGGCGTTCCGCTCGCGCTGAAGGACATCTTCACCACCAAGGGGATCCCGACCACGGTCGGCTCCAAGATCCTCGAAGGGTGGATCCCGCCGTACGACGCGACGCTCACCAAGCGGCTGCGCGACGCGGACGTGGTCGTCCTCGGCAAGACCAACATGGACGAGTTCGCCATGGGGTCCTCGACCGAGAACAGCGCCTTCGGCCCCACCGGGAACCCCTGGGACCTCACCCGTATCCCCGGCGGCTCCGGCGGCGGCTCCTCCGCCTCGCTGGCCTCCTTCCAGGCCCCGCTCGCCATCGGCACCGACACCGGCGGCTCGATCCGCCAGCCGGCCGCCGTCACCGGCACGGTCGGGGTCAAGCCGACGTACGGCGCGGTCTCCCGCTACGGCATGGTGGCCTTCTCCTCCTCGCTCGACCAGGGCGGCCCCTGCGCCCGTACCGTGCTGGACGCGGCGCTGCTCCACGAGGTGATCGCCGGGCACGACCCGCTGGACTCCACCTCCATCGACGCGCCGGTCCCGGCGGTCGTCGAGGCCGCCCGCAACGGCAGTGTCCAGGGCATGCGCGTCGGTGTCGTCAAGGAGTTCGCGGGCGAGGGCTACCAGGCCGGTGTCATGCAGCGCTTCAACGAGTCGGTGGAGCTGCTGCGGGAGCTGGGCGCCGAGATCGTGGAGCTCTCCTGTCCGTCCTTCGACAAGGCGCTGGCCGCGTACTACCTGATCGCGCCGTCCGAGTGCTCCTCCAACCTGGCCCGCTTCGACGCCATGCGCTACGGCCTGCGGACCGGCGACGACGGCACGAAGTCCGCGGAGGAGGTCACCGCGCTCACCCGCGCGGAGGGCTTCGGCCCCGAGGTCAAGCGCCGGATCATGCTCGGCACCTACGCGCTCAGCTCCGGCTACTACGACGCGTACTACGGCTCCGCGCAGAAGGTCCGCACGTTGATCAAGCGTGACTTCGAGAAGGCGTTCGAGCAGGTCGACGTGGTGGTCTCGCCGACCACCCCGACCACCGCCTTCCCGATCGGCGAGCGCGCCGACGACCCGATGGCGATGTATCTGGCCGACCTCTGCACGATTCCCGCGAACCTCGCGGGGAACGCGGCCATGTCACTGCCCTGCGGTCTGGCGCCGGAGGACGGTCTGCCGGTCGGACTGCAGATCATCGCCCCCGCCATGGCCGACGACCGGCTCTACAAGGTCGGTGCCGCGGTCGAGGCCGCGCTCACCGCCAAGTGGGGCCACCCGCTGCTTGAGGAGGCACCGTCACTGTGAGCGACGCGCGCGCGGCCACCGGGCCGCAGATGATGTCGGAAGCCGCACCTCTGCGCCGCGCGGGCGGAGAAGCGAACGGAGAGACCCTGTGAGCGACGCGCGCGCGGCCACCGGGCCGCAGATGATGTCGGAAGCCGCACCTCTGCGCCGCGCGGGCGGAGAAGCGAACGGAGAGACCCTGTGAGCGACGCGCGCGCGGCCACCGGGCCGCAGATGACGTCGGAAGCCGCACCTCTGCGCCGCGCGGGCGGAGAAGCGAACGGAGAGACGCTGTGAGTGCGATCAAGAAGGCCAAGGGCTTCAAGAAGTCCAAGCCCGGCACCTACCTGTCCATCGCGACGTCGCTGTTCGGCGCGGTCAGCGTGGCCAAGCAGGTCAAGAAGGCCCGACTCGAGAACGACAAGCTACAGCTGGCCGACGCGGTGGTCTCGGCCGCCGCCATCGTCACCGGCGTCGCCCTGCTCGTCCGCGAGCTCAAGCGCATGGGCGACGACGACGTCCTCGCGGACTGAGAGGTTAGTTTTTCCGTGACCGTCACTGAACTGGTGTCGTACGAGGACGCCCTCGCCGCCTACGACCCCGTGATGGGGCTCGAGGTGCATGTCGAGCTCGGCACCAAGACCAAGATGTTCTGCGGGTGTGCCACCACGCTGGGCGCCGAGCCCAACGCGCAGACCTGCCCCACCTGCCTCGGCCTGCCCGGCTCGCTGCCGGTGGTCAACGCGACCGGCGTCGAGTCCGCCATCAAGATCGGACTCGCGCTGAACTGCGAGATCGCCGAATGGTGCCGCTTCGCCCGGAAGAACTACTTCTATCCGGACATGCCGAAGAACTTCCAGACCTCGCAGTACGACGAGCCGATCGCCTACAACGGCTATCTGGACGTCGAGGTCGACGGGGAGGTCTTCCGCGTCGAGATCGAGCGCGCCCACATGGAGGAGGACACCGGCAAGTCCACCCACGTGGGCGGCGCGACCGGCCGTATCCACGGTGCCTCGCACTCCCTCCTCGACTACAACCGGGCCGGTATCCCGCTGATCGAGATCGTCACCAAGCCGATCGTCGGCGCCGGGGACAAGGCCCCGGAGGTCGCCAAGGCCTACGTGACCGAGCTGCGCGAGCTCATCAAGGCGCTCGGAGTCTCCGAGGCGCGCATGGAGATGGGCCAGATGCGCTGCGATGTGAACCTGTCGCTGCGCCCGCAGGGCGCCGAGAAGTTCGGCACCCGCTCCGAGACCAAGAACGTCAACTCGCTGCGGTCGGTCGAGCGGGCGGTGCGCTTCGAGATCCAGCGCCACGCCGCGGTGCTGAGCGGCGGCGGCACGATCATCCAGGAGACCCGTCACTTCCACGAGGAGGACGGCTCCACGACCTCCGGCCGGGTCAAGGAGGAGGCCGAGGACTACCGCTACTTCCCCGAGCCGGACCTGGTGCCGATCGCCCCCTCCCGGGCGTGGGTGGAGGAGCTGCGCGCCGGGCTCCCGGAGCTGCCGCGGGTGCGCCGCAAGCGGCTGCGCGAGGAGTGGGGCCTGTCCCGGCACGAGATGCAGTCGGTGCTCAACGCGGGCGCGATCGACCTGATCACCGCCACCATCGACGAGGGTGCCCCGGCCGACCAGGCCCGTAAGTGGTGGATGGGCGAGCTGGCCCGCCGCGCCAACGAGGACGGTGTGGAGCTCGCCTCGCTGCCGATCACTCCGGCGCAGGTCGCCCGGGTGTGCGCGCTGGTCAAGGAGGGTTCGCTCAACGACAAGCTGGCCCGTCAGACGATCGAGGGCGTCCTCGCGGGCGAGGGCGACCCGGACGAGGTCGTCGCCAAGCGCGGACTGAAGGTCGTCTCGGACGAGGGCGCGCTGGGCGCCGCGGTCGACGAGGCCATCGCGGCCAACGCGGCCATCGCCGACAAGATCCGCGGCGGCAAGGTCGCGGCGGCGGGTGCGCTGGTCGGCGCGGTCATGAAGGCCACACGCGGCCAGGCGGACGCGGCGCGGGTGCGTGAGCTGATCCTGGAGAAGCTGGGCGTCGAGGGCTGATCAGCCGTCCGTACGGCGGCGGGGTGTGCCAGGTGCACGCCCCGCCGCCGTCGTTCGTCCGGGCCCCGGTCACAGCAGCAGCGGCTCCAGGTGCGGGACCTCGAACCCCTCGTCGTCGAAGGGGTACAGCGGCCGGGCGAGGCGCCGGTGGCCGAGGCGGGCCAGATCCTGGTCGACCCCGCCGGGGGTGAGCGCGAGCCGCCAGTCCGCCGCCAGGTCGTACAGTTCGGGCTCCGGATAGCCGATCTTGACGACGACGAGGTCGTAGCCGCGCGGGTCCAGCTCCCCGAAGTCTGCCAGGGTGTGGAACGGTTTGCGGCGGCTGACCAGCACCGCCGTGACGCCCCCGTGCCGCACCGCCGCGAGGTCCCCGCCGACCGGGTCGTCCCGGCGCAGGGCGACCACCTCGCCGGTCAGCTCGCAGGGCTCGGCGTGGTCCGCCGTCCCCCGGCTGATCCCGCCGCCGACGGACAGCCGGACCGTGGCGCCCGGCCCGGCGGCGAAGCACTCCGCGACCGCCGCCGGATCGGTGATCCCGAGGTGCAGGGCGGTGGCGCGGCCGGCGGCCAGATCCTCGTTGGCCAGCAGCCGCCCGAGCATATAGGCCAGGTCCCCGGCGCCCCCGGCCGTGGGGTTGTCGCCCGAGTCGCTGATCAGGAACGGGCGGGCGGCGGAGGCGACGGCCTCGGCGACGCACTCGTCGGCGCCCCCGGTGGGGCCGACGAAGGCGAAGTCACGGCGCATCTCCCAGTACTCGCGGGCGAGCGAACGCGTCTGCTCGACCGCGAGCACGGGGTCGTCGCCGGTCACCACCACGGCCGCCCGGCAGCGCGGCTCGTCGGCCCAGGCGTAGCCCACCCACATCGCCGCGTCCACGACGCCGTCCATCGCCTCCACGGCGGCCAGCCGCCCGTACAGCGACTTGGCGGGCTCCAGGCGGGTGCTGGTCCGCTCGCCGGGCAGCAGCACCGGGATCTGCACCCAGGCCAGATGCGGGCGGCCCTTGCCGGAGGCCAGACGCTCCACGAGCTTGCGGGCGGCGCGCTCACGGGTCTCCCAGGCATCCTCGTGCGGGGCGAGGCGGTGGGCGGTGATCAGGTCGAGCCGGCCGGCGAAGCGGCGGGAGACATTGCCGTGCGGATCCATGGCGGCGGAGATCAGCGCCTCCGGCCCGATCGCCTCCCGTACGGCCTCGGTCAGATCGCCCTCGGCGTCCTCCATACCCACCACGCTCATCGCGCCGTGGACGTCGTACACCAGCCCGTCCAGCGGCCCGGCCGCCCGCAGCCGCTCGATCAGCTCGCCCTTGATCCGGTCGTAGGCGCCGGGCTCGACCGGGCCGCCGGGGAGCGAGACGGCGTGGAGGATGGGCACCCACTCCACCCGCCCAGCGAGATCGCCGTCCGGGCGCGCCCAGGCGTAGCGGTCCAGCAGCTCGGCGCCGCGGGTGATGCGGAAGTCGTCGTAGCCGGTGCGGTGCGGGCTGAAGGTACTGGACTCGATGTGCATACCGCCGATGCCGATGCGCGGGCGGCGGCCTCGGGACGCGATGGAGGTCATGCTCTCCCTCTGGGTCATGCTCTCCGACTTCCCGCACATTCATGGAGTGAAGTCCACAAAGGGGGTAAAGGGAATTTTCCGCTGGTACGGAGTGCACCGACGTCCCGGGGCTGATACGGCACGGTCGACGGTGCCCTGACGGTGCCCTAAGGACCCTCCCCGGGCTTCCTCGGCCGTGCCGGTACGGCGCCTAAGGCCCTGGGCCGAGCGGAGATCGGGCAGCCTCCCGATGTGCCGGACCCTCCTGGGCGGCGAGGGTGGACGCATTCCACGAAACCGTCGCCACCAGGGAGAACGCCATGTTGCACCACGAGTTGCACCGCATCCGCGAGGCCGAGCTGCTGCGTGAGGCCGCTGCCCACCGGCTGGGCCGGGAGGCGGCGGTGGAGCCCGGCGGCCGGTCGGCGGACGACTTCGCAGGACGGGTGAGCCCGGCCCCGCGGTGGCGCGGCCGTCGCGCACAGCGGTCCTACCGCACGGCGGCCTGACCGCGGCCGGGGAGTGCCGCTCAGCGTGAGCACCGTAAGGACGGCCGCCGCGACAACGGGCGCCGTAAGGGTGGATGCCGGGGGAGCGGGCGCTGGGGGAGCGGGCGCCGGGAAGGCGGGTGGTGCCGGGGACACCGGGGCCCGAAAAGCCGGTGCAGCCGGGGCGGGGCCCTGTGCGATGCTCGTCGACGTGCACACCACGTCTGTCAGCCCGGTGTTCGTCGGCCGCGCCGAGGAGTTGGCCACCCTCAGGGACGCGCTCGCCCGCGCCACCGCGGGCGAGCCCCAGGTGCTGCTGGTGGGCGGGGAGGCGGGGGTCGGCAAGACCCGGCTCGTCGACGAGTTCCTGGCCTCGGCCGTGGCCGAAGGGGCCGTCGCGGCGGTCGGCGGCTGCGTGGAAATCGGCGCCGACGGTCTGCCGTTCGCGCCCGTGTCCACCGTGCTGCGCTCACTGCGCCGCACGCTCGGCCCCGAGCTGGACGGGGCCGCCGCCGGCCAGGAGGGCGAACTGGCCAGGCTGCTCCCCGAGTTGGGCGAGACCGCCCGCGCGTCCCACGACGGGGACGGCCGGGCCCGGCTGTTCGAGCTCACCGTCCGGCTGCTGGAGCGGCTGGCCGCGGAGCGCACCCTCGTCGTCGCCATCGAGGATCTGCACTGGGCCGACCGCTCCACCCGCGAACTCCTCGGCTATCTCTTCCGCTCGCTGCTCAGCGCCCGGCTGCTGGTCGTGGCCACCTACCGCTCCGACGACATCCACCGCCGCCATCCGCTGCGCCCCTTCCTCGCCGAGGTGGACCGGATGCGCGAGGTGCGGCGCATCGAGCTCCGCCGCTTCACCCGGGGCGAGGTGCACGCCCAGCTCACCGGGATCAACGGGGCCGAGCCCGAGCGCGACCTGGTCGACCGGATCTTCGAGCGCAGCGACGGCAACGCCTTCTTCGTCGAGGAGATCGCCCGCTCCCTCAACGAGGGCTGCGGCACCGGGCTCAGCGAATCGCTGCGCGATCTGCTGCTGGTGCGGGTCGAGGCGCTGCCCGAGGAAGCCCAGCGGGTGGTGCGGATCCTCGCCGAGGGCGGCTCCTCCGTGGAGTACGCACTGCTGCGCGCGGTCGCCCGGCTCGGCGAGGACGAGCTGATCGACGCCCTGCGCTCGGCCGTGGGCGCCAACATCCTGCGCCCCACGGCCGACGACAGCGGCTACCGCTTCCGGCACTCGCTGGTGCGCGAGGCCGTGGTGGACGATCTGCTGCCCGGTGAGCGCTTCCGGATCAACCGCCGCTTCGCCGAGGCCCTGGAGGCCGAGCCCGTGCTGGTGCGGGCCGACGAGCGGGCCGCCCGGCTGGCCAGCTACTGGTACCACGCGCGGGACCCCGCCAAGGCCCTCCCCGCCGTGCTCAGGGCGTCCGTCGAGGCACGGCGGCGGTACGCCCACGCGGAGCAGCTGCGGCTGCTGGAGCGGGCCATGGAGCTGTGGGAGGACGCCCCCGAGGAGATACGGGAGGCGCAGCGCCCCCTGGACCACGCGGAGGCGTACCCCGCCTGCGGCTGTGCGGACCAGGCGCTGCGCCGGCTCGATCTGCTGGCCGAGGTGGTGGTGGCCGCGCGGCTGTCCGGGCAGCGGGAGCGGGCGCTGGCCGTCAGCAAGCGGGCGCTGCGGGCCCTGCACCGAAGCGGTGACGACCCGCTGCGGGCCGCCTGGTTCTGGACCCAGCGATCCGGGCTGATGACGGGCCTGGCGCGGGGCGACGGCTGGGCGGAGCTGAGCCGCGCCCAGGAGCTGGTGCGGGGACTGCCGCCGTCCCCCGTGCACGCCGAGGTCATGGCGCAGGTGGCGGGCTGGACGATGACCCACCGGCCCGGCCCGGAGGGACTGGCCGCCGCCGAACGGGCGGTGGAACTGGCCCGGATGGTGGGCGCCGAGAGCACGGAGCTGAACGCCCGGCTGACGCTGGCCTACTTCATCGCGGACTCCGGAGACCCCGACCACGGGCTGGCCGAGATGCGCGAGGTGTGCGCCCAGGCCGTGGCGCTCGGCGACATCAGCGTCCTGGGCCGGTGCTACGTCAATCTTGCCTCGGCGCTGGAGGGGGTCGGCCGGTCGGCCGAGGCGGTGGAGACCGCCGAGGAGGGCGCCCTGATCCTGGACCGCGTCGGTCTGGTGGACTCCCGGGCCTGGGTGTACGGGAATCTGGCCGAGTCGCTGTTCGCCCTGGGCCGCTGGGACGAGGCGGAGGCGGCGGCCCTGAAGACCCGGCGGCTGGCCCTCGGCACCAAGCCGCGCGGCACCGCCGCCAGCCGGCTCGCCCAGCTCGCACTGGCCCGCGGCGAATGGGACACGGCGGAGCGCGAGCTGGCCGCCGCCCGCGAGCACTACGGCGCCCACAACACCGAACCGCAGTACACCCTCCAGGTCGCGGGGCACACCATCGAACTCGCGGCGGCGCGCGGCCGGATCCTGGAGGTCCGGGCCGTGCTGGACCAGGTCGTGGAGGCCGGCTTCCCGCCCGGGACGCAGCGCTACGCCTGGCCGCTGCTGTACGCGGCCACCGCCGCCGAGTCGGCCGCCCGCGGACTGCCCACCGCCGAGCCGGGCCGGGGCGAGGTGCTGGCCCGCATCCGCGCCGCCGCGAAGCGGGTGTCGCAGCCGGTGCCGGTATGGCGCGCCTACGCGGCGATGCTCCAGGCGGAACTGGAGCGCGCCGAGGGGCGGGACCGGCCCGACCTCTGGGCCGAGGCCACGGATGCCTTCGCGGCGCTGGACTGCCCGTATCCGCTGGCCCGTGCCCGCAACCGCTGGGCGGAGGCGCTGCTCGCCCCGGGCCGGGGCGCCACGGCCACGGCCCAGGCCGATCGCGAACACGCCGCCGAACTGCTCGCCCAGGCGCATGCCGTGACCGAGTGGCTGGGCGCCCGCCCGCTGCGCGAGGAGATCGAGCTGCTGGCCCGGCGCGCCCGGCTGCCCCTGGCCTCCGCCGCGAGCCGCGCCGCGCTCGACGCGCCCACGGCAGGCGCCCCCGCGCTGTCCCCGGCCCTGGGCTCCCCGGCGGGCTCCCCGGCCCCCGCCGCCGAACCCGCCGATCCGGCCGAGCAGCTGGGACTGACGCCCCGGGAGCGGGACGTGCTGCGGCTGGTCGCCGCGGGGCGCAGCAATCGCCAGATCGCCGAGAACCTGTTCATCTCCCCCAAGACGGCGAGCGTGCACGTCTCCAACATCCTGGCCAAACTGGGCGTCTCGGGTCGGGGCGAGGCGGCGGCCGTGGCCCACCGGCTACGGCTGGTCGACGGCCTGACCGACGGCGCGACGGCACGCTGACCGCTCACCTGAGGACGGACGGGCCGCCCGGGACGGACGGGCCACCCGGGACGGACAGGCCGCCCGGGACGGACGGGTCGCGCTAGGTAGGTGCGCGCTGTGCGAGCGCCGGCAGCTCCCCGGGTCAGCCGCCTTCGCGGGGCCGGATCACCACCCGGCCGGAGTCGAGGTCTATGGGGCCCTTCCCCGGGTCGTTGCTGCCCGTCTCGTCCAGCGTGAACTCCAGCCGGTTGCGCTCTTCCTCGGTGTGTTTGCGGCTGGGCGCGAACAGTTCCTCGATGAGGTTGAACATGACGACCCCCGTAGGCGTGCGACTGCCGCCAGTGTAGGCAGACTCTTCACAGAACGGGCACGCCGCGACATGTCCGGCGAACTCGGCGCCACGATTGGCCGGTTCGCCCGCCCTTCGGCCTCCTCAGCGGACCTCCAGCCGCAGGATGCGGTCGTCCTGCCCACCCGGCTTCCCACGTCCGTCGGTGTTGCTCGTCGTCAGCCACAGCCCCCCGTCGTCCGCCGCCACCACGCTGCGCAGCCGCCCGTACTTCCCGTCCAGGAACGACTGCGGCTTCGCCGTCGGCTTGTCGCCCTTCAGCGGGATGCGCCACAGCCGCTCACCGCGCAGCCCCGCCATCCAGATCGAGCCCTCGGCGAAGGCGATTCCGCTCGGCGACGCGTCCTTGGGCTTCCACTGCTCGACCGGGTCGACGAAGCTCTTCTCACCGGCCTTGCCCTCGGCCTTCGGCCAGCCGTAGTTCTTGCCCGGTTCGATCAGATTGAGCTCGTCCCAGGTGTCCTGGCCGAACTCGGAGGCCCACAGCCGCTTGTCCTCGTCCCAGGCCAGGCCCTGCACATTGCGGTGCCCCCAGGAGTAGACGGCCGACTCGGCGTCCGGATTGCGGGGCGCGGGCTCGCCGTCCGGGGTCATCCGCAGGATCTTGCCGCCCAAGGAGTCCGTGTCCTGGGCGAGCCCGCGGTCACCGCTCTCTCCCGTGCCCGCGTAGAGCATCTTGTCCGGACCGAAGGCGATCCGGCCGCCGTTGTGGATCGTGCCCTTGGGGATGCCCTTGAAGATCGTGTCCGGGGCGCCCAGCTGATCGCCCGCGGGACGCCTGTCGTCGTACATCATCCGGGCGATGCGGTTGTCCGAATCGGTGGTGAAGTACGCGTAGATCATATGGTCCGCGCCGAAGTCGGAGGAGACCGCCAGCCCCAGCAGCCCGCCCTCGCCGGCGGCGGAGACCCCCGGGACGGAGCCCACCTCGGTCTTCTTCCCCGTGTCCGCCGAGACCTTGAAGATCTTCCCGGTGTCACGCGAGGAGACCAGCAGATCCCCGCCGGGCAGCGCCGCGAGCCCCCAGGGGGAGTCGAGCTTCGTGGTGAGGGTGCGCACCACCTTCACCGAGCCCTTCGCGGGCGCCGCGGACTCTGTCGGCGAAGGCGTGCCCGCGTCGGACCTTTCGCTTCCCGACTTCGCGGGTGTGGAAGTCCGGCCGACCGGTCTGGTGATGCTGTCGCCGTCGGACGAGCAGCCGGCCACGAGCAAGACGGCGGCAGCGGCGAGAACAGAGGTGACGCGAGGACGTCGCACGGTCGGATTCCTCTCCATGAACACGTGTGCCGCGGCACGGCACTGATTCTTATACACCGCTGCCCCGCACCGGGTTCCCGTCCCCGGACCGAGCCCGGACCGGGCCCCGTTCCCCGCACCGGCCCCCAGCGCCACGACCTCAGCGCCACGATCCCGCCCCACGGCCCCGGCTTCCCCGCCCCACGGCCCCGGCTTCCCGGCCCCTCGGCCCCGGCCCCTCGGTCCCGGCCCCACGGCCCCAGCCCCACGGCCTCAGTCCCACGACCCCAGCGCCGTCGGCAGTTCCGCGATCTCCGCGAGGTCCTCGTGCGACAGCAGCACATCGGCCGCCGCGCAGTTCTCCGCCGCCCACCGCGCCCGCTTCGTCCCCGGCACCGGCACCACATGCGGCCCCTGCGCCAGCAGCCAGGCCAAGGCCACCTGCGCCGGGGTCACCGTGTCCCCGTGCCGCTGGGCGACCCGCCGCAGACCGGCCACGATCGGCTGGTTCGCGGCCATCATCTCCGCCGTGAACCGCGGATGCCGGGCCCGCATGTCGTCCGGCTCGAAGCCCTGCCCGGGGGTCAGCGTCCCGCTCAGGAAGCCGTTGCCGAGCGGCATCGCCGCCAGGAAGCCGACCCCGCGCGAGGCGCACCACGGCACCAGCGCCTCCAGCGCCTCGGGCGACCACACCGACAGCTCCGCCTGCACACAGCTGACCGGGAAGACCTGTTGGACCCGCTCCAGCTGGCGCACCGTGGCGTCGTGCATCCCGGCGCCCGCCCGCCGCTGCGCCCGTGCACCCACGGCGCACAGTCCCAGCGCCCGCACCTTCCCGGCCGCGACCAGCTCCGCCATCGCGCCCCAGGTCTCCTCTATCGGCACCTCCGGGTCGGCCCGGTGGAGCTGGTAGAGGTCGATCACATCGGTCTGGAGCCGGCGCAGCGAGGCGTCGCAGGCCCGTTTCACATAGCCGGGCCGCCCGTTGGCCACGATGTGCTGCTCACCCACCAGCAGTCCGCATTTGGTGGATACGAAGGCGTCCGCCCGTCGCTCCCTGAGCACCCGCCCCACCAGCAGCTCATTGGTGAAGGGGCCGTACATGTCGGCGGTGTCCAGCAGGCTCGCGCCCGAGTCGAGCGCGGCGTGCACGGCGCGCTCCGAGTGCTCGCCGCTGCGCTGCGAAGCGGTGTACGCCCAGCTCATCGGCATGCATCCAAGGCCGATCGCACCCACTTCGAGCGCCGCCGCTCCGAGTCTCCTGCGCTCCACCTGGCCTGACCCCTCCCGTTCCCTCGGACCCCAAACTAACCTCTGCCAACCCTGGGTGATCGCATAGCCTCCTGGCATGAGTGCAGACCACAGCGATACGCTCCGGCGCCACGACGCGACGCACGGTTCATCCGAGGCGCGTGACCTGGTGTGGCTGCCGATCCCGCCCGAGGAGATCGACGGCCTGCCCGACACCCTCGAATACGCCCACTGGGACGGCGGTCCCGACTTCCCCACCGACCCGGCGCGCTGCGCGTTCTACTGCGTCCCCTACATGAAGAAGCCGGAGGTGTGCACCCGCCCGCTGGCCGCCATGACCAACCTGCGGGTGGTGCAGACCCTCACCGCCGGAATAGACCACATCAAGCCCGCGCTGGCGGATCTCGCGCCCGGAGTGCGGCTGTGCAACGCGCGCGGGGTGCACGACGCGAGCACCGCCGAGCTCGCCCTCACCCTCATCCTGGCCTCGCTGCGCGGCATCCCCGACTTCGTCCGGAACCAGGACGCCGGGGAGTGGCGCTCCGGCTTCCGTCCCGCGCTCGCCGACAAGTCGGTACTGATCGTCGGCTACGGGGCCATCGGCAGCGCCATCGAGGACCGGCTTGTGCCATTTGAGTGCGAGCGGGTGGCGCGCGTCGCGCGCTCCCCGCGCACGACCGAGCGCGGCCCGGTGCATCCGATCGACGAACTGCCCCGACTGCTTCCGGAAGCCGATGTGGTGGTGCTGGTCACACCGCTCACCGAGGCCACCCGCGGTCTGGCCGGGGCGGACTTCCTGTCCCGGATGAAGGACGGGGCACTGCTGGTGAACGTCGCGCGTGGCGCGGTGGTGGACACCAAGGCCCTGCTCAGCGAGGTCGAGTCGGGTCGGCTGCGGGCCGCGCTCGATGTGACCGACCCCGAACCACTGCCCGCCGGGCATCCGCTGTGGCACGCTCCAGGAGTGCTCATCACCCCGCATGTGGGCGGCCCCTCGTCGGCGTTCCTCCCGCGTGCCAAGCGGCTCTTGCGGGACCAGCTGGACCGCTTCGCGCGCGGTGAGTCGCTGGAACATCTCGTCGCCACCACGGGGTAGACATGCCTCTGGCACCACATACAGGCACCGATTGACTTCACTCCGTATATACAACGCCGTAGTCGGTTACGGTGCGTAGATGGCCTATGTCCCTGAGTGACCAGTCTGGTGTATCGTCCCGAACGGGGGCTGCGCCACTGACCTGACGGCGTCAGCGATGGACCGGAACTCGAGGGGGGCGACGGGCGATGTGTGGCCGATGGACCGACAACCCGACGCAGCTCAGGCGTCAACCGCGACACTTCCGCGCAGCCGCGCGGTTCTCCGACTCGATGAGGCCCGCGGGGATAGCGCTCCCGGGGTTCCCGAGGCGTCAGCGGTCCGCCACGCAGTGGATGGCAGTCCGGTGAGCGCCTCCGGAGCGGTGCTCGCCCGGTCGTCGGTCTCCGGCGGCGCGGGGCTGTTGCCGCAAGTGGTCCTCGTCCTGGCCTGCGGCGGCTACGCGGCGGGCGCGGCCCTGGGCTGGGGCTCGTCCCGGCTGGCCCTGTTCATGGGCGACTTCGGGCTGAGCGCCGTCGCGTTCGCCGCCGCGGCGTCCTGTCTGTGGCACGGCCGGCGGCACGCCGGGCGGCTGCGCCCGGCGTGGCTCATGTTCGCGGTCTCCTCGGCCATGGCCGCGCTGGGGAACGCCGTATGGGGCTGGTACGAGGTGGTGCTCGGGCGCCCCGTGCCGACCCCCTCGGCCGCCGACTTCTGCTTCCTGCTCTTCGCCCCGCCCGCCATCGTCGGGATGCTGGTGCTCGCCAAGCGCCCGACGAGCCGGGCCCGGTGGATCTGTCTGGGCCTGGACGCCTGGCTGATCGCCGGATCGCTGGTCACGCTCTCCTGGAGCCTCGCCCTCGCCCACACCGGACAGTTCGGCGGGGACGGCGCCTCCGTGGCCCGCCGGGCCCTGGCGCTCGCCTATCCGCTGCTGGACATCGTGCTCGTCAGCATGGTGATCGTGCTGCACTTCCGGCGCTCGTCGGCCAACCGCTCCGCGATCAACACCGCGATCGCCGCCTTCGCGCTCACCGTGCTGTGCGACGCGCTGTTCACCTCGCCGCTGCTGCGCGAGCACTACCGCTCCGGGCAGATACTCGACGCCGGGTGGTTCGCCGGGTCCGCGCTGCTGGCCTACGCCCCGTGGGTGGCCCGCCGCGAGGCCGCCCAGAACCCGCCGCCGGCGCGCCGCTCCGCCCAGCAGAGCGTCCCCATCGCCGGCTCGCTCGCCGCACTCGCGCCCTATCTCGCCGCCGCCGTCTGCACCCTGGGGGTCCTGTTCAACGTGATGGACGGCCGGCCGATCGACGGGGTGGTGCTCCTCACCGCCTGCGCGGTCGTGCTCGCGCTCGTCGTCCGGCAGGCGATCATGCTGATGGACAACATCCGGCTCACCCAGGAACTGGCCCAGAAGGAGAACCACTTCCGCTCCCTGGTGCAGAGCTCCAGCGATGTGATCATGATCGCCGCGCCCACCGGGATCCTGCGCTACGTCAGCCCGGCCGCCTCCGGGGTCTACGGCCGTGACGCGGATGAGCTGGAGGGCTCCGAGCTGGCCTCCCTCATCCACCCCGAGGACCTCGGATCGGTGGTGCACGAGGTGCGCCGGTTCCTGGCCGCCTCACCGGGCGAGGAGCCCACCACCCGCATCGAATGCCGCTTCCGCTCCGGCTCCGGCGACTGGCTCAACGTGGAGTCGACGATCAACCGCCACCACGGCGGGCTGATCTTCAACAGCCGCGATGTCACCGAGCGGGTCCGGCTCCAGGCCCAGTTGCAGCACAATGCCGAGCACGACCCGCTCACCGACCTGCCCAACCGCGCGCTGTTCACCCGGCGGGTCCGGCACGCGGTCGCCGGCCGCCGCCGTACGGACGCGGGCACCGCCGTGCTCTTCATCGACCTCGACGGCTTCAAGGCGGTCAACGACACCGTCGGCCACCACGCCGGTGACGAACTGCTGGTGCAGGCCGCCCGCCGGCTCCAGGAGTCCGTCCGGTCCGGGTCCGGCGACTGCGCGGCCCGGCTCGGGGGCGACGAGTTCGCCGCTCTCATCGTCGGCGACGGCGCGGGGGACGAGGGCGCGCGCGAGCGGCGCATCATGGAGATCGCCGACCGGCTGCGGGTCCGGCTCTCCCAGCCCTACCGGGTCGAGGGCGGCACCGAGGTCCGCGTGGCCGCCAGCATCGGCGTCGCCTTCGCCGAGCCCGGGACCAGCCCCGGCGCCCTGATGCGCAACGCCGATCTGGCGATGTACCGCGCCAAGGCCGCGGGCAAGAACCGCGTCGAGCTGTACGCGCCGCAGATGCAGGCCGAGGTGGCGCGCCGGGCCGAGGTCGCCACCAGACTGCGCGCCGCCCTGCACGACGGGGAGTTCGTCCTGCTGCACCAGCCCGTCGTCGAGCTGACCAGCGGCCGGATCACCGCGGTCGCGGCGCAGGCCCGCTGGCGCTCGGCCCAGGGCATCCTGTTCACCCCCGCCGAGTTCCTCCGGGTCGCCGACAACGGCCGTGGCGGCGGCGAGGACACGACCCGCACCGCCGAGCTGGCCCACTGGATGCTGGAGGCGGCCGTGGAGCAGGCCGCCCAGCGGCGCCGCGACGGCCACCTCGTGCCGGTCTGCGTACGGCTCCCCGCGAGCCGGCTGGTGGACAAGTCGATGCCGCCCAAGGCCGTGGAGGCCCTGCTGACCCGCCATGGGCTGCCGTCCAGCGCGCTGATCCTGGAGCTGACCGACAGCGATCCACGCGTGCCGCTCGACGAGCTCGAGCACCGCCTCGGCGCGCTGCGCCGCCTGGGGGTGCGGATCGCCCTCGACGGCTTCGGCAGCGGCTATGCCGCGATCAGGGCGCTGCGCAGGCTCCCCATCGACGTACTGAAACTGGACCCCGGGCTGGTCGAGGGCGTGGTCGAGTCCTCACGGCTCCACAAGATCACCGCAGGGCTGCTGAGGATCGCCGGCGACCTCGGGATGCAGTCCATCGCCGAGGGGGTGGAGTTGCCCGAGCAGATCGTTACCCTGCGCGGTATGGGATGCACCCACGCCCAGGGGGCGGCCTTCAGCGGACCGCTCGATGAGCACCGGCTGCGCCGGGCGCTGCTGCGCGGCGGTTATCCGGTGCCGCGCTCGGAGCCCCCGCTGCTGGTCGGCGGCGGCGTCCTGCCGCTCCGGCACGGTGGCCACGGCGGACATGCCGGCCACGGGGGCCACGGCGGCTCCCATGGGCCGCGCCGTACGGAACCGCACACCCACCCGCCGACCCGCTCAAATACTGAGACGCCCGTCCCACCCACTTGACACCCGATATGCGCCGGGGGGAGGGTCGGAGCCATGCGCACCCGAATTCTCGTACTTGGACAGCGCGTCGGCTGAGCAGGGTTCCTTGAAACCCTGCGGACCCTCACCGGCGCGCTCCCCTCGCTTGCCTAACGGCACGAGGGGTTTTTTGTTGCACTGGCACTTGGTGCACCGTCCCGCACCGCCCTCTCCCTCCCGCACAGAACCTCATCTTCGAGAAGAGATTGCCGATGACCGAGCAGGCCTCCGGGTCCCATCATCCCCAGCCTCGGCCCCGTAGCGGCGGACCGCAGTCCGCCCCGGTCGAGCACGTCACGGGCGCTCAGTCCCTCATCCGCTCGCTCGAGGAAGTGGGTGCCGACACCGTCTTCGGCATCCCCGGCGGCACGATCCTCCCCGCCTACGACCCGATGATCGACTCCTCGAAGGTCCGGCACGTGCTCGTCCGCCATGAGCAGGGCGCGGGCCACGCCGCCACCGGCTACGCCCAGGCCACCGGCAAGGTCGGCGTCTGCATGGCGACCTCGGGCCCCGGAGCCACCAACCTGGTCACCCCCATCGCCGACGCCAACATGGACTCGGTCCCGATGGTCGCGATCACCGGCCAGGTGGCCTCCAAGGCCATCGGCACGGACGCCTTCCAGGAGGCGGACATCTGCGGCATCACCATGCCGATCACCAAGCACAACTTCCTGGTCACCAAGGCCGAGGACATCCCGCGCACGATCGCCGAGGCGTTCCACATCGCCTCCACCGGCCGCCCCGGCCCGGTCCTGGTCGACATCCCCAAGGACCTGCTGCAGGCGCAGACCACCTTCTCCTGGCCGCCGCAGACCGATCTGCCGGGCTACCGCCCGGTCACCAAGCCGCACGCCAAGCAGATCCGCGAGGCCGCCCGCCTGATCACCCAGGCCGAGCGCCCGGTGCTGTACGTCGGCGGCGGCGTGATCAAGGCCCAGGCCACCGCCGAGCTGAAGGTCCTGGCCGAGCTGACCGGCGCGCCGGTCACCACCACCCTGATGGCGCTGGGTGCCTTCCCCGACACCCACCACCTCCACCTGGGCATGCCGGGCATGCACGGCACCGTCGCCGCGGTCACCGCCCTCCAGAAGTCCGACCTGATCGTGGCGCTCGGCGCCCGCTTCGACGACCGCGTCACCGGCAAGCTCGACTCCTTCGCCCCGCACGCCAAGATCATCCACGCGGACATCGACCCGGCCGAGATCGGCAAGAACCGGGCCGCCGACGTGCCGATCGTCGGGGACGCCCGCGAGGTCCTCGCGGACCTGGTCGTCGCCGTCCAGGCCGAACACGACGCGGGCCGCACCGGTGACTACACCGGCTGGTGGGAGGACCTGAACCGGTGGCGGGAGACCTACCCGCTGGGCTTCGACCAGCCCGCCGACGGCAGCCTCTCCCCGCAGCAGGTCATCCAGCGGATCGGGCAGCTGGCGCCGGAGGACACGATCTTCACCGCGGGCGTCGGCCAGCACCAGATGTGGGCCGCCCACTTCATCGACTACGACACCCCCGCGACCTGGCTGAACTCCGGCGGCGCCGGCACCATGGGCTACGCCGTCCCGGCCGCCATGGGCGCCAAGGCGGGCGTCGGCGACCGTACGGTCTGGGCCATCGACGGTGACGGCTGCTTCCAGATGACCAACCAGGAGCTGGTCACCTGCGCGCTGAACAACATCCCGATCAAGGTCGCGATCATCAACAACGGCGCGCTGGGCATGGTCCGCCAGTGGCAGACCCTCTTCTACAACCAGCGCTACTCCAACACCGTGCTGCACTCGGGCCCCGACGCGGTCGGGCAGCCGAACGCGGGCACCCGCGTCCCCGACTTCGTGAAGCTCGCGGAGGCCATGGGCTGCGTCGGGCTGCGCTGCGAGGACCCGTCCGAGCTCGACGCCGTGATCGAGAAGGCCAACGCGATCAACGACCGCCCGGTGGTCGTGGACTTCATCGTCCACGAGGACGCCATGGTCTGGCCGATGGTCGCGGCCGGCACCTCCAACGACGAGATCCTGGCGGCGCGCGACACCCGCCCGGACTTCGGCGACGGCGAAGACGACTGAGGCCAGGACCGAGAGAGAGAAGAGACCGAGCCCATGTCCAAGCACACGCTCTCCGTCCTGGTGGAGAACACCCCCGGCATCCTCGCCCGGATCGCCGCCCTGTTCTCCCGCCGCGGCTTCAACATCGACTCGCTGGCCGTCGGCGTCACCGAGCACCCCGACATCTCCCGCATCACCATCGTGGTGAATGTCGAGGAGCTGCCGCTGGAGCAGGTCACCAAGCAGCTCAACAAGCTCGTCAACGTCCTGAAGATCGTCGAGCTGGAGGACGGCCAGGCGATCCAGCGGGAGCTGGTCCTGGCCAAGGTCCGCGCCGACAACGAGACCCGCTCCCAGATCGTCGAGATCGTCCAGCTGTTCCGCGCCAAGACCGTGGACGTCTCCCCGGAGGCCGTGACCATCGAGGCCACCGGCAGCAGCGACAAGCTCGAGGCCATGCTCAGGATGCTGGAACCGTACGGCATCAAGGAGCTGGTCCAGTCCGGCACCATCGCCATAGGGCGCGGTGCCCGCTCCATCACCGACCGGAGCCTGCGCGCGCTCGACCGGTCCGCCTGACCCTCCCGACCAGAGGGCGGTCCGGCGCGGGAGCCCGCGCCGGACCGTATGGCGAGACCCCGAAACCTTCACCCGCCCGCCCGTCATACGGTGGGACGCACAACCCACACACGAGGAGTTCCCGAAGTGGCCGAGCTGTTCTACGACGACGACGCCGACCTGTCCATCATCCAGGGCCGCAAGGTCGCCATCCTTGGCTACGGCAGCCAGGGGCACGCCCACGCGCTGTCGCTGCGCGACTCGGGCGTCGACGTCCGGGTCGGTCTGCACGAGGGCTCCAAGTCCAAGGCGAAGGCCGAGGAGCAGGGCCTGCGCGTGGTCACCCCGGCCGAGGCGTCCGCCGAGGCCGACGTGATCATGATCCTGGTCCCGGACCCGATCCAGGCCAAGGTCTACGAGGAGTCCGTGAAGGACAACCTGAAGGACGGCGACGCGCTGTTCTTCGGGCACGGCCTCAACATCCGTTTCGACTTCATCAAGCCCCCGGCCAACGTGGACGTCTGCATGGTCGCCCCCAAGGGCCCGGGCCACCTGGTGCGCCGCCAGTACGAGGAGGGCCGCGGCGTGCCGTGCATCGCGGCCGTCGAGCAGGACGCCAGCGGCAACGCCTTCCCGCTGGCCCTGTCGTACGCCAAGGGCATCGGCGGCACCCGCGCCGGCGTCATCAAGACCACCTTCACCGAGGAGACCGAGACCGACCTCTTCGGTGAGCAGGCGGTCCTGTGCGGCGGCACCGCGGCGCTGGTCAAGGCCGGGTTCGAGACCCTGGTCGAGGCCGGTTACCAGCCGGAGATCGCGTACTTCGAGTGCCTCCACGAGCTCAAGCTGATCGTGGACCTGATGTACGAGGGCGGCCTGGAGAAGATGCGCTGGTCGATCTCCGAGACCGCCGAGTGGGGCGACTACATCTCCGGTCCGCGGATCATCAACGACTCCACCAAGGCCGAGATGAAGAAGATCCTCGGTGAGATCCAGGACGGCACCTTCGCCAAGAACTGGATGGCGGAGTACAACGCCGGCCTGCCGAAGTACAACGAGCTGAAGAAGGCCGACGAGAACCACCTGCTGGAGACCACCGGCAAGGAGCTGCGCAAGCTCATGAGCTGGGTCGACGAGGAGGCGTAAGCGCGCCTGGCGGCGCGGCGGCCGCGCCCCGGGTGCGGTGGGGGTTCCGCGAACCCCCACCGCACCCGGTTCGCGCTTTGTCCATCGCGCACCACCACGTGCGGGTGATCCAGCCGCATCGGCGCATGACGCAGGCCCGAACGCCACTACACTCATCAACAGCAAGCGCGTCAGGCTCACAGCGTCGTGCGTCTTCCACGCGGCTGACCCCTTCACCGCCAGCGGCCGTCGGGACGGCCGTCCGCTGAGGACTAGTGAGGACTGAAGACCACGTGAGCACTGCTTCCACTGGTAAACCCGTCGTACTCATCGCCGAAGAGCTCTCTCCGGCGACGGTTGATGCCCTGGGCCCGGATTTCGAGATCCGGAACTGCAACGGCGCGGACCGAGCCGAGCTGCTTCCCGCCATCGCCGATGTGGACGCGATCCTCGTCCGCAGCGCGACCAAGGTCGACGCCGAGGCCATCGCCGCGGCGAAGAAGCTGAAGGTGGTCGCTCGCGCGGGCGTCGGCCTGGACAATGTGGACGTCTCGGCCGCCACCAAGGCGGGCGTCATGGTCGTCAACGCGCCGACGTCCAACATCGTCACCGCCGCCGAGCTCGCCTGCGGTCTGCTGGTGGCCACGGCCCGGAACATCCCGCAGGCCAATGCCGCGCTGAAGAACGGCGAGTGGAAGCGCAGCAAGTACACCGGTGTGGAGCTGAGCGAGAAGACCCTTGGCGTCGTCGGCCTCGGCCGCATCGGCGTCCTGGTGGCTCAGCGGATGTCCGCGTTCGGCATGAAGGTCGTCGCGTACGACCCGTATGTGCAGCCCGCGCGGGCCGCGCAGATGGGCGTGAAGCTGCTCTCGCTGGACGAGCTGCTCCAGGTCTCGGACTTCATCACGGTCCACCTCCCCAAGACCCCCGAGACGGTCGGCCTGATCGGCGACGAGGCGCTGCACAAGGTCAAGCCGGAGGTCCGGATCGTCAACGCCGCGCGCGGCGGGATCGTGGACGAGCAGGCGCTGGCCGCCGCCCTCAAGGAGGGCCGGGTGGCCGGGGCCGGGCTGGACGTCTTCTCCAAGGAGCCGTGTACCGACTCCCCGCTGTTCGAGTTCGACAATGTGGTGGTCACCCCGCACCTGGGCGCCTCCACCGGTGAGGCCCAGGAGAAGGCGGGTATCGCGGTCGCCCGCTCGGTGCGGCTGGCGCTGGCCGGCGAGCTGGTCCCGGACGCGGTGAACGTCCAGGGCGGTGTCATCGCCGAGGACGTACGCCCCGGGCTGCCGCTGGCCGAGAAGCTGGGGCGGATCTTCACCGCGCTCGCGGGCGAGGTCGCGGTCCGCCTCGATGTCGAGGTGTACGGCGAGATCACCCAGCACGACGTCAAGGTGCTGGAGCTGTCGGCGCTCAAGGGCGTCTTCGAGGACATCGTCGACGAGACCGTGTCGTATGTGAACGCCCCGCTGTTCGCGCAGGAGCGCGGTGTCGAGGTGCGGCTCACCACCAGCTCGGAGTCGACCGAGCACCGCAATGTGGTGACCGTGCGCGGCACCCTCGCGGACGGCGAGGAGGTCTCGATCTCCGGCACGCTGGCCGGCCCCAAGCACCAGCAGAAGATCGTCGCGGTCGGCGAGTACGACGTGGATCTGGCGCTCGCCGACCACATGGCCTTCCTCCGCTACACCGACCGCCCCGGTGTGGTCGGCACGCTCGGCCGCATCCTGGGCGAGGCGGGGATCAACATCGCGGGCATGCAGGTCTCGCGGGCGGTCGCGGGCGGTGCCGCGCTGGTGGCGCTCACCGTGGACGACACGATTCCGCAGCCCGTGCTCACTGAGATCGCCGAGGAGATCGGCGCCACCTCGGCCCGCTCGGTCAATCTGGTCTGAGATCCGGTCTGACACTGGTCCGAGACCCGGTCTGATCCGGTCTGATCCAGTCTGAGACTGGTCCGAGCCGCGTAGGCAGTCACCCACCTGGGCCCGGCCCCCCGCTTCGGCGGGAGGCCGGGCCCAGGTCTTTGTATGCCGAGGCGACAGCCCTGCCGAGGGGGCTCGGAGACTATTTCATCGAGTGTTGAATAAAGCGCGTCGGCTCGCTACGCTCAGAGCTATATGGAGAAAATTTCTCCATATAGCTGTCCTATGCGCTGTCAGGAGAGCCCCGTGTCCGCAGACACCGACGCCACCGCCGACTCCTCGGCCCCCATGCGCGCCGACGCGCGGCGCAACCGGGAGCAGATCCTGCGCGCCGCCCGCGAGGTCTTCGCCGATCAGGGGCCGGACGCCCCGCTGGACGAGATAGCCCGGCGCGCCGGGGTGGGCATCGCCACCCTCTACCGCCGGTTTCCGCGCCGCGCCGATCTGCACCGAGGGGTCGCCGTCGAGGTCCTGACCGCGCTGGGCGAGGCCGCGCACCGAGCCGCCGCCGAGGAGCACGATCCTTACCTGGCGCTGCGCCGCTTCATGCACGCCGCCCTCGACCTCAAGATCGGCTCGGTGATGCCCTCGCTGCTGGGCCGTTTCACCGTCGACGACATCCTCGACGGCGTCCCGGGCGACGCCGTCGACCCGGTCGACGCGCTGCTCGTCCGCGCCCAGGCCCAGGGGCGGATCCGGCTCGATGTGGTCTTGGGCGACATCACGCTGATGATCGTCCGGCTGTCGCGGCCGCTGCCCGGTGGCGGCCGGTTCTCCGCCGACGACGCCCTCGCCCACCGTCAGCTGGACGTCTACATCGACGGCCTGCGCCCCACCGGCTCCCCACGGCCCACCACTGAGCTCGGCGGCCCGGCCGTCGACGCCGTGGCGTTCAAGCGCTTCCGGGAGCAAATGATCGGCGAGGCGTACGACGCCCAGGCCGACGACGACTGACCTCCCTCTCCGCCCGCCTTCGGGAAGACCCAGAAAGGCATCGCCATGTCCCAGTCCCAGCCCTCAGACGTGCCGCCCGGGGCGAACCCCCGGCGCTGGCTCGCGCTCGTCGTCATCGGCCTGGCCCAGCTGATGATCGTCCTCGACATCACCATCGTGAACATCGCCCTGCCGTCGGCCCAGAAGGACCTCGGCATCTCCGACGGCGACCGGCAGTGGGTCATCACCGCCTACACCCTGGCGTTCGGCAGTCTGCTGCTGCTCGGCGGCCGGATCGCGGACTACACCGGCCGCAGGCGCACCTTCCTCATCGGCCTGGCGGGCTTCGCCGGGGCCTCCGCGCTCGGCGGCACCGCCCCCGGCTTCGAGGTGCTGCTCTCGGCCCGCGCCCTCCAGGGCGCGTTCGCCGCGCTGCTCGCCCCCTCGGCGCTGTCGCTGCTCGCGGTGAGTTTCACCGAGGCTCGTGAGCGCGCCAAGGCGTTCGGCATCTTCGGCGCGATCGCGGCGGGCGGCGGTGCGATCGGTCTGGTCGTCGGCGGACTGCTGACCGAGTACCTCGACTGGCGCTGGTGCCTGTACGTCAATGTGCCGATCGCCGTCGTCGCCGCGCTCGGCTGGTCCGTGCTGCCCGGCGACGCCCGTGCCGAGGGCCGGGCCCGCTTCGACATCCCCGGCGTGCTGCTGGCGGTGTGCGGGCTGGTGGCGGTGGTCTACGGATGCAGCGAGGCCGAGTCCGAGGGCTGGGGCTCCCGGCTGGTGACCGGGCTGCTCATCCTGGGCGCGGTCCTGCTCTTCGCCTTCGTCATGGTGGAGCGGAGCGTGGCGCGGCCGCTGCTGCCGCCGCGCGTGATCGGGGACCGCACCCGCGGCAGCGCCTATCTGGCGGTCGGCCTCTCGGTGGTCGGCATGTTCGCGATGTTCCTCTTCCTCACGTACTACATGCAGCTCGTCAAGGGGTACTCGGCGCTGCTCACCGGGGTGGCGTTCCTGCCGATGACCGGGGCGGTGCTGGTCGGCGCGGGCGGAGTCGCCTCGCGCCTCATCCCCAAGGTGCCGCCGCGCCTGCTGGTGGTGCCCGGTCTGCTGATCACGGCCACCGGTGTCGCCCTGCTGGTGCCCCTGGACGTCGACAGCTCGTACGCGGCGGGGGTGCTGCCCGCCGAGCTCCTGGTCGGCTTCGGCATGGGCCTGGTGATGGCGCCCTCCATGAACTACGCGACCCACGGGGTGGGGGAGGGGGACGCGGGCGTCGCCTCCGCCACCGTCAACACCGCGCAGCAGATCGGCGGATCGATCGGTACGGCGATGCTCAACACCATCGCCACCAGCGCGACCTCCGACTACATGGCCTCGCACGCCGGACTGCCGACACGGCGGACCGCCAAGGCCGGTCTGGTCGAAGGCTTCTCGGACGCGTTCGTCGTCTCGTCCTCGATCCTCGTGGGCGCCGCGGTGGTCGTGGCGCTGCTGATGAACACTCCGCGCCCGGTACGGAAGCCGGGTGCGGACAGCGGCACCCCGGTCCCCGCGCACCTGGGCTGACGGCCGCGGTCCGCGTTCCGGCGGCCCTCCGCTCCACGACCGGAGCGGAGGGCCTGTGCCCAGGGCGCGGAAAGCGGTCGGCCCGTGTCAATGCCGGGAGGCGCCGCCACTCGTGTGGGTGGCGTCCCCGGCGTTCCTGCCCGCTACCCTTGGTCACGCGGCCAGAATCCCGTCCATGGGAGGAACCATGACTGCTGAACCGCTTCCGGCCTGGGCGTTTCCGCCCCCGGGCGGATTCACCGCAGACGATCTTGACCGCATGCCGGAGCTCCCGCCGCACACTGAGCTGATCGACGGGAGCCTCGTCTTCGTGAGCCCGCAGAGGCGTTTTCATTCGCTGGTCATGTACTTGCTGGAGAAGGGACTCTGGGCATCGGTACCTGAGTCACTCCGGGTCTGTCGCGAGATGACCATCGCCCTCGACAAGCGCAACCGGCCCGAGCCCGATATCTCCGTCCTACGCGCCGAGGCCCTATCCGCTGAGGCGCGTGAGACGGGTTATGACGCGGCCGACGCCGTGCTCGTGGTGGAGGTTGTGTCGCCCGAGTCGGAGTCACGTGACCGCAAGCGCAAGCCGCAGCTCTACGCCGAGGCGGGGATTCCGCACTTCTGGCTGGTCGAGCAGGGTGCGGGCCGCCGTCCGGTCGTCCAGGTCTTCGAGCTGAACACGGTGACGCGCACGTATGTGCCGACCGGCATCTACCACGAGCGGCTCAAGCTTCCGGTCCCGTTCACCATCGACATCGACCTGACCGAGATCGACCACTTGTGAGCCGGGAGCGCGTCTCTCAGCCCGCCAGCTCGTACGCGTAATCCGGTGAGAACGTGCCCGCCGCGCCCGCGCAGCCGTCCAGTTCGCCGGGCGGTTTGATCCACAGGTAGGCGTCGATGGCGGGGTCGCCGGTGTTGGCCGTCGGGTTCTCGCCGACCTTGCGGCCGTGGGGATCGCACCAGGTGTTGTCGGAGGCGGGGCCGTTGCCGTTGCGGCTGGTGTCGATGACGGCGGTGAGCCCCGAGGAGGTGCCGAGCTGGGTGAGCACGCTCTTGGCGAAGGCCACCTCGTCCGTCGTGCGGCGGAAGTTGGAGACATTGCTGTAGATGCCGTCGCCGCTGGTCAGCACGCCGGCCGAGCGGAGCCGTGACGCCTGGACGGCGGCGCTGTTCCAAGCGGAGTGGCCGGCGTCGAAGTAGACCCGGGCGTTGGGGTTCGCGCTGTGGATGGCGGTGGCGGCGCGGGCCAGCGAGGCGTAGCGGCCGCTCAGCTCGGAGGACGACAGACAGCTGATGAGCGCTATCGAGTCGGGTTCGAGGATGACGACGACGGGCCCGCTGCCCAGCCCGGCGGCGAAGCCGCGCACCCATGCGTCATAGCTCGCGAGGTCGGGGGCGCCGCCCGCGGAGGCCCCGCCGCAGTCGCGGTTGGGGATCTGATACGTCACCAGCACGGGGGTCTCGCCCTTGGCGGAGGCGGCGGAGGTGACCTCACGGACGTCCTCGGTGACGGTGGTGGGGGTGTACCGGGAGAACCACACCGCCTGGGGCTGACTGGCGATCCGCGAGGCGATGCGCGGCTGTCGGGAGTCACCCGGATTGGCCGCGACCCACTTGTTGACCTGCGATTCGGGGTCGTTGAAGAAGCGTGTGCCGCCCGGCAGTTCGCCCGCGACGGCCTGTGGTGTGTGGGCCGCGCCGATCAGGAAGGCGGCGGCGAGCCCGGCCGCCGCTAACGCTCTGGTGATGCGCACGGTGCGTCACTCCTCTCGCGTGGGGCTGCTCAGTCCATTGGCCGCCGTCCCTGGCCGCCGTCCTCTGGTTGCCGCCGGGTGGGAGATGGTTGCCGCCGTTCGACGGAAATTCGACGCGCGCGGCCCCGGTGCGCCGTACCGGGGCGGGGTCGCCGTGCGGCGTCCGGGTGTCCGCGGTGGCCGTGCGGCGTCCGGGTGCGTGCGGTCGCCATGCGGGGTACCGACGCGTGACGCCGCCGTGCGGCGCATCGAGTCCGTGTGGCTACCGTGCGCCGTATGGACGCATGGGGTCATCGTGTGCCGTACCGAGTGCGCGCGGCCACTCTGGTTCGTACGGACGCGTGCGGACACGACGCGGTGCACCGCGCGCGTACGGCAGCCACGCGGCGTACCGACGTGTGCGGCTACCGAGCGCGTGAGGTCGCCATGCGGCGTACCGCGTACCGTCCGGCTGCCACCACCGGAGGGGCCCCACCGCCTGGCGGGGCCCCTCCGACGTTCCACGGCTCAGCGGCCCGGCACCGTCTCCGGCGCCGCCGTGTGCGCCGCCCCGCCGTGGTGGCCCATCGCCCCGCCGTGGCCCGCCGTCCCCGCGCGGTCGGCCGTCCCGCCGGCGCCCGTTGAGACGGCATCATCGGCCGCCTCGTCGGCCGTGGGCCCCACCCCGCGCAGCGTCATCAGGGCCAGGACGGCGGTGGCGACCAAGACCACCGCCCCGGCCGCACACGCGAGCCGCATCCCGTGGGTGAACGCCTCGCGGGCCGCGTCCAGTAGCTCTGTCCCGGCTTGCCCCTTCAGCCGGCCGGCCACCGCGATGGCGGCACCCAGGGTCTCGCGCACCTGGTCCAGCGCGTCGGTGGGCAGTGAGCCGGTGCCGGCCGCCGAGTCGTGGACCTCGCTCCGGTAGACGGCGGTGCCGACGCTGCCGAGTACCGCCATGCCCATCGCCCCGCCGAACTCCTGGCCCGTCTCCAGCAGTGCGGCCGCCGAGCCGGCCCGCTTCGGCGGGACGGTGCCGATGGCCATGTCGGTGACCAGCGACATCACCATGACGATGCCGCTGGCCAGGACGGCGGCGCCGATCAGTACGGTCCGCAGCGCGTCCGTACCGGCCAGGGCCAGGATTCCGTAGCCGATGGCTCCGGTCAGGAAACCGGCGCCGATCACATGGGCCCGGTTCGCCCCGCGCTGGACCAGCGCGGCCGCCGCCGGCCCGGCGATGCCGACGCAGACCGACGGCGCCAGGCTCCACAGCGCCGCCTCCAGCGGGCCCTTGCCGAGCACCGACTGGAGGTACTGGGTGGTGAAGTAGGCCGAGCCCATCATGGCGAAGGTGGCCAGCGCGTTGAGCGCGATCGACGGGCCGAAACCGCGGTGGTGGAACAGCTCCGGGCTGATCATCGCATCGCGCCGGGTGAGCTGACGCCGTACGAAGACGGCGCCGATGGCGAGTCCGGCCACGATGGCCAGTACCGGGATCGGGCCGGCGCCGTTGTCGGCGGCCGTCTTCTTCAGGCCGTAGATCACCGGAAGCACGGCGGCCATCGACAGCGGCACGCCCGCCAGATCGAACGCCCCGGGCTTCGGGTCCTTGAACTCCGGCACCAGGAGCGGCACCAGGACCAGCAGCAGCACCATCGCCGGGACATTGATCAGGAAGACCGAGCCCCACCAGAAGTGCTCGATCATCACCCCGCTCAGCACCGAGCCCAGCGCGACGCCGCCCGCCATGGCCGACGACCAGATCGCGATCGCCTTGGCCCGCTGCTTCTCGTCGAGGAAGAGATTGCGGACCAGCGCCATCGTCGAGGGCATCAGCGTCGCGCCGCCGATCCCGAGCACCGCCCGTGCCGCGATGAGCATTTCCGCGCTCGGCGCGTATGCCGCCGCGACGGACGCGGCGCCGAAGGCGGCGGCCCCGAACATCAGCAGCTTCCGCCGTCCGAAGCGGTCGCCCAGCGCGCCCATGGTGATGAGCAGCCCGGCGAGGGCGAAGGCGTAGATGTCGAAGAGCCACAGCTGCTGGGTGGCGCTGGGGTGCAGCTCCCGGCTGATGGCCGGCACCGCGAAGTACAGCACCGACACATCCATGGAGACCAGGAGGAGCGGCAGCATCAGGACCACGAAGGCGGTCCATTCCTTGCGCCCGGCGCGGCGGCCGGTGGCGGGCGAGGGCGGGGTCGAGGTCGTCATGGCGGCGAATATACGGATGTATTAAACGTGCGTCTAGTACGGCCGTGTAAAACAGGCGTCTTGGACGCTCGTATGGGGCCGGGATACCCTGGGGCCATGGGACATCGAGAGGATCTGCTGGCCGGTGCCAAGCGCTGTTTGCAGGAGAAGGGCTGGTCCCGTACGACGGCCCGGGACATCGTGGCCGCCTCGGGCGCCAACCTGGCCTCCATCGGCTACCACTACGGCTCCAAGGACGCCCTGATGCGGGAGGCGCTCTTCGCGACCATGAGCGACTGGGCCGATGACGTCCAGCGGTCCCTCGAGGCGGAGGCCACGACCGGCGAGGGCTCGGACGCCGGGCTGCGGGATCGGTTCGAGACCGGGTGGACCCGGGTGCTCGAGCTGTTCGACAAGCACCAGGCGGTGTGGCGCTCCCAGTTGGAGGCCACCTTGCAGGTCCGGCACGACCCCGAGCTGCGCGAGGCCTTCGGCCGGGTCCAGCCGGCGGGGCGCCAGGGACTCGTGGCACTCCTCCACGGCATCGACGAGGGCGAGGTCGACGAGGAGACCTCACGGGTCATGGGCGCGTTCTACATGACGCTGGTGAGCGGGATGGTCGTCCAGATGGCCATCGACCCCGACCTCACGCCCAGCGCCCAGGACCTGGTCGAGGCGATGCGGCGGATCGTCGGCGACGCCCCCGCGGCCCCCGCGCCCCCCGCCGGCTGACCTCGAGTCTCAGTGCCGCTGACCTCGGGCCTCAGCGCCACGGCGGCCCGAGGCGGGCGGCTTTGAGGGTCATGTGGAGCAGCAGCCGGTCCTCGCCCGCGTCGAGGTCGAGCCCGGTGAGCTGCCGCACCCGGGAGAGGCGGTAGTACAGCGTCTGCCGGTGGATGCCCAGCCGCTGGGCGGTGCGTCCGGCCTGGCCCGCACAGTCGAGGAAGGTCTCGGCGGTGCGGGCGAGTTCGGCGTGGGCGGGCTCCAGCAGGGGGCGTACGGCGGCGTCGGGCCGCAGCGCGGGCAGGGTGGCCAGCAGGCGGTACGGGCCGATGGCGGACCACTCCGCGACCGGGCCCAGACGGGCATCGGCGTGCGCCGCCCGCGCGGCGGCCAGGGCCTCCTGCCAGGCGGCGGACAGCTCCTCCAGTCCGCGCCGGGGAGCGCTGACCCCGGCGGCCGCCTTCGGGGGCGGTCCGTCCGGGGCGCTGCCGGCGGTGGTGGCCCGCGGGGAGCGCAGCAGTTGCTCGGCCGTCGCGCGGGCCGGGTCCAGGGCGGTGGCCGTGCGCAGCCGGATCAGCGCCGCCAGACCCGCCCCGGCCGCCGTGCTCCCGGGCAGCACGCACGCGGCCACGATGCCCGGCAGATGGGGGAGGCCGGGATGGTCCGCGTCCTCACCGGTCCCCGGCGTCCAGGGCACCACCGCCACCAGCGCCAGTGGCCCGTCGGCCGCCCCGCGCAGCGCGGCCCCCAGCCCGGCGCGGGCGGCGTCCCGGCCGGCCGGCGGCCCGGTCAGCACCTCGCGCAGCAGCTCGCCGAGTTCCTCCCCGGCCCGTGCCTCGGCCGCCAGCAGCGCTCCGATGCGGGCCGCGGTCTCCATCGCGCGGGCCAGCCGGGGGTCCGGTGCGCCGCCGGGGCCGCCCAGCTCCAGATCGGCCAGATGGCCGTCGTCCAGCAGCCAGACATAGCCGTGTACCACCCCGCGGTGCCGGACGGGCAGGCAGATGCGGCCCATGAAGACCCCGGCCGCCGGGTCGGGCGGAATCCGCAGCGGCGCCTGCGCCCGTGCGATGCCGAACGCCTCGAACCAGGCCCGCACCGCCGCCGTCGAGCGGCGCTGGAGGATCGAGCGGGTGCGGACCGGGTCCAGGGCCGGCTCCTCCGTGTCGTCACTGTCGTCGCTGTCCTGGGCGCCGAAGGCGATCAGCGCGAAGTCGCGGTTCTCCAGGGTCGCGGGCGCCCGGAGCACCGTCGTGATCTCGTCCACCAGCTGCTGGTAGTCGTCGCGCATGGGTCCCGCCTTTTCCCGGATTCGCCCCTCACATTCTCATACAGATGTCTGAGATCTCGGCCACGGATGCGTGACAGCTGTCGATGGCCCGGGATCCGAGCGATCCTTAAGTTTCACGGTGAGTTGTCGATGCCGTTCGTCGGCCGTCATCGTGGAGGTGCCCCGTGCTGGGTCCCGTACTGCTCGCCGCTTCGCGCAGTGCCGCCATCCGCCGTGCCGTCTCGGCCGCGCCGGTCACCCGCCCGATGGTGGACCGCTTCGTCGCCGGGGAGCGGCTGGCCGAGTCCCTCGCGGTCGTACGGTCGCTGACCTCCCGCGGCCTGGAGGTCACCCTGGACCATCTGGGCGAGGACGTGACCGACCGGGCCGAGGCGCTGCGCAGCCGGGACGCCTATCTGGCGCTGACCGAGGCGCTGGCCGCCGAGGGGCTCGCCGGGCGGGCGGAGATGTCCGTGAAGCTCTCCGCCTTCGGACAGGCGCTGCCCGGGGGGCACGATCTGGCGCTGTCCCATGTCACCCCGGTGGTGGAGGCCGCCGCCGCGGCGGGCACGACGGTCACCCTCGACATGGAGGACCACACCACCGTGGACTCCACCCTCGCCGTCCTCGGCGAGCTGCGCACCCGGTTCCCGCAGACCGGCGCGGTCCTCCAGTCCTATCTGTTCCGGACCGAGGACGACTGCCGGGCGCTGGCGGGGGAGGGTTCCCGGGTGCGGCTGGTGAAGGGCGCGTACGACGAGCCGGCGGGCGTCGCCTACCAGGACAAGCGCGATGTGGACCGCTCGTATGTGCGCTGTCTGAAGATCCTGATGTCCGGTGAGGGCTATCCGATGATCGGCTCGCACGATCCGCGCATGGTCGCCATCGCCCAGGATCTGGCGCACCGGCTCGGGCGCAAGCCCGATGAGTACGAATTCCAGATGCTGTACGGGATCCGCGTGGCCGAGCAGGAGCGGCTGGTGGCGGAAGGTCACCGTATGCGGGTTTATGTTCCGTATGGCACAGACTGGTATGGGTACTTCATGCGCCGTCTTGCCGAGCGCCCCGCCAACCTCACGTTCTTCCTGCGCTCGCTGGTCGGCCGTCGCTGACCCCGGGCCGCCCCCGACCCCCGAGGCGCCCCGAAGACCCCTCGGCATCGCAGACCTCGTAACGACGATCGAAGGAGACAACGGCCACCATGGACGCCGTCACCCAGGTCCCCGTGCCGGTGAACGAGCCGGTGCACACCTACGCCCCCGGCACCCCGGAGCGCGCCCGCCTCGAGACCAAGCTCAAGGAGCTCGGCGAGAACCCCATCGACCTGCCGATGACCATCGGCGGGGAGAAGCGGATGGGCGGCGGGACGCGCTTCGACGTCGTCCAGCCGCACCGCCACTCCGCCCGTCTGGGCACCTACGCCAACGCCACCCGCCAGGACGCGCAGGACGCGATCGACGCCGCCCTGGCCGCGGCCCCGGCGTGGCGCGCGCTGAGTTTCGACGACCGTGCCGCGGTCATCCTGAAGGCCGCCGATCTGCTCTCCGGCCCGTGGCGGGAGACGCTCGCCGCGTCCACCATGCTGGGGCAGTCGAAGACCGCGCAGCAGGCCGAGATCGACACCCCCTGCGAGCTGATCGACTTCTGGCGGTTCAACGTCCACTACGCCCGCCAGATCCTGGCCGAGCAGCCGGTGACCAACTCGCCCGGGGTCTGGAACCGCACCGACCACCGGCCGCTGGAGGGGTTCGTCTACGCGATCACCCCCTTCAACTTCTCCGCCATCGCGGGCAACCTCCCGACCGCCCCGGCCCTGATGGGCAATGTGGTGATCTGGAAGCCGTCCCCGACCCAGACCCACGCGGCCGTGCTGCTGATGGAGCTGCTGGAGGAGGCCGGGCTGCCCAAGGGCGTGATCAACCTGGTCACCGGCGACGGCAAGGACGTCTCCGAGGTGGCGCTGGCCCACCCGGACCTCGCGGGCATCCACTTCACCGGTTCGACCAAGACCTTCCAGTACCTGTGGAAGACGGTCGGCAACAACATCGAGAACTACAAGACCTACCCGCGCCTGGTCGGCGAGACCGGCGGCAAGGACTTCATCGTCGCCCACCCGTCCGCCGACCCGGCGGTGCTGAAGACGGCGATGACCCGCGGCGCGTTCGAGTTCCAGGGCCAGAAGTGTTCCGCGGCCTCCCGCGCCTATGTGCCGCGCTCCCTGTGGGAGAACGGCCTCAAGGAGGAGTTCGCCACCGAGGTCAACGGGCTGACCATGGGCGATGTGACCGACCTCGGCAACTTCATGGGCGCGGTCATCGACGAGCGCGCCTTCGCCAAGAACAAGGCGGCGATCGACCGGGCGAAGTCCGATCCGACGATCGAGGTCGTCGCGGGCGGCACCTACGACGACAGCGAGGGCTGGTTCGTCCGCCCGACCGTGCTGGTCTCCACCGACCCGGAGAACGAGATCTTCAGGGACGAGTACTTCGGCCCGATCCTCGGGGTGTTCGTCTACGAGGACGACGAGTACGACGCGATGCTCACGCAGATGGAGTCGGCCGCCCCGTACGGGCTGACCGGCGCCGTCATCGCCCAGGACCGCGCCGCGGCCGCCGCCACCTGCGAGGCGCTGCGCTTCGCGGCCGGCAACTTCTACATCAACGACAAGCCGACCGGCGCCGTCGTCGGCCAGCAGCCCTTCGGCGGCGGCCGCGCGTCCGGCACCAACGACAAGGCGGGCGCCAAGCAGAACCTGATGCGCTGGACCTCCACCCGCTCCATCAAGGAGACCCTGGTCCCGCCGACCGACTACCGCTACCCGCACATGGGCTGACCCCGCGCCCCGCGCCCCCGGTGCTCCGCCCCCGGACCGCTTCGGCGCGGTCCGGGGGCGGAGCGCTGTGCGGAAGGGGGGCGCGTAGGGGCGAATCTGTGGACGTCCGGCGCGCGGCGGTGCTAGCGTCAAGCGGTCAAGTAGGCACTATTTACCGCAGTTTACGTGGGTAACCAGGAATCGGGTCGCCCGCGGCGATCTGTGATCGGCCGCCGTGGTCGAGGTCGGACGGGGGTCGGCCTCGGCCGCCGGTGGAACGCCGACTGCTTGATCACCCTGAGTCAGTGGCCGGTATCGCGCTGTTCGCGTCTCAGATAGTAGGACGTCCCACTAATTGTGCAGACACTGACGTCCCGCTGCCTTACTTTTGTGGAAGCCGAACGTCTCGCTGCATCCAGCGATGGCGGCCGCGGCCGGTGCACCGGCGCAGGCGACCCCTGCCGCACCCAGGCCCCCGCCCCTTCCGGCAGCCACCTTCTCGGGGAACTTTCCTTCCTCCCGGTCCGCCGGGGTTCAGCAGAGGAGACGTGATCATGGCCGAGACGACTGTCCGCAGGCGCCGCCGCAAGACCGACGACACCGACCGCAAGAAGGCCGCCGCCGCGCTCCAGCGCGCCCTCGACCGCCGGGACAACGGCGGCGCCACCGGTCACTGACGGGCGCCACCGGTCACTGACGAGGGGGCCGGGTGACCTCGAAGCGGTCCACCCGCTCGCCCGACTCCGCCAGGGCCGTCACGGTCAGCCTCGGACGGGAACCCGCCTCCACCTCCACGGCGAGGAAGGAGAAGCCGGTGTAGCGGACCCGGGACCAGTCCGCGGTGTCCTGGCTCTTCTCCCCGTCCTTCGTCCAGTGGTAGGTCTTCACCTCGTCGAGGTCCTCGATGTGCCCCTCGTAGCTGTCGGGCACCGGGAACTCGTACAGGCGCGCTCCCGCTCCGCCCGCCGTCACATAGACGATCCCGTCGTGCACCGCGTCGGCGCTTCCCTCCACGGGGACCCGGCGCGCCACCTTGCCGCCCCGGATGGCGTCGGTCCGCTCGTAGACGTGGTTGTGGCCGTTGATGACCAGGTCCACCTGGTGCTTGTCGAACAGCGGCACCCAGGCGTCGCGCACCCCGCCGTCCGAGGCGTGGGCGCTGGTGGTGGAGTAGGCGCAGTGGTGGAAGAAGACCACCAGGAAGTCGATGTCGGGCCGCTCGCGCAGCTGTTCCAGGCGCCGGTCCAGCCAGCGGGTCTGCGCCCCGTCCGTGTACCCCGTGTTGGCGGTGATCTCGTACGACACGTCATTGGCGTCCAGGGCGACCACGCCCACGTTGCCGTAGACGAACGCGTAGACACCGGGTGCCTTGCGCGGGTCCGGGCCGTTGTCCGGCAGGGACCAGCGGGCCAGCTGGCCGCCGTAGCCGTCGGGGGAGTACCACGCCTCCATGTCGTGGTTGCCGGTGGTCACCATCCACGGCACGCTCGCCGCGACCGAGTCCGTCTGGGCGAGGAAGGAGTCCCACACCCGCGCGTCATAGAGGTCGGACTTCTTCCCGTGGCCGGTGGTGTCGGCGTAGCACAGGTCCCCGGCGTGCAGATGGAACGACGGGTTCTGGCCGAGGATCAGCTGGTCGTTGGCGAGCGCGTCATAGCTCACCCCCTGGTCGCCGAAGGCGGTGAAGACGAACCTGCCGGGTCGGTCCGGCGCGGTGCGGAAGGTGCCCACGGACGCGAAGTGGCGCGGCTCGGCCGGGTCGCGGTCCGCGTGACCGACGCCGTAGTAGTAGGTGACCCCGGGGCGCAGGCCGTCCACCGCGGCGTGCAGATAGAACTGCTCCACGGCGGGCAGCCGGTCGCCCAATGACGGGGTGTGCAGATGGCGGACCTCGGCCTCGACCTTACGGGTGAGCTCCAGCGGGCTCGTGCCGATCCGCACATACGGCTTGCGTACGGCGAACGGCACCTGCCAGGAGATCCGCATCTGCGTGCGCGGATCTTCGCCGAAGGCCAGATGACGGCCGAACGGGGCGACCAGCGCCCCGTCCACCGTGGCCGACCCCGGCCGCGGACTCACCGCCGGAGCCGGCCCCTGACCGGCGGCGCGCGCCGCTCCGCCCAGCAGCCCGGCGCCCGCCGCCGTCCCGGCCGTGGCGGCGGCGCCGCGCAGCACCCGGCGGCGGGTGAGCCGGGCCCGCAGATACTCATGCTGCTCCGCCATGGTCATCCGCTGGGCGAGCCGCTCGGGTACGCCGAACCGTGGTGTGTCCATGAACCGGAATGTCCCCCGCCCGGTCGACGCCGCTCCGTACACGGGGTGAACGGGGGCTTTCCAATGCGGAGTCCGGTGCGGAGTCCGACGCGGAGTCCGGCACACCGGTGTGTCCGAATGGCGGACGCTCTATGTCAATCCATGGGACGAGCGGTAGGGTCCGGGTATGTCTCGCAGCATTCGCCTCGCAGTGATCCCCGGTGACGGTATCGGCCAGGAAGTCGTGGCCCAGGGTCTGAAGGTCCTGTCCGCCGCCCTTCCGCAGGACGTGAAGCTGGAGACCCAGAGTTACGACCTCGGCGCCCGGCGCTGGCACGCCACCGGCGAGACCCTGCCGGACGCGGACCTGGAGTCGCTGAAGCACCACGACGCGATCCTGCTCGGCGCCATCGGCGACCCGTCGGTGCCCTCGGGCGTGCTCGAGCGCGGGCTGCTGCTCAAGCTGCGCTTCGCCTTCGACCACTACGTCAACCTGCGTCCGTCGAAGCTCTTCCCGAACACCCCGTCCCCGCTGGCCGGCCGCCCCGACATCGACTTCGTGGTCGTCCGCGAGGGCACCGAGGGCCCGTACGTGGGCAACGGCGGCTCGCTGCGCACCGGCACCCCGGCCGAGATCGCCAACGAGGTCAGCGTCAACACCGCCTACGGTGTCGAGCGCGTGGTCCGGGACGCCTACGAGCGTGCCAACGCCCGTCCGCGCAAGAAGCTGACCCTCGTGCACAAGAACAACGTCCTGGTGCACGCCGGCCACCTGTGGAAGAACGTCTTCGACCGGGTCGGCCAGGAGTACCCCGAGGTCACCACCGACTATCTGCACGTCGACGCCGCGACGATCTTCTTCGTCACCCAGCCGGAGCGGTTCGACGTGATCGTCACCGACAATCTCTTCGGTGACATCCTCACCGACCTCGCCGCCGCGGTCACCGGCGGTATCGGGCTCGCCGCGAGCGGCAACATCAACCCCTCCGGCGCCTTCCCGTCGATGTTCGAGCCGGTCCACGGCTCCGCGCCGGACATCGCGGGCACCGGCAAGGCCGACCCGACGGCGACCGTCCTGTCGGTGGCCCTGCTTCTGTCGCACCTCGGCTACCGGGACGAGGCGGCCCGTATCGAGACCGCCGTCGCCGAGGACCTCGCCGAGCGGGACGCGGCCGCGCCGCGCACCACCGACGAGATCGGCGACGCGCTCGCCGCCCGAGTATCCGGCTGACCCCAGCCTGTGCCAGCGCGCGGCTGGGTGCGACCATCGACCTGGGCCGCGCGTATCGCACGCATCCTTCCCCGGCCCCACCTAGGAGATAATCCCCGGTGGGGCCGTTGCGCGAAGGGAAGCTTGGACGTCCTAGTACCGATCATGGTCAGGATGGGATGAGCGCGGTCCGCCACAACCGAAGGTGAAGGACTACCTGCCATGACGACGCCCACGATCGAGCTCAAGCCCTCCTCCCACCCGCTGCCCGCCGCCGAGCGGGAGAAGATCCTGGCCAACCCCGGATTCGGCCGCCACTTCACCGACCACATGGTGACCATCAAGTGGACGGAGGGCCGCGGCTGGCACGAGGCCCAGCTCGTGCCGTACGCCCCGCTGTCGCTCGATCCGGCGAACATGACGCTGCACTACGCCCAGACCATCTTCGAGGGACTCAAGGCGTACCGCCAGCCCGACGGCACCGTGGCGACGTTCCGCCCCGAGCAGAACGCCGAGCGGTTCCAGGCGTCCGCGCGCCGTCTGGCCATGCCCGAGCTGCCCGTGAAGACCTTCATCGAGGCGTGCGACGCGCTGGTCACCCAGGACAAGGCGTGGGTGCCGGGCCATGGGGAGCAGTCCCTCTACCTGCGGCCCTTCATGTTCGCCACCGAGGTCGGGCTGGGCGTCCGGCCCTCGAACGAATACCTCTTCGTGGTGATCGCCTCCCCGGCCGGCGCCTACTTCACCGGCGGCGTGCAGCCGGTCTCGGTCTGGCTCTCCGAGGAGTACGTCCGGGCCGCGCCCGGCGGCACCGGCGCGGCCAAGGCGGGCGGCAACTACGCGGCCTCCCTCGTCGCCCAGGCGCAGGCCGCCGAGCAGGGCTGTGACCAGGTGGTCTGGCTGGACGCGATCGAGCGCCGCTGGATCGAGGAGATGGGCGGGATGAACCTGTACTTCGTGTACGGGAACCGCATCGTGACTCCCGAGCTGTCCGGTTCGCTGCTGCCGGGGATCACCCGTGCCTCCCTGCTGCGGATCGCCGCCGACCTCGGGTACGAGGTCGCCGAGGGCCGGATCTCGGTGGACGACTGGCGCCAGGGCAACGCCGACGGGACCCTCACCGAGGTCTTCGCCTGCGGTACGGCGGCCGTGATCACCCCGGTCGGCTCGGTCAAGTCCGCGCGGGCGAACTGGACGGTGGCCGACGGTGAGCCGGGCGAGGTGACGCTGCGGCTGCGCAAGGCGCTGCTGGACATCCAGACCGGCGCCGCTCCGGACACCCATGGCTGGATGCACCCCCTCGGCTGATCGCGGGCATCACCTCGTTGACGCCGGGGGTTCGCATCCTGAGACGGGCGCGAGCGCGGGGGCGGAATATGCGACACTGCCTCCGTGCTCTCGTTCGCCATGATTATTGGCAGCAGGCGCGCCGGTCCGCAGTGACCGCCCCGTACGACCCGGTACGGCGCGGCCACCGTGCCCCAGACCCGCGCGCAGACCTCTCGCACCCGCGAGGGGTCTTTTCGTTTTCCGGACCATCCCGCCGGACGCGAAGCGTGAGGGATCATAGGAGGGCGCGGAGCCGGTTATTCCGGTTAGACCGAGATTTATCCGACAGGAGTGCCAGACCACCATGAAGGATCTGCCCGACGACAGTTTCCACGTCTTCGACACCACGCTGCGCGACGGAGCGCAGCGCGAGGGCATCAACCTGACGGTCGCCGACAAGCTGGCCATCGCCCGGCACCTGGACGACTTCGGTGTGGGCTTCATCGAGGGCGGCTGGCCCGGTGCCAACCCGCGCGACACGGAGTTCTTCGCACGGGCGCGCGCCGAGATCGACTTCAAGCACGCCCAGCTCGTCGCGTTCGGTGCCACCCGTAAGGCGGGCGTACGCGCCGAGGACGACCCCCAGGTCAAGGCGCTGCTGGAGTCCGGGGCCGAGGTGATCACCCTGGTGGCGAAGTCGCACGACCGCCATGTGGAGCTGGCCCTGCGCACCACGCTCGAGGAGAACCTCGCGATGGTCCGCGAGACCGTCGCCTACCTGCGGTCCCAGGGCCGCCGGGTGTTCCTCGACTGCGAGCACTTCTTCGACGGCTACCGCGCCAACCCCGGCTACGCCAAGCAGGTCGTCTCCGCCGCCCACGAGGCGGGCGCCGACGTGGTGATCCTCTGTGACACCAACGGCGGCATGCTCCCCGCCCAGATCGACGCGGTGGTCCGCACTGTCCTGGCCGACACCGGCGCCCGGCTGGGCATCCACGCCCAGGACGACACCGGCTGCGCCGTCGCCAACAGCCTCGCCGCCGTGGACGCGGGCGCCACCCACGTCCAGTGCACGGCCAACGGCTACGGCGAGCGCGTGGGCAACGCCAATCTCTTCCCGGTCGTCGCGGCCCTCGAGCTCAAGTACGGCCGCCGGGTCCTGCCGGAGGGCGCGCTGGCGGAGATGACCCGGATCTCGCATGCGATCGCCGAGGTCGTCAATCTGACGCCCTCCACGCACCAGCCCTACGTGGGGGTCTCCGCCTTCGCCCACAAGGCCGGGCTGCACGCCTCCGCGATCAAGGTCGACCCGGATCTGTACCAGCACATCGACCCCGAGCGGGTCGGCAACACCATGCGGATGCTCGTCTCCGACATGGCCGGCCGGGCGTCGATCGAGCTCAAGGGCAAGGAGCTGGGTGTCGACCTCGGCGGCGACCGGGCCCTGGTCGGCCGGATCGTCGAGCGGGTCAAGGAGCGGGAGCTCGCGGGCTACACCTACGAGGCCGCCGACGCCTCCTTCGAGCTGCTGCTGCGCCGGGAGGTCGACGGGCGGGCCCGCCGCTACTTCCGTGTCGAGTCCTGGCGGGCGATCGTCGAGGACCGCCCGGACGGCACCCACGCCAACGAGGCCACCGTGAAGCTCTGGGCCAAGGGCGAGCGCATCGTGGCCACCGCGGAGGGCAACGGTCCGGTCAACGCCCTGGACCGGGCGCTGCGGGTCGCGCTGGAGCGGATCTACCCGCAGCTGGCCACGATGGAGCTGGTGGACTACAAGGTCCGCATCCTGGAGGGCAAGCACGGCACCGAGTCCACGACCCGGGTGCTGGTCTCCACCGCGGACGGCCAGGGGGAGTGGTCGACGGTCGGTGTCGGGGAGAACGTGATCGCCGCGTCCTGGCAGGCGCTGGACGACGCCTACGCCTACGGACTGCTGCGGGCCGGGGTGGACCCGCAGGAGTGACCCCGGGCGCGTGCCGCGGGGCCGGCGGCCGCCGGAGTAAGGTGCGGGGCGCGGACCGATGCGGTCCGCCGCCCGGTCCGGCCGCACCACCGCTCCGGCGGCCGCCGCCCATCCGGGTGGTCGAGCCTGTCCGGTGCACGGTCGCCACGAGGGAGTTTGTGGGGTGCCGACAGGGCCGATTGCCCTTGAGGACACCAGGTAGTGAGAAAGGCGCTGTCCAGTTCTGTTCTGCTTGCCCACCAAAACGCCCTTGACGTTGTAGGGAATTGACATGCGTTTCCGGGGGCCCGGGAACGTACCGTCGTTCCATGACCAATCTCGAAGGTGCGCCTGCTGAGGCGAGTGACGTTCGCGGGCGCGTCGCCGAGCTGCACGCGATTCGCGAGCAGGCTCGGCGCGGCCCGAGCGAGCGGGCGACCGAGGCGCAGAAGGCCAAGGGGAAGCTGACGGCTCGCGAGCGGATCGATCTGCTGCTTGACGAGGGGTCCTTCAACGAAGTGGAGCCGCTGCGGCGGCATCGCGCGACCGGGTTCGGCCTGGAGGCGAAGAAGCCTTACACCGACGGCGTCGTCACCGGCTGGGGGACCGTCCACGGACGGACGGTGTTCGTCTACGCACACGATTTCAGGATCTTCGGCGGGGCGCTGGGGGAGGCCCACGCCACCAAGATCCACAAGATCATGGACATGGCCATCTCGGCCGGGGCGCCGCTGGTGTCCCTCAACGACGGCGCCGGTGCCCGTATCCAGGAGGGCGTCTCGGCGCTCGCCGGATACGGCGGCATCTTCCAGCGGAACACCAAGGCGTCCGGGGTCATCCCCCAGATCAGCGTGATGCTCGGCCCGTGCGCGGGCGGGGCGGCGTACTCCCCGGCGCTGACGGACTTCGTCTTCATGGTCCGGGAGACCTCTCAGATGTTCATCACCGGACCCGATGTGGTCCAGGCGGTGACGGGCGAGAAGGTCACCCAGAACGGACTGGGCGGCGCGGATGTGCACGCCGAGACCTCGGGCGTGTGCCACTTCGCCTACGACGACGAGGAGACCTGCCTGGAGGAGGTGCGCTACCTCCTGTCGCTGCTGCCGCAGAACAACCGGGAGAACCCGCCGGCCGTCGAGTCCGACGACCCGGTCTCCCGGCGCGGCGACGCGCTGCTGGACCTCGTCCCGGCCGACGGCAACCGCCCGTACGACATGCGGAAGGTCATCGAGGAGATCGTCGACGACGGCGAGTACCTCGAGGTCCACGAGCGCTGGGCGACCAACATCATCTGCGCCCTCACCCGGCTCGACGGCCAGGTGGTCGGCATCATCGCCAACCAGCCCCAGTCGCTGGCCGGGGTGCTGGACATCGAGGCGTCGGAGAAGTCCGCGCGCTTCATCCAGATGTGCGACGCCTTCAACATCCCGCTCGTCACCTTCCTCGACGTGCCCGGCTTCCTGCCCGGTGTGGACCAGGAGCACGGCGGCATCATCCGGCACGGCGCCAAGATGCTGTACGCGTACTGCAACGCCACCGTGCCGCGGATCTCCGTCATCCTGCGCAAGGCGTACGGCGGTGCGTACATCGTCATGGACTCCCAGTCCATCGGCGCCGACCTGACCTACGCCTGGCCGACCAACGAGATCGCGGTGATGGGCGCCGAGGGCGCGGCCAACGTGATCTTCCGTCGCCAGATCGCCGGCGCCGACGACCCCGAGGCCATGCGCGCCCGCATGGTCAAGGAGTACAAGTCCGAGCTGATGCACCCCTACTACGCGGCCGAGCGGGGGCTGGTCGACGACGTCATCGACCCGGCCGAAACCCGTGAGGTCCTGATCCGGTCCCTGGCGATGCTGCGTGACAAGCACGCCGACCTGCCGTCCCGTAAGCACGGCAACCCGCCGCAGTAGTCCTGGTGTTCGTGACCTCGCGCGCGACCCGCGCGACAAGGGAGAAGAGACAACCATGAGCACACCCACCGATATCGCCGATCCCGGCGCCGCGGCCACCCTGGTCCGGGTCGAGAAGGGCCACGCCGACGCCGAGGAACTCGCCGCGGTCACCGCGGTGCTGCTCGCCCGCGCGGCCGCCGGCACCCACCGCACCACCGGCTCCGCCCGCCCGAGCCGCAGCGCCGCGCGCTGGCGCCGTCTGGAGCGCCGTCCGGCGTTCAGCGCGCCGCACAGCTGGCAGGGCTGACCGGCGCCGCCTCCGGACGGCCGCACACCGCCCGGCGGCGCACCGGACCCCTCCGGAGCGTCCGGCGACAGCACAAATCCCCTGTTCTCCTCGGAGAGCAGGGGATTTCTGGCTTCCTCGGCCGGTCCCGGCTACCGCAGCCGGGCCATCAGCGCATGCTCGACGAGGGTGATGAGCGCGCTCTTGGCCTCGCTGCGGTGGCGGGCGTCGGTGGTGATGATCGGCGCGTCGGGGCCGATCTGGAGGGCCTCGCGGACCTCTTCGGGGCTGTAGGGCTGGTGTCCGTCGAAGCCGTTGAGGGCGATGACGAAGGGCAGTCCGGAGTTCTCGAAGTAGTCGACCGCGGGGAAGCAGTCGGCGAGGCGGCGGGTGTCGACCAGCACGACGGCGCCGATGGCACCGCGGACCAGGTCGTCCCACATGAACCAGAAGCGGTCCTGACCGGGCGTACCGAACAGGTACAGGATCAGGTCCTGGTCCAGCGTGATGCGGCCGAAGTCCATCGCCACCGTGGTGGTGGTCTTGTCCGGCGCGTGGGTGAGATCGTCGATCCCCGCCGAGGCGGAGGTCATCACGGCTTCGGTGCGCAGCGGGTTGATCTCCGAGACCGCGCCGACGAACGTGGTCTTGCCCACGCCGAAGCCGCCCGCCACCACGATTTTCGCGGAGGTGGTGGAGCGGGCTGCACCGCTAGAGCTTGCGAAGTCCACTGAGCACCCTTTCGAGCAGTGTCACGTCAGGCTGACCGCCGGCGGACTCGTCGCCGCCGGGCTGATGAATGGCGACGAGCCCCGCCTCGGCCAGGTCGGCTACGAGGATGCGGGCTACGCCGAGGGGAATGGTGAGCAGTGCGGAGATCTCGGCGACCGACTTGATCTCGCGGCACAGTTGGCAGATCCGCTGGTGCTCGGGCAGTTGGCCCTGGAGCTGGGCGGGATCGGCCGTGGTGTGCACCAGTGCCTCGATGGCGAGCTGGTACCGGGGCCGGGTCCGGCCCCCTGTCATGGCGTACGGGCGCACCAGAGGGTTATGCGCGCCGCCCGCGGGGGAAGGTTCCGGGACGAGGCGCTCAGGTGGCTGTACGGGCTGGATACGCGGCGCGGGCGGCGCGTCGTACCAAGACCCCTCCGACGGCCCGGGAGGCGCGTAGGAGGGCGTGTACGGCTGTTGCTGCGGCTGCTGCGGCTGCCGCCGCGGGGGCCGGGGCTGCTGCGGCGGCTCCGGCTGCTGCTGGGAGCGGGCCTGGCGGCTGGGCGCGGAGGGGAAGTTGTAGCGCTTCGGTGGGGTTTCTCCGCGCGGCTCGGACGGCTGCCCGTGGGCGTACGGATATCCACTAGGGGGCGTTGCCACGTGTCCTCCTCCAACTCGCCTGTCTTGCCGGTCGCGCCACCGCACCCTATGGCGCGGTGGCGCGAAACGCACTCCATGTTTGCTAGTTGAGAAGACTCCCCTGCAATTCCGCGCGCAGATCCGGGGTGAGAACGTTGCCGGCGCGATCGACCAGCAGGGCCATCTCGTAGCCGACGAGGCCGATGTCGCACTCCGGGTGGGCGAGTACGGCGAGGGAGGATCCGTCGGAGATGGACATGATGAAGAGGAAGCCTCGTTCCATTTCGACGACGGTCTGGTTGACCACGCCGCCTTCGAAGATGCGGGAGGCTCCGGAGGTGAGCGAGGTCAGGCCGGAGGCCACCGCCGCCAGTTGATCGGCTCGGTCACGGGGGAAGCCTTCGGACATCGCCAGAAGGAGTCCGTCGGCGGAGACCACCACGGTGTGGGACACCCCGGGGGTGTTGTCCACGAAGTTGGTGATCAACCAGTTCAGGTTCTGCGCCGCCTGGCTCATCGGGCTCACACTAACGCTCCTGATCGTAGGTGCTGCCGGGGCCGAAGCCCTGTTGGTCATGCCGGTCACGCCCGGGGGTCCCGGATCCTGCCGCGCGCCCCCGCTGGACACCGCGGCGCAGGTTGCTCAGCCTGCCGCGGACGTCCTCGGGGGCACGGGAGACCTGGGGGCCGCCCTGTCCGGTCAGTTCCGCGGCGCCCTCGACCAGGTTGGCCTTGGGCACCCGCCGGGGCAGCCCGGAGGGCGTGACCCCGCCGGCCTTCGGCTCGCGCAGCTGCTCGGCACGGTGCCAGCGCTGGTCGTTCTCCGACTGCCACGGGGCACTGTCCTCCTGCTGCTGAGGGACCTGTCGGGGCACCTCCGGCGCCGCGGGCGCCATCGGGTCCCCGGCCACCCCCTGTGCCCCTGTCTCCTCGGACGGTCGCCACTGCACGTCCCGACGCGGAAGTCCGGCGTCGGTCATCGAGTGGATTCCGCTCGGGGAGGGGCCCGGACGGTGGAACTCTACGCGGTCCCGGGAAACTTCGGGAGCGCTGGGTCCTGATTCCGCTTCGGTCCCGAACTGCGACCCGAAGGGCATCTCGAAAGATCCGGAATCGCCCCACTCTCCCTGCTGGGAGGGCGAGTTGTAGCCGACGTATGGCCGCTGTCCAGATTCCGTTTGAGTTGTGTAATCCGCCTCCGGTTGCGTAAAGGCGGAATTCTGGTAGGAGGACTGCGCCAGCGGATCGGCAGCCGCCTGGTCGTGCCGCGGCTCCTGCTCGGGCGCGGTGGCGTCCATTCCGCCGTACTGGCCCTGGAACCGGTGCTGGCCCTGGAGCTGGTTCTGCTCCTGGAACCGGTTCTGGTCCTGGAGCTGGTTCCGTCCCTGCTCCCGCTCGTACGCGGAGTCGTCGAAGCCCAGCTCGGCGGCGGTACGCGAGGACTCCGCGCTCGGCTCCTGGACGGCCGGCCGCGGCTCGGGGACGATCCGGGAGACCGTGAAGTCGTCCTGGGGCAGCTCCTCGCCGCCACCGCCATGGGTGATCGCCTCGGGCAGCATCACCAGCGAGGTGGTGCCCGCCTGCTCCCCGGAGGGGCGCAGCTGGACCCGGATGCCGTGCCGGTCGGCGAGGCGGCCGACCACGAAGAGTCCCATGCGCTGGGAGGCCGTCGCGTCCACCGTCGGCGGGTTGGCCAGCTTGTGGTTGATGTCGGCGAAGTCCTCGGCGGTCAGGCCGATGCCCTTGTCGTGGATCTCCACCACCACCCGGCCGTCGGGCAGCCGGGTCGAGGTGACCCGCACCTTGGTGTGCGGGGAGGAGAAGGTGGCGGCGTTCTCCAGCAGCTCGGCCAGGAGGTGCACCAGGTCGGTCACCGCGGTGCCGTGGATCTCGCTCTCGGAGACCCCGGCCAGCTCGATGCGCTCGTACGACTCCACCTCCGAGGAGGCGGCGCGCAGCACATCGATCAGCGGCACCGGCTGGTTCCAGCGGCGGCCGGGCTCCTCGCCCGCGAGGATCAGCAGGTTCTCGCCGTTGCGCCGCATACGGGTGGCCAGGTGGTCCAGCCGGAAGAGGTGCTCCAGCTGGTCCGGGTCGGCCTCCCGGCTCTCCAGTTCGGAGATCAGGGTCAGCTGCCGCTCGATCAGTCCCTGGTTGCGACTGGAAAGGTTGGTGAAGATGGCGTTGACGCCGCCGCGCAGCATCGCCTGCTCGGCCGCGAGCCGGATCGCCTCGCGGTGCACCTGGTCGAAGGCGCGGGCCACCTCGCCGATCTCGTCCTTGGTGTTGATCGGTATCGAGCTGACCCGGGTGTCCACTCGTCCCGGGTCGGTGCGGGAGAGCTGGTCGACCACCGCGGGCAGCCGCTTGCCGGCGACCTCCAGAGCGGCGTTGCGCAGTTGCTGCATCGAATGGCTCATCGAACGAGCCATCCGGCCGGCCACCATGAAGGCGGCGAACAGTGCCAGCACCACGATCACGGCGTTCACGATCGCATCGCGCCGGGCGTCCGAGGAGATCTCGGCCGCGTCGTTCACGGCCTTGTCCACCAGGGTCTGCTCGGCCTCCCGGTAGGCGCTGAACTTGATCGTGGAGGCGTTGAACCAGGAGTCCGGGGTGATTCCCTGGGCGGCCAGTTCGGTGGGCGTCGCGCCGCTGCCGATGGCCTTGACCATCTGCTCCATGCTGGGCGGCGCCACGAACTTCTCACCGGCCGCCTCGGCCTTGCGCTTCGCCTCGGCTATTTGCGTTCGCGCACGCTTCTCCGCCGCCGTCAGGGTGTCCTCGAGCCGGGTCACGTCCTGCGGTGTGCCGGCCGCCTCGAACTCCCCGAGCGCGATGCCCTCGAGGTAGGCGTACGAGGTGAAGGCGGTCAGCTGGGCCTTGCGGTCGGTCGCGGACGGACCGGGCTTGACCAGCAGATGGGTACCGATGGAGCGTTGCAGCGACTCCGCGCCCTTGGCCAGGGATACCGCGTAGACGGTACGGCCGTATGAGGTGATATTGCCGGTGCCCAGGCCCAGTTCATTGGCGAACTCGGTCAGCCCGTGCTCGACGGTGACATAGCCCTCTTCGGTCTTCACCCCGTTCAGCCGGTCGGTGTAGGCGTTCCGGCGCAGGGCGGCGAGCTGCGGTTCGACGGCCCTGAACGCTCTGAGGCGGCGTTTGAGGACCGCCGTCTGCGGCATATCGGTGACGGCCGCGTCGAAGTCCCGCTTCGCCGCGTCGCTGGTGGCCCGCGCCTTGGCCACCACGGCCTCGTTGCTGTCGGTGAGCAGCGGGCCCGCGCTCAGGTCGCGCTCGTTGACCAGGGCGTGGGCGTAGGAGCTGGCGGCCCGCACGACCTGGGCGGTGCGCTCGGCGTCCCGCGCCTCCATCCAGGTGGAGACCGAGGAGGCGACCTGGAAGCCACCGAAGACCAGGGCGATGAGCACGGGGATGAGCAGGATCGCGTACAGCCGGCCGCGCACCCGCCAGTTCCGTGGTGAGATCCGGCCGCCGCTCGGGGCGGGCGGCCCGGACACCTCGGCGGGCGACGCCGCTGTACGTGTGCGCGGCGGCGGGGTGAAGTTCCCGCGCGTCTTTTGCGCGGGGTCCGGCTTGCTTCGCCTCACTCGACCAACAACCTCTCGGCGTCGGCACCTCGTCCGTGCCGTTCCCAGCTGAGCCCTGACTGCCCAGTTCAGGGAATTCCAGCACGCCCCGCAGGTGCTTTCCAAACAGTGCGTGAAGCGCTCAGTCCGTTGTCCGGACCAGAGATAAAACGGGCGTTACGGATGAGCCGTGTCAAACGCCGAACCATTCGAATGCACAACGGAGCTGTCCGAACGCACTCAGTGTCGACGGCCGGACCAGATCTCTGTCGAAACGTTATGAACGACGAGCGGGCCGTGTCGAACAACACGGCCCGCGCTGCGTCGCGCCCGACAACTTCCGGACAGCGGTCCCTACTTGAGCCGGGCCATCAGCGCATGCTCGACGAGGGTGATGAGCGCGCTCTTGGCCTCGCTGCGGTGGCGCGCGTCGGTGGTGATGATGGGGGTGTCCGGGCCGATCTGGAGGGCCTCGCGGACCTCTTCGGGGCTGTACGGCTGCTGTCCGTCGAAGCCGTTGAGGGCGATGACGAAGGGCAGTCCGGAGTTCTCGAAGTAGTCGACGGCGGGGAAGCAGTCGGCGAGTCGCCGGGTGTCCACCAGGACCACCGCACCGATGGCACCGCGCACCAGGTCGTCCCACATGAACCAGAAGCGGTCCTGACCCGGTGTGCCGAACAGGTACAGGATCAGGTCGTCGTCCAGCGTGATACGGCCGAAGTCCATCGCCACGGTCGTCGTGGTCTTGTCCTGGACGTGGCTCAGATCGTCGATCCCCGCCGAGGCCGACGTCATCACGGCTTCGGTGCGCAGCGGGTTGATCTCCGAGACCGCGCCGACGAACGTGGTCTTGCCCACGCCGAAGCCGCCCGCCACCACGATCTTCGCGGAGGTGGTCGCGCTGGCCGGAGGAGCGCCGCTAGAGCTTGCGAAGTCCACTGAGCACCCTTTCGAGCAGTGTCACATCCGGGGTCCCGCCCGCTTCCGAACCGCCCCCGGGCTGGTGGATGGCCACCATGCCGGCCTCCGCCAGGTCCGCCACCAGGATCCGCGCCACACCCAGCGGTATGTTGAGCAGCGCCGAGACCTCCGCGACCGACTTGACCTCCTGGCACAGCTGGCAGATCCGCTGGTGCTCGGGGAGCAGTCCCTGCAGGTGCATGGGGTCGGCCGTGGTGCTGACCAGCGCCTCGATGGCGAGCTGGTAGCGCGGCCGGGTCCGGCCACCGGTCATGGCATACGGGCGCACCAACGGCTGGTCGCCTTCACCCCCGTACGGCGATTGGTGATGGCCGCCGTACGGGCCGGGCGGGGCAGGGGGCGGGGTCATTGGATCCTCCGGTCGGACAACAAGGTGACGGTCGCGCCGTCGGTCGGTGCCGGTGGGGGCCTGCCCGGCCGGGGCCGGGTGGACGGGCGTCGGATGGTCGATGGGTCAGTTCAACAGGCTGCCCTGTAGTTCGGCACGCAGGTCCGGGGTGAGGACGTTGCCCGCGCGATCGACCAGCAGGGCCATCTCGTAGCCGACGAGGCCGATGTCGCACTCCGGGTGGGCGAGTACGGCAAGGGAGGATCCGTCGGAGATGGACATGATGAAGAGGAAGCCTCGTTCCATTTCGACGACGGTCTGGTTGACCACGCCGCCTTCGAAGATGCGGGAGGCTCCGGAGGTGAGCGAGGTCAGGCCGGAGGCCACCGCCGCCAGTTGATCGGCTCGGTCACGGGGGAAGCCTTCGGACATCGCCAGAAGGAGTCCGTCGGCGGAGACCACCACGGTGTGGGACACCCCGGGGGTGTTGTCCACGAAATTGGTGATCAACCAGTTCAGATTCTGCGCCGCCTGGCTCATCGGGCTCAACTAACGCTCCTGCTGGTAAGTCGGGCCAATGCCGCGATCATGGTTGTCGCCGAGTCCGGTGCCGGCCCGACGACCCTGCTGAATTCCCCGGCGGAGGTTGGTCAGCCTTCCGCGTACATCATCGGGCGCGCGAGACACCTGCGGCCCAGTCCGGTCGGGCTGCTGCGGCTGGTGTGCGGCGCCCTCCACGAGGTTCGCGCGGGGCACCCGCCGTGGCAACCCGGACGACGTGATACCGCCGGCCGCTGGTTCGCGGATCTGCTCGGCGCGGCGCCAGCGCTCGTCGTTGTGGGGCGACGTACGCCAGTGGGACCCCGTCAGGTCGTGTCCGTCCAGCCCGGCGCCGTTGGCGCCGGAGCCGGCGAACTCGCCCGTGCCCCGGGAGGCCGACTGCGGCTCGCGGGACGAGAGGGGTGGCACGGCCGAGGCGGGCCGGCCGGGGGTGGGCTCGGGCGCGGAGGACTCGGACGGGAACCGCCGGCCCCCGTCCTGGAAGTCCGCAGCGCCCGGGTCCTCGTCCTGGTTGCGAAGCCAGGTCGACTCGATGGTGTCGAAGATCGGCGTACGGCCGTCGCCGGGACCGGCGGGCGGCAGCGGGTCGCCGGTGCGCCCCTCGCCCTGGGGGCCCTGGGGCAGCGGGAACTCGCCGGTGCCCCCCATGTCGGGCCGGGCGAACTCTCCGGTGTCGCCGGGGCCGCCCACGTCGGGACGCTGGAACGCGCCGGTGTCACCGGGAGCCTGGCCGAGTTCGGGGTGGAGGAACTGGCCGGTGTTACCCGGTCCCTGGCCGAGCTCGGGGCGGGCGAACTGGCCGGTGTCGCCAGGGCCGCCCACGTCGGGACGCTGGAACGCGCCGGTGTCGCCGGGGCCCTGGCCGAGCTCGGGCCGGGCGAACTCTCCGGTGTCGCCGGGGCCGCGGTCGTAGTCGGGACGCTGGAACTGGCCGGTGTCGCCGGGGCCCTGGCCCAGTTCGGGGCGGGCGAACTCTCCGGTGTCGCCGGGGCCGCGGCCGTAGTCGGGACGCTGGAACTGGCCGGTGTCGCCGGGGCCCTGGCCGAGCTCGGGGCGGGCGAACTCTCCGGTGTCGCCGGGGCCGCGGTCGTAGTCGGGACGCTGGAACTGGCCGGTGTCACCCGGTCCCTCGCCGCCCCGCGATCCGCTGGGCGCGCGGCGCGGCTCGAACATGCTGGGGCCGTCGCCCAGCTGCGGCAGCTCGCCGGTGTCGCCGGGACCGCGGTTGCCGAACGGATCGCGCCGCTCCGGGGTGTCGCCGAGGTCCGGCTGGGCGAACTGCCCCGTCGAGTCGAACTCCTCGTGTCCGCGCGGGGTGTCCCCCGCGTCGCGCGGGGCGGTCGGCCAGTCGTCCTCGCCCGCCGCGGCGCGGCGCGCGCCCCAGCTGGTGCCGGGCTGGGTGGGGGCCGGAAGCTCGGGCGCGGGGCCGCGTGTGGGCAGCTGCGGGCGGCCGCCCTGGTCGCCCGCGTCGGCACGGGCCGGGGCGCCGGTCGGCGGGGCGACGGTCGGGCGCTCGCCGCGCTGCGGAAGCGAGGGGCGGCCGGAGGAGTCGCCGGGGCCACTGGGAACACCGGGACCGCCCTGAACACCGGGACCGCCCTGAGCGCCGGGGCCCGAGGGGGTGCTGGGCCGGGGGCCGGGAGGCCGTCCGCCCTCGAAGAAGTTGGTGCCGCTGGACGGGGCACCGCCCGAGGGGCCCGCACCGGCGCCGACCGGACGGGTCGGCAGTCCGCTGCCGGTGGCTTGGCCCGGCAGCGCGGACCGCGGACCCCCGCCCGGAACCTGGCGGCGCGAGGGCGACGAGCCGAGCAGTCCGGCCGAGCCGTTGCCCTGACCGCCGCCGGCCGCGTCCTGCCCGCCCTGGCCCGCCTTGCCGCCGGGGCCCTGCGGGGCCGGCTTCCGGCCGCCCTGGGCGACGTCGACGGGCAGCATGACCAGCGCCGTCGTACCGCCCGAGTCGGACGGCCGGAGCTGGATGCGGATGCCGTGGCGCAGCGACAGCCGGCCGACCACGAACAGACCCATGCGCCGGGAGACCGACACATCGACCGTGGGCGGGGAGGCCAGCCGCTCGTTGATCGCGGCCAGGTCCTCGGGGGAGAGCCCGATACCGGTGTCGTGGATCTCGACCAGCACCCGCCCGTCGGGCAGGGCGTGACCGGTGACCTTGACCTTGGTCTGCGGCGAGGAAAAGGAGGTGGCGTTCTCCAGCAGCTCGGCCAGGAGGTGCACCAGGTCGTTGACGACCCGGCCGGCGACCTCGGTCGCCGGGACCGAGCTGAGCTCGATGCGCTCGTACTGCTCCACCTCGGAGGCGGCCGCACGGAGCACGTCCACCAGCGGCACCGGCCGGGTCCACCGGCGGCCGGGCTCCTCGCCCGCGAGGACCAGGAGGTTCTCGCCGTTCCGGCGCATACGGGTGGCGAGGTGGTCGAGCTTGAAGAGCGAGGACAGCTGGTCCGGGTCGGCCTCGCGGCTCTCCAGCTCGGAGATGAGCGAGAGCTGGCGCTGGATGAGGCCCTGGCTGCGGCGCGAGAGGTTGGTGAACATCGCGTTGACGTTGCCCCGCAGCAGCGCCTGCTCGGCGGCGAGCCGGACCGCCTCGCGGTGGACGTCGTCGAAGGCCGCGGCCACCCTTCCGATCTCGTCCCGGCTGTGCACACCGACGGACTCGACGGAGGTGTCCACATCCTGCGGGTCGGACTCGGAGAGCTGCTTGACCAGTTCGGGCAGCCGCTTCTGGGAGACCTCCTGCGCGGTGTCCTGGAGGCGGCGCAGCGAGCGGACCATGGAGCGGGCGACGACGAAGGCGCCGACCAGGGAGACGCCGAGGACCAGCAGGATCAGCGCACCGTTGAGGATCGCGTCCTGCTGGGCGGAGTCGCGGAGCTCACGGGCCTTCTGCTGCATCTCGCTGAGCAGCGTCTGCTCGATCTTGCCCATCTCTTCGATCTTGATGCTGTCCTGGTCGTACCAGTCCAGATCGGTGCGCTTCTCCGCCTTCAGGCCCTCCGGGTCGCGCACCGCGCGGTCGGCGTACATGGTCGCCGCCTTGATGTCCGGGCGGCTGTCCAGGGGCTCGAGCAGATCCTCGGAGTTGCCCTGGCGGATCTGCTTGAAGCGGCTGAGCGCCTCGTTCTCCTTGTCCACCGCCGTTCTGGCGAAGCGGCGGTCGTTGGCGGAGAAGTCGGCGCCCTTGGGGTCGGCGAGGGCGGCGCTGATGAGCGCGCGCTGGATGGAGGCGTACTCCTTGGCGGAGGAGAAGGTGGCGAGCGCGCGGGTGTTGTTGATCATCGCGCGGTTGCTGGTCGCCTGCGCCATGTCCTGGGAGAGCGACAGCAGCGAGTTGATCAGCTCGTTGTAGTCCTGGACAGTCAGCGAGTAGTACTGACTGTTGTCGTACGCGTTGTCGCGGACCTCGTTGATCTTGCCGAGCTGACGGTCGATGTTGACGAGCGTGGACTGGACACCGGCCATCGACTGGTCGCCGGGGTCGATCTTGTGCGTGGCGTCGCGGAAGGCCGCGATGGCGCGGTTGGTGTCCTCGCGGGTGGAGACGACCCGGTCGTCCTTGTCGTTGCCCTTGCCGGCCAGCGGACCGGCCGACTTGTCGCGCTCCTCCTGGAGCGCGCTGGCCAGCTGGGTGGCCTGCTGCGTCATCTCGGTGAGCAGCTTCATCTGGTCGAGCTGCTGGATGTTCTCCAGCGAGCCCTCGATGCGCAGCGCCCCCAGGGTGGTCGCGGCGACCACCGGGAGCGCGAGCAGGGAGACCAGTCGGGTGCTGATGCGCCAGTTGCGCAGGGCCAGGCGGCTGCCGGGCCCGCTGGGGCCGCCGGGGGTCTTCGGCTTGGCCGGCTGGTCCGCGGCCTCTCCGCCGCCGGGCGCACTGGGCCGGGTGGCGCTCCGCGCACCGGACTCGGGGCTCTGATCGCCCGGCGTCCTGCCGTTGCTCTGGGCGCGCTGGGGCGAGGAGCCGCGGTCGGCCCCGCCACGCGGCTCCGGGTCCGCCGAAGCTTCCCCTCGGCCCTGGCGGGCCTGGGGAGCCCCCACACCATCCCTCTTGAAACGTCCCTGCACTAGCGTCGCAACCTCTGGACCAGGCGCCCCGCCGACGGTGCGGCGGAGCGGTGTCGAGTCATGGGGGACCGCGATCCCCCCTGTCGGTCGTGAGTGACCGGCGCGCTTCCTTTCCTGTCGACAAGAGGAGCCCCCCGCCGCTCGGCGCCTCTGTGTTGCGCCCCCGTGCGCGCCGGCCGATTCCTGCGGCGGTCCCGGGAATTCCAGCACAGTGCCGGATGCTGCAACAAGGGCAACGGAAAAGGCTGTGATGCGCGTGACGCTCAGTACGGTCCTTATTACCGGACGTAGAAAGCCATGTCGGCGATAACGGACTTTCGGTTACGAATCGATGGCCGCGACCTGGTGTCCGGCTAGCGATGATCAAGAGCGGAACGTCAGGTTCGGGTATGTGATGTCCGGTTGGTTCGATTGAATCGACCGCCCGCTATGAGGCATTTGCCCGATCGGTCGTGAGCAATATCACATGCTTGCGGTGACTTTTCCTGTGAATCCATGGGCAAGGCGGCCTCTAGCCTGACGCTTTACAGAGCCGGTACGAACGACAAACAGCGAGGCATAGACCAAGTGAAGACGACGATGATGTTCCGCTCCATAGCCAACCCGCGGCGCACCACCCTGGCGCACCTCAAGGACGTCAAGGAGATCAAGGAGGTCGTGGACGCGGCGGAACTGCCGGCCGAGTCCGAGCAGCGGCCGGAGCCCCGCGTCGAGCTGCCGAGCCGGACCGCGAACCCCAAGCGCACCGTGCTGACCGAGGTCCCGGGCCGCTGATCCCCCGGGTCACGGCAGACGCCACCACCGCCGGCGGGCGGGACGGCGGGGCGCGAGGCGCGGAGCGATAGCCTGGAGCGTCAGTCTCCAGCCAGTTCAGTCAAGGAGCCAAGGCTTCCCGTGCGCATCGCCAGATTCTCCATCGACGGCAACGTCGCCTTCGGCGTGGTGGAGGGCGAACCGTCCGGTCAGGACGGTCCCGTCATCGACATCATCAAGGGCCATCCCTTCGCCGAATTCGAGCGCTCGGGCCAGAAGGTCCCGCTGAGCAAGGTCCGGCTGCTGCCGCCCGTCCTGCCCAACAAGGTCGTCGCGATCGGGCGCAACTACGCCGAGCACGCGGCGGAGCTGGGCAACCAGGTCCCCGACGTCCCGGTCGTCTTCTTCAAGCCGTCCACCTCCGTGATCGGCCCCGGCGACCCCGTCGTCTACCCCTCCTTCTCCTCCGAGGTGCACCACGAGGCCGAGCTGGCCGTGGTCATCGGACGGATGTGCCGCGAGGTCCCGCGCGAGCGCGTCAAGGACGTCATCCTCGGCTACACCTGCGGCAACGACATCACGGCCCGCGACGCCCAGCAGCGCGAGAAGCAGTGGGCGCGGGCCAAGGGCTTCGACACCTCGTGCCCGCTGGGCCCCTGGGTGGAGACCGATATCGACCTGACGCGCGCCGGGGATCTCGGCATCATGTGCACCGTCAACGGTGAACAGCGTCAGCTCGGCCGGACGAGCGAGATGGTGCGCCCGATCGAGGATCTGATCGTGCACATCACCGAGGCGATGACGCTGCTCCCCGGCGACGTCGTGCTCACCGGCACCCCGGCGGGCGTCGGCCCGCTCTCCGTCGGCGACGAGGTCGCCGTCACCATCGAAGGCATCGGCACTCTCACCAACAAGGTGATCAAGCGTGGCTAGCGCACCCTCCTCCGCCCCCGTGCGGGTTCGTTTCTGTCCCTCGCCGACCGGCAACCCCCATGTCGGCCTGGTCCGCACGGCCCTGTTCAACTGGGCCTACGCCCGTCACCACGGCGGCACCCTGGTGTTCCGTATCGAGGACACCGACGCCGCGCGCGACTCCGAGGAGTCCTACGCGCAGCTGCTGGACGCCATGCGCTGGCTGGGCTTCGACTGGGACGAGGGCCCCGAGGTCGGCGGCCCGCACGCCCCGTACCGCCAGTCGCAGCGGATGGACATCTACCGCGAGGTCGCGGACAAGCTGCTCCAGGCGGGCCACGCCTACCGCTGCTACTGCACCGCCGAGGAGCTGGAGGAGCGCCGCGAGGCGGCCCGCAAGGCCGGCCGGCCCTCCGGCTACGACGGCACCTGCCGCACCCTGACCGCCGAGCGGATCGCGGAGTACGAGGCCGAGGGGCGCGACTCGATCGTCCGCTTCCGGATGCCGGACGAGCCGATCACCTTCACCGACCTGGTGCGCGGTGAGCTGACCTTCACCCCCGAGAACGTCTCGGACTACGGCATCGTGCGGGCCAACGGCGCTCCCCTCTATACGCTCGTCAACCCCGTCGACGACGCGCTGATGGAGATCACGCATGTGCTGCGCGGCGAGGACCTGCTGTCCTCCACCCCGCGCCAGATCGCGCTCTACCGGGCGCTCGCCGAGATCGGCGTGGGCCCCGGCACGGTGCCGGTCTTCGGCCACCTCCCGTATGTCATGGGCGAGGGCAACAAGAAGCTCTCCAAGCGCGATCCGCAGTCCTCGCTGAACCTCTACCGGGAGCGCGGCTTCCTCCCCGAGGGGCTGCTCAACTACCTCTCCCTGCTGGGCTGGTCGCTCTCCGCCGACCGGGACGTCTTCTCGATGGAGGAGATGGTCGAGGCGTTCGACATCTCGGCGGTGAACGCCAATCCGGCGCGCTTCGACCTCAAGAAGGCCGAGGCGATCAACGCGGACCACATCCGGCGGCTGGACGTGAAGGCGTTCATCGAGCATTGCGAGCCCTGGCTGAAGGCCCCGCACGCACCATGGGCCCCGGAGGCCTTCGACGCGGCCGGCTTCGCGGCGCTGGCCCCGCTGGCCCAGACCCGGCTGACCGTCCTGTCCGACATCACCGCCAACGTGGACTTCCTCTTCCTCGACGAGCCGGTGGCGGACGAGGCGTCCTGGACCAAGGCGATGAAGCCGGGCGCCGACGCGCTGCTGGCCTCGGTCCGTACCCGGCTCGCCGAGGCGGACTGGGACGCCGAGACCCTGAAGGCCGCGGTCCTCGCGGCCGGCGAGGAGCACGGCCTCAAGCTGGGCAAGGCCCAGGCCCCGCTGCGCGTCGCCGTCACCGGCCGCACGGTCGGCCTGCCGCTGTTCGAGTCCCTGGAGGTCCTGGGCCGCGAGCGCACGCTGGCCCGGGTCGACGCGGCGCTGGCGAAGCTGGCCGGATAGGGACGCGGGGCGCCGCCCGTGCCCGCGCGGCGGCGCCACTCGCGGTGATACTCGTTTTGGTGGCCCGTCCACCATCGGGTAATGTTCTTCCTGCGCCGGACGGGCGGCCGAGAGGTCGGGCCGGGGGCGCAAACCAAACAAAACCCCTTACGGGGGTGGCGTTTTGGTGGGGTATGGTGTAATTGGCAGCACGAGTGATTCTGGTTCACTTAGTCTAGGTTCGAGTCCTGGTACCCCAGCAGGAGATTCCTCGGTTCTCTGGTGGATCTCTTGATCAAAGCAGGACCAAGCCCCCGTTGTGTAGCGGCCTAGCACGCTGCCCTCTCAAGGCAGTAGCGCCGGTTCGAATCCGGTCGGGGGTACGGATCTCCTCGAAAGACGGAGATCGCTAGGGCCCCCGTTGTGTAGCGGCCTAGCACGCCGCCCTCTCAAGGCGGTAGCGCCGGTTCGAATCCGGTCGGGGGTACTGGTCTATACCATGGGCTATGGTGTAATTGGCAGCACGAGTGATTCTGGTTCATTTAGTCTAGGTTCGAGTCCTGGTAGCCCAGCGCTGTACATGACGCACAGCAGCATGTACGGAAAACAGGCCCCCGTTGTGTAGCGGCCTAGCACGCCGCCCTCTCAAGGCGGTAGCGCCGGTTCGAATCCGGTCGGGGGTACCAGTGAGCAGCCCTCCGCGACAGCGCGGAGGGCTTTTCCGTCTCCCGGTCACTCTCCGAAGCGGCGGCCGGATTCCTCGGTGTGCGGGAGCCGCCGCAGCTGAGCAGCACCGGTTCGTAGAGCCCCGTGAGCGCCACCACGGCCTCGATCCGCTCGGGCGGGTCGTTCCGGTCGGCCGCCGCGGGGAGCGCGCGGCCGACCGGTTGTCGCTGAAGCGGGCGTAAGGGCGCCATGGGCGCCGTAAGGCGGTGATCAATTTCCCCGGCGCAGCGCGTCCGTCAGGCGTGCTGCCGCGTCGATCACGGCCTGGGCGTGCATCCGGCCCGGGTGGCGGGTCAGCCGCTCGATCGGTCCGGAGACCGAGACGGCGGCGACCACGCGGTTGGAGGGGCCGCGCACGGGGGCCGAGACGGATGCCACGCCGGGCTCCCGCTCGCCGATCGACTGGGCCCAGCCCCGTCGCCGTACGCCCGACAGGGCCGTGGCGGTGAAGCGGGCGCCTTGCAGCCCGCGGTGCAGTCGCTCGGGCTCCTCCCAGGCCATCAGCACCTGGGCCGCCGAGCCGGCCTTCATGGGGAGGGTGGAGCCGACCGGCACGGTGTCCCGCAGTCCGGACAGCCGCTCGGCCGCGGCGACGCAGATGCGCATGTCTCCCTGGCGCCGGTAGAGCTGCGCGCTCTCGCCGGTCACGTCCCGGAGGTGGGTGAGTACCGGACCGGCCGTGGCGAGCAGCCGGTCCTCGCCCGCCGCCGCGGCCAGCTCGGCCAGGCGCGGGCCCAGAATGAAGCGTCCCTGCATGTCCCGCGCCACCATCCGGTGGTGCTCGAGTGCTACCGCGAGCCGGTGTGCCGTGGGGCGGGCGAGACCGGTCGCCCCGACCAGTCCGGCGAGGGTGGCCGGACCGGACTCCAGGGCGCTCAGCACCAGAGCCGCCTTGTCGAGAACGCCGACACCGCTAGTGTTGTCCATGAAACGATACTCGCGTCTCACACTGTGAAACGCAAGTTCAATTTCCTGGGATACCCGCCACTCTGTAAATGGTGGGCCCGCAGACCAGGGCACGCACTCGACACGAGTTGGGCCGGCACTGGCGCCGGCCGGAGGGAAAGCGATGGGACGGACACTCGCGGAGAAGGTCTGGGACGACCATGTCGTCCGGCACGCCGAAGGCGAGCCTGACCTGCTCTTCATCGATCTGCACCTGCTGCACGAGGTGACCAGCCCGCAGGCGTTCGACGGCCTGCGCAAGGCGGGTCGCACGGTCCGTCGTACCGATCTCACCCTCGCGACCGAGGACCACAACACCCCCACGCTCGACATCGACAAGCCGATCGCGGACCCCGTCTCCCGCGCCCAGTTGGAGACGCTGCGCAAGAACTGCGCGGAGTTCGGCGTCCGTCTGCACCCGCTCGGCGATGTCGAGCAGGGCGTCGTCCACGTGGTGGGACCGCAGCTGGGACTGACCCAGCCCGGGACGACCGTGGTCTGCGGTGACAGCCACACCTCGACCCACGGCGCCTTCGGCGCCCTCGCGTTCGGCATCGGCACCAGCCAGGTCGAGCATGTGCTGGCGACCCAGACGCTGCCGCTCGCGCCGTTCAAGACCATGGCGATCACCGTCGAGGGCGAGCTGCCCGAGGGGGTCACCGCCAAGGACCTGATCCTGGCGATCATCGCGAAGATCGGTACCGGCGGCGGTCAGGGCTATGTGATCGAGTACCGCGGCTCCGCCATCGAGAAGCTCTCGATGGAGGCCCGGATGACCGTGTGCAACATGTCCATCGAGGCGGGCGCCCGCGCGGGCATGATCGCCCCGGACGAGACCACCTTCGCCTATCTGGAGGGCCGCCCGCACGCCCCCCAGGGCGCCGACTGGGACGCCGCCGTCGCGTACTGGCGCACCCTGCGCAGCGACGACGACGCGGTCTTCGACCGTGAGGTCGTCATCGACGCCTCCGAACTCGCCCCGTTCGTCACCTGGGGCACCAACCCCGGCCAGGGCGCGCCGCTGTCGGCCTCGGTTCCGGACCCCGCCTCCTTCGAGGACGCCAGCGAGCGGTTCGCCGCCGAGAAGGCCCTGGAGTACATGGGCCTGACGGCGGGTCAGCCGCTGCGTGACATCGCGGTGGACACCGTCTTCGTCGGTTCCTGCACCAACGGCCGCATCGAGGACCTGCGCTCCGCCGCCTCGGTGCTGTCCGGCCGTTCGGTGGCCGACGGCGTACGGATGCTGGTGGTCCCCGGCTCGGTGCGGGTCGCCCTCCAGGCCGTCGAGGAGGGCCTGGACAAGGTGTTCACCGCCGCCGGCGCCGAGTGGCGGCACGCGGGCTGCTCGATGTGCCTGGGCATGAACCCCGACCAGCTCGCGCCCGGTGAGCGGTCGGCGTCCACGTCCAACCGCAACTTCGAGGGCCGGCAGGGCAAGGGCGGCCGGACCCACCTGGTCTCGCCGCAGGTCGCCGCCGCCACCGCGGTGCTCGGCCACCTGGCCTCGCCCGCCGACCTGTCCGACGCCGCCGTATCGACTCCCGTGGGGGCCTGAGCAGTCATGGAAGCATTCACCACGCACACCGGCCGGGCCATCCCGCTGCGCCGCAGCAATGTGGACACGGACCAGATCATCCCCGCGCACTGGCTGAAGAAGGTCACTCGCGACGGCTTCGAGGACGGACTCTTCGAGGCGTGGCGCAAGGACCCGGAGTTCGTGCTCAACAAGGCCGAGTACAAGGGCGGAACGGTCCTGGTGGCCGGCCCCGACTTCGGCACCGGTTCCTCGCGTGAGCACGCGGTGTGGGCGCTGCAGAACTACGGTTTCAAGGCCGTCATCTCGTCCCGCTTCGCCGACATCTTCCGCGGCAACTCCCTCAAGAACGGACTGCTGACCGTCGTCCTGCCGCAGGAGACCGTGGACCGGCTGTGGAAGCTGGTCGAGGCGGACCCCGCCGCGGAGGTCACCGTGGACCTCGTCGCCCGCCAGGTTCGAGCCGAGGGCATCACGGCTGATTTTGAGCTTGACGAGAACGCCAGGTGGCGACTCCTGGAGGGGCTGGACGACATCAGCCTCACCCTCCGGGAGGAGGAGCACATCGCCGCGTACGAGGCGCGCCGACCCTCCTTCAAGCCGAGCACCGTGGAGGTCTGACCCCCCGGTTTCCCCTGCGTAGAGCGGGTTTGGCAAGATGCGCCGCCGGTCCTCGGACCGGCGGCGCATCGGCATGTTGAGGCCCCATGAAGCGACAACTCGCCTCAGATGGCACAATCAGTGCATGGAACGCGACGGCCAACTCGAGCTCTACGGCCTCGTCGCCGACCGGCTCAAGGAAGCGCACGCAAAGGTGCGCGCACTGCAAGTCCCGGAGGGCGTACGGATGGCGCTGTCCCGGAAGCTGCTGGTCATCACCTCGGCGGCGAAACACGATCTCGCGGGCGCGGCAAAGCGTCTGGAGCGGTTGATGAACGACATCGACGAGGGGCGTTTCCCCCAAGATCCCGACACCGACGGAAGTCCGTGACGATCTAGTGCGTTGCGGCACAAGGGTGATTAGCCCGTTTCGTGTTTGATTTGCGGTATATATCTGCCTAACGTGCGAAAAAGCTTGAACACATTGATTCCGGCAATGCCTCCGAAGGGGAAGACGTGAACAAGGCGCAGCTCGTAGAAGCGATTGCCGACAAGCTCGGCGGCCGTCAGCAGGCCGCCGATGCGGTCGACGCCGTCCTGGATGCCATCGTCCGGGCGGTCGTCGCCGGGGAGCGAGTTTCGGTCACTGGATTCGGCTCGTTCGAGAAGGTGGAACGTCCTGCCCGGTACGCCCGTAACCCGCAGACCGGGGAGCGCGTGCGGGTCAAGAAGACCTCGGTGCCCCGCTTCCGTCCCGGCCAGGGGTTCAAGGACCTGGTGAGCGGCTCCAAGAAGCTCCCGCGCGGCGGCGAGGTCGCCGTGAAGAAGGCCCCCAAGGGCAGCCTCCAGGCGGCGGCGAAGAAGGCCGCGGCCAAGAAGGCGGCCAAGAAGGCTCCCGCGAAGAAGGCGCCCGCGGCGAAGAAGGCCCCCGCCGCCAAGAAGGCCCCGGCCAAGGCGGCGGCGAAGAAGGCCCCGGCCAAGAAGGCCCCCGCCGCCAAGAAGGCACCCGCCAAGGCCGCGGCGAAGAAGGCCCCGGCCCGCAAGACCACCGCGCGCAAGACCACCGCGAAGAAGACCACCGCGAGGAAGCGCTAGTCGGCAGCGCACAGGCGCCGCACCGTTCACGCGCCGGGCCGGGCTCCCTGAGGGAGCCCGGCCCGCGGTGCTGTCGGCACCCGGTCCGGCGTCGCCGCTCCGGGTGTTCCAGGTCTTCCGGGCGTTCCAGGCCGCCTGTCACCTCCGGACCCGTGAAAGGTCCGTGCTCAGAGCGTCCGCCTCGCTCAGAACGTCCGCAGCCCAGAACGTCCGCGTCGCTCAGGGCGTCCGCAGCTCAGAACATCCGCGTCGCTCAGGGCGTCCGCCTCGCTCAGAACGTCCGCGGCTCAAAAGTCCGCGTCGCTCAGAACGTCTGTAGCGTGACCAGGACGACCCGGCGCTCCTCGCCCTCGCCCGCCACCTCGATCCGCACCCGCTGCCCCGGGCGCAGCATCCGCAGCCCCCCGGCGTCGAAGGCCGCGGTGTCGAACGGCAGCGGGGTGCCGTCGTCGAGCAGCACGCTGCCGGCGCGGGTCTCGGGGTCGTACGTATAGGCGGTTCCCTGCATGTCCGCCAGCCTAGCCCTGGTGTGGACGCCCACACCCAGTGCCACCGCCGCGCGCAGATCCCCGGCCGTGTCCACGTCCCGCCGCACCGAGTCCACCGCCGCCAGTTCGATCTCCCGCGCCCCCGACGCCCGGTGCCGGGCCCGGGAGGGGCCGCCGAAGGCGGGCGCGAGGTCGGCCCCCGGCGCCGCCGAGAGCAGCGTGGTGCCCACCCCCGCGGCGTCCGCCAGAAAAGCGCGTGAGAAGCCGGCGGCGGCCTCGAGCACCAGATCGAGCTCCGCGGTCCGCAACGCCGGGAGATCGGCGTTCAGCGCCGCCACGGCGGCCTCCGGGCGCTCCTCGCGGACCGCGTGGGCGCCGTGCGCCAGCGCCGCGTTCAGACCGCGCCCGGGGAGATCGGGCAGGATCCGGGCGCCGAGGGCCGACAGCTCGCGTCCGGCGAGCGGGTCGTCGGTGACGACGGTCACGCCCCGCACCCACCGGCTCGCCAGCGCCGCGCCCACCGTGTCCTGCGCGAACGCGAGCGCGAGTGAGGCCCTGGGACCGTCCCCGGCGGCGTCGGAGAGCCTGGTCTTGGCTCGTGACAAGGGCTTCAGCGGCACCACGAGGGTCCAGGTCACACGGGCTCCGTTTGTTCCCACGGACCTCATTCTGACCTGCCGCCCGGCTCGCCGAAGACGTGCGGGGTTACGGTGTCCTCGACAGACGGGGTACCTGGAGCGACACTTGTGCGGCTGCCCGGACGGCAGCAAGCCAGCAGGTCAGCAGGGTCCAAGAGAGGATGTTCCGAGTGTCCGGCCGCAGAATCGGCTTCTGGTACCGCATGGCAGCGGTCTTGATCAAACCGCCGCTGGTGGTTCTGTTCAAGCGGGACTGGCACGGAATGGAGCACATTCCCGCCGACGGTGGATTTATCACCGCGATCAATCACAACTCGTATCTCGACCCGCTCTCCTACGCGCACTTCCAGTACAACACCGGAAGGGTGCCGCGCTTCCTCGCCAAGGCCGCCCTCTTCCGGGGCGGCTTCGTCGGCAGCATGCTCCGCGGCACCGGACAGATCCCCGTCTACCGCGAGTCCACCGACGCCGCCAACGCCTTCCGGGCCGCCGTGGACGCCATCAACAAGGGCGAATGCGTGGCCTTCTACCCCGAGGGCACCCTCACCCGGGACCCCGACATGTGGCCCATGCGCGGCAAGACCGGTGCGGCGCGGGTCGCGCTGCTCACCAAGGCCCCGGTGATCCCCATCGCCCAGTGGGGCGCCAACGAGGCCGTTCCGCCGTACGCCAAGGAGAAGCGGCTGCGCCTCTTCCCCCGCAAGACCCTCAAGGTGCACGCCGGCCCGCCGGTGGACCTGTCCGAGTTCTACGGCCAGGAGCCCACCGCCGAGGTCCTCCGGGCGGCCACCGACACCATCATGGACGCCATCACCGACCTCCTGTCCGAGGTGCGCGGAGAGCCCGCGCCCGCCCGGCGGCCCGACCGGCCCACCCGCCCCCGCACCGACGGCCGACCGTTCCCGGTGGCCGATGAGGAGAGCAAGTGACGCGCTGCGCCGTCTTCGGCACCGGCTCCTGGGGCACCGCCTTCGCGATGGTGCTCGCCGACGCCGGCTGCGAGGTGACGCTGTGGGGCCGCCGGCCCGGTGTCGTCGAGGCCATCAACACCGAACGCGTCAATCCCGACTATTTCCCCGGTGTCCGGCTGCCCGACGGCATCCGGGCCACCACCGACCCGGCCGAGGCCGCCCGCGACGCGGAGTTCACCGTCTTCTCCGTGCCCTCCCAGACGCTGCGCGGCAACCTCGCCGAGTGGGCCCCGCTGCTGCCCGGCGACACCGTGCTGGTCTCCCTGATGAAGGGCGTCGAACTCGGCACCGCCAAGCGGATGAGCGAGGTCATCCAGGAGGTCGCCAAGGCGCCCGCGGAGCGCGTCGCGGTGCTCACCGGGCCCAACCTCGCCAAGGAGATCGCCGCCCGGCAGCCCGCCGCCTCCGTGGTGGCCTGCCCCGACGAGGACGTGGCGCGCCGCCTCCAGACCGCCTGCCACACCGCGTACTTCCGCCCGTACACCAACACCGACGTGGTCGGCTGCGAACTGGGCGGCGCGGTGAAGAACGTCATCGCGCTGGCCGTGGGCATCGCCGACGGCATGGGGCTCGGCGACAACACCAAGGCGTCGCTCATCACCCGCGGCCTCGCCGAAACGACCCGGCTGGGCCTGGCGATGGGCGCCGACGCGCACACCTTCGCGGGCCTGGCCGGTATGGGCGACCTCGTGGCCACCTGCTCCTCCCCGCTCTCCCGCAACCACACCTTCGGCACCAACCTGGGCCGCGGGATGACACTGGAGGAGACCATCGCGGTCACCAAGCAGACCGCGGAGGGCGTCAAGTCGTGCGAGTCCGTGCTGGATCTCGCCCGCCGCCACGACGTCGACATGCCCATCACCGAGACCGTGGTCGGGATCGTGCACGACGGCAAACAGCCCCTTGTCGCACTCAAAGAGCTGATGTCCCGCAGCGCCAAGGCCGAGCGGCACTGACGCGGCGCGGACCGCAAGGTAATCTCAACGCGATATGAGCAGCCAGACCCCTTCCCCAGGCCCTGTTCCGGCTTCCTCCGGAGGTGAGCGGCGGAAGCCGCGCGTCGCCGTCGTCTTCGGCGGCCGCAGCTCCGAGCACGCCATCTCGGTGGTCACCGCCGGCGCCGTGCTGCGCGCCATCGACCGCGAGAAGTACGACGTGCTGCCGATCGGCATCACCGTGGACGGCCGTTGGGCGCTGACCGCCGACGAGCCCGAGCGGATGGCCATCGCGGGCCGCGAGCTGCCCAGCGTCGAACGGCTCGCCGAGTCCAGCGAGGGTTCGGTCGTCCTCCCGGTCGACCCGGGGAACCGCGAGGTCGTCTACAGCGAGCCGGGCGCGGTGCCCAAGGTGCTGGGCGACGTCGACGTCGTCTTCCCCATGCTGCACGGCCCGTACGGTGAGGACGGCACCCTCCAGGGGCTGCTGGAGCTGTCCGGGGTGCCCTATGTGGGCGCCGGGGTGCTCGCCTCCGCCGTGGGCATGGACAAGGAGTACATGAAGCGGGTGTTCGTCTCCTTCGGGCTGCCCGTCGGCCCGTACGAGGTGATCCGCCCCCGGGCCTGGGAGCAGGATCCTTCCGCCGCCCGCCGCAGGATCGTGGAGTTCGCCGAGGAGCACGGCTGGCCGCTCTTCGTGAAGCCCGCGCGCGCCGGCTCGTCCTTCGGCATCAGCAAGGTCGAGAACGCGGCGGACCTGGACGCGGCCATCGAGGAGGCCCGGCGCCACGACCCGAAGGTCATCGTGGAGGCGCTGCTGCGCGGCCGCGAGATCGAATGCGGGGTGCTGGAGTACGAGGACGGGCCGCGGGCCAGCGTGCCCGCCGAGATCCCGCCGGTCTCCTCCCACGCCTTCTACGACTTCGAGGCGAAGTACATCGACTCCGCGGACGGCATCGTGCCCGCGCCGCTCACCGAGGAGCAGACCCGGCGGGTCCAGGAGCTCGCGGTGGCCGCCTTCGACGCGGCGTCCTGCGAGGGGCTGGTCCGGGCCGACTTCTTCCTGCTGGACAGCGGCGAGTTCGTGATCAACGAGATCAACACGATGCCCGGCTTCACCCCGATCTCGATGTACCCGCGCATGTGGCAGGAAAGCGGTGTGAGCTATCCCGAGCTGGTGGACCGGCTGCTCCAGGCCGCGCTGCGCCGCTCGACGGGGCTGCGCTAGGCCGCTCCCGCCGGCCGGCGCACCTAGGCCACGCCCTTGGGCACCGTCTCCTTGACGGCGTGGGCGAGGTCGAGCAGGACGTTGATCTCGGGGGCGTACTTCCCGGGCACGGTGACCTCGACGTATGCCCGGCGCAGTACGGTGGTGAAGCGGTAGCCGTCCTTCTGCTTCTCCGGGAGCCAATCGACGCCGTTCACCTCGACCGACTCGGTCGCGGAGGTCATCGCCTCCGGCCGGGGGACCCCGCAGCGCAGCCGCACGGCGGGGTCGCCCCATAGGGCGGTGTAGTCCGAGGCGGGCTCGGCGGTGCGCCGCTCGAGCCCGTTCACGGTCCCCGGCAGTTCCTTGTGCAGCGCCCGGCATATCGCCACCGCTTGCGGGGACGGGGTGGGGACCGGCACTTCGGCGTCGCCGGAGTCCTTGGCGAAGGAGCAACCCGCCACCGGCACCAGAGCGAGCGCCACGGTGGCGGCCAACGGAACGAGCCTTCGGGTGAGACTACGGTGTGCGGAATTCACCGGCCGAGCATACGGGGGAGCTAGAGATGGACGACCGGGCAGGTCAGGGTGCGGGTGATGCCGTCCACTTGCTGGACTTTCGCGACCACCATGCGGCCGAGCTCATCGACCGTCTCGGCCTGGGCGCGCACGATCACGTCGTAGGGGCCCGTGACGTCCTCCGCCTGTATCACTCCGGGAAGCTTGGCGATGACGTCGGCCACGGCCGAGGCCTTGCCGACCTCGGTCTGGATCAGGATGTACGCCTGTACCACGGAACCTCCAGGGCGGCTACGAGGATCATGTGGAGAGAAGGGACGCCACGGTACCGCGTCGTCATGCGGCGCGGGGAGACCCGCGCGGGGAGCGCGGCGCGGCGGGCAAGCGGCCACGAGCACGAAGGGGCGATGGGATGAAGGGCACCGTGGGCGAGTTGGGGGAGTTCGGGCTCATCAGAGAGCTCACGTCCCGGCTCACCAGCACCCCGGCGGTGAGGCTGGGTCCGGGTGACGACGCCGCGGTCGTGGCCGCGCCCGACCGGAGGGTCGTGGCCAGTACGGACCTCCTGCTGGAGGGCCGGCACTTCCGCCGGGACTGGTCCACCGCCTATGACGTGGGCCGTAAGGCCGCGGCCCAGAACCTGGCCGACATCGCGGCGATGGGCGCGGTGCCGACCGCCCTGCTGCTCGGCCTGGTCGTCCCCGCCGATCTCCCGGTGACCTGGCCGACCGAGCTGATGGACGGCATCCGCGACGAATGCCAGGTGGCGGGCGCGGCCGTGGTCGGCGGCGATGTGGTGCGCGGGGAGACCATCACCGTCGCGATCACCGCACTGGGTGATCTGCGCAACCACGAACCGGTCACCCGATCCGGTGCCCAGCCCGGCGACGTTGTCGCCGTCACCGGCTGGCTGGGCTGGTCGGCGGCCGGGCACGCGGTACTCTCCCGCGGCTTCCGCTCGCCGCGGGCCTTCGTCGAGGCGCACCGCCGGCCGGAGCCGCCGTACCACGCCGGGCCCGCCGCCGCCGGGCTCGGCGCGACCGCGATGACCGATGTGAGCGACGGACTGGTGGCCGACCTCGGGCATATCGCGGAGGCCAGCAAGGTCCGCATCGATCTGCGCTCGGGGGACATCGACATCCCCACGCAGATGTCGGACATCGGCCAGGCGGTGGGCGTCGATCCGCTGCAGTGGGTGCTCAGCGGGGGAGAGGACCACGCGATCGTGGCCACCTTCCCGCCCGACGCCAAGCTGCCGGCCCGCTGGAAGGTGATCGGCGAGGTGCTGAACCCCTCGGCGCTGCCCCAGGTGACGGTGGACGGAGCTCCCTGGACACACGGGGGCTGGGACCACTTCGGCGACGGTAAGGGCGCCGAGTAGACGGTAAGGACGCCGGGCGGGGGCGCCGGGTGAGACGGTGAGGGCGCCGAGCAGACGATAAGGGCGCCGCGTGGGGGCGCCGGGAGGGCCGGGTAGATTCGGCCATATGGCCATACCTCCCCGTGTCCCCCGCCCCTCCCAGGACGACTCGGCACCCGTGCGCGTGCTCACCGTCGCCGGATCGGACTCCGGCGGCGGTGCGGGCATCCAGGCCGATCTGAAGACGATGCTGGCCCTGGGCGGCCACGGCATGAGCGTGATCACCGCGGTGACGGCGCAGAACTCACTGGGCGTCCAGGGCGCCTGGGAGCTGCCCGCCGAGGCCGTGCGCGCCCAGTTCCGCAGCGTGGTCGACGACATCGGCGTCCAGGCGGTCAAGACCGGCATGCTGGCGACCGCCGAACTGGTCGAGACCGTCGCCGCGCTGCTGGCGGACCTCTCCGTGCCGGTGGTCGTCGATCCGGTCGGGGTCTCCAAGCACGGCGATCCGCTGCTGGCCGCCGAGGCGCTCGACGCGGTCCGTACGAAGCTGTTGCCGACCGCGACCGTCGCCACGCCCAACCTGGACGAGGTGGCCCAGCTCACCGGCGTCCGGGTGGAGACGGAGGGCGACCAGCGGCGGGCGGCCGGGGCGGTGCTGGCCCATGGACCGCGCTGGGCGCTGATCAAGGGCGGCCATCTGCCCGGCGACGAGGCGGTGGACCTGCTCACGGACGGCACCGAGGAGCACTGGTTGCGGGCGCCCCGCCACGACAACCGCCATACGCACGGCACGGGGTGCACCCTCGCGGCGGCGATCGCCACGTATCTGGCGGGCGGGTACGAGGTTCCCCAGGCTGTCACGGCGGCCAAGGACTACGTCACGGGCGCCATCGCGGCAGGCTTCCCCCTGGGCGCGGGGATCGGACCGGTCGACCACGGCTGGCCGCGCTAGCGACTACAGGGGTCCGGGTCTTCCGGCCGGGGGGTGCCTCCCAGCGGTGCCCGGGGGAACCGAGCCGGAAAACACGGAGCCGGTCCACACCAGTGGTGGACCGGCTCAGGCGACCGGATCCCGCTCCAGCGGGGAGGCCGGGCGACTAGCGCGAGACCTTGCCGGCCTTGATGCACGAGGTGCAGACGTTGAGCCGCTTCGGGGTGCGACCGACCACAGCGCGCACCGTCTGGATGTTGGGGTTCCAACGACGGCGGGTGCGGCGGTGCGAGTGCGAGATGTTGTTGCCGAAGCCCGGCCCCTTGCCGCAGACGTCGCAGTTGGCAGCCACGGGTTACTCCAAAGACGGGTCAGCCTCGCTTCCCGCGAGGAGACAGGACACTTGACGGATGCCCCGGGCGTTGCCTGGATCGTGGAGGATCGGCGGCGCCTGGGGGAATGGCCCGATTCGCATCGGGCAACCGGAGCAGCATACAACGGCCACTCCCGTACAACGAAACTATCATGGCTGGCCCGGCCCCCGCCGAGGGCGGCGACTACCCTGCGATGACGCGCCGCCCGACCCCGCCCCAGCAGCCTCCGAGGAGGACGTTACGTGCCGCACACGCTCGACGCCGATGCGGTACGGATGTGGTGCGGGCTGGCGCTGGACGCGCTGGGCCGGGCCCGCGCGGACATCGACGCGATCAATGTCTATCCGGTCGCGGACGGGGACACCGGCACCAATCTGTATCTGACCGTCGAGTCCGCCGCCCAGGCCGTCGACGCCGCCTTCAACGGCCACGCCGCCTCGGCCGCCGCCTCCCGTCCCACCCTCGCCGATGTGGTGCGCGCGATGGCCCATGGCGCCCTGATCGGCGCGCGGGGCAACTCCGGCACGATCCTGGCGCAGCTGCTGCGCGGTATGGCGGACGTCCTGGCGGACGGCCAGGCGCCGGGAGACGGGGATGAAGGCGGAGGCAAAGGCGGCGACGGGGACGCTCCCGCCGTCGGCCGGGGCGAGGCCGATGACCTGCGCCGAGCGCTGCGGCGCGCGGTCGACCTCGCCTATCTGGCCGTCGCGCACCCCGTGGAAGGCACCGTCCTTACGGTCGCCGTGGCCGCCGCCGAGGGCGCGGAGCGCGCCACGGGCGACATCGCCACCGTGGCCCGCGCGGCCTACGAGGGCGCCCGTGCGGCGCTCCAGGCCACCCCCGGCCAGCTCGACGTCCTCGGCCGCGCGGGGGTGGTCGACGCGGGCGGCTACGGCCTGGTGACGGTCCTGGGCGGGCTCGCCGAGGCCCTGTCGGGCGAGGCCCCCGCCGCGCTCGCGCCGGTCCGGCCCCGCCGTGGCATCCGCCCGCCCGCGGCGGCCGACGGACACGACCCCGCGGGCTGCCCCGCCGACGGCGCCCCGGATGGCGGACCCGCCTTCGAGGTGATCTACCTCCTGGAGGCCGACGACACGGCCGTGACCGCCCTGAGGAAGCGGCTGGACGCCCTCGGCGACTCCCTGGTGATCGTCGGCGGGGACGGTCTGTGGAATGTGCATGTGCACGTGGACGACGCGGGGGCGGCCGTGGAGGCGGGTATCCAGGCCGGGCGCCCGTACCGGGTCCGGATCACCCACTTCGGCGGCGCCGCCGTCCGTAAGGCGGGCGCCGACGGTCCGGACCGGCCGGACCCGGCCGTCGTCCTGCCGGACCAGCCCGGCTCCCAGGGCCCCACCGGTGCCCCGCGCGCCGAGCGCGCGGGCCGCGCCGTGGTCGCCGTCGTCCCCGGCGACGGCCTCGCCGCACTGTGCGCCGAGGCCGGCGCGACCGCGGTCGCCACCCGCCCCGACGAGCCGCCCGCCAGCGGCGAGCTGGTCGACGCGATCCGCCGGACCGACGCCCGGGAGGTCGTACTGCTGCCGAACGGCACCGAGCTGCACCACACGGCCGCCGCCGCGGCGGCCCAGGCCCGCGCCGAGGGCGTACGGGCCGCGGTGATCCCCACCCGCTCCGCCGTCCAGGGCATCGCCGCGCTCGCCGTCCACGAGCCCGGCCGCAGCTTCGACGAGGACGTGGTCGCCATGACCTCGGCCGCCGGCGCCACCCGCTACGCGGAACTGGCCGTCGCCGAACACCAGTCCTGGACCATGGCCGGGGTGTGCCAGGCCGGGGACGTCCTGGGCATGATCGACGGTGATGTGGCGGTGATCGGCTCGGAGCTGGCCGCGACCGCCGAGACGGTGCTGGACCGGATGCTGGCGTCGGGCGGCGAGATGGTCACCCTGGTGCTCGGCGCGGGCCTTCCGGACGAGGTCGCCGAACGGCTGGAACGCCATGTGCGGGAGGGGCACTTCGCCGTCGACACGGTCGTTTACCACGGCGGTCAGCCCACCGCACCGCTGATCATAGGCATCGAATGAGCCCAAGGCATCGAACGCGCCCGAGGCGTCGAAGAGGCATCGAACGAGCCCGGCGCCCGGCCCCGGCCGCTGCATCATCCCGCTTGTCGGTCCCGTGGTGTGCAATGGACGGGTGCCCGTGCTGGATGAACCCCTGAAGAAGGTCCTGGGCGGCAACACCGCGAAGGTGATGGCCGACCATCTCGACCTGCACACCGTCGGCGATCTGCTGCACCACTACCCGAGGCGGTACGCAGAGCGCGGTGAGCTGACCCGGCTGTCCGATCTGCCCCTGGACGAGCATGTGACCGTCGTGGCGCAGGTCGCCGACGCCCGGGTGCACACGTTCAACGGCGGCCGGGGCCGGCGGCTGGAGGTCACCATCACCGACGGCAGCGGCCGCCTCCAGCTGGTCTTCTTCGGCAAGGGCGTCCACAAGCCGAAGGCGGAGCTCCAGCCCGGCACCCGCGCGATGTTCGCCGGGAAGGTCTCGGTCTTCAACCGCAAGCGGCAGCTGGCCCACCCGGAGTTCAAGACGCTGGGCGCGGAGAGCGGCGCGGACGCCGTGGAGGCGTTCGCCAACCAGCTGCTGCCGCTGTACCCGGCGTGCAAGCAGATGGAGTCCTGGCAGATCCAGCAGGCCGTCGACACCGTGCTGGGTCCGGTGGGCCACGAGGAGGCCGCGCTGGCCGGGCTCGTCGACCCGCTGCCCGAGAGCCTCCGCGAGGGCCGGGGGCTGGCCACGCTTCCCGAGGCGCTGCGCCAGATCCACCGACCGCGCACCAAGACCGATATCGCCAGGGCCCGGGACCGTCTGAAGTGGGACGAGGCGTTCGTCCTGCAAGTGGCGCTCGCCCGGCGGCGGCGGGCCGACGCCCAGCTGCCCGCGGCGCCCCGCAAGCCCGCCCCGGACGGGCTGCTGACCGCCTTCGACGCCCGGCTGCCCTTCACCCTCACCGAGGGTCAGCGCCGGGTCAGCGAGGAGATCTTCGCCGACCTCGCCACCGAGCACCCCATGCACCGGCTGCTCCAGGGCGAGGTCGGCTCGGGGAAGACCATGGTCGCGTTGCGCGCGATGCTCGGCGTGGTGGACGCCGGGGGACAGGCGGCGATGCTCGCGCCCACGGAGGTGCTCGCCCAGCAGCACCACCGCTCGATCACGGAGATGATGGGCGAGCTGGCCGAGGGGGGCATGCTGGGCGGTGCGGAGCGGGGCACCAAGGTGGTGCTGCTCACGGGCTCGATGGGCGCCGCGGCCCGCCGCCAGGCGCTGTTGGACCTGGTCACCGGCGAGGCGGGGATCGTGATCGGCACCCATGCCCTGATCGAGGACAAGGTCCAGTTCCACGACCTGGGTCTGGTGGTCGTCGACGAGCAGCACCGCTTCGGGGTCGAGCAGCGCGACGCGCTGCGCTCCAAGGGCAAGCAGCCCCCGCATCTGCTGGTGATGACGGCCACCCCGATCCCGCGCACCGTCGCCATGACCGTCTTCGGCGACCTGGAGACCTCCGTCCTGGACCAGTTGCCCTCGGGCCGTTCCCCGATCGCCTCCCATGTGGTGCCCGCCAAGGACAAGCCGCACTTCCTGACCCGCGCCTGGGAGCGGGTGCGCGAGGAGGTGGCCGCCGGGCACCAGGCGTACGTGGTGTGCCCCCGGATCGGGGACGAGGAGGACGAGTCCAAGGCGGCGAAGGACAAGAGCCCCGAGGACGATGCCGAGAAGCGGCCGCCGCTGGCCGTGGTCGACGTCGCCGAGCAGCTCACCAAGGGCCCGCTGCGCGATCTGCGGGTGGAGGTGCTGCACGGGCGGATGCCGCCCGAGGCCAAGGACGAGGTGATGCGCCGCTTCGCCGCGGGTGAGGTGGACGTCCTGGTGGCCACGACCGTCATCGAGGTCGGGGTCAACGTCCCCAACGCCACCGCCATGGTGATCATGGACGCCGACCGGTTCGGCGTCTCCCAGCTGCACCAGCTGCGCGGCCGGGTCGGCCGTGGCTCGGCCGCCGGGCTGTGTCTGCTGGTGACCGACATGCCCGAGGGCAGCCCCGCACGGGCGCGGCTGGGCGCGGTCGCGGCCACGCTCGACGGCTTCGAGCTGTCCCGGATCGACCTGGAGCAGCGCCGGGAGGGCGATGTGCTCGGCCAGGCCCAGTCCGGGGTCCGCTCCTCGCTGCGGGTGCTGGCCGTCATCGACGACGAGGAGGTCATCGCGGCGGCCCGGGAGGAGGCCGCCACGATCGTCGCCGCCGATCCGGAGCTGGCCGGATACCCGGAGCTGCGGACCGCGCTGGACGCCCTGCTGGACAAGGAGCGCGAGGAGTTCCTCGACAAGGGCTGAGCCCGCGTCTCGACAGGGGCTGAGCCCGCAGGGGGAGCGCGCGGCCACCGCCCGCCGCCGGACGCCATATCGTGGAGGTGCGGCGGCCTGCCCGGACGGGCGGGGTGCGCCGCTGCCCCGACCACCGCGAAGGACTGCCACCACCCATGACCCGCGTGATCGCCGGAGCGGCCGGCGGCCGCCGCCTGGCCGTGCCGCCGGGAAACGGCACCCGACCCACCTCGGACCGGGCGCGAGAGGGCCTGTTCTCCACCTGGGAGTCGCTGCTCGGCTCGCTGGACGGGACCCGCGTCCTCGACCTGTACGGCGGCTCCGGCGCGGTCGGCCTGGAGGCGCTGTCCCGCGGCGCCGCCCATGTGCTGCTGGTCGAGTCCGACCCGCGGGCGGCCCGTACGATCCGGCAGAACGTCCGGGCGCTCGGTCTGCCCGGCGCGGAGCTGCGCACCGGCCGGGCCGAACAGACCATCGCCGGACAGGCCCCCGTCACCGGTCCGTACGACGTCGTTTTCCTGGATCCGCCGTACGCGGTCACCGACGGCGAAATCCGGGAGATCCTGCTCACACTCCTGGGGAAGGGCTGGCTCGCTCCGGACGCGCTGGCCACCGTTGAGCGCAGCACACGAGGCGGGGAATTCGGGTGGCCGGCCGGATTTGAGGGGCTGCGGGCCCGTCGCTACGGCGAGGGGACGCTTTGGTACGGTCGCGCCGCCTCGACGTGCGAGAACGCGTCATGACCGGACCCGAGAGCGAGGAACTTCCGTTGCGCCGCGCAGTCTGTCCGGGGTCGTTCGACCCCGTCACCAATGGACACCTCGACATCATCGCCCGTGCCTCCAAGCTCTATGACGTCGTGCACGTCGCCGTGATGATCAATAAGTCCAAGCAGGGCCTGTTCACGGTGGAGGAGCGGATGGACCTCCTCCGCAAGACCACCGAGGAGTACGGAAACGTTCAGGTGGAGTCCTTCCACGGGCTCCTCGTCGACTTCTGCAAGCAGCGGGACATCCCCGCGATCGTCAAGGGGCTGCGGGCCGTCAGCGACTTCGACTACGAGCTCCAGATGGCCCAGATGAACAACGGCCTCTCCGGCGTGGAGACGCTGTTCGTGCCCACCAACCCCACCTACAGTTTCCTGTCCTCCAGCCTGGTCAAGGAGGTCGCGGCCTGGGGCGGTGACGTCTCCCACCTGGTGCCCCCGGTGGTCCTGGAGGCCCTCTCCGAGCGGCTCGGCAGGAAGTAGCGGCCGGCGGGGCCGGCTGACGGGGCGTCAGTGGCTGTCGGGAAGAGGCCCGCTGGCCGTACAGTCGTCCCGTTCGTTGTCCTCCGTTCCCATCCGCATCCAGAGAGTCTGCGAGCACCCACAGTGGACGTGCAGAAGAAGCTCGACGAGATCGTCGACACCGTCGGCAGCGCCCGGTCCATGCCCATGTCGGCCTCGTGCGTGCTCAACCGCGCCGAGCTGCTCGCCATGCTGGAAGAGGTGCGCGCGGCCCTCCCGGACTCCCTGGCCCACGCCCAGGAGCTGATCGGCGGCCGGGACCAGATGGTCGAGGAGGCCCGCCGGGAGGCCGAGCGGATCATCGAGTCCGCGCACGCCGAGCGCACCTCGCTGATCTCGGACACCGAGCTGGTGCGCAAGTCCCAGGCGGAGGCCGACCGGATCCTCGCCGAGGCCCGCCGGGAGGCCGAGGAGATCCGCGTCGAGGCCGACGACTACGTCGACAGCAAGCTGGCCAACTTCGAGGTCGTGCTCACCAAGACGATCGGCTCGGTCGACCGCGGCCGGGAGAAGCTGCTCGGCCGCGCCCCCGGCGGCGAGGACGGCCTCGGGCACCCCGAGGAGGGGCCGGAGCGCAGCGCCGACCCGGCGACCCTGCGGCAGCGCGCCGACGAGTACGTGGACACCAAGCTCGGGGCCGTCTCGGCGGTCCTCGTCAAGACCCTGGAGGCGGTGGGCCGGGGCCGCCAGAAGCTGCTCGGCGCCCGGCCCATCGATGAGCTCGGCGCCCATATGGCGGCCCAGGACGAGGCGGGCATGGCCCTGCGGACCACCGACGACGACTATCTGGCGGACCTGGCCCAGTCCCAGGCGGCCGTCGCCCAGCCGGTCGCCCAGCCCGACCAGGCCGCCGCCGACGCCGCGTACTACGCCGCCACCGCGGGCTACCAGCAGCAGGACGCGTACGGCTACCCGCAGCAGGGCTACGTCCCGCAGCAGGACCCCTACGCCGCGCAGGGCGGCTATCAGCAGGACGCCTACGCCTGGCAGCAGCAGGCCCAGGCCCAGGGCTACGATCCGAACGCGGGCTACGCCGTCCCCCAGCAGCACCAGCACCAGCACCATCAGCAGCACGAGCAGCAGCACCAGCATCATCAGCAGCAGCCGGGGGCCACGCTCGACGAGACCAGCCTCTTCGACACGAGCATGATCGACCTCGATCAGCTCCGCCAGTACGAGCAGGGCCGGTAGCGCCCGTCCCCACCGGGCGGATTGGGTCTACGGCGGCCCGTCCAGTATCCTGGCTCTTCGGTCGCGCGTACGTCCGCGATCTCGGCTGCCCGTTTCGTAGCAGGTGATCGGGCGGTCCGCCGCAGCGTAGAAAGCAGGAAGCCCTGAACGCCCGCCTCGACCACCGCGCCCCTCTCGTGTTCGACACGCGTGAGCTGGGCCGCCGTCCCGGTGCGCTCAAAAGGGTCTCCCGTTCCGTGGCGGCCCCGAAGGACCTCGGCATCGAGGTCATCGGGGTGCGGGAGGGCGCGACCGTGGAGCTGGACCTCCGCCTGGAGTCGGTCATGGAAGGGGTGCTTGTCACAGGCACCGCCCGTGCGCCGCTGACGGGGGAGTGCGTAAGGTGTCTGGAGCCGCTGGAGCGAGAGCTCGAAGTGGACTTCCAGGAGATGTACTCCTACCCCGACGCCGACGACCGGAGCCGCCACGCGGACACCGGCGACGACGCCGAGGAGGAGGACATGCTCTTCCTCGAGGCCGACCTGTTCGACCTCGAGCCCGTGCTGCGCGACGCGGTGGTGCTCGCACTGCCGCTGCAGCCGGTGTGCCGGGAGGACTGCCCGGGGCTGTGTGCCGACTGCGGCGCGCGGCTCGCGGACGACCCGGACCACCACCACGACGCCACCGACATCCGTTGGGCGGCACTGCAGGGACTCGCCGAGACCATCAGGGACGGCGAGAAGGACAACGCACCCCGCGAGCGCGGGGATGACTCACAGGAGAAGTAGCCGTGGCTGTTCCGAAGCGGAAGATGTCGCGCAGCAACACGCGCCACCGCCGGTCGCAGTGGAAGGCTGCGGTCCCCACCCTGGTGGCGTGCGAGCGCTGCCACGAGCCGAAGCAGCAGCACATCGCGTGCCCGAGCTGCGGCACCTACAACCGCCGCCAGGTCCTCGAGGTCTGATCGGCGGGTGACAGGCTCTATGTCAGACGCCACTACGCCCCCGCGCAAGCGCGGTGAAGCGTCCCAGGCGGACACGGCCTCGTCCCACACGATCCTGGAAGGGCGGCTCGGGTACCAGCTCGAGTCCGCCCTTCTGGTGCGTGCGCTGACCCACCGCTCCTTCGCGTACGAGAACGGCGGGCTGCCCACCAACGAGCGGCTGGAATTCCTCGGGGATTCGGTGCTCGGCCTGGTGGTCACCGACACGCTGTACCGCATCCACCCCGACCTGCCCGAGGGCCAGCTGGCCAAGCTGCGGGCCGCGGTGGTCAACTCGCGCGCGCTCGCGGAAGTGGGCCGCGGCCTCGACCTCGGCGCCTTCATCCGGCTCGGCCGGGGCGAAGAGGGCACGGGCGGCAGGGACAAGGCTTCCATCCTCGCCGACACCCTTGAAGCGGTGATCGGAGCGGTCTATCTCGACCGGGGACTCGACGCCGCGGCGGAGCTGGTGCACCGGCTCTTCGACCCGCTGATCGAGAAGTCCTCGAACCTCGGCGCCGGCCTGGACTGGAAGACCAGCCTCCAGGAGCTGACCGCCACCGAGGGTCTCGGGGTCCCGGAGTACCTGGTCTCCGAGACCGGGCCGGACCACGAGAAGACCTTCACGGCTGCCGCCCGCGTCGGTGGTGTCGCGTACGGCACCGGCACCGGCCGCAGCAAGAAGGAAGCCGAGCAGCAGGCGGCCGAGGCCGCCTGGCGCGCGATCCGCGCGGCTGCCGACGAGGCCCAGGCGAAGGCCAAGGAGGCCGACGCCACAACCACGGCCACGGCGGCGGACGGCGGAGCCGCCGCCGACACGGCCTCCACGGCACGCTGATCGCCCTTCCGACCCCTACCGCACCGTCCGCACGTCCGTAACGCCTCTCCCCGCCCCCGTGGCGGACGGCCCGCCCGGCCGTTCCGCCCGGGGGCGGTGAGGGCTCAAGGCCAAGGAGGCCCCCGTTGCCCGAGTTGCCCGAGGTCGAGGTGGTCCGCCGCGGACTGGAGCGCTGGGTCAGCGGCCGTACGGTCGCCGAGGTCCAGGTGCTGCACCCCCGCGCGGTCCGTCGCCACCTCGGCGGCCCGGAGGACTTCGCGGCCCGCCTCAGGGGCCGCCGCACCGGGACCGTCCGCCGCCGCGGCAAGTACCTGTGGCTGCCGTTCGACGACGACGGCGCCGCCGCCGAGTCCGTCCTGGCCCATCTCGGGATGAGCGGGCAGCTGCTGGTCCAGCCCGCCGAGGCCCCCGACGAGAAGCATCTGCGCATCCGGGTCCGCTTCGCCGACGACGCGGGCACCGAGCTGCGCTTCGTCGACCAGCGCACCTTCGGCGGACTCTCCCTGCACAACACCGTCCCCGGCGACCTGGAGGGACGGCCGGACGTCATCGCGCACATCGCGCGCGACCCGCTGGACCCCGCCTTCGACGAGGCGGCCTTCCACACCGCGCTGCGCCGCCGTCGCACCACGATCAAGCGCGCCCTGCTGGACCAGTCGCTGATCAGCGGGGTCGGCAACATCTACGCCGACGAGGCGCTGTGGCGCGCCCGGCTGCACTACGACCGGCCCACGGCCACCCTCACCCGCCCGCGCAGCGCCGAACTCCTCGGCCATGTGCGCGAGGTGATGACCGCGGCGCTGGCCGTCGGCGGCACCAGCTTCGACAGCCTCTATGTCAATGTGAACGGCGAGTCGGGGTACTTCGAGCGCTCCCTGGACGCGTACGGCCGGGAGGACGAGCCGTGCCGCCGCTGCGGCACCGCGCTGCGCCGCCGCCCCTGGATGAACCGCTCCAGCTACTTCTGCCCGCGCTGTCAGCGCCCGCCGCGCCCGGCCACCGCGGCCCGTCCGGCATCCCGCCCGGCCGCCGCACCGCTTTCGGCGCGCGCCGCGTCGTAGCGCTCCCGGGCCGTGAGCACCTCGGGCATCCGGTCCTCGACCAGATTGATCAGGGCCAGCAGCCGCTCGGCGATCGCGCCGCCCAGCGGGGTCAGCCGGTAGTCCACCCGCGGGGGGTTGGTCGGCTGCGCCTCGCGGTGCACCAGGCCGTCGCGCTCCAGCGCCTGGAGCGTCTGGGACAGCATCTTCTCGCTGACGCCGTCGACCCGCCGCCGCAGCTCGTTGAAGCGGAAGGTGCCCTCGCGGAGCGCGCCCAGGATGAGGCCGCCCCATTTGCCGGTGACATGCTCCAGCGTGCCGCGCGAGGGGCAGGCGCGGGCGAACACGTCGAAGGCCAGGTCCGCCACGTCCGCCGTGGAGGACACATCGCCGGTGCGTTCACTGTCCATGACGACACCATACGCGCCCTCAGCGCTGACTTAAGGGGAGCGCTTTCGGCTGGTGAGCATGCTGGGACGGCCGCTGCATGGGTTCAGTAGCCGAAGTCCTGGGTCCACCAGGGCCCGCCGGTGCCGAAGTGCGCGCCGACGCCCATCCGCTTGAACGAGCAGTTGAGGATGTTGGCGCGGTGGCCGGAACTGTTCATCCAGGAGTCCATCACGGCCTGTGCGTCCGACTGGCCGCGGGCGATGTTCTCCCCGCCCAGGTCCAGGATGCCCGCGCTCTCGGCGCGGTCCCAGGGGCTGTCGCCGTCGGGGTTGATGTGGTCGAAGAACTGCCGCAGGGACATGTCCTCGCTGAAGTCCTCGGCCAGCTGGGCGAGTTGGGGATCGGCCGTCACGGGGGCGCAGCCGGTCCGCTCGCGCTCCTCGTTGACGAGCGCGAGGACCTCCGCCTCCGCGGCGGTCTCCGCGCCGGCCGACTCCGCCGGGGGCGCGGACGCGGTCGGCTCCGTCGTGGGCGTACGGGACGGGGCCCCGCCCCCGCCCTTCGAGCCGCCCTCGCCGTCGTCGCCGGATCGGCCGGTCCCGGAGGACCCCGGCTGCCCCGAGGGCGTGGCGGACGGCGTCCCGGAGGGTTTGGGCGTCTTGGAGGGAGTCGTGGAGGGTATGGGAGAGCGGTCGTCGGCACGGCCGGCCGGTGCCGTGCTGCGTCCCGTGGGGGCCGCGGACTGCGAGCCCTGCGTCTCCAGCCCTGCCGGGGGGCCGCCCGCCTGCACCTGTCCGGCGGAGTCATTGCCCCCGCCCAGCTTGTAGTCGCCTCCGGGAACCAGTCCGGAGGCCATCGCCACCGCGCCGACCGCGACAGCGGCGGACACGCCCAACAGTCCGGTCCGGACCGGAGCGAGCGGGCCCCGCTGCGGTCCCCGGTGGCGGCCTGCGGCGGCCGTCTGCGCCGCGGTACCGGGGGCAGATCGTCGATGGCGGCCCATCTCCTGCCTTCCTTGTGAGCTCGGCGTCAAGGGTCACTCGAAATGTGTCACTCGTGTGCGCGAGTCATGTACCACTCGTGTGGGTGAGGCTCGTTGAGCCGGGACTGTACGCCATTCGGGCCCCAACGCGCGTGTCCCGTGGGCAAATCGACGGCTTAGCGGCTGCTCGCGCGGGGGGTTAGCGTTCGCGTATGAACGAGAGAGTCCGCCTCACCGTGTGGGTCCGTGGCCGCGTCCAGGGCGTCGGCTTCCGCTGGTACACCCGGGCCAACGCACTGCGCATCGGGGGCCTCGTCGGCTTTGCCTCCAACCTCGCCGACGGGCGGGTGCAGGTGGTCGCGGAGGGCCCGCGCGCGGAATGCGAACAGCTGCTCGAATGGCTTCGGGACGGCGACACGCCGGGGCGCGTCGAGGGAATCACCGAGATCTGGGACACACCGCGCGGTGGCTACGACACCTTCGAGATCCGTTGATCAACTCACCGGAGGCACCCTCCGCGACACCCCGCCGACCATGCCTTCCGTGCGCACGGTGAGCGGAAACGGGCTGATGGTTGCCAACGGCGCCGCTCCGTGGAAGGCTGCGGAGTCACGGAAGATCCCCTGACCGCCACGGACCCTCCGCAGAGGGCTCGCACAGTCCGCCGCCGGTGTGCTATCGACCCCCGCGGCCCCGTCGGCGTGTGATCGTGTTGACCCTCAAACCAATTGGTGAGACGCTGGAAGCCCCGCGCACCTTAACTGTTTGCCGCGCAGCACGGTAGTAATTCGGCAGGCATCGCGGGTGCAAATCCCTCACGACCCACACCGCTTCGGTCGGTCACTCATTGTGGAGGACCATCCATCATGGCAAAGGCGCTTCTCGGTTACGTCGGCGGCTCCGACCCCCGAGTCCTCGCCGAGATGCGACGGCTTCAGCAGCGCGTTCAGGATCTTGAATCCGAGCTTATCCGGATCCAGGCCGAGAACGACGCTCTGTCCGCCGCCGCTCGTCGCGACTCGCTGCTCGAAAGCATCGACGTATCCCAGGCGGAGCCTGCGCTCGCCTGACCCAGCCCTAGGGCCGGTCGGGCTGCATCGTCAGCCGCTTGAGAATCTTCAAGGGACGCCTCGGCGTCCCTTCGTCGTATCCCCGGTGCTGCCTCCGTGCCACCCTTACCGACTGATGTGCCCCTCTCTCCCAGCGGTGAAACCGATCATTGCTGAAACCGAGAAAAAGCCGGGACGGGCGCGCGGCGCCGCCTTCGCGGGACGGTGCCGGAGGAAGGGCGGCGGGTAGAGTCCAAAGGCGTGCATCTCAAGAGCCTGACCCTGCGAGGGTTCAAATCCTTCGCCTCCGCCACGACGCTCCGGTTCGAGCCGGGTATCACCTGCGTCGTCGGCCCCAATGGCTCGGGCAAGTCCAATGTCGTGGACGCCCTTTCCTGGGTCATGGGCGAACAGGGTGCCAAGTCCCTGCGCGGCGGGAAGATGGAGGACGTCATCTTCGCCGGGACCACCGGCCGTCCCCCGCTCGGCCGTGCCGAGGTCTCGCTCACCATCGACAACGCCGATGGCGCGCTGCCCATCGACTACGCCGAGGTCACCATCACGCGGATCATGTTCCGCAACGGCGGCAGCGAGTACCAGATCAACGGGGACACCTGCCGGCTGCTGGACATCCAGGAGCTGCTCTCCGACTCCGGTATCGGCCGTGAGATGCACGTCATCGTCGGGCAGGGCCAGCTCGACGGGGTGCTGCACGCCGACCCGACCGGCCGCCGCGCCTTCATCGAGGAGGCCGCGGGCGTCCTCAAGCACCGCAAGCGCAAGGAGAAGGCGCTGCGGAAACTGGACGCGATGCAGGCCAACCTCGCACGCGTCCAGGACCTCACCGACGAGCTGCGCCGCCAGCTCAAGCCGCTCGGCCGGCAGGCCGCGGTGGCCCGGCGGGCCGCCGTCATCCAGGCCGATCTGCGCGACGCCCGGCTGCGGCTGCTCGCCGACGACCTGGTGACCCTGCGCGAGGCGCTGCGGGCCGAGATCGCCGACGAGGCCGAACTCAAGCGGCGCAAGGAGGCCGCGGAGGACGAGCTGCGCGCCGCACAGCAGCGCGAGGCGGCGCTGGAGGAGCACGTGCGGCGGCTCGCGCCCCGGCTCCGGGACGCCCAGCAGACCTGGTACGAGCTCTCGCAGCTCGCCGAGCGGGTGCGCGGCACGATCAGCCTGGCGGACGCCCGGGTCAAGAGCGCCACCTCCGCCCCGGGGGAGGAGCGGCGCGGCCGCGACCCGGAGGACATGGAGCGCGAGGCGGCCCGCATCCGGGAGCAGGAGGCCGAGCTGGAGGCCGCCCTGGAGGCGGCGAGCCGGGCCCTGGAGGACACCGTGGCGCACCGGGCCGAGCTCGAGCGCAGCCTGGCGGAGGAGGAGCGCCGTCTCAAGGACGTGGCCCGCGCCATCGCCGACCGCCGCGAAGGGCTCGCCCGGCTGCAGGGTCAGGTGAACGCGGCCCGTGGCCGGGCCGGTTCGGCGCGCGCCGAGATCGAGCGGCTGGTCGCCTCCCGCGACGAGGCACAGACCCGGGCGGTCGCGGCGCAGGAGGAGTACGAGCAGCTCAAGGCGGAGGTCGACGGACTCGACGCGGATGACGTGGAACTGGCGCAGCGCCATGAGGCCGCGAAGCGCGAGCTGGCCGAGGCGGAGGCCGCGCTGAGCGCGGCCCGCGAGGCCGCCACGGCCGCCGAGCGCGAACGCGCCGCGACCTCCGCCCGCCATGACGCCCTCGCCCTCGGGCTGCGCCGTAAGGACGGCACGGGCGCCCTGCTGGCGGCCGCCGACCGCCTCGGCGGACTCCTGGGCCCCGCCGCCGAACTCCTCACCGTCACCCCGGGCTTCGAGGTCCCCGTCGCCGCGGCCCTGGGCGCCGCCGCCGACGCCATCGCCGTCACCGGCCCCCGTGCGGCGGCCGAGGCGATCCGCCTCCTGCGCGCCGACGACGCCGGCCGCGCCGCCCTCCTCCTGGCCCCGGCCGCCGCCTCCGACGGCCCGACCGCCGCCCCTGCCGCCGCCGCGCCGGGGCCGGGCGGCTCCGGTGAGCCGTCTCCCGGGCCCGACGGCGGGCCCGCTCCGGGTGACGGCCCCGACGTCGTGCCCGGGACGCGTGCCCCAAAGGGTCCGGCGGACGCCTTCCCGGGCGCGGGGGACGCCACGGCCGCGGCGCGGCCGGGTGCCTCGGCTACCGCTTTGGAGCCGGGCGTGCCGGGCACGTCGCGGCCCGCCGCCGAGCCGGCGGGGGAGCGGCCCGGCGCGGGTGAGGGCGGCCCCGTCGTACCGGGGACGCGCGTCGAGGGTGCCGGTCCGGTGTCCCCGGCCGGGGCGCCGGGCGCCGGCGTGGGCGTCGTCGCCGACACCGGCGAGGGGCGGGGGACGGGGGAGCCCTCCGTGGCGGTGCCGCGTCCCGCCGGAGAGGCGAGTCCGCCCGGGTCCGGCGCCACCGGGGGGACGGTGCGGGCGGTGGATCTGGTGGGCGGGCCCGCCGGGTTGGTGGCGGCCGTAAGGCGGCTGCTCGACGGCATGGTGGTGGTCAGGACCCTGGAGGAGGCCGAGGAACTCGTCGTGCTGCGGCCGGAGTTGACGGCCGTGACCGCCGAGGGCGATCTGCTCGGGGCGCACTTCGCGCAGGGCGGGTCCGCCGGGGCGCCCACGCTGCTGGAGGTGCAGGCGTCCGTCGACGAGGCGGCGGCGGAGCTCGAGCGGCTCGCCGTACGGTGTGCGGAGCTGGCCGCGGCGCAGCGCGCGGCGCAGGAGCGGCGGGCCGAGTGCCGGGAACTGGTCGAGGAGCTCGCGAGCCGGCGGAGCGCGGCGGACCGGGAGAAGTCGCGGGTCGCGCAGTCGCTGGGGCGGCTGGCGGGACAGGCCCGCGGGGCCGCCGGGGAGGCCGAGCGGACGGCCGCGGCCGTCGCCAGGGCCGAGGAGGCGCTGGAGCGGGCGACGGAGGAGGCGGAGGAGCTGGCCGAGCGGCTCGCCGTGGCGGAGGAGGAACCGGGCCAGGAGGAGCCGGACACCTCCGTACGGGACCGGCTGGCGGCCGACGGCGCCAACGCGCGGCAGACCGAGATGGAGGCGCGGCTCCAGGTCCGTACGCATGAGGAGCGTGTCAAGGGGCTCGCGGGGCGGGCCGACGCGCTCGACCGGGGCGCGCGCGCCGAGCGTGAGGCACGGGCGCGCGCCGAGCAGCGGCGCGCCCGGCTGCGCCACGAGGCGCGGGTGGCCTCCGCGGTGGCCGCCGGTGCCCGTCAGCTGCTGGCGCATGTCGAGGTGTCGCTGGAACGGGCCGGGCAGGAGCGGGACGCCGCGGAGCGCGCCAAGGCCGAGCGCGAACGGGAGCTGGACGCGGCCCGCGCCCAGGGCCGTGACCTCAAGAGCGAGCTGGACAAGCTGACCGACTCGGTGCACCGGGGTGAGGTGCTGGGCGCGGAGAAGCGGCTGCGGATCGAGCAGCTGGAGGCCAAGGCGCTGGAGGAGCTGGGCGTCGAACCGGCCGGGCTGATCGCCGAGTACGGCCCCGACCAGCTCGTCCCGCCGTCCCCGCCCGCCGAGGGCGAGGTGCTGCCCGAGGATCCCGAGCATCCGCGCAATCAGCCGGTGCGGTATGTGCGGGCGCAGCAGGAGAAGCGGCTGAAGGCCGCGGAGCGTGCGTACCAGCAGCTCGGCAAGGTCAATCCGCTGGCGCTGGAGGAGTTCGCGGCGCTGGAGGAGCGGCATCAGTTCCTGAGCGAGCAGCTGGAGGACCTCAAGAAGACCCGGGCCGATCTCCTTCAGGTGGTCAAGGAGGTCGACGAGCGGGTCGAGCAGGTCTTCACGGAGGCGTACCGGGACACCGCCCGCGAGTTCGAAGGGGTCTTCTCGCGGCTGTTCCCGGGGGGTGAGGGGCGGCTGGTGCTGACCGACCCCGAGCACATGCTGACCACGGGCGTGGATGTGGAGGCCCGGCCGCCGGGCAAGAAGGTCAAGCGGCTGTCGCTGCTGTCCGGCGGTGAGCGCTCGCTGACCGCCGTGGCCCTGCTGGTGTCCATCTTCAAGGCGCGGCCGAGCCCGTTCTACGTGATGGACGAGGTCGAGGCGGCGCTCGACGACACGAATCTGCAGCGGCTGATCCGGATCATGCAGGAGCTACAGGAGGCGTCCCAGCTGATCGTGATCACCCATCAGAAGCGGACGATGGAGGTCGCGGACGCGCTGTACGGCGTCTCCATGCAGGGTGACGGCGTCTCCAAGGTCATCAGCCAACGCTTGCGGTGACCGTTTCAACACTTGAAGTCAAGACATCAACCGGTGTGTCGGTGTGCTGGGGAGACTTCTTGGTCACACCCTATTGACTTCGAAACTTGAAGGAATAGTCTCTGCAACGTTGCTTTTACCTTCAAGTGGTGGTCGGCTCCTTCGCAGCCTCCGCTGGAAGGGCCAGCCATCCCCCCACGTCCGGCAGCGCTGCCGGACGGGCGTCAGGAGTTCACGTTGTCCACCACCGCGCAGGCGCAGGGAGCCGAGGGCCGCAAGGCCCAGCCGGATCACCTGGGCCATGTCATCTTCATCACCGCCGCCGCCGCGATGGGCGGATTCCTCTTCGGCTACGACAGCTCGGTGATCAACGGGGCGGTCGAAGCCATCCGCGACAAGTACGACATCGGCTCCGCGGCCCTCGCCCAGGTCGTGGCCATCGCCCTGATCGGCTCGGCCATCGGCGCCGCCACCGCGGGCCGGATAGCCGACCGGATCGGGCGCATCCGCGTCATGCAGATCGCCGCCGTCCTGTTCACGATCAGCGCGGTCGGCTCGGCACTGCCCTTCTCGCTGTGGGACCTGGCGATCTGGCGAGTGCTCGGCGGTATCGGCATCGGCATGGCCTCGGTGATCGGCCCGGCCTACATCGCCGAGGTCGCCCCGCCCGCCTACCGCGGCCGGCTCGCCTCGTTCCAGCAGGCCGCGATCGTCGTCGGCATCGCCGTCTCCCAGCTCGTCAACTGGGGCATCCTCAACCTCGCCGACGACGAACAGCGCGGCAAGGTCGCCGGGCTGGAGGCGTGGCAGTGGATGCTCGGCGTCATGGTGATCCCCGCCGTCGTCTACGGACTGCTGTCCTTCGCCATTCCCGAGTCGCCCCGCTACCTGATCTCCGTCGGCCGGACCGACCAGGCCAAGCAGGTCCTGGAGGAGGTCGAGGGCAAGAGCGTGGACCTCGATGTGCGGGTCGCCGAGATCGACCAGGCCATGCGCAGTGAGGAGAGGTCGACCTTCAAGGACCTCCTCGGCGGCCGGTTCGGGCTGCTGCCCATCGTCTGGATCGGCATCGGGCTCTCGGTCTTCCAGCAGCTCGTCGGCATCAACGTGGCCTTCTACTACTCCTCGACGCTGTGGCAGTCCGTCGGCGTCGACCCGAGCAGCTCGTTCTTCTACTCCTTCACCACGTCGATCATCAACATCCTCGGCACCGTGATCGCGATGGTCTTCGTCGACCGGATCGGCCGCAAGCCGCTCGCGCTCATCGGCTCCGTGGGCATGACGGTCTCCCTGGCCCTGGTGGCCTGGGCCTTCTCGGCGGACCTGGTCGACGGCAAGCTGCCGCACACCCAGGGCGTCCTGGCGCTGATCGCGGCCCACGCCTTCGTGCTCTTCTTCGCCCTCTCGTGGGGTGTGGTGGTCTGGGTCCTGCTCGGCGAGATGTTCCCGAACAAGATCCGCGCCGCCGCCCTCGGCGTCGCCGCCTCCGCCCAGTGGATCGCCAACTGGGCCATCACCGCCAGCTTCCCGAGCCTGTCGGACTGGAACCTGTCGGGTACGTACATCATGTACACGGCCTTCGCCCTGCTCTCGATCCCGTTCATCCTCAAGTGGGTGCCGGAGACCAAGGGCAAGGCGTTGGAGGAGATGGGCTAACCCCCCGCCGCCCACTCCTCGCATCAGGAGAACTGCCCCGCCTCAGTCCTTGAGGCGGGGCAGCACTCGTTCCGCGAACAGCCGCAGGGACCGCCAGCCCTCCTCCACCGGCATCCCCCCGCACAGCGGATGGAGCACCAGGCTCGCCATGTCGCCGCCCTCCGCCGCGTACGCCACGCACTCCTCGGGGGTCACGATGCGGTAGACGCCCTCCCGGCGCAGCGCCGTCACGTCCTCCGCGCGCGAGCGCACCGCCGAGCGCACCGTGCCCCGCTGCCAGGACGCGTACCTGCGCGCCTCGTACAGCAGATGCGTGCCGTACCGCGCCCAGGCCCGCTCCGGGTCCTCGGACAGGTGCAGCAGCGGGGTGACCGCCGGGGGCATCAGGCACCAGCCCTCGGTGCCGTACTCCACCCGCCGCGCGTGGTAGTACGCCTCCAGCTCCGGCAGATGCGCGCTCGGGAAGAACGGCAGGCCGAGCCGGGCCGCGCGGCGCGCCGCGACCCGCGAGCTGCCGCCGACCAGCAGCGGCGGATGCGGCCGGGTGTACGGGCGCGGGGTGATCCGGACGGTGCGGCCCCGGTAGTCGAAGGGCTCGCCCGTCCAGGCCGCGAGCAGCGTCTCCAGCGCCTCGTCCTGTAGCGCGCCGCGCCCCTTCCAGTCCTTGCCGTGGGCCGCGTACTCCTCCGGCCGGTAGCCGATCCCCGCCACCGTGACCAGCCGCCCGCCGCCGGCCAGATCCAGCACGGCGAGGTCCTCGGCGAGCCGCAGCGGGTCGTACAGCGGCACGATCAGCGCCGAGACGGTGACGGTGATCCGGCGGGTGGCGCCCAGCAGCGCGCCCGCGAAGGCCAGCGGGGCGGGCAGCCAGTTGTCGGGGGACCCGTGGTGCTCCTCGGTCTGAAGCGTGGAGACGCCCCGCTCATCGGCGAAGGCCGCCATCTCCAGGGCGGCGCGGTACCGCTCGGCCAGGCTGCGCGGGGTCGCGTCGGGATCGACGAGGTTGAGGCGTACGACCGTGACGGGCATGGCGGATGTCCTCCTTCGCGCGGAACTTCGTCGCGGAACGGGGTCGCGGAAGCGGCAGCCGGACCGTAGCTGACGCATCGTCAAATAGCCACCTACGTGGGCCGTTCGGCCCATCGCACGGGCGCGGCCGGGACGGATGACTCATGCGCCTGGGACGCGGGGCGGCCGATCGTAAGGACCGGCCCGCCACCTGGGCCACAGCCCGCATACGCCATCCGAGGAGGGGCGCGTGACGATCAGCACGGGGGAATCACTCATCACCGCGGCCGACATCGACGACCTCATCATCCGGGTCCGGCAGACCGCCGGCGACCCCGGATACCTGGAATCCGCCAAGACCGCGCTCTTCTCCGGCGCCGGCCCGGCCCCCGACACCGCGCGGCTCATCCGGCAGCGGCTGCTGGTGACCGCCCTGCGCCACGGGGGCGCGCTGCTGGCCAAGCTGCTCAGCCGGCTCAGCCCCCGCGAGACCGCGATGGTGCGCCGCTACGCACACCGGCTCGCCAACTTCCTGGACACGCTCCAGGTCTGGGCGGCGCAGCCCATCATGCTCGCCCTGATGCGGTTCGGACTGCCTTACGGAGAGGCGGAGACCATCGCCGTCGCCGTTCTGCTGCTCGTGTGGTGAGAGCCCGCCCCTCGGCACCGCCGCCGGTCGATACGGAACGGGGGTGCTAGGAGGTCACCGGTTCGGGTGGGCCGGGGCGGTCGCGCACTTCACGGCCGTGACGGCGGGTAGGGCTCGGGGCAAACACAAGGAGAACGCCCATGCGCCCTACCCGAATCCGCACGGCGATCGCACTCGGCATGAGCGCCGGGGCCGTCGCGTGGACCGCGGCCGCCTTCCCCGCCACCGCCTCCTCCCAGACCACCGCATCCGACGACGCCTGGCGGGAGGCGGGGCACTACGACACCACCGTGGCCTGCCGGCGCGCGGGCGAGGCCGGCGTCCGGCGGCACACCTGGGACGAGTACAAGTGCCGCCCCGGCCGCGGTGACAACGACGTCACGCTGTGGGCCAAGGGCGGCGGCTCCGGCGCCGGCGGGGCGCGTCCCCTCGCCACCGGGCCGGCCGCCGGCTGAGATGCGGCATGCCGCGCTGCCGAAGGACCGGGCCGTGCGGGCCGCGGGCGGGGCTTCGGCACTGATCGTGGTGGTCCTGGCCGGGTGGGTGGCCGGACTGCTGAGGGTCGACGACCAGTGGGCCGCGCTCGCCTACCCACGCCCCCGGGGCGCCACCGTGCTGACCAGGGTCGCCGTGGGCGTCCCGGTGCTGGGCGTCGGAGTGCTGCTGCTGGCCGAGCGCTCGGCCCGGCGCTACGGCGGCGTCCTGCTGGTGGCCGGCGGCCTGTGGCTGCTGCCCTCGGCCGCGGCCGGGCTGCTGGGCCTGGCCGACCTGGGCACGACCGGCGCCGTGGTGTCCCTGCTGCTCGCCGCCGCCAAGATGGCCTGCCGCCCGCTGACCGTCCTGCTGCTGCCGCTGTGGCTGTTCCCACGGGGCGGACCGGCCGGCGAGCCGAAGGACGCGCCGGCCGGCCCCGGAGGTGGTGAGGCACCGGTGCCGGCACCGGACCGGAGCGCCCGGAGGCGAGCCGACCGCCGAGGGGCCCGGCGGTGGCAGTGGTGGGCGATCAGCGTGGTCGCGTCCGGCTACTGGCTGGGGTACGCGGCGCTGTGGCTGATCAGCGAGCCCCTGGTGGGCTCGGTGCCCAACCCGGCGTTCCGCACCGCGGCCGGTCAGTGGGCCTTCGACCATCTGGATGCCTACGCCGCGGCCGAGACCTGGGTACTGCGCACCGTCGCCGCCGCCGTGACCGCCGCCCTGTGCTGCCGCGCCGCCGTCTCCCGCGGTGCCGAGCGGCGCGACTGGGCACTGCTCGCCGCCGCCTACCCCGCCTGCGTCTCGCTCCTGCTGTCCCAGTGGGGCGAGGGCGTGCCCACGATCGTGGCCCGCACGGCCGGCAGCGCCGTATGGGCCGCCGCGATCTGCCTCGGCGTCGCCCGCACCGGCATCTGGCGGCTGGACCGCTCCACCAGCCACCGCCTCGCCCGAGCCTTCGTGCTCACCTCACTGGCCGCGGTGGTGGTCTGCACGGTCGTCGCCGTCCAGGCCGGACTCCCCTCCGTACGGAGCGGGGCCACCACCGTCACCGCCGGGTGCGCCCTGGTGCTGGGCTGGGGGCTGCGGCCGAGCGCCCGCCGGCTCACCCGCTGCGTCGAGCGCGCCTTCTACGGGCCCCGGGCCCGCCCGCACGAGGCCGTGAGCGCCCTGGCCGTACGGCTCCAGCAGGCCCCGCACCCGGGCGAGGTGCCCCAGCAGATCTGCCGCAGCGCCGTGGAGGACCTCGGCGTCTCGGGCGCCGCCGTCAGCGTCGACACCCGCGCCGGACCCCGGCGGCTGGCCTCCGCCGGGGCCCCGCTGACCGGCCCGGTCCAGACGTTCCTGCTGCGCCACCACGGCCGCACCGTCGGCCGCCTGGAGGTCTCCCGCGACGGTTCCGGCACCCCGGCCGGACGCGACAGCGGGCTGCTCTCCCTCCTCGCCGACCAGGCCGCCCCCGCGCTCGCCGCGCTGCGCCTGGCCGAGGAGGCCCAGGCCGCCCGGGAACGGCTGGTGCTCGCCCGCGAACAGGAGCGCCGCCGGCTGCGCCGGGAGATCCACGACGGACTCGGCCCGCAGCTGGCCGCCGTAAGGCTGCGTCTGGACATCGCGCAGACCTCCTGTCCGCCCGGTCACCCCGCCACCCCTCAGCTGTGCGAGGCGGCCGAGACCCTTGCCGAGGCCCTGGTCGAGGTGCGGCGCATCACCGCGGGCCTGGCCCCGGCCGCGCTGGCCGAGCGCGGGCTGGCCGGCGCGGTCCGGGACCTGGCGCACCGGCTGGGCGTCGACGGGCTGCGAGTGAGCGTGGCCAGCCGCCCGGCCGCGCTGCCCCCGCTGTCGCCCGGTGTCGAGACGGCCGCGTACCGGATCGCGGCGGAGTCGCTGACCAACGCCGTACGACACGCTCGGGCGCGCCAGGTGAGCGTCGAGCTGACCGCGGGCCCGGACACCCTGGAGGTCAAGGTCACCGACGACGGAAGCGGGCTGCGCGAGACCGCGGTGCCGGGTGTGGGCCTGGCCTCGGTCACCGAACGGGCCGAGGAGATCGGCGGCTCCTGCTCGGTGACCGGATCGGCGACCGGCACGGTGGTGCACGCGGTGCTGCCGCTCGCCGGGCCGGGCGAGCACGGCAACCCCGAGGAGCGCCGCGAGCCCACCGGGCACGAGGCGTGCCGGGCGCTCATCGCGTCGAGGACGTCCGAGGACGCGCCGACGCAACCCGAGCCGATGAAACCCGAGCCGATGAAACCCGCGCCGGCGCAATCCGAGCCGACGAGACCCACGTCGACGCATCCCACGTCGACGCAACCCAAGGAGAGGACAGCGGGTGACAGCGGTCGTGGAACCTCCGCAGTGGCGGGTACTGCTGGTGGACGACCATCCCCTCTTCCGCGAGGGGCTGGCCGCCGCCGTCAACCTCGATGACGCGTTCGCCGTCGTCGGGCAGGCGGCCTGCGCGGACGGGGCGATAGCCGAGGCCGTGCGCACCGGCCCGGATCTGGTGGTCATGGACCTCGGGCTGCCCGGCCGGTCCGGTCTGGAGGCGACCCGGCGGATCCTGTGCGATCACCCCGAGACCCGGGTGCTGGTCATGACGATGTCCGAGGACGACGACAGCCTGCTGGCCGCCGTGCGGGCCGGGGCGCGCGGCTATCTCCTCAAGGGCGCGGGCCGGGACGAGATCCTGCGCGCGCTGCACACCGTGGCGCGCGGCGGCGCGGTCTTCAGCCCGCGGATGGCCGAACGGCTCGGGGTGCTGCTCGGCGCGTCCGGCTCCGCGTCCGCCAAGGAGGCGTTCCCGACCCTGACCGCCCGCGAGCGCGAGGTGCTGGACCTGCTCGCAGCCGGACTCGGCTACCGCCAGATCGCCCAGCGGCTGGTGGTCACCGACAAGACGGTGCGCAACCACGTCGGCTCGATCTTCGCCAAGCTTCAGGTGCACGACCGCGCCCAGGCGATCGTGCGCGCCCGGCAGGCCGGGCTGGGAGGCGAATGACTCGCTTCCCCTCGTGGCTGATACTGGGGGCGTTATGGAATACCTCATCCTTGCCGTAGTCATCGCTGTGGTCGCGGTCGCCGCGATCAGCGGGCTCGTGATCAGCGGCCGCAAGAAGAAGCGGCTGCCCCCGCCCCCGCCGAGCAGCCCCACCGTCACCGCGCCGCCCGCCGAACCGCACGTCGGCGAGGAGGCCGAAACCCCGCGTGAGGAACCACGCAGAACCATCGAGGAGGTGGATCTTCCGAGGGCCGAGGCCCCGGCCACGACCGCGGAGGCGCCGGCCCCCGCCGTGCCCGAGGTCCCGCCGATCGAGGTCCCGGAGCCGACCGCCGGCCGGCTGATCCGGCTGCGCGCCCGGCTGTCCCGCTCCCAGACCACCCTGGGCAAGGGGCTGCTGACCCTGCTGTCCCGGGAGCACCTGGACGAGGAGACCTGGGAGGAGATCGAGGACACGCTGCTGACCGCCGACGTCGGCGTGGCGCCGACCCAGGAGCTGGTCGAGCGGCTGCGGGAGCGCGTCAAGGTGCTCGGCACCCGTACCCCCGAAGAGCTGCGCACTCTGCTGCGTGAGGAGCTGCTGCACCTCATCGGCACCGAGGCCGACCGTTCGGTGCACACCGAGAGCGGCGTGGGCGCGAACGGCGAGGAGAAGCCGGGCGTCGTCATGGTCGTCGGTGTCAACGGCACCGGTAAGACCACCACGACCGGCAAGCTCGCCCGGGTGCTCGTCGCGGACGGCAAGTCCGTGGTGCTCGGCGCGGCCGACACCTTCCGTGCCGCCGCCGCCGACCAGCTTCAGACGTGGGGCGAGCGGGTCGGCGCCCGTACGGTCCGGGGGCCGGAGGCCGGTGACCCCGCCTCGGTCGCCTTCGACGCGGTGAAGGAGGGCATCGCCGAGAGCGCGGACGTCGTCCTGATCGACACCGCCGGGCGGCTGCACACCAAGACCGGTCTGATGGACGAGCTGGGCAAGGTCAAGCGGGTCGTGGAGAAGCACGGCGCGGTGGACGAGGTGCTGCTCGTCCTCGACGCCACGACCGGGCAGAACGGCCTGGTGCAGGCGCGGGTGTTCGCCGAGGTGGTGGACATCACCGGCATCGTGCTGACCAAGCTGGACGGCACCGCCAAGGGCGGCATCGTCGTCGCGGTCCAGCGTGAGCTGAACGTCCCGGTCAAGCTGGTGGGGCTGGGCGAGGGCGCGGACGATCTCGCGCCGTTCGAGCCGGAGGCGTTCGTCGACGCGCTGATCGGCGGCTGAGGCCCGTGGTGGGGGGATCACCCGTAGCGTGCCGGACGGGCCGGGGCTGACTCCCGGTCCGTCCGGCGTTTGTGCAGCGGGATGAGGACTTCCGGCCGTCCGGCGTTCGCGCGGAAGGGGCGAGCCGCCTCAGGCCCCGGCGGCCCGGTGGCTCAGATAGGCGAGGGTGCCCAGGACCAGCCGGGCGTGCGGCGGGCGGCCCGCCGTGTCGAGGGTCGGCGGGCGCAGCCAGCGGACCGGTCCCAGGCCGCCGAGGTCGGAGGGCGGGGCGGTGATGTGGTCGCCCGGACCCAGACAGCGCAGGTCGAGGTCGGCGTCGTCCCAGCCCATGCGGTACAGCAGCTCGGGCAGTTCGGCGGCGGCGCCGGGGGCGACGAAGAACTGGGCGCGCCCGTGCGGGGTGACGGCCACCGGACCGAGGGGCAGGCCCATCCGCTCCAGCCGGACCAGCGCGTGGCGACCCGCGTACTCCGCGACCTCCAGGACGTCGAACGAACGGCCCACGGGCAGCAGCACGGCCGCCCCCGGGACCTGCTCCCACGCGGCCGCGGCGGCGTCCAGGGTGGCGCCCGCCGGGACGGCGGAGGCCAAGGAGAGGGGGTGCGCGCCGGGGGAGGAGCAGTCACGCACACCGCATGAACATTCGTTTCTGCTGCCCCCCGAGCCCCGTGTCGCCCGCGCGCCCGGCACCACGTCCCAGCCCCACAGGCCGGTGTACTCCGCCACCGTCGTGGACTCGGACGTGCGGCCGCGGCGCCGTGAGCCGGACCGCATGTCCCGGATGCCGCCGATCGTGAAGCCCATGCCCCCTCCAACGGGTCCCGCTCTCGATGGTTACGAACCGGAGCGCGGCCATGACGCTCCGTCGTCGACCTGGTGCGACGTGTACGTTCCGGTGGGACGGAGCCGTGAGCGCGGGACGCGTCCCATGCGCCCCATATGCGCCCCTTCACCTGTTCCCGTCGCCCCGGTGTCAAGTCAATCGCGGGAAACGGCGACGGGGTTCATTCGAAGGGGTGGCGAATGGTGGCGTTTTCGGGAATCGCCTCACAGGGAGCGTGATCGTAAGATTACTTTCAGTGTGCGATCCCCTGGGCGTGGTGCTCGCTCAAGTGTGAGTTGACGATGGGCGGAATACGGGTCGGTACATGCCACTGGCATGAGGCGGTTCCCCGTCCGGACGGTTGATGCGTTGTATCGCGGGGACAACTGACCGTGACAGAAGGCATTCTGGTGGCGGTCCGGGAAAATTCGTGGGATGGGGGCATTCCGGTGGGCGACGGCGGCGGCGGTGCTGGGAAGCGCCCCAATGCGCAATTGGGCTCGTGGTTCGTGCGCAGCGGCTGGTCGAAGGGGGAGCTGGCGCGCCAAGTCAACCGCAGAGCACGGCAGTTAGGCGCCCATCACATCAGTACGGACACTTCGCGGGTGCGCCGCTGGCTGGACGGTGAGCAGCCCCGGGAGCCCATTCCACAGATCCTCTCCGAGCTGTTCTCCGAGCGCTTCGGCTGTGTGGTCGGCATCGAGGACCTCGGGCTGCGCTCCGCCCACCGGTCACCGTCCGTGTCCGGTGTGGACCTCCCCTGGGCCGGTCCCGAAACGGTCGCGCTGATCGGCGAGTTCTCCCGCAGCGATCTGATGCTCGCCCGCCGCGGCTTTCTCGGCACCTCCCTCTCGCTGGCCGCGGGCCCCGCCCTGATCGAGCCGATGCAGCGCTGGCTGGTGCCCTCGCCCGGCGGGCAGCCCGGCGGGGCCAAGGCGGCGGACGGCGGGCGCACGCGCCGGGTCTCCCGGCTCTCCGAGCCCGAGCTGGAGCTGCTGGAGTCCACCATCGTGATGTTCCGCACCTGGGACGCCCAGTGCGGGGGCGGGCTGCGCCGCAAGGCGGTCGTCGGCCAGCTGCACGAAGTCACCGATCTGCTCCAGGAGCCGCATCCGGAGGAGGTCTCCGGGCGGCTGTTCAAGGTGGCGGGCGAGCTCGCCGAGCTGGCCGGGTGGATGAGCTACGACATCGGGCTCCAGCCCACCGCGCAGAAGTACTTCGTGCTGGCCCTGCACGCCGCCAAGGAATCCGGTGACCGCCCCCTCGGCTCGTACATCCTCTCCAGCATGAGCCGTCAGATGATCCACGTCGGGCGGCCCGACGACGCGCTGGAGCTGATCCACCTCGCGCAGTACGGCAGCCGGGAGAGCGCCACCCCGCGCACCCAGGCCATGCTGTATGCGATGGAGGCCCGTGCCTACGCCAACATGGGCCAGCCCAGCAAGTGCCACCGCGCCGTGAAGATGGCCGAGGACACCTTCGCCGAGTGCGCCGAGGGCGACGGCGACCCCGACTGGATCCGCTTCTTCTCCGAGGCCGAGCTCAACGCGGAGAACGCCCACTCCTACCGCGATCTCGCCTATGTGGCCGGCCGCAGCCCCACCTACGCCAAGCTCGCCGACCCGGTGATGCGCAAGGCCGTGCGGCTCTTCGGCCAGGAGACCGAGCAGGACGGCGGCCCCCAGCGTTCGTATGCGCTCAATCTGATCGGCATGGCCACCGTCCACCTCCTCCAGAAGGAGCCGGAGCAGGCCGCCGCGGTCGCCCGGGAGGCGCTGCCGCTCGCCAAGCGGGTGCGCTCGGAGCGGGTCAACAACCGGCTGCGCAAGACCGTGGACACGGCGGTGCGCCAGTTCGGCGACGTACCGGAGATCGCCGACCTAGGCGATCGGCTGGCCACCCTGATGCCCGACACACCCGAAGCGGCGGGGCCCGGCCGGGCCGTCTGAGCGGTCCCCGCGGTGGTTGCGACACGGTAACGGAGGGCGTGGCCCTCCTCACCGCGGTTCATCGGTACGTAACACTCCCGCGTCCTTCGTCACTGCGGCGAAACATCGGGTGGCATCGACTGAAACGGCGCTGCGCCAACCTCGAGGCGAATACCGGCCCCCGATGTCCTGCCCGCACGGGCCGTCGTTTCGAGGAGACGTCCACATTGAATGGCGCAAATACCGCGTTCGTATTGATCAGCGCCGCGCTCGTGATGCTGATGACCCCCGGCCTGGCCTTCTTCTACGGCGGCATGGTGCGGGTGAAGAGCGCCCTCAACATGCTGATGATGTCCTTCATCTCGCTGGGCGTCGTCTCGCTGCTGTGGGTGCTGTTCGGTTACTCGCTCGCCTTCGGCGACGACATCGGCGGCGGGCTGCTCGGCAATCTCGACCACATCGGCTTCAAGGGCATCGAGCCCACCTCGCTGTGGGGTGACAAGCCCGACGCGATCCCGGTCCTGGCCTTCGCGTTCTTCCAGCTGATGTTCGCCGTGCTCACCCCCGCCCTGATCAGCGGAGCCGTCGCCGACCGCGTCAAGTTCGGCGCCTGGACGCTGTTCATCACCCTGTGGGCCACGGTTGTCTACTTCCCGGTCGCCCACTGGGTCTGGCAGGCCGACGGCTGGCTGTTCAAGCAGGAGGTCATCGACTTCGCGGGCGGTACGGCGGTCCACATCAACGCGGGCGCCGCGGGCCTGGCCGTGGCCCTGGTGCTCGGCAAGCGCATCGGCTTCAAGAAGGACCCGATGCGGCCGCACAACCTGCCCCTGGTGATGCTCGGCTCCGGTCTGCTGTGGTTCGGCTGGTTCGGCTTCAACGCCGGCTCCGCCCTCGCCGCCAACGAGACCGCCGCCAACATGGCCTTCAACACCCAGATCGCCACCGGTGTCGCGATGCTCGGCTGGCTCGCCTACGAGCGCATCCGGCACGGCGCGTTCACCACGCTGGGCGCCGCCTCCGGCGCGGTCGCCGGCCTGGTCGCCATCACCCCCTCCGGCGCCGCGGTGAACGCCTGGGGCGCCATCGTGATCGGCCTGGTCGCCGGTGTCGTCTGCTCCTGGGCCGTCAGCCTCAAGTACAAGCTGGGCTTCGACGACTCGCTCGACGTGGTCGGCGTGCACCTGGTCGGCGGTGTCCTCGGCACCCTCCTGGTCGGCGTCCTCGCCACCGACGGCGTCGGCGGCGCGACCCAGCTGGGCAAGCAGGCCCTCGGCGCCTTCACGGTGCTGATCTTCTCCTTCGTCGTCTCCTGGGTGCTGGCCAAGCTGATCGACGTCACCATCGGCTTCCGGGCCGGCGAGGACGACGAGATCGGCGGCGTCGACCAGGCGTACCACGCCGAGACCGCCTATGACTTCAGCGCGGTCGGCGGATCGCCCCGTAGTACGGTGCCCGCCACGGGCCAGGCCACGACCGGCGCGTCCGCGCCGCAGAAGCCGCACAACAAGAAGGTGGACGCGTGAAGCTCATCACCGCGGTAGTGAAGCCGCACCGACTCGACGAGATCAAGGAAGCGCTTCAGGCGTTCGGCGTCCAGGGGCTGACCGTCACCGAGGCCAGCGGCTACGGCCGGCAGCGCGGCCACACCGAGGTCTACCGGGGCGCGGAGTACACCGTCGACCTGGTGCCCAAGGTGCGCATCGAGGTGCTGGCCGAGGACGACGACGCCGATGACCTCATCGACGTCGTGGTCAAGGCCGCCCGCACCGGAAAGATCGGGGACGGCAAGGTCTGGAGCGTCCCCGTCGAGACCGCGGTCCGGGTCCGCACCGGCGAGCGCGGTCCGGACGCCCTCTGAGGGCCCGCCCCACAGGGCCACGGACAACCAGCGCGGACAGGGAGCCGAGTTGACGGAAAGCCTCGAGACCACGACCGACACCACCGACTCGGGGCCCGGCGGCTACGCGGCGGCCCGGCTGCGACTCCTCCAGGAGGGGGCGCGGTCCGGGCCGCCGCGCCGTTCCGCGCTGGCCGACCTCACCGACCAGTGGCTGGCCACGCTGCTCACCGGCGGGGCGCGGGCAACGGGGATCGGCCGGGGCGTCGCCCTGGTCGCGGTCGGCGGCTACGGGCGCGCCGAGCTCTCCCCGCGCAGCGACCTCGACGTGCTGCTGCTGCACGACGGCTCCGCCGACCGCTCGGCCCTCGCCGCGCTCGCCGACCTCGTCTGGTACCCCGTCTGGGACATGGGCCTGGCCCTCGACCACTCCGTGCGCACCCCGGAGGAGGCCCGCAGGACCGCCGCCGAGGACCTGAAGGTCCAGCTCGGCCTGCTCGACGCCCGCCATATCGCGGGCGACGCCGAGCTCAGCGCCGGTCTGCGCACCGCCGTCCTCGCCGACTGGCGGGCCCAGGCCCCGGGGCGGCTGCCCGAGCTCCACGAGCTGTGCCAGGAGCGCGCCGAACGCCACGGCGAGCTTCAGTTCCTGCTCGAACCCGATCTGAAGGAGGCCCGCGGCGGGCTCCGCGACGCCACCGCGCTGCGCGCCATCGCCGCCTCCTGGCTCGCCGACGCGCCCCGCGAGGGCCTCGACGACGCGCGGCGGCGGCTGCTGGACGCCCGCGACGCGCTCCACCTGTCCACCGGCCGCGCCACCGACCGCCTCGCGCTCCAGGAACAGGACCAGGTCGCGGCCGGCCTCGGGCTGCTGGACGCCGACGCCCTGCTGCGCCAGATCTACGAATCCGCCCGGATCATCTCCTACGCGAGCGATGTCACCTGGCGCGAGGTCGAGCGGGTGCTGCGCGCCCGCTCGGCCCCCCGGCCGCGGCTGCGCGGACTCCTCGGCGGCCGTGGCGCGCGCACCGCCGGACGGGGTGCCGGAAGTGGCCCGGACGCGGAGCGCAGCCCGCTCGCCGAGGGCGTCGTGGAACAGGACGGCGAGGTGGTGCTGGCCCGTGCCGCGCGCCCCGACCGCGACCCCGTGCTCTCGCTGCGGGCCGCCGCGGCCGCCGCCCAGGCCGGACTTCCGCTGTCGCCGCACGCCGTAAGGCGGCTGTCCGCCGCCGCCCGGCCGCTGCCCGTGCCGTGGCCGCCCGAGGCCAGGGAGCAGCTGATCACTCTGCTCGGCGCGGGCGAGTCCACGGTCGGGGTCTGGGAGGCCCTGGAGGCCGAGGGGCTGATCACCCGGCTGCTGCCGGACTGGGAGCGGGTGCGCTGCCGGCCGCAGCGCAACCCCGTGCACCGCTGGACCGTCGACCGGCATCTGGTCGAGACCGCGGTCCGGGCCAGCGCCCTCAGCCGCCGGGTCGGCCGCCCCGATCTGCTGCTGGTCGCCGCGCTGCTGCACGACATCGGCAAGGGCTGGCCCGGCGACCACTCGGTGGCCGGGGAGACCATCGTCCGCGATCTCGCCGCCCGCGTCGGCTTCGACCGCGCGGACGTCTCGGTCCTCGCCACCCTCGTACGCCACCATCTGCTGCTCATCGAGACCGCCACCCGCCGCGACCTGGACGACCCGGCCACGGTGCGCTCGGTCGCCGAGGCCGTCGGCACCGCCAGCACCCTGGAGCTGCTGCACGCCCTCACCGAGGCCGACGCGCTCGCCACCGGGCCCGCGGCCTGGAGCGCCTGGCGCGGCTCCCTCGTCGCCGACCTGGTCAAGCGGGTCTCGGCGGTGCTCGCGGGCGAACCCGAGGACGACTGGTCCACCCCGCAGCGGACGACGGCCGAACAGGAGCGGCTCGCGGTCGAGGCATGGCGCACCGGCGGCCCGGTGCTGGCCCTGCACGCACGCTCCGAGGCGCTGCCGCCGGGCGAGGCGGGCCTCCTTACGGACGGCACCGAGGGGCCTTCGGAGGACGGGACCACCGGCTCCGAGCCGATCGGCGTGGAACTGCTCATCGCCGTCCCCGACCAGCCCGGCATCCTGCCCGCGGCGGCCGGCGTCCTGGCCCTGCACCGCCTTACGGTGCGCGCGGCGGATCTGCGCGCCGTCGAGCTGCCGTCGGAGCTGGAAACCGGGGGCGGCACGGGCGGAGTGCTGCTGCTGAGCTGGCGGGTGGCGGCCGAGTACGGTTCGCTGCCGCAGGCCGCCCGGCTGCGCAACGACCTGCTCCGGGTCCTGGACGGCTCGCTCGACATCGCCGCCCGGCTCGCCGAGCGCGAGGCCGCCTACCGCAAGTACCCGCGCCGCCGCGGGGTGCACGCCCCGCCACCGCGGGTGACGGTCGCGCCCGGCAGCTCCCAGCTCGCCACGGTGATCGAGGTCCGCGCCCAGGACGCACCCGGTCTGCTGCACCGGATCGGCCGCGCCCTGGAGGACGCCGGAGTCGCGGTGCGCAGCGCCCATGTCTCCACCCTCGGCGCCAACGCGGTGGACGCGTTCTACGTCACGGACGGCTCCGGCGCGCCCCTGAAGCCCATGCGGGCGGCCGAGGTGGCCCAGGAGGTCGAGCGGGCGTTGCGGTAGCGGCGGGGAGGGAGCGAAGACGGCGCGCGGGGAGCCGCGGCGGGCAGGGGTGGCAGGGAGCCGCGGCGGGCAGGCGCCCGAGCGGCGCACGGCCCCCAGGGGCAGACCGTTCGCCCGGCGGGCGGATACCCTTGGAGGCCGACCACCGACCCGACATCCGAGCGAAGGATTCGCGACCACCGTGTTCGATACCCTCTCCGATCGCCTCGCAGCGACTTTCAAGAACCTCCGGGGCAAGGGCCGCCTCAGCGAGGCGGACATCGACGCCACGTCGCGTGAGATCCGGATCGCCCTGCTCGAGGCCGATGTCGCGCTGCCCGTCGTACGGTCGTTCATCAAGAGCGTCAAGGAGCGGAGTCTGGGCGCGGAGGTCTCCCAGGCGCTCAACCCCGCCCAGCAGGTCATCAAGATCGTCAACGAGGAGCTGATCGGCATCCTCGGCGGCGACGCCCGGCGCCTCCGCTTCGCCAAGCAGCCGCCGACCGTGATCATGCTCGCGGGTCTGCAGGGCGCCGGTAAGACCACGCTCGCCGGAAAGCTCGGCCGCTGGCTGAAGGGCCAGGGCCACGCCCCGCTGCTCGTCGCCTGTGACCTTCAGCGCCCCAACGCCGTCAACCAGCTCTCGGTGGTCGCGGAGCGGGCCGGCGTCGCGGTCTTCGCGCCCGAGCCGGGCAACGGCGTCGGCGACCCGGTGAAGGTGGCGCAGGACTCGATCGAATTCGCCCGGACCAAGCAGCACGACGTCGTGATCGTCGACACCGCGGGCCGCCTCGGTATCGACGAGGAGCTGATGCGGCAGGCCGCCGACATCCGCGACGCGGTCCGCCCGGACGAGGTCCTCTTCGTCGTCGACGCGATGATCGGCCAGGACGCGGTGAACACCGCGGAGGCGTTCCGCGACGGCGTCGGATTCGACGGTGTGGTGCTCTCCAAGCTCGACGGCGACGCGCGCGGCGGTGCCGCGCTGTCCATCGCGCACGTCACCGGCCGCCAGATCATGTTCGCCTCCAACGGCGAGAAGCTGGACGACTTCGACGCGTTCCACCCGGACCGCATGGCGTCCCGCATCCTGGGCATGGGCGACATGCTCAGCCTGATCGAGAAGGCCGAGCAGACCTTCAGCCAGCAAGAGGCCGAGAAGATGGCGGCCAAGCTGGCGAAGGGCCCCAAGGAGTTCACGCTCGACGACTTCCTGGCCCAGATGGAGCAGGTCCGCAAGATGGGCTCCATCTCCAAGCTGCTCGGCATGCTGCCGGGCATGGGCCAGATGAAGGACCAGATCAACAACCTGGACGAGCGGGACGTGGACCGCACCGCGGCCATCATCAAGTCGATGACCCCGGCCGAGCGCCAGGACCCCACGATCATCAACGGCTCGCGCCGCGCCCGTATCGCCCGTGGTTCCGGTGTCGAGGTGAGCGCGGTCAAGAACCTGGTCGAGCGGTTCTTCGACGCGCGCAAGATGATGTCGAAGATGGCCCAGGGCGGCATGCCGGGGATGCCCGGGATGCCGGGCATGCCGGGTATGGGTGGCGGCACCAAGCGCAAGGGCAAGCAGCAGAAGAAGGCCAAGGGCAAGCAGCGCTCCGGCAACCCCATGAAGCGCAAGGCCGAGGAGCAGGCCGCCGCGGCGCGCCGTGAGCAGGGCGGCGCGTTCGGGCTGCCCGCCGGCGGCCAGGGCGGCCAGGACTTCGAACTCCCCGAGGAGTTCAAGAAGTTCATGGGCTGAGCCCACTCCGGGCTCGCGAGCCGACTCCGGACGAAACGAACCGTAAGGCCCCTGCGCGCACCCTCAGGGGCCTTACGCTTCGGTCGCGTTCAGACGCGGCAGATCAGATAGCGGAACACATTGGGCATCCACACCGTGCCGTCCGCGCGCTGGTGCGGATGGAGCGCCTCGGTGATCTCCTTGCGGACCTGGGTCGGGTCCGTGGCCCGCTCCGCCGCGTCGAACAGCCCCGTCGACAGCAGTCCGCGCACCGCGCTGTCCACGTCGGCGTACCCGAACGGACAGGCCACCCGGCCCGATCCGTCCGGCCGCAGCCCGGCCCGCGCGGCCAGCTCCTCCAGGTCGTCCCGGCCGCACGGCCGCCAGCGGCGGTAGCCGGGGGAGCGCATCGGGTCGGCGAGCCGGGCGCCCACCCGCAGCACCCCGGAGGTGGCGCAGCGCTCCGGCGGCCCCCATCCGGCGAGCACCACGGCCCCGCCCCGCTCGGCGAGCGCCGCGGCGTCCGCGAGCGCGGCCGCCGCGGCGGACACCGCCCCGCCGGGGTCTTCCGCGGCCGGCGCCGACAGCGGCTCGAAGGCGGTCACCACGGTGAAGGCCGCGTCCGCCGCGGCCTCCCGCACCCAAGCGTTCTCCGGGCCGCCGGGACCCAGCCGGGCCGGCCGCGCCGCGTCGCCCCGCGGCGCGCCCGGGGCCGTCAGCCGCTCCCGTGCCAGGTCCAGGCGCCGCTCGTCCGTGTCCACCCCGCAGACCGCGGCGCCGCGTGCGGCCGCCATGAGGAGGGCGAGCCCCGAGCCGCAGCCCAGGCCCAGCAGCCGGGTTCCGGCGCCGACGTCCAGCCGTTCGTACACGGCCTCGTACAGCGGGACCAGCATCCGCTCCTGGATCTCCGCCCAGTCGCGGGTGCGGGCGTGGGCGTCCGTCGTGTGCGATGAGGAGGAGGGGTGCGGGCGGTGCCGCCGTACGAGCGTAGGTGTCATCGCAAGGGCCCCAATCAGCGAAGAGCAGTGCCGTCGTCAGATTCGGTGTCGCATCCGCCGTCGTGCGCTGTGGCGTCCCACCCCCATATGCCAGGGAACTCCGCATCCGTCCCCGCGTCCAGAGCTTTCACGGCCGTGCTTGCGTGCCCCCTTTGTGCGCCCCCGCGCACCTGTGCGTCCGACTCGCTCCCGGAACCGCCCCCCGACCTCCACCGGTCCTCGGACGGTCCTCGGACGGCCTGGGGTGATGGCCGGCACGGATCGGCGCGTTTGGTCCGATTCACGGTTCTGTGCACCGTCGCCGTACGATCGGCGCCATGGTCAAGGCTCCCGTGCTCACCCCGCGGGCGGAGGACTTCCCCCGCTGGTACCAGGATGTGCTGAACAAGGCCGAGCTGGCGGACAACGGCCCGGTGCGCGGCACCATGGTGATCCGACCGTACGGGTACGGGCTGTGGGAGCGGATGCAGCAGGACATGGACGCCCGCATCAAGGCGGTCGGCGTCCAGAACGCGTACTTCCCCCTCTTCATCCCGCAGTCCTATCTGGCCAAAGAGGCCGACCACGTCGAGGGGTTCGCGCCGGAGCTCGCGGTCGTCACCCATGGCGGCGGTAAGGAGCTAGAGGAGCCGGTCGTCGTCCGGCCCACCTCCGAGACGATCGTCAACGAGTACTTCTCCAAGTGGGTGCGGAGCTACCGCGATCTGCCGCTGCTGATCAACCAGTGGGCCAATGTGGTGCGTTGGGAGCTGCGCCCGCGGCTGTTCCTGCGGACGACCGAGTTCCTCTGGCAGGAGGGCCACACCGCGCACGCGTCGTACGAGGACGCCCGCGACTTCGCCGCCCGGATCCACCGCGAGGTCTACGCCCGGTTCCTGGCGGACGTCCTGGCGATGGACGTGGTCCTGGGCCGCAAGACCGCCCGGGAGCGGTTCGCCGGCGCCCTCAACACCCTCACCCTCGAAGGGATGATGGGCGACGGCAAGGCGTTGCAGCTGGGCACCAGCCACGAGCTCGGCCAGAACTTCGCCAGGGCCTTCCACACCAGCTATCTGTCCAAGGACGGGGAGCAGGAGCTGGTCTGGCAGACCTCCTGGGGCAGCACCACCCGGATGGTCGGCGCGCTGGTGATGATGCACGGCGACGACAACGGTCTGCGGATCCCGCCCCGGCTGGCCCCGATCCAGGTCGTGGTGCTGGCGGTCAAGGGTGATGAGGCGGTGCTCGCCAGGGTCCGCGAGCTCGGCGAGCTGCTGGCCGCGGCGGGTGTGCGGGTCCACGTCGACGACCGTACGGACACCCCCTTCGGCCGGCGCGCGGTCGACTGGGAGCTCAAGGGGGTTCCGGTCCGGGTCGAGATCGGCCCGCGCGACCTGGAGGCCGGCACCGCCATGGTGGCGAGGCGGATCCCCGGCGGCAAGGAGCCGTTGCGCGCCGAGCTGCTGCCGGAGCTGCTGCCCAAGGTCCTGGAGGAGGACCAGGCGCTGCTGTTGCGGCAGGCTCGTGAGCGCCGTAAGGCGCGCACCACGGAGGTGACGACCGTGGAGGAGGCCGCCGAGGCCGCGGCGGCGGGCGGCTGGGCCCGCATCCGGTGGGCGGACCTGGGGCCGGAGGGCGAGGCGGCGCTCGCCGAGCGGTCCGTGTCCGTCCGGTGTCTGGTCACCGAGGACGGGGCGGTGCCGGACGCCGATGACGCGCCCGGTAACGTCGCGTTCGTCGCGAGGGCCTACTGAACCGGTACGTACCGGCTTGATGCGCGGTGCGTGGCTCATCCACACATTTACGCACCCGCCCCTCGTCGCGGCACATCACCGCGAACTGACTGGTACGTGCAAATTATTTGGGATGCCCCGGAATCGGAACACCGGACCACTCCTGCTCGTTAGCACGACGTGAGCACGACACCACCTGTTCTCGCCGCAGAGCTGGCGCAGGCGTGGGCCGACATTCAACGGCACCACCCCGAGCTGCCGGATCTCGCCGCGCCCGAATCGCTGATCGGAGAGTCGTCGTCCGCATGTGGCGCCGAGCTCTCCTTCGAACGGCTGCTGCATGAGGCAGTCCATGGGATCGCCGCCGCCCGCGGTGTCCGTGACACCTCACGCGCCGGCCGCTACCACAACCGCCGGTTCCTGGCGATCGCCGAGGAGCTGGGGCTGGACCACCCCGAGGAGCCGCATCCCAGCAGCGGCTTCTCGCTGGTCACCCTCAGTCCCGAGGCGAGAAAGCGCTACCGGACCACGATCGACCGCCTCCAGCGTGCGCTCAAGGCCCACACCGTGGCGACCACCGCCGAGACCTCCCGTACCTTCCGCGGGCCCGCCGCGCGGCACGGTTCGTCCGGGGGCGGTGTCCGGGTGAAGGCGGTGTGCGACTGCGGGCGCAATGTCCGCGTCGTCCCGTCGGTGCTGGCCCAGGCGCCGATCATGTGCGGTGGATGCGGTAAGCCGTTCCGCATTCCGGAGCCGGTGGCCGCGGTCGGCTGACCTGTCACGGTGTGGCAGAATGGTCTGCTGTACTCGACAGCCGACCAGGACCCCTCTCTCCTCCGGCTGACGCGTCCATCGGGCACTCGGGTACCGCAACCCCACGCGGCACGTCGCAGTGCTCAACCACGTCAAGACCAGGAGACACCACTCCCGTGGCAGTCAAGATCAAGCTGAAGCGTCTGGGCAAGATCCGTTCGCCTCACTACCGCATCGTCGTCGCCGACTCCCGCACCCGCCGTGACGGCCGGGCCATCGAGGAGATCGGGCTGTACCACCCGGTGCAGAACCCGTCGCGCATCGAGGTGGACTCGGAGCGTGTGCAGCACTGGCTGAAGGTCGGCGCGCAGCCGACCGAGCCGGTGCTGGCCATCCTGAAGGTCACCGGTGACTGGCAGAAGTTCAAGGGCCTGCCCGCCCCGGCCCCGATGAAGGTCGCCGAGCCGAAGGCCGACAAGCGCGCCCTGTTCGAGGCGGCCGCCAAGGACGCCGGTGACGAGCCGAAGGGTGAGGCGATCACCCCGAAGGCGAAGAAGGCCGACAAGAAGTCGGACGAGGCGGCCGGGTCCGCTGAGTCCACCGCGTCGACCGAGGCCTGAGGATGCTCGAGGAAGCCCTCGAGCACCTGGTGAAGGGCATCGTCGACAACCCCGACGACGTGCAGGTGGCCTCGCGCAACCTGCGGCGTGGGCGTGTGCTGGAGGTCCGGGTGCACCCCGATGACCTCGGCAAGGTGATCGGCCGCAACGGCCGCACCGCACGCGCCCTGCGCACCGTCGTGGGCGCCATCGGCGGCCGTGGGATCCGCGTCGACCTCGTCGACGTCGATCAGGTCCGCTGAGGCGATCAAGAAGAGCACCGGCACGGGCCGGGGAGGGCTTTGGGCCGTCCCCGGCCCGTGTGTGTGAAGGGACATCGCATCGTGCAGTTGGTTGTCGCGCGGATCGGCCGTGCCCATGGCATCAAGGGCGAGGTCACCGTCGAGGTGCGGACGGACGAGCCGGAGCTGCGGCTCGGCCCGGGGGCCGTGCTGACCACCGAGCCCGCCTCGGCCGGGCCGCTGACCATCGAGTCCGGCCGGGTGCACAGCGGCCGGCTGCTGCTGCGCTTCGAGGGGGTGCGGGATCGCAACGCCGCGGAGGCGCTGCGCAACACCCTGCTGATCGCGGAGGTCGACCCCGAGGAACTTCCGGAGGATCCCGAGGAGTTCTACGATCACCAGCTGATCGACCTCGATGTGGTCACCGTGGGCGGGACGGAGGTCGGGAGGATCTCCGAGATCTCCCATCTGCCGTACCAGGACCTGCTGATCGTGAAGCGCCCCGACGGGGGTGAGGTGATGATCCCGTTCGTCTCCCAGGTCGTTCCGGAGATCGATCTGGAGGCGCAGCGCGCCGTGATCGACCCGCCGCCGGGCCTGCTCGACGAGGCCGACGCCGAGATCGCGGGCAGCCGCGGGGGCGAGGCCGAGGGCGGTCGTAAGGATGAGTCGTCATGAGGCTCGACGTCGTCACGATCTTCCCCGAGTACCTGGAGCCGCTGAACGTCTCGCTGGTCGGCAAGGCGCGCGCCCGGGGCCGGCTGGATGTGCGGGTCCACGATCTGCGCGCCTGGACGCACGACCGGCACAACACGGTCGACGACACCCCCTACGGCGGCGGCCCCGGCATGGTCATGAAGCCCGAGCCCTGGGGTGAGGCGCTTGACGAGGTCATGGCGTCGGGCGAGGCGGAGGGGCTGGTCAAGCCCACGCTGATCGTCCCGACCCCGAGCGGCCGCCCGTTCACCCAGGCGCTCGCCGTCGAGCTCGCCGAGCGCCCCTGGCTGGTCTTCGCGCCCGCCCGCTACGAGGGCATCGACCGCCGGGTGATCGAGGAGTACGGCGAGCGGCTCGAGGTCCACGAGGTCTCGATCGGCGACTACGTCCTGGCCGGCGGCGAGGCCGCGGTGCTGGTGATCACGGAGGCGGTGGCCCGGTTGCTGCCGGGGGTGCTGGGCAACGCCGAGTCGCACCGCGACGACTCCTTCGCGCCCGGCGCGATGGCCGATCTCCTGGAGGGGCCGGTCTACACCAAGCCCCCCGAGTGGCGCGGCCGCTCCATTCCGGAGGTGCTGGTCAGCGGCCACCACGGCAGGATCGCCCGCTGGCGGCGGGACGAGGCGTTCCGCCGCACCAGCGAGAACCGCCCCGATCTGATCGAGCGCTGCGACCCGGCGACGCTCGACAAGCACGACCGCGCCCTCCTGGCCGAGCTGGGCTGGGAGGAGTTGCCCGGGACCGGTGGGACCCGATTTGGGCGGCCGGACCGGGCCGTGGAAGAATAGGGCGCTGCCGTACGTCCGGGCGTGCGCCCCTGCCACAGGGGGACCGACGCCCGCCCGATGAGGGCGGCACTCCGAATCATCATCCGATATTCCGCTGATGACCTGTGGCATCGGCGAGGAAAGCAGACGATCATGTCTCACCTGCTCGACACCGTCGACTCCGCGTCGCTGCGCAGCGACATCCCGACCTTCCGCCCCGGCGACACGGTCAACGTCCACGTCCGCGTGATCGAGGGCAACCGCTCCCGTGTCCAGCAGTTCAAGGGCGTCGTCATCCGCCGCCAGGGCTCCGGTGTCCGCGAGACCTTCACCGTCCGCAAGGTGAGCTTCAGCGTCGGCGTCGAGCGCACCTTCCCGGTGCACACCCCGATCGTCGAGAAGATCGAGGTCGTCACCCGCGGTGATGTGCGCCGGGCGAAGCTGTACTACCTGCGCGAGCTGCGCGGCAAGGCTGCCAAGATCAAGGAAAAGCGCGAGAGCTGAGATCGCGGCGATTTTGCGCGACTACTGAGCTACCGACGGATCTTCCGGCCGGGGCGGATAGGCTCTGGCCCGATGGACAGCGAAGGACAGCTCGCGGAGCGCGACGGCTCCCCGGACTCCGAGAAGGAGCACGAGGGGCGGTCGCGCTCTTCGCGTGCTCCGGCGCGGACCGGGGAGCCGGTCGCCGCGGAGCCCGCGTCCGCCCGGCGGCTGCCGCGGTGGCCGGCCGGGGGCGGGCGAGGGCGGCGGATGGCGCTGCTCGCCGCGGTCTGTGTCGCGCTGGTGCTGCTGGTGAGCGGCTTTGTCGTACAGCCGTTCCTGATCCCCAGCGGCTCGATGGAGAACACCCTCCGGCCCGGGGACCGGGTGCTGGTGAACAAGCTCGCCTACCGTTTCGGGGACGATCCGCGCCGCGGCGACGTTGTCGTGTTCGACGGGGCCGGTTCCTTTCACGAGGAGGAGCCGTCCGGGAACCCGGTGACCGGTCTGCTGCGCAAGGCGGCCGCGGCGGTCGGGCTGGCCGAACCGGCCGAGTCCGACTACGTCAAGCGCGTGGTGGGCGTCGGTGGTGACCGGGTCACCTGCTGCGACAAGCGGGGGAGGATCGAGGTGAACGGCCAGCCGGTGGACGAGCGCTATCTGCACCCCGGGGACAGCCCCTCGCGGGTGCGCTTCGACATCGTCGTGCCCGAGGGCCGGCTGTGGGTGATGGGCGACCATCGCGACGCGTCCCGGGACTCGCGGGACTATCTGGGCGCACCGGGCGGGGGCGCGGTTCCCGTCGACAAGGTGATCGGCCGCGTCGAATGGATCGGCTGGCCGATCGGCCGCTGGTCCGGTGTGCCCCGGCCGGACGCCTTCGCGAGCGTGCCCGAGGAGCCCGGCGACATACCGTCCGCGGCCTCCGGCGGTGCCCATGGGTAGCCGCGGGCGGCCCCGTACCAGGACGCGCGGGGCGGACGCGCCCACCGGCGCCGAGACCCCCCGGGGGCCGGGGGAGCACCGGGTCGGCGGACGCGCGGAGCGGCGCCGGATCCAGCGCCGTATCAAGCGCAGGCGGCGCCGTTCGGCCGTCAAGGAGATACCGATCCTGGTGGGCGTGGCGCTGGTGATCGCGCTCGTCCTGAAGACCTTCCTGGTGCAGGCGTTCGTGATCCCGTCCGGTTCGATGGAGCAGACCATCCGGATCGGCGACCGGGTGCTGGTGGACAAGTTCACCCCGTGGTTCGGGTCAAAGCCGGAGCGCGGCGATGTGGTGGTGTTCAAGGATCCGGGGGGCTGGCTCAAGGACGAGGGGAAGCCCGCCCAGGACGATCCGCCGGTCATCAAGCAGGGCAAGGAGTTCCTGACCTTCATCGGTCTGCTGCCGTCCTCCGACGAGCAGGACCTGATCAAGCGGGTGGTCGCGGTGGGCGGCGACACGGTGGCGTGCTGCGATACGAACGGTAAGGTCACCGTCAACGGAACCCCGTTGAACGAACCGTATCTGCACCCCGGGAACCCGCCGTCGCAGCGGCAGTTCAAGGTGACCGTTCCCAAGGGGCGGCTGTTCGTCATGGGTGATCACCGGTCCAATTCGGCGGACTCCCGGGTCCATCTGGACGAGCCGTACCAGGGCACCGTGCCGGACGGCAATGTGGTCGGCCGGGCCGTGGTGATCGCCTGGCCGTTCGGGCATATGCGGCGGCTCGAGGAGCCGGACACCTACGCCTCCGTGCGGGACGCGCCGAGCGGGGCGACACAGGCCGAGGGGTCGGCGCATAGGCTGTCCCCCATGGATCAGCAAGGAATGATCCAGCTCCCGACCCCTGCGGAACTCCCGCTCGTTATGGGAGTGGTGATCCTGCGCCGTTCGTGGGGCAGGCGGCAGTCAGGCGTGAGGAGTGGATGTGGGGGATTTGGCGGTCGGCGCACGATCCGGTCACGAAGAGCCCGAGCGGCAGCCCGGGACGAGGGGCGAGGGCTCCGCGGACGGGGCGGCCGAGACGCCCGAGGCCGGTGCCCCCACGGACAAGGCGGCCGCGGCGCCCCAGGCGTCGGGTCCCCCTGGTGCCGGGGGCGGACAGGACTCCTCCGGCGCATCCGACGGGTCCGGGGCGGCTGATCCGTCCGGACCCGGGGACGAGACACCGGCGGACCGGGGCCCCGGGCAGCCCGGTGGACCCGGTAAGCCCGGTGGGCCCGGAAAGCTCGGCAGGCCCAAGAAGGTGCGCTCCTTCTGGAAGGAACTGCCGATCCTGGTCATCATCGCGCTGGCTCTGGCGCTGCTGATCAAGACCTTCCTGGTGCAGGCGTTCTCGATCCCGTCCGACTCGATGCAGAACACATTGCAGCGGGGCGACCGGGTGCTAGTGGACAAGCTCACCCCGTGGTTCGGCTCCGAGCCGGAGCGCGGTGAGGTGGTCGTCTTCCACGACCCGGGCGGCTGGCTCGGCGAGACGCAGACGCAGAGCTCCGGCCCGGTCGCCGAGGGCATCCAGAAGGCGCTCAGCTTCATCGGGCTGATGCCTTCGGCGGAGGAGAAGGATCTGATCAAGCGGGTCATCGCGGTGGGCGGGGACACCGTCTCCTGCAAGCGCGGCGGCAAGGTCATGGTCAACGGCAAGCCGCTGGACGAGCCGTACATCTTCCCCGGGAACACGCCCTGCGACGAGAAGCCGTTCGGCCCGATCAAGGTGCCCGAGGGCCGGATCTGGGTGATGGGCGACCACCGCCAGGACTCGCTGGACTCCCGCTACCACCAGAACCTCAACAACGGCACGGTCTCGGTGGACGATGTCGTCGGGCGCGCGATCGTCATCGCCTGGCCCATCGACCGCTGGTCCACCCTGTCGGTGCCGGGCACCTTCGACCAGCCGGGGCTGGGCGCGGCCGCCGCGATGGCCCCCTCGGCCATGGGATTCGCCGGCGCGGTGCCGATCGTGCTGTGGCGCCGCCGCAGGCTGATCGCCAAGGTCCGGGCGGACGCCGAGGCCCGCGCGGAACGGCGGACCGCTGACTGCTGACGAGGTCGGTACCGCCGGGTAAGGTGCGGTTCCGTGTGCCCCGGGGCACACGGAATCTGATCTTCTACGTCTGTTGCGTACGGCGGGAGCACTGGGATGAGCGGAGCCCGAGGGGCGGGGGGCGGCAAACCGCCGGGGCGTACGCCGGGCAGCGTGCTGTCCGGGCTGGCGGTGGCCGTCGGGTGTGTGCTGTTCCTGGGCGGCTTCGTGTGGGGCGTTGTGCTCTACAAGCCGTACACCGTCCCGACCGACTCCATGGCGCCGACGATCGGCAAGGGCGACCGGGTGCTGGCGCAGCGGATCGACGGTGGCGAGGTGCGCCGCGGCGATGTGGTCGTCTTCCACGACCAGGTGTGGGGCGACCTGCCGATGGTGAAACGGGTCATCGGGGTCGGCGGCGACCGGGTCGAGTGCTGTGACAAGCAGGGCCGGCTGCGGGTGAACGGCAAGGTCCTCGAGGAACCGTATCTGCGCTCGGGTGAACAGGCGTCCTCGACGGCCTTCTCCACCACGGTGCCCAAGGGCCGGCTGTTCCTGCTGGGCGACCATCGGAGCGACTCCCTCGACTCACGGGTGCACCTCACCGACGAGGCCGGCGGCGCCGTGGAGCGGGGCGCGGTGACCGCCCGGGTGGACGCCACCGCCTGGCCGCTGGGGGCCTGGGGGACGGTGGGGCGGCCTGAGGCGTTCCAGGCCCTGCCGGGCGGTGTGTCGCAGCCGGGGCCGCTGAGGCTGATCCTGGTGGCGGTCGTCGTGGGCGCCGTGCTGATCCTGGCGGGCGCGGCCCATGGGCCGTTCGTCCGGCGCAGGGCGGGCGGCGGCGCGCGGCGGGACCAGGCGGCGGAGGGGAAGGTGGCCGCGCATGGCTGAGCGGACCGGCGAAGCCCAGCGGACCGGCACGGACGAGCGGCGGCTGCGGAAGGTCGCGCGGGTGGTGCTGCTGGATCCGCAGGACCGCATTCTGCTGCTGCACGGCTTCGAGCCGGACGATCCCTCCTCGACGTGGTGGTTCACTCCGGGAGGCGGTCTGGAGGACGGGGAGAGCCGCGAGCAGGCAGCCCTCAGGGAGCTCGCGGAGGAGACCGGGATCACCGATGCGCGGCTCGGCCCGCTGCTGTGGCGGCGGATCTGCTCGTTCCCGTTCGACGGGCGGCGGTGGGACCAAGACGAGTGGTACTACCTGTGTCGTACCCGACAGATCGAGGCCCGCACCGGCGGCGGGCTGACCGAGCTGGAGCGGCGGAGCGTGGCCGGGCTGCGGTGGTGGACGGCGGAGGAGCTGGCCGCCGCGACCGAGCCGGTGTACCCGACCCGGCTGGCGGAGCTGTTGCGTACGCTGCTCGCCGAGGGACCGCCGAGTGCACCGGTGATCCTGGAGACTGAGCGCGTCTGACGCACAATGGGGGGACGCACGGCTGAAGGGGAACATGCCATGAGCGCCGAGGACCTCGAGAAGTACGAGACCGAGATGGAGCTGAAGCTCTACCGGGAGTACCGCGATGTCGTCGGTCTGTTCAAATATGTGATCGAGACCGAGCGTCGCTTCTATCTCACCAACGACTACGAGATGCAGGTGCACTCGGTCCAGGGCGAGGTCTTCTTCGAGGTGTCGATGGCCGACGCCTGGGTCTGGGACATGTATCGCCCGGCCCGCTTCGTGAAGCAGGTACGCGTTCTCACGTTCAAGGACGTGAATATCGAGGAGCTGAACAAGAGCGACCTCGACCTTCCGGGTGGCTGAGTTGTCCACAGCGGCCCGGCCGTCCACAGAAATGCTCCAAGATCCCTGAGCGGGGTGCGGGGGCGTCACAGTCGGTGCCGGAGGTGGTGCCGAATGAACGCCCGAGGAGCACTGGGCCGCTACGGCGAGGATGTGGCGGTGCGCCGGCTGGCGGAAGCCGGGATGACCGTCCTGGAGCGCAATTGGCGGTGCCGGGACGGCGAGATCGACATCGTCGCGCTCGACGCCGGGGCGCTGGTGGTGTGCGAGGTCAAGACGCGCCGCGAGGGCGGGTACGAGCATCCGATGGCGGCCGTCGGCCCCGACAAGACCGAGCGGCTGCGGCGGCTGGCGGAGCGCTGGCTGGAGCGGCACGGCGGCCCGCCGCCGGGCGGAGTGCGCATCGACGTGGTGGCGGTGGTGCTGCCGCGCAGGGGCGCGCCCGTGGTCGAGCATGTGCGGGGGGTGGCCTGATGGGGTTCGCCCGCACCTGCTCGGTGGCGCTGGTCGGGGTCGAGGGCGTCGTGGTGGAGGTCCAGGCCGATCTGGAGCCGGGAGTGGCGGCCTTCACACTCGTCGGGCTGCCCGACAAGAGCCTGGTGGAGAGCCGGGACCGGGTCCGCGCGGCCGTCGTCAACTCGGGATGCGAATGGCCCCAGAGGAAGCTCACGGTGGGACTCAGCCCGGCGTCCGTCCCCAAGGGCGGCAGCGGCTTCGACCTGGCTGTGGCCTGTGCGGTGCTCGGGGCGGCCGAGCGCGTCGACCCGCGGGAGATCGCCGATCTGATGATGATCGGGGAGTTGGGCCTGGACGGCCGGGTCCGGCCGGTGCGCGGGGTGCTGCCCGCCGTCCTCGCCGCCTCCGAGGCGGGCTACCGGCAGGTTGTGGTCCCCGAGCAGACGGCGGCGGAGGCGGCCCTCGTGCCGGGCGTCTCGGTGCTGGGCGTGCGGAGCCTGCGCCAGCTGATCGCGGTGCTGACGGACGAGCCGGTGCCGGAGGAGGAGGCCCAGGAGCTGGGCCGCCCCGATCCGATGCTCGCCGGGCTCACCGTGCCCGGCGCCGGTATGGGCACCGGCGTCGCCGCGGTGCCCGGGGCCGGGGCCAGGCGGCCCGATCTGGCCGAGGTGGCCGGGCAGCGGGCCGCCCGCACCGCCCTGGAGGTCGCGGCCGCGGGCGGGCACCACCTCTTCCTCAGCGGGCCGCCGGGCGCCGGCAAGACCATGCTGGCCGAGCGGCTGCCCGGTCTGCTGCCACCGCTCACCCAGCAGGAGGCCCTGGAGGTCACCGCGGTCCACTCGGTCGCCGGGGTCCTCCCGCCGGGCCAGCCGCTGGTGGACACCCCGCCCTACTGCGCCCCGCATCACTCGGCGACCATGGCCGCCCTCGTCGGCGGGGGCAACGGTCTGCCGAGACCGGGCGCGGTCTCGCTCGCCCACCGCGGGGTGCTCTTCCTCGACGAGGCTCCCGAGTTCAGCGGGCAGGCGCTGGACGCCCTGCGGCAGCCCCTGGAGTCGGGGCATGTGGTGGTGGCCCGGTCCGCCGGGATGATGCGGATGCCGGCACGCTTCCTGCTGATGCTGGCGGCCAACCCCTGCCCCTGCGGGCGCCATGGGCTGATGGGCGACGTCTGCGAGTGCTCGCCCGCCACGGTCCGCCGCTACCAGGCGCGGCTGTCCGGTCCGCTGCTGGACCGGGTGGACCTGCGCGTCCATGTCGAGGCGGTGAGCCGCGCCGAGCTCACCGGGGCCGGTGGCGCGGCGGAGAGCAGCGCGTCCGTCGCGGCCCGGGTGCGGGAGGCCCGGGAGCGGTCCGCCGCCCGCCTCCAGGACACCCCCTGGCGGCTGAACAGCGAGGTGCCCGGCCATGAGCTGCGCACCCGCTGGCAGCCGTCCCCCGGCGCGCTGCGTGAGGCCGAGCGGGACATGGAGCGCGGGCTGCTCACCGCCCGAGGGCTCGACCGGGTGCTGAGGGTCGCCTGGACCGTCGCCGACCTGGCCGGGCACGACCGGCCCATGGCGCCGGACATCGCCCAGGCGCTGCAACTGCGCACCGGGGTCAGCCGCGGGGTGCCGGTCGGAGCGGGGGAGTACTGATGTCCGTTCCTTCGGCGGGCGGCCCCGGCGCCGTCCCCGCCCTGTTCCGCGAGCCCCGGCAGGGGCGCGATGTGCCGGGCGACGGCCGCGACACCCGGGGCGAGGGGTGCGACCTTCCGGGCGCGGGGCACGAGGTTCCGGATGAGGGGCAGGGGCTCCCCGGGCGGCGGGGTGTCCCGGAGGAGGAGCGCCTGGCGCGGGCGGCGCTCACCCGGCTCGTGGAGCCCGGGGACCAGACGGTGGGGCGCTGGCTGCGCCGCATGGGGCCGGAGGCGCTGTGGCGGGCGCTCACCGGCAAGGGCAAGCCACCGCCCGGGGCGACCGGGGACCGGCTGGCCGGGTGCGCCCTCCGGGCGGCCGCGCTGGACCCGGCCGCGGACCTCGCAGCGATCGCCCGGTGCGGAGGACGGTTCATCTGCCCCGGCGATCTGGACTGGCCCGGTCAGCTCGACGACCTCGGTGACACTCGCCCGGTCGGGTTATGGGTGCGCGGCCGGGCATCGCTGCGGATGTGGGCGCTGCGCTCGGTCGCCGTGGTGGGCGCGCGGGCCTGCAGCGACTACGGCGCGCATGTCGCGGCGACCCTCGGTGCCGGGCTGGCCGAGCGGGGCTGGGTGGTGGTCTCCGGGGCGGCCCACGGTGTGGACGGCGCCGCTCACCGAGGGGCGCTCGCCGCGGACGGGGCCACCGTCGCGGTGCTCGCCTCCGGTGTGGACGTCCCCTATCCGCGCGGGCATGCCGAGTTGATCGCGCGCATCGCGGAACAGGGCCTGGTGCTCGCCGAGTTGCCGCCCGGAGCGCATCCGACACGGGCCAGATTCGTGCTCCGCAACCGGGTCATCGCCGCCCTGACCCGCGGCACGGTCGTGGTCGAGGCCCAGTACCGCAGCGGATCGCTGGTCACCGCGCGCCGGGCACAACAGCTCGGGCGGTCCACCATGGGGGTGCCGGGACCGGTGACCAGCGGGCTCTCCGCCGGGGTGCACGAACTGCTGCGCGGGGAGGCCGTCCTGGTCACCGATGCCGCCGAAGTCGCCGAGCTCATCGGCGGCATCGGAGACCTCGCCCCCGAGCGGCGGGGGCCGCTGATCGAGCGGGACCTGCTCGATCCCGTGACGGCACGGGTGCTCGAAGCGTTGTCGGCACGGGGCGGCAACGACCTGCGGGAGGTGGCCCGGGAATCCGGGACCGGCTGCGACGAGGCCCTGGGCCGGCTCCACGAACTGCTCGCCCTGGGCTTCGTCGAACGTCATGGCGATCGCTGGGAGTTGATGCGTCCGGTGCGCCGGAGTGACGGCGCACGGCGAGGCGATCCCCCGAATCGGGGCAATCGGGTGAAAGGGTTGAGGCGATGACCGTATCCGCACACCGCCGAGCCGATGCCCTTCGCATACCGCGACGCCGCAGTCACGCTACGCTCACAAGGTTTCCGGCGGAAGCGTACGTCCGCACCCATGTCATGGCAGAACGGCTCAAGGCGACGAATGCCCCAGCACATCTCCGGGTCTGACAGCGCGGCGCCGCCCGCGGCCCGCGGCGCGGTGCGCCCTGCCGCGCCCTCATCGCTCGACGAGCTGTGGCGGTCGTACAAGACCACGGGCGACGGCCGGCTGCGGGAGCAGCTGATCCTGCACTACTCACCGCTGGTGAAATATGTGGCCGGCCGGGTCAGCGTCGGACTGCCCTCCAATGTCGAGCAGGCGGACTTCGTCTCGTCCGGGGTCTTCGGACTGATCGACGCCATCGAGAAGTTCGACCCCGAGCGCGCCATCAAGTTCGAGACCTACGCGATCACCCGCATCCGCGGCGCGATGATCGACGAGCTGCGGGCACTGGACTGGATCCCGCGGTCGGTGCGCCAGAAGGCTCGGGCCGTGGAACGGGCGTACGCCACGCTGGAGGCCCGGTTGCGCCGCACCCCCTCGGAGGCCGAGGTGGCCGCCGAGATGGACATCGGCCTCGAGGAACTGCATGGCGTTTTCAGCCAGTTGTCGCTCGCCAATGTGGTCGCCCTGGAGGAGCTGCTGCACGTGGGCGGCGAGGGCGGTGACCGGCTCAGCCTCATGGACACCCTCGAGGACACCGCCGCGGACAACCCGGTCGAGGTGGCCGAGGACCGGGAGCTGCGCCGGCTGCTCGCCCGCGCGATCAACACCCTCCCGGAGCGGGAGAAGACCGTGGTCACGCTCTACTACTACGAGGGGCTCACGCTCGCCGAGATCGGTCAGGTGCTCGGCGTCACCGAGAGCCGGGTCAGCCAGATCCACACCAAGTCGGTGCTCCAGCTGCGGGCGAAACTCGCCGACGTCGGACGCTGAATCGTCCCTTCGGCATCGCCCTCCCGGCGGCCTCTTCCGTAAAGTGGACGGGTGCCCAGGATTCGAGCGGCCTCAGTGGCCGAGCACCGGACGATGCAGCGCGCGGCCCTGCTGGAGGCCGCCCGCTCCCTGCTGTCCGAGGGCGGAACGGAGGCGCTGACCTTCCCCGCCCTCGCCGAGCGCACGGGCCTCGCGCGGTCCTCCGTCTATGAGTACTTCCGCTCCCGCGCCGCCGTGGTCGAGGAGCTGTGCGCCGTCGATTTCCCGGTCTGGGCCGCCGAGGTCGAGGCCGCGATGGAGGGGGCCGACGGACCCGAGGCGAAGATCGAGGCGTATGTCCGCCGGCAGCTGGCGCTCGTCGGCGACCGCCGGCACCGCGCCGTGGTGGCGATCTCCGCCGGTGAGCTGGACGCCGGCGCGCGGGAGAAGATCCGGGCCGCCCATGGTGGGCTGATCGCCATGGTGGTCGAGGCCCTCGCGGCCCTCGGGCATGAGCAGCCGCGGCTCTCGGCCGTGCTGCTCCAGGGCGTCGTGGACGCCGCGGTCCGGCGCATCGAGCTGGGCGCGGCCGAGGACCCCGAGCGGATCACCGAGGCGGCCGTCGCCATGGCCCTGCGCGGCGTCCGGGGCTGACCTCCGCTCTTCGGTTTCTTCGCCGCCCCACCGGATGCGTGGGGCGGCGGCCCAGGCGGATCCGCGCCCAGACAGACGCCCCCACCAGCGCCGCTGCCGCCGGCAGCCGGGTGCCCCCGGCGGGGGAGGCGAGGGCGGTGACCACGGGCGCGTCGCGCACACCGAACACCGGAAGCAGTCGGGAGGGGCCGCCTCGCAGCATCGACGGCGGCAGCAGCGACAGGGGGTCGAGATAGCGGTCCGCGCGCCGCAGCCCCCAGTGCAGGCAGCCGGACCGGCAATGGAAGGGGCCCGGCGCCACCACGCCGACCACCTGCCCCGCCCTCACCCGCTCACCCTTCGCCACTGTGGCACGCACCGGTTCGTAGGTGGTGCGCAGCGGAGGGGAGCCGGTCCCGGACAGCTCGACCACCAGCACGCCACGGCCCGCGACCGGCCCCGCGAAGCTCACCCGGCCCGCTCCCGCCGCCCGCACCCGCTCGCCCGCGCGCGCCGCGAGATCGACCCCGCGATGCCCTGCCGCCCAGGGCGCCGGCGGTGGCCGCCAGCCCCTCAGCACGCTCGGCCGCACCGCGCCCGGCCCACCATCGACCGGCCAGGACCGCTCGCGGCCCCCGCCCGGATCCGCCACCGCGCTCCGTTCCGCCGCTGCGCTCCGTTCCGCCGCCGCGGCCGGTGTCGCCGGCAGGAGTGCCGCCGGAAGAGCCGGAAGAGGTGCCGCCAGCACCGGCAGCGCCAGAATCACCAGGGCAAGCGCCCGTCCCACCACAAGCCTTCGCATGTCCTCCACGGTGGCCCGGCGGCTCGAAACGGGTGGATCATGGGCGGAATCGGGGGACTACTCACGGGTTGTGGATAACGCCGTCACCCGGCACCGTACCCGTCCCGTACACTTCTTATGGCGATCCGGGTCACCGGATCGACTTCGCACGCCCCGCCACCGGCGCTCCGATCGCGCATCGGTCAGCTCGGTGGCCGCGCCCCTCGGTCTTCGGACGACACCTGAAAAGGGCCCCGTCCGTGGCAGGCGCGTCGGGACGTCAGGAGCGGCGGCCGCCCGGCCGCCGTGGAACCGAGTACCTCAAGGAGTACGGCCATGGCCGTCGTCACGATGCGGGAGCTGCTGGAGAGCGGCGTCCACTTCGGGCACCAGACCCGCCGCTGGAACCCGAAGATGAAGCGCTTCATCTTCACCGAGCGCAACGGCATCTACATCATCGACCTGCTCCAGTCGCTGTCGTACATCGACCGCGCCTACGAGTTCGTCAAGGAGACCGTTGCCCACGGCGGCTCCATCATGTTCGTCGGCACGAAGAAGCAGGCGCAGGAGGCCATCGCCGAGCAGGCGACCCGCGTCGGCATGCCGTACGTCAACCAGCGCTGGCTGGGCGGTATGCTCACCAACTTCTCGACCGTCTACAAGCGCCTTCAGCGCCTGAAGGAGCTCGAGCAGATCGACTTCGAGGACGTGGCCGCCTCCGGCCTCACCAAGAAGGAGCTCCTGGTCCTCTCCCGTGAGAAGGCCAAGCTGGAGAAGACCCTCGGCGGTATCCGCGAGATGCAGAAGGTGCCGAGCGCCGTCTGGATCGTGGACACCAAGAAGGAGCACATCGCCGTCGGTGAGGCGCGCAAGCTCCGGATCCCGGTCGTCGCGATCCTCGACACCAACTGCGACCCGGACGAGGTCGACTACAAGATCCCGGGCAACGACGACGCGATCCGCTCCGTCACCCTGCTCACCCGGGTGATCGCCGACGCCGTCGCCGAGGGCCTCATCGCCCGCTCCGGCGTCGCCACCGGTGACGAGAAGGCCGACAAGGCCGCGGGTGAGCCGCTCGCCGAGTGGGAGCGCGACCTGCTCGAGGGCGAGAAGAAGGCGGACGAGGGCGAGGCCAAGCCCGCCGAGGCCGCCGCGGACAAGCCCGCCGAGGACGCCAAGCCGGCCGAGGCCCCCGCTGCGGGCGCCGAGCAGGGCTGACCACTCAGACGTCACTCAGACGGTGTATGACGGCGGGGGACGGTGCCGGTGGCGCCGCCCCCGCCGTTCACCCGTAGAGCTTTCGACTTTCGAGAAGAGATTCACAGATCATGGCGAACTTCACCGCCGCTGACGTCAAGAAGCTCCGTGAGCTGACCGGCGCCGGCATGATGGACTGCAAGAAGGCGCTGGACGAGGCCGAGGGCAACGTCGACAAGGCCGTCGAGATCCTGCGCGTCAAGGGCCAGAAGGGCGTGGCCAAGCGCGAGGGTCGCAGCGCCGAGAACGGTGCTGTCGTCTCCGTCATCGCGGACGACAAGTCCTCCGGCGTGCTGGTCGAGCTGAAGTGCGAGACCGACTTCGTGGCCAAGGGCGACAAGTTCGTGGCCGTCGCCGACGCCATCGCCGCCCACGTCGCCAAGACCTCCCCGGCCGATCTGGAGGCCCTGCTCTCCTCCGAGATCGAGGCGGGCAAGACCGTCCAGGCGTACGTCGACGAGGCCAACGCGACCCTCGGCGAGAAGATCGTCCTGGACCGCTTCGCGCAGTTCTCCGGCGGCTACGTCGCGGCGTACATGCACCGCACCAGCCCGGACCTGCCGCCGCAGGTCGGCGTCCTGGTCGAGCTGGACAAGGAAGACGCCACGGTCGCCAAGGACGTCGCGCAGCACATCGCGGCCTTCGCCCCGAAGTTCCTCACCCGTGACGAGATCCCGGCCGAGACGGTCGAGAACGAGCGCCGGGTCGCCGAGGCCACCGCTCGCGAGGAGGGCAAGCCCGAGGCCGCCCTGCCGAAGATCATCGAGGGCCGCGTCAACGGCTTCTTCAAGGAGAACGTCCTGGTGGACCAGGCGTTCGCCAAGGACAACAAGAAGTCCGTCCAGAAGATCCTGGACGAGGCCGGTGTCTCGCTCAAGCGCTTCGCCCGTTTCCGCGTCGGCGTCTGAGCCGAGCAGCGAATGACCGGCGACCCCGATAGGGTCGTAGGCAGCCAACCGTCAACCGGTCGGCCGCAGATGTGACGAGGAGGCCATTGCCGCAGAGGTCGTAACAGGACCCGTCCGGCAGTGGCCTTCTTCGTATGTGCACGAGGAGATCTCCAATGAATCACGGCGCGGACGCCAAACAGGCCGCCGACGACAAGAAAGCGCACGGCGCGGCCCAGCACGGCCGCTTCCTGCTGAAGCTGTCCGGCGAGGCGTTCGCCGGAGGCGGGGGACTCGGTGTCGACCCGGACGTCGTGCACGCCATCGCCCGCGAGGTCGCCGCCGTGGTCCGGGACGGCGCCGAGATCGCCATCGTCATCGGCGGCGGCAACTTCTTCCGCGGTGCGGAGCTACAGCAGCGCGGTATGGACCGGGCCCGCTCGGACTACATGGGCATGCTCGGAACCGTCATGAACTGCCTCGCCCTCCAGGACTTCCTGGAAAAGGAGGGCATCGACTCCCGCGTCCAGACCGCCATCACCATGGGGCAGGTCGCGGAGCCGTACATTCCGCTGCGCGCGGTGCGCCATCTGGAGAAGGGGCGCGTGGTCATCTTCGGCGCGGGCATGGGCATGCCGTACTTCTCCACGGACACCACCGCGGCCCAGCGCGCCCTGGAGATCGACGCACAGGCCCTGCTCATGGGCAAGAACGGCGTGGACGGGGTCTATGACTCCGACCCCGCCCGCAACCCCGACGCGGTGAAGTTCGACGCGCTGGAGTACGGCGAGGTGATCACCCGGGACCTCAAGGTCGCCGACGCCACCGCGATCACCCTCTGCCGGGACAACAAGCTGCCCATCCTCGTCTTCGAGCTCCTGGCCGAAGGAAATATCGCGCGCGCGGTGAAGGGTGAGAAGATCGGCACTCTGGTGAGCGACCAGGGCTCCCGGGCCTGACGGCTCGTACGGGGGATGGACAACGGCCTGCCGGTCGGACACCGTGCAGGAGAAGACGCACGCAGGGGCGAGGCTCTGCTTACTGATAACACCAGGAGCAAGTGGTGATCGAAGAGATCCTCCTCGAGGCCGAGGAGAAGATGGAGAAGGCCGTTGTGGTCGCCAAGGAGGACTTCGCCGCGATCCGCACCGGGCGTGCGCACCCGGCGATGTTCAACAAGATCGTGGCGGACTACTACGGTGCGCTGACGCCGATCAATCAGCTGGCGTCGTTCTCGGTGCCCGAGCCGCGGATGGCCGTGGTCACGCCGTTCGACAAGACCGCGCTCCGCAACATCGAGCAGGCGATCCGGGACTCGGACCTGGGCGTCAACCCGAGCAATGACGGCAATATCATCCGGGTGGTGTTCCCCGAGCTCACCGAGCAGCGCCGCAAGGAGTTCATCAAGGTCGCCAAGGGCAAGGGCGAGGACGCGAAGATCTCGATCCGCAGCGTCCGGCGCAAGGCCAAGGAGTCCATCGACAAGCTGATCAAGGACGGAGAGGTCGGCGAGGACGAGGGGCGCCGTGCCGAGAAGGAGCTCGACGACCTCACGGCGAAGTATGTCGCGCAGGTGGATGAGCTGCTCAAGCACAAGGAAGCCGAGCTGCTCGAGGTCTGATGAACGACTCTTCCTGGGGGGCCCCACCGAGCGCCGGACTCCGGGGACCGGATCAGGGCACCGCACCCGGCTATGGCTGGGAGGTGCCCTCTTCTTCGGCGGGTCCCGTGCACGAGGTGGGTGGGGCGGCGCAGACTCGCCCCATGCCCACCGTGCCTCACGCAGGCGGCGACTCCGGCGAGGCCGCCGACCGTGACCGGGGGGCCGCCCAGCCGGGTGGCCCCCTCTTCCGCGACGAGCGGGAGCCGCCGCCCGGATCCCGGCAGCCCGCCGGGCATCCGCCGACGCCCCCCGACCCCGCGCCCGACCCGGCCCCGGCCGGCGGCGCGCGCAGCGGCGGTGCGGGGCAGGGGAAGAAGAAGAGCGCCGGCCGCAATCTGCGCGCCGCGATAGGGGTGGGCGTCGGCCTCGGCGTGATCATCGTGGCCTCGCTCTTCATCTACAAGCCCGTGTTCATCGGCGTGATAGCGGTCGCGGTGGTGGTCGGTCTCTGGGAGCTGACCTCGCGGCTGGCCGAGCGCAAGGACATCCGGGTCCCGTTGGTGCCGCTCGCCGTCGGCGGCGTCGCCATGGTCGTCGCCGGCTATGTGCGCGGAGCCCAGGGCGCGGTGGTGGCGGTGGCGCTCACGGCGCTCGCGGTGCTGGTCTGGCGGATGACCGAACCGCCCGACAACTACCTCAGGGACGTCACCGCGGGTGTCTTCGCCGCCTTCTACGTACCGTTCCTGGCCACCTTCGTGGCGCTGATGCTCGACACCGGAGACGGCCCGTGGCGGGTCCTCACCTTCCTGCTGCTGACCGTGGTCAGCGACACGGGGGCGTACGCGGTGGGCTGGCGCTTCGGCCGGCATCCGCTGGCGCCGCGGATCAGCCCCGGCAAGACCCGCGAGGGACTGCTGGGCGCGGTGACCTTCGCGATGGCCGCGGGCGCGCTGTGCATGCAGTACCTCATCGACGGCGGCGTCTGGTGGCAGGGCCTGCTGCTCGGCCTCGCCGCCGCGGTCAGCGCGACCCTCGGCGACCTCGGCGAGTCCATGATCAAGCGAGACCTCGGCATCAAGGACATGGGCAAGCTGCTGCCCGGCCACGGCGGGATCATGGACCGGCTCGACTCGCTGCTGCCCACCGCGCCGGTGGTGTGGCTGCTGCTGGTGATCTTCGTGGGCGGCTGACCACACCGGCCCACGGGCCCCGCGCCGCTCATGGCGCGGGGCCCTTCGTACGTCTGCGACACTGGGTGAACCATGCCTAAGCCCGGAGAACTCACCTTCGTCGCGCCGCGCGGGGCCAAGAAGCCGCCGCGGCACCTCGCCGACCTCACGCCCGCCGAGCGCCGGGAGGCCGTCGCCGCCCTCGGGGAGAAGCCCTTCCGGGCCGGTCAGGTGTCGCGTCACTACTTCGCCCGCTACGCCGACGACCCCGCCCAGTGGACCGACATACCGGCGGCCGCGCGCGAGAAGCTGGCCGCCGGGCTGCTGCCGGAGCTGATGAGCGTGGTGCGGCACATCAGCTGTGACGACGACACCACCCGCAAGACCCTGTGGCGGCTCTTCGACGGCACGCTCGTGGAGTCCGTGCTGATGCGCTACCCGGACCGGGTGACCATGTGCATCAGCTCGCAGGCCGGCTGCGGGATGAACTGCCCGTTCTGCGCCACCGGCCAGGCGGGCCTGGACCGCAATCTGTCCACCGCCGAGATCGTGCACCAGATCGTGGACGGGATGCGGGCCCTGCGCGATGGTGAGATCCCCGGTGGGCCGGCCCGGCTGTCCAACATCGTCTTCATGGGCATGGGCGAGCCGCTGGCCAACTACAACCGCGTCGTCGGCGCCATCCGCCGGCTCACCGACCCCGAGCCCGACGGTCTCGGTCTTTCCCAGCGCGGCATCACCGTCTCCACCGTGGGCCTCGTCCCGGCGATGCTGCGGTTCGCCGACGAGGGGTTCAAGTGCCGGCTCGCGGTCTCGCTGCACGCGCCCGACGACGAGCTGCGCGACACCCTCGTCCCGGTCAACACCCGCTGGAAGGTGCGCGAAGTCCTGGACGCCGCGTGGGAGTACGCGGAGAAGTCCGGCCGCCGGGTCTCCGTCGAGTACGCGCTGATCAAGGACATCAACGACCAGGCGTGGCGTGCCGACCTGCTCGGCCGGCTGCTCAAGGGCCACCGGGTGCATGTCAACCTCATCCCGCTCAACCCGACGCCCGGCTCCAAGTGGACGGCGTCCCGGCCCGAGGACGAGAAGGCGTTCGTGGCCGCCCTGGAGGCCCACGGGGTGCCGGTGACCGTCCGGGACACCCGGGGACAGGAGATCGACGGGGCCTGCGGGCAGCTGGCGGCTGCGGAGCGCTGAGGACCGGCTGATACGGTGCCTGAGCATCATCGCGTCATGTGATCGTCGCGGCGGTGAACCTTCGTACAAATGAACATTCCGACAGGGGAGCGCTGAAGAGCGCTGAGAGTGCGGCACGGCCGCAGACCCTCGGACCTGATCCGGGTCATACCGGCGTAGGGAGTCAGCATCACCATGAACAGCCAGTTTCGGCATGCCATCGCGGCCACCCTCCTCGGCTCACTCGCCCTGGGCACGCTCGTCGGCTGCGGCGAGGGCTCCAAGAGCGGCTCGGACTCCAAGACGGTCACCCTGGTCACCCACGACTCGTTCGCGGCCTCCAAGGGGGTCCTCAAGGAGTTCACCGAGGAGACCGGCTACACGGTGCGGGTGCAGGCCGGGGGCGACGCGGGGGCCGCCGTCAACCAGGCGATCCTGTCCAAGGGCCACCCCCAGGGCGATGTGTTCTTCGGCGTGGACAACACCCTGCTCTCCCGCGCGCTCGACAACGACCTGTTCACCCCCTACGCGGCGAAGGGCCTGGACAAGGTCCCGGCCGCCCTCCAGCTCGACCGGGCCGAACACCGTGTCACCCCGGTCGACTTCGGCGACATCTGCGTCAACTACGACCGCGAGTACTTCGCCGACAAGAAGCTGGCACCGCCCCGGACGCTCGACGATCTGACCAAGCCCGCCTACAAGAACCTCCTCGTCACCGAGAACGCCGCCACCTCCTCCCCTGGTCTCGGCTTCCTTCTCGCCACGGCCGCCACGTACGGCGACGACGGCTGGCAGGGCTACTGGAAGAAGCTGCGGGCCAACGGCGTCGAGGTGGTCGACGGCTGGGAGCAGGCGTACTACGACCGGTTCTCCGGCTCGGCCGGCGGCGGCAAGGGCGACCGGCCGCTTGTCGTCTCCTACGCCTCGAGCCCGCCCGCCGAGGTGGCCGACGCCAAGACCAAGCCCGCCAAGGCCCCCACCGGGGTGGCGACGGGCACCTGCTTCCGGCAGGTGGAATTCGCCGGGCTGCTGAACGGCGCGGGCAACACCAAGGGCGGCAAGGCGCTGCTGGACTTCCTGCTGAGCAAGCGGTTCCAGGAGGACGTCCCCCTGAACATGTACGTCAACCCGGCGCGCGAGGACGCCAAGCTGCCGGATCTGTTCACCCGGTACGGGGCCACGATCGCCGACTCGGCCACCCTGGCGCCGCAGAAGATCGCCAAGAACCGTGAGCAGTGGGTCAAGACATGGTCCTCGCTGGTCCTGTAGAGCCCCGCGAGAACCGTAAGAAGGCCGACGGCCTCCGTAAGACAGGCGAGGCCGACGGCGGCGGCCGTCGCGCGACCGCCCTCCGGCTCGCCCTGATGGCGGTGCCGCTCGCCTTCTTCGCGGTCTTCTTCGCCTATCCCGTGGCCGCCATCGTCACCCGGGGGCTGCGCGTCGGCGGGCGATGGCGGTTCGGCCGGATCGCCGAGGTGATGACCGATCCGGCGACGCTGGACGTCCTGTGGTTCACCTGCTGGCAGGCGGTGGCCTCGACCGCCTTGACGCTCGCGGTCGCGCTCCCGGGCGCCTATGTCTTCGCCCGCCTCGACTTTCCCGGCAAGGGACTGCTGCGGGCCGTGGTGACCGTGCCGTTCGTCCTGCCGACCGTCGTCGCCGGATCGGCCTTCCTGGCCCTGCTCGGCCGGGGCGGGCTGCTGGACGAGCTGTGGGGCGTACGGCTGGACACCTCCGTCTGGGCGATCCTCCTGGCCCATGTCTTCTTCAACTACGCGGTGGTCGTACGGACCGTCGGCGGGCTGTGGGCCCAGCTCGACCCGCGCCAGGAGGAGGCCGCGCGGGTGCTCGGCGCGGGCCGGCTGTCGGCCTGGCGCCGGGTGACGCTGCCCGCGCTGGCCCCCGCCGTGGCCGCCGCCGCGCTGATGGTGTTCCTGTTCACCTTCACCTCCTTCGGCGTGATCCAGATCCTCGGCGGCCCCCGCTACGCCACCCTGGAGGTGGCGATCTACCGGCAGACCGCACAGCTGCTCGACCTCCCCACGGCGGCGGTGCTCACCCTCGTGCAGTTCGCCGCGGTCGCGGTCGTCCTGGCCCTGCACGCGTGGACCGTAAGGCGGCGGGAGAGCGCCCTGCGGCTCGTCGACCCCGGCCGTACGGCGCGCCGCCCGAAGGGCCCGGCCCAGTGGGCGCTGCTGTGGGGGGTGCTGGCGGTGGTCGCGCTGCTGATCGTGGCACCGCTGGCGGTGCTGGTGGAGCGCTCGCTGAACGGGCCGGACGGCTACGGATTCACCTACTACGAGGCGCTGCGGTCGGCCGCCGACAGCGGGGGCACCTTCTTCGTGGCCCCCATGGAGGCCGTCGGGAACTCCCTGCGGTACGCGGCGGTCGCCACCGTCTTCGCCCTCGTCGTGGGCGGCCTCGCCGCCGCCGCGCTCACCCGCAGGGCGGGGCGGCTGGTGCGGGGCTTCGACGCGCTGCTGATGCTGCCGCTGGGCACCTCGGCCGTCACCGTGGGCTTCGGGTTCCTGATCGCCCTCGACGAGCCCCCATTGGATCTGCGCGCCTCCTGGGTCCTGGTGCCGCTCGCCCAGGCCCTGGTGGGCGTGCCCTTCGTCGTGCGGACCATGCTGCCCGTGCTGCGGGCGGTGGACCACCGGCTCCGGGAGGCGGCCGCCGTGCTCGGGGCGTCTCCGTGGCGCGTCTGGCGGGAGGTGGACCTGCCGCTGGTCGGACGGGCCGTGGCGGTCGCGGCGGGCTTCGCGTTCGCCGTCTCCCTGGGTGAGTTCGGGGCCACCGTCTTCATCGCGCGCCCCGACCACCCGACCCTCCCAGTGGCCATCGCCCGCTTCCTGGGCCGGGCCGGACAGCTCACCTATGGGCAGGCGATGGCCCTGAGCACGATCCTGATGCTGGTCTGCGCCGGGTCGCTGCTGGCGCTCGAGCGCATCCGCACCGACCGTTCCGGAGAGTTCTGAATGACGCTGCTGCGACTGGACGAGGTGACCGTGAGGTTCGGCCGGCGCGACGCGCTGGACGCCGTCGACCTGGAGGTCGCCGAACACGAGACGGTCTGTGTGCTGGGACCGAGCGGAAGCGGTAAGTCCACCATGCTGCGCGTGGTGGCCGGGCTCCAGCGAGCCGACGCCGGCCGGGTGTGGCTCGCCGGACGCGACCAGAGCGGGGTGCCCGTCCACCGGCGCGGAGTGGGGCTGATGTTCCAGGACCACCAGCTGTTCCCGCAGCGGGACGTGGGCGGCAACGTCGCCTTCGGGCTGCGGATGCGCAAGGTGGGCCGCGCGGAGGCGGACCGCCGGGTCGCCGAGCTGCTGGAGCTGGTGGGGCTGCCGGGCGCGCAGCGCCGCCCCGTCGACTCGCTCTCCGGCGGTGAGCAGCAGCGGGTGGCGCTCGCCCGCGCGCTGGCCCCGCGGCCCAAGGTGCTGATGCTGGACGAGCCGCTGGGCCAGCTCGACCGGGGGTTGCGGGAGCGGCTGGTCGTCGAGCTGCGTGAGCTCTTCGAACGACTGGGCACCACCGTCCTCGCGGTCACCCACGACCAGGGGGAGGCGTTCGCGCTCGCGGACCGGGTCGTGGTGATGGAGAACGGCCGGATCGCCCAGACCGGCAGCCCGCTGGAGGTGTGGCAGCGGCCCGCCACCGAGTTCGTCGCCCGCTTCCTCGGCTTCGACAATGTGGTGGAGGCGGTCGTACGCGGCGAGACCGCCGAGACCCGCTGGGGCGAGCTGCCCGTTCCGCCCGGCTCCCGGCCGGGCCCCGGCAGGCTGCTGGTCCGCCCGGCCGGGGTGCGGCTGACGGACCCCGGGGAGGGGCTGGCGTGCACCGTGGCGGCGCGCACCTTCCGCGGCGACCATGTGGCGCTCGTCCTGCGGCCCTCGGACCCGGCCGCGCCGCGTCTGGAGGCGTCCTGCCCCCTGAGGGACGCCCCGGAGGCGGGGACCCGGGTCGGGGCGGCCTTCGACCCGGCGGAGGTCGTGGTCCTGGACCCCGCGCCCTGACGCCGGGGCTCGGGACGCCGCGAGCGGCCCAGCCGGCCGGGCCCCCGGCACCGGGATCCGTGACGCCGGGACTTCTGCCTGCCGGGCTCCTGCGCCCAGGGCTGCTGACGTCGGCTCAGCCCAGCATCGAGACGAGCGCATCGGGGGCCTCGTCCACCGAGTCCACCAGCGCGATACGGGCCTTCATGGACCGTCCCTCGGCGAGCGCTTCGAGCAGCGGCCAGGTCGGCAGCCGCCGGGTCCAGTGGTCCCGGTCCACCAGCACCATCGGGGTCGGCTCACCGCGCGACTCGTAGTAGTTCGGCGTCGCGTTGTCGAAGATCTCCTGGACGGTGCCGGCGGCACCCGGCAGGAAGACCACGCCCGCGGTCGAGCGGGCCAGCAGCCCGTCCTCGCGGGTGGCGTTGGCGAAGTACTTGGCGATATGGGAGGCGAACGCGCTCGGCGGCTCGTGCCCGTAGAACCAGGTGGGGATGCCGACCGACGTCCCGCCGTCCGGCCAGCGCTCGCGCACCTCGAAGGCCGCCTCGGCCCACGCCCCGATGGACGGCCGGAAGGAGGGTGTCTTGCCGAGCAGTTCGAGCGCCTCGTCCAGCATCGCGTCCTCGTGCGGCGCCGCGTAGGCGCCCAGGTTCGCGGCCTCCATCGCGCCCGGCCCGCCGCCCGTCGCGACCGTGAGACCGGTCCGCGCCAGGGCCCGCCCGAGGCGTGCGGCGCCCGCGTACCCGCTGGTGCCGCGCTCCAGCGCGTGGCCGCCCATGACGCCCACCACCCGTGTCCCGACGAGGAGTTCGTCGAGCGCGTCGGAGATCGCGTCGTCGTGGATGGAGCGCAGCATCGAGGCGAAGATGTCGCCGTCCGTCTTGGTCCGCTGGAACCAGGCGTAGGCGAGCGCGTCCGGCGTCCGTGCGTAACCACGTTCCGCGAGACCCTCGAAGAGTTCCCCCGGCGAGTAGAGGGAGCCGCGGTACGGATCGAACGGCAGATTCGGCACCGGCGGGAACACCAGCGCACCTCCGGCCCGCACCTTCGCCGCCGCCTCGGATTCCATCGGGCAGCCGAGGAAGACCGCTTCGCTGGTGTCGGTGGAGAGGAGCGCGGCCGTACGACCCGTCAGGTCCACGGACTGGACCCGGAACCCGGCCAGGGTGCCGTGGGCGACGACCTGGTCGAACTCCTCGATGGACTCTATTTCCCGGTCTGGTTCCTGCACGCCGACATGCTAATCACACCGGAGGTGGGGGGCTGTGGATGGGGGGAACCGCGACCGGGCCGTCTGGCCGCACAATCCAGGTGTGAACACCCGAGACCCTCAGCGGTGGAACGGCATCGCCGTCAGCTGCGCCACCACCCACACCAGCGGCGCCAGGAGCGCCAGCAGAGCCGTCGCGCGCAGCGCGGCAGCCCCGCGGAGCAGCCGGGCCGGGGCGCCGAGGCGCAGCAGGGCGGCTGTCGTCCGCTCGCGTGCGCTCCTCGCCTCCAGGGCCGCCGTCAGGGCCGTGGCCGCTGCGCACAGTGTGACCAGGGCCGCGCCCAGACCGGTGAGCGGGCCGAAGGCATGGGCTCCGGACGGCCCGGAGACCCTTCCGTACAGCTCCAGGACGGTGTACGCGGCGGAGGCCAGGGCGCACAGCACGCCGACCGGACGTCCGATCAGCCCGGCCTCCTGCTGGAGCACGCGCCCGGCCAGCAGCCGCAGCAGGCCCGGCCGCCCGACGGCCAGCAGCATGCCGCACAGATGGGTCAGACCGGGGCCGGCCAGCACCAGCCCGAGCGCCGCCAGCGCCCAGCCGCCCACCACACCGGGCGGGTTGCCGCCGAGCTTGCCGGGTACGGCGAGCAGGGCGTCGGGGTGTGGGGGCGTGTCGCCGCTCGCGTACGCCTGGAGGGCGAGTCCGGCCGCGGTCAGCGCGATGCCCCAGGGAAGGCCGGAGGTGGCCTGGTGGGGCTGCGGCGCGACCGGCCCTGTCACGACGGTGGGCCGGGCCGGGGCCGCCGGGCGGCGGGTGCCGCGCGGTCCGCGGGCCGGCCGGTGCCCGGTCCGCGGCGGCCGGGGCCACAGCCCGGCCGCACACACCGCACCCACCAGCACGGGGACGACGGCGATCAGGGTGACCGTGCCGACCGGCGGCAGCGGCCGCCCGCCGCCGAGCTGCCGGCTCGCCGCCCCGCTTCCGGCCCAGCTCAGCCAGGAGCCGCCGAGGTCGCCGCGCAGATGCAGAAAGGCCAGCAGCGCCAGCACACCGCCGAGTGCGCAGGCGGCCGTCATCGAGGCCGCCGCGAGCAGGGCCGAACGGGCCGGGCCGAGCCCGGCCGCGGTGAAACCGGGGCCCGGCCCGGTGCTGGGATCGGCGCGGGCCACGGCGACGGCCAGATGGACGGTCGCGGCCAGCGGCACGACGCACCACAGCAGCCGCCCCACCGCGTCCCGCGAGTCGGCAGGGTGGCCCGAGGCGAACCCCAGGGCGCACAGCAGCAGAAAGCTCGCACCCGCCGCCGCGACGGTGACCAGCGACCGCCGCAGCAGCACCGACGGGCGGGCACCGCGGGCTAGGCGGAGGCTGAGCACGCGGCCCTGCCTTCCGCCCCGGCGGGGTCCGGGTCCACCCGGCGGCCGTCGAGCAGGGCGACGGTGCGGTCGGCCAGGGTGGCCACCTCCGGCTCATGGGTCGCGAGGACGACGGTGACGCCCTGGGAGCGGGCGGCCGAGGTGAGGGCGCGCAGTACCTGGGCGCGGTCGGCCCGGTGCAGCGGTGCGGTGGGCTCGTCGGCGAAGAGCACACGGGGCCCGGCGGCCAGCGCACGGGCGATCGCCACCCGCTGGCGCTGCGACTGCAGCAGTGCGGCGGGCCGCACCCGGGCGCATTCGCCGACGTCGAGCCGGTCCAGCCACTCACAGGCGGCGCTCTTGGCGGCGCGCCGCCCGGTGCCGCGCAGCATCAGGGCGAGCGCGGCGTTCTCCCAGGCGGTGAGCTCGGGGACGAGCTGGGGTTCGGTGCCGATCCAGCCGAAGTGGTCACGCCGCAGCCGTTCGAGACCGAGCGGTGGGAGGGAGTACACGGGGGCCTCGTCGAACCACACCTCCCCGCTGTCCGGGACGAGCTGGCCCGCCAGACATCTGAGGAGGGTGGTCTTGCCGCAGCCGCGCGGACCGGTGACGGCGAGGATCTCACCCTCCCGGGCGCCGACGGAGACCCCGAAGAGGGCGGGCGAGCCTCCGTAGGCATACGACACGGTGCGTGCCGAGAGCACGTCGTCGTCCGGCGGAGCCACCATCCCGAGCACCTCGCCTTACCTGCGATCGTCTCCTTCCCCCGGTTGGGGGAACGAGAGCGGAGCCAATGGGTCACTGGCACGGTAAGGACTCGGGTGGGGGCCCGCGCCCAGGCTCGGCGCGGGCGGCCCCCATTTCCTCCGATCAGCCCTGATCGGGACCGGGACCGCCGGAGCGGCGGTTATCGGCGAGCCGGTCGAGGTGGGTGGGTGCGAACATCCGCAGCAGCGCGGGCAGCACCACCACCGACGGCCCGGGGGCCGCGAGCGCGTCGGCGAGGTTCGCGCGCAGCCGCTCGGGTGTGGTGCGCACCGCCGGGACGCCGAAGGACTCGGCGAGCGCGACGAAGTCCGGGCGGGCCAGCTCGGTGGCGGTCGCCTCGCCGAACGCGTCCGTCATGTACTCGCGCAGGATGCCGTAGCCGCCGTCGTCCACGATCAGCCAGGTGACGGGCAGTCGGTACTGGCGGGCGGTGGCGAGTTCGGCGATCGAGTACATCGCGCCGCCGTCGCCCGACACGGCCAGCACCGGGCGGCCGCGGTCCGCGGCGGCGGCCCCGAGGGCGGCCGGGAAGCCGTAGCCGAGGCCGCCCGCGCCCTGTGCCGAGTGCAGGGCGCCCGTGCGCGGGTCGAAGGCGGACCAGGCCCAGTAGGCGAGGATCGTCATGTCCCAGAAGCTGGGGGAGTCATCCGGCAGGGCCTCCCGCACCGCGTCCAGCACCCGCCGTTCCAGCTCCAGGCCCTGCGCCTCGATCCGCTCGCGCACCCGGGCGAGCAGACCGGCCGCGGCCTCGGCCGCCGTGGACCGGGGGCGGGGTGTGACGGCCCCCACCAGGGCGGCCAGCGCCGCACGGGCGTCGGCGTGGATGCCGAGCGCGGGATGGTTGGACTCCAGCTTGCCGAGGTCGGCCTCGATCTGGACGAGGCGGCCGCGCGGGCGGAACGTGTGGTAGTTGGAGGAGAGTTCACCGAGCCCGGAGCCGATGACGAGCAGGACGTCGGCGTCCTCCAGGAACGCGGTGGTGTGCGCGTCCTCCAGCCAGGACTGGAGCGAGAGCGGATGGTCCCACGGGAAGGCGCCCTTGCCGCCGAAGGTCGTGGCCACGGGCGCGTCCAGTGCCTCGGCCAGCGCCAGCAGTTCCTGCCGCGCCCCGGCGCGCACCACGCCGCCCCCGGCCAGGATCACCGGACGCTCGGCGGCGCTCAGCAGCCTCGCGGCCTCCGCCGTCAGCTCGGGCCGGGGCGGCAGCGGACGGGGCGCGGCGTGCAGCGAGCTCACCGGCGGCACGGAGACCGGTGCGAGCAGCACGTCCTGCGGGATCTCCAGCCACACCGGTCCCGCGGGCGCCTCCAGCGCGGACGCCCAGGCGGCGGCGAGCGCGGAGGGGATCTGGGAGGCCGTACGGACCGGGTGGACGGATTTGACGATGTCGCGGAACGACGCCTTCTGGTCGATGAGTTCATGGAGGTACCCCTTGCGCCCGCCGCCGAGCCCGGCGGTCGGCACCTGGCTGCCGATGGCCAGGACGGGCGCGGACGCCGCCGCCGACTCCTGGAGCGCGGCGAGCGTCATCAGCGCCCCCGGCCCGGTGGACACCAGCAGCGGTGCGACCGATCCGGTGACGCGTGCGAAGGCGTCGGCGGCGAACCCCGCGTTGTTCTCCGTCCGCAGCCCCACATGGGCGAGCCCGGACCGCCGCAGCGCGTCGAACGCCCCGAGAGCGTGCTGTCCGGGCAGCCCGAACACGGTGCTCGCGCCGAGCGCGGTGAGGGACTCCACGACGAGATCGCCGCCGTGACGCGCGCGCTGTGCGGAGGGCGTGGGCATGCGGTGGTGCCTTTCTGCCGGGTCTTCGATCGGTCTCTGACGGGTCTTCGATCGGTCTCTGGTGGGTCGTACGGAAAGGGTGCGCATGGGGCCGTGTGGAGGGGTGCGCAAGGGGTGCGAGGCGAACGGGGCGTCAGGCGCCCGCGGTGGCCGGGCCGGTGGTCTCCGAGGCGGCGGCGGGCGGCTCACCGGCGAGGCGGCGGCGCCACACGTCGAGGATCGCCGCGTCGGTGGGCTTCGTGGCGAGGCTGACCGTCACATACGTCACCAGCGAGGCCAGCAGCCCCCCGTAGATGGGCTCGTTGGCGAGGACGCCCTGCCACGCCATCAGCGCGATGACCGTAAGGCCGCCGACGGCGACCGAGGCCAGCGCGCCCGCGCCCGTGCCGCGCTTCCACAGCAGCCCGCCCAGGATCGGCGTCAGCAACCCGCCGACCAGCACGTTGTAGGCGACGGTCAGCGCCTCGACGACGTCGTTGAGCGCGACGGAGATGCCGATCACGGCGAGGCCCATGACGAGGATGAAGACGCGGTTGCCGCCGACCTCGTCCTGGGAGGTGCCGTTCGTACGGAGCGTACGTCCGCGCAGCCGGGCCCAGACGTCGTTGTTCGCCACCGTCGCACAGGCGATGAGCGCACCCGAGGAGGTGGACATCACGGCCGACAGCGCGGCGGCCAGCACCAGCCCCTTCATCCCCACCGGGAGGGCGTCCTCGACGATGGTCGCGAACGCGTCGTCCGGGGCGCCCAGCTCGGGGTACAGCACCTTCGCCGCCGTGCCGATGACCGCGCCCGCGACCGCGTAGACCAGGCAGTACGTACCGGCCGCGGTGCCGCCGAGGCGGGCGACCCGGTCGTCGCGGGCGGTGAAGACCCGCTGCCAGATGTCCTGGCCGATCAGCATGCCGAAGGAGTAGATGAGCACATAGGTGAAGACGGTCCGGCCGCCGATGCCCATGGGGGAGAAATAGCCGTGGGGGAGTTCGGACCTCATCGCGGCGAAGCCGCCCGCCTTCACCACCGCGACCGGCAGCAGCAGGAGCAGCACGCCCACCGTCTTGACCACGAACTGCACCATGTCGGTGAGGGTGATCGACCACATGCCGCCGAGCGTCGAGTAACAGACCACGATCGCCCCGCCGAGCACGATGGCGACGACCCGGTCCAGGCCGAAGATCACATCGAAGATGGTGGCGTAGGCGATGGTCGAGGTGACGGCCAGCATCAGGGTGTAGGCCCACATCACGATGCCCGATATCAGCCCGGAGGAGCCGCCGTAGCGCAGATCCAGCATCTGGCTGACGGTGTAGACCTTGAGGCGGGCGATGCGCGCCGAGAAGAACACCGACAGCGCCAGCAGCCCGAGGCCGATGGTGAGGACCATCCAGGCGCCGGAGAGCCCGTACTGATAGCCGAGCCCGACACCGCCGATGGTGGACGCGCCGCCGAGCACGATCGCGGCCATCGTCCCGGAGTACATGACCGGCCCCAGCCGCCGGCCCGCGACCAGGAAGTCGCTGGTGGAACCGGTGCGGCGCATCCCCCACCAGCCGAGCGCGAGCATGCCCGCGAGATAGACGACGATCACGGTGTAGTCGACGGCGGTCATGGCGGTGCTCCTCGGTCCGGCGGGGGGCGGGTGGCGGCCGGGGGAACGCGGACGCGCGGGAAGACCCTAGGTGTCGCCGGAGCGCCCGGGAAGGGCACGTTCCCCCCACTCCCGATCCCCCCGGCCCTCCACTCCCGATCCTTCCGGGCCCCCGCTCCTGATCCCCGGGAGGTACGAACCGTCCCCGCGCGGGGCCCGCCGTGTTGAACGACCGCGTCCCCGGGGAGCATGCGGGCGCGCGGGCGTCAGAGCTTGGTCCACGCCTCCGTCAGCACCGTCCGCAGCACCTGCTCGATCTCGTCGAAGAGCGCCTGGTCGGCGGTGAGCGGCGGGGCCAGCTGGACGACCGGGTCGCCGCGGTCGTCGGCCCGGCAGTACAGCCCGTTCTCGTACAGCGCCTTGGAGAGGAAGCCGTAGAGGATCCGCTCGGTCTCCTCCGCGTCGAAGGACTCCTTGGTGACCTTGTCCTTCACCAGCTCCACGCCGTAGAAGAAACCGTTCCCCCGGACATCGCCGACGATCGGCAGATCGTGCAGCCGCTCCAGGGTGGAGCGGAACGCGGCCTCGTGGTCCAGCACATGCTGGTTGAGCCCCTCGCGTTCGAAGATGTCGAGGTTGGCCAGGGCCACCGCGGCCGAGACCGGATGGCCGCCGAAGGTGTAGCCGTGCAGGAAGGTGTTGCTGCCCTGGTAGAAGGGCTCGGCGAGCCGGTCGGAGACGACGCACGCGCCGATCGGGGAGTAGCCGGAGGTCATCGCCTTGGCGCAGGTGATCATGTCCGGGACGTAGTCGAACTTGTCGCAGGCGAACATCGTGCCCAGCCGGCCGAAGGCGCAGATCACTTCGTCCGAGACGAGCAGCACGTCATGGCGGTCGCAGATCTCGCGGACCCGCTGGAAGTACCCGGGCGGCGGCGGGAAGCAGCCGCCCGCGTTCTGCACCGGCTCCAGGAAGACCGCGGCCACGGTGTCCGGACCCTCGAAGAGGATCTGCTGTTCGATCTGGTCGGCGGCCCAGCGGCCGAACGCCTCGGGGTCGTCGCCGAAGACCGGAGCCCGGTAGATGTTGGTGTTGGGGACCTTGTGGGCGCCGGGGACCAGCGGTTCGAACGGGGCCTTGAGCCCCGGCAGTCCGGTGATCGACAGGGCTCCCTGGGGGGTGCCGTGGTAGGCCACGGCGCGGGATATCACCTTGTGCTTGGTGGGCTTGCCGGTGAGCTTGAAGTACTGCTTGGCCAGCTTCCAGGCGGTCTCGACGGCCTCGCCGCCGCCGGTGGTGAAGAAGACCTTGTTCAGGTCGCCGGGGGCGTAGCCGGCGAGCCGCTCGGCGAGTTCGACGGCCTTGGGGTGGGCGTAGCTCCACACCGGGAAGAAGGCGAGCTCCTGGGCCTGCTTGGAGGCCGTCTCCGCCAGCTCGACCCGTCCGTGGCCCGCGTTGACCACGAACAGGCCGGACAGGCCGTCGATGTACCGCTTGCCCTTGTCGTCGTAGATGTACGTGCCCTCCCCGCGCACGATCGTCGGCACGGGGGAGTTCTCGTATGACGACATGCGGGTGAAGTGCATCCACAGGTGGTCGTACGCCGTCGAGGAGAGGTCGGCGGAAAGGTCGGCAGGGAGATCGGCGGAGAGGTCGGCGCTCATGGCTATCTCGTTCCCCAGGTATAGGTCTGCTTCCGGAGCTTGAGGTAGACGAAGCTCTCGGTGGAGCGCACACCGGGCAGCGTGCGGATCCGCTTGTTGATCGTTTCGAGGAGGTGGTCGTCGTCCTCGCAGACGATCTCGATCAGGAGATCGAAGGAGCCCGCGGTGACGACCACGTACTCGACCTCGTCCATGGCGGTCAGCGCGTCCGCGACCGGGTCGAGATCGCCCTCGACGTTGATGCCGACCATCGCCTGCCGCCGGAACCCCACGGTCAGCGGGTCGGTGACGGCGACGATCTGCATCACGCCCTGGTCGAGCAGCTTCTGCACGCGCTGCCGCACGGCCGCCTCGGAGAGTCCCACGGCCTTTCCGATGGCGGCGTACGGCCGTCGACCGTCCTCCTGGAGCTGCTCGATGATCGCCAGGGATACGGAGTCGAGGGACGGCGTGCCGTTCTTGTCAGGTGTGGCCACGACCCTCACTGTGCACGAGCCTCGTCCGTGTCGCAAGCCTTCATTGATGAATTTCGTCGTCATGGGATCGCTAAAACACTGATTCCGTTGTTCTGGTGTGGCGGGTATGTCGAAAGCGCAGCCTCGGCGACTACTGTGGGTGTCTCACCCATCGGACAGCTGACAGGAGGGGTGGCACGTGACCACCGAACTGCGTCGTCTGCGCAACTACATCGACGGAGAGTTCCGGGACGCCGCGGACGGGCGGACCACGGAGGTGGTCAACCCGGCCACGGGCGAGCCCTACGCCACCGCGCCGCTCTCGGGCGCGGCGGACGTCGACGCGGCGATGGCCGCCGCGGCGGCCGCCTTCCCGGTCTGGCGCGACCTGGTGCCCGGCGAGCGGCAGAAGGCGCTGCTCAAGATCGCCGACGCCTTCGAGGCGCGGGCGGAAGAGCTGATCGCCACCGAGTCCGAGAACACCGGCAAGCCGCTCGGTCTCACGCGGGACGAGGAGATCCCGCCGATGATCGACCAGATCCGCTTCTTCGCGGGTGCGGCCCGGATGCTGGAGGGCCGCTCGGCCGGTGAGTACATGGAGGGGCTCACCTCGATCATCCGGCGTGAGCCGGTCGGGGTGTGCGCCCAGGTCGCGCCGTGGAACTACCCGATGATGATGGCCGTATGGAAGTTCGCCCCCGCGCTGGCGGCGGGCAATACGGTCGTCATCAAGCCCTCGGACACCACGCCCGCCTCCACCGTGCTGATCGCCGAGATCATCGGGGGAGTGCTGGCGGAGCTGGGCCATCCGCAGGGCGTGTTCAACGTGATCTGCGGTGACCGCGAGACCGGACGCCTGATGGTCGAGCACCCCGTGCCCGCCATGGCGTCCATCACCGGTTCGGTGCGGGCCGGCAAGCAGGTCGCGGAGAGCGCATCGAAGGACGTCAAGCGGGTGCATCTGGAGCTCGGCGGCAAGGCGCCCGTCGTGGTCTTCGAGGACACCGACATCCCCAAGGCGGTCGAGGACATCTCGGTCGCGGGCTTCTTCAACGCGGGCCAGGACTGTACGGCCGCCACCCGGGTGCTGGTCCACGAGGCGATCCACGACGAGTTCGTCAGCGCGCTGGCCAAGGCCGCCGCCGAGACCAAGACCGGCGCGCCCGACGACGAGGACGTGCTGTACGGCCCGCTGAACAACGCCAACCAGCTGGCCCAGGTCTCCGGCTTCATCGACCGGCTCCCCGCGCACGCCAAGGTCGAGGCGGGCGGCCACCGGGTCGGCGACAGGGGCTTCTTCTACGCGCCCACCGTGGTCTCCGGGCTCAAGCAGGACGACGAGATCATCCAGCACGAGGTCTTCGGCCCGGTCATCACCGTGCAGTCCTTCTCGGACGAGGAGCAGGCGGTCTCCTACGCCAACGGCGTGGAGTACGCGCTGGCGTCGTCGGTGTGGACCAAGGACCACGCCCGCGCGATGCGGATGTCCAAGGCGCTGGACTTCGGCTGCGTCTGGATCAACACCCACATCCCGCTGGTCGCCGAGATGCCGCACGGCGGCTTCAAGAAGTCCGGCTACGGAAAGGATCTTTCGGCGTACGGCTTCGAGGACTACACCCGCATCAAGCACGTCATGACATCGCTGGGCTGATTCCCGCGGCCGCGGCCGGTCCGTCGTCCGGTCTGGCGTCCCGTCCGTCGTCCGGGCCGTCGCCCGACCTGTCGCCCGGTGGTCGTCCGGTCTGCCACCCGGTGCGTGTCACTGGGGCATGGCAGGGTCACCTGTCATGCCCCAGTGGGGGAGTCCGGGCTCCACGGTGCACGGTGTGCGGTGGCACGACGCTGACCGGGGGCGCGCGGTCAGCCGCTGAGCAGAAGGGCCGCCAGGGCGCCGACCCGGTTGGTGGTGATGGCGTCGACGCCCGCCCCCAGCAGCCGGGACATCGACCGCCGGGTGTCGGCGGTCCAGGCGGAGACCAGCAGCCCGTCGGCGTGATGGCGGGCGACCAGCTCCCGGGAGACCAGCCCGAAGCGGTAGTTGAGCCACCGGGGGCGCAGCGCGGCCAGCAGGGTCGGACGCGGCGGGGCGAGCGTGGTCCAGGTCAGCGCGATCTCGGCGTCCGGGTCCGCGCGGCGCACGGCGTGCAGGGCCGCCAGGGCGCCGCAGTAGTACACCCGGTCGCCCGCCCCGCTCTCCCGGACCTGGGCGACGGCGGCGGGCGCGGCCGAGGCGTCCGGCAGGTCGATCAGCAGCCGGGCCGAGCCGGCGCACGCGAGGGCCTCGCGCAGGGTCGGGACGCCGCCTCCGGTCAGCTGCCGCACCTCGTCTGCGGTCAGCCCGGACAGCGGCCGGTCGTGGCCCCACAGCCGCTTCAGCGTGGCGTCGTGCAGCAGTACGGGGACACCGTCCCGGGTCAGCCGTACGTCGATCTCGACCGCGCCGGCGCCCGCGCTCAGCGCGGAGCGGATCGAGGGCAGGGTGTTCTCCCGGCACACATACGGGTCGCCGCGGTGGCCGACCGGGACGCACCCCGCCCCCGCCGACCTCATCGGCCCGCGACCGCCGTGTAGGCGTCGATCTCCGCCGTGAGCCGCGCCTTGCCCTCGGCGTCCAGGAAGGACGCCTCGACGGCGTTCTTCGCGAGGGCCGCGACGCCCGCCGCGTCCAGGCCGAGCAGCCGGGCCGCGACCCCGTACTCGGTGTTGAGGTCGGTGCCGAACATCGGCGGGTCGTCGCTGTTGATCGTGACGAGCGCCCCGGCCTCGACCATCTGCTTCAGCGGGTGCTCATCGAGGGTGGCGACGGCGCGCGTGGCGATGTTGGAGGTCGGGCAGACCTCCAACGGAATGCGGTGCTCCGCGAGATGGGCGAGCAGCTTGGGGTCCTGCACGGCGCTGGTGCCGTGGCCGATGCGCTCCGCCCGCAGCTCGGTGAGGGCGTCCCAGATCGTCTGCGGCCCGGTGGTCTCGCCCGCGTGCGGCACGCTGCGCAGCCCGGCGGCGATGGCCCGGTCGAAGTACGGCTTGAACTGGGGGCGCGGCACCCCGATCTCCGGGCCGCCGAGGCCGAAGCCGACCAGGCCCTCGGGGCGCAGCTCACAGGCGATGCGGGTGGTCTCCTCGGCGGCCTCCAGGCCGGCCTCGCCGGGGATGTCGAAGCACCAGCGCAGCACGGTGCCGAACTCCGCCTCGGCGGCCTTACGGGCGTCCTCGATCGCCTCGACGAAGGCGGTGTCCGGGATACCGCGCCGGGTCGAGCTGTAGGGGGTGACGGTCAGCTCGGCGTAGCGGATGTTCTGCCGGGCCATGTCGCGGGCGATCTCGTAGGTCAGCAGCCGGACGTCATCGGCGTCGCGGATCAGGTCCACCACGGAGAGGTAGATCTCCACGAAGTGCGCGAAGTCCCGGAAGACGAAGTAGTCGACCAGGGCCTCGGGATCGGTGGGCACCTTGGAGTCGGGGTGGCGGGCGGCCAGCTCGGCCACGATGCGCGGGGACGCGGACCCCACATGGTGCACATGCAGCTCCGCCTTGGGCAGTCCGGCGATGAAGGTGGTGAGATCGGCCAACGAAACCTCCGTAAGACGGCCGCCGACGGCGGGTTCCGGTCATCGTATTGGGTGGCGCCGACGGGCCGGCCACAGGCCGTAGCATGGGCGGACGTCTTTGTGGGGGAGCTCCATGGCCGACCAGCACGACCCGTCCGGGCCGCAGGATGAGCCGCGGCGACCCGGGCAGCCGAAGCCCGAGCCGCGGGACCGCGATCCCTGGGCTCCGCCGGCGCAGCGGGTCGCGGGGGACGGGCCGGACAACGGCACGATGGGCGAACAAGGCGAGCAAGCCGAACAAGGCGAACGAGGCCGGCCGACTCCCCGGCCCGCGGTGGCCGAGCAGCCGACGCTCACCTCCCACCCCGCCATGCCGAGGCCGACGCCCCCGATGCCTGCGCCGCCCCCGCCCCCGGCGAGCCCCGTACGGCCGTCGGGCTCCGCGCCCCCGCCGAGCGCGGTGCCCCCGCCGCCGCCCGCGCCGACCGGCCCCGGCACCCCGAGCGCCTACCCGTCCGGGCCGTACGGACCGGCGGGCCACGGCCAGCCCGGATACGGGCAGAACGGATACGCGCAGGCCGGGTACGGACAGAACGGTTACGGACAGCAGGCGCCCGCGTCCTATCAGCAGGCCCCGTACGGCGCGGCGGCCGGCCATCCCGGCTACGGCTACCCGGGCACCGCCTACCCCGGTTCCGGTTACCCCGGTGCCGCCTACCCGGCCGGGGCGTACGGCCAGGGCTGGCCCGGTGGCACCTATGTGCCGAACAACGGCCATGGCACGGCCGCCCTGGTGCTCGGCATCATCGGCCTGATCCTCTTCGCGAGCGTCGCCTTCGGCATCGTCCTCGGTGTGCTCGCGATCATCTTCGGGCTGCTCGGCCGTGCCAAGGCGGCCAGGGGCGAGGCGAACAACGGCGGTTCGGCGCTCGCCGGGGTGATCCTCGGAGTGGTCGCCGTGGTGGCGAGCGTCGCAGCGCTCTTCGTCTATGTCGCCGTCTCGGACGACGACTCGGACAGCGATGACGATCCGGGCTATGCCAGGGCCCCGGCCGCGGTGGTGCTCCCGCTCGCCGATATCAGCCGCTGACGCGCCTCCATCAGCGCGAAGCCCAGCAGATTGAGCCCGCGCCAGCGGGCGGGGTCCGCGGCCCGCTCGTCGTCCGCCGCGAGTCCGATGCCCCACACCCGGTCCACCGGGCTCGCCTCCACCAGCACCCGCGATCCCGTGCCGAGCAGATAGGCGCGCAGCTCGGGGTGGTGGCCGAACTTGTGCACATTGCCCTCGACCACGAGATCGAAGCGACGGCGCCGCCACGTCTCCTCGTCGAAGCCGCGCACCGCGCGGCCCGCGTCCTTGGCCTGCTTGGGGTGGGAGGCGCCGAGCGCTCGCCGCTCGGCCTCCGCGTCGCCGAACAGCCGCGCCTTGCCCGCCATCATCCAGTGCTCGGCCGTCGCATAGGTGATCCCGTCCACGGTGAACGGCGAGGGCCACCACTGGCTGAAACACCCCGAACCCACGCTTCCGTCCGGCCGGGGCCGATGGCCCCAGAACCAGAGGTACTTGACGCGCTCACCGCGCGCCGTCCGCTCGACCAGCTCCTCGACCGACCGGGGACCCCCGTCCGCCGCAACCGATTCCGCCGCCCCGTTCGTCTCCATGCCCGGGATTCTCGCATCCGCCACCGACAGCGCCGCCGACCTGGGCAGTTGAGCTGCCCAGGGATAAGTCGTGCTCATAACATTGCCCGGACGTTCATCAGGAGGGGAGACCGACGATGTCCAGCAGCACGCCCGGTCCGCAGCAGGGGCCGTACGACGCCGAAGCCAATCCTTACGCCACGCCCACGCCCCCGGCCCAGCCACCGCAGTACCCGGCCCAGCCGCCGCAGTACCCCGGGGCCGGCTACCCCGCCGCGCCGCCCGTCTACCCCGGGGCGGCCGGAACGCCGATGCACATGAACAACGGCATGGGCACGGCCGCGCTGGTCTGCGGCATCGTCGGCCTGGTCTGCGGGATCACCTACTTCCTGTGGGTCTTCGCGATCATCCTCGGCATCCTGGCGATCATCTTCGGCGCCGTCGGCAAGGGGAAGGTCGGCCGGGGGGAGGCGAACAACGGAGGCTCGGCGACCGCCGGTCTGGTCTGCGGAATCATCGGCATGGTGCTCCCGGCGATCTACCTCGCCGCGCTGGACGCCGCCCTCGACTCCATCTTCTAGTCCGAGTTCGCCGTCCGCGCTTCCCATCCGCGCTTTCCACCCGGGCTCTGATCACTGAATCCGTCGCGAAACCAAAAAGCAACAACGGAATCCCTTGTTGAAGCGAAGGCTCTCTGTCAGGATCAGCCTTCGATTCCGGTTGGAGCTACGCCGCCCGCCCTGGGCGGACCGGCGGAGGAGAGCACGCGATGGATCAGCGGTTCGATGTGACGGAGCGGTTCGCCGAGGGCGCGCAGTACATCGCGGGCCGGCTGCGCCAGGGCGGCTCCGAGAACACGCACCAGGTCGTGGATCCGGCCACCGGCGAGCGGGTGTTCGACTACCGGCTCGCCGGTCCGGCCGATGTCGACGCCGCCGTGGCCGCCGCCGAGGCGGCCTTTCCCGTATGGGCGGGCGCCACGCCCGGCGAGCGGTCCGACGCCCTGCACCGCTTCGCCGCGGCGCTCACCGAGCGGGCCGACGACCTCGCCCATGCCGAGTCGTCGCAGTGCGGCAAACCCATCAAGCTCAGCACCGAGTTCGATGTGCCCGGCACCATCGACAACACCGCCTTCTTCGCGGGCGCCGCCCGCCACGTGGAAGGCAAGGCCGCCGCCGAGTACAGCGGCGACCACACCTCGTACGTCCGCCGCGAACCCATCGGGGTCATCGGTTCCATCGCGCCCTGGAACTACCCCCTCCAGATGGCCGCCTGGAAGGTCCTCCCGGCCATCGCCGCGGGCAACACCATCGTGCTGAAGCCCGCCGAACTGACGCCCCTGACCTCGCTGATGTTCGCTCAGGCGGCCACCGAAGCGGGCCTCCCGGACGGTGTGGTCAACGTGGTGAGCGGCACCGGCCCCGAGGCGGGCGAGCACCTGGTCTCCCACCCCGCCGTGGCGATGACCTCCTTCACCGGATCGACGGCGGTCGGCAGACGCGTCGCCGCCCTCGCCGCCTCCACCGTCAAGCGGATCCATCTCGAACTCGGCGGCAAGGCACCCTTCGTCGTCTTCGACGACGCCGACCTGGAGGCCGCCGCGCACGGCGCCGTCGCGGGCGCGCTGATCAACACCGGACAGGACTGCACCGCGGCCACCCGCGCGTATGTGCAGCGCCCGCTGTACGAGGCGTTCATCGCCGCGGTCGCCGATCTCATGGCGTCCGTACGGCTCGGCGACCCGTTCGACCCGCACACCGACCTCGGCCCGCTGGTCTCCCACGCCGGGCGCGACCGTGTGGCGGGCTTCGTGGACCGGGCCCGCGGCTACGCCACCGTCGTCACCGGCGGTACCGCCCCGGGCGGCGCACTCGCCAAGGGCGCGTACTACCGGCCCACGCTCATCACCGGCGCGCCCCAGGACAGCGAGATCGTCCAGTCCGAGATCTTCGGCCCGGTCCTCGTCGTCCTCCCCTTCGACGGTGACGACGAGGGCATCGCACTCGCCAACGACACCCCTTACGGTCTCGCCGCCTCCGCCTGGAGCCGCGATGTCTACCGGACGGGCCGCGCCTCCCGGGAGATCCGGGCGGGCTGCGTCTGGATCAACGACCACATCCCGATCATCAGCGAGATGCCGCACGGCGGGATGCGGGCGTCCGGCTTCGGCAAGGACATGTCGGTGTACTCCTTCGAGGAGTACACGCAGGTCAAACATGTGATGGTCGACAACACCGCGGTGGTCCGCAAGGACTGGCACCGCACGGTCTTCGGGGACCGGCGGACCTGACGGCGGGGGCCGGCGGACCTGAACGCGCGGCCCGCCCCTCCGTGGCCTCGGCCGGCCGCCACCGGCCAACACCCTCGAAAGGCACAGCCCATGGATGCACGGCACGAGCCCGAGAGTCTGTCCCCACCTCAGACAGCCGCGATACGGCGCTCCCTGACCAGCGGCCGTATGGCGGTCACCCGCCGCTCCCTGCTGCGCGCGGGAGGCGCCGGGGCGATCGCCGTCGGCGGGCTCGGGACGCTCAGCGGCTGCGGAATCCCGCCCGCCGGGCGCACCGAGGCGGACAACTCCGCCGATGACCACTCCGCCGAGGAGAAGAAGGTCGTCTTCTCCAACTGGACCGAGTACATGGACGTCGGCAAGGGCAACCGCCACCCGACCCTCGACGCGTTCCAGCGCCGCACCGGCATCACGGTGAAGTACACCGAGGACATCAACGACAACGTCGAGTTCTTCGGCAAGATCAAGCCGCAGCTCGCCGCGGGCCAGGACACCGGCCGCGACCTGATGTGCGTCACCGACTGGCTGGCCGCGCGGATGATCCGGCTCGGCTGGATACAGCCCCTGGACGCCGCCCAGCTGCCCCATGCCTACACCAACCTGGCGAAACCTTTTCGCACCCCGGACTGGGACCCGGGCCGCGTCCACTCCTACCCGTGGACCGGTATCCCCGCCGTCATCGCGTACAACAAGAAGGCCACCGGCGGCCGTAAGGTCACCTCCGTCTCCCAGCTGCTGGACGACCCGAAGCTCAAGGGCCGGGTCGGATTGCTGACCGAGATGCGCGACACCGTCGGGCTGACCCTCCTGGACATGGGCAAGCGCCCCGAGACGGTCACCGCCGACGAGTACGACGCCGCGATCGCCCGCCTCCAGAAGGCCGCCGACCGGGGCCAGATCCGCCGCTTCACCGGCAACGACTACACCGGCGACCTCACCAAGGGGGATCTCGCCGCCTGTATGGCCTGGGCCGGGGATCTGATCCAGCTCCAGGCGGACAACCCCGAGATCGCGTTCGCCATCCCCGACGCCGGCTATATGACGGCCACGGACAACCTCCTGATCCCGGCCAAGGCGCGCCACAAGAGGAACGCCGAACGGCTCATCGACTACTTCTACGAGCCCGAGGTCGCCGCGAAGATCGCCGCCTACATCAACTACGTCTGCCCGGTCGACGGGGTACGCGACGAACTCGCGAAGATCGACAAGGCGCTGGCGGACAATCCGCTGATCCTCCCGGACGACGAGATGGCCCCCAAGTCCCATGCCTTCCGCTCACTGTCGAGCACGGAAGAGGCGGCATTCGAGGACAAGTTCGCCAAGCTCACCGGCGCCTGACAAGCGAGGAAGCGCACCCCATGACCCAGCCCAGCTCCGGCGGCGACGTCCGGCTCGACCGGATCAGCAAGACCTACGGTTCCTTCACCGCCGTCCACCCACTCGATCTGCACATACCCGCCGGCTCCTTCTTCGCCCTGCTCGGCGCCTCCGGCTGCGGCAAGACCACCACCCTGCGCATGATCGCGGGCCTGGAGGAACCCACCACCGGCACGGTCCGCCTCGCCGGTAAGGACGTCACCGGCCTCCCGCCCTACAAGCGGCCGGTCAACACGGTCTTCCAGAGCTACGCCCTCTTCCCGCACCTCGACATCTACGAGAACGTCGCCTTCGGACTGCGCCGGCGCGGCATCACATCGGTGCGGAAGCAGGTCGGCGAGATGCTGGAACTGGTCCAGCTCGGTGACTTCGCCCGCCGCAGACCGCAGCAGCTCTCCGGCGGCCAGCAGCAGCGCGTCGCCCTCGCCCGCGCGCTGATCAACCACCCCCAGGTGCTGCTGCTCGACGAGCCGCTGGGCGCGCTCGACCTCAAGCTGCGCCGTCAGATGCAGCTGGAGCTCAAGCGCATCCAGACCGAGGTCGGCATCACCTTCATCCATGTCACCCACGACCAGGAGGAGGCCATGACCATGGCCGACACGGTCGCGGTGATGAACGGCGGCCGGGTCGAACAGCGGGGCGCCCCCGCCGAGCTCTACGAGAACCCCGGCACCACCTTCGTCGCCAACTTCCTGGGCACCTCCAACCTCATCGAGGCCGAGCTCACCGACAAAAGCGGCGGCGACCTCGTCCTCACCGCCCCCGGCGGCAGGCTCTCGCTGCCCGCCGACCGATGTAGCGCCCCCGTCCGCACGGGCGGGAAGCTGCTGGTGGGGGTGCGTCCCGAGAAGATCACCCTCACCCACGCCGAGGACGCCGACACCGTTCCCGAGGGGCGCAACCGGCTCACCGGCCGGATCGCCGACACCAGCTTCACCGGCGTCTCCACCCAGTACGCCGTCACCACCCCCGGCTGCCCCGAACTCGCCGTCTACGAGCAGAACATCGAGCGCGACGCCCGCCTCGTACCCGGCGCCGAGGTCGTCCTGCACTGGAACCCCGCCCACACCTTCGGCCTCGACGCGGCGCAGAACATCGACGCGGGTACGGAGTGGGACGAGGAGGCCCCATGAGCGTGTCCCGGCGCGCCGCGCGGACGCCCCTCCGCGAGAACGCCGTCCGCAAGCGGCTGGTGCCGTACTGGCTGCTGCTCCCCGGCATCCTCTGGCTGCTGGTCTTCTTCGCCGCGCCGCTGGTCTACCAGGCGTCAACGTCCGTCCAGACCGGATCACTCGAAGAGGGCTTCAAGGTCACCTGGCACTTCTCGACCTACTGGGACGCGCTGAGCGCGTACTACCCGCAGTTCCTGCGCTCGGTGCTGTACGCCGCCACCGCCACCGTGCTGTGCCTGCTGCTCGGCTATCCGCTCGCGTATCTCATCGCCTTCCGGGCGGGCCGCTGGCGCAATCTGCTGATGATCCTGGTCATCGCGCCGTTCTTCACCAGCTTCCTCATCCGCACCCTCGCCTGGAAGACGATCCTGTCCGACGGCGGCCCGGTGGTGGGCGTGCTCGGCTCGCTGCACGTCCTGGACGTCACCGCGCACCTCGGGATCACCGAGGGACAGCGGGTGCTGGCCACACCGCTCGCGGTGGTCTGCGGACTGACGTACAACTTCCTGCCCTTCATGATCCTGCCGCTCTACACCTCCCTGGAGCGCATCGACGGCCGGCTGCACGAGGCCGCCGGGGACCTCTACGCGCGGCCGGTCACCACCTTCCGGAAGGTGACCTTCCCGCTGTCCATGCCGGGGGTCGTCGCGGGCACGCTGCTCACCTTCATCCCCGCCGCGGGCGACTACATCAACGCCGAACTGCTGGGCTCCACCGACCAGAAGATGATCGGCAACGTCGTCCAGTCGCAGTTCCTGCGGGTACTGGACTATCCGACGGCCGCGGCGCTGTCCTTCATCCTCATGGCGGCGATCCTCGCGATGGTCACCGTCTACATCCGCACGTCCGGGACGGAGGACCTGGTGTGATGCCCCTGACGCGCTGGATACGGCGGAACCTGGTGGTCCTCGCGGGGCTCGGCACCCTCGGGTATCTGCTCCTGCCCAACGTCGTCGTCCTGGTCTTCTCCTTCAACCAGCCCAACGGCCGCTTCAACTACGCCTGGCAGCGGTTCTCCACCGACGCCTGGACCCATCCGTGCGGCGTCGCCGACCTGTGCGGCTCGCTCTCCCTGAGCCTGAAGATCGCGGTGTGGGCGACGATCGGCGCGACCGTGCTCGGCACGATGATCGCCTTCGCGCTGGCCCGCTACCGCTTCCGGGCCCGCCCCGCCGTCAACAGCCTGATCTTCCTGCCGATGGCGATGCCCGAGGTCGTCATGGCCGCCTCGCTGGCCACCCTGTTCCTCAACATGGGCGTGGGCTTCGGCTTCTGGACGATCCTCATCGCCCACATCATGTTCTGCCTGAGCTTCGTGGTGACGGCCGTCAAGGCGCGGGTGATGTCCATGGACCCCCGGCTGGAACAGGCCGCCCAGGACCTCTACGCCTCACCGGCGCAGACCTTTGCGCGCGTCACCCTGCCGATCGCCGCGCCCGGTATCGCCGCGGGCGCGCTGCTGTCCTTCGCGCTCTCCTTCGACGACTTCATCATCACCAACTTCAACGCCGGCTCGACCGTGACCTTCCCCATGTTCGTCTGGGGATCCGCACAGCGCGGTACGCCCGTACAGATCAATGTGATCGGCACGGCGATGTTCGCGGTCGCGGTGGTGTGCGTCCTCGCCGGCCAACTGGTCGGCGCCCGCCGCAAGAGGAGCTGAGAACAGGAGCTGAGAACCATGGCCCCGGACGCCATGACCCGCTCGTCCGGGGGCGCCGACGCCCCCGTCCCGTCCCGTTCGTTCCCTCTGAAGGCCCTGGCCGACGCCGCGTACCGGCCGTACTGGCTGGACGACCCCGGCAGGCCCCGCCCCCGCCCCGCCCTCGTCGGGGACGAGCACTGCGATCTGCTCGTCGTCGGCGGCGGCTACAGCGGACTGTGGACCGCCCTGATCGCCAAGGAGCGCGACCCCGGCCGCGAGGTGGTCCTGGTCGAGGGTCAGGAGATCGGCTGGGCTGCCTCCGGACGCAACGGCGGCTTCTGCGCCGCCTCCCTCACCCACGGCCTCGGCAACGGCGCCGCCCGCTGGCCGGAGGAGCTGGCCCAACTCGAACGGCTCGGCCACCACAACCTCGACGCCATCCAGTCCGCCGTCGACCGCTACGGCATCGACTGCGACTTCGAACGCACCGGCGAGATCGATGTGGCCACCGCACCTCACCAGGTGGCGGAGTTGCGCGAGACCGCCGCACAGGCCGCCGCCCTCGGCGTCGAGCCGCCCGAGTTCCTCGACCGCGACACGGTGCGCGCCGAGGTCGACTCGCCCACCTTCCTGGCCGGGCTCTGGGACCGCCGGGGCGTGGCCATGCTGCACCCCGCCCGGCTGGCCTGGGGCCTGGCGCGGGCCTGCGCCGGGATGGGCGTACGGATCTACGAACACACCCCGGCCGAACGGCTGGCGAGCACCGGGGCGGCGATGGCCGTCCGCACCCCTTACGGCCGGGTCCGCGCCCGCCAGGTGGCGCTCGCCACCAACGCCTTCCCCTCCCTGGTGCGCCGCGTCCGCCCCTACATCGCCCCCGTCTACGACCATGCGCTGATGACCGAACCGCTCACCGCGGAACAACTCGACGCGATCGGCTGGCGGCGACGACAGGGGCTCAGCGACACCGCCAACCACTTCCACTACTTCCGGCTCACCGCCGACCGGCGCATCCTGTGGGGCGGCTATGACATCGTCTACCGCTACGGCGGACGGGTCCGCACCGAATACGACCACCACCCCGCCACCTACCGCACCCTCGCCCAGCACTTCTTCCGCTGCTTCCCGCAGCTGGAGGGCGTGCGCTTCAGCCACGCCTGGGGCGGCGCCATCGACACCTGCTCACGCTTCTCCGCGTTCTTCGGCCGCGCTCACGGGGGGCGAGTGGCCTATGCCCTCGGTTATACGGGCCTGGGTGTCGGGGCGACCCGCTTCGGCGCCGAGGTGATGCTCGATCTGCTCGCCGGGGAGCGCACCGAGCGCACCCGCCTGGAGATGGTGCGCAGCAAGCCGCTGCCCTTCCCACCGGAGCCGGTGCGATGGGCGGGCATCGGGATCACCCAGTGGTCGATGACACGGGCCGACGAGAACGGCGGACGCCGCAATCTGTGGCTGAAGGCCATGGACAAGGTGGGGCTGGGCTTCGACAGCTGAGGTGCTGAGGTACGGGCACGGACGGGGCAGGCGCGGGCGATCTGAGGTTCAGTCGTAGTCGTGGCTCTCAGCTGCCGTGGCTCAGTCGCCGCCCCTCAGCCGGCTCATCCGCGGCACGGCCCACAGCAGCGGACCGGACAGACACCAGCTCGCGACGGTGTCCAGCGGCCAGTGGTAGCCGCGCCGGACCAGCCCGGCCGCCACGGCGAGGTTCAGCACGGCGACGGCCACCAGGAGGGGCCGCCGCAGCCGCGGGCGCAGGAGGGGGAGGAGGAGCAGCGCGGCCGCGCCGTAGGCGACGGCGGCCGTCGCGGCGTGGCCGGAGGGGAAGAACCCGGTCTCGCCCGCCAGCGGGCCGGGCGGGCCGGGGCGGTCGACCAGCGCCTTGAACGGAACGACCAGCGCCGGGACCGCCACCATCGCCACCGCGGCCGTCAGCGGCGGAAGCCACCAGCGCGGCGCCCCCGCGCGCCGGGCGCGCCACGCCACCCAACCGGCGGTGACGGCGAGGACGGGGACCGCCACCGCCGTATTGCCGAGGTCGGCGAGGAATTCGGCGACGGGGGAGGGGAACGGCGAGCCGGCGATCGCGCGGCCGAGGCGTTCGTCGTAGGCCCGCAGCGGGCCATGGGCGGCGATCTGCCAGGTGCACAGCGCGAGCAGCGTGAGCGACGCGATCAGGGCGAGGGGTGTGACGAACGACGCCCATGGCGTGGAAGGGGCCCACGGAGTGGAGGGGGCCCACGGTGTGGAGGGGGAGAGGACAGTCGGCGACCCCGGAACAGGGGGGGTGGTTCCGGGGCCGCCGTGGTGACCGGTGTGCCGCGCGCCCCGGGGGGTTTGGGGCGGGCGGCCGTCCGATCGGTGAGGAGATCCGGAGCCGGAGGCTCCAGTGGTGTGCGCGAGGGCACAGCCGGGTCGGGGCTGGGGAAGCACCGGCTCGGCGTCGCCCGCAGTCCCCTGCGAGCGGGGTGTTTCTCTCATCTGGAATGACCGTACGGCAGCGCGGCCGCGCCGGACAGACCGATCACCCACCTGTCATCGGCCCCGCACATCTTCTTCACTCCACCCATCGAGCACTCACAGTCACAGCTCGGCGAAGGCGCCCTCGAGGATGTCCAGGCCCTCGTTCAGAAGGTCCTCGCCGATCACCAGCGGCGGCAGGAAGCGCAGCACATTGCCGTAGGTTCCGCAGGTCAGCACCAGCAGCCCGGCCGAGTGGCAGGCCTTGGCGACGGCGGCCGTGGCCTCGGGGTCGGGGTCCTTGGTGCCGGACTTCACCAGTTCGATGGCGATCATGGCGCCGCGGCCGCGGAGGTCGCCGATGATGTCGTACTTCTCCCGCAGCGCGGCGAGGCGGCCCTTCATGACCTCCTCGATCCGCTTGGCCTTGGCGTTGAGGTCCAGTTCGCGCATCGTCTCGATCGCGCCGAGCGCCGCCGCGCACGCCACCGGGTTTCCGCCGTAGGTGCCGCCGAGTCCGCCGGAGTGCGCCGCGTCCATGATCTCCGCACGGCCGGTGACGGCGGCGAGCGGCAGACCGCCCGCGATGCCCTTGGCGGTGGTGATCAGGTCCGGCACGATGCCCTCGTCCTCACAGGCGAACCACTGGCCGGTGCGGCAGAAGCCGGACTGGATCTCGTCCGCGACGAAGACGATGCCATGGGCCTTGGCGAACTCGGCGATCTGGGGCAGGAAGCCCTTGGCGGGCTCGATGAAGCCGCCCTCGCCGAGGACCGGCTCGATGACGATCGCGGCCACGTTCTCCGCCCCGATCTGCTTGCTGATCTGATCGATGGCCTGCGCCGCGGCCTCCTCGGCACAGTGCTCCGGGCCGGTCGGCCAGCGGTAGGGGTAGGCGAGCGGAACGCGGTAGACCTCGGGCGCGAAGGGGCCGAAGCCCTGCTTGTACGGCATGTTCTTGGCGGTGAGCGCCATGGTGAGGTTGGTCCGGCCGTGGTAGCCGTGGTCGAAGACGACGACCGCCTGGCGCTTGGTGTACGAACGGGCGATCTTCACCGCGTTCTCCACCGCCTCGGCGCCCGAATTGAACAGTGCCGACTTCTTGGCGTGGTCACCGGGCGTGAGCCGGGCCAGCTCCTCGCAGACCTCCACATAGCCCTCGTACGGCGTGACCATGAAACATGTGTGCGTGAAGTCCGCCAGCTGCGCGGCCGCCCGGCGCACGACGGCCTCGGCGGAGGAGCCGACGGAGGTCACGGCGATACCGGAACCGAAGTCGATCAGCGAGTTGCCGTCCACGTCCTCGATCACACCGCCGCCCGCACGCACGGTGAAGACCGGCAGCACACTCCCCACCCCACCGGCGACCGCCGCGTTCTTACGGGCGAGCAACTCCTGCGACTTCGGGCCGGGAATGGCGGTGACGACGCGGCGCTCCTGGGGGAGGGACGGGCCTCCGGACAGTTCGGTCATGAGGGGCTCCAGGGAAAACGGGGGTCTTAGTCGCAGGCTAGGGGCGCGGCGACGGAGGAGGCATGTTCCGTTGGGGAGCGGTGCGGATGCCGCATTGTCCGCGGTGGCCATAGCCTTCATGTCCGCTTACGGACCCCGCGAGCGAGGCCGTACCGCCCGGGTCGGTGAACTCCCCGCGCGGGAACACTAGATTGAGCGGTGGCGCGACAGCCGAGGAACAGCCGGTCAGGGGGCAAGGGGCAGGACATGGACACCGAGGGCACGTTCGACTCACGCAGCACACGCCACAATCCGCCCCCACCTCCGCCTCCGCAATCCCCGCCCTCCTTTCCCACCGCCCCGCCGCCGATGCCGCCGACCGCGCCCCCGGCGCCCCCTGGCGCCGCTCCGGTGCCCGGACCGCCCGCCCCCCCGTCCTTCGTCGCCTGGCTGCGAGCCCCGCGCCCCGAGGCGGGGCCGGGGGTGTGGACGTACGAGCACAAGCCGAAGGCGCCGGAGGAGCCGGACCGGATTCCAGGGCGGCGGCTGCTCAGCGGAGCCCTGATCTCGGCCCTGTGTGGCTGGCTGGTGTGGTCGCTGCTGTGGAACGGGTATCTCGGCGGTTATTGGCTGTGGCCGCTGGCCCTCCTCACGCCTGACTCCTGGGCCGAGACCGGCAACATGGCCTACGTCATAGCGACGTACACCTACTACGGCGTCTTCCTCTGCGCCATTGCCGTGATCTTCGGCCGCGTCGGCCACTGGTCCGAAGTCTGGCGCCGCTACATTGCGCCCCTCTTCCGGCGGGCCTGGGATGAGCCCGCCCCCGGGGCGGGCGGTGCGGTGGGGCCGGAGGGGGACCCCGTCGAGTGGCCGCACTTGCGGGCCGCGGGGGCGCACAGTGCGGCTGATCGGTTGGCGGCGGAGGCGCGGGCCGGGGCGATGAACGACGTCGACCAGGCCCGGATCGAGTACGCCTGGCAGTCCGTGCGGGCCGGGAGGAACTCCCTCGCCTCGTTCACCGACACCGTGCTGCGCCACGGCGCCGCCTCGTACGGCCATCCGTCCGGGGCGCGGGATCTGCCCGTCCGTACGGCGCGGCATGACCTTGTCGCGCATCAGGTGCGCCTCGGTACCGCCGCCGACGACCGCCGCAACCCTTACCAGCACCGAGGAGTCGGGATCGCCCTCGATCCCGAGGTGCTCGGCACCTCGCTCCTGGCCGTCGGGCCGCCCGGTTCGGGGAAGACGGGGCGGATGGTGCGGCCCGTTGTGGAGTCGCTGTGCCTGCAGGCGCTCGCCGGGCAGGTCGCCGTCGTGGCGGTCGGGGCGGCGGGGGCCGGACTCGGGGCGGATGAGGCGTTCGACGTCGTCGTGAAGATCGGCCGGTCCGACTCCGTCTACGACTTGGACCTCTACGGCGGCACCACCGACCCCGACGAGGCCGCGGGCATCCTGGCCGAGGCCCTGATCGGCGACATGGCCGCCTCGCTGCCCGGCGGGGACAGCCGGCGCGCCGCCACCGCGCTGGCCCAGCTGCTCGGCCCCTACCGCGCCGCCCACGGCCGCTTCCCGTCCGTCCCGGATCTGCGCGAGCTGCTGGACGGTTCCAAGACGGCCATCAACGCGCTGCGCGAGGCGCTGGACGAGGCGGGCGAGCGGGCGCAGGCCCGCGAGCTGGAGGCACGGGTCCGGCAGTCCGGTGCGCCCGGGGACGTGGGCGCGCTGCTCGCGGACCGGATCGCGCTGCTGGACCGGCCCGCGTTCGCGGAATTCTTCACCACCGACGGCGACCGCCGCCCGTTCTCCCTCCGCGCTCTCGAACATCCCCTCCGGGTGCGTATCGATCTGCCCGAGCGCGGCCATGCCGAGGCGTCGCGGATGCTCGCGCGGCTGGTCCTGGCACAGTTCACCGAGTGCGCCGTGGGCCGCGCCGACCGTTCGCTGTTCGCCTGCCTGGTCCTTGACGACGCCTCGCACACCATCACCCCCGAGGCCCTGCGCGGTATCCAGCGGCTCCGCTCCGCCCACGCGGGCGCCGTGCTCACCCTCCGCACCCTCGACGACGTCCCCGAGGCGCTGCGCAGCGCGCTGCTCGGCGCGGTCGGCTGCCGGATGGCCTGCGCCGGGGTGACGACCTGGGACGGGGCGCGGTTCGCGGAGGTGTGGGGGACGGAGTGGGTGGAGACCCGGGACGTCACCGACCGGCAGATCATCGCCGAGGAGCCGTTCACCAAGGTGCTGCACTTCATCCGTAAGGTCGTCACCGGCAAGGCGGTGACCACGCAGTCGGTGACCGTACGGACGGTGGAGCGCGAGCGCTGGTCCGCCTCGGAGCTGGCCCACGCGGTGCCCGCCGGGCACGCGGTGCTGTCGGTGACCTCCGTAAGGGGCGAGAGCGGGCCGCCGGTGCTGGTGGACCTCCGCGGATGACCGGTCGCTCCTATGGGTTCTCGGTCCGGGGTCCCTTACGGTCAGGTTGGTGGCGGAATCACGCCGTCATTTCCGCAGATTCCTCCATTGAGGCAGAATCGGTAGGAGCCGTTCATACGGGACGGTGAAGTCGTCGCATTCGCATCGAAGGTGCCATGCCTCCCACGCTCGCCTCGCTCGTCCGCCACCCTGGCCTCAAGCTGTCCGTGCTGGCGGGCGAGGACCGGCTGGAGACGCCCGTGCGCTGGGCACATGTCAGCGAGCTCGCCGACCCCGTGCCCTATATGGAGGGCGGCGAGCTGCTCCTGATCACCGCGATGCAGATCGAGGCCGAGGACCCGGACGAGATGCGCCGCTATGTGCGGCGGTTGGTGGGCGCGGGCGTGGTCGGGCTCGGCTTCGCGCTCGGCGTCAAATACGCCGAGGTGCCGCCCGCCCTCGCGGCGGCGGCCAAGGAGGAGGGGCTGCCGCTGCTCGGCGTGCCCCGCCGCACCCCCTTCATCGCGATCAGCAAGGCGGTCTCCGCGGCGATAGCCGCCGACCAGTACCGTGCTGTGACCGCCGGGTTCGAGGCGCAGCGCGAGCTGACCCGCGCCGCCATCGGGGCCGAGGGGCCTGCCGCGCTGCTCGCCCGGCTCGCCTCCCATGTCGACGGCTGGGCCGCGCTCTACGACGCCTCCGGCGCGGTGGTCGCCGCCGCACCCGACTGGGCCGCCCGCCGCGCCGCCCGGCTCACCGCCGACGTCGAGCGGCTCCGCTCCCGCCCCGGCCCGGCGAGCATCGTGGTCGGCGGTGTCGGCGGTGTCGGCGGCGTCGGCGGAGCCAGGACCACGGGCGCGGAAGCGGCCGAGGACACGGCCGTCGCGGACCGGGTGGAGCTCCAGTCGCTGGGCACCGGGCGGCGTCCCCGCGGTGTGCTCGCGGTCGGCACGGGCGCGCCGCTGGGCACCGCCGAGCGCTATGCCGTGCACTCGGCGGTCGCGCTGCTGACCCTGACCACCGAGCGTTCCCGCGCCTGGCAGGAGGCCGAGCAGCGGCTCGGCGCCGCCGTGCTGCGGATGCTGCTCGCGGGCGAGCCCGACCACGCGCGGGCGGTCGCCGGACCGTTGTACGGCGGGCTGCTCGACGCGCCGTTCCGGATGCTCGTCGCCGAGGTGCCGTCCGGCGGCGCGGCCCAGCAGACGCACGCGACGCCCTCCGGCACGGGCGGAGTCCCGGCGGAGCACCCCGCGGAACCCGCCGCCGCGAGCGCGAACGCGGGCACCAGAACGGGATCGGGCACCAACGTGACGGGCACGGGCATCGGGACGGGAACAGGCGCGGGCGCGGCCGTCGGCGAACCGGAGGCGGCCGATCCGCTCGGCACCCTCGTCGACACCATGGAGGCGGCCGCGGCCCGCACCGGCGAGTCGTTGCTGGTCGTGCCCGACGGTGAGCGGCTCATCGTGCTGGCCCCGGACGGCGGGGCGGCGGCCGCGGCCTGTGCCGAGCACGCCCGCGCCGTGGAGAGCCGCCGCGGTACGAAGGCCCGCCCCCGCGACCGAGGCGCCGCCGCGCCCCAGGGCGACGAACTCGTCATCGGGCTGTCCGCCCCCGCGGGCCCCATCGCCGCCGCGGCCGCCTACCGCCAGGCGGAGCAGGCGCTGTCGGTGGCGCGCCGCCGCGGCCGGATGCTGGTTGAGCATGAGCAGGTCGCGGCGGGTTCCGTACTGCCCCTGCTCGCCGACGACGCCGTCCGGGCGTTCGCCGACGGCATGCTGCGTGCCCTGCACGAGCACGACGCCACCGGCCGGGGTGATCTGGTCGCCTCGCTGCGCGCCTGGCTCTCCCGGCACGGCCAGTGGGACGCGGCCGCCGCCGACCTCGGCGTCCACCGCCACACCCTGCGCTACCGGATGCGCCGCGTCGAGGAGATCCTGGGCCGCTCCCTGGACGACCCGGACGTCCGCATGGAGCTGTGGCTCGCCCTCAAGGCCACCTCGGTCTGAAGTGCGCCGACACCTCGGTCTGAAGTGCGCCGGCACCCCGGCCTGAACCCGCACCGAGCAGGCCATAGCGCGATAGCGCCATAGCGGAGCACGTACGGCCCCGACTGCTACGTCCCGGACAAGCGCCGAGCGGGCCGGGCCCGCCTACGGTGGGAGGGGAGACACCATCGCAGAAGGTTCAGAAGGGTCGGGATCCACTGTGCCGGACACAAACGAAGCTGCCACCCACGCGTTCTGGCTCGCCGGCCGCAAGGCGACGGGCGAGGACACGCTCGAGGTCACGTCGCCCTGGGACGGCCGCCGCGTCGGCGTGGTGAGCGTTCCCACCGACGCGCAGATCGAGGAGGCCGTCGCCGCGGCCGACGCGGTGCGCGAGGAGTTCGCCGCGACCCCCGCGCACGTACGGGCGGCCGCGCTGGACCATGTGTCGCGCCGGATCGCCGAGCGCACCGAGGAGATCGCCCGGCTGATCGCGGACGAGAACGGCAAGCCCCTCAAGTGGGCGCGGGGCGAGGTGGGCCGTGCCGTGTCCGTGTTCCGGTTCGCGGCCGAGGAGGCCCGCCGGTTCAACAGCGGGGAGGCCCAGCGGCTGGACACCGACGCCGGTGGCACCGGGCGGCTCGCGCTGACCCGCCGCTTCCCGCGCGGCACCGTGCTCGGCATCGCGCCGTTCAACTTCCCGCTGAACCTGAGCGCCCACAAGGTCGCCCCGGCCATCGCCGTGGGCACTCCGATCATCCTCAAGCCGGCCCCGGCGACCCCGCTGTCCGCGCTGGTCCTCGGCGAGCTGCTGGCCGAGACCGAGCTCCCGGCGGGCTCCTGGAGCGTCCTGCCGGTGCCCAACGACCGGATGCCCGCGCTGGTCCAGGACGAGCGGCTGCCGGTCATCTCCTTCACCGGCTCGGAAAAGGTCGGCTACTCGATCAAGGAGTCGGTGCCGCTCAAGCACTGCACCCTGGAGCTCGGCGGCAACGGCGCCGCGGTCGTCCTGTCGGACTACTCCTCCGACGCCGACCTCGACTGGGCGGCCACCCGCATCGGCACCTTCTCCAACTACCAGGCCGGCCAGTCGTGCATCTCCGTGCAGCGGGTGATCGCGGACGCGGCCGTCTACGAGGAACTCGTGCCGAGGATCGTCGCGGCGGTCGAGGCGCAGGTCACCGGCGACCCGACCGATGACGCCACCGACGTCGGCCCGCTGATCAGCGAGGACGCCGCCAAGCGCGTCGAGTCCTGGGTCGAGGAGGCCGTCCGGGCCGGTGCGAAGCTGCTGACCGGCGGCAGGCGCGAGGGCGCGAGCTACGCCCCGACCGTCCTCGCGGACGTCCCCGCGGACACCACGATCGCCTGCGAGGAGGTCTTCGGTCCGGTGCTCACCCTGCACAAGGTGACCGGTGAGGACGAGGCGTTCGCGGCCGTCAACGACTCCAAGTACGGCCTCCAGGCAGGGGTCTTCACCCGCGAGGTGCGGACCGCCTTCCGCGCCCACCGCGCGCTGGAGGTCGGCGGCGTGATCATCGGCGACGTGCCCTCGTACCGCGCCGACCAGATGCCGTACGGCGGTGCCAAGAGGTCCGGTGTCGGCCGTGAGGGCGTGCGGTTCGCGATGGAGGACTACACCTACGAGCGGGTCATGGTCCTCACCGGCCTCGACCTCTGATCCGCCTCGCCGGATCCCGTACCGCCGGGCCCCGCTCCTGCTCCGCCGCGGGGGCGGGGCCCGGCGTAGGGGCACGGCCCGCCCCGGCCGCTCCGGGCCCTCAACCGGAGAAGCCGAGGCGGGCCAGTCTCAGGGCGCCGCGCAGCGTGACGTGCAGGTCCTGGACGCCGGTCGGCGGCGCGGCCAGGGCGGCGCGGACCGTGGTGTAGGCGTAGCGGCCTCCGGTGGGCGGGACGGCGACGGTGGCCAGGGTGGTGCCGTCGGCGAGATGGACCTCGACCGTCGCGTCGTCGCCGTCCCCGTCCCCGTCCCCGGCCGCGTCGCCGTCCTCGTCCCCGGCTGTGTTCCCCGTCGCCTCATGCGCGGCCGCCACGGTCATCGACGTCGCGCCCGCGCCGAAGTCGCAGGCGCGGAAGAGCAGCCGGCCGACCGCGTCGGCACGGGCGGCCACCGCGTCCCCGCGCACCTTGGTGCGGTCCACCAGCACGATCCCGTCCGCCGCGTCGTAGTCCGCGGCCTCCAGACCGCACCGCAGCACCGGGCGCGGCGCGGGCGGCGGGCCCTCGACGGTGACGGCGGCGGTGCGGCGGATGTCCGCGCTGGAGGCGCCCGCGTGGATCTCGTACGTCCCCGGGTCGACGGTCCAGCGGCCGTGCGCCACGTCCCAGAAGCCCAGCGCGTCCTCGACCGGCACGGTGAAGAACAGCCGCACCTTCTCGCCCCGGCGCAGCCACACCCTGCGGTGCGCGATGAGCCGGCGGTGCGGCAGTGGGACCCGCGCGCCCGGCGCGCTCGCGTAGATCTGCACGACCTCGTCGCCGTCGCGCGGACCCGAGTTGGTGACCTCACACTCCACGGTCAGGCCCGCCTCCCGGGTCAGGCCCGCCTCCCGGGTCAGGCCCGCCTCCCGGGTCAGGCCGGAATCCCGGGACGGGCCCGAGTCCTGCCGCACCGACAGCTCGCCGTAGGCGAAGGCCGTGTACGACAGCCCGTGCCCGAAGGGGAAGAGGGGAGCGCCGTCGAAGTACAGATAGGTGGCGCGCGAGGCGATGATGTCGTAGTCGAGCAGATCGGGAAGATCGTGGTCGGCGAGGTACCAGGTCTGCGGCAGCCGCCCCGCCGGTGAGACGTCCCCGAACAGCACCCGGGCCAGCGCCGTGCCCGCCGCCTGGCCGCCGTGCGCCGTCCACAGCAGCGCGGGCAGCGTATCGGCCGCGTCCCCGACCGCGTACGGATAACTGGACGTCAGCACCAGCGCGGTCCGCGGATTGGCGGCGTGGGCCGCGCGCCACAGCCGCTCCTGCTGGGCGGGCAGGGCGAGGGTGGTGCGGTCCTCGGTCTCCCGGCCGCCGATGTGCGGGTCGTTGCCCGCCACGACCACCACGGCGTCCGCCTGGGCGGCGGCGCGGGCCACCGCGTCCTCGCCGCGCTCGACGACCTCCAGCCGGAAGACGGTCCCCTCCTCGCCGCCGTCACGCTCGGCAACCTTCAGCCCGCCCGCGGCGACACAGACGTAGCCGCCCGTCCCCGCGTGCCTGAGGAGGTGTCCGTCGCGGTGCGCTTCCAGCGTGAACGTCTCCTGGACCACCCAGCCCCCGGGCTGCTCGGCCGCCGCGCGGACGAATCCGTCCCCGGCCACGGTCAGATAGCGGCCGGAGGGCGCGCGCAGGGTGAGCACACCGTCGCCCCAGTCGGCCATGGCCAGGTCGGTGGCGGTGTCGCCGATGGTCAGCGGCGGCAGAGCGGTACGGCCCTCCGTATGCGCCGGGTTGAGCGAGCCCTCGTCCGTCCGTTCCGCGTTCTCCGCCTCCCCTTCCGCCGCCGCGTCCGGCACCCGCACCCAACCGGCCGCGGTGCGCAGCCGTACCGTGTCCAGGCCGTCCGTGAACACCACCCGGTCCGCGCCGAGCCGTTCGGCCAGCGCCTCGCGCGGCGAACTGCGGCGGATCAGACTCCCGCTGTACCAGTCGAGCTTGCACTCGTCGGCGAGCGGACCGACGACGGCGAGGGTGCGGACGGCGCTGTGGGAGAGCGGCAGCAGACCGTCGTTGACGAGCAGGACGACGGCCTGTTCGGCGGCCTCCTGGGCGAGCGCGCGATGGGCGGGGGTGTCGAAGGCACCGTCGTCGGAGCCGTCCCTCGAGCCACCGGAGCCACCGGAGTCCCTCGAGCCACCGGAGCCACCGGAGTCCCTCGAGCCGTCGGAACCGTATCCGAGCGGTCCGGCAGGGCCGTCCCCCGGCGGGGCAGCCCCATTCGCCGGTCCGGCCAGGCCGCCCCCCGGTCCGGCGGGTTCGTCGAACTCGCCCAGCGCACACCGCATCGCCAGCAGCCGCCGCACCGCCGTATCCACCGTGGAGGCGTCGATCAGTCCGCGCTCCAGCGCGCCCCGCACCCGCGCGATCGTCTTCGACGCGTCCTGGTCGTGGTCGGTGAAGCTGTCCACCCCGGCCAGCAGGGCCGCGGCGATGGCCTCCTCATGGGTGTCGAAGTAGTGCTCGGAATCGACCAGATTGGACGGCGCGCCCGCGTCGGAGCAGACCACCAGATCCTGGTCGGTCCAGGTGCGCAGCTGGTCGCGCAGATACGGGGAGACGTGGTTGGGCCGCCCGTTGACCAGGTTGTACGCGGGCATCACCCCGGCCACCGCACCCGCCCGCACCGCCCCGCGGAAGGCCGCCAGATCGTATTCGTGCAGCACCCGCGGCCGTACGGAGGAAGAGGTGGTGTCCCGGTCGGTCTCGTTGTTGTGCGCCAGCCAGTGCTTGAGGACGGGCGCGGTGCGCCAGCGCTCCGGATGGCCGCCGCGCAGCCCGTGGGTGTAGGCCGTGGCCAGGGCCGAGGTGAGACATGGGTCCTCGGCGTACCCCTCCTCATTGCGGCCCCAGCGCGGATCGCGCAGCAGATTCACCGTCGGCGACCACACATTGAGTCCCACCCGCGGATCGCGTGCGCGCATCGCCCGTGCCTCGCGGCCGACCGCCTCGCCGACCCGCCGCACCAGCTCCGCGTTCCAGGTCGCGCCCAGGCCGACGGCCTGGGGAAAGACGGTCGCCGGGCCCATCCAGGCGACACCGTGCAGCGCCTCCTGCCCGGTACGGAACGGCGCGAGGCCGAGCCGCTCCACTCCGGGCGCGAACTGGTGCAGCATCGCGATCCGTTCATCGAGCGTGAGCCGGCCCAGCAGATCGTCCACGCGTATGCGCACCGGCAGCCGCGGATCACGGAAAGGCGGCCGGGTAACCGAATCCCCATTCGGTTCGTTTCTCCGGCCGCGCGGCGCGGATGCGGCATTCGTGTCCGTCTGCGGCCCGGTTGCCGCGCGTCCGTCACTCATGGGTACGCATCCCCTTACGCCGTTGGTCGGAGGTGTCACGTACAACCTGATGCGCCATCAATTCGAAGCGCTTCGATGCTGAGCGCACCATACCGGCCCTGTCAAGGCTCAACGGCGCAGCGTCGCCCAACCGCCCCCACGGTCGCTCAGGCCCTCGGAGGCCAGACATCCGACGATTCTTTTCGGCATCGCTCTTGCGCGACCTCACCCCCCGACTTAACCTCAGCGCAATATCGAAGCGCTTCGACCATCAGCGACCATCAGTCGTACGGCGGGTACGCCACGAAGGGTTGACGCAATGCCGAACTCCCAGGCTTCGGCCTCCACTTCCTCTCCCAGCCGGAGAACCTTCCTGGCCGCCACGGCGGTCGCCGCGGGAGGGGCTCCGCTGCTGTCGGGGTGCTCCACCGAGGAAGGCTCCGGTAAGGGCGGCACCACCTCCGGCAAGGAACTGAAGAACCTGCTGCCGGCCTATGTGCCCTCGAAGGTGGCGGACCCGGACATCCCCAGCGTCAACGGCTCCAGCCCCGGCTACACCAAGGCCCCGCCGGCCGCCCAACTGGTCGCCTCCGTGCCGGGCAAGCCCGGCCACGGCGGCGGCTACACGATGTTCGCACCGCTGTGGGGCACCCCGCCGCCCAAGAACAACGCCTACTACAAGGCGGTCGACGACGCGCTCGGCGCGACCATCGACCTCCAGCCTCAGGACGGCAACACCTACGGTGAGAAGCTCAGCGCCGTCCTCGCCTCCGGCGATATCGCCGATATCGTGACGATCCCGCTGTGGGAGATGGGCGGAAGGATCCATGGCGCGGTGAGCGCCAAATTCGCCGACCTGGGGCCGTATCTCTCCGGCGACAAGGTCAAGAAGTATCCGAACCTCGCCGCCATCCCCACCGCCGCATGGCAGATGTCCGTCTTCGGCGGCAAGCTCCGCGGGCTGCCGATGCCGTCCCGCCCGCTCGGCGGCGTCGTTCCGTACTACCGCGAGGACATCTTCACCAAGGAGGGTTACCAGGTTCCCGAGAGCCCGGATGAATTCCTCGCCCTCGCCAAGGAGATCACCCGCCCCAAGAGCAAGGTATGGGCCTGCGACGACATGTGGTGGTCGGCGCAGCGGTTCTTCGGCTGCCCGGGGGAGAAGCCGTACTACTGGGTGGAGGAGAACGGCAGGCTCGTCCACAAGGTTGAGACCGAGAACTACCTCGAGGCCCTGGAATGGTGCCGCAAGCTCTTCGCCGAGGGCTATGTCCACCCGGACGCGGTGGCGGGCAAGGCCAATGACGCGCTGACCCGCTTCACCTCCGGGCAGACGCTCTTCTACAACGACGGTGACGCCAAATGGTACGGCGCCACTTTCGAACAGGCCGGTTCCCACCCGGAATTCAAGATCCAGGGAATGGACTGGTTCGGCCCCGACGGCGGTGACCCGGTCATCTATCTCGACCCGCCCGCCCAGATCTGGTCCTTCCTCAACAAGAACCTCGCCAAGGACCGGATCGAGGAAATCCTCGCGCTCGCGAACTTCATCGCCGCGCCCTTCGGCACCAAGGAACAGCGCCTCATCGACTACGGCGTCGAAGGCGTGCACCACGACATGAGGAAGGGGGTGCCGGTCAAGAACGCCAAGGGCGTCAAGGAGGTCCAGGACACCTACCGCTTCATCGTCTCTCCGCAGGCGAGCGTGGCTTACCCCGACTTCCCGCAGATGGTCGAGGACTACTGCGGCTGGATGCAGCGGATGGGGAAGTTCGCCAGGAAGCCGCTGTTCTACGGGATGCAGATTCAAGAGCCCAACCGCTACGCCTCGCTCTACACGCCCTTCGAGGACCTCGCCAAGGACGTCACCCGCGGCCGTAAGTCGGTCAAGGACGCCCAGCAGGCCGTCAGCGACTGGCGCAGCGGGGGCGGCGACCGGCTCCGCGACTGGTACGCGAAGCTCCTCGACCAGAACGGCAGCGGCGCCTGATGGCCCTGGACGTCCGCGGTCGGGCGAGAACCCGCGGTGGCCCGGCGGGACGCGGCACGCCGGCCGGTCGCACCGGATGGTGGCACCGGCTGCGCCGGGACCGCACCCTGCTGCTGATGGCCGCGCCCGCCGTCGGTCTGCTGCTGCTGTTCAACTACGTCCCGCTGATCTGGACCACGGTGGCTTTCAAGGATTACGACCCGTTCACCCAGGGGCTGTGGACCAGTCCCTGGGTGGGCCTGGACAACTTCACCCTCCTGTTCGAGGACAGCCGCTTCTGGGACGCCTTCGCCAACACCCTCTCCATCACCCTCATCCAGCTGGTGCTGTTCTTCCCGGTGCCCATCGCGCTGGCGCTGCTGCTCAACAGCGTGCTCAGCGACCGGATCCGCGGTCTGGTGCAGTCGATCCTGTACCTGCCGCACTTCTTCTCCTGGGTGCTGGTCATCACCATCTTCCAGCAGATGCTCGGCGGCGCCGGGCTGCTCGCCCAGCAGCTGCGCGCCCATGGGCACGAGGGCTTCGACCTGATGACCGACCCAGGGGTCTTCAAGCTCCTGATCACCGCCCAGCTGGTGTGGAAGGACGCGGGCTGGGGCGTGATCGTCTTCCTGGCCGCCCTCTCCGCCGTCAACCAGGACCTCTACGAGGCCGCCGCCGTGGACGGCGCGAACCGCTGGCGCCGGATGTGGCACGTCACGCTGCCCGCGCTGCGCCCCGTGGTCGCCCTGCTGCTGGTGCTGCGCGTCGGCGACTCGCTGACCGTCGGCTTCGAGCAGATCCTGCTCCAGCGCGACGCGGTGGGACCCGGCGCCTCGGAGGTCTTCGACACCTATGTGTGGTGGGTCGGCATCGCCAACACCGACTACGGGATCGCCGCCGCCGGCGGTCTGATCAAGGGCGCCTTCAGCCTGGTGCTGGTGCTGATCGCCAACAAGGTCGCCCATATGCTCGGCGAGCAGGGGGTGTACCGGAAATGACCGCGACCGAGCGGATCGCGGCCCGGCCCACCCCGCCCGCGCGCCCCGACCGCCCCCCGCGGCGCCGTCACCAGAAGCGCCCGGTGTGGGAGGAGGAGCCCGGCAAGGCCGGCCAGGGCCTCAAGGGGGCCACCCTGGTCGGGGTGTGTCTGGCGATCCTCGGCCCGCTGTGGGTGGTGATCGTCACCAGCCTCTCCGACCAGAAGACCATCACCGACGCCGGCGGGCTGGTGATCGTCCCCAGGACGGTCACCTTCCGCGCCTACACCGAGCTGCTGAGCGGCGGCACGGTGACCCGCGCGACGATCGTCAGCCTCGCGCTCACCGCCGTGGGCACCGTGATCAGCACCGCCGTCTCGGTCCTGTGCGCCTACGGACTGTCCCGTTCGGGGTCCTTCCTGCACCGGCCGATCCTGCTGGTGCTGCTGGTCACCATGTTCTTCAACGCCGGTCTCATCCCCACCTACCTGCTGGTCACCGGCGTCGGCCTGGAGGGCAGCTACTGGTCGATGATCCTTCCCGGGGCCGTCTCGGTCTTCAACGTCCTGGTGCTGAGATCGTTCTTCCAGAACATCGCGCCGGAGCTGATCGACAGCGCCCGGATCGACGGCGCGGGGGACTGGCGGATCCTGTTCCGCATCGTGCTGCCGCTGTCCAAGGCGGTGATCGCGGTGGTCTCGCTCTTCTACGCGGTCGGCTACTGGAGCCAGTGGTTCAACGCCATGCTCTACCTCAACGACCAGGAGATGTGGCCGCTCCAGATGATCCTGCGCCAGCTGGTCATCAAGCAGCAGGCACCGCAGGGCATGTCCCAGATGATCTCCACCCAGCAGATCCCCGCGCTGTCCGTGCAGATGGCCGTCATGGTGCTCGCGCTGATCCCCGTCGCGGTGCTCTACCCCTTCGTCCAGAAGCACTTCACCAAGGGCATGCTCACCGGCGCCGTCAAGGGCTGACGCGGCGTGCCCCCGTCCCCAGCGCTCCCGACATCTCCGATATCCCCCATGCCCCCAGCCGACCCGAGACGAGAGCCGGTATGCCCGACCTGCACGACGCCACCCGCGGCCGCATCCTCTACGGCGGCGACTACAACCCCGAGCAGTGGCCCGAGAGCGTCTGGCACGACGACATCCGGCTGATGCGCCGGGCGGGCGTCACCACCGTCACCGTCGGCGTCTTCTCCTGGGCCCGGCTCGAACCCCGGCCCGGAGCCCGGGACTTCGGCTGGCTGGACCGGGTCATGGACCTGCTCCACGACGGCGGCATCGAGGTGTGCCTGGCCACCCCGACCGCCTCCCCGCCTCCCTGGATGGGCTCCCGACACCCCGAGACCCTGCCGCGCGACGAGACCGGCTCCGTCGTCTGGTACGGCTCACGGAACCAGTTCTGCGCCTCGTCCCCCGTCTACCGCGACTACGCACTGCGCATCACCGAGGACCTGGCGGACCGCTACGGCGGCCATCCGGCCCTGCGGATGTGGCACGTCGGCAACGAGTACGGCACCCACTGCTGGTGCGACGAGACCGCCCGGCACTTCCGCCGCTGGCTGCGCGCGAGGTACGGCGAGCTGGAGGCGCTCAACGAGGCGTGGGGGACGGCCTTCTGGAGCCAGCGCTACGACTCCTGGGAGGAGATCATCCCGCCGCGCCGCGCCCCGTACCTGATCAACCCCGGCCAGGCGCTGGACTTCCGCCGCTTCACCAGCGACGCCCTGCTGGAGTGCTTCACCGCCGAACGCCAGGCGCTGGCCGCACGCACCCCGCACACCCCGGTCACCACCAACTTCATGCCGCTGTTCAGCGGCCAGGACGGCTGGGCCTGGGCGGCCGAGGAGGACGTGGTCTCCGTCGACCTCTACCCCGACCCCGGGGACCCGCACGGGGCGGCGTACGGGGCGATGGTCCAGGACCTGACCCGCTCCCAGGCGGGCGGGCCCTGGGTGCTCATGGAGCAGGCCGCCGGCCCGGTCAACTGGCGTGAGGTGAACCGTCCCAAGCCCGACGGACTGATGCGGCTGTGGTCCCTCCAGGCCGTCGCGCGCGGCGCCGACGGCGTCTGCTTCTTCCAGTGGCGGCAGTCCCGACAGGGCGGCGAGAAGTTCCACTCCGCGATGGTGCCGCACGCCGGTGAGCCGAGCCGCACCTTCGCGCGGGTCTGCGAGCTCGGCGCCGAGCTGCGCGCACTGGCCCCGGTCGTGGGCACCGACGTGCCCGCACGGGCCGCCGTCCTGCACGACTGGCACTCCTGGTGGGCCTCCGTCCAGGACGGCCGCCCCTCCTCCCTGGTCTCCTACGAAGGGCTGCTGCGCACCTGGCACCAGGCCCTGTGGGAGCGGAACCTCACCACCGACTTCGCCCATCCGCACGCCGACCTCACCGACTACGCCCTCGTCGCCGTCCCCCAGCTGTACCTGCTCACCGACGAGGCACTGGACAACCTCGCCGCGTATGTGCGGGGCGGCGGCACCCTCGTGTGCGGCTTCTTCACGGGCGTCGCCGACGAGGACGACCGGGTGCGCCCCGGCGGGGTGGACCGGCGGCTGCGCGATCTCCTGGGCATCCGTACGGTCCACGAGTGGTGGCCGCTGGCCGAGGGCGAGGCGCTGAACGCCGAGGGCCCCCGGCTCGGCCCGTTCCGGGGCACGCTCTGGTCCGAGGACCTGGAGCCGTCCACCGCCGAACCGGTCGCCCGGATCAAGGGCGGTGAACTCGACGGCCGCCCCGCCCTCACCCGCAACGCCTACGGCGCGGGCACCGCCTGGTACGTCTCCACCCTCCCCGAACCCGCCGCCCTGCGCGCCCTGCTGGCCCGCGCCGCCGAGGAGGCGGGGCTGGCCCCCGTGCTGCCCGGTCTCCCCGAGGGCGTCGAGGCGGTGCGGCGCGGCCCGTTCCTCTTCCTCCTCAACCACGGCCGCACCCCGGCCGTCGTCCCCCTCCCGTCCACCCGGACGGATCTGCTCACCGGGCGTGTGCACCACACCAGCGTCCGGCTGGACCGCTTCGCGGTCATGGTTCTGGCTCCGCTCGCATCCCGTCATCCGACCCCCCACCCGAAGGGAGCAGTCCCGTGCAACGAGCCGCCCGAACGCTCTTCCTGACCCCGCTGATCGCCCTGCTGGCGCTGATCGGCTTCGCCGCCGCCCCCGCCCAGGCCGCCACCTGGTCCTCCTCGGACCAGTGGGGCACCTGGTCCAACGGCGGCTACACCCTCTACAACAACATCTGGGGCTCCGGCGCCGGAGCCCAGACCATCTGGGCCAACTCCTACAGCGACTGGGGAGTGTGGGCCGACCACCCGGGCACCGGCGGCATCAAGTCCTACCCCAACGCCAAGAAGGTCGTCGGCAAGAAGATCAGCGCCATCTCCAGCCTGACCAGCACCTACAACGTCACTGTGCCGTCCTCGGGCGCGTACAACACCTCGTACGACATCTGGGACACCAACTACGACTACGAGATCATGCTCTGGGTCAACAAGACCGGCGCGGTCGGCCCGCTCGGCACCGCCCAGGGCAATGTCACCCTCGGCGGCCACAGCTGGAGCGTCTACAAGGGCAGCAACGGGGCCAATGAGGTCTTCTCGTTCCTCCGCACCTCCAACTCCACCTCCGGCTCCGTGGACATCAAGCCCATCGTGAACTGGATCAAGAACACCAAGGGCTGGTTCGGCGATGTCACCATCGGCGACGTCCAGTTCGGCTACGAGATCACCTCGTCGGCCGGCGGTCTGGACTTCCGGACCAACAGCTTCGGCGTGAGCGCGAGCTGACGCCCGCGTACCCGGTGCCGGGCGCGCCCGGCACCGGGGCAGCTGGTACGGGACGCGGCGGGCGAGGGGGCGGGCGCGCGGACGGAGGCAGGACGTGCCGGACGGGGTCAGGACGTGCCGGGCGCCGGGCCCGAGCTGGCCCGTACGGTCAGCTCCGGGGCGAGCAGGGCCACCTGCTCCTCGGGGGCGTTCCCTTCGAGCTTCGCCACCACCAGCTCCACCGCGCGCCGCCCCATCTCCTCCGCCGGGATGGCCACCGAGGTGAGCCGCACCGACGCCTGGGTGGCCACCTGCTCGGGGCAGACGGCCACCACCGAGATGTCCTCGGGGACCGCGCGCCCCTGCCGGCGCAACAGGCTGAGCAGCGGATCGATGGCCGCCTCGTTCTGCACCACGAAGCCGGTGGTGCCGGGCCGCTCGTCGAAGATCCGGGAGAGGGTGCCGTCCATGGACTCGTAGCTGCCCTCGCACGGGCGGTGCAGCAGCCGCAGGCCCAGCTCACCGGCGCGGCGGCGCAACCCCTCCAGGGTCCGCTCGGCGAACCCGGTGTGGCGCTCGTAGACGGCCGCGGCCTCGCCCACGACGGCGATCTCCCGGTGGCCGAGGGCCGCCAGATGCTCGGCGCACAGCGCACCGGTGGCGGTGAAGTCCAGATCGACGCAGGTCAGGCCGACGGTGTCGGCGGGCAGCCCGATCAGCACGGTGGGCTGGCGGGCCGCGTGCAGCAGCGGCAGCCGCTCGTCCTCCAGCTCCACATCCATCACGATCATGGCGTCGGCGAGCCCGCTGCCGGTCACCCGGCGCACCGCCGCCGGGCCCTCCTCGCCGGTGAGCAGCAGGACGTCATAGCCGTGGGAGCGGGCGGTGGTGGCGACCGCGATGGCGATCTCCATCATCACGGGCACGTACATGTCCGTCCGCAGTGGCACCATGAGCGCGATGATGTTGGAGCGGCTGCTGGCCAGGGCGCGGGCTCCGGCGTTCGGGTGGTAGCCGAGTTCCTTGATGCTGTGCTCGACGCGCTCGCGGGTGGGGGCGGAGATCGACCGCTTGCCGCTGAGGACATAGCTCACCGTGCTGGCGGAGACTCCGGCGTGGCGGGCGACCTCGGCGAGGGTGACCATGCGGGGGACTCCATCCGGTGGTGAGGGCAGAGGGACGACATCAGACGGATCAGCAGGCGGGTGAAGCGCTTCGACGCATAAGCCGAATTCCTCTCCGGCCGACGATCGGATTGACAGTAAACCCATAGCGCAGGGCTGTCCAGGGGTCGCTGAAGCGCTGTCGAAGCGCTTCAACGACTCTCCCGCCCCGGCGTTCCCTCGCTTTGCCGTCCCGTCGGACCGGAGGCACACTGGCAGCGGTACGTGCCGGTAATGTCACGAGATCGTCATTTGCGGCAAGGGAGCACCGATGACCGCATCATCCGTCAGGCCGGTGTCCGAGCGTGAAGCGCGCCAGGTCGCCGAGGCCGCACGCGAACAGGTATGGCATAAGCCGAGCTTCGCCAAGGAGCTCTTCCTCGGCCGCTTCCGACTCGACCTGATCCATCCGCACCCCACCCCCGCCCCGGACGACGTACGCCGCGGTGAGACCTTCCTCGCCAAGCTCGGCGCGTTCTGCGAGACGCGGGTCGACGCCGCCCGTATCGAGCGCGAGGCGCAGATCCCCGACGAGACCATCAAGGGGCTCAAGGAGATCGGCGCGCTCGGCATGAAGATCGACACCAAGTACGGCGGTCTCGGCCTCACCCAGGTCTACTACAACAAGGCCCTCGCCCTGGCCGGCTCCGTCAGCCCGGCGATCGGCGCGCTGCTCTCCGCCCACCAGTCCATCGGCGTGCCGCAGCCGCTGAAACTCTTCGGCACCCAGGAGCAGAAGGACCGCTTCCTGCCGCGCTGCGCCCGCACCGACATCTCGGCCTTCCTGCTCACCGAGCCGGACGTGGGCTCCGACCCGGCCCGCCTCGCCACCACCGCCGTGCCCGACGGCGACGACTACGTCCTCGACGGCGTCAAGCTGTGGACCACCAACGGCGTCGTCGCCGACCTCCTCGTGGTGATGGCCCGGGTGCCGCGCTCCGACGGCCACAAGGGCGGTATCACCGCCTTCGTCGTCGAGACCGCCTCCGAAGGCGTCACCGTGGAGAACCGCAACGCCTTCATGGGGCTGCGCGGCCTGGAGAACGGGGTGACCCGCTTCCACCGGGTCCGGGTCCCGGCCGCCAACCGGATCGGCCCCGAGGGCGCCGGCCTCAAGATCGCGCTGACCACGCTCAACACCGGACGGCTGTCGCTGCCCGCGATGTGCGCGGGCGCCGGGAAGTGGTCCCTGAAGATCGCCCGGGAATGGTCCGCCGCCCGTGAGCAGTGGGGCAAGCCCATCGCCCGGCACGAGGCCGTCGGCGCCAAGATCTCCTTCATCGCGGCGACCACCTTCGCCCTGGAGGCCGTCATCGACCTCGCCTCCCAGATGGCCGACGAGGACCGCAACGACATCCGTATCGAGGCCGCGCTCGCCAAGCTCTACGGCAGCGAGATGGCCTGGCTGATGGCCGACGAACTGGTCCAGATCCGCGGCGGCCGGGGCTATGAGACCGCGGCCTCGCTGGCCGCCCGCGGAGAGCGGGCCGTCCCCGCCGAGCAGATGCTGCGCGATCTGCGGATCAACCGGATCTTCGAGGGCTCGACCGAGATCATGCACCTCCTCATCGCCCGCGAGGCCGTGGACGCCCATCTGTCGGTGGCGGGCGACCTCATCGACCCCGACGCGTCCCTGTCGGACAAGGGCAAGGCGGCGGCCAAGGCCGGCGGCTTCTACGCCCGCTGGCTGCCCGGCCTGGTCACCGGCCCCGGCCAGCTGCCCCGCGCCTACGCCGAGTTCCATCCGCGGGGCCATCGCGACCTGTCCCCGCATCTGCGCTACGTCGAGCGCTCGGCGCGCAAGCTGGCCCGCTCCACGTTCTACGCCATGTCCCGCTGGCAGGGCCGGATGGAGACCAAACAGGGCTTCCTCAGCCGGATCGTCGACATCGGCGCGGAGCTGTTCGCGATGAGCGCGGCCTGCGTACGGGCCGAGATGCTGCGCTCCCGCGGTGACCACGGCGTCGCGGCGTACCAGCTGGCCGACGCCTTCTGCCGGCAGGCCAGGATCCGTGCCGACGAGCTCTTCGGGCGGCTGTGGAACAACACCGACGAGCTCGACCGCAAGGTCGTCTCCGGTGTGCTCTCCGGTGCCTACGAATGGCTCGAGCAGGGCATTGTCGACCCCAGTGGCGACGGCCCCTGGATCGCCGACGCCACCCCCGGACCGACCGCCCGACGAAACGTCCACCGGCCCGTTCACTGAGCCGCCGATCACCGGATCCCGGGGCTCGTCCCGAGCCGCCGCCCCTTGCCTCCACAATGGGGGGATGACGGAATCCCTGGCTGACCCGCACGTGCGTTTTCCGGCGGCCACCGCCGCGGCGAGCGTGCGCGACATCGTGATCCTGGGCTCCACCGGTTCGATCGGCACCCAGGCCATCGACGTCGTGGTGCGCAACCCCGACCGCTTCCGCGTGACCGGCCTGTCCGCCGCCGGGACCCGGGCCGGTCTGCTCGCCGAGCAGGCCCACCGGCTGCGGGTGGAGAGGGTCGCGGTCGCCCGGCCGGAGGCGGTGGCCGAGGTGCGCGAGGCGCTCGGCGCGCGCTACGGCGCCGGTGAGCCGCTCCCCGAGATCCTGGCGGGGCCCGACGCGGCCACCGAGCTCGCCCGCTCCCAGTGCCACACCGTGCTCAACGGCATCACCGGCTCCATCGGCCTGGCGCCGACCCTGGCCGCCCTGGAGGCGGGCCGGGTGCTGGCGCTGGCCAACAAGGAATCGCTCATCGTCGGCGGGCCCCTGGTCAGAGCCATCGCCAAGCCCGGTCAGATCGTCCCGGTCGACTCCGAGCACTCCGCGCTCTTCCAGGCGCTGCTCGGGGGCGCCCGGGAGGAGGTCCGCAAGCTCGTGGTCACCGCATCCGGCGGCCCGTTCCGCGGGCGCACGAAGCGGGAGCTGGCCACGGTCACCCGGGAGCAGGCGCTGGCCCACCCCACCTGGGACATGGGCCCGGTGATCACGATCAACTCCGCGACCCTCGTCAACAAGGGCCTGGAGGTGATCGAGGCCCATCTGCTGTACGACATTCCGTTCGAGCGGATCGAGGTGGTGGTCCACCCGCAGTCGTACATTCACTCGATGGTGGAATTCACCGATGGCTCGACGCTCGCCCAGGCGAGCCCGCCCGATATGCGGATGGCCATCTCGCTCGCTCTCGGCTGGCCCGAGCGGGTGCCCGACGCCGCGCCCGGCTGCGACTGGACCAAGGCCCACACCTGGGAATTCTTCCCGCTCGACACCGAGGCGTTCCCCTCGGTCGGCCTCGCCCGCCACGTCGGCCGCCTCGGCGGCACCGCCCCGGCCGTCTTCAACGCGGCGAACGAGGAGTGCGTGGCCGCGTTCCTCGGCGGAAAGCTGCCGTTCAACGGAATCGTCGATACGGTCGCGGAGGTGGTGGCCGAGCACGGCACCCCCACCGCGGGAACCCGGCTCACCGTCGCGGACGTCCTCGAAGCCGAGACATGGGCCCGTGCCCGCGCAACGGAACTGGCCGCCCGAGCGGCGAAGGCGACCCCGGAGGCTCGCGCATGACGACACTGATGACGGTCCTCGGCATAGTGGTGTTCGCCGTCGGCCTGCTGATCTCGATCGCCTGGCATGAGCTCGGCCATCTCTCCACGGCCAAGCTCTTCGGCATCCGGGTGCCGCAGTACATGGTCGGTTTCGGGCCGACGATCTTCTCCCGGAAGAAGGGCGAGACCGAGTACGGCGTCAAGGCGGTCCCGTTCGGCGGCTACATCCGCATGATCGGGATGTTCCCGCCGGGCGACGACGGCAAGATCACCGCACGCTCCACCTCACCCTGGCGGGGCATGATCGAGGACGCCCGGTCGGCCGCCTTCGAGGAGCTCCAGCCCGGCGACGACAAGCGCCTGTTCTACACGCGCAAGCCGTGGAAGCGCGTGATCGTCATGTTCGCCGGGCCGTTCATGAACCTGGTCCTCGCGGTGGCGATCTTCCTCGGGGTGATGATGAGCTTCGGCGTCAACACCCAGACCACCAGCGTGGGCACCGTCTCCCAGTGCGTGGTCGCGGCCTCGGCCGACACCGACACCTGCCCCAAGAAGGCCAAGGACTCCCCGGCCAAGGCCGCCGGTCTGCAGCCCCGGGACAAGATCATCGCCTTCAACGGCCACCGCACCCCGGACTGGGGCACGCTCCAGCAGGACATCCGCAAGACCACCGGTCCCGCCACGATCACCATCGAGCGGGACGGCGTCCGCAAGACCCTGCACGCCAACCTCATAGAGAACCAGGTCGCCAAGTCCGACGGGCACGGCGGCTATGTCGAGGGCGAGTACGTCACGGCCGGCTTCCTCGGCTTCACCCCGGCCAGCGGGGTGGTCAAGCAGTCCTTCGCGCAGTCCGTGGACCGCATGGGCAACATGGTCGAGGACGGCATCGACTCCATGATCGCCCTGCCCTCCAAGATCCCGGACCTGTGGAACGCGGCCTTCGGGGACGCCCCGCGCAAGGCGGACTCGCCGATGGGCGTCGTGGGCGCGGCCCGGGTCGGCGGCGAGGTCGCCAACCTCGACATCCCGCCCTCCCAGCGGATCGCGACCATGCTCTTCCTGGTCGCCGGGTTCAACCTCTCGCTGTTCCTGTTCAACATGCTGCCGCTGCTGCCGCTGGACGGCGGTCACATCGCGGGTGCGCTGTGGGAGTCCATCCGGCGCCACACCGCCCGGCTGGTCCGGCGGCCCGACCCGGGCCCGTTCGACGTGGCGAAGATGATGCCGGTCGCCTATGTGATCGCCGGAGTCTTCATCTGCTTCACACTGCTGGTCCTGGTGGCCGACGTCGTGAACCCCGTGAAAATCTCCTGATGACTCGGGTTGTCCTGAAGTTCGCCTTTGGGTGGACTTCAGGAGCGGAGTGTGCTGAGGACATGACCGTTGCCGTAATCTCGGAGATCGGAGCCCGCTGATCTCCGGCCACTCATACACCTTCTTGGGGTTACGAACCAGATGACTGCGATTTCGCTAGGAATGCCGTCCGTACCGACCAAACTCGCCGAGCGCAGGGTCAGCCGGAAGATCCAGGTCGGGTCGGTGGCCGTCGGCGGCGACGCTCCGATCTCCGTTCAGTCGATGACGACGACGGTGACGGCGGACGTCGGGGCGACACTGCAGCAGATCGCGGAGCTGACGGCGTCCGGATGCCAGATCGTGCGGGTGGCGTGTCCGTCGCAGGACGACGCGGACGCGTTGCCGGTGATCGCGAAGAAGTCGCAGATTCCGGTGATCGCCGACATCCACTTCCAGCCGAAGTACGTGTTCGCGGCGATCGACGCCGGGTGCGCGGCGGTGCGGGTGAACCCGGGGAACATCCGGCAGTTCGACGACAAGGTCAAGGAGATCGCCCGAGCGGCCTCGGACGCGGGCGTGCCGATCCGTATCGGGGTGAACGCGGGGTCGCTGGACAAGCGGCTGCTGGAGAAGTACGGCAAGGCCACGCCGGAGGCGCTGGTGGAGTCGGCGTTGTGGGAGTGCTCACTGTTCGAGGAGCACGGCTTCCGGGACATCAAGATCTCGGTGAAGCACAACGACCCGGTGGTGATGGTCAACGCCTACCGCCAGCTGGCCGCCCAGTGCGACTACCCGCTGCACCTGGGGGTGACGGAGGCGGGTCCGGCGTTCCAGGGGACGATCAAGTCGGCGGTCGCCTTCGGCGCGCTGCTGAGCGAGGGCATCGGGGACACCATCCGGGTGTCGCTGTCGGCCCCTCCGGCCGAGGAGGTCAAGGTCGGCATCCAGATCCTGGAGTCGCTGAACCTGCGGCAGCGGCGGCTGGAGATCGTCTCGTGCCCGTCGTGCGGCCGGGCGCAGGTGGATGTCTACAAGCTCGCGGACCAGGTCACGGCCGGTCTGGAGGGCATGGAGGTCCCGCTGCGGGTCGCGGTCATGGGCTGTGTCGTCAACGGCCCCGGCGAGGCGCGCGAGGCGGACCTGGGCGTCGCCTCCGGCAACGGCAAGGGGCAGATCTTCGTCAAGGGCGAGGTCATCAAGACCGTGCCGGAGTCGAAGATCGTGGAGACCCTGATCGACGAGGCCATGAAGATCGCCGAGCAGATGGAGAAGGACGGCGTCGCCTCCGGCGAGCCCCAGGTCTCGGTCAGCGGCGACTGAATATGCGCGGTCCGGTCTGTCTCGGGGTGTCGTAAAGCCCGCGTGGGGGGTTCTCGGGCCAGTGGTGGCTGGGGAGAACCGAGCCTGGGAAGAAGGGGCGCCGGGCGTGCGCGATAGAGTCTGAAGAATCGAATCCCCGGCCCGCGGGCCCGCACCACGTGAGGCAGACCGACACGTGCTGACCACGTCCACCACCAGGGTCCTCGAGCCCCATGAGCTCGACTCGGCCCTCGCGGTGCTCGACCGCGACCCCGTCTCGAACGCCTTCGTCGCCGCCCGCGTCCAGGTCGCCGGCCTGGACCCGTGGCGGCTCGGCGGTGAGATGTGGGGCTGGTACTCCGGCGGCCGGCTGGAGTCGCTCTGCTACGCCGGAGCCAACCTGGTGCCCATCTGCGCCACCCGCGAAGCCGTGCGCGGCTTCGCCGAGCGCGCCCGCCGGGCCGGCCGCCGCTGCTCCTCGATCGTCGGCCCGGCCGACACCACGGCCGAGCTCTGGTCCCTGCTCGAGCCCAGCTGGGGCCCGGCCCGTGAGGTCCGCGCCCATCAGCCGCTGATGGTCACCACCTCGATGCCCGCGGACATCCAGCCCGACCCGCTGGTGCGCCGCGTCCGCAAGGACGAGATGGACGTGATCATGCCGGCGTGCGTGGCGATGTTCACCGAGGAGGTCGGCGTCTCACCGCTCGCGGGCGACGGCGGGCTGCTCTACCAGGCGCGGGTCGCCGAGCTGGTCTCCGCCGGGCGTTCCTTCGCCCGCGTCGAGGACGGCCGGGTGGTCTTCAAGGCCGAGATCGGCGCGGCCACCCCGCACGCCTGCCAGATCCAGGGCGTCTGGGTCGCCCCCGAGTACCGCGGCCGCGGCCTCTCCGAGACCGGGATGGCGGCCGTGCTGCGCTATGCGCTGGGCGAGGTGGCCCCCGTGGTGAGCCTCTACGTCAACGACTTCAACACCGCGGCCCGCGCCGCGTACCGTCGGGTCGGCTTCCGGGAAGTCGGCGCGTTCATGAGTGTGCTGTTCTGATCGACGGGCCAGTAGGGTGCCGCCCATGCTGCATCTGCCCGGGGGGCGGACCCCGGAACCCGAAGACGTCGTCGTCGGGCCGCTCGACCTCGCCGCACGCGTGGACGAGGCGCTCGCCGTCCAGGCCGTCGCCTTCGGGCTGACGGACGAGGAGGTCGGCGTACGACGGCATATCGTGCTGCGCCACCTCAAGAGCCCCGGCGCCCGCGCCCTCGGCGCGACCACCCCCTCCGGGCGGCTCGTCGGCTTCGTCTACGGCATGCCCAACGACCGCACGCACTGGTGGTCCACGGTCGTCCAGCCGTATCTGCGCGCGGCCGGGCACGAGGACTGGCTGGACGACTCGTTCGTCATCACCGAACTGCATGTCCACCCCGACTACCAGAACCGGGGCATCGGCCGACGGCTGATCACGACCATCACGGACGGCGCCGCCGAGCCCCGCTCGATCCTCTCCGCCATCGACACCGACAGCCCGGCCCGTGCGCTCTACCGCTCACTGGGCTACGGCGACCTCGCCCGCCCCGTGCTCTTCCCGAGCGCCCCGAGCCCGTATGCCGTGATGGGAGCCCCGCTGCCGCTGCGCCGCCGCTAGCAGGAACCCCCTGGCCCCCCGGCCGGCGGGCCGCTGGCCCCCGGCGCATCCGGAAACCGCATTTCCGGGAAACCGACCCGTGCGGCTAACCTCCTGAACATCCCATCGCACGCAGGAGAGACCCCATGGCCCACGCCGTCAACGTCCAGCGCTTGTCCACGATGATGCTGAAGACGCTGCGCGAAGACCCGGCGGACGCCGAGACCGCCAGCCACAAGCTGCTCGTCCGCGCCGGTTACGTCCGCCGCGCCGCCGCGGGCATCTGGACCTGGCTGCCGATCGGCAAGAAGGTCCTGGATAACGTCTCGAGGATCGTCCGCGAGGAGATGGACGCCATCGGCGCCCAGGAGGTCCTCCTGCCCGCCCTGCTGCCCCGTGAGCCGTACGAGACGAGCGGCCGCTGGGACGAGTACGGCGATCTGCTCTTCCGGATCAAGGACCGTAAGGGCGCCGACTACCTCCTCGGCCCGACCCACGAGGAGATCTTCACCCTGACGGTCAAGGACCAGTGCACGTCCTACAAGGACCTGCCGGTCATGCTGTACCAGATCCAGACCAAGTACCGGGACGAGGCCCGCCCCCGCTCGGGTGTGCTGCGCGGCCGTGAGTTCCAGATGAAGGACTCCTACTCCTTCGACACCACCGACGAGGGCCTCGCCGAGTCCTACCGGCTGCACCGCGAGGCGTACCAGCGGATCTTCCAGCGCCTCGGCCTGGACTACCGCATCGTCTCCGCGGTCTCCGGCGCCATGGGCGGCTCGGCCTCCGAGGAGTTCCTGGCCCCGGCGGCGGCCGGCGAGGACACCTTCGTCGACTGCCCGAACTGCGACTACGCCGCGAACACCGAGGCGGTCACGGTGACCGTCCCGCCGGTCGAGGACGCCGACCACGGCCCCCTCGAGGAGCTGGACACCCCCGACACCCCCACCATCGAGTCCCTCGCCGAGTACCTCGGCGTCCCGGCCTCCGCCACCCTGAAGAACCTCCTGGTCAAGGTCGACGGCGAGATCACCGCGGTGGGCGTCCCCGGCGACCGCGAGGTGGACCTGGGCAAGCTGGGCGAGCACCTCGCCCCCGCCGTCGTCGAGCTCGTCACGGCAGAGGACTTCGAGGGCCGCCCCGAGCTGGTGCGCGGCTACGTCGGCCCGCAGGGCCTGGCGGGCAAGTCCTTCCGCTACATCGCCGACCCGCGCGTCGCCCCCGGCACCGCCTGGGTGACCGGCGCCAACAAGCCCGACACCCACGCGCGCAACGTGGTCTGCGGCCGTGACTTCGAGGTCGACCAGTACCTGGACGTCGTCGTGGTCGAGGCGGGCGACCCCTGCCCCCGCTGCGGTGCGGGCATCGAGCTGGACCGGGCGATCGAAATCGGCCATATCTTCCAGCTCGGCCGCAAGTACGCCGATGCCTTCCAGCTCGACGTCCTCGGTCAGAACGGCAAGCCGGCGCGGGTCACGATGGGCTCGTACGGCATCGGCGTCTCCCGTGCCGTCGCCGCCCTCGCCGAGCAGACCCACGACGAGTCCGGCCTCTGCTGGCCCCGCGAGGTCGCCCCGGCCGACGTCCACATCGTCGCGGCGGGCAAGGCCCTCCAGACCGAGCTGGCCCTCGACATCGCCCAGAAGCTGGGCTCGGCGGGCGTCCGCGTCATGGTCGACGACCGCGCCGGGGTCTCCCCGGGCGTGAAGTTCACCGACGCCGAGCTGATCGGCGTCCCGACCATCCTGGTCGTGGGCCGCGGGGCGAAGGACGGCGTCGTCGAGCTGAAGGACCGCCGTACGGGGGAGCGCGAGGAGCTCCCCGTCGACGAGGCCGTCTCCCGCCTCATCACCGCCTGACGGCCGACCCCGCCCCTGCCCCTGCTGTCCCCGAACCCCCGGCTCCCGCCCTCCTGGGAGCCGGGGGTTCGGGATGCGTGGTCGGGTGCGGGTTTCGCCTCGCGCCTTCGGCGATGGCCGGGGCCCCGCCGGACTGAGGACAGGCCGCCCTCCGGGTACCCTCCCTGAAAACGCTTGATCTGGCGCAACTAATTTGTCAATCAGTTTCCAGAGGGGTGCCCTACCCCTGCTGCCCGGCACCGGCCTCGACCCCCGGCCACGGAAGCCGCCACCGGCACCCGCCCCACCGGCCCGGCGCCCGGCGACGCCGCCCGCGCCCCCTACCCCCTGCCCCGCTGCTCAAGTGCGCCGAAGGCGCGAGACGAAACCCGCACCCGCCCACGTCGCCCATCACCACAGCCCCAACAGCCCCCGCCCACTGGCCGAGGCCAGCGGGGTCCGCGGAGCCCCTTTACAGCCAGCCCGCGAACTCCAGCAGCAGCTCCGCTCGGCGGCGATCGCCCACCGCGGCCTCGCGCAGGCCCGCCTCGACGGCGCGGTAGAGGGACCAGCCCCGCAGCCGGTCGCGGTCGACGTCCAGCGAGTCCGCCAGCTTGGCGACCCGGCGGCGCGTGGCCGCGGCGGGGCCGGAACCGGCGGCCAGGTCCTCGCAGCGGTCGAGCACCAGCCGCGCCAGGTCGTACGCGCGCTCGCCCACCACCGGCACCGGACCCACCGCGAGCCACGGCAGGCGCTCCCCGGCCAGCACCTTCCCCTGCCGGAACTCGCCGTGCAGCAGCACCTCCTCGGGCGGCTCGGCGGGCAGCGCCGCCCGCAGTTCCAGGGCCTCGTCGGTCAGCGGACGGACGTCCGCCGCCCAGGCCCCCGCGCCGAGCACCCGCATGACCTCGCGGTCCTCCTCCGTACGCCCGGTGACCGACGCGAACGGATGTCCCTCGGGCGGCGCCACCCACAGCCGCCGCACCGTGCCCGCCGCCTCCAGCAGCGCCTTCGCCTCGGGCAGCGAGCGCAGCGACACCGCGCTGCGCAGCCGCTCGATCAGCAGCGCCCCGGTGTCCGGGTCGGCGCGCAGCAGCCGGGCCGCGCCCCAGCCGTCCCAGTGCGCGAGGGCGGCCCGCTCACGGTCGGCGTCCGGGCCGGGGACCGGGAACTTCAGCGCCGCCGGGGTGCCGTCCGCCTGTCGTACGAGCGCGACGAGACCGTGTCGGCCCCCGGGCGTCACCACCCGCTCCAGGGTCAGCTCCCACGCCGTCAGCTGCCGCTCGACCGTCTCGGGCAGGGCGTCCAGCCAGCTCCGTACGGCGCTCGCCGGACTGTCGCTCAGCGCGTCCAGAAGCCGCTTCGGCACATGGACACGGGCCGTGTCGTGGCCGCCGGGCTGTGGTGCCGATGCCATCCCTGAGCTGTTCCCTCCACCATCAATGACCTCTACGCCCTCATGGGCCCCGTCGGCCTCACCCAGCACACGTGCCGGTCACACGCCGTCCGCCCCACCGCTCGGTGACGCGGACGGAGCGGCCGGTGCGGCGCGTTCGGTGAGCCCAGGGAAGGCTACGCCGCCGCCTCGCCAGCGGACCGCCCGGACCGCCGCCTCCCGCAGCGCGCCCGCCGCCTGGCGGCGCAGGGACCCGGTCGAGGCCCGTACGAGGTCGGCGTAGACGGCGGCCACCCGGTTCTCCAGCTCGGCGGCGAGCCGTACCGCGGCGGGCGCGTCGGGTACCGCGAAGGGCAGGGCGTAGGCGGGTGCCGCGCTCTCGGGGTCGCCACCGAGGTCGCGCACGGTGCGGGTGAGGTCGTCCCGGCGCGCGCGGTGCGCGGCGTAGCCTTCGCGCGCCTCCGCGAGCCGGTCGTCGCCGATCCGCCCGCCGACGACGCCGTACCCGTACACCGCGGCGTGCTCGGCGGCGAGCGCCGCCTGCGCGGCCCTGAGCGCCGCGGCGCGTTCGCCGACGGCCGTACGTCCTGCTCGAAAGGCCATGTCAGTACCCCTTCCCGGTGGTCCCGAGCGTGGTCATGAGCGTGGTCACCAGCGTGCTCATGAGTCCGCGTCGTGCTGCGTGAGGAGAAAGACGTGGGCGGCGCCGCAGGCCGCGACGGAGGCCAGCAGCCGGGCGAGTTCGGGCGGTGCGGTGGTGAGCGCGGCGGTGCGGGTGTCGGCGGTGTGGCGTTCGGCCTGGGCGAGGGCGGCCAGGGCCTTCTTCTCGTCCTTGGGGACCTCCGGCACCCGCTGCCCGCCCGCCGAGGGCGAGCGCGACGCGGTCGCGGAGGGGGAGGCGGACCGGTCCTCGGAGGTGAAGACCGCGACATGCCGGGCCGTTTCCTCCCGCAGCGGCGTCAGCCGCTCGGCCAGGGCGGGATGCGCGTCCACGGTCGCGTCGTAGCGTGCGAGAAGCGCGGTGGAGTCCCGCGCGCCCCGCGCCCGCAGTAACGCGACGGCCGCCGCCCCGCCGCCCGTGTCGGGCCGGGACTTCGAGTCGTCGGAGCAGCCGCTCAGCAGCGCGACGGCCCCCAGCACCCCGCCGCCCAGCAGCAGACTCCGCCGCCGGGACACCGGGGCGGCGAACCCCGGGGACACGGCGGACCCCGAGGGCGCGGAGGAGACCGCGGCCATCGCGTCGGACGCGGACGCGGAGCGGGATGGGGCGGATGTGGGACGAGGTGGGGGAGTCGTGATCGGCACGTTCCTCTTTCCAGGCTGCGGCCGCTCCCGGCCGCCGGTAGTGATCACAGCAGGCGAGCGTACCCGCGCCGAGCCCGTCTGCCCGGCAGCGGCCACCGAATCGTCAGCCCGCCGCCGGAACAGATAGGCTTTGACCTGACACGCGACCTTCCCACAACAGCACACGCGGCCGAGGAGTCACCCGGATGAGCACCACCCAGAGCGAAAGGCTGCGCGGACTTCTGGAACCGCTCGTCAGCGCGCGGGACCTGGATCTGGAAGAGGTCGAGGTGACACCGGCCGGACGGCGGCGTGTGCTGAGAGTGGTCGTGGACTCCGACGACGGCGTCCAGCTGGACACGTGCGCGGAGCTGAGCCGGGACATCTCCCAGACCCTCGACGACACGGACGCGATGGGGCAGACCCCGTACGTCCTCGAGGTCACCTCTCCCGGCGCCGAGCGCCCCCTGACCGAGCCGCGCCACTACCGCCGCGCCACCGGCCGCCTGATGCGAGCACGACTCGCCGACGGCGGCGAGCTGGTCGCCCGGATCGTCTCGGTGGACGACGGGGGCCTCGATCTGGAGGTCCCAGGGGTGAAGGGGCGCAAGCCCACCGCCAGACGGCTGGCCTTCGAGGAGATCTCCAAGGCGCGGGTGGAGATCGAGTTCAACCGCAAACCCGCGGACAAGCTCACGGAACAGGCCCCGGAGACGTCCGTGGGCGACGGCGGCGAGAGCAAGGAGGAGGCGTAGCCGTGGACATCGACATGAGTGCCCTGCGGGGTCTGGTGCGAGAGAAGGAGATCTCCTTCGACCTGTTGGTCGAGGCGATCGAGTCGGCCCTCCTCATCGCCTACCACCGCACCGAGGGAAGCCGTCGCCGGGCCCGGGTGGAGCTGAACCGCGACACCGGCCATGTGACCGTATGGGCCCGTGAGGACGCCGAGGACCTGGCGGAGGGGCAGGAGCCCCGCGAGTTCGACGACACCCCCTCCGGCTTCGGCCGGATCGCCGCGATGACCGCCAAGCAGGTCATCCTTCAGCGGCTGCGGGACGCCGAGGAGGAGATCACCTTCGGCGAGTACGCGGGGCGGGAGGGCGATGTCGTCGCCGGTGTCGTCCAGCAGGGCAAGGACCCCAAGAACGTGCTGGTGGACATCGGCCGGCTCGAGGCGATCCTGCCGGTGCAGGAGCAGGTCCCGGGCGAGGACTACGCACACGGCACCCGGCTGCGTACGTATGTGGTACGAGTCGTCAAGGGTGTGCGCGGCCCGTCGGTGACCCTTTCGCGTACGCATCCCAACCTGGTCAAGAAGCTCTTCGCGCTCGAGGTGCCGGAGATCGCGGACGGTTCGGTGGAGATCGCGGCGATCGCCCGTGAGGCGGGCCACCGCACCAAGATCGCGGTGCGGTCCACCCGTCCGGGGCTGAACGCCAAGGGTGCGTGCATCGGCCCGATGGGCGGCCGGGTGCGCGCCGTGATGGCCGAACTGCACGGCGAGAAGATCGACATCGTCGACTGGTCGGACGACCCCGCCGAACTGGTGGCGAACGCGCTGTCACCCGCGCGGGTGAGCAAGGTCGAGGTGGTCGATCTGTCGGCCCGCTCGGCGCGGGTCACGGTGCCGGACTACCAGCTGTCCCTCGCCATCGGCAAGGAGGGGCAGAACGCCCGGCTGGCGGCGCGGCTGACCGGCTGGCGGATCGACATCCGGCCGGACACCGAGCAGCCGGGCGATCAAGGCTGATTCCGGTCGGAGTCGCTCGGGGTCCAGTCGAAATCAGTGACGGTTCGATCACTCCCCCCAAGGGGTGGTGTCGGCACAGGGAGGTAGACTTAAGCAGTGTCTGGCCGCACGCGAGCTGGTGCCTGCCCTGAGAGAACGTGTGTGGGATGCCGGGATCGGGCGGCCAAGAACGATCTGCTGCGCATCGTGGCGGTCGAGGGTGTTTGTGTCCCCGACCGGCGCGGTACGCTCCCCGGTCGGGGTGCCTATGTGCACCCCACACGGGTTTGCCTGGACCTGGCGGTCCGCCGCCGGGCCCTCTCTCGGGCCTTCAGGGGGCCGGGAGCGCTCGACACCACGGCACTGCGCCGGTTTGTCGAGCAGGGTGAGCAGGCGACACCCTGAGTAGTTGGAAGAACGGCACGGGACACCGTGCGGTCAGGTACCTCGCGAGTCGGAAGTAGGTCGAGATTGCGATGAGCACTCGATGAGTACGCGATGAGTACGCCCATGAAGTAGCGACGGTCCGGCGGCAACCCGGACCTAAAAGGAGCGAAGTGGCTAAGGTCCGGGTATACGAACTCGCCAAGGAGTTCGGAGTTGAGAGCAAGGTCGTCATGGCCAAGCTCCAAGAACTCGGTGAATTTGTACGTTCGGCGTCCTCGACGATCGAGGCGCCGGTTGTGCGCAAGTTGACTGACGCTTTCCAGGGTGGCAACGGCTCCGGCCGCGGCGCTGGTAAGCCCTCGGCGCCGCGCAAGGCGACGCCCAAGCCGCCGACCCCCGGTCCGGCGGCCGCGGCCCGTCCGGCCGCCCCCAAGCCCCCGACGCCCGGCCCCAAGCCGGGTGCCCCCGAGGGCCAGCGCGGCACGCCGCCCGCGGCGCCCACTCCGGGCCCGCGTCCCACGCCGGGCGCCCGTCCGACCCCCGGCCCCAAGCCGGGCCCCGCGCCGGCGGCTCCGGCGCAGCCCGAGTTCACCGCCCCGCCGGCCCCCGGTCCCAAGCCCACCGCGGCCAAGCCGGGCGCGCCCGGCAAGCCGGGTGCCACGCCTGGTCCGCGCCCCGGCGCCCGTCCCGGCGCACCGGGTCAGGGCCAGGGCGGCCAGGGCCAGGGCGGCCGTGGTGCCCCGCGTCCGGGCCAGGAGCGTCCGCGTCCGGGTGCGCCCCGTCCGGCCGGTCCCCGTCCGGGTAACAACCCCTTCACCTCCGGTGGCTCCACCGGTATGGCGCGCCCGCAGGCGCCCCGTCCCGGCGGCGCCCCGCGCCCCGGCGGCCAGCCCGGCCCCGGCCCGCGCCCGCAGGGCGGCGGCCAGGGCGGTCCGGGCCGCGGCCAGGGCGGTCCCGGCGGCCCCCGGCCCACTCCGGGCCAGATGCCCCGTCCGCAGGGCGCCCAGGGCGGCGGCCCGCGTCCGGGTCCCGGCGGCGGTCCGCGCCCGAACCCGGGCATGATGCCGCAGCGTCCGGCCGCCGGCCCGCGTCCGGGCCCCGGCGGCGGTCGCGGTCCTGGCGGTGCCGGTCGTCCCGGTGGCGGTGGCGGCGGGCGTCCCGGTGGCGGTTTCGCCGGCCGTCCCGGTGGCGGTGGCGGCGGTCGTCCCGGCGGCGGCGGCGGTTTCGCCGGTCGTCCCGGTGGTGGCGGCGGCTTCGGTGGCGGCGGTGGCCGTCCCGGCTTCGGCGGCCGTCCGGGTGGTCCCGGTGGCCGTGGTGGCACCCAGGGCGCGTTCGGCCGTCCCGGCGGTCCGGCGCGTCGTGGCCGCAAGTCGAAGCGGCAGAGGCGCCAGGAGTACGAGGCCATGCAGGCCCCGTCCATCGGCGGTGTGATGCTGCCGCGCGGCAACGGCCAGACGGTCCGGCTGTCGCGGGGTGCCTCGCTCACCGACTTCGCGGAGAAGATCAACGCCAACCCGGCGTCCCTGGTCCAGGTGATGTTCAACCTGGGCGAGATGGTCACCGCGACGCAGTCCGTCTCCGACGAGACGCTTCAGCTTCTCGCCGACGAGATGAACTACAACGTCGAGATCGTGAGCCCGGAGGAGGAGGACCGCGAGCTCCTTGAGTCCTTCGACATCGAGTTCGGCGAGGACGAGGGCGGCGAGGAGATGCTCGTCGCGCGTCCGCCGGTGGTGACCGTCATGGGTCACGTCGACCACGGTAAGACCCGCCTGCTGGACGCGATCCGCAAGACCAACGTGGTCGCGGGCGAGGCCGGCGGCATCACCCAGCACATCGGTGCCTACCAGGTCTCGACCGAGGTCAACGACGAAGAGCGCAGGATCACCTTCATCGACACCCCGGGTCACGAGGCGTTCACCGCCATGCGTGCCCGTGGTGCCAAGTCGACCGACATCGCGATCCTCGTGGTGGCGGCCAACGACGGTGTGATGCCCCAGACGATCGAGGCGCTGAACCACGCCAAGGCGGCCGACGTGCCGATCGTGGTCGCGGTCAACAAGATCGACGTCGAGGGCGCGGACCCGACCAAGGTGCGCGGTCAGCTGACCGAGTACGGCCTGGTGGCCGAGGAGTACGGCGGCGACACCATGTTCGTCGACATCTCCGCCAAGCAGGGTCTGCACATCGACAGCCTGCTGGAGGCCGTCGTCCTCACCGCCGACGCCTCGCTCGACCTGCGGGCCAACCCCGAGCAGGACGCACAGGGCATCGCGATCGAGGCCCACCTCGACCGCGGCCGCGGCGCCGTGGCCACCGTGCTGGTCCAGCGCGGCACCCTGCGGGTCGGCGACACGATGGTCGTGGGCGACGCCTACGGCCGCGTCCGGGCGATGCTCGACGACAACGGGAACGCGCTGGAGGAGGCCGGTCCGGCGACCCCGGTCCTGGTCCTCGGTCTGACCAACGTGCCCGGTGCGGGTGACAACTTCCTCGTCGTCGACGAGGACCGCACCGCTCGCCAGATCGCCGAGAAGCGCGCCGCCCGCGAGCGGAACGCCGCCTTCGCCAAGCGCACCCGCCGGGTCTCCCTGGAGGACCTGGACAAGGTGCTCAAGGCCGGTCAGGTCCAGCAGCTCAACCTCATCATCAAGGGCGACGCGTCCGGTTCGGTGGAGGCTCTCGAGTCCTCGCTGCTCCAGCTCGACGTCGGCGAAGAGGTGGACCTGCGGGTGCTGCACCGCGGTGTGGGTGCGGTCACCGAGACCGACATCGACCTGGCGACCGGTTCCGACGCCATCGTCATCGGCTTCAACGTGCGCGCCGACGGGCGTGCCACGCAGATGGCCGAGCGCGAGGGCGTGGACGTCCGCTACTACTCGGTCATCTACCAGGTGATCGAGGAGATCGAGGCGGCCCTGAAGGGCATGCTCAAGCCGGAGTACGAAGAGGTCGAGCTCGGTACGGCGGAGATCCGCGAGATCTTCCGCTCGTCCAAGCTGGGCAACATCGCGGGTGTGCTCATCCGCTCCGGCGAGGTCCGGCGGAACACCAAGGCCCGCCTGCTCCGCGACGGCAAGGTCGTGGCGGAGAACCTCAACATCGAGGGTCTGCGTCGCTTCAAGGACGACGTCACCGAGATTCGCGAGGGCTTCGAGGGCGGTATCAACCTCGGCAGCTACAACGACATCAAGGTCGACGACGTCATCGCGACGTACGAGATGCGCGAGAAGCCGCGCGGCTGACGAGCGGCTGTCCATCCGGGGCCGGTCGGCGGAGGAATTTCCGTCGATCGGCCCCGGCCCTTGCGTGTACGGTGCCAGAAGTCCGCATTCTCAAAGGCCCCACGGGTGGCTAGACCCGGACCGCATGTATGTAGGGACGTTGTCCTTTGACCTGCTTCTCGGCGACGTACGGTCGTTGAAGGAGAAGCGCTCCGTCGTCCGCCCGATCGTCGCCGAGCTGCACCGCAAATTCGCGGTGAGCGTGGCGGAGGTCGGAGACCAGGACCTGTATCGCAGGGCCCGGATCGGCCTCGCGATGGTCTCCGGGGACACGGGCCACCTCAGCGAGGTGCTCGACCGCTGCGAGCGGCTGGTGGCGGCGCGGCCGGAGGTGGAGCTGCTGTCGGTGCGGCGGCGGTTCCACGGTGGCGATGATGAATGAGGGCCGGACCGGCGGTCGCAGACCGTCCCCGGCCATCGATGACTGACGCGAAGAAGAGAGAAGAAGACGCATGACCGACACCGCGCGGGCACGCAAGCTGGCGGACCGCATCCGGGTCGTGGTCGCGGAGACCCTACAGCGGCGGATCAAGGACCCGCGGCTGGGCTATGTGACCATCACCGACACCCGGATCACCGGTGATCTGCGGGAGGCGACCGTCTTCTACACGGTCTTCGGCGACGACGAGGAGCGGGCGGCCTCCGCCGCGGCCCTGGAGAGCGCCAAGGGCGTGCTGCGGTCGGAGGTCGGACGGCAGACCGGGGTGCGCTTCACCCCGAGCCTGACGTTCGTCCCGGACGCGCTGCCGGAGAACGCCCGCACCATCGACGATCTGCTCGCCAAGGCCAAGGCCGCGGACGCCGAGGTGCGCCAGGCGTCCTCGGGTGCCGCTTACGCCGGCGACGCCGACCCCTACCGCAAGCCCGGCCAGGAGACGGACGACGAGGAGCCCGGCACGGACGGCAAGGGTTCATCGGACGTATGACGCGCAACGGCAAGGCCGGTTCCGGGGCACCGGACGGCCTGGTGATCGTCGACAAACCGGCCGGTTTCACCTCGCACGACGTCGTCGCCAAGATGCGCCGCTTCGTCGGCACCCGGCGGGTCGGCCACGCCGGGACGCTGGACCCGATGGCCACGGGCGTGCTCGTGGTCGGCGTGGAGAAGGCGACCCGGCTGCTGGGCCATCTGGCGCTGACCGAGAAGGAGTACCGGGCCACCATCCGGCTCGGCCAGACCACGGTCACCGATGACGCGGAGGGCGAGATCACCTCCTCGGACGGCGCCGCCGGGCTCGCGCCGAGCGCCGTCCAGGCCGGGATCGAGGAGCTGACCGGGGACATCCAGCAGGTCCCGTCGAAGGTCAGCGCCATCAAGATCGACGGCAAGCGTTCCTACGCACGGGCGCGGGAGGGCGAGGAGTTCGCGATCCCGGCGCGGCCGGTGACCGTCTCCTCCTTCGTCCTCCACGACCACCGTGAGGCCAAGGCGGAGGACGGCACCGCCGTATCCGACCTGGATGTCACGGTGGTGTGTTCCTCCGGCACCTACATCCGGGCGCTGGCGCGCGACCTGGGCGCCGGGCTGGGCGTCGGCGGCCACCTCACGGCCCTGCGCCGGACCCGGGTCGGCCCGTACGGGCTGGCGGCGGCCAGGACGCTGGAGCGGCTGGAGGAGTCGCTGGAGGTCATGCCCATCGCCGAGGCCGCGGCCGCCGCCTTCCCGCGCTGGGACGTGGACGCCCGCCAGGCCCGGCTGCTGGGCAACGGTGTGCGGATCGACATGCCGTCGGCGGGCGCGCCGGGGCCGGTCGCGGTCTTCGGGCCGGAGGGGCGCTTCCTGGCCCTCGTGGAGGAGTCGAAGGGCAAGGCGAAGAGCCTGGCCGTCTTCGTATGAGGCCATCGACGTGCGAGGCCATCGACGTGCGAGGCCACGTGCGAGGCCACGTGCGAGGCCATCGACCCCAGGCCGCGTTGCGAGCGCCCGAGCCGGCCGCCTACGGTGGCTTCCGGCCGGTCCGGGCGCTCGCGGCGACCACCGATGCGAGGTGGACGCCTGGGACATGGCAGTCTTAGACCTGCGAAGTCGACAGACAAAGGTTCGGGCGAGGAGCGGGCAAAGTGCAGCGCTGGCGTGGCTTGGAGGACATCCCTGAGGACTGGGGGCGCAGCGTCGTCACCATCGGTTCCTACGACGGGGTGCACCGAGGACACCAGCTGATCATCGGCCGTGCCGTGGCACGGGCGCGTGAGCTGGGTGTACCGGCGGTCGTGGTCACCTTCGACCCGCATCCGAGCGAGGTCGTGCGGCCGGGCAGCCATCCGCCGCTGCTCGCCACGCATCAGCGGCGCGCGGAGCTGATGGCCGGGCTGGGTGTGGACGCGGTGCTGGTCCTGCCGTTCACGGCCGAGTTCTCCCGGCTCGCCCCCGCCGACTTCGTGGTGAAGGTGCTGGTCGACAAGTTGCACGCACGGGTCGTGGTGGAGGGCCCCAACTTCCGCTTCGGCCACAAGGCCGCCGGGAACGTCGCCTTCCTGCGCGAACTCGGCACCACCTACGACTACGAGGTCGAGGTCGTCGACCTGTACGAGCGCGGCGAGGCGGGCGGCGGCGAGCCGTTCTCCTCCACACTGGTGCGCCGTCTGGTCGCGGAGGGCGATGTCACGGGCGCGATGGAGGTCCTCGGCCGGCCGCACCGCGTCGAGGGTGTGGTGGTGCGCGGGGCGCAGCGCGGCCGTGAGCTGGGCTTTCCGACGGCCAACCTGGAGACCCCGGCGCACACCGCGATCCCGGCCGACGGCGTCTACGCCGGCTGGCTGACGGCGCGGGGCGAGGCGATGCCCGCGGCCATCTCGGTCGGCACCAATCCGCAGTTCGACGGCACCGAGCGGACGGTCGAGGCGTATGCGATCGACCGGGTCGGGCTGGATCTGTACGGGCTCCATGTCGAGGTCGACTTCCTCGCCTATCTGCGGGGCCAGGAGAAGTTCGACTCGATCGAGGCGCTGCTGGAGCGCATGGCGGCCGATGTGAAGCGGGCCCGCGAACTCGTCGAGGAGCACGACGGCAGCTGACGCGCCGTGTGGTGAGCGCGGCCGCGCCGCCCGTGCGGCGCCAACGCACATGCGCCCCGTGGGACCGGATCACCGGCCCACGGGGCGCATCGCTTCTCCCGCTCGCTACCGCTGCGGCCCCGGGGGCTGCTGCCAGGGCTGCCCCGGCTGACCCTCCTGGCCCGGCTGGGCCTGCTGCCACGGCTGGCCGGGGTGCGGCTGCTGCCCCTGCCCGTACGGCTGCTGCCAGCCCTGCTGGCCGCCCTGCTGCGGATATCCGGGGTACTGCGGCTGCTGGCCCTGCTGAGGCGCGTAGGCGCCCGGGTAGGGCTGCTGCTGGGCCTGGCCGGGCATCGGCGGGGCCACCTGCGGCGGCTGGGACCCGCCCTCGCCCGTCCACAGGCCCTGTTCCTGCTGGGCCCGGGTGAAGTCCTCCGCGACCATGGCCGAGAGGTTGAAGTACGCCTCGCGGGTCTTGGGCCGCATCATGTCCAGGTCCACCTCGGCGCCCGCCGACAGATGCTCGTCGAAGGGCACGACGATCACCCCGCGGCAGCGGGTCTCGAAGTGCGACACGATGTCCTCAACCTTGATCATCTTCCCGGTCTCCCGCACCCCGGAGATCACCGTGATGCTCCGCGAGACCAGATCCGCGTAGCCGTGCGCGGACAGCCAGTCGAGGGTGGTGCTGGCGCTGCTGGCACCGTCCACGGAGGGCGTGGAGATGATGATCAGCTGATCGGCGAGGTCGAGGACGCCGCGCATGGCGCTGTAGAGCAGCCCCGTGCCCGAGTCGGTGAGGATGATCGGGTACTGCTTGCCCAGGACGTCGATGACGCGGCGGTAGTCGTCGTCGTTGAACGTGGTCGAGACCGCCGGGTCCACGTCGTTGGCCAGGATCTCCAGCCCCGACGGCGCCTGCGAGGTGAACCGCCGGATGTCCATGTAGCTGTTGAGGTACGGGATCGCCGTGACCAGGTCGCGAATGGTCGCACCGGTCTCCCGCCGCACGCGCCGGCCGAGGGTGCCCGCGTCGGGGTTGGCGTCGATCGCGATGACCTTGTCCTGGCGCTCGATGGCCAGGGTCGCGCCGAGGGCGGTGGTCGTCGTGGTCTTGCCGACACCGCCCTTGAGGCTGATCACCGCGATCCGGTAGCAGGAGAGCACCGGCGTGCGGATCAGCTCCAGCTTGCGCTGCCGCTCCGCCTCTTCCTTCTTACCGCCGATCTTGAAGCGGGAGGGGCCGGGGGTGTTGTTCTTCTTCGGCTTCTGCTTGCCCTTGATCAGCCGGTCCGAGGAGAGCTCGACCGCCGCCGTGTACCCGAGCGGCGCCCCCGCGTTCCCCGCCTGTCGCCGCTGGTCGGGCGTGACGGTGGGCCAGCCGCCGGTGCGGGGGTCGGCCGGGGCCGCGGGAGCGGCGTGGGCGTCGGGGCGCGGATAGCCATAGCCGTCCTGCGGCTGCGGCATGGCGGTGCCGTCGCCGGGCTGTGGGAAGCCGTAACCGCCCTGCGGGCCCGGCACGCCGGGCTGCTGTCCCGGGAACTGCTGCCCCTGGACGGGGCCGGGCGGGACGTACGGTCCGGACTGGCCGGGTTCGCCGGGCTGGCCCGGGTACGTCCGCTGGGGCTCGGGATAGGGCTGGTGCTGCTGCGCCGGGGTGGCCGTCTGCGGGAAGCCGTAACCGCCCTGGACGGGCGGCGGGCCCTGGCCCTGATCGGCCGGGCCGGGGGCGGGCTGGGCGCCGGGCTGCGGATAGCCGTAGTGGGGCCCCTGCGGAGCCGACGGGGTCTGCGGGCCGGGGCCCGGAGCGGCCGGACCGGGCTGCTGATAACCGTCCTGCGGGCCGGGCACGTTGGCCGCCGGGGGCGGCCCGCCCTGGGCCTGGGGCGGCAGCGGGCCCGGACCGGCCTGGCCGGGGACCGCGCCGGGCTGGCCGGAAAACCCTGCGGGCGCGCCCTCACCGGGACGCGGATAGCCGTAACCGCCCTGAGGTCCGGGCCCCGCGGCGGCCGGCTGACCGGGCTGACCCTGCGTCTGGGGCGGCGGAGGCGCCCAGGCCGCGTCCTGCTGAGGCGGGAGCGGTGCGCCGGTGCCGGGGACGGCAGGCCCGGCAGGTCCATCAGGTCCGTCCGTCCGCTGCTCCGGAACCGGAGCGGGAGCCGGAGCCGGTGCGGCGCTCTCGGGCGAGGCGGGCTGGAAGTCCGGCGGCAGGGGCGGCAGCCCCGACTGCGGAACGGGCGGCGGAGCCCAGGTGGCGGCGGGCTGTTCGGGGGCCGGCGCGCTCGGCGGCACGGCGTCCTCGGGCACCGCGTCCTGCGGCTCGGCGCTCGCCTCCTGCCTCAACTCCTCCATCTCCCGCCGCAGCGCGGCCGTGGAGAAGCGCAGCGTGCCCTCGCTGCGCAGATGGCCGCCCGTACGGTCGTCCGTGTCCGCAGAGCCGGCATCGGCGCCCGCACCGGACCCTGAACCAGCACCGGAAGCAGCGAACGAACCAGAACCGGAAGCCGAACCGGAACCGGAATCAGTCGCGCCGACCGCGTCGGCCTCGGCGTCCTCACCCCGCTTCGCGGCCACTTCGCGCCGCAGCGCGGCGGTGGAGAACCGCACGGTGGAGTTGCTGACCACATCGCCGTTGTCGCTCTCGTCGGAGCCGGACTCGGAGCCGGGCTCGGAGGCGTCGTCCCGAGGGGCCGCGGCGGGCGCCAGTGTGAAGTCGTCGTCATCGACGGAAGCGGGATCCGGTGCCGCCGGGACCTCCGCCTCGTCCTCGGAAGCCTCGCCGGAGGACCCCAGGGGCTCAGGGCCGTCCGATGCCGTGTCACCCTTCGCGGTGTCAGCCGCGGGCGGAGTCGCCGCATCCCGCTCATAGTCGGACAAAGGAGGTCGACGGGTCTCCTCCTCGGACTCCTTGGCCTCCGGTTCGGGCCGCGCCTCGTCCTCCGCCTGGGCGTGGACCTCCTCCACCTCGGAGGCGTCCGACGCGACATCGGCGGAGGGTGCCGCGGCCGGCGTCGGCCAAGCACTCGGAAAGCCGCTCGGCTCCGGCGCCCCCGGCACGGACACCGGAGCGCCCGTGGGCGGCGGAGGCGGCGGAATCGGCGCCCCGGCACCCGCGCCCGCCCCGATTCCACCGGAACCACCGGCCGACGCCGGGCCCGTGGAGGCCGGTGAGGACGACGACGAAGCGTTCTGCGTGTACCACGCGGGTGGGGTGTAGTCGATGGTGAACTCGCCCGTGTGCTCGGTCTCCGCGTCGGACCGATCATCGCCGGGTGTGTTTCCGCCCGTGCGGATCTCGTCCCGATCGCTGCTCACAATGCCTCCTGGTGTGGTCGAACACCCTTGAAATTCTTGGCGAGGCCGATCTGTTGCCGATCGCTACTGTCGTCCGACCGTTCGGCTTTCCCCTTTTGTGACGTTGGGGATCCCTGATCAGGTCCCCCACCGCGTACCCCAAGACTAATCACCATGGGTGCCGCGGGGGCAGGCCTGTCCCGCCACTCGAAGCCGTCCACCACATGATGTGGACCGCTCTCGAGCGACGTCGATCAACGACGGACCAACCCTGAGGGGTTCTGCCCGGGTCAGTCCACCCGACGCGGAGATCCCAGCAGCCCCGTCTCGGCATCCGTCGCCTGCACGGTGACGAACTGCCGTCCGGCGCGTGTACACCAGAGGGTGACCCAGTCGGGAAGGGTGGACAGCGCCGTGACGTCGCTCTGCGGCAGGCCCATGATGCGACCTATCTCCCGGGCCTCGTCCGGCGAAACGCGCTGAATGCCGACCAGTCCGGCGTGCTCGAGCAGCCGGGGCGCGACCGGGCTCAGATACGGCAGCAGGGTCAGCACCGACTGCCAGGGCAGAGCGGAGACCCGGCCGCGCGGCGGACGCATGCCGCAGTCCCGGACGACCAGGACCGGGCTGCCCACCGAAGGTCCTTGCGGTGGCACACGGCCCACGTCGAAGACGGTCATGCACTGCTGTCCGCCGCCCGCGACCTGGACGAGGTTGGTCCACAGATGCGGCCGCCCGGTCTCGATGGCGATACGGGCACCGGTGGCCGCCGCCCGGAAGGCCAGGACCTGCGCGGTCCACAGTCCGCCGACGAGGACCACGTCGAACGGTTCGGGGCGGTTGAAGCCGAGGACGGCGGGCTGGTTCTGCTCGTCCACGCCGATGATGACGCCGTCGTCGCCGATGGGCAGCGCCAGCGCCGCCAAGTCCTCCAGGGGCAGTGTCTGCCGTCCGCGCCGGGGACCGATGAGCCCGTAACCGGGGTGCGTCCGGTGTGCCGCGCCCGGGACACCGGACGCCCCGGGGGCACCGCCGGAGACCATGGGACCGGAGCCCAGACCCGCTCCGGGACCGGAACCCGGATCGGAACCATGCCCGAAAGAACCCGAAGGGCCGGAAGATCCGGAAGGACCGGAGGCAGAAGCGGCGGGGGAGAAGGCGGAAGTGGCCATCAGCGGGTGCCTCCCAGCGGGAGCGTCGCGAGCACACCGGGCAACTGCTCGCGGTCGAGACGTACCAGCCCGACCCGCACCCCCCGCGCGGCGCGCTCCAACGCCTTGCGGGCGGTGACCAGGTCGGTGTCGCTGCGCCCGGTGACCCGGATGTGCCCGGTGACCGAGGAGGCGTTACGGCTGCCCTCGTCATGCTTCAGGGTCAGACTGAAGGTGGACGCGAGCGCGGGCATGGAGGTCAGCAGCGCGACGAGTTGCGGCAGCGGCACCGATTCCGGGCCCATCTGCGGCCAGCGGCCCACCCAGTAGGTGGTGTGCCAGCGGTCGTCGCAGCGCCAGGCGCGCGAGGTCTCCACCGTCCGGCGCGTGGGTGTGCTCGCGCGCCCCGCCTGGGTCGCCGCATGCGGGTTGACGCACGCCGAGGTGGCGATGGCAGTGGTCAGTTCGCCCTCGGCCAGCGGCCGCGCCGAGAACCCGGCGCCGGTCAGCCGACTGGCCAGCTGGTCCACCGCGCGCAGCAGGGACCGCTGAGCACCCTCCAGACCGCCGCCGCGCGCCCGTACGGCCTCCGGGCACAGCTCGGGAGTCAGCTTGAGCGCCACCCAGGTCAGCCGGATGGCGGGTGCTCCGGCCTGCTCCTGCAGCGGGGCGTAACTGCGCGCCGCCGCGGCCTGTTCGGGCAGATGGGGCGCGGGCGCCGTCTGGGAGTGCTGCACCACCTGCACCGACTCCAGCCGTATGCCGTCCACCTCCAGCGCGTCCTGCAACAGCGAGAGCGGCAGCGGCCGCTTGGTGCGCAGCGGCCGCAGTGGAGCGTCGGTCGACTGGACCTGGAGCACCGCGGTGAGGAACGTACCGTCGCCGATCATTCCGATCTCGCGGCGGTCCCGCGCCACATAGGCGTAGGTGCGCAGCGCCGGATCGCATTCCACGGCGGGCGCGAGCGACGGGTCGACACCCGCCGGGACCGGCCCCTTGGCCTGCTTCTGCCGGGCGCGCAACGCGCTGATGGTGATGAGCCAGTCGATGAAGGGCTGCTGTCTGCGCCGCAACACCGCGAGCAGCACCAAGACGAGGGCGACGATCCCGGCGGGTATCAGCAGCAGTGAGTCGACGGTCCAGGCGACGACGAGGATCGCGGCGGCCGCCTCGATGAGCACGAGCTGATACAGCCGCAGGGGACCCAGGCTCGCCGTGCGTGAGGGCTGCCGTGGTACGGCGGCATGCGCATGGGTGGCAGAGCTCATCCCGGAGACCCCCGCTATGTCCTGGTGCTGTCCTGGTCGATTGTGTGTTTACGGTATCGGAAAGGCGCGTGAAGGGTGGCTGGGGTGTCAGATGACCCGAGTGGATGAGTAATCTCCTACGGGGACTACGGGACTACGGGGACACGGCGACTACGTCGACTACGGCGACTACGGCGACCAAACGTAGGCACTGCACAAGCACACACGGGGAGAAGCGGGCGAGACATGGCATCGCGGCGGGATGAGCTCAATGCCTACACCTTTGCGAAGAAACGGATGGTTGCCTCGTTCGTGCAGCCCTCGCCCACCGTCATGGACGACGGTGCGCCGCGCCCGCTGCGCGCGTTTCTCCCGGGTGTCGTCGTCGCGGCGCTGATCCTCGCCGGATTCGGCGCATGGGGCATGATCCGGCCGACCGCGCCGAAGGGGTGGGACGACACCGCGTCCCACATCATCGTCGGCAGCGATTCGACGACCCGTTACGTGATTCTCAAGACCGGCGGGAAGAAACAGCTGCACCCGGTCCTCAACCTCGCCTCCGCGAAACTCCTCCTGGACCAGAACAAGTCCGACATCATCCGGGTGAAGGAGTCGCAGCTCGACAACGGCGACATTCCGCGCGGGCCGACGATCGGAATTCCGTACGCCCCGGACCGAATGCCCTCGGCGAGCGAGGCCGTCAAGCAGAAGCGCTGGGTGGTCTGCGAGCAGCCTGGGGGCGGGCAGGACAAGACCGCGCAGAAGGCGGTCTTCGTCCTCGCCGACCGTGAGGCGTCGAAGGTCGAGGGCCCGGAGCGGCTGCGCGGCGGCCAGGTGCTGTACGTCGAGGGGGATTCGGGCCGCTACCTCGTCGACCGGTCCGGCACCAAGTACCTGCTCGGTGGCCCCAAGGGCGAGAAGAGCATGTCCGCCGGTCAGTACAACCTGCTGCTGCGCACGCTCTTCTCGGAGGGCGCCAAGCCCCAGCGGGTGACCGACGACTGGCTGGACACCCTGAAGGACGGTGCGCCCGTGGTGTTCCCGCAGGTGCCGGGGGAGCCGAACACCTCGGCCGGCATCGACTCGCTGCCGGACAAGGCCAACAGGGTGGGCATGGTGCTCCAGGCCCAGACGGGCGGCGGCGTCCAGCACTATGTCGTGGTGCCGGGAAAGGTGCAGCCGGTCTCCGACTTCACCGCCAAGCTGCTGCTCAACAGCGAGCAGCTGAGCGGACTCAACCAGCTCAGTAAGCCGATGCAGGTCAACCCGCAGGACTTCGTCTCCGACTCCACCGTCTTCGCCGGTGACACCACCTGGCCGGCCGAACCCCCGCGTCAGGTGAACTCCGCCGAGGGCGGGAGCGGCGCCCGGGACACCGTGTGCAACATCCTCACCAAGGTGGCCGACAACGGCACGCCCACGCTCGAGACCTGGGCGGGCCGGGACTACCCCGCGACCATCGTGGACGGCGCCACCAGCGCGTACGTCACGCCGGGCACCGGCCTGTTCTACCGGCAGTTCCAGGGCCGGGCGACCAGCACCGGTCAGGTCTTCCTCGTCACCGACACCGGCCTGCGCTACCAGGTGCAGGCGAACAACGACGGCAGCTCGGGCAAGTCGAAGATCGGCGCTGACGGTTCCGGCTCCGCCGCGCAGCAGGACGCGCAGTCCGGCGGGCAGACATCGGCGAACCAGGCTCAGGTGAGGCTGGGATACGGCGATGTGAAGCCGCTGCCGGTGCCGCTCAACTGGTCCCAGTTCCTGCCGATCGGGCCGCGGCTGGACACCAACAGCGCACGGCAGCCGCAGGGTTCATGACGATGGAGCAGCCACGTATGAGGCGCATCGCCGCCCTGTCCTCGGCGGTGGCACTGGCGTGCCTCACCGGTGCGACGGGCGCCGCCGCCGCACAGCCCGCCGCCGTGCTCGCCCTGGACGGCAACGGCGAGTGCACGTTCCCGATGAAGAAGCAGATCAAGGGCACCCCCTGGTCGCTTCAGCGGCTGGTGTTCGACCGCTTGTGGGAGGACACCAAGGGCAAGGAGAAGAACGGCAAGCCGGTACGGGTCGCCGTCATCGACACCGGTGTCGATGACACCAACATCCAGCTGAAGACCGCCGTCGACAAGGCGAGCGGGGCGAATTTCCTGCCCCCGGCCAAGGACGCCTCCAAGGAGGAGCGGAAACTCGCCGAGGACCCGACGGTCGACGAGGTCGGGCACGGCACCAAGGTCGCCGGCATCATCGCGGCCCGCCCGCGCGAGGGCACCGGCTTCGTGGGGCTGGCGCCCGAGGCGACGATCATCCCCCTCAAGCAGAACAACGCCGAGGGCAAGGGCACGCCGCAGAAGATGGCGGAGGCCATCCGGAAGGCGGTGAAGGAGGGCGCGCGGGTCATCAACATCTCCCAGGACACCAAGGGAGCCCGCTCGCAGATCGACCTCGAGCAGGCGATCGCCTACGCGGTCCAGCAGGACGTGGTCGTGGTCGCGGCCGCCGGCAACGACGGCGCGGACGGCGAGTCCAAGCGCACCTATCCCGCGTCCTACTCCGGTGTCCTCGCCGTCGCCGCCTCCGACCGCAACAACGAGCGCGCGTACTTCTCGCAGAGCGGCGATTTCGTCGGCGTCGCGGCGCCCGGTGTCGACATGGTCTCCACCGTGCCCAAGGGCGGGCAGTGCGTGGACAACGGCACCAGCTTCGCCGCCCCGTACGTGGCCGGGGTCGCGGCCCTGATCCGCGCCAAGCACCCCGACTGGTCGCGGCAGGAGGTCATCGCCCAGATCGAGCAGACCGCGGAGCGGGGCGTCAACGGCCGCGACCGGTACATCGGTTGGGGTGTCGTCGACCCGGTCAAGGCCCTCACCGACGACGACAAGAAGATCGAGCGTCCCACGGTCGACACCGGCCCGGCGGCGAACGTCCCGAAGCCCGAACCCGGCCGCCTCACGCTGGGCGAGACCCCGCAGGAGCGCCGTACCCGGCTGGCCACGTACGCCCTGGGAACGGGCGCGGTGGTCGTGGCGATCACCGCGGGCGGTGCGGTGGTGCTGCGTGACTGGCGTCGTCGGCGCGACGCATGAGGCCAGGTCGTCACCCGGCCGTCTCCGGCGTCCCATCCGTGTAACAACCGCATACGTGTTGGTCATGCACACGGGGATGCTGACTAGAGTGATCCTTGACAGCTTTGGTCGATGCCCACACGGGACGGTCACAGAGCACCGCATGTCCCGCGGCATCCGATTCATGGGGGAAGGTGTGCCATGGCGGAGAAGCTCCGCGTAGAAGGTCATGATTTCAAGACCCTCGAAAGCGCCATCGACTGGATGGAAGGTCAGCTGACCGAGCGGATCGGGAAGCTCAATGGCGTGATCGACCACGTCGAGGGCCACTGGAAGGGCATCGCGGCAGGCGCGTACAACAACCTCCAGACGGAGGTCAACAACGACGTGCGCCGCGTGAACCAGCTGCTGAGCTTCACCCGCGAACTGGTGAAGGCGAGCCGGGACGGGTTCGACCAGGAGGAACTCGACCAGCTCAGGAACATCAACAGCGTCGGAGGCGGGGAGAGCGGCATCCTCGGCTCCTTCCACGCCTCTTGATCCTCGTGACCCGTCCGCCTCGCATCAGGAGTTAGAGCTCAATGGAGATTACGTACGAAGGCGTCGTCGAAGCCTCGAACACGGTCAGGACCGAGGCCAACCAGCTCAAGACCGACCTCGACACCATCATGAGGCAGGTCAAGGCGGTGTCCGAGTCCTGGACCGGTGAGGCACAGCGCGCGTTCAACGAGCGTCAGCACGAGTGGAACCAGCGCGTCGACCACCTGCACACCACCCTCCTCACCATCTCGAGGAAGCTGCTGGAGGCTACGGAGGGCTACAAGGCCAATGACCACCGTCAGGGCCAGCGGTTCGCTTCGTAGTCACAGACGCAGCGGCACAGCCTGCGGTCGTGTCGTGGGTGCGGGACACGCGACCCGGGTCGCGTGTCCCGCACCCACGAGTGCTGGAATCCAGGTATTGAAGGAGGTGCTTCATGGCTGAGTTGGCGCCGGACGGGGGTGGCTCCGCTACGTCCCCTTCTTCGCCGGACCTCGACGCTCCCACCGAATCCCTTCAGGAGTTCAAGAAGCGCGTTGACAGGCTTCTGACCGAACTCGACAAGTCGAGCGCCGCACACGGCAAGATCTCCGAGCAGAAGGTGACCGCCACCGCCTACGGCAAGAACTTCCCCGAGGCGCTGTCGCTGTCGAGCGCGTACGAGCTGGTGCACGGACGGCTGGAGCTGCTCTCCCAGACCCTGGGCGAGCAGCTGGAGGCGATGGGCATCACGGTGAGCGCGGCCGACAGCGACTACCAGACGGTGGACCACGAGCACGGAGAGCGCCTGAAGGCCATTCAGAGGCGTACCCAGGCGTATTACGAGCAGTATCAGAAAGAGCACGACCCGAAGGGCCATGACAAGACCGGCGAACCCAAGACGGGCGGCGGTAAGAGCAGTGGCCACGACGGCATGTGATGGGTGAACGGGGGATGTAGACATGGGCGAATCCAGCAAGCTGCCGCCGCTCAGGATGTGCTACAACATCACCAGTTTTGAGCATGCGTCGTTCGAAGACATGCTCGCCATGATCGAAGGTACGGATGAGCAAGAGATCATCCGGCGAGGCAATGCGCTGACGAAGGCGCAGGGCGAGATCGAGAAAATCGGCGACGAGCTCAAGAAGCGCGTCGGCAGGGTCACCTGGAAGGGTGAGGGCGGCGACGCGTTCCGGAACTGGGGCGACGACTTCGCCAACCAGGCACTGAAGCTGGCGAGCTTCGCCGGCTCCGTCGGCACCGCCATGGAGACCGCGGGCCAGGCGCTCAGCGAGGTCAAGAAGTCGATGCCGGATCGGCCGGCGGGCTCCCAGGTGTGCTACGCCGACCAGGAGAAGGAAGAGAAGCGCCTGGAGGGCCTGAAAAAGGTCCGCGACGAGGCGCTTCCGCAGATGTACAAGCTGGCCTCGTACTACAGGTCGTCGCAGGAGACCATCGCGGCTGCCCAGGAGGACGAGCCGGTCTTCAAACCGCTGCCGAGTCAGATGCTCCCTGACACCGCAGTGGGCGGCGGACAGGAGAGCTACAGTACGTCCGGTGGTTCCGGGAGCACCTTCCACACGACGGGCGTCTCCGGCGGGGCGTCGCCGCATGTGACCAACCCGTCCACGGTGACTCCGGGCTCGCCAGGGCATGTCTCGCCGGGACATGTCAGCACTCCGTCGATCCCGGAGAGCCCGGGGCACGTCACCGTCCCGGATTCCACGCACACCAACATCGACAGTGTGCAGCACTTGCCGCCCACCACCACCCCGCCGCAGCTTCCCACCGGCGGTGCGCCCCCGGTGACGCCGGTCGGTGACGGACCCGGGCCCGTGGGCCTGCCCGTATCGCTGCCGCCGACGACCAGAACCACACCCGGTGTGGGCAAGGTCAACCCTTCTGTGGGCAAGGTCAATCCCACGGTGAGCAAGGTCAACCCCTCCGTGGGGAAGGTCAATCCCACCGTGGGGACCGGCGGCACGAGGGACCCCATCGCCAATCCCAGGCTGTCGAACGGACAGGTCCAGCCGGTCAACGCCCGGCCCAACAACACCGCGCGCGCCGACAGGAGCATCGTCGGCGGTATGCCCAACCCCCAGGCGGGCACGAGCGGGAACCCCCGAGGGACTCGGGGGACGGTCATCGGCAGGGAAGCGACCGGGCCTGTGGGCCGCGTGGGTTCCGGTGCGGGGCCTGGGGTGTCCGCGGCCGGTCGGCCGGGAGGCGTCATCGGCGCCGGTCCGAACCGGCGGGCTGCGGCCCCGGGCCGGACCGAAGGTACGGTGCGTCGCACCAGCGAGCTGCGGACCGGCGGGGAGTTCACCCCCGGTGGGAGCGGGCTCGTCCGGGGGGCGACCGAAGGACGGGGCCCCGCCGCGCCGGGACGCACCGAGCGACGGAAGAGTCAGCGCGAGGAAGGCCGGGAGGTGCCCGACCATCCGACCGAGGACGAAGAGACCCGGAACGAGGGCCGGTGCGGCACCGTGCCTCCCGTGATCGGGTAAAGCCCCTCCGCAGAAGCCGCGGACGATGGCGAGCACAGGACGAACAGGCGATATGGAAACAACGCTCAACCAGTTCCGGAGCCGGACGGCAGTGGTCATCTCGCTGCTCGCGTCCTTGCTCGCCATCATGGGGCTGATCGCCCCCGCCGCCACGGCGGAGAGCATGCGGGAGCGCCAGTGGTATCTGGACCGCATGCAGGCGGAAAGCATGTGGAAGGTCACCACAGGCGAGGGCATCACGGTCGCGGTCCTTGATTCCGGGGTCGACGCGTCAGCCCCGGAGCTGAAGGGGAAGGTGCTCAAGGGCAAGAACTTCGTGGAACCGAGCAAGGACGCCCGTACGGACCCGGACGGGCACGGTACGGCTATTTCCATGCTCATCGCCGGAAACGGAGACAACGGCCAGGGCATCAAGGGTCTCGCTCCGGATGCGCGCATTCTGCCGCTCACGGTATTCGGTTCGACGAAAGAGTCAGGAACCAATAGCGTTCCGGGTCTCATCAATGCCATTCGCTACGCTGCGGACAGCGATGCCCAGATCATCAACATGTCGCTGGCCTACCCGTACTATCAGCTCAACAAGAGTGAACAGGGCAAGCTACAGAAAGCGGTGGACTACGCGGTCAGCCGTGGCAAACTGCTCCTCGCCGGTTCGGGTAACGACGGGGAGACGTCAAACGACGTCACCTATCCGGCAGCCAGCAAGGGGGTGGCCGGAGTAAGCGCAGTCGACTCCTCGTCGACGGTGACCAAGTTCTCGAACCACGGATCGTTCGTCGCTCTTGCCGCACCGGGTCAGGACATCCCGATCCGCTGTATCGGCAAGGCCGGCTACTGCCGCAGCTGGGGCACCAGCCAGGCTACGGCCATCGCCTCCGGCGCAGCCGCTCTCATCTGGGCCAAGCACCCGTCCTGGAACGGTAATCAGGTGCTGCGCGTCATGATGGACACCGCGGGAAAGCCCACCGAGGGTGAGATTCCCAGTCGCTACATCGGCTACGGCACGATCCGTCCCCGCTACAACGTCCTCGAGAACAAGGGAGAGCCGGGCTCGGCCGACACCAACCCCCTGGTGCCGGCGCAGGCGGACGGCTCCCCGTCCCCCTCCTCGTCGCAGGGCCAGTCCCCGGCCCCGGCCAAGGGCGGCTCCTCGGCGAGCGACACCGCGGCCGACAGCAGCGACGACGGCGGCAGCGGCAGTGGCGTTCTTCCGTGGGTCCTGGGCGCGGTCGGCGTCCTCGTCGTGGTCTGCCTCGCGCTGTTCGCGGTCCGCCGCCGGGCGGGCTCGCCCAGGTGATGACCCGTTCGAACCGACGTATTCCCCAAGCACGTTCCGAATTCGCTACAGGAGCAGTTGCCCCATCGGTGACAGCCGTTACCTCGTGCTAGCGTGCGAAGCAAAGGTTATGCAACACATCTGCGCTCTGGCCATTTGTTCGCAAAGGTATGACGGTTTCGCGAACTGGTCAGTAAGGGGGAAGCGTGAGCGAGGACATCTTCCGTGAACTGCAACAGTTCCAGCAGTATGCGGAGAATCTACAGCGGCTGATGTCGGACATGCGCGACCGAGTGCCCCAGAGTTCCGAAGGAACGGACCCGCAGGGTGCCGTCTCCGTGTCCCTGGGCGCCGACGGACTTCCGGAGTCGATCAAGATCGCGTCGGACTGGCAGCGCCGACGGGCCGTCGGGGACCTCGGCAGCGCCGTCGTCGAGGCGTTCGAGTCCGCCATGAGCGACCGTCTGGAGCGCTGGTCACGTTCGCTGGAGCAGTCCGGCTGGGAAGCGCGGGCCGAGCAACTCGACGACGGCCCCGCCTCGTCCGCGTCGACGGCACCCGCCCGTCCGTTCCCCGAGATCTCCGACCACGATGTGCGTTACGTCCTCCGCAGGCCCATGGACGAATCGATCGAGGACGCCCTCACGGCACTCGACGCCGTCGACCAGCTGGACGCCAACGCGTTTCTGCCGCCGGAGGTCACGGGAGATTCCGCCGCGCGCCGGGTCACCATCACCGTCACCGCGCATGCCCTGGTCTCCTGCGAAGTGGACCCGCAGTGGGCCGCCGGGCAGTCGACCGTCCGGCTGAACCAGGCGCTCAACGAGGCCCTGAACGACGCCCGCGGCAAGCTCGGCAGCGCTGAGAGCCCCGGCGCGGCCGGCGTCGCGAACCTGCATGCGGACGGTCTGATGAACGAGTTCCTGGCCATGATCAAGGACCCTCAGCGCTTCTTGGACTGATACGGAAAGGAGAGAGGGCCCATGAGCAAGCTCAAGGTCATCACGGACGCGATACGCGCTGACGCCAAAATGTGGGACGAGCAGGGCAGGGCGATCGGCACGGTCGGGACCAACATCAGCGGGTTGAAACGCGATCGGCTCCAGGTGGGCATGTACCAGATGTTCTTCGGTGCCTACATGGATGCCATCGACCATCTTTCGGGGCGGTGTTCCGAGGGAGAGAAGCGGATGACGGAAATCGCCGACGCGCTGGTCAAGAACGCGAAGGCGTACGACGATCATGAAGTGGAAACCACGAAGTCCGTGGAAGACGCCTACTAGCAGCCGGCGGCGTACGGGGAGACGGGGAAGGCGATGGCATTCAGTCAGACGCAGTTCGAAACGCTCATAGAGAAGATCGAGGACAAGCTGGACAAGCTCGTCAAGGACCTCACCACTTTCGGCAAGAACATCAACGGGGCGGTGGATCACTGGTACGTTCCCGCGACCGTGGCGAAAGCGGTGGTCGCCGCGGCGAACAAGCTCATCGAGTGGGTGAACGGGATCCTCACCAAGATCGGCCACTTCCTTGAGGGCGTCGTCGCCCCGGTCATGTTGTTCATCGACGCCAACAGCTGGAAGGGCAAGGGCATTCACGGCGACGCGACCACCGCCTCGTCCAGCACCCAGAAATTCAACCTCCAGGCTCCCAAGCAGTGGAAGGGCGAGGGAGCTGACGCGTACACCAACGCCGTCTTCCCGCAGTCCGCCGCGGCCGGTCAGGTCGCGAGCAACGCGAATTCGATCGCGGATATCCTGCTCACCGCCGCCATTGCCGGAGTGGCCTTCTACGGAGCGATCGCTGCTTTCCTGATCCAGTTCATCCCCGCCATGGCCGGCGCGCTTGCCGCGAGTACGACCGTCGTCGGCGCCATCCCGGCCGCGATCGTCGCCATGGGTGAGGGAGTGGCCGGCTGGCTCGTCATCGCCGGCGCGGTGACTACTCTGCTGGGCGTGCTGGGCGACCAGGCCAAGGCCATGGCCGACCTGAAGAGCAACGCCAACGACAACAGCTCGTTTCCGAACGGCCATTGGCCGGTGGGCACGGCCTGACGTGCCCGACATGACGATCTGAGGAGAGCCTGTGTACGGACCGCGCGTCGCCCTCTGGGCCGTCGGGGTGGCGTCATTTGTGTGGCTGGTGTCGCCATTGCTCACCGACTGGGCCATCGGTCTCCCTCCGATCTGGGTGATCTGTCTCCTCTTCGCGCTTGTGGTCCTCAGCCCGGCGACTGCCGAGTTGCTGGCGAGGCGGCATAAGGAGCGGCAGGAGCGGGCCTGGTACGCCGAGAACTTCGCGTCGTTCGAGGAGTTTCGCGGCTCCGTGGACTGTGCGGCCGTGCTGCGGATCCGGGAGACGAGGGGTGTGGGGCGAGCTCTCCTCGAGGTCAGGCGCCAGTACCCTTCAGTCCCGCTCAAGGTGGCCGCTCGGCTGGTCAGGGAGCTGTGAGCGGCTGGGAGAGCGCTCGCTGAGCGGCAGGGCTCGTACGGGCCGGGACAGCCCGGCCCGTACGAGCCCTGCCCTGCTCCAGGCCCGGCCAGACGCTGCTCCCGCCTCAGTCCACCGTCGGCACCCACGCCGTCTGGATCAGCGACGCCCCGCCGCGCCGGGAGACGAAGAAGCCCCGCCCCGGCGGCAGCGGCCGCGCCTTGACCTGGCCCAGCAGCTCGCCTTCGCCCGGCGAGCCCGACAGCACGACGCCCTGTGCGCCCAGCTCCTTGAACCGCTGCATGAACGGCTCGTACGAGGAGCGTCCCGCGCCGGCCGTCGTCCGCGCCACGATGATGTTGACACCGGCGTCCCGCGCGTAGGGCAGGTTGTCCACCAGCGCGGCCATCGGGTTGCCGGACGAGGTGGCGACCAGGTCGTAGTCGTCCACCACGATGAAGGCCCGCGGCCCCGACCACCAGCTCCGGTTGCGCAACTGCTGCGGGGTGACGTCCGTCCCCGGGATGCGCTGGCTGATGAGGGTGTTCATATCGGTGATGTACTTCTCGAAGGCGTTCTGCGTCGTGCCGTAGCCGACCAGATGGGGCTGGGGCACGACCTCCAGCAGACTGCGCCGGTAGTCGCCGACCACGAACAACCCCTGCTCCGGGGTGTAGCGCTCGGTGATCTGCTTGATGAGCAGCCGCAGCAGAGCCGTCTTCCCGGACTCCGACTCGCCATAGATGGCGAAGAAAGGGTCGGTTTCGAAGTCGATGAAGACCGGTTCGAGGTTCATCTCGTCGATACCGATCGCGATACCCCGCTCCGGCTGCTCATGACCGGACGGGATCTCCCGCACCGACAGCGATCGCGGCAACATCCTCACCTGCGGCGCGTGCGGACCGGGCCAGTTGTCCACCGAGGCCCTGACGAACGCGGCGGTCGCCTCGGCCAGGTCCTCGGGGTTGCCCGACGTGCCGTCGATACGCGGCAGACCGCCCAGGAAGTGCAGCTTCTCCGGGGTGAGGCCGCGCCCGGGGGTACCCACGGGCACGTTCGCGGCGACCTTACGGTCGAGCTCGGAGTCCATCGGGTCGCCGAGCCGCAGCTCCAGCCGGGAGAGGAACTGGTCCTTGAGCGCCGCTCGCATCTCCATGTAGCGGGTGACCGTGACGATGAGGTGCACCCCGAGGCCCAGGCCGCGCGTCGCGATGTCGGCGACGATCGGCTCGAGCGCCTCGTAGTCCGTCTTGAAGGACTGCCAGCCGTCGATCACCAGGAAGATGTCGCCCCATGACTCACCCGGCAGCTGCCCGGAGGCGCGGAGCTGCCGGTAGGTACCGATGGAGTCGATGTTGTTGTCCCGGAAGAACTCCTCGCGCCGGTTCAGCACGCCGGTCACCTCGGCGATCGTACGGCGGATCTTCTCCGGGTCCAGACGTGAGGCGACGCCGCCGACATGCGGCAGCCCCTCGATGGCGATCATGCCGCCACCGCCGAAGTCCAGACCGTAGAACTGCACCTCGTGCGGGGTGTGGGTGAGCGCGAAGGACCCGGCCAGGGTGCGCACGACGGTCGACTTCCCGGAGCGCGGACCGCCGACGATCAGCATATGGCCCTGCGCGCCGGAGAAGTCCCGGTAGAAGATCTCCCGCCGCTGTTCGAACGGCTTGTCCACCATGCCGATCGGGACGCACAGACCACCGCTGCGGGCATAGCCGGAGGCGTGCAGACCGCGCTCGGGCGACACCGCGAGCTGCGGCATCAGCTGGTCCAGGGACGACGCCTCGGTGAGCGGCGGCAGCCACACCTGGTGCGCCGCCGGACCGCGTCCCTCCAGCCCGTGCACGATGACGTCCAGCACCGTGTCCGCGAGCGCGTCGTCCCCCCGGTCGCTGTCCGCCGTGTAGGTGAAGGCCGGATCGGGCTCGGCGAAGCGGACCGGCACCGGGGAGGCGGTGAACAGCACCGGGCGGCGGTCGGTCGGGATGGGGCCGCTGCCCACCACGGTCGACGTGGACGAGCGGTAGGGGCCGGACACATAGGCCGCCTTGAAGCGGACCATCTCCTCCGTACCGAACTTCAGATACCCCGAACCGGGCACCGACGGCAGGTGATAGGCATCCGGAACGCCGAGCGCCGTACGGGACTCGGCGGCGGAGAACGTCCGCAGACCGATGCGGTACGACAGATAGGTGTCCAGACCCCGCAGCCGGCCCTCCTCGAGACGCTGGGAGGCCAGCAGCAGATGCACCCCGAGCGACCGGCCGATGCGGCCGATCTGGATGAACATCTCGATGAAGTCGGGCTTCGCCGTCAGCAGCTCGCTGAACTCGTCGATGACGAGGACCAGGGAGGCCAGCGGCTCCAGCGGGGTGCCCGCCGCACGCGCCTTCTCGTAGTCGTGGATATTGGCGTAGTTGCCCGCGGAGCGCAGCAGCTCCTGGCGGCGCTGCAGTTCACCGGTGATCGAGTCGCGCATGCGGTCGACCAGCGTCAGATCGTCCGCGAGGTTGGTGATGACCGCCGCGACATGCGGCAGTTCCGCCATGCCCGAGAAGGTCGCGCCGCCCTTGAAGTCCGCCAGGACGAAGTTGAGCGTCTCGGAGGAGTGGGTGACGGCCAGGCCCAGCACCAGCGTCCGCAGCAGCTCCGACTTCCCGGAGCCGGTCGCGCCCACACACAGGCCGTGCGGGCCCATGCCCTCCTGGGCCGCCTCCTTCAGGTCGAGCATGACCGGGGCGCCGCTCTCGCCGACCCCGATCGGCACGCGCAGCCGTTCCGCCGTCGAGCGCGGCCGCCAGGTGACCGCGGGGTCGATGGACGCCGCGTCGCCCAGATTGAGCAGATCGGTGAACTCCAGGTTGGTCAGCAGCGGCTCGTCGTCCCCGCCGCCCGCGGAGATCCGCAGCGGGGCGAGCTGCCGCGCCAGCGCCTCGGCACCGGCCAGCGAAAGGGCGTCCGGTACGCCCTCGTACACGGCCGACGCCGACTCCACCCGCAGCAGACCCGGCCGTACGATCAGCGACAGACCGCCGCGCAGCTCGTCCAGGCCGCCACGGATGACCTCCAGCACCGTCACGCCCTGGAGGCCCTCCTGGGCGGCCAGCAACGAGTCGGGCGGCACCAGACCGCCGTCCAGGATCACCACCACATGCGGCGCGTCCAACAGCGGCTGCCCGTCCCGGTTGAACCGCGAACGGCCCTCCAGCTGGTTCTTCAGCAGATCCTCGACCTCGGCCAGATTGTCGCTGAACAGCCGCTTGGTCCCGGCTCCGTCCACCGATCCGGGCACCTGGGTGTGCGGCAGCCACTTGACCCAGTCCCACTCCTCCGTGGCGCCCGCCGCGGCCACCACCGCGATCACCAGGTCCTCGGGCGAGTGCAGCGCGGCAAGGCTCGCCACCAGGGCCCGGCTCGTCCCCAGGGCGGTCTCCGGCTCGCCGGAGACCGTCAGGTGGTAGAAGGCCCGCAGGCTGACGGCCATCGGCATACCGTCCAGCGACCGGTGGACCGCCAGGAACTGCTGCATGGCGCCCGCCGACAGCGGCTCCAACTCCTCCACCGGGGCGGTCTCCGGTGCCACCAGCGGGGTCCACAGCTCCTGGGGCCCGAGCCCGATCCGCACCTGGACGAAGTCGTCATCGGTGATCCGCCGCTCCCACAGCCGGCTGCCCTCCGCCACCAGCGACCACAGCTGCTCGGGGGAGGGGTGGAGGAAGAACTGCGCGTCGCGCTGCGCGCGCGCCGTACGCTGCACCCTCCGCCGGGTCTTGGCGAGGTATTTGAGATAGTCGCGGCGGCCCTCCACCGCTTCGCCCTGCGCGCCTTTGCGATACCGGATCGCCTGTGCGATGGCCATCGATACGGTCGACAGCAACATCATCACGCCCATGATCTTCATGAACGGTGCCGAATTCGGCATGAAGAAGAAGACCACCGACGACCCCATGCCGAGCATGGGAAGCAATTGCATCGCCATGCCTTCCTGAGTGCCGCGGGGCAACTCAGGAGGGGATTCGAGTCGGAGTTCATCCGCGGGCATCTCGGGCGGAGTCTCCCGAGGCGGACGTTTCACGATGATCTGGCTCATCGGCCTGTCTATCCCCCGATACGGCTGAACAATTGAGGACCTGCTGAGGACCGCGCGCACGCTCGCGGCGTGTCATTGCGGCGCCTGCCCGGCAACGAACCGATCCTACGTGTCGGGACGATAATCGGCGCCCGGTAGGGTGACCTCCCGCACACTGTCAGACATGACGCGTCCGGACGGAAGACGCGGCGAGACGCTAATGAGAGGGCCCCGCAGGTGAGTTCGACCACATCGACCGGTTTCTGCCGAGTGACGGTCGTCGCACCCGACAGCCGCATCGACGTCGCCCTCCCCGACGACATAGCCCTTGCGGATCTGTATCCGGAGATGCTCCGGCTGACCGGCCAGACCCAGCCCACGGGAACCCCGGTCGGCTACCACTTCGTCCGCCGCGACGGCACCGTCCTGGACGGCTCCCGCTCCCTCGCGGCGCAGCGCGTGCTGGACGGCGACGTGCTGTCCATGCGTCCCTTCGCGCAATCGCTCCCACCCGTCGTACGCGACGACGTCTCCGACGCCATCGCCTCGACGGTGGCCGGCGACCACGCCCTGTGGAACGCCCGCTACCTGCGCGCCTGCGGCCTCTTCGGCGGGGCCCTGCTCCTGGTCTTCATGGGCTTCGTGCTGTGGTTCGCCGATCCGGTCAAGCACGACATGCACGGCCTGCCCGGCATCATCGCCGGCGGTGTCGGCCTGCTGCTCGCGGTCTTCGCCGGCGTACGGGCCCGGGTCTACGACGACCGGGGCTCCGCCGTCGCCCTCGGCCTCGCGGCACTCCCGCACGTGATGATCGGCGGCTCCGGCGCCCTGGCGCTGGACCCGGGCGAGGGCATCGGGCGGCTTCAGTTCCTGCTCGGCAGTGTCGCCGTCCTGATCGTGTCGGTCGCTCTGGTCGCCGCCATGCCCTCCGGCGACGCCCCGTTCGTCGCCGCCGTCGTCCTCTCGGCCTTCGGCACGGTGGCCACCTTCTGCCAGATCCTGACCGACACCAGCGCGGCGGGCACCGCGGCCGTCTGCGTGGCGGTCGCCATCGCCGCCATCGCGTTCCTCCCCGGCCTCTCCGCGCGCGCCGCCCGGCTGCCCATCGGATACGTCGCCCCCCGCGACACCTCGCGCAACGACTACGGCGCCTCCGGCGGCCTCGACCCGGACACCCCGTCGTCCGCCGCCGCCCGGCCGGTCGACGGCGAGCGGATCGCGGCCCAGGTCAAGCGCGGTCACGAGCTCCTCCTCGGCCTGGTCGGCGGGTGCGCGGCGGTCGTCGTCGGTTCGTCGGCGGTCCTCGGTTTCTCCGACGGCGCATGGGCCCAACTGCTCGCCCTGGCCGCCGGTCTGGCGATGCTGCTGCGCGCCCGTCTCTTCCGGTACACCTGGCAGGTCGCCTGCGTCCTGGCGTCCGGCATCGTCTCCCTCGCCCTCCTCATCCTGGGACTCGCCCTCAACCCGCCGACGAGCGCCGTGATCGACCTGCTCAGCGGCGACAGCGGCCCGCTGAACATCCGTACCGTCTGGCTGACCGCCTCCGTCGCCTTCGGCGCCCTGATCCTCATCGCGATCGCCTTGATCGTCCCGAAGAAGAGCGTGACGCCCTTCTGGGGCCGCTTCGGAGACCTGGTCGAGGGAGCGATGCTGCTGTCGATCACACCGCTGGTGCTCGCCGTCCTGGATGTGTACGCGACGGCGCGCGGCCTGGTGAGCAAGTGACGTTGTCCGCTTGGCGGGGTTGGCGGGGTCGGCATGTGCCGACCCCGGACCGGTGACACATGAGCCGTTTTTTATGGCTGCGCACGCCGGACACGCCGGGGTGGGGGGACAGGCCGAAGGACGAGAGTGTCTCCGCCCAGATACGTGCGTTGCCCGAGGGGCGCAGATGGCCCATCGAGACGCTGGCACACCCCGAGCGCCGTTCCCAGCCCGGCGCGGGCGGCGACCCCCTCGCCCCCATCACCCTCTGGGCCGACCCGTACCGAACGCGCGTCTACGCCCACCTCGTGCCGCAGGCCGCCGGCAAGGGCTCGCCGGTCACGTACCACGTGACCGGCGCGGCCGGTGAACACCTGGCGACCATCACCTACGAACCGGCCCTGCGCGGCGGCCGGTTGAGGCCACGGTGGACCGTGCGACAGACGGGGGCACCGGAGGCCGTGGGGCTCAAGGGGCGGATGGTGTGGTGGTGGCTGTGGTGGCTGCTCGCCCCGGTGCACATCCCCCTCGCGATCGCGCTCAGCTTCACCCTTGAGGAGGACATCGCACTGCCCTTCCCACGCCGGATCAGGTGGCGGACGGGCGGCACGGGCAGGGCCGTCCTGGACTGGCGAAGAGTCGGCCGCAGGAACGAGAGCGTCGAGCACGACAGCCGCTTCAGTCCGTGGCTGCATGTGGCGGCGGACTGGTGGGATCCGCGGGTGGCCGCTGCTCTGCTGGCGTTGCTCAGCTGACGCCGGTGGACAGCGGACACACAATCCCCTCGGCGGATCGACCACAGCCCGCCGGAAACTCACTCAACCCTTCTCCCGATAAGCCCGATGCCCGAACTACCCGAACTATCCAACCTATCCGAACTATGCCCGGGAAACGCCAACGCGGCCGTACCGCAATGTAGTTGGGCCGTGCACCCTCTGCCACTAAGGTGGTGCCGACCGTCATCATGAACACCGCAGGGGGAATCTCGATGAGTGAGAGGCGCGGGTCCCGGTGAGCGACGCCGGCGCGAGCAGGGCACGCGGCGACTCCGACCTCAAGGTGGAGGCCGAGACACTGGCGAGCTTCAAGAGCCGGATCGACAAGATCCTGATCGACCTCGAGGAATCACCGGCCGCCAAGGGCAAAATCAGCGACCAGACGGTCGCGCACGCCGCCTTCGGCGCGGGCTTCACCGCCGCCGGCGACCTCGCCGGCGCCTACGAGAAGCTGCACGCCCGGCTGGAGCAGTTCTCCAAGACACTGGGCGACCAGCTCGAGGCCCTCGGCATCGCCGTCCAGATCTCCGACCGCGGCTACGAGAGCATCGACGCCGAGCAAGCAGCCCGCCTCCGCGCCATCCAGCAGCGCACGGCCGAGTACTACGGCCCGAACGCGGACGGCCGGCCCGGCGCGCACCAGGAGAAGGACACACCGCAGACCGGCACGGGCAAGTCCGGCACCGCCGACTCGGACTTCAGGTAGGGGGAGACATGGGGAACGGGGAGTTCGAGGGCCTGTCGGTGGAGGCGCTACGGGCCATGCTGGCCAACGCCGACCCCGACAAACTGACCGCAGCCGGCACCGCCCTGGGCGATGCCGGCCCGAAGATCCTCGACATCGGCTCCGACCTGCGCCGCCACGTGTCCCGCGTGGAATGGACCGGCGAGGGCGGCTCCGCCTTCCGCGAATGGGCCCACGACTTCGCCCTGGAGGTCATGCGCTTCGGCCAGTTCACCTCCACCGTCGGCCAACACGTGGCCCAGGCCGGCCAGGCCCTCTCCGAGACCAAGTCCGCCATGCCCGAGTCCAGGGACCCCAAGGCAGCCCACGAGGACCCGGCCGCCCAGGAAGCCGCCCGACGCGACACCGAAGAGGCCAAGCACCAGATGGAGCGCCTCTCCTCGGCCTACCGGGCGGCACAGGAGACGATGGCGGCGGAGCGGGAGCCGCAGTTCAAAATGCTGCCTTCTATGCTGGGTGATCCGCAGAACGCCGAGCGGAGATACGACTCGGGCTCAGGAGCAGAGGGGGTGCCTGACACAGGGCCAAGTGTGAGCCGTTTGCCACAGGCGCAAGGGAATGCGCCAATGACGGCACAGAACGTGGAAACGCGACCGAGCCACCGCGAGGCGACGGGCACTCACATCGACTCGACCACCACGCTCCCCAAGGCGCCCATGCATACGCCGGCTGACGGCCCGGTACCGCCTGTGGACCCGCCTCGCCAGCCCAGCCCCAGCCCGATGCCCGCGCCGTTCGTTGGGTCTGGCAGCCCAAGGATCCCTCGAACCGTAACGCCTGAGGCCGGGAGGAGCACGTCGCGCCTCCCGATGAACGAACCATCGACGGGTATGGGAGGCGAGACTCCGCGTCGCCCGCTAGTCCCTCGTGGACCTGTGGAGCGTGACGTCGTAGGGGGCCAGCAACGACGCGTCAGTTCTTTGCCCCGTCTTCCACGTGGAGTGGTCGCGGGGGAGGAGAACACCCCGATGTCCCGTGGCCCCATGGGAGGGGGAGGGAACCCTACAGCGAGGGCAACCGGCGTGCCAAGGACAGAAGGCATGCCGGCCGGGCGACGATTTGCTTCAGATCCCGGAGGACAGGTCGGCAGCCCACGCACGCCGAATCCTGGTACCAGGGGTGCACGTCAGCGCGTCGTGGCCATCGGTGACGAAAACGGGGCCACCACACGAGGTGCCGCGCCACGTGCTGCTTCTTCGGCTGTTTCAGACACGGTAAACACTCCTTTGAGTGAGTCGGGAAGAGGACGTAGAACCGCGACCGAGCCAGGGGGCTCCATCGCGGAACCTCGCTCGTCTTCCAGAAGAACAGTTGCTTTCACTCGTGGGGGCACTGGACTCGTTCGTTCTGATCAGGCCGAACAGCCAACACTCCCTCATCTGGGGACCTATCACACCAGTCGTCGTCCCGATAACGGATCGGGGCAAGCGGCCGAAGATCAGGAAGTCTGGGAGCTGGGGCGCCGGGATACGCTGCCTCCCGTCATTGAATAGTCCGCACTTGAAGTCTCAGGAGATTTCGCAGGGATGTCAGTCTTGTCCGGTGGAAATACGAGGCGGCCGGTGCGTGGCTTGACGCTGCTCGCTGCCTTTGCTGCGTGCATGGGAAGTTTTGTTTCCCCAGCGACTGCCCAGGATATACGTGCACGGCAGTGGTACCTCGACGCAATGAAGGCTGACCAGATCTGGGAGACCAGCACAGGCAAGGGTGTCACGGTTGCGGTACTGGACACGGGGGTAGACGACTCGATCCCTGAACTGCGTGGTCAAGTCCTGGAAGGGGAGGACTTTTCCTACAAGCCGAAGGGAGCAGATGTCGACACGGATGGTCATGGCACGGATATGGCCGCCCTGATTGCTGGGACGGGACGTTCTGGCGGTGTCCAGGGGTTGGCGCCTGGTGTGAAGGTGCTTCCCGTCAAGGTTGGCTCAGGGAAACCTGGAATCGGCGATTCAACTCCCGCTTACCTTAAAGCAATACGTTATGCCATCAAGCGTGGGGCGCGCATCATCAATCTTTCACAGAGTATCGTCAGCCCATTGGATGAGGATGCCCAAAAGCGACTTCAAGACGGCCTGGACGAAGTAAACACAAACGGCGCGCTCGTATTTGCCGCATCAGGAAATGATGGTGAGTCCGATAACTTTGCGGGCTATCCATCGAGGCTTGAGGGGGCTATCGGGGTGGGATCCGTCAATCAGAGTGGCACCGTCTCCAAATTTTCGACCCATGGCCCACAGGTGGCTCTCGCTGCTCCTGGTGAAGGTATTCCTGGGCATTGTGCGAGCCAGACAGATTCGTGCACGGAATCAGGTACCAGTTCCGCTACCGCCATAACCTCGGCATCGGCCGCCCTTATCTGGTCCGCGCACCCCAAATGGACGGCTAACCAGGTCCTGCGCGTCATGATGCAAACGGCGAGCAAGCCCAAGGGCAAGGTTCCCAGCGAGTACATCGGCTACGGCATCATCCGCCCCGGCCAAGTCCTGCTCGACGGTAAGGGCGACCCGGGGCCGGCGGACGTCAATCCGCTGTTCCCGGACTACCACCCAGGGCAGGACTCCTCCGCAACGCCGTCCTCCCCTTCGCAGACCGATGCCCCGTCGGAAGCATCGGACACGCAAAACAAGGACTCCGCCCCCTCTGCATCAGGCGACGATGACGGCGATGGCAACACCCTGATCTACGTAGGAGTTGGTGTCGCCGTAGTTCTGGCCGTAGGAGGCGGGACGTTCGCCTTGGCGCGCCAGCGGAGGCGGGCATAGGGCGTATGACGCGAAGCACTTGATCTAGCGAGCCCACGCGCGAGGCGCGAGCTGACTACCTGCCCCTCCGGGCGCGGCGTCCAGCACAGAGCAGGAGACGGGTGCTGTGGCGTCAGGCAGTACGAGACACGAATATGCATGGGAGGATGCATGGTTGGTCTTACAAGTACCCAACTCGACGGTGCGAGCGGGAAGCCGTTGCGGGGGCGAACCCGGCGGGCGAAGTCGGATCACAGGACGTGGAATACCCGGATCGGAATGGCCGTCTTGCTGAGTAACGGGGGGTATGTAATAACCACCGAGGCCATCGGCGAGGACAAGGGTCGGTGACCTGAACGGTGGATTACGCGACTTTGAAGGGCCTCAAGCCCAGCGAGTTCGAGGGCGCGGCCGACGGCTACCAGACGATCAGCGACATGGCTGGCCGGGCCAGGCAGGATCTGGAGAGCCGGATCACCGCCCGAATGCGAGAGGCTCTGGACGGTGAGGCCGCCACGGCAGCGTACGACCAGTTACGGAACCTCTCGGAGAACTTCCACTACGTGGAGGTCGAGTGCGGCCTGGTCAGCACCGCCCTGAACGCTCTGGCTTTCGATCTGCGAGCGGCGAAGAAGAAGCTGGACGCGGCAATCGAGGATGCTGAGACCGAGAAACTAACGGTGAACCCGGACGGCTCTGTGAGTTATCCGCCCGGTGGTGACAAGGTCGATGGCAAGACCCCGAAGGGCGGCAAGGTCACCGGCAGCGGCGCGGCACACGAGTCCGGTGCCCCCATCGATCCGGGCAAAGACGCCAATGACATCGCCGATGCCCTGGACCGGCAGGCTGCGAACCAGCACCCGAACCCGTACTTCGGGCGGGCGATCGAATACGCCGACCGGATCGCCCAGGCTGTCCAGGAGGCGACCGAGGCAGACGAGCGGTGGGCTCCGAAGCTGCGGAAGTTGAAGGCCGATGACGATCTGAACGTCTCTGACAAGGACTGGATTGATGTCGACAAGGATACCGCCGGGGTCAGGTCGGGCGCCAAGGAGTACCTGCAGCACATCAAGCACCCGCCGAAGGAGGGCAGTCCCAAGGAGAACGCCGAATGGTGGAAGGGTCTGTCCCAGGACGAGAAGGACGCCTACATCGCCCTCCACCCGAAGACCGTGGGCGGCATGAACGGGTTGCCCGCAATCGTGCGGGACGAGGCCAACCGCACGCACCTGGACGTGATGCATGCCAAGTACCAGGAGGAACTGAATGCCATCCCCAAGGAACCTGTGGCCAAATACAAGACGATTACCGGCAGTGGCGGTTACCCGGCGCAGGTTCCTACCGACGAATACGCGAATTGGTATTATAAGTACAAGGATCGCAGGGATCACCTGAACGCTGCTCTCGACGGCATGAAAGCGATTCAGAAGCGTTTCGACGAGACCGGCGGCAAGGAGCACATACCCGAGGCGTATCTACTCGGCTTCGATCCAGAGAAGAACGACGGCCGCGTCATCTTGGCCACCGGGAACCCGGACACCGCCGATCACACGGCGGTGTACGTGCCAGGCACCACGACGCATATCGGCAGCATCGGCGGTGACCTGGACCGCGGGGAATATCTCTGGATGCAAAGCAATAAACTGGAACCGCACTCTAAGGTATCCACGATCACCTGGCTGGGGTATGACGCCCCGGACGCTATTCCGGACGCACGGCATGACAAATATGCGGCCGCTGCGGCGCCCCACCTCCGTGAGTTCCTCGATGGCAACCGGGCGGCCCATGAAGCGGCAACCGGCAACCATGGCCATACGACTCTCATTGGTCACAGTTACGGCAGCACGGTCATTGGCGACGCTACCAAGTCACACACTTCCTATGCCCCTCATGGCGGTACCTTGCCCGTTGACGACATCGTCGCGGCGGGCAGCCCCGGCATGCAGGTGGGGCACGCGTCCGACCTCGGTGTCGGGAGCGAACATGTCTGGGCTATGAAGGCCGGCGGTGTATTGGGAGACGACTGGTGGGTCCGGGAAGGAGGGCGGAGCGTTGGGCTCGGTGATGACGGGAACATCCCCACCGACCCCGAGTTCGGCGCCCATGTCCTGAAGTCAGGCGTCGAGAGCCATGGTGACTATTGGGACGACAAAACCGTTGCGCTGCGGAATCAGGCCGCCGTGATCACCGGACTCTATGACAGGGTTGTTTATGAGTGAATTTACTTCCAGGAAAGTTTATGCGACCCTTTTCATGATTCCGGTTCTCGCGTTTATTGTGGGGTGTTCTCAGGTGGGCGACAAGAAGACTGCAGATAAGGTAGATGTCCGCGATGTCAGTAGCATGGAAAGGAAAACGGAGGAAATGTCCAGCAGGATTCTGGACATCATTGACCTGAAGAAGGCGAAGGTCACCGAGCCAGGTCCGGGGACATTGCCGTGCTCGGGATACCCCGAAGGTGCAGGAGTGCAGCGAATGCATCATCCCTGGAGTGTCTACGACGTACCTTTCGATGATTTGTCCCATGGTTTTGATCGGCTCCGCGCAGAGCTTCCCAAGCATGACTGGGAGATCGTCAAGGACGGGCCTGATGGAAGTCCAGCGAAAACACCGCAGATCGTCGCTAATTTCACCAGGGATCACTTCTCTGCAGATATCCGACTCCTCGACCAGCGCAAGCACCCTGACGCAACGTCATTGATTGAGGTGACGGTCGTCTCCGACTGCTTCCGCAGTAAGTCGAACGAGACTGGGGAGCCCGGCTGAGGGTGCGTCTTCGGGCTGGCAGGCGGGACACTGGCCGACCTGTGCGTCGGCCCTGACCCGTTAGAGCGCGCATCCCGCGACCATGCCTGGCGTTCTTCGCTTAGGCGCCAGGTATCAAACGGCCGGCCGACACGGCTCATCGCCGAAGTCGCTCAGCTCAACATCGGCGAGCACGCCTGCCGTTCCGGGCTGGCGCAACGAGGCTATACCCTCGCGCCGGGCATCCGAGGGTTGCATAATTGGCGCTCACATCACCTTCGTTGGTTCTCGCCGCCGACAGGGCCCGTATCCTTATAGTGTCCAGTCAATCCGCTGAAGGCGTCTCGGGTGGCTTCGTCGTTTTTGTAGAAAGAGTCACCCGCCTTCTCAAGTAGGTCCTGGAGTGCGGTGCATCGCCCGCTCACGTCGTCCAGGTAGCGCTTCCAAGAGTGGTACAATTCCCGCTCAGCTGCCGCACTGTGTACTCCGTCACCGGTATCAGTACCTGCCTCCAATCCTTTTTGCTCATGTTCCAGCCGGGTCAGCGCTTTCTTGATGTCACTTTTAAGTGAGCCGACAGAGTTCGCGGCCGTTTGCCAAGCAGTTTTCTTGGACTTGAGGCGGCCTTGTCCCTTGGTCTCCCATCCTGCAGGACCGTCAGCGCTTGCCAAATTCATACCGGCATTGGCCGATGCCTGGCGCTTGAAGTGTGCCCACTCTTCTTCGAAAGCGACCATCGGTCGACTACCCCCTATTCCGGTCTACGTGCACAGTGTCAGATCAGTCGTCAAGCATAGGGTGGTGACATTCCGTTGGGTATAAGTACTCCTACTCAGTTAGCGTGAGGATCCGCTAGGCCCCCCAAGTTTCGCTTGACGTTTCCAACCTGATGGTCTGTGGCGCTCCCGTCAGCTGGTTCAGGCTGGCGCACCCACATATCGTGACGCACGTCGAGACACGCCTACTCGCTTTCGAACTTTTCGGGCAGCCAGCCCAGTTGGATCAGTGAGGGGCCGCCCCTGCGGGTGATCAGGGTGCCGCGGCCCGGGGGGAGGCGGCGGGGGCGGGTGGTGCCGAGGAGGTCGCCTTCGGCGGGGTCGCCCGAAAGGATGATGCCCTGGGCGCCGAGTTCCTTGATGCGTTGCATGAAGGGCTCGTACGAGGAGCGGGAGGCGCCGGCCGTGTTGCGGGCGATGATGAGGCGGACGCCTACGTCGCGGGCGTAGGGCAGGGCGTTCGTCAGGAAGTCCAGGGGGTTGCCGCCGCTCGTCGCGACCAGTTCGTAGTCGTCGATGAGGATGAAGAACAGAGGGCCGCTCCACCAGCTGCGGGTGCGGAGTTGCTGGGGGGTGACGTCCGGGCCGGGGGCTCGGTGTTCCATCAGGGCGCTCAGGGCGTCCATGTGCATGTCCAGTGCCGGGGCGGCTGGAGCGTATTCCAGGAGGTGGGACTCCGGTACGGCCTCCAGGAGGGTGCGGCGGTAGTCGCCGACGATGATGCGCGCCTCGTCGGGGGTGTAGCGCTCGGCGATCTGCCGGGCCAGCAGGCGCAGCAGGGAGGTCTTGCCGGATTCGCTTTCGCCGAAGACCACGAAGAAGGGGTCGGTGTCGAAGTTGATGAATACCGGCTCCATGCGGTCTTCGTCGATGCCGATCGGCAGGCCGAGGTGCGGGTGTTCGAAGCTCTTGGGGAGCTGATCGGCGGGGAGTTCGCGCGGGAGCACGCGGACCTCGGGGGCGCGCGGGCCGGTCCAGTGGGTGTTCACGGCGCGGACCAGGGCGGCTGTCGCGCGGGCGGAGCCGGTCGGTGCCGGCCAGGTCGGCTCCGGTCCGGTTGATCCCGGTCCGGTTGATCCCGGTCCGGTCGGCATCGGTACCGGCGTGGGGGAGGCGGCCGGGGCGGCCGTGGCCGGCTCTGTCGACGGATGCGCGTCGGTCGTTGGTCCGTCCGCCTCCGCCCGTAGGGCGCCGTCGGCCCGCGGCTGCGCGGCCAGGAAGTGGAGCCGTTCGGGGATCTGGCCGCGGCCCGGTACGCCGACGGGGACGTTGGCTGCGACCTTACGGTCGAAGTCGGAGTCCAGGGGGTCGCCGAGACGGAGTTCCAGACGGTTCATGAACTGGTCTTTCAGCGCCGCCCGTACCTCCATGTACCGGGTGGCCGACAGCACCAGGTGGACGCCATGGCCCAGCCCCCGCGTCGCGAGGTCCATGACGATGCCCTCGAACAGCTCGTACTCCTGCTTGAAGGTGCCCCAGCCGTCGATGACCAAGAAGACATCTCCCCGGACCTCGTCGGGGAGTTCGCCCGCCGCCCGCCGCTTGCGGTAGGTGGCGATGGAGTCGATGCCGTACGTGCGGAAGAGCTCTTCGCGATGGGTCAGCACGCCGGTGACCTCGGCGATCGTACGGCGCACCCGGTCCGGGTCGAGACGTGTGGCCACTCCGCCGACATGGGGCAGGTCCGCGATCGCGCTCAGGCCCCCGCCGCCGAAGTCCAGGCAGTAGAACTGCACCTCGTGCGGGGTGTGGGTCAGGGCGAAGGATGCGATGAGCGTGCGCAGCAGGCTGGATTTACCGGACTGTGGGCCGCCCACCACCAGCAGATGGCCCGCGGCGTCCGAGAAGTCGCGGTAGAGGATCTCGCGGCGCTGCTCGAAGGGCTTGTCGACCAGCCCGACCGGGACCACCAGCCCGCCCGAACCGGCGTAGTCCGGCGGATGCAGACCACGCGCCGGCGAGACGGCCAGCGGGGGCAGCAGTTCGTCGAGGGCGGGGGAGGTGTCCAAGGGCGGGGGCCACACCTCGTGCGCGGCCGGACCCTGATCCTCCAGCCGCCGGACGATGACGTCCAGCACGGTGTCCGACCGCGCGTCGTCCGTGAGACCCGGAGCGGCGGAGGGGGCGGGCGCGGAGTAGGACAGGGGCACCGGAGCGGCCGTGAACAGTGCCGGTCGGCGGTCCAGCCGCAGTGAGCCGCCCGATCCGTCGTCCGTCAGCGGCTCGGCGGTGCGGTACGGACCCGAGACGTATGCCGCCTTGAAGCGCACCATCTCGTCCGTACCGAATTTCAGATAGCCGGAGCCGGGCAGCGACGGCAAATGGTGGGCGTCCGGCACGCCCAGCACGGCGCGCGACTCCGTGGCGGAGAAGGTGCGCAGACCGAGTCGGTACGACAGATAGGTGTCCAGACCGCGGAGCCGCCCCTCCTCCAGCCGCTGGGTGGCCAGCAGCAGATGGACGCCGAGCGACCGGCCGATGCGGCCGATCTGGAGGAACATCTCGATGAAGTCGGGTTTGGCGCTCAGCAGTTCGCTGAACTCATCGATGATCAGGACGAGGGAGGGGAGCGGCTCCAGCGGCGCACCCGCGGTCCGCGCCCGTTCGTAGTCGTGGACGTTGGCGTAGTTGCCCGCCGCGCGCAGCAGCTCCTGGCGGCGTTGCAGCTCGCCCCGGATCGAGTCCTCCATGCGGTCCACGAGCGTGAGGTCGTCCGCGAGGTTGGTGATGACCGCCGAGACATGGGGCAGGCCGGCCATGCCAGTGAAGGTGGCACCGCCCTTGAAGTCCGCGAGGACGAAGTTGAGCTGCGCGGAGGAGTGGGTGACGGCGAGGGCCAGGACCAGCGTGCGCAGCAGCTCGGACTTTCCCGACCCGGTCGCACCCACGCACAGACCGTGCGGGCCCATCCCGCCCTGTGCCGCCTCCTTCAGGTCGAGCATCACCGGTTCGCCGTCTTCGCCGACGCCGATGGGGACGCGTAACCGCTCGCTCACCATGCGGGGCCGCCAGGTACGGGCCACGTCCACGGAGGCCGCGTCGCCGAGGTCCAGCAGATCGGTGAAGTCCAGCTCGGCCAGGAGCGGCTCGTCGTTGTCCCCGGCGCCGACGCGCAGTGGCGCGAGCTGGCGGGCCAGGGCCTCGGCCGCCGCCACGGAGAGCACGTCCGGCTCGCCCTCGTAGACCAGTCCGGCGGCGGACTCCAGGAACAGCCTTCCGGGGCGTACGTCGATCGACAGGCTGCCGCGCAGCTCGTCCAGTTCGCCCGGCACCACCTCGGCGACCGTGACGCCCTGGATGCCGTCCGCGCCGGCCAGCAGGGAGTCCGGCGGGACGGTGCCGCCGTCCAGCACGACGAGAAGGTGGGGGGCGTCCAGGACCGGCGGCCCGTCGGGGTCGAACCGGGGGCGCTCGGCGAGCGAGCGGCCGGGACTCCCCAAGCCGTCCGAGCCGCCGGGGCCACCCAAGCCGCCCGGACCGCCGAAGCCGCCCGGACCGCCGAAGCCGCCCGGACCGCCGAAGCCGCCCGGACCGCCGAAGCCGCCCGGCCCGTCCGTTCCGCCCGCCCTGACGGCGCCGTTCACCGCCAACAACTCCTCCAGCTCGCCCGCGTCCCGGCAGAACAGCCGCCGGGTGCCCGCCCCGTCCAGCGTTCCGGGGACTTGGGAGTGCGGCAGCCACTTCGTCCATTCCCAGCGCTCGACCGCCTCCCGGCCGTCCGCCAGGACCGCGACGGCCAGGTCCTCCGGCGAGTGGAGGGTGACCAGCTGGCACACCAGCGCGCGTGCCGTGCCCTGGGCCGTGGCCGGGTCGCCGGACACCGTGAAGTGGTAGAAGCGGCGCAACGACACCGCGACCGGCAGCCCGTCCACCGCGCCGTGCAGCATCAGGAACCTCTGCATCGCACCCGCCGTCAGCGGCTCCAGCTCCTCGATCAACGCCGTGGTGGGGGCCACCAGAGGCGTCGACAGCTGCTGGGGCCCGACACCGATGCGGACCTGGCCGAAGTCCTCGTCGCCGACCCGGCGTTCCCACACCCGGCTGCCCTCGGCGGCCACCGCCCAGAGCTGGTCGGGCGCGGGATGCAGATAGTGCAGCACCTCGAGCTGCGCGCGGGCCGTACGGTGGACACCGCTGCGCATCTGCGCGAGGTACTTCAGGTAGTCGCGGCGCAGGCCCGCCGCCCGGCCCTCCGTGCCGCGCCGGAAACGCACGATCTGGGCGACGACGGTCGCGAGGGCCGAGGCCAGCATCATCCAGCCCATGACGCGCATGAACGGACCCGCGCCCGAGTTGAAGAAGTAGACCATCGACCCGCCCATGCCGAGCAGGGGCACCAACTGGGTCAGCAGACTTTGCCGTTCGTCGCGCGGCAGCTCGGGGGGCGCGCTCAGTTCGACTTCGTCCGTGGGCACGGTCGGCGGCAGCGCCCGGGGCGGACGCTTGACGACAATCTGGCTCACCGGGCGGTCAGTCCCCCTTCTGCGGTCTCCCGTGCTGGGAGCGAGATTTTCCAAGGCGTCGCTCGATACTCCGGCGACGCGATCCCCCGAACTCGGTGAGCCTACCGACACGTGCTGTCACCATGCGGTGCCGCCTCGGCGTGTCGTGAGCATGAACAGGAAATCGTCACGCGCCAAGGTGGGTTCCCGGGTGGGTCCCTGCGTCGTGCGGCCACGGATCCGGGGGCCGGGGACGGAGCGTCCGGTGATACAAAGATTTCCTGCTCCCGGAAGGTCTTCGCCCAGCGGGGTCTTCCAACGGACTCGCCGAAGAGGTAAGTGCTGATGTCTCAGCCACCCCAGCCCCCCGACCAGCCACCCTCCGGCGGTTTCGGCGCGCCCCAGGAACCCGGTCAGGGCGGTGAGCCTGCCGCGGACGGCTTCGGCGCGCCGGCGCGACGTCCGGCCCCGCCCGTTCCGCCGGTGCCGCCTGCCCCGCCCTCCGTACCTCCGGCGGTCCCCCCGAACGGGCATGTCCCGCCGCAGATATGGGACACCGGCGCGCTGCCGGCAGGCCCGTCCGCGGCGCCCGGTGTGCCCGCCCCTCCCCCGACCGCACCCGCCAACCCGTACGCACAGAATCCGTACGGGCAGAACCCGTACGCCTCAGGGCCGGCAGGGCCGGGGTACGGCACCTTTCCGTCCCAGGGCGTCCCACCCGAGGGCGTGCCGCCCCAGGGCGGAGGCGGCGGGGGCAGGAAGCGCAAGGCCGTCGTCATCGCGGTAGCGGCGGCGGTGCTGCTGGCGGCAGCCGGCGGGGTCTACGCGGCCGTGAGCGGCGGTGACGACGGCAAGAAGCCCACCGCCGCCTCGACGACTACGCCAGCCGGTCAGAAGCGGCAGGACCCGACCTCCGGGCCGACCGGAAGCGGCGGCAGCGCCGGCGGACGTGAGCCGGGAGGACCTGAGAGCGACCCCAACGATGTGCGCCGGCCCGGCGAGGCGAAGGTCCTCTACCAGACACCCGCGCCCGAGCTGTCCAGGCGGAGCGTCGACGTGCCCGGCTTCTGGGTGATGAAGGGCTATGTGGTCAAGGCGGTCGAGGACAAGATCGTCGCGTACAAGGACGACGGCACGAGGAAGTGGACGCTCTCCCTGCCCAAGGCCGTCTGCGCGGCGCCCAACTCCACGACCGCGGGCAAGGTCGTGATTGCCTACGAAGGCCATGGCAAGGACTCCTGTAGCCGACTGGCCCTGATCGACCTGGACAAGGGGACCAAGCTCTGGGACCACGACGCTCCGGAGGCGGACTCCTACGGCGGCGGTTACAGCAGTATGGGCATGGCACAGAGCGGCGATCTCGTCGGCATGTCCTGGATGGGCGGGTCGGCCGTCATCAAAGTCGGCGACGGTAAGGAGGTCGCCGTCGAGAAGCCGAGCCCGAGCTGCTCCGTCGATGGCTACGCGGGAGGGAAGGCGCTGCTGCGCACCTACTCCTGTAGCAATGGCCCGGCCAAGCTGCAACGGGTGACGTCGAGCGGCGCGATCAAATGGACCTACGTCGTCCGTAAGGGCTACAAGGTCGACAAGATCTTCTCCACCAGCCCCGTCGTGATCGCCCTCAGCGACGAGAACCGTACGTCCGGCGGCATCCTGGCCATCTCGGACAGTGGCAAGGAGCGGTCGGCCCTGGCCCTGGGCAAGCAGTCCTATCAGCCGCTGTGCGAAGCGGACCTCTTCGGCACCAATGTGGCGGGCTGTCAGGGGGTCGCCGCCTCCGCCGACACCTTCTACCTGCCCACCGAGATGACCCAGGAGAGCGATGGAAGCTCGATGAGCGAGATCCACGCCTTCGACCTGGACAGCGGGAAGAGGAAGTGGGCGGCGAAGGTGGACGGCCGGATGCTGCTTCCGCTGAGTGCGGACGGTAAGAACCTGATCGCCTACGAGGAGCCCTCGTCCGAGGCGGCCGGCCTGGTCGTGAGCATCGGACCGGATGGCGGTGAGCCGAAGACCCTGCTGCGGCTGCCCCGAGCCACCCGTGACGCGGAGAACGGTTTCTACTCCGCCACCCACGAGTACCGGAACGGCAATTTCTACGTCGCCTCGAACCGGGTCACCGGCACCGACAGCACCGATGGCACCAGCGAGAAGCTCATCATGGCTTTCGGCCCCTGGAGCTGAGCCGCACGCCGAACGCCGAATGCCGACGGCTGACGGCTGACGGATGGGCGGATGGGCGGATGGGGCGGGCCCCGGCCGGGGCCCGCCCCATCGCTCACGCCGATGGACCGCTCGCGCTCCTAGCGCAGATCGAACTCGCCGTCCCGCGCCCCCAGCACAAAGGCCCGCCATTCGGCCTCCGTGTAGCGCAGCACCGTCTCCGGGTCGGCGGAATTCCGCATGGCCACCGCCCCGTTCGGCAGATAGGCGATCTCCACCCGGTCTTCGGAGGTGCTGCCAGGTGCGCTGAGCCACTCGGCACCGGAGATGTCGAGGGCGTACAGCTCTTCCTTCTCTTTGGCGTCGGCCACTTGTGGAGAACCCCTTCGGATACCGCGGAAACCATCCCGCCCGGCCTTGGGCGGGAGGCGAGGGCGGGCCACTGCGCCCGGACTCCCGCCATGTCCGACAGTGTTGTCCACCACGGGTGGGGCGGCAATCGAACACGGCGACAAAGGCCCCGGTAGGGTGGCCGCCGCGCGCATGACGCGGGCGGGCGATCCGACGGATCCAAGGCAAGGGGGGCCTTCCGCATGAGCATGGATGACGGCTCGCACGGAGCCGGAGCGGCAGCTGAGACCGTCCGTCCCGGCGGCCCGGGACGCCCAGGTCGTCCGGGCCGCTCCCGTCATCGCGGGAGGCGTGTGTGGAGCCGCTGAGCCGGGACGACCCGCGGCGGCTCGGCCCGTACCACGTCATCGCGCGGCTGGGGCCGAGCGCGGGCGAAGTCCCCGCTACGGCCCGCCACTTCATCGCGCGCAGTGCCGCCGGGGATCGTACGGTCGTCGTCACCGCACCGCCGGAAGAACTCGCGCACGACGTCGGGTACCGGGAGCGCTTCCGGGCGGAGGCGGAAAACGCTCGCCTTCTCGGCGGTGGACGGCCTCCCCTGTGGCTCGCTCCCGTTGTCGAGATCTCGGACGGGGGCGTAGGGACACCCTGGAGTGCCACGCCGTTCCTGCCGATGCTGTCGCTGTCCGCCGCGCTGGAAGCGAACGGGGGCCCGCTTCCCGTGCGCACCGTAAGGGCGTTGGGAGCCGCGCTTGCCGAGACGCTCGCGGAGGTGCACACGGCGGGCTTCGCTCACGCGGGTATCGCACCGGGCACCGTGTACCTGGCGGGTGACGGCCCTCGGCTGGTGAGCTACGGCGCGGTGCGGGCCGCCGCTTCGGACGGTGAGGCGCGCGTGGGACTCCCGGGCCTGGAGGACGACGCCCTGCCCCCGGAACAGGCCGCGGGCGGGCGGCCGCGGCCGCTGGGGGACATCTTCGCGCTGGGCGCGGTGCTGGCGTACGCGGCGACCGGGCGACGGCGGCCCGACGCCGACGAGCTGCCTAAGGACGTGCGGAGCGCTGTGGCCCGGTGCCTGGCCCAGGACCCGGCCGACCGGCCGACGGCGCGGGCGCTGCTGGACGAGTTGACGCGCGGTCTACGCGTCCCCCTGCCCTCGAATGCCGTCCGGGCGCCCGCTGGGGCGCCGCCGACGGTTGTCGACGGTGGCTCCGAGGGCCCGTACGGCGGTACGGCACGGGGGGCGGGGCCGGGATCGACCGCGCTGGACAGCGCCGGTGGCATCAGCCGGGCTGCGGGCGCGCTGGGGGCGGGCTGGCTGCCGGGGCGGGTGATCGCCGCGTTGTCCGAACTGTCCTCGGTGGTGCTGGCGGCGGAGATCGAGCCGGCTGAGGTGTCCTCGTCGGCTGAGACGCCCTTACCGGTGGCGGCGGGCGTGCCGCCGGCGGGGCCGGCCACCGCTTCGCACCAGGCGGGGGCGGAGGGGCTCGGTGCCGCACCCGTGGCGCCCGACCGCGGTCCGGTGCCGGGGGCCGGGAGCGCCGGGACTGCGGGCGGCTCATCCCGGAAGCCCCTCGTCCCGTCCCTCAGCCCTTCCCGGCGCCGCCTCCTGCTGGGCGTCGCCGGCGGTACGGCCGGGCTCGCCGTCGGCGGCGGCGCCACGTGGCTGGCGACGGCCCCTGAGCCGCCCGCGCCGCTCACCCCGGCCCAGCGCCTCGCCGCCCACCGCCCGCGCCACCGGCTTCCGGGCGCGCCGCCCACGCCTCTATGGCGCTACGACGTCACAGGGGCGGCTTCGACGTATGCGCCGCTCGTCTGGCGGGAGGCGGTCGCCGTCATCACGGGGGAGCGGGCGGTCACCGGGATCGATCTCCGTACGGGCAAGCGGCTGTGGACCCGGGAGGAGCTGCGCCCGGCGGGTCAGCCCTGGGTGGCCGGCGGGGACGCGCTGGTCGTCCCGGGCGACGGTCTGGTGTCGCTGGAACCGCGGACCGGCCGCATCCATTGGCGCTCGAACGACTTCCGGCAGGATGCGCGGAGCTCCTTCACGGGGCTGCTCGCGGTGGACGGGACCACGGTCTGGTTCACCGCGACGGTAAGGGGCGAGGGGAGCGGGGGCGCGAACGGCGACCGTGTCGTGGTCGCCTACGACGTCCATGAGGGCGCGGAGTTGTGGCGCGGCCCCCTCGCGGCGGGTTTCGACGAGGGACATCTGCTGAAGGAGGCGCTGGTGGTGATGGCCGGCGCCGACCGGGGGAGGACGGGTCCCAGGAGGGCCATCGCGCTCAGCCGCGACCGGGGCGAGGAACTGTGGCAGCGGGTTTATCCGGGCATGACCGCTGAAGGGCTCGTCACCACCGACGGCCGGCGCACCCTCATCGCGGCCCTGGGCACCACCTTGCGGGGCTTCGACGCGACCCGGGACAGCGCTGCCCTGTGGTCCGTCGGTGCCAAGGGAAAGGACGCCAAGGGCCGTCTTGCCGACTTCGGGGTGCCGCTCGTCCACGGGAAGACCGCGTATGCCGCCGACGGGGGTTTCGCCCTCCACGCGGTCGAGGCGGCGACCGGCGAGATCCGGTGGCAGCGCGCCTATGGCTTTGTGATGAAGGTGCTCGCGGCGCCGCGCACGCCGGACACACTGGTCAGCCCGGCCGGGCGCAGGGTGCTGATGGCCGGTGACGCCGAGGTGGACGCGTTCGACGCCGAGGACGGCTCTTTGCTGTGGCGCTTCACCGACGCCGGAGCGGATCCGGGCCCGCGCTCCCGATCGCCGCGCCGTAAGGTCGCGTTGACGGATGACAGGGTGGTCGTCGTCGGGAGCGGAAGCGTCTACGCGCTGCCGCTCGATTAGGAAGGTCGTATGGAACCGCCGATGCCGGACCGCCGGACGGGACGGACCGATCACGATGCTCCACGGCGCACCGACCACGATGCTCCACGGCGCACCGACCACGATGCTCCACGGCGCACCGACCACGACGGTCCGCGGCGGATCGGCCCGTACCGCGTCCTGGCCGCCCTGGACGTGCCCGGGTACGCCGATGAGGCGCGCCGCTGTCTCGCCCGGGACGTCCGAACGGGCCGTACCGTCGTGCTGACCCTGCCGCACGCGGCGGCGGCCGACGACGCCGGTTACCGGGTACGGTTCCGGGCCGAGGCGGAGAACTCCCGTCGGCTGCGCGGCCCCTGGGTGGCTCCGGTGGTCGACGTCGCCCCGCCCGGTGCGGAGCTTCCCTGGGTCGCCCACGACTGCTTCCCCGCCCTGACGCTGCCCGGAGCGCTGGCCGCGCACGGCGGCCCGCTCCCCGAGGACACCGTGCGCGCGCTGGGCGCGGCGCTCGCCGAAACCCTCGCGGTCGCGCACGCCAACGGCCTTGTCCACGCCGGGATATCGCCCCAGGCGGTGCTCCTGACGCGGGACGGTCCCCGGCTGACCGGTTACGGGCTCCTCCGGGCCCGCGGGGTCGCCGCCCCGCACACCGGCCGCCCGGCCGGGGCCCACGGCGACGTCCCGGCCGGACTGCCGCCCGAGCAGCACGCGGGCGAACCGCCGCGTCCTCACGGTGACGTCTACGCCTTGGGTGCCGTGCTGGCCTACGCCGCGACCGGCCTCAAGGATGTCGCGGCCGACCGTAAGGGCCCCGCGACCGACCGTAAGGGTCCCGCGATCAACCGTATGGACGCCGCGACCGGCCGTAAGGACGCCGGGCTCGCCGCCCTGCCGCCGGGGCTGCGCGAGACCATCGCCGCCTGTCTGTCCCCGGACCCGGCGCACCGGCCCCAACCCGCCACCCTGATCCGGGAGTTCCGCTCCTCCGTGGCGCCCGTCTCCCCGGCCCGCCTGCCCGGCGCCATCGGGGCGGCCCTCGCCGACCAGGCCGCGCGCCACCCCGCCGACGCCCCGCCGCCGGAGCCCGTGGAGCCCGCCGACCGACCCTCTTCCGCGCGTCAGGGGTGGTCCCGGCGCTCCGTGGTCGTCACCGCCCTAGGCGGCGCCGCCGGACTGGCCCTGGGGGTCGGCGGAACGGCCCTGTGGCGGGCCGTGACGGACGAGCGGCCCGCCCGGCCCGAGCCCCTCGCCGTGCGCGGGGTTGCCCCGGCCCCGCTGTGGCGCCGCCGTATCGAGACCGAGATCGAGAGCCCGCCACTGCTCTGGGGGAACAGCCGGCTGCTCGTGCCGGGTGCCGGTGTGGTGACGGCGGTAAGGGTCCGCGACGGACAGAAGGCCTGGACACGTGACAACGTATGGGGGATCGGCCCCCTCAGCTCACTCGGCGGCGACCTGGTGCTGAGGCCGGGCACCAGGGAGCTCATCGCCCTGTCGGCGCGCACCGGGCAGGTCACGTGGGTGGAGCGGAGCTACGACGGCGAGAAGCGCCCGCAGTTCCGCTATCCGCTGGCGGCCGACGGGAGGACCCTCTGGTTCCTGGCACAGAACCAGAACCAGGAGAAGACCGCCACCGTCGTCGCCTATGACCTCAAGACCCGTAAGGAGCGGTGGCGCACCTCCGTTCCCGGCGGTTTCGGCGGCTACGACGAACACTCCGCGGTGCTCCGCGCGGACTCCCTCCTGCTGTCGAACCGCAGTGAGTCGGCCCCCGACACCCCATGGACCTATCTGGCCCTGGGCCGGCACGACGGCGCGAAGCTGTGGACGCGGACCTACAAGGGCGTCCATACGGTCGCGAACGATCCAACAGAGATCGTCTCCGGGGATCTCCTGATCACTTTCGCCTCGGATGTCGTATCCGCCCATGAGATATCCAGCGGCGCCGTGCGCTGGCGCTTCAGCTGCGAGGACTTCCTGTACACCGATGGCGCGCTGCACGGCCGGACGCTCTACGTGACCGACGGCAACGCCGTCACCTATGCCATCGACGTGGTCCACGGCAGGCTTCGCTGGCGCCGCCGGTCCGCCGTCGACGCGGCCTCCCCCATGTCGGAGAGCGAGACCGTGCTGAGCCACTCCGGCCGGACCGTGTTCCAGGTCAACGCCTCGGAGGTGGAGGCGCTGGACGCGGCGGACGGTTCACTGCGCTGGCGCTTCGCCCCCGTGGCCGAGGGAGCGTCGGCCGGAGCCCTCACCGGTTCCGTCCTCAGCGCGCCCGGCGTGGCCGTCGTCCGGAACGATCGAACCTTCTACGCATTGCCGGTGGACTGATCCCGATGGCCCATCCCCTCACCCCTGACGACCCCCAGCGCCTCGGTCCGTACACCCTCGTCGCCCGGCTCGGCAGCGGGGGCATGGGCACGGTGTACCTGGGCCGCTCATCCGGCGGCCGTACGGTCGCGCTGAAGACCATGCACGCGCGGTTCGCGGCGGAGGCGGAATTCCGCACCCGCTTCCGGCTGGAGACCGATGCCGCGCGGGTCATCGGCGGACGGTACGGAGCGCAGGTGATCGACGCGGACACGCTCGCCCCGACCCCCTGGCTCGCCACCGAATACGTCCTCGGCCCGCCGCTGGACGACGCGGTCGCGCTCGGTGGAGCCCTGCCCGAGCGGGCCGTACGGGCGCTGGGCGCGGCCCTGTGCGACGCGCTCGCCCAGCTGCACCGGTCCGATGTGGTCCACCGCGACCTCAAGCCGTCCAACATCCTGCTGACCGCCCTCGGCCCCAAGGTCATCGACTTCGGCATCGCCCGCGCGGTGGGCGACGACCGGCTGACCCGTACGGGCGCCGCCGCCGGAACGCCCGCCTATATGTCGCCCGAACAGGTGGCCGGTGGTGAACACGCCGCCGCGGGCGATGTGTTCGCCCTCGCCGGAGTGCTCGTCTTCGCGGCGACCGGCCGGCCCCCTTTCGGCGGCGGACAACCCGCCGATCTGCTCTACCGGGTGCGGTACACCGACCCGGACCTGTCCGGGCTGCCGGGGGATCTGCGCACCGTACTGGAGCCGTGCTTCGCCAAGGACCCGGGTCGGCGGCCCGGCACGGCCGAGCTCGGGCCGCGGCTGCACGACGGAGGCGGCCACTTCGCCGATCATCTGCCGGACCCCGTCCTGGCGGAGATCGCCCGGCTCGGCGCGGCCGTATGGGAGATCCAGCCGTCCAGGACGCCCGCGCCGGTGGCGGAGGGGACCACAGCCGGAGCGCACCGGCCAGCCGGGCCGGCCGGGATCTCCCGCCGTAAGGCCGTCACGATCGGCGGGGGCGGAGCGGTCGCGGCCGCCGCGGCCGCCGCCTGGGTCTGGCTCCGCCCCGACGGCGGTGCGAGCGGTAGCGCGGCCCGGACACCGGCGCCCACCCCACGGCCGCCCGGGACCCCGCCGCGTATGTCGTGGAAGGTCACTCCGCCCTCCGAGACCGCCATGGCCGAATGCGCGGTCCTCCTCGCCGGGGACCACGCCGCGATCATCGCCGACACCGGGCTGTACTGGATCGACCCCGGCACCGGGGCCAGGCGCGGTACCAACGACCTGGTCACGAAGGCACAGCACGCCGTCTTCGACGGCCGGCGGCTGCTCGCCTGCGACTCCAGTGCCGAGCACGTCCGGATCGCCCCCGTGGACCCCGGGACCGGCAACTTCCGGACCCCGCTCGCCACGGTCAAGGACCTGGAGACCGACGGCGTACGGCTGCTCGCCGCCACCTCCGACACGGTCTTCCTGGAAGGGACCGGCCGCAAGGGCCCGGTGCGGATGGCCATCGACGCGCGGACGGGGGAGGAGCGGTGGCGGCGGGCGAGCGACACCCCTGAGTTCCAGGACCCCCTGGCGACTCCCGCCGGCTCCTCGCTCGTGCTCTCCTTCCGCGAGCGGGTCACCGTGGTCGACGCCGCCGACGGCAGCCGCCGCTGGTCGAAGATGCTGGCCAAGGAGAACTACCTGATCCTTCCGGGGACGCGGCGGCACACCTTCTCGGACGGGCTTCTCTATGTCGGCGGGAAGGACCTCCTCGCCGTGCGGCTCTCCGACGGCGAGGTCGTCTGGCGGTTCGGTGCGGGGCGGAAGGCCGGCGACGAGAACGAGCCGGAGTCCGCGCGATACGGACCGCCCCTGCTCAGGGACGGCGTGGTCTACAGCCTGGAGACCGGCACCGGCCTGGTCGCCGTGGACGCCAGGAGCGGAAAGCCGCGCTGGGAGCAGAGGAAGGGCACAGGCCCCGCGCTCAACTTCCGCCCGCCGCCCGCCCTCGGCAAGAGGTACCTCTACGCCTTCCCCGACGTCGGAACCGACCAATGGGCGACGGCGATCGACCTCCGCGGCCACAAGGCGGCCTGGACGTTCCAGGGCCCCGGCACCGCCATGGCCGCGGTCAACCCCACCATGACCGTCCATCGGGGCGCCGGCCGGCTGATCATCGCGGGCGGGTCCACCGTATGCGCCATCCCCCTCGAATGACCGGCGCCGCGGACCCGTCCCGGCGCGCCGCCCCGCCCGCCCCCACCGTGACCAGGAGAGCCCGACCATGAACCCCCTCGGCACCGGCGATCCGCTGCGCCTCGGCCCGTACCGGCTCACCGGCGTGCTCGGCGCCGGCGGTATGGGCCAGGTCTACCTCGGGCGGGACTCCGAGGGCCGGACCGCGGCGGTCAAGGTGCTGCGGCCCGAACTGGCCCATGATCCGCAGATGGCCCGGCGCTTCCTCCGCGAGGCGCACGCGGCCCAGGCCGTACGGGGCGAGGGTGTGGCGCGGGTGCTCGCGGCGCGGACCGAGGGCGGGCGGCCGTGGATCGCCACGGAATTCCTCGCCGGACCCACCCTCGACCAGGCCGTGGAGCGGTACGGCGCCCTGGACGAGCCCGCCGTAAGGGCGTTGGGAGCCGCGCTCGTCCGCACGCTCCGCGACATCCACGGCGCCGGGCTGGTCCACCGCGACCTCAAACCGTCCAACATCGTGCTGACCTCCCGCGGCCCGAGGATCATCGACTTCGGGATCGCCCGGCCCGAGCACGGACTGACGCTGACCACCACCGGACAGACCGTCGCCACCCCCGGCTACGCCGCGCCCGAGCAGGTCCTGGGGCGTCGGACCGGCCCCGCGGGGGACGTGTTCTCCCTCGGGGTGGTCCTCGCCTACGCGGCGGGCGGGCGGCCGGTCCACGAGGGCGGTCATGTGGCCGCCGTGCAGTACCAGGTGGTGCACGGCGAGCCGGAGCTGGGCTCGGTGCCCGAGGCGCTGCGGATCCTGGTCGAGCCCTGTCTGGCCAAGGACCCCGGCAGCCGCCCCGGCCTCGACTGGATCGGCCGGGCGCTGGCGCCGCCCCGGGGCGCGGACCGGGCCTGGCGGAGCGGGCCCCTGGCGCAGGACATCGCGCGGCGCGAGGCGGACGCCCGGCGCATGGCCGCCCTGCCCGGCGACCGGCCGGGCCCCTCCCGGCGGCGGCTGATCGGCACGCTCGCCGCGGGCGGCGCCGTGCTCGCGGCGGGCGGCGGAGGTGTTGCGTGGTGGCTGCTGCGCGGCGACGGGGCGGAGGCCGGCGCACGGCCCTGGGAGGCCGAGCCGCTGGCCCACTACGACGAGGGGACGGCCCCGTCGCCCCTGTGGGGCCCGGTGGACCTCGGCTCCCTCGGCGTCGCCGACGCGCGGGTACCGGCCCCGCTCACCGTAAAGGACCTCGTCGTGGCCCCGGCCGAGGGCGGCCGGCTGCGGGCCTTCGACGTCCGCACCGGCCGGCCCCGCTGGACCTCCCGGACCGCCGGACTGACCGGGCGGCCCCTCGCCGCGGCCGATGACGCCGTCCTTACCGTCGACAGCAACGGCGTGCTCCACGCGCTGAACGCCAGGGACGGCACGGAACGGTGGAAGGCGCCGGCAGCGGACGCGGCGACCCTGCTGGCCGTGGACGACAAGGCCGTCTATCTCACCACCCGTGACGGTGAGCTGCGCGCCGTCGCGCTGACGTCGTACACGGCCCTGTGGACGGTGCCCTCGCCGGTGAGGACATCCGAGAAGAGCCCGGCGGCGGCCGCGGCGGCCACCGGGCATCTGGTGGTCTGTGGCGACGACGGCCAGGTCGTGGCGCTCGACACCGCCCGCGGGAAGACCCTCTGGGGGCCCACCCGGCGCGGCACCACGGCCCTCGCCCCCGCCATCGCGGACAACACCGTCTATCTGGGCGGCCGCTCCCTTACGGCACTCGCGCTGTCCACGGGCGAGGAGAAATGGTCCCGGCCCAGCGGCGGCGGGCGCGGCTGGAGCGCACCGGTCGTCGCCAAGGGCGTCGTCTACGCCGTGGACGCCACCGATCTCTCGGCCCGCCGTACGGACGACGGGACGGACGTGTGGACGCTCACCTTCGCCTCCGAGGACAGCCCGCAGGACGCCCCGGTGATCGCGGGCAACAGCGTGTGGGCGGGCGCCGGGGAGGCCGGTGCGCGGGGCGTCGCGGCGATGGACACCCGCGGCGGACGCCTCGCCTGGCCGTACACCCAGGGCACCGAGGGCCGCTGGGCGCTGTCCGCGGCCGGCAACCGCGTCTTCATGCTGCACAACGGAACGCTGACCGCCATGCCCGTCTTCTAGCCCCACCACCCATGCCTCCTCCCACCCCCGGCCAGGACGCTGGTAACCTGTCTGCTGGCCGTTTGCGTACGCGTCCCCGGAGACCCCGAGTCTCGGGAGACAGCGCCCAGCGGACCCCGCCTCCCGAGTCACGGAAGATCCCCTGCGACAACGACCAGGGGCACTCGGCGGCCGATGACGAAAGCAAGGAGTACCGAGTGTCGCTCGACGCCGCTACCAAGAAGCAGATCATGACCGAGTTCGCCACCAAGGAGGGCGACACCGGCTCCCCCGAGGTCCAGGTCGCGCTGCTCACGCGCCGCATCTCCGACCTCACCGAGCACCTCAAGACCCACAAGCACGACCACCACTCCCGCCGGGGTCTGCTGCTCCTGGTCGGCCAGCGCCGCCGCCTGCTGCAGTACCTGGCGAAGAAGGACATCACGCGCTTCCGTGCGCTGGTCGAGCGCCTCGGCATCCGCCGGGGTGCCGCGGGCGCCAAGTAAGACGCACAGAAGGGAGCGGTTCCCGCGACGGGGGCCGCTCCCTTTGCCGTACGCGGCTACCGCACCGCGCCGTGCGGTTTCGGCCAAAGGTGGCCCGTACGGCCTTCACGCCGGTGCGTAGCGTGCTCGCTACGTACCGTAGGGGCCGGACGGTGCAGCCGTCGTGATGACGGCGGAAGCTTTGTAGTCTGGTCCCAACAACGCCATAACGAACGAGGAGGAGCGCCTCATTCCCGCCGCACCGGCGCCACAAGAGCCGGTCCTCGGTAGTGGCTCCCGGAACTGGCAATTCCGGTGGCTTCGATCGAAGACCGGCCCGGCCGCCGGCCCTCAAGGCCCGGGGCGCTGCTCCACCACCGTCCACCGTCACACGGACGAGGGACGCAGAAGAGGAGATTTTCCTGGTGGAGAACGAGACCCACTACGCCGAAGCCGTCATCGACAACGGCACCTTCGGCACCCGCACCATTCGTTTCGAGACGGGCCGCCTGGCCCGTCAGGCCGCCGGTTCGGCCGTGGCCTACCTGGACGACGACACCATGGTGCTGTCGGCCACCACCGTTTCCAAGAACCCCAAGGACCAGCTCGACTTCTTCCCGCTCACGGTCGACGTCGAGGAGCGGATGTACGCGGCGGGGCGCATCCCTGGTTCGTTCTTCCGCCGTGAGGGCCGCCCCTCCGAGGACGCGATCCTCACCTGCCGTCTGATCGACCGCCCGCTGCGCCCGTCCTTCAAGAAGGGCCTGCGCAACGAGATCCAGATCGTCGAGACGGTCATGGCGCTCAACCCCGACCACCTCTACGACGTGGTCGCGATCAACGCCGCCTCCTGCTCCACGCAGCTGGCCGGGCTGCCCTTCTCCGGTCCGATCGGCGGCACCCGCGTCGCCCTGATCCAGGGCCAGTGGGTGGCCTTCCCGACCCACTCCGAGCTGGAGGAGGCCGTCTTCGACATGGTCGTCGCCGGCCGGGTGCTGGACGACGGCGATGTCGCGATCATGATGGTCGAGGCCGAGGCCACCGAGAAGACCATCCAGCTGGTCAAGGGCGGCGCCGAGGCGCCCACCGAGGAGGTCGTCGCCGCCGGTCTGGAGGCGTCGAAGCCCTTCATCAAGGTCCTGTGCAAGGCGCAGGCGGACCTCGCCGCCAAGGCCGCCAAGCCGACCGGCGAGTTCCCGATCTTCCTCGACTACCAGGACGACGTCCTGGAGGCGCTGACCGCCGCCGTCCGCGACGAGCTGGCCCAGGCGCTGACCATCGCGGGCAAGCAGGAGCGCGAGACCGAGCTGGACCGCGTCAAGGGCCTGGCCGCCGAGAAGCTGCTGCCGCAGTTCGAGGGGCGTGAGAAGGAGATCTCCGCCGCGTACCGCGCGCTGACCAAGACCCTGGTGCGCGAGCGCGTCATCAAGGAGAAGAAGCGCATCGACGGCCGCGGCGTCACGGACATCCGTACGCTCGCCGCCGAGGTCGAGGCGATTCCGCGGGTCCACGGCTCGGCGCTGTTCGAGCGGGGCGAGACCCAGATCCTGGGCGTCACCACGCTGAACATGCTCCGCATGGAGCAGCAGCTGGACACGCTCGCGCCCGAGACGCGCAAGCGCTACATGCACAACTACAACTTCCCGCCGTACTCCACCGGTGAGACCGGCCGCGTCGGCTCCCCCAAGCGCCGCGAGATCGGCCACGGCGCCCTGGCCGAGCGGGCGCTGCTGCCGGTGCTGCCCACGCGCGAGGAGTTCCCGTACGCCATCCGCCAGGTCTCCGAGGCGCTCGGCTCCAACGGCTCGACCTCCATGGGGTCGGTCTGCGCCTCGACGATGTCGCTGCTCAACGCCGGTGTGCCGCTGAAGGCCCCGGTCGCGGGCATCGCCATGGGCCTGATCTCCCAGGAGATCGACGGCGAGACCCACTACGTCACCCTCACCGACATCCTCGGTGCGGAGGACGCGTTCGGCGACATGGACTTCAAGGTCGCCGGCACCAAGCAGTTCGTCACCGCGCTTCAGCTGGACACCAAGCTGGACGGCATCCCGGCGTCCGTGCTGGCCGCGGCCCTCAAGCAGGCCCGCGACGCCCGGCTGCACATCCTCGATGTGATGAACGAGGCCATCGACGTCCCGGACGAGATGTCCCCCAACGCGCCGCGGATCATCACCGTCAAGATCCCGGTCGACAAGATCGGTGAGGTCATCGGCCCCAAGGGCAAGATGATCAACCAGATCCAGGAGGACACCGGCGCCGACATCACCATCGAGGACGACGGCACCATCTACATCGGTGCCGCCGACGGCCCGGCCGCCGAGGCCGCCCGCGCGACCATCAACGGCATCGCCAACCCGACCATGCCGGAGGTCGGCGAGCGCTACCTGGGCACGGTCGTGAAGACCACCACCTTCGGTGCCTTCGTCTCCCTGCTCCCGGGCAAGGACGGCCTGCTGCACATCTCGCAGATCCGCAAGCTCGCCGGCGGCAAGCGCGTGGAGAACGTCGAGGACGTGCTGAAGGTCGGCGCCAAGGTCCAGGTCGAGATCGCCGAGATCGACCAGCGCGGCAAGCTCTCCCTGATCCCGGTCCTCGAGGACGAAGAGGGCGGGGACGAGGCAAAGGCGGACGAGACGAAGAAGGACGAAGCCTCCCAGTGACGTCCCGCGCTCAGGCGGCGACGGCCCGCACCTCTTCGGAGGCGCGGGCCGTCGCCCGTACCCAAACGCTGCTCGAGGGCGAGAACGGCATCGGCACGGTCCGCAGGACGACCCTTCCCGGCGGTCTGCGCGTCGTCACCGAGACACTGCCGTCCGTGCGCTCGGCGACCTTCGGCATCTGGGCACACGTCGGCTCGCGCGACGAGACCCGTACGCTCGGCGGCGCCACCCACTACCTGGAGCACCTGCTCTTCAAGGGCACCCGGCGGCGCAGCGCGCTGGACATCTCCGCCGCCATCGACGCGGTCGGCGGCGAGATGAACGCCTTCACCGCCAAGGAGTACACCTGCTACTACGCACGGGTGCTCGACACCGATCTGCCGCTGGCCATCGACGTCGTCTGCGACATGCTGACCGGCTCGGTGATCGACGCGGCGGACGTGGACGCGGAGCGCGGTGTCATCCTCGAAGAGATCGCGATGACCGAGGACGACCCGGGCGACTGTGTGCACGACCTGTTCGCCCACACCATGCTCGGTGACACCCCGCTCGGCCGCCCGGTCCTGGGCACCGTGGACACCGTCAACGCCCTGGGCCGCGACCAGATCGCCCGCTTCTACCGCAAGCACTACGACCCGACGCATCTGGTCGTCGCCGCCGCGGGCAATGTGGACCACGACGACGTCGTCCGCCAGGTGCACGCCGCGTTCGACCGCGCGGGCGCCCTGTCCCGTGCCGACGCCGCCCCGGTCGCCCCGCGCGCCGGCACCCGCGCGATCCGTACGGCAGGCAAGGTCGAGCTGCTGAACCGCAAGACCGAGCAGGCCCATGTTGTCCTCGGCATGGGCGGCATCCCGCGCACCGACGACCGCCGCTGGGCGCTCGGGGTGCTCAACACCGCGCTCGGCGGCGGTATGAGCTCCCGGCTCTTCCAGGAGGTCCGGGAGAAGCGCGGGCTCGCCTACAGCGTCTACTCCTACACCTCGAGCTTCGCCGACTGCGGACTCTTCGGCGTCTACGCCGGCTGCCGCCCGAACCAGGTGCACGACGTCCTCAAGATCTGCCGCGACGAGCTCACCCAGGTCGCGGAGAACGGCCTGAGCGACGAGGAGCTGCGGCGCGCCGTCGGCCAGCTCGCCGGCTCCACCGTGCTGGGTCTGGAGGACACCGGTGCGCTGATGAACCGGATCGGCAAGAGCGAGCTGTGCTGGGGCGAGCAGATGTCGGTGGACGACATGCTCGCGCGGATCGCGGCGGTCACCCCGGACGAGGTGCGCGAGGTGGCGCGCGATGTACTGGGGCGGCGTCCTTCGCTGTCCGTCATCGGCCCGCTGAAGGACAAGCAGGCGGCCCGACTCGACGAGGCCGTCGCCTAGTCCCGTGCCAGAGCTATCCGGATCGAAGGAAACAGGATCGATGAGCAAGCTGCGTGTGGCCGTCCTCGGCGCCAAGGGCCGGATCGGCTCCGAGGCCGTACGAGCCGTCGAGGCCGCCGAGGACATGGAACTGGTCGCCGCGCTGGGGCGGGGCGACCGGCTCGAGACCCTGGTCGAGGCGGGCGCCGAGGTGGCGGTCGAGCTGACCGAGCCGGCCTCGGTGATGGACAACCTCGAGTTCTGCGTCCGCCACGGCATCCACGGTGTCGTCGGCACCACCGGCTGGACGGACGAGCGCCTGGCGGCGCTGCGCGGCTGGCTCGACGCCTCGCCGCGCACCGGCGTGCTCATCGCGCCGAACTTCTCCATCGGCGCCGTGCTGACCATGCGGTTCGCCCGCCAGGCCGCCCGGTTCTTCGAATCGGTCGAGGTCATCGAGTTGCACCACCCCAACAAGGTGGACGCCCCCTCCGGCACCGCCGCGCGCACCGCGCAGCTGATCGCCGAGGCCCGGCGGGAGGCCGGCTGTGCCCCGCAGCCGGATGCCACGGCCACCGGACTCGACGGGGCACGGGGTGCGGACGTGGCCGGGGTACCGGTGCACTCGGTGCGGCTGCGCGGGCTCCTCGCCCATCAGGAGGTCCTGCTGGGCGGCGAGGGCGAGACGCTCACCATCCGCCATGACTCCACCCACCACAGCAGCTTCATGCCGGGCATCCTGCTCGGCGTCCGCCGCGTGGGGACCGCCCCCGGCCTGACCTTCGGCCTGGAACACTTCCTGGATCTGGACTGAGGGCACAGCGGTGCGCGCAAAGATCACGTATTTCGTTCTCGCGGCCGTCCTGGTCGTCTACTTCGTGCTGGTCGGCGACCGCGGGGTGCTGCTGATCCGGGAGGGCACCCCGGTCACCGTCGCCTTCGGCGTGGCGGTGCTGGTGATGCCGCTCATCGGCGCCTGGTTCCTGTGGCAGACCACGCAGTTCGCGCGGAGCGCGGACCGGCTCGCCCGCGAGCTGGAGGCGGAGGGCGGCCTTCCGGTCGATGAGCTGGTACGGACGCCCGGCGGGCGGATCGACCGGGACTCGGCGGACGCCGTCTTCGCCAAGCGCCGGGCGGAGACGGAGCGGTCGCCGGACGACTGGCGGTCCTGGTTCCGGCTCGCCGTGGCCTACCACGACGCCCGGGACACCGCGCGCGCCCGTAAGGCGATGCAGCGCGCCATCGCCCTGCACGACGGCAAACCGGTGCGGGCGGCCCGGGGCTGACTCCGGGCCACCCGCACCGGTACGGCTCAGTGATGGGCGGCGGCCCAGTCCTCGACCGCGTCGGCGGCCGCCTCGAAGCTCTCCACGCGGCCCAGGAAGTCGGCGTCATGGCTGGTGAACAGGGTGCGCGGGGCTCCACCGCGCGCCGGTTCGAGCAGCACCGCCTCGCCCTGGACGGTGCGCGGCAGGCCCAGCCAGCGGACCGGCTGCTGGACCGTGCGTATCGCGGCGATGTCCTGCCACCGCACGGTGGTGCTCCGCAGGAGGCCGGTCCGGCGCAGCCCCTGGGCGCTCACCTCGACGCCCGCGCGTACCAGCCTTACGGCTGCCACGATCATCAGCGCCCCGAGGGCGGCGCAGACGCCCGCCGCGCCCAGCGATCCCGCCAGCGCGATGATCAGCGCGGAGAAGAGCACATACGAGGCGAGCAGCAGCGCGACGGCGGAGCCCCCGACCCTCCAGGGCCCCGGTCGGTAGGGACGGCGCCAGCGGTCCCGGTCCTCGTAGCCGAGCGGATCCGCTCCGGCCGCCACGTCGTCGTCGCGGGCGCGGTCGGCGGTCAGGAAGGGCAGGGGCACGGAAGGTCCTCACTCACACACATGTCCGGATGGGCCTGTGCTGGGTGAGGCTATCCCAGTGCTGGGCGGGGTCCGCTCCAGTGCCGGGTGAGGCTGGTCCGGCGCCCCTCAGCGCCCGTCGGACGCCTCGGGTTGCTGGATCTGCTGGGTGGGGTGCGACTGGCTGTCCAGGGCGGGCATCCCGAACATCAGCGAGCCTATGAATCCCGCGACGATCGTGAGACCGATCAGTGTCCGTCCGGCGATCTGGGACGGTGTGGCGCGGGGGCGGGGCGGTGGGGTGACATTGCTGCGGAAACGGTCGGCTTCGGCGATGAAGGCGAACGGCACGGGCTCTCGCCGGCGGGGCATCTGCGGGCTCTCCTTGGAACCTCGAACGTGAGTACTTCAATGTGTAGGACGTGTGAACGGCCCATTGGGTGCCCGGTTCCGCCGACTTCGGTCAAAAAAATCTCGCTGAGCGGTGCTGTCGGTGGTGGCCCGTAAGCTGGGCGCCGCCCCGAGCGAACGCACCATGGAAGGACCCGCCGGTGACCCAGACCCCCGCCGAGACCGAGAAGGCCCGTTTCCGCAGCGATGTGACCGTCGAGCTGGTCAAGCACAGCGCCGCCGACTCCGACGTGCTGTGGGCCGCGCGGGTGTCCACCGCGGGCGAGCAGTCCCTCGAGGAGGTCACCAAGGACCCGGAGCGCTCCAAGGGGTTGATCAACTTCCTGATGCGGGACCGGCACGGCAGCCCGTTCGAGCACAACTCGATGACCTTCTTCATCAGCGCCCCGATCTTCGTCTTCCGCGAGTTCATGCGGCACCGCGTGGGCTGGTCGTACAACGAGGAGTCCGGTCGCTACCGCCGTCTCGAGCCGGTGTTCTACGTGCCGGGGGAGGACCGGAAGCTGGTCCAGCAGGGCCGCCCGGGGAAGTACGAGTTCGTCGAGGGCACCCCGGCGCAGCACGAGCTGACCGGCCGGGTGATGGAGGACACATACCGCCACGCGTACGCGGCGTACCAGGAGATGCTGGCCGCCGGAGTGGCCCGCGAGGTGGCCCGGTCCGTGCTCCCGGTCGGCCTGTTCTCGTCGATGTACGCGACGTGCAACGCCCGCTCGCTGATGCACTTCCTGGGCCTGCGCACCCAGCATGAGCAGGCGGCGGTGCCCTCGTTCCCGCAGCGGGAGATCGAGATGGTCGGGGAGCGGATGGAGGCGGCCTGGGCGCGGCTGATGCCGCTCACCTACGCCGCCTTCAACGCCAACGGCCGAGTGGCCCCGTAGCCGGGCACGGTCGGTGCCCGGACGGATCATCGGGCGAAGTGTCCGTATTGCGGCGTTTCAAGAAGTTCATCTAGGCTGAACAAACGGGCCCGGCACTGCTTGAACCCCCGAGCAGGCAGTGCCGGGTCCCATCTCTTCGCTCCGTCCGCCGCCCCGAGCGAGCGCCGCGGGCCGCGCTACGAGTAGCGTGGGCCCCATGGCACCGACATCCACATCGCAGACCCCTTTCGGGCGGGTGCTGACCGCCATGGTCACGCCATTCACCGCTGACGGCGCGCTCGACCTCGACGGCGCCCAGCGACTCGCCGCTCATCTGGTGGACGCCGGCAATGACGGCCTGGTCGTCAACGGCACCACCGGCGAGTCCCCCACCACCAGCGATGCGGAGAAAGCCCAGCTCGTACGCGCCGTGGTCGAGGCGGTCGGTGACCGCGCCCACGTCGTGGCGGGGGCCGGTACCAATGACACCCGGCACAGCGTCGAGCTCGCCCGCGCGGCCGAGCAGGCGGGTGCCCACGGGCTGCTGGCCGTCACGCCGTACTACAGCAAGCCCCCGCAGGAAGGCCTCCTCCGGCACTTCACCGCCATCGCCGACGCCACCGGCCTGCCGGTCATGCTCTACGACATCCCCGGCCGCAGCGGCGTCCCGATCGGCACCGAGACCATCGTCCGGCTCGCCGAGCACCCGCGCATCGTGGCCAACAAGGACGCCAAGGGCGACCTCGGGCGCGCCAGCTGGGCCATCGCCCGCTCCCGCCTCGCCTGGTACTCCGGTGACGACATGCTGAATCTGCCGCTGCTGTCGGTCGGCGCGGTCGGCTTCGTCTCCGTGGTCGGCCACCTGGTCAGCCCCGAACTGCGGGCGATGCTCGAAGCCCATCTCGCGGGCGACGTCGCGAAGGCAACGGAGATCCACCAGAAGCTGCTGCCGGTCTTCACCGGCATGTTCCGCACCCAGGGAGTGATCACGACCAAGGCCGCGCTCGCCCTCCAGGGCCAGCCCGCGGGGCCGCTGCGCCTGCCGTTGGTCGAGCTGACCGCCGAGGAAACGGAACAGCTCACGCGCGATCTCGCCGCCGGCGGGGTACAGCTCTAAGCAACGAGGCGATGGTTCGCACCTTCGTACTTCACAACTGCATACAGACACATCAGCAAGTGCACGAATGTCACGCGCGCCATGTGCCCAGGGGGCATGTGGCGCGCGTGGTGAGGAGAGTCTTTTGAGTCATCCGCATCCCGAACTCGGCCCTCCGCCGAAGCTCCCCGAGGGCGGCCTGCGCGTCACCCCGCTCGGCGGCCTCGGTGAGATCGGCCGGAACATGACGGTCTTCGAATACGGTGGCCGGCTGCTGATCGTCGACTGCGGGGTGCTCTTCCCCGAGGAGGAGCAGCCCGGAGTCGACCTGATCCTGCCGGACTTCACATCCATCCGGGACCGCCTCGACGACATCGACGGCATCGTCCTCACCCACGGCCACGAGGACCACATCGGCGGCGTCCCCTTCCTGCTGCGCGAGAAGCCCGACATCCCGCTGATCGGTTCCAAGCTGACCCTCGCCCTGATCGAGGCGAAGCTGCAGGAGCACCGGATCCGTCCGTACACGCTCGAGGTCGAGGAGGGCCACCGCGAGCGGATCGGCCCCTTCGAGTGCGAGTTCATCGCGGTCAACCACTCCATCCCGGACGCCCTCGCCGTCGCCATCCGCACCCCGGCCGGCATGGCCGTGCACACCGGCGACTTCAAGATGGACCAGCTGCCCCTCGACGGCCGCCTCACCGACCTCCCCGCGTTCGCCAAGCTCGGCGAGGAAGGCATCGATCTGCTCCTGGTGGACTCCACCAACGCCGAGGTCCCCGGGTTCGTGCCGCCCGAGCGTGACATCTCCGGCGTGCTGCGCCAGGTCTTCGCCAACGCACAGAAGCGGATCATCGTCGCGAGCTTCGCCAGCCATGTGCACCGCATCCAGCAGATCCTCGACGCGGCGCATGAGTACGGACGCAGGGTCGCCTTCGTCGGCCGCTCGATGGTCCGCAACATGGGCATCGCACGGGACCTGGGCTATCTGCGGGTGCCGGCCGGTCTCGTGGTGGATGTGAAGACCCTCGACGATCTCCCGGACGACGAGGTGGTGCTCGTCTGCACGGGCTCCCAGGGCGAGCCGATGGCCGCGCTGTCCCGGATGGCCAACCGCGATCACCAGATCCGGATCGTCCAGGGCGACACGGTGATCCTGGCCTCGTCGCTGATCCCCGGCAACGAGAACGCGGTCTACCGGGTCATCAACGGCCTGACGCGATGGGGCGCCAATGTCGTCCACAAGGGCAACGCCAAGGTCCATGTCTCCGGCCACGCCTCGGCCGGCGAGCTGCTGTACTTCTACAACATCTGCAAGCCCAAGAACCTGATGCCGGTGCACGGCGAATGGCGCCATCTGCGCGCCAACGCCGAGCTGGGCGCGTTGACCGGAGTGCCGAAGAACCGTTGTGTCATCGCCGAGGACGGTGTCGTGGTCGACCTCGTCGACGGCGTCGCCAAGATCGTCGGCAAGGTGCAGGCGGGATACGTGTACGTGGACGGCCTCTCGGTCGGCGATGTCACGGAGACCTCGCTCAAGGATCGCCGCATCCTCGGCGAGGAGGGCATCATCTCGATCTTCGTGGTCGTCGACAGCACGACCGGCAAGATCGTGGGCGGTCCGCATGTCCAGGCCAGGGGCTCCGGGATCGAGGACGCCGCCTTCTCCGCGGTCCTCCCGAAGATCGAGGACGCCCTGGCCAAGTCGGCCTCCGACGGGGTCGCGGAACCGCATCAGCTCCAGCAGCTGGTGCGCCGCGCGGTCGGCAAGTGGGTCTCCGACAGCTACCGCAGGCGCCCGATGATCCTGCCCGTGGTCGTCGAGGTCTGACCTCCTCCCTGACGTCCCCTCAGCACCCCACCGGCGCTGAACACTCGGCGGGGCTCCCCGATTTGCATCGAGGAGCCCCGCTCCAGTACGTTTACGGCTCCGCCAGAGGGGAACCCGGAGCGCCGCACGGCCTCCGAAGGAGCCCGACGGCGGGGGTGGAAATCGACTCGGAGAAATTCTGATAAAGTCGACGAAGCCGAAAGGCAAGGCCCTCCAGCGGCCACCGGAAACGGAATTCGGATCGGAAACGGACCGGAAATCGGATCTGGTAAGGTTGGAAACACCGAAGGGAAGCGCCCGGAGAAACCGGTGAAAGGGTTTCGAAGGAAGCGTCCGTTCCTTGAGAACTCAACAGTGTGCCAAAAGTCAACGCCAGATATGTTGATAACCCCGTCCTTCTCGGACGAGGTTCCTTTGAAAAACACAGCGAGGACGCTGTGAACGGGACTGGATTATTCCTCCGGTTCTGTTCCGCTCTCGTGCAGTGTTTGCCGGGATATCCCGGAAGCATTCACGGAGAGTTTGATCCTGGCTCAGGACGAACGCTGGCGGCGTGCTTAACACATGCAAGTCGAACGATGAACCGGTTTCGGCCGGGGATTAGTGGCGAACGGGTGAGTAACACGTGGGCAATCTGCCCTGCACTCTGGGACAAGCCCTGGAAACGGGGTCTAATACCGGATATGACCGCTGACCGCATGGTCTGGTGGTGGAAAGCTCCGGCGGTGCAGGATGAGCCCGCGGCCTATCAGCTTGTTGGTGGGGTGATGGCCTACCAAGGCGACGACGGGTAGCCGGCCTGAGAGGGCGACCGGCCACACTGGGACTGAGACACGGCCCAGACTCCTACGGGAGGCAGCAGTGGGGAATATTGCACAATGGGCGCAAGCCTGATGCAGCGACGCCGCGTGAGGGATGACGGCCTTCGGGTTGTAAACCTCTTTCAGCAGGGAAGAAGCGCAAGTGACGGTACCTGCAGAAGAAGCGCCGGCTAACTACGTGCCAGCAGCCGCGGTAATACGTAGGGCGCAAGCGTTGTCCGGAATTATTGGGCGTAAAGAGCTCGTAGGCGGCTTGTCGCGTCGGATGTGAAAGCCCGGGGCTTAACTCCGGGTCTGCATTCGATACGGGCAGGCTAGAGTTCGGTAGGGGAGATCGGAATTCCTGGTGTAGCGGTGAAATGCGCAGATATCAGGAGGAACACCGGTGGCGAAGGCGGATCTCTGGGCCGATACTGACGCTGAGGAGCGAAAGCGTGGGGAGCGAACAGGATTAGATACCCTGGTAGTCCACGCCGTAAACGTTGGGAACTAGGTGTGGGCGACATTCCACGTTGTCCGTGCCGCAGCTAACGCATTAAGTTCCCCGCCTGGGGAGTACGGCCGCAAGGCTAAAACTCAAAGGAATTGACGGGGGCCCGCACAAGCGGCGGAGCATGTGGCTTAATTCGACGCAACGCGAAGAACCTTACCAAGGCTTGACATACATCGGAAACACTCAGAGATGGGTGCCCCCTTGTGGTCGGTGTACAGGTGGTGCATGGCTGTCGTCAGCTCGTGTCGTGAGATGTTGGGTTAAGTCCCGCAACGAGCGCAACCCTTGTTCTGTGTTGCCAGCATGCCTTTCGGGGTGATGGGGACTCACAGGAGACTGCCGGGGTCAACTCGGAGGAAGGTGGGGACGACGTCAAGTCATCATGCCCCTTATGTCTTGGGCTGCACACGTGCTACAATGGCCGGTACAATGAGCTGCGAAGCCGTGAGGTGGAGCGAATCTCAAAAAGCCGGTCTCAGTTCGGATTGGGGTCTGCAACTCGACCCCATGAAGTCGGAGTCGCTAGTAATCGCAGATCAGCATTGCTGCGGTGAATACGTTCCCGGGCCTTGTACACACCGCCCGTCACGTCACGAAAGTCGGTAACACCCGAAGCCGGTGGCCCAACCCTTGTGGGGGGAGCCGTCGAAGGTGGGACTGGCGATTGGGACGAAGTCGTAACAAGGTAGCCGTACCGGAAGGTGCGGCTGGATCACCTCCTTTCTAAGGAGCACATAGCCGACTGCGGGCGAATGTCTCGCACGGTTGCTCATGGGTGGAACGTTGACTATTCGGCATCGTCTTGGGTGCTTTCTCTGCTAGTACTGCCTCTTCGGGGGCGTGGAACGCGGGGTGAGTAAGAGGCGGTGTCGGGCACGCTGTTGGGTGTCTGAGGGTACGGGCGAGAGGGTTTCGCTTGTTCCTTCGGCCGGTCCTGGTGACTGCACGTGAGTGTGGGTGACGGGGTACGGGTCGTTGTTTGAGAACTGCACAGTGGACGCGAGCATCTGTGGCCAAGTTTTTAAGGGCGCACGGTGGATGCCTTGGCACCAGGAACCGATGAAGGACGTGGGAGGCCGCGATAGGCCCCGGGGAGCTGTCAACCGAGCTGTGATCCGGGGGTGTCCGAATGGGGAAACCCGGCAGTCGTCATGGGCTGTCACCCATACCTGAACACATAGGGTATGTGGAGGGAACGCGGGGAAGTGAAACATCTCAGTACCCGCAGGAAGAGAAAACAACCGTGATTCCGGGAGTAGTGGCGAGCGAAACTGGATGAGGCTAAACCGTATGTGTGTGATACCCGGCAGGGGTTGCGCATGCGGGGTTGTGGGAGCGAGCTTCGGTCGTCTGCCGGCGGCTGGGTGAGTCAGAAACCATTGCGATAGGCGAAGGGCATGCGAAAGGCCCGGCGTAGAGGGTAAGACCCCCGTAGCTGAAATCGTGGTGGCTTGCTTGCTTGTTTCCCAAGTAGCACGGGGCCCGAGAAATCCCGTGTGAATCTGGCGGGACCACCCGCTAAGCCTAAATATTCCCTGGTGACCGATAGCGGATAGTACCGTGAGGGAATGGTGAAAAGTACCGCGGGAGCGGAGTGAAATAGTACCTGAAACCGTGTGCCTACAAGCCGTGGGAGCGTCGGACATCAGCTTGCTGGTGTCTCGTGACTGCGTGCCTTTTGAAGAATGAGCCTGCGAGTTTGCGGTGTGTTGCGAGGTTAACCCGTGTGGGGGAGCCGTAGCGAAAGCGAGTCCGAAGAGGGCGTTTGAGTAGCACGCTCAAGACCCGAAGCGGAGTGATCTAGCCATGGGCAGGTTGAAGCGGAGGTAAGACTTCGTGGAGGACCGAACCCACCAGGGTTGAAAACCTGGGGGATGACCTGTGGTTAGGGGTGAAAGGCCAATCAAACTCCGTGATAGCTGGTTCTCCCCGAAATGCATTTAGGTGCAGCGTCGTGTGTTTCTTGCCGGAGGTAGAGCACTGGATAGGCGATGGGCCCTACCGGGTTACTGACCTTAGCCAAACTCCGAATGCCGGTAAGTGAGAGCGCGGCAGTGAGACTGTGGGGGATAAGCTCCATGGTCGAGAGGGAAACAGCCCAGAGCATCGACTAAGGCCCCTAAGCGTACGCTAAGTGGGAAAGGATGTGGAGTCGCAGAGACAACCAGGAGGTTGGCTTAGAAGCAGCCATCCTTGAAAGAGTGCGTAATAGCTCACTGGTCAAGTGATTCCGCGCCGACAATGTAGCGGGGCTCAAGCGTACCGCCGAAGTCGTGTCATTGCAGTATGTACCCCTAACGGGGACTGTGATGGGTAGGGGAGCGTCGTGTGCCGGGTGAAGCAGCCGTGTAAGCGAGTTGTGGATGGTTCACGAGTGAGAATGCAGGCATGAGTAGCGATTCACACGTGGGAAACGTGTGCGCCGATTGACTAAGGGTTCCTGGGTCAAGCTGATCTGCCCAGGGTAAGTCGGGACCTAAGGCGAGGCCGACAGGCGTAGTCGATGGACAACCGGTTGATATTCCGGTACCCGCTTTGAAGCGCCAACGCTGAACCAGGCGATGCTAAGTCCGTGAAGCCGCCCTGGATCCTTCGGGTGAAGGGGAGTGGTGGAGCCGACGGTCCAGACCTGTAGTAGGTGAGTGATGGGGTGACGCAGGAAGGTAGTCCAGCCCGGGCGGTGGTTGTCCCGGGGTAAGGGTGTAGCCCGAGGGGTAGGTAAATCCGTCTCTCATTGTGGGTGAGACCTGATGCCGAGCCGATTGTGGTGAAGTGGATGATCCTATGCTGTCGAGAAAAGCCTCTAGCGAGTTTCATGGCGGCCCGTACCCTAAACCGACTCAGGTGGTCAGGTAGAGAATACCGAGGCGTTCGGGTGAACTATGGTTAAGGAACTCGGCAAAATGCCCCCGTAACTTCGGGAGAAGGGGGGCCATTGCTGGTGATGGGTTTTGCACTCGGAGCTGGTGGTGGCCGCAGAGACCAGCGAGAAGCGACTGTTTACTAAAAACACAGGTCCGTGCGAAGCCGTAAGGCGATGTATACGGACTGACGCCTGCCCGGTGCTGGAACGTTAAGGGGACCGGTTAGTCACATTTCGGTGTGGCGAAGCTGAGAACTTAAGCGCCAGTAAACGGCGGTGGTAACTATAACCATCCTAAGGTAGCGAAATTCCTTGTCGGGTAAGTTCCGACCTGCACGAATGGCGTAACGACTTCTCGACTGTCTCAACCATAGGCCCGGTGAAATTGCACTACGAGTAAAGATGCTCGTTTCGCGCAGCAGGACGGAAAGACCCCGGGACCTTTACTACAGCTTGATATTGGTGTTCGGTTCGGCTTGTGTAGGATAGGTGGGAGACTGTGAAGCCGCAACGCCAGTTGTGGTGGAGTCGTTGTTGAAATACCACTCTGGTCGTGCTGGATGTCTAACCTGGGTCCGTGATCCGGATCAGGGACAGTGTCTGGTGGGTAGTTTAACTGGGGCGGTTGCCTCCTAAAGGGTAACGGAGGCGCCCAAAGGTTCCCTCAGCCTGGTTGGCAATCAGGTGTTGAGTGTAAGTGCACAAGGGAGCTTGACTGTGAGACCGACGGGTCGAGCAGGGACGAAAGTCGGGACTAGTGATCCGGCGGTGGCTTGTGGAAGCGCCGTCGCTCAACGGATAAAAGGTACCCCGGGGATAACAGGCTGATCTTCCCCAAGAGTCCATATCGACGGGATGGTTTGGCACCTCGATGTCGGCTCGTCGCATCCTGGGGCTGGAGTCGGTCCCAAGGGTTGGGCTGTTCGCCCATTAAAGCGGTACGCGAGCTGGGTTTAGAACGTCGTGAGACAGTTCGGTCCCTATCCGCTGTGCGCGTAGGAGTCTTGAGAAGGGCTGTCCCTAGTACGAGAGGACCGGGACGGACGAACCTCTGGTGTGCCAGTTGTTCTGCCAAGGGCATGGCTGGTTGGCTACGTTCGGGAGGGATAACCGCTGAAAGCATCTAAGCGGGAAGCCTGCTTCGAGATGAGGGCTCCCACCTCCTTGAGGGGTTAAGGCTCCCAGTAGACGACTGGGTTGATAGGCCAGATATGGAAGCCGGGTGACCGGTGGAGTTGACTGGTACTAATAGGCCGAGGGCTTGTCCTCAGTTGCTCGCGTCCACTGTGTTGGTTCTGAAGTAATGAACCGTGTTGTTTCCGGTTTTATCTTCATAGTGTTTCGGTGGTCATAGCGTTAGGGAAACGCCCGGTTACATTCCGAACCCGGAAGCTAAGCCTTTCAGCGCCGATGGTACTGCAGGGGGGACCCTGTGGGAGAGTAGGACGCCGCCGAACAAATTTTGCAGAGAGCCCTGTCGGGACTTCGGTCACCGGCAGGGCTCTCTTCTTTTGTTGTGCTGTGAGCCACTCGGTGTTCATGTTGTATGGGCACGATGCCGCCCATGGGGACTCCTACGGATGAGCTGCTGCATGAGTTGACCCGGGCAGGTGTACGGCCGGGCGACGAGGTGATCGTGCCGTCCTACGGCACTCCCGAGGCCGCGGAAGCGGTGCTGCTGGCCGGCGCCAGGCCGGTGTTCGTGGACATCGACGCCCGCACCTACTGCATAGACCCGGCCGCGGTGGCCGAGGCGCTGACGCCCCGGACCGCGGCCGTCGTGGCCATTCACACCTTCGGCCACCCCGCGGACATGGCGGCCCTCACTGAGCTCAGCCGACGGCACGGCGTGCTGGTGATCGGCCACGGTGCGGTCTGCGAGCCCGCGGGGGAGATCCTGCGGCGGCAGGCGAACGCGGCGTACCTGGACGGGAAGCTGCGCGGTGTTCTCACGCCGGCGGTCGCCCCCGGAGTGGAACACACCTATCAGCAGTACGTCGTCCGGGTCCCCGGCAATGGCCGGCCGGACCGGGACGCCTTCGCCCGTACGCTGCGTTCACGCGGCGTCGTATGCCATGTCCCCGTACAGACGCCCGCGCACCGTACCGCGCGCTTCCGGCGCGATCTGTGGCTCGTGGAGACCGAGCGGGCGGCCGATGAGTGCCTGGCGCTGCCCGTCGATCCGACCATGTCGCGGCGGGAGTTGCAGCGCGTGGTCTCGGCCTGCAACGCGCTGGGCGGGCTGCTCCAGTCAGCCGCCTGAGCCCCGGGGCGGGTGGTCGGGAGCGCACTCGAGTTCGGGTATGATCTATCTCGTCGACGCGCCCCAATAGCTCAGTCGGCAGAGCGTCTCCATGGTAAGGAGAAGGTCTACGGTTCGATTCCGTATTGGGGCTCTCCTGCGAAGGCCCCCGCCATGTGGCGGGGGCCTTCGTCATGCGGCGGGATGTGGCGGGCACCGTAGGGGGAACACCCGGCGCCCGACCCCCGGCCGGGCCGCCTCAGGAGTCGGCCGGCTCGGGGACGCGCATGGCCAGGATCGCCATGTCGTCGGACGGCGGGTCCACCGCGAAGCGCTCGACCGCCCGCAGCACCCGGGCGGCCACCGCGCCCGCCGTAAGGCCGGTGCAGGTCGTCAGGACGTCGACAAGGCCGTCGTCGCCGAGCATCCTGGTGCCCTCACGCCGCTCCGTGACGCCGTCGGTGACGCACAGCAGCACGTCTCCCGGGTCGAGCGTCACCGTCTGCTCGTACAGCTCCAGATCGTCCATGACGCCGAGCAGCGGCTGGGGCTCGGCCGCCGCCTCCACGGTGCCGTCCTGGCGCAGCCGGAGCGGCAGGGGGTGTCCGGCGCAGACGACCTTGAGGACCGCGCTGCCGTCATGCTGCGGCCACAACTCCCCGTAGAGGAGGGTCAGGAAGCGGCTGCGGGCGCCCTCGTCGAGGATGGCCGCGTTGAGCCGCTCCAGGACCGCCGGGCCCCCGAAGCCCTCGCGGGCGAGCAGCCGCAGGGCATGCCGGGCGAGTCCGGTGACCGCGGCGGCCTCCGGTCCGGTGCCGCAGACGTCGCCGATGGCGAAGCCGTACGCCCCCTCGCGGATCGGGAAGAGATCGTAGAAGTCTCCGCCGACCTCGTTGCCCTCGCCCGCTGCGCGGTAGATGACCTCGACCTCGACTCCGTCGACCTCCGGCAGTTCGGGCGGCAGCAGACTGCGCTGCAGGGACTGGCTGATGGCGGTGCGCTCCGAGTAGAGCCGCGCGTTGTCCAGCGCGAGCGCCGCCCGGCGGGAGAGGTCCTCGGCGAGCTCCAGGTTCTCCTGGCGGAAATGCTCGTCGGTGGGCTTGCCGAGGACGAGCATGCCGATGACGCGGTTACGGGCCACCAGGGGCAGCACGACCGTCTCCCCGCCGACCGCGGAGGCGGTCGCCAGCGAGGCGCCGGGGCCCGAGGAGGGACGGGCGGAATCGCCGAGGCTGAGGCTGCGCAGCGAGGTGCGCAGGGCGGCGGCGTGAGCCGCGTCATAGGGACCGGACCAGCTGCGGGCTCCGCCGGTGGGGACCTGCTCCGGCGGGTCGATCTTCATCAGCAGGGCCTTGAGTCCGTCGATGCGGTCCTCGTCCTCGTGCAGCACGTACGACAGCTCGGGCTCGGACGCCTGGTCGGCGACCGTATAGACGGCGCACCAACTGGCCAGTGTGGGCACCGTCATCTGGGCCATGAGGGCCAGCGTCTGATCGCGGTCCAGGGTGCCCGCGAGGAGGTCGGACGCCTCGACGAGGAAGGACAGGGAGCCGCGGCGGAGCCGCTCCAGCTCGGTGAGGCGGGCGCGCTCGACGGCGAGGGCGATGCGGTCGGCGGCGAACTGGAGCCGCAGGGCCTCTTCGTTGCTGTAGCGGGCGGGGGCCTCGGCGGCGACGCCGAGCGAGCCGGTGAGCCGGCCCTCGACCTTCAGCGGAACGGTGACGACGGAGCGCATCCCGGTGTTCACCAAGAGCGGAACAGCCCCGGGCACCGCGGACAGGTCCTCGTGGACGGCGGGCATCCGGGCCGAGCCGTAGCGCCCAGAGCCCGCTTCGACGGGGACGCGGGCGAAGCGCTGGCGGGCGGAGGGCAGCCCGGTGGAGGCGCGGACCTCCAACTCGGTTTCGTCGTCGGTGGCCAGCAGCAGATACGCGGCGTCGCCGTCGAGCATGTCGCGGGCCCGCTCGACGGTGCGCTGGAGCAGCCCGTCGAGGTCGTCGGGGGCCGGCGAGCCGATGAAGACCTCGAAGGCGTCGGTGGCCGGGCCCCGCTCGGCCGTGTCGGTGGTGTCGCCCCCGGCACCGCGCATCTGGCTCTGCAGCACGGCGCGCTCGCGGTCGCGCACCAGCAGGCAGACGGTGGACGGCTCGCCCTCGGCGTCGCGGACGCGCAGATGGGAGGCGTAGACGGGGGAGACCCGGCCGTCGGCGCCGCGGATGCCGTACGAGCCCTCCCAGCGGGAGAGCAGCAGCGCCTCGGCGACCCCGGTGCTGGTGCCGGGGGTGTGCGGCCAGGCCGCGAGATCGGTCAGCGGTTTGCCGATGACCTGCTCCGGTGGGTAACCGAACAGTGCCTGAGCGTCCTCGTTCCAGGCGCTGATCAGACCGCCGCTGTCGACCTGGACGACGCCGACCCGCACCCGGGAGTCGGCGATGGGCAGGGCGCTGGAGGGCAGGGCGGGGCCGGCGGCCCGGGTGCCCGCCGGACGGTCGGGGAAGTCGAGGTGGAACCAGACGTGCTTATGGGTCGCGGTGTACTCGACGCCCCAGCGGGCGGCGAGCGCGGCGCACAGCAGCAGTCCGCGGCCGCCCTCGCGGTCGGGGTGCCCGAAGTGGTGGCCGCCGTTGCTCTGGAGCGGGACCTCGCGCTCGGGGTAGCGGTCGGCGACCTCGACGCGTACGCCGGTGTCGGCGCGGATGCAGACCACGTCGGCGGTGGTACCGGCGTGCACCACCGCGTTGGTGACAAGTTCGCTGGTGAGGACGACGGCGTCGTCCACGATGTCGGTGAGGCCCCACCCCTGAAGGGTGTCCCGGACAAAGGTGCGGGCGGCGGCGACCGAGCGTCCCACCGGTTCGAAGGTGGCGGCTGCCCGCGCGGTGATCACAGGTCTCCTCATATGTGTCTCGGCGAACTGCTCACCCATGTCGCAGCGCCCCTCCGATGCCCTGGCCGGTTGCCAGGTTACTTACCATCGACGCCCGCGCGAATGCCGGTCGGCCCCGATTCCACCCAGAGTGTGCTGTCGGCGGTGTGCGATGCTGCCGAACTGTTATGGCCTGGTTGGGGCATGGTGAAACACTGGGGAAGCTGGAAGAAGAACCCGACGAGGACGGTCAACCCTGCGGGAGGGACACGGTGGAGTCTGGCGCAGCGGCGCGGGGCACGAATACGCGCGCGAAAGGCGGACGGTCCCGGAGCAATGGGACGACTGAAGTGGAGACGGCGGCCCTGAACCGGCTGCTGACCGCGATGACGGCCATGCGGGACGGGAACTTCCGCAAGCGGCTGACGGTCTCGGGCGAGGGCGTCATGTCCGAGATCGCGGCCGTTTTCAACGAGGTCGCGGATCGCAATCTGCAACTTACCGGCGAGCTGACCCGGGTACGGCGGGTGGTCGGCCGGGAGGGCAAGCTCACCGAGCGGCTGGAGACCGGCGCCTGTGAGGGCCAGTGGGCGGCGGCCATCGATGCCTCCAACGCACTGGTGGACGATCTTGTGCGGCCGGTGTCCGAGGTGGGCCGGGTGCTGTCGGCGGTCGCCGAGGGCGACCTGGAGCAGCGCATGGACCTGCGGGCACAGGGCGCCGACGGGTCGGCGCATCCGCTGCGCGGTGAGTTCCTGAAGGTGGGGCGCACCGTCAACGGCCTGGTGGATCAGCTCTCGGCGTTCACCGATGAGGTGACGCGGGTCGCGAGCGAGGTCGGCACCGAGGGCAAGCTGGGTGGCCAGGCCCGAGTGCGCGGAATGTCGGGTTCGTGGAAGGACCTGACGGAGTCCGTCAACACGATGGCCTCCCGGCTCACCGCTCAGGTGCGTGATATCGCTCTCGTGACCACGGCGGTGGCGAAGGGTGATCTGTCCCGGAAGGTCACGGTTCATGTGTCCGGGGAGATGCTCGAGCTGAAGGAAACCGTCAACACGATGGTGGACCAGCTCTCCTCGTTCGCCGCCGAGGTGACCAGAGTCGCCCGTGAGGTGGGCACCGAGGGTGAGCTCGGCGGTCAGGCGCAGGTGCCGGGCGTCGCGGGGGTCTGGAAGGACCTCACCGACTCCGTCAACCTGATGGCCGGGAACCTGACCGCGCAGGTGCGCGGGATCGCCCAGGTGACCACGGCGGTCGCCAATGGCGATCTGTCGCAGAAGGTGACGGTGAGCGCACGCGGCGAGGTCGCGCAGCTGGCCGACACGATCAACACCATGACCGAGACGCTGCGCACCTTCGCCGACGAGGTCACGCGGGTGGCCAGCGAGGTCGGCGCCGAGGGGCTGCTGGGCGGTCAGGCGCAGGTGCCGGGTGCGGCGGGGACGTGGAAGGATCTCACCGATTCGGTGAACACCGCGTTCCGGAACCTCACCGCTCAGGTGCGGGACATCGCCCAGGTGACGACGGCGGTGGCGAACGGCGATCTGTCGCAGAAGGTCACCGTGGACGTGGCCGGGGAGATGCTGGAGCTGAAGAACACCGTCAACACGATGGTGGACCAGCTTCAGTCCTTCGGCGCCGAGGTGACGCGGGTGGCCCGGGAGATCGGCGTCGAGGGCGAGCTGGGCGGTCAGGCGCAGGTGCCGGGTGCGGCGGGGACGTGGAAGGATCTCACCGATTCGGTGAACACCGCGTTCCGGAACCTCACCGGACAGGTGCGCAACATCGCCCAGGTGACCACGGCGGTGGCGAACGGCGATCTGTCGCAGAAGGTCACCGTCGATGTCTCCGGTGAGATGCTCAAGCTGAAGAACACCGTGAACACCATGGTGGACCAGCTGTCCTCGTTCGCCGACCAGGTGACCAGGATGGCGCGGGACGTGGGCACCGAGGGCCGGCTGGGCGGCCAGGCCCGGGTGGACGGGGTCAGCGGTGTCTGGAAGGACCTCACCGACTCCGTCAACTCCATGGCGGGGAACCTGACCGCTCAGGTGCGCGGTATCGCCCAGGTGACGACGGCGGTCGCGCGCGGCGATCTGTCGCAGAAGATCGACGTCGATGCGCGCGGCGAGATCCTGGAGCTGAAGAACACCATCAACACGATGGTCGACCAGCTCTCCGACTTCGCCGAGCAGGTGACCCGGGTCGCCCGCGAGGTGGGTACGGACGGCCGGCTGGGCGGTCAGGCGCAGGTGCCCGGTGTGGCCGGTGTGTGGCGCGATCTGACCGACTCGGTGAACGGCATGGCGGGCAATCTGACCGCTCAGGTGCGCAATATCGCGCAGGTCGCCACGGCGGTCGCGCGCGGTGACCTCTCGCAGAAGATCGACGTCGATGCGCGCGGCGAGATCCTGGAGCTGAAGAACACCCTGAACACGATGGTCGACCAGCTGTCGTCGTTCGCGGAGGAGGTCACCAGGGTCGCCCGTGAGGTGGGCACCGAGGGCCAGTTGGGCGGCCAGGCCGAGGTGCAGGGCGTCTCCGGGACGTGGAAGGACCTCACCCAGTCCGTCAACAGCATGGCCAACAACCTGACGTCCCAGGTGCGTTCCATCGCCGAGGTGACGACGGCGGTCGCCAAGGGCGACCTGTCGAAGAAGATCACCGTCGATGCCAAGGGCGAGATCCTGGAGCTGGTCACCACCGTGAACACGATGGTGGACCAGCTGTCGTCGTTCGCCGAGCAGGTGACCCGGGTGGCCCGTGAGGTGGGCACCGAGGGGCAGTTGGGCGGTCAGGCGCGGGTTCCGGGTGTGACCGGCATCTGGAAGGACCTGAGCAACAACGTCAACCTGATGGCCAATAACCTGACCATTCAGGTGCGGAACATTTCGCAGGTCTCGGCCGCGGTCGCCAACGGCGATCTGACGAAGAAGGTCACGGTCGAGGCGCGCGGCGAGGTCGCGGCCCTGGCCGACACCGTCAACACGATGGTGACGACGCTGTCCTCGTTCGCCGACGAGGTCACGCGGGTGGCCCGCGAGGTGGGCACGGACGGCATCCTGGGCGGTCAGGCCCGGGTGCCCGGCGTCTCGGGGACGTGGAAGGACCTCACCGAGTCCGTGAACTCGATGGCGTCCAACCTGACCGGACAGGTCCGCAACATCGCCATGGTCACCACGGCGATCGCCCAGGGTGATCTGACCAAGAAGATCGACATCGAGGCGCGGGGCGAGATCCTCGAGCTCAAGACCACGATCAACACGATGGTGGACCAGCTCTCGTCGTTCGCCGACCAGGTGACCCGGGTGGCCCGTGAGGTGGGCACCGAAGGGCAGCTGGGCGGCCAGGCTCGGGTGCGGGACGTGGCCGGCACCTGGAAGGACCTGACCGAGTCGGTGAACGAGATGGCCGGCAACCTGACCCGTCAGGTGCGCGCCATCGCCGAGGTCGCCACCGCGGTGACCCGCGGCGATCTCAACCTCAAGATCGACGTGGACGCCTCGGGCGAGATCCAGGTCCTCCAGGACCACATCAACACCATGATCGCCAACCTGCGCGAGACGACGCTCGCCAACAAGGAGCAGGACTGGCTCAAGGGCAACCTCGCCCGGATCTCCGGTCTCATGCAGGGCCGGCGCGACCTGGAGGATGTCGCCCGGCTGATCATGAGCGAGCTGACCCCGGTGGTCTCCGCCCAGCACGGCGCGTTCTTCCTGGCCGTACCGCCCGGTGAGGGCACCGAGGTGGTCGCGGACAGCACCTCCGACGACGGCTACGAACTGCTCCTGGTCGGCTCCTACGGCTACACCCACGGCTCGATGCCCACGCGCTTCAAGCCCGGGGAGACGCTGATCGGCACGGTCGCCGAGGAGAAGCGCCCGATCCTGGTGGAGAACGTGCCACCGGGCTATCTCAAGATCGCCTCGGGGCTCGGCGAGGCGGCCCCGGCCCATGTGATCGTCCTACCGGTGCTCTTCGAGGGGCAGCTGCTGGGCGTGATCGAACTGGCCTCGTTCCAGCCCTTCGCCCAGATCCAGAAGGACTTCCTCAACCAGATCGCCGAGATGATCGGCACCAGCGTCAACACCATCAGCGTCAACACCAAGACCGAGGTGCTGCTGAAGCAGTCGCAGGAGCTGACCGAGCAGCTGCGGGAGCGGTCGGCCGAGCTGGAGAACCGGCAGAAGGCGCTCCAGGCGTCCAACGCGGAGCTGGAGGAGAAGTCCGAGCGGCTGGCCCGGCAGAACCGCGACATCGAGGTCAAGAACACCGAGATCGAGGAAGCCCGGCAGGTGCTGGAGGAGCGCGCCGAGCAGCTCGCCGTCTCGATGCGCTACAAGAGCGAGTTCCTGGCGAACATGTCGCATGAGCTGCGCACACCGCTGAACTCCCTGCTGATCCTCGCCAAGCTGCTCGCCGACAACGCCGACGGCAACCTTTCGCCGAAGCAGGTGGAGTTCGCCGAGACGATCCACGGCGCGGGCTCGGACCTTCTTCAGCTGATCAACGACATCCTGGACCTGTCGAAGGTCGAGGCGGGCAAGATGGACGTCAGCCCGACCCGGATCGCCCTGGTCCAGCTGGTCGACTACGTGGAGGCCACCTTCCGGCCGCTGACCGCCGAGAAGGGCCTGGACTTCTCCGTAAGGGTTTCGCCGGAGCTCCCGGCGACACTGCACACCGATGAGCAGCGGCTGCTCCAGGTGCTGCGCAATCTGCTGTCCAACGCGGTGAAGTTCACCGACAGCGGCGCCGTGGAGCTCGTCATCCGCCCGGCCGGCGCGGATGTGCCCCACGCCATCCGGGAACAGCTGCTGGAGCACGGTGCCTTGCGCGACGCGGACGCCGAGATGATCGCCTTCTCGGTCACCGACACCGGTATCGGCATCGCGGCGAGCAAGATGCGGGTGATCTTCGAGGCGTTCAAGCAGGCCGACGGCACCACCAGCCGGAAGTACGGCGGCACCGGACTCGGCCTGTCCATCAGCCGGGAGATCGCCCGGCTGCTGGGCGGCGAGATCCACGCGGCCAGCGAACCGGGCCGCGGCTCGACGTTCACGCTCTACCTGCCGCTGCACCCCAGTGAGCTGCCGCCCCAGGGCTACCCGCAGCTCGCGCCGAGCAGCTCGGACTCCGGTCGGCTGGCGCTCGAGGCGCTCCCCAGCGGCGCGGAGGAGACCGCGGAGGACGGTGCCGAGGCGGAGGAGGAGGCCGCGCGGGACGCCGCCCCGGCGCCGCGCGCACGCGGCGGCTCCGGGCTGTCCCGGCGGCGTCAGCGGGCCGAGCAGGAGGCGGCACAGGCCGAGGTGCAGCAGTCCCCGCCGCAGGCGGAGCCGAGCCGTCGGTCGGCCGGCCGCCGACCGGGACGGCAGGCGCAGGCCCCCGAGCCGTGGCTGCTGGGCGGCCAGGACCTGGTGGCCCCGGAGCCGGCGGGCGGTTTCCACGGCGAGAAGGTGCTGATCGTCGACGACGACATCCGTAATGTCTTCGCGCTGACCAGCGTGCTGGAGCAGCACGGGCTGCAGGTCCTGTACGCGGAGAACGGCCGGGAGGGCATCGAGGTCCTGGAGCAGCACGACGACGTCGTGCTCGTCCTGATGGACATCATGATGCCGGAGATGGACGGCTACGCCACGACGGCCGCGATCCGCAGGATGCCCCAGTTCGCCGGGCTGCCGATCATCGCCCTCACCGCGAAGGCGATGAAGGGCGACCGGGAGAAGAGCATCGAAGCGGGCGCGTCGGACTACGTCACCAAGCCGGTCGACACCGATCATCTCCTTACGGTGATGGAGCAGTGGATGTCGGGGGAGTGACCCGCGGCGCGCCCGGCCCGGCCGTGGTGTTGACTGAGTGTCGCCGAACACGTGTGGGAACGCGGTATTCGGGGAACTTTCTGGTCCCCCACCGCGTTTCTGCTACGTGCACAGTGACATCGCGGTGACAGGGTGTGGCGAACAGCGGGGTGCGGCTACCATGACCGGCACAAGGACGGGCGGCGCAAGGGAGTCGTCCCCTGGGGCGGCGCCCGGTGCTTTCCCCGGCTCTTCGAGCTGGGGAGAACCCACGCCGGGACGAGGAGGACGGGGCATGGTGCAGAAGGCCAAGATCCTCCTGGTCGATGACCGGCCGGAGAATCTGCTGGCGCTGGAGGCCATTCTCTCCGCGCTCGATCAGACCCTGGTGCGGGCATCGTCAGGGGAGGAGGCGCTCAAGGCGCTGCTGACGGACGACTTCGCGGTGATTCTGCTGGACGTCCAGATGCCGGGCATGGACGGATTCGAGACCGCCGCGCACATCAAGCGCCGGGAGCGGACCCGCGACATCCCGATCATCTTCCTCACGGCGATCAACCATGGCCCGCACCACACCTTCCGGGGCTACGCGGCCGGCGCGGTGGACTACATCTCCAAGCCGTTCGACCCCTGGGTGCTGAGAGCCAAGGTCTCGGTCTTCGTGGATCTGTACATGAAGAACTGCCAGCTGCGGGAGCAGGCCTCGCTGCTGCGGCTGCAGTTGGAGGGCGGTCAGCCCGCGGCCGGGGACGCCAAGGAGTCGGCGGGGCTGCTCGCCGAGCTCTCCGCGCGGCTCGCCGCCGTCGAGGAGCAGGCCGAGGCGCTCTCCAAACAGCTGGACGAGTCGGCCGATGCCGCCGCCGTGGCCACCGCGGCTCATCTGGAGCGCAAGCTGACCGGTCTGCGGCGGGCGCTGGACGCGCTGGAGCCGGGCGCGGGCAGCGGGGCCGGCCAGGTCCCCTCGCAGAACTGAGCGACCGCCCCACCGTCACTGCCGGTCGGTCATCGCCGACCGGGGTCTCGCACGTTGACGTGCCGTCACGGCCGGCTCGTCGGCATGCGGCACCGGTGTGACACCAGCGGTGCCTGATACCCCCGCCATGCGTGCTCCGTACGGCGGACGCGGGTAACCTCGCCTGCATGGCCTCTCGTACGTCCGGCAAGGGTTCCCAGAGCACGGCGGGCACCTCGAAGAAGCGCGCCGGGCAGCCCGGGGGCACCGCGAAGAAAGCGCCCGCGAAGAAGGCGGCGGTCCAGAAGGCGCCCGCCAAGAAGTCCGCCGCGCCCGTGAAGAAGGTCCCGCCGAAGAAGAAGGCGGCACCACCTCCCGCGCCGAATCCCACCAGTGGGGTGTACCGCGCCGTGCGCGCCGTGTGGATGGGCGCGGCACGGGCCGTCGCGGCGATGTTCCGCGGCATAGGGCGCGGCGCCAAGGGACTCGACCCGGCGCACCGCAAGGACGGCAGTGCCCTGCTGCTGCTCGCCCTCACTCTTATCGTCGCCGCGGGCACCTGGGCCGATCTGGAAGGGCCGGTCGGCAGGCTGGTCGAGATGCTGGTCACCGGCGCCTTCGGCCGCCTCGACCTGGTGGTGCCGATACTGCTGGGCACCATCGCCACCCGCCTGTTCCTCCACCCGGAGCGGCCGGAGGCCAACGGACGGATCGTCATCGGCCTCTCGGCGCTCGTCATCGGCGTCCTGGGGCAGGTCCACATCGCCTGCGGCGCCCCGGGGCGCGGCGAGGGCACCGAGGCGATCCGGGACGCCGGCGGTCTGATCGGCTGGGCCGTCTCCCGGCCGCTGATCTACCTGATGGGCGATGTGCTGGCCGTACCGCTGCTGGTGCTGCTCACCGTCTTCGGGCTGCTGGTGGTCACCGCGACGCCGGTCGCCGCCATTCCGCAGCGGCTGCGGCAACTGGGCATCCGGCTGGGCCTGGTGCGGGACGACGAGGACGCGTACGCGTCGGGGGCCGGCTACGAGGCGGAGTACGCCGACGAATGGCGCGAGACGCCCGCCAGGCGGCCTCGCAGGACCTCGCTCACCAAAGGGGCCCCGGACGGTGCGAGCGGCCCGGAGCCGGCCGAGGAGGAGTCGCTGCGCAAGCGCCGGCGTTCGCGCCGCTCCTCGTCCGCGCAACCGCCGCTCGACCGGCCCATGGACGCCGTGGACGTCGCGGCCGCGGCCGCCGCCGCGCTGGACGGGGCGGTGCTGCACGGTGTGCAGCCCTCGCCGCTCGTCGCCGGGCTCAGCAGCGGGATGTCGGGCGAGCAGGAGGACGGGGCCGCGAGCGGCGGGGTGCCGGGCGCGCGCGATGCCGGTAAGGACCCCGGGAAGGCCGCGGGGAAGAGCGGCGCCAAGGGCAAGGCGGCGGGCGGGAAGGGCCGTCCGGGCGGAGCCGGCGATGTGGACCCGCACCGGGTCCCCGACCTGACCCGGCCCGTGGCCGAGGTGAGCGAGCCGCTGCCGCCGCGCGCCGAGCAGCTCCAGCTCTCCGGGGACATCACCTATTCCCTCCCCTCGCTCGAGCTGCTGGAGCGCGGCGGCCCCGGCAAGACGCGCAGCGCGGCCAACGACGCGGTCGTGGACTCGCTGACGAAGGTGTTCACGGAGTTCAAGGTGGACGCCGCCGTCACCGGCTTCACCCGGGGCCCGACGGTCACCCGCTACGAGGTGGAACTGGGCCCGGCCGTCAAGGTCGAGCGGATCACCGCGCTGACCAAGAACATCGCCTACGCGGTCGCCAGTCCCGACGTCCGGATCATCAGCCCGATCCCCGGCAAGTCGGCCGTCGGTATCGAAATCCCCAACAGCGACCGCGAGATGGTCAACCTGGGCGACGTGCTGCGCTCGGCGGACTCCGTCGGTGACGAACACCCGATGCTCGTCGGGCTCGGTAAGGACGTCGAAGGCGGCTATGTGGCGGCCAATCTGGCCACGATGCCGCATGTGCTGGTGGCGGGCGCGACCGGTTCCGGCAAGTCCTCCTGCATCAACTGCCTGATCACTTCGATCATGGTCCGGGCCACTCCGGACGATGTGCGGATGGTGCTGGTCGACCCCAAGCGTGTGGAGCTGACCGCCTACGAGGGAATTCCGCATCTGATCACACCGATCATCACCAACCCCAAGCGCGCCGCCGAGGCGCTCCAGTGGGTGGTGCGGGAGATGGATCTTCGCTACGACGACCTCGCCGCATACGGCTTCCGCCATATCGACGACTTCAACGCGGCGGTCCGTAAGGGCAAGGTGAAGCAGCCGGAAGGGAGCGAGCGGGAGCTCAAGCCCTATCCGTATCTGCTGGTGATCGTCGACGAGCTGGCAGATTTGATGATGGTCGCACCGCGGGACGTCGAGGACGCGATCGTGCGGATCACGCAATTGGCGCGCGCGGCCGGTATCCACCTGGTGCTGGCCACCCAGCGGCCCTCCGTGGACGTCGTCACCGGACTGATCAAGGCTAATGTGCCCTCCCGACTCGCCTTCGCCACGTCCTCGCTGGCCGACAGCCGCGTCATCCTGGACCAGCCCGGCGCCGAGAAGCTGATCGGCAAGGGCGACGGCCTCTTTCTGCCGATGGGCGCGAACAAACCCGTCCGGATGCAGGGCGCCTATGTCACCGAGGCCGAGGTCCAGGCCATCGTCGCGCACTGCAAGGAGCAGATGGCACCGGTCTTCCGCGACGACGTGACGGTCGGGTCGTCGAAGAAGAAGGAGATCGACGAGGAGATCGGGGATGATCTCGACCTGCTGTGCCAGGCCGCTGAGCTGGTGGTTTCCACCCAGTTCGGCTCGACGTCGATGCTGCAGCGCAAGCTGCGGGTGGGGTTCGCCAAGGCCGGGCGGCTGATGGATCTCATGGAGTCGAGGAACATCGTCGGCCCGAGCGAGGGGTCCAAAGCGCGCGATGTGCTCGTCAAACCGGATGAATTGGATGGCGTGCTCGAGACGATCCGCGGTAAGGCTCACTCATAAGGGTTCGGCAGGCAACCGTTTCCCCTACCGAAACGTCAAGTTGAGGGAGGTGGCGGAGTGAGACCCCAGAATCGTGATCGAATGGCAATCCCGATGGCGGACAAACTCCGTCCTCCCGCTTGCCCGACCCTTTCGCCCCACCCCTAGACTGAACCTCCAGCAGGTGGCTCACGCTCGAAAGGCGCCCCCGTGTCCATCGGCAACCTTCCCGAAGACGGCAACTCCCCCGAAGACGACCGGCTTTCCATCGGTCGTGCCCTCCAGCAGGCCCGTATCTCCGCTGGGCTGACCGTCGACGAGGTCAGTTCCTCGACCCGGGTGCGCACCCCCCTCGTGCGGGGCATCGAGCAGGACGATTTCTCGCGCTGCGGTGGCGATGTCTACGCCAGAGGCCACATCCGCGTGCTCGCGCGCGCCGTGGGCCTCGACCCGGAGGCCCTGATCGCGCAGTTCGACGCTGAGCACGGCGGCCGGCCCGCGCCGACCGCGCCCGCGCCGCTGTTCGAGGCCGAACGGATCCGCCCCGAACCCCGGCGCCCCAACTGGACGGCCGCGATGGTCGCGGCGATCGTCGCCGTCGTCGGATTCGTGGGCTTCACCCTTGTCAGCGGTGGCGACGAGGGCGACGGCTCGACGGTCGCCGAGGAGACCTCCTCGCCCAAGCCCAGCGCCTCCGCGCCCACCAACAGCGCCGCCCCCAGCAAGCCCGCCACGCCGAACAAGCCCGACCCGTCCGACAGCGCCATCGCCGGCGTCCCGGCGGACAAGGTCACCGTCAAGCTGACCGCCGAGGGCGGCCAGAGCTGGATCTCCGCTCAGGATCACAACGGCCGGCTGCTCGAGGAGGGCGTGCTGCGCGAGGGCGACTCCAAGACCTTCAGCGACAGCAGCCGCATCGACCTGGTGCTCGGCAACGCCGGGGCGATCAAGCTGTTCGTGAACGGCAAGGAAGTGAAGAACGTGGGCACCAGCGGGGCCGTCCAGCGGCTGTCCTACACCAAGGGCGACCCCGAGGCGGGCTGAGCCGCCGGAAGATCGGGAGCCCTGCCAGCGTGGGCTGTCGTGGGGACGAAGTAGTCTGAGCGCATGCCCGAACGCCGCACCGTCGCCCTTGTCACTCTTGGCTGCGCCCGTAACGAGGTGGACTCGGAGGAGCTCGCAGGCCGCTTGGCGGCGGACGGGTGGGAGCTCGTCGAGGAAGCCGCCGACGCGGACGTCGCCGTCGTCAACACCTGTGGCTTCGTCGAAGCCGCCAAGAAGGACTCGGTCGACGCCCTGCTGGAGGCGAACGACCTGAAGGACCACGGCCGCACCCAGGCCGTGGTGGCCGTCGGCTGCATGGCCGAGCGCTACGGCAAGGAGCTCGCGGAGGCGCTGCCCGAGGCCGACGGAGTGCTCGGCTTCGACGACTACGCCGACATCTCCGACCGGCTGCGCACCATCCTCTCCGGCGGCATCCACGCCTCCCACACCCCCCGCGACCGCCGCAAGCTGCTGCCGATCAGCCCGGCCGAGCGGCAGGACGCCACCGCGGTGGCGCTGCCCGGCCACGCCCAGGACACGGCGCCCGAGGACCTGCCCGAGGGGGTGGCCCCGGCCTCCGGGCCGCGGGCCCCGCTGCGCCGCAGACTGGACAGCAGTCCGGTCGCCTCGGTGAAGCTGGCCTCCGGCTGCGACCGGCGGTGCTCGTTCTGCGCCATCCCGTCCTTCCGCGGCTCCTTCATCTCGCGCCGCCCCTCCGACGTCCTGGGCGAGACCCGCTGGCTGGCCGAGCAGGGGGTGAAGGAGATCATGCTGGTCTCCGAGAACAACACCTCGTACGGCAAGGACCTCGGGGACATCCGGCTGCTGGAGACGCTGCTGCCGGAGCTGGCCGCGGTGGACGGCATCGAGCGGATCCGGGTCAGCTATCTGCAGCCCGCCGAGATGCGTCCCGGACTGATCGACGTGCTCACCTCGACCGAGAAGGTCGCCCCGTACTTCGATCTGTCCTTCCAGCACTCGGCGCCCGGGGTGCTGCGCGCCATGCGCCGGTTCGGCGACACCGACCGGTTCCTCGAACTGCTGGAGACGATCAGAGGCAAGGCGCCGCAGGCCGGTGCCCGGTCGAACTTCATCGTCGGCTTCCCCGGCGAGACCGATGAGGACCTGGCCGAGCTGGAGCGTTTCCTCAGCGAGGCGCGGCTGGACGCGATCGGCGTCTTCGGGTACTCGGACGAGGACGGCACCGAGGCCGCCACCTACGAGAACAAGGTCGACCCCGAGGTGGTCGCGGAGCGCCTGGAGCGCGTCTCGCGGCTCGCGGAGGAGCTGACCGCCCAGCGGGCGGAGGAGCGTCTCGGCGAGGTCGTCGAGGTGCTGGTGGAGGAGATCGACGACACCGGGGCCGTCCTGGGCCGCGGCGCCCACCAGGCGCCGGAGACCGATGGCCAGACGCTGCTCAGCACCGACGGGGAGCCGGAGGTGGGCCGTATGGTCCAAGCGAAGGTGATCGCGACGGAGGGAGTGGACCTCGTCGCGGAGCCGCTTGAGCCGCTGGAGCGGCGGGACGGCGGCGCGTCCACCGGGGAGGCGGACAGATGACCGATGTCCCGGCCTCCACCGCGGGAGGCCACCGCCGTCCGGCGGCCGCTGCGGTCAGCCCCGCCGGATTGTGGAACATCGCCAACATTCTCACCATGGTGCGGCTGCTCCTGGTGCCCGCGTTCGTGTTGTTGATGCTGCACAATGGCGGGTACGACCCGGCGTGGCGCTCCTTCGCCTGGGCGGCGTTCGCCATCGCCATGATCACCGATCTTTTCGACGGTCATCTGGCTCGCCGGTACAACCTGGTCACCGACTTCGGGAAGATCGCCGACCCGATCGCTGACAAGGCGATCATGGGCGCGGCGCTGATCTGTCTGTCGGCTCTGTCCGACCTCCCCTGGTGGGTCACGGGCGTGATCCTCTCTCGTGAGATCGGGATCACACTGATGCGTTTCTGGGTGATCCGGATCGGGGTCATCCCGGCCAGCCGGGGCGGAAAGCTGAAGACGCTCGCGCAGGGCACCGCCGTCGGGATGTACATCCTGGCGCTGACCGGGCCGCTGGCCACGCTGCGATTCTGGGTGATGGCCGTGGCCGTGGTCCTTACCGTGGTCACCGGCTTCGACTACGTTCGGCAGGCGATCGTGCTGCGCCGGGCAGGCCGGGCGACGGAGGAGGCCACGAGGTGAGCGAGGGAACGGCGGCCGAGGTGCTGGCGCTGCTGGAGCGGCGCGGGCAGACCCTGGCCGTCGCCGAATCGCTCACCGGCGGTCTGGTGGCCGCCGAGCTGACCGCGGTGGGCGGTGCTTCCCGCTCCTTCCGCGGTTCGGTCACGGCGTACGCCACCGACCTCAAGCGCGAGCTGCTGGGCGTGGACGGGGCCCTGCTGGCCGAGCGCGGCGCGGTCGACGCCGAGGTGGCGCGGCAGATGGCCCGGGGCGTACGGCGTGCGCTGGGCGCGGACTGGGGTGTGGCCACCACGGGTGTGGCGGGTCCCACACCGCAGGACGGCCAGCCCGTGGGCACCGTTCACGTGGCCGTCGCGGGGCCCTCGGACGCGGTGGCCGCGGCGGCGCTGCGGCTCGACGGAGACCGCGCCGGAATCCGCGGAGAGACCGTCCGCGCCGCGGTCAAGCTGCTGTTCAGCGAATTGATCGCGACGACGGGGGCACAGGATACGGAACAACACGGCGGGATTTGATGTTTGCAGCCCTGAGTGAACACGACATCGCTCCCCGCACGGGCACAGCCAGAGGCGGTACGGTGGGGCGTGAAGGATCCGGATCCGAGGTCCGAGGAGGGAGCCAGCGATGATTCTGCTCCGTCGCCTGCTGGGTGACGTGCTGCGCCGGCAGCGCCAGCGCCAGGGCCGTACTCTGCGCGAGGTTTCCTCGTCCGCCCGGGTGTCGCTCGGCTATCTGTCAGAGGTCGAGCGCGGTCAGAAGGAAGCCTCATCCGAGCTGCTGTCGGCGATCTGCGACGCCCTGGAGGTGCGGATGTCGCAGGTCATGCGAGAGGTCAGCGATGAGCTGTCGCTCGCCGAACTGGCCGAGTCGGCCGCGTCCACAAGCGAGAAGGTGCCCGCCCCTATGCGGCCCGTGCTCAATCCCGTCTCCGTGACGTCCGTGACGGGTGTCCCGGACGAGCGGGTGACCATCAAGCCGCCCAAGGAAGCCGTGGACGTCGTGGCGGCTTGAGAAGTCCACACCGGGTATCTGAAGTTCTTCGAGGCCCCGGCCGGTAGCCATACCGGCCGGGGCCTCGATGTTTGTCCGGCCGGATTCGGGTCACCCAGCATGGAGAGAGGTAACCAAGGGGGGCCAAACGGTCGAACAGGAGGAAGTGGATGACTGTGGTCAGGAGCCCGCTGTCGGAGGAGAACCTCAAGGTCGTCGGTGACGCGCTGCAAGGCGCCCTGGTCGATCTCGTCGACCTCCACCTGGTGGGCAAGCAGATCCACTGGACGGTCGTGGGCCCGCGATTCCGCACGATTCATCTACAGCTCGACGAGGTCGTGGCAACGGCCAGGGAGCACGCCGACACGGTGGCGGAGCGGGCCTCGGCGCTCGGGCTGCCGCCGGACGCACGGGCCCAGACGGTCGCCGCGACCAGCGCTGTCGACGCGGTCAAGGACGGCTGGACCGATGACACGCAGGCCATACGGACGCTCGTGGACGCGCTGGGAGCGGTGATCGCGCGGATGCGGGAGCGCATCGACGCGACCGACGCACCGGACCCGGTGACGCAGGACATTCTCATCGAGGTCACCCGTGACCTGGAGAAGCATCACTGGATGTTCCAGGCCGAGAACGGCGGTCAGCGAGGCTGAGGCGGAATCGGGTATTCGGACCTCGAGCGAGCCGAGGCCGGTCCGGACACCCGATCCCGTGCGGTTTTTCCAGCTCTTCGTCCGGTGTCCCGGCTCGTCGGCCCGCTCTGGGTGCGCCGCATGGCCCGGCTGGGCAGACTGGGGGGAGCGCGAGTGTCCGACACGCGCCGACGTGCCTCCTGTGCGCCCTCCCGCCGTGTGCGAACAGGCGTCTAGCGTCGCCCGAAGGAGGCAGTCATGGCAGCCGTCGGAGGGGCCGACACCCAGGGCCGAAGGCCGGTCCGATGGGTGCTCGCGCTCGCTCTGGGTGGTGTCTGGTGGTGGTCGGTGCTGCGGTTGGCGGTGCAGCCAGGGGAGGCCGGGCCGGTGGAGGGGGCGTTCGCGGTCGGCGGCTGGGGGCTGAGCCTGCTGCCGGTGCACTGCGGACCCTCACCCGGAAGAAGAGGCGGCTCACGCAGGGGCGGCCCCCCAGGTCAGGACAGTGCGGGCCGCCGCGGCCCCGGCTGGCAGGTCGGGCACCAGAAGGTCGAGCGCTCCTGATCCGCAGGGCCCTGGCCCGCGGCGCGCAGCGGCGTACCGCAGCGCCGGCAGGGCCGCCCCGGGCGCCCGTACACCCACAGTCGGCGGTCGGAGCGCGGCTCGGCCGTGGTGACCCGGGCGCGCCGGTTCCTGTTGGCCTCCAGGAGCCTCTTCGCGTGGGCCACCAGGCGCTCGGGAGCGGACACCTCGCCGATCGGCAGCCAGGGCGACACGCGCAGCACGAAGCACAGCTCGGACTTGTAGACATTGCCGATTCCGGCGAGGTTGCGCTGGTCCAGCAGCGCTTCGCCCACGGGCCGGGACGGATCCGCGAGCAGCCTTCGCAGCGCCTCGTCCGGATCCCAGTCGGGCCCCAGGAGGTCGGGCCCGAGATGGCCGACGACCCGGTCCTCGTCGCTGGTGCGGAGCAGTTCCAGGACGGGGAGGCGGTAGCCGACGGCGGAGTGCTCGGCGGTGGCGAGGATGGCCCGGATCTGGTGGTGCGGGCCGCCACGCCATCGCTCGTCCGGCCCGTACACCCGCCATGCGCCGTCCATCCGCAGATGGGAGTGGAGGGTCAGCCCGCCCTCGACACGGGTCAGCAGATGTTTGCCGCGCGGGACGACCTCGAGGACCCGGCGGCCGGTGAGGTCCGCGGTCGCCAGACGGGGGACCCGCAGGTCACTGCGGATGAGCGGGGGACCGGCGAGGGCTTGGTGAAGGCGCTGGGCGGTCTGCCAGACGGTGTCTCCTTCGGGCATGGCATCCATGATGCCCGCGGGCGATGGCAGACGGGAGCGCCGTCGGACAGGGCGCTCCTCCCGCGGGCTGTTGGCGGGCCAGGGAGCCGCACCCGCCAGGGGGGCCGTATGGGGCGGCGGCGCTGCACGGGCGGGGCGGCCGCAGGGGGCGGGGTGTGGCGCGGGTGCCGAGCGCGCACTGCACGGGGGTGTCGTATGCGCGCAGAAGCCTTCGCCGATCAGGGACGCAGCCGGAAGCCCCGTGGCGTCGGGTGGAAGCCCGCCGATTCCAGGAGCTTGCCCGTCGGGGACGAGAGCGCCTGGCCGCCGTTGACCCGCTCCACGGTGACCGAGCCGAGCGCGCCCGCGCGGGCGGACTCGGCCAGCGCCTCCACCGCCGCCCACAGCCGGGCGTCGTCCTCCGGGGAGGCGGCCTCGGCCTCGCCCGCGGGCCAGGCGAGCAGGGTCTTGCCGCCCCGCTCCATGTAGAGCGTCAGCTCACCGTCGACGAGCACCACCATCGCTCCCGCCTTACGCCCCGGCCGGTGGCTCGCGTCGGCGGGCGGATCGGGCCAGGGGAGCGCGGCGCCGTAGGCATTGGCCGGGTCGGCCGCGGCGAGTACGACGGCGCGCCGGGACTCCCGCCGCTGTCCGTCGAAGGCGGGGGCCGCCGCGCGGTCGCGGGCCGTGCTGACCGCGCGCAGCCGGTCCACCGCGCCGTCCATCGCGAACTGCGCGGCGCCGAGCCCCTCGACCACATACCCGCGGCGCGCCTGGCCGGTTTCCTCGAACGCGGACAGCACCCGGTAGGCGGCGGAGAAGCCGCCCTCGACCCCCTCGGCGGCGACCGCCCCGCGGGTGACCACCCCGTGCCGGTCCAGGAGGGTGCGCGCCAGGGCGTGGGCACGGTGGGTGGGCTCGGGCTCGCGCTCCGGCAGCAGGGACCAGCGCCCGGCGACGGTGGGCGGGCCGTTGCGCGACGCCGTGGGCCGGCCGGTGCGGCCCGTAAGGCCGCCGTAGCGCCCCCGGGGGACCGTGCGCTTGGCGCGGTGAGCGGTGGAGCCGGCCGTACGGCCCGAGCCCAGCAGGGAGCGCAGCGGGGCGAGGGTGTCGCCGGTGACCCGGCCGGCCCAGACCAGGTCCCACAGGGCCTCGGCGAGCTGGGGGTCCTGGAACTCGTGACCGGCGGCTCGGGCCTGGTCGGCGATCTGCCGGAAGAACAGCCCGTACCCCCCGGCCAGGGCGTCGAGGACGGCCTGGTGGAGAGGGCCCGCCTCGAGCGGATGCGGGGTGTGCAGCAGCAGCGGCGCGGTGTCCGCCAGGTGGAGGGTGACCCAGCCGTCCTTCCCGGGCAGCGCTCCCGCCCCGGCCCAGACGACCTCCCCGGAGGCGGTGAGCTCGTCGAGCATCGTGGTGGTGTAATCGCTCACCCGGGACGGCAGGACCAGCTTCTCCAGGGCCGACGCGGGGACGGGCGCGCCCTGGAGCTGCTCGATCGCGCGCACCAGCCCGTCGATACCGCGCAGGCTGTGGGTGCCCAGATGCTGCCACTGCGGAAGGAAGGCGGCGAGTGCCGAGGGCGCCACGGGCTCCAGCTCATGGCGCAGCGCGGCCAGGGAGCGGCGCCGCAGCCGGCGCAGAACGGCCGCGTCGCACCACTCCTGGCCCACCCCCGAGGGGTGGAACTCGCCCTGGACGACGCGGCCGCTCGCGGCGAGGCGGTGCAGGACGCCCTCGGTGACGGCCGTGCCGAGGCCGAAGCGGGCGGCTGCCTGTGCCGAGGTGAACGGGCCGTGGGTGCGGGCATAGCGGGCCAGCAGATCGCCGAGGGGGTCCTTGACCGGCTCGGTGAACGCCTCGGGGACGCCGACCGGCAGTGCCGTGCCGAGCGCGTCCCGCAGCCGCCCCGCGTCCTCCACCGCGGCCCAGTGGTCCTCGCCCGCGATCCGGACCCGGATGACGCGCCGGGCCCCGGCCAGGTCATCCGCCCACCCGGGCTCAGCGCCGCGCTCGGCCAGCTCGGCGCCGGTGAGCGGGCCCAGCAGCCGCAGGACGTCGGCGACCCCCTCGGCGTCCTTGACCCGGCGGTCCTCGGTGAGCCACTGGAGCTCGCGCTCCAGCTCGGCCAGGACGTCGGCGTCGAGCAGCTCGCGCAGCTCGGCCTGGCCCAGGAGCTCGGCCAGCAGCCGCGAGTCGAGGGAGAGGGCGGCGGCGCGCCGCTCGGCGAGCGGGGAGTCGCCCTCGTACAGGAACTGCGCCACATAGCCGAAGAGCAGCGAGCGGGCGAAGGGCGACGGCTCGGGGGTGGTCACCTCCACCAGCCGGACCCGGCGGGCCTCGATGTCGCCCATCAGCTCGGTGAGGCCGGGGACGTCGAAGACGTCCTGGAGGCATTCGCGGACGGCTTCCAGGACGATCGGGAAGGAACCGAACTCGCTGGCCACCTGGAGGAGCTGCGCGGCACGCTGGCGCTGCTGCCACAGTGGGGTGCGCTTGCCGGGGTCGCGGCGGGGCAGCAGCAGGGCGCGGGCGGCGCATTCCCGGAACCGGGAGGCGAACAGCGCCGAGCCGCCGACCTGATCGGTGACGACCTGGCCGATCTCGCCCTTGTCGAAGGCGACGTCGGCCGCGCCCACCGGGGACTGCTCGGCGTCGTACTCCACGCCCTGGCGCATCGGGTCCGCGTCGAGGAGGTCGAGACCCATCAGATCGGCGTCCGGCAGCCGCAGCACGATGCCGTCGTCGGCGTGCATGACCTGGGCGTCGATGGCGTACCGCTCGGCGAGGCGGGCTCCCAGGGCGAGCGCCCAGGGGGCGTGGACCTGCGCGCCGAACGGGGAGTGGACCACCACGCGCCAGTCGCCCAGCTCGTCGCGGAACCGCTCGACGACGATCGTGCGGTCGTCCGGCACATGTCCGCAGGCACGGCGCTGCTCGTCCAGATAGCCGATGACGTTCTCGGCGGCCCAGGCGTCCAGACCGGCGGCCAGCAGCCGCAGCCGGGCGTCCTCGGGCGCCAGGGCGCCGACCTCCCGCAGGAAAGCGCCCAGGGCTCGGCCCAGCTCCAGGGGGCGGCCGAGCTGGTCGCCCTTCCAGAAGGGCAGCCGGCCGGGGACGCCAGGGGCGGGGGAGACCAGGACGCGGTCGCGGGTGATGTCCTCGATCCGCCATGAGGTGGTGCCCAGGGTGAACACATCGCCCACCCGGGACTCGTAGACCATCTCCTCGTCGAGCTCGCCGACCCTGCCGCCGCCCTTTTTGGTGTCGGCGCCCGCCAGGAAGACACCGAAGAGCCCGCGGTCGGGGATGGTGCCGCCGGATGTCACCGCGAGCCGCTGCGCCCCCGGGCGCCCGGTGACCGTATGGGCGACGCGGTCCCACACCAGACGCGGCCGCAGCTCGGCGAAGGCGTCGGAGGGGTAGCGGCCCGCGAGCATGTCGAGGACCGAGGTGTACGCCGACTCCGGGAGCGAGGCGAACGGTGCGGCGCGGCGGACCAGGGCCAGGAGCTCGTCCACGTCCCAGGTGTCCATGGCGGTCATGGCGATCAGCTGCTGGGCGAGCACGTCCAGCGGGTTGGCGGGCACCCGCAGCGACTCGATGGCACCTTCGCGCATCCGCTCGGTGACCACCGCGGCCTGCACCAGATCGCCGCGGTACTTCGGGAAGACCACGCCGGTGGAGACCGCGCCCACCTGGTGGCCGGCCCGGCCCACCCGCTGCAGACCGGAGGCCACCGAGGGCGGCGACTCGACCTGGACGACCAGGTCCACCGCGCCCATGTCGATGCCGAGCTCCAGGCTGGAGGTGGCGACGACGGCGGGCAGCCGGCCGGCCTTGAGGTCCTCCTCCACCAGCGCCCGCTGCTCCTTGGACACCGAGCCGTGGTGCGCGCGGGCCAGCAGCGCCGGCGCGCCCCGGGCCGCGCCGGCCTCGGCCATCAGCTCGGCGGGGGAGTGGTCCTCGGGCAGGGCCTCTCCGGTGGCCCGCTCGTAGGCGATCTCGTTCAGCCGGTTGCACAGCCGCTCGGCCAGGCGGCGGGAGTTGGCGAAGACGATGGTGGAGCGATGGGCCTGGACGAGATCGGTGATCCGCTCCTCCACATGGGGCCAGATCGACGGCCGCTCGCCCGCCTCCCCCTCCTGGGCCGGGGAGCCGCCCAGCTCGCCCAGATCCTCCACGGGCACGACCACCGACAGGTCGAACTCCTTGCCCGACGGAGGCTGGACGATCTCCACCTTGCGCCGCGGCGACAGGAACCGCGCCACCTCGTCCACCGGGCGAACGGTCGCGGACAGGCCGATGCGCCGGGCGGGGTGCTCGAGCAGCTCGTCGAGGCGCTCCAGGGACAGCGCGAGATGGGCGCCGCGCTTCGTCCCGGCGACGGCGTGGACCTCGTCCAGGATCACGGTCTCCACCCCGCGCAGCGCCTCCCGGGTGGCGGAGGTGAGCATCAGGAACAGCGACTCGGGGGTGGTGATGAGGATGTCCGGCGGCCGGGTGGCCAGGGCGCGGCGCTCGGCGGGCGGGGTGTCGCCCGAGCGGGTGCCCACTCGGATCTGCGGCTCGGGCAGGCCCAGCCGGACCGCCTCCTGCCGGATACCGGTCAGCGGGCTGCGCAGATTGCGCTCGACGTCCACCGCCAGGGCCTTCAGCGGGGACACGTACAGCACCCGGCAGCGCTTCTTCGGCTCGGCGGGCGGCGGCTCACCGGCCAGCTTGTCCAGGGCCGCCAGGAAGGCGGCCAGGGTCTTGCCCGAGCCGGTGGGGGCGACGACCAGGACGTCCGAGCCCTCGCCGATCGCCCGCCACGCGCCCTCCTGCGCGGGCGTGGGCGCGGTGAAGGCACCCGTGAACCATCCGCGGGTGGCCGGGGAGAATCCATCGAGCGCCGAACGTGCCATGCCCCCCATCGTGCACCGGACCACTGACAATGGCCGGAGCCGCAGGTCAGAGGCGGTCGGGTGGGGCGCACAATGGTGCCATGGCCAACCGGGAGAGCGCGCGGCACTGGCGGTACCCCCAGCTTCCGGGCGTCGACCTGCTGCGCGCCCGCTACATCGACAAGACCTTCGTATGGCACACCCACGAGACCTTCGTGATCGCGGCGGTCACCGAGGGCGTCGAGGAGTTCCACCACCGTGGCACCGTCGAGCGCACCGGGCCCGGCGGGATCGCGCTCATCAACCCGGAGGTTCCGCACACCGGACGGGCCGGGGCGCCCGAGGGGTGGGCGTACAGCGTGCTGTACCCGGCCCCGGACCTGGTGGCCGGTGTCGCCGCCGAGACGACCACGCTCCGTGGAATGGCCGGATTCCGGGTTCCCACCGTCGACGACCCCCAGGCCGCGCGGCTCGTCACAGCGGTGCACCGGGCCGCGGAGGAGGGCAACGCGCTCGCCGCCGACAGCCTGCTGCGCATCGCCCTCGTCCGGCTGTTGCGCGAGTACGGGGGCCCACTCCCCGAGCGCACGGCGCGCACCGCGGGGGCGCGCACGGCGGCGCGCGCCCGCGCGATCCTCCAGGAGCGGATGGCGGATCCGCCGTCCCTGGAGCGGCTGGCGGCCGAGCTGGGCACCGGACCCTTCGCCCTGCTGCGGGCCTTCCGCGCCGTCTACGGGATGCCGCCGCACACCTGGCTCACCGACGCCCGGGTGCGCCAGGCCCGGCGGCTGCTGGACGCCGGGAGCGCGCCCGCCGAGGCGGCCGTTGCCGTCGGCTTCACCGACCAGTCCCACCTGAACCGGCACTTCACCCGCATCGTGGGGGTGCCACCGGGCGCCTACCGTCGGGAGCGTGCAAGAACGTACAAGACCGAATCCAAAGCGGTCTCCTAACGTGCGCGATGTGCCAGAACAGATAGAGACACAAACCGATCCCGTCGCGCTCCCGGCGGACTCGGCCGTCGTCCGGGACGCCCTGGGCGTCGGCGTCGCCGTGGGACTCTCCGGCTTCGCCTTCGGAGTGACATCGGCGGGCGCCGGACTCGGCCTGCTCCAGACCTGCGCGCTCAGCCTGCTCGTCTTCACCGGGGCGTCGCAGTTCGCCCTCGTGGGCGCGCTGGCGGCGGGCGGCAACCCGTTCACGGCCGCCGCCGGGGCGTTCTTCCTCGGGGTGCGCAACGCCTTCTACGGGCTCCGGCTGTCCGGACTCCTCGGGCTGCCGCGCGCGGTGCGCCCCCTGGCGGCCCACTGGGTCATCGACGAGACCTCGGCCGTCGCCCTCGCCCAGCCCGACCGGCGCACCGCGCGCCTGGGTTTCACCGTCACCGGGCTGACCCTGTACGTCCTGTGGAACCTCACCACGTTGCTCGGTGTCCTGGGGGCCTCCGCCCTTGGGGACACCGACACCTGGGGCCTGGACGCCGCCGGGCCCGCCGTCTTTCTCGCCCTGCTGGCCCCCATGCTCAGCGGCACCGTCGAACGGGCCGTGGCCGCCCTCGGCGTCCTGCTGGTACTGCTCTCCCAGCCGGTGCTGCCCGCCGGGGTTCCGGTCCTGGTGGCGGCGCTCGCCGCTCCCGTCGTCCTTACGGTGCGCGGACGCGTCTCGCGCACCACGGAGCCGGGTGAGCGCCGATGATCACCTGGATCGCCATCGGCGTCACCGCGGTGGGCTGCTACCTGGTCAAACTGCTGGGGCTCTCGGTGCCCGCCGGGGTCCTGGAGCGCCCGCTCGTCAGGCGTCTGGCCGCGCTGCTGCCCGTGGCCCTGCTGGCCGCCCTCACCGCCCAGCAGACCTTCGGCGACGGCCCACACCTGGTCCTGGACGCGAGGGCGGCCGGGCTGGGGGCGGCGGCGCTCGCGCTGGTGCTCCGCGCCCCCTTCCTGGTGGTGGTCGCCGTGGCCGTCGCCGTCACCGCCGGCGTCCGGGCCCTGTGACCGAAGGACGCCCGCCGATCGGACCGGCCGTCCCTACGCCGCGCTCGGACGGCCGTCCGCATGCCCGCGCTCGGACCGGCCGTCCGCATGCCCGCTCAGACCGGCCGTCCGTACGCCCGCAGCGTCAGCAGCGCCTCGATGGTCGACAGCGACCGCCACTCCAGCGCGGCCCCCGGCGTCCACGCGCGCTCGCGCGGCGGCCAACCGCCGTCCTCCTGCTGCGCGGCCACGAGTGCGTCCAGGGACCGCTCGACCTCGGCGTCGGTGAACCACCGGCGCGCCAGCGAGCCGGGCGTACGGGCGATGTCGTGTACGCGGAGGGGCCCGCCGGGGCCGTGGTCCGCCGACAGGGGGCGGTCCTGGGCGGCCTCGACGGCCGGGGCCGGCACGGGCTCGACCAGCCGCTCCTCCCGCACCCGGCGGCCGAGCCGCTCGGCCGCCGCCTCGGCGCGGGCCCGGTCCGGTACCCCGTCGAGGAAGGCGACGGCCGCCGCGACCGCGTACGGGCGCGTCATCGCGCCGCCCTCCGCCAGGGCCGTGACCGCCGCCCAGCAGAAGTCCGTGGCCCGGAACAGCCACGCGTGCCACACCTCGTTGCGGTGCAGCAGTCCTACCACCGGCCCGGTGGTCAGCAGATCACCGCACCGATCATCCGCCGAAGGAACCCAGGGGGCCGCCGGATAGCCGCGCAGCGAGGGGTGGCACGCGGGCAGCGCGCCGTCCGGGGTGGACACGGACGTCAGATAGCGGCACAGGCGCTCGACCCGCTGCCCGCCGCAGCGCCCGATCCCGTCGAGCACCCGTAAGGCGTGCACGGCGTGCAGCGGCTGGCTCACCGGGCCGCGCAGATCCGGCTCCAGCGCGTGGCCGTAGCCTCCGTCGGCTCCCAGGTACGCGGCCAGCGCGGTCTCGACCGCCTCGGCGCCGCCGCCCAGGAAGTGGTAAGCGAATCTGCGCTGCTCCAGCACCCGCGCGGTCAGCCAGACGAACCGCTCGGCGCGGGAGAGCGCGGAGGACTCGGCCGACTGGGCCGGATCGGCGGACCCGGGTGGGGGAACGGAGGGCGACGACGGCGAGGAGGGGAGGCGTGCGGATCGGTCCATGGACAGACCGTAGGACGGAAGACACCCTCGGTAGGGGGCTCATGCCGGGGTGCACCCCCGGGAGCGCGATACTGGTCACATGCGGTTGACGGACTTCTGGCAGCGAATGGCGGACCACTTCGGCGCGGCGTACGCCGACTCCTTCGCGCGTGATCATGTGATGTCGCAGCTCGGCGGCCGGACGGTGCACCAGGCGCTCGAGGACGGCTGGGAGGCCAAGGACGTCTGGCGCGGGGTCTGCGCCGCGATGGAGATCCCTGAGGGCAAGCGCTGAGCGGCCTTCGGACGCTCCGGCCGCACCAGGTTCCCGGGGTGGCCGGATTTCTTCTTCCGATGTACGCCACACTTGGCCAGTGGCCCCGACCGAAGAGACGTTCTCCCCCGACGCCGACGACACCCCGAGCGCCGCTCGGGCCTCCTCGGATTCCCCGCAACAGCCGGCGCGCATGCCGCGCTGGCTGCCGCGCGCCATGGTGCTCGCCCTCGCCCTGGTGGCCTGTTACCGGCTTGCGACCTGGGCCTTCGATCAGCTGACCGGACTGTTGCTGAACATCCTGATCGCGTTCTTCCTGGCGCTCGCGATCGAACCGGCCGTGGACCGGATGGCCGCCCGCGGCATGCGCCGGGGGCTGGCCACGGCGCTGGTCTTTCTCGCCATCCTCATCGGCACCGCGGGCTTCTTCACCCTGCTCGGCTCGATGCTCGCCGACCAGATCATGACCATGGTCCAGGACTTCCCGCAGTACCTCGACAATCTGGTCAGCTGGACCAACGACACGTTCCACACGCATCTGTCGCGTCTGGAGATCCAGGACAGCCTGCTGCACTCCGACTGGCTCCAGAGCTACGTCAAGAACAGCGCCGACAACGTCCTGGACGTCTCCGCACAGGTGCTCGGCGGGTTGTTCAAGGTGCTGACGGTGACCCTGTTCGCCTTCTACTTCGCCGCCGACGGGCCCCGGCTGCGCCGCGCCCTGTGCTCGGTGCTGCCGCCGACCCGGCAGGTCGAGGTGTTGCGCGCCTGGGAGATCGCGGTGGCCAAGACCGGCGGCTACATCTACTCCCGCGGACTGATGGCCCTGATCTCCGGTGTGGCCCACTACATCCTGCTGGAGGCCCTGGGCGTGCCCTACGCCCCGGCGCTCGCCGTCTGGGTGGGGCTGATCTCGCAGTTCATCCCGACCATCGGCACCTACCTGGCCGGGGCCCTGCCGATGCTGATCGCGTTCACGGTCGAGCCCTGGTACGCGCTGTGGGTCCTGGTCTTCGTCGTGGTCTACCAGCAGTTCGAGAACTATCTGCTCCAGCCGAGGATCACCGCCAGGACGGTGGACATCCACCCGGCCGTCTCCTTCGGATCGGTGATAGCGGGCACCGCGCTGCTGGGCGCGGTGGGCGCGCTGATCGCGATTCCGGCGACCGCGACGCTGCAGGCGTTCCTCGGCGCGTACATCAAGCGCTACGACGTGACCGACGATCTGCGGGTGCACGGGCGCACGCGGCGGCGCGGCGCGTCGGCCCTCGCGCGGATGCGCGCCGCACTGGCGCGGCGCAGTTGACACAAAAATCGAACATCCATTCTTATGGAGGTCCCGGCAGGTTATCCACAGGCCGAGGACGTCCGGGCCGCTTGTCAGTGGCAGGCGCTAGCGTCATGGACGTGAAGCGATCGACTCAAGCAAACCGGGTGGGACCCATGGCAGGAACCGACCGCGAGAAGGCGCTCGACGCCGCGCTCGCACAGATTGAACGGCAATTCGGCAAGGGCGCCGTGATGCGCATGGGCGAGCGGCCGAACGAGCCGGTCGAGGTCATCCCCACCGGGTCGACCGCTCTCGACGTCGCCCTCGGCGTCGGCGGTCTGCCGCGTGGCCGGGTGGTCGAGGTCTACGGCCCCGAGTCCTCCGGTAAGACGACCCTGACCCTGCACGCGGTGGCCAACGCCCAGCGGGCCGGCGGCACCGTCGCCTTCGTGGACGCGGAGCACGCCCTCGACCCGGACTACGCACAGAAGCTGGGCGTGGACACCGATTCCCTGATCCTGTCCCAGCCGGACAACGGCGAGCAGGCGCTCGAGATCACCGACATGCTGATCCGCTCCGGCGCCCTGGACCTCATCGTCATCGACTCCGTGGCCGCGCTGGTGCCGCGTGCGGAGATCGAGGGCGAGATGGGCGACTCCCACGTCGGCCTCCAGGCCCGGCTGATGAGCCAGGCACTCCGAAAGATCACCGGTGCGCTCAACCAGTCCAAGACCACCGCGATCTTCATCAACCAGCTCCGTGAGAAGGTCGGCGTGATGTTCGGCTCTCCGGAGACCACGACCGGTGGCCGGGCGCTGAAGTTCTACGCGTCGGTGCGGCTGGACATCCGCCGGATCGAGACGCTCAAGGATGGCACCGACGCGGTCGGCAACCGCACGCGCGTCAAGGTCGTCAAGAACAAGGTCGCGCCGCCCTTCAAGCAGGCCGAGTTCGACATCCTCTACGGCCAGGGCATCAGCCGCGAGGGCGGTCTGATCGACATGGGCGTCGAACACGGATTCATCCGCAAGTCCGGTGCCTGGTACACCTACGAGGGCGATCAGCTCGGCCAGGGCAAGGAGAACGCCCGTAACTTCCTGAAGGACAACCCCGATCTCGCCAATGAGATCGAGAAGAAGATCAAGGAAAAGCTCGGCATCGGGGTGAAGCCCCAGGACCCGGCGGACGCGGAGCCCACCGCGGACGCGGCCGGTGCCGCGGGCGTTACCGCCGCCGCACCGGCGAAGGCCGCGGCAGCCCCGGCGGCCAAGTCCGGGGCGAAGGCGGCCAAGACCGCCGCGGCCAAGAGCTGATCCATGACACGGCGGACCGAATGGCCGGACAGCACGGGCCGTCCGGAGCGCCCGGACCGTCCGGACAGCGGCGCCCCCTCCTTGTCGAGGGCCGAGCAGGGGCCGCCGCCCGGCCCGGAGGAGCAGGCGCGGGCGATCTGCCTGCGCCTGCTCACCGGGACCCCACGCACCCGTAAGCAGCTCGCGGACGCGCTGCGCACCCGAGGCATCCCCGAGGATGCGGCGCAGGAGGTGCTGTCCCGGTTCGAGGACGTCGGGCTGATCGACGACGCGGCGTTCGCCGGGGCCTGGGTGGAATCCCGGCACCACAGCCGCGGGCTCGCCCGGCGCGCCCTCGCCCGTGAGCTGCGCACCAAGGGCGTGGACTCCGCCCTGATCGAGGACGCCGTGGGGCAGCTCGACTCCGATCAGGAGGAGCGGACCGCGCGTGAGCTGGTCGAACGCAAGCTGAGGGCGACGCGCGGCCTGGACCGGGACAAGCGGATCCGCCGCCTCGCCGGGATGCTGGCCCGCAAGGGCTACTCCGAGGGGCTGGCGCTGCGGGTGGTGCGGCGCGCGCTGGAGGAGGAGGGAGAGGACCCGGAGCTGCTGGAGCATCACCTCCCCGACCTTTGAGGTCTCCCCGGCCCCAAAGTCCCGAGAAGTCGGTGAATCCGGAGACGCTGGTCGAGCCCGAGAAGCCGGTGAATCTTGAGAAGCTGGTGGCCCAGGCCGATCCAGGGACCCAGTCAGGCTGGAAGAGCGGTGTCCGGCCGCGCGTCATCCGGCCCGTGTGGGGGCCGGTGCACCGGGAGGCCCGCCGCGCGCCACGCCTGGAACCCACCGATCAGGTCGGTCGCCCGCTCCAGCCCCAGCCGGCGCAGTGAGACGGCAGCGAAGCTCGACGCGTACCCCTCGTTGCACACCACCACGACCCGCAGATCGTGGTGGGTGGCCTCGGGCAGCCGGTGGTCGCACTGCGGGTCGAGCCGCCACTCCAGCTCGTTCCGCTCGACGATCAGCGCTCCGGGGATGGTGCCGTCGCGCTCCCGCAGCGCCGCATACCGTATGTCCACCAGCAGCGCGCCCTGGACCTGCGCCGCCGCGGCGTCGAGGGGCTCCAGCCGGTCGAGTTCCTCACGGGCCTCGGCCAGCAGCTCGTCCACGCTCCGCTTCGTCGTGCCCATCGGGTTATCCCCACTCCTCGGGCCGCTCGATCTGCTCCAGCCGCAGGGTCTGACCGGTGCGGCTGTAACGCCGCATGAGTGGCAGCGGCGGGTAGTAGGCGTGCACCGACACCGCATGCTCGGTGGCGGACGGATTGATCACCTCATGGACATGATGCGGCCCGAAGGCGCGGCCCCGCCCGGCGGGCAGCCGCCGCTCGCGGTCCACACCGTCGGCCAGTTCGAGGGTCTTCCATCCCTCGGTCGGAATGCGCGCCGCGAGGGACTGCTCGGTCAGCTCACCGGCCGCCGAGACGAAGGCGCCATGGGAGCCGCCGTGGTCGTGCCAGCCGGTGCCGGTGCCCGGAGGCCAGCCGATCAGCCAGGCCTCGCTGCCGCCCGGCCCGTCGAGGCGCAGCCAGCTGCGGCCCTCCGGATCGAGCGGGAGCGAGGCGACGAGTTCGGCGTCGGCGGCGGTCCGGCGGGCGAAGTCGAGCAGCTCCGCGGCGCTGGGCGGAGCGGCAGCTCCGGATGTGGGGTCCGCGGCGAGGTCCGTGGAGGGGCGCACGGGAGCGGGAATGGACGTGGGTACGTCGGGCACAGGGAACCGTCCTGAGTGATCGCGAAGAGGCGCGGGCGCACCGCGCGGGGCAGAAGCGGATCAACAGAACGGACGACAGACACAGCCCGCGTAGCGGACCAGGTCCAGATGGACCCTCCGCCAGAAGCGAGGCAAGCACATGTCGGTCACGCTGCGCAGTGAATCATGCGCCGGAAAGGAAGGTCAACCTCACCGGCTCGTGCCCGGACCGCGCACGCCCGAGGAAGGACCGCGCACGCCCGAGGACGGGTCGCACCCCCCGAGGACGGGCCGAGCACCGCGGACGGGCCGCGCGCCCGAGTGCGAGCCGGCGCGCCTCGTCGATTCCGCACTACTGCCGCGCGCTCGCCTCCGCCGGTACGCCCCGCGCCGCGTTCCCGCCCCGGGCCGCGTCCGCGCACGCGTACAGCCCGCTCGGCCGCACCCCGGACAGCGCCCCGGCCAGATGGCCGTCCGGCCGCACCAGCAGCACGGTGTGCGCCGGGGCTCCCGGATACGCCTCGGTGACCAGCAGCTCGGTCGCCAAGGGCAGCGCCGCGACGGCCGCCGCCAGCCGTGGCATCAGCCCGGCGCGCATCCAGTGGCGGCGGTCCCACACCCCGGTGCCGGGGGCGACCAGCACCACCAGCAGCTCCTTGCCGAGCCGCTCCCGCAGCCGGACCACCGAGCCGTCCGGGGCGGTCACCGGCACATCGGCGACCGGCGCCCCGAGCGCCGTGCCCACCGTGATCGAGCCCTCTGGCGGCGCCGCCGGGGCCAGCGGCGAACGGTCGTAGACCGGCGGCGCGCCCAGCGGACCGCGTCCGAGGTGACCGTCGGTGAGCAGCGCGTCGTGCCCGCGCGCCCCGCCGGGCCGCACGGTGCGTCGTACCGCGCGCCAGCCGCCGGCCGCCCGTACCAGGGGCAGCGCCTGGTCCGCCGCCCGCAGCCGGGCCCCGATGGCCCCGCGCCGCTCCGCCTGATAGCTGTCCAGCAGAGCCTCCGAGGCCCCGTGATGCCAGGCGAGGGACAGCTTCCAGGCGAGGTTGTCGACGTCCCGCAGCCCCTCCTCGAACCCCTGGGTGCCGAGCGCGCCCAGCAGATGGGCGGCGTCCCCGGCCAGGAAGGCGCGTCCGACGCGCCAGCGCAGCGCGAGCCGGTGGTGCACGGTGTGCACGCCGGTGTCCAGCAGCTCATAGCGGGGCTCGGGATCCTCGCACCACCCCGCGAGGGTGTCGCGCACCCGCACCAGCAGGGCATCGGGGGTGACGAGATCGCGGCCGGGCGGCAGCAGCCAGTCGATCCGCCACAGGCCGTGGGCCAGCGGCCGGGCGGTCACCTCCGCGTCGATGCTGCGCCATGGCGGGGAACGGTGCAGCACGGCCTCCCCGGGCCAGGGGAGTTCGGCGCGCAGCGCCGCCACGGCGTGCCGCTCGACCGCCGTACGGCCCGGGAAGCGCACGCCGAGGAGCTTGCGGACGGTGGACCGCGGTCCGTCGCAGCCCACCAGATAGCTGCCCCGCCACCAGGTGGCCTGGGCGCCCCGGGTGCGCACACCGACCCCGTGGTCGTCCTGCTCCAGGCTGTCGAGCCGGGTTCCGGAGACGATGCGGACGAGGTCCTCGTCGCCGATCGCGGCCAGCGAGCCCCGCAGCGCCCGGGTGAGCTCATGCTGGGGCAGATGCAGGGGTGAGGGCGTCGGCGCCGGTGCCGACTCGCCCTCCGGCCCGTCTCCCCCGGGGAGGTCCGTGGCCTCCGTAAGGCCGCCGCCCCAGCCGCCGCCGGTGCCGCGCTCGTCGCCGAAGAGGCTGCCGGGCGTGAGGGGCAGCTGCCGTACCAGTTGCCGACGCCGCATCGTGCGCCATCCGGTCCACGGCCGCGCACGGGCGGTGACCCGGCAGCCCAGCCGCTCCAGCAGGGCGGCGGTGTCCGGCCGCAGCACGACGGTGCGGGCGAGACGGCTCTCCTCGTCGCCCGTGGACTCGTCCAGCAGGATCACGGGCACCTCGAGGCGCGCGAGGGCGAGGGCCAGGGTGAGGCCGACCGGGCCCGCCCCGGCGACGATCACCGGGTCCACGGTGCGGTTCCGGTAGCCCTGTGGGTCGTACGTGACGTACGGAAACTGGCAGTTGAAACCCGGTGAGCGATCACAGAAAGCATGCAACCCACTGCCGCTGCCCGCGTCAAGCGACGAAGGGCGGTGGCGCGCACGCCACCGCCCTGGTAAGGGTCCCGTTCTTCCGCCCGGCTCCCGGGACGGCCCCTCAGTTCGCCTTGCCGGCGGACGCGTCGTCCGGCACGGAAGCCGCGGGCTGGTCGACGACGTCGAGCGCGTCGGCGGCCGCGAGCGGCTGGCCGGCGTCCGCCACCCGGATGCCGGTCTTGGCGCGCCGGCCGCGCCGCTCGATCCAGGTGGCGAGGGCGGAGAGGGCCAGGCACATCGCGATGTAGATGGCGCCGCCGACGATGATCACCGGAACGTAGGGGTTGTCGTCGTTGACGACGATGTTGCCGGCCAGCTGCTGGAGCTGGAACAGCAGTTCCTGGTAGGTGATCACATAGCCGAGCGAGGTGTCCTTCAGGGTGACCACCAACTGGCTGATGATGGTCGGCAGCATCGCCCGTACGGCCTGCGGCACCAGAACCGTCGTCATGACCTGGGTCTTGCGCATGCCCAGGGCGTACGCGGCCTCGCGCTGGCCCTTGGGCACCGCGTTGATGCCCGCCCGCAACACCTCGGCCTGGACCGAGCCGTTGTAGACGGTCAGCCCGATGACCAGGGCCCAGAAGCCGGTGTTGTCACCGCTGAGGCCCAGGTCCGACCGGTAGGTCAGGAAGAGCACCCACAGTACGTAGATGGTGATCAGCAGCGGGACGGCCCGGAACAGCTCGATGAAACCGGTCGCGAACCAGCGCACGGCCTTGTGGTCGGAGAGCCGGCCGACCGCGAGCAGCACCCCGAGGAGCAGCGAGAGGACCGCCGCGACCGCGAACACCTTCAGGGTGGTGAGCACACCGTCGCGGATGCTGGTCCGCACCCCCGCGTAGTTGAAGATGTCCCACATCTCGGGCGCGAACTGCCCCTTGGCGTTCAGCCGCACCACGGCGAAGACGATCAGCCCGAGGACGGCCAGGGCGCCGACGACGGAGAAGATGCGGTTGCGGACGCGGGCCTTGGGGCCGGGCGCGTCGTACAGGACGCTCGAGCTCATCGGGCCACCTCCAGGCGGCTCTCCAGCAGCCGGAAGAGACCGCTGATGGCGAAGGTGATGACCAGGTAGCACAGCGCGATCCACAGGAAGATCCAGCCGATCGCGAAGCCCTTGTCACTCAGCAGCTTCGAGACATTGAACAGTTCGGTGTTGCTGAACGCCCCGGCAATGGCCGAGTTCTTGGTGAGCGCGATGAAGATGCTGCTCATGGGCGGGATGACGGTCCGGGTGGCCTGGGGGAGGACGATCATCCGCAGGGTCTGGAAGAAGGTCATCCCCAGGCTGCGGGCGGCCTCCGCCTGGCCGAGCGGCACGGTGTTGATACCGGACCGCACGGCCTCGCAGACGAAGGACGACGTGTAGCAGCCCAGCGCTCCCGCCGCGAGAACGAAGGGGCTCGTTCCCGGGAAGAAGATCTGCGGGATCACGAAGAACGCGATCAGGAACAGCAGGGTCAGCGGAGTGTTGCGCAGCAGGGTGACCCAGGCCGTGCCGAATGCCCGCAGCGGCGGTATGGGGGACACCCGGAAGCCGGCTATGACAATGCCCAGGACGAGAGCGAGCGCCGCACTGGCCGCCGTGATGGAGAGGGTTCCCAGGAACCCCTCACGGAACTGGGGCAAATGATCGAGGAGTACGTTCATCGATTCTCCGCGGTAGCGGTCAGGTCAGCGGCGTGCGGAGCGCACCGGCTTCGAGGCGAACAGGCGAAACGGGCGAGCGGGGAGCCCTGCTCAGTAGCGGGGCAGGGGGGTCTTCGGCGCGACGTAGGAGGAGCCGGACTTGCCGAGCGTGCCTTCGTACGCCTTCTTGTAGTCGCCGTTCTTGATGTGCTTCTCGAGCGAGTCGGTGATCGCGTCGCGCAGCGCCTTGTCGTTCTTGTTCATGCCGATGCCGTAGGGCTCCTCGGTGAACGGCTTGCCGACCACGTGCAGCTTGCTCGGGCGCTGGGCGGCGTATCCCTTGAGGATCGCGTCGTCGGTGGTGACCGCGTCGACCTGACCGTCGAGCAGTTGCTTGACGCAGAGCGAGTACTTGCTCAGCTCGGTGGTCTCGGCGCCGTACTTCGACTTCTTGATCTCCTGGAGCGGGGTGGAGCCGACGATCGAGCAGACCTTCTTGCCCTTGACGCCATCAGGACCAGTGATCTTGTCCTTGTCCTCCTCGCGGACCAGCAGGTCGGCGCCTGCCTGGTAGTACGGGCCCGCGAAGCCGACCTGCTTCTTGCGCTCGTCGTTGATGGTGTAGGTACCGACGTAGTAGTCGACCTGGCCCTTGGAGATGGAGGTCTCGCGGACGTTGGAGTCCACCGTCTTGAAGCTGATCTGGTCCGCGGAGAAGCCGAGGTCGGCGGCGACCATCTTGGCGATCTCGATGTCGAAGCCGGAGCGCTTGCCCTCGGTGTCCTGGAATCCGAGGTAGGGCTGGTCGGCCTTGGCGCCGATGACGATCTTGCCGCGCTTCTGCGCCGCCTTCAGGGTCGGCGAGTCGATCTTCACGTCCTTCGCGACCGTGTAGTCGCCGCTGAAGACCTCGCCGCCCTTCGGCTTGTCCCCGGCGGTGCCCTTCTCGCCGCCACAGGCGGTCGCCGTCGCGGCCAGCGCGAGAACCACCGTGGCCGCCGCGGCCGTCTTACGAATCCTCATGGTGCCCATCCCTCTGTGTTCAGTACGTGGTTCACATACGCAGTGGCGTTCAGATACGCAGTGGCGAACGTGCCGGCGGTCTGCCGAGCCGGCGGGGCTCAGCGGGTTCAACGGACTCAGTGGTGAAGGATCTTCGACAGGAAGTCCTTGGCCCGGTCGCTGCGGGGGTTGTTGAAGAACTGCTCCGGCTCGGCCTCCTCGACGATCCGGCCGTCGGCCATGAAGACCACCCGGTTCGCGGCGGAGCGGGCGAAGCCCATCTCATGGGTGACGACGATCATCGTCATGCCGTCCCGGGCGAGCTGCTGCATGACCTCCAGCACCTCGTTGATCATCTCCGGGTCCAGCGCCGAGGTCGGCTCGTCGAAGAGCATCACCTTCGGGTCCATGGCCAGGGCGCGGGCGATCGCCACACGCTGCTGCTGGCCACCGGACAGCTGGGCGGGGTACTTGTCCGCCTGGGCGCCGACGCCCACCCGGTCGAGCAGCGTGCGGGCCTTCTCCTCGGCGGCCTTCTTGTCCGCCTTACGGACCTTGACCTGGCCCAGCATCACGTTCTCGAGCACCGTCTTGTGCGCGAAGAGGTTGAAGGACTGGAAGACCATGCCGACGTCGGCGCGCAGCCGGGCGAGCTCCTTGCCCTCCTGGGGCAGCGGCTTGCCGTCGATCGTGATGGACCCGGCGTCGATCGTCTCCAGCCGGTTGATCGTGCGGCACAACGTCGACTTCCCGGAACCGGACGGCCCGATGACGACGACCACTTCGCCCCGGCTGATGGTCAGGTCGATGTCCTGGAGCACATGCAGCGCGCCGAAGTGCTTGTTGACTCCTGACAACGCAACCAACGCGTTCGCCACCGGTGCGGCGTCCTTGGTCACCGATACTTCGCTCATCGGCGTCTCGCTCCGTCCTCCTCGGTTGGGAGGACATTAATGAGCGCCCAGGACCAGCGTCATTACATCTGAGCTGAAATTGAGGATAACGATATGGCTGCGGAGCGACACTCTACGTGAAGGGATCGACGCGCACCGTACCGGCTACATAACGGAAACCTGTGTGTGACTGAATGCGTCTTGACGGGTGCCCGCCGATCGGCGTGGATGCCGTGTGGCCATGTTCGTGGCCGCATTCGAAGCCATGGTGACGGGGGCGCGTACGGGGCGCGTCCTCCTCGGTACGGGAAGGTGGCGGAGGCGCCGGTGAGACTGCTGCTCGTCGAGGACGACAACCACGTCGCCGCGGCCCTGTCCGCCGTGCTCTCCCGGCATGGTTTCGAGGTCACCCACGCCCGCAGCGGTGAGGAGGCGCTCCAGGCGCTGCTGCCCGACTGCGGCGCCCCCTTCGGCGTCGTGCTCCTCGACCTCGGCCTGCCCGACCAGGACGGTTTCGAGGTGTGCGGCAAGATCCGCAAGCGCACCGCCACGCCCGTGATCATGGTGACGGCGCGGGCGGATGTGCGCTCCCGCATACACGGGCTCAACCTCGGCGCCGACGACTACGTGGTCAAGCCGTACGACACCATGGAACTGCTCGCCCGTATCCACGCCGTCAGCCGCCGCACCGCCGCCCACGACCCGGGCCACGGCGCCGACGAGGACCCGGACGTCCCCCATCCGCCGCTGCGGCTCGGTCCGGTGACCATCGAGCTGCCCACCCGTCAGGTCTCGGTCGACGGCACGACCGTCTCGCTCACCCGTAAGGAGTTCGATCTGCTCGCGCTGCTCGCCCAGCGCCCCGGGGTCGTCTTCCGCCGGGAACAGATCATCAGCGAGGTCTGGCGCACCAGTTGGGAGGGGACCGGGCGCACCCTGGAGGTCCACATCGCCTCCCTGCGCTCCAAACTGCGGATGCCCGCCCTGATCGAGACGGTGCGCGGGGTGGGCTACCGCCTCGTCGCGCCGGCCGGCTGAGCGACCGGGGCCCACTCGGTGCGCACCCGGCTCCTCCCGCTCCTCATCGTCCTCATGGCGGGCGTGCTGCTCGCGCTCGGCTTCCCGCTCGCCGGGAGCCTGGCCGCCCGGGAACAGCAGCGCGTGGTCGTCGACCGGATCGACGACACCGCGCGCTTCGCCGCCCTCGCCCAGTTCGTGACCGCCGGGCCGTCGGAGACGACCGGCGCCGAGGGACATAAGGGGGATGAAGGGGGCGAGGGAGACGAGGGGGACGAGCGGCTGGACACCCTGCGCGCCGAGCTCAAGCGCTACCACGACCTGTACGGCATCCGGGCCGGCGTCTTCTACCGGGACCGGCACGCACCGCCCATGGCGGAGGCGCCCGAGGGGTGGCGGGTGCCCGGCACGGGCGAGGGCGACCAGGCGTTCGACGAGGCCCTCGCCGGGCGCCGTAGCCACGATCCGCCCCAGGTGTGGCCCTGGGAGCAGGGCAGGCTCACCGTCGCCTCCCCCGTCGTCCGGGACGGGGACGTGGTGGCCGTCGTCGTCACCGACTCGCCCACCGGCCAGATGCGGTCGCGGACCCTGCACGGCTGGCTGGTCATCGGCGCGGGCGAATGCGCCGCGATGCTGCTGGCCGTGGGGGCCGCCTTCCGGCTCACCGGCTGGGTGCTGCGGCCCGTACGGGTCCTGGACTCCGCCACCCACGACATCGCGACCGGGCGGATGCAATCCCGTGTCGCGGCCGCCTCGGGCCCCCCGGAGCTGCGCCGGCTGGCGCGCTCGTTCAACGAGATGGCCGACAATGTCGAACAAGTCCTGGAACAGCAGCGGGCGTTCGTCGCCGACGCCTCCCACCAGCTGCGCAATCCGCTCTCCGCGCTGCTGCTGCGCATCGAACTGCTGGCGCTGGAACTGCCGGACGGCCATGAGGAGATCGCCTCGGTGCGCGCGGAGGGCAAACGCCTGGCCAGCGTCCTGGACGACCTGCTCGACCTCGCCCTGGCCGAGCACTCCGCCGCGGATCTGCGGCTCACCGACATCGCGGAGCTGGCTGCCGACCGGGTGGACGCCTGGCTTCCGGTGGCCGAACGGGAGGAGGTCGGGCTCGCCTACACCGGCCCCGCGGCCATCACCGGCTGGGCCGACCCGGTGGCCCTGTCCAGCGCGCTGGACGCCGTCGTCGACAACGCCCTGAAGTTCACGCCCGAGGGGGCGCATGTGGAGGTCTCGGCGCGGGTGGACGGCGACACCGTCGCGATCGTCGTCGCCGACGGAGGCCCCGGGCTCACCGAGGACGAACTTGCCCGGATCGGCGACCGCTTCTGGCGCAGCAGCCGCCACCAGAACGTCTCGGGCTCGGGCCTGGGCCTGTCCATCACCCGTGCGCTGCTCGCGGCGGGCGGCGGCGCGATCGACTACGCGCCCAACGAACCCCGCGGTCTGCGCGTGACCATCACCCTCCCGCGCACCGGACCCGGTGAGGACGCGAAGACCGTAAGGACGTGACGCCGGGGCCGCGAAGACCGTAAGGACGTAACCGGGTTATCGCTCGACCGTGGCCGGGTTACGGCTTGACCGAGCGGTAATAGCGCGCCGCGCCCTTGTGGAGGGCGAGCGGATCGGTGAAGACGGCCGTCCGCAGGTCCACCTTCTGTGCGGCGTGCACCTTCGCCCCGATGCGGTCCCGGTTCTCTATCACCGTGCGGGTGACACCCTCCGCCAGGTCGGGGTCCACCCGGTCCGTGGTGACCAGGATGTTCGGTACCGCGATCGTCTTGACGGCCTCCGGCTCGCGTATCTCCTCGTACGCGTCGGCGGGCACGGTGGCCGCCCGGTAGTAGCGCGTCACCCCGCCCTGCCGGTACAGCGGCCCGGTGAGATCGCCGAGCTGGACGAGCCGGATCGGATAGGCGCGGGCCAGGGTGCGCACCGCGCTGGTCGGCAGCCCGCCCGACCAGAAGAAGGCGTCGAGCTTCCCCTGCCGCAGCATCTTCGGCATGGTGTCGATACCGACCCGTTCCGCCCGGATGTCCCGGTCGAAGTCGAGCCCGGCGGCCTTGATCAGCGCCCGGGTGATCAGCTGTACGCCCGAGCCGTCGTCGCCCACACCCACCCGCAGATGCTTCAGATCGCGGGCCGACCGCACGGACGAGCCTCTCGGCACGACCAGCTGCATGTAGTCGTCGTACAGCCGCGCGCAGGCGCGCAGCCGCCCCGCCCCCTTGCCCTGGTAGGCGGCGACGGCGTCGGTGGCGGCGATGGCGAAGGTGGCCTCGCCCCGGGCCAGCCGCTCGACGTTGTCGGGGGAGCCTCTGGTCTGCTCCAGGCGTACGTCGACATCGGGGAGGTCGCGGGCGAGGTCCCGCTTGAGCATCCGGCCGTAGGTGTCGTAGACGCCGGTGGAGACCCCCGTCGCGAAGGTCACCCGGCCGCTGGGCGAGGGCCCTCCGCCCGTCGCCAGCAGCCACCACAGCAGCAGCCCGAGGGCGACGAGGCCCGCGGCGGCGGACTGTAGGGCACGGCGCCGGTCCAGGCGCGGAAGGGTGACGGCCATGGCGAGGATCCTGCCAGCCCCGCTTCCGGGAGGGGAGGGGCGATCGGCGGATCCCGGGGATGCGCGGTCCGCGGGCCGTCTCCGGCCGTTCTCCCGCCGTCTCCGGCTGTTCTCTCGCCGTCTCTCGCCGGAACGGAGGGGCAGGGCGGGGAGTCGAGCACGTACCCTGGTCGATTGAGATGAGTGCGAAGACTTACGAGGTGCGCACCTACGGGTGCCAGATGAACGTCCACGACTCCGAGCGGCTCTCGGGTCTTCTGGAAGACGCGGGCTATGTCCGCGCGCCCGAGGGATCCGGCGAGGGCGAGGCCGACATCGTCGTCTTCAACACCTGCGCGGTGCGGGAGAACGCCGACAACCGCCTGTACGGCAATCTCGGCCGGCTCGCACCGATCAAGGCGCGGCGGCCGGGCATGCAGATCGCCGTCGGCGGCTGCCTGGCCCAGAAGGACCGCGACACCATCGTCAAGAAGGCCCCCTGGGTCGACGTGGTCTTCGGTACTCACAACATCGGCAGCCTGCCGGTGCTGCTGGAGCGCGCCCGGGTCCAGGAGGAAGCCCAGGTCGAGATCGCCGAGTCCCTGGAAGCCTTCCCCTCAACCCTTCCGACGCGGCGCGAGTCCGCGTACGCCGCGTGGGTCTCCATCTCCGTCGGCTGCAACAACACCTGCACCTTCTGCATCGTCCCGGCGCTGCGCGGCAAGGAGAAGGACCGCCGTCCGGGCGACATCCTCGCCGAGGTGGAGGCCCTGGTCGCCGAGGGCGTCACCGAGATCACCCTGCTCGGCCAGAACGTGAACGCGTACGGCTCCGACATCGGTGACCGCGAGGCGTTCAGCAAGCTGCTGCGCGCCTGCGGGACCGTGGAGGGCCTGGAGCGGGTCCGGTTCACCTCGCCGCATCCGCGCGACTTCACCGACGACGTCATCGCCGCCATGGCGGAGACAAAGAACGTGATGCCGCAGCTCCACATGCCGCTGCAGTCCGGCTCGGACGCCGTGCTCAAGGCGATGCGCCGCTCGTACCGGCAGGAGCGCTACCTCGGCATCATCGAGAAGGTGCGCGCCGCGCTGCCGGACGCCGCCATCTCGACCGACATCATCGTCGGCTTCCCCGGTGAGACGGAGGAGGACTTCGAGCAGACGCTGCACGTGGTGCGCGAGGCGCGGTTCGCCCAGGCGTTCACCTTCCAGTACTCCAAGCGGCCCGGGACGCCCGCCGCCGAGATGGCCGGGCAGGTGCCCAAGGCGGTCGTCCAGCAGCGCTATGAGCGGCTGGTCGCCCTCCAGGAGGAGATCTCCTGGGAGGAGAACAAGAAGCAGGTCGGCCGGACGCTGGAGGTGCTGGTCGCCGAGGGCGAGGGCCGTAAGGACGACGCCACGCGGCGGCTGTCCGGCCGCGCCCCCGACAACCGCCTGGTGCACTTCGCACGGCCCGAGGAGCCGGTGCGCCCCGGTGATGTCGTCACCGTCGACATCACCTACGCCGCACCGCACCATCTGCTGGCCGAGGGGCCGGTCCGGGGCGTGCGGCGCACCCGTGCCGGTGACGCCTGGGAGCGGCGGAACGCACCGCAGGAGCAGAAGCCCGCGGGTGTGATGCTGGGCCTGCCCACGGTCGGCGCCCCGCCGCCGCTGCCGGCCGCACCCGCCGCGGGCTGTGGCTGCGACTGAGGGCTCACGGTCGGCGCCGGCGGGGACGGTACGGTCGGCGCCGGCGGCCGCGGCACCGGTCGGACGCTGACGGCCGCGGTACCGGTCGGCGCCGACGCGCGGCGGATCGTATTCCGATGAGGGACGACGGGGGGCGGGGGACGGCGTGATCACATGGTGGGGCCTGCTCATGGAGGACTACCTACAGATCATGGGGCCCGGGGCCAGGAACCACGCGGTCACTCCGCTGGGGCACTTCCGGGGCACCCGTGAGGAGGCGATGGAGGCGCTGCGGGAGCGGGTGCTGCGGTACCAGCCGAGGCATCCGAGCAGTCCGCAGCGCACGCTGGTGTACCGGGACGGCGATGTCTTCCTGATGGTCGTGGAGGGCGCGACGGGCAACTTCTGCTACCGCTTCCGGGTCGCCGAGCTGCTGTGGGACTCGGCGCCCCGGCCCGAACCCGCCGGTTAGGCTGGCGTTCATGCTGATCGCCGCCGCCGTGTGCCCGTGTCCGCCACTGCTGGTGCCCGAGGTCGCCGCCGGAGCCGCTCCCGAGCTGGACGGGCTGCGTGCCGCATGCGCCGGGGCCATCCGCGCCCTCGCGGCGGCGCGCCCGGAGCGCCTGATCGTGGTGGGGCCCGCCGAGCCCGCCCGGCGCGGTCCTCACGTCCAGGGCGCGGCCGGGTCGTTCCGTGGCTTCGGCGTGGAGCTGGATGTGCGGCTCGGCGCGCCGGTGACGGACGAGGCGTCCGGCGACGATGCCGCCGAGCGCGGGCCGTCGCCCTCGCTGCCGTCTTCGCTGGCGGTCGGCGCCTGGCTGCTGGAGCACGCGGGGTGGGACCCGGCGGTGGCCGTCGAGGGGCTGGGCGTGGGGGAACCTCTCGCGGGCGAGCGGTGTATTGAAGTCGGAAGGGAGCTCGCCGGACGGGCGGAGCGGGTCGCGCTGCTGGTGATGGGCGACGGCAGCGCATGCCGCACGCTGAAGGCGCCGGGCTATCTCGACGAGCGGGCGGCCGCGTTCGACGCCGAGGTGGCGCGGGCGCTGGCGGCCGCCGACACCGGGGCGCTGGCCGCGCTCGACGAGGAGTTGGCGTACGAGCTCAAGGCGGCGGGCCGCGCGCCGCTACAGGTGCTCGCGGGGGCGGGCGAGGGGGCGCGCCTGAAGGGGGAGTTGCGGTATGACCAAGCGCCATACGGCGTGGGGTATTTCGTGGCGAGCTGGTTGTCGTAGCCCGCTCGCGGCCGTGGAGCGTGCGCTCCACGGCCGCGTATGGGAAGGGCCGATGGGTCCGGGCCCGGCCTCGCCCGCCCCCGTCTTCTGCGTCTGTTTATGTGCCTGCCTATGCGTCGTCTCGGCCTGGTCGGCCTTATGTGTCGCGCTTGCTCGTCGGCTTGTGCTCGTCGTCCATGCGCGAGAGGCGGTTGAGGGCGTCCTTCGCCTTGCCCGTGCCAGTTTCGATCTTGGCGCTGTACTTGCCCTTGGTCCTGGTGTCGACCGTCTTGGCCGCCTTCTCCAGGCCCCGCTCGATCCTGGCCTCGTGCTGCTGCGCGAAGCCGCCGGCCTTGCCCTTCATCTGACCGGCCTTGGCCTTGAGATTGTCCATCAGCCCCATGTGCCACCTTCCCTCGTCGAATGCCTCTGCGCGGGCGCTGTCACCGGTCTCGCCGTCGGCCGCCTCGGTCGCGGACCGCTGCCCGGGGATTCCGGCGTCTTCTCCCGCCGGATTCCCCTTCCCGCTCCGCGCGGCCTCAGTCCCGTCGACGGTCCCGGACGAGGGGTCCGCCGGCACGGCGTCGGCCGTGGTCCGGGCGTCCCGCACGGGCGGCGCTTCCTTGGACGGATGGCGCGTCTCCTCCGACACGTGATGAAACCGGAAGGAAACGCCCACATCCACTCCATACCCTACTCGTGTGGGCGATATCCCGTGCTGCTAGGAGCGTCTCCTCGCGCCGCGCGTGAAGGCCGACTCCCCGAGCCGGTCCTCGGAGCCTCGCAACAGGCGGCGAACCCGGCGTTCGGTGTCCCGTCACCTCGCCCATTCGAGGAGGCCCCCGGGGGTTTGCAAGACTGGCCCGGTGAATACTGCAGGCCACCCGCCGCGAGTCATCGCCGTCGTCGGACCCACTGCGGCCGGAAAGTCCGATCTGGGCGTCGCGCTCGCCCGGCATCTCGACGGCGAGGTCGTCAACGCCGATTCCATGCAGCTGTACCGGGGCATGGACATCGGCACCGCCAAGCTGACGGAGGACGAGCGGCAGGGGGTGCCGCACCGGCTGCTGGACATCTGGGACGTCACCCAGACCGCGAGCGTCGCCGAATACCAGCGGCTGGCCCGTGCGGAGATGGACCGGCTGCTCGCCGAGGACCGCACCCCGGTCCTGGTCGGCGGTTCGGGCCTGTACATCCGCGGGGCCATCGACGCCCTCGAATTCCCGGGCACCGACCCCGCCGTCCGGGCCCGGCTCGAGGCCGAACTGGAGGCGCAGGGCTCCGGGGCCCTGCACGCCCGGCTCGCGGCCGCCGACCCCGAGGCGGCGCGCGCCATCCTGCCCAGCAATGGCCGCAGGGTGGTCCGGGCGCTGGAGGTCATCGAGATCACGGGCCGTCCCTTCACCGCCAATCTGCCGGGGCATGAGGCGGTCTACGACACGCTCCAGATCGGCGTCGACGTCGAGCGGCCCGAGTTGGACGAGCGGATCGCCCTGCGGGTGGACCGGATGTGGGATGCCGGGCTGGTCGAGGAGGTCCGCCGGCTGGAGGACGCCGGGCTGCGCTCCGGTCGCACCGCCTCCCGGGCGCTCGGCTATCAGCAAGTGCTCGCCGCGCTCGAGGGGAAGTGCACCGAGGCGGAGGCGAAGGCCGAGACCGTGCGCGCCACCAAGCGGTTCGCGCGCCGCCAGGACTCCTGGTTCCGCCGCGATCCCAGGGTCCACTGGCTCAGCGGAGCCGCCGACCGCCGAGAGGAACTCCTGGCGAGCGCTCTGGCGTTGGTTGAACGGACGGTCACAGCCTGATCACGTCATGGCATCGGGACGCTCCGCACGTCATGCGGGCGCCCGCGGGCATGCCATCATCAAGCTCCGATCGTGCCGTGGTGTCTGGAGTTGGGAGGGCGTGTGGCGATGGAGGCCGGCCCTCGCGACGCATCGCAGCAATCGCCGCACGGAGACGCGCGGCCCCTGCCCCTGACCCCGGACGGCCCCGATGAGACCGGAGCGCTGCACGAGCCCGGTGCACCGGTCCTCGAGGACGGCTCCGACGGTGCGGACGGCGCGGGATCCGTCTCCGGGGAGTCCTTCCGTGAGCTGCGCCCGCCGCGCAGGCTGCGGATCTGGCAGATCGCGCCGATCGTCGCCCTCGCCATCCTCGGCTCCCTGATGTTCGCCTTCCCGCTCGCCTTCGAGTTCGGCGACGGAGGGGCGGTCGTGGCCATGCTCGGCCTGCTGCTGAGCTGCTGTGCGGCGGGCTGGGGTCTGATGGCCGCCCGCCGGGTGGGCTACACCTGGCCGGGCCTGCCCCCCAGAGGCTCCGGACGCCGCCCGGACTGGCGCTTCGTCGCGCTCTACGTGGCGATCGTGGCCCTGCTGGCCGTCCTCACCTTCTGGCGGGTGGTCCGCCTCCGCTAGGGCCCCGGTGGCCCGCCCGGGGCCGACGGCCTGGGCGCCGGAGGGCGGGTGCGCGCGGCGCCCCGTAGGATCGAGGGATGAGCACCGCACCCCGGCTGTCCTTCCTCAAGGGGCACGGCACCGAGAACGACTTCGTCATCGTCCCCGACCTGGACGGACGACTGGAGCTGTCCGCGGCCGCCGTCGCCCGGATCTGCGACCGCCGTGCCGGTGTCGGCGGCGACGGGCTGATCCGCGTCGTACGGTCCTCTGCTCACCCCGAGGCGCGGGACATGGCCGACCGGGCCGAGTGGTTCATGGACTACCGCAACAGCGACGGCAGCATCGCCGAGATGTGCGGTAACGGAGTCCGCGTCTTCGCCCGCTATCTCCAGCGGGCCGGGCTCGCCGAGGTGGGCGATCTCGCGGTCGCCACCCGGGCCGGAGTGCGCCGGATCCACATCGCCAAGGACACCGGGGACGCCGCACGGCCGGGCGACGCCGCGGCGGGGACCGACGGCCCGATCACCGTGGAGATGGGCGAGGCCGCACTCCCCGAGTCCGGCCCCGACGGAGAGATAACGGTCACGGTCGGTGAGCGCAGCTGGTCCGCGCGCAATGTGAACATGGGCAACCCGCACGCGGTCGCCTTCGTCGACGACCTCGCCCAGGCCGGTGAGCTGCTCGCGGCCCCCGCCGTACACCCCGCCTCCGCCTACCCGCACGGCACCAACGTCGAATTCGTCGTCGACCGCGGCCCGCGTCATGTCGCGATGCGCGTGCACGAGCGTGGCTCCGGTGAGACCCGCTCCTGCGGCACCGGCGCCTGCGCCGTGATGGTGGCCACCGCGCGCCGTGACGGGTCCGATCCGGCGGTCACCGGCCACCCCGTCACCTACACCGTGGACGTTCCCGGAGGGCGCCTTGTGATCAGCGAACGGCCGGACGGTACGGTGGAGATGACAGGCCCTGCCGTGATCGTGGCCGAGGGGGAGCTGGACCCCGCTTGGCTCGGCACGGCCCTCGGCTGACACTTCCCTCGAATGGGTGATCCGTTTCACTCTGGGCGAGAGCCGGTCGGCCGTGCGTGATGGGCTCGATAGCATCAAGCACCGGCCCCGGGGGAGTACCCACGCCGGTTGACGCTCGACGCCGCCGGAGGTGCCCATGAGCGCAGAGGCCACCGACCAGGCCCCGTTCGGCCGCAGGCGCGGCCTCCCCCGCATCGACCTGCGCAATCTCCGCAGGTTCAGCCGGGCGGCACTGCTGGGACCGGCCTCCCGGGGCCGGCTTCCGGACGCGATCGAGCATGTGGCCAAGGTCCACCGCGCACACCATCCCGGAGCCGATCTGGACGTGCTCCGCAAGGCGTATGTGCTGGCCGAGTCCTCCCACCGCGGCCAGATGCGCAAGAGCGGTGAGCCGTACATCACCCATCCGCTGGCCGTCACGCTGATCCTCGCCGAACTGGGCGCCGAGACCACGACATTGACCGCCTCGCTGCTCCACGACACCGTCGAGGACACCGATGTGACCCTGGATCAGGTGGGGGAGCAGTTCGGTGAGGAGGTCCGCTATCTCGTCGACGGCGTCACCAAGTTGGAGAAGGTCGACTACGGGGCGGCGGCCGAGCCCGAGACCTTCCGCAAGATGCTCGTCGCCACGGGCAACGACGTCCGGGTGATGTCGATCAAACTCGCCGACCGGCTGCACAACATGCGCACCCTCGGCGTGATGCGCCCCGAGAAACAGGCCCGCATCGCCAAGGTCACCCGCGATGTGCTGATCCCGCTCGCCGAGCGGCTCGGGGTGCAGGCGCTCAAGACCGAGCTGGAGGACCTGGTCTTCGCCATCCTCCACCCCGAGGAGTACGCCCGCACCCGCGAGCTGCTCCAGGCCCACGCCGGGCGCCCCGACCCGCTGGCCCGCGCCGCGGAGGACGTACGGAAGGTGCTGCACGAGGCGGGCATCACCGCCGAAGTGCTGGTCCGGCCCCGCCACTCCGTCTCCGTCTACCGGGTCGGGCTCAAGCGCGGCGAGCTGACCGGCACCGACCTCGGCCGGCTTCTCGTGCTCGTCACCGACGACGCGGACTGCTACGCGGTCCTGGGCGAACTGCACACCTGCTTCACCCCGGTGATCTCGGAGTTCAAGGACTTCATCGCGGTCCCCAAGTTCAACCTCTACCAGTCGCTGCACACGGCCGTGGCCGGACGTGACGGCGAGGTCACCGAAGTCCTCATCCGCACCCACCAGATGCACCGGGTCGCCGAGGCCGGAGTGATCGCCCTCGGCAATCCGTACGCCCCCACGGACGGCGCCGACGCCCCCGAGGGCGAGCGGGCCGACCCCACCCGCCCCGGCTGGCTGTCCCGGCTGCTCGACTGGCAGAGCGCCACCCCCGACCCGGACATCTTCTGGACCTCGCTCCGCGACGACCTCGCCCAGGACCGGGAGATCACGGTCTTCCGCTCCGACGGCGGGACGCTCGGCCTGCCCGCGGGCGCGAGCTGCGTGGACGCCGCCTATGCCCTGTACGGCGAGGACGCGCACTCCTGTATCGGCGCCCGGGTCAACGGCCGGATCGCGACGCTGAGCACGGTGCTGCGCGACGGCGACACCCTGCAGCTGCTGATGGCGAGCGACGCCCGGGACGTCGCCTCCCACGGCCCGTCGCCGGAGTGGCTCGACCACGCCCGCACCCCGGCCGCCCGCATCGCCATCAACCGCTGGCTCGCCGCCCATCCGGCGCCGCAGCCGCCCCAGGACGAGCCCGGGGAGGCGGCCCGGGAGCCGGAGGTGTCCGCCGCCAGGCTCTCCGCGCAGGACGCGCCGGGCAGGCAGGCTCCCCCGGGCAGGCAGTCTCCCCAGAGCGGCGAGGCGGCTGCCCCCGCCGCTGGTGCGGGCCGGCCCGAGGCGGGCATCGTCGCCGACCTGCCCGGCGCGACCGTAAGGCTCGCCCGCTGCTGTACGCCCGTGCCGCCCGACGCGATCACCGGCTTCGCGGTCCGTGGCGGGGCCGTCACCGTGCACCGCGAGCAGTGCCCCGGAGTGGCGCGGATGACCGCGGCCGGGCGTACGGCCGTCGGAGTGCGCTGGGCGGACGGGAACGACGGCGACGGAGGCGGCGACTATCGCGTGACCCTCTTCGCGGAGGCGTTCAGCAGGCCACATCTGCTCGCGGATCTCACCGAGGCCATCGCCGCCGAGGGCGCGGAAGTGGTGGCGGCCGCCGTCGAACCGCCTCGTGAGCAGCGGGTCCGGCACACCTACACGCTTCAGCTGCCCGACGCGAGCCGGCTGCCGACACTCATGCGGGCCATGCGCAACGTTCCCGGGGTCTACGACGTGACGCGCGAGGGCCGCAGTATGGCCGCGGCACGCTCCTGAACGCAGGCGGGCCCACGGCGCTGCGTCACGCCTTCTGAACTCCTTCGGGTGGATCGGCGCCGGGAGCGACTGCGCCGGTGCCGGGGCGCTGGTAGCGGTAGGACATGACGTTTTCTTCGGGGCGCCGCCCCTGGCCGCTGATGCGCACCGGGCGCCGCCGGACCGCGCTGGTGGCCGCCGCCATGGCCGCCGTCTTCCTCGCGGTCGGCCCCTCCTCCGCCGCCGGACCGGTATCCCGTACGCATCCGGAGGCCCTGGGCATCGGTGACCCCCTCTTCCCGCAGCTCGGCAACCCCGGATACGACGTCACGGCGTACGACATCGCCCTCGACTACCACCGTCAGGACCGCCCGCTCGACGCCGTCACCACCATCGACGCCCGCGCCACCGAGGTCCTGCGCACCATCAACCTCGACTTCACCCAGGGGGTCGTGGCCGCGGTGCGGGTCGACGGAGTGCGGGCCCGGTTCGTGACGGTCGGTGAGGACCTGGTGATCACCCCGTCCGCCCCGGTCCCCCGGGGCTCCGGCTTCCGGATCACCGTCCGCCACACCAGTGATCCGCAGGGCGGCGCGAGCGGCGGCTGGGTCCGCACCGGCGACGGGCTGGTCATGGCCAACCAGGCCAACGCCGCCCACCGGGTCTTCCCGTGCAACGACCATCCCGCCGACAAGGCCCGTTTCACCTTCCGGATCACCGCCCCGAAGAGCCTTACGGTCGTCGCGGGCGGTCTGCCCGGACAGCGTGTCCGCAAGGGATCGCGGACCACCTGGACGTACCGCCTCGCCCACCCCATGGCCACCGAGCTGGCGCAGATCTCCATCGGCCGCTCCGCCGTGCCGCACCGCACCGGTCCCCACGGACTCCCGGTGCGCGACGTCGTACCCGTGGCGGACCGCGCAGGGCTGGAGAAGTGGCTCGCGCGCACTCCCGGACAGCTGGCCTGGCTGGAGAAGAAGGCCGGGCGCTATCCCTTCGAGAACTACGGAGTGCTGATCGCCCATGCCACCACCGGCTTCGAACTGGAGACACAGACGCTCTCCCTCTTCGAGCGCGACCTGTTCACCAGCGAGGACCTGCCGCGGTGGTACATCGAGTCGATCATGGTGCATGAGCTGGCCCACCAGTGGTTCGGCGACAGCGTCAGCCCGCGCCGCTGGTCCGATCTGTGGCTCAACGAGGGCCACGCCACTTGGTACGAGGCCCTGTACGCCGATGAGCACGGTAAGGCGAGCATGAAGCAGCGGATGCGCAAGGCGTACGGGCAGTCCGACGCCTGGCGGGCCGAGGCGGGACCGCCCGCGGCCCCCAAGCCCGCCGACCCCGGTCAGCAGATCGGCATCTTCCGCCCGGTCGTCTACGACGGCAGCGCGCTGGTGCTGTACGCGCTGCGGCAGCGGATCGGCCGGACCGCCTTCGAACGGCTGGAACGCCAATGGATCCTCCGCCATCGCGACGGTGTGGCCTCGACCGCCGACTTCATCCACCTGGCCTCCGAGGTGGCGGGGCGCGATCTGAGCGGATTCCTCCGGCCGTGGCTCTACGGAAAGAAGACGCCGCCGATGCCGGGCCACCCCGACTGGAAGCCGGCGGCGAGGGAGAGCACCAAGGGCGCCGCCCTGCCGGGCGCGCGGACGGGACGGCATGCGGTGGGCTACACCGTGCCATGGGCGGTGAAACCCGGGTGACGGCCAGGCCGCCGCGTGCGACCATCAATGAGTCGGCGTCGCGGCCGGCCCGCGGGGGAATCCCACGGGCTCCTCACGCGTTGTCGGCAGTGACGGTATTCCACGACGTAAGGATTCCTTTGACCCACTCCTCTTCCCTTCCGCAGGACCGGCAGCGACTCGCCGAGAGCCTTCGGGCCGACGCCCTGATGGAAGAGGACGTCGCCTGGAGTCACGAGATCGACGAGGAGCGTGACGGCGACCAGTACGACCGCTCCGACCGTGCCGCACTCCGGCGCGTGGCGGGGCTGTCCACCGAGCTTGAGGACGTCACCGAGGTCGAGTACCGCCAGCTGCGCCTGGAGCGCGTGGTGCTGGTCGGCGTCTGGACCTCCGGCACCGTGCAGGACGCGGAGAACTCCCTGGCGGAGCTCGCCGCGCTCGCCGAGACGGCCGGCGCCCTGGTGCTCGACGGCGTGATCCAGCGGCGCAACAAGCCGGACCCCGCCACCTACATCGGATCCGGTAAGGCCGAGGAACTGCGCGACATCGTGGTGGAATCCGGCGCCGACACCGTGGTCTGCGACGGTGAGCTGAGCCCCGGCCAGCTGATCCACCTCGAGGACGTCGTCAAGGTCAAGGTGGTCGACCGGACTGCCCTGATCCTCGACATCTTCGCCCAGCACGCCAAGTCCCGAGAGGGCAAGGCGCAGGTCTCGCTCGCTCAGATGCAGTACATGCTGCCGCGGCTGCGAGGCTGGGGTCAGTCGCTGTCCCGGCAGATGGGTGGCGGTGGTTCCGGATCCGCGGGCGGCGGTATGGCCACTCGTGGTCCTGGTGAGACCAAGATCGAGACGGATCGGCGCCGCATCCGCGAGAAGATGGCGAAGATGCGCCGTGAGATCGCCGAGATGAAGACCGGCCGCGACATCAAGCGGCAGGAGCGCCGGCGCCACAAGGTCCCCTCGGTCGCCATCGCCGGATACACCAACGCGGGCAAGTCCTCACTGCTCAACCGGCTCACCGGTGCGGGCGTGCTGGTGGAGAACGCGCTGTTCGCCACCCTGGACCCGACTGTGCGCCGGGCGGAGACCCCCAGTGGGCGGCTCTACACCCTGGCGGACACCGTCGGATTCGTCCGCCATCTGCCGCACCACCTGGTGGAGGCGTTCCGCTCCACCATGGAGGAGGTCGGCGACGCCGATCTGATCCTCCATGTGGTGGACGGCTCGCATCCGGCACCGGAGGAGCAGCTGGCCGCCGTGCGTGAGGTGATCCGCGATGTGGGCGCGGTCGACGTGCCCGAGATCGTCGTGATCAACAAGGCGGATCTGGCCGACCCCCTGGTGGTGCAGCGGTTGCTGCGCATGGAGCGGCGCGCCATGGCGGTGTCGGCGCGCAGCGGGCTGGGCATCGACGAGCTGCTCGCGGTCATCGACGAGGAGCTGCCCCGGCCCCAGGTCGAGATCGAGGTGCTGGTGCCGTACACCCACGGCAAGCTGGTCGCGCGTACGCACGCCGACGGCGAGGTGATCTCCGAGGAGCACACCCCGGAGGGCACCCTGCTCAAGGCGCGGGTCCACGAGGAGCTCGCCGCGGAGCTGCGGCGTTACGTACCGGCCGCGGCCGGCGGACAGCACTAGCCACGACAAGCACACGGCGAGGGCCCGCCCCCGGACATCCGGAGGCGGGCCCTCGCCGTATGACGCCTGACGGCTACCGGCTCAGCCAGTCGCCGTCAGGCGGCCGGTCACTGGTTCGCGAACTTCTTGCTGACCGCGTTGTAGACGCCCTTGGCCTCGGGACCCAGGTGCGGGCCCGCCAGCCAGGTCGCGTCGGACGGGCCGATCGAGGTGTTGGACACCAGCGCCGGCTGGCCGTCCGAGCCCTCGGCCACCCAGCCACCGCCGGAGGAGCCCGCGGTCATGGTGCAGCCGATGCGGTACATCGTCGGCTGCTCGGCGTCCAGCGAGAGCCGGCCCGGCTTGTCGGCGCACTGGTTCATCTTCTGGCCGTCGAACGGCGCGGCGGCCGGGTAGCCGGTGGCCGTGATCTCGTCGATGGACTTCACCGCCGGGGCGTCGAAGTCGACCGGCAGCGCGCCGCCCACCGTCTCCTCGAGCGACTTGCCGCCGCTGACCTCCGGCTTCACATGCATCACCGCGAAGTCGTACGGGGCGCCCTTTCCGCCCACGGCCGCACCGGTGTCGATCCACTGTGAGGAGGTCTGCGCCCAGTCGGCCCACCAGACGCCCTTGGGGGCCAGCTCCTCCTTGGTGGCGTTCTCCAGCTCCGCCTGCGACTTGCCCGAGTCGTTGTAGGAGGGGACGAACATCAGGTTCTTGTACCAGCCGCCGCCCTTGCCCGCGTGCACGCAGTGGCCCGCCGTCCACACCAGGTTGGACTTGCCGGGGTGCGCCGGGTCCTTGACCACGGTCGCGGAGCAGACCATCGAGCCCTCGGGGCCGTCGAAGAAGACCTTGCCCGCATAGGGGACGTTGGCGCTGTACGGGCTGGCGACCTCCTTGGCCTGGACCGGCTGCGGATCGGGATCGGTCACACCCTGGTCGTCCGCGATGTCGCTGTCGTCGACCGGCTTGTCGGGCTCCTGCGCCTCGCGCATCCGGTCCGGCTTCCACAGACCCTTGATGATCGGGTTGATGAAGTCACCGGCCTCCCGCAGCCAGTCGTTCTTGTCCCAGTTGTTCCAGGCACCGTCCTTCCACTGGTCCAGATCGATGCCGAGGTTCTTCAGCTTGTCGTTGAGATTGTCGGGCAGCTTGATGTCGTCCGCGCCCTGCTGTGCCGACGACTCGGCCGGCTTGGCATCGGTGTTGTCGTCCGAGTCGCACGCGGTGACGGTGAGCGCCAGCACCGAGGCTATGGCGGCTACGGCCAGCGCGGGTCGGCGTTTGGATGGCATGGGCGGAACTCCCCCTGAGGTTCTGAGCTGCTCTACGGCCTGTGTGGAATTGTCATGCACCGCCCCGGCAACCGGGGTGGCATCCCACTATGCCGGTGCCGCCTACGACGGCTGCGAGCGGGGCCTTGGTTCCCGGCCGCAAGGATCTTCGCTCAGCCCGTGATCCGGAGCCTGACGCGTCGTTGGTACGTACGGGGGACAGCCGGAGGGTGTTCAGCAGCAGGAGGACCGAGACTCGTGGCCGTGACCCAGCTCCCGTCGTTGGCCCTGTCCGCCGTCCGTGACGACGGTGGTGCCGCCCAGGGCATTCTGCGGCGCCAGGCGCTGCGTGAGTCGGCCGCCCGCACCTACGCCCGGACGCTGCCCATCGTTCCGGTGCGCGCTCGGGGGATGACGGTCGAAGGGGCCGACGGCCGCCGCTATCTCGACTGTCTCTCCGGCGCCGGAGCACTGGCCCTGGGGCACAACCACCCGGTGGTGCTGGACGCCGTCCGGGCCGTTCTGGACGCGGAAGCGCCCCTCCAGGTCCTGGACCTGGCCACACCGGTCAAGGACGCCTTCATGGACGAGCTGTTCGCCACCCTGCCGCCCGCGCTCGCCGCCCGCGCGCGGGTCCAGTTCTGCGGACCGGCGGGCACGGACGCGGTCGAGGCCGCGCTCAAGCTGGTGCGGACCGCCACCGGTCGCGACGGCCTGCTCGCCTTCTCCGGGGCGTATCACGGTATGACGGCCGGTGCGCTGGCCGCCTCCGGAGGCGGCCCGGCGGCCGGTGTGACCCGGTTGCCCTTCCCGTATGACTACCGCTGCCCGTTCGGGGTCGGGGGAGAGCGCGGTGCCGAACTCTCCGCGCGCTGGACCGAGCGGCTGCTCGACGACCCGAAGGGCGGGACACCCCGCCCGGCCGGGATGATCCTCGAACCCGTGCAGGGCGAGGGCGGAGTGATTCCGGCACCGGACGCCTGGTTGCGCCGGATGCGGGAGATCACCGAGGCCCGCTCCATCCCGCTCATCGCGGACGAGGTCCAGACCGGTGTCGGGCGCACCGGGGCCTTCTGGGCGGTCGACCACGCCGGTGTGGTGCCCGATGTGATGGTGCTCTCCAAGGCGATCGGCGGGGGCCTGCCATTGGCCGTCGTGGTCTACCGGGAGGACCTCGACGTCTGGCCGCCCGGAGCACACGCGGGCACCTTCCGGGGCAACCAGCTGGCGATGGCGGCGGGCGCGGCGACCCTCGCCCAGGTCCGGGAGAACAACCTCGCCGAGCGGGCGGCGACCGTCGGCGGCCGGATGCTGGAGCGGCTGCGCCGATACGCCGCCGGACGCCCGCAGATCGGGGAGGTACGCGGTCGCGGCCTGATGATCGGCCTGGAACTGGTCGCCCCGGAGGCCGACCCCGCCACGGAAGCCGACCGCGAGGGGCCCTCGGTCGAGCAAGCCCACCAGGCGGGTGCCGAGGGCAGGCGCGCGGACGGACCCCAGCCGAACGGGGCTTCGCGGGATGGAGCTCTGCCGGACGGGACTTCGCTGGACGGGGCCCTGCCGGATGGGATCCTGCGCGATGGAGACCCATCCACCGCATACGCCGATATCGCGCATACGGTGGCACCGCCCGCTGCCCCCGCACTCGCGGCGGCCGTCCAGCAGGAATGCCTGCGGCGCGGGCTCATCGTCGAGCTCGGCGGGCGCCACGGCGGGGTGATCCGCCTTCTCCCTCCACTGACCATCACCGACGAGCAGGCAGAGGCCGTCCTGGACCGGCTCGCCGACGCCCTGGACGCGGCGATCCGCACCGCTGGAACCCACTCCGGCGAAGTCCCGCCCACCGCTTCCCCGTTCGCCCAGCCGCTCACCGGAGACCACCGGTGACGTGCCCCGCACCGTACGACCGCAGCACCATCGCACCACCGAAGGAGGCAGGCGCCGGGCCCAGGACGTGAACGCCATGACGCCCGCGCCGCACCCACCATGCCGCACACCCCCGGGGGAGCCCCCTTGTCTCCCCAGCCGCAGCCCGTGCCCGGCGCCATGACCGACCCCGACGACTCCCCCCGCCCCGGCCCCCCTACGCCCCTCCCGCACGCGTCCCTTTCGACGGTCGGAGCACCGTCCCCGACCGTGACGGCCGCAGGAGCCCAGACAGCGCCCCCAGCGTCGCCCCAGCTCCCAGCGGTGGCCTCCTCTCCACCGGCGCCCCCGCCCCTGGCGGCGTCACCATCCCCAGCGGTACCGCAGCCCGTACCGGTGTCCCCGTCCCCGGCGGCGCCGCCCGCCACGGCACCGCCTGCGGCGTTGCCGTCTGCCGCGACGTTGCCTGCCGCGGCGCCACCCGTCGCGGCGCCGCTCGTGAGTGCGGCGGGAGCACCCCGCCCACCGGTCCCGGAGCGCCCCTCCGACGAGTCGTCCCCGCCGCGGCTGTCCCCCCAGGGGGCGCCCTTCGTCACGACGGCCGTTCCCCGGCAGGACCGCACTGGTCATGACGCACCCGATGACCGCACCCCCCAGGCAGGCGTGGATCCGCTGGACGACCCCGACCCGCAGACCGCGGCCGACGCGGCGGCCGTCGAGAACCTGCTGCGCTGCTGGGTACGGGAGAGCGGCCTCGCACGCCCCGAGGAGGGCACCCTGCGCATTCCCCTCGCCGCCAGCGGAACCGTCCTCCTCGTTCCGGTGCGCTACTGGTCGCCCACCGGCTGGCACCGCTTCGGCCCGCCGCTGCTGGAGCACGGCCCCCATGACGCACCCGCTGTCGGAGCGGTCACCCTCGCGGCCCTGCTCACCCGCGAGGCGACGTACAGCGCGCGGCGGGATGATCCCGACGCGGACGCCACCGAACTCGTCGGCCGTGTCGCGGACTCCGTACGACGCATCGCCTCCTTCCTCGCCCACCGCCGGGCCACGCCGGCCGATCCCGGAGCGAGCACCCTGTTCCTCAGCGCGGAACAGTCCCTCTTGTTCGGCCACCCCTTGCATCCCACGCCCAAGAGCCGGGAGGGCCTCTCGGACGCCGAATCCACCATCTGCTCACCGGAAACGCGTGGCTCCTTCCCCCTTCACTGGATCGCGGTCGACCGGTCCGTACTGGCCTGCGAGTCGGCCTGGACGGAGCGCGGCCGCACCGTGCCCGCCGAGCGACTCGCCCTCTCCCTGGCGGGCAGCGGTCTCCAACTGCCCACCGGGACCGTGCCCGTTCCACTTCATCCCTGGCAGGCTCGTGATATCCGGCTCCGGCCGGACGTCGCCGCGCTCTTCGACGCCGGCCTGTTGCACGACCTCGGGCCGTCCGGCGGGCACTGGCACCCCACCTCCTCGGTCCGCACCGTCTACCGGCCCGGCGCACCCGCCATGGTGAAACTCTCCCTCGGTCTGCGGATCACCAACTCCCGTCGTGAGAACCTCCGTAAGGAACTTCGCCGCGGTGTCGAGGTACACCGGCTGCTCCGCAGCGGACTGGCCGAGCAGTGGCGGGCGGCCTTCCCCGGATTCCCGGGCTTCGACATCGTCCGGGACCCGGCCTGGCTCGCCGTCGACGGACCGGACGGCGATCCCCTGACCGGCCTGGACGTCGTCATCCGGCACAACCCGTTCGGCCCCGGCGACGACGCCGTCTGCGTCGCCGGACTTGTCGCGCTACGCCCCTGGCCCGGCCAGCCGGTGATGCGTTCCCGGCTCGCCCACCTCGTCGCCCGGCTCGCCGCTCGCACCGGCCGTTCCACGGCGGCGGTCGGCGCGGAGTGGTTCCTGCGCTATCTGCACACGGTCGTACGCCCCGTGCTCTGGCTGGACGGAGAAGCCGGCATCGCGCTCGAGGCGCACCAGCAGAACACCCTGGTGCTGCTGGACCCTGACGGCTGGCCGATCGGCGGCCGCTACCGGGACAACCAGGGCTACTACTTCCGCGCGTCCCGGCACGCCGAACTCCAGCGCCGGCTGCCCGGTATCGGCGGCCGCAGCGACACCTTCGTCCCCGATGAGGTCGCCGATGAGCGGTTCGCCTACTACCTCGGCGTCAACAACGTCCTTGGGCTGATCGGTGCCTTCGGATCCCAGCGGCTCGTCGACGAGCGCGTCCTTGTGGCCGCGTTCCGCCGTTTTCTCACCGATGCCGCGTCCGGCCGCGGCAGGACCCGCTCATCTCTCCCCGCCCGGCTCCTGGAGTCCCCCACCCTGCGGTGCAAGGCCAATCTGCTCACGCGGCTGCGCGGCCTGGACGAACTCGTGGGACCGGTGGACACCCAGTCCGTCTATGTGACCATCGCCAACCCCCTCGCCATGTCTGACACCACTGCTGTCGCCCCCACGGCTTGACCCCGCGATCACGCCCCTCACCCTCACGTCTCTCAGGACGTGCCCAGACCCATGAGAGGAGAGCGTCGCCGTGCCGCACACCGACTCCACCACGAACTCCGACACCGACGACACCATCGACCTGCGGCTGCGCCAGGAAGAGGACGCCGCACGACTCATCGACCTGGACTCCACCGGGCCGGGGGTCGAGGACCGGCCGGATCTGCTGGACCACATCGCCGAATGGGGACCCGTCAGCACCTCGGCGGGTGCCTTCCAGCTCGTCCCGGTCCGCATCGGGCGCGATCTGCGGCTCATCGCTCGCTGGATGAACGACCCGTCCGTGGCCGCCTTCTGGGAGCTCGACGGTCCCGATGAGACCACCGCGAGCCACCTCGGCGGCCAGCTCCACGGTGACGGCCGCAGCGTGCCCTGCCTGGGCGTCCTGGACGGCGTCCCGATGAGCTATTGGGAGGTATACCGCGCAGATCTGGACCCGCTCGCGCGGTACTACCCGGCCCGGCCGCACGACACGGGTCTCCACTTGCTCATCGGCCGGGTCAGCGATCGTGGCCGTGGCCTGGGGACGACCCTGCTCCGCGCGGCGGCCGACCTCGTGCTCCGGCACCGTCCGTCCTGCACTCGCGTCGTGGCCGAACCGGACCTTCGCAACACCCCTTCCGTGGCGGCCTTCCTCGGCGCCGGCTTCCGCTTCTCGGCGGAGATCGAACTCCCTGGCAAACGCGCCGCGCTGATGCTGCGCGACCGCGCCCTGCGACATCTCCTGTGAACATCCGCGACCATCCGCGACCCCCGGTGATGAATCCGTTTCGATGCGAGACTCTGCTGTTGTTACACCGCTCGGCCGTTCGCGGTTCCCACGCAGCGGGGACCCGCCCGAACTCCGATCCCGCCGGAACCGTCCGTCACCGACCACTCCGAGGAGAGTGATGTCGGTGCCGCCCCGTAGGCTGGCAGCCCTATGACTGAATCGTCCTCGCCTCCACTCGCCGATCTGCTGCACGCCGCCGTCACCGCCGTCGGCGGCACCGAGCGCCCTGGCCAGGCCGCCATGGCCCAAGCCGTGGCGGAGGCGATCGACGACGGCTCCCATCTGCTGGTTCAGGCCGGCACCGGCACCGGGAAGTCCCTCGGCTATCTGGTCCCTGCCCTCGCCCACGGCGAGCGCGTCGTCGTCGCTACGGCGACCCTCGCCCTGCAGCGGCAGCTCGTCGAGCGCGACCTGCCCCGCACCGTGGAGGCACTGCATCCGCTGCTGCGCCGCCGCCCCGAGTTCGCGATGCTCAAGGGCCGCTCCAACTATCTGTGCCTGCACCGGCTCCACGAGGGCGTCCCGCAGGAGGACGCCGAGGAGTCCGGCCTGTTCGATCCCTTCGAGGCCGCCGCCCCCACCAGCAGGCTCGGCAAGGACTTGCTGCGGCTGCGCGATTGGTCGGACGAGACCGAGACGGGTGACCGGGACGATCTGACCCCCGGAGTCTCGGACCGCGCCTGGTCTCAGGTGTCGGTCACCTCCCGGGAATGCCTCGGTGCGTCCAAGTGCGCCTATGGCGCGGAGTGCTTCGCCGAGGCCGCCCGTGAGCGGGCCAAGCTCGCCGAGGTCGTCGTCACCAACCACGCGCTGCTCGCCATCGATGCCATCGAGGGCGCCCCCGTGCTGCCCAGCCATGAGGTGCTGATCGTCGACGAGGCCCATGAGCTGGTCTCCCGGGTCACCGGCGTCGCCAGCGGAGAGCTCACCCCCGGCCAAGTCAACCGCGCCGTGCGGCGTGCCGCGAAGCTGGTCAACGAACAGGCGGCGGACGCCCTCCAGACCGCCTCGGAGGGTTTCGAGCGGCTGATGGAGCTCGCCCTGCCCGGACGCCTGGAGAAGATCCCCGAGGAGCTCAGCCATGTGCTGATGGCGCTGCGCGACGCGGCCCGCACGGTGATCTCGGCGCTCGGTGCCACGCGGGACGCCTCGGTCAAGGACGAGGACGCGGTCCGCAAGCAGGCGCTGGGGGCCGTGGAGAACATCCACCAGGTGGCCGAGCGGATCGTTGAGGGGTCCGAGTACGACGTGGTCTGGTACGAGCGGCACGACCGCTTCGGTGCCTCGCTGCGTGTCGCCCCGCTCTCCGTGTCCGGGCTGCTGCGCGAGAAGCTGTTCGAGGACCGGTCCGTCGTCCTCACCTCCGCCACGCTCAAGCTCGGCGGGGACTTCAACGGAGTGGCCGCCTCCCTCGGTCTCGCCCCCGAGAGTCCGCAGGACCCGGAGGGCGGCGAGGACGCAGCGCCCCGCTGGCAGGGCCTCGACGTCGGCTCGCCCTTCGACTACTCCAAGCAGGGGATTCTCTACGTCGCCAAGCACCTCGCCCAGCCAGGCCGCGAGGGCAGCCGCGCCGATATGCTCGATGAGCTCGCCGAGCTGGTGGAGGCCGCGGGTGGCCGGACGCTCGGGCTGTTCTCCTCGATGCGCGCCGCCCAGGCGGCCGCAGAGGAACTGCGCGGGCGCCTTGACATGCCCATCCTCCTCCAGGGCGAGGAGACGCTGGGCGAGCTGATCCGCGCCTTCGCCGCCGACGCCAGGACCTGTCTGTTCGGCACGCTGTCCCTCTGGCAGGGCGTCGATGTGCCGGGGCCCAGCTGTCAGTTGGTGGTCATGGACCGGGTGCCCTTCCCCCGCCCCGACGACCCTCTGATGAGCGCTCGCCAGAAGGCGGTGGAGGAGGCCGGGGGCAATGGCTTCATGGCCGTCGCCGCGACCCATGCCGCCCTGCTCATGGCCCAGGGGGCGGGACGGCTCGTGCGGGCTTCGGGTGACCGCGGCATCGTCGCCGTCCTGGATCCGCGTGTCGAGCGGGCTCGGTACGGGTCGTTCCTGCGCAAGTCCATGCCGGACTTCTGGTATACGACCGACCGCAACCAGGCGCGCCGCTCGCTGGCCGCCATTGACGCGGCGGCCAAGGCTCAGGGGGCCTAGGGTCTGCCGTCAAAGAAAGCAGGGCTCCCCGTTTGTCGACGGGACCTGGCGAGGGGTGTCCCGCGTCGGCCCGCATACAGCAGGGCCCCGGAACCGGCGCAGTGGTTCCGGGGCCCGGTCGTGGGGCACGCTAGAGGCGCACCTCGATCCGGCGCGCTCAGACGCGCCGCAGCACCGCGACCACCTTGCCCAGAATGGTGGCCTCGTCGCCGGGGATCGGCTGGTAGGCGGCGTTGTGCGGAAGCAGCCACACATGGCCGTCCTCACGCTTGAAGCGCTTCACCGTGGCCTCGCCGTCGAGCATCGCGGCGACGATGTCACCGTTCTCGGCGACGGGCTGGCGGCGCACCGTCACCCAGTCACCGTCGCAGATGGCGGCTTCGATCATGGAGTCGCCGACCACCTTCAGCACAAAGAGCTCACCGTCGCCGACCAGCTGCCGGGGGAGCGGGAAGACATCCTCGACCGACTCCTCGGCGAGGATCGGGCCACCTGCCGCGATCCGGCCGACCAGCGGCACATAAGAGGCGGCGGGCTTGCCGGTGGTGTCCGCGGGCTGGGTGCTGGGCTGGTCGGAGCCGCGGACCTCGTAGGCCCGGGGCCGATGGGGATCGCGCCGCAGAAAGCCCTTTCGCTCCAGAGCCATCAGCTGATGGGCGACGGACGAGGTGCTGGAGAGGCCCACCGCCTGGCCGATCTCCCGCATGGACGGGGGGTAACCGCGCCGCTGCACAGAGTCGCGAATGACCTCGATGACGCGCCGCTGCCGGTCGGTCAGCCCTGAGCTGTCCGCCCGGATGCCTGGAGGTCGCCCTGGTAGCGAGCGCGTGGGCTTTTGGCCCTCCGGGGTCGTGGTGTCGTCGTTCATCGGGCGGGTCTGGTTCATCGCGTGTGTCTGTTCGAGTCGGCTCTGGGAGCGCTCTTGGGTGGTAAAGGTTGCGCTCTCTGCGGTGGTGGTCACGACGGCCCCTCTCGAGATGTTCTCCCTAGTTGGACAACGGTAGTTGCTTTCGAAAGGTTGCGCCAAACACACGTTCGAGTGAAATTTCGTAGATGAGCTGACGTGATCACAGGGTTAGGTGTATAGGCCGTTTGATCCGGCCGCTGTCGGGTGGCCCCAGTCTTGCATCCCGACCCCCGCGAATTCGGGACCGGCGGGGTTCGCGTAGTCTCGTGCCTGCTCCCGAGCCGTGACACGCCATCCGGGTCGGTTGAGTGCCGGACACCAGATCTAGTGGTTTGATGGATGCAAGCCACCCACAGGTTGTGGTCCCTGGTGATTCGAAGCCAAGGTTTTCGCCTATGCTTGTGGCCGCCTCGGCGGGCCTTCGCGGCCCGCTCGGGGCTTGTCAGCCATGCTCAGTCATGCGCCGTTCTTGAGGGTGAGGGAGGGATCGGAGCGATGCACTGCCCCTTCTGCAGGCACCCCGACAGCCGTGTGGTCGACAGCCGTACTACGGACGACGGCTGCTCGATTCGCCGGCGCCGCCAGTGCCCCGACTGCTCGCGTCGCTTCACGACCGTGGAGACCGCGTCACTGATGGTGATCAAGCGCAGTGGGGTCACCGAGCCCTTCAGCCGCGACAAGGTCATCTCCGGGGTGCGCAAGGCGTGCCAGGGCCGTCCGGTCACCGAGGACGCTCTCGCCAAGCTCGGTCAGCAGGTGGAGGAGGCGGTCCGGGCCACCGGCAGCGCCGAGCTGTCCACCCATGACGTCGGGCTCGCCATACTCGGCCCGCTCCAGAAGCTCGACCTCGTCGCTTATCTCCGCTTCGCCTCCGTCTACCGCGCCTTCGACTCCCTCGAGGACTTCGAGGCGGCCGTCGCGGAGCTGCGTGACCAGCAACGGCCTCCTGCGCACGACCGCGGGTCCGGCGCCGAAGGGGCCGCGGAGGCCCCCGCGCCGGCCATTGCCGCCGACTGACCGGCGGCCCACACACCTGCCCGGAGCGCTTGGCGTGTCCGGGTGAAAGACAGACACCGTGCCTCGGGAAGAAATGGGCACATCAGGGCGTTTTCGCCCGTACAGGGAGGCGGAATGACAGAGACGACGAGCGGCCCGGCACGAGGCTCCCGCTCCAAGGGAAGCAAGGCGAACAAGGGCCTGCGCATCGAGCGCATTCACACCACCCCCGGCGTGCATCCGTACGACGAGGTGGTCTGGGAGCGCCGTGACGTCGTCATGACCAACTGGCGCGACGGTTCGGTCAACTTCGAGCAGCGCGGCGTGGAGTTCCCCGACTTCTGGTCGGTGAACGCGGTCAACATCGTCACGAGCAAGTATTTCCGCGGTGCTGTGGGCTCCCCGGACCGCGAGGCGAGCCTGAAGCAGCTCATCGACCGCGTGGTGCGGACCTACCGCAAGGCCGGTGAGGACAATGGCTACTTCGCCTCGCCCGCGGACGCCGAGATCTTCGATCACGAGCTCACCCATGCGCTGCTGCACCAGGTCTTCAGCTTCAATTCGCCTGTCTGGTTCAACGTCGGCACCAAGCAGCCGCAGCAGGTCAGCGCCTGCTTCATCCTCTCCGTGGACGACTCCATGGAGTCGATCCTGGACTGGTACAAGGAAGAGGGGATGATCTTCAAGGGCGGTTCCGGCGCCGGCCTGAACCTCTCCCGCATCCGCTCCTCCAAGGAGCTCCTCTCCTCGGGCGGCAACGCCTCCGGCCCCGTCTCCTTCATGCGCGGCGCCGACGCCTCGGCCGGGACGATCAAGTCGGGCGGCGCCACCCGCCGGGCCGCCAAGATGGTCGTGCTCGACGTCGACCACCCGGACGTCGAGGCGTTCATCGAGACCAAGGTCAAGGAGGAGGAGAAGATCCGCGCCCTGCGCGACGCGGGCTTCGACATGGACCTGGGCGGCGATGACATCACGTCCGTCCAGTACCAGAACGCCAACAACTCCGTCCGCGTGAACGACACGTTCATGAAGGCGGTGGAGTCCGGCTCGAAGTTCGGACTGCGCAGCCGGATGACCGGTGAGCCCATCGAGGAGGTCGACGCCAAGGCGCTGTTCCGCAAGATGGCCGAGGCGGCCTGGGCCTGCGCCGACCCCGGCATCCAGTACGACGACACCATCAACCACTGGCACACCTCGCCGGAGACGGGCCGGATCACCGCCTCCAACCCGTGCAGCGAGTACATGCACCTGGACAACTCCTCGTGCAACCTCGCCTCGCTCAACCTGATGAAGTTCCTCCAGGACGACGACGCGGGCAACCAGCGCTTCGACGCCGAGCGCTTCGCCAAGGTCGTCGAGCTGGTCATCACCGCGATGGACATCTCCATCTGCTTCGCGGACTTCCCGACCGAGAAGATCGGTGAGACCACCCGAGCCTTCCGCCAGCTGGGCATCGGCTACGCCAACCTGGGCGCCCTGCTGATGGCCACCGGCCACGCCTACGACAGCGACGGCGGCCGGGCCCTGGCCGGAGCCATCACCTCCCTGATGACCGGCACCTCGTACAAGCGCTCCGCGGAGCTCGCTGCCGTGGTCGGCCCGTACGACGGCTATGCCCGCAACGCGGACGCCCACAAGCGCGTCATGAAGCAGCACTCGGACGCCAACGCCGCCGCCAAGCGCATGGACGACCTGGACACCCCGGTCTGGGCCGCGGCCACCGAGGCGTGGCAGGACGTGCTGCGCCTCGGTGAGAAGAACGGCTTCCGCAACGCCCAGGCCTCGGTGCTCGCGCCGACCGGCACCATCGGCCTGATGATGGACTGTGACACCACGGGCGTCGAGCCGGACCTGGCCCTGGTCAAGTTCAAGAAGCTGGTCGGCGGCGGCTCCATGCAGATCGTGAACAACACGGTCCCCAAGGCGCTCAAGCGGCTCGGCTACCAGGAGGAGCAGGTCGAGGCGATCGTCGCCCACATCGCCGACCACGGCAATGTGATCGACGCGCCGGGGCTGAAGCCCGAGCACTACGAGGTCTTCGACTGCGCGATGGGTGAGCGCTCCATCTCGCCGATGGGCCATGTGCGGATGATGGCGGCCGCCCAGCCGTTCCTGTCCGGTGCCATCTCCAAGACGGTCAACATGCCGGAGTCGGCCACCATCGAGGAGATCGAGGAGATCTACTTCGAGGGCTGGAAGCTCGGCCTCAAGGCGCTGGCGATCTACCGCGACAACTGCAAGGTCGGCCAGCCGCTCTCCGCCAAGAAGAAGGAGGAGAAGGAGCAGGCCGAGCCCGAGGTCGAGAAGGTCGTCGAGTACCGCCCGGTCCGCAAGCGCCTCCCCAAGGGCCGTCCCGGCATCACCACCTCCTTCACGGTGGGCGGCGCCGAGGGCTACATGACCGCCAACTCCTACCCGGACGACGGTCTCGGCGAGGTCTTCCTGAAGATGTCCAAGCAGGGCTCGACCCTGGCGGGCATGATGGACGCCTTCTCGATCGCCGTGTCGGTCGGTCTCCAGTACGGCGTGCCCCTGGAGACCTACGTCTCGAAGTTCACCAACATGCGCTTCGAGCCGGCCGGTATGACGGACGACCCGGACGTGCGGATGGCGCAGTCGATCGTCGACTACATCTTCCGCCGGCTGGCGCTGGACTTCCTGCCCTTCGAGACCCGCTCGGCGCTCGGCATCCACTCTGCCGAGGAGCGTCAGCGCCACCTGGAGACGGGGTCCTACGAGCCCGCCGAGGACGAGGTGGATGTCGAGGGCCTGGCCCAGTCGGCACCGCGCCATGTGGACGCCCCGAAGAACAGCACCTCCCAGCCGCGGACCACGCCCGGGGCGCAGCGGGAGGCCCACAGCTCGACCGAACTGGTCGAGATTCAGTTGGGGTTGAACGCGGACGCGCCGCTCTGCTTCTCCTGCGGCACCAAGATGCGCCGCGCGGGCAGCTGCTACCTGTGCGAGGGCTGCGGTTCGACAAGCGGCTGCAGCTGATCGCGGGCCCTTACGGATGACATCGATGCGATGACATCTGAGGCGGGGCGCGGGCCTTCGGGTCCGCGCCCCGCCGTCGTCTCCCGTCGCTCCCGTCGTCTCGTGGCGTCGTACGGTGCGCAGCCGGACCGGGGGCGGGGACGGACTCCCCGGTATGTGATGGGGGCCACCGTGCCGCCGTAGGATGGCTCGGTGCTGGTCAAGTGGATTCGCTGCACCGTGGTGGACCGCCCGGGTTTCGAGCGGGGGCAGCGGAAGTGGGCGGGGTTGCCCGGCGAACCGGGATTCCGGGGGCAGGGCGGTGGCTGGAGCCGAGGGCGTCCGAATGTGGCGCATGTCTTCGCGTTCTGGGAGAGCCGGGCGTTCTACGACTCCTTCATGGCGCGGTCGCACGACCGGCTCGCGGCCGCGCAGTCGGGCACCTATCGGGACATGCAAGTCCGGCTGTTCGAGCACCGGTTCGATGTGAAGGTCGGCTTCGAACCACGGTTCTCCGACGCGGACGTGGTGCGGGTCGCGCACTGCCGTGTGCGCCCCGACCGGGTCGATCACTTCACGCTGGTGCAGGAGAAGGTGTGGAACCCGGCGATGGCCGGGTCTCCCGGGATGCTGCGCGGAGTGTTCGGCGAGGCGCCGGGGAACGAGTTCCTGGTGCTGTCGATGTGGGACTCGGCGGCCGAGCACGGGAAGTACCGCGAGGAGCGGGTCGAGCGGCTCGGCCTGCGCGCGCAGATCGAAGCGGACGTGGCGGCGATCGCCGGCGATGTCGTACGGGTCGAGTCCGCCTGGACGGTGTGAGCGCGGAACCGAGCCCGCTGCCGCTCGGCGGGCAGTCCTGATCATCGGCGGGCAGGGAGATACACCCCGGCCCGGACGGCGACGGCGACGGCTGCCGCCGTCTGGTCGGCGAGCGGCGTGTCGATGGGCTCACGGGTGATGAGCGCCCGGAAGAACAGGGGCGCGGACACGGCTCGTACGACCGCCGCGGCGTCGGTGCCGGACGGGGCCTCATCGCGGTCGACCGCCCGCCGCACCACGGATTCGCAGCGGGCGAAACGCTCGGCGTAGAAGGCGCGCAGTGCCTCCGCCGCGCGCTCGGACTGGAACGCGGCCGCGATGAAGGCGGTCGGCGCGGCAGCGGTCGACGCGCTGCCGAAGGTCTCGGTCACCTCGCGGGCGAGGGCGCGCAGATCGCCCTCCAGGCTTCCGGTGTCGGGCGGCGTCCAGGCGTCCTCGCCCGCGAGGTCGAGCGCGTCCGCCACGAGCCCCTCGACACTGCCCCAGCGCCGGTAGACGGTCGTCTTGTGGACGCCGGAGCGCTCGGCGACGTACTCCACGGTCAGACCGGGATAGCCGTGCTCGGCGAGGCCGGTGAGCACGGCGTCGCGCACCGCTGAGCGGGTGCGCGCGGTCCGCCCGCCGGGGCGGACGGTGCCCGGTGTCGGGGCGGCACTCTCTGCCGACAAGTGCAACTCCAGTCGCGTTAGTGGTTTCCTCGTGTCATAGTGAGGGTAACGCTACTTCAGTAGCGTTTGTAGTGGCGCGGTCCGGAGGACCGGCCGTGCTCGTGTGCTTGGAGGTGCGCCCTTTGCCCACACAGATCTCGCTCCGCGGTGTCACGCTGTCCCGAGGCGACCGGCTGCTGCTCGACGAGGTGTCCTTCGCGGTGCGACCCGGTGAGCGGGTCGGCGTCGTGGGGGAGAACGGGGCCGGCAAGTCCACCCTGCTGCGGCTGCTGGCCGGGAGCGAATCACCGGACGACGGTGCCGTGGTGACGGTGGCCGACGGCGGCATGGGGCATCTCGGCCAGACGCCCGCGCTGCCCCCGGACCACACGGTGCGCGACGCGGTGGACGCCGCCCTCGCCGAGGTGCGCGCCATGGAGCGCGGGCTGCGCCGGCTCGAGGCGGAACTCGGTGGCGGTGCCCCCGACGCACTCGCCGCGTACGGCGATCTGCTCACCGCGTTCGAGGGCCGCGGCGGCTATGAGGCGGATGCCCGTGTGGAGAAGGCCCTGCACGGTCTGGGGCTGGGCGGTATCGGGTACGAGCGGCGGCTGGGCAGTCTGTCGGGCGGTGAGCAGGCCCGGCTCGGACTCGCCTGCCTGATCGCCGCCGCCCCCGAAGTGATGCTGCTGGACGAACCGACGAACCACCTCGACGGCGCCGCGCTCAGCTGGCTGGAGGAGGCGCTGCGGGAGCATCCGGGCACCGTCCTCGCGGTCTCCCACGACCGGGTCTTCCTGGAGCGGGTGGCGACCGCGATCGTCGAGGTGGACGCCGATCGGCACACCCTGGTGCGGTATGGCGGGGGGTATGGCGGATTCGTCGCCGAGCAGGCCGCCGCACGCCGCCGCTGGGAGCAGGCGTACCACGAATGGTGCGCGGAGACGGCCGCCCTGGCGGAGGCCGCCACGACCACCGCACGGAGGGTCGCCCCGGGTCGCGGCATGAAGGACGGCAACAAGATGGCTTACGACCGGGACAGGGGGCGGGTGCAGTCCTCGGTGTCCAGCAGGGTGCGGAACGCCCAGGAGAGGCTGCGCAGGCTCCAGGAGGACCCGGTGCCGCGCCCACCGGAACCGCTGCGGTTCTCGGCGCTTCCCCCGGCGGGCACGGCGGACGGTGTCCTCATCGATCTCCAGGATGTTCGCGTGGGGGAGCGGCTGGCGGTGGACCGGCTCACCGTGGCAGCCGGGGAGAGACTGCTCGTCCATGGGGTCAACGGCGCGGGGAAGTCCACGCTGCTGCGGGTCATGGCGGGGCTGGAGAAGCCGGGGGCGGGCCGGGCGGTCCGCCGGGGCGGGGTCGGCTATCTCGCTCAGGAGATACCGGTTGCCCGGCCTCGGGAGCGGCTGCTGTCGGCCTTCGGCCGCGGCCTGCCGGGGGCACCGCAGGAGCAGGCCGACCTTCTGCTGTCGTACGGGCTGTTCCGCCCGGATGATCTCCATGTTCCGGTGGGATCGCTCTCCGCGGGCCAGCGCCGCCGGCTGGCGCTCGCCCGGCTGCTGGCCCGCCCCGCCGATGTGCTGCTGCTGGACGAGCCGACCAACCATCTCGCCCTCGGCCTGGTGGAGCAGGTGGAAGAGGCGCTGGCCCAGTGGACCGGGGCGCTGGTGGTGGTCTCGCACGACCGGCTGCTGCGCAGCCGCTTCACCGGGCGCCGGTGCGAGATACGCGGCGGCCGGCTGATGGCCGGGGAGGGGAGTGAGGCACTGGCCAGGCCCTCGATCTAGGGTGGCGGCATGGCACGACCCCGGCGCATCGTCCTCATACGGCACGGAGAATCGGAGGGGAACGTCGATGACTCGGTGTACGAAAGGGTGCCCGACCATGCTCTGAGGCTGACCGAGACCGGCCGTGGGCAGGCGCGGGAGGCGGGTGAGCGGCTGCGCGCCACCTTCGGCGACGAACGGGTATCGGTCTATGTATCGCCGTACCGCCGTACCCACCAGACCCTGAGGCTGCTCGATCTCGACCCCTCCCGCACCCGGGTCAGGGAGGAGCCGCGGCTGCGGGAGCAGGACTGGGGAAACTGGCAGGACCGCGAGGACGTGCGGAAACAGAAGGCTTACCGAGATGCCTACGGACACTTCTTCTACCGCTTCGCACAGGGTGAGTCCGGCGCCGACGTCTACGACCGGGTGGACGCCTTCCTGGAGAGCCTGTGGCGCAGCTTCCAGGACCCGGCGCACCCGCCGAACGTCCTGCTGGTGACCCATGGGCTGACCATGCGGCTGTTCTGCATGCGGTGGCTGCACTGGAGCGTGGCCGAATTCGAGTCGCTCTCGAACCCCGGCAACGGCGAGACACGGACCCTGCTGCTCGGCTCCGACGGGCGCTACCACCTGGACCGGCCGTTCGAGCGCTGGTGTACCCCCGAACCCTACGGCCTCACCGGTTAGAGTGCGCAGCGATGACCGCTGACCGATTCCACCGGGCTCTGCGAAGCCTGCGCGGGCTGGCCGTGGGTGACGCCCTCGGCTCCCAGTTCTTCGTCCCCGCCAACTATCCGTTTCTGAAGCGCCGTGAGCTGCCGCCAGCCCCCTGGCAGTGGACCGATGACACCGAGATGGCCTGTTCGGTCCTGGCCCACCTGGTGGTCCACGGCCGGATCGACCAGGACCATCTCGTCCGATCCTTCGCCGACCACCATGACTTCGACCGGGGCTACGGCCCCGCCGTGAACCGGATGCTCCGCCTGATCAGGGAGGGCGGCGACTGGCGTGACCTGGCCGCCGGGCTGTTCCAGGGGCAGGGGTCGTGGGGCAACGGCGCCGCGATGCGGATCGCCCCGCTGGGCGCCTGGTACGCGGGTGACGCGGAGCAGGCCACGCACCAGGCGGAGATCTCGGCCTACACCACGCATCAGCACCGTGAAGCGGTGGCGGGAGCCATGGCGGTGGCCGCGGCCGCGGCGCTGGTGGCCGATCCGGCGGGCCGCGGCGGCCCGGAGGAGCTGCTGGACCGGGTGGTCGATCTGGTGCCGCGCAGCGCCGTCCAGGCGGGGCTGCGCCGCGCCCGCGACATGCTCGACTACGCGGACGCCGGCACGGTCGCCGCGGTTCTCGGCTGCGGCCGCCGCACCAGTGCTCATGACACCGTGCCGTTCGCCCTGTGGGCCGCCGCCCGCCACCTCGGTTCCTTCGAGGAGACGTTCTGGCAGACGGCCTCGGCCGGCGGAGACGTGGACACCACCTGCGCCATTGCCGGGGGAGTGGTCGCGGCCGAGGCCGCCGGTGCGCCGCCCGACACCTGGCAGGACCGCACCGAGCCGCTGCCGGAGTGGGTGCCGCTGTCGGCCGACTGACTGTTTCCAGGGGCGTGATGTGGCGGGTCGCCCGGTTTGCCCCGCTCGTCGAACCCGCTGCCCAGCACGCGGTGTTGAGCGGAAACGGTCACCTGATCCACCAGGGAGGGGACCGCCGGAGGTGGCCGGGGGCCACTGCCGAGGATCCGGCTACCGCACGCAGGTAAGAGCGGCGTAATGTTGTCCTCGCCATGGCCTATGAACCGCCCACTCACAGTGTCGAGCGCTCGCTCCGCGCCACGACAGGAGCCAAGATCGTCGTCGGTATCGACGAGGTCGGGCGCGGGGCATGGGCCGGTCCGGTGACGGTCTGCGCGGCGGTCACCGGTCTGCGCCGTCCGCCGACCGGACTCACCGACTCCAAGCTGCTGAGTCCCAAGAAGCGCACGGCCCTGGCCCAGGAGTTGGACTCGTGGGTCACCGCGCACGCCCTGGGTCACTCCTCGCCTGAGGAGATCGACGACCTGGGGATGACGGCCGCCCTCCGGCTCGCCGCCACGCGGGCGCTGGACGCGCTGCCGGTCCGGCCGGACGCGGTGATCCTGGACGGGAAGTACGACTACCTCGGCGCTCCCTGGACGGTTCGTACGGTCATCAAGGGCGATCAGTCCTGCGTGTCCGTCGCCGCCGCCTCGGTGATCGCCAAGGTGCGCCGGGATGCGATGATGGCCGAACTGGGAGCCCAGCACGTGGACTTCCGCTTCGAGGACAACGCCGGATATCCGTCCCCCGCGCACCGCGCCGCCCTGCGGGACCTGGGGCCCACGCCCCACCACCGGCTGTCCTGGGCCTATCTGGACGGGTTGCCCCGGTGGCGACACCTGAAGCGGGTCCGCAGCACACCCGAACCGGTCGGGCTGGAGGGCGAAGGCCAACTCGGCTTCGACTTCTGAGCAGACCAAGCGGTCCAAACCGCCACCCGCCGATGCGACTCGCACCGACGTTTGATAGACATCAGCCCATGCCTCTCATCCCCGAGGAGCCTCAGATTCACGAGAGTGTCCCGGGTCCCCGCGCGACACCGGCCGCAGGCCGCACCGCGCCGACCCCTCGTCCTGTCCCTGGTCCCGGCCCCCGGCCCGCACCGCGGCGGCCTGGAAGCCCCGGTCCCAACCGTGGCTCCGCCGGAACCTCGTCGGCTCAGTCGCAGCGCACCACGAGTGATGCGACGAAGCCCGTGCCGACCGCCCCGGCGGCTTCGGCTGCCAAGAACGCATCCGCCGCCGCGAAGTCCACTCCCCAGATCCAGCTGATCCCCGCCTCGGCGGACGGTGCGCTGGACGCGGCGGACGAGGCGGTCGACCTGCTGCTGGATTCCGGCCGGGCACCCGGTGACATCCTGGTGCTGACCACCGGGGAGCAGCATCCGTGGGCGGCGCATGAGTTGTCCTTCGGCGAGGCGTCCTACTGGGCGCAGCACGACGCCGGTGATGACGTCTTCTACGCCACCGCGGGGGCCGACCGCGTCAAGGGCCGCCCGGTCGTGGTCGTCGCGGTCAACGGCGGTGCGAATGACACCGTGGCCCGCGTACTGCCCGAGGCGATGAACCGCGCCGGAGCGCTGCTGATCGTCTGCGGCGACCCGAAGCGGATCAACACCGTCATCGGTTCGGGAGCCTGACGCCACCCGTCCCCGAACGCCCGGAGCCCGGCGGTTTCTGTCCCTCGCGGCGGAGCTGTCCGGCGTCCGGACGGCCGGTGGTCGTGCGCGTTGTCCGGCGACCGGTCAGACGGCGGCGGAGTGGCTCAGCGCCTGCCGCGCCCCGGAACGGGACCGCGGCAGCGCCTTCGCGTCGTCGTCGCCCTTGACGGCCACGCCCAGCGCGGTGCGCAGCGAAGCGGAGTGCGGCCGACGGCCGCCCCGCCCCTCGCCGAAGACCTGCCATCCGTCGCGGGTCAAGGTGATGTACGCGCCGCAGCGCAGGCCGTGCAGGGTGCAGGCGTCACGCAGCCCCCACATCCAAGCGCCGTCCTCCTCCGTCCACCGGCTCTCGCCCTCGCGGCAGTAGAGCAGCACGGCGGTGCGGATCGGTGTGCGGCGCCGCAGATCGTGCGGGATCACCCGGCGCAGCTGGGCCAGCAGCGCGTTCCGGAATTCCCAGCCGTCCGCGGCGGCAGCGCCGTGGCGGACGAACGAGGCGCTCGCCGTGAGCCGTTCGTCCGGATCGAGGACGGCGACGACGGCGGTCGACGGCGACGGCAGATGGCGACTGTGCAGCCCGGTGACCACCTCGCGCGGATTGCGCAGCAGTGGAATCCCCGCTGCCGCCCATTCGGAGGGCTGGAGTATCCGGCCGAGCCGGGAAGCGGGATCGGCGGCCGGTGACGGAGTGAAGCCGAAGGTCACGGTCCTCCCTTCGTCTGCGCCCACGGTCCGTGCGAAGGTCGGGCACGGGCGCAGGCCGCGACACAGCCCCGTCGGGACCACGGGCGGGCCGGGGGCGGGGAGCTGTTGTCAATTCTCGCGGTCGCGCCCGCATGCGGCAATGAGCAATTGGCGCCGCTGGTCGATTTGCCGGGATGTGCGGTCAATATTCCCGACCGGTTCGCGCTCGCCGCGGCCCCGGCCGCCCTCACCCCTGCACGGCGAGGACCAGCGGAAACACTCCGGCTGCTCCGGCCCGGCGAAGCAGCCGGGAAGCAACGGCCAGGGTCCAGCCGGTGTCCGCCATGTCGTCCACCAGCAGCACCGGCCCACCCGCCTCGGCAAGGGCCGCCGCCAGCGGGGGCGGCACGGTCAGCGCGCCGTGCAGCGCACGCAGCCGCTGAGCGCTGTTGGTGCGCGGCACCCGGGTGTCACTCTCGCCGGCGTGGTACGCGACGCTGCCGAGCAGGGGCAACCGGCCGATGGTGGCGATCCGTTCGCCGAGCGTCCGGATCAACTGCGGGCGGGTGCGTGAGGCGATCGTGACCACGCCCACCGGGCGGGCCGGGGCGTCCGGCGCGCCCGAGGCCCAGCCGCCGGGACCCTTGGCCCAGTCGGCGAGCACCGTCACCACCGCACCGGCCACATCGTCGGGCACCGGGGCGTCCGGGGTCTGCGGGGCCAGCAGCGGCCGCAGCCGGTTTCCCCAGCCGATGTCGGAGAGGCGGCCCAGGGCCCGGCCCGGGGCGGCCTGCTCATCCGCCGCGATGCGGCCCTTGAGGTCCACACCGACCGTCGGCAGGCCGGTCGGCCACATGCGGCGCGGCTCCACCTCGACACCGGGCCGCCCCAGCTCACCGCGCGCTGCGTCCAGCGAGGCCGCGGACACCTCGGCGGTGAACCGCGCCCCCGCGCAGTTGTCACACCGGCCACAGGGCGCCGCCTTCTCGTCGTCCAGCTGCCGCCGCAGGAACTCCATCCGGCAGTCGGCCGTCGCGGCGTACTCCCGCATGGCCTGCTGCTCGGCCTCCCGCTGGCGCGCCACCCACGCATACCGCTCCGCGTCGTACGCCCAGGGCTGACCGGTCGCGGTCCAGCCGCCGCGCACACGCCGCACCGCTCCGTCCACGTCGAGCACCTTGAGCATGGTCTCCAGACGTGACCGCCGCAGCTCGACCTGGGGCTCGAGCGCGGGCAGGGACACCGGCCGGTCCGGCCTCGCCAGCACCTCGAGCGTGCGGCGCACCTGCTCCTCGGGCGGGAAGGCGAGTGAGGCGAAGTACCGCCAGATCGCCTCGTCCTCACGGCCGGGCAGCAGCAGCACCTCGGCGTGCTCCACACCGCGTCCGGCACGGCCGACCTGCTGGTAGTAGGCGATGGGGGAGGACGGTGAACCGAGGTGCACCACGAAGCCGAGGTCCGGCTTGTCGAAGCCCATGCCCAGCGCGGAGGTGGCGATCAGCGCCTTGACCCGGTTGGCCAGCAGATCCTCCTCGGCCTGCTGACGATCCGCGTTCTCCGTCTTGCCGGTGTAGGAGGCGACCGTATGGCCGCGCTGCCGCAGAAACGCGGTCACTTCCTCGGCCGCGGCCACGGTGAGGGTGTAGACGATCCCGGAGCCCGGCAGCTCATCGAGGTGGTCGGCGAGCCAGGCGAGCCGATGGGCGGCGTCCGGCAGCGGCAGCACGGCCAGCCGCAGGCTTTCCCGGTCCAGCGGGCCGCGCAGCACCAGCGCCCGTGTGGACCCTTCGCCTGTGCCCAACTGCTCGGCCACATCCGCGGTGACCCGTGCGTTCGCGGTCGCGGTCGTGGCGAGCACGGGCACGCCCCGGGGCAGATCGGCGAGCATGGTGCGCAGTCTGCGGTAGTCGGGCCGGAAGTCATGCCCCCAGTCGGAGATGCAGTGTGCCTCGTCGACGACCAGCAGACCGGTGGCGGCGGCGAGCTGTGGCAGCACCTGGTCGCGGAAATCCGGGTTGTTGAGCCGCTCCGGACTCACCAGCAGCACATCCACCTCGCCCGCGGCCACCTCCGCCTGGATGGTGTCCCACTCCTCGGTGTTGGCGGAATTGATGGTGCGGGCGTGGATACCCGCGCGCGCGGCAGCCTCGACCTGGTTGCGCATCAGCGCGAGCAGCGGGGAGACGATCACGGTCGGACCGCTGCCGCGCTCGCGCAGCAGCGCGGTGGCGACGAAATACACCGCCGACTTTCCCCAGCCGGTGCGCTGCACGACCAGCGCCCGGCGGCGCTCGGCGACCAGCGCCTCGATCGCCCGCCATTGGTCCTCCCGGAGCCGGGCGGAACCGGTGGTGTCCCCGACGAGGCGGGCCAGGACGCGGTCGGCTGAAGTGCGCAGGTCTTCGTCGCTCATGCCCCCATGCAACCCGATCCCCCCGACATCGTGCCAACGACGCCGACAGCCTGTGGATAAGGTTATCCACAGGGGTGGCGGGGCCGACGGGGCTGAGGGACCGTCGGGACATGACTCGACACAACGAAGCGGCCGGCCTGTCCGGCGCAGAGCAGGTCACCCTCCGCAGCCCGGCCGAGCTCGCGGACGCCCTGCCCTATGTCCTGGGCTTCCAACCGGACGACAGCATCGTGATGATCGCGTTGCACGGCCCCCGCGGCCGGTTCGGCGGCAGGCTGAGGCTCGGCATTCCCCGTATTCCCGAGGAGTGGCCCGAGGCCTGCGACCAGCTTGCCGAGTGCCTGATCAGCGGCAGCGAGCGGCGTGCCGGGCGACCGGACGGGCTCATCCTGTTCCTGTGCCAGGAGCCGGCCGAGGGCGAGTCCGGGCAGGAGGCGATGGAGCGGCTGCGGCCCCTCGCCCAGTGCCTGCGCACCGCGTGCGGCAGGCTGGAGGTGCCGGTGTTCGAGGCACTGTGCATCTCCGACGGCCGGTTCTGGTCCTATGTCTGTCCCGACCGGCGCTGCTGCCCGCCGGAAGGCGTACCGCTCGCCCTGCCCGGCACCTCGGTCATGGCCGCGGCGGCGACGTTCGCGGGGGTCCAGGTGCGTGGCTCGCTGCGCGAGATGGAAGCCAGGCTCGCTCCGCTCGACGCACCCCGGGCCGAGGAACAGGAGCGGGCGCTGGACGCGGCCGGGGCCGAGCTCGTGCCGAGGATTCTGGACGGTGGTGGCTGCGCGGCGGTGTGCGCCGAGACCCTCGGTCTGCTGGGCCGGATGCTGGACCGGTTCCGGGCCGCGCCGCCGGTCGCCGACACCCGTTCGGCCGATCTCCGCGATGACGGGCTGCTCGACGACCAGGAGGCGGCCACGGCGATCATCGCGCTGCAGGACCGGCGGACACGGGACCGGGCAGCCGGATGGATGGAGGGAGTGGAAGCCGACGCGGCGCTGCAGCTGTGGCGCGCGCTGGCCCGTCGCTGCGTCGGCTCGTACGGGGAGCATGCGGCGGCGCCGCTCACTCTGGCGGGCTGGGCCGCCTGGTCGGCGGGTGACGAGCTCACGGCACGGGTGGCGCTCGGCCGTGCTCTGCGGGTCGACCCCGACTATCTCTTCGCCAGGCTGCTGCACCAGGCGTGCAACGAGGGGGTCAGCCTGGAGCTGTTGCGCCAATGCGTGCGCAGGGAGGGCGCGGATCGCGCCGTGCATGCGGCGGTGCACGAGGAGCTGGAGCGGCTCGGCGGCCTGGAGGCCGCCGAGCCGGTGGAAGTCCGCGAAGCGGCCGGAACAGCCGGCCCGGCCGATTCGGCTGAGCCGGCCGGGCCCGCCTCTGATGTCGAGCCCGCCGCTCACGCCAGGTCCTGCGACACAGGGGCGGCGGAGCAGCCGGCGGAGGGGAAAGGCGGGGGAGGCCAGGAGGAGCGGCGGCCGGAGCGAGGGCGGCCGGGCACCGCGAGCCCGGGTGGCGAAGGCGGCCCTGCGCAGGCGAGCGCCCCAGGTGGCAGGCGCCGTCCGGAAGGGCGGCCGCGTACCCGTCGCAGGAGTGGTGGACGGGGAGCGCGCAGCCGCGGCTGACCCGGACCGGCCGAGCATGTCCTCGGGCATCAGCGGTGGGCGCCACAGAGCGGGCCGATGCGGAGGCCCCGAGGTGGATGGGGGGCGGTCGGCGGGCGGGGCGGATGCTCTGGAGCGGTGGACAGTGGACAGTGGCCGGCCGCGTGGTGGTGAGCGGTGGGCCGGGGCGTGGGGTGGCTCGGGGGGACTCGGAAGGAGGTGCGGGAAACGTGCGGGCGAATGCTTGAGAGAGCGATTTCTCGAACATCAGTGATCATGCTCAAGCGCCTGATTATCGTCAGGCAGACGACTATGATCGCGTCATGCCCTACGACCCGTCGGCTTTTCCGGCTTTCGCCGTCTCCGTTGATCTGGTCGTGCTCACCGTGCGGCGGCATGCGCTGTGTGCGCTGGCCGTCCGCCGCGGGGAGCCACCCTTCAAAGGGCGGTGGGCGCTGCCCGGTGGTTTCGTTCGGCCCGATGAGGACCTCTCCGCCGCCGCTGCCAGGGAGCTGATCGAGGAGACCGGGCTGCTCGCACATGACCCCACGCTCCCGGCTCCTCCGAACGCCGCCCATCTCGAGCAGCTCGCCACGTACGGCGATCCAAAGCGGGACCCCAGGATGCGTGTGGTCAGCGTGGCGCACCTCGCGCTCGCCCCTGACCTGCCCGCGCCCCGGGCCGGAGGCGACGCGCACAGTGTGCGCTGGGCCCCGGTCGAAACATTGCTCGACCAGGACGGGGCCTTCGGCCGCGACAGTGATCTGGCCGCCCCGCTCGCCTTCGACCACGCCCGCATCCTCGCGGACGGGGTCGAGCGCGCCCGGTCCAAGATCGAGTACTCCTCGCTGGCCACCGCTTTCTGTCCTCAGGAGTTCACGGTCGGCGAGCTGCGCAGGGTGTACGAGGCGGTGTGGGGTGTGGCCCTGGATCCCCGTAACTTCCACCGCAAGGTCACCGGCACCCCGGGATTCCTGGTGCCCACGGGCGGTACGACGACTCGTCAGGGTGGCCGTCCCGCACAGCTGTTCCGGGCCGGAGGGGCGACGCTGCTCAACCCGCCCATGCTCCGTCCCGAGGTGTGACCCATGCTCCCTCCCGAGGTGTGACGAGCCATGACACGACGGTTCCGCAGGAGGTGTATCTACCGAAGAAATAGGACATAGCGGGTTAACGTGCTCCGGTACGCCACCAGTCCCCACGTGCCATCGAGCGGTTCCATGCCCCGCGGGAGAAGCCATGATCCAGGCCACCGGACTGACCAGCACCCCCCGCCGCAACCAACCGCCCGTCGTCGACGACCTCACCTTCGAGGCCCCGGCGGGCCGGGTCACCGCACTGCTCGGCGGCCCTGGCGCGGGCAAGACCACCGCGCTGCGGCTTCTGTTGCAGCTCGACCGGGGCCATGGCTCCGCCTTCTTCCGGGGCCGTCCCCTGCATCGCATCCGGCGCCCGGCTCATGAGATCGGCGTTCTCCTCGAGGACGTCCCCGGCCACCCGGGCCGCACCGTGCGGGGGCATCTGAGGATGCTCGGCGCCGCGGCCGGGGTTCCCGCCACGCGCGCCGATGTCGTGCTGGACGTGGTCGGCCTCACCGATCTGGCGGACGAGCGTCTCGGTGATCTGTCGACCGGTGCGGAGCGCCGCCTCGGTATCGCCGTCGCTCTGCTCGGAGACCCGCACACCCTGATCCTCGATGAGCCCGCACGGGGCCTCTCGGCCCGGGAGACCACCTGGCTCTACGGGCTGTTGCGCCAATTCGCCGCCCAGGGCGGCGCCGTCCTCGTCACCGCCGAGGACGCCGAGGGCGTCGTCCGCCTCGCGGACCAGGTGCTCACCCTGGAGTCGGGCCGGCTGGTGGCCGATCAGCCGGTCGACGAGTTCGCCCGCACCCGGCTGCGCCCCCGAGTCGTGGTCCACTCGCCGCTCGTCGGCCGGCTCGCCGCCATTCTGGAGGAGGAGGTCCACGCCGCCCGGCAGCTGGCCGAGGCCCAGGCGGCGGAGGAGGCGTCCCGGATGGCGGCCGAGCTCGAGAAGGCCGAGGCGGCCAAGGCCGACACCGCCCAGTCCGACGTCGCCGACGCGGGCGGCCTCGTCAAGCGCGAGGGCGCCGAGGTCAAGGTCAAGGTCAGGAAGAGGATCTGGCGCAGGGCCAGGAAGGCCAGGTCCGCCGCCCGGGGCGCCGCGGCCGGAACCGGAGAGAAGAAGGCCGCCGCGCAAGCCGCTGGGGTAGCGAAGGAAGACCAGGCTGCCACGGAAGACACGGTGACCAAGGCGGGCGAGGCCGCTCCCGTGTCCCCCTCCGTCCCCGCCCCCGCCGGTGCCGAAGGAGCCGAAGCAGCCGGAGTGGCCGGAGTGCGGACCCATGCCGAGGTCGAGGAGGACAAGGCGGTCGCCGCGCTCGCCGACCCGTTCTCCGTGGTGCGGGACGACGAGACCCACATCTCCGTCTACGGTCTGTCCCCCGCCTCCGTCGGGGAGACCGCCTACCGTCACGGCATCGTGGTCCACCGGCTGGTCGAGGAGTCCGCCGACCTCGGTCCCGGGACCTCCGCGGGCGCCCGCGCCCGCGACCCCGAGGCACCCCCGGCCCGCCTGCTCCCCAGGCTCCGATTCCCCGGCCCCGCCTGGCCGATGCGCTACGAGGTGCGCCGCGCCATCGGCGTACGGACCGGCTGGCTGATCGGTGTCGCCTCCATCGTCGCCTCCTTCATCGCCTCCGTCCTGCTCGCCCGCGCGGGTGGTGTCGGGGAGCTGCACCGGCTCACCGGCTGGCCCGCGGACCTCCCGCTGCCTCCGGTGGCCATCGCGGCCGGTCTGGTGGGGGCCCTCGCCTTCGGTGACGAGTTCCGCTATCCGGCGCTGGCCGCGACCCGGGACGCGGTGCCCCGCCGGCTCGGTCTGCTGGCCGCCAAGCTCGCGGTGTGTGCGGCCGGTGCGATCCTGCTGTCGCTCGGCGTCATCGTGCTCGACAGCGCGGCGCTCCTGACGCTCGTCGGCGGCAGCGCCGTACCGCTGCCGGGGGACTGGCCCGAGCTGATGGCCAGCGTCTTCGGGCTCGCCATCGGCTCGTCGTGGGCCGGGCTGCTCGCCGCCGGAGTCTTCCGGTCCACCGCGCTGGGGCTGGCCACTCTGCTCGCCGTGCCGATCCTCGCGGTGCCCGTCGTCCAGCATGCGGCGCAGGACCCGTCGCTGCGTTCGCTGGTCATGCTGTCGCACCGGCTGCGCGCGGCGACGCTGGACCGGCCGCCCTCCATGATCGACCGAGGGCTGGCGGTCGCGCTGCGGCTCGCGTCCCAGCCGGTCGGACAGGCCCTGATGCTGTCGGTCGCCGTCCTGCTGTGCGCCTATGCCCTCACCGGCCTGCGGGGCAGGAGCACCCGCCAGTAGCACCCGCCGACAGCACCCAACGGCAGCGCCCATGGACCGGGCCGGGCGGCCGGACCCGGTCCGCGGGCCGACCCGGCCCCAGCGGAGCCAGTGGATCACGCTCGAGGTCGGTTTCGCGCGCCCTCGCGCGAACTGCTCGCAACTCCCCGAAGAATGCATCTTTCTGTCCGATTGAGCGTCAATTATGAGGTAATGGGCGATCACCCTTTCGTGTGCTTTTCACCAAAGACCTCAAGGGCTTCCGAGGCGTCGCCGACAAAGGATGCGTGAGTACCCTTGCGCACACCACGATGACCGCGGCTCGCCCCGCCGACTCCGGCCTGGCCGGTTCGGGCGAGCTTGACCGCTACTCCTACGCCGAAGCCCCCGGCGCCGACCGCGGCAGCGCCCCCTCCTGGGACGGTGCTGAGGCGGAGATCGGCCGGGTGGGCCGGCGTGCGGCCAGCAACCGGGGCCGCGGGCTGCACGGCCAACTCGTTCAGCAGCTGGGCCAGATGATCGTCTCCGGCGACCTGGGTGCGGACCGCCCGCTCGTCCCCGAGGAGATCGGCCAGCGCTTCGAGGTCTCCCGCACCGTCGTCCGGGAATCGCTGCGCGTCCTCGAGGCCAAGGGCCTGGTCAGCGCCCGCCCCAATGTGGGCACCCGAGTCCGCCCGGTCAGCGACTGGAATCTGCTCGACCCGGACATCATCGAGTGGCGCGCCTTCGGTCCGCAGCGCGACGATCAGCGCCGCGAGCTGTGTGAGCTGCGCTGGACCATCGAGCCGCTGGCCGCCCGTCTCGCCGCCGGGCACGGTCGCGAGGAGGTGCAGCAGCGACTCGCGGACATGGTCGAGATCATGAGCCATGCGCTGACCCAGGGCGACACCCTCACCTTCTCCCGTGCCGACGCCGAGTTCCACGCGCTGCTGCTCCAGGTCGGGGGCAATCGGATGCTGGAGCACCTGGCGGGCATCGTCGCCGCCGCGCTCCACGTCTCCGGCGCCCCGGTCTCCGGCTGCGACCGCCTCAGCGAGGCGGGAGTCGCCCACCATCGCCGGATCGTCGAGGCGATCGGAGAGGGCGACGCCGCGGCGGCCGAGGCGGCGATGCGCCAGCTGCTGACCGTCCACCCGGATCTCGATCATGCCGAGGTCGGGGTGCCCGCGCCGCGCGAGCACTGATCCGCGGCGCGTCCGGTGCCCGGACCGCCGGGCGTCCGGAGCGTGCGGCGTGCGGCGTACGGCAAGGCGGCGGGCCAGTGGGCGGCCAAGGTCGGCCCCATGGATGCCGTACGGCGTACGAGAGGGCGTCGCCGGATCCCGCGCCGCGGGTTCGGCGGCGCGGCGCGATCGATGGGTCGCCACCGCGCGACTCACGTCGGTTCACGACTCGGTACACGACTCGGTCCATGACTCGATGCGCGACTCGGTTCACGGCTCGGTTCACCGCGCGATGCAGGGCACGATGCGGGACTCGATGCGCGACTCGGAGTTTTCTGTCCCGTTGGATGGGCAATTAGACCGTTATGGGGTGTGACTCGGGCCACGAGTATTGGGCGTAACGCTCTTTGGGGCAGCGCGATGATTAAAGAGGTGGCAGCCGCGGAGGGAATACGGATGTCGCTCGCAACGCTGTACTCCTCCGCACTCCGCCCGCGCCGTCGGTTCATCCCTGCCGGCGGTCGTCGGCTCCGGTCCCCAGCGGACTGAGCCGGAAGCCGTTTCCAACGTTCCGAGAGGTTGTTCGTGTCGGCCAGCACATCCCGTACGCTCCCGCCGGAGATCGCCGAGTCGGAGTCTGTCATGGCGCTCATCGAACGGGGAAAGGCTGAGGGGCAGATCGCCGGCGACGATGTGCGCCGGGCCTTCGAGGCTGACCAGATTCCGCCAACCCAGTGGAAGAACGTACTGCGCAGCCTCAACCAGATCCTCGACGAGGAGGGTGTGACGCTGATGGTCAGTGCCGCAGAGGCGCCCAAGCGCACCCGCAAGAGCGTCGCAGCGAAGAGCCCGGCAAAGCGCACCGCCACCAAGACCGTCGCGGCCAAGACGGTCACCACCAAGAAGGCCCCCGCCGCCCCGGCCGCTCCCGCGGCGGACGCCGGCGGTGCCTCGGTCGGTGAGGCCGCGGCCCCCGCGAAGAAGGCCGCCGCCAAGAGGGCCACGGCCAAGAAGACGGCCGCCAAGAAGGCCACCGCAGCCAAGAAGACGGTCGCGAAGAAGACCACCGCCAAGAAGGACGTCACCGACGAGCTCCTCGAGGCCGAGGACGTCATCGAGGAGGCACCGGGCAAGCCGGGCCCCGAGGGCGCCGAGGGCGAGCCGGAGAACGCCGGCTTCGTGCTGTCCGACGAGGACGAGGACGACGCCCCCGCGCAGCAGGTCGCCGCCGCCGGCGCCACGGCCGACCCGGTCAAGGACTACCTCAAGCAGATCGGCAAGGTCCCGCTGCTCAACGCCGAGCAGGAGGTCGAGCTCGCCAAGCGCATCGAGGCCGGTCTGTTCGCCGAGGACAAGCTCGCCAACTCCGACAAGCTCGCCCCCAAGCTCAAGCGCGAGCTGGAGATCATCGCCGAGGACGGCCGCCGCGCCAAGAACCACCTCCTGGAGGCCAACCTCCGTCTGGTGGTCTCCCTGGCCAAGCGCTACACGGGCCGCGGCATGCTCTTCCTGGACCTCATCCAGGAGGGCAACCTCGGTCTGATCCGCGCCGTCGAGAAGTTCGACTACACCAAGGGCTACAAGTTCTCCACGTACGCCACCTGGTGGATCCGCCAGGCGATCACCCGGGCCATGGCCGACCAGGCCCGCACCATCCGTATCCCGGTGCACATGGTCGAGGTCATCAACAAGCTCGCGCGTGTCCAGCGCCAGATGCTCCAGGATCTGGGCCGTGAGCCCACCCCGGAGGAGCTGGCCAAGGAGCTCGACATGACCCCCGAGAAGGTCATCGAGGTCCAGAAGTACGGCCGTGAGCCGATCTCGCTGCACACCCCGCTGGGCGAGGACGGCGACAGCGAGTTCGGTGACCTCATCGAGGACTCCGAGGCCGTTGTCCCGGCCGACGCGGTCAGCTTCACCCTGCTCCAGGAGCAGCTGCACTCCGTGCTCGACACGCTCAGCGAGCGCGAGGCGGGCGTGGTCTCGATGCGCTTCGGCCTCACCGACGGCCAGCCGAAGACCCTCGACGAGATCGGCAAGGTCTACGGCGTGACGCGTGAGCGCATCCGCCAGATCGAGTCCAAGACGATGTCGAAGCTGCGCCACCCGTCCCGTTCCCAGGTCCTCCGGGACTACCTGGACTGATACGCCACCGGCGACCGGCGGGTGACCGCCGCGTATCGGAAGCGGCACAGAGCGAAGGCCGGGCCCCATCGAGGGGCCCGGCCTTCGCGCTGCGCCGGCGCTCCGCTCCCCAGGTGGCCCGTCTCCCCACTTGGCCCACCCGGGATGCGGTTCTCGCCGGACCGGGTAACGCTGTGTGTGCGACATGCTCCGTACGGTCAGGAGGCTGCATGCGTACCTCGCCCCGCTCGCTCCTCGTCGTCCTGGCGGTACCGCTGGTCGTCGCGCTCGCGATGGTGCTCACCGCGCCCGCTCCGGCGACGGCCGACCGTGTCGTGATCGGCGGGCATCCGGCCCGTACGGTCGAGGCGCCCTGGACGGCGGCCGTGGCCAGCCGGGCGCTCTTCGGGGGGCAGCGGTCGGGCCAGTTCTGTGGCGGAGCGGTGGTGGCCCCCACGACGGTCGTCACGGCGGCCCACTGTCTGAGCCGTGGGGTGCTCGGCATGGACTGGCGCGAGGTGCGGGACCTCCGGGTGATCGTCGGCCGCAATGATCTACGGAAGGCCGACGGGCGGGAGTACCCACTGGCCAGAATCTGGGTGAATCCGGCCTACGAGAGCGACAACAGGGCCGGGGACATCGCGGTGCTCACCCTGGGGGTCGCGCTGCCGGCGGCCTACACCATCCCCATGGCGGGCAAGGGCGACCCGGCGTACCGGCCGGGCGGACGGGCCGCGATCTACGGCTGGGGCGATACGGGGGGCGATGGCAGCTATGCGGCGACGCTGCGCACCGCCGCGGTGCGCGTGCTGGCCGACACCGTCTGTGAGACCGCCTATCCGGGCAACGCCGAGGGGGACTACGACGCGCGGTCCATGGTCTGCGCGGGGCTGCCGGACGGCGGGCGGGACGCCTGCCAGGGGGACAGCGGAGGCCCGCTGGTCGTCCAGGGGCGGCTGGTGGGTCTGGTGTCCTGGGGGAGTGGCTGCGCGGTGGCGGGACGGCCCGGTGTCTATACGAGGATCTCGGCGGTGGCCGGTCTGGTGGCCGCCCATGGCTGACGCGGAGCGTCGGCTGACGCGGAGCGTCGGGGCAGTGGTGGAGGAGCCCCGGACGGAGGAGGAGCCCGGAGCGGGGTCCGGAGGGCCTGGGGGCCTTGCCGAGGGCCCACGATACGAGCATGGGCGGCCGCCCCACTGCGGGGGCAGACCGCCCTGGATCCGGCCCTGGGCCGGCGTCGCTCGTCGTCGTGGGTATGAGGCGTCAGCGTTCGTCGTCGGACGCGGACGCCGTAGTGGCGGTGAGCCGCTCGGTCTCGTCCTGTATTTCCGCGGCGATCTTCTTGAGTTCCGGCTCGAACTTGCGCCCGTGGTGGGCACAGAAGAGCAGTTCACCGCCGCTGATCAGCACGACGCGCAGGTATGCCTGGGCGCCGCAGCGGTCGCAGCGGTCAGCGGCCGTCAGCGGGCTCGCGGGGGTCAGAACAGTAGTCACGTCGCCTCTTCTCTAGCTCGACGAGCTGTCGTACCAGGGTCAACATCCAACCAGCCTGAAATCGTTCCCGCTCGTGGCTTTTTCTCAAAAATTGCTTCTGAGTAGGCCGGATGGTGACGTTTGGCGGCGAATGAGCCGTATTGCCTAGCTTTGCTGTTTCGCGTCGATTGTCTGATTTGCCCTCCCGGCCGGGTTGCCGGTTGTGAATGAGGACGTGCCCGGAGCCTAAATGGTTCATGCCTGAAAGGGAACGTGATTCGTGCGGCACCCCCTGTGAGGTATCGAACGTACGAGCGAGACGGTGGCCGGTGCGACTAGCATGGACGTTTCAACGGGTGGCGGCACAAAGGCTCTATCAAGCCTCGGTACGCTCTGACGGGCGACCATGCCACCATCGTGCCCACAGCCGGGCCAACCAGAAATTCAGCGAGGAGCGAACCGCGTGACCGCCGACACGTCCGTGCCGTCCACTGCGCTGCTGACCGGAGCAGACCGGGGCGGCTCCAACTACACCGCGCGGCACCTTCTCGTCCTCGAGGGGCTCGAGGCAGTGCGCAAGCGCCCTGGCATGTACATCGGCTCGACCGACAGCCGTGGCCTCATGCACTGCCTCTGGGAGATCATCGACAACTCCGTGGACGAGGCCCTCGGCGGCTTCTGTGACCGCATCGAGGTACTCCTCCACGACGACGGCTCCGTGGAGGTGCGGGACAACGGCCGGGGCATCCCGGTGGACGTCGAGCCCAAGACGGGGCTGTCCGGCGTCGAGGTCGTGATGACGAAGCTGCACGCCGGCGGAAAGTTCGGCGGCGGCTCGTACGCGGCCTCCGGCGGTCTGCACGGCGTCGGCGCCTCCGTGGTGAACGCGCTGTCCGCCCGTCTCGACGTGGAGGTGGACCGCGACGGCAAGACCCACGCGATCAGCTTCCGCCGCGGCGTTCCCGGGATCTTCACCGAATCCGGGCCGGACGCTCCGTTCGACCCGTCCAGCGGCCTCCTCAAGGGCAAGAGGGTCCCCAAGACCCGCACCGGCACCCGCATCCGCTACTGGGCGGACCGCCAGATCTTCCTCAAGGACGCCAAGCTCTCCCTGGAGACGCTGTACGCCCGCGCGCGGCAGACCGCGTTCCTGGTGCCGGGGCTGACCCTGGTCGTCCGGGACGAGCGGGCCCTGGAGGGGCGGGAGGGGCCGGTCGAGGAGACCTTCCGCTACGACGGGGGGATCAGCGAGTTCTGCGAGTACCTCGCCCAGGACAAGGCCGTCTGCGATGTGCTGCGGCTGTCCGGGCAGGGCACCTTCAAGGAGACCGTCCCGGTCCTCGACGAGCGCGGCCACATGACGCCGACCGAGGTCACCCGCGACCTGGGCGTCGACATCGCGCTGCGGTGGGGCACCGGCTACGACGCGACCCTGAAGTCGTTCGTCAACATCATCGCGACCCCCAAGGGCGGCACCCATGTCGCCGGTTTCGAGCGCGCGGTCACCAGGACGGTCAACGAGGCGCTGCGCACCACCAAGCTGCTGCGTGTCGCCGAGGACGACGTCGTCAAGGACGACGCCATGGAGGGCCTGACGGCGGTGGTGACCGTCCGGCTGGCGGAGCCGCAGTTCGAGGGCCAGACCAAGGAGGTGCTGGGCACCTCGGCGGCCTCCCGGATCGTGGCCAATGTGGTCTCCAAGGAGCTCAAGGCGTTCCTGACCTCCACCAAGCGGGACGCCAAGCAGCAGGCCCGCGCCGTTCTGGAGAAGGTCGTGGCCGCGGCCCGTACGCGCATCGCGGCCCGCCAGCACAAGGAGGCGCAGCGCCGTAAGACCGCGCTGGAGTCCTCCTCGCTGCCCGCGAAGCTGGCCGACTGCCGCAGTGACGACGTGGGCCGCAGCGAGCTGTTCATCGTCGAGGGGGACTCGGCGCTGGGCACGGCCAAGCTCGCCCGGAACTCCGAGTTCCAGGCGCTGCTGCCGATCCGCGGCAAGATCCTGAACGTGCAGAAGTCGTCGGTCTCCGACATGCTCAAGAACGCCGAGTGCGGCGCGATCATCCAGGTGATAGGGGCCGGATCGGGCCGGACCTTCGACATCGACCAGGCGCGCTACGGCAAGGTGATCTTCCTCGCCGACGCCGATGTCGACGGTGCGCACATCCGCTGTCTGCTGCTCACCCTCTTCCAGCGCTATATGCGGCCGATGGTCGAGCAGGGGCGGGTCTTCTCGGCGGTGCCACCGCTGCACCGGGTCGAGCTGGTGAACCCCAAGCGGGGGCAGGACAAGTACCTCTACACCTACTCCGACCAGGAGCTCCAGGAGACGCTGCTGGACCTCCAGCGCCGGGAGATCCGCTACAAGGACGGCATCCAGCGCTACAAGGGTCTCGGTGAGATGGACGCCGACCAGCTCGCGGAGACCACGATGGACCCGCGCCACCGCACCCTGCGGCGCATCAACATCAGCGACCTGGAGGCCGCCGAGCGCGCCTTCGACCTGCTCATGGGCAATGAGGTCGCGCCCCGTAAGGAGTTCATCTCCAACTCGGCGGCGACCCTGGACCGGTCGCGCATCGACGTCTGACGCGCGGCGGCCGGCCCGGCCGGTCCGGCGGGGGTCCCTCCACCCGGGGTGGGGAGACCCCCGTCGGCGTTTCCCCGCCGGCCCGCTCCTGACATGCCGGTTCCGGGCCGTTCATCACCTGACTCACCTGATGGGGTGAACGTCCGGTATTGAGGAGTTCTGGATCTTTCTGATCTGCCCATCCTTGGGCACGCGGCGAAGGCGGCAGTGAACGAGGAGTGTTCGGGTGGACATGCACAACGCGCGCGACACGGGAGCCGCGCGGCTGGACGATCCGTGGTACGACACGCTCGCGTCCGGCTGGGCCGAGCCGGACGACACGGACAGCGGACCCCGGCGCACGCGTCCGCCCGCCGCCGGAGAGACCGGTCCGGCCGAAGACGTTCATACGGCCGCGGAGGTCTATACGAAGGTGCACGACAGCGCAGCCTTCCAGGAGGTGCGCCGGCGCCACCGCCGGTTCGTGTTCCCGGCGGTCGCCGCGTTCCTCATCTGGTACCTCGCGTATGTCGTCGCGGCGACCACCGCCCCCGGCCTGATGGCCCGCCCCGTCGTGGGCACCCTCAACGTCGCGATGCTCGCCGGGCTCGCGCAGTTCGCCACCACCTTCCTCCTGGCCTGGGCCTACGCGCGGCACGCACGGCTGCGCCGGGACCGGGTCGCGCTCGAACTCCGCTGGGTGACGCAGGAGATGATGCGGGGACACCGGCGGTGACCGGGAATCACCAGAGCCTGGCGCTGCTGCTCTTCGGCGCCTTCGTGGCGGCCACCTTGGGGATCACCACCTGGGCGGGGCGCAGACGGTACGGCTCCCCGGAGGAGTTCTACGCGGGCGGGCGGCTGTTCTCCCCGGTGGAGAACGGTTTCGCCATCGCGGGTGACCACCTGTCCGCCGCCTCCTTCCTCGGGACCTCCGGCCTCATCGCGCTCTTCGGCTATGACGGGGTGCTGTACTGCGTGGGCTTCTTCGTGGCCTGGCTGGTGGTGCTGCTGCTCGCCGAACTGGTCCGCAACTGCGGCCGGTTCACCCTGGCCGATGTGGTGGCCGCCCGGACGCGGGAACGCCCGGTCCGGATCGCCGCGGGCGTCTCCTCGGTCACGGTCTGTGTGCTCCACCTCGTCGCCCAGATGGTCGGCGCGGGCAGTCTGATCGCCCTGCTGATCGGGGAGACGGGCGGCCGCGCCCGCGCCTGGACGGTGATCGGCGTGGGCACCCTGATGGTGATCTTCGTGGCGCTGGGCGGGATGCGCGCCACGACCTGGATCCAGATCGTGAAGGCCGTCCTGCTGATGGCCGGGGCGATCGCGCTGACCGCCCTGGTCCTGATCCGCTTCCACGGCGATCTCGACGCGCTGCTCGGCACCGCGGCGCGGAACAGCGGACACGGCGCGGACTTCCTCGCCCCTGGGCTCCATTACGGCGGTGACTCGACCGCCCGGCTGGACTTCGTCAGCCTCGGCCTGGCCCTGGTGCTGGGCACCGCCGGGCTGCCGCACATCCTTACGCGCTTGTCCACCGTGCCCACCGCCCGTGCCGCCCGCCGGTCGGTGATCTGGTCCATCGGACTGATCGGCGGCTTCTCCCTGATGACGATCGTGCTCGGCTTCGGCGCGGCCGCCGTGCTGGGCACCGATGCCGTACGGACCTCCGACGCGGCCGGGAACACGGCCGTTCCGCTGCTCGCGCTCGACCTCGGCGGGGGCGCCGGATCGACCGGGGGCACGGTGCTGTTCGCGGTCGTCGCCGCCGTCGCCTTCGCCACCATCCTCGCCGTCGTCGCCGGGATCACCCTCGCCTCCTCCGCCTCGGTCGCCCATGACCTCTACGGCGCGCTGAGCCGGCGGGCGGACCGCACACCGCGCGGGGAGGTGGCGGTCGCGCGGATCGCCGCGGTGGGCATCGGGGCGGCCGCGATCGGGCTCGGGCTGCTCGCCGAGGACCTCAATGTGGCGTTCCTGGTGGGGCTCGCGTTCGCCGCCGCCGCCTCGGCGAACCTTCCGGTGCTGCTGTACTCGCTGTTCTGGCGGCGGTTCACCGCGCGCGGCGCGGTGTGGGCGGTGTACGGGGGGCTGCTCCCGGCGGTGGTGCTGGTGATGCTGTCCCCGGCGGTCTCCGGCAGCCCGGACGCGATCTGCTCCGGGGTGGACTTCCACCTCTTCCCGCTGCGGAACCCGGGCCTGGTCTCGGTGCCGCTCGGGTTCCTCGCCGGCTGGCTCGGGACGGTCACCTCACCCGCGCCCGCCCCCGGGCATGCCGCCAAGCACGCCGAGACGCAGGTGCGGGCCCTCACCGGGGCGGGCGCGGCCTGACGGGCGGACCGGGGGCAGGGCGGGGTTCAGACCCAGGCATAGCGGTGCTCAGGGCGGCCGGTCTCGCCGTATTTGAGGCTGAGCCGCACCCTGCCGGTGCGCTCCAGCAGCTTGAGATAGCGCTGTGCGGTCTGCCTGCTGAGCGAGGAACGCTCGGCCACCTCCTGTGCCGACAGCGGGCCCTCGGCGCCCCGCAGCACCTCCCGTACGAGGTCGGCGGTGAGCGCGGAGTGGCCCTTGGGCAGCTCGGTGGGACCGGCCGAGGCGCCGCCCAGGGCGCCGAAGATCCGGTCCACCTGGTCCTGCCCCGCCTCCCCGCCGTCCTCGAGCGCACGGCGCAGCGCCGCGTAACCCTCCAACTTGGCGCGCAGCCCCGCGAAGGTGAACGGTTTGACCAGGTATTGCAGCGCGCCATGGCGCATCGCCGCCTGGACGGTCGCGATATCGCGGGCCGCGGTCACCATGATCACGTCGGTGTGGTGGCCGAGCTGCCGCAGCCGCCGCACCAGCGCCAGCCCCGTCTCGTCCGGCAGATAGTGGTCGAGCAGCACCAGGTCGACGGGGGTGCCCGCCAGGAAGGCCAGCGCCTCGGCGGCGGTGTGCGCCTGCCCCGCGACGCGGAAACCGGTCACCTTCCCGACGTACGCCGCGTTGACCCGGGCCACCCGGACGTCGTCGTCCACGACCAGCACCTCCAGGGGCCCGTCCGGTCCGGTTCGATGGGTCATCGTGACTCTCCTGTCGCGGTCGGAGGCGTCCCGGCCGGCTGTTCGGCCAGCGCCTCGGGGAGGACGACGGTGAACTCCGCGCCCCCGCCCTCGCGGTCGGACACGCGTACGCTGCCACCTTGGCGTTCGGCGAGGCGGCGGACCAGCGCGAGCCCGATGCCGCGTTTCCCGTGCGCGGGCGGCTGCTTGGTCGACCAGCCCTCGGTGAAGACCACATCGCGCCGCTCGGCGGGGATCCCGGGGCCGGTGTCGGAGACCCGCAGCAGCACCGTGCGGTCGTCCGCGCCCAGTGCCACCTCGACCCGCGGCTCCGGCGAACCGGCCGCCGCGTCCACGGCGTTGTCGATGAGATTGCCGACGATCGTCACCAGCCCCGGTGGGTCCACCAGCCGGTTGGGCAGCAGGCTGTCCTCGGCGACGCACAGCGAGACCCCGCGCTCGGTGGCCACCGTGGCCTTGCCGACCAGCAGGGAGGCCAGCAGCGGATCCCGCACCCGCTCGGTGACCTGCTCGGCGGTGGCCCGGTGCACGCCGATCGCCTCGGTGATGAACTCCATCGCCTCGTCGTGCAGCTCGAGTTCGAGCAGGCCCAGGAGGGTGTGCATCCGGTTGGCGTGCTCATGGTCCTGCGCCCGCAGGGCGTCGATCAGCCCGCGGGTGCCGTCCAGTTCGCGGCCCAGCCGCTCCAGCTCGGTGCGGTCACGCAGGGTGGCCACCGCACCGCCGTCGTCCGTCGGCATCCGGTTGGCCACCAGCACCCGGCCGCCGCTGACGGTCAGCAGATCGGCGCCGGTGACCCGGCCGGCCAGCACATCGGTGGTGCGGCCCGGGGGCAGCACCGCCTCCAGCGGCTGCCCGGTGTCCTCGGCGCGCAGATCCAGCAGCCGCTGCGCCTCGTCGTTGAGCAGCCGGATACGGCCGTGGGCGTCGAGGGCGACGACGCCTTCCCGGATGCCGTGCAGCATCGCCTCGCGCTCGGCGAGCAGTGCGGAGATATCCGAGAAGGCCAGGTCATGGGTGCGTCGCTGGAGCCGGCGGGCGACCAGGAAGGCCGCCAGGGCGCCGACGGCGAGCGCGCCGCCCGCGTAGGCGAGCATCTCCGGGACGGCGGCGACGAGCCGGGCGCGCACGCTCTCGTAGGAGATGCCCACCGAGACGGCGCCCACGATGCGGCCGTTCCCGGTGCGCAGCGGGACCTTGCCGCGGGCCGACCGGCCGAGGGTGCCCTCGTCGATCTCCATGATCTCCCGGCCGCCGAGGGCGGCGGTGGGGTCGGTCGAGACGTGCTTCCCGATCTCGTCGGGGGAGGTGTGCGACCAGCGCACCCCGCGCCGGTCCATGATCACGACGTATTCGGCGCCGGTCGCGAGGCGGATGCGCTCCGCCTCGGTCTGCACCGGTCCGTCCGGGCTGGGCCGGGTGTGCTGGAGCGCCTCGGCCAGCCGGGGCTCGGCGGCCGTGGTCTGGGCGATGGCCAGGGCGCGGCGCATGGCCTGGTCGTCGAGGTGGTCGCTGAGCGGCGCGAGGAAGAGGCCGGTCGCGAGCACGGTGACCCCCGTGGCGATGGCCAGCTGCATCAGCAGGACCTGGGAGAAGACGCGTCGGGGCCAGCCGATGCGCCACCTGGTGGCCGTGGCTGCCGGCCCCGGCGGTATCGCGGCGCTCATGGCAACGAAGGGTAACCAAGGGCAGCCCGCGGGAGCCCCGGCAGGACCCCGGAGCGCGGGGCCGGGGAACGGTGGTCCGGGCCGAGGAGGTTGGTCCGGGGTGCTGTGGGTGTGGGGCCGGGAACGGCGGTCTGGGCGCCGCGCGCGGGCCTGGGGACGGCGGTTCGGGGCGCTACGGGCAGAGGCCGGTGAACGCGGGCCGGGCACTCCCGGGCGGGGCGCGGGCTCAGGGGTGGCCGGCGGCCATCGCCCGTACGCCGGAGGCGGGCCGCCGCCGGGCGGCCCGGATCCCGATGACCTCCATCCGGGCCGGGGATCCCAGCGGGAAGCCGCAGCTCTGCGGCCGCGGCGGCGTCTCGGCGACCTGTGCGACGCTCACCCGCCAGGCCCGGCCGTCGCGGTGCGCGACGGTCACGGACCAGACCGGGGCCCCGCCCTCGGTCCTCGCGACGGTCAGCGCGTCGGCCCCGTCCTCACCGGTCATCTCCCGGACGGCCAGCTCCGCCGCCTGACCGGGGCGCTCCCAGGTGGAGCGGCCACGGCAGTCGTCGGTGACGACCTTGCCGTGCCGCAGCGCCTCGATGACGTCCTTGACGCCCTGCGCGGTGGCGCGGCCGTAGGTGTAGCCGTGCGGCAGCGCGACGAGGGTGGGGGAGAAGCGATGGCCGCCGATATGGGTGATCTCCCAGGTGCCGTGAACCCCGGAGGCGGCCAGCTCACCGGCGAGCGGGCGGCCGAGGAGGGCGCAGCAGCGGTCGCGCTTGCCGTTGGTGCACACCAGCACGAGCGGGTCGCCGGTGTACTCCTCCCAGGCCGTGGGGTCGTGGGGGCGCAGGGTCAGCCCGGCGGGGTCGCCCGCGCCCAGCGCGGCGAAGTCCAGGCCGAGCAGCCGTGCGGGGTCGTCCAGGGCGGTGGTGCGGATCCAGGAGCGGCCGGGCCCGGTGTGTGCCACGAACACCCGGTGCCGGGCGCCGGTGTGCAGATCGGCGTGGCGGCCGGGGCGGCGGATCAGCGCGACCCGCACGCCGGTGGTCTCGGCGGCGCCCTCCAGGGCGCGTCCGACGGCCGCGTCCAGACGGCTGGCGGTGAGGGCCTCGGCGCCCCAGGGGCCGGGTTGTTCCACCAGCAGCCAGGTGGAGGCGGTGGCCGCCGTCCCGGCGAGCGGCTCGGACAGGTCGCGGGAGGCGGTCGTACACGTGCTCACGAAGGTTAGCCTAACCTCTCTTGATCGAGAACGCCCGCCGGAGCCGTGAGGGGGCGAGGCAACTGGCCGTATCCGCCCGCATGCGCCTGTATCACGTCCGTATCCGGCCCGTATCCGGCTGGGTATCCGCCGCGTACCGCCGTTCCATGGGATGGGAGCGGGCGGGACAATGACGCCCCGGGGGCGGAGGGGGCGGATATGGGCGGCTTATGGGCGCGGTGGCGCAGACGCCGGGACAGACGCGCGGCGCGTTCGCTGGATCCCGCGCTGGGCGAGGGTGAGGGCGGCCTACGACGAGGGGCGGCCGATTCCCGAACCGCTCGCCCGTCAGGCGGCCGAGGCCGGTGATCCGCGGGGGATGACCGTCTACGGCATCGTGCTGGGCAAGCGGGGCGCGTACGCCGAGGCGGTCCACTGGCTGGGCAAGGCCGCCGCGACGGGTGACATCCAGGCCATGGTGGTGCTCGGCACCCTCCACCTGGACCTCGGTGATGTGGGCGAGGCGGAGCGGCACTTCCGCCGGGCGGCGGACCGCGGACACGCCGGCGCGCGCCTCGGCCTCCAGCAGCTGCGCGCCCGGCGCAACGGCAGCGGCCACTGAGGGCCGTTTCCGCGGCCCTTACGCCGTCCGGGGGACGAGGCGGGCCGGGGCGGCGGACGGCGCGGTGGGGGGCGAGGCCGGGGGCGCGGACGCCGCCGGGCGGGGTGTGGGTGTGGATGGCGCGGTCCGGGGGCGAACTCCGGGCGCGGACACGGACGGCGCGGTGGGGGGGCGAGGCCGGGGGCGCGGACGCGGCAGGGTCGAGGGCGTGGACGGCACGGGGCCGGGAACGGCCAGGGGCGCGGCACTCTCGCGGTGCCGCGCCCCTGCGCGCTCGTCGTGCTCGTCCGGGCTATACCGGCCCGGCCACCACCGCCACCGGCTTGGTGAGCGGCACACCCGAGCCGTCCCGGCGCGGGTCGATCTCCGGCAGCGTGGCCGGGGTTCCGCTCGCCGTCGCCGCGCGGGCCGGTGCCGCGCCCGCCCAGGCCAGGACCAGGTGGTCCTCGCCCTTCAGGAACCGCTGGCAGCGCACCCCGCCCGTGGCCCGGCCCTTGCGCGGGTACTGGTCGAAGGGGGTGAGCTTGGCCGACTGCTGCACCGAGTCATCGAGCGTGCCGCTGGCCCCCGCGACCGTGAAGACCACCGCGTCGCCCGCCGGGTCGACGGCCGTGAACGAGATGACCTTGGCGCCGGAGCCGAGCTTGATGCCCGCCATACCGCCCGCGGCGCGGCCCTGGGGCCGTACCTGGCTCGCCGCGTAGCGCAGCAGCTGGGCGTCGTCGCTGATGAAGACGAGGTCCTCCTCGCCGGTGCGCAGCTCCACCGCGCCCACGATGCGGTCGCCCTCCTTGAGGGTGATGACCTCCAACTCGTCCTTGTTGGCGGGGTAGTCGGGGACCACGCGCTTGACGACGCCCTGCTCCGTGCCGATCGCGAGCCCTGGTGAGGACTCGTCCAGGGTGGTGAGGCAGATCAGCTCCTCGCCGTCCTCCAGCGAGAGGAATTCGGCGATGGGCGCCCCGCCCGCCAGATTGGGGGACGCGGCCGACTCCGGGAGGATCGGGAGGTCGATCACCGAGAGCCGCAGCAGCCGCCCGTCCGAGGTCACCGCCCCCACGGAACCCCGGGCCGTGGCCGGGACGGCCGAGACGATCACATCGTGCTTGGCGCGCTTGGCCTTCGTCTCGCCGGGGAACGGCTCGCCGTTGGCGGTGCGGGCCAGCAGCCCGGTGGAGGACAGCAGCACCCGGCAGGGGTCGTCCGCGACCTCCAGCGGCACCGCGGTCACCGGTGCGCTGGAGGACTCCAGCAGCACCGTGCGGCGCGGGGTGCCGAACTTCTTGGCCACCGCGGCCAGCTCGCCGGAGACCAGCTTGCGCAGCTCGGCGTCGGAGTCGAGGATCCGGGTCAGCTCCTCGATCTCGGCGTTGAGCCGGTCGCGCTCCGACTCCAGCTCCAGCCGGTCGAACTTGGTCAGCCGGCGCAGCGGAGTGTCCAGGATGTACTGCGTCTGGATGTCGGAGAGGCCGAAGCGCTCGATGAGCGACCGCTTGGCCTCCGCCGCGTTCTCGCTCTGCCGGATGATGCGGATGACCTCGTCGATGTCGAGGAGGGCCACCAGCAGACCCTCGACCAGGTGCAGCCGGTCGCGCCGCTTGGTGCGGCGGAACTCGCTGCGCCGCCGGACCACGTCGAAGCGGTGGTCGAGGTAGACCTCCAGCAGCTCCTTCAGTCCCAGCGTGAGCGGCTGGCCGTCCACCAGCGCCACGTTGTTGATGCCGAAGGACTCCTCCATCGGCGTGAGCTTGTAGAGCTGCTCCAGCACGGCCTCGGGGTTGAAGCCGTTCTTGATCTCGATCACCAGCCGCAGCCCGTGCTCACGGTCGGTGAGGTCCTTGACGTCCGCGATGCCCTGGAGCTTCTTCGCGCCGACCAGGTCCTTGATCTTGGAGATGACCTTCTCGGGGCCCACGGTGAAGGGCAGTTCGGTGACGACCAGACCCTTGCGGCGGGCCGTCACGTCCTCCACGGCCACGGTGGCGCGGATCTTGAACGTGCCGCGCCCCGTCTCGTAGGCGTCCCGGATGCCGCTCAGGCCCACGATCCGGCCGCCGGTCGGCAGGTCCGGCCCCGGTACGTACCGCATCAGGGTGTCGAGATCCGCGCCCGGGTGCTTGATCAGATGGCGGGCGGCGGCGATGACCTCGCCCAGGTTGTGCGGCGGCATATTGGTCGCCATGCCGACGGCGATTCCGGACGTGCCGTTGACCAGCAGGTTCGGATAGGCGGCGGGGAGGGTGACGGGCTCCTGCTCACTGCCGTCGTAGTTCGGTGCGAAGTCGACCGTGTCCTCGTCGATCGACTCGGTCATCAGCGAGGTCGCCGACGCCATCCGGCACTCGGTGTACCGCATCGCCGCCGGCGGGTCGTCGTTGCCCAGCGAGCCGAAGTTCCCGTGGCCGTCGACCATCGGCAGGCGCATGGAGAACGGCTGCGCCATGCGCACCAGCGCGTCGTAGATCGACGCGTCGCCGTGCGGGTGGAGCTTTCCCATCACCTCACCGACGACGCGGGCGCACTTCACGAACCCGCGCTCGGGGCGCAGCCCCATCTCGTTCATCTGGTAGAGGATGCGGCGGTGCACGGGCTTGAGCCCGTCACGGGCGTCGGGCAGCGCGCGCGAGTAGATGACCGAGTAGGCGTACTCGAGGTAGGAGCCCTGCATCTCGTCGACGACGTCGATGTCGAGGATGCGCTCCTCGAAGTCGTCCGGCGGCGGGGTTTTGGTGCGGCGGCGGGCCATCGCGCTTGCGGCTCCTTCAACTGCCGATGAGGGATCTGACGCCGACCATTGTGGCCCGGCCCGCCGACAAGTGTGGAACGGCCCGGGGCGGCCGGGGCCGGGACGGGCCCGCGCACCGCGCCCGGCACCCTCGTGTGACGGCCCTTCGCGGAGGGGCCGGTCCGGCGTCCGAGGGGCCGGTCCGGCGTCCGGGGGATCGCGGAAACGGTTCGCGGAAACGGTTCGGGGGATGGGAACGGACCGGAACTTCGCCAGATGTCCGTGCGCTTGCATACAGTGACAGAAGCGCTGCGCAAGCGGCTGGCACGCGCTCATCACGCGATGGAAGGGACGTACATGCCCATGGGTCACACGGCCACGCAGCAGGCCGGTTCCGGCGGCCTGAAAGCGACCGAGCACCGGCTGGCCAATGGCCTGCGCGTGGTGCTCTCCGAGGACCATCTGACCCCGGTCGCCGCGGTCTGTCTGTGGTACGACGTCGGCTCACGTCATGAGGTCAAGGGGCGCACGGGCCTGGCCCACCTCTTCGAGCACCTGATGTTCCAGGGCTCGGCGCAGGTCACCGGGAACGGCCACTTCGAGCTGGTGCAGGGAGCCGGCGGCTCGCTCAACGGCACGACCAGCTTCGAGCGCACCAACTACTTCGAGACCATGCCCGCCCACCAGGTCGAGCTCGCCCTGTGGCTGGAGGCCGACCGGATGGGGTCCCTCCTGACCGCGCTGGACGAGGAGAGCCTGGAGAACCAGCGCGACGTCGTCAAGAACGAGCGCCGCCAGCGGTACGACAACGTCCCGTACGGCACCGCCTTCGAGAAGCTCGTGGCCATGGCGTACCCCGAGGGCCACCCGTACCACCACACCCCGATCGGCTCGATGGCCGACCTGGACGCGGCCTCCCTGGAGGACGCGCGGGAGTTCTTCCGCACCTACTACGCGCCGAACAACGCCGTGCTGTCGGTCGTCGGCGACATCGACCCCGAGCAGACGCTCGCCTGGATCGAGAAGTACTTCGGCTCCATCCCCTCCCACGACGCCAAGCGGCCGCCCCGCGACGGCACGCTCCCGGACGTGATCGGCGGGCAGTTGCGCGAGGTCGTGGAGGAGGAGGTCCCGGCCCGCGCCCTGATGGCCGCCTACCGGCTGCCCCACGACGGCACCCGTGAGGCCGACGCCGCCGACCTGGCGCTGACCGTCCTCGGCGGCGGGGAGTCCTCCCGGCTCCACAACCGCCTGGTGCGCCGCGACCGCACCGCCGTGGCCGCCGGATTCGGCCTGCTGCGGCTGTCGGGCGCCCCCTCGCTCGGCTGGCTGGACGTGAAGGCCTCCGGCGGTGTCGAGGTGCCCGCCATCGAGGCCGCCGTCGACGAGGAGCTGGCCCGCTTCGCCGAGGAGGGGCCGACCCCGCAGGAGATGGAGCGCGCACAGGCGCAGATCGAGCGCGAGTGGCTGGACCGGCTGGCCACGGTCGGCGGCCGCGCCGACGAGCTCTGCCGGTACGCGGTGCTCTTCGGAGACCCGCAGCTGGCGCTGACCGCCGTGGAGCGGGTGCTCGCCATCACCCCCGAGGAGGTGCGGGCCGTGGCCGCCGCGCGGCTGCGCCCGGACAACCGCGCCGTGCTGGTCTACGAGCCCGTCCAGGGCGCCGACGACGCAGCCGACACCGACGCCGACGAAGCCGCCGAGACCGACGCAGAAGGGGAGGCGGCCCAGTGAGCGACGCCGTCACCGCGACCATGACCTTCCACCCGCAGCCGAAGGGCGGCGCCCCCAAGCCGTGGGCGTTCCCGGCGCCCGAGCGCGGTGAGCTGGCCAACGGCCTCACCGTGCTGCGCTGCCACCGCCCCGGCCAGCAGGTCGTCGCCGTCGAGATCAATCTGGACGCGCCGCTGGACGCCGAGCCGGCCGGGCTCGACGGCGTCGCCACGATCATGGCGCGCGCCCTGTCGGAGGGCACCGACAAGCATGACGCCGAGGAGTTCGCCGCCGAGCTCGAGCGCTGTGGCGCCACGCTGGACGCGCACGCCGACCACCCCGGCGTCCGCGTCTCCCTGGAGGTCCCGGCCTCCCGGCTGCCCAAGGCGCTCGGTCTGCTGGCCGACGCGCTGCGCGCCCCCGCCTTCCCGGACGGCGAGGTCGAGCGGCTGGTGCGCAACCGGCTGGACGAGATCCCCCATGAGCTGGCCAATCCGGCCCGCCGCGCCTCGATGGCCCTCTCCGCCGACCTCTTCCCGGCCGCGTCGCGGATGTCCCGGCCGCGCCAGGGCACCCAGGAGACCATCGAGGGCATCGACGCCGCGGCCGTGCGGGCCTTCTACGAGGCGCATGTCCGGCCCTCCACCTCCACCGCCGTCATCGTGGGCGACCTCGGCGGCGTCGACCTCGACCGGGCGCTCGCCGACACCCTCGGCGCCTGGACGGGCGGGGCGGCCGTGCCGCGCACGGTGCCTCCGATCGTCGCGGACGACACCGGCCGCGTGGTGATCGTCGACCGGCCGGGCGCGGTCCAGACCCAGCTGCTCATCGGGCGCGTGGGCGCGGACCGCCACGACCGCGTCTGGCCCGCGCAGGTGCTGGGCACCTACTGCCTGGGCGGCACCCTCACCTCCCGCCTCGACCGTGTGCTGCGCGAGGAGAAGGGCTACACCTACGGGGTGCGCGCCTTCGGGCAGGTGCTGCGCTCCGCACCCCCCGCGCCCTCCGGCGGTTCCTCGGGCGCCGCGATGCTGGCGATCAGCGGCTCGGTGGCCACCGAGGTCACCGGCCCCGCGCTGGAGGACCTCTGGAAGGTGCTGCGCACGCTGAAGGAGGAAGGGCTGACGGACGAGGAGCGCGATGTCGCGGTGCAGAACCTGGTGGGCGTCGCCCCGCTGAAGTACGAGACGGCGGCGGCCGTCGCGGGCACCCTCGCCGACCAGGTCGAACAGCACCTTCCGGACGACTTCCAGGCGCAGCTCTACGCCCGCCTCGCGGAGACCGGCACGGTGGAGGCCACGGCGGCGGTGGTGAGCGCCTTCCCGGCGGACCGGCTGGTCACGGTGCTGGTCGGCGACGCCTCGGCGATCGAGGAGCCGGTCAGGGCGCTGGGCATCGGCGAGGTGCGCGTCATCTCCGGCTGAGCCGGCCTGCCGACGGGGCGGTCCGCCGCCCTGACGCTTCGTCGGCTGACGGCCCGATGACTGACGGACCGTCCGGCCGACGATCCGGTCGATGAGCCGGTCCGCGATCCGGCGTGGGAAGGACCCCGGCCCCCAAGGGGGGCGCCGGGGTCCTTCCTTCATGCCCGATTTCATGCCCGATTTATGGGAGTGACTACGTGTTTGGTTTGTGGGGAGAGCAACAAAAAACCGGAACCGTTTGGTGATCGAAAGCGGGCCCGTTTAGCGTCAATCCGGCTGTTCGCCAGCGACCCGCCGCATCCGCGGCACGGACAGTCATCGCCGAGTCCCCGTACGGCGCGAGCCAGGGGAGCCGGGGACCCAACACGTCCCCTGGGGTGAATCGGGCGCCTTCCCCGGTGGGGGAGGGGCTCGTAGGAGACCTTCCTGCTCCGAACCCGTCAGCTAACCCGGTAGGCGAGAAGGAAGGAAAGGAGTGCGCCAGACCATGGCGTTCACCCGTACCGCCACCGGGAAGCACCGTCGTCCCCGCAAACCCGGCCTGCGCACCGGCGCGAACATCGCGGGCATCACCACGGTCGCCTCGGGAGTCGTCGCCGGGATAGCCGGACAGGCGTTCGCGGCCGACGAGAGCCCCTCCTCCCACGAGACCGGTCTGACCCAGACGATCGTGATCGGCGATGGGATCGCGGACCACATCGAGGCCCAGGCGCAGTCCCAGGAGACCGCCGCCGAGCAGGCCGCCGCCAAGGCCAAGGCGGAGGCCGTCGCCCGGCAGGAGGCCGCCAGGAAGGCGGAGGCGGCGGCGAAGAAGGCCAAGGCGGAGCGCGATGCCAAGCTGCGCGCGGCGCGCGAGGCCGAGCGCAAGCGCCTCAACACCTTCGTGGCGCCGATCAGCGGCTCCTACGTCTCCACGGCCTACCAGGCGTCCAGCGGTCTGTGGTCCTCCGGCACCCACACCGGTATCGACTTCCACGCCTCCACCGGCACCTCGGTGCACGCCGTGGGCTCCGGCGAGGTCGTCGAGGCGGGCTGGGGCGGTGCCTACGGCAACAACATCGTCATCAAGATGAACGACGGCACCTACACCCAGTACGGCCATCTGTCGTCGATCGGCGTCTCGGTGGGCCAGAAGGTGACCCCGGGCCAGCAGATCGGCCTGTCGGGCGCCACCGGCAACGTCACCGGACCGCATCTGCACTTCGAGGCCCGCACCAGCGCGGAGTACGGGTCGGACATCGACCCCCTGGCGTACCTGCGCTCGCACGGCGTCAACGTCTGACCGCCTGTTCCCGGAACACCGCGAGCATTCCGCGAAGGCCCCGTCCGCCGGACGGGGCCTTCGGCGTGCGCGCCGCCGCCCGCCGCCCCGAGCCGTCGCCGCGCCAGGCCACCGTCGCCCCGGCCGCCGCTGACCAAAAAATATCCATGAAATGCTCCCCGCCATCGGAAATGGCGTCCGCTTGGAATAGAGTCGTTCAACGCGTGTTCAATGGGTGCGTTTCGCGGGCGTTTAGGCGGAGGTTCGGCAATGTGGGACCGGAAATGAACGGGGATACGACCGCGGTCCAGGGTGGTCGCCGGATTTCGGCGCACGCACTGTGTACGGCGATTCGCGACGACATCGTCTCCGGTACGTACCAGCCCGGCAGTCGGCTCACCGAGGAACTCCTCGCCCGGCGCTACGGGGTCTCGCGGGTGCCCGTCCGGGAGGCGCTGCGCACCCTGGAGTCCGAGGGTTTCGTGACCACCCGGCGGCATGCGGGGGCCTGTGTCGCCCAGCCCTCCGAACGCGAGGCGGCCGATCTGCTGGACATCCGCGCGCTGCTGGAGCCGCTGGGTGCCGCGCGGGCCGCACAGCGCCGCACCGAGGCGCATCTGAAGGTGCTGCGCGGGCTGGTCAGGCTCGGCCGGGAGCGGGCCCAGCGCGGTCAGCTCGGTGAACTGCGGCCGTTGGCCGACTGGTTCCACGAGACGCTCGCCCAGGCGTCCGGCAGTCCGAGCCTGGCCGGGATGCTCGTCCAGCTGCGCCGCAAGACCGCGTGGGTGTTCGCGGCCGTTCCGGCGCCGCAGCCCGCGCCGGCCGAGGGCGCCCGGCGCCCCGACCCGGCCGTGCGGGCCGTGGAGTCCTGGGCGGAGCACGGCGCGCTGGTGGACGCGGTCGCGCGCGGCGACGCCGACCGGGCGCGGACGCTCGCCACCGCGCACACCGAGCGCTCGCTGTCGGAATACCGGCTGCACCGTCCCATTCCGGTGAGGACTTCGAAACATTCCGTCAACACGGCGAGCGGCCAGAATTAACAGTGATCGGAAATTATTGGCGCTGATTCACGGCTCGGTTCTCCGTCGCCGAGTCCGGGCGGAAACTGAAAAACAGCGGGGCCGCGGTGACCGGAATGGTCACCGCGGCCCCGCCGCGCCGTTTCCTCGAATCGCTGGGGATTCACACGGGAATCAGACGGTCTCCGGAAGCTCCTCGAGACCCTCCGCCACCAGCTTCGCCAGGCGGTCGAGCGCCACCTCGGCGTCGTCGGCGTCGGAGGCGAGGACGACCTCCTCGCCGCCCTGGGCGCCCAGGCCGAGCACGGCCAGCATGGAGGCGGCGTTGACCGGGGTGCCGTCCGCCTTGGCGATCGTGATGGGGACGCCGGCGGCGGTGGCCGCCCGGACGAAGATCGACGCAGGGCGGGCGTGCAGGCCCTCGGCCCAGCCGATGGTGACGCGGCGCTCAGCCATGGTGTTGCCCTTCAGGTGGGTGCGGTTGTCTAGACCAAAGCATACGGTGTCCGTATGCATCCGGGCGATGCCCGAGTGAGTCCGGTCGTGCCCGGACCGGCCCGATACGGACCTTCCCCCGACACCTGGCCGCGACGCAAGGGTGTCCACCATGCGGACCGCGCGCGGCCCGTACCCTGGGCCCCATGCGGAATCCGCCGGACCAGCACGCCTACCCGACCCACTGGGAAGCCGACGTGGTGCTCCGGGACGGTGGTACGGCACAGATCCGCCCCATCACCCCCGATGACGCCCAGCGGCTGATCAGCTTCTACGAGCGGGTCTCGGACGAGTCGAAGTACTACCGCTTCTTCGCGCCCTACCCCCGCCTCTCCGACCGCGACGTCCACCGCTTCACCCACCACGACTACGTCGACCGGGTGGGCCTCGCGGCGATCGTCGGGGACGAGTTCATCGCCACCGTCCGCTTCGACCGCATCGACAGCCGGGGAATGCCGGCCCACTCGACCCCCGCCACCGCCCCGGACGGCGGCCGCACGGCCCCTTCCGGAGCCGCCCTCGCCGACGAGGCCGAGGTCGCCTTCCTGGTCCAGGACGCCCACCAGGGCCGCGGGGTGGCCTCCGCGCTCCTCGAACACATCGCCGCCGTCGCGCGCGAGCGGGCCATCCGCCGGTTCGCCGCCGAGGTGCTGCCCGCCAACACCAAGATGATCAAGGTGTTCACGGACGCGGGCTACACCCAGAAGCGCAGCTTCGAGGACGGGGTCGTCCGCCTCGAGTTCGACCTCGAACCCACCGACCGCTCCCTGGCCGTCATGCGCGCCCGCGAGCAGCGTGCCGAGGCCCGCTCCGTCCAGCGGCTGCTCGCGCCCGGTTCCGTCGCCGTCATCGGCACCAGCCGCAGCTCCGGTGGCGTCGGCCGCACCGTGCTGCGCAATCTCCTCGACGGCGGCTTCACAGGGCGCGTGCACGCCGTCAACCACGCCTTCCCCGACGACCTGACCCGCCTGGAGCCGGAGGGCGTCCCGGCCCACCGCTCGCTGCGCGCCATAGCGGTCCCCGTCGACCTGGCCGTCGTCGCCGTCCCCGCCGAGCGGGTGCCCGACGTGGTGGCCGAATGCGGCGACCACGGTGTCCAGGGCCTCGTCGTGCTCTCCGCCGGATACGCGGAGAGCGGGCGCGAGGGCCGCGACCGCCAGCGCGACCTCGTCCGCCAGGCGCGGACCTACGGCATGCGCGTCATCGGCCCGAACGCCTTCGGCGTCATCAACACCGCCGAGGGCGTCCGGCTGAACGCCTCCCTGTCCCCACAGCTGCCCAACCCCGGCCGGCTGGGCCTGTTCACCCAGTCCGGGGCGATCGGCATCGCGCTGCTGTCCGGGCTGCACCGGCGCGGCGCCGGGCTGGCGAGCCTCGCCGGGATCGCGGGGATATCGACCTTCGTGTCCGCGGGGAACCGCGCCGACGTCTCGGGCAACGACCTCCTCCAGTACTGGTACGACGATCCGCGGACCGACGTCGTCCTGATGTACCTGGAATCCATCGGCAACCCCCGCAAGTTCACCCGGCTCGCCAGGCGCACCGCCGCCGTCAAACCGGTGGTCGTCGTCAAGGGCGCCCGCCACAGCGGCAGCGCCCCCACCGGCCATGCCGTGCCCACCACCCGGATCCCCGACGCCACCGTCTCCGACCTGCTGCGGCAGGCGGGCGTCATCCGGGTCGAGACCGTCACCGAGCTCGCCGACGCCGGGGTGCTGCTCGCCTCCCAGCCGCTGCCCGCCGGTCCGCGCGTCGCCATCCTCGGCAACTCCGAGTCGCTCGGCCTGCTCACCTACGACGCCTGCCTCACCGAGGGACTCAGCCCGCTGCCGCCCCGCGACCTCACCACGGCCGCCACCCCGGACGACTTCCGGCGCGCCCTGACCGAGGCGCTCGCCGACGACGCCTGTGACGCCGTCGTCGTCACCGCCATCCCCTGGGTCGGTGACGCCCGCGCGGACGCCCTCGCCGCCGCCGTACGGGAGGCGGCCCAGGCGTCCGGGCCCACCCCGGCCAAGCCGGTGGCGGTGGTCCACCTGGAGATCCAGGAGCTCGCGGCGGCCCTGGCCGGCACCGGCGGCGAGCCCGCGCCGGGCACCCGGCGGATCCCCGCCTACCCCGCCGCCGAGCGGGCCGTGCGCGCGCTCGCCGAGGCCGTGCGGTACGCGCGCTGGCGGCAGGAGGCCGCCGAGCCCGGACGGGTCCCGGAGTACGACGACATCGACGAGGCGGGCGCCGCCGCCGACATCCAGGTGCTGCTCACCCCGGCGGACGACACCGGCGGGACCGGCGACGGCACCGGCGGGACCGGCACCGGCACCGGCGACGACACGGACCCGGGCGTCGAGCTGTCGCCCGGCGACACCCAGCGCCTCCTGGCCCGCTACGGCGTGAGCGTGCTGCCCGCCCTCCCCGCGCCCGACCCCGACACCGCCGTACGGGCCGCCGGGCGGCTCGGCTTCCCGGTCGCCCTCAAGCCCACCGCCGCGCATCTGCGCCACCGCACCGACCTGGGCGGGGTGCGGCTGGAACTGGGCAGCGAGGCGGAACTGCGCCGGGCCTACGCCGAGTTGACCGACTACCTGGGCCGGCCCGAGGAGCTGGGGCTGGTCGTGCAGCGGATGGCGCCGCGCGGCGTGGACACCGTCGTACGGGCCGCCATCGACCCCGCCGCCGGGGCCGTGCTCTCCTTCGGACTCGCCGGCGCACCCTCCGAACTGCTCGGCGACACCGCCCACAGTCTCGTCCCCGTCACCGGCCGGGACGCCGCCGAGCTGATCCGGTCCATCCGGACCGCGCCACTCCTGTTCGGCTGGCGCGGCTCCAAGCCGGTGGACACCGCCGCCCTCGAGGAGCTGCTGCTGAGGGTGTCCCGCCTGGTGGACGACCATCCGGAAGTGGTCGCCGTGGACCTCGAGCCCGTTGTCGTCGCCCAGCAGGGCCTCTCCGTGCTCGGCGCCTCGGCGCGGCTCGCCCCGCCACCGCCGCGCACCGACCTCGGCCCCCGCCACATGCCCGCCTACTGACCTCCCCGGCCCCGGCGGCCCGACCGTCCGGCCCTTCGCGGCCATGGGCGCCCGTGTCGGTGCGGCCCCGTAGGATGGTGCACATGGCGAAGACCGGTACGACGACCCAGGGGCTGCGCGCGGCGATCGAGCGCAGCGGCTATTACCCGGCACTCGTGGCCGAAGCGGTGGAAGCCGCCGTGGGCGGCGAGCCCATCGTGTCGTACCTGGTCCACCAGGAGACCACCTTCGACGCCAACGAGGTCCGCCGCCATGTCACGGTCCTGGTCCTCACCGGCAACCGCTTCATCGTCAGCCATACCGACGAGCAGGCCGCGGACGGCACCTCCCCGTCGCCGTACGCCACCACCTCCACCGAGTCCGTGAAGCTCCAGCGGATCTCCTCGGTGGTGCTCAGCCGGGTCGTCGCCAACCCCGAGTCGTACACCCCGGGCACGCTGCCCCGCGAGGTCGTGCTGACCATCGGCTGGGGCGCCGTCAGCCGCCTCGACCTGGAGCCCGCCGCCTGCGGCGACCCCAACTGCGAGGCCGACCACGGTTACACCGGCTCCTCCACCGCCGACGACCTCAGCCTGCGCGTCAGCGAGGCGGGCGACGGTCCCGACAGCGTCCGTCAGACCCTCGCCTTCGCCCAGGCGCTCTCCGAGGCCACCGCGGCCACCCCGGACACCGGCCGCTGATGTCCGGCTCCGCCACCGGCCCGCTGCCCTCCGCCGACTCCCTCTGGCCCGAGCCCACCCCGCTCGACCCCCGGTCCGCCCCGGTGCCGAAGTACGGCACCGGCTCGCTCGCCGATCTGCTGCCCGCCGTCGCCGCGGGTCAGGAGGTCCCCGGGCTCTCCTCCGGTCTGGCGCTCGCGCCCGCCGACCGGGTCTGCGTCTTCCTGGTCGACGGCCTCGGCTGGGAGCTGCTGCGCGCCCACCCCGCCGAGGCGCCCTTCCTGACCTCGCTGCTGTCCGGCTCCAAGGGCGGCTCCGGGGAGCCGCTCACCGCGGGCTTCCCGTCCACCACCGCGACCTCGCTCGCCTCGGTGGGCACCGGACTGCCTCCCGGCGCCCACGGCCTGGCCGGCTACACGGTGCTGGACCCCGGCACCGGCCAGCTGATGAACCAGCTGCGCTGGCAGCCCTGGACGGATCCGCACGCCTGGCAGCCGTATCCCACCGTCTTCCAGCTCGCGGACGCCGCGGGCGTGCACACCTGCCAGGTCTCCGCGCCGACCTTCGCCGAGACCCCGCTCACCAAGGTCGCGCTGAGCGGCGGCACCTTCCACGGGCGGCTCTCCGGCGAGGAGCGGATGGACCTCGCGGCCGAGCAGCTCGGCGCCGCGGGCCGCTCGCTGGTCTACACGTACTACAGCGAAGTGGACGGCAAGGGGCATCGCTTCGGTGTGGACTCGCCCGAGTGGCGTGAGCAGCTCCGCTATGCCGACGGGCTCGCCCAGCGGCTCGCCGAGCGCCTCCCGCCCCGCTCGGCGCTCTATGTCACCGCCGACCACGGCATGATCGACATCCCTTTCGACCCGGAGTCGCGCATCGACTTCGACGAGGACTGGGAGCTGCGCGCGGGCGTCTCGCTGCTGGGCGGCGAGGGCCGCGCCCGGCATGTGTACGCCGTTCCCGGCGCCGCCGGCGATGTGCTGGCCGTCTGGCGTGAGGTGCTGGGCGAGCGGATGTGGGTGGCCAGTCGTGACGAGGCCATCGAGGCGGGCTGGTTCGGCGGGCCCGGCGGTGCCGACACCGGCGGCAGGGGTGTCGATCACCGGGTGTACCAGCGGATCGGCGATGTGGTGGCCGCCGCGCGCGAGGACGTCGCGATCGTCGCCTCGCACACCGAGCCGAAGGAGTCCGCCATGGTCGGGCTGCACGGTTCGATGACCCCCCTGGAGCAGCTGGTGCCGCTCCTCGAAGTACGCTCCTGAAGCCCTCACGCCCTCTCCCCGCCCGTACGAAAGGCCCTGCCTCCCCATGCCCGAGCTGGTGTTCTTTTCCGGAACGATGGACTGCGGGAAGAGCACCCTCGCTCTGCAGATCCAGCACAACCGCTCGGCGCGGGGGCTCCAGGGGATGATCTACACCCGGGACGACCGGGCCGGCGAGGGCAAGCTCTCCTCGCGGCTCGGACTGGCCACCGAGGCGGTGGAGGTCGCCGACCACCTCGACTTCTACGCCCATGTGGTCCAGGCGATGACCGCCGGGGGCCGGGTCGACTACGTCATCGCGGACGAGGCCCAGTTTCTGACCCCGCCGCAGATAGACCAGCTCGCCCGGGTGGTGGACGACCTGGATGTGGACGTCTTCGCCTTCGGCATCACCACCGACTTCCGCAGCAAGCTCTTCCCCGGCTCGCAGCGCCTGGTGGAGCTCGCCGACCGGGTGGAGGTGCTTCAGGTCGAGGCGTTGTGCTGGTGCGGTGCCAGGGCGACGCACAACGCCCGTACCGTCGGCGGCCAGATGGTCGTGGAGGGCGCCCAGGTCGTCGTGGGTGACGTCAACCGGCCGGAGAGCGAGGTCGGTTACGAGGTGCTGTGCCGGCGTCACCACCGGCGCCGGATGACGGCTGCCGGAGCCCGCGCCGCCGCCCTGTCACCGGATGTGCTCCCGCTCGACCAGCCCTCCGGCCCGTCGGCGCGCTAGGGTCCGTCGTCAATGGGGGGGGCGCCCCGCTCCCGACGCCTGGCACGGCCGCTCGCCGCCTTGTCGCAGCACCCGGGTACGTCCCGTGCGAGGGCGACGCTCGCATTGTGGTCGACCGCACCGGCCTCCCCGGCTACCGCTGGGAGGTGTCCCCGCTCGCGGCCGGGCGCCCCCTTTGACGACAGACCCTAGCCCCGGTCTGCCGATACGACGGTGAAGGCGGCCCCTTCCGGGTCCCGCACCGTGGCCCGGTGTCCGGTCGCTCCCCGCGACGGCGGCCGGACCACCTGACCGCCCAACGCGGTGACCCGGCGCACCGTCTCCGCCACGTCGGCCACCGCGAAGTGCGTCATCCAGTACGGTCCCCGGCCGCGCGGCAGGGCGTCGCCGACGCTCTGGATCGCGCAGACCGGCCGGTCGCCCAGGCGCAGGGTGCGGCAGCCCGGCTCCTCGGAGGCCGCCGGTTCCGCCCGGTAGCCGAAGACCATCTGGTAGAACTTCAGGACCCCGGTGCCCTCGCGGGTCAGCAGTTCGTGCCAGACCGGCGTCCCCGGCGCCCCGGGCTCCGCCGCCGCCGTGTACGTGCCCTCCTGCCATACGCCGAACACCGCGCCCTCGGGGTCGGCGGCGATCAGCATCCGGCCGGCCTCGTCGGCGTCCAGCGGGCCCACCGCCACGGTGCCGCCGCAGGCGCGGATCATCTCAGCGGTCTCATCGGCGTCGTCGGACGCCAGATAGGTCGACCAGGCCACCGGCAAGTGGCGTTCCGGAGGCAGCTCGCTCAACCCGGCGACCGGCCGGCCGTCCTGGACCGCGCGGACATACGCGCCCAGTTGCTGTGGGCCCGGTGTGAACTCCCAGCCGAACAAGGCGTGGTAGAAGTCCTGTGTCGCGGCAAGGCTGTGCACCATCAGACTCGTCCAGCAGGGCGTGCCCGGTGTGCGCCGAGTCGCTGCCTCGGTCATACGTCATTCTCTCCTCGGACCATCGAGTGGCGGCCGTGCGGCCCCGCGCCGGTCGGCGACACGGGGCGGTTGTGCGGAGGTGCTGATGCGGGGGGTCCGACAGATATTTGCACCACCTGTCGCCGATGGCGCCCTGGCGGAGCCGCAATTCATCGCGCCCCGCAACAGAATGCCCGACTTACTACCGCATGTCCGTTTCGGCTTCATTGCGCTCTGGTGGCGCCCAGCTGTCCGCAGGGTGACCAGGTGGTCCAATCGACGCAGAGATATCTACGCAAGGGTGGTTCCTATGCATGCCATCATCACCGCATTCGATCTCATGGGTGAGCTGGCGGAGGATCAGCCTCCGCTCCTGCTCGATGTGCGCTGGCAGCTGGGCGGCCCTCCCGGCCGCCCCGCATACGAGGCGGGACATCTGCCCGATGCCGTCTACGTCGATCTCGACACCGAGCTCGCGGGCCCGCCCGGAAAGGCCGGCCGCCATCCCCTGCCCGATCTTTCCGCGTTCGCGGCCGCGATGCGTCGCGCCGGAGTGCGCCGGGACCGGCGCGTGGTGGTGTACGACGGCGGGCAGGGGTGGGCCGCGGCGCGTGCGTGGTGGCTGCTGCGCTGGGCGGGGCATCCCTCCGTAAGGGTGCTCGACGGAGGTCTGCCCGCCTGGACGGCGGCCGGCGGCGTCCTGACCACCGACGCGCCCGAGGCGGGCGAGGGCGACTTCGTCCCGGAGCCCGGGGCCCTGCCGCTGCTGGAGGCGGACGACGCGGCGGCGCTCGCGCGGCGCGGGGTGCTCCTGGACGCGCGTGCGGCCGAGCGCTACCGGGGGGAGGTCGAGCCCATCGACCCCGTCGGCGGCCATATCCCGGGCGCGGTCTCCGCCCCCACGGTGGAGAACGTCACCGCCGACGGCCACTTCCTGCCCGCCGGCCAACTGGCCGAGCGGTTCGCGGCCCTGGGCGCCACCGAGGACGCCGAGGTCGGGGTGTACTGCGGCTCCGGGGTCTCGGCCGCGCACCAGGTCCTGGCGCTGGCGGTGGCGGGCATTCCGGCGGCTCTGTACGTCGGCTCCTGGAGCGAATGGTCCGCGGACGGCGCCCGTCCGGTGGCCACGGGGCCCGAGCGGGGCTGACCACGCCGAAGGACCCCGCCACCGGTGATGCGGTGGCGGGGCCCGAACCGGCCGTCGTGGGCCGCGGTGCGGTCCACTGCTTCTTCCGCCGCTACTCCTGCTTCTTGCGGCGGGTGCCGAAGACGATCTCGTCCCAGCTCGGCACCGCGGCCCGGCGTCCCGGACGGACGCCGTCCGCTTCCGCCTGGCGGTCCGTCGTACCGGTCAGCCGGTCGCGGTGGCCGGCCACCGAACGCGGCATCAGCACATCCGCGTACGCCGAACCCGCGCTCGCCGCGGGGGCGGGCGGCTCGACGGCCTCCGGCTCCTCGACGGGCTCGTCCGGCGGAGGGGGCGACGCGTCGGGCACGACCATGTCGCCCCGGAAGTTCGGCACCGCCTCCAGCAGGCTGGTGAGCGAGTCCCGTTCACCGAAACCGTCGTCCAGCGCGGCGGACGCGGACGTGGGCGCCGAGTCGTCGTCGAGGCGCTCGGACGACGACCGGTCGCGGTCCCGGTCCCGGTCGCGCGGCAGTCGGGCGATCCGCGGCACGAACGGGAAGCTCGGCTCGGGCGTGTCGTCGGCCTCGCCGATCAGCGCCCGTGCCTCGTCGTCCACCGCCTGGACCAGCCGCCGGGGCGGGTCGTAGGTCCAGCTCGCCGAATGCGGCTCACCGGCGACCCGGTAGACCAGCAGCACCTCCCAGGTGCCGTCGTCCCGCCGCCAGGAGTCCCACTGCGCGGTGTCCTTCTCCGCGCCGCGCAGCAGCAGCCGCTCCGCGACGGCCTCGCCGAGCTGCGGTCCGGTGTTCTCGCCGGGACGGCGCACGGGAGTCTTGCGGGCGCGCTCGGCCATGAAGGCGCGCTCCGCGAGCACCGGGCCCTCGAAGCGCCGCACGCGGTCGACGGGGATGCCCGCCATCTGCGCGACCTCTTCGGCGGTGGCGCCGGCACGTATCCGGGCCTGGATGTCACGGGGCCGCAGATGGCTCTCGACCTCGATCTCGATCTGGCCGAGCCGAGCGCGGTCGTTGCGCACCGCGGCGCGCAGTCGCTCGTCGATGGGAAGTGTGTACTCCGTGCTGTCCGCAGCCTTGAGCACCAGCCGTGTGCCGTCGTTGCTGACGGCCACGACACGCAGTTCGGGCATGGGGACCTCCCGGGTGGTGCCTGCCGACGTCACGGTTGCGTCGCTGCTCTCCCGCTAGACGAGTGTGGCCTGCCCGGGTGCAGCCTGCCACAACTTTGCCGAGTTGCCCGGGCCGGTTGGTTGCCGCCCTCTGACCCCTCCCGATGGGTCCGGGCGGCCGGACGGGAAAGCGGGGCCAGGAGTCGTCACAGTACTCCATTCGGGCCGCTCAGGTGGAGCGGCGCGCCAGCCGAGTTCATGGCCGGAGGGGGCTGCGGAGCCTGAATCCTTCGAAGTGAGGCGTGATTTGGGTGGCAAGTTTCACAGAAACGTCAGAATCGGAACGATCTGCTTCGCTTAGCGGTCACTTCTCCCTGCAGGGTGGAACGAATGTCCAAGCGAGGCGGGAAATGCAGGGCAAGGCCGACGTCGACGGACAACACAAGAGCAAACGGATGGAGCTGAGCGTGGCCCAGGTGGCCGGCAGTGCCCTGGCGGCCGTCGCCGCCGCGGTGCTCGCCTCCAAGCTCGGCGTCTACGGGACGATCCTCGGTGCCGGTGTGGTGAGCGTGGTGGCGACCGCGGGCGGCACCGTCTTCCAGCATCTGTTCCGCCGTACCGGGGAGCAGATCAAGGAGGTGCGGGTCCAGGTCCAGACGCGGCCGCCGGGGCGCCCGCGGTCCACCGAGCCGGGAGCGCCCCCGCAGGCGGCGCCCACCGGTGAGTACGGCGCGCCGACCACGCACGGCACCCGGCTGCGCGGCCGGCGGCGGCACGCCCTCGGGGCGCTCGCCGCCTTCGTCGTCGCCATGGGCGTCATCACGGGGATCGAGATGTTCTCCGGAGGCCCGGTGTCCAACGTCTGGGGGGAGGAGCGGAGCGGAACCACCGTCGGCGACAGTGTGACCGGCTCCTCGGGCGCGAAGTCCACCCCCGCGCCCTCGCGTCGGGACCCGGCCACCCCGTCCCAGAGCCCCGGCTCGTCCCAAGGCGGCGATCCGGCGCCGTCCGCGAGCACCTCCGGCGGGGGCGGCGCGGCCGACGCGTCGACCACGCCCACGCCCGGTCCGTCCGGATCGTCCGGCTCCGGAAAGGACTCCGGCGAGGGCTCCGGCTCGGGGAGCGGCACCGGCGGCGCGAGCGCGCCGGGCACCTCCGCGCCCGCCACCCCCGGCTCGTCCCGGAACCCGTCCGGCGGTGCCACGGACAGCGGAACGGACGATTCGGGGGACGCCACGCCCACGGCCGGTGCCACCGCCGGACGGTGACGGGTCAGTCGCCGAGTACCCGCCGCAGATAGTCGTTGGTGAACAGCCGGTCCGGGTCCAGCCGGTCGCGCAGGGCCGTGAACTCGCCGAACCGTGGATAGACCCCGGCCAGATAGGCGGCGTCGCGGCTGTGCAGTTTGCCCCAGTGCGGACGGCCGCCGTGCGCGATCATGATCTGTTCGGCCACCGTGAAGTACGCCCGGTGCGGGGTGCCCCGGTACAGATGGACGGCGATGTAGGCGGTCTCGCGTCCGGAGGCGGTGGACAGCGGGATGTCGTCGGCGGGCGCGGTGCGTACCTCCACCGGGAAGCTGACCCGCACACCGGACCGCTCGACGGCCGTCTTGAGCTCGCGCAGCACCGTGACCGCGGCCTCGCGCGGCACCGCGTACTCCATCTCCAGGAACCGCACCCGGCGCGGAGAGGTGAAGACTTTGTAAGGGATGTCCGTGTAGGTCCGGGCGGACAGGGCGCGGCTGGAGATCTTGGCGATTCCGGGGATGGTGGCGGGGACCGCCCGGCCCACCGAACAGGCCACCTGGAAGATGCCGTTGGAGAGCAGTTCGTCGTCCACCCAGCCGCTGAGCCGGCCCACCGGGGCGGCGGGGCCGGTGCTGCGGTTGTTCCGCTTGGTGTTGCAGTTTCCGGTGTGCGGGAACCAATAGAACTCGAAGTGCTCATTCTCGGCCACGAGTTGATCGAAATCGGCCATCACGCGGTCGAAGGGCATCGGTTCCTCACGCGCGGTGAGCAGGAACTCCGGTTCCACACCGAAGGTGATCTCGCTGACCACACCGAGCGCACCGAGCCCGATCCGGGCGGCCGCGAAGATCTCCGGGTGCTCCGCCGCGGAGCAGCGCAGCACCGAACCGTCCGCCGTCACCAGCTCCAGGCCCTTGATCTGGGCGGCGATCGAGGCGCTGGCCCGGCCGGTGCCATGGGTGCCCGTGGCGGTCGCCCCGGCCACCGTCTGCTCCATGATGTCGCCCATATTGACCAGCGACAGCCCATGGGCCGACAGCGTCTCGTTGAGCTGCCGCAGCGGTGTGCCGGCCGCGACGGTCACGGTCCCCGCCTCGCGGTCCAGCCCGCGCACGCCCGCCATACGGTCCGGGCGTATCAGCAGCCCGTCGGTGGCGGCCACGGTGGTGAAGGAGTGCCCGGTGCCCACCGCCTTCACCTTCAGCCCCTCCGTCGCGGCCCGGCGGATCAGCTCGGCCAGCTCCTGGGTGGACGACGGGGCCACGCTCCGCACCGGGCGGGCGGTCACATTCCCCGCCCAGTTACGCCACACGCTGCTCCGCACGGTCTTTACGGTCATCCGTACCCGACCCCTCCCGCTGTGGCGCCGGCCGGAGCCGGCGGTACCCGAGGAACGCCATCGCCGCCGCGAGCGCCCCGGCCACGGCCGGCACCGCGTACCCCGCACGGGCGCCGGCCGCGTCCACCACCCCTCCGGCGGCCGACGAGCCGAGCGCCACCCCGACCGCGAGCCCGGTGCTCACCCAGGTCATGCCCTCGGTCAGATGCGCGCGTGGTACGTGCCGTTCGACGAGGGCCATGGTGGTGACCATCGTGGGTGCGATGGCCAGGCCCGCGACGAAGAGCGCCACGGCCAGGAACGGCAGGTTCCCGACCAGTTGGAGCGGGATCATACTCACGGCGATCGCACAAATTCCCCACAACCAGCGACGGGCCGCCGATCCCTTCAGGCGCAGCAGCCCGAAGACCGCGCCCGCGAGGCAGGAGCCCAGCGCGTACACCGAGAGGGCCAGGCTCGCCGCGCCCTTGTGGCCCTCGTCCTCGGCGAAGGCCACCGTCACCACGTCGATCGCCCCGAAGATCACCCCGAGCGCCACGAAGGTGGCCACCAGCACCTGGAGCCCGCGCGAGCGCAGCGCCGAACCGCCGGTGTGGTGCCCGCGCGGATGCGGTACGGGCTCGGTGGCCCGCTGCGCGGTCAGCGAGAAGACCCCGGCCGCCAGGAAGCAGGCGGCCAGCAGCGGGCCCGCCTCCGGGAACCAGGAGGTGGACAGCCCGATCGAGACGACCGGCCCGACGATGAAGCAGACCTCGTCGACGATGGACTCCCAGGCGTACGCGGCGTGCAGCTCCCGCGGGGAGCCCCCGTAGATCGCCGCCCAGCGGGCCCGCACCATGGAACCGACACTGGGCACACAGCCGGCCCCGGCGGCGAAGACGAACAGCGTCCAGTCCGGCCAGCCCCAGTGCGCGCTCAGCAGCAGCCCGGCGACGGCGGTGAGCGCCACCAGGGTCGCCGGTCGCAGCACCCGGCGCTGGCCGTGCCGGTCGACCAGCCGGGAGATCTGCGGGCCGGCGACGGCGGCGGAGAGCGCCAGCGTGGCCGACAGGGCGCCCGCCAGCCCATACCGGCCGGTGAGTTCGGAGACCATGGTGACCACGCCGATGCCCGCCATGGACAGCGTCATCCGCCCCAGGAGACCGGCCGCGGAGAACTCCTTGGCACCGGGGGCGGCGAAGATCGCGCGGTAGGGGCTGGTACTGGACAAGGCAGGCTCCGCCGGTGAGCAGGGTAAGGATCGTAGAAGCTGATACAGATTACGGTCCCGGCACCGGCGCGCCCAGGGCCGTTTTCCGCCCGTCAGGGGCTGGTGGCAGGATCGGGAGCATGCCGGATCAGTCAGTACAGCCATCCCCCGACCCCTATGACGCACTGCTGCTGCTCTCCTTCGGCGGGCCGGAGGGCCCCGAGGACGTGGTGCCGTTCCTGGAGAACGTCACGCGCGGGCGGGGGATCCCCCGCGAGCGGCTGAAGGAGGTCGGCCGGCACTACTTCCTCTTCGGCGGGGTCAGCCCGATCAACGCGCAGAACCGCGAGCTGCTGGCGGCGCTGCGCGAGGACTTCGCCGAACACGGCCTGAACCTGCCGGTCTACTGGGGCAACCGCAACTGGGCGCCGTATCTGACCGACACCCTGCGCGAGATGGTCGCCGACGGCCACCGCCGCATCCTGGTGCTGGCCACCAGCGCCTACGCCTCGTACTCCGGCTGCCGCCAGTACCGGGAGAACCTCGCGGACTCCCTGGCCGCCCTGGAGGGCGAGGGCCTGCCGCTGCCGCGCGTCGACAAGCTGCGGCACTACTTCAACCACCCCGGCTTCGTCCGGCCCATGGTGGACGCCACGCTGACCGCGCTCGCCCAGCTGCCCGAAGAGCGGCGCGCCGGGGCCCATCTCGCCTTCACCACGCACTCCATCCCGACCGCCGCCGCCGACACCTCGGGCCCGGTGGAGGCGCACACCGAGCACGGCGAGGGGGGCGCCTATGTCGCCCAGCACCTCGATGTCGCCCGGCTGATCGCCGACGCGGTGCGTGCGGAGACCGGCATCGACCACCCCTGGCGGCTGGTCTACCAGTCGCGCAGCGGCGCGCCGCACATCCCCTGGCTGGAACCGGACATCTGCGATCACCTCGAGGAGCTGCACGGCGAGGGCGTGCCCGCCGTCGTCATGGTCCCGATCGGCTTCGTCTCGGACCACATGGAGGTCAAGTACGACCTCGACACCGAGGCCGCGGCCAAGGCCGCCGAGCTCGGTCTGCCGGTCGCCCGCGCCTCGACCGTCGGCGCCGATCCGCGGTTCGCGGCGGGCGTGCGCGATCTGGTGCTGGAGCGCGCGGCCGCCGAGCGCTTCGCCGAGGACCGGGCGGCGGCCGCCCCGGAGCGCTGCGCCCTGGGCGCCCTCGGCCCGAGCCACGACGTGTGCCCGGTGGGCTGCTGTCCGGCCCGGTCGCCGCGCCCCGCCGCCGCGGGGTCCGACTGAGCGCGCCCGCCCCACCGTTCCCGGCCCGCCACCGCTCGTCCCTGGCGGGTATTCCACCAAGGAGCACGATGACCGACCCGCTCATGACCGAACTCCTCGACACGGCGCTGGAGGCCGCCCGCGGCGCGGCTGACCTGCTGCGCGACGGCCGTCCGGCCGACCTCGGGGTGGCGGCCACCAAGACCAGCCCGATCGACGTCGTCACCGAGATGGACATCGCCGCCGAGAAGCTGATCACCGACCTCCTCGCGCGCCGCCGCCCGCAGGACGGGGTGCTGGGGGAGGAGGGCGCCAGCAGCGCGGGCAGCAGCGGTGTGCGCTGGGTGATCGACCCGCTCGACGGCACCGTGAACTACCTCTACGGCCTGCCGTCGTGGGCGGTCAGCATCGCCGCCGAGAAGGACGGCGAGACGGTCGTCGGGGTGGTGATCGCCCCGGTGCGCGGCGAGACCTTCCAGGCGGTCCTGGGCCAGGGCGCCCGGCTGAACGGGGAGCCGGTGCACTGCCGCCCCGCGCCCCCGCTCGAGGAGTCGCTGATCGGCACCGGCTTCGGGTACGTGCGCGAGCGCCGTATCGGGCAGGCCAGGGTCCTCCAGGAGGTGCTGCCGCGGGTGCGGGACATCCGGCGCGGCGGATCGGCCGCCATCGACCTGTGCGATGTGGCCTGCGGCCGGCTGAACGGCTACTACGAGCGCGGGCTCAACCCCTGGGACTTCGCGGCCGGGGCGCTGATCGCGCGTGAGGCGGGCGCGCTCACCGGAGGACGGCCGGGCACCCCGGCCGCCACGGAGCTGACCGTCGCCGCCCCTTCCGGCCTCTTCGAGCCGTTGCAGCGGCTTCTGGAGGACCTGGGCGCCTGGCACGACTGACCGCGCCCCCGGCCGCTGGGCACGTCAAAGCGCTCCGGTGCCATGAGGACACCGGAGCGCTTCGGCGTGCTGACCGGATGTTTTCTGGATCACATCCGGCGGTGAAAGGGAATCGGCTACGTGGATTCCGGATCTGGATCGGGTCCGGAATCCACCACGGGATCAGGCAAACGAGGCGCTTACTTCGACACCGTGCTCGGCGGCGAGGCGACGGAGGTCTTCCAGCTCCGACTGCTCCACGTCCACAAGGAAATCGTCGCCCGTCTCACGGGCGCGAATGAGATCGGACTTGGTGTTTTCTATGCGCTGCAGAATGCCTGCGGTGAACGCGTCCATGTTGCGCCCCCTCATCGTGGGTCGGTGGCACGGGGGTGTGCCGACGGTGGGACGATCACGTGCGTGGCCCCTGCCGACGGCAAGGACAACCAAGGGGATGCCGGAGACAGGGCGTGATCGCGGGTGTGCAGTCGTCCTCCCCACCCCGTCCTCGGCGGAAACCTCGGCCGCCAAAAGAATCTGAAATCGGTCTTCCCGGGTCCGCCCGCCCCGCGCGGCCGCCCCCCCCGCACCGGCCGCAAGATCCCGCGACGATCCCTCTTACCGCCGGTTTATGAGACTTCGAGGCAGGATGGAGGCGCCGGACGCTCATGGAGTTTGGCGAGATCACGCCCACTGCGGCAACACGCCCACTGCGGCAATGAAGGAAGGACTAACGACGTGCGTGTACTCGTCGTCGAGGACGAGCAGCTGCTCGCCGATGCGGTGGCCACCGGACTGCGCCGGGAGGCCATGGCCGTCGACGTCGTGTATGACGGAGCCGCCGCCCAGGAGCGGATCGCCGTCAACGACTACGACGTCGTCGTCCTCGACCGGGACCTGCCCCTCGTCCACGGCGACGACGTATGCCGCAAGATCGTCGAACTCGGCATCCCCACCCGTGTCCTGATGCTCACCGCCTCCGGTGACGTCAGCGACCGCGTGGAGGGCCTGGAGATCGGCGCGGACGACTATCTCCCCAAGCCCTTCGCGTTCAGCGAGCTGATCGCGCGGGTCCGCGCGCTCGGCCGCCGGACCACCGTCGCCCTGCCGCCCGTGCTGGAGCGCGCCGGGATCAAGCTGGACCCCAACCGCCGTGAGGTGTTCCGGGACGGCAAGGAGATCCAGCTCGCCCCGAAGGAGTTCGCGGTCCTCGAAGTGCTCATGCGCAGCGAGGGCGCCGTGGTCTCCGCGGAGCAGCTGCTGGAGAAGGCGTGGGACGAGAACACCGACCCGTTCACCAACGTGGTCCGGGTGACCGTGATGACCCTGCGCCGCAAGCTCGGCGAGCCCGCGGTGATCGTCACCGTGCCCGGCTCGGGCTACCGGATCTGATCCGGCATGGCGACGACTCCGACCCCACTGCCGCCGACGGTGCCGCCCAAGCCCAGCTGGGACCCGCAGCACGGCTCGCGCCCCAACCCCTGGCTGCGCCCCACGATCCGGATACGGCTCACCCTGCTGTACGGCGGGATGTTCCTGATCGCCGGGGTGGTGCTGCTGACGATCATCTACCTGCTGGCCGCCCAGGCCCTGCACGTGGGCAACGAGCTGCCGTTCAAGCTGGTCGGCGGCAGTGTCCAGCCGACCAACAACACCTGTCCCGAGATCATCGGCCAGAGCAGCCCCGACCAGTTCAACGCGGTGCTGAACACCTGCATGAAGGAGCAGCGCCAGCTGGCCCTGGACGGGCTGCTGCGCCGCTCCCTGATCGCCCTCCTGGGCCTGTCCGTGATCGCCTTCGCCTTCGGCTACGCGATGGCCGGGCGGGTGCTCTCGCCGCTCGGCCGGATCACCCGGACCGCGCGCCAGGTGGCGGGTTCGGACCTGTCCCGGCGGATCGAGCTGGACGGCCCGGACGACGAGCTCAAGGAGCTCGCCGACACCTTCGACGAGATGCTGGAGCGGCTGGACCGGGCGTTCACCGCCCAGCAGCGGTTCGTCGCCAACGCCTCGCATGAGCTGCGCACCCCGCTGGCGATCAACCGCACCCTGCTGGAGGTGCAGCTCTCGGACCCGCAGGCGTCGCCGGAGCTGACCCAGCTGGGCAAGACCCTGCTGGCCACCAACGAGCGCAGCGAACAACTGGTGGAGGGCCTGCTGCTGCTGGCCCGCAGCGACAACGAGATCGTCGACCGCAAGCCGGTGGATCTCGCCGAGGTCGCCTCCCAGGCGCTGGAGCAGGTCCGGGCGGAGGCCGAGGACAAGGGCGTGGAGCTGCGCGGAAACCGCGGTCCCGCGGTGGTCCAGGGCAACGGGGTGCTGCTGGAGCGGATCGCGCTGAACCTCGTGCAGAACGCGGTGCGCTACAACGTGGCCACGGACGGATGGGTGGAGGTCACCACCGAGAGCCGGCAGGGCCAGGCGGTGCTGGTGGTCGCGAACACCGGCCCGGTCGTCCCGGCCTATGAGATGGACAACATCTTCGAACCGTTCCGCAGGCTGCGTACCGAGCGCACCGGCAGCGACAAGGGCGTCGGTCTCGGGCTGTCGATCGCGCGCTCGGTGGCGCGCGCCCACGGCGGCAGGATCGCGGCGGAGCCGCGCGAGGGAGGCGGCCTGGTGATGCGGGTGGTACTCCCGGTCTGAGGCCGGAGAGACCGGGGTCGGGACGCGCCCGGGGTGTGTTCGCTTTGGGCGGAATTTTCGTGATCCGCCCACCATCTGTAAGGTGTGTGATCGATCACATGGGCGATTTTCCGGCCATATACACTGAGTGATCGTCGCGGTTGACGGAAAGCCGGGAAAATCCGGGTTTTCGGGGGCCGTGATCACGGGAAGTACACGTCATGGCGCATGCGAGTGCGACATTCGGACCGTGTACGGTCCCGATGGCCATCCAACCCGATCACCTCTTCAGGGGTGCGGTTGGGTGTCGATTGAGTAACAGACCTTGATGTGAGGCAAAATCTCCGCCTCGGGTCGGGCACAAGTCCGGCCTCTCACGCGTTACGTGCGCTGGAGACACCGCAGACACCCAGAGGGGGAGAGCGACATGGCAACGGATTACGACACCCCACGCAAGACCGACGATGACGTCAACGAGGACAGCATCGAGGAACTGAAGGCCCGGCGGAACGACAAGTCCGCGTCCACCGTCGACGTGGATGAGTTCGAGCAGGCGGAGGGCCTCGAGCTGCCCGGCGCGGATCTCTCGAACGAGGAGCTGTCCGTTCGGGTGCTGCCTCGCCAGGCGGACGAGTTCACCTGCATGAGCTGCTTCCTCGTGCACCACCGCAGTCAGCTGGCCAGCGAGACCAAGAACGGCCAGCCGATCTGCCGCGACTGCGCGGCCTGAGCCGCGGGGTCGGCGTGGAGGCGGAGCACGACGACGTGGACGAGGCGTATGTCGAGCGAGGCCGGACGGCCTCGCTCGCGACCGCCGTCCGCCACGGCGTGCGACGCGGCGGTGAGCGTGCGAGAGCGGGGGTTCACGCGGTCGCCGACCGGATCATCGCGAACGCTCCACGCGTCCCGGTCCGCGACCTCGCGACTCTGCGTCGGCAGTTCCCGGGGCTGGGCCCCGAAGAGCTCGCGGACAAGCTGGTGGCAGGTGCCGCCCATGGCACCTCCACCGTGGGTGCGGGCGTTGGCGCCGCGGCGATGCTGCCGGCCCCGCCCGCCATGCCCACCGAGCTGGCCGCCGAGATCGTCGGCGTGGCAGCCGTGGAGATCAAGCTGATCGCCGAGCTGCACGAGGTCTACGGAGTGCGTGCGCCCGGCACCGCGCGCCAGCGCGGCCTCGCCTATCTCGGGGCCTGGGCCGACGAGCGCGGTATCGACGTCACCGTGCCGGCGAGCGTCAACGCGGCCCTCGGCGTCCAGATGAAGCGGGAGCTGCGGCAGCAGATCCTCAGACGCAGCTTCCGGAACCTGCCGGTCCTGGCGCCCTTCATGGTCGGCGCGACCGTGGGAGCCGCGATGAACCGGCGCGACACCAAGAGGCTCGCGCGCAGGGTCCGCAAGGACCTGCGGATCAAGCAGACCCCCTGGGACCTTTCGCTGCCCCAGGTGAAGTGACCCTCGGCACGCGCCCGGTCACGCGGAGCGCACGGCCGTGAGCGCGGCGGCGAGCGCCTCCGGGTCCCGCGTGGACACATACACATACGGAGTTGGGTCCTCCGGATCAGTGACGGTCACCCGCAGCGCGGTCGGGATGTAGCTGCGCAGCAGCATGAACGCCCGCGGATCGGCCTTGTGCGTCCGCCAGGCGGTCGCCTCGGCGGCGTCCAGCACCTCCGGGGTCCCCAGGGCCGACACCGGAATCCTCGCATCGCCCGCCACCAGCGAGTCCGCCACCACACGCACCCGCGCCGAGCCGTAGGAACTCACCGCGACACAGGCCAGTGCCGCACCACCGATCAGCCCGCCGAGCATCGGCAGGGTGCCGAACGGCAGCATGATCAATCCCACCGAGACCCCGATCAGGAAGGCGATGAACCACCAGGAACGGGGCGCGCTGAGGCGTTCTTCGTAACGCTGCATACGTATCAGCTTGGCATGGCCGCCGATCCGGGGTGTTCTCGCGGGTAAGGTCAGCCGTTGTGACTGGACGAACGACAGGGCTGACGCCGCCGGAGGGCGCCACGGCGCCGGTGCGCCATCCCGACGCGCCCCCGCCCGGGGAGCCCCTCGGCGCGCACTACGACCAGTGCTTCGGCTGTGGCGACCAGGCGCGGGGCCTGGGGCTGAGCGCACGGGCGGGCGAGGGCGTGAGCGTCACCGCCGAGTTCACCGTGCGCTCCGGGCACCAGGGCGCACCGGGCCTGGCCCACGGCGGGGTGCTGGCCGCGGCGCTGGACGAGACGCTCGGTTCGCTCAACTGGCTACAGCGGGTGATCGCGGTGACCGGGCGGCTGGAGACGGACTTCGTGCGGCCCGTGCCCGTCGGCGCCCAGCTGTACCTGGAGGCACGGGTGACCGCCGTGCACGGCCGTAAGATCTACTGCTCGGCCACGGGCCGGATCGGCGGCCCGGACGGCAGCCTCGCGGTGCGGGCCCAGGCCCTCTTCATAGAGGTGCGGGTCGACCACTTCATCGAGAACGGCCGGGCGCAGGAGATCGACGCGGCGCTCGCCGATCCGGATCAGGTGAGGGTCGCGCGCGCCTTCGAGGTGAACCCGTGAGCGGCGCACGCGGGTCCGCCCGGCCGAGGACGATGACGCAGGCCGCGCCGTCGCGTCTCGCGGGCGGGGCGGCGGACGAAACAGTAAGGACCTCATGAGCCCGGTACCCGTCGACGTGTTGATCCGCAGGGTGGACCCCGAGGTCCCGCTCCCCGGGTACGCCCACCCCGGCGACGCGGGGGCCGACCTGGTCACCACCGAGGCGGCCGAGCTGGCCCCCGGGGAGCGCGCGGTTCTGCCCACCGGAGTGTCTATCGCGCTCCCGGAGGGGTATGCCGCCTTCGTGCATCCACGGTCCGGACTCGCCGCGCGCTGCGGCGTCGCCATGGTGAATGCCCCGGGGACCATCGATGCCGGGTACCGTGGAGAGATCAAGGTGATCGTGGTCAACCTGGACCCGCGCGAGAGCGTGCGGTTCGAGCGCTTCGACCGGATCGCCCAATTGGTCGTCCAGCAGGTCGAGAAGGTGCGCTTCCAGGAGGTGGCGGAGCTTCCCGGGTCGGCGCGGGCCGAAGGGGGCTTCGGGTCCACCGGCGGTCATGCCGCCGTGGACGGCACAACGGGTAGGGCAACGGGCGGGAATAGATACGCTTCGGTCGGTTCCGACCGGGAAGGACGATGACGTGTTCGGACGTCGCCGCAAGCGCAGCAGCAAGGAGGACGTCGAGTCGCTCGACGTGGCCTCCGAGGAGTTGGCCGAGGACGCGAAGGACGCGGACGGCGCTGAGGACACCGGCGCATCCGCGGAGACCGGCCGGGTGAGCCTGCCGCCGGCCCCGCGCCCCGAAGGCCCCTGGGACGTGTCCGAGGTGCGCGAGCCCGGCGAGGGCCGGGTGGACCTCGGCGGTCTGTTCGTGCCCGGCGTCGAGGGCATGGAGCTGCGGGTGGAGGTCGCCGGGGACGCGATCGTCGCCGCGACCGTGGTGCTGCGGGACAGCGCCGTGCAGCTCCAGGCGTTCGCCGCGCCCAAGAAGGAAGGCATCTGGGGCGAGGTGCGCGACGAGATCGCCACCGGCATCACCCAGCAGGGCGGGGTCGTGGACGAGGTCGAGGGCCCGCTCGGCTGGGAGCTGCGCGCCCAGGTGCCGGTGCAGCTCCCGGACGGCAAGAACGGTGTGCAGGTGGTCCGCTTCGTCGGCGTGGACGGGCCCCGCTGGTTCCTGCGCGGAGTGATCTCCGGGCAGGGCGCGGTGCAGCCCGAGACCGGCAGTCTCCTGGAAGCGATCTTCCGGGACACGGTCGTGGTGCGCGGCGAGGGCCCGATGGCCCCGCGCGATCCGATCGTCCTCAAGCTGCCGAACGACGCGCAGATGGTGCCCGACGGGGTGCAGCAGGACCAGGCGCAGGGCTCGCGGTTCGCGGGCGGTGCCGACCGGCTCCAGCGCGGCCCGGAGATCTCCGAGGTGCGCTGAGCCGCGCCGTCGCGCACGGCAGGGAAGCCAAGGTCCGCAGGGGCCCGGGGCAGGGCCCCGGGCCCCTGCGGCGTTTCCCGGAGCTTCTCTGAGCCTTCTTCCTGAGCCTCTTCCCGCGACGCGTTGAACACACCCGCCGCACCGGCCGTACTCATGGGCGCGAGACCTCGTGACGCTCTCAGGGGGAGAGGGGCGAGCCGCGAGTCACACCCGCTGTCCGACCCCGACGAGGTGAGTGATCAGATGTCGCGTGGCCTTCGGTTACCGCACCGCCGGAGAATCCTCCTCTCCGGCGCGATCGGTGGCATCACCTGTGCGGCCGTCGTGGTGGGAGCCGCCATGGCCGGTCAGGGCGGCGGCGCCGATGCGTCGGCCGGGGCGGCCCCGGCCATCAGCTGCCCCGCCGTCGCCGGCTCCCTCCCCGAGATCCCGGCGGCGTCCCGGGCCGAGGTGGACCGCAACCTCGCCCTCCTGGACACCCAGCTAGCGGAGGCCGGCAAGCGGCTGGCGTCCTCCGCGGGCGAGGGCGGCCCGGACTTCGTACGGAACGCCATCCTCGGGCCCCTGGCGGACAAGCGGAAGTCCACCCTGGACCGCATCGCGATCTCCATCGGACGGCATGCCGAGAAGCCGACGGGGCTCGACGCGCTCGCCGAGTGCACCCTGTCGGACGGCGCGGCGGCAACCGGCTCCGGGGCCGGGCAGGGCGGCGGGGCCGGGGCGGGCTCCGGCCAGACGATCAGCTGCCCGGACGTCGCCTCTCGGCTCAGCGGCGTGCCGACCGCCGCACAGGCCGAGGTGGACCGCGATATCGCGCTGCTCCGGACGCAGATCGACGAGGCCGGCAAGCGGCTGGCGTCCTCCGCGGGCGAGGGCGGCCCGGACTTCGTACGGAACGCCATCCTGGGTCCGCTGAAGGACAAGCGCGCCTCGACCATCGACCGCATCGAACTCGCGTTCTCCCGCCAGGGCTCGACCGCCCCCTCCGGTCTCGATGCCTTGGCGGGCTGCGCGCTCGCGTCCGGGTGAGCCGACGGCGTCAGGCCGGCCCGATGTGAGCGTCCGCCGGTGGGCCGTACTCTTCTCCGCGGAGTACGGCCCACCGGCTTGTCGCACGGGGTTTCACCAGGGACGGGGCGCCGGGCGTCAAGGGCGCGTCAAAAGGGCGCCGACGGCCGTAAGGGGGCCGTCAAGGGACGGCCGGTCCGGCCGCGGCGGGGGTTTGCTCCAGGGGGTCGCTCCGCAGGAGCTCACCCAGCGCTGAGGCGCCGGCCGACAGGGAAACTAGGCACATGGGACGCGGAAAGTTGCGGATCTACCTCGGTGCGGCACCGGGCGTCGGCAAGACGTACGCGATGCTGTCCGAGGGGCACCGGCGGGCCGAGCGGGGCACGGACCTCGTGGTCGGCTTCGTGGAGCACCACGGCCGCCGGCGCACCGAGGTGCTGATGCACAGGCTGGAGGAGGTGGACCGCCGGGAGCTGGAGTACCGGGGCAGCACCTTCACCGAGATGGACGTGGACGCGGTGCTGGCGCGCCGCCCCGCCGTCGCGCTCGTGGACGAACTCGCCCACACCAACGTCCCCGGCACCCGCAACGCCAAGCGCTGGCAGGACGTCGAGGAGCTGCTGCGGGCGGGCATCGACGTCGTCTCCACCGTCAACATCCAGCATCTGGAGTCGCTGGGGGACGTGGTGGAGTCGATCACGGGGGTACGCCAGCGGGAGACCGTTCCGGACGAGGTGGTGCGCCGGGCCGACCAGATCGAGCTGGTCGACATGTCGCCCCAGGCGCTGCGCCGCCGTATGGCGCACGGCAACATCTACGCACCCGACAAGGTCGACGCCGCGCTGTCGAACTACTTCCGGCCCGGGAACCTGACCGCGCTGCGCGAACTGGCCCTGCTGTGGACCGCGGACCGGGTCGACGAATACCTCCAGCAGTACCGCGACGAGCACTCCATCCGCTCCACCTGGCAGGCGCGGGAGCGCATCGTCGTCGGACTGACCGGCGGCCCGGAGGGGCGGACGCTGATCCGCCGGGCCGCCCGGATGGCCGCCAAGGGCTCCGGCAGCGAGATCCTCGCCGTCTACATCGCCCGCAGCGACGGCCTGACCTCGGCCTCGCCCAAGGAGCTGGCGGTCCAGCGCACCCTCGTCGAGGACCTCGGGGGCACCTTCCACCACGTCATAGGGGAGGACATCCCGGGGGCGCTGCTGGAGTTCGCCCGCGGGGTCAACGCGACCCAGATCGTGCTCGGCTCCAGCCGCCGCAAGACCTGGCAGTACGTCTTCGGTCCCGGTGTCGGCGCCACCGTCGCCCGTGACTCCGGGCCCGACCTGGACGTCCACATCGTCACCCATGAGGAGGTGGCCAAGGGCCGCGGGCTGCCGGTCGCGCGCGGCGCCCGGCTCGGCCGCTCCCGGCTGATCGCCGGCTGGGCGGTCGGGGTGGCCGGGCCGGTCCTGCTGACGCTGCTGCTCACCGGCACCGGGGCCACCCTCGCCTCCGAGGCCGGGCCCGGCTTCGCCAACGAGGTGCTGCTCTTCCTGTTCCTCAATGTGCTGGCGGCCCTGCTGGGCGGCATGGTGCCCGCGCTCGGCTCGGCGGCCGTCGGATCGCTGCTGCTCAACTACTACTTCACCCCGCCCACCCACACCCTGACCATCGCCGACCCGGACAACATCGTCGCCATAGCGATCTTCGTGGCGGTGGCCGTCTCCGTGGCCTCCGTGGTCGACCTGGCCGCGCGCCGCACCCACCAGGCCGCCCGGCTGCGCGCCGAGTCCGAGATACTGTCCTTCCTCGCGGGCAGCGTGCTGCGTGGCGAGACCAGCCTGGAGGCGCTGCTGGAGCGGGTCCGCGAGACGTTCGCGATGGACACGGTGGCGCTGCTGGAGCGGGAGAGCGATGTCGCCCCCTGGACCTGCGCGGGCAGCGTCGGCGGCCACGGCGGCACCCCGCCGCCGCAGCGGCCCGAGGACGCGGAGGTGGACATGCCGGTCGGTGACCATATGGCGCTCGCCCTCTCCGGCCGGGTCCTGCCCGCCGAGGACCGCCGGGTGCTCGCCGCCTTCGCCGCCCAGGCCGCCGTGGTCCTCGACCGGCAGCGGCTGGCCCAGGAGGCCGAGCAGGCCCGTGAGCTGGCCGAGGGGAACCGCATCCGCACCGCGCTGCTCGCCGCCGTCAGCCACGATCTGCGCACCCCGCTGGCGGCCATCAAGGCGGCCGTCAGCTCCCTGCGCTCCGATGACGTCGCCTGGTCGGCGGAGGACGAGGCCGAGCTGCTGGCGGGCATCGAGGACGGCGCCGACCGGCTGGACCACCTGGTGGGCAATCTGCTGGACATGTCCCGGCTCCAGACCGGCACCGTCACCCCGCTCATCCGGGAGATCGACCTGGACGAGGTGGTGCCGATGGCGCTCGTCGGCGTCCCGGAGGCCGATGTCACCCTCGACATCCCCGAGCAGCTGCCGATGGTCGCGGTCGACCCAGGGCTCCTGGAGCGCGGCGTCGCCAACATCGTCGAGAACGCGGTGAAGTACAGCCCGCCGGACCGCCCCGTCCTGGTGTCCGCCAGCGCCCTCGGCGACCGCGTGGAGCTGCGCGTCGCCGACGGCGGGCCGGGCGTGCCGGACAGCGAGAAGGACCGCATCTTCGAGCCGTTCCAGCGGTATGGGGACGCCCCGCGCGGTGCCGGGGTCGGCCTCGGGCTCGCCGTCGCCCGCGGCTTCGCCGAGGCCATGGGCGGCCGGCTGACCGCCGAGGACACCCCGGGCGGTGGGATGACGATGGTGCTCACGCTGCGTGCCGCGCCCGGCCGCCCGCCGGCCGCCCCCGGCCTTCCGGCCCAGGCCGTCTCGTGAGCGCGCTCGGGGCCGCCGGAACACCGGGCCCACCAGCACAACGGACAGGCACACCAGCACAACAGAACGGAAAGGCAGGCCGCCGGATGAACCGGGTGCTCGTGGTGGATGACGAGCCGCAGATCGTACGCGCCCTCGTGATCAACCTGAAGGCGCGCAAGTACGAGGTGGACGCCGCCGCCGACGGCGCCACCGCCCTGCGGCTCGCCGCCGCCCGCCATCCCGATGTGATCGTGCTCGACCTGGGCCTGCCCGATATGGACGGGGTGGAGGTGATCAAGGGGCTGCGGGGCTGGACCCGTGTGCCGATCCTGGTGCTCTCCGCCCGGCAGACCTCCGACGAGAAGGTCGAGGCCCTCGACGCCGGGGCGGACGACTACGTCACCAAGCCGTTCGGCATGGACGAGCTGCTCGCCCGGCTGCGGGCCGCCGTCCGCCGCGCCGAGCCCGCCGGGCGGCCGGACGACTCGGTGGTGGTGCGGACCGACGCGTTCACCGTCGACCTGGCGGCCAAGAAGGCCCATCGCGACGGCCGTGACGTACGGCTGACCCCCACCGAATGGCATCTGCTGGAGGTCCTGGTGCGCAACCCGGGCCGGCTGGTCAGCCAGAAGCAGCTGCTCCAGGAGGTCTGGGGCCCCTCGTACGGCACCGAGAGCAACTACCTGCGGGTGTACATGGCGCAGCTGCGCCGCAAGCTCGAGGCCGACCCCTCGCATCCGCGCCACTTCATCACCGAGCCGGGGATGGGCTACCGGTTCGAGCGATGAGTGCGGGGACGGCGTTTCGCCGGGGGCTCACCGGTACGCTGGCCGTATGAGTTCCGTACGCCACCCCTCCGACGGGGCTGACAAGGGAGACAGGGCCGACAAGGGTGACAAGCCGGCCGGCCGGTTCCGGCGGATGCTGGACCGGCTGTCGAGCTCCCAGGAGGAACTGCACTCGGCCGAGCTCCAGCAGGACGCGGAGGCCGCGGGCTGTACCAAGATCGGCGACTGCGGTGACCGCCAGATCGTCAAGGTGACGGGCACGCTGCGCACGGTGACGCTCAGGCCGCGGGCCGGAGTCCCCGCGCTGGAGGCGGAGCTCTTCGACGGCACCGCCGCGCTGGACGTGGTGTGGCTGGGCCGTCGCTCCATCATCGGCATAGAACCCGGGCGCAAGCTGATCGCCTCGGGCCGGATCTCCATGAGCCATGGGCGCCGGGTGCTGTTCAATCCGAAGTACGAACTCCGACCGCTCGGACAGGAGTAGCCGGTGACGTCAGACGACAAGACGACCCCGACCGGGCACCGCCGCACCGCCGCCGACAGCAGGGCGGCGGCGGACACCGCGCTCCTGGAGGCGTTCGGCGGGGTGCGGGGCATGGTGGACACCACCGTCCCCGGTCTGGTCTTCGTCCTGCTGTACACGATCAAGCGCGACATCCACCTCGCCGCCATCGCCGCGCTCGGGCTCACCGTGCTGCTCGGGCTCGTCCGGCTGGTGCGCAAGGAGACGCTGAAGCACGCCTTCAGCGGGGTCTTCGGGGTCGCGTTCGGCGCGATCTTCGCGATGATGTCCGGCGATGCGAAGAACTTCTATCTGCCGGGCATGCTCTACACCCTGGGCCTGGCGATCGCCTACATCCTCTCCGCGATTTTCCGCTACCCGCTGATCGGGGTGCTGCTCGGGCCGATGCTGAAGGAGAACCTCTCCTGGCGCACCCGCAACCCCGGCCGGTTCCGCGCCTACACCCGGTCCACCTGGGCGTGGGGGCTGATCCTGCTGGCCAAGTCGGCGGTGCTGTTCCCGCTCTACTGGTGGGGGGACGCCACCCAGCTCGGCTGGGTCAAGGTCGCTCTCGGCATCCCGCCGTTCCTGCTCTGCGTCTATCTGACCTGGATCTTCCTCGCCAAGGCCCCGCCGCCGATCGACGTCATCGCGGAGATGGAGGCGGCGGAGAAGGCCGAGCGGGAGCGGACGTCGTCCGACGCCGAGCAGGCCGCCGAGCCGCTCCTCTCGGAGTGGACCGACCAGATCGTGACCGAGGCCCGTACCGAATCGGCCGACCGGCAGCCGCCGCCCCGGCACTGAGGCCCGCCGCCCCGGGCTCCGGACTCCCGAACCGCGCCGGGAGCCCGGAAGCCCGGAAACCGGTCAGCCGGCGGCGTCCTGGCGCTGGACGGACAGGAGCTGCTCGAGCTGCTCCTCGCGCGCCTGGGCCGCGACGAACAGCAGCTCGTCACCGGCCTCCAGCACATCGTCCTTGTTCGGGGTCAGCACACGGGTGCCGCGGATGATGGTCACCAGCGTGGTGTCCTCCGGCCACTCCACATCGCCGACCCGCGTGCCCACCAGCGCCGCCTCCGGCGGCAGCGTCAGCTCCACCAGATTGGCGTCGCCGTGGCTGAAGCGGAGCAGCCGCACCAGATCGCCGACGCTCACCGCCTCCTCGACCAGCGCCGACATCAGACGTGGGGTGGAGACGGCGACATCGACGCCCCACGCCTCGTTGAACAGCCACTCGTTCTTGGGGTTGTTGACCCGGGCGACCACCCGGGGGACCCCGTACTCGGTCTTGGCGAGCAGCGAGACGACCAGGTTGACCTTGTCGTCGCCGGTGGCCGCGATGACCACGTTGCAGCGCTGCAGCGCCGCCTCGTCCAGCGAGGTGATCTCGCAGGCGTCGGCCAGCAGCCACTCGGCCTGCGGCACCCGCTCCACCGAGATGGCGGTCGGCGCCTTGTCGATCAGGAGCACCTCGTGCCCGTTCTCCAGCAGCTCACTCGCGATGGAGCGCCCCACGGCGCCCGCACCGGCAATGGCGACCCTCACGGTGCCTCCTTGTTCGCCCCGCCGCGCCGGCGGCTGATGTGACTGCCGCCCGCACGGCGCGGAGATGCGGCTTTCGTCGTCGGGTGCGGCCCGGTGGCCGGGTGTGCGTCGCTCACCGGGTCACCTCCTCGGGACCCTTCTCGAACGCCGCCTCGACCGTCTCCACCTCGTCGGTGCGCATCATCACATGCACCAGGTCGCCCTCCTGAAGCACCGTTTCGGAGGTCGGCAGCATCGCCTCGCCGAGCCGGGTGAGGAACGCGACCCGCACTCCGGTCTCCTCCTGGAGCCTGCTGACCTTGTGGCCCACCCAGGAGGGGGAGGTGTGCACCTCGGCCAGCTGCACCCCTCCGCTGGGGTCCCGCCACAGCGGCTCCGCGCCGGACGGCAGCAGCCGCCGCAGCATCTGGTCCGCGGTCCAGCGGACGGTGGCCACGGTCGGGATGCCCAGGCGCTGGTAGACCTCGGCGCGGCGGGGGTCGTAGATGCGGGCCGCCACGTTCTCCACACCGAACATCTCCCGGGCGACCCGGGCCGCGATGATGTTGGAGTTGTCGCCGCTGCTGACCGCGGCGAAGGCCCCGGCCTCCTCGATGCCCGCCTCGCGCAGGGTGTCCTGGTCGAAGCCGACGCCGGTCACCCGGCGCCCGCCGAAGCCCGCGCCCAGGCGGCGGAAGGCGGTGGGGTCCTGGTCGACGACCGCGACCGTGTGCCCCTGTTGTTCCAGGGTCTGGGCGAGCGCCGCGCCCACCCGGCCACAGCCCATGATCACGATATGCATGCGTCCTACCCCGCACTCCCGATGACAGTGCCGACCTGCACAAACACCCTGATCACATCTTCCTTCCAGGACTTACGGGGCGACAGCGGGGCGGGACCCCGGTGCCGGTGCCCGGGGCCGACGGGGGTCGGCCGCCGCGGCACCTGTTCCCACCGTATCCGCACCGGTGGCCCGCTCCTGAGCCCGCGCGGCCCGCGCGCGGGGTCCCGAACGAACGGGGTGACGTGCGACATAGCGGGAAAGTTCCCATAGTGATCAGGGGTGATCAGTCGTGAGCGGTGATGAGCGGGTGTGGTCGGAAGTGATCACAGAAGTACCGAGGCTGATCAAGTAACGATCATTTCCGCATGCGGACGCGCAGTGAAAACGCTGTCGGCGACCGGCTCGGACCACTACGGTGGGCCCGGACCGCGACGCTCCATTCGTGGTCGCGCCCCTTCATCTTCGCCTGGCATCCAGGGCCTTCACCGAAACGACACGACAAGTGCCGGGTCCGTACCGCAGGTTCGAACTGTGTGACGGATGTCGGACGCATGGTCACGACATGGTTAAGATGATCGCCGTATTCCGTTTTTGGACGGGACATCAGGGCACTGACTAGTTCCTTCCGCGCCCGCGTTCTTTTGCACGAGGTTCCTGATGACTGATCACATATCGGAGGCGGTGAGCTGGTGTCTTGCCGTCGCGTTCCTCGTCGTCCTGGTGCTCCTGATCCGCCAGCGGCAGATCACCGCCGGCGTTCGCAGACGCAACGTCACGCTCGAGGACAGCGTGCGGGCCCGTGACGAGGAGGTGCGGCACCTCGTCGACGTACGGCTGCCCGCGATCGGGGACGCGCTGAGCCAGCCCGGCCCGCTGCCGGGCCTGCGGGACGAGAAGCTGGCCGGTACGGCCTTCGCGCAGAGCCTGCACGCCGTCACGGAACAGTTCACCCGAGCGGTGGACAAGGCGCAGGCGCGGGCCGAGGCGTCCGCCAAGGCGGCGCTCAAGTCGTCCATGCGCGCCGTCCAGGGGCTCGCGAACGAACAGCAGGTCTTCATCTCCGAGATGCAGGAGCGGCACGACAACCCCGATGTGCTGCGGGACCTGCTGGAGATCGACCACGCCAACGCCCAGTTCGGCCGGCGCGCCCAGGCCATCGCAGTGCTCTGTGGGTCCTGGCCCGGCCGCCAGCGGGTGGCCTCCTCGCTCACCGACGTGGTCCGCGGCTCCAAGTCGCGTATCCGCGACTACCAGCGGGTGCAGGTGCACACCCTGACCGACCTCGCCGTGGTGAGCCGGGCCGTGGAGCCCGTCGTGCTCGCGGTCGCCGAGCTGCTGGACAACGCCGCCCGCCACTCGCAGCCCAACACCACCGTGGAGGTCAGCCTCCAGCCGGTGCACAACGGGGCCTGCATCGTGATCGACGACGCCGGTGTCGGCATGGACGGCCTGGAGGTCCAGCGGGCCGCCGCCCTCCTCTCCGGCAGCCACGCCGTGGACGTCTCCCGGCTCGGCGACCCGCCGCAGTTCGGCTTCCCCGTCGTGGGCCTGCTGGCCGCGCGGTACGGCTTCACCGTCTCGGTGGACACCCGGTCCCCGTACGGCGGTGTGCGCGCCGTGCTGTTCCTCCCGGCCGAGCTGCTCACCCGCCTCGACGCCGACGGGAGACAGCCGGGCGCCGCGGCCCACGCCTCCGAGGGCGCCGAGGGCGCCGAGCCGCTGCGCACCCTGCCGTCCCGCCGCACCTTCGCCCCCAGGACACCGGCGCCGGCCGCCCCGCCCCAGGCCCAGCCCCAGTTCCAGGGCCGGCCCCAGGGTCGGCCGCAGCCCCAGGCCCAGCCCCGGCCTCCGGCGCCCCGGGCGCCCTTGGACGACGAGGGCACGCGCGTGTACGGCTCCACGGCGGGCGGTCTGCCCAAGCGCCGCCGTCGGCAGGCCGCCGCCGCCCCGCCGGCCGCCGACTGGTCCACCGGAGCCGGGCGGACCGGCGCCGCCGAACCCGGCACGGGCGCGTACCGCGTGCGCTCGGCCGAGGAAACCGCGGCGCGGATGGGCGCGTTCGCCCGCGGTACCCGCTCCGGCCGTGCCGCCAACCAGGATTCCGCCCCTCACCACGAAGAAGGGAATCGCCAGGCATGAACGACCATCTCACCAACGAGCTCGGCTGGATGCTCGACGAGGTCGTCAAGATGCCGGAGGCACGGCACGCGATCCTGCTCTCCGCGGACGGGATGCTACGGGCGCACTCCGAGGGCATCGCCCGCGACGAGGCCGAGCGCCAGGCCGCAGCACTCTCCGGGCTCCAGTCGATCAGCCGCTCCACCTCCGAGTTCTGCGATCCGCAGGAGACGCCCTGGCAGCAGACGCTGGTCGAGTTCGTCGGCGGGTACGTCTTCCTGACCGCCGCCGGGCCCGGCGCGTATCTGGCGGTCTCGGCCACCGAGGCGGTGGACATGGAGGCGGTCAGCTACCGGATGCAGAAGCTGGTCGACCGGCTCGGCAAGGAGCTCACCAGCCCGCCGCGGCAGGGCATCGCGCGACACGGAATCGGCAGTTCATGAGTCCAGGGCGGCGCGAACGCGGACTGGTACGGCCGTATGTGGTGACCGACGGCCGTGCCTACCCGACCCGCAACACCTTCGACCTGGTGACCCTGGTCATGGCCCACCCCGACCGGCCGCTCACCGGACTCAGCCCCGAGAAACGGCGGGTCATGGAGCTGTGCCTGGGCGGCGCGCTCTCGGTCGCCGAGGTCGCCGGGCATCTGGAGCTGCCCGTCAGCGTCACCAAGGTGCTGCTCGGCGACCTCGTGGACAGCGGGCACGTCTCCACGCGGTCCCCGATCCCCGCCGCCGAACTCCCCGACACCCAGCTCCTCCAGGAGGTGCTCGATGGCCTCCGCGCTCGTCTCTGACGGCGCGGTCCATCCGCTTCCCACGGTGCGGGCGGCGGCGGGGACCCTGGCCGTCGGACACGTGGCCATCGGCACGTCCCGACCGGCCCGTACCTCGCTGGAGAGGCCGGCCCGTACCTCACCGGAGAAGCAGACCCGTACCTCACCGGAAAGACCGGCCCGTACCTCACAGGAGAGAGTGTGACCTACCGCCCGAACGCCGAGGCCGCCACCGGAGCCGTCCCGCCACCGGGCTGCCCGGCGCACACCGGCGGCCCGGCCGTCGGCTACCTCGGCGGCGGCGCCCGGGTGCCCATGTACGGCTCCGACTTCGCCGCCGACCCGCACGGGCACTACGCGCGGATGCGCGCGGCGGGGCCGATCATCCCGGTGGAACTCGCCCCGGGCGTGAACGCCTGGCTGGTCACCGGCTACTCCCTGGCGCTGGACGTCCTGCGGGACACCGAGCGGTTCACCAAGGACCCGCGCAGCTGGGCCGCCCTCAGCGAGGGCCGGATCCCCGAGGACAGCCCGGTGCTGGGCATCATGATGTACCGGCCCAACGCCCTGTTCTCCGACGGCGCGGCGCACGCCCGCTACCGCGGCGCGATCAACGACAGCCTCAGCCGTATAGATCCGCACGCGCTGAGCGAGTACGTGGAGCGCAGTGCCGAGACGGCCATCGACTCCTTCGCGGAGCGCGGCGAGGCCGATCTGCTGAGCGAGTACGCCGCGATCATCCCGCTGCTGGTGTTCAACCAGCTCTTCGGCTCCACGCCCGAGCAGGGCAGCGAACTGGTCCGGGTCACGGCGATCATGTTCGACGCCACCAGCGACGAGACCACCCAGGCCAACGCCGACATGCTGCGCTACCTGGCGGACCTCGTCGAGGCCAAGCGCCACCGGCCCGACGCGGATGTCACCTCCTGGATGATCGCGCACCCCTCCGAGCTGTCCGACGAGGAGCTGATGCAGCAGATCGCCCTGCTGCTGGCGGCCGGCACCGAGGCCCAGATGAACCTGATCGCCAACGCGCTGCGGCTGCTGCTGTCGGACGACCGGTTCGCCGGCGAGCTGTCCGGCGGCAGCCTGCCCGTCCAGGACGCCCTGGACGAGGTGCTGTGGACCGATCCGCCGCTGGCCAACTTCGGCGCCCGGTTCGCCCGGTACGACGTCGAGATCGGGGGCGCGTGGCTGCGCATGGGGGATCCGGTCCTCATCAGTTACGCGGCCGCCAACAACGACCCCGAGCTGGCCGGGGCGGACCGTATCGGCAACCGCGCCCACCTGGCCTGGAGCGCGGGCGAACACCGCTGCCCGGCCGACGGCACCGCTCGGGCCATCGCCTCGGTCGCCATCGAGAAGCTCCTCGACCGCATCCCCGATCTGGAACTCGCCGTGCCCGCCGAGCGGCTGACCTGGCGGCCGGGCCCCTTCCACCGGGCCTTGACATCCCTGCCGGTACGCTTCCCGGTCCTGGCCAAGCCTGCCCCTGGGCCTGCCTCCGGGCCCGCCTCCGGCCCCGTCCCCGCGTCCGCCCCCGTGCCCCCCTTGTCATCGGTCCCTCCGGCCGGGACCTCCACGGCGAGGCCGTCCGGCTCCAAGAGCGGGGACCGGCGACGCCCGTGGAGCCCCCTGGGGGATTGGTGGCGTGGGCGATGAGCGGCCGACGTCCGCTCGAACAGCTGCTCACCGACCTCCGCGTCTGCAAGGACCCCACCCAGCAGCGGCCTCTGGCTCGCGGCCGGACAGGGGGAGCTGAGTCGCTTCCAAGCCGTTCTCCCGCCCCTTGAGTTTTCCGAGGGTGGGCGGGTGGGCGGGGGCACGGGCTACCCCTTACGATCCTCAGCGTGTCCAAACTGACCGACCTCCCGAAACGGATCCTGATCGGGCGGGCCCTGCGTAGCGACAAGCTGGGGGAGACGCTCCTCCCCAAGCGCATCGCGCTCCCCGTCTTCGCGTCCGACCCCCTGTCCTCCGTCGCGTACGCGCCGGGGCAGGTGATGATCGTCCTGTCCGTGGCGGGTGCGTCGGCCTACCACTTCAGCCCGTGGATCACGGTCGCCATCGTCGTGCTGATGTTCACGGTGGTCGCCTCCTACCGCCAGAACGTGCACGCCTACCCCAGCGGCGGTGGTGACTACGAGGTCGCCACCACCAACCTGGGCCCCAAGGCGGGTCTGACCGTCGCCAGCGCCCTGCTCGTCGACTACGTCCTCACGGTCGCGGTGTCGATCTCCTCAGGGGTGGAGAACCTCGGCTCGGCCGTCCCGTTCTTCGTCGAGAACAAGACCCTGTGCGCGGTCGGGATCATCCTGCTGCTGACGCTGATGAACCTGCGGGGCGTACGGGAGTCGGGCAAGCTCTTCGCGATCCCCACCTATGTCTTCGTCGGCGGCGTCTTCGTGATGATCCTCTGGGGCGCCTACCGCGGGCTGGTCCTGGGCGACCACATGAAGGCCCCCACCGCGGGCTACGAGGTCCACGCCGAGCAGACCGGTCTGGCCGGCTTCGCGCTGATCTTCCTGCTGCTGCGCGCGTTCTCCGACGGCTGCGCCGCCCTGACCGGCGTCGAGGCGATCAGCAACGGTGTGCCCGCCTTCCGCAAGCCCAAGAGCCGGAACGCGGCGACGACGCTGGCGCTGATGGGCGGGCTCGCCGTGACCATGTTCGTCGGCATCATCACCCTCGCCCTGACCACCGACGTCAAGATGGCCGAGAACCCCGCCCACGACCTGCTGAAGAACGGGGCACCGCTCGGCGCCGACTACACCCAGAACCCGGTGATCTCGCAGGTCGCGGCCGCCGTCTTCGGCGACGGCTCGTTCCTCTTCGTGGTGCTGGCCGCGGCCACCGCGCTGGTGCTGTTCCTGGCCGCCAACACCGCGTACAACGGCTTCCCGCTGCTCGGCTCGATCCTCGCCCAGGACCGCTATCTGCCCCGGCAGCTGCACACCCGGGGGGACCGGCTCGCCTTCTCCAACGGCATCGTGCTGCTCGCCTCGGCCGCCGCCGTCCTGGTCTACCTCTACGGGGCCGACTCCACCCGGCTGATCCAGCTCTACATCGTCGGCGTCTTCGTCTCCTTCACCCTCAGCCAGACCGGCATGGTGCGGCACTGGAACCGCCACCTGGCGACCGAGCGGGACCCGAACGTCCGCCGCCGCATGGTCCGCTCCCGCGCGATCAACGCCTTCGGCGCCTTCTTCACCGGTCTGGTGCTGGTCGTGGTGCTGCTGACGAAGTTCACCCACGGCGCCTGGGTCGCCCTGCTCGGCATGGTCATCTTCTACGTCACCATGACGGCCATCCGGCGCCACTACGACGGCGTCTCCGAGGAGCTCGCGGCCGCCACCGAACAGCTCGACGAGGAGGAGGTGCGCCCCTCCCGGGTGCACTCCATCGTCCTGGTCTCCAAGGTCCACAAGCCGACGCTGCGCGCCCTGGCCTACGCCAAGCTGATGCGCTCCCACCGGCTGGAGGCGCTGAGCATCAACGTCGACCCCGCCGAGACCAAGGCGCTGCAGACGGTGTGGCACGAGCGCGGCATCGACGTGCCGCTGAAGATCCTCGACTCGCCCTACCGCGAGATCACCCGGCCGGTCATCGACTACGTCAAGAGCCTGCGCCGGGAGCGGCCGCGCGATGTGGTCTCCGTCTTCATCCCCGAGTACGTGGTCGGCCACTGGTACGAACACCTGCTGCACAACCAGAGCGCGCTGCGGCTCAAGGGCCGGCTGCTGTTCACCCCGGGCGTCATGGTGACCTCCGTGCCGTGGCAGCTGGACTCCTCCGAGCTGGCCCGGAAGCGGGCGCGCAAGCGGGCCGAGTGGAACGCGCCGGGCGCGGTGCGGCGCGGTCCGGTGATCCCGGCCAAGCGGGAGAAGGGCGAGAAGGGGCCGAAGGGCGAGCAGCCGGGCGTCACCTCGCGGGTTCCGGGACCGTAGCCTCTCCGGCCCCCTGCCCCTGCTCCCCGGCCGTCCGGCGTGCCGGGTGCGGGCCGGCGCGACGTAGACTGGTGGGCTGTTGTCCCACCGACCGGTGGACCGCTGTCCCGTCGCGCCCCCTCACCCCCTCTGGAGCCTGAACCCGCCATGCAGAGTGAACCCAAGGCATCGCTGGTCGGCGAGGAGTACGAGGTCGAGGTCGGCCCGGTGGCGCACGGCGGCCACTGCATCGCCCGGACCGCCGACGGCCAGGTGCTCTTCGTCCGGCACACACTGCCCGGTGAACGGGTCGTCGCCCGGGTCACCGAGGGCGAGGAGGGCGCGCGCTTCCTGCGCGCCGACGCGGTGCGGGTGCTGGATCCCGCCAAGGACCGGGTCGAGGCGCCCTGCCCGTTCGCCGGCCCCGGCAAATGCGGCGGCTGCGACTGGCAGCACGTGGCCCCCGGCGCCCAGCGCCGGCTGAAGGCCGAGGTGATCACCGAGCAGCTGAGCCGGCTGGCCGGACTGACCCCCGAGGAGGCCCGCTGGGACGGCACGGTCGAGCCCGCACCCGGTGACAAGGTGCCGCGCGGCGAGGTCCCGGCCTGGCGCACCCGGGTGAGTTACGCGGTGGACGAGCAGGGCCGGCCCGGACTGCGCCGGCACCGCTCGCACGAGGTCGAGCCGGTCGACCACTGTCTGATCGCGGCCCCCGGCGTCAGCGAGCTCGGCGTCGAGAAGCGCGAATGGCCGCAGATCGCCACCGTGGAGGCCATCGCCGCCACCGGCTCCTCCGACCGGCAGGTCGTCCTCACCCCGCGCCCCGGCGGCCGGCTGCCGCTGGTCGAGCTGGACCGGCCGGTCTCCGTGCTGCGGGTCGGCGAGACCCGCGGCCGTAACCGGACCCCTGTGGTGCACCGCGTCCACGGCCGCCCCTTCGTCCGCGAACGCGCGGCGGGCCGCACCTGGCGGGTCGGCGAGGGCGGCTTCTGGCAGGTCCACCCCAAGGCGGCGGACGTCCTCGTGGAGGCCGTCATGCAAGGGCTGATGCCCCGCAAGGGCGAGACGGCCCTCGACCTGTACTGCGGCGTCGGCCTCTTCGCGGGCGCGATCGCGGAGCGGGTGGGGGAGCGCGGCGCGGTCCTGGGCATCGAATCGGCCAAGCGCGCGGTCGAGGACGCCCGCCACAACCTCCAGGACCTGGAGCGCGTCCGCATCGAGCACGGCAAGGTCGAGCAGGTGCTGCCCCGCACCGGGATCACCGAGGCCGACCTTATCGTCCTGGACCCGCCCCGCGCGGGCGCGGGCAAGGAGACGGTCACCCGGCTCGCCGCCCTGGGCGCCCGCCGTATCGCCTACGTCGCCTGCGACCCGGCGGCGCTCGCCCGCGACCTGAAGTACTTCCGCGAGGCGGGCTACACCCCACGCCGGATGCGCGCCTTCGACCTCTTCCCGGTCACGCACCACGTGGAGTGCGTGGCGGTGCTGGAGCCGGCGCGCGAGAACGGCTGAGGCGCGGGGGCGGCCTGTCCCGTACCGGAGCGCTCTGGTACGAGACAGGCCCTTGTCAGCGCTTGGCCGTGTGGGTGACGAAGTCGGCCCACGCGGTGGGGGAGAAGGCGAGCTGTGGGCCCTCCTTGTCCTTGGAGTCGCGTACGTGGACCATGTCGGGGCAGGTGGCCACCTCGACGCAGTCGTTGGAAGCACTACTGCTGTAGCTGCTCTTGAACCAGGCCAGTCCCGACGTGTTCATAGCTCCCCTCGCATCCGCTGCAACAGGCTCAAAGAGTCTTTGAGAGTCAGAGCCTGCGAGCGCATCCTGGCATACCGCATATGGAGCACGCTGACCACTTTCGGATCCGCGATGAACTGACCGCTCTCCTGGCCTTCGCAGTAGGCGAACCAGCGGTTCTCCGGCGTCTCCAGGAGCTGCACGGGGCCAGCCATGCCCGCGTGTTCCCGTGCCAATGGCATGACCTGGATCTCCACGTTCCGCAACTCGGCGACTGCCAGTACGTGGTCGATCAGTTTCCGTGTGACCTCCGCCCCGCCGGTCCGCCGTAGAAACAGATGCTCCTCGATGATGAAGCTGAACGCCGTATTGTCCCGCTCCGACAACAGCCGTTGACGTTGGGCCCGTACTGCCCACTGGGACTCGATCTGGGCATCGTTCATGGGCGGCAGTTGGTTACCGTACAGCGCCCGCGCATACGCCTCGGTCTGCAATAACCCCGGAATCAACCGGCACTCGTACGTATACAGGGCGAGCGCCACCGCCTCCAGCCGTGCCCACTGCCGGAACCAGCTCGCCAGTCCCTGCTGCCGGGACAGATGCTCGGCCGCCTTCCGCAGCGCGCCGGTGTTTCCCAGTACCTCCTCCGCCCGCTCCACAAGGGACAGATCCGGCATGCGCCGTCCCTGTTCCACCGACGCGATCGTGTGCTTCGAGAACCGCACCAGGTCCGCGAGTTCCGCCCGGCTCAGTCCCGCATGTTCCCGTAGGGCCTGGACGAACGCCCCGAACGTCCGCAGACTGTCGGAGGATTGTGGCTCCCCGCCGCAGGACGGCCCCGGAACTCTGTCCGCCCCTTCGTCCGCACCTTCCACGCCGACACCGTCTTCGGCCATCGTCGGCCACCTCCTGTGCAACCCGCCCCGCCTCGCCCCTCCTGACCGCACACAGGCTTACGGTCGGTCACGAGTACCGTCCACCATCTGTGCGCGTACGCTGACTCAGCGTACGCAGTGTCTCCGTGGCGCGCAGGCGAAACCGCAGGCCACAGTGGCCGCATGACACCACCCCCCACCGGCCAGGGCGCCGTCACTGTACGTCTGTTCACGCAGCGGTTCAGCTCCACTCCGCTCGGGGCGCGCCTCGCCCGGCGGCTCACGCTCCATCAGCTCCAGGACTGGGGCATCCCGCACGGCACGCGGACCTCGGACGCGGCCGCCCTGGTCGTCGCCGAGCTGGCCACGAACGCCGCCACGCATGGCCGCGTCCCCGGCCGGGACTTCGAACTGCGCCTCACGCTCGCCGAGACCGTGCTCCGCATCGAGGTGTCGGACACCCGTGGCGAGAAACGGCCCCCGAGCCCCGGTGCGGTCGCCGCCCCGCCGGCCCTCTCCGAGACCCGGCGGGGACTCCTCCTGGTCGACAGCCTCGCCGACCGCTGGACGGTGCTGGATCGCACACCCGTCGGCAAGACCGTCCGCGCCGAACTGGACCTGCCGCAGTGACGGTCTGGCAGTGAGACGGGGGATGTCCCGCTGTATGGCGTGAAGACCAAGCCGCAGCTGTGCGCCGGCTGGGGAGGATGCCATGCAGCGGCGGTTGCGCCGCTTCCGAGGCGGGGCATTCTCCAATCCCGGTTGGCGAGACTTTTGGAATCGCCAAGTCGCTGTGCACACAACAGTGTTGCTGTCGATAGGCTGTTCGGTGCGGGGTGGGACCTCTGCCGGGGGAGGAGCGGCAAATGGCGGACGTGCGTGTCAAATCAGACCAGTTGGTGGGTATATCCGGTGGCTTCACTACGCACATGAACTTCCTGGTGGAGGTCGTCAACGCCCTGGTGGTCGCGTTGGAGACGTCCAAGGGCATGGCCGGAGACGATGAAGGTGGTCGCAACTTCGCGAAGATGTACCAGGGTGCCGCCCGTGAGGCCGTAGCCCAGATGGCCTTTTCCACGTACACCATGGGCAACCTCTCCGCCACGGTGATGGAGATGGCCTTCGACTTCCTTGCGACGGAGAGCAAGGTCGCGGCTTCGATGCTGAAGCAGTTCTCGCCGGACGAGGCCATCAACATGCTCAAAGGTACCGCTGCGGGTAGCGAGTGCAATCCGGTGGGCAGCGAGGACGACCTTCCGGAGGTCGTGGCCAAAGAGGACTGGCTCGACGATTTCGTCACCCAGGGGCCACGCGGAGACGCGGGAAAGGCCAAGGAGGCGGGCAAGGCTTGGCGTAAAGCTGGAGACCTGCTGGACGATACCCGTATCAGCGCGCAGACGGGTCAGCGGCTCCTGGTCAGAGATTGGGCCGGGCGAGCTGTTACGGCGTTTGTCGACTATTTCGACTTATTCATAGGCGCAGGCGACCGTCCGGCCGAGACCGCCGAGGGCGAGGCATTGTTGGCGAACCTGGCCACGGCTTGCCATGAGATCGCCGATGCCTGCTATGCCTATGCCGGGCACGTGGAGGACGCCAAGGCCGATTGGATGGCGGGCGGGATGTCCCTCGGTGACTCCTTGCTGGACAACGACAACGACCACGGTCTCAACGATGCTGTCTGCGGCGACACGCGCATCAACGGGCTCGGGCGCATTCCCGGTGTCCTCGACGGCTCGGGGCGCAAGGCGAAGCTGCCCGAGCCTTCGGGTCCCTGGGATCCGGACCTCCCGTCGATCTTCCCGGCGGTTCCCCTGCGTGTGCCGTTGCCCTCCATTCCCGTGGTGGCGAAGGCTCCGGCTTCATCGGGAACGAGCGGTATCTTCGCTGCCTTCTACGCTAATCGCAAACCTCCGAGCCCGGGACCGCCTCGCCCCGGCGTCAACCCCAAGGGGCCGATTCCCCCGGAGTCGGGTACGAAGCGGCTGAGTGCCAAAGAACAGGCTGACTTCCGCAAGTGGATGTCCGGTCTGCATCAACACGACTTCGCCAACCATCGGACCGAGCAGGACGCGGCCAATCGCTATCAGGCTGACACCGCCGGTTATCCCGAATATGATCTCCCTCTCCCGCCCATGGAAGGTGGGAAGGACGTGCAGCAGGCGGATGGGCTGCGTTCAGAGGACGGGTACGTCCTCGACGGAAAGTACGTCAAGGACCCGGACTCTTGCAAGACGGCGCGTACCTTGGAAAAGCTCCAGCTTCCAGAAGAGGACAAGAAGGCGTGGGAGAAGGGGCCACACAAGGCTGACGCAATTGAGATCCAGGACTACGGTCGCGCGATAAAGGCTGAGGGAAGCAAGATCAGGGGACTGGAGATCATTACGAACGGCCCAGAGACCATGGCGTACTGGCAATATCTGATGGCACAAAAAGGAGTACCGGGCAGCGTCCGGTACCACCCCGCCTAGAGCGACTGAGGAAAGAGTGAATAATGACCCCCGATGAAGCCGCGCTCGTCATCACAAACTACTACTTTGCCCCGGTCGAAGGTGAACGATGGCAGGTCACACCCGAGCGTTTCGCAGAGGCGGCGAGGGATCGGTGGCCAAATTGCACGACGCGGCTGATCGAGGGTGACGACGGCACCCCAGCGGAAGTCGAGTTCGCCATGACCTTCAGTAACGGCGCACAGAGGTCCGGGAGTTACGACCCCCGCAGTCTGGGGCTGCACGGTTACGCTGCCCTGGACGCGGCCGAATTCATGTCCTGGTTCGTCACCATGCTTGATCCCGATGTGCGTGTCCTGTTCAACAACGCAGAGTCCATCGAGGACGGCGACTACGACGACCACGTGCTCCCGCGTGCCATGGGGCTGCGTCCCATGGCCGAAGCGCTGGCCACGCACCTCGCCGGAGCGCTGCTCGGGGAGTGAGCACCATCCGCATCCGTCGGCCGCTGTGGCCGAGCGGAGACCGCGGACGTAAAATGGTGTAGTCACCTCCATCAGGAAACGGTCGCGACGAGCAGACAGCCGACTCGCCAGTACTCGATTTCCGGGTAAGCAGACATGGCAGAGGTGGGTGCTGGTTCTATGGCGACGCTGACGCAATCCATGGGCGAACCCGCGATCGAGGACGGCGCCGCGGTCTGGCGCATTGCCCGCGCATCCGGGGTGCTCGACGCGAACTCCGCCTACAGCTATCTCCTGTGGTTCCGGGATTTCGCCGGAACCTCCGTGGTCGCGCGGGCGCCGGACGGTGCGCCGGTCGGCTTCGCCACCGGCTACCGTCGGCCCGAGCGGCCCGGCACGCTCGTGATCTGGCAGATCGCGGTGGACGCGGAACAGCGCGGACGCGGCCTGGCCGGTGCCATGCTGGACCACCTCACCGCCCGTCCCGCTCCGCGGGGCGCCCCGCGGAGCGTGGAGACGAGCATCGGCCCGGAGAACACCGCATCGCACCGGTTGTTCCTCTCCTTCGCCGCGCGGCACCGGGCACCGGTGGCACGAGAGCTGCTGTTCCCGGCGGCGCTTTTCCCCGATTCCCATGAACCCGAGTACCTGTACCGCATCGGACCACTGCGTTAGCCAGGCGCATCGTCGGCAGGATCTCAGCGTGCGGATTCCTCCTGCACCGAGGAGTGTTCCTGCACCGAGGAGTGTGTGTCATGACGACCAAGCAGCCCGACATGAGCGTCTTCGAGACCCTGGAATCGGAAGTCCGCAGCTACTGCCGAGGATGGCCCACCGTCTTCGAAAGGGCGCAGGGCAGCCATCTCCACGACGAGGACGGCCGCAGTTATCTCGACTTCTTCTCGGGTGCCGGATCACTCAACTACGGCCACAACAATCCGGCGCTGAAACGCGCGCTCGTCGACTACATCGAAAGCGACGGCATTACGCACAGCCTGGACATGGCCACCACCGCCAAGCGGGCTTTCCTGGAGGCGTTCCAGAATCTGGTGCTGTTCCCGCGTGGCCTGCCGTACAAGGCGATGTTCCCCGGTCCCGCCGGTACCACCGCGGTCGAGGCCGCGCTGAAGCTGGTCCGCAAGGTGAAGGGGCGCGAGGCGATCGTCTCGTTCACCAACGCCTTCCACGGCATGACCCTCGGGGCGCTGGCCGTCACGGGCAACGCCCTCAAGCGGGCCGGGGCGGGCATTCCGCTGGTCCACGGCATTCCCATGCCGTTCGACCACTATCTCGACGATTGTCTCGACGACCAGGTCGACCGGGTCCCGGATTTCCGTTGGCTCGAGCGGCTGCTCGAGGACCGGGGGTCGGGTCTGAACAGACCCGCCGCCGTGATCGTCGAAACGGTGCAGGGCGAGGGTGGGGTCCATGTGGCCCGCTCCGAGTGGCTGCGGGCCCTCGCCGACCTGTGCCACCGGCACGACATGCTGCTGATCGTGGACGACATCCAGATGGGCTGCGGACGCACCGGCGCCTTCTTCTCCTTCGAGGAAGCGGGTATCACACCGGACGTCGTCACCCTGTCGAAGTCCATCAGCGGCTACGGCCTGCCCATGTCACTGTGTCTGTTCCGGCCCGAGCTGGACATCTGGGAGCCGGGCGAGCACAACGGAACCTTCCGCGGCAGCAACCCCGCCTTCGTCACGGCGACCGCCGCCCTGCACACCTACTGGACCGACGACGGGATGGAGAAACAGACCAGCGTCCGCGGCGAACAGGTGGAACAGGCGCTGCACGCGATCCGTGACGAACACCCGCGGCTCGGCGCCGACATCCGCGGCCGCGGCCTGGTGTGGGGCCTGGGGTTCGCGGACACCTCCCGTGCCTCGGCCGTGGCCCGCCGAGCCTTCGAACTCGGGCTGCTGGTCGAGACGTCCGGGGCGCGGGACGAGGTGGTGAAGCTGCTGCCGGCCCTCACCGTCGCCCCGCACGAGCTGGACGAGGGGCTGCGGATCCTCGCCCGATCGGTACGGGAGACCGGCTGAGCGACAGATGGGCAAGGGAAAGGCGTGGTCACGTGATTGTCCGGTCCTTCGCAGAGATCCAGAACACCGAACGCCATGTGCGGGCCGCCTCCGGGACCTGGGAGAGCAAGCGCATCGTGCTCGCCCAGGACAAGGCCGGCTTCTCGCTGCACGAGACCCTGCTGTACGCGGGGACGGAGACGTCGATGTGGTACGCGCACCACGTCGAGGCCGTGCTGTGCGTCGCGGGAGAGGCCGAACTCACCAATGACGAGACGGGCGAGACCCACTGGATCAAGCCCGGCACGATGTACCTGCTCGACGGCCATGAGCGGCATACGCTGCGCCCCAAGACGGACTTCCGGTGCGTGTGCGTCTTCACCCCGCCCCTGACCGGGCGGGAGGACCACGACGAGAACGGCGCCTACCCGCTGCTCCCGGAGGAGGGCTGACCCATGACCGAGACCACCACGGCCGTGCGGGACGCGTACCCGACCCGGGGCAGCCGCGAGGTCGTGACGCCCCGCCAGGACCCGGTCGTCTGGGGGCCGCTCCGCCCCGAGCTGGAGTCGTACGAGCGGGACGGCTTCCTCACCGTCGAGCACCTGCTGACCGGGGAGGAGGTCGCGCACTACCGTGCCGAGCTCGACCGGCTGGTCCGCGACCCGGCGCTGTACGCGGACGAGCGCCGCATCGCCGAGCCGACGTCGCGGGAGGTGCGGTCGGTGTTCGAGGTGCACAAGATCAGCGAAGTCTTCGCGGACCTGGTGCGCGACGAGCGGGTGGTGGGCCGGGCTCGCGAGATCCTCGGCTCCGAGGTGTACGTCCACCAGTCACGGATCAACGTCAAGCCGGGCTTCGGCGCGTCCGGCTTCTACTGGCACTCGGACTTCGAGACGTGGCACGCGGAGGACGGACTGCCGCGGATGCGGGCGGTGTCCGTGTCCATCGCCCTGACCGAGAACCATGACACCAACGGCGGTCTCATGATCATGCCGGGGTCGCACCGGACGTTCATCGGGTGCGCCGGCCGGACGCCGAAGGACAACTACAAGAAGTCGCTCCAGGCGCAGGACGCGGGCACACCGTCCGACCGGGCCCTGACGCGCTTCGCCGAGGAGCACGGCATCCGCCTGTTCACCGGCCGTGCGGGCTCGGCCACGTGGTTCGACTGCAACTGCATGCACGGCTCCGCCGACAACATCACGCCGTATCCGCGCAGCAACGTCTTCATCGTGTTCAACAGCGTGCTCAACCCGGCGGTGGAGCCGTTCGCGGCCCCGGTCCGGCGCCCCGAGTTCATCGGAGCACGCGACTTCACGCCCGTTCGGTAGGCGATTCGCTAGGGCTCCTGTAGAGCCGTCTTCGCGGCGTCGACGAAGTCCGTGAGGGCCTGCCAGAACGGCCTGAAGGCGGCGTCGAAACGCTGGAACGCCTCCGGCTCTCCGGAGCGCATCGCGCTCAGGGCGCGGTGGAACGGGCCGGTGGACCTCTGTAGCGCGTTCGCGGCGGTGGCCGCCGCGGCCGGGCCCTCCAGCTCGACCACGCGCACACAGCGGCGCAGCGTGCCGTACTCATCGCGTTCCCGCTCGGCCAGCTCGTCCAGGAGGGCGGCGCGGCGCTCCGTACCGCTCTCCTTCTCCTGGACGGCGGCGACCTCCCAGTACAACTCGCCCATGCGGTGGGTCTGTTCGATCAGCTCGAGATACGCGGTGCGCCTGCTGTCGCGCAGCCGCTCCGCGCGCTGGGCGAGCGCGGCGGTGTCCGCCTGGATCCGGGCGGCCCGGGTGTTGCCGCGGCTGGTGACCCAACTGGCCACCACCGCGGTGGAACCGGTGAGCGCCGCGATCCAGAACGTGTTGTCAGCCATGGCCCCCCGTACCGCCCGCACCTTCCGGCTCGCCGATCATCCGCCGTCCCTTGGTCATCATCAGCCACCACGGCCATCCCCCGATGGTAGGAAGATACGGAAGGCGTAACGGTTCGGCGGTATGTGCCACAGATATGTTCCCGGGCATGAGCGTATCCGGGCTGCTGCCCGCCAGGACCGAACTGCGGCCCGTGGTCTCCGAGTTGAGGCTGTCGGCCTTCAAGACCCACCGCCGTGCCGCCTTCCGGCTGGGTCCGCTGACCCTGATCTCCGGGCCGAGCGGCAGCGGTAAGTCCGGTGTGCTGGAGGCGTACACGGCGCTCGCGCGGCTTGCGAGCGGCGCCCGGCTCGCGGAGGTGTTCCGCGATCCGGCGGCGTACATCCCGCGCCGGGCGCGGCCGGACCGGCAGGGGCGGCGAGGCTTCCGCATCGGCTGCACCGTGGACGGCCCGGTCGGGCCGGTACAGCTCGATGTCGCCGTCCAGGCCGAACCCGAACTGCGCATCGTGGGCGAGCGGATGACGGGCGCGGGGGAGACCCTGCTGGAGACGGCGCTGCGCGACCCGGGGCGGCGCTGTGTGCAGGCCGCCTGGCACACGGCCGGCGCGGTCGCGGTGACCCGCGCCCCGCTGCCCGACGACCGGCTCGCGACCTCGCTGCTGCCGCTGCGGGTGGCGGGCACCACGGAGGGGCAGCGGCTCGCGCTGGCCGCCGCCGAACAGGTGGTCATCGCGCTGCGCTCGGTCTTCCCCTGCGATCCGCGGCCGGAGCGGATGCGGGCGCCGGCGGCGCCGAGGGACGGGCGGCTGCGCGGCGGCTGCGAGAACCTGGCGGCGGTGCTGCGGCGGACCAGCCGGGAGTGCGGTACGCGGCATGCGGCGCTGGTCGCGGCGGTCCGGGCCGGATGCGCCGGACCGGTGGAGGGCCTGGTCACGGAGGGGCACGCGGACGGGGCGGTGCGGGCCCTGGTCGAGCAGGGGGAGCTCGGCGCGATGCCCGTGGAGCGGCTGGGCGACGGCGAGCTGCGGTATCTCGCGCTCGCGCTGGTGCTGCTGACCGGGCCCGGCGTGCTGGCCGTGGACCCGGCGGCCGATGTGCTCCCCGCGCGGCAGGTGCTGACCGTGCTGGCCGACGGTTTCGACCGGTGTCTGGACCGGCGGCAGGCACGGGAACTGCTGGGGGTGGCGGCCCGGATGTGCGCACGGGGGCACATCCGGCTGGTGGGGACGGTGGGGGACGTGACGGGGGCGGTCGGGGACGCCCCCGTCACGGTGGTAAACCTGGGGCGTGAGCGAGTCCTATGAGAGCGAGCGACGAACCGACGGCCTGGACGTGGCCGTGCTCCAGCGCAGGCTGGCCGCCTTCGCGGCGGCTCGCGACTGGCAGCAGTACCACACCCCCAAGAACCTCGCGGCGGCGCTGAGCGTCGAGGCGTCGGAGCTGGTGGAGATCTTCCAGTGGCTGACGCCTGAGCAGTCGGCGCGGGTGATGGAGGACGAGGACGCGGCGGCCCGGGTCGAGGACGAGGTCGCCGATGTCCTGGCGTATCTGCTCCAGTTCTGCGAGGTGCTCGGGATCGACGCGCTCGCCGCGCTCTCGGCGAAGATCGACCGGAACGAGGGGCGGTTTCCGGTGAACGAGAGGCGCTGACAGCCCGCTTGCAGCCCGCTTCGTCACTCTCCGTAGTGAAAAAGTTATCCACATCGCAACTGTTGTCAACAGATTCCTGAATTCCCCTAGCTTTTCGGCCTGACAGTCATCACTCTGGGTAGTGGAGGAGTGACGGGTGCGGAAAGTCCGTTGAGATCCGTTGAGAGGGGTGCGGGGAATGGACGCGATGCGGCTGATCGGTGTCACCCGGCACGCCCTGGCGAAGGCCGGGAGCGTGCACGACATCGTGGCCGAAGCCTGGCAGGTTCAGGCGCTGGCCGAGGCGGTCGGCGGATATTTCGTGGTGAGCGGACCGGCGGCCGCGCGAGCGGAGGCGCGCGGTCTGTGCGAGGCGGGCGGGCGGGCGCGCGGCGCCCTGTTCCACCCGGCGTTGCACTACCCGACGCTGCGCGGCGGGCGCTTACGGGCCGCGCAGCTGACGGAGGTGCGCGATCCGAGGGAGGTGCTGCTGGCGCTGGGGGATCTGCTCGCGGAGGCGGGGTTCGCGCTGGTCGGCGTCGCCTCCAACACGGAGGAGGAGGCGCTGTACTGGCAGTGCGTGGAGGCGATCGACGCGGCGGACGAGGCCAGGGACCGGGTGCACGGGATGCTCAGGCACCTCACGTTCCGGGAGTGGGGTGGGGAGTGGGGCGGTGCCGCGTGAGGAGGCAGGATGGGGGCCATGGATCTTCGCATTTTCACCGAGCCCCAGCAGGGCGCGACCTACGACACCCTGCTCACCGTCGCCAAGGCCACCGAGGACCTCGGATTCGACGCCTTTTTCCGGTCCGACCACTATCTGCACATGGGAGGCGTGGACGGCCTCCCGGGTCCCTCCGACGCCTGGATCACCCTGGCCGGGCTGGCCCGCGAGACCCGGCGGATCCGGCTGGGCACCTTGATGACCGCCGCCACCTTCCGGCTGCCCGGTGTGCTGGCGATCCAGGTCGCGCAGGTCGACCAGATGTCGGGTGGCCGAGTCGAGCTGGGCCTGGGCGCGGGCTGGTTCGAGGAGGAGCACCGGGCCTACGGGATCCCCTTCCCCAAGGAGAAGTTCGCGCGGCTGGAGGAGCAGCTGGCCATCGTCACCGGGCTGTGGCAGACCCCGGTCGGCGAGACCTTCGGCTATGGCGGTGCCCACTACCAGCTGGTGGACTCCCCGGCACTGCCCAAGCCCGCGCAGAGCAAGGTGCCGGTGCTGATCGGCGGCCACGGGGCGACCCGCACCCCGCGGCTGGCCGCTCAGTACGCGGACGAGTTCAATATGCCGTTCGCCTCGGTCGAGGACAGCGAGCGCCAGTTCGGCCGGGTGCGGGAGGCGGCCGAGGCCGCCGGCCGCAAGGGCGACGACCTGGTGTACTCCAACGCGCTCGTGGCCTGCGTGGGCAAGGACGACGCCGAGGTCTCCCGGCGGGCCGCGGCCATCGGACGCGAGGTCGGGGAGCTGAAGGAGAACGGGCTGGCGGGCTCCCCGGCCGAGGTCGTCGACAAGATCGGCCGCTATGCGGAGGTGGGCGCCTCCCGGATCTACCTCCAGATGCTGGACCTGACCGACCTCGACCACCTGGAGCTGATCTCCTCACAGGTCCAGGCCCAGCTGGGCTGAGTAAACCACCAGGAGCACCCGTGACGTCCGTACCCCGTCCGCCCCTCGCCGCCGCGCTGGAGCGTGGACCGCTCGTTCTCGACGGCGGGCTGTCCAACCAGCTGGAGGCACAGGGCTGCGATCTCTCCGACGAGCTGTGGTCGGCCCGGCTGCTGGCCGATGACCCGGCGCAGATCGAGGCGGCCCACACCGCCTACGCACGGGCGGGCGCACGGGTGCTCATCACCAGTAGCTACCAGGCCACCTACGAGGGCTTCGCCCACCGGGGCGTGGGCCACGAGGAGGCCACGGCGCTGCTGAGGCGCAGTGTCGAGCTGGCGCGCGCGGGGGCGGAGCGGGCGGCTGCCGAGCGGCTTGCTGCCGAGGGGGCGGCTACCGAGGGGGCGGCTGCGGAGCGGCCTGCTGCCGAGGGGGCGGCCGCGGGTGGTCGGGGCGCGCGGCCGGTGTGGGTCGCCGCCTCCGTCGGCCCCTACGGGGCGATGCTGGCGGACGGCAGCGAGTACCGCGGGCGGTACGGACTGAGCGTGGCCGAGCTGGAGCGGTTCCACCGGCCGAGGATCGAGGCGCTGGCCGCGGCCGGGCCCGATGTGCTGGCGCTGGAGACGGTGCCGGACGCCGATGAGGCCGCGGCGCTGCTGAGCGCCGTCGAGGGATGCGGGGTGCCGGTATGGCTCTCCTACAGCATCGCGGGGGAGGCCACCCGGGCCGGGCAGCCCCTGAGGGACGCGTTCGCCCTGGCCGCGGGGGCCGACCAGGTGATCGCCGTCGGCGTCAACTGCTGTGAGCCGGGCGACGCGGACCGGGCCGTGGAGATCGCGGCCGACACCACCGGCAAGCCGGTGGTGGTCTATCCGAACAGCGGAGAGGAGTGGGATGCCGCGACATCGAGCTGGCGCGGCCGGGCGACCTTCGACCCGGGGCGGGTGAGCGCATGGCACGACGCGGGGGCGCGGCTCATCGGCGGCTGCTGCCGGGTGGGTCCGGAGCGGATCGCGGAGCTGGCGGCCGTGGTGAGAAACCACGAGGTGCCGTGGTGAGAAGTCCTGGGGTGCCGTGGTGGGAAACGTTGGGGGTGCCGTGGTGAGAAACCATTAGGTGACGGGCGCTTCGCCCGGCGATACTCGGACGGGTGTTCTTGACGATAACCACCACCGGCACCGCCGAGCGCCCCGCGACCGACCTCGGGTTCCTGCTGCACAAGCATCCCGACAAGGCGCAGCGGTTCTCGACCTCCCACGGCACCGCACACGTCCTCTACCCCGAGGCGACCGCCGAACAATGCACCGCGGCGCTGCTGTTGGAGGTGGACCCCGTGGCGCTGGTGCGGCGGGGCCGTGGCAAGGGCCGGGGCGGTGCCCCCGACTCCGCGCTCGCCCAGTACGTCAACGACCGCCCCTATGCCGCCTCCTCACTGCTGGCCACCGCGTTGAGCGCGGTCTTCTCCAGCGCGCTGAGGGGACAGTGCAAGGCCCGGCCCGAGCTGCCGGAGCGGGCGCTGCCACTGCGGATCGAGGTGCCCGCGCTGCCCGCCCGCGGCGGTGCCGCCCTGGTCGAGCGGCTCTTCACGCCGCTGGGCTGGCAGGTGACGGCCGAGCCGGTGCCGCTGGACGAGGAGTTCCCGCGGTGGGGCGACTCGCGGTACGTACGGCTGGTGCTGGAGGGTGAGCTGCGGCTGGCGGACGCGCTGCGCCATCTGTATGTGCTGCTGCCCGTGCTCGACGACGCCAAGCACTACTGGGTCGCCCCGGACGAGGTGGACAAGCTGCTGCGCTCCGGCGAGGGCTGGCTGGAGCACCACCCCGAGCAGCGGCTGATCACCAACCGCTATCTGGCCCGGCGCTGGTCGCTGACGCGCAGTGCGCTGGAGCGTCTGGAGCTGGCGCGGCTCGCCGAGACCGACGACACCCAGGCGGAGGAGATCGACAACGCCGTCGGCGAACCGGCGGCCGAGCTGATGGAGGGAGAGATGCGGGGAGAGGGGGATGCGGGCGGCGCAGGCGGCGAACGCGGTGAAGGCGACGGGAGTCCCGAGAACCCGGTGCCGCTGGCGGTACGGCGGCGGGAGGCGATACTCGATGCCCTGCGCGGGGTCGAGGCGGCAAGGGTCGTCGATCTCGGCTGCGGCCAGGGCCAGTTGCTGGCCGCGCTGCTGAAGGAGGCGCGGTTCACCGAGATCGTGGGTGTCGATGTGTCGATGCGCGCGCTCAACGAGGCGGCGCGGAGGCTGCGGCTGGACCGTATGCCCGAGCGGCAGTCGGCCCGGCTGAAGCTGACCCAGGGCGCGCTCACCTACACCGACTCCAGGCTCACCGGATATGACGCGGCGGTCCTCAGCGAGGTGATCGAGCATGTGGACCCGCCCCGGTTGCCCGCGCTGGAGCACGCGGTGTTCGGCGCCGCACGGCCCAAGGCCGTCGTGGTGACCACGCCCAACGTCGAGTACAACGTGCGCTGGGAGACCCTGCCCGCCGGGCGGATGCGTCATGGCGACCACCGTTTCGAGTGGACGCGGGAGGAATTCCGGGCCTGGGCGGGACAGGTCGCCGAACGGCACGGCTACACGGTGGAGTTCCGCCCCGTCGGCCCGGAGGACCCCGAGGTCGGCCCGCCCACCCAGCTCGCGCTGTTCCGGATCGGCGCCCAGGGCGGCGGCGACGGCACGGGCACCCGAGGCACCGAACGCGTTGACCGCACCACCGTGACCAGGACGGCCACCGAGACCAGGACGGCCACCGGGGCCGGCGCGGCCACCGGGGCCGCCGCCGCGACCGCCGCGGCCACCGCGACCGCCGCGAAGGAGGCAGCAGCATGACCGAGGACAAGCGCCCCATCGGCGTGCCCGACCTGTCCCTCGTGGTGCTCATCGGCACCACCGGCTCCGGCAAGTCCACCTTCGCCCGGCGCCACTTCCTGCCCACCCAGATCGTCTCCTCCGACATCTGCCGTGGACTGGTCGCCGACGACGAGAACGACCAGAGCGCCACCCCCGACGCCTTCGACGTCCTCCACTACATCGCGGGCAAGCGGCTCGCGGCCGGACGGCTGACCGTCGTGGACGCCACCAACGTCCAGAGCGAGGCCCGCCGCAGTCTGATCAGGCTCGCGCGCGAGCACGACGTGCTGCCCGTGGCGATCGTCCTCGACGTCCCCGAGGGTGAATGCGCCCGGCGCAACGCCCAGCGCCCCGACCGCGCCGCGCTGCCCGCCCATGTCATCCCCCGCCAGCGCCGTGAGCTGCGCCGCTCCCTGAAGTCCCTGGAGCGCGAGGGGTTCCGCAAGGTGCACATCCTGCGCGGTGTCGAACAGGTCGAGGCCGCGGAGATCGTCACCGAGCGCCGCTACAACGATCTGCGCCACCTCACCGGCCCGTTCGACATCATCGGCGACATCCACGGCTGCCGCTCCGAGCTGGAGACCCTGCTGGGCAAGCTCGGCTACGCCCTGCGCCGCGACGACCTCGGCCGCCCGGTCGACGCCGCCCACCCCGAGGGGCGTACGGCGGTCTTCGTCGGTGACCTCGTCGACCGCGGCCCCGACAGCCCCGGGGTGCTGCGCCTGGTGATGGGCATGGTCGCCTCCGGCGCGGCCCTGTGCGTGCCCGGCAACCACGAGAACAAGCTCGGCCGCTATCTCAAGGGCCGCAAGGTCCAGCTCACCCACGGCCTCGCCGAGACCGTGGCGCAGCTGGACCGGGAGCACGCCGCCGACCCGGGCTTCGCGGACCGGGTGCGGGACTTCGTCGACTCGCTGATCAGCCACTATGTGCTGGACGGCGGGAAGCTGGTGGTGTGTCACGCCGGGCTGCCCGAGAAGTACCACGGCCGCACCTCCGGCCGGGTCCGCTCGCACGCCCTGTACGGGGACACGACCGGGGAGACCGATGAGTTCGGCCTGCCCGTGCGCTACCCATGGGCCGAGGACTACCGCGGCCGCGCCGCCGTCGTCTACGGCCACACCCCCACCCCCCGCGCCTCCTGGCTCAACAACACCATCTGCCTGGACACCGGCTGTGTCTTCGGCGGCCGGATGACCGCGCTGCGCTGGCCGGAGCGCGAGCTGGTGGACGTCCCGGCCGAGCGGGTCTGGTACGAACCGGTCAAACCGCTGACCACCGAGGCCCCCGGCGGCGCCGACGGCCGCCCGCTCGACCTGAGCGATGTGCGGGGCCGCCGGGTCGTCGAGACCCGCCACATGGGCCGGATCGCGGTCAAGGAGGAGAACGCGGCGGCGGCGCTGGAGGTCATGAGCCGTTTCGCGGTCGACCCTCGGCTGCTCGGCTATCTCCCGCCCACCATGGCGCCGAGCGCCACCTCCAAGGAGGGTTCCGGCGGTGGAGCCGCCGACGGGGGCTTCCTCGAACATCCGGCGGAGGCGTTCGCCGCCTACCGCTCGGACGGGGTGCGCCAGGTGATCTGCGAGGAGAAGCACATGGGCTCCCGCGCGGTGGTGCTGGTCTGCCGTGACGCGGACGTCGCACGGGAGCGCTTCGGCGCACCGGACGGCGTCTCCGGCGCGGTCCACACGCGCACCGGACGGCCGTTCTTCGACGACGCGGCGCTCACGGAGACCGTGCTGCGCCGGCTGAACCGCGCCCTCGACGACGCCGGGCTGTGGCAGGAGCTGGACACCGACTGGGTGCTGCTGGACGCCGAGTTGATGCCGTGGTCGCTCAAGGCCGAGGGACTGCTGCGCAACCAGTACGCGGCGGTGGGCGCCGCCTCCCGCGCCGTCTTCCCCGGCGTCCTCGCGGCGCTGGAGGGGGCGGAGGCGCGCGGTGTCGAGGTGTCCGCCCTGCTCGGCAAGCAGCGTGAACGCGCGGCGGACGCGGCCGCCTTCACCGACGCCTACCGGCGCTACTGCTGGCCGGTCGACGGGCTGAACGGTATCCGGCTGGCGCCGTTCCAGATCCTGGCCGTCCAGGGCCGCAACCTCGCCACCGCGCTTCCGCACGATCAGCAGCTCGCCCTGATCGACCGGATGATCGAGGCCGAGAAGCCGGCCTCCGACGCCGACGGTGCCCGGATGCTGGTCCCCACCCGTCGGCTGATCGTCGACACCGAGGACGAGGCATCGGTCGCCGAGGGGGTGCGGTGGTGGCTCGACCTGACGGCGGCGGGCGGTGAGGGCATGGTGGTCAAGCCCCTCCAGGGCTTCGTCCGCAAGGGCGACGGCCGGCTGGTCCAGCCGGGCGTGAAGTGCCGGGGCCGCGAGTATCTGCGGATCATCTACGGCCCGGAGTACACCCGCCCGGAGAACCTGGCGCGGCTGCGGGAGCGCCATCTGGGCCACAAGCGCTCCCTCGCCCTGCGGGAGTACGCGCTGGGGCTGGAAGCGCTGGACCGACTGGCGGAGGGCGAACCGCTGTGGCGCGTCCACGAGGCCGTATTCGCGGTCCTCGCCCTGGAGTCCGAGCCGGTGGACCCGAGACTGTAGCGGCCGGCCTCCGCGGCCGGGGCCCGCTCCGGCCCGGTTGTGGCTTGGCTGCGGTCTGGTTGCGGCCTGGCTCCGGTCCCGCTCCGGCCTGGCTTCGGCCTCCGCTCCGGCGCGGTTGCGGTCCGGCTCCGGTGTCCGTTCTGGGGCCCGGTCCGGCCCTCGGCCTGGCCGTGGCTCCGGGTTCCGGCCCGGCCACCGGCGGCCGGCGGTCAGGTGTCAGACGGCCGTCTGGGGCCGTGACTCCTGGGGCCGTGACCAGGCCAGGGGCCGGGACTCGCGGGCCCGGAATGCGCGGCGGTAGTCGTGTGGCGGTACCCCCACCGCCCGGGTGAAGTGGCGGCGCAGGTTGGCCGCCGTCCCAAGCCCGCACAGCTCCGCGATCCGGTCCACTGGAAGATCGCCGCTCTCCAGCAGCTCACGGGCGCGTGCGATCCGCTGGGCCTGTAGCCAGCGCAGCGGTGTCGTGCCCGTGGCGGAGTGGAAGCGGCGGGTCAGGGTGCGCGGGCTGGTGTGGGCGCGGCGGGCGAGGTCGGCGACGGTCAGCGGCTCGTGGAGCCGCTCGGCGGCCCAGTGCAGCAGCGGGGCGAGCGAGTCGTCGGTGCGCTCCGGCAGCGGCGCCTCGATGTACTGGGCCTGGCCGCCCGGCCGGTGGGCGGGTGCGACGAGCTGCCGGGCCAGGGTGTTCGCCGCCTCGCTGCCGTAGTCCTCGCGCACCAGATGCAGACAGACGTCGATGCAGGCGGTGGAGCCCGCCCCCGTCAGTACGTCGCCGTGGTCGACGTAGAGCACGGACGGATCGAGCCGCACGGCCGGATAGCGCTCGGCGAACAGCGCCGCGTACATCCAGTGGGTGGCCGCCGTACGGCCGTCGAGAAGTCCGGTCGCGGCGAGGGTGAACGCGCCCGAGCACAGCGACACGATGCGGGCGCCGCGCCGATGGGCCTCGCGCAGCGCGTCGATCAGCTCCTCGGGCGGATCGCCGCGCACATCGGCCGAGGCCGGGACGATCACCGTGTCCGCCGAGATCAACTCCTCGGTGCCGTACGGGGTGCGGGCGGCGAACCACGAGCGGGCGGCGACCGGGTCACCGGCTCCCTCGCCACCCGGTCCGATCGCACAGACCCGCAGGTCGTACCAGGGGTCGGGGAGTCCGGGCCGATCGGTGCCGAAGACATGGCAGGGCACCGCCAGGTCGAAGATCGGCATACCCGGGGTGACGGCGAGGGCGATGGACCGGTGGCGCGCGGGCATGGCAGGAATGTACCGCATGCTGTCACTCCTGCCACTCGTTCCGTCCTGTCCCGGAGCCGATGCTGGATGGGCATGACGAACCCTTCCGCAAAGGCCCAGGGGAGCGGTGCGCCCACGGCCGCCCCCGATCCGGCTCCCGGTCCCGATCCGGGGTCCGGTCCCGATCCGGGGTCCGGTCCCGTTCCGGCTCCCGATCCCCGGCGCTGGCTGATCCTCGCCGTCGCGTCGGCGGCCCAGTTCCTCGCCGTGCTCGACATGATCGCGGTCAATATCGCCTTCCCCGCGATCGGCGCCGACTTCCGCTCGGCGTCCACCGCCCAGCTGTCCTGGGTGCTCAACGCCTACACCATCGTGCTCGCGGCGCTGCTGGTCCCCGCCGGGCGGCTGGCCGACGCGATCGGCGGGCGGCGCTCGTTTCTGACCGGCATCGCGCTGTTCGGACTCGCCTCGGTGGCCTGCGGGGTCGCTCCCGGGCTCGGCTCGCTGATCGCGGCGCGCGTGGTGCAGGGCGCGGCGGCGGCCGTCCTGGTGCCCACCTCCCTCTCGCTCGCCCTGCCCGCCTTCCCGGAGCGCGAACGGCCCACAGCCGTCGGCGTCTGGACGGCGGTGAGCGCGGTCGCGGCCAGCTCGGGACCGGTGGCGGGCGGACTGCTGGCCGCCTCCGACTGGCGCTGGATCTTCCTCGTCAACCCGCCCGTGGTGCTCGTGGCATGGGTGGCCGGGCTACGGCTGCTGCCGCGCCCGGGGTGCGTAGGCGACGAGCGCCGCCGCACCGGGCGCGTAGGCGAGCGCCGTCGCCTCGATCCGCTCGGGACGCTGCTCGTCCTCCTCGGCACCGGATCCCTCACCACCGCCTGTGTCGAGGCCGCCGACTGGGGCTACGACGCCCCGGCCACCCTCGCCTTCCTCGCCGCCGGCCTGGCCGTGGGCGCGCTGGCCGTGGCCCACGTACGCCGCCACCCGGACCCGGTGGTGGATCCGGCGCTGTTCCGGACCCGTGCCTTCACCGCCGCCGCGCTCGGCCTGCTGAGCTACTTCCTCGCCTACGCGGCCTCGCTCCTCGCCGCGACCCTGCTGTTCACCGGGGCGTGGGGCTGGTCCACGTCCCGTGCGGGCCTGGCCGTCACGCCCTGGCCGCTCACCGTCCTGGTGGTGTCGATGCTGTCGGGGCGGATCGTCCGGGCGCTGGGGGAGCGGACCACGGCCGTTGTCGGCGGGCTGTGCTTCGCCGCCGGTCCGATGTGGTGGCTCTTCCTCGCGGGCGGCGACGGTGCGCACTACGTCGTGGAGTGCATGCCCGGACTGGTGCTCACCGGAATCGGCGCGGGGCTCTACCAGCCGGTGATGTTCTCGGCCGCCGGACTGCTTCCGGCCCGTCAACTGTCCCTCGGGTCGGGGGTGCTGATGATGTCCCGGCAGGGCGGCTCGGCCCTGGGCGTCGCGGCGCTGGTCGTGATCACCGGTGGCGCCGCCCGGCCGGGGCTCGACGCGCTGCGCGCGGGCTGGGTCTTCACGGCGGTGACCGCCGCGCTCGCCGCCGTCGCGGGTGCCGCCTTGCGTACGGGGACGGGTACGGGTGGTCGTGATGGCCAGGGGTGAAGCGGGGGTGACGGGGAGATGCGGTCCGTACCGGGCAGGGACCGCACGGGTACGGACCCGGTACGGCACCATTGACGTGCCCGCGTCGGCTGCCTAGCGTTCTGAGCGATCCCTGGGTTCTCCGCAGGCATGGCGACGGTTCTCCGCAGGCATGACGACGACTGGCTGAGCGGGGAGGGCGGATGAGTCTCTTCGAGGACGGACGGCCCTTTCTGCACGCGCTTCCCGCCGAGGACCGGCGCGCGCTGCTCGCCCTCGGCAGGCCCCGGGCCTACGCCCCCGGCGAGGTCGTGCTGCGCGAGCACGACCGTACGACCTTCGTCGTCGCGATCACCTCCGGCTGGGCCGCCGTCTCGGTGGAGACCGAGCGCGGGGTGCGGCTGATCCTGGCGCTGCGCGGGGCGGGCGAGGTCGTGGGCGACCAGGCCGCGGTGGACCACGGCTCGCGCAGCGCCACCGTCACCGCGCTCGGCCGGATGGAGGCGGTGGTGGTCTCCGGCGACCGGTTCCGTGCCTATCTGGCCGCACGTCCCGTCGCCACCGTACTGATCATGCGTCAGTTCAGCTCCCGGCTGCGCAGTTCCGACGGCGAGCGGCGCTCGCTCGCCTCGGAGAGGGTGCTTCAGCGGCTGGCGGTCCGGCTGGTCGAACTCGCCGAGCGCACCGGCCACCCCGGCGCCGACGGGGCCATCACCGTCGATCTGCCGCTGCCCCAGCACGACATCGCCGCCGCGGTGGGCTCGACCCGGGAGGCGGTCGCCAAGGCGCTGCGACTGCTGCGCGACCAGGGCGTCGTCCGGACCGCCTCGCGCCGTTTCGTGGTGACGGACATCGGACTGCTACGGCTGTTGGCCGAGGGCCGTGCGACGGGGGAACACATCCCGGCGAGCCCTCGCGACTGAGCCCCCGCCACGCGCCCCACGATGCGGCCCGTGCGCCTCGGCGCTTGAACGCCCTCGCGTGGCCGGCCGCACCGCTGGTCCCCTCCGAACGGTGACCGCGGGCGGTGGCGGCCTTGAACATCGCCGTGGCCACGGCAGTGCATGTCGATCAGCCCGCCGTCGGCATCTCCACGCGATCCACTACGTCCGCGCCGCCCGTCCCGAATGCCCCACCATCGACCCCAGTCAGGCGTGAGCCCTACTGCCGCCGCTGGCCAAGGATGCAGAACTCGTTGCCTTCGGGGTCTGCCAAGACAACCCACGATTGATCACCCTGGCCAATGTCAACGCGCTGTGCGCCATGGGCCACCAGACGAGCCACCTCGGCGTCCTGGTCATCGGGCCTGAAGTCGAGATGCAGTCGGCTCTTGGCCTTCCTCGGCTCATCAAGCCGGACGAAGTCCAACCCCGGAGTGCGATCCGGCGCCGGACGGATCTCGAACTCGTCATCGGAGGAGTGGACCACAACCCAGCCAAGAGCCTCGGCCCACCACTGGCCCAGGGCCGCCGGATCCGCCGAGTGAACGATTACCTGTTCCCATTCCAAGGTCATTTGGCGAGCTTAGACGTGCCGGCCTGCGAAGAACAGTCATTTAAATCTCCCTCATCGGGCTGGTCCGGAGCGGCCTTTCCCCTCGTGGAGCCACCGCCTCGCGACTGAACCACCCTTGGCGCTTCGCGCCCCCGCGATCGATCGCGGGGGCGCATGCCTCACGCGTTTTCCGCGACTGTGTAAACGGCTACAGCCGTCCCGCCGCTCCCCCGCGACCCTGGAGACGGCACAGGGCGCGGGACCGTGGGCGACGGGGGTGCGCACGGCCCAGCGCCCCGCACCGGAGACGGGCGGCGGGGCGGGCAGGGGGAGAGACCCCGCCGCCCGCTTCGGGCATTCACCGGCACCCCGACACCACAGTGGGAGACGGGGGCCACGGCATGAAGGACGGCGGGCGATGAACGCACTGGAAGACGTGGGCGCCCCGGCGGACTCGGGGAGACGGCGCCCGGCGGGGTCGGGGGAGCGCCCCCTGGCGGACGCGGCGGGCCGGCCCCTGCTGGACCCGGTGGACCGGCCCCTGGTGGACGCGGCGGGCCGGCCCCCGGCGGACTCGGCGGATCGCCCCCCGGCGGACTCGGTGGGCCGCCCCGTGGCGGACGCGGGACGACGGCCCCCGCTGGATGCGGAGGCACGACTGGCGGACGCGGCGGGACGACGGCTGGCGGACTCGGGGGGACCGCCCCCGGCGGACGCGGCGGGACGACGGCTCGACATCCCCCAAGGCGGCCCGCTGGACGGGGCGGGCCTGCCGGGCGGTGCCCGCACAGCCCGCGAGGCGTGCGCCCATCTGCACATCGCCGACAGCCCGGCCCGCCTCCGCGCCGAACCGGCGCCCCACCCGCTCCCGGAAGGCCCGGTGCCCCGCGAGGAGCTGGACCGGCTGCGCCGGCTGTACCGGACCGTCCCGAACTATGCCGCGATGCGCGACCATCTGCGCCGCACCCGTCTGCTGGCGCTGTGCGGCGAACCCGGCACCGGCCGCGCCTGGACCGGGCTCGCTCTCCTCGCCGAGCTGTCCGAGCTGACCGGCGGCGGGGTCTCCCGGCTCGGTCCCGGCATCCTGCACGGGGCGCCCGGCGTGGAGAAGACCGAGCGCGGCCATGGCTATCTCCTCGAACTCCCCGCCGAGTACGCCGAGTACGCCGAGTACGCCGAGTACGCCGAGTACGCCGTGCACACCGAGTACGCCGTGCGTGCCCCGCGCACCGCGCACACCGGCCTCGCGGCCGAACTCCTGCTGGACCGGCTGCGCGCCCACTTCGCCGAGCGCGAGGCGTTCTGTGTGGTCCTGGTCGCGGGCGGCCCGGCCGCCGACCGGCTGCTGCGCGGCCGCCGTCACGCCGTGCCGTACGAGCCCCCGGCCGCCGCCGACGTCCTCGACCGCCACCTCGTCGAACTGCTCGCCGACGGCCCCACCGGACTGCTGGAGACGGCCCGCGCCACCGCCGTACGTCCCGAACTGGCCGAGGCGCTCGGCCTGGACGAGCCACGGCCCGGTGAGGCCGCCCGGCTCGCCGGCCATCTGGCCGCGTACGCCGGGGGAGGGCTGTCCGAGGAGCGGCTGCTGGAGCACTGCCGGTCGTTCGCCCCGGACCAGGCCCGTGAGTGGTTCCTGGCGGCCGGGCGCCCCGGTGATCTGCCCGCGGCGCTGCCCGCGCTGCGCGCCGCCGCGATGCGGATCGCCCTCGCCGTCTTCAACGGCGCGGCGCACAGCCTCATGGCGGAGGCCGCCGAGCTGCTGACCTGGGAACTGGTCGTCACGCTCGATCCGCAGTACGCCCCCGGCCGACCGCTGTTCGACCACCGCTCCGGGGCCTCGCTCGCCATGGCGCGCGCGGTTCACGGCGACGGGGTGGAGGACCTCGGGGACGCCTCGGTGCCCGTACGCGCGGTGTGGTTCGCGGGGCGGCGGCTGGCGCTCGCCGTGCTCCACGAGTCCTGGGACGCCCACCACAACCTCCGCGGCCCGATGGCCCGTTGGCTGCGCGCGCTGTGCGACGACCCGCGCCCCCAGGTGTGGGTGCGCGCGGCGGTCGCCGCGGGCGTGCTGTGCGCCCGCGACTACCTCAACGGCCTGGTCGAGCTGGCGCTGCCGCTGGCCCGCACGGACAGCCCGGTGCAGCGGATGGCGGCGGCCACCGCCCTCGCCGAGGCATCCCGCGCCGCGGAGGTGCGCCCCGCCGTGAACGGACTGCTGCGCGACTGGGCGCGCGGCGACGACGAGCGGGAGCGCGAGACCGCCGCGCTCGCCCACGGCTACGGCCTGGCGGCGGGCTCGGTCATGGCGTCCCTGGAGGAACTCGGCCGGATCGCCTGCGCCGACGAGGGCCGTACCACCTCGTACAGCGCGCTGCGGCTGCTGGCCGGGACCGAACCGGAGACCGTGCTGGCCGCGCTCACCCACTGGCTGCGCGACACCCGGCGGCCCCGCCGGGACCTGGCGCTGCTGACGGTGTTGCGCGCGGTCACCACCCGCACTTCGCATCTGTGGGGGCTGTGCGAGGTGCCGGAGCTGGCGCCGTACGCCGCCTGGCCGCTGGCCACGGCGCTGCTGGCGGCCCGTCCCGGATGCGCACCCCGGCTGGCCGAGCTGCTGCGGGCCGCCCTGACCTGGGCCAGATCGGCCGGGGCGGCCGAGGACGCGCTGGTCGGCTGGATCCGGCGGGCGGCCGGCGACGAGCGGCAGCTGGCGGTGTTGTGCGGCTTTCTGCCCCGGCTGGCGCAGGACGGCGACGAGCCGATCGACGCCGGGGCGGCCACACGGATACGGGAGGTACTGGAGGCGCTGTGAGGAGAAGGACGTCGATGGTGAAAGAGACAGAGAACCCGGCCGCCACGGAAACCGCGTACGACGCGTACGACACGACGGCGTCGAGCCCGGCAGGCCCCGTGGGTTCCGCGGGCCCGGCGAGTCCGGCAGGTTCGGCGGGTCGGGTGGGTTCGGCGGGCCTGGCGAGTCCGGCAGGTTCGGCGGGCCTGGCGAGTCCGGCAGGTTCGGCGGGCCTGGTGGGTTCGGCGGGCCCGGCAGGCCTGGCAGGCCCCGCGGGCCCCGTGGGTTCCGCAGGCCCGGCGGGCCCGGCAGGTCCCGTGGGTTCCACAGGCCCGGCAGGCCTCGCGGGCCCCGTGGGTTCCGCAGGCCCGGCGAGCCTGGCAGGCCCGGCAGGCCTCGCGGGTTCCACAGGCCCGGCGGTGCCCCGGGTTTCGGTGACCGGGGCGCGCACGCTGCGCGAGGCGCTGCGCCACGGCGGGGACGCCCTGCCCGCGGCGCTGCGGGAGGCCGACGACGGCCTGCTGCTGAGCGCGCTCGACGAGGGACTGCCCGCCGAGCGGGCCACCCGCGTCGTGGTCGAGCTGGTGCGCCGCGCGCCCGAGCGCGGACCGGAGCCAGCGGCCGCGGTCTGCGAGAAGGTGCTGGTCGCCCAGCTCTATCTCGACCCGCCGCCCCGCGCCCCGGGTGGTACGGCCGGAGCGGCCGGCGACGTGGACCGCCGGCTGCGGGTGCGTAACGCGCTGATGCTGTACGAGGGGCTCGTCCGCCCGTACGCGCAGCGCGGTGCGGTACCGGAGCTGATGGCGTGCGTCCTGCCCGGCCTGTGGACGGCCGGCGACGGCGCGGGCCGGGAGGTGGTGCGCCGGATCGCCGGCACCCGGCAGCCCACCGGGTTCGGCGAGAAGGGCTGGAAGGCGCTGTTCGGCGGCGTGGCCGAGGAGTGCCGGGAGCACGAGGAGGCGGCGGCCCGCGCCGCCCGGCACGAGGTCCGGCGGCACTGGTGGCGCCGGGGCACCGACGACGGGGGCCGCATCGACCTCCAGCCCGGCCAGCTGTGGGTCTCCGCCCTGCTGGGCTTGATCGCGGTCGCGCTGGTGCTGATCGTCGTGATCGCGGCCGGCTGACCACCCCACCCGACCCAGGCCCCCGCCCCCGCCGGGGCCGACGGGCTGGCCGTTCTCTCGCTGCCCCGCCCCCGCCGGGGTCGGCCGCCTCGTCCTGCCGGGGCCGACCGTCGGGCCGCTTCCCCGTTGCCCCGCCTCCGCCGAGGCCGGCCGGCAGGCCGCCCTCCCGTCGACCTGCCCCTTCGCCGGGGCCGATGTCTCTGCTCCTGCCGGGTCCGCCGCCTCGTCCCGCCGGGGCCGACGGGCGGGCCGCTTCCCCGGCGGTGCCCGTTCCCGCCCGCAGCGAGCCCATGACATGTCCCGCGCGCACCCCCACCGCCGGACCGCGATCGGCGGAAGAAATTCGCGAGACCGCAGACCCGCGAGACGTAGAGAGGCCCGCGAGGCCCGCGAGACCCGCGAGTCCCGCGAGGCCCGCGAGACGTGCGGAGGCCCGCGAGATTAGCGAGACCTGCGGAGGCCCGCGAGGCCAGCAGGTCCCGCGAGACCCGCGAGGCCCGCGAGACGTAGGGAGGCCCGCGAGTCCCGCGAGGCCCGCGAGACGTGCGGAGGCCCGCGAGATTAGCGAGACCCGCGAATCACGCGAGACCTGCGAAAGCCCGCGAGACCTGCGGAGGCCCGCGAGATCAGCGAGACCCGCGAATCACGCGAGACGTGCGGAGGCCCGCGAGATTAGCGAGACCCGCGAATCACGCGAGACCTGCGAAAGCCCGCGAGACCTGCGGAGGCCCGCGAGATCAGCGAGACCCGCGAATCACGCGAGACGTGCGAAGGCCCGCGAGACCTGCGGAGGCCCGCGAGATCAGCGAGTCCCGCGAAACCCGCGAAACCCGCGAGACCCCCGAAACCCGCGAGACCCCCAAAGCCCCCCAGAGATCCGCACAGATCCGTGTCGTGAAGCGGTCACAGCGGGCCGTGAGCGACGAAGATGGGGTCATGGGATTCCATGTCGACTCCGAGGCCGGGCGGCTGCGCCGCGTCATACTGCACCGCCCCGACCTCGAGCTCAAGCGGCTCACGCCGTCCAACAAGGACGCGCTGCTCTTCGACGACGTCCTGTGGGTGCGCCGGGCCCGCCAGGAGCACGACGGCTTCGCCGATGTCCTGCGCGACCGCGGGGTCGAGGTCCATCTCTTCGGGGATCTGCTCACCGAGAGCCTGGTCCTGCCCGAGGCGCGGGCGCTGGTGCTGGACCGGGTCTTCGACGAGAAGGAGTACGGCCCCCTGGCCACCGACCGCCTGCGCGCCGCCTTCGACGAGCTGACCGCTCCGGAGCTGACCGAGGCGCTGATCGGTGGCATGACCAAGCGGGAGTATCTGGAGCGGTACCCGGAGCCGGTCTCCGTGCGCTTCCACGCCATGGAGCCCGATGACTTCCTGGTCAACCCGTTGCCGAACCACCTCTTCACCCGGGACGCCTCCGCCTGGGTGTACGACGGGGTGTCGATCAACGCGATGCGCTGGCCCGCCCGCTGGCACGAGACGGTGCACTACGAGGCCGTCTACCGGCACCATCCGCTTTTCGCGGACGAGGACTTCCACGTCTGGTCGGAGGGCCAGGCCGCGTACCCCTCGACCATCGAGGGCGGCGATGTGCTGGTGCTCGGCAAGGGGGCGGTGCTGATCGGGATGAGCGAGCGGACCACCCCGCAGGCGGTGGAGATGATCGCGCACCGGCTCTTCGAGGCAGGTTCGGCCCGGACGATCGTGGCGCTCGACATGCCCAAGGGGCGGGCGTTCATGCACCTGGACACCGTGATGACCATGGTGGACGGGGACACCTTCACGCAGTACGCGGGGCTGGGGATGCTCCGCTCGTACACCATCGAGCCGGGCGCGGGCAGCCGTGACCTCAAGGTCACCGACCATCCGCCGGAGCATATGCACCGCGCGATAGCCGCGGCCCTGGGCCTGGACTCGATCCGCGTGCTCACGGCCACGCAGGACGTCCACGCGGCGGAGCGCGAGCAGTGGGACGACGGCTGCAATGTGCTGGCGGTCGAGCCGGGTGTGGTGGTGGCCTACGAGCGGAACGCGACGACCAACACCCATCTGCGCAAGTGCGGTATCGAGGTCATCGACATCCCGGGCAGTGAGCTGGGCCGGGGCCGGGGCGGGCCGCGGTGCATGAGCTGTCCGGTGGAACGGGACCCCGTGGAGCCGTAACGCCGGGGTCACCCCCCAGCCTCTGTATATATGCAGAGCCTCGTATATGCTTCCATGGTTTCCGGCCGCGGCGCCGCAGTCGTAGCCGCAGCCGCTGACCACCGTGTTCGCCGTGACCTAGGAGCCACCCTTATGGCGATTGACCTCACCGGCCGCCACTTCCTCAAGGAGCTGGACTTCACCGCCGACGAGTTCCGCCGCCTCATCGAGCTCGCCGCCGAGCTGAAGGCGGCCAAGCGCGCGGGCGCCGAGGAGCGGCGGCTGCGGGGCAAGAACATCGCCCTGGTCTTCGAGAAGACCTCCACCCGCACCCGCTGCGCCTTCGAGGTCGCGGCCGCCGACCAGGGCGCCTCGACGACCTACCTCGACCCGGTCGGCTCCCAGATCGGTCACAAGGAGTCGGTGAAGGACACGGCGCGGGTGCTCGGCCGGATGTACGACGCGATCGAGTACCGGGGCCATGGCCAGGGCGTCGTCGAGGAACTCGCCGCGCACGCCGGAGTGCCCGTCTACAACGGCCTCACCGACGAGTGGCACCCCACCCAGATGCTCGCCGACGTGCTGACCATGACCGAGCACAGCGAGAAGCCGCTGGAGCGGATCGCCTACGCCTACCTGGGCGACGCCCGGTACAACATGGGCAACTCTTACCTGGTCACCGGCGCCCTGCTGGGCATGGACGTGCGTATCGTCGCGCCCAGGCTGCTGTGGCCGGACAACACCATCGTGGAGCTGGCGCGGCAGCTGGCCGAGGCCTCCGGTGCCCGGATCTCGCTCACCGAGAACGTCGAGGAGGGGGTGCGCGGCGCGGACTTCGTCGCCACCGATGTGTGGGTGTCGATGGGGGAGCCCAAGGAGGTGTGGGACGAGCGGATAGCGCTGCTCGGGCCGTACGCGGTGACGATGGACGTGCTGCGCGCCACGGGCAACGACGCCGTGAAGTTCCTGCACTGCCTGCCGGCCTTCCACGACCTGGGCACGGATGTCGGCCGGGAGATCCACGAGCGGCACGGGCTGACCGAGCTGGAGGTCACCGACGAGGTCTTCGAGTCCGAGCACTCCGTCGTCTTCGACGAGGCGGAGAACCGGATGCACACGATCAAGGCGGTGCTGGTCGCGACCCTCAGCGCTCCGTAGCGCCGTCCGTAGCGCCGCCCGCGGTGTCCTCCGTGGGCGAAAGGACGAACCAGACGGCCTTGCCGTAGGGGGTCCGCCGGTAGCCCGCGTCCACGCTGAGGGTCCGGATCAGCAGCAGACCGCGTCCGCCCTCGGCGAGGCCGTCGGGTCTCTTGGGCCCGTCGGGATGCCCCAGCGCGTCCAGCTCGCCGGGCGGATTCGGATCCTGGTCGTGCACCTCGACCTGCCAGCCCCCGGTCGGCACCAGCTCCACCACCAGCTCTATCGGCTCGTCGCCCGCCGTGTGCCGCACCGCGTTGGCCACCAGCTCCGCCGTCAGCAGCTCCGCCGTGTGGCCGTCCACGGACGCCCCGAGGTCGGCCAGGGTCTTCCGGATCAGCGCACGCGCCAGCGGCACGGCGGCTGTCGTGTGCGGCAGGGTGAAGCGCCAGGTGGCGGTGTGGGTGGGATCGTGCACAAAGAGGTCCCGTCGGTCGGCGGCGTGAAGCGGCATACCGCAGCCCTCGACGCTAGGAAGCGGACGATGGCGCCGGAAGGGACCGTGGACCACTCTTCACGGGACCTAGGGCCTGACAGGGGCCTTTCAGGTGTATCGGTCATACATGGCCAAACCGCCAGGATGGGGAGGGGTCATCGGGCGGATCGGGCGGTCTGCTGCCGGTGCGCGCGGAAGTAGGCGCGGCTCCGCGGTGCGTACAGGAGGCTCACGCCGGTGCCCGAGGCCGCGATGGCCAGGACGGCCCGCACCGCGTACTCCGGCTGGAACGGGCCGCCCGGATCCGAGAACCCCCACATCACATGGGGCCCCAGATAGACCAGGAACAGCGCGGCGGTCACCGTCGCCGTGACGCACGCCGCGCGTCCGCCCCTGCGGATGCGGACGGCGGCACCGATGGTCACGAAGAGCAGCAGATACACGAACTGCGTCATCGACGGGTCGTTCACCGCGATCGTGGCGCTGAGCAGCGCCGAGGCGACCAGCAGCACGGCGGCCGCGGTGATGTGTCCGGGACGCTGGGGCGGGGGAGGTCCGGGCCAGTTGGTGTCGTCCGATGAACCGGTCATGGTGCCCTCCTTGTCTTCTCGCCCGGCGGCCGGGGGCCGGCGCCGGGCCGTGCCCGGCATCATCCGGCCGAACCTCCGGGACCCGTCCCGTCCGGGACGCGGCACCGTGCGTGTGGACGGGCTCGCCGTGGGGAGGGGTCCCGAAGGGGGCGCGGATCCTGGTGGTCGCGCCCGTGCACTGCCGAGCACCCCCCGACCCGAGGAGACGTCCGATGCCCCTCTCCACCAGCCTCGCGCGCGGAGTCGCGCCCACCACGCCCGGCACGCTCCACGCCCGCACCGTGACCGGCGATCTCAGCGCCCCGCCGCGGCCCGGCCTGACGGTCTGCTTCGGGCGCGGTGAGAAGCCGGACGTGGACCTGGGCGTGGGCGTGGACGATCTCCGGGTGAGCAGGCGGCACGGCGAGCTGACCTACCGTCATGGGCAGTGGTGGCTGCGCAACACCGGGCGGCAGCTCGTCCGGCTGCCCCGCGGCCGGATGATGCACCTCAGCTCCGAGCCGATCCCGCTCGCCACCGGCTACACCCCGCTGTTCGTCAAGGGTTCCGGCTACCGGGAGCACCTGGTCGAGCTGTACGTGGCGGGCCACGACGACCAGGGACCGGTCTCGCGGCGGCGCGCCGCCACCGTGCGGCCCGAGACCTGGGAACTCGACGACGACGAACGGCTGCTCCTGGTCGTCCTCGGCCAGCGCTACCTGCTGTACGAGGAGGACCCCAGACCCATGACGTACGCCATGGCGGCCAGGCAACTCGGCTACCTCCGCCCGGACGCGGGCTGGAACGAGCGCAAGATCGAGTACCGGATCGAGGCCGTACGCCGCCGTCTGCACCGCACCGGCTTCAGATACCCGCTGCTGCACGACCCGTCGCAGGGCCGCCCCGCCGACAACGCCCTGCTGCACAACCTGCTCAAGGGGCTGGTGGAGTCCACCACGCTCGTACCGCCGGACCTGGATCTGATGGAGGACGACTCCGACTGGTCCGACCCCGCGCCCTGAACGTACCACTTTGCGCAGATTGCGGATGCAGTGAGTCACTGGCGTTCCTGATCGAAAGCGGTTGAGCATGAGGGAAGGCACAGGGTCCGGCGAGCAGACGGCGGCGGCGGACGGCGGTGCCCGTGCACCGGCCGTGAGTCCGGCGCCCTCAGCCACCACCGGCGGCGCCACGGAAGCCCTCGTCTCCCCGGTCACCTTGCTCTGGTACCCGATTGCCGCAGTGTGTTCGCCGTGCTGCTGGTTTCGGGTGAGGCTGTGACCGACGATGCGCCCGCTTCCCGCCCGCGCCGTCCGGCGCGGTGACGATCGCGCGACTGGAAGGGGCAACCGGCCATGGTCGCGGCTTGCGAGGGGGGCCGATCTCGGTGAATCTGGAACCGACAGGAGGGCAGGCAAAGCGGGTAATTGTCGCCAACTGGACTGCACGGGACAGTCGATCCGCTTCGGTTCCCGCTATGCCCCGGTGCGGACGACGAAGGCTTTCGTACGTACCTCTGCTCGTGTCTCGGCGCGGGGTAGCACCGGGCCACGGGAAGACCCGACGCCGGGGCACGAGGAGGCCGACGGGCGGAAGCCAGGAGCAGCGCGTTCCAGACCCCGGTCGGACGATCGCGATCTTCGGAGGGAGCGTCTCCTGAGCGGACTGGCGACGGGTCGGCCCGACTCCCCACGCATGGCGCACGCCTGTACATAGGGGGTGGGGCGCGCCTTCGAGACGCGCACGTGGCCGGTGTCGTGGGGTGTGTGCGGAAAGCCCGCGAGCGGTCAAGGAGTGTAACGGCATGCACGATCCCGACCCACCGTTCCGGCCGGTTCGTCGGCCGGACGGGTACCTGCCCCTCGAGGACCTCGGCCTCATCGGGGACGGCACCACCGCGGCACTCGTCGGCCTCGACGGCACCATCCCGTGGATGTGCTTGCCCCGGTTCGACTCCGAACCAGTCTTCTGCGCGCTACTGGATCACGCACGGGGCGGTCACTTCGCCGTGGCACCCGAGAACCTGCGCGAAGCGCGGCAACGGTATGAGACGGACACCGGCGTGCTGCACACGGAACTGCGCAGTGACACCGGCGTGGTGCGCGTCACGGACGCCATGGTCCTCCGCTCGGGTGCCGATCTCTCCGACGACGCTCCGTCGAGCCGCGGGGAACTGGTCCGCTCGGTCACGGTCCTGGAGGGATCCGTACGCCTCGCCGTGGAGCTGGAGCCACGCGGCGGCGCGCAGACCCACCACCTGTACAGCGGACTGGAGGTGCGGCCGGCTCACTCCGCCGGTCTGCGTCTTCACCTACGGTCCAACCGCTCCGTGGACGGCCTGCGGACCGTACACGACCTGAGGCAGGGGGACCGCCTCGACGTTGTGCTGTCCTGGGGGCGCTTCCACCGCCACCACCGCTTCGACCCCGACGCGATGGTGCACCAGACAGTCGACGCGTGGCGGCGGTGGATGTGGGCCTTCGACTACGCCGGGCCCCCAGCACGCCCTCGCCCGGCGTGCCGCGATCACGCTGAAGATGTGCGACGACTGGGGCAACGGTGCACTCGTCGCCGCCCCCACATCGTCCCTGCCCGCGCCCATCGGGGGAATTCGGAACTGGGACTACCGCTACGCCTGGATCCGGGATGCCGCGTTCGCGGTCTTCGCACTGCGCCGCATCGGCTTCGACGGTGAGGCCGACGCCTTCCTCGGCTGGGTCCTCGACGCGTTCGAGCGCAGCCGCCGACCTCGCATCATGTACACCCTGGACGGCGATCAAGTGCCGGACGAAATCGAGGACGCCGGACTGGAGGGCTACCGCGGCTCCGCACCCGTCCGCTGGGGCAACGGCGCCGCCGACCAGCGACAGCACGACGTGTACGGCGAGATCCTGGACTGCGCTGACCAGTGGCTGCGTCGAGGAAGCGAGATCCAGCCCGCGATGTGGGCCGGTCTGGCCGGCCTCACCGACGCGGCCGGACGCGCCTGGCGCCAACCGGACCAGGGCATCTGGGAGGTCCGGAGTGACGGCCGCCCCTTCACCTACTCCGCCGGTCTGTGCCAGGTGGCTCTGGACCGGGGGGCCCAGATCGCCGAGCGCCTGGGACTGCCCGGCGACGCCGGCCGCTGGCGTGCCGAGGCCGGCCGGCTGCGCGACCTCATTCTGGAGCAGTCCTGGGACGAGAGAGCACAGACGCTGAGCGTCTACCTGGACGGCGGCGGCATCGTCGACGCGAGTCTGTTGAACCTGCCGCTGCGCCATGTCGTACCGGTCGACCATCCGCGGATGGTGGCAACCACCCGCGCCGTCGCCGAGCGCCTCTCGGCCGGCGACGGGCTGCTCTACCGCTACCTGCACGAAGAGCACCCCGACGGCCTCGCGGGCGATGAGGGTGCCTTCGTTCTGTGCTCCTTCTGGATGGTCGACAACCTGATCGGCCAGGGCAGGGTCGAAGAGGCCGAGGAACTGTACACGTCGCTGTGCTCGCGAGCGAGTCCTCTGGGGCTGCTGTCGGAGCAGATCTCCCCGACCACGGGAGCCTTCATGGGCAATTTCCCCCAGGCGTTCAGCCACATCGGCGTCATCGCCAGCGGAGTCAACCTCGACCGGGCGAAGGGCGGTTCCCGATGACCGTACGGCGACTCGCCGTCTTCGGCGGGACGGGCGACCTCATGGGCCGCTACCTCCTTCCGGCGCTGGCCGCCTTGCGCGCGGCGGGACATCTCGACGACCGGTTCAGCCTGGTGGCCGCCAGCCGGGAGAACTGGGACCGGAAGCGGTACCAGGAGTGGGCGGGCGACCAACTCGACAAGCACGGAGCCGGCTTCCCGGCCGACGTCCGGAGGGCCGTCACGGCCTCGGCGGACTACCGCAGGGCCGATGTCACGAACCCCGCGGACGTCGCGGCGGTCGTCGCCGGTGATGACCCCGCAGCCGTCTATCTCGCGCTTCCCCCCGCCCTCTTCCCGGACACGGTGACCGCGCTCCACGAGGCGGGGCTGCCCCGGGGCAGCCGCGTCGTCCTGGAAAAGCCCTTCGGCGAGGACCTCGCCGGCGCCCAGGAACTGAACCGGCTGCTCGCGGACCTCGTGCCCGAGCGCGCCGTCTTCCGGGTCGATCACTTCCTGGCCATGACGACCGTCCAGAACGTTCTCGGCAGCAGGCTCGCCAATCGGGTCCTGGAACCCATCTGGAACAGCACCCACATCGCCGAGATCGAGATCGTCTGGGACGAGACCCTCGCATTGGAAGGAAGGGCCGGCTACTACGATCACGTGGGCGCGCTGAAGGACATGGTGCAGAACCACCTGTTGCAACTGCTGTGTCTGGTCGCCATGGAGCCACCGCTCACCCTCGGTGAGCGAGACCTGCGCGACCGCAAGGTCGACGTGCTGCGCTCGGTACGGCTGCTGACCGACCAGGAGATCGTGGAGCGCACGCGTCGCGCCCGCTACTCATCCGGCACGTGCGGTGGCCATGAAGTGCCCGCCTACACCGACGAGCAAGGCGTGGACGCGCGGCGCGGGACGGAGACCCTCGCCGAGATCGATCTGGAACTGGACAGCTGGCGCTGGGCGGGCACCCGGTTCCGCCTGCGCAGCGGCAAGGCCCTGGGCAGGGACCGCAAGGAGGTCGCGGTGCGCTTCCGTTCCGTTCCGCACCTGCCGTTCGGGGAGGACCAGGACGTCCGGCCCAACGTGCTGCGCTTCGGACTGGAGCCGGAAAGCCTCAGCCTGGACATGACCGCCATCGGCTCGCGTGCCGAGGCCCTCACGCAGCTCTCGTTGGGCGCCCGCATGGACGCTCCCGCTCTGCCGGCCTACGGCCGTCTGCTGATGGACGTTCTCGACGGGGACCCGGCCCTGTCGATCCGCGGAGACGAGGCCGAGGAGGCGTGGCGCGTCGTCGAACCGGTCCTGTCCGCCTGGGAAAGGGGCCTCGTGCCCCTCGACGAGTATCCGGCCGGCTCGGACGGACCGCCGCCGCGCCACACCACTGCGGGGCGGCGGGACGACTCGCTGCACTAGCGCCCGGCTGCACCGTCCGGCCGACGGAGTGATCTCGACAGACCTCTCCTTGTGCCGTCGTCACAGGAGGGAGTGTCCGGGGCCGGGAAGTCGACCGTCGCCCGGGAGCCGGCCGACCGCCTGGTGCGCTGCGGCGGCGCTACCGGGACACGTTGAGGTCGGCCTGCCCCGCCGTGTTCATCCCCGAGACCCTGCTCGACTCCCAGCTCGCGACGCACAGGCGCCGCCGTCCGGGCCGGTCCGCGCGGGTACGGGGTCCTCCTGAGCTGGTCGGCCGCCCCGATGCCACCGCTCACGCTGTGTCCCGAACGATGGCGACCGGGCAGTGCGCGTGGTACAGGAGTGCTTGGCTCACCGAGCCCAGGAGCAGTCCGGAGAAGCCACCGCGTCCCCGAGCTCCGGCCACCATCAACTGCGCGTTCCGGCTCGCTTCGATCAGGACCTCGCGGATCTCACCGCTCAGCACTTGCTGCCTGACGGTGATGTCCGGATACCTTTCCCTGTGACCGGCGACTGACAGGGCCAGCAGACGTTCCGCGCTCTCCGCTCCCGTGCCAGGCGGCGCCAGGTCGGGCTGCCACGCGTGCACGGCGTAAATCTCGGACCCCCGCAAGGACGCTTCGGCGAAGGCGAACTCGACGGCCTTCTCACCTTCCGGGGAGCCGTCGACGGCCAGTACCACCGGCCCGATGTCATCTGGCTCCTCACGGACCACCAGTACCGGACAATGGCTTTGACCGACCAGGGACACCGCGGTCGAACCCAGCAGCATACCGACGAACTTCCCGATGCCCCGGCGGCCGACGACCACCAGATCCGCGGTTCGCGACTCGGCCGACAGCACGGGCGCCGCGTCGCCGACGACCACGGCATGGGTGACGTCCACCTCGGGCACCACACTGCGGGCGTGTTCTGCGGCGTCGTGGGCCAGGCGGTGGATCGGCGTCGGATCCAGTGGCGCGTACATGGGCCTGACCGGCCAGCTCAGGGCGTGCACCACACGGAGCCTCGCACCACGCCTCCTGGCTTCCCGTGCGGCCTGTGCCACGGCGGCGTCGCTCGAGGACGAGCCATCCACTCCCACGACGACCAGACCACTCATTGTGCCTCCACGTTCGCGTCGTTCCAGTCCCGTCAGGCACTCCAGGTCCGAGCCTCACTCCGGCCGAGCCCCGCCGCCAGTCGGCCGGAGACGGGCGGACGGTCATGACCCGGAGGAGGGAGGGCCGTCGCGGGGCGGGCGGGACTCGGCCGGCAGTCGGTTCACCGGGAAACGCGCCGGCTGCCCGGTCAGCACCCTTACGGCTTCCTCGGCGGCGATGGTCCGTACCGTCCTGACGGCTTCCTCCGAGTAGTAGGCCGCGTGGGGGGTGACGACCACGTTGGGCAGTTCGAGGAGGGTATTCGTCGGAAGCCATGCGCGCTGTTTCGCGGGTTCCTCCTCGATGTCGTCCAGCGCCGCACCGGCGATCCATCCCTCGGTGAGTGCCTGGTGGAGCGCCGCGTCGTCCACGATCGGTCCGCGCGCCGTGTTGACGAGGACGGCGGTCGGCTTCATCCGCCGGAGCGTCGCGCGGTCGAAGGTGTGGTGTGTCTGCGGGGTGAGCGGCGTCTGGACCACCACGTGGTCGGAGCCTTCCACCAAGTCGTCGAAGGACACCGGCCGGACCCGGGCACCCCGGATCACGGACTGGTCGATGAACGGGTCATGGGCCCAGACCTCGACGCCGAACGCCTTCACGCGTTCGGCGATGAGCCGTGCGATGGCCCCGAACGACAGCAGGCCCAGTACCTGTCCCCGCAGTCTGTGGATGGGCATCCCGGTCTTCCAGTGCCATTCGCCCTGCCGGGTCGCCCGGTCGTACCGGCAGATCTTCCGGGCGGCCGCGAGCCAGAGCGCGACGGCGTGGTCGGCGACCTCTTCGGCGCACCACTCGCTCGGGGCGTTCGTGACCTGGATGCCGTGCCGGGTGGCGGCATCGATGTCGACGATGTCCACGCCGGTGCCGTAGCGGGCGATCACCCGGCAGCGGGTCAACGCGGCGACGGCGCGGGAGCCGACGCGCGCGTACTGGGTCAGCACGCCGTCGGCCTCGCGTCCCGCCTCGATCACCTCGTCCTCGCTCTTGCACTGCGCGGCGAGGAGCCGCAGTCCGGCACCTTCGACGATCGCGCGTTCGATGTCCGCATCGCCGAAGTCGGAGTCGGCGATCAGAATCGTTCCGGGGGAGTCAGTGCGAGTCACGGGGGATCCCCTTCGTGTGGACGAGGTCCTGGTACGCCACGGCAAGCTCCAGACAGGCTCCGCTGTCCAGTTGGCCGACCGTGGCACGGTAGATCTCCTGCCACGGTGTCTGGTGTTCCAGGGCGGGAGGTGTGTGGGCGGCCCGCCGCGCGGCGATCTCCTCGTCCGACAGGAGGACGTCGACGCGTGCGTTGTCCAGGTCGACCCGGACCCGGTCACCGCTGCGCAGGATGGCGAGGTTGCCGTCGACCGCCGCTTCGGGGCTGGCGTTGAGGATGGACGGCGCGTCCGACGTGCCGCTCTGCCGGCCGTCTCCGAGCGCGGGCAGCGCGGTGATGCCTCGTTGGACCAGCCCCGCGGGAAGTTCCATGTTCACGACCTCGGCCGAGCCCGGATACCCGACGGGCCCGGTGTACCGGATGACGAGGAGACAGTCCTGGTCGATGTCCAGCTCCGGGTCCTCGATGCGGGCGTGGTAGTCCTCGGGCCCGTCGAAGACGACGGCGCGGAACTCGAACACCGACGGACCGCCGGAGTGCGGCAGCCCACGGGCCCGGAAGCTGTCCCCGATGACCGACGTCTTCATGATCGCGGAGTCGAATAGGTTTCCGGTCAGGACGAGCAGTCCGCCGCTCGTGGTCACGGGGTCGTGGAAGGGGCGGATGACCGCCGGATCGGCGGGCGGGGCGTTCTCCAGGTTCTCGGCCAGGGAGCGGCCCGAGACGGTCATGGCGTCGCCGTGCAGGCGTCCCGCTTCCAGCAGCGACCGCATGACCGCTGGGACGCCGCCGGCGCGGTAGAAGTCCTCGCCGAGGAACTCTCCAGCGGGAGCGAGGTTCACCAGTACCGGGATGTCGCGCCCGACGTGCTGCCAGTCCTGGTTGGACAGGTCCACACCGGCGTGCCGGGCGATGGCGTTGATGTGGACGGGCGCGTTGGTCGACGCCGCGATGGCCGACGCGACGACGATCGAGTTCTCGAAGGCGTGCCGGGTCATGATCTTGCGCGGGGGCAGGTCCTCTCGCACCAGGGCCACCGCTCGCAGGCCCGTCTCATAGGCCATCTGCGCCCGTTCGTTGTAGGGGGCCGGGATCGCCGCACAGCCGGGAAGGGACATGCCCAGTGCCTCGGCCAGACTGTTCATCGACAGTGCGGTGCCCATCGTGTTGCAGTGTCCGATGCTGGGCGCGGAGGCGGTCACCCGTGCCATGTACTCGTCGTGGTCGATCTCTCCGCTGGCCAGAAGCCGCTTCGACTGCCAGATCACCAGCCCCGAGCCCGTGCGCATACCGTTGTGATAGCCGTTGAGCATTGGTCCCCCGGACAGCACGATCGCCGGGATGTTCACCGTCGCCGCCGCGGTCAGGCAGGCGGGCGTTGTCTTGTCGCAGCCGGTCGTCAGGACCACCCCGTCGAGCGGGTATCCGTAGAGGACTTCGACCAGTCCGAGATAGGCGAGGTTCCGGTCCAGTGCCGCGGTGGGACGTTTTCCGGTCTCCTGCAACGGATGGACGGGGAACTCGAGGGGGATTCCGCCACCGTCGCGGATTCCGTCCCTGACCCGCTCGGCGAGGGCGAGATGGTGACGGTTGCAGGGGACCAGGTCGTTGCCCGTCTGGGCGATTCCGATGATCGGCCGGCCCGACTGAAGCTCTGCCCGTGTGAGGCCGTAATTCAGGAACCGCTCGAGATACAGGGCCGTCATCTCCGGCTTTTCCGCGTTGTCCCACCATGCCTGGCTGCGCAGTTCCCCTGCGGTGCGCTCCGTCGGTGACATGCTCAGCTCCTCGCCGACCGGTCCGGGCTGTCGCCGCGAGACCGGGAAAGGAAGTCGAAGGTCCAAAAGCGCTGATTCGGCAGGTCGTGAGGTTCCGGTCCGACGTCGACAGGGTGCGGGTGGCGTTGTCACCCTCGCTCAGCGGCCGTCGTCGCGCACCACGACCACCGGACACCCGGCCTGCTGGACGCGACGTCGGCTGCGGTGCCGTGGCGGGCCTCGGTACGTAGATCCACTGGTGGCGGCTCTCCCACGGTTTCCGCCACCCCCACGACCTGGACGAGAGCGGCTGTGCGCCCGTGCCTTCACCGCTGCCTCGTCGCTGCTCGACGGGGGCAACCAGCCGAGCGCGCCGTGGACTGGGGAACAGTCCAGGCGGTCGGCGCCTCCACCGTGCCGCCGGTGAGTCCGGCCTCACGTACGGCCCGGCGCAGCGCTTGTTTCGACGAGTCCGATCCGTCCACTCCGACCACGACGCGTTCGGTGTTCTGCTTCCAGTCAGCCACGGATCCTCCTCGGTTCGCCAGTGGCGGGCGACTGACTCGGCCGGCCGAGTACGGGTGTCAGCATCAGCTTCGGTCAAAGGGGCCGGACGCGCAGTTCGGGAGGCGCGGACGGACCGGAAGCCGCCACGGCCTCCTCCGAGGCCGCGGCAGGTCGGGCAGGTCAGCTCCTCGGCCGGCCTGAAGTCCCAGAAAGGTCCCAGAGACACCAACAAGTACCCTCCGGCCTGGCATGTGCGCAGACCAGAGGGGGTTTGCCGCTCTCTCCGCCAGAGCTGTCAAATGTCCCGGAACGTCTCGATCTGGGCGCCGATCGAGTTCAGCCGCTCCGCCAGGTCCTCGTAACCACGGTTGATGACGTACACGTTGCGCAGCACCGAGGTGCCCGGGGCCGCCATCATCGCGAGCAGGACGACCACCGCGGGGCGCAGGGCGGGCGGGCACATCATCTCGGCGGAGCGCCAGCGGGTCGGGCCCTCGACCAGGACACGGTGCGGGTCGAGGAGTTTGACGTGGGCGCCGAGCCGGTTGAGCTCGGTGAGGTAGATCGCGCGGTTGTCGTAGACCCAGTCGTGGATCAGCGTCGAGCCCTGGGCGACGGCGGCGATGGCCGCGAAGAAGGGCACGTTGTCGATGTTGACGCCGGGGAACGGCATCGGGTGGATCTTGTCGATGGGGGCCTGGAGCTTGGACGGCCGCACGGTCAGATCGACCAGCCGGGTGCGGCCGTTGTCCGCCGCGTACTCCCGGCCGCGCTCGTGGTCCAGTCCCATCTCCTCCAGGACGGCCAGCTCGATCTCCAGGAACTCCACCGGCACCCGGCGGATCGTCAGCTCCGATTCGGTGATGACGGCGGCGGCCAGCAGGCTCATCGCCTCGACCGGGTCCTCGGAGGGCGAGTAGTCGACGTCGCGGTCGATGTGGGCGACGCCGTGGACGGTGAGCGTCGTGGTGCCCACGCCCTCGACCTTGACGCCCAACTCCTCCAGGAAGAAGCAGAGATCCTGGACCATGTAGTTGGAGGAGGCGTTGCGGATCACCGTGACCCCGTCGTGCCGGGCGGCCGCCAGCAGCGCGTTCTCGGTGACGGTGTCGCCCCGTTCGGTCAGCACGATGGCGCGGGTGGGGGAGACCGAGCGGTCGACGCGGGAGTGGTACATCCCGTCGGTGGCGGTCACTTCGAGGCCGAAGTGGCGCAGCGCGGTCATATGCGGCTGCACGGTGCGGGTGCCCAGGTCGCAACCGCCCGCGTAGGGAATCCGGAAGCGGTCCATCCGGTGCAGCAGCGGACCGAGGAACATGATGACGCTGCGCGTCCGGCGCGCGGCCTCGGTGTCCATGGCGTCGAGGTCCAGCTCGGCGGGCGGCACGATCTCCAGATCGGCGCCGTCGTTGATCCAGCGGGTGCGGACGCCGATGCTGCCCAGCACCTCGAGGATGCGGTAGACCTCCTCGATCCTGGCGACCCTCCGCAGCGTGGTGCGGCCCGCGTTGAGAAGCGTGGCGCACAGCAGCGCCACGCACGCGTTCTTGCTCGTCTTGACGTCGATGGCACCCGACAGACGGCGGCCGCCGACCACCCGAAGGTGCATGGGGCCCGCGTAGCCGAGGGAGACGATCTCGCTGTCCAGGGCCTCGCCGATCCTGGCGATCATCTCAAGGCTGATGTTCTGGTTGCCCCGCTCAATGCGGTTGACCGCGCTCTGGCTTGTGCCGAGAGCCTCCGCGAGCTGGGACTGGGTCCAGCCCCGGTGCTGTCGGGCGTCACGGATGAGCTTGCCGATACGTGAGAGGTAGTCGTCAGTCATACAGAAGAGGCTATCTCAGATATGAGATGCGCATGCGACCGGGGAGGCGGAAGGGGTGACGGCCGTTCGGTCGGGGCATTGTTCTACTAGTATGCGAACAAGTTAAATGAACCGAGGAGGCCGATGTGAGTCCTGTCCGGCGGCGCGCACTCGTCCTGCTCCTGCCCTCCGTGCTGGCCTGGGCCGTGGTCCTGGCGGTCTTCGCCGGGCTGCGGGACCGGCTGCCCGACCCGCTCGCGACGCATTTCGGCACCGGCGGGGAGGCCGACGGATTCACCGGTCCGGGTGCGTTCCTTACGGTGGCGACCGCCGTGCTGCTCGGCTCCGGCCTCCTCATCGCGATGGGCGCCCTGCGCGCGGGCAGGACACTCCGCGCCCAGCGGCCCATGGTCGCCATCGGCTACGGCACCTCCGGGCTGCTGGGCTACTGCTTCGCGGCCGTGCTCTTCGCCAACGCCGACGCCGTCCGCGCCTCCCGGGTGTCCCAGCCGCTGTGGCAACTGGGCGTCGCCCTCGCCGTGGCGGGCGCCATGGGCGCCCTGGGATGGCTGCTCGCGGGCCCGGACACGGCACCCGGGGCCGGGCCCGGGACACCGGCCGCCGCGCCCCGCCTCCCGCTGGCCGACGGCGAGGTCGCCAGCTGGACGCGCACCGTCGGCTCGCCCGTGCTGCTCGCCGTGGGCGTGGGGACCACGCTGCTGGGCGCGGTGCTGGCCGCCGGGGGTTCAGGGGCGGAGGTGTGGCTGATCGTCATCGGGCTGATCTCCACCGCGCTGGCCCGCTGCCGGGTGACGGTCGACCGCCGCGGCCTCACCGTCGCCCCGTGGTGCGCCCCGCAGCCCAGGATGCGGATACCGCTGGCCCGCATCGAGCGGGCCACCAGCGGCGAGGCCGACGCGCTGAGCCTCGGCGGATGGGGCTACCGGATCCGCGGCGGGGGCAGCGCGCTGGTGTTCCGCTCGGGCGACGCGCTGTTCCTGCGGCTGGCCACGGGCCGGGAGTTCGCGGTCACGGTGGACGACGCCGGCACCGCCGCCGCCCTGCTCAACACGCTGATCGAGCGCGACCGCCGCGGACCGGGAGAGCGCGGCTGAGATGCTCTTCCGAGTCGACCCCCGTTCCGCGGCGCCGCTGGCCGACCAGATCGCCGCCTCCGTGCGTGGCGCGATCGCCGACGGCACCGTACGCCCCGGCGAACGCCTCCCCGCCGCCCGCGCGCTCGCCGCATCGCTCGGCGTCAACGTCCACACCGTCCTGCGCGGCTACCAGCGGCTCCGCGAGGAGGGCCTGATCGAACTGCGCCGCGGCCGCGGCGCGGTCGTCACCGGCGACCAGCCCACCGCCCGCGCCCGGCTCCTGGAGGGCGTCCAGGGCCTGGTGGAGGAGGCCCGCGCCCTCGGCCTGACGGACGAGGAGGTCCTGACCCTGGTCAGAACCCGCCTCGCGGGCGGCTGACGCCCATCAGAAGTCGGAGGTGTCCAGCTCCAGGCCGAACGGCTCAGGGAGCGGGAGGGGGGTGCCGAAGGGGTGGGGGCCGTCCACCTTGGTGTAGCCGAAGTCTCCGGGGGCGGAGAAGAGGGTGCAGGTCCGTTGCTGCCGGTCGACCAGCAGGAACAGCGGGGCTCCGTACTCGGCGTAGCGGCGCCGCTTGACGATCCGGTCGGTGTCCCCGTTCGAGTCGGAGGTGACCTCGACGATCAGGAGGGTCTGGCCGGGGACCAGGGCTCCTCCGCCCTTGGCGAGTTCGCGCGGCACGACGGCAAGATCCGGTACGAACCAATTCGGGCTGCCGGTCAGATCGAGGTCTCCCGACCCCGCCATGCACCCCAGTGCGGGCAGCACGGGGGTGAGCTGCTGCCGGAGCTTGGCGGCGGTGCGCTCATGATCCCAACTCGGTGACAGTGGTTCGATCAGCCCTTCGATGACCTGCACTCGGTCGAAGCCCCGGATGCGCTGGACGGCGTACTTGAGGGCCGTCTCCGGGTCGTCGGGGGCGTAGACGTGTGCTGGTGCGTTCATCGGTCCTCCCATCGGTAGCGGATGGCAAGGATCGTGGCTGCCGCTTCACGGGGGTTGCGTCCGGTTGCTCTCTCACCCGTACCGGTGACGATCCCCCGTCACCAGCGCCGCCAGCGTCCGGGCCGGGCCGTCGACGGCGGGGCCGTGGAGGAGTTCGGTGCGGTGGACCAGGCGGGGGGTGATCAGGGGGACGGTGACGATGCCGGGGGCGCCCTTGGTGGCCGGGTGGGGGAGCAGGGCGAGGCCGTGTCCGGCGGCGGTCAGGGCGATCAGCCCGCGTACGTCGGTGCCCTCGTACGTCAGGGTGGCGCGGAAGCCGCCGGTGTGGGTCAGCGCGCGCAGCCGGCCGAGCGGCATGGCGGCGTCCGGGGCGTCCAGCCAGTGGGCGTCGGCGAGGTCGGCCAGCCGCAGCCCGAGCCGGCGGGTCAGCGGGTGGCCGGTGGGCAGGGCCACCACCAGCGGGGCCTCCGCGACCGGGACCGTGGTGAGCGGACCCAGCTCGGGCAGCGGAAGGGCGTCGGCGGGGGTGGCCGGGCCGTCGATCAGCCCCAGGTCCAGCGCCCCGGACGCGACCGCCGCCGGGATCTCCCGGCGGCCGAGGATCCGCAGCGAGGTCCGGATGGCCGGGTGGGCCCGGCGCGCCCGGTCCAGGGCCGTGGCGATCCTCGGGGTCATCGCCAGCGGTGAGGCCCCCACCGCCAGCCGGGCGGTGCCCGACGCCGACAGCCGTTCGACGTCGGCCCGCGCCGCGTCCAGCCGGAGCAGCAGCGGTCCGGCGTGTTCCAGCAGCCGTGCGCCCGCGCTGGTGAGCATGACGGGCCGCCGGGTCAGCAGCGCCGTGCGCAGATCCGCTTCGAGGGAGGCGATGTGCTCGCGGACCGCCGCCGGGGTGAAACCCAGCTGATGCGCGGCGTCGGAGAAGGATCCGCAGCGGGCCACGGAGACGAACGTACGGAGCAGATGCGGGTCCATGGCAGCAGTATCGCGGTGGCGGGGGGTGGCTCAGTTCGCAACTGGGGGGTGGCCGGGGCCGGTTCGGGCCCGGTCGTCGTCCGTTCCGGGGCCGGCGGTCGCGTCCGCGTGCGTGCTCATGGCCCCAGGTCTAACGCGGGACGCCGGTACCGGGGAACCTTCCGGCACGCGATCACCCTTACCGGTGAACCGACCCGGAACGCGCCCACCGCCGGGCAGGGCATGACCGCGCGGGGTCGATGTACTAGAGTTATCTCGACATCGAGATATCTGCTGGCAGGCGCGCAATGCCGCCCCCGTGCCGGTAAGGCTTACCTAACTTAGCCATACCTTAGCGGATCGGCGCGGGCATGTGACGGCAGCATTGCGGTGGTACGCGCGAAATCATGCATGAAGGAGACTGTCGTGTCGGCGAACAGCTTCGACGCCCGCAGCACCCTGCAGGTGGGCGACGAATCGTACGAGATCTTCAGGCTGGACAAGGTCGAGGGATCGGCCCGGCTCCCGTACAGCCTGAAGGTGCTGCTGGAGAACCTGCTCCGCACCGAGGACGGCGCGAACATCACCGCCGACCACATCCGCGCACTGGGCAGCTGGGACTCGCAGGCCCAGCCCAGCCAGGAGATCCAGTTCACGCCGGCCCGTGTGATCATGCAGGACTTCACCGGTGTGCCCTGTGTCGTGGACCTCGCCACCATGCGTGAGGCCGTCAAGGAGCTCGGTGGCGACCCGGCGAAGATCAACCCGCTGGCCCCGGCCGAGCTGGTCATCGACCACTCGGTGATCGCGGACCGCTTCGGCACCCCGGACGCCTTCACCCAGAACGTGGAGCTGGAGTACGGCCGCAACAAGGAGCGCTACCAGTTCCTGCGCTGGGGCCAGACCGCCTTCGACGAGTTCAAGGTCGTTCCGCCCGGCACCGGCATCGTCCACCAGGTGAACATCGAGCACCTGGCCCGCACCGTCATGGTCCGCAATGGCCAGGCCTACCCGGACACCCTGGTCGGCACCGACTCCCACACCACCATGGTCAACGGCCTCGGTGTGCTCGGCTGGGGCGTCGGCGGCATCGAGGCCGAGGCCGCGATGCTCGGCCAGCCGGTCTCGATGCTCATCCCGCGCGTCGTCGGCTTCAAGCTCACCGGCTCGCTGCCCACCGGCACCACCGCCACCGACCTGGTGCTGACCATCACCGAGATGCTGCGCAAGCACGGCGTGGTCGGCAAGTTCGTGGAGTTCTACGGCGAGGGCGTCTCCTCCATCCCGCTCGCGAACCGCGCCACCATCGGCAACATGTCGCCGGAGTTCGGCTCCACCGCCGCGATCTTCCCGATCGACTCCGAGACCATCGACTACCTGAAGCTCACCGGCCGCAGCGAGCAGCAGCTCGCGCTCGTCGAGGCGTACGCCAAGGAGCAGGGCCTGTGGCTGGACCCGGCCGCCGAGCCGGACTTCTCCGAGAAGCTGGAGCTGGACCTGTCGACGGTGGTCCCGTCGATCGCCGGCCCCAAGCGCCCGCAGGACCGGATCATCCTGTCCGAGGCCGCCGAGAAGTTCGCCCAGGACGTCCGCAACTACGTGCCGGTCGCCGACCTCGACGAGGCGGGCGTGGAGTCCTTCCCGGCCTCCGACGCGCCGGCCGTCACCAACGGCGTGCCGACCAAGCCGACCCCGGTGATCGCCCCCGACGGCAGCCAGTACGAGATCGACCACGGCGCGGTCACCGTCGCCGCGATCACCTCGTGCACCAACACCTCCAACCCGTACGTCATGGTCGCCGCCGCCCTGGTGGCCAAGAAGGCCGTCGAGAAGGGCCTGACCCGCAAGCCGTGGGTCAAGACCACCCTGGCCCCCGGGTCCAAGGTCGTCATGGACTACTACGACCGCGCCGGGCTCACCCCGTACCTCGACAAGCTGGGCTTCAACCTCGTCGGCTACGGCTGCACCACCTGCATCGGCAACTCCGGCCCGCTGCCGGAGGAGGTCTCCAAGGCGGTCAACGAGGCCGACCTGGCCGTCACCTCGGTGCTCTCCGGCAACCGCAACTTCGAGGGCCGGATCAACCCCGACGTCAAGATGAACTACCTGGCGTCCCCGCCGCTGGTCGTCGCCTACGCCATCGCGGGCTCCATGAAGGTGGACATCACCAAGGACGCCCTCGGCATCGACCAGGACGGCAACCCGGTCCACCTGAAGGACATCTGGCCCTCCGAGAAGGAGGTCGAGGAGGTCGTCGCCTCTGCGATCGGCCAGGAGATGTTCAACACCAGCTACGCCGACGTCTTCGCCGGTGACGCCCAGTGGCAGTCGCTCCCGGTGCCGACCGGCAACACCTTCGAGTGGGACCCGGAGTCCACCTACGTCCGCAAGCCCCCGTACTTCGAGGGCCTGACGATGGACCCCGCCCCGGTCCAGGACGTCACCGGCGCCCGGGTGCTGGCCAAGCTGGGCGACTCGGTCACCACCGACCACATCTCCCCGGCCGGTGCGATCAAGGCCGACACCCCGGCCGGCAAGTACCTCACCGAGCACGGTGTCGAGCGTCGTGACTTCAACTCCTACGGCTCCCGCCGGGGCAACCACGAGGTCATGATCCGCGGCACCTTCGCCAACATCCGGCTGCGCAACCAGATCGCGCCCGGCACCGAGGGCGGCTTCACCCGCGACTTCACGCAGGACGGCGGCCCGGTCTCCTTCATCTACGACGCCTCGCAGAACTACCAGGCGGCCGGCATCCCGCTGGTCATCCTGGCGGGCAAGGAGTACGGCTCCGGCTCCTCCCGCGACTGGGCCGCGAAGGGCACCGCGCTGCTCGGCGTCAAGGCCGTCATCGCCGAGTCGTACGAGCGCATCCACCGCTCGAACCTCATCGGCATGGGCGTCCTGCCGCTCCAGTTCCCCGAGGGCGCCTCGGCGGAGGCGCTGGGCCTGACCGGTGAGGAGACCTTCGACATCACCGGCGTCACCGCGCTCAACGAGGGCGGCATCCCGGAGACCGTCAAGGTCAAGGCGGGCGACGTCGAGTTCGACGCCACGGTGCGCATCGACACCCCCGGCGAGGCGGACTACTACCGCAACGGCGGCATCATGCAGTACGTGCTGCGTTCGCTGATCCGCAAGTAAGACGCGGCCGACGCACGCAGCGGCGACGGGCCGCACTCCTGAAGGGGGTGCGGCCCGTCCGCGTGCGCGGCGGGGAATCCGCGTGCGCGGCGGGGGGATCGCGTGTTGTGCCCGCGCCGCGCACGGCGCGGCCGTGCCGGCGGACCTGCCCGCCACGTCCTCGTCGCCGCCCGAGCGGCCCGCGGCCCGCCCGCCCACCCACCTCAGCACTCGGCGGCGGCCGCCCGCGGCGCGTCGTATGCGGCCCGGGGTCCGCGTGGGCGCGGCGGGGGTTCGCGTGGGTGGTCCGGGGTCCGCGTAGGCGGCCGGAGACTGTTGGCGTGGTCGGGGACGGCCGACGTGGTCCGGGACTGTTGGCGTGGTCCGGGACCGCTGGCGCGGCCTGGGACCGTTGGGCGTGGTCGGGGACGGCCGACGTGGTCCGGGACTGTTGGCGTGGTCGGGGAGCCGCTGGCGTGGTCCGGGATCAGCGTGGGCGGTCCGGGAGCCGCTGGGGTGGTCCGGGAGCCGCTGGGGTGGTCCGGGAGCCGTTGGCGCGGCTCGGGACCGCTGGTGCGGCCCAGGACCGCTAGTGCGGCCCGAGACCGCTGGCGTGTTCCGGGACCGTTGGTGCGGCCCGGGACCGTTGGCGTGCCCCAGCACCGCCGGTGTGGTCAGAGAAACGTCCCCGAGGGGATGTACGGCGTCGGCGGTGGCATTCCGCGCAGGCACACATAGCCGCTTGTGGACAGCTCCAGCCCGGCCTCGAGGCCCACGTCCACCGCCCACTGCTGCTCGGCCGTCAGCCCCGGGACCCGGGCCTCCGCGCCCTCCGGCAGGCACAGCAGGGCCGCTGTCAGCAGCCGTTTGGCCAGCCGCCGCGAGGTCGCGGCCAGCAGCTCGATCTCGCCGTCGTCGCTCACGTAGCAGTAGCCGCTGCCCGCCAGGTCGTCCACGACCAGCAGCCGCCGCTGGGTGAGCAGCAGTTCGTGGTCGGCGCCGTGCGCGCCGCCCCGGGTGCGGCGGTCCACCGAGTCCAGCAGGTCGCGGTGGCGGGCCACCCCCTCGTGTACCGCGCCGTCGGGCGGGGACAGCCGCTCCTTGGTCTCCGGACCGACGGTGCCGCGCAGCCGCATCGCCGGATGCAGGGCGAATCCCGCCCGCCGGTAGACGCCCGCGGCGCGCGAGTCCTCCGAGCCGCGGATGATGCCGCGCAGACAGCCCCGTCCGTACAGCAGCGCCGCGGCCAGCAACTCCCGTCCCACGCCCTGCCGCTGGGCACGGGGCAGCACGGCGAGCAGCGAAAGCCCCCAGGTGCCCTCGCGCCGTGCGGACACCGCCACGCCGAGTGGCATGCCGGTCTCGTCCAAGGCGATCCAGCAGCCGCCCGGGTCGGTGCGGGCGAGGTGCCGGTGCCGGTCGTGGACCTCGGCGACGTACCCCGGCGGCCATCCGTCCTGGCCCGCGGCGGTGGCGGCGTCCGCGAGGGCGGCGGAGTCCCCGAAGGCGGCGGCCACCACCTCCCATGCGGCCTCGGCGTCCTCGTCGGTGTCACGTAGCTGGCGGAGGATCATGCGCCCATGATGGCGCGTCGGGTGAGGGGTTGTCGGGTACGCGGAAGCGGCTTGCTCGACCGGCGAACGCGACAACGTTGTCAGTGTGGCTGTAATGATCAGTACGCCGCCAACCGGGTGCCTGTGTCAAGACCGTCCGGCACCCTTACGGCCGACGGCCCCCGTGCGGTACGGTCCCCACGGCTTGTTCGACCCGGTGATCGCGGCCCTTCCGACAAGGTAGGACCGCAATGCCCTCAAGACCCCTGGCCGCCCTGGCGGCCGCGGCCCTGACCGCGGGGCTGCTCGCCACCGCGGCCACCGCGCCCGCGTCGGCCGCCGCGCCGCCGACGCTGGTCAAGGACCCGGCGGCGTACGTCGATCCGCTGATCGGCAGCGCGGCCGGCGGCGACACCTTCCCCGGCGCCGTCGTCCCCTTCGGCATGCTGTCGTGGAGCCCGGAGAACACCCGCGGTGACGCCACCCGCACCGTCGCGCCCGGCGGTTACCACTACGACGCCACCCGTGTGCGCGGCTTCAGCCTGACCCATATGTCCGGCACCGGCTGCGCGGGCGGCGCGGGTGACATCCCCTTCTTCCCGTACGTCGGCGAGGTCACCTCCTCACCCTCCGCCGACACCAAGGACCAGGTCTACGCCGCCGACTTCAGCCACTCCGACGAGACCGCCGAACCCGGCCGCTACAAGGTCGGCCTCGCCTCCGGCGCCGGCGCGGACCTGACCGCCACCGCCCGCACCGGCTCGGCCCGCTTCACCTACCCCGCGGACAAGACCGCGTCCCTGTTGATCCGCACCTCCTCCTCCGAGGTCGGCAGCACCGACGCGGACCTCACCATCGACCCGGCGCACCGCACCGTCTCCGGCTCGGTCACCAGCGGCAACTTCTGCGGTTACCTCGATCCCGAGGGCCGCCGCAGCTACTACACGCTGCACTTCACCGCCACGTTCGACACCCCGTTCACCGCCCAGGGCACCTGGCAGGACGGCACCCTGCGGCCCGGCACGACCAGCGCCGAGGGCGGCACCGGCTATGGCAGCGACGGCCGTCCGGTCGCCGGCAAGGGCTCCGGCGGCTATCTCCAGTTCGCCCCGGGCACCCGCCAGGTGGGCGTCAAGGTCGGCATCAGCTACGTCAGCGACAAGGGCGCCCGTGCCAACCTCGCCGCCGAGAACCCGCCGCGGCGCGGCTTCGACCAGGTGCGGACCGCCGCGTACGACGCCTGGCGGCGGCAGCTGTCCGCCATCAGGGTCGGCGGCGGCGCGGACGCGGACCGCACCACCTTCTACACCGCGCTCTACCACTCCCTGCTGCACCCCAACGTCATCGGCGACACCGACGGCCGGTACCGGGGCGGCGACGGTGAGGTGCACCGGGTGAGCCGGGGCCACCGGGCCCAGTACGGCACCTTCTCCGGCTGGGACGTCTACCGCTCCCAGGTCCAGCTGCTCACCCTGCTGGAGCCGGACAAGGGCTCCGACATCGCCCAGTCCCTGCTCAACCTCGCCCAGCAGAACGGCGGCGTCTGGGACCGCTGGCTCCAGGGCGCCTCCGGGACGCATGTGATGAACGGCGATCCGTCGCCCGCCGCCCTCGCCGGCATCCGGGCCTTCGGCGGCACCCGCTTCGACCTCGACGCCGCCCTCGACTCGCTGGTCAAGGCGGCCACCGTGCCGACGGACAAGGACCTCAGCCCGGCGGGCAAGCCCATCATGTCGGTCGGCCAGCGGCCCTCCCTCGACAAGTACCTGAAGCTGCACTACATGCCGTCCGTCTCCAACGCCTGGGGCGGTGCGGCCGAGACCCTGGAGATGTCCGGCGCGGACTTCGCCCTCTCCCAGCTGGCGCGGGCCGCGGGGCGGAAGTCCACCGCCGACACCTTCGCCCGCCGCGCCCAGTGGTGGCAGAACACCTTCAACGCCGCCGCCGACCCCGCCACCGGCGGCTACATCGCCAACCGTAAGGCCGACGGCAGCTGGGTCACCGGCTTCACACCGGCCACCGGCAACGGCTTCGTCGAGGGCACCAGCGCCCAGTACACCTGGATGGTCCAGCACAACCCCGCCGGTCTGTTCGCCGCCATGGGCGGTAAGGACGCCGCGATCAAGCGGCTGGACGCCTTCTTCCACGACGCCGACGGGGGCTGGGCGCTGACGGGCGCGGGCGGTGAGAAGTCCGAGCTGGACAACGAGCCGTCGATCAACGTCCCGTATCTGTACGCGTACGCCGGGCAGCCGTACAAGACCCAGGAGACCGTGCGCGCCGCGATGCGCCAGCTGTGGACCACCGACCCCGATGGCATCCCCGGCAACGACGACCTCGGCGAGATGTCCTCGTGGTACGTCTTCTCCGCCCTCGGCATGTACCCGCAGGTGCCCTCGCGCGCCGAACTCGTCCTGGCCTCACCCCTCTTCCCCAGGGTCGAGATCGAGCGCGGCGGCCGGGACATCTCCATCCGCGCCCCGCAGGCCGCGCCCGACGCGCCGTACGTCCAGTCGCTGAAGGTGAACGGGCGGGCGAGTGACCGCCCCTGGCTGCCGGAGTCCTTCGTCCAGCACGGCGGAACGCTCGACTACACCCTGTCCGACGCCCCCGACCGCGCCTGGGGCGCGTCCGCGTCCGACGCCCCGCCCTCCTTCCGCGAGGGCGAGCAGCCGTACCAGATCGGCGTCGGGCCGACCACGGGCACACTGGCCCCGGGCGAGAGCCTGACCGTGAAGGTGGCCGCCGTCCCGGTCAGCGAGGGCGACCGCCCCGAGGTGCGCTTCACCACCGACGCGCCCGACGGCATCACCGCCTCACCCGCCTCCGGGACGGTGGGGCCGGACGGCACGGTGGAGATCTCGCTGCGCGCCGGGAAGGACACGGCCGAGGGCTTCTACGATGCGAAGGTGACGGTGACCAGCGAGGACACCGAGGTCGTCCAGCCGATCACGCTCACCGTCGCCGCCCCCGGCACCCTGCTCGCCGCGTACAACAACGTCGGCGCGACCGACGACGACGGCGAGCACGACGAGGGCGACTACGACGGCGGCGGCTGGAGCTACTCCCGGCAGGCCCTCGCCGCCGCCGGCCTCGAACCGGGTGCCAAGGCCACCGTCCAGGGCCTGGACTTCACCTGGCCCGCCTCCCCGGCCGGCCGCCCCGACAACGCCTCCGCCACCGGCCAGACCATCGACCTCCCGGCCTCCACCGCCCTGTCCTTCATCGGCAGCGCCGTCAACGGCAACCAGAAGGCCACGGCCAAGGTGACCTACACGGACGGCACCACGGACACCACGGACCTGTCCTTCACCGACTGGACGGTGGGTGGCGGCGGCGGAACGGTCCAGTACGGGAACGTGACCGTCGCCAAGACCTCGTACCGCAACATCAGTGGCGGCGACAAGGACGTGGTGGACGCGTACATCTTCGCCACGAAGGCATTCCAGGCGCCGGAGGGCAAGACCATCAAGAGCATCACCCTGCCGGACAACGCGGACCTGCACGTCTTCGCGGTGGCCCGCGGCTGATTTTCGGGACCACTCCGCACGGTTCGCCGGGCCGCCCTGCCGAGGGCGGCCCGGCGAAACCTTGACCGGGTCAACCCATAATGGCTGCCGATACGTTCGAGTGAAGCCAGCGCAATTGCCATCGGCAATTGCCGAGATGTCTTTAGCGTTCAACGCATGGTCAGTTCCTCACACGAAGCCCTCCACCGGATTTTCCAGGAGGACACCGGGGCCATCGTCCGAGCGCTCAGACAGCTCCTCGGCGTTCCGTTCCCCGAGCCGGACAAAGCGTTTCTCGTCAGCCCGGACCTCACCGAGATCGCACCGGTCGAACGACGCGTGGACACCCTGCTGCAGGTCGAGACCGAGAATGACGGCACGTATCTGTTCGCGATCGAATCCCAGAGCAGAAGAGATACCAAGAAGCCGGCGGCCTGGGCCTACTACCTCTCGTACATGCACGCGAAATTCGGCCACCAGCCGGTGTTGATCGTGCTCTGCCCGGACGAGGCTACAGCCCGCTGGGCCGCCCGCCCGGTCACGCTCGGCATCCCCCATTTCCCGTCCCTGACGGTTCACCCGCTCGTTCTGGGCCCCGGTAACGTTCCCGTCATCACTGATGCGAAAGAGGTGGCGCGGGATATCCCGATCGCCGCCTTCTCCGCGATGACACATAGTAGGGACGAAAACGTCGATGGCATACTGAAGGTGCTGGCGACCACACTCACCAGGACCCTTCACATCGACGAGGCGATCATGTACGCCGAGCTCGTCGCAGCGGGACTCGGCAACACCCCGGCACGAAAGACTTGGAGCGACCTGATGTCCGCGTTGCTGGATTTCTTCCGTTCTGACCATGCGCAGCGGGCCTTCGCCGAGGTCCGGGCTGAGGCCCACGCCGAGGCCCGAGCCGAGGCCCACGCCGAAGCTCTCCTGCGGATCCTCAAGGCTCGGGAGCTCGAGGTCACTGCCGAGACGCGTGAGCGCATCGAGTCGTGCAAGGACATGGATGTCCTCGGCACCTGGGTGGACCGGGCCGCGACCGTCTCCCGCACGGAGGAGCTGTTCGCCGAAGGCTAGCGCTGCGCGGGCCGGGAGCTGGAGGTGTCGATGAACCACTCCCGGCCCAGCAGCAGCCCGAAGAGCGGGGCCGGTAGCCGGGTCATCGTCCGCATGACGGCGCTCATGCGGCCGGTCCCGTTCAGCTGGGAGTGGTGGGCGGCCAGGGCCGCCTGCTTCTGGCGGGCGTAGCGGCGCACGTCGTAGCGGTGGGTGATGGCCGAGCGCGCGCTGAAGCGCATGCTGAGCTCGTCGGGGTCGAAGCGCAGCGGTATCCGCAGCAGCCGTACGAGCCGGACCAGGCGCTCGGCGGTGTCGCGCGGCATCGTCGCCTCCAGCACCCTCGGGGTCCCGGCCAGTTCGGCGGCCCGCCGCCCCACCTCGTGCACCTTGACGTGGTCGCGGTGGCCGTAGCCGCCGTTGGGGTCGTACCCGATCAGCATCGCCGCGTGCTCCGCGCGCAGGACCGCCGCCAGCCGCTCCGCAGCCTCCTCCGTATCCGCCCGCGCGAAGCGCGTACGGTCCGGCGGGTCCGGGTGGAGGAGCGGGCCGTGGCCGCTGTCCGCGTAGCCGAGGTGGACGACACGGTCGACCCCGAGCACGGCCGCGCTCGTACGCAGTTCCCGCATGCGGGGTGCTTCGCCGTTCGCCGGGACGGCGCCCATCAGGCCGTCCGTCGCGACCACGAGCACCACCCGGTGCCCCTCGTCGGCGAGCCGGGCGAGCGTGCCCCCGGTCAGCAGTGCCTCGTCATCGGGGTGGGCGTGGAACGCCAGGACGGTGGCCATACGGCCCATCCTGGCATTCCCGGTCGGCGCCCCGCGCGGTGGCCGCGCAGGGAGGCGCCCATCAGCCTCCCGCCCCCACCGGTCGTCGGCCGGCGGCGGCGCGGTGCCGCCCACCCCGCCGCCCGTGGTCATTGGCGCCGAAGGCGCGAGACGGCGGGGCAGACGGCCCCGCACCGTTCAACACGCGGTGTGCGGCCGCCCGGACAACAAGCCGTGTGCGGCCGCACCGCACGGCGGGCCGTGGCCGCCAAGAACTCGCGGCCACGGCCCGCACCCTTACCGCATGGCTCAGCTCAGCAGCTCCACCTCCGCCAGCGTCGCCTTGCCGTCCGCCACCAACCGGTAGTGCTCATACGTCCCGGGCGTGCGCACCGAGAAGACACGGGTCTGCTTGTCCCATGTGAAGGACTCATCCGACCTCCGGTCCAGGTCTTTCCAGTCCTTGCCGTCCCGCGAGCCCTGGAGCACCCACCCGGTCGGCGCCTTGCCGCGGTCCGACGAGGTCAGGGTGTACTGGACCGCGCGGCCCGCCTCCGTGACCGGCAGGTCCACGGACTCGAACGTCGCCTCCGTGCCGGAGGTGTTGTCCAGCAGCGCCGTGCCGCCGCTGGGCACCGTCAGGTCGTGGCGCGGTGTCGGCACCTTGTCGTCCTGGGTGATGGAGGACGGTGCCGCGTTCTTCCCCGTGCCCCACTTCGACGGCTTGGCGCCCATCGTGAACTCCAGCGTGCCGCCCTTGGCGAGGACTTCATGCGGCAGGGCGGTGGAGTTCCACGCCTTGCCGTTCACCTTCAGGCCCTGGACGTATATGTTCGTCCGGCTGTTGCGCGGGGCCTTGATGACGAGGTCGCGGCCGTTCTCCAGGTGCACCGTGGCCTTGGTGAACTGCGGCGAGCCGACCGCGTACTCCGAACCGCCCATCACCAGCGGATAGAAGCCGAGCGAGCTGAAGATGTACCAGGCGGACTGCTCGCCGTTGTCCTCGTCGCCGTGGTAGCCCTGGCCGATCTCGCTGCCGGTGTAGAGGCGGGAGAGCACCTCGCGCACCTTCTCCTGGGTCTTCCACGGCTGGCCGGCCGCGTCGTACATGTACGTCACATGGTGGGCGACCTGGTTGCTGTGGCCGTACATGCCCATGCGGACGTCCCGCGCCTCGGTCATCTCGTGGATGACGCCGCCGTAGGAGCCGACGAACTCGGGGGAGGCGGTCTCCGGGGTGGCGAAGTAGGTGTCCAGCTTCTTGGCCAGGCCCGCCCGGCCGCCGTAGAGGTTGGCCAGGCCCCGGCTGTCCTGGGGCGCGGTGAAGGCGTAGCCCCAGCCGTTGGTCTCGGTGTAGTCGTTGCCCCAGATCCGGGGGTCGTACTTATCGGAGTCGACGCGCCACTTCCCTGCCGCGTCCTTGCCCTGGAAGAAGCCCGCCTTGTCGTCGAAGAGCGAGACATACCCCTGCGCGCGGTGCAGGAAGTATTCGGACTCCTCCTTGTAGCGGGCCTTCTTCGTCTTCGCGTAGAGCGCCTCGCCCATCTTCGCGAGGCCGAAGTCGTTGAGATAGCCCTCCAGCGCCCAGGACAGGCCCTCGTGGGTCTCGGTGCTCGTGTAGCCGAGGAAGGGCGAGGTGGACATGCCCTTACGGCCGACGCCCGACGAGGGCGGCGCGGCGGTGGCGTTCTTCAGTGCCGCCTCGTACGCGGCCTCGGCGTCGAACTTCACGCCCTTCAGATACGCGTCGGCGAAGGCCACGTCGGAGCTGGTGCCGGTCATCAGATCGGCGTAGCCCGGTGAGGACCAGCGGGAGATCCAGCCGCCGTCCTTGTACTGCTGGACGAAGCCGTCGACCATCGTGCCCGCCCGCTTCGGGGTCAGCAGGGAGTAGGCCGGCCAGGTGGTGCGGTAGGTGTCCCAGAAGCCGTTGTTGACGTACACCTTGCCGTCGGCGATCTTCGCGCCGGTGTGGGTCGGGGTGTTCTCCCCGGTGGCCGGCGAGAAGGCGCTGGCGTACTGGTACCGCGGCTTCGCCGTCGTCCCGGTGTTCTCGTAGGCGGAGTTGGGATACAGGTACAGCCGGTAGAGGCTGGAGTAGAGCGTGGTGAGCTGGTCGTGGTCCGCGCCCTCGACCTCGATACGGCCCATGATGTCGTCCCAGGCGCTCTGCGCGGCCCGCTTGACCCGCTCGAACGACCTTGACGCGGGCAACTCCCGGTCGAGGTTGGCCTTCGCCTGGTCGACGCCGATGAGGGAGGTGGCCAGCCGCAGGGTGACCGTACGGTCCTTGCCCGGCTTGAAGCGGAAGTAGCCGGTGACGTCCTTGCCGCCGCCGCCCTCCAGCTTGCCGCTCGCGCTCACCGGGGCGTCGAAGACCCCGTAGACGAACATCCGGGTGGCGCCGGTGGACAGTCCGCTCTTGACGTCGGAGTAGCCGGATATGACGCCGTGCTCGGCGTCGAGGGTCAGCCCGCCGTTGTTGTTGACGTTGTCGAAGAGGACGCTCGCGTCCTCGCCCGGATAGGTGAACCGCATGACCGCGGCGTGATCGGTGGGCGCGATCTCCGCCTTGAGGCCGTTCTCGAAGGTCACCCCGTAGTAGTAGGGGCGGGCGGTCTCCTTCTCATGGCGGAAGGGCAGGGCGCGGGCGGTCCGGGAGGCGTCCGGGACATCGGCCGCGGCGGACGGCATCACCTGGAAGGTCTGCCGGTCGCCCATCCAGGGGCTGGGCTCATGGCTCGCGCTGAACGCCTGGATGGTGGGGAGGTTGTCGGCGTTGTTGGCGCGGGCGTACTGGTAGAGCCAGTCGGTGGAGCCCGCGTTGGTCACCGGAGTCCAGAAGTTGAAGCCGTTGGGGACCGCGGTGGCCGGGAAGTTGTTGCCGCGCGAGAAGCTGCCGCTGGAGTTGGTGCCGCGGGTGGTCACGGCGTAGTCGGACAGGTGCCCCAGCGGCTTCTCGGGGGCCTTGGGGGCGATCGAGACGTCGTCCACCCAGCCGCGGAACTGCGCGGCGCCCTTGGGGGAGTCGTAGGCCACGAGTATCCGGTCCACCGTCTTGCCGGCGGCGACCGACCCGATCCGCGACTCCACGTGGTTCCACTGGTTGACGTAGAGCGTCTTGCCGGCGGCCTGGCCCTGCGGGCTCATCCGGGCGCCGTGCTGGTCGACCGCGCCGGGCAGCTCGCTGAGGTAGGTGCCATCGGTGAAGGCGAGATCGACGGAGACGTGGGTGGCCGGGTAGTTGAGGTCCGTCTCGGGCATCGACGGGAAGATCTGGTAGGACAGCGAGGTGTCCCGGGTGACGACCGTGTCGACGTCGAAGACCTTGTTGTACGAGTACGCCCGGCCGTCCGGCTTGTGGGTGCCCGCGTAACGCAGGGCGTGGGTGCCGGTGAAGCCCGCGTTGGGTTTGGCGGTGGGGGAGCCGGTCGGGCCCCGGTCGATCTGGGTGCGCATGTCGGAGGGCGCGGGCGTACTGGTGTCGCCGTTCGCGAACTGCACCTCGGCGAGCTGGATGAGGTCGTCCCCGGCGTTGCGGCTGATCTCCAGCCGGAAGTGCTGGTACGCCGTGCCGTTGTCGAAGGTGAACTCCCGCGTCTGCTGGCGCGAGGAGAAGGTCTCGTCCTTACGGGTGTCCAGCGTCGTCCAGTCGGAGCCGTTGGCGGAGCCCTTGAGGGTCCAGTCCTTCGGGTCCCGGCCGGGGGCGTCGTTGGCGGAGGTGAGGGCGTAGCGGATGGCCTCGACCGGCTCGCTCAGGTCGAACTCGAGCCAGGCGGTGGTGTCGACGGCCAGCCACTTGGTGGTGACCTCGCCGTCGACCAGGTTCTCCTTGATCTCCCCGCCCGCGGTGTTCTCCCCGCTCGCCCGGACCTCGGTGACCTTGTCCGTGACGTTGCCGGGTATCCCGGCGGAGTAGCTTCCGTCCACCCCTGACGCCTTCTTCTCGCCGTCGGGGCCGGTTTCGACGGTGTTGCGCCAGTCGGGCTGGGGGTCGTCCGATTCGAAGGACGAGGCGAACGTGCGGTCGGCGTGGTGCGCGGAGGCCGGGTCGGCGGGGGCGGCGACCGCGCCGCCCTGGGCGGTCACCGCCAGCACGACGGCCGCCACCAGGGCGGCCGGCCGTCCGATCCCACGCCATCGTCTTAGTGGTTGTCTCTGTCGCATACTCAGCTACTCAGCCTCTCAACGAGTCTGACAACGTTGTCCACTGGGTCGGGCAGTGATAAGTAGGGAGGCAGGGGGAGGGTGGTGTCAAGGTTGCGGACAGCCGTCGACGCGGGTCAGCCCGGCGCAAGCACGACGAGGGCCGTACCGCGTGAAGGCGGTACGGCCCTCGTCCGAGGCGATATAGCGGACCGTCAGCCCGTCTCGTCGGACTTCGTGGCGAGCGACAGCCGGCACTTCTTCGCGGTGTGGGAGCTGTCCGCCTGAAGCCCGGTGACCTTGATGGTCTTGTCGGCGCCGCCTGCCACGGACGCGTCGGACTTCGTTCCGGTGGTCACGACCTCGTCGGAGCTGTCGACGAAGCCGACCAGCAGTGAGTAGTAGGCCGTGTCGGAGCTGGAGTTGCTGATCTCCACGTTGGCGTAGGGCTTGCCGTCCGACCCCCATCCGCACGTGCCCATCTTGGCGTCCGAGGTGACCAGGCCGGAGCCGCCGGTGGGATCGTCCGACGGCTCGTCATACGGGTCGTCGTAGGGGTCGTCGGTCGGCTCCTGGGTGGGCTCCACCGGCAGTTGGGCCATGCCCTTGCCTATCGCCGCGCCGCCCTTGCTGTCCCCGGCGGACGAGCCCCCTTTGTCGGAGCCGCACCCCGCGGTGAGGGCGAGTGTCGCGGCCACGGCCATGCCGGTGGCGAAGGTGAGCTGCTTCCGGGACACGAAGACCGCCTTTCGAGGAGCGCACGGCGGCGTGCCGCACGGACTGTCTCCCCCACGGTATGTCGGACAGGTCTCAACTCGGGAAAGACTGAAACCCGAAGACCTTTCGATCTTGCCCATATGCGGCCGAGTGGACTATACCTGTCGCCCCAGGGGGAAGGCCGCACCGCGGCCCATATCGGAGGGCCTCGGCGGGCCTCCGCACTCCCCGGCGCACACCCAGCAATACTCCGCTTGACGCTTCAACTGACCCGCGGTGTCGGGGGCCCCTCGCCGGAGGCGAGCATGTACGGGAGACCGTTACACCGCCTGAGTCCTGACGAAGGCGAGGACTTGAGCATGGGATTCTCCTCAGAGGTGGGCCGTCGTGACCTGATCAAGCGCTCGGCGGCGCTCGGATTGATCACCGTGCCGGCGATGAGTGCGCTGTCCGCCTGCGCCAGCGGCGGCGATGACGACTCCAAGAAGGTCGACAAGGGCAAGAAGAGCGCCAAGAACCCCCTGGCGGTGAACGAGAGCGCCGCGCTCGACGTGGTCATCTTCGACGGCGGCTTCGGGCAGCAGTACGCCAAGGACGCCGAGGCGGAGTACGCCGCGGCCTTCCCGAAGACCAAGGGCAAGATCAAGCACGCCGCCACCCAGAAGATCCAGACCGTGCTCCAGCCGCGCTTCAACGGCGGCACCCCGCCCGACCTCGTCGACAACTCCGGCGCCGAGCAGATGGACATGGGCACCCTGGTCGGCAAGAACCAGCTGACCGACCTCACCCCGCTGCTGGACGCCCCCTCCCTGGACGACCCGAACAAGACGGTGCGCGAGACCCTGCGCCCCGGTGTCGTGGAGATGGGCCAGTTCGACGGCAAGCCGGTGTGGATCCTCTACTACGCCTACACCGTCTACGGCGTCTGGTACTCCAAGACCAATCTCGCCAAGCTCGACGTGGAGTACCCCGAGACCTGGGACGACATGCTCAAGGTCTGCGAGAAGGCCAAGAAGAAGGGGATCGCGGGCTGGACCTACCCCGGCAAGTTCCCGTACTACCTGCCGTTCAGCCTCTACCCCTTCATCGCCAAGATCGGCGGCCGGGAGGTCCTGGACTCGATCGACAACCTGGAGCCGAACGCCTGGAAGCACCCGGCCGTCAAGGCCGCCTTCGAGGCCTACTACGAGCTCTACAAGAAGGGGTACATCCTCAAGGGCACCCCCGGCCTCTCCCACATCGAGTCCCAGACCGCGTGGAACGAGGGCAAGGCGCTGTTCATCCCCAACGGCTCCTGGGTGGAGAACGAGGCGAAGAAGACCACGCCGGACGACTTCCAGATGGCGGTGAGCGCGCCCTCCAGCCTCGACAAGAGCGACAAGCTGCCGTTCGGCACCCTCTGGGCCTCCGGCGGCGAGCCCTTCATCGTCCCGAAGTCGGCCAAGAACCCCGAGGGCGGCATGGAGCTGCTGCGGATCATGCTCGGTGAGAAGTCCACCAAGAACTTCATCAAGCAGGTCTCCTCGCTCTCCTCCCTCAACGGCGGCACCGACGGCCTCGACCTGCCGCCGGGTCTGGCGTCCGCGCAGGAGGCGCTGACCAAGGCGGGCAAGAACGTGGTCAACCCGCGGCTCCAGGACTGGTACGTGACGCTTCAGAAGCAGCAGATCGGCGTCGGCGCGCTCGGCGAGATGATGGCGGGCCGGATGACCCCCGCCGAGACGATCAAGAAGTGTCAGAAGTTCGCCGATGACACGGCGAAGGACGACGCGGTCAAGAAGTACAAGCACGTCTGATGCAGCGCAAGCACACCTGATGAGGCTTTTCACGCGTCGCCGGCGGCACCATCCGTAGCGGAAGACCGAGGTCGGTAGAAATGCAGCATGGGAAGTACCGGTTCATCGCGGGGTTCCTGGCCCTGCCGGTGATTCTTTACGCGGTCTTCGTGATCTCGCCATTCGTCCAGGCCATCTACTACTCGTTCACCGACTGGACCGGTCTGAGCTCCGACTTCGAAATGGTCGGGTTCAAGAACTACGACTGGCTGCTGCACGACGACATCTTCTGGAAAGCGGTCGGACACAATGTCCTGCTGTTGCTGGTGGTGCCGCTGGTGACGCTCGGCCTCGGACTCTTCTTCGCCTTCATGCTCAATGTGGGCGGCCGGGGCAGGAAGAACGCGGCCGTCTCCGGGGTGCGCGGGTCGAGCCTGTACAAGGTGATCTATTTCTTTCCGCAGGTGCTGTCGATCGCGATCGTCGCCCTGCTGTTCCAGTTCACCTACAACCCGCGCAACGGCGCGATCAACGCCTTCCTCGGCGGAATCGGCCTGGACGCGCTCCAGCAGCAGTGGCTGGCCGATCCGAAGCTCGCGCTGTGGTGCCTGATGGCGGTCATGGTCTGGAGCAACGTCGGCTTCTACGTCGTCCTCTTCTCCGCCGGGATGAGCTCCATCCCGAAGGACTTCTACGAGGCGGCGCTGCTGGACGGGGCCAACCGGGTCAAAACCTTCTTCAAGATCACTCTGCCGCTGCTGTGGGACACGGTCCAGACCGGCTGGATCTATATGGGCATCATCGCGCTCGACGCCTTCGCCGTGGTGCAGATCATGACCGTGGGGCCGGGCGGCCCCGCCGACTCCACCCAGGTCATGGGCTACTACGTCTACACCAAGACCTTCCACGACGGGCAGGCCGGACGGGCCACCACGATCGGCGTCGCGATGCTCATCGTCACCTTGGTCTTCGCGGTCATCGTGACCAGGCTCGGCCGGCGCGAACGGCTGGAGTACTGATGCCGAGCACACCGACCGCACCCGGCCACCACCGCCCGACCGCCGATCTGGGGGTACCACAGTGACCTCGCACGCGCAGCCCTCGGAGCTCCCGGGCGTCACCAAGGAGGACGCGGCGCCGCCCGCCGGGCCGGTCCGCAAGCAGCCGCCGGGCCCGGCCGCCGAGGGCCGGATCGGCAGCGAGGGCCGGGTCCTCAACGTCTTCTCGCACGGCATCCTGGTGATCTGGGGGCTGCTGGTCACGCTGCCGCTGCTGTGGGCGGTGATGAGCTCCCTCAAGACCGACAAGCAGATCTTCACCTCGCCCTGGGGGCTGCCCTCCGCCCTGCACTTCGACAACTGGTCCCGGGCCTGGAGCAAGTCGAACATCGGCGACTTCTTCCTCAACACGATCCTGGTGGTGGGCTGCTCCCTCATCGGCACGATGCTGCTGGGCTCGATGGCGGCGTACATCCTGGCCCGGTTCGAATTCCCGGGAAAGCGGTTCATCTATTTCATGTTCGTCGGCGGGATGAGCTTTCCGATCATCCTGGCGCTGGTGCCGCTGTTCTTCGTGATGAAGAACATGAGCCTGCTCAACACCTTCCATGGGCTCATTCTGGTCTATATCGCCTATTCGCTGCCGTTCACGGTCTTCTTCCTGACCTCGTTCTTCAAGACGCTGCCGTCGTCGGTGGCGGAGGCGGCCCTGATCGACGGGGCCTCCCACACCCGTACGTTCTTCCAGGTCATGCTGCCGATGGCGAAGCCCGGACTGATCAGCGTGGGGATCTTCAACTTTCTCGGCCAGTGGAATCAGTACATGCTGCCCACGGTCCTCAACACCGACGAGGACAAGCGTGTGCTCACCCAGGGGCTGGTGCAGCTCGCGGCCAGTCAGCAGTACAAGGGCGACTGGTCCGCGCTGTTCGCCGGTCTGGTGCTGGCGATGCTGCCGGTCCTGGCCGTCTACATCCTCTTCCAGCGGCAGGTCCAGGCGGGCCTGACCGCGGGCGCCCTCAAGTAGCGGGCGCGCTCACATAGGGGCACCGGACATCTCCCCGTGCGGCCCCGTCCTCTCCGCGTGACCCGCGCGACGGAGAGGACGGGGCCGTCGCGGCTGTGCGCTCCCCGGGGTGTTCCGCCTGGTCGGGCCGGTCGTACGCTGGCGTGGACACGGCCGGGCGGCGGGCGGGGGATATGCCGGGCGGCGGGCGGGGGATATGCCGGGCGGTGGGCGGGAGAGATGCAGTGTGCCGGGCGGAGGACATCGGGAGGGGTGTGCGAGCCGGTCCGCGGCGGTCAGGGACTTGACGTGGGACAACCGTGGCGGCTCAGCTTAGAGTTCACATGTTGGAGACACAGCCGGGCCTCACTGCTGCGGTCCGGCCTGCGGAGCGGCCGTCGTGCCGCTCGCGAAGGCGGGAGTGGATGGGCGTGGAGACTCCGGGATCGCAGTCGTCGCTGCACCGGGCCAATCTCGAGCGGGTGGTCCGTGCGGTGCGCATGGCGGGCTCGCTGACCCAGGCGGAGATCGCCCGGTCCACCGGGCTGTCCGCCGCCACCGTCTCCAACATCGTGCGTGAGCTCAAGGACGGCGGGACGGTCGAGGTCACCCCCACCTCGGCGGGCGGCCGCCGGGCGCGCAGCGTCTCGCTCAGCGGGGACGCGGGCATCGTCGTCGGCGTGGACTTCGGCCATACGCATCTGCGCGTCGCCATCGGCAACCTCGCCCATCAGGTGCTGGCCGAGGAGGCCGAGCCGCTGGATGTGGACGCCTCCTCCTCGCAGGGGCTGGACCGGGCGGAGCAGCTGGTCAGCAGGCTGATCACGGCCAGCGGCCTGAGCCAGGACAAGGTGGTCGGCGTCGGTCTGGGCGTGCCCGCCCCGATCGATGTGGAGACCGGCACGCTGGGCTCGACCGCGATCCTGCCGGGCTGGGCGGGCACCAACCCGCGCGACGACCTGGCCCAGCGGCTCGGGGTGCCGGTGCACGTGGACAACGACGCCAACCTCGGCGCCCTCGGCGAGCTGGTCTGGGGCTCCGGGCGCGGGGTCGGCGACCTCGCGTACATCAAGGTCGCCGACGGTGTCGGCGCCGGGCTGGTGATCAGCGGGAAGATCTACCGCGGCCCCGGCGGCACGGCGGGCGAGATCGGCCACATCACCCTCGACGAGTCGGGGCCGGTGTGCCGCTGCGGCAACCGCGGTTGTCTGGAGACCTTCACCGCGGCCCGGTATGTGCTGCCGCTGCTGCATTCCAGCCATGGCGCGGACCTGACCGTGGAGCGCATGGTGCAGCTGGCCCGCGAGGGCGATCCGGGCTGCCGGCGGGTGATCGCGGACGTCGGCCGGCACATCGGCAGCGGGGTGGCCAACCTCTGCAATCTGATCAACCCCAGCCGGATGGTGCTGGGCGGTCATCTCGCCGAGGCGGGGGAGCTGGTGCTGGGCCCGATCCGGGAGTCGGTCGCGCGATACGCGATCCCCAGCGCGGCCCAGCAGCTGTCGGTGATGCCCGGGGCGCTCGGCGGCCGGGCCGAGGTGCTGGGCGCACTCGCGCTGGTGCTCAGCGAGATGGGGGATTCGACGCTGCTGGACGGGGCGCTCTCGGCGGGGACTCCGGCCCTCACCTGACCGCCGGGGGACCGCGGCTGGTGGCTCAGGTCTTGCCTGAACGCCTTTGTCCGGTCACGCTCCGTCTATCCGGCCTGTACGACTGCGTTCACTCAGATAACGAATGGCACCGTTGCCATCTCGTTAAGGATTTACTTCTTGACGCCATGTTGGCGGCCGAGTTGACTTCGAGCCACCTCGGCCGCAATGACGCGGCCTCGTCAGGGAGGTCACCCCCAATGAACGCAACGATGCGTCGCGTCGCCCTCGCCGCTTCTGTCGTCTCCATGACTGTCGCCCTCGCCGCATGTGGTTCGGCGAAGGAGGCCGGCGACAAGAAGTCGGATGAGAAGAAGAAGACCGGTCCGCTCACCATCGGGCTGCTACTGCCCGAGGACCAGACGGCGAGATACGAGAATTTCGACCGGCCTTTCGTCACCGAGAAGGTCAAGGCGATCTGTGCGGACTGCAAGATCGTTTACGTCAACGCCAAGTCGGACCCCTCGCTCCAGCAGCAGCAGGTCGACTCGATGATCACCAAGAAGGTTGACGCGATCATCCTCGACTCGGTGGACTCCAAGTCGATCGCCAGCTCGGTCCGGAAGGCCGACGAGGCCGGTATCCCGGTGGTCGCCTACGACCGGCTCGCCGAGGGCCCGGTCTCCGCCTACACCTCGTTCGACAACGAGACGGTCGGCAAGGTCCAGGGCCAGGCGCTGCTCAAGGCGCTGGGCAGCAAGGCCAAGAGCGGCAAGATCGTCATGCTCAACGGCTGGGAGGCCGACCCCAACGCCGCCATGTTCAAGAAGGGCGCCCTCTCCGTGCTGAAGGGCAAGGTGAACATCGGCAAGTCCTACGACGTGGACCGCTGGCTGGCGGACAAGGCCAACGAGGCCATGACGGGCGCCATTTCCTCGCTCGGCAAGGACAACATCGTCGGCGTCTACTCGGCCAACGACAGCATGGCGGGCGGCGCGATCACCGCGCTCAAGAGCGGCGGCGTCGACCCGCTGCCCCCGGTCACCGGCCAGGACGCCGAAATCGAGGGCGTGCGCCGGGTGATCTCCGGTGAGCAGTACATGAGCGTCTACAAGTCCTACCTGGACGAGGCCACCGCCGCCGCGGAGATGGCCGTCGCGCTCGGCCGCGGGGAGAAGGTCAACGAGTCCAACACGGTCGACAGCCCGACCACCAAGGACATTCCGGCGACGCTGATCACCCCGGTCTCGCTGACCAAGGAGAACATCAAGGACACCGTCATCAAGGACGGGATCTACAAGGTCGACCAGATCTGCACCGCCAAGTACAAGGCGGCGTGCGAAGAGGCCGGTCTCCTGAAGTAGCGGCGCGGGGCCGCCCGTAACCCCCGTGGCCGGCCCGCCCGCCCCCCCCCGATACCCCCCATCCGAGGGGAGAGTGCGCTCTCCCCTCCGTCACACAGCAGGGATCTCCCTGCCCGGAACGGAGATGGCCATCGTGCCGAACGGACCCGTGTTGGCGTTGCGCGGGATCTCCAAGCGGTTCGGCGCCGTCCAGGCGCTCACCGACATCCATCTGGAGGTCCACGCCGGTGAAGTCGTCGCCCTGGTGGGCGACAACGGCGCCGGCAAGTCGACCCTCGTCAAGACCATCGCCGGAGTCGGCCCCGCCGACGAGGGCGTTCTCGAGTGGCAGGGCAAGCCCGTCCAGGTCACCCGGCCGCATGACGCCCAGGAGCTGGGCATCGCGACCGTCTACCAGGACCTCGCCCTCTGCGACAACATCGACGTCGTCGGCAACCTCTTCCTCGGCCGCGAGATCCTGCGCGCCGGGGTGCTCGACGAGGTCGAAATGGAGCGGCGCTCCCGTGAGTTGCTCCAGACCCTGTCGATCCGCATCCCCAGCGTGCGGATTCCGATCGCCTCGCTCTCGGGCGGCCAGCGGCAGACCGTCGCCATCGCCCGTTCGATGCTCGGCGAGCCCAAGCTGGTGATCCTGGACGAACCGACCGCCGCCCTCGGCGTCGAGCAGACCGCGCAGGTCCTGGACCTGGTCGAGCGGCTGCGCGACCGCGGCCTCGCCGTCATCCTCATCAGCCACAACATGGCCGACGTCAAGGCCGTCGCGGACCGGGTCGCGGTGCTGCGGCTGGGCCGCAACAACGGCACCTTCGATGTGCAGAGCACCTCTCAGGAAGAGATCATTTCCGCCATCACCGGCGCCACGGACAACGCCGTGACCCGCCGTAAGGCGCGTACCGGGGAGGTCGCCAAGTGACCACCAATGTCCACAAGGCCAACGGCGGCCCGTCGAACGGCGGCAACAAGGGCGGCGGCAAGAATGGCAAGGGCGACAACAAGGCGAGCGTCCCGGCCGACGCCAACCCCGTCGCCAAGGAGGCGGTCACCGTCGTCGACCCCCGGCTGCTGGTCCGCCAGGAGGGGTTCAAGGGCTATCTGACGGAGTTCGGCCGCAAGATGCGCAGCGGTGATCTGGGCGCGGTCCCGGTCATCGTCGGCATCGCCATCATCTGGGCGGTCTTCCAGTGGAAGGACAGCGCCTTCCTCTCGCCCAAGAACCTCTCCGACCTGTCCATCCTGCTCGGCGGCACCGGCATGATCTCGGTCGGCATCGTCTTCGTGCTGCTGCTCGGTGAGATCGACCTGTCCGTCGGTTCGGTCAGCGGTCTGGCCGCGGCCACCCTGGCGGTGCTCAACGTCAACCACGGGGTGCCCGAGGGGATCGCGGTGATCGCCGCGCTCGCCAGCGGCGCGGCCCTCGGCGCGGTGCACGGCTTCTTCTTCGCCAAGATCGGTGTCCCCGCCTTCGTCGTGACCCTGGCCGGTCTGCTGGCCTGGAACGGTCTGATGCTCCAGGTGCTCGGCACCACCGGCACCATCAGCATCGACGACGACAGCTTCGTGCGTACGCTCACCGCGCATTACTTCAGCCAGCTCATCGCGGCGTACGGGGCGGCCACGGTCGCCACGGCGGGCTTCTTCCTCGCCCAGTTCCTGGACAGCAGGCGCCGTAAGGCGGTCGGCATACCCTCGCGGCCGCTGAGCGAGATCCTGGTGCGGACGGCCGTGCTCGCCGTGATCGTCTTCGCCGCGGCGTGGCGGCTCAACGAGTACAAGGGGCTGCCGCTCGGCCTGGTGATCTTCGTGGCGGTCCTCGTGATCCTCGACTTCGTGGTCCGCCGCACCTCCTACGGGCGCAAGGTGATCGCCCTGGGCGGCAGCGTCGAGGCCGCCCGCCGTGCGGGTATCAACGTGGTCGCCATCCGGATCTCGGTGTACTCGCTGGCCGGGCTGATGGCCGCGTGCGGCGGACTCATGATCGCCTCCCGGGTCGGCTCCGCCAGCCAGCAGGCCGGCACCGGCAACCTGCTGATGGAGGCCATCGCGGCCGCGGTCATCGGCGGCACCAGCCTCTTCGGCGGCCGCGGCTCGGTCTGGTCGGCGCTGCTCGGCATGCTGGTCATCGGCTCCATCTCGTCCGGGATGAACCTGCTGGGCGTCGCGAACTCCGTCCAGTACATGATCACCGGCGGTGTGCTGCTGGCCGCCGTCGTCATCGACTCGGTGTCGCGGAGGACACAGCGTTCCGCGGGTCGCGGTTAGCCCCGATGTCCGGCCGGCTGCCCGGTGCCTCCCCGGAGGCGCCGGGCAGCCGTGTGTACAGGCGCCGCAGGGCTTCCGGGTGCTCCGGTCTTCCGGCCGGTGGACGGAACATTAGACTCGGGCGGACGGCAAGGTTCCATGGAGACGCTCGAAGCAAGGAGGCACGGGTGCTGCTGACCCGCATCACGGGACCGCGCGATCTGGACCGGCTCGCTCCGGAGGAGCTGGACCAGCTGGCCGCGGAGATCCGCACCTTTCTCGTCGACGCCGTCTCCAAGACCGGTGGTCATCTCGGCCCCAATCTCGGCGTGGTGGAGCTGACCATCGCCCTGCACCGGGTCTTCGACTCGCCCCGGGACAAGGTGCTGCTGGACACCGGGCACCAGAGCTATGTGCACAAGCTGCTCACCGGCCGGCAGGACTTCTCCAAGCTCAAGAGCAAGGGCGGTTTGTCCGGTTATCCCTCGCGGGCCGAGTCCGAGCACGACGTCATCGAGAACAGCCACGCCTCGACCGTCCTGGGCTGGGCCGAGGGCATCGCCAAGGCCAATGAGCTGCTGGGCAAGCAGGACCATGTGGTCGCCGTGATCGGTGACGGCGCGCTGACCGGCGGTATGGCCTGGGAGGCGCTCAACAACATCGCCGCCGCCAAGAACCGTCCGCTGGTCATCGTGGTCAACGACAATGAGCGCTCCTACGGCCCGACCATCGGCGGCCTCGCGAACCACCTCGCCACCCTCCGTACCACCGACGGCTATGAGCGCTTCCTGGCCCGCGGCAAGGACCTGCTGGAGCGCACCCCGGTCGTCGGCAGGCCGCTGTACGAGACCCTGCACGGCGCCAAGAAGGGGCTGAAGGACTTCATCACCCCACAGGGCATGTTCGAGGACCTCGGGCTGAAGTACGTCGGCCCGATCGACGGCCACGACATCGAGGCGCTGGAGTCGGCGCTGCACCGGGCGAAGCGTTTCGGCGGCCCGGTCATCGTGCACTGCCTCACCGAGAAGGGCCGCGGCTACCAGCCCGCCCTTCAGGACGAGGCGGACCGCTTCCACGCCGTCGGCAAGATCCACCCGGACACCGGACTGCCGATCTCGGCCGGCGGTGCCGACTGGACCTCGGTCTTCGGCGAGGAGATGGTCAAGCTCGGCGAGGAGCGCGAGGACATCGTCGCGATCACGGCGGCCATGCTGCACCCGGTCGGGCTCACCGAGTTCGCCAAGCGCTTCCCGGACCGGGTCTACGACGTGGGCATCGCCGAGCAGCACGCGGCGGTCTCCGCGGCCGGGCTCGCCACCGGCGGACTCCACCCGGTCTTCGCCGTCTACGCCACCTTCCTCAACCGCGCCTTCGACCAGGTCCTGATGGATGTGGCCCTGCACAAGTGCGGGGTGACGTTCGTCCTGGACCGCGCCGGTATCACCGGTACCGACGGGGCCTCGCACAACGGCATGTGGGACATGTCGCTCCTCCAGGTCGTCCCGGGCCTGCGGATCGCCGCCCCGCGCGACGCCGACCAGGTCCGCGCCCAGCTGCGCGAGGCCGTGGAGGTGGCGGACGCGCCGACCGTGGTGCGCTACTCCAAGGGCGCGGTGGGCCCGGCGGTCGCGGCCGTCGGCAGGATCGGCGGTATGGACGTGCTGCGGGAGCCCGCGGCGGCCGACCGGGACCGGCCCGATGTGCTGCTGGTGTCGGTGGGCGCGCTGGCCCCGATGTGCCTGGAGGTCGCCGAGCTTCTCGACAAACAGGGCATTTCCACTACGGTGGTCGACCCGCGCTGGGTCAAGCCGGTCGACGAGGAGCTGCCCGCCCTCGCCGAGCGCCACCGCGTCGTCGTCACCGTCGAGGACAACAGCCGGGTCGGCGGAGTGGGCTCCGCCATCGCCCAGGCGCTGCGCGACTCGGGCGTCGACATGCCGGTGCGCGACTTCGGCATCCCGCCGCGCTTCCTCGACCATGCCTCCCGTAAGGAGATCATGGCGGAGATCGGGCTGACCGCGCCGGACATCGCCCGGCAGGTCACCGGGCTGGTCTCGCGGATCGGCGGGCGCTACGGGAACGAGTCCGCGGGCGCGGGCTCCCAGGGCGCCGGTGTGACCCGGTCGACGACGGCCGAGCCGGTGCGCGACTGAGCCACCGGGCCACCGCCCCCGCCCCCGCCCCACAACGCCTTCCCCGCTGGGCCGGCCGGAGCGTTTCCTGCTCCGACCGGCCCAGCGTCCGTCCCGCGACCCCGCCCCCATCGGGTGAATCGGCGTGCGCCCCGGGTGTGCGCGCCGCGCTCCCGCCCGTCTGGCAGAACCATGGGCGCGCACGGGGCACGGGCAGGCGTGGAGGTGGCACCGGTGAGCGAGCGGAAACCCGGCGGCGGCCCTGGTAGCGGCGCCGACGGCTCCGGCCGTACGGTCCGGCGCGGGTACCTGCGGACGAAGTCGATCGAACAGTCCATCAGGGACACCGAGGAGCCCGAGCACGCCCTGACCCGGTCGCTGTCCGCCCTGGACCTCACGGTCTTCGGCGTCGGCGTGATCATCGGCACCGGCATCTTCGTCCTCACCGGAGCCGTCGCCAAGCAGCAGGCGGGCCCCGCGACCGCGCTCGCCTTCATCGTCGCGGGCATCGTCTGCGGGCTGGCCGCCCTCTGCTACGCCGAGTTCGCCTCGACCGTGCCGGTGGCCGGGTCCGCGTACACCTTCTCGTACGCCTCACTGGGCGAGCTGCCCGCCTGGATCATCGGCTGGGACCTGGTGCTGGAGTTCGCGCTCGGCACCGCCGTGGTCGCGGTCGGCTGGGCCGGCTACATCCGCTCCCTGCTGGCCAACGCCGACTGGCGGTTGCCCAGTGCGCTGTCCGGCCCCGACGTGGCACACGGCTTCTCCTTCGACGTGCTCGCCGCCGCGCTGGTGCTGGTGATCACCGCGATCCTCGTCCTCGGGATGAAGCTCTCCGCACGCGTCACCTCGGTGGTCGTCGCGATCAAGGTGGCCGTGGTGCTGCTCGTCATCATCGCGGGCTCCTTCTTCATCGACCCGGCCAACTACCACCCCTTCATCCCCGAGGCCAAGGGCACGATCTCGGGTTCCGGCTTCGGCGCGCCCCTGATCCAGCTGATGTTCGGCTACCAGCCGACGACCTTCGGCGTCGAGGGCATCTTCACCGCCGCCGCCGTGGTCTTCTTCGCCTTCATCGGCTTCGACGTCGTGGCGACCGCGGCGGAGGAGACCAGGCACCCCCAGCGGGACATGCCCCGCGGCATCCTCGGCTCGCTCCTCATCTGCACCGCGCTCTACGTCGCCGTGTCCATCGTGGTCACCGGGATGCAGAAGTACACCCGGCTGTCCGTGGACGCCCCGCTCGCCGACGCCTTCAAGGCCACCGGGCACCCCTTCTACGCGGGCGTCATCAGCTTCGGCGCGGCGGTCGGGCTCACCACGGTGTGCATGATCCTGCTGCTCGGCCAGAGCCGGGTGTTCTTCGCGATGAGCCGGGACGGGCTGCTGCCCAGGTTCTTCTCCCGGGTGCACCCGCGCTTCGGCACGCCGTACCGCTCGACGATCCTGCTCGGCGTGCTCATCGCCGTCGTCGCCGGGTTCACCAGCATCTCCCAGCTGGCGGCCCTGGTGAACATCGGCACGCTCTTCGCCTTCGTCGTGGTCGCACTCGGTGTGCCCATCCTCCGCCGCACCCGGCCCGACCTGCCGCGCGCCTTCCGCACGCCCTGGGTGCCGGTGCTGCCGATGCTGTCGGTGGCCGCCTCGGTGTGGCTGATGCTCAATCTGCCCGCCGAGACCTGGCTGCGGTTCGCGGTGTGGATGGTCATCGGCCTGGTCGTCTACTTCCTGTACGGCCACCGCCATAGCCGGGTGACCGAGGTGGGGGCGCGTACGGAGTAGGGCGGTTCGCGAGACGCCGGGCAGGGGCCTGCGGCGGGCCTACGGCACCCGGCTGCGCCTGGCACGGGCCTGGGCAGGGCCCCATGACGAGACGTCCGGCACGGGCCTGGGCAGGGCCCCATGACGAGACATCCGGCACGGGCCTGGGCAGGGCCCTACGACGAGACGTCCGGGCGGACCGTCCGGGGGCCCGTCACCTGCGCGCCCAGGTCCATGACCCGCGCCCGCAGCCCCCGGTCCGCCGTCACCACCAGGCAGTCCCGCCCCTTTTCGCGGGCGTCCGCCACCACCGCCACGATGTGGTCGTCGCCGCTGCCCGGCGCGTCCTCCACCCGTACGTGCCCCGCCGGCTCGACCCCGCGCGCCGCGCCCTCGACGACCATCACGATGTCCACCGGAGGGCGGGTGGCCCAGTCGGGCACGCCCGGACGGGGCGGGAGTCCGGCCCCGGAAAGGCCGGCCAGACGGTCGCGGAGCCGCTCGGCGGCGCCGCGGCGGTCACGCCACCAGCCGTCGGGTACCGAGCCGATCACATTGGCGGTATCGACCACCACAAGGCCATCCATAGTCCGAGCAAATTACTATGGACATCGTTCATTCGGAGGTAACGGCTCGGGGAAGGTTGGCAGCGAGCCATGGCGTTGCGGTTGCTCCGCGGCAAGGACGGCAGGCTCACGGCCTACGCGCAGGTGGCGGGCGGTGTCGCCCGCTGGACCGAGGACCGCCCCGGCGGATCGTCCTGGACCGGACCGTGGCTGATCGAGGTCCCCGGGCTGTCTCAGGTGACGGTCGCTCAGGGCGCCGACGGCTACGCCCATCTGCTGGGGACGCGGCGTACGGAGGACAAGGACGGGCCGCGGGTCGACATCGTCCACGCCACCCAGTTCCAGACCGGGCGTCCCCTGACCGCGTGGCACTCCCTGGGCACCCCGCACCCCAAGGACCGCGCCAAGGCGCGGCGGATCGGCCCGCCGGCCGCGGCCCTGGACTCCACCGGCGCACTCCGCGTCTTCGTCCGCAACGCCGGGGGCGGGGTGAGCGCGCGGCGGCAGGACCCCAAGGGGACATGGGAACGCTGGACCGACTGGAAGGGCACGCACCTGCTGGACGGCCTGTCGGCGGCCGCGACCGCCGACGGCCGTCTGGAGCTGTTCGCACCGGCCGGGAAGGGCGCCGCGCTGCGCTGGTACCAGCCCAAGCCCGGCGCCGCCCCGCAGCGGGGCGAGGACATCCCCGCCGACGCCCAGCCGGATTCGGCGTCCGCGGTGGAGAGCAGCCCCGGCACCCTCACCCACTACTGGCGCGACGCCCACAGCGGTGAGGTCCTGGCCTGGCGGCCGGACGCCCCGGCCCCCGCACGGCTGGGCGGGGCGACGGGCACCGGCCCGGTCGCCGCGGTGCGCGCCGTGGTCGACGGCCACGACTGCACCGTCCTGGCCCACCGGGACACCGCGACCGGCGCGCTGGCGGTCGCCGCCTACCCCTGCGAGGACGAGGCGGCGGGGGTGTGGTGGACACCCTCGGGCGAGCCGGGCGCCCACACCCCGGCACTGGCGATCGACGGGCAGAGCCGGGTGGTGCTGGCCGCGCTGGGGCTGGACGGAGGGCTGCTGGTGGCCCGCCAGAAGACCGACGAGGCCGGACTGGCACTCGAGGCGTGGACCCGCGTGGGACGCGGCTGAGGGGACGCGGCGGCGCGTCGCACAAAGCGGCTGTGCCGGCCTCACGCTCGTAGCGGCAGCGGGCGCCCCGCCCTCACGCGGGGCCGGACCGCGCGTCGAGACGGTGATGTCATCCGGTCCTCCGCGTGGCGGCCAGCAGGTGCAGGCTGCTCACCCTTGGTGCCGACGCACCGGGCACTGCTGCGCCGTGGCGGTAGAGGCATTCGCTGACCAGGTCGCTGTCCGAGGCAACCTCGATCAGCGACCTGCCATGCGGCTTCCGTGCTGGGTGGCCGGGGCTCCGCCGGACTGCGGGCAGGCAGCCCCGCCGGGTACCCCCTGGATAACGCTTGATCTGACGCAACTGATTTGTCAATCAGTTTCCAGAGGGGTACCCCGCCCCCTGCTGTCCGGCATCGACCTCGGCCCCCGGCCACGGACGCCTCCACCGGCCCCGCCTCCATCGGCCCGCCGCCCGGCGGCGGGCGCCCGGCCCGGCATCCGGCATCAACGCCCTCGTACGGGGGTCGGTCTTCTGGAGGGAGGGCCGCCGGAGCGGTACGGGTGCCGGCGGCACGAGCGCGGAACGCGACAAGCGCCGGGCGGGCCGATTTCTCGGGCTCACCCGGCGCTCGTCGCACCGCTTCGTCGTTACGCCGGGACGCTCGCCACGCCCGGAGCCAGGAACGTCTTGCCGTTCACCCGCTCCGAGATGCCCTCGCGGTCCAGGTACGGCGTGATGCCGCCCAGGTGGAAGGGCCAGCCCGCGCCGGTGATCAGGCACAGGTCGATGTCCTGCGCCTCGGCGACGACGCCCTCCTCGAGCATCAGGCCGATCTCCTGCGCCACGGCGTCCAGCACCCGGGCGCGCACCTGCTCCTCGGTCAGGACGGTGTCGCCCTGCTGGAGCAGCGCGGCGACCTCCGGGTCCAGCTCCGGCTTTCCGGAGTCGTGCACGTAGAAGCCGCGCTTGCCCGCCTCGACCACGCGCTTGAGGTTCTCCGAGACCGTGAAGCGGTCCGGGAACGCGCCGTGCAGCGTCTCGGAGACGTGCAGACCGATCGCCGGGCCGACCAGCTCCAGCAGTACCAGCGGGGACATCGGCAGCCCCAGCGGCTCCACCGCGCGCTCGGCGACCTCGACCGGGGTGCCCTCGTCGATGACGTTCTGGATCTCGCCCATGAAGCGGGTCAGGATCCGGTTGACCACGAACGCGGGGGCGTCCTTGACCAGGACGGCGGTCTTCTTCAGCTTCTTGGCCACGCCGAAGGCGGTGGCCAGCGCCGCGTCATCGGTCTTCTCACCGCGGACGATCTCCAGCAGCGGCAGGATCGCGACCGGGTTGAAGAAGTGGAAGCCCACGACCCGCTCGGGGTGCTTGAGCTGGGACGCCATCTCGGACACCGACAGCGAGGAGGTGTTGGTGGCGAGGATGGCGTGCTCCGGCACGACCGCCTCGACCTCGGCGAACACCTGCTGCTTGACGCCCATCTCCTCGAAGACGGCCTCGATGACGAAGTCGGCGTCAGAGAAGGCGGCGGCCTTGTCCAGCGACCCGGTCACCGCGGCCTTGAGCCGGTTGGCCTTGTCCTGGTTGATCCGGCCCTTGAGCAGCAGCTTGTCGATCTCGCCGTGGACATAGCCCACACCCTTGTCGACGCGCTCCTGGTCGATGTCGGTCAGCACGACCGGCACCTCCAGCCGCCGCGCGAACAGCAGCGCCAGCTGCGAGGCCATCAGGCCCGCGCCCACGACACCCACCTTGGAGACCGGGCGCGCCAGCGACTTGTCCGGGGCGCCGGCCGGGCGCTTGCCGCGCTTCTGCACCAGGTTGAAAGCGTAGATGCCGCTGCGCAGCTCGCCGCCCATGATCAGGTCGGCGAGCGCCTTCTCCTCGGCCTCATAGCCGCGGGCGAGGTCGCCGTTGCGGGCGGCGTCGATGATCTCCAGCGCGCGGTAGGCGGCCGGGGCCGCCCCGTGCACCTTGCTGTCGGCGATGGCCCGGCCGCGCACGATGGCCTCGTGCCACGCGTCACCGCGGTCGATCTCGGGCCGTACGACCTCGATCTCGCCCTTGAGGACGGAGGCGGTCCAGATCAGCGACTGCTCCAGGAAGTCCGCGCCCTCGAAGATCGCGTCCGCGATCCCGAGCTCGTAGACCTGCTCGCCCCTCAGCTGCTTGTTCTGGTTGAGGGAGTTCTCGATGATGACCGAGACCGCGCGGTCGGCGCCGATCAGGTTCGGCAGCAGGGTGCAGCCGCCCCAGCCGGGGACCAGGCCCAGGAACACCTCGGGCAGCGAGAAGGCGGGCAGGGCCGCGGAGACGGTGCGGTAGGAGCAGTGCAGCCCGACCTCGACGCCACCGCCCATCGCCGCGCCGTTGTAGTACGCGAAGGTGGGCACGGCCAGGTTGGCCAGCCGCTTGAAGACGTCGTGGCCGCCCTTGGCGATGGCCAGCGCGTCCTCGTGGCGCTTCAGCAGCTCGACGCCCTTGAGGTCGGCGCCCACGGCGAAGATGAACGGCTTGCCGGTGATGCCGACACCGGTGATCTCGCCGTCCGCGGCCTCCTTCTCGACCTGGTCGATCGCCGTGTTGAGCTGGGCGAGCGAGGCCGGGCCGAAGGTGGTGGGCTTGGTGTGGTCCAGGCCGTTGTCCAGCGTGATGAGCGCGAACCGGCCCGCGCCCTGGGGGAGATCGAGGTGGCGGACGTGCGCCTGCGTCACGACCTCGCCTGGGAACAGCTCGGCCGCTCCCTTGAGAAGCTCTGCGGTGTTGGTCACTTGTTCCCCTCGAAGTGCGGGTTCTCCCAGATCACGGTGCCACCCATGCCGAAGCCGATGCACATGGTCGTGATGCCGTAACGGACCTGCGGCTGCTCTTCGAACTGCCGGGCCAGCTGCGTCATCAGCCGCACACCGGAGGAGGCCAGCGGATGGCCGAAGGCGATCGCGCCGCCGTACTGGTTGACGCGCGGATCGTCGTCCGCGATGCCGTAGTGGTCCAGGAACGACAGGACCTGGACCGCGAACGCCTCGTTGATCTCGAACAGGCCGATGTCCTCGATCGACAGACCGGCCTTGGCGAGGGCCTTCTTGGTGGCCGGGACCGGGCCGTAGCCCATCACCTCGGGCTCGACGCCCGCGAAGGCGAAGGAGACCAGGCGCATCCGCACCGGCAGCCCCAGCTCCCGGGCGACGTCCTCGGCGGCGATCAGCGAGGCGGTGGCGCCGTCGTTGAGCCCCGCGGAGTTACCGGCGGTGATCCGGCCGTGCGGGCGGAACGGGGTCTTCAGCGAGGCCAGGCCCTCCAGTGTGGTGCCCGGCCGCATCGGCTCGTCGGCGGTCGCCAGGCCCCAGCCCAGTTCCCCGCCCTCGGGGCTGGTCCGGCGCACCGAGACCGGCACCAGGTCCTGCTGGATCTTGCCATTGGCGTACGCCTTGGCGGCCTTCTCCTGGCTGCGCACCGCGAACTCGTCGGCGCGCTCCTTGGTGAGGTGTGGCAGCCGGTCGTGGAGGTTCTCCGCCGTCATGCCCATGAACAGGGCCGACTCGTCGACCAGCTTCTCCGAGACGAAGCGCGGGTTGGGGTCGACGGCCTCGCCCATGGGGTGGCGGCCCATGTGCTCCACACCGCCCGCGACGACGGCGTCGTACGCGCCGAAGGCGATGGACCCGGCGGTCGTCGTCACGGCCGTCATCGCACCGGCACACATCCGGTCGATGGCGTAGCCGGGGACCGACTGGGGCAGCCCGGCCAGGATGCCCGCGGTGCGGCCGATGGTCAGCCCCTGGTCGCCGATCTGCGTCGTCGCGGCGATGGCCACCTCGTCGATGCGCTCCGGCGGCAGGTCCGGGTTGCGGCGCAGCAGCTCCCGGATGCACTTGACGACCAGGTCGTCGGCGCGGGTCTCGTGGTAGATGCCCTTCGGGCCCGCCTTGCCGAATGGGGTCCGGACGCCGTCGACGAAGACGACGTCCCTAGCGGTACGAGGCACGTTGGCTCTCCTCCAGGTGCGGGATGGCACTGCTGCGGGCACGCCCGGGGGCGCGCCGTCACACCCTCATGCTACTTATGAGTAACCAAGCTGCCCAGTCCTCGCGACCGGAGGGTTGAAGGTCACAGCCGTGGACCGGCGGCGCCCGCCGCCGGTCCACGCGCGTCACATCACGCCGGGGGCGCCAGCAAGGCGGCCGTCAGCGCCGGGGTCACCTGGTCGATCTGCCAGGCGCGGGCGCCGTGACCAGCGAGAACGGAGGCGACCGCGTCCGCCGTCGGCTCGGCCGGCGGCTCCCAGCACAGCCGCCGGACGGTGTCCGGGGCGATCAGGTTCTCCTGCGGAAGATTCAGCTGTTCCGCCAGTTGGGTGACGGCCGCGCGCGCCGCGGCGAGCCGTGCCGCCGCGGCCGGGTCCTTGTCCGCCCACGCCCGGGGCGGGGGCGGCCCGGCCACCGGCTGGCCCGGCTGCGGAAGGTCTGCCTCGGGCAGGGCCCGCGCCCGGTCCACCGCGGCCTGCCACTGCTCCAGCTGACGCCGGCTCATCCGATGGCCGAAACCGCTCAGCGCGGCCAGCGCCCGGACGTTCGCGGGCAGGGCCAGCGCGGCCTCCACGATCGCCGCGTCGCCCAGCACCTTGCCCGGTGAGACATCGCGGCGCTGGGCGATCCGGTCCCGGGCCGTCCACAACTCGCGCACCACGGCCATCTGCCGGCGCCTTCGGATCTTGTGCATCCCCGACGTCCGCCGCCAGGGGTCCTTGCGCGGCGGGGCGGGCGGGGCCGCGGCGATGGCCGCGAACTCCTGGTGCGCCCAGTCCAGCTTGCCCTGCCGGGTCAGCTCCTCCTCCAGCGCGTCGCGCAGGTCGACCAGCAGCTCGACATCGAGCGCGGCGTAGTGCAGCCAGGGCTCGGGCAGCGGACGGGTGGACCAGTCGACGGCGGAGTGGCCCTTCTCCAGGGCGTATCCGAGGATGTTCTCGACCATGGCGCCCAGCCCCACCCGGGCGAAACCGGCCAGCCGGCCCGCGAGTTCGGTGTCGAAGATCCGGGACGGGATCATGCCTATGTCACGCAGACACGGCAGATCCTGGGTCGCGGCATGCAGCACCCACTCGGCGTCGGCGATCGCGGCGCCCAGACCCGACAGGTCGGGGCAGCCGACGGGGTCGATCAGTGCGGTCCCCGCTCCGGCCCGGCGCAGCTGGACCAGATAGGCCCGCTGCCCGTAGCGGTAGCCGGAGGCGCGCTCGGCGTCGACGGCCACCGGGCCATGGCCCGCGGCGAAGGCCGCGACGACCTCGGCGAGCGCGTCCGCGTCGGCGGTGACGGGCGGGATGCCCTCACGCGGCTCCAGCAAGGGGACCGGCGCCGGGGGGAGGTCGTCCGGAGGGGCGCCCCCGGTGGTTCGCAGTGTCGTCTCTGCTGCGGTCTCTTGGGCGTCGGTCACCTGTCAAGGGTAGCTGTGTGCGGCGGTAACGCAGGGCGCCCGTCGACGGAACGTTCCGTCGACGGGCGCGGGGACCGCCCCTTCGCAGGCGAACCGGGCCGGTGAGGGGCGCCGGGCGGTACAGCTCAGTGGATGATCCCGGTGCGCAGCGCGACCGCGACCATTCCGGCCCGGTCGCCGGTGCCGAGCTTGCGGGCGATCCGGGCGAGGTGACTCTTCACGGTGAGTGCGGACAGGCCCATCGAGACGCCGATGGCCTTGTTGGACTGGCCCTCCGCAACCAGCCTCAGCACCTCGACCTCGCGGCCCGACAGCTCCCGGTAGCCGCCCGGGTGGCCGGGGGCGCCCGGCGGGCGACGGTGCATCCGGGCGGCGGCGCCGAGCGGGGTGGCGCCGGGACGGCCCGGGATGCCGAGGTTGGTGCGGGTGCCGGTGACGACGTAGCCCTTGACGCCACCGGCCAGCGCGTTCCGTACGGCGCCGATGTCATCGGCGGCGGACAGGGCCAGCCCGTTGGGCCAGCCCGCGGCGCGGGTCTCGGACAGCAGCGTCAGGCCGGAGCCGTCGGGGAGGTGGACGTCGGCGACGCAGATGTCGCGCGGGTTGCCGATACGGGGACGGGCCTCCGCGATGGACGACGCCTCGATGACGTCGCGCACCCCGAGGGCCCACAGGTGACGGGTGACGGTGGAACGAACGCGGGGGTCGGCGACGACGACCATGGCCGTCGGCTTGTTCGGGCGGTAGGCGACCAGGCTGGACGGTTGCTCGAGGAGAACAGACACCAGGCCTCCTGGGAAGTGGTGGGACGGGTCACCACGTCCTTCGGCACCGATACGGTCCGGCTTTAGAGAATGATCACGATTTGGTGAGTAACAATTCGGGCAATTAGGACGACTGATCGATCAGTGCTGGTCTTTTAGGCTCGGTTCTCCCCCAGCTACCGCTGGGAGGTGCCACCGGTCGGAAGACCCGAGAACCCGGGGACTCTGCGCTCAGCCAGGCACCGTAGCGGGGCGTCCCCGGCCGGAAGGTCCCCGTGCCGGGACCCCTACGGCACTCAGCGTGCCTGGGGGCCCCGTCGCTGGGGCAGGGAGACGACCCCCGCCTCGGTGGTCCCTGCCGGGGGCAGGCCGGCGATCTGGCACAGGAGGTCGCACCAGGCGGCCAGATGCGCCGCGGTGTCCGGCGCGCCCGGCGGTTCGGTGGTGCCCTCTGCCGTCGGCTCCGGAGGGCGCGGGCCGGGGTGGGCCGGTTCGGGGGCCGGGTGGTCGGACGGGGTCCAGGAGGCCCGGATCTCGATCCGGGTCGACGGCTCCCGCTCGCCCATCGCGCCGAAGTAGTGCGAGCTCGCCCGGGTGACCGTGCCGCTGGGCGCCCCGTAGGACAGGCCGCGTGCCTCCAGGGCGCCGGTGAGCCAGGACCAGCACACCTCGGGCAGCAGCGGATCCGCCGCGATCTCCGGCTCCAGGTCGGCGTGGACCAGCGTGACCAGGCGGAAGGTGCCGCGCCAGGCGTCGTGTCCGGCCGGGTCGTGCAGCAGGATCAGCCGCCCCTCGGCCAGCTCCTCGTCGTCGCCGGACGCGCCGGTGACCACCGCCTCCAGCGCGTACGAGTAGGGTGCGAGCCGACGCGGGGGTGGGGTCGGATCGAGCTCCACCTCGGGCCGCACCCGCACACCGCGCAGCGCGGCGACGGCATGCCGGAAGGCGGGCGGGGTGTCCTCACCGCCCGCGTCCGTGCCGTCAGGGCCGTCAGCACCGTTCGAGAGGTGTCCTTGAACCGCTGCCATGCCCGGAAGACTAGGCGTAGTGAGGGCCCCAACCGGGGAGGAACACCCGGGTTGGCGGGTCACTCGTTCGGCCCGTGCGAAGATTTGGTGCATGAGCCCCAACGAGCGGCCCTCGGGCCAGCAGCAGTCCGGCCGTGCCGCGGCCCGTGCCACAGCCGATTCGGCCTTCCTGCGGGCCTGCCGCCGGGAGCCGGTGCCTCATACACCGGTGTGGTTCATGCGGCAGGCGGGGCGCTCGCTCCCGGAGTACCGCAAGCTGCGTGAGGGCATCGCGATGCTCGACTCCTGCATGCGGCCCGACCTGATCACCGAGATCACCCTGCAGCCGGTGCGCCGGCACCGGGTGGACGCGGCGGTCTACTTCAGCGACATCGTCGTACCGCTCAAGGCCATCGGCGTCGACCTCGACATCAAGCCCGGTGTCGGGCCCGTCGTCGAGCGGCCGGTCCGCAGCCGGGCCGATCTGGAGCGGCTGCGCCCGCTCGACCCGGACGATGTGAAGTACGTCACCGAGGCCGTCGGGGCGCTCGTCGGCGAGCTCGGGCCGACCCCGCTCATCGGCTTCGCGGGCGCCCCCTTCACACTCGCCAGCTATCTGATCGAGGGCGGCCCCTCGCGCAACCACGAGCACACCAAGGCGCTCATGTACGGCGACCCGGCGCTCTGGGCCGCCCTGCTCGACCGGCTCGCGGACATCACCTCCGCCTTCCTGAAGGTGCAGATCGAGGCGGGCGCCTCGGCGATCCAGCTCTTCGACTCCTGGGCGGGCGCCCTGGCCCCCGCCGACTACCGCCGCAGCGTGCTGCCCGCCTCCGCGAAGGTCTTCGAGGCCGTCGCCGGATACGGTGTGCCGCGCATCCACTTCGGTGTGGGCACCGGTGAGCTGCTCGGGCTGCTCGGCGAGGCGGGCGCGGACGTCGTCGGCGTCGACTGGCGGGTGCCGCTGGACGAGGCCGCCCGGCGGGTCGGCCCGGGCAAGGCCCTCCAGGGCAACCTGGACCCCGCCGTGCTCTTCGCCCCGCGTACGGCCGTCGAGGCCAAGGCGGACGAGGTGCTGGCGGCGGCCCGGGGGCTGGAGGGGCATATCTTCAACCTCGGCCACGGCGTTCTGCCCAGCACCGACCCGGACGCGCTGACCCGGCTCGTCGAATACGTGCACACCAGGAGCGAGGGCGGCGCGAACTGACCGGCGCCCCCGAGCGGCTCCCAGGGGCCGCCCCGGCTCCGGGCACGGCCCCGATACCGCCCGCGCGGCGGGCTCAGCGGCGCTCGGCCTGCCGTACCGTCGCCGCCGCCTTGCGCGCCGCCACCAGCACCGGGTCCCACACCGGGGAGAACGGCGGGGCGTAGCCCAGGTCCAGCGCGGTCATCTGCTCCACCGTCATCCCGGCGGTCAGCGCGACCGCCGCGATGTCGACCCGTTTGCCCGCGCCCTCGCGGCCGACGATCTGCGTGCCGAGCAGCCGTCCGGTGCGCCGCTCGGCGAGCATCTTCACCGTCATCGGCCGGGTGTCCGGGTAGTACCCGGCCCGGCTGGTCGACTCGATCGTGACCGTCTCGAACTTCAGCCCCACGGCGGTCGCTTCGGCCTCCAGCAGCCCGGTGCGGGCGATCTCCAGATCGCAGACCTTGCTGACGGCGGTGCCGACGACACCGGGGAAGGTCGCGTAGTCGCCGCCCACGTTGGAGCCGATGACCTGGCCGTGCTTGTTGGCGTGGGTGCCCAGCGGAATGTGCCGGGTGCGGCCGGACACCAGATCGAGGACCTCGACACAGTCGCCGCCCGCCCAGATGTTGTCGTAACCGCGCACGCGCATGGCCAGATCGGTCAGCAGCCCGCCGTGGTCGCCCACCGGCAGCCCCGCCTCCTGGGCGAGCCCGGTTTCGGGGGCCACGCCGAGGCCCAGGATCACCAGATCGGCGGGGTATTCGTCGACCTTGGTGGCCACGGCCCGTACCCGGCCGTCCTCGCCCGTGACCACCTCGGTGACCTCGGCACCGGTCACGGTGTCGATGCCGAGCCCCGACATCGCCTCGCGCACCAGCCGCCCCATGTCCGGGTCGAGCGTGGACATGGGCTGCTCACCGCGTTCGAGGACGGTGACCCGGCAGCCGCGCCGCATGAGCGCCTCGGCCATCTCCACCCCGATGTATCCGGCGCCGATCACGACCGCCCGCTCGACCCGGGTCGACTCCAGGGTCTCCAGCAGCGCCCGCCCGTGCTCCAGGGTCTGCACCCCGTGCACACCGGGCGCGTCGATCCCCGGCATGGCGGGGCGGCGCGGCCGCGCGCCGGTGGCGATGACCAGGTCCTCGAAGCCGTGCCAGCGCTCGCCCGTACCGCGCGGGTCGAGGTCCCGCGCCAGGACCCGCTGCCCGGCGAGGTCGATCTCGACCACCTCGGTGTGCGTCCGTACGTCGATCCCGCGGCCCCGGTGCGCCTCGGGCGTACGGGCGACCAGCTCATCGGGGCCGTCCACCAGCTCGCCGACCCAGTAGGGGATGCCGCAGGCCGAGTACGAGGTGAATGGGCCCCGCTCGAAGGCGAGGATCTCCAGCTCGCTCCGGCTCCTGAGCCTGCGCGCCTGCGACGCGGCCGACATGCCCGCCGCGTCGCCCCCGATGACCACCATGCGCCGTGCCGCCGCCATGTTCGCCCCTCCACCACTGGATGTCCGGCACTGGATGTCCGGCTGTCGTGGGACCAACCTATGCGCGTGCGGCGTGCTCCCGGATCAGCACGTACAGCACGGCGCTCAGGAGCATCAGCGCGCCGTCGATGTACACCGCGTGCGTCCAGCTGCCGTACGTGTCGAAGAGGGTGCCGCTGAGCGCCGGGCTGATCACCGCGCCGATCTCCCCGACCAGGTTGAACAGGCCGAAGGCCGCGCCCCGTTCGGTGGCGCCGACCACATCGCTCAGCAGCGCGTGCGCCATCGGCTGGAGCGCGTTGAAGAACAGGCTGGTCACGAAGAGCAGCACGGACATCACCCAGAGGGAGGGCTTGTCATGGGTCTGTAGATACGCGGCGAACACCAGCACCAGCACCCCCTGGACCACGGTGAACGCGATCAGCAGCGGCCGCCGCCCCCACCCCCGGGCCTTCGCCCGATCCGAGAGCCGGCCCCCGACGGGGAAGCCGAGGATGCCCGCGCCCGCGTTGAAGGTGGCCACCAGCGCGGCGTTCTGGAACGAACTGTGGGCGGCGTCCGCGACGATCGACACCGACCAGAAGCTGAAGAACCACAGATTCCACATGACCGCGATGAAGGCGAAGCTGAGCAGCAGCACATTGCGGTTCCGCGAGACCGCGCCCAGCCGGGTGCTCCGCCGGGTGAAGATCGCCCCGATCAGCAGGAACGCCAGCACGCACTCCAGGACGGCCACGCCCCAGCTCGGCATCCCCGCCCCGTCGGCGATCAGGTAGACCACCATGACCGCGGCGCACAGCACCACCGAGATCCCCAGCAGCCGCAGGGTGGAGCCGGTGGCCTTGAGCGGGCCGCCGATACGGCGCATATAGACCGCGGTGGCCCAGCCGAACGCCAGCGTGGCCCCGCCCAGCACCAGGAACGGCATCCGCCAGGCGTCCTCCGCGCCGAACGCCGCCCCGCCCCAGTCGATCAGATACGGCGCGCTGATGGTCGCGACCGTCAGTCCGATGGACAGTCCGGTGATGGCGACGCCCATGCCCAGACCGGCCTTGGCGGGCGGGGTGCGCTGGGCGATCAGCGAGCGGTCGTTGGAGTAGAAGACGCCCTCGCCGAGCCCGGTCAGCACCCGCAGCACGACGAAGGCGATCAGCCCGGTCATCATGCCGCTGGCCAGGGTCGTGACCCCCGCCCACAGCAGCGAGACCGCGAGCATCGTGCGGTGCCCGAAGCGGTCGCCGAGATAGCCGCCGGGGAACTGGGTCAGCATGTAGCCCGCGAAGAAGAGGCTGCCGATCAGACCGCCGAGCGCGTGCGGATGACTCGCGGAGCCCAGCATGCCGTGGTCGTGGTCGATCAGCCAGGTGACGACCGGGCCGGTGATGGTGCGGTCGGCGTAGCTGAAGAGCCAGCCGCCCAGCAGCATGGCCCACAGGGTGTGGTACGGCTGCCAGCCGCCCCGGGAGGTCGCCCGCCCCTGCGCGGCGGGCTCAGCGGTCACTTCGGGCATGTCCCGGGGTCCCCCTTCGGGCGCGGGCTGCACGCTCGACGGCGCGGTGTGTGCCACACAGAATGTGGCCGGGCACCCGCCCCGGCAAGACGCGCTCCGGGTTCTTCCAGTGACCGGAAGCCTTGGTGACGAGGGGTTGACCCGGAGCCCACGGTCACTGTGGCCTGTCCGGCCGCGATCCGCCGGTTCGGCGCCACCGCCACGCCAGTGCCGGTGACCCGGGTCCCGGCCTGGTCTCTCGCGCGGTGAGCCGCGAGCGTGCCCCCGGGCGCCGGGCGCCGGGCGCCGGGCGATGGGCTTCTCAGTCCCGGTCTTCCGGCCGGCCCCAGCGTCCCGGCCGGCCCCGGCCGGGACGCTTTCGCCCCGAGAGCCCCGGCGGCGGCCGCGCATGCGTCCGGCCCACCGGACGTCATCGGGGCGGCGGGAAAGACCCTAGGCGGCGAGGGTGCGGGAGATGCCGTGGGCCGCGACCCGTACGGCCGGGATCAGCCCCGGGGCTACCCCCTCCCCGGCCGGCACCACCACCGACAGCGAGGCCACCACCTCACCGCCCGGCCCGCGCACCGGGGCGGCGATGGACAGCCCCTCCATGGTGATCTGCCGCTCGCTGACCGCGATCCCGGTGCGCCGCACCTCGGCGAGGACGGCCCGCAGCCGGTGCGGGTCCTGGATCGTCATCTCGGTGTAGCGCCGCAGCGGGCGGGCGCACACCTGCTCGGCCAGCCGGGGCGGCCCGTAGGCGAGCAGCACCAGCCCGACACCGGTGGCGTGCAGCGGCCAGCGGCTGCCGACCCGGGTGCGCACCTGGACCGCGGAGCGCCCCGAGATCAGCTCCACGTAGACCACCTCCAGGCCGTCCCGCACGGCCAGCTGGACGTTCTCGTGGGTGGCCTCGTACAGGTCCTCCATGAACGGCAGCGCCGCCTCGCGCACCCCGCCCCCGCGCGGTGAGAGCATCGCCACCTCCCACAGCCGCAGCCCGACGTGGTACGCCCCGGTGGCGTCGCGCTCCAGCGCGCCCCAGCGGGTGAGCGTGGCGACCAGCCGGTGCGCGGTGGCCAGCGGCAGTCCGGCGCGCCGGGCGAGGGCGGTGAGGGTCAGCGAGCGGTGCGAGGCGTCGAACGCGCCGAGGACCGCCAGCATCCGGCCCGCGACCGAGCGGCCGGTGTCCGGGCGGCGGGGGGCCGGGGAGCGCGGCGTGCCCATGGGGGTGCGCGGGCGTGGTGAGGTCATGACAGCGGGAGACCGACGTAGTTCTCGGCGAGTTCGGCGGAGGCGGTGGGGGAGGAGGCGATCCGCTCCAGCCGCGCGAGCCGCAGCCGGTCCTCGAACGGGCCGGCGTCCGGGTGCCGGTGGAGCGTGTCCGTCATGAAGTACGAGAACCGCTGGGCCTGCCACACCCGGCGCAGACAGGTCCGCGAGTAGCCGTCCAGCAGCTCGGACGAGCCGGTCTGCTGCTGGTGGATCAGCGCACGGGCCAGGGTGATCACGTCGCTGACGGCCAGATTGAGCCCCTTGGCGCCGGTGGGCGGCACGATGTGCGCCGCGTCGCCCGCCAGGAAGAGCCGGCCGTGGCGCATCGGCTCCTGGACGAAGCTGCGCATCGGGGTGACCGAGACGGCGGTGATCGGACCGCGCTCCAGCGTCCAGTCCCCGTCGAGCGCGAAGCGGACCGACAGCTCGTCCCAGATCCGCTCATGGGGCCAGTCGGCCGGGTCGGTGCCGCCTGGCACCTGGAGGTAGAGCCGGGAGACCTGAGGGGAACGCATGCTGTGCAGGGCGAAGCCGCGCTCGTGGCGAGCGTAGATCAGCTCCTCGCAGGACGGCGCCACATCGGCCAGCACACCGAGCCAGGAGTAGGGATAGCCGTGCTCGAAGGTGCGGACCCGGTCGGCGGGGACGGCGCGCCGGGCGATGCCGTGGAAGCCGTCGCAGCCCGCCACGTAGTCGCAGGTCAGGGTCTGTTCGCGGCCGTGGTGGCGGAAGCGGATCACGGGCGCGGCGGAGTCCGGCTTCTCGATGGCCAGCGCCTCGGCCTCGAACAGCAGCGGGGGGCCGCCGGGCTCGTCCAGCTGGAGCGCGATCAGATCCTTGACGATCTCCGTCTGGGCGTAGACCATCACCGACTTGCCGCCGGTGGCGGAGGGGAAGTCCACGCGGTGGCCGCGGCCGTCGAAGCGCAGCTCGATGCCGTGGTGGGGCAGCCCCTCGCGGTCCAGGCGCTCGCCGGCGCCGCACTCCCGCAGCACGTCCACGGTGCCCTGCTCCAGGATTCCGGCCCGCTGGCGCCGCTCGACGTACGCCCGGTCCCGGCTCTCCAGCACCACGCAGTCGATCCCGGCGCGGTGCAGCAGCCGGGCGAGCAGCAGACCGGCGGGCCCGCCGCCGATGATGCCGACGGTCGTGCGCATCACATTGTCCCCTTGCTGTGGCTTGCCACTGTGACTTGTTCGCTGAGTGAAACTTCGTTCATAATCGGCTGGTGATGAGTTTCAGCCCGGTGCCCCCGCATGTCAATGGCCCCGTCGGCCCCCTCGAGCGCGGTCTCGCCGTGCTGCGCGAGCTGACCCGGCTGGCCGCGCACGAGGGGCGGACCACGGTCCGTCCCGGCGATCTCGTCCGTGGCACGGGGCTCGCCCGGTCCGTGGTCGACCGGGTGGTGGGCACGCTCGAACAGCTCGGCTACGTGACGCTCGACGGGCGCGACATCGGCCTCGCGGTCCGGCTGATGGAGCTGGGCAACGCGTATCTGGCGGCGAGCGGACTGCCCGGTGCGCTCGGCCCGTTCGCGGAGCGGCTCGCGGACGGCCTCGACGAGTCGGTCTCGGTCGCCGTCCCCGACGGCGACGGAGTGCGCTTCGTCGTCCAGGCCACCCGCCGCCGCACCATGTCCCTCGCCTTCCGTATCGGCGATCTGCTCCCCGCCGAGCGCTGCGCCCCCGGCGCGCTCTTCGCCACCGAGTGGTCCGAGGCCGACTGGGCCGCCTGGCACGTCCGCCGCGCCGAGGACCCCCTGGACGCCACCTTCCCGGCGGTCCCGCCCCGCCCCCGGCCCGCCTCCGACGCCGACGTCGAGGCCCACGTCACGGCCGACTTCCAGGCCCGCGTCAAGGAGACCGCCCGCGACGGCTGGGCCGCCGACGACCAGCTGATCGAACCGGGCCTGGTGGCGGTGTCCGTTCCGGTCCGGGACGCGTCGGGCCGTATCGTCTGCGCGGTCAACGTGGTCAGCCACACCAGCCGCCATGACGTGGACTCGCTGCGGGCGATGGCGCTGGGCCCGCTGAGCGCCCAACTCCCGGCGATGGCGGCGGCGGTGGCGGCTCCGCCGCCGTACTCCGCCGCATCGGCTCCTTCGGCCGCTTCGGTCCCGGGCGCGTCCGCCCCGGCCCCGGACGGGGCGCCGACGGCCGTGGGCGAGGACCCCGCGCGGGTGGCCAAGCGGGAGCTGGGAGCGGGTTTCCTCCAGTCGCTCGCGCGGGGGTTGACCGTGCTGCGGGCACTGGGCGGGGCGGAGGGCGCCCCTCAGGACGAGGCCCACGCGGCCGGGGGCGCGGCGCGGGGCACCTCCGACAGCAGCGGAAGCCTGACGGGCGGTCAGGGCGAGGCGGGGCCGGGCCGGGGGCCGGCCGACGGGGCGCGGGGCCGGGCCGACGGGGCGCGGGGCCGGGCCGACGCGGGCCCGTACGGCGGCGCCCGGCGTGGCGGAATGACGCTCAGTGCGGTCGCGGAGGCCACCGGGCTGGCGCGGGCCACCGCCCGGCGCTCGCTGCTCACCCTGGTCGAGCGGGGGTACGCCGAGGCCGACGGCCGGGTCTTCCGGCCGCTGCCACGGGTGCTGGAGCTCGGCTACGCCCCCCTCGCGGACCTCGGCTTCACCGAGATCGCCCAGCCGCATATGCGCGAACTGGTCCGCACCGTCCACGAGTCGGCCTCCCTGGCCGTCCTCGACGGCGGCGACATCCGCTACATCGCACGCGTCCCCACCGTCCGCATCATGAGCGTCAACATCACCATCGGCACCCGCTTCCCCGCCTACGCGACCTCCATGGGCCGGGTGCTGCTCGCGGGCCTGGACGCCGACGCCCGTGCCGCCCATCTCGCCGGGGTGGAGCCCCGGCCGCTCACCCGGCACACCGTGACCTCCGTGCCCGAGCTGGCGCGCGTCGTGGAGCGCGCGGCGGCGGACGGGTACGCCCTGGTCGACCAGGAGTTGGAGGAGGGGCTGCGGTCGCTCGCCGTGCCCGTACGGGACGCGCGCGGGCGCGTGGTGGCCGCACTCAACGTGGCGACCCACGCCGGTCGCGGCGCCGCCGAGAGCGTTCGCCGGGACCTGCTCCCGGCGCTGTGCGCGGCCGCGGCCCGGATCGAGGCCGACCTGGCCACGGCCTCGGCGCAGCACCCCTTGAAGTCCTTCTGAACCCCACCCCCGGCGCAACCCACCCCTAGCGCAACCCCGCCCCCGGCGCAGCACTACCGCCGTCGCGGTCCCGTCCCTGGCGCAGTCCGCCCCCGGCGCCGCCTGGCCCTCGGCGCCGCCTGGCCCTCGGCACAGTCCGCCCCCGGCGCCGCCCTGCCGCCGTCGCCGCCCGGCCCCAGCGGGCCAGGAGCCCCCGCCCGCCGCAGGACGAGCCGCCGCGTGAGGAGCGCGAGGACCCTCCGCGGCCGGAGCCGCCTCCCACGGCGCCATGAGCCGCCGTTTGTCCGCAGGCGTTCGCGGAGTTCAAGGGTCCGGCGGTGGCCGGTGAGCTCGCGGCACCCGCCGCCGACGGGTCGTCGCGGCCCCGCGTCGCCCGCGCGGACCCCTCTCGAGGGCCCCGGGGACGAGTGAGAGAGTGGGGGCATGAGAGCGGCGAACACCCCGGGGACGGAACACACCGGCCATGTCGTGGTCATCGGCGGCGGCATCGCGGGCCTGGCGGCGGCCCACCGGCTGCTGGCCGGCGGGGCGCGGGTGACGGTCCTGGAGGCGTCGGGGCGGCTCGGCGGCAAGCTGCGCGCGGGGGAGATCGAGGGCGTACCGGTCGACCTCGGCGCCGAATCGATGCTCGCCCGCCGCCCGGAGGCGGTCGAGCTGGCGCGCGCCGTGGGCCTCGGCGACCGGCTTCAGCCGCCCGCGACCGCGACCGCCTCCCTCTGGACGCGCGGCGGGCTGCGCCCGATGCCCAAGGGGCATGTGATGGGCGTCCCCGGCGATCTGGCGCCGCTGGCCGCGTCCGGGGTGATCTCGGAGGAGGGGCTGGCCCGGATCGCCCGCGACCGGGAGCTGCCGCCCACACCGGTCGGCGAGGACGTGGCGCTCGGCGGGTTCATCGCGGCGCGGCTCGGCCGCGAGGTGGTGGACCGGCTGGTGGAACCGCTGCTGGGCGGGGTGTACGCGGGCGATGTGTACCGCACCTCGATGCGTGCGTCCGTCCCCACCCTCTTCGACGTGGCCCGCTCGGCCCGCCCGCTGACCGAGGGCGTCCGGGAGCTGACCGAGCGCGCCGCGCAACGGCAGGACGGCCCGGTGTTCATGGGCATCGACGGCGGGATCGGCCGGCTGCCGCTCGCGGTCGCCGACGCCGTACGGGCCGCCGGCGGGGAGATCCGCACCGAGGCGCCCGTGCGGGAGCTGCGGCGCACCGCCGACGGCTGGACCGTCGCCGTGGACGGCACGGACGGCCCGCCGGTGGTGGCGGCCGACGCGGTGGTGCTGGCGGTTCCCGCGCCCGCCGCCGCCCGGCTGCTGACCGGCCTCTCCCCGGTCGCCTCCGCCGAGCTGGCCACCGTCGACTACGCCTCGATGGCGCTGGTCACCATGGCCTTCCGCCGGGACGCGATCGTCGGCGTGGACGCGCTCGCCGAGCGCAGCGGCTTTCTGGTGCCGCCGGTGGACGGCCGGACGATCAAGGCGGCGACGTTCTCCAGCCGGAAGTGGGGCTGGCTGCGGGACGCCGACCCCGATCTCTTCGTGCTGCGTACCTCGATCGGGCGGTTTGACGACGAGGCGGATCTGAAGCGGGACGACGCCGACCTGGTAAGGATGTCGCTCGCCGATCTCGGCGAGGCCGTCGGCCTGACGGCCCGGCCCGTGGCGACCCGGGTGGACCGCTGGGACGGCGGGCTGCCCCAGTACCCGGTGGGCCATCTCGACCGGGTGGCCCGCATCCGCGCCGAGGTCGCCAAGGTGCCGGGGCTGGCCGTGTGCGGGGCGCTCTACGACGGCGTGGGCATCCCGGCGTGCGTCGGCAGCGGCCGTAAGGCGGCCGATGAACTGCTGGGCACCCTGGCGGCCACCCTGGAGCCGGGCTCCGGAGCCGGAGAGCGAGAATAGGGCCATGACTGCTGCTCCTGAGAAGACTCCCAACGCCGGTAAGAAGGCCAAGGACCTCAACGAGGTCATCCGCTACACCCTGTGGTCGGTGTTCCGGCTGCGCGATGTGCTGCCGGAGGACCGCACCGGCTACGCCGACGAGGTCGAGGAACTCTTCTCCCAGCTCGCCGCCAAGGACGTCACCGTGCGCGGCACCTACGACGTGTCCGGGCTGCGCGCCGACGCGGACGTCATGATCTGGTGGCACTCGGAGACCTCCGACGCCCTCCAGGAGGCGTACAACCTCTTCCGCCGCACCCGGCTGGGGCGGGCCCTGGAGCCGGTGTGGTCCAACATGGCGCTGCACCGCCCGGCCGAGTTCAACAAGTCCCACATCCCGGCGTTCCTCGCGGACGAGAACCCGCGCGACTACGTGAGCGTGTACCCGTTCGTCCGCTCCTACGACTGGTACCTGCTGCCCGACGAGGACCGCCGCCGGATGCTCGCGGACCACGGCAAGATGGCGCGCGGCTACCCCGATGTGCGGGCCAACACGGTCGCGTCCTTCTCACTCGGCGACTACGAGTGGATCCTGGCCTTCGAGGCGGACGAGCTGCACCGGATCGTCGACCTCATGCGCCATCTGCGCGGTTCCGAGGCGCGCCGGCACGTGCGCGAGGAGGTGCCGTTCTTCACCGGGCGGCGCAAGGAGGTCTCCGAGCTCGTCGCCGGTCTGGCCTGACGGGTTCCCTGACGCTCACGGCGGGACGGGACGGCCGGACGGCCGTCCCGTCCCGGTCGTCCCGTACCCGCCTTACGGCGTGCCCGGGAGCGCGGCCGGCTGCTTGCCGGACTCGGGCAGCGGGGCCGGTTCCGGCAGCGGTTCGGGCTCCGGGCGCGGGGCGCAGAAGGCGGACCGGCCCGGGGTCCGCCCGGTCAGCAGATAGGTGTCCACATGGCGGTTGACGCAGTCGTTCGGGCCGCCCCACAGACCGTGGGTGCCCGCCTTCCGCTCGGTCACCAGCGAGGAGCCGGGCAGCCGGTGCCACAGTTCCTTCGCCCCCGTGTACGGCGTGGCCGCGTCCCGCTCCGCTGACAGCAGCAGCACCGGCGGCAGCGCCGCGCGTTCCTTCCGGGGACCCACGGCTTCCACGGACCCCACATCGACGGGGCGGCCGTGCTTCAGCGGCCAGAAGGCGCATGGCAGGTTCATCGCCACGTTGTTCCAGGTCTCGAAGGGCGCGCGGCGGGCGAGGGCGGTGTTGTCGCGGTCCCAGGTGGCCCAGGCGTGCGGCCAGGGCGCGTCGTTGCACTCCACGGCGGTGTAGACGGCGCTGCCGTTCTCGTCGGCGGCCGCCTGTGCCGGATCGGGCGCGGCGAGCGCGATCAGCGGCTCGGGGTCACCGAGCAGATAGGCGGCCAGCGCCCGTGCGGACGGATCCCAGTAGGCGTCGTTGTAGCCGGTCCTCAGGAACGCGTTCTGGAGCTGGGCGGTGCCGATGACCCCGCCCGCCGGTTTCCGCCCCAGCCGCCGCCGCGCCTTCTCGTAGGAGGCGAGCACCCGGTCCGCGGTGCGGCCCAGGTGGTAGACGGCGTGGTGCCGGGCGACCCAGCGGCGCCAGTCCCGCCAGCGCCGTTCGAAGGCGACCGACTGGTCGAGGTTGTCGCGGTACCAGATCTGCCGGGGGGCGGGGTTGACCACGCTGTCGAACACCATCCGGCGCACCCGCCCGGGGAAGAGCGTGGCGTAGACGGCTCCGTAGTACGTGCCGTACGAGGCGCCCACGAACGTGAGCCGCCGCTGGCCCAGCGCCGCGCGCAGCACCTCCAGGTCACGGGCGTTGTTCAGCGTGGTGTAGTGCGCGAGGGCGCGCCCCGAGCGGCGCGTACAGCCCCGTACGTAGGCCCGTGCCCGCGCCACCAGCCGCCGTTTGAAGGCGGCGGTGGGGTGCGGCGGGGAGCTGGTCGGCGCCTTGGCGTGGGCCGACGGCCGCCGGCAGGACAGCGGGGCGGACCGGCCCACGCCGCGCGGGGCGTAGCCGACGAAGTCGTAGGCGGCGGCCAGGCGGCGGAAGGCGTCCTCGGCCGCGTACTCCGGGAACGCCATACCGGAGGCGCCCGGTCCGCCGGGGTTGTAGATCAGCGCACCCTGCCGCCGCGCCGTGGGGCCGGTGGCCCGGACCCGGCTGACGGTGAGGGCGATGTGCTTGCCGCGGGGACGGGTGTAGTCGAGCGGTACGGAGACCTTTCCGCAGGTGATGGGGGCGGCCAGCTGCTCGGCGCGGGGACAGCGGCGGAAGGTGACACCGCGCTGCGCCGCGCGCCGGGCGGCGAGCGCCACCCCACGGGCCGCGGCCGCGCCGCCGGGCGGGGCGGCTGAGGCGGCTGAACCGGACCAGGCGGACCAGCCGGGCGCGGTGGGGGCGGCGGGGGCCGAACGGGGCGCGGTGGCGGCCGGGGCGGTGAGGGGCACGCCCGCCGCACCGGCAGGGGCCGGGACGGACCAGGTGGTCGCGGCGGTGGCCGTCGTGGCGGCGCGGACGGCGGGCACGGCGAGCGGGCGGCCGGTGGCGGGCGTCGCCAGCAGGGCGCTCATGGTCAGCGACAGGGACAGCGGTCCGAGGATGCCGTACAGCGGTGCTGCTCTCACCGGCCCCTCCCTTCATGCATCGCGCCGGACCTCCGGGCATCGCGCATAACGCAATGAAAGGGATATTTGGTGCGGCGGATGACCATGTAAAGCACCGGGCCGCGGTGTCGGGGTCAATGACCCCAATGCGCCTTCAGCGCCGCGCGCAGCGCCGGGTCGGGGAGGGCGGCCGGGCCGCGCAGCGCGAACGCGGTGAGCAGCTCGCCGTCGGCTCCGTCGCCCGCGCCGCCGCCGGAGCGCTGGGCGGCGGCCCGCCGCGGGGGCGTGCCGAACCGGCCCAGCAGCCGCTGACCGGCGGGGGAGGCCCACCGCGAGTACGGATACGCCTCGACCCGGGCGATCAGCAGGCAGCTCGCCGTCAGCAGCAGCGGCAGCGCGAACCACGCGGCCACCGCACCACGCCCCCCGGCGGGCGGCACCAGCAGCAGCGCGGCGGCCGCCGTGACCAGGACCAGCGCACCGGCCGCCCGCACCTGCCGTACCGCGACCGCCACATTCGTACGGGCCGAGGCGGGCACCGCGAGCCCCGCCGCCACCAGCCGGTCGGCCAGGTCCCGTACCGGGGCGGCGGTGGCGAGCGCGGCCCGCGCCGGCCGCACCGGGGACTGGCCCTCCGGCCCTATCGCGTTGATCAAGGACCGCTCCAGATCGTCCCGACCGTCCGGGTCCACGACGGTGACCCAGCCGGTGTGCGCGAGCAGCAGCCGGCGCTCGCGGTACATCGTGACGAGGGTCAGATCACCCACCCGCCGCGGACCGCCGGACAGGAACGCCGCCTCGTACAGGCTCAGCACCTTCCCGTCCGCCGCCGGGCCGGGGTCCGCCGCCTGGGCGGCGGCGACGGCCGCCAGGCACAGCTGCGTGCAGCTGACGACCGCCGCGCCCCACGCTACGAGCAGGAAGATGACCCACAGCATGGGCGAGTTCTACTGGACCCGCCGTCGCCGCGCCACGGTTTTCACCATATGAACGACTCGCGCGGAGCTGCCGGGCGTGCCGGGCGTGCCGGGCTTCTCGAGCCCGTTGGGCCGGGGCGACCCGGACGGGGGCGCGGCCTGCGGCTGCGGCGGCTCATCCCCCGCCGCAGCCGCCGCCCCCGCCGCCGCCTCCACCGCAGCCGCCTCCGCCGCCGCAGCCGCCGCCTCCGCCGCCCCCACCGCACGAGGAGCCCCCGCCCCCGCCTCCGCCACAGGACGAGCCGCCGCACGAGGAGCCTCCACAGCCGGAGCCTCCGCCACCGCACCACGATCCGCCGGCGGAGCAGGAGGAGGTGCCCGGGGAGGTCGAGGTCCCGCCGCCGGACGGGGAGGCCACGGTGCCGGCCGCCTTCTGCGCCTCCAGCAGGTGGTCCCGCAGCGTCGGCTCGCCGACCAGCGCGGCCGCCCCGGTCAGCGCGACCACGACGGCCACGGGGACCGCCGCGCCCTGTCCGGTGGACAGGGCCTGCCGTCCGCGCTGTTCGAAGACCTCCCGCCGGTACGCCGAGACCCCCGACTCCTTCCGGTAGACCGCCAGCGCCCGCTTCCCGGCCGCGGTCAGCCGGCGCTTGCTCGCCTTGACGCAGGCGCCGCCGACGACGAAGCCGACGAACAGCCCGGGGACGAGCTTGAAGATCAGCGGCACCCCGTGGCCGTCCGTGGCGGAGATGGTCATCACGAAGCCCAGGAACGTGGCCACGAAGCAGAGCCCGAGCTGGAGCTGTGCCAGTCCGTGCCAGAAGCGGAGGGCGTCCGGCGGCACCATCAGCCCGCGCCGGGCCAGCCGGTCACCGATCACCTGCACCGCCCGGCTGCGCATCAGCTCCCGGCGCAGCCAGTGCAGCGCGCCGTGCGGGGAGCGCGCGCACAGCCGCAGCACCTCCTCCTCGACCGGACCGCGGGCGACCTGCCGCCGTACCGAGAGGACGCCCGGCCCGCCGATCGCCAGCCGTCCGTCCGCGTACATCTCGCTGATCGCGGTGTCGGCCACCCGGCCCGGACCCCCCGCCAGGAACGCCGCCTCCAGCAGGTCGTGCGCCCGGTCGCCCACCGGTTCCGTGGCCACCTTCCCCCGGGCCGTGGCCGTGCCCGCGATGAGCGCCGTCGAGAAGACCGCCACCGCCGCGTAGAACAGGATCACCGCCGTGTCCACGCCGCTCACCGCCCGCTCAGCGCGAGCCGGACCCGGCGGGCCAGCCGGGCCGCCGGATGGGCCGCCAGGGGCGCGGGGCCGGACCGCTCCCGCCACCAGAGCGTCAGCTCACGCCGCGCCGCCGGGTCGTCGGGCCGGTCGTCCGCCAGCAGATGCTCGGCGAACGACAGCGCGTCGCGGCGGTAGCCGCCGGTCATCGGGCGGCCGTCGGCGTACCGCGCGAACGCCGTACGGTAGCCGCTGCCCAGGATCTCCGGCAGCTCCGGGGCCACCTTGGCGACCACGGACGCGCGCTTGGCGGTCAGCGCCGCGGTCTGCACCCGCAGCCGCCTCCGGTCGAAGCCCTCCGGCGCCGGGGTGCCCGCGACCAGCGCGGACAGCAGCGCGGTCTGGGCCAGCGCCAGCCGCTCACGGACGGCGTCCGGCACGGGGCCGCCGGGCGCGGCGGAGGTGATGGCGGCGGTGACGGAGGAGGTCCGCACCGGAGCGGTGCCCGCCGTCACCGCGCGGCCCGCTTCGGCGGTGCCCGCCGTCGTCACTGGGCGCGCCGCTTCCGGGGCGTCCGCCGCCGTCACCGGGCGCGCCGCCTCCGAGGCGCCCGCCGCTTCGGGGGCGTGCGTCGTCGTCACCTGGCGCGCCGCTTCCGGGGCGTGCGTCGCTGTCACCGGGCGCGCCGCTTCGGGGGCGTCCGCCGTCGTCACCGGGCGCGCCGCTTCCGGGGCGTCCGCCGCCGTCACCGGGCGCGCCGCCTCCGAGGCGCCCGCCGCTTCGGGGGCGTGCGTCGTCGTCACCGGGCGCGCCGCTTCCGAGGCGCTCGCCGTCGTCACCGCGCGGATCGCGTCCAGCTCGCCCGCCAGTTCCCCGGCCGACGGGAAGTCCTCGTCGCGCTCCAGCAGCACGCCGGGCGGCGTCGTACGGGCGCACAGCTCGGCGAGGACGTCGAGCACCGGCTGGGTCACCGGATGGGCGTGGCTGTCGTGCCACACCCCGTCCCTCTCCACCCCGCCCGCCACATGGACGTAGGCGATCGCCGACGTGGGCAGCTCGTCCAGCGCCTTGGCCGGGTCCTCGCCCCGGTTGACGTGGTTGGTGTGCAGATTGGCCACGTCGATGAGCAGCCGCACCCCGGTGCGCTCCACCAGCTCGGCCAGGAACTGACCCTCGGTCATCTCCTCACCGGGCCAGGAGAACAGCGCCGCGATGTTCTCCACCGCCAGCGGCACCGGCAGCGCGTCCTGCGCGATGCGCACGTTCTCGCACAGCACGTCCAGGGCGTCACGGGTCCGTGGCACCGGCAGCAGATGCCCGGCCTCGATGACCGGTGACGCGGTCCGCGGCCCCCCGGCCCTGACGAACGCGATGTGCTCGGTGACCAGCGGCGAGCCCAGTGCCTCGGCTCGCTCGGCCAGTGCCCGGAGGCGGTCCGGGTCGGGCCGCTCGGCTCCCCCGAGGCCGAGCGACACCCCGTGCGGGACCACCGTGGTCCCGCGCTCGCGCAGCCGCCGGAGCGCGTCCGGCACATGGTCGGGGCAGACGTTCTCCGCCACCACCTCCACCCAGTCGATGCCGGGCAGCCGCGCGATGTCTTCGGCGATCTCCGGGCGCCAGCCGATTCCGGTACCGAGGCGCACCATGGCTCCCCCTCCTCGTTCCGTACCGCGTCCCCCGCGGTGTGTTCTCGCGTGCCGGGGTGATGACCCCCCGGAGGGAGGACGAATCCCCCGGCCGTCCGGTTCAGAGGTTCATTTGAGCTTCAGGGCGTTACGCGGGAGGTCCCGGGTGGGCGGTGTCGCTGAATATGGCCACTGTTACAAAAAATTGGGGCCCTATGACGACAGACGTTCGGACGGGAAAATAGGATCGGTCTGGTCTGGGGGATGGAAGATCACACCTGTGTGCCGCGCCCGCGCGCGGAGCGAGCGTGGGGGAAACACGTGCTGGGCAGCAGCGACAACGCCATGGGGAAGCACCGCAAGCACCGCAGCAGGCCGCCTTCGAGGAGCCGGGGGAGGCGGCTGCGCCGCTGGGCGGCCGCGCACGTCCGGCTGGACTACCCCCGGGCGGGGCGGCGGGGGGTGCGGCGTTGGCTGCCGTCGTGGCGTCAGATCGCCCTGTTCTTCCTGTTCTGCCTCGGCAGTCTGACCGGTCTGCTGAGCTATCTCTACCTGCAGACCGACATCCCCAAGAACCTCAACGACTTCGCCACCCAGCAGGACAACGTCTACTACTGGGCCGACGGCACGGAGATGGCCCGCACCGGTCCGGTCAACCGGCAGGAGGTGCCGCTGGACAGGGTGCCGGAAAAGGTCCAGTGGGCGGTGCTCGCCGCCGAGAACGCCAGTTTCTACTCCGACAGCGGGGTGTCCCCGAGCGGTCTGATGCGGGCCGTGACCCGGATGGTGACGGGCGGTGAGACCCAGGGCGGATCCACCATCACCCAGCAGTACGTGAAGAACGCCTACCTGAATCAGCGTCAGACCTTCTCCCGCAAGCTCACCGAGATGTTCATGGCCATCAAGCTGGACGACCGGATGAGCAAGCGGGAGATCCTCCAGCGCTATCTCAACACCAGCTGGTTCGGGCGCGGCAGTTATGGCATTCAGCGGGCCTCGTACGCGTACTACGGCAAGGACGTCTCGGAACTCAACGCGAGCGAGGGCGCGCTGCTCGCCTCGCTGCTCAAGGGCGCCGGCACCTTCGATCCGACACTCAGCGCCAAGAACCACAAGCGGGCGGTCGAACGCTGGAAGTGGGTGCTGGACCGGATGGTCGACATCGGCCGGCTCTCCAAGGCCGAGCGGGCGCGCTATACGACGTTCCCCGAGCCCCAGCCGGAGCCCAAACCGGTCGGACTCACCGGTCAGGTCGGCTATCTGGTGGAGACCGCCAAGGCGTATGTGAGCTCCCACACCGATGTCTCCGACGCCGATTTCGACCTGGGCGGCTATCAGATTCACACCACCTTCGAGAGGTCGAAGGTGGACGCGCTCACCAAGGCGGTGAACGAGACGCGGGGCAAGCTCGACCCCGAGCGGCGCCCCGAGGACCGCAATGTGCGCATCGGCGCCGGCTCGGTGGCTCCGGACGGTGCCATTCGCGCGCTGTACGGCGGTCCCGGCTACCTCAAACAGGGGTTCAACGACGCGAACGCCTCCAATGTCCCCGCCGGCACCTCCTTCACCCCCTTCGTCTACGCCGCCGCGCTGCGCGACGGGGTGCTGTTGGAACGAGGCGGGGCGCGGACGCCCGTGACGCCCTCGACGCTCTACGACGGCGACAACAAGGTCGCCGTGCATACGCCCGAGGGGCCGTACTGGGACCGCAGCGGCAAGATCGTGCGGGCCACCAACGACGGTGATGTCTCCTATGGGCAGGTCACGCTGCGTCAGGCGATCGTGCAGTCCATCAACACCCCGATGATGCAGCTGGGCATGGACGTCGGCCTGGACGAGGTGCGGCGGGCGTCCATCGACGCGGGACTGCTGCCCAGCAGCTTCGGCGAGCGGGTGCCCGCGTTCTCGCTCGGCACCGCGACCCCCAGCTCCATCCGTATGGCGAGCGCCTACGGGACCTTCGCCGCCGGGGGTACGCACCATCCGCCCTACTCGGTGAGCGGGCTCACCCACGGCGGGGAGAGGGTGGAACTGCGCAAGGACCGTGCCAAGCGGGCCTTCAGCGCCGAGGTCGCGGCGGAGGTGGACGACGCGCTGCGCGGTGCGGTCCAGAGCCCGTCGGGTGCGGCGCACGGGGCCGCCGTGGCCGGGGAAGAGGTGGCCGGTAAGGGGGGCACGGCGCAGGACGGCACCTCGGCCTGGTTCGTCGGCTACACCAAGGAGCTGTCGACGGCGGTCTCGCTGTCCCGGCTGGACCCGAAGACCCAGGAGCTGATGCCGCTGGAGGGGTTGGGCGGGGAAGGCGCCGCCGACTCGGGAGACACCTACCCCCTGGACATCTGGAAGAGCTATATGACGGACCGGACGGCGGAACAGGACCGGACGGCGGAATAGGACGAGGCGGCGGAACAGGACCGGACGGCGGAACACGGCCGGGCGGTTCGGGCCCGAGCGGGACGCTATTCGGTCTTGGTGTACGTCGACCAGTCCGGCGATTGCGCCGGGTCCAGCATCCGCAGCTTCGCCAGCACCTTCGGGTCCTGGGCGTCCAGCCAGTCGGCGAGCTGCTTGAACGACACGCACCGCACACCGTCGCGGCGGCATACGCTCCTCATCACGTCCTCGATGGCCTGCATATAGATGCCGCCGTTCCAGGTCTCGAAGTGATTGCCGATGAACAGCGGTGCCCGGCTGCCGTTGTAGACCCGCTCGAAGCCATTGAGATAGCCCTGGCGGGTCAGCCGCTCCCACTCCGGGTATTTCGCCGGATCGCCCTCGGTGCTGTCACCGGACTGGTTGTAGAGGAAGTTGAAGTCCATCGACAGGACCTGCTTCTCGCTCTCCGGGTACGGCACCAGCTGTAGCGGGAAGTTCCAGATTCCGTCGACCTTGGACGGCCAGAGCTGGAAGTCGCCCGGGGAGCTCGCGTCATAGCGCCAGCCCATGGATTTGATGGCCGGGATCAGCGTCTTCTGACCCTCCAGGCACGGGGCGCGCCCGCCGACCAGTTCCACGTCGTAGTCGAACGGCAGCGGTTCGATGTCGGTGAAGCCGGTGTTGGTCTTCCAGTGCTTCACAAATGAGTACGCCTGTTCCGTCTCGCTCTTCCACTCCTGGGTGGACCAGTCCTCGCCGCCCTTGGCGCCGCAGAAATGGCCGTTGAAGTGGGAGCCGATCTCATTGCCGTCCAGCCAGGCCCCGCGCAACTGCTCCAGGGTCTCCCTGATGTGCTCGTCGGTGGGGAAGGAGATGGCGGCCGAGCCCCTCTTGTGCTGCGGCGGCTGGTAGAGGTCGCTCTTCGACTTGGGCAGCAGATACATGCCGCTCAGGAAGAACGTCATCGTGGCGTCGCTCTCCTTGGCGACCTGGCGGAAACGGGAGAAGAGGTGGTCGTCGTTCTCCAGCGCGCCGTCCCAGGAGAAGACCACGAACTGTGGCGGTTTCTCACCGGGTTTGAGCTTTTCCGGCTTGAGCTGGTGCGGCTGCGGCCCGGTGTAGGACGTGGAGCCGTCCCCGAGCACCTTGACCTTGCCGTCCCAGTCGGCGTACTTGTCCTTCTTCTTGGCCTCTTTGGGGACCCGGTCCGACTTGGGGGACGCCGCGACGGCCGGGAGATCCTCGCCCGGGGCCTCGCTCGTGTCCCCGCGCGAGGTGAGGGCTATCAGCAGCGCCACCACCACGGCCACGGCCGTCAGCGCGCCTATGGGCGCGGCAACGCCATAGGCGTTCTTCGCGTTTAAAGCCTTCAACGCCTTCATGATCTTCAGCGCCTTCACGGGTCCCGCCCCCTGGCAACAGTACAGATGTACGTCCCCCCTAGTATCACAGAAGTATCACGTGCTCTTCACACGGGTCTCCGTCACCAACCGGTCAACAGCAGATGGTTGACGGCCAGTGCGAGACACGCCTGGACCAGAAGCCATCGGCGTCGGTCGTCAGCGGGCAGCAGCGCGGTGGTGGGCAGCAGCCAGAGGAGGAAGGGAAGCCAGATGCGCTCCGTCTCGGCCTTGCTCATCCCGGACAGGTCGGCCACGGCGAGCGCGAGCAGCGCGGCGAAGGTCAGCACGACGAGCTTGTCCGGGGTGCCGGCCCCGCCCCGGCGCTGCCGCCGCAGAACATCGGGCAGCGCCGCGAGCATACGCCGCACACCCGCGACACCGGCCGGGCCGGCGACCACCGTCGCGACGGCCAGGTTGGCCCAGACCCAGTACCCGTAAGGACGTTCCGAGGCGACGCCCTGGTAGTAGCGCGTCACCAGCAGGGAGTAGCCCTCCCACCACCGGAACCCGGCCGCGGTGAACGCGCCCGCCACCGCCGCCACCCCCGTCAGCGCGAAGGGCAGCGGCCGCGTGGTGCGGGCGAGCAGCAGCACGGCGACGGCGGGCAGCGCGAGCAGCGTCAGCCCGTAGGAGAGATAGACCGTCAGCCCCAGCAGCAGTCCGGAGCCGAACGCGACGGCCCGTGGCGCCCGGACCGTACGCGTCGCCGCGAGCGCCAGCAGGGCGAGCCCCCAGGCCGCGACGGCCGCGAACCAGCCATCGGCCGAGGCGCCCGCCCAGACCGCCCCGGGCGCCAGGACCAGGAACGGGGCGGCCGCGCGGGCGGCGTGCTCCCGCCCCAGCGCGCGCAGCGTGACCAGGACCGCGACCGCAGCCGAAGCGCCCACGGTGATACAGAACGCCCCCGCCCGGCCACCCCCGCCCAGACCGAACCGGTCCAGGGCCACGAAGGTGAGCACGGCGCCGGGCGGATGGCCGGCGATATGCGCGGGCCAGTGGTCGGGCTGAGTGAGCAGGATGTGGCCCGTGAAACCGCGCAGGGCCGCGCCGATGTCGTGGAACCGGTCGATACCGCGCAGATACTCGTGGCGCGTGGTCAGCCGCTCCGCCACCCCCCGGTGCCATCCGTCGACCAGCGCCAGGGACCAGGTCCAGGCCATGGCAGCGGCCCACACCGCCCCCAGCAGCCCGCGCCACGGCAGCCGCGCCGCGAGCCGCGGCCCGTGGACGACGACCGCGGCGGCGACGGCCAGAGCGGCGGGCGTGCCCGGACCCACGTGGGGGAGCCAGTCGGCGTACAGCGGCGCCCAGTCGACGTACAGGGAGTGATCGGCCCGCTGGATCAGGGTGCCGACGACGGCGGCGACGGCGAAGAGCACGGCGGCGGCGGAGGCGGCGAGCACGTCCCACCGGCGGCCGGTCCGTGCGGCGTCCTCGTCGGCCCGGGTGGCGCTGGCGCTGCGCAAGGGGAGTTTCACGACGTCACGCTACGTCGCGGAGCCCGCTGTCGGGCCGCCGCGCCATGCGCCGTCATCGAACCGTCAGATCCTCGTGGCCAGGCGGGCGACGTCACCGTTTCGTCATGGCGGCAAGGCCCCGGAACGCGGTTCGGCGGTCCTACGGTCAAGCCATGAGCCACCGCCCCCACACCGACCGCAACCGTCCCGCCCTATGGCGGAGCCCGCTCCGCGGCCCCTGGCTGACCTCCGTCTTCGGCCTGGTCCTGCTCGTCGGCATCCCCGTGCTCTTCGTGACCGGCCTGCTGTCGTACGCGGCCTACAACCCCGATCTGTCCCCGGTCAACGACGAGACCCCGGACAAGGGGCTGCTCGGCTTCTACCTCTTCTCCTGGCCGACCCGTCCCTCCTGGCTCTACCGCGTCACCCAGGGCGTGCACGTCACCCTCGGCATCGTGCTCGTGCCGGTGCTGCTGGCGAAGCTGTGGTCGGTCATCCCCAGGCTCTTCGCCTGGCCGCCGGTGCGGTCGGTGGGGTACGCGCTGGAGCGGATCTCGCTGCTCGCGCTGGTCGGCGGCGGGCTGTTCGAGTTCGCGACCGGGGTGCTCAACGTCCAGCTGGACTACGTCTTCCCCGGGTCGTTCTACCCGCTCCACTTCTACGGGGCATGGATCTTCATGGCGGCCTTCGTGGTCCATGTGGCGCTGCGCCTGCCGCGTATGGCGCGGTCACTGCGCGGCCGCGACCTGCGGGCGGAACTGCGCACGCCGGTGTCGGCCACCCGGCCGGAGCCGCCCGACGACACCGGCTTGGTCAGCCCGCGCCCGGCCGCGCCGACCATGTCCCGGCGGGGCGCGCTCGCGATGGTCGGCACCGGCTCGTTCGCGCTGCTGGTGGTGACGGCCGGGCAGAGCATCGGCGGCCCGCTGCGCACCAGCGCCCTGCTCGCCCCGCACGGGCGCGACCCGGGACGGGGGCCGAACGGCTTCCAGATCAACAAGACCGCCGTGGGGGTCGGCATCCGCGCCCGTGACATCGGGCCCGGCTGGCGGCTGGTGGTGCGGGGCGCGACCGGCCGCGAGACCGTCCTCACCCGGCAGCAGCTGCTGCGGCTGCCGGGACACGGCGCGGCGCTGCCCATCGCCTGTGTGGAGGGCTGGTCCACCTCCGACCAGCGGTGGGAGGGGGTACGGCTGGCCGACCTCGCCGCGCTGGTGGGACATGCCGACCGGCCGCCGAAGGTCCTGGTGGAGTCGGTGCAGCGGCACGGCTCCTTCCGCAGCGTCGTCCTGAGCGACACCCAGGTCCGCGACCCGCGCTCACTGCTGGCCCTGAAGGTCAACGGCGCGGACCTGTCGCCGGACCACGGCTATCCGGCGCGGATCATCGTGCCGGGGGCGCCGGGGGTGCACAACACCAAGTGGGTCGGCCGGCTGACGTTCGGGGAGAGGGCATGAGGGGACTGGTGCGGGTTCTTGTGCCTCTTATGCCAGGTCTGCGGCGCGGCCTTGGGCGGGGGCTGCGGGGTGGTCTCCGGGGCCTCCGGTGGGGGCTGCGGCGCGGGCACGGCGGCGCGCCGCTGCGACTGCCGCTGCTGCTGGCCTCCTTCGCGCTGACCGCGTACGCGGGGATCAGGCTGCTGCGCGGCGACTGGTTCGGCATCCTGCTCTGGCTGGTGGGCGCGGCCGTCCTGCACGATCTGGTGCTGCTGCCGCTGTACGCGCTCGCGGACCGGGCCGTGCGCGCCGCGCTCCCGGCCCCGGCCTCGTGGATCAACCACGTACGGGTGCCGGCCTTCGTCTCCGGGCTGTTGCTGCTGGTGTGGTTCCCGCTGATCCTCGGCCGGGAGGAGCGCCGTTACGAGCACGCGACCGGGCTGACCGCCGGCGTCTTCTGGCCGCGCTGGCTGCTGATCACCGCGGGGCTGTTCGCCGTCTCGGCCCTGTGGCTGGCGATCCGGGTGTGGTGGCGCCGCCGTCGGGCCGGGGCGGAGGATCCGCGGAAGCCCGCCGCAGGCCCCGTACGGCCCAACCGGCCCTGACCGCGGCACCGGCGACCGCGTACCCCAGCGTCCCGATCCACGTCCCGGCCTCGACCGCACGGACCGTCACATACTGGGCCACGCCCGCGAGCGGCACGCAGAGCCACCAGCGCCACCACCAGCAGCGCGTACCACGGATGGCCCGGAGTCATCAGCCGGAACGTGAGCCCGGTCACCACGAGCGCGCCGCGCCAGGGCCGCCGGGGATTGCCGCGCGGCAGGACCCGGAGGACGACCGCGAGCAGAACGGCCGCTGATCACCGGCAGGGCCCAGGTGTCCGGGTCGGGCAGGAACAGGCGCGGCAGAGGACCGCGGCCTGACGGGTGCCCAGGCGGCGGACCGTCCACGCGGCGGCGGCGAAGAGCGCCCAGGCGGTGGCGTACGTACCTGCCGGAAGGTCAGGAACAGGACGGCGAGGAGCGAGCCGAGCAGCGCGGCGAGGACGAGCGGCGCGATCCACGGGCGGGCTCCGCGCGCCCGCGCGCCCGCGCGGGCGGGGCGGGGCGCGCCGCCGGGCCGCGCCCGGCCGGGCCCCGCGGTGGTGCGCCGCAGCCGTCGGCCGGTGGCTGAGGGCCGGGCCGGTCCGCCGACCCATCAGCCATCAGCCATCAACCATCGGCCGGGGCGCCGGAGCAACTGGCCGGTGCGCCCCAGCAGCCGACCGGGCGTCAGGAGACCGCGGGACCGCGCGGGCACGGCTCAGCGCTCCGTGGCGGATCGGGGTCCGGGCGGTGTGCGGCGCAGCGCCATGAAGCCGCGGTCCTGCGCGGTCCACTGCTCGACCGGGGCCCAGCCGGCCGCGCGTGCGTGGTGCAGCAGGGCCCGGATGCCGACCCGGGCCCAGGGGAAGGCCGTGCCCACTCCGCCCCGCCCGTCGTCCACGCGTACGCGCACCCGCTCGTCCACATCGGCCGCGGCCGCCTCCACCAGCAGCAGCCCGCCGGGGGCGATCAGCTGGGCGACGCGCGCCAGCAGGGCCCGCGGATCGCCCCCGATGCCGATGTTGCCGTCGATCAGCAGCGCCGTGCCCCAGCGTCCCTCCCCGGGCAGCGGTGCGAAGACCGAGCGGCACAGCGCGGGCCCGCCCGCACGGACCGTACGGGCGACGGCCGCCTGGCTGACGTCGATACCCAGGCAGGGGCGGCCCAGCAGGGCCAGCGCGGCCACCAGCCGGCCGGGTCCGCAGCCGATGTCGAGCGTCGGGCTCTGACATCGCCGCAGCACGGTGCGGTCGGCCGCGTCGGGGGCGGCACACCAGCGTTCGACGTCCAGGGGCAGCATCCAGCCGTCGGCGCGGCGCAGGAACAGCGGTCCTCGGCCCGCGCGCAGCGCTCGGACGTAGGGGTCGGCGTGCCATGGGGCGCCCGCGCGGCGGGAGGGAGCCCGCTCGCGCACCGACTCTCCGCGCACCGATCCGTCGTGCACCGATCCGTCGTGCACCGATCCGTCGTGCACCGACTCGGCCGTGCTCATCGCGCAGAGGCCCGGGACAGCCGGGCGAGGGTCCGGGCGAACCGCCCGCCCGGGGCGTCGGCCGCCACGCGTTCGGCGTCCTCGGCCGTGTCCACGTCGCGCAGCATCGGCAGGTCGCCCACCCGCAGCCCCGCGTCGGTCAGCCGGCGCCGCTGTGCGGCACCGGTCGCGGCGGTGGACATCGGCACGCCCCGCAGCAGACCGGGGTCCGGTTCCGCCAGACCCAGGGCCCAGAAGCCGCCGTCGGCGGCCGGGCCGAACCACGCGTCGCGGTCCTGCCAGCCGTCCGTGCCCAGCGCGGGGGCGAGGAGAGCCGGGGTGACCTGCGGAGTGTCCATGCCGATCAGCAGCGTGGGGCCCTGGCAGGCGGCGAAGGCCGCGGCGAGCCGTTCGTCCAGACCGCCGTCGCACTGCCGCACCACCTCGAAGCCCGGCGGCAGCCACGGCCCGGGGTGTCCGTCGAGCACCAGCACCCTGCGGTGGGCGGGCATCGCGAGCGCGGCGTGCAGGGTGTCGGCGAGGGCCGCCTCGGCGAGCGAGGCGGCCTCGGCGAAGGTGTACGGGGGAGCGAGTCTGGTCTTCACCCGCCCTGGGATCGGTTCCTTGGCGATGACGAGCAGTGTCGTCCTGCCTCCGGGAGCCGCCGGGGAGGCGGAACCGACGGCGACGACGGGCCCGGAACCGGAAGCGGTATCAGGTCCGGCGCCGGGGCGGTCCGGTGCCGGGGGAGCCGGGTCCGGTGCCCGGGGTGCCGGGTCCGGTGCCGGGGGGACCTCCGCCGCGTGCGCGCCCTCGCGTGGCGCGGCGCTCACCGCGCGGCCCTCGGGGTGGCGGCCAGGTCGCGGACCACTGGCGGCTGGCGCAGCACGGCGCGCATATCGCGCACCGTCTGCCAGGTACCCCGCCAGGTGCCGGTGACCTTCGACTTCCCGGTGCGCGGCCGGTACGGCACGTCCCGCTCCGCGATCCGCCAGCCCGCGTCCGCGGCGCGTACGACCATCTGCAGGGGGTAGCCGCTACGCCGATCGGTGAGGCCGAGGGCGAGCAGCGGCTCGCGCCGGGCGGCCCGCAGGGGGCCGAGGTCGCCCAGCGCGAGGCCGGTGCGCCGGCGCAGCATGCGGGTGAGCGCGATGTTGCCGAGCCGGGCGTGCACCGGCCAGGCCCCCCGCTCCTGGGGCCGTCGCCGGCCCAGCACGAGGTCGGCACCGCCGGCCTCGACGGTCCGCACGAAGGCGAGCAGCAGCCCGGGGTCGAGCGAGGCGTCGCAGTCGCAGAAGCAGACGATGTCGGCCTTGGCGGCGAGCAGTCCGGCGTGGCACGCGGCCCCGAAACCACGGCGGGGCTCGTGCACGACGGTGGCGCCATGGGCGCGGGCGATCGCGGCCGAGCCGTCCGTGGAGCCGTTGTCGACGACGATCGCGCGCCAGCCGTCGGGGATGCGGGCCAGCACCCAGGGCAGGGCGGCGGCCTCGTCCAGACACGGCAGGACGACGTCCGCGGAGGGGGTGGTGGAGTTCGTCACCCGCACCACCCTACGAAGGAGAAAGCGACATTCCGGGCTTCAGGTTCTTACGAAACACGGACGTCGGCCAGGCCGCGGGTTCCCGCCCGGCCCTGGCGACCGCTCCTGGTGCCACGCTGTACGGCATGGAACAGAACCCACCAGCCGGCCGGGTGCTCGTCGTGGACGACGACCCGACCGTGGCCGAGGTCGTCGCCGGATACCTCGGCCGGGCCGGTTTCGCCGTGGACCGGGCCGCCGACGGCCCCGGCGCGCTCGCCCGCGCCGCCGCCCGCCGGCCGGACCTGGTCGTCCTCGACCTGATGCTGCCCGGTATGGACGGGCTCGAGGTGTGCCGCGCGCTGCGGGACCAGGGCCCGGTGCCGGTCATCATGCTCACCGCCCGCGGCGACGAGGAGGACCGGATCCTCGGCCTGGAGATCGGCGCGGACGACTACGTCACCAAGCCGTTCAGCCCACGGGAGCTGGTGCTGCGGGTGGAGTCGGTGCTGCGCCGCGGCCGGACCGGTCCGCACGGCTCCGCCTCGTCCGCCACCGCCCGGGGCGGTGTGGCGCACCGGGCCGGGATCACCATCGACCCGCTGGCCCGGCGCGCCACCCGGGACGGCCGGGAACTCGCGCTGACCGTGCGCGAGTTCGACCTGCTGGCGTTTCTGGTGCGCCACCCGGGGGTGGCCTTCACCCGCGAGGAGCTGATGCGCGAGGTGTGGGGCTGGGACTTCGGCGATCTGTCCACCGTCACCGTCCATGTGCGGCGGCTGCGCGGAAAGGTCGAGGACGATCCCGCCGCGCCCCGGCTCATCCAGACCGTGTGGGGCGTCGGCTACCGCTTCGACGCCCCGCCCGAGGCCGCCGGCAACGGACACGACGAGCGGCGGGGCGACGGACGGAACGAGGGACGGGGCGGCGGACGGAACGACGGACGCGACGAGCGACGGGGCGGCGGACCGGGGCGGGGCCGCGATGCGTGATGTGTTCCTGATGGCGGCGTTCGCCTTCCTCGGCGCGGCGGCGGCCGGTCTGCTGGGCGCGTTCGCGCTGCGGCTGGTGCGCGGCCGTTCGGTCGCGGTGTCCCTGACCGTCGTCGCCGCCGTCGCGGTCACGGCGATGCTCACCGGCACGCTGGCCGTCGCCTGGGCGATGTTCCTGTCCCCGCACGACCTGACGGTGGTCACCACCGTCTGCGCCATGGCCGCCGTGGTGTCCCTGGCCACCGCGCTGCTGCTGGGCCGCTGGGTGGTGGCGCGCAGCAACGCGCTGGCGCTCGCCGCCCGCTCGTTCGGGGACGGCGGGAGCTTCGCCGCCCCCGACGGCCAGGCCACCGCCGAACTCGCCGCGCTCGGCCGGGAACTGGCCGCCACCAGCGCCAAGCTCGCCGCCTCCCGCGAGCGTGAGCGAGCCCTGGAGTCCTCCCGCCGGGAGCTGGTCGCGTGGATCTCCCACGATCTGCGCACCCCGCTGGCGGGGCTGCGCGCGATGTCCGAGGCGCTGGAGGACGGGGTGGCCCCGGACCCGGCCCGCTACCTCCGCCGGATCCGCACCGAGGTGGACCGGCTGAACACGATGGTCGGCGACCTCTTCGAGCTCTCCCGCATCCACGCCGGAGCGCTGTCCCTCGCCCCCACCCGGATCTCCGTCTACGACCTGGTCGGCGACGCCCTGGCCGGGGTCGATCCGCTCGCCCGCGAGCTGGGGGTCCAGGTGATCGGCGGCCGTGTGGACCCCGTTCCGGTGGAGGTCGACGGCAAGGAGATGACCCGTGTACTCGGCAATCTCCTGGTCAACGCCGTCCGCCGCACCCCGGCGGACGGCACGGTCGCGGTGGCCGCCGAGCGCGAGGCGGACACCGTCGTGCTGTCGGTCACCGACGGCTGCGGCGGGATACCGGAGGAGGACCTTCCGCGCGTCTTCGACACGGGCTGGCGCGGCAGCCACGCCCGCACACCCCCGGCGGGCGCCGGTCTGGGCCTCGCCATCGTCCGGGGCATCGTGGAGGCCCACGACGGACAGGCCGCGGTCCGCAACGTCGAGGGCGGCTGCCGCTTCGAGGTCCGCCTCCCCGCCGCCACCCCCACCTGAGCGCCCACGCGAGGGCCCGCCGTCGGGTGTGCCGCGTGGGGGTCTGCCGTTGGGGGCGCCGCGCGAGGGCCCGCCGTCCACTACCGGCTCGTCTCGGAAGGGAGAAGCTGAGGTCGACGGCCGAGGCGGACGACTGGGCCCGCGCCGAGGCCATGCCCTCGGACGCGGAGATCACCCGCATCCGACGTCTGATCCAGCGCGTCACCGAGGACGTCGAGACGCTCACCGAAGCCGAACGCGCCGAGATCCAGCGGGCCGCCCAGGTCGTCCGCCAGATGCGGCAGAACTTCCTCGGCATGCCCCGCATCCGCCAGTCCCTGCCCGACCTTCGACCGGAGCGACCCGCATGACCGCACCCGGCCCCACCGTCCAGGCGATGATCGAGGGCCGCCGGGCCGACACCGGACGACGGCGCCAGCGCGTGCCCGCGGCCTTGGCCCAGGCCGCGAAGGACGGCTCGGACGTCAGCGTCGCAGCGATCGCCCGCCGCGCCGGCGTCGACCGCACTTTCCTCTACCGCCACCGCGACCTGCTCGGCCAGATCCACGCCCAGGCCGCCGAGCCGCCCACGGCCCCCGGGAGCCGCGGCCCTGCCGTCAGCCGGGCCTCCCTGCAAGCCGATCTGCTGGCCGCCGACGCCCGAACCGCCCGGCTCGCCGCCCAGGTCCGCCGCCTCGAAGCGCGCCTCAGCGAGGTCCTGGGCGAGCAGGTCTGGCGTGAGTCCGGCATCGGCGGCCCCGAGGACACCGAACAGCTCAAGGCCCGGATCACCCCCTCGAACAACAGGTGATCGACTTGGAGCTGAAACGCCAGGAGCGTGACGACGACCTCGCCGCCGCCCGCGCCGCCAACCGCGAGCTGATGGCCCAGCTCAACCGCCACACCGACTGATCAAGCAGCCCGTGACCAGCTGAAACGCGCGAGGGCCCGGTTCCCAGCCGCTGCACGGCCGGGAGTCGGCGCAGGGCGCCCCGAGGCGGTGACGGCGACACCGCCTCGGGCGTTCACTGGAAGTATGGCGTTTTATAGCTTCGTAAAAGCTCCCGCCGGACAAAGAACCAGGTGGAGGCCCTGCGCGAGGCGATGTCCTCGATCGCGGAAGGGGCGCGGCCGTGCAGCGTGCGCCACGTCTACTACCTGGGCATCGGACGGCTGTGGGACAAGGACACCGGCACCTCGTGCCGGAACTACTCGGTCGTCGTCCGGGAACTGGGCTATATGCGGGAGTCCGGGAAGATCCCGTGGGAATAGATCACCGACGGAACCCGCATGGTGCGGCAGGAGCTCCAGTACGACTCCATCGAGGAGCCATGGAGCGCGCTGCGGAAGGCTACCGGCGCAACCTGTGGGCCCCGCAGAGCCGCCGCGTCGAGGTCTGGTGCGAGAGTGCAGCGTTGGGGGCGTGCTTTTGCCCGTGACCTCCGCGTGGGGCGTGGGGCTCGACGATCCGGCGTGGTTTACACGGACATTGCCGGCCTTTTTCCGCTGACCGTGTCGAGCAGCAGCTTCGCGGCCACCGTCGCCCCGTTGGTGCGGATCGTGCCGGCCACGGCGGTCGCTCGTGCGCGGGTCTCGGGGCTCAGGGCCGTGCTCAGCGCGGCCGACAGGGACTCGAAGGTCGGGGTCGGACCGTCGTGTGCCGCGCCGATGCCCAACTCGGCCACCCGGCCGGCCCAGTACGGCTGATCCGCCAACTGGGGGACCACTACCTGGGGGGCGCCGACCCGGGCGGCCGTCGTCGTCGTACCCGCGCCGCCATGGTGCACGACAGCGGCTACCCGGCCGAACAGTGCCTGATGGTTGACCTCGCCGACGGCGAAGCAGTCCTCCCGGCCGTCGATCAGCGCCAGGTCCGCCCAGCCGCGCCCGATGACGACGCGGCGGCCCTGCGCGCGGACCGCCTCGATGGCCACCTGGGCGGCGTCCGTCGAGGCGTGCATCGGCATGCTGCCGAAGCCCACGTACACCGGTGGCGCGTCGGCCTCCAGGAACGCCACCAACTCGGCCGGGAGCGGGCGTTCGTCCGGCACCATCCACGCGCCGGTCTGAACGACGTCGAGGTCGGGTGTCTCCTGCCACGGGTCCAGGATCGGGTCCGTCGCCAGCCATGGCTGGTCGCCGATGACGTAGTCGCGGACGTGCTTCACCGGGGGCAGACCGGCCGCCGCCCGGTTCGTGTTGAGCGCCTCGCCGAACAGCGCGTCGATGCTCTGAGCGTCCAGATCCCACAGCACCCGGTTGTCGGTCACCTCCGGCGGGAACGGCCGCCCCGGATACGCCAGTGGCCGGCGGTGCGGCGCCGGCAGGGTGAGCTGCTGGAAGGTCACGGACACGGATCGGATGCCCAGCATCTCGGCCACCGACAGCGCTCCGGCCGCGGCCGGCATCATCCCTGTCGCCACCAGCACGTCGCATCCCTCGGCCGCCGCGGTGACCGCGTCGAACTGCCCGGCGATCACCTCAGCCGCGCGCTGCGGCAGGCTCGACGCCGGCGGGGCCTCCTTCGTCAACGCCCGCGCCGACCGGCTGACGGGCACCAGCGGCACGCCCACACCGTCCAACCGCTGCGCGAAGTCCTCGTCCGGCGGCGCGCACACCTGCACCTGCGTGCCGAGTTCCCGTAACCGCACCGCGAGTCCCACCAGCGGTTCGACGTCCCCGCGCGACCCATACGTCGATAACAACACACGCACTTCGCGACACCCGTTTCTGTAGGTTCTGGCTTCGACCGGCGATTCTGCGGCACGCCGGGGGTCTTGCCGCAAGCCCCCTGGTGCGCTATACGTTGAGCATGGCAAGGAGTGGGTAACCTCCTTGCCTTTGCCTTTTGGCGTCCGTTATGGACGGACGACCTCCTTTCGAAGCGGCGGCCCGCCGCGTACGGCGGTGCCGTCGGCCCCGGAGGATCTCCGACGAGCTGTGCACTCCATCGAAGCCTGGTCGACGGCATCCGGCAGTGGAACATCGAGGCCCGGACGGAAGATGCCGAGCGGGAGCTGCTGCGCTCCCTGCGAGGGACAGTGAGGAAGATCGTTCGCCGCGCGTCCGCCGAGCCGGTCGCCGAAGACGACGAAGACGTGTAGGCCCCGTGCACCACGCGTGTTGCATCAGCTACAGTGCTCGCGACCGCTCCTGAACTGCGGAAACTCCAACCCGCACACTCGTGGCGCCCCGGAGAAGTGTCGGCGACTTCGACGCCTCGGGTGCCGATATCGAACGGGACTGGGTGGCCCGCACGGACTGCTGGAGCCACGTGGAACGCATCCTGCTCACCCACGAACAGGTCCGGGACCACGAGCTGCCCGCGGCTGTGGGGAAGGCGCCGCCTTCCTCACCCACCTCGCGGGCGACCACATCGAGGTCCGCTCCGCCGGATCCGCCCCCGCCGACACTGTCAACCCCGCCGTCGTGGAGGCGATGACCGAGGTCGGCATCGACATCGCCGCCGAAACCCCGAAAATCCTCACCGTCGACGCCGTGCAGGCATCCGACGTGGTCATCACCATGGGCTGCGGCGACGCCTGCCCCGTCTTCCCCGGCAAGACCTACCTCGACTGGAAACTCGACGACCCAGCCGGACAAGGAACAGCGGCAGTACGGCCGATCCGCGACGACATCCGCACCCGCGTCCAGAATCTGATCGACGAACTCACCACCGGAAACCCCACATGACCTCCAGCACCGGCACCCTCCGGATCACCGAACTGACAGCCGAGCATGCCCAAGACGTGCTGGCGATCCACCAACTCGGCATCGACGAAGGCAACGCCACCTTCGAAACCACCGCACCCACCTGGGAAGCCTTCGACGCCGCCAAACTCCCCGACCACCGCCATGTCGCCCTCGACACCGACGGGCACGTCCTGGGCTGGATCGCCGCCACGAAGGTCTCCCACCGTTGCGCGTACGCGGGCGTGGTGGAGCACTCCGTCTACGTCCACCCCGAAGCCCGTCGGCACGGAGTCGGAGCCGCCCTCCTCGACGCACTGATCGCGTCCACCGAAGCGGCAGGGATCTGGACCATCCAGTCCGGCATCTTCCCCGAGAACACCGCCAGCCTCCGCCTCCACCAGCAAGCAGGCTTTCGCATCATCGGCACCCGCGAACGCGTCGGCCGCCACCACGGTGCCTGGCGCGACGTCGTCCTGATCGAACGCCGCAGCCCCACCGTCACCTGACCAAGGCCGAAGTTGCCCCCGGCACCCGCCAAGTACAACGCTCAGGACCCGCCAACTAAAGCGCTCACTCGCCAACTACGGCGCTCAGTCACACCCGCTCAGACCCGCGCGCCGTGGGGCGTGGGGGGAACTCAGGCTCCCGCGCGCTGTGGGGCGTGGGCGAACTCGGTCATGCCCTCGGTGAAGGGGACCGCCGCGTGCCAGCCCAGCGCCTCGCGGATCCGCCGCGACGACGCGGTGATGTGCCGTACGTCGCCCAGCCGGTATCCGCCCGTCACCACGGGCGCCGGGCCGCCGAACGCCGTGGCCAGGGCCGCGGCCATCTCGCCCACCGTATGGGGGTCGTCGCTGCCGGTGTTGTACGCGGTCAGCGCGGACGGGGCCACCGCCTCCGGCGCCGCCTCCAGGGCGGCGACGTTGGCCGCGGCCACGTCCCGGACATGGATGAAGTCGCGGCGCTGACCGCCGTCCTCGAAGACCGTGGGTGCCTCGCCGCGCGCCAGGGCCGAGCGGAAGAAGGAGGCGACCCCCGCGTACGGGGTGTCGCGCGGCATCCCCGGCCCGTACACATTGTGGTAGCGCAGCGACACCGCACGGCCGCCCACCGACCGGGCCCAGGCCGCCGCCAGATGCTCCTGGGCCAGCTTCGTGGTCGCGTACACATTGCGGGGATCGGCCGGTGCGTCCTCCGCCACCCGACCGGGCCGCAGCGGCGTGCCGCACTCCGGGCAGCCGGGTTCGAAGCGGCCCGCCGCGAGATCCGCCTCGGCGCGCGGACCGGGACGGACCCGGCCGTGCCGGGGGCAGTCGTAGCGCCCCTCCCCGTAGACGACCATCGACCCGGCCAGCACCAGCTCGCGCACCCCGCGCTCGGCCATCGCCGCCAGCAGCACCGCCGTGCCCAGGTCGTTGCAGCCCACATAGGCCGGGGCGTCCGCGAAGTCCTTGCCGAGTCCGACCATCGCCGCCTGATGGCATACGGCGTCCACCCCGCCCAGCGCCGCGGTCACCGCCTCCCGGTCCCGCACATCGGCGTGGTGCCACTCCCCGTCCACGGGAGGCGGCGTCGGATGGGCGGCCGGCAGCAGGGCGTCGAGGACGACCGGCTCATGGCCGTGATCGATGAGGGCGGTGACGATGTGCGAGCCGATGAAGCCCGCACCTCCGGTGACCAGTACGCGCATGGGGAGGACGCTAGGCCCGAGCGGGCGGCGGGGCATGCGTCCGCGCCGGGCCGTCACCGCTCCGTAAGACCTTATGGCGGAGGCGTGGTCACAGAATGGTCACAAGAGGGACGGCCCGGCGTTGCCTTCCACTGCGACCGTGGCGCCCGTTCGCGTCTCCGGGACCTCGTTCGCGTCCCCGGGGCACCGGACACGTCCACCGACACATCCACCCGACACGCGGCCCCGACACGTCCACCCGACACGCGTCCACCGACATCACATCCACCCGGCGCGTCCACCCGACACATCCACCGACACGTCTCTCCCGACCGCCGCCACCGACGAACAGAGAGCCACATGACGGTCACCACCGCCCCCGCGGCCCAGCGTCCCCGCAACCTCAACGACGTCAAGGGCTGGTTCCCCAGCCTCGACCAAGTGCTGTTCGACCGCTTCCTGAGCCGTCAGGAGCGCCTCGGACAGCACGGGGACCTGATGGAGATGGGCGTCTACATGGGCAAGAGCGCCATCTTCACCGCCGCCTATCTGCGGTCGCACGAGCGGTTCACGGTCTGCGACCTCTTCGACGGGGAGGCGCCGGACGAGAAGAACGCGGCGGAGGCGCGCAAGTCGTACTCCACCCTCACCCGCACCGCCTTCGAGCAGAACTACCTGGCGTTCTGGAACGAGCTGCCGTACGTCATCCAGGGCCCGACCTCCGTCGTGCCCGACCACGTCGGCGCGGACACCTGCCGCTTCATCCACGTGGACGCCTCGCATCTGTACGAGCACGTGGCGGGCGACATCGACACCGCGCACACCGCGCTGGTGTCCGACGGGCTCGTCGTCCTCGACGACTTCCGCTCCGAGCACACCCCCGGGGTGGCCGCCGCGGCCTGGGAGGCGGTGTTCACCCGGGGCCTGCGGCCCATCTGCCTGTCCACGCAGAAGCTCTACGGCACTTGGGGCGACCCGGAGCCGATCCAGGACGAGCTGCTCGCGGACGAGGAGTGGCGCAAGGGGATGCACACCAGCGTGCAGGAGATCGCGGGCCGGAGGGTGCTGCGGTTCTCGGGGAAGCCCGCCAACCCGGCCGCGCCCCCGTCCCGCTACGCCCATGAGCCGCGTGACCCCGCCCCGGCGCCGCGCCCCGCCCCCACCGCACCGGGGCCCGCCCGTCCCGCCACACGCCGTCCCACCACGGTCCGGCGGATCGCCGCCGACGTCCTCCCGCCGGTCGTCACCCGTGCGATCCGCCGCCGCAGGGGGTAGGACCGCCCCGGACCGGACTGTCGCACCGGGCCGCACCGGGCCGCACCGGGGCCCGTTCGTTATGCGCTTCCTGTATGGCGGGGTGCGAAACAGGTCTTGGACGCCCCAGCGCAGACGGCTGTTGACTCGATGGTGTCCGGCCGGGACCGCCCGGCCGGGCCGAGCATCAGAAGCCGATTCCACAGATGGGGTGTGTCCGCCATGGGCAAGTACGACGGTAAGCATGTCGTGATCACGGGAGGCAGCAGCGGTTTTGGTCTGGCCACCGCCCAGCTGCTCGTGGAGGAAGGGGCGCGCGTCCTGATCACCGGGCGCAACCAGGCCACCCTGGACGCCGCCCGCGACCAGCTCGGCGACAACGCGATCGCGGTCCGCAGCGACGCGGCGTCGCTGCCCGACATCGACGCGCTGGCCGACCGGGTGAAGGCCGAATTCGGCACGGTGGACGCCCTGTTCGCCAATGCCGGGGTCAACGGTTTCGCGCCGTTCGAGGAGACCAGCGAGGAGCTCTTCGACCAGCTGCTGACCATCAACGCCAAGGGCCCCTACTTCACGGTGCAGAAGCTGGTTCCGCTGCTGGCCGAGGGCAGCGGCGTGGTGCTCACCACCTCGGTCGCGAACGTGCTGGGCCTGCCCGCGCTCAGCGCGTACGCGGCCAGCAAGGCGGCGCTGCGCTCCATGACCCGCGGCCTGGCCCGGGAGCTGCTCCCGCGGAAGATCCGCGTCAACGCGGTCAGCCCCGGCCCGATCGACTCCGGAATCCTGGAGAAGTCGATGCCCAAGGAGGCGGCCGAGCAGACGAAGGCACAGATGGCCGCGGACAACCCGATGCTGCGCATGGGCACCCCCGCCGAGGTCGCCAGGGCGGTCGCGTTCCTCGCGTTCGACGCCACCTTCACCACGGGCGCCGAACTCGCCGTGGACGGCGGCGGCTCCCAGATCTGACCGCCCGTCCACCGTCCTTACCGCCGCCGCAGCGCCGGGTGGTCCGCCACCACCGTGCACGCGCGGCGGCGGTGGCGGAGTCGGAGACCGCGCGTGCGGCCTCTTCGGCGCGGCACCTGGAGTGTCCGGCCCGGCACCTGGACTGTCCGGCCCGGCGTCGTAGCCGTGCCCGTCACCCCCCCGGCCCCGACCTGATCCACTGCCCATACCGTGTCTCCGTAAATCGATGCGGCATCTCGACGAGAGATGCCTCCGGGGGACATTGGGGCATGAGGGTCTGTACTTGGAAAGGATGGCCGTAATGGTGTCAAAGCGCTCTGCGGAGAGGACCGTCGGCTGGATCGCCGGGGCCGCGGTGGTAGCGGTGGTCACGGGTGTCACAGGGTGCTCGAACAACACGAGCTCCACCACCGAGAAGAAGCCGACCGCGGACAGCTCGGCCACGGCCGACGCGAAGAAGGAGGCCGCACAGCCCGCGGCCGCCCGCCAGTCCGCGGAGGGCGCGGTTGCCGAGTGGGTCACCGCGATCATCAAGAACCAGCCGACGCGGGCGTGCCTGGTGATGGCGGACACCGATGCGTCCCCGGTGCGGGTCGGCAGCGCCTCGATGTGCAACAGCGACCAGCCCGATGTGCGGAAAATGAAGGAGAGCATCGGGAGGCTCCGCGAGTCGTTCACGCCCAAGCCCGCCACGAGTGACCCGAAGGTGGAGGTCGCGCAGGCCCCGGTCACCGGCGACAAGGCGGTGGTTCCCGCCAACAAGGTCACCATCGACGGGCAGACCCTCGACAAGGTCATCCTGTCCAACTCCACCGGGCTGACGTCAGGACAGCTGGACGTCAAGGTGAAGGCGTCCGAGATCAACAACGCCTGGTACGTGACCGATTTCGATCTCAGCGTCGGATAGTGCCGTAACCGGGAGTCCCGCCGGGCTGGGGGCCAGGCTGCTGTTCGCAGCGGCCTGCCACCCCGGCGCATGGACGCGGTCGCGCCGCCGGCAGCCGCTCGGCTCGCTTACCGCCGCGGCTTGCCGGGCAGAGGGCAGAACCGGGTGCCCCCTTCGACCGCAACGGTAAGCCCGGGGGCGATCTCGGTGAACCCCGCGTCGCGCACCACCGGCAGCCCGCTCCTGGTGAGTTCGTCCCACCGCTCGGCCGACGCCGTACGCACCGCCAGCGGGAACCCGGCCCCGCGCCAGGCCGCCCGCGCCGCGTCGTCCAGCTCCCACCAGGCCAGCTGCGCGCCGTGCCCGGCCTGGGCCATGGCCTTGCCCGCCGACATCCGCACATGGGGGCTCAGCCACAGCACCGGACCGGTGAGATCGGGGGCGGCCGGCGGCTCGGGGTCGTCCAGGTCGGTGCCGGAGACCTGGAGCTTGGCCAGCTCCTTGGGCCAGCCGTCCAGCGGCACCGGCGGGAACACCCGCACCTCGGCGGCCGACGGGGACCCGTCCCCGTCCTCGGCCGTGGCAGCGGCCGCGGCCGAGGCGGGGGTCCGGCCCGTGACCGTGATGCCCGGCAGCCCGGCCGCGCGCCGCCAGTCCGCGCCGCGCGCCCGCCGTACGACCTTGCGGATCCGGGCGTCCTGCCAGTCCCGTACGGCCTGGGCCCACTCGCCGCCCTCGGCCGTCGCCCGCTCGTCCGACAGCAGCACCAGCACCGCCCGCGCCGCCGTCTCCAGGGCGTCCGTACGGGTCGGGGGCGCGGCCTTCTCGATCCGGACCACCATGGGCAGGACGAACTGCGGCGCGGCGTCCCGGTCGGACTCGGCGTGCCGGAAGGGGCTGGTGCGGGGGCTGGGGGTATCGGTCTCGGTGCTGGTCACGCGCCCAGTCTGCCAGGACCGCGGGAGGGGCCGCCGGACAGGCCGCGGGAGAGGCCGCGCGGGGCGGGGGAGTGGCTGGTGCGGGTGTGCGTCACCAGCGAGCCCGTTGCGGCGTCGCTCCTGCGCCGCGGCGGCGTCGGTGGGGCCGGGCCGGGTGCACCTTGCCTCCGTGCTGACCGCGCTGGGCGCCGCGCTGGTGCTCGGCACCGCCGGGACGCTGTTCGTCGCGGCCGTCAGCGATCCGCACGGTGCGGACCACCGGCACCGGGTCCCCGTGCCGGAGGCGACCGTCGCCGGACTGCTCGCCGCGGTCGCGTGCGCCCTGCTCGGCGCGGCCGTCGGCGCGCTGTGCGACCGGCCGCTGCTGCGCCGCCCCGGCTGGGCGATCCCCTCCACCCTGGGCGCCGCGCTGCTGGTGTCGGTGGCCGGCGCCTCGCCCGCGAACGCCGCCGTGTCGGGGCTGGTCGACGGCTCGCACAGCGGCACCGTGCCGATGCCGCTGCTGCCCCTGGCCCTGACCGGCGCGGCCGCCGCCGGGGCGACCGCGCCGGCCTGCGCGCTCAGCTCTCGCCGGTCGTAGAGTTCGGGTCATGGACGACCGTACGGACCTTCCCGAGGGCCCGCCGTACGCCGACTGCGTGCGGTGCGGCGAGCCCACCGAGTACCCCGCCTCGCGCCCCGGAGCGACGCTGTGTCCCGTCTGCGAATGGCAGGAGGCCCAGCGCACCGCCTGCTCCGGCTAGGCGTAGGCGGCGGTCATAACCCTAGTGGCGCCAGGGCCCGGTCACCGCGAAGGTGGTGCCCGGGGTGTAGCAGTTCACGTACATCGTGCGGCGGTCCGGCGCGAAGGTGACGCCCGCGAACTCACCCCACTCGGGGTCCTTCGGTGTGCCGCCCGCCGCGGCAGCGGCTGATGGCACAGCCTGCCGATTGCGTGCCATCGGGTAGACCTCGCCGTGCCGGGTCAGCCCGAAGACGTGCTGGGCGCCGTTGCCGTCCTCACAGACCATCAGGCCGCCGCTGGGCGCCAGCGTGATGTTGTCCGGGGACTCACCGGGCAGCTGGACATCCGTCTCGGGGCCGAAGACGATCACCAGCGTGAGGCGCCGCCGGTCGGGGTCGTACCGCCAGATCTGGCCGAAGTGGTCGGCCGCCGAGCCGTCCGCGCTCTTGGCGAAGCTGGAGACGAAGTAGACCGACGAGCCGCCCCAGTAGCACCCCTCCAGCTTCTGGGCGTGGGTGATGCCTCCGGGGCCGAAGTCCTGGAAGCGGATGGGGGTCTGCCGGGCGAGCGGGTCGGGCACGTCCACCCATTCGACGCGGTCGAAAGCGGTGCCCGGCTCCTGGATGGTGGACAGATCGGGCACTCCCGGCACGCGCAGCGCCTGGAGTTCCCCGCCGGCCCGCAGCGAGCCGATGCCGCCGAGCGGCTTCTTGGGCCGGAAGCGGTAGAAGAGCCCGAAGGGTCTCTCGAAGGCGTCCTCGGTCTCGTAGACGACGCCGCTGCGCGGATCGACGGCGATGGCCTCGTGCTGGAAGCGGCCCATGGCGGTGAGCGGCACGGCGCCGGTGCGGCGCGGATCGTAGGGGTCGACCTCGAAGATGAAGCCGTGGTCCTTGGCGTAGCCGTTGGTGCCCGCCCGGTCCTCGGTCTCCTCGCAGGTCAGCCAGGTGTGCCAGGGGGTGGGCCCGCCCGCGCAGTTGACCGCGGTGCCCGCGATGGCCACCCGCTCGGACAGTACGCGGTTGCCGGAGCCGAGTTCCAGGGCGGTGCAGCCGCCCAGCCCCATCGGGTCGTAGGTGAGGCCCTCCACGGCCGGGACGCGGAACGCGGCGTTCGGACGGTTCTCGTGGTTGCGGACCAGATGCGTCGTACGCCCCTGGCGGCCGTCGGCGCGGCCGGGGAAGGCGGCCATGCCGTCGCAGTGGCTGGGGACCTTGCCCTCGCCGGAGCGCAGTTCGTCGCCCTCGCGGGAGAGCACCCGGTAGCGGAACCCCTCGGGGAGGTCCAGCAGACCGTCGGGGTCGGGGACGAGGGGGCCGTAGCCGCCCTGGCCGAGCGGCCGGGGGTCCGGTGTGGCGGCCGCGGCGGTGCCGGCGAACAGTTCGGGGATGCTGCCGGTGAAGGCGATGGAGGCCCCCAGCGCGCCGGTGCGCCCGAGAACCTGACGTCGTGTCGCTGACATGCGGTAACTCCCTGCTGGCGGACAGAGAATATGACCGCATGTGTGTATCACGCCCGCAGACGCGCGGGAACCACGTGCGCGCGTCATGCGCGTGACGGCGGGTACGCCCGCGTCATGCGCGCCGGCGCATGGGAGCCCCTGCGTCACGCGTTCCGGCGCACGCGAACTCCTGCGTCACGCGTCCCTACGCATGGGAACTTCTGCGTTACGCGTTCCGGCGCACGGGAGCCTCTGCCTCATGCGCGTCGCCGCACGGGAACCCTTGCGCCATGCGCGCCGCGGCACGCAAACCCGTGCGTTACGCGTTCCGACACACGCGAACCCCTGCCTCATGCGCGCCGGCGCATGGGAACCCCTGCGTCACGCGTGCCGACGCACGCAAACCCCTGCGTCACGCGTGCCGACGCACGGGAACTCCCGCGTCATGCGCGCCGACGCACCGGAACCATGTGTGTCACGCGCAACCGGTGCGGCGGGGGAGCCACCCGCTCAGCTGCTCTCCGGCGCGTCGGCCAGTTCCTTCGCGTCCCGGGCGAGCGCAGTGAGCCGGGAGATCGCCCGGAAGTACTTCTTCCGGTAGCCGCCGTTCAGCATCTCCTCGCTGAAGAGCCGGTCGAACGGCACCCCGGAGGCCAGCACCGGCACCTCGCGGTCGTAGAGCCGGTCGGCCAGCACCACCAGCCGCAGCGCGGTCGACTGGTCGGGGACCGGGCCGACCCCGGTCAGGCAGACCGCCTGGATGCCGTCGCACATCGCGCCGTAGCGGCTCGGATGTACCCGGGACAGGTGCTCCAGCAGGGCGGGGAAGGCGTCCAGCGAGGCGCCCGGGACGCGGTGCGCCGCCCGGGTGACCGTGTCGTCGGAGTGCGGGGCGGGGGCCGCGGGCAGACCGCGGTGGCGGTAGTCCTCGCCGTCGATGCGCAGCGTCCGGAAGTGGGCGGACAGCCCCTGGATCTCGCGCAGGAAGTCGGCCGCGGCGAACCGGCCCTCACCGAGCTTGCCGGGCAGCGTGTTGGACGTCGCGGCGAGCGCCACGCCCGCCTCGACCAGCTTGCCCAGCAGCGTGGAGACCAGAACGGTGTCGCCCGGGTCGTCCAGCTCGAACTCGTCGATGCACAGCAGCCGGTGATCGCTCAGGGTGCGCACGGTCTGCTGGAAGCCCAGCGCGCCGACCAGGTTCGTCAGCTCCACGAAGGTGCCGAACGCCTTCAGCTCGGGGGCGGCCGGGGTGGCGTGCCACAGGGAGGCCAGCAGATGGGTCTTGCCGACGCCGTAGCCGCCGTCGAGGTACATCCCGCGCGGGCCGTCGGCCGCGGCGGCGGGCTTGGTCTCCCGGCGGAACCAGTGCCTGCGGCGACCGCCCTTCGTGTCCCGCCCGCCGCCCAGCCGTGCGGCGAAGGCGCGCAGCGCCTCGACCGCCTCGGCCTGGCTGGGCTGGTCGCGGTCGGTGATGTAGTTGTCGAAGCTCACGGTGGCGAAGCGGGGCGGCGGCACCATCTCGGCGACCAGGCGCTCCGCCGGAACCTGCGGCGCACGGGCGGTGAGGGCGGCTGGGGCTGCGGGGGCTTCGGCGGCTATGCGGCCTGCCGAGCCGGATGAGGTGGTTGGTGCAGACACGAATATCCAGGGTAGTCGCTCTTCACCCGAGCGCCGTCCGAGAGGGAGGCATGTCACACTGCGGCCTATGCGACGCCTGTTCCCCCCGCCTACCGCAACGCCCGCCGAAACCTCCGCCGAAACCTCTGCCGACACCTCTGTGTTTACCGATGTGTTTGCCGAAGACCGTGAATGGGGCCTCGACGAACTGGCCGACGCCTATGCGTATCCGGACCCGCCGTACGGCCCCTCCGGCGTCTGTCTGCGCGCCAACATGGTGTCCTCGCTGGACGGGGCGGCCCATCACGGCGGCCGGTCGAAGCCCCTGTCCTCCGACGCGGACATGCGGATCTTCGGGGTGCTGCGCGGACTCGCCGACGCCGTGGTGGTGGGCGCGGAAACCGTGCGCCGCGAGGGCTATCGGCCGGCGCGCGCCCGTAAGGCGTTCGCCGAGCGCCGGGCGGCGCTCGGCCAGGGACCCGTGCCCGCGATCGCCGTGGTGAGCGCGAGCCTGGACCTGGACTTCTCGCGGCCGCTGTTCACCGAGCCGCTGGTCCCCACGATCGTGATCACGGGCGCGGCGGCCTCGCAGGAGCGGGTGAAGCAGGCCCGTGCGGCGGGGGCCGAGGTGGTGCTCGCCGGGGCGGGGCCGTCCGGGCGGGTCGACGCGGCGGCGGTCGTGACCGCGCTCAAGGAGCTCGGCCACACCCGGCTGCTCACCGAGGGCGGCCCCACGCTGCTGGGGCAGTTCACCGCGGCCGGGGTACTGGACGAGCTGTGCCTGGCGGTGGCTCCCCTGATCGCCGCGGGGGACGCCAAGCGGATCGTGGACGGACCCGGGCTGGCGGAACCGGAGCAGTTCGCTCTCGCTTCCATCTTGGAGGAAGCCGGATTTCTTTTCACCCGCTACCGTCGGATTTACCAATAACTTATACAAAACGCCTGTTAACCCGTGAAAAGCAGTGCGAAGGAGAAGGGCATCCGCCGTGTTCACGAGCGTATTGATGATTGAGAAGCCCCTGACCCCCGCCGACGTGGAATTCGTCACCACCCTGCACGGCGACGATCCGGTCTCCTTCGTCGTCCTGATGCAGCCCCGGGGCAGCAAGGACCGGCTGCTGCGCGCGATCGACGACATCGCGCTCGGCGAGCTGGAGCAGGCCGCCCAGGAGGGGGATGAGCCGGAGGGCGCGGAGGCGCTGGAGCCCGCCGAGCGGGCGCTGAACCACTCCGTGGCGGCGCTCGAGGCGGCCGGGAGCCGGGCCCGGGGCCATGTCGTCCAGCGCCGTCCGCTGGAGGTGCTGCGCGGCGTCGTGGAGGAGACCCACGCCGATGAGGTGATTGTGCTCACCGCACCGCATTTCGTGGAGGAATTCTTCCACCGGGACTGGGCCTCCCGGGCGCGCCACAAGGTGGGGGTGCCGGTGCTCAAGCTCTTCGCGCACGCGGTGGACGAGGACCAGACCGCGGCCGGCGGCTGAGCCGGGGCTGAGCCGGGCTGAGCCATGGCCCTGGTCTCCGCGGCCGTCGGCGGGGCGGGGGGCCGGGGGTGTGGGAGTTGGGCTCTTCGCGCACGCGGTGGACGAGGACCAGCCCACGGCCGGGCCGACGGCTGAGCCGGGACCGAGCCGGGGCTGAGCCGGGCACCGAACCAGGGCTGAGCCGGGGCTGAGCCAGGACCGCGCCATGACCGAGCCGGGGCTGAGCCACGGCCCCGGTCTCCGCGGCCATCGGCGGGGGCGGGCCGCCGGGGGTGCGAGAATCGGGCCGACAGCACACACCGAGAACCAGGGGAGACCCGTACATGGCACCGGCCGGCACCGCCTCCGACGCGCTGGATCGACCGCACTTCATCGGCATCGGCGGCGCCGGGATGTCGGGCGTGGCGAAGGTTCTCGCCATGCGGGGCGCGCGGGTCTCGGGGAGCGACAGCAAGGACTCGCCGATCGTCGGGGCGCTGCGTGAGCTCGGCGCGACCGTGCACATCGGCCACGCCGCCGAGAACATCGCCGCCGACACCACCGGCGTCGTCATCTCCAGCGCCATCCGCCCCGACAACCTCGAACTGGTCACGGCGCGTGAGCGCGGCATCCCGGTGGTGCACCGCTCCGACGCGCTCGCCGCGCTGATGGACGGCTCCCGGCCGATCGCGGTCGCGGGCACCCACGGCAAGACGACCACGACCTCGATGCTGGCCGTCTCGCTGCGCACCCTCGGCCTGGACCCGTCGTACGTCATCGGCGGCGATCTGGACGCCCCCGGCTCCAGCGCCCACCACGGCGACGGCGACATCTTCGTCGCCGAGGCCGACGAGAGCGACCGCAGCTTCCACAAGTACGCGCCCGAGGTCGCGATCATCCTCAATGTGGAGCTCGACCACCACGCCAACTACGCCTCGATGGACGAGATCTACGAGTCGTTCCAGACCTTCGTCGGCCGCATCCGGCCGGGCGGCGCGCTGGTGATCTCCGCCGACCACCCCGGCGCCCGTGAGCTGACCGCCCGGATCACCGGCGGCGAGGGCCCGCGGGTGCTCACCTACGGCGAGGACGAGGACGCCGACGTACGGGTGACGGCCATCGAGCCGCACGGGCTGACCAGCGAGGTCACCGTCCGGCTCGCGGACTCCCTGGGCGGTGCGGAGATCACCTTCACCGTCTCCGTCCCCGGCCGCCACTACGCGCTCAACGCCGTCGCCGCCCTCACCGCGGGCGCCGCCCTCGGCGTTCCGGCCGGGGAACTGGCCCCCGCCCTCGGCTCGTACACGGGCGTCAAGCGGCGGCTCCAGCTCAAGGGCACCGCCGCCGGGGTGCAGGTCATCGACTCCTACGCGCACCACCCCACCGAGATCGCGGCGGACCTCGAGGCGATCCGCGGCGGCGCCCGGGAGGGCCGGGTCCTGGTGGTCTTCCAGCCGCATCTGTTCAGCCGCACCCAGGAGCTGGGCACCGAGATGGGCGAGGCGCTCGCGCTCGCCGACGCCTCCGTCGTCCTCGACATCTACCCCGCCCGTGAGGACCCGGTCCCCGGGGTCACCAGCGCCCTGGTCATCGACGCCGCCGCCCGCCGCGGGGCGGACGTGACCGCCGAGCACGACCGGACCGCGATCCCCGAGCTGATCGCCGGAATGGCCAAGCCGGGTGACCTTGTTCTCACCATGGGCGCGGGCGATGTGACCGATCTCGGTCCGGAGATTCTCGCCCGTCTCCAGAGCCCGGAGAACTGAGGAGGTCCGTCCCCATGGCGTATGAGATCGACAAGCCGGAGGAGCAGTGGCGCGCGGAGTTGACCCCGCAGGAGTACCACGTGCTGCGGGAGGCCGGCACCGAGCGCGCCTTCACCGGTGAGTACACCGATACCAAGACGGTCGGCGTCTACTCCTGCCGGGCGTGCGGGGCGGAGCTCTTCCGCTCGGAGACGAAGTTCGAGAGCCACTGCGGCTGGCCGTCGTTCTACGACCCGGCGGACAGCTCGGCCGTCGAGCTGATCGAGGACCGGTCACACGGCATGGTCCGCACCGAGGTGCGGTGCACCCGCTGCGGTTCGCACCTGGGCCATGTCTTCTCGGGCGAGGGCTATCCCACCCCGACCGACCAGCGGTACTGCATCAACTCCATCTCACTGCGGCTGACCCCCGAGGAGGGCTGACCCCGAGGAGAGCTGACCCAGAGGACAGCTGACCCAGAGGACAGCTGACCCGGGCCGCCGCCACCCTGCCGCCCGCCACCGTGCCGTGTGAGCACTGGCTACCGCGCGATCACATCACCGGCTGCCGCAGCGCAGCACGGCGGCGGTCTCGGGCGGCAGCCGCAGCATGCCGTCCGGGCCCGGCCGCTCGATCCGCCGCCAGGCGGCGACCACCTCGGTGACCTCGCCGGTCCGGGGCCCCAGCCAGGTCTCGGCCGGCCGGTCGCCCGGGTTGAGCAGAATCCGCAGCGGGCCGCGCTGAAAGCTGAAGCAGCCGTCCGAGCCGGTGGACAGGCCCGTGTACGACCAGGTGGGGTCGGTCAGGGCCGGTTCGGCGCGGCGCAGCGCGATCAGCCGGCGGTACCAGTCGAGCAGAGCCCGGTGCGGCTCCCGCTCCGGCTCCCGCCAGTCGAGGCAGGACCGCAGCCGGGTGGCCGGGTCCTGCGGGTCGGGGACGTCTGCCTCCGCCCAGCCGTGGGCGGCGAACTCCCGGCGGCGGCCGGAGCGCACCGCCTCGGCCAGCCGCGGGTCCTGGTGGTCGGTGAAGTACTGCCAGGGCGTGCGGGCGCCCCACTCCTCGCCCATGAAGAGCATCGGGGTGAACGGCGCGCACAGCACCACGGTCGCCGCGCAGGCCAGCAGCCCGGGGGAGAGCTGGGCGGAGAGCCGGTCACCGACCGCGCGATTGCCCACCTGGTCATGCGTCTGGGCATAGCCGAGCAGCCGGTGTGCGGGGGTGGTGTGGGTGTTCAGCGGGCTGCCGTGGAGGCGGCCCCGGAACGTCGAAGGGGTGCCGTCGTGGAAGAAGCCGCCCATCAGCGTCTTGACCAGGGCCCCGGGCCCCTCGGCTGCGAAGTCGGCGTAGTAGCCCTGCCGTTCACCGGTGAGGAAGGTGTGCAGGGCGTGGTGGAAGTCGTCGTTCCACTGTGCGTGCAGACCGTGGCCGCCCGCCTCGCGCGGGGTGGTGGTGCGCGGATCGTTGAGGTCCGACTCGCCGATGAGGAACAGCGGGCGGCCGGTGCGGGCGGCCAGCGCGTCCACGGCGGCCGACAGCTCGGCCAGGAAGTGCCGGGCCCGGGTGTCGCGCAGCGCGTGCACCGCGTCCAGCCGCAGCCCGTCCAGCCGGAAGTCGCGCAGCCAGGCCAGCGCGCTGCCGATGAAGTACGCGCGGACCTCGTCGGAGCCGGGCGCGTCGAGGTTGACCGCCGCGCCCCAGGGGGTGTGGTGGGTCTCGGTGAAGTACGGCCCGAAGGCCGGGAGGTGGTTGCCGGAGGGGCCCAGGTGGTTGTGGACCACGTCGAGGACCACGCCGAGGCCGTGCCGGTGCGCGGCGGCCACGAAGCGCGCCAGCCCCTCCGGCCCGCCGTACGGCTCGTGCACCGCCCAGGGCGCCACGCCGTCGTACCCCCAGCCATGGGTCCCGGGGAACGGGCAGACGGGCATCAGCTGCACATGCGTGACGCCCAACTCGGCCAGGTGCGGCAGCCGTTCGGCCGCCGCGTCGAAGGTGCCCTCATGGGTGAAGGTGCCGATGTGCAGCTCGTACAGGACCGCGCCGGGCAGCGGCCGCCCGAACCACTCCCGCTCCCAGGGGAAGCGGGAGTGGTCCACCACCGCGCTCAGCCCCTCGGGGCCGTCCGGCTGGCGGCGGGAGCGCGGATCGGGCAGCGGCGGACCGTCGTCGAGCGCGAAGCCGTACCGCGCCCCGGGTCCGGCCTCGGCCTCGGCCCGCCACCACCCCTCCCGGTCCGGATCGGGCTCCATGGGGCGATCGCGCCCCTCCAGATGGAGCCCGACCCGCCCGGCGTGCGGCGCCCACACCTCGAACAGCACTGGCGTCTCCTCACCTCGGCCCGTCCACGGTCCCGACCATGCTGCGGGACACGGCGCGCACGGCGCAGCAGTACGACACCGGCCGGACGAGGGTCAACGCCGGCCGGACCAGGGCGGACGCCGGTCAGACCAGGTCGATGCGCTCCTGCGTGACGGGGTAACCCGCCGTGGCGAAGTGCGCGGCCATCGGGAGGTTGGGCTGGTCCGTCGCCGCGGCGATCTTCGTGGCCCCCCGTGCCACCAGATCGTGCGTGCACTCCACGAGCAGGTCGTACGCATAGCCGTGGCCGCGCTGCTCCGCGACGACCCCGATGAAGCCCACGCACGGGCCGGACGGGTTGTGCGCGGGCACCTGAATGCCCACCAGCTCGCCCTCGGGCGTCCAGGCGAGCCGCCACCACTCGCGCGGCGAGGGGCACCAGGAGAAGAAGTCCATCAGCTCCCGCACCGCGGCCTCGACCCCTCCCCGGGCGATGGCACGTGCGTCGTGCGCGTCGAGCGAGCCCGGCATGATGCGCCGCAGCACCTCCTCGATCACCGCGTCCTCGGGCTCCGGCCGGAACTTCAGCCGCCCCGGGCGCTCGGGCAGCCCGCACTCCGGCGTCCACTCATAGCGGTAGCGCTCGACCAGGAACTCGAGCCCGCCCGCCACGGCGGCGTCGACACGGGCGCGGGCGGCGGCCCGCACCTCGGGCTGGTCGCGCCAGCCGGGCGGGGCCAGCAGGCTGTACTCGGCGCGCAGCGGTGCGGTGCGCAGCAGTTCGGCGGCGGCGTCGGCCTCGCCCTCGGCGAAGTCGAACCAGTCCAGGGCGACGGGCGCGGAGTCCTTCGGCCCGGCCCACCAGGCGGCGCGGGCCACGACCCGCCCCTCGCGCAGCGCCACCCAGGTCCACTCGGGGCGGTACTCGCCGCCCTGGCCGACGGTGGCGTAGGTGTGGCCGAAGCGGCCCCGGCCGACGAGCGCGGGGACCCGCAGATCGTTGAAGAGATGGGCGTCGCCCTCGGTGAGCGCGCGGATGACCAGATCGGTCATGGGATTCCTTCCAGGAGGGTGGTGCGCTCCCGGTCGGCTGCCTGATCAGGCGATGCGCGCTTCAGACGAGGCGCGCTTCAGAGGATGCGTGATCAGACGCGGTTACGCCCGGCGGACAGGGGGCGGGAGCGCGGAATGGTCGTGATGTCCATGGCTCTCGCCTCCTTCCTCGGTCACGGGCGTGGCCGCACTCTACGGGCGCCGATCTCTCCCTGTCCACGCCTTTTCCCGGGCGGTGCCGGTCTGCCGCCCACGAGGGGGAAGGAGCGGCAGACCGGCGCGCGGGATGAGGTGCACCTGACAGATCATTGAGCGGGCCGGCGCACCTGCGTGGTCCGGTGTGGGAGGCAGACTAGTGCACCATGCAGATCGGCGCGGCCGCCGTGTCCGGAGAGCCGCCGCCGGCCGTGAAGCCGAAGGTCGTCGAGGCCCCCGTGGCCAGGGAACCGTTCCAGTCGGCGTTGGTGACCGACGCCCCCGGGCCGGTGGTGGTCAGCTTGCCGTTCCAGACGCTGTCGATCCGCTGCCCGGACGGCACCGTCCAGTCGACCATCCACGCGGAGATGGGCGTGACACCGGTGTTGGTGACCGTCACCTCGGCCTGGTAGCCGCCGTTCCAGGTGCTGGTCACCTTCTGGGCGGCGGAGCAGGAGGCCGTCGGCGGGTCGGCGGGGTCGCTGCCGTTGTCGCCGCCGCCGCTGCTGGTGGTGCCGGGGACCGTCACCTCGCCGTTGCCGCCGTCGAAGACCACGTCGGAGCAGCTGTAGAAGGTCTCCTGGCTGTCCGAGCGCGTCCACACGGTGTAGATGATGTGCCGTCCGCTCTTGCCGGAGGGCAGGTTGGCGGTCCAGGTGTACTTGCCGTCGACCGTGCCGACCTGGCCGGACAGCGGCGGGTTCGTCACCGTGCTGAACGGCTGGTCCTCCAGATCGTCCCAGCTGAGCGACTGGGTCGGATCGATCGGGTCCTTGGTGATGTAGCTGCGGAACGACCCCGGGTGCGCGGCCCAGGCGTTGTACGCGAACTGCATCGACGCGCCGGACGTCAGATGGGTCACCGGCCAGTCGTTGCTGCCCAGGTCGAAACCGGAGAAGTCATAGACGGTGGCCGCGGCACTGCACAGCTTGCCGTCCGGGATGAACCCCTCGGTGCGGCCCGCGCCGTCCGAGCGGAGCACCGCGAACCAGTTGTAGAAGGGCGTCGCCCCGCTCTTGTCGTACGCGGCCTTGCACGCCGGGTTGGTCGGCTTGACCTCGCCGGTGGAGGACATGCTGTACTTCCAGCAGAGGTAGGTGCGGCTGCCCGGCGCCATCGGCGCGCCGTGTGCGGAGGCGCTGCCCCCGGAGAAGAAGACAAGGCCCAGGGCGGGCAGGACCGAGAGCAGGACCAGCAGGACGGACCTGGGCGCGCGGGAGCGGCCCGGCGGGCGTGTGGAAGAGGCGAGAGCCAGTAATCGTCGAGGCATTGCGCGTGCTGTCCCTTCGACGTGATCGGGTCAGGAACCGTCGGCATGGGAGCGCTCCCAATTGCTTGGTGAACGTAGCGCGCGTCTCCGCACCTGTAAATGCTTCAGGAGGTGAAGACCGCAACCTTTCTGGTGGGCCGTCAGGAGAGACCGCCGGAAGGGCCGGTCAGGTACGGACCAGTAGCGCCACCGGCAGCCGGGACAGCAGCCCGGCCAGGGCGGTGGGGCCCTCGGCCGTCCGCCCGGTCAGCAGGTCCCGCCAGCCGCCCGGCGGCAGCGGCAGCCGGGTGGCGCCCCAGCCGCCCGCCTCCGCCAGCCGCCGCGACAGCCGTGTGACGACCGTGACCGCCCCGCCCTCGCCCCCGGCGCCGGTCCGTACGAAGGCCGTACAGTGCGCCGCCGCCGGCCCCTCGGCGGCCAGCGGCGCATAGCCGCTCCCCGGGCCGAACCACCCCGGACGCTCCCGGCGCAGCCGCAGCGCGGCCCTGGTCAGCAGGAGTTTCTCGGCGGACAGGCCCGACACCTTCGGCTCGCCGTCCAGCGTGGGCGGGCGGCGGTTGTCCGGGTCGACCAGGGCGGTATAGACGTGTTCGGTGCCCATGTAGAGGTCGGGGACGCCCGGCATGGTGAGGTGCAGCAGGGCGGCGCCGAGCGTGTTGGCCCTGGCCGGTCCGTCCAGCTGGGCGCCGATCGCCGCCCACACCGACGGGTCGGCCGCGCACGGGCCGGCCGCCAGGAAGGCGGTCACCTCCTCCTCGTACGCCGCGTTCCGCTCCGTCCAGGTCGTCCGCAGCCCCGCCTCGCGCACCCCCTTGAGCACGGCGGGGACCAGCCGTTCGGCATCCCCGTGGCCCAGGGCGAGCGCGGTCTGCCAGGCCGTCCAGGCCAGCTGCGGATCGGGGGCGGGGGCCGACCGGGTCAGCTCCTCCACCATCCGGCCCCACCAGGCCGGGCATTCGGTGAGCGCCGCGACGCGGGCCCGCGCGTCCGCGCTGCGCTTGGTGTCATGCGTGGACAGCACCGTGCCGGTGGCGGGCCAGTCACGCAGCAGCCGGGCGGCGAAGGCGTGGAACTCCTCGGGGGGCACGGCCGGCCGCCCCGGATCGCCGCCCACCTCCCCGGCCGACAGCAGCGGGGGGTAGCGGTAGAAGGCGGTGTCCTCGACCGACTTGGCGCGCAGCGCGGCCGCCGTCTGGGCGAACCGGGCGCAGAAATCGCGCTGGTCAGGGCCGTCCCCGAGGACGCCCAGCGCCGCGTCCCGCACGACGAACACCACCCGCGCCTCCTGCGGCACCGTGAACGCCTCCCGGGCGTCCGCCGCCGAGCGCAGCATCACCGCGTCGGCGTCCGACGCGGGCCGCGTGTCCGTGTCCACGGACGCGTACGGACGGTAGACCGGCAGCCGCACCAGCAGCTCCTGGATCGCCGTGCGCAGCGCCCAGGGCGCGTGGTCGCGCAGCCGGGGGTCGGCCGCGCAGATGCGGGAGGCGGTGCGGGTCAGCCGCGCCACCTCGGCGGCCAGCTCATGCGTGACCACCTCGCGGGCGGCCCGGCGCACCGTGGCGGCCCAGTCGCCGCCCAGGTCGGCCGGGGGAGCGGCGAAGTCGCGGTAGAGGGCGGTGAGCTTCGCCAGCCCGTCCGGGTCGACGAAGAGCCCGTCGATGTGGTGCAGCGCGTCGTAGCCGGTGGTCCCGGCGACCGGCCAGGCCGGGGGCAGCGGCTCGTCCCGGGCCAGGATCTTCTCGACCACCGTCCACCGGCCGCCCCCGCCCCGGCCTCCCGGCGCGCTCCACCGGCCGCCCCCACCCGCACCGTCCCTCCCACCTGCACTGTTCTCCGTGGCCGTCCCGTCTCCTGGGGCTGTCCCTTCCGCCGTGGCTGTCCCGTCTGCCGTGGCTGTCCCGTCTGCCGTGGCTGTCTCGTCCCCTCCGGCCGTCCCGTCCTCTGCGTCCGTCCCTTCTCCCGTGGCCGCTCCGTCCGCCGTGGCCGTCCGCACCGCCCGGTCGAGCCGCCGCAGATAGCCCTCCGGATCGGCGAGCCCGTCCGGGTGGTCGATCCGCAGCCCCTCCACGACCCCGTCCCGCACCAGGTTCAGCAGCGTGGCGTGGGTGGCGTCGAAGACCTCCGGGTCCTCCACCCGCACCGCGATCAGCTCGGAGATGGTGAAGAAGCGCCGGTAGTTGAGCTCGGTGCGGGCCAGCCGCCACCAGCCGAGCCGGTACCACTGGGCGTCCAGCAGTTCGGCGAGCGGCAGTCCCTCGGTGCCGGGCCGCAGCGGGAACGCGTGGTCCCAGTAGCGCAGCGTCCCGTCCTCGACGCGCAGCCGCTCCCACTCCTCGCCGAGCGGCCCGCCGAGCACCGGCAGCAGCACCTTGCCGCCGTGGGCCTGCCAGTCGATGTCGAACCAGCGCGCGTAACGCGACCGGGGTCCCTCTCGCAGCACCTCCCACAGCGGGGTGTTGAGCCGCTCGGGGGCGGGTGCGGCCATATGGTTCGGGACGATGTCGACGATCAGCCCGAGGCCGTGCGCCCGCGCCGTACGGGCGAGGGAACGCAGCCCCGCCTCGCCGCCCAGTTCGGCCCGGACGGCGGAGTGGTCCACCACGTCATAGCCGTGGGTGGAGCCGGGCACCGCCTCCAGCACGGGGGACAGATGCAGATGGGAGACGCCGAGCGAGGCCAGATACGGCACCGCGCGCTCCGCGGCCGCGAACGGGAAGGCGGGCTGGAGCTGGAGGCGATAGGTGGCGGTGGGTACGCCGGGGTCAGCCGTCATATGAACGTACGTACCCATCAGGGGCGCCCCGTGCGAGGCCCGCGCACCCGAACGGACGCGATCGGGCCCCCTGGCGGACGCGATCGGCCCGCTGGCGGATTCCAGGGCCTGGGGGCCGCTACGGGCCCTAGGCGGGCCGCTGAAGCACCATCAGGCTGCGGTCCACCAGGGTCAGCCGGTCGCCCGCCGCCACCTTCGCGCCGCCGCCCGGCTCCACGCCCTCCGGCACCGCCGTGTCCACGATGACCTGCCACTGCTTGCCGTGGTCGATGGGTACGACGAAGTCCAGCGGCTCGTGGTGCGCGTTGAACAGCAGCAGGAACGAGTCATCGGTGATCCGCTCACCGCGCGCCCCCGGTTCGGAGATCGCGCTGCCGTTGAGGAACACCGCGAGGGACTTGGCATGGGCCGCCTGCCAGTCGCGCGGGGTCATCTCCTCGCCCTCATGGGTGAACCAGGCGATGTCCGACAGCTCGTCATGGGTGCCCTCGACCGGCCGTCCGTGGAAGAAGCGGCGGCGCCGGAAGACCGGGTGGTCGCGGCGCAGCCACACCAGCGAACGGGTGAAGCGCAGCAGCTCCAGCGCCCAGCGGTCCTCCCACTCGCCGTCCTGTCCCTTGGCGTGGTCCGGCCAGCGCACCCAGGACACCTCGTTGTCCTGGCAGTACGCGTTGTTGTTGCCGCCCTGGGTGCGCGCGAACTCGTCGCCGTGGCTGAGCATCGGCACGCCCTGGGAGAGCATCAGGGTGGCGATGAAGTTGCGCATCTGGCGCTCGCGCAGCGTGCGCACCGCCGGATCGTCGGTCTCGCCCTCGACCCCGCAGTTCCAGGACCGGTTGTAGTTCTCGCCGTCCTGGTTGGCCTCGCCGTTGGCCTCGTTGTGCTTCTCGTCGTAACTCACCAGGTCGCGCAGGGTGAAGCCGTCATGGCAGGTGACGAAGTTGACCGAGGCCAGCGGGCGCCGCCCGTCGCCCTGGTAGAGGTCGGAGGAGCCGGTCAGCCGGGAGGCGAACTCGGCCAGCGTCCTCGGCTCACCGCGCCACAGATCGCGCACGGTGTCCCGGAACTTGCCGTTCCATTCCGTCCACAGGGGCGGGAAGTTGCCGACCTGATAGCCGCCCTCACCGACGTCCCAGGGCTCGGCGATCAGCTTCACCTGACTCACCACCGGGTCCTGCTGGACCAGGTCGAAGAACGACGACAGCCGGTCCACCTCGTGGAACTGCCGGGCCAGCGTCGCCGCCAGATCGAAGCGGAAGCCGTCCACATGCATCTCGGTCACCCAGTAGCGCAGCGAGTCCATGATCAGCTGGAGCACGTGCGGGGAGCGCATCAGCAGCGAGTTCCCGGTGCCGGTGGTGTCCATGTAGTACCGGCGGTCCTCGGTCAGCCGGTAGTACGAGGCGTTGTCCAGGCCCCGGAAGGAGAGCGTGGGGCCCAGGTGGTTGCCCTCGGCGGTGTGGTTGTAGACCACGTCCAGGATGACCTCGATGCCCGCCTGGTGCAGTGCCCGGACGGCCGATTTGAACTCCAGCACCTGCTGGCCCCGGTCGCCCCAGGAGGCGTAGGCGTTGTGCGGGGCGAAGAAGCCGATGGTGTTGTAGCCCCAGTAGTTGGCCAGCCCCGCGTCGGCCAGCCGGTGGTCGTGGACGAACTGGTGGACGGGCATCAGCTCCAGCGTGGTGACGCCCAGCTCCGTCAGATGTTCGATGATCGCGGGGTGGGCGAGCGCCGCGTACGTCCCGCGCAGCTCCTCCGGCAGCCGCGGATGGCGCATGGTCAGCCCCTTGACATGGGCCTCGTAGATGACCGTGCGGTGGTAGTCGGTGCGCGGTGGGCGGTCGTCGCCCCAGTCGAAGTACGGATTGACCACGACCGACGCCATGGTGTGCGGGGCGGAGTCGAGGTCGTTGCGCTTCTCCGGCCGTCCGAAGTGGTAGCCGTAGACCTCCTCGCCCCAGCGGACCTGCCCGCTGATCGCCTTGGCGTACGGGTCCAGCAGCAGCTTGGCGGAATTGCAGCGGTGGCCGGACTCCGGCTCGTACGGGCCGTGGACCCGGAAGCCGTAGCGCTGCCCCGGCATGACCCCCGGCAGATAGGCGTGGCGCACGAACGCGTCGGACTCCCGCAGCTCGACCGCCGTCTCCGAGCCGTCGTCGTGCAGGAGGCACAGCTCGATGCGGACAGCGGCCTCGGAGAACACCGCGAAGTTGGTTCCGGCGCCGTCGTAGGTGGCGCCAAGGGGGTAAGCCTGTCCCGGCCAGACCTGCATACGTCGACTCTTCCACTTCTTCTTCGGGGGCCGCGAGCACCCCAGGCACCGGACGGAACCCGATCGACCCTGCATCCTTTCCCAACTGGCCCCGACCATCCGGGCTTTCAACAGAATTTCCTCACAAGGGAGGCAACCTACGGCCATATCGGTTCGTCCTACCGGGTGACCTGACGCATACGCGTATCCCGCTATGCGGTCCGATGTGGTGACAGGGGGGATTGGGGGAGGATGTGCGCACATTGATCCACCGCCACCTGGGCAAGGTGATGGCCGGTGCGGCCGTGGCGGTCACCGCCACGGCGATCATGATCGGGGTGACGCTCCCGGGCAGCGCGTCCGGCGAGGAAAGCCCCGGCGGGGGACCGCAGGGCTCGGCGGCGGAGCAGGGCCAGGCGGCCCGGCAGCTGCCCGGTGTGGTGGAGTCCGCGCCCGAGCAGGGGAAGACGGGCACCGGCCGCGATCCGCTGACCGACGATGAGATCAAGCGCGCCCAGACCCTCGCGGTCAGCCGCGACTTCCGCAAGAGCAGCGAGGACGTCAAGGGCTCACAGGGCCCCGAGCGGCTCTCCACCGACCTCGCGGAGCTCGGCCCCGACGAGGTGGGCGCCGCCGACGCGCCGCGGCGCGCCGAGGTGACGTACTACGACTACCGGGACGACACCTACGTCACCAAGACGGTCGACCTCCGCGGCGGCAAGGTCACCGGCACCGACACCCAGCACGGTGTCCAGCCGCCGCCCAACCGCGACGAGGCGAGGGAGGCGGCCCGGCTGCTGATCGCCGACAAGCTGGGCGCGGGGCTGAAGAAGGACTTCAAGGACGCCACCGGCAAGACGCTGACCAGCCCGGACCAGCTGACCGTCACCGGTTTCGTCTACCGCGCGGGCGAGGGCAACCCCGGTCCGGCCTCGGTCCAGGACTGTGGCGAACACCGCTGCGTACGGCTGTTCACCCGGGTGACGAACGGCCCCTGGATCGACACCCGGCAGCTGGTGATCGACCTCAGCGCCCACAAGGTGGCCGAGCTCAGCTGAAGCCTCCGCTCCCACGCCCCACCCTCATCACAGGAGTCTCCCCATGCCTGCAAACAGGCTCCGCCGCGCCCGTGCCCGGGTCGTGGCGGCCATCGGCGTCCCGGCGCTGCTCGGCACCGTGGCGGTCGCCGCCGGGCCGGTCGGCGCGGCCCAGGCGGCCCCGCCGGCCTCGGCCTCGGCCGCGGCGGACTGCAGCGCCCCGTACCGCATCGAGCAGCAGCTGGACGGCGGCACCACCTGGCGGATGTGCTGGCACTACGAGAGCAAGGCCGGGCTGGTGCTCGACGACATCTCCTATCAGCCCAAGGGCGAAAGCGCCCCGATCAAGGTGCTGACCTCGGCCAAGCTCGCCCAGATCCATGTGCCGTACGACGACGGCAGCAATGAGTACGACGACCTCACCGGCCAGGGCTTCGCCCAGGGGCTCCAGCAGCTGGACCCGGCCGAGTGCCCCGGCGGCACGATCAAGACCGTACGGGTGCCCGACGCCTGGGACCCCGATCACCCGGATGTGAAGGGTCTGTGTGCGACCACCCGGGCCCGTGGTCACGCCTACCGCATGGGCGACGGGGAGAAGGTCTACCAGCTCCAGGGCAAGGACCTGCTGCTCTACACCGTCAACCAAACCGGCTGGTACGAGTACATCACCGAGTGGCGGTTCGCCGGTGACGGCACCATGACCATGCAGGTCGGCGCCACCGGTACGCTCTCCCCGATGGACTACGACGCGGGCGACGGCCGCGGCTGGCCCATCGGCAAGGGCGCCAAGGACTACGCCACCAGCCATGCCCACAACGTCTTCTGGCGGCTGAACTTCGGGCTCGACGGCTCGCCCAAGAGCAAGGTCGAGCAGTACGACTCCAAGACCACCGCGACCGCGGGGCGGATCCCGAAGACCAAGACCACCCGCACCCCGGTCACCAAGGAGCTGGCGGGCGACGCGGCGGCGGCGCGGTGGTGGCGCGTGGTCAGCACGGCGGGCAAGAACAAGGACGGCCATCCACGCAGCTACGAGATCGTCCCCGGCCACACCACCACGTACCAGGGGCGTAGCTTCACTCAGCACGACGTCTACTTCACCGAATACAACAAGTGTGAACAATTCGCCAGCAACAACCTGCGCAACTGCGGCGCCGGGGCCGGGAAGAGCGTCGACAAGTGGGTGAACGGCCAGACCCTCAAGCACCCGATCGTGTGGGTCAACATCGGGTTCCACCACATCGCCCGGGACGAGGACCAGGAGCCGATGCCGGTGCACTGGCAGGGCTTCCAGCTCTCCCCGCGCGACGTCACCGCCATGAATCCCCTCACGCCTCCTGCACTGTCCGGACACAACGGTCATACAGAAGAGGCACGGTGACCCGATAGGCGGGACCTGAGTGTCGCACCGCCCCCGTCAGCGCAGTAGTCTGCGGTGATCGTTGGACGGGGGCGGAAGGCGGTGCACAGGTGAGCTCGGGCGGGCTGGAGCTGCCCCCTGGTGACGGAGGTCCCGGGGGTGACGGTTCCACCGACGCACCTCCCGGCGCGGTGTCCCTGGTGCGGCCGATGGAGATCGGAGCGGAACTGGACTGGGGCGCCGACGCCTGGAGCGAGGTGCGCACACGCGCACGCCGGGCCGGGCGGGCCTATATCTGGCTCAACCTCGTGGAACAGCGGCTGCGCGCGGTCGTCAACGCCGTGCTGCGGCCCATCTACGAACCGGTCCACGGCGACGACTGGGTCGTCGCCGCGGCCGGCCCGGCCGGGCAGGAGTGGGTACAGCGGGCGGTCGCGGTACGGGAGGTGAGCCGGCGCAAGGGCTATCTGCTCGACCCGGCCGACGACAATGTCGTCAGCTTCCTGACCCTGCCGCAGCTGCGGGAACTCCTCGTCCAGCACTGGCCGTGCTTCGAGCCGTATCTCGACGACCGCCGCGAGGTGGAGCTCGCCCTGGACGAGCTGGAGGTCGCCCGCAATGTGGTCTCCCGCAACCGAGCCCTGTCCCAGACCGTCCTCGCCCAGGCCGAGCGCGCCTCCGCCCGGCTGCTGGAGATCCTCGGCAGCGGCACCGGCTCCCCCTCCGCCGACCGGCTGCCCATCGACGCCGTCGAGGACCTCGTCGGCGACCGCTACGCCGATGTCGTGGGCGTCCACCCGGACCGGGTGCGGCTCCAGCGCCAGCTGCCCGCCGAGGATCTGTTCGGCCACGCCCGCCGCCTCGACGCCGTCGGCATCGGGCTCAACCTCCTGGTCCAGAACTACTCGGGCCGCCGGCTGGTCCGGCTGGCCGAATCCGGCTGCCGGGCCCGGCTGCTCTTCCTCAACCCGGCGAGCAGCGCGGTGCGGCGGCGGGAGCGTGAACTGGGCCTGAAGAAGGGCGAGATGAGCCGCTCGGTGGAGATGAACATCCTCCATATGCGGCGGGTGCGCGCCCGGCTGCGGGACCCGGGCGCGTTCGAGATCCACGTCTTCGACGAGACCCCCCGCTTCACCGCCTACCTGGTCAACGGCGACGGCGCCGACGGCCTCGCGGTCGTCCAGTCGTATCTGCGCAAGGCCCGGGGCATGGAGGCCCCGGTCCTGGTGCTGCGCGGTGGCGGCCGGGGCCGCGAGGTGGTCCGCGAGGGCATGCCCGAGGAGGGTGAGGGCGGGCTCTTCGCCACCTACCGCGAGGAGTTCGAAAGCGTCTGGGCGGACTCCCGGCCGGTGTCCTGAACCGACGAGCCGGTGTTCTGGACCGGCGAGCCGGTGTTCTGGACCGGCGAGCCGGTTCACTGGTGCGGCGAGCCGGTGTCCTGACCGGAGGGGCGCAGCGCGCGGGCGGCCCAGCGGCCGTCGGTGCGGCTGATGCGCACCGGGTGGTCGAAGCATTTGCTGATGGCGTCGGTGGTCAGCACTGCCTCGGCCGCCCCCTGGTCCAGGCACTCGCCCTCGCGCAGCAGCACCGCGTGGGTGGTGCTGGCGGGCAGCTCCTCCAGGTGGTGGGTGACCAGGACGGTGGCCAGTTCGGGGTGCTCCCGGCGCAGCGTGTCCAGGCTCTCCAGCAGCTGCTCACGGGCGGCCAGGTCCAGCCCGGTGGCCGGTTCGTCGAGCAGCAGCAGCCGGGGGAGGGGCATCAGCGCACGGGCGATCAGCACCCGGCCGCGCTGGCCCTGCGACAGGGTCGGCCAGCGCGCGTCGAGCTTCCCGCCCATGCCGAGCGTGGTCAGCAGCCGGTCGGCCCGGTCGCGCTGGTCGGGGGTGGGGTGGCGGCGGGGGACCGGCTCCACGGTGTTGGTCAGCCCGGTGAGCACCACGTCCCGCACCCGCAGCGGGGAGCGCAGCGGATGCCGGGGATCGACATGCCCCACCAGCGTCCGCAGCTCGCGCAGATCGACCCGCCCCAGGGTGCGGCCGAGGACCTGCACCGTGCCGTGGGTGGGGTGCACCAGCGCGCCCGCCAGACTCAGCAGGGTGGATTTGCCCGCGCCGTTGGAGCCGAGCAGCGCCCAGTGCTCCCCCTGGTGGACGGTGAGCGAGATCGAGCGCAGCAGCGGGGTGCCGTCGCGCACCACGTCCACGTCGTTCAACTTCAGTACGGGAACGGCCGGGGCGGTCACGGGGCCGCCACCTCCTTGTTGTGTCCTTGTCCTGGGTGAGCTCTTCGACCGGCGCCTCGGGCGGCACCGGCAGAACGGAGGCTATCCCGGACCGGGCGGGCCGGACATTCCGGGCTGGGATGCGGGGCCGGTCGTGGCGGGCGTTGTCAGTGGTGCGTGGGAAGGTGAGCACACCTGGGGGGAAGAACGGTAAAGGGAGGGCGGCCATGGGCTGGCACCGGGGGCTTCTGATCGGATTCGATCTGGAGACGACGGGCACCGATCCACGCACGGCACGGATTGTCACGGCGGCCGTGGTCGAGGTGACGGACGGGGTACCGACAGGGCGGCACGTATGGCTGGCCGACCCTCACGTGCCCATCCCCGACGACGCCGTGGCGGTGCACGGCATCACCGGCGAGCGGGCGGCGGCGGAGGGCCGGCCCGCCCACGAGGTGGTCGAGGAGATCGCCGAGGTGCTGGTGGCCCACTGGCGCGCCGGCGCCCCGGTGGTGGCGTACAACGCGGCGTTCGACCTCAGCCTGCTGGCCGCCGAGTTGGCACGGCACGGGCTGCGTCCGCTGAGCGAGCGGCTGGACGGCGCGGAGACCGGCCCCGTGGTGGATCCGTACACGATAGACCGCGCCGTCGACCGCTACCGCAAGGGCAAACGCACGCTGGCGGCGGTCTGCGGGGAGTACGGAGTGGTGCACGACCGCGCCCATGACGCCGGCGCGGACGCGCTGGCGGCGGTGCGCGTCGCCCGCGCGCTCGCCGAGCGCCACCGCGAGGTCGCCGCGCTCGAGCTGTGGGACCTCCACCGCAAGCAGGTGGGGTGGTACGCCCGCTGGGCCGCCGACTTCCAGTCCTGGCTGCGCCGCAAGGGCACTCCGGACGCGGTCGTGGACAGCGGCTGGCCGCTGCGGGGGGCGGAGGCGGGGGCGGGGGCCGTGGCGGGGTAGCCACGCGGTGGGGCGGTCACCGGCCCGGCGGGCACCGGAGCGCCCCAGCGATGGGTTCCCGGCGGGAAGACCGGGCTCCACTTGAGATCATGGTCGGCAGCCCCGATGCGGCAGCCTCGTCCTGAAGTAAAGGAGATTGGCCATGTCCTTCCACGTCGGCATCGTCGTGGCGGACCTCGACCGTGCCGCCGCGGACTACGAGCGACGGTGGGCCGTCAAGACCGAGCGGATCATGGATCTCAGCTTCCCCGACGCCCGGTTCCTGTCCACCATCTCGCCTACGCCGTCGAGAGCATCGACCGGCATCTCGCGGCGCTGCGCGAGGCGGGCGAGGACCCGACTATCGCCTTCGACGGGGCCATCGCGGACCGGGCCCGCTTCGCGTACCTGGACGGCCTGGCGCACGGACCGGTCGTCGAGCTGATCGAGCGGGCCGGTCAGGGCGGCTGACCGCCCGGCGCTACGGCGGCCGACGGGGGTCTGGCAGAGCACTTCTCGGTGAAGGTGGCGACAGCGGCTGCGCGGCCGTGGTCGCGGTGTCGGCCGCGCCGGACGTGGACGCCGAGGAGAACAGGGCGAACGCCGCGGGGGCGGGGCGCGGACGGTGGTCCGGTGGGTCAGCCGGGCCTGCGGGTGTGCCTGGGGGCACGGGCGGGCGGTCCGGGAGCGGCCGCGGGGGTGCGGACAGCGGTGGGCGGGCTCAGAAGGCGTGCCAGCGCACCGTCGCGTCCGCGTCCCGCAGGGAGGCCACCCGGCGGGCGAACTCGGCTCGGGCCGCCGGGTTGCCCGGCGCGTGCTGGGCCACCCACGCGCAGCCGGCGGTTTCCCGCGCGCCCCGCAACGTCGCGCAGCCCGGCCACTCCCGGACATCCCAGCCGTACTCCGCCACGAACTCCTCGTACGCCGCCGCGCCGAGTCCGTAGCGGTCCCGGGACAGGGCCATCACCACCAGATCGTGCTCGCGCAGATCGTCCGAGAAGGTCTCCAGATCCACCAGCACCGGGCCGTCCGGGCCGATGTGCACATTGCGCGGCAGCGCGTCGCCGTGGATCGGGCCGGGGGTGAGCCGCGGGGTCAGCTCCGCGGCGGCGGCCGCGAAGTCGTCCCGGCGGGCGCGCAGATACGCCGCGTCCGCCGGGTCGATCGCGTCCCCGGCCAGCCGCAGCCAGCGCTCGACGCCGCCCAGCAGATCGCGGCGCGGCAGCGGAAGCGGCGCCAGGTCGGGCGGCGGGTCGGGCAGGGCGTGCACCATCCGCAGCAGCTCGGCGAGATCGCGCGGCCCGGCGGGCCGTACGGCGTCCGGCAGCCGCTGCCAGTACGTGACGAGATGGCCCCCGAACGGAAGCGGCTGCTCGGAGCCGTAGCGCCGGTCGGGGCGTACCGCGGGCAGCCCCTCCCGGGCCAGCCAGTCGGCGACCTTAAGCTCCCGGGCGGCCCGGTCCCACACCTCCAGATCGCGGCTGATCCGGACCACCAGGGACAGGCTGTCGAGGGCGAAGACGGCGTTCTCGCCGAGGGCCAGCAGCCGGGCCTCCGCCGCACCGGCCCGGTAGGGCGGCAGCGCGGCCGAGAGCACCGCCCGCGCCCGCTCCTCCGTGAAGGCGACATCCGCCACCGCCGTACCCCTCCTCATCGCTCCGCCCCAGTCTCCCATCGAGCGCGGCGATGAACGGCCGGCCCCCGCACGTCGGCCACCGGGACGGCCCCGCCGTCCCGTACACCTGACCGTGCCATCGACCCGGTCCCCCACGCAGACCGTTACCCCTCGGCAAAGGTTGTCCTCAACCGGCCTTGTCTCTTCTCTTACGAGTTTCTTAGCTTCAGATGAACTCTTTTCTAACGCCAGGAAGACTGACCATGCCCCGAGACATACCGCCGCTCGCCGAGGTCCGCAGGATCACCGAGAAGAAGCGAGACGCGTGGTGGACCGTCATGCTCGTGGATCCGGTGGCCACACCGCTGGTCCGCTGGATCGCGAAGTACACCCGGGCCACTCCCAACCAACTGACCTGGGGCGCCTTCCTGGTGGGCCTCGGCTCCGCCGCGTGCTTCGCGCAGGGCGACTGGGAATGGCTGCTGCTCGGGGCCCTGCTCTACCACGTGAGCTTCATCTTCGACTGCATGGACGGCAAGCTCGCCCGGCTGACCGGCGCCGGCTCGGTCTTCGGGGCGTGGCTGGACTTCGTCTTCGACCGGATCCGGGTGCTGGTCTGCGCGGTCGCGCTGATGGGCGGCCAGTACGCGCGCACGGACGACGTCCTGTATCTGTGGCTGGCGCTGGCCGTCGCCTCCCTGGACGCGCTGCGCTACATCGACTCGCTGGAGATCTTCAAGATCCGGCACGGGATGCGCAAGGAGATCAAGGCCCGGATGCGTGCGGCCCGCAAGGCCGACAATCAGGCCGAGCTGGCGTTCATGGAGGACCTGCTGCGGGAGAACCCCGAGGCCGATCTGGAGACCGACCCGGCCACGGTGGCCCCCTTGCAGCCGGTGGCGCCGGCGGAGGCCGCACGGGCCGTGGAGACCGCTCCGGCCGTGGAGACCGCACCGGCCCTGGCGGCCGCACCGGCGCCCGGTACAGCGGCCGCGGCCGTCGCCGAGACCGCCGCCGCAGCCGGTACCGCCCGAGCGGCGGTACCGGCCCCGCGCCGCCCCGCGGTCGTCGATCTGCACCAGGAGTTCCGGCGCCGCTTCCCCTGGTGGGTCCGGTGCCGGAACTTCCTGCTGCGCCACCGCATCCGGGCCCATCTCATCAGCGGTATCGAGTTCCAGATGGGCGTGTTCATCATCGGGCCGGCCATCGACGGGGTGGTGGCGACGACCGTCGTGTCGGGTGCGCTGCTGCTCGTCTTCGAGCTGGCCATCATCTACAAGCTGCTGCTGTCCACCCGGGACTTCACCCGCACCATCAACTCCTTCGAGACGGCCACCGCCCCGCTCAACTCCTGAGGAGCAAAGGTCAGACCCTGGCGTGCCGGGGCCGGTCGTCCGCGTCCGGCGCCCAGGGAGCGCCCACCGGGACGGCGGGCCGCTGGGGCGGGGCGGGCTCGTCGTGGGTGAGGTCCGGAAGCCACCGCAGCCACTTCGGCAGGTACCAGTTGCGCTCGCCCAGCAGCGTCATCGCGGCCGGGAGCAGCACCCCGCGGATGACGGTGGCGTCGATGAGGACCGCGGCCGCCAGGCCCACGCCCATCTGCTTCATGGACTGCATCGACAGCGTCCCGAAGATGGCGAAGACCGCGACCATGATGACGGCGGCGCTGGTCACCACGCCCGCGGTGGTGACCACACCGTGCACCACCGCGTCCTTGGTGGTGCGGCCGGCCAGGCGCGCCTCGCGGATCCGGGAGACCACGAAGACGTGGTAGTCCATGCTCAGCCCGAACAGGATCACGAAGAGGAACAGCGGCAGCCAGGACACGATCGCGCCCACGCCCTCCGCGCCGACCAGCCCCGCGCCCCAGCCGTGCTGGAAGACGGCGGTGAGGATGCCGTACGCCGCGCCGACCGACAGCAGGTTGAGCACGATGGAGGTCACGGCGATGGTGAGCGACCGGAAGGACATCAGCATCAGCAGGAAGGCGAAGACCACCACGAAGGCGAAGACCGGGGTGATCGCCGAGCCGAGCTTGTCGTTGAAGTCCTTGGAGGAGGCGGTCGAGCCACCGATGGGGGCCGCCACCCCGTCCACCGTGTCGAGCGTGGCCGGGCGCACCTCGTTCCGCAGCACGTTCAGGCTCCGCTCGGCCTTGCCCTCGTCCGAGCCGCCGATCAGCGGTACCTCGATCACGGCCAGGTTCTGCTTCCGGTGGAAGGTCACCTCGACCGGGCCCTTGGAGGCGCCCTTCGCCACCGCCTCGGTGCGGAAGCGGGCGATCGCGTCGCGCACCGGCGCGGCGTCGATGTCGTCCGCCGTCACCGCGACCCTGGCCGGGTCGGGCCCGCCCGGGAACGCCTCGTCGATGTGGTGGTACGCGACCACGACCGGCAGCCGGTCGCCGAACTCCTGGTCCAGGGTGAGGTTCGCGGTGTTCATCCCCACGGCGGGGACGGCCACCGCGATCAGCGCGCCACCCGCGAGGACCAGCGACAGCTTGGGGCGGCGCAGCACCGGGCCGAGGACGGCGCGCCAGACGCGGCTCTCGCCGTTGCTCCGCCGCTTGGCGCGCGCCAGGAACGGCACCCGGCCCTTCTCCACCCGCTCACCGAGCAGCGAGAGCAGCGCGGGCAGCACCGTCACCGAGCCGACCATGGCCACGGCCACCACCATCAAGGTGGCCAGCCCCATCGCCTTGAACTCCGCGATACCGGTGAAAAGCATGCCCGCCATGGCCACGATCACCGTGACACCCGAGACCAGGATGGCGCGGCCGGAGGTGGCCGCCGCGATCCGCAGCGCGGTCCCCGCGTCCCGTCCGGCGGCGCGCTCCTCGCGCTCCCGGCGCAGGTAGAACAGGCAGTAGTCGACCCCGACGGCCAGCCCCACCAGCAGCATCACCGAGTTGGCGGTGTCGCTCATGTGCACCCAGTGGCTGACCACCGCCACCAGGCCGGAGGTGGCCAGGAACGCGGTCATCGCGAGCGCCACCGGCAGCAGCGCGGCCACCAGCGCGCCGAAGGCGATCAGCAGAATGCCCAGGGCCACCGGCAGCGCGGAGTACTCGGCCTGGGTGAAGTCGTCGCCGAACGCGTCGTCGAACGCCTTCTGGCCGCTGGCGTCGCCGAACTCCTCGATCCGCAGCGCCTGGTGACGGTTCTGCGCCTCGGCCACCGCGTCCAGGACCGGCTGGACGCGGTCCGCGGCCTGCTCCGGGTCGCCGCGCATCTCGAACCGCACCAGCGCCGAACGCCGGTCGGCGGAGAGGGCCTTGGTCGCGTACGGTGACTGGACGGCGGTCACCCGGCCGGTGTCGCGTACCCCGTCGAGCACCGCCTCGACCGCCTCGCGGAAGGCCGGGTCGTCCGCGGTGAGCCCGCCGTCCTTGGCCTGGATCAGCACGGTTTCCCCGGCTGCTTCGTCAATGCCCGCATCGTCGAGAATCTTCGAGACGCGCCCGGACTCGCCGGGAACCTGCTCGCTGTCCGCCACGTCCACCCGGCCCGCCATCGAGCCGACGGCCAGGGCGAGGACGACCAGCAGCACCCAGCCCCCGACCGCCGCCCACCGGTGACGGGCGCTCCAGCTAGCCACGCGGGCGGCTGTCCCGCGCGGTCTGTCCCAGTGGCCTGTGTCCGCCACGACATCCCCTTATGCCCTGGTGGCAGACCCTCTCCGCCACCCCTGGACGACGCTAGGCCGCGGGGGCGGACCGTCCCATCATGCTGACCGGTGAACCTGACGGGTGGTTGTCTCCCTCCGAAGAGGGGGGCCATCCCCACCATGCCCCATCCAAGCCCCTTACACCTAAGGGAGCTTGACCTGGTGGTCGGTGCGGACAACGTTGCCTATGTCACACCTGGACCGGGATCTTGAATTGACCCGTACTCATCAGTCAGGGTTTTTGTCAGAACCTGAGTGGCCCCAACACACAACGGTTCTTCCGCACTTACGGGAACGGCATCCGCTTGCGCTCCCGCGCGGACTACCCCCCACAACCGCACGAGGAGGAACCCTCGTCATGGCAGTTCACAAGCAGCGCAACGCGCGTCGACTCGGTCTGGCCGTGGCCGCCGCCACCGCCGTCACCGCCGGTGTCTTCGTCGCCGTTCCGGCCGGCGCCGCCACCGCACCCGCCGAGGGCAAGGTCTACGGCACCCAGGCGGCAAACGCCGTGGACGGCAGCTACATCGTCATGCTCAAGGGCGACAAGAGCGTCAAGGCCGCCGAGCAGGGCAAGGACCTCGCCGAGAGTTACGGCGGGAAGCTGCGCCGCACCTACGACTCCGCGATCAACGGCTTCTCGGCCAGCGGGCTGACCGACACCGAGGCCAAGCGGCTGGCCGCCGACCCGGCGGTGGCCAAGGTGGTCCAGAACCACCGGTACACCATCAAGGGCACCCAGGAGAACCCGCCCTCGTGGGGCCTGGACCGGATCGACCAGGAAGACACCCAGGGCGACGACGCGTACAACTACCCCGACAGCGCGGGTGAGGGCGTCACCGCCTACGTCATCGACACCGGCGTCCGCACCAGCCACAAGGACTTCGAGGGCCGGGCCACCTCCGGCTTCGACGCGGTCGACAACGACGACGACGCCGACGACGGCAACGGCCACGGCACCCACGTGGCGGGCACCATCGCCGGTGCCGAGCACGGCGTGGCCAAGAAGGCCGACATCGTCGCGGTGCGGGTCCTGGACGACCAGGGTTCGGGCACCACCGAGCAGGTCGTCGCGGGCATCGACTGGGTCACCGAGAACCACCAGGGCCCGTCCGTCGCCAACATGAGCCTGGGCGGCACCCCCGACGAGGCCCTCGACGCGGCCGTGCAGAAGGCCATCGACTCCGGTGTCACCTTCGCGGTCGCGGCGGGCAACGAGTCCAGCGACGCCAGCCAGAGCTCCCCCGCACGGGTGGAGGACGCGATCACGGTCGCCTCCAGCACCGACCAGGACGAGCAGTCCGACTTCTCCAACTACGGCTCGGTCGTGGACATCTACGCCCCCGGCTCGGACATCACCTCCGACTGGAACACCGGCGACGACGCGACCAACACCATCTCCGGTACGTCGATGGCCACCCCGCACGTCGTGGGCGCCGCCGCCGTCTACCTCAGCGGCCACCAGGACGCCAAGCCGGCCGACGTGGCGCAGGCGCTGACGGACGGCGCGACCGCCGACAAGATCTCCAACCCGGGCGAGGGCACGCCGAACAAGCTGCTGAAGATCGTCGAGTAGGACCTACGGGGACCTGTACGGACCTGTACGGGTGAGGTGATCATCCCAGGGGCGCAGCCGGGTGCGGAGAGCACCCGGCTGTGCCCTTGGGCCCGTTGAGCCGCGATGCCACGCTGAGCGGCATGAACCTCACCGACGGATACACCGCGGCGGCGGTCGGCGACGCCCCCGTCAAGGAACTCTTCCCAGGCATCCGCCTGCGCCCCCTGTGGACGGGGGACAACGGCGCGAAGGCCCACGTCCTCGAGATGGACCCCGGCGCCTCATGGGAGGGCGTGGACGTCCACGAACCGGGCCCCGAAGAGGTCTTCGTGGTCTCCGGCACCTTCAACGACGGCGCCCACGACTACCCCGCCGGCACCTTCATCCACGCCCCGGCCGGCTCCTCCCACATTCCCCGGACCACGACGGGCTGCACGCTGTTCGTCTTCTACCCGGAGGGCTAGGACCTGCCTCGGCCCTCCACCTCGCGGCGCACGGCATCGAGATCCAGGTCGACGGTGAACTCCCCGGCGACCTGGACGGACGCATTGCACGTGACAGCTCTGACGACCGCCGACGCCTCCAGGCCGAGCCGTGCGACTGCGCCCGGAAGCACGTGGCGGCGACGGCGGTGGCCCGCCAGTCCCGCTGTCGGAGGCCGCTGATAGAACATGTCGCACTGCTGTTGGACATGGATCTTGGAGCCTCGTCTTGTCGTACGTGCACCACGTCGAGAACTTCTACGGATTAACGGTACTGACCGTTCCGCCGTACACCCCCGCCACGCTGCTGCCCGACGCCGCTTCCGTGGCGTGGCGCCTTCAGTCCGGGCTGTACTCCACCGACGAGGACGCCGATGTCTGCTGGGAGCGCTTCACCAGCACGGTGGAGCTGGAGAAGGTGCGGGCGCTGGTCCTCGGCTACGGCATGGACAGGGTGTCCTGGCTCACCGACCTGAGCGACCGGCTGACCGGTCTCGAAGCGGTCTTCCTGGGCGACATCGAGGACGAGGAGGAGATGATCTCCTCGATCGAGCAGTCCGATGTCGCCCCGCTCCTGGAGGCGTTCCCGGGTCTGCGGGAGCTCGTCGTCCGCGGCGGGAGCGGGCTGAAGTTCCCCGTGGCGGGTCACGCGGGGCTGCGGTCGCTGCGGATCGAGTCCGGCGGGCTGCCTCCCGAGGCGGCGGAGAGCATCGCCGCCGCCGACCTGCCCGCGCTGGAGCGGCTGGAGCTGTGGCTGGGCGACGACTGGTACGGGGGCGGCACCACCGTCGAGCAGCTCGCCCCGCTCCTCGCGGGTGCGCGCAAGCCCGCGCTGCGCCACCTGGGGTTGCAGAACAGCCCCATCCAGGACGAGCTGGCCGCCGCGGTGGCCTCCGCGGCGGTCGTGCCCCAGCTCACCTCGTTGAGCCTGGCCATGGGCACGCTCTCCGACAAGGGCGCCGAGGCGCTGCTGCACGGGCAGCCGCTCACCCACCTCGAGGAGCTCGACCTTTCGCACCACTACCTCAGCGACGAGATGATGCTGCGGATATGGACGACGCTGGAGCCCGCGGGGGTCCGGGTGAACCTGCGCGGGAAGCGGGAGCCGGACGAGGAGTGGGAGGACGACGAGGAGGAGGACGGGGCGAGCGGCCGCTATATCGCGGTGGCCGAATGACCCTCCGGTCCGGCGCCGACCCCACTCGTCCCTCGCACGCTCACCGCTCCTGAAAGGCCCACCATGTCGAACACCCCCGCATCCCAGGACCCGGAGGACCGGTTCACCCGTCTGCGCCTGGGCTACCACACCTCCCTGCTGCGGCCCGGCGAGCAGGTGCCCTTCGGCCATGTGCTGTTCGCCGCGGTCACGGTGGGGTGCGCCCCCGCCGACGTCGTGTCACGGCTGACCGCACTCGGCTACACCGACATCGAGCTGCCCGACATCCCGCTGCCACCCACGGTGACCCGGCAGGACGCCCTGCTGCTCAAGGCGGACACGTACAACCTCTCCTGGATCAAGCTCGACGAGCCCGTCTCGCTGCGGAACCTGGTCGTCTCGGCGGGGGAGCAGGGGCTGAGCCCCGCCGAGGCCGCCCGGCGGCTGACCGTCTTCGGCTGCACGGTCCCGGCCGGCCACCCGCTGCCCGAGACCCCGGACAGCCGGGACATCGTGCTGATCCGCACCGACCCCAAGGGCGATGGCACGTTCCTGGACTGGGACGCGGAGGCGAGCCCCCGGCACGTGTTCCGCGTGGCCCATGAGCTGCGGTGCAATCCGCACACCGTCGCCACGCGCCTGCTCGCCCTCGGCGTCCGGCTGCCGTACACCCCCGAACCCGAGGACGAGCTGCTCCTCGCGGACAGCGGCGCCCACCTCGGACACGTGGTCACCGTCGCGCGGGAGACCGGCCGTGATGTGGCGGACATCATGGCCCGTCTGAAGGAGCTGGGCGCCGACCGTCCGGGCACCGTGCCGGACTCCCTGGAGGCGGACGATCTGCGCCTCATCAGCGAGGAACTCGACGGCCGACGGCCCTGGCTGAAGGTGAACAACGTCGTGGGGGTGCAGCTGCGGCACATCCTGCGCGCGGCCCTCGCCACGGGCCGGACCCCCGCCGACACCGCGGCACGCCTGGCCGAGCTGGGCCATTGGCTGCACGAGAACGCCAAGCTGCCACAGGTGGCGGATCCGGAGGACATCCGGCTCCTGGAAACGGTCGACCGCTCCTTCCTGGACGGCGTCCACCTCGAACACGTGCTGCACAGCGCGAGCCTGACCGGACGAAGCCCGGCGGACGTCGCGTCGCGACTGGCCGAACTGGGCTACCGGCTGCCCGACGAGGTGGACTACCCCGAGGTCTGCGGCGCGTCGCACGGGTGAGGAAGTCACGGCGGCGGTGGAGCCGCCCAAGGTGGCTCCACCGCGCAGATGGGCAGGCGTTCACTCGTGGGCGCTGATCACACCGCCGGCGCTGAGCACGATGTACACGCCGTTGGCGTCGAGCCCGGTGTCGTGCTCGTTCGTCTCCATCGTGGCGGCCACCCCGTCGTGGCCGATGATCTGCGCCCGGTACTGGAGTTCGCCGACCTTCGTGACCTTGGCCTTCCAGCCGCCCGCGAGCTCGAACGTGCCCGGTCCCTGGTGTCCACCGCCCATCCAGGAGTGGACCTCGCCGCCCATCGTGAGCACGACGAACATGTCGTTGGCGTCGAGCCCGGCGTCGTGCTCGTTCGCCTCCAGCGTGGCCAGGACGTCACCATCGTTGACGATCTTGAGACGGTAGTGCAGGTCGCCGAGCTCGTAGATCTCGGCCGTGCTGCCGTCCGCCAGGGTTTCGGTGCGGGAGGGGGACGCCGCCTTGTCCGCGGCGCCCGCCTTGGTGTCGACCTTGGCATCGGAGCCCTGCGCTCCGGCGGAGGAGCCCGCGCTGCTGGACGCGGCGGTGGCCGCGGACTTCGAGCTGGTGTCGTCCGAGCCGGAGCAGGCGGTCAGGGAGAGGCCGGCGGCTGCGATCAGGGCGGCGGCGGCAACGCGCAGGGTGCGGCGACGAGCGGTGCGGACGGTGCTGGAGCTCATTTCGGTTCCCCCCAGGGGCAGTTGGTGTCGTGTGCTTCTCGGTACGTCACCCACTCTGGCGGGAGTTCCTACCGCACGACTGCCGCTCCGCTAACACCTGGCTAACGCGGGCGTGAGCAGGGGAAGGCGCAGGTCGCCGGGTGAACCGGCCGGCGGCCTCAAGGTCCGGTCAGGCAGTCAGGCAGTCAGGCAGTCAGGCGGTCAGCGGCACCGGGACCGTGCGGCGGGCCTCGTCGTAGCGGTGCAGCAGGAGGCGGGCCAGTTCCGGGGCCGGGCCCAGGACGTCGGACAGGACGTCCGCGCCCGCGGCCTCGGCGCCCCGGGCGATGCGGTCGGGGAGGCGGCCGGGGGCGATGACGTAGGGGGCCACGGCCACCCGGGCGACGCCCTCCGCGCGCAGGGCGCGGACGGCGTCCTCGGTGCGGGGAAGTGAGGCGGAGGCGAACGCGGGTCGCACGGCGCACCAACCGGTGTGCCGCCACTCCCGCGCGATTTCAGCGATCACCGCGATCGCCTCCGGGTCGGTGGAGCCCGCCGCGGCCAGGACGACCCCGGTCGAGCGGCGGTCGGCGGGGCGCAGCCCCGCCTCGTACAGGCGGCGTTCCAGGGCGTCCACGAGCAGCGGGGACGGGCCCAGGACCGCGGCCTGGCGGACGGACAGCCGGGGGTGGCGGGCCGTGGCCTCGCGCAGCACCGCCGGGATGTCGGACTTCGCGTGGAAGGCGCGGGTCAGCAGCAGGGGGAGGGCGATCACCTGGTCCCCCGCGTCCGCGCCTCGCTCCGCGAGGCGGGCGAGGACCTGGCTCACGCGCGGTGCGTTGAACTCCAGGAACGCCGCCTCCACCCGCAGCCCCGGCCGCAGCGACCGCACCCGCGCGCGCAGCGCGTCGACGGTCGCCGCATGGCGCGGGTCGCGGCTGCCGTGGGCGACGATCAGCAGGGTCGGGGCAGACATCGTGGCTCTCTCTGGCTCTCCGTGGTCTCCGGTGGTTTCCGTGGCTTCCGTGGTTGTTGGTGGTCTTCGGCGGTTTTCCGGTCAGCGGGCGCTCGCCAGCAGGCCGCGGCTGCGCAGCACCCGACGCTCGATCGGGGCGAAGATCAGCAGCTCGATGGCGATGCCGACGACGAGGATCAGCAGGATGCCCAGCAGCACACCGGGCATGTCGGAGTTGTTGCGCTGGTTCTCCAGGTACTGGCCGAGCCCCAGGCCCAGGTCGGGGGACTTGGCGATGATCTCGGCGGCCATCAGCGAGCGCCAGGAGAAGGCCCAGCCCTGCTTGAGCCCGGCGACGTAACCGGGCAGCGCGGCGGGCAGCAGGATGTGCCGGGCGCTGACCAGACCGCGGGCGCCGAGGGTGCGCCCGGCCCGCAGGAAGATCGGGGGGACCTGGTCGATGCCGGCGACCAGCCCGTTGGCGATGGAGGGGACCGCGCCCAGCAGGATGACGGTGTACATCATCTGGTCGTTCAGGCCCAGCCAGATCACCGCGGGCGGCACCCAGGCGACCGAGGGCAGCGACTGGAGCCCGGACAGGATCGGGCCGATGCCGGCGCGGATGAACTTCACCCGGGCGACGATCAGACCCAGCGGGGTCGCGATCGCCAGCGCGATGAGGAAGCCGAACAGGCCGCGCGAGACGCTGGTCCAGATGATGTCGAACAGCTCGCCCTGGAGCCACAGCCGGCGCAGCGAGTCCCAGACGAGCTTGGGGTCGGGGAGCTTGTAGTCGTCGGTGACCTTCGCGAGGACGAGCACCTTCCACAGGGCCAGGACGACGAGCACGGCCACGATGGGCGGCAGCACCTTCTGGACCAGCACCTCGACCGGTGAGACGCGCTTGGTCTGCACTGTGTCCAGGGCGTCCAGACCGGCCTCCAGGCCCGCCAGGTCCTGGGCGGTGGAGGTGCCGGCGGGCTTCCCGGCTGTCTTCCCGGTGTTCTCGGCGTTCTCGGTATTCTCCGTGGCCTCGGCGGCCTCGGTGTTCTCGGCGGCTTCGTCGACCCCGCCGCCGCGGGTGGTCTTACTGCTGGCCATGGCGGCGGATCTCCCCACGCAGTTCTTCGGTGATCTCAACGGACAGGTCGGCGACGTCCGAGTCCTCGATACGGCGCGGCTGCGGGATGTCCACCGTCCATTCGCGGACCACCCGCCCCGGCCGGGAGGACAGCAGCACCACGCGCTCGGCCAGCCGCACGGCCTCGCGGACGTTGTGGGTCACGAACAGCACCGAGACGCCCGTCTCGCTCCAGATCCGGGTCAGCTCCTCGTGCAGCACATCGCGGGTGATGGCGTCGAGCGCGGCGAACGGCTCGTCCATCAGCAGCACGCTGGAGTCCTGCGCCAGCGCGCGGGCCAGCGCCACGCGCTGCCGCATACCGCCGGACAGCTCGTGCACCCGCTTGCCGTAGGCGCCACCGAGCCGCACCAGCTCCAGCAGCCGCTCGGCCTGCGGCCTGCGGTCGGCGCGCGGCACACCGCGCAGCCGCAGCGCCAGTTCGATGTTCTTCCCCGCGGTCAGCCACGGGAACAGGGCGTGCTCCTGGAACATCAGGGCCGGCCGGCCGGGGACCTCGATGGTCCCGGCCGACGGCTTGTCCAGGTCGGCGATCAGATTGAGCAGGGTCGACTTACCGCAGCCGGAAGCCCCCAGCAGACAGACGAACTCGCCCGGCCGCACATGGAGGTTGATGTCCTCGAGCACCGGCTGGGCGGTCCCGGGACGGCCGAATGACTTGTGGACGTGGTCGATCGAGACGGACCCGGCGCGGCCGGAGGGGGCGGGCGAACCCGCCGCCGCGGCGCCCGTCCGGTCGTCCTTCTCGGTGGTCAGTGCCGGGGACATCCGGTCACCTCCTGATGGATGCGTACCTGCGTACGGGGACGGACGGTCGGCTACTGGGTGCCGAGACCGGCGGCGGAGACCGTCGGTTTGCCCTCGGCCTTGAGGACCTTGTTCAGCGGGGCCAGGTCGTAGATGCCCTTGAGGTCGGGCTTCTCCAGCAGCCCCGCCTTGACCGCGTGGTCCGCCTCGGTGTTCAGCGTGGCGGCCAGGGGGTCGTCGGTGACCTGGACGGACTTCCACGCCGGGTCCATCACCTCGGCGGGCAGTGCCTTGCCGGTCTCCGCCTTGAGCGTCGCGTTGGCCGCGTCCTTCGCCTGCTCGGGGTTGGCCTTGATCCAGGCGTTGGTCTTCACCGAGCCGCGCAGCACGGCCTCGACGACCTTCGGATGCTCCTTCAGGAACGCCTGCCTGACGATCACATTCGTGATCACGAACTTGTTGTCCGGCCACAGCGAGGACTCGTCCAGCAGCACCTTGCCGCCCTCGGCGACCAGCTTGGACGCGGTCGGCTCGGGCACCCACGCACCGTCGATGGCGCCGGACTTGTACGCGTCGGGGGTGACCTTGTTGTCGGAGCGGACCACCGACACATCGCCCTTGCCGCTCTGCGCGTCGACCTTCCAGCCCTTGCTCGCGATCCAGTTGAGGAACGCCACGTCCTGGGTGTTGCCCAGCTGCGGGGTGGCGATCTTCTTGCCCTTGACGTCGTCGAGCGTCTTGATCTTCTTGGGGTTGACCACGAGCTTGACGCCGCCGGAGACCGACCCGGAGATGATCTTGAGGTTCTTGCCGTGCGACTTCACATAGCCGTTGATGGCCGGTGACGGGCCGATCCAGCCGATGTCGATGGAGCCCGAGTTGAGCGCCTCGATCTCGGACGGCCCGGCGTTGAAGACGAACGGCGAGACCTTCGTGCCCTTCAGCTCCTGCTGGATCTGGCCGCCCTTGCGCAGGCCCACCAGCGCGGTGGCATGGGTGACATTGGCGAAGTAGCCGATCTTCACCTTGTCCAGGCCGTCGATCTTCTCGCCGCCGGCCGCGGGCAGGGCCGAGGCCCCCTGGTCGTCGCTGTCCTTCTGCGAGCCGTAGCCGCAGGCGCCCAGCCCGCCCATCAGCAGGGGAAGGACGGCCGCCGCGGCCAGGAACCTGGTGCGGTGGCGGGGACGCTCGGCTGGTCGTACGAAGGCAGGGCGGACGGCAGACGACACGGGGGTGTTCCTCTCGACGGGCCGGGACGGCGTCAGAGGACGCCCGGCAGGTCAGACGGGATGCGACGGCGGTGGTGGACAGGAGCGGACGGCGGCGTCAGCACGCACATCGTCCGACCCCGCCCTGGCCGCTGCCGAGCGCGCCGCTGCCCACCCGGCCGCCCTCCTTGGCGAACGTCGAGAACACCTCACCGGCCATGGTCAGAAGTCCCATCCCTCGTCGTCCCGCGCGGACTCGGCACCCTGGGCCGACGCCGCGAAGGAGTCACCCGCCATCCCGGCGGTCAGCGTGGTGCCGTCGGCCGGGTCGATCAGCAGGAAGGAACCGGTGCGCCGCGACGCGTCGTACGCGTCCAGCGCCAGCGGCTCGGACGTACGGAGCACGACCCGGCCGATGTCATTGGCGGCCAGCTCACCCGGCGCCGGGTGGTGCGACAGATCGGCCAGCGTCAGCCGGGACGGGATGTCCTTGACGATCGCCTTCACCGTGCGGGTGGTGTGCTTGAGCAGCACCCGGTCGCCCACGCGCAGCGGACGGTCGTGCAGATGGCACACGGTGGCCTCGACGTCCTGGGTGGTCTGCGGGACGTGGTCGCTCGGCGCGATCAGATCGCCGCGCGAGATGTCCAGGTCGTCGGCGAGCGTGACGGTCACCGACTGCGGAGCCCACGCCACGTCCACCAGCGTGCCCAGCGCGTCGATCCCGGTGATGGTGCTGGTCCGGCCGGACGGCAGCACGGTGACGGCGTCGCCGACGCGCAGCACACCGGAGGCGATCTGGCCGGCGTAGCCGCGGTAGTCGGGGTGTTCGGCGGTCTGCGGACGGATCACGTACTGCACCGGGAAACGCGCCGGGTCCTGGGACGGGTCGGTGCCCACCGGCACGGTCTCCAGGTGCTCCAGCACGGTCGGGCCGCCGTACCAGTCCATGTTGGCCGACGGGGTCACCACGTTGTCCCCGGCGAGCGCCGAGATCGGGATGGCGGTGATCTCCGGCACGCCCAGCGAGGCCGCGTAGGTGGTGAACTCCTCGGCGATGGCCGCGAAGACCGGCTCCGCGTAGTCCACCAGGTCCATCTTGTTGACGGCGAGGACCACATGCGGCACCCGCAGCAGGGCGGCGACCGCGGCGTGCCTGCGGGTCTGCTCGACCACGCCGTTGCGCGCGTCCACCAGCACCACGGCGAGCTCGGCGGTGGAGGCGCCGGTGACCATGTTGCGGGTGTACTGCACATGGCCGGGGGTGTCGGCGAGGATGAACCGCCGCTTCGGGGTGGCGAAGTAGCGGTACGCGACATCGATGGTGATGCCCTGCTCCCGCTCCGCGCGCAGTCCGTCCGTCAGCAGCGCCAGGTCCGGGGCCTCCTGGCCACGGCTGCGCGAGGCGTGCTCCACGGCCTCGAGCTGATCGGCCAGTACCGACTTGGAGTCGTGCAGCAGCCGCCCGACCAGGGTGGACTTGCCGTCGTCCACCGAGCCGGCGGTGGCGAAGCGCAGCTGCGAGGTGGCGGCGGACCGCTCGACGGCGGCCGCGGCGGCCTGCTCCCCGGACGTCAGATTGCTCGTCATGGTTAGAAGTACCCCTCGCGCTTGCGGTCCTCCATCGCGGCCTCCGACAGCTTGTCGTCGGCGCGGGTCGCACCCCGCTCGGTCAGTCTGGAGGCGGCTATCTCATCGATGACCTGCTCGATGGTCACCGCGTCCGACTCGACGGCACCCGTGCAGGACATGTCGCCCACGGTGCGGTAGCGCACCATGCGCCGCTCCACGGTCTCGCCGTCCTTCGGGCCGCCCCACTCACCGGGCGCCAGCCACATGCCACCGCGCCGGAAGACCTCGCGCTCATGCGCGTAGTAGATCTGTGGGAGGTCGATCTTCTCCCGGGCGATGTACTGCCACACGTCCAGCTCGGTCCAGTTCGACAGCGGGAAGACCCGCACATGCTCACCGGGGGAGTGGCGGCCGTTGTAGAGCTGCCACAGCTCGGGGCGCTGCCGGCGCGGGTCCCAGCCGCCGAACTCGTCCCGCAGCGAGAACACCCGCTCCTTGGCGCGGGCCTTCTCCTCGTCCCGGCGGCCACCGCCGAAGACCGCGTCGAAGCGGTTCTTCTCGATGGCGTCCAGCAGCGGCACGGTCTGGAGCGGGTTGCGGGTGCCGTCCGGGCGCTCCCGCAGCCGGCCGTCGTCGATGAACTCCTGGACGGAGGCCACGTGCAGCCGCAGCCCGTGCCGGGCGACCGCGTTGTCCCGGTAGGCGATGACCTCGGGGAAGTTGTGTCCGGTGTCCACGTGCAGCAGCGAGAACGGCACCGCCGCCGGGGCGAACGCCTTGAGCGCGAGATGCAGCATGACGATGGAGTCCTTGCCGCCGGAGAACAGGATCACCGGCCGCTCGAACTCGCCCGCCACCTCACGGAAGATGTGCACCGCCTCGGACTCCAACGCGTCCAGGTGCGAGAGCGCGTACAGGCCCGCGCCCTCGTCCGCGTTGATCGCCGTCACGGTCGTCATGCCGCGCCCCTTTCGTTCGCTCGGCTGCGGTAGTGGCTTCCCGTTGCATCGGCGGCTCCGCCGTGGGCACTGCCGGACGCAGGGCGTCCGGGTGCGGGGAGCGTGGTGGCCGCGCGCGCGTGACTCACAGCAGTCCCCTTTCACTCAACAGCAACCGCACCTCGGCCGCCGACTCCTGCACCCCGTTCTTGTGGGTTTCGATGCGCAGATCCGGGTCGGCAGGGGCCTCGTAGGGGTCGTCGACACCGGTCAGGCCCGAGATCTCGCCCGCGGCCTGCTTCGCGTACAGACCCTTCACATCCCGCTCCGAGCACACCTCGACCGGGGTGGCCACGTGCACCTCCAGATACGGGGTGCCCTCGCGCTTGTGGCGCTTGCGCACCGCCTCGCGGCTGTCCGCGTACGGGGCGATGACCGGCACCAGCACCGTGACCCCGTGCGAGGCGAGCAGCTCGGCGACGAAGCCGATCCGCTGGACGTTGGTGTGCCGGTCCTCGCGGGAGAAGCCGAGCCCCGCGGAGAGGAACTCGCGGATCTCGTCCCCGTCGAGCACCTCCACCCGGTGGCCCTCGCCGCGCAGCCGCTCGGCCAGCGCATAGGCGATCGTGGTCTTTCCCGCGCTCGGCAGACCGGTCAGCCACACCGTGGCGCCGGTGGTCGTGGGGGCGCTCATCTCGTTCTCCTGGTCGACAGCCATCAGCCGTGCAGCCCGCATTCGGTCTTGGTGCGTCCCGCCCAGCGGCCGGACCGGATGTCCTCGCCTTCCAGAACCCGGCGGGTGCAGGGGGCGCAGCCTATCGACGGATAGCCGTCCATCAGCAGGGGGTTGGTCAGCACACCGTGCTCGGCGATGTACGCGTCGACATCCGCCTGGGTCCAGCGGGCGATCGGCGAGATCTTCACCTTACGTCGCGCGGCGTCCCAGCCAACGACCGGGGTGTTGGCGCGCGTTGGGGATTCGTCCCGGCGCAGACCCGTCGCCCAGGCGTCGTACTCCCGCAGCCCCTCCTCGAGCGGCTGGACCTTGCGCAGGGCGCAGCACAGGTCGGGGTTGCGGTCGTGCAGCCTGGGGCCGTACTCGGCGTCCTGCTCGGCGACGGTCTGACGGGGCGTCAGTGTGATGACGTTGACGTCCATCACGGCTTCCACCGCGTCACGGGTGCCGATGGTCTCGGGGAAGTGGTAGCCGGTGTCGAGGAAGACCACGTCGACACCGGGGAAGGCGCGGGAGGCGAGATGCGCCACCACCGCGTCCTCCATCGAGGAGGTGACACAGAAACGTGATCCGAAGGTGTCCGCCGCCCAGCGCAGGATCTCCAGCGCGGGGGCGTCCTCGAGCTCGCGGCCCGCCTTCTCGGCGAGCCCCTCGAGATCGGTCTGCTCGAGCCGGGTCATATCGTCGTGCCCCCTTCATCGACCGTGTCGGGCCGCAGACCCTTGGCCAGCAGCCCGAGGAACGACAGGCGGAACGCGCGGTTGCAGGACGCGCATTCCCATGCGCCATGGCCCTCCTCCGAGGGCCGCAGGTCCTCGTCACCGCAGTAAGGGCAGTAGAACGGCGCGGCACGCTCGCTCATGTGAGGGCCTCCTCGGAGGCCCGGCCGGCCCAGGTGGCGAAGCGCTCGCCGTCCTCGCGCTCCTCCTGGAAGCGGCGCAGCAGCCGCTCCACGTAGTCGGGGAGCTCGGCGGCGGTGACCTTCAGCCCGCGCACCTTGCGGCCGAAACCCGGCTCCAGGCCCAGGGCGCCGCCCAGGTGCACCTGGTAGCCCTCCACCTGCTCGCCGTTGGCGTCCATGACCAGCTGGCCCTTGAGGCCGATGTCCGCGACCTGGATGCGGGCACACGCGTTCGGGCAGCCATTGAGGTTGATGGTGATCGGCTCGTCGAACTCGGGCAGCCGGCGCTCCAGTTCGTCGATCAGCCAGGAGCCGCGCCCCTTGGTCTCGACGATCGCCAGCTTGCAGAACTCGATACCGGTGCAGGCCATCGTGCCGCGCCGGAACGGGGACGGCGTGACCTGGAGGTCCAGCGCCTCCAACCCGGCGACCAGCGACTCCACCTGGTCCTCGGCCACATCGAGCACGATCATCTTCTGCTCGACGGTGGTGGTCAGCCGCCCGGAGCCATGTGCCTCGGCCAGGTCGGCGATCTTGGCGAGGGTCGCGCCGTCCACCCGGCCGACGCGCGGCGCGAAGCCCACGTAGTAGCGGCCGTCCTGCTGACGGTGGACGCCCATGTGGTCACGCCACCGCTGGGCCGGCTGCTCGGGCGCCGGACCGTCGATCAGCGGGCGCTTCAGGTACTCGTCCTCCAGCACCTGCCGGAACTTCGCCGGGCCCCAGTCGGCGACCAGGAACTTCAGCCGGGCGCGGTTGCGCAGCCGCCGGTAGCCGTAGTCGCGGAAGATGGAGGTGACCCCGGCCCAGACGTCCGGGACCTCCTCCAGCGGGACCCAGGCGCCGAGCCGTACGCCGATCTTGGGGTTGGTGGACAGCCCGCCGCCGACCCACAGGTCGAAGCCGGGGCCGTGCTCGGGGTGGCGGACACCGACGAACGAGACGTCGTTGATCTCGTGCACCACGTCGAGCACCGGGGAACCGGAGATCGCGGTCTTGAACTTGCGCGGCAGGTTGGAGAACTCCTTGCTGCCGATGTAGCGGCGGTGGATCTCCTCGATCGCGGAGGTGCCGTCGATGATCTCGTCCTCGGCGATCCCGGCGACCGGCGACCCGATGATCACGCGGGGGGTGTCACCGCACGCCTCCGTGGTGGACAGCCCGACGGCCTCCAGACGCCGCCAGATCTCGGGCACGTCCTCGATCCGGATCCAGTGGTACTGGATGTTCTGCCGGTCGGTGATGTCCGCGGTGCCGCGTGCGAACTCCTGCGAGATCTCCCCGATGACCCGCAGCTGCTCGGTGGTCAGCCGGCCGCCGTCCACCCGGACCCGCATCATGAAGTACTCGTCGTCCAGCTCCTCCGGCTCCAGGATCGCGGTCTTGCCGCCGTCGATCCCGGGCTTGCGCTGGGTGTAGAGGCCCCACCAGCGCATCCGGCCGCGCAGATCGGCGCCGTCGATGGAGTCGAAGCCGCGGTGGGCGTAGATCGTCTCAATGCGTGTCCGCACATTGAGACCGTCGTCGTCCTTCTTGGTCTGCTCGTTGCCGTTGAGGGGGGTGAAGTGCCCCGCGGCCCACTGGCCTTCGCCGCGGTGGCGTCCGGCCTTGCGGCGGGGCGTTGCGCTTGCGCGTTCCGGGGTGGCAGCCATGGCGGTGTGTGTCCTTCTGAGCGGCTCTGGTGCGGCGGACGGTACTCGCGCACCCTTTGACCTGCGCATACGCAGGCGGACAGGGGTGACGGCGGTGACCGGTGCGAGGTGCGGCGGCGAGGTGTGGAGGCGTGCGCGCTCGCCCACGTCGTCGGGGGCGGCGAAAGATGTGCGGTGGTGCTGACCGGGGCCCCGGGGCCCTGACGAGGTGCGGGTCAGCCCGCCGGACAGATCGCGCTGGACATGCGGCCGAGGTCGACGTGGCGTCGACTCACCAAGGCAATTCCAGCTCGAGACATGACGGAAGCGTCGCATGGTGGTCTCTGGCGAGTCCACCTTTATCCACTATGCGGACTGATATGTCTCAGCTAGCAAGACGTTGTGGTGTTGGTCACTCTTCGTCCGCCGTCTTGACGTCGAAGACGCGGAAACCCCGGCGGCGGTAGTTGTCCAGCGCGTACGGCCCGTCCTTGCTGCACGTGTGCACCCATACCCGCTTGGTCGGCACCCGGTCCGGCCACCGGTCGGCCATGTCCCAGGCGCGGGCGGTCCCCCAGCTCAGCAGATGCCCACCGATACGGCGGCCCCGGAAGGCCGGTACCAGGCCGAAGTAGGCGATCTCCACCACGCCCTCGTCCTGGCCCTCCAGCTCGATGTACCCGGCCGGGGTGCCGCGCTCGTACGCCACCCAGGTCTCCACACCGGGCCGGTGCAGATACCCCTCCCACGCCGCACGCGACCACACCAGCCGGTCGGTCCACGCCACGTCCGAGCCCACCGCCGTGTACAGGAAGTGGCTGAACTCGGGGCTCGGCACCTCGGCCCGGACGATCCGCACCTCCGCCGTGGCGGGCGGCTCCTGTGCCGGGCTGAGATCCGAGGCGGCGGTCTGCTCCAGGTACCAGGTGGTCACGGTGATGCTCATGGTGGACAGATAACCATGGACGCCGTTGACTCGCCGTTGACGGGTATCGACGCGGGGGGTGTTGCGGACGTGGCGGACGTGGGGGACGTGGCGAAGTTCGCGGAGCTGTTGCGCGAGCTCAAGGGGAGGACGGACCGCAGCTACGCGGCGCTGGCCGCCCGCAGCGGGGTGAGCGGCTCGGCCCTGCACCGCTACTGCTCGGGGGCGAGCGTGCCCGGCGACTACGAGGTGATCGCGCGGTTCGGCAAGGTGTGCGGGGCCGGCCGCGAGGAACTGCTGGAGCTGCACCGGCGCTGGGTCCTGGCCGACGCCGAGCGTAAACGGGCCGTCTCCCGCGCATCGACCGCCGTCTCCCGCGCCCCGGCCGCCGCCGTATCGGCGACCCCCGCCGTCTCACGGGCCGAGACGGACGGTGAGTCGGATACCGAGCCGGGGGTCGAGCCGGAGCCGGGCCCGGGGGTCGAGCCGGGGCCGGGGGCGGCGGCCGGGGCGGCCGCGCGGCCGCCGGCGCGGCGTCGGCCGCTGATCGCCGGGCTCCTCCTGACCGCGCTCACCGCCGCCGCGACGGCGGTCGTGCTGTTAGGGGACGCGCTGGGACTCAGGGGCGGCTCGGGCGGGTCCTCGGACGGCCGGCTGCTGCTGTCCTCCCGCTGTCCGGTCGTGGTGAGCATGGGGCAGTCGGACGCGTGTGTGCACGAGCTCCAGTCGCTGCTCGCCCGCGCCGGCGGTGAGCTCGACGTCGACGGGGCCTTCGGCCCGGTCACCCAGATGCGGGTCGTGGTGTTCCAGCTCCGCAGCGGGCTGACGCCGAACGGATCGGTGGACGAGCGGACGAAACGGGCGCTCTACGAGACCGAGGGGAAGCCGCTCGACACCTGGACACCCGAGCGGGTCGCCCGGCGCATCCGCGAGGTCTTCACCGAGGACCCCGAGCGCGCGGTCGGCATCGCCGACTGCGCCTCGTACCTCGACCCCCTCTACACCCTGCCCAACACCAACGCCACCCGGAACTGGGGCGTCTTCCAGCTGTACGACGGCACGCTGCGCACGCTCGACGGCACCCGTGAGCAGGCACTGGACCCGGACTGGAACATCCGGGCGGCCCATCGGCTGTGGGCGCGAACCCATGACTTCAGCGCCTGGAAGTCCTGCGACCGCGCCTATCGCGCCGGAACGAAGGGGGCCGAGGGGGCCAAGGGGACCAAGGGGGCCGAGGGGGCTAAGAGGCGCTGATCGTGGCTCGTCGCGCCATCGCCACCTCACCCGGCATCCCAGCCGGCATCCCAGCGCCCGCCGTCCCCGCAGGTCGGGGGCGGTTTCCGAGCCCGCTGTCCCAATTTCCCCGATGGCGGTCCACTCGACCCGGAGGGCTGGGATCGTGTTGCCGCCGTCCTCGACGGCCCACGGATCGGCAGACGGAGGAGACGAACACGACCATGGCTGTGACCAGCATCCGGACCAGACTCGGCGCGCTGCTCGGCGGCGCGGTCCTCGCGACCACCGGCGTTTTCACCGCCCACAGCGCGGTGGCCGCACCCAGCGTCCCCCCGGCCGCCGACGCCCCTTCCGCCGTCGCGGTGACCAAGCTCAGCCACTCCGACGCGGCGAACCGGCTGCGCGCCGCCGGGATCTCCTGGACCTCCAGTGGGGGCTGCTCGGACCGCAACACCCCCACCTGCACCTCGTTCGAGCAGATCAACCTGACCACCGTGCAGGGTGCCATCACCCTGAAGCAGGCCAGCGGCTGCGCGCTCACCATCACCGGCGGCACGGAGACCGGGCACGCCTCCGGTACGTACAGCCACTGGAACGGCTACAAGCTCGACTTCAGCCCCACCAGCTGCCTCAGCAACTACATCACCGGCACCTTCAGCAACATCGGCCCGCGCCCCGGTGACGGCGCCCAGCAGTACAAGTCCGGCTCGGGCAACATCTACGCGCGCGAGAGCAACCACTGGGACGTGACCTACTACAACTGCGGAGGCTGCTGACCCGCGGCCGGCGCACCGCTGCAACGCGGCGCAACCTTTGCGCATGGCGGTATCCGGCTCGGACAGTGGGCCCGGCGGGCGGAGGGTGGTGCCGAGTCGGCGCGGCATCCCCTCCGTCGACGCCTTTTGCGGCGGTTCGGCCTGGTCACCGGGTGAGCGAGGGGGAGAACCCCCGATACGGTGAGAAGGTGCAGCCAGCAGATGAAACACCGAAGCCGCCCGGCCGGCTCCGCAAGGCCCGCGCCCTGTACCGCAACGTGTCCAAGCGCAGGATGGCCTGGCTGCTGCTGAAGGACACCGTCAACTCCTGTATGGAGTACCGGGTCACCGGGCTCGCCGCCGAGGCGGCCTTCTTCACCCTGCTGTCGCTGCCGCCACTGCTGCTCGCCCTGATCGGACTGCTCGGCTACTTCGACGCGTGGACGAGCACCGACACGGTGGCCACCATCCGGCAGAACATCCTCGACGCCTCCGCGACCGTGCTGTCCGACCGGGGCGTGCGGGAGATCGCCCGGCCGCTGCTGGACGATGTCATCGAGGGCGGCCGCCCCGATGTCATCTCGCTTGGCTTCGCCATCGCCCTGTGGTCCGGTTCGCGCGCGGTGAACGTGTTCGTGGACACCATCACCATCATGTACGGACTGGAGGGGCGGCGCGGGATCGTCAGGACCCGGCTGCTGTCGTTCCTGCTCTATCTGGTGGCGCTCGTGGCCGGGGCGGTGGCGCTGCCGCTGATGGTCATAGGGCCGGAGGCGGTGGTGAACCTGCTGCCGTCCAGCGGCGATCTCGTACCGGCCCTGTACTGGCCGGTGGTGCTGGTGTTGTCCGTCGCCTTCCTCACCACGCTCTACCACGTGTCCGTGCCGGTGCGCTCGCCGTGGCGCGAGGACATCCCCGGGGCACTGGTGGCCCTCGCGATGTGGGTGCTGGGCAGTTTCCTGCTGCGGATCTACCTGATCCATACGGTCGAGGGCCCGACGATCTACGGCTCGCTGGCCGCACCCGTCGCGGTGCTGCTGTGGATCGGGGTGTCCGCCTTCGCGGTGCTGGTCGGGGCGGCGGTCAACGCCGCGATCGACCGGGTCTGGCCGTCGGTGGCCACGGCCGCCGGGCGCGCGGAGGCCGTCGCCCGCGCCCGGGAGGAGGCGGCCCGGCTGCGGGCGAGGGATCAGCGCACGGCGGACGACGGCGCGGCGGAGATCACCCCGCCGTCGGAGTTCCCCGAGCGCTGGGCCCAGTTCCTGCCGCACGCGGACGTACGCTCCCGGCTGCACACCAAGCGCGAGGCGGGGGAGAAGTCCACCGGGGCGTCCACCGGGGCCTCCGCCGGTAAGCCCTCGGGCAAGGCGTCCGGGCCGTCCGCGGAGCCCCGGACACCCCGGCAGGCACCGAGGCGCCCGGAGGTGCGGTCCGCGGCGGACGGCGCGGACGACACTCCCGCCACGGACACCCGCGCCACGGACGCCCGCCGCACGGACCCCCGCGCCACGGGCGGCACCGTGGCGGATGACGACCACTCGGTGCGCTGACCCCGAGGCCCCGTTCCGCGACGAGGCCCGTACGCGCGCCCGGGGGGAGGGTGCTGACGCGCTTCTCGTACTCGCGGCGGGGCTTGCGCTGGGCCGGGACCTGGCGTTGGTCGCGGCTCCGCCACACCCTGCATCCCGGCGGGAAACCTTCGGAGAACGCCCGTTCTTCGAAGATCGCCTCACGGGCCGTGAGGCGGAGTGACCGGGATGCGTGGTGGGGTGCCTCAGCGCGCTCGCTCGTACTCCCGCGTGATGAAGGAGACGGCGTTGTCGAGGGCCTCGTCGGCCTCGGCCATGTGGCCGGCCAGCAGGTGCCAGACGTGGAACATGTGGGGCCATACCTCAAGGGTGGTGCGGACGCGTTGTTCTGCGAGCCGTCCGGCGAGCGTGATGCCGCTGCTGAGCATCACTTCGTTCTCACCCATCTGGATCAAGGTCGGGGCCAGGCCGCGCACATCGGCGAAGACGGGCGAGGCGTCCGGATCGGTCGGCAGCGCGTTGCCCAGGAACGCGCGAGCGAGCTTCTCCAGGAATTCTCCGCTGGTCAATGGGTCGAGGCCGTTGCGGCTCTGGACCGAGGAGCCGGAGTGCGTCAGGTCGGCCCAGGGCGAGAGGGAGACGCCCGCCACGGGCAGCGGCAGGCCCGCGGCGCGTGCCTTGCGCATGACCGTGATCACCATCGCGCCCCCGGCGGAGTCACCCGAGATCGCGATCTTCTCAGGAGCGGTCCCCGCCGCGAGGAGCGCCCGGTAGGCGGTGAACACGTCGTCGATGGGGGTGGGGAAGGGATGCTCGGGGGCCTGGCGGTAGTCGGGCACAAACACCCGTGCCCGCAGGCGTTTGGCGTAGTGGCCGGTCAGTCCGACATAGGCCTCGACCGCCCCGTGTACATAGCCTCCGCCGTGGATGTAGAGCAGTGTCCGGTCATCGGTCACTTCCTCCGGCACCACCAGCATGGTCGGCACGCCATCGAGCTCGGTCCTCTCGAAGGTCACGCCGTGCGGTGCCGGGAGAGCGGCGGCGAGTTCCCTGCCGTAGTTGTCCCGCACTTCCGCCCAGCTGAGGTCGCCTTCCCCGGCAAGCGCGGGAGCGATGCCGCTGGCCGCTTGTATCCAGCGTTCCAGCAGTGCTGCGGCCTCTGGTGTCACGTTCATGGTGCTCATGTCTTTCGTCGATGCCACTGATTGCGCGGCCCCGGTGTGCCACACGGACGAGATACATGCCCTGTGGGGTACGCCGCCGAGACGGTTCCGGTGGACCTCGCCAACGTCGTCAGCGTCCATCCCTGACACTGATGTCAAGGTCAAACCGTGCAGGTCACAGCCTTCTGGAGGCTGCCTTGCCCTAAGATCGAGGGCATGCGCATCGGCGAGGCGGCGCAGCGCACGGGAACGACTCCGCGGCTGCTGCGGTACTACGAACAGCAGGGTCTGATCACGCCCGGTCGCTCCGAAAACGGCTACCGGGAGTACGACGAAAATGCCCTGGGGCGGATTGTGCAGATCCGAGACCTTCTGCAGGCCGGTCTGCCGACCCGCCTGATCCAGCGGGTCCTGCCGTGCATCTCCACCCCGCGCAGCACCATCCGCTTCTCCGGTCTGACACCGGAGATGGTCGCGCTCCTGGAAGCCGAGCAGGCCAGCCTCACGGCACGCATCGACTGTCTGACCCGCAACAGGGACGCGATCGCCGACTATCTCGCGGCCCTGCGCGAGACCAACGGGCAGCAGGAACACGCACCGGGCCGCACAGCGGATGACAGGCTTGAAAGCGCCGTGACCGCGGGACCCGTACCGCCTACGCCACATGGGCTCGGCCGGAACGCTGATTCGGATGGCTGTGCGCGGTAACTCGACGCCGCGATGGCGCCGAGACGGTGATACGAGCGAGAGAGCGGGTTGCGATGAACCAGGCCACGGACGAGTACGACGTCATCGTGCTGGGCGCGGGCCCGGTCGGTGAGAACCTGGCCGACCGGACCCGTGCCGCCGGGCTCTCCACGGTGATCGTGGAGCGTGAGCTGGTCGGCGGTGAATGCTCGTACTGGGCCTGCGTCCCCAGCAAGTCGCTGCTGCGTCCGGTGCTCGCGCGGGCCGAGGCCCGCCACGTGCCGGGGCTGCGGCAGGCGGTCGGCGGACCGCTGTCGGCGGCCGATGTCCTCGCCCACCGGGACAAGCAGGTCGGCCACTGGAAGGACGACGGTGCCCTCCCCTGGCTGGAGTCGGCCGGGATCGACCTGGTGCGCGGCCACGGGCGGCTGGTCGGGCCGCAGCGGGTCGCGGTGACACCGCCGGACGGATCCGACGGCGGCGGCGACGAGCGGATCCTCACCGCCCGGCACGCCGTGGCCGTCTGCACCGGGACCCGGGCCGCGCTGCCCGACCTGCCCGGTATCGCCGAGGTCCGCCCCTGGACCAGCCGGGAGGCCACCAGCTCCGGCGTGGTGCCGGAGCGGCTGGTCGTGGTGGGCGGCGGTGTGGTGGCCGCCGAGATGGCCACGGCCTGGAGCGGCCTCGGCTCACGCGTCACCATGCTGGTGCGCGGCTCCGGGCTGCTGACCCGTATCGAGCCGTTCGCCGGCGAGCTGGTGGCCGAGACGCTGAGGGAGGCCGGGGCCGAGATCCGCACCGGTACGTCGGTGAAGGGCGTCGCCCGGCCGGGCGGAGCGGAGGGGCCGGTCACGGTGACCCTGGAGAACGGGGAGCGGCTCGAGGCGGACGAGGTGCTGTTCGCCACCGGGCGCGCCCCGCACACCGAGGACCTGGGCCTGGAGACGGTGGGACTCGAACCGGGCGGCTGGCTGTCGGTCGACGAGACCTGCCGGGTGCGGGACGTACCGGGCGGCTGGCTGTACGCGGTGGGCGATGTCAACCACCGGGCGCTCCTCACCCACCAGGGCAAATACCAGGCACGGATCGCGGGCGCGGCGATCGGGGCCCGCGCGCAGGACGTCCCGCTGCTGGACACGGACCGCTGGGGCGCGCACGCGACCACGGCGGACGAGGCGGCCGTCCCGCAGGTCGTGTTCACCGACCCGGAGGTCGCGGCGGTCGGCCTGACCGCGGAGCAGGCCGAGGCCGAGGGCCGCAGCATCCGCGTCGTCGACTACGACATGGGCCAGGTCGAGGGCTCGGTGCTGTACGGGGACGGCTACCGGGGCCGGGCCCGTATGGTCGTCGACCTGGACCGGGGCCATCCGATCGGCGTCACCTTCGTGGGCCCGGGGGTCGGCGAACTGCTCCACTCGGCGACGGTGGCGGTGGCGGGCGAGGTCCCCATCGAGCGGCTGTGGCACGCGGTGCCGTCGTTCCCCACGATGAGCGAGGTATGGCTGCGGCTCCTGGAGGCGTACCGGGGCTGACGGGCGCCTCCGTCTCCGCGGAACCCCTCGCCCTGCCGGGCCCTTCGGACAGCGGGGGCCGCGGGCGGGGCTTCCCCCTCCGGCCCCGGCCCGGAGGTGCCCTCTGGCAGCGTCCGGACCCCTGTCGGGCGGATCGGGTGCGCTCGTCGCGGGGGCCGGCTCCTCCCGGACACGGCGACGGCTCGCGGGGCCGGGGCTCGGCCGGGGCTCGCGGGCGGGGCCGCTCGCCCGGCGGAGCTCGAGCGCGTCTCGGGCGGGCCTCGTGCCGGTCAACGCGTGGTGTTCCCGTGGTGCCTGGCTGTGGACAATGTGGGGATGAGTCAGCAGGGCGACCGACGCGGTCAAGAGGACGACTGGTGGGCCGAGTTGTACGACCCGCGGCGTGCCGACGCGGGGCCCGCGGCGGCCTCGGACTCCGTGGACGACCGGTTCGACTCGGCCTCCCGCACGCTCACCGGCGACGGGGACGCCGGTGACCGGAGACCGGCCGCGGGCGCCCCCTGGGGGCCGTGGGCGGGACAGCCGGGCGGTGCCGCACCGGGCTCGGACGCCGGCGCGGGAGGTGGCCCGCAGGGGTGGCGATCTCCCGGCGGCGAGGGGCCCGGTGCCGCACCGCCCTCCCAGGACGGCACGGCGCGGGACGGCAACTGTGGAGCCGGTCCCGCTCTGGGAGGCAACGCCGGAGCCGGAGCCGGAGCCGGTGCCGCGCCGGACCGCACCGCGAAGTCCGGCGTCGCACCAGCCGGCACGGAACCGGGCGCCGCGTGGGACGGCGCGGACCCGGGCGCCACGGCGGAACGTACGGAACCGGGTACCGCACCGGGCCGTGCGGATTCCCCGGCACCGTCATCGCCGCCATCACCGCCGCCCTCGCGCGCCGCCGGGCCGCCCGCGTCACCCCGCCCCACCCCGAAGCCCGAGCCCTCCCGGCCCGCCCAGCCGTCCCGGCCTTGGCGGACCGCGGCGGCCTCGTACGCCGGCGACGAGCCGCCCACGTACGAGGCCGAGCCGACCACCCTCCCCGTCGCCGACCCCGAGGACCTGCGGGACCTGGTCCCCGACACCGTGCTGGAGGGCGCCCGCTACGGCACGCTGACGCTCCGGGCCGCTTCGCTGCGCGGAGCCGCGGCCCGCTACCGGGGCGAGCCGCGGCGGGACGCGCTGCTCGCGGCGCGGTTCGGAACCGGGGACAGCGCCCTCGTCGTGGTGGCCCTGGCGAGCGGACCGCGGGCGGCCCCGGGGGCGCACCGGGCGGCGCGTGAGCTGTGCGAGTGGATCGCCGGGGCGGTCGGCCGCAATCGGATCCGGCTGACGGAGGACATCCACACCGCCAACCGCGGCGCGCTCAGCTCCGGACTGCACCGGCTCACCGGCCGTGCCTACGGGCGGCTGCGGGCCGGCGCGGCCGTACGCGGCCTGGCCGCCGCCGACTGCACCGCGTCGGTGCGCTGTCTGCTGCTCCCGGCGCATCCGGCCTGCCGCACCCGGGTGTTCTTCGGCGTCGGCGACGGCGGGCTGTTCCGTCTGCGGGACGGCGTCTGGCAGGACCTGGAACCGGCCGGGGACACCTCCGCACCCACCGAGCCCGAGCACAAGACCGGCCCCGACCACGACCCTGCCCCCGCCCCCGGACCGTTCCGCTTCCGCACCTCCGTAGCCCGGCCGGGCGACACCCTTCTGCTGTGCGGCGCGGGCCTCGCCGAGCCCCTGCGCGGCGAGGCCGCCCTCGCCGACCACTTGGCCGCACGCTGGGGCGCGGCGGAGCCGCCGGGCCTGGCCGCGTTCCTCGCCGACACCCAGACCGGGGTGAAGGGATACGCCGACGACCGTACGGCGGCCGCCGTCTGGGAGGCGTAAGCGCGGCGTCCATGGGTTGATGGACAGGAGTGACGGAACGAACAAGAGTCACCGATCTCATCGATCCAGGACGAAAGGGATGAGGGTGCGCGATGGCCAAGCAGACCGTGGCGGAGCAGTACGTGGACATCCTGGTGCGCACCGGTGTGCGGCGGCTGTACGGGGTGGTCGGCGACAGCCTCAACCCCGTGGTGGACGCGGTCCGCCGCAACTCCGCCATCGAGTGGATCCAGGTCCGGCACGAGGAGACCGCCGCCTTCGCCGCCGGCGCCGAGGCGCAGCTCACCGGGACCCTGGCCGCCTGCGCGGGCTCCTGCGGCCCCGGACACGTCCATCTGATCAACGGGCTCTACGACGCCCACCGCTCGATGGCCCCGGTCCTCGCCCTCGCCTCGCACATCCCCAGCAGCGAGATCGGCACCAGCTACTTCCAGGAGACCCACCCCGAGCGGCTGTTCCAGGAGTGCAGTCACTACTGCGAGCTGATCTCCCACCCCCAGCAGATGCCCCGCGTCCTCCAGACCGCGGTCCAGCACGCGGTCGGCCGCAGCGGGGTCAGCGTGGTCGCCCTCCCCGGCGACATCGCCGCCCGCCCGGCGCCCGAGCGCGCCGAGGAGCACGCCCTGGTGACCTCCCGGCCCACCGTGCGCCCCGGTGACGCGGAGATCGACCGGCTCGCCCGCATGGTCAACGAGGCGGAGCGGGTGACGCTCTTCTGCGGCCGGGGCTGTGCCGGGGCGCACGAGGAGGTGATGGCCTTCGCCGAACTGGTGAAGGCGCCCGTGGGACACGCCCTGCGCGGCAAGGAGTGGATCCAGTACGACAATCCGTTCGACGTCGGGATGAGCGGTCTGCTCGGCTACGGCGCGGCGTACGAGGCCACCCACGAATGCGATCTGCTGATCCTGCTGGGCACCGACTTCCCCTACGGCGCGTTCCTGCCGGACGACGTGCGGACCGTGCAGGTGGACGTCCGCGCCGAGCATCTGGGCCGCCGCTCCAAGCTGGACCAGGCCGTCTGGGGCGATGTCCGGGAGACGCTGCGCTGTCTGACGCCGAAGGTGCGTCCGAAGACCGACCGCCGCTTCCTGGACCGGATGCTGAAGAAGCACGCCGACGCGCTGGAGGGCGTGGTCAAGGCGTACACCCGCAGGGTCGACAAGCACATCCCGATCCATCCGGAGTACGTGGCCTCGGTGCTGGACGAGGAGGCCGCCGACGACGCCGTCTTCACGGTGGACACCGGGATGTGCAATGTGTGGGCCGCGCGCTATCTGTCCCCCAACGGCCGCCGCCGGATGATCGGCTCCTTCACCCACGGCTCGATGGCCAACGCGCTGCCGCAGGCGATCGGCGCCCAGTTCCTGGACCGCCGCCGCCAGGTGATCTCGATGTCCGGCGATGGCGGATTCACCATGCTGATGGGCGACTTCCTCACCCTGGTCCAGTACGGCCTGCCGGTGAAGGTGATCCTGTTCAACAACTCCGCGCTGTCCATGGTCGAGCTGGAGATGCTGGTCTCGGGCCTGCCCGCGCACGGCACGGGCTACCGCAACCCCGACTTCGCCCAGATCGCCCGCGCCGCCGGGGTGTACGGCGAGCGGGTGGAGAAGCCCAAACACCTGCGATCCGCGCTGCGCGCCGCACTGCACCACAAGGGGCCCGCGCTCCTGGACATCGTCACGGACCCCAACGCGCTGTCCATCCCGCCGAAGATCAAGGCGGAGATGGTGACCGGCTTCGCGCTCTCGGCCAGCAAGATGGTGCTGGAGGGAGGCGTCGGCAGGATGGTCCAGATGGCCCGCTCCAACCTCCGCAACGTACCGCGCCCCTGAGAAAACCGCGCCCCTGAGAAAACCGCCCGCCCCTGAGAAAAACGTGCCCTGATAAAAGCGGGCGGTTTCTGTCCGGTATCCACCGTACGGTCTGTCTCACAGCACATTCAGACCTCACGGGAGCACGCCATGCACTTCGCTTCGATCCGCGTCATCACCGAGGACGTCGCCCGGATCGTCGAGTTCTACGAGAAGGCCACCGGCGTGGTGGCGAAGCGGCATACGGACGACTTCGCCGAGATCATCACACCGGGCGCGACCCTCGCCCTCGCGAGCACCCGGACGGTACGGGGGCTCGGGGCGCGGGCGCCCCGGCCGGCGGCCAACCAGAGCGTGATCGTCGAGTTCCGCGTCGCCGATGTCGACTTGGCCTACGAGCGGCTCAAGGAGTCCGACGTCGAGATCGTGAACGAGCCCACCACACAGCCCTGGGGCAATCGTTCGCTGCTGATCAGGGACCCGGACGGCAACATGGTCAACTTCTTCGCCCCCGTCACCCCGGACGCCCTCGAGCGGTACGAGGACCGCTGACGCCGCACGGCGTCCGGGTGCCGATGAGGCGGCGGACGGTCGCCCGGCCGGCCCGCAGCGGACGACCGCCCGTCGTACAGCCCCCTCAGCCCCCCGTCAGTCCCCGTCAGCCCTCGTCGTCAGCCGGTCACCGGCCGCAGCCGCAGCGTGAGGATCTGGTGGGGGCGCAGGGCCAGGGTGAGGCCGGCCGGGCCTGTGGGGGCCTCGTGGAGGGGGCGCTCCAGCAGGTCCGTCACATCCGCCCCGAGCACCGGGAAGCCGGTGACCAGCGTGCCCGCCGCCCGGCCGCCGTGCGACTCGTACAGCCGTACCACCACATCGCCGCTGCGGTCCTCGGCGAGCTTGACCGACTCGACGGTGATCGCGGGGTTGTCCACGGTCACCAGCGGTGCCCGCTCGGCCGGTCCGGCGGGCAGGGTGCGCAGCGGCAGGTTGAGGGCGAGCCCTTCGGCGACCGCCTCGGCGACGCCCGCGCCGGGCAGCAGGGCGTAGCGGAAGCGGTGGACGCCCAGGTCGGTCTGCGGGTCGGGGCTGTGCGGGGCGCGCAGCAGGGTGAGCCGCACGGTGGTGCCCAGCACCTCGCCCCCCTCCGGGTCACCGGCCGGGTCACCGGCCGTGGCGCCGCGCGTGTCATGCGCCGTACGGGTCACGTCGTGGCCGTACGTGGAGTCGTTGAGCACCGCGGCCCCGTAGCCGGGCTCGGCGACCCGCAGCCAGCGGTGTGCGCAGATCTCGAAGCGGGCCGCGTCCCAGCTGGTGTTGGTGTGCGTGGCGCGGTCCACATGGCCGAACTGGATCTCCGCGGTGGACACCCGGGCGTGGATGTCCAGCGGGAACGCCGCCTTGAGGACCTTCTCCGACTCCTGCCAGTCCACCTCCGTGGCGATGTCGAGGCGGCGGTTGCCCGCGGCCAGCGTCAGCTCCTGGGTGATGCGGGAGGCGCCGAAGGACCGTACGACCCGCACCGTGGCGCGCAGCGGACCGGACTCGATCAGCTCGACGGACTCGGCGTCGGTCAGGTCGGTGTGGCGGCGGCGGTAGTGCCGGTCGATGTCCCAGGCGTCCCACTGGTTGGGGTGGTCGGGGTGGAGCTGGAGGAGGTTGCCGCGGGCGCCCGGGGCCAGCACCTCACGGCTCGCGTCCAGGTCCAGCACCGAGGTGAGCAGCCCGTCGGCGTCGATGGTCACCCGCAGCCGGTCGTTGTCCAGGACGATGGACTGACCGTCGCTCAGGGCGGTCACCGGCGGTGCCCCCTGGGGCGCCCCGGCGGGGGCGGTGGCCCCCTGCGGGGCGGCGCCGACGGGGGCCGCGCCCAGCCCGGCGACCCGTACCGCGACCGCCGTACGGCCGTCGCCGAGCGGCTGGACCGGGGCCCCGGACGGCAGGGCGGCCGCCGTCTCCGCGTCCAGGACGGCGATCTCCTCGCGTTCGTAGGGCGAGGCGTTGAGCACGGCGGGCCGGTCGCCGCCCAGGGCCGCCACCGCGTCCGCGACGATTCCCTCCAGCTCGGCGCGCACCTTCTCGTAGGTGTCCCGGGCCTCGCGGTGCACCCAGGCGATCGACGAGCCGGGCAGGATGTCGTGGAACTGGTGCAGCAGCACCGTCTTCCAGATCCGGTCCAGGTCGTCGTACGGATAGGCGTAGCCGGGGGCGTGCAGCGCGGCGGCCGTGGCCCACAGTTCGGCCTCGCGCAGCAGATGCTCGCTCCGCCGGTTGCCCTGCTTGGTCTTGGCCTGGGTGGTGTACGTGGCCCGGTGCAGCTCCAGATACAGCTCGCCCGACCACACCGGCGCCTTGGCCGCGTACTCCCGCTCGGCCTCCTTGAAGAACGCCGAAGGTGGCTGGATCTGTACGGTCGGCGAGCCCTCCAGGGAAGCGAGCCGCCGCGCCTTCTCCAGCATCTCGCGGGTCGGGCCGCCACCGCCGTCGCCGTAACCGAAGGGCACCAGCGAGCGGGTCGCCAGCCCCTTGTCCGCGAAGTTCCGCTCGGCGTGGGCCAGTTCGGCGGCGCTGAACTGGGCGTTGTAGGTGTCCACCGGCGGGAAGTGGGTGAAGACCCGGGTGCCGTCGATGCCCTCCCACCAGAACGTGTGGTGCGGCATCTTGTTGGACTGGTTCCACGACAGCTTCTGGGTGAGGAACCACTTCACCCCCGCCAGCTTGGCCAGCTGCGGGAAGGCCGCCGTGTAGCCGAAGGAGTCCGGCAGCCAGATCTCCTCGGTGTCCACCCCCAGCTCCTCCAGGAAGAACCGCTTGCCGTGCACGATCTGCCGGGCCAGCGCCTCGCCACCGGGCATGTTGGCGTCCGACTCGACCCACATCGAGCCCACCGGCGCCCAGTTGCCGTCCGCCACGGCCTTCTTGATCCGCTCCCAGATGTGCGGCTGGTGCTCCTTGACCCAGGCGTACTGCTGCGCCTGTGAGCAGGCGAACACCAGCTCCGGGTACTCACCCGCGAGGGCGGTGACGTTGGCGAAGGTCCGGGACGCCTTGCGCACCGTCTCGCGCAGCGGCCACAGCCACGCCGAGTCGATATGGGCGTGCCCGGTCGCCGAGACCCGGTGCGCGCTGGCGTGCGCGGGACGGCTGAGCACCTCGGTCAGCTCGGCGCGGGCGGCGGCCGCGGTGGCGGGGACGTCGTGCAGGTCGAGCGCGTCCAGCGCGTTCTCCAGGGCGCGCAGGATCTCATGGCGGCGCGGCCGGTCCGGCGGCAGCTCGCGCATCAGCTCGGACAGCACCTCGATGTCCAGGACCAGATGCCAGACGGTCTCGTCCAGGACGGCCAGCTCCGCCGAGGCGAAACGGTACAGCGGCTCGTCACCGGCGGTCAGCACATCGCCGAGCCGGGTCGGGGTGAAGCCGTCGCGCAGCACGGAGGGGTTGGCGGCGGCCTCCAGCAGCAGCGCCACGGGTTCACCACCGGCCGCGGGGGCCGCGACCGGGACATGGCGGTTGCGCGGATGGACGCCCTTGATCGGCACGCCCTCGGCGTCGTACACCAGCCCCTCGGCCTGGAACCCCGGGGCGTCGTCGGTGAAGCCCGGGTCGATGACGGCCTCCACCCGCCGCCCCGCCCACGCCTCGGGCACCGTGCCCTCCAGCCGGAACCACCAGGTCGACCACGGGCTGCCCCAGTCCGTGCCGGCGGCGAACGGCTCGTACGTGCCGGCCAGCGCCTCCGCGACCGGCACCGGCTCACCGGGGACCCGCCACGCGGACAGGCCCAGCGGCACCCGGGCCGTGTACTGGGCGGGCCTGATGAACTGGCGCAGCGCGCGGTCCAGGCGCCCCTCCACCAATGATCGGTCGTCGTGCATACGGCTCCTCGGCTCGGGCTCGGTGGATCACTCAGCGGATCACTCCGCGGATCACTCCCAACATTTCCCGCGGTGTGTGGGCGGCAACACGCGGGCATGCATTTCCGTGAGCGTGTTCGACGACATTCGACGCTGGCCGCCGCCATGGGGCGGCCGGGGCGGGGGAGGATGAAGCGTCAGCCTGTACGGCCCGGCCGGGTGCGCGGACACGGCCGGCCGGATGCGAGGGCGAAGGCTGCGGAGGCTGTCCCGGTGGAGCGTGGCCCGGTCCTGACCAAGCGATTGGCGCACGGCGATCTCGCGGCGGTCGCGGAGGTCCGCGCGGAGCTGCGCCGGCTGCTGCGGCACTGGGGCGGGCCCGGCCGGGCCGATCTCGCCGAACTGCTCACCAGCGAACTGGTGACGAACGCGCTGGTGCACACCGACCGCGGCGCGCAGATCACGGCCTCGACAGGGGACGGGCCGGGCGCGCGCGTCACCGGCCGATTACGGGTGGAGGTGCGGGATTTCGTCTCCCGGCACCCGACGCTGCGCGACCGGCCCGCCGAGGACAGCACGTCCGGGCGCGGACTGCTGCTGGTGCATACGCTCGCGGACGCCTGGGGCGTGCGGGCGCACGGGGTGGGCAAGGTCCTGTGGTTCGAACTCGAAGCCGAAGGTGTTCCGTAGCCGCGCTCCGCGACCGGTGCGGACGCCGTCTGCGGGCGCCCTCCACGGGTCGCCGTGGGTTCGCCGCGGACGCGTGAGGCGTTACGGACCCGCCGAGCGGCGGGCGAGGACCGGTGTCCCCGCCCTGGCCGCCCGTTCAGCCGAAGGCGCGCTCGATCTGCGCCAGCTTCTCCTCGAGGGAGTCCAGCCGCGGGATGGTGAGGGTGTCGTCCTCGGCCGTGAGATCGATGGTGCGGGGACGGTCGGCCTCGGCGTCCTTGTCCTTCTCACCGAAGCCGAAGCTGAAATCCCGCTCGCGCTCATTGTCCCGGTCGCGGTCCAGGACGCCGGTCCCGGACTCGGCCGCGCCCGCGGACCGCAGGGCGGGCCGGGGGGAGGCGGCGGACAGCTGAGCCTGCTCCGGGGCTCCGGCGGGTTCCAGCACCTTCTCCTCTATAGCAGGCTCCGAACTGAGCTGCGCGGGCGGCGGGGTGGCGGCGGTGACCTCCACCTGACGGCCGCCGCGCCGGCCCCACATCCGGTGCTGCCGGTTGATCGCCCGGATCCGGGCCCGGTCCAGCTTCTCCTGGTCGCGCCGGCGGATGCGGTCGTTCTCCTTCTTGCGCCGGTCCTCCCGGACCTCCTCGACCGCCTCGTCCAGCGTCCGCACGCCCTCGAGCAGCATCAGCGACCACGCCGCGAAGGTCTCACGCGGAGCGCGCAGCCAGCGGACGACGCGGATCTGCGGCAGCGGCCGCGGCACCAGGCCCTGCTCTCGCAGCGCCGCCCGGCGGGTCTGCTTCAGGGCCCGGTCGAAGAGGACCGCCGCCGAGAGCGACATGCCCGCGAAGAACTGCGGGGCGCCCGCGTGGCCCCCGCCGCGCGGCGCGTGCACCCAGTTGAACCAGGCCGCCGCACCCGCGAACAGCCACACCAGCAGCCGCGAGCCGAGCGCCGCGTCACCGTGGCTGGCCTCCCGCACCGCCAGCACCGAGCAGAACATCGCCGCGCCGTCGAGCCCGAACGGCACCAGGTACTCCCAGCCGTTGGTCAGCGCCAGGTTCTCCCGCCCGAAGCCCACCAGGCCCTGGAAGGAGAGCGCGGCGGCCACGCCGGCACAGCAGAACAACAGAACATAGGAGGCCATCCCGTAGATGGCCTCCTTACGGCGCCGACGCTCCTCGCTGCGCTCCCAGGAGTCGGTGGTGACGCCCTCGTCCTTCTTACGTCGTCCGCGCGCGAGGACAACGGCCGCCCCCACGACGCCGGCGAGCGCCACGACGACTGGCAGAACCAGCGATATGTCGGTCAGTCTCATCCGGTGCCCCTTGATTGGCTTTCATGAAGTTCTGGCCGCAGTGCGGCCTACCGCGCGCGACATCCTGGCGGGTTCCTGTCGGGCCTCGAGCGGTTTTGGGACAAGAGGCCGCCAAGTGTGCGGGGGGACACGCGGTGAGGTGCGATACGGTCCGAACACTCGCGCTGTGCAAGCGGCTTGATTGTATTCACGGAACCTGATCGCGGGTAATCCGGCTGATCACCATGCCTGTCGGCGTACGGTCGTGTACGAGGCGCAACGTTACCGCCGCCTTAAATGCCGTTTACAGGCTTTTCCCGGGCGCGCCCTGGCGCATATCGTTTCGATGGAACGTCAGGAGGACCGGAGTGAAGCAGTCCGAAGCACCGGCGGCGATGGGGCCGCTGGCCTCCGGTGTGCCCGCGGGACGCAGGTCCCCGCGCCGCCACTCGGTGCGCGGCCAGATCCTGGACGCCCTGCGGGACGCGCTGGCCGGGGGCGAGCTGACCCCGGGCGAGGTGTACTCCGCCCCGGTCCTCGCCGAGCGCTTCGGCGTCTCTCCCACCCCGGTACGGGAGGCCATGCAGCAGCTCGCGGGGGAGGGCGCCGTCGAGGTGGTGCCCAACCGGGGCTTCCGGGTCTCCCGCCGCAGCGAGCGCGAGCTGGCCGAGCTCGCCGAGGTGCGGGCGCTGCTGGAGGTGCCGGTGCTGCTCAGCCTGGCGCAGGCGATCGCGCCCGAGCGCTGGGCCGGGCTGCGGCCCTTCGCCGAGGCGACGGCGGCGGCCGCCGCGAAGGGCGACCGGGCCGCCTACCTGGAGTCGGACCGCACCTTCCACCAGACCGTCCTCGGGTTGGCCGGAAACCAGCAGCTGGTGATCGTCGCCGACGATCTGCACCGCCGCGCCCAGTGGCCGCTGGCCTGCGGCCGGGTGACCCGCACCGCCGACCTCGTCGCGGACGCGGAGGAGCACATGGCCCTGCTCGACGCCCTGACCGCCCGCGATCTCGACACCGTGGAATCCCTCACCCGCGCCCATTTCGCCCCGACCGTCTGACCGGTCCCGACGGTCTGATCGGTCCCGAGCGTCCGACCGACTCCGAGGTCTGGCCGGCCCCGAGCGTCCGACCCGCGTCTGGCTGGCCCCGACCGTCTGACCGGTTCCGACGGTCTGGCTGGTCCCGAGCGTCCGACCGACTCCGACGGTCTGACCGACTCCGAGCGTCTGGCCCGCGTCTGGCTGGCCCCGACCGTCTGGCCGGTCTCGACGGCCTGGCTGGCCTCGACCGTCTGGCCGGCCCCGACGGTCTGACTGACCCCGACCGTCCGACCGGTCCCGAGCGTCTGACCGACTCCGACGGTCTGGCTGGCCTCGACCGTCTGGCCGGTCTCGACGGCCTGGCTGGCCTCGACCGTCTGGCCGGCCCCGACGGTCTGACTGACCCCGACCGTCCGACCGGTCCCGAGCGTCCGACCGGCCCCGACGGTCTGGCTGGCCTCGACCGTCTGGCCGGTCTCGACGGCCTGGCTGGCCCCGAGCGTCTGATCGGCCCCGACGGTCTGACTGGCCCCGACCGTCTGATCGGTCCCGAGCGTCTGACCGACTCCGAGTGCCTGACCGACTCCGAGTGTCTGACCGGTCCCGACGGTCTGACCAGTCCCGACGGTCTGACCGGTCCCGAGCGTCCGACCGGCCCCGGCCGTCCGACCGGCCCCGGCCGTCCGACCGGTCCCGGGGCCGTCGTCGGTCGCCCCGTCGCGGGGTCGGGGGAACGGCCGGATCCGGTGGGTGGGCGAGTGGCCGGCGGCGCCGTGGGGGTTCCCGGGGCCCCGCCCGGACGGGGCCGGGGCGGGGGCGCGTCAGCCGAGGGGGTCCGTGGGGGCTAACTGCTCCGCGAGCCAGACCGGGACGCCGCCCAGCAGGCGGACCAGCCGGGCCGCCTCGGTGCGCATCCGGGTGGCCTCCTCGGGGTCGGGCACCACATCGGCCAGGGCGGCCAGGGCCGGGGCGATGCCGACCAGATAGCCCAGCTCCTCACGGATCCGCAGCGACTCGGCGAAGCCGTGGCGCGCGTCGCTCAGCTCGCCGTCGGCCTCCGCCATGGCGGCCAGATGCCGCCAGGTGAACGACCGCAGCAGGGTGTCGCCGTGCGTCGCCGCGCCCGCGTGGGCGCGCTGGAAGGCGGCCAGCGCGCCGGTCGGGTTGTGGGCGAGGTGCTGGGAGATCAGCCCGCGCCGGAAGTCCAGCAGCGGCCGGATCGGGGAGTCCGGTGAGAGCAGCGCGGCGGCCCGGCCGAGCGCGGTCCGCGCCTCATCGGCCCGGTCCCGCACCCCGAGCAGCGTGGAGGCGTACGCCAGATAGCCGCGTTCGCACGCGGTCGCGCCCCGCTCGGTGTCGGTGAGCGCGAGCGCCTCCGCCGCCCGCAGGGCGTCCTCGGCCGCGTCCCACCCCGTGGCGGTGTACATGCACCGTTCGATCAGGACGGCGCCGCGCTTGAGCGCGGCCGCGGCGTCGTTCGCCGCGCGCGGGGTGAGCAGTTCGGCGGCGTCCTTCCACAGGCCGCGCGAACGCAGCCGCCACACCGCCGTATCGAGTGGGTCTTCCACGAGCGGGTCGTGTGCGCGCCCCGCCCGTGCCTCGGAATGGGAATCTGACGATCCAGGTGGTGACATGGCGGTGTCCGCCACATTGCCCTCCCCAAGCGCGCCATCGAGCCGGAAGCCGTGGGCGAATCTCAGCATGAATGCGCGCGCCCGGCCAAGAGGTTGGTGTGAAAGAATTCACAAACCCCTGGCAAGAGTGACGGTGTCTTGGTGCGAAGGGGGGAATGCCCGGGGCGCGTGATCGGGCCGCGCCCGCCGGGCGTCAGCTCATCCGCAGGGCGAGGAAGAAGTCCAGCTTGTCCTCCAGGCGTGAGAGTTCACGCCCCGTCAACTGCTCGATCCGGCCGATCCGGTAGCGCAGCGTGTTGACGTGCAGATGCAGCCGGGTGGCGCAGCGCGTCCAGGAGCCGTCGCAGTCCAGGAACGCCTCCAGGGTCGGGATCAGTTCGGCCCGGTGGCGCCGGTCGTACGCGCGCAGCGGGTCCAGCAGCCGGGCGGTGAAGGCGCGCCGCACATCGTCCGGGACGAAGGGGAGCAGCAGGACGTGCGAGGCCAGTTCCTGATGTCCGGCCGCGCAGACCCGCCCGGTGCGCGCGGCGGCGACGCGCCGGGCGTGCCGGGCCTCCTCCAGGGCGCCGCGCAGCCCGTCGGCGGAGTGGACGGCGGCGCTGACGCCGAGGGTCAGCCGGCCGTCGCCGTCCAGGCCGCGGGAGAGCGGCTCCCGGACGGCGGTGAGCAGCGCGTCGGCCCGCAGTCCCTCGGTGTGGTCCGTGACGTGGTCCGACGGTCCGTCGGTGAGCGCCGGGAGCGGTACCAGCGCGACCGCCTCGCCGTCGGAGTGCGCCACCGCGATCCGGTCCGAGGGCTCGGGGCCGGACGTCCACGGGTCGACCAGGATCTCCTCCAGCAGCGACTGGGCGGCCCGGCCGCTGTCCCGGGCGCCCCCGTCCGCGCCGTCCCCCTGCTCGGGACCACTCTGCTCCGGGCCGCCCTGCTCCGGACCGCCCTGCTCCGGACCGGCGTCCCACTCCACCCGGGCCACCACCACCTGCCAGTGCGGTGCCGTGCCGAGCCCCGGCAGCAGCACCGGGGCGGCCACCCGCAGCCGGGCGGCGATCTCGGCGGGCGGCGCGCCCGTCCGGACCAGCTCCAGCACCTCCTGGGCGAGCCTGCGCCGCACCGTGCGGGACGCGTCCCGCCGGTCGCGCTCGACCGCGATCAGCTGGGTGACCCCGTGCAGCAGGTCCAGCCGCTCCTCCGGCCATTCGTCGGCGTCCGCGCCGACCACCAGCAGCCAGTCGGACAGCACGGTCTCGCGCACATCGTCCCCGGTGTCCCCGTCGCGGATGGGGAAGAGGGAGTACGTCACGCCGTCCGCGCCGGTCACCCGGTGCGGGCCGCGGCGCCCGGCGCGCCGGGCGGCCAGATGCTCGCCGGCCAGCTGGGCGCGGACCGCGGCGGGTGGCTCCGCGGCCGCCCCGGCGGCCGGGCCCGCGATCCGGCGGCCGGTGGGGGAGAGCACCCACGCGGCCAGGTCCAGGTCGGAGCGGAGCAGGTCCAGGACCGCTTCGGGGCCGCCGCCCGCGGGCCCCGGGGTCATCAGCCGGCGGTGCCGGTCGACGACGGCCGCGAGGTCCCCGGCCCGCTCACCGGAGACCTGGCGCACCACATGCTCGGTGATCGTGGCGAACGCGACGTCCTCGACCACGGAGAACAGCGGCATCCGGTGCCGTCCGCAGGCCAGCACCAGGTCCTCGGGCACATCGCCCAGCTCCGCCTCACCCGCCGCGAGACCCGCCACCCCGGCCGCCGCCAGGATGCGGACGAACCGCTCGGAGTCCTCCGGCTCGCGCCGCCAGGCGAGCCCGGTGAGCACGAGTTCACCGCCGGAGAGATAGCGGCTGGGGTCGCGCAGATCGGTCGTCATCACGCCGCGCACGGTACGGTCCAGCTCGGCCTCGCCGCCGAGCAGCCGCAGCCCCAGGGCGTCGTTCTCCAGCAGTGTGCGCAGCCGCATGTGAGGCCAGCCGATCTCGTCTTCGTGTTGCCGGTCGAATACCGCGGGGTTTCGATGCCCCGCCGTTCGTTCGAATCTACAAGACCCGCCCGCTGGCCAGCCAATTGCTTCATGCCTTCGGTGACTGCACCAGATGGCCCACGCCTCGGTCTACTGGCCTGGAGCCGGGTGCAGGGTTCCGGGGAGGCCGATGCCCGCGCCCCGCCCGCCGACGACGCGAAAAGAGAGACCCCATGGACTTCCTGCGCCCCGCCGGCTGGGAGGAGGCGCTCGCCGCGAAGGCCGAGCACCCCACCGCCGTGCCCATCGCGGGCGGCACCGATGTGATGGTCGAGATCAACTTCGATCACCGGCGCCCCGAGTACCTGCTCGATCTGAACCGCGTCCGCGAACTGGCCGAGTGGGAGGTCACCGACCGTACGGTCCGGCTGGGCGCGGGCGTGACGTACACCCGCGTCATCGAGGAGCTCCGGGCCGAGCTGCCGGGCCTGGCGCTCGCCGCGCACACCGTGGGCTCCCCGCAGATCCGCAACCGCGGCACCGTCGGCGGCAACCTCGGCGCCGCCTCGCCCGCCGGGGACGCGCATCCCGCGCTGCTGGCGGCCGGGGCCGAGGTGGAGGCGGCGTCGGTGCGCGGCACCCGGCTCGTCCCGGTCGAGGAGTTCTTCACCGGGGTCAAGCGCAACGCCCTGGAACCGGATGAGCTGATCCGGGCGGTGCACATCCGACGGGCGGACGGTCCGCAGCAGTTCTCCAAGGTCGGCACCCGCAACGCCATGGTCATCGCCGTCTGCGCCTTCGCCGTCGCGCTGCATCCGCGCACCCGCACCGTGCGCACCGGGATCGGATCGGCCGCGCCCACGCCGGTACGGGCCCGGGAGGCCGAGGAGTTCCTGGGCGCGGCGCTCGCCGAGGGCGGCTTCTGGGACGGCGGCGCACCCCTGGACCCGTCGGCCGCCCGGCGGTTCGCCGAGCTGTGCGCCGGGGCGTGCCGCCCGATCGACGATGTGCGCGGCACCGCCGCGTACCGCCGCCACGCGGTGGGGGTCATGGCGCGGCGCACGCTCGGCTGGGTCTGTGAGGCGTACCGCGAGGGAGAGGGGAGGACCGCACCGTGCGCGTGAACATCACGGTCAACGGGCGGCCGTATGCGGCCGACGACATCTGGGAGGGCGAGTCCCTGCTGTACGTGCTGCGCGAGCGGCTGGGCCTTCCCGGCTCGAAGAACGCCTGTGAGCAGGGCGAATGCGGTTCCTGTACGGTCCGCCTGGACGGGCTGCCGGTGTGCGCGTGCCTGGTGGCGGCGGGCCAGGCCGAGGGCCGCGAGGTGGTCACCGTCGAGGGGCTCGCGGACCACGCCCGGCGGCGGTCCGCCGGCGGGCGGGCGCCCGAGGCCGGCCGGGCCGGGGAGGCCGCCCCGCCGGCCCCCGTCCAGCAGGCGTTCATCGACGCCGGCGCCGTCCAGTGCGGCTTCTGCACCCCCGGGCTGCTGGTGGCCGCCGATGAGCTGCTGGAGCGCAACCCCGACCCCTCCGACGCCGATATCCGCGAGGCGCTCTCCGGCAACCTGTGCCGCTGCACCGGCTACGAGAAGATCCTCGACGCGGTGCGGCTCGCGGCCGCCCGCACCACCGGGGAGGCGGTCTGACCATGGCAGCCGTCCGCACCGCCAGTGCCCCCCTCACCCAGGCCGCCGGCGTCGGCAGGGGAGTCGTCGGCGAGTCCGTCCCGCGCCCCGACGGCATCCTCAAGGTGACCGGCGAGTTCGCGTACTCCTCCGATCTGTGGCACGAGGACATGCTGTGGGGCTTCACCCTCCGCAGCCCGTACGCCCATGCGGCGATCCGGTCCATCGACACCGCCTCGGCACTCGCCCTGCCCGGGGTGTACGCCGTGATGACGCATGCCGACCTGCCCGCCGAGACCCACTACGGGCTGGAGATCCGCGATCAGCCCGTACTCGCGAAGGACCGGGTCCGCTACCACGGCGAGGCGGTCGCGATCGTCGCCGCCGACCACCCCGAGACCGCCCGCCGGGCCGCCGCCCTGATCGCGGTGGAGTACGAGGAGCTGCCGCTGGTCGTCGACGAGGCCACCGCCACCGCACCGGACGCCCCGCTGCTCCACCCCGGCCGCACGGACCACCACGCCGCCCACGTCCCGCACCCCAACATCGTGCACCGCCAGCCGGTCCGGCGCGGCGATGTGGCCGCCGCCAGGGCCCGCGCCGATGTGGTGGTCCGCCGGGACTACGAGGTCGGCATGCAGGACCAGGCGTTCCTCGGCCCGGAGTCGGGGCTCGCGGTGCCCGCCGAGGACGGCGGGGTGGACCTCTACATCGCCACCCAGTGGCTGCACGTCGACCGCGATCAGCTCGCCCCGGTCCTCGGACTGCCCGCCGACAAGGTGCGGCTGACGCTGTCGGGGGTGGGCGGGGCGTTCGGCGCGCGCGAGGACCTGTCGATGCAGGCGCACGCCTGTCTGCTGGCGCTGCGCACCGGAAAGCCCGTCAAGATCGTTTACAACCGGTACGAGTCGTTTTTCGGCCATGTCCACCGCCACCCCGCCAAGCTCACCTACGAACACGGCGCGACCCGCGACGGCACCCTGCTCTACGTCCAGTGCCGCATCGTCCTGGACGGCGGTGCCTACGCCTCCTCCTCCCCGGCGGTCGTCGGCAACGCCGCCTCCCTGTCGATCGGCCCCTACGTGGTCGAGAACGTCGACGCCGAGGCCGTCGCGCTCTACTCCAACAACCCGCCCTGCGGTGCGATGCGCGGCTTCGGCGCCGTCCAGGCGTGCTTCGCCTACGAGGCGCAGATGGACGCGGTGGCGGCCGGACTCGGCATGGACCCGGTGGAGTTCCGGCAGCGCAACGCCATGTCCCAGGGCGCCACCATGCCCACCGGACAGCTGGTCGACTCCCCGGCCCCGGTCGCCGAGCTGCTGCGCCGCGTCAAGGCGCTGCCGATGCCGCCCGAGCGCGCCTGGGAGACGGCGGGCGGCCCCGTGGACGTACGGGCGCTGCCGGGCGGACTGTCCAACACCACCCACGGCGAGGCCGTGGTGCGCGGTGTGGGCTACGCGGTCGGCATCAAGAATGTCGGTTTCTCCGAGGGCTTCGACGACTACTCCACGGCCCGCATCCGGCTGGAAGTGATCGGTGGCGAACCGGTCGCCCTGGTGCACACCGCGATGGCCGAGGTCGGCCAGGGCGGTGTCACCGTGCACACCCAGATCGCCCGCACCGAACTGGGCGTGGACCGGGTCACCCTGCACCCGGCCGACACCCGGGTCGGCTCGGCCGGCTCCACCTCCGCCTCCCGGCAGACGTACATGACCGGCGGCGCCATCAAGCACACCTGCGAGGCGGTACGGGAGGAGGTGCTGCGCCGCGGCCGCGCACGGTTCGGCGCCGCCCACCCCGCGTGGGCGGCGCCCGAGCGGCTGCGGCTGGTGGACGGCGCAGTGGTCACCGACGGCGGCGAGGCGATCGGCGACCTCGCCGAGATCCTCGGCGAGGAGGCGATCGACCTGGAGCGGGAGTTCCGGCACCGGCCGACCGAGCCGTTCGATCCGGGCACCGGACAGGGGTTCGGCCATGTGCAGTACTCCTTCTGCGCCCATCGCGCGGTCGTCGAGGTGGACACCGAGCTGGGCCTGGTCAAGGTGGTCGAGCTGGCCGCCGCGCAGGACGTGGGCAAGGCGATCAATCCGCTGTCGGTCGTCGGGCAGATCCAGGGCGGTTCGACGCAGGGACTCGGGCTCGCCGTGATGGAGGAGATCGTCGTCTCGGCGGACGGGGCGCGGGTGCGCAATCCGTCCTTCACCGACTATCTGATCCCCACCGTCCTCGACACCCCGAGCATGCCGGTGGAGGTGCTGGAGCTGGCCGACGACCACGCCCCGTACGGGCTGCGCGGCGTCGGCGAGGCGCCCACGCTGTCCTCGACCCCGGCCGTCGTCGCCGCGATCCGCGCGGCGACGGGCCGCCCGCTCCACCGCGTCCCGGTCCGCCCGGAGCATCTGACCGGCACCTGAGCCGCCGGTCCGGGGCCGGACGGGGAGCTCCGGCGTTCCGGGGCAGATTTCGCGGGCCCGGTGCGTTGACGCGGGTAACCGACGTGCCCCAAGGAGCTGATCACCATGCTGGACATCGCCGCCGAGCTGCACCGCTGGTGCGAGGAAGGACGGGATGTCGCCGTCGCCACCGTGGTCTCCGTGGGCGGCAGCGCGCCCCGGCAGCCCGGTGCTGCGCTCGCCGTGGACGCCGAGGGCACGGCGATCGGCAGTGTGTCCGGCGGCTGTGTCGAGGGCGCGGTGTACGAGCTGTGCCAGGAGGCGCTGCGCACCGGCGAAACCGTACGGGAGACCTTCGGCTACTCCGACGAGGACGCCTTCGCGGTGGGCCTGACCTGCGGCGGGGTCATCGATGTGCTGATCAGCCCGGCCCCCGCGGCCGACCGCCGGCTGCGCCCGGTGCTCGCCGCCGCCGCGTCCGCCGCCGCCGACGGCCGGACGACGGCACTGGCCCGGATCGTGGACGGCCCGCCCGAGCTGCTGGGCCGCGCCCTGCTCGTCCGCCCGGACGGCGACTGGGACGGCACCCTGGGCGGCCACCCCGAGCTGGACCGTACGGCGGCCGCGGAGGCCCGCGCCCTGCTGGACGCCGGGCGCACCGCGACCGTGGTCATCGGCGCCGAGGGAAGCCGCTGCGGGCGCCCGGTCACCCTGCTGGTCGAGTCCAGCGTGCCGCCACCGCGCATGATCGTCTTCGGGGCGGTGGACTTCGCGAGCGCGCTGGTGCGGATCGGGAAGTTCCTGAACTACCACGTCACGGTCTGCGACGCCCGTCCGGTCTTCGCGACCGCGCACCGCTTCCCGGACGCCGACGAGGTCGTCGTCGACTGGCCGCACCGCTATCTCGAGCAGACCGAGGTGGACGCCCGGACGGTGCTGTGCGTGCTCACCCACGACGCCAAGTTCGACGTACCGCTGCTGGAGCGGGCGCTGCGGCTGCCCGTGGCGTACGTCGGGGCGATGGGCTCCGCCCGCACCCACCGGGACCGGCTGCGGCGGCTGCGCGAGGCCGGTGTGGGCGAGCCGGAACTGGCCCGGCTGCGCTCCCCGATCGGGCTCGACCTCGGCGCCCGTACGCCCGAGGAGACCGCGCTGTCCATCGCGAGCGAGATCGTCGCGAACCGGCGGGGCGGCAGCGGTACGCCGCTGACGGGCGCGCGGACACCGATCCACCACGACACCCGGACGTCCTCGGAGCGGATGGAGCCGGTCGCATGAAATCGCATCAGCTCACATGAGGATCGTCTGACATTCGGTCACTCCTGGGCGGGAAAAACCCTCCGCCACCTGGCAGAGCCTGCTATGCCGGGCGCCGGTTCCTGAGTGAGAGTCAGAAGCCGACCTTGGTCCTGCCGCCCCCTCTGGAGTGCGCCCGTGCGTAAGAGACGCAAGATTCTCACCCTGTCGACGGCCGTCGTGACCGCGGCCACCCTGCCCCTGCTGATGAGTCCCGTGGTGAGCGCGGCCGGATGGGAGGACGACACCGAGTCCTCGCACCTGACCCGCCTCTACGCCCCGCCCCCCGACCGGGACGCCTACCGTCAGGTGGCCCGGCTCGCCTGGCAGGGCGACTACCGCGAAGCCGCCGGGCTCATGGCCATGCTGCGGACGCCGCACGCGCTCTGGTACGGGGACGAGACCCCGGGGCGGGTCAAGCGGCTGGTCCGCAGGGCGACGCGGAGCGCCCGCTGGCAGGGGACGCTGCCGGTGCTCACCCTCTACAACATTCCGGGCCGTGACTGCGGCAGTTACTCGAGAGGCGGAGCGGACGGCATCGCCGCGTACCAGGCGTGGATCGACGCGGTCGCCGAGGGCATCGGCAACCGCAAGGTGATCATCGTCCTCGAACCCGACTCGCTGGCGCTGCTGCCCTCCGAATGCTCCGGCGCGGACGCCGAGAGCGAGGCCGAGACCGAGAGTGAGACTCCGGACGCGGCCGGGACCGATGGGGTAGCCGCCGAGGAGCAGCCGGCCGCCGAGGAGCAGCCGGTCGAGCTGCCGCCGCTGCCCGACCCCGACGCGACGACGGCCCCGCCCGCCGACCAGGAGGCCGCGCAGACCCCGGACCCGCAGACCTCGAACCCCCAGTCCCCGGACTCGCAGTCCCCGGACTCGCAGTCCCCGGCCCCCCAGACCTCCGCCTCTCAGAGCCCCGCCCCCGAGCCGTCCGGCGGCGCACAGCCCGGCACCCTGCCCGAGCTGCCCCCGCTCCCCACGCCGCCCGAGACCTCCGGCTCCGAGGACTCCGAGGGCTCCGAGAGCCCCGAGGACCCCAAGGACCCCAAGGACCCCAAGGACCCCAAGGACTCCAAGGGCCCCGAGGACGCCGACACCGTGGGCGACGCCCCGGAGGTCGAGGACGCGCAGACCGCCGCCCGCTACTCCGAGATCAACTACGCGGTCGACGTCCTCACCGCGCAGGGCAACGCGTCGGTGTACCTGGACGCGGGCCACGCCGGCTGGCACTCCGTCAGAACCATCGTGCCCCGTCTGATCAAGGCCGGGATCGACCGCGCCGACGGCTTCTCCATCAATGTCTCCCACTACCAGACCGACCAGGACAGCTCCTGGTACGGGCGGCTGGTCTCCTCCTGCCTCGCCTACGCCGACCGGGGTGGGGACCCCGAGGACTGTGCCGACCAGAGCTGGTCACGGTGGCACGCCCGGCGCTGGATGCGCGACCACGTACCGTTCGACCCCGACCGTATGAAGCACTTCGTCACCGACACCAGCCGCAACGGCCAAGGGCCCTGGACCCCCAGGGCCGGTGCGCACCTCGACGCGCAGTCATGGTGCAACCCGCCGGAGCGCGGTCTGGGCAGGCGCCCCACCACCCGTACCGGCAATCCGCTGCTGGACGCCGTGCTGTGGGTGAAGACGCCGGGCCAGTCGGACGGCCGGTGTCTGCGCGGCACGGACGGGCCCTTCGACCCGGAGCGGGGGACGGTCAACCCCGAGGCGGGGGAGTGGTTCCCCGAGCAGGCCCTGGAGCTCGTGCGCTACGCGGACCCGGCGGTCACCATCCGCCGGATCACCGGCCGCGGATACTGACCGCCGGCCGCCGCACCGCCGGCAGGCCGGCCGCCGATCGCCGTCAGCCCGTCGGATTGTGCCGGACGAGGGCGTCGACCAGGCCGGACGTGGTGTTCGGGAAGTCCATCGGAACGATCCCGAGCCCCGTCCAGCCCTGTGCCTCGGCGCCCTCCAGGAACGACTTCACCTGCGGGTTCAGCCGGTCGGCGTTGGAGCGCGGCGGCAGCAGGGCGGCGGTGGACACGTAGTTGATGAAGAGCTTGCCGGGCTGGGCCGCCGCCTTGCGGAACTGCGCCTCGATTTTCGGGTACTTGCCGATCGGCTCCGCCATGTAGTCGTCCTGGATGTCGAAGAGCGCCCCGTCGCCGTACCGCACCCCCGGCATGTTGTCCGAGTCGGCGAGCAGTACCACCCTGCCCCGGGCCTCGCCCAGGGTGGGGAGGGTGCCGTCCAGGCGGAAGAGTGAGCGCCAGCCCTTGTCGTCCAGGTAGATGTCGAAGATCCGGCGGAACTCCGCGGCGCTCTCCTCCGAGTACTCCTGCTTGACCCGCATCAGCACGGTCTCCGACGGATGCGCGGAGAGGAAGGCGCGGCAGGCGCCGAGCACATCGTCGAAGTTGAGGTTCTGGTAGGAGGCGCCGTGGTGGATGGGGAAGGCGTTCTCGAAGGCGCGGCAGCGGATGTCCAGGAAGCGGATGCCGCTGGTCAGCTGGTCGGCGATGACGCTGTTCTGACACTCCGTCCACGGCCCGCCGAAGCGGGCGCCGGAGTCGTGGGTGCCGGGCAGCGTCAGCCGCTGGACCGGGGTGGAGTCGGCGATGGCCGACAGCCAGTCCTCGGCGGCCAGTGGCCGGGCCGGCGCGGCGGCCGTGGCCGTCGCGGCACCGCCGGCGGCGGTGACCAGCCCCACGGTGGACAGCGCGGCCGCGCCCCTGAGAAACCCTCGCCGGTCCATACACACTCCTGTCGCTCGCCTGTTGTGTCGTGCACATGGCATCCAAGCACAGGCGAACGAGGAGGGACTACGGAAAGCGGCTGAATCAGCGGTGCGTCGATTACTTCTCGACCGGCGGGCAGTAGCCGGTGTCCTCGCCGATGGAGTTGATTTCGGCGTTGGGTCGGGTGTCGCCCGCGTAGTTGATCTGGTCGGTGCACTTGACCCCGTCCTTCTTGGGGGTGCCCGAGGGGGTGCTGGTGGTGGAGCCCTGGACGGGCGGGCAGTAGCCGGTGTCTTCGCCGATGGAGTTGATTTCGGCGTTGGGTCGGGTGTCGCCCGCGTAGTTGATCTGGTCGGTGCACTTGACCCCGTCCTTCTTGGGGGTGCCCGAGGGGGTGCTGGTGGTGGAGCCCTGGACGGGCGGGCAGTAGCCGGTGTCTTCGCCGATGGAGTTGATTTCGGCGTTGGGTCGGGTGTCGCCCGCGTAGTTGATCTGGTCGGTGCACTTGACCCCGTCCTTCTTGGGGGTGCCCGACGGCGTGCTGGCGGTGGAGTCCTGGGCGGCCTTGGACGTGGGAGCGGAGGAGGTGCTCGCGGAGGCGGACACGGAGGACGAGGCCGAGGACGAGGCGTCGGTCTCGCTGTCCTGGCAGGCGGTGAGCCCGAGCGCGGCGACCGCGATCAGCATGGCGGCGGCGGCCTTGCGGGTGTGGCGGACTGCGGTGCGGTGCGACATGGTCTTCCTCGTTCTCACGACGTGGTGTTCCGGCTTGGTGAGAACAATCCTGTCGGCCACGGCTGTTGATCTGTCGCCGTACCGCTAACGTTCCGCTAACGCCCGAGACTTCACAGCCACCCCCGCCGCTTGAAGATGACGTACAGGCTGACGCAGACCACCGCCATCAGCAGAATCGCGAACGGGTACCCCCACACCCAGCCCAGCTCGGGCATATGGGTGAAGTTCATGCCGTAGATGGTGCCGACGAGGGTCGGGGCGAAGAGGATGGCCGCCCATGCGGAGATCTTCTTGACCTCCTCGTTCTGCTCGAACCCCGCCTCGGCCAGCGCCCGCATCTCGGCGTTCTGCTGCTGGGTCACCAAGGTGGCGTTGACCGCGAGGATGTCGGTGAGGGCGGAGCGGAAGCCGTCCACGCGCTCGCTGGTGTGGGTGACGTGATCGGCGACGTCACGCAGATAGCGCTGTAGCTCCTCATCGGTGCCGTATTTGTCGAAACCCGCCATCAGCCCGTGCAACATCCCGACCAAAGGCCGGGTGGCACGCTGGAACTCCACCATTTCGCGGGAGAGTTCATAGATGCGCCGGGACACCTCCGGATCGCCGCGGAACACCTCGGTCTCGATTTCGTCGATGTCGTTCTGCACCCCCGCCACCACCGGGGCATAGCCGTCCACGACAGCGTCGAGTATCGCGTAGAGCACGGCCTCGGGCCCCAGCGCCAGCAGCTCGGCCGTCGACTCCATCCGGGCGCGCACCGCGGACAGGTCCGGCGCGGCGCCGTGCCGGACGGTGATGACGAAATCGGGACCCACGAAGACGTGCAGCTCGCCGAAGTCGACCTCCTCGGGCGCGTCGAGATACCGGGCGGCGCGCAGCACCACGAAGAGCGTCTCGCCGTAGCGCTCCAGCTTGGGCCGCTGATGGGCCTCCATCGCGTCCTCGATGGCCAGCTTGTGCAGATCGAACTCCTCGGCCAGCGAGAGCAGCTCCGCCTCGGTCGGCCGGTACAGCCCGATCCAGGCCATGGCGCCCGGCTCCTCGCGCAGCCGCCGATACGTGGCGGCCAGGGAACCGGGGGTGCCGACCCGGCGGCCGCCGCGGTACACGGCGGCGTCCACCACACTGCGCTCGTCGGCCGGGGTTCCGTCGCCAGGGGCGGGCTCCTCGCGCGGGGGCGCCGGGGCGGGGCCCGGGGCGGTGTTGGCCCCGGGGCGCAGCCGGAGGTACCGCTTCGTCGGACGCGGAGTGCGACGGCGCTCGGACATGGCGGGTCCTTTACGGGTTGCGGGCGCGCGAGCACTGACCTCTGTGCAGGATATCGCCCTATATGACCGTGGTGCGGTCCGGGGTCGCTTGACCGGTTGGTTGCGTCAGATCAAGCGTTTTTCGGAGGGGGGTACCGGAAGGGGCGCGCCCCGGCTCCCCGCAGTCCGGCCGGACCCAGCCACCGAAGACGGAAGCCGCCACCGGCGCCGCGACCACGGGCCCGGCGCCCGGCGGCGGCGCCGGGCCGCCACTCCTGCGCCGCTGCTCAAACGCGCCGAAGGCGCGAAACGAAACCCGCACCCGCCCAACCTGAGCAGCCCGCCAACCCGAGCAGCCCGCTCAGCCAACCCGAGCAGCCGCCTACGGCAAAAGCCCGGCACGCCGCGCCTCCACCACGGCGTGCAAACGCGTATGGGCCCCCAACTTCCGCATCGACGACCGCAAATAGCTCTTCACCGTCTCCGGCCGCAACCCCAACCGCTCCGCCGCCGCCGAGTTCGTCGCCCCCGACGCCACACACGCCAGCACGTCCACCTCGCGGGGCGACAGGTTCACCCCGCTCCGGCGTTCGCGCTCCCGCCGGCGTGCCCGCTCCCGGCCGTGTCCCGACGAGGCCCTGGCCAGCCGGCCGCAGGCGCTGAGGATCTCCTCCCGCAGCTGGGGGTCGGACACCCGGTGCGCCAGGGCCCGCAGATCGACATGCGCCTCGCGCACCTCCTCCCACACCGCCGGGTCGGTCTCCTCCACCGAGGGCGGCTGCTGCCGTGCCACCGTCAGCAGCCGCTGTGCCTCCTCCTGCCCCGCCAGCGCCTGCTCCAGTTCGCGCGCCGCCGCCACGGCGGCGCTCAGCGCGCGGTCGCCGAGCATCAGCGGCTGGCGCAGTGCGCCGTACAGCACGCCGCGCACCCGCCCGCGCACCACCACCGGCACTGCGAGCATCGAGCGCAGCCCCTCGGCGCCCACCGCCGCGTCGTACTCATGGCTGATCGCCCGTGAGGCGGGGTAGTCCGCCACCGAGATCGGCCGGGACATGGTGAGGACCTTGCCGCCGAGGCCGTTGCCGGGTATGACGGCGAGCCCCTGCAAGGAGTTGGTCGTGGTGCCGGTGAGCTCCGAGATCCGGAACTGCCGTGAGCCCGAGAAGAGCCCGCCGAACGCGACGGGCAGCCCACCGCGCCGGCGCATACGCTGCAGCGTGCTCCGTACGTCGACCGCCCCGTCCGGACCCGTCACGGCCACCTCCTGCTTCCAGCGCCACCCCCGTCCGGGGGTAGTGAGACTCAGATCACCCGTCGCACGATGCTAGCGAGCGGTACGGCATTCAGGAGGACAAGTGACAGCAATGGATCCGGCTCACGACTTCCGCGAGGCACGGGACTTCCTGCTCGAGCACGGGGAGGACTACGCGGCGGCGTACGAGGGGTTCGGCTGGCCACGCCCGGACCGCTTCAACTGGGCCCTGGACTGGTTCGACGGGATCGCCGGACGCGGCGGCGACCGTACCGCCCTGCACATCGTCGAAGAGGACGACAGCGAGATCCGGCTGAGCTTCGAGGAACTGCGCCGCCGCTCCAACCGGGCCGCGAACTGGCTGCGCGACCGGGGCGTACGGGCCGGTGACCGCGTCGTGGTCATGCTCGGCAACCAGGTCGAGCTGTGGGAGACCGCGCTGGCCGCGATGAAGCTGCGCGCGGTCGTCATCCCCGCCACCCCGCTGCTCGGCCCGCTCGACCTCGCCGACCGCATCGAGCGCGGCCGGGCGGCGCATGTGATCGTGCGGACCGGGGACACCGGCAAGTTCGCGGACGTGGCGGGCGACTACACCCGGATCGCGGTCGGCGGCGCGCCCGAGGGCTGGCTCGCCTACGAGGACGCGGGCACGGCCGGTATCAGGGCGGACCGCGAGGAGGACGACGAGCCCTTCGTCCCCGACGGGCCGACCCTCGCCACCGACCCGCTGATGCTGTACTTCACCTCCGGCACCACCGCCCGCCCCAAGCTCGTGGAGCACACCCACATCTCGTACCCCATCGGGCATCTGGCGACGATGTACTGGATCGGGGTCAGGCCGGGCGATGTGCACCTCAACATCTCCTCACCCGGATGGGCCAAGCACGCCTGGTCCAATCTCTTCGCCCCCTGGAACGCCGAGGCCACCGTCTTCGTCCACAACTACACCCGCTTCAACGCCACCCGCCTGATGGCCGTGATGGACCGCTGCGGCGTCACCACCTTCTGCGCCCCGCCCACCGTCTGGCGCATGCTCATCCAGGCCGATCTCACCCAGCTGCGCACCCCGCCCCGGGAGGCCGTCGCGGCGGGCGAACCGCTCAACCCCGAGGTCATCGAACATGTGCGGCGCGCCTGGGGGGTGACCATCCGGGATGGCTTCGGCCAGACCGAGACCGCCGTTCAGGTGGCCAACACCCCCGGTCAGCCGCTCAAGACCGGTTCGATGGGCCGGCCGACCCCCGGATACCGGGTCGTCCTGCTCGACCCGGTCACCGGCCGGCCCGGCGAGGAGGGCGAGATCTGTCTCGAGCTCACCGGCCCGAACGGCCGCCCGGTCGGCCTCATGACCGGCTACGCGGGCGACGAGGAGCGCACCGCCGAGGCCACCGCCGGCGGTTACTACCGCACCGGTGACATCGGCGCACGCGACGCCGACGGCTACATCACCTACATCGGGCGCGCCGACGACGTCTTCAAGGCGTCCGACTACAAGATCTCGCCGTTCGAGCTGGAGAGCGCGCTGCTGGAGCACGAGGCGGTCGCGGAGGCCGCCGTCGTCCCGGCCCCCGATCCGCTGCGGCTCGCCGTGCCGAAGGCGTACATCGTGCTGGCGGAGGGCTGGGAGCCCGGCCCGGAGACCGCGAAGGCGCTGTTCGCGCACTCCCGGGCGGTGCTCGCGCCGTACAAGCGGATCCGCCGTTTGGAGTTCGCCGACCTCCCCAAGACGGTTTCCGGCAAGATTCGCCGGATCGAGCTGCGTGAACGCACGGCACAAGGCGGCGGTATCGAGTTTCATGAGGAGATCTGATGACTGACGCTCATCTGATGACCGACCCTCACGAACGTGAACTCGTACGCGAAGGCGTACGCGCACATGGACCCAAGGAGATCCCATGACCGACCTGACATCAGACCCACCCAGCCCAGCCGGACTCTCCTACGCCAGCGGAGCCAGTGACCTCCCGCTGCTCGGCGACACCATCGGGGCGAGCCTGGCCCGCGCCGTCGAGCTGTACGGCGAGCGCGACGCGCTCGTCGACCTGCCCTCCGGCCGCCGCTGGACCTACGCCGAGTTCGGCCGGGCGGTCGAGGAGGTCGCGCTCGGGCTGATGGCCAAGGGAGTCGGAAAGGGCGACCGGGTCGGCATCTGGGCCGTCAACTGCCCCGAATGGGTGCTGACGCAGTACGCCACCGCCCGCATCGGCGCCATCATGGTCAATATCAACCCCGCCTACCGCGTCCACGAGCTGCGGTTCGTGCTCCGGCAGGCCGGCATCTCGGTCCTGGTCTCCTCCACCGAGCACAAGACCAGCGACTACCGCCGGATGGTCGAGCAGGTGCGCTCGGCCTGCCCCGCCCTGCGCGATGTCATCTACATCGGCGACCGGACCTGGGACGGGCTGGTGCGCGCCGGCGCCGATGTCTCCCCCGCCCGGCTGGCCGAGCGCGAGGCCCGGATCGTCTGCGACGACCCGGTCAACATCCAGTACACCTCCGGCACCACGGGCTTCCCCAAGGGCGCCACCCTCTCCCACCACAACATCCTCAACAACGGTTTCTTCGTGGGGGAGACGGTCCGCTACACCGAGCAGGACCGGATCTGCGTACCGGTGCCCTTCTACCACTGCTTCGGCATGGTGATGGGCAACCTCGCGGCCACCAGCCACGGCGCCTGCGTGGTCATCCCCGCCGCCTCCTTCGACCCGGCCGCGACCCTGGCCGCCGTCGAACGGGAGCGCTGCACCTCGCTGTACGGCGTCCCCACCATGTTCATCGCCGAGCTGGCCCTGCCGGACTTCGCCACCTTCGACCTCAGCTCGCTGCGCACCGGGATCATGGCCGGATCGCCCTGCCCGGTGGAGGTGATGCGGCGGGTGGTCACCGAGATGCACATGGCGGAGGTGTCCATCTGCTACGGCATGACCGAGACCTCACCGGTGTCCGTCCAGACCCGGCCCGAGGACGACCTGACCCACCGCACCGGGACGGTCGGCCGGGTGATGCCGCATGTCGAGGTCAAGGTCGTCGACCCGGCCACCGGGCTGACCGTGCCCCGGGGCACCCGCGGTGAGCTGTGCACCCGCGGCTACTCGGTGATGCTCGGCTACTGGCAGGAGCCCGAGCGGACCGCCGAGGCGATCGACTCGGCGCGCTGGATGCACACCGGCGACCTCGCGGTGATGGACGCGGACGGATACGTCCGGATCGTCGGCCGGATCAAGGACATGATCGTCCGCGGTGGGGAGAACGTCTATCCCCGGGAGATCGAGGAGTTCCTGCACACCCACCCCAAGATCGCGGACGTGCAGGTCGTCGGCGTACCGGATGAGAAGTACGGCGAGGAGATCCTGGCCTGCGTCATCCTGCGCGAGGGCGCCAGGACCCTCACCCGCGACGAGCTCGCCCGCTTCTGCCGGGGCCGCCTCGCCCACTACAAGGTGCCCCGCTATCTGCGTCTCATGGACGCCTTCCCGATGACGGTCAGCGGCAAGGTCCGCAAGGTCGAGCTGCGCGAGGCGGCCGCCCGGGAGCTGCTGTCCGAGACCCGGTCCGAGGCCGACCCGGCCAGAGCCGAGGCAACCGCCGCACGCGCTGAACCCCAGGCCGCGCGCGGCTGACTCAGCTGATCCAGCTGATGCGATGAGGGCCCCTCGACCCAGCAGGGGCCCACACCCCCGCCGAGCCGCCCGTCACCGGATGACGTCGGGCAGGCAGGACGTCACTCCGGAGCGCGCGCCGCGGCTGAAGGAGGAGAGACGCTGGGCGGCGTCGCCATGGTCGGAGACGTCGGTCCACGGGGTCCTGTCGGCGAGCGCGGTCAGGGCGTCCGCCAGCTCCTCGGTGTCACCCTCCTCGAAGGTGAGGGTTGCGTCCCGGGCGGCTCCGAAGAGGACCGCCCCGGCCAGACAGTCGGCCTGGAGCTCACGGGCCAGCTCCACCAGGCCCGCGTCCAGGCGGTTCTGGACGGCGTGGCCCCACTCATGGGCGATCACCAGATAGACCCAGGCGTCGCCCCGTGCGTGGCCCCAGCGCATCAGGTCCCTGTCCCAGGCCAGGTAGTCGCCGTCGGAGCAGTAGACGGCGTTGTCGTCGGGGAGGGGCTCACCGCCGCACACCGGGGTGTCGAGGGCGGTCCCGGCGTACGCCCCGTCGTACGGCCCCAGGACCCGGGGCGGTTGGTAGCCGCCGGTGAACAGCTCGGACCAGTGGGTCCGCCAGTAGGTGTCGGTGATGGCGACCGCCGCGTCGATGTCCCGCTCCACCTCCGTACGGCCGTCGGTCCCGCCGGTGTCCGTGGGCCGGCCGGGCGTATCCGGTGCGGTGCCGGGCGCGGGCGCCGACTCGACCGGGGAGCTGTCCAGCGGGCGCGGGGACGGATCGGCACCTCCCCCGCACCCGGCCACCAGGAGCAGGGCCAAGGCGGCGACGATCGGAGCCCATGACCTCGGGCACCACGGAACAGCCATCGTTCGGCCTCCGGCCGGTCGAGAGTCGAGAGTCGAGAGGAGGAACGGGTGAACGGTGGACGGTGATCCCTCAACGGAACCGTTCCCCCGTCAGGGGACGGGGGATCAGCTGTTCGGCGGTCCCAGCCGGATCAGTGTGTCCGCCGGGTCGTTGACGGGCTGCGGGGTGCCGGTCAGGTCCATGATGAAAAGCGGCAGATGGAGCGCGTCGGCGCGGGCCCGCGCCTCCCGCGCGTAGCCCGCCAGCGAGAAGAAGACGCTCACGGCCGACTTCTGGAGCCCGTTCAGCCACAGGCATTCGATGTCCCGCAGCCCGGTGGGGCGGGTGGTCGGATCGACCTGGGCGACGACGCCCATCCCGTAGAGGTCCACCCCGGACCCGGCCCGGTCCTCCGACGGGCGCAGGCCGTGGAAGCCGAGCCAGGTCAGATACTGCGCGGCGGCGGCGACCGCGTCCCGCGCCGTGCGGATCGTCACCGGCTGGAAGGCCGGGCGCGGCACGACCGGGCCGCCGCGCCCCGCCGCCGCACCCGGGCCGGCGGGGCGCGGCTCGGCCGGGGGCGGTGCGGCGGCGACCGGGACGCGGACCACCGCGCCGCAGCCGCAGCCGAGCTCCGGCTGCGGCCAGTGGCCCCGGCGGCCGCAGGCGGGGCAGTCCACCGCCACCCAGAGGTTCTCCCAGGTGCGGTGGGCGATCTCCTCCGGGGCGCCGTCGCGGAGGACGGGCAGGGTGACCGGCGCGCCGCACGGACAGGGGAAGGTGGGCGGCGTGAACGGCTGCTCGCGACGGCACGCGGGACAACGCACCGGCACGTTGTCTGTCATCGGGGCGCTCCGTGGACGGGGGCGGACGCGGTATCCGTCCATGCTCCCGGAAGCGGGTGGCGCGGGGATGTACTTGGGCGTTCTGTCCCCCGTAGTGGGGGCACCGTGTTACGGCCTGACGCAGTAGGTTGGCGGCGTGAGACTGAGGGTTGAGTTCACCACCGAACCGTTCGACCTCGACGAGGTGCCGCCGCACGCCGTGGCGGCCCGCGAGACCGTCCAGGCCGCCCCGCTGGACGCCGTCGACGTCGGCCCGTTCGGCAACACCGCCGAGGGCGGGGCGGACGCGGTGCTCCAGGCCGTCGACCAGCTCCTGCGCGCCTCCCTCGGGGCCGGTGCCACCCGGATATCGCTCCAGGTCAGCGTGGTGGGGGAGGGGGAGACATGAGCGGACCGGCCAATCACCCCTTCGCCGCCGCGGTGAAACCGCTCGTGGACGCCATGGGCGGCGAGATGATCGCCCCGGACCGGGCGCGGGGCGACGATGTGGTGCTCTCCTGGGAGGGCCGCCCGGTGGTCGCCGTCAGGCTGCCGCATCTCTCCGACTCGCTCGACCGCATCCTCGCCGACCTCCAGCGCCGCCACGGCGTGCCGCTCTCGGCCCTCGACCGCAAGACCAAGCAGTCCGTCGTCCGCCACCTCGAACAGCGTGGCGCCTTCTCCGTGCGCCACGGCGTGGAGACGGTCGCCGGAGCCCTCGGCGTGAGCCGCTTCACCGTCTACAACTACCTCAACCGCGAGAAGAGCGGGGACTGACGGTCCCGTCACGGGCCCCCGCCCGCATCGGCCGCTCCGTAACGCGGATTTTTCAACAAACTGTTGACGCTCGATACGAGGGCCTCCTAGCTTGCGGAGGGTGACTACCAGTGCTCCGCCGGGCCTGGCCCGGTTCAACGCGGTGGACGGGCGCGACGCGGCCCGGATGCTGCGCGAGGTGTGCGCGAGCCGGGCCTGGGCCGCGGCGGTGGCGGACGGACGGCCGTACGCCACCCTCGGCGAACTGCTCGACGCCGCCGACGCGGCCACGGCCGGGCTGACCGCCGCCGATCTGGCCGAGGCGACGGCCGCGCACCCGCCCATCGGACGGCCGGCGCCGGGCGACGCCGCCTCGGCGCGGGAGCAGAGCGGGGTGCGGGACGAGGAGCGGGCACAGCTGCTGGAGCTGAACCGCGCCTACCAGGAGCGCCACGGCCAGGTCTTCCTGATCTGCGCCACCGGCCGCACCGGCGCGGAGATGCTGGCCGCGCTGCGGACACGGATCGGCCATGACGCCGAGACCGAGCGCGAGACCGTGCGCACCGAACTGGGAAAGATCAACCGCATCCGGCTGACCCGGTGGGCGGAGACCCTCCAGGCCCCGCGGGCCCCGGCGGAAGGAGAGCGGTGATGCCGACCGGCGCCACGTCCGTGTCCACCCACATCCTGGACACCAGCATCGGCCGCCCCGCCGTGGGCGTGGTCGTCGAGCTGGCCGTCCGCTCGGGGCCCGGTACCGAGTGGACGCCGCACGCCGACTCCCTCACCGACGCCGACGGGCGCTGCCAGGACCTGCCGGCGCTCCCCGAGGGCACCACCCACGCACGGCTGCGCTTCGAGACCGGGCCGTATCTGACCCACGCCTTCTTCCCGGAGGTCGCGGTCGCCTTCGCCGTCGAGCCGGGTGAGCACTACCACGTACCGCTGCTGCTCACCCCGTTCGGCTACTCCGTCTACCGAGGGAGCTAGCACCGATGCCCACGCTCGGCCCGAACCGTTACGGCAAAGCCGAAACCCGTGTCGTCCGGGTGGTGCGCGACGGCGCCGTGCACCACCTCAAGGACCTCAACGTCTCGGTGGCGCTCGCCGGGGAGATGGACGCGGTCCACCTCCGCGGTGACAACGCCAACGTCCTGCCGACCGACACCGTCAAGAACACCGTGTACGCCTTCGCCAAGGAGCACGGCATCGACGCGGCCGAGGAGTTCGGCATCCGGCTGGCCCGGCACTTCGTCACCGGGCAGGAGTCCATCCACCGGGCCCGGGTGCGGATCGAGGAGTACGCCTGGGAGCGGATCGAGACGGCCGGGAGCGCCCGGCACTCCTTCGCCCGCCGCGGCCAGGAGGTCCGCACCGCCCGGATCGCCTACGACGGCGAGCGCTGGGAGGTGGTCTCCGGGCTCACCGGGCTCACCGTCCTGAACACCACGGACTCCGAGTTCCGGGGCTATGTCAAGGACCGTTACACCACGCTCGAGGAGACATCCGACCGCGTCCTCGCCACCGATGTGCACGCCCGCTGGCGCTACGGCTGGAGCGATGACACCCGGCCGGTGCCGGACTGGCAGCACGCCCACGCCGAGGCACGCGGCCATCTGCTGAGCGCGTTCGCCGAGACGTACTCCCGCTCGCTCCAGCAGACGCTGTACCAGATGGGCGCGCGGGTCATCGAGCGCCGGCCCGAGATCGACGAGATACGGCTCTCGCTGCCCAACAAGCACCACGTCCTGGTCGATCTGGAACCCTTCGGCCTCACCAACGACAACGAGGTCTACGTCGCCGCCGACCGGCCGTACGGCCTCATCGAGGCCACCGTGCTCCGGGACGGCGCCGAGCCCCTGATCCCCACCGACTGACCCGACGGAAGGGCCACGCGCCGTGAACCGCATCGTCATCGAGAACTGTGCCGTCGCGACCGTGGACGCGAAGGACACCGAGTACGCCGGCGGCCATGTCGTCGTCGCGGGCGACCGCGTCGAGTCGGTGGGCGAGGGGCGCGCGCCCCAGGGGCTCGAGGGCGTCGTCCGCCGCATCGACGGCACCGGGCATCTGGTCACCCCGGGCCTGGTCAACACCCATCACCACTTCTACCAGTGGCTCACCCGCGGCCTGGCCCAGGACAGCAACCTCTTCGACTGGCTGGTCGCGCTCTACCCCGCCTGGGCGCGGATCGACGAGCCGATGGTCCACGCGGCGGCGCGCGGCTCGCTCGCGATGATGGTGCGCGGCGGGGTCACCACCGCCATGGACCACCACTACGTCTTTCCGCGCGGCGGCGGCGATCTGCTGGGCGCCGAGATCCGCGCGGCGCGCGAACTGGGGGTGCGCTTCACCGCCGCCCGCGGCTCCATGGACCTGGGCGCCTCCGCCGGCGGGCTGCCGCCGGACTTCGCCGTGGAGTCCACCGAGGAGGCGCTGGCCGCCACCGAGGAGGCCATCGACGCCCACCACGACCCGGGTTTCGGCGCGATGCTCCAGATCGCGGTCGCCCCCTGCTCGCCCTTCTCGGTCTCCACCGAACTCCTCCGCGAGGCCGCGGCGCTGGCCCGCCGCAAGGGCGTCCGGCTGCACACCCATGGCTCGGAGACGGTGGAGGAGGAGAAGTTCTGCCGGGAGCGGTTCGGGATGGGGCCGACCGACTACTTCGCGTCGACCGGCTGGCTGGGCGAGGACGTGTGGATGGCCCACTGCGTCCATATGAGCGACACCGACATCCAGGCGTTCGCCCGGACCGGCACCGGCGTGGCCCACTGCCCCTCGTCCAACGCCCGGCTCGCCGCCGGGATCGCCCGCGTCCCCGATCTGCTCGCCGCGGGCGTACCGGTGGGCCTCGGCGTGGACGGCACCGCCTCCAACGAATCCGGTGAGCTGCACACCGAACTGCGCAACGCGCTGCTGGTCAACCGGCTCGGCGCGCACCGCGAGAAGGCGCTGACCGCCCGCCAGGCGCTGCGTCTGGGCACCCACGGCGGTGCGCGGGTGCTCGGCCGCCAGGACCAGATCGGCTCCCTGGAGCCGGGCAAACTGGCCGATCTGGTGCTGTGGAAGCTGGACGGGCTGGGCCACTCCTCGATCGCCGACCCGGTCGCGGCCCTCGTCCTCGGCGCCCCGGCCCCGGTGACGCTGTCGCTGGTGGGCGGGGTTCCGGTGGTGGAGTCGGGCCGGCTGCGCACCGTGGACGAGGACGAGATCGCCCGCGAGGCGCGCGCCCAGGCGCGACGCCTCGCCCGTATCGCGGCGGACGGCTGAACGTCGCCGCGATACGGACGGTGTCGTCCGGCGCCGCTCAGTCCAGCAGCTCGTACGCGGGCAGGGTCAGGAACTCCGCGTAGTCCTCGTCCAGCGCGACCCGCAGCAGCAGATCGTGCGCCTGGCTCCACCGGCCCGCGCCGAAGGCGTCCTCGCCGATCTCCTCGCGGATCGCCGCCAGCTCCTCGGCGGCGACCTTGACGACGAGATCGGCGGTGGCCCGCTCGCCGTTCTCGAAGGTGACCCCGGTGTTGACCCACTGCCAGATCTGGGAGCGGGAGATCTCGGCGGTGGCCGCGTCCTCCATCAGGTTGAAGATCGCGACGGCGCCGAGGCCGCGCAGCCACGCCTCGATGTAGCGGATGCCGACCTGTACCGCGTTGCGCAGGCCGTGCTGGGTGGGCTTGGCGTCGAGCGACGCGATGTCGATCAGCTCGGCGGCGGTGACCCGGACGTCCTCGCGCAGCCGGTCCTTCTGGTGCGGCCGGTCGCCGAGGACCGCGTCGAAGGAGGCGCGGGCGACCGGGACCAGATCGGGGTGGGCGACCCAGGAGCCGTCGAAACCGTCCTGCGCCTCCCGGTCCTTGTCGGCCCTGACCTTGTCGAACGCGACGGCGTTGACCTCGGGGTCGCGGCGCGAGGGGATGAAGGCCGCCATGCCGCCGATCGCGTGCGCGCCGCGCTGGTGGCAGGTGCGCACCAGCAGTTCGGTGTAGGCGCGCATGAACGGGGCGGTCATCGTGACCGCGTTGCGGTCGGGCAGGACGAAACCGGGGCCGGCGTCGCGGAAGTTCTTGACGATGGAGAAGAGGTAGTCCCAGCGGCCCGCGTTGAGCCCGGAGGCGTGGTCGCGGAGCTCGTAGAGGATCTCGTCCATTTCGTACGCCGCCGTGATCGTCTCGATGAGAACGGTGGCGCGGATCGTCCCTTGCGGAATCCCGAGGTAGTCCTGAGCGAAGACGAAGACGTCGTTCCAGAGGCGGGCCTCCAGATGCGACTCGGTCTTGGGGAGGTAGAAGTACGGCCCCTTGCCGAGGGTGAGCAGACGGCGGGCGTTGTGGAAGAAGTACAGCCCGAAGTCGACGAGGGCACCGGGGACGGCGCGGCCGTCGGCGGCCCGCAGATGGCGCTCGTCGAGGTGCCAGCCGCGCGGCCGGGTGACGACGGTGGCCAGCTCCTCGGCGGGCCGCAGTGCGTAGCTCTTGCCCTCGGGGGAGGTGAAGTCGATCCGGCGCTCATAGGCGTCGATCAGATTGAGCTGACCGCCGATCACATTCGCCCAGGTGGGGGCGGAGGCGTCCTCGAAATCGGCGAGCCAGACCTTGGCGCCCGAGTTGAGGGCGTTGATGGTCATCTTGCGGTCGGTGGGGCCGGTGATCTCCACCCGGCGGTCCTCGAGCGCGGGCGGGGCCGGGGCGACGCGCCAGTCGGGGTCGTCGCGGATGTGGGCGGTCTCCGGCAGGAAGTCCAGGCTGCTGGTGCGGGCGATCGCGGCGCGGCGTTCCGCGCGGCGCGCCAGCAGCTCGTCGCGGCGGGGGGTGAAGCGGTGGTGGAGCTCGGCCAGGAAGGTCAGGGCCGCGTCGGTCAGCACCTCCCCCTGACGCTCCAGCGGCTCGGCGTCGACGACGGCCACCGGGGACGGCGCTGCTGCGGACATGGGCTGTCACTCCTTAGGCGAGGCACGGCGGAACACACGCGATGCTTCTGTGTCGCGGATACTAATTTTCTCATGGTGGAAGATCAATGATGCGGGGAACGTCTCGTCCCGTGTCCCCTCACTCCAGCAGCGCCAAGTCCTCGGGGGTGTCGATGTCATCCGTACGGGCGATGTCCGAGCAGTCGACGAGCGTGATCGCGGACTGATGGGCCCGCAGATAGGCGCGTGCCCCCCGGTCGCCCACCGCACTCGCCGTGATGTCGGCCCACCGGTCCGCGCCGAACAGCACCGGATGCCCCCGCTCCCCGCCGTACGCGGCGGCCGCCAAGGTCGACGGCGAGCGGTACGCGGCCACCACCCGCGCCACGGCCTCGGCCCCGATACCCGGCTGGTCCACCAGCGTGACCAGCGCCGCCCGCGCCCCCGTACCGGCCAGCGAGCCGAGCCCGGCCCGCAGCGAGGACCCCATGCCCTGCGCCCAGTCGGGGTTGTCGACCAGGACGCACCCGGACAGCCGGGCCCGCGCCCGTACGGTCCCGGCCGCGGCGCCCAGCACGATGTGCACCGGGGCGCAGCCGCCCTCCCGCAGCGCGTGCGCCGCGTGCTCCACCAGCGGCCGTCCCCGATGCGTCAACAGGGCCTTGGGCCGCCCGCCCAGCCGCCGGCCGCCGCCGGCCGCCAACACGATCCCGGCGACCAGCGCGTTGTCCTCCGATGTGCGTTCCATGGGCCCTGCTTACCGCACAGCGGGGCGGCGCGGGGGCTTCATCCCAGCCGGTCTGATTTTCGCTCTCCGTATAGCGCGTCGCGCACTGAGTGGCGTTAACTGATCCGCGGCCCCTTGTGCCCGGATCGACGTGAACCACTATGAAGCCGGGCGAGGCGGCCGTGGGGAGAGGGGGCAGGCTCGTGCGAGAGTGCGCGAGGGGGAGCAGGACAGTGTTGTCCGAGTCGTCCGACGAGGGCGCGAGGCTCTGGGGCGAACCCGGCGCCTTGCCAATGGAGGGTGCCGCAGTCGTGGAAGCCGGGCGAGTGGCGGGCGCCGATGACGATCCGAGGGCGGCGGAGCTGCGCCGTGCCGTGGCCCGGCTGAGGCGTGACCTGGCCGCCCACCCCGCCGAATTACCGGACCGGGCGATCGCGGACGACGAGCTGGCGGCGCTGGACGCCATGGCCCGCACCGGCGCCCCGGAGCTGCACCGCCTCCGCCGCTCACTGCTCCTCATCGCGGGCGCCCTGGGCTCGGTCAGCGCCCTGGGCCCCGCCCTGACGGGCGTTCACGCGGCGATCGACCAGTTCGGCAGCGTCCCGCGGACGGGCCTGGGGAGGGACTGAACGCACCGGCGCGCCCAGGCGCCCAGGCGCCTTCGGCGCCACACGGCGGCGGGCCGGCGGCGGCCTGGCCGCCAGGCCCCCGCCGCCGGGCACCGGCTGCCGGGCGTTTGCCGCCGGGCACCGGCTGCCGGGCGTTGGTCGTCGGCCGCCGGGCGTTTGCCGTCTGCACGCCGGGCGTCGGCCGCCAGCTGTCTGCGGCCGTCGGCCGTCAGGCGTCGACCGCCGGGCGTTCGCCGTCGGCCGCCAGCCGTCTGCACGCCGGGCGTCCGCCGCCATCCGTCCGCCGTCCGTCGCCGGGCGTTCGCCGTCCCCCGTCTGTCGCCGTCTGCCGCCAGGCGTCCGCCGCTCGGCGTCCGGTGTCCGCTCCCGGTGTCCCGGTGTCCGGCGTCCGCCGGGTGGCGGGATGTTGGGTGTCGGTACGACTTGATGGCGACGGGACGTGCGCGTGCGGCGTGATGACGGCGGATGCGTGCGTCGAGTGCGACGTTCAGGTCGACCGAAGCGCCGCCGGGCGGTCTGACGCCTCACTCGACCGCCCGTTGCCGGTGTCTCGTGCTCGTCGTGGCTTGTGCTCGCTGTGCCCCGCGCTCGCCGCGCCCGCGCCCGTCGCCCCCGCGTTCGTCGTGGCTCGCGTTGGCCGTGGCTCGCGTTGGCTGTGGATCGTGCCCGCCGTGTCTCGCGTTCGGCGTGCCCCGCGCCCACTGTGCCCGCGTGCCTCCCGCGTCCGCGCCCGTCGCATCCGCTCCCGCGCTCGCCGCTCCCGCGCTCGCCGCTCCCGCGCTCGCCGCTCCCGCGCTCGCCGCTCCCGCGCTCGTCGCCCCGGCGCTCGTCGCGTTCGCGCTCGTCGCGTTCGCGTCCGCGCTCGCCGCGAGGGCCGCACCCGGCCGAGCTGAGCGGCGGCGTGGCCGAGCGGCGGGGCTGGCTGGGCGGGGGAGTCGGCCGCGTGGCGGAGCCGACCTGCGGCGGAGCTGGCCGCGTGGCGGAGCCGACCTGCGGCGGAGCTGGCCGCGTGGCGGAGGCGGCCGTGCGGCGGGGGCTGCCGTGCGGCGGGGGCGGCCGAGTGGTTTTCTCCGCCGTAGGCGGCTAGGCGGATCCCGTGCTGGCCAGCGCCTTCGACAACTCGGACGCGACCTCCTTGAGGATCGGCACTATCTCCTCCGTGGCCTCGTCCGTCACCCGGCCCGCCGGGCCCGAGATGGAGATGGCCGCCGGGGCGGGGGAGTCGGGCACCGGGACCGCGAGGCAGCGCACGCCCATCTCCTGCTCGTTGTCGTCCACCGCGTAGCCCACTTCGCGGACCTGCCGCAGGGCGTCGAGGAACTCGTCCGGCGAGGTGATCGTCTTCTTGGTCGCCGCGGGCATGCCGGTACGGGACAGGAGGGCGCGCACCTCCTCGGGGGGCGTGCCCGCCAGCAGTGCCTTGCCGACGCCCGTGGTGTGGGGCAGCACCCGCCGCCCGACCTCGGTGAACATCCGCATCGAGTGGCGCGAGGGCACCTGCGCGACGTACACCACCTCATCGCCGTCCAGCAGCGCCATGTTGGCGGTCTCGCCGGTCTCCTCCACCAGCCGCGCCAGATACGGCCGCGCCCAGGTGCCCAGCAGCCGGGAGGAGCTCTCGCCGAGCCGGATCAGCCGGGGGCCGAGGGCATAGCGGCGGTTGGGCTGCTGGCGTACGTAGCCGCAGGCCACCAGCGTGCGCATCAGCCGGTGAATGGTGGGCAGGGGCAGCCCGCTGCTGGTGGACAGCTCGCTCAGTCCGACCTCGCCCCCGGCGTCGGCCATCCGTTCCAGCAGATCGAAGGCGCGCTCCAGGGACTGGACGCCACCGGATCCGCCACCGGACCCGGCGGTGGTGGCGGCGGTCTTGGACTCGGCGGACGGCACGGCGGTGTTCCTTTCCCAGCGGTCGGCACCGGCCGCACACGGTGACGATCCGCTGCCGACCGGCCACGGGCAGCCTACCGGTCCCCGGCGACCCCCACAGCGGGCTTGCGCTCGCGGTCCGCGCCGGTCACGGCCGGGGGGCGGTCTTGACCGGGCCCGGCCGCCGCGTGAATCATGCATCCCATTCAACGGAATGTTGATTCCGGTTCGCGGAATCAACATTGGGTGGGGGTGAGAAGGATGTCCGTGCCGGTGTCCGACGCACGGCCGGTGGAGCTCGTGCTGCGCTCGGCCAAGGTGGTCACCCCGGACGGCATACGCGCGGCCTCGGTGTCCGTCGCCGACGGCCGCATCGTGGCCGTCGGGCCGTACGAGTCCCCGGCCCCGGACGGCGCGCGGGTCGAGGACCTCGGCGACGACGTCCTCCTCCCCGGCCTCGTCGACACCCACGTCCATGTCAACGACCCCGGCCGCACCGCATGGGAGGGGTTCGCCTCCGCGACCCGCGCCGCCGCGGCCGGCGGCGTCACCACCCTCGTCGACATGCCGCTCAACAGCATCCCGCCGACCACCACCGTCCGGGCCCTGGAGGTCAAACGGGCCGTCGCCCGGCGCTCGGCCCATGTCGACATCGGCTTCTGGGGCGGGGCCGTGCCCGGCAACGTCGCGGACCTGGCGCCGCTGCACGACGCGGGCGTCCTCGGCTTCAAGGCGTTTCTGCTCCCCTCCGGCGTGGAGGAGTTCCCGCAGCTCGCCCCCGACCAGCTGGAGGCCGCCCTGCGCGAGATCGCGGGCTTCGGCGGACTGCTCATCGTGCACGCCGAGGACCCCCGCCTCATCGACGGCGCCCCGCCGCCGGCCGGCCCGCGCTACGCCGACTTCCTCGCCTCACGCCCGCGCGCCGCCGAGAACGAGGCCATCGCGGGCCTCATCGAGCTCGCCCGCCGGCTCGACGCCCGCGTCCATGTCCTGCACCTGTCGTCCGCCGACGCGCTGCCGCTGATCGCCGACGCGCGGCGCGAGGGCGTCCGTGTCACCGTGGAGACCTGTCCGCACTTCCTGACCCTCACCGCGGAGGAAGTCCCCGACGGGGCCACGGAGTTCAAATGCTGTCCGCCCATCCGGGAGGCCGCCAACCAGGACGCGCTGTGGGCGGGCCTGGCGGCCGGGGAGATCGACTGCGTGGTCTCCGACCACTCGCCCTGTACGGCCGACCTCAAAGTGGACGACTTCGGCCGGGCCTGGGGCGGCATCTCCTCGCTCCAGCTCGGACTCCCCGCCGTCTGGACGGCGGCCCGGCGGCGCGGCCACACCCTCCAGGAGGTGGCCCGCTGGATGTCCACCGGCCCCGCCGCGCTCGTCGGTCTCGACCGTAAGGGCGCCATCGAGGCCGGCCGCGACGCCGATTTCGCGGTCCTCGCCCCGGACGAGACCTTCACCGTCGACCCCGCCGCCCTCCACCACCGCAACCAGGTCACCGCCTACGCGGGCAGGACGCTGTACGGCGTCGTCCGGTCCACCTGGCTGCGCGGCCGGAAGATCGCCGAGCACGGCCTGCCGACCGAACCCACCGGCCGACTCCTGGAAAGGCAGCCCCGTCGATGACCGCCTACCCGTCCGCGCCGATCCCCCGCTTCACCGGCGACGCCGCCCCGTACGGCGGGGGCGATCCGTACGCCGACTACCGGACCGCCGACTTCCCCTTCACCCACCTCGTGGACCTGGCCGACCGGCGGCTCGGCGGCAGCGTGCTCGCGGCCAACGACGAGTTCTTCGCCGAGCGCGAGAACCTGCTGAAGCCCGAAGCGCCGCGCTTCGACCCGGAGTCCTTCGGTCACAAGGGCAAGGTCATGGACGGCTGGGAGACCCGGCGGCGGCGCGGGGCCACGGCCGACACCCCGCATCCGGCCGAGGGCGACCACGACTGGGCCCTGATCCGCCTCGGCGCGCCCGGGGTCGTCCACGGCATCGTCGTCGACACCGCCCACTTCCGCGGCAACCACCCGCGAGCGGTGAGCGTCGAGGCGACGGCGGTGGACGGCACCCCGTCCCCCGGGGAACTCCTCGCCGCCGACACCGCCTGGACCGAACTCGTCCCCCGCACGCCGATCGGCGGCCACGCGGCCAATGGCTTCGCCGTCTTTGTCCGGCGCCGCTTCACCCACCTGCGCCTCAAGCAGTACCCCGACGGCGGCGTCGCCCGCCTCCGCGTCCACGGCGAGGTCGCCCCCGACCCGGCCTGGCTCACCGCCCTCGGTACCTTCGACCTGGTGGCCCTGGAGAACGGCGGCACCGCCGAGGACGCCTCCGACCGCTTCTACTCCCCGCCCGCCAACTCCATCCAGCCGGGCCGCTCCCAGCGGATGGACGAGGGCTGGGAGACCCGCCGCCGCCGCGACACCGGCCACGACTGGGTCCGCTACCGCCTCGCCGCCCAGGCGACCCTCCGCGCCGTGGAGATCGACACCGGCTGCTACAAGGGCAACGCGCCGGGGTGGGCGGCGCTGTACGGCCTCGACGCGACGTCCGGCGCGGACCCGGCCGACCACACGGCACCCGGCTGGACCGAACTCCTGCCCCGCACCCGCCTCCAGCCCGACACGGTCCACCGCCTCCCGCTCGACGCGGCCCCGCCGGTCACCCACGTCCGCATCGACATCCATCCGGACGGGGGCATCGCCCGGCTGAGGCTGCACGGGACACCGACCGAGGACGGCGCGCGGTGGCTCGCCGCACGCCATGCGGAGCTGACCGACCAGCTCCCTCCCCGGCGGGCCTCCCGCACCCGCTCCGCGTAACCGACCAACTCGGCCGTCCGCTCGCCGGACCGGCCGACCGCACGCTTGCCCTTTGTTTCAGCGGTCGGCGGCGCGGATGCCCTCAAGCTGGAGGGTCAGGTGCCGGCGCCAGTCTTCGCCGCCCGTCATGTTCGCCATCGCCCCGCGGGTGATGAGGACGAAGTCGGAGGCCTGGAAGTCGGTTCGTAGGTGGCCGGCGTCGATGGCGCGCCGCACGACGCGTTCGACGATCGCCGCGAACGCGGTCTTCTCGGCGTCGATCTCGCCCCAGCTCGGCTCCTGCGGGCCGAGCAAGGCGAAGCGGAACGCCGCGTCGGGCTGCGCGGATTCCAGGTATCCGTACAGCAGCGTCTCGAAGGCCGTCCACGGGTCCTCGATCTGCTCGGCGCTTCGGGCCAGGCTGGTCATCGCTTCGAACCGGCGGCCGATGATCGCGGCCCGCAGGGCCTGCTTGTCCGCGAAGTGCCGATACAGGGTGCCGACGCCCAGACCGGCGCGCTCGGCGATCTCGTCCATCTGCACGCTCTCGCCCTGCCGGGCGAACAGTTCGCTGGCCGCGTCGAGGATGGCCTCGCGGTTGCGCCGAGCGTCGGCACGCAGCGAGGGGCCCCGGGTCGTCATGGGTCCTGATGGTAGTTGACGGCGTGGAGAGCCCGCATTAGCCTCCGGAACCGGAGTTCAGGTTCATGTTATGGAGGAGTTCTCGTGATCGTCGTCACCACACCGACCGGACAGATCGGCAGCCAACTCGTGCGACGGCTGCTCGACGGGGGCAAGGCGGTCCGGGTCGTCACCCGTGATGCCTCGCGCCTTGACCGGACCGTCCGCGACCAGGTCGAGATCGTCGAGGGCCGCCACGACGATCCGACCGTGCTCGACAAGGCGCTGCCCGGAGCCGACGCCCTGTTCTGGCTGGTCCCCCCGAACCCCGCCGCGCCGAGCACCATGGAGCATTACCTGTCCTTCGCCCGCACCGGCGCCGCGGCCGTGGCCCGCCACGACGTCGGCCACCTCGTGGCCGTGAGCAGCGCCGGTCACGGATGGACGAGCCCGGCCGGCGTGCTGTCCGCGGCCTTCGCCATGGACGCGCACCTGGCCACGTCCGGCGCGGCCTACCGGTCCCTGGCCCTGCCCTTCTACATGGAGAACCTGCTCGGCCAGCTCGACGCGATCCGCCGGCACAACGCGTTCTCCCTGACCTGCGCCGGCGACCAGCCACTGGCCACGATCGCGACACGCGACATCGCCGAGGCCGCCGCCGACCTGCTGACCGACCTGTCCTGGGCCGGGCAGGCCGACCTGCCCCTGTTCGGGCCCGACCGCCTCACGCCCGAGGGCATGGCCGAGGTGATCAGCGAAGAGCTCGACATGCCCGTCGCCTACCGCCGCATCACCGTGGACGAGTACGCCTCCGCGCTGCGTTCCCGCGGACTCGGCGACCGGATGGTGCGGGACTTCGTCGAGACGTTCGCCGCCCAGGACGGCGGTATCTACGACGCGGACTGGGCCGCCGCGACGATCGCGGCCACCGGCTTCCGGACCTGGTGCCGGCAGGTGCTCAAGCCTGCCGCGCACGCCACGTCGTAGGCCCACGCCTCCAGCCGGCCGCGACGGAACCTGGTGGTCCGGGTCGGACGTTGACCCGGATGTCCGGTTGTGACACCACCTGGCACCACCGGACACCACCTGACGCGACCCTCGAGGAGAACTGCTGTGACCCTGCGGCAAGAGATCGTCGGCAACGCCATGCAGATGGCGGTCTGCACCCTTCAGCCGGGGCAGACCGTCTACTGCGAGGCCGGGAAGTTCCTGTTCAAGACGGCCAACGTGACGATGGAGACCCGGCTGTCCGGACCGAGCGCGGGCGGCGGTCAGCCCGGGGGCAACGGCGGCAGCGGCGGGGGTGGCGGCATGGGCGGGATGCTGCGCCAGGCCATGGGCACCGCCATGCAGGTGGGGCAGCGGGCGCTGGCCGGGGAGTCGCTGGCGTTCCAGTACTTCACCGCCACCGGCGGCGAGGGCACCGTCGGCTTCGCGGGGGTGCTGCCCGGCGAGATGCGGGCGCTGGAGCTGGACGGGACGCGGGCCTGGTTCGCGGAGAAGGACGCCTTCGTGGCGGCCGAGTCCACCGTGGAGTTCGGGATCGCGTTCCAGGGCGGGAAGACCGGGCGCAGCGGCGGTGAGGGGTTCATCCTGGAGAAGTTCACCGGGCGCGGCACCGTGATCATCTGTGGTGCGGGCAACTTCATCGACCTGAATCCGGCCGATTTCGGCGGCCGGATCGAGGTCGACACCGGCTGCATCGTGGCCTTCGAGGAAGGCATCCGGTACGGCGTGGAGCGGATCGGCGGGCTCAACCGCCAGGGGCTGATGAACGCGGTCTTCGGCGGCGAGGGGCTGTCGCTGGCCACCCTGGAGGGCAACGGCCGGGTGATCCTCCAGTCGCTCACCATCGAGGGCCTGGCGAACGCCCTGAAGAAGGCGCAGGGCGGCGACAAGCAGGGGCCGACGGGCGGGCTGTTCTCCACCCACGCGGGGTGACGGCGGCCGGCTCAGCCCGGGAGCGGCAGACCGGCGGCGTGGAAGAGCCGGTCGCGGGAGGCCGCGGCCTCGTCGAAGACGGCGTCGCCTCCCTTCAGCACACCGTTCTCCTTGCGGACGTCACCGGCCACCATGACCAGGTCGACATTGCCGGCGTGGCCGCCCGCGACGATCGTGGCCCCGATGTCCGTGGCGGGCAGCATGTTGGCGTGATCGAGACGGATCATGATCAGGTCGGCCTCCTTGCCCGGGGTCAGGCTGCCGGTGCGGTCGTCGATCCCCGCGGCCCGTGCGCCCTCGATGGTCGCGAAGGACAGCAGGTCGGCGGCGTCGAACGTGGGCAGGCCGGGAACACGGTCCATGGGCCCGGCCGCACCGGCGAGGATCAGCTGCTGGTAGGCGAGCGTCGCCCGCATGACGCCGAACATGTCACCGCTCACGATCGTCTCGGTGTCCACGCTGAGGCTCGGGCGGACACCGGCGGCCAGCAGCCGGTTGGTGGCCGGCTGACCCAGGCCCGGCATGAAGACCTCCAGAGCGCCGGCCACGGATGCGGTGGCGCCGCGTGCGGCCAGCATCCTCAGCTCCTCGTCGGTCGATGTGCACAGATGGATGAACGTCATGTCCGAGGCGAGCAGCCCGGCCTCCTCCAGCTGCCGTACGGCCTGCTGCTCCGCCCCCCACTCGCCGAAGCCCACGTGCATGCTGATGCGCAGGCCCAGCTCACGGGCGAGCCGGATGTCCTGCTCGGATACATCGGGGGTGGACAGCTCCGGGCCGCGGAGCATGGCGTTGAGGGTCACCCGCGCCGAGTCGTCGGAGAGCACCTCGTTGCGGATGCGCCGAATGTCGTCGGGGTGGGTGCGGTCACTGCCGAACTGCCACTGCTCGGCCTCCGTGGACGGCCAGCCGTGGTCGAAGACGGCGCGGATGCCCGACTCCCAGTGCGCGGCGATCGCCGCGTCCGAGTGCTCGGGGCTGTTGCTGATGTGCGACTCGTCCCGCACGGTGGTCACCCCGGAGTCGAGGGACATCAGGTCCGCCGCCAGGTTGCCGACGTGTACGTCCCGGGGCTCGAAGTACTGTCCGAGGCCGATTTGCACCTGGCTGCGGTACTCCTGGTAGGTCCAGGCGGGGCCGAGGTTGCGCAGCGCTCCCTGCCAGTTGTGGCGGTGGGTATCGATGAAACCGGGCAGCACGGCGTTCCCCGTGCCGTTGATGACCCTGGCCCGGTCGTCGGACAGGTCCCGGCCGATCTCGAGGATCCTGCCGTCGGCGACGAGGACGTCGCCCACGACGTTGCCGAGCTTGTCGTCCTGAGTCATCAGGTACGCGCCCTTGATCAGGATGCGTTCCTTGTTCTGCGGGTTCTGCGGGTTCTGCGGGTTCTGCGGCTGGTTCTGGGACACCTGTGGTTCCTTTCGTGCCGGGGCGGCTCTGTGTTGCTCGTCCATCGAGGGAGGGACGGTGGGTGGGTCCGGGTCCGGGTCCGGTCGGACGCGGACGTGGATCACGTCGTGGGGGTGCCTCGCGGGCGCCGGGAGGCGATCCAGACGGCGCCGAACGTGAGCGACGCGCCGAGGATGGTGAGGACGGAGGGGGACCGACCACCCGAAGGGACGAGGAAGTCAAGGGCGATCGAGCCGGCGAGCTGCCCCGCTATAGAGGCCATGCTCAGCAGCAGGACACCGATCCGGCGCACCAGGAACGCCGAGGCGCCGATGAACACCACACCGCACAGACCACCGAGGTAGACCCACAAGCTGGTGGGCAGCGCGGTCCCCGCGGTCCCCTGTACGAGTGTTTTCGCCCCCCAGGCCGTGACGAGGAAGACCGCACCGACGAGGAAGTTGAGCCAGGTCGCTGCGAGCGGCGAGCCCGACGCGGCCGTCGTCGCTCCGTTCAGGGCCTGCTGCACACCGAGGAGGAAGCCCGCGGCGATGGCGGCGAGGGCCGGCAGGATGATCGTGGCCGGGGCCGGGGTGTCGGCGAAACGGGGCAGGGCGGACACGACTGCGGCCACCAGGATGACAGCCGCTCCCGTGAGCCGAGTGGCGCCCGGCCGCTGCCGCAGGCCGCCGCCGATACCCCGGCTGTCCACGATCAGACCGCCGAAGGTCTGACCGGCGATGGCCGACACGGTGAACACGGCGATTCCAGTGACCAGCGCGGCGGTGGACTGGGCCACGGCGAACGTGCCGCCGAGCACACCGGCCAGCAAGTACCGGCGGGGGAGCCGACCGTCCCGTGAAGCGCCGGCCAGGCTGCGCAGCGCGCCGCGCAGCCGGGGGGAAAAGAGCGCGAGGAGGGACAACAGGACGAATCCGCCCGAGAAACTGATCGCCGCCGCGGCGATGCCGTCGTCGAGGCGATGACTCAGCTCACCGTTCAGACGGGCCTGTACCGGTACCACCATGCCGGCTGCGATGGCCGCCACGACGGCTGGCGAGCCGCCGCGGCGCACGGACGGGCGGGGCTGTTCCGCCGGCTGGGGGCCGGGCCCGGCAGGACGGCGGTCTGACCCGGGTGGTGCGGTGGGAGTGCTCATGTCGAAGTTCCTTCGAGAAGGGTTGCGGCCGGGCGGGGCCCGATCGCCCCGGCCGCTGACGTCCGGTCGGGGCCCCGCCTGCGGCAGGGCCCCGCAGGTCGCTCTCAGAAGTCGGTACGCGCGATGTCGTCGAGGACCGACGGTCCGGTGGGGGACCAGCCCAGGACACGCCGGGCCCTGTCGCCCGAAGCCTGCTGGTCGAGGAGAAGGGCCTCGCCGAGCAGGCCGAGCCGGTCGAGCGTCTGCACGACGGGTTCGGGCTCGACGCGTCCGGCCAGGCCGACGGAGCGGCTCACCGCTTCGGTGATCTCCCGTACGGTCGGGTTCGCGCCGCCGGCGCCGATGAAGTACGAACCGGCCGGGGCCTTCTCCAGCGCGAGCACGTAAAGCTCGGCCAGGTCGTCCACGTGCACGGTGCTCCAGTGCTGGTCACCGGGACCGATCATGGTGAGCGCCGGGGTGTTTCCGGCGGTTCGGGGACCGGCGGCGACGAGGTTCAGCAAACCGCCGCCGTGGCCGTACACCACCGCCGGTGCGATGACCGAGGTCCGGACGTTCTGCGCGTCGCGCACGAGCTTGCTGAGCGGCACCCGCCAGGCGGTCAGCCGCGGGGGGTTCATGCCGGACGACTCGGTGATCGCCGAACCGCTGCCGTGCAGCCAGACCCCGGTGGTGTGCACGAACGGCCGGTCCGTGTCCCGCAGCGCGCGCAGGAAGCTGGTGACGGCCACCTCGTCGACGGTCGCGCTGGTCTCGTCGCCCGGCGACGCCACGTGGATCACGCCCTCGCTCGCGGCCGCGAGTTCCTCCAGGGCGTCGCCGTCCGCCAGGTCGGCGACCGCGGGCTCGGCGCCCTTGGCCCGCACCAGCTCGGCCTTCTCGGCGGAGCGGACCACGGCGGTGACCCGGTGGCCGCCGGAGATGAGTCGATCGAGCACCGCGGCTCCGATGTAGCCGGTGCCGCCGGTGAGCAATACGCGCATGGTCATCCTCTTTCGCTGATTTCCAGGTCGGGTGGTTGGCCCGCACGACAACGGTCGCCCTGTCCGGCTATCGTGTCCAACGAATGTTTTCGAATATCCGATCGGACTTGTCGATGAATGAGGTGGGTGTGGACCAGAAGCGGCTGGAGTACTTCATCACCGTCGCCGAGGAGCTGAACTTCACGCGGGCGGCCCAGCGGCTGCACGTCACCCAGTCCACGCTCTCGGCCGGTATCAAGGCCCTGGAGCAGGAGCTCCGGACCGAACTGCTCCTCCGCTCCACGCGGTCGGTCAGATTGACGGAGGCCGGCTCGGCGTTCCTCCCCGAGGCGCGGACCGCGATCGAGGTGCTCGACCGGGCTCGGGCGGCGGTGGAGCCGCTCTCCACGGGGCTGCGCGGCAGCCTCACCGTGGGCGTCCTCAGCGGGCTGACGGTGATCGACGTACCCGCGCTGGCCGGTGAATTCCACCGGCACTATCCCGAGGTCCGGTTGCGCACCGAGACCTCCCAGCGGGGAACCTCCGGGCTGATCGAGCGGATCAAGGAGAGCCATGTCGACGTGGCCTTCGTGGGAGCCGACATCAAGGACGAACACCTCAGATCGAGGGCCATCAAGAAGTACGAGGCTCAGCTGCTGGTCCCCGCCGATCACCCACTGGCCGGCCGGAAGAGCGTGCGGCTCGGCGACGTCGCCGGGGAATCCTTCGTCGACATGCCCGCCGGTTTCGGGCAACGCCGGGTCGTGGACGACGCGTTCACGAAGGAGGAGCTGTTCCGGCGGGTCCTCATCGAGGTCTCGGACATCACCACGATCGCGGACTACGTGGCGCACGGCCTGGGCGTGGCGCTGTTGCCCCCGGACTTCGCCGCGGCGGTCGGGGACGCTGTTCGTACCGTCCCCCTCGAGGACGCCCGACTGGCCTGGACGCTCAGCGTGGTCACCTCCGCGACGCGTCCGCCGACGCGGGCGCTGCACGCCTTCCTCGACCTGATCCCGCACCACATCCGGCGCGACCGCGTGTTCTGAACGGACGTCCCCGGCCGGGACGTCGGCTACGGTACGGCCGGGCCCCGGGCCGCAGGCCCCGGGCCACCGCCTACTTCGCGCCCGCCACGTAGAAGAGGAAGAACAGAAAAGCGGCGATGAAGTGGACGCCCACCAGGTAGATGAAGACCCGGACGGTGAAGGTCATCGGCGCCCGGTCCTCCTCGTTCGGTCCGGTCCGGGCACTCGCCGGCGGGCCCGTCCGGGCATCGGTCGCGCTCAGGTCGTTCGCGTCCTTCATGGTCTACCGGGCCTTCCTCCGCGAGGGTCGCCGCCGAGGCACAGCTCGGCCGCGCCGCTCTGGAGCAGCGTGTGGACGAAGAGCAGATCCGCGCCGCCGGGCCGGGCGGCGGCGATGCGGTGCGGGGTGAGCGAGTCGAAGTGGGCCGCGTCGCCCGGGGAGAGCACATGGACGGTCTCACCGAGGGTCAGCCGCAGCCGGCCGCCCAGGACGTACAGCCACTCCTCGCCGGGATGGACCCGCACCAGGTCCTCCTGGGCACCGGAGCGCTCCGGCACATGCAGCCGCAGCGCCTGCATGGCCCGGCCGGAGCCGCCGGCCTGCCAGTAGGTCCAGCCGCCCGCCTCCTGCGCCTCCATGCGGTCGGCCCGGACGATCGGGTCCCGTTCCGGGGACACCTCGCCGAGCAGGTCCGATACCGTGGTTCCGTAGGTACGGGCCAAGGCCAGCAGCATCGGGAGCGAGGGCTGGCGGCGGCCCGTCTCCAGCCGGGACAGATGCGCGGGTGAGAGCCCGACGCGCCCGGCGGCGGCCTCGAGCGTCAGACCACTGCGTCGCCGCAGGTCACGCAGGCGGGGAGCGACGGTGGGGAGCTCGACGGGCGGTCCGCCGGAGTGACCGTCGGCCGGTCCGTCCGTGGGCCCCTCGGCGGGCCCGTCGGGGAGCGGGTTCATATCTCCGGTATAGCCAGCGGATGACCTCAGAGGCAAAAGTTTTGCCTGAGAGGCAAGAACCGTGAGGTTACGTCTTCGTTACCCTCTCCGGCGCTTCGCGGAGTTCTTGTGAACGCCGGGAAAACCACGAGACTTGGCATTGACACGACAGGGTCTACGCGCGTCATGCTATCCGTATGACGATCCCCCCACGGCTCGCCCGCATCGGCGCCCTCGGCGCCCTCGCCTCGACGCTGATCATCGGCGGTACGGCCACCGCGGCCACCGCGGTCACCCAGCCGGCACCGCGGACCGTTGTCTCCTCGCAGGTCATCGCGGCCGTCGGCGACATCTGCTACTCGGATCTGCCGACCGAGGCCCATGACACCCTGGACCTGATCGAACAGGGTGGCCCCTACCCGTACCCGCAGGACGGCACCGTCTTCCAGAACCGCGAAGGCATCCTCCCGTCCCAGTCCTCCGGCTACTACCACGAGTACACCGTGATCACCCCGGGCTCCGACGACCGCGGCGCCCGGCGCATCGTCACCGGGCAGAAGACGGACGAGGACTACTACACGTCCGACCACTACGCCTCGTTCGACCTGGTGGACTACGGCTGCTGACGCCGCCCCACCGAAAAGCGCCACCCCCCGCACCGCGGCCGCTGCCCCCAACCGGGCAGCGGCCGCAACGCGTTGCGCCCTCCATGCGGGTTGTCTGCCATGACGGGCTGCCCGGGAACCCCGCGCGGGTCCTCGTCGTTGCTTCCCGATAACGTCTCGGTAGAAGCGGACGTGCGGGGAGGCGCTGATGGCGAACGGTCCGGAAGTGGTCACGTGCGGGGAGGCCATGCTTCTCCTGCTCGCCGAGCCCGGGGTTCCGCTGGACCGGGCCGTGCATTTCCGGCGGTCGGTGGCGGGGGCCGAGTCCAATGTGGCCGTGGGTCTCGCCCGGCTCGGGCACGGTGTGCGCTGGCTGGGCCGGGTCGGTGCCGACCCGGCGGGCGAGGCGGTGCTGCGCGAGCTGCGTGCCGACCGCGTGGACGTCGCCCACGCGGTCGTGGACGACCACGCCCCCACCGGGCTGCTGATGCGGGACAGCCACCCGCACCGCGCCATCGATGTGCAGTACTACCGCATGGGCTCGGCCGCCTCCCGGCTGACACCCGAGCAGATACGCCCCGAGGCCCTCGAAGGCGCCCGGCTGCTGCATCTGTCCGGGATCACGCCGATGCTCTCGCCGACCGCGGCGGCCGCCAGCCGGCGCCTGGTGGAGCTGGCCCGTGCGGCCGGGGCCAAGGTGTCCTTCGATCCGAACGTACGGCACAAGCTGGGCGGCGCGGCGCAATGGGCCCAGACGGCGGGCCCGTTGCTGCGCGACGCGGACATCGTCTTCGCGGGCGAGGACGAGTTGGAGCTGCTGACCGCCCAATCCGCCGACGAGGCGGCGAAGGAGCTGGTGCGCGGCGGGGCCGGCGAGGTCGTGGTCAAGCGCGCCGACCACTCCGCCACCGTCCTCACCGCGGACGGCCGCTGGGACCAGTCGCCGCACGCGGTGCCGGTCGTCGACCCGATCGGGGCCGGTGACGGCTTCGCGGCCGGCTATCTTTCGGCGCGTCTGCGCGGACTGCACGAGGACCAGGCGCTCGCCGAGGCGGCGTGCGTGGCCGCCCTGGTGGTCCAGGCCGCCACCGATACGGACGGGCTGCCCACCGCCGCCGCGCGGGACCGGGCGCTCGCCGAGCTGTCCGAGGGCGGGGACCCGGTGTACCGCTGAGCCGCCCCCCGGCGGCGCACCGCGGCGCGCCACGACGGACAGCGCGGACAGCGCCCACAGCGCGCATCGCACGGACAACCCGGATACCGGCCCACCAAGCGCAGCACAGCACCGCACATCGTCAACCGCACACCGAAACCGCCGCATATCCCGGAGGCAATCCGGGGCGGCACCGCCAGCACCATCTGGGAGAGGAAAGGCGGCGACCGCCGTGTACCGCTGGGAGATCACCCGGGCCGCGCTCAGACAGCGCGTCCTCGCCATCGTCCGCAGCGACAGCTACGACCACGCCCACGCCACGGCGGACAGTCTGCTCTCCGCCGGCATCACCAGCCTGGAGATCTCGCTGACCACCCCGTTCGCGCTGGAGGCGGTCACCACACTGATCCGGGAGGTCGGCGACGACGCGGTGATCGGCGCGGGCACGGTGCTCGACGCCGCCTCCGCCCGGATGGCGGTGGACGCCGGGGCCCGCTTCCTCGTCTCGCCGAGCCTGGACCCCGAGGTCATCCGCACCGGCCACCGCTACGGACTGCCGGTCTTCCCCGGCGTGGCCACGCCCACCGAGGCGGTGCGCGCGATGGAGCTGGGCGCGGACGCCCTGAAGCTCTTCCCCGCCTCCGCGTACGGGCCCAGGTGGGTCAGCGACGTACGGGCCGCGCTGCCGCAGGCCGCCGTGATCCCCACGGGCGGGGTGACCCTGGCCGAGGCCCCGGACTGGGTCGCGGCCGGGGCCGTCGCCTGCGGGATGGGCTCGGCGCTGTCCGAGGGCGACCGGGACACCGTGGTCAAGCGCGCCGCCGAGCTGCTGGCCCGCCTCGCGGATGTGGCACCGCCGCTGGACTCGGCGCCCGAGCCGTACTGACGTACCGGCCTGCTGACGTACCGTCGGCGGGGTGCGCGGGCCACCCCGACGCGGCCCGCATGCCGTACCGACGCGCGTCGCACGCCACACCGGCGTGGCCCCGCATGCCGACGCGACTCGCGCGCCGGACCAGGGCGAACAGCCGACGCGGCCCCGCATGCCGCCGCGCCCGCGCCGTACCGACGTGGCCCCGCGCGCCGTGCCGACGTGGCCCCGCGCGCCGCGCCGACGCGGCTCCCGCGCGCCGCGCCGACGGCCACGCGGCGCACGGCGTCGCATCCCAGCAGGCGGTCAGTGGGTTCCCGTGGGCCCGGACTTCTGCCACCCTGAGCGGCTGTGATCATGCGGCTCGTACCGGCCGCCAGCCCGCCCGTGCCCAGGAGATGCCGTGAGACGTACCGTCACGCTGTCCGCCCTCGCCGCCGTGCTCGCCGCCACCGCCGCCGGTTCGGCGCTGGCCGTCGGCTCCACGGCGGAGCCGGAGTCGAAGCGGGCCGCCGCCGCCGACCGCGCGCAGCCGGGCGGCACCTTGCTCGACCGGGTGCCCCGGCGCGGGGTTCTGCGGGTGTGCACCACGGGCGACTACCGGCCCTTCAGCCACCGCGATCCCGAGTCCGGCGCCTACACCGGCATCGACATCAAGATGGCCGGGGACCTGGCCAAGAGCCTGGACGCCAAACCGTCGTTCGTGCCCACCACCTGGGCCGACCTGGTGGACGACCTGGCCGCCGGGCGGTGCGACGTGGGTATGGGCGGTGTGTCGGTGACCCTGGCCCGTGCCCGCAAGGCGGCTTTCAGCGAGCCGTATCTCACCGATGGCAAGACGCCGATCGTGCGCTGCGAGGACAAGGACACGTATCAGACGCTGGAGGACATCGACCGGCCGGGCGTGCGGGTGGTGGTCAACCCGGGCGGCACCAATGAGCAGTTCGCCCGCGCCCATGTCAAACAGGCCACTCTGACCGTCCATCCGGACAACACCACGATCTTCGACGAGATCATCGCGGGCCGCGCCGATGTGATGATGACGGACGCCAGCGAGACCCGCTACCAGTCCGCGATCCACCCGGAGCTGTGCGCGGTCCACCCCGACGAGCCGTTCTCCTTCTCCGAGAAGGCGTACGTCCTGCCGCGCGGCGACACGCAGTTCAAGGAGTACGTCGACCAGTGGGTCCACCTGGCCACGCACGACGGCACGTACAAGAAGTACGAGGATGAATGGATGAAGCGCTGAAGCGCTGAGGCGGCGAGGCGCGGAGCGGCGGCGGACGGCCGGCGGCTGAAATTATCGGCATCGCCGTACGACTCTCGCGTCCACCGCCCTCCTACGGCGTCCGGAGCGGGAAGATGGCCCCATGAGTGCCGCCCAGCCACCGCGCCGCCGCTCGGACGCCGTCGCCAACCGCGCCGCCCTCCTCGACGCGGCCGAGCGGATCCTGCTCCGCGACGGGCCCGCGGTGCCGCTGGACGTGGTGGCGCGCGAGGCCGGGGTCGGCATCGCCACGCTGTACCGGAACTTCGCCGACCGCGAGGAGCTGTACGCGGCCGTCGTCCACCGCTGCTACGAACTCGTGGCCGCCCTCGCCCAGGAGGCCGAGCGCAGCACGGCGCCGCCGCTGGACGCGCTGGCCGGTTTCCTGGACCGGCTGCTGACCGAACACCACCATCTCGCCCTGCCGCTGCTCGGCGCCCCCGGCCCGCTCCAGCAGGACGGGGCCGAACCCCTCGGTCCGCGGATCTCCCGGTCGCTGGCCGCGGTCCTGAAGCGGGGGATCGACGACGGCTCGATCCGCCCCGACGCCACCGCGGCCGATCTCGTCGTCGTCGGCGCGATGCTCGCCCACGCCCAACTCCCGCCCGACGCCTGGCACCGCGCCGCCCACCGGATCGCCGTACTCGTCCTGGACGGCCTGCGCGCCCGACCCGGCACCACCCGGCTCCCGGCCGGGCTCACCGAGCCCGAAGTCGACCGGATCATGACCCGCCGTGGGAGCGACACGGCGGCCCACTAGCCTGTCGAGCGCAGCGGGACGCGCAGATGCGCGAATCCGGGAGCGGCTCTCGTGCGGGTGCTACACGCTGACGGAAGCCGGTCGCAGTGCCTGGCCCGGTGACCGTTCCCTCGCATCCGGAGAGACGACATGAGCAGTCCCCTCAGCCACCCCCTCGTGCGGACCTTTCTGTCCTCGGTCGAGCGGCAGACCGCGGCGCTCCCCGCCGCATGGCGGGAGGAACTGCTCGAGGACCTGCGCGAGGAGATCGCGGCGGCGCTGGCGGACGCCCCCGCCGAGGGCCCGGCCGACGCCCCCGCCGCGGAACCCATGGCGGACCCCGTGGCGGGCGGCGGCTCGGCCGACGGCGATGAGCGGGTGCGGCAGGTCCTCGACTGGATCGGCACCCCGGAGGAGATCGCGGCGGACGCGCTGGCCGAGGAGTCCGGCAGCATCCCTCCCGAGCCGGAGAACGTCGGCGGCACCTGGCTGACGCTCGGCCTGGCCGTGCTGCCCGTGCCGCTGTGCCTGGTCCCGGGGGTGGGCATACCGCTGGGGCTGGCCGCCGCCCTCGGCGCGCTGGTCCGGCTGTGGCGGTCCGCGCCGTGGGCGCGGCGGGAGAAGCGGCAGGCCACCCTGTTCGTGCTGTCGCCCCTGGTGACGGTGCCGGTGCCGGCGGTGGTGCTGTCCCTGGCGTTCGACGGGATCAGCGCCCCCGCCTTCGTGGTCTCCCTCCTGGTGGCCCTCATCCTGCCCGTGGTCGGCGCCGTACGGCTGGCCCGGTCCGCCGCCCGGCTGCGCGAGCGGTCCGGTCAGGGTGTCTCCAGCCGCAGCACCCGCACCCCGTACGGGGGCAGGACGACCGTCTGAGCCGTCGTGCCGTCGAGGGAGGTGAGCCGTCCGCCGTCCGCCACCACCGGTTTGACCGTCAGCTCCTCCCGCGCCTGGCTGACCAGCCAGACGAAGACCCGGCCGTCCTCGTGCACCAGCCGGTCCACCGCGACCCGGGGGTCCGCCACGGTGACCGGTCGGCTGACGCCCGCGTGGGCGGCGAGCGCGTCGTAGAGGGCGCTGGTGGCCTCGGGGTTGACGCGCGGGGTGACCGCGGCCATGTGCTCGATCGGATAGGTGCAGAACACCACCGACCCGGCGCCGGTCCGGCGCAGCAGCAGCGCCGGGCGGCCGCGCCCGTCGACCGCGAGGATCTCGGCGCCGTCCGGTTCCACGGGCAGGAAGACCCGGCCGTTGCCGGTGGCCGGGGTGCGGAAGGTGAGCCTGGCCCCCTCGGGGAGGGTGCCGAACGCCCGGGTGAGGGTGAACGTCACCTCGTCGTCCTCGATGGGGTCGACCAGGCCGTAGTCCAGCTGGTGGCGGACGCCGAAGAGCTGTCCCAGATGCGCGTACCACGGCCCGCGCTGCTCGTCGTGGGCGCCGGGGGAGTAGGAGACGTAGACCGTCGCGCCCTCGTGGGCCAGCCGGTCCAGCGCGTACCAGGTGGGCGAGAGCAGCTGCTTGGTGGAGGGGACGAGCCACAGCCGCACCCCCGAGGTCTCGGCGGAGGGCAGCGCTCCGTCGCTTTCGCGGACCACCGCCGCCGGGACGTCCGCGAGCCGCGCGGAGATCCACGCCTGGCGGCAGGTGCGCAGGACGTGGCCGCGGTCCTCGGCGCGGGTGAAGGGGTAGACGGTGTCGAGGTAGGAGGAGACCAGCAGGGCCGTGTCGCTCCCGGCGCGCGCACAGCGGTCGTACTCCACCGCGCGCAGCGTCTCGGCGAACGCCCGCACCTCCGCCAGCTGCGGTTTCGGCTCGCCCGCCGCGTCGGTGAGGCCGAAGTGCATCTCGAAGGCGTGGTGCCGGTACGGATCCTGCTCGCGCAGCCCGTCGTAGTCGGTGTTGTTCCAGGCGATCCAGCCCGTGGCCCCGGCCAGCAGGCTGTTGTGCAGCGTCTGCCGGTAGTAGCGGGCGGCGCCGCGGTCGGAGGCGAAGTCGGAGCTGACCCCGAACTCCTCCAGGACCACCGGCCGTCGATAGGTGCCGGTCAGCTCGCACACCCAGGCCGCCGCGTAGTGCTGGCGCACCGGGTCGTCCTCCATGCGGTAGACGTGCGGGCCCAGGAAGTCGCACAGCGCGGCGGTGTCGCGGAGCCGGAAGCCGTTGTCGTGGCCGGAGTTCTCCAGCCCCCAGGCGCCGTCGCCGAGCGAGACGGGCTGGGTGCCGCCGCCGGCTCGTACGGCGTCCACGACGAGCTGTGCCCAGGCGGCGACGGACTCGCGCCCGGCGGGGGGTTCACCCGGCGGGCGGCCGTAGATCGGCATCTCATTGGAGATCAGCCAGGCGGCCACGGCCGGGTGGGCGGCGAAGCGCCGCACGGTCTCCCGGATGAACCACGCCTGCCGGGAGACCAGCCAGACGTCGCCGTACAGATCGCGGTCGCCGCGCCAGGCCGGATCCCAGTTCTCACCGGACATATGGCCGACCAGGAAGGTGGGCACGGTGGTCATGGACAGGGCGTGGTGGCGGTCGAGGAAGTCGGCGAAGCGCGCGCACATCTCCTCGTCCAGCCGGTCGGGGGCGGGCATGAAGTCCGGCCAGTAGAAGAACGACCGGGTCATGGTCATTCCGTGGTCGCGCAGGACCCGCAGCTCGGCGTCGACCACCTCCCCGTCGTACGACCGCCACATCAGCGGACCGCCGGTCCGGGACCAGTAGTTGGCACCGAGCCAGGTGACGGGACGGTCGTGCGCGGTGAGCCGGGCGGAAGGACGCTGCATCGGCGGAGTACTCCCTCGGACGACAGGCGACGGCGTGCGCCGGCTCAAGCAGTGAATTGCTTTACCGGTTTAGTGTCAATACCGCCGACACCTTTCGTAGCCCGCCCGAGCCGGGGCCGATCAACGGGCGTCAGGCGCTTGAACTAGCCGTTGTCCGGGCCGACCTGGGTGTTCGACATATTCGACTGACCCGGTTCAGTGCGGGAGCCGTGTCGGCGCTCTTGACACCCTCTTCGGGGCGCCCTTAATTTCACGGCGCCGGGGTGTGCGGACCACCGTCCGGCGGCCGTCCTTCGATCGCGTCACACGACATCGCGCAACGGAACACCGCGCAACGAAACGAGGGGACACCATGACGTTGAGAACAACGGCCGGTCCGCGCCGCGCGCTCGCCGTGGGGGCCGTACTCGTCCTCACCTCGACGCTCGCCGCCTGCGGCGGAGGCGGTTCGGGGGGTGGTGGGGCGAGCGGTGTGCTGACCGTGTCCACCGGCTCCACCGGCAACTTCGTCCGCAATTTCAATCCGTACGCCCCGCAGCCGCTCCAGGCGACCAACGGGATGATCTACGAACCGCTGTTCCACTTCAACGCGGCCAGAACCGGGGAGGTCGACCCCTGGCTGGCCACCAAGTACACCTGGTCCGACGGCGGGAAATCCCTCCGCCTCCGCTTGCGCACACAGGTCACCTGGAACGACGGCAAGCCGTTCACCGCCGAGGACGTCGCCTACACCTTCGAGATGACCAGGGACAACAAGGCGCTGAACCAGTACGCCCTTCCGGTGGCCTCCGCGACCGCGCAGGGGAAGAACACCGTGGTCGTCACCTTCACCAAGTCCGCCTACACCAAGGAGTACTTCCTTCTCGGCAAGCTGAAGATGCTGCCCAAGCACATCTGGTCCACGCTCTCCGCCAAGGAGAAGACCACCACGCTCAACACCAATCCGGTGGGCACCGGCCCCTGGAAGGTGAAATCGGTCAAGGGCACGACCATGGATCTCGTGGCGCGGGACGACTACTACATCAAGGGCCTTCCGCACTTCAAGATCATGCGGTATCGGAACTTCACCGGGAACAACGCCGCCAACGCCGCCGTCATCTCCGGCCAGATCGACTGGGCGGGCGGTTTCATCCCCGACGTCAAGAAGAACTATCTCGCCAAGAACAAGAAGTACGACCTGGTCAACATTCCGCTGGCGACCACCTCCCTGATACCCAACGCCCAGCGCGGCCCGACCGCCGATGTCCATGTCCGCAAGGCGATCAGCGCCGCCCTGGACCGCGACTTCATGAACCGGAGCGTGTACGACGGCCAGGCGCCCGCGGCCAACCCCATGGCGCTGCTGCTCCCCAACTACCAGGCCGTTCTCGACCCGTCGCTGAAGGACGCGCGGATCGAGACCGGTCAGCGGGCGGTCGACCGCCATCTGACCGCCTCCGGCTACACCAAGGGCGCCGGCGGAATGTGGCAGAAGGACGGCCGGAAGCTGTCGGTGACGGTGGAACTCGTCTCCGGCTGGACCGACTACATCAGCGTGGCCCAGCTGGCCAAGGACCAGCTGAAGAAGGCCGGTATCGAACTCGTCGTCAAACCCGAGTCGTACAACCAGTGGTCCAACAACCGGGCCCGCGGCCAGTTCCAGCTGCTGCTCGACAACGCCGGGTACACCCCCGATCCGCGGGCCTACTACGCCCAGATGCTGGACAGCTCGATCCCCCCGAAGATCGGTGAGTCCACCAACGTCGGCAATTTCGGCCGTTACGCCAACGCCACGGTCGACAAGGCCCTCGACGAGATCGGCCGCACCACGGATCTGACGGCGCAGAAGCCCTGGTACTACCGGATTCAGCGGGAATTCATCAAGGACATGCCGCTGATCCCGCTCTTCTCCGCCCAGAACGAGCAGGAGTTCAACGGGAACCGCGTCACCGGATATCCCACCGAGGACGACCTCTACGCCGCCCCGTCCATCTGGCTGGACCCGGACGGCGGCTGGGTCGCCGCCCGGATCAAACCGGTCACGGGCAAGTAGGGGACGGGGCGACCGCGGTGCGCTACGTCCTGCGCAAGCTCGGCTTCTACGCCATCGCCGCCTGGATGGCGATCACCGTCAACTTCTTCCTGCCGCGGCTCATCCCGGGCGACCCGGTGCAGCTGATGCTCGCCCGCATGGCGCAGTCCGGGCCCGTCCAGCCCGGTCAGGAGGAGGCCCTGGCCCATATGCTCGGCCTCGGCCACGGCAATCTGCTCGTCCAGTACGGGGAGTATCTGAAGGCGCTCGGCCACGTCGACTTCGGGCTCTCGGTGACCTACTTCCCCAGCCCGGTCACCGATGTGCTCGACGACGCCGTCCCCTGGACCCTCGTCCTGGTCGGCAGCGCCACCCTCATCAGCGTCGTGCTGGGCATCACCCTCGGCACCCTGGCCGGCTGGCGGCGCGGCAGCTGGTTCGACTCCCTCGTCCCCTCCACCACCTTCCTCGCCGCCATCCCCTACTTCTGGCTGGCGCTGCTGCTGCTCTACCTCTTCAGCCAGGTGTGGGGCCTGCTGCCGCTCGGCGGCGGCTACGACGAAACCCTCGACATGGGGCTGAACGGCGCCTTCCTCTCCTCCGCCGCCGAACACGCGGTGCTGCCCGCCGCCACCATCGTGCTCAGCTCGGTCGGCGGCTGGATGCTGGGGATGCGCAACATGATGGTCTCCACCCTCACCGAGGACTACGTCACCGCCGCCGAGGCCAAGGGGCTGCCCCCGCGCACCGTCATGGTCGGCTACGCGGCCCGTAACGCCGTGCTGCCCTCGGTCGCCGGATTCGCCATCTCGCTGGGCTTCATCGTCAGCGGATCGCTCGTCATGGAGATCGTCTTCTCCTATCCGGGCATGGGCTTCACCCTGCTCCAGGCCGTCCAGAACACCGACTATCCGCTGATGCAGGCCGTCTTCCTCGTCATCACCTTCGCCGTGCTCGCCGCCAACTTCCTGGTGGACCTGGTGTACGGCCTCGTCGACCCCCGCACCAGGCAGGCCCGATGACCGCGATCGCCACCCCGCCCCGCCCCGCCACCGGCCGCGACTGGCTGCGCCCCGCGCTGCGCTCCCGCCGCTTCACCGCCGGTCTGGCCGTGCTCACCGTGTTCGTCCTCACCGCCGTGCTCGCCCCCTGGCTGGTGACGGACCCCGACCGGTTCAGCCAGGACCTGAGCGTGGGCCCCTCCGGGGCGCACTGGCTGGGCACCACCCAGACCGGACAGGACGTCTTCGCCCAGCTCGTGGTCGCCGCCCGGGGCACCCTGCTGATCGGCGCCGCCGCGGCGCTGCTCGCCACCGCCGTCTCCATCGTCATCGGCATCGGCGGCGGCTTCCTGGGCGGACTCGCCGACGAGACGTTCTCCCTGATCAGCAACGTCTTCCTGGTGATCCCCAGCCTGCCGCTGGTGATCGTGGTCGCCGCGTACGTCAAGGGCGACGGGACCTGGTCCACCATCCTCGTCATCGCCCTCACCAGCTGGGCCGCCTCCGCCCGGGTGCTGCGCGCCCAGACGCTGTCGCTGCGCACCCGCGACTACGTCCTGGCGGCGCGGGTCTACGGGGAGAAGCGGTGGCGGATCGTGCTGGTCGAGATCCTCCCCAATGAGCTGGCCATCATCGTCTCGCAGTTCATCTTCGCGGTGATCTTCGCGGTGCTCACCCAGGCCGGTCTGGCGTTCCTCGGCCTCGCCGACCCCTCCACCCTCACCTGGGGCACGATGCTCTACTTCGCGCAGAACGCGGAGGCGCTGACCGGCGGCGCGTGGTGGTGGTTCATCCCGCCGGGCCTGTGTATCGCCGTGCTCGGCACGGCGCTGTCGCTGATCAGCTTCGGCCTCGACGAGGTCCTCGATCCACGCCTGAGGGGCACCCGATGACCGACGATGACCTGGTGCTGCGTGCCGAGCACCTCAGCGTGGTGTACGACGGGCCGCGCCCCACCCGCGCCGTCCGCGACGTCGGCTTCGAACTGCGCCGGGGCGAACTGCTCGGCATCGCGGGCGAGTCCGGCTGCGGCAAGTCCACGCTCGCCTACGCGGTGGGCCGGATGCTGCGCCCGCCCGCGCGGCTCACCGGGGGCCGGGTCGTCCACCGCGGCCGCGACGGCACCGAGACCGACGTACTCGCCCTGGAGGGCGAGGCGTTGCGCGCCTTCCGCTGGTCCACGCTGTCGATCGTCTTCCAGAGCGCCATGAACGCGCTCAACCCGGTGACCACGGTGGGCCGGCAGTTCGAGGACATCTTCCGGGCGCACCGGCCCGCGATGCGCGGGCCCGAGCGCCGGGAGCGCGCCCGCGCGCTGCTGGACATGGTGGGCATCGACCCGGCCCGGACCCGCGCCTATCCGCATGAGCTGTCCGGCGGGATGCGCCAGCGCGTCGTCATCGCGATGGCCCTCGCGCTCGAACCGGAGATCGTCATCATGGACGAGCCCACGACGGCGCTCGACGTCGTGGTGCAGCGGGAGATCCTGGACGAGGTCCAGCGGCTCCGCGACGAGCTGGGCTTCAGCGTCGTCTTCATCACCCATGACCTGTCGCTGCTGCTGGAGATCAGCGACCGGCTGGCGGTGATGTACGCGGGCTCGATCGTGGAGCACGGCCCCGCCGAGCGCATCGTCCGCCCTGCCGAACGCGCGGAGCGGACCCCGTTCGGGGGTTCCGCCGGTGCTGGCGGTTCTGCTGGTGCTGCTGGTCTCCTCGGTTCTGTTGGTCCCGCCGGCCCCGCCCACCCCTACACCCAGGGTCTGCTGCGCTCCTTCCCCGACCTGGCGGGGGAGCGGCGCACCCTGCGCGGTATCCCCGGCTCCCCGCCGGACCTCCGCGACGACCTGCCCGGCTGCCCCTTCGCACCGCGCTGCGACCACGCGTTCGCCCCCTGCGCCACCGACCCGCCCCGGCTGCTGCCGGTGGCCCCGGCCGGCTCGGCCGCCTGCCACCTGGCGCACGCCGCCGACCCACCCGGCGCACCGGGCGGCGAAGGGGCGCCGTCCTCCGCCGTACCGCCCGGGGCGGGGTACGGCGCCGGGGCCCTGGACGAAAGGCGGCAGTCGTGACCGTGCTCGAGGTGACCGATCTCACCGTCGACTATCCCCAGCGCGGGCGGGGGACCTTCCGGGCCGTGGACCGGGTGTCGTTCTCGCTGGCGGCGGGGCGGACCATCGCGCTGGTGGGGGAGTCCGGGAGCGGGAAGTCGACCGTGGTGCGGGCGCTGGCCCGGCTGGTGGCGCCCAGCGGCGGCGAGATCCGGCTCGCCGGTGCGCGGCGCACCCGCGGTGCGGCGTACCGCAGGGCCGTGCAGATGGTGTTCCAGGACCCGTTCGCCTCGCTCAACCCCGCCCATACCGTCGGCCACCATCTGCGCCGTCCGCTGCTGGTCAACGAGCGGGCGCGGCGCGGGGCGGACGTGGCGGCGAAAGTGGCGGAGCTGCTGCGGTCGGTGAACCTGACGCCGGCCGCCGACATGGCGGACAAGCGGCCGCACGAGCTGTCCGGCGGGCAGCGGCAGCGGGTGGCGATCGCCCGTGCGCTCGCCCCCGGGCCCGAAGTGCTGCTGGCCGATGAGCCGGTGTCGATGCTGGACGTGTCGATCCGGCTGGAGATCCTGGGGCTGCTGGACCGGCTCAAGGAGGAGCGCGGGCTGGCGCTGCTCTACGTCACCCACGATCTGGCCACCGCCCGGCACTTCTCGTCCGAGGTGATGGTGATGTACCGGGGCGAGATCGTCGAGCGCGGCCCCGGCGACGAGGTGATCCTGGCCCCGCGTCACCCCTACACCCAGCTGCTGGCCGCCGCCGCGCCCAGCTCCGGGGCGAGCCGGGAGCGGACCCGGGCCGCGCGGGCCGCGCGGCTGGCGGCGCGGGAGCGGCGGGACGCCGAGCGGCGCGAGGTGGTGGTGGGGGACGGCTGCCGCTTCCGGCCGCGCTGTCCGTTCGCGATGGACGCCTGTGCGCGGCGGCCGCCGGAGCTCGAGGCCGGACCGGGGCACCGCGCCCGGTGCTGGCTGGTGGGGGCGGACGGCGGTGCACGGCCGTGACGGGTGACACGGCTGTGGACGTTGTCGGCCCGGCCCGGCGCGCCACCCTGCGTGGTTTGTCCGGACAATAAAACTTCACAACTTCCCGTCATGTGCTCATCCGGATACCCTCGGGCCGTGGCTATGGAGGAAGAAGACTCTTCGGGCGGGGCGGAGGCGCTCCAGCTCAGTGTCGACCGCAGCAGTCCGGTCCCCCTGTACTTCCAGCTGTCCCAGCAGCTGGAGACGGCGATCGAGAAGGGGCGGCTGGCGCCCGGAAGCCTGCTCGGCAACGAGATCGAGCTGGCCGGACGGCTCGGACTGTCCCGGCCCACCGTCCGTCAGGCCATCCAGTCGCTGGTGGACAAGGGGCTGCTGGTGCGCCGCCGGGGCGTGGGCACCCAGGTGGTGCACAGCCAGGTCAAGCGTCCGCTGGAGCTGAGCAGCCTCTACGACGACCTGGAGGCGGCCGGCCAGCGCCCCGCCACCCGGGTGCTGCGGAACACCACCGAGTCCGCGACCGCTGAGGTGGCCGCCGCGCTCGGCATCGCCGAGGGCGCCGAGGTGGTGCTGATCGAGCGGCTGCGGCTGGCGCACGGCGAGCCCATGGCCCATCTGCGCAACCACCTCCCGGTGGGCCTGCTCAAGCTGGACAGCGCCGACCTGGAGCGCACCGGTCTCTACCGGCTGATGCGCGCGGCGGGGATCACCCTGCACAGCGCCCGCCAGGCGGTCGGCGCCCGCGCGGCCACCGCCGAGGAGGGGGAGCGGCTCGGCGAGCCGGCCGGCGCCCCGCTGCTGACCATGGAGCGCACGACGTTCGACGACACCGGCCGGGCCGTGGAGTTCGGCTCGCACACCTACCGGGCCTCCCGCTACGCCTTCGAGTTCCAGCTGCTCGTACGCCCCTGAGCCGGGCGTTCCCGGCCCGACCCGTTGACGTGGCCCGCGCCCCCCGCTACAAGTCCCCCAGCCGCCACGGGGCGGCCGGGCGGCCCCGTCGAGCACCCCGGAAGCTCCGGCGAGAGCCGGTGACGGATACTTGGCGGCGGCCGGGCCCGATCATGCGGTGCCCGGCCACGAAGGTGACAGCGGGACGAACACACAGTGAGAAGGGCGGGTCTTCGTGGCGAAGGTGCGGAGAGGGGCACGCGCGATGACCGCCGCCGTGCTCGCGGCGGTTCTGGGTACGGCCCTGGCGGGCTGTAGCAGTACGGGCGGTAAGCGCGCCGAGGAGCGGGCCGCCCGGGAGGCGGCCGCCGGTGGGCGGGCGGCGGTCAACACCCCGAAGTGGACCTTCGCGATGGTCACCCACTCCGGCGACGGCGACACCTTCTGGGACATCGTCCAGAGCGGCGCCAAGCAGGCCGCGGTCAAGGACAACATCAAGTTCCTCTACGCCCACAACGAGGAGGGCAAGGAGCAGGCCCAGCTGGTCCAGTCCTACCTCGACCAGAAGGTCGACGGTCTGATCGTCACCCTCGCCAAGCCCGACGCCATGAAGTCCGTGATGAAGAAGGCCCAGAAGGCCGGGATACCGGTGATCACGGTGAACTCCGGCTCCGAGGTGTCCAAGGCCATGGGCGCGCTCACCCACATCGGCCAGGACGAGACCATCGCGGGCGAGGCCGTCGGCGACGAGCTCAACAAGCGGGGCCGCAAGAAGGCCCTGTGCGTGATCCACGAGCAGGGCAACGTGGGCCTGGAGCAGCGCTGCGACGGCGCGGCCAAGACCTTCGACGGCAAGCTGGAGAAGATCTACGTCGAGGGCACCAACATGCCCGATGTGCAGTCCTCGGTCGAGGCCAAGCTCCAGTCGGACAAGGGCATCGACACCGTGCTCGCCCTCGGCGCGCCCTTCGCCGACACCGCCGCCAAGGCCGCCGAGCAGGCCGGCAGCGACGCCGAGATCGACACCTTCGACCTCAACGCCAAGGTCGCCGCCGCGCTGCAGAACGGCACGCTCGGCTTCGCCGTGGACCAGCAGCCGTACCTCCAGGGCTACGAGGCCGTGGACCTGCTGTGGCTCAACCGCTACAACGCCGATGTGCTCGGCGGCGGACGCCCGGTGCTGACCGGTCCGCAGATCATCACCAAGGACGACGCCGCCCAGCTCGCGGCGTATACGAAGCGGGGGACCCGATGAGCGCGCAGGCACCGCCCGTGGAGGAGGAACTGGTCGGCGGACCGCCGGTGCGCGGCTCGCTGCCGCGCCGGCTCGTGGGCCGGCCGGAGCTGGGCGCGGTCGTCGGCGCCGTCGCCGTCTTCGTCTTCTTCTCGGTCGTCGCCGACGCCTTCCTCCAGTGGTCGAGCTTCAGCACCGTGCTGTACGCCTCCTCGACCATCGGGATCATGGCGGTGCCGGTCGCGCTGCTGATGATCGGCGGGGAGTTCGACCTGTCCACCGGGGTCCTGGTGACCAGCTCGGCGCTGATCTCCTCGATGTTCTCGTACCAGATGACGGCGAACGTCTGGGTCGGTGTCGGGGTGTCCCTGCTGGCCACCCTCGCGATCGGCTTCTTCAACGGCTATCTGCTGGTCCGCACCAACCTGCCGAGCTTCATCATCACGCTCGGCACCTTCCTGATCCTCCAGGGCTGCAACCTCGGCTTCACCAAGCTGATCAGCGACACCGTCTCCACCAAGAGCATCTCCGACATGGAGGGCTTCCCCTCCGCCCACAAGGTCTTCGCCTCGCACCTGACCATCGGCGACGTCGAGATACAGATCACCGTGGTGTGGTGGCTGGCCCTGGTCGCGCTCGCCACCTGGGTCCTGCTGCGCACCCGCGCCGGGAACTGGATCTTCGCGGTGGGCGGTGCCAAGGAGGCGGCGCGGGCGGTCGGCGTACCGGTGGCGCGCACCAAGATCGGCCTCTATCTGGGCGTCGCGCTGGCCGCCTGGATCTCCGGACAGCATCTGCTGTTCAACTACGACGTCGTCCAGTCCGGCGAGGGCGTGGGCAACGAACTGCTCTACATCATCGCGGCCGTCATCGGCGGCTGTCTGCTGACCGGCGGCTACGGCTCGGCGGTCGGTGCGGCCGTCGGCGCGTTCATCTTCGGCATGACCAACAAGGGCATCGTGTACGCCCAGTGGGGCGCCGACTGGTTCAAGTTCTTCCTCGGGGCGATGCTGTTGCTCGCCACGCTGCTCAACTGGTGGGTCCGCAAGCGGGCGGAGGAGAGCAAATGAGTACGTCCAAGGCATCCCCGGCGTCCGAGCCGTCCCCGGCGTCCGAGCCGTCTGCGGCCTCCGAGCCGTCCCGGACGGCTCTGGTCGCGCTGCGCGAGATCGGCAAGTACTACGGCAACGTCAAGGCCCTGGACGGCGTCTCCCTCGAGGTGCACGCCGGGGAGATCACCTGCGTCCTCGGTGACAACGGCGCGGGCAAGTCCACCCTCATCAAGATCGTCGCCGGGCTGCACCAGCACGACGGCGGCAGCTTCACCATCGAGGGCGAGGAGGTCCGGCTCGGCTCCCCCCGCGAGGCCCTCGACCGCGGTATCGCCACGGTCTACCAGGACCTCGCCGTGGTCCCGCTGATGCCGGTGTGGCGGAACTTCTTCCTCGGCTCCGAGATCCACAAGGGCCGCGGACCGCTGCGCCGCCTGGACGTGGCGGCGATGCGCGCCACGACCCACCGCGAACTGCTGCGCATGGGCATCGACCTGCGCGATGTCGACCAGCCCATCGGCACCCTCTCCGGCGGTCAGCGCCAGTGCGTGGCCATCGCCCGCGCCGTCCACTTCGGCGCGAAGGTACTCATCCTGGACGAGCCGACGGCGGCGCTGGGCGTCAAGCAGTCCGGGGTCGTGCTCAAGTACGTCGCGGCCGCCCGGGACGCGGGCCTCGGCGTGGTCCTCATCACCCACAACCCGCACCACGCCTATCTCGTCGGCGACCGCTTCGTGCTGCTCAAGCGCGGCACCATGGCGGGCAGCCACGCCAAGGACGAGATCGCCCTGGAGGAGCTCACCCGGCAGATGGCGGGCGGCAGCGAGCTGGAACAGCTCAGCCACGAACTGGCCCGCACCCCCGCCCCCGATCTGTCCGAGGGGGTCGCCAAGGGCTGACCGGGCCGGGCCACGGAGCCGCGTCCGGTGCTCCGCGCGGGCCGCGCGCCGTAGGCTCGCCATGCGGCGTGAGGCACGGGTGAGGCACAATCGCACGGCGGGCCACACCCGCCACGACCGACGCATCCGAGGCCCCGGCCTCCCGAGACCACCGCAGGGACGACGAACTCTTGCGAGCACGTACCCGCAGCGACCGCACCCCCCACACGGCCCCGGGGGCCGGCCGATGAGCATCTACCGCGAACGAGTGCACCGGGGCTCGGCCCGAGCCACCGTCCTGCGGACGGTCGGCACCCGCGAGCGCCGCTCGCACCTCACCGCGCCCCGGGTGCCCACGGTCGGCATCGACATCGGCGGCACCAAGGTGATGGCCGGGGTGGTCGACGCCGACGGCAACATCCTCGAGAAGCAGCGCACCGAGACGCCGGACAAGTCCAAGAGCCCCAAGGTCGTCGAGGACACCATCACCGAACTGGTGCTGGACCTCTCCGACCGGCACGATGTGCACGCCGTGGGCATCGGCGCCGCGGGCTGGGTGGACGCCGACCGCAACCGGGTGCTGTTCGCCCCCCATCTGTCCTGGCGCAACGAACCGCTGCGGGACCGGCTCGCGGAGCGGCTCGCCGTCCCGGTCATGGTCGACAACGACGCCAACGCCGCCGCGTGGGCGGAGTGGCGGTTCGGCGCCGGACGCGGCGAGGACCATCTCGTCATGATCACCCTCGGTACCGGGATCGGCGGCGCGATCCTGGAGGACGGCCAGGTCAAGCGCGGCAAGTACGGGGTCGCCGGGGAATTCGGCCATATGCAGGTCGTCCCGGCCGGGCACCGCTGCCCGTGCGGCAACCGCGGCTGCTGGGAGCAGTACAGCTCCGGCAACGCGCTGGTCCGCGAGGCCCGTGAACTGGCCGCCGCCGAATCGCCGGTGGCCTACGGGATCATCGACCGGGTCGGCGGCAACATCCAGGAGATCACCGGACCGCTGATCACCGAGCTGGCCCGGCAGGGCGACGCCATGTGCGTCGAACTCCTCCAGGACATCGGCCAGTGGCTCGGCGTCGGCATCGCCAACCTCGCCGCCGCCCTCGACCCGTCCTGCTTCGTCATCGGCGGCGGCGTCAGCGCCGCCGACGACCTGCTGATCGGCCCGGCCCGGGACGCCTTCCGGCGCACCCTCACCGGCCGCGGCTACCGGCCGGAGGCCCGGATCGTCAAGGCGCAGCTCGGCCCCGAGGCCGGGATGGTCGGCGCCGCCGACCTCGCCCGGCTGGTCGCCCGTCGCTTCCGCCGGGCCAACCGCCGCCGCACCGAGCGGTACGAGCGCGCCGGGTCCTCCTCCCCGCTGCGGCTGGCGCCGCGCAGCCAGGCAGGCCGCGAGTGACCGCCGCCGAGCAGCGCCCCGCGCCGGGCGCCGTCCCGCCGGGCCGCGACAGCGGCGCCCCGCAGAGCCCCGGGCCGGCCGGCGGCCAGGGGGGCCGTCCGCCGCGCCGCTGGCTCAAGGCCCTGGTCGTCTTCCTGCTGATCACGATCCCGGCGGGCTATCTGGTGATCTCCGCCATCCAGAGCCGCAGCGGCGGTGAGGAGAAGGCGGAGGCGGCGTCGGCCAAGGGCCTCACCGCGGGCTATCCGACCCGGGTGCAGCGGCGCATCTACGACGTGCCGGTGCCCGCCTACTCCCGCAAGGTCGCCTTCTACGAGACGAACTCCTGGAAGGTCAGCACGATGTACGTGCAGTTCGTCACCTCCCCCCAGGGGCTCGACACCTTCCTGACCCGGATCGGCACCCACCGCACCGCCCTGGAGAAGGGCGCGGTGACCATCACCGGGAAGCAGGCGGAGAAGGTCGGCTGGCAGGTCGGGGCGCCCGGTCACGACTGGGCCGGAATGGTGCTCAAGCAGAAGGAACCGCAACCCAAGCTGAGCATCACGGTCAAGTTCGACAACCCGTCGCATCCCAAGGTGTACGTGGTCTCGACGGTCACTCCGTAGGTCCTTCGCATCCCGGGGGCAATGGGGCCGAAAGGCCCGCCACCCGTGTCGGATACCTTTTTCGGGTGAGTGAGACGAAGACACTTCAGTACCGGACCGACGGCCCCGAAGACGGGCCCGTGCTCGTCCTCGGACCGTCGCTGGGCACCACCTGGCACATGTGGGACCGCCAGATACCCGAGCTGTCCCGCCACTGGCGCGTCCTCCGCTTCGACCTCCCCGGCCACGGCGGCGCGCCCGCCCACCCGGCCCACTCCGTGGCCGACCTCGCCGCCCGGCTGCTGGCCACCCTCGACGAGATCGGCATCGAGCGCTTCGGCTACGCGGGCTGCTCGATCGGCGGGGCCATCGGCGCCGAACTCGCCCTCCGGCAACCCCAGAGAGTGGGCTCACTCGCCCTGGTCTCCGCCTCCCCGCGCTTCGGCACCGCCGACTCCTTCCGGCAGCGCGGCGTCGTGGTCCGCACCAACGGCCTGGACCCGATCGCCCGCGCCACCCCCGAGCGCTGGTTCACCCCCGCCTTCGCCGCCGCCCAGCCCGCCATCGTCGACTGGGCCGTCCAGATGGTCCGCACCACCGACCCCGGCTGCTACATCGCCGCCTGCGAGGCCCTCGCAGCCTTCGACATCCGCGCCGAGCTCAGCCGGATCGGCATCCCCACCCTCGTGGTGGCCGGCGCCGAGGACCAGGTCACCCCCGCCGCCGACGCCCGCGTCCTGGTCGCCGGCATCGCCGACGCCCGGCTCGCGCTCGTCCCCGGCGCCTCCCACCTCACCCCCGTCGAACAGCCGGCGGCCGTCACCGATCTGCTGGTGCGCCACTTCTCCGGCTCCTGGCAGTCCTCGGACCACCCGACCGGGATGACCGCGATCCCCACGCCCCCGCCCAAGCCCCTCCTGTCGCCCGTACAGCAGCCCGTCGCCGAGATCGCCGAGCCCACCGAGAACCTGCCCGAGCCGCTGCTGGACGCCCGCGCCGATGCGTACGACCAGGGCATCAAGGTGCGCCGCGAGGTGCTCGGCGACGCCCATGTGGACCACGCGCAGTCCCTGGCGGATGAGTTCACCGGCGACTTCGACGACTTCATCACCCGCTACGCCTGGGGCGAGGTGTGGACCCGGCCCGGTATCGACCGGCGCACCCGCAGCGTCGTCACCCTCACCGCCCTCGCCGCCCGCGGCCACCTCGACGACCTCGCCGCCCACACCCGGGCCGCGCTGCGCAACGGACTGACCCCCACCGAGATCAAGGAGGTGCTGCTGCACACCGGCGTCTACTGCGGGGTGCCGGCCGCGAACTCCGCCTTCGCCGTGGCCCAGCGCGTCATCCGCGAGGAGACCAGCCCGGAGGGGTAGCACGGCCACCGGGGGACCGCGGTAGCACAATGATCTCCATGAAGCTCACCAAGAAGGGCCATGCCTGCGTCCGGCTCGAGAAGGACGGGCAGACGCTCGTCATCGATCCCGGAGCGTTCAGCGAAGAGGACGCGGCGGTCGGCGCCGACGCGATCCTGGTCACCCACGAGCACTTCGACCACTTCAACGAGGAGCGGCTGCGCACGGCGCTGGACGCCAACCCCGCCGCCCACATCTGGACGCTCTCCAGCGTCGCCGGCCAGGTCTCGGCGGCGTTCCCCGGGCGGGTGCACACCGTGGGGGAGGGCGACACCTTCACCGCGGCGGGATTCGACATCGAGGTGCACGGCCAGCTGCACGCGGTCATCCACCCCGACATCCCGCGGATCACCAATGTGGGCTATCTGGTGGACGGCACCCTCTTCCACCCCGGCGACGCGCTCACCGTGCCCGCCGGGCGCCGGGTGGACACGCTGATGCTGCCGGTGCACGCCCCCTGGAACAAGGTCGCCGAGGTCATCGACTACGTCCGCGCGGTGGCCCCGCGCCGGGCCGTCGACATCCACGACGCCCTGCTGTCCGAGGTGGCGCCCATGGTCTACGGCCGGATGCTCGGCCCCGACGGCCCCGGTACGGGCGGCGCCGAGCACCTGCGGCTGACACCGGGCGAGTCCCTCACCGTCTGACGCCTTCCGCGGGCCGGCAGCCGGTGCGGGCCGGACCGGCTGTCACACCCGGGATGTAGGTTGTCCCCTATGCGCATCGCGACCTGGAACGTCAATTCGATCACCGCCCGGCTGCCCCGGCTGCTCGCCTGGCTGGAGAGCAGCGGCACGGACGTCCTGTGCGTCCAGGAGACCAAGTGCGCCGAGTCCGCCTTCCCCTACGAGCCGCTGCGCGAGCTCGGCTACGAGGCCGCGGTCAACGCCACCGGGCGGTGGAACGGCGTGGCGCTGCTCTCCAAGGCCGGTCTCACCGACGTCACCGTGGGCCTCCCCGGCGGCCCGGACTACGACGGCGGCCAGGAGCCGCGGGCGATAGGCGCCACCTGCGGCCCGGTCCGCCTCTGGTCGGTGTACGTGCCCAACGGCCGGGAGATCGGCCACCCCCACTACGACTACAAGCTGCGCTGGCTTCAGGCGCTGCGCACGGCCGTCGCCGACGACGCGGCCGGTGAGCGTCCCTTCGCGGTCCTCGGCGACTTCAATGTGGCGCCGACCGACGAGGACGTCTGGGACCGCGCCCGGTTCGAGGGGCTGACCCATGTGACGGACCTGGAGCGGGACGCCCTGGCGGCGCTGCGGGAGGCGGGTCTTTCGGACGTGGTGCCGCGGCCGCTTAAGTACGACCGCCCGTTCACCTACTGGGACTACCGGGAGCTGTGCTTCCCCAAGAACCGCGGGATGCGCATCGACCTGGTCTACGGCAACGCGCCGTTCGCCAAGGCGGTGGACGACGCGTACGTGGACCGCGAGGAGCGCAAGGGCAAGGGCGCGTCCGACCACGCCCCGGTCGTCGTCGACCTGGAGGTGTGACACCCGGGGCGGGACGTCCTCACGCAGGGGGAGCCCCCTGGGCTCCCCTACCCCACCAGCTTCCGCAGGTCGATCGACTCCGCCAGCGCCGCCAACCCCGCGTCCCCCGGATGCAGATGGTCCCCGCTGTCGTAGGCGGGCAGGATCCGCGCCGGGTGGCCGGGGTCCCGGACCACCGCGTCGAAGTCCAGCACGGCATCGAACACCCCGCCGCTGTCCCGGATGAAGGCGTTGACGGCCGAGCGCCGCGCGTCCGCGTCCGCCGTGCACAGCGACTCGCCCTCGCACGGGGCGATCGTCGCCCCGACCACCCGCAGCCCGCGCTCACGCGCCCGCGCCGCGACGGACCGCAGCCCCGCGATCAGCTCCTCGGCCGAACTGCCCCACCGCAGATCGTTGATGCCCTGGAAGACGACAACCGTACGGACCCCGGTCTGGGCGAGCACATCCCGCTCCAGCCGGTGCTGTGCGCTCACCCCGCCGGTGTCCGTACTGACGCCCTCGCCCGGATAGCGGTCGGCGACCACCCGGTTGGCCGAGATGCCCGCGTTGAGCACGCCGTACGCCGGGACCTCCAACTGACCGCGCAGCCGGCGGGAGAGCACATCGGGCCAGCGGTGGTTGGCGTCACGGGTCGACTTGGTGCCGTCGGTGATCGAGTCACCCAGCGTCACCACCGAACCGGGCCCGCCCCGCACATCGACCCCGGTCAGGAACGGCCAGGTGGTGAGGGTGCCGGTATAGGACTCGGCGCCCTGCTCACCGGTCCGGTCACCGCTGCCCGCCACGCTCAGATACGACCGCTGGGTGGCCTGGCTGTGCACCGGCACCGCCTCGACCGGCCCCGGCAGATGCATGCTCACCAGCAGATTGGCGTCCGCCGGGACCGGGAAGTCCACCGGATCGCTGAACACCTGGGCGCCCGCCGGGATCGAGGTCGCCGGCCGCCCGCCGAAGGTCAGCGGCACCGGTGTGCCGCGCGCCGCCGCGCCGCTCGCCTGGAGCGCGACCGTCGCCCCGCCGATCTCCACGGGCGCCGCGGCGAAGGTGTTCTCCAGCCGGACCCGGACGCCCGGCCCGCCCGCGCTGGTGTGCACCACCAGCCGCAGCGTCTGATCCGTCCACGGCCCGACCTTGGTGTACCCGGCGGTGCTCGCCGCCCAGCTGCCGGTCCAGCCGTACCCGGGCTGCCGCAGCGCGAGGGCGAAGACATGGAGATCGGCCGCCGGTCCCGGGTCCTTCGGCAGCACCACCGACGCGATCTGCCGGCCGCGTCGCACCGGCACCGTCACCGCGTACAGCCGGGCCGTCTCCTGCCGCTGCCCGGCCGCGGTGTTGAGGTGGGGGAGGCCGACGGCCTTGGTGGCGGCGGGGCCCGTCCGCCAGTCGGGCGCGCTCAGCGTGTAGGGAGCACTCGACCCGTCCCGGTAGCGCACCGCTCCGACGCCGCTCGCCCCGGCGCCGGGGCCCTGTGGTGAACTGCTCGCCACCAGGAAGGTCAGCGCCTCGCCACGGCCGCGCAGCCGCACCGCCTGCCCGTCGGCGATCACGTTGTCGGGCCCTGCCCCCGCGCTCCTCGGCCAGGTCAGCCGCGCCGCGTCCAGGCCGATGCGCCGCCCCGGAGTCCAGCCGGCGGTCCGGAGATCGGTGGCGGAGAGCGAGGTGCCCGCACCGTCGAAGTCGGCGTCACCCGGCCGGGCGTCCTCGCTGACCGCCCGGTTGTCGAAAAGCCGCTCCAAAGGGAGCGGCTTGTGGGTCTGCGGGGCGGCCGGCGCGGGGGCCGCGGGGGCGAGGAGGACGAGGCCGACACCTCCCGCGACGATCCCGGCCGCTGTCCACGGTCTCGCGACGCGCATAGGTGTCCCCTCTCGCAACCAACCGGAGCGCTGATTCGACAGGCGCGGAGAGAACGTACGGAGGCGGGTGGGTGTCGTCAAGACAAGCATCGGGCCACGGCTCATGCCGCGCGCCCTGTGGTGCGCCGGTGCGCCGGGTGCCACGCTGAGTGGTATGAACATCCCCTTCTTGGACAACTGGCGCAAGCGACGCGGCCCCGCCTCGGGTACGGCCCTGATGAGCGCCCAGGAGGAGGATCCCCAGGGCATCGCCCAACTGCTCTCCGAATGCGAGCTGCTGCGGGCGCGGGCCGCGGCCGCGGGCATCGGGCTCGATGACTCGACGGCCTCCCTGGAGGCCCTGGACCAGATGGTGCCGCGCTGGCGCGACGACCCGGACGAGATCCCCTGGCTGGGCAACGACGCCGGTCTCTACCTCGGCACGGTCATCGTCCGCACCGTCCCCGGCGCGGTCTGGCAGGTGTGGCCCAACGGCCGGCCCGTCGTCAGACTCGCCTCCGGCCGGGAGATCGACGTGGTGGCGGCCGGTCAGCAGTGGGCCGCCGACGGCGCCCCCGAACTCTCCCGGCGCTACGCCGAGGTGGCCGAGGGCTGATCCGGGCCCGCGCGGGGCCGGGGCCGGGCGCCGCCGAACGCGCGGCCCCGGCCCTGCCCGGCGGCGCTCAGGCTCAGTCCTGCCCGGCCCCGGCGGCCGCGGGGGCGCCCGCCCGCTCCATGGCCTGCCCCATGACATCGGTGATCACGCCGTATACCGCGACCCAGGCGGCCTCGGTCTCCGGCGTCCACGCCGGACCCGCGAAGTGCTTCAGGGAGGCGAGCAGGCTGGCGCCGACGGCCGGCAGATGCGCGGGGGCGGCGCCGTAGCCGACGTGCCGGGTGCCCAGGCCGTCCAGCATCCGGGTCACGGCCTCGGTGTCCTCCACCTTGCTCACCAGGGCTCGGAGGGCCTGCCACAGCCGGTCCCGCTGTTCCCCCATGTGCTCGGCGAACAGCGGGCGCACCGCGGGGTTGTGCTCGAAGAGGTGGTCGTAGAAGTACTCCGTCACCTGTGTTCCGTACGGCTCCACCGCGGCGAAACTGCTCTTCACGAGTTCGGTTTGTGAAGTCATGGGGGAAACGCTAGGAAGGTTCTGTTTCGGGTGGTGCCCTCCTCGGTGACTCCTCGGCAAGTTTTCACTCACGGCAACTCGACGGCCGCCGTGAGGAGTTGTCGGGTTGCCGTCGGATGGTGTGAAGCTCCTGTGCGGATCGCGGTCCGCGCGCCCGTACCGCCCTCGCGGGGGTGTTATCCATCCGCCCGTGCGTGTCTTGGGTGAAGTGTCGCTTTCGTCCGGATAGCTTGCGCTGACCGGGACACAGCTGACCAGAGACAGCTGACCGGGACACAGCGGAAAGTGGGTGGGGCCGGGTATGGCCGTCGGTGAGCCGTTGATCGAGCTGCGCGACGTCAACAAGCACTTCGGCGCTCTGCACGTGCTGCGGGACATCGACCTCACCGTCGGACGCGGCGAAGTGGTCGTGATCATCGGCCCCTCGGGCGGCGGGAAGTCCACCCTGATCCGGACCATCAACCGGCTGGAGACCGTCCAGACCGGCTCCATCGTCGTCGACGGCCGGCCGCTGCCCGAGGAGGGCAAGGAGCTGGCGCGGCTGCGGGCCGAGGTCGGCATGGTCTTCCAGTCGTTCAACCTCTTCGCCCACCGGACCGTCCTGGCCAATGTGATGCTCGCGCAGGTCAAGGTGCGCCGGCGCGGGAAGCAGGACGCCGAGCGGCGCGCCCGCGAACTGCTGACCCGCGTCGGGCTCGGCGACCAGGCCGAGAAGTTCCCCGCCCAGCTCTCCGGAGGCCAGCAGCAGCGGGTGGCCATCGCCCGTGCGCTGGCGATGGACCCGCAGGTGATGCTCTTCGACGAGCCGACCTCGGCGCTGGACCCGGAGATGATCAACGAGGTGCTGGAGGTGATGCGTCAGCTCGCCCGGGACGGCATGACGATGGTCGTCGTCACCCATGAGATGGGTTTCGCCCGCTCCGCCGCGAACCGGGTGGTCTTCATGGCCGACGGCCGGATCGTCGAGGACCGTGCGCCGGAGGAGTTCTTCAGGGCCCCGGAGAGCGAGCGGGCCCGGGACTTCCTGTCCAAGATCCTCAAGCACTGAGCCGGGTGATGACGGATATGAGGCGTCCGCGCCACGTGACCGTGGCCCTCACCATGGTGCTGCTCCTGCTGCTCCTGCTGCTCACGGCCGGCTGCGGCAAGGAGGGCAGCCCGCCCGCCAAGGGACCCCGGGCGGAGAAGCTGCCCACCTACACGGTGGCGACCGGCTTCCGGCTGCCGTCCTCGCCCACCTGGCGCAGAGCCGAGCGCCGTGGCCACCTCACCGTGGGGGTCAAGGAGGACCAGCCCTATCTGGGCGAGCGGGACCCGGCCACCGGCCGCTACTCGGGGTTCGACATCGAGATCGCCCGCATGATGTCCGCCTCCCTCGGCTTCGACCCGAAGACCATCCGGTTCCAGACCATCGCCTCGGCCAACCGCGAGACCGCGCTCCAAAGCGGCCAGATCGACTACTACGTCGGCACCTACACCATCAATCCGCTGCGCAAACGGCTGGTCGGCTTCGCCGGGCCGTACTTCATGGCCGGCCAGTCGCTGCTGGTGCGCACCGACGAGAACGACATCCACGGACCCGGCGACCTCGCGGGCAGGACCGTCTGCTCGGTGGCCGGCTCGACCCCGCTCCAGCGCATCGAGGCCGACTACCCCAAGGCCCACGCGGTCGCGTACGACACGTACTCGGTGTGCGTGGACAATCTGCTCAGCTTCCAGGTGGACGCGGTGACCACCGACAACACCATCCTGCTCGGCTACGCGGCCAAGGCCCCCGAGGAGCTGAAGGTGGTGGGCCGGCCCTTCTCCAAGGAGCCGTACGGCATCGGCGTGCCCAAGCAGGACAACGCGCTGCGCTTCGCGCTGGACGACGCCATCCAGGCGCACCAGCGCAACGGCGACTGGAAGAAGGCGTACGAGGCGACCCTCGGCCTGTCCGGTGTGCCCGCCCCCAAGCCGCCCCCCATCGACCGCTACCGCACCGGCTGAAGGCCATCCCATGGACGTGCTCACCCAGAACTTCTCGCTCTACGGCAAGGGCTTCCTCGGCACCGTGCTGCTGACCGTCTACGCCTCGCTGCTCGCCCTCGCGCTCGGCATCCTGATGGCCGCCTTCCGGGTGGCTCCGGTCGCCTCGCTGCGGGCGTTCGGCACCGTCTGGGTGACGGTGCTCCGCAACACCCCGCTGACGCTGCTGTTCTTCGCGGTGATGCTGGGACTGCCGCGGTTCGGCCTGGTACTGCCGTTCACCGTCTTCGCGGTGCTCGCGCTCGGCTGCTACACCTCGGCGTTCATCTGCGAGGCGGTGCGCGCGGGCATCAACACGGTGCCGGTGGGGCAGGGCGAGGCGGCCCGCAGCCTGGGCATGACCTTCGACCAGACGCTGGGCGCGGTGGTGCTGCCGCAGGCGTTCCGCTCGGTCATCCCGCCGATCGGATCGACCCTGATCGCGCTCGCCAAGAACTCGGCCATCGCCGGTTCGTTCAGCGTCACCGAACTGCTCGGCACCTACAAACCCCTCAATGAGATGGGCTACAGCATCATCTGGTCCTTCGTCTGGATCGCCGTCGGGTATCTGATCATCACCCTGGCCATCAGCGCGATCTTCTCCCTCCTGGAGCGGCGCTGGGGGGTGCCGCGATGACCGCCACCTCGACCACCGCCCTCTACGACGTCCCCGGGCCCCGTACCCGCCGCCGTCACCGGGTCTACGGGCTGGCCGCGGCGGTGGTGCTGCTGGCCCTGCTCGGCTGGATCGTCCATCTCCTGATCGACACCGGCCAGTTCGCCTACCGCAAGTGGATGCCGTTCGCGTACAAGGGCATCCAGGAGTTGCTGCTGAACGGGCTGGCGGGCACCCTCAAGGCGTTCGGGCTGGCCGCGGCCCTCTCCCTCGTCCTCGGCGGGCTGCTCGCGGCCGGACGGCTCTCCGACCACCGTCCGGTGCGCTGGGTGGCCACGCTGGTGGTGGAGTTCTTCCGGGCGATGCCCGTCCTGGTGATGATCTTCTTCGTCTTTGTGGCGCTGCGGGTGCAGCCGCTGCCCGCCCTGGTCACCGGGCTGACGCTGTACAACGGCTCGGTGCTGGCCGAGGTGTTCCGGGCCGGGGTGAACTCGGTGCCCAGGGGCCAGCGCGAGGCGGCGTACTCGCTCGGTCTGCGCAAGACCCAGGTCATGGCGTCGGTCCTGGTGCCGCAGGGCGTGCGGGCGATGCTGCCGGCCATCATCAGCCAGCTGGTGGTGGCCCTGAAGGACACCTCGCTCGGCTTCCTCATCACCTACGAGGAGTTCCTGCACGCCGGAAAGCTGATCGCGTCCAATCTCGACTACGACCTGCCGTTCATCCCGGTGGTCATGGTGATCTCGCCGATCTACATCGGGATGTGCATGCTGCTGTCCTGGTTCGCCAACTGGGTGGCCAGGCAGGAGCGGCGCAGTGTGAAGACCCGCCAGCTCGAGGTCGCCCCCGCGCAACCGGCCGCCCCGATGCCGGGGGACACCCGCGGCTGAGCCGGGGCGGCCGGGCGTCCCTCAGCCGCGGACCGGGACCGTGAGGTACGACGGGTCGGCGTCCGGGGAGGAGAACGTGAGGTGGGCGCCGTCCGGGTTGTGCTCGATGTAGAGCGGGTCGACGGTGTCGACGACCAGCGCCAGACGGTGGCCGGCCGGCACGTCGTACGCCGTGGAGAACAGCTCCAGATCCACTCCGAAGGGCGTGCCCGGGGTGCGGTCGTGGAAGGTGAACGGGGCGTGGGTGACGAGCTTGCCGACGCCCAGCGGGCCCACGTCGTAGAGGTACGCGACCGCCGTGCCGTCGGAGCGGTCGCTGGTCACGGTGGTGTGCAGCGTCACCGTGCCGCGCACGCGCTGTTCGCTCGTGTACGGTCCGGTCTGCCACACGGCCGCGTAGGACCGGGGCAGCAGCGGGATCGAGGCGAGCGGCGGGATCTTCAGGAACTGGTCGAGGGCGCCGCTGAGCAGCACCGTTCCGGCGTTGGCGCCGGAGTCGTGGTTGGCGGTGATCTTCTCGGTGGTCTCCAGCGGGACGCGGCGCCGCTCCGAGGGCACGGCCGACCAGCTGGGGTAGCCCTCGTAGGCGTCGCCGTCGGCCGTACGGGACATCAGCTGCACCGGCGCTTGGCGGTCGATGCCGTTGCGCTCGCCCTTGAGGTAGCGGTCGAGCCATTGCCGGGTGTGGTCCCAGGTGGTGTTGGGCAGTCCGAGCAGCCCCGTGAGCTCGCCGGTGGCGTGGTCGCCGGGCCGCAGCTCCAGCCGTTTGGGCCCGGTCAGCTTCTCGAAGAAGTCGGCGTAGCTGTTGGGCGGGAAGATCGAGTCGCCCCAGGAGTTGCCCAGCATGATGGCCGCGCCGCCTGCGTTGATCCGGTCGAGGTAGGTGGCGGGGGAGCGCTTCTTGCCCCACTCGATCAGATCCTGTTCCTTGTCGAGGCGGGAGCCGAGGAAGTCCGCGAGGATCTGCCGGAGTTCCTCGCTGGGCCGGCCGGTCAGCTCCCCGGCCCCGCCGAGCAGCCCGGCGGCCTGGACGTGCTGGGTGCGGCCGCTGTAGATCGAACCGACCAGGTCCGCCCAGCCGCTCATGGCCACCACGGCCTTGATCCGCTGATCGGCACCGGCCGCCAGCAGGCTGATCCCGGCGCCGTAGGAGACTCCGGCCATGCCGATGTGGTCGGGGTCGGCGGGGGTGTTGGCGAGCGCCCAGTCGATGACCTTGGAGGCGTCGGCGATATCGGGCGGCCCGGCCGTCTCGATCTTCCCGCCGGACTGCCAGAAGCCGCGCGAGTTGTAGGTGAGCACCACATAGCCGGCTTCGGCGAGCTTCTTGGCCTGGGCGAGGTATTCGACTTGGGGCAGGGACCAGCTGGTGGGCAGCACGACGAGGGGAAGCCGGCGGGAGCTGTCGGCGTCCGCGGGGGCGACGACGTTGGCGGCCAGGTTCACGCCGCCGTCGCCGGGGATGTCGACGAACCGTATGGAGGTGGCCGAGGCGGTGGCCGTGGCGGCGGTGGCGGCGGCCGGGGCCGGTGCCACCGCCTGGGCGGCGGGTGCGAGGCCGAATGCCGCACCGGCCAGGACGGTCACCGAGACGGCGGCGGCCGTCGTGGGGCGCGGGACTTTGCGGGCAGGGGTCACTGTGGCTCCTGGTGGGATGCCGTGGGGGCAGGGGAGCACCGGTGCTTGTGACCCGACGGTAACCCGCGTGTTTACCGACGGTAATAGCACGGTAAGTTACGCCTGGGTAACGATAAGCCCCGGGGTCGCCCGCTCAGCCTTGCCTGCGCCACGGCACTGGGGGCTCGACCTGGCCGTGGCGCTGCACCCGGCCGTGGGGCTGGCTGGACCCGGCCGTGGGGCTGAGCCCCGCCAGGGCACTGGACCTGGCCGTGGGGCTCGACCTGGCGGTGGGGCTGGACCCGGTCCGGGGGCTGGACCCGGCCGTGGGACTGGACCCCGCCACGCGGCTCGACCCGGCCACGGGCTGAGCCTCGCCGTGGGGCTGGACCCGGCCCTGGGGCTGGGAGCCCCGCCGTGGGGCTGGACGCTCAGCCCTGCCCGCTCGTGCGGCGCTTGCCGCTCGCACGGCTCTTGCGGCGGATCTTGATCTCCCGCAGGTCCGTCACCCCGATCCGCAGAATCCGGTGGGGGTAGCCGTGCGCCGCCAGCGCCGCGATGGCCCGTTCGGTCGCCTCGGGCTCGCCGTCGTCCGGCCCCGCGGGCACCTGGCAGCGGAAGGTGAACGCCGAAAGGCTCCGGTCGCAGGTGAAGGTGCCCGCCTCGGTGAAGGTCACCGGGAACGCGTCGACCGCGGTACGCAGTGCCTCCCGGTCGTCCTGGGCCAACTCCTCGAAGGTGCCGCGGATGGTCACTCGGAACACGGTCGCTCCTCCCGTACGGCGTAACCGAGCATCGGCGCGCCGAGCATCTCCTCGATGGCGTCGAGCAGTTCCGTGACGGCCTTGGCGATGGCGTCCGGGCGTTCGCCCGCCGCGACGCGCCGGCCGATCTCGCCGAAGATCAGCGAGTGATAGCCGCTGATCTGGGCGGCCACCACGCGCGGCAGCGGATCCTCCGGCGCCGCGCCGGTCTCCTCGGCGAGCAGGGCGGCCAGTTCGTCGTTCATCCGGTGGCCGAGGTCCTCCAGCCGGGCGACCAGCGTGGGCGCGGCCCGCATCATGGCGAAGAACGGGCCGAACCCGTCGGTCAGCCCCACCGCGCGGTCGCGGCGGTCCACCTCCTCGCGCAGCCGGTCCAGCACCGCCTGGGCGGCGGACCGGCCGGGCGGGCGCTCGCGCACGATGTCGGCGAGCCGCCGCGGGGACGCCTGGTCGGGCGGCAGGACCAGATCCTCCTTGGCCGGGAAGTAGTTGTAGACGGTGTTGACGGACACCTCCGCGGCCTCGGCGACCTCGGCGACCGTGACCCGGTCGAAGCCCCGCTCCAGGAACAGGCCGGTGGCCACGTCCGCGATCCGCCGGCGCGTACGGCGCTTGTGCCGTTCCCGCAGTCCTTCGCTCATGGCGGCCAGTGTAGCCCGCTACAAACTTGAAACCCAGTACAAACTTTAAGTCGATTGCAAGATTGCCGTGCGCTGTGCTCTGATCGAGGGCATGTCCTCATCCGTCATCCGCGTTCGCGGCCTCACCCGGACCTTCTCGCTGGGCAGCGGCCCCGTGCACGCCGTCCGTGGGATCGATCTGACCGTCGGCCGCGGCGAGATCCTCGGCTTCCTGGGCCCCAACGGAGCCGGTAAGACCACGACCCTGCGCATGCTCACCACCCTGCTGCCGCCCAGCGGGGGCGAGGCCGAGATCGCGGGCCACGACCTGCTCCGCGATCCGGCGGGCGTCCGCCGGCGGATCGGCTATGTGGCCCAGTCGGGCGGGCTGGACCCGTCCTGCTCCGTACGCGAGGAGCTGGTCACCCAGGGCCGGCTGCATCTGATGTCCAGGGGCGCGGCGGCCGGGCGCGCCGAGGAACTCGCCGGTGAGCTCGGGCTGTCGGCGTTCATGGACCGCCCGACCGCCGCCCTGTCCGGCGGTCAGCGCCGCCGGGTGGAGATCGCGCTGGGCCTGGTCAACCGGCCCGAGGTGCTCTTCCTCGACGAGCCCACCACCGGTCTCGACCCCGGGAGCCGGGCCGAGCTGTGGGACCTGGTGCGGCGGATCCGCGACGGGAGCGGCACCACGGTCTTCCTCACCACCCACTACCTGGACGAGGCCGACGCGCTCGCCGACCGGATCGTGGTGGTGGACGCCGGGCGGGTAGTCGCCGAGGGCACCTCCGCCGAGCTCAAGAGCCGCTATGCGGGCGATCCGGCCGCCGGCCTCCAGGACGCCTTCCTCGCCATCACCGGCCGGGCCACGGCCGAAGAACCCCTCGCCATCTGAACACTCGAGGCCCTCTTATGACTCTCCTCGCCCACACGGGCATCATCTTCGGCCGCTGTCTGCGCTCCACGCTCCGCTCGAAGACCAGTCTTCTCTTCGGGATGCTTCAGCCGCTGCTCTTCCTCGCCCTCTTCGGCCCGCTGCTGACCGGGCTCGACCTGGGCACCGGCGGATCGTCCTGGCAGACGCTGGTCCCCGGTGTGCTCGTCCAGCTCGGTCTGCTCGGCGGGTCATACGTCGGACTGGGGCTGCTGATGGACCGTCACAGCGGTGTTCTGGACCGGATGCGGGTCACCCCGGTCAGCCCGCTGGCGCTGCTGCTCGGCCGCACCCTGCGCGATGTGGTCCAGCTGGTGGCCCAGTCGGTGCTGCTGGTGCTGCTCGGCCTGGCGTTCGGGCTGCGCGCCCCGCTCCTGGGCGTGGTGATCGGGCTGCTGTTCGTGGCCGTGCTCGCGGCGGCCCTGTCCGCGCTCTCCTACGGACTGGCCATGAACGTCCGCACGCCCCCGGAGTTCGCCGCCATCGCCAACACGGCGGTCATGCCGCTGATGCTGCTCTCCGGTCTGCTGCTGCCCATGGCCCTGGCCCCCGGCTGGCTGGCGGGCGCCTCGCGCGCCGTGCCGTTCCGCTACACGGTCGACGCGGTGCGCCAGGCGTTCCTGGGGCACTACGCGAACGCCACGGTCGTCGCGGGGGCGGCCGTCACCCTGGCCCTGGCGGCGCTGTGTCTGCTCGGTGGGGCCCGGCTGTTCCGCCGCCCCTGACCCGGCCGTCCACCTCCCGGCGCAGTCGTCCTTCCGGCGCTGTCGTCCCTGCGGCTGGTCGTCCTTCGCGGCCGGCTCAGTCGTCCTTCGCGGCCGCCCGTGCGGCGGCGCGGGGGCCGGCCGGGGAGGTCGCGGACTTGGTCACATCCGCGACCAGCTCCACCACATCCGGCCCGTACGCCTGGGAGTTGACCACCTTCAGCAGCAGGCAGAAGGAGCCCTGGGCGCCGTACTTCCGGGCCAGCCGGGCGCGGTTGCGGACGAGATGGCGGACGGCGGCGCGATGGGTGACCGGCCGCTGACCGGCCGCCAGGAAGACGGGCCGGCTGTCGTCGCCCGCCGTCAGCCGGGCCAGCAGCACATGCTCGACCGCGCCCGGCTCCGGGCGGTAGTGCGTACCGGCGATGGTGAACGTTCCCCGGTCGGCACCGGACTCGTCGCCCGGGTGCACGGTCACGCCCGGCAGCAGATTGGTCAGATGGGCGGCGAGCCTGCGGTGTGCGGTCGGATCGCCGACGCAGAACTCGGTGCGCGACCCGACGCCCTGGAGCCCGGTGTCGTGCGGGGCGACCTCGGCGTGCGCCCCGCAGCTCTCCACGACGGACGCGAGCCCCAGCAGGGCCAGCGCGTCATGGCGGGGGATGCTCCAGTGCGCCGAGCCGCTGTCCCGGTGGGTGACCAGGACACACTCCGAACCGTCCGGCAGACCGAAGAAGCGCTGCTCGCGGGCGCGCTTGCGGCGCCCGAACGCCGTGTGCACGGCCCAGCCGGCGACCAGGCCCACGATCAGGGCCGCCCCGGAGGCGATCAGGTCCTGCGCGGTGTCTGTCATGGCCGCGCATAGTAGCGGTCGATCGGGTACCCGTTCGAGTGTGACGCGTGTACGAACACATGGGCGGACACATGAACGGAAAATCGGGCGGAACGGTGAATCAGCCCTGTCGTGAGCATGAGGCTCGCCGGTAGGCTCCGGCCCCTGTCGTCCACTTGGAGGTCACGGATGGGGCACGGCGCACGACCAGCCACATCGTCCATCACGTCCATCACGTCCACCACCGCCGCGGCCGTCCGGCGCAGGCTGCCCGCGCTGGCCGCGGCGGCCGGAATGGTCGCGGTGCTGGGCGTCGCCCCGGCCGGGGCCGCCGCACCGGACGGCGCCGCGCGGGCGGCGGGCGGCGCGCCCGCCAAGACGCCCGTGGCCGTCGGCTACGGCGGCGCGGTCTCCAGCGTGGACGCCGACGCCTCGGCGGCCGGGATCGACGTGCTGCGGCACGGGGGCAACGCGGTGGACGCGGCGGTGGCAACCGCCGCCGCGCTCGGGGTCACCGAACCGTACTCGGCCGGGGTCGGCGGCGGCGGTTACTTCGTCTACTACGACGCCAAGCGGCACAAGGTCACCACGCTCGACGGCCGCGAGACCGCACCCCGCAGCGCGGATGAGAACCTCTTCCTCGACCGACACGGCAAACCGCTGCCGTTCGCCGACGCGGTCACCAGCGGGCTGAGCGTCGGCACCCCCGGCACCCCCGCCACCTGGAACGACGCCCTGGAGGCCTGGGGCAGCCGCTCGCTGGGGCAGGTGCTCAGGCCGGCCGAGCGGCTGGCCCGCGACGGGTTCACGGTCGACGCCACGTTCCGTCAGCAGACCGCCGACAACGAGGACCGCTTCAAGGACTTCCCGGCCACCGCCGAGCTCTTCCTGCCCGGCGGCAAGCTCCCGGAGGTCGGTTCGACCTTCCGCAACCCCGATCTCGCCCGTACCTACGCGCTGCTGGCCAAGAAGGGCGTCGGCGCCGTCTACAAGGGCGAGCTGGGCCGGGACATCGTCGAGACCGTACGCAAGCCGCCCGTCGACCCGAAGGCGGAGCGCGTGGTGCGCGCCGGTGATCTGACGACCGAGGACCTGCGGGCCTACGAAACGAAGCGGCAGGCCCCGACCCGGACCTCCTACCGCGGCCTGGACGTGTACGGCATGGCGCCCTCGTCCTCCGGTGGGACGAGCGTCGCCGAGGCGCTCAACATCCTGGAGAAGACCGACCTCTCCAAGCTCAGCGAGCCCGAATATCTGCACCGCTACATCGAGGCCAGCCGGATCGCCTTCGCCGACCGGGGGCGCTGGGTCGGCGACCCCGCCGCCGAGGACGTCCCCACCAAGGGGCTCACCTCGCAGCGGTTCGCCGACTCCCGCGCCTGCCTGATCGAGGACGACGCGGTGCTCAAGAGCCCCGTGCCGCCCGGTGACCCGAACAACCCGGCCGCGCCCGGCACCTGCGACACCCGCGGCCACGCCGCCCCGACCACGTACGAGGGCGAGAACACCACGCATCTCACGGTCGCCGACAAGTGGGGCAACGTGGTGGCCTACACCCTCACCATCGAGCAGACCGGCGGCAGCGGGATCACCGTCCCCGGCCGTGGCTTCCTGCTCAACAACGAGCTGACCGACTTCTCCTTCGCGCCCGCCGACCCCGCCGTCCACGACCCGAACCTGCCGGGCCCGGGGAAGCGGCCGCGCTCGTCCATGTCGCCGACCATCGTGCTGGACGGCCACCAGCCGGTACTGGCGCTGGGCTCGCCGGGCGGGGCGACCATCATCACCACCGTGCTGCAAACCCTGCTGAACCATCTCGACCGGGGCATGCCGCTGGTCGACGCGATCGCCGCACCGCGCGCCAGCCAGCGCAACGCCGCCCAGACCGAGCTGGAACCGGGGCTGTGGAACGGCCCGGTCCGCGCCAAGCTGGAGGCGCTCGGCCACTCCTTCAAGCAGAACCCCGAGATCGGGGCCGCCACCGGGGTGCAGCGGCTGTCCGGCGGACGGTGGCTGGCGGCGGCCGAGACGGAACGGCGGGGCGGCGGCTCGGCGATGGTGGTCAGCCCGACGCGCTGACCCGCGTCAGGCCGAGGCGTTGACCCGCGTCAGGCCGAGGCGTTGACCCGCGTCAGGCCGAGGCGTTGAACGGGCCCGCCCGACGCGCTGAACCGGGTCAACCCATCGGGTTGACCCGGTTCGTCGTGGCTCGGCAGCCGGGCCCCGGTTCAGCCCAGCAGACCGATGATCGCGTCGGTCGAGTCGGTCTCCCCCAGCCGGGGGAAGATCCTCTCGACGCTGTTGCGGTGCGCCTCGGCGTCCATGTCGGTCATGGCGTCGGTCGCGAGGGTCACGTGATAGCCGTGCGCGTACGCGGCACGGGCCGTGGACTCCACACCGATGCTGGTGGCGATGCCGCCGAGCACCACCTGGGTCACCTGGCGGCGGCGCAACTGGAGGTCGAGGTCGGTCGCGTGGAAGGCGCCCCAGGTGTGCTTGGTGACCACGATGTCGCCGTCCTCGCGGCCGAGTTCCGGCGCGAGGTCGGCGAAGTCGGCCGGGCGCGCGCCGCCGGAGCCGCCCCGTTGTGCCTCGGTGCGCCCCGGAGCCCCGGCCACGACCCGGACCAGGACGACCGGCAGTCCGCGCTCGCGGAAGGCGGCGGCCAGCCGGGCGCCGCGCTCGACGATCTCGGTGGCGGGGTGGACGGTGGGCAGTGCGGTGATGCCCTTCTGGAGGTCGACGAGGACCAGGGCGGTGTTCGGGTCGAGCGTGGTGGCGGACATGGTGCCTCCTGGGACGGACGGGTCTTACCGGTGTCGCCTGGGCGACGGCGGGAGTGGTTTCAGGTGCGGGCGCGGGCACGGGCGCGGGCGCGGGCGCGCAAGGCCCGGTCGGTGGCGGTCAGCAGCAGCACCGCCAGGCTGAGCACACCCGCCACCATGGCGATGCCGTGCAGCCCGGCGGCGGTCGCCCGCTGCCCGTAGAAGAGCCCGATCAGCCCGGCGGCGGTGATCGCGCCGAGGTACTGCGAGGTGCGCTGCAACCCGGCCGCCGCGCCGACGCTCTTCGGCGGGGCCTGGGTGTAGACGGCGGCCTGGTTGCCGGTCGAGGACAGTCCCTGCGGCAGCCCGAAGAGGACCGCGGCCAGCAGCAGCGCGACGAGCGGAGTGGACTCGTCGGCGAGCAGCAGCACCCCGCTCCCCGCGGCGAGCAGGACGGCCGCCAGGACGAGCGGTGCGTAGATGCCCCTCGTACGGGCGCCGAGCAGGGAGCACACGGCGGCCGCTCCCGACATGGGCAGCATGATCAGGCCGGCGTGGGAGGCGGAGTAGCCGTGCCCCTCCTCCAGCCACTGCGCGTATCCGTACATGACCATGTAGATGACCAGGTACGCCGTGCCGTGGCGGAGGTAGGTGAGGGCCAGGGGGCGGTTGCCGCCGATCATCCGCAGATCGATGAAGGGGCGGGGACGGCGCAGCTGCCACCAGGTCAGGGCCGCCGCGAGGATCAGGACGACGGGCGGCAGTGCCCAGTTGGGCCGCTCCAGATCCAGCAGGAAGATCGCCAGGACGGTGAGCGTGGCGGTGAACAGCGTGATGCCGAGCGAGTCGAACGCCCCGCGCCCCGTCCGCTGCTTGGAGCCCTCGCCGTCCCCGGCCGACATACGGATCCTGGGGAGCCAGAGCAGCGCGAGGACGACGCCGATGAGGGACAGCGGCACATTGACCGCGAAGATCGCCCGCCATCCGGCCGTCGCGGTGAGCACCCCGCCCAGCACCGGACCGACCGCCGCGCTGCCGAGCGAGGCGAGTGAGAGCCGGCCGAGCACGGGACGCGGGGTCTCCCGCCCGGTCGCGACGGACTGGGCGCGCAGCAGCGCCATCGCCGACGGATAGGCCGCGGACGTACCGATGCCGAGCAGCACGCGCGAGACGATCAGCCAGCCGAACGCGGGCGCGAGCGCGCCCACCAGCCCGGCGACGCACACCAGCAGCAGCCCGCAGAGGAAGACGCGGCGCGGACCGAGCAGATCGGCGAGCCGTCCCATGGCCGGCTGCGCCACGGCGCTGGCGAGGTAGAGGGAGGCGACCAGCCAGGCGGTCTGGGCGGCGCCGACGCCGAAGTCATGGCCGATGGCCACCAGACCGGTGGCGATCATCGTGGAGTTGACGGGGTTGAGGACCGAGCCGATGAGCAGCGGGGCCATCAGCCGGGGGCCGAAGGGGGAGGACTCGGCGGGAGCGGGAGGGGAGGGCTCGGTGGAGGCGGAAGTCGCGGTGTCGGTCATTCCTGGACCAGCCGCTTCAGCAGGTCGGTGGCCTCGGCGAGGGTGCGGCGCTCCGCCGCGTCGAGACGGGTGTCGATCGCGTCGAGCAGCCAGCTCTGCTTGGCCTGCCGCACGGAGGTGATCGCCTGCCGCCCCGCCTCGGTGATCGAGAAGATCACCTGTCGTCCGTCGGTGGGATGCGGGGCCCGCTCCACCAGCGCCTGCTCCTCCAGCGCGGCCAGGATCGTGCGCATCGACTGCGGCCGGACCAGCTCGGCGCGGGCCAGCGCGGCGGTGGTGTTCGGCCCAACGGTGTAGAGCCGGCTGAGGACCGCCCGCTGGGAGGGGGTGAGCGCCCCCTGCGAGGAGGCCGCCCGCATGCGCCGCATCAGCTGGCTGACGACCACGGCGAGGTCGCCGGCGATGCGCTCCTCCGCCCTGGGGGCGGCGGCCGCGGGGTCCGGACGGTCGTGCACTGTCATGAGGCCACCGTAGAAGGTCGGCAGGCAAACTTGCAAGTTTGGACTTGCAAGTTTGCCTGTTGTATGCGGAGGAGGAAAAGCGCCCGTAGCACATCGGTAACCGGCTTCGTAACACGCAGGGTGTCGAATGCGTGACCTTGGGCGGTGCATCGCCCGAGGGGGAGGTGTGGCGGGTGGTCATGACGGGCGGCCAACTCCCGGCCGAGGTCGCGGAGTTCGCGCGTTATCTGCGGGCGCTGACGGGACGGCTGGACGCCGGGACGGGCTGGTACGGGGTTTTCGCCCTGCGCGACCCCCAGGGGCTGAAGGCCTGTCTCGACGGTCTCGAAGTGCCGCCGTGGGACCTGGTCCAGGCCCTGTTACAGGACCTCTCCGCCCAGCACGGCCCCGGGGCCGCCCAGGAGGCGGCGGCCCGCGCGGCGACCCTCTACCGCGCCTCGGTCACGGCCCACGACGCCGGACCGGGCAGCCGCGAGGCGCTCCAGGACCGCCTGCACGGCATGCTCCGCGAACAGCGGAACGCCGCCCGGCGCGAACGCGACCTCCAGGCGGCGCTGTCCGCCGCCCAGGACGCGGCGGACCGGGAACGCCTCGGCACGGAGCTCGCCTGGGCCCACGACGACTGGCGGCGCGCCACCGCCCGCACCGAGGAACTCCACGCCCGCCTCACCGCCCTCCCCACCCCGCCCCACCCCTCCCGGCCCGCACCGGGTGCCACCGCGTCCCCCGGGGCGTACGGCGCGTACGACGCGGATGGCGCCGGGCACGCCGGACGCCCGCGCGGAACGCGGCCCGCCGCGCCCGGTGAGGCGGGGGCCACCGGTTGGGGCGACGCGCTCACGGAACAGGGTGGTGTGTCCGCTGTGCCGGGCGGTGTGTCGTCCGTGCCGGGTGGTGTGTCCGCCGAGCGGGGCGGTTTGTCCGCCGTGCCGGGCGGTGGGGACGGTGACCGGTTCGGGATGCCCGGCGCGGGGGCGGGTGTGGGTGGCGCTGGCCGGGATGGGCGGGTGCGCGGGGCGAGGTTCGCGGTGCCCTTCGAGGCGTTCGACGCGGAGGCGGGCGGTCTGGGCGTGGTGCCCGGTGAGCCTGGCGCGGTGACACGGTCCGGGGCCGGCGGTGAACCGTTCGGGGTGCCCGGCGAGGCGGCGGCCGTCGGGGGTGGCGAGCCTGGGGGCTACCCAGGTGCGTATCCCGCTCCTGCCGTACGGGACCCGGATCCAGCGCCCGCTCCCGCGAGGCCGCGGCCTCGCGGGGCGCGGTTCGCCGGAGTGGAAGAGCTGGTCACCGCGCCGCGGCCGCGTGGGGCGCGGTTCGCCGGGGCTGGGGGCGGGGACTCCGGGGTCGAGCCCCCGCCGCCGCTCCCGGTGACCCCGCGTGGTGCCCGGTTCGCCGGGGCATACGGCGACGAGGACAGCGGCAAGCACCGTAAGCGGGACCAGGCGGCGGACGCCCAGGAGGCCGTCCGCGACGCGGCGGAGCATGCCGCGGCGCGCGCCGCCGCCCAGGAGGCCGTCGCGCGGCTCGGCCGGCTCCGGGCGGAGGGACGTTCCGGCGAGGCGCACGTCGCGCTGTACGAGGCCGCCGCGTGGCCCGCCCCGCGGCTGCCGGTGCTCGCGGAGGAGTTGGAGCGCGCCGGGCTCTGGGCCGATGTGTCCACGCTGCTGTGGGAGATCGCGTGTCTGCCGCCCGAACGGCTCGCGGCCGCCGCCGAGGCGCTGGTCGCGGCGGACCGCGAGGCCGACGGTGAACGGCTGCTGCGGCAGAGCGTCTCGCGCCCCGCCCCCGAGGTGGCCCACACCGCCCAGGCGCTCCTCGCGGTGGGCGCCCGCCACGAGGCGGCGATTCTGCTCGGGGCGCTCGTACGGTCCCGTACCCCGGAGGACGTGGCGCGGGCGGCGGCGGAGGACCCCGCCACGCTGGTGCCCCTGCTCCTCGACGCGGCCGCCGACGTGTCCTCCAGCAGTCACCACGACCTCGCCCACGCCCTGCGCGCGGCGGGCCTGCCGGGCGCCCCCGGCATCGCCTGACGCGGGGGCGGGGGCTGGGCGGCGTGGTCGGGTGCGGGTTTCGTCTCGCGCCTTCGGCGCACTTGAGCAGCGGCGGCGGGGGTGGGGGGGCGCGGCGCCGCAGCCGGGCGCCGGGTCCGTTGGGGTGGGTGCCGGTGGCGGCTTCCGTGCTCGGGGGCCGGGGCCCCGCCGGACTGCGGGCAGGCCGCCCCCCCCGGGTACCTCCCTAAGAAACGCTTGATCTGACGCAACTAATTAGTCAATCAGTTTCCAGAGGGGTGCCCTAACCTCCCCGCTGTCCGGCGTCGGCCTCGGCCCCCGGCCACGGAAGCCGCCATCGGGCCCTGCCCCCACCGGCCCGCCGCCCGGCGGCGAGCACCCGGCCCGGCACCCCCTGCCCCGCTGCTCAATTGCGCCGAAGGCGCGAGACGAAACCCGCACCCGACAGAGCCGAGCAGCCCAGTCAAACCGAGTCAGCCCAGCCCAACCGAGCGCCCCAACCCCCCGGCGGAACGCGAAACGTCATCGACCTCGTTGAGTAACGGCGGCGGTATTGCCAGAGTGGTCAGTGCGCTTCTACGTTCTTCACAGCCGGATTCTACGTGCGTAGACACAGGTTGAGGAGCTGATCATGGCCAACCTCGTACGTGCCGCTCTCGTCCAGGCCACCTGGACCGGCGATACCGAATCAATGATCGCGAAGCATGAGGAGTACGCCCGGCAGGCGGCCGCGCAGGGCGCCAAGGTGATCGGCTTCCAGGAGGTGTTCAACGCGCCGTACTTCTGCCAGGTGCAGGAGGCGGAGCACTACCGGTGGGCGGAGCCCGTGCCGGACGGGCCGACGGTGCGGCGGATGGGGGAGCTGGCGCGGGAGACCGGCATGGTGATCGTGGTGCCGGTGTTCGAGGTCGAGCAGTCGGGTTTCTACTACAACACCGCGGCCGTGATCGACGCGGACGGCCGGTATCTGGGCAAGTACCGCAAGCACCACATCCCGCAGCTCAAGGGGTTCTGGGAGAAGTACTACTTCAAGCCGGGAAACCTGGGCTGGCCGGTGTTCGACACCGCCGTGGGCAAGGTCGGCGTGTACATCTGCTACGACCGCCACTTCCCCGAGGGCTGGCGCGCACTGGGGCTGGCCGGGGCGCAGCTGGTCTACAACCCCTCGGCCACCTCCCGAGGGCTGTCGGCCCATCTGTGGCAGCTGGAGCAGCCGGCGGCGGCCGTCGCCAATGAGTACTTCATCGCCGCGATCAACCGCGTGGGGACCGAGGAGTACGGGGACAACGACTTCTACGGCACCAGCTACTTCGTCGATCCGCGCGGCCAGTTCGTCGGCGAGGTGGCCAGCGACAAGGAGGAGGAGCTGATCATCCGCGATCTCGACTTCGGCCTGATCGACGAGGTGCGCCGGCAGTGGGCGTTCTACCGGGACCGACGCCCCGAGGCCTACGAGGGGCTGGTGCGGCCGTGAGCGACGACATGACGAGGAGCAGCGGCCCCCACGCCACCCTGCACGCGCGCCACCAGGCCGTGCTGCCCGACTGGCTGGCCCTCTACTACCAGCGCCCCATCGAGATCACCCACGGCGAGGGACGTCATGTCTGGGACGCCGAGGGCAATCGCTACCTCGACTTCTTCGGCGGCATCCTCACCACGATGACCGCGCACGCCCTCCCCGAGGTCACCAAGGCGATCACCGAGCAGGCGGGCCGGATCCTGCACACCTCCACGCTCTACCTCGACCGTCCCATGGTCGACCTGGCCGAGCGGGTCGCCGCCCTGTCCGGCATCCCGGACGCGCGGGTCTTCTTCACCACCTCCGGCACCGAGGCCAATGACACGGCCCTGCTGCTCGCCACCACCTACCGCCGCTCCAACCAGATCCTGGCGATGCGCAACAGCTACCACGGCCGCTCCTTCTCGGCCGTCGGCATCACCGGCAACCGGGGCTGGTCGCCGACCAGCCTGTCCCCGCTCCAGACGCTGTACGTGCACGGCTCGGTGCGCACCCGGGGCCCGTTCGCCGGGCTGTCCGACGGCGAGTTCATCAAGGCGTGCGTGGCCGACCTCGAGGACGTCCTCGGCCAGGCGCACGGCAACGTGGCCGCGCTGATCGCCGAGCCGATCCAGGGCGTCGGCGGCTTCACCTCCCCGCCCGACGGGCTGTTCGCCGCCTTCCGCGAGGTGCTCGACCGGCACGGCATCCTGTGGATCACCGATGAGGTGCAGACCGGCTGGGGCCGTACCGGTGACCACTTCTGGGGCTGGCAGGCGCACGACGGCTCCGGGCCGCCCGACATCCTCACCTTCGCCAAGGGCATCGGCAACGGCATGTCGATCGGCGGTGTCGTCGCCCGCGCGGAGGTCATGAACTGCCTGGGGGCCAACTCCATCTCCACCTTCGGCGGCAGCCCCATCACCATGGCGGCCGGTCTGGCCAACCTCAACCACCTGGTCGAGCACGACCTCCAGGGCAACGCCCGCCGGGTCGGCGGGCTGCTGATCGAGCGGCTGCGGGCCGCCTGCGCCGGTCTGGACACCGTGCGGGAGGTCCGTGGCCGGGGGCTGATGATCGGCCTCGAGATGGTCGAACCGGGCACCGGCCTGCCGTCCCCCGAGGGCGCGGCCGCCGTGACGGAGGCCGCCCGGGAGGGCGGGCTGCTCATCGGCAAGGGCGGCGGGCACAACAGCAGCGTGCTGCGGGTCGCCCCGCCGCTCAGCCTCACCGTCGCCGAGGCGGAGGAGGGCGCCGCGATCCTCGAGACCGCGCTCAAGGCGGCCCGGTCCGGAAGGAGCGCGAGCTGATGCCCCGTACCGTGATCCGCGGCGGGCTGGTCGTCACCGCCGCCGAGGAGACCCTGGCCGATGTGCTGATCGAGGACGGGAAGGTGGCCGCCCTCGCCGCGTCCGGCAGCGAGTGCGCCCGGGGCTGGACCGCCGACCGTACGATCGACGCCACCGGCAGATACGTCCTCCCGGGCGGGGTCGACGGGCACACCCATATGGAGATGCCGTTCGGCGGCACCTTCGCCTCCGACACCTTCGAGACCGGCACCCGGGCGGCGGCCTGGGGCGGCACCACCACCATCGTGGACTTCGCCGTCCAGACGGTGGGCCACGCCCTGCGCGAGGGGCTGGACGCCTGGCACCTCAAGGCGAGCGGCAACTGCGCCATCGACTACGGCTTCCACATGATCCTCTCCGATGTGAACGAGCACACGCTCAAGGAGATGGATCTCCTGGTGGACGAGGGCGTGACCAGCTTCAAGCTGTTCATGGCCTATCCGGGGGTCTTCTACAGCGACGACGGGCAGATCCTGCGGGCCATGCAGCGCGCCTCCGCCAACGGCGGGCTGATCATGATGCACGCCGAGAACGGCATCGCCATCGACGTCCTGGTGGAACAGGCCCTCGCCGAGGGCAGGACCGACCCCCGCCACCACGGTGAGGTCCGCAAGGCGCTGCTGGAGTCGGAGGCGACCCATCGCGCCATCCAGCTCGCCCGGGTGGCCGACGCCCCGCTGTACGTCGTGCACGTGTCGGCCCAGGAGGCCGTCGCGGAGCTGGCCCGCGCCCGTGACCTGGGGCTTCCGGTTTTCGGCGAGACATGTCCGCAGTATCTGTTCCTGTCCACGGACAACCTTGCCGAACCGGACTTCGAGGGCGCCAAGTACGTCTGCTCCACCCCGCTGCGGCCGGTCGAGCACCAGGCCGCGCTGTGGCGGGGGCTGCGCACCAACGACCTCCAGGTGGTCTCCACCGACCACTGCCCGTTCTGCTTCACCGGGCAGAAGGAGCTGGGCCGGGGCGACTTCTCCAAGATCCCCAACGGTATGCCGGGCGTGGAGCACCGGATGGACCTGCTCCACCAGGCCGTGGTGGACGGCCATATCTCCCGCCGCCGCTGGATCGAGATCGCCTGCGCCACCCCGGCCAGGATGTTCGGCCTCTATCCGCGCAAGGGCACCATCGCCCCCGGGGCCGACGCCGACATCGTCGTCTACGATCCGCGGGCCCAGCAGACCCTGTCCGCCGAAACCCACCACATGAACGTCGACTACTCGGCGTACGAGGGCAAGCGGATCACCGGGCAGGTCGAGACCGTGCTCTCGCGCGGTGTCCCCGTCATCGACCAGCGGGAGTACACCGGGCGTGCGGGGCACGGCCGGTTCCTCACCCGCGACACCTGTCAGTACCTCATCTGAGCCGGGGAGCGAGCATGGACTTCGGACTGGTTCTGCAGACCGATCCACCCGCGTCGGCCGTCGTGGAGCTGATGCGCCGCGCCGAGCGCAACGGCTTCCGCTACGGCTGGACCTTCGACTCCGCCGTGCTGTGGCAGGAGCCGTTCGTCATCCACAGCCAGATCCTGGCCCGGACCGAGCGGCTGATCGTCGGGCCGATGGTCACCAACCCCGGCACGCGCACCTGGGAGGTGACCGCCTCCACCTTCGCCACCCTCAACGAGATGTACGGCAACCGCACCGTCTGCGGTATCGGCCGTGGCGATTCCGCGCTGCGGGTGGCCGGCCGCAAGCCCAACACCCTGGCCCGCCTGGGCGCGGCCATCGACGCCATCCGCGATCTGGCGGAGGGCAGGGAGGCCGTGGTGGACGGCACCCCGATGCGCATCCCCTGGATCGAGGACAGCAGGCTGCCCGTCTGGATGGCGGCGTACGGCCCCAAGGCGCTCGCGCTGGCCGGGCGGACGGCCGACGGGTTCATCCTCCAGCTCGCCGACCCCTTCCTGACGGAGTGGATGGTCAAGGCGGTGCGCGACGCCGCCGTCGAGGCCGGGCGTGATCCGGGCGCGATCACCATCTGCGTCGCCGCCCCCGCGTATGTGGGCGACGACCTGGACCACGCCCGTGAGCAGTGCCGCTGGTTCGGCGGCATGGTCGGCAACCACGTCGCCGATCTGGTCTCCCGCTACGGCGAGCACTCCACCGCCGTGCCCGAGTCGCTGACCGCGTACATCGCGGAACGGCAGGGCTACGACTACGCCCACCACGGCCGCACCGGCAACCCGGACACGGCCTTCGTGCCCGACGAGATCGTCGACCGGTTCTGTCTGCTCGGCCCCGCCGAAGCGCAGATCGAGAAGCTGGAGCGGCTGCGCGCCCTGGGGGTGGACCAGTTCGCCGTGTACGCGATGCATGACGCGAAGGAGCGCACCATCGACGCCTACGGCGAGCGAATCATCCCCGCGCTCACCGGCTGACCGCCCGCGCCCAGCCGGCCGGCCCGCCCAGCCGGCCGGCCGATCGCCGGCCGGGGCCGGCTGCCGGGCCGGCACCCCGGCGGCCGGCCGCACGCGTGTCCTGACCCCCGCGGCGCGGTGCGCGCCGATCAGTTCACCTCGATGACACCGTCCGGCAGCCGCCGGACCACCGGCCGTCGGAGGGGCGTGATTCGATGAGCGCATGATCGATGAATTTCTCGCCGGTGGTCTCGACGCGGTGGAGGAGGCGATCCGCACGGCGGTCGCCGACCAGGTCATGCCGCGCTACCGGCAGCTCGCCGCCCATGAGATCGTCGAGAAGAAGGGCCCGCACGATCTCGTGACCATCGCCGACCGGCAGGCCGAGGAGCAGCTGACCGACTCCCTCACCAAGCTGCTGCCCGGCTCCGTGGTGGTGGGCGAGGAAGCGGTGCACGCCGACCCGGCCGTGCTCACCGCACTCGGCGGCGACGCCCCCGTATGGATCGTCGACCCGGTCGACGGCACCCGCCAGTTCGTCCACGGCGACCCCGGCTTCGCGACCCTGGTGACCCTCGCCCACCGCGAAGCGCTCCTCGCCTCCTGGACCTACGCCCCGGTGCTCGGCCAGATGGCCATCGCCCGCCGCGGCCAGGGCGCGTGGCTGGGCGGGGAGCCGATCCACTCCGGCTCCCCCGAGCCCGGTGCGGCCCTCCGTGTCGCCGTCTCCCACTACGACTTCACCACCGACGAGGAGAAGCGCGCCCTCTCGGGCCTGCGGGCACCGGACGCCGAGGTGCGCCCCTGCGGTTCGGCCGGTCTGGAATATCTGAAAGTGGCCCGAGGACTGCTCGACGCCGTTGCCTTCACCTGGGAGAACGCCTGGGACCACGCCGCCGGGCTGCTGCTGGTCGGCGAGGCGGGCGGGGCGCAGGCCACGCTCGGCGGCGAGCCGTTCCGTATCACCGGGGGCAATGTGCTTCCCTTCACGGCGGCCCGGGACGAGCCGACGGTTCGGCATATCCTGAGCCTGCTGGCCGCCGCCGGCTGATCGTTCCACTGATTCCTCAAGGACGAGGGGGCCGACGTGCCGTCCATGCTCGACGCGGTAGTCGTGGGTGCCGGGCCGAACGGGCTGACCGCGGCCGTCGAACTCGCCCGCCGCGGCTGCGCGGTGGAGATTTTCGAGGCCGCGGACACCATCGGCGGGGGCGCCCGCACCGAAGAGCTGACCCTCCCGGGCTTCCGGCACGACACCTGCTCCGCCGTGCACCCCCTCGCCATCGGCTCCCCGGCCTTCGACCGGATGCCGCTGGCCCGGCACGGCCTGGAGTGGCTCCACCCCGAACTGCCGCTGGCCCACCCCTTCCCGGACGGTACGGCCGCGGTGCTGGCCCGCTCGGTCGGCGAGACGGCCAGGTCGCTCGGCCCGCGCGACGCCGGCACCTACCGCCGGCTCATCGCCCCCTACCTCGGCAAGTGGGCCACCCTCGCCCCCGATATGCTGCGCACCCACTGGAACGGGGTGCCCCGCGACCCGGTCACCTGGGCCCGCTTCGGACTCCACGCGCTCCAGCCGGCCGCGCTGCTCGCCGGGCCGCTCCGCTTCCGCGACGAGAAGGCACGCGCCCTGTTCGCCGGGCTGTCCGGGCACGCCATCGCGCCGACCAGCGCGGTGGGCACCAGCGGCCCCGCCCTGCTGTTCGCCCTCGCGGCCCATGAGGTCGGCTGGCCGATCCCGCGTGGCGGCTCCCAGTCGATCGTCGACGCGCTGGGGTCGTACCTGCGCGCACACGGCGGGACGATCCACGTCTCCACCGAGGTCAAGCGGCTCGACGAACTGCCGCCCGCCCGCGCGTACGTCTTCGACACCTCACCGCGCGCCCTGGCCCGTATCGCCGGTCTCGGCAACGCCTACCGCCGCTACCGCTACGGGGCCGCCGCCTTCAAAATCGACTACGCGCTGTCCGGCCCGGTGCCGTGGACCGCGCCCGAGGCCCGGCGCGCGGGCACCGTCCACATCGGCCCCACCTCCGGTGAGATCGGCGCGGCGCTGCGGGCCGCCGTCGAGGGGCGCGACCCTGCCGTCCCGTTCCTGATCACCGCACAGCCGACCCTCCTCGACCCCTCCCGCGCCCCGGAGGGCAAGCACACCTTCTGGGCCTACGGCCATGTGCCCAGCGGATGGCAGGGCGACGCCACGGAGGTGATAGAGCGTCAGATAGAGCGCTTCGCCCCCGGCTTCCGCGATCTCGTCCTGGCCCGCGCGGTCGCCGGACCGCCCGAACTCGCCGCACGCAACGCCAACTACATCGACGGCGACATCAGCTGCGGCGCCTTCGAGGGCCTCCAGGCGGTCATCCGCCCCAAGTTCGCCCGCGTCCCGTACGCCACCGCCCACCCGGCGGTCTTCCTGTGCTCCTCCGCCACCCCGCCGGGGCCCGGTGTCCACGGGATGTCCGGACACCACGCGGCGCGGGCGGTGTGGCGCCGGCTGGGGGCGCGGTAGGCCCCGGGGGCCGGGGGCCCGGAGGGGCTCAGTGCGGAATGGTGTCGATCACCTCGCGGGCGCCCTGCCGCAGCAGCGCCACCGCGACCGACGTTCCCAGCGTGGCCGGGTCCAGCGGACCCGCCCACTCATGGGCGTCCAGCACCGTCTTGCCGTCCGGGCTGAAGACCCGGGCGCGCAGCGAGAGCCGGCCGTCCCGCTCGGCCCTGGCGTATCCCGCGATGGGGGAGTTGCAGTGCCCCTGGAGCACATGCAGCAGCATCCGCTCCGCGGTGATCTCCTTCCAGGCGTCGGTGTCGCCGAGCCCGGACACGGCCTCGATCGTCTCGGCGTCGTCCTCCCGGCACTGGAGCCCCAGCACCCCGGCCCCGATCGGCGGGCACATGGTCTCCACGGACAGGATCTCGCTGATCCGGTCCGTACGGCCGATCCGCTCCAGCCCCGAGACGGCCAGCAGCAGCGCGTCGCACTCGCCCGCCGCCAGCTTCTCCAGCCGGCGGTTGGCGTTGCCGCGCATCGGCACGCACTCCAGCTGCGGGTGGGTGGTGGCCAGTTGGGCGATGCGCCGGACCGAGGAGGTGCCGATCCGGGTCCCCGCGGGCATCTCGTCGAGGGTCAGCCCCTCGGGGTGGATGACGGCGTCGCGGATGTCGTCGCGCTTGAGGTACGCGGCGAAGACCGTGCCCGCGGGCAGCGGACGGTCGGCGGGCACGTCCTTGATGCAGTGCACCGCGAGATCCGCCTCGCCCGCCAGCAGCGCGGCGTCCACCTCCTTGGTGAACGCCCCCTTCCCGCCGAGCTTCGACAGATCGCCCATCCACCGGTCGCCGGAGGTGGTGACCGGGACGACCTCCGTACGGATGCCCGGCCGCAGCGCGGCCAGTTCGGTGCGGACCCGTTCGACCTGGGCGAGGGCCATGGGGGAGGAACGGGAGACGATGCGGATCAAATCGGCGGACGACATGGCGTAGAGGATAGGCCGTTTCGTTCGCGATGTGAGCCGCGTCCCCGGCCCCACGGGACGGGGATCAGCCCCCGGCGCTGGGGAAATCCTCCGCGACCAGGGACGCGAGCGTGATGAACGCCTCCTGTGTTCTCGTCCGCATCATGGCCGGATCGATCTCGCCGCCGGTCGCCAGATGCTCGTCGAACGGTACGACGACCACATCGCGGCAGCGGGTCCGGAAATGGGCCACCAGATCCGGGACTTTGATCGTCCTGCCGGTCTCCCGGACGTCCGAGACGACCGTGATACCGCGCGCGACCAGGTCGCCGTGGCCATGGGCGGACAGCCAGTCGAGCGTGGTGGCGGCGTTGCTCGCGCCGTCCACGGTGGTGGTCGAGACGACGATCAGCTGGTCCGTGAGGTCGAGGACGCCGCGCGTCTCGCTGGTGAGCAGCCCGGTGCCGGTGGCGGTGAGGATGATCGGGTACTGCCTGCCGAGCACCTCCATGACGCGGCGGTAGGCGCGGTCGTCGAAGGTGGCCGGGTCCCCCGGGCCCCCGTCGCCCGCGATCACCTCCAGACCGGCGGGCGTCCGTGAGGTGAACCGGCGGATGTCCGGGTAGCCGCGGAGATACGGGAGCGCCTGGACCATGTCGTGCAGGGTCGCACCGGTCTCGCGCCGCACCCGGCGGCCCAGCGTGCCCCCGTCGGGGCCGACGCCGAGCGCGAGAACCCTGTCCCCGCGCTCGGCGGCGAGGACGGAGCCGAGGGCGAGGGCGACCGTGGTCCCCCCGACGCCGTCCCCGACCACCGTGATGCGTCGGCCGGAGGCCAGCGGGGTACGGATCAGCTCCCGTTCGCGCTGCCGCCTCGCGCTCTCGCGCGTACCGCCCAGCTTGAAGCGGGAGACCACGTCGCTCGGCGACCTCCTGGACTTCGGCTTCCCCCGCAGCAGCCGGTCGGAGGACAGCTCGACGGCGGCGGTGTACCCCGGCGGAGCGCCCGTGACGGGTGTCGCCGGCGCGGTGGGGGCATGCGCGCCCGGCTCGGCGGGAGAGACGTACGGGGGCCCGGTCAGGGGCACCTGGGGCGCCCGCGCGGTGGGCTCGTCGGTGCCCGGCTCGGCGGATGCGTCGGTCCCCGGATCGGCGCCGGGGCGGCCCGGCGGGGTGGCGTCCGGGGTGGCGGACGGGGAGGCCGGTGGCCCGGCTGCGGAGGGTTGCGGCCCGTACGAGGGTGAGGGTGCCGACGGTCCGTACGTGGGCGCCTGGGGCCCGCCTTCGGGCGCCTGCGGCTCGGCTCGGGGCGCCGGGGGCCGGGGCGTCGACCACGCGGGCGGGGACATGGGTCCGTCCACGTGGGAGGCGAACGCGTCCGCCACCTGGCGTGCCGCCGCCGGACCCGTGAGTCCGCGGCTGAGGCACGCCATGACGACCGCCCGCAGTGGCGCCCGGCCGCCGCCCTCCCACCGGGAGCCCGCCCAGGGGTCGGCCGCGGTTTCCTCTCCTCCGCCCAGCGCCATCAGGATCCGCCCCAGGGCGAGGATGTCGTCCCCGAGGGGAGGCCGCTCGGAGACGTACGGGGCCCCGGGCCAGTCGGCGATGGCGGCGTCGCCCCAGCCCACCAGCTTCACGGTGTCGTCCACGACCAGCACCCGGTCTGTCGTCAGCCGCCCGTGGGTGATGCCCTCGGCGGTGCACGAGGCCACGGCCTCGGCGAGGTGCCAGCCGAGGACGACGGCCCGGTGCGCCTCATGGTCGTGATCCGCGCCGCCGCGCATCTGGGACAGCACGGTGGTCAGCCGCAGCGCCGGTGACTGCTCGGAAACCCGGACGAACTGTTCCGCGAGCCAGGGCCGGTCGTCCTCGGACCTGTCCAGGTAGAGCCTCGGCGCGTAGAGGCCGCCCATCCGGCGCAGCGCTTCGGCCACCGTGCGCAGCCGTCGTGCTGCCCGCGCCGAGGGGAGGTCGCCGCGCACGGCGCGCACCACGGCGATCCGGTCCCTGTCGCTGCCCTGGTCGACGGCGAGATAGGCGGCGGAGTCGGCGTCCTCGGCCAGGCTGCCCACGACCTTGTAGGGGCCGAACGTCCGCGGGTTGTCGTGCCGGATCGTGATGCCGTACGGAAGGTCGCCGATGACCACCCCCTCCTCCGGCGGATTCCCCCGCTCGGACTCGGGCGCCGGGGGAGCCATGGGGAGAGGGACGGCCGTTTCGGGCTCGGGGAGGAGACGGCCGCACCTACCGCAGTAGCGGTCGTGGAACTCCGCCGCCGCCCCGCAGTTGGGGCAGTACCTGGCCCGCTCCCGCTCGGTGATCCGGGTGAGGGAGGCGACGTTCATCCCGCACGACTCGCAGTACGGGTCGCCCTGCAACAGCGGTGTCTCGCAGTGCGGGCAGACGAGGCGCCGCCCTTGCGGGCCCTGCTGCCACAGGGGGGCCGCCGCCGTCTGGGGCGGGGCGGTGAACGCTTCCGGCGGCTCCGAGGGCGTCGGGTACTCCTGGGGCTCCGAGGGCGTCGGGTACTTCTGGGGCTCCGCGGCCGCCAGGTACTCCGGGAGTTCCGAGGGCGCCAGGGGGCCGGGGAGTTCCGAGGGCGCCAGGGGGTCCGGGAGCCCCGCGGCCCTCATGTGTCCCGGGGACCCCGGGGCCGTCGGCCACACCGGAAACCCCACGGGCGCGCTCGGCGCGGGCGGCGGCCCCGGCCGCGCGGGCGGAAGCGCCGGGGCGCCGAAGCGCGCCGCCAGGCGCGGCCCCACCTCGGCGAAGGCCCGCACCCCGGCGGGGAGGGAGTCCGGGCCGCTCGGATGGGCGAGCCAGGCGGGGAAGTCCGGTGAGCGGCCCGCCAGTTGCCCCAGCTTCTGCCCGACGCGCCGTCCGGTGACCATGAGTTCGGCGGTCGGGACCGCGTCCAGCAGGGCGTCCCGCGCCGTCTCGGTGAAGTCGAAGACACGATGTCGCGGCAGCGGCTCCTCGGCCCACGGCCCCGCCGTGACGGGTTGCAGCAGCCCGCCCAGGAAGACCTCCGCGAGGTGGGCGGTGTCCGCCTGCCAGGGGACGGCGGCCTGCACCAGCCGCATGACCGGGACGGACACCGGCGCGACGGCGGCGAGGTGCGCGGCCAGGCGGTACGCCTCCGGGGAGGCCGCGTCCCGGAAGCGCTGGACGGCGCCGAGCCCGTCGGAGGGCGGCGCCCCGCCCTCCCGGGCCGGTTCCGGACGGCTCAGCAGGGGCATCAGCGCACTGCCGCCCGGGGAGGCCACCAGCCGGGCCCAGGCGGTCATCGAACCGGGCTCCGGTTCCAGGACCGGCACCGGGACGCCGTCGAAGGGTGCCAGATCCGCCGGCAGCACGGGATCGCTGACCGCCCACTCGGTGTTCGGCCCGCCGCTGCGCCGGGTGGTCACCTGCCACCGCTGTGCCCGGATGCCGGAGCCGTCCCACATCCGGCGCGGCAGCGCGTGCAGGACGGCGGTGGGCCCGTACCGCGCCCACCGCCGTACCGCCGCGTGCTTGCGCCCGTCCCGCCAGGCCGGTCCCATGCCGTCGCTCAGCACGAGGACCAGCGTCTGGCCCGACGGATCGGCCAGCACCCGCGACGGCATCGTGGCGGACGACGGGTCGAAGGGGCGGACGCTGAGCCGGGGCCGGGCGGCGGGGCCCCGGGAGTGCAGTCCGTAGGTCCGTACGAGCCGGAAGGCGCCGAGCCGCTCCATCATCGCGCGGATCTCCGTGGCCAGCCGCTGCCACAGCAGCATCGACATGCCGTTGTCGATGACGAGCGCCAGATCCAGCCACCGCTCGCGCGCGGGCCGCAGGGCGACGTCCGGCAGCCCGGTCTCGGCGAGCGCCGTCACCGTCGCCTCCACGTCCAGCTCCCGCTTGGAGACGCTCGGCCGGTGCTGCTTGAGCGGGCGCAGCGCCCGGCCGATCCGCAGCTCGGCGCGGAGCGCCTTGCCCTCCGGGACGCGCAGCGCGAGCGCGCCCGGCGGGTCCGGGGCGCGGTGGTCCGCGGACCGGTCCGTGGGGTGGTCGCGGGCGGGGGCGGCGTGCAGCCCCGCCACGCGCCCCTCGGCGGGCGGGGGCGGAGGGCCGGGAACGGCGCGGGACAGCGGCGGGGGAAGGAGGTAGTCCCCGTCCGCGTCGGTCGGGCCCTCGCCGGCCGGGCCACTGTCCAGCGGGTCTCTCCCGGCCGGGGCCCTGCCCGCCGGGTTCTCGTGGGCGGGGTCGTCGGCCACGGAGACGCGGTCCGGGTGGAGCCGGTCCGCGCCGCCCCCGTCCGCGAACGCGAAGTCCCCCTCCGCGAGGTCCTCGTCCGCCGGGGCGTCCGGCACCGCCGGGGCGGGGGGCCGGGCGAGGAAGCGCGGCAGCGGGGCGTCCCCGGCCCCCGCGGGCAGCCGCCGCGCCAGCCACAGCGCGTCCAGCAGCTCCTCCTGAGCCAGCGGGACACCACTGTCGGCGAGGACCGCGAGCAGCGCGCTCAGGTCCGCACCGAGCCGGTCGGCGTCCCCGGTCATCGGGCTACACCGCCCCGCTCAGCCGGTGCAGCACGGCGTCCAGCAGCCCGTCCGCGTCCAGGTCCACGCCGCCCGCCCGCAGGAAGACCGCGTTCAGCAGCTGGTCGGTGGCCAGTTCGCCCGGTGCGCGGCGGCGCAGGAACGCCTGGAGCAGCTCGTCCATCTCGTGCAGCGCGTCCTCGCCCAGGTGCGCGGCGACGATCGCGCGCAGCCGGTGTTCGTCCGGTGGCGGCAGCTCCAGCCGTACGCAGCGGCGCAGGAAGGCGGGCGGGAAGTCGCGTTCGCCGTTGCTGGTGACGACGACGACCGGGAACTCCGCACAGCGCACCCGGCCGCGCACCACGACCGTCTTCTCGTCGATCCGCAGCGTCGGCACGAGCACCTCGGGCTGTTCGTCGGAGAGCCGCGACAGCTCGGGGATCTCGAACTCGCCCTCCTCGAAGACCGTCAGCAGATCGTTCGGCAGGTCCACATCGCCCTTGTCGAGCTCGTCGATGAGCAGGACGCGGGGCCGTGGTCCGGGTACCAGGGCGGTGCCGAGCGGGCCGAGCCGCATGAAGGAGCCGATGTCCGGCTCGGGGCGGCCGTGATCCCGGCTCATGGTCGTCTCGCGCAGCCGGCCGACGGCGTCGTAGCGGTAGAGCGCGTCCTGCACGGTGGAGCGGCTGTTGACCGGCCAGCGGAGCACCTCGCCCAGGCCCAGCTCATGCGCCACCGCATGGGCCAGCGACGACTTGCCCGTGCCGGGCTGGCCGGTGACCAGCAGGGGGCGGCGCAGATGGAGCGCCGCGTTCACGACGTCGGCGTGGCGGGGGGAGATCAGATACGGCGGAGGGGCGTGCCCGTCGGCCCCGGGACGCCCGGCGCCGCCGAACCGCCGCCAGGGCGGGGCCGGCGGCAGCGGCGCCGGGCGTGCCACGCCGTCCCCGCGGAAGAGCCGCCAGCTCGCCGGCGCGTCCGGGGCCGGGCCGTCCGGGGCAGACGGGGCCGGGGGCGGACCCGGCCGGGGGTTTTGCTGGTACCAGGCGGGACGGCGGTAGTCGATGGAGAACTCGCTGTCGGGAACGGGCTCGTCCCCATCCGGTACAGGGCCGGCGCCGTCCCTGCCCGAGGCCGCGTCCCGCGACGCGGGGGGAAGGGACCGGGACCGGTCGTCGTCCCGGCCGCCGTCGCCGCTCCGTGCCGTCATGAGACCTCCATAGCGCTGTCCTTGGTGTTCATCACGTCTCCGTCGGATCGGCCAATTCCAGCCGCGGCATGTCACGGTCGGCGTCGGCCCAGGCCAGTACCGGCCGCCCAGGGAAGGATTGCGGGCAGCCGAGGGTCTTGGCGCGGTAGGCGCGCACCGTCTCGGGCAGCCGGCGCGGCGGGGTGCCCGCGACCGTCCGTACGGCGGGGGAGCCGGCCTCCCCGCCCTTGTCCCGGTCCCAGAGCACGACCGGCATCCCCATCGCCAGACACACCTGCACGATCTCGACACGGACATCCGCCGGGACGCCGTCCACGGTGGCCAGCGGGGCGTCCAGCTGGTCCATGAGCAGCGCGTACACCCCGTTCTTCCCGCCCGTCGAACGGCCGATGTGCACCGCGCCCCCGTCGTCCAGCCGCGCCCAGCGGTGGCGCAGCGCCGCCTTGAAGCGCTCACCGGACCGCTGCACCAGCTCCGGACAGGTGACCACCAGCGGATACTCCGCGCCCAGCACCCCGGGGACCAGACCGGCCGGGCCCGGCCACTCCCACTGGTCGACCGGGAGCTCCAACCCCTCGCGGTCCACGATGAGTTCGATGACCGGACGGGTGCCCGCCGGGAGCGCCCGGTGCAGCGGTTCGATCACGGTGAGGATGTCCTCGGCCGCCTGCGCGGCGGTGCGGAGCCGGTCGCCGCCGTCCGAGACGCGCCGCGGCCCGGCGCCCTCGTCGCACCACAGCCACAGCCGGTAGTGGCGGGTGCCGTCGCCGTCGGGGTGGGTGGTGAGCCGTACCAGCACCCGGGGCGCCGCCATGGGCGTCCGCTGCCGCTCCGCCCACTCATGGGCGTCCGCCCGGCGCTCCTCCAGAGCCGCCTGGTGGATGCCGAGGCGGGCGGCGACCGCCGTGCTCCAGCGGTGCAGTCCGTCGCGCGGGGCGGGCGGGCACAGGGCCGCCACATAGGCGACCACGCGCAGCAGTCCGGGGACGACCGATGTGCCCTCCGGGACCGGGCGGCTGTCCCCGCGCAGCCCCTCCAGGTACTCGACCAGCGCCGTGAGCCGCGCCGTGCGCACGGCCCGGTCCGGGCTGTCCCAGTCGGCCCCGGCCAGCAGCGCCCCGGGCAGTTCGGCGAGCGGCAGCGCGGCCCGTACGACGGAGGGGAAGCGGGCCGCCGTCCCGAGGGGCACCTCGCCCAGCAGCCCCAGCAACTCGCCCAACTCACCGGGGGAGAGCAGCCGGGGCACGCCGGACATCCGCCCGGCGGCGAGGAGTTCGGCCGCCGCCTGCGGCGTGGTGGGGTGCAGCACCTCGGCGAGGGCGGGCAGCGCGCGGGCGTCGGTGGTGAGCAGCCGAGCGAACTCGTCGACCGAGGGGGCGGAGCCGTCCGTCCGGTGGTGGTGGCCGCACCGCCAGGCGACGGTGCGCGCGCAGTCGGCCCGCCGCTGGGGGTCCGCGAGCGCCCGGCCGAGAACGGCGGCCAGCGCCCGGTGGGCGGGGTCGACGGCCCTCTCGCCCGCCGCCGGCGCGGGCCGGCCGAGGACGTGCTCGGCGCCCGCGCGGGCCAGCTCGGCCCGGATCCGCTGCCAGGGGATGCCCCAGCTGCGCCGGGCGACATGCTGCGGGGAGTACGCGAGCGGGGTGCCGTTCGTGGGGTGGTGCGGGGGTGTGAGGGCGGCCGCCACCAGGCCGACCACCGCGCCCGCCTCGCCCGACCACAGCGGCCCTCCGCTGTAGCCGTGGTCGATGGCGACACCGCTCAGCCCCTCGCCGTCCACATAGCCGATCCGGCCGTCGCACGAGATCACCCGCGCGGTGGCGACGGTGGCGTGCAGCCCGCTGCCGTGCCACGCCCGGACGGACTGCCCCTCGGCCATCGCCTGCCAGTGCGGCGGCCGCACATCGCGGGGGAGCGGCTCGACGATGTCGAGCACGGCGAGGTCGCCGTCCCACTCCACGCCGTCCGCCGCGCCGGGCGGTATCCATACGGCCAGCCGGGCCGTGCACGCGTGCGCATGGCCGTCCGGGCCGTGCACCAGCACCTTCAGGACCTCCTGCGCCGGACGCTCGGCGCAGGTCGTGTCCTCCCTGCCGAGCGCGCAGTTGACGACGTGCGCGCAGGTCAGGAAGCGGTCATGGGGCAGCAGCACGCCGGAGCCGACCGCCTCGCGGTCGAACTGGCTCAGGACCGAGACCGTGGCCGGGCGCTGTCCGGGGGACGGAACGGGGCGGAACCACTCCATCGGTCAGGCCGTGGGGGAGCCCGAGGGACCCGACCGCTGCCAGGTGGCCGAGATCGTCATGCTCGCCTGGCCGTTGGCCCCGACGATGCCGAGCTTGAGGTCCTGGCCGATCTGCACCCCGAATTGCACCTGCAGCTCATCGGGCGGATTCGCGGTGGCGGACACGGCGTCGTGCACCTCCTGCAACAGCGGCCCCAGCGGCCGCAGTACGGCCCGTAGGCCGTCGGCCGCCAGCGCCGCCGCGGCTCTCGGCCCCCGGCCCACCGGGGTCACACCCCCGATCCCGCCGGGCAGGGCGGGCCCCTGCCGCTTCGCGCCGTCGCCGCCGTCTTGCCCTTGGCCGTTGGCCGGGGCGGCGGCGGGCGCGGGCGCGGTGCTCACGGGCGTCAGTTCCAGGCGTACGGGGGTGCCATCGGGGAGCGCGAATTCGGCGTAGTCCGTCACGCCCCCATGATGCCGATCTCACCGCGGCTGGTCTCCCCTTTTGCGGCAACATCCCTTGTGGCGCGGGAGAGCGGTGAGCGGGGGCGGCCCCGCCCGACCCGGTGGGGCGGCACGTCGATGTCGGATTCCCGCGAGCACCCGCCCGCCCCGTCGGCGGATGCTGGACCCATGCACACCGACACCGACCGGTGCCTCCGCGCCGCACGGGCGAAGGACGCCCGCTTCGACGGGTGGTTCTTCATCGCCGTCGTGACCACCGGGATCTACTGCCGGCCGAGCTGTCCGGTCGTCGGGCCCAAGCCCGAGAACATGCGGTTCCTCCCCAGCGCCGCGGCCGCCCAGCAGGCCGGGTTCCGGGCCTGCAAGCGATGCCGTCCGGACGCCAGTCCCGGCTCGCCGCAGTGGAACGAGCGCGCCGATCTCGTCGCACGGGCGATGCGGCTGATCGCCGACGGAGTGGTGGACCGGGACGGGGTGCCGGGCCTGGCGGCCCGGCTGGGGTACAGCACCCGGCAGGTCGAGCGGCAGCTGCTCGCCGAGCTGGGCGCGGGCCCGCTGGCGCTCGCCAGGGCGCAGCGGGCGCAGACCGCGCGGCTGCTCATCGAGACCAGCGCGCTCCCGATGGCGGACATCGCGTTCGCGGCCGGGTTCGCCAGCGTCCGCGCGTTCAACGAGACCGTACGGGAGGTCTTCGCGCTCACCCCGACCGAGCTGCGGCAGCGCGCCCGGCGCAGCCCGACGAGCAGCGTGCCGGGGGCGCTCACGCTGCGGCTGCCGTTCCGGGCGCCGCTGTGCCCGGACAACCTCTTCGGCCATCTGGCCGCCACCGCCGTCCCCGGCGTCGAGGAGTGGCGCGACGGCGCGTACCGGCGCACGCTGCGCCTGCCGTACGGGCCAGGCGTGGTCACCCTGAGCCCGCGGCCGGACCACATCGCCTGCCGGCTCTCCCTCGCCGACCTCCGCGACCTGGCCGGGGCGATCAGCCGCTGCCGGCGGCTGCTGGACCTCGACGCGGACCCGGCCGCCGTGGACGAGCTGCTGCGTACCGACCCCCAGTTGGCCCCGCTGGTGGACAAGGCGCCGGGGCGTCGGGTGCCGCGCGCGGTGGACGCGGACGAGTTCGCGGTGCGCGCCGTGCTCGGACAGCAGGTGTCCACGGCGGCGGCCCGTACCCACGCCGGCCGCCTGGTGGCGGCGCACGGCGAGCCGGTGGCGGACCCGGCGGGCGGGCTGACCCACCTCTTCCCGTCCGTCCAGGCCCTCGCCGGGCTGGACCCGGAGCAGCTGGCCATGCCCCGCACCCGCCGCGCCACGCTCACCGGGCTGATCGGCGCGCTCGCCGAGGGGCGGGTCGCGCTCGGGGTGGGCAGCGACTGGGACGACGCCCGCGCCGGCCTCGGCGCGCTGCCGGGGCTCGGCCCCTGGACCGTCGAGGTGATCGCGATGCGCGCCCTCGGCGATCCGGACGCCTTCCTCCCGACCGACCTCGGGGTGCGGCGCGCCGCCGCCGGACTGGGGCTGCCCGCCACGCCCGGCGCCCTCACCCGCCACTCGGCGCGCTGGCGCCCCTGGCGCGCGTACGCCGTCCAGTACCTGTGGGCCACGGACGACGGCCACGCCATCAACCGCCTGCCCGCCGCCTGACCGGCCACCGGCGGGCCCGTACTGTCGGCACGGTCCCGCGGGGTGAGCCGCCGACCGCCTGCCCGGTACCGCGGAACCCGCCGGGGCGCGCGACCCGGCCCGCGCCGCTGGAACCCGGCCAGGCCCCGCCGAACCCCGCAACCCCGCCGAAGCCCGCGACCGCCGAAGCCCGCAGCCCCGCCGAAGCCCGCAACCCCGCCGAAGCCCGCGACCGCCGAAGCCCGCCGAACCCCGCAGCCCCGCCGAAGCCCGCAGCCCCGCCGAAGCCCGCAACCCCGCCGAACCCCGCAACCCCCGCCAAAGCCCGCGACCGCCGAAGCCCGCCGAACCCCGCAACCCCGCCGAAGCCCGCAGCCCCGCCGAAGCCCGCAACCCCCGCGGAACCCCGCAACCCCGCCGAAGCCCGCAACCCCCGCGGAACCCCTCAGCCCCGCCGAAGCCCGCAACCCCCGCGGAACCCCGCAACCCCGCGGAACTCCGCCGAACCCCGAGCAACCCCGCCGAAGCCCGCCAGGGCAACCGCACCGTCCGAACCCGCCGAGGAAACCCGTGCAGAACCGCTCCCACACCGTCGTCGACAGCCCCTACGGCCCGCTCACCCTCGTGGCCACCGGCCCGGAGCTGTCCGGCCTCTACATGGCCGAGCAGCGCCACCGCCCGCCCGAGGAGACCTTCGGCGCGCCCGGCGATCCCGAGGACGCCCCCTTCGCCGGGACCATCCGTCAGCTCGCGGCCTACTTCGCGGGCGAGCTGACCGCGTTCGACCTGCCGTTGCGCCTGGACGGCACGCCCTTCCAGCGCCGCGTCTGGGACGAGCTGCGGCGCATCCCGTACGGCGAGACCTGGTCGTACGGCCGGCTGGCCGACCGGATCGGACAGCCGGCCGCCTCCCGCGCCGTGGGCCTGGCCAATGGCAGGAACCCGATCGGCATCATCGTCCCCTGCCACCGGGTCGTCGGCTCGACCGGCGGTCTCACCGGCTACGGCGGTGGCCTGGACCGCAAGCGGCGACTGCTGGAGTTCGAGGCCCGGCGGCAGCTCCCCGGTCTTTTCTGACCCCTCGGACGCTGGTCAGCGGCCCTGGGCGATGCGGTCCAGCAGGGCGGGCAGGGCCGTGCTGATGGGTTCGCGGATGACCTCGTCCGCGAACTCGTCGTACGGCGTCGGCTCGGCGTTGACGATGATCAGCCGGGCACCGTGCTCGGCGGCCAGACCGGCGAGCGAGGCCGCGGGCTGGACCTGGAGGCTGGTGCCGACCGCGATGAAGATCTGGCACGCCTGCGCCACCGCGACCGCCTCGGTCAGCACCTCCGGATCGAGGTTCTCCCCGAACATCACCGTGGCCGACTTCAGGATTCCGCCGCACTCCCGGCACGCCGGATCCGCCTCCCCCGCCGCGACCCGCTCCAGCGCCTCCGCCATCCGGGACCGCGCCCGGCAGTGGGTGCACTGCACGGCCCGCGCGGTGCCGTGCAGTTCGAGCACCTTGCGGGCGGGCATCCCGGCGATCTGGTGCAGCCCGTCCACGTTCTGGGTGATCACCCGCACCGGCACCCCCGAGCGCTCCAGCCGGGCGACGGCCTCATGCGCCCCGTTGGGCCGGGCGTGCAGCGCCTGGCTGTCGCGCCGCATCCGCCAGGAGCGGCGCCGGATCTCCGGGTCGGTCATGTAGTACTCGTACGTCACGAGCTTCTCGGCCTCGGGATCGCGCCGCCACAGCCCCTGCGGGCCGCGGTAGTCGGGGATTCCGGAGTCGGTGGAGATGCCCGCCCCGCTCAGGATCGCCACCAGCGGCCGGTGCGTCGTCTCACTGCTCATGCGGCGAGCGTACGCACGCTCCACGGCCGGCGGCGACCGCGTTTCGCGGGCGGGGGGCCCAGGCGACCGGCCCTAGCGGTCCGCCGAGAGCGCCAGCCGGTGCGTGCGGGCCGCCAGGTCGCTGATGCGGGCGCCGTCGAAGCCGAAGACGGCGCTGCGCACCCGGTCCGCCAGCGGCTCGGCCCACTGCGGCGGGATGGCGGCCGCACCGCACAGCACGCCCGCGACCGACCCGGCCGTCGCGCCGTTGGAGTCGGTGTCCAGGCCGCCGCGCACGGTCAGGGCGATCGTCGTGGTGAAGTCGCCCGCGCCGTAGAGCAGCCCGGCCGTGAGGACGGCGGCGTTGGGGACCACATGGATCCAGGGCAGTCCGGCGTTCTCCCGCTCCAGCTGACCGAGCGCGGACGCCCACGCCACGCCCGCGTCGTGCAGGGACACCGCCCGGCGCACCGTACGGGCCAGGCGGCAGCGCGGCGGGACGTGGTCCAGGGCGCTTTCGACGGCGGCGCGCGGACCGTCGGCGGTGAACGCGGCGGCGATCAGCGCGGCCGCCCACATCGCCCCGTACACCCCGTTGCCGCTGTGGGAGAGGACCGCGTCGCGCCGGGCCATCGCGGCGGCCCGGTGCGGATCGCCGGGGTTGACCCAGCCGTGGACGTCGGCGCGGATCAGGGCGCCGATCCACTCCTGGTAGGGGTTGTCGAGGGTCGCGCTGAGCGGTGGCCGCACCCCGGCCGTGAGGTTGCGGTAGGCGGCCCGCTCGGCGGTGAACGTCTGGAGGTACGGCAGCCGCAGCAGCCACACCTCGCCGACCTGCTCGGTGGTGAAGCCGAAGCCGTGGGTCTCCAGCAGGTGCAGGCCGAGGACGGAGTAGTCGATGTCGTCGTCGCGGCAGCTGCCGTTGATCCGGCCGCGCACGCACTCCTGCCACTCGGGACGCAGCTCGAACTCCACCGGATCGGGTGGCGGCTCCAGGGCGGGGAGGTAGTCGGTGAGCGGGAGGGCCCCGGCGCGGCGCAGATAGCGGTCGATGCGGTCGCGGGTCCAGACGTCGCCGCGTTCGATGGGTTTGCCGAGCATGTTCCCGGCGATCCGGCCGAGCCAGCCGCCGTGGATACGGTCCGCCAGTGCGCTCCCGCTGAGGGCCATGGGGCACGTGTACCCCTCTGGGACGGGTGTACCGGTGAGCCCGTGCCGGATAGGGTCACAGCGGCGCGACCGCCTGTGCGAATGCGAGGGGTTACCAAGGTGACGGACGCTTCGAAGGCAGAGATCCCGGCAGAGGCGGCGGCTGAGGCCGCGACCGGGCCCAGGACGTGGGCGGCGGGGCTGGCGACGCCCCCGAAGCGCGTACTGATCGCCGCGGACAAGTTCAAGGGCTCGCTCACGGCCGTCGAGGTCGCCGAGCGCGTCACGGCGGGGCTGCGCCGTGGCGCGCCCCGCGGCGGCGAGGGGCTGCGGATCGAGGCGCTGCCCGTCGCCGACGGGGGCGACGGCACGGTGGACGCGGCGGTCGCGGCCGGGTTCGAACGGCGCACGGCGCGGGTCACCGGGCCGCTGGGCGCACCGGTGACGGCGGCGTACGCGCTGCGCGGGTCCACGGCGGTGGTGGAGATGGCCGAGGCGTCCGGGCTGCGCCATCTGCCGGAGGGGGTGTTCGCGCCGCTCACCGCGACCACGTACGGCAGCGGGGAGCTGCTGCGCGCGGCGCTCGACGCGGGCGCCCGCACGATCGTCTTCGGCGTCGGCGGGAGCGCCACGACCGACGGCGGCGCGGGGATGCTCGGCGCGCTCGGCGCGCGCTTCCTGCGCGAGGACGGTACGCCCGTCGCACCGGGCGGGGGCGCGCTGCGCGACCTCGCCACGGCCGATCTGTCCGGCCTCGACCCGCGCCTGGCCGACACCGAGATCGTCCTGGCCAGCGATGTCGACAACCCGCTGACCGGCCCGAAGGGCGCGGCGGCGGTCTACGGCCCGCAGAAGGGCGCGAGCGAGGACGATGTGGCGGCCCTGGACGCCGCCCTCGCCCACTACGCCCGGGTCCTGGAGCGCGCGGTGGGGACCTCGGCCGCCGAGTACGCCCTGGCGCCCGGCGCGGGCGCGGCGGGCGGCATCGGCTACGGCGCGCTCCTCGGCCTGGGCGCGGCCTTCCGCCCCGGTATCGAGGTGATGCTCGACGTCCTCGGCTTCGCGACCGCGCTGGCGGGCGCGGACCTGGTGATCACGGGCGAGGGCTCGCTGGACGAGCAGACCCTCCACGGCAAGGCCCCGGCGGGCGTCGCGGCGGCGGCCCGTGCGCGGGGCATCGAGGTGGTCGCGGTCTGCGGCCGTCTGGCCCTCGCCCCGGCGGCCCTGGGCAGCGCGGGCATCCGCCGCGCCTACGCCCTCACCGACCTGGAACCGGACCCGTCCCGCTGCATCGCCGAGGCGGGCCCCCTCCTGGAACGCACGGCGCAACGCCTGGCGGCGGACTTCCTGACTTGACACCGGGCGGTCCGCCGCCGGGCCCGTCCTCCACGCCGCCCTTCCCCGGACCGGGAACACGTCCGCCGGACACGACAACGGGGTGGGCCCGAGCGTCGTGCTCGGGCCCACCCCGTACGGCGGGGGCGGCCGAAGGCCGCGGGGCCGCTAGGGCAGCTGGGCCGCCCTCGCCTCGCGGCGGTTGTCGCGGAAGGCGTTGACCCGGCGGGCCGTGGCGAACAGGGGGATCACCGCGCCCATGACGACCTGGAGGGCGCAGGCCGACTGGAGCAGCAGCTCACCGCCGGGGGCCTCGAAGGCCCAGGCCGCCAGCAGCGCCATGCTGGTCACGATCCAGCTGAGCATGGCCACCGCGAGCCGGCCGCGCGGCTTGGGGTACTCCACCCGGCTCACCATCAGCCAGGCGACGCCGATGATCGCGAGCAGCGTCGGCACGAACGGCAGACCCAGCAGGACCACCGAGACGACCGTGAGGGCGCCGAAGGGACTCGGCATGCCCTGGAAGACGCCGTCACGCAGGGTGACACAGGAGAATCTGGCCAGCCGCAGCACCACCGCCAGCAGCACCACGATCGCGCCCACCACCGAGACCCGCTGGTAGGCGTCGTCCGAGACCATGCCCCAGACCAGGACGAAGTACGCGGGGGCCAGCCCGAAGCTGATCAGGTCGGAGAGGTTGTCCAGCTCCGCGCCCATCGCCGAGCTGCGCAGCTTCCGCGCGACCAGCCCGTCGAAGAGGTCGAAGACGGAGGCGAGCAGCATCAGCATCACGGCCGAGGCCGCGCTGTGCCGGGTCATGCCGCCGTCCTCGCTGCCCGTGAGGTGCGGGATGAGGACGCCGGTGGTGGTGAAGTAGACCGCGAGGAAGCCGCAGGTGGCGTTGCCCAGGGTCAGCGTGTCGGCTATCGACAGCCGTGTCGACAGCGGCATGTCGTCCGTCTCGTCGACGGCGTCCACCTCGGCCTCGGGGACCCAGGCGGCCTGGGTATCGGGATCAATCACGGTCAAGGCGAGTCACCCCCGCGGTGGTGGCCTGGCCGACCTCGACCGCGACATCCACACCCTCGGGAAGGTAGATGTCGACGCGCGAGCCGAAACGGATCAGACCGATCCGCTCACCCTGTTCGACCTTGGTGCCCTGGGGCACGTAGGGCACGATACGCCGGGCGACCGCACCGGCGATCTGGACCATCTCGATGTCGCCGAGCTCGGTGTCGAAGTGCCAGACGACCCGCTCGTTGTTCTCGCTCTCCTTGTTGAAGGCGGGTACGAAGCCACCGGGGATGTGCTCCACGGAGGTCACCGTGCCGGCCAGCGGGGCGCGGTTGACGTGCACATTGAGCGGGCTCATGAAGATGGCGACGCGGGTACGTCCGTCCTTCCACGGCATGATGCTCTGCACCACACCGTCGGCCGGAGAGATCACCCGGCCTTGAGTGATCTCTCTCTCAGGGTCGCGGAAGAACCACAGCATGCCCGCCGCGAGCGCGGTGGCGGGCACGGCGACCGCCGTCCAGCGTCCGGAGCGGCGGGCCCGAGCAAGACTGACCGCCGCGGTGGCGACGGTCGGGAGGAGCCACGGCGACGCTCCGCGCGCGAGGCGTAGACCGACCAAGCTGTCGCGTTGTGCAGAGGAATGGCTGTGGGGCATGGATGACCTTCGTAGCGGAGGATGCCGCGACGTGAGACTGGGGACGGCGGCTTTCCGGGATGGTATCGGTTGCGAGCGGTAACTGGGCAAGCGCCAGGGCCTGTCGGTGGCTGGTCAGTGACCGAAGACCCTCGGCGCGGTGTGAGCTTCTTCTCTCGGATACCACCCCAAAAGGGACGTTCAGTCTTGGGTTCGGTATTCCTCCAGGAGCCTCCGTCCAATAATCATTTTCTGAATCTCGGCGGTACCTTCGCCGATGAGAAGCATCGGCGCCTCCCGGTAGAGGCGCTCGATCTCGTATTCCTTGGAGAAGCCGTACCCGCCGTGGATGCGGAACGCGTCCTCCACGACCTCTTTGCAGTACTCCGACGCCAGGTACTTCGCCATTCCCGCCTCGAGGTCGTTGCGGGCACCCGAGTCCTTCTTCCGGGCCGCATTGACCATCATCGCATGAGCGGCCTCGACCTTTGTTCCCATTTCGGCCAGTTTGAACTGGATGGCCTGGTGCTGCGCGATCGGCTTGCCGAAGGTGTGCCGCTGCTGTGCGTAGGCGACGCCCAGCTCGAATGCGCGCCGCGCCACACCGCAGCCGCGCGCGGCCACATTCACCCGGCCGACCTCCACTCCGTCCATCATTTGGTAAAAACCTCGGTCCGGCGTCCCGCCGAGCACCCGATCGGCCGGAATGCGTAGTCCGTCCATGATGAGCTCGGTGGTGTCGACCCCCTTGTAGCCCATCTTCTCGATCTTGCCGGGGATGGTCAGACCGGGCCGCACCTCCCCGAAGCCGGGCTCCTTCTCGACCAGGAAGGTGGTCATCGCCTTGTGCGGGGCGACCCCTTCCCGCGGCTCGCCGGTCCGGCACAGGACCGCCACCAGGGTGGAGGTGCCGCCGTTGGTCAGCCACATCTTCTGGCCGTTCAGGACGTAGTCGTCGCCGTCCCGCACCGCCTTGCTGGTGATCGCCGACACATCCGAGCCCAGCCCCGGCTCCGACATCGAGAAGGCGCCCCGGATCTCGCCCAGCGCCATCTTGGGCAGGAAATACTCCTTCTGCTCCGCGGTGCCGTGCTGTTTGAGCATGTACGCCACGATGAAGTGCGTGTTGATGATGCCCGACACGCTCATCCAGCCGCGGGCGATCTCCTCCACGCACAGCGCGTAGGTGAGCAGCGACTCACCCAGACCGCCGTATTCCTCCGGGATCATCAGCCCGAAGACGCCGAGCTCCTTCAGTCCCTCGACGATCGCGGTCGGATATTCGTCGCGATGCTCCAGCTCGGTCGCGACCGGCAGGATCTCCTTGTCGACAAAATCCCTGACCGTGGCGAGGATCTCCCGCTGGATGTCGGTCAGGCCCTCCGTCTGTGCGAGGCGGCTCATATCACTGCCCTCCCAGCTCCGGGCGGCCCGGCTGTTCTCCGCCCCGCTCCTTGATGTACGTGGCGGTCGGCACCATCACCTTGCGCCGGAAGACACAGACCAGGGTGCCGTCCTGCTTGTAGCCCTTGGTCTCCACATGCACGATGCCCCGGTCCGATTTGGACTTCGACGGCGTCTTGTCCAGAACCGTCGTCTCGCCGTAGATCGTGTCGCCGTGGAAGGTGGGCGCGACATGCCGAAGCGACTCGATCTCCAGATTGGCGATCGCCTTTCCCGAGACATCGGGCACGGACATGCCCAGCAGCAGTGAGTAGATGTAGTTGCCGACCACCACGTTCTTGCCGAAATCGGTTGTCTTCTCGGCGTAGTTGCTGTCCATGTGCAGCGGGTGGTGGTTCATGGTGAGCAGACAGAAGAGGTGGTCGTCGTATTCGGTGACCGTCTTCCCCGGCCAGTGCCGGTAGACGTCGCCCACCGTGAACTCCTCATAGGTACGGCCGAACTGCATGGCTCACGCCTCCGGGGGCTGGAAGGTGGACGTACGGGTCATCCCGGCCGCGCGGCCCTTGCCCGCGATGACCAGGGCCATCTTGCGGCTGGCCTCGTCGATCATCTCGTCGCCGAGCATCGCCGAGCCCTTCATACCGCCCGCTGCCGAGGTGCAGTGGTCGTAGGCGTCCAGGATCAGCTCGGCGTGGTCGTAGTCCTCCTGCGACGGCGAGAAGACCTCGTTGGCCGCCTCCACCTGACCCGGGTGCAGCACCCACTTGCCGTCGTAGCCGAGGGCGGCGGCGCGCCCGGCCACCTCGCGGAAGCCGTCCACATTGCGGATCTGGAGGTAGGGGCCGTCGATCGCCTGGAGGTCATGGGTGCGGGCCGCCATCAGGATCCGCATCAGGATGTAGTGGTACGCGTCCGCCGGATAGCCCGGCGGCTGCTCGCCCACGACCAGGGACTTCATGTTGATGGACGCCATGAAGTCGGCCGGGCCGAAGACAATGGTCTCCAGACGCGGCGAGGCGCCGGCGATCTCGTCCACGTTGACCAGGCCCTTGGCGTTCTCGATCTGCGCCTCGATGCCGATCCGCCCGACCTCGAAGCCCATCGTCTTCTCGATCTGGGTGAGCAGCAGGTCGAGCGCGATCACCTGCTGGGCGTCCTGCACCTTGGGCAGCATGATGCAGTCCAGGTTGGGGCCCGCGCCCTCGACGACCGTGATGACGTCCCGGTACGTCCAGTGGGTGGTCCAGTCGTTGACCCGCACCACCCGGGTCTTACCGGTCCAGTCGCCCTCGTTCAGCGCCTTGACGATGGAGTGCCGGGCGTCCTCCTTGGCCAGCGGCGCACAGGCGTCCTCCAGGTCCAGGAAGACCTGGTCGGCCGGGAGCCCCTGGGCCTTCTCCAGGAAGCGCGGATTGGAGCCGGGGACGGCCAGGCAGGAGCGGCGGGGGCGGAGCCGGGCGGCGGCGGAGGAGCGGTCGGGGGCGGTCATGCGGGAACCTCCAGAGGGGGAAGCGTGTGCGCGGCACGGATCGCATCGACGATACGGCCGATGATCTCCGTGATACCGAAGTCCTTGGGGGTGAAGACGGCGGCCACCCCCGCCGCACGCAGGGCGGCGGCGTCCGTGGCCGGAATGATCCCGCCGACGATGACGGGGATGTCCCGGGCGCCCGCGCCGCGCAGCCGCTCCAGGACGTCGGGCACCAGCTCGGCATGCGAACCGGACAGGATGGACAGCCCGACACAGTGCACGTCCTCGGCCACGGCGGCCGAGACGATCTGCTCGGGGGTGAGCCGGATCCCCTGGTAGACCACCTCGAAGCCGGCGTCCCTGGCGCGCACCGCGATCTGCTCGGCGCCGTTGCTGTGCCCGTCCAGACCGGGCTTGCCGACCAGCAGCCGCAGCCTGCCGCCGCCCAGCTCGGCGGCGGTCTTGTCGACCTTCTCGCGGACCGTGGCCAGCAGGGAGCCCGCCTCCGCGGTGACGGCCACGGGCGCGCCGCCGACCCCGGTGGGGGCGCGGAACTCGCCGAAGACATCGCGCAGCGCCCAGGCCCACTCCCCGGTGGTCACGCCCGCACGGGCGCAGCGCAGGGTCGCGGGCATCAGGTTCTCGGTTCCCGCGGCGGCCTTACGGAGGGCGGCGAGGGCCTCCTGGGCGGGGCCCTCCGCGCGCCGCTCGCGCCAGGTGTGCAGGGCCGAGACCACCCGCGCCTCGTTCTCCGGGTCCACCGTCATGATCGCGGTGTCGAGATCGGCGGTGAGCGGATTGGGCTCGGTGGACTCGTAGCAGTTGACGCCGACGATCTTCTCCTCGCCCGCCTCGATGCGCGCCCTGCGCTCGGCGTGGGAGGCCACCAGCCGCGCCTTGAGGTAACCGGACTCGACGGCGGCCATCGCCCCGCCTATCTCCTGGATCCGCTCGATCTCCGCCTCGGCCTCCTCGACCAGCGCGGCGACCTTGGCCTCGACCACCTGGGAGCCCTCGAAGATGTCGTCGTACTCCAGCAGGTCGCTCTCGTGGGCGAGCACCTGCTGGATGCGCAGCGACCACTGCTGGTCCCAGGGGCGGGGCAGGCCCAGCGCCTCGTTCCAGGCCGGGAGCTGGACGGCGCGGGCGCGGGCGTCCTTGGAGAGGGTCACGGCCAGCATCTCCAGGACGATGCGCTGGACGTTGTTCTCCGGCTGGGCCTCGGTCAGGCCGAGCGAGTTCACCTGGACGCCGTAGCGGAACCGGCGGTGCTTGGGGTTCTCGATCCCGTAGCGCTCATGGGTGACGCGGTCCCAGATGCGGCCGAAGGCGCGCATCTTGCACATCTCCTCGATGAACCGGACGCCCGCGTTCACGAAGAACGAGATCCGGGCCACCACCTCGCCCTTACGGTCCTCGGGAACCTGGCCGGAGGCGAACACCGCGTCCAGGACGGAGATCGCCGTGGCCATCGCGTAGGCGATCTCCTGCACCGGAGTGGCCCCGGCCTCCTGGAGGTGGTAGCTACAGATGTTGATCGGGTTCCACTTGGGGATGTGGTGGACCGTGTACGCGATCATGTCGGTGGTCAGCCGCAGGCTCGGGCCCGGCGGGAAGACGTGCGTACCGCGCGAGAGGTACTCCTTGACGATGTCGTTCTGCGTCGTCCCCTGGAGCTTCGCGATATCGGCGCCGTGCTCCTCGGCCACGACCTGATACAGCGCCAGCAGCCACATCGCGGTCGCGTTGATGGTCATGGAGGTGTTCATCCGCTCCAGGGGGATCTCCTGGAACAGCCGCCGCATGTCGCCCAGATGCGAGACCGGGACCCCGACCCGGCCCACCTCGCCCCGGGCCAGGAGGTGGTCGGGGTCGTAGCCGGTCTGGGTGGGCAGGTCGAAGGCGACCGACAGCCCGGTCTGGCCCTTGGCCAGGTTGCGCCGGTACAGCTCGTTGGACGCCTCGGCGCTCGAGTGCCCGGCGTAGGTCCGCATCAGCCAGGGCCGGTCCTTGGGACGGGGCGCGCCACTCATCGGACGTCCTCGCCGTGCTCGGCGGTCCGCTCCGACACGTCATCACGGAACAGATTGATGGCGTCGATGTGCCGGTCGCGCATCGCCTGGTCGCGCACGCCCATGCCCTCCTCCGGGGCCAGGCACAGCACCCCGACCTTGCCCTGGTGGCGGTTGCGGTGCACGTCGTACGCGGCCTGGCCGGTGTCCTCCAGCCGGTAGGTCTTGGACAGCGTCGGGTGGATCCTGCCCTTGGCGATCAGCCGGTTGGCCTCCCACGCTTCGCGGTAGTTGGCGAAGTGGGAGCCGATGATCCGCTTCAGCGACATCCATAGATAGCGGTTGTCGTACTCATGGGTGTACCCGGAGGTCGACGCGCAGGTGACGATCGTGCCGCCCTTACGGGTGACATAGACGGACGCGCCGAAGGTCTCGCGGCCCGGGTGCTCGAAGACGATGTCCACGTCCTCGCCGCCGGTCAGCTCGCGGATCTTCTTGCCGAACCGCTTCCATTCGCGCGGGTCCTGGGTGCCGTCGTCCTTCCAGAACCGGTAGTCCTCGGCGGTGCGGTCGATGATCGCCTCGGCGCCCATCCGCCGGCAGATCTCGGCCTTCCGCGGCGAGGAGACCACACAGATCGGGTTGGCCCCGCCGGCCAGCGCGAACTGGGTGGCGTAGGAGCCGAGTCCGCCGCTCGCGCCCCAGATCAGGACGTTGTCGCCCTGCTTCATCCCGGCGCCGTTACGGGAGACCAGCTGCCGGTAGGCGGTGGAGTTGACCAGCCCCGGGGCGGCCGCCTCCTCCCAGCTCAGATGGGCGGGCTTGGGCATCAGCTGGTTGGCCTTGACCAGGGCGATCTCGGCGAGCCCGCCGAAGTTGGTCTCGAAGCCCCAGATGCGCTGCTCGGGGTCGAGCATGGTGTCGTTGTGGCCGTCGGAGCTCTCCAGCTCGACCGACAGACAGTGCGCGACGACCTCGGCGCCCGGCTTCCAGGCGTTCACACCGGGGCCGGTGCGCAGCACGACGCCCGCGAGGTCGGAGCCGATGATGTGGTACGGCAGGTCGTGCCGCTTGGCCAGGGGGGAGAGCTTGCCGTACCGCTCCAGGAAGCCGAAGGTCGGCAGCGGCTCGAAGATCGAGGTCCACACGGAGTTGTAGTTGACCGAGCTGGCCATCACGGCGACGAGGGCCTCGCCGGGGCCCAGCTCGGGCACCGGCACCTCGTCCACGTGCAGTGACTTGCGGGGGTCCTTCTCCCGGGTGGTGAGGCCCGCGAACATGTCGGCCTCGTCCTTGCGCACGGTCACCGCGCGGTACGACTCGGGGATGCGCAGTGCCGCGAAGTCCTCGGGTGCTGTGTCCGACGCCAGGATCGCGTCAAGTATCTCGTTCATCGGTGCCTCCGGCGAAGCGTCCACGGGGGACGCCTGAGGGAACGCTGGGCTCGGGACGGGTGGATGCTGATGCGGTGCCGTCGGTTCGGCGGAGGTGGTGCTGAATGCGGCGCGGGTGGCGCCGGGCGCCTGGTGACGCAGGCGTTGTCCGGGCGCGCAAAGCGGCTTGCGGGGACAGCCGGCGCACGGCGGTTGGCAGCGCGCCGGCCGCCCGGACACCCTCACCGTATGGCACCCTGTGCCACCTCGCAAGACACTGGGTGCCAACAATTTCCCTCAGTTGTCATCTCGGCTGCACACATGAGCAACGACGGCCGCCCCGAGCCGGGGCGGCCGTCGTCTCTGGTGGGTGGCCGGCGGTGGGTGGCCGGCGGGGGTGCGGAGCTACCGCTTGAGAGCCTCCTTGATCGTCCGCATGACCTCGGTCAGCGGCGCGTCCGTCCGCGCCACCATCACCACCACCTCGTCCTCCTCCGTCGCCGAGACCGCCGCCGCGGGGCGCTGCCGGGCCGGAGCGGGGCGGCCGCCGATGCCGGTGCCGAAGGTCTCCCGGACGATCGCGAAGGCGTGGTCCAGCTGCGCCTCCACATCGCCCTGGCCCCCCGCCCGCAGCCAGCGCCGCAGCACATGGTTGTGGGCCGTGACCACGGCCGAGGCGGCCACCTCGGCCAGCAGCGGATCGTCGTCGCCGTCGTGGTGCGCCCCCTCGTCGAAGTGGCCCAGCAGATAGCGGGTGAACAGCCGCTCGTAGCGGGCCACCGAGGCGATCTCCCGCTCCCGCAGGGCCGGTACCTCACGGGTCAGCCGGTAGCGCTCCACGGAGACGGTCGGCGCGGACGCGTACATCCGCATGACCTCCTTGATCCCGCGGCACACGGTGTCCAGGGGGTTCTCATGCGGAGGCGCCGCGTCCAGCACCGCCGCGGCCCGCACCAGCGTGTCGTCGTGGTCAGGGAAGATCGCCTCTTCCTTGGAGCGGAAGTGCCGGAAGAAGGTGCGCCGGGCCACCCCCGCGCGGGCCGCGATCTCATCGACGGTCGTCGCCTCGTACCCCTGCGTCGCGAACAACTCCATCGCCGCGGCGGCGAGTTTGCGCCGCATGGACAGACGCTGAGCCGCGGCGCGGCGGCTTCCCGCGCTCTCACCGCCGCCGGACGAGGGGGGTCGCTTCGTACGCTCCGTACGCGTGGCCTTCACGGGCTGGGACATGTGGGGAACGTAACACGCTTGTGTGTGCCGGTGCGGGGGCAGACCGACGGAAGGCTCCAGCAGCCCTCCCCACCGGGCACCGGACTGCGCCGGTCCGCCCCACCCGGAGCCGAATTCAGGCCTTGGCATACTCGCGGAAGCCGCGCCCCGTCTTGCGCCCCAGGCACCCGGCCGCGACCAGATGCTCCAGCAGCGGCGCCGGCGCCAGACCCGGTTCCCGGAACTCCCGGTGCAGCACCCGCTCGATGGCCAGCGACACATCGAGCCCCACGACGTCGAGCAGTTCGAAGGGACCCATCGGATAGCCGCCGCCCAGCTTCATCGCGGCGTCGATGTCGTCCGGGGTGGCGTAGTGCTCCTGGACCATCTTCACCGCGTTGTTGAGGTACGGGAACAGCAGGGCGTTCACGATGAAACCGGCCCGGTCGCCGCAGTCCACCGGATGCTTGCCCACCGCCGCACACACCGCGTGCGCCGTCGCGCGCACCTCGTCCGCCGTCAGCACGGTGTGCACCACCTCGATGAGCTTCATCGCGGGCGCCGGGTTGAAGAAGTGCAGGCCCACCACGTCCTGCGGGCGCGAGGTCGCCCGCGCGCAGGCGATGACCGGCAGCGATGAGGTGGTCGTGGCCAGCACCGCACCCGGTTTGCAGACCTTGTCCAGCGCCCGGAACAGCTCCTGCTTGACGACCAGGTCCTCGGCCACCGCCTCCACGGCCAGATCCACCGAGCCGAACGCGTCCGGCGAATCCGCCGTGGTGATCCGCTCCAGCGCCTGCCGCCGGGCCGGTTCGGTCATCCGCCCCTTGGCCACCGACCGCCCCAGGGACTTGGCTATGCGGGCCTTCGCCGCCTCGGCCTTCTCCAGGGTCCGGCCCGCCAGCACCACCTCCAGGCCCGCCTTGGCGAAGACCTCGGCGATCCCGGCGGCCATCGTGCCCGAACCCGCGACGCCGACGGCGCGCACCGGGCGCGCCCCATCGGTGGAGTGCCGCACCTGGTCCGACGCGGCGTCCGGGACCACGGTGCCGCTGCCCGGCGCCTCGTACGTATAGAAGCCGCGGCCCGCCTTACGGCCGGTGAGACCGGCCTCGGCGAGCTGCCCCAGGACGGGCGCGGGCGCGTGCAGCCGGTCACCGGAGGCGGCGTACATGGCCTCCAGGACGGTACGGGCGGTGTCGATGCCGATCAGGTCGAGCAGGGCCAGCGGGCCCATCGGCAGCCCGCAGCCGAGTCTCATCGCGGCGTCGATGTCCTCCCGTGCCGCGTACTTGGCCTCGTACATCGCGGCGGCCTGGTTGAGATAGCCGAACAGCAGCCCGTCGGCGACGAACCCGGGCCGGTCGCCGAGCGCCACCGGCTCCTTGCCCAGATCGCGGGCGAGCGCGGTGACCGCCTCGACGGCCGCGGGGGCGGTGAGCACGCTGGAGACGATCTCGACGAGCTTCATGGCCGGTGCCGGATTGAAGAAGTGCAGGCCCAAGACCCGTTCCGGATGGGCGGATTCGGCGGCCAGCCGGGTCACCGACAGCGCGTTGGTGCCGGTCGCGATGACCGCGGCGGGGCTGACCACGGTGTCCAGCTCGGCGAAGACCTCGTGCTTGGTGTCGTAGTCCTCGGGCACCACCTCGATCACCAGGTGCGCGTCGGCGGCGGCACGCAGATCGGTCGAGACGCGGAATCGGTCCAGGATTCCGGCCCGTTCCCGCTCGCTGATCCGCTCGCGCCGCACGGCGCGGGCGGTGGCGGCCTCGAGCGCGGTGACGGCTCGGCGGCAGGCGCTCTCGCTGATGTCGATGCCGATCACCTCGCGGCCCGCTCGGGCCAGGATCTCGGCGATGCCGGTGCCCATCGTGCCGAGCCCGACGACGGCGACAGTAGTGAGCGGGGCCCGGGAGGGGGAGAGATCAGAGGGGGACGTAGTGCTGACGCCGGTGTGTGGGAGACGACGGTCCATCGCGGACTCCAGAGGGTGTTCCCCGGCACGGGGATGACGTGACGACTGAGGGGAGCTCGGGTCATGCCGCTGCCACCGCTCACACCACGCATGCGCGGGGGGCTGACGCGGCTGACGCACATCCCCGACGGAAGGTCTTGCACGCTCCCTGGCGGACAGCGCCGTACGGAGGAGACTGCCCGTGGGAGACACGTGGCCGGCCCTGTCCCGGGGCCATGCCGTATCTGCTTGTGGGAACTGCCGAACCGACGTCACACAGGGCGGCTGCGTCACCAGGCCGCCGGAGCAGGGGTACTGCCCGTGTGGCCATATTAACTCGCGGGTAACCAAGATGCCAGAGCCATTGTGAGTCCGTGCCGGGACGCGGCTCACCGGGGAGGGGAGACCTCGTATGGACGATGAATTCCGGACGCTGACGGAGCGGGTACGGGCCTCGCTCACGACCCCGCAGGAAACCGCGGCCCATGCCTCGCTGCTCGCGCTCGTGCGCCAGGGCACCCCCGCCGCGCGCGAACAGCTGGCCCGCATCCTGGTCGCGCCGGAGCAGCCGCTGTGGGCGCGGGAGACCGCGGCCTTCGTGCTCGGCAGCGCGGGCGACCGCCGGGCCTTCGAAACCCTCGTCCTCCTGCTCAACTACCGCGAGCCGGCCCGCTGTGCGACCGCCGCCCGGGTGCTGGCCCGCCTCGGCGATCCGCGCACCGCGCGGGCCGCCGCCGCCCTGGCCACGAACCCGCTGCGCACCGCGTACTCCCTGCACCCCATCCGGCTGCTGGTGGAGCTGCGCGCCCCCGAGTCCGTACCGGCCCTGGTCGCCGCCCTGGAACGGCAGTTGGCGGCCCGCGACCGCCACTGGGCGATCGCCCGCGCCTGCGTCGAGGGCCTGGGCGCGATCGGCGACGAGCGCGCCATCCCGGCCCTGACCGCCGCCGCCCGGCACATACGCCTCAGCGCGGCGGCCGCCGCCGCCCTGGCCCGCATCACCGGCGAAGGCGCCGTCACGGGCGGTGGCGCCCCGGAGCCGGCGGGCACGGCCGGTAAGGCCGGTAAGGCGGAGAGCGTGGGTGAGGCCCGCGTGCCGTGAGGGGAGCCGTGTTCGTGCCGCGGTGACCGGGACGGCCTACAGCAGTGACGGCCTATGGCAGTGACGGTCTATGGCAGTGACGGTCTACAGCAGTGACAGCTGGGACGGCGCCGGGGGCGAGTCGGACCGGGTCTCCGGCTCCTCCTGGACGTTGCGGTGCGCGCCCGCCGCGTACGGGCCGATGCCGTACTCGGCGGCGAAGTCGTGCACCATCCCGGTGATCCGCCGCTGGTACCACTTCGGGGCGTAGGAGCCGCCCTCGTAGAGCGCGTCGTACCGCCGCAGCAGGCGCGGATGGCGGTGGGTGAGCCAGGTGGTGAACCACTCGCGGGCGCCGGGACGCAGATGGAGCACCAGCGGGGTCACGGAGCTGGCCCCGGCCTCGGCGATCGCCCTTACGGTGGCGCGCAGTTGCTCGGGGGAGTCGCCGAGGAAGGGGATCACCGGGGCCATCAGCACCCCGCACGGAATCCCGTGAGCGGACAGCGTGCGCACGACGTCCAGGCGCCGCTCGGGCGAGGGCGTGCCCGGTTCGACCGTGCGCCACAGCTCGCCGTCGGTGAAGCCGACCGAGACCGAGACGCCGATGTCGGTGACGCGTGACGCCCGCCGCAGCAGCTCCAGATCGCGCAGGATCAAGGTGCCCTTGGTGAGGATCGAGAAGGGGTTGGCGCGCTCCGTGAGCGCCGTAAGGATGCCGGGCATCAGTTGGTACCGGCCCTCGGCGCGCTGGTAGCAGTCCACGTTCGTGCCCATCGCGATGTGCTCACCGGACCAGCGGCGGGAGGCCAGCTCGCGGCGGAGCAGCTCCGGCGCGTTGGTCTTCACCACGATTTGGGAGTCGAAGCCGAGCCCGGTGTCCAGGTCCAGATAGCTGTGCGTCTTGCGCGCGAAACAGTAGACGCAGGCGTGGGTGCAGCCACGGTACGGATTCACCGTCCATTCGAACGGCATCCGGGAGGCGCCGGGCACCCGGTTGATGATCGAGCGCGCCCGGATCTCATGGAAGGTGATCCCGCGGAACTCCGGGGTGTCGAAGGTGCGGGTGGTCACCGCGTCCGCGGCGAAGAGGGCCGGGGTGGCCGCCCCGTCATCTCTGCTCAGGTTGTCCCAGCGCATCGCAGGCACCTCCGGGTCTCGCTCGTACCACAATAGAACACATGTGTGATTCGTTTTCGTCAAGCCTGGATTTGGGCCGGTGACCTGGAGGTGGTTGGCTTGCGTTTGTCAGGACGTCACGGGCAGGGACGTCACGTCGAACGCGGGAGGAAAAGCGATGGGGCAGGTCGAAGCCACCACGGAGCGGATCGTCACGGGTAAGCCCGAGGACGTGTTCGACGCACTCGCCGACTATCGCGAGACCCGCCCCCGGCTGCTTCCGCAGCAGTTCAGCGAGTACGAGGTGCGCGAGGGCGGCGACGGCGAGGGCACCGTCGTGCACTGGAAGCTCCAGGCCACCAGCAAGCGGGTGCGCGACTGCCTGCTGGAGGTCTCCGAGCCGACCGATGGCCGGCTGGTCGAGAAGGACCGCAACTCCTCCATGGTCACCACCTGGACCGTCACCCCGGCGGGTGAAGGCAGGTCGCGGGTGGTCGTCACCTCGACCTGGACCGGCGCGAGCGGCATCGGCGGCTTCTTCGAGCGGGCCTTCGCCCCCAAGGGGCTGGCCCGGATCTACGACGAGCTGCTGGCCAAGCTCGCCGCCGAGACCGCCCAGTAGCGCCTCGGGCCGGAGTCGGAGTCCGAACCCGGCCTCGTCTCCGGGCCCAACCTCGTCGCCGGCCCTGGTCCCGCCCCGTCCCCGGACCGAACGTCGCATTCACCGGTTCGGGTGGTTTTCTCCGCTGTCCGGCATACCCCCGCACACGCTCTCACCGGGGGGAATGCCATCGGCCGTCCCTCGTCGACGATTCGTCGCTGTTTGCCCCTGATTGCGCGTGATGCGAGAAATGGGCGGCGCAGACGTGACGAGGGGAGAAGGACGTGGGCGGCACCACCGGGACCACCGGGGCCACCGTGCCGAAGCGGCGAGAGGGCCACGAGCGGGCCGGGGCGTGCGGACCGGCGGGCCCTCCCGCCCACGCCACCGACGAGAGGCCTGGGGAAGCCGGGGCGGGCCCTCCACCGCCGCCGGTGCCGGTGGCGGTGGAGGCGGGCGACGCCGCCCCGGCCCCCCTCCCGCTCAGCCCGGCCCGGGTGCGGATGGTCTTCGTCGCGCTGATGCTCGCGCTGCTGCTCGCGGCACTCGAACAGACCATCGTCGCCACCGCCCTCCCCGAGGTGGTCGGTGAACTCCACGGCCTGGACAAGATGTCCTGGACCGTCACCTCCTACCTCCTCGCGGTCACCGTCGTGCTGCCGCTCTACGGCAAGCTCGGCGATCTCATCGGCCGTAAGAGCGTCTTCCTCTTCGCGATCGTCGTCTTCGTCGCCGGGTCCGCGCTCGCGGGCTGGTCACGCACGATGGACGAGCTGATCGCCTTCCGCGCCGTCCAGGGCGTGGGCGCCGGCGGTCTGATGATCGGGGTCCAGGCGATCATGGCGGACATCGTTCCTCCCCGGGAACGCGGCCGCTATATGGGGCTCATCGGCGCCGCGTTCGGCCTCGCCTCGGTGGCCGGGCCGCTGCTCGGCGGGTTCTTCACCGACCATGTCTCCTGGCGCTGGTGCTTCTACGTCAACGTCCCCTTCGGGCTGGTCACGCTCGCCGTCGTGGCCGCCGTCCTCAAGGTGCCGGAGCCGGCCCGCCGGGCGCGCTTCGACGTTCTGGGCGCGCTGTTCCTGTCGGTGTTCTCCACCTGCGCGGTGCTGCTGACGAGTTGGGGCGGCACGGAGTACGCATGGGGCTCTCGCGTCATCCTCGGACTCGCCCTGGGGGCGGCGGTCGCGGCGGTCCTCTTCGTCGTCGTGGAGTGTGTCGTCCCCGAACCGATCATCCCCATGCGGCTGTTCCGCGACTCGGTCTTCTGCGTCAGCGGACTGATCGGCGCCGTCGTCGGCGTCGCCCTCTTCGGCGCCGCCAGCTATCTGCCGACCTTCCTCCAGATGGTCGACGGCGTCTCGGCCACCGAGTCGGGGCTGCTGATGGTGCCCATGATGGGCGGCATGGTGCTGGCCTCCGTCCTCTCCGGCTACCTCATCAGCACCACCGGCCGCTACAAGCTCTTCCCGATCCTCGGCGGGCTGATCTCCGCCATCGGCATGTGGCTGCTCTCCCGGCTCGAGGAGGACACCTCCCGCCAGGACTACAGCCTGTGGATGGGCGTCCTCGGGCTCGGCATCGGGCTCGTCCTGCCGGTGCTCATCCTCGCCGTGCAGAACTCCGTGCCCGTCGCCGACCTCGGCTCGGCCACCAGCGCCAACAACTACTTCCGGCAGATCGGCGGCAGCGTCGGCGCGGCCGTGTTCGGCACGCTCTTCGCGAACCGGCTCGCCGACCGCCTGAGGGTCGACCTGCCCTCCGGGGCGGCGAACGGGCACGGCGGCGACGGCTCCGGTCTGCCCGACCCCGACTCGGTCACCCCGCAGATGGTGCACGCGCTGCCGAGCGCCCTGCGCGACGGCTACATCGCGGCGTACGCCCACGCCATGCCGCGGATCTTCCTCTATCTCGTGCCGGTGCTCGTCCTGGGCTTCCTGCTCGCCTTCCTGCTGAAGGAGAAACCTCTGGTGTCCCACACCGACTACGCCGTCCAGCAAGACCCGCATGACCTGCGAGAGCCGGTGGTGCCGGCCGCGCGCACGGGCGCCGGGCCCCGGCACGCCGGGTCCGCCGCGCCGCCGCCCGCCGCGGGTGTCCCGGTGTGCGGCACGGTCCAGCACCACGACGGCACCTCGGTCCCTCGGGCCGCCCTGACCCTCATCGACGTCGGCGGCCGCCAGATCGGGCGCGGCGCCACCGGGGAGGACGGGCGGTACGCGCTGAGCACGCCCGGCGCCGGGTCCTACGTCCTGATCGCGGCGGCCGGCGGCCACCAGCCGCGCGCGGTCAGCGTCACCGTCGGGGACCGGCCGGTCGAACTGGACGTGGTCCTCGGCGGCGCGGGCCGGCTCGCCGGTGCCGTCCTTACGGCCGACGGCACGCCCGTAAGGGAGGCGACCGTCACCCTGACCGATGTGCGCGGCGAGGTCGTCGCGGCCACCCGCAGCGGGCGCGAAGGGGGCTATGTGATGGACGAGTTGGTGGCGGGTGAGTACACCCTCGCCGCCAGCGCCCCCGCGTTCCGCCCCGCCGCCCTCCCCGTCACCGTCCAGGCCGCGCGCGAGACCCGGCAGGACGTCGAACTGGCCGGCGGCGCGGTCCTGCGCGGGGTCGTCCGGGCCACCGGAGGCCGGGTGGTGGAGGACGCCCGGGTCACCCTGCTGGACGCGGCCGGCAATGTGGTCGACACGGCGACGACGGGCCCGGACGGCGCGTTCCGCTTCATCGACCTGTCGGCGGGCGAATACACGGTCATCGCGGCGGGCTACCCGCCGGTGGCGACGGTCCTCCAGGTCGCGGGCGGCGGCCGTACGGAGCGCGATCTGCAACTGGGCTACGAGGACTAGACCTTGAGCCGGGAGGCGTGGCGAACCGGCGCCTCCCGGCGGCAAGGTCCCCGCACGCACGCGCACATGACACCTATTCGGGTATTGCCTCCCGTCGGTGCCCGCAACAGCCGTACCGTGGGTAGCACTGTCGCAGATCTTGCGTGCGAAGGAGTCTTCCGCCTATGGAGTACGGCACGTCGCGCTGCGGCGACGGCCGGGGCGAGCCGCCCGCGGTGCCGGAGCAGCGCACGGGTGTCCACGGGAGGATGCCGCTCGCGGTCGTCGTCATCGACGCCGACGGACTCGTCACGCACTGGAGTTCCGGGGCGCGCAGGCTCTTCGGACCCGCCCGCGAACAGGCCGTCGGCGCTCCCGCCGTCGATCTGATGCCGGTCTCCGGCGCGTTGCGCGGCGCACACGTGCGCACCGACGCGACGGGCCACCCCGAACTCGACGACTCGCGGCTCGGCACCGTGTCCTACCCCACCGCGGGGCGGGCCCGTATGGCGGACCCGGACCATGGCCAGGCCGACGTCCTGTGGTGGGCGTACCCCCTGGTGGGTCCCGAACCGGAGCGGCTGCTGGTGCTGGCGGCGGACGCCAAGGGGGTGGGCGGCGGCGCGCTGGGGCAGGACGAGCGGATCGCACCGGTGTTCGCGCTGCACACCGAGTTCCCCGGCGCCGAGCGGCTGGCCGACCGGCTGCCGGACATCCTGCCCAACATGGGTCCGGCCACGGCCGGCCGGATCGTCGCCCAGGTGCTGGAACTGGGCTATCCGGTACTGGAGATCAGCCGCTGTGAGCGGGTGCCGGTGACCCCGGACTGGGGGATGCCCCGCTACCGCGAGCGCCTGGCGCGCCAGGAGGCCGTGCGGCGGCGCGGGGTCGTGGCGGACGGCGCGCCGGAGCAGGCGCACGCCCCCGAGCGGCCGCTGGACCCCGGCGATGTGGACCTGGAGCACGCGGCGGTCCGTGAGCGGCTGGAGTTCCTCAACGAGGTCAGCGGCCGCATCGGCACCTCCCTGGACCTCGCCCGCACCATCCGCGAGGTGACCAGCGCCGCCGTCCCGCGCTTCGCGGACTTCGCCGGGACGCATCTGCGCGCCCAGGTGCTGGCGGGCGAGGGGTTCCCCGAGGGCCCGCCCGACGTCACCACCGTCTGGCACCGTGTCTGGGTCGAGCACAACGACGAACCGGGCCGCTGGGACGACACCGTGCCGGTCGGGGAGAGCATCGCGTTTCCCGATCACACCCCGTTCTTCCAGTGCATGGTCACCGGCGATCCGGTGCTGATCCCGTACATCAGCGACGAGGTGGGCGACCGGATCGCCGGGCAGTTCGAGAAGCGCGACCTCAGACCCCTGATCAACGGCCGGTCGATCCTGATCGTGCCGCTCAAGGCGCGCGATGTGGTGCTGGGCTTCATGGTGCTGCTGCGGCGCCCCGGGCGTGAGCCGTTCGACGACATGGACCGCACGACCGGAGCCGAACTGGCCGCCCGCGCCGGGCTCGTCCTCGACAACGCCCGTATGTACACCCACCAGGAGAACGTCGCGGAGACGCTCCAGGACAGCATGCTGCCCCAGGTGACCCCGCGCATGGCGGGCTGTGACACCGCCACCCGCTATCTGCCCGGGACCCGGCTCGGCCGGGTCGGCGGCGACTGGTTCGACACCATCAAGCTGCCCGGTTCGCGCACCGCGCTGGTGGTCGGCGACGTCATGGGGCACGGGCTCACCTCGGCGGCCATGATGGGGCAGTTGCGCACCGCCGTGCAGACCATGGCCGCGCTCGACCTGCCGCCCGCCCAGCTGCTGCGCAGCCTCGACGATCTGGCCCAGCGGCTCGGTGAGCACTACCTGGCCACCTGCCTGTACGCCGTCTACGACCCCGTCCGCTCCGAGCTGCTGATCGCCAACGCGGGCCATATCCCGCCCGTGCTGGTGCGGGCCCAGGACGGCCGCAGCGAGCTGCTGGACCTGCCGACCGGGGCGCCGGTCGGCGTGGGCGGAGTGCCCTTCGAGACCGTGACGGTGCGGGTGACGCCCGGCGACCGGCTGGTGCTGTGCACGGACGGCCTGGTCGAGGTGCGGGGCCAGGACATCGGCGCCGGGCTCGCCGCGCTGTGCGAGTCCGCGGCGCATCCGGCGGCGTCCATGGACGACGCGTGCGACACCATCATCCGGGCCCTCGCCGCCGCCTCCCGGGACCAGGACGGCCGTGGCGGCCGTAAGGACGACGTGGCGCTGTTGATGGCCCGGCTGAACGGTATCCCGGCCGAGGACGTCGCCCAGTGGCGGCTCGCACTGGACCCCAGCGAGGTCGGGCGGGCCCGCCGGCTCGTGCGCGAGCGGCTGGTCCGGTGGGGGCTGCCGGAGGCCGTGGAAACCGCCGAGCTGCTGGTGAGCGAGGCGGTGACCAATGCGATACGGCATGCCCACACCCACCATGTGCGGCTGCGTCTGGTCCGCACGGACGCCCTGCTGTGCGAGGTCACCGACGACGACCACGAGGTGCCGGCGCTGCTGGGCGCGGACCGGGACGACGAGAGCGGGCGCGGGCTGCGGGTGATCAGCGAGCTGGCGCGCGAGTGGGGCACGAGCCGCACGGGGCGCGGTAAAACGGTCTGGTTCGAGCAGGCGTTGGCACACCCAGGGGAGCGGCGATGAGCGTCTCGGAGCGCTACCGGCAGGCGTGGGAGAGCTACTGGCGGAACACCTCGGACGCTCCGGGGGACGCCATCTGGGACGCGGACCCCTCGCTGAGCGCGGCCCCGCACCTGGACCTGCTGGCGCCGCACGCCGACCCGTCGCTGCCGATCGTCGACCTGGGCTGCGGCAACGGCACCCAGACCCGCTATCTGGCCACCCGCTTCGAACGGGCGCTGGGCGTCGACCTGTCCCGGGCGGCGGTGGAGCACGCACGGCGCGCCGACCCGGCGGGCGTGGCGGAGTACCAGCAGCTGAGCCTGACGGACGCGGCCGGAGTGCGGGAGCTGTCCCGGCGGCTCGGCGACGCCAACGTCTATATGCGTGCCGTCATCCACCAGAGCGACGCCCCCGACCGGCGCGCGGTCGCGGAGGCGGTGGCCACGCTGCTGGGGCGGCGCGGGCGGGGGTTCGTCGCGGAGCTGACGGCGGAGTCCAAGGCGGTGCTGGGCGAGCTGGCGGCGAGTCCGGGCGGTCCGCCGCCGAAGCTGCGCCGGGTCCTGGACCACGGGCTGCGGCCGGCCGACGCGGCGGACAAGGAGATCCCGGAGGTGCTGGCGGAGGCCGGGCTGGAGATCCTGGCCGAGGGCCCGACGGCGCTGGCCCAGACGGAGCGGTGGCCGGACGGCTCACGGGTCGAGCTGCCGGCCCGCTGGTTCGTGGTGTCGCGGGCGTAGCGCCGGCCCGGTGGACGGCGGCGGGCGCACACCGGGGCGGAACGGACCCGGTCACCGGGGTGTGGCCAGTGGATTGGACCAGTTATCCACAGGGGTGGTTCGGGTCCGTCGCGGCGCGTAACGTGACGAGGCATGAAGATCCTCATCAGCGCCGACATGGAGGGCGCCACCGGCGTGACCTGGCCGGCTGATGTGCTGCCCGGCACCCCGCAGTGGGAGCGCTGTCGCCGGCTGTTCACCTCCGATGTGAGCGCGGCCGTCGCCGGGTTCCTCGACGGCGGCGCGGACGAGGTGCTCATCAACGAGGCGCACTGGAGCATGCGCAATCTGCTGCTCGAGGAGCTGGACGAGCGGGCCCAGATGCTCACCGGGCGGCACAAGAGCCTGAGCATGGTCGAGGGGGTGCAGCACGGCGATGTGGACGGTGTGGCCTTCGTCGGCTACCACACCGGCGCGGGCACCGAGGGCGTCCTCGCCCACACCTATCTCGCCAACTCCATCACCGGGGTGTGGGTGGACGGCGCACGGGCGAGTGAGGGCCTGCTCAACGCCCTGGTGGTCGCCGAGTACGGGGTGCCGGTGGTGCTGGTGACCGGGGACGACAAGACCTGTGAGGACGCCAGGGGCTATGCGCCGCACGCCCGTTCGGTCGCGGTCAAGGACTATGTCTCGCGCTATGCGGCGGTGTGCCGCACCCCCGCCCGCACGGCCGCGGACATCCGGGCGGCGGCGCGGGAGGCGGCGGTGCTGGCGGTGCGCCATGAGCCCGCCCGCGGCGGGCCGTTCACGGTGGAGCTGGAATTCGACGCCGAGCATCTGGTGGGGGCGGCGAGCGTCGTACCGGGCGTGGAGCGCAGCGGCGAGCGGCGCGTCGCCTACACCTCACCGACCATGTACGAGGGCATCCGCTGCTTCAAGGCCGTCACGACGGTCGTGTCGGCCGCGGTGGAGGAGCAGTATGGCTGACCTGGACCATCCCGAGGCGATCGACGCCCAGGCGCTGGAGGAGGTGGTGCGGTTCACCTCCGAGCTGATCAGAATCGACACCACCAACCGCGGCGGGGGTGACTGCTCCGAGCGCCCGGCCGCCGAGTATGTGGCCGAGATGCTCGGCGACGTGGAGATCGAGCCCACTTTGCTGGAGCGGTCGCCGGGGCGCACCAACGTCGTGGCCCGGATCGAGGGCACCGATCCGGCCGCGCCCGCGCTGCTGGTCCACGGCCATCTGGACGTGGTGCCCGCCGAGCCCGCCGACTGGACCGTGCACCCCTTCTCCGGGGAGGTGCGCGACGGGGTCGTCTGGGGCCGGGGCGCCATCGACATGAAGGACATGGACGCGATGGTGCTCGCCGTCGTCCGGGCCTGGGCGCGCACGGGCGTGCGGCCGCGCCGGGACATCGTGCTGGCCTTCACCGCCGATGAGGAGGACAGCGCCGCCTGGGGCGCCGGCTTCCTCGCCGAGCGGCACGCCGGGCTCTTCGAGGGCTGCACCGAGGGCATCAGCGAATCCGGGGCCTTCACCTTCCATGCCGGGGCCGGGAGGCGGATCTACCCCATCGCGGCGGGGGAGCGCGGCACGGCCTGGCTGAAGCTCACCGCCCACGGCCGGGCCGGACACGGCTCCAAGGTCAACCGGGCCAACGCGGTCAGCCGGCTGGCCGCCGCCGTCGCCCGGATCGGTGAGCACAGCTGGCCGGTCCGGCTGACGCCCACGGTGAAGGCCGCACTCACCGAACTGGCCGCGCTCCAGGGCATCCCGGCCGATGTGGACGCCGCGGACTTCGACGTCGACGCCCTGCTGGCCGAGCTGGGGCCCGCCGCCGCCCTGATCGAGCCCACCGTGCGCAACAGCGCCAACCCCACGGTGCTGGAGGCCGGCTACAAGGTCAATGTGATCCCGGGCAGCGCCACCGCGTTCGTGGACGGGCGGATACTGCCCGGCGGCGAGGAGGAGTTCCAGGACACCCTCGACCGGCTCACCGGGCCGGATGTGGAGTGGGAGTTCCACCACCGGGAGCGCCCGCTGCAAGCGCCGGTCGACACCCCCACCTACCGGGCGATGCGCACCGCCGTCGAGCACTTCGACCCGGGCGCCCGCGCCGTGCCCTACTGCATGTCGGGCGGCACCGACGCCAAGCAGTTCTCCCGGCTCGGCATCACCGGATACGGCTTCTCGCCGCTGCGCCTGCCCGAGGGCTTCGACTATCAGGCGCTCTATCACGCCGTGGACGAGCGGGTGCCGGTGGAGGCCCTGCACTTCGGCGTCCGGGTGCTCGACCACTTCCTGCGGAGGGCGTGAGAGACGGTGCGGCAGCAGACATCGGCACAGCAGCAGACGGCGGCACAGCAGCAGACGGCGGCACAGCAGCAGACATCGGCACAGCGGCGGACAGTGGTCACGGCCCCCTACGGAACCTGGCGCTCCCCGATCGACGCCGCGCTCGTCGCCTCCCGCGACGGCCATCCGGAGTATGTGGGCACGGTCGGCGAGGAGGTGTGGTGGACCGCGCCGCGCCCCGAGGAGGGCGGCCGCCGCGCCCTGATCCGGCGGCGGACCGACGGCGCGGAAGTGGCGGTGCTGGCCCCGCCGTGGAATGTGCGCAGCAAGGTGATGGGGTACGGAGGGATGCCCTGGGCCGCGGTGGACCGCGCGCGCGGCGGCCCGCTGGTGGTGTTCGTCCACTTCGCCGATCAGCGGCTGTACGTCCATGAGCCGGACGCCCCGGCCCAGGGCCCGCCGCGCCCGCTGACCCCGCTGTCTGCGGTGGGGGAGGGGCTGCGCTGGGCGGATCCGGTGATCCATCCGGACCGCGGCGAGGTGTGGTGTGTGCTGGAGGAGTTCACGGGCGAGGGGCCGACGGATGTGCGGCGGGTGATCGCCGCCGTGCCGCTGGACGGCTCGGCCGCCGAGGACCGGACGGCGGTGCGGGAGCTGACCGGCGACCGGCACCGCTTCCTCACCGGGCCCCGGCTCTCGCCCGACGGCCGGCGGGCCGCCTGGATCGTCTGGGACCACCCCCGGATGCCCTGGGACGGCACCGAGGTGATGCTGGCCGATGTCGCGGAGGACGGCTCCCTCACCGGCGCCCGGACGGTGCTGGGCGGGCCGGACGAGGCGGTCGCCCAGATCGAGTGGGCCGAGGACGGCGCGCTGCTCGCGGCCACGGACCGCACCGGCTGGTGGAATCTGCACCGCCTGGAGCCGCCGGCGGAGGCGGCCGGCGCCACGGCGTGGGACCGGGCCCGGCCGGTGGCGCTGTGTCCCCGGGAGGAGGAGTTCGCCGGGCCGCTGTGGAAGCTCGGCCACCGCTGGTTCGCCCCGCTGTCCGGCGGTCTGATCGCGGTGCTGCACGGCCGGGGCGCGATGACCCTCGGCATCCTCGATCCACGGACCGGCGATCCCGCCGATGTGCCGGGCCCCTGGACCGAATGGGAGCCCACGCTGGCCGTGAACGGCACACGGGTGGTCGGCGTCGCGGCGAGCCCGCACAGCGGCCATGAGGTGGTCGAGCTGGACGTCTGCACCGGCCGCTCCCGGACCATCGGCAGCGCTCACACCGACCCCGTGGACCCCGCGTACCACCCCCGGCCGCGGACCCGCACCTTCACGGGTCTGGGCGGCCGGGAGATCCACGCCCAGGTGTATCCGCCGCACCATCCCGGCCACACCGCGCCGGAAGGTGAGCTTCCGCCGTATGTGATCTGGGCCCACGGCGGGCCCACCGGCCGCGCCCCGCTCGTGCTCGACCTGGAGATCGCCTATTTCACCTCACGCGGCATCGGCGTCGCCGAGGTCAACTACGGCGGCTCCACGGGCTACGGCCGCGCCTACCGCGAGCGGCTGCGCGGGCAATGGGGCGTGGTCGATGTCGAGGACTGCGCCGCCGTGGCCGAGGCGCTCGCCGACGAGGGCACCGCCGACCGCGCCCGGCTCGCGATCCGCGGCGGCAGCGCGGGCGGCTGGACGGCGGCCGCCTCCCTCACCGCCACCGAGCTGTACGCCTGCGCCACCGTCAGCTACCCCATCCTCGACCTGGTCTCCTGGGCCACCGGCGGCACCCATGACTTCGAGTCCCGCTACACCGAATCGCTGGTCGGCCCGCTCGCGGAGGTGGCGGACCGCTACCGCGAGCGCTCTCCGCTGTACCGGGCCGACCGCGTCGGCTCGCCCTTTGTGCTGCTCCAGGGGCTGGACGACACCATCTGCCCGCCCGAGCAGTGCGAGCGGTTCCTGGCGGCGGTCTCCGGACGCGGCGTACCGCACGCCTACCTCACCTTCGAGGGCGAGGGCCACGGCTTCCGCCGGGCCGATACGATGATCCGCGCCTTGGAGGCCGAATTGTCGCTGTACATCCAGACCTTCGGACTGCACAGATCCGATGTGCCCACCCTGGAGCTGCTGACGTCAGCGGCCCCGAACTCCACTGGAGGAGCGAGTTGACACCCCCACCGGCCCCGCGCGTCCTCGGCCGTGAGCCGCTGCCCGCCGCCGTCGCCGACGCCTGGCCGCAGGGCGGCGAGCCCGAGACCTGGCTGCTGAACGTCTCCCGGTACACGGCGGCCATGGACACGGGCGCACCCGGCAAGACCCTGGACGCCGAGGAGCGGGAGCGGGCCGCGAAGTTCCTGCGGGCGGAGGACGGCGAGCGCTATACGGCGGCCCATATGGGGCTGCGCGAGCTGCTCGGCGCCTATCTGGGCCTGGCCCCGTCCGATGTGCCGTTCACCCGTGAGCCGTGCCCCGGCTGCGGCGGTCCGCACGGCCGCCCCGCCGTCTCCGGCACCCCGCTGCACTTCAACATGTCACACGCCGGTGATCTGGTGCTCTTCGCCTTCGCCGGCACCCCGGTCGGCGTGGATGTGGAGAAGCTCCAGCCCGTCTCGGTGGTCGACCAGGTCGCCGAGAGCCTGCATCCGAGGGAGCGCGCCGAGCTGAGCGCGCTGTCGCAGGCCGACCGGCCCGCCGCCTTCGCCCGCTGCTGGACCCGCAAGGAGGCGTATCTCAAGGGCCTGGGCACCGGTCTCTCCCGGGACCCGGCGGTCAACTACGTGGGCACCGGGCTCACCCCCGTGCCGGTCGGCCCGTGGACCATGACCGACATCCCGGTGGACGAGGGCATATCCGGTGGCGCCGGTTATGCGGCGGCCATGGCGCTGCTGTCATCATCGCCGCATGTCTGACATCCGGTACGTCAGCGAGGGAACCCGGGCGGCCATCCGCCGCACCCGCCGCGAGGACGGTGCGGAGTTCATCCGGCGCGCCCGGGAGAGCGTGGCGTTCCACCGCCCCTGGCTCACCCTTCCCACCACGGAGCAGGCGTATGAGTACTACATCAGCCAGCTGGAGCGCGAGGACCGCGAGGGCTTCCTCGTCTGCGTCCGGACAACCGGTGACCTCGCCGGGTTCATCAACATCAACAACATCGTGCGCGGCGCCTTCCAGTGCGGCTCGATCGGCTACGGGGCCTTTCCGCCCGCCGCCGGACAGGGCTATATGTCCGAGGGGCTCGGGCTCGTGCTGCGCCACGCCTTCGGGCCGCTGGGGCTGCACCGCGTGGAGGTCAACATCCAGCCGGGCAACAAGGCGTCGATCGGGCTGGTGAAGCGCCATGGCTTCCGGCTGGAGGGATTCTCCCCCGACTTCCTCCACATCGAGGGCGCCTGGCGCGACCACGAGCGCTGGGCCATGACCAGCGACATGCTGGACAGCGGCCCGGAGCCGGCTGACGGTCCCGCCTGACGGGGCGGCCTGATCGGTCCCGTAGCGCTCTGTTCAGCCGGCCCGCGACGTTGTTCCATGGGTCACCTGACGGTCGCCGCAGCCGAGGTGGCCCAAGGCAGTCGGAGCGAGGGAGCCCGTGGCCACGAGCGTGCGACGCACCACCCTGACCCTTCCCACCGCCCCTCTCGGGCCGGACAACCCCCTGCCCGCGCTGCACCCCCTCGACGAGGTGCACCGCGTGGACGACCGCGTCCGGGCCACACTCCCGGCCGACATGGCCCGTCAGGTCGCCTATGAGCCACTGCGCTCGGTGCTGCCGGTGCGGCTGCGCGACGGCTACGGCCGCGACCGCGCCCCCGCCACGCTCGACGCGATCGTCCTGGAGAACGGCCGGCTGCGGGCCACCGTGCTGCCCGGACTCGGCGGCCGCGTCCACTCACTCGTCCACAAGGCCACCGGCCGTGAGCTGCTCTACCGCAACCCCGTGTGCCAGCCCGCCGACTTCGCGCTCAACGGCGCCTGGTTCTCCGGCGGGATCGAGTGGAACATCGGCGCCACCGGCCACACCACCCTGTCCTGCGCACCCCTGCACGCCGCCCGGGTCCCCGCCCCCGACGCCGCCGACGGGGGCGCGATGGTGCGGCTGTGGGAGTGGGAGCGGCTGCGCGACCTGCCCTTCCAAGTGGATCTGTGGCTGCCCGCCGACTCCGCGTTCCTCTACGTGGGTGTCCGGATCCGCAACCCCCACCACCACCCCGCCCCCGTCTACTGGTGGTCCAACATCGCCGTCCCCGAGGACGAGCACACCCGCGTCCTCGCCCCCGCAGACGACGCCTGGCACTTCGGCTACGCCCGCACCCTCCGCCGGGTCCCGGTCCCCGAGTGGGACGGCGCCGACCGCAGCTATCCGCTGCGCGGCGCCTACCCCGCCGACTACTTCTACGACGTGCCCGAGGGCGCCCGCCGCTGGATCGCCTCGCTCGACACCGACGGCAGCGGCCTCGTCCAGACCTCGACCGATCTGCTGCGCGGCCGCAAGCTCTTCGTCTGGGGCGCCGGGCCCGGCGGGCGGCGCTGGCAGCGGTGGCTGACCGAGCCCGGCACCGGCGGCTACGCCGAGATCCAGGCCGGGCTGGCCCGCACCCAGCTGGAGCACGTCCCGCTGGAGGCGGGTGAGGAGTTCGCCTGGCTGGAGGCGTACGGACCGCTGTCCGCCGACCCGGCCGCCGTCCACAGCGCCGACTGGGCGGCCGCCCGCCGCGAGACCGAGGCCCGCCTGGAGGCGGCGCTGCCGCGCGCCGCCGTCGACGCGGCCTACGCCGCCTGGCGCCCGCACGCCGACGCGGAACCCGCCGAGCACCTCGCCACCGGCTCCGGCTGGGGCGCGCTGGAGGTGGAGCGCGGCGGCTTCGAGCTGCCCGGTACGCCGTTCGACCCGGGCACGCTGGGCGAGGAGCAGGAACCCTGGCGCCGGTTGCTGCGCACCGGCGCCCTGCCCGACTGGGCGCCGGACGCCTCCCTCGTCGGCCCCGGCGCCTCCCTGGTCGCGCCCGCCTGGCGCGACCTCCTCGAAGCGGTCCCCTCCACCGCCGCCGCCGAGTACCACCTGGGCGTCGCCCAGTGGCATGCGGGCGACCGCGCACAGGCCGAGCGCAGCTGGGAGCGGTCGCTGCGGTGCGCCGAGACGCCCTGGGCACTGCGCTGTCTGGCCGTAGCCGACACCGCGTCGGGTCATCCGGCGCGCGCGGCGGAGCGGCTGCTGCGCGCCGTACGGCTCCTCCTCGCCTCGGCCGCCGCACACGCCGCGCAGGAGTCCGCACCGGTCCCGGCGCCGGAGGCCCCGGTGCCGGACGTCCCGGTGCCGGAGGCGGCGGGCGCGGCAGCGGGGGCGGGGGCGTCGGCCGCCGTCTCCCTGGCCCCGCCGCCCGTCGCCGCCGATCCGGTCGCGCTGGAAGCGGCCGAGGCGGCCGAGGCGGCGCTCGGCCGGGAGGCGATCGCCGCGCTGCTCGCGGCCGGCCGCGCCGACGACGCACGGGCGGTCCTCGACGCGCTGCGCCCCGCCATCCGGGCCCGCGGCCGCTTCCACCTGGTGCGCGCCCAAGTGCTGCTGGCCCAGGGCGACGCCCCGGCCGCACGGGCCGTCTTCGACGAGGGTTTCGAGGTCTGCGATCTGCGCGAGGGCGACGAGGCGTTGAGCGACACCTGGTACGCGGTCGCGGAGCGGTTGGTGGCGGGGGCCGGGGAGCCGCTGACCGAGGAGGTGCGGCGGCGGGCGCGGGCCGAGCATCCGCTGCCCGAGCGCTATGAGTTCCGTATGCGGCCCGCAGAGGGACCTGCCGGCCTGTATAGGGACCTGCGGCCCGCTGGGCGCCGTCCTGCGCGGAGCACCACGAGCGTGGAAGCGCGTGAGCGGAATCGCTGCACGGGCGGCTGACCGATGGAGCCGGAGGCGGGGGAGTCGGCCGGGTCCGGGGACGGGCCGGTGAGGTGGCTGGAGGCGGAGGCCGGCGCGGCGGGGGCCGGGCCCCGCGCTCCCGCGAGAGCGGGACGCTTCCTCCCAGGAGGGCTCGACCGGCGGGCCGGCCGCCGCGGCGGAGGCGGTCCGGATCGAGCGCGATGACCTCCGTGACGTGGACGGTCTCTACGAGGAGACCGACCACGAGGAGATCACCGCGGATCCGGGACCGCCCTCCTGGCGGGTCTGGCCCTCTTGAAGGGTCTGGCCCTCCCGACGGGTCTGCCGGACGGTGTGTTCACGGGCGGGTCACGCCATCGGATTCCGGTCGACGTACTCGAAGATCGAGCCGTCGGGGTGGCGGGCCACCAGGGTGCGGCCCACCGGGGCGGGCAGCGGACCGGCGACGATCTGCCCGCCGACCGCCGTGAGGTCGGCGACCGCCTGGTCCACGTCCTTCACCGCGATCGTCGCCGTGATCTTACGGAGAATCGACAGCTCCGACTCCGGGCCGCTCATCAGGAAGAAGCAGCCGACCGCCGCGACCGAGACGGGACCGCGCTGGAAGCGCACCGCCTCGGCTCCCGTCAGCCGTTCGTAGACGGCGATCGCCGCGTCCAGATCGTCGACGCACACACGGAGTGAAGTCCCCAGAATATCCATGCGGGCGAGCCTAGTTGAACTGCTCAGACGCGGCAGAGGATCTCACCGTGCAGGACGGCGAACCAACCGTCCGGGGCCTCGCCCCAGGTCCGCCACGCCTCCGAGATGGACCGCAGCTCGTCCTCGGTGGCATGGCCGCCGTCCACCGCGAGCCGGGCGTACGAGGAGGCGACCGTGCGGTCCGCCCACAGACCGCTCCACCACGCCCGCTCCTCCTCGGTGGCGTAACACCACGCCGTGGCGGTCGAGGTGACATCGGTGAACCCCGCCTCCAGGGCCCAGGAACGCAGCCGGCGTCCGGCGTCCGGCTCGCCCCCGTTGGCCCGTGCCACCCGGTGGTACAGATCCAGCCAGCTGTCCATGCCCGGGACGGACGGATACCAGGTCATGGTGGCGTAGTCGGCGTCGCGCACCGCCACGAGCCCGCCCGGTGCGCATACGCGCCGCATCTCGCGCAGCGCCCGCACCGGGTCGCCGACGTGTTGCAGCACCTGATGGGCGTGGACCACGCAGAAGGAGTCGTCGGGGTAGTCCAGCGCGTGGACGTCGGCGACCGCGAAGGAGACATTGGCCAGTCCGCGCTGCTCGGCCAGTGAGCGGGCCTGCTCCAGGACCGAGCCCGCCGCGTCGACGCCCGTGACCTGCCCCTGGGGGACCAGCTCGGCCAGGTCCGCGGTGATGGTGCCGGGCCCGCAGCCGATGTCCAGGACGCGCATATGCGGCTTGAGGTGGCCGGTCAGATACGCCGCGGAGTTGGCCGCCGTGCGCCAGGTGTGCGAGCGCAGCACCGACTCATGGTGACCGTGGGTGTAGACGGCGGCGTCCTTCGGCATGGTGGAACTCCCCCTTCGGGCCGGTGTTCGGTAGCTCCACCGTAGAGGGCATCTCGTATCACGAGAAGAACTGTCTCACGATGTGAGTGAGGGGTGCATGGCGAAGGGGGCGGTGGGGTCTGCCCCACCGCCCCCTTCGGGGCACGGGAATTGCCTAGGGCGGTTCGGTCACATCGCCGAGGCTGATCACGCCTAACGGACGCCCCGCCTCGACCACCGGGAGCCGCCGCACCGCATGCCGCCGCATCAGCGCGGCCGCCTCGGCCACCTCCTCGTCCGGTCCGATGGTCACCGGGTCCGCGGTGCACACCGCATGGCAGGTGACCGCGAGGGGGTCGACGCCCTCGGCGACCGCGCGCAGGGTGATGTCGCGGTCGGTGAGCACCCCGAGCAGCTTCCCGCCGTCGGCCACCAGCACTTCGCCGATGTCCTGTGCGCGCATCAGCTGGGCGGCCTCCACCAGCGAGGCATCGGGGTGGACCGAGACCACGGGCCGTGTGATGACGTCCCGCACATGGCGCGGCGGGTCCTGGGACATCTGTGACATCTGTCCACTCCTTCGTGGGTGATGTGCTGCCCGCAGTACCCCGGCCGCGCCCTGCCATTCATGCGCGACGGAGACGCGTCGAGACCTCGATCTCCTCGCCCTTCCTTACGTTCCCAGGGCTCCTACGTCCCAGGGCTCCTACGTCCCAGGGCGCAGCCCCAGTGCCGAGACCACCTCCTGCACGGTGTGGAACGTCTGGTCCGCGGGCAGCTCCTCGGCCAGGTCCATCAGGCCGTCCGGTGCGTGCCGATCCTCCAGGGTGCGCAGCAGCGCCTCGCGATCGGCGGGGAACGACGTACGCCCCAGGCGGCGCGCGAATTCGAACCGCACCGCCTCGGCCTGACCGGTCGTCCCACGGGCCGGGACCGGCCCCAGGGTCACCTCCGGGTCGTCGTCGGCGGACGGCTCCGGGTCGTGCCACTCCTCGGCCCGGGTGGGGTGCCCGGAGCGGATCAGTCCCTGGAGCTCGTGCTTCATCTCATCGTCCTTGTGGACGCTCAGCCGGTCGCTGCCTCGCTGCATGTCGGTCCCCTTCCTCAGCGGGTCCGTTTGTCTCTCGGGTCGGTCGCGGTCCCGAGACGTGTCACTCCGTATCGCCCTCGTACGGCCAGCGCAGCAGTGCGCCCAGGCCGCCCACCGGGATGTCGCCGCCGTCCGTCTCCTCGTCGGCGGGCGCCACCGTCAGCACCTCGGCGCCGGTGACCACGGCCGAGCGGATCAGCGCGTCGTCGGCGCGGGCCGGGGACGGCCGGGCATCGCCCAGGTACTGGACATCGGTACGGCGCAATGCGACCTGGTCCGGTTCGGTGCCGACCCATACTTCGCGGTAGAGGTCGACCCCGTCGGGGCGTACCAGCAACGAGCCTATGCGGTGTTCACGCGCCGCGTCGACCAGCGCCGGAACCCCTTCGGCGGCCGCCACGCGCCCGCCCGAGGGCGTCCGGCCGGCCCGGAACCGCTCCATCGCCGCCTCGTCGCGCTCCCGTGTGTACTGTGCGCGCGCCTCGTCCACTTCCTGTTCCAGCAGCCGGGCGGCATGGGTGCCGGGCGGGGCGGAACCGGCGGCGCGGCCCCCGTGCGGGGTCTCCACGGCCGCCTCGCGCAGCGGCTTGGGCAGCTGGTCGTGGACCGCGCGCCGCTCGCGCGCGTCCCCGGCCAGCACCAGCAGATCGGCGTGGGTCTCCTCCTGGCAGGTACGCAGCTCATCGGCGATCAGCGCCGCGTTGTGCTCCCAGGTGTTCTCCGTCTTGAGCTGGAAGTGGCGTTCCGACCAGTCGGCGCTGGCGGTCCGGTGCACCGGCCACTGCCGTCCCCGCACCGAGCCGACCCGCTCGCCACCGCGCCCGTGGCGCAGCTCGACGTCCGCGCCGGTGCGGTCGATGTAGGCCACCAGGCAGGACGGGTCCTCGCCGGTCAGCTCCAGCAGCGGCCCCACGTGTGGCAGCGCCGACCAGCACGGTGGTTCGCCCAGCGGCGGCGGGGTCAGCAACGGCAGGTCGACGACCACCTCACCGGCCGTGGCGAAGACGGCCCACCCGGCCGGCCCGGCGGCGGGCGGCAGCGCGGTCAGCCTGTCGTACACCGCACGGCAGGTGTCCTGGTCGGCGCCCTGCCGCTCCAGCCGACGGCTCGCCTCGCGGGCGGCGCGTTCCTGTTCCTCGGCCGCGGACTCGTCGGGGTGCGAGGTGTCGAAGTAGACGCTGGCCCACGGGCCAGGGCGGTCGTAAAGCGGTTGGAGATGTCCGAGTCGCATGTACTCCCTCCAGGTTTTGCGTCCCCCACGCGTACCCCTCACCACGTCGTCAACACGGGCTCGTGCGGACGTTTGACGACCCCGGGGAGGGGGACCCGTCGATCGGCCGAGCGGCCCGTAGGGAGTGAGGAGCGGCGTCGGACGTGGGACATCAGGGGCCGCGTCCGACGCCGTGCCCTGCGTAGGTCCGGGTACCCGTGCCCCTGTTAACGGCGGTGGGGCACGGGTACCCGGCGGTACATGACTGACAAATCGGCCTATCCCAAGGCGGGTCTGCCGTCGGCCGGGGACCTGGCGGAACCGGTCGCGCGGGCAGTCCGCGAAGAAGTACGCAGAGAGCTGCGCGAGCAGTCCGGGCGGCGCGCCGTCCGCCTCTACGGTGGCGCGGCGGCGGCCGCGCTGTACGCGGGAGGTGCGCTGACGGCGTGCCTGGTGCTGCTCTTCGCCATCGCCATTCCGGCGTGGGCGGCGGCGCTGGTCGTGTTCGTGCTGCTGCTGGTGGCGGCCGGGTGGCTCAAGAATTCGGCGGGGCGGGGGGCGGGGCCCGCGGCTGCGCCGCGGCACGCCGCTCCTTCGGCGCCCTCGGGTCCTGGTGGTCCTTCTGCGGGCCAGGGCGCTCCTTCTGGCCCCTCCGGCCCTTCGGCCGGGCCCTCGCCATCGGAGCCTCCGCCGCCTCCGCCGCCTCCGCCTCCGGGGGCGGGGGGACCTCCGCCGCCTCCGCCGCCTCCGGGTGCCGGAGGGCCTCCTCCGCCGCCTCCCCCTCCGCAGACGGGGTGATCGCCCATGGCTGAGAATCCGCTACTGGCCAGGCATCGCGAGGCCCTGGACCTCTTCACCGAGCGCGTACACGCCATCCGGCCCGATCAGTGGGACGGCCCGACGCCGTGCACCGAGTGGACCGTGCGCGATCTGGTGAACCATCTCGCGGTCGAGCAGATGTGGGTGCCGCCGCTGATCCACGAGGGGACGAGCGTCTCCGACCAGGGCGATGCGCTGGAGGGCGATCTGCTCGGGGACGATCCCGTCGCCACGTGGGACGCGGCGGCGGCCGCGGCGCGGGACGCCTTCCGGGAGCCGGGGGCCCTCGACCGGATGGTCGAGCTCTCGTACGGGGAGAGTCCCGCCACGCATTACTGCGCCCAGATGACGGCCGACGCGGCCGTGCACGCATGGGACCTGTCCCGGGCCATCGGGGCGGACGAGCGCATTCCGCGGTCGTTGGTGGACTTTTCGGTGCGGGAGGTCGCGCCGTACGCGGCGGATTTGGAGGAGAGCGGGCTTTTCGCGGCGCCCGTCGATCCGCCGCCGGGGGCGGATGCGCAGGCCCGGCTCTTGGCGCTGCTGGGGCGCGAGCCGTAGGCGTGTGAGTCCCCCACCCCGCCCCTTCCCGAACCGATGGGGCTCCGCCCCCTCGACCCCCACCGGAACTCCGCCGCGGCCCCCGCGCACAGCGGACCCGGCGATGGCCCGGAGGCCACGGTGGCGTGCCCATCCACGCACAGGCGGCACGGGTCCGGCTTCACACGGCCGGACGGCGCGGGCCGTGCCTACCCCGTGGTCAGCGGTGCGGGTGGGGCACACCTCTGGGCGGGCGGCCGCAAGCATGTCCGCGGTATGTCCACGGGTTACGGCGGGTGGGCGGCGTGGCCGTGTCCACCCCCGTGTGCGGCGGCGCGGGGGTGCCTGCTCCGTGGACGGTGTGGCTACCCGTGGGCGGGCGCTGCGGGTGTGGGGCTATCCGTGAGTGAGAGACGCGGGGCGTGCCCGCCTGTGTGCGCCATCCATGGTCAGCGGCGGCGGCCGCAAGGTCCACCGGCGGATGGGCGGCGTGGCCGTGTCCTCCCCCCGTGTGCGGCGGCGCGGGCGTGCCTGCCCCGTGGGCGGGTGCCGGTGCGGCTACCCGTGGGTGGGCGTTGCGGGTGTGCCTACCCCGCCGTGAGCGGGGCGGTGTGGGCGTGCCCGCCCCTGGGCGGTTGGGGGGCGGGTGCGGTTGCCCACCCGTGCGCGGCGGCGTGGCCGGCCGTGTCCTCCCCCCCCGTGTGCGGCGGCGCGGGCGTGCCTGCCCCGTGGGCGGGTGCCGGTGCGGCTACCCGTGGGTGGGCGTTGCGGGTGTGCCTACCCCGCCGTGAGCGGGGCGGTGTGGGCGTGCCCGCCCCTGGGCGGTTGGGGGACGGGTGCGGTTGCCACCCGTGCGCCCCACCCGTGCGCGGCGACGCGCCGGGCGTGCCCGCCCTTGAGTGGGGTCGTGGGCCTGCTGTCCACCCCGCGTACAGGCGGCGCCGCCGGCGTGCGCACCCGTGCGCAGGCGGTACGGGTGGACACCCCCGTGCACAGGCGGCACGGGTGGGGCACACCCCCTTGGACGGGCGGCATTACGGGTGGGCATACCACCCATGGACAGGCGCCGCCGGCGTGCGCACCCGTGCGCAGGCGGCGCGGGTGGGCCCACCCATGCACAGGCGGCGCGGGTGGGCACGCCCCATGCGCGGGCGGCGCGGGCGCGGGTGGGCGCGCCCCGGGGCCGTGCGGGTGTGTGTGGGGCGGAGGGGGCCGCCCCACACCCATCACCCATGCACCGGAACCGGGTGAACCGCGCCCCGCGGAATTCAGCAGCGGACTGCTGGGCGGTCCCAGTGGCGGTGGGCGGCTATCGCTTCGGTGAAGGCTTGGGTGAACTCCTCGCTCGCCGTGCCCGTCGTCGCGTCCGTGACCACGCCGCGGTCGGCGCAGACGTGGCCGTGGCCCGAGGCGATGTGGAGGCCCTCCGGTTCCAGGGTGGCCAGGATGCCGACGCCGGAGCCGAGTGCCCCGATGGGCTTGCCGTGGCGGTAGGCGTCGCGGACGAAGCGCATGGCGGTGCTGTCCGAGGCCAGGTCGGGGGTGCCGGTGGGGCCGCCGGGGAGGAGGACGGCGTCGTAGAGGACGGAGGCGACCGTGGGGAGGGCGCGGTCGACCGCGTAGCCGTTGCCGTCGGCGCCGCGCACCTTGCCGTCGTGCGCGGCGAGGGCCTCGACGACGGCGCCCTGGGCGGTGAGCGCCTCCTGGGCCTGGGTGAGCTGCTCGGTGTCCACCCCGTCGGTGACCAGTACCGCGATCTGGCGGGTGCGGATCGAGCCGTCGCCCTGGAGGTTGTCGAAGCTCAGCGCGGGCGAGGACTGCGGCTTGTGGTTGGCGGCGCCCGGTTCCGGATTCGCCACGCCGATGCCCTGGGCCACCTGCGAGGCCAGGTCGTAGTCGACGTGGGCCAGCTGATCGACGGTGCGCTCCCGTACGTGTACCGCGCCGACCTTGCCCAGTTCGAAGCGGAAGGCGTCCACGATGTGGCGCTTCTCCCAGTCGCTCATGCTGTTCCAGAACAGCGCGGCCTGGCTGTAGAAGTCCTTGAAGGACTCGCTCCGCTTGCGGATCTTGTGGCCCTCGACCCGCTCCGCGTAGTGGGAGAAGGCATAGCCGTCCGCGCCCGCGATCGCCGGGCAGCCCCCGCCGAGGGAGTTGGGGGAGTAGTTGGTGCCCTGGTGGATCGCGGTCTGGTGGTAGCCGTCCCGGTGGTTGGTCCGGGCCGGGGCGACCGGCTGGTTGACCGGGAGCTGCGAGAAGTTGGGGCCGCCGAGCCGGATCAGCTGAGTGTCCAGGTACGAGAAGTTCCGGGCCTGGAGCAGCGGGTCGTTGGTGAAGTCGATACCGGGGACGACGTTCCCGGTGTGGAAGGCCACCTGCTCGGTCTCCGCGAAGAAGTTGTCCGGGTTGCGGTCCAGGACCATGTGGCCGATGGGCCGCACCGGCACCTGCTCCTCCGGAATGATCTTCGTGGCGTCGAGCAGATCGAAGTCGAAGTTGAACTCGTCCTCCTCCGGGACCAGCTGCACCCCCAGCTCGTACTCGGGGTACTCACCCGCCTCGATCGCCTGCCACAGATCGCGCCGGTTGAAGTCCGGGTCGCGGCCCTGGCACTCCTGCGCCTCGTCCCACACCAGCGAGTGGACGCCGAGTTTCGGCTTCCAGTGGAACTTCACGAAGGTGCCGCGCCCCCGCGCGTCCACGAAGCGGAAGGTGTGCACGCCGAAGCCCTGCATCATCCGGAAGCTGCGCGGAATCGCCCGGTCCGACATGAGCCACATCATCATGTGCATGGTCTCGGGCTGGAGCGAGACGAAGTCCCACAGGGTGTCATGGGCGGAGGCGCCGGTCGGGATGTCGTTGTGCGGCTCCGGCTTGAGCGCGTGCACGAAGTCGGGGAACTTGATCCCGTCCTGGATGAAGAAGACCGGCATGTTGTTGCCGACCAGGTCGTAGTTGCCCTCCGAGGTGTAGAACTTCGTCGCGAAGCCCCGCACGTCGCGCACCGTGTCCGCCGAGCCCCGGGGCCCCTGCACGGTGGAGAACCGTACGAAGACCGGGGTGCGCACGGACGGGTCCTGGAGGAAGGCGGCGCGGGTGAACTCCGCGCACGACTCGTACGGCTCGAAGTAGCCGTAGGCGCCCGCGCCCCGCGCGTGCACGACCCGCTCCGGGATGCGCTCATGGTCGAAGTGGGTCATCTTCTCGCGGAAGTGGAAGTCCTCCATCAGGGTCGGGCCGCGTTCGCCCACCGTGAGGGAGTCATCGGTGTGGTCGACCGCCACACCCTGGTCGGTGGTCAGCGGGCCTTCGGCGGGATCGGCGGCACGGTACTTCTCGCGCTGCCGCTCCTTGCGGTTCTCCGTCATCGTGCCGATCCCTTCGTCGAGCCCTTCGCCGTCTTCGCGAACTCCTCCAGGAACGCCTCGTGGAACGCCTTGAGGTCATCGGGCTTACGGCTGGTGATCAGGGTGTTGGGGCCGCCGGTGCAGACCTTGACCTGCTCGTCCACCCACGTCCCGCCGGCGTTGGTGATGTCGGTGCGCAGGCTCGGCCAGGAGGTGAGGGTGCGGCCGCGTACGACGTCGGCCTCCACCAGCGTCCAGGGGGCGTGGCAGATCGCGGCCACCGGTTTGCCGGCGTCGAAGAAGCCCTTGGCGAAGGCGACGGCCGCCGTGTCCAGGCGCAGGAAGTCGGGGTTGGCGACGCCGCCGGGCAGTACCAGGGCGTCGTACTCGTCGACCGTCGCGTCCTTCACGACCTGGTCGACCTCGAAGGTGTCCGCCTTGTCGAGATGGTGGAAAGCCTGGACGCGGCCGGGCTTGGTGGACACCAGCCGGGGGGTGCCACCGGCGTCCCGGACCGCCTGCCAGGGGTCGGTCAGCTCAACCTGTTCCGTGCCTTCCGGGGCGACGAGAAAGGCGACCTTCATTGCTGTTCACGTCCTTCCGGTCCGGATATCGCTCTCGCGTCTCGCATGCGTGCGTCCGGTGCGGCGGGTAGCCAGCCGGACGGGGTCGAAACGGGTACGTCACGCCTCTTCGGAGGATTTCTTCCGGTGCGGCAGGAAGTCCTGCACCTTCGCCTTCAGGCCCTGCCGGACCATGCCCGCCCGGTCCGGGTCGCCCTTGACGATCGACTCGACCGTGGCCTCCATCTGCTCCCAGGTGGCGTGCGGCGGAATCGGCGGCACGGCCGGATCGGTGAGGAACTCCACGACCGCCGGGCCGTCCGCGTCCCAAGCCCGGCGCCACGCGTCCGCCACCTGCTCGGGCTTCTCCACCCGGATGCCGGTCATGCCGAGCGATTCGGCGAACCGCGCGTAGGACACGTCGGGGATCTCCTGCGAGGGCCGGAACTGCGGTGCGCCGCCCATCGCCCGCATCTCCCAGGTGACCTGGTTGAGGTCCTGGTTGTTCCAGACGCCGATCACCAGCCGGGGGTCCTCCCACAGGTGGTGGTACTTCGCCACCGTGATCAGCTCCGCCATGCCGTTCATCTGCATCGCGCCGTCCCCGACCAGCGCCACCGCCGGCCGGTTGGGACGGGCGAACTTGGCGCCGATCGCGTACGGCACCCCGCAGCCCATCGTGGCCAGCGTGCCCGACAGCGAGGCGCGCATCTCGCCGCGCATCGTCAGATGGCGGGCGTACCAGTTGGCGACGGAGCCGGAGTCGCAGGTGAGGACGGTGTCGGAGGGGAGCAGCGGATCCAGGCAGTGGGCCACGTACTCGGGATTGATCGGGTCGGCGGACACCTCCGCGCGCCGGGCCATCACCTCGCGCCAGCGCCGTACACCCCCGATGATCTCCTCCTGCCAGTCGCGCGCCTCCTTGCGCTCCAGCAGCGGCAGCAGCCGCAGCAGGGTCTCGCGGGCGTCGCCGACCAGATTGACCTCGTACGGATAGCGCATCCCGATCATGTGCGGGTCGAGATCGATCTGCACCCCGCGCGCCGTGCCGAACTCCGGCAGGAACTGGGCGTACGGAAAGCTGGAGCCGATCGTCAGCAGTGTGTCGCAGTCCCGCATCATCTCGTACGAGGGGCGGGTGCCCAGCAGCCCGATGGGGCCGGTGACGTACGGCAGCTCATCGCCGAGCGCGTCCAGACCGAGCAGCGCCTTGGCGACACCGGCGCCGAGGGTGTCGGCGATCCGCTGGACCTCCTTGCGCGCCCCGGCGGCACCCTGGCCCACCAGGATCGCGACCCGCTCGCCCGCGTTCAGCACCTCCGCGGCCCGGTCCACGGCGGTGCTGGAGGGCACCGCGGACCAGCCGCTGCGGTCCAGGCTGGAGGGCACCATCTTGAACTCGTGGGTGGGCGCGGAGTAGTCGAGCTCCTGCACATCCGCCGGGATGATCACGGCGGTGGGGGCACGGCGGGCGTAGGCGGTGCGGATCGCCCGGTCCAGGACGTTGGGCAGCTGCTCGGGGACGGTGACCGTCTCCAGGAAGTCGGAGGCCACGTCCTTGTAGAGGCTGTGCAGATCCACCTCCTGCTGGTACGAGCCGCCCATCGCGCTGCGGTGGGTCTGGCCGACCAGGGCCACCACCGGCACATGGTCCAGCTTGGCGTCGTACAGCCCGTTCAGCAGATGGATCGCGCCGGGGCCCGAGGTGGCCGCGCACACGCCGAGGCGGCCGCTGAACTTGGCGTAGCCGACGGCGTCGAAGGCCGCCATCTCCTCGTGCCGGGCCTGGATGAACCGGGGCTCGTTGTCGGCCCGCCCCCATGCGGCGAGCAGGCCGTTGATGCCGTCCCCCGGGTAGCCGAACACATGCTCGACGCCCCATTCGGACAGCCGGGCGAGGAGGTAGTCGGCCACTTTCATGGTCATGTGGGTCATCACTCCGTTCGGGGTTTCTTTCGGCCACTCGGCGATCCGGCCGTGACCGCCTGAGGTCTCAACCGGCCACCTGCGGCAGCACCTTGGTGCGGTAGAAATCGAAGAAGCCGCGCTGATCGGGACCGATCTGGTTGACGTAGACGGTGTCGAATCCGGCATCGGCGTACGCCTTCAGCGCGCCGACATGCGCCTCCGCGTCGTCCCCGCAGACCACCCGCTCGGCCAGCCGCTCGGGGGTGACCAGCTCGGCGGCCTGCTGGAACTGGCCCGGGGTGGTCAGCGTCGACAGCAGTGAGCCGGGCAGCGCCTCGGTCGGCCACAGCCGGTGGACGGTGCGCAGCGCCTCGTCCGGGTCCGGGCCGTAGCACACCTTCAGTCCGCCGCGGGCCGGCTTGCTGTTGCCGCCGGCGCCGCTGCCGCGCCGGAACCGCGCCACCAGTTCCGCGTCCGGGACCACGGTGATGAAGCCGTCACCGACCCGCCCGGCCAGCGCCGCGGCGGCCGATCCGAAGGCCGCGATGTCGATGGGCACCGGCTCCTCGGGCACCGTGTACAGCCGTGCGTTCTCCACCGTGTAGTGCTTGCCGTAGTGGGTGACGCGGCGCCCCTCGAACAGCTGCCGCATCACCATCACGGCCTCCTCCAGCATCTCCAGCCGGACCGGCGCGGTCGGCCAGTGGTCGCCGAGCACATGCTCGTTCAGCGCCTCGCCGCTGCCCACGCCCAGCCGGAAGCGGCCCTCCAGCAGCACCGAGCTGGTCGCGGCCGCCTGGGCCACGATGGCGGGGTGCATACGGATGATGGGGCAGGTCACCGCCGTCTGCACGGGCAGGCTGGTGGCCTGTGCGAGGGCGCCGATCACCGACCAGACGAAGGGACTCTGGCCCTGGGCGTCGTTCCAGGGGTGGTAGTGATCCGAGATCCACAACGCGTGGAACCCGGCCTGCTCCGCCATCCGGGCCTGCTCGACCAGCTCCGCGGGCCCGTGTTCTTCGGCGGCCAGGAAATAGCCGTACTCGGTCATGGGGCCCTCCTCGAGCGCGGGATGCGGCAGATGCGACGGGTAACCGGCGCTCGGGGAAGAAAACCTCGGTCGGCGGGGCGCGGGGCGGGCACGGGGCGCCCCGGTCCCCGCCGGGACCGGGGCGCGCCCCGGTTCCGCCCGTGGCCCGGCCGGGCCACGCCCGGGGCCCGGCGGGAGCTGCCCGGGAGCCGCCCGGGAGCCGAGCGGAACCGCGTGGCGCGGGCGGGGGTTAGGTGATCGTGTGGCGCGGGCGGCGCTCACGTGGCCGCGCGGCGTGCGCGGCGGCTGCGTATCCACGCGGCGGGCGGTTACGTGGCGTGGGCGGCGGCTGCGTGGCCGCGCGTGGTGGCGCTGGCGGCGGCAGGCGGCCGGTCCTGCTTGGCCGGGGATTCTGTACGGTCGTCCCGTCGCGTCTGGCGGGCCGAGCGCCACTACCCGGTGCGGGGCGTCGGAGTCGACCTCCGGGTCACCCCCGCCAGATCCGGCCGGGACTCCGCGTGCCACGCCCCGGCGGCCGTTCCCGCGCCCGCCGGGGCGACGCGCGGCGGTGACGCGTTGGTGGGCGCGGTTACGTCCGCGTGGGTGTTCCCGGGCGGCCTTGGTGCCGCCCGGGGTGCCCTGCGCCGCTTACGTCTCGGCGGCCGGGGTGCGGGGAGTCGTGCGGGGCATGGTCAGGGCGATATGGCGGGAGATGCGGTCCGCCGCGCCCGCCTCCGCCATTTCGAAGGCCGCGCGCCCGCCCGTACGGAAGAGCGTGAGCGCCCCGCGGACCGGGTCCGTGGCGGAGGTGCGCAGGGGTATGCACAGCAGCGAGGTGACCTCCTCCCGGACCAGGACAGGCGCGCCCGTCGCGTCCCGCCCGAAGGCGTCCGCGTCGGGCTGCCCGACCCGTAGCGCGGAGACCCCGTCGGACAGCGCGTCCACCACCAGGGGGCAGCCGGCCGGGTCCTGCTTGGCCAGGGATTCCGTACGGTCGCCCGCCGCGTCCGGCGGGCCGAGCGCCACCACCCGGCGCGGGGCGTCGGAGCCGGTCTCCGGGGCCAGGTCGGCGATCACCCAGTCCGCGAACCGGCCGTGCAGCACCTGTGCCGCCCGGACCAGCACGGGCTCCGGCCCGCCGCCGTCGAGCGCCACTTTCAGCAGCGCCGTCGTCATGTCGTCGACCAGGTCCAGCAGCTGGGCATGGCGGGTCACCTCCGCCAGATCCGGCCGGGACTCCGCGTGCCACGCCCCGGCGGCCGTCCCCGCGCCCGCCGGGTGGTCGGCCATTCCGGGCTGGAACGCCGCCAGCACCGCCGGATGGGGTTCGCCCGGCGGCCGCAGCGCGGCCAGGGTCACCCGCGCCTCGCCGTCGGCCGACGGCTGCGACAGCCGCACCGTCAGGCTGCGGTCGCCCTCGCCGCGGGCGACGGCGGCGACCTGCGAGCGCAGCGCCGCCTGCCCGTCGCGCCGCAGCGCCGCGGTGAGCGGGCGCCCGGTGGCGTAACCGGCGCGGGTGTTGAACAGCTGGGTGGCGGCGAAGTTCATCCGCCGCACCACGGATTCGCGGTCCAGCAGCACCGCCGCGACCGGCATCCGCTGGAACAGCGCCCGCAGCAGCTGCTGTTCCTGCGGGTCGCCCCGGCCGCCGCCGGGGCGCGGGGAGGCGGCCGCCAGCTCCTCGTACCTGGGCCACAGCACGTCCACCACATGCTGGAGCTCGAAAAGAGCGGCGTCCAGCAGGGACAGCCGCTCCTGCGAGGGCAGCGCCCGCGCGGCCCGCAACTCGCCCACCCGTCTGCGGAAGTCTTTGAGCTCCGCACCAAATTCCTGCGCCCCTGGCATGGGCACACCGTAGCCTGACCGTTCGCGGCGCACGGCATGGGTGGTGTTTTCGGCTCAATGGCGTGGGAAGCCGAAAAAATCGGGGCCCCGCGGGGACGGGGCCGGACAGCGCAGCACACGGGAGCGAAAGGACCGGACTCGGCGATGCCCGGACGTACGCACGGCCGCCCGATATGCCAGACCGACGCGCCGACCCTCGGCCGCGGCCTGGCCGAGCTGGCGGAACAGGCCGCCGCCGGCACCCCGGACAGCTGTGGGGCCACCGCCACCGCCGTGCTCGCCCAGGACCCCCTCCGCGACGCGGACGCCGACCCGACCACCGCGGCCACCCACCCCGATCTGTCCGCGCTGGTGTCGGTCCAGCTGAACTCGGGCGAGGGCCCGATCCTCGCGGCGATCGACACCGGCCACCCGGCGGGCGCCGACGACCTGCTGCACGACGACCGCTGGCCGCGCTACCGGGCACGGGCGCTGGCCGCGGGCGTACGGTCCACCGCCTCCCTGCCGTTCGCCTGCGACGGGCTCACCGTGACCGTCTCGGTCTACGGACTGCGCCCCGGCCCCCTGAAGAAGGCCGCCCAGGGCGTCACCGGGCTGCTCGGCGATCTGGCCACCGAGAGCATGGCCCGGGACCGGCTCTACCGCGCCGCCCTCGCCCAGGTGGACCAGCTGGACGCGGCGCTGCGCAGCCGGCCGGTGGTCGACCAGGCATGCGGCATCGTCATGTACGTCCTGGGCTGCGACGCGGACCAGGCGTTCGATCTGCTGCGCCGCATCTCCCAGCGGTCCAACCGCAAGCTCGCGGAGCTCGCCGAGACCGTGGTGCGCAGCCGCGGCCGCGGTCTGGAGAAGAACCTCATCGCGTTCGACCGGTCAGCTGCTCCCGGACCCGGTCGGCCAGCGTCCGCCCCGGACCAGGGCCTTCCGGGCTGATCGGTTCACTGACCGGTTCGCCGACCGGTGCCATGCCCCGCGCCGCGGCCGTCGCCTCGCCGACGCGCAGGCCCAGCGCCATCCGCTCCTCGGGGGTGAGCCGCTCCCGCAGCTCGGGGAAGACCAGGTCCTCCTCGCCGCGGATATGCATGGACATCACGTCCATCAGATCCCGGACCAGCGGGTCGAACCGCCGGTCCCGGGGGTCCACCGCGTCCAGGTCGGACAGGATCCGCTCGGCCTCGGTCAGCTCCTCGATCTCCTCGTCGGCGATCCGGTCGCCGTTCGGCAGCGCCTTGCGGACCGTGGGGTACAGATGGGCCTCCTCGGCCACGGAGTGCCGCACCACCTCCACCGTGATCCGGTCGACCAGCTGCCGCCGCAGCTCGGGCTCGGTGGCCGTCCGGTACCCCTCGAAGAGGGCGCGCACCGCGCGGTGGTCCGCGGTGAGCACGTCCACCACATCGTGTTGTTCCGGCGTCGCTGTCATGGCACCCGGGTCCCCGGCCGTCCTTCCGCGAAACGGAGCCGCGGATCTGCGAAGGTGGACAGAAGGGGGACAGAAAGAACAGAAGACGGACCGCGGACAGTGGACCGCGGACAGTGGACTGCGGACAGAAAGAGTGGACAGAACCGGGCAGACGGTGGACGTACGCCAACCGTGACGCGCTGGGAACAGGGCGGAGGTGTGGACGAATGCAGCGGCAGTGGACCGCCCCGGCTCCGGCCGACCGGGACGACGGCGGGCTGCCGGTCCTCCCGGAGCTGCTCGACAGCTTCGTCGCGGCGGCCGGCCACACCGCGCCGGAGCCCGTCGCCGGCTCCGCGGAGCTGCGCTCGGCCGCCTGCGGCTACTGGTCGCGGCGCGGGCTGTGGACCGACCCGGAGCACGTGGTGGTCGCCCCCGGCGCCGAGCCGCTGCTGCTGGCGCTGCTCGCCTCGGCCTCCCGCGGCGACGTGCTGCTGCCCCGCCCCTGCGCCGCCTGGTACGCACCGCTGGTGCGGCTGGTGGGCCGGCGCGGCCACCCCGCGCCCGTCCCGGCCGAATGCGGTGGGCTGCCCGATGCGTTCGCGCTGCTGGAGACCGTGCGCAGAATCCGCGCCGAGGGCGGGGTGCCCCGCATCCTGCTGCTGTCCGTGGCCGACGACCCCACCGGCACGGTGCCCCCGCCCGAGCTGCTGCACGAGGTGTGCGAGGCGGCGGTGGCCGAGAAGCTGCTGATCGTCAGCGATGAGACCTGGCGGGACACCGTCCACCATCCGCGGGGCACGGTGCTGCTCAGCCCCGCCGAGATGAGCCCCGAACATGTGATCGTGCTCTCCGACCTGGTGGGCGCCTTCACCCCGGCGGGCTGGCCGGCCGCGATGGCCCGGTTCCCGGCCACCGAGCGCGGTGTGGAGCTGCGCGGCCGGGTGCTGTCCCTGCTCACCGCCGTACGGTCCGGGCTGCCCGCGCCCGTCGCCGCGGCCGCCGGGTACGCCCTCGGCGAGCCCGAACCGGTCCGGGGCCGGATGGCCGCCGCGGCCCGAGCACACGGGGCCGTGGCCGCCGCGGCGTATCGCACGCTGACCGCCGTCGGGGCACTGTGCCGCCCGCCACAGGCCGGCCGCCACCTCTACGCCGACCTCGACGAGCTGCGCGGGGTGCTCGCCGTCCGGGGCATCACCGACTCGGTGGAGCTGGAGCGCGAGCTGACCCGGCGGATCGGCCGGAGCGTGGCCGGAGGCCATCGCTTCGGCGACCCCCCGCACACCCTGCGGCTCCGGCTGGCGACCCTGCCGCTGCTCGGCGCGGCGGAGGAGCCGCGGCTGCGGGCGCTCCAGGCGCCGGACCCGCTGGAACTGCCCCATGTGGCCATGGCGTTGGCCGCCTTCGAGACGGCCTTCCGCGATCTGATCGGGGATGCCGAGGTGACCTGAGCCTTCGTGGACCACCACCTTCACGACACGCCGGCGCGGCAGGGCCGGCCCGGATACGGAAGGGAGCCAGGCCATGACCGATCACGCCGAACCGGCCGAACCGCCCGAACCGGCCGAACGGAGCCGCCCCCGCCCCGGCACCACACCGCCCGAGCCAAGCCCCACCCGGCCCGACACCGTTCAGCCCGGCGCCGCCCGGTCTGACGCCGTTCAGCCCGGTGCCGTACCGGCCGAGCCGAGTCGAGCCCGGCCCGATGCGGCCCGGTCCGATGCTGCCGTCCGGTCTGACGCGGTTCAGCCCGACGCTGCTGCGCAGTCCGGTGCCGCTCCGGGCGGGCCGAGTCGCGTCCGGTCCGACGCTGCCGTCCGGCCCGACGCGGTTCAGCCCGGTGCTGCTGCGCAGTCCGGTGCCGCTCCGGGCGAGCCGAGTCGTGCCTGGCCCGATGCGGTCCGGTCCGACGCCGTCGTCCGGCCCGACGCCGTTCAGCCCGGTGCCGTCGCCCGGTCCCTGTTGGTTCCGGCCGTTCCTGAGCCGGCTGTTCCGCGGCCGTTGGGCGAGATCCGTAGCTGGCCGCGGTCCTTCCTCGATCGGCTCACCGCCCCGTTGCCGGGGGTGCGGGCGCTTGCCCGGCTGGCTCGGGAGGGGCGGCTGCGGCCGCCGGTGGAGTCGTTGCGGGAGATTCCCGAGCTGCCCTTCGAGCCGGGGCCGCTGCCGCTCGCCGGGGCCGGGCGTACCGCGGTCACCTGGGCGGGGCACGCCAGTTGGGTGGTGCGGACCGGTGGGCTCACCGTGCTCACCGACCCGGTCTGGTCCCGGCGGATTCTGGGCACCCCGGCCCGGGTCACCCCGGTGGGGGTCCGCTGGGAGGATCTGCCGGGTGTCGACGCCGTCGTCATCAGCCACAACCACTACGACCATTTGGACGCGCCCACGGTCAAACGGCTGCCGAAGGCGACGCCGGTGTTCGTCCCCGCCGGGCTGGCCCACTGGTTCCGGGTGCGCGGATTCACCCGGGTGACCGAGCTGGACTGGTGGGAGGCGGCCGAACTGCCCGGCGAGACCGGCCCGGTCCGCTTCGACTTCGTCCCGGCCCACCACTGGAGCAAGCGCACCCTCACCGACACCTGCCGCTCGCTGTGGGGCGGATGGGTCATCACCGCGCCCGGCGGGCACCGGGTGTACTTCGCCGGGGACACCGGCTACGGCCACTGGTTCCAGCAGATCGGCCGCCGTTACCCGGGCATCGATCTGGCGCTGTTGCCCATCGGTGCCTATGAGCCGCGCTGGATGCTCGGCGCGGTGCACACCGATCCGGAGGAGGCCGTACGGGCGCACCGGGACCTGGGGGCGCGGGTGCTGGCGCCCATGCACTGGTCGACCTTCCTGCTCTCGGCCGAGCCGCCCCTGGAGCCGCTGCACCGGATCCGCGCCGCCTGGGAGGCCACCGGTCGCCCGCGCGAGGAGCTGTGGGACCTGCCGGTCGGAGGCTCCCGCGTGCTCGAATAACTCGAATAAGCAGCCGCAACGCCGGTTGCGGCCTGCGTCCCTGCCTGCCTGTCCTGTCTACCTGGTAAACCCTCCGCCCCGCCGCCCCGCGCCCCCGCCCCAGGCCGGGCGCGCTTGCGTCCTCGCGTCGGAGGATGGGCAACACAGCGGCCAAGTGGGGTAATCCGGCGCGCGACTGGTAGATGGATCATAAGTGGCGAATGGTGCGGGCCACACCTAACTTCCTTTTCATGCGCACACCGAAACTTCGTCACCTCGCGGGCCTCACGGCCGTCCTCGTCATCGAACTCGCCCAGCTCCCCGGAGCCCACGCCGCCCCCGCGGCCCCCACCGCCCCCGTCGACCAGGCGGGGACCGTTCATGTGGTCGCGCCGGGTCAGTCCATCCAGGCCGCCGTGGACGCCGCCGAGCCCGGCGACACCATCGAGATCCAGCCCGGCGTCTACCGGGAGAACATCCAGATCACCACCGACCGGCTGACCCTGCACGGCGCGGGGGAGTCCACCGTGCTCTCCCCGGCCGATCAGCCGTCGGACAACGCCTGCGGCGCGGCCGGCCACGGCATCTGCGTCACCGGGACGGACCAGCAGCCCGTCTCGGATGTACGGATCAGCTCACTGAAGGTCACCGGCTTCCCGAAGAACGGCATCTGGGGGTCCGGCACCGACCGGATGACCGTACGGGACACCGTCACCGAGCAGAACGGCCAGCAGGGCATGGGCCAGGAGCTGTCCACCCGTGGCGCCTTCGTCCACAACGTCTCGCGGGACAACGAGCAGTCCGGTGTCTTCCTGGCCAACACCATCGACGCCGAGGGCGGCGCCACCGACGCCCTGGGCACCGTGGTCGCCGCCAACGAGCTCAGCGGCAACCGGTCCGGTGTGGTGGTCCGCCGGCTGCGCGACCTCACGGTCGAGCGGAACACCATCACCGGCAACTGCGCCGGAGTGTTCATCGTCGGCGACGAATCGACCCCGCGCGCCGGGGATCTGACCGTCCGCTACAACGTCGTCACCGAGAACAACGCCTACTGCGCGGCCACCGACCGGCTCCCCTTCATCCAGGGCGCCGGGATCGTGCTCACCGGCGCCGAGGGCACCCGGGTGACGGCCAACCAGGTGCACGACAACGTGGGCACCTCGCCCATGTCCGGCGGGATCGTGCTCTACACCAGCGTCGTCGGCGCCCCCAACGCCCAGAACGCCGTCAGCCGGAACGTGCTGAGCGGCAACAAGCCGGCCGACCTGGCCGACCGGGACAAGGGCGAGGGCAACACCTTCACCGAGAACGTGTGCGAGCTGTCCGAGCCCACGGGCCGGTGCTGAGAGGCGGCGACATGACCACCCAAGAGAGCACCGACCCCGCGGCCGCCGGACACCCCCCGCCGGCCGCGCTCCCGCCGGCCATGCGGCTGCGGGAGATCGTCTTCGGCGCCGCACGGGCGGCGTCGGTGCGCGCCGCGGTCCGGCTGGGGGTCGCCGACGCGCTGGGGGAGCGGCCCGCCACCATCGGCGAACTGGCCTCCGCCGTGGACGTCGAGCCCGATCCGCTGCGCCGGCTGCTGCGCTCCCTGGCCTGCTGCCAGATCTTCGCCGAGACCGACGACGGCCGGTTCCGGCACACCGAGATGTCCCGGCTGCTGCGCGAGGACACCCCGGGCAGCCTGCGGAACATCGCCCTGTGGTGCACCGAGCCGTGGACCTGGGAGGCGTGGCCGCTGCTGGAGCGTGCGGTGCGCACCGGCGGCTGTGTGGTGAACGAGATCTACGGCAAGGGCTTCTTCGAGTACCTCCACGAGGACGCGCCCGAGTCGGCCCGGGTGTTCGACGCCGCGATGACCACCTCCAGCCGGCAGTCCGCCGCCGATGTCGCCGCCTTCCTCGACCTCGACGGGGTCAAGGAGGTGGTGGACATCGGCGGCGGCCAGGGGCATGTGCTGGCCGGCCTGCTGGAGAAGCACCCGGCTCTGCACGGCGTGCTGCTGGATCTGCCGCAGGTGGTGGCGCACGCGGACGCGCGGCTGCGGGACGGCGGGCCACTGGCCTCGCGGGCGACGCTGGTGCCCGGCGACTGCCGTCGTGAGGTCCCCGTCGAGGCGGACCTGTACATCATCAAGAACATCCTCGAATGGGACGACGAGAGCACCCGCCGGACGCTCGCCAACGTGGTCGCGGCGGCCCGGCCCGGCGCGAGGGTGGTCGTCATCGAGAACCTCGTCGACAACAGCCTCTCCTCGTTCACCACCGCGATGGACCTGTTCCTGCTGCTCAATGTGGGCGGCCGGAAGCACACCGAGGACAGCATGGTGGCGCGGATGACCGAGGCCGGTCTGAACGTGACCGACATCCGGCCCGTCAACGGCGCTCTGCACGCCTTCGACTCCACGGTGTCCGCCACGGCCCGCCGCTAGCGGGTGCGAACGCCACGGTGCCCGCGTCGTCCTTCCTCGACGACGCGGGCACCGCGGTGTGTCAGGCGTAGCGGTACGAGGCGAGGTGCGCGAACGCCACCACATTGGCCGTGTAGTCGTTGACCGTGTGGTCGTAGGCGCCCCCGCAGGTGATCAGCCGCAGCTGGGCGTTGGGGGTGTCCCCGTACACCTCGCGGTCCGGGAACGCGTCCTTCTCGAACGTCTTGATCCTGTCGACGACGAAGGTCGCGATGATCCCGTCCTCGCGGGTGATGGTCAGCTTGCTCTTGGGCTTGAGCTGGCTGAGGTTGTAGAACACCGCGGGACCGGTCTTGGTGTCCACGTGCCCGGCCACGATGGAGTTGCCGCGCTCACCGGGTGAGGGGCCGCCCTCGAACCAGCCCACCAGGTTCTGCTCGGTGTCCGGAGGCGGGACCAGCACGCCCTGGGCGTCCAGCGACAGCGGCACGAACGGCGCGCTCACCCCGATCGAGGGGATGTCCAGCTGGACCGCGGGGGAGCGCGGCAGCGCCGGTCCGGGCCGGGACTCGGGGGCGGCCGAGGACTCCGTGGAGGCGTCCGGGGATTCTTCCTCGATCGAGGTGTCGTTCTCCGGCGTGGAGATGGACGTGGGGGAGGTGGGGGACGTGGAGGCGCCGGCCGTGGGTCCGGCCGGCGTCGCCGAGGTGTTCTGGGAGGCGGCGTCAACGGAGTTGTAGATGAGGAAGACGCCGATGAGGGCCGACGCGGCGGCCCAGCGGAGAGTGCGGGTGTTGCTGTCGGCAGCGCCCTGTTTGGCCGGCTTTCCCATAGGGGTGTTCGCCTTTCTCACAGCGCTTTTCTCCCAGCGCTCGTGGCGCCGCCGTGGCACCACCGCTGAGCGGTAGTGCCACGGCGGCAGGAAATTACGAAAGCGTCAGGCTCAGATCGCGGTGCCGGTCGGCTTGCGGCGGCGCAGGGCGTAGGCGCCCGCGCCCAGGCCACCGAGGAGCAGGACCGAACCGGCGGCCATGCCGCTCCCCGTGGTGGCCATGCCGCCACCACCGGTGTGGACGCCGCCACGCGGCTTCTCGCCCTTCTCGTGGTCCTTCCACGAGCCGCCGGACCACTCGTGGTCGTCCTTCTTGCCGGACCACTCGTGCTCGCGCTCCTCCTTGCCGTGGCCGGACCAGTCGCGCTCGTCCTCGTCCTTGCCCCGGCCGGACCAGTCGCTCTCGTGATCCTCCTTGCGCGGCTCCTCCTTGCCGTGCTCTTCCTTGCCCTGCTCTTCCTTGCCGTGCTGCTCTTCCTTGCCGTGCTCTTCCCGGTCCTTGTCCTTCCAGGAGCTGCCGCCCTGGCCGTAGCCGTCCTCGGAGGACTCCTGGCTGCTCGAGTACCCACCGTGACCGCCCGGGTCCGAGACGTCGGCGGCGAACGCGGCGGCGGGGGCGCCCAGGGTCAGGGTGGCGGCGATCGCCGCCCCGGTGAAGAGTGCGCGAGTAGATCGCATGAGTCATTCCTTCCGGCGCCGTCACGATACTGACTATTTGCCAGATAAAGGGATCGCAGCGGCGTCTCATCCACCGTCAGCGAAGAGGGCGCCCCCTGCCACTCGGCACGGCCCGCTATCTGCCGGGTTGTAAGCCCTCTGGGTGGAGATAAGCGCAATGATCACTCATTCGCCGCGCGAACGGGCTGATGCCGTGTCACCGGCTCGGCGGATATCCATCCGATGAGCTCAGTAGTGTGTCCAGTGCGTCCGCCGAAACGGAAATCCGAGTGCGCGTACGAAAGGGGCCGCCGGGGAGTGGAAACTCCCTCAGCGGCCCCGGGGCGCGGGCGATTTCGTTCGGCGGCACCATGGACCCGACGGTTTCCGAGCGGATATGGCGCCCGGGTCCGGTGTGCTCCGCATCAGCCCGGATCGCGGTCCCAGCGGTAGAACTCATGCGCCATGGCGTCCTTGGGCTCACGCCAGGTCGCCGGGTCGTACGCCTGCATATACGGCTGGAGCCGCGCGCTGACGTCGCGGAATTCCGGGTGCTTGGCGTACTTCATGACCGCGTCGGCCGGCGGCCGCTCGGCCTCGATCAGATGCAGATACACATCGCCGAACTGGAACAGGCTGCGGCCGGTGACACCGATCAGCTTGGGCAGTTCACCGCGGTCCGATTCCGCGAAGATCTCGGCCACTTTGGGACCGGCGTCCCGTTGCATCTTGGCGACGATCATGGTGCGGTACATGCTCATGCCCCCACCGTTTCGCGGGCCCGCTGCTCGATTTTCTCCCGGATCAGATCCATCTGAATGCGGGAATTGCGATTGATGTGGTCCGCCATCGTGGGGTCGTCCACCGGTGCGTCGGGCCGCATTTCGAAGTCCTGGGTCCAGCGCATGCGGGTGCCGTCGGACTCCTCCTCGTACTCCCAGCGGATGTTCATGTAGGCGAAGGGGCCGGGCTCGACGCGGCGTGCCCAGACCGTGCGCACATCGCGGGCCGTCTCCCGCTCGGACACCCAGCTCCAGACCTTGCCGTTCTCGTCGGGGTGCATGGTGAGGCGGAAGGTGGTGGTGTCCCCGTTCCGCTGGAGCACCTCGACCGAGGCGTACTCGCTGAACAGCTGCGGCCAGTTCTCCAGGTCGTTGGTCATGTCCCAGACGAGGTCGAACGGCGCCTTGATCATGACCTCGTTGTCGGTGTGGCCTGCCATCGTCATGCTCCTGAGGTAAGTGAGGTGTTGATGACCTCGAGGAAGTCACCGGGGGTCTTGCAGCTTTCGGCACCCGGTTCGATCGGGGTGCCGTACCGGTTCTCCAGCTCGCCGACGATGGCGAGCAGACCGAGCGAGTCCAGGCCGTACTCCTCGAAGGTGGAGTCCGGCCGGTCCCGCATCGTGTCCGGGTCGACGGTGAGCCCCGCGCACCGCTTCATCAGCGTGGCCAGTTCGGCGTAGGACAGTTGGCTGGACATCAGTAATCTCCTTCCGGTCCGCGGAGCACGAGCGCCGCGTTGCATCCCATGAGCCCTCGGCTGAGCACCAGCGCCGTCCGCGGTTCGGCGGGTCGGGAGCTGCGGGTGACGAGGTCGAGGTCATGGCAGACGTCGGTGACGTACGGGGTCGGGGGCACCACGCGGTGCTCCATGGAGAGCACCGCGGCCACCACGTCCAGCGTGGGGGCCGCGCAGTGCACCCGGCCGAAGCCGGCCTTCGGCGCGGTCACCGGGACCCGGGTGCCGTGCGGCCCCAGGGCGTCGGCGATCGCCAGCGCCTCGGCGCGGTCCGCCTCGGGCACCCCCAGCGCGTCGGCGAACACCACGTCGATCTCCTCGGGCGCGCACTCCGCGTCCTCCAGGGCGACCCGGATGGCCTGGGCCAGCCCCTCCCGGGACCGCTCCCACCGGGACGCCCCGGTGAAGGTCGAGCCGTAGCCGGCGATGAAGCCCCGGATGCGCACCCCGCGCCGCCGGGCGGCCCCCTCCTCCTCCACCACCAGCATCGCCCCGCCCTCCCCGGGCGCGAATCCGCAGGCGTCCTCGGTGAACGGCAGATAGGCCCGGCCCGCGTCACGGGCCCGGCTCACCTCGTCCCACCCGAGCATGCAGACGACGGAGTACGGCGCCAGCGACGCCTCGGACGCGCCCGCGACCATCGCGTCCGCCCCCCGCCGGATGGACCGGCGGGCGTGCGCGAGCGCGTCCAGACCGCCGGCCTCGTCGTTGGCCACCACCCCGCAGGGGCCCTTGAACCCGCCCCGGATGGAGACCTGGCCGGTGCTGGCCGCGTAGAACCACGCGATGGACTGGTACGGGCCCACATGGCGCGGCCCCTTGCCGTACAGCTGCTGGAGCTCGCGCTGGCCGAACTCACCGCCCCCGGAACCGGCGGCGGTCACCACGCCCACGGCGAACGGCGACATGTCGTCCACCGGCAGCCGGGCGTCCTCCAGTGCGAGATCGGCCGAGGCCATCGCGAAGTGGGTGAAGCGGTCGGTCTGGACCAGGAACCGCTCCTCGATCATCGACGCCGGATCGAAGCCGCGGACCTGGCCCGCGATCCGGACCGGGAAGTGCTCACTGCCCTCCCGGGAGAGCCGGTCCAGGAAGGTGATCCCCTCCCGGGTCGCCTTCCAGAAGGCGTCGGTGCCCACCCCGTTCGGGGCGATCACACCGATGCCCGTCACGGCCGCACCCCGGTTCCGGGTGTTCATCGCGGCGTTCATGCCACCCTCCCGTCCGCCCGGCTCAGCACCACCGCCGACTGGAAGCCGCCGAACCCGCTGCCCACCGACAGCACATGGCGCAGCGGGAGGGCGCGGGCGGTGCGCGGGACGTAGTCGAGATCGCATTCGGGGTCGGGGGTCTCGTAGTTGGCCGTCGGCGGCACCACGCCATGGGCGAGGGCCAGGGCGCAGGCGACCACCTCGATGGCGCCGATCGCCCCCAGCGAGTGGCCCACCATGGACTTGATCGAGCTCATGGGGGTCCGGTACGCGTGCTCGCCCAGGGACCGTTTCACCGCCGCCGTCTCGTGCCGGTCGTTCTGCTTGGTGCCCGAGCCGTGCGCGTTGACGTAGTCCACGTCGGAGCTGTTGACGCGGGCGTGGCCGAGGGCGTGGTCGATCGCCTCGGACATCTCCAGCCCCTCCCGGGTCAGACCGGTCATGTGGTACGCGTTGCCGTAGGTGGCGAACCCCCGGAACTCGCAGTAGGCCCGCGCCCCCCGGGCCCGCGCGTGCTCCAACTCCTCCAGCACCAGCACGGCGGCGCCCTCGCCGAGGACGAAACCGTCCCGGTGGGCGTCGAACGGCCGGGAGGCGGTGGCCGCGTTGTCGTTGTTCGCCGAGGTGGCCTTGATCGAGTCGAAGCAGGCCACCGTCAGCGGGGTGATCGGCGAGTCCGCGGCCCCGGCGATGCACACATCGGCCCGCCGCTCCTCGATCGCCTGGAAGGCGTAACCGATCGCGTCCAGACCGGAGGTGCAGCCGGTGGAGACGGACTGCACCGGGCCCTGCGCCCCGGTCAGCTCCGCCACTCCGGAGGACAGCGCGCTCGGTGAGAACGCGTGCTGGAGATGCGGACCGGCCTTGCGGTGGTCCACGTCCCAGTGCTCACCGGCGTCGCTGACCTTGACGTAGTCCTGCTCCAGCCGGGTGGACGCGGCGACCGCGCTGCCCAGCGAAACCCCTATCCGCCAGGGGTTGATCGCCTGGAGGTCCAGACCCGAGTCCCGGACCGCCTCCTGCGCCGCCACCAGGGCGAACTGCACATAGCGGTCGGAGCGTTCGATCTGCTCGAAGCTCAGACCGCAGGCCACCGGGTCGAAGTCGCATTCGGCGGCGATCCGGGAGCGGAACCGCTCCGCGTCGAAGAGCGTGATGTTGCGGGTGGCCGTACGGCCCGCGGTGAGCATGTCCCAGAACGCCGGAACGCCCAAGCCTCCGGGGGCGACGATGCCGAGCCCGGTGACCACCACTCGTCGGGTCACGATGCCGCCTCGGCGGGTTCGGCGGCCTCCGTGTCCACGTGACCGAGCTCGGGGCGCGGCGCCAGGGGCCCGAGGTGGAAGACCATCCGGGCCTCGGTGTCCCCCACGTTGCGGAACCGGTGCCGCATGTTGATGGGGATCAGGATCGCCTGGTCGGGGCGGAGCGGATGCGCCGTGCCGTCCAGGTCCACCTCCACCTCGCCGCACACGAGGTACACGAACTCCTCGGAGTACGGGTGGTAGTGCTCGGCGACCCGTTCACCGGGTCCCACGATGGCCATCCCCATGAAGCCGCTCGTGGCGCCCGCCAGGCTCGGGGTGAGCATGGCGCGCACGTCACCACCGCGTCGGCGGTTGGGGGCGACCGCGGCGAGGTCGACGATGTGAGGGGACTGCGTGGTCATGATGAGTTCCTCCAGGTAGCGTCGCGCGGTCCGCGCCACGGGGTGGGAAACGGGCTGGTAAACGGGGCGGGAAGAGGGGGGAGAGGCGAAAGGGGCGGGACGTCAGTGGTCCGCCGCTCGGCGGTCGGTGACCGGGGTCATGTCGCAGTCGGCGAGGAAGCGGCGCAGCCCGTCGTCCACGGACAGGTCGATCGCCGCCCCCTCCGCCCCGAGGTCGAGCAGCCGGCCCAGCACGGCGGCCGCCCGCCGTCCGCTGACACCGGCCGCCATGGCGGGGTTCCGCTCCAGCGGCACATTCAGATCCACCAGCCGGACCACGATGTCGTCACGCTGGAAGATGGTGCTGCTCAGCAGGGTCCTGGCGGTCTGCTCCGCGGCCACCTCCCGGTTCACCGCCAGCTCGTCCTGGCGCGCCAGCAAGCTGGCCACCGCGGGTCCGCAGCCGGCCTTGACCGGGTAGAGCAGGGCGTGCCGGTGGACGTCCCCGGTGGGGCGCGGCCCGGCGGCCGTCATGTGGTGGACCACCGGGAGGGAGGCGCGGGCGAAGAACTCCCGCGCCGAGGCGGGGTCGTCGAGGTTGCGGTCCTCCTCCAGATACGGGTTGATGGCCTCCTCGACCGCCCTGATCTCCGGCTGCCGGGCCACGAACCGCAGCGCCGCGGTCAGATCCCCCTTGATCTCCACCGCCCGCACCACACGGTTGCCCCCCATGAACACGGAGGTGCGGACGAGCTCGGTGGTCTCGTCGACCCGCGCCTGGGGCGAGGCGTAATCGGCGAGGATCTTGGCGACGGCGTCCTCGCTGCCGGGCTGCACCGTGAAGGTGAGCGCCTGCCGGACCAGCCCGTCGCCGACCCGCAGCGCGGCCTCCACTCCACGGGTGGTGACATCGACCGGCGCCGATCCGGCGGTCAGCGTCTCCCGCAGGATGCTGAACCGCAGCGAGCGGGTGTCCTCCACGCATCCGTGGAAGGGCTTGACCATCTCCCGGTGCGCGGGGCTGTCCACCCAGGCCAGGAACGGAGGGGCGCTTTCCCACTCGCTGGTGATCAGCCATTGCGAGGGGTTCTCGATCGACTGGCACAGCTGGTCGCTGATGTGCCCGGGTACCGCGGCCACCTGCTGCGACAGCTGATCGTAGGCACGCAGAAAGCGCTGCTCGGCACCGCTGTTGACCTGCACCAGCAACACGACGCGCAACCTGGTGTCGGTGAGAGCGGATTCCACGGTCGTCGGTGTCTGATCCGCCGTGGTATCCGGCATCTCGGACAGGGTGCTCATATTCCACTCCTTATGTCGCGGGCGGGTCCTTCCGGGCATCGAGGACACCCGCCCGTTAGACGATCGTGGAGTGCTCCCACCAATGGCGCGAGATATGTGAGCCATCCGAGCGAACGCCTGGTCAGCGCATCGGAAGGGCCCGGAGGCACCGGGCATAGCAGCACAATGAACCGTCTTGCCGACAATGCTGAGCGTGTGCCCGTCCTCATCGCGGGCGGCTCCCTGGTGGGCCTGTCCGCCTCACTGTTCCTGGGCCGACTGGGGATCGGTCATCTGCTGGTCGAGAAACACCCGCGCACCTCGCACCACCCGCGCGGACGGGGGAACAACATTCGCACGATGGAGCTGTTCCGCACCGCCGGAGTGGAGCCCGCGATCCGCGAGGCCGCGTCCGTCCTGGCCGACAACCACGGAATCCTCCAGACGCCGTCCCTCACCGGTACGGAGGGCAACTGGCTCTTCCGGGAACTGGACCCGGACGGCAGAGCCGCCCGGATCAGCCCCTCCGGATGGTGCCTGTGCAGCCAGAACGACCTGGAGCCGGTGCTGCTGGGCGCCACCCGGGGACTCGGTGGCGAGGTGCGGTTCTCCACCGAGCTGATCTCCTTCGAGCAGGACGCGGACGGGGTCACCGCCGTGCTCCTGGACCGCAGGTCCGAGCGGCGCTCCACGGTCCGCGCCGACTACCTCATCGCCGCCGACGGCCCGCGCAGCCCGGTGCGCCGGGCGCTCGGCATCGGGCAGAGCGGACGCGGCGAGCTCTTCCACAACGTGTCCATCACCTTCCGCGCCAAGCGGCTCGCGGACGCGGTCGGGGACCGCCACTTCATCGCCTGCTACCTCACCAACCCGGAGGCCGACGGGGCCCTGCTGCCCGTCGACAACCAGGAGCAGTGGGTCTTCCACGCCCCCTGGCACCCCGAGCACGGCGAGCCGCTGGAGGCGTTCACCGACGAGCGCTGCGCCCAGCACATCCGCACCGCCGTCGGCATGCCCGACCTGGAGGTCGAGGTCACCGGAAAGGCACCCTGGCACGCCGCCGAGCGGGTGGCGGACCAGTACTCCGACGGCCGGGTCTTCCTCGCCGGGGACTCCGCGCACGAGATGTCCCCCACCGGCGCCTTCGGCTCCAACACCGGTATCCAGGACGCCCACAACCTGGCGTGGAAGATCGCCGCCGTGCTCGGCGGCTGGGCCGGCCCCGGCCTGCTGGAGACCTACGGCACGGAGCGGCGGCCGGTCGCCCAGGCCACCAGCGCCCGCGCCGCCGCCCGTTCGGCCGAGCACAGCCACCCCGGCTACTCGGCACCGGCCACCGAGGGCCCGCAGAGCAATGTCATGGCCGTCGCCATGGGCTACCGCTATGTGCGGGGCGCGGTCGTCGGCACCGACCCCACCGCCCCCTGCGTGCCCGAACGCTTCAGGGTCTCGGCCGAACCCGGCAACCGCGCCCCCCATATGTGGGTCCACCGCTGCGGTGTGCGGCTGTCCACCCTCGATCTGTACGAGCGCACCTGTGTGCTGCTCACCGGGCCGGGCGGTGCCTCCTGGTACGAGGCGGGCCACCGCACCGCCGACGCCCTCGGGGTGCCGCTGGACTGCTACCGGGTGGGCGAAGGACCGGACCACGAACTCGCCCCCGAACCGGGCGCGGACTGGGCCGAACTCCACGGCACCGCCCCCGACGGAGCGGTCCTCGTCCGCCCCGACGGCTTCGTCGCCTGGCGCGCGGAACGCTCGGTGCCGGACCCGGAAGCGGCGTTGACGCGAGCCCTGCGAGAAGTACTGCACCTCACCCGCTGACGTCCGTTCCCCGGCCCCGCCGCCCCCGCGGGAGCGCTGCCGCGGTCACCGACCGGGCACGTGACTGAGCCCCGCGGCCCGCCGACCCCGCGGGGGAGCCGTGTTAGGTGTCGGGAGGGGAGGTTCGGCAGTGAGCGTGACCGGCGGGCCACCCGGGCCACCGGCGCCAGCCGGGCCAGTCGGGCCAGTCGGGCCAGCCGCGTGGGCCGGGTCGGTCGGGCCGGCCGGGCCGCCCGAGCCACCCGGGCCACCGGCGCCAGCCGGGCCAGTCGCGTGGGCCGGGTCGGTCGGACCAGCCGGGCCAGCCGCGTCGGCTGCGTCGGCCGGGCCACCGGGCCAGCCGGGCCAGTCGCGCCAGCCGGGCCAGTCGCGCCAGCCGGGCCAGTCGCGTGGGCCGGGTCGGTCGGGCCACCCGAGCCACCGGGGCCAGCCGGGCCAGTCGCGCCAGCCGGGCCAGCCGCGTGGGCCGGGTCGGTCGGGTCAGCCGGGCCACCCGGATCACCCGAGCCACCGGGGCCGGGCCAGTCGCGCCAGCCGGGCCAGTCGCGTGGGCCGGGTCCGTCGGGCCGGCCGGGCTGGCCGCGTCGGCTGCGTCGGCCGGGCCGGCCGGGCCACGACGGGTCGGCCGCCCCGGCCGGTGGTCGGAGGCCGGCGACGTGGCCGGGGCGGGGGCCGCGGGGGCTCCCGCCCCGGCCGTCGGGGTCAGCCCGGCGCCTCGCTGTGGGCGTCGCCGGTGGTGCGGCGGCGCAGCCGCCGCCACAGTCCGGGGGCCGTACTGATCACCACCGTCAGCACCACGGCCGCCGCCACCCCCTCCCACGGCTGGGGGAAGAGCGAGCCGCCCAGGATTCCGATCAGCTGATACGTCACCGCCCAGGCCAGCGCCGCGGGCCCGGCACCGCGCGCGAACCTGCGCAGTGGCCAGCGCGCCAGCAGACAGGCCAGCATCACCGGTATCCGCCCCGCCGGGATCAGCCGGGACAGCACCAGGACCGCCACCCCGTGCTCGTTCAGCCGGTCCCGCGCCTGGTCCAGCCGCTCCGGCGCCGCGTGGTCGTGGATCCGCTCCAGCCACCGCGAGCCGTTCTTCGAGCGCACTCCGCGCCGCCCGAGCCAGTACAGCATCACGTCCCCGCAGAAGGCCGCCAGCGCGGCCACCGCGAAGACCACCAGCAGCGACAGCGGGGGAGCGGTCTGGTGGATGGCGACCACCGCCGCCGAGGAGACCACCGCCCCGGTGGGCACCACCGGCACCAGCGAGCCGAGCACCACCAGCAGGAACAGCGAGGGATACCCCACCGCCTGCTGGGTCGACTCGGACGGCACACTGCGCGCCAAATCCGCCACGTCCGCCAGGTCCGCCAAAGCCCCCATCACCTGGCGGGCTCCAGCCGAACGCACTCCCCGTGCCCCAGCCGGTGCACCACCGCGTCGGGGGCCAGCCGCCCGGCGTGGCGTACGAAGTCGTCGCCCGGGGCGTGGAATTCATGCGGCCGGATCGCGTCCATCCCGATCGGCCAGTACGTCCCGTAGTGCACCGGCACCGCGCAGCGCGCCCCCAGCCACGCCAGCGCCTGTGCCGCGCGGCCCGGGTCGAGATGGCCGTGGCCGAGGTACGGTCCCCAGCCGCCCACCGGCAGCAGCGCCACCTCGCACGGGCCCACCGCCTCCGCCATCCGGTCGAACAGCCCGGTGTCCCCGGCGAAGTACGTGGTCGACTCGCCGGTCAGCACATAGCCCAGCGCGGGCACCCGGCTCGGCCCGTACGGCAGCCGCCGTCCGTCGTGCGCGGCCGGTACGGCCCGGATGCGCACCTCGCCGACCGTGCACACGTCCCCCGGGGCCATCTCCGTCACCCGCAGCCCGCGCGCCGCCACCACCCGCCGGAGTCCGGGCACCGCACGCCCGGCCCCGCGCGGCACCACCAGCCGGGTGCCGGGCGCCAGTTTGGCCAGCGAGCCGAGGTGCAGATGGTCGGCGTGCAGATGGGAGACCAGGGCCACGTCGGCCACCGCCGCGGCGGCCGGCGGTACCGGCCCCCGGCGCCGCCGCAGATGGGCCAGGCGCCGTACGAAGAGCGGATCGGTCAGCACCCGCACCCCGGAGTCCCGCACGGTCGCGGTGGCGTGCCCCCACCACGTGATCTCCACCGACATCTCCCGCCTCCGTCCCTCGGGCCGTCCAACCGATCCTCTCACCCCACCGGGCGGACCCGGCCGGGCGGCCCGGCGGGGTGGAAATTCCATGGACCGGCGGGCGGCGCGTACGCCACGATGACCGGTGGCCCAGCCGCCGCTGCTGCCCGCCGACGGTGAACCCCTTCAGCGGGACCGGGCGCGACAGAAAGCGAAGCATCCGTATGAGCCGTGCGCTGCACCGGCGCGCCGTCGTCGCCGACGCCCACAACGATCTGCTGATAGCCGTCACCGCCCGCCCGCCGCACCGCTGGGCCGGCTACTTCCGGGAGCGCTGGCTGCCCCAGCTGCGCGAGGGCGGGGTGGACCTCCAGGTGCTGCCGGTCTTCATCGACGACCGGTTCCGCCCCGAGGGCGCGCTGCGCGAGACGCTGCGGATGATCGAGTGCGCCCACACCCTCGCCGAGGGCAACGCCGATGAGGTACGGCTGTGTCTGGACGGCGACGACATCGACGCCGCGCTCGCCGAGGGCCGGATCGCGCTGGTGCTGGCGCTGGAGAGCGCCCCCGGGCTGGACGCCGATGTGGAGCTGTTCTCCACCGTGCACCGCCTCGGGGTACGCATCGCCTCGATCGCCCACTGGGGCCGTACCGCCCTGGCCGACGGCAGTGGTGAGGACGCCACCGGGAGCCGGCTCACCGAGGCCGGGGTCCGGGCGCTGCGCGAGATGGAGCGTCTGGGCATCCTCTTCGACGTCTCCCACCTGGGCGCCTCCGGGGTGGCCCATGTCCTGGAGCTGGCCACCCGTCCCGTGCTGGCCACCCACTCCTCCGCCCGCGCGCTGCTGGACCATCACCGCAACCTCACCGACGAGCAGTTGCGCGGGATCGCCGCGACCGGCGGCCTGGTGTGCGTCAACTTCCTCGGCGAGTTCCTGGCCACCGACCAGGCCGACCGCACGGTGGACCGGCTGGCCGACCACATCCTCCACATCGCGGAGGTCATCGGCGTCGACCGGGTGGGTCTCGGCCCGGACTTCATCAAGGAGGTCAGCGATGACACCACCCCGCCCTGCTGCGAGGACGTCGAGTACGCCCGGCTGCTGGTCCCCGGCCTCGAAGGCCCCCGCGGACTGCCTCTGGTGACCGAGGCGCTGATCCGCGGGGGCCTTCCGGAGGCAGACGTCGAGAAGATCGTCGGCGGCAATGTGCTGGAACTCTTCCGCAAGGAACTGGGACGCCCCCGTTGACACCCCTTTCCCGACCGGCCCGAAGGGCGGTGCCACACAGGCCGGTGGCGGGGGCGGTGAATCACCGGCCGGTGGGGGCGGTGAGCCCATCGGCCGGCGGCGGGGATGGTGCCCTACGGCCCGTTGGCGGGGGCGGTGGACTACCGCCCGGCGGCGGGGTGGTGAGCCACCGCCCGGCAGCGGGGGCGGTGAATCACCGCCGGAGGCGGAGGCGGTGAGCCACCGGCCGGAGGTGGGGATGGTGCCTCACGGCCCGTTGGCGGGGGCGGTGAGGCACCGCCCGGTGGCGGGACGGTGCCCTACGGCCCGACATGCGGGGGCGGTGGACTACCGCCCGGCGGCGGGGTGGTGAGCCACCGCCCGGCAGCGGGGGCGGTGAATCACCGCCGGAGGCGGAGGCGGTGAGCCACCGGCCGGTGGCGGGGATGGTGCCCTACGGCCCGGCGGCGGGGTGGTGAGCCACCGCTTGGCAGCGGGGGCGGTGAATCACCGGCCGGTGGGGGCGGTGAGCCACCGGCCGGTGGCGGGGATGGTGCCTCACCGCCCGGCCGCGGGGACGGTGAACTATCGTCCGGCGGCGGCCAGGAAGGCGTCGATCGCGGCGAAGGTGGCCTGCGGTGCCTCCCGGGCGGGGAGGTGGCCCGCGTCCCGGATCAGTTCGAAGCGCGCCCCGGGGATGGCGGCGGCGTACGCGCGCCCGAAGTCGGGCGTGACGACCGTGTCGTTCTCCCCCCATACCGCGAGGGCGGGCACCTTCACCCGGGCGAGCCGGTGCAGCAGCTTCGGATCGGACAGCGACGGCCCGGTGTAGGCCAGCATCGTCCGGATGGCCTCGGGCGAGGGGCCCCGGGGCGGTTCCGGTGCGCCGGAGCCCTGCCCGGTCGGCGGGGCAGCCGGAGCAGCCGGGGCAGGCGAACCAGGCGGGGCGGTGGGAATCCGCACCTCGTGCCCCTCGACCCGCGGTCCGATGGCGTCCACGATGATCAGGGCGCCGATGCGCCGGCCCCGGTCGCGCACGGTCATCTCGGAGGCGATCCAGCCGCCGAAGGAGCTGCCCAGGACGACGACATCGCTCACGTCGCGGTCGTCCAGCAGCTCCAGATAGGTCTCGGCGAGGTCGCCGACCCCGGAGAACCACTCGGGCCGCGGGGTGCCGTCCCAGCCCGGGTGGGTCGGCGCCAGCACCCGGGAGGTGGCGGCGAAGTGGTCCACGACCCCGGTCATGGTGACGGGGCCGCCACCGCCGTGCAGGACGACCACGGGCCGGCCGGCGCCCACGTCCCGCACCGTCAGGGGGAGGCCAGGGTAGGGCTCGATGGTGAATCCCGTGGTCTGCTGGCTGGTCATCGGGCCGCACCCCCCGAGGTGACCGCGGTGAAGGCGTCCCGTGCGGTGCGCAGACCGTCCGGGCCGAAGAAGCCGGTGAGGTGCTCGGCCGACAGCGCGGCCGCCTCTTCGGCGCGCGGGAACATGGGTGTCTCGTAGGCGTTCAGGGCTGTCTCCAGGTCGTCGTGGGTGGCGAGGGCGAGGGCGAGTTCCGCGCCGTCGAGCATGGCGAGGTTGGCGCCCGCTCCCGCGAAGGGGGACATCAGATGGGCGGCGTCGCCCAGGAGCGTGACGCCGGGCACCCGGTCCCAGCGGTGGCCGATGGGCAGGGCGTGGATGGGCCGGGGGACGAGGGGGCCGTCGATGTGGGCGATCAGCGCGCGCAGTCCCTCGTCCCAGTCGGGGAAGAGGTCCAGGAGCCGCTTCTTGGACGCTGCCGGGTCCGCCGGGTCGATGAGGCCCGAACGGCTCCACTCCTCCGGCACCTTGACCGCGCTGTAGACGCGGATGCGGTCGCCGCCGTTGCGCTGGGCCGTCAGCCCCCTCTCGTCGGCCAGGGCGAACATCATGCCCTGTCCGACGAGTTCGGCGATGGCCGGGTGCCGGGTGCCGACGTCGCGCAGCAGACCGTCCACGAACGACAGGCCGGAGTAGACCGGGTCGGCGTCGGACAGCAGGGTCCGCACCCGGGACCACGCCCCGTCCGCGCCGACCAGCAGATCCGTCTCCATGGTGCGGCCGTCGGACAGGGTGAGCGTGGGCCGCCCGGCCGCCCCCATGGCGACCGTCCGCACCTTGTGGCCCCAGCGGACGGTGCCCTCGGGCAGCGAGCCCAGCAGCAGGTTCCGCAGTGCGCTGCGGTCGATCTCGGGGCGTTCGTCGCCCTCGCCCGGTTCCGGCGGGGGGATGCGCAGGCCGACGGTGGCGTCCTTGTCGAGCAGGCGCAGCTCCCCGCCCTCGGGGCGGCTCAGCGGCCGGAACTCCTCGAGGAGTCCGGCGAGCAGCAGCGCGCGCTGGCCGGACTCCCGGTCCAGGTCCAGCGTGCCGCCCTGGTCGCGTGCGGTCGGCGACGCGTCTCCTTCGTAGACGGTCGAGGCGATGCCGTGCACGTGCAGGACGCGCGCCAGCGTCAGCCCTCCCAACCCCGCGCCCACGATGGCGATTCGGCGTTCTCCGGACATGGTGGTGCCTCCTTGGCTCGGCGGCGCCGGTGCGCTGCGGACGACAGGAGAGTAGGGCGACGAACGCGTTCGTGGCAAACGCGTTCGTTACGAACGTGTTCGTCAACGGGTACGATGACCCCATGACAGCGCACCCCACCGCCCCGCGGAGCCGCCGGGAACGTCCGGCGAAACCGGCCCTGACCCGGGAAGGCATCATCGCCACCACGGTCGACCTCATGCGTGCCGAGGGCCTGGAGCGGGTCACGATGCGCCGCCTGGCCCGGGAGCTGGACACCGGGCCCGCCTCGCTCTACGTCTACGTCCGCAACCTCGCCGAGCTGCACGCGGCCGTCCTGGAGGAGCTTCTCGGCACGGTCGACCTGAGTCCAGCCGGAGCGGACGGCGACTGGCGCGACCGGCTGGTGCGGATCCTCACCTCGTACACCTCGCTGCTGTTCGAGTACCCCGGTCTCGCCCAGTCCGCCCTGGTGGCCCGCCCCTCCGGGAAGAACTATCTGAATCTGGGGGAGGCGCTGCTGACGCTGCTGGACGAGGGCGGCCTCGAGCCCGACCGGGCCGCATGGCTGGTCGACCTGCTGATGCAGTTCGCCACCGCGACCGCGGCCGAGCACGCCCACCGCGCCCCCGGCGACACGCCCCAGAGCGAAGCGGACTGGCAGGCGCTCGCCGCGCGGGTGCGGGGCGCGTCCCCGCGCACGCATCCGCACATCGCCGCGCTCGGCCCCCGGCTGCTGTCCGGCTCCCCCCAGGACCGGTTGGCCTGGGGCTTCCACGTCCTCATCGCCGGGGCGCGGCACACCCCACTGCCCGAGACGCTCGCCCCGTCCCCGGCGGACGGCGGCGCGATCACCGCCGCTCGCCAGGACTGATATGCCCCGCTTCGACCCTCTGTGCCATGCTTTGAGGGGAGAAGCTTGGCGGTGCTATCTGCGGGATCTGCGGGATCTGCGGGCTTTCTCCTTCCGGGAGGCATGACTCGGGTACGCCCACGAAACCGGCGGTCCGCGCACGGAGGCGGTGCAGGCGGCTGTGACCGGGCATGTGCTGACGTTCACGGGGACCGCGTTGGTGGCTGTCTACGTGCTCGACGCGGAGGGGGCCGAACTGCGGCTGGCCGAGACGGTGAGCGGCGCCGGACGGCCGTACGCGCTGCCGGCCCGCTATCCGCTGTCCGGCCGGTCCCCCGTGGCCGACGCCTTCCGCACCGGGCGCCCCCTGTGGCTGTCCCCCGACGAACTCGCAGGCTACGGCCGCGACACACCCGAAACCGGCACCGCGCCCGGCACACCCGAAACCGGCACCGCGCCCGGCACCACGCCGGGCGTCTCGCTGGGCGCGCTGCCGCTCGGCGGGGACGGCAAGGGGCTCGGATGCCTGGTGGTCGTGGACGAGGCGCCCGACGGCATCGACGCCGACCGCCGGGGCTTCCTCGAGCTCTACGCCCACCACGTGGCCGCCGGGCTCGAAGCGGCCGGCCCGCGGGCGCTCGCCCAGCCCGGATCCGCACTGCCCGGCCTGACCCCGGACCGGCTGCGGGTCGGCGCGTTCGTCCTGGTCCTCGGCACCGGGCGGATGACCGCCGACACCCAGGTGCTGGAGCTGTTCGGCATCGCGCCGGAGGACTTCGACGGCCGGGTGGAGACCCTGCTGGCGGCCGCCGTCCCGGACGACGTGCCCGTCCTGATGTCGGTCCTGGAGCCGGACATGCTGACCTCGGGCGCCGCCCACCTGGAGTTCCGCATCCGCCGGCCCAACGGCGAACTGCGCTGGCTGGGCCTGCGCTCCCGGGTCGAGACCGGGACGGACGGCAGGCCCCGGCGCATGCTCGGCGTGGTCGCGGAGACCTCGTACCTGCGGCCCAGCGCCGACGAGGTGTCCCTGGTGCAGCGGCTGTCCGCCGCCCTGGCCGGGGCCACGACCATCCGCGACGTCGGCCGGGCCGTGGTCGGCGCGCTGTGCGAACCGCTGGGGGCGAGCCGGGTCGCGGTCGCCGAGCTCCAGGCCGACCAGCTGGTGGTCGGCCTCCTCGTGCCCGCCGAACCCGGCGCCTGGCCCGAGGTGTGGCGGTCCGCCTGGCGCTCCGAATGGCCCGAGCCGCCCAGCCACGCCCTGCCCTCGCTCACCGAGGCGCTGCGCGTGGGCCAGGTCAGCATCTGGCCCGAGGGCGCCGATCTCGAACCCGGCCTCGCCGGCATCGGCCCCGGCGGCCTCGCCGTCCTTCCGCTCCCGGCGGACGGCCGCACCGTCGGGGTGTGCCTGATCGGATGGGAGCGGCGGCACGCGTTCGGCCCGGAGGAGCGCTCGCTGCTGACCGCGACCGCCGGTCTGGTGGGGCAGGCCCTGGTGCGCGCCCACGCCCTGGACGCCGAGCACGAGCTGGCCACGATGCTCCAGCGCAGTCTGCTGCCCCGCAAGGTGCCGGAGCTGCCCGGCGGGGTGGCCGTCACCCGCTATCTGCCCGCGACGATGGGCCTGGAGGTGGGCGGCGACTGGTACGACGTGATCCCGCTGACCGAGAGCCATGTGGCGCTGGTCATCGGGGACGTGCAGGGCCACAGCGCCGCGGCCGCCACCATCATGGGCCAGATGCGCACCGCCATCCGCGCCTACGCCGTGGAGGGCCATCCACCCGATGTGGCCGTGGCGCACGCCAACCGCCTCCTCGTCGGCATGGAGACCGACCTCTTCGCCACCTGCTGCTACGCCGACCTCGACATGGAGGAGGGCGAGGCGTGGCTCGTCCGGGCCGGACACCTCCATCCGCTGCTGCGCCACCCGGACGGCAGCACCGAGGTCCTGGAGATCGAGGGCGGCCCGCCGCTGGGCGTGGTCGCGGACGCCGAGTTCCCGATGACCGCGGCCGGGCTGTCCGCCGGCACCCTGCTCGCCCTGTTCACGGACGGCCTGGTCGAGTCCGCCCGGCTCGACCTGGAGGACGGGATGCTCCGGGCCCGCCAGGCGCTCGCCCGCGCCGACCCGGCCGACCCCGGAGGGGTGGCGGACGCGCTGCTCGGCGGTGTCAGCCGCCGCGAGGACGATGTCGCGCTGCTGTTGCTGCGCTACGACGGGATGCGGGTGCGGCCCACCCGGGCCGGCTGGACGGTGTGGCGGCTGCCCGACGCCGTCATGCACACCCGCCGCTTCACCGCGCGCACCCTGCGCAACTGGGGCGTGAAGGAGGAGCTGGACGTGGCCCTGCTGGTCACCTCCGAGCTGGTCACCAACGCCCTGGTGCACACCCAGGGCGAGGTGCGGCTCAGTCTGACGCTGACCGCGGACCGGCTGCGGATCGCCGTGAACGACCCGTCGCCGCGCACCCCCGTCAAACCGGCCACCGTGGACTGGGAGGCGACCGGCGGACGCGGGCTGCTGCTCGTCGAGGCCGTGTCGCAGTCCTGGGGCTCGGTGCCGCTGAGCGGGGGCAAGCAGGTCTGGAGCGAGGTCGCCCTGTCGTTCCGGCGGGAGGAGCCACCGGCGGCCGGAAGGGGGACGACCAGATGAGGTGTTTCCGTACCTACCCCCGTACGCGCCCGCACCCGCGTACGCACCCCGGCACGCACCCCCGTCGTACGACCCGTGCGCGCCTCCGTGCGGCCGTCGCCGTCGCGACGGGCCTGGGCCTGGCCGTGTCCCTCGCCGCGTGCGGCAAGGCGGCCCAGGTCGGCGAGACGGCCGGCCCGACCGGCCACCACCGCGGGGCCCTGCGGATCGGCGTGCTGCTCCCGGACAACGAGATCGCCCGGTTCCAGCGCTTCGACAAGCCACTGATCCAGCAGCGGGTCAAGGAGCTGTGCCCGCGCTGCACGATGACCTACGCCTACGCCCAGCATGACCCGGCCGCCCAGCGCTACCAGGTCGAATCCATGATGGCGAACGGGGTCGACGTCCTGATCCTGGACGCGGTGGACACCAAGGCCATCCGCCACTCCGTGATCCAGGCCCACCAGGCCCACGTCCCGGTCGTGGCCTACGACCGGCTCGCGGAGGGGCCGGTCTCCGGCTACGTCTCCTTCGACAACTATCGCGTCGGCGAACTCCAGGGCCAGGCGCTGCTGAGGGCCCTGGGCCCGGACGCCCGCCACCGCCAGATCGTCATGATGAACGGCTCGACCACCGACCCCAACGCGGCCTGGTACGAACGGGGCGCGCTGTCCGTCCTCAAGGGCGAGGTCAGGATCGGCAAGTCCTACCAGACCGTCGGCTGGCGGCCGGAGAACGCCAACCACAACATGACCGCCGCCATCGCCATCCTGGGGCCGCACGCCATCGACGGCGTCCTCGCCGCCAACGACGGCGTGGCCTCGGGCGTCATCGCCGCCCTCAAGACGGCCCGTATCCATCCGCTGCCACCCGTCACCGGCCAGGACGCCGAGCTCAACGGCGTCCAGCGGATCGTCGCGGGTGAGCAGTACATGACCGTCTACAAGCCGTTCAAACCCCAGGCGTACGCCGCCGCCGAGATGGCCGTCGCGCTCGGACACGGCAGGTCGCTCACCGGGATCGCCGACCGGAGGGTCGACAACGCCACCGCCCGCGACATCCCGGCCGTGCTGCTCAGGCCGCTGGCGGTGACCGTGCACAACATCAAGCGGACCCTCATCAAGGACGGCATGTATCGCGTCGATCAGATCTGTACCGAGAAGTACGCGGACGCGTGCCGCGCGGCCGGACTCATCGGCTGACGCGGCTCACGCTCACCGAACGACGGGAAGGGAGGAGCGGATGGCTCATCGACCGTCGGCCCCGCCCCTGCTGGCGCTGCGGGGCGTCTCCAAGCGCTTCGGCGCGGTCCAGGCGCTCGCGGACGTCGAGCTGGAGATCCACGCCGGTGAGGTCATCGCCCTGGTGGGCGACAACGGCGCCGGGAAGTCCACCCTGATCAAAGTGATCGCGGGCGTCGAACCGGCCGACGCGGGCACCCTCGAATGGCAGGGCCGCCCCGTCCATATCGGCCGCCCGCACGACGCCCAGCACCTGGGGATCGCCACCGTCTACCAGGACCTCGCGCTCTGCGACAACCTCGACGTCGTCGGCAACCTCTTCCTCGGCCGCGAGATCCGCCGGGTCGGGGTCCTGAACGAGGTCGAGATGGAGCGCCGTACCCGGGACCTGCTGGCCACCCTCGCCATCCGCGTCCCCGATGTGCGCAGGCCCGTCGCCTCCCTCTCCGGAGGCCAGCGGCAGACCGTCGCCATCTCCCGGGCGCTGCTCGGCGAACCGCGCCTGGTCCTGCTGGACGAGCCCACCGCCTCCCTCGGCATCGAACAGACCGCGCACGTTCTCGACCTGGTGGAGCGGCTCCGTGACCGGGGACTCGGGGTGCTGCTGATCAGCCACAACATGGGCGATGTCAAGGCCGTCGCGGACTGGGTCGCGGTGCTGCGGCTCGGCCGCAACAACGGGTTCTTCGACGTCACCACGACCTCCCAGGAGCAGATCGTCTCCTCCATCACCGGCGCGTCCGACAACGCGGTGACGCGGCGGAAGGAGGAGCTGTGAACGGATTCGGCGACCCGGGCGGCCCCGCCGAACGCTTCCCCCACGCGTTCGTGCGCCGACTGCGCGCCGGTGAACTCGGCTCCGTCCCCGTCGTGGCCGGGCTCCTCCTGATCTGGATCGTCTTCCAGCTCCTCAACTCCCACTTCCTCTCCCCGCGCAACCTCTCCAACCTCAGCGTGGACATCGTCGGCACCGGCATGATCGCGGTCGGCGTGATCTTCGTCCTGCTGATCGGGGAGATCGATCTGTCGGTGGGCTCGGTGAGCGGCCTGGCCTCCGCCCTGTTCGCCGTGTTGAACGTCAACCACGGCATGCCCGAACCACCCGCCGTCATCCTGGCCGCACTCTGCGGTACGGCGGTCGGCCTCGTCCACGGCTTCTTCACCGCCGCTGTCGGCGTCCCAGCGTTCGTGGTCACCCTCGCCGGACTGCTGGGCTGGTACGGCCTGATGCTCGCCCTCATGGGCAGCTACGGCTCCATCAACCTCGACGATCAGGGCCTGGTCGTCCAGTTGACCAACTACTACTTCGGCGATGTCGCCGCCGCGTACGGGCTCGCGGCGCTCGGCACCGCCGGATACTTCCTCGCCGCCCGACGAGAAGCCAAGCGCCGTCGCGCCGCCGGGGTGCCCGCCCGGTCCCGTGGCGAGATCGCCGTACGCACGGGGGCGCTCGCGGTGGTGGCCTTCGCCGCCGCGTCTGTGCTCAACCAGTTCCAGGGCCTGCCGCTGGCCCTGCTGATCTTCCTGGCCGTCCTCGTCGTCCTGGACTACGTCCTGCGCCGCACGGCCTACGGGCGCATGATCTTCGCACTGGGCGGCGGGGTCGAGGCGGCCCGCCGCGCGGGCATCCGTGTGACCTGGGTGCGGATCTCCGCGTTCACGATGTCGGGCCTGATGGCCGCCATCGGCGGACTCTTCCTGGCCTCCCGGATCAGCTCGGTCAGCCAGACGGCGGTCACCACGAGCCTGTTGATGAACGCCATCGCGGCCGCCGTCATCGGCGGCACGAGCCTCTTCGGCGGCCGCGGCAGCATCTGGTCCGCGCTGCTGGGCGTCCTGGTCATCCAGTCGATCGCCTCCGGCGTGACCCTGCTGGACATCCAGGCCGCCGTGCAATACATGATCACCGGTGGGGTGTTGTTGCTCGCCGTCGTGATCGACTCCCTGTCCCGCCGTGCGCAGAAGACGCACGGCCGGGCTTAGGGAGTCAGCGGGTCAGCGGGCGGCGAAGGCCAGGAAGTCCGTCCAGGCGGTGGCGGCTATGCGGAGGTGGGGGCCGCCGGGGTTCTTGGAGTCCCGTATGTGGACGGTGGTGGGGGTGGCGGCGACTTCGACGCACTGGCCGCCGGTGTTGTCGCTGTAGCTGGACTTGTGCCAGTCGTAGGCGACCTCGACGCAATCGCCGCCCGTGTTGTCGCTGTAGCTGCTCTTGAACCACACGAGTCTGCTCATAGCTCACCCATCAACTGCTCGATGAACCTTACGGATTCCTCTGGCCCGAGAGCCTGAGACCTGATCATGGCATAGCGCCGGGCGAGGATGCCTACCTCGTCGGCTTTCGAGACCAGGATGCTCTTGCCCTGACCTTCCAGGTAGACAAGTGGCGTCTCCTCCGGGGTCTCGATTAACTTCATCGGGCCGGGGAGTCCGGCGTGTCCGGCGCGACTCATCGGCATGACCTGGATGACGACATTAGGGCGCGCGGCGCATTCGATGAGGTGCTCGTACTGCGGGCGCATGATCTCTGGTCCGTCGATCAACCGACGTAGCGCCGCCTCTTCGAGGACAACGCTCACCACTGCTACCGGCTTGCGATTGAGGAGCGCCTTGCGGTCCGTACGGGCCGCGACCAGCTGTTCCACCTCCTCCTCGTCGACCGGCGGGAATGCGTAGTCGAACAGTGCGCGGGCGTACTCCCTGGTCTGGAGCAAACCGTCGATCAGGTGCGTGCAGTACGACGAGACACTGAGCGCTTCCTGTTCCAGCTGAACGAAGCCCTGAAAGTGAGCCGGATACCGCTCAAGCTTCAGATACTTGATCGCAGACCTCAGCAACCCGCCCGCGTCCAGAGCCTTCTCGGCCGCATCGATGAACCCGTCCGTGGGCGGCTTCGCGCACGTCTCGACGGCGCTCACCGCCGACCCGGTGTAGTTCATCAGCGCGCCCAGCTCGTCCTGGGTCAGTCCGGCACGCTCTCGTAGAAGCCGCAGCACAGCGGCGAAGTACTGGACGGTCGGCGGCGCGGAGTCCTTCTTCTTCGACGGGGCCATACAGGCCACCCCCCTCAACTTCGGTCAACGTCAATCAACCGGCGTTCGACAGGAGTTGCCGGTCGCCGCGGTCGACGCTCTGTTACTGGTGAAGGTAGCCTCCTGCACTGACAGTGGGAGCATGAACGCGGAAAGTCACGACGTAAATCCGCTCCATGGCTGGAAGCAGCGGTTTACGCCCGTCCCCCCATCCGTCCCTCACGCCCGCCGCGCCGCCGGTGCCGCTCTCCGGGCCTGGGGCCTGGACAAAGGCTCAGCCGGCCTCGTACTTCTGGTCCTCTCCGAGCTGGCGACGAACGCCGTCTGCCACGGGCGCGTACCGGGGCGGTACTACGAGGTGCGTATCGCATACGACGCAGAGAAAATGGTCGGGGTGGAGGTGTCCGACCCGAGGGAGGGCCGCCCCCTGCTCGCGGCCCCGGCACCGGAGGACGAATCCGGACGCGGTCTGGCGATCGTGGATGCCCTGGCCGAGGCGTGGGGCATCCGGGAGCGCATCGTCGGCAAGACGGTCTGGGCCCGCATCCGCCTCTGACGGTGCTCGGTCAGGCGCGGCGCCGTCTCGCGCCTTCGGCGCACTTGAGCAGCGGGGCAGGGGGGGCGGGGGCGCGGCGCCGCCGCCGACTGACGGAGCGGTGGGGGCGGATGCTGGTGGCGGCTCGGCGTCGCGGGCGGTGCGGCCCGACCCGGAGTGCGAGCGGGGTCCGGGTACCCCTCCTCAAAACGCTTGATCTGACGCAACTAATTTGTCAATCAGTTTCCAGAGGGGTACCCCACCCCCGCCAACCCGGAACGAACCGGCACTCCGGCGACGGCCCCGGCCCCGAGCACGGAAGCCGCCACCGGCGCCCACACCCACGGACCCGGCGGACGGCGGCGGCCCGCGCCCCCCACCCCCGCCGCCGCTGCTCAATTGCGCCGAAGGCGCGAAACGGCGCCGCACCCAACCAACGACCCCAACGAGGAGCGAGCCATGACGTCAGACGCAATCAGCCAGCCCGGTCGGCCCGGCCGGGCCGCGCTCGGCCGATTACTGCTCGACGCGGGAGTGATGGCGCCGGACTGGGCGCCGACCTTCGCCACCGTCGACCGGGCCGCGTTCCTGCCGGGGCTGATGTGGACGTTCGCTACGGGGACACAAGAGGCGGTCGCCGTCGACCGGGCCGAGGACCCGGACGCCTGGTACGCCGCCGCCGACAGCGACTTCCCCATCGTCACGCAGTGGGACGACGGCGCGCACACCGGCCCCGAGCCGGGGCGGATGTCCACCAGCTCGTCCTCCATGCCCTCCGTCGTCTACGCCCTGCTGCGGGACCTGGCCGTGGACGAGGGCATGTCCGTGCTCGACGTGGGCACCGGCACGGGTGAGACGGCCGGGGCGCTGACGCATCGCTGTGGCGGCCGTAAGGTCACCACGGTCGAGGTGGACCCGGCCGTGTCGCGCCACGCGGGCGAACGGTTGGCCGCCGCCGGGTTGCGGCCGGACATCGTGGTCGGTGACGGCGCGGCGGGCTGTGCGGGCAACGCACCGTATGACCGCATCCTGGCCACCGTCGGTCTCCGGGAGATCCCCGGCGCGTGGATCGAGCAGACGCGGCCCGGGGGTCTCATCGTCGCTCCCTGGGGCACGCATTACACCCACGCGGACGCCGTGGCCCGGCTGGTGGTACGGAACGGGACGGCCTCGGGGCATTTCACCCGCCCCGTCGAGTTCATGAAGCTGCGCACCCAGCGGCTGTCGCTGCCGCCGCACAGGGAGTACGTCCCGGATGAGGGCGAGGGCAGCGACGGTGGCGACACCTCCACCACCGACATCACCGAGGCGGAGTTCATCACCGCACCGTACTCCGCTCTCCGCTTCGCGCTCGGGCTCCGGGTGCCCAGCTGCGTACAGGTCGTGGCCGACCAGCGCGACGGCGCGCGGCCCGTGTGGTTCTACGGGTTGACCGACCGCTCCTGGGCGTGCGTGGTGTTCCGCGAGGGGGCGGCGGAGGCGCGCGTCCGGCAGGCGGGGGAGCGCCGGTTGTGGGACGAGGCGGAGACCGCGTACCGCTGGTGGGTCGAGCAGGGCAGGCCGGACCACACCCGCTTCGGCCTCACGGTCGGCCCGGCCGGCCAGCGGGTGTGGCTGGACGATCCGGCCGATTCCTGGGCCCCGTAGCAGCCGTAAGGCGTGAGCCGCACTCGTGGGTTGCCGTAAGCGGAATCGATCCGTCCTGGTAACCCACCGTCCGCCGCGTCGCGGAAACGCTGTGCCACGCTTGAAGCCGGCTCGCGCGCCTGGCGCGGGCCGGTGATGCGAAGTGAGGGCGCGGCGTGCAGAAGCCCCGATGGAAGACCGTGGGGGGAGCCCTGCTGCGGGTGACGGCGGTGTGGGCGGTGTCCACGCTCACGATGCTGGCGCTCGCCGGGATTCTCCCCGACTTCAGCCTGAAGTCGGGCGACGGTGACAGCGCGACACGGATCGCGGTCACGGCGGCCAGCGGGGCGGGGGCCTTCGGGGTGCTCAGCGCGCTGGTGTGGCCGCTGCTCGTACGGGCGCTGCTGCTGATGCCCGCGCTGGTGCTGGGGCTGCTGGTGTTCGCGCTCAACGGCTCGATGCTGCTGATCGCCCTCAGCCTGATCCCGGACGGGCCGGGCACCGCCGAGCCGGAGACCGCCGTCGTGGTCGCGGCCGTGATGTCGGCCGCGTCGTCGGCCACCAGCACCTTCCTGACCGTGCGGGACGACGGGGCGTACCGGCGTCGGCTGGCGCGGCTGGCCGGGCGGCGCAGACGGCGGCTCGGCCAGGACGAAGGGGACGAACAGTCCCCGGGAACGGTGTTCCTCCAGCTCGACGGGGTGGGGCACGCCGTACTGCGGGAGGCGCTGCGGGAGCGCGAGAACCGGCCCCCGCTGATGCCCACCGTCGCGGGCTGGGTCCGCACCACCCACCGGGTCATGCCCTGGCGCACCGACTGGTCCAGCCAGACCGGCGCCAGTCAGCTCGGCATCCTGCACGGCTCCAACGAGGACGTGCCCGCCTTCCGCTGGTACGAGAAGAAGAGCGGGGAGGTGATGGTGAGCAACCGGCCGACCAGCGCGGCGGTGCTTCAACGCCGCGCGGCCGCCCGCGCGAGACACGACGGACTGCTCACGGTGGACGGGGCGAGCCGGGGCAACCTGTTCACCGGCGGCGCCGATCAGCTGGCCCTGGTGCTGTCGGTCGCGGCGCGGCGCGGCAAGCACAACCGCTCCCGGTCCGGATACTTCGCGTACTTCTCCGACCCGGCCAACGCCACCCGCACCGCCGTGTCGTTCCTCGCCGAGGTCGTCCGGGAGATCGGCCAGTCCACACGCGCCAAGCTGCGCCGCGAGACGCCCAGGGTCAAACGGGGCGGGCTGTATCCGCTCATCCGCGCGTTCGCCACCGTCGTGGAGCGGGATGTGGTGGTGACGGCGGTGATGGGGGACATCCTCTCCGGCCGTACCGCGATCTACGCCGATCTGGTGGCGTACGACGAGGTGGCCCACCACTCGGGGCCGCGCAGCCGGGACGTCCAGCAGGTGCTCGCCCGGCTCGACCGCTCCATCGCGCTGATCGCCAACGTCGCCGAGTACGCCCCGCGCGACTACCGGATCGTGCTGCTGTCCGATCACGGGCAGAGCCCCGGCGAAACCTTCTCGGGGGCGTACGGGCTGACCCTGGAGGACCTGGTGCGGGCCGGCTGCGGTCTGCCCGTGTCGCGGCGGGCCGGGCGGACCCCGAGCGGTGCGGAGGCGCGCGAGGCGGGGCGGGCGGCGCTGCGCCGGCCGGAGAAGCCCGAGGTGGAGCCGGACGGGCGGGCCGGTGCCGCCCAGGCCGACGAAGACGTCGCCGCCCGCCATGCCACCGTGTCCGATCCGATCGTGCTCGCTTCCGGGAACCTGGGCCTGGTCTCCTTCCCCGATGTGCCGGGACGGATGAGCCGCGAGCAGATCGACGCCCGCCACCCCACCCTGCTGCGCACCCTCGCCGACCATCCCGGGGTGGGCTTCCTGCTCGTACGGTCCGAGGCGCATGGCGCGGTGGTGCTGGGCGCGGACGGCGCCGAGCACCGTCTGGACACCGGGGAGGTGCTGGGGGGCGTGAGCCCGCTCGCCGCCTTCGGGCCCGGCGCCGAGGACGCCGTGCGGCGCACCGCGCACTTCCGGAACACCCCCGACATCATGGTCAACTCCGCCTACGACCCGGTGCGCGGCACGGTGCACGCCTTCGAGGAGCAGATCGGCTCGCACGGCGGACTCGGCGGCGAGCAGGGGCACCCCTTTCTGCTCTGGCCGGCCGAGCTGACCGCGCCGGTGGCGGCGGGGGAGGAGCTGGTCGGGGCGGAGCAGGTGCACCGGGTGCTGCGGCGCTGGCTGGCGGAGGCGGACGGGCCCCAGGTGCCGGAGGAGGAAGCGGAAGCGGAGATCGCGGCCGAGGCACGGGCCGGGGCCGACGCGCGGCCGCCGGCCGGCGCGGAGCTGCCGGAGGCGTCCGGCGCGGCGCACACCGTGCCGGAGTCCCGGCGCGACGGCGCCCCCGCCGCACCCTTCACCGTGGTCAGCCGGGGCGTACCGGACCAAGCCCGGTGATGCGGGCGCGCCGCGCCGCCCGCCATCGTGGTGATCGCCCGCCGTGCCTGAGCCGATCTCCTCCCTGCCGTCCCCCTGCCGTCCCCCTCCCCGTCCCCTCCCCTCCCGCCCTGCTCCGCCCCCGGCCCCCCGCCCCTCACCTCGTGGCCTCCGTGACCTGGACCGGCCCGCCGGGCGCGGGGGCGGCCTCCGGCGGCCGACGGGACCAGCGGCCCGCGATGACCGCGCACACCATCAACTGGAGCTGATGGAAGAGCATCAGCGGCAGGATCACCGGCCCGGCCGCGTCGCCGAACAGCACCGCGGCCATGGGCAGCCCGGTGGCCAGCGACTTGTTGGAACCGCAGAAGACGATGGTGACGCGGTCCGCCCGGCTGAAGCGCAGCCGCCGGGCGGTCAGCGACGTCGTGGTCAGGGCCAGCCCCAGCACGGCCGCCGCCACGCCCAGCAGCGCGCCCAGCCGGGCCGGGGTGACCTGGTGCCAGATGCCCTCCGTCATGCCCCGGCTGAACGCCGTGTAGACCACGAGCAGGATCGAGCCCCGGTCCAGGAGGCCGAGCACCTTCTTGTGGCGGCCGATGAAGGGCGCGGTCCAGCGGCGCAGCGCCTGCCCGGCGAGGAAGGGGAGCAGCAGCTGGGTGGCGATGGCCAGCAGCCCGTCGGCCGAGAAGCGGACGTCCGAGCCGATCAGCCACGCCGCGAGCAGCGGCGTGGCGATCATGCCGAACAGGCTGGAGTACGTACCCGCGCAGATGGCGGCCGGGACATTGCCCCGGGCGGTGGAGGTGAGGGCGACCGAGGACTGGACGGTCGAGGGCACCACACAGAGGAAGAGCAGACCGGTGGCGAGCCGGTCGGTGAGGAGGAACCGGGCGAGACCGGTCGCGGCCAGTCCCAGCAGCGGAAAGAGCACGAAGGTGCTCGCGCCCACCACCAGGTGCAGCCGCCACTGCCGCAGCCCGTGCAGCGCCTCGCGGGTGGACAGACGCGAACCGTAGAGGAAGAAGAGCAGCCCGATGGCGATGTCCGCGGCGGTGCCGGCGGCCGTGGCCGCCGTGCCGCTCGCGGGCAGCAGCGCCGCCACCGCGACCGTCCCGAGGAGGGCGGCGACATAGGGGTCCACCGCCCTCCCGAGCCGGCCCGGCCACGACAGCGGCCCGGACGTCCACCGCACATCAGTCACCGCCCTCGCCCTGCCACGGCGGGTGGCCGAGCTGTGCCACCCAGTCCGCACCGGCGGTGTCGTGGGCCACGACGTCGATGGCGCCGCCGCCCCCGTCGTGGTCGCTGCCCGCCGTGCCACGGCTCAGCAGCAGGGTGTTCAGGGTGCGGTCGACCTCCAGCCAGGAGTCCGCGAAGGAATTGTCGATGACCACCAGACCGTTGTGCCCCCCGGTGACGACCGATGGGGTGGCGTCCGGCTCGCAGTCGTCGCGCGGGGCGCTGCCCGTGGCCGGGTGGGCCGTGGCCATGGCGGGGGCCGCGGGGCCCGCGCACAGCACACTCGCGGTGGCGGCGAGGACGAGGCCCGCCGCGGACGGCCGGGGCGAGCCGGTCTCTTTTCTCGGCTTACGGCGCCGGCCGGTGCCGGGCCCGAGGAACGTCGAGGACATGAGGAACGTCGAGGACATGGCGTGTGGCCCCGGCTCAGACCTTGGCCGGCCGGCGGTTGCCATGGTGCCTGCTGATGTTCTTCTCCAGCAGCTCCGTGGCGCCCTTGACCCCGATGGCCCCGGTCTCCCGGGTGTCCGGCAGCCGCCCGTCCGACGTCTTGAGATCGCTCAGCGCGCCGTCGATCGCCCCATGGGCGGCGAACAGACACGGGGTGCTGTAGATCGCGACATCCACCCCCAGTCCGGACAGTTCGGTCAGGGAGAGCCTCGGCGACTTCCCGCCCGCGATCTGGTTGAACAGCAGGGGCTTGTCGCCGATGACCGTGCGGACCTTGCGGATCCACTCCACGCTGCGCACCCCGTCGACGAGGACGACATCCGCGTCGGTCTCGGCCAGCGCGGCCGCCCGGCGCAGGATCTCCGACTCCTCGGAGGCGTCCGTGCGCGCCACCACCACCAGGTCCTTCCTGGCGCTCAGCACCAGGTGGAGCTTTTCGAGGTACTCCTCGAGCGGAAGGAGCAGCTTGCCGTCCGCGTGGCCGCAGCGGCGCGGGCGCCGCTGGTCCTCCAGGATCACCCCGGAGGCCCCGGTGCGCTCCAGCCGCTGCACCACATGGCAGGCGACCTCGTGGTCCACATAGCCGTCGTCGATGTCCACCAGCAGATGGTGTTCGGGGAAGGCGAGCCGCAGCCGCTCCACGAAGGCGAGCATGTCGGGCCAGGCGATGAAACCGATATCCGGCAGCCCGTAATGCGAGGCGGCGAAACCGAATCCGGATACGAAGAAGCCGTTGTAGTGCTGGGCGGCGATGGATGCCGAGTACATGTCGTAGATGCCGATGAGGGGTGTGGTGTGAGGCGAACCGATGGCCTCTCGGAGGGAATTGCCGTAGAGCATGATGTCCCCTTGATTCAGGAGCCTTTCGGCGGTGCATGACGGTTACGAGGCTGCGTGCGCAGGTTTACTGGAGGTCAAGAAGCGGTAAAGCAACGCGCCGTGCATTCCCAGAAGATGCCTGGCCCGACTCGGGTTGGGGTCGAACGTTCCTCGAGTGCCGTGGACCGCGTCGCGAGTGGTGTGCGACACGCTTGGCATGCCGCGGGTCGCTCGGGGTATGCGCAACGAGCCTGTCCACGGAAAAGAGTTGCTTGTGCCTGTCCGAACCGATGTCGAAGCCTCCGCGTCCGCCGTCTCCCGGCACCGCCTGCTGTGGCGTGCCATCCAGCGACGCAAGAACCCCCCACTGCGCCGGAGCGACATCACGGTCACCGAGGAGAAGACCGTCCGGAAAGCGGTGAAGGCCGCGGCGCTGGGTAACGCCATGGAATGGTTCGACTTCGGGATCTACAGCTATCTCGCGGTCACCATCGGAAAGGTTTTCTTCCCGTCAGGTAATGACACGGCCCAGGTGCTTTCCTCCCTCGCGACCTTCGCGGTGGCCTTTCTGGTCCGCCCGGTGGGAGGCATGTTCTTCGGTCCGCTCGGTGACCGGATAGGCCGTAAGAAGGTATTGTCCTTCACGATGATCATGATGGCGTCCAGTACGCTCGCCATCGGACTCATCCCCGCCTATACGACCATCGGCTTCTGGTCGCCCGCGCTGCTCATCCTGTTCCGTATGCTCCAGGGGTTCTCCACCGGTGGGGAATACGGCGGCGCCTCCACCTTCATCGCCGAATACGCGCCCGACAAGCGCCGCGGGTACTACGGCAGCTTCCTGGAATTCGGCACGCTGATCGGCTACACCGCGGCGGCCGGACTGGTCACCATTCTCACCGTGACGCTCGCCGACTCCTCGATGGATTCCTGGGGTTGGCGCATTCCGTTCCTGGCCGCCGCGCCGATCGGACTGGTCGGTCTGTATCTGCGGCTGAAGCTCGACGACACCCCCGCGTTCCAGAAACTGGAGGACGAGGGCTCCACCAGCGCGGCGGACCGCGAGAGCCTGCCGTTCTGGCAGGTGTTCCGCACCCAGTGGCGGGCGATGGTGCTGTGCATGGCGCTGGTCGCCGCGTACAACATCACCGACTACATGCTGCTGTCCTACATGCCGACCTATCTGTCGGACACCCTCCACTACAGCAGCACCAGCGCCCTGGTCCCGATCATCATCGTGATGCTGGTGCTCATGGCCGCCATCACCTTCGTCGGCCGGTTCTCCGACCACATCGGCCGCAAGCCCGTGCTGATGGCCGGCTCCGTCGGCTTCCTGGTGCTCGCCGTGCCGTGCTTCCTGCTCATCAAACAGGGCGGGATCGTCCCGGTCTTCGCCGGGCTGCTGCTCCTGGGGCTGTGCCTGCTGCCGTACGTGAGCGTCATGTCCGCCTCGCTCCCCGCGCTCTTCCCGACGAATGTGCGCTACGGCTCGCTCTCCATCGCCTTCAACATCTCCGTCTCGCTCTTCGGCGGCACCACCCCGCTGGTGACCGAGGGCCTGATCAGCTTCACCGGGAACGATCTGATGCCCGCCTTCTACACGATGCTCGCCGCGGTCGTCGGCATCATCGCCGCCGCCGTGATGAAGGAGACGGCCCGCAAGCCGCTGGAGGGCTCGCCCCCCGCCGTGGCCACCAAGGAAGAGGCCATCGCGCTGGTGGAGTCCCAGCGCTCCTGAGCCACCCGGCCGGTGTCCCCGCCCCCGGCGCCCCCGGCCGCCATTACCTCGGCGGTAATCGACCCCCGCGCGCGACGGCGGCAGGGTTGAGCCATCGGGTTCCGGGCCGGCGCCCTCCGGTCCGGAACCCGATGCCGAGGCCGGCGCGGCCGACGTGATCGTCCTGGCCGGGACGGCCGGATCCGCTCCGTCCTCGGCTTCCTGGACCGGGTCCCTACGGCCGGCTGAACCGCCCCAGCGCGGCGGCGGTCTCCGGGTCGGCCGGCAGGAACGTCTCGATGGCCAGCTCGGAGACCGTGACGTCCATGGGGGTGTTGAAGGTCGCGATCGTCGAGATGAACGACAGCACCCGCCCGTCGTGCTCGATCATCATCGGCAGCGCGAAGGGCGGGGTGTCACCGGCGGTGGCCGTCTCCCGGCCAGTCCCGGGCAGCGGATACGCGGCCACCTCGTCGTACAGCGCGCGCAGCGGCGCCGAGCGCATCAGCGCCAGCTGCCGGTCCATCTGGTCCAGCAGATGGCCGCGCCACTCCCGGAGGTTGCGGATGCGCGGGGCCAGCCCCTCGGGGTGGAGGGTGAGGCGCATCGCGTTCAGCGGCGGCTTCAGCAGATGCTCCGCCACCCCCTGAAGGAGCGCCGTGATGCCCCGGTTCGCCGCCAGCACCTCATAGGTGCCGTCCACCACCAGCGCCGGATACGGCTCATAGCCGGTCAGCAGCCGCTCCAGCGACGCGCGCAGGGCGCTCATCGACGGGTCGTCCACCGAACGCTCCGGGTAGTGCGGGGCGTAACCGGCGGCGACCAGCAGGGCGTTCCGCTCGCGGACGGGCACGTCGAGCCGGTCGGCGAGCCGGAGCAGCAGCTCCTGGCTCGGCCGCGACCGGCCGGTCTCGATGAAACTGATGTGGCGGGCGGAGGAGTCGGCGCGCAGCGCGAGCTCCAGCTGGCTCAGCCGGCGGCGGTCCCGCCATTCGCGCAGCAGTGTGCCCACCCGGGGCGGCGCGGCAGTCGTCATGACCCGAAGGTAGCCGACGCCCGGCGGCGCCCATCCGCCCATGGCAGGGTGGAGGGGCCGACCGGCGACCCGCGACGAAGGGAAGTGTCATGGCAGTCGAGCCGCTCACCGACCAGGAGATCCAGGGGCGTCTGGAGCAGCTTCCCGGCTGGTCGTTCGCGGACGACCGGCTGACCCGGACGTACGTCTTCAAGGGGCACCCACAGGCGGCCGGGCTGGTCGCGGAGGTGGCCACGATCCAGGAGGAACTCGACCACCACTCCGACCTGACCCTCGGCTACAACAAGGTGGCCGTCTCGGTGAACACCCACAGCGTCGGCGGCAAGGTGACCGCGCTCGACTTCGAGCTCGCCGCCCGCATCGAAGCAATCGCCCCCCAACACGGCGCCCGCACCGACTGACCCCCGGCCGACCGGACGCCGCGCCGCGCGGGCGCCGGGCCGCGGGTGCTGCGCCGCGCCGTGCCGGGCCGGGTGGAGTGCTGCGTCGCGCCGGGCTGGGCGGGCGCTGCGCCGTGCCGGGCTGGGTCCGGGTTGGGCGGCTGCTGCGCCGTGCCGGGCCGCGCCGCGCCGGGTTAGGCGGACGCCGGGTGGGTGCTGCGTCGCGCCGTGCTACGCCGGGTGGGTGCTGCGTCGCGCCGTGCTACGCCGGGTGGGTGCTGCGTCGCGCCGTGCTACGCCGGGTGGGTGCTGCGTCGCGCCGGGCCGCGCGGGTGCTGCGTCGCGCCGGGCCGCGCGGGTGCTGCGTCGCGCCGGGCTGGGCGGGTCCTGCGTCGCGCCGGGCTGGGTCCGGGTTGGGCGGCTGCTGCGCCGTGCCGGGCCGCGCCGCGCCGGGTTAGGCGGGTGCTGCGTCGCGCCGGGCGGGCGCCGTGCCGTACCGGGCGGGCGCCGTGTCGTACCGGACGGATGCCGCGTCGCGCCGGGTGGGGCGGGATGGCTCCGGGCCGGGCCGGCCTGGGGCGGGTGTCGCGTCGGGTCGTGCCGGTAGCGCCTGCTCGCGCTCGCGTGAGACCGCCCCCGGCTCGGGCCGGGGGCGGTCTCGGCGCCCGGCGTCAGCCGGTGGTGAGGGTGAGCCCGTAGGTCGTCAGGATCGGGTTCACCGGCTGGTAGTACGTCGTCCCGCCGACGGTGCAGTTGCCGGAGCCGCCGGAGGTGACGCCCTGGGCCTCGCTGCCCGAGATGAACGAGCCGCCGGAGTCGCCCGGTTCGGCGCAGACGTTGGTGCGGGTGACCCCGCTGACCGTGCCCTGCGGATACTGCACGCTGGTGTCGTGCTGCTGGATGGTGCCGCAGTGCCAGCCGGTGGTCGAGCCGGAGCGGCAGACGGAGGAGCCCACCGGCGACTGCTGGGAGCCGGAGACGGTGACGGTGGTGGACTCGGGGCCGATCACCCACGGCTGCGGCACCCAGTCGGCGTTGGTGGACACCCATGCGTAGTCGTTGCCGGGGAAGCTGGAGCCCTGGAAGCTGCCCTGGGCCACCCGGTTGAAGCCGGTGGTGGTGTCGCCGGGATCGCCGCAGTGGCCGGCGGTGACGAAGCCGTTCTGGGTGCCCTGGGTCACCGAGAAGCCGATCGAGCAGCGGGCGGCGTCGTTGATGTAGAACGCCTCGCCGCCCCGCAGGTCGTACAGCGGCTTCGGCTGCTCGGCCGACTTCACGATCCGCACCACGGCCTGGTCCGCGCCGCTCGCGGCGACGAAGGCGGCCGCCTCGTCGGGCTCGGCCGACTGCACCACGACGCTGTTGGTCTTGACGTCGACGTACCAGGCGGACGCCACGTGGATCGCCGGGGCGCGCTGCGCGGCGGTGCGGTCCAGGGCGTCCTTGGCGTCGGTGAGGGCCTCGAGACTGTTCTTGACGACGGCGGCCTTGGCGCCGCCGGCCGTGATGGTGCCGCTCTGTTCCTCGTCGGTGGTGGCGACGGTGAGTTCGGCGGTGTTGCCGGACACCCACGCGCCGCCGTAGGCGCCGCCCAGGCTCTTGCGCAGCTCCGGTTCGGCGGCCCCGGCCCGGTATTCGTTGGATATCCGCGTCCGCGCCTCGTCGGCCGTCAGGCCCAGATCGCGCTGCATCGAGGCCAGCATCTCGGGGGGTATCTCCCGCCGGGGGCGGGGGGAGGGCTCGCCGGGGTCGGCCACCGCGGGCAGGCCGTTGCCCAGGAAGAGGGCGGCTATCGCGAGGGTGCAACCGGCGGCCAGCTCAAGGCCGGGACGGCGTCTGCGGGACATCTTCGGTCTCCTCGGCTAGGGAAATGGTCACACTCTGTGCCCTTCTGGGCGCCAAGCGTAATGGCCGGGGAGGTGCCTCGCTCGGTGGGCGCATACGGGTCCGCCCCGCCGCGGGGGACGCGACGGGGCGGATGGGGCCAGGCGGGGCCGGGTGGGGCCGGGCGGCCGGGGTCGGGTCTCAGACCGCGTTGAAGGTCTCGGGGTCCGAGCCCAGACGCTTGCCGGCCTCGAGGGAGTCGATCGCCGACAGGTCCTCGGCGTCCAGCTGGAAGTCGAAGACGTCGATGTTCTCCTTGATCCGCGAGGGGGTCACGGACTTGGGGATCACCACATTGCCGATCTCCAGATGCCAGCGCAGCACCACCTGGGCGGGGGACTTCCCGTGCTTCTCGGCGATCGTCGCGAGCGTCGGGTCCGCCAGCAGGCCCTTGCCCTGGCCGAGCGGGGACCACGCCTCGGTGGCGATGTCATGGCGGGCGTTGAAGGCGCGCAGCTCCGCCTGCTGGAGCTGCGGGTGCAGCTCGATCTGGTCGATCACCGGGACGATCGAGGTCTCGGAGAGCAGCCGCTGGATGTGGGCGGGGTGGAAGTTGGACAGGCCGATGGCCTTGGCGCGGCCCTCGGCGTAGATCTTCTCGAACGCCTTCCAGGTGTCCAGGTACTTGTCGACCTTGGGCAGCGGCCAGTGGATCAGGTAGAGATCCACATAGTCCAGGCCGAGCTTGGCCAGCGAGGTGTCGAAGGCGCGCAGGGTCGAGTCGTACCCCTGGTCCGCGTTCCAGAGCTTGGTGGTGACGAACAGCTCGTCGCGCGCGATGCCCGACGCGGCCAGCGCCTTCCCCGTGCCCTCCTCGTTGCCGTATATCGCGGCGGTGTCGATGCTGCGGTAACCGGCCTCCAGCGCGGTGCCCACCGCGGTCCGCGCCTCGTCGTCCGGTACCTGCCAGACGCCGAAGCCGAGCTGCGGCATCCGGACGCCGTTGTTGAGGGTGATGAAGGGGACCTTGCTCACGAGCGGTCGATCCTTACGTCGGTTGTGGATGCTTGCTACCAGAGCCACAACGATCAGCGGCCGGCCGGCATTCCCGCCATCAGGTCATCGAATGGCCTGATCACTACTGTGGTGCCGCCAGGCGCAGCGGGTCCGCGAGCTCGTGCCGGAAACGGCGCAGGGTGTGTCCCTCGCGCACCGTGGCGCCCACCGCGACCGCCGCCCGGGGCACCGCCGCGCGCGGCGCCCGCACCACCATGGCCAGCCGGTACGTACCGTCGATGCGCACCGCCGAGGTGCGCCGGATCTCCCAGCCCGGGTCGGAGCGCAGCTCCCGCCGCGCCTCCAGCCAGACCCGCTCGCCGTACGCGGTGGGGACGCCGTGGCGGAATCCGAGCCGCGGACCGAGGTGGGCCGCGCGCTCCGCCGCCCCGGTATCCGCCTGCCCGGTGAGCTGGCGCGGGGTCATGGACCAGGCCACCGGCTGGAAGACCGTGCCGCCCCGCCGCACCGGTTCGGCCGTGAGGGTGACATCGAGGTTGACCGAGTGCAGAACGGGGTCCGGGGTGTCCCGGGCGCAGGTCACCGACAGGTGCACCAGGTGGTAGACGGCGTTGTCCGCCTCCGTCCGGAGGAAGTCCAGCAGATCCGGATCCGGTCCGACGAGCTCCGCCGTCACCGGTAACGCCACCGGTCCGCCCAGGATCACGCGTCCGGCCAGCCTCGGGCCGGTGGGCTGGGGTGTTTCCTCGGACAGCAGGGCCAGTTCGCGTTCGGGAAGTTCGGGGAGAATGACATCGATCATTTCGTGCCCCCTTCGCGGCTCAGGAACGGTACAGCGCCTCGACCTCGGCGGCGTACGCCTGTTCGATGGCCTGTCGCTTCAATTTGAGCGACGGCGTCAGCAGACCATGCTCCTCCGAGAACTGCGCGGCAAGTATGCGGAAGGTACGAATGGACTCCGCCTGGGAGACGGTGGTGTTCGCCGCGACCACCGCCCGCCGGATCTCGGTCTCCAGGTCGGAGTCATGGACCAGGTCACCCGGCGGCAGCTCCGGTTTGCCGCGCATCGTCAGCCAGTGCGCGACCGCCTCCGAGTCGAGCGTGACCAGCGCAGCGATGTACGGGCGGTCGTTGCCCACCACGATGCACTGGGCGACCAGCGGATGCGCCCGCACCCGCTCCTCCAGGCCCGCCGGGGAGACGGACTTGCCGCTGGAGGTCACCAGGATCTCCTTCTTCCGCCCGGTGATGGTCAGATAGCCGTCCTCGTCCAGCGTGCCCAGGTCGCCGGTGGCGAGCCAGCCGTCGCGCAACACCGCGTCGGTCGCCTTGGGGTCGCCCAGATAGCCGGCGAAGACCTGGCCGCCGCGCACCCACACCTCGCCGTCGTCGGCGAGGTGCACCGTGGTGCCGGGGATCGGCACGCCGACCGTCCCGAAGCGGGTCTGCTCGGGCGGGTTGGCGGTGGCGGCGGCGGTGGACTCGGTGAGGCCGTACCCCTCGTAGATGGTGACGCCCGCGCCCGCGAAGAACAGACCGAGCCGCCGCTCCATGCCCGAACCGCCCGACATGGCGTGCCGGACCCGGCCGCCCATCGCGGCACGCACCTTGCCGTACACGGTCTTGTCGAAGAACTGGTGCTGCATGCGCAGCGCGGCCCCCGGGCCCGGCCCGGTGCCGAACGCCTTGGCCTCCTGCGCCTCCGCGTACCGCACCGCCACGTCCACGGCCTTCTCGAACACCCCCGACTTGCCCTCCGCCTCGGCCTTGCGGCGGGCCGCCGCGAACACCTTCTCGAAGATGTAGGGCACCGCGAGGATGAAGGTCGGCTGGAAGGTCTGCAGATCGGGCAGCAGGGCGGCGGCCGAGAGCTTGGGCTGGTGTCCGAGCTTGACCTTGCCGCGGATGGCGGCGACCTCCACCATCCGGCCGAAGACATGGGCGAGCGGCAGGAAGAGCAGGGTGGCGGCCTCGTCGCCCCGCTTGGAGTGGAAGGCCTCCTCGTACCGCTCGACGATGTTGTCGCACTCGGCCATCAGATTGGCGTGCGTGATCACACAGCCCTTGGGGCGGCCGGTGGTGCCCGAGGTGTAGATGACGGTCGCGGTCTGCTCGGGCGTCACGGCCAGCCGGTGCCGTTCGACCACATCGTCCTCGATGGTCCGCCCGGCCGCCAGCAGCTCCTCCAGCGCCCCCGCGTCCAGCTGCCACAGCCGCTTCAGATGCGGCAGCCGGCCGACCACCGAGCCGACCGTCATCGCGTGGTCCTCATGCTCCACGACACAGGCCGAGACCCCCGCGTCATGCAGCATCCAGCAGACCTGCTCGGCGGAGGAGGTGGGGTAGAGCGGGACGCTCTGGGCGCCGAGGGACCACAGGGCGAAGTCGAAGAGCGTCCACTCGTAGCGGGTGCGGGACATGATGGCGACGCGGTCGCCGAACCGGACACCATGGGCCAGCAGCCCCCTGGCGAGCGCCGTCACCTCGTCCCGGAACTGGCCCGCGGTCACGTCCTGCCACCGGCCGTCCGCCGCCTTGCGGGCCAGCGCCACCCGGTGGGGGTCGGACCGCGCGTGTTCGAAGACGGCATCCGCCAGTCCTCCGGCCTGGGGCGCCGTCGCCATCGGGGGGACGGTGAACTCGCGCAATACCTGCTCCTTGAAGCCGCTGGGCACAGCGCCGCGACCGTACCCGATCCGGCCCGGATGCGGGAGAGGTGTTTTGTGCCCGGAACGCACGGAATGCCGGGCGGCCGGTGAGGTGGCGGGCAGGCCCATCAGGCGTCGGCCAGGGCGGATTGCGAGGAGTCCGACCCTATGCGCCCCGGCTGTGGCTCATATGTAACGGTCTTCTGCACGAAATCTTCCCGATCGCGGCACAGGGCCCGCCAGGATCGCGGCGGCGAGCCGCTCCGCCGCGGCGTGCGAGGCACCGTCCTGTCGCCGCCTTCCGTACAACAGCACGAAATCCACCGGGCCGAGGTCGGGCAGCCCGGCCCGTTCGGGCACCGGCGCCAGTCCGGGCGGAATCAGGCCATGGGTGTGCGCCATCACCCCGAGCCCGGCGCGCGCCGCCGCGACCAGGCCGTTGAGACTGCCGCTGGTGCACACGATCCGCCATGACCTGCCGTGCCGCTCCAGCACGTCCAGGGCGCGGGCCCGGGTCAGCCCCGGGGGCGGAAAGACGATCAGGGGGAGCGGACGGTCCGGATCCAGCCGCAGCCGTTCGGCGCCGATCCACACCAGCCGGTCCCGCCACACCAGCTGTCCCCCCGGCCGCTCCTCGGACCGCTTGGCCAGCACCAGATCGAGCTTGCCCGCCTCCAGCCGCTCGTGCAGCGTGCCCGACAGCTCGACGGTGAGCTCCAGATCCACCTCGGGGTGATCGCGGCGGAACCCCTCCAGGATCTCCGGCAGCCGGGTCACCACGAAGTCCTCCGAGGCGCCGAACCGCAGCCGTCCGCGCAGCCGGGTGCCCCGGAACCAGCTCGCCGCCCGCTCGTTCGCCTCCAGGATGGAGCGGGCGAACCCCAGCATCGCCTCGCCGTCCTCGGTCAGCTCCACCCCGTGGGTGTCGCGGGTGAACAGCTGTCGCCCCACGGCCGCCTCCAGCTTGCGCACCTGCTGGCTCACGGTGGACTGGCGCACCCCGAGGCGGTCGGCGGCCTGGGTGAAGCTGAGGGTCTGGGACACCGCGAGAAACGTACGGAGCTGGGCGGGGTCGTACATGGCACCACCGTACGGGAGGCCATCACGGAACGCGATGACAGTCAGAGCGGTATGCGGGATTCCCGATGACGGTGTTCAGGAGCACCATGGACGGGGCCCCGTCCGTGTCCATGCCAGGGGTCGTGCCAGGGGCCGTGCCAGGGTTCACGCCAGGGTTCACGCCAAGCCGGAGAACAGCGAGAAAGAGAACGAATGCCCAGCCCGCACCGCCCGCACCGCCCGTTCCCGCGCACGATCTCCCTCCCTTCCTGGCTCCCCCTGGACGGTTTCATCCTCGGACTCGTCGGCACCGTGGCGCTCGCCGCGCTGCTGCCGGTCAGCGGCCGGGCCGCCACCGTCACCGACGGCGCCACCACGGTCGCGGTCGCCTTCCTCTTCTTCCTCTACGGCGCACGGCTCTCCACCCGTGAGGCGCTGGACGGGGTGCGCCACTGGCGGCTCCACCTGACCGTGCTGGTGTGCACCTTCGTCGTCTTCCCGATCCTCGGCCTGGCCGCCCGCGGCCTGGTGCCGTACGTGCTGACGCACCCGCTCTACACCGGGCTGCTCTTCCTGTGCCTGGTGCCCTCCACGGTCCAGTCCTCCATCGCCTTCACCTCGATCGCCCGGGGCAATGTCGCCGCCGCGATCTGCGCGGGCTCCTTCTCCAGCCTGCTCGGCGTGGTCGTCACCCCGGTGCTGGTCGCGCTGCTGCTGGGCGGCAGCCAGGGCGGCTTCTCGGCCGACTCCATGGTCAAGATCGCGCTTCAGCTGCTGGCCCCCTTCCTCGCCGGTCAGCTGCTGCGCCGCTGGATCGGCGGCTTCATCTCCCGGCACCGGGCGGTGCTGCGCCTGGTGGACCGGGGCTCGGTGCTGCTCGTGGTCTACGCGGCGTTCAGCGAGGGCATGACCCGGGGCATCTGGCACCAGGTCACCCCGGCCCGGCTTGCCGTCCTGCTCGGCGTCGAGGCGGTCCTGCTCACGCTGATGCTCACCCTCACCTCGTACGGCTCGCGCAAGCTCGGCTTCGTCCGCGAGGACCGGATCACGATCGTCTTCGCGGGGTCGAAGAAGAGCCTGGCGGCCGGGCTGCCGATGGCGAGCGTGCTCTTCGGCGCCCAGGCGAGCCTGGCGGTGCTGCCGCTGATGCTCTTCCACCAGATGCAGCTGATGGTCTGCGCGGTGCTGGCCCGCCGCTTCGCGGCGCGGGCGCCGGAAGCGGCGGATACGGAGGCGGGGACCGAGGCGGATGCGGACGCGCCGGCGGGGTCCGGCGCGGACCCCGCCCTGACCCGCGTGTAGCTGTCCAGCTTTCAGCTGTGGGAGGACCGTACGCGGTCCAGGGGGAGGCGGACCAGGGCGTCCGGGCGGGAGCCGTCGAGCGGGGCGTTGAACTCGCGGACCCGGCGCAGTTCGGTGTCGGTCAGCGCGCGGGCGTAGAGGCGGAACTCGTCCAGGTCGCCGGTCATCCGGGAGCGGCTGTCCACGGCCTGGCCGAGGTGGAGGCCGAAGGGCGCGGTGCGGCTCACGGTGCCCGGGGCGTCGGGGGCGGTGGCCGGGGCGCCGCCGTCCACAGCGAGGGAGAGCCGTCCGCCGCCGCGGATCAGGGCGAGGTGGTGCCACTGCCCGTCGTTGTACGCGGTGCCGGTGGCGACCGAGGCGCTGGTGAAGTTCGCGAAGCCGTTGACCGTGGTGATCAGCGCCCGGATCCGGTGGCTCCCGGGCTCACCGCGCAGCCAGACCTGCGGCTGTTTGGTGCCGATGCCGCCCATCCAGAGGAACGGATGCTGCCCGGAGGCGGCGGAGTAGCGGAACCACAGGCTCACGGTGAAGTCGCGGGTGCCGAGCGGCAGGGCGGTGCGGTACGGGACGCGTACGGCGTCGTCCGTGCCGTCGAAGGACAGCGCGCCGCCGAACCGGCCGTCGTCGCGCACCGCCGCACCGCCGAGCACGGTCGCGGACCGGGCGCCGGACGCGCGGTCGTCGGTGGTGGGGGCGGGCGCCTGCCGGGGGCCGAGCCAGTCCTCGGTGAAGCGGGCGAAGCGGATCTCGTCCCGGGCGTCCACCGCACCGCCCTCGTACAGCAGCCCCACCGTGTCCCGCGAGATCGCGACCATGTCGGAGTAGCCGGACCAGTCGGTGGTGACCACCGTGCCGCGATCGACACCGTCCCAGGTGCGGCCCTCGTCCCAGGAGGAGCGGATCATCATGGTGCGGCGCCGGTCGGGATCGGCGGGGGCGGAGAAGAGCAGCCGGCCGGGACCGTCGCGGCCGGGGTCGCGCAGCCGCAGGATCGACCCCTGCACCTGGGGAGTGGGCAGATCGGGGATGGTGCGGAAGGGCGCGGTGAAGCTCTCGCCGCCGTCGCGGCTGATGGCGTAGTCGCGGTGGCCGAGGTCGGTGCCGTCCTGCTCCCGCCCGCTGACGTAGATCGCTCCGTCGGCCCGCTCCACCAGCGTCATCTCGGACGGCTTCTGGCGGAACGTACCGTCGTCCGCGAGCGGGAAGGTGTCCACCGCGCCGATGCGCCAGCTGTCGCCGCCGTCGTCGCTGTAGGCGAGCGCGGCGTGGTTGTCGGTGATCCGGCCGCCGCCGTAGCTCTCGGTGTTGAGGGTGAAGACCAGCCGGCCCTTGTGCCGGCCGCGCTGGAGCTGGATGCCGTGGACGGGGCCGGTGGCGTACCAGGAGTTCCACTGGGGCGGCAGCAGCGAGGGGCTCAGATCGCGCGGGGCCGACCAGGTGGCGCCGTTGTCGTCGCTGTACTGGAGATGCGGGGTGCGGTCACAGGGGACGTCGCAGCTCTGGGAGTCGTCGCGGCCGGTGTTGTAGGTGCTGGCGAGCACGATGCGGCCGGTGCGGGTGTCCACGATGGGCGCGGGGTTGCCATGGGTGTCACCGTCGCCCTCGTTGATCACCTGGAGCGGGCCCCAGGTGCGGCCGCCGTCGGTGGAGCGCTTGAGGACCAGATCGATGTCCCCGGCGTCACCGCAGTTGTCGACCCGGCCCTCGGCGAAGGCGAGCAGGGTGCCGTCCTTCGCTTCAACGACCGCGGGGATACGGAAGCAGGAGTACCCCTGCTCCTGGGCGGACTTGAAGAGGACCTGCTGGTCGAAGCCGGAAGCGGGGGCGGAGGCGGTACGGGCCGCGGACACGGATTCCTCCGCGTTCGCGGCCCGGACCGGAAGTGGAATCAGGGCCAGCGCCGCGGCGGTGAGGAGCACACCGGCGCGGCGGCGCCAGGGTCTGGTACGGGGACGTGTGCGGAGAACTGACGCCATGGTCACGGACCTGCCCTTCGGACCGCCCCTTGGGGGCATCTGGCCATCACACCTGGACATCACGACATCAAGACATCCCATGTCTCGCGCATGGCTGCGGCAGAAGTGTCTCGTCCGGGGGCATCCCGGGACAAGAACCGTGCGTCATCTCTGTGTGACGCAGCGGAAGTTGGGTCGCGGGTCGGCGGGTGCGCCGCCGGGTCGGCCCATGGCCGTCAGCCGAACCCGACCACGGGGGCTGAACCCGACCACAGGCTGAGCCCCGCCGTGGGGCTGTCCCCACCTGAACGCGGGGGCCTGCCGCATGGCCGGGGCGCTGCCGCGCCTGGAGGCTGGTGAGGCATGAACGCATCCACGAAACGCCCTCGCTTACGGTTTGCCACGGCCGCCGCCGTGGCCGCCGCCCTCGTCGGCGGAGCGGCCGCCGTCCCGGCCGCCGCCACCGGAGCGCCCGCCACCGCTTCCGGAGCGCCCGCCACCGCCGCGTCCGCAGGCTCGTCCGCCGGCCACCGGCTCACCGAGGACGCGCTGCGCCGCGAGGTGGAACGGACCCTGAAGGACGCCGGTTTCATCGGCATCACGGTGGAGGTGCGCGACGGCCACCGCCGGATCCACGCGCGTGCGGGCGAGGCCGAGCTGAACTCGGGCCGTCCCATGCCGTACGGGGCGCACTACCGGGCCGCGAGCGTCACCAAGTCCTTCGTGGCCACGGTCGTCCTCCAGCTGGTCGCCGAGGGACGGCTGTCGCTGAGCGATCCGGTGGACCGGTGGCTGCCGGGCGTGGTGAGCGGCAACGGCAACGACGGCCGCCGGATCACCGTACGGAATCTGCTCCAGCACACCAGCGGCATCCACAACTACTCCTACAGCGACGACACCGGCGACTCGGCGGAGGACTTCGAGCGGACCCGGTTCGACCATGTCTCCCCGGAGCAGGTGGTGGCCGGGGCGGTGAAGCACCGGCCCGACTTCCCGCCCGCTTCCGCCGACGACCCCGAGCCCGACTGGAACTACTCCAACCCCGGCTATGTGCTCGCCGGGATGATCATCCAGAAGGTCACCGGGCACACGTGGCCGCAGGAGGTCCGCGACCGCATCATCCGCCCGCTGGGCCTGACCGGCACCTACGAGCCCGGGGACGATCCGCGGCTGAAGGCCCCGTACGCGCATACGTACCAGCGCTTCCCCGGCTCCGGCACCTGGACGGACACCACGCTCCGCAATGTCTCCTGGGGTGGTGCGGCCGGTTCGCTCATCAGCACCGACCGCGATCTGGACCGGTTCTTCACCGCGCTGCTGAGCGGCCGTCTGCTGCCCCCGGCGCAGCTCGCCGAGATGCGCCGCACGGTCCCCGTCGCGGAGGACTTCGAGGTGGCGTTCCCTCACCTCCAGTACGGGCTCGGGATGATGCGGCAGCCGCTCAGCTGCGGCGGCTACCGCTGGGGCCACGGCGGCGACCTCGAAGGGGCCACGGTGCGCACCGGCTTCACCGAGGGCGGGCGGCGCTCGGTGACCATCAGCAGCAGCGGCAAGACCGCCGACGACGAGCAGGTGCTCAGGGCCGAAGGCGCCCTCCAGGGCCTCATCGACCGCGTGCTGTGCGGCGGCGCGCGATGATCCGGCGGGCGACCGCGGCCACCGCGGCCGCCCCCGCCCGCGCGGCCACCGCCGTCTGCCTGGCCGTCGCCGCGCTGGTGGCGGCCGCGCCGCCGCCGTCGCACACCGCACGGCTCGCCCAGGACGCCGAGGCGGTCCACCGGGCCGGGGCGGTCGGGGTGGCGGCCGTCCTGGACACCCCGTCCGGCACGGCCACCGCCCACAGCGGCGCGGCCGACACCCGCACCGGGCGCCCCATGCGGCCCGATGACCACTACCGGGCGGGCAGCACGCTGAAGACCTTCGTCGCCACCGTCGTTCTCCAGCTCGTGGGCGAGGGGCGGCTGTCGCTGGGCGATCCGGTGGACCGGTGGCTGCCGGGCGTGGTGAGCGGCCACGGCAACGACGGCCGCCGGATCACCGTACGGATGCTGCTCCAGCACACCAGCGGGGTGCCCAACGTCACCCGGCTCCCCGAGCTGCTCCCCGCCCTGTACTCGGCGGACGGCTACTACCGGAACCGGTTCCGGCACTACACGGCCGAGGAACTGGTCGCCGCCGCGGTGCGGCAGGCCCCGGACTTCGAGCCGGGCACCGGCTACCGCTACTCCAACACCGGCTATGTCCTCGCCGGAATGATCATCGAGAAGGTCACCGGGCGCGGCTGGCGCGCGGAGGTGCGCGACCGGCTCATCCGCCCGCTGGGGCTCACCGGCACCTCCCTGCCGGGCGACGCCCCGGTGCTTCCCGCTCCTTACGCCCGCGGCTACCACACCTACGCGGAGGGCGGCGGGGGCCCGGTCGACACCACGCTGTTCAACGGCACGGCGGCGGACGCCGCGGGCGACCTGGTCACCACCCCACGCGACGTCAACCGCCTGTTCACCGCGCTCCTCACCGGACGGCTGCTGCGTCCCGCCGAACTGGACGAGATGCGGCGCACCGTGCCGATGCCCGAAGAGCCGGGGCGCCGCGTGGGCCTGGGCCTGGAGACCACCCCGCTGAGCTGCGGTGGCTTCTACTGGCACCACGGGGGCAACGCCCTGGGCTACAGCAGTGAGAACGGCATCACCACGGATGGCCGCCGGGCCGTGACCGTCGCGACGAACAGCTTCGACGAGGCGGACGAGGGACGGCAGGACGCCGCGGACCAGGCGGTGAAGGAGCTGATCGACCACGCGCTGTGCGGGCGCTCGGCGGCGCCATGAGCTCCGACACCTGGGCACGGTCATGACGGCGGGCCGGGGCCAGTCGGCCTGCGGTGGGGCTCAGTCCCGTGGCGGGGCCCAGGGCCGGGTCCAGTCCCACGGCGGGGTCCAGCCGCACGGCGGGGCTCAGCCCCACGGCCGGGTCCAGTTCCGTCGCCGGGCGCTGGTCGGCCGGTGCAGGGCGGAGCTATGGCGCCCGGTAGGGGCCGGCCGGCGCAGGGGGCGCTCCTCGCCGGCCGGCCCGCCAACCCGTGCAGCGGGCCGACCGCTCCTCAGGCCCCGCCGACCGCTGTCCGCAGGGCGAGCCGGTGCTCACCCGCGTACACGTTCATCGAGGTGCCGCGGAGGAAGCCGACCAGGGTCAGCCCCGTCTCCGCCGCCAGGTCCACCGCCAGCGAGGACGGCGCGGACACCGCCGCCAGCACCGGGATCCCCGCCATCACCGCCTTCTGCGCCAGCTCGAAGGAGGCGCGCCCGGAGACCATCAGCACCGAGCCCGACAGCGGCAGCAGACCCTGCTGGAGCGCCCGTCCCACCAGCTTGTCCACCGCGTTGTGCCGGCCCACGTCCTCCCGCAGGTCCAGCAGCTCACCGTCCGGGGTGAACAGCCCGGCCGCGTGCAGCCCGCCGGTCCGGTCGAAGACGCGCTGCGCCGCGCGGAGCCGGTCCGGGAGCGCGGAGAGCGTCTCCGGCTCGACCCGCACCGCAGAGCCGTCAGAGCCGTCAGAGACTTCGCGGTCGTCCCCGAGCGGCCAGCGCGCGGTCGTCCGCACCGCGTCCAGGCTGGCCTTGCCGCACAGCCCGCAGGACGACGTTGTATAGACGTTGCGCTCGAGGGTGATGTCCGGGACGGGCACGCCCTGGGCGAGCTTCACGTCCACCACGTTGTAGGTGTTGGAACCGTCCTCGGTCGCGCCCGCGCAGTAGACGATGTTCGCCAGTTCCTCCGCGCGCCCGAGGACGCCCTCGCTCACCAGGAACCCGGCGGCGAGGGCGAAGTCGTCGCCCGGTGTGCGCATGGTGATCGCCAGCGGTTTGCCGTTCAGCCGGATCTCCAGCGGCTCCTCCGCCACGAGGGTGTCCGGCCGGGTGCTGACCGCCCCGTCCCGGATGCGGATGACGCGGCGTCGCTCGGTGACCCGTCCCATGTCGATCAGTCCTGGTTCTGTGCGTGGTTCTGTACGTGTTGGTAGCCGAAGCGACCCTTGATGCACAGGTTCCCGTGCGTCACGGGATTATCGTGCGGCGAGGTGACCTTCACGATCTCATTGTCCTGCACATGGAGAGTGAGATTGCAGCCCACACCACAGTAGGCGCACACCGTCGTGGTCTCCGTCTGCGCCGACTCGTCCCAGGTCCCGGCCGCCCGCATGTCGAACTCGGTCTTGAAGCTCAGAGCGCCCGTCGGGCACACCTCGATGCAGTTGCCGCAGTAGACACAGGCCGAGTCGGTGAGGGGCGCGTCGTGCTCGGTGGAGATACGGGCGTCGAAACCGCGGCCCGCGACCGCGATCGCGAAGGTGTTCTGCCACTGCTCGCCGCAGGCGTCCACGCATTTGTAGCAGAGCACGCATTTGCTGTAATCGCGGACGTACAGGTCGTTGTCCACCTTCGGCTCCTCGGCCACCCGGGCCGCCTCGGCGCCGAACCGGTCCGGCTCGGCCCCGTACTCCTCGATCCACTCGGCGGCGCGCGGGGTCGTCGACAGATCGGTGGAGGAGGCCAGCAGCTCCAGGACGACCTTACGGCTGTGCCGGGCCCGCTCGGTGTCCGTGCGCACCTCCATGCCCGGCTCCACCCGGCGGGAGCAGGCCGGGGCGAGGGTGCGGGAGCCCTCGACCTCCACCACGCACACCCGGCAGGCGTTCTTCGGGGTGAGCGTGTCGCCCTGGCACAGGGTCGGGATGTCCTTGCCCGCGGCGCGGCACGCGTCCAGCAGGGTGCTGCCCTCCGGGGCGCGGACCGGCTCGCCGTCCAGGGTGAGGTCGACCAGACGGCGCGGGGGTCGCAGCGGTATCGCGGTCACTTGAAGGCTCCCAGACGGTCGATGGCGGACTCCACGGCGTTCCAGGCGGTCTGGCCCAGACCGCAGATCGAGGCGTCCCGCATGGCCCGGCCGACCTCGCGCAGCAGCGCGATGTCCCCGGCCGCGGCGTCGCCCGTAAGGTCCTTGATCCGGTGCAGCGCCTCCTCCTGCCGTACGGTGCCCACCCGGCAGGGGACGCACTGGCCGCAGGACTCGTTGCGGAAGAACTCCGCGATGCGCAGCAGGACGCGGGGCAGCTCGACACTGTCGTCCAGCACCAGCACCACCCCCGAGCCGAGCGTGGCGCCCGCGGCGCGGGTGCCCTCGAACGTGAGCGGGACGTCCAGCTCGTCGGGGCGTACGAATGCGCCCGCCGCGCCGCCGAGCAGCACCGCGCGCAGGGTCTTCGGCGGCCCCGCGAGCTCCAGCAGCGCCCGCAGCGTCGCCCCGAACGGCAGCTCGTAGACGCCGGGGCGGGCCACCGTGCCGGAGACGCAGAACAGCTTGGTGCCGGTGGAGGCGGAGGTGCCGGTGCGCGCATACCGCTGTGCGCCTTCGATCAGAATGGGCAGCACATTGACCAGCGTCTCCACGTTGTTGACCGCGGTCGGCTTGCCGAACAGCCCTTTCTCGACCGGGAACGGTGGTTTGCTGCGCGGTTCACCGCGCCGCCCCTCGATCGAATTGAAGATCGCGGTCTCCTCACCGCAGATGTACGCGCCCGCGCCGCGCCGGATCTCGATGTCGAACGCGAACCCCTGGCCCATCACGTCCTCGCCGAGGAGGCCGCGGGCGCGGGCCCGGTCGATGGCGGTGCGCAGCCGGCGCAGCGCACGCGGGTACTCGCCGCGCAGGTACAGATAGCCGCGGTGGGCCCCGGTCGCGTAGCCCGCGATGGTCATGGCCTCGACGAGGGCGTACGGGTCGCCCTCCATCAGGACCCGGTCCTTGAAGGTCCCCGGTTCGCTCTCGTCGGCGTTGCAGACCAGATAGTGCGGATGGTCGGGCTGCTGGGCGGTGGCCGCCCACTTCCGCCCGGTCGGGAACGCGGCCCCGCCCCGCCCGACCAGACCCGCCTCGGTCACCTCCCGGATCACCCCGGCGGGCCCGAGCGCGAACGCGCGCCGCAGGGCGGCGTAACCTCCGTGGGCGCGGTAGTCGTCGAGCGACCCCGGGTCCACCACCCCGACCCGACGCAGCAGCACCAGACCGTCGCGCCCGGCCTCCGGCGCCGTGAGTGCGCTCCCGGGCGCGGAACTCCCCGTCCGCGCAACGACGTTCGCGGTCTGGCCTGACACCTGGCCTGACACCTGGCCTGACACCTGGCCTGACACCTGGCCTGACACCTGGCCTGACACCTGGCCTGACACCTGGCCTGACGCCGGGGCAGGCGCCCCGCTGGGCACGGCCGGGCCACCGCCGGCCCCCGCTCCCGAGGCGGCGGCTCCGGCCCGTGGCGCGTTGGTTTTCGTCCCCAAGGCGTTGGTCCCCGTCCGCGGCCCGGACGCGCCGTGCCGCCCCCCAGCGGGTGCGGTATCCCTGGACTGCCGCACGGCGTCCCCGCGCGGGCTGTCCGCCCCAGCATGCGGTTGGCCGGGGGCGGCCGGGGCCGGATCGGCAGCGGCCCGGTGTGCGGTCCGCTCGGTCCACGGCCCGGCCGGGGCCTGCCGCCCGTCGGCCCTGGCCTCCGGCGCGGGGGCGGGCTGGGCGGCGGAGGTGCCGGCGGCGGAGGTGTCCGCCTGTGTGGGCTGGGCGGCCGGGGTTCGTGCTTGCGGCGCGGCGGCCGCCGCTTGCGGCTCGGCCGCCGCCTCGTGCGGCGCCGTCGCGGCGTCGGCGACCGCCTCGGCGGTGGCCGGGGCGACGACCGCCGTCCGCGGGGCCTCGCCCGCGCGGATCACCAGGGCCGCCGGGGCGCGTTCGCACAGGCCCAGGCACGGGCTGGGCTGCCAGACGGCTCCGGACCCCGCCGAGCCCGCCGGGCCCAGGTCCCGTTCGAGCTCCGCGCACACGCCCGCGGAGCCCCGGGCGGCGCACGCCAGGTCCGTACAGACGTGGACGACGGTCGCCGGACGGGGTTTCACCGCGAACATCGCGTAGAAGGTCGCCACCCCGTAGCCCTCCGCCGGAGGGACCGTCAGCCGTCGGCACAGATAGGCCAGGCCGCCCTCGCTGATCCAGCCCACCCGGTCGTTGAGGGCGTGCAGCCCCGGCAACAGCAGATCGCGCCGCTCACGCGCCTCGCGGCCGCCGCGCGCCCAGCGCAGATCGGTGTCCGTACGGTCGTCCGCGCCCTCCCAGGCGGACGCGGGCGGGCCGAGCAGCGCGTCGACCGCCGCCCGCTCCTCGTCCGTGGGCTTGCTGTCACCGAAGCGCAGATCCACGATCAGCTCCTTACGGCGGTCACGGGAAGCTTCTCGATCCTTATGGCCGACGCCTTGAACTCCGCCGTCCCCGCGATGGGGCAGTTGGCCTCGATCGTCAGGGAGTTGGTGTCCACCTCGTCGGGGAAGTGCATGGTCATGAAGGCGAGTCCCGGTCGCAGCCCGGGGTCGATCCACACCGGCGCCACCACCGAACCGCGCCGCGAGGTGACCCGCACCCATTCCTCGGCCTCCACCCGGTAGCGGTCGGCGTCCTCCGGGCAGAGTTCGATGTACTCGCCGCGTCGCAGCGGGGAGGCGAACCCCCCGCTCTGCACCCCGGTGTTGTACGAGTCCAGGCGCCGCCCTGTGGTGAGCCGGATCGGGTAGGCGTCATCGGTCAGATCGACCGGTGGATCGTGCTTGACCGGGCCGAAGGGGGCGCGGGCGCCGCGCCGGGCCGGATCGCTCTCCCAGAGGCGGCCGTGCAGATAGGTGGGCTCCAGGCGGTCGGTGCTGGGGCAGGGCCACTGGATGCCCTGGTGCTTCTCCAGCCGCTCGTACGTCATCCCGAAGTGGTCCGGGGAGACGGCGCGCAGCTCGTTCCAGACCTCCTCCGCGTCCGCGAACGCCCAGTCGTGGCCCAGCCGCCGCGCCAGCTCGCAGAGGATGTCGATGTCCTCGCGCGCCTCGCCCGGCGGCTCCACGGCCTTGCGCACCCGCTGGACGCGCCGCTCGCTGTTGGTGGTGGTGCCGTCCGTCTCGCACCACGCGGCGGTCGCCGGGAGCACCACATCGGCCAGTTCGGCGGTCCTGGTCAGGAAGATGTCCTGGACCACCAGGTGCTCCAGGGACGTGAGCCGCCGGACGGCCTGCTCGGTGTCGGCCTCGGACTGGGCCGGGTTCTCGCCGATGCAGTAGACGGCGCGCAGCTCGCCCGCCTCCATCGCCTCGAACATCTCGGTCAGGTTCAGCCCGTAGCGCGGCTGGATGACCACGTCCCAGGCGCGTTCGAACTTCGACCGGACGGGCGGGTCCAGGATGTCCTGGAAGCCGGGCAGCCGGTTGGGGATGGCGCCCATGTCGCCGCCGCCCTGGACGTTGTTCTGGCCGCGCAGCGGCTGGAGCCCGGAGCCGTACCGGCCGACGTGGCCGGTCAGCAGGGCCAGATTGATCAGCGCCCGGACGTTGTCGGTGCCGTTGTGGTGCTCGGTGATGCCGAGGGTCCAGCACAGCTGGGCGCGTTCGGCGGTGGCGTAGGCGTGCGCGAGATCGCGGATCGCGTCGGCCGGGACGCCGGTGACCTTCTCGGCGACGCTGAGGGTCCAGGGCTCCACATGGGCCGCGTACTCCTCGAAGCCGCTGGTCGCGCGCTCGATGAAGGCGTGGTTGGCGAGCCCGGCGTGGATGATCTCGCGGCCCACGGCGTGGGCGAGCGGGATGTCGGTGCCGACGTTGAGCCCCAGCCAGCTCTCCGCCCATTCGGCGGTCGAGGTGCGGCGCGGGTCGACCGCGTACATCCGGGCGCCGTTCCGGATGCCCTTGAGGACGTGGTGGAAGAAGATCGGGTGCGCGAAGCGGGCGTTGGAGCCCCACATCACGATCAGATCGGTGTCCTCGACCTCCCCGTACGAGGAGGTGCCGCCGCCGGAGCCGAACACGGCGGACAGTCCCGCGACGCTGGGCGCGTGGCAGGTGCGGTTGCAGGAGTCGACGTTGTTGGTGCCCATCACCACCCGGGCGAACTTCTGGGCCACGTAGTTCATCTCGTTGGTGGCGCGGGAGCAGGAGAACATGCCGAACGCGTCGGGCCCGTGGGCCGCCGTCACGGCCCGGAATCCGGCGGCGGCCCGGCTGAGCGCCTCGTCCCAGGAGGCGGGGCGGAGTTCACCGCTCACCGGATCGCGCACCAGGGGGTGGGTCAGCCGGGGGTACTGCTTCTGCTGTCGGTCGCGCTGGCGGTTACGGGCCACGACGGGCTCCTTACGGCGGTCACGCCGCGCTGCGACGTGAGGGAACCGAGCGTCCGGGTATCGTCGACAGAATATTGAATACAGTATTCCCAAGAGGGGGGTCAAGGCGTCGGACGCCACCTCGATCCCGCTCGTGTCGTCCGGACCGCAAGGGACCGCGGCGAGTCGTTGACCAGGTGTCAGAACCCTCGAACGCGCCTGACGCATGGACAGTGTGGGTAAACTGTAGACAATAACCAATCCATGTATCCGGAAAACGACGAGCCAGAGGGGGCGCGATGCCGGCCAGGGGACTACCCCAGGGTGCGGTGCCGAAGCTGGAGCGGCCCGGCCCACTCCGCGAGCGTGTCTACGAGGCGCTGCTCGAACTCATCACCACCCGCGCCCTCCGTCCTGGCCAGCACCTCGTGGAGAGCGAGCTCGCCGGTCATCTCGGGGTCTCCCGCCAGCCGGTGCGCGAGGCCCTCCAGCGGCTGAACACCGAGGGCTGGGTCGATCTGCGGCCCGCCCAGGGCGCGTTCGTCCACGAGCCCACCGAGGAGGAGGCCGATCAGCTCCTTACGGTGCGCACGCTCCTCGAGGCGGAGGCCGCCCGGCTGGCCGCCGCCGAGGCCGACGCGGCCGGGGTCGCCGCGCTGGAGGACCTGTGCGCCAAGGGCGAGCGCGCGGTGCTGGACGACGATGTGGACGGCGCGGTCGCGGCGAACGCCGAATTCCACGCCAAGGTGATGCGGCTGGCCGGAAACGCGGTCCTGTCCGAGCTGGCCGCCCAGGTGGACCGCAGGGTCCGCTGGTACTACACCCCGGTCGCCCGGCAGCGTGGCAAGCAGTCCTGGATCGAGCACCGCGAGTTGATCGCGGCCATCGCCGCCGGCGACGAACAGCGCGCCACGGCCGTCATGCGCGCCCACACCGAACACACCCGCCGCACCTACCACGAGCGCGACCGGTCCTGACCCTCCCGCCTACCGCCGCCCCGCCTGCCGCCGCCCCCGCCGCCCCGCCTGCCGCCGGGCGGCGGCACCCTCTTGGCGCCGGTGGACCGTGACGCCCTCGATCTCCGTGCCCTCGCGCAGCGGGCCTGTCCCGAAATCTACTCCGCTTTGTCCTGCGGCAGGAGAAAGTCGACGGCAATTCCGGCGCAAGTTCTTCCCACCCCCGACAACCGCTGCTACGTTCCCCGTGAAAGCCCGGCAGCGGGGCTCCAGGGATGCCGATATGACGGCGGGAGGGGCGGCGTGAGGCGCATGACGGCACGACCGGCCAACGCGCATCAGGCGCGACTGCTTCGCCTGCTGCGCGACGGCGGCCCCAACTCCCGTGCTCAGCTGGGCGATCAGATCGACCTCTCGCGTTCGAAGCTCGCCGTGGAGATCGACCGGCTGCTGGAGACCGGGCTGGTGATCGCGGACGGGCTCGCCGCCTCGCGCGGCGGCCGGCGCTCGCACAACATCCGGCTCGCACCCGGTCTGCGGCTGCTCGGCGTGGACATCGGCGCCACCTCTGTCGATGTCGCCGTGACCAACGCGGAACTGGAGATTCTCGGCCACCTCACCCAGCCCATGGATGTGCGCGAGGGACCCGTCGCGGTCTTCGAGCAGGTGCTGGACATGGCCGCGAAGCTCCGGGCCTCCGGGGTGGCCGAGGGGTTCGACGGGGCGGGCATAGGAGTGCCCGGCCCCGTGCGGTTCCCCGAGGGCGTGCCCGTGGCGCCGCCGATCATGCCGGGGTGGGACGGCTTCCCGGTACGGGAGGCGCTCAGCCAGGAACTGGGCTGCCCGGTCATGGTCGACAACGATGTGAACCTCATGGCGATGGGGGAGCAGCACGCGGGCGTCGCCCGTTCCGCCAAGGACTTCCTCTGCGTGAAGATCGGCACCGGTATCGGCTGCGGGATCGTCGTCGGCGGTGAGGTCTACCGCGGTACGACGGGCAGCGCGGGCGACATCGGCCACATCCAGGCCGAACCCGACGGCCGCCCCTGCGCCTGCGGCAACCGCGGCTGCCTGGAGGCGTACTTCGGCGGCGCGGCGCTGGCCCGCGACGCCGAGGCGGCCGCCCGCGACGGCCGGTCCGCCGAACTCGCCGCCCGGCTGGAGGCCGCGGGGAGCCTCGCCGCCACGGACGTCGCCGCGGCGGCGTCCGCGGGCGACGCGACCGCGCTCGACCTCATCAGGGCGGGCGGCACCCGTACGGGCCAGGTCATCGCCGGGCTCGTCAGCTTCTTCAACCCCGGTCTGGTGGTCATCGGCGGCGGTGTCACCGGGCTCGGCCATACGCTGCTCGCCGCCATACGGACCCAGGTCTACCGCCAGTCCCTGCCCCTGGCCACCGGCAACCTCCCCATCGTGCTGGGCGAACTCGGCCCGGCCGCCGGGGTCACCGGCGCGGCCCGCCTGATCAGCGACCACCTCTTCTCCCCGGCCTGACGGCCCGCTCCGCCCGCTCCCCGTCCGGCCACGGCCGTCCGGCCCCGTCCGGCGGCCCGTAACCCCGGCACAGCGCACCAGCACGGCAGCAGCACGGCACCAGCACCACGGCAGCACCACTCCAGCACGGCATCCGCACCGCCCCTCGGCGCACGCCACGCCGGGGCACGAGCCGCACCACCGGCACCACTGAGCCGCACCACCGCGCCGCGCCGTACCCCGTCGCGCCCCGCACCGCTCCACCGCGCCGCGCCGTACCCCGCCACGCCCAATGACCCGCCCACCGCATCGAGCGAACGCGAATGCGCGACCGACCCGCCCACCGCATCGAGCGACAGCGCACGTGCGAACCGCCGAGGAGGCCCGCCATGGCACCGGCACCACCCGACCCGCGCCCGCTCCTCACCATGTCCGCGATCACCAAGTCCTTCCCCGGGGTACGCGCCCTCGACGGCGTCGACCTCGATGTCGAAGCGGGTGAGGTGCACTGTCTGCTCGGCCAGAACGGCGCGGGCAAGTCCACGCTCATCAAGGTGGTGGCCGGGGCGCATCAGCCCGACGGCGGCGAGATCCGCTGGCAGGGCGCGCCGGTCACCCTCAAGTCGCCCGTCGCCGCCATGCGGCTGGGCATCGCCACCATCTACCAGGAACTGGACCTGGTGGAGGGGCTGTCCGTCGCGGAGAACGTCTTCCTCGGCCATGAGGTGGCCACCGCCGGTTTCGTCCGCTCCCGCGCCGCCCGCACCGCCACCGCCGCCCTCCTCACCCGGCTCGGCCACCCCGAGATCGATCCGGGGCGGCTGGTCGGGGAGCTCTCCGCGGCCGGGCAGCAGATCGTCTCCATGGCCCGCGCGCTCTCCCACGACGTCCGGCTGATCGTGATGGACGAGCCGTCCGCGGCCCTCGACCCCGACGAGGTCGACAACCTCTTCCGCATCGTCGGCGATCTCACCGCCGCCGGGGTCGCCGTCGTCTACATCTCGCACCGGCTGGAGGAGATCCGCCGGATCGGCGACCGCGTCACCGTGCTCAAGGACGGCCGCGCCGCCGCCCGCGGGCTGCCCGCTCGCACCACCCCCACCCGCGAGATCGTGGCGCTGATGACGGGCCGGGACGTGGAGTACGCGTTCCCGCGCCGCACCACGGCCGCTCCGGCGCCCACCGCCGAACCCGTGCTGCGGCTGGAACACCTCGCCAGGGACGGGGAGTTCGAGCCGATCGACCTCGACCTCGCACCCGGTGAGATCGTCGGGCTCGCCGGACTCGTCGGCTCCGGGCGGTCGGAGATCCTGGAGACCGTCTACGGCGCCCGCCGCCCCACCTCGGGCCGGGTCTTCGTCGGCGGCCGCCCGTTGCGCCCCGGCAGCGTGACCGCCGCCGTGCGCGCCGGGCTCGGTCTGGCCCCCGAGGAGCGCAAGGCGCAGGCGCTGCTGATGCTGGAGTCCGTCACCCGCAATGTCTCGGTCTCCTCCCTGCCCCGCTTCTCCCGCGCCGGCTGGGTGGACCGCGGCGCGGAGCGGGCGGCGGCCCGCCGGTGCGTGCGCGAGTTGTCGCTGCACCCCGACGACCCCGAGCGTCCGGTGCGCACCCTGTCCGGCGGCAACCAGCAGAAGGCCGTGCTGGCCCGCTGGCTGCTGCGCGGCTGCCGGGTGCTGCTGCTGGACGAGCCGACGCGCGGGGTGGACGTCGGGGCCCGCGCCGAGCTGTACGCCGTGATCCGCCGGCTCGCCGACGACGGCATGGCCGTCCTGCTCGTCTCCAGCGAACTGCCCGAAGTCCTGGGCCTCGCCGACCGGGTGCTGGTGCTCCGCGAGGGCCGCGTGGTGCATACGGCGCCCGCGCGGGAGCTGGACGAGCACCGCGTCCTCGATCTCGTCATGGAAGGGAGCCCGTCGTGAATTCACCCGGGAGCAGGCCGGCGGCCGGCACCCCGGCCGACCCCGCACCGGTGCCGGGAGCGGGCGCCACGCTGACGGCCGGTCCGGCCGGCGGACCGCCGGCCGGCCGTGCCGGCGCCGACCCCCTGGGCCGGCTGCGGCGCCTGGCCGATCTGCGCAACCTCTCCCTCGTCGGGGTGCTGGCGGTGCTGGTCGCCGTCGGCGGCTTCACCAAGCCCGATGAGTTCCTGAGCACCGACAACCTCCAGCTCGTGCTCACCCAGGCGTCCGTCATCGGCGTCGTCACCGTCGGCGTCACCTTCGTCATCACCAGCGGCGGCATCGATCTGTCGGTCGGCGCGATGGTCGCCCTCGCCTCCGTATGGGCCACCACCGTGGCCACGCAGGACTACGGACTCGGCGGCATCCTGCTGTGCGCGGTCCTGGTGGGGCTCGGCTGCGGACTGGTCAACGGGGTGCTCATCGCGTACGGCGGGATGGTCCCGTTCATCGCCACCCTGGCGATGCTGGCCTCGGCCCGTGGGCTGGCCCTGCAGATCAGCGACGGCAGGACCCAGGTCGTCACCGTCGACCCGGTCCTGGACCTCGGACTCCCGGACGCCTACGTCCTCGGCATCCCCCCGCTGGTGCTCATCTTCGCGGCCGTCACGGTTCTGGGCTGGCTGGTGCTGAACCGGACGACCTTCGGCCGCCGCACCGTCGCCATCGGCGGCAACGCGGAGGCGGCCCGGCTCGCGGGCATCGACGTCAGACGGCAGCGGCTGATGCTGTATCTGCTCTCCGGGCTGTGCTGCGGTGTCGCCGCCTTCATGCTGATCGTCCTCACCGGCTCCGGCCAGAACACCAACGGCAACCTCTACGAACTCGACGCCATCGCCGCCGCGATCATCGGCGGCACGCTGCTCAGCGGCGGCCGGGGCACCATCACCGGCTCGGTCCTCGGCGTCCTCGTCTTCACCACCATCACCAATCTGTTCGCCCTGAACAACCTCCAGAGCGATGTCCAGCAGATCGCCAAGGGCGCGATCATCGTCGCCGCCGTCCTGGTACAGAAGGGTCGTTCGACGCCATGAGGCACGTCATGAGGGACGCCAAGAGCTCCGCCACCAGTCGCAGAAACCTGCTGCTGGGCACCGCCGCCGCGGGCGCGCTGTTCGCCGCCGGGTGCACCAGCAACGAGAACAACGACAGTGACGGGAACAGCAAGCCGGCCGCCAACACCTCCGACGACAAGCCCGGTAAGGAGGTCACCATCGGCTTCGCCGGGCCGCAGGCCGACCACGGCTGGCTCAACGCCATCAACGAGCAGGCCAAGCGGCGCGCCAAGGAGTACCAGGACGTCACGCTGGAGGCCACCGAGGGCTCCAACGACACCGCCCAGCAGATCGGCCAGATCGAGACCCTCATCAACAAGAAGGTCGACGTCCTGGTCATCCTGCCCGCCGACGGCAAGGCGCTGACCCAGGTCGGGCTCAAGGCGATGCGGGCCGGCATCCCGGTGGTCAACCTCGACCGCGTCTTCGCCTCCCCGCAGGCGTACCGCTGCTGGATCGGCGGCGACAACTACGGCATGGGCCTCAACGCCGGGCACTACATCGGCGAGCAGCTCAAGGACAAGAAGAACGCCAAGGTCCTCGAGTTGGCCGGGATCGACAACCTGGAGCTGACCCGGCAGCGCACGAAGGGCTTCGACGACGCCCTGAAGAACTACCCCAACATCGAGAAGGTCGGCCGCCAGGCCGCGGAGTTCACCGTCGAGTCGGGCCAGGCGAAGATGGCCCAGCTGCTCCAGGCCCACTCCGGCTTCGACGCCCTGTGGAACCACGACGACGACCAGGGCGTCGGCGCGGAGCGCGCCATCAAGCAGGCCGGGCGGGACGACTTCCTCATGGTCGGCGGCGCGGGCGCCAAGCACGCCATGGACGCCATCAAGGCCGACAACACCGTGCTGAAGGCCACCGTGCTCTACCCGCCGACCATGGCCGCCTCCGCCATCGACCTCGCCCGCGCGCTCGGCCAGGGCAAGGGCGTCGGCGGTCTGGCGGAGCTGGAGATCCCGGCCTCCCTCACCCTCTACTCCGCCGTCGTCACCAAGGACAACGTGGACCAGTACCTCCCCACGGGATTCAGCTGAGCCCCGCACGGGCCCGGACCCCCCACTTCGCGTCGGTTTGCGATCGTCAGAAGGAGTCCCATGGAAAGTCCTGAAGCCTCAACGCTCGGCGTCGGCATGGTCGGCTACGCCTTCATGGGCGCCGCCCACTCCCAGGGCTGGCGCACCGTCGGCCGGGTCTTCGACCTCCCCGCCCGACCCGTGATGTCCGCCGTCTGCGGGCGCGACGCGGACGCCGTACGGGCCGCCGCGGAGCGGCACGGCTGGGCCGCCGCCGAAACCGACTGGCGGTCGCTGATCGCCCGGGACGATGTGCAGCTGGTCGATGTGTGCACCCCCGGTGACAGCCATGCCGAGATCGCCATCGCGGCCCTGGAGGCGGGCAAGCATGTGCTGTGCGAGAAGCCGCTGGCCAATTCCGTCGCCGAGGCGGAGGCCATGGTGGAGGCGGCGCGGCGGGCCCGGGAGCGCGGACAGGTGGCGATGGTGGGCTTCAACTACCGCCGCGCGCCCGCCATCGCCCATGCCCGCACGATGGTGGCGGAGGGCCGGATCGGGGTGCTGCGGCACGTACGGGTCAGCTATCTCCAGGACTGGATCGTCGACCCGGAGTACCCCCTGGTGTGGCGGTTGCGGCGGGAGTACGCGGGCTCCGGCGCGCTGGGTGACCTGGGCTCGCACATCGTCGACCTCGCGCAGTACCTGGCGGGGGAGCGGCTGATCGGCGTCTCGGCGCTGACCGAGACGTTCGTACGGGAGCGGCCGCTGCCCGCCGGGGCGGTGGCGGGGCTCGGCGGCTCCGGGGCGGGCGGGGTGGCGCGCGGACCGGTCACGGTCGATGACGCGGCGCTGTTCACCGGCCGGTTCGGCTCGGGCGCGGTGGCGTCGTTCGAGGCCAGCCGCTTCGCCGCGGGCCGTAAGAACTCGCTCAGGATCGAGCTCAACGGCGATCGCGGATCGCTCGCCTTCGATCTGGAACGGCTCAATGAGCTGTCGTTCCATGACCACACCGAGCCCGCGACCGACTCCGGGTTCCGCCGCATCCTGGTCACCGAACCCGACCACCCCTACCTCGAGGGGTGGTGGCCGCCGGGCCACGCCCTCGGCTACGAGCACACCTTCGTCCACCAGGCGCGGGACATGGTGCTCGCGATCGCCGGGGGGACCGGCCCCGAGCCCTCCTTCGAGGACGGGCTCCAGGTGCAGCGGGTGCTCGCCGCCGTCGAGGACAGCGCGGAGAAGAACTGCGTCTACACCCCCGTGTCCGCCTGAGGAGGAGGTCCGCATGCCCAGACCCTTCACGCTCTTCACCGGCCAGTGGGCCGACCTCCCCCTGGAGGAGGTCTGCCGGCTGGCCCGCGACTTCGGCTACGACGGCCTGGAACTCGCCTGCTGGGGCGACCACTTCGAGGTGGACCGCGCGCTCGGCGAACCCGGCTATCTGGACGGGCGGCGCCGGCTGCTGGAGAAGTACGGCCTCACCTGCTGGGCCATCTCCAACCACCTGGTCGGCCAGGCCGTCTGCGACTCCCCCATCGACGAACGCCACCAGGCCATCGTGCCCGCCCGGATCTGGGGCGACGGCGAGGCGGAGGGCGTCCGGCGGCGGGCCGCCGCGGAGATGGCCGACACGGCCCGCGCGGCGGCGGCCTTCGGGGTGCGCACCGTCATCGGCTTCACCGGCTCCTCCATCTGGCATCTGGTGGCGATGTTCCCGCCGGTGGTGCCGGGGATGATCGAGCGGGGCTACGAGGACTTCGCCGAGCGCTGGAACCCGGTCCTGGACGTCTTCGACGCCGAGGGCGTGCGCTTCGCCCACGAGGTGCACCCCAGTGAGATCGCCTACGACTACTGGACCACCCACCGGGCCCTGGAGGCCGTGGGCCACCGCCCCGCCTTCGGACTCAACTTCGACCCCAGCCACTTCGTCTGGCAGGACCTGGACCCCGTCGGCTTCCTGTGGGACTTCCGGGACCGGATCTACCACGTCGACTGCAAGGAGGCCAGGAAGCGGCTGGACGGCCGCAACGGCCGCCTCGGCTCCCACCTGCCCTGGGGCGACCCCCGCCGGGGCTGGGACTTCGTCTCGGCGGGCCACGGCGATGTGCCGTGGGAGGACGTGTTCCGGATGCTGCGCTCGATCGGCTACGACGGCCCGGTGTCGGTCGAGTGGGAGGACGCCGGAATGGACCGGCTCACAGGCGCCCCGGAGGCGCTGGCCCGGCTGAAGCGGTTCGACTTCGACCCGCCGACGGCGTCGTTCGACGCGGCCTTCGGCGGCGGCGAGAAGTAGCCCCCGGCCGGGCCCGTGAGCGGGCCGGACCCTAGCCGGGCCGGCCCTGTAAACCGCCCGGCCGGGCGGTCGAGGAACCCCACAGACCCCTGGGTGGGGGACGGCACACACCGCGCCCCCACCCCGCTTTGTCCTGCCCGTGGATGAAGAGCCACCCGCTTTATGTCAAAGGGGTTTCCGGACCGGACAAACCCCGCTACGGTCCTTGATATGTACCGGTCACCCAGGGACCCCTCTCCCCGGACCGGTCACCCCGGCGCGACGGCGCGCGCCTGTGCCAGTCACGGCGGCCTGACGGCCCGCCCGTACACCCCCTCTTTCCACGGAGGATCAGCGTGCACAGGAAAAGGCTTCGACTGCGCGGGCCCCTCGCGCTCGTCACGAGCGGACTGCTCGTCGGCGCGGGGCTCGCGTTCACCGCTCCACCGGCGGGCGCGGACCAACCCGCCCCGGTAGCGGAGGAGTTCCAGCAGGTCACCCTCGCCAAGGGGGTGGAGGAGACCGGCGAGCCCATGACGCTCGCCGTACTGCCGGACCGCTCGGTCCTGCACACCTCGCGCGACGGCACCCTGTGGCTGACCGACGAGGGCGGCGACACCAAGGTGTCCGGCAAGCTCCCGGTCTACACCCACGACGAGGAGGGGCTCCAGGGCGTCGGCATCGACCCCGGCTTCAGCGAGAACCGCGCCATCTACCTCTACTACGCGCCCCCGCTCGACACCCCGGCCGGTGACGCCCCCGACGAGGGCACGGACGCCGACTTCGCGACGTTCGACGGCGTCAACCGGCTCTCCCGCTTCACCCTGGAAACCGATGGCACCCTGGACCTGACCAGCGAGAAGAAGGTCCTCGACGTCCCCGCCTCACGCGGCACCTGCTGCCACGTCGGCGGCGACATCGACTTCGACGCCGACGGCAACCTGTACCTCTCCACCGGCGACGACACCAACCCGTTCGCCTCCGACGGCTTCAGCCCGATCGACGACCGGGAAGGCCGCAACCCCGCCTACGACGCCCGGCGCTCCGCGGGCAACAGCAACGACCTGCGCGGCAAGATCCTGCGGATCAAGGTGGCCGACGACGGCTCGTACACCGTCCCGGAGGGCAACCTCTTCCCGCCCGGCACCGAGAAGACCCGGCCCGAGATCTACGCGATGGGCTTCCGCAACCCCTTCCGGATCAGCGTCGACAAGCCCACCGGCACGGTCTACGTCGGCGACTACGGCCCGGACGCGGGCGCCGCCGACCCGAACCGCGGACCGGGCGGCGCGGTGGAGTTCGCACGGGTGACCAAGCCCGGCAACTACGGCTGGCCGTACTGCATCGCCGACAACAAGCCCTACCGGGACTACGACTTCGCCACCGGCACCTCCGGCGACACCTTCGACTGCGCCGCGCCCGAGAACACCTCGCGGTACAACACCGGGCTCACCGAGCTGCCGCCCGCCCAGCCCGCCTGGATCCCGTACGACAACGACTCCGTGCCCGAGTTCGGCTCCGGCTCCGAGTCGCCCATGGCCGGGCCGGTCTACCGCTACGACGCCTCGCTCGACTCCCCGGTGAAGTTCCCCGAGAGCTACGACGGGAACTTCTTCGCGGGCGAGTTCGGCCGCCAGTGGATCAAGCGGATCGAGCAGGGCGACGACGGCGCCGTACAGAAGATCAACGACTTCCCGTGGAGCGGCACCCAGGTCATGGACTCGGCCTTCGGCCCGGACGGCGCGCTGTACGTCCTCGACTACGGGCTGGGCTACTTCAACGGGGACGAGCACTCCGCGCTCTACCGCATCGAGAACGCCACCGACGGCCACTCGCCCATCGCCGAGGCGAGCGCCGACCGCACCTCCGGCAAGGCGCCCATGAAGGTCGCCTTCTCCTCCGCGGGCACCTCCGACGCCGACGGCGACACCCTCAGCTACCACTGGGACTTCGGCGACGGCGTGACCTCCGCCGCCACCAACCCCACCCACACGTACAAGAAGAACGGCACCTTCACCGCGACGCTCACCGTCAAGGACCCCACCGGCCGCACCGCCGCCGCCAACGTGCACCTGACGGTCGGCAACACCGCGCCCACGGTGACGCTGCGACTGCCCGCCGACGGCCAGCTGTTCAGCTTCGGCGACGAGGTTCCGTTCAAGGTCACGGTGACCGACCCGGAGGACCGGACCATCGACTGCGCCAAGGTCAAGATCACCTACATCCTCGGCCACGACAGCCACGGCCACCCCGTCACCTCGGCAGGCGGCTGCTCCGGCACCATCAAGACCAACGCCGACGGTGAGCACGACCCCAACGCCAACATCTTCGGGGTCTTCGACGCCGAGTACACCGACGGCGGCGGGGGCGGCCAGCCCCCGCTGACCACCCATGACCAGAGCATCGTCCAGCCCAAGCACCGGCAGGCCGAGCACTACGGCGACGGCGAAGGCGTCTCGGTGGTCTCCCACGCCCCGGCCAACGGCGGCAAGACGGTCGGCGACATCCACAACGGCGACTGGATCTCCTTCACCCCCTACGTCCTGGGCAACGCCAAGGACTTCACCGCACGGGTCTCCTCGGCGGGCACGGGCGGCACGCTCGAAATCCGCACCGGGTCCGCGACCGGACGGCTGCTCGGCACCGTCACCGTCCCGGTGACCGGCGACTGGGAGACCTTCCAGGACGTCAAGACCACGCTGCGGAACCCCCCGGCCCGCAGCACCACGCTCTGCCTCGTCTTCAAGGGCGGTGAGGGAGCCCTCTTCGACGTGGACGACTTCACGATCGGCACCACCGGCTGACGACCGGGGCCGGGGGCGGCCGCGCAGGCCGCCCCCGGCCCGGAGGAAGGAGCACGACGGATATGCATCCGCACCCTTCTCCGCAACGCAGACCCCACCCAGCCTCCGACCTAGGGTCTCTATCGGACCCCGACTCCGGCCCCGGCCCGGGACCTGACTCCGGGTCCGGCTCCGGCCCGGGGCCCGGCTCCGGGTCCGGTTCCGGCCAGGGGCCCGGCTCCGGGTCCGGCTCCGGCCAGGGGCCCGGCTCCGGGTCCGGCTCCGGGTTCGGTTCCGGGGCCGCCGCCGGATCCCGTTCCGGGTCCGACTCCCGATCCCGCCTCGGGTCCGGCTCCGGGTTCGGCTCCGGGCCCCGCCTCGGGTTCCGTCCGGGACCCGACTCCGGGTCCGGCTCCGGGGCCGATGCCGGGTCCCGCCTCGGGTCCCGTCCGGGACCCGACTCCGGGTCCGGCTCCGGGGCTGACGCCGGGTCCCGCCTCGGGTTCCGTCCGGGACCCGCCCCCGGGCCTGGCTCCGGGGCCGACTCCGGGTCCCGCCTCGTACCCGGCTCCGGGCGTCGCTTCGGGCCCCACCTCGGGTTCCGTCCGGGACCCGCCCCCGGGCCTGGCTCCGGGGCCGACTCCGGGTCCCGCCTCGTGCCCGGCTCCGGGCGTCGCTTCGGGCGTCGCCGCGGGGCCCCGCGTGGGGCGCGCCTTGCTGCCGTCGGGGCTGCCCTGCTGCTCGCCCTGACGGCCCTGCCCGCCACCATGTCCCGGGCCGCCGCCGCCTCGGACCCGTCCGGCCGGGTGCTGGTGTTCTCCAAGACGGCCGGCTTCCGCCATGACTCGATCCCCGAGGGCATCGCCGCCGTCGAGGAACTCGGCGAGCAGGGCGGCTTCGCCGTGGACGCCACCGAGGACGCCGCCGCCTTCACCCGCGCCAACCTGGCCCGCTACGACGCCGTCGTCTTCCTCTCCACGACCGGCGACGTCCTGGACACCGCCCAGCAGGCCGCGTTCGAGCGCTATGTGCGGGCGGGCGGCGGCTACGTCGGTGTCCACGCGGCCGCCGACACCGAATACGACTGGCCCTTCTACGAGGGCCTCGTCGGCGCGTACTTCCGGTCCCACCCCGCGATCCAGCAGGCCACCGTGGGCGTCGAGGACCATGCCCACCCCGCGACCGCGCACCTGGGGCGGACGTGGGAGCGGACCGACGAGTGGTACGACTACCGGACCAACCCCCGGGAGCGGGTGCGGGTCCTCGCCACGCTCGACGAGTCCTCGTACCAGGGCGGCGGGATGGGGGAGGACCACCCCATCTCCTGGTGCCAGGAATACCGCGGCGGCCGCGCCTTCTACACCGGCTTCGGCCACACCAAGGAGTCCTACGCCGACCCGGCCTTCCGGCAGCACCTGCTCGGCGGCATCCGCTACGCCACCGGCGCCGCGCACGCCGACTGCCGCCCCGAGCGGGGCTACCGCCCGCTCTTCGACGGCACCTCGACGGACGGCTGGCAGCAGGCGGGCCCGGGGTCCTTCACCCTCGACACGTCGGCCGGCACGCTCACCTCGACGGGCGGCATGGGCCTGCTCTGGTACCAGGCGCGCGAGCTGCGCTCGTACTCGCTCAAGCTCGACTGGAAGCTGACAGGCGACAGCAACTCCGGCGTCTTCGTGGGCTTCCCGGCCTCCGACGACCCCTGGTCGGCGGTCGACAACGGCTACGAGGTGCAGATCGACGCCACGGACACCCCCGACCGCACCACCGGGTCGGTCTACGGCTTCCAGTCCGCGGACCTCGCCAAGCGGGACGCGGCGCTGAACCCGCCGGGGGAGTGGAACACGTACGAGATCCGTGTGCAGGACGAACGGCTGCGGATCTGGCTCAACGGCGTGAAGATCAACGACTTCACCAACCGGGACCCGGCGCGCAGCCTGCGACAGGGCTACGTCGGTATCCAGAACCACGGGGAGGGGGACGAGGTCTCCTTCCGCGACATCCGCGTCAAGGACCTGCCGGCGAAGGGCGGCGGCCACCACGACCGCTAGGCGCTACGACCACTAGGCCACCACGACCGCTGGGTCACCACCACCGCTGGGCGCCCCGGTCCGCCGCCCCGACGGCCCGAGGGGAGCCGTGGGGGCGGCGTGGCGGCGGGAAGGAGTACGCCGCCTCCTCCCCGCCGCCACCCAAGCCGCCCCACAGGGGCCGGGGCCCGACGGCCCCGACCACCCGGCCTCCGCCCTGGGGCCCGGGGGGCGGCGACCTCGTCCCGAGACCCGGCGCCGCACCCGCACCCCCGCCGCCGCGTCCAGCGCAGCGCATCGCAGCGCTTCGCGTCCGCGGCGCCCGAACCACCTGCGCAACCCACGCCCACCCGGGAGGCAGCCAGTGACCACCCGCCCCGACGACATCACCCCACCCCGCGACGCACCCCGTACGGGGGTCTGGCTCATCGGCGCTCGCGGTTCCGTCGCCACCACCGCCGTGGCCGGCTGTGCCGCCGTCGCCGGGGGGTTGCAGCCGGCGACCGGCATGGTCACCGAGACCCCGCCGTTCGCGGACAGCGGCCTTCCCGCGCTCGCCGACCTCGTCTTCGGCGGCCATGACACCGCCGCGACCCCGCTGCCCAAGCGGGCCGAGGCGCTGGCCGCCGACGGGGTGCTGCCGCATGGGCTGCCCGCCGCCGTACGCGCCGAACTCGTCGCCGCCGACGCGGCCGTCCGCCCCGGCGGGCCGCAGCCCGGCGACGGCCGCGGTGCGGAGGAGCTGATCGCGGCCTTCGCGGCCGACCTCACCGACTTCCGCCGTACGCACGGGCTGGCCCGCGCCGTCGTCGTCAACGTCGCGTCCACCGAAGCGGCCCCGGCGGACGCCGACGCCCTGCCGCCCAGCTCCCTCTACGCCGCCGCCGCGCTGCGCGCCGGGTGCCCGTACGTCAACTTCACCCCCTCCACCGGTCTCCACCACCCCCGGTTGCGCGAGCCCGCCCGCCGCTCCGGTCTGCCGTACGCGGGGCGCGACGGCAAGACCGGGCAGACGCTGCTGCGGTCCGTACTCGCGCCGATGTTCGCGCAGCGGGCACTGGCCGTACGGGCCTGGTCCGGTACGAACCTCCTCGGCGGCGGCGACGGCGCCGCCCTCGCCGACCCGGGCGCCGCGGCGGCCAAGAACGCGGGCAAGGCGCGGGTCCTCTCCGACAGCCTCGGCGAACTCCCCGACGGCGAGCTGCACATCGACAACGTGCCCGCGCTCGGCGACTGGAAGACCGCCTGGGACCATGTCGCCTTCGACGGCTTCCTCGGCTCCCGGATGATCCTCCAGACCATCTGGCAGGGCTGCGACTCGGCCCTCGCCGCACCGCTCGTCCTCGATCTGGCCCGGCTGACCGCCCGCGCCCATGAGCTGGGCCTGGCCGGGCCGCTCCCTGAACTCGGCTTCTACTTCAAGGACCCGGACGGCGGCCCGCCCGCGCTCGCGGACCAGTACGCGGCGCTCGTCGGCTTCGCCGAGCGGCTGCGGGGGCGGTCATGACGCGGGCGGTGGGGACCTGGGGGGACTGGGCCGAACTGCTGCGCGTATCGGCCCTGTTCACCGTCCCCGGTGACGCCCTGGCAGGCGCGGCCGCGGCCGGCCGCGGCCCCAACCGGGGCACGGCGCTCGCGGTCTGCGCGTCGCTGTGTCTGTACGAGGCGGGCATGGCGCTCAACGACTGGGCGGACCGGGACGTGGACGCCGTGGAACGCCCCGGCCGCCCACTGCCGTCGGGCCGTATCGCCCCGGTCGCGGCGCTGACCGCCGCGACCGGGCTGACCGCCGCCGGACTGGCCTGCGCCGCCGCCGCGGGCCGCCCGGCCCTCGCCACGGCTACGGCCCTGGCGGGCACGGTGTGGGCGTACGACCTGGGGCTGAAGAACACCCCCGCGGGCCCGCCCGCCATGGCCGCGACCCGCGCGCTCGACCTCCTACTCGGCGCCACGGCCTCCGCCGGTCACCTGCGCCCGGCCCTGCGTCCGGCCGTCCTCCTGGGCGCCCACACCCTCGCGGTGACCACGGTCTCCCGGCGGGAGGCGGTCGGCGGCTCCTCGACGGCGCCCCTCGGCGCACTCGCGGCGGCAGCGGCGATCGCCTGGACCGCCACCCGTCACCCACCCCGCCCCGCCGCAACCCCGACCGGCGCGGGACCCGACCGCGTAGTGGGCCGCCACGCGGCGGTCGCGGCCGCACCCGGGGCCACCGCGCCGGAGCGTGGCCCGGCTGCCGGTGTCGCCGTCAGCCGGGCGCTCGCTCGCCTGCTGAGCCAGGGTGCGGGGAAGGCGCGGCGTGGTGGCCCGTCGGGGGGACTCGCCGAGGTCGTCCTGGTGGCCCCCGCCCCCATGAGGGGCAGCCCACCGGGTGGGCGGCGGACCGCCCGTCGCCCCTCCGTGGGACCCGACCGCGTAGTGGGCCGCTCCGCGGCGGTCGCGGCCGCGGCAGGGGTCGGCAGCGCGGTTGGCCGGAGAATCGCTCGTGCGGGGGGCCAGGGTGCGCGGGCGCGGCGTGGTGGCCCGTCGGGGCGACTCGCCGGGGTCGTCCTGGCGGCCCCCGCCCCCATGAGGGGCAGCCCACCGGGTGGGCGGCGGACCGCCCGTCGCCCCTCCGTGGGACCCGACCGCGTAGTGGGCCGCTCCGCGGTGGTCGCGGCCGCGGCAGGCGTCGGCAGCGCGGTTGGCCGGAGAATCGCTCGTGCGGGGGGCCAGGACGCGCAGTCGCGGCGGGGCGGCCCGTCGGGGCGACTCGCCGGGGCCGCCGTGGCGGGCATGGCCACCGGCGTGGCCAAGCGACATGCGGTGGCCACAGCCCGCACCGGGCGCGGTGGCTCACCGGCGGGGTGGCCCGCCCGGCGGGCCACCCCGGGCGCGCGCGCTTGGCACCGCACGCGATCGACGAGCCGCTTCGCGGCCGTCGCGGGGGCCGTACTCGCCGGGGGGTACGTCGCCACGGTCGCCCGGCCGTTGGCGCACGCCGCGCTCAACCCCTCCCCGTACCTCCTCCAGCGCGCCGTCGGCAGTGGCATCCGCGCGACGATCCCGCTTCAGGCCGTACTCGCCTCCCGCGCCGGGGCGCACCGTACGGCCGCCGGACTGCTCGCGCTCGTACCCGTCGCCCGCCGGCTGGCGAGAAAGGTGAGCGCGACATGAGCCGCCCCACCCCGGAAACCCTCCGCTTCGCCTACGGCACCAACGGTCTGACCGACCTCCGCCTGACCGACGCCCTCGCGCTGCTCGCCGACCTCGGCTACGACGGCGTCTCGCTGACCCTCGACCACATGCACCTCGACCCACTCGCCCCGGACCTCGCCTCCCGCACCCGCCGCGTCGCGCGCGACCTCGGGCGGCTCGGCCTCGGTGTCGCGATCGAGACCGGCGCCCGGTACGTCCTCGACGCCCGGCGCAAGCACCACCCCACCCTTCTCGACCCGGACCCCGAGGCCCGCGGCGCCCGCGTCGATCTGCTGCTGACGGCCGTCCGGGTGGCCGCCGACCTCGGGGCGCCGGCCGTGCACTGCTTCAGCGGAGTGCTGCCACCCGGTGAGTCGGAGCGGACGGCGTGGCGGCGGCTGGCGGACGCCATCGGGCCGGTGACCGACGCCGCCGGGGCGGCGGGCGTGGCCCTGGCGATCGAGCCGGAGCCGGGGCATCTCCTCGCCGACCTCGCCGGATTCCACCGGCTGCGCACGGCGCTCGGCGACCCGGCGGCCCTCGGCCTCACCCTCGACATCGGCCACTGCCAGTGCCTGGAACCGGCCCCGCCCGCCGAGTGCGTCCGCACGGCGGCGCCGTGGGTGCGGCATGTACAGATCGAGGACATGCGGCGCGGGGTCCATGAGCATCTGCCCTTCGGCGACGGAGAGATCGACTTCCCGCCCGTGCTGGAGGCGCTGCGCGCCACGGGCTACCGGGGGCTCGTCGGCGTCGAACTGCCTCGCCATTCACACGCCGGTCCCGAACTGGCCCGCACCTCCCTGCGCTTCCTCCGGGACGCCGAACGGGCCGCGATCGAGGGAGGCGTCCGGTGCTGACCCCGAGGGAACTGCGCGCCACGGTGGAGAAGCGCCTGGACGAGGCCGGACGCGCCTGGCTGGACCGGGCCCTGACGGAAGCCGTGAAAGCGGCGCACACCGGCCCGCAGCCCGGCGCTTCGGGTCCCGCCCGCTGGGAGCTGGACTTCGCCTCCGCCGGCCGCCACGTCCGCCCCACACATGCCCGGCAGGCCGGGAACACGCAGCGGCCCGAAGGCACCCCCGAGACCTGCGAGGCTCGCGACGCACGTGGGGCCCCGGGCGCTCGCGAGGCCTCGGGTGTCCGTGAGGTCTTGGGTGCCCCGGAGGTGCCGGGTGCCCCCGAGGTGCCGGGCGCTTGCGATGCCAGCGAGGCTCGCGACGCGCGTGAGGCCCCGGGCACTTGCGATGCCCCGGGCGTCCGTGAGGCCCTGGGTGCCCCCGAGGTGCCGGGTGCCCCCGAGGCCCCGGGCGCTCGCGATGCCAGCGAGGCTCGCGACGCGCGTGAGGTCCCGGGCGCTCGCGAGGCCCCGGGCGCTCGCGATGTCAGCGGGGCGCGCGATGTGCGTGAGGCCCGCGTGGCCCCGGACGCCCGCGAAGCCCACGGCAGCCGCGGACCCCACGGCGCCCGAGAGGCCCGAGACGCCGGGGCGGCACCGGATCTCCCCGACGCCGTCCGCGTCCTGCTCCTGCACGCCGCCAACGTGGACGCTCGTACAGCCGTGAGGCTGTACGCGCACGGCACCGGTGCCGAGCGCCGCGCCGTGCTCCTCGCGCTGCCGTATCTACGTATCGACGGGGCGGACGCCGTCCCCCTCGTCGAGGACGCCCTGCGGACCAACGACACCCGGCTCGTGGCGGCCGCCGTCGGCCCGTACGCCGCCCGCCACCTCTCCCCGCACAGCTGGCGGCAGGCCGTGCTGAAGTGCCTGTTCACCGGCGTCCCGCTGACCGCCGTCGCCGACTGGGAGCGCCGTGCGCGCGGCGACGCCGAGCTGGCCCGCATGCTCACCGACTACGCCCGCGAGCGCACCGCCGCCGGCCGCCCCGTACCCGGCGACCTCGACCCCGTACTGGCCCGGACCCGCGCCCCGCTCGGCGAGGAGCCCCTGACCCGAGCCCTGCCCCGCGAAGAGCCCCTGACCCGAGCCCTGTCCCGAGAGGCGTCCCTGCCCCGCGCCGTGTCCCGCGAGGAGTCCTGATGCGCATCTTCGATCCCCACATCCATATGACCTCCCGCACCACCGACGACTACGAGGCCATGTACGCCGCGGGGGTGCGCGCCGTCGTCGAGCCGTCCTTCTGGCTCGGGCAGCCCCGCACCTCGCCCGCCAGCTTCTACGACTACTTCGACTCCCTCCTCGGCTGGGAGCCCTTCCGGGCCGCCCAGCACGGCATCGCCCACCACTGCACCCTGGCCCTCAACCCCAAGGAGGCCAACGACCAGCGCTGCGTCCCCGTCCTGGACGAGCTGCCGCGCTACCTCGTCAAGGACGGCGTCGTGGCCGTGGGCGAGATCGGCTACGACTCGATGACCCCCGCCGAGGACGCCGCCCTCGCCGCCCAGCTCCAGCTCGCCGCCGAGCACGGTCTGCCCGCCCTCGTCCACACCCCGCACCGCGACAAGCTCGCCGGTCTGCGGCGCACCCTCGACGTCGTCCGGGAGTCCGCGCTGCCCCCCGACCGCGTCCTGGTCGACCACCTCAACGAGACCACCGTCGAAGAGGCCAAGGACAGCGGCTGCTGGCTGGGCTTCTCCGTCTATCCGGACACCAAGATGGACGAGGAGCGGATGGTCGCGATCCTGCGCGCGTACGGGCCCGAGCGGGTGCTGGTCAACTCCGCCGCCGACTGGGGGCGGAGCGATCCGCTCAAGACCCGCAAGGTCGGTGACCTGATGCGCGCCGAGGGTTTCGCCGAGGACGACATCGACCTGGTGTTGTGGCGCAATCCGGTCGCGTTCTACGGGCTCAGCGGCCGTCTGGACCTGGACCTCGACAGCGAGGAGACCGCGGCCACCGCCACCCACGAGGGCAACTCCATCCTGCGCGGCGGCGCCCCGGCCACCCCGGCCCCCTCGACCCCGGCCACCCCGGCAACCCCGGTCACCCCAGCAGCCGCCGCGTCGACGGGACGGTGAGTACCCCATGCGCTTCCGCCACCCCGACGGCTCCACCGTCCACCTCGCGTACTGCACCAACGTCCACCCCGCCGAGGACCTCGGCGGCGTCCTGGAGCAACTGAAACTGCACTGCGAACCAGTGCGCCGCCGCCTGGGCCGCGACCGGCTCGGCATCGGCCTGTGGCTGGCCCGCGAGGCCGCCCGCGCCCTCAGCGCCGATCCCGCCGAACTGCGCCGGCTGCGCACCGCGCTGGACACCCGTGGCCTGGAGGTGGTCACCCTCAACGGCTTCCCCTACCAGGGGTTCGGCGCCCAGGAGGTCAAGTACCGCGTCTACACACCGGACTGGACCGACCCGGAGCGGCTGGAGCACACCACCCACCTGGCCCGGCTGCTGGCCGCGCTGCTGCCCGACGACATCGCCGACGGCTCCGTCTCCACCCTGCCGCTGGCCTGGCGCACCCCCTTCGACGCCGACCGGGCCCGCACCGCCCGCCGCCACCTCACCACCCTCGCCCAGCGGCTCGACGCCATCCAGGAGCTCACCGGGCGCTCCGTCCGCATCGGCCTGGAGCCCGAGCCCGGCTGCACCGTCGAGACGACCGCGCAGGCCATCGAGGCGCTCACCGGGCCCGGCGGTCCGCCCCTGGAGCGCATCGGCGTCTGCCTGGACACCTGCCATCTCGCGACGCAGTTCGAGGATCCGCACGCGGCCGTCGACGCGCTCACCGCCGCCGGGGTCCCCGTCGTCAAGGCGCAACTGTCCGCCGCGCTGCACGCCGAGGACCCGGGCCGGCCCGCCGTACGGGAAGCCCTCGCGGCCTTCGCCGAGCCCCGCTTCCTCCACCAGACCCGCACCCGGGCCGCCGAAGGCGGCGTCCACGGCACCGACGACCTCGACCAGGCGCTGGCCGGCGGGCTCGACGACACCGCGCCCTGGCGGTCCCACTTCCACGTGCCGCTGCACGCCCCGCCCGAGCCCCCGCTCACCTCCACCCTCCCCGTGCTCGCCGACGCCCTCGCCCGCCTCGTCGGCGGGCCCGCCCCGCTGACCCGCCACCTGGAGGTGGAGACCTACACCTGGCAGGCGCTCCCGTCCGAGCTGCGGCCCCGCACCCGCGACCGGCTCGCCGACGGCATCGCCGCCGAACTGGCCCTCGCCCGCGATCTGCTCACCGACCTCGGCCTCAAGGAGCTGCCATGAGCGACAGGAGCGACGTGAACGCTGACCTGGGCCACGTCAGCGACGCGCGCACCGGACCACGCCCGACCCCCCTCCTCGTCCTCGACGTCGTCGGGCTCACCCCACGCCTGCTGGACCACATGCCGCGCCTCAAAGCGCTCGCCCGGTCCGGCTCGCACGCGGCGCTGGGCACCGTACTGCCCGCCGTCACCTGCGCCGCCCAGTCGACGTTCCTCACCGGCACCACCCCCGCCGAGCACGGCATCGTCGGCAACGGCTGGTACTTCCGCGAGCTGGGCGAGGTGCTGTTGTGGCGGCAGCACAACGGGCTCGTCGGCGGCGACAAGCTGTGGGACGCCGCCCGCCGTGTCCACCCGGGCTACACCGTGGCCAACGTCTGCTGGTGGTACGCGATGGGTTCGGACACCGACATCACCGTCACCCCGCGCCCCGTCTACTACGCCGACGGCCGCAAGGAGCCGGACTGCTACACCCGGCCCCCCGAACTGCACGACGAGCTCACCGAGAAGTTCGGCACCTTCCCCCTCTTCCACTTCTGGGGCCCCGGTGCCGACCTGGTCTCCTCGCGGTGGATCATCGACGCCACCCGCCACATCCTGCGCACCCGCCCCACCGATCTGGTCCTGGCCTACCTTCCGCACCTGGACTACGACCTCCAGCGGTACGGCCCCGACGATCCCCGCGCCCACACCGCCGCCGCCGAGCTCGACGCCGCCCTCGGCCCGCTGCTCGACGACGCCACCGCCCGCGGCCGCACCGTCGTCGCGCTGTCCGAATACGGCATCACCCGGGTCTCCCGGCCCGTGGACATCAACCGGGCGCTGCGCCGCGCCGGGCTGCTGGAGGTGCACACCCAGGACGGCATGGAGTATCTGGACCCCGGCGCCTCCCGGGCCTTCGCGGTCGCCGACCACCAGCTGGCCCATGTGTACGTGCGCCGCGCCGAGGACCTCGACGCCACCCGCACCGCCCTGGCCGGTGTCCCGGGGATCGCCGAACTCCTCGACGACGCGGGCAAGAAGGCCCACGGCCTGGACCATCCCCGCTCCGGGGAGCTGGTCGCGGTCGCCGCGCCGGACGCCTGGTTCACGTACTACTACTGGCTCGACGACGCCCGCGCCCCCGACTTCGCCCAGCTGGTGGAGATCCACCGCAAGCCCGGCTACGACCCGGCCGAGCTGTTCATGGACCCCAAGGACCCCTATGTGCGGGTGCGGGCCGCCACCGCGCTGGCCCGCAAGAAGACCGGGATGCGCTACCGCATGGCCGTCGTCCCGCTCGACCCCGCCCCGGTGCGCGGCAGCCACGGCCGCCTCCCGGACCGCGACGAGGACGGGCCCGTCCTGCTCTGCTCCCGGCCCGGCGCGGTCGGCGGCCGGGTGGCCGCCACCGATGTGAAGACCCTGCTCCTCCGACTCGCCGGCCTGACGAACCCGACCCCAGGAGACACCCCGTGAAGAGCGCCCACGACCACCCCGAACTGGCCGAGACCCTCCGCCGCCGCAGATTCCTCGGCGTCGCCGCGGGCGCCACGGCCGCCACCCTGCTCGGCACGGCCACGGCCACGGCCACCGAGAACACCGCCACCGGGAACACCGCCTCGGGAAAAGCCGCCGCCGAGAACACCACTGCCGCCCAGCGCGGCCGGGGCGGTCCGCTGGTGCCCCGCGGCCATCTCGGCATCCAGCTCTACACCCTCCGCGACCAGGTGCAGTCCATCGGCTTCGCCCGGGTCTTCCAGGAGCTGGCCCGGTACGGCTACGACCAGGTGGAGTTCGCCGGATACACCCAGGGGTCGGCGGGCGCCATCACCCTGGGGCAGCTGAAGCGGCTGATGCGGGACCACGGGCTGCGCGGTATCGGCAGCCACGTCGGCTACTACTCCGACGATCCGAAGGCGTACACCTTCGCCACCAACCTCACCCAGGTGCTCGACGACGCCGAGGCGCTGGGCCTGCCGAACGTGGGCACCGCCTCGGGGCCCTGGCGCTACGGCACCACGGTGGACGGCTGGAAGCGCTGTGCGGAGGAGTTCAACACCTACGGCGCGGCGGCCAAGGCGCGCGGACTGAAGTTCTACCAGCACAACCACGCCGAGGAGTTCTCCTTCGCCACCGACCGGCCGGACGTCCGGCTCTACGACGTGCTGCTCGCCGAGACCGACCCGGAGCTGGTCCACCTGGAGATGGACATCTACTGGGCGTACGTGGCCCAGTACCGCTTCGGCAGGAAGGCCGACGGCTCCCCGGCGCCCTTCGAGCCGCTGGACTACGTGGTGCGCGCCCCGCACCGCTATCCGCTCTTCCACGTGAAGGACGGCGAACACGACGAGACCGTCCCCGACGGCTACCGGATGGTGGACGTCGGGGACGGTGACATCGACTACCGCCGTTTCCTGACCGCGGTCGGCAGGACCCATGGCGGGCGCCGTGACCACCACTGGATGGTGGAGCACGACCAGCCCGCCGATTCGCTCACCACCGCCCGCCGCTCGGCCCGCTACCTGCGGTCGCTGCGGTGCGGCGGACGGGGCTGAGCGAGGGCCCTGTCACCGGTCTCCGGGGACGGAACGGCTAGACCGCCTCGCGGCTGATCGGCTGCGGGTTCGGGGCGATGCCCCGGATCCGCGGCCGGCCGGGCTGCCGCAGCAGCAGGGCCACCGCGGCCGCCACCATGGAGATGCCTCCGGCGAGCGCGTAGGCGCCGTCGTAGCCCCAGGCGTCGACCACCATGGAGCCGAGGCCGCCGCCGAACAGCCCGCTGATCAGCTTTCCGCTGTACACCAGGCCGTAGTTGGTGGCGTTGTAGTTCTCCCCGAAGTAGTCCGGGGTCAGCGCCGCGAACATCGGGTAGAAGGCGCCGCCGCCGAATCCGGAGAGGAAGGCGAAGAAGAGGAACAGCACCTCGTTGTGGATGTTGCCGGCCCAGATCACCCCGAACTGGGCCAGGCCCAGCACGACGATGACGAACACCAGGGTCGTCTTGCGGCCCCACAGGTCCGAGAGCCAGCCGACCACACCGCGTCCGACGCCGTTGATGACGGACATGATGCCCATGGACGAGGCCGCGACCAGCGGGCCGAATCCCACGTCCTTGGCGTAGTCGACCTGGAAGGAGATCCCGAAGATCGACACCCCGGCGGTGAGCACCAGGGACACCCACATCAGGGGCAGCATGCCGGTCCTGATGGCCTCCTTGGGCGTGTACTGCCGCACCGCCGGAGGGTTCTTCGCCAGGCTCGCCGCGCTCTTGGCGTTGCCGGAGTAGCCGATCGGGTCGATCTCGGCGGGCCACCAGTTCTTCGGCGGGTCCTTGAAGAACCAGGCGCAGATCGCCACGATGATCAGCACGTAGACGCCGATGAGGTCGAGGACCTCGTCGTAGTTACCGGTGTCGAACCAGTAGTTGAAGATGAAGATGAACGGCAGCGCGCCATAGGCGAAACCGCCGTTGACGAAGCCCGTCTTCGCGCCGCGCCGCTCCGGGAACCACTTGCCCACCATGTTGATGCAGGTGGCGTAGACGAGTCCGGAGCCGAGCCCGCCGACGACGCCGAAGCCGACGATCGCCGCGAAAACGTTGTCGAGGTGGGCGAGGGCCACGAAGCCGATCAGACACAGCCCCGACCCCAGGTACATGGCCCTGCGGGCGGTCAGTAACCCCTTCTCCCGCAGCCATCCGGCGGGGAAGGCGATGCCCGCCTGGAAGAACACCCAGACGCTGAGGATCCAGAAGGTGTTGCTCTGGGTCCAGCCGTGCGCGTCCGAGAGCGTGTCCTCCGCCGAGCCGTACGCGTACTCGGACACGCTGATGGCCATCATCGCGACCCACGGCAGATAGACCATCAGCTTCCGGCTGTGGCCCAGGATGTCGCGGTCGGTCTCGCCGATGCGATACGTGCGTCCCTTGCTGTCCTGCACTTCCCGGTAGGGGAGAACCCCTTCCGGCCGTTCTGCTGTGCTCATGTCGTCCCCTTGGCTTCGAAGGAACCCGGCCAGCGCCCCCTGTCCAAACTCTTCGTGCTCCGGGAAACGTGGCCGGCTATGTCGTGAGCAGCCCCGCTGACCTGGCCCAGCGGTACTTGGCGCCCAGGACGGCCACCGGCTTCTCGGTGGTGTACGGATAGGCCACCACCCCGCGCTCGAAGAGGTACGCGCACGCCTCCTCGACCTCGGTGTCACCCGCGAGCGAGGCCACCACCGGTTTCGCGATGCCCCGCTCCCGGAATTCCGCCACAACCCGCGCGGTCAGCTCGGCGAACACCATCGGCGGGGTGACGATGGTGTGCCAGTAGCCCAGCACCAGGGCGTGGATCCGCGGGTCCGCCAGGCCCAGCCGGATGGTCGCCTCGTAGGTGGCCGGCGGTTCGCCGCCGGTGATGTCCACCGGGTTGCCGGCCGCGCCGAACGGCGGGATGAAACGGCGGAAGGCGGCGTCCAGATCCTCCGGGATCTCCATCAGGGAGAGCCCGTTGTCGACGATGGCGTCCGACAGCAGCACCCCGGAGCCCCCGGCGCCGGTGATGATGACGACGTTGTCACCCTGGGGGGTGGGCAGCACGGGCAGCGCCCGCGCGTACTCCAGCATCTCGTTCAGGCCCGGTGCCCGGATCACCCCGGCCTGCCGCAGGATGTCGTCGTAGACCGCGTCGTCCCCGGCCAGCGCGCCGGTGTGGGAACCGGCCGCCCTGGCGCCCGCCGCCGTACGGCCCGCCTTGAGCACCACCACCGGCTTCCTGGGCACCGTGGCCCGCGCCGCCGCCACGAAGGCGCGGCCGTCCTTGAGGTCCTCCAGGTGCATCGCGATGCACTGGGTGCGGTCGTCCTCACCGAACCAGGTGAGCAGGTCGTCCTCGTCCACGTCCGACTTGTTGCCGAGGCCGACGATCGCCGAGACGCCGGTCCTGGTGGTCCGGGCGAAGCCGAGGATCGCCATCCCGATGCCACCGGACTGCGAGGTGAGCGCCACCGGGCCCTTGACGTCGTAGGGGGTGCAGAAGGTGGCGCACAGGTCCTGCCAGGTGGAGTAGTACCCATAGATGTTGGGCCCCAGCAGCCGGGTCCCGTGTGCCTCGGCGATCTCCACGATCCGCTGCTGGAGCTCGTGTTCACCGGTCTCGGCGAAGCCGGACGGGATCAGCACGGCGTTCGGGATGCCCTTGCGGCCGACCTCCTCCAGCGCGGCGGGCACGAACTTCGCGGGGATCGCGAAGACCGCCACGTCCACCTCGCCGGGGACGTCGCCGACGCGTCGGTACGCCTTGCGGCCCAGGATGTCGTCGGCCTTGGGATTCACCGGGTGGATCTCCCCGGGGAAGCCGCCGTCGATGAGGTTGCGCATCACCGAGTTGCCGATCTTGCCGGGCTCGTTGGAGGCGCCCACCACCGCCACCGAGCGCGGCTGCATCAGCCGGCGCATCGTGCCCAGGATCTCCTCGCGCGAGTAGCGGCGGCGGGGCGGCGGGGGAGCGTCGCCGATCAGCAGCCGCACATCGGCGGCGAGCACCCCGCTCGCGGTGGCGAACACCGGGTTGAGATCGACCTCGGTGATCTCGGGGAAGTCCGCCACCAGCCGGGAGACCCGCACGATCAGGTCGGCGAGCGCCCCGCGGTCCACCGCCTCCCCGCCCCGCACCCCGCGCAGCACCTCGGCGGCGCGGATCCCGTCCAGCATCGACAGCGCCTCGTCCTCGCTCGCCGGGGCCAGCCGGAAGGTGATGTCCTTCAGCACCTCCACCAGCACCCCGCCGAGCCCGAACGCCACCACCTTCCCGAAGGTGGGGTCGGTGACCGCGCCGACGATGACCTCCTGTCCGCCGTCCGGGATCATCTGCTGCACCTGGACGCCCTGGATCCGGGCCTTCGGGTCGTAGGTGCGGGCGTTGTCCACGATCGCGGTGAACGCCCCCCGCACCTCGGCGCCGGACGTCAGCCCCACCCGGACCCCGCCCGCGTCGGTCTTGTGCAGGATGTCCGGGGACACGATCTTCAGGACGACCGGGAAGCCGATCCGGTCGGCGAGCGCCACCGCCTCGTCGGCGGACTCCGCCAGTCCCTCGGCCGGGGTCGGGATGGAGTACGCGTCGGTGATCCGTTTGCCCTCGGGCGCGGTCAGGGCCGTGCGCCCCTCGGCGCGGGCGGCGTCCAGCACCGCGCGCACGGCGTCCTTGTCGTACGTCACCGTCAGATCACTCCGTCCGTCTTGAGCAGCCGCACTTCCTCGTCGCCGAGCCCCAGCTCGCCGATGTAGATCTCTTCGTTGTGCTCACCCAGCAACGGCGAGCGCTCGACCCGGACCGGGGAGTCGGAGAGCTTCAGCGGGGAGCCCACCGTGGTGAAGGAGCCGCGCTCGGGGTGGTCGACCTGGACGATCATCTCGTTGGCCGCGAGCGACGCGTCCTCCACGATCTCCTTGGTGGACAGGATCGGCCCGCATGGGATGTTGTGGGCGTTGAGCCGCTCCAGCACCTCCCACTTGGGCAGGGTGCTGGACCACTCCTCGATCAGCTGGAACATCTTGGCCAGCTTCGGCAGCCGCGCCTCGGGCGTCGCCCACTCCGGGTCCTCCGCCAGCTCGGGGCGGCCGATCAGCCGCGTGATCGGCTCCCAGCCGACCGGCTGCACGATGACGTAGACGTAGTCGTTGGGCCCGCCGGGCGCGCATTTGACCGCCCAGCCGGGCTGACCGCCACCGCTGGCGTTGCCACTGCGCGGCACCTCGTCGCCGAAGTCCTCGTTCGGATACTCCGCCAGCGGCCCGTGCGCCAGCCGCTGCTGGTCGCGCAGCTTCACCCGGCACAGGTTGAGCACCGCGTGCTGCATCGCCACATTGACCCGCTGGCCGCGCCCGGTGTGGACGCGCTGGTAGAGCGCGGCGAGAATGCCCGCCACACAGTGCACCCCGGTGCCGGAGTCGCCGATCTGGGCGCCGGTGGCCAGCGGCGGACCGTCCTCGAAACCGGTGGTGGACATCGAGCCGCCCATGGCCTGCGCGACCACCTCGTACGCCTTGAACTTGGTGTACGGGCCCTCGCCGAACCCCTTGATCGAGGCGTACACCAGCCGGGGATTGATCTCCTGGATGCGCTCCCAGGTGAACCCCATGCGGTCCACCGCGCCCGGACCGAAGTTCTCCACCAGCACGTCGCTGCGGCGGATCAGCTCGGTCAGGATCTCCTTGCCGCGTTCGCTCTTGGTGTTGAGGGTGATGCTGCGCTTGTTGCAGTTGAGCATCGTGAAGTAGAGCGAGTCCACGTCCGGGAGATCCCGCAGCTGCTTGCGGGTGATGTCGCCGCTGGTGTTCTCCAGCTTGATCACATCCGCGCCGAGCCAGGCGAGCAGCTGGGTGGCGGACGGACCGGACTGCACATGCGTCATGTCGAGGACACGGATGCCGGCCAGGGCTTGACCGGGCTCGGCTTGACCGGGCTGGGCTTGATTGGCCTCAAGAGCCTGGGACATGGTGCGGCTCCCTCACTTGTACATCGTCTGGTTCATCGTTCCGGGGGCGTACGCGTCCGGGTCCACCCAGACGTTGATCAGCGACGGCTTGCCGGACTCCCGGGCGCGGCGCAGCGCCGGGCCGATGTCCGCCGGGTCCCGGACCTCCTCGCCGTAGCCGCCGAGCATCCGCGCGAACTGGTCGTAGGGCACATCGCCGAGGGTGTTGCCGACCCGCTCGCGCTCCTCGCCGTACTTGGCCTTCTGGCCGTAACGGATCTGGTTCATTGAGGAGTTGTTGCCGACGATGCCGACGAACGGCAGGTCGAAGCGGACCAGCGTCTCGAAGTCCCAGCCGGTCAGGGAGAACGCGCCGTCGCCGAAGAGCGCCACCACCTCCTTGTCGGGGCGGGCCTGCTTGGCGGCCATCACGAACGGCACCCCGACGCCGAGCGTGCCCAGCGGCCCCGGGTCCATCCAGTGGCCGGGCGACTTGGGCTGGACCACCTGACCGGAGAAGGTGACGATGTCGCCGCCGTCGCCGATGTAGATCGAGTCCTCGGTGAGGAAGTCGTTGATCTCGCTGACCAGGCGGTAGGGGTGGATGGGGGAGGCGTCGGAGCGGAGGTTGGGCAGCCGCTTTTCGAGCGCCTTCTGCTCGGCGGCCCGCAGCTCGTCCAGCCACTCCTTGCGCTTGCCCGCCCCGCCGTTGATGCGCCCCGAGGCGGCCTGGGTGACGGCGGAGAGCACCAGTCCCGCGTCGCCCACGATGCCGAGGTCGATGTCGCGGTTCTTGCCGACCGTGCGGTAGTCGAGGTCGATCTGGACCACGGTGGCGTCGGGGGAGAGCCGCTTGCCGTAGCCCATGCGGAAGTCGAAGGGGGTGCCGACGATGACGATGAGGTCGGCGCCGGCGAACGCGTAGCGGCGGGAGAGCTGGAAGTGGTGCGGATCGCCGGGCGGCAGCGTGCCGCGCCCCGCGCCGTTCATGTACGCGGGCACATTGAGGGTGCGCACCAGCTCGATGGCCGCGTCGGTGGCGCGGGTGGTCCACACCTGACTGCCCAGCAGGATCGCCGGCTTCTCGGCCCGGACCAGCAGGTCCGCGAGCTTCTGGACGGCCTCGGGGTCGCCGGCGCTACGGGTGGAGGCGCGGTAGTGCCCGGCCTGGGGGACGCGGGCCGTCTCCACCGGCACCTTGGCGTCCAGCACATCGCGCGGGATCTCCAGGAAGGAGGGGCCGGGGGCGCCGTGGAAGCACTCGCGGAAGGCCATGGAGACCATGTCGGCGGCGCGCGCGGTGTCCGGGACGGTGGCGGCGAACTTGGTGATCGGCGCCATCATGTCGACGTGCGGAAGGTCCTGGAGCGACCCCATCTTGTGCTGGCTGTGGGCGCCCTGGCCGCCGATGAGGAGCATGGGTGACTCGGCGCGGAAGGCGTTGGCGACGCCGGTGACCGCGTCGGTGGTGCCGGGGCCGGCGGTGACGACGGCGCAGCCGGGCTTGCCGGTGATCCGGGCGTAGCCGTCGGCGGCGTGGGCGGCGACCTGTTCGTGGCGTACGTCGATGACATCGATGCCCTCGTCGACGCAGCCGTCGTAGATGTCGATGATGTGGCCGCCGCAGAGGGTGTAGATGACCTCCACGCCCTCCGCCTTGAGTGCTTTGGCGACCAAGTGCCCGCCGGAGATGAGGTTCTGGCTGTCGTCGGGCATGGCGAATCGCGTCCCTTCGTAGGGGTCGGTGCGGCCTTGCGACGCTGCGGCTCGCTGGATTGCATACAGTCGACGTTATCCTGTATGAACTTTGTTATCCCACCATCGGCCGAGCGATGTCCAGGGGGCGTGCGCCACTCGTTCGATCCAGCGCTGGATCAAGCGCTGTTGACCGGTCATCAGGGAGCGGGCTATGGACCTGTACGAACATCAGGCACGGGAACTCCTCGACCACGGCGGAGTGTTGGTGCCCCGGGCGGAGGTCGTGGACTCGCCCGAAGCCGCCCGCGCGGCCGCCGAACGCCTCGGCGGACGCGTCGTCATCAAGGCCCAGGTGAAGACCGGCGGCCGGGGCAAGGTGGGCGGGGTGAAACGCGCCGAGGACCCGGCCGCGGCCGAGCTGACCGCGCGCCGGATCCTCGGCATGGACATCAAGGGCCACACCGTCCACCGGGTGATGGTGGCCGAACCGGTCGAGGTGGAGCGCGAGCTGTACCTCGGCTTCACCCTCGACCGGGCCGCGGGCCGGTTCCTGGCCATCGCCTCCGCCGAGGGCGGGATGGAGATCGAGGAGGTCGCCGCGCACCGCCCCGAGGCGGTGGCCCGGATCGCGATCGACCCGGCCGAGGGGGTGACCGAGGCGAAGGCCGACGAGATCGCCGCCGCCGGCCACCTGCCGCCGGAGACGGCCGGGACCATCCGCCGGCTGTGGACCGTCCTGACCACCCACGACGCCCTGCTGGTCGAGGTCAACCCGCTGGTGGTGACCCGCAACGGCGCGATCGTCGCCCTGGACGCAAAGGTCACCCTGGACGACAACGCCCGCTTCCGGCAGCCGCCATGGGACGGCTCCGCCGACGGCACCGAGGCCCGCGCCGACGACCCCGACCCCACCCGGGAGTCGCTGGAGGCCCGCGCCGCGGCCGCCGGACTCGGCTACGTCAAACTCGACGGCCAGGTGGGCGTCATCGGCAACGGCGCGGGCCTGGTCATGTCCACCCTGGACGTCGTGGCCGGCTGCGGCGCCCGCCCCGCCGACTTCCTCGACATCGGCGGCGGCGCCTCCGCCCAGGTGATGGCCGACGGACTGTCCCTCGTCCTCGACGACCCGGATGTGCGCTCGGTCCTGGTCAACGTCTTCGGCGGCATCACCGCCTGTGACGCGGTGGCCGACGGCATCGTACGCGCCCTGGACACCGTCACCCTCACCAAGCCGCTGGTCGTCCGGCTCGACGGCAACAACGCCGCACGTGGCCGGGCCATCCTCGGCCAATTGGCTCATCCACTCGTCCACCAGGCCGACACCATGGACGGCGCCGCCGCGCGGGCCGCCGAACTCGCCGCGTAGGGGCTCACCTCATGGCCATCTTCCTCACCAAGGACAGCAAGGTCATCGTCCAGGGCATGACCGGCGCGGAGGGCATGAAGCACACCCGCCGGATGCTCGCCGCCGGCACCGATGTCGTCGGCGGCGTCAACCCCCGCAAGGCCGGCACCCGGGTCGGCATCGACGGCCGTACGGTGCCCGTCTTCGGCTCCGTACGCGAGGCCATGGACACCACCGGCGCCGACGTGAGCGTCCTGTTCGTCCCGCCGCCCCACGCCAAGGCCGCCGTCACCGAGGCCGCCGACGCCGGCATCCCGCTCGCCGTCGTCATCACCGAGGGCATCCCGGTCCACGACACGGTCGCCTTCCAGGCGTACGCACGGGCCCGCGCCACCAGGATCATCGGCCCCAACTGTCCCGGGCTGATCTCCCCGGGCCAGTCCAACGCCGGCATCATCCCCGCCGACATCACCAAACCGGGCCGGATCGGCCTGGTCTCCAAGTCCGGCACCCTCACCTACCAGCTGATGTACGAGCTGCGCGACCTCGGCTTCTCCACCTGCGTGGGCATCGGCGGCGACCCGGTCATCGGCACCACCCACATCGACGCGCTGACCGCCTTCGAGGCCGACCCCGACACCGACCTCATCGTGATGATCGGCGAGATCGGCGGCGACGCGGAGGAGCGCGCCGCGGACTTCATCAGGGCCCACGTCACCAAGCCGGTCGTCGGCTACGTGGCGGGCTTCACCGCCCCCGAGGGCCGCACCATGGGCCACGCGGGCGCGATCGTCTCCGGTTCCTCGGGCACCGCCGCGGCCAAGAAGGCGGCGCTGGAGGCGGCGGGCGTGCGCGTAGGCGCGACCCCCACGGAAACCGCCCGGCTGGTGTTGGCCCTTCTGGCCGAACCATCCGGCAACCCAGCGTGATGTGAGCCGTACCCGCTCCGCGATCCGGCCACTGCCACGCCCCGTGCCGCTACCTTCCTCTCCGACGGCCACGGACTGTCGGCTGTGTGCCCGTGGACACGCCTCCATGGGCACACGGCCCACAGACACACACCCGTACGGACCGCCACACCCCGCCCCGCCCGTGCAACGAGAGCGGAGACCACCGATGGCACCCACCCTCACCCTCAAACCCGGAACCGCCTGGGACGACGCCTGGCAGCGCTGCCTGGCCCTCGCCCCCGAGGCATTCCAGGACGACCGAGTCCTCAACCTCTGGGACGGCACCTGGCACCGCGACGGCCGGGCCCTCCCCGCCACCACCCCCGTCGACGGCACCCCGATCGCGGGCCCGCCCCGGCTCGACGCCACCACCGCCCACCAGGCCGTACGCGCCTCCCTCGACCAGCACCGCCGCTGGCGCCACATCGCCCTCCCGGAGCGCCGGGCGCGGGTGGCCGCCACCCTCGACGCCCTCGCCGAACACCGTGAGCTGCTCGCCCTCCTCCTGGTGTGGGAGATCGGCAAACCCTGGCGGCTGGCCCAGGCCGATGTGGACCGGGCCATCGACGGCGTCCGCTGGTACGTGGGGGAGATCGACCGCATGACCGAGGGCCGCGCCCCGCTGCCCGGCCCGGTCTCCAACATCGCCAGCTGGAACTACCCGATGAGCGTCCTCGCCCACGCCATGCTCGTCCAGGCACTGGCCGGCAACGCCGTCATCGCCAAGACCCCGACCGACGGCGGACTGGCCTGCCTCACCCTCGCCTGCGCGCTCGCCGCCCGCGAGGGCATCCCGGTCACCCTCGTCAGCGGCAGCGGCGGTGAGCTCTCCGAGGCCCTGGTCCGCTCGCCCGAGATCGGCTGCGTCTCCTTCGTCGGCGGCCGCGACACCGGCGCCCGGGTCGCCACCGCCGTCGCCGACCTCGGCAAACGCCACATCCTGGAACAGGAGGGGCTCAACGCCTGGGGCATCTGGAACTACACCGACTGGGACGCCCTCGCTCCGCTGATCCGCAAGACCTTCGACTACGGCAAGCAGCGCTGCACGGCCTATCCGCGCTTCGTCATCCAGCGCTCGTCCTTCGACGCCTTCCTGTCCGTCTACCTCCCGGCGGTGCGCGCCATCCGCGTGGGCCACCCGCTGGCGGTGGAGAACCCCTCCGACCACCTCCCCGACCTGGACTTCGGCCCCCTGATCAACGCGGCCAAGGCCAAGGAGCTGAGCGATCAGGTGGCCGAGGCCATCGACCGCGGCGCCGTCCCCCTCCACCGCGGCGACCTCGCCGACGGCCACTTCCTCCCCGGCCAGGACCTCTCCGCGTACGCCGCCCCCGTCACCCTCCTCAACCCGCCCTCGACCTCCCCGCTGCACCACGCCGAGCCCTTCGGCCCGGTCGACACCCTCGTCCTGGTCGACACCGAGGCCGAGCTGCTCGCCGCCATGAACGCCAGCAACGGCGCCCTCGTCGCCACCCTCTCCTGCGACGACCCGGCCACCTTCGACCGCCTGGCCCCCCAGATCCGGGCCTTCAAAACCGGCCACGGCACCCCCCGCTCCCGCGGCGACCGCGCCGAACTCTTCGGCGGCTTCGGCGCCTCCTGGCGCGGCGCCTTCGTCGGCGGCGACCTGCTGGTCCGCGCCGTCACCGAGGGCCCCGAGCCCGAGCGCCTCCCCGGCAACTTCCCCGACTACCAGCTGCTGCCCGACTGATCACCCACCGTGCCCATCCCCGCGTCTCCCCAGGTGAGCGCGGGTATGGGCGGGCGGCATACGCAGGTGAAACGCACTCCGAAACCTTGGTATCGTTGTGCCTGTCACCGCGGCCCACCGCGGGGACACACCTGGTCCGGGTGGCGGAATGGCAGACGCGCTAGCTTGAGGTGCTAGTGCCCTTTATCGGGCGTGGGGGTTCAAGTCCCCCCTCGGACACGTTCTTACGTACACGGATGAAGCGGGTTGTGACTCAACGGTCACAACCCGCTTCTTCATGTTGTAGGTGAGCGTGAGGCCGAAAGCCTGGTAGAGAGGGGCTTTGCGGTCGGCGGGGGCGGTGAGAAGCCGGTCGGTGAGGTCACCGAGGTCTTTGATCATGCCGTGGATCTGTTCGTCGGTGAGCACGGTGCGCCGGGCTGCGCTGGCAGCGATGAGCTGTTCTTGCGCGGCGGCTTTGTCGGCCTCGGCCTGACTGATCCAGCCGGCCACGGTTGTGGGGTTGGCTCCGGCGTCGAGTGCCGCGCGGTATTGGTTCAGTCGCCGGTCGCAGTCGGTAATGGTGCGGCGGGCGGCCTCGAGGCCGGGCAAGGGGGTGGCTGCTGTCCGCTGGGATCGCTGCATGGCCTGCAGTGTGGTCTTCAGCTGCCCGGGGGCGAAGGCCTGTGCGATCCACCGGTCGAGTTCCGGGAGGATGACGGCCTCCCGGATGTAGACGGTGAGCGGGTGGTCGAGGGTGCCGCTCTTGGCGTATTCGTACGGGTAGCGACAGCGGTAGTGGGGGTGGCCGTGGTTGAAGGTGCCCTGCATCTTGCGGTCGCACAGGGAGCAGCGGATGAGTCCGCGCAGGGCATAGGTGCGTGGTGTGGTGCGGGGGCTGCGTTCTGCGGGGTGGTGCTGGCGGCGGTCAAGCCTCCTGGCTTGAGCGCGGGTGAAGGTGTTCTTGCTGATCAGGGGTTCGTGGACGGGCTTGGCGGACCAGACCCACTGTTCGGGGGTGTTCCATGTTTGTTGGGTGCGGTGCCCCAAGGTGACATCGTCGATGTCGAGAAGGACTTCCTGCTTGCGTTGTTTGTTCCATACCTCGTGGCCGGTGTAGCGGGGGTTGATGAGGATGGCGCGGACGGCGTTCTTGGACCAGGCGCGGCCGTCGCGGTGCGGATTGCGGGCGCGGTCGTGGGCTGAGGGGCAGGGGATGTTGTCGCGGGTCAAGCCTTCGGCGATGGCGTACAGGCCCGTTCCGCGAAGGTACTCGGTGAAGATGCGGACCACGATGGGCGCGCTGACGGGGTCGGGTTCGAGACGGTGGAGGCGTTTGCCGTCGGCGGCCTTGGCCGGGTTGGGGTGTGGGCCGGCGTCGGCGAGCCGGTAGCCGTATGGGGGTCTGCCGCCGAGGTAGCGGCCTTCGATCTTGGCTTGAGAGCCCATGGCGGTGCGTACGCGGATCTTGACCCGGTTGCGTTCGCCTTTGCTCATGCCGCCGAAGACGGACATGACGAGGTCGTGGGCTTCGTTGTCGGGGTCGATCGGCCCGCCGATTTCGGGAACCCAAAGAGGGACGTTGAAGTGGGTGAACAGGGGGAAGGTATTGCCGAACTGGTTGCCGTAGAAGGTGCGCTGGGGTTCTCCGATTACGACCGCGTCGAAGCCGCGGTGGGGGTCGCGCAGGGCTGTGAGGAGGGCAGCGGCCTGAGGGCGGCGTTTCCACGGCAGCGCACGGGAGTGCCCGGAATCGAAGTACTCGGCGACGATCTCGCCTCCGGCGGGTTCGATGAGAGCGCGGGCGCGGGTGAGCTGCCAGTTGCGGGAGGCCTCCGGGTCCTGGAGGTCCTCGGTGGAGCAGCGTCCGGCGAAGGCGAAACGGGGCATGGGCCGTCTTCCTCGGGATCACTTGGTGTGCACAGTGGACGGTGGTCGTCCGTCGTAGCTCCGGCTCGGCCTGGAGGGCCAGCCGTCCACCGTGTCTTCGCCCGGTCGTGGATAGTCAGCTCTTCTGATGAACGGTGCGGTGGTGTTGGTGCTCGTCCTGGATGAAGGCCAACAGCGCTTCAGCGGCATGCTGTGTGAGCGGCACAGGACCGCTCGGGAGGATCACGGTCACCTCGGGCGGCTCATCCGCTTCCTGGGCCTGGCGCACTGCTGCTGGGGAGCTTGGGGTGGTAGCGGCTGGTGTCATGGCATGCCCGCTTCGCGCGTTCACAGCCTTCTCTCCCGATGGGATCGGGGGTAGTGGCAGCGCTCGGTCCCGGCTTGCCGCTCCCGGCGGTCGCACAGCGGCCGGGAGGCGGCTGAGGGCTTCTTGGGGCGGGTGAAGATGAGGACGTCCTCGTGCTGTACGAGGTGGAGGGGGATTCCTTGGCGGCGGGCGTCGCGGACGTTCTTCAGCTGGAAGAACGAAGGACGGGCAATGAGCCGACCGTCGCGGATGCCGGCGAGGAGAGCCACACAGCGCTCTTCCGGGATCAGTCCGGCGGCTTGCCCGGCGGCCAGGACAGCGGAGGGCAGGTCGATGAGCTCGCCGTGGGTGCGCCAGGGTCGGGTGGTGACGACGACGGTGCCGCCCGGGCGCAGCACCGCTCGGCACTGAGTGAGGATCTTGGTGAAGCCGTCCAGGAGCTGGTCGGTGGAGACGTGGGCGAGGTTGTGCGGGTCGCGGCCGTATCGGTAGTCGGTTGTGACCACGCCGCGCTCGCCGGTTTCGCTCGTGCAGTGGACCCGGCCATGGGCCGATCGTCCGTATGGCGGTGAGGTGACCACCAGCGCGACTTTGGCCGAGACATCTCCCCACGAGGAGGGTTGATCATCTTGGCTCGATGCGGAGCGTGCGTGACGTCGGCCTTCAAGACCCGGTTGCGGTCTTGAAAGGCCGACGTTGTCGTTTGGGGTGGGTGGCGGGTGTCGATGCAGCCGAGCGGGCCGGGCGAGATCCCGGCGGAGACAGTGCGCGTGGCGCGGGCCGCGTTCCCGAAAGGGAGCCTGGCGATCCGGGTCCGGGACGAGCTGGGGGTGCTGTTCACCGACGCGCAGTTCGCGGATCTGTTCCCGGCGCGGGGAAAACCCGCCTGGTCGCCGGGCCGGCTGGCACTTGTGCTGGTGTTGCAGTTCGTGGAGGGGCTGACTGACCGGCAGGCTGCCGAGGCAGTGCGGGCGAGGATTGCCTTCAAGTACGCGATTGGGCTCGAACTGGGTGATCCGGGCTTCGATTTCTCGGTCCTGTCGGAGTTCCGGGACCGTCTGATCGAGGCTGAGGCCGGACGGCGGGTTCTGGATGGCATCCTGGCCGCGGCTGGGGAGAAACGGCTGCTCAAGAGCGCGGGCCGGGCCCGCACCGACTCCACGCACGTGCTGTCCGCGGCCCGTGAGCTGTGCTGGCTGGAGAAGGTCGCAGAGACACTGCGGTCAGCATTGAACGCGCTGGCAAAGGCGGCCCCCGACTGGCTGGCTGACATCGCTGAACCGGAGTGGTTCAAGCACTACTCGACGAGGGCCGAGGACTCCCGGTTTCCCCAGGCCCGCACGAAGCGGGACGAGGTGGGCCTGCGAATCGGCAGGGACGGGACACGGCTGCTTGAGGCCGTCCTCTCATCGGCGGCGCCCGGAGATCTGCGGGATCTGCCTGAGGTCGAGATCCTGCGGCAGATGTGGGTTCAAAACTTCCACCTGGTCGACGGCGAGGTGATGCGCCGGGGCCCAAAAGACCGGCCGCCAGGCGCAATGCGCCTGGTCACCCCCTATGACATCGAAGCGCGTGGCAGCGTCAAACGCGACACCCTCTGGCACGGTTACAAGGTCCATCTCACCGAGACTTGCGAGCCCGACGTCCCGAACCTGATCACGAACGTAGTCACCACCGCCGCCACCGTTTCCGATGACCGCATGGCGGCAGTCGTCCACGCAGGTTTGGCCGAGCGGGGTCTGCTTCCGCGTGAGCACTGGGTCGACACCGGATACGCCAACGCCGCAGCCATGACGGACGCCCGTGATCACGGCGTCGCACTGCACGGACCGCTCAAGTCGGTGACCAGTTCGCAGGCCCGAACAAGAACCGCCTACGGCCAGGACGCCTTCATCGTCGACTGGGACAACCAGCGTGTGACCTGCCCCAACGGGCGCACCAGCACCAGCTGGCGGGAAGACCGTTCCCAGCACGGTCTCGCGGTGGTCCGGGCCCAGTTCCGCGTGCGTGACTGCCGGCCATGTCCCGTCGTGCACGACTGCGTCCCGGCCCTGAAGGCCAAGGGCCGGGCCATCACCCTGCGGCCGCAGCAGGCCCACCAGGAACTCCAGCAGGCCCGCGCCCTACAGCAGACCGAAGAGTGGAAGGACCGTTACAAGATCCGCGCCGGGGTCGAAGGAACCTTCTCCCAGGGCGTGAACCGCTGCGGACTCCGCAGATCCCGCTACCGGGGTCTGCCCAAGACCAGTCTCCAGCACCAGCTCATTGGCGCTGCGATCAATCTCGCCCGCATCGACGCTCACCTCACCGACACACCACGAGCCTCTACGCGCACCAGCCACTTCGCGACACTCGACCCCGCCGAGCCGATGCTCAGCGGGGCCGAGTAGCGCCACCCCCGAATTCGCCAACAGCGTCGGCGTGGAACCCAGGGCGGGGCGTCGTTCTTCGTATCGGAGGGCGGTCGGGCGGCTTGCACCAGCCTGACCCGTTTGCAGCGGTGGCCTCGGCCCACAGCACGAGCAGCCGCGTGTAATCCTCGGTCCGCCGCTTGTCGGCGGGCTCGTCCATGAAAAGTCGGATACGGCGGTTGATCTTCGCCAGAGCAGGGGACATCGCACGGCCGTGAGGCCGGAAAACGGTGGGCATGCGCATACCGTATGGGCCGGCACCGACATGGCCGGTCCGCGGTTACCCGGCAGTCTGGGGGAGTTCGAGGACCATCGCGTCGTAGAACGGCGCTTCCTCCCACGGGTGGGAGACGCCGACCTTGCGGTATCCCCACGTGGCGTACGCGGAATGTGCTGGCGCGGCCTCAGGCTCGGGGCGCATCGTAAGAGAGACGCGCTCCACGCTCAGCCCGTCGAGCAAGCGGGCATGGAGGCGAGCAGCGATGCCGCGGCGTCGCCATGGTTTTCGAACCGCGAGTTCGATGATCACGTAGGTGCGGGTGCCGTCCTCGCGCGTGAAATCCTGCGGTAGCGGATCCTGGACGGTCTGCCACCATCCTGTGTCGGCGGGTAGGAGGAAGCCGAAGGCGAAGCCCACCACCTCGTCGTCTCCGCTGTGAGCCAGGACGAGACGCATGCCGGGACGCTCAGCCTGTATCTGGTAGCGGTCGATGAACTCTTTGATGTCCCGTGGACCCTCACAGTACGGCGGCTCGGCGTAGACCTCCTCGTAAGCCGGCAGGAACGCGTCAAGCTGGGCTGAGGCCTCCCGGCCCTCGAACAGCTCGAACCTCACCTCGTGCATCACGCCGCACCCTTCGTGTGGGCGTACTCCGTCAACTGTGCAGCTGCCTGTTGAGTACTGGCGGCGTCGACAGTGCTGAGGAGGTCCCTCACCTCGGACAGTTTCCTCATCGCGCGCCCCGACTCGACCTCTTCCAAGTGTTCCAGGCTTTCCACGGCATAGGCCGCACCCTCGTCGACCTCACCGGCCTTCACCAGTCCGCTCGCGAGCGTCATCCGATAGAGCGCGCGATTGCGGCCGTAGGCACTGTCCTGGCGCGCGATCGCGGCCTTCACGAAGTTCACCGCTGCCGGATAGTGCCCGATCTCCATGTAGTGAAGCCCTTGGCAGTAGTCCAATTCCGCAGGACCGTGGAACGCCGCCCACTCCGGTGAAGGCCGTCCGCTGTCTCGCTCGACCAGGCGCATCGATTGGGCCAGGGCCCTGTTCGCTGCCTTCTGGTCACCCATGAGAGAGAGGGCGCGGACCTCACGGACTCCGACAAGGGACTGAAGCATGGGGGAACCGTAGTGGGCGGCGCGGCCCTGGGCAGCGCGGGCGAGGTCGTACCCATCCCGAGGGCGGCCTTCGAAGCTGGCTTGCAGAGACAGGCCGGCCAGGACGAGGATTTCGAGGCTGTCGTCCCGGAGCATCGTGGCGATGGTCAGAGCTTCCCCCCAGTACTGACGAGCGATGTCCTGCTTGTCGGCGTCATAGGCCAGCCATGCACAGTGCTCGGCGGTTTCCCCCGCGAGGAGCTGAAGCTGACGGCCGAGTGTGTCCGGGTAGGTGCTGGTGTTGATGACACGGCGGACTCGACGCAGATGCCTGATCGTGAGGGACAGTACGTCGCCCCCGCCGTAGGCGTCGTCGAGCTGGTACAGGGAGCGGAGGCCCTCGCGGAGTTCGAGGAGATGGGCAGTGCCGATAGCGCCATCTCGGCGTGGGGTAGATCGTGTCACCGGCTTGGGCAGCCCTGCGGCGGCTGCCAAGCCAATCGAGTCGTTGAGGAACACCCGTCGGTCCACGCTCGTGACGCCTTCCTGTGCGGGGAGGGGGGTGCTCCCCACGGTGGCACCCGGAGGTGGTCCAGGGAAACCCAGCTCCGCCGGGTTCACGCCGAACATGGCGTGAAGCACGCGCCAGGCCCGCAGACGGGGGGCAGGGGGTAACGGTTGTCGCCAGCGCGGTCATCCACACCGGACATGCCCTTCCGGGCTTCCTGCGCATCCCGGACTATCCGGTGGGTCTGATGGCCCAGCACTTCCGCGCCGAGCTGCAACTCCATGTCCCGCCACGCGCGCCACTGACCCCCGGCACCGGTGAGGATGTGACTCTGCTGCTGGACGAGTTGGGGTTGCACAGGCCCCTCGGCGACCCGGACGTGATGCCGGACCAGATCGCCCATCTCCAGCAGCTCACCAGCTCGCGGCAGGGACCGCGGATTCTGGTGGTGCCGCAGCGGGTCTTACCGCCCCGCGGCCTCCTGCTGTACCAGATGACACTCCACGGACACGAACTCGTCGCGGAGGAATGGGCCGACCTCGTCATCTACCACACCGGTGAGGCCCTGGAGCCCTGGCAGCACAGGCTGCGCGTCGCCATGGACGCCGCCGTGCCCCTCGATGAGGCAGCAGTGTGCGTGAACGAGAGGCGCGCCCCGGTTGAGGAGCAGGCCGCGGCACCCAGCCCTCCGGCGCGCCCTGAGAGCCGCCTGTACCTCGCCCCGGGAGGGGACGGAGTCCTGTGAGCAACCACGTTGACCGCGCCCCGGCCGGCCGCCGGTGGATCAGCCTCGGCCTGCTGCTCGGCGGCCACTCATGCCACACCCCCGGCCCGCTCAGCGCCTTCCGCCCAGGCCAGGAGACACCCCTGAACTGGGACCCGGCCGCGCAATTGGACTCGGCACTGTGGGAGGTGCGGCACGCCGGATTCGATCCGGATGAGGACTACCCCCGCACGCCGGACCGCACCTGGCGACTCGTCTGCACCGGATGCGGCACTCCCCGGAGGTTGAGCCTGACCGCCATCCGCGGCGGCAGGCGGTGCTGCGGGCCCGTGCCCACGTCCTGACCGGGCGGGCCGCTGACCGTCCGGCCCCACCCGGGCACACCCCAGGTCAGCAGCCCGCTCCTCTCCTCCGTCCCGCGCCAGCGTCATGCCGGGGCGGACATCACCGACATGCACACCAATAAGAGGACGGCTATGAGCGGGGCCGTGCCCGCCAGCCTCCGACCGGACACCCCGATCGGCATCAAGTACGCCGATGACACCTGGCAGGCGATCTCCACCGCGAACGACTGGGGCCGCTGCGTCCTCGACGCCCTGGGCGACCACACCGGCGCGGTCCTCGAAGACACCGCGTTACGCCACCTGGTGTGGTTCGTGCCTCCGGGAGGAGTCGACGGCTGGCCCACCCCCGAACCACTGCGTCTGACCCTGTACCGGGCTGGAGACAGCCTCCTCGTGCCCCGACTGAATGGATACCGGGGAGTCAACGTGTGGCTCCGCACCCCGAAGGCGAACGGACTGTTCACCGACCCCAACACGCTGCGCCTCGGCTATGGAAAGCCTGGTCGGGCCGCTGGATCAGGCAGCGGGACGAAGCCCCGTGGTGGTGTGCCACTTCTGCGCCACCCCCACGCGTGATGCTCAGGTGATCGACGCATGGGAGTCGTTCAGTACCGGCGCCCACGTCCGCTACGCCTGCCACCCCTGTCTGAGCGCGACCGGTGGCGACCGCGTCCACCTCCTCGCCCAGCCGGAAGGCCCGCAATGAGCCCCCGTACCGAGCAGATGCTGTGCGTCCTGGCCGTGGCCGCGCTCCTGGGCGTGCTCAGCTACGGCATCACCCACCCATGACCCTCACCCCGACCGGGGCGCGCCCACGAGTCCCGGCCGGGGTGGTCCCAGGCTCCGGCCGCCGCTTCCTACCCCCGAGGGGAGGGCGGCCGGAGCCGTCACGACAGAACTGACAGGTGGTCGGCATCGTCCGCACCGCCGCAGTCATCGTCCTGGCCGCGGCCTCCGGGATGCGCTCGTCCGAGCTGATGGAACTGGAAGTCGGCTGCTGCCGGTCGGAAGAATCCGCCCCCGGCCTGATCCGGTACCGGCTGGTCAGCAAGGTAATCAAAGGCCAGGGACTCGGCGGCGTCATCGACGAATGGGTGGTCATCGAACCCGCCTACCGCGCTGCGGAACTCATCGAATGCCTGCACCCCGACCCTGTCGAAGGCGCGTCCCTACTGGGGCGGTTTGCCTTCGATATCCGCTACCGGTGGTTCCGGAACTGGATCAACTCCGAAGCCGGGGCACGGCTCGGCCTCGCCCCCACCCCGGACGGCCTCGTCAACCTGTGGCGACTACGCAGGACCCTTGCACTGGAGATGGCCTACCGGCCCGGCGGCGTACTCGCAACCAAGATCCATCTGAAGCACATCGTCGTCGCGACAACCGAGGGCTACAGTTCCCGCCCCGGCGGGGCCCAGGCCGAGCTGCTGGCCGAGGTCAACAAGCTGGAGGGCGACCGCAATGGTCCTGGCGGAGTTCCGAAACTATCACCCCGGTGTACGAGCCGAGCGCGGAGGCCAGGTTGTGCGCCCGGATGCCGAGGGCGACCCCGGCGGCGAGCGCGGCGACCGCGTTGTGGGCGTAGTGGGCGCCCGGGACGGAGGGCGCGGACACCTCGCCGAGCAGATCGCGCACCGCGTCACGCACCAAGGCCGCCTCGTCGGACCGCGGGCCGGACTGACCGCCCGCCTCTCACTCCTCCCGTGCGCCACGGGCCACTTCGGCCATGACCTCCGTAGCGATGCCGAGGAGGGGGCGGAAGTCCCCGTAGGCGGCTTTCCACCACGCCGAGGTGCGCGGGTCGAGGATCTGGCACGTGATGAGCGCGTCCCAGTCGGCCGCCACCCGACACCGTTGCATGTGGTGGTCCTCGTGCGGGAAGTGCCCCGTGCGTCGTGCCTGCCCTACCCGCAACACGCTGCCCCGTAAGACAACGTCGCTGCTTTCATCGAGCAGCCGCAACGCGCGGTCCGTGTCGGTGAGGTTGGCCGTGCTGACCATGTCGATCAGACTGACCATGCCGTCGCCGCGCGTGGGTCCCGGCTTGTAGCCCTGCTCCTCCATCAGCTCGCACAGGCGTCTCGCCCGAGGGTTGGCGGAGAGGAATGCCTCTTCCAGGGCCTTCTGGCTCAGCGTGCTGAGGGGCTGCCCCATCTCGGCACACATGACCCCAAAAGCCTCGCGCAGACCGGTTCTCCAGGCGCGCTTCCCCCCGGTGGCTTTCTGCACGTCCTCCAGGAAGGCGTTGATCTGATCCTGGCTGATCCCGCGAATCTGGGCGAGGCGGACGATCATCCCAAGCATCGGCTTGGGTGACAGCGGAAGCAGCGCCTCGATGGCCTTCTGGGAGTAGACGTTGATTCTAGGAGGCGGCGGTCCGATCTCAGGTCGCTTCAGGAGGTTCTCGACTCCCTTCCGCAGTGCGGTGCGGAGGTTGCGGGTGGCGCCGGGATCCGGGTTCATCGCCAGTAGCCTCCCTTTCACCCCCGGGCACAGCTGGCCGGCAGTACGGGCCCCAGCGCAGAGTTCGGCGGCCAGCACTGCGTTATCGATCTCTTCAGCCGCGGCATCCGCGGTCAGCTTCGGAATGAAGCCGACGTCGTAGTCCCGAAGAAACGTCTTGTCCTTATAGACGTCCGGACCGTAGCCAGCAGCGTCCAAGGCCTGCCGTACGGGCCGGAACGCGAGGGGTGGCTTGTTATTACGGCTCACGCCCGAGGCTACAGGGTGTCCCGTATGCGACTCGGCCCGCCATCTTGCTGGGGGCGGGCCGAGGTCTGGTTGTGTGGGCCGGTGGTCAGTAGCCGACGGTGAAGCGCTGGTGGTGGTGGCGGGGCAGCTCGATCTCGTCGAGGAGGGCGACGGCGTAGTCCTCGACGGAGATGGTGCTGTTGCCGTCTCCGTCGGTGACGAGCTCGTCTAGGGCGGTCCGATAGACGCCGGTGCGGTCGCCGGGGGCGATGTCCGCCGCGGGGCTGAGGTTGGTCCAGTCGACGTCGGTGACGGTCCGGTAGTGGTCGAGGGCGTCGCCGTGGGCGTGCATGATCTGCAGGAGGAACTCGGGCAGGCCGGGGGCGTCCCAGACCTGCTTGCCGTCGGGGGTGCGCAGGGAGCCGGCGCCGCCGACGGTGATCAGGCGGGGAGCCTGTGCGCCGAGGGTGCGCAGACCTTCGGTGAGGGCTTCGGCGGCGGGCCGGATGGTGGCGAGGTGGCCGGGGCCGTCGCCGCCGCCGACGGCGCTGACGACGACGTCCTGGTCCTTCGCGGCGGCGGTGATCGACTGGGGGTCGAGGACGTCGCCCGTGGTGACGGTCAGGTCGGCGTGTTGCTCGGTGACCTTCGCCCGGTCGCGGACGACGGCGGTGACGTGGTGGCCTCGGCGCAGGGCCTCGCGGACGATGGCGGAGCCGATGATGCCGTTGGCGCCGAAGACAGCGATGTTCGTCATGGGATGTCCTTCGTGGTTCCGTCGGTGTCCGGGCCGTGCTCGACGGCAGGGGCGCAGTGGCAGAGCGATCGGTCGGCGCCCGGCGGCACCTGCACACCGTGCAGGTGCCGCCATTGCCGTCGTCCGCGCGCGAGTGGTTCACGGCACGAGGACGATGCGTCCGCGCAGACCCCCCTCGGCGAGACGTGCGTGCGCCGCCTCGGCGTCCGCGAGGGAGAAGGTTTCGGCGATGCGGGCCAGCACGACGCCTTGGTCGGCCAGTTGGGACAGTTCGGCGAGCTGGGTGCCGTCGGCGTGTACGTCCAGGGCGTCGACGCGGATGCCGCGTTCGGATGCCGGCTCCTGGCCGGGCCATACGCCGATGTAGGCGCCGCCGTCGCGGACCGGTGCGAGGGCCGGATTGCCGAGGATCGCGGTGTCGATGACGCCGTCGAAGGCGGCCGAGGGGAGGGCCGCGTCGCGGGGCAGGAAGTCGTCGGCGCCCCGGCTGCGCAGGAACTGCTCGTCGCGCGCGGAGGCGAGGGCGGTGACCTTCAGGCCGCGGTGGTGGGCGAGTTCCACGGTGTGCGCGCCGACGCCGCCCGCCGCGCCGGTGACCAGCAGGCTCTGCCCGGCCTTGAGCGCGGCCATGTCCAGGGCCTGCGCGGCGGAGAGCGCATTGAGGGGGAGGGCCGCGGCGTGGGTGTCGTCCAGGGTCGTCGGGGCCGGTGCGATCGCGTCCGCGGGGAGCACGACGTACTCGGCATGGGTGCCCAGCGGGGTGTGATGCCCGGTGGACAGGCCGATGACCCGGTCACCCGGGGACCAGCTCACCCCGTCGCCGACGCTGTCGATGGTGCCGGCGACGTCCCAGCCCGGGCCGACGTGCTCGCCCGCGCTACCGAAGACGCCGGCCCGCATCGCCGCGTCCACGGGGTTCAGGGCGGCCGCCGCCACCTTCATCCGGACCTGGCCCGGGCCCGCTTCGGGCACCGGGAATTCCGTGATCTCGACTGCTTCGGGGCCGCCGAAGCGGGGCACGATCGCGGCACGCATGAGCATGCTGTTCCTCCTGCGATGGGTGAGCGCGGGACGAGTCACCGTCCAGCCGTTTCTTACCTTTGGTGCGCAACCCCACTCTGCGGCAGTATGGAAGTCCGTACAAAAGGCACACGCGTGTAAGTGAGACGAGAGGCAGGCGCACCATGGCCCCCGAGTCCCCGGCCGATCGCGTACCGGAGCGGGCGGGACCGTGCGCGCGCTGGCCCGCCGAGCACGGCGAGACCATGCGGCAGATCGTCGAGCGGGCCGGTGACAAGTGGTCCGTGCTCGTGATCGGCACGCTGGAGCACGGCCCCCTGCGCTACACCGACCTGCAGCGCTCCATCCCCGGCATCTCCCAGCGCATGCTCACCCACACCCTGCGCCAGCTGCGCCGCGACGGCCTGGTCACCCGCACCGCCTACCCCGAAGTGCCGCCGCGCGTCGAGTACGCGCTGACCGACCTGGGCGCGACGCTGCTGGTCGCGGTCACCGCCATGGTCGACTGGGCGGGCACCCACCACGACGAGATCATCCGCAATCGCGCCCACTTCGACCGCGAGGCCGCCGAGCCGCGGACCTGAGCCGTGTCGGTGCCGGCCGCGTCCGTCACCGGAGCTCGGCCGTTTCGGTGGACTCGTTCCGGGGCGCGGTCACGGTGCGCTTCTGTTCCAGGCGCCGCAGCGCCCTCGGCGCCGTCTCGGGCAGGGCCATCAGGCACGCCAGGGAGAGGACGCAGGTTCCGGCGAGGTAGTAGCCGACGTTGACGGCGTTGCCGGTGGCGGCGACGATCCGGTTCGCGATCAGCGGCGAGATGCCCCCGCCGAGCACTGCCCCGAGGTGGAAGGCGATGCCCATGCCGGACTGGCGCTGGTCGCGGGGGAAGAGCTCGGTGAAGAAGGTGTACATCGGGCCGAAGAGGATGCCGGTGGTCGCGAAGCCGAGCGCCAGTGCGGCGGTGAGGGCGCCCATCGAACCCGTTCCGGCGAGCGGGAAGACGACCAGCACCGCGACCAGCGACGCGAGCGCCCCGGCGGACATGACCGGCCGTCGGCCGAACCGGTCCGAGGCCCAGGCGCCGAGGACGTTGGCGGCCGCGTGGACCACGAGGCCGAGGGTGCTGGCGTTGACCACGTCCTGCCGGGGCAGGCCGAGGCCGTCGGGCGCGGCGGACGTCGCGTAGGACATCATGAAGGTTGCCAGCGCGAACGTGCACGAGTTCAGGCCGATGTTCACGCCGGCGGCCAGCAGCACTCGCCGCCAGTTGGAGCGGAACACATCGGCCACCGGGCGCCGGTTCCTGAGGGTCTCGCCCTCCTCACGCACCATCTGCTGGAAGACCGGGCTCTCCGCCACGCCCCGGCGGATCCAGATGCCGATGACGATGGCGATGCCACCGGCGAGGAAGGGCAGCCGCCAGCCCCAGGACTCGACGCTGGAGTCCGGCAGGAAGAGCACGGCGGTGAACGCCAGATTGGCGAGGATGTTGCCGACCGGTGAGCCGAGGGCGACGAACACGCCGTACCGGGCCCGTTTCTGGTCGGGGGCGTGCTCGATGGCCAGGGCGGCGGCGCCGCCGGTCTCGCCGCCGCGGAAGAGTCCGTGGGCCATCCGCAGGACGACCAGGAGCAGTGGCGCCGTCACCCCGATCTGGGCGTAGGTCGGCAGCAGCCCCATCAGGACGGTCGCCGCGCCCATGCCGATGAAAGTGAGGAGCAGCGCGAAGCGCCGCCCGTACCGGTCGCCGAGCCAGCCGAACCCGGCGGCGCCGAGCGGGGCCATCAGGAAGCCGATGGCGAAGGTCGCAAGGCCGAGGAAGGTGCCGAACCAGGCGTCGCCGGTCTGGAAGAAGGTGTCGGTGAGGACGAGCGTGGTCGCCGTCCCGTAGATGGCGAAGTCGTAGAACTCCAGGGAGGTGCCCACGCCACTGGCCATGGCGATGCGGACGATGCCGGTGCGGGGCGGCGCCGCCGCGGTCGGTTTGGCCGCCGTCGATATCTGCTCGGTCATGTGTGTACCTCGGGCCTGTCAGGGGAGTTTCGGTGCGTAGTCGGCAGGTGGTTTGCCGCCGGTCAGTTCGGTGATCCGCTCGGCGTGGTCGAGTGCGGCGGCGAGGATCGCCCGGAAGCGTTCGACTCCGGAGCCGGGGCCGAAGCCGCCCACCATGAGCTCGAAGGCGACGCGCTGGTCGGCGCCGAAGACCGGCACCTGGAGGGTGCGGGCGTGGTGCTGCGGGCGGGGGTCGCGGCAGTAGTCCGCGTATCCGGACGCCATCCGCTCCCAGAGCCGGGCGAGGGCGCTGTGCCCGTCCCCGGCCCCGGGGCCGCTTCGTGCTTCGGCGGTCAGCCCGCCGAAGTGTTCGGTGAGGGTGTGCCCGAAGGAGATGGCGTAGCCCTGCTCGCGGACCAGGGCGAGGGTGTCGTCGAGGAGGGGGGTGTCGACGCGGCCCATCAGGCGTCGGGCGCCCTCCACCCAGGCGCGGTGGAGGTCCGGTTCGCACCAGGCGGCGAAGCCGGGGTCCATCGGTGCCGCGAAGGGGAAGCAGGTCCCGACGTACGGCTGTTGGGTGTCGGCCGCCGTGAGCACGACCACTTGGCCGCGCACCACGGTGGACAGGGCGCACTCGACGTCCAGCTCCCGGGCGAGGTCCTGGACGAGGTCGCCGACGCCCGCGGCGATGCGGAGCCGGGAGCCCAGTTCGGCGAGTTCGACACCGGTGACGCGCGGAGCGAACGATCCGTAGCCGCCGTTGAGAAAGACGAGCGGTGCCTCGTCGGCGCGGGGGCCGAGGCCCAGGTCCTCCACCGCGCCCAGCACCATCACGTGGTCCCCGGCCGGCAGCACGTCGTGCACCGTGGCGTCGAACCAGGCCACCGCGCTCCGCAGCCGGGGCACACCGTGCTCGTCGAACTCCCAGGCGTCGCCGGTGAACCGGTCCTCGGGGGCGGCGGCGAAGAATTCCCGGCACAGACCCTCGTGCTCGGCGCCCAGGACGGAGGCGCGGAACCGGCCGGCGCGCCGGATGCCGGCGTAGGTCCGGGACCGCGTCTGGGGCAGGAACCCGACCAGGGGCGGGTCCTCGGACACCGAGGTGAAGGTGCCGACGACCATCCCGATCGGGCCGCCCGACTCGTCGACCGACGTGATGATGGTGATGCCGGTCGGATACCGCCCCAGGACCGAGCGCCATCGCGACTTGGGCGGTGGCTGCGGGGTCATCACCGGGTTGCCCTCGGGTGCGGTCTGCTGTTGTCTCTGACTACCCATCATTTTCCCTGTCGGAATGAGGGCCCGAGGTGGTCGCGCCGGGACCGTGTCGGTCTTGTCGGAGTCACCGCGGGCGGCGGTCAGTACAGCTCGATGCGGAGCCGGTCCGAGCGGGCCCGCGAGACACAGAGCGCGATCTCTGTGCCGGCCGCGTGCTCGGACGCGGTCAGGCAGTGGTCGCGGTGGTCGGCGGTGCCCTCCAGCAGGCCGGAGACACACGAGCCGCAGATGCCCTCCTCGCAGGACTTGGCGACCGGGATGCCCGCCTCCTCCAGCACGGAGAGGATCGATCGGTCCGCGGGGATCTCGAACTCCTCGCCGGTGTCGAGTTCCACCATGAAGGGCTTGTCGTCCGAGGTGTCGACCGGCTCCGCGCGGAAGTGCTCGACATGGACCTGTGCCTCGCCCACGACCGGGGCGAAGAGGGCGGTGACCTGGTCCATGAAGCCGACCGGTCCACAGGTGTAGACATGGCTGTCGGCACTCAGCGTGGCCGCCGACGGGCGGAGGATGTCCGGGTGTTCGTCCCGCGGTCTGCCGATGTGCAGGGTGACCCGGTCGCGGAACTCGGCACGGTGCTGCAGTAGGTCGCCGAAGGCGAGCTCGGCCTGTGAGCGTACGAAGTAGTGCAGCGCGAAGTCGGCGCCGCAGCGCTGGAGTTCGTAGGCCATGCTGAGCAGCGGGGTGACTCCGATGCCGCCGGCCACCAGCAGGTGCCGGTCGGCGCCGTCGGCGATGCCCAGCAGATTCCGCGGCTGGCCGATCGTCAACTCGTCGCCCACGGACGCCTGGTGCAGCGCGGCCGAGCCGCCTCGAGACTCGGCCTCGCGCTTCACGGCAATGAGGACGGACGCCCGGTCGGCCGGGTCTCCCGCCAGCGAGTACTGGCGCAGGACTCCGGTCGGCCCGGTCACGTCGATGTGCGCGCCGGCGGCGAAGGGGCCGAAGGCGGCGCCGTCGGCCCTGCGCAGCCGCAGGGAGCGGACCGTCGTGCTCTCCTCCACGATCTCGGACACCTGGACGGCGACGCTCACAGCAGGAACCCCGCGGCGGGCACGGCGTCCTCGGAGTCCACCAGCCGGATCACCTTGCGCACGATCCGGTCGGCGGACCGGTCCACGCCGAGCCGCACCGTGAACTCGATGTCCCCGGCCCACAGGTCATGGTGCCCCCGCTTGTAGGCGACGACGATCTGAGCGGCGCGCAGTGACACCGAGTCGTCGGTCACCTCGACGGGTACGAAGCGGGACACGGTGCGCACGGTCCTGGCCGAGTCGACGGCCGCGATGGCGTACCCCTCAGTGAGGCGCGTCACGCGCATGGCCCGCATACGGGCGTCGTCGTAGACCATGTTCAGCTGGTCGTCGAAGTCCTCGGTGGTGGCGTCGAGGGGGATGACGTAGATGCCGTCCTCGGCGTAGAGATCGTTCCAGGCCGGGTACTCCTTGCGGTCGAGCAACTCGGCCTCGCGCCATACGAGTTCGATGGCCCGGGTGACGCGTGTGTCGGAGAGGGTGGCCGGGGGAGTGGTGGGGGCGGTGGGGATCGTGGCGGTGTCAGCCATTGCTCATCATCTTCTTCCACATCCGGTACGCGGCCCGCATGCCGGTCTCGTCGGTGCTGTGCGAGGTGGTCCAGCCCTCGGGGGCCTCGACCTCGCGCTTCAGGCCGCGGTTCACCATGATCGGCATCTCCGGGCATGCCTGGGCGCCGCGCTGGACCCGGTCCCACCCCTCGGAGTCGTCGGGGGTGCCGAAGCCGAACGGGCCCTGGAAGTGCTCGTGGATGCGCAGGCGTTCGCGGCGGACCGGTCCCGCGATCTCCTCCGGGGCGTCCACGCCGAGCGCCACATGCTCGATGATCGTCTCGTCGACGGAGACCGGGCGAAGGACACGGAAGAACGCCGAGGACAGGCTCACGTTGGGGAACAGGTTCAGGTTCGAGCCGGTGCCGTGCATCGCGCGGACCAGCTTGCGGATCTGCGCGTCCTCCACGCCGGCCTGCTTCAACTCAGCCACCAGGCCGTCGAATCGGGACTGCAGGGGCTCGGTGCCGTCATCGTCGTCGAGGTCGATGTGCGCCGGCACCATGTGCATCACGCTGTGTCCGTTGCCGAGGTCGTGGCAGGTGGAGGCCGGGTCTGTCATGAAGCTGAGCATGTCGGCGGTCTCCGCGTCCACCGAGCTCATCCAGGATCGGTGCACGATCGGGAAGTGGTAACCGTCGGTGGTGTTCTCCAACTGGATCTTCCAGTTGCCCCGGAACCGGAAGCGGTGGGTGCCGATCACCTTGAGCGGATAGCCGCCGCCCTGCTTCAAGAAGCGGTCGGCCCACAGCCGTACATCGCCCAGGAACTCCTCCAGTGGCTCGGCCTCGTGGTCGAAGGTGGCGAAGATCAGGCCGCGGTAGCTCTCGGTGCGCAGCTTGCGCAGGCCCATCTCGTCCTTGCTCATCACCCCTTCGTAGCCGTCGGGATAGGGGATGCCGCGCAGCCGCCCGTCCAGACCGTACGACCAGGCGTGGTAGGGGCAGGTGAAGCCGTTCGCTTCGCCGCGCGGCTTCTCGCACAGGCTGGCGCCGCGGTGTCGGCAGCGGTTGACGAGGGTGTGGAAGGCGCCCTTGCGGTCCCGGGTGACGAGCACCGAATTGCGGCCCACATAGGTGGATTTGAAGCTGCCCGGTTTCGGCAGCTCACTCTCGTGCGCCACCCAGATCCAGGTCTTCTCGAAGATCTCGGTCATCTCGCGTTCGAAGATGTCCGGGTCGGTGTAGACCCGGGCGGCGACGCGGTCCTCCTGCACGAGATCGGCCGGCTCCAGCTGATGGATGGTGGCCGGGGTGAATGCGATGGTCATGCGGTTTTCTCCTCGGTGTCGCCGCTCCCGGGCCGGTCCCGGTCGGCACGGGGGTCCCTGGGGCCCAGGAAGCCGGGGGTGGTCGGATCCAGGCCCAGCAGAACGGCTCCGGCGTCGTCGTAGATGTGCTGGCTGAGCGAGGCGTGCAACTGGGGGACCTGAGCGTCCATGCGGATCCGGTTCAGCGGGTGCGAGTTCTGGATGATCGCCGCTCCGGACACCTTGGACAGGTCGTGGACGACCTGGGCGGCGGTGTCGGAGACATGGACAGCGCTGAGCCGGATGCGCGCCATCTGGTCGGCGCTCACCGCTTCGCCGGAGCTGACGGTCTCCCACACCTCCTCGGCGACGTCCAGGAAGTAGCGGCGGGCCGACCGCAGCGCCACGTACGCTCGCGCGAACTCCGTGCGGTAATAGGCGCGTTCGCCGACCGACGGCGCCCCCGTGATACCCCGGTAGGAGCCCGAGCGCTGGGCGTGATCGAGGGCGCCGAGCGCCACGCCGAGCCCGATGGCCGCATGGCACTGTGCCTGGTAGCCCAACAGCGGGTAGTGGAAGAGGGGCTCGTCGATCTGTGAGGCGCCGCCGCGGACGTAGGTCCACTCCAGCGGGATCTCGACGTCCTCGACCACCGTGTCGAAGGAGCCCGAGGCGCGCATCCCGCTCACGTCCCAGTCCTGGACGATGGTGACCTGATCGGCGGGGAGGACGGCGGCGCGGGGCTGCCCGCCCGCGGACTCGTCCAACAGGCCCACGTTGATGTAGTCGGCGGCCATGCAGCCGCTGGCGAACTTCCACCGGCCGCTCACCCGGAACCCGTTCGCGGTCCGTTCGGACTTTTGCATGGGAAAGAGGCCGCCGGCCAGGACCATGTCCGGACCGTCGCGGTAGATCTCCTTCTGCGTCTCGACGGGAAGCGCGCCGAGGTAGGTGCTGGCGGAGGCGAAGCCCACCACCCAGGCGGTGGAGCCGTCGACGCGGCCCACTTCCTCGACGAGCCTGAGGAACCGGTGGGGCGGCAGCACACACCCCCCGAACCGGATCGGAGTGGCATGCCGGTAGACGCCGAACGGCATGAACTTCTCGACGAAGTCACGGGGGACGTATCCCTGGGCTTCGAACTCCGCCCGCCGTTCGGCGAGCTCGGCAAGAACTGCCTGCCACTTCGCACCGGCTGTTGGTTCGGGTGCATCACCCATGATCGCTCCTTCCGGCTGGTTGAGGGCCTTACCGGTTCTGGCTGGTGGAAGGCCCCATCGGATGCTCAGTCATCGGTCAGGTCGATGCGATGGGTCGGACCGGTCAGTGGACCGTCTCGGCGGAACCGGCACGGCGATGTGGTCGGATCCAGGGGTCGGAACGAGCGCGCCGCCACCGGCGCGCCCCCGCCCGTCGGGCAACGTCGCAGAGGGGCGGAGCATGGAAAAGGAGGAGTGGCGGAGCATGGAAAAGGAAGAGCCGGTCGTCCGCGCCCCGCGGATGACCCTCACCTGCTACAACGACAACCACGGCTACGGCTGGAAGCACGTCGACCTGTTCGTCCACGACGCGGCGGGCCGTGAACTGGGCTGGGTGCACTGGGGAGTCGCCCAGGACGGCCCGGACGCGGCGGACGCGGAGACAGCCCGGGTCGAACCGGCCCTGCGGCGCACCTCCGCCTGGCGCCACGGGGTGAGCGCCGGCGGGGTGGATTTCTGGGAGGCCGACGCCCAGTGGGGCGCCGACGTACCGGGGGAGACCGACGCGCGGAGGGCAGTCCAGTGAGCGACACCGTCCGACAGCCCTGGCCCCTGAGCGAACTCGTCGCCGATCTGTGCTCGGGACGGAGCACGCCCGAGGCGGCTCTGCGGCGCAGCCGTGAGCGCATCGCACAGACCGAGGAACAGGTCCGTGCCTGGGTGGCCTTCGACGAAAGCCTCGCGCAAGGTTCCGCACCCGTCCCCGCCGGTCCGCTCGGCGGTGTCCCGATGGGCGTCAAAGACATCATCGACCTGGCCGGACTGCCCACCCGCTGCGGCTCCGTGCTGCGCGCCGACGCCGCCCCTGCCGAGCGGGACGCCCCCGTCGTCCGGGCCTGGCGGGCGGCCGGGGCTGTCCCCCTCGGCAAGACCGTGACCACGGAGTTCGCCTTCTTCGCCCCCGGCCCGACCCGCAACCCCGCCGACCTGCGGCACACGCCCGGCGGTTCCTCCAGCGGCTCGGCCGCGTCGGTCGCCGCGGGACAGGTCCCGCTCGCCATCGGCTCCCAGACCGCCGGATCGGTGACCCGGCCGGCCGCGTACTGCGGGGTCGCCTCACTGGTCCTGCGCCACGGTCACCTGTCCACCGACGGTGTCGCCGGACTAAGCCCCAGCCTCGACGCGCACGGTATGTACGCGGCCACCGCCGCCGACGTCGCCCTCGCCTGGGCGGCCCTCACCGGGGAGCCGGATCCGGCCCGCGACGCGCACACTGCCCCGCGGATCGCGTTCTGGCACGCTGCCCCGCTCGCGGCCGTGTCCGACGAGATGGGTGCGGCGCTCGCCTGCGCCGAGGCCGGGCTCACCGACCGCGGCGCGAAGGTCGACGCCTTCCCACTGGAGGCGCTGATCGCCGAAGTGACCCAGGCACATCCGGTGGTGATGGCCTACGAGGCCGCGCGCGAACGCGCCGCCGAACGGGAGCACGCCGATCGTCTCAGCGCGCCCCTGGCCGGGCTGCTGCGTACCGGCGCGGACACCCCGGAAGCCGACTACCGCGCCGCGCGCCGTCTCGTCGAGGCCGCGCGCGAGGAACTCGGCGTACTCCTGTCCCAGTACGACGCGGTGCTCGGCCCGGCCGCACCCGGGGCGGCCCCGGAGGGGCTCGGTGCCACCGGCGATCCCGTGCTCAGCCGCCCGTGGCAGGCACTCGGCCTGCCGACCGTGGCCGTACCGGGGCTGCGGAATGCGGCAGGGCTGCCGCTCGGACTCCAGGTGATCGCGGAATCCGAGGCGGCAGCCCTGCGCGCTGCGGTCTGGGTGGAGCGAAACCTCCGCGGGTGAGGCGGGCCCCTCTCGCGGAGGCGTGCGGGAGGGGCCGGGGGCCGGGTCAGGAGCCGGCGGCGTGCTCATTGGTGTGGTTCGTGCCCGGCGCCTTGAGCAGGACGGACTGCTTCGGGTAGCTGCCGGCGAAGAAGTCGGGCAGGTCGACGATGGCGACGTTCTCGGTCCGGGTGCGAGTGATCTTCCACACCCCGTCGACCTTACGGAAGGCGTTGTTCAGCCGGCTGCCGCGGATCAGGGACTTGCCGTCCTCGAAGAGCCAGGGCTGGAAGTGGATCCACTGGCCGTCGGCCTCGTCCCCGTGCACATGGATCTGCTCCGAGGTGAGCCAGTGGGCATTCAGGAGCAGCTTCGGGTCCTGGTCCTGCGGCCAGAAGCGGTTGAAGTGCGCGCGGATCGCCTCCTTGCCCTGGGCCCGGCCGAACTGGTTGTCGTAGTAGTCGCCGACCCCCTCCCAGATCGCGTCGTCGGTGTAGAGGTCAAGGATCAGCTCGATGCGCTGCTGGTCGTTCTCCACCCCGTACTCCGGGCAGGGCGTGTCGCACAGGAACATGTAGCGGGCCTGGATGCGGCGGATGTCGGCCTCGGCCTACAGAACCTCGATGCGCTTGACCAGGGTGTCGATGGTGTCTTGGCTACTCATGGGGGCAGCATCTCGGCCGCTCGCCCGGGAGGGAACCGATTGGTCCACTGGCCGGATCGACGGCGGCTACGGGCCCGCGCCCCGGGTCTGTCACAGCTGGTGGGGGTTGCCATTTGGTTGACGTGGCTTGAAAAATCATTGATGTTGAGTGGAATCGGCGAGGGGAAGCGGTATGCGCGCGAGTGCCCAGGCAGAACGCGAAGCCTCGGAGCGGGCTGTCCCGGATGTCCCGTCCGTGGTTCCCGGAACGCAGGCGATCTCCGTACTCGGCAAGGCCCATCTGGTGCTCGGGGCCTTCGATTCAGGCTCGACCTGCCTCGGCCTGAGCGAACTCAGCCGCCGCTCCGGCGTGCCCAAGGCGACCGTGCACCGGATCGGCACCGAACTCGTCGAACTCGGCTACCTCAGTCGTACTGGGGACGGGTACCAGCTCGGCTGGCGCATTTTCGAGCTGGGCCGCCTTGTCCCCGGTCCGGCCCAGCTGCGGGCGGTCGCGCGTCCGGCGATGCTGGACCTGCGGAGCGCGACCCGGGCCGTGGTTCACCTGGCGGTGCCGCACGGCACCGACTGCTGCTATCTGGAGCGACTCGGCGGACGCCGCGAGGCGGCCGTCGTCGCCGCCGTCGGCTCGACCGTCTCCCTGCTGCTGACCGTCTCCGGTCGGGTCCTGCTGGCCCACAGCGAGGATCAGGAGGACATCCTCCAGGATCTGGAGGCCCAGCGCGCCAACGGTTTCCTGTCCGGCGACCGGCTCGACCCGGATGCGCTGCGCGCCGAGCTGGCCGGGATCCGCACACGCCGCTGGGCCACGGAGCGGGAGCAGTTCATGCACGGGTACAAGACCTTCGCCGTGCCGATCATCTACTTCGGAGACGAGCGGGTGATCGCGACGGTCTCCGCGACGGTCCCGGCCGACCGCCGCGACGACCAGCAGCTGATTCACGCACTATGGGCGACCGCGGCCGACATCGGCCGCAGTCTGCAACGGCAGGGCACCTCCCGCACGGACCCTCAGCCGCGCACCGGCATGGCCATCTGAGCGCGGGCCGGAAGCGGCCGTCGCGACGTGCGGGACGGCGATCGGGATGGCCGTCGGTCCGGCCAGCGGACTGACCCGCCGCTCCGGCCCATCGGCCCGGGCAGCATGTGCCGAATGAAATTCGCACACGAGACTCCCGCACAGCGCGTGGTGTTCGCGCCGGGAGAGGCCGTCCCCACGGTCGTCGACGAGGTGGCCCGGCTCGGATCGAAGCGCGTCCTGATCGTCGCGGGCCCGTTCGCCCCGGCGCTGACCACGGCCCTCCGCGAGCGTCTGCCCGAGGCGCGGATCCACGACGAGGTGGTCGAGCACGTCCCGGTCGAGGCCGCCGAGCGGGCCCGTGCCGCCGCACGGGAGCACGGCGCCGATACCCTGGTGTGTGTCGGAGGGGGCTCCGCGACCGGCCTCGCCAAGGCAATCACCCTCACCACCGGCCTGCCGATCGTCGCCGTCCCCACCACATATGCGGGCTCGGAGGCCACCAACGTCTGGGGGCTGACCCGGGACGGCGTCAAAACCACCGGCGTGGACGCGACGGTGCTCCCGGCCACCGTCGTCTACGACGCCTCGCTCCTGCTCACCCTCCCCGCGGAACTAGCGGTCGCCAGCGGCCTCAACGCCCTGGCCCACTGCGTCGACGCGATGTGGGGGCCGCGCGCCGACCTCATCGACCGCGCCCTGGCCGAAGAGGCGGCCCGCGCGCTGAGCGGCGGTCTGCCCGAAGCCGCCGCGCACCCCGACCGGTTGGCGGGCCACGAGCAGATGCTCTACGGCGCCTACCTGGCCGCGGTCGTCTTCGCCTCCGCCGGGTCAGGGCTGCACCACAAGATCTGCCATGTGCTGGGCGGACGCTTCGACCTCCCGCACGCGCAGACCCATGCCGCTGTCCTGCCGCATGTCCTGGCGCTCAACGCGCCCCACGCCCCGGAGGCCGAGCGCCGCATCGCCACCGCGCTCGGCGCGCCCACCGCCACCGAGGGGCTGACCGCCCTCTACGCCCGCCTCGACGCGCCCACGGCGCTCAAGGAGTTGGGCATGCCGGAGAGCGGAATCGCCGAAGCAGTGGAGCCGGTGCTCGCCGCCCTACCCGAAGGCAACCCCGCCCCTGTGACCCGCGACCGTCTCAGCGCACTGCTGCGGGCGGCCTGGGAAGGAGACCTCCCCCGATGACCACTCACGCTGCCCGCACCACCCCCGACGCCGAGCAGCAGATCCGCGAGGCGGAACTGGTCGAACGCGTCACGAAATCCTTCGCTGAGTGCTCCGACCCCAGGCTCCGACTGCTCATGAGCAGCCTGGTCCGGCATCTGCACTCCTACATCCGGGAGGTCCGGCTCACCGAGGAGGAGTGGAACCGGGCCATCGACTTCCTCACCCGCTGCGGACACATCACCGACGACCGCCGCCAGGAGTTCATCCTCCTGTCCGATGTGCTGGGCGCGTCCATGCAGACCGTCACCGTCAACAACGCGGCGTACGGTGATGCCACCGAGGCCACCATCTTCGGCCCGTTCTTCGTGGAGGACTCACCCGCCGTCCCCCTCGGCGGCGACATCTCCGTCGGCGCACCGGGTGAGCCCTGCTGGGTCGAGGGCACGGTCACCGACACCTCCGGCACCCCGCTCGCGGGCGCGCGGATCGAGGTGTGGGAGGCGGACGAGACCGGCCACTACGACGTCCAGTACGACGACCGGCGCACCGCCGCCCGCGGCCATCTGATCAGCGACTCCGAGGGGCGGTTCCGCTTCTGGGCGGTCACCCCGACGCCGTATCCGATCCCGCACGACGGCCCGGTGGGGGAGTTGCTGGAGACAGTGGGCCGCTCCCCGATGCGTGCCTCGCACCTGCACTTCAAGGTCGACCACGAGGGCTGCCGCACGCTGGTGACCCACATCTTCGTGCGGGGCGACGAACTCCTCGACTCCGACGCGGTGTTCGGCGTCACGGAGTCCTTGGTCAAGGACTTCGACCGGCAGCCCGCGGGTGTCCCCACACCAGACGGCCGAACCGTCCAGGGGCCCTGGTCCCGGGTGCGCTTCGACATCGTCCTGGCTCCGGCCCGGGTCTGAAAGCGGCGTTCCCACCGGAGCACTCCGGTGGGAACCCACGTCTCAACGACGTTTCACGGACGGCCGTGGCCGACCCACTCGATGACGGTCTCGGCGAACTCCTGCGGCACCTGTTCGGGTGCGGCCACGTGTCCGTCCGACAGCACCCGGGTGGGACAGCCGAGGGCCGCGGCGAACTTCGCCAGGGACGGCATGGAGAACCTGTCGTCGGGTGCGCACACCGCGAGGGTGCGTGCGGTGATGTGCGGCAGGCGGGGTTCCATGGCGTAGCGGCGCACCGCTTCGTGGCCCTCCTCGACGCGGTCGAGGACGGTGAGCGCGTCGACGACGTACCGGCCGAGGGCGGCCTCCTCGCCAGGCTGGTAGAAGCCGCGCCGGTTGTCCCACAGCTCGCGCAGGTGTGTGCCGTCCTGTGTCGGGTCGACGTGGTCGACCCGATGGCGGGTGCCGGTGCGCTTCTCGTCGTCGACGAACGAGGTCGCCGACAACAGCAGGCTCGCCACGCGGTCCTGGAAGCGGGCCGCCACCTCGACGGCGATCACCCCGCCGGTGTGGTGTCCGACGAGGTGGAACCGGTCCAGGCCGAGCCCTTGGACGAGGTCGGCGACGGCGTCCGCGAAGCGCTCGATGGTGTGCGGCCCGTCAGGCTGCGCGGACGCCCCATAGCCGAGGGTGTCCATGGCGATCGCCCGGTACCGGGTGCCGACCAGGGGGAGTACGTCGAGGTACTCGGTCCAGGAGCGGGGCGTCTGGTGGAGCAGCAGCACGGGCTCGCCGGCGCCGCACTCCACGTAGTGCAACTGCCCGTAACGGCTGGGCAGATAGCCCTTGCGCAGCGCGATCGTGTCCGCCTTCGTCATATCCGTCATGGGTGCTTGGTCGCTTTCGTCACTGGGCCGACGGCATCGGATGCCGACGGCTTCGATGGGGGTGGCGTGAGGCAGGTGCGCGACGTCGTCCGCCGCACCGAACGGGTCGAACCCCGCGGTGGAGCCGCCGTTTCGGCGCTGGATGGTGCCCAAGTCGCTGACTGACCAAAGGAGTTGTGGATCGAGGGCTGTCACATGAAGCAGTACCAGGCCCCTTGTCGACAGGACAAGACCGCCGAACGGTCGGCCCGCTGAGTGGACCAGGCGCTTCTTGACGCTCTTTGCCGCGCAGTAGCGTGCGCCAACTCGTCGACCCGCCCCGCGTCCTGACGGCCTTGCGGGAAGCGTTCTACTCCGAGGTGACCATGCAGACAGCGTCTCGCTCGTATCACCGCTACACCAGCCCCGTCCTCGTGACGCTCGCTCTGCTCGCGGTGTCCGCGTGCGGAGCGGGCACCGCCGACTCCGGAGTCGGCTCGGGTTCCGCAGGGGCGGGCAAGTCCCAACTGCGCATCGCGGTCGGCATCGACGCCGCGTACGCGCCGTTCTTCCTGGCCGACCAAGAGGGACTGTGGGCGAGCACGGGGTGAACGTCGACCTCGTCCAGTTCGCCAAGGGCGGAGACGGCGCCGACGCCCTCACCGCCGGCGAGGTCCAGATGGCGGGGAACTCCGACGTCACCACCATCGGCCTGCTCGCCCAGAACCCCAATCTGAAATCGCTGCTCGTCTACCAAGACTCCGGGAAGTACCTCAAGGTCGTCCTGAGGTCCGGGGTGAAGTCCCCCGACAAGGTCCGCAAGATGGCCGTGGTCCCGGGCCTGTCCGAGCTGGCAGCCACGCGGTTCCTCGAGTCGAAGGGCATCAAGCGCGACTCGGTCGAGTTCGTCACGGCCGACCCTGCCGAGATCCCGGCGCTCACCAAGAAGGGCGACGTGGACGCGTACGTCCTGTGGGAACCGTGGCCGACCAAGGGGGTGGAGTTGGGCGCGCGGGTCATGGAGACCACTGGGGACTACGGATTCCGGGCCGAGCACTGGCTGTTGTCGACCTCCTCCTGGCTCAAGGACCACGAGGACACCGCCGCCAAGGTGGCCGCCGCCCTCACGGAAGCGGCCAAGAAGACCGAGCAGGACCCGGACGCCGCGGCCCGAGCCACCAAGGAGGAGGCGAAGGTCCCCACGGCGCAGACCCTGACGGCGGTGAAGGAGATCGACTTCGGCGTTCGCGACTTCACGGCGAAGGACCTGAAGCGTTACGAGGACACGGCCCAGTTCTATCTCGACACCGGCAAGGTCAAGGCCCGCCCGGACGTGGCCGGGGCCGTCCAGCGCGGCTGGCTGCCCGAGCACACGAAGGGGTCCTGATGAACAAGGGGATCGAGAAAGAGAAGGTACCGGGGGAGGGGGCCGCGGCAGCGGTCACCGTGACAGCCCCCGGTACCCCGACGCAGGCGCCGGCGCCGGCCGGCCGCGGTGCGGCCCTGCGGGTCGAGGGGGCGGGCATCTCCTTCGGTGAGTTCCAGGCGGTCCAGGGCATCGACCTGGACATCGCGGCCGGAGAGTTTCTCTGTCTGCTCGGACCGAGCGGCTGCGGCAAGTCCACCCTGCTGTCGGCGATGGCGGGATTCATCCAGCTCAGCGAGGGGACTCTCACCGCGGACGGCGTGGCCGTCCGAGGCCCCGACCCCGAACTCGGCATGGTCTTCCAGAGCAGCGAGGCCCTCTTCGACTGGATGACGGTGCAGCAGAACGTCACCTTCGGGCCCCGTATGCGCGGCCGTTCCCGCGCCGAGCAGAACCGGGTGGCCGACGAATACCTCGGCCTGGTCGGTCTGCGCCACTGCGCGGACCGTTACCCCGGCCAGCTCAGCGGCGGTATGCGCCAGCGCGTCCAGATCGCCCGGGTCCTGGCCAACGAACCGGGCGTCGTCCTCATGGACGAGCCCTTCGGCGCGCTCGACGCGCAGACCCGGCAGGTGCTCCAGCAGGAGACGGCCCGCATCTGGAGCGCGTCCGGCTGCACCGTCGTCTTCGTCACGCACGACATCGAGGAGGCGATCCTGCTCGCCGACCGGGTCGCCGTGATGACGGCGGGCCCCGCGGCCTCGATCAAGTCCCTGTACACGGTCGACCTGCCGCGTCCCCGCGACGAGTCCGACCCCGCCGCCCTGCGCCTGCGCAGCCAGCTGCGCGAGGACATCGGAGAAGAGGTCCGCAAGGCCATGCGTGACCAAGGACTCGACGACCGGCCCGACCGAGAGGCGAAGGGCGCATGACGATCACCACCACCGAGACCCCGACCCCGGCCCGCACCCGCAGCGGCCGACCAGGCGGGACCGGGGCCCAGGGGCTGCGCACGCTCGCCTTGTACGCCCTCGCCATCCTGGTCGGCCTGGGTGTCTGGCAGCTGGTGGCCGTGAAGTACGGGCCGTCCCTGGTCGCGTCGCCGAGTGAGACCCTATCGGCCGCCCGCGAGCTGGCGTCCGACGGCACCCTGGGCAACTCGGTCATCGCCTCGAGCCGCCGCATCCTGATCGGCTGGGGCCTGGGCGTCGTGGTGGGCGCCCCGGTCGGCCTGCTCATCGGGCAGATCAGGATCGTCCGCCAGCTCCTGGAGCCGTACATCGAGTTCTTCCGCTTCATCCCGCCGGTCGCGTTCGTGACGCTGGCGGTGGTGTGGCTGGGCATCGGCGAGACGTCGAAGGTCGTCCTGATCTTCTACACGGCCGTCTTCATCGTCACGCTCAACACCAGCGCGGGCGTGATGGCCGTCAACGAGTCCAAGCTGCGGGCCGCCGCCAGCCTCGGAGCCAGCCGCCGCCAGATCCTCCAGCGCGTCGTGCTGCCCTCCACCGTCCCGTACATCCTCACGGGCGCCCGGCTCGCCATGGGCAACAGCTTCCTGACGATCGTCTCCGCCGAGATCGTCGCCGCCCAGGTGGGCCTCGGCTCCCTGATCTGGACCTCCCGGAACTACGGCCGCATCGACTGGGTCTTCGTCGGCATCACCACCCTCGGCATCCTGGGTCTCGTCTACGACCGGATCCTGCGCGTCATCGCGATGCGTGTACTGTACAAGTACGGAGCCAAGGTGTGAGCGCGGGAACAAGGCCAGCAAACGGGTGAAAGAACGGAGAAAACAGCACGTGAGCACTTCCACAACTTCATCAAGGGCCCTGGTCCTGGAGGAGTTCGGCACCCTGCCCCGGCTCACGGAGCGGTCCGTCCCCGAGCCGCGCCCCGGCCACACCCTCGTCCGGATCGTGGCGGCCACCGCCGCCCATCTGGACCTGAACATCCTCGACGGACAGTTCGGCATCCTGCCCGAGTTGCCGTTCATTCCCGGCACCCAGGGCAGCGGCTACGTCGTCGCCTCGGGCACCCACCCCGAGGGCGCCCTGGTGCGACTGCGCGGCGAGGGGCTCGGCCTGAGCCGTGACGGCGCCTGGGCCGAGCACGCGCTCGTCCCGGACGCCGCCGCGGAGGCCATGCCCGAGGGCACCGATCCCGCTCTGGCCTGCATCTACTTCTCCCCGGTCGGCACCGCCTGGGCGACCGTCCACGCGATCGCCCAGGTGCGGCCGGGGGAGCGGGTGCTGGTCACCGGCGCGTCCGGTGCGGTCGGTGCCGTGGCCGTGCAACTCGCGGCGCGCGCCGGCGCGGAGGTCATCGGCGCCGTCGGCCGCCCGGCGAAGCTGCCGCACGTACCCGGCGTCGCCAAGGCGCTGCTCGCCTCCGACCTCTCCGAGGAGGCGATCGGCGGCAAGGTCGACGTCCTGATCGACTCGGTCGGCGGCCAGATCCTGCGGGGCGCCCTCACCCTGGTCCGCCCGCGCGGCCGGGCCGCGCTCCTCGGCTACACGGCCGGCCGCGAACTCACCCTGGACCTCGCGGACTTCTTCCTCGCCGACATCACCCTCCTGCCCGTCAACATGATCTCCCGCAGCAAGGAGGTCGCCCCCGAGGTGCTCCGCCTGCTGCCCGACCTGTCCTCGGGCGCGCTGACGCTGCCGTACGAGAGGTACGGGATGGACGCGCTCGGCGAGGCCGTGGAGCGGCTGCGCACGGGGCAGGCGGTGGGCAAGATCGTGCTCGACATGGAGCACTGACACGGCGCGCTTCTCCGCGGATGTCCCAAGGGCCCCCTCCTGGCCTTAGGTTCTAGTGGTCGTTGCAACACCCCAGCTCAGGGGTGGCAATGGACTTCAAGATCCGGGAGGACCGGGGGCCGCAGGGACCCAGGAAGCTGGTCCAGGAGCGGGAGGCATACTTCCGGCTTGTGGATCAAGGAATGGGCTACTCCGAGGCCGCCGCAGTCATCGGCATCAACGTCCGCACGGGCAAGCGATGGCGCAACGGACGCGGCGCCTCGGGCAAGAACAAGGCGGCACCACCGATCAACGCGGTGGTGCCGCCGTCTGTTGAGACAACGCCGCCCGCGCCCTCGCGCTACCTGGCCGAGGCAGACCGCATCCACATCGCCGACCGGCTGCGTGAGAAGGCCACCATCCGGGCCATCGCGGCTGAGCTGGGCCGCAGCCCGTCGACCATCAGCCGGGAGATCCGCCGCAACCGGCACCCCACGAACGGCCAGTACCGGCCCCACGCCGCCCAGGCCCGCGCCGTCGCCCGTCGGCCCCGCCCCAAGCCCGGCAAGATCGGTCAGAATCCCGGGCTGCGGGACTTCATCCAGGACCACCTGACCCTGCGCTGGAGCCCCGAGCAGATCTGTCACGCTCTGCGCATCCGCTTCCCCGACCGGCCGGGGATGCACGTGACCCACGAGACCATCTACCAGGCCCTCTACGTCCAGGGCCGCGGCGAACTCCGCCGCGAACTCACCCGCGCCCTGCGCACCGGACGGGCCATCCGCCGCCCGAACCGCCACGCGGCCAAGCGCCGGCCGCGCTACTCCCACCCCATGGTGGTGATCAGCGAACGGCCCGCCGAAGCCGCCGACCGGGCCGTCCCCGGCCACTGGGAAAGCGACCTCATCGTCGGCCGCAACTCCCGCTCCGCCATCGCCACCCTGGTCGAACGCAGCACCCGCTACCTGCTGCTCGTCCACCTGCCCACCGACCACAGCGCCCCGGCCGTCCGCAATGCCCTTATCGACACGATCAAGACCCTCCCGCCGCACCTGAAACGGCCCCTGACCTGGGACCAGGGCTGCGAGATGGCAGCACACCACGCCTTCAGCGTCGCCACCGACGTCCCGGTCTACTTCTGCGACCCGGGCAGCCCCTGGCAGCGCGGCTCGAACGAGAACACGAATGGGCTGCTGCGGCAGTACTTCCCCAAGGGCAGCGACCTGTCCGTCCACACCCGCCAGGACCTGGACGCCGTCGCCGCCGAACTCAACAGCCGCCCACGCAAAACGCTCGGCTGGGAAACCCCAGCCGAGCGTCTGTCTAAACTACTCGCGGCTTGATCAACTCACCACGTGTTGCGACGACCCCTTGAATCCGCCGGCCTGACCTTCTACCGGCCGTCGAAGCAGACCGAGTACGTGCACATCGACGCGCTGTTCGGCGAGAGCGGGAAGAACGTCATCGACTGGGGCCTGATCGAGTCCCAGTTCCGGCACCTGATGAAGGTCGCCGTCTCGGTACGGGAGGGGGTGATCTCCTCGTCCACGCTGCTCAAGCGGCTGCGCTCGGGCTCGAAGAAGAACGCCACCTACGCCGCGTTCCGTGAGGTCGGCCGGGTGATCCGCACCGTGCAGCTGTTGCGGTACCTGTCTGATCCGGCGCTTCGCCGACGGGTGACCGCGGCGACAAACAAGACCGAAGCGTTCAACGGCTTCTCGCAGTGGATCGGCTTCGGCAACCGGGGCGTCATCGCGGACAACGACCCGGTCGAGCAGGAGAAGGCGATGAAGTTCAACGCCCTGCTCACGAACGCGGTCATCTTCCACAACGCCCTGGACATCGCCGAGATCGTGCGGCAGCTGCTGGACGAGGGATGGACGATCGAGCCCGAGGATTTGGCCCACATCTCGCCGTACCTGACCGAGCACATCAACCGGTTCGGCGGGTACGGCACGCATGAACTCGGAAACCAGCCCGAGGCGTACGACCCGAAGCTGGACGTCGACTTCACCCAGCTCCGCGAGCAGGCCCCGACTGCCGCCGACCTCGGTCAGGCCGCCTGAGCCGGCCTCCAAACCGTTGCCGCTGCCGATCAATCACGGCGGCGGCAACGGCTGCACAACCCTTTCGTCAAGTGGCACCGTGCTGTGGCCGCTCGGGGCCTCAGAGTCCGCTGACGGCAGGACCCCGGCATGCCCGCGGCAGCCTGAGCTATGAGAAGACCAGGGACAGAAGTGTCACCTGGTGACCACTGGGTGTCCGCTGTCCGCCGGGCGATTTGTCAGATCCCAGGGAACGATGGAGAACATCGAACCGCGCCGGAAGGACATGCCATGACCGCCACCGCTCCCAAGGCTCCGACCGCACCTGGGGTGCGGTCCTGGTGGGGGATCCCGTACGCCACCGCCGAGCGGTACCGCCGCCCCGTGGTCGCGGCCTTCGACCCGGAGCGCCCCTATGACCGCAAGGGCGTCGTCTCCGTCCAGCCCGGCAGCGGCGACTGGCTGGAGGCGGACAGTGGGATGGGCGAGGACTGCCTGAACCTGAACGTGTGGGCCCCCAAGGAGCCGACAGCGGACGCCTTGCCGGTGGCCGTGTACATCCACGGCGGCGGATTCGAGTACGGTGCCAACACGCAGATCACCTCGAACGCCTCCGGTCTCGCCGCGACGGGGCGCGTGGTGGGCGTGTCGATCAACTACCGGCTCGGCGCCCTGGGCGCGGTCTCGCTGTCCCAGTACGGCGGCGCTCTCGCCGAGGCCAGCAACCTCTGCCTGCAGGACGTCATCGCCGCGCTGACCTGGATCAAGCAGAACATCGCCCACTTCGGCGGCGACCCCGACAACGTCACCGTCTACGGCCACAGCGCCGGCGGCTTCTCCGCCTTCGGGCTGCTCGGTGCCCCCTCCGCCAACGGCCTGTACCGGCGTCTGGCCGGATTCTCCGGCGCCGCCTCGCGCGTCCAGCCGGCCTGGTGGGCCGAAGAGCTCGCGCACCGGTTCGTCGCCGAACTCGGCGTCGCGGACACCCCGGAGAAGCTGCTCAACCTGGACGCGTCAGCCCTGGTTCCCGCCCTGCACAAGGTCCTCCCGACGGACCTCGGCGTCCGCGCCGGAGTGGACTCCAAGGCCATGGGAGTCGTCCTGGACACCGGACAGCCCGGAGCGGTGCTCCGCTCCCACCCCATGGACGTACTCGCCTCGGGCACACACCGCGACATCGATATCCTGCTGAGCGCGGCCACCGACGAGTTGGGCTGGTGGGTGGCGAACGACTTCGACCGCTTCGACCCGCACACCGTCGAGGCCATCACCGACGAAGTCGCCGGGTGGCGCATCCCCCGCTCCCGCGCGCAGCAGATCGTCGACGCCTACGACCTGGGCGGCCGCACTCCGGCCGAGGTCCGCTCTGCGCTCCTGACGGACTACATCTACGGGCTCCCCGCCGCGCGCGCTGCCCTGGCCCACGCCGCCGCGGGCGGCAACGCCCATCTCCTGGCGATCGGCCCCGCCGAGGGCGTTCCCGCCGTCCACGGCAGCGAAATGCACGCCCTGGTCGGCCAGGAACAACCGGGGCGCAGCGCTGAGCAGGCCGAGCGAGACACCCGCATCCGCGACATCGTGCTGGACTTCGCCACCGGCGAGTACAACCGTCTGTGGCCCGCCGTGGTCGACCGGCCCACCTCCGGGAGCGTCGGCGCGATGCCCTTCGAGGCCGCCGCGCACTACCAGGCGGCTCTCGACCTGTACGAGGGCATCGACCGCCCGTGACAGTCGACGGTCGACGGACAAGGAGCTTGGCATGAGCCACCCCACGGCAGCCGACGGCGCCACACCCGCGACGATGCGGGCCATCGTCATCACTCACCCGGGCGGCCTCGACGCACTGGAGGCCAAGGACGTGCCGGTGCCCGCACGCAAGCCCGGCTGGGTGCGGATCAAGGTGAAGGCGTTCGGCGTCAACGAGTCCGAGGTCACCACCCGAAAGGGGGAGTCGGACGCGGAGGTCACCTACCCGCGCGTCCCTGGGATCGAGGGCGTCGGCGTGGTCGACGAGGCCGACGAGGACAGCGGGCTACGCCCGGGTCAGCAGGTCGCGACCATGATGGGCGGCATGGGCCGCTCCTACGACGGTGCCTACGCCCAGTATGTGACCGTCCCCGCCGGGCAGGTCATCCCGTTCGAGACCGGCCTGCCGTGGGACGTGGTCGGCGCCCTGCCGGAGATGTTCCAGACCGCGTACGGCTCGTTGACCCGCGGCCTGGACCTGAAGGCTGGGCAGACGCTGCTGATCCGCGGCGGCACCTCCACGGTGGGTCTGAGCGCGGCGACGATGGCCAAGGAGATCGGGGCCACCGTCATCTCCACCACCCGCAACGCCGAACGCGGCGACGAGCTGCGGGCGATGGGGGTCGACCACCCGGTCGTGGACGACGGGCACCTCGCCGAGAAGGTCCGCGACCTCGTGCCGAAGGGCGTCGACGCGGCGCTGGAGCTGGTGGGCTGCACCGCCCTGCCTGACACCTTCGGATGCGTACGGGTACACGGCACCGTCTGCTTCACCGGCGCCCTGGCAGGCGGGTGGTCCCTCCCCGACTTCACCCCGTTCATGATCCCCAGCGGGGTGCGGCTGACCAGCTACGCGGGTGAGGCCGCCGACCTGCCGGCCGACGTCTTCGCCCGCCAGCTCCAGGCCATCGCCGAAGGGCGCCTCAAGGTCCCGGTCGCCAAGGTCTACCGCGGTCTGGAACAGGTCCGTGACGCCCAGGCCGACATCGAGTCCGGCACCACCTCGGCCAAGCACGTCGTCGTCCTGGACGACTGAGAAGCGAGCCCTCAGGGCGCCGCACTGCGCTCACGGACCGGTTGTGGCTTGGCGGGCCGCGAACGCGGCCGGCGTGAGACCGGTGCGGTCGCGGAAGAAGCGGCCGAAGTTCGCGGGATCGGTGAAGCCGAGGTGGGCGGCCACCGTCCGGGCCTCCCACCGCGCGCTTCCCAGCAGGCGCCGGGCTTCGAGCAGCCGCCGCTCGTCGATGAGCTCCCGCACTCCCTTGCCGGTGGCGTCCCGGGCGGCGCGGCTGAGGGTCCGGACCGAGCAGCCGAGCAGCTCGGCGTAGTCCGCGGCCTGGTGCAGTTCGCGGAAGTGCAGCTCCAGGGCGTCCACGAACCGTCCGTAGGTGTCACCACGGCCCGTGCCAGCCGACGTGTCGGTGGGGGTGATGCCGGGGGCGTTGGCGAGGCGCAGCAGCAGCGATTCGAGCAGGCTGCGCCGCAGGGCGTGGTGGATATCGAGGGGGCGGCGCCCGAGGGCTCGGTGTTCGTCCAGGAGCTGGAGGGCTGTCTGCTGGAGCCAGGCGGCGTCGTCGGGGTGCGGGCTCAGTACGGCAGGGGCCTCGTGCGCGGTGAGCGGGGCCAGGAGGCGGGCGATATCGGACCGCAGCACGTCGGGTTCGAACAAGATGAACGGGCCGCGGGCGGCGCCGGGCGGATGCCAGCACTGGGCGTGTCCGGGACGCACCCACAGCCACTGGCCGGGGGCGACGGTCCGCGTGACGTGGTCGACGTCGTGCCGCAGCTCACCCTCGGTGACCAGGATCAGGTAGTGGAAGGTGGCGCGGCCCGGACGGGGCGGGTTCCACGGCCAGTCGTCGTGCTGGGCGAAGAAGTCCTCGACGGTACTCACCTCCAGCCCGTAGGGAGTGCCGACCGGGGGCTGGAAACCGTACAGCGGAACCGCAGCCGATCCGGCCTGGCCACTCGGCCTGGGGTGTCGCTTGTCGACCATCACGTGTCCGCAGTCTACTGCCCCTTTTCATCTGTTCCAGGGAAAGGATGAGCTGTGCCGCCGCGACCGCACGGCACGCCCTCCGCGTCCTTCGAGGCCGCAGCCCGTCACCGACCTGAGGAAGGCAACCTCCCATGAACGGATCGACCCTGCAGAAGACCGCCGCCGACTGCGCCGAGGAGCTTCCCGGAGCCCAGCTGGAGCACCCCTTCGGCCCCGACTGGCAGGTCTTCAAGGTACGCGGCAAGGCGTTCATGCTGATGACCGAGGCCCCCGGGCGCCCCGTCGTGATCCTCAAGTCGGACCCCGGCGAGGCCCTTGCCCTGCGGGAACACAATAGCCACATCACCCCCGGCTACCACATGAACAAGAAGCACTGGATCACGCTGGAGGGCGGGGACGGCATCGACGAGGAGCTCGTCAGGGAGCTCGTCACCGAGTCCTACCGGCTCGTTGTCGCTCACCTGCCCAGGACCGAGCAGCCCATCGACCCGCACACCTACGGCAGCGGAACGCGAGCGCCCCGGTGAGCGCGGCCGGTGACCGGCTCCAGGACACCGCCCGCCGGGCGGCCCTGGCCCTCCCCGACGTCAGCCACGGACGCCCCTTCACCCCCGGACTCGACGTGTACAAGGTCGCGGGCAAGGTATTCCTGATCGTCACCGACGACCCGGACGAGCAGATCATCACGATCAAGTGCGAACCCGAACACGCCCGCGCGAACGTACACCGCTACGCCTCGATCACACCGGGCCGCTATCTCGACAAGCGGCACTGGATCTCGCTGCGGCCGGGACCCGGCATCACCGAGCGGCTGGTCACCGACGCGGTCGAGGATTCCTACGACTTGGTCGTCGAGCGGCTTCCGCGACGCGACCGCCCCCGAGTCCGATGAGCACCGCGAGCCTTCCCACCAGCGCCTGAGCCAACGCCTGTCAGTGCCCCGTGCAAGTCTCGCCACGCCCGCACATGTCCGCCACCGACCCGAGAGACCGATGGAACCGACCCTGCCGCTCTTCAACGAGGAGCCCGCCCGGCCACTCGCCGACCTCCTGCGCCCCACCCAGCTGGAAGATGTCGTCGGACAGGACCACCTCCTGGCCCCGGACGCCCCACTTGGCCGCATGGTCGCCCAGCAGCGCCTCAGCTCCGCCATCCTGTGGGGGCCGCCCGGTGTCGGGAAGACGACCATCGCCCGGCTCCTCGCGGACGGCAGCAACCTGGCCTTCGAACCGGTATCGGCCACCTTCTCCGGCGTGGCCGAGCTGCGGAAGGTCTTCGCCGCCGCACAACGCCGGCGCGGCATTGGCCAGGGCACCCTGCTGTTCGTCGACGAGATCCACCGCTTCAACCGCGCCCAGCAGGACAGCTTCCTTCCCTACGTCGAGGACGGCACGATCACTCTGATCGGCGCCACCACGGAGAACCCGAGCTTCGAACTCAACGGCGCCCTCCTCTCCCGCACCCAGGTCCTCGTCCTCAAACGCCTCGACGAAGCCGCCCTGTCCACGCTGCTCCACCGCGCCGAGCAGCTCACCGGCCACCGGCTGCCCCTGGACGACGACGCCCGCCGCGCCCTGATCGCCTTGGCCGACGGCGACGGCCGCTACCTCCTCAACATGGCCGAACAGCTCCAGGCCCTCCCCGACACCGAAACCACCATGGACGCCACCGCGCTCGCCGATCACATCCAGCAGCGCGCCCCGCTGTACGACAAGGCGCAGGAGAGCCACTACAACCTGATCTCCGCGCTGCACAAGTCGATGCGCGGCTCCGACCCGGACGCGGCCCTGTACTGGCTCGCCCGCATGCTCGACGGAGGCGAGGACCCTCTGTTCGTCGGCCGCCGGCTGGTCCGTTTCGCGAACGAGGACATCGGCATCGCCGACCCGCACGCCGTCCAGCAGGCCCTCGCCGCCTGGGACGTGTACGAGCGACTCGGCTCCCCCGAAGGCGAGCTGGCGATCGCCCAGGCCGTCGTCTACCTCGCCACCGCCCCCAAGTCCATCGCCGTCTACCGCGGCTTCAACGCCGCACACCGAGCCGCCCGCCGCACCGGCTCCCTCATGCCACCCGCCCACATCCTCAACGCCCCGACCCAGCTGATGAAGAACCTTGGCTACGGCAAGAACTACCGGTACGACCCCGACACCACCGACGGCTTCTCCGGTGCCGACTACTTCCCCGACGACATGAACCGAGAGACCTACTACCAGCCCACCCGCAACGGCTACGAAGCCCAGATCACCGAACGCCTGCGCCGCTGGGCCGCACTGCGCGCTCGTAGCCAAAGCGACTGACCCACTGACACCCGCGAAGATTCCGTCGTACGGAACTCACTCGCCTCACCGGGAAGCTCTCGCTGCCGATCGTCGCGGCCGTTCGTCGCCCGTCAACCTCGTTCTTCCTCGCTACGCTGCGGGCGCTCCAGGTTGACCGCCTCCTCATCGGCGGCAAAGGGCAGCAGCTATCGAGCGATGCACATCTGCATGCTGAACGCCGGTTCGTCGGCATCTTGAGCGTGGTCCAACATCACATTCCGTGTTCGCAGAAATGAGTAGTTCTGAGAGACCGGAGATCCCCGCCGGACCGCATCCGATTTGTCTCTGATCCTCGTTCTCACAACCTCTCGCAAAACGGCTTTCGCACAAAGCCCCTCGCGATAGGTTCTGCGACATGCCCCAGCCCGCCGCACCGGCCGCCGTCGTCGAACAGTTCGACTGCCCCACCTGTGAAGTGCCCGCCGGAAGCACCTGTCGCACCCGCGGTGGCAAAGTCGCCCCCAAGTACCACACCCCGCGCTTCATGCTCGTCCCCCAGCTCCGCGCCGAGCTCGAAGTCCGCACCCCCGCCGACCGCGGACCCGGCCGAGTATGGGAGATGGGCCCGGCCATCGACGCCGCAGCGCCCGAGGCCACCACGAAGCCCACGAGGGTGGGATACGCGAGGTGCAGCACCGCCCAGCAAGAGCTCCAGAGCCAGCTCGACGCCCTCGAAGAGGCGGGCTGCGATCCCGTGTTCTCAGAGAAGATCAGCACCCGGGTCAAGGTCCGGCCAGAGTTCGTCAAGGCGATGGACTTCGCCCGCACCATCAAGAAGGCCGTCCCCCACCAGCGGGTGATCCTCACCGTGCACGAGATGAAGCGCCTCGGGCGCGGCGCCGCCGAGCTGCTGACCATCGCCGAGGACCTGCGCCACCACGACATCCAGCTCGAACTCCTCACCGGCCCCCTCCAAGGGGTCTACGACCCGTCCGGGCACGGGCGCGCCTGTTCGCGTTCTTCGCCGGCATGGCCGAGTCCCAGCGTGAGTACATCCGGGAGAAGTCCCTGGAAGGTCAGGCGTCGGCCCGCGAGCGTGGCCGTCACGGCGGACGGCCCAAGGTCGTCGACGATGACATGACCGCCTACGCCCGTAGTCTGCGGGCCAACGGCGTGCCCGTCCCCGAGATCGCCCGCAAGCTCGTCATCACCTCAGGCAAGAACCAGGGCAAGCGGCCCTCGGTCGCCACCGTCTACCGCATACTCGCCGAGGATGAGCCGGAGAGCTGAGCGGCCATCCGGGGCTTCCCGTCCTGGTCTTTGCGGCGGGGCACCGTCTTGAGGGTGATCTGGAGGAAGGAGTGGGACCAGTTGTTCCTGGTCCGGATATGCCATGGCGCTCGTATGCGGCAGATCGGGCAGCCCGAAGCATCACGGCTGAGCCATTTGGGTGATATCGCATAGCTGACCCTTGTCACCTGTTTGACATTATGGGTCACTTTGAGTAGTGGAGCCGGTGGGCCGCCCACCCTTTGCCGGGGAACGTGCTGTAGGTGGCAGTCGCGGTTCTCTCGCGTGGCCGTTCGGCCATGAGGACCATCGGCCGCCTGGAGCGCGGGCCGCGCTGCCGCAGGCGGAGCCCCACAGCGGCATCAACCGACGTCCCTGCCCTGGGGCTGCGTCTCCGCCCGGGCAGTGGCTGCGGTTTCCCGATACGTGCTCAGAAAGGCTGTGCCGTGACCGTCTTGACCCGACCTGATCCGCTGCTGGGCGCCGTCGCGCTGCCCCGGCAACGCTCCACGGCGCTGGCGGCGTCCAACATCACCATCCCTGTGGGCAGTTCCCCGCTCGGTGTGGCGCTGACGCCCGACGGGACACATGCCTACGTCGCGAACCGGGCGTCGAACACCATCAGCGTGATCGACACCGCCACCAACACCGTCACCGCGACCATCGCCGCCGCCGGTGGCCCGATCTTCCCGGCGGTCTCCCCGGACGGCACCCGCGCCTACGTGACCCTGGCCGATGCCAGCACGGTCGGTGTGATCGACACCGCTGCCAACACCATCACGGCCACCATCGCGGTCGGCGCCGGACCGGCCGTGGTAGCGGTCTCCCCGGACGGCACCCGCGCCTACGTCACCGTCCAGAGCGCCAACACCCTCAGCGTGATCGACACGGCCACCAACACCGTTACCGCCACCGTGAACACCGGGCCCTTCCCGGTCGGCGTCGCCATCTCTCCCGACGGCACCCGCGCCTACGTCTGCAACGTGGGCGACAGCACCGTCAGCGTGATCGACACCGCCACCAACACCGCCACCGGCAGCTTCACCGCAGGCGACGTGCCGGTGATCGTCGCCTTCAGCCCGGACGGTACCCGCGCCTACGTCTGCAACGCGGGCAGCGACACCGTCAGCGTGATCGACACCGCCACCAATACCGCCACCGCCACCATCGGCGTCGGCACCACGCCTCGTTTCGTGGCGGTGAGCCCGGACGGGGCCACCGCCTACGTCGTCGACTTCGCCGACAACGCCGTCAGCGTGATCGACACCGCCACCAATACCGCCACCGGCAGCATTGCCGTGGGTAATGGCCCCGTCTGCGTCGCGGTCGCCCCCACCGGGACCCGGCTGTACGTGACGGACAGCGCCGACAACACCGTCAGCGTGATCGCCCTGACGCTCGTGCCCAGCCAGGGCTCCACCGCAGGTGGCACCATCGTGACCATCCGAGGCCACGACCTGGCTGGCGCAACTGCCGTGCGCTTCGGCGACAAACCCGCCACCATCCTGGCCAACACCGCGACCTCCGTCACCGTCCGCACCCCCGCCGGACAGGGCGCGGTCCCCGTGACCGTCACCACCCCCGGCGGCACCGGCAACTTCGGCACCTTCTACTACCGCCCCGCCCCGCTGCTGACCGGGATCACCCGGACCACGGGCCCCGTCACCGGCGGAGGAACCGCCGTCATCACCGGAGCCAACCTGGCCGGAACCACCTCGGTGCGCTTCGGCTCCAGAGTGGCCACCATCCAGTCCGTCACCGACACCGCCGTCACCGTCGCCGTCCCCAGCGCTCCCTCCTCCGGCCTGGTCTCGGTCACCGTCGTCACATCCGCAGGGAACGCCACCGGCCTGACCTTCACCTACCTCGACACACCCTCTCTGACTGCCGTCAGCCCCGGCATCGGACCAACCAGCGGCGGCACCGCCGTCACCATCACCGGCGCCAACCTCGCCACCACCCAGGAAGTCACCTTCGACAACACCGCTGCGGCCTATGTCGTCATCTCCGACCAGATAATCAGCGCAGCCGCCCCGCCCCACCCCGCCGGAGGAATCACCATCACGGTCAGCACCCTCGGCGGCAGCTCCCAGAGCACCTACACCTACCTCAACGGACCCGCCATCTGACCCCGCCGCCGGCCCGACCACGGCCGCCTTCCGCCAAAGAGCGGACAGCGGTCCTCTCCGGGAAGCCGCCACCACGCTGGCCCTTCCTGAAGAGTGATCGTCTTCTCACCCTGCACCCGCCGGTCCCGTTGATCGCAACGATCAGCGCAAGGCGGTGCGGGCCAATCGGATCGTCTGTGGCTGCTGCATCCTGATGGGGACTGTAAGACGTTCGGTGTAACTCCCGATCATGGAAGATGCATCGATGTCCAGTGAGAAGGTGTCCGAGGCTGAGGCCGTCGAGCCTACGAAGGCTGCGCGGGTGAAGGCCGTGGACGAACAGTTGATCGACGGGCTGGTGAGCCGAGCGCAGGCCGAGGGTCTGCAGCTGACCGGCGAGGGCGGGCTGCTGCAGCAGCTGACCAAGCGGCTGCTGGAGTCCGCCCTGGAAGGCGAGATCACCAACCACCTCGGCTACGACAAGCACGAGCCGGCGGGCAAGAACGGCGGCAACTCCCGCAACGGCAAACGCTCCAAGACCGTGCTGGCCGACGTGGGGCCGGTGGAGATAACCGTGCCCCGCGACCGGGAAGGCTTCTTCGAGCCCAAGATCGTCAAGAAGCGGCAGAAGCGCCTGCCCGGCGTCGACGAAATGGTGATCTCGCTGGCCGCGAAGGGCCTGACCACCGGCGAGGTCCAGGCCCATCTGGCCGAGGTCTACGGCGCCGACGTCTCCCGTCAGACCATCTCCACCATCACCGACAAGGTCCTCGAGGGCATGGCCGAATGGCAGAGCCGACCCCTCGACACCGTCTATCCGGTGGTCTTCATCGACGCCATGCACGTGAAGATCCGCGACGGCGCGGTCGCCAACCGGCCCATCTACGTGGCCCTGGCCGTCACCACCGAGGGCCGGCGCGAGATCCTCGGGCTATGGGCCGCCGGCGGCGGCGGGGGCGCCAAGCACTGGCTGGACATCCTCACCGAGATCAAGAACGGCGGCGTGAGCGAGTGCTCATGCTCGTCTGCGACGGTCTCAAGGGCCTGCCCGAGGCGGTGGAGACGGTCTGGCCCCGTACCATCGTGCAGACCTGCGTGGTCCACCTGCTGCGGAACTCCTTCCGCTCTGCAGCCCGCCAGGACTGGGACAAGATCGCCGAGCTCCTCAAGCCCGTCTGCACCGCACCGACCGAAGAAGCCGCCCTGGACCGGTTCGCCGAGTTCGCCGACGCGTGGGGCAGGAAGTATCCGGCGATCGTGAAGCTGTGGGAGAACACATGGGAGGAGTTCACCCCTTTCCTGCGGTTCGACACCGAGATCCGCCGCATCGTCTGCACCACCAACGCGATCGAGTCGGTCAACGCTCGGATCCGGCGAGCGGTCAAGTCCCGCGGACACTTCCCGAACGAGCAGGCCGCCCTGAAGTGCGTCTACATGGCCATCATGTCGCTCGACCCCACCGGCAAGGGCCAGGCTCGCTGGACCATGCGCTGGAAGACCGCGCTGAACGCCTTCGACATCACCTTCGACGGCCGACTCTCAGCCGCCCGCCACTAACCAACCACCCCAGTTACACCGCTCGTTTGACAGACCCGCCAGGAGTTGGCCCGCTACACCCTGACCGGCGGCGGGCACTACACCGCGATGATCATGGCCAAGGTGGTCAGGAGCGGGAACGGCTGGCAGATGACCGCGATCGGCAGCCCCTCCAATGGCCGCACGTTCGAGGACCTCCTCCCCGACATCACCCCTCACCTGTAACGCCTCGCCGCGGCAGACGGTCGGCGGGGCGCTGGACCCATGGCGCTGAGGGCCGTCGGCGAAGAAGGCCCAGCCCACCATCGCGTACATGCGCGGGGCACTATGGACAACCACGTGGCGCCAGCGTCGCAGGCGCGGTGGTAGCGGTGCGCCCCTCAGCTGTTCGACAGGGCCCCGTATCAGTCAGCTAACGCCGTCTCTGCCTACTGGTGGCCGGCTGCCTTCTTCGTTTCGCGGGGCTGGCCGTCAGCGTGCTGCCGTACCGGCGTGGAGCGTCCGCCACGGACGCGGGTGCCGCACCTGTGGTGCACGTGAGGTCCCCTCACCAAGGTGACCTGGCCGGGCTCGAGCACCGGGCGGGGTCGCCGTCCGAAGATGGACGGGACCTACCCCGCGCCTGTGGGGAAGTCGTCGGGGACGGCCATTGCGTTGTGGCCGTCGAGGGGGATCACGGTCCCCGAGTCGGTTCTCCCGCACTCCTTCGTCGTGACTCCCGCCGAGTACTCGACCCCGTGGCTACGACAGAAGCAGCTCTCCCCGCGACACCGGCGTGTACGTATGGTGCGTGTCGGTCCTCGGACATGTACCATTTCCCCACGGTTGTTCGTCGACCGTGGGGATTTGTCGTTCTTCGGGTCGAGCGTGACCTCGGCGTTCACGGTCGCTTGCGCTGGAGCGTAGGTGAGCCGGAGCCCCAGCAGGCGGTAGATCTCGGCCTTGTCTTCGGCCTCGGCTTGCTGAATGACGGTCGTCAGATCGCTGATGGACCGGACGAGCCGGGCGATCTCATCGCGGGACATTCTCGTGCCCGGCCCCTTCGATGCCGTACGGAGTTCGGCTTCGGCCCTGGCCCGACGGGTTTGTGTCTCGGCGATCCACTGTGTGACGAGGGTGGGGTCGGCGCCGGCTTCGAGGGCGGCTCGGTGGGTGGCCAGTTTGGCATCGCAGTCGGCGATGACCTCACGGGCGGCCGCGACAGCGGCGGACTCTGGTTCGGGTGCCGCTGCGGTCGTCGCCATGAGGTCGATCGTGTCGTCAAGCCGGTGCGGCAGGAACACGGTCGCCAGCCAGCTGTCGAGTGGCACGGTGATCCAGCTCTCGCGGAGGTAGATGTTGCGGGGGTGGTGGACGCGGTTGGCCAGGGCGTATTCCTCGGGGAAGCGGCAGCGGTAGTAGGCGTCGCCGTGGAACCACTGTCCTTGCATCCGACGTGTGCAGATACCGCAGGTAATGCGTCCGCGGTACAGGTAGGAGCTGCGGGTGCGGTGCTTCTGGTGAGTGGTGCCGGGGCGCGAACGGACCGCGAAAAGGTCCTGGACGCGGGCGAAGACGTCATCGTCGACCAGCGGAGTGTGGACGATCTTCTTCGAGACGATCCACTTGTCCTGGCTGTTCCAGCGCATGGCGGTGGTGTAGCCGAGGGTGACGTCGTGGATATCGAGCAGTGCTTCGTGTTTGTGCTGCCGGTTCCAGACCTGACGGCCGGTGTAGCGGGGATTGCCGAGGATCGCGCGGACGGCGCTTTTGGCCCATGCACGAGTGTCGCGATGGGGGTTGCGGGCCCGGTCGTGGGCGGAGGGGCTGGGGATGCCGTCGCGGGTCAGGCCCTCGGCGATGGTGAAGATGCCGTGGCCGCTGAGGAACTCGGTGAAGATTCTGGCCACGACCGGGGCGGTGTCCGGGTCCGGTTCGAGGCCGTGCAGACGTTTGCCGTCGGCTGCCTTGCCGGGATTGGGGTGATGGCCGAGGTCGCTGAGCCGGTATCCGTACGGGGGCCTGCCACCGAGATAGCGGCCCTCCATCAGGGCCTGGGAGGCCATGGCGGAGTGCACGCGGACTTTGATGCGGTTGCGCTCGCCCTTCGACATGCCGCCGAAGACCGACATGATCAGGTCGTGGGCCTCGTTGTCCGGATCGATGGGACCGCCGACTTCCGGTACCCACAGCGGCACGCCGTAGTGGACGAAGAGTGGGAAGGTGTTGCCGAACTGGCTGCCGTAGAAGGCTCGCTGGGGCTCACCGATGACCACTGCGTCGAACCCGCGGCGGCTATCGGCGAGTGCGGCCAGCAGCGCTGCCGCCCGGGGGCGGCGTTTCCAGGGCAGAGCACGACTCTGGCCGACATCGAAGTACTCGGCAACGATCTCCCCACCCGCGGGTTCGATCAGCGCCTGGGCCCTGTTCAGCTGCCATAGGCGCGAGGCTTCCGGGTCTTGCTGGTCCTCGGTGGAGACGCGTCCGCAGAAGGCGAACAGCAGCCCGCGGCCGGCGGTCGGCACGGGTGCAGGCGTGAGTTGGTCTTGTCGAAGCCATGGGAGTGGGCGGTCGTCATCAGCCATCGGGGGACCCTTTCGGTCCTTGGTAGTCCTGGTGGTCCACCACCGATAGCTCCGTCTTTTGAAGAGAGCCAGCCCGCCCGGCGTGTCGGGTGAGCATTCCTGCTGTTCTTCGGTACGAGTCCGCGCGCTGTCACGCACGTCGGTATCTACAGCGGCCACCACCACATGATCGACGCACCCCACCCCGGCGCCGTGGTCAGAGAAACCCGCCTCAAGCTGACCGGTCCCACCTACCAGGGAGCAACCCGCCCGAGTCCGCGCGGTACGCAGTGAGCACGCACTCCACCCCCGCCGAGATCGACACCTTGATGCGCACGCTCGTCCGCATCCTGGCCGGCGTCGCCGGCCTCGCCCTCATCTTCACCGCCGTCAACGTCACCCTCTTCGCCGTCGACCACCACATCCCTTGGCCGATCGCCGTCCTCCTCGACCCGATGGTCGCCCTCACCCTCACCAGCGTCCTCTACGCCGACGCACGACTCGCCGGCTGGGGCATCCCCCACCACGCTGGTCCACCGCCCTGCGCTGGTCCGCCGACTTGGCCGCTACCGTGATGAACACCTGGACCTCTCTCTGGCCCGACGACCACATCGGCTGGCCTCGCCATGCCGACCCCGCCGGGGTGCTCCTCCACGCAGTACCGCCCTTGCTCCTCATCGGCCTGACCGAAACCGTCGCCGCCTACCGCCGCTGCACCTCCCAGACACACTCGCACCCCACCACCGCACCCCACGACGACCACCGTGAGGAGCACCCCAGGAACGCGCCGGGAGCACCCGCACCCCCCGCTCCGCCACCGTCTGCGCGCGCTGAAGACGGGCGCCCGACAGCGGCCACCACACGCCACGACAGCCACGAACCCACCCCCGATAGGCTCGTGGACCAGCCCGATGGACACAGCCGCGCAGACGCCGATGTGTACGCGCGGGCTCTTGCACTGGACCTGGCGGCCCGCCAGCGCACCGGTCAGCCGATCAGCATCCGCCAGCTCCGCCGCCACCTGCACCTGGGCCAACACCGCGCCCGAGAGCTCCGCACCCGGCTCGACACCGAGCGCACCCCGGGAGCACCCGCACCTCACCCCGCACCCGGCAGGTCACCCCAAGAAGCACCCGCGGGGGTGACGGGAGCGGCTTGACTAGTTGGCCGCCACAGAGCGTTCATAGTCGTCGCCGCGGGCCACCGCGTAGGCCACGCGCCGCGAGCACCCCAGCCGGGGCTCTCTCCACAACCACCCACCACCCCATGCGGGAGACCCCACCATGCCAACCACCACCAACACCACCAACACCGGCAACACCACAACCACCACCAACCAACCCGACCCCGCTCAGCTATCCGGCGCCACCGCCGCCGTATGGGCCGCACTGAACAACCAGCCCGGCACCACGAGCACCGCCCTCGCCCAGGTCGCCGGTGTCGGCCGGTCCACCACGACCATCCCGCGCTCACTGCAGAGTCCCCCGCATCCGAGGACGACGCATCAGAACACGGCGACGCTGATGAAGACGGGGAGCGGCGTACTGCGAGCGAACCCTCGGAGGGAGTAGAAATCGACGATGCGCCGGCGCCGACGCCCGCGTCCGAGCCTCCAACAAGCGAGGCGGCCTCGGAGGACACAAAGACGGAAGAGACCCAGCCGACCGTCAACCAGACCGACTACCGGACCCGCCTCGCCCCTGGTGCCCTGCGCCAGCTGGTCGTCGGCCACCTCACCGCGCATCCCGACGAGGCGTTCACGGCCACACGCATCAGCCGAATCATTGAAAAAAGTTCCGGCGCCATCGCCAACGCCCTGGTCACCCTGAGACAAGCAGGGCGTCGCCGAACAGGTCACCGAACGCCCACGCACCTACCGCATCACCACGGCAGCAACCAGGAGCGGCGAGGCGTAGACCGCCACGAACGGACCAGCGGCCGGGTACCGCCATTCAATTGGGACGGTACCCGGCACGTACCGTCCATCCGTGTCGTGTTCGAGGGTCCGCTGGTGGCTTTCAGGTGACGGGACGCCCAGCTTGGAGTCGTGAGGAGCTAGGGTCCGTCTTCAAACGGATCTTGCCCAGAGCAGGAGCGATGCGAGGGTGACCGCCGCTTCGTAGGAAGTGGCGGTCTTGTCGTATCTGGTGGCGATCCCGCGGAAGCCCTTGAGCCGGTTGAAACAGCGCTCGATCATGTTGCGCCGCCGGTAGGTCTCCCGGTCGAACCCTGGCGGTCGGCCGCCGTGGCCTCCGCGCCTCAGCCGGTGCCGTCGCTGGTCGGTCTTCTCGGGGATGGTATGCGCAATGCCGCGTCTTCGTAGGTAGGCACGGAAGCCGCGGAAGCTGTAAGCCTTGTCTGCGATGACCTGGCCGGGCCTGGACCGAGGCCGGCCCAGGCCGGTGCGGGGAACACGGATCCGTTCCAGCAGAGGGCGTGCGCAGACACTGTCGTGGCGTTGGCCGGGCGTCACCAGGATCGCGAGCGGGCGGCCCTTGCCGTCGCGGGCGAGGTGAATCCTGGTCGTCAGCCCGCCTCGGGATCGGCCGAGGGCGTGATCGTCCGGTTCGTCCTGCCGATGCCGCCCCCTTTTCGGCCGGTGGCGGCGGCGTGCTGGTGGGCGCGGACGATGGTGGAGTCGATCTGGACCAGCCAGTCGATATCGCCGGCCGCGTCGGCGTGGGCTTGGATCTGCTGCAGGGCCTGTGTGAAGACTCCGTCGAGGGCGTAGCGGCGGAAGCGGGTGTACACGGTCTTCCACGGCCCGTAGCGTTCCGGCAAGTCACGCCAGGAGATCCCGGTGCGGATCTTGTAGACCATCCCGTTGACGACCTGCCGGTCCTCCACGCGGGGCCGCCCCGTCGCGGCCCGGGGTATCAGCGGAGCGAGTAACTCCCACTCCTGATCAGTGAGTTCATGACGACGTACCACGACACCATGATCTACCACCCGGATGATCTTTGAAGACGGACCCTAGCGCCCGCCCTTGCCGTAGTGGGCCCAGCCCTGGTCGAGGAACCGGAAGCCGGCCTCCACGGACGCCCCCGGGTCAGGTTCGCGGACCGCGATGAGCTGGATCTGCAGCGCGAAGCGCACGTAGAAGCGGATCTCTTCACTGGGCTCGGCGAGACCGAACTCCTCGGTGAGCGTGGCGATCAACGCATCCTCGTGACGCAGCCACATCTTCTCCGCGTAGTCGATCAACGCCGGCGTGCCGTCCATCAGTGCGAGGATCCGGCTTTGCGGCTCCGTTTTCAGCGCGGCGATCTCCGCCAGGTAGTGCGCCTTGAGCGCGTCGGAGACCGAAACGCCCGGGGGGCGGTCCCGGACGGCGGCCACCAGCCGGTCGTGCCGTTCCTTCTCGTCCGCGAAGACGAGCGCTTCCTTGTGCGGGAAGTGCGTGAAGACCGTCTTGGGTGTCACGTCGGCCTGGTCCGCGATCTCGCGCACCGTCACCGCATCGAAGCCTCGCTCCAGGAACAGTGCCGTCGCCGCTTCCAGGATCGTCGCCCGCGTCGCTGCCTTCTTGCGCTCACGCCGCCCCAGGGGCTCTTCATCCACCATCCCCTCATAATACCCTCGAACTCTTTCTACCTTGAAGTTAAAAGTAATCTCGATATAGTAAGAGTGTGAGTGAAGCTAATTCTGCTGCCCTCACGAGTCCTGTGCCGTTGACAGCGGCTGCTCTGTTCCGCAGGCGGCAGCGCACGTACCCCGCGGGCCCGCCCGACGCGGACACGGCGACTGCACCCCAGGACATCAACCCCGCCAGCCGAAATCACCTGTCACAGGCGGCCTTTGGCCACCTCTATGCAACCGTCCAGTGAAAGGGAACGACGATGAACACCGCCATCCACACCACCGATGCCCCCGGGAGCTCCGCCCCCCACGCCCCCGCCTGGGTGCGTACCTGGGGTGCCTCGCCTCAGGCCCCGGACAACTCCGTCAGCTCGCTGGAGCCCTTTGCCGACGCCACCCTGCGTCAGCTCGTCCGCATCAGCGGCGGCGGCCGACGTCTGCGCATCCGCCTCAGCAACGAATACGGCACCGCGCCCCTGACCGTCGGCGCCGCCCGCGTCGCTCTCGCCGCCGACCGCGAGGGCGCGATCCAGGACGGCAGCAGCAAGGCCGTGACGTTCAGCGGCCAGCCGACGATCACCGTGCCGACCGGCGCCCCGGCCCTGAGCGACCCCGTCGACCTGGCCGTAGACGACTCGGCGCAGCTGGCCATCAGCCTTTACCTGCCCGGCCGCGTCGACGCCGCCACCTGCCACGGCACCTTCGGCACCCTGGGCTGGCTCACGCCCGGCAACACCACCGAACACGCCGCACTGCCCGGCGACGCCACGCCTCTTGCGGCGCAGGCCCTGCTCACGGCCGTGGAAGTCGAGCCCGAGACCCCCACCCGGGCCATCGCCGTGCTCGGCGACTCCCGCGTCGACGGCATCGGCTCCACGCCCGGCACCGACCGGCGCTGGACCGACCTGCTCGCCGCGCGCCTGCACACCCACAACAGCCCGACCCGGTGCGTGGTCAGTCAGGGCATCGGCGGCAATCGCCTGCTCACCCACGGCATCGGCACGGCCGCCCTCGCCCGCTTCGACCGCGACATCCTCGCCACACCGGGCCTGGCCCATGTCGTGATCGCCGTCGGCAACGACCTCGTCTTCTCCTACGCCCCGCGCACCGAGGAGAACGCCGCCTTCCTCGCCATGTTCCCCGGCGAGCCCGTCGGCGTTGACGACATCATCGCCGCCCACCTCCAGGCAGCAGCCCGCGCCCACGCCCACGGCGCGAAGGTGTACGCCGCGACCATCGCCCCCTACGGCGACTCCGACATGTACAGCCCCGAAGGCGACAAGGCCCGCGAGCAGATCAACACGTGGATCCGCACCAGCGGCGCCTTCGACGCCGTCCTCGACTTCGACGCCGTCTGGCGCGACCCCGCCGACCCCAGCCGCATCCGCGACGACCTGCACATGGGCGACAACCTCCACGGCAACGACGCCGGCTACGCCGCCCTCGCCCAGTCCATCGACCTCACCCTCTTCGACTGACCTTCTGCCAAGACCTCACCGAACACGCACCCCCACGACACGGACAGGCAGTAAACGCATGAAAGCAGCAAAGTGGGCCGTCGCCGCAGTCATCTGCGCCGCGGTCGCCCTCGGCCTCTACACGAACGCGGCGGCGACCGCGGCCACGATCGGTGCCGTACTCGTTCTGGGACTCCTCTACGTGTACTTCATCTAGGGTCCGTCTTCAAAGATCATCCGGGTGGTAGATCATGGTGTCGTGGTACGTCGTCATGAACTCACTGATCAGGAGTGGGAGTTACTCGCTCCGCTGATACCCCGGGCCGCGACGGGGCGGCCCCGCGTGGAGGACCGGCAGGTCGTCAACGGGATGGTCTACAAGATCCGCACCGGGATCTCCTGGCGTGACTTGCCGGAACGCTACGGGCCGTGGAAGACCGTGTACACCCGCTTCCGCCGCTACGCCCTCGACGGAGTCTTCACGCAGGCCCTGCAGCAGATCCAAGCCCACGCCGACGCGGCCGGCGACATCGACTGGCTCGTCCAGATCGACTCCACCATCGTCCGCGCCCACCAGCACGCCGCCGCCACCGGCCGAAAAGGGGGCGGCATCGGCAGGACGAACCGGACGATCACGCCCTCGGCCGATCCCGAGGCGGGCTGACGACCAGGATTCACCTCGCCCGCGACGGCAAGGGCCGCCCGCTCGCGATCCTGGTGACGCCCGGCCAACGCCACGACAGTGTCTGCGCACGCCCTCTGCTGGAACGGATCCGTGTTCCCCGCACCGGCCTGGGCCGGCCTCGGTGCAGGCCCGGTCAGGTCATCGCAGACAAGGCTTACAGCTCCCGTGGTTTCCGTGCCTGCCTGCGCAGACGCGGCATTGCGCATACCATCCCCGAGAAGACCGACCAGCGACGGCACCGGCTGAGGCGCGGAGGCCACGGCGGCCGACCGCCAGGGTTCGACCGGGAGACTTACCGGCGGCGCAACATGATCGAGCGCTGCTTCAACCAGCTCAAGGGCTTCCGCGGGATCGCCACCAGATACGACAAGACCGCCACTTCCTACGAAGCGGCGGTCACCCTCGCATCGTTCCTGCTCTGGGCAAGATCCGTTTGAAGACGGACCCTAGTTCGGAACACGCCAGAAACGTGCCACGCCCCATAGCGCGTCGTTGGTTCTTGGCTTGGTACTCCAGCTGTAGATCGTGATCCGAGAGAGGCGCGTCGGTGACGGCCGTTATTCCAGCCATATCCCGTCGCGCATGATGACTCTCCCGCGTAGTTCCGACTCGCCGCGCCAAGCGCGCACAGTCCTCGGAACCACGCGAACATACAGAAAGAAACCCTCTTCCACCCGTGGATCCCACCCGAACTTTTCGGCGAACGCCTCCGCTGCGCCTCCGGGCACCTCCTGGTCCGGAAAGCATTCCGCCTCACCCTGGAGGAGCACCACGTCGAAGGTGTCCGGTAGCGACAGGCGCACGCGCGGCTCTTTGCGGACGTTCCGCGCGGTCACGGAAGTGGCGCTGGTGCACACCCACACTGCCCGCCCATCCCACAAGAACCACAGCGGCACCTGGTGCGGCCCGTGATCAGGGTGAGCCGTCGACACCCATACATCCCGCTCGGTGACGAGCCGCTCCAGAGCGTCGCGCATACGCTCCGCCGTCTGGCGACGAACGATTCCCGTGGACTCCATGAGGACCGACCCTAGCCAAGCAGGCGCGAAGCGCGCCTGATGCGCAGGACCTACTTCCAGCGACCGATGAACGCCCTCACGTTGTGGCTCGGGGCGACCAACTTCGGTGATCAGAGTGGCCAGCGGAAGCGCTCAATCACACTTGTCTCCGGTAATGGCTGGCTCGTGATCGCGCCTGATGGCTGCGTCCGGTGGCTATGTTCACGAGTTCCGACAGCAGTTGTTCAGGACGCCGGGAGGCGCCTGGCCGACGCGCTGTTCGATGTTCACGAGAGAGGGCAGCACCGCGGTTCCGGGCGCGCGTCGCGGTTCTGACCCCGCTCGACCAATGGTCCCGGCCGTGGCTGCGGCCGAGTGCCGATACCGCTGCCATGGGTGTCGGGGGTTGACTCCACCCTTCTCAGTGCCATCAGCGACACCATTGATCGGCATGGTGGCCGGATGTCCTCCATCCGATGAAGGACGAAGAATTCTCTTTGTCCGAACACACCGAAGCACCAGTTTCCAGGGATCAGTCATGACACGTCCCCGCCTTCCCTGCCGACGCATACGCGGCGCGATGTCCGGCATCGTCCTGCTGGCCGTCACCGCCGGTGTCGTCACGGCCTGGGCTGACGAGGAATCCTCTGCGCACACCTCGGCCTTCTCGGCTTCCGCCTCTGCGACCCCCGGGACGCACGGTACAGCGGGGGTGGCCAAGCTGCACATGATCGAGAACGAGGGTCACCGCCTCGCCTTCCACGTCACGGGGGGAAGCGGCCCCGTCATCGTCCTGGACGCCGGCGGCGGCGAGGACTCCTCCTACTGGAAGGATGTCGTCCCCAAACTTCACACAGCCACCGGCGCCAAGATCATCACCTATGACCGGGCCGGTCTGGGCCAGAGCGAGGCAGTCGCCGGACCGTGGCAGGTGGAAAGCGCGGTCAGCGATTTGAAGACGGGCTTGCGGAAGCTCGGCGTGACCAGGGACGTGATACTCGTGTCCCACTCACAGGCAGGCGAGATCGCCACCTACCTCACCAAGCAGAACCCCGGGCTGGTGTCCGGCTCCGTGCTGGTCGACGCGAGCCTGCCCCCTCTGTATACGGACGAGGAGATCGCCCGCATCGTCGCCGCCAACCAGCCCGCGGTCGACGCGGCGAAGAAGGAGCCTTCCAAGCCGCAGAACAAGCAGCTGATCTCCACGGCGGAGAGCTACGCACCGATGCACAAGGCATACCACCAGGTCTCGTGGCCCGACACCGTTCCCGCGACCGTCATCGTGTCGGAGAAGACCCCGTTCGACGGATCGCCCGAGGACGCCCAGCGCTGGCGGGACGCCGCCGCGACGTTCGCGCGCCAGGGGCCGAACCGGGCCCTGGTCACCGCGATGGGAAGCTCGCACGACGTTCCGAAGGACCGGCCCGCCCTCGTGCTCAAGGAGATCGAGAAGATGGCGACCACACAGGGCTGACACGCCGACCTCCGTGGCCACGGCACAACACCCCGCACGTGAGCGAGCCGCATCAGCGCTGTCCGGACTCGCGAATAGTTCGAATCGCCGCCCGGCCCTCACTGCCTCCCGAATCGCTGAACAACTGCGGTCCATTCTGGTGGGCAAAGCCACGTCCGGCATGCTGGCTGGGCTTTACGCGCCCGACGCTCCGAAACCGCGGACTTCGCCGTGCTGACTGCCTACAGGGAACTCCGTGCAGCCTTGCTGCGCGACCAAGGTGAGGTCCCGGTAGCGCGGAGCGCTTTGGTCCGTGCACGGGTTGACGAGCTATTGACGATGCTGGAAGACCCCGAGACCGCTGGGCGCGCGCGGAAATCCTGGAACAGATCGCTTAGACCATCCACGGCAAGACCCGATCTGTTGACTCTCCCAATGGCATGCATGGCAAGAGCCCTGTCAGCGATCGTCATACGAGCCGCTGACAGAGCTCCTCATGTGATCGCGTTACCGGCCACCGCATCCCGCGTGTCCGCAGCCGCCGCACGAGCCGCCGCTATTGCACGCGCATGTGCAGGGGTTTACCCGTCTGCGGCTTGCCGTGGGGGCGGCGGTGCGCTGCTGGGGCAGGGAGACGGTGGGCGGTGTGGTGGGGCGGTCGGGGTTGGCGCGGTGGGCTGCGGTGTCCAGCAGGCGCAGCCGTGCCGGGTAGGGGCGTTGGTCGAGGCGGACCAGGTAATGCGGGAGGGTCGGGTCGGTCAGCCCGGTGAGCTGCCATCCGACGGCGTTGATCAGGTGGGAAGCGGCTTCTGCTTCGAGCCATGCGGCATGGTGGGGTGAGACGCGGGTGGCGTGCTTGTTGCATACGTGTCTCCCGTAGCAGCTTCTTCTAGTTAATTCTCTGCGAATTTCCGGTTCCAGTTGTTGCCGGGAATGCGACCAATGTAGCTCGAAATTGATCAGCCCAGCCCAGCCCAGCCCAGCCCAGTTGGTCGCCCCCTGTGAGGAACGCCTTGTTCCCACCTACTACCTCCAGCAGAGCCTGGGCTGGACCCAAGGCCGTGAAGTTATGGCTCGGGTGGGGATGTCCAGAGGGCCTTGGGCTGTGGTTTCGTCGGACGTGAGGAGCGGAGTCCCGGTAGAACTGGCAGCCGACCAAGACGAGCCGTTCACAAGGTCGGAGGCTCCGCTGTCCGAACAGGTATGCCACCGTGGGCCGCCCCGGTACGCGAGGGCCCCGTCGCTGAGCGTGGCCCCGCAGGTGACGTCACCGGCTCGTGAAGAGGAATCGGGAACGGGCATCCGCTGCCGGCGGCCGGCGCCGTCCTGGATCTGACCGAGGGGCGCACCCGGGGAAGGCCGTCATGCCTCTCTTGCTTCCGCGCTGCGCCTTTCCTCTGGCGCAACAGGAGCCGATCCTGGCTTCAGGACCAGTCGACCAAGGCGAATCCCCATGACCACGGACAACACCGACGACAATTCCACCTCACCGGGAAACCCTTCACCGCGGCGGGAGGCGAGCAGGTGGCTGAGCGGCCCCGCGGCGCTGGCATATGCGGTTGCCATCGTCAGCGCGGTGGCGGCCGCCGTGGCGACTCCTCTCGGGGACCATCTGATGGCGTCGTTCTTCGACGAGCCGACCTGTCCGGGAGAGGCGTGTGACGGCAAGAACCCGCAGAACCAGGGGTGCGGTGAGGATGCCCGCACCTTCAAACCTGCCGTGAACAACCCGGCCCTTCTCCAGATCCGCTACAGCGAGGACTGCAAGGCGGTGTGGGCGAAGATCGAGCACGGTCGCCCTGGGGACGAGGTCACGGTGAAGGTGTTCGGTGGCGCCATGCGAGGGGCTGAGGTCGAGTACGACGACGACAAGTTCACGAACATGGTCGCCGTCGCGGACCGAGATTTCCAGGTCGTGGCCTGTGTGATCCCCAAGCCTGGTGGCGGCAGCGCCTTCGAGCGGTACTGCATCCAGGCGACCGAGGCCAGCGCCTGGCGGTGACGACCGGGACCCTGGGGTGCCGGATCGGGCCCGGCTGATGGCTCCTTCGGCGCCGGCCGAGATCGCGGTCGGCGTGGGGACATGCGTCGTGGGGTTTGTGTCCCGTCTGCAGCAATCTGGTCCCCGTCCCGGATGATCTGGTCTTGCCGGGCCATGTCGGTCCGAGATGCTCTGGCCGGCAGCGGAGCGCGCGCGGCACATTCGCGGCCACGGGACCAGATCGTCTGAAACCCGCCGGCTGACTCCGTCTCCCGGTCGTCGCAGGTCACAGCCACGGCCACGGACGTGATCGTTTGAGACGGGACAGTTCGGCCTGGACGCGGCGGGAAGAGCGGAGGGCGTAGAGGCCGAGGATGTCGGGCGAGTCGCTGTTGCCTGGCCCGCTGTTCCCCGGCCGGGACCCGCATCTACGAGTTTGTATATAAGGAGTAGGGGATGGTTCTAGACTGGGAGGATGACAACTGATCAGGATGTCCCCAGTGGCGTGGATGTCGCGATGCTCCTGCGGCGGGCGCAGTTGCGCAAGCAGGTGGCCTGCGAAGCCGCGCTCGCCGAGGTGGGGCTGACGTTGCCGCAGTGGGGGATGCTGTACGCCGTCGCGACCGAGCCTGATTCCTCGACCCATGCGCTGGCGGTCTTCATCGGGCAGTCCGATCAGTCCGCGGGTGCGGTGGTCGCCCGTCTGCAGCGCCGAGGGTTGATCGAACGCAGGCCCGGCGCGGGCAAGGCGATCCTGCATCGGATCACTCCGGAGGGCGACGAGCTCCTGCGACGTTGCAACCGCACTGTCGAGGATGTGATGACCCGGCTGCTCGCCGGTCTCAGCGATCAGGCCCGTCAGGCCCTACGGACTGCGCTTGAGTCGGTCGCGCAGGCCGCCCTTCCGGAGTCGTCCGGGTCGCACGACGATCTCAGCGAACGGTTCGGGATCCGCTCCGCCACACGTCCTTGATCGACAGGGCGTCCTCGATCCTGCTGGTGGGATCGCCCTGGACCAGCAGCAGATCGGCGCGTGCGCCCGGCGTGATGCGGCCGCGGTCGTGGAGGCCGAACGTTTCGGCGGGCAGACTGGTGGCGGCCCGTAGTGCCTCGGTCGGGGTGAGTCCGGCCCGGACGAGCAGTCGTAGTTCGCCGTGCAGGCTCGCCCCGTGGGCCATGCCGGGGGCGTGGAGCTGGTTGGCGTCGGAGCCGGCGAGGATCGGGACGCCGGTGGCGTGCAGGGCCTTCACCGTGGCTAGGGCGGCGGTGAAATCCCCGTCGGGATAGGTGTTGAACTCGCGGCTGAGGTTGTCCAGCCAGGGCTGGGGCAGGACGGCGGTGACGCGGTTGTCGCGCGCCAGGTCGGCACCGAGGTGCTGGCCGGTGAGCGAGGCCAGCAGGTTCAGTGTCGGGGTGACGAACGCCCCTGCCGCGCGAATCGACTCCAGGAGGTCGGGCGGGCACGGGCCGTCGATGAACAGGTGCGCGAACCCGTCGACACCGGCGGCCAGCGCCCGCCGGGCCGTCTCGATGGTCAGGGTGTGGGCGATCACCATGCGGTCGCGCTCGTGCGCGGCGGTCACCGCCGCCCGGACGACGCTGTCTTCGACGACGGGGACGTCCTTGCCGAGCGTCTCGCCGCTTTCGATCATTACCTTGATGTAGTCCGCGCCTTCCGCGATCCGCTCGTCAACGAAGCCGGCGGCGTCCTCGGCGCGGGTGACCACCGGCAGCTCCGGGTCGTTGCGGCTGCCGCGCAGTTGGGTCGGGTGTCCGCCGGGTGCCGTTAGGCCTATTGAGGCCGAACGGACATCCGCGATGTCGGTCCGCTCTGCGGCGGCGCGGCGCACCTCGTCCATCCGGTGCGGGAAGGAGAACAGGTCCAGCTCGGTGGTCACGCCGAACCGCAGGGCGTGGCCGAGTGTCTCCACGTCGGAATGGGTGTGCGTGTCGATAAGGCCGGGCAGCAGGGTCGCGCCGCTGCCCTCGATCCGCTCGGCCGCGGCAGGCCCGGACCCACCGGGCTCGCCGACCGCGACGATTCGCGACCCTTCCACTTCTACGGTCCGCACGCCGATCATCTGCTCACCGTCGAACACCTGGGCACCCTCGATGACATAGCGTGGCACGAGTACTCCTATATAAGGGTTGGTATATACTAAACCATAGATGTTGTGGGAAGGGTGTCAAGGCGACGCGACCAGGCGTTGATCCGACCGAAGGAGCGTGCGATGCGGCTCATGTCCGGAACTGACTCCGAGCTGACGAAGGTGCTGTCTCTGCTCACCCACGAGCGGCAAGCCCGCGACCGGGGCTGGTGGTCGGTCCTCGCGCGGTACTACACGCCAGAGGCGACCATCCAGACCAGCTGGTTCGACGGCACCGCGGCGGACTACATCGAGGTGTCCAAGCGGGTGTTCGAGCAGACCCCGTCCAACCACCGCCTCGGATTGCCCGTCATCGACATCAACGGCATTCGCGCGATCGCCGAGATGCCGATGACCATCGAGATGCGCGGCACCTTCCGCGGCGTCGAGACCGATCTCACCGCGCACCTGCGGATGCTGCACCGCGCCGAACGGGAAGGGGACGCCTGGCGCCTGGACGCGACGGTCGCGATCTTCGACCACGACACGATGACCCCGGTCAACCCTGCGGCTACCGTCCCTTTCACCCCCGAAGACCTGCAAGGGCGCCGGCCGTCCTACCGCATGCTGAGCCTGTGGATGACCGAACGCGGCTACACCGTCCCCAACGATCGCTACGGCATCGACCGGCCAGCCGACCTCACCGCGCTCTACAACGACGCCTACACCTGGGCCGGCCTGCCGCAACCGCATTGAACCCCCATGGTCCAAGCGGAGAAGACCCGCGTCCTCGCCGCCCCGCTGGGCGCCGAAATCGAGGGCACCGCATAGCCGTCGAGCAGCGTGCTCACCTCCTCACCCTCGTCGTCCTCGTCCAGCTCCGGCGCGTCAGGGTCGCGCAGTGGACGCAGGGCGCCGGCGGCCGGGGTCGAGGCGGTGAAGCTGTAGCGGCCGAGCACGTTGAGGTTGGCGTGCTTGAGCGGGGAGGGCGTGGGAGTTGAAGACCGGCAGCGCGGTCGGGTCGCTGGAGATGTCCTTGTGGTCGATGACCTGGATGCCGGGCGCGGTGGTATCGAGCCAGGCAGGGGTCTGGCCGTCGGTGACGAGGTAAATGGCGCGTATGAAAGGGGCGTACATCTGCAGCGAGCGCAGGGAGTACTTGAGTTCGTCACGGCTGGTGTAGCGGGAGGCGCCGGTTTCCCGGGCATGGATGCGCGGGGTGGCGTCGGTCGGGCGGTGTGCTTCGCGGGTGGCGGTCAGGCGCGGATCGTTGCCGTCGACCCAGGTGTAGACGACGTCGATGGGGAAGTCGACGGTGTCGATGCGCGACTGCTGGAAAGCGTCCCAGGTGGGGTAGGTGCGACCGGATATCGAGCGGGTCGCGGGGACGCGAGCCTCGGTGGGTAGGACGTCCGCGACCGTGTTGGGACGGGGCGCGACGAGGGCGTCGGACAGGACGGCGGCGGGGGCTTGGACACGGAGGGCGGCCAGACGTTCGGCGGTGCGGGACTCGGTGGCCTTGGCGAGGAGCGCCTGGCCGTCACGCCAGAACTCGACGTCGCAGCCGTGGGTGAGGTCGGCGAGGATCTGGTCGTCGGGGCCGAGGAGGATTTCGCCGAAGCGGATGGTGTCCTGGCGTTTGAGTGAGGCGGGCAGGGCACCGTCGGCGTACAGGGCGGCTTCGGTGGGCCAGCGGTTCTTTGTGGGCGTGAGCGCGTACAGAGCAGTGGTGGCGTACAGCTCGCGCAGAGCGGTCAGGAACGCCTTGCGGTCGGCGAAGCGGACGTCGACGACGTGGCGGAGGTGCGAGCGGCCGGGGACCAGGAAGTAGTCGAGGCCGGCGTGGTCCAGTGCATCCGTGATCAGGACGAGGTTGCGGGTGCGGGCATCGGTCTCGGCGAGGGAGTGGACGCGGCGACCGACGTAGCCCTGTGCCTGCCCGGATAACTCGCGCAGGTCACTGTCTCGCGCGAGGAGTGCGGTGCGCCGGACGACGAGTTCCTCCAGGCGCCGGCGCTCGGCCGCTGCCGCGTCGGCTTCGCGCTGGGCGGCGAGGCGTTGCTCGACACGCTCCTGTCGGACGTGGGCGGGCAGGAAGCGTTCATGGATCGCGGTGAGGCGCGACGGCATACCAGGGGGGCCTTCCCTGTGGGGTGGGGCGGCGTACGTGCCGCGGGAGATCGAAAAGGCAATCGCTGGGATGCCCCTTCAGGCGCAAGAGGTGCAGATAGCTCCCCATAGCCGCCTAGACATGGCTTTCCATCCATTGCAGGACCTTGTCCGGCATGCCGGGGTCATCGAGGAGGGCCCCGCCGTGGGCGCCGCTTCCGGCGACGGTCTCGACCGTGACGCCGTCGGCGGGCATGTCGTGACCCACCTCCTCGGCCTCCTCGAGATCGAGGGAGTGCTGGGCGGGGACGAAGTCGCCTTCGGAATGGATCAGGTACATGGGGGCGTCATCGGCGCCGGAGGCACGGTTCTTGACGACCATGTCCTTCCAGGTGTCCCAGCAGCTGGCGTGCACGGTGGCGTCGGTGTCGGTGGAGTCGGGGAAGCAGCGGGCCAGGATGGTCGCGTTGTCGCGGACCTTGCGCTGCTTGCCGGTGCTGGTGTCGTGGTTGCCGTCGTTCCAGGCTCGGTAGGGCGAGGCGACGGGGGAGAGTCCGACGACGCCCTTGACCCGGTCGCAAAGTACTGATGGCCGACGGATCCACCAAGGCCATCAAGGATGTCGATATCGGCGACAAGGTCCTGGCTACTGACCCTGAAACGGGAAAGACCAGAACCGAGACCGTCACTGCCGAGATCAAGGGCGAGGGGTCGAAGCACCTTGTCAGGGTCACCATCGACGTCGACGGGGAGAAGGGCAGCAAGACAGCCTCGGTGACGGCCACGGACGGGCATCCGTTCTGGGTACCGGAGTTGGGCGAGTGGGTCGAGGCCACAGACCTGAAGGCCGGGCAATGGCTGCGCACCAGCGCGGGCACCCGTGTCCAGGTTGGAGCGGTCAAACGGTGGGCGGCTCAGAAAGCCACGGTCTACAACCTCACCGTTGCGAGTGAGCACACCTACTATGTGCTGGCGGGGGTCACGCCGGTACTCGTTCACAACTGCAACCTGGGCGACTATGCCGACAGCGTCCGCAACGAACCTGGGGTGAAGTTTGCCTCCGAGTACACGTCTCCTTCAGGAGCGAAGTACTACGGCCGCAATAAGCATGGCCAGCAGGCGGAAGGGCCGTTGGCAGATGCGCTTGAACGGACAGGGCATCATGGAGGATGCGCAGAGGTGCACTGTCTCATTCAGGCCCAGGCGGCAGAGGGTCCCGAGGCCATCAGGGGTGGAACCATGCGAACCGTGAGGACGCGGAACAACTCCATGCCAACATCGAATACGGATGGGCATGGTGAACCGGCTCACCCCTGCGGCCGTTGTGGCCGACTGCTGGAAGACTTGGAGATCAACTGATGTCCCTGATTCGCTTCGACTCGCCTAGCGAGGATCTGCTTGGGGCGCTTGTTGCGTCCGGATGGAGCGCAGGCAGGAAGATTGACCCAGGTCAATGGGTCGTGCCGCTGGAGGGTGAAGGATACCGGTCCCATCCAATGGCAGAGGAAATCCTCGCGGCGGTGGGAGGGCTCTCAATCGAGCCGGTAAATCGAGTCGGCCCGAACTTCAGTAATGACGAGCCTTACAATTTCGATCCTATCGCCGCTGGATCAGGGCAGCGTGGTCTAGCAGCAGAGGTGGAGAGTGTTCTCGGTGGGAACTATTTCCCCATCGGTGAATGGCTCAGTTTTTCAAGCGTTTTCGTAGAAGCTGGGGGTAGGGTGGTTGCTGCTGGCATGGGTTGGATTTGGGAGCTTGGCTCCACCTTTGAGGACTCCCTAGAGTTGGCAGTCTGCGCGAATCGCCCACTGAAGTGTCTGCACTCCGATCCGGGACTCGATCCTTGGCCGAGACCTGATTCTCGTTAGTGAATCTCTGCCGCGTAGATCTTCGTGCCACGGGGCTTTTGGTCGGGTTGACGGCAGTAGTTGACGGCAACGGCGGCGGACACCCAGGTGTCCGCCGCCGTTGCTGTATGTCAGGGGTGGCCGAGGGCGCGGCCGAGGGAGTCGATGGCGTCTCGCTGGAGCCGGAGTCGGACGTGGGCGTAGACGGTGGCGGTGACGCCGATGTGGGCGTGGCCGAGGAGTTCCTTGATCATGACGAGTTCGACGCCTTGCTCCAGGAGCAGGGTGGCGGTGGAGTGGCGGAGGTCGTGGAGGCCGGCCCTGCGGAGGATCGTGGTGAAGGTGCGGGTGAGGTTGGTTCGGGTCGATCGGTCTGCCCTGCACTGTGGTGAACACGTGCGCGTCGTGCTGCCACGTGGTGCCCGCGGCCTCACGCTCGCGCTCCTGCTGTTCGTGGTGGAGCTTCAGGGACTGGAGACACCGCGTGGGGAGGGCGATGCGGCGTTCGGATGCCCGGGTCTTGGTTGGCAGTGTGGTGAGCCCGCCGGCGCTGGTGCGTTGGAGTGTGCGGCGGATGGCAGCGGTGCCCGCGTCGAGGTCGAGGCCTTCCCAGCGGAGGCCGAGGAGTTCGCCCTTGCGGAGTCCGGTGTGGAGGGCGAGTTCGAACAGGGCGTGCAGCCGGTGACCTACTGCGGATGTGAGGAGCTGGCGGGCTTCGTCGGCGGTGAGGGGTTCGAAGCGTCGGGGCCGTGGGGTGCCGGTGCGGACGTTACGGGCGACGGTGCGCGGGATCTCCTCCTCCCGGACGGCGTGTTCCAGGGCGGACTTGAGCACGGAGTGGATGTAGGTGAGCGTCAGCGGGGAGAGCAGCTTGCGGCAGCATTGCCCGACGGCACAGCAACGGGGCTCGTCACGGGCCGTATCGATACCACGCTCGCAGCACTGGCACCGCCCCGACACCAGGCCCTGCCGCTGCGGCACCCGCCACGAACCCACAGACCCCGTGCTGGGCACGCCCCTTGACCCGGGACTGGCGTGTGCGTATGGTGCGTGTCCCCCCTCGGACACATACTGATGGCCCACGGGTTTCGTGAGAGTGCTGGTCGAGTCTCATCTCGGCCAGCACTTTGTGTTTCCCGGAGTCGTAGGTGAGTCTCAGCCCCAGTTGCCGGTAGATCTCGGCGGGACATCCGGGCGCCCGCCCCCTTGGACGACGCGCGCAGCTCGGCTTCGGCCCTGGCTCGGCGCGCCTGGGTTCCGGTGTCCACTGGGTGACGAGGGTGGGGTCGGCGCCTGCTTCGAGAGCGGCGCGGTGGGTGGCCGGCTTGGCGTCGCAGTCGGCGATCGCCTTACGGGCAGCCGCAACGGTGGCGGTCTCCTGTCCGGGGGCCGCGGCGGTGGCCATGAGCAAGGGAGCGGCTCATCACCGGGGGCCGGAAGGGCGTCGGGGTGCAGTTCGGCGAGGAGCGCCGGCCCCCTGCTCCCGGGAGCGGTGGAGTAGGTGACGCATCGGGTGCGGGCGTCCATGCCCGGGACGTGATTCCGCAGATGGCTCTTTGCCATCTCCAGCAGCCTCTTCGGCCTCCTGAGCGCCGTGGCCGTTGCGCCGATACTCCAGTTTCGAGGGCCGATGACCCACCTGAAATCCCAGGTCGTTGCAGGTGCGAGCCAGTCACGAGCCATCGGTGAGCCACCTCGGCCGCGCTCCATCGCCCCGCACCGGCGAAGGGTGGGCGTAGGTCATCAGGACAGTGCGTGCCGCTTCGGCTGATTTCGCATCGTCACCCCCTGCCCTACCGTCGTACATCGCTGTGATGCACACCACACAGATTGCGTGAGGAACTCGCGTAATGACTCCGGGACCGCGCTCTCTCCCTGTCAGGCACCGCCGAAAGCCACGTGCGGACCGCACTACCGGGAGGGCTATCACTCATGGACGGTCAGATGAACCAGCGGACGGCACTGTTGCTACTGGCGGGCGGCGGCTCTGTATACGTCGCCTTCGAACATCCTTCCTTCGGCACCGCCCTCTTGGTCGGCGTCGGCGTGGTGACACTGCTGCACCTGTTGCTGAAGGACCACTGACCCGTGCCGCCGGTTGGGCTGATCCTCCGCAACGCCCCACAGAGTCCGCTGCGACAAGGTGGCCGAGCCGGCCAAGCCTGGCTGGGTGTTCCACAATCCTCAAGCTGGGTCCCGCCGTCCGCTACCGGCTCACCGAGCTCGGCCTGTCCCTCGAAACGCCGCTCTCCGTCCTGCGGGTCCGGGCCGAGACACACATGCCGTCGGCGATCTGCCGCATGGCCTCCGGTGTGGCCGAGCCGGCCTGCTTTCCGGCGATCGCGATGGCCGGGACCGTGATCCGCGAGAGCCTCACTGCCGCCGGCTGGGCCGTGCGCGTGCGCTACGCACGCGCACGCCGGGACCGGGTTGAGGGGTTACTAGTAACATTACAGAACTACTTGCGATTCAAAACTACCACCGGGTTCGCCGGGGAGGAGAAGCCGTGTCCGACCACAGCAGCCACGTCAGCTACCAGCACGGGCAGGAGTTCCTGGCCGCGATCTCCGAGCGCTGGAACTACCAGATCCTGCGGGAGGTGTTCTTCGGTGTCGGCCGGTTCGGCGAACTCAAGCGGACCCTGGGCATCTCGGCGAACATCCTCACGGCGCGGCTCAATAGCCTGACCGAGCTGGGCCTGCTCGCCAAGCGCGCCTACCGCCCGGACAAGCCGTGGTACGAGTACGAGCTCACCGACAGCGCCCGCGAACTCGTGGTCCCCGCCATTGCGGCCATCACGCGCTGGGCCGAGACCCAGACCGCGGACGGCGACATCACACGGTATCCGCTGATGCACACGACGTGCGGGAACCCGACTAATCCGTACCTCGCGTGCAGCAGTTGCCATGAGCCGGTCGAGGCTTCGACCCTGCGGCCGGTCTCCGCCGAGGAAAGCGGCGGCGCCGGTCAGGGGTAGGGGGTGAGGCCGGTCCGTGGTCCCGCCGGCCCCGGGCTGGATGCGAGGGCGCCTGGTAGCGTTTTGAAACTAGTAGCGTTATGCTACTAGTGCAGTTTGAACGTCTCCGCGTCCGCGGAAAGGCCCGATCATGACCACGAACTGGCTGGAAGGAACCACCGAGAAGCTGATCCCCACCTCGCTCGGCCTGATCAATGTGCGCGTCGGCGGCCGTTCCGACGGCCCCGCCATGGTGTTCTGGCCCAGCCTGATGATGGACTCGACCATGTGGCGGTACCAGTACGAGCACTTCGCCCCGACCCACCGCGTGGTGCTGATCGACAGCCCCGGACACGGCAAGTCCGACGCGCTGCGCAAGATCATTGATCTCGAGGACTGCTCGGACGCGCTCGTCGAGATCCTCGACGCGCTCGACATCGACAAGTGCGTCCTGGTGGGCAACAGCTGGGGCGGCATGCTCGCCGGGGTCTTCCCGGCCTACTACCCGGAGCGGACCGCGGCGGCGATCGGCATCAACTGCACCGCCTCCCTGCCCACGATGTTCGAGAGCATCTGGGCCACCGCGCTGTCCGCGTTCCTCTCGCTGCACGCGAAGATGCCGCCGCTGGCCGCCAAGGCCGCGCGCGGCGCGTTCGCCGGGCCGACCGCCGAGGCCACCAACCCCGAATTCGTCGAGTTCACCAAGTTCGTCCTGCGGGACGACCCGAAGTCGGTCGCGTGGGCGCTGCGCAGCATCCTCATCGGCCGCAAGGGCGAGCACCGCCGCCTGAGCACCATCAAGGACGTGCCCGTCCTGATCATCGCCGGTGAGGAGGACAGCCAGTTCCCCGTCCACGTGGTGCGGAAGATGGCCGACGCCATCGAGGGCAGCACCTTCCGGGTGCTTCAGCACACCGCGCACCTCGCCGCCCGCGAGAACCCCGAAGGCGTCAACGCCGAGATCGACGCCTTCCTCGCGGACCTGCCCGCCGCGGCCTGATCAGGAGGCCATCACCATGACAGGCATAACAGGCACCGCACACGCGACGGCCGTGCCCGACTGGGTCCTGAAGTTCATGGACGCCATCGACACCCTGGAGTTCGATGAAGGATTCGCGCCGCTGACCGAGGACACCGACATGTTCTTCGGTACCGCGCACATCCACGGCGTCGAGGCCATCAAGGCGTTCTTCGTGAAGATCGACGCACCGCTGATCATCACCCATGAGGTCCTGGAGTACTGGACTGCGGACGACGGCGTCCGCCTGCTGCGCGGCGAGGCGGTCATGGCCAAGAAGAGCGCACCGGACCAGGTGGTGCGCGCTCCGTTCACGCACATCTTCTCTCTCGACCGGGAAGAGCCGGTCCGCGTCCGGACACTCCGTATCACCGCGGGCCCGCTTCAGACCGACTCCGTGATGTAACCCTGGAGTACGGTCTGCTCCGCCCCTGCTGCGGCCCGCTCGTGCTGGTTGAGGTCGGCGCGGGCGAGGCCTCCAGCCCGGCGAAACTCGCCCGGGGGTGAAGGACTCCAGCCATGCTGGGTCGGCGTCGTGCGGGCCTTGAGCACAGAGCCGGTCGGCCCGCACGACCGCCGTGACCTCCCTGCCCACACGGAGAACGGTCAGGCTGTGAGGTCAACGTCTCCGGCGGCCAGTGCTCTGGTGGGACGGTTCACCGGGCGGGCGGCGGACGCAACCGGGATCGCGGCACAGGCGGGACGGTTCGCGCTGGGCGTCGCGGTCGGCCGCGACCCGGGCGAGTGCCTGGTGGTCGCCGACGAGGCGCAGGTCGAGGCTGCCGTCACGCACATCGCCGAAGAGCTCTGAGCACCGACGATCCTCGTGAACAACACGGGTGTGCGGGTGGTCGGTCCTGAAGCGCGCAGCTGTCCCGACTCGACGCGTTCGACGAGCCACCGCAGGTGCGCATCGAGGTGGTGCGCCCAGCCGGTGGGATCACGGTGGACGTAGCTGACGACAAAGTGCGGCATGGCATGCCCTTCCCCGGGGTCTCGGCGGTTCGCGCGGCCGCCCGGCAGATGTGTCAGCATGCTTGCATGCAGCTTCGCATGCTTATATTGTAGCAGCATGCTTACGGATGGGCGAATTCCATGTTTCCTTATGCGGATTCCGACCCGGCATGGTTTCCGGTCCGTCCCCAGCGGCATCGTGGCAATCCCTCGCGTGACGCACACAGCAGGTCTGTCGGCATGGCATCCCATCGGTTGCGCCGGCTCGATGCGGTCCTCCCCAGCAAGGCGTCCACCCCCTCCCGCTCATCCGATCGCCACCTGACGCGGCGGACCCTCATCCCGAACCTCAATGGAGAGGTGTGTCATGGCCCATCCAGCAGACATCCCGGCCGGAACGTTGAGACGTACGACGCTTGCGGCGGCGGTCGGTAATACGGTGGAGACGTACGACTACGCGGTCTACGGCTTCCTCGCCACCGTGCTGGCGAAGGTCTTCTTCCCGGCCTCGAGCCCTACGACTGCGCTGCTGTCGTCGTTCGCGGTGTTCGGTTCAGCCTTCCTCGCCCGCCCGGCGGGTTCCCTGGTCTTCGGGCCGCTCGCCGACCGGCTGGGCCGCCGGCCTGCCCTGGTCGCCTCGCTACTGCTGATGGCAACAGTCAGCACACTGATCGGCGTGCTGCCGTCGACGGTGACCATCGGAATCGCCGCGCCCGTCCTGCTCGTGCTGCTGCGGTTCGCCCAGGGGCTGGCGGCCGGCGGCGAGTTCACGACCGCGATCATCTATGTCGCCGAGTTCGCCCCGCCACACCGGCGCGGGGCATTGTCGAGCCGCGTACAAGTGGGCAGTCTCGCTGGATTGCTCATCGGCGCTGTCGTCGTGCTCTTCCTCAACGCGGAGCTGACACGTGAGCAGATGCTCGCATGGGGCTGGCGGGTGCCGTTCCTGCTCGCGCTGCCTCTCGGCGCAATCGGCCTCTACCTGCGCAGCCGGTTCGGCGAGACCCCGGAGTTCCTCGCTGCGCGTAGCGAAACGTCCGCGCAGGACGCCAATGTCAACGACCTGTGGGCCCGCGTTTTGCTGCTCGTGCGGGTGTCCGTACTGCACGTCATCGGCTTCTACATGACGTACACCTACGTCCAGAGTTACCTCATCCAGCTGGGTCTGTCCCCGTTCACCGCCACCTCGGTCATCGCCTTCGCGCTGCTGATCGGCCTGTTCCTGGTGATCGCGGGTGGCCGGGTGTCTGACCGGAAGGGCCGGCCCATAGCGCTGCTGGCGACCTCACTCACCGTGCTCCTTGTCACGTATCCGCTGTTCGCTGTGCTGTCCACCGCTCCTCCGCTGTGGCTCGTGATCCTCTGCACCGTGCTGCTGTCAGCCGGTCCGGCCTTCTACTCGGGCATCGCGCCGATCACTTACGTCCAACTCATCCCAGTCCGGATGCGCGGCAGGACCGTTTCGGTGTCCTACAACATCGCCGTGGCCGCACTGGGCGGCTCCGCGGTCTTCATCTGCCAGGCCCTGATCGAGCTGACCGGTGACAAGCGCTCCCCTGCCTACTTGCTGCTGGCCGCGGCCGCCGCTAGCGCAATCGCCGCGTTCGCGCTCACCCGCCGGGCCACCCAGCACGCCCAGCCCTCTCCCTCGCCCGTGTCCCTGTCCGCGGAGGCCGGTTCATGACGACTTTGACCCTGCCCGACGCCCGCGCACTCGTCGTGGCCGCGATGACCGCGTGCGGTCATTCAGCCGAGGCCGCCGAGACCATTGCGGACCACTTGCTCGACTGCGAACTGCGCGGTCTGTCCTTCGGAGGGCTCGCCCGCGCGCTGTCCATAGTGGAGCGCATTCGCGCAACGGACGTGCCGCCGCAGCCGATCCGGGTCGTCGCCGAGACGCCGGTGTCGGCCACCGTGGACGGCGGCGACCAGGTGGGCTACCTGGTCGGCATGCGCACGCTGCAGCTGGCCATGGCGAAGGCCCGCGCACAGGGAATCGCCATCGTCGGCGCACGCAACACGTGGTACACGGGGATGTTCTCGTACTACTTGGAGAAAGCCGCGAAAGCCGGACTCGCCGGAGTGATCGCAGGCAGCGCGCCAGCGCTCGTGGCCCCGCACGGCGGCACCGAAGCCCGCTTCGGCACCAACCCGATCGCCTTCGGTTTCCCTGCCACCACGACTCCGATCATCTGGGACATCGGCACCTCCGCCGTGATGTACGGGGAGGTGAAGCTGAAGGCTCGACTCGGGGAGAAACTGGCCCCCGGCCAGGCCTACGACGCCGCCGGGGCTCCGACACTCGACCCGGCCGCCGCGCTCGAGGGCGCGTTCGGCGTGTGGGGCGGCCACAAGGGCTCCGGGCTCGCTCTGGTCGTCCAGCTGCTCGGCATGATGACCGGCGCGGCCGCCGACCCGCCCGGTGTTTCGGACTGCGGCTTGTTCGTCGTGCTGTTCGATCCCGGCGCACTCACCGACGCGGGCGACTACCAACGGCGGGTCGCGGCGTTTGCCGAGATGGTCCGCGCAACCCGTCCCGTCGAGGGCGGCAGGCCGGTCCGGGTGCCGTTCGACCGCTCGGTGGCCTGCCGGGACGGGACGCTGCGTCGCGGCACTGTCGATGTGCCCGAAGTGGTGGTCGCGGCCCTGCGGCAGGAGGCCGGTCGTGCCTGAAGGCCCCGACGCCTTCGCGATCGAGCCATCTCCGTCGGGCCGGCTCCTGTGCGGCGGATGCGCTCCACACGACTCCCGTCGTCCGGGCGTCGAGATCGCCGACGCGCAGGACGACAAGGTGCGGTTCGACGTCATCTGCCCACCGTTCTGGCACGGCGGGCCCGGCGTCGCGCACGGCGGCTGGAAGGCCGCGGTCTTCGACGATGTGCTCAGTGTTGTCGCACTGCGGGTCGAACCGCGGCTGGTGACCACGTCGCTGTCGATCTCCTGCCCCCGCCCGGTCCCGGTCGAGCGACCCGCCGAGGTCCTGGCGCGGATCGACCGGCACGCCGGCAGGCAGTGGAAGGTCTCCGCCGACACGACGCTCATCGGCACGGTGTCGGCCATCGCCCGGACCGAGCTGCGGACACGCCACCCGCATCACGTCGCCCGGCACGAGGCATGGCTCGCCCGCCAACCGATGTCCCCCAACGGATCTCACGCAGAAAGCTGAGGACACCATGGTCGAATTCTTCACCGGGCTGCAGCCCCTTCAGGCCGGCGAGACCGACCCCGACCGAATGATCTCCAGGATCCGGGAACTGGACCGCTCGGAGGCCATCGACCGGGTCCTTGTCGGGTACTCCTCCACCTGGCCGCACAACCACGCCACAGCGCCCTTCGCGCTGGCGCTGTCAGAGAAGTTCTCGCCGATCGTCGCGCACCGCCCCGGCGTCATGGCGCCGGTAGCAGCCGCGCGCTACTTCGCCACCCTCGATGTGCTGGCCCGCGGCAGGCTCGCCATCAATGTGGTCGTCGGTGGCTCCGACAAGGATGTCCGCCGTGAATCGGATGACCTGCCCAAGGCCGGACGCTACCGGCGGGCGGTGGAGTACCTCGACATCATCCGCCGCGCCTGGACCGAAACCGCGCCCTTCGACCACCATGGCGAGTACTACACGGCCGAGGCGGTGAAGCTGCAGACCAAGCCGGTGCAGGGGCAGGTGCCGATCTTCATGGGTGGCGAGAGCGCCGACGCCGTGGACTTCGGCGCCCGCCACGCCGACCTGTACATGCTCTGGGGGGAACCGTTCGCCGGCACGAAGGAGCGCATCGAGCGGGTCTCGGCGGCAGCCGAGCGTTACCACCGCTCGATGCGGTTCTCGCTGAGCCTGCGCCTCTTCATGGGGGACACCGACGACGACGCGTGGGCCAAGGCTCGTGCTGTGGAGCGGCAGATCGCGGAGGCCGCTGGAACTCCGACCTTCTTGCGGTCGTCGTCCACCGACACCTCCGTGGGGCGGCAACGGGCGCTCGCGCTCACGGCGGAGGAGCTGCATGACGACTGCTTCTGGACCGGGCTGACAAAGCTCCTGGGTGGCTTCGCCAACTCCCAGGCGCTCGTCGGCACCGAGGAGCGCATCCTGGACACCCTCGGCAGGTACCGGGAGCTCGGAGTCGACGCGTTTCTCGTGACGACCGGCGCCGAAGCGGCCTGGGACCCGTCGTTGGAGGGCTTCCTGGCTCGTGCGAAGAAGGAACTGGCATGACGGTGACCACCGCCGCGGACAATGGAGCCCGGGGCCTTGAGGGTTTCTCCGATCTCGCCGACGGCACGGTCGGCGGTCTCATCGCTGCCCGCGCCGCAGAGCATCCGGACAGGCTCGCGCTTGTCTTCGAAGGCACCGAACTGACCTACGGCGCACTCGACTCGGCCGTCACCGACGTGGCGCGCGGTCTTATGTCAGTAGCCGCCACACCGGGCAGCTCGGTTGGGATCTTCCTGCCCAACCAGCCCGAATACCTGATCGCCTGGCTCGGAGCGGCCCGCGCAGGCCTCGTCGAGGTCCCGATCAACACCGCCTACAAGGGCCCATTCCTCGACCACGCGCTCCGCGGCACCGGCGTGCGCGTATTGGTCACCAATGCGGCCTTGCTGGAACTCGTCGCCGACCTGCCGGAAGTACCGCACACGCTCGAGACCGTCGTGCTGGTCGACGGCGACCGGCACCGCCGCATCCCGCCCGGGGTAGCGGTACAGACGTGGAGCGACCTGCTCGCGGCCGGTGACCCGGCGACAGAGCTCCCCCGCGTCGCCCCGCAGGACCCGGTCGCGATCATGCTCACCTCCGGCACCACCGGGCGGAGCAAGGGCGTGGTGCAACCGCACCTGATGCAGGTGGTCGCCGGGCGCGAGTGCGCGGTGCAGATGGCCACGACCGTCGATGAGAGGCTCTACACCTGCCTACCGCTGTTCCACGGCGCCGCGCAGATCAACATATCCATGCACGCCTTCTACGCGGGCACGACCGTGGTCCTCGGCCGTCGGTTCAGCGCCAGCAGGTTCTGGGACGAGCTGCGCACCCACCGGGTTACCCAGTGCAATGCGCTCGGCTCCATCCTGCCGATGCTCCTCGCGCAGCCCCCGTCCGACCGCGACCGCGACCACCAGCTGACGAAGGTGTTCGCCGCGCCCGCCCCGCCCCAAGCGCTGTATCCGTTCGAGGAGCGCTTCGGCGTGCACGTCGTAGAGGGCTACGGGCTCACCGAGATCAAGAACGTTCTCTACAACCCGATCGGAGCCCGGAAGGTCGGCTCGCTGGGCCTGCCCACCGAATCGTCCGTTCTGGAGATCCACGACGAGTCCGGGAACCGTGCCGCGCCCGGCCAGGCCGGGGAGATCGTGTACCGGCCTCGCCTGCCGAACATCATGTTCTCCGGCTACCACGACGATCCCGAGGCGACGCTCGCGACCATGAAGGACCTGTGGTGGCACACGGGTGACCTGGGCTACACCGACGAAGACGGCTACTTCTACTTCATCGACCGCAAGAAGCACGCACTGCGCCGCCGCGGCGAAAACATCTCCTCACACGAGGTGGAGTCGGTGCTGCTTGCCTACCCCGGCGTCGTGGCCGCTGCTGCCATAGGCACGCCGTCGGAGCTGGGCGAGGACGAGGTCCTCGCCGTCGTGCAGCTCGAACCCGGCTGCAAGCTGGAACGTGCGGAACTGTTCGCTCACTGCGACCGGTCGATGCCGCACTTCATGGTCCCCCGTTACTACCGCATCGTCGACCGGCTCCCGGTCACCCCGAACGGCAAGGTACGCAAGCACCAGTTGCGTGACCAGGGCCGCGCTGATGCCTGGGATGCGCTCGCCGCCGGGCTCAAACCCACCCGCCACGCCTGAGGAACCACATGTCCCTGCCCGATGCGGTACGCATCCGCGAGATCGCGCCCCGGTTGACCTTCCAAGACCATGTCGTCCCGACCGAAGTAAAGATCGAACTCGTTGGGCGGCTCATCGACGCCGGCGTCCGCGCGTTCGAGCTGTCCTCCTTCGTCCGGCCCGATCTCATACCGGGCCTCGCCGACGCCGAGGAGGTGTTCGCCCGGGTGCCGCGGGTGCCCGGCCTCAGCCTCGGCTGCTGTGTCGGCAATACGCGCGGGCTCGCTCGCGCGGTCGGCGCGGGGGCCGACACGGCGTATTTCCTGCTCTCCGCTGACGAGGAATTCGCTCGCGCCAACACCGGACGGTCCACCACGGACTCGTTGCGTGAACTGGAGCGCATGGCCACGTTCGCCGCGGACCGGAACATCGTGCTCGGCACCTACGTCATCTTCGCCTGGGGTGGGCCGACCGGCCCCGCCCGCAGCGGCGAGGACCTCGAACCGCTGGCCCGGCGGCTCCTCGACATCGGGGTGGACCATTGGATCCTCGCCGATTCATCCGGCTACGCCGCGCCGCCCCAGATCCGCGAACTCCTCACCGCCGCGCTCCGGCACGTACCGCCGTCGAATCTGACCGTGCAGATCCACGACGGCCGCGGCATGGGCCTTGCCGGCCTGCTCCCACTCCTCGAACTCGGTGTCCACGCCATCGACACCTCCCTTGCCGGCAGCGGCGGCCACCCGGCGATGCCCGGCACCCAAGGCGGCGGCCTGTGCACCGAGGACGCCGTGCAACTGCTCCAATTGTGCGGGGTGGAAACCGGTATCGACCTGCCCCGCCTCATCGATACAGCGAATTGGCTCACCAGCGAGGTCGGCGTTCCCGGTAAGGGGTTTGTCCGGCATACCGGTTGCGTACCGAGCACTGCCCAGCCCGGTGAACCACTCGCCTTCACCTGGCGATAGCAACCAAGAGCTGCTGTCTCGTGCACCACAGCCGCCCCGACCAACAAGGCTTGGGATCCGCGCTTCGGTGCCTTCCACCATCAGTCCAGTACGGCTTGCGTACCGCAAGCGAGATCAGCCGCTGAGTACCGCTTCAGCGCTATGGATCAAGGAGGACCAGTGACGAAAACCCGTAGGCCCACGATCGTCGTAGCCGGCGCAGGGCTGACCGGGCTCTGTGCGGCGGTCTCCGCCCGAGAGGCCGGCGCCCGCGTTGTGCTGCTGGAAAAGGGCAGCCGTGAGGACGTCGGCGGGAACGCCGCCTTTTCCGGCGGGTTGTTTCTCTTCTGCTATGACGGGCCGGACGATCTGACGTCGATTACGGAAGAATTCGAGCCGGGCATGAAAGCCGACCGGATCGAGGCACCGCCCTACACCCGCCAGGCCTACGCAGCCGAGCTGATGGCGATGAGCGACGGCCGAGCCGAACCCCGACTGGTCAACGCGCTGGCAGAACGGTCGTTGGCCACGGTCCGCTGGCTGGCCGCGAAAGGCGTCCGCTTCACATTCAACCGCACCCTGGGGGCCGAGGTCCGCGACGGCGTCCTGAACATCCCACCCGGCCAGGTGCTGACGTGCACCGGCGAGGGAATGTCACGCGGGTTCGAGGTGATCCGTCCCTTGCTTGCGCACGCCGAGCGGGTCGGCGTGGAGATCCGCTGGTCCACACCACTGGCGGAGGTGCTGCGCAGCGACGGCCGGGTTACGGGCGTCGCGATCGGCGACGGCGGCCAGACCGTGCCCGCCGACGCCGTGGTGATCGCCACCGGCGGCTTCCAGGCCGACCGCGCACTACGCCGCGAGTATCTGGGTCCGCAGTGGGAGTCGGTGCGTCTGCGCGGCACCCGCCTGGCCACGGGCGACGGGATCCAGGCAGCACTTCGCGCCGGCGCGGACAAGGCCGGTACCTGGTCGAGCTGCCATTCGGCCGCAGTCGACCCGACCATGCCCTCACCGGGGTCCAGCGAGGCCTCACCACCGTTCCCACTGCACGGCTTCTGGCTCGGCGTACTCATCAACCGCGACGGCGAGCGGTTCGTCGACGAGGGCCCCGGCCCGTGGGTCAAGAACTACTCGAGGATGGGCAAGGCGATCATGCGGCAGCCCGGGTGCGAGGCCTTCGAGATCTTCGATCAGCGGACCGCGGCCCGAGTGGCCGATGAGTTCGCCGGCGCGGCGGTGCCCCTCGTCGCGCACACTGTCCCGGAGCTCGCCGAGCGGATCGGGGTGCCCGTCGACCGGCTGACGCACACGCTCGAGACGTTCAACAACGCGTGCCCACCCGGCAACGACATAAGTGAAGATTGCGGTACGGACGGCATTACGCCACCTAAGTCCCGCTGGGCTACGCCCCTCGACCGGCCACCGTTCGTCGCTTATCGCGCCACCGCGGGGCTCACCTTCACGTTCGGCGGTATCCGGATCGACCCGGACGGCCGGGCTCTTGGAACGGACGGGGCACCGGTGACCGGCCTGTACGCGGCCGGCGAGGCTATCGGTGGTCTGTTCTACGGCGACTATCCCGGTGGCGCCGCCCTCATGCGCGCCGCGGTCTTCGGCCGCGCGGCCGGACACACTGCCGCGACCGAAACCAGGCCGACTCCTCACCTGGCCTGAAGAGCGCGGAGCAGGCCGGAAAGGGACGCACTGCGGTCGAGCTCGTCGATCCGATCCGCGATCGCCTGGCTGCCTGCCCGTCCGTAGATCGGGTCGGCAGCCAGGTGGAATCGCGCGATGACCTCTTCAGTGGTCATCGACGCGAACGTGTCCTGCTCGGCGACGAGCGTGCGCCCGTCGTCGAGCAGGACACGAACGCTCGAGCCATTGCGGGCCGGAAACGCCGCCGTCAGGCCCGGATCCTCGACGAGCCGCGAACGCGCGGCGAGCCGGTTCACCTCGGTATCGCGGGGGTCTTGCCAGTTCCGGTCGAAGATCCCACCGGCGACGAGCACGGATCCCACACTGAACTGCACGCTCAGCGAGCCGGCCAACACGTCGGCGATGGGCCCGGCGTTGTCACAGCCCGGATAGCGCACCGCTTGCTCCGGGAGTGTGATGAGGACGGAGTCGATGCGCCGCGGATCCGGGCGGTGACGCTGGACAATGTCCTGGGCGAGCTGACAGGGACCTTGCACGTAGATGCACGCTGGGGCTGGTTTGTGCACGATGTCGCGGATAGCGAATCGGGTGCCGAGGCGGTCGGTGAGGTGGTGCGCACGGTGCCCGGCCTTGAATGCTGCCAGCAGACCCGCGTCGCCATCGAGACCGCCAACCGCGGCGGTCAACCCGTGCCGTGCCAGCAAGGCTGATTCGACCCCGGCGCGTGCGGCCACCGCCGAGTGCAGCACGTGCTCGGGAGTGCCCGACCGCGCCCACTGGTTGAGACCGAACGAGGCGTTGGCGGCCATGCTCAACGCCGCCCGGGTGGCCTCCCGTCCGAGAGCCAGCAGATGAGCGCACGCCACAGCGGCCGCCACAGGCCCGATCAGGCCGGTCGGCCGGAAGATCGTGGCCACCTCGGGCGTGATCAGCGCGGAGCCCAGCCGGCACATCACCTCATAGCCGACCACCAGCGCGGACAAGAGACGCCCGCCAGGCACATCGACATGCTCGGACAGCGCTAGCAGTGCCGGAACGACCACCATGCCAGGATGCGACGAGCTCTCGATGTGAGTATCCGTGCGACCCGTCGCCGCTGCGGCCACGCTGGCGAGATAGGCCGCCATCGGCGCCGAGGCGCGAACCGACGCCCCGGGAACGACGGAACCACAACCGTGTGTCCCGGGTTCCCCCAGTGCCTTCAGCGCGATCCGCGCCTCGCGCGAGGCATCGAACATGAGCGCCGCGGACAGAAAGTCCACGAGACACACCTTGGCCTTGTCGACGACATCGGCTGGGAATTGTTCCACCGAAGCCTGGGCACAGAAGGCCGACACTTCGTCGGCGATATGGCGACTCATCACACGCCCTCTCCACTCCGCCCTGCTGTCACGCACTGCTCAAATGATCCAAAAACGACAGGCGCGTATAAGCATGCTTATGCTAGGAACGCATGCTTACCCGGTCAACCCACAGGGCCGGACGGGAGCACCCCGAACTCACCGAGCCCACCTCGGGCTCCGTACCGTGCTGCGGGGACGGCGAGTCATTGGGCGAGGAGGCGGGTCACGGTCGCGCGGGCGGCCCTGGTCGGTGAGGCGACGGTCCGCGAGGGCGTGGCCGAATTGGATGCCGGCGAAGAGCCTCTGGGGCGGGTGCGCACCCGGTGGTGGACGTAAGAAGGCGATGTGCACAGTTGATTGCCCAGCGCTGAACTTATGGCGACTGGAGAACGTAACGGCGGAGCCCGGCGCGGTGCTGGTGGCCACAGGGAGTGCCGGCCGCCCGATGGGGCGCATGACCGTCCGCGGCCCGCATCCCCGCCACCCGGGTCTGCGCCGCGAGGTGGTCATCCGCGCGTCTATTCCTCGGGGCGGCCCATGTTCCGGAGTTCGTTCTCCACTACGAGCGCGGCCTGCCGCAGGCGGCCATCGGTGGCGACGATGTCGTCCCGTCCGAGCGTGGCGTTCAATGTGTCGCTGATCTTGAGGACCTCGCGGCTCATCTCATCCAAGGCGGCCAACCCTGCCTCGGTGACCTGGAGCGAAAGTGCCCGTTCGCTTTCTGGATGTGCGTCACGGGCAACGAAACCGCGGTTCTCCAGTTGGGTGACCATCCGCGTCATCGTCTGCGGCCGCACGTAGGAGCGGCGTGACAGCTGAGCAAGGGTCAGATGGGGCTGACTGGCCAGGATCCGCAGGGCGCTGTAACTGGACAGTGTCATCTTCCATGGGCGCAGTCGCGTGTTCCCGATCCTGGTGACCGCCCGCTCGAACCGGAAGGCGGCGTCGATCATCGAAGACGCTTCGTCCATACCGGCGGCAGCCTCGGTCGGCGAGCGACCGTCGTCGAACGGGTTGATGTAGGGCAGTGCGCTTGTCACCCATGCAGCATATGGCCTGCGGGATCGGAACTCAGCATGCTTGTAAGATACTAAGCATGCTTGTATTCTGTAAGCATGCTTACGGGAGTCGACGACTCTTCTCAGCTGTCAGGCCCCGACGCCACACGTTTCCGGGCCGTCCTCGGGCACTTCCCCAGCGGCATCACCGCTATCACTTCGCGCGATGCGCAAGGCAGGCCGGTGGGCATGACCGTCGCGTCATTCACCTCGGTATCACTCACCCCTCCACTCGTGGCGTTCCTGCCCGGCAAGACGTCGTCGACGTTCCCGGTCATCGCCGAGCGCGGCACCTTCTGCGTGAATGTCCTCGCTGCCGACCAAGAGCGGATCTGCCGTGCACTGTCGGTGTCGGGAGGCGACAAGTTCGCCGAGGTGGCCTGGCGGTCCGGGCCGCATGGAGACCCGGTCATCGACGGCGTGGTCGCCTGGATCGGCTGCACGATCGAAGCCGTGCACGACGCCGGTGACCACTACATCGTCATCGGGCGTGTCGACGACCTCGATGCCGACAGCACGGCGTCGCCCCTGCTGTTCTTCAAAAGCCGCTACAACCACCTCACATCAGCCTGATAGACGAGCACCTCGCAGCCCCACGAGGCGGAATCAAAGCCACGGGCGCCTCAGAGCACGACAGCAGGAGGTCCATCGACATGGAGTGCGGAGTTCTGAGCGAGCTGATCGCCGATCTAGCGGCGGAGTTCGACTCGCTGCGGGCGCTCATCACCTCTGGGACAGATCTGGTGCGGCCAACTCCCGCCGTCGGCTGGGACATCAGATCCAGCGTGTCGCACTTGATCGGCTGTGACCTCCTGGCCGAGGAAGCGATCGCCGCTCCCGATGAATTCCAGCGTGCCCGTCCCGCCACCGACGATGGCCTGGCCGAGCTCCTCGAAAGCCACATTGCGGCCCGCCGAGACCTCTCGGCAAAGGAACTGCGACAGGAATGGGATGAAGCCTTCGCAGCACTTCTGAGGGCTTTTGCGTCCTCGCGTCGAGACGAAAACGTTCCCTGGTTCGGGCCACCGATGAGCCCGGCGACGCTGGCCACAGCTCGCCTGATGGAATACTGGGCCCACGGCCAGGATGTCGCTGACGCCCTGAAGGTCGTCCGCCGGCCCACGGACCGGATCCGGCACGTTTGTCACCTCGGGTTCGTCACGTTCGCATTCAGCTTCGCCAACCGCGGCCTGCCCGTGCCGCCGTCCCCACCGCGTGTCGAGCTGCGCCTGCCCAGCGGCCTGCCCTGGGTCCGCGGCCCAGAAGACGGCCGCGCCTTGGTGACCGGCGACGCGCTCGACTTCGCCCTCGTGGTCACCCAGCGCAGGCACCGGTCCGACACGTCCCTGACCTGCCGAGGCGAAGTCGCCGAGCAATGGCTCGCCATCGCCCAATGTTTCGCCGGCCCGCCCGGCCCGGGCCGGGCGCCGAGCGAGGTTCCGTACTAGCGTGATGCGCCTGAAATGGCGGCTCCAGCTGATCGTTTCAGAATGAAGTTCGCAGGCGGTGGCTTTGTTCACAAGCTGCGGTTCTGGCTCGACTTCCGTTTGCGCCGTGAGGCGCTGTTGGTTCGAGTGAAGGTGGAAGACCTGCACCAACTCGCTGTCGCAACAGTCGGGTTGAAGCTGAGGGCAGCCTGATCCGGGTGATGCCGGGGAGGGCGAGAGCGGCCCTGACAACGGCGGGACGTGTCCAGTACTGCCAGATGGGGCGGGTCCGGCAAGCGTGATGGAGAGGAGTACGCGAGGAATCGGCGTTTACGTCTCTTAAAGTGCCTCCGGCTCGAACCTGGCGGATCAGGGCCGGTAGCGGTGCGTATGCAGGTCATCCTTTCGGGTGGTCTGCCAACTTCTGGGTCGGTCTACGAAAGCTGGCCGGGAGGCCACGAGGGAAGCCTGCGGCGTACTCGTGGCGATGCCGCAGGGACACAGCCGGGCTCCTCCTTCATCGAGCGAACCACAGTAAACACGGGAACCGTCCCGAACCTCGCCCCGCCACCTGCCTCCAGCAGACTGCCCGGGCTGAGCGCATCGACCGCTGATCGGTCCGGAACGGGGCGGAGCCGCCGTAGTACTCCGAGGCCGGGAGAGCCGGCCGCATGGGGAAGGGCGGCAGCGGTATCGAGAAGGGAAGGACGCTGCAATGCCGGAAGACGCCCCGCCGAATGGCGGAGCTCTGGGCCCTCGGGCCCGGGTACTGGAGATACAGACCAAGCTTCACCGTTGGACGGTGGCCGATCCCGGCCGCCGGTTCGATGACCTGTTCAACTTCGTGCACGACCCGGCGACGTTGTTGGTGGCGTTCGACCGGGTCGCGGGCAACCAGGGAGCCCGGACCCCCGGCGTCGACGGTCTGACAGCCACCGACGTCGAGGCATCGATCGGTGTTCCCGGGTTCCTGAACGACCTGCGGGCCGCCCTCAAAGACGGCTCGTTCCGTCCTCTGCCGGTACGGGAACGCAGCATTCCCAAGCCAGGAGGCTCGGGGAAAGTCCGCAAGCTCGGGATTCCGACGATCGCGGACCGGTGAGCACCTGCACGGGCCCTGGGAACCAGGTGGGACGATGGCCACCGAAGGCAAACGCGCCTACCGGCGCCGCAAAGGTCAACCCACGTGGCGGGTCGTCCGCTACGCGGACGACTTCGCGCTCCACGAGGCGCCGCACAACCGAGTGGGGGTGGAAGGACTCCACCGCCTGGCCGTCGCAGCGGCCGGGTGAAGCTGAGGGCAGCCTGATCCGGGAGACGCCGGGGAGGGTGGGAAGCAGCCCTGACAACGCCGGGACGCGTCGGCACTGCCAGACGGCGTGGGTTCGGCAAGCGAGACGAGAAGGTGTACGAGAGGAACCAGTGCCAAAGTTCCGTAAACGGCGTGCCAGCTCAAATCTGGTGGATATGGGCTGGTCAGCAGTGCGTGGGCGTCCTTCGGGTCGTCCAACTCCGAAGCCGGGGGAAGTCGCCGGTGGGGAGGCCATGGTGAACGACTGCGGCGTAGTCATGGCGATGCTGCCGGGGCAACAGCTGGGCACCTCCCTCGTCGATCGGTTGAGTGGTGAACGTGGGAACCGTCCCCGGTCGCCCTTCCTGCTGGCCATCCAGGACAGCAGTGGGCAGGTCCGTCGTCGGCTGACGGCCGTGGGGCGGGGCGGAGGCCCCGTAGTAGTCCGAGCGCGCGAGATGAAGGCCGAACGCCGGGTACTGGAGATCCAGACCAAACTGCACCGTTGGGCAAACGCCGAACGTCATCGCAGGTTCGACGACCTGTTCAATCTCGTCACCGATCCGGCGTTCTTGTTGATCGCGTGGGATCGGGTGCGGGGCAACAAGGGAGCACGCGCGGCCGGAGTGGACGGTCAGACCGCCTACTACGTGGAGTCCGTGCGGGGCGTCGAGGAATTCCTCGCGGAAGTGCGGTCCGACTTGAAGGACCGGAGCTTCCGCCCGTTGCCCGTGCGGGAGCGGATGATCCCGAAACCGGGAACGGCCAAGCGCCGCCGGCTGGGTATCCCGACCGTTCGGGACCGGGTGGTCCAAGCTTGCCTAAAGCTGGTGCTGGAGCCGATCTACGAAGCGGAGTTTCATCCGTGTTCGTATGGCTTCAGGCCAGAGCGGCGAGCGCACGACGCAGTCGCGGAGATGAGGCTTCTGGCGTCCAACTCCTATGAGTGGGTGCTGGAGGCTGACATCGCCGCGTGCTTCGACGAGATCTCGCACCCGGCCCTCATGGACCGGCTGCGGCATCGGATCGGGGACAAGCGGGTGCTCGCCGTGGTGAAGACGTTCTTGAAGGCCGGGATCCTGTCGGAGACCGGGAACGTCAGGGACACCGACACCGGGACCCCGCAAGGGGGGCATCCTTTCTCCTCTGCTGGCCAATGTGGCCCTGTCCGCTCTCGACGAGCACTTCGCGGCGAAGTGGACAGACCGCGTGGAGAGGGCCAAGCGTCGCCGTCACGGACTCGCCAACTACCGGCTCATCCGGTACGCAGACGATTTCGCGATCATGGTGTCTGGCACCAGGGCGCATGCCGAAGCCCTCCTCGACGAGGTGGCCGAGGTGCTGTCCAGGCTCGGGCTGAGGCTCGCGATGGACAAGACGAGGGTGGTCCGCATCGACGAAGGTCTCGACTTTCTCGGCTGGCGCATCCAGCGTCACCGCAAGCGAGGCACCAGCAAGTACTACGTCTACACCTACCCGGCGCAGAAGGCCGTAAGGTCGTGCGCCGGGAAGATCAAGGCGATCTGCTGGCAGGACGCGCCTGCCGCTCGAAGCTCTGATCAAGCAGCTCAATTCGCTGTTGCGGGGCTGGACCGCCTACTTCCGGCCGGGGGTGTCCCACCGGGCCTTCGAGTTTCTGCGCGCTGTCGTATGGCGTCAGATCTTCGGATGGCTCCGGCGAAAGCACCGTAAGACCAGCTGGAAGGAACTCCGCCGCCGATACTGCCGGGGCGGCTGGTGGCCCGTCGACGGAGAGAAGAAGCTGTTCAACCCGGCAGCGGTGCGGACAACCCGCTACCGCTACCGAGGAGCGGCCATTCCCTCTCCGTGGCCGAGCACGGCATGAGGAAGATCCGTGTGCCCGAAGGGACTTGTGGAGAGCCCGGTGCCTAGCAATAGGCACGCCGGGTTCGGAGGGCGGCCCGAGGAAACGGGCTGGTCGAAAGGCCAGTACCGCGCCTCGGGTCGACCCTACGTCGTCCTGGTGCATGGCACCGAAGGGGACACCGCGGCACTGCGCGAAGAAGTCGCTGACGTGCATGAGCCTCTCGGTCTGCGTCTGTCGCAGACCAAGACCCGGATCGCGCACATGAGCGACGGGTTCGACTTCCTGGGCTTCCGCATCCAGTGGAAACGCAAAGGAGGCACGACCAAATGGCACGTCTACACCTTCATCGCCGACCGGCCCATCCGGTCGCTGAAGGCGAAGGTCCGTACCCTGACAGGCAGGACATCGCAGCAGGAACTTGCCACCGTGCTGAAGAGACTCACTCAGATCATGCGCGGTTGGGCCAACTACTTCAAACACGCAGTCGCCAAGCATGTCTTCGACAGGCTCGACGCCTTCGTGTGGTGGCGTTTTATCCGCATGCTGCGGGAGCGCACCGATGGAGTTGGGGCGACGTCCGCCGCCGGTTCACCACCCCGACCGGGCGGTGGAGACCCATCGCGGCTGACCGGATCGAGCAATTCCGGATCGCATCGGTCACGGTCAGCCGCTACCGATACCGGGCCAGTACGATCCCCAGCCCATGGCAGCCTGCGAACCCCGTCTGACGGCAGAGACCGTGGAGAGCCCGTTGCGTTGAGAGGCGCACGGCGGGTTCGGCGAGAGGCCCGGAGAAACGGACCGGGAGCAATCCCGACACCGCGCTCCGGGCCTACTCAGCGCAGCGGCCACTCTGAGTGATGACCGGGCGTCCCGGGGCAGCGTCGGAAGTCGCCCGAAAACCGGCCCGCCGGGGTGGTTGGGCTGAGAGTCCGGGCCGTGGGGTATCGGTCCAACTCCCCCCCTCGGACACGTACCAATTCCCCACGGTTGTTCATCGACCATGGGGATTTGTCGTTCTTCGGGTCGAGCGTGACCTCGGCGTGCACGGTCGCTTGCGCTGGAGCGTAGGTGAGCCGGAGCCCCAGCAGGCGGTAGATTTCGGCCTTGTCTTCGGCCTCGGCTTGCTGAATGACGGTCGTCAGATCGCTGATGGACCGGACGGGCCGGGCGATCTCATCGCGGGACATTCTCGTGCCCGGCCCCTTCGATGCCGTACGGAGTTCGGCTTCGGCCCTGGCCCGACGGGTTTGTGTCTCGGCGATCCACTGTGTGACGAGGGTAAGGTCGGCGCCGGCTTCGAGGGCGGCTCGGTGGGTGGCCAGCTTGGCATCGCAGTCGGCGAGACCTCACGGGCGGCCGCGACAGCGGCGGACTCTGGTTCGGGTGCCGCTGCGGTCGTCGCCATGAGGTCGATCGTGTCGTCGAGCCGGTGCGGCAAGAACACGGTCGCTGGACGGCGGATTTGGCCCAGGCGCGAGTATCGCGGTGGGGGTTGCGGGCCCGGTCGTGGGCGGAGGGGCTGGGGATACCGTCGCGGGTCAGGCCCTCGGCGATGGCGAAGATGCCGTGGCCGCTGAGGAATTTGGTGAAGATCCTGGCCACGACCGGGGCGGTGTCCGGGTCCGGTTCGAGGCCGTGCAGACGTTTGCCGTCGGCTGCCTTACCGGGATTGGAGTGCGGGCCGAGGTCGCTGAGCCGGTATCCGTACGGAGGCCTGCCGCCGAGATAGCGGCCTTCCATCAGGACCTGGGAGGCCATGGCGGAGTGCACGCGGACCTTGATGCGGTTGCGCTCGCCCTTCGACATGCCGCCGAAGACCGACATGATCAGGTCGTGGGCCTCGTTGTCCGGATCGATGGGACCGCCGACCTCCGGTACCCACAGCGGCACGCCATAGTGGACGAAGAGCGGGAGGTGTTGCCGAACTGGCTGCCATAGAAGGCCCGCTGGGGCTCACCGATGACCACCGCGTCGAACCCACGGCGCGTATCGGCGAGTGCGGCCAGCGGGGCTGCCGCCCGGGGGCGGCGTTTCCAGGGCAGCGCACGGGTCTGGCCGACATCGAAGTACTCGGCAACGATCTCCCCACCCGCGGGTTCGATCAGCACCTGGGCCCTGTTCAACTGCCATAGGCGCGAGGCTTCCGGGTCTTGCTGGTCCTCGGTGGAGACGCGCCCGCAGAAGGCGAACAGCAGCTTGCGGTCGGCGGTGGGCACGGGTGCGGGCGTGAGTTGGTCCTTTCGGAGCCATGGGAGCGGACGGTCATCATTGGCCATTTGGGCACCTTTCCGGCCCTTGGTTGTCCTGGTCGTCCACCACCGATAGCTCGGCCTTCTGAAGAGAGCCAGCCCGCCCGGCGTGTCGGGTGAGCATCCGCAACAGGACCTCAGCGACTGGCCGGGTCAGCGTCGGGCCATCCGGTGGGAGAACGATCTGGAAGGCGTCCGGGGGCGTTTCGCCGCCGTTTTGGGGATTACGATGGCGCGAGCATCGGCGGGCTCGACTACCGACGATCTGGGAGTCGAGCCCGTGCTCTCGCATGCAGCGGCCAGTGCCGCCGCCGACGCTGGGGCGGGGCGAGGCAATGCGGCCGCCGTGGGCGGCCTGCGCACCGAGGTCCAGACCGCCCACCCCGGAACAGACACTGCCGGTCTGGAGGTCGTCATCATGGCCGTGTTCGTCACGGTGCGTGTCGCCGTCCGGCTGGTACCGGATCACCCTCTGCTCCTCTTCTCCGTCCGGCGGTAGGGGCTGGCGCGGCCTACGGCTTCTTCGTTGCCGTAGGCGGCGGCGGTGTCCAGCAGGCGGTAGCCGGCGGCCAGTGCCTCGGAGAGGGCGCGCTCGGTGTCCTCGGCGGGGATCTGGTAGACGCCGAAGCCGAGGAGCGGATCTTGACGCCGTTGTTGAGGGTGACGGTCTGCATGAGCGGGATGTCCTGCGGGTGGCGGCGGGCGGTCAGGGACGGATGAGGGCCTTGAGGACCCGGCGGTCGGCCATGGCCCGGTAGGCGTCCGGGGTCTGGTCGAGGGAGAAGGTGTGGTCGAAGACGCGGCCGGGGGCGATCGTCCCGTCCAGGACGTCGGGCAGCAGTTGCTCGATGTAGGCACGGGCGGGGCTGGCGCCGCCGGTCAGGGTGATGTTGCGCATGAACTCTGCCGGGCCGATCGGACTCTGCTCATACTGGGGGACGCCCAGGCGGCTGATGGTGCCGCCGTCCAGGACCGCGCCGAGCGCGGTGTCGAGGGCCTGGCGGGTGCCGACGGCCTCGATGACCTTGTCCACGCCGCCGGTCAGCTCGCGGATGCGGGCGATGCCCTCCTCGCCGCGCTCGGCGATCACGTCGGTGGCGCCGAACTCGCGGCCCAGGCCGGTGCGGGCTTCGTGGCGGCCGGCGAGCACGATTTGCTCGGCGCCCAGCCGCTTGGCGGCGATCACCGCGCATAGGCCGACCGCGCCGTCCCCGACCACGAGCACCGCATCGCCGCGGCCGACGCCGGCGGTGACGGCGCCGTGGTGGCCGGTGGCCATCACATCGGTCAGCGCCAGCAGCGACGGCAGCAACGCGGAGTCGGCGGCCACCGGCAGCTTCACCAAGGTGCCGTCCGCGTACGGGACACGAACGGCTTCGCCTTGGCCGCCGTCGACGCCGTCGACGCCGTAGCGGCCGCCGTTGCGGCACGAGATGTGCAGGCCCTTGGCGCAGTAGTCGCAGGTGTTGTCGCTGTAGGTGAACGGGGCGACGACCAGATCACCGGCCTTCAGGCCGGTCACTTCCGCGTCGATCTCCTCTACGACGCCGAGGAACTCATGCCCCATGGGGCGGCCGGCGTCGGTGGCGGGCATCGACGCATACGGCCACAGGTCACTGCCGCACACACAGGAGGCGACGACGCGCACCACGGCGTCGGTCGGCTGGACGATCTTCGGGTCGGGCCGGTCTTCGACACGGACGTCACCAGCTCCGTACATCACTGCTGCACGCATGAAAGGTGTTACTCCAAACGGGGGTCGTGCTGTGTGGTCGGGACGACGGGTCTCAGCGTTCGAGCATGCGGGCCTGAGCCTCGGTGTGGGTGGCGCCGGCGGCGGGCGGCAGGCTGGAGAGCTTGTCGAGTTGCTCGGCGGTCAGCGTGACGGCGTCGGCTGCGGAGTTCTCCTCGACCCGGCTGACGCGCTTGGTGCCGGGGATCGGGGCGATGTCGTCGCTTTGGGCGAGCAGCCAGGCCAGCGCCACCTGACCGGGCGTGGCACCAGCCTCATCGGCCAGGGCCTTGACCTCGTCGGCCAGTGCCAGATTGCGCTGGAAGTTCTCCCCGGTGAAGCGGGGATTGTCGCGCCTGAAGTCGTTCTCGTCGAACTGGGCGGTGGAGCGCACGGTGCCGGTCAGGAAACCGCGTCCCAGCGGGGAGAACGGCACGAGACCGATGTTCAGCACCCGCAGAACAGGCAGCACGCGCTCCTCGATACCGCGAGTGAACAGCGAGTACTCGGACTGCACCGCGGTGACGGGCTGGACGGCGTGGGCGCGGCGGATCGTGTCCGGGCCCGCCTCCGAGAGGCCAAAGGCGCGCACCTTTCCCTCGGCGATCAGCTCGCCCACGGCGCCGGCCGTCTCCTCGATCGGCGTGTTCGGGTCGACGCGGTGCTGGTAGTACAGGTCGATGTGGTCGGTGCCCAGGCGCTTGAGGGAGCCCTCGACGGCGGTGCGGATGTTGGCCGGGCTGGAGTCCAGGTTCCAGGCACCGTCGCCGCCGTGCGAGACCAGGCCGAACTTAGTGGCCAGCACCACCTGGTCCCGGCGGCCCTTCAGCGCCCGTCCGAGCAGTTCCTCGTTGGTGTAGGGGCCGTAGATCTCGGCGGTGTCGATAAGGGTGACGCCCAGCTCCAGCGCTCGGTGCACGGTCCTGATCGACTCCGCGTCGTCGGTGCCTGAGCCGGTGTAGCCGTGGGACATGCCCATCGCGCCCAGCCCGATCCGGGAGACCTCCAGGTTACGCAGCTTGATGTAGCGCATCTCGCCTTCTCCGGTCGGTAGCGTTGCCCGTTCCTCACTCTCGCCCAGCCCGGCAGGTCATGCCGGTCAGAGCTAGGCGGCGAGGAAACGGCGTCTTCCTCACTCACCTTCGCCCGGATTGCGCCCACGTGGCAGGGCGGGCTCATCAGGGGTAATGACAGGGCCCCCCACGGCCCCGCGGGACGGGCGCCCATCGGGTGAGACTGGAGTCATGGCATCGACGAGCGCGCACAGCGAGGGCGCCGAGCTGGGCCGCTACCTGCGCGCCCGCCGCACCCAGACGAGCCCCGAACACGTCGGCCTCACCATCGGGGCCGGCATCCGCCGCACCCCCGGCCTGCGCCGTGAGGAGCTGGCCACCCTGGCCGGCATCAGCATCGACTACTACGTGCGCCTGGAGCGCGGCAAGGAGACCCGCCCCAGCCCGGCCGTCCTCGACTCCCTCGCCCGCGCACTGCGCATGGACCACCAGGAACACCAGCACCTGCGCGAGCTGGCCGCCCGCGCCGCCCGCTACGTCTCCGAGCCGCCGCCCGCTCCCAGCCGCACCGTGCGCCCCCACCTGAAACTGCTGCTGGAATCACTGCGCCCGAACCCCGCCTACGTCATCAGCCGCAGCATGGACATGCTCGCCTGGAACCCCGGCGGCCTCGCCCTGTACCCGGGCCTGGAGGACTGGCCCGTCAAGCATCGCAACCTGGCCCGCTACCTCTTCCTCCACCCGGCCGCGCGTGACCTCTTCACCGACTGGGACCGGCAGATCACCGCGTGTGTCGCCCGCCTGCGCGCCATCGCCGGCACGGCTCCGGACGCCCCCGACCTCACTAACCTCGTCGGTGAGCTCCTTTTGAAGAGCCCCGACTTCGCGGGCCTGTGGGAACGCTACGAAGTCACCGGCCGCAAGCCCGCCCACAAGACCTTCCAGCACCCGCAGGTCGGAGCCATCACCCTCACCTCGCAGTCACTGCACGTCGAAGGCACCCCCGGCCAGCGCATCGGCGTCTACACCGCCGAACCCGGCAGCCCTGACCACGACGCCCTGCTGCTGCTCGACATGACCGCGCCCCAACCCACCGGACGTCCTGCTGCCACTCCGAAATCCACCGGCCAGCAGCGGTAAGAAGCTTGTGCCCTGATTGGCTTCCCCCTGTTTGTTGTCACAGTTGGATGCCAAGAGGGCAGACGTGCATCCGGAGCGTCGGAGGGGCCTCACCCGGTAATGCGGTCAGATCCGTGCTGAGCTTTGTCCGCCGGGTTCGAGGTGGCCGGGGTGTGGGGCAGAGGCCGGTCGGCGGCGCGCTTTTCCGGGGTCGGGCGGCTTGCGGGCGGCTGGGGCTGTCCGGGTTGGTCCCGGAATAGCTGTGGCGATTCAGCTGGCTGTTCTCGACCATCAGCCGCTGGTTGACGTTGCGGAGTGCCTGCATGGCGGTCTCGGCTTGGCGGCCAGCTGCGAGTGCTGCGTCTCGTTGCTCGCGCAGTTCCTCTATCTCCGTGTCGCGCAGCGAGCGGGCGTCCAGGCCGTCGCGGAAGGGGCGCCCAGTTCGTGGGCGCGGAGCGTGCGCAGCTCATTCTGGACTTCGCGAAGGACCCGTTGAAGGGCGGCATTCTGTTCCAGGAGCATGTGGTTCTCGACTTGCAGGGCCGCCTCCTTGCGGCGGTCGCTGCTGCCGTCGCCCGCGGCCCGTCTCGGGCGAGGTGGGCGTCGGTCTTGGCTTCCGCTTTGAGGTCGCGGTGGCGTTGAAGGTACTGCGGGTTGACGGCGGCCCGCCGGGTGATCTCCGCGTCGGAGAGGGCCTGGCGGTTCTTGCGCATCGCGGCCAGGACGTTCAGGACCCGCTGTCGCCACGACGCCGTTGAACGGCAGCCGCCCTGCCGGCATCGAGGATTTCGACCCGAGCGGTGGGGATCGTCGCCTGACCTGGCTGCTTGCGCGGGGCGGCCGGGCGCGTCACCGGTTGTCCTTTCGGTGATGATCGGGTCGACGGTCGGCTGGTCCAGACTCTGCCGTCCGGCCAGAACCGCCGCTACGGGGATGACGGTGAGGAACCGGTCCCTGGCGTGGAGCCAGGACTCCACCGTGGTCCGTTCCTGGTGGGTGAGGGAGCCGATGTCGGCTTCGCATTTGCCGACGTGTTCGTCGATCTGCTGGATCTCTTGGCGCAGCAGCTCCAGGTTCGCCGCGCTCAAGGGGCCCGCGGTGAGTACGCTGCCGTAGGCGCTCTCCAGCGCGGTGTCGAGCAGCATCTCACCTCTCCGCGTATTGCAGGAACAGCACACCCAGGACGACGAGTCCGGCGGCTTCCAGGATTGAGACTGCGGCCAGAAGGGCGCTCTCCGTGCTGTGGCACCAGAAGGTGATGAGTGCGGCAAAGGGAGTGACGAGGAAGACCAGCAGATCGACGACTGTCTGTGTGGTCTTGCGCGAGATCCGTCTGTCGTCGCTGCGATGGTAGGTCTCCCAGCCGAACAGCGGTTCCTCCACGTTTGTGGCCTCTGCGAGCCGGGACGCGAGCTCGGTGCGGACGTAGCGTCCGATGGCTGAGATCTTTTCGTCGTTGACCAGGTGCGTCCATCCGAGCACAAGACACACCACTGGAAGGGCCAGGGCCAGGATCAGCTGCGGGTAGTCCGTCTGCGCGGCGACAGCCGCGACGGCGGTCACGGCCGCGAGCGTCACGTACAGCAGGTTGTCCCGAAAGCCGATACGTGCACGCTGCTCGTCCTTGATCTGTGCGTACTCGGCAAGGAGCAGGGCACTGGTGCTCCGTTCTCCGTCCGTCATGACTGGCTGTCACCTTCGTTTCGCGACACCTTGGCAGGGGGTGGCTCGGTGGTACCCGTACTCGGCCCGCGGTGCCTGGACCCTCAGGGAGCTGCCGTGCTCTCAGCAGCTCCCTGGCCCGTCGGCCTCCGGATCCGGTCCGGGAGGACTCAGTCGGTGCTGTCCGCGGGCGGTGGACTGTCGGCGTTGTTCCGCTCGATCCATGCCTTCCCGTCGGCCGCGATGCCCTCCAGGAGACGGAACGTATGGGCGAAGCCGGCCGCGTCGAGGTTGATCTGCGAGAGGTCCCGAGCGTTCTCGTATGGTTCGAGCTGGTGGCTGTCGGCGTCCTTGATCCGGATGGTTCTGGCCGGGCCGTTGGAGAGGAGTAGCGCCATCTCGTAGCCGATGCGGTCGTCCTCGGTGACCTGCACGGAGGAGAACGCGTCGAAGCGGTAGTTGGTGCGTTGTTCGCCCGGGCGAGTGGCGCGGGCGAAGTCGACTTCGGTGCTGATCTCGCGGACACCGTTCCGTGTGGCCAGGAACAGCCGGAGGGTGTATCGGGAGTAGCGCCAGGGGCCGCCTCGGCGCCGTGCTCGTCGGTAGGGGCGTGCCGGTGTCGTCAGGATCGTGTGGGCGATGATGTCGTACCAGGTGAGCTGGTGGTGACGGAGCACATCGGCGGTGAACAGGACCTTGTCGTGGCTGAGCCACGCCTCCATCTCGGCGTCGGAGGGCCGGATGGCTTCCAGTTGCTCCTTCCAGCGCTGGAACTCCTCCTCACGCGCGTACATCCGCAGGTGGTACTCCTGCGTCTCCTCGGCGAACCGCTGTTCCTCGCCGCGCATGTCCAGCCACACCGACGCTGCCCGGCGCCCGCTCCCGATGGCGCCGAAGAACACGGCGAAGGTCAGGAGGCCGTGGAACGCACTCGCCGAACCTGTCGCGGCGGTGACGGTGACGGCCAGGGAGGTGACGCCCAAGACGGCGAGGGCGGGCACGCAGGCGAGTTTCGTCGTCACCGGAGTCCGGTACCGCTGCCGGTGGGCGAACAGCGTGCCGTTGTTATGGCGGTCCTTGGCGTCCCGGGCCAGGTAGCGGATCAGCCAGTTGACCCGGTCGACGCTGATTCTGCTCTCCCGGTAGAGGAACGCGACCTCGGCGGCCAGAACGGCGCGGATGCCAGTGGTGTGGGCGAGCCACTCGGGCCGGTCGCACCCGTGCGGCACGTACGTGCCGAAGTAGTGCTCGAAGGACGTGCGGACGCGGCTGGTGAACCCGTCCGCAGCGGGGGTCCCGCCGCCCGCGGACGCGAGGGAAGGGACGCCCGGGGAGTGGGCCGGATCCGGTACCTGTTCCTGATTCGACGCCTGGCCCAGCTCCTGCTCCTTGGCATGCAGCCGGTGGTTGTTGTGCCACCATCGCTGGCCGAACCGGGCGGCGAGGAATCCGGTGCCGAGCGCGATCAGCAGCTCGACGATCGCGGTCAGCGGATCCGCGATCACTGCCGAGATCCCGAGGAATCCCGCGGCGACGACGAACAGACCGGTCCAGGCCGCCAGGCGAGGACGGTAACGGAAGGCGGTGCTCTCCTCAGGAGGCCGGGTCCGTGCCCCGATGGGATCGGGCTCGAAGTAGTACCGGACCCGCCGGGAACGGTCACCACGGAACTGCCCGGCCTTGGCGAGCTCGCAGATCTCGGCCCACAGGGTGGCTTTTGTCCGGCTGGTGAGCACGAGGTCGAGGTGGTGGACGATCAGGTCACGCTGGGGCGGTGCCAGATCCCTCAGCCGCTTCAGCACGGCGGCGGTCTCACTGTCAGCTTTGCCGGGCAGTGCCAGCAGATCGAAGACGACCTGCAGACCGGGCTTCCAGTCCTTATCCTCGGCGTAGCCCTGCATGACGTCCCGCGTCCGGTCCAGCTGACGGCGCTCCTCGGCACTGAGGTCGTGGTGGGCGCGTTTGCTGAGCATGGCGAGCGCCCAGTGGAAGCGTATCTCCGGGCCGTCGTGGTTGTGGGTGATCGCGTCCCAGATCAGTTCCCGCGCCCGGCCGGGTAAGCCTTCTTCCAGACAGCGGACCCCGATCTCGTACTTCTTCTGGGGCGAAGCGTCCGGGGGGACGATGTTGAAGGTGGAGTCGTGTACGTTCGAGGCCTGGACGGCTACGAAGGAGTCATACGCCTCGTTGTGCGTGGAGGGGAAACCCTCGGTCATGCCGGGTCACCCGCCGCCGCGATCAGGGACGCAAGACCGGCGGCCAGTTCCGGGTGGTCGGCGAGCAGGCCGCGTAACTTCCTGAGCGCCAGAGCTGCCTTCTTCGGAGGCGCCGGGGCGTTCGCGGTGCACTTCTCCGCTGCGCGCCTCGCGATGCTCAGTTCGGCCTGTGCCTCGTGGTGAATGTCCGCGTCGAGGGTCCCGTCGGCGTGATGTCGTGTCAGGTCCTCGCGGAAGCGGTCCAGCTCCGCAACCAGTTCCGTCGGGGTGGACGCCTTCGGAGTTGCCCCGCCGAGGTAGACGGTGCTGCCGGTGACCTCTCCGGCCATGATTCCCACCGTGCTGGAAAAGGCCGTGTTGACGACGCTTCCGCCGCCCCTGCCAGTTCTGTCTTTCTGGGCCATGACGATCCGCTCCTCTTCCTCTGCTTCCACTGCCAGTTCTGCTTCCTTGATCAGTTCCGCAGCCAGCCGTACCGCGAAAGCCGCCGCGTTCGCCGCGGCGCGCGGTTGCCGCTCACGGTCCTCCGCGCCGTTCTTCGTGCCGTCCGCCCGGTCACTGATGCCACGGACGACGCCGACCGGCAGACCGCTGAGATGGCCGGCCTGTGCCACGCCGGCGGCTTCCATGTCGATTGCGAACGCGTCGTTGTAGTGCTGCCGGAGCCATGCGGCCGCGGCGGAATTCCGCGAATTCTGCAGGACCTCACCGGCGGCGATCGGGCCGAAGTGCACCCGCGCCACTTGCCCGTTCTCCGATGCGTGGCCGGCCCGCTCCGTCATCCGGGCCAGATGCTGGCCGAGCTGGATGAGAGGGTGCGGCGCCTCCCATGACCGGGGCCGTGCCTTGAGTCCGTCGTCCTCGCTGGTCGCGCCGTGGTAGGCATACACATGGGTGGCCATCACCACGTCGCCCAGTGCGATCGAGCTCCGCATGCGGCCGGCGACACCGACGAACAGCACGGCCACCGGAGAGAAGTGCTCGATCGCGCGCTCCGCCAGCACCGCGGCCGAATGGTTCCCCTTGCTCGTCAGACCGAGTGCCACACGGCACGAGGTGCCCGACACGGTCCCGACCTCGAACCGCGTGCCGCTCTTGTGTAGCGTCACCTGCGGATCGGCCAGTTTCTGGTGCACGGCCTCGTATTCGAGATTGAGGGCGGTGAGAATCACCACCAGGTCATTTGGCATCTCTTCTCATTCCTTCGCGTTTTCATCTGTTTGTTCTTCCGCCTGCTGTTCCGCCGGTGCCGGCACGGGCCGGACCAGCGGAGGCGAGAGCACCGTGGTCGGCCCCGCGCGGAACAGGCGTGCGGGCCGCCCCACCGTGGTCCTGCGTCCCGTCCCGGCCGGAACGATGAACCCGTCCACGGCCTGGACCTTCCGGTAGAAATTCCGGGTGTCCAGCGTGACGCCCCACACCGCCTCGTACACCTGTCGCAACTCGGCGATGGTGAAAAGGTCTCCGCAGAACGCCGTGGCCAGTGCGGAGAACTCGAGTTTCCTACGGGCGCGTTCAATTCCGTCCGTCACTATCCGATCGTGATCGAAAGCGAGCTTCACCTGCCCGGAAAGGACCGTGTCCGTCGGAATCCAAGAGGCATTCGCGGCATCGGTTCCCGCGACCGGCTCAGGAAGGCGCGGTGCGATCGCCAGATGCGCAACCGAGACGACCCGCCCGCGCGGATCACGCCCTGGATCCCCATAGGTGGCCAACTGCTCCAGATGAAACTGCCGGGCGTCAACAGCGGTCTCCTCGCCCAACTCGCGGCGAGCGGCCTCCGGGATCGCCTCACCGGCGTGGTTGAGGAAACCGCCGGGCAGCGCCTGCATGCCGACGAAGGGTTCCTTGCCTCGCTCCACGAGCAGGACACACAGCCGTCCCTCGCGCAACGTCAGGATTACAAGGTCAACTGTGAGCAGAACGGACGGCGGAGCCCAGGAATCATCACGCATGGTGCCGACTGTAACGAATTACTGTCACATTGACAATATGTTTGCTCGATCTGCCCTCTGCGGCAGATCACCTCCGCGACCCGGACGAGCAAGAACCGGGCGAGTGGTGTAACCCCAGCTGGTGAGCGTCGGTCAGGGGCTGCCGAGTCTCCTGGGAAGGGACATCATGAAACAAAATGCACGTCTGAAGATATTCACGGATGAAACAGCAAGGCCGGTGTTGGACCGGGAACTTGTGGGCGATCTGTCGGTCCGGGCGAAGGCGACGGGCTGCAGCTGAGGGTGGGCTCCTGGCCCAGCTGACGAACGTAATCGTCGAGGGCGCTCTCATCCGGACCAGGGGCGCATGAGCGCCTCCGCCCAACCTGGAGTTTGCGCTCTAGTCGTCGGTCACGAAGAGTGAAGCTCCAGCTGAGCCACGATCGGTGTGATTCGTGGGGTATTGGTCCAGATAGCCCTCGGACACTGACCGTATCCCCAACTTGTGCGGGTCGAGCGTTGCCTCGGCCCGTTTTTCGGGCTCGTAGGTCAGCTTGAGCCCGAGGTTCCCGAAACGATATTCCCTGACCTGCGAAATCCAAGCCAGAGGATAAGAAGCAGCTTCGTAAGCGCTGGTCGAAGCGCTACTTCTCCGAGAACCCCCATGGACGCAACCCTGCCTCCATGCACGATCGCACTGCTGGGGCAACGCGCTTGTGGGCGCTGAGCGGGGCGGCTTGCCGATGGCAAGCCGCCCTGGGCCGCTGTTACGACGGTTCGGGAGCTTTCCAGCGGGTGATCGAGAAGGTCACCGAGGCGGGGGCCTTGGCGGTTACGGCGGTCACCTTCAGCAGAGCGACGTCCTTGTCGAGACTGTCGAACCTGCAGAACCGGTCCCCGGTCCGCAGTTCGGAGACCGGTACCTCGAGTTCGTTGCTCTCGCCGCGCGCCGCGGCGTCCTGGCAAGCGGTGAGGTCCAGGTCGGCGGTGCCCTCCACCCGGGCCACGTATCCGCGGAACCACATCTTCGGGCTTCCGGACAGACAGCTCGGAGAGTACTCGATGTCTCCGCCGCCGCCGTTCAGCCTGCTCCTGTAGGTAACGACCGGCATGTCCGAACCGAGCCCAACGCTGCCCAGGACGCAGCCGCGCGCCTTGGCCACGTCGTCGGACACGGTGACGGGCTGGTTCTCGTAGACCTTGTCACCGGGCTGCGCCGGCGCGCCCTCGGTCTTCGCCGGCCCGGCCCACACGGTCGCCGACAATGTCAGCTCCCCGACGGGGGATCCGCTCACCTTCACCACGCGCAGGAGGACCACGCGGCCGCCCGCGGCGAAGTCCTCGCAGAACCGGTCCCCCGCCGCCAGGGCCCCGGTCTTGTAGCGGTCGACGTGCGTGCCGTTGCCGACCGCTGCCCGTGCGGCATCCTGGCAGGCCTCCTGGTCGAGATCCCCGGCGTCCGCGGCAACCTTGGCGACGGGCACGTCGTCGAAGTCCAGCACCTCGTTGTCCCAGGAGCAGGGAGGCTCCCATGACAGGACAGGCGGCCTGCCCTCGTCCGTCTGGTTCCCGTCGTCGTTCAGGCGCGGGTTCGACTCACGGGGCCCGAGGACGCGCGGCCCGCTGTCCGCGAACTCCACGTAGAAAGAGAAGTCGGACGGGCATCCGTTCTTGATCGCCTGGACATTACTCAGTGAGACTTCCTTGTCCCGGTAGAGCAGCCCGGTCCTGGAATCCGCCGACGCACCGGACGCTGACCCTTTCGACGCACCGGACGCTGATCCGGTCAGCCCCTCGGACTGCCCATCGCCGCCCCCACAACCTGCGAGAACCGCTGCCAGAAGCAGCACCAGGCCACCGCCCCGTAAAGCCTTCCCCTGACGACCGTTGGTCCGCCACACGTCATCTCCCCCATCGGATTGGAAGCCACCCACCGTACCGAAGCGACTACTGGGACGGTACCGACAGCAGCGGAGGATCGCACACCCGGCCTTTTTCTCGTGGTTGGCCGCGTGACGCCCGCCTCTGGCATCAGGCGGTTACGGCGTGCGGCGCCTGTAGGCCATGCGCCTCCACGGCTGCATGGACCACGTCGCTCGTGATGCCGCGGATATCAAGGTCCAGGTGTCGCACGCTGCCGGATAGAAGCGAACGGTCAGAGCCCCTCCGGACCCGCTGAAGACCTCGGCGATGGAGTAGTCCAGGATGATCCTCAGGAGCGTGATCCTTGGCCCACCGCAGGGTCCTGCCCCAGGCTGAGACGGACGCAGACATCGGCGGCGGCGCTCACCCTGACGAGTACGGACCTCGTATCCGGCTGCGCCGTACAGACCTTCTGCCACGTGTTCGCGTGCCGACAGCGGCCGCGGCCCGGTGGCCGCGGCCGCCGTCGGCTCGGCGGCCCGTCGACGGCCGGCCCGGCCATCCGCCCCGTGGCCGGGGACGACATGGCTCGGCCGCGCTCGTCCAGGGGGCGGTCCGTGCAGGCGTGAGCGTTTGCGCGGGCTCAGGGGGACGTGGTCCAGCGTGGCGCGGTCTCGGCCCACTTGGCGTCCCACTGGGCGAGATTGCGCCGACGCAGGACCACGGTGACGCTGCGGTAGGCGGCGGCACCGGCGAGGGCCACGGTCAGGAAGGCGATGAGCGCCCAGCCCATGGTGCGGCTGCGGATCTGTTTGGCGGGCATGGGCGGCTCGGCGATCGCTCCGTCCGCGTCGAGCCATACGTCGACGGAGCTGCCTGCGCTGAGTCCGGGCAGGACGTCGGTCTTGGCGGTGCGGATCCGTCCGTCCGGGTCGGTGTAGCGGACCGTGGCCGGATAGCGGTTCTCTCTCGCCTCCGCCGATCCGGGCTCCGGATGGTCCGGGGCGTCGTGGGTGAGGACGGCGGTGGTCAGGCGCAGGGTCTGCCTCTGGTGCTCGGCGGCCGCGCGGTAGTGCCGGTGGGCGGCGTCACCGATGGCGAACATGGCACCGAGCCCCAGGACCGGTACGAGCAGCAGCATCGCCAGGGCGATCCGGCCCTGGAGGCGGTCGGTGCGCCGGTACAGCGGATTGCGCCGCCAGCGCCACAGCGACAGGGGGTGCACGAGCTCGTGGTGCGGGGGATCCGGGGGCTGTGCGGGTGGTGGCACGCCGGACACAGTGGTTCTCCTTTCCGGGGCAGGGGGTGGCGTACAGCAGACCCCGGCCGGTGAGGCGGCGGGGTCAGGGGGGGCAGCGGGGCCGGCGAGGTCAGCGGAAGAGCGGGCCGGGCCCGGGTGGGGACGTGCCCCTGGCCGACGGATGTCCGTGCGCGGCCCGCAGCATCTTGGCGGCACCGCGGATCGCCGCGGTGTGCGGTGTGGGAACCGTCCGCAGGGGCGCGTGCGTGCCGCCGACGAGCCGGTGCGTGAGGTCGGGGCGCAGTGCGCCGCCACCGGCCAGGAGGGCACCCCGGCTCAGGGCCTCGGCGGTGAGGGACGTGCGGTCCTGCCGGAGCATGGAGGTGATCATGATGCTGATGGCTTCGCTGATCTCCGCCGTGGCGTCGGCGTCCGCGAGGTCGGTGGTGCCGGCGAGGTCGGTGGCGTCTGCGAGGTCGGTGGTGCCCAGGGCGGTGCGGCGGGCGTCGAAGACCAGTCCGTCGACGAGGAGGACCACCTCGGTGAGGTGGGCGCCGATGTCCACCACGAGCAGCGGCAGGGAGAGGTCGGCGCCCGCGGCCAGGGCGATGGCGCGCGCGGTGGGGACGGTCAGGACCGCGCGGGGGCGGAGCACTTCCACGGCGGCGCGGGCCCGTTCCCGGTAGGCGGGGCCGCCCAGCACCGGCGCGGTGACCACCACCAGCGGGCGGGTGAGGCGGGGCAGGCGGTGGCTGAGGAGCCGGTCGAGCATCCGGGCCGTTCCCGGAACGTCGACGATGGCGCCGCGCTGGACCGGGTACACCGCCCCAGCACCGGGGAAGGTGATGGTGGGTACGTCGAGGACCATCCCGCGGCCGGCTATCCAGGCGCGGGTGCGGGCGCTGCCCAGGTCCAGGGCGAGGCCGCAGCAGTGCCGGCACAACGGCCAGGGCCGGTGCCGGTGCCCGGCGGGGGAGCCAGGCCGGAAGCGGCGGCGGACGGTCATCGTCCGGCCTCCCGCACCTGCTGGCACCGTGCGCAGTAGCGGGCCTGTGGAACGATCATCAGCCGGTCGCGCTCGACGGGGCGACGGCACAGGTGGCACGTGCCGTAGCGGCCCTCGACGATGCGTCGCAGCGCCGCCTCCACGTCGGCGAGGACCATGCGCGCGGAGGCGGCGACTTCGACGTGCACTTCGGCCTGTGCCGCGGAGCGGCGCCGGAGCAGGTCCTCGGCGCGGGACGGCGCGGCGATCTGCCGCAGCTGTTCCTGGCGGAACAGGCGCTGTTCGTGGAGGTTCTCCCGCAGCGCGGCGAGGTCCTCGGGCGACAGGTGCGCGGCACGGTCGCCGACGGTCTGGTGGTTCACCACTTCACCCCTTTGAACAGGGCGGAGACGAAAACAGGGGGGCGGGCGGAGCGGGTCAGGCGGTGGCGCGGCCCTGGCAGGCGACGCAGTACCGGGTGTAGGGCAGGATCTCCAGGCGTTCGGCGGGGACGGGCTTGGCGCAGCCCTGGCAGGTGCCGTAGGTGCCGTCCTCCACGCGGGCGAACGCCTCGTCGATCTCGGTGAGGACGCGCTGGATCGCCTCCCTCTGCGCGGACACCAGATGGGCGTCCGTGCTCGGGGCGCTCTCGTCGAGGGCACGCAGCTGAGCCAGCCGGCTGTTGCGGGCGTGTTCGAGGCGCTGACGGGTTTCATGAGAGGTCAGCCGCCCGGGGCGGGGACCGGTCTGGGCGGTGTTCAGCGGCACGATGAGGTCCTTTCGCGAAAGCGCGCCAGGCGCGGCAGTGGCCGCCCGGTACGGCCGGTGCGCGCGGTCTCCACGACCGCGCGCACCGGCCGTACCGGACGGCTCGATCACCTTCGACTCTGCTCGACCCGGCGTCGGAAGCCCATCGGGCGCGGACCCCATTTGCCCGGGGCAGCGGTGACCACGGGGCGATGGCGGGGGAGGGCGCATGGGTACCCGATGACCTCGGATATGGGTGACGGGCCCCATCGACCGCGCGCGGTGCGGGAGGCAGGCTGTGTCAGGCTCGGTCGTGATCAGTTGTGGCGGCTCCGCCGGGGTGCGAGGGGCGACAGTAGAGCTGATCAGTAGAGCTGATCACACGCGGAGCGCAGAAGGAGGAACGTCCCCGGTGTCGCTGTTCTGGCGGATCTTCGGGCTCAACGCCCTGGTGCTGGGCACCGCTACGGCGCTGCTGCTGTGGGCGCCGGTGACCGTCTCCGTGCCGGTGCTGCTGACCGAGGCGATCATCCTGGTCGGCGGTCTCGCCGTCATGCTGGTCGCCAACGGCACCCTGCTGCGCTGGGGCCTGGCCCCGTTGGACCGGCTGACCAGGCTGATGACCACCGTCGACCTGCTGCGACCGGGCCAGCGGCTGCCCGTGCCCGGCGCCGGCGGCGGCAGCGAGGTGTCCGAGCTGATCCGCACCTTCAACGCCATGCTCGACCGGCTGGAGCACGAACGGGCCACGTCCAGCGCTCGGGCGCTGCTGGCCCAGGAGGCGGAACGCCGCCGCATCGCCCAGGAACTGCACGACGAGGTCGGGCAGAGCATGACCGCGATCCTGCTGGTGCTCAAGCGCGCCGCGGACGACGCCCCCGAGCCGCTGCGCGAGGAGCTCCAGCAGGCCCAGGAGATCACCCGGGAGAGCCTGGACGAGGTCCGCCGCCTGGTGCGCCGCCTGCGGCCCGGCGTCCTGGACGACCTGGGCCTGGTCAGCGCACTGACCTCGCTCACGCAGGACTTCGCCACGCACACCGGGCTGCGGGTCGTGCGCCGCCTCGATTCCGATCTGCCCACCCTCGACCAGGAGAGCGAGCTCGTGCTGTACCGGGTGGCTCAGGAGAGCCTGACCAACGCCGCCCGCCATGCGGACGCGCGGCAGGTCGAGGTGAGCCTGCGCCGGGTGGGCGAGGCGGTGGTGCTGGAGATCACCGACGACGGCCGCGGCATCGAGGCCGCCTGCGAAGGCGCCGGGATCCGCGGCATGCGCGAACGGGCCCTGCTCGCCGGGGCCACCCTGGACATCACCTCGACGCCCGGCACCGGTACCCGGATCCGCCTCATCACACCCGCCCCCAGGAAGCAGCTCTGACCATGCCCGATCCGACCCCGCCCGGACCCACCACGGCCTCGGCACCGTCCGCCACGACCGGGAAGCCGATCCGCATCCTGCTCGCCGACGACCACGCTCTCGTACGCCGCGGCGTACGCCTGATCCTCGACAGGGAACCCGACCTGGAGGTCGTCGCCGAGGCCGGGGACGGTGCCGAGGCCATCGAGGCGGCCCGGAGCCAGGAGATCGACCTGGCCGTGCTGGACATCGCCATGCCGCGCCTGACCGGTCTTCAGGCCACCCGGGAGCTGGTGGCGCTCAAGCCGGGTCTGCGCATCCTGATGCTGACGATGCACGACAACGAGCAGTACCTGTTCCAGGCACTCAAGGCCGGGGCCTGTGGCTATGTGCTGAAGTCGGTTGCCGACCGCGACCTGGTCGCCGCCTGCCGGGCCGCGATGCGCAACGAGCCGTTCCTCTACCCCGGCGCGGTCACCGCCCTCATCCGCAACTACCTGGAACGCGTCCGCCACGGCGAGGAAGACCCCGACCAGCTCCTCACCCCCCGTGAGGAGGAGGTCCTCAAACTCGTCGCCGAAGGGCACTCCTCCAAGGAGATCGCCGAGATCCTGTTCATCAGCGTCAAGACCGTGCACCGCCACCGGGCCAACCTCCTGCACAAGCTCGGTCTGCACGACCGGCTGGAGCTGACCCGCTACGCCATCCGCGCAGGTCTCATCGAACCCTGACGCCCGCCCCGCACCGACGTACGGGGCTCCGGTCGTCCACTCCCGGGCCGGAGCCCCCCGGCCGGAGCCCCGGACCGGCACCCCACGCCGAGCACCCGCAGGAAGTCGAGCACCCAGCAGGAAGGGGACGGTGCATGCGCCCAGCGCCCCGCAGCACCCCGACCGCAGGTCACCGGCTCGCGGGGACGCTCATCGCGCTCCTCGCAGTCCTGCTGGCGTGGGTTCCCGCCGATGCCGCGCGCGCCGCTTCCGCTCCGGTGCCCGCGGCGTCCGCTCCGTTGCTCGACCCGGCCCCGGCGGCCACGGGCGCCGAGCGCCCCGACACCGGTCCCCACGCGGACGACCCGTATGCCATCGGCTGCGCGGCTCAGGCCAGGGTCCGCCACGACCACCTCGGCGAGCGCCCGTGCCCACCGGATCACCACGCCACCGACCCCCCGGACGCGGATGCCGGCCCGGCTGTCGATACCCGTGCTTCAGCGCCGCCCGCGTGCGCACCCGTCTCTCCCGGCCGGTCGGCCCACGACCGCGGCCGGGCCCCTCCGGCACCCGCAGGTATCTGACGCGACCCATCACCCTTTCCTCCGTCGCGGCCGCGCGGGCCGCTGCCGCGGCGTGCCTGCCGGAGGCTCGTGTTGAAACGCCGGAACAACCGCTGGAAAAACCGCCGGAACAACCGGAACAACCGCCGGAACAACCGCACCAAATCCTTGCGCCTGCGTGCGCTCCTCGCCCTCGCCGTGATCGCCGGCTCGCTGGCCATCGCCCTCACCACGCCCGTCCGCCTCGGCCTCGACCTGCGCGGCGGCACCCAGATCATGCTGGAAACCCGCTCCACCCCCACCACCGACGCCGACGCCGCGGCCACCGACCGCACCGTGGAAGTGCTGCGCGGCCGCATCGACGCGCTCGGCGTCGCCGAACCGACCCTCGTCCGCTCCGGCGACCACCGCATCCTCGTCGAGCTGCCCGGCGTGCATGACCCGAAGAAGGCCGCCGACGTGCTGGGCCGCACCGCGCAGCTCACCGTCCACGCGGTCCTCGGCCCGGCCCGGACCGCCGACGGCGCCACCGCCCCGGCGACCGATCCGGCCAAGGAGCGCGTTCTGCCGGACGAGTCCGGACAGGCCCTGCGCCTGGGGGCCGCCGATCTGACCGGACGGGACGTCGAAGGCGCCGACGCCCGCTTCGACCAGCAGGGCGGTGCCGGATGGCACGTCGCGGTCGACTTCTCCAAGACCGGCCAGGACCAATGGCGGCAGGTCACCGCACGGGCCGCCTGCCACCCGGCCGGTGACCCGCAGCGCCGGGTCGCCATCGTCCTCGACAACAAGATCATCTCCTCGCCGCAGGTCGACCCCTCCGTACGGTGCGGGACCGGCATCCCGGGCGGCACCACCCAGATCACCGGCTCCTTCGACGACACCGAAGCCCGCGAACTGGCCCTGCTCATCTCCGGCGGAGCCCTGCCCGTACCGGTCGAGACCGTGGAACAGCGCACCATCGGCGCCACGCTCGGCGATGCGGCCATCGAGGCCGCGGCCTGGGCCGCCGGCATCGGCACCGCACTGACCGCGCTGTTCATCATCGCTGTCTACCGGCTCATGGGCCTGCTCGCGACCGCGGCCCTGGCCTGCTACGCGCTCATCTCCTACGCCGCCCTGGCCGCGCTCGGCGCCACACTGACCCTGCCGGGCCTCGCCGGGTTCGTCCTGGCGATCGGCATGGCCGTGGACGCCAACGTCCTGGTCTTCGAACGGGCCCGCGAAGAGTACGCGGCCCGCAGCCGCCCCACCCCCCGATCGGCACTGACGGCCGGGTTCCGCGGAGCCCTCAGCGCGATCGCCGACTCCAACATCACCACATTGATCGCCGCGGCTCTCCTGTTCGCCTTCGCCTCCGGCCCGGTACGCGGCTTCGGCATCACCCTCGCCATCGGCGTCCTCGCCTCGATGGTCAGCGCCCTGGTGATCAGCCGGGTGCTCGCCGAGTACGCGGCCAACCGCCCCGCGGTCTTCCGCCGACCCCGCGTCACCGGCATCGCGAGCACCGGCTGGGTCCGCGACCGGCTGCTGCGCCGGGACCCGTTCCTGATGCGCCGTCCGCGCCGCTGGCTGGCCGCCTCCGCCGCACTCGCCGCCCTGGCCGCGTCGGGCATCCTCGTCCGCGGCCTGGACTTCGGCATCGAGTTCACCGGCGGCCGGCTGATCGAGTACGCCACCAGCACCTCCGTCGACCCCGACCGGGCCCGTACCGCCCTCACCGACGCCGGGTTCCCCCGCGCGGTGGTGCAGTCCTCCGGCGACACCGGGCTCACGGTGCGCGCCGAGAACCTGACCAACGCCGACGAGGCCACCGTCACCGAAACCATCAGCGACCTCGGCGGCGAGACGAAGAAGATCCGCGACGAGCTGATCGGCCCCAGCATGGGCGACGAACTGCGCCGCAACGCCCTCATCGCACTCTCCCTCGCCCTGGGCGCCCAACTGCTGTACCTCGCGGTGCGCTTCCGCTGGTTCTTCGGGACCGCGGCCGTCGTCGCGCTCGCCCACGACGTGGTGATCCTCATCGGCGCCTTCGCCTGGCTCGGCAAGCCCATCGACGGGGTCTTCCTGGCCGCCCTGCTGACCGTCATCGGCTACTCGGTCAACGACTCCGTCGTCCTCTTCGACCGCGTCCGCGAACTGCTCGACCGCGACCGCACCACACCGCTTCCCCGCCTGACGAACCGGGCGATCCTGCAGACCCTGCCCCGTACCGTCAACACGGGCATGGGCGCGGCACTCATCCTCACCGCCCTGGCCGTCCTCGCCGACGACACCCTCGCCGACTTCGCCCTCGCCCTGCTCATCGGCCTGGCGGTCGGCACCTACTCCTCCGTCTTCACCGCCGCCTCCCTCACCATCGAGCTGCACCCGCCCCGGAAGGCGTCGCGTCCGCGGCCGTCGCGATTCACCCGGCGACACTCCCCCTCGGGGCAGAACGCGGTGTCGGCTCCCGAGGAAACCGCTCGATAGTGCCGTTCTCCGTGCCGACGGCGGCCCCGGTGCGGCCGCTGTCGGCCCGCTCGGGACGGTGGGGGAGTGGTGTCACAAGATCCGTGCGTACCCGGTCTAACGATTGAGCCGGGAAGGAGGACGCCGTATGGATCACGGTGACGTGGTGCCGATCGCGGAGTTGCTCGACGAGCGTCGGTATCTGCTGGATGTGGCCTACTGGATGCTGGGCAGCCGCAGTGAGGCGGAATGCGTCGTCGATGAGACCTATCGCCGGTGGTACGGGCTGTCGGACGCGGGGCGCGAGCAGATCACGGCTCCCCGCTCCTGGCTCGCGAAGACCGCCGGCGGGATCTGTCTGGGACGTCTCGTCCTGCCCGACCGGGGCGCGGGTGGCCGCGGGGGAGGGCGCCGGACACGGGCGGTGGACGGCGAAGGGCCGTGGGCGGTGGTGGAGGGGGAGGTCAGCCGGGTGCTGCTGGAGGCGTTGGACTCCGTGTCGCCCGCCGAACGGGCGGCGTTCGTGCTCAACGACGTCTTCGGGATGACCTCCGGCGCGGTCGCCGACATCGTGGGACGCACGGAAGCGGAGTGTGCCGAACTCGCCCACCGGGTCCGCCGCGGGCTTCGCACGCAGCGCTCACTCCCCACGACACCCGAACGGCACGACTCCCTCGCCCGCGCCGTTCGCGACGCCTGCGCCGCCGAAGACGCCGCACTGCTCGCCTCGCTCCTGTCCCCGGACGCCACGGCGTTCTTCGACGGCGGCGGTAAAGTCCGGGCGCTGGCCGGCCCCGTCCACGGCAGCCGACGGGTCGCGCACAGCCTGCTCACCCTGCTGGCCGACCGCCCCCGTACCACCCTGGCCACGCACTCCGTCAACGGCCGCACCGGGCTCGTCGTCCGCTACGACCGCCAAGTCGCCGCCGTCATCAGCCTCGACATCGCCGACCGCCACATCGCACAGGTCTGGGTCACCCTCAACCCCGACAAACTCCATGCCTGGAACCACACCCCCGGATCCGGTGGCTCCGGCTCCGGCCGGAGCCCGGCACACCGGGGCGACGGCTGGTCCTGACCAGGTGGACCGGCCGGCGCCGGGCCGCGGTCACACGCCGGGCGCAGGGCTGACGCCGGTCGCGAAGCGGGAACGCGAACCGAGGAATGCGGCGATTTTGCTCGGGCTCAGCACCCACATCAGCTTGTAGATGCCCTCCGTCGAGGCGGCTATCGCCACGAACGCGGAGGGCTTGCCGTCCCGGTGGATCATCAAGCTCGTACGGCCGTTGGCATCGACCAGCCTGAGGTCCACATCCCGCCAGAACCGCGGATAGGCCGTCGAGAGGTTGGCCACGCGGGCACGGCCCAGCACAGGGATACGAGCGGCGCCCCGCATCCCGTTGCCGTCGGTCAGACTGACGACGTCGGGCGCGAAAAGTGCTTCCAACGAGGCCACGTCCCCCGTTCGAGCCGCTGAGACGAAGGCGTTCAGCAGGCGCCGGTGCTCCGTCGTGTCCACGCTCTCGCGCCGCTCGTCCGACAGGTGCTGACGAGCGCGGCTCACGATCTTCCGCACGTTGACGACACTGAGGTGAAGGATCTCGGCGATCTCGGGATAGGAGTAATCGAACGCCTCGCGCAGTACGTATGCGGCGCGCTCGGTGGGACTCAGCTTCTCCAGCACCAGCAGCAGAGCCATCTCCAGGGCCTCCGCGCGCTCCGCGCCCAGTTCGGGGTCCGCACTCGTGTCGACGGGCTCGGGCAGCCACGGTCCGATGTAGGTCTCCCGACGGACCCGCGCCGACTGTGCGACGTTGATGGCCAGACGGGTCGTCGTGCTCGAGAGAAAGGCCACCGGGCTGACCACCGCGGAGCGGTCGGTCTTCTGCCAGCGCAGCCACACTTCCTGGAGCACGTCCTCGGCCTCGGCCGCGCTGCCGAGCACGCGGTAGGCGATGCCGAAGAGACGTAATCGGTGCCGCACGAAGACGGAGACGGCCTCTTCGAGATCACTTGCCGTGGGGGACTCCGTGGGAGACGGTTCGACATGCATGATCCTGAGGTCTCCGTTCCTCCGGTTGTGGCTGTCCCGTGACAGGAGCACACGGTTGTCGCATGGCTACGGTACGGCGGGACGGCCGAGGCCGTCCCGCACCTCGGACGCGCTCGGTCGCGGAAGACCGGCAGCCGGGTCGTCAGAGGTTGGAGAAGCGACCGGCCTGGGCGAGGAGCTGCTCGGCGTCGTCGAGCGGGGGGTAGATCCACACCGTATTGATGTCCTGCTTGAGACGCTTGGCCTCCTCGCCGGCCATCCGCACCACCCGGTCCCAGCCGGCTGTGGAGACGGCGCCGACCGGCCCGAGGTCCAAGGTGGTGGTGTAGGGATCCGGAGCGAAGGGCAGGGGCTCGGCTCCCAGAAGGTCAGCCGCCACATTGTGTCCGGCGAACTTCCCCATCGGCAGGGCGTGTTGGCAGCTTTGCAGCGTGAGGTGCCCCTCCTCCGCCGGCGCGACCGCGGTGTCGCCGGCCGCGTACACGTCGGGAACTCCGACCACCCGGAGATACGCGTCCACGCCGAGCCGTCCCAGCCGGTCCCGCTCTCCTGGAATCTGGGCGGTCAAAGGACTGGCGGCCATGCCGGCCGTCCATACGACGGTCGTGGCGGGGATCACCTCACCATCGGAAAGGGCGACCTCCTCGGCGGTGGCCGAAGCCACGGTACGTCCCAGCCGGCACTCAATCTTCAGTTCGTCGATCGCACCCTCGATGCTCGGACGCGGGCCAGGGCCGAGCTCCGGGCCGAGGACATCGGCACGGTCGACCAGTACGACCCGCACCTCCTCGCCCGTACCCTGCGCATCGGCGAGGGCGCGCAACCGCTCGCCAAGGCCGGTGGCGATCTCCACGCCGGTGAATCCGGCGCCCACGACGACTGCCGTGTACCGGCCCGCGGAGGCGGCACGCCGGGGCAGCCGCCGCAGGTGGTGATCGAGCGCCGCGGCCGACAGCAGGGTGTCGATGTCGAAGACGTGCTGCGCGCCGGGGAAGTCGGGGCGCACCAGCTGGCTTCCGGTGGCCAGGACGAGCTTGTCGTAGGCGAGGGTCCGTTCCCCGCCCGTCCGCTCGACGGCCCGGACGGTACGGGCTCGGGTGTCGATGCCCGTCACCGTCGCGGTGACGCGACGGACGCCGATCGGGCCGAGGACACGGTCCAAGGGCACCCGCTTGCTCTCCGGGTCGTCCTCGTAGAGGCGGGGACGAATCACCAGGTCGTCACCGCCGCTGATCAGGGTCACCCGGAGTCCCTCACCGGCCTTGCCGGCCTGCCGCGCGGTCCGTACGGCTCCCGCCGCGGCCCACACACCTGCGAAGCCACCGCCAACCACCAGCACGTTCTTCATCGTTTCTCCCTAGCCTGCGGACTGCCACATGCGTGGCGGGGCCTGGCACACCGTCCCGCGGATGCCGCGTTCGGGCGCCCAGGTCCCACAACCGTTCCGCAGTCATGACCGAGTGCGGTGCGCATCTGTGACAGGTGTGGCCGGCTGACGTCGAACTCCGCCGTCCGCCGGGGGCAGGCCGGAGGGAAGGGGGCCGGGGGGACAGGCCGGATGAGAGGCACGTCACATCCGACGTCCTGTCACACACAGCCGGGTCACCCCGGTCATCACTGTGCATCCGCAACACGGCCAGGAGATCACCGTGGAATCCCTCCGCTCCGCCACCGCGGACTGAAGGAGAAGAGACATGTCCCTGTCCCTCCCGTTCGTCATCGATCCAGGCGGTGCCGACCGACACGCGGAACACCGGGCCCTGCGGGCTCGTGGTCCGGCCACCCGCGTGGACATCCTCGGCCTGTCCGCCTGGGCGGTCAGTGACCCTGCCCTCCTCAAAACCCTGCTCACCAGCCCTGATGTCTCCAAGAACGGCCGCGCTCACTACCCGGCTTTCGAGGAGACGACGCGAACGTGGCCGCTCGCCCTGTGGATCGAGGTGCAGAGCATGCTCACCGCCTACGGCGCGGACCACCGCAGACTGCGGCGGATGGTCTCCCCGGCCTTCAGCGCACGCCGCATCGCCACGCTGAAGCCGACCGTAGCGGCCATGGTCACCGAACTGATCGACGGCCTTGCCTCGGTGCCCGCCGGTCAGGTGGTGGATCTGCGTGAGCGGCTGGCCTATCCGCTGCCCATCAATGTGATCGGCCACCTGATGGGTGTGCCGGAAGACCAGCGGGACGATTTTCGGCAGCTCGTCGACAACGTCTTCGACAGTACGCTCACGCCTGAGCAGGCCCAGGCCAATACCGCGCGTCTCTTCGAGACCACCGACCAGTTGATCGCCACCAAGCGCGGCAACCCCGGCGACGACATGACCTCCTTCCTCATAGCGGCCCGTGACGAGGAAGCGGACGGCTCCGGCTTCACCGACGTGGAATTGCGCGACACGCTGATCCTCATGATCAATGCCGGGTACGAAACGACCGTCAACGTCATCGACCAGGCCATCTTCGCCATGCTGACCGCGCCCGACCAGCTTCACCTCGTCCGCACCGGCCAGGTCGCCTGGGAGGACGTGGTGGAGGAGACCCTGCGCACCGAGCCCGCCATCACGTACCTGCCCATGCGCTTCGCCGTCACCGACATCGACCTGCCGGACGGGCAGATCATCTCCGCGGGGGACCCCATCCTCGCCGCGTACGCGGCCGCCAACCGTCACCCCGAGTGGCACGGGCCCGACGCCGACACCTTCGACGTCACCCGCGAGGTCAAGGACCACCTGGCATTCGGCTACGGCGTGCACTTCTGCCTCGGTGCTCCCCTGGCCCGTCTCGAAGTCGCGGAAGCCCTGCGTCAGCTCTTCGAGCGTTTCCCCGCCATGTCGCTCGCGGTACCGGCCGACGCTTTGCCACCGGTACCCACCCTCATCAGCAACGGTCACCAGGAACTCCCCGTGCGGCTGCGCGCCGTCGACCGGCGGTGAGTCGCGGACGCGTGCCGGCCGTGCGACCGGTGAGGGGCAGTGGGCGATGGTCCGTACGGGGGCGCCCGAACCGTCCTTGACGGCGAGCGGGATCAGGGTGAGCGGCTCCAGCCGGTCAGCCGGTCGAGGTGGGTGCAGCGGGCGCACCGGGGCGACGGGGCGGCACGGGGGCGACGGACGTACGGGGGCGACGGGCGCCCAGGGTGACGGGCGTGCCGGGGCGACGGTGCGGTGTTACCGGCGGCGGCGCATGGTCAGGCGGCCGCGCGGCGCTGGGGCGTGGCAGGGGAGGCGCTCGGGTGGCCGCCTGTGCGGCCGGGGCGGCTCACTCCCAGTGGCTCACGGCCAGTGGCTGTGGCTCACTCCCAGACAACGACGTTCCGCCGCACCGGCACCGCTTGGGTGTTGGAGGCGAACAGCTCCGGCGAACGCTCCCGGATCTGCTCGATGTCCTCGAAGACCGCGCGCAGGTGGTGCCGCATGGTGCTGCGGGCGCGCGTGAGGTCATGGTCGAGAACGGCCTCGAAGATCTTCTCGTGCTGGTCGGCGAAGACCGCCGGTGAGCTGGCCTCGAGGCCGAGGCGGCGGGCGCGGTCCAGATGGCCCTTGGCCGACACCACGGTCGACCAGGCGCGGCCATGGCTGCTCAGATGCAGGAGCCCGTGGTGGAACGCCTCGTCCAGCGCGAAGAACTCCTCCACGTCGATCCCGGGTTCCCGCTGGCGGGCGAGGTTGCCGCGCAGATCGGCGACCAGGCCGGGGTCCAGGTCCGCGGGAAGGTCGTCGAGCGCTGCCAGCTCCACGGCCTCGCGGATGAACTGGGCGTCCGCGACGCGGTCCGGGTCGACCCGTGAGACGAACGAGCCCACCTGCGGGAAGACCTGGACGAGGCCCTCCTCGGCCAGCAGGATCAGGCTCTCGCGCACCGGGGTCCGGCTGACTCCGAGGGCCGCGGCCAGCTCGTTCTCGGACAGCGCGCTGCCCGGCGGGAGATCCAGGGTCAGGACTCTGCGCCGGAGCGTCTCGTAGACGACGCGGCGATTGGTGCGCCGCCTGTCGGGTCCAGCCATGCGGCCACCTTAGTAGACAGGGCTGAAGGACTAGTACACCAGCTTGACCGGCTCATCGACCGGTGCTTGTATACCAGTGCTGCTATGCCAGAGCGCGCTATGTCGGACGGGGCGAGGAAATGGGGAACCCATGAGCAGGATCGAACGGGCCGAGGTCCTCGTGGCCTCGCCGGGCCGCAACTTCGTCACCCTGCGGCTGACGACCTCGGACGGCGTCACCGGACTGGGGGACGCGACACTGAACGGCCGGGAGCTGTCGGTGGCCGGTTATCTGCGCGACCACGTCGTCCCGCTGCTGATCGGCCGCGACCCGGCCCGCATCGAGGACATGTGGCAGTACCTGTACCGCGGCGCGTACTGGCGCCGCGGCCCGGTGACCATGACCGCGATCGCCGCGGTCGACACCGCCCTGTGGGACATCAAGGGCAAGGTCGCCGGACTGCCCGTCTACCAGCTCCTCGGCGGCCGCTCCCGGGACGGCGTACTGGTCTACTCGCACGCCAGCGGAACCGACGTGCCCTCGCTGCTCGACGATGTGGCGCGCTTCCGCGACCTGGGCTACCAGGCCATCCGGGCGCAGGCCGCCGTCCCGGACATCGGCGGCAGCTACGGAGTGCGCAAAGGCACCGTCTACGAGCCCGCCGCCCACTCCCTGCCGGACGAGCAGCCGTGGTCCACGGAGGCGTACCTGGACTTCGCGCCCACCTACCTGGAGGCCGTCCGTGACCGCTTCGGCTTCGGCTTCCACCTGCTGCACGACGTCCACCACCGGCTGACGCCCATCGAGGCGGCCCGGTTCGGCAAGCGGGTGGAGGACTACCGGCTGTTCTGGATGGAGGACCCGACCCCCGCGGAGAACCAGGAGGCGTTCCGGCTCATCCGGCAGCACACCACCACCCCGATCGCGGTCGGCGAGGTGCTCAGCTCGATCTGGGACGTGCAGCACCTGATCACCGAGCAGCTCATCGACTACGTGCGGACCACGGTCGTGCACGCCGGCGGCATCACGCATCTGCGCCGGATCTTCGACCTGGCGGCCCTCTACCAGGTCCGCACCGGATCCCACGGAGCGACGGACCTGTCACCGATCACGCTCGCGGCAGCGGTCCACCTCGACACCGCCGTGCCGAATTTCGGCATCCAGGAGTACATGCCGCACGTCGCCGAGACCATGGAGGTCTTCCGCAGCGAGGTCCGCTTCGAGGACGGCATGCTCCACCCCGCGGACGTCCCCGGCCTGGGTGTCGAGTACGACGACGAGGCGGCCGAGCGCTTCCCGTACCAACCCCGCTACCTACCGGTGGCCCGCCGCCTGGACGGCTCGGTCCACGACTGGTGAGGAACCCGTGACCACGCACCACCCGCTCCGCCGGGCCGCCCTGGACCGGCTCCCGCCGGCCCAGCGCCCGCCCGTCGACCCCCGCGAGCTGCGCCCCCGTATCGTCCACTTCGGACTGGGCGCCTTCCACCGGGCCCACCAGGCGGTCTACACCGAGACCGCGGCGGCGCGCTCCGGCGAACCATGGGGCATCGTCGCCGTCGCGCCCCGTTCCACCGCGACGGCGACGGCCCTGCGCGCCCAGGACTTCCTGTACTCGGTGACCGACCGCACCCCGGGCCGGGGCCGCACCCGCGTGGTCGGCTCCGTCGTGGACGCACTGGTGATGCGTCCCGACGCCGCCCGGATCGACGCACTGCTCGCCTCCCCCGAGGTGACCACGGTGACGCTGACCGTCACCGAGAAGGGCTACGCGCGCCACCCCGGCACCGGCGGTCTGGACCTCCGGGAACCCGGGATCGCCGCCGACCTCGCCGCCACGGCCGAGGCGGGGCGCGCCGAGATGGCCACCGTGGTCGGACGGCTCGCCGGCTCGCTCGCCGCCCGCTTCCGCCGCTGCGCGGCCCCGGTCGACGTCGTCTCCTGCGACAACGCGGCCGGCAACGGCGCGGCCCTGGCCCGCGTGGTGCGCGAGTTCACCGAAGCCTCGGCCTGGCCGGACCGGCAGGCGATGCTGGACTGGCTGGCGACCGCGGTCGCCTTCCCCGCGACGGTCGTCGACCGCATCGTCCCGGCCACCACGCCCGAGGACCGCGACGCCGCGTCGGCCGCCCTGGGCCTGCGCGACGAGATGGCCGTGTCCGGCGAGCCCTACCGGCAGTGGGTGCTGGAGGACTCCTTCCGGGCGGCGCGGCCGCGCTGGGAGCTCGACGGCGCACTCGTCGTACCGGACGTCGCGCCGTACCAGCTGACGAAGCTGCGCCTGCTCAACGGCGCGCACTCGGCCCTGGCCTACCTGGGCGCGGCCGCGGGCTGCCGGACGGTCGCCGAGGCGATGGACACCGACTGGGGGGAGCGGCTCGTCCGCGGCTTCGGCGCGGAGGTCGCCCGGACCCTTCCGCCGGCCGGACCGGACCCGCAGAAGTACGTCGAGGACCTGGTGACCCGCTTCCGCAACCCGGCGATACGGCATCTGCTGCGCCAGATCGGCTCGGACGGCTCCCTCAAGATCCCCGAACGGTGGCTGGACGCGCTGCGCGCCCTCAGGGCGGACGGGACCCCCACACCCGTCATGGAGCTGGCGCTCGCGGCGTGGGCCGACGCCACCCGGCCCGGCGACGCCGGCGGCCCCATCCACGGGATGACCGATCCCGCCGCGGAGGCGCTCGCTCGCTGCTGGCAACGGGCGACCGACCCGGCGACACCGGTCGCGCGGCTGCTGGCGGCGATCGGCGCGCCCGACCTGGCCGAGCAGCCGGACCTCGTCTCCGCGGTGGCCGCCCGGCTTCCGGCGCTGCGCGCGGGCCGGATCGAACTCTGAACACCCACCGAACCACTCCCGCCAAGACCCGACCCGCACCGAACGGTCGCGCCGGCCTGCCCACCGGCCACCCGATCCACACCACAGCGACAAGGGCGAACGGCACGTGACGCAAGGAGGCGCACGATGACGCACACCACCCAGACGCCACCCGACCGCGCTACCCGGTCGACCCGGGACCTGACCCGGGCCGCGGTGTCCGGCTGGCTCGGTACGGCGATGGAGTTCATGGACTTCCAGCTGTACTCGCTCGCCGCGGCCGTCGTCTTCGACAAGATCTTCTTTCCCGACGTCAGCCCCGCCATCGGGCTGATCGCCGCGATGGCGACCTACGGGGTCGGCTATGTCGCGCGCCTGGCCGGTGCCGTCTACTTCGGTCGCCTGGGCGACCGGATCGGCCGCAAGAAGGTCCTGTTCCTCACCATCGTCCTGATGGGAGCGTCGACCACGCTCATCGGCGCGCTGCCCTCCTACGCGACGATCGGGATCGCCGCCCCGGCCCTGCTCGTCGCGCTGCGCCTGATCCAGGGCTTCGGCGCGGGCGCGGAGATCGCGGGCGCCACCGCGATGCTGACCGAGTACGCACCGGTCAGGCGCCGTGGCCTGATCGCCTCCCTGGTGTCCCTCGGCACCAACTCGGGCACGCTGGCCGCCTCCGCCCTGTGGGCCGTGCTGCTCGGCGTCCTCTCCGACGAACAACTCCTCAGCTGGGGCTGGCGGCTGCCGTTCCTGAGCAGCTTCCTGCTGCTGCTCTTCGCCGTGTGGCTGCGCTCGAACCTGAAGGAAAGCCCCGTGTTCGAGGAACGGCCCGACGTCGTCGACGGCGTCGCGCTGCCGCGCGAGGAGGCCGAGGCGGCCACCACCGCCGAACAGCGGAGCGACCTCCGGACCGGGCCGCACCGGCGCAAGGGCAAGGCGTTCTTCCTGGCGCTGGGGCTGCGCTTCGGCCAGGCCGGCAACTCGGGTCTCATCCAGACCTTCCTCGTGGGCTACATCGCCACCACGCTGACGGTGGACCGGTCCGTTCCGACCACCGCCATCGTCTACGGCTCGCTGCTCGGCTTCGTCACCGTCCCGGTGGCCGGAGCGCTCGGCGACCGGTTCGGCCGGCGGCCGGTCTACCTCGCGCTGACCGGGCTGACCATGGTCCTGGCGCTGCCCATGATGGCCGTCGTCGCCCACGGCGGCAGCGTGGCGCTGACCCTCGCGGTCGTCCTCGGCCTGAACATCGCCGTCCTCGGCCCGTTCTCCCTGGAGAGCGTCACGATGGCGGAACTCTTCGGCTCCCGCACCCGCTTCACCCAGCTCGCCGTGGCCAAGGAGATCGGCGGCATCCTGGCCACCGCCGTCGGACCCGTCATCGCCGCCACGCTGACCGCCGCCACGCACCACTGGTGGCCGATCGCCGCCATGCTCATCTGCTACTCGCTCATCACCTTCGTCTCCGCCTGGCTCGCACCCGAGACCCGGGGACGCGATCTCGTCCGATGGGAGGACGCCCTGTGAAGGCCGTCGTCGTACACGGTGCCGGTGATCTGAGGATCGATCACCTGCCCGATCCGGTCCCCGCCGCCGGGGAGGTGCTCATCGCCATGGAATGGGGCGGCATCTGCGGCTCCGACCTCGCCTACTGGCGCCACGGCGGGTCCGGCACGGCCGTCCTGAAGCACCCCATGGTCCTCGGGCACGAGGTCGCCGGCCGCATCGTCCGGCTGGGGAGCGGGGTGGCGGGGTTCGAGGCCGGACAGCCGGTCACCGTCCACCCGGCCCGGACCGTCGGGGACGGGGCCCTGCCGGACCGGATCGCGGGGCGCACCAACCTCCACCCGCGCGTGCGGTACTTCGGCTCGGCCGCCTTCGACCCGCACACCGACGGCGGCTTCAGCGAGTTCAGGGCCGTCCGCGCCGAGCAGCTCAGACCGCTGCCCGACGGTGTGAGCACACGGCACGGGGCCCTGGCCGAGCCCCTCGCCGTCGCGCTGCACGCCGTGCACCGCGCCGGTGACCTGCGCGGCCGGCACGTCCTCGTCAACGGAGCCGGCCCGATCGGATCGCTGGTCGTCGCCGCGGCGAAGCTGCGCGGCGCGGCCACGGTCGTCGCCGCGGACATCAACGACTCCTCCCTCGCCGTCGCCCGCGCCCTGGGCGCCGACGAGCTGCGCAACACCGCGCGCGGCGACCTGCTCCCCGACGACGTCGAGCTCGTCTTCGAGGCATCGGGAGCGCCGGCGGCACTGGGCCCCGTGCTCCGCGCCACCGCCCGTGGCGGCACCCTCGTGCAGGTGGGCAACCTCCCCGGCACCGCCGCCCCCGCCGTCCTCGGCGACCTGGTGACCCGTGAGATCACCTGGATCGGCTCCTACCGGTTCGTCGACGAGATCAGTGACGCACTGCGGGCCATGCGCGACGGCCTGGACGTGACACCGCTCATCACCCACACCTTCGACCTCGACCAGGCGGCCGAGGCCCTGGCCGTGGCGGCCGACCGCACCAGCGGCAGCAGCAAGGTCCTGCTCCGGCTCGGCCAGGACCCGGCGGGAGGTCCGCGTTGACCACCGCGCACCGCGACGGCCCCCACCCGCCCGCCGGCACCGCACCCGGAGCGGTGGTGACCCTGGGCGAGACCATGGCGCTGCTGACCACGCCGGCGCAGGGCCGCGTGACCGCCGGGTCGGCCCTGCCCGTCGGGATCGGCGGAGCGGAGTCCAACGTCGCCATCGGACTCGCCCGGCTGGGCGTCCCGGCCACCTGGATCAGCCGGGTCGGCGACGACGCCCTGGGAACCTACGTCATCCGGGAGATCCGCGCCGAAGGGGTCCGGGTCGTCGCCCACCGGGACGACACCGCCCCGACCGGGCTGATGCTCAAGGAACTGCGCGGCGGTCTGCCCCGGCGGGTCCGCTACTACCGGAGCGGAAGCGCCGCCTCCCACCTGTCCGCGGCCGACGTCGACGAGGCGGCCGTCGCGGCGGCCGACGTGCTGCACCTGACCGGCATCACCCCCGCCCTCGGCCCCGGTCCGCTCGCCGCCGTCGAACACGCCATCGCCACCGCCCGGTCATCGGGAACCCTCGTCTCGTTCGACGTCAACTACCGGGCGACGCTGTGGCCGCGGTCCGAGGCGGCCCCGGTGCTGGCCCGGCTCGCCTCCCTGGCCGACCTCCTCTTCGCCGGGCCCGCCGAGGCGGCGCTGCTGCTCGGCACGGACGAGCCCCGGCACGAGCCGGCGGACGTCGAAACCGGTGCGGCCCTGGCCCGGACACTGGCGCGGCTGGGGCCCGGAACGGTCGTGGTCAAGCTCGGCGCCCTCGGCGCCCTGGCCCTGCGCCACGGCGAGACCCACCGGGCACCGGCCCGGCCCGTCACCGTCGTCGACGCCGTGGGGGCGGGCGACGCCTTCGTCGCCGGCTACCTCAGCGGTGTCGTCAGCGGCGCCCCCGTAGCCGACTGCCTCAGCACCGGGAACCTCCTCGGCGCCGCGGTCTGCGCCGCGCCGGGCGATTGGGAAGGGCTGCCCACCCGCGAGGAACTCGCGGCCCGGTCCGACGACGAGGAGGTCATCCGATGACCTCCCGCGGCGCACCGGACCCACCGGACCGGGAAAACGCCATGAACGCACCGGACCGAGGGAACGCCGTGCCCGCCCAGTCCCTGCTGCACACCTGCCCCGTCGTACCCGTGGTCGTCCTCGACGACCCCGCGCAGGCGCTGCCCCTGGGCGAGGCACTGCTCGCCGGCGGCATCGACGTCGTCGAGATCACCCTGCGCACCGCCGCCGGTATCGACGGCATCCGCGCCCTGACGGCGCTGCCCGGGATGCGCGTCGGCGCGGGCTCGGTGCTGGTGCCCGACCAGGTCGACCAGGTCGTCGCCGCGGGGGCGGAGTTCATCGTCAGCCCCGGCCTCTCGGCCGGTGTGCTCGACCGGGCCCGCGCGCTCGGGGTTCCGGCGCTGCCCGGCGTGGCCACCGCCTCGGACCTCATGGCCGCGGTCGGCCTCGGCCTCACCGAGGTCAAGGTCTTCCCGGCGGGACTGCTGGGCGGCCCGGCCGCCATCCGCGCCCTCGCGGCCCCTTTCCCCGGCATCTCCTTCATGCCGTCGGGAGGGGTGACCGCCGCCACCATGGCCGACTACCTCGCCCTCCCCGCCGTGCCCGCCGTCAGCGGCAGCTGGATGGTCGACCGGACCCTGCTCGGAGAGGCCCGCTGGGACGAGGTCACCGCCCGGTCCGCGGCCGCGATGCGGCACGCGACCCGCTGAGGGGCGGGGCCGGCGTGATGGTGCCGGCGAGTCAGGGCGAGCCTGTGGCCTCCCGCGCCATTCCGGCGGTCAGGGTGCTGCCGTCGGCCGGGTCGATCAGCAGGAACGAGCCGGTGCGGCGCGACGCGGCGTACGGGTCCACGGCCAGGGGCTCGGCGGTGCGCAGGACGACGCGGCCGATGTCGTTGGCGGCCAGTTCGCCGGGGTCCGGGTGCTGTGAGAGGTCGGCCAGGGTCAGACGGGTGGGGATCTCCTTGACGATGGCCTTGACGGTGCGGGTGGTGTGCTTCAGCAGCACCCGGTCGCCGGGCCTGAGCGGGCGGTCGTGCAGATGGCAGACGGTCGCGGCCAGATCCTGGCCGGCCCGTACCGGGGCGTCCGCGGGCGCGATCAGATCGCCGCGGGAGATGTCCAGGTCGTCGGCGAGCCGGAGGGTGACCGACTGCGGCGCCCAGGCCACGTCCACCGACTGCCCCAGCGCGTCGATCGCCTCGATGGTGCTGGAGCGGCCGGCGGGGTGGACGGTGACCCGGTCGCCGACCCGCAGCACGCCGGACGCCAACTGGCCCGCGTAGCCGCGGTAGTCGGGATGCTCGGCGGTGCGCGGCCGGATGACGTACTGGACGGGGAAGCGCGCCGGGTCGTCGGTCGGGTCGTGGGTCACCGGGACCGTCTCCAGGTGTTCGAGCACGGTCGGCCCGCTGTACCAGTCCATGTGCGCCGAGCGGGTGACCACGTTGTCGCCCGCCAGCGCGGAGATCGGGACGGCGGTCACCTCCGGCACGCCCAGGGAGGTGGCGTAGCCGGCGAACTCGTCCGCGATCGTGGCGAAGGCGGCCTCGGCGTAGTCCACCAGGTCCATCTTGTTGACGGCCAGCACCACGTGCGGGACACGCAGCAGCGCGGCCACGGCGGCGTGCCTGCGGGTCTGCTCGACCACGCCGTTGCGGGCGTCCACCAGGACCACGGCGAGTTCGGCGGTGGAGGCGCCGGTGACCATGTTCCGGGTGTACTGCACATGCCCCGGCGTGTCCGCGAGGATGAACCGCCGCCGGGGGGTGGCGAAGTATCGGTACGCCACGTCGATGGTGATGCCCTGCTCGCGCTCGGCCCGCAGCCCGTCGGTGAGCAGCGCCAGGTCGGGGGTCTCCTGGCCGCGTGCCCGCGAGGCCCGCGAGACCGCCTCCAGCTGGTCGGACGGCACCGACGTGGAGTCGTGCAGCAGACGGCCCACCAGGGTGGACTTGCCGTCGTCGACACTCCCGGCGGTGGCGAACCGCAGCAGCGCGGTGGCCGCCGGCGGCTCGGTGCTCTCGGCTGTCGTGCGCATCGTCTAGAAGTAGCCTTCCCGCTTGCGGTCTTCCATCGCGGCCTCGGAGAGCTTGTCGTCGGCCCTGGTGGCGCCGCGTTCGGTCAGCCGGGAGGCGGCGATCTCGGCGATCACCTTCTCGACCGTGTCCGCGTCCGAGTCCACGGCGCCGGTGCAGGACATGTCGCCGACGGTGCGGTAGCGCACCAGCCGGGTCGCCACCCGCTCACCGTCCTTGGGGCCGCCCCACGCGCCGGGCGCCAGCCACATCCCCGAGCGGGAGAAGACCTCCCGCCGGTGTGCGTAGTAGATCGAGGGGAGGACGATCTTCTCCCGGGCGATGTACTGCCACACGTCCAGTTCGGTCCAGTTCGACAGCGGGAAGACCCGCACGTGTTCGCCGGGGGAGTGGCGGCCGTTGTAGAGCTGCCACAGCTCCGGGCGCTGCCGGCGCGGGTCCCAGCCGCCGAACTCGTCCCGCAGCGAGAACACCCGCTCCTTGGCGCGGGCCTTCTCCTCGTCCCGGCGCCCGCCGCCGAACACCGCGTCGAACCGGTGCTCGTTGATGGCCTCCAGCAGCGGCCGCGTCTGGAGGGGGTTGCGGGTGCCGTCCGGGCGCTCGCGGAGCGTGCCGTTGTCGATGTACCGCTGCACCGAGGCCACGTGCAGCCGCAGGCCGTGCTCGGCCACGGTCTCGTCCCGGAAGCGCAGCACCTCGGGGAAGTTGTGACCGGTGTCCACGTGCAGCAGCCCGAAGGGCAGCGGCGCCGGGGCGAACGCCTTCAGCGCCAGGTGCAGCATCACGAGGGAGTCCTTGCCGCCGGAGAAGAGGATCACCGGGCGTTCGAACTCCCCGGCGACCTCGCGGAAGATGTGCACCGCCTCCGACTCCAGCGCGTCCACATGCGTCAGCGCGAACGGTGGGTACGTCACACCGGTGATGGGTGAGCCCGTCACACCAGCTCCCTCTCCATCAGGTGGGCGTATAGCCTGCCGGCGCAGCCGGAGACGGTGCTGTCCCGGGTGTCCAGCCGCAGGTCCGGGCTCTCGGGCGGCTCGTACGGGGCGTCGACGCCCGTCAGCCCCGTCAGCTCGCCCGCCGCCTGCTGGGTGTACAGGCCCTTCACGTCCCGCCGCGAACACACCTCGACCGGCGTGGCCACATGCACCTCGACATAGGGTGTGGCCTCCGCCTCGTGGCGGGTGCGGACGGCGGCCCGGCTGCCGGCGTAGGGAGCGATCACGGGGACGAGGACGCAGGCGCCCCGTGCGGCCATGCGCTGGGCGGCGTAGCCGACGCGCCGCACATGGGTCTCGCGATCGGCGCGGGAGAAGCCGAGCCGGGGAGAGCCGGTGGCGCGGATCTCGTCGCCGTCCAGCACCTGGACCCGGCGGCCCGTGGCGCGCAGGAGTCCGGCCAGCGCGGTGGCGATCGTCGTCTTGCCCGCGCTCGGCAGGCCGGTCAGCCATACGGTGAAGCCGGTGGCCGGTGTCGCTTCCGGCGCGTCCCGCCTGGTGCGGGGGCCGGCTACGTCCGAGTCCGTCAGGGGAGCGTTCGCTCCCTGGGAGGCCAGGTCCGTCACGCGGGCCTCCCCGGTCGGACACCCCGGGAGGCGGGGTGCAGGGTCTCGAAGAGGCGCTGCCAACGCGGCTGGATGGAGTCGGGCGCGTAGGCGCGTGCCGAGTCGAGCGCGGCGGCTCCCATGTCGGCGCGCCGGCCCTCGTCGTCCATCAGCCGGGTCAGTGCTCCGGCGAGTGCGGCGGTGTCGCCCGGTGGGACGAGGAAGCCGTCCTTGCCGTCGGTCAGGACGTCGCGCGGCCCGGTGGGGCAGTCGAAGCTCACGATGGGCAGCCCGAGCGCCATGGCCTCGATCATGACCATGGGAAGGCCCTCGAAGCGGGAGCTGAGGACGTACACGGACGCCTTGGTGAGTTCCCCGTCCAGGTCGGAGGTGTGGCCCATCAGGAACACGTTGTTGTAGAGGTGGTGTTCGTCGATGAGGTTGCGCAACGCCGTGTGCTGGGGTCCGGAGCCGTAGATGCGCAGCTGCCAGTCCGGGTGGTGCTCAAGGGCCCGGCCGAAGGCCGGGATCAGCAGGTCGAAGCCCTTCTGCGGCAGCAGCCGCCCGGCCGCGACGGCGATGTGCGCGGGGTAGTTGGCCGCTTGGCGCGGCGGTTTGTGCACGGCGTTGGGGACGCACACCACCCGGGCGCCGGGCAGCGTCTGTTCGTACGCCTCGCGATCGCCCTCGGTGAGTACGGCGATGATGTCGAAGCGTCCGTAAGTCCGGGCTATCGCCGCCTGGACGTCGCGGCGGTGCGAGCGCAGATTCATGTGTTCCTGCGCGACGAGGGGCAGGTGTTCGGGCGCGAAGCGGGCCGCGAGGAGGTTGAGCCCGGGGCGGGTGGAGACCAGGACGCCGTCGTCCAGACCGCGCAGATAGCGGATGACGGCGCGTTCCACCTCGGGGGTGAAGAACTGGACGCCGAACTCCCCCGCCGGTACGTACGCCGGCCGGTGTTCGCGCGCACTCCTCGCGCGCCGGGACCGCAGCCAGGCGAACGGGCTGTCCTCGCGGGCGGGTCCGGGTCCGGACTTCTCCCGCTCGCGTTCGTCGACGAGGGGGACGAGCCGCACCCTCGGATCGAGCGGAAACCGGGGTTCCGTGCGGCCTCGGCGGGCGCTGACGATCTCCACCTGGTGACCGGCGGCGGCCATGGCGGATGCCTGGTTGAAGACGGTGCGAATGGTGCCGCCCATCCCGTAGGCGTGCAGCAGCAGATAGCGGATCATCATGTGCGGGTCCGCACCTCACCGGGGGTCGGCACGCACTCGATGGACAGGTTGTCCTTGACGGTGTAGTACGGCCTGGCCGCCACGTCCGTCCCCGTCCCCGTACCCGCCGGCAGTGGCTGCGCGGGAAAGACCATCACCTTCTTCTTGTCGGCCACCCCGTCCAGCCGCCGCCCGAGCCGCAGCCGCACCGCCCCGCCGTCGTCGTCCTGTCCGCTCAGGTACGCGTCCCACACGGCGGGCAGTTCGACCTCTCCCGGCGCGAGTTCGGACAGCGGTACGGTCACATCGAAGCGGGCGCCGTCGAGCGGCGCCGCGTAGGTGCGCCGACGCTCGGGGTGGCCGCGCAGGACGAGGGTGAGCCGCCAGGCGTGGGGAGGGGCGCCGGGCGGTGCGCCGTGGATGTCGCCGGCCACGCGGATGCTCCCCTCCCGCGCCCAGACCTGGGCGACCTCCGCATGTCCGCCGTCAGCGGCCCGAGGCGCGTCCCGCACATCGGCGGGAGCTGTGGTGTAGCCCCAGGCCGCGCTGATACATCGCAGGGGTTCAGGGATCTCGTCGTGGGCGGGCAGTGCGCGGCCGGGCTGGACACGCCCGGTGCGGATCTTCTCCTTCCAGTCCCCGAGGCCCTTCCGGAGCTGGTCCTCGCCCCGGGCACCGTATTCGAGCATGCGGGGCTCCCACTCGACGCCGAGGAACGCGCAGATGCCCCGCAGGGCCGCCTCGGGGTCGGCGGTCAGCTCTTCGTACCGCACGGTGTGGCCGGGCAGCGCCTTACGGGCGCGCTCGACGGCTCGCATATAGCGCAGCGCGTCCAGCGCCGCCTCGTCCGGGTCGCGCTTGTCCGGATCGGCCTCGTGCCAGGAGCGGGCGATGGAGGCGGGGTGGCGCAACAGGAAGAGGAAGCGGGCGTCGGGCCAGCACGCGGCGAGCCGCTGATAGGCGAAGGCGTTGCTGGGCGTCTTCTCGACGATGACGGGCTTGCCCACCCGGATCAGCTCCCGGTGCATCACCCGGTCCCACAGCAGGTGTTCCAGATCGGCGCGGTCCAAGTCCAGCTCCGCCATGGCCCGCTCGCTCAACGTGGTGCCGGGGCGTACCTCCAGCCTCCGTACGTGCAGCTCATGCGGGGCGTGCAGCTGGGAGTGGGCGTTCAGCAGCAGCCGCAGCAGCGTCGAGCCGGACCGTACGGGCGAGATGATGAAGACCGGTTTGCGCAGCAGCCGGTCGGTTTCCGGTTCGGCGGGTGGCCGGAAGGTGACGCGAGCCGCCCCGGACGTGACGGCGGCCGCTTTCGAGGAGGCCCCGGCGGTGGCTTTGGACACCGCCCGCGCGGGCGGCGCCACCCGGCGGACGGCGTAGCCCGTCCGGGACCCCAGCTGTGCGTTGAGCTGACGGAGGAACTTCATGTCGCGCCACGTTAGGCACCGTTCCTGAGAGGAGGGACGGAAGATGCTGAGAATTCCGTAAGACGCGTTTGCCGCACCTCCCGGCCGGCGCTGTCCGGCTCCGGCCCCAGTCGGTCACAGGCTCACCGGCGTTCAGTGTGCTGCCATGTACGTCGTGGACTTCGTGGAGTTCCCCTCCGACTCGGCTGGGGCCTCGGGCAGGGCCTTCCAGGAAGCGTTCGGGTGGACGCCTACTGGCTACGGCCCCATGTACACCGATGCCATCGCGCCACTGCTCTTGTGGCGGTTGACGCGTCGGCGTTTCGACCCCGCCGGGTGGCGCACACCATCGGCGATTCCGGTGTGCGTCGTCGCACCCTCACGAGAACCCCGGGGCGGGGGCGGGAAGCGGGTTCAGGGCCGTTGTGACGTCGGGCTTCCAACCCAGGGCACGGGCGGCGGCGAGCAGGGCCGCGCTCACGGCTGTCACCTCGGGTTCGGCGAGGGGCTGGAGCGTTCCGTCACTGCGCCGAGGACGGCGGTGGCGCGCGCGCGTGGGGGGGGGGGGGGGGGGGGGGGGGGGGGGGGGGGGGCGGTGGCTGCCCCGGGGGCGTAGGAGGGGGCCGGCCGCCGGCCGCGCCGGGGCGGAAGGCGTGCGAGAAGAGGTGGTCGTCGGGTGCGGTGTCGCCGGAGATCAGAGGGCAGAGGGCGTGGGCGACGGCGGGATCCTGGGAGACGCGGACGCGCCGGGCGACATCGCCTGACGGCCGCCCACCCTTCCGGCCCCGCCGCCGCGCACTGCGCGTCGCGCGCCCGCGGAAGCACCGCGGGCGCGCCACCGTTCAGGAGCTGCCCGCCCCCGCGAACGGCACCTGCGCGGTGGGGTGTTGGGCCGGGGCGGGGTGGAAGGGGTGGGACCACAGGCCCTGGCGGCGCAGCAGGGGCAGGACGCCTTCGCCGAACCAGTACGCCTCCTCCAGGTGCGGATAGCCGGAGAGGACGAATTCGTCGATGCCGATGCCGTGGTATTCGGCGATCCGTTCGGCGACCTCGGCGTGGCTGCCCACCAGCGCCGTGCCCGCGCCGCCGCGGACCAGGCCGATACCGGCCCAGAGGTTGGGGTGGATCTCGAGGTTGTCCAGGCTGCCGCCGTGCAGGGCGAGCATGCGCCGCTGGCCCTCCGACTCGCTGCGGCCGAGGCCGGTCTGGACGGAGCGGACGGTCTCCGGGTCGAAGCCGTCCAGCAGCCGCTGTGCCTCCGCCCATGCCTGCTCGGTGGTGTCGCGGGTGATGACGTGCAGCCGGATGCCGAAGCGGACCGTGCGGCCCTGCTCGGCGGCGAGCGAGCGGATCCAGGCGATCTTCTGCGCGACCTGGGCGGGGGGTTCGCCCCAGGTGAGGTAGACGTCGGCGTGGCGGGCGGCGACCTGGCCGGCGGCGGGGGAGGAGCCGCCGAAGTAGATCTCCGGGACCGGGTCGGGGAGCCGGTTCAGCTTGGCGCCCTCGACGTGGAGGTGTTCACCGGCGAGGTCGACGGTCTTGCCGTCCCACAGGTCGCGGACGATGCTCAGGAACTCGCCGGTGCGGGCGTAGCGGGCGTCCTTGTCGAGGAAGTCGCCGTAGGCGCGCTGCTCCTGGCTCTCCCCGCCGGTGACCACGTTGAGCAGCAGCCGCCCGCCGGACTGCCGCTGGTAGGTGGAGGCCATCTGGGCGGCGAAGGTGGGCGAGAGGAAGCCGGGGCGGAAGGCGACCAGGAACTTCAGCCGCTCGGTGTGCCGGCTGACCATCGCGGTGGTCAGCCAGGCGTCCTCGCACCAGGCGCCGGTCGGGGTGAGCGCGCCCACGAAGCCGAGCTGCTCGGCGGCGCGGGCGATCTGGGCGAGATAGCCGACGGACGGCGGGCGGTCCCCGCCGGCCGATGTGACGGGCGTGCCGTGGCCGCCGCCGACGACATGGCGGCTGTCGCCGTTGGTGGGCAGGAACCAGTGGAAGGTGAGGGACATGGTGCGACTCCGTTCAGAGGGCTACAGCAGCCCGTGCCGGGGTGGTTTCGTTCCGCTCAGCACATAGCGGCCGATGTGCTGGATCTTCCAGCGGGCCGGGTCGTGCAGGGTGTGGGTGCGGGCGTCCCGCCAGTGGCGGTGCAGGCCCAGGGTGTCCAGGGCCGAGCGGGTGCCGGAGACCTCGAACAGCGAACTGCCCGTCTCCACGGCCGCGTCGGCCGCCGCCACCTTCGCCGCGGCCACCGCGATCGACGCCTCGGCGGCGGTCTCGTCGTCCAGGCGGGCCCGTGCGGCGTCCACCGCTCGGGCGGCGGCCGCCAGCAGGGCCTCGGCGCCACGGACCTGGAGGGCCAGTTCGCCGAAGCGCTGGATGAGCAGCGGGTCCTCGGCGGCGGTGTCCACACCGCTCTCGAACCAGGGGCGGCTCTTGGTGCGGACGAAGGTGACCGCCTCCGCCAGCGCCCCCGAGGCGATCCCCGCGTCGATCGCCGCGTGCAGCAACTGCGCGACCGCGCCGTGCAGTTGGGGCCCGCGGAAGGTGAGGTGGTGCGGTACGACCCGGTCGGCCGGCACTGGCACGGCCGTCAGCCGGACGGTGCCGCTCGCGGTCGTCCGCTGGCCCATGCCGTCCCAGTCGTCCACGACGGTCAGACCGGGCGCGTCCCTGGGCACATAGGCCACCTGGAGGTCGTCGTTCTCGCCCCGGGCCAGCACCGGGATCCAGTCGGCGAACAGCGCGCCGGTGGAGTAGTGCTTGACACCGGTCAGGGTGTACGAGCCGGCGGCGCCGGGGTCCAGCCGGGTGCGGATGTCCTGGACGTGCCGGGTGCCCGCCTCCGACTGGGCGTTGCCGAACCGCTTGCCCGCCAGCACCTCGCCGAAGAAGAACTCCCGCTGCGCCCGCGTGCCCTGACGGCGCAGCACGTTGATGTACACGAAGTGGCTCTGCGGGATCTGGGCGAGGCTGGCGTCGGCGGCGGCGAGCAGCCGGAACACCTCGGCGAGGGTCACGGCGGCGACGTCCGCGCCGCCGTGCCCGGCCGGGACGGTGATCCCCAGCAGTCCGGACGCGGACAGCCGGTCCAGTTCGGCACGCGGCAGCCGGCGCCGTGCGTCGCGCTCGGCGGCGCCCGTACGGAACTCCTCGGCCAGCGCCGCGGCCACCTTCAGCGCCTCGGTGTCATCGGCGATGACATGGGCGGGCTCGGGCAGGGGCGACATGGTCAGCTCGCCGCCGCCAGCACGGTGGGGTGCGGGCCGAGCGCCGCCGAGAACTGGTCGACGACCTGCTCCAGCGCCTCGGCGGCCCCGGCCGCCACGCGCACCCCGCCGTCCGGCTCGACCGTGATGTCCTTGTCGAGGGTGAACCAGCCCTGGACGATATGGGACGCGCCCATGGAGGACAGCACCGGCCGCAGCGCGTAGTCGATGGCCAGCACATGGGCCACGCTGCCGCCGGTGGCCAGCGGCAGCACGGTCTTGCCGGTGAGCGCGTACTGCGGCAGCAGGTCCAGCAGGGACTTCAGCAGCCCGGAGTAGGCCGCCTTGTAGACCGGTGTCCCCACCACGACCCCGTCCGCCTGCTCCACCAGCGCCTTGGCCCGCACGATGGCCGGGTGCGAGAAGTCCGCGCCGAGCAGCGCGGTGGCGGGGAGGGTGCGTACGTCGAGCGGGATCACCTCATGGCCCTGGGCGGTCAGCCGGGCGTCCAGGTGGCGCAGCAGCCGGGCGGTGCGGGAGGTGGCGGACGGGGAGCCGGAGAGGGACAGGACGGTGGCCATGAGCAACCCTTCGTGGTGCGGTCGGGACAGGGGGACCGGAGGGGACCGCGGCGGCGGTCAGGACAGTGCGGGCTCGTAGCCCCAGTCGGTGCGCTGCTCGATGGTGCTGGTGACCAGGCCGCCACTGACATTGGGCACCCAATAGGCGAAACGCAGGGGTGCTGCGGGCATGCGGAACTCCCGGTGGAACGCATACGGGCATGGGGAATCGGCGCCACGGCGTCGATCGGAATTCATCGCGGACGGGGCGGGGAAAGATCGGGTGGCGCGAATGGGGGCGCCGGGGCGGGGCGGCGCGGCCGCATTTCCTCGAGCGGCGGCCGGGACCCTCCCCGCGGGGCTTTGCGGGACTTTGTGGAAGAAGGGCCCTAGAAGCCTTTCCCGATCATGGGAGGCGAGGGGGAGCGAAGCGGAGGCGAACCCTCAGCGCTCGCTCGGACCCGATGGCAGGTCAGCCCGGACAGCAACAGAACGCGCTGGAGACACGCGCGAGGTCGACATGGCGTCGCCGCGTGAGGTCCTGTCGCTTCATGTCACCGATCCAACCAGGGGGAAGTCCTGCCGGTCAAGAACGCCCGGGGCGTATTCCATATCGCGGACGCATGGGCTGGGTTGCGGAAATTCCGCGGTGCCTGCTTCGAGATTACCCGGGAGGCGGGCCGGGGAGTGAGTCGGTATTCATGAGACCGTGATAGGGATCCCCTTGAACGGCGCGGACCGGGACGGGCATTCTGCGGCGTGTGCGTATCGAACAGCTGGAATACATCGCTGCGGTCACCCGCCTCGGCTCGCTCCGCCGCGCCGCCGAGGAACTGCATCTGTCCCAGCCCGCGCTCAGCGAGACGGTGCGCAATCTGGAACGCGAACTCGGCGTGGACCTGCTGGAGCGCAAGCGCTCCGGCGCCACGATCAGCGCCGAGGGACGGGAGCTGCTGCCGCATATCGTCAGCGTCATCGAGGCCGTCGACCGGCTGCGCGGCGCCGCCGGCGACCAGCACCGGGTCAGCCGGATGATCCGGCTGGGCACGGTCAACACCGCGACCGTCCCGCTGCTGATCCCGGCCGTCCGGGAGTTCCGCGCGACGCACCCGGTGACCCAGGTCGAGGTGGTGGCCGCGCAGCAGGCCGAGATCCACCGGGCGCTGCTGGAGGGGAGTTTCGACCTGGGCCTGGTCAACTACCTCCAGGGGGACGACGTCCCGCCCGCGCTGGAGACCACCGAGCTGCTGCGCGGCCGCCCGGTGGTCTGTCTGCGCCCCGACAGCCCGCTGGCGGCCCGGCCGACGGTGAGCGTGGCGGATCTGCTGGACGAGCGGGAGCCGCTGATCGTCATGCGCTCCGGCTATCTCATGCACCGTTTCATCCACCGGCTGCTGGCCGGGCGCGCCCCGTCCTTCTCGTACTCCACCGACGGGGCCGAGATGGGCAAGCTGATGGTCGCCGAGGGGCTCGGCGTCACCGTGCTGCCCGACTTCAGCGTCATCGGCGACCCCCTGGAGCGCGGCGGCGCGATCACCTACCGGCCGCTCGCGGACGGCGAGGCCACCGAGGTGGCGCTGGTGATCCAGCGCCGCCGCTCGGGCTCGGTCCCGCGCGCCGTCCGCGATCTGCACCAGCTCTTCGTACGGCGCGCGGGGACGACGCCCTGAGCGGCTACGACGCCGACCCGGCAACGACCGCCTGCGCGGGCTACAGCTCCCTGAGCGCGGGCAGCAGTTGCTTCTCGGCCCAGTCCAGGAACGGCCGCTGGTGGTCGCCGCCGATCTGGACGAGGGCGACGTCCGTGAAGCCCGCGTCCACGTAGGGCCTGATCCGCTCGGTGAACTCCCCGATGTCGTCGCCGCACGGAATGGACGCGGCCACGTCCTCGGGCCGTACGAACTGGGTGGCGCCCGCGAAGGAGGCCGGCCCCGGCAGCTCCGAGTTGACCTTCCAGCCGCTCCCGAACCAGCGGAACTGGTCATGGGCGCGGGCGATCGCCGCGTCCCGGTCGGGGTCGTAGCAGACCGGGATCTGTCCGATCCGCGGCTTCCCGCTGCCGCCGTTGCGGTCGAACTCCGCCACCAGCTCGGACTTCGGTTCCGTCGCGATCAGGATGTCGGCCAGCTGTCCGGCCAGCAGGCAGGACTGCCGCCCGGAGACGGCGAGGCCGATGGGCGGCGGCTGGTCCGGCAGGTCCCACAGCTTGGCCGAGTCGACGTCGTAGTGGGTGCCGTGGTGGGTGACGTAGCCGCCGGCGAACAGCGCGCGGATGATCTCGATCGCCTCTTGCAGCATCTCCTGCCGCACATCGGCCGACGGCCAGCCCTGGCCGACCACGTGCTCGTTCAGGTTCTCGCCGGACCCGAGCCCCAGCCGGAACCGCCCCTCGGACAGCAGTTGGAGCGTCGCCGCCTTCTGGGCGACCACCGCCGGGTGGTAGCGCACGGTGGGGCAGGTGACATACGTCGTCAGCGGGATCGAGGTGGTGGCCTGCGCGGCGGCACCCAGCACGCTCCAGGCGTAGGGCGCGTGTCCCTGGGAGGCCAGCCACGGGAAGTAGTGGTCGGAGGTCACCGAGAAGTCGAACCCGACCTGCTCGGCCCGGACCACGTCGTCGACGAGCTGACGTGGACCGGCCTGCTCGGTCATCATCGTGTATCCCCATCGAACCATGGCCCCCGAGTACCGTCCGGCCCGGCTCCCAAACGTCCCAAAGCGGCTGCCGGGGGTGGGAAACGACTGGTCACGGCGTGCGGCGGCGGCTCACCCGGCGTAGCCGTCAGCCGAGCCTGGCGGAGATGACGGGGGCCAGGCGGTCGGTGATGGTGCGGTGGCCCTTGTCGTTGGGGTGGACGGAGTCGGAGAGGTCGTCGGAGGCGAGCCAGCCGGTGGTGTCGACGTAGGAGACCCGGGGGTCGCCGGAGGCGGTGACGGCGGCCTGGGTCTCGGTGCCGAACCGGCCGCTGAAGGTGCGCAGCGCGAAGATCCACGCGTCCGGGTAGGCGGTGCGGACCTTGCGCAGCAGGCTGGCGTAGGCGGCCTGGAACTGCGCCGAGCCGACCCCGCGGCCCACGTCGTTGGTGCCGAGGTTGATGACCACCGCGTCCGCCTGGTAGCGGGAGAAGTCCCAGTCGGGGGTGGCGGCGTTCGGGTTCAGCTTGGTGAACTGCTGCTCCAGGCTCATCCGGTCGTCCGCCGTGTCGACGAGGGCGGCGCCGCCCTGGGCGATCTGGGTGTGGTCGGCGCCGAGCCGCTCGCCGATGAGCCAGCCGTAGGCGGTGCGGGCGTTCTGCGAGGTGGTGGTGCCCACCGTGATCGAGTCGCCGACGAATTCGATCAGCTTCTCCGGGGCCGGCGGGGCGAAGGTGGTGGCGCCGCTGTCCAGGGTCAGGCCCTGGAAGACCGCGTCACCGTGGTAGGAGCCCGCGACCACCTGGTAGTTGACCTGGAGGGTGTGGTTTCCGGCGGACAGCGGGGTCGGGGTGAGGTTCACCGTGCCCTTGGCCTCGTCGTAGAAGGTGGCGGGGCCGCCGTCGATGCTGACCCACAGGTCGATCGTGTTCCGCTGCTTGAGCCCCACGGTGCGGCCGGTGAAGCCGGTGCGGAAGTACGCGCCCGCCCAGTAGGGGGTGTAGGCGGTGGCCGAGCTCCGGGTGTCCCAGCGGCCGGTGAACTTGATGTTGGGGTCGCCCGGCTGGCCGGGGGCGACGGCGGCCGCCTTGGTGGCGGCGGCGCCCACGTCGGCGGCGATGACCGGGGCCAGGCGGTCCGCGAACGTGGTGTGCCCGGCCTCGTTGGGGTGGCCGTTGCCGTCCTCGTAGTCGGTGCCGTCGGTGAGCCAGCCGGTGGTGTCCACGTAGCGCACCCGGGCGTCGCCCGCCGCGTTGCGCGCGCTCACGGCCGCCTTGGTCTCCGTCACATAGCGCTTCTTGAGGGTCTGTACGGCGAAGAGGGCCGCGTTCGGGTACGTCGCGCGGATGTCGCGCAGCAAAGTGGTGTACGCCGACTGGAACTCGGCGCCCGTGACACCGTGCCCGATGTCATTGGTGCCCAGGTTGATGACCACCGCGCTCGCCTGGTAGCGGGAGAAGTCCCAGCTCTGATCGCCGGTCGAGGCCGTCTTGAAGAACTGCGTGGCCAGCCCCACGCAGCCGTCCTTGCCCACCAGACAGTAGCCCGAGCGGGCGATCTGGGTGTGCCGCATGCCCAGCAGCTCGCCGGTCTTCCAGCCGTACGAGTCCAGCGCGAGCCGGTCGGTGAGGGCGCCCGCGGTGATGGAGTCGCCCACGAACTCGAGGAGCCCGGACGGCACCCGAGGAGCGACGGTGCCCGCGCCCGCGTCCAGGACCAGGCCCTGGAAGACGGTGTCGCCGGAGCGGTAGGAGACCCGGAGGGTGTGGGTGCCCTGGGGCAGCGGCTGGGGGGTGAGGGTGACGGTGCCCTTGACGCCCGCGTAGAAGACATCGGCGCCGCCGTCGACGCTCGCGTAGAAGTTCACCGCCTCCCGGGCCTTGATCTTCACCGTGGTGCCGGTGAACGCGGTCTGGAGGTAGCCGCCGGTCCAGTTGGGAACGGCGGCGGTGGCGGAGCTCAGGTCCCAGCGGCCGGTGTAGACGATGTTGGGGTCGGTCACCGAGCCGTCCCCCAGGGCCGCCGCCGGGGCCGCTGCCGGGGTCGCCGCCGGAGCCGCCGCCCGTGCGGTGGCGCCGAGACCGACCCCCAGCGCGCAGAGCGACGCGGTCATGACAAGAACGAAGAGCGTGCGTAAGGAACGTAACGCGTGCGAGGCGTGCGGGATCGATGGCATGAGGGTCCTCTCGAGGAGGTGATGGCTACCTGGGAGCGCTCCCAGGCGCCCGTGGCTCCACGATGGAAGCCCTGAATCGGTTCAACGTCAAGGTGCGCGGCGATGGTCACGATGTGGGTCATGGCGGAGACCGGTGGTGTGCGCGAGGTGAAGTCGGCGGGCCGCACCGTGGAACCGCTGGAACTGCTCGCCGCGCGCCGCGACCAGCCGGCCCGGCTGACGGCGGGGCGGGAGACGTCCGCGGCGGACCTCTACGGCGGACGTTCCACAGCGAACCCCCTCAGGGATGCCGTCGCACGATCATGTCCGCGCACTTCTCGCCGATCATCATCGTCGTGACGCACGGATTGACGGCGATGAGGAACGGCATGGCCGAGCCGTCCGCGACCCGCAGCCCCCGCACGCCCTTGACCCTCAGCTGCGGATCGAGCGGTGCGTCAGGGTCCTCGGGCGGGCCCATCCGCACGGTGCACGCCGGGTGGTAGGCGGTGTTGTGGGTCTCGCGGACATAGCCGGCCAGCTCGTCGTCGCTGTGCACATCGGGCCCGGGGGCCAGCTCGGCGCCCGCCCACAGGGCCAGCGCGGGCCGGGCGGCGATCTTGCGGGCGAGCAGCAGACCGCGGGTCATGATCTCCATGTCGTAGCCGTCGGTGAAGTAACGCGGGTCCACCCGCGGCTTGTCGCGGAAGTCCCGGCTGGCCAGCCGCACGGTGCCCCGGGAGCGGGCGCGGGTGACGTTCGGGGTGAGACAGAAGGCGTTCTCCGAGGTGGGATAGGAGCGGCGGTAGGTGTTCAGGTCGAAGGGCACCGCGCCGTAGTGGAACATCAGATCGGGGCGGTCCAGGCCGGACTCGGTGGCGGCGAAGATGCCGATCTCCCACCACTGGGTGGAGGTGGTGACCATGGGCTGCTCGGCGTTCCACATGATGACGCCCTCGGGGTGGTCCTGGAGGTTCTGCCCGACACCGGGGGAGTCCACCAGCACCTCCACCCCCGACTCCCGCAGATGCCCGGCGGGACCGATGCCGGAGAGCATCAGCAGCTTCGGGGTGTCGATGGCGCCGCAGGAGACGATGACCTCGCGCCGGGCGTGCACCCGCAGGGTGCGGACCAGATCGGGGGGGAGGTAGTCCACCCCGACACAGCGCCGGTCCTCGTCCAGGACCAGCCGCTTGGCCCGCAGTTCGGTACGCACCCGCAGATTGGGCCGGGAGTCCATGACGGGGTGGAGGTAGGCGACCGAGGCGGAGCAGCGGGTGCCGTCCTCGCGGGCGTTGATCTGGAACCAGTTGGCGCCGCGCAGCACCGTCGTGCCGGTGTTGAACGGGGTGATCGGGATGCCCGCCTCCTCGCAGGCCGTCAGCACCGCCCGGCCGCACGGGTCCTCCGGCGGCACGGTGCGGATCCTGACCGGGCCGTCGCGGCCGTGGTGGTCGCCGGGCGCGTCGTTGTCCTCCAGACGCCGGAACAGCGGGGCGCAGTCGGCCGCCGACCAGCCGTGCAGCCCCATGGCCGCCCATTCGTCGAGGTCCTCGGCGGGCGCCCAGAAGGCGATGCAGGAGTTGTGCGAGGAGCAGCCGCCGAGCACCTTGGCGCGGGCGTGGCGCAGAAAGCTGTTGCCCCTCTCCTGCGGTACGACCGGGTAGTCCCAGTCGTAGCCGGACCCCAGCAGCGACATCCAGCGGTTCAGCCGCAGCACGTTGTCGTCCCCGAGGTCCGACGGGCCCGCCTCCAGCAGGCATACGCTCACCGAGGGGTCCTCGGACAGCCGCGCCGCGACCACCGAACCGGCCGTACCGCCGCCGACCACCACATAGTCGAACTCGTCCACGGGCCTCTCGCCTCTTCTCACGGGGGGTGGTGACGGCGGCGTGCTCGGCGAGCACACCCGTACCCGTCGTCGTCCGTGCCGTTGTGCGAGGACCCCTCCGGCCGGGGCTCCGACGGAGGTCCGGCCGGTCCGGCCGCCGTCACTCGAACCACCGCTGCGGGCGGGGTGCGGTGTTGCGCCAGATGTGCTTGAGCTCCTGGTATTCGTGCAGCCCCGACGGGCCCAGCTCACGGCCGATACCGGACTGTTTCATCCCGCCCCACTCGGCCCGCGGGAGATACGGATGGAAGTCGTTGATCCAGACGGTTCCGGCCCGCAGCCGGGACGCCACCCGGTGCGCCTTCTCCGCGTCCTGCGTCCACACCCCGCCCGCCAGGCCGTACACCGTGTCGTTGCCGAGCGCGACCGCCTCGTCCTCGTCCCGGAACCGCTCCACGGTGAGCACCGGACCGAAGGACTCCTCCTGCACCACGGACATGTCCGGGGTGCAGTCGTCCAGGACGGTCGGCAGGTAGTAGAAGCCCCTCTCCAGCGCCGGGTCGTCGGGCAAGGTCCCGCCGCAGCGCAGCACCGCGCCCTCGTCGATCCCCGCCGCCACATAGTCGGCGATCTTCCGGCGGTGCTCGGCGGAGATCAGCGGACCGGCGCGGGCGTGCTCGTCGAACGGTCCGCCCAGCCGGATGTTCCGGGCCCGGTGCACGATCTCGTCGACGAACGCGTCATGCAGCTGCTGCTGGACCAGCAGCCGTGCACCGGCCGAGCAGACCTGCCCGGAGTGCAGGAACACCGCCGTGAGCGCGTAGTCGACGGCCGTGTCGAAATCGCAGTCGGTGAAGACGAGATTGGGGTTCTTGCCGCCCAGCTCCAGGGCGAGCTTCTTCACCGTGGGCGCGACCGCCGCCATGATCCAGCGGCCGGTGGCCGCCCCGCCGGTGAAGGACACCATGTCCACCCGATCGTCGGTGACCAGCGGCGCGCCCGCGGTGGCTCCCGAGCCGAGGATCAGATTGGCGGCACCACCCGGCAGCCCGGCCTCTGCCAGCAGCCGCATCAGATGGATCGCGGTGTGCGGGGTCAGCTCGCTGGGCTTGAGGACGAAGGTGTTCCCGGCGGCCAGCGCGGGCGCCACCTTCCAGGCCGTCTGGAGCAGCGGATAGTTCCACGGCGTGATCAGCGCACACACCCCGACCGGTTCGTGCACCACCCTGCTGTCGATCTCCGGACTGCCCACCTCCACCACCCGCCCGGCGCCGGCGGAGGAGATGAGATCGCCGAACCAGCGGAAGCAGTTGGCGATGTCGTCCAGGTCGTACTCGCTCTCGACCAGCCGTTTCCCGGTGTCCATGGACTCGGCGCGGGCGAGCGTCGGCTTCTCGCGCACCAGCAGATCGGCCACCCGCAACAGCAGCCCGCCCCGCTCGGCGGCCGGGGTGCCGGGCCAGGACCCGCGGTCGAAGGCGTCCCGGGCGGCCGCCACCGCGGCGGCCGCGTCCTTGGGCCCCGCCTCGTCGACCACGGCGACCAGCGAGCCGTCCGCGGGACAGCGGATCTCGCGGCTGTGTCCGTCGAGGGCGGTCGTCCAGTGGCCGCCGATGAACAGCTCCGGCATGGGTGCCTCCGGGCTCGGACGACGGTGGCCGGCCCCGGGGTGGATCCATCGACGCACTCGGCCGGCCCACACACCGAGCCTAAGTGGCGCCGGTCCCGCTCGCACGGCGTACGGAAGGCGTCGGGCGCGGAAGGCTCGGGGCGGGGAAAGCTCCGGGCGGGGCGGGCGGCGATGGCTCCCGGGAACGGGTGCCGCGGGAAGGGGTGCCCTGGGGTGCCCTGGGAGCGGGTGCCCCGGGAAACCATCCGCCGGCCGTGCTCGGCTCAGCCGCTCTGGTGCCAGGCCCCGTCGGCGTAGTCGTACCCGTATTCGGGGCGCCCCTTGACGCCGCTGGTGCGGAACGGCGAGCCGTGGTCGTCGATCCGCAGCGTCCCCGAGCGGCCGCCGCTCGTCCAGTCCAGCTCCAGGTACCAGCTACAGTCGCAGCCGGACGTCCGGGCGTTGACCAGCAGCACCTCCGGATCGGAGGCCGAGACCCGGTAGGGGAGGCGAACGGCCGGGATCGGCTTGCCGCCGTCATTGCCGTCGGTGGGGCGGGCCAGCGGACGGGCGGCGTCCAGGTTGACCGAGAAGGCGCGCGGGGTGAGGGAGCCCCCACAGCCGTTCTCCATGGCGAACGACGACCACGCGAGCGGGGTGCGGCGGCCCACGACCCGTACGTGCAGGGCCTGGAGGACGACCGCCGACGAGGCGCGGCCCTGCACCGTGACCTCGACATTGGTGGTCCCGCCGTGCACCGCGCCATGGGCGGCGGCCCAGGTCGGGGCGTCCTGCTCGGTGGGCGGCGGGGCAACCTCGGACGGGGGCCGGTCGATGAGATAGCGGTGGTCGCAGCCGTTCTCCCAGACATGGGAACGGGTGGAGAGGGTGAGCGGGGTCCGGGTGGAACCGCCATCGCCCGGCCCCTTGGCCGAGCCGGTCCCGGGGGAGCCGGAGGGAGCGCCTCCGGCCTTCCGCTCGTCGTCACGTTCGCCCTTCGCGCCGTCGCGGGGCGCGCCGGACGCGTCGTCGCCGTCCGTCTCCTGACGGTCCAGCCGCCCACGGGCGGACGGCCCGGCGGACGGGGCGGACGAGGGGGCGGTGGCGGTGGGGGGTGAGGCCGCCGCGTCCTGCCGCCCGTCCGCACCGGGCGGCCGCACCTCGACCGCCGTGACGGCGAGCACGACGACGGCGGCGGCCCCGGCCAGCAACGCCCACGGCCGCCGCACCCGTGCCCCGACGACGGCCTCCCCACCGCCCCCCGCCACCGCCCGCAACCCCCGCCGCCCACCGGCCACGGGCCCGGCCTCCGCCTTGGCGCCACCCCCGAAGCCGCGCGGCACCCGCCCCCACCCGCCCGCCACGGACGGCACCCGCCCGCCGCCGCCCCGCCCGGTGGTGTGCCTGGGGCGGTGTGCGGTCCCGCGTTGGGGTGCGGTCCCGGGCTCGTGTGTGGTCTCGGGCTGGGGTGTGGTCCTGGGCCGGTGCGCGGTCCCGGGCCGGTGCGCGTCCTCGTGCCGGGGTGTGTCCTCGTGCCGGTCCGTTTTTCCGCGCCGGGGTGGGTTCCCGTGCTGGTGTGCGGTCCCGCGTTGGGGTGCGTCCTGGGGCTGGGGTGCGTCCTCGTGCCGGTCTGCGTCGGCGTGCTGGGGTGTGTCCTCGTGCCGGTCTGCGTCGGCGTGCTGGTGTGCGGTCCTGGACCGGTCCGTGTCCCCGTGCTGGGGTGTCTCCCCGTGCCGGTGTGCGGTCCCGCGCTGGAGTTCGGTCCTGGGCCGGTCCATACCCCCGCGCCGGTGTGCATCCCCGGACTCGTATGCATCCTGGGGCTGGGGTGCATTGCCGGACCCGTGTGCGTCCTGAGGGTGGGGTGCGTCCTCGTGCCGGTGTGCATTCCCGGACCTGTGCGCGTCCTGGGGCTGGGGCGCGGTCCCGTACCGGTCTGTGTCGCCGCGCTGGTGTGCGGTCCCGCGCCGGTCTGCGTCGCTGCGCCGGTCCGTGTCCTCGTGCCGGTCCGTGTCCCCGCGTTGGGATGCGTTCCCGTGGCGGTGTGTGGCGTCACGGCCGGGTGCCGTCTGGTCCTGCTCGGTGCTGACGGCGGGGTGGCCCGGTGAGGGGGCGGCCGCGGTGTCGGTTTGGTGCGCGGGCGGGCGGGGGTCGGTGGCCTTCGCCAGGTTCTCGGTCCCGGTATCGGTGGCCTCACCAGGAGGAGGGGCCGGTCGGGCGTCGGGGCTCGCGATGACGGTCTCGGCGGCGTCCGACGGGGCGTCAGGCGCGTCGGACGGGTCGTCGTCGGCGCCGCCTCGTGCGGCGGCCGCGCCCTCGTCGCCGACCGGGCGTACGGCGTCGGCCGCGCCCCCGCGCGGGGCCGACGCCGTGCCCTCACGGTCGGCCTCACGGTCGGCCTCGCGGTCGGCCGCGCGGGCGCGGCGTCTGGCGGCGTCCGCGCGGACCCAGCGGCGGTGGAGGGCGAGCAGTTCCTCAGAAGTGGCGCCGCACAGCCGGGCGAAGCGCTCGACGGGGGCGTAGTCCGCCGGGACCGCGTCGCCATTGCAATAGCGGTGCAGCGTGGACGCGCTGACGTGCAGTCGCGTGGCCAGCGAGCCGTAACTGCGGCCCGAGCGCTCCTTCAGCGCACGCAAGCGTTCGGCGAAGTCCTCGACCTCTTTGGCGTTCCCCACGCCCACCACCCCCCATATCGGCCCCGGTATCGCGGCATCGTCCCGCGGGCGTCCCGCGAGCTCCTCGCGAGCGCGTTCCAGGGTGTTGTCATACCCCCAAGTCAGCGTACGTGCAGGCATTCCAGCGTCCCGAATGCCACGCCAGCCGTAGCGGCCACGGCCACGTGGCGCACACGCTTGTCCCGCCGTCGCGACCTGCCGGTGCGGCGGCGACATGCTGAGATCCTGAGATCGGGAAGAGACGAGGAACCACCTCATGCGCAAGCCCACGCACGCACTTCGCGGCGCCGCGCTCGGCGGCGTGTCCGCGGCCGCCGCCGTGGCCGTGGCCGTGGCCGGAACCGGACCGGCCCACGCCCAGACCCACGCCCAGGCCCACGCACCGGCGGCCCGGACCACGGCGCAGGCCGTCCCCCGGAGCACCCCCGCCCACCTCGTGCCGAGGGAACTCCCGCCGCATCCGAAGTCCGACTGGTACGCGAGCGATGTCACCGAGGGCCTGCCCGAGACCGCTCCGTTCTGCGTCGAGAAGACCCTGCCGTCGGCCGGGGCGACCCACCGCGCCTTCTGGACCGAGTACGACACCGGCGCCACCCAGATCGTGGTCAGGACCGGCACGGTGGAAGCCGCCCGTAAGCTCGCCGCCGCGGCCGAGCAGAAGATCCGCAACTGCGCCGCCGACTGGCAGCGCGACTACCCGCAGGGCACCGCCTCATGGCGGGACTACGGCGCGCTGACGGCCGAGGACGGCGCCCACGTCTACGGTGTCCACACCTCGTACCCGGACTCGGAGCCCGGCATCCACCTCTTCGGGGTGGGGCGCGACGGCCGGACCGTCACCGTCGTGGCGTGGGGTCAGATGGGCGACTACGACCAGGCGCCGCTGGCCGACTTCAAGCGGACCACCGCCACCGCCGTGGTCAAGCTGTACCACCCGTGACGGGGACGGGTCCCGAGAGGGTCCGAGGAAGATGACGGGGCCGAGGGGTCTGACGGGGAGCCGGGCCTGAGGGGGGCCAACGGACAGCTGACCGGGAACCAGGCAGCGGCCCGAGGGGGAGGGCCCGAGGGGAGGGCCCAAGGGGGGCTTGACGGGGGAGGGGGAGGGGGACCGGTGGCGGCAACGCGGGGGCACGGGGGTGCGCGCGTCGCCGTCACCTCCCCGGAGCCCGGTGGCTCGCACGTCCCGCGCTCACTCCGCCGAATCGGCTACACCCGGGCGGGTGGCCGATATGGTCGGAAGACGCCGCACCATAGGACGTCCGACCGTCGGAGGTTATCCGTGCCGAACGGCTCGCTCTCCCTCGCCGCCTCGCTCTACCTGCTCTCCTACGACCCCGAGACCGGCCGCCCCACCGGTGCTCACACCGCCCTCCTGGTCCGCGCCGCCGCCCTCACCGAACTCGTCCAGCGGGGCCTGCTCACTGACAGCGACGGCAGCCCCTGCCCGGTGGCCGACGCGTTCACCGGGGACCAGGCGCTCGACGGGCTGCTGGAACTGATCGGTGAATCCCGGCCACGCAGCTGGCAGGTCTGGGTGGGGCACCACCCGCGGCTCACCGAGCACGCGGTCCGCGACCAGATGGTGGCGGCCGGCTATGTGCGGCAGAAGGGGAGGCGGGTGCTGGGGCTGTTCCCGGCCAAGGAGTACGTGCTGGAACGGCCCGAGCAGGCGGCCGGGATGCGGGACGACGCGGTGCGCGCGCTGCACGGTGGGCAGCCGGCGGCCGACGTGTCCGAACGGGACGCGGCGCTGGTCACCCTCGCGGCCGCGGGCGAGCTGCGGACGGTGGTGACGGCCACGGACGCCAAGGTCCGCAAGGACCGGATCCTTGAACTGGGGGAGCGCTGCGGAGGCATGGGCCCGGTGCTGGAGAAGGCGATCGCGCAGGTGCGGACGGCGCTCGCCGCCGCCGTCGTCACGACCATGCTGACGACGACCACGGTCACGACCACGACCACGACCTGACCCTCACCGTAGCGGCCGCTCGACCGCCGGTACCGGCTCAGGCGTCGTTCAGCAGCGACGCCAGCCCCCCGTCCAGGTCGAGCTCCCCGGCCTCGTGGCCCTCGGGCACGACGGCGTACGAGCGGCCGAGGAATCTGCGGAGGTCGCCGGTGTCGAACTGGACCATGGCCATGCCCTCCGGGGCGTGGAACTCCAGGACCGTCCGCTGCGGTCCGCACGGCCACATCTGCACGTCCCCGCTGCCCGCCGGGCCCCGCAGCCCGGCCGCGAGCAGCTCCCGCCCGAACGTCCACTCCACGGCGGAGCCGTCGAGGGACGCGGAGGGCGGAAAGGAGACATGGACGGCGAACGGGTCGTTCCGCTCATAGTGCAGACACGCCGGGATCGCGCGTGACTCGGGTGTCGACGCGATGAGCTGCGCCTGGACGGCTTGGTCGATGACTGTGGTCACGTCGGCTCCCTTGCGATGGGTGCGGGGCGCTGTTCCCTTACGACTTACGACTCCCTACGACCGTTAAGACGTCTGGGCGATGAGGGCAGTGCACCCGTTTTCGGAGTGACGTGCGTCACGACTGATTTTTCGCCGGGACATACGGCATTTAGGGTGGCCAAACCATGCAAGGTCTCGGGCGCCGTGCGGAGCTGTTACAGAACGTCGGCAGTGTCGAGGCACCCGTCCCAGGGGTTGTTCCACCATGACCGAAGGTCCCGCGGCGCTCGACGCGGCCGCGTACACCCGTATCTACGAAGCCGAATATCCGCGCCTGTGCGGATATGCCCGAACTCTTACCGATAACCCCTGGGTTGCGGGGGACCTGGTGGCCGAGGCGCACTACAGCGTCTGGCGCCGGCTGCGCGCCGGGCATCCCCTGGGTGCCGACGCTGTTCCGGCCGAGCTGACGGGCGCCGTAAGGGCGCTGTCGGCCGGGGTGGGGAGCTGGGGTCCGCCGCAGCAGGCGTCGTACCTCGAACCGCTCGTCCAGGTCCTCGACGAGCTGCCGCAGCGATGGGTCAAGGCGCTGTGGCTCACCGAGGTGGACGGGCTCCCGCCGGAGGAGGTGGCGCGGCGGGCCGGGGCCGGTCCGGACGGCGCGGCGGCCCTGGTGGAGCGCGTCCGGGAGAGCGTGCGCCAGGAGTTCCTGCGCGCCCAGCCCGGCTATCCGGCGAGCGCCGCGTGCGGTGGGTACTGGGAGCGGCTGCCCGGCCATGTGCGGGGCACGGACTCCCCGCACGAGGCCGAGCAGCTCGCGGTACACGTCGACGGCTGCCGGGACTGCCGGAGCCGGATGGAGCAGCTGGTGGCGGCCGACGGGCGGCTGCCCGCGCTGACCGGCCCGGCCCTGCTGGCGCTGTACGACCGGGACCAGGCGCGCTTCCTGGCGCCGCTGGTGGCCGCCGGTGCGCTGGGCGCGGTGGGGGCCGCCGGGGCGAGTGCCGTGGCGACCGGCGGTGCGCATGCGGCCCGCTCGGGCGGACCGCTGGTCTCCACCCGCCGGTCCATGCGTCACCTCGCCCGCGGGCAGGTGCGCCAGGCGGGGCCGGTGGCGGTCGCGGCGGCCGGGGCCGGGGTGATACTGGTCGCCGGGGCGGCGATCATGACGGGGCTGGCGCTGACGGACGGCGGCGCGGCGGAGGCGCAGCAGCCCGCGGCGGCGTCGACACCGCCCATATCGAGCACGTCGGACTCCTCTTCCGGTTCCGCTGGTTCTTCTGGCTCCTCTGGTTCTTCTGGTTCCTCCAGCCCGTCCGGCTCACCGTCCCCGACTGGTTCCGGCACGTCGGCCACGTCCGGGGCCTCGCGGCATACGGACGGGGCGCGGTCGGGCGCTCCGGGGGAGGCGTCCCGGAGCCGGCCGACCACGTCGAGCGCGCCCACGGGACACTCCCCGACGGATGTGCCCTCCAGTGCCGTATCGCCCTCGCGGAAGGCACCGTCGCCCTCTTCCTCCGCTTCCTCGTCCTCGTCGGGCGGCCCGTCGCACCAGCCGACCGCCGAACCGACCCAGGAGCCGACCGACGGCGGGACGACGGACCCGCAGGACACCCCGAGCGAGCGGCCGACACGGCCCACGGCGAAACCGACCGACTCCGACTCCCGCCCCGACGGCTCCCGGGACTGCGTCTCGCTGGTGGTCCGGCTCTGCGTCTCCCGCTAGGGGCGGCGGGGCCCGCCTGCGCCTTGCGGTTCCCGTGCCGTGGCGACCGTGCCGTGGTGGCGGGAACCGTAAGGCGGGCTCCGAAACGTGCGTGATCGACCGGCCCTAGTACCGTGGGCCGCACGATGACCAGTGCCGTCGATCCACGATATGAACTGCCCCGCGACTGGCCCACGACCGAGGCCGGGGCGATCGCCGTCCAGGAGCGGACGCGGGCGTCCGTGCTGATCGGCGGGGAGGTGCCCGCGCCGGGCACCGGGACCGGCGCGGTCGTCGGGGTGGACGTGGCGTACGACGACGAGCGCGACCTGGTCGCGGCCGCCGCCGTCGCCCTGGACGCGCGCGACCTCGCCGTCGTCGCGGAGGCGACCGCGGTCGGCCGGGTCAGCTTCCCTTACGTCCCCGGGCTGCTGGCGTTCCGTGAGATCCCGGCCGTCCTCGACGCGCTCGGCGACCTCCACCGGCGGCTCGGCAGCCGCCCCGACCTGGTGGTGTGCGACGGCTACGGGCTCGCCCACCCGCGCCGGTTCGGGCTGGCCAGCCATCTCGGGGTGCTCACCGGGCTGCCCACCATAGGCGTCGCCAAGAACCCCTTCGGCTTCCGTCACGCCGATCCGGGGCCGCGGCGCGGCGACTGGGCGCCGCTGCTCGACGGGGACGAGGAGGTGGGCCGGGCGCTGCGCACCCGCGACGGTGTGAAGCCCCTGTTCGTCTCGGTCGGCCACCGGGTGACCATCGCGGACGCCTGCGCGTACACCCTGCACCTGGCCCGCGACTACCGGCAGCCGGAGACGACACGGCGCGCGGACGCGCTGTGCCGCCGGGCCCTCAAGGCCGCCGGGATGTGACGAATCCTCCGGTGCCGGTGCCGGTGCCGGTGCCGGTGCCGGTGCCGCTGCCGGTGCCGGTGCGTTCCGGGGCTGTCAGACCCGTCGCGTCTCGGCCAGGAAGCAGCCGAACTCGACGGCGCGCACATGCACCGACGCCACCCGAGGGTCCCGGTACAGCTCGGCCAGCCCCTCCTCGAGCGTCGGTTCGCCGCCGTTCAGCAGCCGGCCGCCGAGGATGCCGCCCTCGGCGGAGTACGCCCGCAGCACCCGGCGCGTGCCCCGGATGCCGTCCGGGATGCCGGGGCCGGTCCAGCCGTCGCACTCCCCGGGGTGGATGAAGACCGGGCCGACCTCGTCGTACGGGCCGGGCGTGGCGCCCGTCTCCGCGGCCCAGCGGCGCAGCGGGGCGTAGGAGACCAGCGCGATGGTCTCGTGCGGCCGGCTCCGGCCCAGGCAGCAGCGCATCGGGCTGCCGCCCTCCTCGCCCTCCACCACCGTGCGCGGCGGCTGCCCCGCGTCGTCGGCGGTCCGCAGCAGCTTCAGCGCCTCGGGCGCGATGGCCCGCAGCTCGTAGTTCTCGCTCATGCGGTCCAGGGTGGCCGGTGGGCCCCCGGCGTGCTGGCGGGATTCGGACCAGGCGCTGAGGTGGGCGATGTACTTGACAGGGCGGTGGTGCTCCGTCAGATTCGGGCCACCACAGGACGTCCGACGTCCATATTGTCCCGCTGCCCAGGTCGTCCCGCTCTCCAGAAAGCTGGTGTCGATGAGTCTTCCGGCGCCCCTCACCGGTGTCGTACCGCCCCTGTGCACCCCGCTCACCCCCCTGGGCGAGGTCGACACCCGTTCCCTCGCCGCGCTCGCCGAGCGGCTGATCGACGCGGGGGTGAGCGCGCTGTTCGCGCTCGGCTCCAGCGGAGAGGCCGCCTATCTGGACGACCGCAGCCGCCGTACGGTCCTCGAGACGGTCATCGGGGCCGCGGACGGCCGGGTGCCCGTGCTCGCCGGGGTGATCGACATGACGACCGCGCGGGTGCTGGACCACGCCCGTACGGCGGCGGAGCTGGGCGCGGACGGGATCGTGGCCACCGCGCCCTTCTACACCCGCACCCACCCCGTGGAGATCGCCGACCACTTCCGGCGGCTGCGCGACGGCGCGGACCTGCCGCTGTTCGCCTACGACATCCCGGTCTCCGTCCACTCCAAGCTGACGCCCTCGATCCTGCTCCCGCTGGCCGCCGACGCCACGCTGGCCGGGGTCAAGGACAGCAGCGGGGACGACGGGGCGCTGCGGCGGCTGCTCGTCGAGGTGCGCCGGCGCGGCCTGGGCGACTCCTTCACCGTGCTCACCGGCTCCGAGCTGTCCGTGGACGGCGCCCTGCTGGCGGGGGCCCATGGCGTCGTCCCGGGCCTGGCCAATGTCGATCCGGCCGGTTTCGTCCGGCTGTACCGGCACGCGCGCGCGGGACGCTGGGAGCAGGCGGCCGCCGAACAGGACCGGCTGGCCGCGCTCTTCGCCATCACCGACGCCGGGGACCCGGCGCTGATGGGCGGCAGTTCGTCGGGGCTCGGCGGCTTCAAGACCGCGCTGCGGCTGCTGGGCGTGATCGAGTGCGCGGACACCGCCGCGCCCCAGGTCCCGCTCGGCGAGGCGGCCGTCAAGACCGTACGTCAGCTGCTGGAGGAGGGAGGGCTGCTGACGTGACCACAGCCCCCGAGGTGCCCTGGTACCGAGAGGTCTCCCGTGGCCAGTGGAAGTCCATGTTCGCCGCCTGGATCGGCTATCTGCTCGACGGTTTCGACTTCGTGCTGATCACGCTCGTCCTGACCGAGATAGCCGACGAGTTCGACCTGAGCACGGCCTCGGCGGCGACCCTGGTCTCCGGTGCCTTCATCACCCGCTGGCTCGGCGGGGCGGTGCTGGGCGCGCTGGGCGACCGCTACGGACGCAAGGCCGCGATGATCGTCAGCATCCTGCTCTACTCGCTCGGCACCTTCGCGTGCGGCTTCGCCTGGAACTACACCAGCCTGTTCACGGCCCGGCTGGTGATTGGCATGGGCATGGCCGGTGAGTACACCGCGAGCGCCACCTATGTCCTGGAGAGCTGGCCCGCGCGGCTGCGCAACCGCGCCTCCGGCTTCCTGATCTCGGGCTACTCCGGCGGCACCATCATCGCCTCCGAGCTCTACAAGTGGGTGGTGCCCCACTGGGGCTGGCGCTGGATGTTCTGGATCGGAGTGCTGCCGGTGCTGGTCGCGCTGTGGGTACGGCGGGCCCTTCCGGAGGCCGGGGAGTGGGACGAGGAGGTGGCGACGGCGCGGGCGCGGCCGAACCCCTTCCGGCCGCTGTTCGCCGGGCGTTCCCACGCCAGCGCCAACACGGCGCTGGCCGTGGCCGCGAGCACCGCGCTGTTCTGCGTCTTCACCCCGCTGGGCGCGGGCTGGCGCTGGCCGCTGTCGGTCCTGGCGGCGGGGTGTCTGGTCGCCTTCGCGGCCCAGCTCGGCGGACGCCGCCGCTGGTCGCTGTACATCGCCCTGACGTGCACGGTCTTCTGCGCGTTCCTCTACAGCTGGCCGATCCAGGCGCTGCTGCCCACCTATCTGAAGGAGCAGCTGGGATACACCCCCTCCGAGGTCACCGATGTGATGTTCTACGCCGGGTTCGGCACGATGGCCGGGTGCTGGCTCGCGGGATTCGCGGGCGACTGGCTCGGCACCCGGCGCGCCTACGCCTACACCCTGCTCGCCTCGCTGGCCTTCGTCTTCCCGGTGTTCGCGGTGCGCGACAGCCTGGTCGGGCTCGGCGTGCTGCTGTTCTTCCTGCTCGCGCTGAGCCAGGGGATCTCCGGCCTGCTGCCGAAGTACACCGCGGGTCACTTCCCGACCGAGAGCCGGGCCGCCTCGCTCGGCTTCGTCTACAACACCGGGGCGCTCGGCGGCGCGGTGGCGCCGGTGCTCGGCGCCCATCTGGCCGAGGGCATGTCCCTCGGCCGGGCGCTGGCGGTGCTCACCTTCGGGCTGACACTGCTGGTGATCGTGCTGGTCGGTGCCGACGTGCCGCGCCGGCTGGGCCGGCTGACCGATCCGGCGGGCGACGAGGACCATCTCGGGCCCGGCCGGCCGCTGCCGGTGGCGGAACCCGGCGTGGAGCGGACCTGATCCGGGGCCGGCAGGGGCGGAGCGCCTCTGATCCGGGACGCCGGCCGGGGCGGCGCCCCGAGGCACGAGGCTTCGGTGTCCCGAGGTACGAGGCTTCGGTGTCCCGAGGTACGCGGTTTCGGCGCCACGGCCACGAGGCTTCGGTGTCCCGAGGTACGCGGTTTCGGCGCCACGGCCACGAGGCTTCGGTGTCCCGAGGTACGCGGTTTCGGCGCCACGGCCACGAGGCTTCGGTGTCCCGAGGTACGCGGTTTCGGCGCCACGGCCACGAGGCTTCGGTGTCCCGAGGTACGCGGTTTCGGCGCCACGGCCACGAGGCTTCGGCGCCCCGAGGCACGCGGCTTCGGTGTCCCGAGGTACGCGGTTTCGGCGCCCCGAGGTACACGGCTTCCGAGCCCACAGCCGCGCGGCTTCGGCGCCCCGAGGCACGCGGCTTCGGCACCCCCGACGCGCCACACCCGGCCCGCCGTACGGCCGCGGAGGCCAAGCCCCTCGCCCATCAAGGGGTTTGGTTGTCCACAGGCCCAGGCGGGGGCTTGTGGAATGAGGACCGCGTTCTTAGCATCGGCGGTGTTACAGCGGTGGTGTCACATGATGGGGACGGGATGACGGCGATGGAGGAGGGGGCGACCGCGGCCGGCCCGCTGGCCGGAGTGCGTGTGGTGGAGCTCGCGGGGATCGGTCCTGGCCCGTTCGCCGCCATGGTCCTCGGCGACCTCGGCGCCGATGTCGTCCGCGTCGACCGCCCCGGAGGCCCCGGGGGCCTGCGGATCGACCCGGACTACGACCTGGCGAACCGCAACAAGCGCTCGGTGCTGCTGGACCTGAAGACCGAGGAGGGCGCGGCCGCCGTGCTCGACCTCGTGGAGCGCGCCGACGTCCTCATCGAGGGCTACCGCCCGGGGGTCGCCGAGCGGCTGGGCGTCGGTCCGGACGCCTGTCTGGCCCGTAACCCCGAGCTGGTCTACGGCCGGATGACCGGCTGGGGGCAGCAGGGCCCGCTCGCCGGGGTGGCCGGCCATGACCTCGGCTATATCGCCGTCAGCGGCGCCCTCAGCATGATCGGCGCCGTCGACGGCCCGCCCATCGCCCCCGCCAACCTCCTGGGGGACTACGCGGGGGGTTCGCTCTATCTCGTCATCGGCGTCCTCGCCGCCCTCCAGCACGCCCGAGCGGGCGGCCCCGGTCAGGTGGTGGACGCCGCGATCGTCGACGGCACCGCCCATCTGACCTCCGTCATCCACGGCATGATGGCCGCCGGTGGCTGGCGGGACCAGCGCGGCACCAATCTCCTCGACGGCGGCTGCCCCTTCTACGGCACCTATGAGACCGCCGATGGCGGCTATATGGCGGTCGCGCCCCTGGAGCGCAAGTTCTACACGGAGTTCATCGAGCTGCTGGGGATCGCCGATCAGGCCCCCGCCCGCGACGACTTCGACAGCTGGGCCGAGCTGCGCGCCGCCATCGCCGACCGCTTCAAGCAGCGCACCCGCGAGGAGTGGACCGCCGTCTTCGCCGCCTCGGACGCCTGTGTCGCCCCCGTGCTGTCGCTGCGGGAGGCCCCGGCCCATCCGCAGCTCGTGGCCCGCTCCACCTTCCTCGACCACGGCGGGATCACCCAGCCCGCGCCCGCCCCGCGCTTCTCCGCCACCCCGGGCGCGGTGCGCCGCGCGCCCGCCCGGCCCGGGGCGGACACCGCCGAGGTGGCCCGCGACTGGGGTGTCACCTCCCTCGGCGAGGGAAGTCCCTCATGAGCCCCCGGTCCGGTCCCGGCCGGTCCGCCGAGCCGCCCCCGCCCCGCTGAGCCGTCCCGCCCAACCCTCCCCGAAAGGCCGCTGACGTGAGCACCGAAGCGTATGTGTACGACGCCATCCGCACCCCGCGCGGGCGTGGGAAGGCCGATGGCGCCCTGCACGGCACCAAGCCCGTCGACCTGGTGGTGGGCCTCATCCAGGAGATCCGGCGGCGGTTCCCCGAGCTGGACCCGGCGGCCATCGACGACGTGGTCCTCGGCGTCGTCAGCCCGCTCGGCGACCAGGGCTCCGACATCGCCAAGATCGCGGCCATCGCGGCCGGGCTCCCGGACACGGTCGCCGGCGTCCAGGAGAACCGCTTCTGTGCCTCGGGCCTGGAGGCCGTCAACCTGGCCGCGGCCAAGGTCCGTTCCGGCTGGGAGGACCTGGTGCTCGCGGGCGGCGTCGAGTCGATGTCGCGGGTGAAGATGGGCTCCGACGGCGGAGCCTGGTTCGCGGACCCGATGACCAACTACGAGACCGGTTTCGTACCGCAGGGCATCGGCGCCGACCTCATCGCCACCATCGGCGGCTACAGCCGCCATGACGTGGACAGCTTCGCCGCGCTCTCCCAGGAGCGGGCCGCGCGGGCCTGGAAGGAGGGGCACTTCGACCGCTCCGTGGTCCCGGTCCGCGACCGCAGCGGGCTGACCGTCCTCGACCGGGACGAGCACATCCGCCCCGGCACCACCCCCGAGACCCTGGCGGGCCTCAAGCCGTCGTTCGCGACCATCGGCGAAGCGGGCGGCTTCGACGCGGTGGCGCTTCAGAAGTACCACTGGCTCGAGGCGATCGACCACGTCCACCACGCCGGGAACTCCTCGGGCATCGTGGACGGCGCCGCCCTGGTCGCCATCGGCAACCGCGAGGTCGGCGAGCGCTTCGGGCTGACCCCGCGCGCCCGGATCGTCTCCGCCGCCGTCTCCGGCGCCGACCCCACCATCATGCTCACCGGCCCGGCACCCGCCACCCGTAAGGCGCTCGCCAAGGGCGGGCTGACCATCGACGACATCGACCTGGTCGAGATCAACGAGGCGTTCGCGGCGGTGGTGCTGCGCTTCGTGGACGACATGGGCCTGAGCCTGGACAAGGTCAATGTCAACGGCGGCGCGATCGCGATGGGCCATCCGCTGGGCGCCACCGGCGCGATGATCCTCGGCACGCTGATCGACGAGCTGGAGCGGCGCGGCGGGCGGTACGGGCTGGTGACGCTGTGCGTGGGAGGTGGGATGGGCATCGCGACGGTGGTCGAGCGGCTCCGCTGACGCCGAGCTCCCTCCCGCCCCCACCCCCGCCCCCGCGCCCGTCCCCTTCGCCCTGGAGACCTCAGATGACCCACCCCACCACCGCCTCCACCATCCGCTGGGAGCAGGACGACGAGGGCGTCGTCACCCTGGTGCTCGACGACCCCGGCCAGTCCGCCAACACCATGAACGCCGCGTTCATCGACTCCCTCGACGCGATCGCCGAGCGCGCCGAGGCCGAGCGGGACGCCATCCGCGGCATCATCGTCACCTCCGCCAAGAAGACCTTCTTCGCCGGCGGCGACCTCAACGACCTCCTCCAGGTCGGGCCCGACCAGGCCCAGGAGGTCTACGAGAAGAACCTCCGCGTCAAGCGCGGGCTGCGCCGGATCGAAACCCTCGGCAAGCCCGTGGTCGCCGCGATCAACGGCGCGGCGCTCGGCGGCGGGCTGGAGATCGCGCTCGCCTGCCACCACCGCGTCGCCCTCGACGCCCCCGGCTCGCGCATCGGCTTCCCCGAGGTCACCCTGGGCCTGCTCCCGGGCGGCGGCGGAGTCGCCCGTACGGTCCGGCTGCTCGGCGTCTCCGACGCGCTGCTCACGTGGCTGCTCCAGGGGACGCGCTACAACCCCCGGCGCGCCCAGGAGGCGGGGCTGGTGGACGAGGTGGCGGCCACCCCGGAGGAGATGCTCACCCTGGCGCGGGCGTTCATCGCCGCCCACCCCGAGTCGGCGCAGCCCTGGGACGAGAAGGGCCACCGGATCCCGGGCGGCACTCCGGCGCAGCCGAAGTTCGCCGTCAACCTGCCCGCCTTCCCCGCCAATCTGCGCAAGCAGCTGAACGGCGCCCCCTACCCGGCGCAGCGCAACATCCTGGCCGCCGCCGTCGAGGGCTCCCAGGTGGACTTCGAGACCGCGCAGACCATCGAGGCCCGGTACTTCACCGAGCTGGTCATCGGCCAGACCGCCAAGAACATGATCCAGGCGTTCTTCTTCGATCTCCAGGCGGTCAATTCCGGTGCCAACCGCCCCCAGGGGATCGAGGCCCGTCAGGTCCGCAAGGTCGCGGTGCTGGGCGCCGGGATGATGGGCGCGGGCATCGCGTACTCCTGCGCCAAGGCGGGCATCGAGGTCGTCCTCAAGGACGTGTCCCTGGAGGCCGCCGCCAAGGGCAAGGCGTACTCGGCGGGGCTGCTGGCCAAGGCGCTCGCCAAGGGCCGTACCACCGAGGCCGAGCGGGACGAGCTGCTGGCCCGGATCACCCCCACCGCCGACCTCAGCGATCTCCAGGGCTGTGACGCGGTCATCGAGGCGGTCTTCGAGGACCCGGCGGTCAAGCACAAGGTCTTCCAGGAGATCGAGGGCGTCGTCGCCCCGGACGCCCTGCTGTGCTCCAACACCTCCACCCTCCCCATCACCCTGCTCGCGGAGGGAGTGCAGCGCGCCGACGACTTCATCGGGCTCCACTTCTTCTCACCCGTCGACAAGATGCCGCTGGTCGAGATCATCAAGGGCGAGCGCACCGGCGACAAGGCGCTGGCCCGCGCCTTCGACCTGGTGCGGCAGATCAACAAGACCCCGATCGTGGTCAACGACTCCCGCGGCTTCTTCACCTCCCGCGTCATCGGCCACTTCCTCAACGAGGGCGTGGCGATGGTGGGCGAGGGCATCGACCCGGCCTCCGTGGAACAGGCCGCGGCCCAGGCCGGCTATCCGGCCAAGGTGCTCTCCCTGATGGACGAGCTGACCCTGACCCTGCCGCGCAAGATCCGCGAGGAGACGCGCCGGGCGACCGAGGAGGCGGGCGGCACATGGCGGCCGCATCCGGCCGACGCGGTCATCGACCGCATGGTGGAGGAGTTCGGGCGCCCCGGCCGCAGTGGCGGCGCGGGCTTCTACGACTACGACGAGACGACCGGCAAGCGCACCCGGCTGTGGCCCGGACTGCGTGAGCACTTCGGCTCGGGCGGTTCGGGCGGCTCGGACACCGGGGGCACCGGCATCCCCTTCGAGGACATGAAGGAGCGGATGCTCTTCTGCGAGGCCATCGACACGGTGCGGCTGCTGGAGGAAGGCGTGCTGACCTCCGTCGCCGACGCCAACATCGGCTCCCTCCTCGGCATCGGCTTCCCCGGCTGGACGGGCGGCGTGCTCCAGTACATCAACGGCTACGAGGGCGGTGTGGCCGGTTTCGTGGCCCGCGCCCGGCAGCTGGAGGCGGCGTACGGGGAGCGGTTCGCCCCGCCCGCGCTGCTGCTGGAGAAGGCGGAGCGCGGGGAGCGCTTCACGGATTAGCGTGCGCACGGGGTCGCGTGCGCTGACGGGGCCTCTGTGCGCTGACGGGGGCTCCCATGCGTTGGCAGGGGCTCCCGTGTGCTGACGGGGGCCCATGCGCTGACGGGAACTCCCGTGTGGTGACGGGGCTCCATGTGCTGACGGGCCGACCGGTGCGGCCCGTCAGCGCGGGCCGATACGGCGTTCGAGCCGCTCGCTCACCTCCGGGCACAACTCCCGGGTGATGTCCAGGAAGGCCGCCAGGACGGGGGAGCGGTCCTGGGCGCGGAACGACATCACCAGCTCCGGCAGCTCCACCCGCGGACTCACCTCGCACACCCGGGTGCCCGGCCGCGCCGCCACCCGCAGACACGCCGGCCCGAGCCCCACCCCCACCCCGCACGACGCCAGCCCGATGATGGTGTGCACATCCCGCGCCTCGGTGACGCCACCGGTCCGCGCGGGCGCGTCGGCGCCCTCGCCCAGCAGCCCGGCCAGCCAGCCGGCCACCACCGGCTCCTCATCCGCGGGCGCGACGATCAGATGCTGCCCCTTGAGCTGGTCGGTGCTCACCTTGCGCTGCCCGGCGAAGGGATGGGCGGCGCCGACGACCGCGACCAGATGGTCCCGGCCGACCGTGACCGCCACCAGATCCTCGGCACCCGCGCCCCGAGGCGCCCCGCGCCCGATCGCGACGTCCAGCTCGCCCGCGAGCAGCGCCGCCGTGGACCGGCGGGTCGACATCTCCTGAAGCCCCAGCCGCACCCCGGGGTGGTCGTGGATGAACCGGCCCAGCACGGACGGCAGCAGCTCCAGCAGCGCCGAGCCGATGAAGCCGAGCCGCAGCCGCCCCGTCTCGCCCCGGGCGGCCCGGCCCGCATCGGACACGGCCGCCGACATCTCCGCCAGCGCCCGGTGCGCCCTGGCCAGGAACGCCTCGCCGGCGGCGGTCGGGAACACCCCGCGCGCCGTACGGTCGAAGAGCCGCGCGCCCAGTTCCCGCTCCAGCGCCGCGATCTGCTGGGACAGCGGCGGCTGGGCGATGCCCAGGGCGGCCGCCGCCCGTCCGAAGTGCTGATGTTCGGCCAGCGCCAGGGCGTACCGCAGATGTCGTGCCTCCATCGGGCCGAGGATACCGCGACGCGATATGCGGCGGATATCGGCGGGACGGTTGTCAGATATAGCGGTGGATGACGCCGTGCCGTCCGGGTGGACTGTCCCCCATGAGTTCCACGAGTGCCACGCATTCCGAGACCCCCATGAGCGATTCCCGCCCCGACCCTTCCGACACCGTGTTCGTGCTGGTCCACGGCGCCTGGCACGCCTCCTGGCAGTGGGCGTCCACCCAGCGCGCCCTGGCCCGGCGCGGCGCGGCGAGCCTCGCCGTCGACCTGCCGGGACACGGTTTCGACGCCCCGCTCCCCTCGGGCTACCACCTCCCCGGCCAGCCGGACGTGGCCACCGAGAAGTCCGCGCTGGCCGGGCTGACCCTGGAGGAGTGCGCCGGGGCCGTCGTCACCGCGCTGCGATCGGTCCGCCGCCATCGGAGGGTGGTCCTCGTCTCGCACAGCGCCGGGGGCGCCGCCGCCTCCCTGGCCGCGGAGCGGGCGCCCGAGCTCGTCGACGAGCTGGTCCACCTGTCGTCCTTCGTGCCCGCCGGACGCCCCCGCTTTGCCGACTACCTGGCGTCCCCCGAGCAGACCGCGACCGTACGGGGGCAGGGGCTGATGCTGGGCGACCCGGAGGCCCTCGGCGCGTTCCGGATCAACCCGTTCTCCGCCGACCCGGACTACGTGGAGGAGCTGCGGCTGGCCTACTACCACGACGTCCCCGCCGCGTCCTTCGCCCGCTGGCGCCACGCCCTGAGCCCCGACCTGCCCTTCGCGGTGCCGACCACCCCGATCGCCCTGACCCGGGAGCGGTGGGGCAGCGTCCCGCGCACCTTCATCCGCTGCGCCGAGGACCGGGCGTGCACCCCCGCGCTCCAGGACCTGATGATCGCCGAGGCCGACGCGGCCATGCCGGACCACCCCTTCACCGTGGTCACGCTGCCGGGCAGCCATTCGCCGTTCGCCGCCCGCCCCGACGAGCTGGCCGCCGCGCTCACCGGGGGCCGCTGAACACCCCGGCCCGCCGGGGCGGCCGCCGTGCCGCCGGAGGCTGTCGGTCAAGCCGCCGGAGCCTGTCGGTCAAAGGGAGCACCTGGCCGCGAACGCCTCGACGCGGCCGTGGTCAGTCGGCGTCCTGCCCGTACCAGGCCCGCAGCTCGTGCTTCATCGACCGCTGGAACGCGATCACCAGCGCCTCCACCACCAGCGGCTGCATATGGGCCGACAGCGACTTCTTCGCCCGCATCCGCTCCGGTCCGCTCCCGGACTCGTGCTCCCGCTCGGGCCCCCACACCTCGTCCCGGAACAGCCGGCTGAGCTCCCGCGCCGCCGAGCGGGTGTGTTCCGAGACGACCGCGTGGGCCGTGCGTATCGTCTCCAGCTCGATCGGCACGTCCAGCAGCCGCAGCCCCAGGTGGAGCACCTTGGGGTCGATCCGGAACCGGTCCGGGTCGTCGGTGCGCTCCAGCGCCTCCAGCGCGGCCAGCCGGTCGATGTCGCCCTCTGTGAGCTCCCGTCCGGCCCGCCGGTCCAGCTGCTCACGGCTCGCCTCCTCGGGGGCGTCCGGCCCCCAGGAGGCGACCAGGGCGCGGTGGATCGCCAGATCGTCCTCGCTCAGATCCCGCGGCAATTGGCTCAGATAGCGTTCGATGGCGGACAGGGTCATGCCGTGGCGCTGCAACTGTTCGATCAGCGCGAGCCGGGAGAGATGCCCGGGGCCGTAGTGGCCGACCCGGCGCGGGCCGATCACCGGGGGCGGAAGCAGCCCGCGGGTGCCGTAGAAGCGGATGGTGCGCACGGTCACCCCGGCGCGGGCCGCCAGCTCGTCGACGGTGAGGGTGGGTTCCTCGGTGCCGGGGATGGTCATCGGCCGTGCCTCGCTCTCCGCGTCGTCCTGTTCCGCCGTACTGCTGCCCGATCGGGCCCATCAGTATCGCTGTCGCACCAACACTGTGAAACCTCCCCACCGCGACGGGCTCACCCCCCGGACCGGTCCGCTCACCGGTGGCGCGGGCGCGCACACTGGAACACGAGAGGAGTGACCGCGTCACCGCACGCCCGCTGGTCCCATGAGCACGCAGAGCCCCCGCGCCACCACCGAAGGCCACGACCCGCCGCCTCCCGGCGGCATCCTGTGGGCGATCGCGGGGGAGCTGCGCAGCGTGCTCGCCCTGCCGGCCGCGATGACCATGCAGGTGGCCCATCCGGCCGTCGGGGCGGGCGTGGACCGGTACTCCGTCTTCCGCACCGACCCCTGGGGGCGCGGCGAGCGCTCGCTGCGGTCGGTGCAGCTGTGGGTGTACGGCGGGGCGGAGGCCGAGACGGAGGGCCGCCGGCTGCGCGGGCTGCACGCGTCCATCCAGGGCGTCGACGCGCACGGCCGCCCCTACCGCGCGCTCGACCCGCCCGTCTACGCCTGGGTGCACGCCACCGGCTATCCGGTCTATCTGCGGGCCCAGCGCTATCTGGGCACCCGCCCCTTCACCGCGGCCGAGGAGCGGCAGCTGTACGGGGAATGGCTGCGGATCGGCCGGGTGCTGGGCATCGACAACCGCGCCATGCCGGGGTCCGTCGAGGAGTTCTGGCCCTACTACCGCGCGATGGTGCGGGAACGGCTGGAGCCGACCGTCGTCGCCCGTGAACTGACCGCGCCCGACGCGTCCGTGCCGCCGCCGGGTCCGCTGCCGCCGCGGCTGCTGTGGCCGCTGCTGCGCCCGCTGTTCACCCGGTTCCGCGCGTTCCTCACCGTGGGGCTGATGCCGCCGGACGCGCGGGAGGCGATCGGACTGGAGTGGACCCCAGGGCAGGAGCGGCGGCTGCGGTGGTTCGGGAGGGGCGTCCGGGTGGTGGTCCCGCTGCTGCCCGAGCGGCTGCGCTACCTCCCCATCGCCCGCGAGGCCCGGCGCCGCGCCCGTGCCGGACGGCGATGGCAGCGTGGACGGCGCAGGTGGCGCAGGTGGCGCAGGTGGCGCATGGGCCCGAAGACCGGTCACCGCGCCTGATCGCCCTCGTCAGGTGCGTCGGCCCGATGGCGCTCGGCTGTCTCCGCCCGCGGGCGGCTACCGCCGCGGCGTCAGCCGGTAGGCCGTACGTCAGCCGGTAGACGGTGCAATCAGCCGGTGGGTCGTCGTGCGTCAGCCGGTGGGTCGTGCGTCAGCCGGTGGGTCGTGCGCCAACTGGTAGACGGTGCGCCAGCCGTAGGCCGTGCGCCGACGGTAGACCGTACGCATGCCACGCGCCGTGGACGCGCGAGGCCCCGGCCGGGGTGGTGGAACACCCGGCCGGGGCCCCGAAGGCTCAGTGGCCGTGCGCCCCGTGGCCGTGGGCGCTGTGCGTGTCCTGGATGCGCTGCCACGACTTCGGCCGCGCCGGAGCCTTGGCCGGGCTCAGCTCCGCCGCCCGCGCCTGCGCCGCGGCCGGCTTGCCAGGGGTGAACAGCCAGGTGTCGAAGAGCGAGGCCAGCGGCTTGCCCGACACCTTCTCCGCGTAGGTCACGAAGTCCCGGACCGAGGCGTTCCCGTACCGGTGCTCCGCCGTCCAGCCCTTCAGGATCGCGAAGAAGTCCTGGTCGCCGATGCGGTTCCGCAGCGCCTGGAGGGCCAGCGCGCCCCGGTCGTACACCGCGTCGTGGAACTGGTTCTCCGCCCCCGGGTCGCCCGGCTCGACCTGCCAGAAGGGGTCGTCGGCCGGGTAGGAGGCGTAGGTGTAGTCCGCCAGCTCCTGCGCGGTGCCCTCGCCCTCCTTCTCCGACCACAGCCACTGCGCGTAGCTGGCGAAGCCCTCGTTGATCCAGATGTCGCGCCAGTCCTTCAGCGAGACGCTGTCGCCGAACCACTGATGGGCCAGCTCATGCACCACCAGCGAGGTGTTCGCGCCCTTGGCGAACCCCTTCGGGCTGTAGAACGGCCGGGTCTGGGTCTCCAGCGCGTAGCTCGTGGGCACGTTGGGCACATAGCCGCCCAGCGCGTCGAAGGGGTACGGGCCGAAGACCGTGGACTCCCAGTCCACGATCTCCGCCGTCCGCTCCACGCTGGCCCGCGCCGCGCCCGCGTTGTCCCCGAGGTCCTTGCTGTAGGCATTGATCACCGGCAGACCGCCTGCGGTGGTGTCCGTCGTGATGTCGAACTTGCCGACCGCCAGCGTGGCCAGATACGTGGCCTGCGGCTTGCTGGAGCGCCAGTTGTAGCGGGTCCAGCCCAGTTTGGAGCTGGTCGACCGCAGGGTGCCGTTGCTGATCGCCTGTGTCCCGTCCGGCACCGCCACCGATACGTCGTAGGTGGCCTTGTCGAGCGGATGGTCGTTGCTCGGGAACCACCACCAGGCCGACTCCGGCTCATTCGCCGCGACCCCGCCGTCCGGGGTGCGCAGCCAGGAGGTGAAGCCGCTGGCCACGACCTTCGAGGGGGTACCGCTGTAGCGCACCACCACGGTGAAGGGGCTGCCGGAGGTCAGCGGTGCGGCCGGGGTGACCTCCAGCTCGTGGTCGCCGGTCGCCTCGAACGCGGCCTTCTTGCCGCCCACCAGCACCTCGCTCACATCGAGCGCGAAGTCCAGGTCGAACCGGGACAGATCCTGCTTGGCGTCGGCCACGATCGTCGCCGTGCCCTCCAGCCGGTCGGTCGTCGGCTGGTACTTCAGCCGGAGGTCGTAGTGGGAGACGTCGTACCCGCCGTTGCCGTACGAGGGGTAGTACGAGTCCCCGATGCCGGGGGCGCCCGGCGTGGCGTCGGCCGCCGACGCCGGGATCGCCAGCAGCAGGCAGGCCGCGGCCGCGCCCGGGACGAGAAGTCTGTGGTGACGCACGAGTCCTCCAACTCGTTGGGGAGAACGATCACTGGCGACCTTATGTACTCCGCGCATCTACTCCGCGTCCATCACGCCGTCCGACATCCAATCGACATCCGGCCGCAACGCGCACCGATCCGGACCCGTTCCGCCCCGCATCGCCCTCTTCTGCGCGGGAGTTGACTCGCGCTACCGTCCGGCCGTGTTGTTACCGAGGCGGACATCCCGCATCTCCTGGACCACGCTCGTGCTGTCGGCGGTCACCGCGCTGGTCGCCACCGCCGTATCGCTGCTGCCACCGCTCGGCGCCCCGGCCGCCCACGCCGCTTCCACCACTTCCGCCGGACCGAACGGGCAAAACAGACCGGCCGGACCGCAGAGCGAACCGGTCTACTCCTACCAGAACGCCATCCGTGAATCCGTATGGGTGGACACGAGAGTCGACGGCGACGCGGACGGGCGCACCGACCGGGTCGCCGTCGACATCGTGCGGCCGCGCGAACCCGCTCAGCAGGGCCGCCGCATCCCCGTCATCATGGACGCCAGCCCCTACTACTCCTGCTGCGGACGGGGCAACGAGAGCCAGACCAAGACCTATGACGCCGCCGGGAATCCGGTCCTCTTCCCGCTCTTCTACGACAACTACTTCGTGCCGCGCGGCTACGCCACCGTCCTGGTCGACCTCGCCGGAACCAACCGCTCCGACGGCTGTGTGGACATCGGCGGCCGCTCCGACATCCAGTCGGCCAAGGCCGTCGTCGACTGGCTCAACGGCCGCGCGACCGGATACACCACCCGCACCGGCACCCGGACCGCCAGGGCGAGTTGGTCCAACGGGGCCACCGGCATGATCGGCAAGAGCTACGACGGCACCATCGCAGGCGGCGTCGCCGCCACCGGCGTCAAGGGGCTCAAGACCATCGTGCCGATCGGCGCCATCTCCTCCTGGTACGACTACTACTTCGCCAAGGGCGCCCCGCTCTTCGACTCCGGCCCGGACGGACTCTCGGACGCCGTCGAGAGCGATGACGCGCACGCCCGCTGCGCCGCCGTACAACAACGCCTGGTCGACGGCGCCCCGCGGAACGGCGACTGGACCGGTCTGTGGAGCGCCCGTGACTACGTACCGGCCGCCGGCAAGGTGCGGGCCAGCGTCTTCGCCGTCCACGGGGCGCAGGACCTCAACGTCCGCACCAAGCACCTCGGACAGTGGTGGGACGCACTCGCCGACGCGGGCGTCGAGCGCAAGATCTGGCTCTCGCAGACCGGCCACGTCGACCCGTTCGACTTCCGGCGCGAGGAGTGGGTGCGCACCCTGCACCGCTGGTTCGACCACTACCTCCTCGGCATCGACAACGGCATCGAGCGCGAGCCGATGGCCGATGTCGAACGCGCCCCCGACCAGTGGTCAACCGACCGCGTCTGGCCCCCGTCCGGCACCCGGCAGACCACCCTGCGCCCGCGCGGCGGCGCCACGGCCGGGGTGGGCGTGCTCGGCACCGAGCGGGCCGAACCCGGCGCGACGGAGAGCTTCACCGACGACCCCGCGCTGAGCGAGGCCGACTGGGCCGCGGCGATCGACACCTCGACGCCCGGCAAGGCGGGCTTCACCACCGGCCCGCTCGAGCGGGACCTGCGGCTGTCCGGCTCCGGCACGGTCACCGTCACCGCCACGCCCTCCGCCGGCAGCGCCCATCTCTCCGCGGTCCTGGTCGACCTGGGCCCGGCCACCATCCGGGACTACACCGCGGCGGGCGAGGGGATCACCACCCTCGACCGGCGCGACTGCTGGGGCAGCGGTACGGCGGGGGACAGCGGCTGCTTCAAGGAGACCGTCGCGGATCGGAGAAACGTCGACTACACGGTCTTCAGCCGCGGTTGGGCCGACCTCGGGCACTTCGCGGACGACGGCAAGGGCCGCCCGCTGACCCCGGGCACGGCGTACACCATCACCCTCGACCTCGCGGCGACCGACCATGTCGTCCCGGCCGGTCACCGCCTCGGCCTGATCATCGCCGGCACCGACGCGGGCCTTCTGGAACCGCCGTCCACCACCCCGCGGCTGACGCTGGATCTGTCCCGCACCTCGGCCCGCCTTCCGCTGCTCGGCGGTGCCCCGAAGACCGCGGCCGCCCCCTCGCACCCGGCGGCCGCACCGCCGCTGAAGGGCGTCCGGGCCCCGCGGCGCCACACCCCGCTCCCGGCCATGCCCGACCACCACATCACCGCAGGTCGACCCGTCAACAGCCGCTGATCGAAACCTTTTTGCGGCACGCGAAAACCCCGGCCGTCGGCCGGTTGGCATGCCTCTCCAGGTCCTGGGTAGCCGCAACTCCACCACCTAAACCCAGTGAAAGGTTTTTTTGCGTGCCGCAGACAGGATCAACTTCGGGGGACGTCAGCGGCGTTCCTCCCGTCACCGTGGAGCTTCCCGGCCCTGACCCCGCCGGGCCCCATCGGACCCCCCGGACGGACCGCGTGGTCTTCGGCGTCTCCGCCGCGCTCACGCTGGCCTTCGTCGTCTGGGGGGCCGTTGCCACCGACACCCTGGAGAGCGTCTCGGACAGCATGCTCTCCGGGCTGATCCACAACGGTGGATGGGCCTTCGTCCTCGCCGCCTCGGGCTTTGTGATCTTCGCCCTCTGGCTGGCCATGAGCCGCTACGGCAAGATCACGCTCGGTAAGGAGGGCGAGGAACCCGAGTTCCGCACCGTCTCATGGGTCGCGATGATGTTCAGCGCGGGCATGGGCATCGGTTTGATGTTCTACGGCGTCAGCGAGCCGCTGGCCCATTTCATGGACCCACCGCCCGGGACCGACCCCGGCAGCGCGGCCGAGAAGATGCAGACCGCGATGTCCACCACGCTCTTCCACTGGACGCTGCACCCCTGGGCCATCTACGCGGTGGTCGGCCTGGCCATCGCGTACAGCACCTTCCGCCGCGGCCGCAGGCAGACGATCAGCGCGGTCTTCACCCCGCTCATGGGCTCGAAGAACGCCAATGGCTGGGCCGGCCGGGTGATCGACATCCTGGCCATCTTCGCCACGCTCTTCGGCTCCGCCGCCTCGCTCGGCCTCGGCGCGCTCCAGATAGGCAGCGGTGTGGAGGTGCTGGGCTGGAAGAGCGATGTGGGCACGGGGCTGCTGGTCGCCGTCATCGCGGTATTGACGGTCGCCTTCATCGCGTCCGCCGTCTCGGGTGTCGCCAAGGGCATCCAGTGGCTGTCCAACATCAACATGGTGCTGGCGCTGTTCCTCGCGGTCTTCGTCTTCGTGGCCGGCCCGACGATCATCATCCTCGATCTGCTGCCGACCTCGATCGGCTCGTACCTCGGAGACCTGCCGCAGCTGGTGGGCCGGACCGAGGCCACCGGCGGCCAGTCGGTCGCGGACTGGCTGAGCAGCTGGACGGTCTTCTACTGGGCCTGGTGGATCTCCTGGACGCCGTTCGTGGGCATGTTCATCGCCCGGATCAGCCGCGGCCGCACCATCCGGCAGTTCGTGGGCGGTGTGATCCTGGTCCCGAGCACCGTCAGCCTGATCTGGTTCGCCATCTTCGGCGGGTCGTCGATGAAGCTCCAGGCCGCGGGGAAGCTGGGGGAGGAGTCCACCCCCGAGGGGCAGCTGTTCGGGGTGCTGGACCAGTACCCGGTCGCCGGTGTGATGAGCGTGCTGGTGATGATCCTGGTCGGTATCTTCTTCGTCTCCGGCGCCGACGCGGCGTCCATCGTGATGGGCACCCTCTCGCAGAAGGGCGCCTTCGAGCCGACCCGTTTCGTCGTCGTCTTCTGGGGTGTGGTCACGGGCGCGGTGGCGGCCGTCATGCTCCTGATCGGCGGCGGTGGTGACGACGCCCTCACCGGGTTGCAGAACCTGACGATCCTGGTGGCGGCGCCCTTCACCCTGGTGATGGTGGGCCTGTGTTGGGCGCTGCTGAAGGATCTGCGCCGCGATCCGCTGATCGTCCGGGGCGAGAAGGGCGAGGAGGCCGTCGAGATGGCGGTCATCGCCGGCCATGAGAGGTACGACGGCGAGTTCGAGATCCGTATCGGCCCGGCGACCCCGTCCGACGCCGACACTCCGGCCGCCTCCGACACCCCGTCCGAGAACGAGGACGGCGCGGCCGTACCGGGCGACCGCGACCCCATGGCCAAGGCCCGCTAGCCCGCTAGCCGCCTCGGCCGGCCCCGCCGTCCCCACTGGGCACGGCCTCTTCCCGCCGCCCGGACCCCACGGTCCGGGCGGCGCTCCGCGTCGGGGGAACGGCGAGGTCGGGGAAGCGGCGACCCGGGCCGCCCGGCACACCGCCGTTTCCCCTGATACCGGCCCGAACCGGGAATACTTGGGCCATGATCTCCGAGTACGTGACCTTCGGCCTGGCGCCGGCGATGCGCGCGGGTGGTGTGCTGGCCGATGGCACGTACCAGACGCACCGCGACTTCCTGGACTTCGTGGTGGACGGCCGGCCCCTGCTGGCCCGCCTGGCCGACCTGGACGCGGTCTCGCCGCTCGCCGCCGGCCTCGAACCCTCCGTCTTCGCCGAGCAGGTGCGCAGGCTGCTGCTGGAGGCCGAGTCGCCGCTGGAGGGGAGCCGGTTCGTCATCTACGGCTGCCCGGAGTGCGAGGGACCGGCGTGCGGGGCCGTCACCGCCGTCATCGAACGGGACGGTCCGGACGTCGTCTGGCGTGACTTCGGCCGGCAGACCGACCAGACCCCGGACGTCGAGCGCGACGGCTACCACGGCATCGGCCCCTACCGCTTCCGCGGCGAGGAGTACCGCGCCGCGCTGGAGCGGCTGCTGCCCGCCGACGGCGCACCCGCGCCCGAGCTCCCGGCCGGACCGCGGGCGCTGCTCATCGGACAGCGCGCCGCCGTCCTCGCCAAGCTCGCCGCCGCGCTGCGCCGGATCGGCATCGGCGCCGAGATCACCTTGGACGCGGCCTGCGCCCACGCGGACGAACTGCGCAAATACGGTGCGGTGGTGTTCGGCCGGACGGTGGGTCAGGAGGAGCGCGACGCGGTCCGGGACGCCTTCGCCGCGGCGCGCTCCGACGCGGTGTGCGTCACCGCGCTCACCCCGCTCGTCCCCGTGCTCGTCGCCCAGGTCGAACAGGCCTTGGACCGAACCCCCCACGACCGTCGCCGCCTCCTGCGCCTGACGGCGGTGGCGGGCGGCGCCGAGGCGGTGGTCGAGATCGCGTCCGCCTGCCGGGTGCGGCTGGTGGCCCACCGCCTCGACCGGCTGTCCCGGCACCACGCGCGCGACCTCTTCGACGACGTGCTGCACCCGGGCGCCCACCGCATCCCCCTGGACACCCGCGCCCTCCGCGGCCGATCCTTCCTGGAGGCCCGCACCAGCGACGCGGTGCTGGTCACCCCCGTGAAACGGTAGGGCAGACGCCGCCCCCAGGTCCCGCTGAGCGGCCCGGGACCGACCACGGTGCCCATTCCGCTACGTGGCCCGGGGCCGACCGCGGTGCCCTTTCCGCCCGTCCTGGCCGCTGTGACGGTGGGGAACCGCCCGTCCGCCCCTCCGACTCGGCCGCCGCCTTGGCGGCCCGGCTCCTCGGGCCCATTCGCCGAGCGGCTTCTCGCGCTCCCGGACCCGCCCGGCCCGCACAAGGGTCCGCTCTCCGGCGCTGAGTGGACACCACCCGGTCGGCCGCGTGGGCGTGCCCGGCTGCTCCCGGACGTGGCTGCTCAGGGTGACGGCTGCTCCCGGGCGTCGCTGTTCCTGGGCAGGGTCGATCCCGGGCACGACGGTCCCGAGCTACGACCGCCGCCGGGCATCGGCAGGGCCTGGGCTACGGCCGAAGCCGGACGCGCGGTCGCGGACGCAGCAGGTCGCGGCCGTGGTCGACCGGATGTCGGAGTGGCCGGGCGTCTGGTCACTGACGAAGGCCGAGCTGAGATAGCGGCCCCGCCGCTTCGTGGCCTGCCGGGCGGCCTCGCCCCGGCCGGGAGCCGGAGACCGGGAGCCGGAGACCGGGAGCCGGAGACCGGGAGCCGGACTGGATCGGGGCCGGGGCCGGGGACCGGACCGGATTGGGGAGGCCGCCCCGGCTCCCGGCCTCGCCATGGCGGGGCCGGGAGCCGGGGGCGAACCGCGTTGTCGCCCGGGAGGCTAGCGCTGCTTCGGGTCCAGGAGGCCCGCCCGGCGCAGGGCGTCGGCCATCGCTCCGTTCACCGGGCCCGCGTCGCGGCCTCCGCCGCGCTGGCCACGGCCGCCGCCCTGGCGCTGCTGGGGCGCGCCGCGACGGCCTCCGCCGCGCTGGCCGCGGGCGTCGTCGGAGCGGCCGCGGTCACGGCCGCCGCCGGACGGGGTGCCCGCCTCGTCGTCGAGCCGGAGCGTCAGCGAGATCCGCTTGCGCGGGATGTCGACGTCCAGGACCTTCACCCGCACGATGTCACCGGGCTTGACCACGTCCCGCGGGTCCTTGACGAACGTCTTGGACATCGCGGAGACGTGCACCAGGCCGTCCTGGTGCACCCCGATGTCGACGAACGCCCCGAACGCCGCCACATTGGTGACCACGCCCTCCAGGATCATTCCGGCCGACAGGTCGCCGATCTTCTCGACGCCCTCCTTGAAGGTCGCGGTCTTGAAGGCGGGACGGGGGTCGCGGCCCGGCTTCTCGAGCTCCTTGAGGATGTCGCTGACCGTCGGCAGGCCGAAGGCGTCGTCCACGAACTCGTCCGGCCGCAGGCCGCGCAGCACCGCCGTGTTGCCGATGAGGGCGGACACATCGCCGCCCGCCTTGGTGGCCATCCGCCGCACCACCGGATACGCCTCGGGGTGCACGCTCGACGCGTCCAGCGGGTCGTCGCCGCCGCGGATGCGCAGGAAGCCCGCGCACTGCTCATACGCCTTGGGACCGAGCCGGGCCACGTCCTTGAGCGCCTTACGGTTGCGGAACGGGCCGTTGCTGTCGCGGTGGGCCACGATGTTCTCCGCGAGGCCGGTGCCGATGCCCGACACCCGGCTGAGCAGCGGGGCGGAGGCCGTGTTGACGTCCACCCCCACACCGTTGACACAGTCCTCGACGACCGCGTCGAGCGAGCGGGAGAGCTTCACCTCGGACAGATCGTGCTGGTACTGGCCGACCCCGATCGACTTCGGATCGATCTTGACCAGTTCGGCCAGCGGATCCTGGAGCCGGCGCGCGATGGACACGGCACCGCGCAGCGAGACATCGAGATCCGGCAGCTCCTGCGAGGCGAAGGCGGAGGCCGAGTACACGGAGGCGCCCGCCTCCGACACCATCACCTTGGTGAGCTTCAGCTCGGGGTGCTTGCCCAGCAGCTCGCCCGCCAGCTTGTCGGTCTCGCGGGACGCCGTGCCGTTGCCGATCGCGATGAGCTCCACATCGTGCTCACGCGCCAGCCTGGCGAGCTTGGCGAGGGACTCGTCCCACTGGTTGCGGGGGACGTGCGGATAGATCGTGTCCGTGGCCGCCACCTTGCCGGTCGCGTCGACCACGGCCACCTTCACACCCGTACGGAAGCCGGGGTCGAGGCCCATCGTGGCGCGGGTGCCCGCCGGGGCGGCGAGCAGCAGATCGCGCAGGTTGGCGGCGAAGACCCGGACGGCCTCGTCCTCGGCGGCCTGCCGCAGCCGCAGCCGCAGATCGATGCCGAGGTGGACCAGGACGCGGGTGCGCCAGGCCCAGCGCACCGTGTCGGCCAGCCACTTGTCGGCGGGGCGGCCGCGGTCGGCGATGCCGAAGCGCTGGGCGATGGAGCGCTCGTAGGAGGTGGGGCCGGTCTCCTCGGAGGGCTCCTCCGGCTCCAGGGTGAGGTCGAGGACTTCCTCCTTCTCCCCGCGGAACATCGCCAGCACCCGGTGCGAGGGCAGCTCGGTGAACGGCTCGGCGAAGTCGAAGTAGTCGGCGAACTTGGCCCCCGCCTCCTCCTTGCCCTCCCGCACCTTGGTGGCCACCCGGCCGCGTGTCCACATGCGCTCGCGCAACTCGCCGATCAGGTCGGCGTCCTCGCTGAACCGCTCGGTGAGGATGGCCCGTGCCCCCTCCAGCGCGGCGGCGGCGTCCGCGACGCCCTTCTCGGCGTCCACGAAGGCGGCCGCGGCGGCCATGGGCTCCACGGTCGGGTCGCCCAGCAGCCCGTCCGCGAGGGGCTCGAGCCCCGCCTCACGGGCGATCTGCGCCTTCGTACGCCGCTTGGGCTTGTAGGGGAGGTAGATGTCCTCCAGCCGGGCCTTGGAGTCCGCGGCGAGGACCTGCGCCTCCAGGGCCTCGTCCAGCTTGCCCTGGGAGCGGATCGACTCGAGGATCGCGGCGCGCCGCTCCTCGAGCTCCCGCAGATAGCGCAGCCGCTCCTCCAGGGAGCGCAGCTGCGCGTCGTCGAGCATCTCCGTCGCTTCCTTGCGGTAGCGCGCGATGAACGGCACGGTGGAGCCGCCGTCGAGCAGCTCGACGGCGGCTTTGACCTGCCGTTCCCGTACACCGAGTTCCTCGGCGATCCTGCCTTCGATGGACGTCGTCACGATCACGCTCCGCTTCCGGTCTGCACTGCCCCTGCATTGTGGCAGGTGGCACCGACGAAGCGGACGCGGCGGACCCATTCGGCGGGCCGGGAGGGTCGGGGGCGGGAATCACACATGCCTGCGACGGCGTGGCCCGCCCGCCGCGTCCGAGGCACCGCCGAAGAGGCGGGCCAGCGCGCGGAAGGGAAGCGTCACCACGGTCGCGATGGCGGCACCGATGGCGCGGAGCACGTCGGCGATGGCACGGAACACGGGGACCTCCTGTCGTTCGGTGGCGGGGTCGGCGGCGGCCGCCGGGCACCGTTCGCTACGCGGCGCACGGGCAAGCGCCGGCGTGCGCGGCGCGCGTTGTGGGCGCCCGGTTGTCAGACGGCCGATCGCGCACGACAAGCGGGTATCCCGGTGTGCTGCGGCCAAACCCCGCCCGGCCGGGCGGGGTTTGTGCCGGTCCCACCGTTGCCGGTCCCGCCGAGTCCCGCCGGGTGCTTCGCGCCTGAGGCCTGGGGGGGGAGGCGCGGCGCCGCGGCCCCCCCGCTCGCGCCGTGCTTCCCCCCGGAGGCACGGAACGGGCGCGGGGCGGACCCCTCGACCGGTCCGGGCCGGGCCGACCCGATCCGACCCAGTCCGGTCCGGCCCGGATCAGCGGGTCAGCGGTTGCCCAGCAGGTCCGCCGGGAAGGCGCCGTTCTCGCGGGCGGTCGTGGTGAAAGAGGTGGCCAGCTCGGTCAGCCGGGCCACGCCCGCGGCGCCCAGGTGCTCGTACGGCGCCGCGTCCAGGCGGTCCGTCTCGTCCTCCAGGGACTGGCGCAGCCGCGCGCCCTCCTCCGTCAACTCGTTGTCGGCGGTGAGCAGTCCGCGGTCGCGCAGCCGCTGCCGGCCCGCCTCCCACTCCTCGGCGCTGAAGCCGCGGGTGAGCAGGACCCACTTGGTGGACATGCCCTTACCGGTCGCGGTGTGGGAGGCCAGCGCCTCGACCGCGTCGAGCCCGGCGCCGACCAGCGTCATCAGATGGCCGTCGCCCCGGTACTCGCGCAGCAGCGTGGCGGCGTGCCACAGCGCCAGATGCGGGGCGTCCGGGACGGGCAGATCGGCGTGCGCGGCGTACAGGGGGCGCGCCAGGCGGGAACACGCCTCCGTGGCGCGCAGCGCCAGCTCCGCGGCCTCGGCCATCTCCTTGGAGGCGATGACCTCCTCGCCCAGCACCCGCCGCAGCACCGAGTCGGCTGCCCGCAGCCGGGCCTCCAGGGCGGCCTCGGGGGAGACCACGTCCCACGCGGCCGGAAGGTGGCGGGCGACCAGCTCATGGCTGAAGTGGAAGAAGGTCGCGGTGACGGTGCCCGGACCCACCCGTCCCATGGCCGCCGCGCGGGAGACGAAGTAGGTGGCGGAGCTGTCCTCCAGGCCCAGCTTGGCGAGTTCCTCGCCGCAGTCGGGGGAGAAGTAGATGGTGGAGTGGATCGGGTTGACGACGCTGTAACACTGATACGCGGCGCGCTCGGGAAGTGTGGTCATGGACCGCACGTTACCGACAGGTAGTCACATCTGGTAACCCGGAATCCCCCACAACCCGTCAGGTCTCCCCGGCCGCCGCCGGATCGCCGTCGGACCGCGCCGGTTCCCCGGTCGGCGGGGTCCAGCCGAAGCGCGCGGGGCGGCCTTCCAGGAAGGCCGCGACGCCCTCGGCGGCCTCCTCGCTCAGCCGCGCCTGCTCCTGCCAGTACGCCACCCGGTCCGGCCCGGCGGGCCCGGCCGCGAACTCCTTGGCCGCCGCCTGGGTGAGCCGCGACCGGGAGGCCAGCGTCCGCGTGAACTCCGCCACCCGCTTGTCGAGCCCGCCCACCGGCAGTACCTCGTCCACCAGCCCGGTGCGCAGCGCCCGTTCGGTGTCGATCAGTTCGCCCGAGAACAGCAGGAACTTGGCGGTGGCCGGTCCCACCAGCTCGACCAGCCGGCGGGTCGAGCCGGGGAAGTAGACGATCCCCAGCTTGGCCGGGGTGATCCCGAAGCGGGCGCCCTCTTCGGCGAACCGCAGATCGCAGGCGGCCGCGAGCTGACAGCCGCCGCCCACGCAGGAGCCGCGCACCGCCGCCAGGGTCGGCTTGGGGAAGGCGGCCAGCGCCTCCTCGGCGGGCAGCGCGAGCCCGGTGGTCTCCTCGTGCGCGTCGTACGTGGTGCCCAGCGAGCCGATGTCGGCGCCCGCGCAGAAGGAGTCCCCGTGCCCGGTGAGCACCAGTGCCCGTACGGCGGGGTCGGCGGCCAGCCGGGCCAGCAGCGGGGGCAGGGCACGCCACATGCCGGGGGTCATCGCGTTGCGCTTGGCGGGGTGGCGGATGACCACGGTCGCTATGCCGTCGGCGACCTCGTGCTCCAGACAGGGCTCCATGCGGCGGATCGTATCCGGGCCGCGTCGGAATCCAGGTGAGCAGGAACAGTCGAGCGCGTGACCCCGGCATACGCCAACGATCAAAAACGTTCGATAGGAGCCAAGTTGTGCTCAGTTCGCCGGGCCGTACCGAAGCTTCCCAACACTCGGTACCAGTGGTCGGGCCGCGGCGAGGGGTGGGTGTCGGACATGGAGACCGTCGGAAGAGTCCCCTCCGAAGCGGGTCATGCCCCGCCCCCGCCCCCGCGCCCGGCCCCGCCTCCGCCGGTCGCCTACGAGGGGGTGTGGCGGTTCACCGCACCCGCCCTCGACTCCTCCGTGCCCCAGGCCCGGCACGCGGTGCGCGAGCTGCTGGCCCACCAGCGGGTCCCGGCCGACGGCGAACTGGTGGAGAGCCTGCTGCTGATCGTCTCCGAACTGGTCACCAACGCCGTACGGCACGCCGCGCTGCTCTCCCCCGAGATCGCCGTCGAGGTGGCCCTGAGCCGGGACTGGGTGCGGGTCGCCGTCGAGGACAACCACCCCTACCGGCCCGTCGCCCTGGTGGCGGACCAGGGCCGGACCGGGGGGCGTGGACTGCTGCTGGTGACGGCGATCACGGAGGCGGCGGGCGGCGTCTACGACGTCGACCACACGGCGAGCGGCGGCAAGGTGGTCTGGGCCGCCCTGCCGCTGCCCGGCGCCGCTACCAGCCCGCCGCCGTCCCGGTGAGCTCCCGGATCGCCGGACGGGCCGCGTCCAGCACGGTCATGAACCACGCCGAGAACGGCCCCTCGGTGCGCAGCTTCTCCAGCTCGTCGGGGGTGACGAAGGCGACCTCGGCGATCTCCTCGGGATCGGGGCGCGGCGCCACCCGCACCAGCCCCGCGAAGAGGTGGTTGTACTCCTGCTCCACCAGGCCCGAGGCCGGGTCGGGGTGGTTGTAGCGGACCGTGCCCGCCTCCCGCAGCAGCGCGGGCGCCACGCCCAGCTCCTCACCGGTGCGCCGGGCGGCGGCAACGAACGGCGGCTCACCGGGGTAGGGGTGGCCGCAGCAGGTATTGGACCAGACCCCGGGGGAGTGGTACTTGCCCAGTGCGCGGCGCTGGAGCAGCAAGCGCCCTCTGTCGTCGAACAGGAACACGGAGAACGCCCGGTGCAGCCGGCCGGGTGCGAGATGCGCGGAGAGCTTCTCCGCGGTGCCGATCGTCGTACCGTCCTCGTCGACCAGCTCGAGCATGATCGGTTCCGCGGAACCACTCGGCGCGGAGGGCACGGCGGTCTCGGCGGAGCCGCCGTTGGCAGGTGTGATCGGCATGACCATCCTCATAGTTCCGACTCGTGAACGTCCAAGTCTGCCGCAACTGTGCCGCCTGACCGTGTCAGTGGCACGGCTCGGCTTCATGACCAGCATGCCCATCCGGTTCCCGCTGGAATGTGCGGTGCCCGACGTCGAAACGCTCAGCCGCGCCGGGCCCCGGGGTGGTGCCGGCACCACCCCGCCCAGGCCGACTCCACCATCGCGCGGACATCGTGCCGGGCGCTCCAGCCCAGCTCCTTGGTGATCAGTTCGGTGGATCCGACGACCCGGGCCGGATCGCCCGCCCGGCGCGGACCGGTCACCGGAGTCAGTTCCGGGCGGCCGGTGATCTCGCCGATCAGATCGGCCATCTCACGTACCGAGACGCCCTGACCGGTGCCGATGTTCACCGTGAGATCGCCCGGCGCCCGCTGCGCGGCCAGCCGGCGGGCCACGGCCAGATGGGCCGAGGCCAGGTCCTCGACATGGATGTAGTCGCGCACACAGGTGCCGTCGGGGGTGTCGTAGTCGTCACCGAAGATCAGGGGCGGCTGTCCCGCGGTGATCCGCTCGAACATCATCGGGATGACATTGGACACTCCGGTGTCGGCCAGCTCGGGGCGCGTGGCCCCCGCCACATTGAAGTAGCGCAGACAGGCCGTGGCGAGGGAGTGGGCCGCGCCCGCCGCCCTGACCAGCCATTCTCCGGCCAGCTTGGTTTCTCCGTAGGGATTGATCGGCCGGCACGGGGTGTCCTCGGTGACACGTTCCACATCGGGCATGCCGTAGACGGCGGCGGAGGAGGAGAAGAGGAAGCGGCTGACCCCGGCCGCGACCGCCGCCTCCAGCAGCACCGTGAGCCCGTGCACATTCTCCCGGTAGTAGCGCAGCGGCTGCTCCACGGACTCCGCCACCTGCTTCTTCGCCGCGAGATGCACCACACCGGTCACGTCCAGCTCGGCGAAGGCGCGGTCCAGCAGCTCACGGTCGAGGGTGGAGCCGCATACCAGCGGGACGCCCTCGGGCAGCCGCGCCCGGACGCCGTCGGACAGATCGTCGAGCACGGCCACCGGCTCACCCGCCTCGGCCATGGCCCGCACGACATGCGACCCGATATATCCGGCACCACCTGTGATCAGCCATGTCATGCCCCGCACCCTATCCGCGGCGGGGCGGTCGCCGTTTGTGAAGGACAGCCGCCATCGACCATGATGATCGGCGGCGCGGAAGCGGTCGTTCCCCCGATCGTGTGGTGAATGTGCGGTGAACGGACGCTTCCATCGATCCGATAGCCTCTGCCGGACGTGCCGCCCGCCCCTCGTGGGGCCAGGGCGTGCGATGCCCGTTGTCCGCAGGGCCCAGGCCGGTGCCGCCAGTGGCGCGGCCACCATGTCAGCTGCCAAGGAGTGAGTTCGTCTGTCGACCGCGATTCTCACCGGTGCGCCGATCGCCGGCTCGTCCCTCGAGGGCGACCTGCGGTCGCTGGGCTTCGACGTGCGTACGGCGGCCGACGCCGCCGGAGTCACGGCGGCGCTCGCCGCCGTCCCCGCCCGGGAGCGGGTGGCCCTCGTCGACCCCCGCTTCGTCGGCCACGTCCACGCCCTGCGGCTGGCCCTCACCGACCCCCGCTTCCCCGCGGCCGCGACGCGCGGAGCGCTGAGCGTCCAGCCCGAGGCGCGTACGGCACTGGCCCGCGCGGCGGCCGCTTCGGCCGCCGGGAACGGCGGTGGGGCGCTCCCCGCCGTCCCGGCATCGGTGCCCGCCACCGTGCCCGGCGGGGCGGGACCGGCCCAGCCGCCCGTCGGCTCCGCGCCGGACCCCGCCGTCGGCGCGCTCGCCGCCGCCGCGCCCGGTGAGGCCGCGCCCGCGGCCACTCCGGGCGCGGCCGACGCCCCCTCCTGGGTGGACGACATCGCCGCGCGTCTCGACGCCGACGGTGTCGCCGTCCACCGGCCCGAGCTCGGGGTGCTCGTCGCCGCCGTGCCCGGCGACGCGCCGGCGCGGGCGAGGGCGCGCGACGCCGTGGACGCGGTGGACGACGAGCGGGTGCGGCTGCGGAGTGCCGTGAAGTCGCGGGACGGCTTCTTCACGACCTTCTGCATCAGCCCCTACTCCCGCTATATCGCCCGCTGGTGCGCCCGGCGCGGGCTGACCCCCAACCAGGTCACCACCGCCTCCCTCCTCACCGCGCTCATCGCGGCGGCCTGCGCCGCCACCGGCACCCGGCCCGGGTTCGTCTCGGCCGGGGTGCTGCTGATCGCCTCGTTCGTCCTCGACTGCACCGACGGGCAGCTGGCCCGCTACTCGCTGCAGTACTCCACGCTCGGCGCCTGGCTGGACGCCACGTTCGACCGGGCCAAGGAGTACGCCTACTACGCGGGCCTCGCCCTCGGCGCCGCCCGCGCCGACGGCGATGACGTATGGGCGCTCGCGCTCGGCGCGATGGTGCTCCAGACCTGCCGCCACGTGGTGGACTTCGCCTTCAACGAGGCCAACCACGACGCCACCGGCAACACCAGCCCCACCGCCGCCCTCTCCGGCCGCCTCGACAGCGTCGGCTGGACGGTCTGGCTGCGCCGCATGGTCGTGCTGCCGATCGGTGAGCGCTGGGCGATGATCGCCGTGCTGACCGCGTTCACCACTCCCCGTATCACCTTCGCGGTGCTGCTCGTCGGCTGCGCGCTGGCCGCCTGCTACACCACCGCCGGCCGGGTGCTGCGCTCGCTCACCCGCCGGGCGGAGCGTACCGACCGGGCGGCCCGCGCCCTCGCGGAGCTGGCGGACTCCGGTCCGCTCGCCGAGTCGGCCGCCAAGGCGGCCGCCCGTAAGGCGGGTTCCTACCTCGCCCCGCTCTCGGCCGCCCTCGGGGCCGCGGCTGTCCTGGCCGGCACCGCGGCCACCGGTTTCGGCTCCTGGGTGCCCGTCGGATGCGCCGTGCTCTACGCGGTCCTCGCGGGGGTCGCCGTCGCCGCGCCCCTCAAGGGCCCGCTCGACTGGCTGGTGCCGCCACTCTTCCGCGCCGCCGAATACGGCACCATCCTGATCCTGGCGGCCCGCTCGGAGGTGAACGGCGCCTTGCCGGCGGCTTTCGGGCTGGTTGCGGCGGTCGCCTACCATCACTACGACACGGTGTACCGCATCCGCGGTGGCACCGGGGCGCCCCCGCGGCGGCTGGTGCGGGCGATCGGCGGGCACGAGGGGCGGACGGTGGTGGTCACGCTCGCCGCTGCCCTGCTGCACCACCAGAACCAAGGTTTCACCATCGCGTTGACCGCTCTCGCGGCGGCCCTCGCGCTGACGGTGCTCATCGAGAGCATCCGCTTCTGGGTGTCCTCCAAAGCACCCGCAGTACACGACGAAACAGGAGAACCCGCATGATCGGCCTTGTGCTCGCGGCCGGCGCCGGACGGCGTCTGCGTCCCTACACCGACACGCTCCCCAAGGCCCTGGTGCCCGTAGGACCCGAGGGGAAGGAAGGCGAGACGACCGTCCTCGACCTGACCCTCGGCAACTTCGCGGAGGTCGGTCTGACCGAGGTCGCCATCGTCGTCGGCTACCGCAAGGAGGCCGTGTACGAGCGCAAGGAGGCCCTGGAGCAGCGGTACGGCCTCAAGCTCACGCTGATCGACAACGACAAGGCCGAGGAGTGGAACAACGCCTACTCCCTCTGGTGCGCCCGTGACGCGATCAAGCACTCCGTGATCCTCGCCAACGGCGACACCGTGCACCCGGTCTCCGTCGAGAAGACCCTGCTGGCCGCGCGCGGCAACGGCCAGAAGATCATCCTCGCGCTGGACACGGCCAAGCAGCTCGCCGAGGAGGAGATGAAGGTCGTCGCCGACCCCGACAAGGGCGTGCGGAGGATCACCAAGCTGATGGACCCGGCCGAGGCGACCGGTGAGTACATCGGCGTCACCCTCATCGAGGGCGAGGCCGCCGCGGACCTCGCGGACGCGCTGAAGGCCACGTACGAGCGCGACCCCCAGCTGTACTACGAGGACGGCTACCAGGAGCTGGTCAACCGCGGCTTCCAGGTCGACGTGGCCCCGATCGGCGACGTCAAGTGGGTCGAGATCGACAACCACGACGACCTGGCGAAGGGCCGTGAGATCGCGTGCCAGTACTGACGAGGCTCATCCCCTCGCCGCTCGTCGTCGACATTCGCGCGGGCGCCCTGGACGATCTCGCGGGGGTCCTCGCCGACCAGCGGATCTCCGCCTCCGGCAAGCTGGCCATCGCCATCAGCGGCGGCTCCGGCGCCCTGCTGCGCGAGCGGCTGGCGCCGGCGCTGCCGGGCGCCAGCTGGTACGAGGTCGGCGGCGGCACCCTGGATGACGCGATCAAGCTCGCCGACGCCATGAAGTCGGGCCACTACGACGCGGTCGTGGGGCTCGGCGGCGGCAAGATCATCGACTGTGCGAAGTTCGCCGCGGCGCGGATCGGCCTGCCGCTGGTCGCCGTCGCCACCAACCTCTCGCACGACGGCCTGTGCTCCCCGGTCGCGACCCTCGACAACGACGCGGGCCGCGGCTCGTACGGGGTGCCCAACCCGATCGCCGTGGTCATCGACCTCGATGTGATCCGCGAGGCGCCGGTCCGCTATGTGCGCTCCGGTATCGGCGACGCGCTCTCCAACATCTCCGCGGTCGCCGACTGGGAGCTGTCCAACCGCGAGACCGGTGAGCAGATCGACGGACTCGCCGCCGCCATGGCACGCCAGGCGGGCGAGGCCGTGCTGCGCCACCCCGGCGGGGTCGGCGACGACGCCTTCCTCCAGGTGCTGGCCGAGGGGCTGGTGCTCACCGGCATCTCCATGTCGGTCGCGGGGGACTCCCGCCCGGCGTCCGGTGCCTGCCACGAGATCAACCACGCCTTCGACCTGCTCTTCCCCAAGCGCGCCGCCAGCCATGGCGAGCAGTGCGGCCTGGCCGCCGCCTTCGCGATGCGGCTGCGCGGGGCGCACGAGGAGTCGGCGCACATGGCCGAGGTGCTGCACCGGCACGGTCTGCCCGTGCTGCCCGAGGAGATCGGCTTCACCGTGGACGAGTTCGTCCAGGTCGTGGAGTTCGCTCCGAAGACGCGCCCCGGCCGCTACACGATCCTCGAGCACCTCGACCTCTCATCCGACGCGATCAGGGACGCATACGCCGACCATGCCAAAGCAGTCAGTCAAGCCATCAGTGGCTGAACTCCGTCCGGTCGTCCACCCCGCGGGGGTGAAGGACCGGCGGAGCGGTGAGCACTGGGCCGGGCGCCTCTACATGCGCGAGATCTCGCTGCGCTGCGACCGGCACCTGGTGAACACGCGGGTCACGCCCAACCAGCTGACGTATCTGATGACCGTCTTCGGCGTCCTCGCCGCCCCGGCCCTGCTGGTGCCGGGGATCGCGGGCGCCGTGCTCGGGGTGCTGATGGTCCAGCTCTACCTGCTGCTGGACTGCGTGGACGGCGAGATAGCCCGCTGGAAGAAGCAGTTCTCGCTGGGCGGTGTGTATCTGGACCGGGTCGGCGCCTACCTGTGCGACGCCGCGGTGCTCGTCGGCTTCGGTCTGCGCGCGGCCGATCTGTGGGGCTCCGGGCGGATCGACTGGCTGTGGGCGTTCCTCGGCACCCTCGCCGCGCTCGGTGCCATCCTGATCAAGGCCGAGACCGACCTGGTCGGGGTCGCCCGGCACCAGGGCGGTCTGCCACCGGTCAAGGAGGCGGCCTCCGAGCCGCGCTCGTCCGGTATGGCGCTGGCCCGCAGGGCGGCCGCGGCGCTGAAGTTCCACCGGCTGGTCCTCGGGGTCGAGGCGTCGCTGCTCATCCTCGTGGTGGCGGTCGTGGACCAGGTGCGCGGCGACCTGTTCTTCACCCGGCTGGGCGTTGCCGTACTGGCCGGTATCGCCCTCCTGCAAACCCTGCTTCACCTCGTGTCCATCCTCGCGTCGAGCAGGCTCAAGTGAACCCGAGCACCATGAAGGTCGGAGCGATCGTCCTGACGATGGGCAATCGCCCCGAGGAGCTGCGCGCACTCCTCGACTCGGTCGCCAAGCAGGACGGCGACCCGGTCGAGGTGGTCGTCGTGGGCAATGGATCGCCGCTGCCCCCGCTTCCCGAGGGCGTCCGGACCGTCGAGCTGCCCGAGAACGTGGGCATCCCGGCGGGTCGCAACGTCGGCATCGAGGCGTTCGGACCCGGTGGGTCGGACGTCGATGTGCTGCTGTTCCTCGACGACGACGGGCTGCTGCCGGGCACCGACACGGCCGAGCTGTGCCGGCAGGCGTTCGCCGCCGATCCCGGGCTCGGCATCATCTCGTTCCGCATCGCCGACCCCGACACCGGTGTCACCCAGCGTCGCCATGTGCCCCGGCTGCGTGCCTCGGACCCCCTGCGGTCCTCCCGGGTGACCACCTTCCTGGGCGGCGCCAACGCGGTCCGTACCGCGGTGTTCCAGCAGGTCGGAGGGTTGCCGGACGATTTCTTCTACGCGCATGAGGAGACCGATCTGGCCTGGCGGGCGCTGGACGCCGGCTGGATGATCGATTACCGGTCGGACATGGTGCTGCACCATCCGACCACCGCGCCGAGCAGGCACGCGGTCTACCACCGGATGGTGGCCCGCAACCGGGTCTGGCTGGCCCGGCGTAACCTTCCTGCCCTGCTCGTACCCGTCTACCTGGGCGTCTGGCTGCTGCTCACACTGGCCAGACGTCCGTCGAAAACCGCACTTCGGGCCTGGTTCGGAGGGTTCAGGGAAGGCTGGAAGACACCGTGTGGTCCACGTCGGCCCATGAAGTGGCGTACGGTATGGCGCCTGACCCGACTGGGCCGACCTCCTGTCATCTGACAAGCTCGTATCGAAGAGCATCGGGCGCGACCCGGGGCGCGGCCCCGCTCAGCGCACCCTGAAGACGAAAGTGTCAACTGTGAGCGAGACTACGCACGACGGTGCGGTAGCCGTGAGTGCCCCGCCATCAGCCGACGACGGCCTGTCCCCGGCCGAGCTGGCGAAGAAGTACGGGCTGTCGGTGAGCGGCGCCCGGGTGGGCCTCGGCGAGTACATCCGCCAGATGTGGGGCAGGCGCCACTTCATCCTGGCCTTTTCGCAGGCCAAGCTCACCGCCCAGTACAGCCAGGCCAAGCTCGGCCAGCTGTGGCAGGTGGTGACCCCGCTGCTCAACGCCGCGGTGTACTTCTTCATCTTCGGCCTGCTGCTGGGCGGCCGGGGCGGTATGAAGAACGACATGTACATCCCGTTCCTGGTGACGGGCGTGTTCGTCTTCACCTTCTCGCAGGCCTCCGCGATGGCCGGGGTGCGTGCCATCTCGGGGAACCTGGGCCTGGTGCGGGCCCTGCACTTCCCGCGTGCCTCGCTCCCCATCTCGTTCGCGCTCCAGCAGCTCCAGCAACTGCTCTTCTCGATGATCGTGCTGGTCGTCGTCCTGCTGGGCTTCGGGCACCTCCCGGACTTCGCATGGCTGCTGGTCGTCCCGGCCCTGGCGCTGCAGTTCGTCTTCAACACCGGTCTGGCGCTGATCCTGGCCCGGATGGGGGCCAAGACCCCGGACCTGGCGCAGCTGCTGCCGTTCCTCCTGCGCACCTGGATGTACGCCTCCGGCGTGATGTACCCGCTGGAGCACATGCTCAACAAGGCGGGAGCGCACCCCTGGGTGTCCGATCTCCTGCTGGCCAACCCGGCGGCGGTCTACATGGACCTGATGCGCTACGCCCTGATCAACGACTACCCCTCGTCGAACCTGCCGCCGCACGTCTGGGCACTGGCACTGGGGTGGGCGGTGCTGATCGGCTTCGGGGGTTTCGTGTACTTCTGGAAGGCAGAGGAGCAGTACGGCCGTGGCTGAGCAAACCCTTGACAAGGCAGATAAAGCCGCTAAGGCGGACAAGGCCGCCAAGGAGGGCAAGGCCGCCAAGGCGGGCGAGGGGGCCCAGGGGGCTCGCGCCGAGGCGCGGGTGCCCACCGTCATCGCCGACGACGTCCACATCGTCTACCGCGTCAACGGCGGGCCCAAGGGCCGGGGCAGTGCCACCGCCGCCCTCAGCCGCATCCTGGGCCGCAAGGGCGCCCCGGGCATGCGCGAGGTGCACGCCGTGCGCGGGGTCACCTTCGTGGCGTACAAGGGTGAGTCGATCGGTCTGATCGGGTCCAACGGCTCCGGCAAGTCGACCCTCCTCAAGGCCGTCGCGGGGCTGCTGCCCACCGAGCGCGGCAGTGTCTACACCGACGGCCAGCCGTCGCTGCTCGGTGTGAACGCGGCGCTGATGAACGACCTCACCGGTGAGCGGAACGTCATCCTGGGCGGTCTGGCCATGGGGATGTCGCGGGAGCAGATCCGTGAGCGCTACCAGGACATCGTGGACTTCTCGGGCATCAACGAGAAGGGCGACTTCATCACCCTGCCGATGCGGACCTACTCCTCCGGTATGGCGGCCCGGCTGCGCTTCTCCATCGCCGCGGCCAAGGACCACGACGTGCTGATGATCGACGAGGCGCTGGCCACCGGTGACCGGAAGTTCCAGAAGCGCTCCGAGGCCCGCATCCGGGAGCTGCGGAAGGACGCCGGAACGGTCTTCCTCGTCAGCCACAACAACAAGTCCATCCGGGACACCTGCGACCGGGTGCTGTGGCTGGAGAAGGGCGAGCTGTTGATGGACGGCCCGACCGACGAGGTCATCAAGGCGTACGAGAAGGAGACCGGCAAGTAGCCGCACCGCGAACGCCGGCCCTATAGACCATCAGGCCCCGCCGGGCAACCCGGCGGGGCCTTGTTGTCCACAAGCGGACCCCTGCCCCGGTCGGGGAATGGCCGTGCCCGCCCGGTGCGTTGAGCAGGGCGACGGGGGAGTCTCTGCACGGGGGGCTGACGGGGTGTCCAGTAGCGGTGCCGTGGGGGGAAGCAGCCATGCCGAGAGGGTGTTCCGGGTGCAGCGGGCCTTCACCCGGCTCGGCGGACGGGCCCATGGGCCCGGCGCGTTGGCCAGAGCGGCCGGTCTGGACGATTCGAGCGTCTACCGGATACTCCAGTCCGGGGTGCACGAGGGCATCTTCGTCCGCGAGGGCAGGGGGCTGTACCGGCTGGGCTCGGGCGCCCCGCAGCTCGGCCTCAAGGCGCTGGCCCACTCGCCCGCGCCGGAGGCCGCCCACGCCCTTCTGGAGGGGCTGCGCCGGGCCACCGGCGGCGCGCTGACCTTCCTCTATCTGCTGGCGCCGTTCGGCGGCGCACACCGGCAGTGCGTCGACATGGCCGTCGGCGACTCCGATCTGACGGAGCTGGGGATGACGCCGCGCGCGGTGCAGACCGTCGAGCACTCGCTGCGGGTGGGCGCGGCGGGGCGGGCGATCCTGGCGTATCTGCCGGAGGCCATCCAGTCCGAGGTGCTGGAGCGGCCGGTGCCCGCCGAGGCCGGTCCCGGTGCCTACCGGGACGACGTCCGGCTGGTCGCCTCGCTGCACCGGATCAGGGCGCGGGGCTACGCCCTGGGGCACGAGGAGTGCGCGGCGGGGTGGAACGAGTGCGCGGCGCCGGTCACCTGGGACGGACTGGTCATGGGCTCGGTGCTGGTGATGAAGCCCAAAAGGGTCATGCCGCGGTGTCCGGTGACCGTCATCGACGCGGTCGAGCAGACGGCGGCCGGGCTGGCCGATCTGGGGCGCGGCGGTCCCGTCCCCTCGAACGAGAATGATGCGACGCGCAAGTAAATTTACGGTAACAGGGGTTAACGCGAAGCGCATTCGGAGTGCTTCACCTGCCCTTTCTCGCGAGGCGAGAAAGGACCGGAAATCCTTGACTCGTATGGGCGTGCGGCCGCAATAATCAAGGTGGCAATCCAGTCTGATTCTTGCACGGGCGGCGGCTTGGTGCGCCGCATACAAGGGGGAAATCATCGTGTCCGACAGGGGCGGTCTTGCCGTCGTGTCCGATACTCCCGTGCCCAGCTGGTCACGGGAGCTGGAGCGGGTCTCGCTGTTATCGGCCCGGGAGGCCCAGACGTTCGCGCTGCTCGGCGCGGGCTGGTCCAACCGCCGTATCGCACTGCGGCTCCAGGTGACCGAGCGCACGGTGAAGGCGCACGTGGCCTCAATACTCGCGAAACTACAGGTGGAATCCCGGCTGCAAGCCGGTCTGGTCGCCCTCAGCTACCGGCACCTGTACCAAAGTACAGTTTCCGAGCGGCATGTGGCCGGTTAGCGTTGCCCTGTCTGCCTCATTATCCGTCGGCCGGATATCGCATTGAACCGATCCGTCGCACAGCAATCGCGCCGTCATAGGAAAGGTATTCATGACTGACCGTTCCGGCCCGAGCGGAATGAATCCCGTGTGGACGCTGGTGGTGTCCGGACTCACCGTCTTCATGGCCGCCTTGGACAACCTCGTCGTCATCACCGCGCTGCCCGCCATCCAGCAGGACCTGGGCACCAGCCTCCAGGACCTGGAATGGACGGTGAACGGCTACACCCTCACCTTCTCGGTCTTCCTGATGGCCGGCGCGGCCGCCGGGGACCGGTTCGGGCGCCGCCGGGTCTTCCTGGCCGGCCTGGTCGTCTTCACCGGGGCCTCCGCCGCCGCGGCGCTGTCCGGCAGCGCGGACGCCCTGATCGCCGCCAGGACCGTGCAGGGCCTCGGGGCCGCCGTGGTGATGCCGCTGACGCTGACCCTGCTGACCGTCGCCGTCCCCGAGCGCCGACGCGGTCTGGCGCTCGGCGTCTGGGGCGCCCTCAGCGGGCTCGCGGTCGCGCTCGGCCCGCTGATCGGCGGGGCCGTGGTGGAGAAGATCTCCTGGGAATGGATCTTCTGGGTCAATGTGCCGATCGGTGTGGTGGTGCTGGCGCTCGGCCTGTGGAAGCTGGCCGAGTCCACCCGCCCGGACACCTCGCTCGACCCGGCCGGCACCGTCCTGGTCAGCCTCGGGGTGTTCGGGGTGGTCTACGCGCTGGTGTCCACCACCGAACACGGCTGGTCCAGCGGCCGGGTGCTCGGGTTCCTGGCCGGCGGGGTGGTGGTCCTCGCGCTCTTCGTCCTCTGGGAGCTGCGCAGCGCCGAACCCATGCTGCCGATGCGGCTGTTCCGCAATCGCGCGCTCAGCGCGGTCAACGCCGCCAGTCTGCTGATGTTCGCGGCCATGTTCGGACTGGTCTTCCTGCTCACCCAGTTCATGCAGAACATCCAGGGCTTCTCGCCGCTGGAAGCGGGCGTGAAGATGCTGCCGTGGACGGCGATGCCGGTCGTGGTCGCCCCGCTCGCGGCGCTGCTGACCGCCCGGCTCGGCAACCGCCTGGTGGTCGCCGCGGGGCTGCTGTTCGAGGCCGCGGGGCTGGCCTGGCTGGCCTCCGTGGTGAGCGTGGACACCGCGTACGCCGACCAGGTGCCCGGCCTGGTGCTCGGCGGAATCGGTCTGGGGCTGTTCTTCTCGCCCGTCGCGGAAATGGCGATGAGCATCGTCGCCCCCCGCGACCAGGGAATCGCCTCGGGCGCCAACAACACCTTCCGCGAGCTCGGTGGCGCACTCGGCGTCGCGGTGCTGACCTCCGTATTCACCACGCTGGGCGGATACGGATCGCCCCAGGAATTCGTGGACGGGCTGCGGCCCGCCTCCTGGATCGGCGCCGGAATCGCCGCCCTCGGCTGTCTGGCCATTCTCACGGCACCGCGCGGCCGCACCGCGCCGGGTGAATCGACGGTGATTTCCTCGGGCGCCGGCGAGACCGTCGAGGACGCACGCCTGGGAAACCTTCCGAGCCGGCAGCGCAACTAGATTTCGACACAGAGCCAAGCCAGAACGAAGACAGAGCGAAAAGATGATCCAACCGGCCCCCGGATCCCGGGTGACCGTTGGGTATGGGGGTCGCTATGTACGACGTCATTGTGGTGGGAGCGCGCATCAGCGGGGCATCGACGGCGATGCTCCTGGCGCGAGCGGGGTACCGCGTCCTCCTGCTCGACCGGGCGAAATTCCCCGGCGGAAAGGGGGCCGCGACCAATCTGGTCCACCCCCCGGGAATTCTCCGGCTGAAGCGCTGGGGACTGCTGGACGAGGTGGCCGCCACCGGCTGCCCGCCCATTCACTCCTACGGTCTGCAGAGCGGCCCCGTTCACCTCATGGCCAAGCTGCCCGCCGTCGAGGGTGTGGCCGAGGCGTACTCCCCGGAGCGCCGCAAGCTCGATGAGATCCTGCTCCAGGCCGCCGTCAAGGCTGGGGCGGAACTGCGGGAACAGGTCGCGCTGCGCGAACTGCTGACGGATGAGCAGGGCACCGTCATCGGCGTCCGGGCCGAGACCGAGGACCGCACCCCCCTCGTGGCGCACGCCCGGCTGGTGGTCGGCGCCGACGGCTCGAACTCCACCGTCGCCCGGCTGGTGGGCGCGGAGAAGTACGAATCCCATCCGGTGCTCAACAAGAGCCACTGGTCGTACTGGGCCGGTCTGCCGCACGACGGCAAGGTGCGCACCTACCGCCACCGCCATCGGCACGCCTTCACCTGGCCCACCCACGACGGGCTCACCATCGTCGGCGTGGCCCTGCCGGTCAAGGACTTCAAGGCGGCGCCCGACGAGGAGCGCGACGCCACGGTCATCGCCGCCTTCGAGGACGTCGACCCCGAGTTCGCGGCGCGGCTGCGGGAGACCCGGCGCGCCGACACGTGGATGACCGGCGCGGTCCCCAACTTCCTGCGCCACTGTCACGGCCCCGGCTGGGCCCTGGTCGGCGACGCGGGCTACACCCGCGACCCCATCACCGCGGCCGGTATCACCGACGCCCTGCGCGGCGCCGAACTGCTGGCGCAGGCCGTGGAGCCCGCCCTGTCCGGCGACCGCGACCTCACCGTCGCGCTCACCGACTACGCCCGGCGCCGTGACGCGCTGGTGAGCGGCCACTTCCGGTACACCCGCGACCATGCCGCGATCGCCGACTACAACCGCGAGGAGCTGGAGTTCATCCGGGCGATGGCCCGCAGCCCGCACCACGGCAGTGGGATGGTCGGGATGTTCGCCACGATCGTCCCGCCGGCCGAGTTCTACTCCCCGGCCAACATCCACGCCCTCTTCGACCACATCCCCGCGGGCCCCGAGCCGGGCTGGAAGATCCGCATGGTGCGCTGGCTGGTGCGCGGCGCCCCCAGGCATCTGCCCCCGGCGACCCGGTTCGCCGACCGGCTGATCGCCGCCAACCTCGGGAGCATGGGCGCCTTCCTGCTCGGCTCCCCGGTCGCCCGAGCGGCCTAGCCCCGCCCTTCCGGCGCGCCCACGCGCCGGGGGCACTTCCGCGGCCCGCCCACGCGGCACCGCCGCGACCTCACAACGGCCATCGGCCGTCCACAGCGCCGCGTCACCCGTGCGGGTGGCGCACCTCATCCATCGTCACCCCTTCCACCAGGAGGTTCGGCATGTCCACCCATCTGCCCGTCGACGCCACGACGGCCTTTCTCTTCCCCGGTCAGGGCGGCTTCGACGGCGAGGCGCTCCGCCGCGCCAAGGAGCTCCACCCCCAGATCGGCCGGGTCTTCGAGCGGCTCGACACCGTGACCGAGGAGCTGTACGCCCGCCGCATCTCCGATGTGCTCTTCGGCGAGCGCAAGGCCGATCTGCGCGATCTGCTCGACAGCGACCCGTGGGCCTCCCAGGTCGCCATCTACGGCGCGGGCCTGGCCGGCTACGAGATCCTCGCCGCCCGGGGCGTCACCCCCGACGTCCTGGCCGGCCACAGCCTCGGCGAGATCACCGCCCTGGTGGCGGCCGGGGCCTTCTCGGTCGAGGACGGCGTCCGGATCGTCGCCCAGCGCGTCGCCGTGATCGAGCGGCAGGGCGGTGTCGACGGCCGCATGGTGGCCCTGTCCGCGAGCGCCGAGCGCACCCGCAAGCTGCTGGAGCTGGTGGACGAGCCGCTGCTGGCCGTCGCCACCGAGAACCACGACGAGCAGACCGTCGTCAGCGGCCCCGCCGGAATCCTGGACCGGGTGGTGGCGATCGCCGGACAGCTGGGCGTGGGCGCCATCGAGATCGACACCCCCTTCCCCTTCCACACCCCGGCGCTGGCCCCCGCCGCCCCCGAGTTCGCCGCGTACGTACGGAAGCTGGACCAGCATCCGCTGCACCGCCCCGTCTACTCGCCGATCCTCCAGCGCTACTACGAGCCCGGGGACGTGCTCGCCGACCTGCTGGCCGAGCACTTCACCCAGCCGGTGCGGTTCGCCGCGGCCGTGCGGCACCTGCGGGAGACCGGCGTCAAGGTGTTCGTGGAGGCGGGCGGGCGCGCCGCGCTCTCCAAACTGGTCGCCAAGGTGACCACGGGCTCCCCGGTGCGGTCGCTGCCCACGCTGGCCCTGACCGGCGGACGGCTCGCGCTCGACGGAACCCTCCAAGAGCTGCGCGAGGCCGGTCTCGCCGCGCCCGAGCGCGGCGGGCTCGCCGAACTGCTGGCCCCCTCGGTGCCCGCCGAGGTGTTCGCGGCGTACTGGAGCGAGCGCGGCCAGATGGTGCTGGAGCTGGTCCGCACCGAACTGGACGCCTTCCGCAAGTCCACCGAGCCCCGGCGCGCCGAGCCCGAGCCCGCCGCCGAGACCGCACCGGCCCCGGCCCCGGCCTCGTACGGGTCCGGGTCCGGGCCGCGGCCGGAGGCGTACGACCGTGAGCGGCTCTTCGCGGAGCTGCGCACCCTCTACGCCGAGGCGCTCGAATACCCCGAGGACGTCTTCGAGGACGAGGTGCAGCTGGAGGCCGAGCTGGGCGTCGACTCCGTCAAGCAGGTCGAGCTCCTGTCCAGGGTCTCCAGCCGTTACGGGCTGCCGCCGCGCGAGTCCGGCTTCCGGCTGGCGACCTACAACACCATGGGCAAGATCACCGACTTTGTGCTCCAGCAGCTGAACGACCAGGGGGCCCACGCGGCGGCCTCCGCCGCGGGCTGAACCGCCCACCCCCTCGTCGCAGAAGTCGCAGAAGGAGTCAGTCGTTCCATGAAAGACCTCATGGGGAAGGTGGCCCTGGTCACCGGAGGTTCCAAGGGCGTGGGCAAGGCGATCGCGCGGACCCTCGCGGACCGCGGCGCCGCCGTCGTCCTCAACTACTTCCACTCGCACGACCAGGCCAAGCGCACCAGGGACGAACTGGTGGCACGCGGCGCCCGGATCGAGCTCGCACGGGCCTCGGTGGCCCGGCAGGAGCAGGTCGACCGGATGTTCGCCGAGATCGAGGAGCGCCACGGGCGGCTGGACATCCTCATCAACAGCGCCGCCAACGGGGCCCTGCTGCCCCTGGCCGAGGTGACCGACGAGGACATCGCCAAGGCCATCGACACCAACTACAAGGGCGGACTGCGCTGCGCCCGCGCCGCGGCCCCGCTGATGGCGCGCACCGGCGGCGGGTCGATCGTCACCGTCTCGGCGCTCGGCGGCTCGCAGATGGTGATGGCCAACTACTCGGCCTGCGCCCCCGCCAAGGCGGCCGCCGAGGCGGCGACCCGCTATCTCGCCGTGGAGTTCGCCCCGCTCGGCATCCGGGTGAACACGGCGTCGGCCGCGATGCTCGAAAGCGAGGTCGCGGACAAGTTCCCCCGGGCCCAGGAGATGCAGGAGGTGATCGCCAAGGCGACCCCCTTCGGACGCCTGGGCACTCCGGAGGAGTTCGCGGACGTCGTGGCCTTCCTGGCCTCCGACGCCTCGCGGTGGATCACCGGACAGGTAGTCCTCGCCGACGGCGGACTGACCCTGGGCGCGGCCCTCCTGTCCCCACCGACCGCCACCCCCACGGCGGGGGATGCCCGGGTGTCGGGGGTGGCTGCCGCGCCGGGGATGGCTGCCGCATCGGGGGTGGCTGCCGCGCCGGAGGACACCGCCGCGTCGGGGGAAGTCCCCGTAGCGGGGGTGGCCCCCGCGTCGGGCGTGGCTGCCGTATCGGAGGATGCCCGGGTGTCGGGGGTGGCCTCCGCACCGAGGGCGGCCCCCGCAGCGGAGGAAGTCTCCGCAGCGGGGATGGCCGCCGCAGCGAGGGAGGTCCCCGCGTCGGGGGCGGCCCCCGTATCGGAGGATGCCCGGGTGTCGGGGGTGGCCCCCGCGTCCGGGGTGGCCCCCACAGCGGATGAGACCGCCGCAGCGGGGGTGGCTGCCGCGCCGGAGGACACCGCCGCGTCGGGGGAAGCCCCCGCAGCGGGGGTGGCTGCTGCGTCGGGGGAGGTCCCCGCGTCGGGCGTGGCTGCCGTGTCGGGGGAAATCCCCGCGTCGGGCGTGGCTGCCGTATTGGAGGAGGTCCGGGTGTCGGGGGTGGCCCCCGTGCCGGGGATGGCTGCCGCATCGGGGGAGACCGCCGCGGCGGAGGAAGTCCCCGCGGCGGGGATGGCCGCCGCGCCGCGGGCGGTCCTTGCGCCGGAGGTGGCCGCTGCGCCGCAGGGGGCCCCTGCACCGGGGTCCGCGGCCGTTGTGGCGGAGGCCGTACCGGAGTCCGCGCCCGCGCCCGTCGTGCCGTCCGGGCCCGTGCGGGCCACGGGCCCGGCCGCCGGCGTGGCCGGGGTCCTGGAGGCGCCCGATCCCGCCGGGCTCCCCGGCGTCCCCGATGACGCGATCGCCGTCGTCGGCATGGGCCTGGCCGTCGCCGGGGCGAACAGTCCCGAGGAGTTCTGGAAGCTCCGTACGACCGGTGACGAGCTGTTCGTGAAGATCCCCCGGGACCGCTGGCGGCACGAGAACTTCCACGCCGCCGACACCGCCGCCGAGGACAAGGCGTACGCCGACCGCTGCGTCTTCATCACGGACTTCGAGGCCGTCCCCGGCTCCGTCGACAGCATGGCCGACGGCGCGGACGACCACGAGTTGACCACCATGTGGCTGCGCCACAGCCTGGTCCAGGCCCTCGGCGGGGTGCGCCGCCGGGACACCGACCGCTGCTCCTTCGTCGTCGGCTACACCCCCGACGGCAGCCAGCACCTCGAAGAGGCCGGGGTGCTGGACAGCGTCACCCGGATGACCCGCGACATCCTCCGGGACCTGCCGCTGGACGACGGCGAGCGCGCCGCCCTCGGCGGCGACATCGAAGCCGCCCTGGCCCGCCGCTACTGGCGCGCCGGACAAGACCGTTCGCGGTTTCTGCCGCACCGGGTGGGCGAGTTGGCGATGCGCGGTCTGCTGCCGCCGTCCACCGAGCTGCACATGGTGGACACCGCCTGCTCCTCGTCGCTGTACGCGATCGACATCGCGGCCAAGGGCCTGCTCATGGGCAAGCAGGACATCGCCGTCTGCGGCGGCGCCTTCGCCCTCGCACCGCGCGGCACCGTGCTCTTCTCCAAGCTCCAGGGGCTCTCCAAGCGCGGTGAGGTGCACGCGCTGGACGAGGACGCCGATGGGGTGATCTTCGCCGACGGCGCCGCGCTGGTCGTCCTCAAGCGGCTGAGCCGGGCGCGGGCCGACGGCGACAAGGTGCTCGGGGTGCTCCGGGCGTTCGGCTCGTCCTCCGACGGCAAGGGCAAGGCCATCTACGCGCCCAACGCCGCCGGTCAGAGCCTGGCGGTGCGGCGCGCCCTGGAGGCGGGCGAGGTCGAGGGCGGCGCGGTGCAGTGGGTCAACGCCCACGCCACCGGCACGCCGGCCGGTGACCTCGCGGAGTTCACCACGCTGCGGGAGTACTACGGCACCGCCGGACCGGCCGCCGTGACCTCCAACAAGTCCCTGATCGGGCACACCGGCTGGGCGGCGGGCGTGGTCTCGCTCATCGAGAACCTGCTGGGCCTGGCCGAGCACACCATCCCCGGGCAGTTCCGCTTCTCCAGGCCCCGCGAGGACTTCCGGCTCGCCGAGACCGGACTGGAGATCACCCCCGAGCGCAAGGACTGGCCGGGCCGGCCGGACGGGCCGCGGCTGGCCGCGGTGTCCGGCTTCGGCTTCGGCGGCACCAACGCCCACCTGATCGTCTCCGAGTACTCCGAGTACCGCCGGCCCGCCGCCTCGCAGAACGCCAACGCCAAAACCACCGCCCCCGCCACCGTCACCAAGGTCCCGGACACCGGCAGCCGGGTGGCCATCGTCGGCTGGTCGGCCCATCTGCCCGGACTGGACGGCCGCGAGGAGGTCACCCGCTGGCTGGGCGGCGGCCCGCGCCCCCGCGACAGCTTCGGCGAGGAGTACCCGGCGCCGCCGTTCAGCAAGGTCCGGCTGCCTCCCAAGACCATCCGCGCCCTGGACCGCTGCCAGCTGATGATCGTGGAGTGCGCCCATCAGCTGCGCGACCGGATGCCCGAGTTCTGGCAGGAGCGGGCGCTCAAGACCGGGGTGTTCGTCGGCCACATGGGCCCGACCCGCGCCGCGATGCTCTACGCCAACCGCTGCTACCTCGACGACATCGCCGAGGCGCTCGGCGAGCTGCGCTCCGAGGCCCTGCCCGGTGTGCTGGAACGGCTCGGCGACCGCGTACGCGGCCTGATCCCGGCCTCCAACGAGGACTCCTTCCCCGGCCAGATGCCCAACATCATCTCGGCCCGGGTGGCGAACTACTTCGACCTCAACGGCCCGAACATGACGATGGACTCCGGATTCGCCTCCGCCGTCTCCTCGATCACCTCCGCGGCCCGCTATCTGCGCACCGGGGAGCTGGACTTCGCGCTCGCGGGCGGCATCAACGGCAACAGCCTCCCGGAGTACCGGACGCTGATCGGCGCGCTGCTGCCGCCGGAGGCCGAGGAACTCGCCGAGGGCGCCTTCCTGTTCGCCCTCACCACCGAGGAGCGGGCCCGCGCCGCGGGGCTCACGGTGCTGGCCTACGTGGACGAACCGCTCGGCGCCGTCGAGGCGGGGCGCGGCGAGTCCGCCCCGGACGAGGTCCTGCTGTGCGGTGCGCCCGCGCCCGAGCACGCCCGCTATCTGGGGGCGGCCGGCGGTCTGGCCGTCCTCAAGGCGCTGCACCGGCCCTCGGGGACCGTGGAGATCGCCACCGACGAGAGCGAGAGCGCCGCCGGGGCCCGGCTCCGGCTGACCATCCCCGGCGAGGCCCTGGAACCCGGCGACGACCCCGGTTCCGGCGGCGCCGAGGCGGTCCCGGCCGCGCTGTCCGCCGAGGCGGTCCCGGCCGCGCTGCCCGCCGCGCTGCCCGCCGCGTTCGCCACCGACGGGCGGCTCGCGGACGGCACCCCGGTCCGGGTCCGCCGCCAGGTGCCCGTGCTGACCGAACTGCCCGCGCGCACCGTGCGCGAGCGCGTCCCCTTCCTCCCGGCCGGCGCGGTGGTGCTCACCGACGCCCCCGGGCCGCTCGCCGAGGTCGTGCCGCCGGACGCGGACCTCACCGTCCTGTCCACGGCGCCGCTTGCCGCCCCGCGCCCCGGCTGGCACCACCTGCCCGAGGTCACCGAGGAGTCGGTCCGCCGGGCCCTGGCCGGCGCGGGCCCCCGGATCACCCACCTCAGGGTGGTCGGCGACCTCGGTGCGGCGGCCACGGACGGCCCCGCGCCCGCCCTCACCGCCCTGCACGACGCCGCCTACCTGACGCTCCAGCACGCGTACGACGACCTCGGCGACCCCGGCTCCTCGGCCGTGGCGCTGCTGCTGGGCGCCGCTCCCGGCGGCACCCCGCACCCGTACACCGGGCTGTTCACCGGGCTGTGGAAGACCGCGGCCCTGGAGCGCGACGCGTGCCTGGCCTTCGCGCTGTGCACCTCCGCCACCGACCTCGCCGGGGCCATCGCCCGCGCCGAGGAGGAGAGCGCGGCCGAGCGGGTCTTCCCCGTGGTGTTCGACATCGACGGCGTACGGAAGGCGTATCTGCTCTCCGACGAGCCGAACGACCTGCGCGAGGGGGCGCCGGCCGTGCTCGGCCCGGACTCCGTCGTGGTGGTCGCCGGCGGCGCCCGGGGCATCACCGCCGAGGTGGTCAAGGCGGTCGCCGAGCACTTCCGGCCCCGGATCTACGTCCTGGGCAGCAACTCCCTGGACGACTACCCGCCGGAGACCTATCAGGGGACCGACGAGGAGTTCGCCGCCCGCCGCTCCGGCTACATCAAGACGGAGATCGCCCGGCGTGACGGCCGTACCGTCGCCGACATCAACCGCGCCTTCGACCGCATGGTCAACGCCCGCTGGGCGCGCCGGAACCTGGACGAGATGGCCGCCCACAGCGGGGCCGGCCGGGTCACCTACCTCACCTGCGACATGCGCGACGGCGCCGGGGTGGACCGGGCGATCGGCCGGGTCCTGGCCGAGCAGGGGCGGATCGACCTGCTGGTCAACGCCGCCGGGCTACAGCGCTCGGGGCTGATCAAGGACAAGGGCTTCGCCGAGTTCACCGCCATCCGCGATCTAAAGCTGGACTCCTACCTCCACCTCAAGCGTGCCCTGCGCACCGCCCCGCCCCGGCTGTGGTGCAACTTCGGCTCGCTGCTGGGCTACTTCGGGCAGCTGGGGGAGGCCGACTACGCCGCGGCCAACGACTTCCTGGCCGCCGCCGCCACCCACGCCCGCGCCACCGACCCGCAGGCGGACGAGGTCACCATCGGCTGGACGCTGTGGGAGGGCGTCGGCATGGGGGCCAACGAGCTGACCAAGGCGTACTACGAGCGCGCCGGCTCGTACAGCAACATGGCCGTCGCCGAGGGCGTCCACCACTTCGTCCAGGAGCTGCACGCCCCCGTGCGGCGCCCCTCCGTCGTCCACCTCGGCGACGCCGAGCGCGCCACGGTCGAGCGCTTCTACCCGGGCTACCTCTCCACCACCGGCGGGCCGCGGCGGCCCGGGTTCTTCCTGCGCCGGCTGGTGGCGTCCGATGAGCGGTCCCAGGTCCACGAGTGCGCCTTCGACCTGGAGACGGACGGCTATCTGGCACACCACACGGTGCGCGGCGAGGCCACCCTGCCCGGCACCTTCGTCACCGAACTGGCCGCCGAGGCGGCCCGCGCCCTGGTTCCCGGCAAGCGGGTGATCGCCTTCGAGGACCTGCGCTTCGAGCACTTCCTGCGGGTCTACCGGGACCACCCGGCGGGCCCGAAACGCATCCGGGCGGAGCTGGTCGACGGCCCCGGTGAGGTGACCGCCGTCCAGGTGCGGATCAGCGAGGACGTGGTCGCGCCCAGCGGGGTGGTCCTGGTCAGGGACCGGGTCCACTTCCGGGCCCGGGTGCTGCTGGACACCGAGGCGCCCACCGCGCCGCGCTGGGAGGAGTGGCCTTCGGGGCCGGAGACACCCGTCCCCGACCCGTACCACCAGCCCGGCTCCCCGGTGCGGCTGACCGGCCCCTTCGTCTCCACCACCGACACCCGGATCCACCCCCGGGGCAAGCGGGCCCGCTACGCGCCCGCCGTCCCGGCCGGCGATCCGGTGTGGTCCCGGTTCACCGTGCCGGCCATCCTGCTCGACGGGCTGGCCCGGGTGGGGGTGCTGGACCTGGTCGACGGCCATCTGGTGCCGGTGGCCGCACCGCTGTCGATCCGCCGGATCGATCTGTACGAGGAGATCAGCGACCACGATCTGGCCGCCTCCCAGGCGGCCGTCGACCTCTTCGTCACCCCGCCGGGCTTCGATCTGACGGCCGACGCCATCAGCAACCGCTTCGTCGCGGTACGGCCCGACGGCCGGATGCTGCTCCAGATGAAGGACATGCGGGCCACCCTCATCGGCTACATCGACGCCGAGACCGGCGAGGCCGTCCCGGCCCCGCAGCCGGTACCCGGGGAGGGCCTGGTATGACGGCGGCCGCTCAGGACGGGCCGGTCCAGCCGGTGACCCGGATGGTGTGGCGGCTCACCGAGCTGCCGCGCCCGGCCGGGCCGCACCCCCGGCTGGCCGGTATGCGGGTGCTGCTGATCGGCGGCGAACAGGACGTCGCCGCCGGGGTGGAGCGCGTACTGAAGGAACACGGCGCGCTGGTGCGCCGGGAGCCGGACGGCCCCGGCCCCGTGGACGCCATCGTCGACCTCACCGTGGGCCGGCCGTACGGCCCGGACCCGGCCGCGTCCGCCGGGGCCTGGCGGCGGGCGCTGACCGAGACCGTGACCGCGCTGCGCGGCGCTTACGACGACTGGGCCGCGGAGACCGCCGCGGACCGGCTGTTCTACCTCGCCGTCAGCTACCTCGGCGGCGGGATGGGCCGGCATCCGCGGGACGGTCTGGAGCAGCCGCTGGGCGGCATCTGGGCGGGGCTCGCCAAGACCCTGCACCGGGAGTTCCCCAACGTGGGCGCCCGCGTCGTCGACATCGACCTGGCCGCCTCCGCCGAACTGCCCGGCATCGTCGCCGCCGAACTCGGCCGCACCGGCGAGATCGAGGTCGGCTACCGGGACGGCCGCCGGTTCACCCTCACCCCCGAGGCCCGGCCGGTGGCCGCGCCCGCCCTCACCCTCGGCCCCGAGGACACCGTGCTGATCTCCGGCGGCGGCCGGGGCATCGGCTGGGAGCTGGCCCGGTCGCTGGCCGCCCGGCACGGCGCACGGGTCGTGGTGACCGGCCGGGAGCCGTTCCCGAGCGGGGACGAGCCCTGGTTTGGCGCGGACGAGGCCGGGTGGAAGCGTTACGAGAAGGACGTCTGGGCGGGCCGGGCCAAGGGCGAGTCGCCCGCGCTGATCCGCGGCCGGCTGGCCCGCACCCGCCGGCTGTGGGAGCTCGCCCGCCATATGACCGGCGCCCGGCGGGAGGGACTGCGGGTGGAGTACGCGCGCTGCGACGTCACCGACCGGGCCCAGGTGCGCGAGCTCATCCGGCGGGTGACCGGGCCGGCGGGCGGCAGGCTCGCCGGGGTGGTGCACAACGCCGGGGTGGACACCGCCGCCCGGCTGCCGAAGAAGACCGACGAGGAGATCCTGCGCACCGTAGAGGTCAAGATCGAGGGCTTCCTCAACGTCTTCGAGGAGGTGCGCGACCGCGACCTGAAGTTCTTCTGCAGCGTCGGCTCCCTCACCGGACGGCTCGGCGGCATGGTCGGCCAGCTCGAATACGCGGCGGCCAACGACGGACTGGCCCGGCTGGGCCAGTGGGCCGCCCGCCGGGCCGCGTTCCCCGTGATGACCCTCGCCTGGCCCACCTGGGACCGCATCGGGCTGATCGCCAACTTCGCCGCGGCCCTGCGCTACATGGCCGCGATCGACGTGGCGGACGGTCTGGAGCGCTGGCGGGCCGAACTGCTGGGCGCCTCCGAGGGCGAGGTCACCTTCGTCGGGCCGCTGGGCCGGGCCATCGACCCGGGCCAGGCCGTCGGCTATCCGGTGGTGCCCGCGCTGCCCGGTTTCGCCGCCGCCTACCCGAAGATCTTCCACCTCGGCGAGGTGACCGCCTACCAGCCGCACGCCCACCTGGCGGCCCGGGTCGTCTTCGACCCCGAACGCACCCCCGCGCTCGGCGACTTCCGCATCGACGGCGCCCCCGCCCTGCCGCCGTCCCTCCTGCTGGAGAACGCCCTGCGGGCCGCCGAATGGCTCGTCCCGGAGGACTTCCCCGAGCTGCGGGCCGACCGGCTGGAGGAGATCGTGGTGCCGCTGTCGCTGCTGCGCCTCGACGGCCCCGCGATCCGGCTGGTCCGCGAGGCCCGCGGGTTCCACGAGGGGCACGACTGGATCGTGGAGGTCCGCTACCGCCGGCAGGGCGCCGGGGACGGTGCGGAGGCGAGCCTGCGCATCGTCCACCAGACCGGCGGGCCGCGGCCGCCCGCCCCGCCGCGCCCCGCCGTCCGGCAGACCACCACCCTGCGCTCCGGGCCGCCGTTCCTGCACTGGCGCGGCGCCGTGGTGCCGGTGTCCGGGTGGACCCCCGGGGACCGTCCGGTGGCCGAGGTCCCGCGCTGCCCGCCGGCCGACCTGTGGGCCACGCCCCTGGTGCCCGGGACGGCTCTCCCGGTCGGCGCGCTGGAGAACGTGGTGCGCCGCCGCACCACCCAGGGCGACGGGCTCTCGGCCACCGCCGACCCGCTGGTCATCGGCCGTATCGCGGTGCACTCCGCCGAGTGCGGACCCACCCGTGTCGAGGGCGATCCCTCGCTCGGCGTGTGGCGGATCACCGACGCACGTTCCGGGGACCCCGTGGCGACCGTCTCGGGGTTCTCCGGCCCGCTGGGAAACACGACGGAATAGGAAGGCGATCCATGTCCACTCCCGAACAGAACAAGGCCGTCCTGGAGCGCTACTACGAGGAGTGCCTCAACAAGGGCAATCTGGACGTCATCTACGAGGGCGCCACCAAGGACCACATCAGCCACGGCACCGCCGCCAACGGCAAGGAGGGCGTGGAGCACCTGAAGGAGTGGGTGCGGCTTCAGCGCGCCTCCTTCCCCGACCTCCACGTCACCGTGGACGACTGGATCCTGGACGGGAACAAGGTCGTCAGCCGGTTCACCGCACGCGGCACCCACACCGGCGATGCCTACGCGGGCCTCATCTCGGCGCGGGGCCGCAAGCTGGAGATCCCCGGCATCGTCATCGACGAGTTCAACGACGAGGGCCTGATCGTGGAGAGCTGGTTCTCCATGGACACCTACGACCTGGCCACCCAGCTCGGGGCGTTCGACGCGCCCCCGGCGTGACCGGCCGCGAGCCGGCCCCGGGCTCCGGGGCCGGCACTCCGGTCCTCATCACCGGCTGCTCCTCCGGTATCGGCCGCGCCTGCGCGCTGCGGCTGCACCGGGCCGGGCACGTCGTATACGCCACCGCACGGCGGCCCGAGACGCTGACGGAGCTGGCCGCGCTCGGCATCCGCACCATGGCGCTCGACGTCACCGACGAGCGGTCCATGGCCACCGCGGTCGCCGAGGTCGAGGCGGCGCACGGCGCGGTCGGTGCGCTGGTCAACAGCGCCGGCTACGCCATGTCGGGCTGTATCGAGGAAGCCTCCATGGCCGAGGTGCGCGAGCAGTTCGAGACCAATGTCCACGGACTGGTCCGGCTCAGCCAGCTGGTGCTGCCCGCGATGCGCGCCCGGGGCAGCGGCACCATCGTCAACATCTCCTCCGTCTTCGGCCGTTACGCCGTCCCCGGCTCGGGCTTCTACAACGCCAGCAAGCACGCGGTGGAGGCGCTGAGCGACTCCCTGCGGAACGAGGTGGCCGACTTCGGGGTGCGCGTCGTGCTCGTCGAGCCGGGGCCGGTGCGCACCACCCGGTTCGGCGCCACCTACGTCAGCAATCTGCGTCCGGTGAGCGAGACGTACGAGAGGTTCCGCCAGGAGAGCGCCGAGTACTTCGAGGCGATCTACACCGGCAGCCGCCGGACCCTGGCGGGCACCTTCGCGATCCAGGCCGACGACGTGGCCCGCAGGGTGGCGAAGGTGGTGGCCAAGGGCGCCCGCGGCGCCCGGCCGCGCGCCCGCTATCCCGTGGGACTCCTCGCCCACAGCACGATCGCCCTGCGGCGCCTCGCCCCCGACGCCCTTTTCGACCATCTCTTCGTGCGCCGCCTGTTTCCGGTGCCCCGCGGGCCGCGGCCGCGAAAGCAAGGAGACCACCGATGACCACAGCGACCTCCGCGCCGCGCCTCGCACCCGGCCCCAAGGGCGCCCCGCTGCTGGGCAGTCTGGGCCCCTGGAAGCGGAACACCGCCGAATTCCTCCTCGGTCTGCAGCGCGACTACGGCGAGATCGTCCGGATGCGGCTCGGTCCCTTCCTGGTGCACCAGGTGTCCGACCCCGAGGCGGTGCGCCGGGTGCTGGTGGAGAACAACGGCAACTACGTCCGCGGCCCGCTCTACGAGCAGTTCGGCGTGGTCATGGGCAAGGGCCTGCTCACCACCGACGGCGAGTTCTGGCGCGGCCACCGGCGGACGGTGCAGCCGGTGTTCCTCAAGAACGCCGTCACCGACATCATCCCCAACATCATCCGGGCCACCGAGGAGATGCTGGAGACCTGGGAGCGCAAGGCCGCCGCCGGGGAGCCGGTCGATCTGATGACCGACATGCTGCGGCTGACCCTGGTCACCCTCAGCCGCTCGCTGTTCGCCTACGACATCAAGCCGGACTCGGCCCTGCTGAAGACGATCGTGGACGATGTGGTGGAGGTGATGTTCCGGCGCGGCACCGCCACCGAGATGCTGCCCTCCTGGGTGCCGACGGACCGTCAGCGCAAGATCCTGCGCATTCACCGGGTCTTCGACCGCATCGTGGCCGATGTGCGCCGCGCCTACGCCGAGACCGGGGAGGGGCCGCTGATCGCGCTGATGGAGCAGGCCACCGACCCGGCCACCGGGGAGCCCTGGACCGATCAGCAGATCAAGGACGAACTGCTCACCGTCTATCTGGCCGGCCATGAGACCACCGCCGTCGCCCTGTGCTGGACGCTGCTGTCGGTCGCCGCCCACCCAAGCGTCCAGGAGGAGCTGGACGCCGAGATCGCCACGGTGCTCGGCGGCGGGCCGCCGGACGCGCGGAGCGCCGAATCGCTCACGTACACCAAGATGGTCGTCGACGAGAGCCTGCGCATGCATCCGCCCATCTGGATCTTCCCCAGGGCGGCGGTCGAGGCGGACACCCTCGGCGGCTACGGCATCGAGCCGGGCTCCTCGGTGCTGCTGTCCCCGCTGGTCTCCCACCACAACCCGCGCCACTGGGACAACCCGCTGGCCTTCGACCCGTACCGGTTCACCCCGCAGGCCATCAAGGAGCGGCCGCGGCTGGCGTATCTGCCGTTCGGATCGGGACCCCGGCAGTGCGTCGGCAACTTCATGGCGCTGCTGGAGCTGCGCATCATCGTGGCCATGGTGAACCAGCGCTTCCGGGTCAGCCGGATCCCGGGGACCGAGCTGCGGTACGGCTCACCGGTGATCTCGCTGCGGCCGCTCCAGGACGTGATGGTGACGGTGACCCCGCGCGAGCGGAGCACCGCCACGCCCCGGCCGGCCCGGCGGACCGCTCCCGTCGCCCCCGCCGCCTGCCCGCACCATCCGTAGGCCCCGCCGTCACCCGTCCGTGACCGCCGTGCTCCGGTATGCGTCCGGTGCTCATGGTCAAAGAATCGTAAACGCCGTACGGGCGGCCCGGGGCCGGAAGCCGGCCCCGGAGGGGGCCCGGGGCGGAAGTGGAAGCGGAGTTTCGGGTCCGGCCCGGCGCCGTCGGCCGCCGGTTATGCGCGCACCGCGGCCGGTGGCGGACGGCCCGCGCCGCCGGGAAGCCGGATCGGGAAAAGCGCTCACCGAATTGGCGGGTGGCGACCGTAAAGGCGTCGGTGAAACGCGGTGAGGCTCGCGGCGTCGCCCGCGAGACGCGGGGGCCATTGCGGGAAAGGGTGTCCCGTCGTGCCGCCGCGGAGAATACGGGGGACGCGTGCCGGGCCACGTGGCCTGGCTCGCATGCCCCGGACCGCTCACCGAACGTGGGCGCCCGCGATTTCCGTGCCGTCGCGCCCGTTCCTGGTGGAACGGGCCGCGCGGGTGCTTTTCCGCGGGTGCGCCAAGGCCGTCCAGAACTCAAATTCACCTCCGCTACGATCGTTTACCACGGGGTGATGCCGACCATGGCACCAGACTTTTATCCCATGCTCGGCGGGGCGCTCGCGCGCATTCTCTGCGAATGAATGTCCGACGCAAACACGGCCGCTTCCGCGCGTCCCCCGGTGACCCGGACGGTGCCGGATGAGCCGTCCGGCGGAGCATCCCCCCGGATCTGTGGCAAGGTCGGGGAGCTAGCAGATGAGCCAGAGGTGCTGTCGTCGCCGCTGTTCACTAAACGGAGGCGCTGTATCGTGTGCGTGTACGCCGGGTTGTCGAACGGCGCAGCATCAGGGAGGGGGACGCGTGTCGCCAGGGGAAGCGCACGTCGCACCGTACTCACGGCGCGAGCGGCTGCGCATCGCGACCATCCGTGAAATCAAGGACGTCGCCCGGACGCTCCTGGTTCAGGAGGGCCCGGAAAATGTGACCATCCGGGCCATCGCGCGTGAGATGGGCATGACGGCTCCGGCCGTCTACCGCTACTTCAGTAGCCGGGATGCGCTGATCCTTCAGCTGCGCGTGGACATTTTCGAGGAGATGGCCCGCTTCATGCAGGGGGTCCTCGGGCAGCATCCCGAGGAGGAGCCGGGCCGCCGGTGGATCAGCGGCGCTCGGGCGCTGCGCGTCTGGGCGATCAAGCACCCCCATGAGTTCGGGCTCATCCTCGGCCCGTGGGCCCCGGGGCTCGGCCGTGAGGAGACCAAGCCCGAGCGCCATATGAGCTGGGTCTTCGGCTCCGTCTACTCCGACCTGGTCGCCGATCTGTGGCGGGTGCGGGGCTTCCCCGCCCCCGCGGTCGAGGAACTCGACCCCGGGCTCGCGCGCACGCTCACCGCGCTCAGCGAGGACCAGGACGTCGACATGCCCCCCGGCGCCATCGCCGTGATGCTCCGCTGCTGGGTGCGGCTGTACGGGGTGATCTCCATGGAGGCGCTGGGCCATATGTCCTTTGCGCTCTCCGAGGGCCAGCACTTCTTCGAGTTCGAACTGCGCGATCTGTGCCGGGTGCTGGACATCTCCGAGTTCTACGAAGAAGTGGTCTGACCGGGCCCGACCAGGTCCGAAGGACCGTCCGAGGCCGGCCGCGGGCCCTCCGGAACCGGTCCGGGTGGCCCGCGACCACCCGGCCGGGGCCGCCCGGAGGTCACATCGGGGTATCGCCCCGTACGGCTGTAGACCGGGAGGCGTAAGCTGTGGCAGTGCTCATCCGGATCATGTCGGAGCCGGACCGGTGTCCCCTGTTCGGGGGCTCGGGGCCGGAGCCAGTTGACAAGACGGAGCGGCGTGTCCGGATCGGCCGACCCTGGCAACCGGTGTAGAACGGGGGATGTGACGGCATTGGCTACACGGCCCATCTCCAGCGCTCCCGCGGGGCCCGGTCGCCGGGATCCACGTGGCGTCCTGGGTCTCGCCCGTATGCCTGGCTGTCCACGGTGACCGTGGAGGACGAGCGCAGCGGGTCCCATACCACGTCGAGCGGCCGGAGTGGCGGGCAGGAAGCCGCCCGTGCCGTGCTCGACAAGGCCGCCCACGAGAACTTCCCCGTGGCCCCCTTCTTCCTGCCCCGCGCCTGGCGCACCGACCTGATGGCCGTCTACGGCTACGCCCGGCTGGTCGACGACATCGGCGACGGCGACCTGGCCCCCGGCGGCGCCGACGCCGAACTGCTCGGACTGGACCGCGAGCGGGCGGACGACGCGCTCGCGATGCTGGACGCCTTCGAGGCCGATCTGCACCGGGTCTTCCGGCCGTCGGCGGAACCGCGCCATCCGCTGCTGCGGGCCCTGCGCCCCACCGTCCGCCGTCACGGGCTCACCCCCGAGCCCTTCCTCGGCCTGATCGAGGCCAACCGCCAGGACCAGCGGGTCCGGCGGTACGCCACCTACCAGCAGCTCCTCGACTACTGCGAGCTGTCCGCCAACCCCGTCGGGCGGCTCGTCCTCGGCATCACCGGCACCGCCAGCCCCGAGCGGATCCGCCGTTCGGACGCCATCTGCACCGCCCTCCAGATCATCGAGCACCTCCAGGACGTGGCCGAGGACCTCCGCAGGGACCGCGTCTATCTGCCCGCCGAGGACATGAAACGCTTCGGTGTGACCGAGGCCGACCTCGCCGCCCCCAGGGGCGGCGCGCGGTTGCGCGCGCTGGTCGCAAAGGAGGCGGAACGCGCCGGAGACCTGCTGAATGAAGGCACCCCCCTGGTGGGTAGCGTCCACGGCAGGCTCAAGGTGCTGCTCGCCGGATTCGTGGCCGGGGGGCGGGCCGCCTTGCGGGCGGTCGCGGCCGCGGGACATGACGTACTCCCTGGACCGCCCAGGCCCACCAAGCTCAGCCTGCTGCGCGAGGTGGGGGCGACACTGCGAAGAGAGGGGTGAGCCGGACCGTGAAGGGATCTCCGCACGCGTCCGCGCCAGTGCTCGCGGCGTACCGTTACTGCGAGGCCGTGACCGGACACCAGGCCCGTAACTTCGCCTACGGCATCAGGCTGCTGCCGACGGAGAAGCGCCGCGCGATGTCGGCCCTGTACGCCTTCTCCCGCCGTATCGACGACATCGGTGACGGCCCCCTCGAGCCCGCGGCCAAGCGCGCCCGGCTGGCGGACACCCGCGCCCTGCTGGACCGGGTGCGCGGCGGCGGGATCGAGGAGGACGACACCGACCCCGTCGCCGTCGCCCTCTCCCATGCCGCGCACCGCTTCCCGATCCCGCTCGACGCGCTGGACGAGCTGATCGACGGCGTGCTGATGGACGTGGCCGGGCAGACCTACGAGACCTGGGACGACCTCAAGGTCTACTGCCGCTGCGTGGCGGGCGCCATCGGACGGCTGTCGCTCGGCGTCTTCGGAACGGCCCCCGGCACCGGCCGCGGCGAGGACGAGCTCGAACGCGCCCCGCACTACGCCGACACCCTCGGGCTCGCCCTCCAGCTGACCAACATCCTCCGGGACGTCCGCGAGGACGCCGCCACCGGGCGCACTTACCTGCCCGCCGACGACCTCGCCAAGTTCGGCTGCACCGCCGCCTTCCGCACCTCCACCGCGCCGCCCGACGCCGATTTCACCGGTCTGGTCCACTTCGAGGTGCGGCGGGCCAGGGCGCTCTTCGACGAGGGCTTCCGGCTGCTGCCGCTGCTGGACCGGCGCAGCGGGGCGTGCGTGTCCGCCATGGCCGGCATCTACCGCAGACTCCTCGCCCGGATCGCCAGGGACCCCGCGGCGATCCTGCGCGGCCGCGTCTCGCTGCCCGGCCACGAGAAGGCGTATGTGGCGGTGCGCGGACTGGCCGGACTGGACGCCCGCGCCGTCGAGCGCCGCGACCCCGGGAGGCCGGTGTGACCCCTTCGCCCCTGGGCCCCGCAGCTCCCGCCGGGCGCCGCCCCGCCGGACGGAGCGCGCTGGTGATCGGCGGCGGGCTCGCCGGTACCACGGCGGCGCTCGCGCTGGCCGACGCCGGGCTGCGGGTCACCCTGGTCGAGGGGCGCCCCCGGCTGGGCGGCCTCGCCTTCTCCTTCCACCGCTCCTCCCCGGCGGGCGAACTGACCGTCGACAACGGCCAGCACGTCCTGCTGCGCTGCTGCACCGCCTACCAGTGGTTCCTGGACCGGGTCGGCGCCACCCGGCTGGTCCCGCTCCAGGACCGGCTGGACGTCCCCGTCCTCGACGCCGACGGCCCGAGCGGACGGCGGCTCGGCCGGCTGCGCCGCACCGCCCTGCCGGTGCCGCTCCACCTGTCCGCGAGCCTGGCCACCTACCCCCATCTCTCCCTCGCCGAGCGCGCCCTGGTGGGCCGCGCCGCGCTCGCCCTGGGGCGGTTGGACCCCGAGGACCCGGCCCTGGACGGGGCGGACTTCGCCGGCTGGCTGCGCCGCCACGGCCAGTCGCCGCGCGCCGTCGAGGCGCTGTGGGACCTGGTCGGCGTGGCCACGCTCAACGCCACCGCGCACAACGCCTCGCTGGGCCTGGCCGCGATGGTCTTCAAGACCGGGCTGCTCTCCCGGCCCGGCGCCGCCGACATCGGCTGGGCCCGCGCCCCGCTCGGCGAGCTGCACCACACCCGCGCCCACCGCGCCCTGGACGCGGCGGGCGTGACGACCGAGCTGGGCACCCGGGTGGCCGCCGTCACCCGCACCCCCGAGGGCCGCTGGAGCGTGCGGCGCGCCGGACGGCCGGGACCAGAGCCGCCGGCCGGGGCGGACGGCGCGGATGTGCTCGTGCTCGCCGTACCGCAGCGCGAGGCACACGCCCTGCTGCCCGACGGCGCCCTGAAAGACCCCGGCCGGCTGCTGCGGATCGGCACCGCGCCCATCGTCAATCTGCATGTGATCTACGACCGCACGGTGCTGCGCCGCCCGTTCTTCGCCGCCATCGGCTCCCCCGTCCAGTGGGTCTTCGACCGCACGGACGCCTCCGGGCTGCGGGGCGCGCCCGGGGCCGGGGACAGCCAGTACCTGGCGGTGTCGCAGTCCGCCGCGTACGACGACGTCGACCGCCCGGTGGCCGAGCTGCGCGCCCGCTATCTGCCCGAGCTTCAGCGGCTGCTGCCGCTCGCCCGCGGGGCGCGGGTGCGTGACTTCTTCGTCACCCGGGAGCGCACCGCCACCTTCGCCCCCGTCCCCGGCGTCGGGCGCCTCAGGCCCTCCGCCCCCACCGACGCGCCCGGCCTCTACCTGGCCGGTGCGTGGACCGCCACCGGCTGGCCCGCGACCATGGAGGGCGCCGTGCGCAGCGGTCTTTCCGCCGCCCGCGCGGCCCTCACCGACCTCGGCCGCCCGCATGTGAACCCGCTCCCCGCCCCGGGCGGGGGGACGCCCAAGGAGGCGGCATGAGCACCACCACCAAGAACAAAAGAGGAGAGACCGTGACCCCGGCGACCCCAGCTGTCGACACCGCAGGCGTCATGGCGCTGCTGGAGCGCGGCCGTACGCTCGCCACGCCGGTGCTGCGCGCCGCCGTGGACCGGCTGGCCCCGCCCATGGATACCGTCGCCGCGTACCACTTCGGCTGGATCGACGCCGAGGGAAAGCCGGCGGCCGGCGACGGCGGCAAGGCCGTGCGTCCCGCGCTCGCCCTGCTGTCGGCCGAGGCGGCGGGCGCCACCCCCGAGACCGGTGTGCCCGGCGCGGTCGCGGTCGAGCTGGTGCACAACTTCTCGCTGCTCCACGACGACCTGATGGACGGGGACGAACAGCGCCGGCACCGCGACACCGTGTGGAAGGTGCACGGCCCGGCCCAGGCCATCCTCGTCGGTGACGCGCTGTTCGCCCTGGCCAACGAGATACTGCTGGAGCTGGGCACTGTGGAGGCCGGGCGGGCCACCCGCCGGCTCACCTCCGCGAGCCGGAAACTGATCGACGGTCAGGCGCAGGACATCTCCTACGAGCACCGCGAGCGGGTCACCGTCGAGGAGTGCCTGGAGATGGAGGGCAACAAGACCGGCGCCCTGCTCGCCTGCGCCGCCTCCATCGGCGCCGTGCTCGGGGGCGCCGACGACCGCACCGCCGACACCCTGGAGCGCTACGGCTACCACCTGGGCCTCGCCTTCCAGGCCATCGACGATCTGCTCGGCATCTGGGGCGACCCGGAGGCGACCGGCAAGCGGACCTGGAGCGATCTGCGGCAGCGCAAGAAGTCCCTGCCCGTGGTCGCCGCGCTCGCCGCAGGCGGCACCGACTCCGAGCGGCTCGCCCAGATCCTCGCGGCCGACGCGCACAAGCCGGAGGAGGAGTTCGCCGACTTCTCGGAGGAGGAGTTCGCCATCCGGGCCGCGCTGATCGAACAGGCCGGCGGCCGGGACTGGACCTCCGCCGAGGCCCGCAGACAGCACGCGACCGCCATGGAGGCGCTCGACTCGGTGGACATGCCCGCCGAGGTCCGGGCGCGGTTCGTGGCGCTCGCCGACTTCGTCGTCGTACGAGAGAGATGATCGCCATCAACACCACCTAGTTCGCAGTCGCCGGCCGGCACCCAGCCGGGGTGCCGGCCGACGGAAGCCCCAAAGACGGCAGATGCACACACTGCAGAGGGGAAGCCATGACAGCGACACCGACCGTTCAACCCTCCGAGTCATCCGAGTCCAAGACCCTGACCGTCGCCCGTGAGGCGACGGCCCGTGCGGTGGAGCACTTGCTGTCCCGCCAGGACGAGCGGGGCTGGTGGAAGGGCGACCTGGAGACCAACGTCACCATGGACGCCGAAGACCTGATGCTCCGGCAGTTCCTCGGTATCCAGGACCCCGACACGCTCGCCGCCGCCGCCCGCTACCTGCGCTCCCAGCAGGCCGCCGACGGCACCTGGGCCACCTTCCACGGAGGCCCCCCCGACCTCTCCACCACCATCGAGGCGTATGTGGCCCTGCGGCTCGCCGGTGACGAGCCCGACGCCCCCCATATGGCCGCCGCCTCCGCCTGGGTGCGCTCCCGGGGCGGCGTCGCGAGCAGCAGGGTCTTCACCCGGATCTGGCTGGCCCTCTTCGGCTGGTGGCGCTGGGAGGACCTGCCCGAGCTGCCACCGGAGATCATCTACTTCCCGAAGTGGTTCCCGCTCAACATCTACGACTTCGGCTGCTGGGCCCGGCAGACCATCGTGCCCCTGACCATCGTCTCGGCCAAACGCCCCGTGCGCCCGGCCCCCTTCCCGCTCGACGAGCTCCACACCGACCCCCGCAAGCCCAATCCGCCGCGCCCCCGGGCTCCCCTCGCCTCCTGGGACGGCGTCTTCCAGCGGCTGGACCGGGCGCTGCACGCCTACCACAAGGTCGCCGTCCGCCCGCTGCGCCGGGCCGCGCTGCGCTCCTGCGCCCGCTGGATCGTGGAGCGGCAGGAGAACGACGGCTGCTGGGGCGGCATCCAGCCACCCGCCGTCTACTCCGTCATCGCCCTCCATCTGCTCGGCTACGACCTCGACCACCCCGTGCTGCGCGCCGGTCTGGAGTCGCTCGACCGGTTCGCGGTGTGGCGCGCGGACGGCAGCCGGATGATCGAAGCCTGCCAGTCCCCGGTCTGGGACACCTGCCTGGCCGCCATCGCGCTCGCCGACGCCGGTCTCGCGCCCGATCACCCGGCGCTGGTCAAGGCCGCCGACTGGATGCTGGCCGAGCAGATCGACCGGCCCGGCGACTGGTCGGTCCGGCGGCCCGCGCTGCCCTCCGGCGGCTGGGCGTTCGAATTCCACAACGACAACTACCCCGACATCGACGACACCGCCGAGGTCGTCCTGGCGCTGCGCCGGATCGACCACCCCGAACCCGAGCGGGTCGAGGCGGCCGTGCGGCGCGCCATGCGCTGGACCCTGGGCATGCAGTCCAAGAACGGGGCGTGGGGCGCGTTCGACGTCGACAACACCAGCCCGCTCCCCAACAAGCTGCCGTTCTGCGACTTCGGGGAGGTCGTCGACCCGCCGTCGGCCGATGTCACCGCGCACGTCGTGGAGATGCTGGCGCACGAGGGCAGGACCTATGACGCCCGCACCCGGCGCGGTATCGCCTGGCTGCTGTCCGAGCAGGAGCCGGGCGGCGCCTGGTTCGGCCGCTGGGGCACCAACTACGTCTACGGCACCGGCTCCGTCGTCCCCGCGCTGATCGCCGCCGGGGTCCCCGCCTCCCATCCGGCGATCCGCCGGGCCGTCCGCTGGCTGGAGAGCGTGCAGAACGAGGACGGCGGCTGGGGCGAGGACCAGCGTTCCTACCTCGACCCCGAGTGGATGGGCCGGGGCGCCTCCACCGCCTCGCAGACGGCGTGGGCGCTGCTCGCGCTGCTGGCGGCGGGGGAGCGGGACGGCACGGCGGTCGAGCGCGGGATCACCTGGCTCGCCGAGACCCAGCGGCCGGACGGGGGCTGGGACGAGCCGTACTTCACCGGCACCGGCTTCCCCTGGGACTTCTCCATCAACTACCACCTGTACCGGCAGGTCTTCCCGGTCACGGCACTCGGCCGGTATGTCCACGGCGAGCCCACCGGGGCGCGGCCGCGGAGCAGCTGATGTCCGCCGACCCGGCCCCGGAGCCCGGCGACGGGCCGTTGCTGATCGCCTGTGCGCTCGGCATCGAGCGGTTCGCCCTGCGCGGCGCCGGACTCGGCGCGGGACTCCGCGCCGGTCCCGGTGCCGGGAGGGCGACCGTGCTGCGCACGGGCATGGGGCCGCAGTCGGCCGAGCGCGCCGTGACCCGGGCGCTGACCGGCGGGGCCGGTGCGTCCGGGGGGCGGCGCACCGCCGTCATCGCCACCGGCTTCTGTGCCGGACTGGCCCCCGGGATGCACCCCGGGGACCTCGTCGTCGCCGACGAGACCCGCGATCCGGCGGGCCGCACCGCGTGCACCGGCATCCGGATCCTCGCCGACGCCCTGTCACATCCGTCCCACGACGCCCCACGCCGGGCCGTCCACATCGGTCCGGTGGTGGGCTCCGACCATGTGGTGCGCGGCACGGAGCGGGCCGCGCTGCACCGCACCGGGGCCATCGCGGTGGACATGGAGTCCGCCGCGACCCTGCGCACCGCGGTTTCCCACGGCGTCCGTCCGGTTGCCGCCGTACGGGTGGTCGTGGACGCTCCCGAACACGAACTCGTCCGTATCGGCACACTGCGCGGTGGAATATCGGCTTTCCGGGTACTACGGACTGTTCTTCCGGCTTTCTTTCATTGGTACCGTTCTTCGCTGCTCCCAGGAGGTGAGCTAGATGGCCATGCCGCTCCGCCAGACCATCCGGGTCGCGACGTATCTCTTTGAACAGAAAATGATCAAGCGGCGGGACAAGTTTCCGCTGATCGTCGAGCTCGAGCCGCTGTTCGCCTGCAACCTCAAATGCGAGGGCTGCGGAAAGATCCAGCATCCGGCGGGGGTGCTCAAACAGCGCATGCCCGTCGCCCAGGCGGTGGGCGCGGTGCTGGAGTCGGGCGCGCCCATGGTGTCCATCGCGGGCGGCGAACCCCTGATGCATCCGCAGATCGACGAGATCACACGGCAGCTGGTGGAGCGGAAGAAGTACGTCTTCCTCTGCACCAACGCGATGCTGCTGCGGAAAAAGATGCATTTGTTCACCCCGTCCCCGTATTTCGCCTTCGCGGTGCATATCGACGGACTGCGGGAGCGGCATGACGCGTCGGTGGCCAAGGAGGGGGTGTTCGACGAGGCGGTGGAGGCGATCAAGGAGGCCAAGCGGCGCGGCTTCCGGGTCACCACCAACTCCACCTTCTTCAATACCGACACCCCGCAGACCGTCATCGACGTACTCGATTTCCTCAACGACGAACTGAAGGTGGACGAGATGATGATCTCGCCCGCCTACGCCTATGAGAAGGCGCCCGACCAGGAGCACTTCCTGGGCGTCACACAGACCCGCGAGCTGTTCCGGAAGGCGTTCGCCGGCGGCAACCGCCGCCGCTGGCGGCTCAACCACAGCCCGCTCTTCCTCGACTTCCTCGAGGGCAAGACGGACTTCCCGTGCACCGCGTGGGGCATCCCCAACTACTCCCTCTTCGGCTGGCAGCGACCCTGCTACCTGATGAGCGACGGCTACGTCCCGACCTACCGCCAGCTGGTGGAGGAGACCGACTGGGACAAGTACGGCCGCGGCAAGGACCCCCGCTGCGACAACTGCATGGCCCACTGCGGCTACGAGCCCACCGCGGTCCTGGCGACCATGGGCTCCCTCAAGGAGTCGCTGCGCGCGGCCCGGGAGACCGCCGCCGGAGGCCATGGGTGAGGTGCCGCGTTCCGCGGCACCGGTCGCATTCGGCCTGCCCGCCGTGCGCGGGCAGGCCGCCGCTTCCGGTGGCCGCGGCCGCGCCGATCCGAGCACGACGAACATCGCGCGGCACACGGCGGACGAGGGGGGTCCCGTCGGACACCCCGGACGTCGCCGTGGGCTCGCGCACCGAGGAGGGGAACCGAGCATGCCGTTGCTGGAGAACATCCGGGGCCCGCACGACCTCAAGGCGCTGACCGGCGAGGAACTGGAGGCGCTCGCCGATGAGATCCGAGAGTTCCTGATCACCGCGGTGGCCAGGACCGGAGGCCATCTGGGACCGAATCTCGGCGTGGTCGAGCTGTCCATAGCCCTGCACCGCGTCTTCGACTCACCCGCCGACCGCATCCTGTGGGACACCGGGCACCAGTCCTACGTCCACAAACTGCTCACCGGACGCCAGGACTTCTCCAAGCTCCGCCACAAGGGCGGGCTGTCCGGCTATCCGTCACGGGCCGAATCCGAGCACGACGTCATCGAGAACAGCCACGCCTCCACCGTGCTGGGCTGGGCCGACGGCCTCGCCAAGGCCAATGAGGTGCGCGGCGCCACCGACCATGTCGTCGCCGTCATCGGGGACGGGGCGCTGACCGGCGGAATGGCCTGGGAGGCGCTCAACAACATCGCCGCCGCCCGGGACCGCCCGCTCATCATCGTCGTCAACGACAACGAACGCTCCTACGCGCCGACCATCGGCGGGCTCGCCAACCACCTCGCCACCCTCCGGACCACCGACGGCTACGAGCGCTTCCTGGCCTGGGGCAAGGAGATGCTGCGGCGCACCCCCGTGGTCGGCGGGCCGCTGTACGGATCGCTGCACGGCGCCAAGAAGGGGTTCAAGGACGCCTTCGCCCCGCAGGGCATGTTCGAGGATCTGGGGCTGAAGTACCTCGGCCCCATCGACGGCCATGACACCGCGGCCGTCGAGTCGGCCCTGCGCCGCGCCAAGCGGTTCCACGGCCCCGTCCTCGTCCACTGCCTCACCGAGAAGGGCCGGGGCTATCCGCCCGCGCTGGAGGACGAGGCGGATCGTTTCCACACCGTCGCCGCGATGGACCCGCTCACCTGCGCGCCGCTGGTCCCCTCCGGCGGCCGGTCGTGGACCTCGGTGTTCGGCGAGGAGATGGTGCGGATCGGCGCCGAGCGACCCGATGTGGTGGCCCTCACCGCCGCGATGCTGCACCCCGTGGGCCTGGCCGGTTTCGCCGAGGCGTATCCGGAGCGGGTGTGGGACGTGGGCATCGCCGAGCAGCACGCGGCGGTCTCCGCGGCCGGGCTCGCCACCGGCGGACTCCACCCGGTCCTCGCCGTCTACGCCACCTTCCTCAACCGCGCCTTCGACCAGCTCCTGATGGACGTGGCCCTGCACCAGTGCGGGGTGACGTTCGTCCTGGACCGGGCGGGTGTCACCGGCACCGACGGGCCGAGCCACAACGGCATGTGGGACATGTCCGTCCTCCAGGTGGTGCCGGGGCTGCGGATCGCCGCCCCGCGCGACGCCGACCAGCTGCGAGCCCAGCTGCGCGAGGCGATCGAGGTGGCCGACGCGCCGACCGTCATCCGCTTCCCCAAGGAGTCGGTGGGGCAGCCGATTCCGGCGATCGGCCGCGTCGGCGGGATGGACGTCCTGCGCGAGGGCGAGGATGTGCTCCTCGTCGCGGCCGGGGTCATGGCCACCGTCGCGCTGCGCGCCGCCGAACTGCTGGCCGAGCGCGGTATCGGCTGCACGGTCGTCGATCCGCGCTGGGTCAAGCCCGTCGACCCCGAGCTGCCCGGACTCGCGGCCCGCCACCGGCTGGTGGCGGTGGTGGAGGACAATGTGCGCACCGGCGGGGTGGGCGCGGCGGTCGCCCAGACGCTGCGGGACGCCGAGGTGGATCTGCCGGTGCGTACGTTCGGCATCCCCGAGGCGTTCCTGGCCCATGCCAAACGCGGGGAGGTGCTCGCCGACATCGGGCTCACCCCCGCCGAGATCGCGGGCCGGATCGGGTCGGCCCTGACCCGTACCGCGGCCCTGACCCGTACCGCCGCCGGGACCGGTACCCTCACCGGGCCCCGTACCGCCGCCGCCAAGGAGAGCCAGGGATGACAGCAGTCGAGCAGCGGCGTTCGGGCTTCGACCTCGGAAAGCTCCTGGCCGAGCGCGCGTCGGAGCGGTACGACCTGCACAGCCGGCACCTCAACCACCAACTGCCCCGGATGCTGCACACCATCGGCTTCGACAAGGTCTACGAACGGGCCGAGGGCGCGTACTTCTGGGACGACCAGGGCCAGGACTACCTCGATATGCTCGCCGGCTTCGGGGTGATGGGCCTGGGCCGCCACCACCCCGTGGTCCGCAAGGCGCTGCACGACGTCCTGGACGCCGACCTGGCCGATCTGACCCGCTTCGACTGCCAGCCGCTGCCCGGTCTGCTCGCCGAGCGGCTGCTGGCCCACGCCCCGCATCTGGACCGGGTCTTCTTCGGCAACAGCGGCACCGAGGCCGTCGAGACGGCCCTGAAGTTCGCCCGCTACGCCACCCGGAAGCCGCGCATCCTGTACTGCGCACACGCCTTCCACGGGCTGACCACCGGTTCGCTGTCGGTCAACGGCGAGGACGGCTTCCGCGACGGATTCGCCCCGCTGCTGCCCGACACCGCGATCGCGATGGGCGATCTGGCGGCGCTGGAGCGGGAGCTGGCGCGCGGGGACGTGGCGGCGTTCGTGGTGGAACCCATCCAGGGCAAGGGGGTGCACGAGAGCCCGCCCGGCTTCCTGCGCGCCGCGCAGGAACTGCTCCACCGCCACAAGGCCCTGCTCATCGCGGACGAGGTGCAGACCGGCCTCGGCCGCACCGGGGACTTCTTCGCCTACAGCCACGAGGACGGCGTCGAACCGGATCTGGTGTGCGTGGCCAAGGCCCTCTCCGGCGGCTATGTGCCGGTCGGCGCGACCCTCGGCAAGGACTGGATCTTCAGACGGGTCTATTCGTCGATGGACCGGGTGCTGGTCCACTCGACCAGCTTCGGCTCCAACGCCCAGGCCATGGCGGCCGGACTCGCCGTCCTCGCCGTCATGGAGGACGAAGAGATCGTGGCGAACGCCCGCCGCACCGGTGAGCTGCTGCGCACGCGCCTGGCCGCGCTCGTGGACCGCTACGAACTGCTGCACGACGTCCGCGGCCGGGGACTGATGATCGGCATCGAGTTCGGCAGGCCCAGCTCGCTGGGGCTGCGCAGCCGGTGGGCGATGCTGCAACGGGCGCGCAAGGGGCTGTTCGCGCAGATGGTCGTCGTCCCGCTGCTCCAGCGCCACCGCATCCTCACCCAGGTCTCCGGCGACCATCTGGAGGTCATTAAGCTGATCCCGCCGCTGATCATCGGCGAGCGGGAAGTGGACCGTTTCGTCGAGGCGTTCACAGCGGTCATGGACGACGCGCACGGGGGCGGCGGCCTGATGTGGGAGTTCGGCCGGACTCTTGTCAAACAGGCGGTGGCCCACCGCTGACCGATGGGGGACCGGCATGATCGACGCGACCACCGTACGGGCCGTCAACGCGATGACGGCGAGGTGGGCGCGGGCCACCGCCACCGACGGCGGCACGGTCTTCACCGCCGCCGGCGTCTGGCCGCTGCTCGCCCTGCTCGCCGGCGGGGCCGACGGCCCGGCCCGCCGGGAGCTGGAGGGCGCGCTGGGCGTCGGCGCGGACGCGGCCGGGGCGCTCGGCGGCGAGGCGCTCGGGGCGATGGCCGCCATGGCCGGAGTCGACGCGGCCACCGGGCTGTGGACCCGTCAGGAGCTGCCGATCCGGCCCGAGTGGGAGGCCACGCTGCCGCCCGGCGTCCGCTCCACCCTGACCGGGGACAGTGAGCGCGACCGCAAGGCGCTGGACGCCTGGGCGTCCCAGCGCACCCGGAGCGCGATCCCCGAGCTGCCGGTGGCGCTCGACTCCGGCACCCAGCTGGTGCTGGCCGGCGCGCTCACGGTGCGGACGGCCTGGCGGGAGCCGTTCCGGCCGGCGTGGCTGAAGCCGGAGAGCGGCCCGTGGCAGGGCCGTTCGCTGGCCGGGCTCTCCCGCACCATGGAGGACCTGGACGGGGTACTGCGGGTCGTCCCCGGCACCCCGGCCGGTCCGCTCACCCTGTCCGGGATCGCGGGCGACAACGGACTGGACGTCCATCTGGTCCTGGGCGCCGAGGGCGTGCCGGGCGGCGCGGTGCTGGAGGCCGGGACCGGCGCGCTGGCCGGGCAGTACGCGGGCTGGCCCGGCTCGGCGCTGCCGCTGGGCGCGGCGGGCCCCGGCGTCCAGGTCATGGACGTCCCGAGCTGGGACCCCACCCCTCGGGTCACGCTCACCACCCCGCAGTTCACCGTACGGGCCCGGCACGATCTGCTGCGCCACGACGAGCTGTTCGGGCTGCGCACCGCCCAGGACGACTCCCGCGGCCACTTCCCCGGGATCAGCCCCGTGCCGCTGGCGCTGTCCGCCGGAGAGCAGTCCATGACCGCCTCGTTCAGCGCCGAGGGCTTCTGGGCGGCGGCGGTGACCGCGTTCTCCATGGGGGTCGGTTCGGCGCCGCCGCAGCGGACGGCGCGGGTGATCGTGGTGCGGTACGACCGGCCGTTCGGCTTCCTGGCCGTGCACCGGGCCACCGGCCTGGTGCTGACGGCGGGCTGGGTCACCGAGCCGGAGGCCGGGTCCGAGACCATGTGGTGAGCCGTCCGCCCGCCCCCGGTCCGGGAGAGCGGGTCAGCCGGTGAGCAGCCGCTCCCGGAGCCGCTCGCGCCGCTCGGGGGTGAGCCCGAGCCCCTCGGAGAGATAGCGCTCGGTGCCGCCCCAGGTCTCCTCGATGGTCGCGAAGGCCGCCGCCAGATATTCGGCGCGTGCGTCGAAGAGCGGCAGCAACAGCGCCATGACCTCGGGGGACATGGGGTCGGAGCCGTCCTTCGGATCACCCTTGCGCCAGATCTTGTACCGCCGGTGGGCGGCGGCCGACGCGAGGTAGTCGGCCTCGATGGCCTCCCGGTCGACGCCGAGGGCCAGCAGGGTCACCGCGATGGACAGCCCCGCCCGGTCCTTGCCGGCCGAACAGTGCATCAGCGCCGGTGAGCTGTCCTCGGCCAGGTCACCGAGGACGCGGCCGTGCTCGACGATCCGGGTGGTGATGATGGCGCGGTAGGAGGCGGTCATGCGCTTCTCGGCCCGCCCCTCGGCGAGCAGCTTGCGCAGGGTGTCCAGATCGCCCTCGCGCACCATCGTCCAGAACCCGGCGCCGTCGGCCGGGTCGGACAGCGGCAGATTGACGTTCCGGACCCCGCTGAGCGTGACGTCCGGGCCCTCCAGCTTGATGTCGGCGGCGTTGCGGAAGTCGAAGACGGTGTGCAGCCCGAGCGAGTCGAGGAAGGCCGTGTCGGCCTCGGTGGCATGGGCGAGATGGCCGCTGCGGAACAGCACACCGGGGCGTACCCGGCGGCCGTCGGCAGCCGGCAGCCCACCGAGATCACGGAAGTTGCGCACCCCCACCAGCTGGGGTTCGGCCTGGGGGACCTGCGGCGACTGCGACTGCTGCGTCACGGGCTCTCCTTCACCATCGGCCGCCGACGCGGCTCGTCGACAAGGCGGCTGGAGCCGACCCTACGACATGGGTGCAACAGGCAACCGGTCCCGCGGAAGGCGCGGGGGCGTATTGCCGCGCCGCCCGCACTCCCCGATCCTTCCTGTGGAGACGTGCAGCGAGCTGTGGAGACCCGAAGAGACCTGCGCAGACTGTGCGGACCTGTGCGGACCTGTGGCGATGGGTGGGGAACGCGATGATCGAAACCGGTGGCGGCGGTCGGCTCTGGGTGCTCTCGGGGCGGCACAGCGGCTACGCCCTGCACCTCACCGACCGTGATGAGCTGATCCATCTCCACTGGGGCCCGAGGGTCGCGGTCGCGGACGCCGAGGCCCTGGCCGCCGAGCCGGAGCCGCCGGAACGGGGGTTCGAATCCCCGCTGGACGGACGCGAGGAGTACCCCGTGGAGGGCGGTCCGCGCTTCGCGCGCCCCGCCCTGTCCGTACAGGCCCAGGGCGTACGCGGCACCGAGTGGAGCTTCGCGAGCGCCACCGTCCTCGACCCCGGCACCGGCCAGGAGCTGCGGCTGCGCTTCCACGACGCGCTGCACCACCTGGACATCACCCTCCACTACCGGATGCGGGACGACGGCGATGTCCTCGAACGCTGGGTCACCCTCACCCACACCGGCGCGGCCGGCCAGGAGCCGGTGGAGCTGCTGCGCGCCGACTCCGCCGCCTGGTCGCTCCCGGCGCGCGACCGCTGGCGGCTGTCCCATCTGCACGGCCGCTGGGCCGCCGAGAGCCGGCTCACCCGCACCGAGCTCACCCCCGGCGAGACGGTGATCGGCAGCCGCCGGGGCCACACCAGCCATCAGCATCTGCCCTGGATCGCCCTGGACGACGGCGAGGCCACCGAGGAGAGCGGCGAGGTACACAGCTGCGCGCTCGCCTGGTCCGGGGCCTGGCGGATCGCCGTCCAGCGGCTGCCCGACGGCGCCGTCCAGGCGGTCGGCGGGGTCGGCCACGACGACGCGGGCCAGCTGCTCCTCGCGCCCGGCGAATCCTTCACCGGCCCCGTCTTCGCGGGGCTGTGGACCGACGGCGGCTTCGGGGCCGCCAGCCGCGCCTGGCACGCCTGGCAGCTCGCACATGTGGTCCCCGACGCCGACCGGCCCCGGCCGGTCCTCTACAACTCCTGGGAGGCCACCGAGTTCGAGGTGAGCGAGGAGCAGCAGCGCTCGCTCGCCCGGCTGGCCGCCGACCTGGGCGTCGAGCTGTTCGTCGTGGACGACGGCTGGTTCGGGGCGCGCACCAGCGAGCGGGCCGGGCTCGGCGACTGGACGCCCAACCCGGACCGCTTTCCGCACGGGCTGAAACCGCTGGCCGACGAGGTGCACGCGCTGGGCATGCGGTTCGGCATCTGGGTCGAGCCGGAGATGGTCAACCCCGACAGCGACCTCTACCGCGCCCACCCCGACTGGGTGCAGCACCACCCCGGCCGGACCCGCACCGAATTCCGCCACCAGCTCGTGCTCAACCTGGCCCGCCCCGATGTGCGCGGATATCTGTGGGAGCGGCTGGACGCCCTGCTCGGCGGCGCCCCCATCGACTATGTGAAATGGGACTTCAACCGCTCCTTCGCGGACGCCGGCTGGCCCGGTGAGCGCTATCCGCGGCGGCTGTGGGTCGACCATGTGCGGGGGCTGTACGAGCTGCTGGCACGGCTGCGCGCGGCCCACCCCGGCGTCGCCTTCGAGTCCTGCTCGGGCGGCGGCGGCCGGATCGACCTGGGCGTCCTGGGCCTCACCGACCAGGTGTGGACCTCGGACAACACCGATCCGCTGGACCGGCTGGCCATCCAGCACGGCTTCAGCCAGCTCCACCCGGCCCGGGTGATGGCCGCCTGGGTCACCGACAGCCCCAACGCCATGGGCAACGCACGGGTCAGCTCGCTGCGTTTCCGCTTCGTCAGCGCGATGGCCGGAGTGCTGGGCGTCGGCGGCGACCTGACCCGCTGGAGCGCGGCGGAGCTGGCCGAGGCCCGCGACTGGGTGGCGCTCTACAAGCGGGTGCGCCCGGTCGTCCAGCACGGTGAGCTGTACCGGCTGCGGCCGCCGGACGGCGACGGGCTCAGCGCGGTGCAGTACGTACGCGGCGCGGAGACCGTGGTGCTGGCCTGGCTCCAGGCGCAGCACTACGGCCAGCCGCAGCCCCCGCTGCGGCTGCGCGGGCTCGACCCGGCGGCCACCTACCGGGATCTGGCGACCGGGCAGGTGCACCGGGGAGCGGTGCTCTGCCACCGGGGGCTGCGCACCGGGCTCAGCGGCGATCTGGACGCCGCCGTATTCCACCTTCGCCGAAACTGACCGGGTGGGAAACATCACCCCACGTCAAGCCCTGGTTACGGTGGCGTAAGTCACGCCCTCGGGTGAATGATGTCCCGACGTGGCAGACGATAAGGAGAGATTCAGCAACGGTTCCATCGGGTCGTACGCAGCCGTCGGCGACAGCTTCACCGAGGGCGTCGGCGACCCCGGTCCCGATGGGGTGTTCGTCGGCTGGGCCGACCGGCTCGCGGTCCTGCTGTCCGACCAACGACCTCAACACGATTTCCGCTACGCCAATCTGGCCGTACGCGGTCGACTCCTTGACCAGATCGTGGCGGAGCAGGTGCCGCGCGCGATCGAGCTCGGCCCGGATCTGGTCACCTTCTGTGCGGGGGGCAATGACATCCTGCGGCCCGGCAGCGACCCCGACGATGTCGCCGAGCGCTATGAGGCGGCCGTCGCCGGCCTCAAGGCCCACGTCGGCACGGTGCTGCTGTGCACGGGCTTCGACACCAGAGGGGTGCCGGTACTACGCCATCTGCGGGGCAAGATCGCCACGTATACGGCGCACGTCCGGGCGATAGCCGACCGCCACGGCTGCCCGGTGCTCGACCTGTGGTCGCTGCGCTCGGTGCAGGACCGCCGGGCCTGGGACGCCGACCGGCTGCATCTGTCGCCGGACGGTCACACCCGGGTCGCGCTGAGGGCCGGTCAGGTGCTCGGGCTCGACGTCCCCGCCGACCCCGATCAGCCCTGGCCGCCGGAGGGCCAGCGCAGCGCCGCCGAGGTGCGCCGGGACAACATCCACTGGGCGCGCGAATATCTGGTGCCGTGGATCGGCCGGCGGCTGCGCGGAGAGTCGTCGGGCGACCATGTGGAGCCCAAGCGGCCGGATCTGCTGCCGCTGCGGCCGTGACCGTCCGGTGACCCGAAGCGGTCCCGGAGGAATAGGGGCAGACCCCCGTTGGCGCCCCGAGGCGTCCGCCCCGTGCGCTGTCGCTGCCCCTATTCCCTCGGCACCGCTCGTTTTCGAACCCGTCGTCCCCCCGCGCCGTGCCTCAGGCCGCCAGATAGGCCCAGACGGCGCGGCCCGCGTTCCCCTGGTTCGGCCTGACCCCCCATGCCTCCGAGAGGGCCTCCACCAGCATCAGCCCCCGGCCGCCCTCTTGGTCCGCGCTCACCGACCGGGCCTCCGGCACCGTGCGGGCGCAGCCCTGGTCGGCCACCTCGAGCCGCAGCCGGGTCCCTATGAGCTGGAGTGAACAGCGAACCTCCTCGCTGGAGGTGTGGCGCACCGCGTTGGTGAACAGCTCGGAGACGATCAGCTCGGCACTGTCCCGGGTGTCCTCGTCGATGCCCCATGAGCGCAGCCGCCAGACGACATGCCTTCTCGCCTCGGCCACGGACGTGCTCAGCGCCGGGAGACGGAACACGTCGTGGCGGGGCGGAGCGACCACGGTGCCGCCGCGCCCTAACCGGAGAGCCTCATAGGAAGGAGCCACGCCGACACTATGCTCTGTCACGATCGCGTCTGGCAAGGTTCAATCTGTAAATTACAGAATCGGAAGCGCAGGCTGTTCGGATTGCTGAGCCCATGCCAGACTGCTGTGTCGTGAAGGTACTTGGAGGGGGACGATAGTGGCGGATGCGCGGGCGGGCGGAGCCCCGACCGTCCTGCGAGTCGTGCTCGGCAAGCGACTCCAGGACCTTCGGGAGAAGGCCGGGCTGTCGTTCGAACAAGCCGGGCGCGCCCTGGACGTCACCCATGCCACGATCCGCCGGATGGAGAAGGCCGAGGTCGGCCTGAAGCTTCCGTATGTCGAGAAGCTGCTGCGGACGTACGGCGTCACCGATCCCGAGGAGGTCGAGGGGTTCCTCGCGCTCGCGCGCGAGGCCAACAAGGCCGGCTGGTGGCACCGGTTCCGCGACGTCCTGCCGGAGTGGTTCAACACCTTCGTCAGCCTGGAGGTGGAGGCCAATCTGATCCGGGCCTACGAGCCGCACTACATCCCCGGGCTGCTCCAGACCGAGGACTACGCCCGCGCCGTGCTCCGCGCGGGCATGCCCCACGCACCCGAGACGGAGATCGAGCGCAACGTCGCACTCCGGATGGAACGCCAGGCCCTGCTCACCCGGGACAATCCGCCGATGCTGTGGGTCGTCATGGACGAGACGGTGGTGCGCCGCCCCATCGGCGGCACCGAGACCATGCGTGCCCAGATCTCACGCCTGATCGAGGAGGCGGAGGCGCCTCATATCCGGCTGCAGATCATGCCGTTCGACGCCGGCCCGCACCCGGCGATGTACGGTCCCTTCCATATCTTCCGGTTCCCGATCCCGGAGCTGCCCGATATCGCGTATACGGAGACGCTCGTCAGCGGCTCCTACTTCGACCAGCGCGATGATGTATCGGCGTTCCTGGAGGCCCTGGACCGGATGTGCGCGCAGGCCGCGCCTGCACAGACGACTCAGGCGATTCTGAGTCGCATTCGCAAGGAGATCTGAACGATGGATCGCATATGCGGGAACCGCGTCTACAGCGGCATGCCGGCCAGGGAACTCGGCAGCGAGGGCTGGCACAAGCCATGGAGCGGTGGCAATGGGGGAAGCTGCGTCGAGGCGATGAGACTGAAGGACGGCCGGGTGGCGCTGCGCCAGTCGACCGATCCGGACGGACCGGCCCTGATCTACACCCATCTGGAGATGAAACGCTTCATCCAGGGGGCGAAGGCCGGGGAAGCGGACTTTCTGTTCCTATGACGTCCGGTGTGACGTCCCGCGTGACGTCCGGTTCTGTGACGCTCATCGTGACCAGGGGGATCGAGGGGGAAGCAGTGTGACCGACAGGATGACCGACCGACCACGAACCGACCGGCGGGGGCGGCGCCGGGATGCGTTCCAGCACACCGCCCGCGAACACGTCGTACAGCGGAAGCGACTCCAGGTGCACATAGCCGATATGGCAGTCGCAGACGGCCAGCGGACACCGGCGGGGCCGTAGCGCCGCGCGGTACGACCCGTCGTAGAGATTGCCCAGTTCAGCGGGGACGAAATGGCAGCGGCGCACCGTGCCGTCGCCGTCCACCGAGATCACCGAGGCGCCGGTCCGGCATGGCAGACCGGCGCTTCGGTGCGGATGGCGGCTGTAGCCGAAGAGCGGGTCCAGCGCGGTCCACTCGGCCGCCTCGGCGTCCGTGTAGGTGTGGCCCTCCGCCGCGTTCACCCACAGGTACACCTGGTCGGGCAGGTCGGCGCGCAGCCGGCGGGCCCGGTCGAGGTGGGCGGGCAGCCCCACGATGCCGACGCTGTGGCGCACCCCGCGCGCGGCCAGCTCCCGGCACTTGGCCAGGAACCGGTCGTACGGCGTCTGGTCCGGGTGGTAGGTGCACCACAGGGCGAGGGTGGCGGGGTCGGCCTCGGCCGTCCAGCCGGTCCGGCAGCTCAGATTGGTCTGGATGGCGACGCGTCGCACATGGGGCAGATGGCTGAGCTCGATGAGCGCACGGCGGTACCAGGAGCGCACCAGCCCCTCGCCCCACGGGGTGAACAGCACCGACAGCCGGTCGCCGGTCTGCGCCGCCGCCCAGGCCGTGAACCGCTCCAGCGCGGCGCGGTCGGCGCGCAGCCGCTCCGGGCTGTCCCGGCGCTTGGCGAACGGGCAGTACGGGCAGTCGTAGTCGCACGAGGCGAGCGGGCCCCGGTACAGAAGGGTCAAGTCCATGCCTGTCTCCCTCACTTCAGCTCGTACGCGGCCATGGCGGCGCGCACGGCGGGCGAGAACAGCTCGGGGCCGAGCGCGTCGGAGTGCGCGAGACCCTCGGGGGACAGCCGCAGCCGTTCGGGAGCCGCGTCCGTATCCAGCCAGCCGCGCGCCGAGAACCGGTCCAGCTCGGCGGCGAAGTCCACGGCCGGATCGGTGCCGAACCGGGCCCGGTATCCCGCCTGCTCCATCCCCTCGGCCTGGAGGACGGACTGCAGCAGATGGCGCCGGCGGGCCTCGTCGCCGGTCATCCACCGCCCGTGCTCGGCGCGGGCGAAGTCGGCGGCGGGCCGGGAGACGTAGTCGTCGATGATGCCGCGGATCTCCCGCATGTCCACCGCGTAGTCGAAGGAGTAGTGCAGTTCGGAGGTGTAGGAGCGGGCGCCGCAGCCCAGGCCCACCATGCCGTCCGTCTGGCAGGCGTGGTCTTCGGCCCCGGTCGCGGGCGCGTCGGCGCGGCGGAACATCCGCATCGAGACCTGCTCATAGCCGTGGGCGAGCAGATGGTCACGGCCCGAGCGGTACAGCCGCAGCCGCCGCTCGTCCCACTCCGCGTCCGCCGCTGCCTCCGCCACTGCCTCCGCCTCTGGCTCCCTGGCCTCCTTACGGCCGAGCCCGGTCAGCGGGCGGACATAGAGGGGGTAGAGATACAGCTCCTCGGGACGCCAGGCCAGGGCGGCGTCCAGGGATCGGCGCCAACTGTCCTCGGTCTGCCCGTCGATGCCGTAGATCAGGTCGATGTTGAGCACCGGGATGCCCGCCTCCCGGACCCTGGCCAGCGCCGCCTCCACATCGGCCCGGCGCTGCGGGCGCACCGCCGAGCGCGCCTCCGCGTCGACGAAGCTCTGCACGCCCAGGCTCAGCCGGGTGGTGCCGCGCCCGGCCAGCACCGCGAGCCGGTCGGCCGTGGCGGTGGCCGGGGACGCCTCGACCGAGAGCGGCACGGCCGCCAGATCCGCGCCCATGCCCTTCTCGGCGATGTCGCACAGCCGCTCCAGCTCGGCCGCCTCCAGGAACGTGGGGGTGCCGCCGCCGAACGCCGCGGTGGCGAACCGGGCCCGCTCGCCGAGCGCCTCGCGCACCGCCCCCGCCTGCCGCTCCAGCGCGTCCAGATAGGCGGTCACCAGCCCCTCGGGCGCCCCGATCCGGGTGAAGAGATTGCAGAAGCCGCAGCGCACCTCGCAGAAGGGGATGTGCAGATACAGCGACAGCGCGTCCTTCGGCTCGGCCGCCCACAGCTCGCGCAGCGCGGGACGGTCCGCGAGTGGCCGGTAGGCGGTCTTGTGCGGATAGGCGTAGACGTACGACTGGTAGGGGCGGACGGTGGAACCGAGCGTGCTGATGTTCATCGGGCCTCGAGGAAGAAGTGGGTGTACGGCACGGTCCAGACGACCTCGTGGCCGAGCCGGTGGCCGGTGTAGCCGTCGTCGCCGTACGCGGTGCCGTGGTCGGAGCAGACGATCGCGAAGGTGGGGGCGCGGTCGCGCATGGCGGTGAAGAGCCGGTCGACATGGCGGTCCACGTACTCCAGGGCGGCGGCGTGGGTGGCGCGCGAATCGCCCGCCTCGCGGGTGGCGCCGGGCAGATGGAACCAGTTGGGCTGGTGCAGTGCCGAGACGTTGACGAAGAGGAACAGCCGCCGGTCCGGGGCAAGACCGGCGATCACCTTCTCGGCGCGGTCGATCTGGGCCTCGAAGGAGGTGGGCGACGGGACGCCGAACTCCGGCTCCCAATGGCTCTCCTGGAAGTAGCCGGGCAGCACCGAGCCCAGCGGACCCCGCTTGTTGAAGAAGCCGACCCCGCCGATGCACACCGTGCGGTACCCGGCCGCCGCGAGCCCCGACACCAGATCGGGGGTCTCGAAGACATAGGTGCCCGCCGCGGTGGTCTCACTGCCCGCGAAGCGGGCCGCGAACAGCCGGCGGTGCGGTCCGGGGGCGGCCGGGGTCGGCAGGAAGCCCGCGAACATCGCCTGGTGGGAGGCGTAGGTGAAGCTGCCGGGGGCATGCCGCTCGTCCCAGACCCCACCGGGCAGACGGCTCGCCAGCCGGGGCGTCCGGCCGGCGGCCGCCAGCTCGGCCGCCACGTCGTAGCGGAGCGTGTCGAGGGTGATCAGCAGCAGGTCGTGGCTGCCCACGACCTCGTTCATATCGGGCTCAGCCAGCGGCATCGCGGTGGTGCCCCTTCCGCTCGCCGTGGTCGGTGCGCGTCTGCCCCGGCGCGTGGCCGTGGCGCACGGCGGCGACCTGCGCCGCGTAGGTGTCCAGTCCCTCGGCGCCGCTTCCGGCCAGACCGGTCAGCCGGGGCAGCAGATCGCCGAAGGCGTTGACCTCGCCGACGGCGAACCGCCGCCACCTCAGCCCCGGCAGCAGATCCACCCCCACGCACAGGGTGTCCGGGAACTGCTCGGCCGCCCGCTCCGCGATGCCCAGCACCTCGCCCCAGGACACCCCTGCCTCCTCCGCCGCCGCGCGGGCGGCGGCCAGATCGCCGCGCACACCGCCGAGATGGAGATTGGTCATGGGGGAGCGGCTGGTGCGCACCACGGCGTGGGTCGCCCGGCCGGCCACCACCACGACCCGCAGATCGGCGACGCGCTTGCCCTGGGACGCCTTGGGCAGCCAGCGCTCGATGTGCAGTCCGTCCGGCGCCAGCCGGTCGACGATCGAGGCGACCTCCGCCTCGGTGTCGTACCGCCGCACCCGCAGCGAGTTGAACAGCCGGCCGTCCTCCGTGCGCTCCACGGAGGTGGTGGCCCGCACCCGGCCGGGACCCGCCGTCTCCACCGCGAGCACCCCCGACGCGGACGAGCCGTGGGCGAGCTTGACGAAGGCGCGCCGCATCCCCGAGGTGCCGAGCGCGGCGCGGACGTCCTCCCAGCCGCGCACCGGCGGCGCCTGCGGACCGGAGGTCGGCGAGGGCGGGACCGGCACCCCGGCGCGCTCCAGCACCCCGTGGCACAGCCGCTTGTCGAACAGGACGGCCAGCTCGCCGGGGTCGTCCAGCAGGGTGGCACCGGCCGTGCGCGCCGCCGCCGCGATGCCCCGGACGGCCTCGGTGAACCGTGCGTACCAGCGGGCGGTGCCCTCCACCCGGGTGAGGTCGAAGGCGCCGCGCAGCAGCCACTCCACCTCCTCGTCCTCGCCCGGCGAGTCGATCCGTACGGTCTCGCCCGGCTCGAACGCGGCACCGCCGGTCAGCACATCGTGCCAGGCCAGCACCCGGGGCGCGGGCAGCCCGGCGGCGAGTGCGGCGTCGGTGAACATCTCCACCCGGCGGTTGCCGGGGTTGCCGACCACGGCGAAGCGCGTCTCATGCGGAGACGGCGGCATAGCGGAACTCCTCGTCTGGGGCGCGGGTGTCACTCGGAGACGGCGGTGTAGCGGAACACCTCGTCCCCGTCTTCGTCCTCATCACCCTTCTCGGACATCTCGACCTTCACCCCGGACGGCTCCAGGGCCGTGCGCAGCCGCTCCTCCATGGCCGCGGAGAAGTAGTTGTGGTCCAGGTCGAGCCGCTTCAGGTGGGTGAGCGGCTGGCCGTCGAGCAACGCCGCGGCGCCCTCGTCGGTGAGCACACCCATGGACAGGTCGAGGGATTCGAGCTGGGCGACCACGGGGGCCGCCGCCACGGCGGCCGCGATCTCGTCCTGGATCTCGCTGTTCTGCACGCCCAGGTGGCGCAGCGCGGGGAACCTGCCGCCGGCCAGGATCGGGGCGAGGTCGGCGACGGTGGCGTCGCCCCCGTACTCGTCCACCCCGAGCCACATCTCCAGGTGCTCGAGCGCGGGCAGGTCGCTGGCGGCGACCCCGCGCACCACCGCGCCGGGCAGCCCGCCGGTCTCGAAGCGGAGTGTGCGCAGGTTGGCGTGGGTGACGGCGGGGAAGGACAGCTCGCTCCCGCCGCGGACACCCAGCTCGCGCAGGCCGGGGAAGGCGCGGAGGACCGGTGTCACATCGGACTGCTGAATCCAGGAGATCTCCGACTCCTCCGGGGTGATGTCGCCGATGAAGACCGCCTCCAGCGAGGTCAGCCGGTCCTTGGCCATGAGCAGCTGCTCGATGGCGTCATCGGCGTCGCCCTCGTAGGTCTCGCCCCACAAGCCGATGATCACCGCCCGCACCCGGGAAGGGTCCACCGTGGTCAGGAAGCGCTGGAAACGCCCGTCGAAATCCTCGTCCGACTCATCGCTGTAGGGATCGTAGGAGATCCGCCAGGCGACCGCGCCCGGCTCGGGCAGCTCGGTCTCCGCGTCGGGCAGCGGGAAGTCGAAGGCCGGAAGACCGTACAGGTTTTCCAGGTGGTGGACCGACATGGGTGGTATCTCCTGATGCGTTCGCGTGGGCGTGCCCGATTCCGAATGGCGTGCGAAGAGTTGTACCAAGCGCCACCGACAGCCGCCCCGGCGGGCGTTGCCGGAGGCACGGAGACGGGCCGTCGCACGGCGTTGTCAGTACCTCCTCGTAGCGTCATGACCATCGACCGGGCCCCGTGTGGCGCGGTGGGTCCAACAGTGCTGCGTCTGAAAGGGAATGGGCATGTACCGACAGGGCGACGTCCTGATCGTTCCGGTGGCGGTGGAGGCGCTGCCGCCGGGTACCGACGCGCTGCCGCGGCAGCCGAGGGACGGTCGGGGCCGGCTGGTGCTGGCGCTCGGTGAGGTGACCGGGCACGCCCATGCGGTGGTCGGGCCGGGCACGTTGGTGCGCGAGCCGGGCCCGTTCGGCGTCTCGTACCTCCATCTCCCCGACGGCGGGCGGGTGGTGCACGAGGAGCATGCCGCGATACCGCTGCCCAAGGGCTGGTACCGCGTGGTGCGGCAGCGGGAGTACACGCCGGGCGCCGTGCGCGTCGTGGCCGACTGAGCGCGGAGGAGCGGACGATGACGACGGCAACGGCAACGGCAACGGCAACGGCGACGGTGACGGAAACGGCGACGGCGGGGGAGAACGGCATGAGTGGTGGGCACGCGCTCGCGGACGAGGACCGGGCCGCGCGCTGGCGCACGGTGGCCGCGGCCACCGGCCCGGCCGACCGCGAGGCGGCCGAGGCGGGCATCCGCCGCGCCTATGCGCAGGCCGGGCTCGCCGCGCCCGAGCGGATCGTCTGGGCCGGTTCCCCACTGGCGGCCACGGCGGCCGTGCTGCTGCTGACGGGGAAGGAGGAGCGGCTGCCCCGGGAACTGGCCGAGCGGGCGGCCGGTACCCTGCGGGCGGCCGGGGTCGAGCCGGTCGCGGGCGGCGCGGGCGCGTCGGTGCGGGAGGCCGTGCGCACCCAGCCGTGGGCGCGCGCCAGGCAGCGGCTCCATGACGACCTGGGCCCGGCGGGCTGGGCCGGGCGGTGGGCGCTCGCGGCGGCGCCGCTGTGGGAGGTCACCCGCGCGCTCACCGAGCGCGTCCGCACCGGGGTGACCGAGGCCCTGGCGCCCGCTCGGGACCAGGAGACGACCGTCCGGCTCGCCCTGCTGGACGCGGTGCTGGGACAGCACGACGCGCCCTGGCTGGCCGCCGTCGCGGACGAGGCGGAGTCCGGCCCGCTGGCCGGTGTCGCCGCGGTGGCCCGCGCCGCCGGCTGGTGGTGGCCGTACGAGAGGGTCGTGATCGTCGCGGAGCGCCCGGTGGAGCTGCACCGCGACGAGGCGGGCCGGCTCGACCGCGGCGACGGCCCCGCGCTCGCCTTCCCCGACGGCTTCGCGCTGTACGCCTGGCGGGGCATGCCGGTGCCCGCGGCCTTCCTCGAGCAACTGGACGAGCTGACCCCGGAGCGCATCCGCGAGGAGGAGAACGCGGAGCTGCGCCGGGTGATGCTGGAGCACTACGGCTATGAGCGCTATCTCCAGGAGTCCGGGGCGCAGCCGGTGCACCGCGACGAGACCGGGGTCCTGTGGCGCATCGCGCTGGACGGGGACGAGCCGGTGGCGATGGTCGAGGTGGTCAACTCCACGCCGGAGCCGGACGGTACGCACCGCACCTACTGGCTGCGCGTACCGCCCCGCGTCCGGACCGCCCGCGAGGGCGTGGCCTGGACCTTCGGGGTGGATGCCGACGCCTACCACCCCGAGCGCGAGACCTGACCCCGGACCCGCTCGCGGACGGCGGACCTCGCCCCGGTCTTCTCCCGGGGTCCGGCCCTCGTCCCGGGCTCATTTCCGGCCCTCATCCCGGCCCTGACCGCTGGCCTCGGCCCCGACCCCGCTGCTGCTCCCGGCCGCTGGTCTCTGGCTGCTGGTCCCGGCCCCTGGCGCCTGGCTGCTGGTCTCTGGCTGCTGGCCCTGGCTGCCGACCCCGGGCCCCCGGGCCCGGCCCTGGCTACCCATACCGGCCCCTGGCCCTCGTCCTGGCCGCCGGTCTTGGCCCTGGCTCCGGTCGCGGCCTTGGCTGTCGACCTCTGGCTGCTGGTCTCTGGCTGCTGGCCCTGGCCCTGGCTGCCGATCCCGGGCCCCCGGGCCTGGCCCTGGCTACCCATACCGGCCCCTGGCCCTCGTCCTGGCCGCCGGTCTTGGCCCTGGCTGCCGACCGCCGAGGGCTGGCCCCTGGCCCGGTCCCTGGCCCCGGCCGCCGGCCGCCGGTCCCGGGCCCCCGGGCCTGATTCCGGCCCTCGGCCCCGGGACGGATTCTGGCTTGGTCCCGGCCTGGTTCCGGCGAGGGGCACCGCCGCGCCCCGGGTCGGCTTCCGGGGTCGGTTCGGGGCCCGGTTCCGGGCTCGCGGTCCGCGGCTCGCCGGTGCGCGGTGGTCTACGCCGGGTGCCTCCGGGCGGGCCGGCCCTCGTCCTTTTACTCATCTCCGTACAAAGGTCTGGTCTGGACCTTGACTGGTATAGACCAAACCGGTTTGAGTGTCCCCGGAGCCTCGAAGTTCCCCGGGGCATTCATTGAGAAGGAGATCGGCCCATGCGGAGAAGACGCGTTCTGGCGCCGCTCGCGGCGACCGCGGCGGTGTGCGCGAGTGTGCTTGTCATGCCCATGGCCTCGGCTTCGGCCTCGTCGGCGGGGACCACCGCCCAGGCGGCCTGTAGCGCCGCGGACTGGGTGGCGGGCAAGTGGTACGTCACCGGTGACATCGTCCGGTACACCGACGGCAATTACTACCGCGCCGAGCACGACAATCCGGGCTATGACCCGGTGATCAGCACCTGGTACTGGGAGCCTTACAACTGCGGCGGTTCCGGGGAGCAGAACCCGAGCGGCTTCGTGGTGACCGAGGCGCAGTTCAACCAGATGTTCCCGAACCGGAACTCGTTCTACACCTACCAGGGCCTGACCGCCGCCCTGAGCGCTTACCCGGGCTTCGCCAACACCGGCAGTGACACTGTCAAGAAGCAGGAGGCGGCCGCCTTCCTGGCCAACGTCAGCCACGAGACCGGCGGTCTGGTCCACATCGTGGAGCAGGACACCTCCAACTACCCGTCCTACTGCGACTGGAGCCAGTCCTACGGCTGCCCCGCCGGCCAGTCGGCGTACTACGGCCGCGGACCGATCCAGCTCAGCTGGAACTTCAACTACAAGGCCGCGGGTGACGCGCTCGGCATCGACCTGCTGAACAACCCCTACCTGGTGGAGCGGGACGCCGCGGTGTCCTGGAAGACCGCCCTGTGGTTCTGGAACACCCAGACCGGGGCCGGCACGATGACGCCGCACAACGCCATGGTCAACCAGCGCGGCTTCGGCGAGACCATCCGCAGCATCAACGGCGCCAAGGAGTGCAACGGCAACAACCCCGGCCAGGTGCAGAGCCGGGTCGCCACCTACCAGCGCTTCGTCCAGATACTCGGCACCACCGCCGGCTCCAACCTCTACTGCTGACCGTCCGCTGAACGGCCATCGGGCTCAGTAACGGGGAAACAGCGGGGAAATTGAGGTGCGCCGCGCCGCTGCCGCGCGCCAGCCTGGAGCACATGGCGTGGACGGTGACGTACGACCTCGATGAGTTCCGGGCCGCGGCGGGTGGCTTTCTGCGCGCCCGCCCGGCCCGGCACACCACCCTGCTCACCGTGGTCTCCTCCCTGGTGGCGGCGGGCAGTGGCAGATACGGCGACCAGCCGCCGGTCTACGGCTGGTGGACCGGCGAGGAGGCGGACCCCGTATCAGCAGTGCAGGGCCCCGTACACGGCCCCGCGCAGGGGGCTTTTCTGTGCACCCCGCCCTACCCTCCGCTGCTCTCCCCCCTCTCCGGCGAGGCGGCCCAGGAACTCGCCCGCACCCTCGCCCGGGACCGTGAGTGGCAGATCACCGGCGTGAACGCCGGGCGCGAGACCGCCGAGACCTTCGCCACCGCCTGGCAGCGCCTCACCGGTGCGTCGAGCAGCGTCGAGCAGTTCCACCGGCTCTACCGGCTCGGTGACCTCACCCCGCCCGACCCCGCCCCGCCGGGCCGGGCCCGGACCGCCACCACCGCCGACCGCGATCTGCTGATCACCTGGTGCGAGGGGTTCGCCCGCGACACCGGCGCGCTGATGGGCGATGCCGCCAAGCAGGTGGACGACAAGCTCAGCCACGGCGGGATCACGCTGTGGGAGCTCGACGGCCGGCCGGTGGCCTGCGCCGGCATCAGCCGTACGGTCGCGGACATGGCCCGGGTCGCCCTTGTCTACACCCCGCCCGAGCTGCGCGGGCGCGGTTACGCGGGAGCCGCCACGGCCGCCGTGAGCCGGGCCGCGCGGGCCGCCGGGGTCACCGAGGTCCTGCTCTTCACCGATCTCGCCAACCCCACCAGCAACGCCCTTTACCAGCGTCTCGGTTACCGCCCGGTGGAGGACCATCTGCTGCTGTCCTTCACCCCGGCCGACCACCCGGTTCCGGAACAAGGCCACCCCTCGTAAGAGTTGTGTCATTGCAGCCCGGCGGCACAGCGCGTCGGGGTGCTCCGCAGCCCCCCTCACCATGGAGGATCCGTGACCGGCTCCCATCCGAAACGTTCCCGGCTCGCCGCCGCCCTGCGCCCCGCCGCCTTCGGGGCGGATCCCTCCGGGGAGCGGATGGAGCGCATCCGACGGTCGCCGAACTTCGCGAACGGTGTGTTCGTCAACCCGGTGGGCGCCCGCACCGCCCCGTCCGGTTCGATGCTGAAGTTCGCGGCCACGTACTTCCGCAAGGAGGAGCGGATCCGCAGGGCCCCGGCCGGGACCGTGCCGGTGCACCCCACCACCCTCGCCGATCTGGCCGTTCCCCCCGCCTCCGGGCTGCGGCTGACCTGGATGGGGCACTCCAGCGTGCTCGCGGAGATCGACGGGCGGCGGGTGCTGTTCGACCCGGTATGGGGACAGCGCTGTTCGCCCTTCGCGATGGCGGGGCCGAAGCGGATGCACCCGGTGCCGGTGCCGCTGCGGGAGCTGGGGCCGGTGGACGCGGTGGTCATCTCCCATGACCACTACGACCACCTGGACATGCCCACGATCCGGGCGCTGGTGCGTTCCCGCGCGATGTTCGTCGTCCCGCTCGGGGTCGGCGCCCACCTGGAGCACTGGGGCGTTCCGGCCGACCGGATGACCGAACTGGACTGGCACGAGTCCACCGAGGTCGCCGGTCTGGAGCTCACCGCCACCCCCGCCCGCCACTTCTGCGGGCGCGCGCTGCGCAACACCCAGCACACCCTGTGGGCCTCCTGGGTGGTGGCCGGTGGCGAGCACCGGATCTACCACAGCGGGGACACCGGCTACTTCCCCGGATTCGCGGAGATCGGCACGGCGTACGGGCCGTTCGACGCGACCATGATCCAGATCGGTGCGTACTCCGAACACTGGCCGGACATCCACATGACCCCCGAGGAGGGCATGCGGGCCCACGTCGATCTCCAGGGCGGGGACCCGGCGAAGGGGATCATGCTGCCGATCCACTGGGGCACCTTCAACCTCGCCCCGCACCCGTGGGAGGAGCCCGCCGAGGGCACGGTCACGGCGGCACGGGCGGCCGGGGCGAACGTGGCCGTTCCGCGCCCGGGGGAGCCCTTCGAGCCGGTGCGCGGGCTCCCGCTGGAGCCGTGGTGGCGGGCGATCGCGGCCCGGCCGGTGACGGAGGTGCCCGCCGCGGCCGAGGGCGCGGCCGAGCCGGCCGGTTCCACCGGTTCCACCGGCGCGTCGGGAGCGACCGGGGCGGCCGGGGCGACCGGTGTGACGGGTGGCGCGGACCCCGCGATGCCCATTCCCCAGCCGTAACACGGCGGTTGGCGCCGCCCGCGTCTTTGTCGAATGGTGTCGGGACCCTTGTGGTGGACACGACGCGCTCGCTTCAATGGTTAGGAAAGGTTCCTAACGGATCGTGCCCGAGAGTCCGGGGCGGCCCCAGTGTGCCGGGGGCGGCCCCGGCGCACCCTCGGACGGCCGTGCGCACTTCCCCCACAGTCGACAAGGAACGGAGTCCCCATGTCCCCCATGTCCTCCAGGTTCGGGAGGGTCGGCCTCGCGGCGGTGGCGATCACGGTACCGGCCGCGCTCGTCCTCACCGGCGTCGGCGTCGGGCAGGCATCCGACCACCTGCCGTCGTCGGCGGACGCGCGCCCCCACCACTCGGCGCACCAGGCCGTCGCGGCGACCGGCCTGGACGACCCGGCGAAGAAGGAGATCGCCATGAAGCTGGTCTCCAGCGCCGAGAACTCCTCGCTCGACTGGCGCGCACAGTTCTCCTACATCGAGGACATCGGCGACGGCCGTGGCTACACCGCGGGGATCATCGGATTCTGCTCCGGCACCGGCGACATGCTGGAGCTCGTCGAGTACTACACCCGGCAGAGGCCCGACAACGTCCTGGCCAAGTACCTCCCCGCGCTGCGCGAGGTCAACGGCGGCGACTCCCACGACGGCCTCGACCCCGGCTTCACCGAGGACTGGCGGAAGGCCGCCGCCGACCAGGCGTTCCAGGACGCCCAGGAGCACGAGCGCGACCGCGTCTACTTCAACCCCTCCGTCGAACAGGGCAAGGCCGACGGACTGGGCGCGCTCGGCCAGTTCATCTACTACGACGCGATCGTGATGCACGGCCCCGGGAACAGCCGGTACAGCTTCGGCGGCATCCGTAAGACGGCCCTGTCCCAGGCGAAGCCCCCGGCGCAGGGCGGCGACGAGGCCACGTACCTCCACGCCTTCCTCGACGCCCGTAAGGAGGCCATGAAGAGCGAGGAGGCGCACAGCGACACCAGCCGGGTCGACACCGAGCAGCGGAAGTTCCTCAACGAGGGGAACCTCGACCTGACGCCCCCGCTGCGGTGGGAGGTCTACGGCGACCCGTACGAAATCAACTCCTGAGCCGGACCCCAGAGTCGGACCCCGGAGCCGGACTCCTGAGGCCCGCACCGGCGGCGCGCCTCGGGTTCGAGGTCAGCCCGACGCCGCCGCCACCAGGGCCCGCATGATCCGTACGTCGTCGCCCGCCTCCGGGTGCCACTGCACGCCCAGCGTGAACGCCTCCGCGTCCGGCAGTTCCACCGCCTCCACCGTTCCGTCGCCCGTGGCATGGGCCGCCGGGATCAGGCCCTTGCCCAGGTGGGCCACGGACTGGTGGTGGAAGGTGGGGACGGACACCGGGGCGGGGAGGATCTCGGCGAGGCGCGTGCCCGGGACCGGTGTGACCTCGTGGTGGCCGAAGACGCCGGGCGGCCCCGCGTGGCCGTCGAGGTGCTGAAGGAGCGTGCCGCCGAGGGAGACGTTCAGCAGCTGATGGCCGCGGCAGATGCCCAGCAGGGGGACGCCGGCCGACAGGGCCGCGTCGATCAGGGCCAGTTCCCAGGCGTCGCGCTCCCGAGCCGGCGGCCCCGTGCGCGGGTCGGCGGCGGCCCCGTACCGTACGGGTTCCACGTCCGGGCCGCCGGAGACGACCAGCCCGTCCAGACGGGCGACGACGGCGGCGGCCGAGCCGTCCGCGCCGTCCGGTGGCAGCATCGCCGCCAGGCCGCCCGCGCGCTGGACGAGGCGGTGGTAGCCCGAGGGCAGCAGCGCGGCGGGGAGGTTCCAGACGCCCCAGCTCGCCGAGGGTTCGAGGTAGGTGCTGAGGCCGATCAGAGGGGGCACGGTCGGTCCAATCTCAGTCGCGGGACAGTTCCGCCTCGGCCTCCGCCAGCGCCGCGAACTCCTCCTCCGGCGCGGCCGCGACCAGGCGGTGGCGGCTGTAGAAGGCGAAGTAGGCCAGCGCCACCGCGTAGACGCCCAGCGCGATGAAGGCCGCGTCCTTGTCCACCAGGAAGGTGGCCACCAGCGCCGAACAGGCCAGGACGAAGGCGAGGGACGACGTTACCGTGCCGCCGGGGGTGCGGTAGGGACGCTCCAGGCCCGGTTCGCGGCGGCGCAGGACGATGTGGGAGAGCGACATCAGGGCGTACGAGATGGTGGCGCCGAAGACCGCGGCGTTGAGCATCCGGGCGCCGTCGCCGGACCAGGCCGCGAGGGTGAAGCCGATGGCACCCGGGACCAGCAGGCCCAGGTACGGGGCCTTGCGGCGGCTGGTCAGGGAGAGGAAGCGGGGCAGATAGCCGGCCCGGGAAAGGGCGAACAGCTGGCGCGAACCGGCGAAGATCAGCGAGAAGAAGGAGGCCACGAGCCCGGCGAGGCCCGCGTAGTTGACGACGCGGGACAGCGCGGTCGCCTTGCCGCCCGGCTGGAGCGCCTCGACCAGCGGATTACCCGCGTCCTGGAGGGCACCGGAGCCGCGCGCCCCGGTCGCGGCGAGGAAGGTGAGCAGGGCGAGGCACAGCAGGATGCCCATGGACCAGGCCATGGCCCTCGGCAGGGTACGGGCCGGGTCCCGGGTCTCCTCAGCCGCCAGCGGCACCCCCTCCACCCCCAGGAAGAACCACATGCCGAAGGGGAACGCCGACCAGATGCCGAGCAGCCCGAACGGCAGCCAGGAGGTGGCGCCGAACGCCGAATGGTCCACCGCGATGTCGTCGAGCGAGCCCGCGTCGAAGTCGGTGAACGCGCCGATCGCGAAGACCAGCAGCGCGGCGACCGCGATGGCGGTCACGACCAGGCTGAACCGCAGGGCCTCGCCCACGCCCCACAGATGGATGCCGATGAAGAGGGCGAAACACGCCAGATAGACCGGCCAGCCGGACTCCAGTCCGAAGAGCCCGAGCGACTCGACGTAGTCGCCGATGAAGATGGAGATGGCGGCGGGGGCCAGGACGTACTCGATGAGGATCGCCGTACCGGTGAGGAAGCCGCCCCAGGGGCCGAGGGCGCGCCGCGCGAAGCCGTAGCCGCCGCCCGCCGTGGGCAGGATCGCGGCCAGCTCGGCCAGGGCGAACACCATGCAGGCGTACATCAGGCCCATCAGCAGCGCGGCGATGGCCAGACCGCCGAAGCCGCCCTCCGCCAGGCCGAAGTTCCAGCCGGAGTAGTCGCCGGAGACGACATAGGCGACGCCGAGGCCGGTCAGCAGCAGCGGGCCCGCGCTGCCGCGCCGCAGGGTACGGCGCTCCAGATACGCGTCGCCGGGGGCCGGCGCCGGCGCGCCGCCCGGTGGTGCGCCGACGGCGGAGGCGCGGGCGGACTCGGTGCGGGCGGACTCGGTTCCGTCGGCCATGGGGGCTCCTGCTCGACGCGGGGGGCGATGGCAAAGGTGTGGGGCCATACCTTTGTCTTCCGGTCGGCGATGCGCAAGACCTCCGCGTAAAACCGGCGTTACGGAGTGACGGGTGGACGGCGGGACGGACCGCGGAATGGGCGGCGGGCGGAGGGCGGACGGAGGGCGGACGGACCGTGGGTGGACGGCGGGCGGACCGTGGGTGGACGGCGGGGCGGACCGTGGGCGGACAGGCGGGGCCGGACAGTGACGGACGGATCGCGGGCAGACGGCGGGCGGATCGCGGGCAGACGGCGGGCGGACTGCGGGCAGACAGGCGGGGCCGGACCAGGGAGCTGCTGGGCGGGGCCGGTTCAGGAGGCGCTGGGCGGGCCGGACGAGGGAGCCGCTGGGCGGGTCGGACGAGGGAGCCGCTGGGCGGGGCCGGACGAGGGAGCCGCTGGGCGGGGCCGGACGAGGGAGCCGCTGGGCCAGGCCGGACGAGGGAGCCGGTGGGCGGGTCAGACCAGGAAGCCGCGCAGTAGCGCCGCCGTGCCCTCGCAGTGCTCCCGCATCACCTCGCGCGCCCCGTCCGCGTCCCGGTCCAGCACCGCCTCGACCAGCGCCGAGTGCTGGGCCTGTGAGTGCTCCAGGTTCTTCACCAGCAGCGGGATGCAGTCCAGCAGGTCGTTGACGGTCGCGCGGACGGCCGCGTACTGGGCGGCCAGCGACGGCGAGCCCGCCAGCTCCGCGAGCGTCAGGTGGAGCATCGTGTCCAGGCGCCGGTAGTCGGTGAGCGGGGCGTCCCGCGTCGCGTCGAGGGCCGCCCGCAGCCGGCGCGCCTGCCCGGCGTCGAGCCCGTGCGCGGCGCACAGCCCCGCCGCGCCCACCTCCAGGACCTCCCGGAACCGCAGCGTGTCCTCGACGTCGACAGCCGCGACCCGGCGCCGCAGTTCGTCCCCGCCGCCCCGGGCGGGCTCGGGCCTGGCCCGGACGAAGGTGCCGCCGTAGCGGCCGCGGCGGCTCTCCACCAGCCCCTGGTCCTGGAGCACCTTCAGCACCTCGCGCAGGGTCACCCGGCTGATTCGCAGCCGGTCGGCCAGCTCCCGCTCGGCCGGGAGCCGGCCGCCGTCGGGGACCAGGCCCAGCCGCAGCACCTGGAGTATCTGCTCCAGCGCCTCCTCGAAGCCGTTCCCGGCGCGCACCGGGCGCAGCACCGGCGCCAGCCGGTCGCCGCCCCCGCTCCGGCCCCCGCTCCGGCCCCCGCTCCCGCGCTCGCTCCCGCCCCCGTTCCCGTTTCCGTCCATCGAACCGTCCGCACCTCCTTCCCAACCAATGGTCTGCGGTACTACCTTAAACGCCACCCCGCGCCCCCAGCCCCGCTCCGACGCCAGGAGGCCCCACCGTGGCAGACCGCACGCCCCCGCTCTCGGTCGACGAGCTGACCAGACTGGTCGCCGCCGGGGAGATCGACACCGTCGTCCTGGCCTTCACCGATATGCAGGGAAGGCTCCAGGGCAAGCGGTTCGCCGCCCGGTTCTTCCTCGACGACGTCCTGGAGCACGGCACCGAGGGCTGCAACTACCTCCTCGCCGTCGACGCCGAGATGAACACCGTCGACGGCTACGCCATGTCCTCCTGGGAGCGCGGCTACGGCGACTTCGCCATGCACGGCGACACCGCCACCCTGCGCCGCACCCCCTGGAACCCCGGCACCGCCCTCCTCACCGCCGATCTCGCCTGGCACGACGGCACCCCCGTGGCCGCCTCCCCGCGCCAGATCCTGCGCCGTCAGCTCGACCGGCTCGCCGAGCGCGGCTGGACCGCGTACACCGGCACCGAGCTGGAGTTCATGGTCTTCAAGGACAGCTACGAGCAGGCGTGGAACACCGGTTACCGCGGGCTCACCCCGGCCAACCAGTACAACGTCGACTACTCCGTCCTCGGCACCGGCCGGGTCGAACCCCTGCTGCGCCGCATCCGCAACGAGATGGGCGCCGCCGGGATGACCGTCGAGTCGGCCAAGGGGGAGTGCAACCTCGGCCAGCACGAGATCGCCTTCCGGTACGCCGACGCCCTGACCACCTGCGACCAGCACGCCGTCTACAAGACCGGCGCCAAGGAGATCGCCGCCCAGGAGGGCATGGCGCTCACCTTCATGGCCAAGTACGACGAGCGCGAGGGCAACTCCTGCCATATCCACCTCTCGCTGCGCGACGAGGCCGGGCGCCCCGTGCTCGCCGACGACGACGGCCCGTACGGCATGTCGCGGACCATGCGCCACTTCCTGGCCGGACAGCTCGCGGCGATGCGCGACTTCACGCTGCTCTACGCCCCGAACATCAACTCCTACAAGCGGTTCCGCCCCGGCTCCTTCGCCCCCACCGCCGTCGCCTGGGGCCCGGACAACCGCACCTGCGCACTGCGCGTCATCGGCCACGGCCCCTCCCACCGGCTGGAGAACCGGCTGCCCGGTGGCGATGTCAACCCGTACCTGGCTGTGGCCGGGATGGTGGCCGCCGGGCTGTACGGCGTCGAGCGGGAGCTGGAGCTCCCCGAGGTCTGTACCGGCAACGCCTACAACGGCGCCGCCGCACACGTCCCGGCCTCGCTGCGGGACGCCGCCGAGCTGTGGCGGAACAGCCCCATAGCGCGGGCCGCCTTCGGCGACGAGGTGGTCGAGCACTACCTCAACATGGCCCGCGTCGAGCAGGACGCGTACGACACCGCCGTCACGGACTGGGAGCGCTTCCGGTCCTTCGAGCGCATGTGAGGAACCACCAGGTGAGCAACGAGCACCCGCACCCCGCCGGCCACCCCCACGAGCACCGGGTCCTCAACCCGGCCACCGAGGAGGTCATCGCCACCGTCCCCGCCGCCACCCCGGGCGATGTGGCCGCCGCCGTCGCCCGCGCCACCGGGGCACAGCGCGGCTGGGCCGCCCTCGCCCCCGCCGACCGCGCCCGGCTGCTGCGCCGCTTCGCCGCCGTCGTGGACGACCACCTCGAGGAACTGGCCGTCCTCGAAGTCCGCGAGGCGGGCCATCCGATCGGCAACGCCCGCTGGGAGGCGGGCAATGTGCGCGATCTGCTGGACTACGCGGCCGGCGGAGCGGAGCGGCTGAGCGGCGCCCAGATCCCGGTGGCCGGCGGTCTGAACGTCACCTTCCATGAGCCGCTCGGCGTGGTCGCGGTGATCGCCCCGTGGAACTTCCCCATGCCGATCGCCGCCTGGGGCACCGCCCCCGCCCTGGCCGCCGGGAACGCGGTGGTCCTCAAACCCGCCGAGACCACCCCGCTCACCGCGCTCCGGCTGGCCGAACTCGCCCTGGAGGCGGGCCTTCCCGAGGGGCTCTTCCAGGTGCTGCCCGGAGCCGGGCCGGTCGCGGGCGCCGCACTGGTCGAGCACCCCGGCGTCGCCAAGGTCGTCTTCACCGGCTCCACGGCCGTCGGCAAGGAGATCATGGCCAGGTGCGCGGCGGGCGTGAAGCGGGTGACCCTCGAACTCGGCGGCAAGAGCCCGAACATCGTCTTCGCCGACGCGGACATCGAGCGGGCCGCGGCCTCGGCACCCGGCTCCTTCCTGGACAACACCGGCCAGGACTGCTGCGCCCGCAGCCGCATCCTGGTGCAACGGAGCGTCTACGACCGGTTCTTGGAGCTGCTGGCGCCCGCCGTGACCTCCTTCGCGGTCGGCGATCCGGCCGACCCCGCCACCGCCATGGGCCCGCTGATCTCCGCCGCCCAGCGGGAGCGGGTACGGTCCTACGTCCCCGAGGACGCGCCCGCCGCGATCCGCGGCGAGGCCCCGAAGGGCAAGGGGTTCTGGTACCCGGCCACCGTGCTGGAGGCCACCGGCCCCGCGGACCGCGCCGCCGTGGAGGAGATCTTCGGTCCCGTCGCCGTCGTCCTCCCCTTCGAGGACGAGGCCGATGCCGTGCGGCTGGCCAACGCCACCGACTACGGCCTGTCCGGCTCGATCTGGACCCGCGACGTGGGCCGCGCCGTCCGGGTCTCGCGCGCCGTCGCCGCCGGGAACCTGTCCGTGAACTCGCACAGCAGCGTGCGGTACGCCACCCCCTTCGGCGGCTACAAGCAGTCCGGCCTGGGCCGGGAGCTGGGCCCCGACGCCCTTACCGCCTTCACCGAGACCAAGAACGTCTTCATCAGCACCGAGGAGTGACTGACGTGACCGAGACCCCCGTGTGCCGCCGACTGGTGGGCCGTACCGCCGTCGTCACCGGAGCGGGCAGCGGCATCGGCCTGGCCACCGCGCACCGCCTCGCCTCCGAGGGCGCGCAGGTCGTCTGCGCCGATATCGACGCGAGCGCCGGCAAGGCCGCGGCCGACGCGGTCGGCGGGCTCTTCGTCCAGGTGGACGTCACCGATCCCGAGCAGGTCGAGGCGCTCTTCAAGACCGCCTTCGACACCTACGGTTCGGTGGACATCGCCTTCAACAACGCCGGGATCTCGCCGCCCGACGACGACTCGATCCTCACCACCGGACTCGACGCCTGGAAGCGGGTCCAGGACGTCAACCTCACCTCCGTCTACCTGTGCTGCAAGGCCGCGCTGCCGTACATGCGGCGGCAGGGCAGGGGCTCCATCATCAACACCGCCTCCTTCGTGGCCGTGATGGGCGCCGCCACCTCGCAGATCAGCTACACCGCCTCCAAGGGCGGGGTGCTGGCCATGTCGCGCGAACTGGGCGTGCAGTTCGCCCGCGAGGGCATCCGGGTCAACGCGCTGTGCCCGGGGCCGGTCAACACTCCGCTGCTGAAGGAGCTGTTCGCCAAGGACCCGGAGCGGGCCCAGCGCCGGCTGGTCCACGTGCCGGTGGGCCGGTTCGCCGAGCCGGCCGAGATCGCCGCCGCCGTGGCCTTCCTGGCCAGCGACGACGCGTCGTTCGTCAACGCCGCCGAGTTCCTCGTGGATGGCGGGATCGCCGGGGCGTACGTCACCCCGCTGTAGTCCGGGCGCGCGGTCCGGTCGCCGCGGTGTACGGAGCCGAGCCATGGCCATAGGCTGACCGAGTGACCATGAACACGCCCCCCGGCTGGTACCCCGATCCCGGCTACGCAGGCAGTGGCCCCGCCACGGAACGGTGGTGGGACGGCGCCGCCTGGACCGAGTACACCCGTGACGCCTCCGGCGCCGCGGACCCGGCCTTCGGCCCGCCGCCGCCCCCCTACCCGCCAGGGCGGCAGGGGGGCCGGGGCCGCGGTCCGAAGATCGCGGCGCTCGCCGTCGCGGTCGGGGTCGTCGTCGCCGCGATCGTCGGCGGCATCGTGCTGCTGGGCGACGACGGCGACGGCGGGAGCGCCCAGGCCGGGTCCGCCTCCAGCAGCTCCGCCCCGCAGGACGGCGGCGGCCCGGACCCGGGCGTCCCGTCCCCGGACAGCCCCTCGGACGGGCCCACCGACGCCCCCAGCGCGGCGCCCAGCTACGACCCGGACATCGCCCCGGACCCCGTCAACGGCATCAGCCTGCCGGTGCTCGACGGCTGGCAGGCGGGGCGCAGCAGTTCCGGTGGCGCGGGCGTCACCACCTCCCGCTACCCCTGCCCCGGCGACCCGTCCACCGACTGCGTGCGCGGCGGTGCCTTCTCCCGCACCGCCACGGGCTACCAGGCCACCTCCGCCAAGGGCATAGCCGAGGAGGACATCGCGCAGAACGCGGAGGAGTCCTACGGCCAGGACGAGGACACCGACCGCAAGGCGTACGGCGGGATCACCTCCCACAAGCAGCTCAAGGAGTCGGCGGTCGACGTCGCGGGCCAGAAGGGCTACCTGGTCCGCTGGAAGGTGGTGACGAAGAAGGGCGACGACGGCATCGTCCAGTCGGTCGCCTTCCCCTCGCCCACCGTGCCGGACACGATGGTCGTGGTGCGCTTCGGCTTCGACGCGAGCGACGAGGCGCCGCCGCTCAGCGACATGGACAAGATCGTCAAGGGCATCGAGGCGCTGGCGGGCGACGGCCAGTCCGTCTAGGCGGGGTACGCGAAGCGCCGTATTTCAGAGGAACGTGTCGGCCGGCCGGTCTGCCGAACGCGCCGGTCAGCCGGTCGGTCACTCGGCCAGCCGGTGCTGCCGGTCAGAGGAAGGTCTTGCCCTCGCCCCGGTACGTCGGCACGCTCGCCACCACCCGGTCCCCCTCGATCAGCCGCAGCGTGTCGAACCGCTCGCACAGCTCACCGGCCTTGGCATGCCGGAACCACACCTTGTCGCCGATCAGCAGATCGTCGGCGGCCGTGCCCAACAGCGGGGTCTGCACCTCGCCCGGCCCCTCCATCGAGTCGTACGAGAGCCCCTCGGGCAGGTACGGCACCGGCAGCCGGTCCCGGCCCGCCGCGCCCGATGCCGGATAGCCGCCGCCGAGCACCGTCACCACGCCCACCCCCGGCCGGCGCACCACCGGCTGGGCGAACAGGGCGGCCGGGCGGCCGCGGAAGGAGGTGTAGTCGTCGAAGAGGCGCGGCTGGTAGAGCCCGGACCCGGCGGCGATCTCCGTCACCGCGTCCTCCGCGGCGGTGTGCTGCACACTGCCCGTGCCGCCGCCGTTGACGAACTCCAGGTCCGCCACGGCCCGCACCGCCCGTACGGCCGCGGCCCGGCGTGCCGCGAGCTCCCGGCGCGCCACGGACTGCATCAGCCGGACGGCGCGCGACCGCAGCGGGCGCCCCGCCACCGCGTCGCCCACGCCCGCCACATGACCCTCGTACGCCATCAGCCCGACCAGCCGGAAGCCGGGGCGGCGGTCGATCGCCCGCGCCAGCGCGGCCAGTTGCTCCGGTGCGCGCAGCGGTGAGCGCAGCGCTCCGACCCGCACCCGCCCGCCGAGCATCCGCAAGGACGTGTCCAATTCCAGACAGACCCGGACCTCTTCGGTCCCGGCGCGAACGCTGTCGATCAGATCGAGCTGGGCGAGGTCGTCCACCATGACCGTCACGGCGGCGGCCAGCTTGGGGTCGTTGGTCAGGGTGGCGTACCCGCCCCGGTCGGTGGAGGGATAGGCGAGCAGCACATCGTCGAACCCCTCGCGCGCCAGCCACAGCGACTCCGGGAGCGTGAAGCTCATGATCCCCGCGAAGCCGTCCCGTGCCAGCACCCGTTCCAACAGCGCCCGGCAGCGCACCGATTTGCTGGCGACGCGGATCGGCTTGCCCTGCGCCCGGCGGACCAGATCCCGTGCGTTGTCATCGAAGGCTTCCAGGTCGACAATCGCCATGGGCGCTTCGAGATGGGAGGTGGCCCGGTCGTACCGGGCCCGGTCAGCGGCGGCAGGGGGCATGGACGAAGCTTGCCAGACCGCTGTTACCACTTGGTAGAGGGCGGCCGGTGCGCAGCGCCCCCGGCTGCCCGTAGAGTGTCGCGCACGCCACGACCGGCAGGTCAGCGGCGTGTTGTCCGTATAGGAGCCCGCCTGCCCGAAAGGCGGGTCGGCGGCGCGGCGAACCGGACGGAGCCAGGTGAACCAGGTGTCGACGGGTGCGAGGGGGTGCCGGTGAGCACCGACGCGGAACAAGCGCACTCACCTCACAGCACGCCCCCACCACGCCCCGCACATCCTCCTCGCACGGCGCCCGCGCGACCCTCCGCGCCCCCGCCACGCCCCACTGCGCCACCCGGGTTCACCCCGGACCCGGACACCCCCATCCTCGGCGTACGGGCCAAGGTCCCCCTCCCCAGGGGCAGCGCCAAGACCTCCGGCACCCGAGTGCCACCGCGCCCCCTCGCACCGCCGCACCCCACCGGGCCCCCCGCGGCCGGCGGGCCGGGCGGCCGGCGCCGTGCGCCCAGCCGTACGGCGGCCGCCGCCGCATGTCTCGTCCTCGGCCTCGGGCTGCTCGGCGGGGCGGCGGCCGGCAGCTGGCTGGGCGACGACCCCGATGCCCCGCCGTCCACCGCCGACACCTACGCCCACGCCCGCTCCGCCTGGCACAGCGTCCCCGTGGCCGACCTCTTCCCGCGCACCCTGCGCGGCAAGGGCGCGGGCCCCGGCGGCGCCGACCGCGTCTGGACCCGGATAGCGGTCGCCCCGGACAGCAGCTGCGGCGGCGGATTCGACCCGCTGCTCGGCAAGGCGCTGGCCCCGGTGGGCTGCGAGCGGCTGGTGCGCGCCACGTACACCGACGCCACCAGCACCAGCGTCACCACCGTCGGGGTGCTGATCACCACCTCGGGCCCCGCCGGGATGCGGGCGCTGCACCAGCGCTTCGTGACCGAGAAACTCGACGAGCGCACCGACCTGATGCCCCGCACCTACGCCGCCAAGGGCACCGCGGCGGCCGGCTTCGGCGACGACCAGCGCGCCAGCTGGCGCATCCGCGTCCTCACCGACGCCCCCGCCGTCGTCTACGCCGTCAGCGGGTTCGCCGACGGCCGTAAGGTCACCGACCCGCAGTCGGCGGGCGAGGCGACCCAGCGGGGCGCCACCTCGGCCCCCGCCCAGTCGGGCCTCGGCAACGACGCCCGCGGCATCGCCGACGCGATCGAGACCGGATTCCGGCACGCCCTGTCCACGAGCACGGAGACCACGTCATGACCCGGACCGCCGGGATCGGGCGGCGCCTCGCCGTGGCCCTCGCCGCCGCCGGGCTGACCCTGGTGCCCGCCGCGCCCGCCGACGCCGACGGCATACAGGCTCAGGAGTGGGCGCTGGACGCCCTCCACGTCCGCGCGGCATGGCAGACGACCAAGGGCTCCGGGATCACCGTCGCCGTCCTGGACACCGGTGTCGACGACCGCCACCCCGACCTCAAGGGCCAGGTGCGGACCGGCAAGGACCTGATCGGCTTCGGCGCCCGGCGCGGCGAGCGGGCCTGGGCCCGCCACGGCACCGCCATGGCCGGGATCATCGCCGGGCACGGCCATGGCGCGTCCGGCGACGAGGGCGTGCTGGGCGTCGCGCCCGAGGCGCGGATCCTGCCGGTGCGGGTGATCCTCGAGGACACCGACCCCGACCGTAAGAAGGCCCGTTCCAGCCGCGGCGGCGCGCTCGCCACCGGTATCCGCTGGGCGGCCGACCACGGCGCCGACGTCATCAACCTCTCGCTCGGCGACGACAGCGCCTCCGCCCACCCCGAGGCCGCCGAGGACGCCGCCGTCCAGTACGCGCTGCGCAAGGGCGTGGTCGTGGTCGCCTCCGCGGGCAACGGCGGCGAGAAGGGCGACCGGGTCTCCTACCCGGCCGCCTACCCCGGTGTGATCGCCGTGACCGCCGTGGACCGCTACGGCGCCCGCGCCGCCTTCTCCACCCGCCGCTGGTACGCCACCGTCTGCGCACCCGGCGTCGACGTGGTCATCGCCGACCCCGACAAGCGCTACTACGAGGGCTGGGGGACCAGCGCGGCCGCCGCCTTCGTCTCCGGCTCCGTCGCCCTCGTCCGCGCCGCCCACCCCGAACTCAGCCCCCGCCAGATCCGGCAGCTCCTCACCAAGACCGCCCAGGACGTCCCGGAGGGCGGCCGCAGCGATGATCTCGGCGCGGGCCTGGTGGACCCGGCGGCGGCGATCGCGGAGGGCGGCAAGGTGGAGCCGCAGACCCAGACCCCCGCCGTGGCCGGCTCCGCCCCACGCTTCTTCGGCGAGGGCCCGGACCACGAGCAGAGCGCGCACGAGGAGTCCGGCCCCAACCGGATGGCGCTCCTCGCCGGACTCGCCGGCGCCGCCCTGGTCATCGCCGCGGTCGCCCTGTGGCGCGGCTCGGGCCCCCTGCGCCTGCCCCCGAGCCTGCGCGCCCTGCTCCCGCCAAACCGTACGCGCTGAGCCGGACGGGGTCGGCGGTGTGCCGGACGCGTTCGCCGCTGCCGTGGTGGCGGCCGTGGCCGGGAGGCCCCGGTGCGGATCACGGTCAGTCCGAACCGGCCGCTGGTGCGTCGCGGCGGCGACCACAGCGCGGTCGCCACAGCGCGGTCGCCGCATCGTGGTCGCCCCGCCCGCCGCGTCCGGGGCGCACCGCCCTCGATACCCTCATGGCGTGGCGCTCAAGAACATTCCCGACCCAGGCTTCTCCGGCGACGACGGCTCCGCCGATCCCCGCCTTACCGCGGCGCTCGCCGCCTGGGCCGATGACCGCTCCGCCGAACCGGAGGTGCTCGCCGCGCTCACCGAGGCCCGTCTCCTCGTCCCGGTGGTCGCGATGCTCGGGGAAGCGGAGGTGGTGGAATCCAAGCCGCGCGAAGCGTCTGTTGAGGGTGGTGGCGGGCGACGGGCGGGCGGGCTGCGGCGCGACAAGACCAGCGATATGGCGGTGCCCACGCTGGAGGCCCCCGGCGGCCGGCGCGCCCTGCCCGCCTTCACCTCGCTCGAGACGCTGGCCCGCTGGCGCCCGGACGCCCGGCCGGTGGCCGTACCGCTGCGCCAGGCGCTGGAGGCCGCCGCCCATGAGAAGGCGGACACCCTGGTCCTGGACCTCGCGGGCCCGGTGCCGTACCAGCTGACCGGTCCCGCGCTGCTGGCCCTCGCCGAGGGACGGACCAGCGCCGATCCGCTCGCCGACCCGGCCGTCACCGAGGCGGTGCGCACCGTGCTGGCCGCCGAGCCGGAGGTGGTCCGGGCCCATCTGGCCCCGGCGGCGGACGCCGACGGGATGCTCGCGCTCGCCCTGGCCCCCACCGCGCCGGCGCGGGAGACGGCGCACCGGGTGGCGGGCGCCCTGGCCGCCGACGAGGTGCTGCGGGCGCGGCTGGTGCGCGGGCTGACCCTGGCGCTGCTGCCACCGGACGCGAGGATCCCCGGCGAACCGCTCTTCAGCCGCTGAGCGGCGGGCCCGCCGCTCCGGCCCGCTTCTCCGCATCCTCCGTTCGGACCAACAGGCGAATCGTCCCGGTTCCCCCCACAATGCTTAGGCGACTGGCGGTCGGAATCTGCGTGAGGAGAGCGCCATGGAGACGAGAACGGTCGTAGCGGAGTGCATAGGGACCGCGATGCTGGTCCTCTTCGGAGTCGGTTCCCTGGTCCTGGCGGGCGACTACATCAACGCCCTCGGGATCTCGCTCGCCTTCGGCTTCACGCTGATCGCGATCGCCTACGCGTTCGGACGCGTCTCGGGCTGCCACATCAACCCGGCGGTGACCCTCGGGGTGCTGCTGGCCAAGCGCATCGACATCCGTACGGCGGTCGAGTACTGGATCGCGCAGTTCGTGGGCGCGATCGTGGGCGCGGCGGTGCTGTTCCTGCTCGCCAAGCAGGTGCCCCGGCTACAGACAGCCGGCGCGTTCGGCAGCAACGGCTACGGCGGCCGCTCGCCGGTGGGCCTGGGCGCGGGCGGGGCCTTCCTGGCCGAGGTGCTGCTCACCTTCCTGCTGGTCTTCGTCTTCCTCGCGGTGACCGGCTCGGTGATGCAGGCCGGCGTCGAACCGGTCCCGGTGGGCCTCGCCTACGCCGCGGCCAACCTGATCGGCATCCCGCTGACCTGGGCCTCGGTCAACCCGGCGCGCAGCTTCGGCCCCGCGATCTTCGCGGGCGGCGACGCGCTGGGCCAGCTGTGGCTGTTCATCGTCGCCCCGCTGGTCGGCGGGGTGCTGGCCGCCGTGGTGCACCGGTTCACCCATCTGCGCCCGGCGGCGGGACAGGCCGAGCCGGAGGGGGCGCCGCACCCGCCCCCGGCGGCCGGACCGTGGGGACGGCTGCGCGGTGGCCACCGCCCCGAGGCGGGCGGCCCGGAAACCAAGGGCCCGGAGGCGGCCTGAGCCCGAGCCGGAGCCGCTCCGGGGGCCCGGCCCGAAACGCCCCAGCGCCCGGCCCCGAAAGCTCCCGGAACCAGGCCCCGAGGGCCCCGAGGGGCTCACGTGGCACCGAGCCCGCGAGGGGGCCCGGCCCGGGTCAGCCGAAGACCGACCCGGGTCAGCCGAAGACCGGGCCCGTGTACTTCTCGCCGGGCCCCTTCCCCGGCTCGTCCGGCACCACCGACGCCTCACGGAAGGCGAGCTGGAGGGACTTCAGCCCGTCCCGCAGCGGGCCGGCGTGGAAGGAGCTGATCTCCGTGGCGCTCGCCGTGACCAGCCCCGCCAGCGCGTTGATCAGCTTCCGCGCCTCGTCCAGGTCCTTGTGCTCGGGGCCTTCCTCGGCCAGGCCCAGGTTGACCGCGGCGGCGCTCATCAGGTGCACCGCGACCGTGGTGATCACCTCGACCGCGGGCACATCCGCGATGTCCCGGGTCATACGGTCGAAGTCGGGGGCCGGTGGCTGCCCGGCGTTGGCGTCGCTCATGGTGGTCGGGGCTCACTTCCTGATGGATGGTGCGCCCCAGCCTAGGCGGCCGCCCGGCGGGCGTTCGTACCGGTCGGGGGAACGGGGCGGGGCAGACGCCGTTGACGCCGCGGATGAGCATCCTGTGCGGGTGCTGGTATCGTAGATAAACGACCGGCCGGTCACCTGAGTGTCCGGCCCACAAGTGGAGGCTCCGCACTCCCACCTTCCGGTCCCCAGGGTCGGCAGGTCATCGGTCAGGCTGCGCCCCGCGGTGATATCGCGGCGGTGCTCCCGGTCAGTGAGGAGCCCCGCCTGTGTACCGTCCGGGGCGTTTTGTGCGCCACGGCGCGGTGGTCTCAACCGATACAGACTTACGCGGCAGTCCGCCAGGCGGTCGCGTGGTGCAACCGAGGAGGATCCATCAGCGCCGAGCCCCGCATCAACGACCGGATTCGCGTCCCCGAGGTGCGACTCGTCGGTCCCAGTGGCGAGCAGGTCGGCATCGTGCCGCTTGCCAAGGCCCTGGAGCTTGCGCAGGAGTACGACCTCGACCTCGTCGAGGTGGCGGCGAACGCCCGTCCGCCGGTCTGCAAGCTCATGGACTACGGAAAGTTCAAGTACGAGTCGGCCATGAAGGCCCGTGAGGCGCGCAAGAACCAGGCGCACACGGTCATCAAGGAGATGAAGCTCCGGCCGAAGATCGACCCGCACGACTATGACACCAAGAAGGGTCACGTCGTCCGGTTCCTCAAGCAGGGCGACAAGGTCAAGATCACGATCATGTTCCGTGGCCGTGAGCAGTCCCGGCCCGAGCTCGGCTACCGGCTGTTGCAGCGGCTCGCTGAGGACGTCCAGGAGCTGGGCTTCGTCGAGTCCAACCCCAAGCAGGACGGCCGAAACATGATCATGGTTCTCGGTCCGCACAAGAAGAAGACCGAGGCGATGGCCGAAGCCCGTGAGGCGCAGGCCGCCCGAAAGGCGGAGCGCCAGCAGGGCGGCAGTCCCGCTGAGGAGCCCGCCGAGGCGTGATCGGTCAGGCCCCCGGCCTGGACCGCACACACCGGAGCCGTACGGCTCCGGTGACGAACGTACACATATGACGCTTCCGGACGCCCGGATCGCGGTCACCCCCGCGCCCGCGGCCGCCCGGACAGCGCCCCGACGAGGAGAGAACGGCGACATGCCGAAGAACAAGACGCACAGCGGTGCCAGCAAGCGCTTCAAGCTCACCGGCTCCGGCAAGGTGGTGCGCCAGCGCGCCGGTCGCCGCCACCTTCTCGAGCACAAGCCGTCCACGTTGACGCGCCGCCTGGCCGGCAAGGTCGAGATGGCCCCGGCCGACGCCAAGAAGATCAAGAAGCTTCTCGGCAAGTGACGCCCCGCCCCGCTCCGGCGGGGCGAGCGCCAGACCGGGACCCATTCGTTTCCGGGCCGCGTGAGTCAGCCGCGGCCCCGTACAAGGAGTAAACAAGTGGCACGCGTCAAGCGGGCAGTCAACGCCCACAAGAAGCGCCGGGCGATCCTCGAGCAGGCCAGCGGCTACCGGGGCCAGCGCTCCCGCCTGTACCGCAAGGCCAAGGAGCAGGTCACCCACTCTCTGGTCTACAACTACAACGACCGCAAGAAGCGCAAGGGCGACTTCCGGCAGCTGTGGATCCAGCGCATCAACGCCGCTGCCCGCGCCAACGGCATGACGTACAACCGCTTCATCCAGGGTCTGAAGGCCGCCAACATCGAGGTGGACCGCAAGATCCTGGCCGACCTCGCGGTCAACGACGCGGGCGCGTTCGCCGCGCTGGTCGAGGCGGCCCAGAAGGCGCTGCCGAGCGACGTCAACGCGCCGAAGGCCGCGTAACCGCCGCGCCCCCAGCCTTGCCGGCTGAACGGACCCGCAGGTGCCCGGCACCTGCGGGTCCACTCGTGTCGGCGTCCACGACCAGGAATCGAGACCCCCACCCCATGGCCCCGCCCGAGCTGACCTCCCTCAAATCGCCCCGCGTCACCGCGGCCCGCCGGCTCGCCAAGCGCAGCTTCCGGGGCAAGGAGCGGCGGTTCATCGTCGAGGGGCCGCAGGCCGTACGGGAGGCCGTCGCGCATCTCGTGGAGGTGTACGCGACCCCCGAGGCCGCCGAGCGCCACGCCGACATCACCGAGGCCGCCCGGACCGCGGGCGTGCCCGTCCTGACCGCCTCCGACGCCGTGATCGCGGAGATGTCCGACACCGTCACCCCCCAGGGCGTGGTCGGGCTGTGCCGCTTCCTGGACTCGCCGTTCGAGGAGATCCTGCGCGCCCGGCCCAGACTCGTCGCCGTCCTCGCCCACGTCCGCGACCCCGGCAACGCCGGGACCGTGCTGCGGTGCGCCGACGCCGCCGGGGCGGACGCCGTGGTGCTGACGGACGCCTCCGTGGACCTGTACAACCCCAAGGCCGTGCGCGCCTCCGTCGGCTCGCTCTTCCACCTCCCCGTGGCCGTCGGGGTGCCCGTCGAGCGCGCGGTGAGCGGGCTGCGGGAGGCCGGGGCGCGGGTGCTGGCCGCGGACGGGGCGGGGGAGCGGGACCTGGACTCCGAGCTGGACGACGGGCTGCTGGGCGCCCCCACCGCCTGGATCTTCGGCAATGAGGCATGGGGCCTGCCGGAGGCTACCCGCGCACTCGCGGACGAGGTGGTGCGCGTTCCGATTCACGGCCGGGCCGAGAGCCTCAACCTCGCCACGGCCGCCGCCGTGTGCCTCTATGCCTCCGCTCGTGCGCAGCGCGCTCCCGCAGGGTGCCGCTCCGTCACATCGACCTAGTAGGGTTGCCCCCTCCGGGAGGGGACCGAGAGGGGGTGTGGGGATGGACGTCAGGACCTCCGGCGCCAGGGCGGCCGATGCCCATGCGCCCGGAGCGGAGCCGCCCGGCGAGGGCCACGGCCGCCCGTCCACCGGGCCGGGCCCCGGTGTGCCCGGCGGCGCGCCGGACGGGCTCGGGCTGCACCCCGACGATCTGCCCGACGGCCTGGTGGTGGCCGATGAGGCCGGCCTGGTCACGTTCTTCAACGCGGCGGCGGCCCGGATCACCGCCACCGACCCCTCGGACGCGATCGGCCGCCGCCTGGAAGTGGCCCTGCCGTTAGAGGACCTGGACGGCCGGCGCTGGTGGGCGCTGACCGATCCTTACGGAGGGCTGGCCATCCGGGCCGGCCAGCCCGAGCGGAACCTGCTGCTGCCGGGCGGCCGCGAGGTGCTGGTCTCGGCCCGCTACGTGCGTGAGCGGCCGACCGGGCCGGTGCGCCGGGTGGTGGTCTGTCTGCGCGGCACCGAGGCCCGCCGCCGCACCGAGCGCAGCCATGCCGAGCTGATCGCGACCGTCGCCCATGAGCTGCGCTCACCGCTGACCTCCGTGAAGGGGTTCACGGCCACCCTGCTGGCCAAGTGGGAGCGCTTCACCGACGACCAGAAGCGGCTGATGCTGGAGACCGTCGACGCCGACGCCAACCGGGTCACCCGGCTGATCGCCGAGCTGCTGGACATCTCCCGGATCGACTCGGGCCGGCTGGAGGTGCGCCGCCAGCCGGTCGACCTCGCCGCCGCCGTCCGCCGCCATGTGCAGGCGCTCACCGCGGCCGGGCACACCGCCGAGCGCTTCCTGATCAGGGTCAGGGGGCCGCTGCCCCGGCTGTGGGCCGATCCGGACAAGATCGATCAGGTGCTGGGCAATCTGCTGGAAAACGCGGTGCGCCACGGTGAGGGAACGGTCACTATTGATATAGCCCCTGATATGGCGCCCGCACCGGCCAAGCCGGTCGCGGACGGTACCCCTGTCGAAAGGACCGCCGTCACCGTGAGCGACGAGGGCCCCGGTATCCCGGAGGAGTCGATGAGCCGCGTCTTCACCCGCTTCTGGCGGGGCAGCAAGCGCGGTGGCACCGGCCTGGGGCTCTACATCGTCAAGGGCATCGTCGAGGCGCACGGCGGGACGATCACCGTCGACCGGGCCCGCGGCGGCGGCGCGGAGTTCCGATTTACCCTGCCCGTGGGCACCCCGGCCTATCTGGCCTGATCCCCCCACGGGCTACTCCGGACGGAGCGGACCCGTCCGCGCGGCAGGTGCCGCGCGGCGTCCCCAGGAACAGCACCCCTCGCGCGCCCCTTAGACTCGGGCTTTGGCACCTTGGCGTCCCCTTCGTGGTCGCAGCGGTCGCAGCCGTCGTGAGCCGGGGTCGCGCAGCCGGGGGCACCTCCCAGCGGTAGCTGGGGGGACAATCGGAAGCACGGGAAGAGATGTCGGCACCCAATAAGTCGTACGACCCTGTCGAGGTCGAGGCACTGAAACCGGAAGAGATCGCCCGCAGGCGGGACGAGGCGCTCGCCGCCATCGCCGCGGCGGGGGACCTCGAGGCGCTGCGCGAGGTGAAGGTCGCCCACACCGGCGACCGCTCGCCGCTCGCGCTCGCCAACCGCGAGATCGGCGCCCTGCCGCCACACGCCAAGGCGGACGCGGGCAAGCGCGTCGGCCAGGCCCGCGGCCAGGTCAACCAGGCGCTGAAGGCCCGGCAGGCGGAGCTGGAGGCGGAGCGGGACGCCCGGGTGCTGGTCGAGGAGGCGGTGGACGTCACCCTGCCGTACGACCGCACCCCGGCCGGTGCCCGCCACCCGATCACCACGCTCTCCGAGCGCATTGAGGACGTCTTCGTCGCGATGGGCTACGAGGTCGCCGAGGGCCCGGAGGTGGAGGCCGAGTGGTTCAACTTCGACGCGCTCAACTTCCCGCCCGACCATCCCGCCCGCGAGATGCAGGACACCTTCTTCGTGCGGGGCGCGAAGGGTGACCAGGACGGCGAGGGCTCCGGTGTGGTGCTGCGCACCCACACCTCACCGGTACAGATCCGCTCGATGATCGACCGCGAGCCGCCCATCTACGTGATCTGCCCCGGCCGCACCTTCCGCACCGATGAGCTGGACGCCACCCACACCCCCGTCTTCCACCAGGTCGAACTGCTCGCCATCGACGAGGGCCTGACCATGGCCGACCTCAAGGGGACGCTCGACCACATGGTGCGGGCGCTGTTCGGCGAGGGGATGTCGACCCGGCTGCGGCCGAACTTCTTCCCGTTCACCGAGCCGTCCGCCGAGATGGACATGCTGTGCTACGTGTGCCGCGGCAAGTCCGTGGGCAACCCGGACCGGCCCTGCCGCACCTGCTCCAGCGAGGGCTGGATCGAGCTGGGCGGCTGCGGCATGGTCAACCCGCGGGTGCTCATCGCCTGCGGCGTGGACCCGGAGAAGTACAGCGGGTTCGCCTTCGGCTTCGGCATCGAGCGGATGCTGATGTTCCGGCACAACGTGGAAGACATGCGAGACATGGTCGAGGGTGATGTGCGCTTCACCCGGCCCTTCGGGATGGAGATCTGATGCGGGTCCCGCTTTCTTGGCTGCGGGAGTACGTCGACCTGCCCGCCGGTGAGACCGGCCGTGACGTACAGGCCAAACTCGTCGCCGCAGGGCTCGAGGTCGAGACGGTCGAGCAGCTCGGCACCGGCCTCAAGGGGCCCCTGGTCGTCGGGCAGGTGCTGGCCATCGAGGAGCTGGAGGGGTTCAGGAAGCCCATCCGCTACTGCCAGGTGGACGTCGGCCGGGCCAACGGCACGGGTGAGCCGCAGAACATCGTCTGCGGCGCCCGGAACTTCCGGGTCGGCGACAAGGTCGTGGTCGTACTGCCCGGCGCCGAGCTGCCCGGCGGCTTCGCGATCTCCGCGCGCAAGACCTACGGCAAGGTCTCCGAGGGCATGATCTGCTCCGCCAGCGAGCTGGGCATGTCCGACGAACTCCCCCGGCCTGGCGGCCGGGAGGCGCCCCCGGGGATCATCGTCCTGCCGCCCGAGCACGAGGCCGGCACCGACGCCATCGAGCTGCTGGAGCTGGTCGACGAGGTCCTCGACATCGCCGTCACCCCGGACCGGGGCTACTGCCTGTCGATGCGCGGTGTCGCCCGCGAGACCGCGACCGCCTACGAGCTGCCGCTGCGCGACCCGGCCCTCCTCGACGTGCCCGCGCCCAACAGCCACGGCTACCCCGTCAAGGTCGCCGACCCGATCGGCTGCGACCGCTTCACCGCCCGCACCGTCACCGGCCTCGACCCCGAGGCGCACTCCCCGATCTGGCTCCAGCGCCGGCTCCAGAAGGCCGGGATGCGCCCGGTCTCGCTCGCCGTCGACATCACCAACTACGTGATGCTCGAACTCGGCCAGCCGCTGCACGCCTACGACCGCTCCCGGATCAACGGGGCGATCGGGGTGCGCCGCGCCGAGCCGGGCGAGAAGCTCACCACCCTCGACGGCACCCAGCGCGCCCTGGACCCCGAGGACCTCGTCATCACCGACGAGAGCGGGCCCATCGGCCTCGCCGGCGTCATGGGCGGCGCCAACACCGAGATCGCGGACGCCACCGCCGACGCCGAGACCGGCCAGGTGACGGGCACCACCGAGGTCGTCATCGAGGCGGCCCACTTCGCCCCGGTCTCGGTCGCCCGCACCGCCCGCCGCCACAAGCTGTCCTCCGAGGCGTCCCGGCGGTTCGAGCGCGGCGTCGACCCCCAGGCCGCCTCCGCCGCGGCGCAGCGCACCGTCGATCTGCTGGTGCTGCTCGCGGGCGGCACCGCGGAGGTGGGCGTCACCGAGATCATCGCGCCCAGCGCACCGCACACCATCACGCTGCCCGCCGACCACCCGGACAAGGTCGCGGGGGTGCCCTACGGCCGGGAGACCGTGGTGCGCCGGCTCCAGCAGATCGGCTGCGACGTCTACGGGGCCGACGACCTCACCGTCACCGTCCCCAGCTGGCGGCCCGACCTCACCGACCCCAACGACCTGGCCGAGGAGGTCATCCGGCTCGAGGGGTACGAGAACCTCCCCGCCACGCTGCCCCAGCCGCCCGCCGGGCGCGGGCTGACCGAGCGTCAGCGGCTGCACCGCCGGGTCGGCCGGGCGCTGGCCGGCGCCGGATACGTCGAGGCGCTGAACTACCCGTTCCTCGGCGAGGAGATCCTCGACCAGTTCGGGCTGGCCGCCGACGACCCGCGGCGCGATGTGGTGCGGCTGGTCAACCCGCTGTCGGACGCCGAGCCCGCGCTCCGTACGACACTGCTGCCCGGACTGCTCGGCGCGCTGCGCCGCAACGACGGGCGCGGTGCGCACGACCTCGCGCTCTTCGAGACGGGTCTGGTCTTCCGCGCCACCGGCGACGAACCGGCCGCGGTCACCCTCCCGGTCGACCGCCGACCCACCGACGAGCAGATCGCCGCGCTCGACGCCGCGCTGCCCCACCAGCCGCGCCGCGTCGCCGTCGTCCTCGCGGGCGACCGTGAGCAGGCCGGCTGGTGGGGCAAGGGCACCCCGGTGAGCTGGGCCGACGCCATCGAGGCGGGCCGGATCGTGGCCCGCGAGGCGGGCGTCGAGCTGATCGTCCGCCAGGACCAGCAGGACCCGTGGCACCCGGGCCGCTGCGCCGCGCTGCTGGCCGTCGTCGACGGCGAGGAGATCCTCGTCGGCAACGCCGGCGAACTCCACCCGCGGGTCACCAAGGCCCTGGGCCTGCCCGAGCGCACCTGCGCGATGGAGCTGGAGCTCGACCGCCTGGAGCGGGCCGGCACCGGCCGCGTGGCGGCCCCCCACGTCTCCACCTTCCCGGTGGCCACCCAGGACGTCGCGCTGGTCGTGGACGCCTCGGTGTCCGCGGCCGACGTCGAGACGGCGCTGCGCGAGGGCGCGGGCGAGCTGCTGGAGTCGCTCCGGCTGTTCGACGTCTTCACCGGTGAACAGCTCGGCGAGGGCAGGAAGTCGCTGGCCTACGCGCTGCGCTTCCGCGCCCCGGACCGCACGCTGACCGCCGAGGAGATCGCGGCGTCCCGCGACGCCGCGGTGTCGGCGGCCGCCGACCGCACCGGCGCCACCCTGCGCGGAGCCTGACACCGACCGGCTCCCGCCGGCCGCCGCAACCCGGCCGATGGGGCCGCACCCGCACCCGGGCGCGGCCCCATTACCGCGCCACGCCATGGCGCCGCGCACGCCGTTCGCCGAGTGGCGCGAGGTCCGGGCGGTCGCGCGGCCTTCGGCCCGCGCTGTCACCTGGACCTCCGGTCACGCGCGGTGGGGTGTTCGGGGCCGTCCGGGGCGTGGTGATGCCCGTGCCGGTGGCCATGGGGCGCACCGCGCTCTGGGGCAGCGCGCCATCGCCGTCCCCGGGCGCCGCATGTCCCGGGCGCGGCCGGGGATTCGTCCTTGCGTACCGCGCCACGCCATGGCGCCGCGCACGCTGCTCGTCGAGTGGCGCGAGGTCCGGGCGGCCGCGCGGTCGCCGGCCCGCGCCGCTCCCGGACCTCCGGTCACGCGCGGTGGGGTGTTCGGGGCCGTCCGGGGTGTGGTGATGCCCGTGCCGGTGGCCATGGGGCGCACGCCGTCGCTGTCCCCGCGCCTGCCCGCTCCAGCCGGTGAACGGCGAACAGCCGATCCGGGGCACGGTGGGGTGTTCGGGAAGGGCCCTGGGGCGTGGTCACCCGATCAGGTGAGATCCGGAAGGGGCAGGTCCCTTTGACAGGGGCTGTCGCGAGAATCGTCCCGGTCGTACGGCCCATCGGGAGACCGACCGTCCAGGGGCCTGGCCGACCGCCTCATTGGCCGGCGTTGGGGGCGACACATGATCGGGGCATCGGCAGTCGGCGGCGCGTTCGCACGGGGAGCGCACAGGCTTCGGGTGGTCACCCGCGTGGCCCCCTGTCTATGGGTGCTCGGTGTCATCTGCTGGGAACTGCTGACCCCGCACGACACCGAGGTCGTCCCGCTCCTCGCCGCGGCCCCCGCCATCGCCTGTGCGAGCAGCGGCCGCCGCGGATACATCCTGCTGCTCGGCGGCGCGAGCCTGCTGTGCGCCCTCGCCCCGCCGACCCCTCTGGAGCCCGACGGCGACGTGGAGGAGCCGCACGCGGGCCTGGTCACCTGCTGTGCCATCTTCGCCGTGGTCGTCGCCACCTACCTCGGCAACGGCCGCAGGCTGCGGCTGATCCGCGAACTGGAACAGCTCCGGGCGGTGGCCGCCGCGGCGCAGGACGTGGTGCTGCGGCCGCTCCCGGCCCGGCTGGAGGGGATCGAGCTGGCGGGCGGGCATCTGTCGGCCAGCCGGGGCGCCGTCGTGGGCGGCGATCTGTACGAGGCGCTGGCCACCCCGTACGGCGTCCGCGTCATCATCGGCGACGTCCGCGGCCACGGCCTGCCCGCGATCGGCACCGTCGCCGCCGTCCTCGGCAGCTTCCGGGAGGCGGCCCATGAGGAACCCCGGCTCACCGGTGTGCTGCGCCGGCTCGACCGCGCCCTGGAGCGCCATCTGCGGGCACGCGCGAGCGGGGAGTGTCCGCCGGACAGCCCGGTGGACGAGGAGTTCGTGACCGTCCTGCTGCTGGAGGTGGGCCCGGACGGTGAGGTCACCGCGCTCAACTGCGGCCACCCCTGGCCGTACCGCCTCCACGAGCAGCCGGTGGGCCCGGCCATCGCCCGGCAGACCGACCCCGGTGAGGTGCTGCCCCCGCTCGGTCTCTTCCCGCTCCCCGCCGAGCCGCCCGCCGCCCACTGGAGCGCCTTGGGCGCCGGCGACACGCTGGTGCTGCACACCGACGGCGCCGAGGACGCACGCGATGCCCACGGCACGTTCTTCCCGCTGCGCCGCGCCCTGTCCGAGGCCGCGGGGCCCGGACCGCTCGTCCCGACGGCGGTCGTCGAGGGGGTGCGCTCGGCGCTGCTGAGCCACACCGGCGGGCGGCTCGCCGACGACGTCGCGCTCGTCGCGCTGCGCTACGACCGCTGCCCGCTGTCCGCCCCCACGGCCCTCCCCCTCCCGGCCGCCGACGCCGGCCGGAACTAGGGTCCGTCGTCAAAGGGGGCGCCCTGCCTCCCGACGCCTGGCACGGCCGCTCGCCGCGTTGTCGCAGCACCCACGTACGTCCAGTACGAGGGCGGTGCTCCGCCTTGCGGCTCGCCGCTTTCACACCCCGTGTGAATCGCGCTCCACTACGCTGGCGCCACCGAGCGCTTCGGGAGGGCGAGATGGAGCCCAACACACTGCTCGACTCCGTGCTCGACGAGGCCGGAGTCTCCCACGCGGGACTGGCCGCGCATGTCAACGAGGCAGGCCGGGCCCGGGGGATGAAGCTGCGGTACGAACACACCGCGGTGGCCCGGTGGCTGAAGGGCCAGCGGCCCCGTGGCCAGGTGCCGGACCTCATCTGCGAGGTGCTGGGGGAGCGGCTGCACCGCGCCCTCACCCTGGATGACATCGGCCTGGGCACCCCCGGCAGCCCCCGCGGACCCGCCACCCCGCTCTCCGGGTTCGTCGAGCGTGCCACCGCGCTGTGGCGCTCCGACGAACAGCAGCGACCGCATGTCGTCCAGGCCCCGGCGGTCACCGGCACCCCCGCCGTCATCCCGGTGTGGGAGTGGGAGAACCCGCCCGAGGACTCCGATGTCTCCCGGCGCGGTCAGACGCGGGTCAGCATGACCGACATCGAGACGCTGCGCGCCGCCCGTGCCCACTACGAGCAGATGTACCGCAAGGCGGGCGGCGTCGCGACCCGGACCCGGGTGGTGGGGTTCCTCAACTCCGAGGCCGCGCCGCTGCTGCGCGGCGCTTACGGCGACGACACCGGCCGCCAGCTCCACCGGACGACCGGCGGCCTGGTGGCCATCGCCGGGATCTGCGCCTACGACTCCGACGCGCACGGCCTGGCCCAGCGCTACTTCCACCAGGCGCTGCGGCTCGCCAAGGCCAGCGGCGACCGGGGCCTGGGCGCCTATGTGATCGCGCTGCTGGTCAACCAGTCCCTGTTCATGAAGGAGTACCGGCAGGCGGTCGCCTTCGCCGAATCGGCGCTGCGTGCCGCGGGTTCCCAGATCACCCCCGCGCTCGCCGCCGACCTCTACGCCATGCAGGCCAAGGCGTACGCCCGGCTGGGCGACGGCGCCGGGACGCTGTCCTGCATCCGGCGCGCCGAGACGGCCGCCGACCGGATCAGACCCGGCCAGGAGCCCGACGAGACCGGCTATGTCCAGCCGGGTCTGGTGAACGTCCAGGTGGCCGAGGCGCTGCTGAGCCTGGGCGACCTCGGCGGCGCCCGCGAGCACGCCACCGCCGCGGTCGGCACCCCCGCGCACGACCGGGGGCGGGTGCACCGGCTCGCCATGCTCACCCATATCGAGCTGCGGCAGGGTGACGCGGACCGGGCGGGCGCCACGGCGGTGGAGATGACCGAGCGGGCGCGCGGCATGGAGTCCCAGCGGTTACGCGACCGGCTGCGGGCGGTACGGGAACACCTCGCGGCCAGCGGATGCGCCGCGACGGCCGAGGCCGCCGAGCTCATCGACGGGGCACTGCGCGTCCCTCTGTGACCGCGGTTCCGTTCGCGCTCCGCACTCTCGTCAGCGGGTGGCCCAGGATGGCCTCCCGTTTCGACGAAAGGTGGCTGACAGTGCGATGGAAGAACCTCAGGGAGCAGACCGTGTACGAGAACCGATGGTTCCGGGTCAACCTCGCCGACGTCCGACTCCCCGACGGGCGTCATCTGGACCACTATCTGATCCGGCTCCGCCCCGTGGCCGTGGCCACCGCGGTGAACGCGGCGAACGAGGTGCTGCTGCTGTGGCGGCACCGGTTCATCACCGACGCCTGGGGCTGGGAGCTGGCCGCGGGCGTCGTCGAGGACGGTGAGGACATCGCCGACGCCGCGGCCCGGGAGATGGAGGAGGAGACCGGCTGGCGCCCCGGCCCGCTGCGCCATCTGCTCTCCGTCGAGCCGTCCAACGGGCTCACCGACGCACGGCACCACATCTACTGGGCCGAGGAGGCGTCGTACGTCGGACACCCGGAGGACGACTTCGAGTCGGACCGCCGTGAATGGGTGCCGCTGAAGGCGGTGCCCGACCTGGTCGCCCGGGGTGAGGTGCCCGCGGCCAACATGGCGGCCGCGCTGCTGCTGCTGCACCACATCAGGCTCGGCTAGGCCGGACGGCGGGTACGGACCGGGTCCGGTGGCGCGGTGGCGCGCTAGTGTCCCGCCGCCTGCCATACCGCGAGGGCCAGGGCGGAGACCCCGGTCAGGGCGGCGATGGAGGGCAGCGGCCAGCGTCCGTGTTCCAGTGTCCGTATCCGTCCGCCCAGTTGGTTCACGTCCTCCTCGGCCTGCTCTCCTCGGTGGTCGAGCAGGGCGAGCCGGCCGTCGACGCGGGTGAAGCCCACTTCGACGGTCCGGCGCAGTTCCGCGAGCTCCACGGCTAACGCGGCTTGCTCGGGCTCGGTGGTCACGGGTTGATCCCCTTCCGGATGTAACGTCCGTGTGCAGTGGTGACGCTTCGAGTCAAGCGCATGCCCAGGTGGTGCGGGAGCGTGTGTGGGGATGGTGTGTGTGTCACCGGCGCACACCCCGTGCGAAAGGCGGGTACTCAGCGGGGTACTCCGCGTGGGTACTCAACGGGGCAGAAGGGACGGATGTGCGATTGATCGCCGCTGGGATGTGGGAATTCGGCGCCGACCAGGGACTGCGCCAGTTCGCCGAACTCGGCGTCGCCCTGGTGCTGTCCACCCTGATCGGGCTCGAGAGGGCGGTGCAGCAGAAGAGCGCCGGGCTGCGCACCCACACCCTGGTGGGCGTGGGCAGCGCGCTGTTCATGCAGGTGTCCCAGTACGGATTCGCCGATGTGCTGCTGCGGGACCACATCAGCCTGGACCCCTCCCGGGTGGCGGCGCAGGTCGTCTCCGGTATCGGCTTCATCGGCGGCGGCCTGATCTTCGTACGGCGGGACGCCGTCCGGGGGCTGACCACCGCGGCGACCATCTGGCTGACCTGTGCGGTCGGTATGGCCTGCGGCGGCGGGCTGGCCCTGCTGGCCACCGCGGCCACCGCGGCGCACTTCCTGGTGGTGCGCGGCTATCCGCTGCTCACCCGCCGGCTGCCGGCCCTGTGGTCGGCCGAACGGGTGGAGGTGCAGCTCTCCTACCGGGTGGGCGGAGGGGTGCTGCCCCGCGTCCTGGAGCTGTGCACGGCCGCCGGGTACCGGGTGGTGCGGGTCCGGGTGGACCGGGCGCCCTGGAAGGGCCGGGACCGCACCACCCGGGTCGTCCGGGCCGAGGAGGAGGCCCGGCCCGCCGATACGGGCGTCGCCGAGGTACTGCTGGCCCTCGAGGGCACCGGGGACATCCTCCGTCTGGTCGGGCAGATCTCCGAACTGGACGGCGTGCTCGGCGCCGACGCGGGCCACGACCTGGACGGCTCGGAGTGACGCCGTACCGCCACGGGCGCCCGAGCGCCCACCGTGCGGTCCACCGCACGGCCCGGCGCGGCGGCCGCCGGTTCAGCCCGCCGGTTCAGAGCGCCCGCGCCCGCAGACGGCGCAGCATCCGCGCGTCGTCGAACCCCACCTCGCGCGCCGCGGCCTCCACCGTCGACCCCTGGCCGATCAGGTGCTCGGCGCGCTCCAGCCGCAGCGCCTGCTGATAGCGCAGCGGGGTGAGCCCGCCGGTGGCGCGGGTGAACAGCCGGGTGAGGGTGCGTTCGCTGACCTGCGCCGTAAGGGCCAGATACGTCAGCGACAGCGGTTCGGCGAACCGCGTGTCGATGAGGTCCTGGACCCGGTGGACCACGTCGTCCGGATGGGAGCGGTGCCGCAGCATGACGCCGGCCTGCGGCTCATGGCCGTTGCGGCGGGCGAAGACGACCATGTTCCGGGCCACCCGGGCGGCGAGCGCCGGCCCGTGCCGGACCGCCAGCAGATGCAGCGCCAGATCGATCCCACTGGCGATGCCCGCCGAGGTCACCACCCGCTCGTCGGCGGTGAACAGCACATCCCGTACCACCGTCGCCCGGGGATGCCGGGCCGCCAGCTCGTCCTGGAGCTCATGGTGGGTGGTGCACCGGCGCCCGTCCAGCAGTCCCGCCCGGCCCAGCGCCAGCGCCCCGGCGCAGACGCCGGCCACGGTGCCCCCGGCCGCGTGGTGGGCGCCCAGCCGCTCCAGCGCGTGCGGACCGGGTTCCGGCCCGTCGTGCGGCGGCGACGACCGCCAGCCCGGCACCACGACCAGGTCGTCCGGGCCCGTCGCGGGCCACCGGGTGCGCGCGTTCAGCGTCAGACCCTGGGCGCTGGGCACCAGCTCCCGCTCGGCCACGTACGTGAGCTCATACGGCTGCCCGAGGTCCCGCGCCGTGTCGAACACCTGGGCCGGTCCGGACAGGTCGAGCAGATGGACCCCGGGCACCAGGACGAACACCACCCGGCTCATGCCGCGGCCGCTCCCGCCGCCTCCGCCTCCAGCTCGGCCACCGTGGCGATCCGGGCGAACCGGCCGCGCAGCACCGCCTCCGTGCGCTCGATGACCGCCTCGGCGCTCAGCTCGCCGATCGGATGGGTGGTGGTGGCGTCGGTGACGAACACCACCCCGTACCCCAGGTCGCTGCCGACCCGGGTGGTGGTCTCCACGCACTGCTCGGTACGGATGCCGCAGACCACCAGCTCGCGCACGCCCGCCGTGGTCAGCAGCTGATGCAGGGGGGTGGTGGTGAAGGCGTTGTGGGAGGTCTTGTGGAGCACGGGCTCCCCCGGAGCGGGCCGCTCCAGCTCCGCCAGCAGGCGGACCTGACCCTGCTCCGGGTCGAACACGCCTTCGCTGCCGGGCTCGGTGTGCAGTACCCAGATCACCTGGTCCCCCTCGGCACGGGCGAGCCGTACCAGCCGGTTGACCGGGTCCGCGATCCGCGGATCGGCGATCTGCTCCCAGGACGGACGGGCGCGGAAGGATTCCTGGACATCGACAACGATCAGTGCTCGGTTCATGGGAAACAGTCTGAATCAGGGTGAAAGCCCACTGCCAGGCACGATCGGGGCCGGTGGCGGAACGATCCGGTCAGGGCGGCCGTCCGGGGAGCGGACCCGGCGGGGCCCTCAGTAGGTGTAGAAGCCCGAGCCCGTCTTGCGGCCCATCCGGCCCGCGTCCACCATCCGCAGCAGCAGTGGGGGAGCGGCGTACAGCGGCTCCTTGTACTCGGCGTACATCGAGTCGGCGATCGCCGTGATGGTGTCCAGACCGATCAGATCGGCCAGCTTCAGCGGGCCCATCGGATGGGCGCAGCCCAGCTCCATACCGTTGTCGATGTCCTCGCGGCTGGCGATCCCGGACTCGAACATCCGGATGGCGGACAGCAGATACGGGATGAGCAGCGCGTTGACCACGAACCCCGCGCGGTCCTGGGCGCGGATGGCGTGTTTGCCGAGGATGTCGTGGACCAGCGCCTCGGAGCGCTTGATGGTCTCGTCACCGGTGGTGAGCGCCGGGATCAGCTCCACCAGGGCCTGCACCGGCGCCGGGTTGAAGAAGTGGATGCCGATCACCTGATCGGGGCGGGAGGTGGCGACGGCCAGCTTGACCAGCGGGATGGAGGAGGTGTTGGAGGCGAGGATGGCGTCCGGGCGGGTCACCACCTGGTCGAGCACCTGGAAGATCTCCGTCTTGACCTGCTCGTTCTCGACGACTGCCTCGATCACCAGATCGCGGTCGGCGAACTCCCCCAGATCGGTGGTGAAGCTCAGCCGGTCCAGCGTCGCGTCGCGCTGCTCCTCGGTGATCTTGCCGCGCTCCGCGGCCTTCCCGAGGGAGTTGGTCAGCCGGGTACGCCCTATTTCCAGGGCCTCGCCCGTGGTCTCCGCGACCATCACGTCCAGGCCCGAACGTGCGCACACCTCCGCGATGCCGGCACCCATCTGGCCACAGCCCACCACTCCGACGCGTTCGATGTCGGTCACATCGTGCCTTTCGCTGATCCAGTCGTCCGTTGTGTCGTCCCCCCCTGCGCCCCAGACGTTACCCTCCGGTTATCGGCAAGGGGCGGGCCGGGGCCGGATTCCCGGCCGTGGCCCGCCCCCGCTCCCCGCTCCCGCACGGGGCTCTCACATCACCGTCACGAGATGTCGCCGCGCAGGATGCCACGGCCGTTGGTGGCCACGTAGACCCGTCCGTAGACGCGCGGGTCGCCGGTGATGGCGGCGCCCGTCCAGCCCCACTGGTGGGCGTCGTCGTTGATCCGGGTCCAGCTCGCCCCGGCGTCGGTGGAGCGGAAGATGCCGCGCACCCCGCCGATCTTCGCGCTGGTGTAGAGCGCCGGGTAGGAGGCGCCCGGTGCCGCCTTGCCGAAGCCGATGGTGTCCGCCTGCTGGACGCCGCTGAGCTTGGTGAACGTGGCGCCGGAGTCCGTGGAGTGCCACAGCCCGTAGGCCCCGCCGGTGCTGCCGCCCGCGAGCCAGATGTCGCCCTCGGTGCCCGGCAGCGCCTTGAACCGCACCGGGCCGTCGGCGGGCAGCCCGGAGGACGCCTTGGCGGTGAAGGTGGCGCCGCCGTCGGTGGAGACGTAGAAGACGCCCGCCTTGAAGCCGTAGAACTTCTTGGGGTTCTTGCGGTCGGACTCCACGACCGCTCCGGCCGGGATACCGCTCGACGCCGACCAGGAGGTGCCGAAACCGGTGGTGTGGTAGACGGCCGAGGTGCCCTCCGGGGCCCAGACGAAACCGCTGCCGTCGGCCGCCGCGGCCACCGTGCCGCCGCCGGTGACCCCGGACGGCTCGCTGCCCTGCCACCAGTTGGCACCGTTGTCGGTCGAGAAGGCGATCCGCGGGGCGGAGTCGTTGTTGCCCACCCGGACCACGGTGTTCGGGCTGGTCTCGGCGTAGTCCAGGCTGGTGGTCGTGGTGAACGTGGGCGAGGTGTACATCTTCGCGGGCACCGTGTCCGGATCGGTGTGGCGGAAGCCCCCGATGTCACCGAGCGCGCTGAGCAGCGGGGCGCCGGTGGGCGGGCTGGCCAGGTCGTTGACCGCGGTCTCCTCCAGGCCCTTGACCATGGGCGTGATGGTGATTTTGCCGCCTGTGTCCCAGCTGGCGAGGTTCTCCGTGCCGTAGACCGTGGCCCCCGTGCCGTACATCATCCGGTTGGAGTCGAACGGGTCGATCTCCAGCGCCTCGGTCATCCAGCCCAGCTTCGGGGTCACTTCGGGCGGCGAGGGGTTGGTGCCGAAGGTCAGCCACGGGACGGACGAGACGTCCTGGGTGTAGCGGAAGGACCGGTTCGGGTAGCTGGTCCAGTCCCAGGCCCGGGTCCAGGTGGCGCCGGAGTCGGTGGAGCGGAAGATCTGGGTGTCCGGCCACCAGGAGCTGTACCCGGTCACCATCAGCGTGCCCGGTTTCTGCCGGTCCACCGTGAGCCCGCTGTAGCCGAAGTAGGTGTCGGCGTCGGTCATGGGGCTGATGTTCGTCCACTCGCCGGTCGCCGTGGCGTACCGCCACACCTGGCCCTTCTCCCCGTCGTACGGGCCGCCCTTGTCGCTGGTGGTGAGGTACAGATAGCCGTTCTTCGCATCGAGGACGCCCTTGTGGGAGAGGTAGCCGGTGGGCTGCCCGGCCACCCGCGACCAGGTGGCGCCCGCGTCCGTCGAGCGGTAGACGGTGTTGTCCTTGTCGGCCACGCCCACGTAGACGGTCTTCGTGGCGCTGCCCGGGGAACCGGTGCGCTCGTCGAAGGTCACCCACACCACGCCCTGGTTGTCGCTCAGATAGCCGGTGGTGTCGCTCGCGTCCTGGACGTAGGTGCCGGGGTTGGGGAAGGCCGTCACCTTCGACCAGGTGACCCCGGAGTCGGTGGAGCGCCACAGCCCGTTGCCGCTCGGCGCGCCGAGGTAGAGCACGCTGTTCTTGTTGGGGTCGACCGCCAGCCGTTCCCCCATGCCGCGGCCGGGCATGTTGCCGCCGAGCTTGAAGGGGAGGGTGGTGGACTGCCAGCTGGCGCCGCGGTCGGCGGAGCGCAGGATCGCGCCGTTGCCCGGGTCCCAGCTGTTGGTGTACGTACCGGCCGCCACATAGACCTTGTCGGGGTCCACCGAGTCGCTGGCCAGGCTCACCACCCCGGTCCAGCCCCAGTGGTCCCAGTCCAGCGAGTCCAGCAGCGGCACCCACCGCTTGCCGGACTGGTCCCAGCGGTACGCCCCGCCGATGTCGGTGCGGGCGTAGGCGAGGTTCTTCTCCTTGCGGTTGAAGATGATGCCGGGGACGAAGCCGCCGCCGTCCACCCGGACGTTGCGCCAGGTGTAGGCGTCGGCCTGGGCCGCGCCCCGGTCGGAGGTGCCGGGGGCCGCGTCGGGGCGGGCCGCCGCGGGGGAGGCGGCCGCGGTGAGCAATCCGCCGACGAGCGCCAGCGCGGCCATGAGCGCGCCGATCGGTCTTCTGCCTTTGCTGCGCACGGGAACTTCCTCTCCGAACGTGGGGGTAGTGAGGCGTGCGGGCTGTGCGGGCGAAGATTTGGGAGCGCTCCCATGCGTGCGTCATCCGATGTTAGCGGCCGGATGGGCGCGCGAGAAGGGTGACGTCAAGTGGTCCTCAAGGGGTGTTGGGGGCCGGGCGCCCGGATGCGCGCCATGCATTGCCCGGCGCCCGCAAGGGCCCCATCATCAGCGGGAGTTGCCGCCGCATCAGGTCCTGTCGCCGTCACGTCACGTCCGGCGCGACACCCGGCGCGGAGGCCGTCCACGGCACGAGGACCGAGGCGAGGAGTGAGCATGGGTCGGATCACGCGCAGGAGTCTGACGGTCGCGGCCGCGGGGGCGCTGGCCGCGACCGTCACCGCGGGCGACGCGCTGGCGGACGGGCGGGGCGGTGGGCACCGGCCCGAGTTCCGCGGGATGTGGCTGGCCACCGTGGCCAACCGCGACTGGCCGTCCAGGCCCGGTCTCGGCGCCGCGGAGCAGCGGGCCGAACTGCTCGCCTTCCTCGACACCGCCGTGGACCGCAGGCTCAACGCGGTGGTCTTCCAGGTGCGGCCGACGGCGGACGCGCTGTGGCCCTCACCGTACGAGCCGTGGGCGGAGTGCCTCACCGGCGTCCAGGGCCGGGACCCGGGCTGGGACCCGCTGGGCACCGCCGTGCGCGAGGCGCACCGGCGCGGTCTGGAGCTGCACGCCTGGTTCAACCCGTACCGGATCGCGGGCCACACCGACCCCTCCCGGCTGGTCCCCACCCATCCGGCCCGGGTGCACCCCGAGTGGGCCGTGCCGTATGGCGGGAAGCTCTATTACAACCCCGGGCTGCCCGAGGTCCGCCGGTTCGTCCAGGACGCCATGCTGGACGCGGTCGCGCGCTATGACATCGACGCCGTCCACTGGGACGACTACTTCTACCCCTATCCGGTGGCCGGCCAGGTCTTCGACGACGACGCGGCCTACGAGCGCCACGGCGCGGGCTTCCCGGACCGGGCGGCCTGGCGGCGGGACAACATCGACCGTCTGGTGCACGAGACGGCCGTACGCGTCAAGCGGCTGAGGCCGCGGGTGCGGTTCGGCATCAGCCCGTTCGCCGTCTGGCGCAACCAGGCCACCGACCCGCTCGGCTCCGCCACCACGGCAGGGGTGCAGACCTACGACGACCTCTACGCGGACACCCGCGGCTGGGTGCGGCGGGGGTGGCTCGACTACATCGTGCCGCAGGTCTACTGGAACATCGGTTTCACCGCCGCCGACTACGCTGTGCTCGTCCCCTGGTGGTCCCGGGTGGTGCGGGGCACCGGGGTGCGCCTCTACATCGGCGAGGCGCTCTACAAGGCGGGCGATCCGGCGCAGCCCGCGCCCTGGCAGGACCCCGCGGAGCTGTCCCGGCACCTCACCTTCGACCGGGACTTTCCGCAGGTGCGCGGCAATGTCTGGTTCTCGGCGAAGGAAGTGGCCGCCGACCGCAACGGCGCCATGGCGCGCGTGGTCGCCGACCACTATCCGTATCGGGTCCGTCCGCCCCGCTGAACCGGGCCGTGGCCCGGGGGACGGCTACCGCCGGCCGGGTCCGGTGGCCAGGTGGCGGACGACCGAGTCGGGGCCGGGGGAGAACAGGCACTCGTGGCCGTCGTCCTCGTAGCGGATACGGTAGGGCGGCTCTCCGTGGTCCCCGAGCACTTCGATGATCTCCGCCACACGGTCGTGAATTCCGACAACCCTGCCGTGCACCAGCAGCTTGTCGCCTACGGTCGCCTCCATCTGCGTGACCTCCTGTCCGCCGGAGGGCAATGCGATCTGCCGAGGACAATGCGATCCCTGAGGCCAGTCTATGGCCGGTTGTCCTGGTTTGCTCAGGCCGCGGGGTGATTCCGGTCCGCCGCTTCGGGGCTCCGGTCCGTCTTTCCGGGGCCCCGGTCCGCCAGTTCGGCGGCCCGGTCCGGCGCTTCGGGGGCCGCCGCCTCGGGGTGCGCCGCTGAGGACTCCCGTGTCCGGTCCGGCGCGGGGGTGCGTACCGCCGCCGGGACCTTGGCCCGCTGTGTCACCCCGATGCACACCAGCACCGCGAGGGCGGCGATGGGGGCGGCCGGGGTCAGCTCCTCGTCGAGGAGCAGCACCGACCACACCAGGGTGAGCAGCGGCTGGGCCAGCTGGAGCTGGCTGGCCCTGGCCACCCCGATGGCGGCCATCCCTCGGTACCAGACCACCAGGCCCATGAACTGCGAGCCGGCCGCCAGCCACACCAGCCCGGCCACCGCCCGGCCGCCGAGGTGGACGTCCTCGGCGGCCAGCGCGAGCACCGCGCCCGGCACCGACAGCGGCAGACAGCCCACCAGCGCCCAGCCGATCACCTGCCAGCCCGGCATATGGGCGGCCAGCCGGCCGCCCTCCGTATAGCCCGCCGCGCACACCAGCAGCGCGGCGAACAGATACAGATCGCCGGTGGTGAGCGCGCCGCCGCTCTGCTGCACCGCGAAGGCGATCACGACCGCGGCTCCGGCCAGCGCCGCCGCCCAGAACACCCGCGAGGGCCGCACTCCGGTGCGTACGGCGGAGAGGGCGGCGGTGGTCAGCGGCAGCAGGCCGACCACCACGGCCGAGTGCGCGGTGGTGGCGGTCCGGAGCGCGAGCGTGGTCAGCAGCGGGAAGCCCACGACGACCCCGGCCGCGACGACCAGCAGCCCCGGCCAGTGGCGGCGGTCCGGCACCGGGACCCGCACGGCGGCCAGCGCCCCGCCCGCGATCAGCGCGGCGAGCACCATCCGGCAGGCGGTCGCCGACCAGGGGCCGAAGCCGGTGAGCGTCCACGCGGTGGCGGGGAAGGTGAGGGAGAAGGCGGCCACGCCGAGCGCGGCGAGCGCGGTACCGGTACGGGAGGCGGACGGGGCCGGGGTGCTGGTACGGGAGGTGGACGGGGCCGGGGCGCCCCGGCCCGGCGCGGGGCCGCCTGCGGGGCCGCCGCTCACCGCTATCGCACTGTCTTCAGTAGCGCTATCCTGTGCTGTCATGCATCAGCGTAGCAGTGTGGCCGAACTCGCGGAATCGCTCCGGAAAGAGCTGAACCGCTACTCACCGGGAGAGAAGCTGCCGTCCAGCCGTGCCCTGGTCGAGCGCTACCGGGTGAGCCCGGTGACCGTCTCCCGCGCCCTCGCCGCGCTCACCGCCGAAGGGCTGGTGACCACCCGTCCCGGCGCCGGTGCCTACCGCGCCGACCGGCCACGGGACCGGGCACCACAGCCGGGCGACACCTCCTGGCAGGAGGTCGCGCTGAGCGTGGAGACGGCCGGTGAGTCGGTGCCGCGCTCGGTGGACGCCTCCGGCGTCCTGGCCACGCTCGCCGCCCCGCCGCCCGGGATCCTGGAGTTCAACAGCGGCTATCTGCACTCCTCGCTCCAGCCCGAACGGGCCCTGGCCGCCGCCCTGGCACGGGCCGGCCGGCGGCCCGGGGCGTGGGGCCGCCCGCCGGTGGAGGGGCTCGCGGAGCTGCGCGCCTGGTTCGCCCGGGAGATCGGCGGTCCGGCCGGAGTCCTCGGCGCCGCCGACGTCCTGGTCACCGCGGGCGGCCAGGCCGCGCTCACCTGCGCGCTGCGCGCGCTCGCACCGCCCGGCGCGCCCGTCCTGGTCGAGTCCCCCACCTACCCCGGGATCCTCGCCGCCGCCCGCGCCTCCGGGCTGCGGCCCGTCCCGGTCCCCGTGGACGCCGACGGAATCCGCTCCGATCTGCTCGCCGAGGCGCTGCGGGCGACCGGCGCCCGGGTCGTCGTGTGCCAGCCGCTGTTCCAGAACCCCACCGGCGCGGTGCTCTCCGCGCAGCGGCGCCGCGAGGTGATCGGGATCGCCCGTGCGGCGGGCGCGTTCGTGGTGGAGGACGACTTCGCGCGCCGGCTCGTCCACGAGGACGCGCCACCGCTGCCCGCCACCCTCGCCGCCGACGACCCCGACGGGGTGGTGGTCTACGTCTGCTCGCTCACCAAGGCCACCTCGCCCAGCCTGCGGGTGGGCGCGCTCGCCGCCCGCGGCCCCGCGCTGGAGCGGCTGCGCGCGATCCAGGTCGTCGACAGCTTCTTCGTGCCCCGCCCGCTCCAGGAGGCCGCGCTGGAACTGGTCGGCGCGCCGGCCTGGCCCCGCCATCTGCGCGGCGTCGCCGCCGAGCTGCACGCCCGCCGGGAGGCGCTGGTCACCGCGGTCCGGCGGGAGCTGCCCGGACTTCAGCTGCGCCATGTGCCGCCCGGCGGCTACCACCTGTGGCTGCGGCTGCCCCAGGGCGCCGATGAGACCGCCCTGGCCTCCGCCGCGCTGCGCGCCGGGGTCGCCGTCGCCCCCGGCCGCCCGTACTTCTGCGCCGAACCGCCCGCGCCGCATGTGCGGCTGAGCTTCGCGTCGGTGGCGGGCGCCGGTGAACTGGCCGAAGGGGTACGGCGGTTGCGCACCGCGTGCGACGAGGTGCTGGGCGGGGCGTAGGGGCCCGCCGGTGGCGGCCGGACGGAAATCCGTCGCGGTACCGGCCGGGCCGCTGGTAGGAAGAGCCCATGATCGACGGTTATGAGGTCTCCACCGACCCCGCCCGGCTCGACCCCGCCCGTATCCACCACTGGCTGTCCACCGACGCCTACTGGGCCCTCGGCCGCTCCCGCGAGAAGCAGGACCGCGCGATCGCCGGCTCGCTCAACTTCGGCGTGTACGACACCGCTTCGGGCGCCCAGGTCGCGTACGCCCGCGTGGTCACCGACCACGCCACCTTCGCCTGGCTCTGCGACGTCTATGTCGACCGGGCCGCGCGCGGCAAGGGTCTGGGCACCGCCCTGGCCGGCGCCGTCCGCGACCACCTGGCACCCCACGGGCTGCGCCGCATCCTGCTCGCCACCCACGACGCGCACGGCGTCTACGCGAAGGCCGGCTTCGAGCCGCTCGACGACCCGGAGCACTGGATGGCCCTGGCCTTCTCCCGGCAGCGGGCCACCGGAGCGGGGGCGTGACCGTACGACGCCGGGATGACGTTTCGGCTGACGCCGGTCGCCGCCGGCCGTAGCTCCTCGCCGCTGGGGAGCGCTCCGGCGAGGACCGGCCGCCGGCCCCGGAGGACCGGCGCGCCGCCGAGCGCGCGGCCCCGGCGCTCCGGCCGCCGGCCGCGGCGGAGCCGCGTTACCGCTCGCCGTCGGCCCGCGGCCGGGAGACCGGCGCCGCGCCGGGCTGCACCCCGCCGGCCCAACTCGCCCTGCGCGACTGTGAGATGGGCCACTGGACGGGCCGCTCGCCGGCCGATGTGAGGGCATGCGCACCGCGGGCGGTGGCCGCCTGGCTCAGCGATCCGTGGTCCGCGCCGCACGCCCGCTCTCCCCGGTCACCCGCACCGGCCGGGCGGGCGCGCGGACGTTACGCGTGGGCGGTGTGGGACGCGGGCGCTCACGGGCCCTGCGTGACCTCTTCGGCCAGCAAGTCCATCAGCAGGCCGTCGTGCCATGTACCGTCCGGACCGCGCTCGTAGGACCGCATGACGCCGACCGGCCGGAAGCCGACCTTGCGGTAGCAGCGGATCGCGGCGGCGTTGTCCGCGGCCGGGTCGATCACGATCCGGTGGTGGCCCAGGTCGTCGATCAGATGGCGGGCCAGGGTGCGTACGGCGTCGGTGCCCAGCCCCCGCCCGTGCACCGCCGGGTCCAGATAGATGTCGATGCTCGCGTGCCGGTAGTCCGGATCGGCCTCGGCCGACCACTGGATCATACCGATCACCGCGCCCTCGTACTCGATGGTCAGGTGCTCGCCGCCGGGCTCGGCCAGGTCCTCGCGCACCGCCGCCACCAGGTCCGCGCCACCCCGCCAGCGCGCGTAAACCTCGGGTTTCGCGCGGATCGCGGCCAGGGCGGGAACATCGGAGGGGGTGGTGGGGCGCAGCACCACCCGCGCGCCCCGCAGAGTCGTCGGCATGGCCGCGACGATCTCAGGAAGCGCGGGCGGTGACCAGAGCGCTTATGTCTGTCCGGTGTCTGTCCGGTGCCCTTTCGGATCTGGCCAGGGTCCTTTCGGGAAAGGGCCGAGTACCGGATATCTTGATGTCGAGCAATGTTGCAGACGTGGAGCGGAGCACCCGGTGACTGACTCGACCATCATCTATACGCACACGGACGAGGCCCCTGCCCTCGCGACGTACTCGTTCCTGCCGGTGATCGAGGCGTACGCCTCGACGGCCGGGGTCACCGTGGAGAGCCGGGACATCTCTCTGGCGGGGCGGATCATCGCCCAGTTCCCGGAGTACCTCGAGGAGGGCCAGCGCATCCCGGACGCCCTCGCCGAGCTGGGTGAACTCGCCAAGACCCCTGAGGCCAACATCATCAAGCTGCCGAACATCTCGGCCTCGATCCCGCAGCTGAAGGCCGCGATCGCCGAGCTGCAGCAGCAGGGCTACGCGCTGCCGGCCTACCCGGACGACCCGAAGACCGACGAGGAGCGGGAGATCCGCGCCCGTTACGACAAGGTCAAGGGCTCCGCCGTGAACCCGGTGCTGCGCGAGGGCAACTCCGACCGCCGCGCCCCCGCCTCGGTGAAGAACTACGCCAAGGCCAACCCGCACCGCATGGGCGCCTGGACGGCCGATTCCAAGACCAATGTGGCCCACATGGACGCCGACGACTTCCGCTCCACCGAGAAGTCCGTGGTGATCCCCGAGGACGGTGCGCTGCGCATCGAGCTGGCGGGCGACGACGGCTCCACCACCGTGCTGCGCGAGTCGGTGCCGGTGCTGGCGGGCGAGGTCGTGGACGCCTCCGTGATGCGCGTCGCGGCGCTGCGCGAGTTCCTCTCGGCGCAGGTCGCCCGCGCCAAGGCCGAGGGTGTGCTGTTCTCGCTGCACATGAAGGCCACGATGATGAAGGTCTCCGACCCGATCATCTTCGGCCACGCCGTACGGGCCTTCTTCCCCAAGACCTTCGCCGAGCACGGTGAGACCCTCGCCGCCGCCGGGCTGACCCCGAACGACGGTCTGGGCGGCATCCTCAAGGGCCTGGAGTCCCTGCCCGAAGGCGCGGCGATCAAGGCGTCCTTCGACGCCGAGCTGGCCGAGGGCCCGGAGCTGGCCATGGTCGACTCCGACCGCGGCATCACCAACCTGCACGTGCCGTCCGACGTCATCGTCGACGCCTCCATGCCGGCCATGATCCGCACCTCCGGCCACATGTGGGGCCCGGACGGCGAGGAGCACGACACCCTCGCGGTGATCCCGGACAGCAGCTACGCCGGGATCTACCAGGCCGTGATCGAGGACTGCCGCGCCCACGGCGCCTTCGACCCGGCCACCATGGGCTCGGTGCCCAACGTGGGTCTGATGGCGCAGAAGGCCGAGGAGTACGGCAGCCACGACAAGACCTTCGAGATCCCCACCACGGGCACCGTCCGCGTCCTGGACCAGGCCGGCAACGCGGTCATCGAGCAGGTCGTCGGCGCCGGTGACATCTTCCGCATGTGCCAGACCAAGGACGTGCCGATCCAGGACTGGGTCAAGCTCGCCGTCACCCGCGCCCGCGCCACCGGCGACCCGGCCGTCTTCTGGCTCGACGAGGGCCGTGCGCACGACGCCAACCTCATCGAGAAGGTCAAGGCGTACCTGCCCGAGCACGACACCGAGGGTCTGGACATCAGGATCCTGTCGCCGGTCGAGGCGATCAAGCTCTCCCTGGAGCGGATCCGCCGCGGCGAGAACACGATCTCGGTCACCGGCAACGTGCTGCGTGACTACCTGACCGACCTGTTCCCGATCCTGGAGCTGGGCACCAGCGCCAAGATGCTGTCGGTGGTCCCGCTGATCAACGGCGGCGGTCTGTTCGAGACCGGTGCGGGCGGCTCGGCGCCCAAGCACGTCCAGCAGCTGGTCAAGGAGAACTACCTGCGCTGGGACAGCCTGGGTGAGTTCCTCGCCCTCGCGGTCAGCTTCGAGCACCTCGCGCAGAAGACGGGCAACGCGCGGGCCCAGGTCCTGGCCGACACCCTCGACCGGGCGACCGGCACCTTCCTCGCCGAGAACAAGTCGCCCAGCCGCCGCGTCGGTGGTATCGACAACCGCGGCAGCCACTTCTACCTGGCCCTGTACTGGGCCCAGGAGCTGGCCAAGCAGACCGAGGACGCCGACCTGGCCAAGGCGTTCGCTCAGCTCGCCGAGACCCTCACCGCCCAGGAGCAGAAGATCGTCGACGAGCTGATCGCCGTCCAGGGCTCCCCGGCCGAGATCGGCGGCTACTACCAGCCCGACCCGGCCAAGGCCAGGGCCGTCATGCGCCCGTCCGCGACCCTCAACCAGGCCCTCGCCACCCTCGGCTGAGGCCCGGCCGCACCACAGCACCACAGCACCACCGCACCACCAAACCGCCCCGACCGGACCCGTCCGGCCGGGGCGGTTTCCGTCCCGGCACCGTGCGCGGACGCCCGGCCCCGCAGGAGGGAACCATGAGCACGACACCCGACTCGCCCGGTGCCCCCGCCCCCGCCACGGCCGGCGCGACCGCGGTGACGAACCTGATCGCCCGCTACGCACAGCTGGTGGACGCCGGGGACTTCGCCGGCGTCGGTGACCTGTCCGCCGACGCCACCTTCATCGGCAGCGGCCCCTCCGCGCACGGCCGCGACGCCGTGGCGGCGATGCTCCGCGACAGCGTGATCCGCTACGAGGACGGCACGCCCCGTACTCACCACGTCACCAGCGACATCGCCGTCGAGCCACCACCTGCGCGCATAGTCACGGGCCCGGCGCCGTGACCAGGCGGAACCTCATTGCATAAAGCTGCGATCATACGTATAGTCATGCCATACTCAAGGGAGGATGGCGATGGCGATACGTGCTGCGGTGGCAGGGGCGAGCGGATACGCGGGCGGGGAGCTGCTGCGCCTGCTGCTCGCCCACCCCGAGGTGGAGATCGGCACCCTGACCGGCAACTCCAACGCCGGGCAACCCCTCGCCCAGCTCCAGCCGCACCTGCTGCCGCTGGCCGGGCGCATCCTGGCGCCCACCACCGCCGAGGCGCTGGCCGGGCATGACGTGGTCTTCCTGGCACTCCCGCACGGGCAGTCCGCCGCCGTGGCCGAGCAGCTCGGCGACCAGGTGCTGGTCATCGACTGCGGCGCCGACTTCCGGCTGAAGGACGCGGCGGACTGGGAGAGGTTCTACGGTTCACCGCACGCCGGCACCTGGCCCTACGGCCTCCCCGAGCTGCCCGGGGCCCGCAGCGCGCTGGCGGGGTCCAGGCGCGTCGCGGTGCCGGGCTGCTACCCCACCGCCGTCTCCCTCGCGCTCTTCCCGGCGTACGCGGCGGGGCTGCTGGAGCCCGAAGCGGTGATCGTCGCCGCCTCCGGCACCTCGGGCGCGGGCAAGGCGCCCAAGCCGCATTTGCTCGGCAGCGAGGTCATGGGCTCCATGAGTCCGTACGGCGTCGGCGGCGGCCACCGGCACACCCCCGAGATGATCCAGAACCTGTCGGCCGCGGCGGGGGAGCGGGTCTCGGTCTCCTTCACCCCGACCCTCGCCCCGATGCCCCGCGGCATCCTCGCCACCTGTAGCGCCAGGACCAGGCCCGGAGTGACCGGGGAGAGCCTGCGGGCGGTGTACGTCAAGGCGCTGCGGGACGAGCCGTTCGTCACCCTCCTCCCCGAGGGCCAGTGGCCCTCCACCGCCGCCGTGTACGGATCCAACGCCGCGCTGCTCCAGGTCGCCCATGACGAGGCGGCCGGCCGCGCCATCGTGATCAGCGCCATCGACAACCTCACCAAGGGCACCGCGGGTGGCGCGGTGCAGAGCATGAACATCGCCCTCGGCCTCCCCGAGGAGCTGGGACTTTCCACGATCGGAGTCGCTCCATGAGCGTTACGGCAGCCCAGGGCTTCACGGCCTCCGGTGTCGCGGCAGGGATCAAGGAGAACGGAAACCCCGATCTCGCACTCGTGGTGAACACCGGCCCGCGCCTGGCCGCCGCGGCCGTCTTCACCTCCAACCGGGTCAAGGCCGCCCCCGTCCTGTGGTCCGAGCAGGTCGTCAAGGGCGGTCAGGTCTCCGCCGTCGTCCTCAACTCCGGTGGTGCCAACGCCTGCACCGGCCCGCTGGGCTTCCAGGACACCCACGCCACCGCGGAGAAGGTCGCCGACGTCCTCGGCCACAGCGCGGGCGAGGTCGTCGTCGCCTCCACCGGGCTGATCGGCGTCCGGCTGCCCATGGAGGCGGTGCTGTCGGGGGTGGACAAGGCCGCCGACGCGCTCTCCGCGCACGGCGGCGAGAAGGCCGCCATCGCCATCAAGACCACCGACACCGTCCACAAGACGGCCGTCGCCACCAGCCCGGCCGGCTGGACCGTCGGCGGTATGGCCAAGGGCGCCGGGATGCTGGCTCCGGGCCTGGCCACCATGCTCGTCGTCCTCACCACCGACGCCGACCTGGACGCTCCCGGCCTGGACACCGCGCTGCGCGCCGCCACCCGCACCACCTTCGACCGGATCGACTCCGACGGCTGCATGTCCACCAACGACATGGTGCTGCTGATGGCCTCCGGCGCCTGTGGTGTCACACCCGACGCCGCGGAGTTCGCCGAGGCGGTCCGCACGGTCTGCGCCGACCTCGCCCGCCAGCTGATCGGGGACGCCGAGGGCGCCTCCAAGGACATCCGGATCGAGGTCGTGGGCGCGGCCACCGAGGACGACGCCGTGGAGGTGGGCCGCTCCATCGCCCGCAACAACCTCCTCAAGTGCGCCATCCACGGCGAGGACCCCAACTGGGGCCGGGTGCTGTCCGCGATCGGCACCACCTCCGCCGCCTTCGAACCGGACCAGCTCAACGTGGCCATCAACGGCGTCTGGGTGTGCAAGAACGGCTCGGTCGGCGAGGACCGCGAGCTGGTCGACATGCGCTACCGCGAGGTCCGCATCACCGCCGACCTGTCCGCGGGCAGCGAATCGGCCGTGATCTGGGCCAACGACCTGACCGCCGACTACGTCCACGAGAACAGCGCGTATTCCTCATGAGCCAGCCGACCGCCCGTAAACACACCGCCCTGCCCAAGGCCCGCATCCTCATCGAGGCGCTGCCCTGGCTGACCCGCCACCACGGCAAGACCGTGGTGATCAAGTTCGGCGGTAACGCCATGGTCGACGACGAGCTGAAGGCCGCCTTCGCCCAGGACGTCGTCTTCCTGCGCCACGCGGGCCTGCGCCCCGTCGTGGTCCACGGCGGCGGCCCCCAGATCAGCGCCCAGCTCGACCGGCACGGCCTGGTGAGCGAGTTCAAGGCCGGGCTGCGGGTCACCACCGACGAGGCCATGGACGTCGTACGGATGGTGCTGGCCGGACAGGTCCAGCGCGAACTGGTCGGGCTGCTCAACCGGCACGGCCCGCTGGCCGTCGGCATGACCGGCGAGGACGCGCATCTGATGTCCGCCACCAAGCACTTCGCCGAGATAGACGGCGAGCGGGTGGACATCGGCCGGGTCGGCCAGATCACCGAGCTGGACACCGGCGCGGTCCAGGCCCTGCTGGACGACGGCCGCATCCCGGTCGTCTCCTCCATCGCCCGCAGCGCCGACGACGGCCACGTCTACAACGTCAATGCCGACACCGCCGCGGCCGCGCTCGCCGCCGCGCTGGGCGCCGAAACGCTGATGGTGCTCACCGACGTCGAGGGCCTGTACGCCGACTGGCCCCATAGTGACGAGGTGATCAGCAAGCTCACCGCGAGCCAGCTGGAGAAGCTGCTGCCGGAGCTGGCCAGCGGCATGGTGCCGAAGATGGAGGGATGCCTGTACGCCGTGCGCAACGGCGTCAGCACCGCCCGTGTCCTCGACGGGCGCGTCCAGCACTCCATCCTGCTGGAGATCTTCACCGACGAGGGCATCGGCACGATGGTCCTGCCGGACGGGGCCGTGCCCCATCAGAACGACAACGACACCGAGGGGGAGGACCAGTGAGCAACGAAGAGCTGACGCGGCGCTGGCAGGGGGCGCTGATGGACAACTACGGCACCCCCCGCGTCCCGCTCACCCACGGCGAGGGCGGCAAGGTCTGGGACGCGGACGGCAAGGAGTACCTCGACTTCGTCGGCGGTATCGCCGTCAACTCCCTCGGCCACGCCCACCCCGCCGTGGTGCGGGCGGTGTCCGACCAGATCGCCACCCTCGGCCATGTCTCCAACCTCTTCGTCGCCGAACCCCCGGTGGCGCTCGCCGAGCGGCTGCTCCAGCTCTTCGGCCGCTCCGGGCGCGTGTACTTCTCCAACTCCGGCGCGGAAGCGGTCGAGGCCGCCTTCAAGATCGGGCGGCGCACCGGGCGCACCCATATGGTGGCCACCACCGGCGGCTTCCACGGCCGCACCATGGGCGCCCTCGCGCTGACCGGCCAGCCCGCCAAGCAGGACCCCTTCCGTCCGCTGCCCGGCGACGTCACCCATGTGCCGTACGGGGACGTGGAGGCGCTGCGCGCGGCCGTCACCACCGACACCGCCTTCGTCATCGTGGAGCCCATCCAGGGCGAGAACGGCGTCATCGTGCCGCCGGCCGGCTACCTCGCGGCGGCGCGCGAGATCACCCGGGCCACCGGCACCCTGCTGGTGCTCGACGAGATCCAGACCGGCATCGGCCGGACCGGGCACTGGTTCGAGCACCAGGCGCAGGGTGTCGAGCCCGATGTCGTCACCCTCGCCAAGGGGCTCGGCGCCGGGCTGCCGATCGGCGCCACCATCGCCTTCGGGCCCGCGGCCGAGCTGCTGACCCCGGGCCAGCACGGCTCCACCTTCGGCGGGAACCCCGTCGCCTGCGCCGCCGCGCTCGCCGTCCTGGAGACCATCGCCGCCGACGGCCTCCTGGACCGGGTCAAGCGGGCGGGGGAGCGGCTGCGTAACGGAATCGAATCACTCGACCACGCTCTGGTGGACCGGGTCCGTGGCGCCGGGCTGCTGCTCGGTATCGTGCTCACCGAGTCCCTCGCGCCGCAGGTGCAGCAGGCGGCTCAGGACGCGGGACTCCTGGTGAACGCGGTCGCGCCGGATGTGGTCCGGCTCGCCCCGCCGCTCGTCGTCGCCGACGACGAGGTGGACACCTTCCTCCGGGAGCTGCCCGCCGTCCTGGACGCCGTCCACGAGGGTCACGGGGAACGACGAGCCGGAGACTGACGACACCGATGACCGAGGCGCAGCACACCGACGCACAGGACGCCAACCACGGACCGGCCCTGCCGCACACCCGCACCGCACGCCACCGCCGGATCGTGGACATCCTGAACCGGCAGCCCGTGCGCTCCCAGAGCCAGCTCGCCAAGCTCCTCGCCGACGACGGGCTCTCCGTCACCCAGGCGACGCTCTCCCGGGACCTGGACGAGCTGGGCGCGGTGAAGATCCGCAACACCGGCGGTGAGCTGATCTACGCGGTGCCGAGCGAGGGCGGCGACCGTACGCCGCGCGCCCCGCTCGGCGAGTCGGCGAGCGAGGCGCGGATGGCCCGGCTGGCGGGCGAGCTGCTGATCTCGGCGGAGGCGTCGGCCAACCTCGTGGTGCTGCGCACTCCGCCGGGCGCCGCCCAGTTCCTCGCCTCGGCCATCGACTCGGCGGAGCTGCACGACATCCTCGGCACCATCGCGGGCGATGACACCCTCCTGCTGATCAGCCGCGACCCGGCGGGCGGCCAGCCGCTCGCCGACCATCTGCTGCGGCTGGCCCAGAAGGAGCGTTAGCGCCCTCCCGGCGGATGATCTGCGCGCCGGCACTCCCCGGAGTGCCGGCGCGTCAGTCCGCTTACGCGTCGGCGCGGCGCCGGGCCCGGTACGACATCCAGGCCGCGACCAGCGCACCCGAGACGTTGTGCCACACGGAGAACACGGCGGCCGGGAGCGCGGCCAGCGGGCTGAAGTGGGCGGCGGCCAGGGAGGCGGCGAGCCCGGAGTTCTGCATGCCGACCTCGAAGGCCATGGCGCGGCTGGCGGGCGCCCCCAGCCGGGCCACCTTGCCCGCCCCGTATCCCAGCGCCAGGCCGAGCCCGTTGTGGAGCACCACGGCCAGCAGCACCAGCGCCGCCGCCGACTTGATGGTGTCCGCGCTGGCCGCCACCACGACCGCGACGATCACGCCGATCGTGACGGCCGACAGCCAGGGCAGCAGCCCCAGCACCCGGTGGATGAACCGCCCGGCGAACAGCCGGACCACCAGCCCCGCGACCACTGGCAGCAGCACGGTCTTGAGGATGTCGGTGACCATCGAGCCCGCGTCCACCGGCAGGAACTCCCCGGCCAGCAGCAGCGTCAGCGGCGGGGTGACCAGCGGTGCGAGCACCGTGGAGACGGTGGCGACGGACACCGACAGCGCCACATCGCCGCGCGCCAGGTACGTCACCACGTTCGAGGCCGTACCGCTCGGCGCGCAGCCGACCAGGATGACTCCGGCCGCCAGCTGGGGGGAGAGACCGAGGGCGTGCGCGATCAGCCACCCCAGCCCCGGCATGATCACGTAGTGCGCGACCAGTCCGAGGGCCACCGCCCACGGCCGCTTGACGACACCGGAGAAGTCCTGCGGGGTCATGGTCAGCCCCATGCAGAACATGATCACGCCGAGCAGGTAGGGCACGTCCGGAGCCCAGCCGCTGAAGGTGCCGGGCGTGCTGAGGCCGGCCGCGCCGGCGGCGAGCACCAGGATGGGGAAGACGGTGACGGCCCGCCGGGCCGCCCGGTCGGTGGAAGCGGACTCCGGCGACGAGGCGGGCGTCTGCGCCGCCGCCGTCGGGGAGTCCGCCGCGGAGCTGTTCGATTCGGAGCGCACCGCGTGATGGAACGCTTCCGGAGGCACCTTCCGCAACACCGTCTCGTTATGTGGTCACTACGCCCACTATGTGGCGGTGAGGGGCGGCAGCGGGAGCGGTAGCCCCGGCAGCCCGTCCATGCTGCTGGCGATGTGCTCCTTCTTGTGGAAGTAGCGGTCCAGCGACTCGTCGTCCTCCCGCTGGAAGCGGGAGGCGTGCAGCGGGCGGTCCTCGCGGTAGTCCATGAACGGGACCGCGTAGCCGCAGGTGTCCCGGATCAGCTCGGCGGTCACCACGATGATCGCCCGCAGCCCGTGGGCGCGGATGTCGATGTCCGGGAAGTGCTCCAGCAGCCCGGCGAAGCGCGGATCGTCACGGAACACCGGCTCGCCCCGGCCGTGGACGCGCACGATGTTCGGCGGGCCGGTGAAGGCGCACCACATCAGGGTGATCCTGCCGTTCTCCCGCAGATGGGCGACGGTCTCCGCGTTGCTCCCCGCGAAGTCCAGGTAGGCCACGGTCAGTTCGTCCAGTACGGCGAAGGAGCCGGTGAGCCCCTTCGGCGAGAGGTTCACCGTGCCGTCCCCGGCCAGCGGGGCGGTGGCGGTGAAGAAGATCTTCTGCTCTTCGATGAAGGTGCGGAGTCTGCCGTCTATGCGTTCATACACCTTTCCCATGTGGCGCATTATCCCTGCGGGTGGCGGCCGGGGCGATGGTTCCATGGGCGTATGGCCTCCAAGAAAGCCTCCGCACGAGCCTCGGCACGATCCTCGGCACGGCCCTCCGCGACCAGGCCCGCGGTCCGCATCCGCCGGGTGTACGACACCCCCGAACCGGACGACGGCACCCGCGTCCTGGTGGACCGCGTCTGGCCGCGCGGTCTGGCCAAGGCCGACGCCCACCTGGACGAATGGACCAAGGACGCCGCCCCCTCCACCGAACTGCGCCGCTGGTACGGCCACGACCCGGACCGCTTCCCCGAGTTCACCCGCCGCTACCACGCGGAACTCGCCGACCCGGACCGCCGCGCCGCCGTCGACCACCTGCGCACCCTGGCCGCCGCCGGCCCCCTGACCCTCCTCACCGCGGTCAAGGACCTCGACCACGGCCACGTCCAGGTGCTGGCCGAGGCGATCCGCGGCCACGGCTGACCGCCGCCTCGGCCGCGGGCCATGTGCGCACTCCTCGTCGCGGCGGAGGGCGGAAGGAGCCGGAGTCATACCCACAGCCCTGCCGCATAGCGGGCGAAACCGCTCGTGTGCCAGGTGGAGCCGTCGGCGGTGACGACGAACGCCTCGGCGTCGGACAGCCGTCCCAGCCAGGGGCGGGCGCGCTCGGCGCCCATCGCGCAGGCCGCCGTGGCCCAGACGTCCGCGTCCGCCAGGCTGGTGGCGATCACGGTGACCGAGGCCGGTCCCCGCGCCGGGGGCAGTCCGGTGCGCGGGTCCAGGATGTGGCAGCCCCGCTCGGCCGGACCCGAGGTGGCCACGGCCAGTTCGCCGTGGGCCGCCACGACCGCCGCCGGCTCGCCCCGGCGCAGCGGATCGGCGATGCCCACCCGCCACGGGCCGCCGTGCACCTGGACGTCGCCGCCGCCTGCGCCTCCGGCACGACGGCCGCCACCCGCATCCGGTGCCGCAGGTTCAGCCGCAGCGGCACCAGCAGCCGGTACCGGACCACGAGCGCGGTGACCGTGCCGTACAGCGCGTACCAGGCGGTCTCGGCGGTCTGGTGCCCGACGAACTCGGCGCCCATGGCGAGCTGGTGCCAGAACGTCAGGAAGACCGCCCCGTAGGTGAACAGATGCAGGTAGTACCACACCTCGTACGGCATCCGGCGGCGCACCACCCCCGCCGAGACCAGCCCGATCACCACCAGCGCCGCGGTGCCGGCCGTCGCCTCGACCATGTCCGGGTAGTCCATGACCACGGTCACGGTCCGGTCGGCGAGGCCGGTGCCCGCCTGCTGGGCGTACCCCGCGATGGTCAGCCCGACATGCGCCACGATCAGGCACAGCGCGTACCGCCCGCTCATCGCGTGCCACCGCGCCACCCGATCCGACCCCACCCGCCGCTCCAGCGCCGGAACGCGCGCCATCTGGAGGACGACGAGGGCGAGGACGTACCCGCAGAGCAGCCCGCTGAGCCGCCCGGTGTGGGTGAGCCACTGCGCGGTGCCGTCGACGTTCGGCGTGTTCCGCCACCACAGCGACCACACCGCCGCCGCGCCCGCCCAGCTGAGCAGGATCAACGGCACGGCGGGCGAACGGCGGGGCCGGATGCGGCGCATGGCCTGCCGCCGCCCGGCCCGGCTGTTCAGTAGCGTCGTCACGGCCTGTCCCCTTCCCCTGGGCTCCGGCGCAAGGGGGTACGGCCGGGAGCGCGGGATGACTCAACGGCCGCGAGGACTCAGCGGCGGGGGTTCCGGCGACCGCTCAGGGACGCCAGCCGTACTGCTGCGGAATCCGCACATCGCCGCCCAGTTCGCGGGCGGCCCGCCGGGCCCAGGTGGGCTCGCGCAGCAGCTGGCGGCCGATCAGCACCGCGTCCGCCTCGCCCGCCGCGAGGATCTTCTCCGCCTGCTCGGGCTCGGTGATCTCGCCGACCGCCGCCACCGGCATCTCCGTCTCGCGCCGGACCCGGGCGGCGAACGGCACCTGGTAGCCCGGCCCGACCGGGATGGTCACACCGGCCGCGTTGCCCCCGGTGGAGACGTCCATCAGGTCCACACCGTGCTCGGTGAGGACGCGGGCGAGGGCGACGGTCTCATCGGGGGTCCAGCCGCCCTCCTGAAGCCAGTCGGTGGCCGAGACGCGGAAGAAGAGCGGGAGCTCCTCCGGCCAGACCTCGCGTACCGCGTCGACGACCTCGACGGCGAACCGGACGCGGTTGTCGAAGCCGCCGCCGTAGGCGTCGGTGCGGCGGTTGCTGTGCGCGGAGAGGAAGTTGCCGATCAGGTAGCCGTGGGCGCCGTGGATCTCGATGACCTGGAAACCGGCGGCGAGGGCGAGGCGGGCCGAGGCGCGCCACCGGTCGACGATCTCGTGGATCTCCTCGACGGTCAGCTCGTGCGGGACCTTCAGGCCCGGGTACGGCTCGGCGCTCGGGCCGACCGGCTGCCAGCCGTGCTCGTCGGGGCCGACCGGGCGGTCGCCCTCCCAGGGCCGGCTGGTGGACGCCTTGCGGCCGGCGTGGGCGAGCTGAATGCCGGGGACGGTGCCCTGGCTCTTGAGGAAATCGGTGAGCCGGCGCAGGCCGCCGGCCTGCGTCTCGTTCCACAGTCCGAGGTCGTGGGGGGAGATCCGGCCCTCGGGCGACACCCCGGTGGCCTCCATGATGATCAGCCCGGTGCCGCCCGCCGCCCGCGCTCCGTAGTGCTGGAAGTGCCAGTCCGTGGGCACGCCTTCGGCGAGGCCCGTGGGGGCGGCGGAGTACATGCACATCGGGGGCATCCACACCCGGTTGGGGATCGTGACGGAACGCAGGGTGTAGGGCTCGAACAGGGAACTCACAAAAACTCCGTACCAGGGGGTTGGGGGAGGCGGCACCGAGAGATGCCGACGAGGCGCATTAGCGGCGCCTCGCATATATCCTCGCCCGAAATAGACCGCGTATGCAAATAACGCTGCCCGGTCTGGCCCGCTCCGGTCCCGCCGCGTGTCGGCTCAGCGCCGTCGGCGCGCCGCGGGCATCAGCAGATCGCTCACCACCGGCAGGTGATCGGAGGCTTCGGGGTCCGCCGTGACCACCTCGGCGGCGAGCGGGCCGATGTCGTGGGAGGCGAGGAGGTAGTCGATACGGGCGTGCGGGTCGGCGGCGGCGTAGGTGAAGCCGTCACCGGTGCCGGCCTTTGTCCACACGTCGTCGAGCACACCGGTCAGGGTGCGGATCTCCGGGGCCTCGGACGTGGCGTTCAGATCGCCGACCAGGACGGTGCGCCCGGGGTCCGGCCCGAGGAGTTCGGCGATCCGGGCGGACTGCCGCTCGCGCTCCCGGCCGTCGTCGTGCTGAAGGTGCGTCACGGCGAAGGTGACGCGCGTACCGCCCACGTCCAGCGTGGCCCGGAGCAGACCGCGCTGCTCATGGCCGGGGACGAGCGGAAGGTGGGTGTTGGTCCAGGACAGGATCGGCCGGCGGGAGAGCACCGCGGTGCCGTACTGACGGCGCGGCCGGCCGGGCTCCTCCGGGTCCAGGTCGAGGTTGGCGCCGAAGGCGTACCGCATGCCCAGCCGCTCGCCCAGCCAGGCCGGCTGGTCGGCGAAGCCGCTGCGCCGCCAGTACCGGTCGACCTCCTCCAGGCCGATGACGTCCACTCCCAGGGCCTCGATCACCTGGGCGACGCGCTCCAGGTCCAGCACATCGGCCGGGCTCGCACCATGGTGGATGTTGAACGTGGCCACGCGCAGCCGCTCCTGCGCACCCGTGGCGGTCGCCGCCGCCCAGGCCGTCCCGGTGGCGGCGGTGGTGCCGAGGCCGATCGCCGCGGCGAGGAACCGGCGGCGGCCGGGAACGGTGATCAGGTGATCCATGCCGGTCAGCGTGCGTTCCGGTGCCGAACGTGGCCCCACGGCGCCGCGCTCACCGCGCCCGTACGTCCACCGTCCGGACGAGTCGCCGGCCTCACCGACGATCGAACTTGATCGGGTAGGACACGGTCGAGCGCGGCTCGGGCTGCTTCTTGTCGCCCGTCTTGTCGCCCTTCTCGCTCTGGAAGTGGACGGGATACCGGTCCTTCTGGTCCGACTCGCCGTCGCGGGTGTTGCCGTCACCGTGGTTGTTGATCCACAGGACCCCCGCCACGATCGCTCCGAACACCATCATCTGCTTCTTCTGCACGGGTCCCGACTCCCCCTCGGTCCACAGCTGCGCTCTCCGCGTCATCCATGGTGACAGCACCGACCCGCCGGACAACCCTCTTGGGACGCTTTGACGAAACATACGGCCCAGTGCATACTTATACCTACGACCGTATGAAACGTAAGGAGGGACCCGTGACCGAGCGCGTCGTACTCGCCTATTCAGGCGGCCTGGACACCTCCGTCGCCATTGGCTGGATCGCCGAGGAGACGGGTGCCGAGGTCATCGCCGTTGCCGTGGACGTCGGCCAGGGTGGCGAGGATCTGGACGTCATCCGTAAGCGCGCGCTCGCCTGCGGGGCGGTCGAGGCGGAGGTCGCGGACGCGAAGGACGAGTTCGCCACGGAGTACTGCCTTCCGGCGATCAAGGCCAACGCACTGTACATGGACCGCTATCCGCTGGTCTCCGCCCTGTCGCGGCCCGCCATCGTGAAGCACCTGGTCGCCGCCGCCCGCGAGCACGGCGCCGGGACCGTCGCCCACGGCTGCACCGGCAAGGGGAACGACCAGGTGCGGTTCGAGGCGGGCATCTCCTCCCTCGCACCGGATCTGACCTGCATCGCGCCGGTCCGGGACTACGCGATGACCCGGGACAAGGCGATCGCCTTCTGCGAGGCCAAGGGCCTGCCGATCGCGACCACCAAGAAGTCCCCGTACTCGATCGACCAGAACGTCTTCGGGCGGGCCGTGGAGACCGGCTTCCTGGAGGACATCTGGAACGCGCCGGTCGAGGACGTCTACGAGTACACCTCCGACCCGGCCACCCCGCGCGAGGCCGACGAGGTGATCATCACCTTCGACAAGGGCGTCCCGGTCGCGATCGACGGCGAGCCGGTCACCGTGCTCCAGGCCATCCAGCGGCTCAACGAGCGGGCGGGTGCCCAGGGCGTCGGCCGGATCGACATGGTCGAGGACCGGCTGGTGGGGATCAAGTCCCGGGAGGTCTACGAGGCCCCCGGCGCCATCGCGCTGATCACCGCCCACCAGGAGCTGGAGAGCGTCACCGTCGAGCGCGAGCTGGCCCGCTACAAGCGGCAGGTCGAGCAGCGGTGGGGCGAGCTCGTCTATGACGGACTGTGGTTCTCGCCGCTCAAGCGGGCGCTGGACGGTTTCATCGCCGAGGCGAACGAGCAGGTCTCCGGCGAGATCCGGATGACCCTGCACGGCGGCCGGGCCGTGGCCACCGGGCGCCGGTCGCGGCAGTCGCTGTACGACTTCAACCTGGCGACCTACGACACCGGCGACACCTTCGACCAGTCCCTCTCGAAGGGCTTCATCGAGATCTTCGGCATGTCCAGCAAGATCGCCGCGAAGCGGGACCTCCAGCAGTAGCCCGCGTATCCGCATACCATCACGGACCACCTCGCCTTCCCGCCGCACGGCGGGAAGGCGGTCGTACACCCACAGCACACCCACAGCACCACCCGACAGCATCACCCGCACAGCACCACCCCACAGCCTGAGGAGCAACAGCGTGAGCAACGGCAACAGCGGTGACGTCCGGCTCTGGGGCGGCCGCTTCGCCGACGGGCCGTCCGAGGCACTGGAGAAGCTCAGCGCCTCCGTGCACTTCGACTGGCGCCTGGCGCCGTACGACATCGCCGGATCCCGCGCCCACGCCCGGGTGCTGCACTCGGCGGGGCTGCTCACCGCCGATGAGCTGGAGCGGATGCTGGCGGGACTGGACCGGTTGGAGGCCGACGTCGCCTCCGGCGCGTTCACCGGCACCATCGCCGACGAGGACGTCCACACCGCCCTGGAGCGCGGTCTGCTGGAGCGGCTGGGCCCGGACCTCGGCGGCAAGCTGCGGGCCGGACGGTCCCGCAACGACCAGATCGCCACCCTCTTCCGGATGTATCTGCGCGACCACGCCCGGATCATCGGCGGGCTGATCGCCGACCTCCAGCAGGCCCTGGTGGGGCTCGCGGAGGCGCACCCCGACGTCGCGATGCCCGGCCGCACCCACCTCCAGCACGCCCAGCCGGTGCTCTTCGCCCACCACGTCCTCGCCCATGTGCAGGCGCTGTCGCGGGACGCGGAGCGGCTGCGGCAGTGGGACGAGCGCACCGCCGTCTCGCCGTACGGCTCGGGCGCCCTGGCCGGGTCCTCGCTGGGCCTCGATCCGCAGGCGGTCGCGGCCGACCTCGGCTTCGAGCGGGGTTCGTCCGCCAACTCGCTGGACGGCACGGCCTCCCGTGACTTCGTCGCCGAGTTCGCCTTCATCACCGCGATGATCGGCGTCGATCTGTCGCGGATCGCGGAGGAGATCATCATCTGGAACACGAAGGAGTTCTCCTTCGTGACCCTCCACGACGCCTTCTCCACCGGTTCGTCGATCATGCCGCAGAAGAAGAACCCGGACATCGCGGAGCTCGCCCGCGGCAAGTCCGGCCGGCTGATCGGCAACCTCACCGGGCTGCTGGCCACGCTCAAGGCCCTGCCGCTCGCGTACAACCGCGACCTCCAGGAGGACAAGGAGCCGGTCTTCGACTCCTGCGATCAGCTGGAGGTGCTGCTCCCGGCCTTCACCGGGATGATGGCGACGCTCACCGTCAACCGCGAGCGCATGGAGGAGCTGGCCCCGGCCGGGTTCTCGCTGGCCACCGACATCGCCGAATGGCTGGTGCGGCAGGGTGTGCCGTTCCGGGTGGCACACGAGGTCGCGGGCGCATGCGTCAAGGAGTGCGAGCGGACCGGCATCGAGCTCGACCAGCTCACCGATGAGCAGTTCGCGAAGATCTCCCCGCATCTGACGCCCGAGGTCCGCGGCGTCCTCAACGTGCCGGGCGCGCTGGCCGCGCGCAGCGGCCGCGGCGGCACCGCCCCGGAGGCGGTGCGGGCCCAGCTCGCGGAGGTCAAGGAGGATCTGGCGGCCCAGTACGAGTGGGCCGGCGCCAAGCGCTGAACGGGAGAGGTGGGGACGGCACCATGGGTTTCGAACGTCTTGCGGAGATCGCCACCCCTGAGGCGGGGACGGCCCGGATCGGGCTCGGCCTGGCCGCGGTCGGCCGTCCCGCCTACATCAACCTCGGCCGGGACCAGGACCTCCCGGCCGAGCGCCCGGTCGAGGTGATGCGGCAGCGCAGCCATGAGCTGCTGGACGCCGCGTACGCCGCCGGCGTGCGCTATCTGGACGCGGCGCGCTCCTACGGCCGGGCCGAGGAGTTCCTCGCCGACTGGCTGCGCGACCGGCCGGACGCCGCGCGCGAGGTGGTGGTCGGCTCCAAGTGGGGCTATACGTACGTCGCGGACTGGCGTACGGACGCCGAGACCCATGAGGTCAAGGACCACGGCGTCGAGCTCTTCGAGCGGCAGCGCGGGCTGACCGACGCGCTGCTCGGCGACCGGCTGGACCTGTACCAGATCCACTCGGTGACCCCCGAGAGCCCGGCCCTCACCGACCGCGAGTTGCACACCCGGCTGGCGGCGCTGGCCGCGGAGGGGGTGACGGTCGGCGTGTCCACCAGCGGTCCGCGCCAGGCCGAGGCGATCCGCGCCGCGCTGGCCGTGGAGGTCGACGGCCGGCCGCTCTTCCGCACCGTCCAGAGCACCTACAACCTGCTGGAGCCCTCGGCCGGGGCGGCGCTGGCCGAGGCCCATCAGGCGGGCCGGGCGGTCATCGTCAAGGAAGCCGTGGCCAACGGCCGGCTCACCGAGGCCGCCGGCGAGCGGCTGCCGGCGGCCCTGCGCGAGGTGGCCGAGGAGACCGGCGTCACCCCCGACGCCGTCGCCCTCGCCGCGGTCCTGCACCGCCCGTGGGTGACCGTCGTCCTCTCCGGCGCGGCCACCACGGCCCAGCTGCACGCCAATCTGGCCGCCGCCGGCCTGAGCCTGGACGAGCGTCAGGTGAGCGAGCTCGAACGGTTGGCGGAACCCGCCGAAGACTACTGGCGCCACCGCTCCGAACTGCCCTGGTCCTGATTCCCCGCTGGGGTCGTCGGTCCCCCGGCCCGGCGATGCCCGAGCAGGGCGTGCGAGGGGACGGGGGAGACGCAGGGAGGGGCTAGAGCGCGCTCAGGAACATCCGGACCGCGCGGGCGTACCCGCGCGGCGCGTCGTCGTGGATCCAGTGACCGCACCCGGCGAATTCGCGCAGCCGCGTGTTGGGGCGACGGGTGGCCATCTCGTGGGCGTGGCCCGGCGGCAGCAGCGGGCTGTGCTCGCCGCGCATCAGCAGCGCGGGGCAGGTGGAGCCCAGCCAGTCGTCCCAGAAGTCACCGCACATGGCCTGCTGGGACGCCATCATGTGGCTCGGCTCGAACAGCAGCCGCCAGCCGCCCGTGGGGTCCGGTTCGGCGCTGTCCAGGAAGTACGAGGCGTCCGGGATGCCCCGGGACTCGATGGCGGCGCGCAGGTTCTCCCGGTCCACGGCCCAGGTCGGCCAGCCGGAGACGTCGAGCACCGGATGGCTGACCACCGGACGGCCCGTCACCGCGCCGATGTCCTCGACGACAAGCGCGCTCACCAGGTCCGGATGGCGGGCGGCGAGGGCGTACGCGCCGACCGCGCCGGTGGAGTGGGCGACGACCGGGACCGGGCCCAGCCGCAGCTCCCGCAACAGCGCGGCCGCGTCGGCCACGTACTCGTCCAGCGTGAACGGGCCGCCGCCACCGGTCAGTCCATGGCCCCGCTGATCGAGGGCTATCACCCGTCGTTCGGGGGCGAGGGCGGCAGCCAGGGGCGCGTACATCCTGCCCCGGCCGAAGTGGCCGTGCAGGGCCAGAACCGGGGTACCCGGTCCGCCGAAATCGGTCAGGGCGAACCGCCGACCGCGCAGGATGACGAAGTCGGGGGAGGGCACGGTCATCGTGGTCACCCGGGGCACCATACTGGCCGGGATCGGCGGTGACCACCAGGGAGCGGAATCCCATCTTCCGCCTGTGCGCCGGACCATGCCCCTTCACCGGCGCGCCACGGTCCGCCGTGCCCCGCAATGCACCGGAACGCCAGCCGCCAGCCATCGCACCTTAGCCGGGCCCCGCGGCTATGACCGAGGCGACTTGGCGACTCGATCGCGGCGGCCGGCCGCGCCCCGGCCAGGCCAGGCCAGGCTCGGAAGGGGAACCCGGTGGCCCGGGATGCTCAACGCGGTGGCCCGGCCGCATGACCGAGGCGACCCGGTGGCTCGATCGCGGCGGCCCGCCGCGCCCCGGCCAGGCCGGGTTCGGAAGGGGAATCCGGTGGCCCGGGGTGCTCAACGCCTTGGCCCGATCGCATGACTGAGGCGACTTGGCGACTCGATCGCGGCGGCCCGCCGCGCCCCGGCCAGGCCAGGCCGGGCCTGAAGGGGGAAACGCGGCGGCCCGGACATACGGCCGCGGCGGTCCGGTATCCGGACCGCCGCGGCCGTATGGCGTGCGCTCGAACCCCTCAGGCGGCCGACTTGGCCTTCGTGGCGTACATGTCCACGTACTCCTGCCCGGACAGCCGCATGACCTCGCTCATCACCTCGTCGGTCACGGCCCGCAGCACATAGCGGTCGCGGTCCATGCCCTCGTAGCGGGTGAACTCCAGCGGCTCGCCGAAGCGGACCTCCACCCGGCCCGGCCGCGGCAGCCCCTTGCCGCCCGGCTGGATCCGGTCGGTGCCGATCATCGCGAACGGCACCACGGGCGCGCCGGTCATCAGGGCGAGCCGGGCGATGCCGGTGCGGCCCCGGTAGAGGCGGCCGTCGGGGGAGCGGGTGCCTTCGGGGTAGATGCCGAAGACCTTGCCCTCCTCCAGCACCCGGCGCCCCGTCATCAGCGCGGCGACGCCGCCGCGTCCGCCGTCGCGGTCCACCGGGATCATGCCGACGCCGGTGAAGAACCAGGCCATCAGCCGGCCCTTGAGGCCCTTGCCCGTGACGTACTCGTCCTTGCCGATGAAGAAGACCTGACGGTCACAGACCAGCGGCAGGATCATCGAGTCGATGAAGGTGAGGTGGTTCCCGGCGAGGATCACCGGGCCCGAGCCCGGAATGCGCTCGGCCCCCTCGACCCGTGGGCGGAACATCAGGCGCATCAGCGGACCGAGTACTGCCTTCAGAAACGCGAATCGGGACACGGGCCCTCCGGTCGGGGTCAAATTCTGGGGCGCGTCGCCGTGCGGTCCGTCAACCTCGTACCGCACCGTTGCGCCGATGAGGACGATACTCGCCGGTTGCGCTCCGGCGCACACCAGGTTCACCCACCTGATACGCAGTGTTGACCCACGTTCCCCGCGCGTTTCGCCCGAGGTCTCCCACGCGAAAGCCGCCCACGCCTACCATCAGCCCGTCTTCTGACCGGATTTAACAGGTGCTGAACAAGCGGTTGAACACCGTGTCGAACACCACATCAAGGAGTGCTCATGGAGCGGGAGCAACAGCCCGGACGGCGCGCCCTCCTGGGGGCCGCGGCCCTCGGCGCGGGAGCGATGGCGCTGGCCGGTGCGGGCACGGCGGTGGCCGCGGGCACGGAGGCGGGCGCCGCCTCGGGTGCGCCCGGCCGGAACCGTGAGCTGCCGGTGCCCACCGTCATCGGCCACCGCGGCGCCAGCGGCTACCGGCCCGAGCACACCCTCGGCTCGTACCAGCTCGCCCTGGACATGGGCGCGGACATCGTCGAGCAGGACCTGGTCCCCACCAAGGACGGCCATCTGGTCTGCCGTCACGAGAACGACATCACGGCCACCACGGACGTCGCCTCGCACCCGGAGTTCGCCGACCGCAAGACCACCAAGACGGTCGACGGCACGAAGCTCACCGGCTGGTTCACCGAGGACTTCACCCTCGCCGAGCTGAAGACGCTGCGCGCCAAGGAGCGCATTCCGGGCACCCGTCAGCACAACACCCTCTATGACGGCCGCTGGGAGGTGCCCACCTTCGAAGAGGTGCTCCAGTGGGCCGACCGCGAGGGCCGCAAGCGGGGCCGCCGGGTCTGGCTGTACGTGGAGACCAAGCACCCCACCTACTTCCGCAAGCTCGGGCTCGGCCTCGAGGAGCCGCTGGCGAAGCTGCTGCGCCGGTACGGCCGGCACAAGAAGGACGCGGCGCTGTTCCTCCAGTCCTTCGAGCCGAGCAGCATCCAGCGGCTGCGCAAGCTGGTCGACACCCCGGCGGTCGTGCTGCTGTCCACCATCGACAGCAGGCCCTGGGACTTCGTCGAGGCGAACGACCCGCGTACGGTCCGCGACCTGGTGGGGCCCGAGGGGCTGAAGTGGATCGCGAGCTACGCCCAGGGCATCGGCCCCGATCTGTCGGTCATCATCCCCCGCACGTCCGACGGCAAGCTCGGCACGCCGACCAGCGTGGTGAAGGACGCGCACGCGGCGGGGCTGGTCCTGCACCCGTACACCGTGCGCGCCGAGAACACCTTCCTCCCGGCCGACTTCCGCCGGGGCAGCGACCCCAACGCCTACGGTGACGCCTTCGGAGTGTTCAAGGCATACTTCGAGACCGGAATTGACGGGATCTTCTCCGACAACCCGGACACCGCGCTCCTCGCGGCGGCGGACTTCCGCAAGTAACGCACACGCACGACAGAAGTGACCGCGGGGCCGCGCGAGCGTCAAGGCGCGGCCCCGCGGCCTCCCCGGTCGGGTGACGAAACCGCCCCCCGGCAACCACCCCGCGACCGGGCCTCGTCCCGCCCGGCATGGACCTTGTGAAGCAGCTGGGCCCGCTGCTGGCCGCCGAGGCGGCGGCCGAGGCGCACGGCGTCGGCGTCGAGCCCGCGGAACTCGAACAGGCCGTCTGGCTACGGCTGCTGGAGCGTACCCGCGACACCGGGCCGCCGCCCCACCCCGCCCGCTGGCTGCGCTGCGCCGTACGGGCCGAGGTGCGCGGGGTCAGGCGCCGGGCGCGCCGCGAGGTGCCGTACGACCCGGTGGGCGGTGGCCCGCCCAGCGGCCCCGAGCCCCGCCCCGCCGAACACGCCGTGCTGGCCGCGGAGACCCGCCGGACGCTGCGCGCGGCGGTGCGGCGGCTGCCCGGCCGCTGCCCCGCGCTGCTCGCGGCGATGCTCTCCCGCTCCGATCCCACGTACCGCGAGATCGCCGGGCAGTTGGGAATGTCACAGGGGAGTCTGGGCCCGGTACGTTCCCGATGTCTGAGTTGCCTGCGCAGAATGCTCACGGCGGAGGTTGCGGCTCCTGAACCGTGGGGAAAGGAGCGATAGACAACCGGCGCCTCGGAGGCGGACGCCGATCGGCGGCGCCTCCACCCAGGCCATGAACCCCGGTCGCACTCCTACCCTCAAGGCGACCGGCGGAACCGAGAAAAGGGGAGGCATGCGCACATGGGCATGAGCGTGACCATCTCCGCGGCGACCGCGGACGACGCCGAGCAGATCCTGAAGCTGCAGTATCTGTGCTACCAGGGCGAGGCGGAGCTCTACGGCGACTACTCCATCGAACCGCTGACGGAGTCGCTCGACGACCTGCGCGCCGAACTGAGCGAGGGCTGCGTGCTCGTCGCCCGGCTCGGCGCGGAGGTCGTCGGCTCGGTCCGCGGGGCCGTCGACGACAAGGGGACCGCCGCCATCGGCAAGCTGATCGTCCACCCGCGCATGCAGCGGCACGGCCTGGGCGGGCGGCTGCTCGCCGCGATCGAGGAGCGGCTGGCCGGGGAGCGGGCCGCCAAGCGGTACCGGCTGTTCACCGGCCACCGCAGCGAGGGCAATCTGCGGCTGTACCGCCGTTACGGCTACGCCCAGGTGGGCACCGAGGAGGTCAACCGCCGGCTGAGCCTGATCACCCTGGAGAAGGACGCCGCGGCCAGCGCGTACGCCGCGAGCGCTTAGGCGGCGGCCTGACACGGTCGATCGCCGGCCGGGCCGGGAGCCCGTCCCGGCCGGCGATCGAGGACCAGGGACCGGGGCGGCACCCCGGCAGGCTCGTGGCGGCGCGGACCGGCCCCCGCGACGCCGCGTCCGGTTAGCCCCGCCGGGCCCGTCGCAGCCACAGCAAACCCGTGACCGGCAGGAAGACGGGGATGAACAGATAGCCCATCCCGTAGTCGGACCACACCGTCTGGTCGGGGAAGGCCGAGGGGTCGGCGAGGGTCCAGGTGCCCACGGTCAGCACCCCCAGCAGCTCCGCCGCACAGCACACGAACGCCGCCTTGCGCGCGCCCTCGCCGCCGCGCACCAGCGAGACCGTGATGAACGCGTACACCACGGCGGAGACCGCCGAGAGGATGTAGGCGAGCGGGGCCTCGTGGTACTGGGCGATCAGCTGGTAGACCGAGCGGGACGCGGCGGCCACGGTGAACACCCCGTAGAGCATCACCAGCAGCCGCCCGGGGCCCTGGCCCAGTCCGGTGCGCCGCTCAACCGTTCCGGTGTCCTCAGCCACCGACGCCTCCCCAGATGTCGTACAGCCGCACCTCGAGCACGGCCAGCACCACGGCCGCCGCGGAGACCGTCGCCGACCCCCAGCGGGTCCGCTCCGCGAGCGACATGAACGCCGCGATCGGCACCGCGAGCGCCGAGCCGATGAGATACGCCACAAAGATCGCCACACCCTGCTGGGGGTCGTCACCGCCCGCCAGCCGCACCACTCCTATGATCAGCTGCACGATCGCCAGCACGGCCACCACGGCCATGCCGATGAAGTGCCAGTCCTTGGTCGGCTGGTCCCGGTAGGCGGCGAAACCGCACCAGGCGGCGAGGAGGAGCGCGGTCACACCGAGCGCGACCGTCAGCGCGTCGATCAACGGGACCTCCGCGCGGTGCGGCGGCGCACCCGACGGCGGCGCACACAGGGAGTGACAGGCATGGGACGAGGGTAATCGGCCCGGCCGGCCGCGCTGCGCCCGGCCCCGCGCCCCGGAGCGTTCCCCACTCCCACGTACGCTGCGGCCCATGAAGATCTCCGCTGACGCACTGTTGTTCGACAACGACGGAACCCTCGTCTCGTCCCTGGACTCGGTCCTGCGCTGCTGGACCCGCTGGGCCGAGGAGTGCGGGATCGCCGCGGAGGACTTCGCCCGGGTCGAGCTGCACGGCCGCCCGGCCGACGACATCATCGCCGACCTGCTCCCCGCCGACCGCCGCCCCTGGGCGCGGGCGCGCATCGACGAGCTGGAGCTGGCGGACGTACCGGGCGGGGTGAAGCTGCTCCCCGGCACCGCCGAGCTGCTGGCGGGGCTGCCCGCCGGGCGCTGGGCCGTGGTGACCTCGGCCAACCGCAAGCTGGCCGAGGCCCGTCTGGTCGAGGTGGGAATCCATCCGCAGACGCTGATCAGCGCCGATGACATCACCCGCGGCAAGCCCGACCCCGAGCCCTTCCTGCTGGCCGCCGAGCGGCTGGGAGTCGACCCGGCGCGCTGTGTGGTCTTCGAGGACGCCCCGGCCGGGCTCGCGGCGGGCCGCGCGGCCGGGATGCGGACCGTGGCCTTGGCCACAACGACCGACCGGAGCGAGCTGGCCGCCGACATCGTGGTCGAGGACCTGTCGGCCGTGTCCGCACAGGTGATCGACGGGGAAGACGGGACAGTGGAGATCACCGCCTGTCTCTGAACGTTGCCCCCGGTGCCCCTCCGAGCCGTCCACGGACCGATACGCCGTGTCCGTTATGCGGGCATGCTTGATGGGTCCGCACCGGTGTCTGCTTTACTTGCAGCCATGACCACGACGAGCTGCCGCACCCTTGCGACCGAGGCGATCCGCGCGCCCGGTGCTCGTTGTCGGTGTCGAATGTGTGACAGCTGAGGGCCCCTGCCCGCGCCTCGCGCCCCGAAGCGAGACCCGCTGAGCCGGACCGTGCGCCAGACGGCGCCCGACCGGACCCGCCCCGCGTCACCGGAACCCGGAACCGCGCCCACACGCCGCGCGCCCTCGGGTTCGCCCTGCCGCGTTCCGCAATGAACGAGCCGTGCCCGGCGGCACCAACCGCCGTGCACTCAACAGTGACGGAATCCCTGTGATCACCACCACGGACCTGACCAAGGTCTACCGCTCACGAGGCCGCGAGGTAACCGCCCTCGACGGCGTCGATCTGCACGTCCGCGAGGGTGAGGTGTACGGCGTCGTCGGCCAGAGCGGCGCCGGGAAGTCCACCCTCATCCGCTGTGTCAATCTCCTGGAGCGCCCCACCTCCGGCACGGTCAGCGTGGCCGGTCAGGACCTCACCGCGCTCGCCGGGCGGGGACAAAGGGCGGGCTCCGCGCTGCGCCAGGCGCGCAGCCGCATCGGCATGGTGTTCCAGCATTTCAACCTGCTCTCCTCGCGCACCGTACGGGACAACGTCGAGCTGCCCCTGGAGATCCTCGGCGTCTCCGGCAAGGAGCGCACCCGCAAGGCCCTGGAACTGCTGGACCTGGTGGGTCTGGGCGACAAGGCGAAGGCGTACCCGGCACAGCTGTCCGGCGGCCAGAAGCAGCGCGTCGGCATCGCCCGCGCACTGGCCGGCGACCCCAAGGTGCTGCTGTCGGACGAGGCGACCTCCGCGCTCGACCCCGAGACCACCCGCTCGATCCTCCAGCTGCTGCGCGACCTCAATGAGCAGCTGGGCCTGACCGTGCTGCTCATCACGCACGAGATGGACGTCGTCAAGACCATCTGCGACTCGGCCGCGCTGATGCGCGACGGGCGGGTGGTGGAGTCCGGCAAGGTCACCGAGCTGCTGGCCACGCCCGGCTCCGAGCTGGCCCAGGCGCTCTTCCCGGTCGGCGGGGTGCCCTCGGGCGAGGACCGCACGGTCGTGGACCTCACCTTCCAGGGCGAGGCGGCCACCAAGCCGGTCATCTCCCAGCTGTCCCGTACGTACAACATCGACATCTCGATCCTGGGCGCCGCGATGGAGACCGTCGGCGGCCACCAGGTCGGCCGGATGCGGATCGAGCTGCCCGGCCGGTTCGAGGAGAACGTCGTCCCGATCGGCTTCCTGCGCGAGCAGGGCCTCCAGGTCGATGTGGCGGGGGTCGCCGACGGCCCGCGCGCGAACCCGACCCCGCTGCTCAAGGAGGGCGCCAAGTGACCTGGTCCGAGATGGAGCCCCTGCTGGAACAGGCGTGTTGGGACACCCTCTACATGGTCGGCTGGTCGGCGCTGATCGCCGTCGTCGGCGGACTGCCGCTGGGCGTGCTGCTGGTCCTCACCGACCGGGGCGGAGTGCTCCAGAACGTCGTGGTGAACAAGGTCGTCGGGCAGATCGTCAACATCGCGCGCTCGATGCCGTTCATCATCCTGATGGTCGCCCTGATCTCCTTCACCCGCCTGATCGTGGGCACCACCATCGGCCCCGAGGCCGCGATCGTGCCCCTGGCCATCGGCGCCATCCCCTTCTACGCCCGGCTCGTGGAGACCTCGGTGCGCGAGGTGGACGGCGGGCTGGTGGAGGCCGTGCAGTCGATGGGCGGCTCCACCTGGACCGTCGTCCGCAAGGTGCTGCTGCCCGAGTCGCTGCCCGCGCTGATCTCCAGCGCCACCACCACGATCGTCGCGCTCATCGGCTACTCCGCGATGGCCGGCACGGTCGGCGCCGGCGGCCTGGGCGACCTGGCGGTCCGCTACGGCTACCAGCGGTTCGAGACCGACCTGATGTGGATCACCGTCGCCATCCTCGCCGTGGTCATCTCCGTCATCCAGTTCGCGGGCGACCTCGCCGCCCGCGCCCTGTCGCACCGCGGCCGCTCCTCGGTCGTCCCGCGGCTGGTGCTGCTGCGCGGCCGGGCGACGACCGAGGAGCGGCCCGGAAAGCCCGCCGCGGTCCCGGCGGCGCGAGAGGCCGGGCCCGCCGAGGCCACACCCGTGGAGCCGACCAAGGTCCCCTGAGCCCCCTCCCGTCCCCCCAACCTCCCGTCCGTATCCCGCTTCGGCACCCGCGGCGGATCCGTGCGCCCCAGAAGAAAGGCACTTTTCGTGCGTAACACCACCAAGACCGTCACCACCGTCCTCGCCGCCGGCGCGCTCGCCCTCGGCCTCACCGCCTGCGGCGCCGGCTCCTCGGGCGACAAGAACGGCGCCCTGGTCGTCGCCGCGAGCCCGGTCCCGCACGCGGAGATACTCAACTACGTCAAGGACCACCTGGCCGACAAGGAGGGCCTCAAGCTCGACGTCAGAGAGTTCACCGACTACAACACGCCGAACCTCTCCACCCAGGACGGCTCGGTCGACGCCAACTACTTCCAGAACCAGCCCTTCCTCGACGACTTCAACAAGAAGAAGGGCACCGACATCGTGCCCGTCGTCACCGTGCACCTCGAGCCGCTCGGCCTCTACTCGCACAAGGTGAAGAAGGTCGACGAGCTGGGGAAGGGCGCCACCGTGGCCGTCCCGAGCGACACGGTCAACGAGGCCCGCGCGCTGAAGCTGCTGGACACGGGCGGCGTCATCAAGCTCAAGAGCGGCGTCGGCAACGAGGCCACCCCCAAGGACATCGCCGAGAACCCCAAGGGCCTGAAGTTCAAGGAACTGGAGGCCGCCCAGCTGCCGCGCTCGCTCGACGACGTGGACGCCGCGGTCATCAACGGCAACTACGCCATCGAGGCGGACCTCAAGCCCGCCAAGGACGCCATCCTCCTGGAATCGGCCAAGAACAACCCCTACGCCAACTTCCTGGCCGTGAAGAAGGGCAACGAGGACGACCCGCGCGTCAAGAAGCTCGCCAAGCTCCTCACCTCCCCCGAGGTCAAGAAGTTCATCAAGGACAAGTACCAGGGCTCCGTACTGGCGTCTTTCTGATCCCCGGGTCTTTCCGCTCCCCGGCACACCGATCCCCGGCGTACGCGCACCCCACGGCCGTGATCACCTCGACAATGCCGTGATCACCGCAACGATTACGCCAACGTTCCAGCCGCCGGCGGATTCCCGAGGCTCCGCATCCGCACCCCAGCCGGATGCGGAGCCTTCCGATTCACCCCCCGTGCTGCATTTCATCTGCGCGATGCTGCATGCTGGGCCTCTCCACGATCCCGAAACGACTTCCGGTTACGGAGCGGCGCATGACATCCACTTTCCCGGACATCTCCATCAGCACGGAACGGCTGGTGCTGCGCCCGTTCGAGGAAGCGGACGTACCCGCGCTCGCGGACATGATGAACGACGAACTCGTCATCGCGTGGACCAGAGCGCCCTACCCGTACAGCCTCGGCGACGCCAGAGACCAGGCACTGCGGCTCGCTCCGGCGGAACGCACCACCGGCCGCGGCATCGTCTTCGCGGTCGCCGAGTTCCTCACCCAGCGGCTGGTCGGACTGGTGCATCTGCACAACACCGACTGGCGGCTGCTGGCCACCGAGGCCCACTACATCACCGCCCCCTGGGCGCGCGGTGAGGGCTATGCCTCGGAATCGGTGCTGGCCGTGGCCCGCTGGCTGTTCCAGGACCAGAAGTTCGAGCGGCTGGAGCTGCGCACCGCCGCCGGCAACACCGCCTCCCAGCAGGTCGCCCAGAAGATCGGCTGTATCAGCGAGGGCGTGCTGCGCAACGCCTGGATAGCCCGCACCCAGACGGAGGACGGCGGCTGGACCGATATGCGCACCGACCTCATTGTCTGGAGCCTCCTCGCCGAGGACCTCGACGGCGCCCCCGACCGGAACTCCGGGCCCGAGGGCTTCGGCGTCTACCCCAGCTACTCCGACTGGGCCTGACGCCCCCTCGCCCGCACTCCGCCGGGGCCAGGGCCTCCGACGGATCTCCGCGGCTGACGGAGATACGTCAGAAGGACCCTGGATCCGGTGCGTTCGCGCCCTCCGCTCCCTCGGCGCACCACCCCGTGCCCGCCCCCGCTCCGGAGGTCCGGACCAGCCGGGGTACTCTCTCTCCGCGCTGAGCGCCCGCGACTCGGCCCGCACCCAGGACCGCGACCCGCGCATCGGTGGCGCACCGGCCGCGACCCGCCCGTGACCCCTCACGAGCACCCCCCCGCGACGCCCGCACCCGACAGACCCGACCCACCACGCACAACCCACCACGCACAGGGGAGAACAAGGACGATGGCCGACCGCGTCACGGTGATCGGTTGGGACGGCACCCCGCTCACGGACGCGGCCCGCTCCGCCCTCGGCGCGGCCACCCTCGTGGCCGGCGCCGCCCACCACCTGGCGCTGCCCGAAGTCCCGCCCGGCGCCGAACGGATCCGGCTCGGCAGCGTCGACCTCGCGGCCCGCAGGATCGCCCAGCACCGTGGCTCCGCCGTGGTCCTGGCCGACGGCGACCCCGGCTTCTTCGGCGTCGTCCGCGCCCTGCGCGCCCCCGAGCACGGACTCGAGGTCGAGGTCGTCCCCGCCGTCTCCTCCGTCGCCGCCGCCTTCGCACGGGCCGGGATGCCCTGGGACGACGCCCAGGTGGTCGTCGCCCACAGCCGCGATCTGCGCCGCGCCGTCAACGTCTGCCGCGCCCACACCAAGGTCGCCGTGCTCACCTCGCCCGGCGCCGGCCCCGCCGAACTCGCACTGCTCCTCGGCCCGGTCCACCGCACCTTCGTCATCTGCGAGGCCCTGGGCACCGAACGCGAGCGGGTCACCGTCCTCACCTCCGACAAGGCCGCCGACCACGCCTGGCGCGACCCCAACGTCGTCATCGTCATCGGCGGCTCCGGCGCCACCCCCGCCCCCGGCGGCCCGTCGGCCGGTGCCGCCCGCGGCGCGCTGTCGGGCGGCGGCTGGATCGCCGGACACGACCCCGGCTACCCGGGCGCCGTCCGCGGCTGGGCGCTGCCCGGACCCGCGTACGCGACCGTGCTGGGCGAGAGCGAGTCCCCGCAGCTGCGCGCCCTCCAACTCGCCCGGCTCGGCCCCCGCCTGGGCGACCTGGTCTGGGACATCGGCGCGGGCAGCGGCGCGGCCGCCGTCGAGACCGCCGGGTTCGGCGCCGCCGTCATCGCCGTCGACCGCGACCCGGACGCCTGCGAGCGCACCGCCACCCTCGCCCGCCGCTTCGCCGTACAGCTCCAGGTCGTCCAGGGTGTCGCCCCCGAGGTGCTGGAGGACCTGCCGGAGCCGGACGTGGTGCGGATCGGCGGCGGGGGCGCGTCCGTGGTGGCCGCGTGCGCCGCGCGCCGCCCCGAGCGCATCGTCACCCACGCCGCGACCCGCGACGAGGCGGAGGCCATCGGCGCGGCGCTGGAGGACGGTGGCTACGCCGTCGAATGCGTGCTGTCGCAGTCCGTCGAGTTGGACACCCGGGGCTGGACCGAACGGGAGCGCGCGGTCGCCTTCATGCTCTGCGGCCACCGCCCGCACCAGTGATTTTGTCCTTGTGACGTTCGCCCTGAGCTTCGCCCCGGTGACCTGCTCGGGGCATCGCGCGGGGTAGGCTGGCGGATCGTTGTACTGCCAGTACCGCTGCCCGGCGTTCGGCGCTTTATGGGCCAAAGGCCGGAATGTGCCCCTCCCTTGGCGGGGTCGCGGTAGGCAAGGCTCGGGCGTGTCTACGTGCCGCGCACGGCGCATGCTCGTTCTTGCTCAGGGGGCTTGCTCTCGGCGGTAGGCGGTTGGAAGGAGCACTAGCGATGGGCGAGGGGTACGCATGACCGACACCGGCCAGGTCCCGGGCGAGGGACTGCCGGAGAACGCAGGCGGACGACTCGGACACCCGCACCCGGCGGATGTCCACGCCCCGCCTGCCGACGCCGGTTACATCGAGCAGCCGCAGCCCGGTGTCCCTCCCGGTGCCGCCTACACCTTCCTCGACGGTCCCGAACACGGCGGCGAGGAGGACGATCTGCTGCTGATGCCGGGCGCCCAGGGCGCCTGGAGCGAGCAGCAGGCCCAGTACCAGACCGGGGCGTACGAGCCGGGAGTGCTCAACCCGGGGGTGCCCGACCCGGGCGCCGCCCCGTACGCCGATGCCCAGATGCCCGAACCACAGCCCGTGGTGGAACAGCCCGCACCGCAGCCGGCCCCCGCCCCGGCCGCGTACGCGGCGCCCGCCGCCCCCGCCCGGCGGCCGCTCCACTTGGGCCCGCCGGTGCCCGACACCTCCACCAGCGGCGTGGTGCGTTCGCTGGCCGACCGGGGCCCGGCGGCGGGTCGGCACGCCGCGCCCGTACGCCAGCCGGAGCCCCAGGCCGCGCCGCAGCCCGAGCCCGAGTACGGGGCGGGGCCCCGGCACGGCGCCCCGGCGCCTGAGCAACCGGGGATGGCCGAGCAGCAGTACGCCGGGCCCGAGCAGTACGCCGGAGCGGAGCAGTACGCCGGGCCCGAGCAGTTCGCCGGGGCTGAGCAGTTCGCCGGAGCGGAGCAGTACGCCGGGCCCGAGCAGTTCGCGGGGGCCGAGCAACAGCAGCAGTTTGTCGCCGCCGACCCATTCGCCGGACCCGAGCAGCCCGTCCTGCCCGAGCAGCCTCTGACGGTCGACTACTCCACCGCGCCCCAGTACGCGGCCGGGCCGCAGTACTTCACCCCGCAGCCCGACGACCCGAGCAGACTGCCCGGTCCCCAGCTCGCGGACCTCCCGCACCTGGTCGATGCCCCGCAGCCGGGGGACGCCTGGGACTCCACGCCGCCGGTACAGCAGGCCGAGCCCGCGCCCGCGCCCGCAGAAACGGTCGGTCCGGCCGGGGAGCCCCAGGCCGTGGAGACGCCCGAAGCGGAGCCCGCTCCCCAGCAGTTCGCCCAGCCCGAGGCGGTGGCGCCGGAGGCGCAGCCGACCGCGATGGACCAGGTGATGGACCAGGGGTACGTGGACCCCGCCGTCGCGGACCCGCACCAGGCGGGCGCGACCATCCCGGCCCAGGCCGGGGCGCCCGTCATGGAGCCCGCCCCGCAGGCCGTCCCGGCCGCGGAGCAGGTCGTCGACATCCCGGCCCAGGCCCAGGCCGAGCCCGTCGCTGCCCCGGTCGCGGAGGCCGCACCGGAGATCCCGGCACAGGTGTCCCATGAGCCGGTCGCGGAACCGGCGCCGCAGGAGCAGGCCGCCACCGAGGAGCCCCAAGCCCCCGTCGCGGAGGCCGCCGTCGCGGAGGCCGCTCAGCAACTTCCGGAGCAGCCCGCAGAATCGGCGGAGCCGACCGCCGTGGACCCGGGCCACTCGATAGTGGCCGACGAGACGCCCCAGCAGGCGGCGCCCGCCGAGCCGGAGGCCGAGCCCGCGACGCCGGAGGAGGCCCCCGCCGAGGCGCAGCAGCCGGAGTCCGAGCCGACCGCCACCGAGGAGGCGGCCCCCGAAGCCGCGGCCGAGGCCCCCGAGACCGAAGCGGCGGCCACTCCCGCCGCCGGATCCGCCGAGAACGAAGCCCCCGAGGCAGAGGCTCAGCCCACCGCACCCGAGACCACGGCCCCCCAGGACGAGGCCACCCAGCCCGAGGCCGGGTCCGCCGAGCCGGAAGCCGGGGCCGCCGAGCCGGAGGCTGCTGAGGCCGAGACCAGTGCCCCGGAGGCCGTTGAGGCCGAGGCCGGTGGTCCGGACGCGGGTGCATCGGAGGCCGCTGAGCCGGAGGCCACGGCACCTCAGGGCGAGGTCACCCAGTCCGAGAGCGCCGGGCCCGCAGCCGTCGGGCCCGAGGTCGAGTCCGCTGAATCGGTGGCGGCTGAGCCGGAGGCCGTTGAGGCCGTTGAGGCCGGGGCCGGTGGCCCGGACGCGGGCGCCTCGGACGCAGAGCCCGAGGCCGCAGCCTCCCAGGGTGAAGCCGCCCAGTCCGATGCCACGGTGCCGGAAGCCGCCGAGCCCGAGGCGGGGGCCGCCGAACCGGTGGCCACGGAGCCGGAGGCCGCTGGGCCGGAGGCTGCTGAGGCCGAGACCAGTGCCCCGGAGGCCACGGTGTCCGCAGTCGCCGAGTCCGAGGCCACGACGCCTCAGAGCGAGGTCACCCAGTCCGAGAGCGCCGGGCCCGAGGCCGCCCAGCCCGAGGCCGGGGCCGCTGAATCGGTGGCCGCTGAACCGGAGGCCGTTGAGGCCGGGGCCGGTGGCCCGGACGCGGGCGCCTCGGACGCAGAGCCCGAGGCCGCAGCCCCCCAGGGTGAAGGCGCCGAGCCCGAGGCGGGGGCCGCCGAACCGGTGGCCACGGAGCCGGAGGCCGCTGGGCCGGAGGCTGCTGAGGCCGAGACCAGTGCCCCGGAGGCCACGGTGTCCGCAGTCGCCGAGTCCGAGGCCACGACGCCCCAGGGCGAGGTCACCCAGTCCGAGAGCGCCGGGCCCGAGGCCGCCCAGCCCGAGGCCGGGGTCGCCGAACCAGAAGCCACACAGCCGGAAGCTGCCGAACCCGAGGCCGGAACCACCGGACCGGAGGCCGTCGCTCCGGAAGCTGAGCCCGAGACCGGCGAGACCGAGCCCGAGACCGGCGAGACCGAGCCCGAGACCGGCGAGACCGAGCCCGAGGCCGCCGAACCCGAGACCGCCGAGCCCGAGGCCGGCGCCCCGGAAGCCACGCAGCCCGCAGCCGTCGGCCCCGAGGCGACCGAGCCCGCGGCCGCCGACCCCGAAGCCGCCACCCCCGTAGCCGCTGCCCCCGGCGCTACCGCTCCCGAAACGGACCCCACCCCGGCGGCCCCGGCGGCGGACACCCAGTCCGCGCCGGCCGCCAACCCCGCACCGGCCCCCGACGCCGAGCCCTCCGAGCCGAACCCCGAGGCGGCCCCGGCATCGGAACCGAACCCCGAGGCGGCCCCCCACCCCGCCCCTGCCGCCGAAGCGGAACCGGAGAGTCCCACCCCGGAAACCGAGAGCCCCGCACCGGCCCCCACCCCCCTCGGCCCCCCTGCCGACGGGTACGACGAGGCCGAGCGCGCCGCCGTACACCGCGTGATGCGCGAGCGCCGGGACATCCGTAACGGCTTCCGGTCCGACCCCATCCCGCACGAGGTGCTGCTGCGCGTTCTCGAGGCCGCGCACACCGCGCCCAGCGTCGGGCACTCCCAGCCGTGGGACTTCGTCGTCATCCGCTCGGAGGAGACCCGGCGCGCCATGCACGAGCTGGCCATGCGCCAGCGGGACGCGTACGCCAAGTCCCTTCCCAAGGGCCGGGCCAAGCAGTTCAAGCAACTGAAGATCGAGGCGATCCTCGAGACCCCGGTGAACATCGTCGTCACCGCCGACCCCACCCGGGGCGGCCGGCACACCCTCGGTCGGCACACCCAGCCGCAGATGGCGCCGTACTCCTCCGCGCTCGCGGTGGAGAACCTGTGGCTCGCCGCCCGCGCCGAGGGCCTCGGCGTCGGCTGGGTCAGCTTCTTCGACGAGCGCGAGATGGTGCGTGAGCTCGGGCTGCCCGAGCATCTGGAGGTCGTGGCGTATCTGTGCGTCGGATACGTCGACGAGTTCCCGGAGGAGCCGGAGCTGATGCGGTCCGGGTGGTCCAAGCGCCGCCCGCTGTCCTGGGTCGTCCACGAGGAGACGTACGGCCGCCGCACCCTGCCCGGCGGGGAACCGCACAACCTGCTCCAGGAGACCCTGCGGGGCATCCGTCCGCTGGACGCCAAGGCGCTCGGCGAGGCGTGGGAGCGGCAGAAGCGGATGACCAAGCCGTCCGGTGCGCTGGGCATGCTGGAGATCATCTCCGCCCAGCTGAGCGGGTTGTCCCGGCAGTGCCCGCCGCCGATCCCGGAGCCCGCGGCCGTCGCGGTCTTCGCGGGCGACCACGGGGTGCACGCCCAGGGCGTCACCGCCTGGCCGCAGGAGGTCACCGGCCAGATGGTGGCCAACTTCCTGGGCGGTGGCGCGGTCTGCAACGCCTTCGCCGGCCAGGTCGGCGCCGAGGTGTGCGTGGTGGACGTCGGGGTGGCGAGCGATCTGCCCAGCACGCCCGGTCTGCTGCCGCGCAAGGTGCGGGCGGGCACCGGGGACTTCACCGTCGGCCCCGCGCTCACCCGCGAGGAGGTGCTGCGCGCGGTCGAGGTGGGCATCGAGACGGCCCGCGACCTGGTGGCCGCCGGGAACAAGGCGCTGCTCACCGGTGAGATGGGCATCGCCAACACCACCGTGTCGGCCGCCCTGGTCTCCGTCTACACCGGCGCCGACCCGGCCGAGGTGACCGGGCGCGGCACGGGCATCAACGACGAGATGCACGCGCGCAAGATCGATGTCGTACGGCGCGGTCTCGAGCTGCACCAGCCCGATCCGGCCGACCCCATCGGCGTTCTGGCGGCGTTCGGCGGCCTGGAGCACGCCGCGATTGCCGGCCTGCTGCTGGGCGGCGCCTCGCTGCGTACGCCGGTGATCCTGGACGGGGTGAGCGCGGGCGCCGCGGCGCTGGTCGCACGGGCCATCGCGCCCGAGGTGCTGGCGGCCTGCATCGCGGGCCACCGCAGCGCCGAGCCGGGCCATGTGGCGGCCCTGAACAAGCTGGGCCTGCGCCCCCTGGTCGACCTGGACCTGCGGCTCGGCGAGGGTACCGGCGCGCTGCTCGCCCTCCCGGTGGTGCAGAGCGCCGCGCGGGCGATGCACGAGGTGGCCACCTTCGACTCCGCAGGGGTCACGGAGAAGAACTGATGCCCGCCCCCGCCGCGTAAGGTGTCGGCGGGGGCCCCGCCCAGAGCCGATCAGCCGCTCCAGTGCCGCAGCGGCAGCGCATTCGCACGAGGAGAGCTGCACCGCCATGTCCGAAAACTTCGCATACCCCGTCGGACTGCGCCTTTCCGGGCGGCGGGTCGTCGTCCTCGGGGCGGGCCAGGTCGCCCAGCGCCGGCTGCCCGCGCTGATAGCGGCCGGTGCGGACATCCTGCTGATCTCACCGTCCGCCACGGCCTCCGTCGAGGCCATGGCCGAGGCGGGGGAGGTGCGCTGGGAGCGCCGCCGGTACCAGGAGGGCGACTTCGAGGGCGCCTGGTACGTCCTGATCACCACGGACGACCCGGAGGCCAACGCCGCCGCGTCCGCCGAGGCCGAGGCGCGCCGGATCTGGTGCGTCCGCAGCGACGACGCCGAGGCCGCCTCCGCCTGGACCCCGGCCACCGGACGCAGCGAGGGCGTCACCGTCGCCGTGCTCACCGGACACGATCCGCGCCGCTCCGCCGCCGTACGGGACGCCGTGGTGGAGGGGCTGCGCGACGGCACCCTGGCCGCGCCCCGCCATCGTGCCCGCGGCCCCCGGGTGGCGCTGGTGGGCGGCGGGCCGGGTGATCCGGACCTGATCACCGTGCGCGGCCGCCGCCTCCTCGCCGAGGCGGACGTGGTGGTCGCCGACCGGCTCGGCCCGCGCGATCTGCTCGACGAACTCCCGCCGCATGTCGAGGTGATCGACGCGGCGAAGATCCCCTACGGCCGCTTCATGGCCCAGGAGGCGATCAACAACGCGCTGATCGAGCACGCCAAGGCGGGCAAGTCGGTGGTGCGCCTCAAGGGCGGCGACCCCTTCGTCTTCGGGCGCGGCATGGAGGAGGCGGAGGCGCTGGCCGAGGCCGGTATCCCGTGCACCGTCGTGCCCGGCATCTCCAGCTCCATCAGCGTCCCGGGCGCGGCCGGGATCCCGGTGACCCACCGGGGCGTCGCGCATGAGTTCACGGTGGTCAGCGGCCATGTCGCCCCGGACGACCCGAGCTCCCTGGTGGACTGGGCGGCGCTGGCCAGGCTGCGCGGCACGCTGGTGCTGCTCATGGCCGTCGAGAAGATCGGCGCCATCGCCGCGACCCTGGTGGCGCACGGCCGCGCCGCCGACACCCCCGTCGCCGTCGTCCAGGAGGGCACCACCCCGGCCCAGCGCCGGGTGGACGCGACCCTCGCCACCGTGGGGGAGAGGGTCGCTGCCGAGGGCGTACGGCCCCCGGCGGTCGTGGTGATCGGCGACGTCGTCGCCCTCTCGTCCCGTGACCACGACTGATTCGTAACCGTCGGTAACATAATCGCGTCGGGCTCATTGGCACCGCATCCAGGACAAGGCAGTATCACTTAAGTGGCTGATCTCATCACCGTCGACGATCCGGACGACCCGCGACTGCGCGACTACACGGGTCTGACCGATGTGGAGCTGCGGCGCAAGCGGGAACCGGCCGAGGGCCTGTTCATCGCCGAGGGCGAGAAGGTCATCCGGCGCGCCCGGATCGCCGGTTACGAGATGCGCTCGATGCTGCTGTCGTCCAAGTGGGTCGATGTGATGCGGGACGTCATCGAGGACGTCCCTGCGCCCGTCTACGCCGTCAGCCCCGAACTGGCCGAACGGGTGACGGGCTACCACGTCCACCGCGGCGCCCTCGCCTCCATGCAGCGCAAGCCGCTGCCCGACGCGGAGTCGATCCTGCGGGACGCGCGGCGCGTCGCGATCATGGAGTCCGTCAACGACCACACCAACACCGGCGCCATCTTCCGCAGCGCGGCGGCCCTGGGCATGGACGCCGTACTCCTCTCCCCGGACTGCGCCGACCCCCTCTACCGGCGCTCGGTCAAGGTCTCCATGGGCGCCGTCTTCTCCGTTCCGTACGCCCGCCTGGAGAGCTGGCCGCGCGGTCTGGAGGCGGTCCGGGACGCCGGTTTCAAGATCCTCGCCCTGACCCCCGACGAGAAGGCCACCACCATCGACGACGCGGCCCCGCACCGCCTGGAGCGGGCCGCGCTGATGCTGGGCGCGGAGGGCGACGGACTCTCCGCCCAGGCGCTGATGGCCGCGGACGAGTGGGTCCGCATCCCCATGGCCCACGGTGTGGACTCGCTCAACGTGGGCGCGGCGGCGGCGGTCGCCTTCTACGCGGTCACCTCGGGCCGGCCGGGACTCTGACGCCCACCGGCCGGGACCCTGACGCCACCGGCCGGGCGGGACTCTGATGCCCACCGGCCGGGACTCTGACGCCCACCGGTCGGCCGGGACTCTGATGCCCACCGGCCGGGACCCTGACGCCTACCGGCCGACCGGACCCTGACACCTCTCGGCCGTTCCGGGACTCTGATGCCTGCCGGCTGTCCGAACCCTGAGGCGCCTCCGGCTGTCGGGCGTCTACTGGCTGTCCGGCGCCTGCCGGCTGTCCGGCACGGCCGCCACCGAGGGCGGCGCCGCGGACGACGAGACCGACCCCTTCGGTCCGGGCGCACCGCCCAGACCGTTCGCCGGGCCCTGGCAGCCCTGCGCCGCCGCGATCCCCAGCGCCACCAGCAGCGTCACCACGACGAACACGGTCAGCCGCTGCCGCAGCAGCCGATGGTCCGGCCCGCTGGGGCGGCGTCCGTTCGGTGCGGTGCGCACGGGATGCGCGGGGCGCGCCGGACGGTCCGGCCGGTCGGGGCGGTCCGTGCGCACGGGCGGCCGCGGGCCCCGGCGCTGAGCCGGACGCGCGGGGGTGTTCCGCCCCGCGGGACGCCCCGAGCCCCCGCCCGTACCGGCACCGGACCGCGGGGACGACGGCCCGCTTCGCGGCGTCGGCGTGCCGCCGGGGCGCCGCTCCGTGTCCTGGTCGGCGTGCGCCTCGGGACGCCGCCCCGGAGGGCGGCCCGGTGCTCCGCCGTAGCCCCCCGCGCCGGGCCCGTGCCCATGCGCCTCGCGCGCCGCGATCTCCTTCAGCCGCAGCGACAGTTGCAGGGTGCTCGGCCGGTCCTCCGGGTCCTTCGCCAGACAGGCGTGGAGCAGCGGCGCCAGGGCGTCCGGCACGCCCAGCAGCTGCGGCTCCTCATGCACCACCCGGTACAGCATCACCTCGGAACTCCCGTGCCCGAACGGTGAGTCCGCCGTGCAGGCGTACGCGAGCGTCGCGCCCAGCGCGAACACGTCGGTCGCCGGGGTCACCGCCGCGCCCCGCACCTGCTCGGGCGCGAGGAAGCCGGGCGAGCCGACCGCCGTGCCGACGTGGGTGAGGGTGCTGGCGCCGGTCGCCCAGGCGATCCCGAAGTCGATGATGCGCGGGCCCTTGGGGGAGAGCAGGATGTTGGAGGGCTTGAGGTCGCGGTGGACGACCCCCGCCTCATGGACCGCCAACAGCCCCTCCGCCAGCGCCGACCCGATCGACGCGACCTGCGCGGCGGGCAGCGGGCCCTCCTCGTTCACCTTGTCGTGGAGGGAGGGGCCCGGTACGTACTGGGTGGCGAACCAGGGGCGGTCGGCCTCCAGATCGGCGGCCACCAGCCGGGCCGTACAGCCCCCGCGGATCCGCCGCGCGGCGGAGACCTCGCGGGCGAACCGGGACCGGAACTCCCGGTCCTCGGCGAGGTCCGGCCGGATCACCTTCAGGGCCACCCGCTGCCCGCGCCGGTCGGAGCCGAGGTAGACCACCCCCATACCGCCCGCGCCGAGCCGCCGGTGCAGCCGGAAGGAACCGACGACACGCGGGTCCTCGCGCCGGAGCCGCATCATCGCCATGTCCGTCCCCTACCTCCGGTGGGGAGGCCCCTTCCCTTAACCCCTGGTGGGGAGCCCCATCCGCTGCTCGTCTGCTTGCCGTTTGCCGCTGATTTGCCGTCGGTCCGCTGTTGTTGCCCATTGCTGTCCGCCTGACGTGCACAGCTTACGGATTGACGGCCCCGCGCGCTGAGAGGCCGCGCATGCGTCGGCCGATGGATTGTCAGTGGTGCCTGGGATCCTGGAGAAGTGGGCCGGAATCGTGGCAATCCGCGCTCGGCTCCGTGCGTGCGTGATCTCAAAAGGCCGTCTCAGAAGGGGGATTGAGACCGTGAAGGGTGATCGTGTGGAGATAGTCGTGGACGCGGGCGATACGACGCGGACCTACGAAGTGGTGGCCACCAGGGCGGGCCGGAGGGTCGAAACGGCGGTCCGGCGCGGGGTGGTGGAAGTGAGCGAAGTCACCCGTAATGGCTCCGTGGTGCGGACGGCCCGCTTCATGGCCAACCGGGTCCTGGCGCTGGTGGAGCAGCCGGTGCCGCGGGGCGAGGAAGGGGAGGCCGAGTAGCACCCGCCCCGGCCCTGGCGGGACTGCTCCGGGGCTCGGAGGGACCCCCTCCGCGGACTCCGGAGGGATCTGTTCCGCGACCCCCTCCGGGATGACCCCAAGACATCGCGGCGCATCTCCACCCAGGGGAGTACTCGGTGCCTCCCGGGGTCATCCTCCGGGAGGCCCGGCAATCGGTACGAAGGCATGACGCCGGGCACCGGTGCGCGCGCCTAATGTTGTGGTCAAGCGGCGGGCGCAGCACTCGTCCCCCGAGGTCAGACGCTCGCCGCCCCCAGATGTGACGGAGGAGGGACGATGGCGGACACGGCCGGGCGCACGGTCATCCGGACACCTCGTCGCAGGTCCGTGGAGGCGGCGGCCGATGTGTTCGGCGGCTCGCGGACCGGCACTCGCCATCCCCTGGTCGCGGCGGCCATGGTGCTGCCGATGGCCATCCTCCTGACCATCACCTTCGGCGGCTGGGATGCCGTCGTCACACAAGCGTCGTCCGTGGCGGGAATGCTGGGGCGCTGAGGCGCCCCGGGTCCGGGAGAGCGGCCCGGACCGGGGACTTCCGGCCATCAACCCCGTGGGGACGGGGGTGCGGCGGACGGCACGATTGCCCGGACGGCTGGGGAGCCGTCCGGGCATCGCGCCGTTCGAGGCCATGCGGACCGCTGTCAGGACCACTCAACCGGGGCCGATGGCCGCGCGGTTCATGCACGAGCCCCAGGGCGCTCGCGCCCGGCGCCGGCGGGAACGGCGGAAGGGGAGGGCGGGGCCGGGGGTCAGCGCGGGCGCAGGCCGTTGATGAGCAGGGCGCAGACAGCCTCCAGGGTGGCCTCGGCCTCCGGGGCCTGCCACTCGGGGGCGTGTGCGGGGTGGTGATAGGCCATGGTGGCGGCGAAAACGGTCCGCGCCGTCGCGGCGGGGTCGGGAGAGGTGAAGTCACCGCTGCCGACGCCGTCGGCGATGATCACGCGCAGCTGTTCGACCAGGCCGTCCACGTGGTCGGCGAACGCGCTGCTGTGCTCGGCCACCAGGACCCGGTAGGTCGCGAAGAGCTCCGGGTCTTCGGACATCAGGTGCCGCTTGGCGGTGAACAGCGTGGTGAGCCAGGTGCGCAGCCGCTCGGGCCCGGCCTGCTGGGTGTCGGCCGCGACCGCCGCGAGGGGCTCGCGTGCCCGGCCCAGCCAGCGCCGTGCGACGGCTTCGCGCAGCGCCGCCTTGGACGGGAAGTGCCGGTAGACGCTGGCGTGGCTGACTCCCAGAGCCCGCGCCACGTCCAGCACCGTGGCCTTCGCCGGTCCATGGCGGCGTAGCACCTCCTCGGTCGCCGTCAGGATGGTCTCGGCGTCGAGTGCCGGGCCCGAACGCATCAGCGCTCGCCGTCCCGGACGGCCCGCGCCCCGCGGTCCCTCACCCCGGCGACGGCCCCGGCGACAGCCCCCGCGACGGTCCCGGCGACGGCGGAGGCCGGCACCGACTGCTCGCTCACTGCCAGTTCCTCCTCGGTCAGGACAATCGGCCGCGGACGGCGTAGGGGGGCCGTCAGAAGACGGCGAGCGGATTGACGGGTACTCCGGTCAGTCCGTGGATACGCGGTGGCGCCACGGTGAGCAGGAAAGCATAGCGGCCCAGCTTCGCGCAGACGGCGGCGAGCCCGTCCACCTCGGCGGCGTCGATCAGGGGCAGGCCCATCATCGGTAGGGCGACATGGTGCAGCGGCGAGGGGCATGCGGGGTCCAGTGCCGGGTGCGCGTCGCCGATGTCGCCGGCGTAGAGCGACACGCCGCGCTGGTGCATCCATCGCACGGCGTCCAGGCTCATCCCTGGCATCGGCCGGTCGGGGTCGGGCGTCGCGGACCACCCGCAGCGCACCACCAGGGCGTCCCCTGACTCCAGCCGCACACCCTGACGCTCCTCGGCTGCCTCGAAGTCCCCGGAGGTGACCGCGTGGCCACTGGGCAGCGGGCCGTCGGCCGCCAGGTCGAGCAGGATCCCGCGGGTGGCGATCCCGGCGGCGTACGCCGTGGTGGAGCCATGCCGGGCGCCGGCCGGTGTCACGGCCTCGTCCACGGGGCGCCCCGGATAGACCCGGCCGTCCCGGACGATGTGCCCCAGCGCATCGAGGTGGGTCGAGCCCGGGTGGTGGTTGGTCACCAGCATCACGTCCGCCGTCGCCGGAGCCGGGGAACCGACGTACACCATCACCTGCTGGACCGGCGAGGCGTCCTGGGTGGAAGGCGCGAAGGGGCCGCTGATGAGCGGCGTCGGCCGGATCGGAAGCGCGAGTGACACCGTCCGCCCGGTGCGGGCCTCCGCGGCGCCCCGGGCTCGGGCTTCTTCGTCGATGAGGTTGAGCGTGCCGCGCTCGTCGTCCTCGCCCCACCGGCCCCAGTTGCTCGGCAGGTCCTCCGACGCGCTGTTTCCCGTGTGTTGGGTGTTCGGTTCGGTGTTCATGGCGCCGAACGTACTGTCCTTGGTTACAGATGACAAATTATGTAACCCATACGTCGCGAGTGGAGGCAGCCACGGGCCGCACTCGGGTGATCGCCCGACACCAGGAGCCCCGGAGCGTCGGCGCCCCGCCCGGCACCGGCTACGATCCCGGGGCAGCCGATGGGCAGCCGATGACAATGGGGGGGGAGCCGTGAGCCAGACCGCGGCGCATCTCGTCACCACCCTCCGCCGGGCCCGGCGCGACCCCACCGCCGAGGTGACCGTGCTGGCCGACCGCCCCGACGCCACCGTGGTCCGGTGCGGCCACGTCGTCGCCAAGGCACATCCGCCCGGCACGGACCCCGCCGAGCTGGCCGTCCGGCTCGGGGTGGCCGCTCACCCGCGGTGCGCGGGGATACTGCTGCCGCCGGTCGACGGCATGGCCGCGCTGCCCGACGGCCGGCAGGTCACCCTCTGGCCGTACGGCGAGCCCGTATCGCCCGACAAGCCCGACGCCGCCCCCTGGGTCGAGGCGGGGAAGCTGCTGGCCCGGCTGCACGCGGTGCCGGTCGCCGAACTGCCCGGTCCGCTCCCGGCGATGCGCGGCCCGGCCAAGGCGGCCCGCGCCATCGCCCGGCTGCGGGCGGCGGCGCTCCCCGACACCGCGGCCACCCGGGCCGTACTGCGCGCCTGGGCCGGTCTGCCCGGCTGGGCGCGGGGTGTGGACCGGCGAGCGGGCGACGGCGGGGGTGAGGGCGACGGGCGCTGCCACGGCGGTCTCCGCCTCTGCCACGGCGATCTCCACCTCGGCCAGCTCATCCGCCACCGCGCCACCGACTGGCGGCTGATCGACATCGACGACCTCGGCCTCGGCGACCCGGCCTGGGACCTCGCGCGGCCCGCCGCCTGGTACGCGGCCGGGCTGCTCGCGCCCGAGGACTGGGAGCGGTTCCTGGGGGCGTACCGGGCCGCGGACGGTTCCGCGGCGGGGCAGCGCGACCCCTGGCCGCGACTGGATGTGCCCGCCCGCGCCCTCACCGTCCAGACCGCCGCGCTGGCGCTCGCCAAGGCGGCGGCCGCCGGGCGGGCGTTGGACGAGGCGGAGGAGGCGATGGTGGAGTCGGCCATCCGCATCGCCCGGTTCATGGAGGCCGTAGGGTGAAGTCCACGCGACCGGACGGGTGTTCCGGCGCGCTCCGCCCGAAGCATGAGGAGTTGAGCGGACGATGCAGTGTCCCAAGTGCCATGCGCCGATGCACACGTACAACCGCAACGGCGTGCAGATAGAGCAGTGCAGCGGCTGCCGGGGGATCTTCCTGGACTACGGGGAGCTGGAGGCGCTGACCCGCCTTGAGGCGCAGTGGACCCAGCAGATGCCGCCCGCCGCCCCGCCGGCCCCGCCCGCCCCGCAGGCGTACCCGGCCGCACCCGCGTGGGGCGCGCCGCACCACGGCGGCCACCACGGCCACCACAAGCATCACCGAGGCTTCGGGCACATGCTCTTCTCGTCCTGAGAAACGGCGAAGGGCCGGAGCTGTTCGCTCCGGCCCTCGGCCGATCCGAGTGGACGATACTGGGATTGAACCAGTGACCTCTTCCGTGTCAGGGAAGCGCTCTCCCGCTGAGCTAATCGTCCGCAGGACTGCGTGCGCGATACTGGGATTGAACCAGTGACCTCTTCCGTGTCAGGGAAGCGCTCTCCCGCTGAGCTAATCGCGCGGGATGGATCACGAGGATCCGAGTGGACGATACTGGGATTGAACCAGTGACCTCTTCCGTGTCAGGGAAGCGCTCTCCCGCTGAGCTAATCGTCCGAGGTGGAGACGGGATTTGAACCCGTGTAGACGGCTTTGCAGGCCGTTGCCTCGCCTCTCGGCCACTCCACCAGCCGTGGGGATCGAAACCCCCACTTCGAGCGGACGACGAGATTCGAACTCGCGACCCTCACCTTGGCAAGGTGATGCTCTACCAACTGAGCCACGTCCGCAGGTGCCGTTTCCCCGGGGCGCTTCCGCGTCCCGGCGACGTGTTGAACTCTAGCGGATTCCCGGGCCAGCTCAAATTCCGTTTCCGCAGCGTGCTGCCCTGCTCGCGCGCCGCACTCCCTCCCGAGGCCGCCCTGACCTGGGCGCCATAGACTCGCAACCGTGCCCGACCTGCCCCCGCTCGCCCGCTTCGGCGGACTGCTCGCCACCGATCTGCGCGAGGTCACCAGCGACCCGTCGGCCCTGGACACCCAGGGTTTCTGGGCCGTTGTCGCGGACTTCGAGGGCCGTCTGGTCTGCGCTCGCTTCGGGAACGTACGGACCGAGCCGGTGCCGGCCCCCGTGCCCGGCGGCTGGCGCGGCCCCGCGGCCGGTGAGTGGAGCTCGTCACTGGACCGGGCCGCCTACACCGCGGGCGTGCGGAGCGTCCGGCGCCGTATCGCGGCCGGCGAGGTCTACCAGGCCAATCTCTGCCGGGTGCTGTCCGCGCCGCTGCCCGATCCGGCCGGAGCCGATGTGGACGCGCTGACCGCGCTGCTGGCCCTGGGCAACCCCGCTCCGTACGCGGGCACCGTAAGGCTGCCGGGCCACGGGGTGGAGGTCGCCACGGCCTCGCCCGAGCTGTTCCTGCGGCGGGTCGGGCGCACCGTGGAGTCCGGCCCCATCAAGGGCACCGGCCGCCGCCCCGAGGACCTGCTGGAGAAGGACCACGCCGAGAACGTGATGATCGTGGACCTGGTCCGCAACGACCTGGGTCGGGTCTGTGCCACCGGCTCGGTGACCGTCCCGGCGCTCTGCGCGGTCGAGCCGCACCCGGGTCTGGTCCACCTGGTCTCCACGGTGCGCGGCGAGCTCGCCCCCGGCACCGGCTGGCCCGAGCTGCTCGCGGCCGCCTTTCCGCCCGGCTCGGTCACCGGCGCGCCCAAGTCCAGCGCGCTGCGCGCCATCGCGGAGCTGGAGACCGCGCCCCGCGGCCCGTACTGCGGCGGTATCGGCTGGGTCGACGCCGACCGCGGCACCGGTGAGCTGGCGGTCGGGATACGGACCTTCTGGATCGACCGCGGCCCGGCCGGGGCCGTGCTGCGGTTCGGCACCGGGGCGGGCATCACCTGGGGCTCCGACCCGGAGCGCGAATGGGACGAAACGGAACTCAAGGCCGCCCGGCTGCTCACGGTAGCGTCGGGTGTACAGCAGCCGACGGGAAGGGCGACGCGATGAAACCGGCCATCTGGCTCGACGGATCCCTCTGCGACCCGGACAGCGCCAGGGTGTCCGTATTCGACCATGGGCTCACGGTGGGCGACGGCGTCTTCGAGACCGTCAAGGCCACCGAGGGGCGGGCGTTCGCCCTCACCCGCCATCTGCGGCGGCTGGCCCGCTCCGCCGAGGGCCTGGGGCTCCCCGAGCCGGACGCGGACGAGGTGCGGCGGGGCTGCGAGGAGGTGCTCAGGGCCAATCCGGTGCCGTTCGGGCGGCTGAGGATCACCTACACCGGCGGCTTCTCGCCGCTCGGCTCCGACCGGGGCACGGCCGGCCCCACGCTGGTGGTCGCCCTGGTCGAGGCGGCCCGCCCGGCCGACTCCACGGCCGTGGTCACCGTCCCCTGGGCCCGTAACGAGCGCGGGGCGCTCACCGGTCTGAAGACCACCTCCTACGGCGAGAACGTGGTCGCGCTCGCCCGCGCCCGGCAACAGAACGCCACCGAGGCCCTCTTCGGGAACACGGTCGGCGCGCTCTGTGAGGGCACCGGCTCCAACGTCTTCGTGGTCCTCGACGGCGAACTGCACACCCCGCCGCTCTCCTCCGGCTGCCTCGCGGGGATCACCCGTGCCCTGGTGCTGGAGTGGGTGGGCGCGAAGGAGACCGACCTGCCGCTGGAGGCGCTGGACCGGGCCGAGGAGGTCTTCCTGACCTCCACCACCCGCGACGTACAGGCCGTGCACCGGGTGGACAGCCGCGCTGTGCCCGGCGCCCCCGGACCGGTCACCGCCGAGGCCATGCGGATCTTCACCGAGCGGGCGGCCGCCGACATCGACCCCTGATCCGGCGGCAGCGACCCCTGATCCGGCGGCAGCGACCCGTGATCCGGCGGCAGCGGCGGGTCCGCGCCGGAAAAACGGGTGTCGAATGCCCGGCGGGCCGGTAGAAACACCCTCGTGACCACCACTTTGCGACCCACCGCGCCCGAACAGCGCACCGACGGCGGCGGGCGTGCCCGCTCGTACGAGGTGTGCGTCAACAGCCGCCCCGTCGGCTCCGTCCGCCTGGCCACCGACGCCCGTCTGGGCCCGGAGGCCGGGCGTATCGAGCGGCTCGACATCGACGAGGCCGAGCGGCACCGGGGCCGCGGCACGGTCGCCGCGCTCGCCGCCGAGGAGGTACTGCGCGGCTGGGGCTGCGCCCAGCTGGTGGTGAGCGTCCCCGCCCCGGCCACGACCGCCCTCGGGCTCGCGGCCGCGCTCGGCTACCGCGAGCGCGGCCGCAACATGCTCAAGCGGCTCACGGAGCCGCCCGAGCTGCCCCAGGGCAGCGCGATACGTCCCCTGGCGGAGGCCGACTACACGGCGTGGTATGCCCATGAGCGGGCCGGGTACATCGCCAATCTCCTGGAGCGCGGACTCACCCGGCAGCAGGCCGACACCAAGGCGGACACCGACTACGGGACGCTGCTGCCGCAGGGCCCGGCCACCCCGGGCGCCCTGCTGCGCGTCCTCGCCCACGGCGGTACGGACGTGGGCACCGTCTGGGTCGCGCTGCGTACGGGGGAGCCCGACGCCGCCGAGCGCGGGGAGGCGTACGTCTACGCCGTCGAGGTCGCCGAGGAGTACCGCGGCCGGGGGCACGGCCGCACGCTGATGCTGGCCGCCGAGCGCGCGACCCTGGCCCACCGGGCGCGCAGCCTGGGCCTGCACGTCTTCGGCGGCAACACTCCGGCGCTGCGGCTGTACGAGTCGCTGGGCTACGAGCCGGTCGAATACCAGCTCTACAAGCCGCTGCTCTAGGGCCGGGCGCGCCGCTCAGGGGCCCCTCGAGGGCCTTCCCGGGCCTCCAGGGTCTCCCGGGCCCTTACGTCCTTACGGCTCTTACGGCCGCTCGGCGACGAGGCGGGCGGCGATCTCCTCGACGCGCTCCCGCAGCCCCTCCTGGCTCTTGCCGCCGTCGAGCCGTTCGCCGCCGATCACATACGTCGGGGTGCCGGTCACCCCGATCGCCCGGCCCTCGGCCTGGTCCGCGTCCACGATGAGGATGTGCCGCCCGTCGATCAGCGCGGTGTCCACCTCCTCGGCGTCCAGGCCCAGTTCCCGGGCCACCTCCACCAGCAGCGGCTCACCGCGCGTCCCGAGCTCCTCGGCGCGCTCCAGGACCGCCTCGACATACGGCCAGCCGTGCCCCTGGGCGGCGGCTTCCTCGGCCGCCTGAGCCGCCGCGTGGGCGTGCCGGTGGCGCTCCAGCGGGAAGTGGCGCAGCCGGATGTCCAGGGCGTCCCCGAAGCGGTCGCGCAGCGCGCGCAGATCGGCCAGGGCGGTACGGCAGTCGGGGCACTGCAACTCGCACCAGACGTCGAGCACGGGGCGGGGGGAGGGGTCGGTGTGGCTCATGGGGCCAGTCTTCCAGCCCCCGGCCCCTGCTCCGTACCCGGAGATGTCCCTGATCCCGGGCCGGGGCCATGGCCCACGCCGCCTTAAGGGGTGCACGATGGACATACCGGAACCCAGTCGCGGGAGGAACGATGCTGACCGACACCGTGTGCGCCGCGCTGTCCGCGGCCGGTCTGGGCATCGCCGGGCTGACCGCGTACCGCAAGCGGTTCCTGGCCGCGACCCGGATCGCCGCCTATGCCCTGATCCCGCTGGGCCTGGCGCTGACCGGCGTCCTGGACTGGGTGACCAACCTGGTCTTCCAGCCGACCGTCTGGGCGGGCTTCGGCGTGCTCGGCCTCTCCTGGGTGCTGTTCATGATCAACCGGGCTGCCGAGCGCCGCTCCGGCGGCACCCGTAAGGAGCGGCGCGCGGCGGCCGCGGCCGAACGGACCGGGCTCTCCGCGGGCGCCTCGGAGCCCGCCCTGGGGCCCGGCCGAGGGGCCACCGGGGTCAAGGCGGCGGGAAGGTCCGAGGCCAGGGGCGGAACGAGCTCTGGCACAGATGACTTCTCCGACATCGAGGCCATACTCAAAAAGCACGGGATCTGACCAGCGACCGGTCAAAAAACGATCACTGGTCGCAGGCGGGGCCGGGGCTGGGTCATGATCTCCGCGAGATGTTGCAATCACCGCCCGGGGAGCAATCCCCCATCGAAGGACCCCCTGTTCCGCCGAGCGACGAGCCCCGTGGCTGTCTCTTCGCCCTCTCGCAGCCGCCGCTGATGCTGTTCCTGGCGTTCATCGGCACCCTGCTCTTCGTGACCGCCGTCCACGACCTGTACCGGTGGTGAGGCGGCGACCCCTGCCGGTGGTGAGGCGGCGGCCCACCCCTGTCCCGGCCGCCCGGCCCCCGACCGCCGGGTGTGCGCGGTCAGCTCGCGGCCTCCCGGCGCCGGGCGCGGTACGCGGCGACATGCAGCCGGTTGCCGCAGGTACGGCTGTCGCAGTAGCGCCGGGAGCGGTTTCGGGACAGATCCACGAAGGCGTGCCGGCAGTCCGGCGCGTCACAGCGGCGCAGCCGCTCCCGCTCGCCCGCCACCACGAGGAAGGCCAGCGCCATGCCGCCGTCGGCGGCGAGGTGGTCGGCCAGCGAGGCACCGGGTGCGAAGTAGTGCACATGCCAGTCGTAGCCGTCGTGGTCGGTGAGCCGGGGCGTGGTCCCGGCCGCGGCGATCATCGCGTTGAGCAGCTCGGCGGTACGGCGGCCGGCGGCCTCGTTCCCGGCCGCCGCGAAGACCTCGGCGAACCGGGCCCGCACGGCCCGGACGGCGGTGAGGTCGCGCTCCCCGAGCGCGCCGATGTCGCTGATGTCATTGCGCTCGACGAACCGGCGCAGTGCGGGGACGTCGGCGAGGTCGTCCCGGTCCGCGCCCTCGGGCGCGGTGTTCACCAGATCGACGACCACGTCGAGCGCGCACCGGGTGTCGTGGTTGATCAGCACGGTTGGCTCCCTGGCCGGCTGGGTCGGCGGCTGCCCCTGGGCTGCCCTCGATCTGCCCGACTCTAGCCCTGCCGGGGCCCCGGGTGTTCATCCGGCGGTGCCGCGCGTACACAGGACGGTGCCGTCACCGCGGACGGTGCCGCGGCGACGGCACCGTCGCCTGCCTCTGCCGTTGTCGTGATTGCCGTGGTCGGAATGGTCAGTACCGGTATGTTGCGGATGTCGCGTCCCGGCTTCGCGCCGTCTCCCCGAGTCGGACGGCCGAGCGCTCAGCTCTCGCCGGGTGTCAGCTCTCCGCCAGGATGTGGGAGAGCTCCGTGTCGAGGTCGAAGTGACGGTGCTCGGTGCCGGGTGGCACCGCGGCGTCGGTTCGCTTCAGGAACGACTCCAGGGCCCGCGCCGGGGCTTCGAGCAGTGCCTCCCCCTCCGGAGAGCTCAGGGCGATGCAGACCACACCCTGGCCGTGGCTGCGGGACGGCCACACACGGACGTCGCCGGTGCCGGTGGGCCGGTGCAGGCCCTCGGCGAGAAGGTCGCGGGCGAACACCCATTCGACCGTCTCTTCGGCTCCGGTGTGGAAGGTGGCGTGCACGGCGTAAGGGTCGGCCGTGTCATACCGCAGGCCCGCGGGTACAGGCAGTGAGGACTCGCTCGACACAACGAGGCGCAGGTGCAGCTCGCAGCTGACCGTGGTGTTCATAAGCGCCAGGGCCTTTCGCTCAGTGTGCGCTCGGGGATTCGCACGTCGGCGAAATCGACATGCCACCTACGGTGCCGTTGTAAACCCCTCTGACCGTTTTGCGGCGCTTCTGGTAGCTCATGCGGCCCAGCTCCGGGGCGGCCGCTACCGCCGTTCCGGTGAGCTCGGGCGATCGGGTAAGTTGGGTCACATGAACGCGGAGAGTGACGGGCGGCAGGGGGGCTCCGAATCGGTGCCGCATGCCGCGACGGGGGACGACGCGCCGACGAAGGGGCCGGTGCTGGGTTCCCGGGCACCGCGGTTCATCCAGCGGTCGCGCCCGCTCCACCTGAGCTGGCAGGTCGGAGTGTTCATCGTCGGCCTCGCGGTCGTGGGCGTGGGCATCGTCATGCTGCCGCTGCCCGGTCCGGGGTGGCTGGTGATTTTCGCCGGTATGGCGATCTGGGCGACCGAGTTCGTCTGGGCCCAGTTGGTGCTGGCCTGGACCAAGCGCAAGGTGACCGAGGCGGCGCACCGTGCGCTGGACCCGAGGGTGCGCCGGCGCAATCTCATACTGACCACGATCGCCGTGGTCGTCTGCGCGGCGGCGGTGTCGGTCTACGTATGGAAGTTCGGCGTCGTGATGCCGTGGAAGATCGAGCAGTGACCGGCCCCGGGTCGTAGGGCTGGTCATGAGCACGGTCCGGCATACGCTAATGTTGGCCGTGCGCCAGGGCGATTAGCTCAGTGGGAGAGCGCTTCGTTCACACCGAAGAGGTCACTGGTTCGAACCCAGTATCGCCCACCCTGGACCGAGGGCCCGGAAGGCATCAGCCTTCCGGGCCCTCGGCGTTGTCGCATGTCCGAAGGTGTCCGGTGGCGGATGGCCGGCGGCGTTCGCCCCAAGCGCTTTCGTCGAGGCGCTTCAGCCGATCCGATCGATCCTGTCCGAACCGTTGACGTAGGCGTCGCCGGTCCATAACTTGTCCCGGCAAGCGCTTGCCTAAAACGTTTCAAGTTGTGGGGGCGGTCGGACGACCTGCCCGGGAGGGGCGTGCATGGGTGCTCGGCGATGGACGGCGAGGGCAAGAGGGCTCCGGGCGGCCGCGGCCGCGGTGGCCGCGCTGGGGCTGCTGGCCGCCGGCTGCGGCGGGGGGAGTGGCTCGGGAGGCGGCAAGGTGACCATCCGCTACTCCTGGTGGGGCGCCAAGGATCGCGCCGAGCTGATCCAGAAGACGGTGGAGCTGTTCGAGAAGGAACATCCGAACATCACGGTGAAGACGGACTTCTCGGAATACACCGACTTCTGGAGCAAGTTCAACACCCAGGCCGCGGGCGGAAACGCTCCGGACGTCTTCCAGAACTCCTACGCGTTCTTGCGCAAATACGGTGACAAAAACCTGCTCCTGGACCTCAACGGTCAGGCCAAGGCGGGAAACCTCAGCCTGAAGGGTTTCCGCGACGGGCTGGAGAAGGCCGGCGATATCGACGGCAAGCTCCTCGGCGTGCCGGTCGGCGCCAATACCTTCGCCCTTTTCTACAACCCGGACGCCTTCAAGAAGGCCGGGGTGACCGTCGAGGACGGCTGGACCTGGGACGACTTCTTCGCGGCCGCCAAGAAGGTACGCAAGAGCGACGGCACGCTCTACGGCGCGAGCGACAACGCCAATGTGATGTATCTGTACGACCTGTATTTGCGGCAGAACGGCGAGGCGTTCTTCACCAAGGACGACAAGCTCGGCTTCACCAAGGACGACCTCACGCAGTGGTGGAACCTGTGGCAGCAGCACGCCAAGGCCGATGAGCTGGTGCCGGGCAAGAAGTCCGAGCAGGCCAAGCCCAAGGCGTCGATCAGTGCCGATCTGTCGGCCGCCGAGTTCACCTGGGACAACTTCCTGGTCCGCTTCGCCGCCGAGACCAAGACCACCCTCGACCTCGGGCCGATCCCGACCACCGACGGCAGGCGGACCGGCCAGTACCTCTCCTCACTGATGCTCAGCGGCTCCGCCCGCACCCAGCACCCCAAGGAAGTAGCCCAGTTCATCGACTTCATGACCCATGACCCCGAGGTGGGCAAGATCATGGGCTACAACCGCGGCATCCCGGCGACCACCGCCCAGTACGACGCGTACAAGCCGCAGGGCGTCGACGCCAAGATCGCCGCGTATGAGAAGAGCGTCAGCGCCGAACTCGAGCCGATCACCCCGCATCCGGCCGGCGCCGATGTCGCCGAGGCCGCCTTCCTGAGGATCTACACCCAGGTCGCGCTGGGACAGGCCTCGATGGACAAGGCGGTCGACCAGTTCTTCGACGAGGCCGAGTCCGCGCTCGGGTCGTGAGGAGAGCTTCCGTGACACCGACCACGACGCGTGCGGCGGACGGGGTGCGGCCTCCCACCGGGACGTCCGGGGCGAAGGCCGCCCCGGGCCCCGGTGCCGCCCCCGCGGCGGGGCGGCGGCAGGGCCGCCGGGAGACCCTCGCGGGCTATCTCTTCCTGACCCCCTGGTGCATCGGAATCCTGCTGCTCACCCTCGGCCCGATGCTCGTCTCGCTCTATCTGGCGTTCACCGACTACAACCTCTTCGACTCGCCCCAGTGGATCGGGTTGCAGAACTTCCAGGACCTGCTCGAGGACGACCGCTGGTGGACCTCGGTCCAGGTGACGCTGAAGTACGTGCTGATCGGCACCCCACTGAAGCTGGCGGCGGCGCTCGCCGTGGCGCTGCTGCTGGTCAAGCCCCGCAAGGGCCAGGGCTTCTACCGTTCGGCGTTCTACGCCCCCTCCCTCATCGGCGCCAGCGTGAGCATCGGCATCGTCTGGCGGGCGATCTTCAACGACGACGCGATCGTCGACAAGTCCATGAGTCTCTTCGGCTGGGACGTCGGCGGCTGGATCGGCGACCCGGACTGGGCGCTGCCCACACTGATCACCCTCACCGTCTGGCAGTTCGGCGCGCCGATGGTGATCTTCCTGGCCGGGCTGAAGCAGGTGCCGAACGAGCTGTACGAGGCCGCCGCGATGGACGGCGCCGGCCGCTGGCGCCGGTTCCGGTCCATCACCCTGCCGATGATCTCCCCGGTGCTCTTCTTCAACCTCCTGCTGGAGCTCATCCACTCGTTCCAGGTCTTCACCTCGGCGGTGGTGATCGCGGGGTCGGGCACCAACACCGGCGGACCGGGCGACTCCCTGCTGGTCTACGGCTGGTACCTCTACGAGCAGGGTTTCCACAATCTGCGCATGGGCTACGCCGCCGCGATGGCCTGGATGCTGATGCTCGGCATCGGCCTGGTGACCGCGGTGCTGTTCAAGACCCAGCGCGGCTGGGTGCACTACGAGGAGGACGCCAGGTGAGCGCGGGCCGGGGCGCCGCGCGGGCCGGACTGAGGAACCACGCGGCGACCAAGGAGCGAGCGGTGACGAAGGAAGCCCGTGCGGCGGAGCGCGCCGGGACCGAGCGGGAGGCGTCGTGAGTGCGTCTGCGACGGCCGGGCGCCGCCGGGCGCGCTCGGTGATCTGGCATGTGGGGGCGCTCGCCGTGCTGGCGGTGCTCCTCTACCCCGTGGTGTGGGTGATCGGCGGCTCGTTCAAACCCGGTGACCGGATCATCGGCAGCCTCCAGCTGCTGCCCACCGATCCGATCGTCGACAACTACCGCCGGCTCGGCGACGGCATCGCGGACGTGCCGATCTCGACCTTCTTCACCAACTCACTGATCCTGGCGGCCGGTTCGGTGATCGGCGTGCTGTTCTCCTGCTCACTGGCCGCCTACGCCTTCGCCAGGATCCGCTTCGCGGGGCGGAACGCGCTCTTCACGCTCATGATCTCCACCCTGCTGCTGCCGTTCCAGGTGCTGATCATTCCGCAGTACATCCTGTTCCAGAAAATGGACCTGATCAACACCTATGTGCCGCTGCTGCTCGGCAAGTACCTGGCGGCGGACGCCTTCTTCGTCTTCCTGATGGTGCAGTTCATGCGCGGGCTGCCCCGGGAGCTGGACGAGGCGGCCCGGCTGGACGGCTGCGGCCATCCGCGCATCTACTGGAGCATCGTGCTGCCGCTGTGCCGTCCGGCCCTGATCACCAGCGCGATCTTCACCTTCATCTGGTCCTGGAACGACTTCATCGGACCCCTGCTCTATCTCAACGAACCGGACAAGTACACGGTCTCGATGGGCCTGAAGCTCTTCATCGACCAGGACTCCGTCGCCGACTACGGAGGCATGGTCGCGATGTCGCTCGTCGCCCTGCTGCCGGTGCTGCTGTTCTTCCTCGCCTTCCAGCGCTATCTGGTCGAGGGCGCGGCGACCTCCGGACTGAAGGGCTGAGACCGCCATGACAGAAGCCGCCGTACGCGGTGTGCAGCGGCCCACGCGCGGCCCGCTGCGCTTCGCCCTGTTCGCCGAATGCCTGCTGACCGGCGTGTGGGTGGTGCTCGCCGCGCTGCCGGTGATCACCGTGCTGCCCGCCTTCGCGGCCGGCTGTGCGCATCTGCGGCGCCATCTGGACGGGGAGCGGTCCACCTGGCGGGACTTCCTCGCGGGGCTGCGGGAGGCGACCCGGAGCGGCTGGCGGTTCTCCCTGCTGTGGTGGGCGGCGCTCGCACTGCTCGCCTTCGATCTGCGGGTGGCCCGCTCGGGGGCGCTGCCCGGCGGGCCCGCGCTGATCGCGGTGAGCGTGGCGGGCCTGCTCGCGGTGATCGTCCTCGGGCTGCGCACGGCGGCGGTACGGCGGCCCGGCACCCCCTGGCCGGCCGCCGCCCGTACCGCCGCCCGCCAGGGCCTGGCCGCCGACCCCGGCGGATCGCTGCTGCTCGTCGGCGGGCTCGCGGTGCTCGCCGTCGCCGCCTGGCAGATGCTGCCGCTGATCGCCCCGGCCATGGGCGCCCTCGCGGGCTGTGCGGTCGCGGTGGAGCGGCGCGCCCGCGCCTGATCCGGCGCCGTCCGCCCTCAGCCCTCCGCCGCCTGACGCACGTATGTCATGCACCTGCCCTGACCTCGTTCACCCACCCGCCCCCGTACGAAAGGTGAAGCGAACATGCCCCCGATCCCCCGACGCGACCTCCTCAAGGCCGCCGCCGTCACCGGCGCCGCCGTGCCGTTCTCCTGGCTGCTCGCCGGCAACGCCCCGAAGGCCGCCGCCGACAGTCCCGCGAGGAAGTCCGCCGGCGAGCCCGTGGACATCACCTGGCTGGAGGACGGCGGTCTGGGCGCGGCCGCGGGCTCCACCTTCGGCGTCCCCTGGCCCAAGGGCGCCCACCCCGGCGACCGGACGTTCACGCTGACCACCGCCGACGGCAAGGAGGTGCCGCTCCAGACCTGGGCCACCGCCTACTGGCCCGACGGCTCCCTCAAATGGACCGCTCACGCGGCGGGGGAGGGCCTCACCGGCAGCGCCTACCAGCTCACCACCGGCAAGCCCGCCGCGCCCGCCAAGAAGGTCACCGTCTCCGAGAGCGGCGGCGGGATCACCGTCGACACCGGGGTGATCAAGGCCGTGATCGGCAAGGACGGGAAGAAGCTCGTCCGCACCGTCACCCGTGGCTCCACCGAGATCGCCCGCGACGGCCGGCTGGTCCTGCTCCGCCAGGGCAGCCTCGACGACGGCGATCAGGGCAGCGCCGCCTGGGAGCGGTTCGACGGCGAGATCAGCGGGACCGAGGTCGAGCAGAGGGGCCCCGTCCGCGCCGTCGTCCGTATCGATGGCAACCACCGCAAGGGCCGCCGCGGCTGGCTCCCCTTCAGCGTCCGGCTCTACTTCTACGCGGGCGCCGACTCCTTCCGCATGGTGCACACGATTACCTACGACGGCGATCAGAACAAGGACTTCATCCGCGGTCTCGGCGTCCGCTTCTCCGTACCGATGCGCGACGAGGCGTACGACCGCCACATCCGTATCGCGGGCGAGGGCAAGGGGTTCCTCACCGAGGCCGTCAAGGGCGTCACCGGGCTGCGCCGCGACCCCGGCGCGGGCGTCCGCACGGCCCAGGTGAAGGGCGAGAGGCTGCCCGACCCGGCCACCTGGGACCAGCGCGTCACCTCCCGGCTGCACCTCATCCCCACCTGGGGCGACTACACCCTCTCCCAGCTCTCCGCCGATGGCTTCACCCTGCGCAAGCGCACCAAGCCCGGCCACGGCTGGATCGCCGCGGGCGGCGGACGCCGGGCGAACGGCTTCGGCTATGTCGGCGGCGTCAGCGGCGGACTCTCCTTCGGACTGCGCGACTTCTGGGAGAAGTTCCCCGCCCAGCTGGACATCCGCGGCGCCGCCGGGGACGAGGCCGAGGTCACCCTGTGGCTCTGGTCGCCCGAGGCCCAGCCCATGGACCTGCGCTTCTACCACGACGGCCTGGGCCAGGACACCTACCCGGAACAGCTCGAGGGCCTCCAGATCACCTACGAGGACTACGAACCGGACTTCGGCACCCCGTACGGCATCGCCCGCACCAGCGAACTCACCTTCTGGGCCAACGCGGCCACCCCCGACGCCGGCACCCTCGTCCGGCAGGCCGCCGCCGTGCGCACCCCGCCCCAACTGGCCGCCGGTCCCGCCGATCTGGCCCGCGCCAAGGTCTTCGGCGGCCTCTTCGCTCCCGTCGACCGCTCGACCCCCGCCAAGGCGAAGATCGAGAACCGGCTGGACTTCCTCTTCGACTACCACAAGGGCCAGGTCGAACAGCGCCGTTGGTACGGCTTCTGGGACTACGGCGACATCATGCACACCTACGACGGCGACCGGCACCAGTGGCGGTACGACGTCGGAGGCTACGCCTGGGACAACTCCGAGCTCTCCCCCGATCTGTGGCTGTGGCTGGCGTATCTGCGCTCCGGCCGCTCCGACATCTTCCGCTTCGCCGAAACCATGACCCGGCACACCGGCGAGGTCGACGCCTACCACCTCGGCACATGGGCCGGGCTCGGCACCCGGCACGGCGTCCAGCACTTCGCCGACAGCGCCAAACAGCAGCGCATCTCCACCGCCCTGTACCGCCGCTACTACTACTTCCTCACCGCGGACGAGCGGGTCGGCGACATCATGCACGCCCTCGTCGACTCCGACGAGACGTTCCTCGTCCTCGATCCGCAGCGCAAGGTCCGCGAGGACCCCGACTACGAGCCCGACCCGCACGCCCTGTCCATCGGCTTCGGCACCGACTGGAGCGGTCTGGCCGGTGCCTGGCTCACCGAATGGGAGCGGCGCGGCCCCAAGGCGAAGAAGGCCGAGGCGCGGCTGCGCTCCACCATGGAGACCATCGCGGCCCAGCCCAACGGCTTCGTCCAGGGCAGCGGCCTGTACGACCTCGACACCGGCAGGTACGCGATCGACGACGAGCCCAAGGTCAGCGTCTCCCATCTGTCCGCGGTCTTCGGCCTGGTCGAGGTCTGCGCCGAGGTGATCGACCTCATCGACATGCCCAAGTTCAAGGAGGCATGGCTGGACTACTGCCGCTACTTCAACGCCACCAAGGCCGAGCAGAAGGCCCGCTACGGCGCCGACTTCGGCTCCCTGATCCTGGTCCAGGGCCACTCGCGGCTCGACGCCTACGCCGCCGTCCAGCTCAAGGACGACGAGCTGGCCGCCCGCGCCTGGCGGAAGTTCACCGAGTACCACGAGGGCGACGGCTACCCGGACACCACCACCAGCTGGAAGACGGTCGAGCTCGAAGGCCCGGACGTGCTGGAGCCCGGCGTCGAGGCGGCCTGGGTGAGCACCAACGCCACCGCCCAGTACGGCCTCGCCGCGATCCAGAACCTCGCGCTCGTCAGCGACAAGCTGCCGGGCTAGAGCTGGCGCCGGCCGCCACCGGCCGACCACACTGGGGGCATGGACTGGTGCCACTACCGCTTCCACAGCCGCTGGGACCTCGACGCTCCGCCCGCCGCCGTCTTCGCGGCGCTGGCGAACGCCGAGGACTATCCGCGGTGGTGGCCCCAGGTCCGTGAGGTCCGGCGGATCGACGAGCGCAGCGGCGCCGCCCGCTTCCGCTCCGTCGTCCCGTACGACCTGCGAGTGACCGTCAGTGAGGCACGTCAGGACCCGGCGGCCGGTGTACTGGAGATCCGCCTCTCCGGCGATCTGGAGGGATGGGTGCGCTGGACGGTCATGGCCCAGGACACCGGCACCCGCGCCCGCTTCGAACAGGAGGTGGTGGCCCGCAAACCGCTGTTGCGCCGCCTCGCGCTCCCCGGCCGCCCCGTCTTCCGGGCCAACCACGCCCTGATGATGCGCTCCGGGCGGCGGGGGCTGCGGGCACACCTCGCCGCACGGGCCGCCGGGCCGACGGAGACTCTCCGGGCGACCGGGGCGACTGAGACTCCCGGGGCGACTGAGACTCCCTGGGCGGCCTCCGAGCACTCCGGGCCCTCCGGCGGAAACGCGGTTTGAACCAAACCCGCCGCGACCTGTATTGTTCAGGTCGTTCCACCGGGGAGGACCCCGAGGAGAACAACCCGGGCGATTAGCTCAGTGGGAGAGCGCTTCGTTCACACCGAAGAGGTCACTGGTTCGAACCCAGTATCGCCCACCACCCGATGAGGCCGGGCCGCCAGCAGGCGGCCCGGCCTCATGTCTGTGTGCTTGTGCGGCCCGGAGCTGGGTATCCGGATAAAACTTCCGTGGGTGACGAAGTGGAGGGGAACTCATGGCCGTAGCGAGCGCAGCCGTCCTGTCCCTGGACTGTGCCGAACCCGAAGAACTCGCCGAGTTCTACGCCCAGGTGCTCGGCGCGCAGATCCAGCCGTTGACCACCCCCGACCGGGTCGAGATCGTCGCACCCGGCGGTTCGCGGATGGCGTTCCTCAGGGACCACGGCTTCGCCCCGCCGAGCTGGCCGCGGCCGGACGACTCCCAGCAGGCCCATCTGGACCTGCTGGTGGAGGACATCGACGCCGCGGAGCGCCAGGTCGTCGACCTGGGCGCGCGGCCGCTGGACACCAAGCACAACGGCGGCCCCCGCGATGTGCGGATCTACTCCGACCCGGCGGGCCACCCCTTCTCGCTCCGCAAGGGCTGAAGCGTCCGCGCTCAGCCCGTGCGGCGGAGCGAGAGCCGGACGTCAGGCGGCGGCCGCGAGGTCGGGCCGCAGCGGCCAGGCCGGATCGCAGACCTCGTCCGAGCCGTTGAGCGCGAACCACGCCTGGAGTCCGCGGGCCTGCGCCGCGTACCAGACCGTCTGGCGGGCGTGCAGCTCGGCGGGGGTCAGGGTCTCCAGGCGGGAGGCGAACCGGCGGCCCACCGCCCGGACGACGTTCAGCGCGGCCGCGGCGTCCGCCGCCGCGTCATGCGCGCCCGTCAGCTCCACGCCGTAGTGCGCACACAGATCGATCAGGGTGCGGCGGCCCTTGCGATAGCGGTCCAGATGCTTGTCCAGCACCCGCGGATCGAGAACGCTCAGCGACCGCAGCGACAGATAGCCCGCCAGGCTGGAGTTGCGATGCCGCTTCAACTCGCGGTCCAGCAACGTCAGATCGAACGGCGCGTTCATCACCACCAGCGGGGTGCCCCGCGCGGTCTGCTCCGCTATCGCCCGCGCCACCTCGTCCATCACCGGCGCCGGCCATCTGCCGTGATGCTGAAGATGGGCATCGGTCAGACCGTGTATCTCGGTGGCGGCCGGCGGCACCGGCACCCCCGGACTCACCAGCCAGCGCCGGACCTCCGGCAGACTTCCGGTCCCGCGCTGCACCACCAGGGCCGCCGACACGATCCGGTCATGTTCGACATCGACACCCGTGGTCTCCGTGTCAAACGCGGCGAGCGGCCCCTCGAACCAGGACGGCATGGCCTCAACTCCTCGTGCGCTTCCCGTCGATGACATCTGCACCCCGCCCCGACCAGGTGATACCCGGAGCGAGCAGCCCGAACCGCCGCTGTTTGCCGAGGTCCTGACGGGGAGACAACACAGATGTACGAGCCGGCGACGACCGGAAGGCGTCACGGACATGACGCTCGCGCAACCCGACCCGGCCCCGATGGCGAGCGGTCTCGCCCTGAGCGGACCACCTCCCGTGCGTGGCCAGATCGCCACCACCGCCTGTATGGAGACCCTCCAGGTGGGCTATCTGCACGCGGTGGCGGCCGCCGCCGGCTGCTCACTGGCCCAGCCCTTCCCCGACCACGGCATCGACTGGCATGTCAGTCACAGCGCGCCCGGTCACGCCGTGGACGACGAAGTCACCATCAAGGTGCAGCTGAAGGCCACGCACCAGATCGCGCCGGACCCTCCCGGGCCGACCTTCGCGTTCACCCTCGACAACGACCACCTGGTCAAGCTCGCCCGCAGCCCGGTGTCCGTGCACAAGATCCTCGTCGTGATGATCGTGCCGCGCCGCCGGGAGGACTGGCTGCGGGCCGGTCATGACCGCCTGTCCCTGCGCCACTGCTGCTACTGGATCAACCTGGCCGGCCACCCGATCACGGGCCGCCGGCGGACCACCGTGCGGATCCCGATCGCACGCGTCTTCGACGACCGCGCGCTCTGCGAGATCATGAACCGGGTCGGGGCGGGAGGGAGACCGTGATGGACCGACCGTGGCCGCAGGACGCCCCGGCACCCCCGCCGGTCCCGCACCCCGACACGGTCGACCCGGCCGTCCTCGGCGCGCTGCTCGCCCGGCACGGCTGGCGCCGCCGCGGCGGCGCCCCGGGGCACTACGCCCGGTGGACCCCGCCGGGCCGCCTCGCGGGCGGCACCAGCCTGCTGGTGCCCGAGAGCCGGGACTTCCCCGACAGCGGCGATCTGCTCGGCGAGGCGCTGATGGCGCTCAGCCGCAGCGCCGCCCCCTCCGCCCGTGAGGTGCTCACCGCACTCGCCGTGCCCGGCGACGAGATCCGCTGGCGCCGCGAGGTGCCCGAATCCCCGGGCGGCACCGCCGCCTGGACCGCACAGGAGCGGCTGCGCACCGCCGCCCGCGACACCCTGCTGGCCGGTGCGCTCGCCACCCGGGGCCGCGCGGGCTACTACGGCGCCCGGCACCGCCGCGCCGCCGAGGCGTGGCTGGAGCGGGTGCTGACCGGGCCCTCGGGCGCGGAGTCCGGCGGCCGTGAGCTGACCGTCTTCGTGCCTGTCGCGGAGGACGGCCGCGCCACCTCCGTCACCCTGCTGCGCGCGCTGTACGCCCTCCGTGACGCCGCCGACTACCACCGGGCGACGGGCGGCATGGAGGCGTATGACGCGGCGGTCGCGGCGGGGGTGTGCCGGGAGCTGACCGATGCGGTGATCGCGCTGGTCCAGGGCACGGAAGGGGCTCGGGTGGCGCTGGAGTGGGCACCGGCCGCCGGTCCGCCGCCAGGGTTCGCCGCCCGGCCCGATCCGGTGGAGTTCTCGCCCGGCGATCTCCCGGGGCTGCGGGAGGCGGGGGCCCGCTACGTCCGGGACGAGCCCTCTCTGCCGGTGCTGATCACCGGCGCGGTGGTACGGCTGCGCCGTACCGGCCCCGGCGGACCCGGGACGGTGCGGCTGCGGGTGCTGTCCGGGGCGGATGTCGCACAGGTGCGGATCACCCTGGAGGAGGACGACTACCGCATCGCCGGCCATGCCCATCTGGTGGGGCTGCCGATCCGGGTGCGGGGACGGCTGGAGAGCCGCGGCGGCTTCCGCCGGCTCAGCGGAGCCACCGGCGTCACCCCGGTCCAGGTGGAGGAGGCCGAGCGGGACCGGCTGGTCAAGTCGCTCCAGGAGAACCTGGACTTCTTCGAGGAGGCGTGCGGCGGCGGCCCCTGACCGCCGCCCCGGGCCGTAGGGGCCCGTACCACCGTTTCGCGGTCGCACCCGTCGGCTCGGTACGATTCACGCTGCGCGGTATTCGCCGCGGGGAGCCATCCTTCAGTCAGGAGAGACCGGTGTCAGACGTCCGTGTGATCATCCAACGCGATTCCGAGCGGGAAGAACGTGTGGTGGCCACGGGCACTACGACGGCGGACCTCTTCGCCGGCGACCGCTCGATCGTCGCCGTGCGCGTGGGCGGGCAGCTCAAGGATCTGGCGTACCAGCCGGCCGAGGGCGACGAGATCGAACCGGTGGAGATCACCAGCCAGGACGGTCTGGACATCCTGCGCCACTCCACCGCGCATGTCATGGCCCAGGCCGTGCAGGAGCTGTACCCGGAGGCGAAGCTCGGCATCGGCCCGCCGATCAAGGACGGGTTCTACTACGACTTCGACGTGGAGACCCCGTTCCACCCGGAGGACCTCAAGCGCATCGAGAAGAAGATGCAGGAGATCCAGAAGCGGGGGCAGCGCTTCTCCCGCCGCGTGGTCACCGACGAGGGGGCGCGCGAGGAGCTGGCCGCCGAGCCGTACAAGCTGGAGCTGATCGGGCTCAAGGGGGCGGCCGCGGACGCCGCCGAGGGCGCGTCGGCCGAGGTCGGCGCGGGCGAGCTGACCATCTACGACAACCTCGACGCCAAGTCCGGCGAGCTGTGCTGGAAGGACCTGTGCCGTGGTCCGCACCTGCCGACCACGCGGCACATCCCGGCCTTCAAGCTGATGCGCAGCGCCGCCGCCTACTGGCGGGGCAGCGAGAAGAACCCCCAGCTCCAGCGGATCTACGGCACCGCCTGGCCGACCAAGGACGAGCTGAAGGCGTACCTGGACTTCCTCGCCGAGGCCGAGAAGCGCGACCACCGCAAGCTGGGCGCGGAGCTGGACCTGTTCTCCTTCCCCGACGAGCTGGGCTCGGGCCTGGCGGTGTTCCACCCCAAGGGCGGCGTGATCCGCAAGGAGATGGAGAAGTACTCGCGGAAGCGGCACGAGGAGGCGGGGTACGAGTTCGTCAACACCCCGCACATCACCAAGGCGCGCCTCTTCGAGACCTCCGGCCATCTGCCGCACTACATGGACGGCATGTTCCCGCCCATGGAGTTCGAGGGCCAGGACTACTACCTCAAGGCCATGAACTGCCCGATGCACAACCTGGTCTTCCGGGCACGCGGGCGGTCGTATCGCGAGCTGCCCCTGCGGATGTTCGAGTTCGGCACGGTCTACCGCTACGAGAAATCCGGCGTCGTCCACGGCCTGACCCGGGCCCGCGGCTTCACCCAGGACGACTCGCACATCTACTGCACCAAGGAGCAGATGGCCGATGAGCTCGACAGCCTGCTCACCTTCGTGCTGGACCTGCTCCGCGACTACGGCCTGAGCGACTTCTATCTGGAGCTGTCCACCCGGGACGACTCCGACAAGTTCATGGGCAGCGACGAGCAGTGGGAAGAGGCCACCGAGGAGCTGCGCAAGGCCGCTGAGAAGCAGGGCCTGGAGCTGGTCATGGACCCGGGCGGCGCGGCCTTCTACGGCCCCAAGATCTCGGTCCAGGCGCGGGACGCGATCGGCCGTACCTGGCAGATGTCGACCATCCAGCTCGACTTCAACCAGCCGGCCCGGTTCGAGCTGGAGTACACCGCGGCGGACGGCTCCCGGCAGCAGCCCGTCATGATCCACCGGGCGCTCTTCGGCTCGATCGAGCGCTTCTTCGCGGTCCTGCTGGAGCACTACGCGGGCGCCTTCCCGGCGTGGCTGGCCCCGGTCCAGGCGGTCGGCATCCCGATCGGTGACGGCCATGTGCCGTATCTGGAGGAGTTCGCCGCGCAGGCCAGGGCGAAGGGCCTGCGGATGGAGGTGGACTCGTCCTCGGACCGGATGCAGAAGAAGATCAGGAACGCGCAGAAGTCCAAGGTGCCGTTCATGATCATCGCCGGTGACGAGGACATCGCAGCCGGCGCGGTGAGCTTCCGCTACCGCGACGGCTCGCAGAAGAACGGCATCCCGATCGACCAGGCGCTGGCCGAGATCACCGACGCCGTGGAGCGCCGGATCCAGGTCTGATCCACAGCGGTCTCCACGGAGGCCGGGATTCCGAGGGGCGGCCCCGAGCAGGGCCGCCCCTCGGCTCTTCCTCACCCCTGCTGGGCGAATATGCTGGCCCGCATGACGAGTGAGCCGGAACAGCAGATCGGAGTGGGGACGCCTGACGCGTTCCAGCGCCTGTGGACGCCCCACCGGATGGCCTACATCCAGGGGGAGAACAAGCCGACCGGCCCGGGTGCGGGCGATGGCTGTCCGTTCTGCTCCATTCCGGAGAAGTCCGACGAGGACGGCTTGATCATCACCCGCGGTCGCTCCGTGTACGCCGTGCTGAACCTGTACCCGTACACCGGCGGCCACCTGATGGTCGTCCCGTTCCGACACATCGCCGACTACACCGATCTCACCGCCGAGGAGACGGTCGAGCTGGCGGAATACACCAAGGCCGCCATGACCGCGCTGCGTACCGCCTCGGGTGCGCACGGTTTCAACATCGGGATGAACCAGGGCACGGTGGCCGGCGCCGGGATCGCGGCGCATCTGCACCAGCATGTGGTGCCGCGCTGGGGCGGGGACACCAACTTCATGCCCGTCATCGGCCGCACCAAGGTGCTGCCGCAACTCCTCGCCGACACCCGCCGGTTGCTCGCCGACGCCTGGCCGAAGGCAGAGGCGGAGGCGGAGGCTTAAGCACGGGCACGGACCCGGCAGGCGAAACGAGAAGGCCCCGGCCGCATGGCCGGGGCCTTCTCGTGCGGTTGCGGCCTTACGCGGCCCTATGCGTCGTACAGATCGGCCTTCTTCGGGGCCGCCTCCTGGATCTGGCCGCTGAGCGCCAGCGAGCGGTTGCCGAAGCGCTCGGTGTCCACGCCGTGGCGCTTGAGCACCCCGATGGCCGCCTCATGGACCACCCGCAGCACCGGGGTGGCGGCGCGCAGGGCATCGTCCGCCATGAACCGGTGCCGCCACGGCTTGTCCGCCCAGGCATGCCGCAGACCGAACGGCTCGGGCAGGACCAGCTTGCCGCCCAGGTGGTCCAGGATCGGCGGGTACCAGGTGAAGGGGGCGCGCGCGGCCAGCCGCACCACCTCCTTGGCGTTCACCAGCGGCAGCGGGATGGACTTGGTCTCCCAGAACCGGATCGGCTTGGCGACGGTCTTGCTGGGCGCCGAGGGCTTGCTGGTGAACATCGGGTGCACCGGCCCCAGGGCGTGCCCGGTGACCTCGATCCGCAGCGTCTTGTGCAGCAGGGTCACCGTGATCATCAGCGTGATCACCAACTGGCCGTCCCAGAGCACGAACTGCACACCCAGATAGTGCCGGTCACCGGCGCCGAACTGCTGTGTGTCGCAGATCCGCTGGAGGTCCACGCCCTTTATCTGGAAGCCCTCCTCCTCGGAGGTGCCGCCGCGCGAGACCGACTTGGCCCCCTCACCGATCGGCGAGACCACCCAGTGGCGCACGGAAGGCGGCGGGAAGCCGCCGGTGTGCAGCGGGGTACGCTCCAGCATGCGCAGCTGGTCATGGATCGCCCGTATGACGTCCCAGCTGCGGAAGGGGTCGATCTCCTTGTCCGGATCGGCCGAGACCAGGTCCTCGGCCAGCTGCCAGCTGCCCCAGCGGGTGCCCATGCCCAATATGCCCTTGGGGCCGGCGTAGAAGACCACATTGCTGTGCTGCTCGGCGGTGAGCTTGTGGAGCGACTTGCGCAGCTCCTCGGCGGCGGTCTGGCCCGGGTGGTTGGGCACCGTCTCGGGCACCTTGGCGCCTATGCCGCCGCCCGAGAGCAGCCCGCCCCAGGCGTCCCGGAGCTCCTTGGCGGTGCGCTCGCAGATCTGCTTGGCGATGTACCAGCCGATCACCGGGGCGACCACGACGCCCCGCAGATAGATCCCCCAGAAGCCGCTGAAGGGCAGTTTGATCAGGAAGATCAGGACCATGATGCCGAGCGCCAGCAGCAGCGCCGTGCCGAGCGCCCCCATCCGCTTGTCCTGGGCCCCGGCGACCGAACGGCGCAGCTGGAAGGCGCCGAGCCAGAGCAGCGTCCCGGGCAGGAACAGCAGCCCGAAGATCACCATGACGGCGGTGAGCCGCGCGTCCCGGGTCTTGCGGATGCGGTTGGCGGCCAGACAGTGCTCGACGACCGTCTGCGGCTCCATGCCGAAGGACTGGATCACCTGGCCCCGGCCGCCGCCGAGCATTCTCGTCTGGACGGCGCGCGCGAACGCCTCGCCCAGATTCGGCTCGAAGAGCGACATCCTCGGGGCCTTGACCTCCGAGACGGTCCACTCCGAGTTGGCCTCGAGCAGCTTTGCCACGGGGTCGTCGCGGTAGGCGGCCGAGGCGAGTGCCTGGGTCGCCGCCGTCTGTCCCGCCGCCCCCGAGAGGGGAACCTGCGCCCCGGGACTGAAATCGAATCCGTCCGTCACCAACGCCCCCAATACGGCACGCTCTTGCGCTGCGACCTCAGCGTATCCGGGGTGTGCACCGCCTGTCGCCAGGGCGTGTGCGGCCTGTGGAAAACCCTGGTGGAGAAAACGGTCCGGGAAAGCCGGCGGCGGAGGTCCACCCGCCCCGGCGCGTCCGGGGCGGGCGGAACCGTGACGTACGCCACGGAGGGGCCGTGAACTACGCCACGGCGGCGACGTGAACTACGCCTCGGCGGCGACGTGTTCGCGCATCCGCTCGGCCAGCTGATGGGGCATCGGCTCATGCCGGGCGTAGGAGCGGCTGAACCGTCCCGTGCCATGCGACAGCGATCGCAGATCGACCGCATACCGACCGATCTCGATCTCCGGCACATCCGCCTTGATCAAGGTCTGTCCACGGCCGGACTGTTCGGTGCCGACGACCCGGCCGCGCCGCCCGGACAGATCGCTCATCACGGCGCCGACGTAGTCGTCCGAGATCAGCACGCCCAGCTCCACCACCGGTTCCAGCAGGTCGATCCGGACGTCGGCGGCCGCCTCGCGCAGCGCGAGCGCACCCGCCGTCTGGAAGGCCGCGTCGGAGGAGTCCACCGAATGCGCCTTGCCGTCCAGCAGCGTGACCCGCACGTCGACCAGCGGGTAGCCGGCGGCGACGCCGCGCGCCGCCTGGCCGCGCACGCCCTTCTCGACGGACGGGATGAACTGCCGGGGCACCGCGCCACCGACGACCTTGTCCACGAACTCGATGCCCGAGCCCTCCGGCAGCGGCTCGACCTCGATCTCGCAGATCGCGTACTGCCCGTGCCCTCCCGACTGCTTGACGTGACGGCCGCGCCCGGCGGACTTCGCCGCGAAGGTCTCGCGCAGCGAGACCTTGTACGGCACCGCGTCCACCTGGACGCCGTACCGGCTGCGCAGCCGCTCCAGCGCCACATCCATATGCGCCTCGCCCAGGCACCACAGCACCACCTGGTGGGTGTCCGGATTCTGCTCCAGGCGCATCGTCGGGTCCTCGGCGACCAGCCGGGACAGGCCCAGCGACAGCTTGTCCTCGTCCGGTTTGCTGTGCGCCTGGATGGCCACCGGCAGCAGCGGATCGGGCATCTGCCAGGGCTCCATGAGGAGCGGCTGGTTCTTGGCCGAGAGCGTGTCCCCGGTTTCGGCGCGGGTCAGTTTGGCCACGCACGCCAGATCGCCCGCGATGGCCTGGGCGAGGGTGCGCTGCTGCCTGCCGAACGGCGTGGACAGGGCGCCGACCCGCTCGTCCACATCGTGGTCCTCATGACCGCGGTCCTCCAGACCGTGTCCGGACACATGCACCGTCTCGTCGGGGCGGAGCGTGCCGGAGAAGACCCGCACCAGCGAGATCCGGCCGACATACGGGTCGGAGGAGGTCTTGACGACCTCGGCGGCCAGCGGACCGTCCGGATCGCACACCAGCGGCGGGCGCGGCGCGCCCTGCGGGGTGGTGACGGCGGGCGCCTCGCGCTCCAGCGGGGTGGGGAAGCCGCCGGTCATCAGATCGAGCAGTTCGGTGGTGCCCAGGCCCTGTTTGGACCCCTCGGCTGCGGGCGCCGCCGCGAGGACGGGGTGGAAGCTGCCGCGTGCTACGGCCTTCTCCAGGTCCTCGATCAGCGTCTTGACGTCGATCTCCTCGCCGCCGAGGTAGCGGTCCATGAGGGTCTCGTCCTCGCTCTCGGCGATGATCCCCTCGATGAGCCGGCCGCGGGCCTCCTCGACCAGCGGCAGCTGGTCCTCCCGGGGCGGCGATTCGGTGCGCACCCCCGAGGAGTAGTCGAAGACCCGCTGGGTGAGCAGCCCGATGAGCCCGGTCACGGGGGCGTGCCCGTCCGGCCCCGGCGCGCCCCGCAGCGGCAGGTACAGCGGCAGCACGGCGTCGGGGTCGTCGCCGCCGAAGCTCTCCCGGCACAGCTCGGTCATCTCCTCGAAGCCGGCGCGGGCCGCCTCCAGGTGTGTGATCACGATGGCGCGCGGCATCCCGACCGCGGCGCACTCGTCCCAGACCATGCGGGTGGCCCCGGTGATGCCCAGGGCGTCCTGGGCGGCCGAGACGACGAAAAGGGCCGCGTCCGCCGCTCGCAGACCGGCCCTGAGTTCCCCGACGAAATCGGCGTAGCCCGGGGTATCCAGGAGATTGATCTTGATCCCGTCCCATTCGACGGGGACCAGGGACAGCTGGATCGAACGCTGCTGCCGGTGTTCGATCTCGTCGTGGTCCGAGAGGCAGCCGCCGTCCTCGACCCTGCCCGCCCGGTTGACCGCGCCCGTCGCCAGCGCGAGGGCCTCCACCAGCGTCGTCTTTCCGGTCCCGCTGTGGCCGACCAGAACCACATTCCGCAGGGAGCTGGGCCGGTCGGCCGCCACTGCCCTTCCGGCGGCCCCTGGGTGTGTACTCGTCTTGTCGCCCATGTGTCTCGCCTCCCGGTCGACACCTTGCGATACTTCGAGCTTTCCACCGCCGTAACGGTGCGTCCATACGTCGCACATCCGGCCGTACCACGCATGGGGCCCCGAAGCTGTCCGACAGGTGCACGGCGGCCCACCCGGGCGTGGCTACGATGGGCGCGCCGGTGGCCCCTTGACCATCCGGCCCGTTTCGACCCCCCGGGAAGGTCATGCTGAACAAGTACGCGCGTGCGTTCTTCACGCGTGTTCTCACACCGTTCGCCGCCCTGCTCATCCGCCTCGGGGTCAGCCCCGACGTGGTGACCCTCACCGGCACCGCCGGCGTCTGCGCGGGCGCACTGGTCTTCTATCCCCGGGGGGAGTTCTTCTGGGGCACGGTCGTCATCACGCTGTTCGTCTTCTCCGACCTGGTCGACGGCAACATGGCGCGGCAGCTGGGGCGCTCCAGCCGCTGGGGCGCGTTCCTGGACTCCACGCTGGACCGGGTCGCGGACGGCGCGATCTTCGGCGGTCTGGCGTTGTGGTACGCGGGCCGGGGGGACGACAATGTGCTGTGTGCGGTGACGATCTTCTGCCTCGCCAGCGGCCAGGTGGTGTCGTACACCAAGGCCCGCGGTGAGAGCATCGGGCTCCCGGTGAACGTCAACGGGCTGGTGGAGCGCGCCGAGCGACTGGTGATCTCGCTGGTGGCCTGCGGCTTCTCGGGCCTGCACGCGTTCGGCGTGCCGCATATCGACATCCTGCTCCCGATCGCGCTGTGGATCGTGGCCGTCGGCAGCGCGGTGACCCTCGTCCAGCGGGTGGTGACCGTGCGCCGGGAGGCCGCCGAGGCGGAGGCCGAGGAGCGGACGGTGCCCCAGGGGGGCGAGACGCGGTGAGGGACAGGCTGACCGACGCGCTGTACGGGCTCGGCTGGAGCACGGTCAAGAAGCTCCCGGAGCCGGTCGCGGCGCGCCTCGGTCAGCGCATCGCCGACCAGACGTGGAAGCGGCGCGGCAAGGGCGTGCTGCGTCTGGAGGCCAATCTGGCGCGCGTGGTCCCGGACGCCTCGGCGCGGCGGCTCGCGGAGCTGTCCCGGGCGGGCATGCGCTCGTACCTGCGCTACTGGATGGAGTCCTTCCGGCTGCCGGTGTGGAGCCCGGAGCGCATCCGGGGCGGCTTCGACGTCAAGGACGTGCACTATCTGGTGGACGGCCTCGCCGCGGGCCGGGGCGTGGTCCTCGCGCTGCCGCACATGGGCAACTACGACCTCGCCGGGGCCTGGGTGACCACGCATCTGAAGGTGCCCTTCACCACGGTCGCCGAGCGGCTGAAGCCGGAGTCGCTGTACGACCGGTTCGTGGCCTACCGCGAGGGGCTGGGCATGGAGGTGCTGCCGCACCAGGGCGCGAGCGCCTTCGGGACGCTGGCCCGGCGGCTGCGCTCGGGCGGTCTGGTGTGCCTGGTCGCCGACCGCGATCTGTCGGCCTCCGGGGTGGAGGTGTCGTTCTTCGGCGAGCGGGCGAAGATGCCGGCCGGGCCCGCCGCGCTCGCCCTCCAGACCGGTGCCCTGCTGCTGCCGGTGACCCTCTGGTACGACGAGTCGCCGGTGATGCGCGGCCGGGTGCATCCGCCGGTCGAGGTGCCCGCGGACGGGAACCGCGCGGAGCGGATCGCCGTCATGACCCAGGAGGTGGCCTACGCCTTCGCCTCCGGGATCGCCGAGCACCCGGCGGACTGGCACATGCTGCAACGGCTGTGGCTGGCGGACCTGGAGCACGGATCCGGACGTTCGGGACGTCCTGGACCCTCCCGAAGGGAGAAGCCGTGAGGATCGGGATCGTCTGCCCGTACTCCTGGGACGTCCCCGGCGGCGTCCAGTTCCACATCCGCGATCTGGCCGACCACCTGATCCGGCGCGGTCACCAGGTCTCCGTGCTGGCCCCCGCGGACGACGAGACGCCGCTGCCGCCGTACGTGGTCTCCGCCGGGCGCGCCGTGCCGGTGCCCTACAACGGCTCGGTGGCCCGGCTGAACTTCGGCTTCCTGTCGGCCGCGCGGGTGCGCCGCTGGCTGCACGACGGCGCCTTCGACGTGATCCACATCCACGAGCCCACCTCGCCCTCCCTGGGGCTGCTGGCCTGCTGGGCGGCCCAGGGGCCGATCGTCGCGACGTTCCACACCTCCAATCCGCGCTCCCGGGCCATGATCGCCGCCTATCCGATCCTCCAGCCGGCGCTGGAGAAGATCAGCGCGCGCATCGCGGTCAGCGAGTACGCGCGGCGGACGCTGGTGGAGCACCTCGGCGGTGACGCGGTCGTCATCCCCAACGGCGTCGATGTGGACTTCTTCGCCGACGCCGAGCCGAAGGAGGAGTGGCAGGGGGACACGATCGGCTTCATCGGCCGGATCGATGAGCCCCGTAAGGGGCTGCCGGTGCTGATGCGCGCCCTGCCGAAGATCTTCCAGGCCCGGCCGGGGGCACGGCTGCTGGTCGCCGGGCGCGGCGACGAGGAGGAGGCCGTGGCCGGTCTGCCGGGGCCGCTGCGGGAGCGCGTCGAGTTCCTGGGGATGGTCAGCGACGAGGACAAGGCGCGGCTGCTGCGCAGCGTGGATGTCTACGTCGCGCCCAATACGGGCGGCGAGAGCTTCGGCATCATCCTCGTCGAGGCGATGTCGGCGGGCGCCGCGGTCCTCGCCAGCGATCTGGACGCGTTCGCGCAGGTGCTGGACGGGGGAGCGGCGGGTGAGCTGTTCGCCAACGAGGACGCCGACGCCCTGGCGGCGGCCGCGGTGCGGCTGCTGGGCAACCAGGAGCGGCTGGCCGAGCTGCGCGAGCGGGGCAGCCGGCACGTACGGCGCTTCGACTGGTCGACGGTCGGGGCGGACATCCTCGCGGTCTACGAGACGGTGACGGACGGGGCGGCGTCCGTGGCCGCCGACGAGCGCACGCGGCTGTGGACGCGCCTGGGGCTCGCCCGGGACTAGCTGAACGATGCGTCTGGGGCCGGCGGCCTGCGCCGGGACCGGCCGGACGCTCCGGGGCTCGCGTCGGGACCGGCCGGACGCTCCGGGGGCGTCGCGTGGGACCGCCGGGTCCCGGGGCCCGTGCCGGGACTGGCGGGAGTTCCCGGACGGGGCGCTGCGCGGGACCGACGGGATCTCGCGCGGTGGGGCCGGACCACCGTGCCGTACGCGGCCGCGCCGAGCCGCCGCGGCTCAGGGCTTCGCCCCGTCCGGCGGGCGCGGCAGGCGGTAGCGTGGCGGGCCGTGAGCACCTTGATCTGGATCGCGGTGGCCCTGGTCGTCATCGCCGTCTATCTGAGCTGGACCGCCGGACGTCTCGACCGGCTGCACAGCCGTCTGGACGCGGCGCGGGCCGCCCTCGACGCACAGCTGCTGCGGCGTGCCTCCGTCGCGCAGGAGCTGGCCACCGCCGGAGTGCTGGACCCGGCCGCCTCGATGGTGCTGTACCAGGCCGCGCACGCCGCCCGGCAGGCCGAGGAGGAGCACCGCGAGGTCGCCGAGAGCGAGCTGAGCCAGGCGCTGCGGGCCGTCTTCGAGGACAGCGCACAGGCCGAGGCGGTACGGCAGGCGCCGGGCGGTGAGGACGCGCTGGGGGAGCTCACGGAGGCGGTAAGGCGGGTGCCGATGGCCCGGCGGTTCCACAACGACGCGGTGCGCGCCGCGCGGGCGCTGCGCCGCCATCGCACGGTGCGCTGGTTCCGGCTGGCCGGCCACGCGCCCTTTCCGCTCGCCTTCGAGATGGACGACGAGCCCCCGCCGGCCCTCGGGCGGGTGCCGGACACCGAGGAGCCCGAGCGCGGAGGCGAGCCGCACACCGACTGAAGAGTCCCCGGGCCCTGGTGCCTTAGGTGCTTGCGTGCCTTCCGTGCCTGCGTGCCTGTGTGCCTTCCGTGTCTGCGTGCCTTCCGTGTCTGCGTGCCGTCCGCGCTTTCCGCGCGCCGGGGAGGCCCCGGGCGCTTCGAGCCACCGGCCTCCGATTGGCCCTTGCCGCGCCGTGCCCCGACCCGCTTTTGTCATTCGTGTAACACACACGCTTGAGACCTGGACCAGATGGCCGGGTCATGTACCGGCATCGAACAGCCCTACGATGGGTTCATCGCACTTTTCATTACCGAGTGAGGTCAAACCGTGTCCATCACGCCCGCCAGCACGTCCAACTCCGAGGCCCCCGCGACTGGCACCGCCCGCGTCAAGCGCGGTATGGCCGAGCAGCTCAAGGGTGGCGTGATCATGGACGTCGTCACCCCCGAGCAGGCCAAGGTCGCCGAGGACGCCGGTGCCGTCGCGGTCATGGCCCTGGAGCGGGTGCCCGCCGACATCCGTAAGGACGGCGGCGTGGCCCGGATGTCCGACCCGGACATGATCGAGGGCATCATCAACGCCGTCTCCATCCCGGTCATGGCGAAGTCGCGGATCGGCCACTTCGTCGAGGCCCAGGTGCTCCAGTCGCTCGGCGTCGACTACATCGACGAGTCCGAGGTCCTCACCCCCGCCGACGAGGTCAACCACAGCGACAAGTGGTCCTTCACCACCCCGTTCGTCTGCGGCGCCACCAACCTGGGCGAGGCGCTGCGCCGGATCGCCGAGGGCGCGGCGATGATCCGTTCCAAGGGCGAGGCCGGTACCGGCAACGTGGTCGAGGCGGTGCGCCACCTGCGCCAGATCAAGGGCGAGATCGCCCGGCTGCGCGGTCTGGACAACCACGAGCTCTACGCCGCCGCCAAGGAGATCCGCGCCCCGTACGAGCTGGTCGCCGAGGTCGCGCAGACCGGCAAGCTGCCGGTCGTGCTGTTCTCCGCCGGCGGTGTCGCCACCCCGGCCGACGCCGCGCTGATGCGCCAGCTCGGCGCCGAGGGCGTGTTCGTGGGCTCCGGCATCTTCAAGTCGGGCGACCCGGCCAAGCGCGCCGCCGCGATCGTGAAGGCCACCACCTTCTACGACGACCCCAAGGTCATCGCGGACGCGTCCCGGAACCTCGGCGAGGCCATGGTCGGCATCAACTGCGACACCCTCCCCGAGTCCGAGCGGTACGCCAGCCGCGGCTGGTAACCGGCGCCCGCACGGCACCACCTGGCACCACGCGTCCCGGCGTCCGGCCCGGCGCGTGGTGCCCCTGACGTCCGAGAGGTCTTCGCTTCCGTGACTACGTCGTCCACGTCCACCTCCGCCCCCGTGATCGGTGTGCTCGCCCTCCAGGGCGATGTGCGCGAACATCTCGCCGCGCTCACCGCGGCCGGGGCCACGGCCCGGCAGATCCGCCGTCCCGAGGAGCTCGCCGAGGTCGCCGGCCTGGTGATCCCCGGCGGCGAGTCGACCACCATGTCCAAGCTCGCGGTCGTCTTCGGGCTGCTGGAGCCGCTGCGCGAGCGGGTCCGGGCCGGACTGCCGGTGTACGGTACCTGCGCGGGCATGATCATGCTCGCGGACAAGATCCTCGACGGCCGGGACGACCAGGAGACCATCGGCGGCATCGACATGATCGTGCGCCGTAACGCCTTCGGCCGTCAGAACGAGTCGTTCGAGGCCGAGATCGACGTCCAGGGCATCGAGGGCGGCCCGGTCGAGGGGGTCTTCATCCGCGCGCCGTGGGTCGAGTCCGTGGGCGGCGGTGCCGAGGTGCTCGCCACGTTCGACGGGCACACCGTCGCCGTCCGGCAGGGCAACGTCCTGGCGACCTCGTTCCACCCCGAGCTGACCGGCGACCACCGGGTGCACCAGCTCTTCGTGGAGATGGTGGGGCGCGCGTAGCGCTCGGCCGAGGGTGGTGGGAGACGGGAGGGCAGTGCGCGCCACGGGCTGAGCCTGTCCCGGTAGGATCTCAGGCGTTCGTACAGCAATGGGTTACGCGAAGGAGACAGGCGGATGTCCGGCCACTCTAAATGGGCTACGACGAAGCACAAGAAGGCCGTGATCGATGCCAAGCGCGGCAAGCTCTTCGCGAAGCTGATCAAGAACATCGAGGTCGCGGCCCGGATGGGCGGTGCCGATCCGGAGGGCAACCCGACGCTCTTCGACGCCATCCAGAAGGCGAAGAAGCAGTCGGTTCCGAACAAGAACATCGACAGCGCGGTCAAGCGCGGTGCCGGTCTCGAGGCCGGTGGCGCCGAGTACGAGACGATCATGTACGAGGGCTACGGGCCCAACGGCGTGGCCGTGCTCATCGAGTGTCTGACCGACAACCGCAACCGCGCCGCCTCCGACGTCCGCGTCGCGATGACGCGCAACGGCGGTTCGATGGCCGACCCGGGCTCCGTGTCGTACCTCTTCAACCGTAAGGGCGTCGTCATCGTCCCCAAGGGCGAGCTCTCCGAGGACGACGTGCTGGGCGCGGTGCTGGACGCGGGCGCCGAGGAGGTCAATGACCTCGGTGAGTCCTTCGAGGTCATCAGCGAGGCCACCGACCTGGTCGCGGTCCGTACCGCGCTCCAGGACGCGGGCATCGACTACGACTCGGCCGACGCCAACTTCGTGCCCACGATGCAGGTCCAGCTCGAGGAAGAGGCCGCGCGCAAGATCTTCAAGCTGATCGACGCACTCGAGGACAGCGACGACGTGCAGAACGTCTTCGCCAACTTCGACGTCTCCGACGAGGTCATGGCCAAGGTGGACGCCTGACGCCTGACGCCTGACGCCCGATCGGCGCGGCGGCCGGCAACTGCGACGGGTCGGCGGGGCACCACCCCACCGGCCCGTCGGCGTTGTCGGCCGGTGTTGTCGGCGGCAGCCGCTAGCCTGCCGGAACAGGTGACCGAAACCCGGTGAGGGGAGGGGCGCGGTGCGCGTGCTGGGCGTGGACCCGGGGCTGACCCGATGCGGCGTCGGTGTGGTCGAGGGGGTCGCGGGCCGCCCGCTGCGGATGCTCGGCGTCGGCGTCATACGGACCGGGGCGGACGCCGCGATCGGCGACCGGCTCGTCCTGATCGAGCGCGGCATCGAGGAGTGGCTGGATGTCCACCGGCCCGAATGCGTCGCCGTGGAGCGGGTTTTCAGCCAGCACAATGTGCGCACCGTCATGGGCACCGCCCAGGCCAGTGCCGTCGCGGTGCTGTGCGCGGCCCGCCGCGGGCTCCCGGTCGAGCTGCACACCCCCAGCGAGGTCAAGGCGGCCGTGACCGGCTCCGGGCGCGCCGACAAGGCGCAGGTCGGCTCGATGGTGACGCGGCTGCTGCGGCTGGACGCACCGCCCAAACCGGCCGACGCCGCCGACGCCCTGGCGCTCGCCATCTGCCATATCTGGCGGGCCCCCGCGACCAACCGCCTCCAGCAGGCCGTCGCCGCCCACCGCACCACGAGCACCGCACGCCCCTCGGGCACCACGAGCACCGTGCGCACCACGAAAGGCCGTATCTCATGATCGCGTTCGTCTCCGGTCCGGTGGCGGCCGTCGCCCCGGACACCGCCGTGATCGAGGTCGGCGGGGTGGGCATGGCGGTCCAGTGCACCCCGGCCACCCTGTCCGGGCTGCGCGTCGGCGAGCAGGCCCGGCTGGCCACCTCCCTCGTCGTCCGCGAGGACTCGCTGACCCTCTACGGCTTCGCCGACGACGACGAGCGCCAGGTCTTCGAGCTGCTCCAGACCGCCAGCGGGGTCGGTCCCCGGCTGGCCCAGGCCATGCTGGCCGTGCACTCCCCGGACGCGCTGCGGCGCGCGGTGTCCACCGGGGACGAGAAGGCGCTCACCGCGGTCCCCGGCATCGGCAAGAAGGGAGCCCAGCGGCTGCTGCTGGAGCTCAAGGACCGGCTCGGCGAGCCGCTCGGCTCCGCCGTGCCCGGCGCCCGCTCCGCGCCCGCCCCCGGCTGGAGCGATCAGCTGCACACCGCGCTGGTCGGCCTCGGCTACGCCACCCGGGAGGCCGACGAGGCGGTCGCCGCCGTCACCCCGCAGGCCGAGGAGACGGTGGCCGCGGGCGGCACGCCCCAGGTGGCCCAGCTGCTGCGGGCCGCCCTCCAGACCCTGAACCGCACACGGTGAGCCACCGCCGGCGCGGCAGGCCGCGGCCGGCGGCACCACTCCAGACGACATCGCGAGGCGAAACGCAGTGAACTGGGACGAGACCGCACCGGCAACCGCCGACGACGCCCCGCCCGGCGCGGGCCGGCGGCTGCTGGGCGCCGACGCCGACGGCGACGACCAGGCGGTGGAGGCCGCGCTGCGCCCCAAGGACCTCGGCGAGTTCGTCGGGCAGGAGCGGGTGCGCGAGCAGCTGGACCTGGTGCTCAAGGCGGCCCGGCAGCGCGGCGGCACCGCCGACCACGTGCTTCTCTCCGGCGCGCCCGGACTGGGCAAGACCACCCTCTCCATGATCATCGCAGCCGAGATGGGTGCCCCGATCCGGATCACCTCCGGCCCGGCCATCCAGCACGCCGGCGATCTGGCCGCGATCCTGTCCTCCCTCACCGAGGGCGAGGTGCTCTTCCTCGACGAGATCCACCGGATGTCCCGGCCCGCCGAGGAGATGCTCTACATGGCGATGGAGGACTTCCGCGTCGACGTCATCGTCGGCAAGGGGCCCGGTGCCACCGCCATCCCGCTGGAGCTGCCGCCGTTCACCCTGGTCGGCGCCACCACCCGGGCCGGGCTGCTGCCGCCCCCGCTGCGCGACCGCTTCGGCTTCACCGGCCATATGGAGTTCTACGCCCCGGCCGAGCTGGAGCGGGTCCTCCACCGCTCCGCCGGGCTGCTGGACGTGACCATAGAGGCCGAGGGCGCGGCCGAGATCGCGGGCCGCTCCCGCGGCACCCCCCGGATCGCCAACCGTCTGCTGCGCCGGGTGCGCGACTACGCCCAGGTCAAGGCGGACGGCCTGATCACCCGCGAGATCGCCGCCAGCGCCCTCGCCGTGTACGACGTGGACGAGCGCGGCCTGGACCGGCTGGACCGGGCGGTGCTCAGCGCTCTGCTCAAGCTCTTCGGCGGCGGCCCGGTGGGCCTGTCGACCCTGGCGGTCGCCGTGGGGGAGGAGCGTGAGACGGTGGAGGAGGTCGCCGAGCCCTTCCTGGTCCGGGAGGGGCTGCTGGCCCGCACCCCCCGGGGACGGGTCGGCACCCCGGCGGCCTGGGCCCATATGGGACTCACCCCACCGCAGCAGGCCGCCGGCGGCGGTCAGGCGGGCCTGTTCGAGGCATAGCGACGCCTAAGCGCTCGCTTACCCGGCATCATGGCGTAGAGGACCAATAATGGCGGGGTCAGGAACCCCGGTACCGCGCCGGGCGTTGTTCCATTGGCGTGGGCTCGCTTAGACTCCGCCGATGCCGTCCGTATGCCGTCCGCTCACTGTGCGGTATACCCACCCCCGTAGACCAGGCCGCTCCCCGCGGTCGTGTGAAGGAATTTCCGTCCCGTGAATATCGTGACTCTCCTGCCGTTCATCGTGCTTATCGGGGCCATGTTCCTGATGACGCGTTCGGCCAAGAACAAGCAGCGCCAGGCCCAGCAGATGCGCGAAGAGATGCAGCCGGGCAGCGGCGTGCGGACCATCGGCGGCATGTACGCGACGGTCAAGGAGGTCCACGACGACACGGTCCTCCTCGAGGTGGCCCCCGGCGTCCACGCGATCTACGCGAAGAACGCGGTGGGAGCCATCCTCCCGGACGACGAGTACAACCGCATCGTGCACGGCATCGACCCCGATGAGGACGCCACCGAGACCCCTGTCGTACCCGACGACGCCTCCTCGCTGACCGAGGCCGCCGACGCCGACGGCGACGCCCCCGCCGACAAGGCCGGCGAGGCCGACGAGAAGGCCGGGACGACGGACGCCAAGAAGATCGACCTCGGCAAGGACGACGCCCCCGCGGCGGACGCCTCCGGGGACGACAAGCGGGACGGCGGCACCGACGCGAAGTAAGTCCGTCACCCGGGAACCGCGGCACGCCCCGATCGGCGCGCCGCGGTTCCCTGGGACGGTCCAGGCTCCGGCGGGGCTCGTCCCCACAAGACTTCGTGGCCGCCCGGCGCACACCCGATGCCGGGCGGTTGGACAGGGAGATACGAGAAGGTGGCAGCACCGAAGAAGGGCCGCAGGTCCTCAGGGTCACAGGGCAGGCCAGGGCGCGCCTTGGCCGTCATCCTGATCGCCATCGTGGGCCTGACCGCGGGGATGTTCGCCTCCGGTCACACCACGCCGCGACTGGGTATCGACCTCGCGGGCGGCACCAGCTTCACGCTGGAGGCCAAGAACCAACCGGGTAAGCCCAACGCGATCAACTCGGACAACATGAACACCGCCGTGAGCATCATCGAGCGGCGGGTCAACGGTCTGGGCGTGTCCGAGGCCGAGGTCCAGACGCAGGGCGACAAGCACATCATCGTGAACATCCCCAAGGGGACGAACGCGAAGCAGGCCCGGCAGCAGGTCGGCACCACCGCCCAGCTCTACTTCCGGCCGGTGACGACGACCACCAGCGGCGAGAAGACCCCCGAGCCCAGCTCCACCCCCAGCCCGTCCAGCAGCGCCGGCGGCAAGGGCGACAACAAGAGCTCCGGCAAGGACGACAAGGCATCCGGCACACCGTCGGCGTCGTCCTCGGCGTCCTCTTCCGCCACCGCCAGCCCCCAGGGGCGGGCCCTCTCCGAGGGCCTGAAGGCCGATAAGGCGCCCAGCGACAGCCCCTCGCCGACGAAGACCCCGAAGGCCGACGAGTCCACCAGCCCCTCGGACTCCACCAGCCAGGACGACCTGACCAAGCAGTTCCAGAACCTGGACTGCACCACCAAGGCGGGCCGCGCCGCGGCGGCCGAGAAGGCGGCCAACGCCAAGCCGACCGACTCCGTGCTGGCCTGTAGCGAGAAGGGCGACGCCAAGTTCATCCTGGCCCCCTCCGAGGTCGAGGGCACCGACGTGGACGACGCCTCGGCGGTCTTCGACAGCCAGAACGGGGCGGGCTGGATCGTCCAGCTCGACTTCAACGGCAAGGGCTCCAAGAAGTTCGCCAAGACCACCGGTGAGCTCACCAGCAAGACCTCCCCGCAGAACCGCTTCGCGATCGTCCTGGACGGCGCGGTCGTCTCCGACCCCGAGGTCACCCAGGGCGCCATCACCGGCGGCCGGGCCACCATCTCCGGCGGCTTCACCCAGCAGAGCGCCGAGAACCTGGCCAACGTGCTGTCCTACGGTGCGCTGCCGCTGTCCTTCGACATCGCCGACGAGACCACCGTCTCCGCCGCGCTCGGCGGTGAGCAGCTGGAGGCCGGTCTGATCGCCGGCGCCATCGGCCTCGCGCTCGTCGTGGTCTACCTGGTCGTCTACTACCGCGGCCTCGCCCTGGTGGCCATGGCCAGCCTCGGTGTCTCGGCGATCCTGACGTACACGATCATGGTGCTGCTCGGCCCGGGTATCGGCTTCGCGCTGAACCTCCCGGCGGTCTGCGGTGCGATCGTGGCCATCGGTATCACCGCCGACTCGTTCATCGTCTACTTCGAACGGATCCGCGACGAGATCCGGGAGGGCCGCTCGCTGCGCCCCGCCGTCGAGCGCGGCTGGCCGCGTGCCCGGCGCACCATCCTGGTGTCCGACTTCGTGTCGTTCCTGGCCGCCGCGGTGCTCTACATCGTCACCGTCGGCAAGGTGCAGGGCTTCGCCTTCACCCTGGGGCTGACCACGCTGCTCGACATCGCCGTGGTGTTCCTCTTCACCAAGCCGCTGATGACGATCCTCGCCCGCCGTCCGTTCTTCGGGAACGGCCACTCGTGGTCCGGTCTGGACCCCAAGCGCCTCGGGGTCAAGCCACCGCTGCGCCGTCGCCGTCCCGCCGCCCCCGGCCCCGCCGACACGAAGGAGGCGTGAGATGTCGCGACTCGGCACTCTCGGCGCCAGGCTCTACCGAGGCGAGGTCGGCTACGACTTCGTCGGCAAGCGGAAGATCTGGTACGGCGTCTCGATACTGATCACCATCACGGCCATCGTGGGCCTGGCGGTGCGCGGCCTGAACATGGGCATCGAGTTCTCCGGCGGCGCGGTCTTCACCACCCCCAACAACACCAAGGTCTCCGCCTCCGATCTGCGCCAGGCGGCCGAGAAGGCGGCCGGCGACCACACCGTCGTGGTCCAGGAGCTGGGCCGCGGCGGCGTGCGGATCCAGATCAGCGAGCTGGACACCAAGGAGGCCCTGCCGGTCCAGGAGGAGCTCGCCAAGGAGCTGCACGTCACCACCAGCAAGATCGACACCCAGCTGGTCGGCCCGAGCTGGGGCGAGCAGATCGCCAGCAAGGCGTGGCAGGGTCTGGCGATCTTCATGGTGCTGGTCGTGATCTACCTCGCCATCGCCTTCGAATGGCGGATGGCGCTGGCCGCCCTGATCGCGCTGATCCACGACCTCACCATCACCGTCGGTGTCTACGCGCTGGTCGGCTTCGAGGTCACCCCGGGCACGGTGATCGGTCTGCTGACGATCCTCGGCTACTCGCTCTACGACACCGTCGTGGTCTTCGACGGTCTCAAGGAAGCGTCGAAGGACATCACCAAGCAGACCCGCTTCACCTACAGCGAGGTCGCCAACCGCAGCCTCAACTCGACCCTGGTGCGGTCCATCAACACCACGGTCGTGGCGCTGCTGCCGGTCGGCGCGCTGCTGTTCATCGGCGGCGGTGCGCTCGGCGCCGGCATGCTCAACGACATCTCGCTGGCGCTCTTCGTCGGCCTCGCCGCCGGTGCGTACTCCTCGATCTTCATCGCGACCCCGCTGGTCGCCGATCTGAAGGAGCGCGACCCGAAGATGAAGGCGCTGGCCAAGCGGGTGAAGGCCAAGCGCGCCGCCGCGGCCAAGGCCGAGACCACCGACCCGACGGCCGAGGAGGACGACGCGCGCGACCTGGAGGACGCCGCGGCGGCCCCCGCCGGGGTCGTCGGCCAGCGCCGCCAGCCCGCCTCCCGTAACCGGGGCCGCGGCCGGCCCTCGGGCAAGCGGCGCTGAGCGGGAAGGGCGAGGGGACACCCAGATGACAGAGGCAGAGGTGACACAGACCCCGGCAGGCAGTCCGGACGGCTTCGGCGGCGGCGCCGCCGAGGAGCTGCGCGCGCTGCTGCTCAGCCGGATCCAGGACGTGCCGGACTACCCCGAGCCGGGCGTGATGTTCAAGGACATCACCCCGCTGCTCGCCGACGCCGCCGCCTTCGGCGCGCTGACCGAAGCGCTCGCCGAGCTGTGCGTCCGCCACCGGGCGGACAAGGTGGTGGGCCTGGAGGCGCGCGGCTTCATCCTCGCCGCCCCGGCCGCCGTCCGCGCCGGAATCGGCTTCGTACCGGTCCGCAAGGCCGGCAAGCTCCCCGGCGCCACGCTCGGCCAGGCGTACGAGCTGGAGTACGGCACCGCCGAGATCGAGATACACGCCGACGCGCTGGAGCCGGGTGACCGGGTGCTGGTGATCGACGACGTGCTGGCCACCGGCGGTACTGCCGAGGCCTCCCTCCAGCTCATCCGGCGGGCCGGCGCCCAGGTCGCCGGGGTCGCCGTGCTGCTGGAGCTCGGCTTCCTCGACGGCCGCGGCCGGCTGCTGGGCGCGCTCGACAGCGCCCCGCTGGAGGCCCTGATCACGGTCTGAGCAGGATCCGGGCCCGCGCACCGGGCCGGGACGACCGCCGGAGGGCGGGGACGGCGCACCGCCGGGTCCCCGCCCTCCGTCATGTCCGCTCATGCCCGCGTCCTGCCCCCGCTTCACGGTCGGGAGGCAAGCGGAGTGGCGGGATCGATACCATGGCAGCCCGACCTCCTGAGGTCCGGACCGCTTGAGGAGTGCCCTTGCCAGACGAGGCCCAGCCGCTCTCGCCCAAAGTCCGTCCGGGCGGAACCCCCTCCGCACAGCCGGACGCGCCCACCGCCGCCGAGCCGACGGCGGCCCCAGGCGTGTCCAACAACGGTGGCGGCGGCCCGGCCCGGCGCGGCCCCGAGCAGACGAACCCCAAGCCCGCTCCTGGCCGCGGCAGCGCCCTGCCCGCCACCACGCCCCCCGCGCGCCCCGTGCAGAGCCCCGCCCCCCGCACCGGCTCGTCCAACCGCGTCCGGGCCCGCCTGGCGCGCCTGGGCGTCCAGCGCTCCAGCCCGTACAACCCGGTGCTGGAGCCGCTGCTGCGCATCGTGCGGGGCAACGACCCCAAGGCGGACGCCTCGACGCTGCGCCAGATCGAGCGCGCGTACCAGGTGGCCGAGCGCTGGCACCGCGGCCAGAAGCGCAAGAGCGGCGATCCGTACATCACCCACCCCCTCGCGGTGACCACGATCCTCGCCGAGCTGGGTATGGATCCGGCCACCTTGATGGCCGGGCTGCTGCACGACACCGTCGAGGACACCGAGTACGGCCTGGACACCCTGCGCCGTGACTTCGGCGATCAGGTCGCCCTGCTCGTCGACGGCGTCACCAAGCTGGACAAGGTCAAGTTCGGCGAGGCGGCCCAGGCCGAGACCGTGCGCAAGATGGTCGTCGCCATGGCCCGGGACCCCCGGGTGCTGGTCATCAAGCTCGCCGACCGGCTGCACAACATGCGCACCATGCGCTATCTCAAGCGGGAGAAGCAGGAGAAGAAGGCCCGAGAGACCCTCGAGATCTACGCCCCGCTCGCCCATCGCCTGGGCATGAACACGATCAAGTGGGAGCTGGAGGACCTCGCCTTCGCGATCCTCTACCCCAAGATGTACGACGAGATCGTGCGGCTGGTCGCCGAGCGGGCCCCCAAGCGCGACGAGTACCTGGCCGTCGTCACCGACCAGGTGCAGAACGATCTGCGGGCGGCCCGGATCAAGGCGACCGTCACCGGCCGGCCGAAGCACTACTACTCCGTCTACCAGAAGATGATCGTGCGCGGCCGGGACTTCGCCGAGATCTACGACCTGGTGGGCATCCGGGTGCTCGTCGACACCGTCCGCGACTGCTACGCGGCGCTCGGGACCATCCACGCGCGGTGGAACCCGGTGCCGGGGCGGTTCAAGGACTACATCGCGATGCCCAAGTTCAACATGTACCAGTCGCTGCACACGACGGTCATCGGACCCAGCGGCAAACCGGTCGAGCTCCAGATCCGCACCTTCGACATGCACCGCCGCGCCGAATACGGCATCGCCGCGCACTGGAAGTACAAGCAGGAGGCGGTGGCCGGTGCCTCCAAGGTGCGCACCGATGTGCCCCGCCGGGCCGGCAAGGACGACGCCATCAACGACATGGCGTGGCTGCGGCAGCTGCTGGACTGGCAGAAGGAGACCGAGGACCCGGGCGAGTTCCTGGAGTCCCTGCGCTTCGACCTGTCCCGGAACGAGGTCTTCGTCTTCACCCCCAAGGGCGATGTCATAGCGCTGCCGGCCGGGGCCACCCCGGTCGACTTCGCCTACGCCGTGCACACCGAGGTCGGCCACCGCACCATAGGCGCCCGGGTCAACGGGCGGCTGGTGCCGCTGGAGTCCACCCTCGACAACGGCGACCTGGTGGAGGTCTTCACCTCCAAGGCGGCGGGCGCCGGGCCCTCCCGCGACTGGCTGGGCTTCGTCAAGTCGCCGCGCGCCCGTAACAAGATCCGCGCCTGGTTCTCCAAGGAGCGCCGCGACGAGGCCATCGAACAGGGCAAGGACGCGATCGTCCGGGCGATGCGCAAGCAGAACCTGCCCATCCAGCGCATCCTGACCGGGGACTCGCTGGTCACCCTCGCCCATGAGATGCGCTACCCGGACATCTCCGCGCTCTACGCGGCCATCGGCGAGGGCCATGTCTCCGCGCAGAACGTGGTGCAGAAGCTGGTCCAGGCGCTCGGCGGCGAGGAGGCGGCCAACGAGGACATCGCCGAGACCGCCCCGCCCATCCGCAGCCGCGCCAAGCGCCGCTCCAGCGCCGATCCGGGCGTCGTGGTCAAGGGCGTGGAGGACGTGTGGGTCAAGCTGGCCCGCTGCTGCACGCCGGTCCCCGGCGACCCCATCATCGGCTTCGTCACCCGCGGCAGCGGCGTCTCCGTGCACCGCGCCGACTGCGTCAACGTGGACTCGCTCTCCCAGCAGCCCGAGCGCATCCTCGAGGTCGAATGGGCGCCCACCCAGTCGTCCGTCTTCCTGGTCGCCATCCAGGTCGAGGCGCTGGACCGGTCCCGGCTGCTGTCGGACGTCACCCGGGTGCTGTCCGACCAGCACGTCAACATCCTCTCCGCGGCCGTGCAGACCTCCCGCGACCGGGTCGCCACCTCGCGCTTCACCTTCGAGATGGGCGACCCCAAGCACCTGGGCCACGTCCTGAAGGCCGTGCGCGGCGTCGAGGGCGTCTACGACGTCTACCGGGTCACCTCGGCCCGCGCCCGCTGAGCCTCGGCCCGCGGCCCGCTGAGCGCGCGTACGACGGCGGCCCCCGACGCCTCGCGCCGGGGGCCGCCGCCGTATCCCATGTCGGCCGGGTGGGGTCAGCCGCCGAACTCCTGGAGCCCCTTCAGCGCCTGGTCCAGCAGCGCCTGGCGGCCCTCGAGCTCCTTGGAGAGCTTGTCGGCCTTCGCGTTGTTCCCCGCCGCGCGGGCCGCGTCGATCTGGGCGCGGAGCTTGTCGACGGCGTCCTGGAGCTGGCCGGTGAGCCCCTCGGCGCGGGCCCGCGCCTCCGGGTTGGTCCGCCGCCACTCCGCTTCCTCGGCGTCCTGGATGGCGCGCTCCACCGCGTGCATCCGGCCCTCGATCCGGGCGCGGGCGTCCCTCGGCACATGGCCGATGGCCTCCCACCGCTCGTTGACCGACCGGAAGGCCGCGCGGGCCGCCTTCAGGTCCGAGATCGGCAGCAGCTTCTCGGCCTCGACGACGAGCTCCTCCTTACGGGTGAGGTTCTCCCGCTGCTCGGCGTCGCGCTCCGCGAAGACCTCGCTGCGCGCCTGGAAGAAGATGTCCTGCGCACCGCGGAAGCGGTTCCACAGGTCCTCCTCGGCCTCGCGCTGCGCCCGGCCCGCGGCCTTCCAGTCCGTCATCAGCTCCCGGTACCGGGCCGCGGTCGGACCCCAGTCGGTGGAGCCGGAGAGCGCCTCGGCCTCGGCGACCAGCTTCTCCTTGGTCTGACGGGCCTCCTCGCGCTGGGCGTCCAGCGCCGCGAAATGCGCCTTGCGCCGCTTGGAGAACGCCGAGCGGGCGTGCGAGAAGCGGTGCCACAGCTCGTCGTCGGTCTTGCGGTCCAGGCGGGGCAGCCCCTTCCAGGTGTCCACCAGGGCACGCAGCCGCTCCCCGGCCGCCCGCCACTGCTCGCTGGCGGCCAGCTGCTCGGCCTCGGCGACCAGCTCCTCCTTGGCCCTGCGGGCCTCGTCGGCCTGGACCGCCTTGGCCGCCTTGCGCTGCTCGCGGCGGACCTCGACCTGCTCGGCGAGCTTGTCGAGCCGCTCCCTGAGCGCGCCCAGATCGCCCACCGCGTGGTGCTCGTCGACCTGGTGCCGGATGTGATCGATGGCCGTCGTCGCGTCCTTGGCCGACAGGTCGGTGGTCTTGACCCGGCGCTCGAGGAGGTCGATCTCGACGACCAGACCGTCGTACTTGCGCTCGAAGTAGGCGAGGGCCTCTTCCGGCGATCCCGCCTGCCACGACCCGACGACCCGCTCACCGTCGGCCGTACGCACGTACACGGTCCCCGCCTCGTCGACGCGGCCCCAAGGCTCGCTGCTCACAGCGCCTCCTCCACATGATGCCGGGGCGGGCGCGCGGCCCGTGGGCATCGTCCACAGTTTCTTCCGGCCGGGATACGCCCGGCCGGTCTCACAGCAGGATGGCGGCCACCAGGGGCAGGCACCCTACACAACGCCAACATAGGCGACCGGTGCCCCGGCTGTCCGTATCCTGCGCGACCGAAATTTCGCAGTACGCACGTCAGCCACCTCAGGACTTGGTGACCGTCGCCTTGTTGATCACCACGCTGGCGTTCGGGGCGGTGTTCATCGTCTGGTCCGCGGGAGCCGCCCCGGCGTCGGCGATCTTCTTCAGGACCTTCATACCGGCCTTGTCCACGGTGCCGAAGGGCGTGTAGTCCGCCGGGAGCTCGCTGTCCTGGTAGACCAGGAAGAACTGGCTGCCGCCGGTGTTCCGGCCCTGCTTGGTCTGGGGGTTGTACTGGTTGGCCATCGCGACCGTGCCGGCCGGGTACTTGCCGCCCTTGAGCGAGGAGTCCTTCAGGTTCTCGTCCGGGATGGTGTAGCCGGGGCCGCCCGCGCCGGTGCCCTGCGGATCACCGCACTGGAGCACATAGATCCCCGAATTCACCAGGCGGTGGCACTTGGTGTGGTCGAAGAAGCCCTTGCCCGCCAGGAAGTCGAAGGAGTTGACCGTGTGCGGCGCCTTGCCGGCGTCCATGGCGATGGAGATGTCGCCACAGGTCGTCTCCAGCTTCATCGTGTAGGAGGCCGACTTGTCGATCGTGATCGACGGCTCCTTCTTCCACGACAGCTTCTTCGGCTTCTGGTCCGCGACCTTCTTCGCCTCCTTGGCGCACGGGTCCGGAGCCTTGCTGGTGGCGGCGGCCGAGGGGGTGCTGGACGCGGCGGCGTCGTCCTTCTTGTCCTTGTCGTTCCCGGACAGGGCGCCGGTGGCCGCCACGGCGCCGCCTCCGGCCAGGACCACGGCCAGTACGGAGGCGATCACCACATTGCGCTGGCGCGCTTTGCGCCGGGCGGTTTCGCGTCGCTGCTGCTGCCGAAGGTACTTCTCCCGGGCGAGTTGCCGCCGCCGCTGCTCGTTACTGACCACCGGGTCGTCTCCTCATGGCGTGTGCCGTCGGTGTCCTGCTGTTGTGTATGAGGGTTCGGGCGTACCGTATACGGGTTCGCTGTGGCGGGGGCGCCGCCGGTAGGCTCTGGTGCTGCCGACAAACCTCCGCCGGACGACTTTTAAGGACGATCGTGCTCATTGCCGGGTTCCCCGCCGGGGCCTGGGGGACCAACTGCTATCTGGTCGCCCCCGCCGCCGGTGAGGAGTGCGTGATCATCGACCCGGGCCATCAGGCGGCCCAAGGCGTCGAGGAGGCGGTCGCCAAGCATCGGCTCAAGCCCGTCGCCGTCGTCCTCACCCACGGCCACATCGACCATGTCGCCTCGGTCGTCCCGGTCTGCGGCGCGCATGACGTACCGGCCTGGATCCACCCGTCCGACCGCTTCATGATGAGCGACCCCGAGAAGGCCCTCGGGCGCTCCATCGGCTTGCCGCTGATGGGCGAGCTCACCGTGGGCGAGCCGGACGACGTCAAGGAGCTGGCCGACGGCGCCGAGTTGAAGCTGGCCGGTCTCGAGTTCTCCGTCGCGCACGCCCCGGGCCATACCAAGGGGTCGGTGACGTTCCGGATGCCCGAGCAGGCGGACATCCCGTCCGTCTTCTTCTCGGGCGATCTGCTCTTCGCCGGCTCCATCGGACGCACCGACCTGCCCGGCGGCGACCACGCCGAGATACTCGAGTCGCTGGCCCGTGTGGTCCTGCCGCTCGACGACTCGACCGTGGTGCTGTCCGGCCATGGCCCCCAGACCAGCATCGGCCGTGAGCGTGCCGCCAACCCGTATCTGCGCGAGGTGGCCGCCGGCCTGGGAGACGGCGCACAGCGCCCGGCTCCGCGACGAGGAATGTGACGAGAGACTTCCGTTGAGCACCTTCAAGGCCCCCCGGGGCACGTACGACCTGATCCCGCCGAACTCCGCCAAGTACCTCGCGGTGCGCGAGGCGCTCGCCGCGCCGCTCAAGCGCTCCGGCTACGGCTACATCGAGACCCCCGGCTTCGAGAACGTGGAACTCTTCGCGCGCGGCGTCGGCGAGTCCACCGACATCGTGACCAAGGAGATGTACACCCTCACCACCAAGGGCGGGGACGAGCTCGCGCTGCGCCCCGAGGGCACCGCCTCGGTGCTGCGCGCCGCCCTGGAGGCCAATCTGCACAAGGCCGGGTCCCTGCCGGTCAAGCTCTGGTACTCGGGCTCGTACTACCGCTACGAGCGGCCGCAGAAGGGCCGCTACCGCCACTTCTCGCAGGTCGGCGCGGAGGCGATCGGTGCCGAGGACCCGGCCCTGGACGCCGAGCTGATCATCCTGGCCCACGACGCCTACCGCTCGCTGGGGCTCCGGAACTTCCGCATCCTGGTGAACTCACTGGGCGACGCCACCTGCCGCCCCGTCTACCGGTCCGCCCTCCAGGACTTCCTGCGCGGCCTCGACCTGGACGAGGACACCCGGCGGCGCGTCGAGATCAACCCGCTGCGGGTGCTGGACGACAAGCGCGAGGCGGTCCGCAGGCAACTGGCCGACGCCCCGCTGTTGCGCGACTACCTGTGCGAGGAGTGCAAGGCGTACCACGCGGAGGTCCGCGACCTGCTCACCGCGCGGGGCGTGGCCTTCGAGGACGACGAGAAGCTGGTGCGCGGCCTGGACTACTACACCCGTACGACCTTCGAGTTCGTCCACGACGGGCTGGGCTCGCAGTCCGCGGTCGGCGGCGGCGGCCGCTACGACGGGCTGTCGGAGATGATCGGCGGCCCGGCGCTGCCCTCGGTGGGCTGGGCGCTCGGCGTGGACCGTACGGTGCTGGCGCTGGAGGCCGAGGGCGTCGAGCTGGAGCTGCCCGACGCCGTCAGCGTCTTCGCGGTGCCGCTGGGGGAGGAGGCCAGGAAGGTCCTCTTCGGCCTGGTCGGCGAGCTCCGTAAGGCGGGTGTGGCCACGGACTTCTCTTACGGCGGCAAGGGGCTGAAGGCCGCGATGAAGGCGGCCAACCGCAGCGGTGCGCGCTACGCGATCGTGGCGGGCGAGCGCGACCTCGCCGAGAACGCGGTCCAGCTGAAGGACATGGAATCCGGCGAGCAGGCGCCGGTGCCGCTGGCCGAGGCGGTCGAGGCGATCCGCGCGCGCCTCGCCTGAGCGCGGCGCGCAAGGGGGTGCTCGGGGCTCCATACCCCGAGCACCCCCTTGCGAGTTCCTACGGCAGCCCCAGCCGCATCGCGCTGGTGACCGCCGCGGTGCGGTCGGCCACGGCGAGCCTGCCGAAGGCCCCCGGGCGGTCCGGCGTAACACCGGCGGTTCGCCACAGCGTGCCGAGGACGTACGCGGCCGGGGATATCGGTGTGCCGCGCAGCCGCCGCGGCACCTTCTCGTCCCGTTCGAGCGCGCACCGTCAACTCGGCCGGGGCCGATTCATCCTGCCAAACGGTGCCGACCCGGGAACGCCACCCGCGTCCCCCGGAGGCGGGGTCCCGGTCCAGCACCGCGACCTCACCCGCGTCCCGGCTCCGATGGCCCTGGAGGGGCACCACGGCCGTGCTCTTGCCCTCCCCGTCGGGTGCCATGAGCCCGACCACCTCACCCTGCCGGATGCCCAGGTCAACGCCGTCCGGCGCGGTCACCGCGCCATAGCGCTCGCTCGGCCCGCGCACCCGTACCGCTTCTCCCGCCATGCCCATGAGCCCGACCGAGCCGCCCCGGTGCCGGGAGGACGACCGGGAAGCCCGTCTTATGTCCTCCGAACGGGGGGCAGGGCACCATGGCATGGCCGCGCTGAGCGCGCCCTACGGCGAGAGTGGGTGCGGCACAATGGCCGTGCCCGGCAGGGCCGGAGACTGTGGAGAGCGACGGACGGCGAGTATGGCGACGACAGTGGTGGACGACGTGGAGTCCGGCGAGGCGCACGAGGGCGCTCGGGTCGGGACGGGAGGCGGTCGTGCTTTCGCCCTCCTGCTCGTGATCACCGGTGCGCTGGGTCTCCTCGCCGCCTGGGTCATCACGATCGACAAGAACAAGATCCTCGAGTACAAGGCCGACGGTAAGGTCTTCACCCCCGGTTGCAGCCTCAACCCCGTCGTCTCCTGCGGCAACATCATGGAGAGCGACCAGGCCCAGGCCTTCGGCTTCCCGAACCCGATGCTCGGGCTGGTCGCCTACGGCATCGTGATCTGCGTGGGCATGTCCCTGCTGGCCGGGGGGCGCTTCCCGCGCTGGTACTGGCTGACCTTCAACGCGGGCTGCCTCTTCGGCGTCGGCTTCGTGACCTGGCTCCAGTACGAGTCGCTGTACGTCATCGGCTCGCTGTGCCTGTGGTGCTGCCTCGCCTGGGTCGCCACGATCGTGATGTTCTGCTACGTCACCGGCTACAACCTCAAGCACGGATACCTGCCCGCGCCGGACGGGCTGCGGCGCGGTCTCATGGAGTTCCACTGGGTGGTCCCGGTGCTGTGGATCGGCGTCATCGGCATGCTGATCCTGACCCGCTGGTGGGATTTCTGGACCGCCTGATGCGGGGCTCGGCCCGAAAGGGAAGAGTGTCAGAGGCGTGGCATAGGCTTCCCGCGTGGAGCCAGACCTGTTCACCGCCGCCGCAGAGGACCGTCAGGAGAAGGACCCGGCCAGCAGCCCGCTGGCCGTGCGGATGCGTCCGCGCACCCTCGACGAGGTCGTGGGCCAGCAGCATCTGCTGCGCCCCGGATCCCCGCTGCGCCGGCTCGTGGGCGAGGGCGGCGGCGGTCCGGCCGGGCCGTCGTCGGTGATCCTGTGGGGCCCGCCGGGCATCGGAAAGACGACGCTGGCGTATGTGGTCAGCCAGGCCACCCAGAAGCGCTTCGTCGAGCTGTCGGCCATCACCGCCGGGGTCAAGGAGGTCCGGGCCGTCATCGACGGTGCGCGCCGCTCCTCCGGGGCGTACGGCCGGGACACCGTGCTCTTCCTGGACGAGATCCACCGCTTCAGCAAGGCCCAGCAGGACTCGCTGCTGCCCGCCGTCGAGAACCGCTGGGTCACGCTGATCGCGGCCACCACCGAGAATCCGTACTTCTCGGTGATCTCCCCGCTGCTCTCCCGCTCGCTGCTGCTCACCCTGGAGCCGCTCACCGACGACGACCTGCGCGGGCTGCTGCGGCGCGCGCTCACCGACGAGCGCGGGCTCGCCGGGGCCGTCACCCTTCCGGAGGACGCCGAGGCGCATCTGCTGCGCATAGCGGGCGGTGACGCCCGGCGGGCGCTCACCGCGCTGGAGGCGGGCGCCGGGGCGGCCCTGGACAAGGGCGAGTCCGAGGTCACGCTCGGCACGCTGGAGGAGGCGGTCGACCGGGCCGCGGTGAAGTACGACCGCGCGGGCGACCAGCACTACGACGTGGCCAGCGCCCTCATCAAGTCCATCCGCGGCTCGGACGTGGACGCGGCGCTGCACTATCTGGCCCGGATGATCGAGGCGGGGGAGGACCCGCGGTTCATCGCCCGGCGGCTGATGATCTCGGCAAGCGAGGACATCGGTCTCGCCGATCCGACCGCCCTGCCCACCGCCGTGGCGGCGGCGCAGGCCGTGGCCCTGATCGGCTTCCCGGAGGCCGCGCTCACGCTGAGCCACGCCACGATCGCGCTGGCGCTCGCGCCCAAGTCCAACGCCGCCACCACGGCCATCGGCGCGGCGCTGGCGGATGTGCGGGCGGGGCTCGCGGGCCCGGTGCCGCCGCATCTGCGCGACGGCCACTACCAGGGCGCCAAGAAGCTCGGCCACGCGCAGGGCTATCTCTACCCGCACGATCTGCCGGGCGGGATCGCGGCGCAGCAGTACGCACCGGACACCATCCACGGCAAGCGGTACTACGAGCCGACGCGGTACGGGGCCGAGGCGCGGTACGCGGATGTGGTGGAGCGGGTGCGGGCGCGGCTGCGGGGCGATCCGCCGCCGTCCGCCGACGGTCCGGCCCCGGCCTCGTCCTAGCCGGGGGACCCCGGACTCAGCCCACCGGCCCAGTCCACCGATCTGGCCCGCGAATCGCCTCAGCCGGTCGCGGCGTCGAACAGGGCGTGCATCGCCCGCCGCAGTTCGGACACGTTCCGCACCGGCTCGGGGAAGTCGAAGCGCGCGTCGAACGGCCGGTCCGTCTCGTCCGTGAAGCGCACCCGCAGGCCGAAGCGGTCCAGGGCCACCGGGGTGGCCGGGCCCCGGGTGCAGACCATGGTGGAGCGGTCGCCGAGCAGCGCGCACAGTCGGCGCACCTGATCGCTGTGGGCGGCGTGCAGATGCTGGAGCAGATCGGCCTCGTGCCGGACGAGCGGATCGGGGGCGGCCGTCGCGAAGTCGTCCGGCTCCACGTCGGCCACGCCCCACAGGTCGTCCACGCACGCCTCGCCGACCTCCAGCCGCAGCAGCGTCCAGGCGGCCCTCCCGGCGGGCCCGACACCGGCGGCCGGCCCACCGGACCGCGGGGGCCGCGGCGCCTGGTCGAGGCCGAGCAACTCGCCCACCGGATGCCGCTCGGCCAGCAGCGCCGCCGCGGCGCGCGTCCGCTCCCCACACGGGACGGGGGTGAGCCAGCCGGCCACCCAGGCGCGGCCGCGGATGCGGTGGCGCATCGCGACGGGGGCGACGTCGGTGATCTCCATCACGCAGGTCAGCTCGTCGTCCTGGGCGTACGCGGCGGCGCGGGCGGCGGCGGAGCCTCCGGGCACGAGCAGCAGCACATCACCGTCGGGAGCGACGGTACGGGCGGCCGGACCGTCCGCCCCCAGGTCGTCCAGGGGCTCGTTTCCGGGAACCGTCAACGACGCCGTAGCCTTGGATTCCACGAGAGTACGTACGCGCTCTGCCGGCGTCGGCCGCAGGGTGTCTTCCATGGGACGCGGCTGACCCTCCTCGGGGCTCTGACCAGTGCTGGGCAGGGGGATCCCAGGTCGAAACATGCGTTCTCCTCGGCTAAGGTAAGGCTCACCTAACTTACATGGAGGTTCGTTCCCCGTGAACCAGTCGCGTCCCAAGGTCAAGAAGTCGCGGGCGCTCGGCATCGCTCTGACTCCGAAGGCCGTGAAGTACTTCGAGGCCCGCCCCTACCCGCCGGGTGAGCACGGCCGTGGCCGCAAGCAGACCAGTGACTACAAGGTCCGGCTGCTGGAGAAGCAGCGGCTGCGTGCCCAGTACGACATCAGCGAGCGCCAGATGGTCCGCGCCTACGACCGCGCTCGGAAGGCCGAAGGCAAGACGGGTGAGGCCCTGGTCGTCGAGCTCGAGCGCCGGCTGGACGCGCTCGTCCTGCGGTCCGGGATCGCCCGCACCATCTACCAGGCCCGCCAGATGGTCACCCACGGCCACATCGAGGTCAACGGCCGCAAGGTCGACAAGCCGTCCTTCCGGGTCCGCCCGGACGACGTGGTGATGGTCCGCGAGCGCAGCCGCGACAAGCACCCCTTCCAGGTGGCGCGCGAGGGTGGCTACGCCCCCGACGGCGAGACCCCGCGCTACCTCCAGGTCAACCTGAAGGCGCTCGCCTTCCGCCTCGACCGGGACCCCAACCGCAAGGAGATCCCGGTGATCTGCGACGAGCAGCTCGTCGTCGAGTACTACGCCCGCTGATCCGGCGGAGCGGACGGACGGTACGGCGGTACGGCGGTACGCACCAAGCCCGCGGGTTCCCCCTCGACACCGGTCGGCGGGGAACCCGCGGGCTTGTCCGATGGCCGCCCCCGGCGGGCCGCCCAGGGACCCTTATCCGTTTCGGGTGCGCCTGCGCGGCGCGATAAGGTCGATACCTGCCGCCCGCGCCCGGAGACCGCCCGAGAGCGGTGGGCGACGAAGACCTGAACGACCAGCAACACCAGCAGCACGACCAGCACGACAACAAGACCGAAACGACGACGAGCGGCGACAGGGAGCGGTGCGACGTGTCCGGTGGAGAGGTGGCCGGGATCCTCGTGGCCGTCTTCTGGGCGATCCTGGTGTCCTTCCTCGCCCTCGCGCTGGTGAGGCTGGCCCAGACGCTCAAGGCGGCCACCAGGCTGGTGGCGGAGGTCACCGACCAGGCCGTCCCGCTGCTCAGCGAGGCGTCCGCGACCGTGCGCGAGGCGAACACCCAGCTCGCCCGGGTGGACTCGATCGCCGCCGACGTCCAGGAGGTCACCTCCAACGCCTCCGCGCTCTCCTCGACCGTCTCCACCGCCTTCGGCGGACCGCTGGTCAAGGTGGCCGCGTTCGGCTACGGCGTCCGGCGGGCGATCGGCCGCAAGGGCCGGGCGGAGGACGAGCCCGCGCCCGCGCGCACCGTCGTCATCGGCAAGACCCTGCCGTCCGCCCGCCGGGGCGGCCGCCGCACTCGTGGATCGAAGGGCTGAAGGACCGGATGTTCCGCCGCACATTCTGGTTCACCACCGGCGTCGCCGCCGGGGTGTGGGCCACCACCAAGGTCAACCGCAAGCTCAACCAGCTCACCCCGGAGAGCCTGGCCGCCCAGGCGGCCGACCGGGCGGTGCTGGCGGGCCGGCGGATCAAGGTCTTCGCCCTCGACGTACGGGACGGCATGGCCGACCGCGAAGCCGCGCTCAAGGACGCGCTCGGGCTCACCGCGCCGCCCCCGGACGACCGCAGGCAGCTGCCGGCCCAGCGCGGCCGGGCCCAGCTCACCCGCACTTCCCCCTACAAGATCCACAAAGCCGGAAATGAGGACCACTGATGGAGTCGGCTGAAATCCGCCGCCGCTGGCTGCGCTTCTTCGAGGAGCGCGGGCACACCGTCGTGCCGTCGGCGTCGCTCATCGCGGACGACCCGACGCTGCTGCTGGTCCCCGCGGGCATGGTCCCCTTCAAGCCGTACTTCCTCGGCGAGGTCAAGCCGCCCTTCGACCGCGCCGTCAGCGTGCAGAAGTGCGTGCGCACCCCGGACATCGAAGAGGTCGGCAAGACCACCCGCCACGGCACCTTCTTCCAGATGTGCGGGAACTTCTCGTTCGGCGACTACTTCAAGGAAGGCGCCATCCGTTACGCCTGGGAGCTGCTGACCAGCTCCCAGGAGGCGGGCGGCTACGGCCTCGACCCCGAGCGGCTGTGGATCACCGTCTACGAGCAGGACGACGAGGCCGAGCGCATCTGGCGCGAGGTGGTCGGCGTCCCCGCCGAGCGCATCCAGCGCCTGGGCATGGGCCCGAACTACTGGTCCATGGGCGTCCCCGGCCCCTGCGGCCCCTGCTCCGAGATCAACTACGACCGCGGTCCGGAGTTCGGCGAGGAGGGCGGCCCGGCCGTCAACGACGAGCGCTACGTGGAGATCTGGAACCTGGTCTTCATGCAGTACGAGCGCGGTCCGGGCGAGGGCAAGGAGAACTTCCCGATCCTCGGCGAGCTGCCCAGCAAGAACATCGACACCGGCCTCGGCCTGGAACGCCTGGCGATGATCCTCCAGGGCGTACAGAACATGTACGAGACCGACACGCTGCGCGTGATCATGGACAAGGCCACCGAGCTGACCGGCGTCGCCTACGGCGCCGCCCATGACACCGACGTCTCGCTGCGCGTGGTCGCCGACCACATGCGCACCTCCGTCATGCTCATCGGCGACGGCGTCACCCCCGGCAACGAGGGCCGCGGCTATGTGCTGCGCCGCATCATGCGCCGCGCCATCCGCAACATGCGCATCCTCGGCGCCACCGAGCCGGTCGTCGGCGAGCTGGTCGACGTCGTCCTGAAGACGATGGGCCAGCAGTACCCGGAGCTGCTGACCGACCGCAAGCGCATCGAGACCGTCGCCCTGGCCGAGGAGTCCGCCTTCCTCAAGACGCTCAAGGCCGGCACCAACATCCTCGACACCGCCGTCACCGACACCAAGGCCGCCGGTGGCAGCGTGCTCTCCGGTGACAAGGCGTTCCTGCTCCACGACACCTGGGGCTTCCCGATCGACCTCACCCTCGAGATGGCCGCCGAACAGGGCCTCTCGGTGGACGAGGAGGGCTTCCGCCGGCTGATGAAGGAGCAGCGGGAGCGCGCCAAGGCCGACGCCAAGGCCAAGAAGACCGGCCACGCCGACCTGTCCGCCTACCGCGAGGTGGCCGACAGCTCCGGCCTGACCGAATTCACCGGCTACACCCACACCGAGGGCGAGTCCACCGTCGTCGGTCTGCTGGTCGACGGGGTGTCCTCGCCCGCCGCCTCCGAGGGCGACGAGGTCGAGGTCGTCCTGGACCGCACCCCCTTCTACGCCGAGGGCGGCGGTCAGCTCGCCGACACCGGCCGGATCAAGCTCGACACCGGCGCCGTGGTGGAGGTCCGGGACGTCCAGCAGCCGGTGCCCGGAGTCAGCGTGCACAAGGGCGTCGTCCAGGTCGGCGAGGTGACGGTCGGCGCCGGTGCGCACGCCCGGATCGACGTCAGGCGCCGCCGCGCCATCGCCCGCGCCCACAGCGCCACCCACCTCACCCACCAGGCGCTGCGCGACGCCCTGGGCCCGACCGCCGCCCAGGCCGGTTCGGAGAACTCGCCCGGCCGCTTCCGCTTCGACTTCGGCTCGCCGGCCGCCGTGCCCGGCACGGTGCTCATGGACGTCGAGCAGAAGATCAACGAGGTGCTCTCGCGTGAACTCGACGTCACCGCCGAGGTGATGAGCATGGACGAGGCCAAGAAGCAGGGCGCCATCGCCGAGTTCGGCGAGAAGTACGGCGACCGGGTGCGCGTGGTGACCATCGGCGACTTCTCCAAGGAGCTGTGCGGTGGCACGCATGTGCACAACACCGCCCAGCTGGGTCTGGTGAAGCTGCTCGGCGAGTCCTCCATCGGCTCCGGTGTGCGCCGGGTCGAGGCCCTGGTCGGCGTGGACGCGTACAACTTCCTCGCCCGTGAGCACACGGTCGTCTCCCAGCTGACCGACCTGGTCAAGGGCCGCCCCGAGGAGCTCCCGGAGAAGATCTCCGGCATGCTGGGCAGGCTGAAGGAGGCCGAGAAGGAGATCGAGCGGTTCCGCGCCGAGAAGGTGCTCCAGGCCGCCGCCGGTCTCGCCCAGGGCGCCAAGGACGTCCGGGGCGTGGCCCTGGTCGCCGCCAAGGTGCCGGACGGCACCTCCGCCGACGATCTGCGCAAGCTCGTCCTGGACGTGCGCGGGCGCATCCCGGGCGACCGTCCGGCCGTCGTCGCCCTCTTCACCGTGGGAGGCGGCCGCCCGCTGACCGTGATCGCCACCAACGAGGCCGCCCGCGAGCGCGGTCTCAGGGCCGGTGACCTGGTCCGCACCGCCGCCAAGACGCTCGGCGGCGGAGGCGGCGGCAAGCCGGACGTCGCCCAGGGCGGCGGCCAGAACCCGGACGCCGTCGGCGAGGCCATCGAGGCCGTCGAGCGGCTCGTCACGGAATCGGCCTGACCGCCGTGCGACGCGGCAGGCGCATCGCCGTCGACGTCGGGGACGCCCGGATCGGGGTCGCCTCGTGCGACCCCGACGGGATCCTCGCCACGCCCGTGGAGACCGTGCCGGGACGCGACATCCCGGCCGCCCACAAGCGGCTCGTGGCCATCGTCGAGGAGTACGAACCCATCGAGGTGGTGGTCGGCCTGCCGCGCTCGCTCAGCGGGCGCGAGGGGCCTGCCGCGGGCAAAGTGCGCACCTTCGCACGCGAGCTGGCGCGGCGGGTCGCCCCGGTGCCGGTGCGGCTCGTCGACGAACGCATGACCACCGTCACGGCGTCCCAGGGGCTGCGCGCCTCCGGAGTGACGTCGAAGAAGGGCCGCTCGGTGGTGGACCAGGCGGCCGCCGTGGTGATCCTCCAGAGCGCGCTGGAGACCGAGCGGGTCTCCGGCCGGGCTCCCGGAGAAGCCGTCGAAGTGGTCATCTGATCGCGGTACGGTAACGTTCCGCGCGACATGGCCGCCGTCGCCCGTGCCACGAGCACACCGAACGGTGGCCACCGCCGTCGCTAGGGGATCGATGACTGAGTACGGCCGGGGACCCGGCTCCCAACCGTGGCATCCCGAGGATCCGCTGTACGGGGACCAGGAGTGGACCGCACACCAGACCGTGGCCGGTCAGGACGCCTACACCCAGGGCACGCACGCCCAGGACCCCTACGCGCAGAACGCCTACGCACACGATCCGTACGGCCAGGGCTCCCACGGCCAGGGCTCGTACGCACACGATCCGTACGGCCAGGACTCCTACGGCCAGGACCCCTACGGGCACCAGCAGTATCCGCACGGATATCCGCAGGACGCCCACCAGCACCAGCAGCCCCAGTGGGACGGCCAGGACGCCGGCTATCCGCACCAGCGGCACCAGCAGGAGTACCCCGGCCAGGAGGCTGCCTACCCGGCCCAGGACGGCTCGTACGGGGGCATGGACCCGCACGATCCCTACGGCGATCCTTACGGCGGCGGCCAGGGCGCCTCGTACCCCGCCCAGGACGGTTACGCCCAGGACGGCTACCAGGGGCAGCAGCAGTCGCCGCAGCCCCCTCATGGGTCCCAGGGCGGCCATGAGGTACAGGGGACGCAGCAGATGCCCGTGGTGCCCGCGGAGCACCAGGTGCCGCGCCAGCGTCAGGCCCCCGAGGAGCCGGCCGCCGAAGAGGGTGAGGAGGAGCAGCACCCGTTCTTCCTCGACGGCGGCGGCCGGGACGCGGACGACACGGCGGACGACGACGGCGAAGAGGACGAGCGCCCCGGCCGGAAGGCCAAGGGCAGACAGCCCAAGAAGCGCCGCAGCGGCGTGGCCTGCCTCTTCGTGACCATCGTCCTGGTGGGCGCGGTCGGCGGAGGCGGCTACTTCGCCTACGACTTCTGGCAGAGCCGCTACGGCCCCGCGCCCGACTACTCCGGCGAGGGCACCGGCCGGATCGAGGTGGAGATCCCCTCCGGTTCCGGCAACGCCGAGATCGGCTCGATCCTCGCCGACAAGGGAGTGGTCAAGAGCAGCGGCGCCTTCGTCGAGGCCGTGGAGGACAGCGGCAAGTTCGTCCAGCCGGGCACGTACAGCCTCCGCAAGGAGATGTCCGGCGCGGCGGCGGTCAAGCTGATGCTCGACCCCACCAGCAGCAACGCCCTGATCGTCACCGAGGGCATGCGCGACGCCGCCGTCTACGCGGCGATCGACAAGAAGACCGGCGTCAAGGCGGGGACCACCGCGGACATCGCCCAGAAGGAGGCCAAGAACCTCGGGCTGCCCTCCTGGGCCGATGACAGCAGCAAGATCAAGGATCCGCTGGAAGGGTTCCTGTTCCCGTCCCGCTACAGCGTGGGCAAGGGCGCCAAGCCCGCGGACGTGCTGCGGAAGATGGTCGCCGAGGCCAACCGCAACTACGCCCAGCTGGACCTGGAGGGCAAGGCGAAGGACCTGGGCCTGGACGGCCCGTTCCAGCTGATCACCGTGGCCAGCCTGGTCCAGGCGGAGGGCGTCACCCACGACGACTTCCGCAAGATGGCCGAGGTCGTCTACAACCGGCTCAAGCCCACGAACCCCGAGACCTGGGGCAGGCTGGAATTCGACTCCACGTACAACTACATCAAGAACCAGAGCAAGCTGGATATCCCGATCAGTGAGATCAAGGGATACGACAACCCGTACAACACCTATTTCTACAAGGGGCTTCCGCCCGGTCCGATCGGAAATCCCGGCCACGACGCGCTGCGGGCCGCGATGAATCCGACATCCGACGGGTGGTACTACTTCGTCGCGGTCAGCGGGAAGAGCTACTTTTCGAAGACCTACGCGGAACATCAGAAGTGGGTCGACAAGTTCAATAGGCAGCGCACGAACAATGGTTGAGGAAAGATGTCGGAAAACCGCAGGGCAGCGGTGCTCGGCTCGCCGATCGCCCACTCCCTGTCACCGGTGCTCCACCGCGCCGCGTACCGCGAACTGGGCCTGAGCGGCTGGACGTACGACCGCTTCGAGGTGGACGAGACCGGGCTGCCCGACTTCTTCAAGCGGCTCGGCGAGGACGGGGGACCGGCCTGGGCCGGGCTGTCGCTGACCATGCCGCTCAAGCGCGCCGTCATCCCGCTGCTGGACGAGATCAGCGACACCGCGGCCTCGGTGGAGGCCGTCAACACGGTCGTCTTCACCGACGTCGGCCGCAGGCTCGGTGACAACACCGACATCCCGGGCATGCTGGCGGCGCTGCGGGAGCGCGGCGTCGGGCGCGTACCGCGCGCCGCCGTGCTGGGCGCCGGCGCCACGGCCTCCTCGGCACTGGCCGCGCTCTCCCGGATCTGCGACGGCGAGGTCACCGCGTACGTCCGCAGCGAGGCCCGCGCCGCCGAGATGCGGCAGTGGGGCGAGCGGCTGGGCATCGCGGTGCGCACGGCCCCCTGGGACGACGCGGCCGAGGCGCTCGGCGCGCCGCTGGTGATCGCCACCACCCCCGCGGGCACCGCCGACGCGCTCGCCACCGCCGTACCGGACCGACCCGGCGCGCTCTTCGACGTCCTCTACGACCCCTGGCCGACGCCGCTGGCCGCCGCCTGGTCGGCGCGCGGCGGCTCGGTGCTCGGCGGCCTGGACCTCCTGGTGCACCAGGCGGTGCTCCAGGTCGAGCAGATGACCGGCCGCGCCCCCGCGCCCCTGGCCGCGATGCGCGAGGCGCTGGCGGCCCGCTGAACCCTCGCACGGGCCCCTCGGTGGCCCCTGCCCGGCGCTCGGTGACGGCCTCGGTGACGGCCTCGGAAACGGTCGGAAACGGTCCACCCCATGGACGGCGAAACCGGGGAGACCCTCGGTCGTGGGAGGATCGAAAGGTGCGGACCGGAGTCGCGCGGACCGGGCCGCGCCGCAGGACGTCGAGGCACGCGCATGAGGGAGCACCGTTGAGCAGGTTGCGCTGGCTGACCGCGGGGGAGTCGCACGGCCCCGCACTCGTGGCGACGCTGGAGGGACTGCCCGCCGGGGTGCCGATCACCACCGACATGGTGGCGGACGCCCTGGCGCGACGGCGGCTCGGCTATGGCCGCGGTGCCCGGATGAAGTTCGAGCGCGACGAGGTCACCTTCATCGGCGGCGTACGGCACGGGCTGACCCTCGGCTCCCCGGTCGCGATCATGGTCGGCAACACCGAGTGGCCGAAGTGGGAGCAGGTCATGGCCGCCGACCCGGTGGACCCCGAGGTCCTCGACGGGCTGGCCCGTAACGCCCCGCTGACCCGCCCCCGCCCCGGCCACGCCGACCTCGCGGGGATGCAGAAGTACGGTTTCGACGAGGCCCGGCCGATCCTGGAGCGCGCCAGCGCCCGGGAGACCGCCGCCCGCGTGGCGCTGGGCACCGTCGCCCGCTCCTACCTCAAGGAGACGGCCGGGATCGAGATCGTCTCGCATGTCGTGGAGCTGGCCGCCGCGAAGGCGCCGTACGGCGTCCACCCCAAGCCCTCCGACGTCGAGAAGCTCGACGCCGACCCGGTGCGCTGTCTGGACGCCGACGCGAGCAAGGCGATGGTGGCCGAGATCGACCAGGCCCACAAGGACGGCGACACGCTCGGCGGCGTCGTCGAGGTGCTCGCGTACGGCGTGCCGGTGGGCCTCGGCTCCCATGTGCACTGGGACCGCCGGCTCGACGCGCGGCTGGCCGGTGCGCTGATGGGCATCCAGGCCATCAAGGGCGTCGAGGTCGGCGACGGCTTCGACCTCGCGCGGGTGCCCGGCTCCCAGGCCCATGACGAGATCGTCTCCACGGACGGGGGCATCCGGCGCTCCTCGGGCCGCTCCGGCGGCACCGAGGGCGGGCTGAGCACCGGCGAACTGCTGCGCGTCCGGGCCGCGATGAAGCCGATCGCGACCGTGCCGCGGGCGCTGGCCACGGTCGATGTGGCCACCGGCGAGGCCACCAAGGCCCACCACCAGCGCTCCGACGTCTGCGCCGTCCCGGCGGCCGGGATCGTCGCCGAGGCGATGGTCGCGCTGGTCCTGGCCGACGCGGTCGCGGAGAAGTTCGGCGGCGACTCGGTCACCGAGACGCGCCGCAACGTCGAGAGCTTCCTCGACAACCTGGCGATCCGGTGAGCGACGCACGCGAGGCCGCCGGGCGGCAGACGGATGACGAGGCGCGCCTTCGCCGCGCGGGCGGGGAAGTGAACGACAAGACGGGGCCGAGCGGATCGGCCGGCGTGCGGCCCGCCGTGGTGCTGGTCGGGCCGATGGGCGTCGGCAAGACCACCGTCGGGCAGGTGCTCGCGGAGCGGCTCGGCACCACCTTCCGCGACACCGACCTCGACATCGTCCGGACGGCGGGCAGGGAGATCGCGGAGATCTTCATCGACGAGGGCGAGCCGCACTTCCGTGAGCTGGAGCGGCAGGCCGTACGGGCCGCCCTCGCCGAGCACCCGGGCGTACTGGCCCTGGGCGGTGGCGCGATCCTCGACGAGGGCACCCGGGCGCTGCTCGCCGGGCTCCCCGTCGTCTTCCTGGAGATGGGGGTCCACGAGGCGGTCAAGCGCACCGGACTGGACTCCCCGCGCCCGCTGCTCGCGGTCAATCCGCGTCAGCGCTGGCGCGAGCTGATGGAGCAGCGCCGCCCGCTGTACGCCGAGGTCGCCCAAGCCGTCGTCTCGACCGAGGACCGCACCCCCGAGGACGTCGCCGACGCCGTCCTGGACGCACTGGAGCTGAAGAACGCATGAGCACCGACACCCCCACGCGCATCCAGGTCGGAGGCACCGCGGGCACCGCGCCGTACGAGGTGCTGATCGGCCGGCAGCTGCTCGGCGAGCTTCCCGGGCTGATCGGCACCGCCAAGCGGGTCGCCGTCCTGCATCCCGAGGCGCTGGCCGAGACCGGTGAGGCCATCCGCCAGGACCTCGCCGAGCAGGGGTACGACGCCATCGCGATCCAGCTGCCCAACGCGGAGGAGGCCAAGACCGCCGAGGTGGCCGCGTACTGCTGGAAGGCGCTCGGCCAGACCGGCTTCACCCGCACCGACGTGATCGTCGGCGTCGGCGGCGGCGCCACCACCGACCTCGCCGGGTTCGTCGCCGCGACCTGGCTGCGCGGAGTGCGCTGGATCGCCGTCCCCACCACGGTGCTGGGCATGGTCGACGCCGCCGTCGGCGGCAAGACCGGGATCAACACGGCCGAGGGCAAGAACCTCGTCGGCGCCTTCCACCCCCCGGCCGGGGTGCTGTGCGATCTGGCCGCGCTGGACTCGCTGCCGGTCAACGACTACGTCAGCGGGCTCGCCGAGATCATCAAGGCGGGCTTCATCGCCGACCCGGAGATTCTGGAGCTGATCGAGCGGGACCCGGCCGCCGCCCGTACGCCCACCGGTCCGCACACCGCCGAGCTCATCGAGCGCTCCATCCGGGTCAAGGCCGAGGTCGTCTCCAGCGACCTCAAGGAGTCCGGGCTGCGGGAGATCCTCAACTACGGGCATACGCTGGCCCACGCCATCGAGAAGAACGAGCGCTACAACTGGCGCCATGGCGCGGCCGTCTCCGTGGGCATGGTCTTCGCCGCCGAGCTGGGCCGGCTGGCGGGCCGTCTGGACGACGCCACGGCCGACCGGCACCGCGCCGTCCTGGAGGCCGTGGGGCTGCCGCTCACCTACCGTGGCGACCAGTGGCCCAGGCTGCTGGAGACCATGAAGGTCGACAAGAAGTCCCGGGGTGACCTGCTGCGCTTCATCGTCCTCGACGGCCTCGCCAAGCCCACCGTCCTGGAGGGGCCGGACCCGGCGGTGCTGCTCGCCGCGTACGCCGAGATCTCCCGCTGAACCGGCGCGCGCCCACCGGCTCCGTCGCCGTCGCGTCACAACTTCGTCATCGCCCTCGCGGCCCGCGGCCTCGCCGCGGGCCGCGAACACCCTTCCAACTCCTCGCAGTTGCGGTCCTTGAGGGACGAATTGCCTGGCCGGCAAGGGGTGGCGGGCAGGCAAAGGGTTTGTGGGGCGTTCACACAGCGGCGGTGTGGGCAGGTACCGTTCGACGGGAGCGGCCTCACCGCCGTGTCAGCACGTGACAGTTGTCGGACGAGAACTGCCTGTACGAGACGGAGTGCCACCGGATGCAGCATGCAGTGGGGGCTCCGCTGCCACCGCCCCACCAGCCGGGGCCGGTCCCGGGGCCGCGGGGCGCGGGCTGGGCCCAGGGCGCGAGTGCCAGCCATCACCCGGGACCCCATCCGAATCCCCCCGCACCGCCCGCGCCTCCCATGCCCGGACATCCCGCACCGCCCGCGCACCATCCGGTGTCGCCGCCACCGGCCCCGCCCGCGCACCCCGGGGCGCCGCTGGAGACGGTGAACACCACCGGCCATGTCCAGCTGCCGCCCGGCGGCCCGGTGCCGCTGCCGCACCCTTCGCCGGACCCGACGGTCGCCGACGCCTCGCAGGCGGCGGTGGCGGTGCTGCTGATCGGACCGGCCGGGGCGGGCAAGACGACGGTGGCGCGCTACTGGGCCGACCGCCGCCGGGTGCCGACCGCGCACATCAGCCTGGACGATGTGCGGGAGTGGGTCCGGTCCGGTTTCGCCAACCCCCAGTCGGGGTGGAACGAGAACTCCGAGGCGCAGTATCGCCTCGCCCGCCGCACCTGCGGCTTCGCCGCCCGTAACTTCCTGGCCAACGGCATCTCCTGCATCCTCGACGACGCCGTCTTCCCCGACCGCCCGGTCGTCGGCCTCGGCGGCTGGAAGCGCCATGTAGGCCCCGGGCTGCTGCCGGTGGTGGTGCTGCCGGGCCTGGAGATCGTGCTGGAGCGGAACGCGGCCCGCACCGGCAACCGCCGCCTCAGCGACGAGGAGGTGGCGCGGATCCACGGCCGGATGGCGGGGTGGTACGGCTCCGGTCTGCCGATCATCGACAACTCCACCTATGACGTGGAGACCACGGCCCGCATGCTCGACGAGGTGGTCGCCCGCTCCATCGCGAGCCCGCCCAGCTGGTAGGACCCCCGTCCGGCCCCGTTCGACCGGCCGTGCCCGCCGGGCGTGCGTAGGCTCGGGAACATGTCCGAGGTGTACGCGGCCCGACGCGCCCGTCTGCGCGATCAGTGCACCGCGGCCGGGAGCGCGGCGGCGGTCGTGTCCCGGCCCGCCAATGTGCGCTATCTGTGCGGCGAGGTGCCGCCCGGGGCCGTGCTGTTGCTGGGCCCCGTCCAGGACGTGCTGGTGGCCGCCGACGTCCCGTTCACCTCACCGCTCCCCTCCTCCCTCCCTCCGCGTCCGGAGGAGCCGCGGCTGCTCGTCCTGCCCGGGGCGGACCGCGATCCGGCGGTGGCCGCCGCCGATCTGGCCGCGGCGGACGGTGCCGACTCGCTGGCCGTGGAGGAGCACGATCTGACCGTCGCCCGCCATCGGGCGCTCGGCGCCGCGGCCCCCCGGGTCCGCCTCGCCGATCTGGGCCGGGCCGTGGAACAGCTGCGGATCGTCAAGGACGACGAGGAGATCGCCTGTATGCGGATCGCCGGGGAGCTCGCCGACCAGGCGCTCGGCGAGCTGCTGGAGTCGATCCTGGTGGGCCGCACCGAGCGGCATCTGGCGCTGGAGCTGGAGCGCCGGCTGGTGGACCACGGCGCGGACGGCCCGGCCTTCCCCACCGTCGTCGCGGCGGGGCCCCACGCGGGACGCCCCGGCCATCTGCCCACCGACCGGCGGGTCGAGGAGGGCGACTTCCTCACCATCTGTCTCGGTGCCGACTACCGCGGCTACCGCTGCCAAGTGGGCCGTACCTTCGTCGTCGGACCCTCGCCCGCGGACTGGCAGGTTGAGCTGTACGACGTCGTCTTCGCCGCCCAGCGGGCCGGGCGGGAGGCGCTGCTGCCGGGCCGGGCGTACCGGGATGTGGACCGGGTGACCCGTCAGGTGCTGGACGCGGCGGGCTACAAAGACGCGCTGGAACCGTGTACTGGACACGGCGTGGGCCTGGAAATCCGGGAGGACCCTCGGCTCACACCCTCTGCCATGGGTAAACTGGACGCTTGTGTGCCGGTCACCGTCGAGCCGGGGGTCCACCTCCCGGGCCGGGGCGGTGTCCGGATCGACGACACGCTCGTCGTTCGCCCCGAGGCGGACGGCGGACCCGAGCTACTCACCATCACGACCAAAGAGCTGCTCGCGCTCTAGGCTTCGGCCGCGGCTTGGCTACGGCCTTACGCTTCGGCTTCGGCCTGCGAACGGCGCGTGGCATCTCTTCGGTCTCCGCCAGCGCAGTCCAGGAGATCCCGCAACCGTGGCATCCACGAACGACCTCAAGAACGGCATGGTGCTCAAGCTCGACGGCGGCCAGCTGTGGTCCGTCGTCGAGTTCCAGCACGTCAAGCCCGGCAAGGGCCCTGCTTTCGTGCGCACCAAGCTCAAGAACGTGCTGTCCGGCAAGGTGGTCGACAAGACCTTCAACGCCGGCGTGAAGGTCGAGACGGCCAATGTCGACAAGCGCGGCATGCAGTTCTCGTACAAGGACGGCGAGAGCTTTGTGTTCATGGATATGGACACCTTCGACCAGATCTACATCACCCCCGAGGTCGTCGGAGACAACGCCCGCTACCTGCTCGAGGGGTTCGAGGCCGTCGTGGCGATGTACGAGGGCAACCCGCTGTACGTCGAGCTGCCCGCCGCCGTCGAGCTGGTGATCGAGTACACCGAGCCGGGTGTCCAGGGCGACCGCTCCACCGGCGGCACCAAGCCCGCCAAGCTGGAGACCGGCTACGAGATCGGTGTGCCGCTGTTCATCACCACCGGTGAGAAGATCAAGGTCGACACCCGCTCCGGTGAGTACCTCGGTCGGGTGAACAACTAACCGTGGCTGCCCGCAACAAGGCCCGTAAGCGTGCCTTCCAGATCCTCTTCGAGGCCGATCAGCGCGGCAGCTCCGTGCAGACGGTGCTCGCGGACTGGATCCGGCACGCCCGGACCGACGACCGGCAGCCGCCGGTCAGCGAATACACGATGCAGCTCGTCGAGGGGTACGCCCAGCACATCGGGCGGATCGACGAGCTGATCGCCACCTATGCGGTGGGCTGGACGCTGGACCGGATGCCGGTCGTCGACCGGAACCTGCTGCGGCTGGGCACGTATGAGCTGGTGTGGGAGGACGCGACCCCGGACGCGGTGGTGATCGACGAGGCGGTGCAGCTCGCCAAGGAGTTCTCCACCGATGACTCGCCGGCCTTCGTCAACGGTCTGCTGGGCCGTATCAAGGAGCTGAAGCCGAGTCTGCGCCGCGATCAGGAGCACCAGGCATAACCCCGCGCCGGACCGCTGGGCCGGAGGCCGGACGCCGCACGAGCCTGTCATCACCGACGAAGCGCGACTGAGCATGACAAAGCCGCCGGTGGCGATGGAGACCCATAAGGGTCCCACCGCCACCGGCGGCACGTTTCTGCTGCTGGAGAAAGCCGATGCAGAGGGGTGAGAACGACTCAGACGTCCTCGTGCTGGACCGCGCGGCGGGCGTCGGCGCCCAGCACGCCCCAGCTGATCAGCTGCTCGGTCAGCACGGACGGCGACTGGTCGTAGATGACGGCGAGGGTGCGCAGATCGTCCTGGCGGATGGAGAGCACCTTGCCGTTGTAGTCACCACGCTGGCTCTGGATCGTCGCGGCGTACCGCTGGAGCGGGCCCGCCTTCTCGACCGGCACATGTGCCAGCCGCTCCAGGTCCAGTACCAGCTTCGGCGGGGGCTCCGCGGCCCCGGCCGGGCTCGTGCCCGGAAGCAGCTCCTGCACCGGGACGCCGTAGAAGTCGGCCAGCTCGGCGAGACGCTGCACGGTCACGGCACGGTCACCGCGCTCGTACGACCCCACCACCACGGCCTTCCAGCGGCCCTGGGACTTCTCCTCGACACCGTGGAGGGAGAGGCCCTGCTGGGTGCGGATGGCGCGGAGCTTGGCCCCGAGCTGTTTGGCGTATTCGCTGGACATAAAGCTCCCCGGACGCTGTATCGACGTGCGGCTTCACCGCGCGGCTGGTCACTCACTGTGAGGTTACGCAGCGTAATTTCCATTCGTCAAGCCGAACGGAGCGGAGGGGCTCCGGCCAGGGGCGTTGACGGGGGCACTCGCTGCCCCTGCTAGTGTGAATGGCGCAAATCCGACCGTCCTTTAAGGTCCGTCCCGTGAGGCGGAGAAGGAGGTCCGTTTCGTATGGACGCACACACCTCGGACGCCGCGCGCTCCGTGCTGGAAGCACCGGATATCGCGCGCGTTCTGACCCGCATCGCCCACGAGATCGTCGAGCGCGCCAAGGGCGCCGATGACGTGGTGCTGCTCGGCATTCCCACCCGTGGTGTCTTTCTCGCCCGGCGGCTGGCCGCCCGGCTCGAAGAGATCACCGGCAGGCCCGGCCGGATTCCGGTCGGCTCGCTGGACATCACGATGTACCGCGACGACCTGAGGCTGCGCCCGGCCCGCGCACTCGCCCGCACCGAGATCCCCGACGACGGCATCGACGGCCGTCTGGTGGTCCTCGTCGACGATGTGCTCTTCTCCGGCCGCACCATCCGTGCCGCGCTGGACGCCCTCGGTGACATCGGGCGACCGCGCGCGGTCCAGCTGGCGGTCCTCGTCGACCGCGGTCACCGGGAACTGCCGATCCGCGCCGACTACGTCGGCAAGAACCTCCCCACGTCGCTGCGGGAGACGGTCAAGGTCCAGCTCACCGAGGAGGACGGCCGCGACAGCGTGCTCCTCGGGCTGCGCGCGACCACCCCCGCGGACGGGAAGTAGCGCCCCACCCCGACGGCGAGGAGAGCCCCGGCGATCCCGGGGCACCCGCCCGGACGGACCACCGGTGCCCGTAGGACACCGGTCCCCGCGCCTGCCCGCCCGCATGCCCGCACCTCTTCTGTCACCCACGGAGCAACCGGATGAAGCGCCACCTCATCTCGGCCGCCGACCTCTCGCGCGACGACGCCGTCCTGATCCTGGACACCGCCGAGGAACTGGCCCGGCTCGCCGACCGGCCGATCAAGAAACTGCCGACCCTGCGCGGCCGTACCGTCGTCAACCTCTTCTTCGAGGACTCGACCCGTACCCGCATCTCCTTCGAGGCGGCCGCCAAGCGGCTGTCCGCCGACGTGATCAACTTCTCCGCCAAGGGCTCCTCGGTCTCCAAGGGCGAGTCCCTGAAGGACACCGCGCTCACCCTGGAGGCGATGGGCGCCGACGCCGTCGTGATCCGCCACCACGCCTCCGGCGCCCCGCACCGGCTCGCCACCTCCGGCTGGATCAACGGCGCCGTGGTGAACGCGGGCGACGGCACCCATGAGCACCCCACCCAGGCGCTGCTCGACGCCTTCACCATGCGCCGCCACCTGAGCCCGGAGGGCTCCGGCGTCGGACAGGACCTGGCCGGGCGCCGGATCACGATCGTCGGCGACGTGCTGCACAGCCGGGTGGCCCGCTCCAACGTCCATCTGCTGTCCACCCTGGGCGCCGAGGTCACGCTGGTCGCCCCGCCGACGCTGGTCCCCTTCGGCGTGGAGAGCTGGCCCTGCGAGGTCGCCTACGACCTGGACTCGGTGGTCGGCAAGTCCGACGCCGTGATGATGCTGCGCGTCCAGCGCGAGCGCATGAACGCCGCGTTCTTCCCCACCGAGCGGGAGTACGCCCGCCGCTACGGCCTGGACGGCGAGCGTATGGCGCGGATGCCGGAACACGCCATCGTGATGCACCCCGGCCCCATGAACCGCGGCATGGAGATCACCGCTGAGGTCGCGGACTCCGACCGCTGCACCGCCGTCGAGCAGGTCGCCAACGGCGTCTCGATCCGCATGGCCGTCCTGTATCTGCTGCTCGGCGGGAACGAGTCCGCCGTCGCCGCCCGCACCGAGGAGAGCAAGTGACCATGAGCGACACGAACAAGACGCTGCTGCGCGGCGCGAAGGTGCTCGGCGGTGAGCCGCGGGACGTCCTGATCGAGGGGGAGCGCATCGCCGCGGTCGGCTCCGGCCTGGACGCGGACGGCGCCACCGTGATCGACGCCACCGGGCAGATCCTGCTGCCGGGCCTGGTCGACCTCCACACCCATCTGCGCGAGCCCGGCCGTGAGGACTCCGAGACGGTCCTGACCGGCACCAGGGCCGCCGCCGTCGGCGGCTTCACCGCGGTCCACGCCATGGCCAACACCTTCCCGGTCGCGGACACCGCGGGCGTCGTCGAGCAGGTCTGGCGGCTGGGCAGGGAATCCGGCTACTGCGACGTCCAGCCCGTCGGCGCGGTGACCGTCGGACTGGCGGGCAAGAAGCTCGCCGAGCTGGGCGCGATGCACGACTCCGCCGCCGGGGTGCGGGTCTTCTCCGACGACGGCAAGTGCGTGGACGACGCGGTGATCATGCGCCGGGCACTGGAGTACGTGAAGGCGTTCGACGGCGTCATCGCCCAGCACGCCCAGGAGCCCCGGCTGACCGAGGGCGCCCAGATGAACGAGGGCGTCGTCTCCGCCGAGCTGGGCCTGGGCGGCTGGCCGGCCGTCGCCGAGGAGTCGATCATCGCCCGTGATGTGCTGCTCGCCGCGCACGTCGGCTCCCGGGTGCACATCTGCCATCTGTCCACCGCGGGCTCGGTCGAGATCGTCCGCTGGGCCAAGTCCAAGGGCTGGCACGTCACCGCCGAGGTCACCCCGCACCATCTGCTGCTCACCGATGAGCTGGTGCGCTCCTACAACCCGGTCTACAAGGTGAACCCGCCACTGCGTACCGAGGCCGACGTGATGGCGCTGCGCGAGGCCCTCGCCGACGGCACCATCGACTGCGTGGCCACCGACCACGCCCCGCATCCGCACGAGGACAAGGACTGCGAGTGGGGCGCCGCGGCCATGGGCATGGTGGGCCTGGAGACGGCGCTGTCCGTGGTCCAGCACACCATGGTGGACACCGGGCTGCTGGACTGGGCGGGCGTCGCCGACCGGATGTCGGTACGTCCCTCGGCCATCGGCCGCCTGGCCGGCCACGGCCGCCCCGTCGCCGCCGGGGAGCCCGCCAACCTCACCCTGCTCGACTCCGCTTACCGTGGTGTGGTGAACCCCGCGGGCTTCGCCTCCCGCAGCCGCAACACTCCCTACGAGGGCCGCGAACTGCCGGGCCGCGTGACGTACACGTTCCTGCGGGGGCGGGCGACGGTTGTGGACGGGAAGCTGGCGTGACATCTCCGAGTCATCCGGTGGCGGGCCTCGCGCACTTCGCGAGCCTCGCGGCCGAGCAGAAATCGCAGGAAGTGACGGACTGGGCGGCGCGGCTCGGCTGGGTCGTCGGGCTGCTGCTGGTCATCGCGCTCGTCTACTGGCTGATGCGCGAGGGCTGGAAGTGGCGCGGCACCCTCCAGGGCGACCTCCCCGAGCTGCCCGCGGCCCCCGACGAGCCCGGTGAGGCCGTGCTCGCCCACCCGTCGCCCACCACCACCCTCAAAGGACATAAACCCCTTACACTCAGCGGCCGCTACCACGGCTCCACCACCGCCGGGCAGTGGCTGGACCGGATCGTCGCCCAGGGCCTCGGCACCCGCAGCCGGGCCGAGCTCACCCTCACCGACCGGGGCGTGAGCGTGGTGCGGCCGGGCGCCAGGGACTTCTTCATCCCCGCCGCCGAGCTGCGCGGCGCCCGGCTCGACAAGGGCATCGCCGGCAAGGTCCTCGCCGAGGGCGGACTGCTGGTGATCACCTGGCGGCTGGGCGAGAAGCTGATCGACTCGGGCTTCCGGTCCGATCGCGCGGCCGAGCACCCGGCCTGGGTCGACGCACTCACCTCCCTGAGCGCGAGCGACGAGAAGGCCCCGAGCAGCCAGAACGCCCCGGGCGACCAGAACACCCCGGACAACCAGAACAACCCGAGCAACCAGACGGAAGGCGCCGCACGATGACGACCTCCACCCGGGGGGCCAGCGCCCCCGCCGTACTCGTCCTGGAGGACGGCCGCACCTTCCGCGGCCGGGCCTATGGGGCCGTGGGGGAGACCTTCGGCGAGGCCGTGTTCTCCACCGGAATGACCGGCTACCAGGAGACCCTGACCGACCCCTCCTACCACCGCCAGGTCGTCGTGATGACCGCCCCGCACATCGGGAACACCGGCGTCAACGACGAGGACCCGGAGTCCCAGCGGATCTGGGTCTCCGGCTATGTGGTGCGCGATCCGGCCCGCACGCCCTCCAACTGGCGCTCCCGCCGCTCGCTCGACGAGGAGCTGGCCGCCCAGGGCGTCGTCGGCATCAGCGGCATCGACACCCGCGCCCTCACCCGCCATCTGCGGGAGCGCGGCGCCATGCGCGTCGGCATCTTCTCCGGCGAGGCACTCGGCGACGAGGCCGCGCTGCTGGCCAAGGTGCGCACCGTCCCGCAGATGAAGGGCGCCGACCTGAGCGGCGAGGTGGCCACCGGCGAGCCCTACGTGGTCCCCGCGATCGGCACCAAGAAGTTCACCGTCGCCGCGATCGACCTGGGCATCAAGGGCATGACCCCGCACCGGATGGCCGAGCGCGGCATCGAGGTCCACGTCCTGCCCGCGACCGCGACGGTCGAGGACGTCTACGCGGTCGGCCCGGACGGGGTGTTCTTCTCCAACGGGCCGGGTGACCCGGCCACCGCCGACCACCCCGTCTCCCTGATGCGGGCCGTGCTGGAGCGCTCCACACCGCTGTTCGGCATCTGCTTCGGCAACCAGATCCTCGGCCGGGCGCTCGGCTTCGGCACCTACAAGCTGAAGTACGGGCACCGCGGGATCAACCAGCCGGTGCAGGACCGCACCACCGGAAAGGTGGAGGTCACCGCCCACAACCACGGCTTCGCCGTGGACGCCCCGCTCGACGCGCCGTCCGACACCCCCTACGGCCGCGCCGAGGTCTCCCACGTCTGCCTCAACGACAACGTCGTCGAGGGGCTGCGGCTGCTCGACCGCCCCGCGTTCAGCGTCCAGTACCACCCCGAAGCCGCCGCCGGTCCGCATGACGCCGCGTACCTGTTCGACCGCTTCGTGTCCCTGATGGAGGGCCAGCGTGCCTAAGCGCACCGACATCCAGTCCGTTCTGGTCATCGGCTCCGGCCCGATCGTCATCGGCCAGGCCGCCGAGTTCGACTACTCCGGCACCCAGGCGTGCCGGGTCCTGAAGTCCGAGGGCCTGCGGGTCATCCTGGTCAACTCCAACCCGGCCACGATCATGACCGACCCGGAGATCGCCGACGCCACCTATGTCGAGCCGATCACCCCGGAGTACGTCGAGAAGATCATCGCCAAGGAGCGCCCGGACGCGCTGCTGCCCACCCTCGGCGGCCAGACCGCGCTCAACACCGCGATCTCCCTGCACGAGGCGGGCACCCTCGAGGAGTACGGCGTCGAGCTGATCGGTGCCAACGTCGAGGCGATCCACAAGGGCGAGGACCGGGACCAGTTCAAGGAGGTCGTGGAGGAGGTCCGCAAGAAGATCGGCCACGGCGAGTCCGCCCGCTCGGTCATCTGCCACTCCATGGACGACGTCCTCGCGGGCGTCGAGCAGCTCGGCGGCTACCCCGTCGTGGTCCGCCCCTCCTTCACCATGGGCGGCGCGGGCTCCGGCTTCGCCCACGACGAGGACGAGCTGCGCCGTATCGCCGGCCAGGGCCTGGCCCTCTCGCCGACCACCGAGGTGCTCCTGGAGGAGTCCATCCTCGGCTGGAAGGAGTACGAGCTGGAGCTGATGCGCGACCGCAACGACAACGTCGTGGTCGTCTGCTCCATCGAGAACTTCGACCCCATGGGCGTGCACACCGGTGACTCGATCACCGTCGCCCCGGCGATGACGCTCACCGACCGCGAGTACCAGACCCTGCGGGACATCGGCATCGCCGTCATCCGCGAGGTCGGCGTCGACACCGGCGGCTGCAACATCCAGTTCGCGGTCAACCCCGAGGACGGCCGGGTCATCGTCATCGAGATGAACCCGCGCGTCTCCCGCTCCTCGGCGCTCGCCTCCAAGGCCACCGGCTTCCCCATCGCCAAGATCGCCGCGAAGCTGGCCGTGGGCTACACCCTGGACGAGATCCCCAACGACATCACCCAGGAGACCCCGGCGTCCTTCGAGCCCACGCTCGACTACGTCGTGGTCAAGGTGCCCCGCTTCGCCTTCGAGAAGTTCCCGGCCGCCGACCCCCGGCTCACCACCACCATGAAGTCGGTCGGCGAGGCCATGGCCATCGGCCGCAACTTCACCGAGGCGCTCCAGAAGGCGCTGCGCTCGCTGGAGAAGAAGGGCAGCCAGTTCGACTTCAGCGGGGAGCCCGGTGACAAGGCCGAGCTGCTGGCCCAGGCCGTCGTCCCGACCGACGGCCGGATCAACACCGTGATGCGGGCGATCCGCGCCGGGGCCACCCCGCAGGAGGTCTTCGACGCCACCAGGATCGACCCGTGGTTCGTGGACCAGCTCTTCCTGATCAAGGAGATCGCGGACGAGCTCGCCGCCGCCGACAAGCTCCACCCCGAGCTGCTCGCCGAGGCCAAGCGGCACGGCTTCTCCGACGCCCAGATCGCCGGCATCCGCTCGCTGCGCGAGGACGTGGTCCGCGAGGTGCGGCACGCGCTGGGCATCCGGCCCGTCTACAAGACGGTCGACACCTGCGCCGCCGAGTTCGCCGCCAGGACCCCGTACTTCTACTCCGCCTACGACGAGGAGTCCGAGGTCGCCCCGCGCGAGAACCCCGCGGTGATCATCCTCGGCTCGGGCCCCAACCGCATCGGCCAGGGCATCGAGTTCGACTACTCCTGCGTCCACGCCTCCTTCGCGCTGCACGACGCGGGCTATGAGACCGTCATGGTCAACTGCAACCCGGAGACCGTCTCCACCGACTACGACACCTCCGACCGGCTCTACTTCGAGCCGCTCACCCTGGAGGACGTCCTGGAGATCGTCCACGCGGAGACGCAGGCCGGCCCGGTCGCGGGCGTCATCGTCCAGCTCGGCGGCCAGACCCCGCTGGGCCTCGCCCAGGCGCTCAAGGACAACGGAGTGCCGATCGTCGGCACCTCGCCCGAGGCGATCAACCTCGCCGAGGAGCGCGGCGCCTTCGGCCGGGTGCTGACCGAGGCCGGGCTGCCCGCGCCCAAGTACGGCACCGCCTTCTCCTTCGAGCAGGCCAAGGGCATCGCGGCCGAGATCGGCTACCCGGTCATGGTCCGTCCCTCCTACGTCCTCGGCGGCCGCGGCATGGAGATCGTCTACGACGAGCCCTCGCTCGCCGCGTACCTGGAGCGGCACGCCGGGCTGATCTCCGAGCACCCGGTGCTCATCGACCGCTTCCTCGACGACGCCATAGAGATCGACGTGGACGCGCTCTACGACGGCCAGGAGCTCTACCTCGGCGGCGTCATGGAGCACATCGAGGAGGCCGGGATCCACTCCGGCGACTCGGCCTGCGCCCTGCCCCCGATCACCCTCGGCGGTTTCGACATCAAGCGGCTGCGCACCTCGACCGAGGCCATCGCCCGCGGGGTGGGCGTCCGCGGGCTGATCAACATCCAGTTCGCGCTGGCCGGGGACATCCTCTACGTACTGGAGGCGAACCCGCGCGCCTCCCGTACCGTCCCCTTCACCTCCAAGGCCACCGCGGTCCCGCTGGCCAAGGCCGCCGCCCGGATCTCGCTGGGCGCCACCATCGCCGAGCTGCGCGCCGAGGGGCTGCTGCCCTCCAGCGGCGACGGCGGCACGCTGCCGCTGGACGCGCCGATCTCCGTCAAGGAGGCCGTGATGCCGTGGAGCCGGTTCCGGGACGCCTCCGGGCACGGGGTGGACACCGTCCTCGGCCCGGAGATGCGCTCGACCGGTGAGGTCATGGGCATCGACTCGGTCTTCGGCGCGGCCTACGCCAAGTCGCAGGCCGGGGCGTACGGCGCGCTGCCGACCAAGGGGCGGGCGTTCGTCTCCGTCGCCAACCGCGACAAGCGCTCGATGATCTTCCCCGCCCGGGAGCTGGTCGGCCTCGGCTTCGAGCTGCTGGCCACCTCGGGCACCGCCGAGGTGCTCAAGCGCAACGGCATCAACGCGACCGTGGTGCGCAAGCACTGCGAGGGCGAGGGCCCGAACGGGGAGAAGACCATCGTCCAGCTCATCCACGACGGCGAGGTCGACCTGATCGTCAACACCCCGTACGGCACCGGCGGCCGCCTCGACGGCTATGACATCCGTACGGCGTCCGTCGCCCGCGGCGTCCCGTGCCTGACCACCGTCCAGGCGCTCGCGGCCGCCGTCCAGGGCATCGAGGCGCTGGGCCGGGGCTCGGTCGGCGTCCGATCGCTCCAGGAACACGCGGAACATCTGACCGCCGCCCGCGAGGAGTGAGGCGAGGAGGGGGACACCGGCCGGTGTCCCCCTCTTCATGAGCCCACTCCATGAGCCCACCTCTCGCCCGCGCCCAGAAAGCCCCTCATGTACGCGCTCCTGTTCCACCTGGTCTTCCGGCGGATGGACCCGGAGAAGGCACACCACCTGGCCTTCTCCTGGATCCGGCTGGCCGCCCGCATCCCGGTCCTGCGCACCTTCGCCGCCGCCGTCCTCGCCCCCCGCCACAAGGCGCTGCGCACCGAGGCGCTGGGTCTGCGGATGCACGGGCCCTTCGGGCTCGCCGCCGGATTCGACAAGAACGCCGCCGGTATCGACGGCATGGCCATGCTGGGCTTCGACCATGTCGAGATCGGCACGGTCACCGCCCAGCCGCAGCCCGGCAACCCCAAGCGGCGGCTCTTCCGGCTGGTCGCCGACCGCGCCCTGATCAACCGGATGGGGTTCAACAACGAGGGCTCGGCGGCGGTCGCGGCCCGGCTCGCGGCCCGGCGCCCGGCCTTCCGTACGACGGTCGGCGTCAACATCGGCAAGACCAAGGTCGTCCCGGAGGCGGAGGCCGTCGCCGACTATGTGACCTCCGCCGAGCGGCTCGCCGCCCACGCCGACTACCTCGTCGTCAACGTCTCCTCGCCCAATACCCCCGGACTGCGGAATCTCCAGGCCGTGGACCAGCTGCGGCCGCTGCTGACCGCGGTCCGCGAGGCCGCCGACCGCACGGTCACCGGCCGCCGGGTGCCCCTTCTGGTCAAAATCGCGCCGGACCTCGCCGACGAGGACGTGGACGCGGTCGCCGATCTCGCGGTCGAGCTCGGCCTGGACGGCATCATCGCCACGAACACCACGATCGCGCGGGACGGCCTCGGCCTCACCTCCCCCGCGCGGCTCACCGCCGAGACCGGCGGCCTGTCCGGCGCCCCCCTGAAGGCGCGCTCCCTTCAGGTGCTGCGCCGCCTGTACGCCCGGGTGGGGGACCGGCTGACCCTGGTCGGGGTGGGCGGGATCGAGACCGCGGACGACGTCTGGGAGCGGATCCTGGCCGGTGCCACGCTGGTGCAGGGCTACAGCGGCTTCATCTACCGGGGCCCGTTCTGGTGCCGTGAGATCCATCACGGCCTGGCGGCCCGGCTGGAGCTGAGCCCGTACGCCACCCTCGCCGAGGCCGTCGGCGCCGAGGCCACCGCGTAAACCCGCCCACCGGCCCTACCCGACAACGCAGCGGTGCGGACGGGCCCGCATCCCGAGGAGACACCGATGACCAGCCCCACCCCGTTCGGCGCCCGCCTGCGCGCCGCCATGGACGACCGCGGCCCCCTGTGCGTCGGCATCGACCCGCACGCCTCCCTCCTCGCCGACTGGGGCCTGGGGGACGATGTGGCGGGTCTGGAGCGGTTCACCCGGACCGTCGTGGACGCCCTCGCCGAGCGGGTCGCCGTCCTCAAGCCGCAGTCGGCCTTCTTCGAGCGGTTCGGCTCACGCGGTATCGCGGTGCTGGAGCGGGCCGTCGCCGACGCGCGCGCCGCCGGAGCGCTGGTGCTGATGGACGCCAAGCGCGGCGACATCGGGTCGACCATGGCCGCGTACGCCTCCGCCTACCTGGACCCCTCCGGTCCGTTGTTCTCGGACGCCGTCACCGTCAGCCCCTACCTGGGCTTCGGCTCGCTGCGCCCGGCGCTGGACGCGGCGCGGGCCGCCGGGGCGGGCGTCTTCGTGCTGGCCCTGACCTCCAACCCGGAGGGCGCCGAGGTGCAGCACGCGGTGCGGCCCGGCGGGGCGACCGTGGCCGCCTCGGTGCTGGCCGCGCTCAAGGCCGAGAACGCCGCCGAGGCCGCCGAGGGCCGCCTCGGCTCGTACGGCGCGGTCGTCGGCGCGACGCTGGGCGGGGCGGCCCGGGAGGCGGGCGCCGAGCTGGCGATCGACGGGCCGTTGCTGGCCCCCGGCATCGGCGCCCAGGGCGCGACCCCCGCCGACCTTCCCGCGGTCTTCGGCCCGGCGGTCCGGAACGTCGTTCCAAGCGTCAGCCGGGGGGTGCTCCGGCACGGTCCGGATGCCGCGGCGCTGGTCGAGGCGGCCTCGCGAATGGCCGATGAAGTGCGTGCCGTGGCCGAATAACCGGGTTGGTTTGCTCCTAAATGTCCGAGTCGAGCGAGTCTGACCAGGACTTTTCATCTGTTCTCGCTGACTGGAGCGGAATGGGCCGCTAGTCTCCGACGAGAGCGAACGCGCTGCTGCGTTGCGCGTTGCTCCCCAGGTGAGGGGCGACTAGGTTCCTCACGGTCCATATCCGACAGTTCGACATCCGAGGTGACGTAGGCGTGGCTCTTCCGCCCCTTACCCCTGAACAGCGCGCAGCCGCGCTCGAAAAGGCCGCCGCGGCTCGCCGGGAGCGCGCCGAGGTCAAGAATCGACTCAAGCACTCCGGCGCCTCCCTGCACGAGGTCATCAAGCAGGGCCAGGAGAACGATGTCATCGGCAAGATGAAGGTGTCCGCTCTCCTCGAGTCCCTGCCCGGCGTCGGCAAGGTCCGCGCCAAGCAGATCATGGAGCGGCTCGGCATCTCCGAGAGCCGTCGTGTGCGGGGTCTGGGCTCCAACCAGATCGCGTCGCTCGAGCGTGAGTTCGGCGGCGCCGCCGGCTGACGTTTCCAGGCACTCCCGGGAACCTGGATAATCGCTGCATGGCAGCACACTCCGCACGACCGCGACTGACCGTGCTCTCCGGCCCCTCCGGGGTCGGTAAGAGCACGGTCGTCGCCCATATGCGCAAGGAACACCCCGAGGTCTGGCTCTCGGTCTCCGCGACCACCCGCCGGCCGCGTCCGGGCGAGCGGGACGGTGTTCACTACTTCTTCGCGGACGACGGGGAGTTCGACAAGCTCATCGCCAATGGTGAGCTGCTGGAGTGGGCCGAGTTCGCGGGCAACCGCTACGGCACCCCGCGCGAGGCGGTCATGGACCGCCTGGAGGCGGGCGAGCCGGTGCTGCTGGAGATCGATCTGCAGGGCGCCCGGCAGATCCGCGAGTCCATGCCGGAGGCGCAGCTGGTCTTCCTCGCGCCGCCGAGCTGGGAGGAGCTGGTGCGCCGGCTCACCGGCCGGGGCACCGAGGCGCCCGAGGTGATCGAGCGGCGCCTGGAGGCCGCGCGGACCGAGCTGGCGGCCGAGTCCGAGTTCGATACCACCTTGGTCAACACCTCCGTCGAGGACGTGGCGAACGAGCTGCTAGCCTTGATGCGAGTGGCTTGATCTTCGATTCACTCTTGCCCTGAGGCGACATAAGGAAGGCTAGAGAGTGTCCTCTCCCATGACCGCGCCCGAGGGGATCATCAACCCTCCGATTGATGAGCTGCTCGAGGCCACCGACTCCAAGTACAGCCTGGTGATCTACGCGGCCAAGCGCGCGCGGCAGATCAACGCGTACTACTCCCAGCTCGGTGAGGGCCTGCTCGAGTACGTCGGCCCCCTCGTGGACACCCACGTCCACGAGAAGCCCCTGTCGATCGCGCTCCGCGAGATCAACGCGGGCCTGCTGACCTCCGAGGCCATCGAGGCCCCGGCTCAGTAAGTTCCAGATCGTTTTCGATCGCCCACCACCGGCCCGGCAGTCCTGCCGGGCTCGTGGTGTGTCATGGGTACGTGCGGCGACCGGCGTACCGTGACGGGGCGTACGACGTACCCGGTGGGGAGAGCCGAGCGATGGACAAGCCGAGGGTGGTCCTGGGCGTCAGCGGTGGGATCGCCGCCTACAAGGCGTGCGAGCTGCTGCGCCGCCTCACCGAGTCCGGCCACGCCGTACGCGTCGTGCCGACCGCCTCGGCGCTGCACTTCGTCGGCGAGGCGACCTGGTCGGCGCTGTCCGGGCAGCCGGCGACGACCGAGGTCTGGACGTCCGTCCACGAGGTGCCCCACGTCCGCATCGGCCAGTCCGCCGACCTGGTCGTGATCGCCCCCGCCACCGCCGATCTGCTCGCCAAGGCCGCCCACGGCCTGGCGGACGACCTGCTCACCAATACGCTGCTCACCGCGCGATGTCCGGTGGTCTTCGCACCCGCGATGCACACCGAGATGTGGGAGCACCCCGCCACCCAGGAGAACGTGGCGACGCTGCGCCGCCGCGGCTCGATCGTCATCGAGCCCGCCGTGGGACGGCTCACCGGTGTGGACACCGGCAAGGGGCGGCTGCCGGACCCCGGGGAGATCTTCGAGGTCTGCCGGCGGGTGCTGGCCCGCGGCGCCGAAGCGGCCACCCCCGACCTGGCCGGCCGCCATGTCGTGGTGAGCGCCGGCGGCACCCGTGAGCCGCTGGACCCGGTGCGCTTCCTGGGCAACCGCTCCACCGGCCGGCAGGGGTACGCCCTGGCCCGTGCCGCCGTCGCCCGGGGCGCGCGGGTGACGCTCGTCTCGGCCAACAGCGAGCTGCCGGATCCGGCCGGTGCCGATGTGGTGCGCGCGGGCACCGCGGCACAGCTGCGGGAGGCCGTGCTCAAGGCCGCCGCGGACGCCGACGCCGTGGTGATGGCCGCCGCCGTCGCCGACTTCCGGCCCGCGCACTACGCCGAGGGGAAGATCAAGAAGCGCGACGGGGTGGAGCCGGAGCCGATCGCCCTGGTGCGCAATCCGGACATCCTCGCGGAGATCTCCGCGGAGCGCGCCCGCCCCGGCCAGATCGTCGTCGGGTTCGCCGCCGAAACCGACGACGTGCTCGCCAACGGCCGCGCCAAGCTCGCCCGCAAGGGGTGCGATCTGCTGGTGGTGAACGAGGTCGGGGAGCACAAGACCTTCGGCGCCGAGACCAACGAGGCCGTGGTGCTCGCCGCCGACGGCACCGAGACGCCCGTGCCGCACGGCCCCAAGGGTGCGCTCGCCGACACCGTCTGGGACCTGGTGGTCCGCCGCCTGGGATGAGCCCGGCCCCGCGGCCGCCGTGCGGCCGATCGGGCTCATGACACGTCCGCATCCCGGAGGCGTGGCTGTATTTCCGCTTGAGGCAGGGTATCTTCCCGGACACGGCCTGCCCGTTCTGTGGGACGGGGATGCTTGACCGGTGGACGTGCCGGATAAACTGGCCCAGGAACCGCGCCGGGCGCAGCCCCCGAGCGGTCCCGACCATGATCAGCCAGCAGCCGCTGCAACCCCAGGGAGCGATGTGTCCCGCCGCCTGTTCACCTCGGAATCCGTGACCGAGGGCCACCCCGACAAGATCGCCGACCAGATCAGCGACACCATCCTCGACGCCCTGCTCAAGGAGGACCCGACCTCCCGGGTCGCCGTCGAGACCTTGATCACCACCGGCCTGGTGCACGTGGCCGGGGAGGTGACCACCAAGGCGTACGCCCCGATCGCGGCCCTCGTCCGGAATAAGATCCTCGAGATCGGCTACGACTCGTCGAAGAAGGGCTTCGACGGCGCCTCCTGTGGCGTCTCGGTGTCGATCGGCTCACAGTCCCCGGACATCGCGCAGGGTGTGGACTCCGCCTATGAGCTGCGGGTCGAGGGCGACGAGGACGAGCTGGACAAGCAGGGCGCGGGCGACCAGGGCCTGATGTTCGGGTACGCATGCGACGAGACGCCCGAGCTGATGCCGCTGCCGATCAACCTGGCGCACCGGCTCTCCCGCCGGCTGTCCGAGGTCCGCAAGAACGGGACCATCCCCTACCTGCGCCCCGACGGCAAGACCCAGGTCACCATCGAATACGACGGCCACAAGGCGGTCCGCCTGGACACCGTCGTGGTCTCCTCGCAGCATGCCTCCGACATCGACCTGGACTCGCTGCTGGCCCCCGACATCCGGGAATTCGTGGTCGAGCACGTGCTGAACGAGCTGGTCGAGGACGGCATCAAGCTGGAGACCGAGGGCTACCGCCTGCTGGTCAACCCCACCGGACGGTTCGAGATCGGCGGCCCGATGGGTGACGCCGGCCTCACCGGCCGCAAGATCATCATTGACACCTACGGCGGCATGGCCCGCCACGGCGGCGGCGCCTTCTCCGGCAAGGACCCCTCCAAGGTCGACCGCTCCGCCGCCTACGCCATGCGCTGGGTCGCCAAGAACGTGGTGGCCGCCGGCCTCGCCCAGCGCTGCGAGGTGCAGGTCGCGTACGCCATCGGCAAGGCCGAGCCGGTCGGCCTCTTCGTCGAGACCTTCGGCACCGCCGCGGTCGACGCCGAGAAGATCGAGAAGGCCATCTCCGAGGTCTTCGACCTCCGCCCGGCCGCGATCATCCGCGACCTCGACCTGCTGCGCCCGATCTACGCCCAGACCGCGGCGTACGGCCACTTCGGCCGTGAGCTCCCCGACTTCACCTGGGAGCGCACCGACCGCGTCGACGCCCTCCGCGCCGCGGCGGGCCTGTAGGACCCGACCCCCGGGGCCGGCAGAGCCCCGGGACGGTCACGGCTTCGGCGAAGGCCCGGACGTCCCCGCGGCGTCCGGGCTTTCGCGTCCTTTCTGCCCGTGCCTGGCCGGCCCTGTCCGCGCGGTCCGTCCCTGTCCGTGCGGTCTGCTAAGACTTGATCTGTGAGCAGGGACAACGAGCGGCCGAAGGACCCGGCGCAGCCGTCGGGAGGCGAGCAGCTCGCGCTCATCCGGGAGACCGTGCGCAAGGCCAAAGTGCCCCGGGCCAAGCCGCGGACCTGGCGCGGGGCCGCGCTGGCCGGCGAGCTGCCGGTGGCGCGGGTGCTCGTCGACAAGGGCCCGGTTCACCTCGACAAGCTGTGGGACTACGCGGTGCCGGCCGAGATGGACGCCGAGGCCCGGCCCGGAGTGCGGGTGCGGGTGCGGTTCGGGGCCGGGACGGGGAAGGTGCGCGAGGGGCGGCGCGAGGGCGGCGGGCTGCTCGACGGCTACCTCATCGAGCGCGTCGCCGAGTCCGAGTACCGGGGCCCGCTGGCCGCGCTCGCGCAGGTGGTCTCCCCGGAGCCGGTGCTGGGGCCGGGGCTGCTGGCGCTGTGCCGGGCGGTCGCCGACCGGTACGCCGGATCGCTCGCCGATGTGCTCCAGCTGGCCCTGCCCAAGCGCAATGCCCGCGCCGAAGGTGAGCCGTCACCGCCGCCGCTGCCCCCGCCGGGACCGCCCGCGCCCGGCAGCTGGGAGCGCTATCCGGCCGGGCCCGGGTTCCTGGAGGCGCTGGCCCGCGGCGACCGGCCGCGCGCCGTATGGACCGCGCTGCCCGGACCGCACTGGCCCCGGGAGTGGGCCACCGCCGTGGCCGCCACGCTCGCCTCCGGCCGCGGGGCGCTCGTCGTCGTCCCCGACGGGCGGACCGCCGCACGGGTGGACGCGGCGCTCGCGGAGGCGCTCGGCGGTCCGGGGCGGCATGTGCTGCTCACCGCCGACCTCGGGCCCGAGGAGCGCTACCGCCGCTGGCTGGCGGTCAGCCGGGGCTCGGTCCGGGCGGTGGTGGGCACCCGGGCGGCGATGTTCGCACCCGTCCGGGACCTGGGGCTGGTGGGGATCTGGGACGACGGGGACCGCAGCCACAGCGACGACCGGCTGCCCCAGCCGCACGCCCGCGATGTGCTGCTGCTGCGCGCCGTCCATGAGCGGACGGGCTTTCTGCTGGGCGATCTGGGCCGTACCGTCGAGGCCGCCCAGCTGGTGGAGAACGGCTGGGCCCGGCCGCTGGAGGCCGGGCGTGAGCAGGTCCGGGCGGCCGCCCCGCTGATCCGTACGGTCGACGAGGGCGAGGTGGCCCGCGACGCGGAGGCCCGCGCCGCCCGGCTGCCCACGCTCGCCTGGCAGACCGTACGGGAGGCGCTGACCCGGGGCCCGGTGCTGGTGCAGGTGCCGCGCCGGGGCTATGTGCCGAGGCTGGCCTGTGAGCGCTGCCGGGAGCCCGCGCGCTGTGTGCACTGCTCGGGTCCGCTGGAGGCGCGGGACGCGGACCATCTGGTGTGCGGATGGTGCGGGCGGGCCGAGTCCTCCTGGCACTGCCCCGCATGCGGGGGCGTACGGCTGCGGGCGTCCGTCGTGGGCGCCCGGCGCACCGCCGAGGAGCTGGGCCGGGCCTTCCCGGCCGTCCCCGTCCGCACCTCCGGCCGGGACCATGTGCTGACCTCCGTGCCGGACCGCCCCGCGCTCGTCGTCAGCACACCGGGCGCCGAGCCCGTGGCGGAGGGGGGCTACGCCGCGGCGCTGCTGCTCGATGGCTGGGCCCTGCTCGGCCGCCCCGATCTGCGCGCCGGTGAGGACGCGCTGCACCACTGGCTGGAGGCGGCGTCACTGGTCCGCGGCCACGGCGCGGGGGGCGGGGGCGGCGAGAGCGATCGGGGCGGCACCGTGGTGATCATGGCCGAGCCGACGCTGCGGCCCGTCCAGGCGCTGGTGCGCTGGGACCCGGCCGGATACGCGGCGCGTGAGCTGGCCGAGCGGTCCCAGCTGGGCTTTCCGCCCATCTCACGGATGGCGGCGGTGACCGGCCCCGCGGAGGCGGTGGAAGAGCTGATCGCCTCGGCCGGACTGCCCGGGGAGGCCGAGAAGCTGGGTCCCGTGCCGCTGCCCCCGGCGCCCCCCGGCCGCCCGCGCCGCCCCGGGGACCCGCCGCCGGGCGAGGTCTGGGAGCGTGCGCTGCTCCGGGTGCCCCCCGGCCAGGGCAGCGCCCTCGCGGCGGCCCTCAAGGAGGCGAAGGCCCGCCGTCTGGCCCGGGGGGTAAGGGACCCCGCGGTGCGGATCGACCCTCTGGACATCGGCTGAGCCGGTCCTTCCGCGGTCCGCGGACGGCACCTCCCGGCGGTGGCCGGGGCTGACGCGGCGTCAGCCGTGGCGGGGGCCGGGGAAGGGGCTGGAGCTGGGCCGGGGGTCCTCGCGGAGGTGCGGCGTCGACTGCGGCGGGACCGTGCGCGCGGCGGGCACCGAGGGGACGGCGGCGGACTCGGCGGGACGGCCGGTGGACGGCTCGCCGCCCTCGGACGCGTTCTTCGCGGCGGCCCGGCGGGCGCCGTAACGGCGGTGCACCGCCTGCTTGGTGACGCCGAGTGCCGAGCCCACCGCGTCCCAGGAGAAGCCGAGCGAGCGGTCGAAGTCGACCGCCGCCGTGACCAGTGTCTCGACGCTGTCCCGCAGCTCCTGGGCGAGCCGCACGGTGGGGGCCGGGGCGCGTCCGTAGACCACGAAGCCGGCGGACGGGCCGGTGCGCCGGGGGCGGTAGACATTGCCGAGCTGGGCGGTGAGCGTGCGCAGCGCGTCCACCTGCCGGCGGACCCGCTCGATGTCCCGGACCAGGAGGTGCAGGCTGGCCCGTGCCTGGGCGTCATGAGTTGCGTGGTCGGCCATGTACAAGCCTCTCGAACCGGCGTTGACGGGGGATGGGGTGGATGAGGGATGCGGTGCTGGACGGGGAAGACGGGCGGACGGCGGGAAACGCGTCGGGCCGCTCGGCGGCGGCCCGACGCGGGTCAATCTGCCTTGACCAACGCGGCACCCGCCCGTCGGTCACGGTCCGGGGGCGTGCGGGAGTCCGCCCGTACGCCCCCTCGCCTCGGCGGACCATAGACTTCAGACGCTGTTCCCGAGTGCCCGACGTTCGTGTCGTATCCGCTGTGTGAGAGGTAGTTCGCCACCCATGAGGCTCGTCTTCGCCGGTACCCCCGAGGTCGCCCTGCCCGCTCTGGACGCGCTGATCGCGTCGGAGAAGCACGAGGTGGTGGCCGTGGTGACCCGTCCCGACGCGCCCGCCGGACGCGGTCGCCGGATGGTGGCCGGCCCGGTCGCCGAGCGGGCCGAGGAGGCGGGCATCGAGGTGCTCAAGCCCGCCAGGCCGCGCGACCCGGAATTCCTCGCCCGGCTCGGCGAGATCGCGCCGGACTGCTGCCCGGTGGTGGCCTACGGCGCGCTGCTGCCCAAGGCCGCGCTGGACATCCCGGCGCACGGCTGGGTCAATCTGCACTTCTCGCTGCTCCCCGCGTGGCGGGGCGCGGCCCCGGTGCAGCACGCCGTGCTCGCGGGCGACGAGATGACCGGCGCCTCGACCTTCCAGATCGAGGAGGGGCTGGACTCCGGGCCGGTGTTCGGGGTGGTGACGGAGGAGGTGCGGGCCACCGACACCAGCGGCGATCTGCTGACCCGGCTCGCCCTCGCCGGTGCGGGGCTGCTCGCGGCGACGATGGACGGCATCGAGGACGGCACCCTGCGCCCGGTGCCGCAGCCGGCCGAGGGCGTCTCGCTCGCCCCGAAGATCACCGTCGAGGACGCGCGGATCGACTGGACGGCGCCCGCCCTGCGCGTCGACCGGCTGGTGCGGGCGTGCACGCCCGCACCGGGGGCGTGGACCACCTTCCGGGGGGAGCGGCTGAAGGTCGTCTCGACGCGGCCGGTGGCGGACCGTACGGACCTGGAGCCCGGCCGTCTGGCCGCGACCAAGAAGGCGGTGTACGTGGGCACGGGCAGCCATGCCGTGGAGCTGACCTGGGTGCGTCCGCAGGGCAAGAAGCCGATGCTCGCGGCGGACTGGGCGCGCGGGGTGCGGATCGCGGAGGGCGAGCGGCTCGGCGCCTGACCGGGGGCGGGAGGTGGGCGCGCCGGGGCGGTGGGAGTTGACCTCAACCTAAGGTGAAGTCCTACGTTCCTCACGAGACCTCGGAGGTGCGTGATGGACATGCAGGCGACCGCCTGGCAATCCCTTTACCGGACGGCCAATGCCGCAGACGACCGGCGGCCCTTCTCCCGCGAGACACTGCGCCGCATCGGCGCCTTCGCCCGTCCGCACCGCCGCCCGCTGCTGCTGTTCCTGGTGCTGAGCACGGTCACGGCGGTGCTCGCGGTGGCCACACCGCTGCTGGCCGGCCGGGTGGTGGACGCGATCGTCCACCGTTCGGGACAGCAGACGGTCCTCGGGCTGGCCGGGCTCATCGCCGCGATCGCCGTGGCCGAGGCGGCCCTGGGGCTGCTGACCCGCTGGCTGTCGGCGAACATCGGCGAGGGGCTGATCCTCGATCTGCGCACCGCCGTCTTCGACCACGTCCAGCGGATGCCGGTGGCGTTCTTCACCCGGACCCGCACCGGTGCGCTGGTCAGCCGGCTCAACAACGATGTGATCGGCGCGCAGCGGGCGTTCAGCGACACCCTCTCCGGGGTGGTCGGCAATGTGGTGACGCTGCTGCTCACCCTGGTCGTGATGGTCGGGATCTCCTGGCAGATCACCCTGCTGACGCTGCTGCTCCTGCCGCTCTTCCTGCTGCCCGCCCGCCGGGTGGGCGGGCGGCTGGCGAAGCTGCGGCGCGAGGCGGCCGCGCACAACGCCGCGATGGGCACCCAGATGACCGAGCGCTTCTCCGCGCCCGGGGCGACGCTGGTCAAGCTGTTCGGCCGGCCCGCCGAGGAGTCCGCCGCATTCGCCGTGCGGGCCCGGCGGGTGCGGGACATCGGGGTGCGCACCGCGATGGTCCAGGTCTCCTTCGTAACTGCCCTGACCCTGGTCTCCGCCCTGGCCCTCGCCCTGGTCTACGGCCTCGGCGGCTGGTTCGCGCTGCACGGGCGGCTCGACCCCGGCGCCGTCGTCTCGCTCGCGCTGCTGCTCACCCGGCTCTACGCGCCGCTGACCGCGCTGGCCGGGGCGCGGGTGGAGGTCATGAGCGCGCTGGTCAGCTTCGAGCGGGTCTTCGAGGTGCTCGACCTGGAGCCGCTGATCACCGAGAAGCCGGACGCCCGGGAGGTCCCGGAGGGGCCGGTGTCGGTCGAGTTCGACCGCGTCGACTTCGGCTACCCGGCCGCGGACAAGGTCTCCCTCGCCTCCCTGGAGGAGGTGGCCACCCTGGACACCCGTGGTGGCGTCCAGGTCCTGCACCAGGTGTCCTTCCGCGCCGAACCGGGCCAGATGGTCGCGCTGGTGGGCTCCTCCGGCGCCGGGAAGTCGACCATCGCGCAGCTGCTGCCGAGGCTCTACGACGCCGACGGCGGCGCCGTACGGATCTCCGGGGTGGACGTCCGCGACCTGACCGCCGGCTCGCTCCGCGCCACCCTCGGCCTGGTCACCCAGGACGGCCATCTCTTCCATGACTCGATCCGCGCCAATCTGCTGCTGGCCCGGCCCGAGGCCACCGACGAGGAGCTGTGGGAGGTGCTGCGCCGAGCCCGGCTGGAGGGGCTGATCGCGGCCCTGCCGGACGGTCTCGACACCGTCGTGGGCGAACGCGGCTACCGGCTCTCCGGCGGTGAGCGCCAGCGGCTGACCATCGCCCGGCTGCTGCTGGCCCGCCCCCGTGTGGTGATCCTCGACGAGGCCACCGCGCATCTGGACGCCACCTCGGAAGCCGCCGTGCAGGAGGCGCTCGCCGAGGCGCTGGAGGGGCGCACCGCGGTGGTGATCGCCCACCGGCTGTCCACGATCCGGGCCGCGGATCTCATCCTCGTCGTGGAGGACGGCCGGATCGTGGAGCGCGGTACGCACACCGCGCTGCTGGCCGCCGGCGGTCGCTACGAGGAGCTGTACCGCACCCAGTTCGAGCAGCCGGCGGTCAAGGACGCGTTGGCCGTGGACGGGAGGGCCGTGGACGGGACGGCCGTGCCCGGCGGCCCCACGACCGCCGAGGCCCCGGCGACGTAGGCTGGTCCCTTCAGCCCGATCCGTCCCCCGGAGCACATTTCCCGTGACCGACCAGCCCCGTCGTCGCCGCCCCCACGCCCCGAACCGGCCAGGCAAGCCCTACCGCCGTCCGCAGAAGGACCCCGTGCGGATCCTCGCCTTCGAGGCGCTGCGGGCGGTCGACGAACGGGATGCCTACGCCAACCTCGTGCTCCCGCCCCTGCTGCGCAAGGCGCGGGAGAGCGCGGAGGCCGGCCACGGGCCGCGGTTCGACACCCGGGACGCGGCCCTCGCCACCGAGCTGGTCTACGGCACCCTGCGCCACCAGGGCACCTATGACGCGATCATCGCCGAATGCGTGGACCGCCCGCTGCGCGAGGTGGATCCGCCGGTGCTCGATGTGCTGAGCCTCGGCGCCCACCAGCTGCTGGGCACCCGTATCCCCACACACGCCGCCGTCTCCGCGAGCGTCGAGCTGGCCCGGGTGGTGCTCGGCGACGGACGGGCCAAGTTCGTCAACGCCGTGCTGCGCCGGATCGCCGGCCATGACCTCGACGGCTGGCTGGAGCGGGTCGCCCCGCCCTACGACGAGGACCCCGAGGAGCATCTGGGCGTCCGCCACTCGCATCCGCGCTGGGTCGTCTCCGCCCTGTGGGACGCGCTCGGCGGCGGCAGCGCCGGTATGGAGGAGCTGCTGGCCGCCGACAACGAACGGCCCGAGGTCACCCTCGTCGCCCGGCCCGGCCGGGCCACGGCCGGGGAGCTGCTGGCCTCGGTGGGCGAGGGGGCCGCGGTGCCGGGCCGCTGGTCCCCGTACGCGGTGCGGCTCACCGAGGGCGGGGAGCCCGGGGCGCTGGAGGCGGTGCGCGAGGGGCGCGCCGGGGTGCAGGACGAGGGCAGCCAGCTGGTGGCCCTCGCACTGGCCAACGCCCCGCTGGAGGGGGCGGACCGGCGCTGGCTGGACGGCTGCGCCGGCCCCGGCGGCAAGGCCGCGCTGCTCGGCGCGCTCGCCGCGGAGCGCGGCGCCTTCCTGCTGGCCGCCGAGAAGCAGCCGCACCGGGCCCGGCTGGTGGCCAGGGCCCTGGCGGGCAACCCCGGCCCGTACCAGGTGATCGCCGCGGACGGCACCCGGCCGCCGTGGCGGCCCGGCGGTTTCGACCGGGTGCTGGTGGATGTGCCGTGCACCGGGCTCGGTGCGCTCCGCCGCCGCCCCGAGGCCCGCTGGCGGCGCCGCCCCGAGGACCTCGACGGCTTCGCCCCGTTGCAGCGCGGGCTGCTGCGGGAGGCCCTGGCCGCGGTGCGGATCGGCGGGGTGGTCGGCTACGCGACCTGTTCCCCGCATCCGGCCGAGACCAGGGCCGTGGTCGAGGACGTCCTCAAGGGGCGTGGCGGCCCGGCCGCCACCGCGGAGTGGATCGACGCCCGACCGCTGCTGCCCGGGGTGCCCGAGCTGGGCGACGGCCCCGACGTCCAGCTGTGGCCGCACCGGCACGGTACGGACGCGATGTATCTGGCCCTGCTGCGCCGCACCGGCTGACCGCACCCGGCCCGGTCCCGGGGCGCGGCTATTCCTCCGGGACCGCCGGCAGGGCTTCCCGGGGCCGGTCGGTCGGGGCGTAGCGGGTATCGGCGCGGGCGGTGGGGCTGAGGTCCTCGTGCACCGCGCGGGCCACCGCCTCGATGGTGACCACGCCCGCCTCCATGGTGTGGTTGTCCTGGGTGAGCACGGTGAGCGTGTAGTCGTGGCCGCCGCCGGTGAAGGCGCCGATGCTGTGCACCCGCCAGCCGTGCGTGGACCGCTCCAGCCAGCCGTTCTTCACATGGATCCGGGTGCCGCCCGGGGCACCGGCCGGGGTGCCCCAGCGCTGGGCGTGGACGACCTTGCCCATCAGGGTGAGGAGGTACCGGCGGGAGGCGTCGCTGAGCACCGTGTTCGGGTGGGTGATCAGGTCCAGGAGCCGCTCCTGGTCGTTCGCGGTGATCCGGGTGAGGCCCCAGTAGCCGTCCTTGCCGGGCACGGTGCCGGTCATTCCGGCCGTCCGCAGGAACGCCGTGACCCGGGCGGGTGTGAGCTGCTTCCACAGCTTGCTGGTCGAGCCGTTGTCCGACTTGGTGATCATGGCGGTGGCCAGGGTCTTCTCGCGCTTGGTCAGGGCCCGGTGGTGATGTTGCGCGTCCCACAGCAGCGTCGCCAGGACCGTCACCTTCACCACGCTCGCGGAGTCGAACCGCTGGTTCGCGCGCAGGGTGCAGGAGGTGTGCGTGGTGTGATCGCGGAGGCTGATCGCGGTGGTGGCGGACCGGCCGCGCAGCGCGGCCGCGATGTCCTTGGACAGCTTGCCGGCCAGCCCGGACCGGTGCGAGACGCAGACCGGGCGCGTTGCGGTGGCCGCGGTGGTGGCGGCCGAGGTGGCGGAGGCGGCCGGGGCGGGCCCCGCCCCGGCGACCGGCGCCATGACGGCGGCCGCCGCCAGCGCCGCGCACACCGTGGCGCGGGGGTGTCGGGGTAGTCGGTGTCTCGTCATCCGGATCGCCTGTTTCCCTTGTCCCCATGATCCCGTCTCCGACGCCGTCCGTCGATCCGGGCGGGACCCAAGTGATCACGGCGGTGGGCGCCTTCGCGCTGATCCCGGCTCCATGGACCGGCGCCGGTTGTGGAAGGCTTGGTGCCATGGCCCTCCAGATCAGTCCCAGCATCCTGTCCGCAGACTTCTCCCGCCTGGCGGATGAGGCCAAGGCGGTGGAAGGCGCCGACTGGCTCCACGTCGACGTCATGGACAACCACTTCGTCCCCAACCTCACCCTCGGTGTCCCGGTGGTCGAAGCGCTGGGCAAGGCCACGGACACACCGATGGACTGCCATCTCATGATCGAGGACCCGGACCGCTGGGCGCCGCAGTACGTCGAGGCGGGCGCCGGTTCGGTCACCTTCCACGTGGAGGCCGCGGCCGCGCCGGTCCGGCTGGCGCGCGAGATCCGGGCCAAGGGCGCGCGGGCCTCGATGGCGCTCAAGCCGGCCACGCCCATCGAGCCGTACGAGGACCTGCTGCCCGAACTGGACATGCTGCTGGTGATGACCGTGGAACCCGGCTTCGGCGGTCAGGCGTTCCTGGACATCATGCTGCCGAAGATCCGCCGCACCCGGCAGCTCATCGACAAGCACGGACTGGAGCTGTGGCTCCAGGTGGACGGCGGGGTCTCGGCCGCCACCATCGAGCGGTGCGCCGAGGCGGGCGCCGATGTGTTCGTGGCGGGCTCGGCGGTCTACGGTGCCCAGGACCCGGCCAAGGCCGTCAGCGAACTGCGCGCGCTCGCCGAGAAGGCGACCGGCGCCCCCGGAACACCCGGCCACGCGGCTACCGGTCGGTGAACTCACGGGCAATGGGCAAACCAACTCCGCCGTTTCTGACAGGATGAACGGTGAGTCCGGACAGTGAATAGTGAGGAGACCGCGGTGTCGACGGGCCGTTCAGCCACGCGGATGGGACCCGCCGAACTGGTGCAGGCGGCGGCCATGGCGCGCCGCTTCTACCTCGAGGGCAAGTCCAAGATCCAGATTGCCGAGGAGTTCGGCGTCAGCCGCTTCAAGGTCGCGCGTGTGCTGGAGACGGCGCTCGAGCGCGATCTGGTGCGCATCGAGATCCGAGTTCCCGCCGAACTCGACGCCGAGCGCTCCGACGCGCTGCGCGCCCGCTACGGGCTGCGCCACGCGGTCGTCGTGGAGTCCCCGGCCGACGCCGAGGCCGACACCCCGGACCCGGAGAACCTGGGCGAGGTGGCCGCGGACCTGCTGGGCGAGCTGGTGACCGAGGGGGATGTGCTGGGGCTGGCCTGGGGACGTTCCACGATCCACATGGCGGCCGCGCTGCACCGGCTGCCCCCGTGCACCGTGGTCCAGCTCACCGGCGTGTACGACGCGGGTACGGCGGAGCGCGGTTCGGTCGAGGCGGTGCGCCGCGCCGCCGCCGTCTCGGGCGGGGAGGCGCACCCCATCTACGCGCCGATGCTGCTGCCGGACACGGCCACCGCGGACGCCCTGCGCGGCCAGACCGGGATCGCCCGCGCCTTCGAGTACTTCGACAAGGTCACCGTGGCCTGTGTCTCCATCGGCTCCTGGGAGGCCGGGATCTCCACGGTCTACGACATGCTGTCGGAGGAGGAGCGGGCCCACTACGAGAGCCTGGGCGCCGCCGCCGAGATGTCGGCCCACCTCTTCGACGCCGAGGGCCGCCGCATCGGCCGCGACCTGGGCGAGCGCTGCATCACCGTGGAGGCCGACCGGCTGCGCCGGATCCCCGAGGTGGTGGCCATCGCGGGCGGCCGCCGCAAGGCCGAGGCGATCGGGGCGGTGCTGAGGTCCGGCCTGGTCACCAGCCTGGTGACGGACACCGCCGCGGCGGACCACCTGCTCGCCGAGATCACCCCCGGCGCCCGCCCCGCCCTGGACCGCGCGGACCCGGACGGCGCATAGCCGGCCGCCTACGCCCTGACGGGCGGAGTGTCCCGGCCCCGCGACACCCGGCACGGTCGGGAGATGTCGGCTTGCGACACCCGGCACGGCGCCTCTGGCCACCGCCGGGATCCGTGGCGCCTCCGGCGCGGCTGGGAGGTGTCGGCTTGCGACCCCCGGCCGGCGCCTCCGGCACGGCCCAGGACACGTCCAGATCGACATCCGACAGCTCCGTCATCGGCTCGGCCAGGTGGCGACAGACGTGATCCACTGCCTTCGGCAGAGGGGCGACGGCAGCCGTTCGCACCCGGTGCCGCTCGGGCATACCCCACCTCACCGGGTGGGCACGCGCGGCTTTCGTTCGCGGGTTTGCGTACCGGGCGCCCGTGTCGGGCGCCCGGACTCCTTGTGTACGCGATCCCCTCGCGGTTCCGGCAGCTCCATGGCCCGGCGGTGGCCGCGACACGTCGGTCACTCGCCCTCGGGCGGACGCTCGGGTAACGTTTCGACGTAAGGCAGGTTGCCTGCCGGCACGGAGCAACCCCCGCGGCCCCTCTTCGGAGGACTATATGAGTGCGGGGGTCTTTTGTTGTGCCGCCGCGGAGCGACCTGCGTCGTTTCGCGTGAATGTGAGACTCATGCGTTTCCTCGAGCCCGGTACGGGACGCCACGTGGAATCGTCCCCGGTTCCCTACGACCTGACCTACGACGATGTGTTCATGGTGCCGAGCCGCTCCGCGGTCGGCTCCCGCCAGGGGGTGGACCTGGCCTCGCCCGACGGCACGGGCACCACCATTCCGCTCGTCGTCGCCAACATGACCGCGATCGCCGGCCGCCGCATGGCCGAGACGGTGGCCCGCCGCGGTGGCCTCGTCGTCATCCCGCAGGACATCCCGATCGACGTCGTCACCGATGTCGTCCGCTGGGTCAAGAACCGCCATCTGGTGCTGGACACCCCGATCGTCCTCGCCCCCTCGGGGACCGTCGCCGACGCGCTGTCGCTGCTGCCCAAGCGGGCACACGGCGCGGGGGTGGTGGTCGAGGACGGGCGTCCGGTGGGGGTGGTGACCGAGTCCGACCTGACCGGCGTGGACCGCTTCACGCAGCTGTCCGAGGTGATGTCGCGGGAGCTGATGGTGCTCGACGCGGACATAGACCCCCAGGAGGCGTTCAACCGTCTCGACGCCGCGCACCGCAAGCTGGCGCCCGCCGTCGACGCGGACGGGAAGCTGGTGGGCATCCTGACCCGCAAGGGCGCGCTGCGCGCGACGCTCTACAAGCCCGCGGTGGACGCCGCGGGCCGGCTGCGGATCGCCGCCGCCATCGGGGTCAACGGCGATGTGGAGGGCCGTACGAAGGCGCTCCTGGACGCCGGGGCGGACACCCTCGTCGTGGACACCGCCCACGGCCACCAGGAGTCGATGATCAGCGCGCTCAGGGCGGTCCGGGACCTCGGCCCGCGGGTGCCGGTGGTGGCGGGCAACGTCGTGGCCGCCCAGGGGGTGCGCGATCTCATCGAGGCCGGTGCCGACATCGTCAAGGTCGGCGTCGGACCGGGGGCGATGTGCACCACCCGCATGATGACCGGCGTGGGCCGGCCGCAGTTCTCCGCGGTGCTCGAATGCGCCGCCGAGGCGCGGAAGTTCGGCAAGCACGTGTGGGCCGACGGCGGCGTACGCCACCCCCGCGACGTCGCCATGGCGCTGGCCGCCGGGGCGTCCAACGTCATGATCGGCTCCTGGTTCGCGGGGACGTACGAGTCGCCCGGCGACCTCCAGCACACCGCCGAGGGCCGGCCGTACAAGGAGAGCTTCGGGATGGCGTCGGCGCGCGCGGTGCGCAATCGCACCAGCGAGGAGTCGGCGTACGAGCGGGCCCGCAAGGGGCTGTTCGAGGAGGGCATCTCCACCTCGCGGATGTTCCTGGACCCGGCCCGGCCGGGGGTCGAGGACCTGATCGACGCGATCGTCGCGGGTGTGCGCAGCTCCTGCACCTACGCGGGCGCCGCGTCGCTGGAGGAGTTCCACGAGCGGGCCGTGGTGGGCGTGCAGAGCGCCGCCGGCTACGCGGAGGGCCAGCCGCTCCACGTCTCCTGGGACTGAGCTCAGCGGGGGCCGGCTCCGGTCCGGCCCGCACACGACCGTGGCCCCACTCGGCTCGGGTGAGTGGGGCCACGGCGATCTCTCGTGGTGTGCCTCACCTCGCCACTCCGCGCTGCTCACCCCTGGTGCGGGGGAGCGCGTGGCGCGGGGGGCTGGTGAGGGTGATCTGCCGCACCAGCTGGTGGAACGAGACCAGCGCGGCGACCGGGGGAAGACCGGCGACGGCCATGCTGGGCGCGTTCTTCGGGGCGTGGGCGACACACAGGAACACCGCGATGGTGGAGAAGAGCACCACCACGGCCCAGGAGTGGGCCGCGCCCCGGCGGTGCAGGGCGGCCCGCAGCACCGACAGCGAGGCGACCAGCCAGGGTCCGTAGACCAGCAGGGGCCACCACGCCGCCATGGACTCCGAGGTGCTCGGGGAGGCCAGATAGCGCAGCGGACGGTAGGAGATCATTCCGCCGAGCACGCTCAGCATGGCGACGATGACCGTGGTGACGGCCGCGAAGAGCAGGCTGATCACATGCAGCCACGGCATCGTCGGCAGCCGGAACCGGACCCGGCGGCGCTTGCCGCGCCCGCGCACATGCGCGGGGGAGGGGGAGGGGGTGCGGAGCGGGCCGACCGGTCCGATGGGGCCGGTGGTGTGCACCGGCTCCTCGGCGGAGGTGGTCTGGAGCAGCCGGGCCAGGTCTCCCTCCAGGTCCCAGCGGCTCTCGATGGTCTCCGGGTCGGGCAGGGAGAAGTCGGGCAGCGGGAAAGGGTTCATCTCATGGTCGACGGCCGCCTCGAACCGCTCCCCGGGAGGGGGCGCGGGGGCGGGTCGGTGGCCGGTGGGAGGGGGCCCGTAGCCGCCCGGCCTCGGCTCGGTGTACGTCATGCCGTGACGCCCGGTTCCGGGGTGTCGGAGCGCTGGAGGAAGTCCGCCTCGATCCGGCCCAGCGCCCGGAGGAAGTCCTCCCACACTCTCGCGCGGTATTCGAGCGGATAGCGCTCGCCGTCACCCCCCTGGTCACGGGGCCGGAACACGGGTTCGGCCGGGAGGCGGGAGTGATCGGGTGGTTGCAGGCTGTCAGTGGTCACGTCCCCACCAACGACCGCTAAAATAGTGCAGTATCGCGGCATTCGGGTGAAACGCGCGCTGACGCGCGCAGTGTTTCGCAACGATTCCACGCCGCGCGCCCCCGCGCGCAACGTTGCGACGGGGATGCGCAACCATGGTGCATTACGGCCGTCGGCGGACGGCTCATAGGGTCTTGCGCTGACGTGGAGTGGCGGGGACCGGCTGCTCGGCGATTCCAACCTGCGGGTTTGCCTTCCGGGCACCCGTATGTCCGCAGTTCGGTCGCCACCACCACCTGATGGCAGCGATGGCAGCGATAAAGGAGCCACCCAAGTGTCGGAGCACGGCGCAGCACCGCCCGCTACCCAACAACCGGAACCAGACCCTCCGGTCGGTGGGCTGGGCGCCCGGCTGATGCGGCGCAAGCCGGTGGAGCGGCTGGTCGCCGAGGGCGGCCAGGGCGAGGGCGGGAGCCTGCGGCGCTCGATGGGCGTATGGCAGCTCACCATGATCAGCATCGGTGCCACCCTGGGCACCGGTATTTTCGTGGTGCTCGGCGAGGCGGTACCGGACGCCGGACCGGCGGTCGTGGTGTCCTTCGTCATAGCCGGGCTCACCGCGCTGTTCTCCGCGCTGTCCTACGCCGAGCTGGCGGGCACCATCCCGGTCTCCGGCTCCTCCTACTCCTACGCCTACGCCACCATGGGCGAGCTGATCGCCTGGATCTGCGGCTGGTGTCTGATCCTGGAGTACGGGGTCTCGGTGGCGGCCGTCGCCGTCGGCTGGGGCGAGTACCTCAACGAACTGCTCGACGGCGCCTTCGGCGTCACCATCCCCGACGCGCTGGCCGCCCCGCCCGGGGACGGCGGCGTCTTCAATCTGCCCGGTCTGCTGGTGGTGCTGCTGGCCATGGCGTTCCTGCTGGGCGGCGCCAGGGAGAGCGCCCGCGCCAACGCGATCATGGTGGGTGTGAAGATCGCGGCGCTGATCCTGTTCTGCGCCGTCGCCTTCACCGGCATCCGGGCCGGGAACTACACCCCGTTCATGCCGCTGGGCATGGCGGGCGTCAGCGCCGCCGGCGCCACCCTCTTCTTCTCCTACATCGGCTTCGACGCCGCCTCCACGGCCGGTGAGGAGGCCAGGAACCCGCAGCGCGACCTGCCCCGCGCGATCATGCTCTCGCTGGTCATCGTGACCGCGCTGTACTGCCTGGTCGCCGCCGTGGCGGTGGGCGCCCTGCCGTGGCAGCGGTTCTCCGGCACCGAGGCCGCGCTCGCCTCGATCATGAAGGAGGTCACCGGACAGGGCTTCTGGGCCGTGCTGCTCGCCGCCGGTGCGGTCGTCGCGATCGCCTCCGTGGTGCTGACCGTGCTCTACGGGCAGACCCGCATCCTCTTCGCGATGTCCCGGGACGGGCTGGTGCCCAAGGTCTTCTCGACGGTCCACGCCGGGACCGGGGTGCCCCGCGCCAACACCCTCATCGTCTCGCTCTTCTGCGGTGTCCTCGCCGCCGCGGTCCCGCTCGGCCAGCTCGCCGACGCCACCAGCATCGGTACGCTCTTCGCCTTCGCGCTGGTCAACATCGCCGTGATCGTGCTGCGCCGGACCCGGCCCGCCATGCCCCGCACCTTCCGGGTGCCGCTGTCCCCGCTCTTCCCGCTGATCGGCTTCGCGCTGTGCCTGTGGATGATGGGCAGTCTCCAGCCGGTGACCTGGATGGTGTTCGGGGGCTGGATGGCCGTCGGCCTTGTGCTGTACTTCGCCTACGGCTTGCGCCGATCCCGACTGGCCACGGCAGAGAAGTGATTCCCCCGCAGTGCGACTGAACGATCTCGACGAACGCATCGTCCACGCCCTCGCCGAGGACGCCCGCCGCTCCTACGCCGACATCGGCGAACTGGTCGGACTGTCCGCGCCCGCCGTCAAACGCCGGGTGGACCGGCTGCGCGCCGAGGGCGCCATCACCGGCTTCACGGTGCGGGTCGACCCGGCGGCGATGGGGTGGGAGACCGAGGGCTTCATCGAGCTGTTCTGCCGCCACAAGACCTCCCCGGCCGACATCCGCCGGGGCCTGTCGCGCTACCCCGAGGTGGTGTCCGCGTCGACCGTCACCGGTGACGCGGACGCCATCGTCCAGGTCTTCGCCTCCGATATGCGCCACTTCGAGCGGGTGCTGGAACGGATCGCGGGGGAGGCGTTCGTGGAGCGCACCAAGTCCGTGCTGGTGCTCTCGCCCCTGCTGCGGCGGTTCGGCTCGGGGACGCCCTCGTAGGCGCGAACGGAATGCTGCCGAGTGGTGCTGCACGGCGCTCAACGGCGCTGAACGGCGCCGGGGCGGCGGTGCCGGCCGAGCGGGAGGTCCGGTGCGAGGGCCCGGTGCGCAACGAATCGCCGCGCACCGCGCCCCACGTGTCATGAATCGACGCCGGACGCAATGATCGCGTCTTGTTGGGCGATCCGGAGGCGACGTACTGTTTTTACGCCCCTCCGCCCGCCCGTCTCGCCTCAAGGTCTGCCCATGCCGCCGCTGCGCACCGCTCTGCTCCAGAACTCCGGTCACCCCGGCGACCCCGCCCAGAACCTCAAGGTCCTCGACGAGGCCGCCGCCCGCGCGGCGGGCGACGGGGCCGGGCTGCTGGTCACCTCCGAGATGTTCCTGACGGGCTATGCCATCGGCGGCGGCGTACGGGAGCTGGCCGAGCCCGCCGACGGGCCGAGCGGCCGGGCCGTGGCCGAGATCGCCGGGAGCCACGGCCTCGCCATCCTCTACGGCTACCCCGAGCGCCACGCGGGAGCGGTCCACAACTCCGCCCGGCTCGTGGGCCCGGACGGCACCGAACTCGCCAACTACCGCAAGACCCACCTCTACGGCTGCTTCGAGCGGGACGCGTTCACCCCCGGCGAGACCCCGGTCGTCCAGGCCACCCTCGGCGAGCTGACCGTCGGCATCCTGATCTGCTACGACGTGGAGTTCCCGGAGAACGTCCGGGCCCACGCCCTGGCCGGGACCGATCTGCTGCTGGTGCCCACCGCGCAGATGCACCCCTTCGAGTTCGTCGCCGAATCCCTGATCCCGGTACGGGCCTTCGAAAGCCAGATGTACATCGCGTACGTCAACCGCAGCGGACCCGAGGGGGAGTTCGACTTCATCGGCCTCAGCTGCCTGGCCGGGCCCGACGGCGCCACCTGTCTGCGGGCCGGCCGCGGGGAGGAACTCCTCCTCGGCGACGTCGCCCCCAAGCTGCTGGCCACCTCGCGTCGGATCAACCCGTATCTGCGCGACCGCCGCCCCGGTCTGTACAGCTCTCTCGGCTGATCCGGCCCCGCCGCACCCGCCCCACTCGTACCGCCCGCACCGCCCAGTACCACCCGTACCACCCTCAGCAGCCAGGAGTCCGTAGCCCATGACGTCCACGGTGCCCAACGCCGTCCACGACGAGCGGGACGCGCACGCTCCCGACCCCCTTCCGCCCGTCACCATGTTCGGTCCGGACTTCCCCTACGCCTACGACGACTACCTCGCCCACCCCGCGGGCCTGGGCCAGATACCCGCGACCGAGCACGGCGCCGAGGTCGCGGTCGTCGGCGGCGGTCTGTCCGGCATCGTCGCCGCCTACGAGCTGATGAAGATGGGCCTGCGGCCCGTGGTCCACGAGGCCGACCGGATCGGCGGACGGCTGCGTACCGTCGGCTTCGAGGGCTGTGACGACTCGCTGACCGCCGAGCTGGGCGCGATGCGCTTCCCGCCGTCCTCCACCGCCCTCCAGCACTACATCGACCTGGTGGGCCTGCGGACCGAGCCGTTCCCCAACCCGCTGGCCCCCGACACCCCCTCGACCGTCGTCGACCTCAAGGGCCGGTCCCACTACGCCCGCACCATCGACGATCTGCCCCCGGTCTACCGCGAGGTGGCCGACGCCTGGCGGACCTGTCTGGAGGAGGGCGCGGACTTCTCGGACATGAACCGCGCCATCCGCGAGCGGGACGTCCCCCGGATCCGGGAGATCTGGGCGCGGCTGGTGGAGAAGCTCGACAACCAGACCTTCTACGGCTTCCTCTGCGACTCCCCGGCCTTCGCCTCCTTCCGCCACCGGGAGATCTTCGGCCAGGTCGGCTTCGGCACCGGCGGCTGGGACACCGACTTCCCCAACTCCATCCTGGAGATCCTGCGGGTCGTCTACACCGAGGCCGACGACCACCACCGCTCCATCGTCGGCGGCAGCCGGCAGCTTCCACTGCGGCTGTGGGAGCGAGAGCCCCAGAAGATCGTCCACTGGCCCCGGGGCACCTCGCTGTCCTCGCTGCACGGCGGTGCGCCCCGGCCGGCCGTGACCCGGCTGCACCGGGCCGCGGGCGACCGTATCGTGGTGACCGACGCGAGCGGTGACATCCGCTCGTACCGGGCGGTGGTCTTCACCGCGCAGTCCTGGATGCTGCTGTCCCAGATCGACTGCGACGACTCGCTCTTCCCGATCGACCACTGGACGGCGATCGAGCGCACCCACTACATGGAGTCCAGCAAGCTCTTCGTGCCGGTGGACCGGCCGTTCTGGCGGGACAAGGACGAGCGCACCGGCCGGGACACGATGAGCATGACGCTCACCGACCGGATGACCCGCGGCACCTATCTGCTGGAGACCGGCCCGGACCGGCCCGCCGTCATCTGCCTCTCGTACACCTGGTGCGACGACAGCCTCAAGTGGCTGCCGCTGTCGGCCAACGAGCGGATGGAGGTGATGCTCAAGTCGCTCTCGGAGATCTATCCGGGCGTCGACATCCGCAAGCACATCATCGGCAGCCCGGTCACCGTCTCCTGGGAGAACGAGCCCTACTTCATGGGCGCGTTCAAGGCCAACCTGCCCGGCCACTACCGCTACCAGCGGCGGCTGTTCACCCACTTCATGCAGGACCGGCTGCCCGCCGACCGGCGGGGCGTCTTCCTCGCGGGCGACGACATCTCCTGGACGGCGGGCTGGGCCGAGGGCGCCGTCCAGACCGCGCTCAACGCGGTCTGGGGCGTCATGCACCACTTCGGCGGCTCCACCGACCCCACGAACCCCGGGCCGGGCGACCTGTACGACCGGATCGCGCCCGTCGAACTGCCCGAGGACTGAAGCGGTCCGGCGGGGAGCCCGTTCAGCGCGCCGACGGCAGCGGAGTGAGCAGAAAGCGCCCGACCAGGCCCACCGTCGCGTCGATCCGCTCGGCGAACTCCGCCGCCAGCTCCGGCAGTCCGCGCAGCCCCCACAGCGCGCGGAACGCCGCCCACGCGGCGTCCCGCGCCTTCTCCAGGCTCCACGAACCCACCAGATGGGTGAGCGGATCGGCCACGTCCAGCAGGTCGGGACCGGGCATCAACTCCTCCCGGATCCGCTCCTCCATCCCCGTGAGCAGTGTGCCGATCCGGTCGAAGTCGCCCTCCAGGGCGTCCGGCTCGACACCCCGGGCCCGGCAGGTGTCCAGCAGCGCGAGCGCCAGGTCATGGCCGATATGGGCATTGATCCCGCAGAGCGCGAACTGCACCGGGTGGACGCCCGGATGGCGCCGCAGCTCGAACAGCGGCCGCCAGCAGGCGGGCGGCCGCGCACCCGTGGTCACCGCGTCGACCGCCGCCAGATAGCGCCCGGCGAACCGCACGTCCAACTCCTCGGTGGCGGACGGGTCATGGAAGTACCCGTCCGCCAGCCGGCGGCCGACCTCCTCGGTGACCGACAGGTACACCCCGTTGAAGACCGCCACCCCGTCCCCGGGCGGCAGCGCCGCGCCGAGCGCGCCCATGCGCGCCACGACGTTCTTCACGGTGTGCGGCGCCGGCCGCGTGTGCGTGGGCATCGTCATGGACGCCACAGTGGCAGGCCGGACCGGGGGCGGTCCCGCCGTACGCCGCCACGTCCCCTGGACGGCTGAACGCCGCGTCAACCCGTGTGTACGTCCAGGGCCACCGGCTAGGCCGGCCGGTCGTCGTCGTATTCGCTGGTGCCCGCGTCCAGCAAGGGCTCCTGCCGCTTCAGATGCGCCGGGGCCAGGGCGCGCAGGACGTGGTAGCCGAGCAGCACCACGATGGTGCCGAGCGCGATCCCGCCCAGCTCGAAGTTCTGGCTGACCTTCAGGCTGACGCCGCCGACGCCGATGATGACGCCCGCCGCGACCGGCACCAGATTGAGCGGATTGCGCAGGTCGACCTTGTTGTGCACCCAGATCTGCGCACCGAGCAGCCCGATCATGCCGTAGAGGATCACGGTGATCCCGCCCAGCACCCCACTGGGCACCGCGGCCACCACCGCGCCGAACTTCGGGCACAGCCCGAAGAGCAGCGCGAACCCCGCGGCCGCCCAGTACGCGGCGGTGGAGTACACCCGGGTGGCCGCCATGACGCCGATGTTCTCGGAGTACGTCGTATTGGCCGGGCCGCCGACCGCCGTGGAGATCACGGTCGCCGCGCCGTCCGCGGCGATCGCCGTGCCCAGTTGGTCGTCGAGCGGATCGTCGATCATCTCCCCGACCGCCTTCACATGCCCGGCGTTCTCGGCGATCAGCGCGATCACCACCGGCAGCGCCACCAGCACCGCCGACCAGTGGAAGCTCGGCGCGTGCAGGGACGGCAGACCGATCCAGTCCGCCTTGGCCACCCCGGACAGATCCAGCCGCCAGTGGTCGGTGACCCGTCCGCTGCCGTCCACCGAGTGGATCATGCCGAAGACGCGGTCGAAGACCCAGGAGACCGCATAGCCGAAGACCAGCCCCAGGAAGATCGCGATCCGCGACCAGAAACCCCGCAGACAGACCACGGCCGCCCCGGTGACCAGCATCGTCAGCAGCGCGGTCCACTGGTCGGCGGGCCAGTACGTACCGGCGGTCACCGGTGCCAGGTTGAACCCGATCAGCATGACCACCGCGCCGGTCACCACCGGCGGCATCGCGGCGTGGATGATCCGCGCGCCGAACTTCCGTACCGCCAGACCGCTCAGCAGCAGCACCCCGCCGACCACCAGGATCGCCCCGGTGACGGCGGCGCTGCCGCCACCCTGCGCCCTGATGGCGGCGGCCACACCGACGAAGGACAGGCTGCAGCCCAGATAGCTGGGGATCCGGCCGCGGGTCGCGAGCAGGAAGAGGACGGTCGCGACCCCGGACATCATGATCGCGAGGTTGGGGTCGAGCCCCATCAGCACCGGGGCGACAAAGCTCGCCCCGAACATGGCCACGACATGCTGCGCGCCCAGCCCCGCCGTCCTCGGCCAGGACAGCCGCTCATCCGGCTTGACGACGGCATCGGGGGCGGGGGTGCGCCCATCGCCGTGCAGGGTCCAGCGCACGCCGAGGCCCATGACTGCTCCACTTCATTGCTACGGGGGAATCGCACCAATGTTAGATGGCCGAAAATATGCCCGTTGCAGCTATGTGCGGGTGCCCCCTGTGACGTCCTCGGTGATGTGAGCGGTGACGTCATCTGCGAAGTCCTCGGCCAGTGACTGAGCCTCGGCATAGGTGGGCAGGCCGGCGGCCCGGCCCAGGTCGGTACCCGGGTCGGTACCCAGGTCGGTACGGCCGGTGGGGTGGGCGATCGTCCAGGCCAGTTCGACGGCGCGGTCCAGCGCGGCCCGGAAGAGCAGCGAACCGCAGCTGATCCGCCGCACCCCGAGCTCCGCCAGCCGCTCATAGGTGTGACGGCCGGGTGCGAAGAGGATGTTCAGCGGGGTTCCGCCCAGGTCGCGGACGAGTGCGCCGATGTCCCGCTCATCAGTGAGCGCGGGTACGAAGACCCCGTCGGCGCCCGCCCGGACATACGCTTCGGCACGCTCGAAGGCGGCGGTGCGGGAGGGCGGCACGGCTCCGGCGCCACCGATCGCGGCGAGCCAGTGGGTGTCGGTCCGGGCGTTCACGAACAGCCGGGGCACCCGCTCCTTGACCGCCGCGATCACCGCGCACTGCCGGGCCAGGGGCGCGAGGGTGCCGTCGGGGCGTCCGTCCTCGATGTTCACGCCGACGACCCCGGCCTGGTCCAGCTCGGCCGCGAGCGCCGCGACCTCCTCGGGCCGGTCGCTGAACCCGCCCTCGATGTCGACGCTCACCAGCGCGGGAAGACGCGCGATGCCCCGGGCGAGGGCGAGGGTCCGGTCGCGGGTGGCGCCCGTCGCGTCCGGCAGCCCGGCCGCCGCCGCCACGCCGAGACTGGTGGTGCCGATGGCGGGGAAGCCGCGCCGGGCGAGGGCGGCGGCGGAGGCGTGGTCCCAGGCGTTGGGCAGCAGCAGGGGCCGCTCGCCGTGGTGGAGCCGGTGGAAGGCGGTGTGGCGGTCGGGCGGGGTGGGCGGGGTGCCGTCGCCGGTGTCGTCGCTCATACCGTCGACCGTAGATCCGGATCGTTTCGGCCCCCACCGAACGATGACGTGGTCACCCGGTGGTGTTGGTGTCGTGGCCGGGTGGCCCGGTCACCCGGTGGTGTGGTCACCGAAGGGGCGCCATGACCCGGTGGCGTCGTGACCGGGGTGCCGCCGCTCGCCGCCGTTCCGCCGTCACCCGGTGGCGTCGTGCACCCGAAGGGGCGTCGTGACCGGTGGTGCCGCTGCTCGCCGCCATCCGCCGTCCCTCGTCGCCCGCCCCTGCCGTCCCCCGCGCCGCCCCTGCCGTCCCCCGCCGCCCCCGCCGTCACTCCGGGGCGGTGACGCCGAGCAGTTCGCCCAGCGCGCGTTCCCCCTCCGGGCTCACCCGCAGCGCCCGTCCCTTGCCGATGCGGACGCACCAGCCGGTGTCCAGGACATGACGGCACAGGGCGGCCCCGGCGAGTCCCGCCAGATGCGGGCGGCGCTCGGTCCAGTCGAGACAGCTGCGGACCATCGGCCGCCGTCCGCGCGACGCGGTGCTCGCGAGGTCGATGCCGAGCTCCCGGAACCAGGCCATCCCCGCGTCGGTCAGCGCGAACCCGGTCACCTTCTGGAGCAGCCCGCGCTCCAGCATGGCGTCCGTGATCGCGGTCCCGAGCCGCCCGGCGAGGTGGTCGTAGCAGGTGCGGGCCCGCGCCATGGCGCCGCTCGCGCTGGCGGCGCGCAGCGAACGGGGCGGTGGCGGGGGCGCGGCATGGGCGGACAGGTCCTCGATCAGCTGCGCGATCTGCGGCCCGGCCAGCCGTACGTAGCGATGCCGGCCCTGGCGCTCCTCCGCCAGCAGTCCGCCCTCGATGAGCCGGGTCAGATGCTCGCTCGCCGTCGACGGGGCGACCCCGGTATACCGGGCCAGCTCCCCCGCGGTCCACGCCCGCCCGTCGAGCAGGGCGAGGCACATGGCGGCGCGGGTCTCATCGGCGATGAGCGCGGCCAGCCGGGCGAGCTGGGGTCCGCGGAGTCCGCTGGGTGCGGTGGACCGGGTGGGCGTGGTGGGGCTCATGGGTCCATGGTGCGGGGCGGACGTTGCGGTCCGCACCGAAGGGTCGGGGCACGGGGCGGGTGCGGCCCGTCGCGGCGGCGGCGCAGGGGGCCGGGTTCGGCGCCGCCACCGCCCGGCAGACAGCCGGGGACCGTCCCCCGGCCTCCGGCTCCCGTCCCCCGGCTCCTGGCCTCCGGCTCCCGTCCCCGACTCCCGTCCCCTGGCCCGTCAGGGCAGCGTGGCCTCGGACGCGGACGGATCGGGTGCCGCCGGGTCCGACGACGACGGCTTCCGCAGCACCCCCGCACCCGCCACCAGCCCCAGCGCCAACGCCGTGACCAGGCAGAACGAGATCGTCAGCGAGGTCAGGTCGGCGATCGAACCGATCGCGGCCGGGGCGATCAGCCCCGAGGTGTACGTGATCGTGGCGACGCCCGCGATGGCCTGGCTCGGGGCCGGGCCGCTGCGGCCCGCGGCGGCGAAGGCCAGCGGCACCACGACCGCGATGCCCAGGCCGATGAGGCCGAATCCGGCGATGGCGAGCGCGGGGCCGGGGGCGGTGACGACGAGCAGCCCGCCGGCGGTGGCCAGGACACCGCCCGTGCGTACGGTCCGCACCGGGCCGAAGCGGCCCACCACCGCGTCCCCGATGAGCCGGGCACCGGCCATCGTGCAGGAGAAGGCGGTGGTGCAGGCGGCGGCGACACCGGGGGAGGAGTCCAGGACGTCCCGCAGATAGACCGCCGACCAGTCCAGGCTCGCGCCCTCGGCGAAGACCGCGCAGAACCCCACCGCGCCGATGATCAGCGCGGAGCGGGGCGGCAGGGCGAAACGGGGCGGCGGGTGCTCCTCGGGGGCGCTGCGCAGATCGAGGACCCAGTGGCAGGCCACCGCGCCGAGCACGGTGAGGACCGCGGCGGCGATCCCGAGGTGGAGCCGGGCGTCGGACTCGGCGTGTGCGGCGATCGTGCCCGCCGCGGAGCCGGTGAGCGCGCCCACGCTCCACATGCCGTGCAGCCCGGACATGATCGAACGGCCGAGGCGGTTCTCGACCTCCACGCCGAGGGCGTTCATGGCGACGTCGGACATCCCGGAGGTCGCGCCGTAGACGAAGAGCACCCCGCACAGCCAGACCAGACCGGAGCTGACCGGCGGCATCACCAGCCAGGCGGTCCACAGGGCGAGCAGCCCGCGCAGCGCCGCGCGGGCGCCGAAGCGATGGCTGATCCGCCCGGCCAGGGGCATCGCGACCGAGGCCCCGATGGCGGGGAAGGCGAGCGCCAGGCCGAGCTGACCGGCGCTGAGGTCCAGCCGCTCCTGGATCCAGGGGATGCGGGTGGCGAAATTGCCGGTCACCGCGCCGTGCACGGCGAACACCGCCGCGACGGCCACCCGTGCCCGCCGTACGGGGCGCATCTCGGGCGTCCCGGATTCCTTGAGCCTGCCCATACCTGTCGCACCCTCCCCGCAGCGCGGCCTGTACCGATGGTCACAGCTGGTCCCAGATCCCAAATGGTCCCAGCGGAAACTATCAGGAAGGCTCCCTGATAGATAGAGTTTTTCCGGCAGCCTTCTGGAAGGATCCCGGCATGACCTCGACGAGCGCGTCCGTGGCGGGCCGCACCGCCTCCCCGAGTACGGCGCGGGCCATCAACGACCGCCTCGCCCTCCAGCTGCTCAAGGACAAGGGGCCGTTGACCGCGGGGCAGCTGAAGTCGCTCACCGGCCTGTCCCGTCCCACCATCGCGGACCTCGTCGAGCGGCTGCGGCAGACCGGGCTGGTGGCGGTGGTGGGGGAGACGGGGGCGGAGCGCCGGGGACCCAACGCCCGGGTGTACGGGATCGTCGCCGACAGCGCGCATGTGGCCGGGGTCGACGTCCGTACCGACAGCGTCGCCGTATGCGTGGCCGATCTGCTGGGCCGGACCCTGGCCGAGGAGTCGCTGCCGGTGGCCCCGGACACGGACCCGGCGCGGACCGTGGCGGCCGCGGTGGCCCTGGTGGAGCGGGTGGCCGAGCGGGCCGGGGCGGTGCGGCTGCACCACATCGGCATCGGGGTGCCCGGTCTCATCGACCCCGCCACCGGGGAGCTCAACGCCACCAGCGGACTGCCCTCCTGGCACCGCGAGCTGGCCACCGCGCTGCACGGCGGTCTCGCGGCGCCGGTGCTGCTGGAGAACGAGGTCAATCTGGCGGCCGTCGCCGAACAGCGGCTGGGCGCGGCGCGTGACCGCGACACCTTCGTCCTGCTGTGGCTCGGCCATGGCGTCGGCGCGGCCGTGGTGCTCGACCGGATGCTGCGGCGCGGTGCCTCCGGCGGCACCGGCGAGATCGGCTTCCTGCCGGTGCCGGGCACCTCGGGACTGCCCTCCGCCACCGGCTGCGACGGCGGGTTCCACTCCCTGGTGTGCAGCGCCGCGGTCTGCGAACTCGCCCAGGAGCACGGCCTGGCGGCCGCCGCGGGCGGTGCGGGCGGCGAGGCCCGGCGCGGGGCCGGAACGGAGGACGCCGGTGCGGCGGAGGCGGTGATCCGCGCGGCCCTCGGGGCGGGGGAGCGGGGCGAGCCGTTCCTGGACGAGCTGGCGGCCCGGATAGCGGTGGGTGTCGCCGCGATCTGCGCGGTGCTCGACCCGGGATGTGCGGTGCTCGGTGGTGAGGTGGGCCGGGCCGGGGGCGATGCGCTCGCCCGGCGCGTCGCGGAGCGGGTCGCCCGGCTGTCACCGCTGCGGACACGGGTGTGCGCGGGGGCGGTGGGCGGCGGCGGGGTGCTGCGCGGGGCCGTGCTCACGGCGATGGACGCGGCGCAGAACGAGCTGTTCGGTGCCGCCTAGGCCGCGCCGAGGCTGCCTAGGCGTCGGCGCCTGGTCCGGCTTCCTCGTTTTCGGCCGCTTCGGCCGCTTCGGTCTCCGCGTTCGGCCTCGGTTCGGCCTCGGTTCGGCCTCGGCTCGGCTCCGGGGCGCACCGGTCGCGGCCGGCCCCCTCGCCCCCGGGTGAGGGAGGCCACACCCACCTCGCATCCCACCTGCGCTGATGGCCATGGCACACTGGGGCCGTACCAGTGACGTCAGCGCACTCCGGGGTCGGTGAAAATCCGAACCGGCGGTTACAGTCCGCGACCCGTCCGCTGCCAGCGGCCGGTTGACCAGGTGAAATTCCTGGACCGACGGTGAAAGTCCGGATGGGAGGCAGTGCGCGGCGGTAGCGACATCACCGGTGCGCCGCCTCGGCGGTCCGCCCTTCCCCGGCGCGGACGCGTTGCCGAACCCGGCGTGCTGGCGACGCCGTTTCCGCTTCCGTGTCATCTCGACAGCCCCGGAGTCCGTGCCCGAAGAGGCAGGAGGACCCGGTGGCCACCGCAGCCGAATCCCAGGCGATGCGCCACGCCGTCGCGCTCGCCGCCCGCGGCCTCGGCCACACCAGCCCCAACCCCGTGGTCGGCTGCGTCATCCTCGACGCCGACGGCCGGGTCGCCGGCGAGGGCTGGCACCAGCGGGCGGGCGGACCCCACGCCGAGGTCCACGCGCTGCGCGCGGCGGGGGAGCGGGCCCGCGGCGGCACCGCCCTCGTCACCCTGGAACCCTGCAACCACACCGGCCGCACCGGTCCCTGCGCCCAGGCCCTGATCGCCGCCGGGATCGCCCGCGTCCGCTACGCCGTCGCCGACCCCACCGCACAGGCCCGGGGCGGCGCCGCCACCCTCGCCGCCGCCGGGATCGACGTCGCGGCCGGGTTGCTGACACAGGAGGCCGAGGCGGTCAACGAGCCCTGGCTGACCGCGATGCGCCGCGGCCGCCCCTTCGTGCTGTGGAAGTACGCCGCGACCCTGGACGGCCGCAGCGCCGCCGCCGACGGCACCAGCCGGTGGATCACCTCCCCCGACTCCCGCGCCGATGTGCACCGGCTGCGCGCGGAGGCCGACGCCGTCGTCGTCGGTTCCGGCACCCTGCGCGCCGACGACCCCCACCTGGCCGTACGGGGCCGGGAGTCAGTCACCCAGCCGCTGCGGGTCGTCGTGGACTCGGGCGCCACCGTCAAGCCCGGCGCCCGGGTCCTGGACGACGCCGCGCCCACGCTGATCGCGGTGGCCGAGGACACCAGCACCGCCCATCTGCCCCGGCGGCCGGGCGTGGAGACCGTACGGCTGCCGCGCGCGGCCGGGGCCGGGCTGCTGATCCCCGCGCTCCTGGCCGAACTGCACGGCCGCGGGGTGCGCTCCGTCCTGCTGGAGGGCGGGCCCACCCTCGCGGGCGCGTTCCTCGCCGCGGGCGCGGTCGACAAGGTCGTCGGCTATCTCGCCCCCGTTCTGCTCGGCGCGGGCCCCGCCGCCCTCGCCGACGCCGGAATCACCACCATCACGCGGGCGTTGCGGCTCGAGACGGTCGATGTCACCCGGCTCGGCCCCGATCTGCGCGTCACCGCCGTTCCCACGGTTGTCGCCACCCCCGCCACTCCCACCACCCCCGCCTCCCTCGCCGAGGAGAACTGAAGTGTTCACCGGAATTGTCGAAGAACTGGGTGAGATCGTCGCCATCGAGCACCTGGGCGACGCGTCCCGCTTCCAGGTGCGCGGCCCCGTCGTCACCGAAGGGGCGAAGCACGGCGACTCCATCGCCGTCAACGGCGTCTGTCTCACCGTCGTCGACATCATCGGTGACGCCGAGGGCGACCGGTTCAGCGCCGATGTGATGGCCGAGACGCTGGAACGCTCCAGCCTCGGCGCGCTCGGCGTCGGCTCCCGGGTCAACCTGGAGCGCCCCATGGCGCTCGGCGGGCGGCTCGGCGGCCACCTCGTGCAGGGCCATGTGGACGGCACCGGCACCATCGTGGAGCGCAAGCTCTCCGAGCACTGGGAGATCGTGAAGATCTCGCTGCCCGCCGGACTGAGCCGCTATGTGGTCGAGAAGGGCTCCATCACGGTCGACGGCATCAGCCTCACCGTCGTGGACGCGGGCCCCGACTACTTCACCGTCAGCCTCATCCCGACGACCCTCGCGCTCACCACGCTCGGGGTCAAGCAGGCCGGGGACCCGGTCAACCTCGAGGTGGACGTGCTCGCCAAATACGTCGAGCGGCTGCTGGGACGGGACGGCGGCGCCCAGAACGACGAGGCCACCGACGAGGCCACCCCATGAGCGCCGCACCCGCGGCCGCCGGTCCGCACCTGGTGACGATGCCCGCGCCGCGGCGCCGCGCGGGCGGAGAAGCGATTGCAAAGGACACCCCATGAGCGAGGCATACGCGGTCCCCGAGCCGCACCAGAGCGGCCCGGCCGCCCCACTGCGCACCGCGCGGTGGCCCGACGAACTGGTGCTGGACCCCATTGAGCGGGCCATCGCGGAAATCGCCGCGGGCCGCCCCGTCGTGGTCGTGGACGACGAGGACCGGGAGAACGAGGGCGACCTCGTCGCCGCGGCCGAGACGATCACCCCCGAGATCGTCGCCTTCATGATGAACGAGTGCCGCGGGCTCATCTGCGCCCCCATGGAGGGCGCCGACCTCGACCGGCTCCGGCTCCCGCAGATGGTCGAGGAGAACACCGAGTCCATGCGGACCGCCTTCACCGTCTCGGTCGACGCCACCGCCGAACACGGCGTCAGCACCGGTATCTCCGCCGCCGACCGGGCCGCCACCCTGCGGCTGCTGGCCGACCCGGCCACCACCCCCGGCGAGCTCGTGCGCCCCGGCCACATCTTCCCGCTGCGCGCCCGCCCCGGCGGAGTGCTCGCCCGCGACGGCCACACCGAGGCCGGGGTCGACCTCGCCCGGCTGGCCGGACTCCGCCCGGCGGCCGTGATCTGCGAGATCGCGGGGGAGGACGGTGCCATGCTGCGCCTGCCCGCCCTGGTCGCCTTCGCCCGCAAGCACGACCTGGCGATCGTCTCCATCGCCGATCTGATCGCGTACCGCAAGCCCGCCGAACCGCTGGTGCGGCGCGAGGCCGAGACCCGGCTGCCCACCGCCTTCGGCGACTTCCGGGCGTACGGCTACCGCGCGACCGACGGCGTCGAGCACATCGCGCTGGTCCAGGGGGAGCTCGGGGACGGCGAGGACGTGCTGGTCCGGGTCCACTCCGAATGCCTCACCGGCGACGTCTTCCACTCGCTGCGCTGCGACTGCGGCCCCCAGCTGCACGCCGCCCTGGAGCGGGTCACCGCCGAGGGCCGTGGCGTCGTCCTGTACCTGCGCGGCCACGAGGGGCGCGGTATCGGACTGCTGTCCAAGCTGCGCGCCTACGAGCTCCAGGAGCTGGGCCGGGACACCCTGGACGCCAACCTGGAACTCGGACTGCCCGCCGACGCGCGGGACTACGCCGCGGGCGCGGAGATCCTCGCCGACCTCGGCGTGCGCTCGCTGCGGCTGATGACCAACAACCCGGAGAAGACCACGGCGCTGGTCGGGCACGGGTTGCGGGTCACCGGCCGGGAGCCGATGCCCGTCCAGGCCGGGGAGCACAATCTCCGCTATCTCCGGACGAAGCGGGACCGGATGGGGCATGACCTGCCCTGGCTGGACGGTGACCGGGCCGAGCCCGTATCGGCCTGCGGCAACCAGTAGCAGCCATCCCCACACACTCGGTACCTGCGCATGTGCAGGCACGCACGACCGAAGAACCACCAAGAACCACCGAAGAACCACCGAGGAGAGACGTGAGCGGTAAGGGCGCCCCCGAACTGTCCGTGAAGAACTGCGGGGACCTGCGCGTCGCCGTCATCGCCGCACAGTGGCACGAAAAGGTGATGGGCGGGCTGCTCGACGGCGCCCTGCGCGCGCTGGGAGAGCTCGGCATCGACGAGCCCACCGTGCTGCGGGTGCCGGGCAGCTTCGAGCTGCCGGTGGCCGCCAAGGTGCTCGCGGGCCACGGCTACGACGCGATCGTGGCCCTGGGCGTGGTCATCCGCGGCGGCACCCCGCACTTCGACTACGTCTGCCAGGGCGTCACCCAGGGGCTGACCCAGGTCAGCGTGGACACCGGCGTGCCCATCGGCTTCGGCGTGCTGACCTGCGACACCGAGGAGCAGGCCATCGACCGGGCCGGGCTGGAGGGTTCCAGCGAGGACAAGGGCCACGAGGCGGTCACCGCCGCCGTCGCCACCGTCGCCGGCCTGCGGTCGGTCGCCCAGCCCTCGCGCTGAGCCGCGCCCCGGGCCCCCAGTAGGATGGCGCACACCATGTCCAAGAAGACGTTCGAGGAGCTCTTCGCCGAGCTCCAGCAGAAGGCCGCCACGGCCGACCCCGCCTCCTCCCGTACCGCCGAGCTGGTCCACGCCGGTGTGCACACCATCGGCAAGAAGGTCGTGGAGGAGGCCGCCGAGGTGTGGATGGCCGCCGAGTACGAAAGCGACGAGGCGACCGCCGAGGAGATCTCCCAGCTCCTGTACCACCTTCAGGTGATGATGGTCGCCAAGGGGCTGACCCTCGACGACGTCTACGCCCACCTCTGACCCACCCGTAACCCCGCCCGCCCCGGCACCGGCTCCCGCCGACGGGCCACCCGGCCACCCGGCTACCGAACTACCGAAGGAAAGAGCACTCATGCTGCGCATCGCCGTCCCCAACAAGGGTTCACTGTCCGAGCCTGCGTCGGCGATGCTCCATGAGGCCGGCTACCGGCAGCGCAAGGACCGCAGGGAACTGGTCCTCGTCGACGCCGAGAACGAGGTCGAGTTCTTCTTCCTCCGCCCCCGCGACATCGCCGTGTACGTGGGCTCCGGCCGGCTCGACATCGGCATCACCGGCCGTGACCTGCTGCTGGACTCCGGCTCCCAGGCCGAGGAGATCATGCAGCTCGGCTTCGCCGGGTCCACCTTCCGCTACGCCACCCGCCCCGGCACGGCGAAGGACGTCAGCGAGTTCGGCGGGATGACCGTGGCCACCTCCTTCTCCGGACTGGTCACCAAGCACCTCGCCGACAACGGCGTGGACGCCGCCGTGGTCCACCTCGACGGCGCGGTCGAGACCGCCATCCAGCTCGGTGTCGCCGAGGTCATCGCGGATGTGGTGGAAACCGGCACCACCCTGCGCAACGCCGGGCTGGAGATCATCGGCGAGCCCATCCTGGAGTCCGAGGCGGTCGTCATCCGCCGCACCGGCGCCCCCACCGACGACCCCAAGGTCCAGCAGTTCCTCCGCCGGATGCAGGGCGTCCTGGTCGCCCGGCGCTACGTGATGATGGACTACGACATCCGGGTGGAGCAGGTGGAGCGCGCCGTGGCGCTCACCCCGGGTCTGGAGTCGCCCACCGTCTCCCCGCTGCACCACGAGGGCTGGGTCGCGGTCCGCTCGATGGTCCCCACCAAGGACGCCCAGCGGATCATGGACGAGCTCTACGACCTGGGGGCACGGGCCATCCTCACCACCGGCATCCACGCCTGCCGCCTCTGACGGCTTCCCCCTCTCCCGACCCGATCCCTGCCCTGCCCCTTCCCTGCCCTTTCCCTGCCATCGAGAGGCCGGCCACGTGTCCGCCCCCGCGTCCCCGCCCACCCTGCCCGTCACCTTCCGGCCGACCAGGACCCGGGCCGTGCTGATGACGGTCGGCGTCGCCGCCCTGGTCGTCCTCACGGCCGTCGCCCTGCTGCTGGAGTCGCTGGGGCCGGGGGAGAGGGCCAGCTTCATCGTCACCGGACTGCTGTTCTTCGGGGTGCTGATGCTGCTCAGCCGTCCCAAGGTGGTGGCCGAGGAGGGCGGGGTGACCGTGATCAACCTCACCACCAAGCGCCGGCTGGAGTGGGCGGAGGTGCTCCGGGTCAATCTGCGCCCCGGCGACCCCTGGGTCTATCTGGACCTCGCCGACGGCACCAGCCTGCCCGCGATGGGCATCCAGCCGGGCATCGCGAAGGCACGGGCCATCGACGACGCGCGCGCCCTGCGCGCGCTCGCCGAGCGGCACGGCACCGGCCGTGCCGCTCACTGAGCCACCCGGCCGGGCGGCCCGGCCGGTGCGGCGGCCCAGCCGATGCGTGCGGCGGCCCGGCCGGTGTGCCGATCGGCACTCCAACGGCGCGAGGGGCCTGCCCGTCACCCCCCATCCTTGATTACCCTGTTGCCGGGGCCGAACGGTGCCCCGCCCCGCCACTTGCTGAGCGCACGCCCCCGTGCGCCCCGGCGGGCTCCCCTGCGACCCGAGGAGTGACTCCCTCCGCAGATGGACGGATCGTCCTGTAGTACCTGCGCCGCCGCCGACCACGAGGCGGCGGCATGAGCATCACGCTGTCCCTCCTGCTGCTGTCCGCGGCACTCGTCCTGATCCTCGCCAACGGCTTCTTCGTGGCCGCCGAATTCGGCCTGGTCACCGTCGAGCGACCGGACGCCGAGCGTGCCGCCGACGAGGGCGACCGGCGCGCCCGTACCGTCGTCGAGGCGCTGCGCGAGCTGTCCTTCCAGCTCTCCGGCACCCAGCTCGGCATCACCATCACCTCGCTGATCGTCGGCATGCTCGCCGAGCCCGCGCTCGGCCATCTGCTGACCGCCCCGCTGGAGGCGGTCGGGCTGCCCCACGGGGCCGTCTCCGGTATCGCCGTCGTGCTGGGCATGCTGCTGGCCTCCGCCGTCCAGATGGTCATCGGCGAGCTGGTGCCCAAGAACTGGGCGGTCTCCCGGCCGCTCCAGGTCGCCCGCTTCGTCGCGGGCCCGCAGTACGCCTTCGCCCGCTTCTTCCGGCCCGTGATCGCCCTGCTCAACACCGTGGCCAACCGGCTGGTGCGGGCGCTGGGCGTCGAGCCCACCGAGGAGCTGGCCTCCGCCCGTACCCCCGGTGAACTGGTCTCGCTGGCCCGCCACTCGGCGCGGGCCGGCGCGATCGAGCAGGACACGGCCGATCTGTTCGTCCGGACCCTGGCCCTGGGCGAGCTGACCACCCAGCATGTGATGACCCCGCGGGTGCGGGTCAGCGCGCTGCACTCCTCGGCGACCGCCGTGGATGTGCTCAACCTCACCCGGGCCACCGGGCTGTCCCGCTTCCCCGTCTACCGCGACCGGCTGGACGAGGTCATCGGGATGGTGCACCTCAAGGACGCCCTCGCGGTGCCCGCGCAGGACCGGCTGCGCACCCCCGTCAGCCGGATCGCCCAGCCCCCGCTGCTGGTCCCCGAGACGCTGCCGGTCCAGCCGCTGCTGGAGCGGCTGCGCAGCGAGCAGCCGATAGCCGTCGTCGTCGACGAGTACGGCGGCACGGCCGGTGTGGTCACCCTGGAGGACATCGTCGAGGAGCTGGTCGGCGAGGTGCGCGACGAGCACGACGACGAGGCCGCGGAGACCCCCGACCTGGTGCAGACCGCCACCGAGGACGGCCGCCCCGCGTGGGACGCCGACGGCGGCTGCCGCGTCGACGCCCTGCGCCGGATCGGCCTCGACGCGCCTGACGGGCCGTACGAGACCGTGGCCGGGCTGGTCGCCGATCTGCTGGCGCGGATCCCGGTCCCCGGCGACACCGCCGAGCTGCCCGGCTGGCAGCTGGCCGTCCGGCAGGTCGGCCACCACCGGGCGGAGCTGGTGCGCATCGTCCGTACGAAGCCGGGTACGCCGCCCGTGCACGCGAGTGCCGGAGCGACGGCCGGGGAGGAGAACGCGCGATGAGTCTGGTACAGCTTCTCTTCGCCGCCCTGCTGGTCCTCGCCAACGGCTTCTTCGTGGGCGCCGAGTTCGCCCTGGTCTCGGTGCGCCGCAGCCAGATCGAGCCGCGTGCGGCCGAGGGCTCCGGGCGCGCCCGTACGGTGCTGACGGGCCTGGAGAACCTGCCGCAGATGATGGCGGCCGCGCAGTTCGGCATCACCGTCTGCTCGCTGACCCTGGGCGCGGTCGCCGAGCCGACCGTGGCCCATCTGCTGGAGCCGGTGTTCCACCTCGTCCACCTGCCCGAGCAGCTGGTGCACCCGCTGGGCTACGCCATCGCGCTCGCCGTGGTCGTCTGCCTGCATCTGGTCATCGGCGAGATGGTGCCGAAGAACCTGGCCATGGCGGCGCCGGACCGGACCGCGCTGTGGCTCGGCCCCGGACTCGTCGCCTTCGCGCGGCTGTGCCGGCCGGTCACCGCGCTGCTGGGGGCATGCGCCCGGCTGGTGCTGCGGCTGTTCCGGGTGGAGCCCAAGGACGAGATCGAGGCCGTCTTCACCAGTGAGCAGCTGACCCATCTGGTCGAGGACTCCCATCAGGCCGGACTGCTCGACCCCGGTGAGCACGAGCGGCTCGCGGACGCCCTGGAACTGGGCAGCCGCCCGGTCACCGACGTCCTCCTGGACCCGGCGGGCCTGGTCACCGTCGACCCCTCGGTCACCCCCCGGCAGATCGAGGAGCTGACCGTGCGGACCGGCTACTCGCGCTTCCCGGTGCGCGGCCCCGGCGGCGCCTTCATGGGCTATCTGCACGTGAAGGACGTCCTGGAGCTGGAGTTCCCGGAGCGGGCCGTGCCACAGCGGCTCTGGCATCCGATCGAGACGCTCCGGGCGGAGCTCCCGCTGGACGACGCCCTCACCGCGATGCGCCGGGCCGCTTCCCACCTGGCGGCCGTCGCCGACGCGTCGGGCATGGTGCTCGGGCTGGTCGCCCTGGAGGACGTCCTGGAGATGCTGGTGGGCGAGGTCCACGACCCCTCCCACCGCGACGAGGGCCGCCCCGGCCGGGTGACCGGACAGCGGGGCGAGCCGACGGCCCCGGCGGACGAACCGGCGATGGTCGCGCGGTAGCCCAGCCGACGGCGCCAAGCCTTCGCCCCCGGCCTCGCCAGGGGCGAAGCCTCCGCCTCCGGCCCCTGGCCCCGGCCCGTGGCTCCCGGCGTCCGGCCCCGGGCCCCTGACCCCGCCTCCGGCCTCTGGCCCCGGCGTCCGACCTCCGGTGTTCGGCGTCCGCCCTGCCTCCCGGCCCCGGGCCCCTGGCCCCGCCTCCGGTGCCGGTGCCCGGCATCCGACCTGGCCTCCCGGCCCCTGGCCCCGGGCCCCTGGTGCCCGGTGTCCGGCCGCGGCCCGTGGCTCCCGGCGTCCGGCTCCTGGCTCCCGGCGTCCGGCGTTTGGCGTCCGCCCTGCCTCCCGGCCCCGGGCCCCTGGCCCCGCCTCCGGTGCCGGTGCCCGGCATCCGACCTGGCCTCCCGGCCCCTGGCCCCGGGCCCCTGGTGCCCGTGTCCGGCCCCGGCCCGTGGCTCCCGGCGTCCGGCCCCGGGCCCCTGACCCCGCCTCCGGTGCCGGTGCCCGGTGTCCGGCCTGGCCTCCGGCCTCTGGCCCCGGCGTCCGGCCTCCGGCGTTCGGCCTCTGGCCCCCGCCCTGCCTCCCGGCCCCCGGCCAGAGGCGAGGCCCCTGACCCCCGCCTCCGGGCGAGCCCCCGGCTCCCGGTGGAGTCTCCGGCTCCTGGGCGAGCCCCCGCCCCGGATGCCCCGCGGGCGGGACCCATCCGCGGCTGGGGCTGACGTCGTTCGGGGGAGCACCTTTCGGTGCCGGGCGGCGGAGCCCACCGTGTCGGCCGTGCTCCGGACCCGCGTCGCTCGGCGGCGCGCAGCCGGGGCCGTGCGGCAGGCCGGGCCATGGGACGGGGCGCGGCATGCGGCGGGCCGGGCCATGGGACGGGGCGCGGCCGTGCGGCGGGCCGGGCCATGGGACGGGGGCGCGGCCATGCGGCGGGGGGCACCCCCGTGCGGTTCGGCGGGGGCGGTGTCAGGTGAGCGGGGGGTCCTGGGGGTCGCGGTACATGGGGCCGCGGCCGGAGAGGACCTCCCCGTACGCCTGCATCAGATCCGGCAGCCGCAGCGTGGCGAGGTCGTCGCGGGTCGGGGTGCCGGTCCAGCCGGAGAGCCGCAGATCGCGGTAGGCGCAGCTCTTCTCGTACAGCGTGCGCAGGAACCGGCCGTTCCCCAGCTCGTCGATCCAGCCCTGGTCCACCACATGGCCGCTGATACTGCGCAGCTCCTCCAGGGCCTCCTCGTCCCACACGTCCCCGTTCTCCGCGGCCAGCACCTCACCGATCCGGGTGAGCTCCAGCGGGCGGTAGCTGGGGAAGTCCACGCGCGTGGTGAAGCGGGAACCGAGGCCGGGGTTGGCGGCCAGCAGCCGGTCCATGCCCTCGGGATAGCCGGCGAGGATCACCACGAGCCGGTCGCGGTTGTCCTCGGCGCGCTTGAGCAGCACCTGGAGCGCCTCGTCGCCGTAGGCGTCGCCCTTGCTGTAGCCGGAGTTGGACAGGCTGTACGCCTCGTCGACGAAGAGCACTCCGCCGAGCGCGGAGTCGATCAGCTCATTGGCCTTCACCGCCGTCTGGCCCAGGTACTCGCCGACCAGATCGGCGCGCCCGGCCTCCACCAGGTGGTCGCCGCCGAGCAGGCCGAGGGCGTAGAAGACCCGGCCGAGGATGCGGGCCACGGTGGTCTTGCCGGTGCCGGAGGGGCCGGAGAAGACGAAGTGCCGCTTGGGCGGCTGGACCGGCAGGCCCTGCCCGGCGCGCAGCCGCGCCATGTGGAGCTGCGCCGACAGCGCCCGCACCTGCCGCTTGACCGGCTCCAGGCCGACCATGCGCTCCAGCTCCTGTAGCGCGCTCTCCAGCAGCACCGGATCGGAGGGGCCGGGCTGCTGGGACGGCAGACCGGCCCGCTCACGGGTGCCGCCCGCACCCACCACGGCCGGGCCCATCCGCGGCGGCCCCGCGGGTCCCGAGGGTCCCGCGGGGCCCTCGCCCGGGGCCCGCGGATCGCGGCCGTCGGTGGGCAGCGGATCGGTGGGCAGTGGATCGGCGGGGTCGGTGGCGGTGCTGTCCCGGCCGTCCACATCCTGGCCGCCGGTCCCGGCCAGCGAGATGGTGGCCAGATCCGCGGGCTCGTCCAGCCCGTCGGACTCGGCGATCGCCGCGAGCCGCGCCGAGGTGTCCATGAAGGCGGAGTCGATGCGGTGTACGGCGCGGTAGAGGGGGAGCGCGGCGGCGCTGCGCCCGGTGCCCTCGTGGGCGCGGGCGAGCCAGTAGCGCAGCTCCTTGCGCTGGGGCTGCTCGCTGCGGCAGCGCATCAGGGCGGCGGCGAGCAGTGGTTCGGCCTGGCTGTACATCTCCAGCCGGACCCGCGCCATCCCGGCGAACAGACCGGCCTCGATGCCCAGGAACGGATCGTCCAGCAGCGGGTCGGTGTGGCGCACCAGCTGCTCCCAGTCCTTGACCAGATAGGCGCGGCAGGCGTGCAGGAAGCGGGCCTGCGGATCGGCCTCCACCGGAGGGCAGCCGGCCAGCGCCCGGTCCAGCTCGGGCACATGGCGGCCGTCGAGCCAGTGCGAGGCGTGGGCGAGCAGCAGATCCCGGCCGGTCTCCAGCACCGGCTGGACCCACCAGCCGAGCCAGTACCAGGAGTTGAGGGTGCGGCGGTGGCGGGCGCGCTGCTCGCCGAAGCGGTCGCGGTGCCGGTACATCCGCAGCAGCGCGGCCGCCGTGTCGGCCCGCAGCGCGTGCAGTCCGAGCCAGGCGTCGGCCATGCCGGGATCGAGCCGCGTCGCGGTCCGGAACTCCTCCTCGGCCTGTGCGTACGCGCCCATCGTGTAGGCGTCGACGGCTCGCAGCCAGGCGAGATCGGCCGGGGCGTGCGAACTGTGCGTGCCGAAATCCATCACGTCCCCCACAACCCCTGCCCCCGTGGATGCCGCAGGGGCGACTGCCCCTTTCGCATCGTACCTGCGCAGGCCGGATGGGCCGAGGGTGCCGCACTGCTGTTCGTCGCAATCCCACAAGGTCGGGCGGGTGTGCGCGGGGGCGGGTAAGGGGCGCGCGGGTCCTGAGGCAGATCGTCACACAGGGTGAGCGAGTGGCGGCGCAAAGGAGCGGAAAACCGGCGCCAGACGGGACGAAGCCCCCGATCACGGGGGAACAACCGGGGGCTTCGCGTTGTGGGACGACTCGTACGAGTCGCACATTGAGAACGTAAGACCTGTATGGGCCCCGGGTCAAGCCGAGTTGGGGCACGCGTCACGCGTCGGGCGCGGTCCGCCCCGGTCGGCCACATCGGGTCACGCTGTGTGAGGGCAGAGGGTGTCTCGGTCGGTCGCCGCAGGTCCCGGTAGCACCTCATACCCCTCCTTTCGCTGGAGTACCAACCCTCCGGCGTACGGACGGGAGGGGTCGTCGGCGAAATGCGCACGCTCGGCGGGCAGCCATCCGTCCCAGAATGCGGACAGCCCCGGACCGTCCCGCAGCTGTCCGCGCCGCCAGGAGTCCCGGTCCGGCAGCTCCATCCACAGCAGTCGGGCCAGCCACGGGCGCACCGCGCGGCGGCCGCTGCCCACCCCCTCCAGCAGCACGACCGGCGCCGGATCGAGCCGCCGAGGGGTGGCGGCGAAGCGCCGCTCCCTCCAGTCGTACGGGGCGTATCGCGCGGCCGCGCCCCGGGCGAGCGGGGCGAGCACCTGGGTCCGCAGCCGTTCCGCCCAGCCGAAGAGCTCCTCGTGCGTGGCGAAGTCGTCGGTGTGCAGCACGGGCGCGCCGCCGAGTGCCTCGGCGAGCCGCCCGGTGAAGGTGGTCTTCCCGGAACCGGCGTGCCCGTCGACCGCGACCAGCCGGACCGGCCCGCAGGACGGCGGCAGCGCGCACAGGCGCCGCGCCAGCGCGTCGAGGGTGCCAACCGGTGGGTATGTTCGCATCGGGACCACCATACGGCCCCTCCGGCTCGTTCACGCCATTGGTTCACACCAATATTGATGCAGCGGGCGCCGGGGGAATCACTGGCCTGGGACCCCTCGCGGCGGCCATAGTTGTGCGACTGCCGCAGTTGTGCGACTGCCGTGCACCCGCCGCCCATTGGACTGGACGACGACTGGGGGAAACCCGCATGACCAGATCCGGATCCACGCCCCGCCGCTCCGTGCTCGCCGCCGCCCTCGGCGTCGCGGGCGCCGCCGCCGTCTCCACGACGGCCGTCACGGCCGCCTCCGCGGCGCGGACCTCCACGAGCCCCGGGACCTCCACGACCCCTGGGACCCCCGCCGCCCCGGCGGCCTCCGAGGCCACGGCCACCAAGGCCGGCCGGGTCGCGGAGTACCACGGCTGGAGCGGCCACGCCGACTGGCTGGCCGGTGCCGCCAAGGGCGTCCGCGCCGAGGCCGGTGCCCGCCCCGGCATCGTGATCTCCCGCCCGCTGGGCAGCGTGGACTACACCGACCCGCACACCGGCACCAAGGCCGCCTGGGAGTACGCCACCTGGACCTCCCCGGTGCGCACGCTCTCCGTGCCCGCCACCGAGGCCATCGTCTCCTGGAACGCCCGCACCCCCGCCGACACCTGGATCCAGATCGAGCTGAAGGGCACCTACACCGACGGCTCCGCGACCCCCTGGTACGTGATGGGCCGTTGGGCCTCCGGCGACGGCGCCTCCTCCATCCGGCGCACCTCGGTGGACGGCCAGAGCGACGACAAGAGCTCGGTGTGGACCGACACCCTCTCCATCGACGACCCGGCCGGCGGGCTGCGGCTGGCGACGTACCAGGTGCGGCTCACCCTCCACCGCAGGCCCGGCACCACCCTCACCCCCACGGTGTGGCGGGTCGGCGCGATGGGCTCGGACGTCCCCGACCGGTTCGAGGTGCCCGCCTCCACGCCGAGCCTGTCCACGGGGCGCGAGCTGGCCGTACCGCGCTACTCGCAGGAGATCCACAAGGGCCAGTACCCGGAGTACGACAACGGCGGCGAGGCGTGGTGCAGCCCCACCTCCTCGCAGATGATCATTGAGTACTGGGGCCGCAAGCCCTCCGCCGCGGACCTGGCCTGGGTCGACCCGGACTACGCCGACCCGCAGGTCTGCCACGCCGCCCGGTCCACCTTCGACTACCAGTACGAGGGGTGCGGCAACTGGCCGTTCAACGCCGCGTACGCCGCCACCTACCGCGATCTCCAGGGTGTGGTCACCCGGCTGGACTCGCTCACCGACGCCGAGAAGCTGATCGACGCCGGCATTCCGCTGATCACCTCGCAGTCCTTCCTCGCGACGGAGCTGGACGGCGCGGGATACGGCACCTCGGGCCACCTGATGACCGTCGTCGGCTTCACGGCCGACGGCGACGTCATCGCCAACGACCCGGCCTCGCCGGACAACGAGGCGGTCCGCCACGTCTATCAGCGGCGCCAGTGGGAGAACATCTGGCTGCGCACCAAGCGCTACGACGCGAACGGCCAGGTCAAAAGCGGTACCGGAGGGGTGTGCTACCTCTACTTCCCGGCCAGGCCGACAGCGGCTCAGCGCCGCGTCCTGCGGGAGCTGGGGATCCGGTAGTCGGGCTGGGTCGGGCTGGAAGCGCGAAGGCCCGTGCCCGGCCGGCTCATCGGGCGTGGGCCAGCAGCCGCCGCAGGACGTCGTCGGCTACCCGCCCCACCGTGTCCGCGGGGCCGCCGTCGATCTCCCGTAGCCCGGTCGGACTGGTGATGTTCACCTCGATGAGCCGGTCTCGTATGAGGTCGACACCGGCGAAGGCGATACCCCGCCCGATCAGCTCGGGGCGGAGCACCGCACAGATCGCGCGGTCGGTCTCCGTGAGGGGGACCGCGGTCGCCGAGGCCCCGACGGCCATGTTGCACCGGAAGTCGGGCGCCTTGGCGGTGCGGCGGAGCGCGGCGACCGGTTCGCCGTCGACGACGAGGACCCTGCGGTCGCTGTGGGTGCCGTCGTCGATGAAACGTTGCAGTACCACGTGTCGCCGACCCCGCGCGGTGCCGACCTCGATCAGGCCGGGGAGGTTGGGGTGTCCGTGTTCCAGCAGCAGGACGCCACGTCCGCCCATGGCATCCGTCGGCTTGAGGACCGCCCGGCCCCATCGCCCCACCGCGTCGGCCAGTTCCGCCGCGGAGGCGCTCACCACGGTCTCCGGGGTGAGCTCGGGGAAGCGCAGCGCGAAGAGCTTCTCGTTGGTGCTCCTCAGCGCGTCAGGACTGTTGCACACGGGAGTGCCGCGTCGTTGCGCGAAGTCCAGGAGATACGTGGCCCGCAGATAGTCGTCGTCCACCGGCGGATCGGTGCGTACGAGCACGAGGCCGACATCGTCCAGGTCCACGACCTCGGCCGGGCCGCGGCCGAGGGAGCCGGACCGCGGATCGGCCGCGTGGGCGCGGGCGAACACTTTGCCGTCACGCACGGACAACTCGCGCATCTCGGCCATGAGTACCTGGTGACCGCGCGCCGCGGCGGCCCTCATCAGCGCGATCGACGAGTCGTGACCGGGGTCGAGCCGGTCCGGCGGGTCGACGAGGAACAGCAGCCTCATGCGCGGAGCCCGGTGTCCACCAGCCGCCGCGGGTTGTGGACCAGGATCTGCCGGCGCAGCGCGGCGTCGTCCACCCAGTCGCAGAAGAGGTCGGCGAGGTCGGCGACGTCCGGCGCGGACTCTCCCATCCGTACGAAGGGCCAGTCCGAGCCCCACAGCAGCCGTGCCGGCGCGGCCTCGACCAGGGCGTCGTGGAACGGGCGGGCGTCCGCGTAGCCCCGGTCGGGGTCTCCCACCCGGCACAGGGTCAGCTTCACCCAGGCCGCGCCGTCCTTCACGCGGTCGAGCAGGGCACGGAAAGCCGCCGAGCCGGGGCCGGCGGCCACGTCGGGCTGCGCCAGGTGGTCCAGGACGACCGGGACGCCGGTGCCGGAGAACTCGTCCACCAGCCGGACGCAGTCCTCCAGCCCCGCCCAGATCTGCGCGTGGATGCCCAGCTCGCGCATGACCGGCGCCAGGGCACGGAACGCCTCGGTCCCGACGGCGCCGGGGAAGCGCGCGCCGGTGGCCGGGGCGATGCGGTCGTTGAACCGCAGGGCCCGGACGCCGGCGGCGTGCAGCCGTGCCAGCTCACCGGCCGGGCAGTCGGCGGTGGCCACGCCTACGCCCACGGCCCGGCCTTCCGACCGCGCCAGCGCGTGCTCCAGCGCGCTCGTGTCGTTCCCGTAGGGCGCGGGCTGTACGAGCATCCCCCGCGCGGTGCCGGTGCGGTCGAGCATGCCGAGGTACGTTCCCGCAGGCGCGTCCGGGATCGGATAGGTGGACGGGCCGGTCGGGAACCGGTCGAAGGGCCCGAAGACATGGGAGTGGCAGTCCCAGGCGCCGGCCGGGAAGTCCCGGGCCGCACGCGTGGGCATGCGCGGCGGGACGGCGCCGTCTGTCGTGGTCACGGCTCAGCCCGCCGTCTTCGTCATCTCGGCGGTCGCGCCGAGTGTGGCTTCGGGCAGCTCCACGAGCCGGCGCACCGGGCCGGCCGCGGACGCCAGCGGGCGCTCCCCGCCGGGCACCGGGATCCGGTGGACGTTCAAGGTCATGGCGACCAGCGTGTAGTAGCCGACGACGGACGAGAGTTCGACGGCCCCCACCTCGCCCCAGCGCTGCCAGACCCGTTGGTACACCTCTTCGTCGACATCGCCGGTCTGCTGGAGCGTCCGGGCGAACTCATGGACGTCGTAGGCGTCCTGGTCGTGGAAGACGGGGGGCTCGCCGACCCGGAGGGCCTCGACGATCTCCGCTGCCAGACCCGCGCGCAACGCGGCGTCCGCGTGGATCGACCATTCGAGCTGGGCGGTCCAGCGACGGGCCACGACGAGGATGGCCAGCTCGTTGAGATGTTCGGGCAGGCTGGTGCCGTACCGCAGGATCTCGCCGAATCGCTGCCAGCGGTCGGCGAGTTCGGGCCGGTGCAACGCCGCTCTCAGCGGTCCGACCAGCCGGGCGCGGGGTCCGTTCACGACGTCGCGGTAGACCCTCTCCTGCTCCGGGGTCATCACCTCGGGGTCGAACAGTGGGATGCGGGGCACGAAGGACTCTCCTGGTTCTCGTTCGTTCGCTGAAGAAGGCGGTGACCGGCTCGTCAGGCGCGGGTTTCGGCCGTGAGCTCGTCGATGATCTCCGCCCCGTGCTGTCCGAGCAGCGGCGGGGCCGTGTCGAAGTCGAGCGCGGCGTTGCGAAAGCGCAGGGGGCTGACCACCTGGGGAACGGAACCCAGGGTCGGGTGCGGCAGGTGCCGGACCATGTCGCGGTGGCGCACCTGCTCGTCGGCGAAGGCCATCGGCACGGTGTTGATGGGGCCGCACGGCACCGAACGGCTGCCGAGTTCGTGCAGCCAGTGCTCGAGGTCGCCTTCGGCCAGCGTGTCCCGGATGAGGGAGGTGAGCGCTTCCACGTTGCGCACGCGGGCCTCGTTGGTGGCGTAGTCGGGGTCGGCGGCGAGGCCGGGCATGCCGAGCGCCTCGCAGAACTGGACGAACTGCCCGTCGTTGCCGACCGCGACGACGAGGTGGCCGTCCCGGCAGGGGTACACGTCCTGGGGCTGGATGTTCGGGTGCCGGTTGCCGCGGCGGACCGGCACGTCACCGGAGATCAGGTGGTTCATCGCTTGGTTGGCGAGGATGCCGACCTGGACGTCCAGCATGGCGAGGTCGATGTGGTCGCCCTCTCCGGTGCGGTCCCGGTGGGCGAGGGCGGCCAGCACGCCGGTGGCCGCGTACATGCCGGTGAAGAGGTCCACCACCGGGATGCCGACCTTCTGCGGGCCCCCTCCCGGCCGGTCGTCGGGCTCGCCGGTGACGCTCATCAGCCCGCCCATGGCCTGGATCATGAAGTCGTAGGCGGCCTGGTCACGACGCGGGCCGGTCTGGCCGAAACCGGTGATCGAGCAGTAGATGAGGTCGGACTTGACGGCCCGCAGGTCCTCGTAGCCCAGTCCGTACCGGTCGAGCGTGCCGGCTTTGAAGTTCTCCAGCACGATGTCGCTGGTGGCGGCGAGCCGGCGGATGAGTTCCCGCCCCTCGGCGGTGGCGAGGTCCGCGGTGACCGAACGCTTGCCCCGGTTGACGGAGAGGAAGTAGCCGGACTCGGTGTCCAGGAACGGCGGTCCCCAGGAGCGGGTGTCGTCGCCGGTGCCCGGCCGTTCGACCTTGATGACGTCGGCGCCGAGGTCGGCGAGCACCTGGCCGGCCCACGGTCCCGCCATGATGCGGCTCAGGTCGAGCACGCGCACATGCGTCAGCGGGCCCGTCACGACGCCCTCCCGGTGGCGAGTGCGGCGGAGTCGTCGACGATCCGCGTGGCGCGCATCGACGGACGCTCGGACACCTCGGCGTGCCATGCGGCGAGGTTCGGCCGTCCGGCGCGCCAGTGAAGTACCTCCCAGCGGAAGTCCAGGTGCGCCAGGGCGATCGCCACCGACACCCGGCCGATGTCGAAGCGTTCGCCGAGTTCGCCGGCGCGGGACTCGAGGTGGTCGAGCGTCGTCGTCACCTTCAGGCCGAAGGCGTCGAGGTAGGGGTCGGCGGCGTCGTGGGCGAGGCCACGGTCGCGATGCCAGTTGCGCCATATGAGGAGCAGGTCGAGCAGGCCGTCACCGAGGGCCTGGAGCGAGGCCGTTCGGAAGTACTCCGCCTCGTCGCGCGGGTACAGCACCGTGTCACCCGCCCTGCGGGCGAAGAACTCGCAGATCACCCGGGAGTCGAGCAGGACGCGCCCGTCGTCGAGCAGCAGTGTGGGGATCTTGTTGAGCGGATTGGCGCTCAGCACCTTGGGGTTGGGCTCGGACATCTGCACCGGGGTGCGCTCGGTCTCGACGTCGTCCACCTGGCCCGTCTCGTGCAGCACGACCATGACCTTGCGGACGAACGGTGATTTCGGGGACCAGAACAGTCGCACCACAGACTCCTAAGTCATTAATGCAGCTTTATAGCTTTTTACGGTAAGGGTGTGCCCCTGTCGGTGGCAAGTCACCTCTGGGTCAGGCGTGGACGGAGATGTCCAGACGGACGACGTCACCGCGGTACATGCCGTCACCGACGAAGACCACGGACCCGTCCGCGTCGACCGCCGTGCGCTGGAGCCGGGCGATCGGCGAGTTCAGCGGGACGTCGAGTTCGCTGCTGAGCTCGACGTCGGCCATCACGATCGTGAGCGTCTGGTGCACGGTGGTCAGACGCAGGCCGGGCATGTCCTTGAGTATCCGCAGCGTGGTGTTCTCGGCGAGCTGTTCGTCCGTGATCCGTGCGGCCCACCGCTCCGCGATGTAGGCGTCGCCGAGGTAGTAGGGGCGCCCGTCGCGCGAGTGGCGCCGCCGCCAGTGCCGGTACGACGGCGCCAGTGTGCCGTCGGCGTGCTCGACGCGCGGCGGATGGGCGGTGACGTCACTCGCCAGCAACTCGACCTCGATACCGGGAGGGGAGAGCAGCAGGCCGTTCCAGTCGGTGGGGACCTCGCACCACAGGTCCTGCTGCGGCCGCCGCCTGACGAAGGTTCCCTTGGCGCGGTACCGCTCGATCAGCCCGGCCTCTTCGAGCAGTCCGAGTGCCTGCCGGATCGTGGCGGGTGCGACGCTCCACTCCTCCGCCAGCTCCACAACGGTGGGAATGCGCTCCCCGACGGCCCAGTGACCCGATTCGATACGCCGGCGGAAGATCGTGGCCAGCTGGTTGTACCGGGCAACGCCGGCGCTGGTGCCGTGGGGGTTGATCGCCATGCCGGCCATTGTCGCAAACCGGCCGCACGACGGGAGCACGAGCGGTCAGACCGTGCCCTCGGCGCGGGCCGGACGGATGAGCAGGAACATCACCAGCGCACCGGCTCCCAGGATCGCCCCGTAGAGCAGCTGGTTGTACGCCTGGGTGCCGGTCGTACTGCTCAGCCATCCGGTGATGGTGGGCGTGAGCAGGTTGCCGATGCCGGCGAAGGCGGTGATGGTGGCGATACCGCCCGCGGCCGCGGTGCCCCTGAGCAGAGCGGCCGGCATGCTCCAGAACGGCCCCATCGCCCCCATCGTTCCCACGGCTATCACCGTGAGGACCACGAGCGCGAGCCAGGTCGTGTCCGCGGCCAGCGGCAGCAGGAGCCAGCCGGCGGTTCCCACCATGGCGAAGACGCCGGCGTGCATGCGGCGCTCCTGGGTCCGGTCCGAATGACGGGCGTTGAGGTACTGGACGACCACCGCCACGACGAACGGCACCGCGCTCAGCAGCCCGATCTGCGCCACGCTGAGCGAGCCGGCGTCCTTGAGGATCGTGGGGAGCCACAGGAACAGACCGCTCGTGCTGGTCATGATGGAGAAGCCGAGCGCGGCCAGACCCCAGAACCGCCCGCTGCGCAGCGCGGCACCGTAGGAATGCGGAACCTTCTCCCCGGTGGGCCGGTCGCGCTCGACCTCGGCGGCGACGAGACGGCGTTCGTCCGCGGTGAGCCAGTGCGCGGATTCCGGACTGTCGCTGAGCACGAAGTACACCACCACGCCGAGCAGACAGGCGGGCAGCCCCTCCACCAGGAAGACCCACTGCCAGCCGTCCAGGCCCCAGAGTCCGTCCATCCCGTCCATGATCCCGCCGGACACGGGGCCGCCGACGATGCCCGAGATGGCCATCGCGGACAGGAATATCGCGCTGGTGCTGGCTCGCCGCTTGGAGGGGATCCAGTAGGAGAGGTACAGCAGGACGCCGGGGAAGAATCCCGCCTCGAAGACGCCGAGGAGGAATCGCACGGCGTAGAAGTGGCCGGGCGAGACCATGAACGCGGAGACCGCGGAGACGAGCCCCCACGGCACCATGATCCGCAGAAACGTCTTGCGGGCTCCGACCTTGTGCAGCATCAGATTGCTCGGCACCTCGAACAGGACGTAGCCCAGGTAGAACAGGGAGGCCCCGAGGCCGAACACCGCGTCGGAGAACCCGAGGTCCGTGGAGAACTCGAGTTTCGCGAACCCGATGTTGGACCGGTCGATGAACGCGACCACGTAGCACACCACGAGCAGCGGCAGGATGCGCCATTTGATCTTTCGATAGACCGCGTCGGCTCGCGGGTTCCCGACGTCTCCCGTCGGGGTCACCGGCGTCGTTTCCGTCGCCATCGGCTGGCTCCTCGTCGTTGAGTTTTCGCGACGGAGCGGCCCGCCGTCGCGATGCTGGCGAGGACGCTAGGCACCGACCAGGTAAAAGTCAATGACCTATCTTTTTGATTGTTGCGAACTTCCGCGCTACGTTCGACGGGTCGGCGTTGCCCATCACGGGAGGACCGTAACCTTGGCGATCAGCTATGACCTGCTGAAGAGCGTCACGTCGCAGATGTACGCGCGGTCGCTGCGAGCGGTACCCGCCGATGCGAAGAAAGCCCTGGCCGGCGCCCGGACCCGGGAGACGGACTCCGTCGCGCGCACCACGTTGGACCTGATGGTGGCCAACGCGACGGCGGCCGAGGAACGCGGGCACTTCCTGTGCAGCGACTCCGGGGTGCCGACCTATCAGATCCGGGTCGGGACACAGGCGAGGTTCGACGGCGACGTCAGACGAGCGATCCGGGACGGGTTCGCCGAACTCGTGGCCACCTCCGACCCGCCGCTGCTCAAGCACGTCACCAACCCGCTGACCAACGAGCGCGGTCATGCCGGCAAGGACATGCCCATCGTCACCTTCGACCTGGTCGACGGCGCCGACGACGTGGAGATCATCTGCTCGCCCAAGGCACTCGGCTCCGGACGGTGGGCCGCGCTGGAGATCTTCACGTTTCCCTCGATGGCCGAGATCGAGGAGTACATCATGAAGGTCGTCCTCACAGCGGGCTCCCAGGCCTGCCCGCCCGTGATCGTGGGCGTCGGGATCGGCGGCACCTTCGACTACGCCACCAAGCTGGCCAAGGAGTCGGTCGTACGGCCGATCGGTCAGAGCCATCCCGAGCCGGTCATCGCCGACATGGAGAAGCGGCTGCTCGACGCGGTGAACAAGACGGGGTTCGGCCCGATGGGCACCGGGGGTGCCACCACCGCCATGGCCGTGCACGTCGACTACGCGTCCGGGCACGGGTTCACGCCCGTCGCCGTGTGCTTCAACTGCTGGATCGACCGCCGGACGCGGGTGCGGATCAGCAACGACGGCACCGTCACCGAGGTGGAGTGAGGACCATGGCCGCGATACGCGAGATCGAACTGCCCGCCGACGAGGACCTGGTCCGCGATCTGCGCTCCGGCGACCTGGTCCGGCTGACCGGGGAGATCGTCATCTCCGCGGGTCTGCCGGCCTACCGGCGTCTGCTGAGTGAGCAGCGCCAGGGCATCGCACCGCCCCTGGACCTGCGGGGCCGAGCGTTGTTCCACGTGGGCAGCCTGGGGGAGGAGGCCGACGGCGAGTACCGGCTCCGCTACCTCAACCCCACCACGAGCACGCGCTTCGACGCCGAGATGCCGGAGCTCATCCGCGGACTGGGCATCCGCTTCGCCGGCGGCAAGGGCGGTCTCGGCGACGCGTCGGTGGCCGCCATGCGCGAGACGGGTTGCGTGTACCTCTCCTTCCTCGGCGGCGGCTGCACATTGCTGTCGGACGCCATCAGGCGTGTCACGGCGGTGCACTGGACCGAGCTGGTGGAGCACTACCGCCTCGTCCAGGTCGAGGTCGAAGCGCTGGGGCCGCTGACGGTCGGGATCGACGCGCACGGCGGGAGTATCTACCGGGACGTGCGGGAGAACGCTCGGGCCAGGCTGCCCGAGATCCTCGACGGACTCGCCGAAGCGAGGCAGAACTGACCAGACCGGCCCCAGGAACCGTCCCCAGAAACCGTCCTCAGAACTGGATACAGTTTCGTCTCGGGGTCGGCCGGGTCCGAGACCCGTCTCGCATCGTCCTGAGCGTCGTCAGTCGGCGGACTCGAGAACGAACCGCAGCGTCTCCCGGATCGTCTTCGGGTCGTGGGCTCCCGCCACGGACGCGATGACGGTCAGTGCCGTGCGGGCCAGGTGCTCGGCGACCAGCCGCGAGGTGCGCCGGCCGTCGCGTGCCTGTGCGGCGCGGAGGATCTCCTCGTGGCCGGCCCGCCCCATCGCGATCAGGGCCAGTCGGTAGCTGGGCTCGTTGTGGTAGATGCGCAGGTAGCGCACCGAGTGGTCCCACATCGACTCCACCTGCGTGCGCAACCGGTCCTCGGTGTGGGAGAAGAGCAGGAAGTGGAACCGGCGGTGATGCTCGGTGGCCCCTTCCTCGTCACCGTCCGACGCCGAGGCGTTCATGGCCGTCAACGCGCTCTCCAGCTCGGCGGTTTCCTCCGCCGTGAGCCGCGGCACCGACAGCAGCACCGCGAGCGGTTCGTTGACCAGCCGCATCGAGTAGAGGGCCTCCAGGTCAGGGAGGGACAGCGGGGAGACCCGGATCCTGCGGTTGAAGTCCAACTGCACCAGACCTTCGGTCTGCAGCCGCCGCAGCGCCTCGCGCAGCGGCGTCCGGCTGACCCGCAGGTCCGCGGCGAGTTGCACCTGGGAGATCCAGGTGCCGGGCCGCAGTTCACCCCGCAGGATCGCGTCGCGTACGTGCTCGTACGCGAGGGTCATGCTGTCGCCGGTCAGGTCAGAGGGCTGCCGGCCGGAGGGATGCGCGGGGGTGGTGGACACAGGCTTCACAGTAGCGGACACACCTTCCTCGGTGATGACCGTGAGCCGAGAGGAAAACTGTATCCAGTTCTCTTGGATTGAAAAGCTCATCTGTGTAGAGTCCGGCCACATGACATCACCTGTAGACACCTCAGCGACCGTGCACGGCGTCCGCTTGGAGATCCACGGTCAGGTGGCCGAAGTGGTACTCGACCGCGCTCCGGTCAACGCGGTCACCGTCGGGATGTACGAGACGCTCACCACCGTCTTCCGTGAACTGTCGGCCCGGACCGACGTGCACGCGGTCATCCTCCGGTCCGCCGTACGGATCTTCAGTGCCGGGGCCGACATCAAGCAGCCGGTGGAGGCGGTCAGCCCCTCCGAGAGCGCGGCCGAGTTCCGGCAGCGCATGGCGCGGACCGCTTACGAGGCCATCCTCGACTGCACGCTTCCCACGATCGCCGTGGTCAACGGAGCGGCGGTCGGCGCCGGGGCGGTCCTCGGCGCCTGCTGCGACATCCGCTACGCCGCGGATGACGCGCGGATCGGACTGCCAGAGATCAACGCCGGCCGTTGCGGCGGCGGCGCCCATCTGATGCGGCTGCTGCCCCAGGGGCAGGTCCGGCTCATGTACCTCACCGGCGACCCCGTGGACGCGGCCGAGGCGTACCGCATCGGCCTGGTCCAGCGCGTCGCCGCGCCCGACGCGGTTCTCACCGAGGCCCGCGAACTGGCCGCCCGGCTCGCCGCGAAGAGCCCGCTCGGACTCCGGCTGGCCAAGCAGGCCCTCAACGAGGCGGAGAACCTGCCCGTCCGGCCGGGGTACGCCGCCGAGCAGGTGTACACGCTGCGGCTGGGCGCCCACCCCGATGCCGCGGAGGCCGCGAAGGCCGTCCTGGAGAAGCGGGAGCCGGTCTGGTCCTGGCCCGGTGTCGGGGAGGACTGAGCCGAACGGGCCGAGCCGAACCCATGCCGCACGTCAGAAAGAGTCTTCCGTGAGTGAGCACCTCCGCACGACCAACGGTGCCAAGGGCGCGGCGGGCGTCCGCCGCGCCGTCCGCGCGCCGCGCGACACCGTCGTCCCCGGCCCGGAAACGGAGCGGGTCCCGTGAGCACCGTGACCATCGACGAGCGTGACGACCGGGTCGTCGTCACGCTGGACCGGCCCGACGCCCGCAACGCCGTCAACGCGGCGATGATCGGTGAGCTGCACGAGGTGTGCGCACAGCTGGAAGCGCGCCCGAAGCCCCTGCTGCTGACCGGTTCCGGCGGGGTCTTCGCCGCCGGTGCCGACATCGCCGAACTGGCCGAGCGCGGCCGGGAGGAAGCCCTGCAGGGCATCAACAGCCGCCTCTTCGACCGCCTGGCCCGGCTTCCGCAGCCCACCGTCGCCGCCGTCGACGGCTACGCACTGGGCGGGGGCGCGGAACTCGCCTTCGCCTGCGACATCCGTATCGCCTCGGAGACGGCCGTCTTCGGCAACCCCGAGCCGGGTCTCGGCATCATCGCCGCCGCCGGGGCGTGCTGGCGGCTGGCCGATCTCGTCGGCACGTCCGTCGCCAAACAGGTCCTGCTCGGCGGGATACGCCTGGACGCGGAGCGCGCCCACCGCCTGGGCCTGGTCGCCGACGTCGTGCCGGCCGCCGACCTGCACGCGCGGGCCCATGGGCTGCTGGACCGCATGACCCGCTCGTCCGCCGCCGCCCTGCGGCTCACCAAGCTCGTCGTCGACTCCCCGGGCGGACACCCGTTGGTGGACGACCTCGCTCAGGCGGTGCTGTTCGAGACAGCCGACAAACGTGACCGGATGGCCCGGTTCCTGACCAAGGAGACGACTCGATGACAGCGGCACCCCAGCGGATCGGAGTGATCGGCGGCGGCCGGATGGGCGGGGGGATCGCGCAGGTCTTCGCCGCCGCGGGCGCGCACGTGACCGTGGTCGAGAGCTCGCCACAAGCCGCCGACGCCGCCCGCGCACGCATCGCGGACAGTCTCGAGCGGGCGCTCCGGCGGGGGAAATCGGACGTCGATCCCGCCGACGTACTGGGCAGGCTCGACCTGGTGCCCGGTGTGTCCGGGCTGCCCGCGGAGGCGGATCTGGTGGTGGAAGCGGTACCGGAGATCCCCGCTCTGAAGGCCGAGGTGCTCACCGCCGCCGAGCAGGCGGTCTCCCCGCGGACCGTCCTCGCCACCAACACCAGTTCGCTGTCGGTGACCGAACTCTCGGCCGTCCTCGAGCACCCCGGACGCTTCCTGGGCATGCACTTCTTCAATCCCGTCCCCGCCTCGAAGCTGGTCGAGGTGGTCACCTCACCGGCCACCTCGGACGCCGTCCGGGACCAGGTGCTCGGGTACGTCGGAGCGCTGGGCAAGAAGGACGTGCTCGTACGCGACTCGCCCGGGTTCGCCACCAGCCGCCTGGGTGTACTGCTCGGGCTGGAGGCGATCCGCATGCTGGAGGAGGGTGTCGCCGACGCCGACGCCATCGACACCGCCATGGAACTGGGTTACGGCCACCCCATGGGCCCGCTGCGCTCCACCGACCTCGTCGGCCTCGACGTACGCCTCGCCATCGCCGAGCATCTGCACCGCACCCTCGGTGACCGCTTCGCCCCGCCGCGACTGCTGCGCGACAAGGTCACCGCGGGGCACCTGGGCCGCAAGACCGGACACGGCTTCCACGCCTGGCCTCAGTGACCGGCTGATCGAACCGGCTGAGAGGGAGCGTGACAAGGGTCATCGTGCACCGTCGTCCCTCTCCGGCGTGCGGCGTGCGCGCTGGTGGCGGCTGCCTTCCCCGGCCACCGCCACCAGCTCCGCCGCCGGCCCCACCAGCCGCCGCCCCACCGGCCAGACCGCCCGCAGCGCACGCGTGAGGTCCACCCCCGCCACCTCGATCCCGACCAGGCGCCCCTCGGTGATGTCCCCGCGCACGGCCAGCTCGCTCAGCACCGCGGGCCCGGTACCGGCGATCACCGCCCCGCGGACGGCGGCCGTCGAGCCCAGCTCCAGCAGTGCGCGGGCGCGGCCGTGCCCGGCCAGGTGCAGCGCGCGGTCCAGTGTCTGGCGGGTGCCGGAACCGCGCTCGCGCAGCACCAGTGGCGTGCTGGACAGCTCCCGCGCGGACAGCGACTGACGGCGGCGGGCCCAGCGGTGGCCGGGGTCGACCACGACGACCAGCCGGTCCTCGGCGACCTGCCGCGTCGACATCACATGTGCCAGGTGCGGTCCCTCGACGAAGCCGACGTCGGCGTCGCCCGACTCGATCAGGGCGGGGACATGCTCGCTGTTGGTGACCTGGAGCCCTATGTACAGCTCGGGCCGGCGGCTCCGCAGTTCGCTGATCCAGACGGGCAGCAGGTACTCGGCGATGGTCAGGCTCGCCGCCACCCGCAGTTCGGCCTCCCGCCGGTTGCGCAGCGCGTCGGACCTGGTGAGCAGGGCGTCCACCTCGTCCAGAACGCGCCGGGCGTGGCCCGCGACGATCTGGCCCGAGGCGGTGAGCCGCGAGCCTCGGCGGGTGCGGTCGACCAGAACCAGCCCGAGCGCCCGTTCCAGGGTGGACAGGCGGCGGCTGGCCGACGGCTGCGCGATCCGGAGCCGTTCGGCGGCCCGGCCGAGGCTGCCCAGCTCGGCGACGAGGACGAGCAGCCGCAGCGACTCCAGGTCGGGAGTGCGGGCGGGCGCCGGGGCGGCGCCGGGCGTGCGAGCGGCGGGAGGTTCCGCGGGAGCGGGTGTCACCGCGCCAGGGTGTCACAGCGCCAGCGTATGAGCATCTCATAGCGTCGCGCTATGACCTGCTGCCCGATCGGGGGCTACAGCGGGGCCGCGCCGCGGCGAAGAGTGTGGACCATGCCCGATGACAGTGCTCCTCCCGCCCACGGCTCCCCGGCGCAGGCCCCGTCCGGCTCCGCGACCGCCGCGAAGGATCCGGCGGCGCCCGCCTCCGGGCCGTCCCGGAAGCCCGCCCCCGCTCGCGGCGTGCGCGGCGCCGTCCTCGCCCGCCTCCCTGGCCTCGCCCTCGCCGTCTCCATCGCGGCCGTGGCCACCGGGCTGGGCCGGCTGGTGCCGGTGGTCGGCGGGCCGGTGACCGGGATCGTGCTGGGCGTGCTCGTGGCGGTGGCGGTACGGCCGGGCGCCGTGCTGCGGCCGGGTATCGCGTTCGCCGGACGAGGTGTGCTCCAGGCCGCGGTCGTGGTGTTGGGCGCACAGCTGTCGCTGGGGCGGATCCTGACAGTGGGGCTGGGGTCGTTGCCGGTGATGCTCGTGACCCTCGCGGCCTGCCTGGCCGCCGCGTCCTGGCTGGGGCGGCGCCTGGGCATCGTCCGCGACCTGCGCACCCTGATCGGGGCCGGCACCGGGATCTGCGGCGCTTCGGCGATCGCGGCGGTCACGCCGGTCATCGGCGCCGCCGAGGCGGAGGTGGCCTACGCGGTCTCCACCATCTTCGTCTTCAACGTCGCCGCCGTCCTGGTCTTCCCGGCGCTCGGCCATCTGCTGCACATGAGCCAGCACGCCTACGGGCTCTTCGCCGGTACCGCGGTGAACGACATGTCCTCCGTGGTCGCCGCCGCCACCACCTACGGCGGACCCGCGGCGAACCACGCGGTCGTCGTGAAGCTGGCCCGCACCCTGCTCATCATCCCCGTCTGCCTGGGCCTGGCCGCGCTGGCCCGCCGCCGCGCGGCGGCCGCCGCGGGCTCGGCCGGGGCGGGCTCGGCCGGGGCGGGCCGGTCCGAGGCCCGGCGGGTCCGCGTCGGCCGTCTGATCCCCTGGTTCCTGGCCGGCTTCATCGCCCTGGCCGCGATCAACACCGCGGGACTCGTCCCGCACGCGGCCCACCGGCCGCTCAGCACGCTCGCCGGCTTCCTCATCACCGTCGCCCTGTCCGCGATCGGCCTGTCCACCGAACCGGCCACGCTGCGGCGCACCGGTCCCGCGCCGCTGCTGCTGGGCGGCCTGCTGTGGGGGGTGGTGTCCGTGACCAGCCTGGCGACGCAGTACCTGCTCGGACACCTGTGAGCGGCGTCAGGGGCCGGCGTACAGCTCGTCGGTGGTGTCCGGAAGCCGGCCGCGTGGCGTGAGCCGCACCGCCCCGTCCGGACCGTAGATCACTCGGGTCGGTCGTCCCGCGCGGTGGTGCAGCACAGGATGCGGAAGCCCTTCTGCGAGGCGTACCGCTCGGTCGGCCATCCCTGCTCGCTGAGCCAGCGCTGGAGCGAGTCGGCGCCCAGGTGCTTCTGCACCACGAGGTACGCCTTGCCGCCCGGTACGAGCCGATCCAGCCAGTGGCGCAACATGGCGTGGAGCTGCGGCTTGCCGATACGGATGGCCGGGTTGGAGACGATGAAGTCGAAGCGCACGTCGTCGGGTACGTGTTCCGGGCGGGCGCAGCGTACCCCGCGCATGCCGAGCCGCTCGGTGTTCCGGCGGCAGAGCTCCAGCGCGTGGTCGTTGACGTCGATGGCCCACAGCGTCGACTCGGGCGAGGCTCCCGCAACGGCGACGGTGAGCGGGCCGTAGCCGCATCCGATGTCGAGGAACGTGCCCCGCGCGGGCGGCTGCGGCAGCGCGCGGAGCAGGACGGACGTGCCGGGATCGACGCGTGAGGCGGAGAAGACGCCGGGCGCGGTGAGGAGTTGCACCTCCTCCACGGGCCCGTACGGCAGACGCAGCGGCACCGACGACGTCTTCGCGCCGATGCCCTGGTCACCAGGAGTTGTGAAGTAATGAGCCATGCACCGATCATGGCACGCAACGCAGTTGACGCCGGGTAAGCGGACCAACGCACTAGAATGCGCTGGTCATGCGAACGCAACAGCAACACACCGCACATTCCCCGACATCCCTGTCCCGGTGGTCGATTGGCGATCCGTCGGATGCCGCCGTCTCGGCCGGCGAGGGTGTCGTGGCCCTGACCGCTGACGGCCTGTCGGAGGGGACACGCCGTGGTGGTGCCGTCGTGCTCGGACTGCACGAGGCCATGGTCCGTGACGATCTGCCGCGCGCGCCCCTCGTCGACGTCCATCTGCCGACCTACCGCGGCAAGGCGCTCGTCACCGTGCTGAGTTGGCTGGTGGCGCGGCATCTGGTCACCGAAGGCGGCACGGCCGCGTGGTTCTTGACGAAGCAGCAGGGCGCGGGCTCGTTACCTGCGTTGCTGACGGACCTCGGCTGGCGGGACGTCAGCCGCTCCCGTGCGGGCAAGCTGTACCGGATCGCGGGCCGTCCGCCCACGGAGGTCACGCCGCCCCAGCCGCGCACCTTCACCGCACGGATGGACGGCCACGCGCTCACGTTCGCCGCCGACTACGGCGTCTTCTCGCCAGGCCATATCGACGAGGGCACGGCTCATCTGCTCGACGTGGCACTGCGGCAGCCCCACGTGTCCACCGTCGCCGATGTCGGTGTCGGCTACGGTCCACTCGCCCTGGGCCTGGTGCGTGCCGGAGTGGCCGAGCGGGCCGTGGCCACCGATGTGGACAGCGTGGCACTGTGGTTGGCCGGCCGTAACGCCGAGGCCAACGGCGTGCCGCTCAAGGTGGTCTGTAGCACCGACCCGATGGAGATCGAGGACACTCCGCTGACGGTGTGCAACGTGCCCACGCATATCGACCTGGCCAGGACCACCGCTCTCATGCGCGGGCTGGCACATCGCGCGGCCGAGGGCCGGCGGCTGCTCGCCGTCGTCCACGCCAGCCTCGAGGAGCGGTATGTGCGACACCTGGCCGACGTGGGTCTGACAGCGCGGCGCCACCCCGGTAAGAGCCATGTGGTACTGGAGGCCGGTGGCTGATCGGCGGTGTTTCCGGTGGGGCCCGCGCGGCCCTCCGGGGTAGGTGTGCTCCACCCACGGAGCGGGGTATGTAGCGTCTCATGATGCTCGAACAAGCGTCACCCCAAGGGACGGTTGTTGTCGGCGGCGGAATGGCGGGGCTCGCGGTGGCCCGCGCCATGTGCGAAGAGGGAGCGGAGCCTCCGCTGGTCCTGGAGGCGGGGCCGGACATCGGCACGCGGCATTACCGGTCCCGTTACGACGGCGTCCGCGCCGACGAGATGTGGCTTCATCCCGTCACCGACCCTCATTTCTGGCGGCCTTACGTGTCCGCCAACGACAATTGGACGGACATCGCCGGGCTGCGCCGCTGCGTCGGCGGCCGCTCGCTGTACTGGCACGGTGTGGTGCTGCCACTTGAGGAAGCGGTGCTCAACGACACCGCGGCATGGCCCCGGGAGATCGCCGAGGACCTGACCCGGTCCTGGCGCGGCGGCCCCTCCCTGTACGACCGCGAGAGGCGGCGGCTGGAGGAGTGGACCGGACGTTCGCTCACCCTCGAGCCCACCGAGCACACCGATCTCGGCCTGGACGGACTGGCGTTCTGCTCGCTGCCCAAGGCCGTGCGACCGGACGGGGACGACGGCCGCTGGGAGGCGTACTCACCACTGCACGACGGCGCACCCGATGTCGTCGCCGATGCCGAGGTCCTGGGCGTGCTGGTGACGGACGGCAGGGTCCGCGGCGTCCGCCTGCGGCATCCGGACGGCGCCGTGGCGGACGTGCGGGCCGACCGTGTCGTGCTCTGCGCCAGCACCTTCGAGAACTCCCGGCTCGCCCTCCAGGCGCTGTACGACACCGGTGCGCGCGATGTGCCCGTCCTGACCGGCTTGGTCGACAAAGTGGCCCAGGGAGTGGTGGTGCCCGTCGCGGTCGACCGGCTGCCCGATCCGTGGCGGCGGCTGGCGTCCAGCGGCGAGAACCTGCTGGCTCCCTGCCCGCCGGGTCCGGGCGGCGCGGTGGGCAATCTCTTCCTGCACACGTCGACGACGCCCGACGGATTGGCACTCCTGGAGTTCTATGTGCTGGGCGAGCAGCACCGGGGCGAGCACGGCAGGCTCATCTGCGATCCGGCCGGGCCGTGGCCATGGCCCGTCGTCGTCGACGGCCGCCACGACGCCGTCGACGACGCCATCATCGAGGCGCAGCGGCAGCTGCTGACCACCGTGTGGGAGACCGTGCGCGGCCGCCTGGGACTGGATCCGGCCACCCTCCACTTCACCGATCCGCTCGGTGCCGAGCCGCTCGCCACCACCTTCAAGCGGACCGCCGGCATCACCTCGCCCAGACCACCGCACACCTATGCCTTCCGGCTGGGAAGCGAGCTGCACGAGGCGGGCACCCTGCCGTACGGACCGATGCTCACCACCGACGGCGAACTGCGTGGTGTCCGCGGGCTGTACGTCAGCGGACCGGCCACCTTCCCCCGGACCGGCGCGGCCAATCCGGTCCTGACGATCCTCGCCCTGGCCAGGCGCCTCGGGGCCCATCTGGCGAAGTAGCCCTGACCGCGCTGCCACCCGCCCCGGGGCCATCCGCCCCGGGGCTCGCTCGACCCGGTTTCCTCAGCCATATGCCCCAGACGTTGCCGACCGCCGGTTCATGTCCGCGGCGATCGTGATCTAGGGGAATTCCTCATACCCGGTGGAGGCTCTTGCCTTCGATCTGACGTACCGTCATGATCGGTGCACCGAATTCTCGTTCTCGCAGACGCGATCGTGGCCACACCTCCCGAGACCGCCCCTCGGCTGAGTGGAGACAGCGGAAATGCGGAAAAGGCCAGTGGTAACCGGTGGAGCCGGGTTCTTGGGCTCCCATCTGTGTGACCGTCTCATCGCCGACGGCCACACCATCGAACTGATCGCCGCCGATGTCTCCAAAGGGCTGGCCGTCGACGGCCCGGTCGATGCCGTGTTGCACTTCGCGTCGCCGGCATCACCGGTCGACTATCAGAGGTCGATCGGGACGTTCAACGCCTTGGAGCTGGCGAAGGAGAAGGGGGCCGGGTTTCTCATGGCCTCCGCCTCGGAGGTCTATGGCACCGCCCAGGTCCATCCGCAGTCGGAAAGCTACTGGGGGAGTGTGAACCCGGTGGGGCCGCGGTCCTGTTACGACGAGGCCAAGCGGTTCTCGGAAGCGGCGGCGACCGCGTATCGCGGGCGTTTCGGGGTGGACACCGGTATTGTCCGCATCTTCAACACCTTCGGGCCGCGGATGAGGATCGACGACGGCCGCGCCATCCCTCCTTTCATCAGCCAAGCACTGCGCGGTGAGAATCTCACCCTGGCCGGGGACGGCAGCCAGACCCGGTCCATCTGCTTCGTGGACGACCTCGTGGACGGGATCGCCCGGCTGCTCCACAGCGGGCTGCCGAGCGCGTCCTGGGATGGAAGCCCGGCACTCCCATCGAGGACGCGCTCAACCGCACGATCGCCTGGTACCGGACTCGGCACTCGGGGCGGCGACGTGCTCGTCGGTGACCGTCGAGGCCCGCCGCCGCGAGGTGTGGCCCAAGGAGGGACCGGCGGGCACCGGTCCAGCCGGAGGAGCGTCAGGGCGGCCGTGCTCGTGGATCGCGCCCAGGCGCTCCGTCCGGTGTCACCTGACGTCTCCCGTACGGTCGTCGGAGCTGGTGATCAGGAATTCCCAACCCCGTTTGCGCAGCAGGTAACCCGCCTGGAAACGGCTCTCCGATCCCAGGCGCTCCATGACTTTCGCGATGTGTCTGCGGCATGTGCGCACCGAGATGTCCAACCGCCGGGCGATCTCCTCGTCGCGTATGCCCTGGACCAGCAGTCGGACGATGTCCTGTTGCACGCTGTCGGCCAGCTCGCGGGCCTCGTGCTGTCTCCCCGCCTCACCCGCGAAGTCCAGGCCCTGCTCCCAGGACCGGTCGAACGCGCGGGCCAGGAAGTCGACCACGGAGGTCTCCCGGACGACGACGCTGCCCTGGGCACCGTCGTCGATGAGCACCGCCACCTGCCGGTCGAACACGACGATCCGGTCGTGCAGCTCGCCGACGGTGCGCACCTCGGCGGCCGCTCGGCGTGCCGCCGAGGTATGGGCTCGGGTGGTGGCGTCGAGCCGTGCCGGATGCTGGTACAGCACCCGGACCCGCACCCCGTCGTGCACCCCGTCACGCGGTCTGGTCTCACCCCATAATGCCTGCCGGAGAGCTCTGGGCACGGGATCCTTGCCGGGGTTGGCCACCAGCACCTCGCGTGTACACGACGCGGCGAGGTCGCTCAGCGCGTCGTCCACGTCGTCGGCACAGGAGAGCGGTTCGGTCGCGCTCTGGTCGCCCGCGACGAGGTAGATGGACATCAGCCGGTCGAACTCGTCACGCGTCCGGCTGACCTCCAGCCGGTACCGGGTGATGGCGTTCTCCAAAGGGAGCATCGCCTCGGCGAGCGCCGCGTCGGGCCGGGCGGCGACGATCGCGCTCCGGTCGGGCAGCTCCCGCAGCAGTCGCCAGTCCACCAGCGTCTCCACGGCGTCCCGCAGCTCGCTGGGGCTTAAACCGAGGGCGGTGGCCATGGCCGGGTAGTCGACTTGCCTGTTCTCCAGGACCCAGTCGTAAACCTGGTAGGCGTGTTCCTCCAGCCGCGGTGGCAGCAACATCGTCGTGTCGGCTTTCGGTGGCCGATGGGCGCGATGGGAATCGGTCACCCTTCCCCGACCATTTCCGTTGTCCACGAATTCCCTTTCCATGCGTTGGCTACTCCCTGCTTCGCACGAGCCCGTCATTCGTAAACCTGCTTTCGTCAACCTGCCGGTGCCGTGAAATGACGACATCGTCGAGCGGACGGTCGGGTGTTGTGGGATGAGGGAGGTGGTGCGACGTGCGGGCGAAGAGCGGGTGGCGGGCCATCCGTCGCCGTGGTGCCGGGAGCCGCGTGCCGCCGACTCACCAGGCGCCTGGTGTTTCCCCAGATGCTGACGTCCGTACAAGCCGATGCCAGGCGCGTCCACGCTGGGCAGCGTAGCCGCCGGAACAGGACAGGAACAGGGCGCGGGACGGCAGTTGAGGCACATGCACCCGGCAACACAGGTGGGTGCCACGTCGGGGTGGCGGGCGTCGGCGTCGTCAACGGTGTGCTGAGCGGCTGTGGACACGGTGACTATGCCGGGCCGGTGACAGTAGTCGGCTGGAGGGATGCCACGGCCGTGGAGCCGGAAGCATGATCGTCACGTGTCCGGGGCGAAGTCCGCTCGTGCTCTTCGCCGGTCCCAGAAGTCAGGAGTCGTGATGCTGTCTCGGTGTCGAAGAGACTCGACGCGTCGGGTGACGGGAAACCCGGTGTCCGGACGCGGCACGCGGGAATGCGCCTCATGAGCGGTGATCTCGGTCCCGCACTGCCCGAGGACCAATTTCGCCGACTGGCTCACGAAACGGCCGACATCGTGGCCGACTATCTGGCCGGTATCCGCCAGGACCCGGTCGTTCGCGTCATGCCGGACACGGTGCGACGGCGACTGAAGGAACAAGAACTCGGCGATGATTCCGTTTCCGCCGCGCAATTGGTACAGGAAATCAGCGAATTCGTCCTGCCGTATCCGATGGGCAACGGACATCCGCGGTTCTTCGGCTGGATAAACTCGGCCCCGGCGCCGGTCGGCATCCTCGCGGAAATGCTGGTGGCCGCGCAGAACCCGAGTGCCGATGTGGGTGACATCGCGGCGCTGCACGTGGAAACCGCTGTGCTCGAGTGGTTCAAGGATCTGATGGGATTGCCCTCGGCGGCGGCGGGAATTCTGGTCAGCGGCGGAACGATGGCGACCCTGACCGGCCTGGCCGCCGCCCGCCAGTGGGTCGCCGAGAGCGATGGCTGGGACGTCCGCCGAGACGGGGTACGGCCACCCGACGGACGGCGGTTGCTCGTCTACGTCTCCGAGGAGACGCACAGCTCCGTGCGCAAGGCCGTCGAACTGCTGGGTCTGGGGTCTTCGGCGCTGAGAACCGTCGAGGTCGACGATGGCTATCGGATGGATCCGGGCGCTCTCGCGCGGCGGATCGAGCGGGATGTCGAGCTGGGCGAGCGGCCCTTCTGTGTCGTCGCCACCGCGGGCACGGTCAACTCGGGCGCGATCGATCCCCTGGCACGCATCGCGGACATCTGCGACCGGCACGGTCTGTGGCTGCACATCGACGGCGCGTACGGCGCGATCGCCCGTACCCATCCCCGGGTGGCGCCGGAGTTGCAGGGGATCGCCCGAGCCGATTCCCTGAGCATCGATCCGCACAAGTGGCTCTCGGTGCCGGTGGAGTGCGGATGCGCGCTGGTCAGGGACGGAGAGCTGCTGCGCCGGACGTTCGCCTACGTCCCGCCGTATCTGCACACCGAAGAGGGAGTGGGCATCGGCGGACCCGATTTCGCCCAGTACGGATTCCAGCAGACCCGGGGATTCCGCGCGCTGAAGCTGTGGGCGGTGCTGCGCCACATGGGCCTGCGGGGACTGCGGGAGATGATCGGGCGGCACCTGGCTCTCGCACGGGAACTGGCGGCACTGATCGACGACGCGCCGGACCTGCACATGGCGGCGCCGGTCACGCTGTCGGTCGTGGCGTTCCGCTATGTCCCGGCCGGCGCCACCGACGATCCCGAGGCGCTGAACAGGCTCAACCGCGCGATCGAGGCCGAGGTGCAGAACGATGGCCGGGTCTTCCTCACCACCACCCGGCTGCGCGGGCGGCTGGTCCTGCGCGCCTGCGTACTGCACTACGACACGCGTTCGGAGGATCTCGTCGAACTCGTGCACGTGGTCCGGGAGGTCGGCGCCGCCCTGGCCGCGAAAGGTGCGTCCGATCCGTCCTGGCCATCCATGGAAGCGGAGGGAACTTAAGCCATGAGCAACTGCGACGTCACTCTCGAACCCAGCTTCACGATCGCACCGGTGCCGCCCCGGATGTTCGGCGCCCTGGTGGAGCACATGGGCCGCTGTGTGTACGGCGGCGTCTACGAGCCCGGCCACCCCAAGGCCGACGCCGCCGGCCTGCGCCAGGACGTCCTCCAACTGACCCGCGAACTGGGCGTCACCATGGCCCGCTATCCCGGTGGGAACTTCGTCTCCAGTCTCGACTGGGAGGACACCGTCGGTCCCGTCGAGGAACGCCCGACCCGCCTCGAACTGGCATGGCGGGAGATCGAACCCAACACCTTCGGCCTCAACGAGTTCATGTCGTGGACGCGGCTGGCCGACGCCGAACCGATGATGGTGGTGAACTTCGGCACCCGCGGTCTCGCCGACGCGTGCAACCTGCTCGAATACACCAACTTCCCCAGTGGTACGAAGTACTCGGACCTGCGCATCTCACACGGTGTCCGGGACCCGTACGGCATCAAGTTGTGGTGCATCGGCAATGAGCAGGACGGCCCGTGGCAGATCGGGCAGAAGTCGGCCGTGGAGTACGGTCTCGCCGCGGCCGAGACGGCCAAGGCGATGAAGCGGATCGACCCGACCATCGAGGTGGTCTCCTGCGCCAGCTCCTGGCGCTTCCTGCCGACCATGAACAGCTGGCAGGCCACCGTACTCGAGCACGCCTATGAGTACGTGGACTACGTATCCCTGCACGGCTACTTCGAGCCCATCGAAGGCGACCGCGCCGGATACCTCGCCTCCGGCCTGGTCATCGAGGAGCTGATCGACGCGGCGGTGGCCACCTCGGACTACGTCGGCGCGAAGCAGCGGTCGAAGAAGAAGCTCCAGGTGGCCTTCGACGAGTGGAACATCTGGTACGAGAGCCGGTTCAGCATCGACGACCGGTACGCCGACCAGAGCCTGACCTGGGAGTTCGCGCCGCGGCTGATCGAGGACACCTATACGGCCGAGGACGCGGTGGCGGTCGCGGGCATCTTGATGAGCCTGCTCAGGCACAGCGATCGGGTGACGGTCGCCTGCCTGTCGGAGCTGGTCAATGTGATCGCCCCGATTCGTGCCGAGCCCGGCAGCGAAGCCTGGCGCCAGACCACCTTCTATCCCTTCGCGCTGATGGCGCGGTACGCCCGCGGCGACGTCCTGCGGATCGAGCCGCGGGTGGAGAAGCTGCACTCGGCCACGTACGGCGGTGTGCCGGCGGTCGACGTGCTGGCCACTCACGATCCGGAGTCCGGTGCCGTCGCCGTCTTCGCGGTGAACCGCCACAGCGAGCCGATGACACTCCAGGTCGCGATGCGGGCCCTGCCGGAGATGTCGGTCGTCGAGCATGTGGTGATGGGCGGTACCCGGCTCGACGTCACCAACACGGAGGCGCACCCGGAGCAGGTCGTGCCGGAGCCCAGCAAGGAGCACGAGATCGCTGATCACAAGCTCCTCGCGCAGCTGCCGCCGACCTCCTGGACCATGCTCCGGCTCGACCCCACGGCCGCACTGCGCGACTAGCGGACGTCCCCGAGGCGAAGCGTGATGAGATGAGTGGTGGTGTGGTGTGGCTGCGGACTTCCAGTGCATCGACCTGTCGGCGTGGTACAACAACGTGGGATTGACGAGGCCGGACAACACCTCCGCGGGTGCGTTCAACGTCTGGCGCAACTCGCTGCCCGCGCCCGAACTGCCGTGCGGACAGCGCGTCACCGTCGAGGGTGTTCCGTTTCTCCTGCCGCCGGCCGACGGCAACCGATACGACAACGTACGGTGCGACGGGCAAGTGGCGCCGGTGCCCCGCGGTGCGTACGACTGGGTCTACCTGCTCACCACCGCCGAGCGCAGGGTCGAGGACGAGATGTCCCTGCACTTCGCCGACGGTGCCGTGGACTTCGAGCCACTGCGGGTGTCCGACTTCTGGGTGGCCCCCGCGGTGTTCGGCGAGACCGCGGCCTTCACCACCACCGTCATGCACTATCCCCGCCACATCCAGCGGAACGTGCCGGCGACCGTCTGGTCCCAGCGGGTCCCGGTCACCCGCAGAGGGCGGCTGCGCGCCGTCCGGTTCCCGGACAACCTCGCCGTCCACATCCTCGCCATGACCTTGTGCGAGGCGGAGCGGAGGTCCCACGGTGCCGACTGATGTGACGCGTGGACACGATGACGTGGTCCAGTGGTACCGGGACCCGGTGAGCTGCCTTCAGTCGACACTGGCCACGGTGCTGATCCACGCGGGCGAGGACCCGCTGGCCGCCCTCGGCCAGGCATGGGAGTTCCGTTACCTGCCGGGAGATGTACGGCCGGAGGAGTTCTACTGGCCGTGCCGCGTCCCCGGTGACCTCGCCCGCAGCGTACTGCCGTACCTGAAGGTGACGTCCCGGTGGCACGCACTGCACGCCTCCGATCCCCTCACGCCCTGGCAGGACGCGCTGGAGCGCGGTGAGCTGCCGATCATCGTCGTCGACAACTACCACCTGCCGTTCCGGCCCGCGTATCACGATGTCCACGCCGCCCACCTGCTCGTGCTCTGCGCCGTGGACCGCGACTCCGGTACGGTCCACGTCTCCGACGCCATGCCGCCCGCTTTCCACGGCACCCTCGCCGTCGAGGACCTGCTGCGCGCGTGCGATTCCCCCTGCCCACCCGACCACCAGGACAGATTCTTCAGCGGTCAACCCGTTGGCGGGCGCTGGCTCCAGGTCCGGCTGGACGCGCCGAGCCCACCGCTGACCAGGCAACGGCTGCGCGAGGTGCTGACGGAGAACCTGCGCGGTTTCACCCAGGACGGGACCACCCCGGCATCCCACTGGGCCGGCCGGGACGGTCTGCGTCGCTACCGGGAGCTGCTCGCCCACGCCGTACGGGCCGCGGCCGTCCCGACGCTCGGCGAGGTCTACACCCACGGCTGGAGCCAGCAGGCCCAGGCCGCCCTGCACGGGGAACTGCTGCGGCGGTGCGGCTTCGCATGGGAGCTGCCCCGGCTGGCCGAGGCCGGACGGCGCGTGGAGCACGTGGCGCACAGCTGGACGGCGGTACGGGTGTGCGCGGCTCACTGGAGCGCCTCGCCCCCGGGGCCGAGGAAGTCACCGGAGCGGCTGCTGCGCCACTTCGACCGGCTCAGCCGGTCCTACGACGTCGCCCTGGCGGCGGTCGACGAAGCGGTGCGGGAGCTGTGATGACACGACCCGCGTCGCGCGACGTGACGAGCATGCGACCAGGGAGGGTGTAGTGAGTACCACGCAACGGCCGACGGGCACGGCCGTAGGCAGACGGGCGAGGCTCGCCGCGTTCGGCGGGACGCCGGCCGTGCCGCCGGGCGCACGCGACCTGCCCTGGCCGGTGATCACCGATGAGGACCGGGCGGCGCTGTTCGCGGCCTTGGACGGTGGCCGGCTGGTGTCCAACACCGACGGGCCGACCGCGGTGAGCGAACTGGAGGCCCGCTGGGCGGAGTTCTGCGGCGTCCCGCACTGCGTCGCCACCTCCAACGGCACGACCGCGCTGGCCACCGCGCTGTACGCACTGGGTGTGGGGCCGGGAGACGAAGTGATCGTGCCGGCGCTCAGTTTCATCGCCACCGGACTGGCCCCGCTGCACCTGTCGGCGGTACCGGTCTTCGCCGACGTCGACCCGGTCACCATGACCCTCGACCCCCGGTCGGCCGCGGAGCTGATCACCGAGCGCACGGCCGCGATCATCCCCGTCCATCTGCACGGGCACCCGGCCGACATGGACGCCGTGGGGGTATTGGCGGCACGGCACGGTCTGGCCGTCATCGAGGACGCGGCGCAGGCACACGGCGCGATGTGGCGCGGCCGGCCCGTCGGCTCGCTCGGCGACTGTGCGGCCTTCAGCCTTCAGGTCACCAAGAACCTGCCCACCTGCGGAGAGGGCGGACTGCTCACCACATCGGACCCCGAGGTGGCCGAACGCGCCACGCTGGCCCGCCAGTTCGGCGAGGAGATGGTCCCCGGCAGGGAGCGCGACTACGTGAGCCGCATCCTGGGCTGGAACCACAAGATGAACCCGCTCCAGGCCGCGTTCGCGCTGTCCCAGCTCGACAGGTTCGCCGCGTACGAGGCCGCTCGGCAGCGCACCATCCCGCCGTTCCTGGCCAGGATCGCCGAGCTGCCGGGGATCACCGTGCCCACGGTCCACCCCGGTGCCACCCACGCCTGGCACATCCTGCGCTTCCGGTTCGACCCGGTGGCGGCGGGCATGGACGGGGTGAGCCCCGTGGGCTTCCGGCGTACCCTCCACCGGTTGCTGCGCGCCGAAGGCGTGCCGGTGTCCCGGTACCAGGTGATGCCGCTGCCCGAGCAGAAGGTCTTCACGGACCAGGCCGGCATCGGGCGCGGTCACCCCTGGACCGGCGCGCCACCACCACCGACGGCACCCCATCCGGTGGCCACCGGCATCGTCGAGGACTCGCTCACCCTCCAGCGCAGACATCTGCACCCGGCCGCGGGTGAGCTGCTGGAGCGGTACGCCACCGCGTTCGAGAAGGTCTGGCACCATCTCCCGACCGTCGAGTCGATGGCGAGGGCGGCGGCATGACGCCGATGGCCAGGCCGGATGTACGAAAGCCCGCCGAGCATCCGCTGGAGCCCACCGCCGCCGGCCGTGCGGATCTGGAAGCGGTGTCGCACCGCATCCGCCATCACATCGTGGACATGTGCGCCACGCCGGAGGGCGGACACCTGGGCGGGTCCATGTCGGCGGCGGACATCCTCGCGGTCCTGTACTTCTCCGTACTGCGCGTGGACCCGGCGCGCCCACACCATCCGGACCGGGACATCTTCCTGCTGAGCAAGGGGCACGCGGCCATCGCGCTCTACGCCACGCTGGCCGAGCGCGGCTTCCTGCCCGTGGCGGAGCTGAGCGGCTTCGGGACCCGGCGGGGACGGCTGATGGGACACCCGGTGACCGCGGTGCCCGGCGTGGAGATGCCGACCGGCTCGCTCGGACACGGCCTGTCGCTCGGCATCGGCTTCGCGATGGCCGCCCGCTGGGCGGGGAGCCGCCGCCGCACCTTCGTCCTCCTGGGCGACGGCGAGTTGCAGGAAGGCTCGTGCTGGGAAGCGGTGATGGCCGGTGCGGGACACGGGGTCGACAACCTGGTGGCCATCGTGGACCGCAACGGACTCCAGCTCGCCGGCGAGACCGAACAGGTCTGTGCGGCCGGACCGCCGGCCGAGCGCTGGCGCGCCTTCGGCTGGGAGGTGCGGGAGGTGGACGGACACGACCACGCGGCCGTGTCGGACGCGCTGGCCCGCACACCCTGGGTACCGGGCAGGCCCAGCGTCGTCATCGCGCACACGGTGAAGGGCCGTGGGCTGCCGTTCCTCGCCGGAAAGCCCGCCGGCCACTACGTCACGCTCTCCGAGGAGAACCGCCAGCGGGCACATCGCATACTCGACATCGGCGCGCGGCGGGGAGGACGAGCATGAACCGGCCGGTCGCCACCCGTACCGCCTACCGCGACCATCTGATCCAGCTGATGCGGACCGACCCCCGGGTGGTCTGCGTGGACACCGACACCGGCCTCTTCGCGGGCGCGGACTTCGGCCCGGCCGCCGAGCGCTACCTGAATCTGGGCATCGCCGAGCAGAACGCCATGGGCGTCGCCTCGGGACTGGCCGCCTCGGGATGGCGGCCGTACGTCAACACGATGGCCGCCTTCGCCGCCAGCCGGGCCGTTGAGTCAGTGAAGATCGACATCGCGTACAACGGGTTGCCCGTGTGCGTCGTGGCCACCCACGGCGGCGTGGCCGCCGGTCACCTGGGCCCGACCCACCATGCGCTGGAGGATCTGGCGGTGATGCGGACCCTGCCCAATATGACGGTCCTGGTACCCGGCGACGCCGCGGCCACCGTCAGCCTGCTGGAGCAGGTGCGACACCGCTCGGGCCCCGCCTACGTCCGCCTCGGCCGGAAAGCCACCCAGCCCCTTCCCCGTACCGACGGCGAGCCGGTCGTGGGCGAACTCCAGCAGATGCGCAGCGGAGACGACGTGGTCATCGTGGCCACGGGCCCCCTGCCCACCCTGCGCTCGCTGGCCGCCGCGGACGCGCTCCACCACCACGAGGACATCCACGTATCGGTGGTCCAGGCGCACACGCTCAAACCGTTCGACCCGGCCGCGCTGCTCCGCAGAATCCTGACCGCCCGAGTGGTCGTCACGGTCGAGGAGCACTGGCGCACCGGCGGCCTGGGCTCCACGGTCGCCGAGGTACTGGCCGACGCGTGCGGCCCACCCCTGGTCCGGCTCGGCTTTCCGGACGGTTTCGGGCACACCCCCGGAACCCAGGAACAACTGCTCGACGCGGTGGGGCTCACGGCGGCGGGGATCGCCGACCACATCCGGCGCGCACTGCGGACCGACAGGCGGAGGACGACGGTATGAGCGCACCAGTGGCCGGGGCCGCGGTCGCCGTACTCGCCTCGCGGGTGGGCGTCGAGGAGAAGCGCATCCTCGCCGAGCTCCAGCGCCGCGGCGTCTCCTGCGAACAGGTCGACGTCCGGACGCTGTGGACCGATACGCGGGCCCCCGCCGGACGGTGGCGACTGGCGATCAACCGGGAGATCGGCTTCTACCGCTCGGTCCACACCGCCCGCGCGCTGCAAGCCCAGGGAGTGCGGGTCTGCAACTCGGCCGAGGCCACCGAGGTGTGCGGGGACAAGTGGCGCAGTGCCCTGGCGTTCGACCGAGCGGGCCTGCGGACGCCGCGCACCGTGCTCGCGTTGAGTCCGGACGCGGCACTGGACGCGCTCGACGCCATCGGCTACCCAGCCGTGCTCAAACCCCTGGTCGGCTCGTGGGGCCGGATGGTCGCGTTCGTCCCCGACCGGCGGACGGGCCGGACCCTGCTGGAATACGTCGCCGCACTGCCCCATCCCCAGTCCCGCGTCGTATGCGTGCAGGAGTACATCGGCGGCGGGCGTGAGATGCGGGTGCTGGTGGCCGGCGGCGAACCGGTGGCGGCGATGTGGCGACGCGGCGCCGACTGGCGGGGCAACGTCGCCCTGGGCGGTCGCGGGACGTACTGCGAACCGAGCGCGGACGTGGCCACGACGGCGGTCGCGGCGGCCGACTGCGTCGGCGCCGACATCGCGGGGGTGGACCTGATCGAGACGGACGACGGTGGCGTGCGGGTACTGGAGGTCAACCACCGTGTCGAGTTCGCGGGGCTCCAGGCCGCGGCGGCGGACCGGGTCGATGTCGCCGCGCGCCTGGTGGACCACGTCCTGCGGGAGGTCCGATGAGTATCCGGGTGGCCGTCGTCGGAGGCGCCGGATACATCGGCGGCGAACTGCTGCGCCTGCTGCTGCTCCACCCGCGGGTCGAGGTCGCCGCGGTCACCTCCACGCGGCTGGCCGGCCGCCGGATCGACGGCAGCCACCCCAACCTGCGTGGCCTGACGGACCAGCGGTTCCTCGCCCCGGAGGACCTGAGCGACTACGACGTGGCCTTCCTGGCCCTGCGGCACACCGAGACGATGGGCTGGCTCGCCCGCCACAGTGGCCTGGCGAAACTGGTCATCGACCTGTCCGCCGACTTCCGGCTGCGCGATCCGGCCGTCTTCCAGCGCTATTACGGCCTTCGCCATGACACCCCCGGCGCGTTGGACTCCTTCGTGTACGGACTGCCGGAGCTGCACCGGGCCGAGCTGCGCGGCGCCGACCGCGTCGCGGTACCGGGGTGCACCGCCGCGGCGGCCATCCTGGCTCTGCATCCGCTGGCCGCCGGTGACCTGATCACGGGCCGGGTCGTGGTGGACGCACGCACCGGTTCGAGCGGCGCGGGCGCCGGCGCGGGCGAGCAGAACCTCCACGCCGAACGCAGCGGCGCGATGCGGGTCTTCGCACCCGTGGGACACCGCCACGAGGCCGAGATCAGCCAGGAGACCGGGCGAACCGTGACCATGACGGCGACCGGGTTCGAGGCGGTGCGCGGCGTCCAGGTCGTCTGCCATGTGGCCCTGCGCGAGGGCGTGGACGAGATGGCGGTACGCAGGGCCTACCGGCGCCACTACCAGGACGAGCGGTTCGTGCGCGTGGTGGCCGCCAAACGCGGCAACTACCGCTTCCCCGAGCCGAAGATCCTGTCCGGCTCCAACCTCTGCGACGTCGGCTTCGCGACGGGCACCGGCCTCGGCACAGCGGACGCGGCCATCGCTGTCGGAGCGCTGGACAACCTGATGAAGGGCGGCGCGGGCAACGCCGTGCAGTGCATGAACCTGCGCATGGGCTGGCCGGAAGAGCTCGGGCTCACGTTTCCCGGACTGCACCCGATCTGAGGAGGTGGCGATGGCGGAGCTCACGGTGGTGAAGTGCGGGGGACACACGGCGGTCGAGCCACGGGCGGTGTGCCGCGATCTGGCCTGGCTGCGCTCGACGGGCCACCGGGTGGTGCTGGTCCACGGAGGCTCGGTGGACATCGATCGGTTCGCCGACCGGCTCGGGGTACCGCGGCGCCGGCTGCGCGCCACGAACGGGACGGTGGCCCGGCACACCGACGAGGCCATGCTGGAAGTGGTGCAACTGGCCCTCGGCGGCGTGGTCAAACCCAGGTTCGTCAGCGAGCTGGCGAAATCGTCAGTACCGGCGGCGGGACTGACCGGCATGGACGCGGGCCTGGTCCTCGCCCGGCGCAAGGCCGTCACACGGACCGTCGTCGACGGTCGTGTCGTGGTCGTCCGGGACAACCACGCCGGGCTCATCGAGCGGGTGAACACCGGTCTCCTGCGGCAGATGCTCGCCTCGGACGTGGTGCCGGTCCTCTCCCCACCCGCGATCACTAAGGACGGCGCCGCCGTGAACGTCGACGCCGACCGCATGGCGGCCGCCGTCGCCTCGGCCCTGTCGGCAACGAGCCTGATCATGCTGACGGCAGCCCCCGGCGTACTCCGCGATCCGCACGACGAGGCATCCGTGCTGCCGGTGTGCCACGTGGACGGCGGTACCGCCGACGCCGAGCTCGCGGGCGGCATGGCGGTGAAGGTGCACGCCGGGGAGCAGGCGCTGGGTGCGGGCGTGCCCCGCGTGGTGGTGGCGGACGGGCGGCTGGACCACCCGGTACGCGCGGCGATGGAGGGTGGCGGAACCACCCTGAAGAGGGCATCCGACGGTGTGCGGAGGCATGGATGAACGGACGTCCCGAGGTCTTGGCGAGCGAGGCGACCGAGCTGTTGCGCCATATCGTCGAGATCCCGTCGCCGTCGTACCACGAGGCCGCGCTGGCGCGTTATCTGGTGGAACGCTTACGGAGCTGGGGCTTCACCGCCTCCGTGGACCCGGCCGGCAACGTGATCGGTGAGCTGGACCGCGGGCCGGGGCCGACCGTCCTGCTGCTGGCCCACATGGACACCGCCCCGGGCACGCCCCGGGTGAGATGTGCCGACGGCCGCCTCTACGGGCGCGGCACGGTGGACGCGAAGGGGCCGCTGGCGGCCATGGTGTGCGCCGCCGTCAACGCGCACTCCTTCCGGGGCCGACTGCGCCTGGTCGCGGCGGTGGAGGAGGAGACGCCGGGCTCGCGTGGTGCCACCGAGTACGTCCGCCGTGGCCACCGTCCGGATGCGCTGATCGTCGGCGAGCCGAGCGGCGTGGACACCGTGGTCCTGGGCTACAAGGGACGGCTGGACCTCCGGTACGACGTGCGCTGTCCCGCGGCACACCCGACCAGTCCGGAGCCGCGGGCGACGGAACTGGCGGTGCTGGCGTGGCGGTCGCTGCTGGAGATGCTCGGCCCCGCCTCCCATGCCGCCTTCGACCGTCCCGGCGTCACGCTCACCGAACTGAGCGGCGACCTGACGACCGCCTCGGCACACCTCACCGTCCGGACACCGCCGGACTTCGACGCCGACGCCTGTGCCGAGGAACTCCGGCAGCGGGTCGGGCGGGGCGAGGTGAGTGTCGTCCACGCGGTACCGGCGTGCCGGGTGCGGCGGACCGACCCGGTGGTCCGTGCGCTGACGCGCGCGATCCGCGGGCAGGACCTGCTACCGCGCGCCAAGGTCAAGACCGCCACCTCGGACATGAACACCGTCGCTGAGTACTGGGAGGTTCCGATGGCCACCTACGGTCCCGGCGACAGCCGGCTGGACCACACGGAAGACGAGCACATCGTGCTCGGCGAGTACCACCGGTCGATCGCGGTACTCGCCGAAGCGCTCACCGCGCTGTCCGCGTCCCTCCCGGCGACGGCACGACCCGCCCCGGGCGCGCAGGGGCCGGGCAGGGCGTGGGCGGCGCCGCAGGGACGGCTGTCATGACGCGGCCGCCTCGCGTCCTGGCGCTGTGGAGCGCTCCGCGGTCACGGTCCACCGCGTTTCTGCGCATGATGGTCGAGCGCGGCGACCACACCGTGCTGCACGAGCCGTTCTCGCATCTGCTCGACTTCGGTCACGCCACCATCGGCGAGCGCGAGGTGCGCAGCGAGGACGAGCTCATCGCCGCGATCCGCCGGCAGGCCGCGGAGGGTCCGGTGTTCTTCAAGGACACCACCGACTTCCGCTACGAGGGACTGCTGGCGGACACGGCGTTCCTGCGCGAGGCCACCCACACCTTCCTCGTGCGCCACCCGGCACCGGTCATCGCCTCCCACTACGCCCTGAACCCCGAGGTGGGCCGGGACGACATCGGCTTCGGCCGGCTGGCGGAAATCTATGACGCGGTACACGCGGCCACCGGAACCGAACCGGTGGTGATCAGCTCCGAGGAACTGGTGGCGGACCCGACGAGCACGGTGCGGGCGTACTGCGACGCCGTCGGGCTGCGGTTCGCCCCGGCCGCCATGTCCTGGCAGGCCGGCCTGCTGCCGCAGTGGCAGCGGACCAGCCGCTGGCACGAACACACCAGCCGTACGACCGGTTTCGCGGACGTGGGGACGAGCTATCCGGACACGGTGGACAACCACCCTCTCCTGCGTGACTTCTTCCAGTACCACCTGCCGTACTTCCAGAAGCTGTATGAGCGTCGGCTGACCCCGAGGAACCGACATACCGTGCACGACCAACGCAAGGCGGTGGAGACATGACAACGGAAACGATGGATCAGTCGGACAGCGTGAAGCTGGACTGCCCGATGTGCGAAAGCCCGATCCGGTACCAGGACACCGTGGTACTCAACGAGATCATCGAATGCGGCGAATGCCGCAGCGAACTCGAGGTGGTCAGCGTGGACCCGCTCCTGCTGGCCCTCGCTCCGGATGTCGAGGAGGACTGGGGAGAGTAGCCGGCTTCCCCCACACGACATGGGGATCGGCCGATCGGTGTGGGCCGGAGCGACCCGGCCCATCCCGATCGGCGCGTCCCGCACACCGCATCGGCATGACAGCGACAACCACAAGGAGGAGCCATGACCGTCGCGGCCCTTGTCGTCTCGCACAACAGGTGCGACCTTCTGCGGAAGTGCCTGTCGGCGCTGCTCGCGCAGACTCGGCCGCTGGACGAGATCCTGGTCGTCGACAACGATTCGAGCGATGGCAGTGCCGACATGGTGCGCCGTGAGTTTCCCTCCGTCACGGTGGTGCGGAGTCCGACCAACATCGGCGGCGCCGGCGGCTTCTCGCTCGGGGTCGACACCCTGCTCGGGCACGGCCACAGCTTCGCCTGGCTCATGGACGACGACGCCGAGCCGAGGGAAGACGCCCTGGAGCCGCTGCTGTCCGCCATGCACGCCACGGGGGACAAGCCCGGCTTCGTCGCGTCGACGGTACTCGCACCCGACGGAACCAAGATCCCCAGTCACATTCCGCTGCGCATACCCGTGGCGGAGAACCATGGACTGCCCACGCCCCCCGACACCTACCCGGCGGCGCACTCGACCTTCGTGGGCGTGCTCATCAACCTGGAGACGGCCGGCAGCACCTACCTTCCCATCGCCGACTTCTTCATCTGGTGGGACGACTCGGAGTACACCTCCCGGCTCCAGACCCTCGCCGGCGGACTCGCCAGCACCACCAGTGTCGTGGTGCATCCGAACAAGCCGGAGTGGAAGGACCTCGGCCCCCGTCTGCGTTTCGATGTCCGCAACCGGATCTGGATCCTCAAGCACCGTCGACTCGCCTCCGCCCGGGGCCGGGAACGCGCCGCCGAGGCGTTCTGGACGGGAATCTGGGCGCAGGCGAAGAACGCCCGCCGGAAGGACCTGTTCGTCCGGTACCTGGTCCAGGGCCTGTGGGAGGGCGTCTTCACCCGGCCGCGGCCGGTGCTCCCGGCCCGTCGTACCGCGAACGACAGCCCATGGACGGAATCGGGCAGCCGCCCGTGAGGTCACCCGCTCAAACCGACGGGGTATACGACGTCGATCCCGCGCATACCCCGTCCAGCGGACTGACGATACCGGCCCGGAACGCGAAGGAGACGAGCTCGGCCCGGTCACGCACATGCAGCTTCTGGCGGATTCTGTACAGGTGGGTGCGGACGGTCGACGAACTGATGAACAGGGTGCGCGCGGTGTCGTCCAGTGAGTTGCCCAGCGCCAGCGTCACCACGATTTCGCGCTCCCGGCGGGTGAGTATCTGAGCCCGCACCTGGAGCACGCGGTCCACGATGGCCGTCCTCGCCCTGAGCCAGTTGATGAGATCGCCGGCCAGGGACGGCATCACGTAGATGTCCCCGTTCGCCACCGCCTCAACGGCCCGGATCATCTCGACCGAATCGGCGTCGCCCGCGATGACACCCCGGACTCCGGACTCGAGCAGAGCGTTCGTCGCGGCGGCGGTCGTCTCGTGGGAGACCGCGAGCACCGGCGGGCAGACCTCGCTGTCGGCCCCGAGCCAGCGCATCACCTCGCCCATCTCACCGCTGGTCGCCGAAAGGTCGGCGACGACGAGGTCCGAGTGCGTGGTCCGCCAGACGGCGAAGCTGTCCCGGGGATCCGTCGTGACGTCCACCACCGACACGCGCGGCGCCGCACTCAGCATGGTGCGCAGCCCCTCGCGGGTAATCGCTCGCGGTGCGCAGACAACGACCTCGATACTCATGAGCGGAGGCGTGGGGCGAAGCGCGGCAGAAGGTGGTTGTCAAAGAGACTCAGCGCCGAGCCGATGGCCATATGCATGTCCAGATACTTGTAGGTGCCGAGGCGTCCCCCGAAGAACACATCGGGCTCGCTCCGGGCCAGCTCCCGGTAACGGGAAAGGATCTTCCGGTCGTTCCGCGAATTGATGGGGTAGTAGGGCTCGTCCGAGCGCTCGGCGAATCGTGAGAACTCGCGCATGATCACCGTCTTGTCGGCAGGGTAGTGATCCCGCTCCGGATGCAGGTGCCTGAACTCATGTATCCGGGTGAACGGCACGTCCGGATCCGCGTAGTTCACCACCGAGGTGCCCTGGAAGTCACCCGTTGCCCGCACCTCGGTCTGGAAGTCGAGGGTGCGCCATCCCAACTCGCCTTCCGCATAGTCGAAATACCGGTCCAGGGGGCCGGTGTAGACGATGGGAACGCCGGGCGGCACCTCTTTCCGGTGCTCGAAGAAATCGGTGTCGAGCCGTACCTCGATGTTCGGGTGGTCGGCCATGTTCCGCAGCCAGGCGCCGTACCCGTCCTTCGGCAACCCCTCGTATGTGTCGGAGAAATACCTGCCGTCGAATGTGTAGCGCACCGGAAGCCTGCCGATGATCTCGGCAGGGAGGTCGCGCGGGTCGGTTTGCCACTGTTTCGCCGTGTAGTGCCGGATGAATGCCTCGTAGAGGGGACGGCCGATCATGGAGACGGCCTTGCCCTCGAGTGTGTGGGGATCGGCCGTCTCGGCCGCTTGTTCCCTGATCAGGGCGCGTGCCTCATCCGGTGCCAGCACTCTGCCGAAGAAACTGCAGATGGTGCCGAGATTGATGGGCATGGAGTAGATCTTGCCGCCGTGCACCGTATACACGCGGTGCTGGTAATCGCTGAACTCGGTGAACCGGTTCACATAGGTCCACACTCTGTCGTTGGACGTATGGAACAGGTGCGATCCGTAGCGATGCACCTCTATTCCGGTTTCCGGATCGGCCTCGCTGTATGCGTTGCCTCCGATATGGGAACGACGTTCCAGCACTGTGACGCGAAGGCCGAGCTCGGCAGCGCATCGCTCGGCGACGGTGAGGCCGAACAGTCCGGATCCGACAACGAGCAGGTCCATCTCGATGCTCCATCCCTCCGAGCGATCACAACGACTGGTGCGTTCAGGGCCGGCGCAGCGATTCGAGCCGTCGGCGATGTCGCCGGTACTCCGATCTCATCCGGGGGAACGCGAGGGCGAGCCTGCCGTGGCTGGTCAGCGTCTGGGCCAGAAGCCTGCGAAAGACATCCGGCCGACGTTCTCTGCGGGTCCAGTGAGATCCGTCGGGGCTGGTGACCGTCGCGCCACCGAGAGCGGCCAGAACGTGCCATGCCGCCTGGTCGGTGGACAGGCGGGGGTGTCCGTCGGCGGTATGTCCGCCGGAGAGGGGAAGACAACCCCGAACGAGTTCCGCCACCAGGCGCAGGACGGACGCTCCGGAGGTTCCGGGCGGCTGTGCCACCTGCCGGGGAAGGTCTCCGGTGCCGTCGTCGTGGGTTTCCTCGGTGACCTCGACCGGTCCGGCCACCGGTGCGAAGCGCTCGTACACCCGCGCCGCGCGCTGCCTGGCGGTGGGCAGCGACGACGACAGGGCGTCGGGGCCTGCCAGGAAGTCCCGGATTCCGGCGCTGCGCAGGGCGACGTTCCAGTACTGCATGCTCACGAGGTGGCGGAGGGTGTCCATCAGATGAGCACCGAAGAGCACGGGGAAATGCGACAACCGCCCGTGCAGCGCCGCCGTCACCATCCTGTTGCGGCTGTGGAAGTACGTCTGCCAGTTGTTCTCCTCGTCCTTCTTCCACCAGGGCTCGTGCCAGACCGCGATACCGGGAACGGAGACGGTGGGGAATCCCCGGCTCTTGGCTCGCAGGCCGTATTCCACGTCGTCCCACTTCAGGAACAGGGGCAGTGGCCCGCCGACCTGCTCCGCCACCGTCCTGGGGATGACGCAGGTCCACCAGCTGTTGTAGGAGACGTCGATGCGTCGGTGCAGCCACGGTGTGGCACGGAGCGGGTGTGCCGAGAAGTCGTGGTCGTACTCCGAATGCGCCGGCTTCAGCCATGTGAAGGCGCGCCGGTCGATGAGTTCTCCCATGACATAGAGCTGTGACGGGATCTCCCGATTCAGCATCTGTCCGCCGACGAGCAGCGGACGAGCGGCGTAGCGCGCGAACGCGATGCCACGCAGCAGACAGTCCGGCTCCAGCACGATGTCGTCGTCCATGAAGACGATCTGCTCGCACTCGGGTTCGTCCAACGCGCGCCGCATCACCTGCGCGTATCCTCCGCTGCCGCCCAGGTTGGGCTGGTCGACCACGAGGAGCTGCTCGCCGAGGTCGGCTGCCAGGTCCGGGAATCCCGGCTGCGCGGTGACCTTGTCACTGCCCTGGTCCACCACCACCAGTCGCTTGACCACGGCCCGCAGCGCCGGATGGCCGGCCACCACCCGTATGGTCGCCAGGCAGTCCCGCGGGCGGTTGAAGGTCGGCATCCCGACGACTGCCGCGGCCCGGCCCGGTGCCGGGGTCAGGGCGTCCCACGATCCTCGCAGGAGTCGCGCCTCCTGCCGGCCCTGCGGGGAGATGTCGAACCAGTACCAGCCGCCGTCGTCGAAACCCGCCAGCGGCAGCTCGATGTGAACGTCGCCCTGGCCGCGGTGCCGGATCTCCGCCGCCACGTCGGCCTCGCCGTCGGCGGAGGAACGGTGCACCGTGACCACCACGTCCCCCACCACCGACAGGCTCAGCCGCACCCGGTCCAGAATCGACCAGCGGGCCCAGTAACCGGCGGGGAACGCGTTGAGATAGCCGCAGAAGGACACCGTGTCGCCGCCTGCGAGCACCATTCCCTCCCGGGAGGCCGCCGTCGGCCCTCCCGGGGTTTCCAGCAGCAGGGACACATGGCCCTGTTCTGCCTGGTCGCCGGGGAGCAGGACGCGTTGCAGCACGGTGTCGGCGTGCTGTCGCGTCACAGGGCTGCGGGGCGGGCGGTACGTATCCATGTCTCAGTCCTCCCGGGTGGCCGTGCGCGGCGCGTCCAGCACACGTCACTGGCTCATGGAGCGGCTGGAGCGAGGGTGATGAGGTTCCACGAGACGGGGGGAAGGGTCTGCCGGCAGTTCCCCGCCTCGGCCGAGGTGATCGGGAGGTCTCGCGGTCGCACCCGCAGGGGGTTCTCAGGGGTGTTGACGGCCGAGGTGTCGTCGTCCGCCAGCACCTGGTGTCCGGTGACGGCCAGCCGGCCGAAGCCGGTGGCCGTGCCGTGCAGAGTGATGGGCTGCCGGCTTCGGTTGACGGCGAACAGGGCGATACCGCCATCGGTCTCGTCGTGCGTCGCCACCACGTCCACGGCGGGGACGGGGCCGAACCTGTCCGTGTCGATCGTCGGAGCGCTGAGTTCGGGCCGCAGCACATCGCCACGGGCGTGGCGGGCGGTGAGGGCGAACGGATGGAAGATCGGCTGTTTCCAGGCGGACCTGGCGCCGAACGTCCTGATCGGCGCGATGACGTTGACCAGTTGCGCCTGGCAGGCGATACGCACCCGGTCGGCGTGGCGCAGCAGTGTCATCAGCAGGCTTCCCGCCACGACGGCGTCCCTGACCGTGAAGTCGTCCTCGATGATGGCGCGGGGGCCGTCGGACATCGACGACCACTCGTACGGCTCCCGGAACCGGGACTGGTACCACACGTTCCATTCGTCGTACGCCAGGTGGATGCGGCGCTCCCGGCGCTGGCGTGCCCGTACGAAGTCCACCGCCGCGATGACATCCTCGATGTGCCGGTCCATGGCGCACGCGGAGGCCAGGAAGGACTGCTCGTCGTACTTCTCGGGGTCGTAGTACTGGTGCAGCGACACGTAGTCGACGTGCTCATAGGCCGCGTCCAGGGCCTCGGCTTCCCAACTCGCGTACGTGGACATCGTCATGTTGGAACTGCCGCACAGCACCGTCTCGATGCTGCTGTCCACGAGCTTCATGGCCTGAGCCGCCTGGCCGGCCACCTCGCCGTAGGAACGTGCGCTACGGTGCCCGACCTGCCAGGACCCGTCCATCTCGTTACCGAGACCCCACAGCCGCACCCCGAACGGGTCGGCCGCGCCGTTCTTCTGACGCAGCTCGGCCAGCGTGGTCCCCTTCGCCACATTGCAGTACTCCACGAGAGCGGCCGCTTCGCCGGGGCCCCGGGTGCCCAGGTTGACCACCATGTACGGGTCCACCCCGGCGCGGTCGGTCCAGTCCATGAACTCATGGAGCCCGAACGCGTTGGTCTCAACGGTGCGCCATGCCAGGTCGACCGTGCGGGGACGGTTCTCCAGCGGACCGACGCCGTCTTCCCAGCGGTGGCTGGAGACGAAGTTCCCGCCGGGGTAGCGGATCGTGGTGGCCCCGAGTTCCCGGGTCAGCTCCAGTACGTCGCCCCGGAGGTTCGTGTCCGCCACCGCCGACGGGTGTCCGGGGTCGTACACACCGCCGTAGACGCCACGGCCCATGTGCTCGATGAAGGATCCGAAGATGCGGCGGTCGATAGCACCGATACGGAAGTTCTTATCGACTCGTACGGTCGCCGTTGTCATGACCATCCATTCTCGAACCGCGCTGGTACCTGGTTCAGAGGATTCGCAGTGGGCGTTACTTCCGTCCATAGCTGATCAACATCAGGATGCTGCACGACCACAACCTGACGGAAGAAGGTGGCGGTGTGTCCGTCACGGACGGTACGGTGTCCGGCGGTCTCCCGTGACCGGGCTGGTCAGCATCGTGTGAGTCGGGAGGGAGAGATGTGACGCCACGCGGTCGCGCGAGAAGTGTCACTATCAAGGATGTGGCGAACCTCGCCGAGGTTTCCCCGAAAACCGTGTCCAACGTGGTCAATGGGTATGTGCACGTGAGCCCTGTGACGAGAAAGCGGGTTCAGCGGGCCATCCAGGAGCTCGACTTCCGACCGAATAGATCGGCCCGGAATCTGCGCCGGGGCAGTACCGGCATCATCGGGATCATCGTCCCCGAATTACATATGTCCTACTTTGCCGAACTCAACCGGCAGTTGCTCATGGCGGTCGAGGAGCACGGCCGTACCCTGCTCATCGAGCAGACCCTGGGGGACAGGCGGCGGGAAGAGGCGGTCATCGACCATCTCGGCGACCGGTTCGTCGACGGGGTGGTGGTGAGCCCGCTCGCTCCGCACGGCCGTGCGTTCGCCGGGCGCGCGGACATGCGGTTCGTCTTCATCGGGGAACGCCCCAGCGGCTGTTCCGCCGACTATGTGGGCATCGACAATGTCGCGGCCGCCCGGGAAGCCGTCACCCATCTGGTACGCGGCGGTCGGCGGCGCATCGCGGCCATCGGCATCCAGCCCGAGCCGTGCACCGGCACGCCGCTGCTGCGGCATACGGGCTACCGCCAGGCGCTGGCAGCGGCCGGGCTGCCGGTGGACAGCCGGCTGGAGAAGGGAACCGCCCGCTACCACCTGCGCGAGGGGGCGCAGGCGATGCGCTCGCTGCTGGAGGAGCCCGACGCGCCGGACGCGGTGTTCTGCTTCAACGACGCACTGGCTCTGGGGGCGTTACGGACGCTGCACGAACGCGGGCTGCGGGTCCCCGACGACGTCGCCGTCATGGGTTTCGATGACTTCGAGGCCGCGGAGTTCAGCACGCCGAACCTGAGCAGCGTCGCCTCGGACAAAGCCGCCATGGCCCGCAGCGCGGTACGTCTGTTGCTGGAACGGATCGATGTGCCCGACCGGCCGGCCAGGGAGATTCTGATCGGGCACACCCTGCGGATCCGCGAATCCACGGAGGGCGGATTCGCCTAGCTCACGCTCCTGACCCGTTTCAGATCACCGTGCTCAATCACGGCCGGCCATCAAAAACCCCGCCTGCAACCGGCTTTCCGCACCGACCTGTTCGACCAACTCGGCGATGTGCCTGCGGCACGTCCGTACCGATATCCCGACCCGACGGGCGATCACGCCGTCGCGAGCGCCCTGGACGAGCAGATGGAGAATGCGGCGCTTGACCTCGTCACCGGTCAGCGCCTCGGCGTCGAGCTCGGCCTGCTCGGCCGGCGACACCGCCTCCGACCAGTGCTGTTCAAAGGCGCCCCGGAGCATGTCCAGCACCGTGGTCTGCCGGACCACGACCGCGCTGCCCGCCCGGCCTCCCGCGGCCGGGATGAACGCGGCATGCTCGTCCAGGATCACCAGGGGCCCCGCCACCTGGGGCACGACGCGCACCTGCGTTCCGGCACGGGCGGCGGTCGATGCGCAGCGCCGCGCCGCCCAGTCGTCGTCCAGCACCTCGGCCGCGCACACCGCCCGCACCCGCACACCGCGCTTGGACAATGACGGGGTCTCCGCCAGCACCTGGTTGAGCAGGCCGCCGAAGCCCTCCGTCCCGGCGTGCAGCAGCAGCACTTCCCGGACGCTGCCCTCGGCGATCTCGCTGACCAGCAGGTTGATCCCGACGCCCTCCGGAATCATGCCGATGGTGTCGCTCCCGCGCCGCATATGTCGCTTGCGGTGCCGCCGGTACATGGACATCAGCCTGCGGAAATCGTCGTTCAGCCGGTCCGCCTCATCACGGAACTCCACGATCTGCTTCTCCAGCGGGCCCACGATGTTCGCCGCTACGGCATCCGGTCTGCCCGCGACCAGCCGCCCCTTCCCGTCCGTGTGCAGCAGCCGCAGCCGCAGGAGCCGTTCCAGACATTGGTTGAAGAGGGGAACACTCAGTCCCAGCTGCTCGGGAATCGCGTCGACTTCGGTGCGTCCCCGGTCGAGGACCCATCGATAGACGACCCAGCTAATGTCGTCCAGAGTGGAAATGACGCGTGGATCACTGTGCCCCCGTTCCGCACCCGGCACGACACCACCTAGTTCCTCTTGGAGAGACAGCGCGGCCTCCGGTTTCTGCCTACCGACGCTGAATCGTTACCCGCATAACTAGTTGGCAAATCCAGGGATCGGCGGCCCGCCCCGGACCCGGCACTCGTCCCAATAGGCGTGATCTTTGGACCGTCCACCGCGACCGCGATAGTGGAACGGCTGATTCCGGGCGGTTTGCGGGAGGTATTCCCACGGGTTCGTGCCTCCGGATCGTCGTCCGCGCCGCGTCCGGTGGTCGTCATGTTGAGGCAGTGCAGCATGGTGACGGTGCCCCGCCCTAGACGCGCACATCACCGCTCATAAAGATTGCCCCTAGCCTCAACGCAGCCGTCCGAGGGGGGAATCCCGTGGTAGGAGTGCGTCTCGACCACCTTCGGGTCGATGTCAAAGACATCGACCGGGCCGAACGGTTCTACTCGGAGGCATTGGGACTGCGGCGGATCGTCCGGTATGAAACCGAGAATGGTGTCATCCTGCAGATGGGTCCCGGCGGAGCACCACCCGGAGTCGAGCTGTGGTTCGAGCACGGGCTGGAGCCCCGCCCGAGTGCGACGGAACACCTGGCGTTCGCCGTCGACGACGTCCGCGGCCTGCTGGAACGCGTCCGCGCTCTCGGCTACGAGGTGGAGAGGGAACCGTGGCAGATCGGTGACGAGACCGTCGCCTTCGTCCGCGATCCCGACGGGCATCTGGTGGAGTTCAACGATTTCGTCGGCCGGTGACTCGACGAACCGCACTCGCACGCGCGCATCCGGCCGGGCACGGCTCGTACGCATCGTCAGGAGATGATCAGTGATACTGGCCAGTACCGTCCTGCAAACCGCACACGGCACCTTCGATGTCGCCACGCACGGCGCGGACGGCCCGGAGCGGTGCCTCTCCATCTCTCAGGGTGAGCTCGGAAAGGACGGCACAGCCGTTCGGCTTCACTCGTCGTGCGTCTTCGGCGAGGCATTACTCGCCTGCGACTGTGACTGCGGGCCGCAATTGGCCACCGCCCTCGACGAGATCAACCGGCGCGGCGCGGGCCTCGTGGTCTACCTGTATCAGGAGGGCCGCGGCGCCGGGCTGGACCTCAAGATCCGCGGCATGGAGCGGCAGCGCTTGGAGGGCATCAATTCCTACCAGGCGTATTCCTCGCTCGGCCTGCCACGCGACCTGCGCGACTACTCACTGGCAGCAGTGGCGATGAAAGATCTCAAAGTGTCCAAGAACGTCACCCTGCTGTCGAACAATCCCAGCAAGCGCGGGGCGATGGAGAAACTGGGGTACCGCATAGTCGACCAGGTGGCGATGTCCTACCAGGTGAGCCGGCGGGCCTATGACTATCTGCTGATGAAGCAGAGCGAGGGCATGCACACCCTCGATTTCGACAAGATCGACTTTGTCGACTGAGCCCGCGGCGGGCCGCCTGTACGTCGTCGACTTCACTGGTTTGGGCAGCGCCTGTCTGGCAGTGCCGGTGCTGCGCGGCATGGAGGAGGCGAATCCGCGGGTCCGCTACACCTACCTGGAGAACGCCCTGCTGCGCGACCCGGAACTGCTGGACGCCGCCGGCCTGCGTGGCCTGGTCGGTCTGGCGCCGTCGCGGTGGCGACGGTTCGACCGCTCGGACTGGACGGACATCGCGGAGTTCATCGAACGACACCGATTGGACACTGTGGTGAACTTCCGCAATCCCGACCTCGCCGTCGACGGGCGGTACGCGCAGTTCCGCGACTGGTGCGGGCGGAACGGGCTCCGGCTGCGCTGGCACGATCTGTACGAGGTGGACGACGTGGGCCCGCTGCACGTCCGGGAGCGCATGACGACGGTGCTCGCCGCCGCCGGGCTCACGGTGGCGCCCGCACCCGACGAGTGGCTTCGCGGACCGGCACCGCCCCCTCGCGGACACCGCGACCAGCGGCTCGTCGGCTTGTTCAGCAGCGCCAGCTCGACCGCCAAGCGCTGGCCGACCGACCGGTGGCTGGGCCTGGCCCGCGAACTGGCGGCGGACGATGTGACGTTCGTAGTGCTGAGCGGCTCCGGCGGTGATGAGCTCGATCTCACGCTCGATCTGGCCGAGCGGCTGGCGGCGGTGGTCCCGCGGCACCGCCTGGTCCTCGCCCCGGCGGGAAACGTGCGCGAACTCGTGGCGCGGCTGAGCACGCTGTCGGTGCTCGTGGCCAACGACACCGGCGTCGGCCACGTCGCCGCGGCGTGCGGCACCCCGGTGGTGTCCGTTTTCCTGTCGACCGACGCACGGGTGTGGCGGCCCCGCTCCCGCACCGCCGTGGCCGTACAGAGCGCGGTGGGCGCGCGCTGCCCGAACCAGCGACCGCTCCAGGGCAACTGCACCCGTCACTACGACACCTGCGACGCGCCGTGCCATCTGGACCTGCCCCCCGAAGTGATCGCGAAAGCCGTGCGGAATGTCCTTCCCGCGCAGTGAGGGAGTACCCATGCCATCCCGTGAACTGACCGTCGCCGCACCGGAGTTCGTCGGAACAGGACCGCTGGTGGACTCACTCGACCGGCTGACGGTGCTGCGGGACCTCGGCGTGTCCGCACTGGAGCTGTGGTCGCCGTGGCAGGTGACCGAGGACGACGCGGCGGAGGTAGGCGCGGCGCTGCGGGCCGTCGGGGTGCGGGTGGCCTGCGTGTCCTCGCCCAGTTATCTGCACGGGGAGGAGACCGGCACCGGGCGCCGGCTCATCGAATCGAGCATCCGGATCGCACATGAGCTGGGCGCGGGACGCGTCAACACCTACTTCGGCCACGGTGGCGACGGCGACGACCGCCACGCCGCCCGCACCTACGCGGGGCTGGTCGCCCCGCTGCTGGACCAGGCGGCGGAAGCGGGCGTGCTGATCGTGCTGGAGAACGAGTTCGACGGCTTCGGGCACGACCCCGAGCACTACGACATCTCCCGGCGGGCCGCGTCGCTGCTGCACCTGGCCGAGGTCATCGACCACCCCGCGTTCCGGCTCAACTTCGACGCGGCGAACTTCGCCTGCGCGGGCGAGGAGGTCGCCAAGGCGGCCGCGCTGCTCGCGCCGCACGTCGGATACGTACACGTCAAGGACGTGATCACGGTCGGACCTGGACACGACGGCGCGGCGGCGGGCTGGAACACCTACACCGACGGCGACCACACCTACCAGACCGTCGAGCTGGGCACCGGCGAGGTGCCCTGGGACGACGTGCTCGACCGGCTGGAGGGCGCGGGCTACGCCGGACCGTTCACGCTGGAACCGCACTGCCAGCCCGAACTCCTCGCCGACCAGCTCGCCGTGTCCGTGGCCTACCTCACCAACCGGTGATGACCATGACGGCAACCGGCGCGGGCGTCACCGCCACCGCCGCGGCGACCTACTTCCGCCTGCGCCGCGAACTGGTGTCGCCGGAGTGCGAGCGGCTGGTGGTGCCCGCGGACGCGGGGACCCCGTTCTGGTCCTGGTACGCGGGGTGGCTGCGGGGCGGCGAGGTCCGCGTCGAGGCCGGCCCCGCCGCGGGCCTGGCGTTCCCCGAACCCACCGGGGAGGTCGCGCAGTGGTGCTCGGGCGGTCTCGCCTCGGCCTACACCGACCTGCTGGTGAACCACCTCTCGCCCACGCGACTGAGCTACCGCAGCTTCGCGGCCGAGGTCGAACCGCACCGCGGTGGCGCGCCGCTGCTGTTCACCCTCGCCGTACTGTCGGCGCACCGCGGCGCGGCGTGCTCCTACGTCGGTGTCGCCCGGCGCGCCGCCCTGGCCGCGCCCGCCGGCCCGCCCGGCCCGACGGACCTCGACGCGGACCTGGAGTTCCTCGCGCGGTGGAACGAGTTCCACCCGGCGCTGCGGCTGCGCACGGTCTGCGGCGACCTCACCCGCGAGCGGCTGCTGGCCGCGCTGCCACCGGGCGCCGAGCACCAGCTGGAGGGCTGCGGCCGCACCGGCGCCGCGCCGTGGTGCGGCGACTGCGCGCTGTGCTTCGACACCTTCTACGCCGCCAAGGCGGTGGGACGCCCGCTGGGATTCCGGCTGTCCCGACGCATCTTCGAGGAGCGCTACACCCGCGACTACCGCACCTGGCTGGACGCCGAGTTCCGCGGCGCCCAGGACGGCGGGCCGCAACTCCTGGCGAGGTTGCAGATCAGCCACGGCCTGACGTGCGACCCGAGGGCGGACGTCGACCACAGGCAGGAGAAGCCGACCGGCACCCACCACGAGGAGCAGCACACATGACCGATCAGGCCGTCTCCAGCAGCGGGGCCACCGCCGTCGACCGCGGCGCCGGCACGCCCTGACGCGCCGATCCCGCCGTACTCGGGGAGCTGTCCGGGAGGACCAGTGGATCGTACCTACGAAGAGGAGATCGCCACCCTCGGCGCCACCTGGCGCGCCTGGCAGCGGTGGCGGGGCGAGGCGGAACTCGGCGCGCTGACCGGGCGGCTGGGCGGCCCGGCGGCGTTCGTCGCCTCGGGCGGCTCGCTCGCGGTGGCGCACCTGGCCGCCGCGGCCTACGAGCGCCGGTGGCGGCAGCCGGCAGCCGTGCTCACGCCGGTGGAGTTCGCCCTGTCGCCGGTGGAGTTCGGCACCGTGGTGGTGATCTCCGACAGCATGAGCCACCCCGACGCCCTGCTGGCGGCCGACCTCGCCGCGGCCGGCCGGGCCCGCGCCGTGGTGCTGTCGAACCGGACCGCCGAGGAGCTGCGGGACCGTCTGACGGACCGGTTGGCGATCGTGTCCGCGCCCCGGCCGGGACGCGACGGATGGATCGCGACCAACTCGGTGCTCAGCCTGAGCCTGGGCGCGCTGACCCTGCTGGGAGCTGACGAGGGCGCGCCGGACCCGGACGAGGTGGTGGCGCGCTGGGTCGTGGGCGGACTCCTGCGCGCGGACGCGGACACCACCCGGCCGCGCCTGCTCTGCCTCTACACACCCGGTCTGCGCAATGTCGCGGTGGACCTGGAAACGCGGGTCATGGAGGCGGGACTGGGGTCGGTCACCATCAGCGATCTGCGCAACCTCGGCCACGGCCGGCACGTCGGCCTCTACCGCAACGCCGGGTCGACGAGCGTGCTGGTGCTGGCCGAGCGGCGCTGGGCGCCACTGGTGCGCGGCACGGTCGACTCGCTCCCGCCGGCGGTCGAGGCCACGGTGTGGCAGGCCGGGTGCGACGACTCCTGGGCGCCGGTGGAGCTGCTGGTGCCCAGCGCCGCGTTCCTCGCCTCGCGCGCCGCGGAGGCCGGCGTCGACCCCGGCAACCCGGAGGTGTGGCCCGGCGGCAACGCGCTGTTCCGCACCCGGGTGGCCGATGTTGTCCCGGATGTGCTGGGGGAGCGGGGATGACCGGCGACGCCCTCCTCGACACCCTCCTCACCAGCTGTGTGGTGGTCACCAGCCGGGACGGCGACGAGCCGCGCGGATGCCTCGTCGGCTCCGTCATGCCGGTCGGCTACGACGCGGGTGTGGTGGCGTTCGCGCTCACCGCGGGCTCGCGCACCGAGCGCGCGGTGGCGGGCAGCGGCGTCGCCGCGCTGCATGTGCTGGCCGCCGACGACCTGGCCACCGCGCGGGTGTTCGCCGCGGACGGGGACCGGTTCGCCAGGGTGCCGTGGTCGGCGGGCGCCCTGGGCGCACCGGTCCTCGGCGGCGTGGTGGGCGTGCTGGAGGTGGCCGTCACCGCGTCCTGCGTCGCGGGCGGCTGCCGGGTCTTCTGCGGTGAGGTGCGCCACGCCACCTCGGCGGGCACACCGGACCGCGTCCTGACGATCACCGAAATCCGCGAGCGGGGCGTCGAGCCCGCGCGCGCCTCGATGGGAGGGGGCACATGAACCACATGGAAACCGGCCCCCAGCACGTGGCCAGGCTCCGGCGCTCGCTGGCCGGTCTCGACCTGCCCCTGCTGGAGAGCTGGGGCAGGTCGCTGGCGCACGTGCTGGGCAGTGGCGGGCGGCTGCTGGCCGCGGGCAACGGCGGATCGGCCGCCGAGGCCCAGCACCTGACCTCGGAGCTGGTGGGCAGGCTGCGGGACGAACGCGAACCGCTGTCGGCCATCGCGCTGCACGCCGAGACCTCCAGCGTCACCGCCATCGGCAACGACTACGGCTTCGACGAGGTGTTCGCCCGCCAGGTCCGGGCGCACGGCAGGCCCGGCGACGTCCTGGTGGTGCTGTCCACGTCCGGGCGCAGCGAGAACCTGCTGTGCGCGGCACGGGCCGCCCACGAGGCCGGGCTGACCGTATGGGGCATGACCGGGCCCGAACCCAACCCGCTGGCGGAGCTGTGCGACGAGGTGCTGGCGGTGCGGGCGGAGGGCACGGCGACCATCCAGGAGTGCCACCTGGTCGCCGTGCATGTGCTGTGCGCGGAGGTGGACGTGGCGCTCGGCGCGTCCAGCCGTGCGCCCGAGCGGCGCCGGGACGGTCCGGCGCCCCTGGTGGTGGTGGGCGACGCGCTGCTCGACCACGACATCGTGGGCGTGGTGCGGCGGCTGTCGCCCGAGGCGCCCGTGCCGACAGTGGACAACGCGCAGGTGCGGGCGCGCCCCGGTGGCGCCGGCCTCGCGGCGCTGCTCGCCGCCCGTGACGACCGGCCGGTGGTGCTGGTCACGGCCCTGTCGGCGGATCAGGAAGGCGGCGAGCTGGCCGACTTGCTGCGCGCGCACGATGTGCACGTGATCGACCTCGGCGCCGACGGCACCACCCCGGTCAAGTCCCGGGTGCGGACGGAGGACCGCTCACTGCTGATGCTCAGCCGCGCCTCCGACCGCAGGGTCCGATTACGCCGCCGGCTGACCGAGGCCGAGCGGGATCTGCTGCTCGGCGCCGCCGCGGTGCTGGTGTCCGACTACGGGCGCGGGGTCACGTTCGACGAGTCCGTGCGCGCGGCGCTGACCGCCGCCGCGCCCCGGACACCCGTCGTATGGGATCCGCACCCGCGCGGCGCCGAACCGGTGTCCGGTGTCCGGCTGGTCACCCCCAACTCCCAGGAGGCCGCCCACTTCGCGGGCGGAACCGGCACGGGCCTGGTGGGCGACGTCGACCGGGCCGGCACACTGCTGGACCGGTGGCGGGCGGGCGGCGTGGTGATCACCCGCGGCGGCAACGGGGCGGTGCTGCTGGAGTCCCGCGACGGTGCCCCGCTGGTGGTGCCCGGCGCCCCGGTCACCGCGGCCGACACCTGCGGCGCGGGCGACCGGTTCGCCGTCGCGGTGGCCTCGCTCCTCGCCGACCGGGCGCTGCCCGCCGAGGCGGTCACCGCGGCCGTCGGCACGGCGACCGAGTTCGTGGCGGCGGGCGGTGCGTCGGCGCTGGTGTCCGACACCGCTCCGGAGCCGGCGCGGCCGGGTGGGACGGAGCGCGGCACGGCGGAGAGCGACCTGACGGCCCTGCTGGCGCGGGTGCGGGCGCGGGGCGAGGAGGTGGTGGCCGCGGGCGGCTGCTTCGACCTGATCCACCCCGGCCACATCGCCCTGCTGGACCAGGCGCGCCGGCTCGGCGGATGCCTGGTGGTGTGCCTGAACGACGACAACTCGGTGCGCAGGCTCAAGGGCGAGACCCGGCCGGTGGTGCCGCAGCAGGACCGCGCCGCGGTGCTGGCCTCGCTCGGCTCGGTGGACGCGGTGGTGCTGTTCGGCGAGGACACACCGGAGGAGGTCCTCAAAATCATCAGGCCGGACATCTACGTCAAGGGCGGCGACTACCGCGTGGAGGACGTGGCCGAGGCCGCGCTGGTCGCCGAGTGGGGCGGCCGCACGGTGATCGTGCCCTATGTCGAGGGCCGCTCCACCACCAGCATGATCTCCCGCATCCACGACAGCGGGAGCCGGGTGTGAGCCGGCCGGCCACGCCGCTCCGTGGCCACGCGGCCGTAACCCATCAGCCGGCACGTTTCAGGACACGTCGAGTGAGTCGAGAGAACGGAGGGCCGCGGTGCCCGGTCCAGGCTGGTACCTGATCGACGACGCCGAGGAGCGCGAGGTCGTCGAGGCGTTACGAGAAGGCCACCTCAGCCGCTACCGGTTCGGCGACGAGTCGGCCGTGTCCAAGACGATGCGGTTCGAGCGGGAGATGGCCGCCCTGCTCGGCAGCCCGCACGCGCTGGCCGTGAACAGCTGCACCTCGGCGCTGGTGGCCGGGCTGACCGGTCTGGGCGTCGGACCGGGGGACGAGGTGATCGTGCCCGGCTACACCTTCATCGCCTCCATCGCGGCGGTGCTCTTCACCGGTGCCCGGCCGGTGCTGGCCGAGATCGACGAGAGCCTGACACTGGCTCCGGACGACGTCGCGGCGAAGCTCACCCCACGGACCAAGGCGATCATGCCGGTGCACATGATCGGCGCCCCCGCCGACCTGGACCGGCTGCTCGCGGTCGCGGACGGCGTACCCGTACTGGAGGACTGCGCGCAGGCGTGCGGCGGTACGTACCGCGGCCGGCGGCTGGGCACCATCGGCGTGGCCGGCGCCTTCTCGTTCAACACCGGCAAGACGATGACCACGGGCGACGGTGGCCTGCTGGTCACCGAGTCGCCGGAGGTGTACCGGCAGGCGTTCGCCTTCCACGACCACGGGTTCGCACCGGACCGGGCGGGCCTGGTCGAGGACGGCCCGCGGATGGGGCTCAACCTGCGGATGCACGAACTGGCCGCCGCCCTGGGCCTGGCCCAGGTGCGCAAGCTCGACCGCGCACTGGAACACTGCCGCGAACTGGCGGCCGTGGTCCGCGAGGGGCTGGACGGTGTGCCGGGCGTCGGCCACCGCGTCATCCACGACGAGGGCTGGTGCGGCACGGCCCATGTGCTGATCTTCGAGGATCCGGCGCGGGCGGCGGCGTTCGCACGCGAACTGGGCGGGTCCACCCTGGACGCCTCCACCAAGCACAACTACGCCCGCGCGGGCCAGCTGCACGCCGAGTTCACCCGGACCGACGCAGGCGGCGAACGACGGATACGCAACGCCGCCCCCGGCGACCTGCCGCGCACCGACGACCTGCTGTCCCGGTCGGTCGCGCTCAGCGTGGGCGTGGTGGACGGCTATCTGGGCACCCTGGGCGAGGTCACCGTGCGCGACACCGCGCAGGAGGCCGCGGCGAAGACCGCCAAAGTGCGTGAGGTACTGCTGCGCACCGCCTCCCCGGAGGCGATGCGATGACCGGGGAGGTTCTGGTCACCGGAGCGGCCGGGTTCATCGGAGGCCACCTCGCGGCGGCGTGCCGCCGCGCGGGGTTCACCGTGACCGCGCTGGACCCCGCGCCGGCCGGGGAGGAGAGCACGGCCGCCGACGGCGTCGTCCCGGCCACCGCCGGCGACGCCGGCCTGCTGGCCGATGTGCGGGCCGGGCGGTACCGGGCGGTGCTGCACCAGGGAGGGATCAGCTCGACCCTGGAAACCGACCGCGACCTGCTGCGGGCGGTGAACGTCGACGAGCCGCTGGCCCTGGCCGAGGCGTGCGCCGCCGCCGGGACACCCTTCGCCTACGCCTCCTCGCACAGCGTCTACGGCACCATCCGCGGCCGGTTCGCGGTCGTCGAGGAGGACGTGGCCGACCCGGACCGCTGCACCGGCCCGCTCAACGACTACGCCTGGTCGAAACTGACCCTGGACCAGGAGATGACGGCGCGGTTCGGCGACGACGCGGCGTGGTCCGGCTACCGGTACACCAACGTGTTCGGCGCCGGCGAGGAACGCAAGGGGAGCATGGCGTCGATCATTTCCCAGCTGCTGCGGCAGGCCGCCGCGGGCGTCCCGCTCCGGCTGTTCGCCGACACACTGGAGGCGTGCCGGGACTACGTACCGGTGGAGACGGTGGTCGACACCCTGCTGGACGTGATCCGGCAACCGCCGCCACCGGGCGTGTACAACCTCGGATCGGGCGTTCCGGTGAGCTTCGCCACGCTGCTGGGCTGGTGCGGCGAGCTGCGCGGTGAGGACGGACTCGCCGTCCACCTGGTGCCCAACCCGGTGAGCGGCCGTTACCAGTACTGGACGTGCGCGGATCAGAGCAGGGCCGGCGCGGTCCTGCCCCGGGCCCGCGGCCTGGCGGTCGAGGAGGTGCGCTCGGCCGCGTACCGGCTGTACCGCACCTTCGCCGGCGCCACCGCCCAGCCGGTCCCGTGACCGGCCGGCGTGTGGTGCGGGCGCGGCGTGTGGTGCGGGCACCCGCCCCGAACGGCACATGGTGGCCGCGGACCGTCCACGGCCCGGTGCCACCGCGGCCGGGACCGCGGTGGCGGCTCGTCCGGGTGACCACGGCCGGGATCTGCGGCAGCGATCTGCGCGGCCTGGCGGAGGCACCGGTGGACGGCGCCGTGGACCCGGCCGGAGTCGTTCCGGGACACGAGATGGTCGGCGTGCTCGCCGACGGTCCCGGCAGCGGCGAGCGGGTCGTGGTGCATCCGCTCGTCACCTGCGCCGCCCGCGACGAGCCGCTGTGCGCAGCGTGCCGGAACGGCCGGTTCGGGCAGTGCGCGTCCTTCTGGCGGCCCACCGTGCGGTGGAGCAAGTCCCTCGGGTTCAGCGCGGACCTCGGCGGCGGATGGGCCGACTGGGTGTGGGCCCACCCCGCCATGGTGCGGCCGTTGCCACCCGACCTGCCCGACCGCACGGCCGTCCTGGCCGAGCCGCTGTCGGTGGCCGTCTCCGGGGTGCGCTCGGTGCGCCACCACGCCGGGGACGACGTCGTGATCGTCGGCGGCGGCACACTGGGGCTGCTCACCGTGGTGGCGGTGGCGTCCGTCCTGCCCGGCAGCCGATGCTTCGCCCTGGTACGGCACGACTTCCAGGCGGACGCGGCACGCGCGCTGGGCGCGGAGCCGGTGCGGACACCCGCCGACCTCCCGGGCGCCCGGCCCCGCGGCGCCGACGTGCTCATCGACGGGCCGGGGCTCGCGGTGGACGCGGGGGGCACGTCATCGTCGCTGATCGCCGCGATGCGCGCGGTCCGCGCGGGCGGCACGGTGCTGACGCTGGGCAACCCCGACGACTGCACCGACCTGACCCCGCTGTGGCTGAAGGGGCTGACCCTGATCGGCCACCTCGAACACGCCGCCGACCCCAGCCCCCGCCCGCCCGAGGCGGCGGACTCCCTCGACGAGGCGGTGCGCCTGCTCGCCGCGGCGCCGGACCTGGGCCGCCACCTCGTCACCCACACGTTCGCCCCGGACGACGTGGAGCGCGCGCTCGCCGTCGCACGCGCGCGCCGGGCCCACCGCGCGATCAAGGTCATCCTGCGACACCCCTCATGAGGAGAGCCGTGCTCATCGTCTTCGACCTGATGGACACCTTGCTGACCGATCCGTTCCTGCGCGCTCACGAGGCCGCGTGCGGGCTGACGTTCGCCGAGTTCGAGGCGGTGCGCCCGGACGGCGTGTACCACCGGCTGGAACGGGGCGAGATCACCGAGGCCGACTACTGGCGCAGTCTCATCGACAGCGGACTGGACTGGGACGTCGAGGAGTTCCACCGGGTGCGCCGCGCGGGCTACGCGTGGATCGACGGCATGCGCGACCTGGTGTCCGACTGCACCGTCGCCAACACGGTGGTGATCGGGTCGAACTACGCCGACTGGATCGACGAGGTGGTACGGGACCACCTGCACGGACTGGACGTGGGCGTCTTCGCCTCGTGCCGGCTGGGCGTGCGCAAGCCCTCGCCCCGGTTCTTCGAACTGGTGGCGGACGCCACGCACACGCCACTGCGGGACGTGCTGCTGGTGGACGACAAAGGCGTCAACACCGACGCGGTGGCGGCGCTCGGCGGCATCGGCGTCCGGTTCACCGACGCGACGGAGACCCGCCAGGCACTGCGGAAGGCGGGAGTGGCCGGTGTCTGAGCGCTTCGAGGGGATCGCGTACACCCTGACCTCCGCGGGCGAGGTCGTCGTACGGCAGAGGTCCGTGCCCGCGGAGCGGACGGTGCTCCGGGTGGCCGCCGCGGGTGTCTGCGGCACCGACCTCATCGACTTCCGGGGGCGGCTGGACCGGCCGGGCACGCTGCCGGACACCTCGCCCGGCCACGAGATCGCGGGCACCGTCGTGCACAGCGAGGACGGGTGGCCCGTGGGGACGCCCGTGGTGGTCGACCCGGCGTTCCACTGCGGCGCCTGCGGCCCGTGCGCGGCCGGCCGGACCAGCTACTGCGAGCGGCTGCTGCTGCTGGGCCACACCTACGGCTCGGGAGGTCTGGCGCGGTACGTGGCCGTGCCGGGGACGGCGCTGCTGCGGATGCCGGACCGCGTCGACGTGGTGTCCGCGGCCCTGGTGGAACCGCTGGCCTGCGCGCACCACGCGGCGGCCAAGGTCACCTGCGACGGGCCGGCGCTGGTGCTCGGCGCCGGCACCATCGGACTCGGGGTGGCGCTGCTGCTGCGGGCCCGGGGACTGGAGGTGGCGGTGGTCGACCCGGCACCGGTCCGCGCCGCCCTGGCGGCGGACCTCGGCCTGCCGGTCGGCCGCCCGGACGGCGCGCTCCCGGTCGTGGTGGAGGCGTCCGGCACGGCGGCGGGCTTCCACGACGCGCTGGACGCGGTCGCCCGTGGCGGGCACGTCCTGGTGGCGGCGCAGCACAGCGGCACGCTGACGGTGGACGCCGGCCTGGCGTTCGGCAAGGAGCTGCGGCTCAGCTGGTCGCTCGGCGCGCTCCGGGCCGACTTCCACGCCGTGCTGCGGCTGCTCGCCGCGGGTGTGCTCGATCCGCGCCCCCTGGCCACCCCGGTCCGGCCCGAGGACTTCGGCACGGCCACGTTCCGGGACATGGCGGCGGGACGCACCGCCAAGCCCGTCGTCGTCTGGGACGCTCAGCTGTAGTGCTTCAACTCGATCCGGTGGCCGTCCGGATCGAGGACGAACGCCATCGTCTCCCCTTCGATGGAGAACGGCTCCCGCTCCACCTTGTAGCCGAGACGGCGGACCCGCTCGACCCATGAGGGCACGTCGTCGGCCAGGAACGCGACGTGCTCGGTCGGGCTGGCGGCCGGGGTGAGATCGCGCAGCATGGTGAGTTCGACGCCGGGCGGCCGGCCGCCCGGCGCCATCATCTGGATGACACCGTCCGGCAGGTCGTAGCGGAACACCCGCTCGAAGCCGAGGGCGTCGCGGTAGAACGCCTCGGCGGCGTCCATGTCCCGTACGTCGAGGCGGACGCTGTCGAAACGCAGGTCGGCCACTGTGTCTCCTTCCTGGGGCCCGGATCGGGGCCCGGGGGTGCGGATCGGGGGGCGGTCCCGCCGGGACGCCCCCCGATGGTTCCTCCTCGAGGCGTCAGCGGACCCGGAAGTCCACGACCCGGTGCTCCCACAGCAGGAGCAGTGCGTCCAGGGTTTCCTCGTCGGCGGGCAGTCCGCGGGCCGCCGCCGACGTCGGCCCCGACGCGGCCGCCCGGAGCAGGCCGAACACCGGCTCCGACACGGCGACGGGCTTCGCCCCCTGGGTACGGAACGACACGACGCGGGTCACCGAGCCGTCGGCCGTCGCCACCTCGCGCAGCCGGGTCGCCGGGTGGAGCACCACGTCCGCGGTGTGGAGCACGGCGCGGAACCCGGGCTTGCGCCGGACCGCGTGGCCGGGCACGACGGCCAGGTCGAGCGTCGTGGTCACCAGACACCGCAGCACATCGCCCACCGACTGCACGATCGGCTCGGCGAAGTTGTTGAACGACGTGTTCAGCACCACCGGCACATCGGTGGCCGCGCGGAAACCGTCGATCAGCTCCCACATCACCGGATTGGTGTCCCGGTGCACGGTCTGCACGCGTGCGCTGCCGTCCACATGGGTGACGGCGGGCAGCTTCTCCCGCCATTCGGGGCGGACGTCCACGACGCAGCCCATGAAGTCCAGGCGCGCCTTGGTGGCGGTGAGGTCGAACACCTCGCGCGCGGACTCGGCGAGGACCGCGGGGGCGAAGGGCCGGAACCCCTCCCGCTTCTTGATCATCGCGTTGACCCGGTCGCGGCTGCCGGCGTCGCGGGGATCGGCCAGGATGCTGCGGTGGCCCAGGGCCCGCGGCCCGAACTCGGACCGCCCGTGCGCCCAGCCCACGACCTGGCCGGACGCGACCGCCGACGCCGCGTACCGCGCCTCCTCACCCGGCGCGATCTCCTCCACGTCCACGAAGGCGCGCCACCCGGCCAGTTCGGCCCGCACCGCGTCCGGGCCGCCCAGGTCGGGCCCGAGGAAGGCGTTGACGAGCCCCTTGCCCCGGCGGCCGCCGGTGACCTCCGCCTGCCGGTGCTGTGCCGCACCCGCCGACGCGCCCGCGTCGTGCGACGCCGGGTGGACGAAGACCTCGTCGAACAGACCCCACTGGAGGACGCGGCCGTTGGCTGTCGAGTTGTGGGCCACGCCACCGGACAGACACAGCCGGGCAGCCCCGGTCTGCCGTGCCCAGTGGCTCAGCAGATGGCGCTCCACCTCCTCCAGCGTCGCCTGGAGGGCCGCCGCCAGGTCGGAGTCCTGCTGCCGGATCGGCTCACCGCGCCTGCGCGGTGCGAACCCGGCGTGCAGCAGGTGCTCCACCACGGCGCCGCTGTTCATGGTGTACCCGCCGTCGTCCAGCAGTGCGTAGTACGGGCGGAAGCAGTCGCGGTACACCGATGGGTCACCGTAGGGCGCGAGTCCCATGACCTTGTACTCGTCGAAGCGGCGGAAGCCGAGGAACGGCAGCAGCGCCAGGTACAGATGTCCCAGCGAGTGCTGATCGGGGTAGCTGTGCAGCAGCTTCATGCCGCCGTCGGCGCAGTCGAACACCGAAACACCCTCGGCCTCGCCGTTGCCGTCGATGACCACCGCCAGCGCGCTGTCGAACCCCGAGTCGGCGAAGGAGCCGAACGCGTGGGCGCGGTGGTGCTTGGTGAAGTGGACGTCACCGTGCTGGAACTCCCGTCCCAGCGCCTCGGTGAGGCGCGTCGTCAGCAGCTCCCGCGCGGAGAGCACGGGCACATCGGGGAACTTCAGGTACTCGTGGCCGACCTCCAGATTGGCGTAGTCCTCCCCGAAGAAGAACGCCACGTCGTCGACGTCCTCCGCGCGCACGCCGGCCAGCTCCAGGCAAGCCTTCGCCGCCGAGGCGGGGAACAGGTTGGAGTGCTTGAGCCGGTTGAGACGTTCCTCCTCGACCGCGGCGACCACCGTCCCGTCCACCACCAGGGCCGCGGCGGAGTCGTGGAACAGCCACTCCGGTACGTCGGGCATGAACGTCCCGGCCAGGTCGGCGAAGCTGCCCGTGATACCCAGTGTGATCATCTGCTGCCTCCTCGCGTCACGCGGCTGTCCAGCGCAGTGCAGTGGCCTCACCCTCGTCGACCCGGTAGGCGGCGCGCCCGTCGACCACGACCTGGGCGCCGGCGCCCAGCCGCACGGTCCACGCGGGCGGCTCCTCGTCCGCGGCGGGCCGCCACGCCTGGCCGCCGTGGGCGATGGACACGGTGGCATCGCCGGTCGTGGTCAGGACGACCACCGAACGGACCGGTCCCAGGGCGTGCGCCGGGTCCGGCTTCTCCACGGAGATCCACGCACCGTGTGCGGCGGCCTGCTCACCGGGCCCACGACCCGCGCCCAGCAGCGAGCCGACGACGTCCAGCCCCTCGTCGGCGTACGCCCATCCCCGCAGCGCCACGGCCCGAGCGGCCAGATCGGCCGACTCGAACTTCATCCGCGCATCGCGCGTCGATCGCGTCTGGTCCACGTTCACGCTCCCGTCTCGTGGGACACCGCCGGCAGCACATCGAAGCCGTCGTACCAAGCCCTGGTCCGGCCCGCGTCGAGCAGGCGCGGATTGAACCACTCCCACCGCGCGCCATCCGGCTCGGTCACCTCCCGGTGGAACCGGTGGAAGCCCTCCTTCTGCCGCCTGGCCTCCCGGAACGACTGGCCGAACGCGCACTTGGCGCAGATGGCCATCTCGGCGTTGCGGGAGCGGAACTCGCGGGACTCCGGCTTCGCCCAGATCTCCTCGAGCGTCTCGTGCTGAAGGTTGCCGAGCACCTTCTCGCCGTTGTAGTCGTGGCAGCACGGGACGACCCGCCCGTCCCACAGGATGGCCACGGAGTTCCACGGCCGGGTGCACGGTTCGGTGTAACCGGCCGACGTGTGCTCGCCCAGCTCGGCCACCAGCTCGTCGTCGAAGTCCCAGCGCTCGAGCCGGATCACCACACCGCGGTCGACACCGAGCTCCTCGCAGTAGGCGAGGAACCGCTCGGCCTCATCGTTGTTGGCGTGCATATTGATCATCTGGAGGGTGAGGCTGGTGTCGTAGCCGCCCTCGTCGCGCAACCGCACCAGCTCGCGCAGATTGCGGTCGGCGACGTCGAGCCGGGCCGCCCGGCCGCGGATGGACTTGTAGACGTCCGGGTCCAGGGAGTCCAGCGACAGCACCATGTTCGCGATGCCCGCGGTGAGGACCGCCTCGGCCCGCTTGGGCAGCAGACTCGGCGGATTGCACGACAGGCCGGTGCGCACGCCGTGGCTCAGCGCGATGGCGATGGCCTCGCCGACGCCCTTGTGCAGCAAGGACTCCCCGAAGTGGTGCAGTGCGCAGAACTTCGTGTCACCGCTGACCTGGCTCATGATCGAGTCGAACAGCTCCAGCGACATGTCGCCGAGGCCGCGGTCCATCTCGAAGGTGCGCGGGCACATCTTGCAGGTGTACGGGCAGCGGTTGGTCAGCTCGATCTGCTCGATCTTGGGCAGTCGGCCCGCCTGCCGGGACGGACCGCTGTCGAGCCACCTGTTGGCCTCGTCGCGGTCCGCGAAGACCAGTTCCATCTCCTCGGCGACCGCGGGGAGGCCGATCGGATCGGACGGCGAGTTGTAGATCGCCTCCAGCGCCTCCACGGTCGCCCAGGTGTCGACGGCCTGCTTCTTGGTGATGTGGTTGGTGAGGACGACGGCGTCGTCGACCTGCCGGTAGCTGAAGAACGGCAGCAGATACACGTCAGACCTCCGCGACCTTGTCCGCAGTGGCCTCCTCCTCGTACACCGCGTCACCGTGGAACAGCCGCCACCGCAGCTCGTCGACGGTCGTGGGCGGTACGTTGTGCACGTTCAGATACCGCCGGGCGCGCGGGCTGAGCCGGGCGAGCACGTCCTCGGGCACGGCGCGGGTGAAGTCCATCTGCGGCCGGTACCAGGGCGCGGTGAACAACGTCTTGATCAGGGCGCGTGGCACGTCCGAGCCGTTGGTGCCCGCACAGTGCCAGATCCGCGCGTCGAACACGACGCCGTCACCGGGCTCGACCTCCAACGGCACCGACAGCGGCGCCATCACCTCGGGGTCCGGCTCGTCGGCGAGGGTGAGGTGGCTGCCGGGGACGACCCAGGTGGCGCCGTTCTCCTCGCGCACCCGGTCGAAGTAGTAAAGGACGTTGACACCGGGAATCCTGTTGGGCGGGAACGACACACCGGTGACGTCCATCAGGTCCGTGTGGTAGTCCCACGGGTAGCGCCCCTGCCCTGGGAACAGGGTCAGGGCGTCAAAGCAGTTGAGTATGCCCCGTGGGCCGAGGAACGCGTCGACGATGTCGAGCGCGGGCGAGGTCTCCAGCAGGGCGTGGAAGACATCGTCGGCGGCGGCCAGGTTGCGCAGCGCGCCGCGTTCCCGCATTCCGACGAGGCGCTCGACGCCATGGGTCTCGTCGTCCAGCTCCGACAACCGGTGCAGTGCTTCTCTGGTCCGCCGGGTCTCCTCGGGCGAGAGGACGCCCGGAAGCACCGCGTACCCTGTCGTCCGCACCTTGCCGATCACGTGGTCGAGGTCGATCGCACTGGCAGGCAATGGCCTTCTCCCCTCGCGGTACGCACTTCGTCTTCCTGGCGCGACACTGGAGGCCGAGTTTTCAGCAACCGGTGGTGGCCGTCCACGGTTCGCGATCGTCACGATGCTGCACGACCACAAGCTGTCCAGGGGCAGGGCAGGGGACTGGGCGCAGCGGGTTGACAGGTCTGTGCCGGGCCCAGATCGTTTGAGACGTCATCGTCGAAGGAGCTGAAAAGTGGCAACGATCGCTGATGGTGTGCACCAGAGCGTGCGGAAGACTCTTTGGCGAACTGTTCAGCAGACACGCTTTCCGCTTGACCGCCCCATCGAAACGCTGCCCCTCTACGTCTCCTCTCATGCTGAATCCCTGACGGCGGGCGATGCGAACGGTACAGGGAACGACGAAAGGGCAGTCGTTTCGGGTGGAGTTGCGTCCATGGCGGCCTACTTCAGCGCCTTCCCGGCCAGTTATTGGCACACCTGGACGTCGCGTCGTCACGTCAGGTTGAAAATCACGGTGAACGGCGCGTGCACGGTGACGGTTCTCAGGTCGGACGAGCACGGCGACGCAACGCGGGTGCTTTCCAAGGACGCGGCGCAGGACGGTTCCTTCGACGAGGTTCTGCCCTTGGACGCATTCCAGCGAGGTGGGTGGTACTGGTTCGAGGTCGCCCCGCAGGGTCCGGCCGTCCGGATCGTGAATGCCGAATGGCAGGTGCAGGACGACCGCGGAAAGCAGGGCACCGTGACGGTCGTGATCACGACTCATGATCGACCGGAAACCTGTATGGGCCTTCTGAAGAGTTTCGGTGAGGTGATCGGCCTCGGCGGACGGGTGGAACATATCGTCGTCGTCGATCACGGCCGGCGGTATCCGGTCGAGGACAATCCGCACTTCGGTGACCTTGACCCCGAAGTGATCCGTCGGCTGCGGGTCGTGAAGCAGCGGAACCTGGGCGGAGCCGGAGGGTTCGGGCGCGGCATGTACGAAGCCATCAGGGAGGAACTGAGTGATTACGTAGTCGTCATGGACGATGACGTGGCCGTGGACCCGGAAAGCTTCATCAGGGGCTTGGCTTTCGCCGATTTCTGCCGGGATCCCACGATCGTGGGTGCCCATATGTTCGAGATGAACGAACCGTGTGTGCTGTCCACGTTCGGTGAGGGGATCGACCGGCGTGACTACATGTGGGATTCGGTACCCGGAGTTGTTGATTCATTCGACTTGTCGCTCCATGACCTGCGGAAGACTCCCTGGCTCCACCGGCGTTTCGATGTCGACTACAACGCCTGGTGGACATGTCTCATTCCGGTCGACGTCATAAAATCCATTGGGCTTCCGCTGCCTGTTTTCATCAAGTGGGATGATATCGAGTACGGGCTCCGGGCCGGTGCGCATGGCATCCCCACGGTCAGTCTTCCGGGGTTCGGGGTATGGCACGAGTCCTGGCGGGAGAAGGACGCTCACAATTGGCAAGCCTATTATCTTCTGCGTAATCGCTGCATTGCCGCCTTGATCCACTCGCCGCATCGTCGCGGCACCGGCGTTGTCCTGACGAATCTCGCCTTCGATATCGAGTCGCTGTTGTGCATGCGCTACTCGACTGCCGCTCTCAGGTGCCAAGCGCTGATCGATCTGCATCGAGAGCCGGCGGATCTGCTCCGGGAGTCCGATGGCAAACTGGCGTCATTGAACAGCTTGCGCCAGGGTTTCCTTGATGCCTCGGAACGGGCTGAGGACCCCGATGACATCTCAGTCGAAGCGACACCGCACAGGAGCGATCACACATCGCCGAAAAGCAAGATCGCCACACTGCTGCGGATCTGCGCGCTGATATGCCGACACGCGTTCACGGACCGGCGGCATACGGTTGCCCCGGTGCTTCCTGCCGCGATGGACGAATGGCGGGACATCGGTCACCGTGACGCGGTCGACATCTACTTTCCCAATGGGAATCTGGTGTCCCGGCGCAGGCGGAGCCGTTCGCTGTTCGTGAGTTCCCTCAAAGGCTTGCTGAAGGAGCATGCGCGGCTCTGGTGGAATTGGCCGAAATTGGCCCGGATGTATCGGGCGTCGGCGAGCCACCTGGTCTCGCCGGACACCCAGGGGGCGTTCCTTTTCGATGCGAAGGAGTCCCGCTGACCCCGCTCGGACGACGGTGTGCGGTGCCGCGCGATACGGCGGCACCGCACACCGTGCGGGTCACGAAGAACCGAGTCAGCCCTCCGCGCCCACGAGTTCGGCTCGCGGCGCCTCCTTCAGCTCGCGGAGAGCCGTCAGCACGGCCCAGAGCTGGTAGAGAAGTACGGTCAGCTCCGCGACCGCCAGAGCGGCCAAGGCGCCGGCGGTGCCGTAGTGGTGGCCGATCGCGGGCACGAGCACCAATCCGACGACGGCCCCGAGGATGGTGCTGGTCAGAACCTTGGCAAAGAGACCGAGACTGGCCAGGCACACGATGCCCGTGACTTGCGAGAGAGCGATGGCGCCGACGATGAGGCCCAGGAAAAGCGAAGAGGCAAGCGAAATCGAGATTTCGCCGTCCGTGGTGAGGCGAAGAATGGGTGCGGCGGTGCACGCGGCGGCGGTCGCCAACGTGGCGGAGGTTGCCACCCCGATCACCAGTGCCCGAAGGATTCTGGGGACCACCAGCCGCTGATCTGTCGAGGGCACCCAGCCCTGGAGAACCTTGGTGACAGGCGTCGCCAGAGAGAGTGCGGACCGCTCGAGGCGTTCCGCCGCGGCGAAGGACGCGACCGCACCGTGGTTCACGGCTGCCAGAAGAAGCACGGGGAGCGTCACATACAGCGCTGTCGTGGCACCCGTGGCCGCGGCGGCGGCATCCTTGCGCAACGCCGCCACGACATTGGAGAAGTGGAAGTCACTGGCACGCAGCCGTCGCGAACCCAGAATCTGTACGGACGCGACAACAGGACTTACCATCGCGCCCAGCAACGGCAGCACAAGAATCGGCAGCACAAACCCGGACAGCACCGTCAGCCAAGCACCCAACAGAGTTGCCGCTACGTTCGGAACGGTTTCGAGAAGAACCAAGGAACGACTGTCGCCCGTGCCGATGTAGAACCAGGACGGCGACAGTCCGGAAAGCGTTCCGGTCAGACCCGCGACGATGGCCAGGTAGGAGTGATCGGTGGCGAACCAGAGGCCGATCACTCCGAAAAAGACGGCGGGAACGAACAACCATATCCGCGCGCCGATCGACTCGGCATAGTAGTCTTTGCGTGCCTGTGGATCTGCTCGGGCGATGACCGGTGGCCCGGCAATTTCCCACCCCCATATGACGGCAATTGCTCCAATCACTCCGAAGGCCTGTCCGATGGCGACAGTTCCGTAGGTGTCCGCATCGGCGACCCGGGAGACTGCCCACAGCACGATGAACGACGGGACCGTGGACATGACCGAGTCGACCATGAATAACGACAACCGTCGTGTCATTACCATGACATTGCCCTGCTTGGCGCCTATGACAAGCCTCCTCGTTCGACTGGTGGTGGCAGCTGCCGACTTGACGACGCGTTCGACCCGCAGCGCCAGAGCCTATACCGTCACCACGGACGACCGTGCGGTGCTAAAGGGCGCCCCGACGTGCCCAGAACAGGGCATGTCCGCCGGCGCCTTCCGGAACGAACTCTTCCCGTTCGACGGTCAGACCGGCCTCAGTGATCCAGGTGCGGTTCGTGGCCGCGTCGGCGTGGCTCCACCACATCGCGGCACCGCTACCGAGCCAGTTCTCCTCGACATCGGTCCGCGCACCGTACCCGGTGGTGGCCACGAACCAGCCCCCCGGGCGCAGCCACTCGGCGATCCTCCGCAGCAACGGCGGCTGTTCGGGCAGCGGAATATGGATGAGAGCGTAGAAGGAAACGACCGCGTCGAAGGAAGCGGCTTCGAAGGACACGGCCGATGCGTCGGCGCAGATGAACTCCGCCTCGGGCACCCGCGCCCTGGCCCGTCGAATCTGTACCTCGCTGATGTCGACACCGATGACCCGGTAGCCATCGGCGGCCAGATCACGGGCGACCGGCACCCCGCTTCCGCATCCCAGGTCCAGCACCGTCCCGCCGGGCGGGATCCGTTGCCGCACATCGCTGAGCCACTGCCGGTACTTCGTCTCCGCGCCATATGCCTCGTCATAGCGCGAGGAGGCAATGTCGTACCCACGCCGGACAATCTCTTTGGGGTCTTCGGGGTCCACGCCGGGCTAACGCCGCCCACGAGGCCGGAGCCTCGCTCGGTGGACTTCTTTCACCCATCGCTGTCCCTCGTTTGGAGTGACCTCAACGATGCACGAGCCGAAGAACGGGCCGGTGAACGAGTCGGTGCACGAGCCGATGCACGAGTCATCGATGGACGAGGCCGTGCTGCGGAGCCTGACGCCGAGCGTGCTCGCCGTCCTCGTCCGCCGCGGAGCCGATTTCGCGGCGGCCGAGGACGCCGTGCAGGACGCACTCGTCGAGGCGGTCCGCGTCGGGCCGGCCGACCCTTCCCCAAGCTCTTCGAGCAAGGGATACCCCAGACGGGATGCGAAGGGCTGGCTGATCACCGTGGCCTGGCGCAAGTTCCTCGACGCCACCCGGGCGGACACCGCCCGCCGCCGGCGTGAGGACCTCGTCGAGAAGGAGCCGGCGCCCGGCCCCGCGCCCGGGGTGGACGACACGCTCCAGCTCTACTTCCTCTGCGCCCACCCGTCCCTGACCCCCTCGTCCGCGGTCGCGCTCACGCTGCGCGCCGTCGGCGGGCTGACCACCCGCCAGATCGCCAGGGCCTACCTGGTGCCCGAGGCGACCATGGCGCAACGGATCAGCCGGGCCAAGCGCACCGTCTCCGGTGTGCGGTTCGACCAGCCCGGCGACGTGGCCACCGTGCTGCGCGTCCTCTACCTGGTCTTCAACGAGGGCTACTCCGGCGACGTCGACCTCGCCGCCGAGGCCATCCGGCTCACCCGGCAGCTCGCGGCCGCGGTCGACCACCCCGAAGTGGCGGGGCTGCTCGCCCTCATGCTGCTCCACCACGCCCGGCGCGCCACCCGGACCGCGCCCGACGGCAGCCTGGTGCCGCTCGCCGAGCAGGACCGCGGCCGGTGGGACACCGAGGCGATCGCCGAGGGCGTCGAGCTCCTCCAGGCGGCCCTGGCCCGCGACCGGCTGGGCGAGTTCCAGGCCCAGGCCGCCATCGCGGCACTGCACGCCGACGCGCCCACCGCCGAGGAGACCGACTGGGCGCAGATCGTCGAGTGGTACGACGAGCTGGCCCGCCTGACCGACAGCCCGGTGGTCCGGCTCAACCGCGCGGTGGCCGTCGGCGAGGCCGACGGACCGCGCGCCGGGCTGGCGGCGCTCGCGGCGCTGGACGCCTCCCTGCCTCGCCACGCCGCGGTGGCGGCGTACCTCCACGAGCGCGACGGGGACCTGGCGACGGCGGCACGGCTGTACGCCGAGGCGGCCGGGAAGGCACCCAGCCTCGCCGAGCGCGAGCACCTGACGCGCCAGGCCGCCCGGCTCAACACCCGCCGCCGCTGACCACGCTCCGTCACGCGGCGGCGCGCACCTCCCGCGCGGCGTCCGCGTCCAGCGCGACCCGGACCAGGGCCGCGGCCAGCCGGGGGAGGTCCTCCTCGGCCACCAGCCGCCCCAGCGCCTCGGCGCTCTTCGGCAACCCGACGCGCTCGGCGCCGTCCAGCGCCTTGCGGTCGAAGTACGGGGCGAACTCGGGCCATACGCCCTGTGCCTCCCGCAGGAAGATGTTCACCCCGGCCGGGCCGATGCCGTTGATCTCCCGCAGCAGCTTCCCGGGGTCCCCGGCCTCGCGCATCCGCCGCAGATCCCCCCGGTACTCCCGGTTCACCAGCTCGGCCGCCTCGCCCAGCTGGCCGGCGGTCCGCTCGTCGTAGCGCCGGTAGCCGCCCTCGCCGAGCGCGTCGACCCGCTGCTGCCAGGTGGCCTCCGCCATCCGCCGCGGGCTGCGCATCCCCGCGTCGAAGAGGGCACGGGCGGAAGCGACGGCGATGTCGGACCTGATCCGCGCGGACAGCAGATGTGCGAGCACCAGCAGCTGGTAGAGCGGGCCGGGGGTGTTGCGGAGCTTGATCCCGGCCTCGGTGGCGAAGGTGGTGCCCTGCTGGTCGAGCAGGTTGCGCGCCAGGCTCTCGTTCTTGTCGCTCATGTGCGGATCCCGCCTCGTCGTGTGATGCCGTGCCTCGGCCACGGGTGCCCGGCGACGCCCCGGTCACTCGGGGCCGTTCCTCATGATCTTCCACATGCGGGTGGCCACGTGGAGGTTGAGCCGGCTGTCCACGTCCGCCAGATCGCTGCCGCCGATCTCGCGGATGCGCCGCAGCCGGTAGCGGAGGGTCGAGCGGCGGATGACGAGCGCCACGGCCGTCCGGCTGTAGTTGCCGCCGCGGTCGACGTACTCGGAGAGGGTCTCCACCAGGTCCGTGTGGTGCAGGGCGTCGTAGTCCAGCAGCGGGCCCAGCCACTCCCGGACGAACCGCTCGACCCCGGTGCAGCGTGCGGACGATGCCGTCCTCGCCGTCGCCGAGACATCCCGCCTCGGCGCGGCCCGTCCCGACCGCGCTGACCTGCGCCATCGCCCGGCGCAGGATCGCTGCCTCGTCCTGGTCCTCGATCCCGTCGAAGCCGCTGAACAGGGTCAGGCAGCGGTGCAACAGCGGATCGTGGGCGGCGGCTGGTGGGGCCATCGCGTCACTCCGTGTGTCCTCATGTGTCGAAAACGGTGCATATTGCGAGTATCGCGAGTACCCGATTCATGGCAATTCACCGCATGGGGGCGAAAATGGTGCGAGGTGTTCGGCATCCTGGGTGCCGGAGGCCGCGCCGAGGTGTACGGAAGTGACGCATTTCCCAATTCGGATGCCGATCAACGAGGTTGGCGCCCCGCCAGAACCGGGCTCCGGAAGCGGGCTTCGCGGTCCGCTTTCACTGGAACGCCCACTGGAGGGACGAGGTCAGCGTGGGCCTCGGGCCGTCGGCAGATGACCGTGGCAGGTGCCCGGTATCACCCGGCCGCGCGCGTCGCCGCGATCACATCCGGATTGAAGATTTCCGTTTTTCCTTTCCTCATCGAACGGTTGATCAGTAATCTCGCCTCAGCAGCGGGTTGCCGTGCCGCTCTCCGGCGTGCTCAACTTCCCCGAGGACGCGGACGACCCGAGGGCGGCCCCGGAAGCCGGAAGAGGGCGAAGGAAGTGCAGGACGTGGACTGGCGGCCGGAGGGCATCGACGCCGCAAGCGAGGACGCGGCGGGCGAGGACGGGCCAGGCGACAGGGGCACACCCCATGTCGGTCGCCCGGGGGAGCGCACGATATGACCTCCGGACCGGGCGGGCCGAGATGTGACGGCGGCGCCGGGGACGCCGCCGGGAACCTCGCCCCCACGGAGAGCGACGCGCTGAGGCGGTTCGCGGGCATCTGGTGCCGGGCCGTCCACCCGCTGGCGGCCACGACGATGAAGCCCGACGAGTTCGAGGACTATCTGCTGCCGCTGGCCCGCCGGTTGAGCGTCGCCCTGCGCACCTCCCCTTTCGACGCCGAGGCGGCGTACGAGGTCGGTGCCGCGCTGGTGGGCGCCCAGTGCACCGAGCCCGAGGCGCTGCCCGCGATCCTGGGCGTCATCGACGCGCATCTGGTGTCATGCTCGGCGGCCCCCGGGCTGCCCTCCGAGCCGGCCGGGCCACTGACGGACGGGAAGCCGCTGACGGACGGGAAGCCGCTGAGGGTCGAAGAGCCGCTGACGGACGAGGAGGCGCGCGCCCGCTGTGTGCGGCTCCAGCACGCCCTCGCCGCCGGATTCGTCCGCGAGCTGCGCAAGCGCGAGCGCGATGAGCAGGAGGCCATCGCGCGGGCCGCGCTGGCCGCCCGGTCCGAGGCCGAGAAGGCGCTGCACGCGAGCGAGGCCAAGTTCCAGGCCGTTTTCGAGGGCGCGGTCATGGGCGTCGGCATCGCCGGACTCGACGGCGAGGTGCTCGTCGTCAACGACGCCCTGGCCCGGATGTTCGGCGGGATGGACTTCTTCCGCCCCGGCCGCAACGTCACCGAGTTCGTCCACCCCGATGACGTACCGGGCGCCCATGAGCTCTACCGCGAGCTGATCAGCGGCGAACGCGACCACTTCCGCATCGAGAAGCCGCACTACCGCGACGACGGCAGCGTGCTGTGGACCAATCTGACCGTCATCCTGCTGCGCGACTCCGGCGGTGCCCCGCAGTACCAGCTCGCCCTCGCCGAGGACATCACCGAGCACCGGCTGCTGCGGGAGCGGCTGCGCTACGAGGCGACCCATGACGAGCTGACCGGGCTGCCCAACCGCACCCTGTTCCTGGAGCGGCTGGACCAGGTGCTCGCCGCCGACGCCGACGCCGAGCGGTTCGGCGTGTGCTACCTGGACCTGGACGGCTTCAAGGCGGTCAACGACAGCCTCGGGCACGCCGTCGGCGACCGGATGCTCAAGGCCGTCGCCGAACGCCTCCAGAGCTGTGTCAGGACCCCCGACGAGCTGATCGCCCGGGTCGGCGGCGATGAGTTCCTCGCCCTGGTCACCGGCCCCGCGGCGCAGGCCGAAGGCACCGCGCTGGCCCGCCGGATGCTCGCCGCGCTCGCCGAACCCGTCCGGGTCGAGGGCCGTGAGCTCCAGGTGCGGGCCAGCATCGGCGTGGTCGACGGCCGGGCCGGGGAGATCGGCCGGGCCGAGGTGCTGCGCAGCGCCGACATCACCATGTACCGCGCCAAGGCCGCGGGCGGCAATCGCTACGAGCTCGCCGACGCCGACTCCAACGCCCGGGTGATCGCCCGCCACAGCCTCACCAACGGGCTGCCCTCCGCCCTGGAGAAGGGCGAGTTCTTCATCGAGTACCAGCCGCTGGTACGGCTCGCCGACGGCACCGTGCGCGGTGCGGAGGCGCTCGTCCGCTGGCTGCATCCGGTGCACGGAGTGCTCGGCCCGGACCAGTTCATCCCGCTCGCCGAGGACACCGGGCTGATCGTCCCGCTCGGCCGCTGGGTGCTGGAGCAGGCCGCCCGGCAGGCGTGCGAGTGGCGCGACTCAGCCGAGCCCGGCGGTGAGCCGCTGCGCGTCAACGTCAATCTCTCGCCGTGCCAGCTGAGCCATCCCACCCTGGTCTCCGACACGGTGGCGGTCCTGGAGAACTCCGGGCTGTGCCCCAGCGCGCTCTGCCTGGAGGTCACCGAGAACGACCTCGTCGGCGCCGACGAGAGCGCCCTGCGGCCCCTGCGGCAACTCGCCGACCTGGGTGTGGACATCGCCCTGGACGACTTCGGCACCGGCTACTCCAATCTGTCGTACCTGCGCCGGCTCCCGGTGAGCACCCTCAAGCTGGACCGCTCCTTCACCCGGGGCATGCAGCGCGCCCCGGCCGATCCGGTCGACGTCAAGATCGTCGAGGGGATCGTCTCGCTGGCCCATACGCTGGACCTCGCGGTGACGGTCGAGGGCGTGGAAACCGCCGTCCAGGCCGAGCATCTGCGGGTGCTCGGCTGTGACACCGCCCAGGGCTGGTACTACGCCCGGCCCGGCCCGCCCGAGCGGCTGCACACCCTGGCGCTGGCCGACGCCAGCTGAGGGCGCGGGCCGCCGCCCTGGCGGCGGCCGCTCGCGCCCCCGCGGGCGCGCCGCTCAGCCCGCCTGCTCCGGGGAGTGGGCCTGCTCCAGAGGGTTCGCCTGCTCCAGCAGCCGTGAGCGGATCAGGAAGCGCACGCCCTCCGGCGCCTCGAGCGAGAAACCGCTGCCGCGGCCCGGCACCACGTCCACCGTGAGATGCGTATGCCGCCACCGCTCGAACTGCGAGGCCGACATCCAGAACCCCACCGGCTCCTGGACCCCGTCCACCTCCAGCTCCCCGAGCAGCACATCCGATCCGCCGGTACGGAACTCACCGAGCGGGTAGCACATCGGCGCGCTGCCGTCACAGCATCCGCCGGACTGGTGGAACATCAACGGGCCGTGCTCCGCCCGCAGTCTGCGGATCAGCTCGGCGGCGGCCGGTGTCAGGGCGATACGGTCCATGGGCGATCCCTCTCCGATCGTGGTCACCGGGTTGCCAGGGGCCCCATTCAGCACACTCCCCGCCACGTTGCGAGAACGTTGCCCACACGGCGTCAGCGGCGCGGTGGCGCTCGCCGCCGGTGACGGTCGGGCCGACTCCACGACCGGGTCGCGGCGCGCCGCGACATCAGGAGCGGTCGCCACGCCCCGCGTCCCGGCCCGAACGCAGCACCCGGGACAGGCCGGGGGCGGCCGTCCGCACGGCCGGCGCCGGCTGGGCGGGGCGGAAGCGGGCCCGCGGCACGGCCACGGACAGGGCGGCCACGGCCGTCGGCCCGTCGAAGACGGGAGAGGCGACGCAGCTGACGCCCAGGGCCGCCTCCTGCTCCTCATAGGCGAGGCCGGACACCTGGATCTGCTCGATGGCGGTGCGCAGCCGCGCCGGGTCGGTGACCGAATGCGGGGTGAGCCGGGGCAGTGGCTCCGCCAGCACCTCCTCGGTCGGCTCGTCGCCGGAGAACGCCAGCAGGGCCTTGCCCACGCCGGTGCACGTCAGCGGCAGCCGGCCGCCGATGCGGGACGGCGTCGACCTGGCCGCGCGGCACACCGCCGGCTGACCGTCAGGGGCGCCCCCGGCCGGGGGCGCCCCACGCGGCGCGTGTCAGCCGGGCATGGTGAGCCAGTCGGCGATGTGGGCGGCGGTGGTGGCGGCGTGCTGGTTGACGAGGGTGAAGTGGTTGCCCGAAGCGGTGAGGGTGGTGGTGAGGTGCGGAAGGACCGTCTGCCAGTCGGGCGGCACCGGGGCCGTCCCGTCCGGTACGGGGAAGGGGTCCGAGGCGCGCAGGAGCAGGGTCGGGAAGGGGGTCGGCGCGGGGGCCCACGTGCGCAGGAGCCGTTCCATCCAGGCGTAGGCGGACAGGTCGGTGGCGGTGTAGCCGTCGGTGAGGTGCTCGCGTTCGTACAGCCCGTGCCACAGGTGGGGTTGGAGCGCTCGGGCGGTGGCGGACTCCAGGATGTAGGTGTCCACGAGGACGACCGCCCGTACGGGGGTGCCGCGGTCCGCGAGACGGCGGGCCGTCTCGTGCGCGAGGATGCCGCCGGACGAGGTGCCCAGGAGGATCACCGGCTCGGCGGTGTCGCCGCCGGTGCTCGCGACCACGGCTCGGGCCAGCCCTTCGACGAGTGCTTCCCGGGTGGCGGGCAGTTCCTCGTCGGTGCCGAAGCCGGGAGGCGTCAGACAGGAGACCGACCAGTCGTCGGGGAGCGCTTGGGCGAGCGCGTAGTAGGTGTGGGGCCCGGTGAGGGGCACGATGGGGGCCACGCAGAACACGTGGGTGCCCGAGGTGCCGGTGGTGAGCCGGTCGACCGTGGGCGGGAGGGGCCCACTGCCCTTGGGCCGGAGGGCGGCGAGGTCCAGGAGCAGGGTCTCGGCCTCGTTCACCCGGCCCGTCCGCATGGCCTCGCGGTGGAGCCGGGTGACCAGGTCGGCCGTCGGGACGACGTCGGTGGCGCCGTCCTGTGCCGGCGGCGCGGCGAGCTGGTCGAGGAGATGGTCGGCCAGGTCGGCCGGGGTGGGGTGGGTGAGGACGACGGTGCTGGGCAGCGGCGTGCCCAGTGCCGCGGCAAGCCGGTTGCGCAGGTCGATCGCCGCGAGGGAGTCCATGCCGTGGTCGCGGAACGCCGAGTGCTCGCCGATCGCCTCACCGGACGAGTGGCCGAGAGCCACGGCGGCCTCGCTCCGCACCAGGTCCAGGAGGTCTCTGCGCCGTTCCCCGGCGGGAAGGCTCCGCAGTCGCACCGCGAACTCGCCGTCGCGGCTCGGGGCCGCGGGCACGGCGAGGGACCGTGCCTCCGGCAGCTCGCCGAAGAACGGGCGGGAGCCGGCCGCGGTGACGACGGAGAGATAGCGCTCCCAGTCGATGTCGGCGACCGTCAGCGTGGTCCGCTGCTCATGCAGCGCTTGGGCGAGCCCGGCCAGGGCCACGTCGCCGTCGAGGAAGGCCATCCCGCTGCGGATGAGGTGCTCGCCGTCCTGCCGGTTCAGCCGCGGGCGGGCCTCCTCCCAGGGGCTGAAGGAGATCGCCGTCGCACAGGCGCCGCGGGCGCGGCGCTGTGCCGCCAGCGCCTCCAGATACGCGTCGCCCGCCGCCTGCGCCCCGTGGTCGCCGATGCCCCAGACACCGGCCAGTGAGGAGAAGAGCACGAAGGCGTCCAGCGGGGTGTCGCCGAGCAGTTCGTCGAGGTGCGCGGCGCCCGCCACCTTGGCGCGCACCGCGTCGGCGACATGCGCGAGGTTCGCCGTGCCGAGGGGGCCGAGGGCGCGGGTCCCCGCCGTGTGCACCACCGCGCGCACCGGAGTGCCGTCCGTCGAGAGCCGGTCGAGTACCGCGGCCACGGCGGCCCGGTCGGTCACATCACACCGCACCACCTCGACGCTCGTCCCCTGGGCGGTCAGCTCGGCCGCCAACTCGGGCGCGCCCGGTGCCGCGAGGCCGCTCCGGCTCAGCAGCACCAGGTGCCCGGCTCCCTGCCGGGCCAGCCAGCGGGCGACCCGGCTGCCGAGCGTCCCGGTGCCGCCGGTCACCAGGGTCGTGCCGCCGGGCACCCAGGTGCCGGGCGCGTCGGCCGGTGCCGTCGCCCGCTCCAGCCGCCGGACGAGCACGCCCGAGGAGCGCACCGCCGCCTGTTCGTCTCCCGGGCCCATCGCGAGCAGGGCGGCGAACCGCCTGGCCGCCTCGGGGTCGAGCCGCTCCGGCAGGTCGGCCAGCCCGCCGCGCAGCGATGTCGCCTCCACGGCCGCGGTGCGCCCGAGTCCGAGGACCATCGCCTGCCGCGGGTCGCGCACCGGGTCGGCCGGGCCGGTCGAGACCGCGCCACGGGTCACCGTCCACAGCGGCAGCTCGGCGCCGGCCCCCATCAGCGCCTGGATCAGCGACACGGTCAGCGCCAGACCGGCGGGCAGTACGGGCTCGCCGCTGTCCGCCTCCTCGGCCGCCGCGAGCAGCGACAGCACTCCGGCCGTGCCGTCGAGGTCGCCGAGCCGTTCCGCCAGCACCTCGGGATCGGCGCAGGCCCCGTCGAGGACCACCCGGTCCACCCGGGCGCCGTGCGCGGTCAGCGCGGACACCACATCGGCGTCGTCGATGCCATCGGTGGTGAGGACCCGCCAGGTTCCGGCCAGTGCGGGGGCGGCGGGGACCCGCAGCGGCGTCCACACCGTCCGGTAGCGCCGCGCGCTGGTCAGGGTGTGCTCGTCCTGCCGCCTGCGCCACGCCGACAGCGCCGGGAGCACCGCGTCGAGCGCGTCCTTGTACTCGGTGTACTCGGCTTCGAGGCCGAGCAGGGTGGCGACCGCGGTGGCATCCCCTTGGCCCACGGCCTCCCACAGCGGCTCGTCGGCGGAGTGGGCCCGTCCGGGAGCGGTGGCGGGCGGGGCGTTCCAGTATGTCTCGTGCTGGAACGCGTAGGTGGGCAGGTCCACCGTGCGCCCGCCGGACAGCACCGTGCCCCAGTCGACGGGCACGCCGTGGGCATGGGCCTCCCCGAGCGCGCGAAGGACACGGTCCCAACCACCGTCGTCGCGGCGCAGGGTGCCCAGGGTGACCGCCGGGCTGCCCGCGTGCTCGATGATCTCGCTGGTGCCGACCGCGAGCACCGGATGCGGGCCGACCTCGATCATGGCCCCGTAGCCCTCGCGGACGAGAGCCGCCATGGTCTCGGCGAAGGACACGGTCTGCCGCAGATTCCGGCACCAGTACCGGGCGTCCAGCTCTTCGGTGTTCAGACGGTTCCCGGTCACCGTGGAGTAGAACGGCACCTGGGACGGGCGGGGCCGCACCGGTGCCAGCAGCTCGAGCAGCTCTGCCTCGATCTCGTCGATCTGCGCCGAGTGGGCGGCGAAGTCCACCCCGCCCAGCCGCCAGCGCATGATCCTGGCGGCCGACAGACCGCGCTCGACCTCGTCGAGCGCGGCCGGATCGCCGGAGAGCGTCACCGTCCTCGGTCCGTTGACCGCCGCGATCGACACCGCGCCGGACGTCCCGTCCAGCAACTCCCGTACCCGCTCCGGCGTCGCCATCACCGACATCATCGCGCCGCGCCCGGACAGGCGCTCGCGGATGAGCCGGCTGCGCAGCGCCACCACGCGGGCACCGTCGTCCAGTGACAGACCGCCGCTGACGCAGGCGGCGGCGACCTCGCCCTGGGAGTGGCCGATCACGGCGGCCGGTTCGACGCCGAACGAGCGCCAGAGGGCGGCGAGCGAGACCATGACCGTCCACAGCACGGGCTGGAGCACATCGGGCCGCCCGTCCATCGGGGGAGCGCCCAACTCGCCGCGCAGCACACCGGTGGGCGACCAGTCGAGGTACGGGGCCAGGGCCGCCTCGCACGCCGCGACGCGGTCGGCGAAGACGGGGGAGACATCGAGCAGTTCGGCCGCCATTCCCGCCCATGCCGCGTCCTGCCCGGGGAACACGAAGACCACCGGACGGCGCTCGCCCGCCGTGCCCCGCACCACGGCGGGCGACCCAGTGCCCTCGGCCAGGGCCGCCAGGCTGCCACGCAGCGCCGCCAGGTCGTCGCCCACCAGCACCGCCCGGTGCTCGAACGTGGCACGGGTCGTGGCCAGTGAATAGCCGACGTCCACGGGCCGCAGTCCGGGGTGGTCGTCCAGGTGTGCGAGGAGTTTCGCGGCCTGGGCGCGCAGCGCTCCGGCCGACGTGCCGGACAGTGGCCAGGCCACCGGCCGGTCCGGCGCGGGATCCGCGAGCGCGGGTCGACCGGCGGGCCGTGGGGGCTGCTCCAGGATGGCGTGGGCGTTGGTCCCGCTCATGCCGAACGCCGACACCGCGCACCGCCGCGGCCGGCCGAGGTCGGGCCACGGCGCGGCCTCGGTCAGCAGCCTGAGCGCGCCCGAGTCCCAGTCGACGCGGGAGGACGGTTCGGTGACGTGCAGGGTCTTCGGCAGCTCGCCGTGGAGCATCGCCATCACCATCTTGATGACCCCCGCGACACCGGCGGCCACCTGGGTGTGTCCGATGTTGGACTTGACCGAGCCGACCAGCAGCGGCGGATTGCCACCCCGGTCCTGGCCGTAGGTGGCCAGCAGGGCATGGGCTTCGATCGGATCGCCCAGCGCGGTGCCGGTTCCGTGTGCCTCGACCGCGTCGACATCGGACGCCGACAGCCCGCTGTTGGCGAGAGCCTGCCGGATGACCCGCTGCTGGGCCGGTCCGCTCGGCGCGGTCAGCCCGTTGGACGCGCCGTCGGAGTTCACCGCCGATCCGCGGACGACCGCCAGCACCCGGTGGCCGTGCCGGACCGCGTCCGACAGCCTCTCCAGCACCAGCAGACCGGCGCCTTCGGCGATGCCCATGCCGTCCGCCGACTCGGCGAACGCCTTGCACCGCCCGTCGGGCGCCATCACCCGGTGCCTGCTCAGCGAGACGAGGGTGTCGGGGCCGGTCAGCACCGTGGCGCCGCCGGCGAGGGCGAGGGTGCTCTCCCCCGAGCGCAGCGACTGGCACGCCATGTGCAGCGCGACCAGGGACGACGAGCAGGCCGTGTCCACCGTCACGGCCGGTCCGCCCAGGTCGAACAGGTAGGCGAGGCGGCCCGACAGCACGCTCGGGAGGGTGCCGGTGAGCTGATAGCCGTCGGAGTCCGCGGACACGTCCGCGCCGTAACTCTGGGCGGTCGCCGAGACGAAGGTGCCCGTCATGCTGCCCCGCAGGGACGTGGGGTCGATCCCGGCGCGTTCGAACGCCTCCCAGGCCAGCTCCAGCAGCATCCGCTGCTGCGGGTCCATCGCGGCGGCCTCGCGCGGGGAGATGCCGAAGAACGCCGCGTCGAACTCGGCCGCGCCGTCGAGGAAGCCGCCCGCCGCCGAGTAGGTCGTGCCCGTGCGGTCCGGGTCGGGGTGGTACACACCCGGACCCCAGCCGCGGTCGGCGGGCAGCGGAGACGTGGCGTCCACGCCCTCGGCCAGCAGCTCCCACAGCTGCTCGGGCGAGCGCACCCGGCCGGGAAACCGGCAGCTCATTCCGATGATCGCGATCGGCTCCTCAGCGGGCGCCCCGGCCGTCGGGGCCGCCGCCGCGGCCGGGGCCGGCTCGGCGCTCTCCGCTCGCTTGTCGGCGCCGCCGTACAGTGCGGTCCACAGGTGGCCGGCCAGGGCGTCGGGCGTCGGGTGATCGTAGACCAGGGTCGACGGCAGGCTCAGGCCGGTCCGTTTCCGCAGCGCGTTCCGCAACTGGCCGGCGGTCAGGGAGTCGAAGCCCATGTCCTTGAACGTCCGCCCGCTCGCGACCGCCAGGGGATCCGCGTGCCCGAGCACCGAAGCCACCTGCTCACGCACCAACTGGGACAGGGCGGCACGGGCCTGGTCGGTCGTCAGCCCGGTCGGCAGGCCGGAGCCGTGCTCGGTGGCCGCGGCCCGGCGGGCGGTTCCGGCGGGGACCAAGCCGCGCAGGACGGCGGGCACGGTGTGCCGCGCGCGCAGGGCGGCCCGGTCGACGCGTGCGGCGACGACGACGGCCTCGTCCACCGCGCCCGCGGCGTCGAACCAGGCCAACCCCTGATCGACGGAGAGCGTCGGCAGCCCGGCCGCGGTGATCCGCCGCAGCTGGGCGTCGCTCAGCGCGGCGGACATCCCGCTGTCCTGGGGCCACGGCCCCCAGCCGATGGACAGGCCCGCGAGCCCTTCGGCGGTCCGCCGCCGCGCCAGCGCGTCCAGGAACGCGTTCGCCGCGGTGTAACCGGCCTGCCCCGCGTTGCCGAGGACGCCGAACACCGAGGAGAACACCACGAACGCGCTCAGACCCAGGTCACGGGTCAGCTCGTGCAGATGCCACGCGCCGTCCAGCTTCGGGCGGAACACCGTGTCCAGCCGGTCCGGAGCCAGCGCCGCGACCAGTCCGTCGTCGAGCACACCGGCGGCGTGCACCACACCGGTCAGCGGGTGCTCGTCCGGGATCGCCGTCAGCAGGGCCGCGACGGCCGCGCGGTCGGAGACATCGCAGGCGACGGCGGTCACCCGTGCACCCCGCCCGCTCAGCTCGGCCAGCAGTTCCCCGGCACCCTCGGTGTCGGCCCCCCGACGGCCGGCCAGCACCAGGTGGCGCACCCCGTGCGCGGTGACCAGGTGCCGGGCGATCAGCGCGCCGAGACCGCCGAGGCCGCCGGTGATCAGCACGGTGCCGTCGCCGCCCCACACCCTCTCCGGCGCCGCCGGGTCCGTGACCTCGACGGAGGCCAGCCGAGGGATCAGCAACTGCCCGTGGCGCAGCGCCAGTTCGGGCTCATCGCGGTCCGGCGCCGCGCGGAGTGCCGCCGCGGCGGCCGGCACCGGATCATCGTCGTCCGCGGGGTCCAGGTCGAGCAGGACGAACCGGCCGGGGCTCTCCTGCCGGGCCGATCGCACCAGCCCCCACACCGCGGCCGCCACCACGTCGGGGGCCGCGCCGGGTGCCGTGGCCACCGCTCCGCGGGTCACGAACACCACCCGGGCGGGCCCGCCGTCACCGGCCTCGGCCGCGTCGGCCCCGTCGGCCGCCTCGTCCGCGTTCAGGTGGTGTCGCACTGTGTCGAGCACGGACGCGGTGACGGTACGGACCGCCTCCGGCACCGGCACGCCGACCGGCGCGGCGACCGGGACCAGCACCGCCTCCCCGGCCGCCACCGGGTCGTGCCCCGCGGTGTCCGGCGCCGGGGCGGGCAGCCAGTCCAGGCGCAGCAGCAGCCGCGCCGCCGTGGCCGCCGGAGGGTGGACGTCCGGCGAACGCAGCGTCAGCGTGCGCACGGTCGCCACCGGATCGCCCGCGGTGTCGGCGGCGGTCAGTGTGACCGTGTCGTCGCCCGTCCTGCTCATCCGCACCCGCAGCACCGACGCGCCCACGGCGTGCAGGGACACCCCGGCCCAGCTCGCCGGCAGCCGCCCGCCGTCCGGGCCGTCGAGCACGGCCGGCGAGGCCAGGTGCAGCGCCGCGTCCAGCAGGGCGGGATGGAGGCGGAAGGCGTCGGCCTCGTCGGCGAGCCCCTCGGGGAGCGCGACCTCGGCCAGTACCTCCTCGCCGGCCCTCCAGGCCGCCCGGACGGCCCGGAGGGCCGGCCCGTAGGCGAGCCCGGCGGCGCGCCGCCGCTCATAGAACGCGTCGAGATCGACGGGTACGGCGTCCGCGGGCGGCCACGCCCGCCGGTCATGGGCGTCGGCCGCGGGGGCGCCCGGCGCGAGCGTGCCGGTGGCGTGCCGCGTCCAGGGCACATCGGGTGTGCCGGCGGGCCGCGAGTGGATGCTCAGGGTGCGCCGGCCGTCGTCGCCGGGGCCACCGAGCGCCACCTGGATCCGCACCCCGCCGTCGTCCTGCCCGGACAACACCAGCGGTGCGAGCAGGGTGAGCTCCTCCACGAGGGCGCAGCCGACCTCGTCGCCCGTCCGTATCGCCAGCTCGACGAATCCGGCGCCGGGGAAGGTCACCTGCCCGGCCACCACATGGTCGGCCAGCCATGGAAGCGCCGCCACCGACAGCAGGCCGGTGTACAGCAGACCACCGGTCTCGGGCAGTTCCACGACCGCGCCGAGCAGCGGATGGTCCACACCGCCGAGCCCCGCCGGGACCACGCCGGTCGCCGATGTGCCGGCGACGGGCGTGGTCCAGTACCGCTCCCGCTGGAACGCGTAGGCCGGCAGCGCGATCCGGCGCGCGCCGGTACCGGCGAACAGTTCGGCCCACCGGATCGGCACACCCCGCACATACAGCCGGGCAGCGGCCGTCACCGCCGTGGACTCCTCGCCGCGGTCCTTGCCCAGCAGGGACACGGCCTCCACCCGCGCCACGTCGGGCAGGGCGTCCTGCGTCAGCACCGACAGCGTGGCGTCCGGGCCCAGTTCGAGGAAGGTGCGCGCACCGGCCCGTGCCGCGGCGCCGACCGCGTCGGCGAACCGCACGGTCCGCACGATGTGCTGAACCCAGTGGTCGGGGGTGCGGATCCGCTCCGCGTCGATCCGCTCACCGGTGACGGTCGAGATGATCGGGATACGCGGCTCGCCGAAGGCCAGACCCTTGGCGACCGTGCGGAAGTCCTCCAGCATCGGCGCCATCAGCGGGGAGTGGAACGCGTGGCTGACCCGCAGCCGGGTCACCTTGTGGCCGTCGGCGGCGAAGCGGTCCGCGATGGCCTCCACCTCGCCGGTGTCCCCGGAGACCACCACCGCCCGCGGTCCGTTGACGGCGGCGAGTCCCACCCGGTCCCCGCAGCCGGCGAGCAGCGGCGTCACCTCGTCCTCGGCGGCCCGCAGCGCGACCATGGCCCCGCCCTCCGGAAGCGCCTGCATCAGCCGTCCGCGGGCGGCGACGAGGGTGCACGCGTCGGGCAGGGACAGCACCCCGGCCACATGCGCCGCCGCGATCTCCCCGACCGAATGCCCGATCAGCAGATCCGGCGCCACCCCCCAGGACTCCAGCAGCCGGAACAGGGCCACCTCGAGGGCGAACAGCGCGGGCTGGGCGTATGCGGTGCGGTTCAGCGCCTCCGCGTCGTCGCCGAACACCACCTCGCGCAGCGGCCGTTCCAGCTCGCCGTCCAGAAGCGCGCAGACCTCGTCCCACGCCGCCGCGAACACCGGGTACCGGGCGTGCAGTTCGCGTCCCATCCCCAGCCGCTGGGCACCCTGGCCGGCGAACAACAGCGCCATCGGGCCGGGGTCGCCCGCCAGGCCCTCGGCCACCTTCCAAGGCCGCGCGGCACCGTCCCCGGCGGTGTCCGTCGCGGCCAGGAGGACGGCGCGGTGCTCCAGTTCGGAGCGTGTCGTGGCCAGGGAGAAGCCGATGTCCGGCGCCGCCGCGCCGGTGTCGGACACGAAGGCGGCCAGCCTGTCCAGCTGCCCGTCCAGCGCGGCCTGGGTACGCGCCGAGACCGGCCAGGGCACCACACCGGGCCGCAGCTCCGCCGGCGATCCGGCCGGTGGCCGCGCGCTGGGCCGGTCGGGCCGATCCGGCGGTGGCTGTTCGACGATCACATGCGCGTTGGTGCCGCTGATCCCGAACGACGACACGCCCGCGCGGCGAGGTCGCTCGGCCGGTGGCCACGGGGTGGCCCCGGTGAGCAGTTCCACCGCGCCGGCCGACCAGTCCACCTGCGACGACGGCGCGTCCACATGCAGGGTCCGGGGCAATACGCCGTGCCGCATCGCCAGGATCATCTTGATGACGCCCGCGACACCGGCGGCGGCCTGGGTGTGCCCGATGTTGGACTTGAGCGACCCCAGCAGCAGCGGACGGTCCGGGTCCCGGCCCTGTCCATAGGTGGCGAGCAGCGCCTGGGCCTCGATCGGGTCACCCAGCCGGGTACCGGTGCCGTGTCCCTCCACCGCGTCCACGTCCGAGGGGGCCAGGCCGGCACTGGACAGGGCCTGGCCGATCACCTGCCGCTGCGCGATTCCGCTGGGCGCGGTCAGGCCGTTCGACGCCCCGTCCGAGTTGACCGCGGAACCGCGCAGCACCGCCAGCACCCGGTGGCCGGCCCGGACCGCGTCGGACAGCCTCTCCAGCACCAGGATGCCCACCCCCTCGGACCAGCCGGTGCCGTCCGCGGCCTCCGCGTACGCCTTGCAGCGGCCGTCGGGCGACAGGCCGCCCTGCCGGGCGAACTCCACGAAGATCCCGGGCTCCGACATCACGGTGACACCGCCGGCCAGCGCCAGGGAACACTCGCCACCGCGCAGCGCCTGCGCCGCCAGGTGCAGCGCCACCAGGGACGACGAGCACGCCGTGTCCACGGTCAGCGCGGGCCCCCGCAGCCCCAGGGCGTAGGCGACGCGGCCGGACAGGACGCTCGGCGACGTGCCGGTCAGCAGATATCCCTCCGTGGCACCGGCGCCGTCCTTGAGCCGCGGACCGTAGTCCTGGGCCATCGCCCCGAGGAACACCCCGGTGCTGCTGCCGTGCAGTGACGACGGAGCGATCTCGGCCCGTTCCACCGCCTCCCAGCTCACCTCCAGGGCCAGCCGCTGCTGCGGGTCCATGGCTTCCGCCTCGCGCGGGGATATCCCGAACAGCGCCGCGTCGAAGCGGTCCGCGTCGTACAGGAACCCGCCCGGCCTGCCGGTCGCCACCGTCTCCGGCGCCCATCCCCGGTTGACGGGCATGTCGGAGATGGCATCCGCCTCGCCCGACACCAGTTCCCACAGCTCCTCCGGTGAGGTCACCCCGCCCGGGTAGCGGCAGGCCATGCCCACGATCACCACCGGGTCGTCCTCCGGTACGGCGCGGGGCGCCGGCGACGCGTCGCCGGTCACCGGGCCGGTGAGCCGCGTGGCCAGATGTTCCGCGCACGCGGCCGGCGTGGGGTGGTCGAACAGCACGGTGTTGGGCACCCGCAGTCCGGTCGCGGCCCTCAGCCGGGTCGCCAGCTCCACCGTCATCGCCGAGTCGAAGCCCAGTTCCTTGAAGGGCCGCGCCGGGTCCACCCGCTCCGCGTCGGCGAAGCCCAGGACCACCGCCGTCTCCGCGCGGACCAGCCGTGCCACCTCGGCGCGGGTCCACCGGGCAGCGGATCCCCCACGCTCCGGCTCCGGATCGGTGGTGTGCCCGGTCACCGGCGCCACAACGGCCGGAACGGCATCGCGCACCGCGACCTCGCCGGCCGGCTCCTGGAGCCAGTACCGCTCCCGCTGGAACGCGTACGTCGGCATGGCCACCCGCCGGGCACCGGTCCCGGTGAACAGCCGCGGCCAGTCCACCGGCACACCGCGGACGTACACCTCCGCCAGACAGGTCAGGAACCGGTCGGCCCCTCCCAGCCCCCGGCGCAGCGTGCCGACGGTGACCGCCTTGACGTCGGTCGTATCGATGACCTCCTGCACCGCGGCGGTCAGCACCGGGTGGGAACTGACCTCGACGAAGACGCGATGGCCCTGGCCGAGCAGCGTCCGGACGGCCGGTTCGAAGCCGACGGTCCGCCGCAGATTGCGGTACCAGTACCCGGCGTCCATACCGGTGGTGTCCAGCCACTCGCCGGTCACCGTGGAGAAGAACGGCACCTCGGCCCGGCGCGGGCGGATGCCCTCCAGCGCGGCCGTCAACTCCTCGCGCACCCGCTCCACCTGGGCCGAGTGCGAGGCGTAGTCCACCGCGACCCGGCGCACCCGCACCTCCGCGCCCGACAGCTCCTCGAACAGCTCGTCCAGCGCCGCCGGCTCACCGGAGACCACCACCGAGCCCGGCCCGTTGACCGCCGCGATCGACACGCGGCCGTCCCAGCGGAGCAGCCGCTCCTCGGCCTCGGCCCGGGGCAGCGCCACCGACAGCATGCCGCCCCGCCCCGCCAGGCGGCGTGCGATGGTCTGGCTGCGCAGCGCTACCACCCGGGCCGCGTCCTCCAGGGAGAGGGCACCGGACACGCACGCCGCCGCGATCTCTCCCTGGGAATGGCCCACCACCGCGTCCGGGACCACCCCGTGTGCCTGCCACACCGCCGCGAGGGAGACCATCACCGCCCAGGAGGCGGGCTGGACCACATCCACCCGTTCCAGTGACGGCGCCCCCTCGGCCTGCCGCAGCACCTCCACCAGCGACCAGTCCACATGCGGTGCGAGCGCGGCGGCACACTCGGCCAGCCGCCGGGCGAACACCGGGGACTCCGCCATCAACCGGACGCCCATGCCCGCCCACTGCGCCCCCTGCCCGGGGAACACGAACACCGTCTTGCCCTCGACATCGGCGACGCCCCGCACCACGCCCGGCGCGGACGCGCCGTCGGCCAGCGCCGTCAGCGCCTCCGAGGCGGCCGACCGGTCCGACGCGAGGACGACGGCACGGTGGTCGAACGCGGTCCGGGTGGTCGCCAGGGAGAAGCCCACGTCCACCGGACGGAGCCGGTCGTTCCCGGCCAGATGGGACGCGAGGCGGTCGGCCTGCGCACGCAGTGCCCCGGGGGTCCGGCCCGAGACCGGCCACGGCACGGTGCCACCCGCCATCAGAGCGCAGTCCGCCGCGCCGGTGTCCGGGTCCGTCGCCGCGGACGTGTTCTGGGACGTCGGCTCGGTGGCGGACACCACCAGGTGGCAGTTGGTGCCGCCCATGCCGAACGACGACACCCCGGCCAGGGCACGGCCGTCGCGGTAGGGCCAGGGACGGGTCGACGTCACCACATCCAGGTTCCACTCGCCGAAACGGATCCGCGGGTTGGGGTGTTCGAAGTTCAGGCTCGCCGGGAGTTCGCCGTTCCGCAGCGACAGCACGACCTTCATCAGGCCGGTGATGCCCGCGGCGCCCTCCAGGTGTCCCACGTTGGTCTTCGCCGAACCGACCAGCAGGGGGCTGTCCGTGGCCCGGCCCGCCCCGTACACCGCGCCGAGCGCCGCGGCCTCCACCGGGTCGCCCACCCGGGTGCCGGTCCCGTGCAGTTCCACGTACTGGACCGCGGCCGGGTCGACGCCCGCACGCCTGCAGGCGGTCTGGATGACCGCCCGTTGCCCCTCGGGGTCGGGTGTGGTCAGACCGTCGCCGGGGCCGTCGTTGCCGACCGCGCTCCCCTCGATGACGCACAGGATCTCGTCCCCGTCGGCCAACGCCCTCGCCAGCGGCTTGAGCAGGACCATCCCCGCACCCTCGCCGCGCACATACCCATTGGCACGTGCGTCGAAGGTGAAGCACCGGCCGTCCGGGGACAGGGCGCCGAGCCGGGCCGCGGCCTCCGCGCTGTCCGGGATCAGATTGAGGTGCACACCACCGGCGAGCGCGGTGGCCGACTCCCCGCGCCGCAGGCTCTCGCAGGCCAGGTGCACCGCCACCAGCGACGACGACTGCCCGGTGTCCACCACCAGACTCGGTCCCCGAAGTCCCAGGACGTAGGACAGCCGGTTCGCGGCCATGCTGCGGTTCAGGCCGGTCAGGGTGTGATGACCGATCGCCGCCGGTCCTCTGAGCCGGTCCAGCGCACCGTAGTCATCCGCGGTCATCCCGATGAACACCCCGGTGTCGCTGCCGCGTACCGCGGCCGGCGGCAGACCCGCGTCCTCCAGGACCTCCCAGCCCAGCTCCAGTACGAGGCGCTGCTGCGGGTCCATCGCCCGCGCCTCACGCGGAGAGATCCCGAAGAACTCCGCATCGAAACCGTCGACGTCGTCCAGGAAGGCACCCCAGCCGGTCTCGCCGGAGGACGCGGCCCCGCTGTCCCATCGGCCCGGCGGCACCTGTGAGACCGCGCTCGACCCGCTGGACAGCAGCCGCCAGAACTGCGCGGGATCCGCCGCGGACGGCAGCCGGCAGGACACTCCGATCACCGCGACGGCGGTATCCCGCTCCCGGAGTCGCTCAGCGGACGCGGACATGGACTCGCATCGGCTCACGGCACCGATCCCTCAACTCGTCGTCTTCGCAGGCCCGGCAGGACAAGGACGGATACGGATTGGTACACGTCCGTCTCCAGAAATCCGGCGACACCGAACTGTCGTATCGAGTCATGATCAACAGTGGTCTCGATGATACATGGCCATGGCTGGAAAATGTTTTGGGATTTTTGCTGTCCGCCTTTACCGCCGACCCCAAATATTAGGGATTTCCCTAGATCTCCGGCGTTTGAAAGTCCGCGCGATCACTTATCGTTGGACCTCGACCGGTGAAAAAGTGCCACAACGCCAAGCCGCCCGTCCATGAGACGTCGACGCGCCAACACAATTCACGAAGGTGAGAGAATGCGGCCCAGGATCGATCCGCAGGACGCGGACGACTTCGCCGTCACACCCGCGGGCCAGGTCTACGCCCAGGAGATCGGCCAGTCACTGAACGGGCTCCTCGCGGACCGGCCCCCGCCGAACGTCCACCGGACCATCGCCAACCACCCGACGCTGCTGCCCGCGATGCAGCCGCTGATGTCGCATGTGGCGGGCGACGTCCTGCCGGCCCGCGAACGCGAACTCGTCATCCTGCGCACAGCATGGCGTTCACAGGCCTCGTACGTCTGGGCGCACCACCACGCCGCGGGACTGTTCGTCGGGCTGAACGAGACGGAGATCGCCCGAGTCGCCTCGGAGGACACCGCCGACTGGACGCCGTTCGAAGCCACCCTGCTCCAGGCGGTCGACGAGCTCCACACCAAGTCGGCGGTGTCGGACGGCACATGGAAGCGGCTGGCCGAGCGCTACAGCGAGGAGCAGATCCTCGAACTGCTGGCCCTCGCCGGAACGTACAAGACCCTGGCGTTCATCCTGAACTCCTGTCTGGTGCCGATCGACCCCTGGATGGAGCGTCCCGCGCTGCTGCCGGCCGACCCGGGACAGCTGACGTCCGGCAGACACGCACGCCCGCGGGAGCCGCTCACGGGAGCGGCCTCAGAGACCTGGAACCAGCGGATCGTCTTGCAGAACGACACCGGACTCTCCCAGCTCACCCCGACGTCGGCCAGCCCCGAACTGCCACTTCACGAGATCCTCGTCCGTTACCCGGACCTGCTGTCCACGGTGAACGCGCCCGGCTCCAACTCCTCGCTCCTGCTGATCCGCAGGAACTCCACGGACGTCATGCCGGACACGGACGGCTACTCCTTCAGCGCCACCCATCTCTTCGCCGATTCCTCGGGTATCCCGATACTCGTGGAAGTGGTGGAACCACACGACACGTGGAACGCGCACAGCGCCCTCGCCAAAATCCTCGACTACGCGGGCAGCGGGGCGCGGCACTGGCCGGTCCACATACTCCAGCGGTCGCTCGAGTACACCGCCCAATTGCAGGGCAGCACCGGAGAGCAGCTGCTGGCGGAGATGGGGTATCCCATCGACGAGGGTTCGTTCCTGCGTACGATCGAGGCGAATCTGGCCCTCGGCAGGCTCCGCATGGCCATTGTGGCCAGCCGATTTCCGCCTGAATTCAACCGGGTGATCGCATTCCTCGGTCAGCAGCTGCACCCCGCCGAGGTGTACGGCATCGAACTGCGCCGCTTCTCCGACGGGTCCCACGCCGCGTTCATCCCGAGGGTGGTCAGCTGAACGACCCCACGGACGGCCCAGGCGGGGAACCGGCCGGAAACCGGATCCGGTTCCCCGCCGGCCGCTCCCCGTCCGGGCCGTCCGGAGGCGGTGCGTCCCGACGGCCCGGGGAGGGCTCAGGCTCCCAGGAGACTGACGGCGTTCAGCTTCATCGTGGGCGACGGGGCATGCGGCTCCGGAACCAGATGCAGCCGCCGGATGTCCTCGTGCGCGGGTGCGGGCAGCCCGGCCCGGCAGTCACACGGTTCATCGGTGAAACCGGCGAATCGGTAGGCGATGTCCATCATCCGGTTGCGCTCGGTCCGCCGGAAGTCCGCCACCAGGTGGACGCCCGCGTGTGCGGCCTGGTCGACAAGCCAGCCGAGGATCACCGAACCGGCGCCGAACGACACCACGCGGCACGACGTGGCCAGCAGCTTCAGATTCCAGACTCCTGGGTGCTTCTCCAGCAGTTCCAGACCGACCGCGCCATGCGGCCCGAACCGGTCGGTGAGCATGGTCACCAGCACCTCATGGCGTGGATCGGCCAGCAGCGTGCGCAGGTCCGCGAGGGAGTAGTGCACTCCGGTCGCGTTCATCTGACTGGTGCGCAGCGTCAGCTCCTCCACCCGGGACAGCTGTTCCTCGGTGGCGCGCTCGATGTCCATCACCAGGTCCAGCGAGCGCAGGAAGTCATCGCTCGGCCCCTGGAACTCCGCCTCGGCCGCCTTCCGCTGGAATCCGGCCTGGTACATCTGCCGACGGCGGCGCGCGTCCACCGTCACCGTCGCCGGGCTGAATTCCGGCAGGGCGGAGAACTCGGGCAGCCGCTCGGCGGAGTAGCAGCGCACCTCCGGCAGATGGAACCGGACCTCCGCCAGCTCCGCCGGCTGGTCATCGACGAAAGCGATCGTGTCGAGCGCGAAGTTGAGCTCGGCGGCGATCTCTCGCACCGCATCGGACTTCGGGCCCCAGCCGATGCGCGGCAACACGAAGTACTCGGCCACGCCCAGCTCCACCAGCTGCTGCCACGCCTGGTCGTGGTCGTTCTTGCTGGCAACCGACTGGAGGATGCCCCGGCCGTCCAGTTCGGCGATGAGCTCCCGCACCGGGGCGGCGAGCGTCACCTTCCCGTCCTCCAGCAGCGTGCCCTGCCACAGGGTGTTGTCGAGGTCCCACACCAGGCACTTCACGATCGGGGGCGGTTGGGCCACAGCGCTTCCTTGGGTCATGACGCCGGCATCGACACGGCGTGGTCGGCGAGGATCAGCTGGCAGATCTCGGTACTGCCCTCGATGAGCTCCATGAGCTTCGCGTCGCGGTAGGCGCGCTCGACCACATGGCCCTCGTGGGCGGCGGCCGAGCCCAGGACCTGTACGGCCGCGGCGGCGCCCTGCGCGGCCTGGACCGCGCTCACCTGCTTGGCCAGGACGCCGGCGACGACCATGTCGGGGGAGCCGCTGTCCCAGCACCGGCTGGCGTGTTCACACACCCGGGTGGCGATCTGCTCGGAGGTCAGCAGATTCGCCAGGTGGCGGCCGACCAGCTGGTGTTCGGCGAGCGGCTTTCCGAACTGCCGCCGGACGCGGGCGTGGCCACGGGCGGCGTCGAGACAGGCCCGCAGGATGCCCACGCAGCCCCAGGCGACCGAGAGGCGTCCGTACGCCAGCGCGCTGGTCACCAGGAGCATCAGCGGCTGCCCGCCGCCGAGCACCGCGGTGGCGGGCAGCCGCACATCGTCGAGGTGCACATCCGCGTGTCCGGCCGCCCGGCAGCCGGACGGACTCGGGACCCTGCGGACGGTGACGCCCGGGGTCGACACGGGCACCACGACGGCGGCCGCCCCGGAACCATGGCGTCCGACGACGACGATCAGATCGGCGTAATGGGCCGCGGTGGTCCAGACCTTCTGTCCGCGGACGACGACGGTGTCACCGTCCGGTTCGATGGTCGTGGTCATCGCCGACAGATCGCTGCCCGCCTCCGGTTCGCTGAACGCGACGGCGGCGAGCCGGCCACCGGCCAGCTTCGGCAGGTACTCCGCGTGCTGTTGCGGACTGCCCAGGCGCTGGATGGTCCACGCGGCCATGCCCTGCGAGGTCATCACGCTCCGCAGCGAACTGCACCGGCTGCCGACATGGGCGGTGAACTCACCATTGGCGGCGCTGCTCGCCGCGAGTCCGCCGAAGGTCTCCGGCACCCCCGCACACAGCAGGCCGCGGGCGGCCAGTGTCCGCAGCACGTCGTCGGGGATCAGACCGTTCCGGTCCCACTCCGCGGCCCGGTCACCGACGAGATCGTCGACGAGCTCGCGCGCACCGGCGAGCGGCTCAGGCATCGGCGGTTCGCCCGGCGCCGAGCAGACGCCCCACCAGGGCGGTCATGCCCTCAATGGTGCGGAAGTTGTCCCGCTTCAGATCGTCCCCCAGGATCTGCACGGAGAACGTCTGCTCCAGATGGACGACGAGCTCCATCGCGAACATCGACGACACCAGCCCCGAGGCGAAGAGATCCTGGTCGGCAGGGACCTCCGCCTTGACCCGCTCCGAGACGAACGCCGTAATCGCCTGCTCGATCCCCTCGGCGGTGATCGGCTGGTCCATATTCACGAAAGCACCTTTCCATAGTCATAGAAACCCCGCCCCGTCTTGCGCCCCAGATCGCCGCGGCGCACCTTCTCCAGGAGAAGTTCACAGGGCTCGAAGGTGGAATTCCCGGTCCGCTCGGCCAGCAGCCGAAGAGCGTCCGCGAGATTGTCCAGCCCGATCAGATCGGCGGTGCGCAGCGGACCGGTGGGGTGACCGAGGCATCCGTGCATCAGCCGGTCCACGGACTCGACGCTCGCGACGCCCTCGGCCACGATCCTCACCGCTTCATTGATCATGGGATGCAGCAGCCTGCTGGTGACGAACCCCGGCGCATCGCGCACGACGACCGTCTTCTTCCCCAGCCGCTCCAGGGCGGACCGGACCGCGGCCATGGTCTCGTCGCCGGTCTGCGGACCACGGATGACCTCGACCATCTCAATGAGATAGGCCGGATTCATGAAGTGCGCCCCGGCCAGGTCCTCGGGGCGTCGCACCGACTTCGCCAGCTCGGCGACGGGGATGCCCGAGGTGTTGGTGATCACCGGGATTCCGGCGGGGAGCATGCCGGAGATCTCCGCCATGATCCGCGCCTTGAGCGAGGCGTCCTCGGTGATCGCCTCGATCACGACACCGGCGTCCGCCGCGTCCGTGCCGGACAGCGTCGTGGTCAGCGTTCCGGCCACCTGCCCGTCGGGGAAGGCGCCCATGAACTGCCCGTGCCGCATCTGCTGGGCGATTTCCGTCCGGGCCTTTTGGAGTATGTCTTCCGAGACGTCGACCAGGACGACATCCACCCCGCGGCCCAGCGCCAGTGCGGTGATGCTGCGCCCCATGACCCCCGCACCGAATACGGCGATCGTGTCCGATCGGGAATTCACCGTCACCCATCTCCACATCGTCGTTCAACCGGGCCCGCCCTGTGTGCGGCGCATAACGGGCGGGCCGGGTTTACCTGCTGAAAACCAGCCAGGCAATAGCTACTTCAGCGGAGAAATTACGCTGATCATCCGGAGGACGTCAAAGGATGAGGTAGCGCCCTAGGGAGATCCACAGTGTTCTTCGCGAGGCCGGGCCCGAGGTGAACCACCGCGGGTGGGGACGCGTCTTCCCGCTATCAGGCGGACGGCTTGCGACTCGCGGTGTGGACGGTGCGCCCAAAAAGGGCGCCTGCCGGACATCCGTCCTGGCCAGGCGCCCTTTCTGCGCGTCTAGAAGAAGCCGAGCTTCTTCGGCGAGTACGACACCAGCAGGTTCTTCGTCTGCTGGTAGTGGTCCAGCATCATCTTGTGGGTCTCGCGGCCGATCCCGGACTGCTTGTAGCCGCCGAAGGCGGCGTGCGCCGGATAGGCGTGGTAGCAGTTGGTCCACACCCGGCCCGCCTGGATGGCGCGTCCGGCGCGGTACGCGGTCGTGCCGTCCCGGGTCCACACGCCCGCGCCCAGCCCGTAGAGCGTGTCGTTGGCGATCCCGATCGCGTCGGCGAGGTCGGTGAACCGGGCCACCGCCACCACCGGTCCGAAGATCTCCTCCTGGAAGACCCGCATGTGGTTGCCGCCCTCGAAGATCGTGGGCTGGACGTAGTAGCCGCCCTCCAGCTCACCGCCGAGTTCGGCGCGGCTGCCGCCGGTGAGGACGCGGGCGCCCTCCTGCCGGCCGATGTCCAGGTACGACAGGATCTTCTCGAGCTGGTCGTTGGAGGCCTGGGCGCCGATCATGGTGTCGGTGTCCAGTGGATGCCCCTGCGTGATCTTCTCCGTACGGGCCACGGCCGCGTCCATGAACGCCTCGTAGTGGCCGCCCTGGACCAGCGCCCGCGAAGGGCAGGTGCACACCTCGCCCTGGTTGAGGGCGAACATGGTGAAGCCTTCCAGCGCCTTGTCCAGGAAGTCGTCGTCGGTGGCCGAGACGTCGTCGAAGAAGATGTTCGGGCTCTTGCCGCCGAGCTCCAGGGTGACCGGGATCAGGTTCTCGCTCGCGTACTGCATGATCAGCCGGCCGGTCGTGGTCTCCCCGGTGAAGGCGACCTTGGCCACCCGGGAGCTGGACGCCAGCGGCTTCCCGGCCTCCACGCCGAAGCCGTTGACGATGTTGACCACACCCGGGGGCAGCAGATCGGCCACCAGGTTCATCCAGACGTGGATCGAGGCGGGCGTCTGCTCGGCCGGCTTCAGGACCACCGCGTTGCCCGCGGCCAGCGCCGGGGCGAGCTTCCAGGTGGCCATCAGGATGGGGAAGTTCCACGGGATGATCTGGGCGACCACGCCCAGCGGCTCGTGGAAGTGGTACGCGACCGTGTCGTGGTCGAGCTCGGAGAGGCTGCCCTCCTGGGCCCGGATCGCTCCCGCGAAATAGCGGAAGTGGTCGATGGCCAGCGGGATGTCGGCGGCCAGCGTCTCCCGTACCGGCTTGCCGTTCTCCCAGCTCTCCGCGACCGCGAGCGCCTCCAGGTTCTGCTCCATCCGGTCGGCGATCCGCAGCAGCACCGAGGCGCGTTCCGCGGGCGCGGTGCGGCCCCAGGCGGGTGCGGCCGCGTGGGCGGCGTCCAGGGCCCGCTCGACGTCCTCGGCGGTACCCCGGGCGACCTCCGTGAACGGCTGCCCGTTGACGGGGGTCGGGTTCTCGAAATAGCGGCCCTGGGCGGGCGGCACGTACTCCCCGCCGATCCAGTGGTCGTAGCGCGGCTGGTAGCTGACGACCGATCCCTCGGAGCCGGGGCTTGCGAAACGCGTCATGGGGCGGCCTCCCGTGGTGTCACGCGTGATGGATCCGGTGTTCCGGTTGCCGGGCGCGTCGTGCGGACGCGTCCCGGGCTCCGCCCGCGCCCATGCGGCCGGAGCCGACGGTGAGGCTAGGCGCGGCCACGTTGCGCGGACGTTGCGTCACGGGAGGCGGGGCGCGCGTACCGGGCGCCGTCGGCGTACCGGCCGCCATCCGTGTACCCGGCCTCGCCCGGCAGCCCGTACAGCTCCCGCAGCCGCCGCACCCGCGCCGCCGGCCCCGCCCGCCCCGGCGCATCCGCCGGAAGCGCGGTCAGCAGCGCCTCCGCGACCTCCAGATCGTCCTCGCCCCACGGCGTCTGCGCCCAGTGCCGCAGCAGTTCGGGATCGCCGTGGGACAGCACGGCACGCCGCAGCCCGTCCTCCAGCACCTGCCGCATCCGGCACACCCCGGGCGCCTCCGACAGCGGCAGCAGCGGCCCCGGATACGCCCGCAGCGCCGTGGACACATCACCGGCGGCCAGCGCGTCGGCCGCGGCCCCGAGATCGGTCCGCACCGGTGCGCAGAGCCGGTACGGGCGCGAGCCCAGCAGCGGGCCCACCAGCCGGCGCAGCCGCGACAGCTCGGCCCGCAGCGTCACCGGGGACCGGTCGTCGGCCCGGGGCCCGTACAGCTCGAGCGTCAGCCGGTCGCCGGACAGCCCCTCCGGATGACCGGCCAGCAGCACCATGATCTCGCTGTGCCGCCGCCCCAGCCGCAGCCGCCGCCCGCCGGACACCAGCACGGCCTCGTCCCGGCCCAGCGCCGTCAGGCTGATCCGCGGCTCGCGCGCCCGCGGCCGCTCAGCGGCCAGTTGGGCCTCGGCGGCGCGGGCGGTCGCCTGCACCAGGGCCAGGCTGTGCGGGGCGGCCAGATGGTCCCCGCCGGTGATGTCCACCGCGCCCAGCAGCCGCCCGGTGTGCGGATCGTGGACGGGGGCCGCGGCGCAGGTCCACGGCTGCACCGTGCGGTTGAAGTGCTCGGTGGCGAAGATCTGCACCGCATGGTCGACGGTGAGCGCCGTCCCGGGCGCGTTGGTGCCGGCATGGCGCTCGTCCCAGCGCGCCCCGGCCACGAAGTTCATCCGCTCGGCCCGGTTCCGTACGCCCGCGTGCCCCTCCACCCACAGCAGCCGGCCCTGTTCGTCGCAGACCGCGAGCAGATGGGCCCCGTCGTAGGCGATACCGCCCAGCAGCTCCCGGAACAGGGGCATCACCCGGGCCAGCGGATGGTCCGCCCGGTACGCCTCCAGCGCGCCGTCCGCCAGATCGATCGGCGCCTTGCACTCCTGGACGACCCGCGCATGCGCCGAGCGCCGCCAGGACTCCGCCACCACCGGGCGCACGGCGGGGCCCACCGCCCCCTCGGTCAGAAACGCCTCATGGGCGCGGCGCACGGCACGGGTGCGCTCCGCCGGGTCGGTGCCGGACGCCATCGCCAGCCAGGGATTGACCACGGTGCCTCATTCAGCGGTACGGAGGGGCGGGGGAGTCGGCCGGCCGGCTGCGGCCGGTCAGGGGTGGGCGGACGGGGCGGGGGCGGGCATGACACCGGGCGGGGAGGCATAGCCGCAGGAGTGGCAGATCTTCCACCCGTCCTGGTTGACGGCGAGTTGGCCGCCGCAGCTCGGGCACTGCTCGGTGCTCATGATCGTTCCTTTGGTTCACGTACAGGGGCGGTGCGGGCCGCCCCTGCGCTCAGATTTCCTTGTGGGGCGGATGCCCCGCAATAGTCGGAACAAGCCGCGTTCGGGTACGCGCCCCGGATGGCGCGCGTTCACCCGGGGTGCGGCGCGAGGGATCTCCTCCGCCTACGCTCCTCGCGCCCCCTCGCGCAACGCTTGAACCCTTGACGACCGGTCGGCTGAACCCTTGACGGCCGGACCCCGGACGGCCGCCCGCCGCTCCCGCACAACGCGCCCGGTGCGCACGACAACGCGGGCGGGGAGCCGGTGATGGCTCCCCGCCCGCGTCGGCGAGGGATCTATGGAGTCAGCTGATGGACTTGATCAGCTCACCGTTGGAGGTGTCGCCGCTGAGCTCCCAGAAGAAGGTGCCGCCCAGGCCCTGCTGCTGCTTGTAGGTCATCTTCCCGGCGATGGTGGAGGGGGTGTCGTAGCTCCACCACTGGTTGCCGCAGTGCGCGTAGGCCGTCCCCGCGACCGTGCCGGTCGCCGGGCAGGAGTTCTTGAGGACCTTGTAGTCCTCGATGCCCGCCTCGTAGGTGCCGGGCGCGGCGCCGGTCGCCGTGCCGCCGGGGGCGTCCTGGCTGACGCCGCTCCAGCCGCGTCCGTAGAAGCCTATGCCCAGCAGCAGCTTCGAGGCCGGGACGCCCAGGCCCTTGAGCTTCTGGATGGCGGCGTCGGTGTTGAAGCCGTCCTGCGGAATGCCGTCATAGGAGGTGAGCGGCGAGTGCGGGGCGGTGGGGCCCTGTGCGGCCCAGGCACCGAAGAAGTCGTACGTCATCGGGTTGTACCAGTCGACGTACTGCGCGGCGCCCGCGTAGTCGGCGGCGTCGATCTTGCCGCCGGAAGAGGCGTCGGCCGTGATCGCGGCGGTCACCAGGTTGGACGAACCGAACTTGGCGCGCAGCGCGGCCATCAGGTTCTTGAAGGCGTCCTTACCGCTGCTGTCGCAGGTGTTGCCGCAGGCGTTGGGGTACTCCCAGTCGATGTCGATGCCGTCGAAGACATCCGCCCAGCGCGAGTCCTCGACCAGGTCGTAGCAGGACTGGGCGAAGGCCGCGGGGTTCTTGGCGGCCTCGGCGAACCCGGAGGACCAGGTCCAGCCGCCGAACGACCACAGCACCTTGAGGTTCGGGTGGAGCTTCTTCAGCTTGCGCAGCTGGTTGAAGTTGCCGCGCAGCGCGCCCGCGTCCCAGGTGTCGGCCTGGCCGTCGACGCTGCTCGCCGCGTCGTACGCCTTGTCGTAGTCGGCGTAGGAGTCGCCTATGGCGCACTTGCCGCCGGTGACATTGCCGAAGGCGTAGTTGATGTGGGTGAGCTTGGCGGCCGAGCCCGAGGTCTCGATGTTCTTGACGTGGTAGTTCCGCTGGTAGATGCCCCATTCGGTGAAGTAGCCGACGACCTTGTCGCCGGCGGCCTTCGTGGTGGGGGTCCCGGCGGCCTGGGACGCGGCCGTGGGTGTTCCGACGCTCTGGGGTTCACCGGCGGCGGCCGAGCCCGCGAGCAGAGTGGCGGTCACGACCGCCGTACAGGTCGCCGCGAGCGCGGCGAACAGTCTGCGTGGTCTGAGCATGGAATCTCCTCGGTGGGGGGTGAGGGGAGAGTGAACTGCCCGACGACCTGCCCAAAGCTTGACATGAACGCGCAGGACAGGGTGGGGAAACGGTAGAAGGACTAGACCAGTAGGGTCAATGGTCTGGGCCAATTTGCTCCGCATGCGCGTCATCGGGGAGTGCGCGCGGGAGATCGTCGGCGGTCCGCCGCACCCCGGCGCACGCCGCCGCGGCACCATCGGCGGCGGCGACCGGCCGTGCGGGGTCTCTCCACCCGGGGGTTTGCCGCGGCCCGGCCGGCCGTCGGCCTCGGCGCCCGCACCCTGGCCTGCCGCGCTCGCGCCCGCTGCGGCGGCAAGGAACGACCGGCCGCGTACTTCTTGGCGACGCCGGGCGGCGCGGGCACCGTGGGGCACGGCCGGTTCGCCGACCGTCCGCATCCCCCTCGGCAAGGCGTGGAGCCCCGGCGTCCGCCGCATCGGCGACAAGGGTCAGGGGTTCGTGATCACTCTGTCCGCTGTCGGCGCGGACCGTCGGGACGTCGCGGGGCCTGCGTCGTCGGCGTCGCCCAGGCGGCGCCGGGTGAAGCGCTCGCGTACCCCGCGCGGCGGCGGCAGTGCGGCCGGCCGAGGGCCGGCGTCCAGGGGCTGCGTTCCATGCCCGCCGGCATGCCCACCCGGATCGAGGCCGGGCGCGCCTCGTACGGGCACCGCGCTGCGGATCGCCACCGACGCCGGCCAACTGCTCGGCGGATACGGCTACCCGGCGGACCTCCAGGTCGGGCGCGTGATGCGCGAGTCGAGGTCGCCCGGATGGTGGAGGGTGCCAAGAGGCCGCCCATCAGGTGCGGCGGGGCGTCATCGCCCGCATGCTCGTGGGCCCCGAGCCGCAGAGCCGGGCTGCCCGCGCATGGGCGAGCAGCGCATGCGCGCGTAGCGCATGAGCGGGTGGCGCATGAGTGAGTCTTGCAGGGGGCGCGATCGGCGCCCCCGCCGTGTTCCTAGCGCCGCGTCACCGGGAAACGGACCGGCCGGGAGCCGGGGCCGCCGAGGTGCGAGAACGGCTGCATCCGCCAGTCCAGACCCTCCGGAAGCGTCAGCAGCAGCGCGGCGTCCCGCTCATAGGCGTCCAGCGACGCGTCGGCGGGGGTGGCGTCGGTGACCCGGCGGCCGGTACCGGCGCAGACCGTGAGGCCGAACGGGTCCCACGGGGAGGAGCACAGCGCGTGCTCCGGAAGGACGTCCTCGTTGGCGAGGAGCGCGATGGGGCGCGTGCAGTCCGGGCAGATCACCCGGAACATCTCATAGGTGTCGTTGTTCTCGTCGGTGTCGATGTCGCCTGCGTCGAGGCGCTCAAGATGAGGCATGAGTTTCCCCCTCGTGTGGGCCGGCCAGGCACGTCGTCCTCGACCACAGCAAGCATTTCCCTCGCGGCCGCATAGGTAATCGCCGCAACTCATAGGACACCCACGAGGATATGTGGCGTTCGTCACATGCCCGATGCAGATGCGGTGCGGACGCGGTGCGGATGCGATCCATGAGGAGCCTGTGCCGGCCGCGCCCACCGGCTGTGCCGGAGCGCCCCCGACCACATAAGGTGATCGGCTGTGGAGGAGTTGGACAGACAGATCGTGGAGCTGCTCGTCAAGGACGGGCGGATGAGCTACACGGACCTGGGCAAGGCCACCGGCCTGTCCACATCGGCCGTGCACCAGCGGGTTCGCCGCCTCGAACAGCGGGGCGTGATCCGCGGCTACGCCGCCGTCGTGGACCCCGAGGCGGTCGGGCTCCCCCTCACCGCGTTCATCTCGGTCAAACCCTTCGACCCCAGCGCGCCCGACGACATCTCCGAGCGGCTCGCCGAGGTGCCCGAGATCGAGGCGTGCCACAGCGTCGCGGGCGATGAGAACTACATTCTCAAGGTGCGCGTCGCCACCCCGCTGGAGCTGGAGCACCTGCTCAGCCGGATCCGCTCGCTGGCCGGTGTCTCCACCCGCACCACCGTGGTCCTCTCCACGCCCTACGAGGCGCGTCCGCCGCGCATCTGAGCACTTCCCGCCCCCTTACTCTCGCACCCCCACCGAGGCAGCCCGCCGTGAACGACCCGACCCCCGCCCAGGCCCCCGAAGCCCGCACCGTCCTGCTGCGCGGAGGCGAGGTCCACAGCCCCGCCGATCCGTTCGCGACCGCGATGGTCGTCGAGCGCGGCACCATCGCCTGGGTCGGCTCCGAAGGGGCCGCGGACAGCTTCGCCGACGGCGTGGACGAGGTCGTCCAGCTGGACGGGGCGCTGGTGACGCCCGCCTTCACCGATGCGCATGTGCACACCACCGCGACCGGGCTCGCCCTCACCGGACTCGATCTCACGGGCGCCCGTACCCTCGCCGACGCGCTGGAGCGGGTGCGCGCCCACGCCGCCGCCCGCCCCGCCGACCGGGTGCTGCTCGGCCACGGCTGGGACGCCGCCCGCTGGCCCGAGGGACGTCCGCCCTCCCGTGCCGAACTCGACGCGGCGACCGGCGGCCGCCCCCTGTACCTCACCCGCATCGATGTGCACTCCGCCGTCGTCACCACCGCGACGCTCGACCTCGTCCCCGGCGTGTCCGAGCTGGCCGGCTACCACCCCGACACGCCGCTGACCGGCGCCGCCCACCACGCGGTGCGGGCCGCCGCCCACGCGGGCCTCACCGAGCGGCAGCGCGCCGAGGCCCAGCGGGCCGCCCTCGCCCGCGCCGCCTCGCTGGGCATCGGCACCGTCCACGAGTGCGCAGGGCCGGACATCTCCTCCGAGGACGACCTCACCGGGCTGCTGCGGCTCGCCGCCGAGGAGCCGGGGCCGCGGGTGTACGGCTACTGGGCCGAGGCCGCGAGCAGCGCCGCCGACCTGGACAAGGTGCGCGAGCTCGGCGCCATCGGCGCGGCGGGCGACCTCTTCGTGGACGGGGCGCTCGGCTCCCATACGGCGTGTCTCCACCAGCCGTACGCCGACACGCCGCACACCGGCACCGCCCATCTGGACGCGGCGGCCGTCGCCGCGCATGTCATCGCCTGCACCGAGGCCGGGATCCAGGCCGGTTTCCACGCCATCGGCGACGCCGCCGTCACGGCCGTCGTGGAGGGCGTACGGGCCGCCGCCGACAAGGTCGGCCTCACCCGCGTCCGGGCCGCCCGGCACCGCGTCGAACACGCCGAGATGCTCACCCCCGAGACCATCGCGGCCTTCGCCGAACTCGGCCTCACCGCGTCCGTCCAGCCCGCCTTCGACGCCCTCTGGGGCGGTACGGACGGCATGTACGCCCAGCGGCTCGGCCCCGAGCGGGCCCGCACCCTCAACCCCTACGCGGCGATGCTGCGCGCCGGTGTGCCCCTGGCGCTCGGCTCCGACAGCCCTGTCACCCCGCTCGACCCCTGGGGCACCGTGCGCGCCGCCGCCTTCCACCGCACCCCCGAGCACCGGATCTCCGTCCGCGCCGCCTTCACCGCCCACACCCGCGGCGGCTGGCGGGCCATCGGGCGGGACGACGCGGGCGTCCTGGCGCCCGGCGCGCCCGCCGACTACGCGATCTGGCGGACCGGTGAGCTGATCGTGCAGGTGCCCGACACCCGGGTCGCCGGGTGGTCGACCGATCCGCGCTCGGGCACCCCCGGCCTGCCCGATCTCACCCCCGGCGGCCAACTGCCCGTGTGCGTGCGCACGGTGGTGGGCGGACGCACCGTCCATCTCCGTCCGGACGAGTGACGCGCGGGCACGCCGTACGCCGAACGATGAGCCCCCGGCCTGTCGTGGCATCTGAACACTGTCCGTACTGACCTGGTCATTTGAGGAAACGGCGCAGGTCATGCGGCTGTTGACAGGGTGCGGTCGGTGGCCGGTAGGTTCGGCTGCGTCCACCACAGGACGCCCGACCGGGGAATCTTCACGCAGTCGTCGAACGCCGCTGGGCCAGAGGGAGACGCGCCGCCGCGGCGCGCCACCACTGGGAGCCAGGTCCAGCGCACGGGGGCGAGGGAGGGATCGCCGGGTCGGCAGGTGCGACCCGGGAGGGGCCCGGACGCTCAGTAGACAACGGCTCTCGGTCGACCCGCAGCCAGCGGGTCCCAGGCCGGCCCGAAGGGCGTCGGGCCCCCATCCGCACGCGCACACGGCGGACCGCCCCCGGCGCGGGGGCGGCACCACCGCCGGGCGGGGAACCCCCGCCAGGGCCGGGACGTTCCGTACCTCGGGGCCACATTCCGCACCTCCGGGCCACTTCCGCGCGCCCGCGTTATACGGTCAGCTCACCACAGCACGACCTTGCAGGAAGGCCGCACCGTGCCATCGGGTTCCGACACCACCGCCGAAGCCGCCCCCACCGGGCCGGGCGCAGACAGACCGGGTCAGCGGACCGGTTCCGCCGCCGTGCCGCCCACCGGCGGCGCCGCCGAGAGCGGTGCCGCCGGGGAAAGCCGTGCCGCCGGGGAGACCGGGACAGGGACGGGGACGGCGGCGTCCGCGCCCGTGTCCGGGCCGGCCGCCGGGGAGCGCCGGCCGGGCCGGCTGCGCCGTCTGGGCCGGCTCGCCCGCCGCGAGGCGCGGCGCAGCGCGCTCGCGGCGGTCAGCGGGCTCGCGCTCGGCTTCGCCTTCCCGCCGTTCGGGGTGTGGCCGCTGTCCCTGGTGGCCGTCGCCGCCCTGGCCCTGCTCACCCGCGGCCGCACGGCCCGCCAGGGCGCCTGGACAGGCTTCGCCTTCGGGCTGCCGTTCTTCCTGCTGCTGCTGAAATGGCTCAGCGTCGTGGGCTGGGACGCGGTGGTGGGCCTGTCCGCCATCGAGGCGGCCTTCCTCGCGCTGATGGGGGCCGGCCTGGCCCTGGTCTCCCGGCTGCCGGTACCGGCCCTGTGGCCGCTGTGGACGGCCTGTCTGTGGGTCACCGAGGAGTGGGCCCGCGACCGGGCGCCCTTCGGCGGCTTCCCCTGGGGCCGGCTGGCCTTCGCCAACACCGGATCGCCCTACACCCCGCTCGCCGCGCTGGGCGGCGCCCCGCTGGTCACCTTCGCCGTCGCGCTGACGGGCGGGGCGCTCGCCTCCGCCGCGCTCGTCCTGTGGCGGCTGCGCGGCACCGGGGGCCTCTCACCGCGCGGCGCCCTGCCCGCCGCCGGGGCGGTGGCCGTCGCCGCCGCCGTGACGGCGGCCGGATTCGCGGTGCCCATCCCCACCGCCGCCGCCGACTCGGTCGACATCGCCGTGGTCCAGGGCAATGTGCAGCAGGCCGGAATGGACTTCCTGGGCCGCCCCATGATGATCCTCAACAACCATGTGAAGGCGACCCTGGACCTGGCGAAGGACGTCAAGGCCGGCCGGATCGCCAAGCCCGATCTCGTCATATGGCCGGAAAACGCCTCCGACCTCGACCCCTACCAGTACCGCGAGGCATACGCCCGGATCGACGAGGCCGTCAAGGCGATCGGCGTTCCGGTGCTGGTCGGAGCCCTGGTCGACCATCCGACCAAGCAGGGCTACGTGGAGAACCAGGGCATCGTCTGGGACCCCGAGACCGGCCCCGGCGCCTCGTACACCAAGCAGCATCCGGTGCCCTTCGGCGAGTACGTCCCCTTCCGCCAGCAGCTCAGCAAGATCATCACCCGGCTCCAGCGGGTGCCCCGCGACTTCTACCCCGGCGACCACACCGGGGTGCTGAAGGTCGGCCCGGCCCGGCTCGGCGATGTGATCTGCTTCGAGGTCGCGTACGACGAGATCGTCCGCGACACGGTCAACGCGGGCGCTCGGGCGATCGTCGTCCAGACCAACAACGCCACGTACGGGCGCAGCGGCCAGCCCGAGCAGCAGTTGGTGATGTCCAAGCTGAGGGCGATCGAACACGGCCGTCCGATGATCACCGCGGCCACCAGTGGGATCAGCGCGGTGGTCTCCCCGGATGGCACGATCGAGCAGCGGACGAAAGAATTCACGCAAGATGTGCTCACCGCGCGCATCCCGCTGCGTGACGGCAAGACCCTGGCCGACCGCGTCGGTGCGATCCCTGAGTGGGTGCTCGCTATGGTGGGCGTTCTGTCCTGCGCGGCCGCGATCATGATCGGCCGTCGGGGACGTACGGACTAGAAGGGGCAGTAGCCGTGAGCGACGCACGCGAGGCCGACCAGCCGCGCCGGAGCAACGACCGTGACGATTCGCCTCGCGGGCGGGGAAGCGAACAATCCGACGCCGTGAGCGACGCACGCGAGGCCGACCAGCCGCGCACCGAGGCCGACGAGCCGCGCCGTAGCAGCGAGAGTCAGGACGACGGCGGGCGGCGGAAGTACGGTCCGCTCGGTACGACCTTGGTGATCATCCCGACCTACAACGAGGCGGAGAACCTCAAGCCGATCGTCGCGCGGGTCCGGGAGTCGGTTCCGGACGCGCACATCCTCGTCGCGGACGACAACAGCCCGGACGGCACGGGCAAGGTCGCCGATGAGCTGGCTGCCGAGGACGACCACGTCAAGGTGTTGCACCGCAAGGGCAAGGAGGGCCTCGGCGCCGCCTATCTGGCGGGCTTCCGCTGGGGGATCGAGCACGGCTACGGCGTACTGGTGGAGATGGACGCCGACGGCTCCCACCAGCCCGAGGAGCTGCCCCGGCTGCTCACCGCGCTCAAGGGCGCGGATCTGGTGATCGGTTCCCGCTGGGTGCCCGGCGGCCGCATCGTCAACTGGCCCAAGTCCCGCGAGTTCATCTCCCGGGGCGGCAGCACGTACTCCCGCCTGCTCCTCGATGTGCCGATCCGCGACATGACGGCCGGCTACCGCGCGTTCCGCAAGGAGACGCTCGAGGGCATCGGCATGGACGAGGTCGCCTCGCAGGGCTACTGCTTCCAGATCGACCTGGCCTGGCGCGCCGTCAAGGCGGGCTTCCACGTCATCGAGGTCCCGGTCACCTTCATCGAACGCGAGCGCGGTGAGAGCAAGATGAGCCGCGACATCGTCACGGAGGCGGCCTGGCGGGTCATGTCCTGGGGCGTGGGCACGCGGGTCAACAAGATGCTGGGCCGCAAGGACTCCTAGGTCCCTCGAGGTCCGCACGTGAGGCGGACGCCGCTCAGCGCGGCTCAGCGGATCCCCGGGACGGTCAGCACCGTGAGCAGCGCCGTCCCGGCGACCAGCCAGGCGACGTAGTCGCCGATGTGCCCGGACTGCAGCCGCCGTACGGGCGCGAGCAGCGCGGCCGTCCCGTCGCGGGCCGGCCGCCGTACCGCCAGTGTGGCGAGGGCGATGGCGAGGGCCGTGGAGAGCAGCCCCAGCAGGATCCCGGTCGGCTGCCAGTGCGGCGGCGGGAGCGCCGGGGCGGCTGCGGCCCGTGCGCCCAGGCCCGTCCGCCGGTAGCCGCCGGTGTCGGTGAACAGCGCCCCGGCCCGGCCCATCGCGGAGGCGACGGCCGGGACCGCCCCGACGGCCAGCGACGCGGCCAGCAGCGCGGCGGGCACCGCCACCAGCGGCACCGGGATGCGTCCGAGGCGGCGGCCGGTCTCGGGCTCCTCCTCGCCGGTGGTCTCCGGTTCGCCCTCTTGCTCCCGGGGGCGCCGGCCCGCTCCGGCGAAGATCCGCAGCCCGGCCCGGAGCACCGCGCCCCCGGTCACCGCCGACACCAGGACGTAGAGCGCGGGCAGCCATCCGGCGGTGTGTCCCGCGGCCTCCTCGGCGACGGCCTTGCCCAGACCGGAGCCGAACGGCGGCAGCCCGCACAGCGCCAGGCCGCCCACCGCGAACAGGACGCCGACCACCGGGAGTTCCCGGGCCCGGCCGAACAGCTCGTGCTCGTCGACGGTCGCGTACCGGTCCAGCAGCACCCCGACACAGGCGAAGAGGGCCGCCTTCACACCCGCGTGGCCGAGGACGTACAGCGCGGTGCCCGACACCCCCTCGGGGGTCAGTACGGCCACGCCGATCAGGAACAGCCCGGTATGGGCCACGGTCGAGAACGCCAGCAGCCGCTTCAGATGGCGCTGCTGCCAGCACATCGCCGCCCCCAGCAGCGCCGTGAGGACGCCCAGCACCAGCAGGGCGCGGGTGAACGCCGGGTGGCCGAGCCCCCCGGGCCCGGCGAAGACCGTCCAGTAGACCCGGGCGACCCCGTAGACGCCGAGCTCCACCATCACCCCCGACAGCAGCATGCACACCGGCGTCGGGGCGACCGCGTGCGCGTCGGGCAGCCAGAAGTGGAACGGAACGGCGGCCGCCTTCACCAGCAGACCGGTCGTCACCAGCACGAACGCGGCGAGCACCAGCCCGTCCGGCCCGCCCGCGTCAAGCTTCCGCCCGATCTGGGCGAACCCCAGCTCCCCGGTGCGCGCGTACAGCAGCGTGATGCCCAGCAAGGTGGCGTAGCCGCCGAGGGAGTTCACCACCCCGAAGGCCAGCGCGCCCTGGAGCGGTTTCGGCTCCTCGACCCGGAAGCCGGTCAGCGCGTAGGCCGCCACGCCCATCAGCTCGAAGAAGACGAAGGCGTTGAACAGGTCGCCGGTCAGGGCGAAACCGCACATGCCCGCCTGGAACACCAGGATCAGCGCGGGGAAGGAGCCGGTGTGCCGGCGCGGCGGCTCCTCGAAGTAGCGCCAGGAGTAGATCAGGACGGCGACGACGAGCAGCGAGACCAGCGCCGCGAGCCCGGCCCCCAGCGGATCGCCGACCAGCACGATGCCCACTCCGCTGCCGCCCACCGGCCGCCAGCCGCCCACCCACTCCACCGGATACGCCCCCGGCCCGGCATGACCGGCCCGGACCAGCACCAGCAGCGCCGCCACGGCGGTGGCGGCGGCGAAGGCGCAGCCCAGGAGGTCGGAGACGAGCCGGGGGAGCCGCCGTCCGGCGGCCACCAGCACCGCCGCGCCCAGCAGCGGCACCGCCACCACCAGCGGCAGCAGCCGCGCGCTGTCCACCGGCTCAGCCCTTCAGCTCGGACAGGGCGTCCGGGTCGACCGTGCCATGGCGTTTGCGCAGCTGGACGACGAGCGCGAGCAGCAGCGCGGTGACCGTCGCGCCGACCACGATGTCGGTGAGGGCGAGCGCCTGGACGACCGGGTCGACCACCCGGCTGTCGGTGGGCGTGTCGGCGAAGACCGGGGCCGTGCCGCCGTGCCGGTAGCCGACGGCGAGCAGCAGCACATAGGTGGAGGACTGGGTGACGGCCAGGCATCCCACGGCATGGATGAGGTCCCGGCTGGTCACCAGCCCGTACACACCGATCAGAAAGATCCATCCGGCGACCAGGTACGGCAGGACCGTCACGCTCGCTCCCTCTCGTCGTCTCCGTCGTCTCTGTCATCTCTGTCGCCGGTGCCTCCGGTCCCTCCGGTGTCCTGCGCCTCCTCCTCGCCTTCCCCGGGCTCCTCGATTTCCACCGCCTGGTCCAGGAACCGGGCCAGCAGGACCACGACCCCGCTGGCCACCTCCAGGCCGACGGCCGCGTTGAGCACGGGCACCGTGCCGCCCGAGGACAGGGTCGCGAGGGTGCCGAAGGGAAGGACGTTCGCCAGGAACGCCGACCCCGCGAGGACGGCCGCGAGCCCGGTGACGACATAGGCCGCCTCGCCGACCGCCTCCCCGACCTCGTACAGGGCCAGCGGCCGGACGCGCTCCAGGGCCCGGTAGTCGGCGGCGACGTAGAGCAGGTGCAGCGCCGTGGCGGCGACCACCCCGCCCTGGAAACCACCGCCCGGACTGATCTGGCCGTGCGCGATCACATACAGGCCCACCAACAGCGCGAGCGGCAGCGTCAGCAGCGCGAACCGGCGCACCCGGGGGTGCACCACGGCGGGCTCGGGGGTCGTGCGGTGCTCGTCCTGGGTCTGGCGGAGCAGCACCACGGCACCGAGCACGGCGGCGAAGAGGATGGTCTCCTCCCCGAGCGTGTCGAAGGCGCGCAGATCGAAGTTGACGGACGCGATGACATTGGCCGTGTGATGGCCCAGGGCGGCGTGCACGGCCCGCACACCGTACGGGTGGTAGCCGCTGCCGAACGACGGCAGGCCGAAGCAGGCGACGGCGAACAGCGCGGCGAACCCGGCGGCGCCCACCAGGAAGACCCACAGCCTCAGCCGTGCGCTCATCGCTCACGGCCCGCCGTCGTCTCGTCCCCGCCGCGGCCGTTCCCCGAGCGGCGCCGCACCTTGCGCACGGTCAGCAGGATCATCAGGGGCGTCACCGCGGAGCCGACGGCGAGCTGCGAGAGCGCGACGTCCGGCGCCTGGAGGAAGGTGAACAGCAGGGCCAGCGCGAGCCCGAGGAAGGACAGCACCAGCGCCTGCCGCACCGGGTCCCGGTTGAGCACGGCGGCGGTGGCGGCGCCCGCGACCAGCAGCAGCGCCACGACGATCAGCACCTCGGTCATGTCGTGGTGCCCCCGTTTCCGCCGCGCGCGCTGGTCACCACGCTGCCCGCGATCAGCAGCGCGCCGATCAGCAGCAGCTTCGCCATCGCCCGGCCGGGCCCGGTCGCCACGCACAGCGGCAGCACGGTCGCGGGCACCCCCACCAGCGCCGTCCACCGCACCAGCCGCGAATCGGGCAGGACGTCGAGGAAGCGGGCGTAGATCAGCGTTCCGGTGGGCCCCAGGACGCTGACCACCAGCGCCACATCCGTGTACGAGGGGCGGCCGAAGCCCTGCGCGGTCAGCAGCAGCGCCAGCCCGGCCAGCAGCGAGGTGAGGTTCTGGCCGACCAGCCGGTCCTGCGCCGAGCCGTGGGCGATCCGCCACAGCACCGGCACGAGCGCGAGCAGCGGCACCAGCGCCGCCGCCAGCCAGCCGTCGGAGGCGCTCACCGGTCCGCCACCGCCCGGCGCCCGGCGCGGGCGAGGAGGGCGGCGGCCAGCGCGGCGGCCGCGCCGACCAGGACCTCCAAGGGGTCCACGGTGCTGATCAGCACCAGCCAGAGACCGGTCAGCGCCGCCCACCACACGAGTACCTCCAGCACAGCCGCCATGCGACACCTCCGCTCGACACCTCCGCGGCGGCGGGTACCCGCGACCGCCGCCGCCGATTCCCCGCCGAATCCATGCGGCCTACCCGGCTTCCCCGGCCCATCCGCCTCATCCGGCCTTTCTGGCCCGCGTCGGACCCTCTGGGACCCGTCGGACGTTGGAACCCGTGAGATCCCCTTGGCCGCACGGCCCCGGGCTCCGGACAGCGCACGGACCCGGGCACACTTGGAGGCATGATGACCGGCGCATCGCAGCAGAGCGACCCGACCCGCCCGAAGCGCTCACGCGCCCGCACCTTCGTACCGCTGGGGATCGCCGCCTGGCTGGTCCTGGAGATCTGGCTGCTGACCCTGGTGGCGGACGCGGCCGGCGGGCTGACCGTCTTCCTGCTGCTGGTCGCGGGCGCGGTGGTGGGCGCCGCCGTCGTCAAGCGCGGCGGCCGCCAGGCCTGGCAGAGCCTGGCCGGGTCGATACGGCCGGGCACCGGGGAGCCCTCGGCGCGGCCCGGGAGCTCCTTCACGATGCTCGGCGGGCTGCTGCTGATGGTGCCGGGGCTGATCTCGGACGCGGCCGCGCTGCTGTGCCTGTTCCCGCCGACCCAGGCGCTGCTGCGGCGCCGTGCGGAGAGCGCGCTGTCGCGCCGCATGGGGTTCGTCCCCGGATCGCCGTCCGACCCCTTCCAGCAGGCCCGTGAGCAATGGGAGCGCCGGGACGGGCGGGAGCGCCCGGGGCAGGGCACGGTCATCCAGGGCGAGGTGATCCGGGACGGGAACGACCAGGACCGGGACCGGAACCGGGGCGGCGAAGGCGAGCCGGGACCGGGACTGCGACCGCGCGACCGGGGCTGAGTGACCGGGGCCGGGGGCTGACGGTCACGTCCCCGCTCAACGAGGACAAGGGCCGGGGCCACTGCTCACGCAGTGGCCCCGGCCCTCGTTACCTCAGTGCTGCCGCTCGGAATCAGGCAGACTTACGGGTGTCCCGCGGATGCACGGCGATGTTCATGGCACCGGAGCGCAGGACCGCCAGCCGCTCGGCCAGCACCTCCTCGAGCTCCTCGCGGGTGCGCCGCTCCATGAGCATGTCCCAGTGCGTGCGCGCGGGCTTGCCCTTCTTCTCCTCAGGTCCATCGCCGTCCACCAGGAGTGCCATGGCGCCGCACGCCTTGCACTCCCACTCCGGCGGGATCTCCGCCTCTACCGAGAACGGCATCTCGAATCGATGGCCATTCTGGCATGCGTACTCCACCGCCTGGCGCGGGGCCAGATCGATGCCGCGGTCGGTCTCGTAGCTGGTCACCACGAGTCGCGTGCCGCGAAGAGCTCGCTCACTCATGAATCGTGCCTCCCGGGCTTGTCGCCCACAGGACAGGTGTCGCTGTCGTCGTCATCCGGTCAACGTCCGGTCGGCGGTGAAGATTCCCGTATTGGGACATGCGTCGCCCGTCGTGCCGCCCCGTTGTTCTACCCACCGGCGCCCGGTTTGTCACATCTGGCAGCAGATGTCACCCAGCGTTTCTGGTACTTTAGCGCGCAGTAACGGTCCGCCTGGTAGGCCGAGGGCGTACACTACCGCCCCGACCGCGTCAGCTCTAAATCAGGTCCTGGACCTGGGGTTCGACGCCGCCCCGCGCCACGATCCCGGAGCCCGTCCCGGCCGGTGCGGGAATCGCGAAAACGCGCAGGAAGAACTGCGACAGCGGCCCGATGGCCAGCGCGAACAGCACCGTACCGACCCCCACGGAGCCGCCCAGGGCGAAGCCGGTGGCCAGCACCGCCAGCTCGATCCCGGTCCGCACCAGCCGGATCGACCACCCGGTGCGCCGGTGCAGCCCCGTCATCAGCCCGTCCCGCGGGCCCGGACCGAACCGTGCCGAGATGTAGAGCCCGGTGGCCGCGCCGCACAGCACGATCGCGAAAACCAGCATCGGAATCCGCACCGTCAGGGCGTCCGGCTCCGGTATCAGCCACAGGGTGGCGTCCACCGTCACTCCGATCACCAGCACGTTCGACACCGTGCCCAGCCCCGGCCGCTGGCGCAGCGGGATCCACAGCAGCAGCGCGGCGACGCCGACGACGATCGTCACCGTGCCGATCGACAGCGAGGTGTGCTCGGCGACGCCCTGGTGAAAGGCGTCCCACGGGTCGAGACCGAGCGTGGCACGCAGCTGGAGCCCCATGGACACGCCGTACAGGACGAGCCCCACGTAGAGCTGGACGAGACGGCGCGGAAGGCGGGACGGGCGGGGAAGGGGGTCGGACAATGTGTGCTCCTGGTGAGAGTGGCCTGCGGCATGTCACTCTGAGGTCCGGAACCAGTCCAGTTCCATGGCCAATACGCGAAAGGTGGACCGTGTCCGATGAGTCCATGGACCTCTGCGGTCGGGGCACCGCAACTGGCCCGGCTGCTCGGGTCACAGCACACCCGTGACGGCGTGGCCGCCGGGGCCGCGGCCGCCCTGACCGGGGGCCGCCGTGTCCCCGCCTACCGTTCCCTCGCCGACGGCGTACGGCTGCTCGTCCTGGAGGGCCGGGTTCCGGTCGCAGCCCGGCTCCCCGCCGAGCGCGAGCTCGCCGCGGCGCTCGCGGTCAGCCGCACCACCGTCGCCGCCGCCTATGAGGCGCTGCGTGGCGAGGGGTTCCTCGAGTCCCGGCGCGGCGCCGGGAGCTGGACCGCCATGCCCGCCGGAAGCCCGCTGCCCACGCGGGGGCTCGACCCGCTCCCGCCCGAGGCCGCGGCCTCCGTCATCGACCTCGGCTGTGCCGCGCTGCCCGCCCCCGAACCCTGGCTCACCCGCGCGCTGCACGGCGCCCTCGAGGAGCTGCCGCCCTACGCCCACACCCACGGCGACTACCCCGCCGGGCTGCCCGCCCTGCGCCAGGCGCTCGCCGACCGCTACACCGCCCGTGGCATCCCGACCATGCCCGAGCAGATCATGGTCACCACCGGCGCCATGGGGGCGGTCGCCGCCGCCTGCCGGCTGATGGTCCGGCCCGGCGAGCGGGTCGCCGTCGAATCGCCCAGTTACGCCAACATCCTCCAGCTGATGCGGGAGGCGGGCGCCCGGCTCGTCCCCGTCGCCATGGGCGACCGGCTCGCGGGCTGGGACATCCCGTCCTGGCGCCAGGTCCTCAGCGCCGCCGCACCCCGGCTCGCCTACGTCATCGCCGACTTCCACAACCCCACCGGCGCCCTCGCCACCGAGGAGCAGCGCCGGCAGCTCGTGGACGCCGCCCGCTCCGCCGGAACGATCCTGGTCGCCGACGAGACCATGGCCGAACTGCGCCTGGACGACGACGCCGGGCAGCCCCGGCCCGTCTGCGCCTTCGACCCGGCGGGCAGCACCGTGATCACCGTCGGCTCGGCGAGCAAGTCCTTCTGGGCGGGGATGCGCATCGGCTGGGTGCGCGCCGCGCCCGACGTCATCCGCAGCCTGGTCGCCGCCCGCGCCTACGCGGACCTGGGCACCCCCGTCATCGAACAGCTCGCCGTCGCCTGGCTGCTGAGCACCGGAGGCTGGGAGGAGGCCGTCGAGGTGCGCCGGGCACTGGCGCGCGACAACCGGGACGCGCTCGTCGCCGCCCTCCGGCGCCATCTGCCCGACTGGGAGTTCACCGTCCCGCACGGCGGGCTCACCCTCTGGGCCCGCACCGGTGGCCTCTCCGGCTCGCGCATCGCGGACGCCGGCGTCCGCCTGGGGGTCCGGGTGCCGTCGGGGCCCCGCTTCGGGGTGGACGGCGCGTTCGAGGGCTACGTACGGCTTCCGTTCACCGTCGGCGGAGCGGTCGCCGAGAAGGCCGCCACCCGGCTGGCCGCAGCCGCCGACCTGGTGGCCACGGGCGCCACGATCGAGGCCGAAACGCCCCGCACGTACGTGGCCTGACCGCCCGGGATACGTTCCGGCGGTACGTGCCCTCGCGGGACGTGCCCGGCCGGGAGGTGTCCGGCCGGGACGTGTCCCAGTGGGTCATCGCCCGCCGGCCATCGCCCGGCCGTGCGTCCCTCCGGAGGAGCGCCACCCGGCCGGGCCGGGACTGGGGTGCCGTGGGTCCTGGCGGGACGCGAACCGGCGGCACGCCCAGTGGGTCATCGCCCGGCGGGGCGCCCCCTTGTGGGACGCCTCCGCTGGGGCGTCCCTCGGTGGGGCGTCCCTTGGTGGGACGTCATCCGGCCGGTGCCGGTGCCGGTGCCGGTGCCGGTGCCGGGGGTGGGGGTGTCGTGGGTCCTGGTGGGGTGTGCCTGGCCGGGGCGTGAGCCGGTGGGCTGTCCGGTGGGTCATCGCCCAGCGCGCCATCGCCCGGCGGGGCGCCCCCTTGTGGGACGCCTCCGGTGGGACGTCATCCGGCCGGTGCCGGTGCCGGTGCCGGGGGTGGGGGTGTCGTGGGTCCTGGTGGGACGTGCCCGGCCGGGGCGTGAGCCGGTGGGCTGTCCGGTGGGTCATCTGCCGGTGGGGCGTCACCCTGATGGGGCGCCTCCGGCGGGGTATTGCGCGGCGGGGCGTCACCCCGGCGCGTCCCCTGGCATGGCAGCACCCCGGTCCCGGGGGACGTGCCCCGCGGGTCAGGGCCCGGTGGTCATCGCGCCGAGGGGCGCTCCCGGCAGGGTTCACCCGGGCGGGGGCGGGGGTGGTGTTGGGTTTTGGGTGGGGAGCAGGCGGAGGACGGCCTGTCGCTCGGCTTCGCCGGCTGCCTCGTCGTACGGGTCGGGCGTGGCGGGTACCTGGAGGCGGTGGACCGGGCCCGTGCCGAGGCGGGCGTAGCCGCGGCCCGGGGGGACCTCGGGCGTCGGTGTGGTGTGCGGCGGCGCCCCGAGGGCGGCCGTGAGCTGCTCCGGCGAGGCCGGGCCGAGGACCACTCGGGCCCGGGTGTTGCTCCGCACGGTCTCGCTCAGCCTTTCGGCGGTGTCCAGCTGATCGGCCACCACGACCCGTACGTTCGCCGCCCGGCCGTGCCGCAGCGGCACGGTCAGCAGTTCCTGTGGATCGGTGCGGCCGTCGGCCGCCGCGAGATGGCTCAGCACCGACGGCCGGTCCAGCAGGACCCACAGCGGGCGCTGGATGTCCTCCGGCGGCGGATGGCCCAGCTGGCGGGCGCGGTTCGCGGCGATCAGCCGGCGCTCGGTCTCGTGGCCCGCCCACTCCAGCGCCGTCAGCGTCCCGGCCAGTCCGCACTCCACCGCCAGCACCCCCGTACGACCGCTCAGACACGCGTACTCGCCGGTGCCGCTGCCGTCCACCACCAGTACCTCGCCGTGGGGCAGCGCCTGGAGCGCGATGGACCGCAGCAGGGTCGTGGTGCCGCTCCCCGGCTGGCCGAGCGCGAGGAGATGGGGTTCGGTGGACCGCGGGCCGGTGCGCCAGACCACCGGCGGTACGTCCTGCGTCTCCGGCTCGTTCCCCGCCGCCTTCCTGAGCCTCCCCGCGCCCCCTGTGCCGCCCGTGCCGCCCGTGCCCCCCGCGTCCTCCGCGCCTTCCTCGCCCGTCTCCGGGGCCGTCAGCACCGGAAGTGTCCGCTGCACCGACGAGGCGTCGGTGAAGCCCAGCACGGTCTCGCCGGGCGCGGTGACGAAGCGCTGGGCGTGGATCGCGGTGGACAGGGCGGGCAGCACGGTCAGAGTGAGACCGTTGGCCTCCTCGTCCCACTCGAACAGGTACTCGCGACCGCGTCCCGACTTCGCGTACAGCAGTTGCTCGATCCGGGTCCGGGCGGCGGGGTCGCCGTCGGTGAAGTACGCGGGGTAGCGCAGGTGCAATCGGGTGATCCGGCCGCCCTCGTCGAAGGCGAAGGAGTCGAACACCGTGGACCAGTCGCCGCCGTGGCGGTAGAGCGGGCTGGGGTCCTCGGTGGCGGAGAAGTACGGCACCAGCGCCTCGTAGAGCATGCGCAGCCGCTCGGTGCCGTCCGGGCCGGGCGGTCCCGGTGCGGCGGTGGCGCCCCCGCGCCCGGCCCAGCCCGCCGCGCCGATCAGGCTGATCGCCGCCGCCAGCGGCCCGTACGGCAGCAGGAAGAGGACGAAGCCGCAGGCGGCCACCAGGAAGAACACCGGGCCGCGGCGGTCGCCGGGCAGCTCCGCCCATCTGCGCCGCCCGGCGGCGGCGAGCACGCGCGCGCCCCGGGAGAGCGCGACCAGCGGGTGGAGCACATCGGCCACGCCGTCGGCCGTGGTGCGGGCGAACGCGCGCCCGCGCATGAGCGGGACGAGCGGACTGCCCGCGGCGCTGCCGAGGCGGGGGCGAAGGCCGAGGCGGGGGCGGGGGAGCGGTCTCCGGACCACGTCAGATCTTGATCCCGCCCAGGAGGCTGGCGAGGCTCGCACCGCCCGCTTTGATGCTCGGCGCGATCGCGGTGGACGCGAGATAGAAGCCGAAGAGGGCGCAGATGACGGCGTGCGACGCCTTCAGGCCGTCCTTGCGGAAGAAGATGAAGACGATGATGCCGAGCAGGACGACGCCGGAAATGGAGAGGATCATCACGGTCTCCTGGCTGGTGGGGGACGGTCAGTCACCATGAGGTGTTCCAGGATCACAGCATGTATCCACCGGGCGAAAGGTGCAATTGGGTGGATTATCGGTGTAATCATCACCATGGGTGTGTGGCACCGTGAACCGGTCGCCCTCCCGGGCCGGTCGGCCGCCCCTCCTTAGGGTGGTGATCACATACTCAGGTAGCGAAGCCGGAGGCGACAGGCCATGACCGAATCGAACCCCGAGAGCGAGCCCGCCCACGACCCGGAGGTGCTGCAACTGGCCGCCAAGGTCTTCGACCTGGCCCGGCACGGGGACACCGATACGCTCGCCGCCTACGTGGACGCGGGTGTCCCGGCCAATCTCACCAACGACAAGGGCGATTCCCTGCTCATGCTCGCGGCCTACTACGGCCATCCCGCGACGGTGTCGGCACTGCTGGAGCGCGGCGCCGACCCCAATCGGGTCAACGAACGGGGTCAGACCCCCATCGCCGGAGCCGCGTTCAAGGGCGAGGAGGAGGTGCTGAGGGTGCTGTTGGCCAAGGGTGCGGACCCCCGGGCCGGATCGCCCTCGGCCGTCGAGACGGCGCGGATGTTCGGGCGGGAGGATCTGCTCGCGCTGTTCGAGGGCCCGGGGTCGGCGTAGTCGGCGTAGTCGGCGTAACGGAGACCGCTGAAGCCGCCGTTCGGCCGTTCCGCCGTTAGGTTGTTCTGCCGTTCGGCCGTTTGCGTTCCGTCAATTGATCGTTCAAGAGGTGAAGCGCGCGAGCTCATTCGCCCGCTGTGCGTCCAGGGCCCTGGACCCCCGGCCGGTTGTCGGTGTCGGCCCCGGGGTCCTCGGCCCCGCCTCGGCCCTGTCGAACAGAGGTCGGCGCCGTAGTGTCCTGAGAGTTCGACTTCTGTCGGTTCAGGGGGAGTTGGACCGGAAGCCGCATCGAACTCTTTGAGGCAAGCAGGTCCAGACCTATTGACATGCCTCGAACAGCGCTGGACATTGTGTCTCCCCGGAGGTGACCGATGACGGCCCAGGCGCAGGAAGCCCAGTTCTCGACGGGCGCTGATGCGCACGCCTCCGGTCCGTACGCCTGCCGTAGCGCAACGGGCCACGGCCCGTAGCCGCCGGACGCACACCTTCCCCCACGGACCGGCACCGCCGGTTCCATCCCCCACACAGGAAGGCACCACCGTTCCATGAGTAGGACCCTGCGCAATACCGTGATCGGTCTGCTGTCGGCGACCGCGCTCGCCGCCACCCCCTGGCTCACCACCCCGGCCACGGCGACCCCGCAGACCACCGCCGCCGCCGAGTTCACCGACAACTTCGACGGCCCGGCGGGCAGCGCGGTCGACGCCTCCAAGTGGGGCTACGAGACCGGCGACAACGTCAACAACCACGAGCGGCAGTACTACACGGACGGCACCAAGAACGCGGCGCTGGACGGCAACGGCAACCTCGTCATCACCGCCCGCAAGGAGAACCCGGCCGACTACAACTGCTGGTACGGCCGGTGTGAGTACACCTCCGCCCGCCTCAACACCGCCCAGACCTTCACCACCGCCTCCGGCCATGTCGAGGCCCGGATGAAGCTGCCCCAGGGCCAGGGCATGTGGCCCGCCTTCTGGATGCTCGGCAACGACATCGGCAGCGCGGGCTGGCCCAACTGCGGTGAGATAGACATCATGGAGAACGTGGGCTTCGAGCCCAGCACCGTCCACGGCACCATCCACGGGCCCGGCTACTCCGGCTCGGGCGGCATCGGTGCCGGCTACACCCTGCCGAACGGCGCCAAGTTCTCCGACGACTTCCACACCTTCGCGATCGACTGGTCGTCCGAGAAGATCACGTGGTCCGTCGACGGCAATGTCTACCAGACCCGCACCCCCGCCGACCTGAACGGCAACCGCTGGGCCTTCGACCACCCCTTCTACATCATCCTCAACTTGGCCGTCGGCGGTTACTGGCCCGGCGACCCGGACGGCAGCACCACCTTCCCGCAGCAGCTGGTCGTCGACTACGTCAAGGTGACGGGCGGCAGCTGACGGCGGCAGCCGATGTGGAGGCCCGCCACGGGTGCAGTGAGCGGGGCCTTCACATCGGCGCCCGGTCGTCCGTGCGCCGCCGCTCGGCCTCGCTACCCGCCCCCGGGCGGCCACCTGCCGGGGGCGGGTAGCGTGCCGCCATGGACATCGGTGATGTGGTCGAGGACTTCGAACTGCCGGACGAGAGCGGCACCGCCCGTTCGCTCACCGGGCTGCTGGCGGACGGCCCGGTGGTGCTCTTCTTCTATCCGGCGGCCTTCACCCCCGGCTGCACCAAGGAGGCGTGCCACTTCCGGGACATCGCGGCCGAGTTCAGGGAGCTGGGCGCCCAGCCGGTCGGGGTCAGCGCCGATGCGGTGGCGAAACAGGCGGAGTTCGCCCAGGCGTACTCCTTCGGCTATCCGCTGCTCTCGGATCCGGAGGGGGCGGTACGGGAACGGTTCGGGGTGAAGCGCGGGATCGCGGCGGTGCCGACCAAGCGGGTCACCTTTGTGATCGACACCGATCGCACGGTGCTGGAGATCGTCAAAAGCGAGTTCCGGATGAGCGTGCACGCGGACCGGGCGCTCGCGGCCCTGCGCCGCAGGAGCGGCTAAGGCCGGGGCGGGCCGGCGCAGCTGGGCAGGCACCCGGTCCGGGGCCGGTCGCCAAGACCGGCCCCGGACCGTCGAACCGTCAGCTCAACGGCCCCGTCGAACCGTCAGCTCAACCGCTGGAAGGTGAACGAGAACGCGGCGGGTGCCGCGTCCAGACGGTGCTCGTCCAGTACGCCCGGCCCGCAGGACTGGCTGCCGATGCCCTGCTGTCCGTGGTCGAGGTTCACCCACACCGTCTCGTTCGACGCCTCCAGATCCGGTGTGTGCTCGGCCGCGTCGAGCTGCTCGGTGGTCCAGCGGCGTGCGGTGAACCAGAAGGCCGGCTCGCCCTCGATCCGCACCCCCGACCCGTCGGGTGCGGTCAGCCGCACCCAGCGGACATCGGCGCGGGTGCCGTTCTCCTGCGGACGGACGTACGGCGTCTGGAGCTCGTCGACCGACAGCGCCCACCGGCCGATCCGTGCGGCGGCGCGGGTGTCCGGGTACGCCTCACCGGGGCCGCCGCCGAACCACTCGGCGGCGCCCAGCGCGGCCGGGAGCCCCAGCCGCAGGCCCAGGCGCGGCAGCGGGCAGGTCCACTCGCCCAGCGGGGTGACGGAGACCGCCAGGCTCAGCCGTCCCGCCCCGTCGGCGGTCCAGCGGTAGACGGTCTCCAGGGCGAGGTCGACGGCGGCGGGCGCGACCCGGGCACGGACGGTCAGCGCACCGTCCGGCGTCGTCTCCACCGCGTCGACGCGGTGCCGCATCCGGTGCAGTCCGAGCCGGCGCCACGTCACTCCCCAGCGCTCGTCCGGCTGCCAGGACGCGCCGTTGTCGTTGTCGGTGGGCGCGCGCCAGATGTCCAGCCGGGGCGGTTCGGTGACCGGCAGGCCGCCGAGGGCCGTCAGGGCGCCGGTGGCCGCGTCGAAGACCCCGGGGCCGAGTACGATCCGGTCGCCCTCGCGGCGCGGCGCCTCCCCCGAGGCGAGGGCGCGCGGCCGGCCGGTGCCGGGGGCGGCGGGGAGCTGGGCCCAGGCCACCGGATGGCCCGCTTCGGCCCACGCCGTGGCGGCCGCGAGCCGTGCCTCGACGGTCCACCGGGTCTCCGCCCCCGCCTCGGCGCCGGGCGGCGCCGGAAGCTTCAGATCGGCGGATTCGCCGGGGGCCAGGGGTGGCACCGCGAGCTCGCCCGAGCCGATCGCCTCGCCCTCCGCCTCATAGGTCCAGGAGAAGGCGAGATGGGACAGATCGGCGAAGTCGTGGCCGTTGGTGATCCGGACCGTGCCGTCGGCCCCGTCGCCCTCGATCCGCACCGGCTCGATGACCTTCTTGTACTCGACCAGTCCGGGGGAGGGGGTGCGGTCGGGGAAGAGCAGCCCGTCGCACACGAAGTTCCCGTCGTGCAGCTCCTCGCCGAAGTCCCCGCCGTAGACGTGGTAGAAGCGGCCGTCGGGGGCGCGCCGGGTGAAGCCGTGGTCGATCCACTCCCAGACGAAACCGCCCTGGCACCGCTCATGGTTCTCGAACAGCCGCTGGTACTCGCTCAGTCCGCCCGGCCCGTTGCCCATGGCGTGGGCGTACTCGCACAGGATGAACGGCAGCGCCCGGCGCTTGGCGTCCATCTCCGCATCGGCCCACGGCGCCTCGGTGCGCCGGCCGATCCGGTCGACCTCCTCGTGCGGTGCGTACATCCGGGAGTAGACGTCCGTGTCGGCGCAGGACAGATCGCCCTCGTAGTGGATCGGCCGGGACGGGTCGCGGTCCCGCACCCAGGCGGCCATCGCGGACAGCCCGCGCCCGGTCCCGCACTCGTTGCCCAGCGACCACATCACCACGGCCGGATGGTTCTTGTCGCGCTCGACCATGCGGGCGGCCCGGTCGAGCAGCGCGGGGGTCCAGCGGTCGTCGTCCACCGGGTTGTTCCGCCAGCCCAGCTCGACGAAGCCGTGGGTCTCCAGATCGCATTCGTCGATGACCCACAGCCCCAGCTCGTCGCAGAGCCCGAGGAAGGCCGGATGCGGCGGATAGTGGCTGGTGCGCACGGCGTTGATGTTGTGCTGCTTCATCAGCACCAGGTCGCGGCGCATGGTCGCCAGGTCCACCGCCCGCCCGTGCTCCGGGTGGAACTCGTGCCGGTTGACGCCGCGGAAGAGCACCCTGCGGCCGTTGACCTTGAGCAGCCCGTCCTCGACCACCACGGTGCGGAAGCCCACCCGCAGCGAGACGCTCTCGCCCGCGGTGGTCAGCCGCGCCTCGTACAGCCGGGGCGTCTCCGCCGTCCACGGCTCGACGGGGACGGTGGCGCTCTCCCCGGTGGCCAGGTCCAGGCCCAGCTCGGGGACGGTGACCCGGCCGCCGGGGTCGGCGTCGATCCGCAGCGTGCCCTCGCCGGTGGTGTGGTCGTACGAGGCGTGGACGAAGTAGTCGGCGAGCGCGCCCTCGGGGCGGTGCTCGAGCGTCACCTCACGGAAGACACCGGGCAGCCACCACTGGTCCTGGTCCTCCAGATAGCTTCCGGAGGACCACTGGTGGACCCGTACGGCCAGCACGTTGCCCGACGGTTTGAGCAGGCCCCCGACCGCGAACTCGTGCGGCAGCCGGCTGCCTTTGAAGGTGCCCAGCTCCTTGCCGTTGAGCCAGACCCGGGCGCAGGACTCGACGCCCTCGAAGCGCAGCACCGCGTCCCCGCCCTCGGGCCAGTCGCCGGGCAGGTCGAACCGGCGCAGATGGTCGCCGGTCGGGTTCTCGGTGGGGACGCGCGGCGGATCCACCGGGAAGGGGTAGCGCACATTGGTGTAGATCGGCGCCCCGTGGCCGTGCAGCACCCAGTGGCCGGGCACCGGGATCTCGTCCCAGCCGCGGGCGTCGTATCCGGGGCGGGCGAAGGAGTCGTCCTCGGCGGTGGCGGTCGGCGACAGCCGGAAGGACCACGTCCCGTTCAGGCTCAGCCGCGCGGCGTCGGAGGAAGGGGTCCAGGGACGGGGCGGCAGCGCTCCCGTGCCCGGGGAGACGTCCTCGTAGTAGGGCAGTGGCGTGTGCTGCGTGGAGCTCATCGTTCTCCTCGGTCAGCCCTTGGTACCGGTCTGTGCCACACCCTGCACCAGCGGGCGCCGCGATGACCAGGGGTCATGGGGGGACCCGGGGTGCGGGCGGGTCCCCTGACGCGGGTCGCGTTGTGCCGTCGACCGCCACCGGAGGTGGCATTAGCCCGACCGTCATGAGTGGCCTCCAGACGATCCACGACGTCCCTGTCCTGATGTGTGCCCACGAGGGCGAACTCATCGGCTGTGAACGCGACGCGCTGGATCTCATCGGCGACGCCGGGTACCAGGGCGCCCGGTGGGTCGTCGTCCCGGCCGGACGGTTCGACGAGGCGTTCTTCCGGCTGAGCACACGCGTGGCCGGCGACATCATCCAGAAGTTCGTCCAATACGGTCTGGGGCTGGTGGTCCTCGGTGACATCTCCCGCCACACGGAGGCCAGTTCGGCGCTGCGGGACTTCGTCCGTGAGTGCGATCGGGGGCGGCAGACCTGGTTCCTCCGGGACGTCGAGGAGCTGCGGGAGCGGCTGAAGTGACTTTGGCGGGTGGGTCGAGGCTCAGCCGGTTTCGAGCACCGCGCGGACGACCGGTCCGGCGGCATCCCCGCCGTGGCCGCCGGCGGTGACCACGGCGGCGGCCGCCACATCGTCGCGGTAGGCGGTGAACCAGGCGTTGGTCTCGGCCTGGCCGTCGATCTCGGCCGAGCCCGTCTTGGCCCCGATGTCCCCGGTGAGCCCGGACATCGCCGAAGCGGCGGTGCCGCTGGTCGCGGTCAGCCGCATCATGGCCTTCAACTGCGCCACGGTGGCCGGGCCCAGGCTGCGGTCGCTGGTGGCGATCTCCCGGTGGTCCACGGAAGGCGGCACCAGGACGGGCTGCTTGAAGGTGCCCGTCCGGGCGGTGGCCGCGACCGACGCCATGGTGAGCGGGTTCATCTGGACCGTGCCCTGGCCGATCATGGCGGCGGCCTTGTCGTCGCCGCCCCCGCTCGGCACCGCACCGTCGAACGTGGTGATCCCCACCCGCCAGTCCAGCCCGATCCCGAACACGGACCGCGCCTCCTCGGCCACCGCGCCATCGGGTACGGCTCCGGCGAGCGAGACGAACGCGGTGTTGCAGGACGCCGCGAAGTCCTGCGCGAAGGTGGCACCCGGCAGCTCGCCGTTCTCGACGTTGTGGAACGGCATGCCCTGCGCGTACGACGCCGTCCTGGGGCAGGGCACCGGGAGGCCCGGGGTGACCTTGCCGGCCTCCAGCAGGGTGGCCGCGGTGACTATCTTGAACGTCGAGCCCGGCGCGGTCTGCCCCTGCAACGCGGCGTTGAACTCGGTCCGGTCGGAGTTGGCCACCGCCAGGATCTCCCCGGTGCTGGGCTTGAGCGCCACCACGGAGGCGCCGTCGCGCGTGGCCACGGCCTCCTCCGCGCTCTTCTGGACCGCGGCGTCGAGGGTGGTGCGCAGGGTGCCGGGCTTGCCCTTCGCCACCACGTGAAGCGTCGCCCCGGTGGTCCCGTCGGCCTTGACCACCGACACCTCCACCCGCGTCGCGCCGCCCACGGCCGCCCCGTATCTCGACCGCAGCGCGGTCAGCACCGGGTCGAGCGAGGGATAACGACCCTGCGGCAGCTCCTTGCCGTCCCGGTCCAGCACCCGGACCGGCGAATTGTCCGCCAGATCCGTCCGCAGCGTGTCGGTGGCCCCGAGCCGGGGGTGGAGGACCGAGGGCTCCCAGTCGACCAGCGGCTTCTTGGTGGTCCGGCCGCGCACCACGGTCAGCCGCGATGTGTAGGTCCAGCGGGAAGTGGCCTTGTCGAAGACCACCTCGGCCTTCACGGTGAACGACACCGTGGTGCCGTGCTCCGCGCCCGGGGTGAGAGTCACCCTCCGCACATGGGCGTCGTCGCGATAGCGGCTCAGCGCGCCCAGGGCCGCCTCGGCGTTGTTGGTGTAGCCCGCGGCCAGCATGTCATTGCCGTCCGCCCAGGCGTCGAGGAACTCCCGGGCCGTCTGCCGGGTCTCCTCCGCGGTCACCGGGCCGTCGCGCAAGCCCGTGGTGTCGCCGCCGGTCACGCCCCGGTACAGGTTGTACCCGCCGTAGCCGGCGATCCCCAGGAGCCCCGCCGTCGCCGCCCCGAAGGCGACCTTCCCCAGCACCCGCAGCACCTGCATGGCGTGCCCCCGCTTTTCACGTGTGGCCGGCTCGTGTGGCTCAGGCGGCCTGCTCCATCTCGCCGCGCAACGCCCGGGTGTAGACCCTCAGCAACCGGCTGTACTCGGCACGCTCCGAAGGCCGCAGCGCACGGCCGCCCCGGGCCCGCAGAAAGACGCGTATCGCCTCGTTGGCCTGGTCGGTGGTGGAGGTGGTCAGTAAGGCGGGTTGATGAGGAGGAGTCGGACGCATGCCATAAGAGTAAGGGCCCCTACCGACATCAGCATCGGCTTAAACCGCCCAACTGCGGTGTTACCGCCGGTATGTGAGGAACGCCGCATCCACCGCGCGGGTGTTCCCCTCCCCGTCCCCATGGCATATGCCCCGCCCCGGCCGGGGGATGCCTCCCGCTGACCCATCAGCTCCGACCAGCGGTTTCCGGTCCGGTGAGGATCACCTCGAGGGTGCGGGGGCCGTGGACGCCCTCGACGCGGTCCAGTTCGATGTCGCTGGTCGCGGACGGGCCCGAAATCCAGGTCAACGGGCGGGTGGGATCGAGGCGTTCCAGGGCCTGGGGGACGGAGTCCACGACCTGGTCGGGCACCCGGATGACGCAGATGTGGTGGTCGGGGACCAAGGTGATACGGCGTCGTCCCTGGTCGGGGGCGGCGTCCAGGACCACGGTGCCGGTCTCGGCCACGGCCACCGCGCACGCCGTCACCACGCTGGAGACCGCGTCCAGGTCGTGCGGGGTCAGCTCCGCCGTGTCCGGAACCCGGCGCACCGAACCGGGCACGGCGGACAGCCAGGAGGCGGGGAGGCCGGGGGGTACGGCCACGCCGGTGGCGCCGCGGTCGGCGAGGAGACGGGCGATCAGGGCCGGGAGGGACGGGGCGTCGGCGCGGTGGACGATGGCGCGGTAGTCGGCCAGGTGCTCCGCGAGGAGATCCACGCTCTCGGCGGCGGTCCGGTCACCGTGCACCCGGTGGTAGGCGCGCTCGACCGGCACCTCGTCCGGTGTCTCGGCGCGCGGCACATCGGTCAGCGCACGGCGGACCCGGGCCATGACCAGGGCGCGGGAGCCGAGACTCCGGGGGGCGGGACCCTGCGGCCCGGGGTGCTGGGTCTCACCCTGTGGCCCGGAGTCCGGGGAGCCTGAAGCTTGCGGGCTCATGTGGTCTTCCTTCCCTCCGTGCGGCGCTCGCCCCGGGTCCGTTGCCACCAGTCGCGGAACGATTCCTCCGGCACCCTCGGCAGTTCCCGCGTATCGCTCCACGCCCGTCCCGGACCGGGCAGCCGGCGCGGATGGAAACGGCGGGTGCGGGAGGCCAGGCGCTGGCCGGTGCGCAGCACCCCGGGGTGGTCCAGGGCCCAGCGGGCGGCGCGCATCGCGGCGCGCTCGGCGGCGTGGCCCTTGGCCGGCTTGATGACGGTGCGGGTGCCGCGGACCGAGGCGGGGCCGCCCTCGACCACGCGCTCACGGAGGTGGACCAGGATCTCCGGGATGTCGATGGCCACCGGGCACACCTCGTAGCACGCCCCGCACAGGGAGGACGCGTACGGCAGCGAGGCGTCCACCTCGCTCTGGGTGCCGCGCAGCTGGGGGGTGAGGATCGCGCCGATCGGCCCAGGGTACGCCGACCCGTAGGCATGGCCGCCCGCCCGCTCGTACACCGGGCACACGTTGAGACACGCCGAGCAGCGGATGCAGCGCAGCGCCTGCCGGCCCACGGTGTCGGCGAGAGTGTCGGTGCGGCCGTTGTCCAGGAGCACCAGATGGAAGGCGCGCGGCCCGTCCTCGTCGGTGGTGCCGGTCCAGGTGGAGGTGTACGGGTTCATCCGCTCCGCGGTCGAGGAGCGGGGCAGCAGCTGGAGGAAGACCTCCAGGTCCTGGAAGGTGGGCACCACCTTCTCGATGCCGACGACGGAGATCAGCGTCTCGGGGAGGGTCAGGCACATCCGGCCGTTGCCCTCGGATTCCACGACCACCAGCGTGCCGGTCTCCGCGACCATGAAGTTGGCGCCGGAGATCCCCACCTTCGCGTTCAGGAACTTCTCGCGGAGGTGCAGCCGCGCGGCCTCCGCCAGATCGGCGGGCGCGTCGGTCAGCCCCTCCGGCGCCGGGCGGCCCCACTGGGCCATCCGCTCGGCGAAGATGTCGCGGATCTCGCCCCGGTTGCGGTGGATCGCCGGAACCAGGATGTGCGACGGGAGGTCGTCGCCGAGCTGCACGATCAGCTCGGCCAGGTCGGTCTCGTACGCCGTGATCCCGGCGGTGGCGAGGGCGCTGTTCAGGCCGATCTCCTGGGTGGCCATCGACTTGACCTTGACCACCTCGCGCTCGCCCGTCGCCTGGACCAGCTCGGTGACGATGCGGTTCGCCTCCTCCGCGTCCGCCGCCCAGTGGACGTGGCCGCCGGCCGCCGTGACCGCGCTCTCCAGCCGCTCCAGGTAGTGGTCCAGATGGCGCAGCGTACGGTCCTTGATGGCCGCGCCCGCGGCGCGCAGCCGCGACCAGTCGTCCAGTTCCGCCACCGCCGTGGCGCGCTTGGCGCGGATGGTGTGGGTGGCGTGGCGGAGGTTGGCGCGCAGCTGGGTGTTGCGGGTCGAGGCGTCGGCCGCCCGCGGGAAGGAGGGCATCCCGAGGTAGGTGGCTTGGTGGGTTCCGCTCACCAGACGTTCCCTTCCGTGCTGGCCAGGATCTCGGCGATGTGCACCGGACGGACCGTGGAGCCCTGGCGGGCGAGCGTGCCGCCGATGTGCATCTGGCAGGAGTTGTCGACCGTGCACACGGCCTCGGCGCCGGTCGCGGTGATGTTGCGCGCCTTGTCCGCCCCCATGGCCGCCGACACGGCCGCGTTCTTGACGGCGAACGTACCGCCGAAGCCGCAGCACTCCTCGGCCCCCGGCAGCTCCACCAGGGTCAGCCCCCGCACGGCGGCGAGGAGCGAGCGCGGACGGTCGCCGAGTCCCAGCATCCGCAGCCCGTGGCAGGTGGGGTGGTAGGTCACGGTGTGCGGGTAGTACGCGCCGACGTCGGTGACCTCCAGGACGTCGGTGAGGAACTCGGTGAGCTCGTAGGTCTTGGGGACGGCCTCGGCGGCCGCGTCCGCGAGCTCCTGGCCACGCCCCTCGGCGGCGGCCTTGGCGCCGATCCGGGGGTAGTTGTCCCGCACCATCGCCGCGCACGAACCCGAGGGGGCCACCACGTAGTCGTAGTCGCGGAACGCGGTGGCGTAGCGGCGCACCAGCGGTTCGGTCTGGTGGCGGTAGCCGGTGTTGAACTGCGGCTGGCCGCAGCAGCTCTGCGCGTCCGGGAAACCGACCTCCACGCCGAGCCGTTCCAGAAGCGTGACCACGGCCTGGCCGGTGCGCGGATAGAGGGTGTCGTTGACGCAGGTGATGAAGAGCGCTACGCGCACGGTTCCTCCTCGTGGCCCTGGCCGGTGGCAGCCCCGGTGGCCTGCCCTGTGACCTGCGCGTCCCCCAGCCGGGCGGCTGCCCGGTCCCACGCCGAATGATCACCTGTGGGCTCATACTGCCTCAGCGACTGGGTGCTGTGAAGCAGCGCGCGCAACTCGGGCAGACCGCCGCTGACGCTTCCGGCCGTACGGGCCTGCACCAGGACGTTTCCCAGCGCCGCCGCCTCGGCCGGGCCCGCGACCACCGGAAGCCCGCAGGCGTCGGCGGTGAGCCGGCACAGCAGGTCGTTGCGCGCACCGCCGCCGACGATGTGCACCACGCCGACCGTACGGCCGGACAGCCGCTGGGCGTCCTCGATCGCCCGGCGGTGCGCCAGGGCGAGCGAGTCCAGCACACAGCGGGTGGTCTCGGCGGGGGTGCGCGGGACGGGCTGGCCGGTGCGGCGACAGGCGTCGGCGATGCGGTCGGGCATGTCGTGCGGGGCGATGAAGGCCGGGTCGCCGGCATCGACCACCGAGCGCAGCGGAGTGGCCTCGGCCGCCTCCCGGAGCAGGGCGGTGAGGTCCGTACGGGAGGCACGGCCGCCTCGGGCGTCCCAGCTGCGCACGCACTCCTGGAGCATCCACAGGCCCATGATGTTGCGCAGGTAGCGGACCGTGCCGTCCACGCCCAGCTCATTGGTGAAGTTGGCCGCGCGGCTTGCCTCCGTGAGCACCGGCGCGTCCAGTTCGAGTCCGGCCAGGGACCAGGTGCCGGTGGCGATGTACGCGAAGTCGGGCGTGGTGGCCGGGACGCCGACGACGGCGGACGCGGTGTCGTGCGAACCGACGGCCGTGACGGGGGTGGGCGCCGTGAGGCCCGTTTCGGCGAGGACGTCCTGGCGCAGGGTCCCGGCGGGGTCGCCCGGACGGCGCAGCGGAGGGAAGAGCGTGAGGTCGATCCCGAGGGCCGTGGCCACGGGGCGGGCCCAGTCGCGGGTGCGGGGGTCGATCAGCTGGGTGGTGGAGGCGTTCGTCAGCTCGGTGCCGGCCTCGCCCGTCAGCCAGTACGCGATGAGGTCGGGGATGAGCAGCAGGCGGTGGGCGGCGGCGAGGGCGGGGGTGCCCTGGGCCGCCATGAGCTGGTAGATCGTGTTGAAGGGGAGGTGCTGGAGGCCGGTGGCGGCGTAGAGGGCCGGGGGCGGGAGCGCCGCCGCGGCCCTTTCGGCCGTGCCGGTGGTGCGGGTGTCCCGGTAGTGGACAGGGTTGGCCAGGAGGGTGCCGTCGGCGGCGAGCAGGCCGTAGTCGACCGCCCAGGTGTCGATGCCGACGCTGGTCAGACCGCTGCCCCTGGTGTGTGCCGCGGCCGCCCCGAGGCCGTCCAGGACGCCCTGGTACAGGGACAGGACGTTCCAGTGCAGGGTGCCCAGGACACGGGTGGGCTGGTTGGGGAAGCGGTGCACCTCGTGGAGGGTCAGCCGGTCGCGGGCGACCTCGCCGACCATGACCCGGCCGCTGGACGCACCGAGGTCCACGGCGGCGAAGTGGTGTTCTTGGGCGGGCACGTGGACCTCGTGGTGAGTGGTGTGATGACGGTGGTTTCGTACCGGCGGGGGACGGGGCCTTGAGGACGGGGACCGGGCCCCCGCCCCCCCCCCGCGACCCCGTCCCCCTCGCGCGCGGGTCAGCGCAGGAACGCCGCCGCGACCCCCGCGTCGACCGGGACGTGCAGCCCCGTGGTGTGCGTCAGGTCGCCGCCGACGAGGGCGAAGACCGCGTTCGCGACGTGGGACGGGAGCACCTCGCGCTTGAGGAGGGTGCGCTGGGCGTAGAACTCGCCCAGCTTCTCCTCCGGGACGCCGTAGACCGCCGCGCGCTTGGCTCCCCAGCCGCCCGCGAAGATGCCGCTGCCCTGGACCACCCCATCGGGGTTCACGCCGTTGACGCGGATGCCGTGTTCGCCCAGCTCGGCGGCGAGCAGGCGGACCTGGTGCGCCTGGTCGGCCTTGGTCGCGGAGTACGCGATGTTGTTCGGGCCCGCGAACACCGAGTTCTTGGAGGCGATGTAGACGATGTCGCCGCCCATGTTCTGGGCGATCAGCACGCGGGCCGCCTCGCGTGCGGCCAGGAAGCTGCCGCGCGCCATGATGGAGTGCTGGAGGTCCCAGTCCTCGGCGGTGGTCTCCAGCAGGGGCTTGGAGATGGAGATGCCCGCGTTGTTGACCAGGATGTCCACCCCGCCGAAGGCCAGGGCCGCCTGGTCGAACGCCGCCTTGATCCGCTCCTCGTCGGTGACGTCCACGGTGACGGCCGTGGCCTTGTCCGGACCGCCCAGTTCGGCGGCGACGTCAGCGGCGGAGCCGGCGTTGATGTCCGCCACCACCACACATGCGCCCTCGGCCACCAGGCGGTGTGCGATCGCCTTGCCGATGCCCGACCCCGCGCCGGTCACCAGGGCGATCCGGGTGGCGAGGGGCTTGGCCTTCGGCATGCGCTGGAGCTTGGCCTCCTCCAGCGCCCAGTACTCGATGCGGAACTTCTCCGACTCCTCGATGGGCGCGTAGCTGGAGACCGCCTCGGCACCGCGCATCACGTTGATCGCGTTGACGTAGAACTCGCCGGCCACCCGGGCCGTCTGCTTGTCCTTGCCGTAGCTGAACATCCCCACCCCGGGGACCAGCACGATCGCGGGGTCCGCGCCGCGCATCGCCGGGGAGTCGGGGGTGGCGTGGCGTTGGTAGTAGGCGGCGTAGTCGGTGCGGTAGGCGGTGTGGAGTTCCCTGAGGCGGGCGATCGTCTCCTCGAGCGGTGCGCCCGGGGGGAGGTCCAGCACCAGGGGGCGGACCTTGGTGCGCAGGAAGTGGTCCGGGCAGGAGGTGCCGAGCGCGGCCAGCCGCGGGTGTTCGGCGCGCGCGACGAAGTCCAGGACGGTGTCGGAGTCCGTGAAGTGGCCCACCTGGGGGCGGTCGGTGGAGACCAGGCCGCGGATGACGGGGGCCAGGGCCGCCGCGCGGGCGCGGCGTTCGGCGGGCGGGAGGGTGGTGTGGACGACCGGACCGAAGGGGTCGGCCTTGCCCCGCGCGGTGAGGAACTCCTCGGCGGTGCGGATGATGCGCAGCGAGTTGGCCTCGCACTCGGCGGAGGTGTCACCCCAGGCGGTGATGCCGTGGCCGCCGAGGATACAGCCGATGGCCCGCGGGTTGGCCTTCTTGATGGCGGCGATGTCCAGGCCCAGCTGGAAGCCGGGACGGCGCCAGGGCACCCACACCACCTGGTTGCCGAAGCACTCCTTGGTGAGTGCCTCGCCGTCGGCCGCGCAGGCCAGGGCGATACCGGAGTCGGGGTGGAGGTGGTCGACGTGGGCGGCGTCGACCAGACCGTGCATGGCGGTGTCGATGGACGGCGCGGCACCGCCCTTGCCGTGCAGGCAGTAGTCGAAGGCGGCGACCATCTCGTCCTCGCGGTCCACCCCGGGGTAGACGTCGGTGAGCGCGCGGAGCCGGTCCAGGCGGAGTGCGGCGAGGCCGGAGTGGGTGAGGGTGCCCAGGTCGCCACCGGAGCCCTTGACCCACATCAGCTCGACGTCCTGGCCCGTGACGGGGTCGGGGGCGGTGCCCTTGGCGGAGGTGTTCCCGCCCGCGTAGTTGGTGTTGCGCGGATCGGCGCCGAGCCGGTGTGAGCGGTCCAGCAGCGCGGCCGCCTCGGGATGCGGTTGTGCGGTCATGTCGTCCTCTTCGTGTGTTGGCCCACTTCGGGTGTCGGCCCACCGAGCGGCGGGGTCACGCGCCCCAGCCCGCCTGCTGTCCTCCGACGCGCTCCGCCACGATCCGCTCCGCCCAGCCGGAGGCCCGGTACGCCGCCATCGGGTCGGGGTCGATGCCCAGTTCCTCGCGGACCTCGGCGAGGAGGGGGCGGACATCGGTGTTGTACGCGTCCATCAGGACCGCGTTGGCGCCGAGCACATCGCCCGAGCCCTGGGCGGCGGCGAGGGCGTCCCGGTCGACCAGGAGGGCCTTGGCGGTGGCCTCCTGGACGTTCATCACCGAACGGATGATCGCCGGGATCTTCGGTTCGATGTTGTGGCACTGGTCGAGCATGAAGGCGACCCCCGAGGTCAGCCCGCCACCGCGGACCACCTCGTACATGATCCGGAAGAGCTGGAAGGGGTCGGCGGCGCCCACCATCAGGTCGTCGTCCGCGTAGAAGCGGGAGTTGAAGTCGAAGGCGCCGAGTTTCCGCTCGCGCAGCAGGAGGGCGACGATGAACTCGATGTTGGTGCCCGGGGCGTGGTGGCCGGTGTCCACGCACACCTGGGCCCTGGGACCGAGCTTGAGGCAGTGGGCGTAGGCGGTGCCCCAGTCCGGGACGTCCGTGGTGTAGAAGGCCGGCTCGAAGAACTTGTACTCCAACAGCATCCGTTGGCCCTCGCCGAGGCGGTCGTAGACCGCGCTCAGCGCCTCGGCGAGGCGGTCCTGGCGGGCGGCGATGTCGTCCTGGCCGGGGTAGTTGGTGCCGTCGGAGAACCAGAGCTTGAGGTCCCGGGAGCCCGTGGCGTCCATGATGTCGACGCATTCCAGGAGGTGGTCCAGCGCCTTGCGGCGGACCGCCGGATCGGGGTGGGTGACCGAGCCCAGCTTGTAGTCGTCGTCCTGGAAGACGTTGGAGTTGATGGCGCCCAGTTTCAGGCCGCGCTCCCGGGCGTACGTGGCGAGCGCCCCGTAGTCCTCGACCGTGTCCCAGGGGATGTGCAGGGCCACGGTCGGGGCCACTCCGGTGAACGCGTGCACCTGCGCGGCGTCGTCCAGCTTCTCCTGCGGGGAGCGCGGGACGCCGGGCTGGGCGAAGACCTTGAAGCGGGTTCCGGAGTTGCCGTACGCCCATGACGGCGTCTCGACCGCCTGGCTCTTGAGGGCCGCCTTCACGGCCGGAACGTCAGACATGAGTCTCCTTGGCGTGAAACGATTCAAGAAACCTAGCCGTGCAGCCGGTCCTGCGTCAAGAAGGGATGGCGTGCCAGGCGGGTCTGAAACGTAAGGAATTTATCCCGTGCGTACCCCCTTGACGGGCGCATAGCGCAAGGCTAGCTTCCCGGAATCCGCATTGAAACATTTCATTTGTTGCGTTGGGTAAGCGTCAGGAGACCCCGTGAGCCAGCCTGCTTCGACCGGTGTGCCGGTCCTCGCCCTCGAGGGGGTGAACAAATCCTTCGGCGCCGTACGGGCCCTTCGGGACGTCTCGCTCCAGCTCTTCGCCGGTGAGGCCCACGCCCTGGCCGGTGAGAACGGGGCGGGCAAGTCGACGCTCATCAAGACCCTCGCCGGGGTGCACCGGCCCGACTCCGGCCGGGTGCTGCTCGACGGTGAGCCGGTGGTCTTCCACGGCCCCGCCGACGCCCGTGACGTCGGTATCGCCGTCATCTACCAGGAGCCGACGCTCTTCCCCGATCTGTCCATCGCCGAGAACATCTTCATGGGCCGGCAGCCCCGCCGGGCCCTGGGCCGCATCGACCACAAGGCCGTACGGAGCTCCACCGCCGCCCTGATGGCGCGGCTCGGCGTCGACCTCGACCCGGACCGGCCGGCCAGGGGCCTGTCCATCGCCGATCAGCAGATCGTCGAGATCGCCAAGGCGCTCTCCTTCGACGCCCGGGTGCTGATCATGGACGAGCCGACGGCGGCGCTGACCGGAAGCGAGACCGCCCGGCTCTTCTCGGTCGTGACGGCGCTGCGTGCCGAGGGCGCCGCCGTGCTGTTCATCTCCCACCGCCTGGAGGAGATCTTCGAGCTCTGCCAGCGGGTCACCACCCTGCGGGACGGCCGGTGGGTGGCCTCCGAACCACTGGCCGGGCTGACCCAGGACGATCTGGTCCGCCGCATGGTGGGCCGGGAGCTGACCGAGCTCTACCCCAAGCAGGACAGCCGGGTCGGGGAGACCGCGCTGTCGGTGCGGCGGCTGACCCGCGAAGGCGTCTTCCGGGACGTGTCGTTCGAGGTGCGGCGCGGTGAGATCGTCGCGCTCGCCGGGCTGGTCGGCGCCGGGCGCACCGAGGTCGCCCAGGCCGTCTTCGGCGTGGACCGGGCGGACGCGGGCGAGGTGCGGGTCGACGGGACGGTGCTGCGGCCCGGTTCGCCGACCGCCGCCATGGACGCCGGGCTCGCGCTCGTCCCCGAGGACCGGCGCCAGCGCGGTCTGGTGATGGAGATGTCCATCGAACGGAACATCGGGCTGACCGGCCTCGACCGGCTGGGCCGCGCGGGGCTGGTCAAACGGGCTCTGGAGCGCGGCCGCGCGGCCGACTGGGCGGTCCGGCTCCAGCTGAAGTACGGCAGTCTCGCCGACCACGTCGGGGTGCTCTCCGGCGGCAACCAGCAGAAGGTCGTCCTCGCCAAGTGGCTGGCGACCGAGCCCACGGTGCTCATCGTCGACGAGCCCACCCGCGGGATCGACGTGGGCACCAAGGCCGAGGTGCACCGGCTGCTGTCGGCACTGGCCGCCGACGGGCTCGCGGTGCTGATGATCTCCTCCGATCTGCCCGAGGTGCTGGGCATGGCCGACCGGGTCCTGGTGATGCACGAGGGTCGGCTGGTCGCCGAGATCCCGGGCGCCGAGGCCACCGAGGAGTCCGTCATGGCAGCCGCGACCGGGCTCACGAACGGCGCCGATGGCGCCGGTGTCGCCGGGGGTGAGGCCGCCGCGACCGGGCTCCCCCGCGCCACCGGCGCGAGCGGGCACCCCCGCGCCGCCGGTGACACGGGCGCCACCGGGCCCACCGGCGCCACCGCAGAAGGGACCCGCACGTGAGCGCGACCATCCAGAAACCCGGGCAACCCGCCGCCGCGCCGGAGACGGCCCGCTCGGCGCGTTCGCTCGTCGACGCCGTCTTCCGCGCGCGGGAGATCAGCATCGCCGGGGCCCTCGTCCTGCTGGTGCTGTTCACCTGGATCGCCGAGCCACGCTTCCTCGATGACCAGGGCATCAAGGACCTGCTGCTCAACGCGGCCATCCTGGTACTGCTCGCGGTCGGGCAGTCGGTGGTGGTCATCACCCGCAACATCGATCTGTCGGTCGGCTCCGTGGTGGGGCTGTCCGCCTTCGCCTGCGGGAAGTTCGTCTCCGGCACCGACCACGGGGTGCTGACGGTCCTGGTCCTCGGCGTCCTCGTCGGCGCGGGCTGCGGCGTCGTCAGCGGGGCGCTGGTGAGCTTCGGGCGGGTGCCCGCGCTGGTGGTGACCCTCGGGATGCTGTACATCATCCAGGGCGTCGACTACTGGTGGGCGCAAGGAGAGCAGATCAACGCGGCCGATGTGCCGCAGTCCGTGCTGGACCTGGGCAGCGGCGGCGTGCTGGGCGTCCCGTATCTCCCGCTGATCTCCTTCGTGGTGCTGACCGGCACCGCGTACGTCCTGCGCGGCTACCGCGGCGGCCGTGAGCTGTACGCCATCGGCTCCAGCCCGGAGGCCGCCCGGCTGGCCGGGGTGCCGATCCGGCGGCGCGTGCTCGGCGCGTATCTGTTCTCCGGCGCCGTCTCGGGCTTCGCGGGCGCGCTGTGGCTGGCCCGCTTCGGCACCGTCGTCGCGGACAACGCGCACGGCTGGGAGCTGACCGTGGTCAGCGCGGTGGTGGTCGGCGGCGTCGCCATCGTCGGCGGCACCGGGACGGTGTGGGGCGCGGCGCTGGGCGCGCTGCTGCTCACCACCATCAGCGGCGCCCTGGCCGTGCTGAAGGTCGACTCCTTCTGGCAGGACGCCATCGCGGGTGCGCTGCTGCTGGCGGCCATCAGCGTGGACCGGATCGTGAGGGTGCGCATGACCCGTGCGCTGAGGAAGAGGAGCGCACGATGAAGCTCAGCACGATCAAGCTCAGGTGGGACACCGCCGTCGGGGTGCTGCTGGTGGCCGTCTTCATCACCGGCCTGGGCACCACGGACGGCTTCGCGAGCCACGACAACCTCGCCTTCGCCTTCAACGACATCGCCGAGGTGGCGCTGATGGCGCTGCCGATGACGCTGCTGGTGGTGGCCGGGCAGGTGGACCTGTCGGTGGCCTCGATGCTCGGCCTGGCCAGCGCGCTCACCGGCGAACTGTGGGACGCGGGCTGGGCGTTCGAGACCATCGTGCCGATCGTGCTGCTGGTCGGGGTGGCCGGCGGACTGATCAACGGCTGGCTGGTGACCCGGGTCGGGCTGCCCTCGCTCGCCGTCACCATCGGCACGCTCGCCCTCTACCGTGGACTGGCCTCGGTGGTGCTCGGCACGGGCGCCATCACCGACTTCCCCGAGACGTACGCCAAGTGGGCCGTGGACACCACCACCGTGCCCGGCACCTTCCTCACCTACCCCGTGGTGCTGTTCATCGTGCTGGCCGCCGTCGCCGCCGTGGTGCTGCACGCCACCGGGCTGGGCCGGTCGCTGTTCGCCATCGGCGCCCAGGAGGACGCCGCGTACTTCGCGGGCATCCGCGTCAAACGCGTCAAGCTGCTGCTGTTCGTCGTCAGCGGGCTGATCTCGGCCTTCGCGGGAATCGTGTTCACCCTGCGGTACGGCAGCGCACGGGCCGACAACGGGCAGGGCTTCGAGATGCTCGTGATCGCCTCCGTCCTGCTGGGCGGCGTCGACTTCGACGGCGGCAAGGGCACGCTGTTCGGCGCCGTCGCCGGGGTGCTGCTCATCGGCGTCCTGAAGAACCTGCTGACCCTCAACGACGTGGCCAACGAGGTCCAGGTGATCGTCACCGGACTGCTGCTGGTGGCCTCCGTCCTCACTCCCCGTCTGATCACCACCGTGAGCGCCTGGCGCCATCGGCGCGCCGCCGCCCAGGCCGGCTGATCCACCCAGGCGCGCACCGCGCCACGCACGCACCGCGCCACGCACGCACCGCACTGCACCACGCACCGCGCCACGCGCACACACGCACGCACCCACCACGCATGCACCGCGCCACGCACACACCGCACCGCATCACGCACGCCCGCGCCACCCACGCACGCACCGCGAAAGGTCTCCTCATGTTCCAGCGTTCCCCCGGACAGCGCCGCCACCGCGCCGCCGCCACCGCCGCCGCGGTCTGTGCCCTGGCCGTGGCCCTGGCCGGCTGCGGCGGCACCACGAAGAAGGACAACGACAACGGCGGCGCCGCCAAGAGCGACGCCAAGGCCGACCCCGACGCGCCGCTGAAGAAGGGCCTCAAACTGGCCTACCTGCCCAAGCAGATCAACAACCCCTACGAGAAGATCGTGGACGAGGCGGGGATCGACGCCGCCGGGGAGTTCGGCGGCAAGGGCAAGGAGGTCGGCCCGTCCGACGCCAGCGCCTCCTCCCAGGTGTCGTACATCAACACCCTGGTCCAGCAGCGGCAGGACGCCATCCTGATCGCGGCCAACGACCCCAACGCGGTCTGCGGCCCGCTCAAGCAGGCCATGAAGAAGGACATCAAGGTCGTGGCGTACGACTCCGACACCGCCCCGGCCTGCCGCCAGCTCTTCATCAACCAGGCCAGCTCCGAGGAGATCGGCCGCAGCCAGGTCCAGCACCTCGCCGAGCAGCTCGACTACAAGGGCGAGATCGCGATCCTGTCGGCCACCCAGAACGCGACCAACCAGAACACCTGGATCGAGTTCATGAAGGACGAGCTGAGCAAGCCCGCCTACAAGAACATGAAGCTGGTCAAGACGGTGTACGGGGACGACGACGACCAGAAGTCCTTCCAGGAGACCCAGGGCCTGCTCAAGGCGTATCCGAAGCTCAAGGGCATCATCTCGCCCACCACGGTGGGCATCGCCGCGGCCGCCCGCTACATCAGCGGCTCCTCGTACAAGGGCAAGGTCGTGCTGAACGGCCTGGGCACGCCCAACCAGATGCGCAAGTACGTCAAGGACGGCACCGTCGAGCAGTTCGCGCTGTGGGACCCCAAGAAGCTCGGCTACCTCGGTTCGTACGCCGCGGCCGCGCTCGCCTCCGGGCAGATCACCGGGGCCGAGGGGGAGAAGTTCACGGCCGGGAAGCTCGGCGAGTACACGGTCGGCAAGGACGGAGAGGTCATCCTCGGCCCGCCCACCGTCTTCGACAAGTCCAACATCGACAAGTACCACTTCTGAGGCGGCCGGCGATGCGGCGGGTGTGTTTTCTGCTGAAGGTCCGCCAGGACCGGATCGAGGAGTACCGCGAGCGGCACGCGGCCGTCTGGCCCGAGATGCGGGCCGCGCTCGCGGAGACCGGCTGGCACAACTACTCGCTCTTCCTGCGCGAGGACGGGCTGCTCGTCGGCTATCTGGAGACCGAGGACTTCGAGGCGGCCCAGGCCGCGATGGCCGCCACCGAGGTCAACGCCCGCTGGCAGGCGGAGATGGCGCCCTTCTTCGAGGCGCTCGACGGCACGCGACCGGATGAGGCGATGAAACCGCTCACCGAAGTGTTCCACCTCGCCTAGGGCGTGTTGCGGAAGTAGCGCCGTCCGCCCGGAGGGCGGGCCCCGCGGCGTCTGGTGCGTGTGATCGCAAGGCGGAGGGTCGTCCTCGTAGTGGGCCTACTCGGACGATCCCGACAACGCGGCGAGCGCGCGTCCCAGGCGTCGCGGGGCAGGCGGGACTTTCCCAACACGCCCTGGGCACCGGTCCGGGGCCCTGCCCCCGGACCCGCCGCACGGCCCCTCCACCGAACGCCCAGGACGGAGACGCTCAAGAATGAGATCACTTGCCACCGTCGTGCTCGCCACCGCCCTGCTCGGCGCCGCGACCCCGGGCGCGGCCGCCGCCGCGGCCGCCCCGGGGCCCGCGGTCAGCCGGCTCGCCGACACCCAGCTCGACGCCAGGGCCCTGTACTTCGAGTCGTACAACGGCCTGGTCAACAACAACGCCTTCCAGAAGAACGGGCTGCTCACCTACAAGGGCTATCAGTACGCCGTCTGGTACACCGGCGACCGCAGCGCGGTCATCGCACGCCGCGCCCTCAGCGAGCGGAGCTGGCAGACCGTCACGCTGCCGCACCGGCTCACCGCCGACGACTCGCACAACGTCATCTCCATGGGCGTCTCGCGGATCGACGGCCGGCTGCACCTGAACATGGACTCCCACAGCAGCGGCTTCTTCTACGTGAAGTCGGTGGCCGGGCTGCTGGACGACCCCGCCGGACACCCCTGGACCAGCGGCCAGTTCGGCGCCGTCCAGACCACCCTCGACGGCCTCGCGCTCACCTCCCAGTTCACCTACCCCCAGTTCATCGCCACCCCCGAGGGCCGGCTCCAGCTCAGCTACCGCACCGGCGTCTCCGGCAACGGCCGCAACGCGCTCGCCGAGTACGACGGAAACACCTGGACCGACCTCGGCGCCTGGTCCTCCGCCACCGGCACCTACACCAGCGAGCACGGCTCCAGCACCGCCCGCAACATGTATCTGCACGGCATCGACTACGGGCCCGACGGCCGGTTGCACGCCTTCTACACCTGGCGCGAGCAGAACAACGCGGTGATGTGCGCGAGCGGCGGTCTCACCAACCACGACACCGGCTACGTCTACAGCTCCGACCGCGGCCGCACCTGGCGCAACGCGGCGGGCGCCGTCGTCGGCACCACCGGCGGCTCCGACACGGTGGCGGTCGGCGACGCCGGAACGGTCGTCGATCCGCTCAACCCCGACCACTCGCTGATGAACCAGGAGAGCCAGGCCACCGACTCCGCCGGCCTGCCCCACGCCCTGATCAGCTATGTCCCCGGCCGCTTCGGCCAGTGCACCACCGACTACGTGGCCGACCGGACGTCCAACGGCCGCGTCTTCCACCTCTCCAAGGACGCGGCCGGCACCTGGAAGAAGACCGAGATCCCGGTGCCCCTCGGCTCCAGCCAGCGCACCCACCTGGTCTTCGACCGCTACGACAACGCCTACGCCGTGATGCCGTACGGCCGGATCGTGGCCGCGTCCAAGTCCTCGGGCTGGATGGACTGGAAGACCCTCTTCGACGGCAGCGGTCTGAACGCCTTCGGCGAGGTCGTCGTGGACGACACCCGCCTCGCCCAGGACGGTGTCCTGTCGTTTCTGTACCAGCGGAAGTCCAGCGGCACCACGCCCTCCGCCCTCCGCGTCATCGACTTCGCGCTGCCTTCTTGATGGCGTCCGGGGTGGGCATCAAGGAGGTGGCACGCGAGGCCGGGGTCTCGGTCGGCACCGTTTCCAACGTCATCAACCGCCCGGAGTCGGTGTCCGAGGCCACCCGCGACCGGGTGCAGGCCGTGATCGAGCGGCTGGGCTACGTACGCCAGGAGTCCGCACGCCAGCTGCGGGCCGGCCACAGCCGCATCGTCGCGCTGCTGGTGCTGGACATGGCCAACCCGTTCTTCGCGCAGATCGCACGCGGCGCGGAGCGCGCGGCGCGGGAGGCAGGACTGGGGGTGATGGTGTGCAACAGCGCGCACAGCCCCGAGGCGGAGGCCGTTTACCTCGGCCTCTTCGCCGAGCAGCGGGTGCGCGGGGTGCTGATGACCCCGGCCGATATGACCGGGCGCAACCTCGCCTCCTTCCGGCGGCGGCCCATCCCCTTCGTCCTCGTCGACCGGGTGCTGCCCAGCGCCGAGGGCTGCTCGGTCTCGGTCGACGACGTCACCGGCGGCCAACTCGCCGTCCGCCACCTCCTCGGCCTCGGCCATCGCGCCATCGCCTATGTGAGCGGGCCGATGCGGCTGGCCCAGTGCCGCGACCGCCGCGAGGGCGCGCTGCGCGCCCTGCGCGCGGAGGGCCTCGGCGCGTCCGCGCTGCGCCACGTCGAGGTGGAGCGGCTGGATGTGGTCTCGGGCCGGGACGCGGGCGCGCGGCTGCTGGGCATCTCACCGCGGCCGACGGCGGTGTTCTGTGCCAACGACCTGCTGGCGCTGGGGGTGCTCCAGACGCTGTACGGGGCGGGGGTGTCGGTGCCGGGGGAGGTGGCGTTGGTGGGGTACGACGACATCGAGTTCGCGGCGGCGGCCGCGGTGCCGCTGACGTCGGTACGGCAGCCGGCGTTCCGGATGGGACACGCGGCGGCCGAACTGCTGATCGAGGAGACGGGGGAGCGCGCCGGGGACCACCGCCACCAGCGGATCGTCCTCCAGCCCGAACTCGTCGTCCGCGGATCGAGCCTGGCCCGGTCACGCTGAGCCGCTGTGTGCGGCGGCCCGGGGCGGCGCGCCCGGTCCCGTGGCTGGGCGGCTGTGTGCGGCGCGGCCCGGTCCTGCCCGACCGGTCGAACAGGGCACTACCATGGTCCCGCGACCGTGGTGGGTCGCGGGAAGGCGGATGGTCGGGGTCGTGGGACGCATGGTGGGGATCAAGGACGTCGCGCGGCAGGCGGGAGTGTCGGTCGGCACCGTATCGAACGTGATCAACCGGCCCGAGATGGTCGCCGAGGCCACCCGCGACCGGGTGCAGGCCGTGATCGAGCGGCTGGGCTACGTACGCCAGGAGTCCGCACGCCAGCTGCGGGCCGGGCGCAGCCGGATCATCTCGCTGCTGGTGCTGGACATGGCGAACCCGTTCTTCGTGGACGTGGCGACCGGCGCGGAGCGCGCGGCGCGCGAGGCCGGACTGGGCGTGATGGTGTGCAACAGCGCCCAGAGCCCCGAGGAGGAGGCCGACTACCTCGGCCTCTTCGCCGAGCACCGGGTCCGGGGCGTGCTGGTCACCCCGGCCGATGTCACCGGCACCAACCTGGAGAGCTTCCGGCGCCATGACATCCCGTTCGTGTTCGTGGACCGCGAGGTGCCCAGCGCCGACGCCTGCTCGGTGTCGGTCGACGACATCGCGGGCGGGGCGCTCGCCGGCCGCCACCTGATCGCCCAGGGACACCGCTCCGTGGTCTACGTCAGCGGCCCCATGCAACTCCCGCAGTGCCAGGACCGGCGCGCCGGACTGCTCCGCGCGTTCGCGGAGGAGGGGCTGCCGGCGGAGTCGATGGTGCACATCGAGGCCGAACTGCTGGACGTGGCGTCGGGCCGGGACGCGGGCGCGCGGCTGCTGGGCATCTCACCGCGGCCGACGGCGGTGTTCTGCGCCAACGACCTGCTGGCGCTGGGCGTGCTCCAGGCGCTCTTCGCGGCCGGCGTCTCGGTGCCGGGGGAGGTGGCGTTGGTGGGGTACGACGACATCGAGTTCGCGGCGGCGGCCGCGGTGCCGCTGACATCGGTACGGCAGCCGGCGTTCCGCATGGGGCGTGCGGCGGCCGAACTGCTGATCGAGGAAACCAGTGAGGAGGCGACCGGCCACCAGCACCGCCGGATCGTCCTCCAGCCGGAACTCGTGGTACGGGACTCGACGTTCGCCCCCAGACCCGTGGTGTGACGCGGTCTCCGGGCGGCACGGTGGCGGGCCCGTCTCCCGCGGCGCTGTCGGGCCCGCGCCCGCCGTGTTGTCGGCCCCGTCCCCGCAGCGTTGTGGGTGCCGTCCCCGACCGCGCCGCCGGGCGCGTGCCGGGTCCGCGCATCTGCGCGCTGCGGATGCCCGGGTGGCCGCGGGTCTTCGCAGCCCGCGCCCCCGCCGGACCCGCTACGAGGAAGGCCCCAGCGCGTGGCCCCGACCGGCGGCCACCGGTGCCGGGGCAGAGACCCGGCCAGGGACGGTGGCCGGGTTCGGGGCATGGGGTGCGCTCGTGACGGTGGCTGAATCCTGGGCGTGGTGTGTGCCCGTGACGGTGGCTGGGGTCGTGGCCGAGGTGGTGGCTGAATCCTGGGCGTGGTGTGTGCCCGAGACGGTGGCTGGGGTCGTGGCCGTGACGGTGGCCGAGGCCGTGGCGAGGGGCGCCGTCGGGACTCCCTCCAGCAGCGCCCGGATGTCCCGGACGGCCGCCCGGCCCGCCCGGTTGGCGCCGACCGTGCTGGCCGACGGCCCGTAGCCGACCAGATGCACCCGCGGATCGCGGACCGCCCTGGTCCCCTCGACGGCGATCCCACCACCCCGCTCGCGCAGCCTCAGCGGGGCAAGATGGTCGATCGCGGCGCGGAAACCGGTGGCCCAGAGGATGATGTCCGCCTCGACGTGGCGCCCATCCGCCCAGGCCACCCCGTCCGGGGTGATCCGCTCGAACATCGGCAGCCGCTCCAGCACCCCCTTCTCCCGGGCGCGCCGCATCGCCTCCGTCATGGGCAGCCCGGTCACGGACACCACGCTCTTCGGCGGCAGTCCCCGCCGCACCCGCTTCTCGACCAGCGCCACGGCCGCCCGCCCCTGCTCCTCGCCGAACGGTCCCTCACGGAACACCGGCGGGCGCCGCGTCACCCAGGTGGTCTCCGCCGCGACCTCCGCGATCTCCAGCAGATGCTGTACCCCGGAGGCGCCGCCCCCGACGACGATCACCCGCCGCCCCGCGAATGGCTCGGGCCCCGGGTACTGGGCGGTGTGGAGCTGCCGTCCCCGGAAGGTCTCCTGTCCGGGATAGCGCGGCCAGAACGGCCGGTCCCAGGTCCCGGTCGCGTTGATCAGCGCCCGCGCGGACCACGTTCCGGCCGAGGTCTCGACGTGGAGTCGGCCATCGTCCCCGTCGCGTACGGCGGCGACGTGCACGGGCCGGACGACCCGCAGGTCGAAGGCGCGCTCGTACCGGGCGAAGTACGCGGGGACCACCTCGGACGAGGGTCGCTCGGGATCCGCGTCGTCGCTGGTCAGCCGCATGCCGGGCAGGTCGTACATCCCGTGCACCTTGCCGTACGTCAACGACGGCCACCGGAACTGCCACGCCCCGCCGGGCGCGGGCGCGTGGTCGAGCACGACGAAGCCCGAGCCCGGCTCGTACCCGGCCCGCCGCAGGTGGTAGGCCCCGGACAGCCCCGCCTGCCCGGCGCCGATGACCACGACGTCCACGTTGTTGTTCATGCTTCTACTAACTCGGCTCGGCCGCGGTCTCTTCCCCGTCCTCCTCCAGCCGCCGCCCCCGGCTCTCGGCCACCCGCAGCGCGTCATGCAGCGCCTCGGCGAGCCGGTGCCCCACGAAGCGGAGCTCATGGGCGCCGGCCCGGTGGTCCCGGAGCAGCGGCCGCGCGTGTCCCAGGAGATCGGCCCCAGTGCGGAGCCGCACGGCCTCCGTCTACGGTCCGTCGCATGCAACTCGGCTCTGACGCGCAGCGGCAACCCGATGGAACTCCTGACCATGGGGGGGCGGCGGCGCCGCCGACTGACGGGCCGGCGGACGTGGGCGCCGGTGGCGACCTCCGCGCTCGGTGGCCGAAGCCCATCCGGACTGCGGCTAGCTGGCGGCTGGGCACGCCCCTCCGATGCGGCCTTGGACCAGTGCCCCGCCCCTCCCGGTACCCCCTAAAACGCTTGATCTGACGCAACTCATGTGTCAAATGGTGCTCAGGGGCACCCCCTGCTCCGCTGCTAACCGCGCCGCAGCCGGACGTGTCCCGGACAAGCCCCAGGCACGCCAATGACCAGTACGGACAAGCTGCACGATGTCCCGGACGCTTGAACCTGTTGCGCCGTACGCGACAGCCGCAGCACGCTTCCGTGACATGCCGCCCGCCGCTGCCGCAGAGGACTGACCGGGGAGGGCGGGCTGTAGTAGCTGCCCAAGCATGCTGGTCTCCGCCCTGGAGGGCGAGATCAGCGGCGGGGGTACAGGGTGACCGGATAGTGGCGTCCGCGGCCTTCAAACCGCACCGGCGAACGAACGTCTGTCGCTCGATACCACTGTTGACGCTGTCAGGCGGCGAGAGCGGGCCTGGGTGAGTGGGCTCCGCCGCCGTACGGACTTCCGGGTGAGACGGCGGGTCATCAACGTGAATGGACACCCAGGCGATGAGCGTCTCGCTGACCTGCGGCAGCCTCTCGTGGCCCCGGCAGCGTCGGCGGGCTCGCATGATCCACGACAGCGAGCGTGCCACTCGACATGCACCGGAGGTCTGTCTGATGAATGGACCTCGGTCATACACATGGGGGAGAACATGCGCTATGAGGAGGCTCCACACCGCCGTTTCCGCGAGCACCCGGCTGTGCCGGATGCTCCATCCCTTGTCCCGGCACAGCCCGACGTTGCTCTACCCGATCCCCGATTACGCGGTGAGGTGCTCTGCTACCGCGTTTTTCCGTGCGCTGACGGTGTCCCGCACTCTCTCACCACCGACGGCCGCGTTCGCATGATCTTGCTCGCCGAGCGCGGTACGGAACGCCACCCGGATGTTCCCCCAGTGTTGATCGACTCGTTGCTGTCCGGGCTGAAAACCCCTACAGGCGACACGTTGGGGGACGGAGAACACGGGACCGGCGTGGAGGTGGCCCTGGAACCATGGGCCGTGTTCCGTCTTTTCGGCACATCGCCGGAGGACCTGGGGGCCGCGATCAACGACCGGGACCGTTTCCCGGGTTCCCTCGTCCACGGCGTGGCGAGGAATGTCTCCGGCACCAGGGACTGGGCGGCCCGCCGCGCCGTGATCGACGCGGCCCTCGTGGAGCGCCAGGCAGCGAATCCGCCGTGCCCGGTGCCGCTGCGGCAGGCCTGGCGGCGGCTCGTGGAGACCGGAGGCAGGATTCCCATCACGCGGTTGGCCGCCGATGTCGCCTGGAGCCAGAACCAGCTGGCGCGCCGTTTCCGGGAGCAGATCGGGCTCTCTCCGAAAGTCGCGGCCCGTGCGCTGCGCCTGCGTCGTGCGCTGCGCCTGCTGGCAACCGGTCAGGCCGCCGTCCGCGCCGCCATGGACTGTGGTTTCTGCGACCCGGCCCATCTGAGCCGGGAATGCACCGCCCTGACCGGGCGACCGCCGAGCCAACTGCTCGCCGCCCGCTCGGTATTCCACCAGAGGACCGTACGAAGACGGTGATTTCCTCCAAGTGCACACGCTTCCCGAGTGGCAGATTAGTCATCGGCCGAGAATTGGAAGGAAATCGGCCAGGAACCGACAAAGGAGAAAACGGAATGAATGGCACCGAACTCGCGTATGAGGCTCCGATGATCGCGGAGGCTGGCGGATTCGCCGAGGAAACCCGTATCACCTGCTGCGGACGCTGGTTCGACGGGATCATCGGCTACTACTTCGACCTCTGATCGGAACGCCTGGTCCACCGAGGCGCTGACCCGGCCGGGAGTGGATACTCCGCCTTCCCGGCCGGGTCGGCGCACCATCTCGCAGGTCGAACCGTCAGTGCGAGGAACAGGATATCGGTATGGAATTCGTGATCCTTCCAGATCACCCAGTGAGCGAGGAAATCAAAGAACTCGTACCCCGCTCGGCGCGGTCCCGGGTAATCGTCCACCCCTCCGGTCGGCCATGGCTTGTGGGATGTTGGTCCAAGACGGACATCGTGACGGCCGAAGCCAGGGACGCCCGGATTGCTCTCTTCGGGCCGGTTTCCGCGACAGCGGAAGCGCTGTCGCGACGGCTCCAGCGGGTGCGCTCGGTCAGCGATGCCGACCAGGTGGCCCGAGCGTTGCACGGATGCTTTCATCTGGTCGCGTCGGTCGGCGGCCTCGTACGGGCCCAGGGCAGCATCTCCGGGGCATGTCAACTCTTCTACGGCTCCGTCAAGGGCGTGACCATCGCGGCGGACCGTCCGCAGACGCTGGCTGCCATGGCCGGAACCGGCGTTGACGAGGAACTGCTGGCCATGCAGTTGCTGGCCCCCTTCGGGCCCCCCTGGCCGTTGAGTACGCGGTCGGTATGGCGCGGTGTACGGGCGTTGGGTCCGGGACAGCATCTGGAGATCCGGCCCAATGGATCGGAACGCACCAGGACGCACTGGACGCCTCCCGAACCGGTCGTTCCTCTCGCGGTGGGGGCTGTCGCCGTGCGTGAGGCACTGGAGAACGCCGTCGCGGTGCGGATCCGCGGAACCGGCACCATCAGCGCGGACTTGTCGGGCGGCAAGGATTCCACGAGCCTGTGCTTTCTCACTGCGCGACAAGACGTCTCCCTCGCAACCCTGCACCTGTGCTCGTCGGACCGCGCCAACGAGGACAGGCTTTGGGCCGAACGCAGCGCAGCCCTGCTGCCGGACGCCGAACACGTAACGGTTCCCATGGGTGACACTCCGGGGTTCTTCGCGGAATCGGCTCTGGCCGCCAGGCAGGAGCTGGAAGCACCGCTGACCATGACCCGCAGGCCAATGCTCGAGTACATCGCGGGCTTCGCCGCCTCGCGCGGAGCCACCCGGCACCTCCAGGGCATCGGAGCAGACGAACTGTTCCGGCCGAGCCTGATGTCACTGCACGCACTTGTCCGCAGCCGGCCGTTGGCGGCTGTGCCGCATGTGCGGGCGGTCAAGTCGATGCGCCGCTGGAACGCCGTCACGACGGTGCGCAGTCTGATGGGCCACCGGACATACCCCCAGTGGCTGGCCGCATCCGCCGACCAGATCACCGGGGAACGCGTCCTGGGCACCGGAGTCGGCTGGGAGGTGGCATCGAGGGTGCCGCCGTGGACCACTCCAGAGGCGGTTGACGCGATTCGCCGCCTGCTGCGCCGTACCGCCGCCGAGGCACCGGAGCCGTTGTCCCCGCTGCCGGTGCACCATGAGATGCTGCGGCTGATGCAGGCGAACGGCACGATCGTCCGGGCGTCGTCCCGGGTGGTGGCGGACCACGGAGTGTCGTTCCAGGCTCCCTTCCTCGATGACCAGGTGCTCACCGCGGCCATGTCCATCCGCCTGGTGGACCGGCACCGGGCGGACCTGGTCAAGCCGATCCTCACCGCCGCCATGCGCGGCATCGTGCCGGACGGCATCCTTGACCGGCAGACCAAGGGAGACTTCGGCCCTGACCTCTACGTGGGCTTGCGCCACCATCGGGGCCATCTCCTGGAGATCTTCCAGGACTCCCTTCTTGCCCGCATGGGACTGATAGATGCTGCAGGCCCTCGTGCCGCCCTGCGCACCATGCATGCGGACGCCGGCCTGCTCATGCCCCTCGACATGACGCTGGCCAATGAACTGTGGCTGCGCTCACTGCCGTCCCATGTCTCGGTCCCGAACGGGTCCCCGCTCACGCGGACAAGCAGCAGCCACACAGCGCAGAACACCAAGCCTGTCCTCGCCGAAGGAAGACCATGACCTTTTCCCTCGCCCCGCACATGACCATGACCGAGACCGACACCGGCATGGTGCTGCTGGACGAACGCAGCGGGCGCTACTGGCAGATGAATGACACCGGCGCGCTCGTGCTGCGCTGTCTCCTCGACGGTGGATCGGCGGAATCCGCCACCTCCGAGCTACGCAGGCGCTTCCCCACCGCGACTGACGACTTCGCCGCCGACGTCGAGAAGCTGATCGCCGCCGTGCGGACCGCAGGGGTGGTGATCGCATGACCGCCAGGGCACTGAGTCTTGAGCCGTCCACGGCTCCGCCGTGGCGTGTCCGCCCGGTCGCACTGTGCGTTGTCGGGGTCGCCCGGTTGCTCGCCAAGCTGCCTCCGCGACGGCTGCGGCAGGTGATGGAGACGGCGCGGCGTGGTGCCAGGCCCGCGAACGAGGCGGAGACCTTGCAGGCTCGCAACGCCGTGGTGGCTATGAGCGTGCCCTGCGCCGGGCCAAGGTGCCTGCAGCGGTCCATCGCCACGGCGCTGCTCTGCCGTACGCGAGGGGCGTGGCCGGACTGGGTCACGGGAGTGCGCACTCAGCCTTTCAGAGCCCATGCCTGGGTGGAAGCGGACGGCAAGCCGGTCGGCGAGAGCACCGACGAGGTGAGGCACTTTCACATCCTCATCAGGGTGCCGGGCCGGCGATGAGCGTGACTCCGGACACCGAGCCGACCTTACTCACCGAAGACCTCCGCAAGACATACGGCACCGTTGAGGCCGTACGGGGTCTGAATCTCACCGTTCGCGGCGGCGAGATCTTCGGATTCGTCGGCCCGAACGGAGCGGGCAAGAGCACGTCGGTCGGAATGTTGAGCACGCTCCTGCGCCCCACCGCGGGATGGGCCATGGTTGCGGGATACGACGTGCGATACGAACGGCACAAGGTACGCGGCAGCATCGGCATCGTCTTCCAGGAGACCACCCTGGACACGGATCTGACCGCAGAGCGCAATCTTCGCTTCCACGCTGATCTCTACTGCTTGCCCGGACGCGAGGGGCGGCGCAGGGCACTGGCCATGCTCGACCTGATGGGGCTGGCCCAGCGGCGCTCAGACCGGGTACGGACCTTCTCCGGTGGTATGCGCCGCAGACTGGAAATCGCCCGCGGGCTGCTGCACGGTCCCAAGGTCCTGTTCCTGGACGAGCCGACCACCGGGCTGGACCCACAGACCCGGGCGGTTATCTGGGAACACCTCCACCGGCTCCGCACGGAAGAAGGGACCACCGTCTTCCTGACCACGCACCACCTGGAGGAAGCCGAGCACTGTGACCGGATCGCCATCATCGACGGCGGCCGTGTGGTCGCACAGGGTTCACCCGCCGAACTCAGGTCAGTCATCGGTGCCGACACGATCCTCCTGCGCACCGGACACGACGAGGCAGTGGTGCGGGCGCTGCGCGAGCGCTTCGCTCTGGAAGGGGTGGTTACGCCACAAGGCGTCCGCGTGGAGGTGAGGGATGCCGCGGCGTACATCCCTCGTCTGTGCGCCGGGCTTGACATTCCCCTGCACTCGGTGACCGCCGCTCCGCCGAGCCTGGACGACGTCTTCCTGCACTACACCGGTCGCACGATAAGGGAGGTCGGCGCCGACCTCCCGATGAGGAAGGGATAGACCATGGCGCGTACCGAAGCTTCTCCCGAGTCCCGGCTGGAGGCGTCGTGGGACGGGCCCCCGGCCGGCTTCGGCGGCCTCGCTGGGGACTTGCGCGCGGTCAGGGTGATGTGGCAGCGCGAGCTCATCCGGCTCTCGCGCAATCGGATCGGCAGCGTCATGAGCCTCCTCACCCCCCTGCTGTTCCTGCTGGTGCTCGGAACAGGGATGAACTCCGTGACAGCCAGGGCGGGCGCCGACGGCACCGACTACCGCACGTATCTCCTGCCCGGAGCCGTACTCATGGTCGTGATGGCACCCGCGCTGAACACCGGGATGTCGATCGTGTGGGACCGGCACGCCGGCTTCCTGCGCGAGATGCTCGTAGCGCCAGTACACCGCACCGCGTTGATCAGCGGAATCTGCCTGGGCGGCGCCACAGCGGCAACTGCCCATGGGGTGCTGCTGCTCATGACGGCCGCGCTCTTCGGCGCCACGTTCGCTCCGCTACTGCTGGTGCCGCTCGTCATGGAACTTCTCGCGATCACGCTGGCCTTCACCGCACTAGGCGCACTGGCTGCTGTCAGCGTCGAACGCATGGAGACATTCCAGTCCGTTGTCGGAATCGCCATGACCCCGTTGATCTTCCTGTCCGGGGCCTTCTTTCCCAGCAACGGCCTCCCCGGCTGGCTCCAGGGCGCGGTGCTGGCCAACCCACTCAGCTACGCGACAGACGCGATGCGCCAGACTCTGGCCACCGACGGTTCCGGCAACACAGGGGCGGGACTGCACTGGGCGGGATGGCAGGTGCCCGTGATGCTTGAAGTCGCGGCACTCAGCCTGCTCGCTCTGACAGCGTTGGCCGCCGCCGCACGACGGTTCTCCCGGACCGACTAGTGTCCTGCGCCGGTAGTCCGTCGTCAGATCTCGCATGAGTTCTTCTGCCGGGGTGCCGGTGCCGCGTCGTGGTCCGAAGTCGGAGCCGCTGCTGTTGGCGGATGATGAGCGTGCTGTGCTGGAACGCTGGACGCGGCGGGCGAACTCCGCCCAGGCTCTGGCGTCGGAGATCCCGAAGAACGCCACCCACTGGTCGCGCGAGTCGATGGCAGAGCACAGCGGCCTGTCGAAGTCCACCGTCGGCCGCATCTGGCGGAAGTTCCAGCTCAAGCCGCATCTGACGGACACCTTCAAGCTGTCCACGGGTGTCGAGTCCGAGCGGCTCGTGGCCGTCCCGCCGTACGACCTGGCCGGAGCGTTAGCCGTTCAACCGTGCCCACAGCCAGGCCACGGGCGACAGGACGACCCGCAGATCAAGATCTTCCCGCGCTACCAGCTGCGTGCGGTGCGGTGCAGATCCTCGAAGCTTGCGTGCAGGTGATGCCCGAACGTGCCATGCTGCGGGTCGGCCAGCCACCGGGCTGAGGCGAGCTGGTAGGCGGCGACGGAGACGGTGGCGGTCAGCGTGGCCGCCGGGTCGGAGATTCCCCGCGTGCGCAGTGCGCCGGCGATCGCCTCGCCGAGGGCCGCCAGTTTCGCCCGTTCGCGTTCCCGCAGATCGGTATGTGCGTCGAGGATGTGCCTGCGGCGCTGTGCTGCGTCCCGGCGCTGGTCGAACCAGTGACTGCGGGCCGTGAATGCCGCGGCGATCGCGTCGAGCGGGGACTGCTCCGCGGGTGCCGCGCCCACCGCTTCACAGACCTCGGCGATGAACCGGTCCTGGTCGGGGAAGAGCACCTCGCGCTTGTCGGCGAAGTGGTTGTAGAAGGTGCGCTCGGTCAGGCCGGCTCGCGTCGCGATCTCGGCGACTGTCGTGCGTTCGTAGCCGCGCTCGGCGAACAACTCGATCGCGGCTTCCTGCAGTCGTTCCTGCGTGCCGGCCGGCCATCGTCCCATGGCACGCAGAGTAACGACTGCAGAGACTGCAATCAAGGTGTACGGTGATTTCAGAAAATGTAATCACCGTGGCGCGGCGGGACAGAGGCTGCGGCGATGACGACGTCAGTCCTATGGACCGGAACAGGCGAAGGAGCTCGGGATGAACGCTGCCGGAATGCGGGTCGGAGTGTTTCTGGGAGGTGGAGGCACGTCCGCGCAGGAACCCGGCATGACCAACCTTGTGGACCGGGCTGTGGAGTTCGCGCACGAGGTGGCCGACGCCGGCGTGCAGACCGTGTGGTTCGGGCAGGCGTCGGCGTACGACGCGCCCCAGCTCGCGGCGCTGGTGGGCCGGGCGGAGCCCAGGGTCCACGTAGGCACCTCGGTCGTGCCGATGTATCCCCGCCATCCTCTGCTGCTCGCGGCGGCGGCGAAGACGGCGCAGGCGGCTGCCGCAGGGCGTTTCCGGCTCGGTGTCGGGCTCGGCGCACGCACTGTGCTCGAGCCGCAGTTCGGCCTGCCGTATCCGCCGCAGATCCAGCACCTGCGCGAGTACCTCACCGCGCTGCGCCCGCTGCTGGACGGCGACGACACCGCCTTCGAAGGGGAGACGCTGGCGTCCCGCCCGGTCGGCTCGACGGCCGTGGCCGGGGCTTCCCCGGCGGTCCCGGTCCTGGTGGCCGCGATGGGGCCGCGGGCCCTCGCGGCTGCGGGCGAGCTGGCCGAGGGAACGATTCCGTTCCTCGCCGGGCCCCGCACGCTCGCCGAACAGATCGTGCCGGTCATCACCGAAGCCGCCGCCGCGGCCGGGCGGCCGGCCCCGCAGATCGTGGCCGGGGTGCCCGCGGTGGTCACCGACGATGCCGCAGCCGCCCGCGACCGCGTATCGGCCGCCCTCGACTTCTACGACAGCATCCCGTCCTACCAGAAGGTCATCGCGACCGAGGGATTGTCGAGCGCGGCGGACCTGCTGATCGCCGGCGACGAGGACACCGTCGCCGCCGGGTTGCACCGCTATCTCGACGCCGGGGCCACCGAGGTCATGATCACCCACACCGACCTCTTCGACGCGGAAGACCGCGCGCGGACCTGGGCCATCGCCCAGCGTCTGTGAACCGGGGACCGAACCGGCCGCACCGCCCCGGCTCCTTCTGCCGTGACCGCGGTGTGGTTCCCGGCCGCCCGGCCCCGCCGCGCCCGCGGAAAGGGAGTACCGCCGGCCAGGTTCCAGCGGAGCAGGACGAGCGGCGGTCCGCTCGAACAGCGCCGACACGACGTCCGGCCTGATCAAAAGCGGCACCGAGGGCGCCGGCCCCGCCCCGCAGGAATCCACCTGCACGCGCAACGGGCCGGGAAACAACCGTTCCCGGCGCGCACCAGGAAGCCCGGCCAGGACGCCGGGTCTGTCGCATTCACAGGAGACACGATGCCCAACGAGCTGAACCACATCATCGTCCACTGCCGCGACCGGCGTGAGTCCGCCGCGTTCCTGGCCGAGCTGATGGACGCCCCCGCCCCCTGCGACTGGGGCCTGTTCACCCAGGTGGACACATCGAACAACGTCGGCATCGACTTCGCCGACGCCCTGGTCCCGCCGGACCGCATCAACGAGAGCCACCTCGCCTTTCTCGTGACCGACGACGAGTTCGACTCGATCCTGGAGCGCCTGAAGGAGAAGTCGATCAGGTTCTGGGCGGACCCGCACAAGTCCAAGGAGGGCGAGATCAACCATCTGTTCGGCGGTCGCGGGGTCTACGCGCTCGACCCCGGCGGCACGGTTCTGACCGAGTTCATCACCGCCCCCTACTCCTACTGCTGAGAGCTGCCCCGTGCGGCACCCGCACAGTTCACGGCAGGGCAGCTCGTGTTCGATCCAGTTGTCTCCGAAGGAGATGAGGACGGAGCCCTCGGCGTGCTTGCTCCAGCCGCGTTCGATGGTGACGGGACGCCACTGTGCGGGGACCTGATCCACGCGCTGATGGTCGGCGGTTGTCCCGGCCGGGGCTCGTCGGCCAGGCCGTCCAGCCGCTCGGCCAGGAACCGCCGCCGCCACTTGCGCACCGTGTCCGCGGCAATCCGCAGGTCCCGGGCCACCTGGACGATGGGAGGGATGTCGGGGCCTGCGCAGGCCAACACGATGCGAGCCCGTAACGCCAGAGCCTGGTCTGACGCTTCCGGCGCCCTGGCAGGTCAGGCTCCAGGCAGGTGAAAACGAGGGCCTCGCCGACACGCTGACGAGTGTGTCTCCGAGATCATCGGCACGCTCGGCGGCTCCGAGGGCGCGGGCTCCGTGCTGCGGGACGCGCGGGAGCGCCTGGTCAAGCTTGGCGGGCCGTTCATTCCTATTCGCTGCGGTGGGCCGCCCCTTCGAGGGCCTGCCGGTGGGGCCGGGTGACCGGTTCGCGTTCGAGTTCACCACGACCATCAGCGACGACGGCGTCCACCCCGACTACGCGCTCACCGGCGAGCTGCAGCGGGGCAGCGGCCCGGCAGTGGCCCGGTGATTCGGCTGATCGTGGTGGTCGGCCGGCGGCGCCTCATCCGCCGGGGGTGCTGTCGGCCGCGACGATCAGATTGAGCACGGTGATGTGCTGTCCGCAGTTCGGGCACTCGTGGTCGGTGCTGAGCGGGGGCACCGGCGACCGGCGGTGCACCCGGTCCGTGGCGGCCGCGAGATCCGGGGTGTCCGCGCTGCGGCGGTTGGCCCGCCACCACCGGTTCTTGCATCTGGAGTCGCAGAACCTGCGCGTCGGGTTCCTGCTGGTCCAGGTGAACTCGGCGCCGCATTCGGCACACCGCCGGGCTGCGGTGACCATGTAGCCTCCTCGGTCGGCTCGCGGTGAGACGGATTCCGCATCCATGCGTCCAGTAGAGCCCTGCCGGGGTTTCGGCGCCGTAACGCCGACGGCCGGCCCGGCGTCGTCCGTCGGTGTCGCGGCGCGATCCGGCCGGATGCGGTGAAACCTCGCCGAAACCGCCCCCTGGGGAGGATGGGCGCGCCGACGACGAGGGCAGGTGAGGTGTGCACGATGTCCATCCCCGTACATGGACGGACGACCACGCGAAGAACCGGATTGTCACTCCCTCCCGATCTGTCGCTGTCCGAGTGGCGCCACCTCGGTCAGCAGATCCACACCATCGCCGACTCCTCGGCATGGTGGCTGGGCGACTGGCTCATCTTCGGCCAGGAGCACTATCCCGACCGCTACCGCCGGGCGCTGAAGCAGACCTCGCTCGACTACCAGACCCTCCGCAACTACGCGTGGGTGGCCCGGAAGTTCGAGCCCGGTCGACGGCGGGCCAGGCTGAGCTTCCAGCATCACGCCGAGGTGGCCGCCGTGTCCGAGGCCGAGCAGGACGTATGGCTGACCCGGGCCGAGGAGGGGGGCTGGACGCGGAATGAGTTGCGTCGGCGCATGCGGATGCGGCGTCAAACTCCTGAGGAACCGGACGAGCGGGCCGTCGTGCACGTGAGCGTCGTCGCCGAACGCAGAATCCGTTGGCAGCGTGCCGCGGAGATCGCCGGGCTCGATTTCCGGGAGTGGATCATCCAGATACTGGACGAGGCGGCGGCCGACGACCCCGTTCCGGGTATTCCCGGCCCCGCGACCGACCCTCCTGCCTTGGGGGTGTAAGGAACTCCGCATAACGCCGCGACAACTCTGCGTAGAGCCTTCGCCCATGGTTTCTGTCCCGCCGGCGGGACAGAAACCATGGGCGCCGCGGCATGGGCTGTGGAATCATTTTTCACGCGGCCGGGGAGCGAGACGCCGCGTGAATAGCGGTGTGCAGCGGCGGTGCTTGAGCCTCATGGGATACGTCCTGTCTCGCTGGTCCCAACAAGCACGTCAGAAGGGCAGGCCACCGCCGCTGCGCGGATGGCGTCACGTGGTGTGGATACGGGGTGTCAAACCGCCGGACCGCTGTTAGAGTCGGCGACAGAAGACGAACGGCCTTTTCGCGATTGTGCGAAGTGGAGCAACGGGGGGTGGCCGACTTTGTTCGGTCACGGTCGGCGATCTTCGGTGCGGCGTCCAGAGTTCGTCTGCCACCCCCCGTATGGAATTCCTTTCGAGGCGAGCTCGCCTTGGAGCGGGGGGTGGCGATGTTCGAGCAAGAACTCGAGGAAGTGGTTGTCGAAGTCGACATCGCGTCGATATCGACAGCTGAATCACCCAGAAGTTCAGGGGAGGATCCGGAGCACATACAAGCGCTGGCGGAAACCGAAGCGCCGTTACCGCCCATCATCGTTCACCGGTCCACGATGCGGGTGGTCGACGGCGTGCACCGGCTACGGGCCGCGGAGCTCCGCGGCGACAAGAAGATCAGGATCAGGTTCTTCGACGGCAGCAAGGCCGACGCGTTCGTCCTCGCCGTCGGATCGAACATCACTCATGGACTGCCGCTGTCGATGGCGGACCGGAAGTCCGCGGCCGCGCGCATCATCGTGTCGCACCCCCAGTGGTCGGACCGGATGATCGCGTCGGTGTCGGGCATCTCGGCGGGCACCGTGGCCGAGATCCGCCGCCGGACGTCGGCCCAGGAGGTGGACGGCGGCAGTCGGATCGGCCAGGACGGCCGGGTCCGTCCCATCAACAGCGCCGCGGGGCGCGAACTGGCGAGCAGGCTCATCACGGCCAACCCGGGCCTGTCACTGCGGCAGATCGCCCGCGCCGCGGGGATCTCCCCGGAGACGGCCCGGGACGTCAGAAACCGTATGAGCAGGGGCGAGGACCCCCTGCCGAAGTCGCGCGGCGCGGCCAAGGCGACCGCGGGCCGAGCGGCCGAGGCGGCGCTGGACCGGGCCACGGCGGGCGCGGCCGCCGCCGCGGTGGTCCCGATGGCCGAGCGCCTCGCGGCCGTGCACCGCCTCACCTCGGACCCCGCCCTGCGGTTCAACGAAACGGGCCGCAGGCTGCTCCGGCTGCTCAACGTCAACATGCTCAAGCCGGAGGAATGGCAGGAAATCATCGCGAACGTACCGCCGCACTGCAGCAGCATCGTCGCCAGCCTCGCCCGTGAGTGCGCGGGGATGTGGGACGAGATCGCGGTGCGGGTGGATCTCCAGCTCGCCTAGACCAGCTCGCCTGGACCAGGGGTCCCACCCGGGGCGTCCAACCAGCGAGGCTCTCCGGTTGGACAGCTCCGGCCCACCAGGTCACGCCGACATACCCACATACCCACATGCCGGCATTCCGGCATTCCGGCACACCGAACCGGCCAGGACAGAAAGATCCGTCCTGGCCGGTTCGGTATGCGGTATGTGCGGTGTGCGGTGGCCGCGCCGCTCAGCGTACGGTGCGCAGGCCACGGGCCTCGGTGACATCGGCGCAGCCCGCCAGCCCCAGGGACGTCCGCAGTTCGGCGGCGAGCAGCTCGAACACCCGCCGCACGCCCGCCTCGCCGGCCGCGGCCAGGCCCCACATCACCGGCCGCCCCACCAGCACCCCGGCCGCGCCGAGGGCCAGGGCCCGCAGGATGTCCGTACCGCTGCGGACGCCGCTGTCGAGCAGCAGTTCACAGCGGCCGCCGAGCACGGGTGCCAGCTCCGCCAGCGCGTCCAGGCTCGGCACGGCGCCGTCGAGCTGACGGCCGCCGTGGTTGGAGACCACCACCGCGTCGACCCCCGACTCGGCGGCGCGCAGCGCGTCCTCCGGTGCCAGGACGCCCTTGAGCACCAGCGGCAGTCGGGTGTGTTCCCGCAGCCGGGCCACCGTGGCCCAGGTCAGCGCCGGGGAGAACGCCTGGCCGGTGTGCGCGGCCACGGCCGAGCCGGCCGTGGGTCTGAGGTGCGCCGTACCGCCGGTGTCGATGTTGGCGGCCCGCACCTCGGCCGGGAGCGTGAACCGGTTGCGCACGTCCCGCAGCCGACGGCCCATCCACGGCACGTCGACGGTGAGCATGAGCGCCTCGCAGCCGGCGTCCTCGGCCCGGCGGGCGAGCTCCAGCGTCCGGGCGCCGTCGCGCAGCCAGTACAGCTGGAACCAGACGGCCCCGCCGACCGCGGTGATCTCCTCGACCGGCACGCTGCTCAGCGTGGAGACCGTGAACGGCACCCCCGCGGCCTTCGCCGCCCGCGCGGTGGCGAGTTCACCGTCCGGGCTGACCAGCCGGTGATAGGCGACCGGGGCCACGGCCAGCGGCATCGCCGCCGGCCGGCCGAGCAGCGTGGCGTCCGTGGTGCACCGCGAGACGTCCCGCAGCACCCGGGGGACGAGGAAGGTGCGGTCGAAGGCCGCGCGGTTGGCGGCCAGCGTCGTCTCGGCACCGCTGCCGCCCGCCACGAAGTCCCGGACGTCGGGGGGCAGAACGGCGGCGGCGGCGTGCTCGAAGTCGGCCACGCACTCGGCGGTGGCCGCCGACCGGTCAGCGCCGGACGTCACGCTGCCCGGTCCTCTCCAGCTCCACGGCCTCGTACAGCGCCTTGATGTTGGCGCTGCCGAAGGTCTGGGCGCCCTGCCGCTCGATGACCTCGTAGAAGAGGGTGTGCCGCGGGTGGGTGGAGGCGGTGAAGATCTGGAACAGCTGCCCGTCGTGGTCCTCGTCGGCGAGCACTCCGGTGGCGCGCAGGTCGGCGAGGCGCCGCGGGCCGAGGTCGATCCGCTCCCCGAGCAGGTCGTAGTACGCGTCCGGGGTGGTGAGGAAGACGACGCCGCGGTCGGCGAGGGCGCGTACGGAGTGGACGGCGTCCTGGGAGGAGAAGGCCAGGTGCTGCACGCCCGCGCCCTGGTGGCTCTTCAGGAACTCGTCGATCTGCCCCGGCAGGGCCGTGTCGTCGGGCTCGATGAGGGTGAGCGTGACGGTGCCGGCCGGGCTCTGCACGACCTTCGAGTGCATCGCCTGGGCGCCCACGACGATGTGCTCCGCGAAGACGTCCCGGAAGCCGAGTGCCTGCTGGTAGTAGGCGACGGCCGGGCCGAGTCCGCCGGTGTCCAGGCAGACCGCGATGTGGTCGAGGTCGAGCAGGCCCACCCCGGTGCTCGGCGGGGCGGCGGCCGGCTCCGCCGGTACGAAGCCGGCGGGCAGCCCGGGGCCGGCCCCCGGGGCGCGCTGGACCAGGGTGTGGACGACGTCCCCGAAGCCCCCCAGCGCGGCGGTCACGGCCGGGCCGTCACCGGTGTGCCGGACCGGCCGCCGGTGGACCCGGGCGCCGCCCGCCACCGCGGCCTCGAAGGCCGCCGGCACATCTGCGGTGCGCAGCGCGATGTCCGCCACGCCCTCGCCGTGGGTGAGCACATACGCCGAGGCGGGGTGGTGGCCGGAGGTCGCCTCGGTGAGGACGAGGGTGATCCGCCCCTGCCGCAGCGCCAGGCTGCGGTGGTCGGCGGAGCCGCCGCGGCCGACGACGGTGAACGCATACCGCTCGACCCACTGGGAAGCGCTCGAATCCAGGTTCTCCACATACAACTCGACATAGTCGACGGTGAGATCCGCGAGCGGCTGGGCTGCCTTCGATGAATTCCTCATGTCTGTCCCCCAGATCCGGAAGAAAACCGAGCCCGCCGAACTCTAGGCGGCCCTTCGCGCGTCCAGCCATCGCAGTCATTCCAGGGGTTATCGCACTCGTGGACGCCGCACCTTCTTCATAAACTGTGCCGCCTTCATAATCTGTGTGCCGCGCATGTGTTTCCGGGCGCGGTTCCCTTGGACGGGTGATGTCTTGTGATGCGCACCATGGCTGTCATCGGCACCGGCCTGATCGGTACCTCGGTCGCGCTCGCCGCCGCCGCGCAGGGCGTGTCGGTGTATCTCTCCGACCGCGACAGGACCGCCGCCAGGACCGCCGCCGCACTCGGCGCGGGCCGCGCGCAGGAGCCGCCCGAAGCGGTCGACCTGGCCGTGCTCGCGGTGCCGCCGAGCCAGGTCGCCGCCGTCCTGATCGCCTGTCAGGGCCGCGGCCTGGCCCGCGCCTACACCGATGTGGCGAGCGTGAAGGCCGGTCCGGAGCGAGCCGTGCTCGGCCGCTCCCCGGACCCCGCCGCCTACGTCGGCGGCCATCCGCTGGCCGGCCGGGAGCGGTCCGGGCCGCTGGCGGCGCGGGCCGAGCTGTTCCGGGGCCGGCCCTGGGCGCTGACGCCGCACCCGCTGACCTCGCGCGCGGCCCTGGACCGGGGCCTGGAGCTGGCGGAGCTGTGCGGCGCCGCCCCGGTGGTGATGCGGAGCCGGGAACACGACGAGGTGGTGGCGCTGACCTCGCACGTTCCGCATCTGCTGGCCGCTGTGATGGCGGCCCGGCTGCGCGACGGCCCGGCCGGGGTGCCGCTGCTGGCCGGGCAGGGCCTGCGCGATGTGACCCGGATCGCCGCCGGCGACCCCCGGCTGTGGGGCGACATCCTGCGGTCCAACGCGCGGGCCATGGCCGGGGTGGTGCAGGAGCTGCGAGCGGACCTCTCCCGGGTGGCGGCGGCGCTGGACATGCTCGCCGAGGCCGACGACCAGGGCCGCGACCAGGGCGTACGGACTCTGGAGGAGCTGCTCGCCCGGGGCGTCGCCGGGCTCGCCCGGCTCCCGCGGCCGGGCGCCGGGCCGCCCGAGGGGCGGGCGGCGCTGCGGGTCCTGGTGCCGGACCGGTCCGGCGAGCTGGCCCGGTTGCTGGGCGCCGTCGCGGCCTTCGGCGTCGCCGCCGACAACATCGCCGTGGAGGCCGCGGGGGAGAGCGGGCTGAGCGTGCGCATCCCCGTTCCCACGGCCGACGCCGAGCGGATCGAGGCCGGGCTCGACGCCGTCGGATACGCCGTCCAAGTGCGCAGTCCGGCCAATTGGACGGCGTTGTCGAAACGCTGACGAGCGTGTGAAGCTAAGGCATCCGAGCCACCCTCATCCATTGTCGCCGGGGGAAATTCATGGCAGGAACCACCGTTGCCGCGCAAACCCGTTCGCGGGAATATCTGGAAATGGCGGAGCTGCACGGCAGCGTTTCCGAGCCGGTGCTGGACACGATGAACTTCCTCAATGAGGTGACCCATCGCTATCCGGACGCCATTTCCTTCGCCCCGGGCCGGCCGTACGACGGCTTCTTCGACACCGAGCAGGTCTTCGGCCACATCCGCCGGTATCTGGACCACCTGGCGGAACAGGGGAGCGGGCCGGCCGACATCCGCACCGCGCTGTACCAGTACGGGCCGACCGCGGGGCTGATCCGCCGGATCGTCGCGGACGCGCTGCGCGCGGACGAGGACATCGACGTGCCGGCCGAGGCCATCGTGGTGACCGTCGGCGCCCAGGAGGCCATGCTGCTGGTGCTGCGCGCGCTCATCACCGGCCCCGACGACGTACTGCTGGTCTCCAGCCCCTGCTACGTGGGGATCACCGGCGCGGCCCGGCTGCTCGATGTGGCCGTGCGCCCGGTGGAGGAGCGCGAGGACGGCTTCAGCGCCGCCGACCTGGAGGCCGCGGTGCTGGCGGAGAAGGCGCGCGGCCGCCGCCCCCGCGCCTTCTACGTGGTGCCCGACCACTCCAACCCGTCCGGGAACACCATGGGGCCGAGGGCCCGGGAAGAGCTGCTGGAGCTGGCCGGGCGCCACGACTTCCTGATCCTGGAGGACAGCCCGTACCGGCAGGTGAGCCCCGGCACCCCCGAGCCCACGCTGAAGTCCCTGGACCGGGCCCGCCGCGTGGTGCATCTGGGCTCGTACTCCAAGACCGTCTTCCCCGGCGCCCGGGTCGGCTTCGTCGTCGCCGACCAGCGGGTCCGGGACGCCTCGGGCGGCGAGCGGCTGCTGGCGGACGAACTCGCCAAGATCAAGAGCATGGTGACGGTGAACACCTCGTCGCTGAGCCAGGCCGCCGTGGCGGGCGCGCTGCTCGGCGCCCGTGGCCGGCTGTCGGAGCTGAACGCCGAGGCGGCCGCCTACTACGGCCAGGCGATGCGGGAGGTGCTGCGGCAGCTGGACGCCCGGCTGCCCGCCGCCCGCCGGGAGGCCCTCGGGGTGCGCTGGAACGAGCCCGGCGGCGGCTTCTTCCTCACCCTGCGGGTCCCGTTCCGGGTGGACAACACCGTACTGACCACGTCCGCACAGGACTTCGGCGTGATCTGGACGCCGATGACGCACTTCCATCCCGGCACCGGCGGCCACCACGGCATCCGGCTGTCCATCAGCTATCTGACACCCGCCGAGATCGAAGAGGGCACGGCGAGGCTCGCCCGCTTCATCGAGGCGCACAGCGCGCAGCCGCGCACCAGCGGTACCCAGCGAGAAAGGTGAGACACGTGTCCGGACTGAGTCGCAAGCGACGGCCTCGGAGCAAGCCGCGCATGTGGGGGTGGACCTTCAGATGACCCTGGCAGCCGAGTCGCGGCCCCGCGCCCTCGGCGTGGGCACGGCGGTGACGTCCACGTCGTACACCCAGCGGGAGGTGCTCGACGCCTTCCGGATCACCGACTCCAAGATCCGTTCCGTCTTCCTCAACAGCGCCATCGAGCGCCGCCACCTGACGCTCCCGCCGCCGGACGGCACCGGCGGCCGCGTCCACGAACCGCAGGGCGACCTGCTCGACAAGCACAAGGCCAAGGCCATCGAGATGGGCGCCGAGGCGCTGCGCGCCTGTCTGAAGCGGGCCGGCGCCGACCTGTCCGAACTGCGCCACCTGTGCTGTGTGACCTCCACCGGACTGCTCACCCCGGGACTGAGCGCCCTGCTCATCAAGGAACTCGGCATCGACCGGCACTGCGGCCGCTCCGACATCGTGGGCATGGGCTGCAACGCCGGCCTGAACGCGCTGAACGTGGTCGCGGGATGGGCCGCGGCCCACCCCGGCGAACTCGCCGTCGTGCTCTGCGCCGAAGCCTGCTCCGCCGCGTACACGATCGACTCAACGATGCGCACCGCCGTCGTCAACAGCCTCTTCGGCGACGGCGCGAGCGCCATCGCGCTCCGCTCGGGCCCGGACGGCGTGGCCGGCCCCGAGGGGCCGCGCATCATCAAGTTCGCCAGCTGCCTCATCCCCGACGCCTGCGACGCCATGCGCTACGACTGGGACCGGGACCAGGGCCGCTACAGCTTCTACCTGGACCCGCTGATCCCCTATGTGGTCGGCGCCCACGCCGAACTGGCCGTGGACCGGCTGCTGGCCGGCACCGGCCTGCGCCGCAGCGACATCGCCCACTGGCTGGTGCACTCGGGCGGCAAGAAGGTCATCGACGCCGTCGTGGTCAATCTCGGACTGACCCGCCACGACGTCCGGCACACCGTGGGCGTGCTGCGCGACTACGGCAACGTGTCCAGCGGCTCGTTCCTGTTCTCCTACGAACGGCTCCTGGACGAGGGAATCGCCCAACCGGGCGAGTACGGCCTACTGATGACCATGGGGCCCGGCTCCACGATCGAGACGGCGCTGGTCCAGTGGTGACCACGGAGGGTGTCATGGAAGAACCGCTGACCGTGGTCATCGACGGGGCCCAGCCGCCGTCGGCCGCGACCGTGCACGCCGTGCGCACCGTGTGCGACCAGGCCGAGGACCGCCCCGGCGCCGGAGTCGTCGCCGTACGGGTCAGCGGCGCCCCGGCGGCGGGCTGGACCGACGGCCTGGAGGTGATGGGGATCAACAAGTGGGAGCGGACCCTGCGCCGACTGGAGCGGCTGCCGCGGGCCACGGTCGCGGTGGCCTCGGGCGACTGCGGCGGCCCGGCCCTGGACGCGTTCCTCACCTGCGACATCCGGGTGGTCACCCCGGGCACCCGGCTGCTCGTCCCCGGTGACGGGACGGCGACCTGGCCCGGCATGGCCGGCTACCGGCTGGTCCAGCTGGCGGGCGCCGCGCGGGTCCGCCGGGCGCTGCTGTTCGGCCTGCCCATCGAGGCCCCCGAGGCGGTCGCGCTCGGCGTCGCCGACGAGCTGGCCGACGACCCGGCCGGTGCGGTCGCGGCCGCCGCCGCGCTGGCCGGCGGGCTGACCGGCAAGGAGGTCGCCATCCGGCGGCAACTGCTTTTCGACGCCGCGACGACCAGCTTCGAGGACGCCCTCGGCCCGCATCTGGCCGCCTGCGACCGGGCGTTGCGGACCCCAGTGGTGGAGGCGTCGTGACCGTCCCGCTGTGGCCGGAGCTGCGGGACGCGGCCCGCCGCGTCGACGAACTGGTGGCGGTGCTGCCCGAACCCGGCGCGCGGCTGCCCGAGCAGCGGACGGAGATCGCCGCGGCGAAGGACACCGCCAGGGCACTGCGGACCCGCTATCTGCGGACCCACGCCGACGCCGTGTACGACCACCTCACCCGCGGCCGCGCCGACGAACTCCGGATCGCCGAACTCGTCGCGGCCGGCGCGGCCGAGTTCCCCGCGCTGCTGCCCACGGCCGGGCAGCTCGCGGCCGACCGCGGCCGGCGGCAGGCGGACAAGGAGGGATACGAGATCGACCAGGGCGTCTTCCTGCGCGCCGTCCTGGGCTCGCCCCGGTCGGGGCCGCATCTGCTCGACGCGATGCTCCGGCCGACACCGCGGGCGCTGCGGCTGCTGCCCGCGTTCACCCGGACCGGCGTCCTTCAGACGACCTCCGTCCGGATGGAGCGGCGGGACGGCACGGCCTATCTGACCATGTGCCGGGACGACTGCCTGAACGCCGAGGACGAGCAGCAGGTCGACGACATGGAAACCGCCGTCGACCTCGCGCTGCTCGACCCCGAGGTGCGGGTGGGGGTGGTGCGCGGCGGCACGATGAGCCATCCGCGCTACCGGGGCCGGCGGGTGTTCAGCGCGGGCATCAACCTCAAGAGCCTGCACTCCGGCGAGATCTCGCTGGTCGGCTTCCTGCTGCGCCGCGAACTCGGCTACCTCCACAAACTCGTCAGGGGAGTACGCACCACGGACGCGCCCTGGCACTCCCCGACGGTCCAGAAACCCTGGATCGCGGCCGTCGAGACATTCGCCATCGGCGGCGGCACCCAGCTGCTGCTCGTCTTCGACCATGTGCTGGCCGCGTCGGACGCCTATCTCAGCCTGCCCGCGGCCCGCGAGGGCATCGTGCCGGGGGCGGGCAACTTCCGGCTCGGCCGGCACACCGGACCACGGATCTCCCGGCAGGTCATCCTCCAGGGCCGCCGCATCCGGGCCACCGACCCCGACGCCCGGCTGCTGATCGACGAGGTCGTGGAGCCGGAGCGGATCGACGAGGCCGTGGCCGGGGCCGTGGAGCGGCTGCGCGGCCCGGCCGTGGTGCCCAACCGGCGGATGCTGGTCGGGGCCGAGGAACCGGTCGAGGAGTTCCGCCGCTACATGGCCGAGTTCGCGCTGCAACAGGCCCTGCGCCTGTACGGCGAGGACGTCATCCGCAAGGTGAGCCGGTTCGCGGGGCGCGGCGCATGACCGCCACCCGCGACGCACGGCCGCGCTACCACGAAAAGCAACGACGCCAGGAGGCGCACACATGAGCAGTGAGGATCGCAAGGAGTACAAGGAACACCAGGGACACAAGGACCACGAGGCACACGATGACTACGACGTCGTGGTGGTCGGGGGCGGTCCCGGCGGTTCGACGCTGGCCGCGCTCGTGGCCATGCAGGGCCACCGCGTCCTGATCCTGGAGAAGGAGACCTTTCCGCGGTACCAGATCGGCGAATCGCTGCTGCCGTCGACGATCCACGGCGTCTGCAAGCTGACCGGGGTGTCGGAGAAACTGGCCGCGGTCGGCTTCACGCCGAAGAAGGGCGGCACGTTCCGCTGGGGCGCCAACCCCGAACCGTGGACGTTCTCCTTCTCGGTGTCCCCGAAGATCGCGGGCGCCACCTCGCACGCGTACCAGGTCGAACGCTCGAAGTTCGACACCATCCTGCTGGAACACGCGGTGGAGAAGGGCGCCGAGGTCCGCTTCCAGGCGACGGTCTCCGATGTGACCGAGGACGGCGAGCGGGTCACCGGGGTGCGGTACACCGACGCCGGCGGCACCGAGCACGAGGTGCGCGCCACCTTCGTGGTGGACGCGTCGGGCAACGGCAGCCGGCTGCACAAGCGGGTGGGCGGCACCCGGGAGTACTCGCAGTTCTTCCGCAGCCTCGCGCTGTTCGGCTACTTCCGGGGCGGTAAGCGGCTGCCCGCCCCCAACTCGGGCAACATCCTGTCCGTGGCGTTCTCCAGCGGCTGGTTCTGGTACATCCCGCTCACCCCCGACCTCACCAGCGTCGGCGCGGTCGTCCGGCGGGAGAACGCCGACAAGGTCCAGGGCGATCCGGAGCAGGCCCTGCGGGCACTCATCGACGAATGCCCGATGATCAAGGACTACCTGGCGGACACCCCCCGGGTGACCGAGGGCCAGTACGGCCAGCTGCGGGTGCGCAAGGACTACTCGTACCACCAGACCTCGTTCTGGCGGCCCGGCCTGGTGCTCATCGGCGACGCCGCCTGCTTCGTCGACCCGGTCTTCTCCTCCGGTGTCCACCTGGCCACCTACAGCGCCCTGCTGGCGGCCCGCTCGATCGGCAGCACCCTGGCCGGACTGGTCTCCGAAGAGGCCGCGTTCACCGAGTTCGAGGCCCGCTACCGCCGCGAGTACGGTGTCTTCTACGAGTTCCTGATGTCCTTCTACGACATGCACGTCGACGAGAACTCCTACTTCTGGTCGGCGAAGAAGGTCACCCGGAACCAGCACACCGAACTGGAGTCCTTCGTCGAACTGGTCGCCGGCATCTCGTCCTCGGAGTTCGACCTCGACGGGGCCGAGTCGGCCGCGCTGCGGATGAAGTCCAAGTCGGCGGAGTTCGTCTCCGCCATCGAGGAGATGTCCACCGACAGCGAGGGCAACATGACCCCGCTGTTCCGCTCCTCCGCGGTGCGCCAGGCGATGCAGGAAGGGGCGCAGGTGCAGAGCCGGGCGTTCCTCGGCGAGGACCTCGGCCCGGACGTGCCGATGTTCCCCGGCGGGCTGATCACCTCCGACGACGGCATGCTCTGGCAGCCCGGACCGGCCTGACCATGCCCGTCCACCGGATCAACGGGATCCAGCTGCACTACGAGGAGCACGGAACGGGGGACCCGGTCGTCATGGTGACCGGCACCGGGGCCCCCGGCCGGATGTGGCGCACCCACCAGGTCCCCGCGCTCAAGGCGGCCGGCTTCAAAGTGATCACCGTCGACAACCGGGGCATCCCGCCCAGCGATCCCGGCACCGAGGGCTTCACCCTCGACGACATGGCCGCGGACATCGCGGGCCTCATCGAGCACCTCGGCGCGGCCCCGTGCCGGGTCGTGGGCTTCTCCCTGGGCGGCATCATCGTCCAGGAACTGCTCCTCGCCCGGCCGGAACTCGTCCGGGCGGCCGTGCTGATGGCGACCAGCGGCCGGGCCGACACCTTCGCCACCGCCCAGGCGATCGCGGAGATGGACCTGGCCGACAGCGGGGTGAAACTCCCGCCCCGCTACGCCGCCTACGTCAACGCGCTACAGAGCCTGTCCCCGCAGACCCTGGGCGACGAACAGCGGCTCCGCGACTGGCTCGACATCTTCGAGCTCTCCGCCGTCGACCTGGCCTCCGTCCGCGGCCAGCTCGGCCTGCAACTCATCCCCAACCGGCTGCCGGCGTACGCGGCCATCCGCTGCCCGTGCCTGGTGCTGAGCTTCCAGCACGACCTGATCGTGCGGCCGCAGCTCACCCGCGAGGTCGCCGACGCCATCCCCGGCGCCCGCCACACCGAGATCCCCGGCTGCGGACACTACGGCTACCTGGAGAAACCGGCCGCGGTGAACGCCGCGCTCATCGACTTCCTCACCGCGCCCCTCGCCGATGGGACACCGGCCCGGCCCCATGAGCGGGCGGGTGCGGAAAGCCGACCGTGAAGACCAGGCCACCCTCCGGGCGGGCCTCGACGCCGAGGGTGGCGTCGTGCGCGACCGCGATGGCCTGCACGATCGACAGCCCCAGACCGAGGCCGTCCCGGTTCGTCCGGGGGTCGCCGAGCCGCTGGAACGGCTGGAACATCTGGTCCACCGCGCCCGGCGGCACCACCGGACCGGAGTTGGCCACCGTCAGCACCGCCCGGCCGGGCCCCTCCGCCACGGCCACCTCCACCCAGCCGTGCGGCTCGTTGTGCCGCAGCGCGTTGTCCACCAGATTGACCACGAGCCGCTCGGCCAGCGGCCGGTGGCCCGCTGCGACCGCGGCCGACGGCGAGCAGCGCAGGGTGACCAGCCACCGCTCCGCGTCCGCCCGGCGCGCGGTGACGACCTCCTGCGCGAGCCGGCCCAGGTCGAACGGCCGGCGCACCTCGATGCCCGCGTTGCCGCGGGCCAGCGTGAGCAGCGCCTCGATCAGCCGCTCCTGCTGGGCGCCCGCGGCGAGAATCCGCTCATGCGCCGCGCGCAGCGACGCCACGTCCGCGTCGGGATCCGACAGGGCGAGCTGCCCCAGCGTCCGCTGCCGGGCGAGCGGGGTGCGCAACTCGTGCGAGGCATTGGCGACGAACCGGCGCTGCGCCTCGAACGAGGACTCCAGCCGGCCGAGCAGACCGTCGAACGTGTCGCCCAGCTCCTTGAGCTCGTCGCTCGGGCCCTCGAGGGCCAGGCGCCGGTGCAGACTCGTCGCCGAGATGTCCCGGGCCGCGGCGATGACCGTACGCAGCGGCCGCAGTATCCGCCCGGCGACCACCCAGCCCAGCGCGATCGAGATCATCGACATCAGCGCGAGCGCGATGGCGGACTGAACGAGGAGGTCGTGCAGCAGGGCGTCCCGCTGAAGCTCCATGAGCTCCCGCGCCGGGCCCGGAAGGATGTCGCGGACACTCTCCCCACTGCGTCCCTGGGGCGGCGGCACCGGCGCGGCGGGCCCGGCGGTCTCGCCCTCCCGCGGACGACCGCCGCCCGGGGCGGGCTGGACCCCGGAGAGGGAGCCGTTGGCGTGGAGCACCAGCAGATACGTGACCGTCAGCAGCGCCGCCCCGGAGATGAGGAACAGCGCCCCGTACAGCAGGGTCAGCTTCAGCCGGACCGTACGCCGTGGCAGCAGCGGACGCGCGAACCGGCCGGTGAGCCGGGGAAGCGGCGAAGACGTGAGCCGGCCGGTGAGCCGGGAGCGCGGCGGCATCGGCGGGCCTCAGATCCGGTAGCCGCGCTTGGCGACGGTCTCGATCACCGGCGGATCGCCCAGCTTGGCCCGCAGCCTGCTGATGGTGATCTTCACGGCGCTGGTGAACGGATCGGCGGCCTCGTCCCAGACCCGCTCCAGCAGCTCCTCCGCCGAAACGGCCCGGCCCTTGGCCGACAGCAGCAGCTCCAGCACACCGAACTCCTTGGGCGCCAGCTCCAGCGGCCGGCCCGCCCGGGTGGCCTTGCGGCGCGCCGTGTCCACCACGAGATCGCCGTGGCGCACCACCGGCGGCACGGCCGGATGCGCCCGCCGGGCCAGCGCCCCGATCCGGGCCACCAGCACCGGGAAGTCGAACGGCTTGGCCAGATAGTCGTCGGCCCCCAGATTCAGCCCGTCGACGAGATCCTCCGCCGAGGCGGCGGCGGTCAGCATCAGCACCCTGCTGCGGCAGCCCGACGTGATCAGCTCGGAACAGATCTCGTCGCCGTGCACCCCGGGCAGATCCCGGTCCAGCACGATCACGTCGTAGTCACTGAGCAGAGCGCGCTCCAGACCGCTCTCCCCGTCGTACGCCACGTCGACGGCCATCTGCGCCCGCCGTAAGCCGACCGCCACCGCCTGCGCCATTTCCTGGTCGTCCTCCACCACGAGCACGCGCACTCGCTCCCCCTCCTCGGTCCGTCCAACCGGCCATGACCACACCACTTGGACAACGAGATCCAGAATGCGCCGGACACGGTTTCCACGGGGTTTCGGCCGCCGTCCACGTGCTGTCGCCCAAGCGCCCTTGTCCAAGCGCCGTTGCCTAAGCGCCCTTGTCCAAGTGCCCTTGTCCAAGTGCTGTCGTCCAAGTGCTGTCGTCCAAGTGCCGAGAATACGCGGTTGGACGCCGCTTCAATAGTCGACCTTGCTGCTTCCGACAGGCCCCCGTTACTTTGAATTCCGGCCTCACCCCGGAGCAGTTGAGAGGAGCGGTGATGACCAACCCGTTCGACGACGAAAACGGTTCGTTTCTGGTCCTGCTGAACGACGAGGGCCAGTATTCGCTGTGGCCCGCCTTCGCCGAGGTACCGGCCGGATGGCGGGTCGTATTCGGCGAGGACGCCCGCAAGAACTGCCTGGACTACATCGAGGAGAACTGGCGGGACATGCGCCCCAAGAGCCTCATCGACCAGCTCACATAGTTCGGAACCACCGAAGCCGAGGAGAGCGTCGTGTCCATAGGCGGCCCAGGGCCGATGATGATTCGCGCGGTGGGTCCCGACCCATCCGTGACCAAGCAGAAAATAAAACCCGGGACCGCGAAACGGATACTTCCGTATACCCGGCCGTACCGTGTCAGCATAAGTCTGCTGCTGCTCATGACCGTGCTGAACGCCGCCATTGTGGTGGCCACTCCCATCCTCTTCAAATACCTCATCGACAATGGCATCGCCCAGCACGACTCGGACGTTGTCGTGGGTATCGCGGTGGCGGTCGGCGGGCTGGCGGTGCTCGGCGCGCTGCTGGGTTTCGGAGAGGCGTGGTACTCGGCCCGGGTCAGCGAAGGGCTCGTCTACGAACTGCGCACCGAGGTCTTCGACCACGTACAGCGCCAGCCGCTGGCGTTCTTCACCCGGGCCCAGACCGGCGCCCTGGTCAGCCGGCTCAACGCGGATGTGGTCGGCGCCCAGCAGGCCCTGACGTCGCTGCTGTCCACGGTCGTCTCGGCCGCGCTGACACTGCTGTTCGTCCTCGTCACGATGTTCTACCTGTCCTGGGTGATCACCGTGATCTCCCTGGTCGTCCTGCCCTTCTTCATCCTGCCCGGCAAGGTTGTCGGACGCCGGCTACAGCGGCTCACACGGTCCCAGATGGAGCGGAACGCCGAGATGGGCGCGCTGATGAACGAGCGCTTCAACGTGACCGGCGCACTGCTGGCCAAGCTGTACGGCCGGCCGAGCCGCGAGATGCGCCAGTTCACCGGACTGGCCGGAAAGGTCCGCGACCTCGGCGTCGTGACCGCCGTCCACGGCAAGCTGCTCTTCTTGTCGATGGTCCTCCTCAGCGCGCTCGCCACCGCCGTGGTCTACGGCGTCGGAGGGCGCCTCGTCATCGACGGGGCCTTCGAAATCGGCACCCTGGTGGCCCTGGCCACCCTGCTCACCCGGCTCTTCGGCCCGATCAACCAGCTCTCCAGCGCCCAGGCCAACGTGGTCACCGCGCTCGTCAGCTTCGACCGGCTCTTCGAGATCCTCGACCTGAAACCGCTCATCGCCGAGAAGCCCGACGCCACCGCCCTGCCCCGGGACGGCCGCGCACCGGAGATCGTCTTCGACGGCGTCTCCTTCTCCTACCCGGCCGCCGCGGACGTCTCGCTCGCCTCGCTCGAGTCGATCGCGATGCCGCAGCCGGAGCGCACCAGGAACGAGCGGACCCTGCGCGACCTGAGCTTCCGGCTGCCCGCCGGGAAACTCACCGCCCTCGTCGGCCCCTCCGGCGCCGGCAAGACCACCATCACCCACCTCGTGCCCCGGCTGTACGACCCCGTCGAGGGCACCGTCCGCATCAACGGGCACGACCTGCGGGATCTCACACTGGAGTCGCTCTACGACACCATCGGCGTCGTCACCCAGGACGCCTATCTCTTCCACGCCACCATCGGGGACAACCTCCGCTACGCCCGCCCGGAGGCCACCGAACAGGAGATGATCGACGCCTGTAAGGCCGCCCAGATCTGGGGCCTGATCGAGTCGTTGCCCCATCGCTTCGACACCGTCGTCGGCGACCGCGGCTACCGGCTCTCCGGTGGCGAGAAACAGCGCATCGCCATGGCCCGCCTGCTGCTCAAGGCGCCCCCGGTCGTCGTCCTCGACGAGGCGACCGCACACCTCGACTCCGAGTCCGAGGCCGCCCTGCAACGGGCGCTGGAGACCGCGCTGGCGGGACGCACCTCACTGGTGATCGCCCACCGGCTGTCCACCATCCGCGACGCCGACCAGATCCTCGTCATCGACGACGGCCGGGTACAGGAGAGCGGCACCCACGAGGAACTCCTCGCCCTGGACGGCCTCTACGCGGAGCTGTACCGCACCCAGTTCGCCGGCCACACGCCGGCCAACGGCCACCGGCCCGCCCCCGAGCCGATCGGGCCCCGTGGGCCGTACCCGGGCGGCCCCCGTGGGCCGTTCCCGGCCGGTCCGGGGGGCGGGCCCTTCCCGGGACCTGGCCCCGTCCCCTTCCCGGGTCCGTAGACCCGACCACCCTCACCACCACCTGTCACCGCCCCCGCCACCGCGTACCGCAGCAGAGGGAGACGTCCATGCATGGCACGACCGAATCCTGGCGCTCGCTGGGCGAGTTGTTCGACGCCCAGGCGGCTGTCTCTCCGGATGCGGTGGCGGTGGTGGGTGCGGGTGGTGAGGTGTGGTCGTACGGGGAGTTGCGGGAGCGGTCGGATCGGGTGGCGGGGGTGCTGGCCGCGCGGGGTGTGGGGCGCGGTGATCTGGTGGCGGTGGTGTTGGAGCGGTCGGTGGATGTGGTGGCGGTGTGGTTGGGGGTGGTGAAGGCGGGGGCGGGGTTCGTGCCGGTGGATCCGGCGTATCCGGCCGAGCGGATCGGGTGGATGGTCGAGGACGCGGGGCCGGTGCTGGTGGTGTGTGCTGAGGGGACGCGGGGGGTGGTGCCGGCTGGGGTGGAGTGCTGGGTGTGGGATCCGTCCGGGACGGCTGAATCGGCGCCTGTGGTTTCGGTGGGTGCTGATGATGTGGCGTATGTGATTTATACGTCGGGTTCGACGGGGCGTCCCAAGGGTGTGGTGGTGACGCATCGTGGTCTCGGGAATTTGGCGGCGGCGCAGATTGAGCGGTTTGCGGTGGGTGCTGATGCGCGGGTGTTGCAGCTGGCGTCGTTGAGTTTCGATGCGGCGGTTTCCGAGATGTGTATGGCGTTGTTGTCGGGTGCTGCTGTGGTGATGGCGGGTGGGGACAGGTTGCCGCCGAATGGTGCGTTGGGTGAGGCGGTGGCGGAGTTCGGGGTGACGCATGTGACGGTGCCGCCGTCGGTGCTGGCGACGGTGGAGGGCCTGCCGGAGAGCCTGCGTACGTTGGTGGTGGCGGGTGAGGTGTGTTCGCAGGGGCTGGTGGAGCGCTGGGCTTCCGGGCGGCGGATGATCAACGCGTACGGGCCGACCGAGGTCACCGTCTGCGCGACGATGAGTGAGCCCTTGAAGGCGTCCGGGCCGGTGCCGATCGGCCGTCCGATCACCGGCACACGGGTGTTCGTGCTGGATGAGCACCTGCGGCCGGTCCCCGAGGGCGTGCCGGGCGAGCTGTACGTCGCGGGCCCGGGGCTCGCACGCGGCTACCTGCGCCGCCCCGGGCTGACGGCGGAGCGTTTCGTGGCGTGTCCGTTCACGGGGGGACGGATGTACCGCACCGGCGACCTCGCCACCTGGACGGCCGACGGCGAGCTGGTCTTCCGCGGCCGAGCCGACGAGCAGATCAAGGTACGCGGTTTCCGTGTCGAACCCGGCGAGATCGAGACCGTCCTCACCCGCCACGCGAGCGTCCGCCAGGCGGCGGTGACGGCCCGCGAGGACCGCCCCGGAGACAAGCGGCTCGTCGCCTACGTCGTCCTCGACGGCGCGGCCGGCGCCGCCGAGCTGCGCGACCATGTCGCGGCCCACCTGCCGGACTACATGGTGCCCAGCGCGGTCGTCCTGCTGGATGCGCTCCCGGTCACGGTGAACGGCAAGCTCGACCGTGCCGCCCTCCCCGCCCCCGATCACACCGAGGCGGCGGAGGGCCGTGGTCCGCGGACGCCCGCCGAGGAGATCCTCTGCCGCCTCTACTGCGAGGTCCTCGGCCTGGAGCGGGTCAGCGCGGAGGCGTCCTTCTACGAGCTCGGCGGCGACTCCATCCTGACGATGCTGCTGGTGTCGGTCGCCCGGCGCGCCGGGCTGGTGATCGCCCCGTACCAGGTGTTCGAACTCTCGACGCCGGCCCGTCTCGCCCGGATCGCCGAACCGCTGCGCGAGGACCCCGCGAGGTCCCTGGCCGCGCAGGCGCGCAGCGCGGAGCGGCGTGCGGAGCTGCCCGCGTGGACCGAACTGCTCGCCCCCGGTGACCCGTTGCTCACCACCCGCCCCGCCGACCCGGCCCGCGACGCGGACGCTCCGGTGCGGCACGCCTCCGTACGCATCCCGGCCCGCACCACGGCGGCCACTCTGACCGGCCTCCCGGCGGCGTTCCACACCGATGCCGACACCGTCCTGCTGACCGGCCTGACCGCGGCCCTCGCCGCCTGGCGCGACGGCCAGGACCGGACCGGCGGCTTCCTCGTGGACGTGGCGGCGCCGGACCACGGGCATGGCGCCCTGGCGGGCGGCGCCGATCTCTCCCGAACCGTGGGCTCCTTCGCCCACCGCCACCCCGTCCGGCTCGACACCGGGACCCTCGACCTCGCGGCGATCCGCGCCGGCGGCCCCACCGCGGGCCGGGCCGTGAAACGGATCAAGGAACAGCTGCGGGCCGTCCCCGGCGACGGACTGGGCTACGTCCTGCTGCGCCATCTCAACCCCGACACCGCCGCCACCCTCGCCGCCCTGCCCGCCCCGCAGCTCGGCTTCACCGGCCCCGGTGACGGTTCCGGCCTCGGTCCCGTCGTCGGCGACCGGGCGCCCGTCCACCCGCTCGAAGCCTCGGCCCGGGTCGAGGGAGCCGAACTCGTCCTCAGCCTGGCCTGGCCGGAGCCCCTCCTCGACGCACCTGCCGCCCGGCGCCTGCTCGACGGCTGGGCGGCGATGCTGACCGGCCTCGCCGCCCACACCGGCGGTGGCCACACCCCGTCCGACTTCCCGCTGACGACGCTCGACCAGGCCCAGATCGAGGAGCTCGAAGCCGAGGTGCCCGGTGGCCTGGTCGACGTACTGCCCCTGTCACCGCTCCAGGAGGGCCTGCTCTTCCACGCGATGTTCGACGAGCGGGAGCGGGACATCTACGTGGAACAGAAGGTCCTGGAACTCGAAGGGCCGCTGGACGTCAGGGCGTTGCGCGCCACCTGGCAAGCGCTCGTCGAACGGCACGGCAGCCTGCGCACCGGCTTCCGCCGACCGGTCGGCGTGGACGAGCCCGTCCAGGTGATCGCCCGCCAGGTCGACTTGGTCTGGCGCGAGGTGGACCTCTCACACCTCACCCTCCAGGACGCGCGGGACCGGGCCGACCGGCTGGAGAGCGCGGAACGGGCCCGCCGCTTCGACCTCGCGACCCCGCCGCTGGCACGCATCCTGCTGGTCAAGACGGGCCCCGACCGCCACCGCATGGTCGTCACCCTGCACCACATCGTGCTCGACGGCTGGTCGCTGCGCATCCTCATCCGCGAGCTGTGGGCCGTCTACGCGGCGGGCGGCGACGCCCGCGACCTCGCGCCGACCACCCCCTACGGGGACTACCTGGCCTGGCTCCGCCGCCAGGACCGCCAGGCGGCGCGCACCGCCTGGCGGCGGGCGCTCGACGGCGTCACCGAGCCGACGACGGTTGCCGCACTCGACCCGAACGCCGAGCCGGTCCTCACCCGCAAGGCCCTGGCCGAGACCGACGGCCAACTCCCCGGCGCGCTGCGTGAGCTCGCCCGTGGCCACGGCGTCACGCTGAACACCGTGCTCCAGGTGGCCTGGGCCCAGGTCGTCGGCGCGCTCACCGGCCGGCGCGACGTGGTCTTCGGCGCCGCCGTGGCGGGCCGCCCGCCGGAACTCGCGGGGATGGCGGACATGCTGGGACTGTTCATCAACACCATCCCGGTACGGGTCCGGCTGCACCCGGCCGACACGATCGCCGACCTGCTCACCGTGGTACAGGCCCAGCAGTCCGCACTGCTCGGCCACCAGCACCTCGGCCTCAAGGAGATCCAGCGCCTGGCCGGTCCGGGCGCCACCTTCGACACCCTGATGGCCTTCGAGAACTTCCACGCGGGCGAGACCGGACCGCCCGCCCCCCTGCGGCTGACCGCCGGCACGACCCGGATGGCCACCACCTTCCCGCTGACGCTGGGAGTGGATCCGGCGGATGAGCTGAAGTTCTGGCTGGACTACCGCCCGGACGCGTTCGACGAGAACGCGGCCCAGGGCGTGGTACGGCGGCTGGTGCGGGTGCTGGAACAGATGGCGGCCGACCCGGCACGGCGGGTGAGTGAGATCGATGTGCTGGGTGGTGCGGAGCGGGAGCGGGTGGTGGTGGGGTGGAACGCCACGGGTGGTGTGGTGCCGGTGGGTGCGTTGGGGGAGTTGTTCGACGCCCAGGCGGCTCGGACTCCGGGTGCGGTGGCGGTGGTGGGTGCGGGTGGTGAGGTGTGGTCGTACGGGGAGTTGCGGGAGCGGTCGGATCGGGTGGCGGGGGTGCTGGCCGCGCGGGGTGTGGGGCGCGGTGATCTGGTGGCGGTGGTGTTGGAGCGGTCGGTGGATGTGGTGGCGGTGTGGCTGGGGGTGGTGAAGGCGGGGGCGGGGTTCGTGCCGGTGGATCCGGCGTATCCGGCCGAGCGGATCGGGTGGATGCTCGAAGACGCGGCGCCCGCGCTCGTCCTGTGCTCCGAGGAGACGCGGGGGGTGGTTCCGGCTGGGGTGGAGTGCTGGATGTGGGATCCGTCCGGGACCGTTGAGTCGGCGCCGGTGGTTTCGGTGGGTGCTGATGATGTGGCGTATGTGATTTATACGTCGGGTTCGACGGGGCGTCCGAAGGGTGTGGTGGTGACGCATCGTGGTCTCGGGAATTTGGCTGCGGCGCAGATTGAGCGGTTTGCGGTGGGTGCTGATGCGCGGGTGTTGCAGCTGGCGTCGCTGAGTTTCGATGCGGCGGTTTCCGAGATGTGTATGGCGTTGTTGTCGGGTGCTGCTGTGGTGATGGCGGGTGGGGACAGGTTGCCGCCGAATGGTGCGTTGGGTGAGGCGGTGGCGGAGTTCGGGGTGACGCATGTGACGGTGCCGCCGTCGGTGCTGGCGACGGTGGAGGAGTTGCCGGAGAGCCTGCGTACGTTGGTGGTGGCGGGGGAGGTGTGTTCGCAGGGGCTGGTGGAGCGCTGGGCTTCCGGGCGGCGGATGATCAATGCGTACGGGCCGACCGAGGTCACCGTGTGCGCGACGATGAGTGGGCCCCTCGATGTGGGTGGTCCGGTGGTGATCGGGCGTCCGATCTGTAATGCGAAGGCGTTTGTGCTGGATGTGTATCTGCGGCCGGTGCCGGTGGGTGTGGTGGGTGAGTTGTATGTGGCGGGTCCGGGGCTTGCGCGCGGTTACTTACGTCGTCCGGGGTTGACGGCGGAGCGTTTTGTGGCGTGTCCGTTCACGGGTGGGCGGATGTATCGGACCGGTGATCTCGTGCGGTGGACGGCCGAGGGCGAGTTGGTTTTCGTGGGCCGTGCGGATGAGCAGGTGAAGGTTCGTGGGTTTCGGGTGGAGCTGGGGGAGATCGAGGCGGTGCTGGCGGCGCACGGGGGTGTGGGTCAGGTGGCCGTTGTGGTGCGGGAGGACCGTCCTGGTGACAAACGGCTCGTGGCGTACGTCGTCGCTGTGGAAGGGGAAGTGGACCCGGCCGGGCTGCGGGAGTACGTGGCCGAGCGGCTGCCCGACTACATGGTCCCCGCCGCGTTCGTGATGCTGGACGCGCTCCCCGTCACGGTGCACGGCAAGCTGGACCGCGTCGCCCTCCCCGCCCCCGACTTCACCGACGCCACCGGCCGCGGCCCCGCCACACCGGCCGAGGAGATCCTCTGCGGCCTGTACTGCGAGGTCCTCGGGCTCGAACGTGTCGGTGCCGAGGTGTCGTTCTTCGACATCGGCGGCGACTCGATCCTCGCCATGAAGCTCATCGCCCGGATCGGCGCCGTCCTCGACACCGAGCTGAACATCGGTGAGCTGTTCGCCGCCCCGACGGTGGCGGGGGTCGCCCGCCTCGTCGCGGCGGCGGGCGGTACGGACGCCCGGCCCGTGCTGACGCCACGGCCACGGCCGCAGATGCTGCCGCTCTCGTACGCCCAGCGGCGCATGTGGTTCCTCAACCAGCTCGAAGAGACCAACCCGGGTGCCGGCGCGGTCTACAACCTGCCGCTGGCGCTGCGCATATCGGGAGACCTGGACGTCGCCGCGCTGGAAGCCGCCCTCGGCGACGTCGCCGACCGGCACGAGAGCCTGCGCACGGTCTTCCCCGAGACGGATGGCGAACCGCGCCAGCGGGTGCTGGTGGGCGAGGCGGGTCGTCCCCGGCTGGTGGTCATGGAGATCAGCGAGGAACTCCTCGCGGCGGAGCTCGGGGTGCACGCGGACCGCGGCTTCGATATGACCGTCGATCTGCCCTGGCGGATCCGGCTGCTGAAGACGGGCCCGGCGGAGTATGTGCTGCTGATCGTGGCGCATCACATCGCCGTTGACGGCTGGTCGATGGGTGTGCTCGCGCGGGACATCGGTGTGGCGTACGCCGCCCGGCGGGCGGGTGGCGCGCCGGGGTGGCAGCCGTTGCCGGTGCAGTACGCGGACTACGCGCTCTGGCAGCGCGAGGTGCTGGGCGATCCGGAGGACCCGGACAGCGTGATCAGCGGCCAGCTGGACTACTGGCGGCAGGCGCTGGCAGGGGTGCCCCAGGAGCTGGCGCTGCCGACTGACCGGCCCCGGCCGGCGGTGTCCTCCTTCCGGGGTGGCGAAGTGCCGATCCGGATCAGCGCGGAGACCCACGCCCGGCTGCTCGAGGTCGCCCGTCGCGGTCGCGCGACCATGTTCATGGTCGTGCACGCCGCCCTCTCCGTGCTGCTCAGCCGAGTGGGTGCGGGCACCGACATCCCCATGGGTGTGCCGATCGCCGGCCGCGGTGACCCGGCGCTGGACGACCTGGCCGGGTTCTTCGTCAACACCCTGGTCGTCCGCGCCGATCTGAGCGCGAACCCGTCCTTCACCGAGCTGCTGGAGCAGGTACGGACGTCGGACCTGGCCGCGTACGCCCATCAGGACGTGCCGTTCGAGCGGCTCGTCGAGGATCTCAACCCGTCCCGCTCGCTCTCCCACAACCCGCTGTTCCAGGTCCTGCTGGCGATGCAGAGCGTACCGGCGGCGCAATGGGGCCTGCCGGGACTGCGGGTCCGGCGGATACCGGCGGCCGGCCAGGTCCCGGCGCGCTTCGATCTGTCCGTCGACCTGGCCGAGCATCGCGATGGGGCGGGTGCGCCGGCGGGGTTGGGTGGGGCGTTGTTGTATGCGGTGGATTTGTTCGATGAGGGTACGGCGCGGGGGTTGGTGGAGCGGTTGGTGCGGGTGTTGGAGCAGGTGGGGGCTGATCCGGGGGTGCGGGTGAGTGAGGTCGATGTGTTGGGTGTGGGTGAGCGGGTGCGGGTGGTGGAGGAGTGGAATGCGACGGGTGTTGTGGTGGCGGGTGGGTCGGTGGTGGAGCGGTTTGAGGGGTGGGCCTCGGTGGCGGCGGATGTGGTGGCGGTGCGGTGTGGTGAGGAGGTGTTGTCGTATGGGGAGTTGGATCGGCGGGCGAATCGGTTGGCGCGTTTTCTGAAGAGTGTGGGTGTGGGTCGGGAGTCGCGGGTTGCGTTGTGTTTGCCGCGGTCGGTGGGTGTGGTGGTGGCGGAGTTGGCGGTGTGGAAGGCCGGTGGTGCGTTTGTGCCGTTGGATCCGGAGTATCCGGTGGACCGGCTGGGGTTCGTGATCGCGGACAGTGGCGCGCAGGTGGTGTTGGGCACGGCCGAGAGCCTCGCCGATGTCCCGCTTGGCGACGCTCGTGCTGTTCTTCTTGAGGATGTTGGCGGGGTTTCGGATGAGCCGTTGGGGACGGTGATCGTTCCGGAGCAGTTGGCGTATGTGATCTATACGTCGGGTTCGACGGGGCGGCCGAAGGGTGTGGCGGTTGCGCATGGTGGGGTGGCGAATCTGGCTGAGGTGATGCGTCCGGTGTTGGGGATGGACGCGGGTGTGGTGGCGTTGCAGTTCGCCTCGTTCAGTTTTGACGCCGCTGTCCTGGACGTTGCGGTCACCCTCGCTGCCGGTGGCACTTTGGCCGTTGCCACGTCCACGGAGCGTGGTGATCTGGAGGCGTTGGCGGGGATGGTGGGTCGGTGTGGGGTGCGGGTGGCGAGTGTGGTGCCGTCGTTGTTGGGGGTGCTGGATCCGGCTGCTGTGTCCGGGGTGGGGAATTGGGTGTTGGGTGCGGAGCGGTTGAGTGCGGAGCTGGCGGGGCGGTGGTCGGTGGGTGCGCGGGTGTGGAACACCTACGGCCCGACCGAGGCCACCGTCATCACCACCGCCACACCCGCCCCGCTAAACCCGGCGTTGGAGGATGCTCCGCCGATCGGCCGTCCCCTGCCCAACGTGCGTGTCTATGTGCTGGACGCGTTCCTCAATCCGGTGCCGGTGGGTGTCGTGGGCGAGGTCTATATCGCCGGTGCCGGTCTGGCGCGGGGGTATATCGGTCGTGCGGGGTTGTCGGCGGAGCGGTTTGTGGCGTGTCCGTTCGCGGTTCCGGGTGGGCGGATGTATCGCAGTGGTGACCTGGCGAAGTGGACAGCTGATGGTGAGCTGGTCTTCGCGGGGCGGGCTGATGAGCAGGTCAAGGTGCGTGGTTTCCGTGTCGAGCCCGGTGAGATCGAGGCTGTGGTGGCGGCCTGTGAGGGTGTGGGGCAGGTCGCGGTGGTGGTCCGTGAGGACGGTCCGGGGGACAAGCGGCTGGTTGCCTATGTGGTCCCCAGTGGTGAGCTTGACGTGGCGGTGGTGCGGGAGTTCGCCGCCGCCCGGTTGCCGGAGTACATGGTCCCGTCGGTTGTCGTGCTGGAGGCGTTGCCGCTGACGGTCAACGGCAAGCTGGACCGTTCCGCGCTCCCCGCCCCCGACACGGCCGGAACGACCGGGGGCCGCGCGCCCGCCACCCGCACCGAGGAGATTCTCTGCGGGTTGTTCGCGGAGGTGCTGGGGCTGGATGAGGTGAGTGCGGATGCGTCGTTCTTCGAGTTGGGTGGTGACTCGATCATGTCGATGCTGCTGGTGTCGAGGGCGCGTAAGGCGGGTCTGGTGGTGTCGGCGCGGCAGGTGTTCGAGCGTCGGAGTCCGGCGGAGCTGGCTGTGGTGGCGGGTGATGTGGCGGTTGCCGGCGCCGTGGTGGGGGGCGGTGATCCGGGTTCGGGTGAGGTGCCGTTGACGCCGGTGATGCTGGAGTTGTTGGGGCGGGCCGGGGCGGAGCGTGTGGGTGGGGTGTATCAGTCGACGGTGGTGGTGGCGCCGGCGGGGATGCGGCTGGAGACGTTGGCCGAGGCCGTTCAGGCGGTGGTCGATCACCATGACATGCTGCGGGCGCGGCTGGACGTCGAGTCCGGGCCTCGTCTCGTCGTTGCCCCGAGCGTGTCCGTGGCCTCTTGGGTGCATCGGGTCGACGCGGCCGGGGCCGGGGCCGGAGGTGACCTTGACCGTCTCATCGCCGAGGAGTCGCGGGCCGCCGCGGACCGGCTGGACCCGCTGGCGGGGGTGATGGTGCAGGTGGTCTGGTTCGACACGGGACCGGACACCCCCGGACGGCTCCTGCTCACCGTCCATCACCTGGCGGTGGACACGCTCTCCCTCCGCATCCTCGTCCCGGACCTCGCACAGGCATACGCAGACCTGGTCGCGGGCCGCGAGGTGGTGCTGGAGCCGGTGCCCACCTCCTTCCGGCACTGGGCCCGTGCCCTGAAGACCGAAGCCACCAGCCGCCCGAGGCTCGCCGAACTCCCCGCCTGGACCCGACTGCTGCGTGGCGCGGAGGCACCGCTCGGCGGCCGGTCCCTGGACCCGGCTCGCGATGTGGGCGCCACGTTGCGGCGGGTTTCCGTGACGGCCTCCGCGGAGCTCACCGGCACCTTGCTGACGGCGGTCCCGGCCGCCTTCCACGCCGGGATCGACGATGTGCTGCTCACCGCCCTGGCCTCCGCGGTCGCGGAGTGGCGGCGGCATCGCGGGCAGGACACGGAGGGCGGGGTTCTGGTGGATGTGGAAGGCCACGGCCGGACGGCCGGCGGTCTCGATCTGGTCCGTACGGTGGGCTGGTTCACCAGCAGCCACCCGGTGCGGATCGACCCCGAGACGCTGGACTTCGCCGGGCTGCGCGGCGGCGGGCCGGTGGCGGGACGGGTCGTCAAGCGGATCAAGGAACAGCTCCGTGCGGTCCCGGGTGACGGCCTCGGCCACGGTCTGCTCCGGTATCTCAATCCCGAGACCGCACCCACGCTCGCCGCGCTGCCGACGGCCCAGATCGGCTTCAACTACCTGGGCCGCTTCGCCGACGGGACACCGGATCGGACGGCGGCCTGGTCCGCCGCCCCGGAAGGCGGTCTCGGCGGCGGAGCGGGCGACGAGGTCCCGTCGGCCCACGCCCTGGAGGCCGTCGGTCTGGTCCGCGACCTGCCGGACGGCCCGCTGCTCACGCTCACGCTCGCCTGGCCCCGAGACCTCCAGCACACCGAGGACATGCGGCAACTCGCCGACGGCTGGCTGGCGATGCTCACCGGCCTCGCCACTCACACCACCGGCTCCGGCGGTGGCCACACGCCGTCGGACTTCTCACTCATCACGCTCGACCAGAACCAGATCGACGCGCTCGAAGCGGAACTCGCGGACAAGGGGGGAGCACGATGACTCAGATGCGCGTCCAGGACGTCTGGCCGCTGTCGCCGTTGCAGGAGGGCCTGCTGTTCCACGCGGTGTACGACGAGCGGGGCACCGATGTCTACGTCGAGCAACTGGTGCTGGACCTGGCCGGAAACGTCGCCCCCGCCACGATGCGGACCTCCTGGCAGGCGCTGCTCGACCGGCACGACAGTCTGCGCGCCGGTTTCCGGCAGCTGGCCGGGATGGCACAGCCGGTGCAGGTCATCGCCCGGGGCGTGGCCCTGCCGTGGCGGGAGGAGGATCTGTCCGGGCTGGACGCGGAGGTGGCCTGGGCGGAGTCGGAGCGGCTGGGGGTCGAGGAGCGGGAGCGGCGTTTCGATCTGGCGGTGCCGCCGCTGCTGAAGGTGTTGCTGGTGAAGGTCGGGTCGGAGCGGTACCGGATGATGGTCACGTTGCACCACATCCTGCTGGACGGCTGGTCGTTGCCGGTGCTGATGCGGGAGCTGTGGACGTGTTACGAGGCCGGTGGCAGCGCCCGTGGCCTGCCACCCGTCACCCCGTACCGCGACTACCTCGCCTGGCTCGCCCGCCAGGACAACGAAGCCGCACGTGACGCCTGGCGGCAGGAGCTGGCGGGTGCCGATGAGCCGACACTGGTGGCCCCGGGTGAGCGGTCCGCCGCCCCTGTCGCCTCTGGCAAGGCGGCCACCGACGCCGGCGCCGCGCTCGCCACCCGGCTGCGGGACCTCGCCCGCCGCAGCGGCCTGACTCTGAACACCGTGATCCAGGCCGCCTGGGCCGTCGTACTCGGCCGCCTGACCGGCCGCCGCGACGTGGTGTTCGGCGCGACGGTGGCGGGACGGCCCGCGGATCTGCCCGGTATGGAGAGCATGCTGGGGCTGTTCATCAACACGGTGCCCGTACGCGTGCGCCTGGACCCGGCACGGTCGGTCGCCGAGACGCTGACGGAGCTACAGGACCGGCAGTCGGCACTGCTGGACCACCAGCACCTGAGCCTGACCGAGATCCAGCGGCTGGCCGGACCCGGCGCCACGTTCGACACCATCATGGCGTTCGAGAACCACCCCATCGGGGCGCAGGAGTCCACCGCGGCCACCGGAGTGCGGATCACCGGCACCGCGATGCGCGAGTCCACCAACTTCCCGCTGTCGCTCGGCGTACACCCGACGGAGGAGCTGCGGCTGCGGCTGGACTACCGGCCGGACCTGTTCGACACCGAAGCGGCCCAGGCGCTCCTCGATCGCGTGGTGCGGGTCCTGGAGCAGATGGCGGCAGATCCGGAAGCGCTGGTCGGTCGGCTGGATGTGTTGGGTGTGGGTGAGCGGGTGCGGGTGGTGGAGGAGTGGAATGCCACCGCGACCGTGGTGCCGGACGGCTCGGTGGTGGAGCGGTTCGAGGGGTGGGCCAGGGTGGCGGCGGATGTGGTGGCGGTGCGGTGTGGTGAGGAGGTGTTGTCGTATGGGGAGTTGGATCGGCGGGCGAATCGGTTGGCTCGTTTCCTGAGCGGGGTTGGTGTGGGTCGGGAGTCGCGGGTTGCGTTGTGTTTGCCGCGGTCGGTGGGTGTGGTGGTGGCGGAGTTGGCGGTGTGGAAGGCCGGTGGTGCGTTTGTGCCGTTGGATCCGGAGTATCCGGTGGACCGGCTGGGGTTCGTGATCGCGGACAGTGGCGCGCAGGTGGTGTTGGGTACGGCCGAGAGCCTCGCCGATGTCCCGCTTGGCGACGCTCGTGCTGTTCTTCTTGAGGATGTTGGCGGGGTTTCGGATGAGCCGTTGGGGACGGTGATCGTTCCGGAGCAGTTGGCGTATGTGATCTATACGTCGGGTTCGACGGGGCGGCCGAAGGGTGTGGCGGTTGCGCATGGTGGGGTGGCGAATCTGGCTGAGGTGATGCGTCCGGTGTTGGGGATGGACGCGGGTGTGGTGGCGTTGCAGTTCGCCTCGTTCAGTTTCGACGCCGCTGTCCTGGACGTTGCGGTCACCCTCGCTGCCGGTGGCACTTTGGCCGTTGCCACGTCCACGGAGCGTGGTGATCTGGAGGCGTTGGCGGAGATGGTGGGTCGGTGTGGGGTGCGGGTGGCGAGTGTGGTGCCGTCGCTGCTGGGGGTGTTGGACCCGGCTGCTGTGTCCGGGGTGGGGAATTGGGTGTTGGGTGCGGAGCGGTTGAGTGCGGAGCTGGCGGGGCGGTGGTCGGTGGGTGCGCGGGTGTGGAACACCTACGGTCCGACCGAGGCCACTGTCATCACGACCGCTACCGCCGGCCCGCTGGACCCGGCGTTGGAGGATGCTCCGCCGATCGGCCGCCCGCTTCCCAACGTGCGTGTCTATGTGCTGGACGCGTTCCTCAATCCGGTGCCGGTGGGTGTCGTAGGCGAGGTCTATATCGCCGGTGCCGGTCTGGCGCGGGGGTATATCGGTCGTGCGGGGTTGTCGGCGGAGCGGTTTGTGGCGTGTCCGTTCGCGGTTCCGGGTGGGCGGATGTATCGCAGTGGTGACCTGGCGAAGTGGACGGCTGATGGTGAGCTGGTCTTCGCGGGGCGGGCTGATGAGCAGGTGAAGATCCGTGGTTTCCGCGTCGAGCCCGGTGAGATCGAGGCCGTTCTCAGTGGTCACCCGGCCGTGGCCCAGGCTGCCGTGGTCGTCCGTGAGGACCGTCCGGGGGAGCGTCGTCTCGTCGCCTATGTGGTCCCCAGTGGTGAGCTTGACGTGGCGGCTCTGCGTGGTCTGGCCGCCGACCGGCTGCCGGAGTACATGGTCCCGGCGATCGTGCCCCTCGACGCCCTGCCACTCACTGTCAACGGCAAGCTGGACCGTTCCGCACTCCCCGCCCCCGATACCACCGGAACGGCCGACGGCCGCGCCCCCGCCACGCCCACCGAGGAGATCCTCTGCGGGCTCTTCGCCGAAGTCCTGGGCCTGAACCAGGTCGGGGCCGACGCCTCCTTCTTCGAGCTCGGCGGCGACTCCCTGCTGGCCATGCGGCTCATCGCCCGTATCCGCCGCGTCCTCGACACCGAACTGCGCATCGCCGACCTGTTCGCCACCCCGACCGTCGCCGACACCGCCCGTCGGATCGACACCGAGCACGGCGACGCGCGGCCGGCGCTGAAGCCGCAGCCGCGCCCCGAGCTGCCGCCGCTGTCGTACGGCCAGCAGCGGATGTGGTTCCTCAACCGACTGGCAACGACCGTCGAGGATACCGGGGACGCCGAGGACACCAAGGCCACCGGGGCCACCGAGGGCACTCGGGGCATGGAGCGCGCCGAGGGTGTCTACAACATGCCGCTCGCGCTGCGGCTCTCCGGCGGTCTCGACACCGGCGCGCTGGAAGCCGCCCTCGCCGACGTGGCCGACCGCCACGAGAGCCTGCGCACGGTCTTCCCCGAGACCGACGGCGTACCGCGGCAGCGGGTGCTGGACGGCCCCGAGGCGCATCCGCCGCTGGTCGTGGTGGAGATCCCCGCCGACCGGGTCGACGCGGAGCTGAGCGAGCACGCCGGGCGCGGCTTCGATCTGGGCGCCCAACTCCCTTGGCGAGTAAGGCTATTGGTCACCGGACCCACGGAGTACGTGCTGCTGATCGTGGCACACCACATCGCGGTCGACGGCTGGTCGATGGGTGTCCTCGCACGGGACCTGAGCACGGCCTACGCGGCCCGGCGGCAGGGCCGGGCGCCGGCGTGGGACCCGCTGCCCGTGCAGTACGCCGACTTCGCCCTCTGGCAGCGGCAGCTGCTGGGCGAGCGGGGCGACGCGGACAGCCTGCTGAGCGACCAGCTCGCCTACTGGCACGACGCCCTGGCCGGTGCGCCGCAGGAGCTGGCGCTGCCGACGGACCGGCCGCGCCCGGCGGTGTCGTCGTACGCGGGCGGCCTGGTCCCCGTCCGGATCGACGCCCGTACCCACGCTCGCCTCGCCGAGGTCGCCGAGCGCCACGGGGCCACGGTCTTCATGGTCGTGCACGCCGCGCTGGCGGCGCTCCTCGCCCGCATGGGCGCCGGCACCGACATCCCCATCGGCACGGCCACCGCCGGCCGTGGCGACGCGGCGCTGGACGGGCTGACCGGCTTCTTCGTCAACACGCTCGTACTGCGCACCGACCTGAGCGGTGACCCCGCCTTCACAGAACTCCTGGCCCGGGTACGCGGGACCGACCTGGCCGCGTACGCCCACCAGGACGTGCCCTTCGAGCACCTCGTCGAGGACCTCGCACCGTCGCGCTCGCTGTCCCGCAACCCGCTGTTCCAGGTCATGCTGTCGCTGCGGAACGTCCCGCCCGCGCGGTGGGACCTGCCCGGCCTCCAGGTCCGGCTGACCCCGCCCGGCTCTCTCGCCGCCCGCTTCGACCTGTCGTTCGACCTGTCCGAACACCGTGACGACGACGGCAGCCCGGCCGGTATCGGCGGCGACATCCTCTACGCCACCGAACTGTTCGACGAGGACACCGTCCAGGACCTGGCCCGGCGGCTGGCGCGGGTGCTGGAACACATCGCCGCCGACCCCGCCGTGCCCCTCAGCCGGCTGCGCGTCCTGGACCCGGCCGAGCGGCGCACCGTCGTCCAGGACTGGAACCGCACGGCCCGGGAGGTGCCGGAGGGCACGCTGGCCGAGCTGTTCGAGGCACAGGTGCGCCGGACCCCCGACGCGGTGGCCGTCGTCGGGGCCGGGCGCGGCCTGACCTACGCACAGCTGGAGGCGGAGAGCAACCGGCTGGCGCATGAGCTGATCGCCCGTGGCATCGGTCCGGAGGACCTGGTCGGCGTGGCCATGGAGCGGTCCGTCGAGCTGATGGCCGTGCTGCTGGCCGTGGTCAAGGCAGGTGCGGGCTATCTGCCCGTCGACCCCCGCTACCCGGCGCCCCGGATCGCGTTCATGCTGGCCGACGCCCGGCCCCAGCTGATGCTGTGCACCGGCCGGACCGAGTCCGCGCTGGTCGCCGCCGAGGCCGCGTTGGGTGCCGAGGCCACGTTGGGCGCTGCCGAGGCCGTGCTGGGCGCCACCGAGGCCGTGCGGGGCGCCGACCCGCTGCCCCGGCTGGTCCTCGACGCACCGGAGGTGGCCGCCGCACTGGCGGACCGCCCGGCCACCGCCCCCGGCGACGCGGACCGCGTCCGCCCGCAGCGGCTGCGCCACCCCGCGTACGTCATCTACACCTCCGGCTCCACCGGCACCCCGAAGGGTGTCGTGGTCACCCACGGCGGCGTGGGCAGCCTGGCGGCCGGCCATATCGCCCGGTTCGGATCCGCACCTGGCGCGCGTGTCCTCCAGTTCGCCTCGCCGAGCTTCGACGCCGCGTTCGCCGAGTTCTGCACCGCCCTGCCCGCCGGGGCCACCCTCGTCATGGCGGACCGGGACATGCTGCCGCCATACGGGTCGCTGGCCGCCGTGGCCGCCGAGTTCGGTGTGACACATCTGACCGCGCCGCCGTCCGTGCTCGCCGCCGCCGAAGAACTGCCCGCCACCGTGACCACCGTGGCGGTGGCGGGCGAGGTGTGCCCGCCCGCGCTGGTCGCCCGGCTGGCGCCGGGCCGGCGGATGCTGAACGCCTACGGACCCACCGAGGCCACCGTCTGCGTCACCCTGAGCGACCCGCTCACCCCGGCCGACGCCGATGCCCCGGTGCCGATCGGCCGGCCACTCGAGAACGGGCAGACCTACGTCCTGGACGAGTTCCTGCAACCCGTCCCCGCCGGTGTCACCGGAGAGCTCTATCTCGCCGGCCCCGGCCTGGCCCGTGGCTACCTCGGCCGCCCGGCGCTGACCGCCGAGCGCTTCGTGGCCTGCCCGTTCGCCGCCGCCGACGAACCCGGCACCCCCGGCGGACGGATGTACCGCACCGGTGACCTGGCCTACTGGACCCCGGACGGCCGGCTCGTCGTCGTCGGCCGGGCCGACACCCAGATCAAGATCCGTGGCTTCCGGGTGGAACCCGGCGAGATCGAGGCCGTCCTGGACACCCACCCGGCCGTCGGCCGATCCGCCGTCGTGGTCCGCGAGGACCGCCCCGGGGACCGGCGGCTCGTCGCCTACGTCGTCCCCGAGGACACCGAGGGACCGGCCGGGGCGGCCGGGGCGGTCGGGTCCGCCGGGGCGGCCGCGGCGGCCGGACTGCGGGAGTACGTGGCCGAGCGACTGCCGGACCACCTGGTCCCCGCGGCGGTGATGGCACTCGACACCCTCCCCCTCACCGTGAACGGCAAGCTCGACCGCGACGCCCTGCCCGCCCCCGACTACGCGGGCCTGACCGGCCGGCACGCGCCCGCGACCCCCATCGAGGAGGCGCTGTGCGGACTGTTCGCCGAGATCCTCGGCCTCGACCGGATCGGCGTCGACGCGTCGTTCTTCGCGCTGGGCGGTGATTCGCTCCAGGCCATGCGGCTGATCGCCCGGGTCCGCGCCGTCCTGGACGCCGAGCTGAGCATCCGGCAGCTGTTCGCCGAACCCACCGTCGCCGGGGTCGCCCGCCGGCTCACCGGCGGGGGCGACGTACGGCCGCCGCTCACCCCGCAGCCCCGGCCGGAGGCCGTACCGCTGTCGTTCGGGCAGCGGCGGATGTGGTTCGTCAACCAGATGGAGGAGGCAGGACAGGGCGGCGAGGCCGCGTACAACCTCCCGCTGCGCTATCGCATCTCCGGCGACCTCGACGTGCCCGCGCTGGAAGCCGCCCTGGGCGACCTCGCGGACCGGCACGAGAGCCTGCGCACCCGCTACCCCGAGACGGACGGCGTACCGCGCCAGCACGTCCTCGACCGCCAGGCCGGCCGCCCGCCACTGGTCGTCCTCGACACCCCCGCCGACCGGGTCGAACAGGTGCTCGCCGCACAGACCGAGGAACGCTTCGACCTCAGCGCCGACCTCCCGTGGCGCATCCGGCTGCTGAAGACCGGACCCGAGGAATACGTGCTGCTGATCGTGGCGCACCACATCGCGGTCGACGGCTGGACGATGGACCTGCTCCTCCAAGACCTGCGGCTGGCCTACGCGGCCCGGCGAGCAGGCCGCGCCCCCGGCTGGCAGCCGCTGCCGGTGCAGTACGCCGACTACACGCTCTGGCAGCGCCGGCTGCTCGGTGACCTGACCGCCCCCGACAGCCTGATCAGCGCCCAGCTGGACTACTGGCGGCAGACCCTGGCCGACGCGCCCCAGGAACTCGCGCTGCCCGCCGACCGGCCCCGTCCCGCCATCTCCTCGTACCGTGGCGGGGCGGCCGGGGTGCGGATCGACGTGCCCACCCATGCCCGGCTGGCGGAGGTCGCGCGACGCGGTGACGCCACCATGTTCATGGTCGTGCACGCGGCGCTGACGCTGCTGCTGTCCCGGCTGGGCGCGGGCACCGACATCCCCATCGGCACGGCGACGGCGGGCCGTGGGGACGCGGCATTGGACGGGCTGGCCGGTTTCTTCGTCAACACGCTCGTGCTGCGCACCGACCTGAGCGGCGACCCCACCTTCGAGCAGCTGCTGGCCCGGGTGCGGGACACCGACCTGGCCGCCTACGCCCACCAGGACCTGCCCTTCGAGCACCTCGTCGAAGACCTCAACCCCGTGCGCTCGCTGGCCCGGCACCCGCTGTTCCAGGTCATGCTCTCCGTGCAGACGATGCCGCCCCAGCGGTGGGAGCTGCCGGGCGTCGAGGTGCGGCCGATGACACCGGGGGCAGCGGCGGCCCGGGTCGACATGTCGCTGACCCTGGCCGAGCACCGGGACGGCGAGGGCAACCCGGCCGGGATCGACGGCCATCTGCTGTACGCCACGGACTTGTTCGAGGAGGCCACGGCGTGCGCCGTGGCGGAGCGGCTGGTGCGGGTGCTGGAACAGATCGCCTCGCATCCGGCGGCTCGGGTGAGCGAGGTCGAGGTGCTGGGTGGTGCGGAGCGGGAGCGGGTGGTGGCGGGGTGGAACGAGACCTCTGCCGAGGTGCCGGTGGCTTCCTTGGGGGAGTTGTTCGACGCCCAGGCGGCTCGGACTCCGGGTGCGGTGGCGGTGGTGGATGCCGGTGGTGAGGTGTGGTCGTACGGGGAGTTGCGGGAGCGGTCGGATCGGGTGGCGGGGGCGCTGGCCGCGCGGGGTGTGGGGCGCGGTGATCTGGTGGCGGTGGTGTTGGAGCGGTCGGTGGATGTGGTGGCGGTGTGGCTGGGGGTGGTGAAGGCCGGGGCGGGGTTCGTGCCGGTGGATCCGGCGTATCCGGCCGAGCGGATCGGGTGGATGCTCGAAGACGCGGCGCCCGCGCTCGTCCTGTGCTCCGAGGAGACGCGGGCGCTGGTCCCGGCTGGGGTGGAGTGCTGGGTGTGGGATCCGTCCGGGACGGCTGAATCGGCGCCTGTGGTTTCGGTGGGCCCTGATGATGTGGCGTATGTGATTTATACGTCGGGTTCGACGGGGCGCCCGAAGGGTGTGGTGGTGACGCATCGTGGTCTCGGGAATCTGGCGGCGGCGCAGATTGAGCGGTTTGCGGTGGGTGCTGATGCGCGGGTGTTGCAGCTGGCGTCGCTGAGTTTCGACGCGGCGGTTTCCGAGATGTGTATGGCGTTGTTGTCGGGTGCTGCTGTGGTGATGGCGGGTGGGGACAGGTTGCCGCCGAATGGTGCGTTGGGTGAGGCGGTGGCGGAGTTCGGGGTGACGCATGTGACGGTGCCGCCGTCGGTGCTGGCGACGGTGGAGGGCCTGCCGGAGAGCCTGCGTACGTTGGTGGTGGCGGGTGAGGTGTGTCCGCAGGGGCTGGTGGAGCGCTGGGCTTCCGGGCGGCGGATGATCAATGCGTACGGGCCGACCGAGGTCACCGTCTGCGCGACGATGAGTGAGCCCCTCGATGTGGGTTGCCCGGTGGTGATCGGGCGCCCGATCTGTAATGCGAAGGCGTTTGTGCTGGATGGGCATCTGCGGCCGGTGCCGGTGGGTGTGGTGGGTGAGTTGTATGTGGCGGGTCCGGGGCTTGCGCGCGGCTATCTGCGCCGCCCCGGGCTGACGGCGGAGCGTTTTGTGGCGTGTCCGTTCACGGGTGGGCGGATGTATCGGACCGGTGATCTCGTGCGGTGGACGGCCGGCGGTGAGTTGGTTTTCGTGGGCCGTGCGGATGAGCAGGTGAAGGTTCGTGGGTTTCGGGTGGAGCCGGGGGAGATCGAGGCGGTGCTGGCGGCGCACGGGGGTGTGGGTCAGGTGGCCGTCGTGGTGCGGGAGGACCGTCCTGGTGACAAACGGCTCGTGGCGTACGTCGTCGCTGTGGAAGGGGAAGTGGACCCGGCCGGGCTGCGGGAGTACATGGCCGAGCGGCTGCCCGACTACATGGTCCCCGCCGCGTTCGTGATGCTGGACGCGCTCCCCGTCACGGTGCACGGCAAGCTGGACCGCGTCGCCCTCCCCGCCCCCGACTTCGCCGACGTCGCGGAGGGGCGTGCTCCCGCCACCCCCACCGAGGAGATCCTCAGCAGCCTCTACCGCGAGGTCCTCGGGCTGGAGTGGGTCAGCGCCGACGCCTCCTTCTTCGAGCTCGGCGGCGACTCCCTGCTGGCCATGCGGCTCATCGCCCGCATCCGTGCCGTCCTCGACACCGACGTCAGCATCGGAGACCTGTTCGCCGCCCCGACCGTCGCCGGCGTCGCCCGGCTGGTGGGCGAACTCGGCGGCGAGACGCGGGCGCCGCTGACGGCGCGGCCCCGGCCGGATGTGCTGCCGCTGTCGTACGAGCAGCAGCGGATGTGGTTCCTCAACCGGCTCGAGAACACCGGCGAGGGTGCCGCGTACAACCTTCCCCTGGCTCTCAGGCTCTCCGGCCCCCTCGACGTCGCCGCGCTGGAAGCCGCCCTCGGCGACGTGGCCGACCGGCACGAGAGCCTGCGCACGATCTTCCCGGAGACCGCGGGCGTTCCCCGCCAGCAGGTCGTGCACGGCGCGGCGGGTCGGCCCGCGCTGACGGTGGTGCACACGACCGCCGCCGAGGTGCCCGCGCAGCTCGCGGCGTACGCGAACCATCCGTTCGATGTGCGCACCGAACTGCCCTGGCGCATAAGGCTTTTGGTGACCGGTTTCGCCGAGTACGTACTCTTGGGCGCCGTCCACCACATCGCCGCCGACGGCTGGTCGATGGGCGTCCTCGCGGGCGACATCGGCGCCGCCTACGCGGCCCGGTGCGCGGGTCGGCCGCCCGGGTGGGAGCCGCTGCCGGTGCAGTACGGGGACTACGCGCTGTGGCAGCGTGAGGTGCTCGGTGACCTCGGTGATCCGGGGAGTGTGATCAGCGGGCAGCTGGCCTACTGGCGGGAGAAGCTCGCCGGTGCCCCGCAGGAGCTGGATCTGCCGACCGACCGGCCCCGACCGGCGGTGTCCTCGTTCATCGGTGGCGAGATGCCGTTCGAGGTGGGTGCGGAGACGCACGCCCGGCTGGTGGAGCTCGCCCAGCGCGGCCGGGCGACGATGTTCATGGTGGCGCACGCCGCGCTGGCGGTTCTGCTGGCACGGATGGGCGCGGGTACGGATATCCCCATCGGTACGGCGACGGCGGGCCGTGGGGACGCGGCGCTGGACGGGCTGGCCGGTTTCTTCGTGAACACCCTCGTACTGCGCACCGACCTGAGCGGCGACCCGACGTTCGGCGAGCTGCTGGCCCGGGTGCGGGAGACGGATCTGGCCGCCTACGCGCATCAGGACGTGCCGTTCGAGCGGCTGGTCGAGGACCTCAACCCGACCCGGTCGCTGGGCCGGCACCCGTTGTTCCAGGTGTCGCTCACCCTGCAGAACCTGCCGCAGAGCCGTCGGCAGTGGGAGCTGGCCGGGCTGGAGGTGAGCGGTCTGCCCGCCGCCTCACCGGCGGCCCGGTTCGATCTGTCGGCGACGGTGGCCGAGCGGCGTGACGCGGACGGGGCGCCGACCGGACTGGTGGGCTCGTTGCTGTATGCGGCTGATGTGTTCGATGAGGGTTCGGTGGGGTTGTTGGCGGGGCGGTTGGTGCGGGTCTTGGAGCAGGTGGGGGCTGATCCGGGGGTTCGGGTGAGCGAGGTCGATGTGCTGGGTGGTGTGGAACGGGAGCGGGTGGTGGCGGAGTGGAACGCCACCGAGCGGGCCGTTCCCGTCCGGTCCTTGGTGGAGTTGTTCGGTGTGCGGGTGGCTGAGTCGCCGGGTGCGGTGGCGGTGGTGGATGTGGACGGTCGGGAGTGGTCGTTTGCGGAGCTGGGGGAGTGGTCGGACCGGGTGGCGGCCGGGTTGGCCGAGCGGGGTGTGGGGCGCGGGGATGGGGTGGGTGTGGTGTTGGAGCGGTCGGTGGAGTTGGTGGCGGTGTGGTTGGGGGTGTTGAAGGCGGGTGCGGGGTTCGTGCCGGTGGATACGGGGTGGCCGACAGCCCGGCGCGGATTGGTGTTGGGGCAGGTGGGGCTGGTGGTGGCGGATCGGGGTTCGGGGGTGCCGGGTGCGGTGTCGGTGGATGAGCTGTGTGAGGGGCGGGGTGTGGTGCCGGATGTGGTGGTCTCGGCGGAGGATGTGGCGTATGTGATGTTCACGTCCGGTTCGACGGGTGTGCCGAAGGGTGTGGCGGTGGGCCATGGTGCGCTGGCCGCGCTGGTGACGGATGGGTGTTGGAGTGCGGCGGCGCGTGGTCGTGTGGTGTGGCATGCGCCGCATGCGTTCGACGCGGTGCTGTTGGAGGTGTGGGTGCCGTTGGTCAGTGGTGGCCGGGTGGTGGTGGCGCCTCCGGGCCGGTTGGACGCGGGCACGTTGGCGGGTCTGGTGGCGGCGTATGGGGTGACGGCTGTTCATGTGACGGCTGGTTTGTTCGGGGTGCTGGCGGAGGAGTCGCCGGAGTGCCTGTCGGGTCTGGCCGAGGTGCTGACGGGCGGCGATGTGGTGCCCGCGGGGGCGGTCGCCCGGGTCAAGGCGGCGTGTCCCGGGATCGAGATCCGGCATCTGTACGGACCCACCGAGACGACCCTGTGCGCCACCACTCATGTCGTTCCCGGCAAGAGCGAGGCTCCGGTGGTGTTGCCGATCGGCAGGCCGCGTGACAACACCAAGGCGTTCGTCCTCGACGAATACCTCGAGCCCGTCCCCGTAGGAGTGAGGGGCGAGCTGTACCTCACCGGCGCCGGACTCGCACACGGATACACGGGGCACCCCGGCCTCACGGCCGAGCGCTTCGTCGCCGCGCCCTTCGCCGAGCCGGGGGCACGGATGTACCGCACCGGTGACCTCGCACGCTGGACCGCGGAGGGCGAGCTGGTCTTCGCGGGCCGGGTGGATGAGCAGGTGAAGGTCCGTGGGTTCCGGGTGGAGCCGGGGGAGATCGAGGCGGTGCTCGCGGCTCACGGGGGTGTGGGCCAGGCCGCGGTCGTCGTGCGGGAGGACCGCGAGGGCGACAAGCGGCTGGTCGCCTACGTGGTGTGGGACGGTACGGGTGACGTGGCCGGGCTGCGGGAGTACGTGGCCGAGCGGTTGCCCGATTACATGGTCCCGGCCGCCTTCGTTCCCCTCGACGTCCTTCCCGTGACCGCCAACGGCAAGCTCGATCGCGCCGCGCTTCCGGCCCCCGACTTCGGCGGTGCCACCGCCGGGCGGGGCCCGGCCACACCCACCGAGGAGATTCTCTGCGGGCTGTTCGCCGAGGTGCTGGGCCTGGAGTGGGTCGGCGCGGAGGACTCCTTCTTCGACCTCGGCGGCGACTCCCTGCTGGCCATGCGGCTCATCGCCCGCGTCCGCGCCGTCCTGGGCGCGGAACTCACCATCGGCGAGCTCTTCGCCGCCCCCTCGGTCGCCGGTGTCGCCCGGCTGGCCGGTGCCGCGACCGGCCAGGCACGCTCGGCACTGGTCGCGCGCCCTCGACCGGAGGTACTGCCGCTGTCGTACGAGCAGCAGCGGATGTGGTTCCTCAACCAGCTCGAAGGGGCGGGCGATGGCGCGGCGTACAACCTCCCCCTCGCCCTGCGGATGTCCGGCGACCTGGACCTCGCGGCGCTGGAAACCGCCCTGGGCGACATCGCCGACCGGCACGAGAGCCTGCGCACGATCTACCCGGCGGCCCAGGGCGTCCCCCGCCAGCAGGTGCTCGAAGGCGCCGCCGGCCGGCCGCCACTGGTCGTGGTGGACATCACCGAGGACGAGATCGAGGAAGCCCTCACGACCCACCTGGGCCGCGGCTTCGACGTCAGCGTCGACCTGCCCTGGCGCGTCCGGCTGCTCAGGACCGGTCCCACGGACCACATCCTGCTGATCGTGGCGCACCACATCGCGGTCGACGGCTGGTCGATGGGCGTCCTCACGCAGGACCTGGAAACCGCCTACGCGGCCCGGTGCGCGGGCCGGCTGCCCGGGTGGGAACCGCTGCCGGTGCAGTACGCGGACTACGCGCTCTGGCAGCGCGACGTGCTCGGCGACCTCGGTGACCCGGGAAGTGTGATCAGCGGGCAGCTGGCCCACTGGCGGGAGACGCTCGCCGGCGCGCCCGAGGAGCTGGAACTGCCGACCGATCGGCCCCGCCCGGCCACGCCGTCGTTCCGTGGGCGCACCCTGCCGGTGGAGGTGGCCGCGGAGACGCACGCCCGGCTGGTGGAGCTGGCGCGCGATGGCCGGGCGACGATGTTCATGGTCGTGCAGGCCGCGCTGGCGGTTCTGCTGTCGCGGCTGGGCGCGGGTACCGATATTCCCATCGGTACGGCGACGGCGGGTCGTGGGGACGCGGCGCTGGACGGGCTGGCGGGGTTCTTCGTCAACACGCTGGTGCTGCGCACGGATGTCAGTGCCGACCCGACGTTCGGCGAGGTGCTGGCGCGGGTGCGGGAGACGGATCTGGCCGCGTACGCGCATCAGGACGTGCCGTTCGAGCGGCTGGTCGAAGATCTCAACCCGGCCCGTTCGCTTTCCCGGAACCCACTGTTCCAGATCACGCTCGTCCTCCAGAACCTGCCTGTGTCCCAGGGACGGTGGAATGTCCCCGGGCTGCGGGTCGGGCCGCTGGAGGCCACGTCGCAGGAATCGACCGCCAAGTTCGACCTGTCGCTGACCCTGACCGAACGGCGGGACGGCGAAGGCGATCCGGCCGGGCTCTCGGGCTCGCTGTTGTATGCGACCGATCTGTTCGATGAGGGCACGGTGCGGTTGTTGGCGGAGCGGTTGGTGCGGGTGTTGGAGCAGGTGGGGGCTGATCCGGGAGTGCGGGTCAGTGAGGTCGACGTGGTGGGGGAGCTGGAGCGGGCGCGGGTGGTGGCGGAGTGGAATGCCACGGAGCGTCCGGGGCCGGTGGATTCGGCGGGGGCGGCGGTGTCGTTGGTGGAGCTGTTCGGGGCGCGTGTTGCTGAGGTGCCGGGTGCGGTGGCCGTGGTGGGTGTGGATGGTCGGGAGTGGTCGTATGGGGAGTTGGCGGAGTGGTCGGACCGGGTGGCGGGTGCGCTTGTCGCGCGGGGTGTGCGGCGTGGCGATCTCGTGGGTGTGGTGATGGAGCGGTCGGCGGAGTTGGTGGCGGTGTGGTTGGGGGTGGCGAAGGCCGGAGCCGGTTTTGTGCCGGTGGACACGGGGTGGCCGACAGCACGGCGCGGGTTGGTCTTGGGTCAGGTGGGGTTGGTGGTGGCGGACCGGGGGCTCGGGGTGCCGGATGCGGTGCCGGTGGACGAGCTGTGTGAGGGGCGGGGTGTGGTGCCGGATGTGGTGGTCTCGGCGCAGGACGTGGCGTATGTGATGTTCACGTCCGGTTCCACGGGTGTGCCGAAGGGTGTGGCGGTGGGCCATGGTGCGCTGGCCGCGCTGGTGACGGACGGGTGTTGGAGTGCGGCGGCGCGTGATCGTGTTCTGTGGCATGCGCCGCATGCGTTCGACGCGGTGCTCTTCGAGGTGTGGGTGCCGTTGGTCAGCGGTGGCCGGGTGGTGGTAGCGCCGCCGGGCCGGATGGACGCGGGCACGCTGGCGGGGTTGGTGCGGGCGTATGGGCTGACGGCCGTGCATGTGACGGCTGCTCTGTTCGGCGTGCTCGCTGAGGAGGCGCCGGAGTGCCTGTCGGGCCTGGCCGAGGTGCTGACCGGTGGGGATGTGGTGCCCGCGGGCGCGATCGCCCAGGTCAAGGCGGCTTGCCTGGGGATCGAGGTCCGGCATCTGTACGGCCCCACCGAGACCACCCTGTGCGCCACCACACACATCGTCCCCGCCGACGCCGAACCCCCGGTGGTGTTGCCGATCGGCAGGCCGCGCGACAACACCAAGGCATTCGTCCTCGACGAATACCTCAAGCCCGTCCCCATCGGGGTGCGGGGCGAGCTCTATCTCGCCGGCGCCGGCGTCGCACACGGCTATCTCGGCCGACCGGGGCTGTCGGCGGAGCGGTTCGTGGCATGCCCGTTCACGGGCGGCCGGATGTACCGCACCGGCGACCTCGTGCGGTGGACGGCCGAGGGTGAGCTGGTCTTCGGGGGCCGCGCGGACGAGCAGGTGAAGATCCGTGGCTTCCGGGTGGAGCCGGGGGAGATCGAGGCCGTGCTCGCCGCACACGAGAGCGTGGGTCAGGCCGCGGTCGTCGTCCGTGAGGACCGGGAGGGTGACAAGCGGCTCGTCGCCTACGTCCTCCCCGCGGCGGGCGACGGCACCCAGGACCTGGCCGGGCTGCGGGAGTACGTGGCCGAGCGGCTGCCCGCGTACATGGTCCCGGCCGCCTTCGTTCCCCTCGACACCCTTCCCGTCACCGCCAATGGCAAGCTGGACCGCGCCGCCCTCCCCGCCCCCGACTTCGGTGGCACCACCGCCGGACGCGGCCCGGCCACACCGACGGAGGAGATCCTGTGCGGGCTCTTCGGCGAGGTGCTGGGCCTGGAGTGGGTCGGCGCCGAGGACTCGTTCTTCGAGCTCGGCGGGGACTCCCTGCTGGCCATGCGGCTCATCGCCCGGATCCGGTCGGTCCTGGGCACCGAACTCAACATCGGCGAGCTGTTCGCGGCGCCCACGGTGGCCGGTGTGGCCCGGCTGTTCGACGCCACCTGCCAGGACGGTACCGCTCGGCCCGCGCTGACGCCGCGGCCGCGGCCGGAGGTGCTGCCGCTCTCCTACGCCCAGCGGCGCATGTGGTTCCTCAACCGGCTCGCAGACGTCGGCGAGGGCGCGGGCTACAACCTTCCGCTGGCGCTCCGGATATCGGGAGACCTGGACGTCGCCGCGCTGGAAGCCGCCCTCGGCGATGTCGCCGACCGGCACGAGAGCCTGCGCACGGTCTTCCCGGAGACGGACGGCGAACCGCGCCAGCGGGTCCTGGCGGGCGAGGCGGGCCGGCCGCCGCTCATCGTCGTCGAGACCACACCGGACGAGCTCGGTGCGACCCTGGCGGCGCACTCCGGGCGCGGCTTCGAGCTGAGCGCCGATCTGCCCTGGCGCATCCGGCTGTTGGCGACCGGCCCGGCGGAGTATGTGCTGCTGATCGTGGCGCATCACATCGCCGTTGACGGCTGGTCGATGGGTGTGCTCGCGCGGGACATCGGTGTGGCGTACGCCGCCCGGCGGGCGGGTGGCGCGCCGGGGTGGCAGCCGCTGCCGGTGCAGTACGCGGACTACGCGCTCTGGCAGCGCGAGGTGCTGGGCGATCCGGAGGACCCGGACAGCGTGATCAGCGGCCAGCTGGACTACTGGCGCGAGGCGCTGGCCGACGCGCCCCAGGAGCTGGCGCTGCCGACCGACCGGCCGCGCCCGCCCGCGTCCACGTTCCGGGGCGGCACGGTGCCCCTGCGCGTGAACGCCGAGACCCACGCCCGGCTGGTGGCGGCAGCCCAACAGGGCAACGCGACCATGTTCATGGTGGCCCAGGCCGCACTGGCCATACTGCTGGCGCGCCTGGGCGCGGGCACCGACATCCCCATCGGCACCGCGATCGCCGGCCGTGGCGACGCGGCCATGGACGACCTGGCCGGGTTCTTCGTCAACACGCTGGTGCTGCGCACGGATGTCAGCGCCGACCCGACGTTCAGCGAGGTGCTGGCGCGGGTGCGGGAGACCGATCTGGCAGCCTACGCCCATCAGGACGTGCCGTTCGAGCGGCTGGTCGACGTGCTGAGCCCGGCGCGGTCGCTGTCGCGCAACCCGCTGTTCCAGGTCATGCTCGCGCTCCAGAGCGCCGCGCCGGAGGAGTGGGAGCTGCCCGGCCTGGCGGTCGACACCTTGCCCTCGACCGCGGATCCGGTCGCCCGCTTCGACCTGTCGGTGACATTGATCGAGCACCGTGATGGGGCGGGCGCTCCGGCGGGGTTGGGTGGGGCGTTGTTGTATGCGGTGGATTTGTTCGACGAGGGTACGGCGCGGGGGTTGGTGGAGCGGTTGGTGCGGGTGTTGGAGCAGGTGGGGGCCGATCCGGGGGTGCGGGTCAGTGAGGTCGATGTGTTGGGGGAGGGTGAGCGGTCGCGGGTGGTGGAGGAGTGGAATGCGACGGGGACTGGGGTGCCGGACGGGTCGGTGGTGGAGCGGTTTGAGGGGTGGGCCTCGGTGGCGGCGGATGTGGTGGCGGTGCGGTGTGGTGAGGAGGTGTTGTCGTATGGGGAGTTGGATCGGCGGGCGAATCGGTTGGCGCGTTTTCTGAAGAGTGTGGGTGTGGGTCGGGAGTCGCGGGTTGCGTTGTGTTTGCCGCGGTCGGTGGGTGTGGTGGTGGCGGAGTTGGCGGTGTGGAAGGCCGGTGGTGCGTTTGTGCCGTTGGATCCGGAGTATCCGGTGGATCGGCTTGGGTTCGTGATCGCGGACAGTGGCGCCGGGGTGGTGTTGGGTACGGCGGAGAGTCTGTCGGGGGTGCCGGTGGGCGACGCTCGTGCTGTTCTTCTTGAGGATGTTGGCGGGGTTTCGGATGAGCCGTTGGGGACGGTGATTGTTCCGGAGCAGTTGGCGTATGTGATCTATACGTCGGGTTCGACGGGGCGGCCGAAGGGTGTGGCGGTTGCGCATGGTGGGGTGGCGAATCTGGCTGAGGTGATGCGTCCGGTGTTGGGGATGGACGCGGGTGTGGTGGCGTTGCAGTTCGCCTCGTTCAGTTTCGACGCCGCTGTCCTGGACGTGGTGGTGACGCTGGCCTCGGGTGGCACTTTGGCTGTGGCGACGGCGGAGGAGCGCAGGGATCCGCAGGCGTTGGCGGGGATGGTGGGTCGGTGTGGGGTGCGGGTGGCGAGTGTGGTGCCGTCGCTGCTGGGGGTGTTGGATCCGGCTGCCGTGTCCGGGGTGGGGAATTGGGTGTTGGGTGCGGAGCGGTTGAGTGCGGAGCTGGCGGGGCGGTGGTCGGTGGGTGCGCGGGTGTGGAACACCTACGGTCCGACCGAGGCCACCGTCATCACCACCGCCACCGCCGGACCGCTGGACCCGGCGTTGGAGGATGCTCCGCCGATTGGCCGCCCGCTCCCCAACGTGCGTGTCTATGTGCTGGACGCGTTCCTCAATCCGGTGCCGGTGGGTGTCGTGGGCGAGGTCTATATCGCCGGTGCCGGTCTGGCGCGGGGGTATATCGGTCGTGCGGGGTTGTCGGCGGAGCGGTTTGTGGCGTGTCCGTTCGCGGTTCCGGGTGGGCGGATGTATCGCAGTGGTGACCTGGCGAAGTGGACAGCTGATGGTGAGCTGGTCTTCGCGGGGCGGGCTGATGAGCAGGTGAAGATCCGTGGTTTCCGCGTCGAGCCCGGTGAGATCGAGGCCGTTCTCAGTGGTCACCCGGCCGTGGCCCAGGCTGCCGTGGTCGTCCGTGAGGACCGTCCGGGGGAGCGTCGTCTCGTCGCCTATGTGGTCCCCAGCGGCGAGCTCGACCTGGCGGCTCTGCGTGGTCTGGCCGCCGCCCGGCTGCCGGAGTACATGGTCCCGTCGGTTGTCGTGCTGGAGGCGTTGCCGCTGACGGTCAACGGCAAGCTGGACCGTTCCGCGCTCCCCGCCCCCGACACCATCGGAACGACCGGGGGCCGCGCGCCCGCCACCCGCACCGAGGAGATTCTCTGCGGGTTGTTCGCGGAGGTGCTGGGGCTGGATGAGGTGAGTGCGGATGCGTCGTTCTTCGAGTTGGGTGGTGACTCGATCATGTCGATGCTGCTGGTGTCGAGGGCGCGTAAGGCGGGTTTGGTGGTGTCGGCGCGGCAGGTGTTCGAGCGTCGGAGTCCGGCGGAGTTGGCTGTGGTGGCGGGTGATGTGGCGGTTGCCGGCGCCGTGGTGGGGGGCGGTGATCCGGGTTCGGGTGAGGTGCCGTTGACGCCGGTGATGCTGGAGTTGTTGGGGCGGGCCGGGGCGGAGCGTGTGGGTGGGGTGTATCAGTCGACGGTGGTGGTGGCTCCGGCGGGGATGCGGCTGGAGAGGTTGACCGAGGCCGTTCAGGCGGTGGTCGATCACCATGACATGCTGCGGGCGCGGCTGGAGGTCGAGTCCGGGCCTCGTCTCCTGGTTCCCCCGAGCGTGTCCGTGGCCTCTTGGGTGCATCGGGTCGACGCGGCCGGGGCCGGGGCCGGAGGTGACCTTGACCGTCTCATCGCCGAGGAGTCGCGGGCCGCCGCGGACCGGCTGGACCCGCTGGCGGGGGTGATGGCGCAGGTGGTCTGGTTCGACACGGGCCCGGACACCCCCGGACGGCTGCTGATCCTCCTCAACCACCTCGTGGTGGACGGCGTCTCGTGGCGCGTCCTGCTACCCGACCTGGCCGAGGCGTACACGGAGCTGGCCGCAGGCCGTGAGGTCGTGCTGGAGCCGGTGCCCACCTCCTTCCGGCACTGGGCCCGAGCCCTCCAGGCCGATGCCACCGGTCAGCAGAGGCGTGCCGAACTCCCCGCCTGGACCCAGGTACTGGACGGTGCCGATCCGCTGCTCACCCCACGGCCCGTGGACCCGGAGCGGGACCTCGGTGGCACCGTCCGGCAGCTGTCGGTGCAGGTGTCCACGGAGGTCACCTCGGCGCTGCTGACCAGTGTGCCGACGGCGTTCCACGCGGGTGTCGACGATGTGCTCCTGACCGGGCTGACGGCGGCGGTGACCGAGTGGCGGCGCAGGCAGGGCCAGGACACCGCCGCGTTCCTGCTGGACATCGAGGGCCACGGCCGGGTCCCGCTGGCCGAGGGTGTGGATCTGACGCGTACGGCGGGCTGGTTCACCAGCAGCTACCCGGTGCGGCTCGACATCGGCGTCGTCGACTTCATGGAGCTGCGCTCCGGCGGGGCCGTGGCGGGACGGGTCGTCAAGCGAGTCAAGGAACAGCTGCGGGCCGTCCCTGGCGACGGGCTGGGCTACGGGATGCTCCGCTATCTCAACCCCGAGACCGCACCCACGCTCGCCGCGCTGCCGACGGCCCAGATCGGCTTCAACTACCTGGGCCGCTTCCCCGGCCGCCAGAGCCGGCAGCCCGTGGAACAGCATGCCTGGCAGACCGTTGGCGAAGGCGGCCGGGGCGGCGGCGCCGACGACCGGATCCCGGTCATGCACGCCCTGGAGGCCATGGGCGTCGTCCACGACCTGCCCGACGGCCCGCAGCTCACCCTCATCGTGTCCTGGCCGGCGGAGCTGCTGGCGGAGTCGGCGGCCCGGAGCCTGGCCGACGGCTGGGCCGCGATGCTCACCGGACTGGCCACGCACACCACGGACGACGGCACCGGTGGCCACACCCCCTCCGACTTCCCGTTGGTGGAGATCAGCCAGAGCGAGTTGGACGAGTTCGAAGCGACAGCGCAGCAGATGGAAGAAGGAGCTTGAGATGACCGACTCCGCTCTGGTGGGGGTATGGCCGCTGTCGCCGCTACAGGAGGGCCTGCTCTTCCATGCGATGTACGACGAGGAGGGCATCGACGTCTACGTCGAGCAGATGATCCTCAGCCTGGAGGGCAACCTCGACGCCGCAGCCCTGCGTGCCTCGTGGCAGGCGCTGCTCGACCGGCACGAGAGCCTGCGCGCCGGCTTCCAGCGGCGCGCATCCGGAGCGCCGGTCCAGCTGATCATGCGCCGGGTGACGCTGCCGTGGCGGGAGGAGGATCTGTCCGGGCTGGACGCGGAGGTGGCCTGGGCGGAGTCAGAGCGGCTGGGGGTCGAGGAGCGGGAGCGGCGTTTCGATCTGGCGGTGCCGCCGCTGCTGAAGGTGTTGCTGGTGAAGGTCGGGCCGGAGCGGTACCGGATGATGGTCACATTGCACCACATCCTGCTGGACGGCTGGTCGTTGCCGGTGCTGATGCGGGAGCTGTGGACGTGTTACGAGGCCGGTGGCAGCGCCCACGGCCTGCCACCCGTCACCCCGTACCGCGAGTATCTGGCCTGGCTGGCCCGGCAGAACAAGGAAGAAGGCATGGCGGCCTGGCGGCGGATGCTGGCCGGTGCCGATGAGCCGACGCTGGTGGCGCCGGCCGAGTACAACGGGACACCGACGCACTCCGCCATGGTGTCCGCCAAGGCGAGCAAGGAACTGGATCAGGCGCTGCGCGAGCTGACGCGCCACACCCCCGGCCTGACCCTGAACACGGTGGTTCAGGCCGCCTGGGCCCTCGTCGTCGGAAAGCTGACCGGCCGACGGGACGTGGTGTTCGGCGCCAGCGTGGCCGGGCGGCCGCTGGACCTGCCGGGCATGGAGAACATGCTGGGACTCTTCATCAACACGGTGCCCGTACGCGTTCGCTTCGACCCGGCGCGGTCGGTCGCCGAGACGCTGACGGAGTTACAGCGCGAGCAGTCGGCACTCGTGGACTACCAGTACCTGAGTCTCAGTGACATCCAGCGGCAGGCCGGGCCCGGCGCGCTGTTCGACACGATCATGGCGTTCGAGAGCTTCCCCTCGGACACGAACGCGCGGAAGCCGTCGGGCGACGAGGCCGGTCGACGTGGACCGGGCGGACTGAAGTTCACCGAGCACGGCCTCCGGGAGTCGATCAATTACCCGCTCGGCCTGGTGGTCGGCCCGAGCGGCGGTCTGGGCATGCGGCTGAGCTACCGACCGGACCTGTTCGACGAGGAGACGGCTCAGGGGCTGGTCGACCGGGTGCTTCGGGTGCTGGAGCAGATGGCGGCTGACCCCGAGGCGCCAGTCGGTCGGCTGGATGTGTTGGGTGTGGGTGAGCGGGTGCGGGTGGTGGAGGAGTGGAATGCCACCGGGGCCGTGGTGCCGGACGGGTCGGTGGTGGAGCGGTTCGAGGGGTGGGCCAGGGTGGCGGCGGATGTGGTGGCGGTGCGGTGTGGTGAGGAGGTGTTGTCGTATGGGGAGTTGGATCGGCGGGCGAATCGGCTGGCGCGTTTGCTGAAGAGTGTGGGTGTGGGTCGGGAGTCGCGGGTTGCGTTGTGTTTGCCGCGGTCGGTGGGTGTGGTGGTGGCGGAGTTGGCGGTGTGGAAGGCCGGTGGTGCGTTTGTGCCGTTGGATCCGGAGTATCCGGTGGACCGGCTGGGGTTCGTGATCGCGGACAGTGGCGCGCAGGTGGTGTTGGGCACGGCGGAGAGTCTGTCGGGGGTACCGCTTGGCGACGCTCGTGCTGTTCTTCTTGAGGATGTTGGCGGGGTTTCGGATGAGCCGTTGGGGACGGTGATCGTTCCGGAGCAGTTGGCGTATGTGATCTATACGTCGGGTTCGACGGGGCGGCCGAAGGGTGTGGCGGTTGCGCATGGTGGGGTGGCGAATCTGGCTGAGGTGATGCGTCCGGTGTTGGGGATGGACGCGGGTGTGGTGGCGTTGCAGTTCGCCTCGTTCAGTTTCGATGCGGCTGTTTTGGATGTGGTGGTGACGCTGGCTGCTGGTGGCAGTTTGGCTGTGGCGACGGCGGAGGAGCGCAGGGATCCGCAGGCGTTGGCGGGGATGGTGGGCCGGTGTGGGGTGCGGGTGGCGAGTGTGGTGCCGTCGTTGTTGGGGGTGTTGGATCCGGCTGCTGTGTCCGGGGTGGGGAATTGGGTGTTGGGTGCGGAGCGGTTGAGTGCGGAGCTGGCGGGGCGGTGGTCGGTGGGTGCGCGGGTGTGGAACACCTACGGTCCGACCGAGGCCACCGTCATCACGACCGCCACACCCGCCCCGCTGGACCCGGGGTTGGAGGATGCTCCGCCGATCGGCCGTCCCTTGCCCAACGTGCGTGTCTATGTGCTGGATGCGTTCCTCAATCCGGTGCCCGTAGGCGTCGTGGGCGAGGTCTATATCGCCGGTGCCGGTCTGGCGCGGGGGTATATCGGTCGTCCGGGGTTGTCGGCGGAGCGGTTTGTGGCGTGTCCGTTCGCTGCTCCGGGTGGGCGGATGTATCGCAGTGGTGACCTGGCGAAGTGGACAGCCGACGGTGAGCTGGTCTTCGCCGGGCGGGCTGATGAGCAGGTGAAGATCCGTGGTTTCCGTGTCGAGCCCGGTGAGATCGAGGCTGTGGTGGCGGCCTGTGAGGGTGTGGGTCAGGTCGCGGTGGTGGTCCGTGAGGACGGTCCGGGGGACAAGCGGCTGGTTGCCTATGTGGTCCCCAGTGGTGAGCTTGACGTGGCGGTGGTGCGGGAGTTCGCCGCGGCCCGGCTGCCGGAGTACATGGTCCCGTCGGTTGTCGTGCTGGAGGCGTTGCCGCTGACGGTCAACGGCAAGCTGGACCGTTCCGCGCTCCCCGCCCCCGACACGGCCGGAACGACCGGGGGCCGCGCCCCCGCCACCCCCACCGAGGAGATCCTCTGCGGGCTGTTCGCCGAAGTCATCGGCGTCGAGCGGGTCAGCGCGGATGCCTCGTTCTTCGAGCTCGGCGGTGACTCGCTGCTGGCGATGAGGCTCATTGCCAGGATCCGGGCGGTCCTCGACACCCGGATCTCCGTCCGTGAGCTTTTCACCGCCGCCACCGTCGCCCTCCTCTCCCGCCGCATCGAGGAAGAGGGCAGCGCGGACGGCCGGGCCCGCCCCGCGCTGGTGCCGTTCCTCCGGCCGGACTCCGTACCCCTGTCGTACGCCCAGCGGCGGATGTGGTTCCTCAACCGCCTCGAAGGCGTCGGGGAAGGCGCGGGCTACAACCTGCCGCTGGCGCTCAGCCTTTCGGGTGAGCTCGATGGGGCTGCGCTGGAGGCGGCGCTCGGGGATGTCGCCGACCGGCATGAGAGCCTGCGTACGGTCTTTCCCGAGACCGATGGCGAACCGCGGCAGCATGTGCTGACGGACGGTGCCGGCCGGCCGCCGCTGGTGGTCGTGGAGACCACGGAGGACGAACTGCCGCAGGCCCTGGCGGCGTACTCCGCCCGCGCCTTCGACCTGAGCGTCGATGTGCCGTGGCGGGCGCGGCTGTTGAAGACGGGGCCGGCGGAGCATGTGCTGCTGATCGTGGCGCATCACATCGCGGTCGACGGCTGGTCGATGGGTGTGCTGGGCCGGGAGATCGGGGTGGCGTACGCGGCCCGGCGGGCAGGCCGCGCGCCCGGCTGGGAGCCGTTGCCGGTGCAGTACGCGGACTACGCGCTCTGGCAGCGTGAGGTGCTGGGTGATCTGGAGGACCCGGACAGTGTGATCAGTGGCCAGCTCGGCTACTGGCGCGAGGCGCTGGCCGGTGCACCGCAGGAGCTGGTGCTCCCTGCCGACCGGCCCCGGCCGACGATGTCCTCCTTCCGCGGACGCTCCCTGCCGGTGCGGGTGAGCCCGCGGGTCCACGCCCGGCTGGTGGCGCTCGCCCAGCGTGGACGGGCCACCATGTTCATGGTCGTCCAGGCGGCGCTGGCGCTGCTGCTGTCGCGGATGGGGGCGGGGAAGGACATCTCGATCGGCACGGCGGTGGCGGGGCGTGGGGACGCGGCCCTGGACGGGCTGGTGGGGTTCTTCGTCAACACGCTGGTCCTGCGGACCGATCTGAGCGGCGATCCGACCTTCGTGGAGTTGTTGGCCCGGGTGCGGGAGACGGACCTGGACGCGTACGCGCATCAGGACGTGCCGTTCGAGCGGCTGGTCGAGGACCTCAATCCGGCCCGGTCGCTGGGGCGCAATCCGCTGTTCCAGGTCTCGCTGGGCATGCAGGGCGCGCCGCTGGGTGAGGAGCGGTTGTGGAATCTGCCGGGGCTGCGGGTTCGCCCGTGGGAGTCGGAGGCGGAGGCTTCGGCGCGTGTCGACCTTGCCGTCGACCTGGTCGAGCACCGCGACCGAGACGGCAACCCGGGCGGGATCCATGGCACGTTCCTGTATGCCACCGATCTCTTTGACGAGCGGACGGTGGAGGCGCTGGCGGAGCGGCTGGTGCGGGTGCTGGAGCAGATCGCCTCGGATCCGGCGGCCCGGATGAGCGAGGTCGGGGTGCTGGGCCGTGGGGAGCGGCAGCGGGTGGTGGCGGGGTGGAACGAGACCTCTGCCGAGGTGCCGGTGGCTTCCTTGGGGGAGTTGTTCGACGCCCAGGCGGCTCGGACTCCGGACGCGGTGGCGGTGGTGGGTGCGGATGGTCAGGAGTGGTCGTACGGGGAGTTGCGGGAGCGGGCGGATCGGGTGGCGGGGGCGCTGGCCGCGCGGGGTGTGGTCCGCGGTGACCTGGTCGCCGCGGTGCTGGGGCGGTCGGCGGACCTGGTGGCGGTGTGGCTGGGGGTGGTGAAGGCCGGGGCGGGGTTCGTACCGGTGGATCCGGCGTACCCGGCGGAGCGGATCGGGTGGATGATCGGGGACGCGGCGCCCGCGCTCGTCCTGTGCTCCGAGGAGACGCGGGCGTTGGTTCCGGCCGGGGTGGAGTGCCTGGTGCGGGACCCGTCCGAAGCGGTGGGGCCGGCGCCCGCGGTCTCGGTGGGTGCCGATGATGTGGCGTACGTGATCTACACGTCGGGGTCGACGGGGCGGCCGAAGGGTGTGGCGGTGACGCATCGCGGCATCGGGAACCTGGCGGCCGTGCAGATCGGACGGTTCGCGGTGGGTACTGACGCGCGGGTGCTGCAACTGGCGTCGCCGAGCTTCGACGCTTCGGTGTGGGAGTTCATGGCGCTGCTCGCGGGTGCCGCTCTGGTGATGGCGGACCCGGCCAAGCTGCCGCCGAACGGCTCGCTGGCCGCCACGGTCAAGGAGTTCGGCGTCACCCATGTGAACGTGTCGCCGTCGGTGCTGGCCGCCGTGGAGGAGTTGCCCGACAGTCTCGGCACCGTAGTGGTGGCGAGTGAAGTGTGCCCGCCGGCGCTGGTGGAGAAGTGGGCACCGGGGCGGCGGCTGGTCAACGGGTACGGCCCGACCGAGGTCACGGTCTGCGCCACCCTGAGTGCGCCCCTCCAGGCGGCCGGTCCGGGCCCGGTGCCCATCGGCCGTCCGATCCTCAACACCCGGGCGTTCGTACTCGACGAGCATCTGCACCCCGCGCCCGTGGGTGTGCTGGGCGAGCTCTACGTCACGGGCCCGGGGCTCGCGCGTGGCTACCTCGGCCGTCCGGGTCTGACCGCGGAGCGGTTCGTGGCGTGTCCGTTCACGGGCGGGCGGATGTACCGCACCGGAGACCTCGCCCGGTGGACGGCCGACGGTGAGCTGGTCTTCGGTGGCCGCGCCGACGAGCAGGTCAAGGTACGTGGCTTCCGTATCGAGCCGGGGGAGATCGAGGCCGTCCTCACCGGCCACGAGAGCGTTGGCCAGGTGGCGGTGATCGCCAGGGAGGACCGGGCCGGGGACCGGCGCCTGGTGGCCTACGTCGTCCCGGACGGTGCGGTGGACACGACCCGGTTGCGGACGTTCCTGGCCGACCGGCTGCCCGACTACATGGTCCCGGCCGCCTTCGTGCCGCTCGACGCGCTCCCCGTCACGGTGAACGGCAAGCTCGACCGCGCCGCCCTCCCCGCCCCGGACTTCACCGGCGCGGCGACAGCGGGACGGGGCCCCCAGACGCCCACCGAGGAGCGCCTCTGCGCACTCTTCGCCGAGGTGCTCGGTCTGGAGCAGGTGGGTGCCGAGGCGTCGTTCTTCGATCTCGGCGGCGAGTCGATCCTCGTGATGAAGCTGATCGCCCGGATCCGCGCCGTCCTCGGTGCCGAGGTCAGCATCCGCGCGCTGTTCACCGCCCCGACCGTCGCCGACGTGGCCCGGCTGCTCGACGCCGGCACGGACGCCGATGACACCGGCACCGGTCTGCTGCTGCCGCTCCGGACGGAAGGCGACCGGCCGCCCCTGTTCTGTGTCCACCCGAGCACCGGCCTGGGGCGCTGCTACGCGGAGCTCACGGACCACCTGCCGCCGGACCGTCCGGTCTACGCGTTGCAGGCCCGCGGTTTGGCCACGGACGAGCCGCTGCCGGACACCGTCGAGGAGATGGCCGCGGACTACGTCGCGCGGATCCGGACCGTACAACCGGCCGGGCCCTATCACCTCCTCGGCTGGTCGTTCGGCGGCACCGTGGCCCATGCGATGGCAGCGCTGCTGCAACGGCAGGGCGAGACGGTGGACCTCCTCGTCAGCCTCGACGGCTACCCGGGCACCGAGGAGGCGGAGCCGGCCGAAGGGCCGGCCGGCCGGCAGCGCAGGCGGGTCCGGACGCTCTCGGAGATCCAGCGGGTCAACGCGAACAACATCCGCCTCCTCCAGCACTACACGCCCGGCGTCTTCCACGGGGAGCTGCTGCTCTTCGTCGCCACGGAGGGCCGGCCCGGGGCGGCCCCCGCGCGGACGGCTCCGGACGGCTGGGCGCCGTACGTCGACGGGCGCGTCGAACGGGTCCGGATCGCCTGCGATCACGACGGGATGCTCACCGGAAAGCCCCTCGAAACGATCGGCCGGCTCATTTCCGCGCAGCTGCTCACGAAGGAATAAGGAGAGGGTATGGACGAGAGGGAGAACGCGGCCGCGGGCGGGGCGCCCGAGGGCACGCGCCGGCAGAGCCGAATCGGCATTCTGGTCGTTTCGATCGGGGCCGCCCTGGCGATCGCCATGGTGGCGGGCGGACTGGGCTTCGCGCTCGGTTCCGATGATTCTTCCCCGAAAAGCTCCGCGGGTGCCGGTTCGGGGGACAAGAGAGCCAAAAGTATGGCTTTCGTCGAATGTCTGCGGGAGAACGGGGTGCCGGACTTCCCCGATCCCGCCGCGGACGGCTCCATTCTGCTCGACCCGAACAGCGGTATAGACGTCGGGGGCGGTGCGTACAAGAAGGCGGAGAGGGCCTGCGAGCGTCTGATGCCCGAAGGCCGCCGGGCCTCACCGCCACCCGGCGGGATGCCCGATCTGACGAAGTACGTGGACTGTATGCGGAAGAACGGCGTGCCCGACTTCCCCGATCCCGAAGGGGGCGGCTTCGCTCCCGAGAAGGCCGGGATCGATGTCGAGTCGTCCGAGTTCCGGGACGCCCACAAGGCCTGCCGGCAGCACCTGCCCGCCGGGGCGCCGTCGCCCGCGTAGCCCCGTGGGGCGCCTCCCGTGGCCCCGGCCCGCCGGACGTGTGGTCCGGTGGACCGGGGCTTCCGTATGCCCGGCGGCAGCGAAACCTCGGCGAAACCGCGGCCTCGGTAGAACAGGGGGTACAGGAAATCCAGAAGAATTGGGGGACAGCGGCATGGTGGTTGTCACGGAGCGGTCGGCGGATGACATCTCCGCACCCAAAAAGAAGATGCGACGCAATACCACACTGGCGGCGCTGCTGGCCGGGATCGCCCTGTTCGCCACTGCCTGTGGCGGCGATGACGAACCGGATAAGAGCGTGGCCAGCGTCGGCTCCGGAAACGACTCGCAGTCCAAGCAGCCGGAGGCCGGCAGCCAGGCCAACGGGCTGAAATTCGCGCAGTGCATGCGGGAGAACGGTCTGACCGATTTCAAGGACCCGAAGCCCGGGGAGGGCATGGGAGCCGGGATCGACCCGCAGTCGCCGGAGTTCCAGAAGGCCGAGAAAGCCTGCAAGCAGTACATGCCGGCGCCGCCCCCGGAGGAGGGCGGCGGCGGTCCGGGCGATGTGTGGTCGACCGACGACAAGCTCAAGTACGCCAAGTGCATGCGGAACAACGGCGTGCCGAGCTTCCCGGACCCGGACGAGAGCGGTGGCTTCAAGCTCGAGGTCGACCCGACCACGCCGCAGTTCCAGAAGGCGGAGGAAGCTTGCAAGAAGTACCAGCCCGAGTCCCTGCGCAACATGGAGCCCAACAAGCCCGGCGGGGGTTCGGCGTGAGCGCGACCCAGACACCCACGGAGGACGAGGAAGCCAGCCCCCCGGAGCGGCAGAGCGCGCCGCCACCCGCGCGGCGCAAGCGGCGCGGGCTGACCGCGCTGGTCGTGGTGGCGGTCGTGGTGGCGGCCGGGGCGGGGGTCGTCGTGGCCGATCCGTTCCAGGACACCGCCAAGGACGCGTCGGCCAAGACCACCGCTCGCACCGGGCTGGCGAAGGTCACCCAGGGCACCCTGTCGGCCCGCACCCTGGAGAACGGGACGCTCGGTTACGCGGGTTCGTACGACGTCGTCAACAACACCAAGGGCACCATCACCGAACTGCCCGCCGTGGGCGAAGTGATCGGCCAGGGCCATGTGCTCTACCGGGTGGACGGCAAACCGGTGGTGCTGCTCCAGGGGGCCGCCGCACCGGTCTACCGCGACCTCGCCTACGGAGCCGAGGGAGCGGACGTCCGGCAGCTCAACGCCGCGCTCGTCACCCTCAAGTACGCCACCAAGGCGCAGATCGACCCCGACTCGGACTACTTCAGCATGCAGACCTTCTACGCCCTCAAGGAGCTTCAGGAGGACGTCGGCCTGAAGGTGTCGGGTGAACTGCCCGTCGGGCAGGCGGTGTTCCTGCCCGCCGAGGAGATCCGGGTCATCAAGACCGGTGCCGTGCGCGGTGGCCCGGCCGGACAGGGGCAGAACATCCTCCAGGTCTCCTCGACCAGGCGGCAGGTCACCGTCCAGCTCAACGCCAGCCAGCAGACCGGGGTGGCGGTCGGCGACAAGGTGACCATCACCCTCCCCAACGGCAAGACGACCGCCGGTGAGGTGTCGTCGGTGGGGAAGGTGGCGAAGCAGGTCGAGGACAAGACCACCATCGAGGTGCAGATCAAGCCGAAGGACCCGAAGGCCACCGGCGGGCTCGACCAGGCGCCCGTCCAGGTCGCCATCGTCTCCGACACGGTGAAGGACGTGCTGTCGGTGCCGGTCAACGCGCTGCTGGCGCTCGCCGGCGGCGGCTACGCCGTCGAGGTCGTCGAGAGCGGCGGCAAGCACAAACTGATCGCGGTGCGGACCGGGCTCTTCGACGACAGCGAGGGCAAGGTCGAGGTCAGCGGCGCCGGGCTCGCGGTCGGCCAGAAGATCGCGGTGCCCACGTCATGACCGGCATGGAGACACAGACGGCTCAGACGGCCCAGGCGGCCCAGGCGGCCCAGACCACCACGACGTCCCAGGCGACCGAGACGATCCAGACGCCGCCGGCCGGTGTTCAGGGCCCCCGCGAGGCGGTCCTGGAGCTGGAGGACGTGACCAAGGTCTACCCGGGTGCCTCCCCGGTCGTGGCGCTGGACGGGGCCGGTTTCACCATCCACCGGGGCGACCTGGTGGCGATCGTGGGTCCGTCCGGCTCCGGCAAGTCGACCCTGCTTCAGGTGATGGGCACCCTGGACCGGCCGACCTCCGGGAAGGTACGGATCGTGGGGGAGGATGTCGCCGCGATGTCCGACCGGGCGCTGGCCGGATTGCGTGCCATCCGGATCGGCTTCGTCTTCCAGCAGTTCTTCCTGGCCGAACACGCCACCGCGCTGGAGAACGTCGCCGACGGCATGCTGTACGCGGGCGTCCGGCGCCCGGCCCGGCTGTCGGCCGCCGCCGCGGCCCTGGACCGGGTGGGCCTCAGCCACCGGATCCACCACCGGCCGCCGCAGCTGTCCGGTGGCGAGCGGCAACGCGTCGCGATCGCCCGTGCCCTGGCCGGCGACCCGGCGATCGTGCTGGCCGACGAGCCCACCGGCAACCTCGACAGCGTCGCCGGCGCCGCCATCTTCAAGCTGTTCAGGGAACTCAACGCCGAGGGCACCACCATCGTGATGATCACCCACGACCGGGAGCTGGCGGCCCGGCTGCCGCGCCGGATCGAGGTCCTCGACGGCCACATCGTCGCGGACGTCCTGTCGGCGGAGGACCCCCTGGACACCGAAAGGCGGCTGCCATGACCGCCACGGCCACCGCCCCCGGCCGGCTCTATCCCGCTGATCTCGCCCGGACCGCCAGCGTGGGCCTGCGCACCCGGCGGATGCGGGCCGCCCTGTCCGCGCTGGGCATCGCCATCGGCGTCGCCGCGATGGTGGCGGTGCTCGGGCTGTCGTCCTCGTCACAGGCCGGACTGCTCGCCGAGATCGACAAGCTGGGCACCAACCTGCTGAAGGTCACACCGGGCCAGTCGCTGGGCGGCGGGGACGCGAAGCTCCCCGTCGAGGCGCCGGGCATGATCTCCCGGATCGGCCCGGTCGAGGCGGTGCAGAGCACCGGCAAGACCGACGCCGAGGCATACCGCAGCCCGCACATCCCGACCCTCAACACCAACTCCCTGTCGGTGAACGCCGCCAGCCTGCGCCTCCCGGCCGCGGTGCGCACCTCGATGGCCCAGGGCAGATACCTCAACGCCGCCACCGCGCGGCAGCCGGTCGCCGTCCTCGGCTGGGATGCCGCGAGCCGGCTGGGCATCTCCCGGATCCACCCGGACATGCGCATCTGGGTCGGCGGTCAGTGGTTCTACGTGTCCGGGGTCCTCAAGCCCGCGAAACTGACACCGGAGATCGACTCGGCGGTGCTGGTGGGCTATCCGGCCGCGGAGAAGTACCTGGACTTCGACGGCCACCCTTCCACGGTGTATGTGCGGTCGGACACCGACCAGGTCAAGGAGGTGCGCGAGGTGCTGGCCGCCACCGCCAACCCGCAGAACCCCAGTGAGGTCAACGTCACCCAGCCGTCGGCCGCGCTCGAGGCCCGCGCCGCCGCGCAGTCGGCGCTCGACGGGCTGTTCCTCGGGCTGGGCGCGGTGGCCCTGCTCGTCGGGGGCATCGGCGTCGCCAACACCATGGTCATCTCCGTGCTCGAACGCCGCTCGGAGATCGGTCTGCGGCGGGCGCTCGGCGCCACCCGGGGCACCATCCGGACGCAGTTCCTCTCCGAGGCGGTCCTGCTCGCCATGCTCGGCGGTGTGGCCGGGGTGGCGCTGGGCACGCTGGCGACGTTCGTCTACGCCGGCGTCAAGGGCTGGGAGACCGTCGTCCCGGTGCTCGCCTGGGCGGGCGGACTCGGCGCGGCCGTGGCCATCGGTGCCATCGCCGGGCTGCTGCCCGCCCTGCGGGCGGCCCGGATGCAGCCCACGGAGGCGCTGCGGACGGTCTGACCGAAGCTGCCCGGCACCGTGGTCTTCCCCCGTCCCGGTGCCGGGCTCCCCGCCGTTCGGGGCGGCGCAGGGGAGGCGTTGGGGGAAGTATTCGGGGACACGTACGCCCGTGCCGTGACGATGACACACCGTCGGCGGGACCCCACCCCGGCACCTCCGTCCAGATGTCCAAGTGCACATTTCCGTCCCGCCGCCCGCTCCCCGAGACTGGGCGGAACCCGTGACGCGGAGGGGGCATGGCCATGAGTGGCGGCGCGCTCGAAGAGACCATCCGTGATGTGCTGATCGGCCTCGCCGTGGTCGTGCCCGTGGCCCTCTTCTGCGGGCGGATCGCCCAGCGGCTGCGGCAGCCGGCGGTGCTGGGGGAAATCGCGGCCGGTCTGATGCTGGGCCCCAGTCTGCTGGGTCTGTTCCCCGGCGATCCGACCGCGGTCCTCTTCCCGGCCGAGGCCCGCCCCTTCCTCCAGTTGCTGGCCCAACTGGGTCTGGTCCTCTTCATGTTCGGGGTGGGTTATCACCTCGACGTCGCGCATCTGCGTGGCCGGGGGCGCCAGGTGATGTCGGTGTCGTTCAGCTCCGTCGCCCTGCCGTTCGTGCTGGGCACCGGCCTGGCCGTCGGGTTCGCCACCTGGGGCCTCACCGAGCGGGGGCGGGCGGGGTTGCTCGGTCCGGCGCTGTTCCTGGGCGCGGCCATGTCCATCACGGCCTTCCCGGTGCTCGCCCGCATCCTGACCGACCACGGTCTGGCCCGGGAGCGCATCGGCAACGTGGCGCTCGCCTGCGCCGCTCTCCAGGACCTGCTGGCGTGGGGCATTCTCGCCGTCGTGGTCGTCGTGGTGAACGCCGACGGGCCCTGGCCACTCGCCCGGATGGCGTTGCTGTCCACCCTCTTCGTCCTCGGCATGCGGTACGTGGCCAGGCCCGCGCTGCGCCGGCTGCTGGCGCCCGAGCGGCCCTGGAACCGGGACAGCGCCCTGGCCCAGGGGGTGGTCTTCGGCGGCCTGCTGCTGTCGGCCTGGGCCACCGACGCGATGGGACTGCACACCGTGTTCGGCGCCTTCGTCTTCGGCGCCGTCGTACCGCGCCGGCAGCTCGAAGCCCACGCGCCGGACGTGCCCGCGCGCATCGAGCAGTCGAGCCTGCTGCTGCTCCCGGTCTTCTTCGCCGTCACCGGACTGTCGGTGGACTTCCAGGGCCTCGGCGCGCAGGGCCTGGTCATGCTGCTCGCCGTGCTCCTGGTGGCCTGCGCGGGCAAGTTCGTCGGCGCCGCGGTGGCCGCCCGGCTCACCGGGGCCACTCCCCGGCAGTCCATCACCCTCGGGGTGCTGCTGAACGCGCGGGGGCTCACCGAACTGGTGCTGCTCAACGTGGGCCTCGCCCTCGGTGTCATCGACGGGCGCCTCTTCACCGTGATGGTGGCCATGGCCGTGATCACCACGATGATGACCGGCCCGCTGCTCCAGCGCCTGTCGCCGGCGCCCCGGTCGCTCACCGTCGGCCGCGGTGGCGAACACGGGGACGCCGGCGATGCCAAGGGCGCCGGCGACGCGGGAGGCTCCGGCGATGCCGAAGCCTCCGCGGAAGACGCCGGTGTCGCCCGGTGAGTGCCGCAAGCGGTCACTCGGCTACGGCGCTCAGGGAGCCGTGACGACGGCGCCGCCGCCCGCTCCGGCCGTGATCCGGCCGGGGCACAGCTTCCGTGCCGCGAGCCCGCTGAGGATCTGCGGTACCGCGTTGACGGTGCTCTGGTAGCCGCCGTCGTGCATGAGGATGATGCTGCCCGCCCGCATGGTGGCGGCGGCCTGGACGATCTGCTGGGTGCTGGCCCCGTTCCAGTCCTGGGAGTCCACGGACCACAGCACCTCGGTCAGCCCCAGACGGGCCTCATCGGCCTTGATCTGCGCGTTGGTCTCGCCGTAGGGCGGGCGGAACAGGGTGGGTGTCTGTCCGGTGATGCGCTGGATGGTGCTCTGGGCGCCCGCGATCTCGTTGTACGCGGCCGGTTCGCCGATCTGGGTGAGATGCGGATGGGTGGAGGTGTGGTTGGCGATCCACATGCCCGCCGACTGCTCGGACCTGAGCAGGTCCGGGTACTGCTCGGCGTGCTGTCCCCAGATGAAGAAGGTGGCCTTGGCGCCGCCCGCCCGCAGGGCCGTCAGCAGCGCCTGCGTCGACGCGGGATTCGGCCCGTCGTCGTACGTCAGACCCACGTATCCGCCCGAGCAGTCGGCCCAGGCGGTGCCGGTGCCCGCCGCACCGTGCGTGGCCGCCGGGGACGGGGCGGCGGAGAACGCCGCCAGGGCGGCCGTGGCCGCGGCGACGAGCCCGACCCTTAGACGTTTGCGGCTGCGGTCGCGGGTGCTTACGGCCACCCGTCGGCCGGTGGTACTCCCGGTTGCTGTTTCCCCGGTCATGTCTCCTCCTCGCGCGTGAGTGACAGTGAGTTGGGCACGGCGTGCCCGCGGGTGCGTCGTCGGCCGGCTAGGAGGCGGTGCAGGAGCCGATGGTGGGGGCCGACCAGTCCCCGTTCGCCATGACCGTGAAGCCGAAGCTGGTCGTCGCTCCGGCGCTCAGATTGCCGTTGCCGTTGGGTTTCACCGTCATGACCTTGCCGCTGCTGTCCCAGCTGGGTGTGGAGTTCCAGGTGGCGGAGACGCGCTGCGCCGAACGCACGGTCACCGTGACCGTCCAGCCGCTGATGGCGGAACTGCCGGCGGTCACCGTCACCTGGCCGTTGAAACGGTCGCCCCACCGCTGCGTCTCGGAGTACGACGCGGTGCACGACCGGCCACCGCCACCGTCACCGCCACCACCGCTGGAGCCGCCGAGCGCTGCCAGCACCGCGTCGTACGCGGGCTTCTTGCCGTAGTTGTCGTCGAACAGCAGCGGGGTGCCGCTGGCCCGCCACGAGTACTTGTCGGGGATGCCCCAGACGGTGATCCCGGTGCAGCGGGACACGGCCAGGCACGCCTGGGTGACCCGGCGGTAGCTGTCGGCCTGGGCCGAGCCGGAGCCCTCGATGTCCAGCTCGGTGATCTGCACGTCGACGCCGAGGTCGGCGAAGCGCTGGAGGTTCTGCTGGTAGTCGGAGGGGACCGGGGACTGGCTGTTGAAGTGCGACTGGAAGCCGACGCAGTCGATCGGAACCCCGCGCGCCTTGAAGTCCTTCACCAGGTTGTAGACGGCGTTGCTCTTCGCGTTCTGACCGTCGGTGTTGTAGTCGTTGTAGCAGAGCTTGGCGCTGGGGTCGGCCGCACGGGCGGTGCGGAACGCCTCCTCGATGAAGCCGTCGCCGAGCTTGTCCTGGAACGGCGAACTGCGCCGCGCACCGCTGCCGCCGTCCTGGAACGCCTCGTTGACCACGTCCCAGGCGTAGATCTTGCCCTGGTAGTGCTGCATCACCTTGGTGATGTGGTTGTTCATCGCCGAGCGCAGATCGGTGGCGCCCAGACCGCTGACCCAGCCGGGCAGCTGGGAGTGCCAGACCAGGGTGTGGCCGCGGATCTTCATGCCCTTGCCCTGCGCATGGCTGACGATCTGGTCGGCGGAGGTGAAGTTGAACGAGTTCCGGGAGCCCTCGACGGCGTCCCACTTCATCTCGTTCTCGGGTGTGACGGCGTTGAACTCGGTGTCCAGCGTGGCGGCGTACTGCGCCTCACCGAGGTGGTTGGCGGCCACGGCGGCGCCGAAGTACCGGCCCTTGGCGGCCGCCGCGCCACCGAGGGTGCTCGCGGCGCTGGCGGTACCGGACAGGGTGAGGACGCCGGCGGCGGTGAGGAGGCCGACGACACCGAGGGTGAACGCTCTTCGGACATGTAACCGAGGACGCTGGGCTCCGCGAGGGGAGCGCCCCGGCTCATGACGACGGGTACTGGTGACCATTGCTGTCCCTTCTTCCGGGGGCCGGACGGTCTCGAGCCGACCGTCCGGCCGTGCTGGGGAGGTGCCGATGGGCAACGATCGATGCGGAGTATGCTGCGGAGCTGACGCAACGTCAACGCTTCCTTCCGGAATTATTCCGGTAGGAAAGATTCTGCCTCCCTCGTTGATGCCGCCTCTGAGCTGTTGCTTTGTGGAGTAGGCGAATGTCGGCCGTTGGCGTGGAGGATCTCCCAGTCTCGGCGTCCGAAAAGTTTTCGGCGGCGGGTGATGCGCTGTCCGCCGCCACCCCACTCAAGAGCGGCGGCGATGTCCGCACCGGCGAAGGCTTGACCGGGCGCGAAGTGGCTCCTACAGTCCTCACACCTCCGAGGTAGATCGATTAACCACTCGTTAACCGCCTGGTTGGAGACCCCCGCAGTGCACTCACCGCTGACTCGGCGCGGCTTCCTCGCCGCCGGTTCCGGCCTCGCCGCCGCGACCGTCCTGCCCGGCCTGTCCGGCTGCTCCGCGCTGACCGGGGCCGACTCCGACCCCCACACGCTCGTCGTGCACAGCCAGCTGGGCACCACCGCCCCGGGGTCGCCCACCTACCTCGCGGCCCTGGACCGGTTCCGCGCGGAGAACCCTGGACTCAAGGTCAAGAACCTCATCAACGGCGACGACCTCGCGCAGGTCTACGAGACCTCACGGCTGGCCCGCAAGGAGCCGGACGTCGTCATGGTCAACCTCTACGACAAGACGCTGGCGTGGACGGACGTCGGCGCCACCGTCGACGTCAAGGGCTACCTGGACGACTGGGGACTGCGCGAGCGCGTGCGCCCGGAGGCGCTCGGCGCGTGGACCGACGCCAAGGGCCGGCTGCGGGCCTTCCCCTACTTCGCCACCAACTGGCCGATCGCCTACAACAGGGCACTGCTGGACCGGGCGGGTGTCGACGCGGTACCCGCCACGGGCGATGAGCTGATCGCCGCGGCGCGCAAGCTGCGCGCCAAGGGGATCGCGCCGGTGACCGTCGGCGGCAACGACTGGACCGGGCAGAAACTGCTCGCCCAGATCATCCAGACGTTTCTCACCGAGGACGAGGCCAGGCACGCCTATTCCACGGGAGACTTCGGCAGCAGGGGCGCCCGGGAGGGCATCGACTACTTCGTGACGCTGCGCGACGCGGGCGTCTTCGCCGACAAGGCGCAGGGCCTCACCTCGGACTCGATGACCACGCAGTTCAACACGGAGGCCGCCGCCATCGAGTCGGCGATGTCCTCGGCGCTGGCGAAGGTGCCCGCGAAGGTGGCCAAGCACACCGAGGTCGGCGGCTGGCCACTGGCCGGCGGCGCCGCGCACGACAAGCCCACCATCCTGCGGACCTACACCCTGATCGGGTTCTGGATCAGCCCGAACGGCACCAAGAAGATCGACGCGGTGGAGAAGTTCGTGCGCTTCATGTACCGCCCCGACACCGTCTCCCGGTTCATCGAGGAGAGCGGCCGCGACATGGCGCTGCGCTCCGACGCCGTCAGTACGGGTTTCCCGCTGGTCGCCGCCGCGCAGCGGCTGGGCTCCCGGGTGAGCCAGGTGCTGCTGCCCGATGTGTACGTCCCGCCCGCCGCCGCCCAGCCACTGATCACCGCGACCAGTACGTCCTTCACCCGAGGCACCAGCGCCGCGAAGGTCCGCGCCGCGCTGGAGACCGCGTACCGCTCCGCGTGACCCGCCCGCCCGCTCGTTCACACCCCGAGCCCGACTCCACGGGAGCCACCCCATGACGACGCTGACGTCGACCCCGGGCGGGGCCGCGGTCCGCCACCCCGCTCCGCCCGCCACCACGGCCCGTTCGCGCACACCCCGGCAGGGCGGCACGATCCTCGCCGTGCCCGCGCTGGTCTGGTACGCGATCTTCATGATCGGCCCGGTGGCCGCCATCTTCGTGATCGCCGCCCTGCACTGGCCGGGGATGCTCCAGCCGGTGTCCTTCGCCGGTCTCGGCAACGTCCGCACGGTCCTCGACGACCCCGTCTTCTGGGACGCGGTGCGCAACACCGCCGTCCAGCTGGCGGTGGCGCTGCCGATCATGATCGTGTGCGCCTACATGCTGGGCTACTACGTCGCGCAGCGGCCGCCCGGACACCGTGTCATCCGCTATCTGCTGTTCATCCCGGGCCTGATCTCCACCCCCGCCAAGGCGATGGTGTTCTACGCGGCGCTGTCCCCGGACGGGCTGGTCAACGGGGCGCTCCAGGGCGCGGGACTCGGTTCGCTCACCGACGCCTGGCTCGCCTCGCCGTCGACGGCCCTGGCCTGTCTCATCGCCCTGGACGTGTGGAGCGGGATCGGCTTCACCGCCGTCCTGTTCGCCGCCCGGCTCGGCAGTGTCCCCGACGACCTCGGCGAGGCGGCGCAGCTGGACGGGGCCGGGCACTGGCGGACCATGTGGCGCATCCACTTCCCGGTGATCCGCGACTATGTCGGCGTCGTGACCATGCTCCAGTTCCTGTGGACCCTCTTCGGGTCGGCGCAGCACGTCCTGCTGCTCACCCAGGGCGGTCCCGGCAGCTCCTCCACGACGCTGTCCTTCCTCGTCTACCAGAAGGCGTTCATCGCGGCCGACCTGGGCTACAGCCAGACCGTCGGCGTCATCCTCTTCCTGGCCGGGCTCGTCGGGCTGCTCGCCATCCGCCGCGCCTTCCGGCAGAACTACTGATCGAAGGCGGCTCACCATGAAACTCGGCAAACGCTGGCTGCCCGCACACCTTCTGGTGTGGACCTACGCGGTGCTGCTGATCGTGCCGCTCTACTACTTCCTCGCCTCCGCGTTCAAGAGCAACGAGGAGATCTTCGCCCACCCCTTCGCGCTGCCGGAGTCGTTCGGCCTCGGCAACTTCACGACCGCCTACCACAGCGCCGACCTGGGGCCGGCTATCGTCAACTCGGCGCTGGTGACGGTCCTTTCCCTGGCGCTGACCCTGCTGCTGGCGCTGCCCGCGGCGTTCGCGCTCGCCCGGTCGACCGGGCGGCTGGCGTCGGCGATGGAGAAGGTGTTCTCGCTCGGTTTCCTGATCCCGACGTTCGCGGCGCTCTTCCCGACGTTCCTGCTCGCCGCGGCGACCGGACTGTTCCACACCCGCGCCTTCATGGTGCTCTTCCTGCCCGCCACGGCGATGCCGCTGTCGGTGGTGATCCTGGTGCAGTTCATGCGGACCATCCCCCGGGAGATGGAGGAGGCCGCCCGGATGGACGGCGCGTCCACCTACACGGTGCTGCGGCACATCTACACGCCGATGTGCCTGCCCGGCATCGCGACCGTGGTCCTCCTGAACTTCCTCACGTTCTGGAACGAGTACCTGTACTCGCTCGTCATCATCGGACCCGACCCCGAGCAGCGCACCGTGCAGGTGGCGCTGCCCACCCTGAAGGCGATCACCGGCACCGACTACGGTGTCCTCACCGCCGGCACCGTACTGACCCTCATCCCCGTGTGGGTCGTCTACACGGTGCTCCAGAAGCGCATGCAGGCGGCACTCGTCAACGGGGCGGTGAAGATGTGAGGGCGCCCACCGGGACGCCGGGCCGGCGTCCCACCATCAAGGAGGTGGCGGCCGCCGCCGGGGTGTCGACCGCGGCCGTGTCCCAGGCGTTCAACGACAAGGGCCGGCTGTCGGAGACGACCCGGCGGCGCATCCTGGACACCGCGCTGGAACTCGGCTGGTCGCCGAGCGCGTCCGCCGCCGCCCTGCGCAGCGCCCGCACCCGCACCCTGGCCCTCGTCGTGCGGCGCCCCACCGATGTGCTCGGCGCGGACCCGCACTTCAGCGAGCTGATCACCGGCATCGAGGGCGAACTGGCGCCGCGCGGCTACGGACTGCTGCTGCACCTGGTCGCCGGTGCGCAGGAGGAACACGCCCTCTACAAGCGGCTCGCGGCCGAGGGCCGGGTGGACGGGGCCGTGCTCACCGACGCCCGCGCCGACGACCCGCGCCCCGCCCTGCTGGCCCGCCTCGGCCTGCCCGCCGTGCTGCTCGGCCCGCCCGACCGCACCGCCGCGGTGCCGCGCGTCGGCCTGGGCCACCAGGGCGCCGCCGTCGAGGAGACCGTCCACCACCTGCTCGGGCTCGGACACCGGCGCATCGCCTATGTGGCGGGCCCGGCCGACCTTCAGCACACCCGGCTGCGGGGCGGCGTCTTCGAGGCGGCCCTCCGGCAAGCGGGGTTGCGGCCCTACGCGGTGCTGCACACCGACTTCACCGAAGTGTCCGCCGTCGCCGCGACCGAGGCGCTGCTGGACGGCGCCGACCGCGCCACGGCGATCGTCTACGCCAACGACTCCATGGCGATGTGCGGTATCGGCGCCGCCCGGCGCGCCGGTCTGCGGGTCCCCGAGGACCTGTCGGTCGTCGGCCACGACAACCTGCCGCTCGGCCGCTGGCTGCACCCTCGGCTCACCACGGTCGACCAGCAGGTGCAGCGGGTCGGCGCGGCCGCCGCCCGGCTGCTCCTCGCGCGCTGCGGCGAGGACGTCCAGGACACGGTGCTCGACGACCGGCCGCGGCTGGTCGTCCGCGAGTCCACCGGACCCGCCCCCGGCTGACGCCCCGGCCCCGCGCCGGCACCACGGACCGCCCCGGACCCCGCGCCCTCTCGACCGTCCACCAGCACCACCGCCCCCACACCGCACCACCGACCTCCGGATAGGACCATGCGACGCCACAGCGCCCAGCTCACCCACCACCCCGCCGTCCTGCCCTGGCTCGGCGCCAACTTCTGGTCCCGCACCGGCGGGCCCCTGATGTGGCGCGACTACGACCCCAAGACGGTCCGCGCGGAACTGCGGGTGCTGCGCGAGCACGGCCTGACGATGACCCGGTCGTTCTTCTACTGGCCCGACTTCCATCCGCAGCCGCACCGCATCGACGAGACGCTGTGCGAACGCTTCCGCGACTTCCTCGACGCCCACCACGAGATCGGCATGGGGACGGTGCCCACCTTCATCGTCGGACACATGTCCGGCGAGAACTGGGACCCCGCCTGGCGCGGGGGCCGCGATCTGTACGAGGACGTGTGGATGGTCGGCCGCCAGGCGTGGTTCGCCTCCCAGATGACCCGCCGCTTCAAGGACCACCCGGCGGTCACCGGCTGGCTCATCACCAACGAGATGCCCGGATACGGCCGGATCTACCAGGTGGACCCGCCCTCCTCCGAGGTGGTGACGGCCTGGGCGCAGGCCATGTGCAACGCCGTACGGGCGGCCGGCGGCACCCAGCCCGTCTCCCTCGGCGACGGCGCCTGGGGCATCGAGGTCACCGGCCGCGACAACGGCTTCTCGCTGCGCGAGACCGCCGAGTACGTCGACTTCGTCGGCCCGCATGTGTACCGCTCCGACACCGACCGGCCCCGTCAGCACCTGCGCGCCGCCTTCGAATGCGAACTGGCCTCGGTCACCGGGCAGCCCGTCGTCCTGGAGGAATTCGGCCTCTCCACGGACACCGTCTCCGAGCAGAACGCGGCCGCCTACTACCGGCAGACCCTGCACAACTCGCTGCTCGGCGGGGCCACCGGCTGGATCGCCTGGAACAACACCGACTACGACGACCTGTGGGACCGCTCGCCGTACGACCACCACCCCTTCGAGATGCACTTCGGCATCACCGACCGCACCGGCGCCCCCAAGGCGCCACTGCGCGAACTCGCCGCGTTCGCGACCACACTGAAGGCCGTGGACTTCGCGCACTGCCGGCGCGCCGACGCGGACGCGGCGCTGGTCGTGCCCGCCTTCCTGGAGCGCGGCTACCCCTACAGCAGGCCCGCCGACCGCCCGCTGATCTTCACCTCCCTGCACCAGAGCTATGTCGCCACCCGCGCCGCCGATCTGCCGGTGGGCTTCACCCGGGAGGCCGACGGCCTGCCCGGCGACGCGGCCCTGTACCTGCTGCCGGCCACCCGCCAGCTCACCACCCGCACCCGGCGCGAGCTCGAACGCCGCGCCCACGCGGGCGCCACCGTCTACCTCTCGTTCTGCTCCGGCGAACACCCCGGGACCCGCGGCCCGTGGTTCGACGACCTGGACGGGCTGTTCGGCGTCGAACTCCAGCTCTCCTACGGTGTCGCCGAGCCCATCGAGGACGACGTCCTGGAGATGACGTTCACCGGCGACTTCGGCGGGCTGACGGCCGGGGACACCCTGCGTTTCCCCGTCGCGGGCAACGAGGACAGCCGGGCCTACCTGCCGGTCCTGGCGCGGGACGCCCGGGTGGTGGCCGTGGACGCACACGGCCGCCCCGCTCTGCTGGTGCGCGACACCGGGCACGGCCGCACCGTGCTGGCCACCTATCCCCTGGAGCACATGGCCGCCCGCACCGCGCGGGTCAACCCCGAGGACACCCACCGCCTCTACGCGGCACTCGCCGACGTCGCCGGCGCCCGCCGCCCGGTGACGGTCGACTCCGCTCACGTCGGCGCGGACCTCCTGGTCCACCGGGACGGACGCCGCTTCGTGTGGCTGGTCAGCCAGAGCCCCGAGCAGCTCACCGTCCGCCCGGCCGCCGACGGCACGCTGCACGACCTCGCGTCCGGCGCGCCGGCCCCGGAGGTGACGCTCGACCCCTACGGTGTGCGCGTGGTGGAGCTGAGGTGACCGATCAGCTCTACCGCGACCCCTCCGCCCCCGTGCCGGAGCGGGTCCGCGACCTGCTGGGGCGCATGACGCTCACCGAGAAGGTCGGCCAGGTCAACCAGCGCATGTACGGCTGGCACGCCTACGAGCGCCACGAAGGCGGCCACCGGCTCACCGACGCCTTCCGCGCCGAGGTCGCCGCGTGGGACGGGATGGGCGCCCTGTACGGGCTCCAGCGGGCCGACGCGTGGTCCGGCGTCGGCTTCGCCGACGGCCTCACGGCGGCGGACGGGGCCCGGGTCGCGGACACGGTGCAGCGCCATGTGGTGGAGAACACCCGGCTGGGCATACCGGTGCTGTTGGTCGAGGAGGTTCCGCACGGCCACCAGGCCCTGGACGGCACCGTGCTGCCGGTCAACCTCGCCGTCGGCGCCACCTGGGACCCCGCCCTCTACGAGGCCGCCGCGGCGGCGGTCGCCGCTCAGCTGCGGGCACGCGGCGGCCATGTGGCGCTCGTCTCCGCCCTCGACCTGGTGCGCGACCCGCGCTGGGGCCGCGCCGAGGAGTGCTTCGGCGAGGACCCGTATCTGGCGGCCCGGCTCACCGAGGCGCTGGTGCGGGGCGCGCGCAGCGCCGACGTGGCCGTCGTGCTCAAGCACTTCGCCGGCCAGGGGGCCACCGTCGGCGGGCGCAACAGCGCGGCCACCGAGCTGAGCGCCCGCGAACTGCACGAGATCCATCTGGCGGCGGCCAGGGCCGGGGTACGGGCCGGGGCCGCCGGGGTGATGGCGGCCTACAACGAATTCGACGGCCTGCCCTGTGTCGCCAACCGGGCCCTGCTGACCGGGCTCCTGCGGGACCGGTGGGCGTTCGACGGCATCGTCATGGCCGACGGCGCCGCGGTCGACCGCCTGGTCCGGCTCACCGGAGACCCGGTGGCCGCGGGGGCCCTGGCCCTGAACGCCGGATGCGACCTCAGCCTCTGGGACGCCTGCTATCCGCGGCTGGCCGAGGCGGTCGAGCGGGGACTCGTCACGGAGCGGACCCTCGATACGGCCGTGGCCCGCGTCCTGACGCTGAAGTTCCGCCTGGGCCTCTTCGAACAGCCCTACGCCCGTGCCACGGTGGCCGGAGAACCGCGCCCGGACCCGCGTGAGCTGAGCGAACGCCTCGCCCGCGCGTCCATCACGCTGCTCGCCCACGACGGGCACGTCCTGCCGCTGCCACCGGCCACCCGCCGGATCGCCGTCCTCGGCCCGAACGCCGACTCGATCCCCCAGCAGATCGGCGACTACACCGCACCGCAGCGGCCCGGCTGCGGCCACCTCACGATCCTGGACGGCATCCGGGCGGCCGCCCCGCCGGACACCGAGGTCACCTCGGCGCCGGGCTGTGATCTGGTCGGTGGCGATTTCACCGGTGTCCCCGGGGCGGCCGCGCTCGCGGCGGCGGCCGACGTCGCGGTCCTGGTGCTGGGCGGTTCCAGCGCGCGGTCGGACGACACCTCCTTCGACACAGCCGGTGCCGCCGTCGTGACCGGCGCCAACCTCGTCGGCATGACCTGCGGCGAAGGCGTCGACCTGGCCGACCTGCGGCTGCCCGAGGGGCAGTTGGCGCTCCTGGACGCCGTGGCGGCCACGGGCGTGCCGGTCGTCGTGGTCCTCGTACAGGGCCGTCCACACGCCCTGCCCGACCTGACCGGCACCGCCGGGGCGGTGCTGAGCGCGTGGTATCCGGGCCCGTGGGGCGGTCGGGCCGTCGCCGATGTGCTGTTCGGCGCGGCCGAACCCGAGGGGCGGCTGCCGGTGTCGGTACCGAGGTCGGCCGCGCAGCTGCCGGTGTTCTACAACGCCAAGGACCACGGATACCGCGGCTATGTGGACCAGCCCGCCGGTGGCCGGTACGCCTTCGGCCACGGCCTGTCGTACACCACGGTGGACTACGCGCCGCCACGCCTGTCGCGCACCCGTGTGACCCCGGACGATCCCACCCTCGTCTGCCGGGTCACCGTGCGCAACACCGGACGGCGGCCGGTGCGGGAGACCGTCCAGCTCTACGTACGGCGGCTGTCGGGAGGGTCCTCCTGGCCACGTGTCCGCGAACTGCGCGGATTCCTCCGCCTCGATCTGCGCCCGGGGGAGGAGGCCGCCGCCGTGTTCGAGATCGACGCCGACACCCTCGCCTCCGTCACCCGGGATCTCGGCCTCGCCGTCGAACCCGGGGAACTCCTCCTGGAGACCGGGCCCTCCTCGGCCGCCACCCAGGGCGCACCGCTGCTGATCGCGGCCCCGCGCAGCGGGTGAATACCACCAGTTCGGACACCACGGGCGGGGGCCGGCGGCCGCGCTGTTCAGCCCGCGAGCCGGCCGCTAGTCTGTCTGCGCTGTAGCGGGCCGCTCCCGCTCCGTGCCGCGCGTCGGATGCCGTGTGGCTTCCCCACACGGACCACACGGCCCGGCCGGAACGGCCCTTGCTGTCGCACTAAGGACATCGGACATGGAATTCCCCCCTTCGGAGCTGGCGTCCCTGGCGGTCGAGCCGCTGATGACACGGGACTTCGAAACCCGGCCCGCCGCGGTCTACTCGCGCCTGAGAGCCCGTTACGGACCGGTGGCGCCCGTCGATCTGCACGGGGTCCCGGTGTGGCTGGTGCTCGGCTACCGCGAGGTGTGGGAGGTCCTGCGCGACGAGAACGTCTGGAAGAAGGACGTCCAGCACTGGCGGTGGCTGAACGAGGGCAAAGTCCCCTCCGACTGGCCGAATCTGCCCAGCTACCAGGTCAGCCATCTGCTGGTCCAGGACGACCAGCGGCGCAAGGCGACACGCGCCGCCGTGGAGGAGGCGATCGCCCCCTTCCAAAACCCCCATGCGCCGGAGTCCTTCGAGCTGGCGAAGGCCGTCTCCCGGCACGCCGACGAGTTGATCAGCTTCTTCGCGGACGGCAGCGACAGCGGATGGGTGGACCTGGGCGCGCAGTTCGCACGGGCGCTGCCGCTGATGGCCGTCAACCGGCTGTTCGGCTTCCCGGTCGACCAGGGCGACGAGGTCTTCATGGACTCGTGGCGCATGGTGGACGGCGGCCCGGAGGCCGCCGCGGCCGTGGGCCGGCTGGTGGCCGCGACGACCGAACTCGCCGCGTACAAGAAGCAGCACCCCGGCAACGACCTGACCACCCGGCTGCTCGCCGTCGAGCCCGCGCTGACGGTGGAGCAGGTCGGGCTGGAGCTGTACGCCATCATCGTCATCATGGCGGAGCTGGTCAGCCACGCCATCACCAACAGTGTGCTGGAGGTGCTGGCCGGGGAGGCCGGGGCGCGGGCCGGCCTGATGGCGGGGCCCGTCGAGGAGCTGGTCAACCGCGTGCACATCGCCTCGCCACCGTGGGTCAACCTCACCTTCCGCTTCCCCGTGGTCGACACCGACCTGGGAGACTTCCGGCTGGCCGCGGGCGACGCGGTCGTGCCCTCGATCGCCGCCGCGCACGGTGACCCGGTGTTCGCCACCCCCGGCAGCCACGAGGCGTCGGTGAGCTCGCGCGCCCATCTGGCCTGGGGCGCGGGGCCGCACCAGTGCCCGGGGCGGGGCATCGCCGACATGATCGTCACCACGGCGGTGGGCAAGCTGTTCGAACGGTGCGACCTCGAACTGGGGCTGCCCGTCGACCAGTTGCCCTGGCGCTCCTCGACGCACGTACGCGGGCTGAAGTCCTGCCCCGCCCGGTTCCACATGCGGATGCGGCCGACCCCGGTGGCGCCCCCGGCCCCCGAGGCGGCCGCGCCCGCCCCGGCGCCCGAACCCGCTCCGGCGCCCGAACCCGCGACCCCCGTCCCCGCCCCGCCGGAACGGCCCCGCTCCGCGCTCTGGCGCTTCCTGGCGAGCCTCCGCCGAGGCTAGGACGAGCACAAGGCGCCAGGACGAGCACGAAGTGCCAGGACGGCACGAAGCCGGCGGTGGCATGCGGCCGCCGCCGGCGCATGTGTGACGCGCATCAGATCAGGGTGCGTTCGATCCGGCTGAGGGTGGCGTCCTGCCCGGCTTCCCTGGCCTCCCCGGCCTTCCCGGCTTCCCCGGTCTTCGGGGCCGTGGGCACACCATGCCGTGTTCCGGTGCCGCCCACCCGTTGGGAGAGCAGATAGGCGATGATCTCCGCTTCCTGCTCCTGGACGTCGTCGTAGGTCGCGCGCAGGAGCATGTCACGCACGAGGTCGGGGTCGAGGTTGGGGAAGAGGAGGCGGGCGCTCGCCTCGTCCAGCCAGCCTGCCCCGCGATGGCAGCAGATGATGTGGCCCAGCTCATGCAAGATGATGTGCTCCTGATGCGCGCTGGTCGTGTTGGCGTCGTAGAAGATGAGGTCCTCGTCGCGCGCGGCGACCCACATGCCGCACGGGTGCGACGCCGGCATCTGCATCGGGACCAGCGTGATCGGGCGGCCACGGACCTCGCCGAGATAGCGGCACAGTTCGGCGACATCGGCCACCTCCGGCAGATCCAGCTCGGCGATCCGCCGCGCACCCGCCTTCCGGAGCTTCTTGAGCTGGCTGCGCCGGTCCTGACCGGCCGACCGCCCCTTCTTGGCGCCCCTCACACCGAGTCCCTCACACCGAGCTCCTCTCTGCCGAGCCCCTCACGCCGAGCCCTTCATTCCGGGTCGTCCGTGGCGTCGGTGACCGGCGGAAGACCCTGCAACTGCCGGTACTGGTCCATGAGGGTCGTGATGGCCTGGAGGTTCTCCTTCTTCATCCCGGCCGCCCGCATCGCCACGGCGCGGACCCCCGCCTGTCGCAGCGCCTCGATGGCGGCGAGCTCGCTGAGCACCGACTCGGCGACCTGGTCGTCGAAGAAGTAGGCCACCGACACGCCGAAGAAACGCGCCAGGGCGGCCAGCAGGTCCGGTGAGGGATTGGAGCGCTTGCCCGTCCGCAGCTGCGACAGATACACGCCCCCGACCTTGAGTTCGGGGTTGGACCGCTTCAGCTCCTCCGCCACCTCGGCGTTGGTCCAGTGCCTGCCCTTGGGGCGAACCGTCTTGAAGAGGTTGTCCAGACGCACGGCCAGCAGGGGACGGTCCTCGCTCTCGGACATCGTGCGGCTCCCCTCCCGTCACCCCTTCGGTATTGCCCCCGGTTATTCGTGAGTCTCCCAGATCAACTGCCAGTTGACAATCGCGCGTAACTCCGCCACCGTGGACCTTGTCGATAGCTGCCAGCTAACTTCGTCGGCGGGGGTGGCCGAGTTGGCCGGCGGGTATCGGCCTGGTCCGGCCCGGTTCTCCGGGTCCGGGTCCGGTGGAAGAAACGGGGGACCACGGGGGATATCCCGCCCGGCCTGACACGGGGGCAGACCGGGCGGGAACTCTCAACGCGCCCTGCCGAGCTTGCGGTAGGCGGAGGCGACCTTCGTCAGCCACAGGACCTCCGCCGCGAAGTTGTCGGTGTCGCGGTCCTCGAAGTCCCGCGCGTCCGCGTTGTGTTCCGGGATGGTGCCGGTGCGCTTGGCGTGCAGGGCCTGTCTGATCTGCGCGGCCTCGGCGAACGCCTGCCGGGAATCCTCACCGCCCGTGAAGTCCGCTTCCCCGTCCCCGCCCGCGGTGCGGTCGATGTAGGGACGTAACTCCCGCCATCCGTCGCGGATTTCGATGACCCGTCGGTGGAGGCGGTAGTCGAGGTCGGAGACCGAAGCGCCGGGCGGCTCCAGGACGATGTCCGGGGAGGACTCGTACAGGTCCCGCCAGAGCGGGTAGAGGGCCCGGTAGGACCGGTACCCGCGCGCCCACTCCAGCAGCCTGGTGGCCGAGGCCCCCCAGGAGGAGATCGTCAGGCTGAGCGAGAGGGTGATGATGCCCAGGGCGCTGAAGACGGAGGCGGCGAGCGTCCAGGCGCCGATGTCGATCCCGCACGCGGCGGTGAGGACGTTGACCACCCTGGCCAGGAAGTACAGGAACAGGAGCACCGCGGTGACGGAGAGCAGCCGCAGGGCCTGCCGCAGCGAGGTCCTGCCCGCCATACGGGCGTAGGGGCCGCACTGGCGCAGGATGGTGACGCACGGAACCGCCTGGGAGAGCATGAAGGCCAGGAGGTAGGTGAGGACCAGCGGCTGGCCGCTGCCGGTGTTGAAGTCCGAGGCCGGCCGGTCGGGGCCGTCGGCGATGAAGAAGAGCGCCGTCAGCAGCGCGTTGAGGACGACGCCGGTGACCAGCCACCAGCGGGCCTTCCGTCCGGTGTCCTCGGCGTCGGTCGCCCAGCGCAGCAGGATGATCTGCGCGCTGACGACGAAGGCGACCGCCGACAGGTGCATCAGCAGGATGGCGAGGTTGCCGACGCCCAGGAAGCGCTCGTTGCCCATCGCGACGGTACCCATCGTGAAGGTGAGGCACTGGAGCAGCAGGGCGACCACCAGTGTGCGGTAGGCGGTGTCCCGCCAGCTGCGTCTCATCTGCGACAGCCGGTAGACGAGCGCGGCGTACGACGAGAGCGCCGATATGGCGAAGCAGAGGGTCTTAGTGGTGTTCACGGCCCTTTCCCCACAGGTGCCGCGCACGCGGCGGACGGTTTCGGTCGGTGGTGTCGCCCAAGGGATCCATGGGCCCGATGCCTTCGGCCGCCACGGCGATGGCGCCCGGCTTCACCAGCAGTTGACACGCGGTGGTCGCAACGGCCGTCCGGGGCCCGGTGGTGTCATCGGCAAAAGGTGTTCCGAAAACATCCATGGTCAAACCGTACCGTGGGTAAGGCGGTTCAGCCGGTCTTCCGCGCCACGCCGCCGTAGTAGCCGATCTGGCCGGGCCGGGTCGGCGGCGGGGTGTCCGGGCGCCAGAACGGGACCTCCGCCAGACCGGGCTCGACCAGCGTGAAGCCGTCGAAGAACCGTTCGACCTCGGCGCGGGAACGCAGGTTGAGGGGGGCGGTGGCCTTGTCGTACACGGCCTGGGCCGCGCGCCGGTCGGCGAAGTCGCCCGTGGCGTGGGAGAGCACCAGGAAGCTTCCGGCCGGCAGCGCGTCGCGCAGGGTGGCGACGACCCGCTCGGGCTGCTCCGCCTCCGTGAGGAAGTGGACGATGGCGACGAGGAGCACCGCGACCGGCTCGCCGAAGTCGATGACCCGGCGGACCTCGGGGTGGTCCACGATGCCCCGCGGGTCGCGCAGATCGGCGAGCGCGATATTGGTCAGGGCGGACCCGCGGAGGAGCACATTGGCGTAGGTGTTGACGATCGGGTCGTTGTCGACGTACGCGACGCGCACGTCCGGAGCCACCTCCTGGGCGATCTCGTGCACATTGGGCGAGCTGGGCAGCCCGGTGCCGATGTCGAGGAGCTGCCGGACGCCGCTGCCGACCACGTAGCGCACGGCCCGCCGCAGGAAGGCGCGGTTGGCCTGGACGCCGAGCCGCACCTCGGGTGCCGCGTCGACGAGCCGGTCACCGGCCTCGCGGTCCACCTCGTAGTTGTTCTTGCCGCCGAGCAAGTAGTCGTAGATGCGCGCGGGATGTGGCCTGCTGGTGTCGATCTGCTCGGCACGGAAGCCGTTCTCTGTCACGCTGCGCTCCTCTCGACAACCGCCCCCAGGCCCCGTCCTGCGATCGGCTGACGACAGCTTTTCATATCAACGCCGATACGGTGCTGCCCAAGGGCATCGACCCACCCCCGATCCATCGGCCGGTCAGGACTGGGCGGCCGCGGCGGCGGCCTTGGCGCGCGCCTCGCCCTTGCGGCGCGACCGCTTGCCGTACCACGCCGTCCATATGCCGAGGCAGCCGAGCACGCTGTAGATCATGACCGGGCTCAGGATCACCATGGTGTCAGTTCTCAGCGTGAACGCCAGCACGATCCGCACTGCGGCCTCCGCGCAGTAGGCCACGCCCCAGACCGTCGTCATCGTGATGAGGCTCCTGCGGAAGTCCTCGAACCGCCACAGGCCGTTCCACCAGGCGACGCTGGCGTCGGTGCCGTCGGTGGAGAACTTGCGCCCGAAGTAGAACATCAGTGGGCGCGGCGCCAGCAGCGTCGCCAGGCACAGCAGTCCGAACAGCCCGGTGATGGACGAGTCCTTGATCAGCAGAGCGCGCGCCGAATGCGCGCCGACGAGCGACACCACCGCCGTGATCACGATGAACACCATGGTGACGACGGCGAATTCATCGAGGCGGCGGCGCCAGGCAAGGTGGACGGCGCTGTCCAGCACCAGCCATGCGCTGCTGGTCAGCAGCGCGGCGAATTCGCTCCAGCCGTGGTCGCGCAGTGCGTGGTACGTCATGATCGGCGCGACGACGTTGAGGCTGAGCGTGATGGCCCAGCTGAGAATGGCGGCGCCCTTGGAGCGGGCGGGTGCCGCCGGGCGCTCGCCGGTCTGCGCTGCCGCCGTCTCCGGTGCGCGCTCGGCGCCTTGCTCGGTGGTGGTGTTTCGAGTGAGCACGGTTCCCCTGTAAGAGTTCCTGTGATGTGGAGAGAAGAACGTAAAACAGACACGTCGGGAGGGGACAGTGCTGCGGCGCCAAATGTCACCAAAGTCTCGCCGGAAGCTCGTTTGAGGAGAGCGATGATGAGCAAGTTGCTGCTGGGCTCACATTTTCGCGACCCCGGTCGGGGCATTTCGGAGAGGGAAGGCCGGTGTATCGAGAAGGCCCGAGAATTCCTCCCGTAAACAGCTGTTTGCGCGTATCGCAGTTACACCGGAAAATCCCTTCCAGTACCCCTGATAGTGGGTCATAGCCCTTAGCTGAAGATCGCGATGGCCTCGACGGTCAGTTCCCCGGTCCGCGGGTTCCAGTCCCGCACCTTGCCCAGACAGCGTGCCGGGAACGTGCCTTCGTGGCTGTCGTCGTTGCGCAGCCCGTCGGTGGCACAGACCACGCGGACCTGTGGCCCTTGGGCCGGATCCTCCGGGTCGCCGTACGGGGCGAGGAAGACGGTGCGCGCGTCGGTCTGCCCGGCCTTGCGGAACCGGCCCCGCAGGGAGACGAAGTCCTCGATGTCGCGCAGCCGGACGGCCGCCCCGGCCCCCCGGCCGGGGCGGCCGTCCGTGTCCAGGGAGCGGGCCAGGGCGTGGTTCCAGGTGATGGTGCGGGTCCTGAGGTCACCGTGGACGATGGCGTCGGTCCGCTCCAGGGTGTCCACGATGAGGCCGATCACCGTGATGGGCTTGGCGCTCTCGATGTACGTGCTGATCTCCTGGCGGCTGACGTTCCGGCCGCCGCTGACGCCCACACCGAAGATCCGGGCCCGCAGCGATCCGTCCGTGCTGCCGGTGATCCGGTGCTCGACCTCCCGCTCCAGCGCCTTCTCGTAACGGCCCATCTCATACAGGTTCATGATGGCCCGGTCGTGGAGGTAGAGGCAGATCCCCTCCGTCGGCTTCTCCGAGCTCTGTCTGAGGCGTCTGCGGTACCGGTGCGCGCGGACCACCAGCAGGACCGCGGCGACGATCAGGCTGACGGCGGTCGCCGCCCACACCAGCGTCCAGGGCCACCAGACGCTCCACCACATTCCGCTGTCAACAGCCACGGATCTCCTTGAAGGCGTCGGGGAGGGAACGGGCGCCCGCGTCCACCACGCGCCCGCCGGTCGTACGCGCCGCCCGGGTCAGCTCCGCGGTGTCCGCCGCGCCGAGGCGGAGCGGGAAGGTGGGGATGGAACGGACCGTCTCCGCCCGTGCCGCGTACCGTCGCCGGAACTCCTCGAAGGTGATGCCGGAGGTGTTCTCACCGTCCGTCATGAGGACGATCGAGACGGGCTGCCCGGGGTGGTCGCGGACGATGCCGGACGCCTTCCGGTAGGCGTGGTCGAGCGCGGACCAGATGGCGGTGGAGTCGTCGAAGTCGTCCGCCGCGACGAAGGAGTCCACCGACCGCAGGTCCCGCCGCCCGCCGACGGTGACGTCGCGCTCGGCGAGGACGCGGCCGCCGAAGCGCATGACGGTGATCCGCTCGCCCTGGTAGAACCGCACGAACTTCCCCGTGGCGGAGGTGTCGGCGCCGCTGAGCCCGGCGAACGCCGAGCGCAGCGCGGCCACCCGGGCGCCCCGCATCGAGGTGGAGAAGTCGAGGAGGAAGATCACATGGTTCGGGGTGGGCGACCGGGGGTCGCCGTAGTCCTCGACCAGCTGGTCCACGACCGCCCGCTGGTCCGGGAAGTACAGCGCGTTGCCGATGTCCGCCCGCAGCCGGGGGTCCCTGCGCACCTGAGGGCCGAGCGGCCGGCGCAGTGTGCGTTCCATGATTTTCTGCTGGGTGGACGCGCTCTTCAGCCAGGCCACCACCTTGTCGTACGCGTCGCGCTTGGCCGGGTCGAGCAGGAGCAGCGGGTAGTCGGACAGCACCATGCCGTCCTTCGGGTAGATGATCTCCAGCTTCTCGTGGAGCCTGCCGCCGGCGTTGAGCGACAGCAGCTCCGATTCGTAGGTGATCAGGGCGTCCAGCTCGTCCTGGTGGGCGATGAACTCCTCGCGCAGCTCCGCGCTGCTCTCCGCGGTGACCTTCTGGCCGGTACGGAAGCCACGCAGCCGGTCACAGGAGATGTCCTCGGCGCGCAGCGCGCTGCCGGTCCCGGCCGCGGCGGTCGCGACGCCGACGAGCGCGGAGAGGCCGCTGTTGGTGCGCTCGGGGTCGGCCATGCCGAAGCGCACCGAGCCCGCGGCGGCGGCGTCGGCGATGTCCGCCCAGGACACCTGACCGCCCTTGGCCCGCGCGCGCAGGGCCCTGGCGGTGTCCGGCTTCACGCCGACGACCACCGGGGAGAGCATGGTGGTGGTGGCGAGCGGCTTGTCGGCCGCGCCGTGGGACTCCTTGAGCCTGAGCTGGAAGTAGCGGTCGGAGGCGAGCCAGGCGAGATCGTGGTGGTACGCACCGGGGGTCAGCCCGTCCCCGGCGTCCACGGTGGCCCGGTACTCCATGTCCAACTCCACCCCGGTGTCCCGGCGCAGGTCGTCCAGGAGCGGCGCCATGTCCCTCAGCTCCGAACTCGCCAGCACCCGCAGCGTGGTGGGCTTGTCGTCACCGGAGCCGCAGGCGGTGGCGGTGGCCGTGCCGAGCAGGGCCAGACAGAGCGCGAGAACCACCCGGCGGTGCGGACGCCGCCTCATGAGGACGCCTCGGAGCTCTTCTTCGGCGGCGGGCAGTCGCCGACGGACGTGATCATCCGTTCCAGCAGCGGCAGGCTCGGCAGCGTCGCCTTGGTGTCGTTGGCCGCCGAGGCGGGGGCCGGGATGCCCTGGTCCGCCAGGAACCGGTACAGCGCGGTGCTGGTCGCCTTGGAGCTGGAGTCCAGGACGCGGAAGCCCAGTTCCATCGCCCGGCGCTGGAGCTGTTCATCGGTGGCGAGCAGTTCCCCGAGCCGGTCGCCCTCGGGGGTGAGCGCGATGTATTCGGGCTCGGTCAGGAACTGCGTCGACGGATAGAGCAGGACCCGCTCCGCGTCGGGCTTTCCGGTCTGCTGCCGTTGCCGTATCTGGTAGGCGAAGTACTGGTGCTCGTAGACCACCACGATCGGGGCGACGCCCTTTCCCTCGGGCACTTCGTAGGTCTTGAACATCTCCTCCGAGGGCAGCCCCTGGGAGACCAGAGTCGGCTTGATCAGCCCGGCCACGCGGTCCGCCGCCGCGTCGTTCGTCGGGACGGCGTTTCCGTTCTCCACGAAGGCGACCAGCCCCAGATACGTTCCGGCGTGGTTGGCCTCGCAGATGTTCGACGTCTGGGCCAGGATCCGGTTGCCGTTCGTCGTCCGGTGTCTCCTTCCGATGCCGATCTCGTCCCAGGTCTTTCCGCGCGCGCTCACGTCGATGAACTTCCCCATGTCGAGGGTGTAGTAGAGCGGGTTGTTCCGCTGCCCGCCGGTGCCCTGCCGTGGCGTGGCCAGACCGTTGTCCCGCAGGGTTTCGGCGTATTCGCGGTAGGTGGCCAGCACGATGGGACTGACGAAGGGCGAGCGCGCCTTCGCGTATCCGTCCCTGCGGTCATTTTTGATCATCTCCGCCGCGGGCTGGCCGGACGGGAAGGCGAAGTCGTAGCCGTCGAAGCTGGTGGTGGCGATGTCCCGGGAACCCATCCGGGTGATGTGCACCCTGATGCCGTGTTTCACCAGGATGCGCTGGACCTCCTCGTCCTCGAAGAACTCCGCCTTGGAGGCGATCTTGCCCTCGAGCGTGGTGACCCCTTCGAAGGGGAGCAGGAGATGCCCTCCGGCGGTGAGCGCGAGCAGTCCGGCCACGGGGAAGGCGAGCGCGGTCACGAGCGCACGGAGGGCGCGGCCCCGCAGGGCAAGACGTCGCGAAGGGCCGCGGATCTCCAAGCGTGGCTCCTCCGTATGGGATCTGTCGGCGGTCACCGGCTCCTCCTGGCTGGGAAAGGGGCAGGATCCTGTCCGACGCCCTTGGCGGATGCGTGAATTCCGTAGGGAGGACGCCCTAATTCACCGTGGCCGCTCCGCACCGGACGCGGCCCGGCCCCCGGACATCACGGCGAACGCTCGGTTAACGCCTCGGAACGACGCTTTTCGGCCAGCTTTGGTCTGTACCTGGCAGTGATCGCCTCCGCGGGCAAACCTGTGGGACGTGCACATGCCCCTTGATCGCACGTCAAGGAAGGACCAGCCTCATGCGGCACCGACGGATCAGAGAGACCCCCGCGCCACGAGCCGTCCCGCGCGGCCCCCGCGCCCTCACGGCCGGCTGCGCCCTGGCCGCCCTCGCGTTGACGGCCGGCCCCGCCCCCGGCGCCCTGGCCGCCCCCGCCCCGGCGCGGGACGTCGCCGCGACCGCGTCCGCGGTGCCGGCCGCCCCCGACACGGCGGCCCACACCGTCACCCTGGTCACCGGTGAGCGGGTCACGCTCCGCGCGGACGGGGGCGTCGTGGTGACGGCGCGGCCGGGCGCCACGGCGGACTATGTCACCCAGCGCGTCGACAACGATGTCTTCGTCATTCCGATGACCGCGCTGCCGTATCTGGGCCGCACCCTGGACCCCGCGCTGTTCAATGTGTCCGCCCTGGTCAAGGCCGGAGTCACCACCACACCGGTGCGGGTCGAGGCCACCGCGGGCGCCACGGCCCCGCCCTCGGGTGCCGCCTTCGGCGCGGCGCTGGCGAAGCAGGCCGGCGCCGAGGCGGCCGAGGGTTCCGCCGGCGACGGCCCGCTGTTCGGCGGCGTCACCTCCGTGACACCGGCCATCGCCACGGCCGGTGAACGGACCGCCCCGCGTCCGTCGGCCAACCACCGGGCGGACCACCCGGTGAAGGTCACCGTGCTCGGCCCGGACGGCGAACCCCGCGCGGGCACCACCACGTTCGGACTGGCCAACGTCGACGACGCCGCCCTCTACCAGGAGCCGTACCTCCAGGCCGTCGACGGTGAGAAGCGGATCGACGTCCCCGCAGGCCACTACACCGCCATGGTCGCCGCCGCGACCCCCGGCAGTGACGGCACCCCGGACGCCATCCGCATCGCCACCGCCGAGTTCACCGTCTCCGACGGCGCCACCGGCACCGAGGCCGTGCTCGACCTGCGCAAAGCCACCCAGCGGATCACCTTCTCGACCCCGCGGACGGCTCAGGAGAGCCAGCTCATCCTCGGCTACCGGCGCGTCGACTCACAGGGCGACCCGGCGCTCTACAGCACCACCGGCGTCACCGGCGGCCTGCCCACCTATGTGCAGCCCTCCAGCCGGCCCGTCACCACGGGCGACCTGCGCTTCAACGTCTACACCCACCGCGACGCGCCCGCCGAAGCGGCCGAGCCCTACTCCTACGACCTCAAGCTGGACAACCCGGCCGGCCGGATCGCGAAGAACCAGCACTACAAGGTCACCGGACGCCAACTGGCCACGGTGAGGACCAACTACCACAGCGACACGCCGGGCCGCGCCCAGGAGATCGCGCGTCTGATGTACCTGCCGTACGAGACGGGCGGGGAGGCGCTGTCCCAGCCGTTCAAGACACCCGCGCAGCGGGTCGAGTACATCGGCGGCTCCGCCGGCGCCTCCTACCACGACTGGCTCAAGGCCGGGGAACGGCGCTTCGTCTCCCAGAAGCAGCCCCTTCGGCCGGGCCGGACCACCACGGTCGACTGGCTGCGCGGCCCGCTGGTCCCCGGATTCACCGAGCCCGCGCCGGGCGCCGCCGCCCTGGACGAGACGTGGTACTGCACGGCCTGCCGCAAGGGCGACGCGCTCACCTTCTCCCTGGCCACGGTCACGGACTCGGGCGGCCACCACGACCTCGCGTTCCCGTCCGACATCAGCTCCAGCCACCTCGCGGTGGTCTCCGGTGACACGACCCTGTACGAGAGCGACGGCATCTCCGGCGTCGTGCTGGGCGCGCCGCCAAAGAAGGCCACGTACACGGTGGTGTACGACCAGACCAGGACCAACAGCGACTTCCACCAGTCGCTGACCACGCACACCGAATGGACCTTCGCCTCGGCGCACTCGGGCGGCCGGACCGTGCCGGACGACTGGGCCTGCGTATCCGACCAGGGCGAGTACGACGGGCCCGAGCAGTGCTCGGCGCTGCCGGTCGTCGTCCCGCACTACCAGCTCGGCGCCACGCTGGACGGCACCGGCCCGACCGGCGACGACCACCTCGTGGTCACCTTCGGACATGTGCCGGGCGTGGTGGCACCGCCCGCCGTCACCGAGGCGACCGTCGAGGTGTCCTTCGACGGCGGCGAGCGCTGGACGACGGCGTCCACCACCTCGCTGGGCAAGGGCACATTCCGCGCCGACTGGACCACCCCGGACTCGGCGGCGGGCCGGGACGCGTCCCTGCGCGTCACGGCCACCGACACGGACGGCAACGCCGTGACGCAGACCGTGCGAAGCGCGTTCACCGTGGCCGCCGCCCAGGGCTGAGGCCGTGGCGGAGCGCTGAAGACGGGGCGGGGGCCGCTCGGGCCGCGCGGCGGCCCCCGCTCACCGTCGATGGCTCTGGAGCCAGCCGTAGAACGCCCGGTGGGAGAAGTACGTCCGCTGCATCTCCTCTCCCGACCTCCGGTACATCGCGAAATCCTCCGCGTCGATGGCCTTTTGGCAGGTGCGGGCGGCCCGCTCGGACTGGTCCAGGAACGTCGTCCAGTACCGATGGCCCTTCTCATCGGGCACGGGGAAGTAGTGGCGGGCGTCCGCGACGCGGCGCTCGATGTCCTGGCAGATCGGGCGTACCCGGGCGACGACCGCCGCGTAGTCGGAGGCTCGCGTCGCGGCGGTGGTGAAGGTGTTCTCGTCGTTGCCGATGCCGTTCAGGTGTTCGCCGCCGCCGTACCTCAGCCACGCGAGCACACGCGCCGTGTGGATCGCCGGTGAGGTGGCGGCGGGGACCCGCACCTGGGACGGCGTGGTGCCGTCGGGTGTCACCGAGGAGACCTCGGTCAGGGCGAGTTCACTGGTCGAGGCGAAGGCGAGCGCCACGCCCCAGACGGCGGCCACCAGGAGGCGACGGCGTCCGGCCGCGGTGTCCGGCACCTCCGCCGGCGGCGCGGGGCGCCGGCGGGGGAGGCCCGCGAGGACCAGCATGGCCGCCGCGACGGTGAACATCCCCAGTCCCAGAACGCCGAGCCCGGGGTCCACGGTGCTCGTCCAGCCCTCGTGGGGGCGCCATCCGCAGGTGTCGTAGGCGATGTCGAGCCGTCCCAGACAGCCGTCCGCGGAGGCCAGCAGGAAGCTCCACAAAAGCCCCAGCAGGGCGGTGACGCCCGCCGTGACCAGCCCGGTCAGCAGCCGGTAGGTACGGTCCCCGGCGCCGGCCACCCACGCCGCGACGACCATCGCCCCCATCAGCGCCACCAGCACCGCCACGGAGTCGGAGAGGGTGGCGACGGCCGGCCGGCCAGGGCCCGGCCGCACCACGTGGTGCACGCACACCTTGGCCACGATCAGCGCGCACAGGGCCAGCACCCCACCGCCGACGCCGCAGCGCACGATCCGGCGCACCGGCAGCCCCCGGCCCGGCCGCACACCATCCCCCCGTGCCCAGCGGGGTGCCGCCGAGGTCCGGTGCCACAGGCACGTCAGCAGCGGCAGCAGCCACAGCACCCCCGCCACCCACATCAGGAGCTGCTCCGAGGAGATCACGAACTGGTCGGTGCCCAGCCGGCCGACCACCCAGCTCACCGCCAGCACCGTGCGCAGGGCGCCGGAGTCGGCCTCGGCCAGTCCGGGGTACCACGTGGCGTACACCGTGAGCAGGCCCTCGCGGTTGACGATCGAGCGGCCCTGCACCCATGTGTATCCGTCCGACTGCCACCACGAGAACCACAGCCCGAACACGAGCCCCGTGGCCACCAGGCCCAGCAGCACAACGGGGCCCAGTGTCCGGCCACGCCAGGTCCGGGCCCACAGTTCGGCGTGCTGAGCCGTCCACCAGCAGATCACGACGCCGATGAGGAGCAGTATCAGCAGGAACCACGGTCGCGCGGGGAGCCAGCGGTCGGCGGCGCGGCCGAGCACCACCTCACCGGTCACCAGGCCCGCCCCGAACCACACACCGGCCCGTATCCCGGACGGGCCGCGCCGGCCGGAGAGCACCGCGTGGACGGCGGCCCGCCACAGGATGGTGCCCACGACCACGGCCGCCAGCCCCGCCCCGAGCAACGCGCAGCCCCACTCCGCCCATCCGGGCAGATCGCCCTGGCCCAGGGTGGCCGAGGTGCCCGCCCAGCCGGAGACGATGATCGCCGCCGCACCGGTCAGGAACATGGGCAGGCGTGGGACGTCGAACAGGCGCACGGGGTCGGCCACCGCCTGGTGCCGCCGCGTCCAGTCCGGATGGGTGCGCCACAGACCGGCGAACGCCCCCAGCGCGTGCCTGCCCCGGCCGGCGTCCGGCGGCGCCCCGGCGCGGTGGCTCCACACCCGTGGGTCGGCCCCCCACTTCGCGGCGTCGATATCGGCGTAGAACTCCCTGGTGCGCAGCACGTCGGCGCGCGCCAGGTACACCAGCGCGATCAGGAAACCGGCCTGGAGCAGTTCGTAGACGGTGCTCGGGCGGCTGGACGCCGCGAAGGCCGTGGACGATTCCCGCAGGAAGTCCCGCCGGAAGTAGGCGGCGGCGATCAGCAGGTTGGCCGGCAGCGGCACGGCGAGGAACACCCGCCACAGGGCCACGGTGCCGTAGGTGATGTCGACATCGCGGTTGCGGATATGGGCGAGCTCGTGCAGCACCACCCCGCGGAAACCGGCGGGGTCGGCCGGCCGGCGTGCGAGCAGCCCACCGTGCAGACAGATCGTGTAGTGGGGCCACCGCCCGAACACGACCGCGCTGGGCGTGTGCGCGGCCGGGTCGATGACGACCCGCGGGGAGCGGGCCAGGCCGGCGGTGGCGACCAGTTCGTCGACGAGGTGACGCACCTCGCCGGTCGGATCGACCCGCTGGTCGAGCGGTACGACCTTGCCACGCCGGCCTTTCCAGCGCGGCAGCGCCCAGTGCAGGACCCCTACGGCGGCGATCAGCAGGGCCAGTTCCAGCAGCACCGGCCACCCGGGCAAGCGGTGCTCGAAGCGGTCCATGCACGCGTCCAGCGCTTCCGGGACCCCTGGGCGCTTCAACGCCAGTTGGTTCGCCTGGCGGTCACCGATGGGGTCGACGCCCGCGGCGAAGAAGCACCCGAGGCCGCCGAGGGCGTTCCCCTCGGGCCTGAACGCGTAGGACAGGACGTAGTTGACATCGTCGAGCGCCGACAGGCTCGCCACCAGGACCAGCACCATCAGCAGCACGAAACGGGGTGTGGTCCCCGCACTGAGGACGCGTTCGTCGACGCGTGCGGCCGGCGCGGACACGGCTACGCCCGGGTGCCCTGCTCGTCGGTGTCGTCCTCGCCGCCCTCGGCCCCGTCGTCGGTCCGGCCGGCCCCGTCGGTTCCGTCGGCCTGGACGGGCAGGAGAAGACGAGCCGCCACGCGGTCGGCGAGCACCTCGGCGCGTTCGGGTTCCAGCCCGCTGCGCGCCGACAGCTCCAGGATCCGCCGCCGCACCTCGGCGACCTGCTCGGGGGTCAGCGCGGACACCACCAGCGGGTCGGCCGGCCGGCGGAACACCCTGCCGAGCCGTCTGCCCACCCTGGCGGGAACGCCGTCGACCGTGCGGCCGACGACCTTGCGCACACTCTCGTCCAGCGCCACCCACACCACCGGAGTGGCCAGGCAGACCATCTCCTCCAGCCCGAACCCCAGGGGTTCCCGGCCCCTGCGGCGGCTGGTCAGCCGCGCCACCACCGTATCGTCGTCGAACCGGCTGAGCCCCGCCACGACGGGCAGCTCCTCGGGTGCCACCTCGGCGATGACCGCGCGCACCACCTCGCGTAGCCGCTGCCCGGACGGAGCCCGGTCCGGCGCCCCCGCTGTGCTCACCTTTCCCCTCCCCGCGCTCACTTGGTGCTGAAGCGCAGTACCGCGCCATCCCCGGTGACGGCGACGGCGCGGACGGTGGCCTGGTCGCCGTTGGCATCGCCGAACGATCCGGTTCCGCCGGACGTCAGCGTGAGCTGTCCCGCGCCGCCCTCGGGTCCGCCGTTGCTCACCTTGGCCTTGGTCTCCGTGAGCGATACGCGCACCCGCCACGCGCGGAGCGGGAAATCCACCCGCTTCGTCACCAGGATCTCGCAACTCCCGTCCGCGCAGGCGCCGGTGTCCGTGCCGTCCGCGGCCTTGGGCAGCGGTTCGGACGGGGCGCACGGGGGCGCGGCGCGGTAGGCGGCGAGGAGTTTCGGCTCCTTGGCGACCACGGTCTTCAGCCCCGGCTCGGGCGTCTTCAGGGACTTGATCAGCTTGCCGACACGTTCGGCCCGGTCGACCGAGTCCTCCGCGGGGCTGGTGAAGCCGCTGTTGTCGGTGAGCGCGGTGACCTTCGGGTGGATGGTCGCGACCTGCTCGGCCAGGCTGTCGTGCAGCCGGTCCGCGGCGGCGATGCCCGACGACGGCACGCCGCCGAGCTTCTCCGCGACCTCGTCGAGCGACGAGGAGGTGCTCGACAGGTAGCCCATGGCGGTGAACTCGGGCCCGATCAGCGCGTCCTCGGGCGGATCGGTGATCTCCTCGATCTCGTCCGCGCTGTCCGCCTTCACCGTCTCGTAGAGCTTGGTGGCCGCACACATCCGGCCGGCCCAGGTCACCAGCGCCCGGCTGGGCCCGGCGGCCTTCGACGCGCTCGCCGAAGGCCGCCGGGCCGAGTCGTCGGAGTCCTCGGTGTCCGAGGCACATCCGCCGACGGCCAGCGCCGCCCCCACCGTCAGCGTGACCCCGACCGCCAGCCCGGCCACGCGTCCCATCCCCGTCGTCACCGGCATGGTCCATCCCCTCTTCCCGCCGCTTCGGCCTCGGCCCGCAATCCTGCCGCCGGGGCTCCGGGACCCCTCCCCGCCGTTTCGGTATCACGGGAACCGGGCCCCACTCGTCAGTGGGAGAACGTGCCGGGGGAGTGCGGGGTCACGCGCCCCGCCTGATGCGTCCGAGCAGGCGCGGGGCGAGCTGCCGGACGCCGGTCGCGGTGACCAGTTCCATCGACGGTACGACGCAGCCCAGCCTGCGTTGCAGTACGGAGCTCAGCTCGGCCGCCATCAGCGATTCCAGCCCGAGCTGGTCGAGCCGGGTGTTGGGGTCGATCCGCTCCGGCGTGGTCTGCAGCACCGTCGCCAGTGCCGAGACCAGCACATCGGTGACGATGCCCAGAGCCTCCGGCTCGGCCACCGAGCGCACCCGCTCCGGCACGTTCCCCTCGGCGTCATCGACGGTGGCGTCCCGCGCGGGCAGCACCTCGGTGAAGCGCGGCGCGGCGACGGTGGGAAGCAGTTTCGCGGTCTGCGACCAGTCCGTGTTCCCCACCATGATGACGTCCACGTCGGGATCGGTGATGAACTCCCCCAGCAGCCTGGTGGCCGCGTCCGAGTCGAGTTCCCCGAAACCGGCCTGCCGCATGGTCTCGGCCATTCCGGCACGGTCGACATAGCCGGTGTCGGAGATGGCGCACCACTGCACGGCCAGCCCCGGCAGCCCCGCCGCCCGGCGCTGCCGGATGATCGCCTCGCCCGCCAGGTTGCCCGCGGCGTAGGTGCTCTGCCGCAGGTTTCCGGCCAGCGCGGAGATGGAGCTGTAGAAGACGAAGAAGTCCAGCGGCAGATCACGGGTGACCTGGTCCAGATGGGCCGTCCCGGCCAGTTTCGGGCTCACCACCGCCCGGGTCCGCTCGTCGTCGAGTTCCACCGCGACGGCGTCGTCGAGAACGTCGTCGAGCACCATGGCGGAGTTGATGACCCCCCGCAGCGGACGCCCGGTGGCCTCGATGGCGTCCACCAGCCGCCGGGTCGCGGCGGGGTCGGTGATGTCGGTGGCGTAGGCGGTGGCCGTCGCCCCTTCCGCCGCGATGCGCTCGATGACGGCACCGGCTTCCGGGTGGGCGGCGCCACCGCGGGAGGCCAGGGCCAGATGGCGCGCCCCGCACCGGGCCAGCCAGAGGGCGGTGGCCGCGCCGAAGCCGCCCAGCCCGCCGGTGACGAGATACGTGGCCTCCGGATCCAGGGCGACGGGCGGCCGCGGTATCCGTACCGGGACGGGTTCCGCCGGGTCGAAGGTGATGACGATCTTGCCGATGTGCCGGGAGTCCCGCAGCAGCGCCATGGCCTCGGCGATCTGGTCCGCCGGGTAGGTCATATGGGGCAGTGGCCGGTAGACCCCGGCCCCGACGCGTTCGGTCAGTTCGGCGATCAGCCGCTCGGCCACCTGGCCGTCGCCCTGGAGGAGGCTGGTGAGGTCGACCCCGAAGAAGGCGAGGTCACGGCTGAACGGCCGCAGCGCGAGCGCGTTGTCGGCGAGCACATCGCGCTTTCCGAGTTCCACGAACCGGCCGTGCGGGCGCAGCAGTTCCATACCGCGGCCCAGCGCTTCCCCCGCGACCGAGTTGAGCACCACGTCCACTCCGCGGCCCGCGGTGATCTCGCGGACCTCGTCGGCGAAGCCGAGGCCGCGCGAGTCCAGCACATGGCGGTAGCCGAGCAGGCGCAGCAGCTGACGTTTGGCGGGGCTGCCCGCGGTGGCGATGACCGTGGCCCCGACGTGTTCGGCGTACCGCAGCGCGGCCAGCCCCACCCCGCCGGCCGCCCCGTGGACCAGGATCGTCTCACCGGGGCGGAGCCGGGCCAGGTAGTCGAGGCCGTAGTGCACCGTGGCGAACACCGTCGGGATGGTCGCGGCCTCGGTGCACGACATGCCCTCGGGGACCGGGATGGTGAGCCGGGCGCGGCAGCGCAGATGGGAGGCGAGGCTTCCGGCGTGCGGGACCATCACCCGGTCGCCGACGGCCCGGTCGGACACCCCGGCCCCGACGCGGACCACCACGCCCGCGCATTCGCTGCCCAGCAACGGGACGCCGGTGTCCGGGGTCTCGGCCATGGGCGGCACCAGCCCCCGGGAGACCATGACGTCGGCGTAGTTGAGCGCCGCCGCCCGCACCTCGATGACCACCTCTCCCGGGCCCGGTTCGGGTACGTCCACCGCCGTCCAGGCCAGTCCGCCGTCCGGCACGGCCAAGGCGAAGGGGCGGACGGGGTGGGTGGCGGTCCGGCGCTCGGCGACCCGTGGCACGAAGCGCCCGCCCGCGGTGAGCACGACCTCGTCCTCGTCGGTCCCGGCGAGCAGCTCCGCGCAGACGTCCGCCGCGGTGGCACCGGGGGTCACCGCGATCCTGCGGACCCTCAGCAGCGGGTTCTCACTGGTCAGGGTGCGCGCCTGGGCCCAGGCGGCGGCCGGGGCGGGCCGTTCGGGGACGGCGGTGTGCTCGCCGCCGGTCAGGACCCAGGCGTGCACGTCGCGGTCGTCCGGCAGCGCCTGGCAGGCGGTGACCATCGCCCTGAGGACGGCCGCCTGCCGGACCACCAGCTCGACGGTGTCCTCTCCCTCGCCACCGGCCGCCTCGCCACCGGGTCCGCCGTCAGCGGTCTCGTCGCCGAGCAGCACCAGGATTCCGGTGCTCTCCTCGGTGCCGGCGAGGGCGGCGCTCCAGCGTGCGGCGTCGTTGGAGGCATCGACCCGGGTCACCGTGCGGCCCAGCGTGCGCAGCCGCGCCGCCACGGCGTCGGGCAGCTCCCCGATGCCGTCGGCGCCGATGCCGTCGGCGACCACGAGGAAGTGGCCGGGCGCGGTGTCCGGGGGCGTGGGCGCGGGCGCAAGCGGTGCGCGTCCGGCCCGGTCGGCGAAGAGCACCGAGCAGGTCGGGTCCGCCCCGAGCTGGGCCACGCTGTCGAACCCCGCGGAGCGCAGCACGTCGGGCCACTGCTCGCGGGCGAGCAGGATGTCCTCGCGCAGGTCCGTGTCGGTGAAGTCGTCCGCCGACGCCAGCAGCCCGTAGCAGGGGGCGAAGAGGTCGTTGTCGTGGAACTCCACGGCGAGCAACCGGCCACCGGTGTCCAGAAGTCCGCGGACATGGCCGAGGGCCCGGCGGACATCGGTGGTGGCGTGCAGGACGTTGGCGGCGATCACCAGGTCGAAGGATCCCGTGGCGAAACCCTGTTCCGCGGGGTCCCGGTCCAGATCCAGTGTCCGGTAGTCGAGGAAACGGTGCTCGGCGAACCGGTTGCGGGCCCGGGGGAAGAACGCGCTGGAGACGTCCGTGTAGGTGTAGGCGGTGCGAGCGGCGGGCAACCGGGGCAGCAGCCAGGCGGTGGTGGACCCGGTACCGGCACCGACCTCCAGGATGCGCAGCGGCCGGTCCGCGGGCCAGGCTTCGACCAGCCCGGTGATCAGCTCCCTGGCGATCCGGTTCAGGTACTGGTGTCCCACGGAGGTCGTGTAGTGCAGTTCGGCGAGGCGTTCGGTGTCCGAGAACAGCAACCGCATCGGGTCCACGTCCCCCGTGAGCACCCCGGCCAGCTGCGGACCGCACCGCGCGTACATGAGCACGTCCGGCGCCATGGCGGGGAAGTCCCGCAGCAGTTCGGAGACCAGCCGCCGCGGTTCCGGGCTCCGGCCGAGGACACCCTCCCGTTCGGCGAGCGACCTCAGCCTGTGGTGCAGCCGCCGGTTGCGCGGCCGCGCGCCCGCCGCCTCCAGCTCGGCGAGCGCGGCCACCACGAAGTGGGCGGTCAGGTGTTTGACGCGGCGGACGAAGGAGTGGCTGTCGTGCCGCCGCAACGCCGTGGTCAGCGCCTCGACCTCGGCGGTGCGCGCGGCGGCGAGCGCGGTGGCGGACGGCAGTCCGGCCGGTCCGGTGGCCCCGGGCAGCGGGGCGGCCCGGAGCGTGGTGACGATGCGGTGGACGCCGCTCGCCGCCCCCTTGTTCCTGCGCACCGTGACACCGCCCAGTTCCATGGCGACGGTGCCGTCCGGGTCCGCGATGGTGATATCCACCACCGCCTCCCGCAGCGACAGGCCGCGGGTCCGTACCAGCGCCACTCCGCGGTCGGCGGGGGTGCGCCAGAGCCGGACCCGCTCGAACCCGGCCGGCAGGAACTGGTGCACCTGCCCGTTCTCGACCTGCGGGAACAGCGCCCAGATGGCCTGAAGCGCGCAGTCCACCAGGGCCGGGTGGACGTGGAACCCCTGCGCCCCGTCCGGGTTGGTGTAGTCGACGAGCACGGTGTCGTCGCCGATGGCGAGCCGTTGGACACCGCGGAAGGCGGCTCCGTACGCCAGCTCCACCTGCCGCATCCGCGCATAGTGCGCGTCCCCTGAGACCTCGCTCGTCGCGGCCTTCCGGATGCCCGGCACGTCCAGTGGCGCCGGGGGCCCGCCGGGCAGCCGGCGCACCCGCCCCCGGGCGTGTTCCTGCCAGTCCTCGTCGCGCCGGCGGGAGGCCACCCGGGCCACCTCACCGGAGAGCCAGGTCTGCACGGTGACGTCCATGTCCGGGTCGTCCCACGGCAGCACCAGCGCCTTGCCGATGTCCAGGCCGGTGATCTCCACCGCGCCCTCCCGTACGATCCGGCCGGCCGTGAGGGCCATCTCCAGATACGCGGCTCCCGGCATCACCACCGCCCCGCTGACCCGGTGGTCGCCGACCCAGCCCAGCCGCGACGGCTCCACCGGGGTCTGCCACGTGGGTTCCACGCTCGGCAACCGGTCCCCGAGCAGGGCGTGCCCCGACGCCTGACCGGCACCCGACCGCGCGGACCACCAGTCCGGGGCGCCGTTGAAGTGGTGTTCCCGCTGCCACGGATAGGCGGGCAGCGGCACCACCCGGCCGGGCACCGGGAACCAGGTGTCCCAGTCGACCTCGGCCCCGGCCGCCAGCACCGTGGCGCAGGTGGTCCGCAGCGCGTCCGGGCCGGGAGCCCGGCGGACCAGGGTGCCGACCGTGGTCACCGGCCGGTCCGCGGTGGCGCACTGCTTGCGCAGATAGCCGCGCAGCACCGGATGCGGGCCGATCTCCACGAGCGTGCCGCAGCCGTGCTCCTCCACCAGCGCCCTGACGGCGGAGGCGAACAGCACCGGTTCCCGGACGTTGCGCCACCAGTACCCGGTGGTGAGCTGGGTGCCCGGCAGGGTGCCACCGGTGACCGTGGAGACGAACGGCACCGATCCGGCGTGGGGCACCAGCCCGGCCAGCGCCGTGTGCACCCGGTCCCGGATGGGGTCCATCGACCGGCTGTGGAAGGCGTAGTCCAGGTCCAGATCCCGGAAGAAGACGCCGCGGCGTCGCAGTTCGTCGCCCAGCGCGGACAGCTCCTCGGCGTTTCCGGCCAGGGTGACATCGTCGGGGCTGTTCACCGCCGCCAGCTCCAGACCGCTGCCGGTGAGCGACTCGGCGATCCCGTCGGCCGGGAGCCCCACCGCCGCCATCCGCCCGCCACCCGCCGTCGCCACCTGTGCGAGGCTGCGTTCGACGGTCACCCGGCAGGCCGTCGCCAGGTCCAGCGCCCCGCAGGCGTACGCCGCGGCCACTTCGCCCACCGAATGCCCCGCCACCGCGGCGGGCCGGATGCCGCGCTCCGCCAGCAGTGCGGTCAGGCCGACCTGCACCGCGAACAGCAGCGGTTGGGCGACCTCGGTGCGCTCCAGCTCCGGTGCCGCGGAGCGCAGGGCCGCGAGCACCGACCAGCCCAGGTGCCCGGCCAGCTCCGCGTCCACCTCGGCGACCGCGTCGCGGAACGCCGGTTCGGTGTCCAGCAGATCCGCGCCCATGCCCGCCCACTGGGCGCCGTTGCCGGAGTACACGAACGCCACCGGGCCCGCACTCGCCCCCGCGGCCGCGCCCCCGGGCACGGGGGCGCCCTGGGCGACCGTCTCCAGCAGGGTGGCCGCCTGGTCGGCGGTGTCCGCCAGCACGGCGATCCGTTCGCGGTGGTGTCCGCGCCGGAGGCAGCTGGTGAACGCCAGGTCGTAGAAGGAGCCGGGTTCGCGCAGCCGGGCGGCGGTCCGGCTGACGGCCTCGGTGAGCGCCTCCGGGGTGGCCGCCGAGACCAGCACCGGCAAGGACGCCGTCTTCGGGGGCGCGGGCACGGAAGGTGCGGGCGGTGGCCCGAGAACGGCGTGCGCGTTGGCCCCGCCGAAGCCGAACGAGTTGACCGCCAGCGCGCCCGCCTCCAGGGGCCGTGGCGCGGTCACCGGTTCCAGGCCCCATGCGGAGAAGTCGATGGCGGGGTTGAGCGGTTCGGCGTGCAGCGACTCCGGGATCACCCCGTGGCGCAGCATGAGCACGGCCTTGAGCAGACCGGCGATGCCCGCCCCGGACTCCAGGTGGCCGACGTTCGACTTCACCGAGCCGACGGGCAGCGGCGTACCGCGGTGCATGCCGAGGGCCTTGCCCAGCGCCTGGCACTCCAACGGGTCGCCCACCAGCGTCCCGGTGCCATGGGCTTCCACATAGGACACGTCCTCCGGGCGCACTCCGGCCCGCCGGTGCACCCGACGTATCAGCTGCTCCTGCGCCTCCGCGCTGGGCAGCGACAGACCGGGGGTGCGCCCGTCCGAGCCCACTCCGGTGCCGAGGACCACGGCGTGCACGGTGTCCCCGTCCCGCCTGGCGTCGGCGAGGCGCTTGAGCACCACCACCGCGCCGCCCTCGGCGCGCACGTACCCGTCGGCGTTCGCGGAGAAGGGGCGGCAGCGGCCGCTGCGGGACTGCATGGACGCCTTGGAGAACCCGACGAAGTCGCCCGGGTTCAGCAGCAGGTTGATCCCGCAGGCGAGCGCCACCTCGCCGTCCCCGGCGCGCAGCTGTACGCACGCCTGGTGCAGGGCGAACAGGGACGAGGAACAGGCGGTGTCCACCGCCATGGACGGGCCCCGCAGATCGAACAGGTGCGAGATCCGGTTGGCGGTGTTGCACAGCGCCGAGCCCGCGATCGTGTACGCCGTGATGGTCTCCGGGTGGGCGGACTGGAGCTGGCCGTAGTTGCCGTTGCTCACCCCCACGTAGACCCCGGAATCCGTGCCGGCGAGCGTCCCCGGATCGACACCGGCGTCGTCGAGGGCCTCCTGGGCCATCTCCAGCAGCAGTCGCTGCTGCGGGTCCATCCGGCTCGCCTCCCGGGGCGACAGCCCGAAGAACGCGGCGTCGAAACCGGTGATGTCCTCCAGGAACCCGCCCGCGGCCGAGTACGTCTTGCCGGGACGCCGTGGATCGGGGTCCACGAAGCGGCGTGTGTCGAACCGGTCCGCCGGTACCTCACCGACCAGGTCGCGCCCCTCGGCGAGCGCGGCCCACAACTCCTCGGGGTCGGTGATGCCCCCCGGTAACCGGCAGCTGAGCCCGATGATGGCGATATCGTCGGATCGCTCGGCACGAGCGAACGGGGCAGCGGTCCGTATGCACTTCTTCTGTTCTGACATCCCGGCCGAGATTACCAACGCGGCATCCGGTGACCTGCGGACGTGTGCTGCGCCTCGACGGCAATGGCTTCTACGCCGGGCTCTTCCGCAGCGCCAAGCGCCTCTGAGCCCGTCCGAGCCCGTCCGAGCCCGTCCGAGCCACCACCCAGGCGGCATAACGGTACATAATCGGTCGAAAAATATCCGCGTGGCGCCAAACTTGAATCTGTCGTTTCTCTGTACCGTTCGCCTTCATGAGGGTAGGTTCGGCGCCATGACCGCATCCCAGACTCCGACCACTGCCGAGGAGCTGCGCGGTGCCGGCCTGCGGGTGACGGCCGCCCGCATCGCGCTGCTCGAGACCGTCCGGGACGGTGACCATCTCGGCGTGGAGGCGATCGCCTCCGGAGTGCGCGACCGCGTAGGCCATATCTCCCTCCAGGCCGTGTACGAGGGCCTCCACGCACTGACCGCGGCGGGCCTCGTACGCCGCATCGAACCGGCCGGCGACCCCGCCCGGTTCGAGGGACGGGTCGGCGACAACCATCACCATGTCGTGTGCCGATCGTGCCGCGCCGTCGCCGACGTCGACTGCGCGGCGGGTGAGGCGCCCTGCCTGACCGCGTCCGACGACCACGGCTTCGCGATCGACGAGGCCGAGGTCATCTACTGGGGCCTGTGCCCCGACTGTTCGAGCGCCACCAGTTCCTGCGCACCATGATCCGCCCAGTTCGGAAGGATTCCCATGTCTGAGAACCATGAGGCAATCGTCGTAGACCCCAAGACCGACGGGGAAGGGGGCTGCCCGGTCGCGCACCGCGCACCGCACCCGACTCAGGGCGGCGGCAATCGTCAGTGGTGGCCGGAGCGGCTCAACCTGAAGATCCTGGCCAAGAACCCACCCGCGGCGAACCCCCTCGATGAGGAGTTCGACTACGCCGAGGCCTTCAAGAACCTCGACCTCGCCGCCGTGAAGCAGGACATCGCCGAGGTGCTCACCACCTCGCAGGACTGGTGGCCGGCCGACTTCGGCCACTACGGCCCGTTCATGATCCGTATGGCGTGGCACAGCGCGGGCACCTACCGGATCAGCGACGGCCGCGGTGGCGCCGGCGCCGGCCAGCAGCGCTTCGCCCCCCTCAACAGCTGGCCGGACAACGCGAGCCTGGACAAGGCCCGCCGTCTGCTGTGGCCGGTGAAGAAGAAGTACGGCCAGAACATCTCCTGGGCCGACCTGCTGATCCTCACCGGCAACGTCGCCCTGGAGTCCATGGGCTTCACGACCTTCGGCTTCGCCGGCGGCCGCGAGGACGTCTGGGAGGCCGAGGAGGACGTGTACTGGGGCCCGGAGACCACCTGGCTCGGCGACGAGCGCTACTCCGGCGACCGTGAGCTGGAGAACCCCCTCGGCGCGGTCCAGATGGGCCTCATCTACGTCAACCCGGAGGGCCCCAACGGCACCCCGGACCCGATCGCCGCGGCCCGCGACATCCGTGAGACGTTCCGCCGGATGGCGATGAACGACGAGGAGACGGTCGCCCTCATCGCGGGCGGTCACACCTTCGGCAAGACCCACGGCGCGGGCCCGGCCGACCACGTCGGCCCCGACCCCGAGGCCGCCCCCATGGAGCAGCTGGGCCTGGGCTGGCAGAGCACCTACGGCACCGGCAAGGGCGCCGACGCCATCACCTCCGGCCTGGAGGTCACCTGGACCAGCACGCCCACCCAGTGGAGCAACGGCTTCTTCGACAACCTCTTCGGCTACGAGTGGGAGCTGACCAAGAGCCCGGCCGGCGCCCACCAGTGGCGGCCGAAGGACGGCGCGGGCGAGGGCACGGTGCCGCACGCCCACGACTCCTCGAAGAAGATCGCCCCGAACATGCTCACCACGGACCTGGCGCTCCGCTTCGACCCGATCTACGAGCCGATCTCCCGCCGTTTCCACGAGCACCCCGAGGAGTTCGCGGACGCCTTCGCCCGCGCCTGGTTCAAGCTGACCCACCGCGACATGGGCCCGAAGTCGCTGTACCTCGGCCCGGAGGTGCCGCAGGAGACCCTGCTGTGGCAGGACCCGCTGCCGGAGGCCGAGGGCGAGCCCATCGACGCCGCGGACATCGCGGCCCTGAAGGCCAAGCTCCTCGACTCGGGCCTGAGCGTGTCGCAGCTGGTGTCCACCGCGTGGGCGTCGGCCTCGACCTTCCGGGGCAGCGACAAGCGCGGCGGCGCCAACGGCGCGCGCATCCGCCTCGAGCCGCAGCGCGACTGGGAGGCCAACGACCCCGACCGGCTCGCCGCGGTCCTGCGCACTCTCGAGGGCATCCAGCAGGAGTTCAACTCCGGCGCCAAGAAGGTGTCCCTGGCCGACCTGATCGTGCTCGGCGGCGCCGCCGCCGTGGAGAAGGCCGCCAAGGACGCCGGGTACGACATCGAGGTGCCGTTCACCCCGGGCCGTGTCGACGCGACCGACGAGCACACCGACGCGGAGTCCTTCGCCGCGCTCGAGCCGACCGCCGACGGGTTCCGCAACTACCTCGGCAAGGGCAACCGGCTGCCGGCCGAGTTCCTGCTGGTCGACCGGGCCAACCTGCTGACCCTGAGCGCCCCGGAGATGACCGTCCTCGTCGGTGGCCTGCGCGTTCTGGGCGCGAACCACCAGGAGTCGCCGAACGGTGTCTTCACCGAGACGCCCGGGGTGCTGACCAACGACTTCTTCGTCAACCTGCTCGACATGGGCACGGTGTGGAAGGCCACCTCGGAGGACCAGACCGCGTTCGAGGGCCGCGACCGGGACACGGGCGAGGTCAAGTGGACCGGCACCCGGGCCGACCTGGTCTTCGGCGCCAACTCCGAGCTGCGGGCGCTCGCCGAGGTCTACGCGAGCGATGACGCCAAGGAGAAGTTCGTCAAGGACTTCGTCGCGGCGTGGGTGAAGGTGTCGAACCTGGACCGGTTCGACCTGGTCTGACTCTGACCCATCTGACGGGGACGTCCGGGCCGGCCCGGACGTCCCCGCACCATGTGGGCCCAGCGCCCTGGGCCATATCGGCCCGGGGCGACTACCCCTGCGAACCGATGCCGGTCAGCGACCGCACTTCCATCTCCGACTGCTTCGCGGGGTCCGCGGGCCGCTTGCTGAGGACCGTGCCGAGGAACCCGCAGAGGAACGAGAGCGGGATCGACACCAGACCGGGGTTGGTGAGCGGGAACCAGTGGAAGTCCACGCCCTTGACGACCGCCGTGGGACTGCCCGAGATCGCCGGCGAGAAGATGATGAGCACCAGGCCGGAGCCCAGACCGCCGTAGATGCTCCACAGCGTGCCGGTGGTGTTGAAACGCTTCCAGAACAGTGTGTAGAGAATCGTCGGCAGATTGGCGGACGCGGCGAGCGCCAGGGCCAGTGACACCAGGAAGGCCACGTTCTGGCCGTTGGTGACGATACCGCCGACGATGGCCAGGGCACCGATCACGAGCGCCGTCAGACGCGCGACCCGGATCTCGGACCGCGGATCGGCCTTTCCGTTGCGGATCACGTTGGCGTACACGTCATGGGCGAACGAGGCCGACGCGGCCAGGGTCAGACCGGCCACGACCGCCAGGATCGTGGCGAAGGCCACCGCGGAGACGACACCCAGGAGCATCGCACCGCCGATCTCGAAGGCGAGCAGCGGCGCCGCGGAGTTCTCCCCGCCCGGCGCGTTGACGATCCGGTCCGAACCGACCAGAGCGGTGGCGCCGTACCCGACGATCAGGATCGACAGGTAGAAGATGAACATCGACCAGGAGCACCAGACCACCGAACGCCGGGCCTCCTTGGCGTCCGGCACGGTGTAGAAGCGCATCAGCACGTGCGGCAGGCTGGAGATGCCGAGGACCAGCGACAGTGACAGCGAGACGAAGTCGAGCTGGTCCATCGAGTCCTTGCCGTACCAGCCACCCGGGTTGAGCAGCTCCCCGCCCAGCGGGCTGTTCTGCGCGGCCTGATCGAGGATCGCCGAGAAGCTGAACCCGAACTTGCCGATGAGGAACACGCTCATGAAGGTCACGCAGAGCAGCAGCAGACCCGCCTTGATGATCTGCACCCAGGTCGTGCCCTTCATGCCGCCCACCAGGACGTAGAAGACCATGACCACGCCGACGCCCGTGATGACCAGGGCCTGCCCGGTCTTGCTGGTCACGTTGAGCAGCAGGGCGATCAGACCACCGGCGCCGGCCATCTGGGCGAGCATGTAGAAGAACGTGATCACCAGGGTGGAGTTGGCCGCCGCCGCGCGCACCGGGCGCTGTTTCATGCGGTAGGCCATCACATCGCCGACCGTGAACCGCCCGGTGTTGCGCAGCCGCTCCCCGACGAGCAGCAGGGCGACCAGCCAGGCGACAAGCCATCCGACGGAGTAGAGGAACCCGTCGTAGCCGTGGACGGCGATCGCCCCGGAAATACCGAGGAAGGACGCCGCGGAGAGGAAGTCACCGGAGAGCGCGATACCGTTCTGCACGCCGGTGAAAGCGCTTCCCGCGGCGTAGTAGTCGGATGTCGTCGAATTCCTGTTGGTGGCCTTGTAGACGATGTAGAGCGTAATGAGAACGAAAACGAAGAATACGCTCAGGTTGATGATCGGGCTGCCGGTCGTGGAGGCTGCGATCTGCACTGTCATTTCTTGCCGACTCCCGCCAGCTCGTGGATCCTGTCCACCTGAGGATCGAGTTTCTTACGCGCGTAGCGCCGGTACGTCAAGACGATCAGCATCGTCGACACGAACTGGAGCAGGCCGAAAACGGTGCCGATGTTGACCGCGCCGAACAGCTTGCGGCTCATAAACTCGTGGTCGTAGGCGGAGAAGAGCACGAAGGTCATGTACCAGCACAAGAAGAAGGCACTCATGGGGAAGACGAACCAGAGCAGTCTCCTGCGGAGCAGCTTGAACTCCGGGCTCTGCTGAATCGCCTGGAAATCGGGCTCCCCGATGTCGTCACCGCGGTCGGCGAACCCCGGTCCGGCGGCCCGCTCGGATGGCCTGGCAGCGGGAGGTCGCACCGCATTGTTCATGGTTGTCTCCGGGGTTTTTCTGACGAGGCGTCCTTCGGAGCGCCCGGCTCGGGCGGCGGGGACGGGCAACCGGGCGGCCCTTGACGCGGCAAGTGTAGTGAGGCGCCGTACGCAGTCAACGCCGCCCCCGGTGCTCGTCCGCCCAGGTGGACGCGTGAGACGACGGGCATCCGGTTCAGGTGTCAGCTCGGTTACGGTAAGGGGTCGCCGGCCCCCATGCTTTGTCGCATCCCTTCCGTGTTGTCCCCTTTGAAAGGGGGTCAGAGGATGACAGACGATCAGCAACGCATCGTTGCGGGACATTTCCGGGCCCGGCGTTGTGTCCCAAGTGGCCCCACTGATAGAACCTCCCCTCGTGCAGAACGTCCCATCGTGCGCGAGCACGGGTGCAGTGGACGCGCCACTGGGCAGCGAGTCTGCCGCTGGCATATGACGACTGCTCCGCGCTCGCCACTCCCTCCCCCGAGGTGTTAGAGAGTACGGTCAGGAATGCAGTCTGCGGGGGTGTTCCCGAAGAGCCGGAGGTAGGTTGATCTGTGGGTTTCCTCGATCGCTCTCGCATCATCGCCGAGCCGGGCTGGAATCGTTGGCTGATTCCGCCGGCTGCGCTCGCGATTCACTTCTCCATCGGCCAGGCGTACTCCTGGAGCGTTTTCAAGATACCCCTGGAAGATTCCCTAGACATTTCGGGGACGGCTAGCGCCCTCCCCTTCCAGATCGGCATCCTGGTGCTGGGACTCTCTGCCGCGTTCGGTGGAACGCTGGTCGAGCGGAAAGGACCGCGATGGGCCATGTTCGTGGCGCTCGTGGCCTTCTCGTCGGGATTCCTGATCGCCGCACTCGGTGTCGCCACGAGCAGTTACTGGCTGGTCGTGCTCGGGTACGGCGGCATCGGCGGCGTCGGCCTCGGCATCGGGTACATCGCACCGGTGTCCACCTTGATGAAGTGGTTTCCGGACCGGCCGGGCATGGCCACCGGCACGGCGATCATGGGTTTCGGTGGCGGTGCGCTGATCGCCTCGCCCTGGTCCACCGAGATGCTCAAGGCGTTCGGCAGCGACACCAGCGGTATCGCGCAGGCGTTCCTGGTGCACGGCCTGGCCTACGCCGCGTTCATGTCGCTGGGTGTGGTGCTCATCCGGGTGCCCCCGGAGGGCTGGCGGCCGGCCGGCTGGACGCCTCGCGACGACGCCGGGAAGAAGCTCGTCACGACCGCGAACGTATCGGCGAAGAACGCGGTGAAGACCCCGCAGTTCTGGCTGCTCTGGGTCGTGCTGTGCATGAACGTTACTGCTGGTATCGGGATCCTGGAGAAGGCCGCCCCGATGATCCAGGACTTCTTCCAGGACACGGACAGCCCGGTGAGCGCGACCGCCGCCACCGGGTTCGTCGCGCTTTTGTCCCTGGCCAACATGGCCGGTCGCTTCGTGTGGTCCTCGGTTTCCGACGTGGTCGGCAGGAAGAACATCTACCGCGTGTACCTGGGTGTCGGCGCCCTGCTCTACCTCACCATCATGCTCGAGAAGGACAGCAGCACCGTGTTGTTCGTCGTCTCGACCATGGTGATCCTGTCGTTCTACGGCGGTGGCTTCTCCACCGCCCCGGCCTACCTCAAGGACCTGTTCGGCACCTACCAGGTCGGCGCGATCCACGGCCGGCTGCTGACCGCGTGGTCGGTCGCCGGGGTCGCCGGGCCCCTCATCGTGGACTCCATCGCGGACGCCGCGCATGAGGACGGGCACACGGGGCCGGGTCTGTACTCCTTCTCGTTCTCCCTCATGATGGGATTGCTCGTCATCGGCTTCATCGCCAACGAGCTGGTACGTCCGGTGAATCCGAAGTTCCATGAACCGGAGTCGGCGAGCTCGAAGGAGTCGGCGACGCCGGAAGAAGACCCCGATCCCATCCCGGCAGAGAGGCGGTAAACCGTGACGGACGCAGACGGCCCCGCGCCGAAGGCGACGACGAGTTCCCCCGTCGTGCTGGTCGTGGCGTGGCTCTGGGTGGCCATTCCGTTTCTGTACGGTTTGTATGAACTCGGCGTGAAGAGTAGCAAGTTGTTCGAGTGAGGTAGGCCGCGCCGGCGCATCGCCGCATCGATGCGCCGGCGCGCTGCCGGGTGTTCGACTTCCCCGTTCCGGGGAAATCCCAGGAGAAACGGCATCGTGATACATCCCTGTGGGCAAGCCGGTCCGAGCGCGGAGCGCGTCTCATGACCCCGGGCAGGCATGCGGCCGCGCGCGATCGCTCGCCGTCGTGGTGGGCCGGCGTCGTGGAGTGGCGGAACTGGCGGCTGCCGGTGAAGCTGGGTGCCGTTCTGGTGGTGCCCGCCCTGCTCGCCGTCGCCTTGGGCGTCGTGCAGATCCAGCGCGACGTCGAACGCGCGAACACCTACGCGGACATGCAGCGGCTGGTCGAGCTGCGCGGTGAGCTGATGCCGTTGATCGGCGATCTCCAGATGGAACGGACCATGGCGGCCGAGCGGCTGCGCGGCGGTGCGTCCACCCACGAGGCCATGCTCCGGCAGCAGACCGGGCGCGTGGACCGCGCTCGGGCCGCCGTCGCCCGGACCATGAAGCGGGCACCCCGGCTCGAGGGGGCCTCGGCGCTCCGTTACCACGACGCGGTCAAGCTTCTGGACGGGCTGCCCGCCCTGCGCCGGCAGGTGACGTCCAAGGACATCAGCTCGTGGACCGCGGTGAACGACTACAGCGAGATCGTCAACGGTCTGCTCGACCTGGACCAGGCACTCGGCAGCCGGTTCGGCGAACCCAAGCTGTCCGGGACGGCGACCGCGCTGTACGACCTCGAGGTGGTCCAGGAGCAGGTCCACCTCCAGCATGTGATCGCGCTGGAGGGGCCCGAGCCCGGCAAGCTGGATGATGGCCGGCTCCTCAGGGCGCTGGCCGAGTCCGCGATCCGCATGGGGGACAAGCTGGGCGACTTCCGGGCCGTGGCCACCGAGGCGGAGAAGCGGGCCTACCAGCGGACGGTCACCGGCCCGGAGGTCGAGCGGCGCGCTCAGTTGCTCAATGCCGCGTTGTACCAGTCGGCGCGGTCGGAGCAGCCGGGCATCGGGCAGAACGGCACCGGGGACGCGACGCGGTTCTCCGCCCGCGACTGGAACAGCAGTTCGGAGCGGACCGGAGCGCTCATCGACACGGTGGCGAAGAGCCTCGCCGACCGGCTCCGGGTGACCTCCGCCGATCTCCAGGACCAGACGAGCGACCGGGCCGGCGCGGAGTCCGTGCTGCTCTTCGCCGTGCTCCTGCTCGCCCTCGCCATCGGCATCGGCATCGCCCGCCATCTGCTGCGTTCGCTCACCATCCTCCGCTTCACCGCGCTCGACGTGGCCGAGCGGCGGCTCCCGGAAGCGGTGTCGAGCATCCGCGAGGGCGAGGTGTCCACCACGTCGATCAGCGCGGTGCCGGTCCACACCACGGAGGAGTTCGGACAGCTGGCCAGGGCGTTCGACGCGGTGCACGGGCAGGCCGTGCGGCTGGCCGCCGAGCAGGCCGCGCTCCGTGGCGACCTGCGGGACACCCTGGTCAACCTCTCCCGGCGCAGCCAGAGCCTGGTGGACCGGCTGCTGCGGTTGATGGAGGAGCTCGAGCTGCACGAAGAGGACCCGGACCAGCTGGCCAGCCTCTTCAAGCTCGACCACCTGGCGACCCGTATGCGGCGCAACAACGAGAACCTGATGGTCCTGTGCGGCAGCACACCGGTCCGCCCCTCCGAGCAACGCGTACCACTGGACCGCGTGTTGCGGGCCGCGGTCTCCGAGATCGAGCACTACCAGCGTGTGGTGGTCGAGCCCGTTCCCTCCGCCGAGGTGATCGGGTACGCTGCCGGTGACCTGGCGCGAATGGTCGCTGAGCTGCTGGACAACGCCACCGCGTTCTCCCCGCCCGAGACCCAAGTGGTCATCAGCAACACACTGCGCCCGGACGGTTCCGCACTGATCGAGATCCACGACGAGGGATTCGGGATGAGCGGTGCCGAATTGGCCAAGGCTCATCGGCGCGTAGCGGGGGACGCATCCGTGGAGGTACCTACGTCCCGCCAGATGGGCCTCTCGGTCGTCGGCCGTCTGGCCCGCCGGCACGGCGTCACCGTGGAGCTGATATCGGACCGGGCCACCCGTGGCGGACTCCGGGCCGGTGTGCTGGTCCCGGCCAAGCTGATGCTGACCGACAAGCCCGCCCTCGCGGGCCGAGCAGGTTCACTGCCCGTCAGGCAGACCTCCGCCCAGGCCTCCGAGCCGGTGCGGACCCGCCCGGAGGCCGGCGGTGCCACCGCCGCACCGCTGCCGCGCCGCGCCCCCGACCTGGCCCGCTCGATACGCGGCGGTGACACCCCGGCGGTTTCCGGACGCGGCGAACGTCCCCTGCCGAGCCGCCCCGGTTCCCCGCGGGCGTTCGCCGACCCCCAGCAGACCAAGGGACTGCCGCGCCGGAAGCCCGGCGGCGGGGCCGGCCGGCCCACCCCCTTCGGCGAGGACGCGCCGAAGCGGATCGGCGGCCGCCCCGGCACCGGCGGCGCACCCGTGAACGGCCGCGCCGCCGCGGCCCCCGGGCAGCCGCTGGTGCCACCTCAGCGGTCGCGTCCGGCCCCTCCGGAACAGGGCGCCGCTGCCTCGCCGTGGTTCGCGCCGACCGCCTCCGGGGAGGCACCGACGGGCCCGCGTGGCGAGGAGCGGCCCGCCGAGCGGACGCCCACCGAGCGGCGGCCTGCCGAGCGGCAGCCCGCCGAGCGGAAGCCGGCGGACCACCCTCCGGCGTCCGGACTTCCCCGGCGGCCCGTCCCGGCTCCGCCCGGGTCCCGCCAGGAGAGCCGGCCGGGGCCCGCGGGCGACCGTCGCCGCGCCGACCAGGAGCCGTCGGGCGGAGCGGCGCCGGCCGGCCGCCCCCAGACGGAACGGCCTCAAGCCGAACGTCCCCAGGCCGAACGCACCCAGGCCGGGCTGCCCCGGCGGGTGCCGCGCCAGAGTCCGGCACCGGACCGGGCCAAGCCCCCCGCGCCGGACCCGGCCAAACCGCGGGCCGCCGGGGACGAGGCGGCCGCGCGGGTGGACGCCGGCCGCACCCACAGATTCCTCAGCAACTACCAGTCAGGCATCCGTCGGGCTCACCCCGACGAGACGTAAGGGCTCAGCGAAGATGGACAGGAAGAACCCATGACCTCACCCCACCTGCGGGAGGTGAGCCAGTTCGGATGGCTGGTCACCAACTTCACCGAGCGGGTGCCCAATGTGGCGCACGCCGTGGTGGTCTCGGCCGACGGACTGTTGCTCACCGCCTCGAACGGGCTGGCGGACGATCGTGCCGAGCAGGTCGCCACCATCGCGGCGGGGGCCATCAGTCTGATCCAGGGCGCCGCCCAATGCCTGATGACCGGTGATGTGCGGTCGTCCGTCATCCAGATGCAGTACGGAAACATGCTGCTGATGTCGATCAAGGACGGCTCGTGCCTCGTGGTGCTGGCGGCGCCGGACTGCGAGATCGGTCAGGTGGCGTACGAGATGACGGTCCTGGTCGATCAGGTCGGCGAGATGCTGACCCCGGAACTACGCGCCGAGCTTCAGGAGTTGAATCTCCAGGGAATGCATCGGACAGCAGTCAAATAGGCCGGACGGGGAGATCATGAGCACCGGTGAGGGCCCTTCCGGGCAGGGATCTCGGAGAGAACAGGGGGCGGAGGACGAACAGACTTTCGCCGATGTGCTCAACGCCTTCAGTTTCGGCAAAGGGCGACGCGGGCGGAAGGCGTCTCGCTCCGGCGGGACGCCCGAGCCCCCGTCCCCGCGGGAGACCGAGGACGTCCGGCCGGAGAGCCGCGCGGAGCCCTTCCCGCGGACGCCGCCGGAGCGTGAGCAGTCGGACGGCTGGGAGTCCGAGCACGATGAGAGCCAGGGCCCGGCCTCGCTGGTGCGTGCCTACTCATGGACGGGCGGGCGGACCAGGTCCCACCATCACTTCGAGGTCGAGACCCTGGTGACCACGACCGAGCTGGGGCACCGCTCCACCGACGTGGTGCAGGCGGACCACTACCCGGTGATCGCGCTGTGCCAGGAGCCGCGGTCGGTGGCCGAGGTGGCGGCCATGCTCTCGGTGCCGCTGGGCGTGGCCAAGGTCCTGCTCGGCGACATGGCGGAACGCGGGCTGATCGTCGTGCACCGGACGCCCTCCGCGGAGGGCGAGGTCCCGGACCGCGCCCTGATGGAGCGGGTGCTGGTGGGGCTTCGACGGATCTAGCGGAAGGCGCCGGAACCGCGCCGCCCTCTGCCGGAGAGAGTGTTCTCCGGCAGAGGGCGGCGCGGTTGTCGTTGATGCGTGGAATGTCCCTCGGTGAGCGCACGCTCGCTGATCGCTTGTGCGCGTTCGAAGCCAATATTGAGCAGTTTCAAACTCTTGACGTGGCTCGACCTGATCGGTTTACTCCCTGACACGCCGATGTCACGTAATCGGCGGCAGAGGTACGCCCAGCCGGTATGCGGCCCCGCCGCGAGCCCGGACCAAGTCGCCAGGTCGCTGTCTGCGACCGAGGCGGGGCCGTGCCCCCGGATCATGGAGCTCTCAGCGATGAGCCTGAACCGTATGCGCATCCGCACCACCCTGGGCGCCGCCGTGGCCTGCGCCGCGGCCGCCACGGTCGGTTTTCTCGCCCCCGGTACCGCCTCGGCCTCGGCCGCCGCGGTCACCCTTCCGCCGGTGCACGCCGGCTTCGACTACCAGATCGGCGGGGCGTACACCCCGCCGGCCGGGGTGCAGGTGGTCAGCCGCGACCACAGCGCCGCCCCGGCCTCCGGCCTGTACAACATCTGTTACATCAACGCCTTCCAGACCCAGGCCGTCGGCGACCCCGGCGGCCCGGACGACTGGGACCAGGACCTGTTGCTGAAGGACGGCGACGGCGAGGTCGTCATCGACCCGGACTGGGACGAGGCGATCCTGGACATCACCACCGACGCGAAGCGGCGCAGCATCGCGGACAAGATCAAGGTCCAGATCGACGAATGCGCCGCCAAGGGCTTCAACGCGCTGGAGCTCGACAACTTCGACACCTACACCCGGGAGGTCGTCGAGGGCCGGATCACCGCCTCGCACGCCCAGACCTACATCCGCATCCTCTCCGCCTACGGCCATGACAAGGGCCTGGCCGTCGGCCAGAAGAACACCGTGGAACTGGCCCCGAACCACACGGCGAACGGCCTGGACTTCGCCATCGCCGAGGAGTGCGGCAGCTGGAACGAGTGCTCCCGGTACCTCTCCGCCTTCGGGAACCACGCCATCTTCATCGAGTACACCGACGCCGGTATGGCGAACGCCTGCCAGTACGGCGACCGGGTCAGCGTCGTACAGCGGGACGTCAACGTCTCGCCCGCGGGCAGCGGCGGCTACGTCCGCAAGACCTGCTGAACCTTCCCCGTCCCCGGTGGGCGCGCCGCGCCCACCGCTCGGCTCCTGGGGTCCGGTGCGCGGGACCGCTCTGTCCCGCCCCGGCCCCCTGCCCGCCGCGGCCCCGCCCGGACTGTCACGCCCGGACCACCACGCCGTCCCAGGGCGTCACTCACCCGAACCATCAACTGGAGGCAGATATGGACGCGGACGCGGTCGCGGTCCAGCGCGTGCGCGGCGGCCCGTCCCGTCGTGACGTCCTGCGCGGCGGGGGTGCGCTGGCGCTCACCGGCGCCGCGGGCGCGGCGGTGGCGGGCTGCGGGACGGGCCTGGGAGTGGACTCCCACGGAGTCGTCCACATCGAGGTGTGGCACGGGCAGACCAGCTCCGCGCTGAACGTGGTCAAACGGCTCGTGGCCGACTTCCACCGGAGCCACCCCAAGATACGGATCGACCTGAGCGGCGGGGTGCTGGCGGACGACATGCTCCAGAAGGTGATGGCCGGTCTGGTGGCCGGCTCCCCGCCCGATGTCGCCTACATCTTCGGCTCCGACCTGGCCAGCGTCGCCAGAAGCTCCCAGCTGGCGGACATGACGACGGTCGTGGAATCCGGGCAGGTGCCCTGGAAGCAGTACTGGCCCGCCGCCCGGGACGGCGTCACCGTCGACGGTGTGGTCCGCGCGGTGCCCGCGGTGCTGGACGCGCTCGCCGTGGTGTGCAACAAGACGCTCTTCCACCGGGCCGGACTGGTCCTGCCCGCGCCCGGCTGGACCTGGCAGGACTTCATCGAAACCGCCAGGAAGCTGACCGACCGCGGCAAGGGCACGTTCGGCACCGGCTGGCCCGCCGCGGGCGACGAGGACACCGTGTGGCGGATGTGGCCCATGATCTGGGATCTGGGCGGGGAGGTCATCGACGAGGACACCCGGCGGATCGGGTTCGCGGGCGAACCCGGCATCCGCGCTCTGGAGGTGCTCCAGGCGCTCGCCCGGGACAGAAGCGTCTACGTCGACCCCAAGCCCGGTGGCGAGCAGATGTACCAGGCCTTCGCGTCCGGCCGCCTGGGAATGGTCGCGACCGGCCCCTGGCAGCTGCCCGACATCCGCCAGGCCGAGATCGACTACCACGTCGTCCCGCTGCCCAGCTTCAGCGGCAGACCGGTGACCATCTCCGGCCCCGACACCTGGAGCGTGTTCGACAACGGCTCCGCGCGGCTGAAGGCCGCCCGGACGTTCGTCGGCTGGCTCATGCGGCCCGGACCGGCGTACCTCTGGGACACCGGGGTGGGCAGCCTGCCGCAGAGCCGGCCGGCCGAGCGCCGGCCGCGGTGGCGGGCGCACGCGGCCGAGGTGCCCGGTCTGCCGGTGTTCACCGAGGCGCTCCGGACCGCCCGGGTGCGCCCCGTCGACCGGGCCTACCCCAAGATCTCCATGCCGTTCGGCGAGGCCATCACCGCCGTCCTGCTCGGGAAGAGCACACCGGCCACGGCGCTGCGGCGATGCGCCGACGAAGCCAACGCCGCCATGGCCACGGTGCGTTGAGGAGCTCCACATGTCCCGTCTGCCCACCCCCATCACCCTTCCGGACGTGACGCCACCGGCCGGTCCGGCACGCCGCCGACGCCGCCGGGAAGCCGCCACGGCCTGGGCGTTCGTCCTCCCCTCCGTCCTGGTCATCCTGGGCCTGAGCGTCATCCCCGTCCTGTGGTCACTGCTGCTGTCGTTCCAGTACAGCGACCTCCTCACGCCGAGCGTCTGGGTGGGCTGGGACAACTACCGCCAGCTGGCCGACGATCCGCAGTTCGGGCAGGCCGTGCGCAACACACTGGTCTACACGGCGCTGTATGTGCCGCTGAGCATCGGCCTGGGGCTGGTCCTCGCGCTGGTCCTCAACCGCCGTATCCGGTTCACCGGTCTGTACCGCACCCTGCTGTTCGTGCCGTTCGTGGTCTCCGCCGCCGCCCAGGGCGTCCTGTTCGCCTTCATCCTCGACCCGGAGTTCGGCGCGGCCAACTCACTGCTGCACCGCATCGGAGTCTCCCCCCAGGGCTTCCTGTCCGATCCGGCCCAGGCCCTGCTGGTCCTGGTGGGCATCTCCCTGTGGAGCGGCACCGGCTTCTGCGTCGTGATCTACCTCGCGGCGCTCCAGGACGTCCCCCGGGAGCTCGTCGAGGCCGCCACCCTGGACGGTGCGGACCGCCGGCATGTGCTGCGCCATGTCACCCTGCCCACCATCGCACCGGTCAGCGTGTTCCTGCTGCTGTGGCAGACGATCACCGCCCTCCAGGTGTTCGACCTGGTGTACGTGACGACGAAGGGCGGCCCGCTCGGATCCACCACCGTGATCGTCTACTTCGTCTGGGAACAGGCGTTCCGGAACTTCACCGCCGGCTACGGGGCCGCGGCGGCCTACGTCCTCGGCGCCGCCCTGCTCCTGATCGCGGCCGGGACGCGTCTGGTCCGGCGCCGCGAGGACCGCCGTCTCAAGGGAGCCACGTCATGACGGACCTGTCCCACCTCCCGGGGAGAACCGCCGACCGGCTCCGGCCGGCCGGCCGGACCACCGAAGAGCCCGTGGCCCGCCCACGGCGCCGGCTCCGGCTGCCGTTCAGCCCGTGGCATCTGCTGCTCGCGCCACTGGCGCTGCTGTTCGCCGTACCGCTGATCTGGCTGGGGCTCAGCTCCGTGATGAGCGACGCGGAGATCAACCGGTTCCCGCCGGCGCTCTGGCCCTCCGGCATCGACCTGGGCGGCTACCGGTATGTCCTGGGCAACGCGATGTTCCCGCGCTGGTTCGCCAACTCCCTGATCGTCTCGGCCGTCGCGGTCGTCTCGAACCTGCTGCTCGGAACGCTGGGCGGATACGCCTTCGCCCGGATGCGGTTCGGCGGGTCCCGGGTGCTGCTGGTGCTGATGCTGGCCACCATGGCCATCCCGTTCCAGCTGACGATGATCCCGACCTTCCTGGTCATGCGGAAGCTGGGGCTCACCGACACCCTCGGGGCGCTGATCGTCCCGTCGCTGGTGACGCCGTTCGCGGTGTTCCTGCTGCGGCAGTTCTTCCTCTCCCTGCCCAGGGAGCTGGAGGAAGCCGCATGGATCGACGGGTGTTCGCGGCTGCGGGTGCTGTTCCAGATCGTGGTCCCGCTGTCCCGCCCGGCGCTGAGCACTGTCGCCGTCCTCACCTTCCTCACCACCTGGAACGACCTGTCGTGGCCGCTCATCGCCCTGAACCACGAGGCCAACTACACCCTCCAACTGGGCCTGACCACCTTCCGGGGACAGCACCACACCCAGTGGTCGGCCGTGATGGCGGGCAACGTCATCACCGTCCTGCCGGTGCTGCTCGCCTTCCTCGCCGCCCAGAAGACCTTCGTCCGGTCGATCACCTCCACCGGCCTCAAGGGCTGACCACGCTCCGCACCACCCCTCATCGCACCTCTTCGGGAACCTTCATGCCGCCCAGCTTCGACCTGCTCGTCATCGGGGACGCCAACCCCGACGTCATCATCGGACCGCTCGACGCCCCACTCGCCTTCGGCCAGCGCGAACAGCTCGTCGACAGCGGCGCGCTCACCATCGGCGGCTCCGCCGCGATCACCGCGTGCGGCGCCGCCCGGCTGGGGCTGCGCGTGGCCTTCGCCGGACGCGTCGGGGACGACGGCGCCGGACACTACATGCGCGACCGGCTCGCCGCGCACGGCGTCGACGTCCAGGCGCTGCACCTGGACGAGAGCCGGCCGACGCCGCTCACGGTCATCGTGACCCGCGACGACGACCGGGCCATCCTCACCGCGCCGGGCACCCTCGCCGCGACGACCGGGGCCGACGTCCCCGAACGCCTGCTCACCTCGGCCCGGCACGTCCACTCCGCGTCCTTCTTCCTCATGCCGCAGCTCGCCGCCGACCTGCCCGGCCTCTTCGACACCGCCCGCGCGGCGGGCGCCACCACCTCGCTCGACACCAACGACGACCCCTCGGGCCGATGGGACCTCGCGCCACTCGCGCCCGTCCTGGCCCGGACCGACATCCTGCTGCCCAACGCGGACGAGGCACACCGGCTGGCCGGCACCGACGGCACCTCCGTCGCCGCGGCCGCCGGACTCCTCGCCCGTCAGGTCCCGCTGGTGGCCGTCAAGAACGGGGCGGACGGCGCCCTGTGCCACGACGGCCGGACCCTGCACACCACCGCCGGCCTCCGGGTGACACCTCAGGACGCCGTCGGCGCGGGCGACAGCTTCAACGCGGGTTTCCTGGCCGCACGGCTGGCGGGCCGGTCCACCGCCGAGGCGCTCGACCTCGCCGCCGTATGCGGTGCGCTGTCCACCCGCGCCGCAGGCGGCACCACCGCCCAGCCCACCTGGGAAGAAACCCTCACCCACCTCACCGCCAACGGAGACAGCCCGTCATGATCAACCCCAAAATCGTGCTGGTCGGCGCCGGCAGCGTCGTCTTCACCCAGGGCCTGCTGGCGGATCTGTTCGCCTTCCCCGAGCTGAGGACCGCGCACATCGCCCTGCACGACATCGACGCGGAACGCCTGGCCACCGCCGAGGCCGCCGCGCGGTACATCGCCGGGAAACGGGACGCCGCCGCCGTGCGCATCACCGCACACGCCGACCGGCGCGCGGCGCTCGAAGGCGCCGACTTCGTCATCAACATCGTCCAGATCGGCATGGGCGAGGCCACCCGTACCGACTTCGAGATCCCCGCGCGCCACGGTGTGCGGCAGACCATCGGCGACACCCTCGGCGTCGGCGGCATCTTCCGCGCCCTGCGCACCTTCCCGTTCCTCAAGGCGCTGGGCGAGGACATCGCCGCCGTGTGCCCCGAGGCGTGGCTGCTCAACTACACCAACCCGATGGCCATGAACGTGCAGTACCTGGTGGCGGCGACCGGTCTGACCCGGGTGGTCGGCCTGTGCCACTCGGTGCACTGGACCATGCACGACCTGTGCGCCCTGCTCAAGGTCCCCTTCGAGGAGGTCACCTACCGTGCCGCCGGCGTCAACCACCAGGCGTGGGTGCTGCGGTTCGAGCACGACGGCACCGACCTGTACCCCCGGCTGGACGCCCTGATCGCCGAGGACGAGCAGCTGCGCCGCCGGGTGCGCGTCGACATGTACCGGCGGCTGGGCTACTACCCGACCGAGACCAGCGAGCACTCCTCCGAATATGTGCCCTGGTACCTGCACCACGACAGCGAGATCGAGCGGCTGCGGCTGCCCATCGGCGCCTATCTCGGCATCGTCGAGGAGAACGTGGCCGAGTACGAGCGCACCCGCGACGCCCTCGCCACCGGCGCGTGCATCGACGTCGAGGGAACCATGGAATACGCCCCGCAGATCATCCACTCCATGGTGACCGGCACCCCCAGGACCGTCTACGGCAATGTGCCCAACCGGGGGCTCATCGAGAACCTCCCCGCCCACGGGGTCGTCGAAGTGCCGTGCCTGGTCGACCGGTCCGGTGTCCAGCCGACCCGGGCCGGTGCGCTCCCCCCGCAGCTCGCCGCGCTCAACCGCACCTACCTCAGCATGAACGACCTCGTGGTGCGCGCCGCCCTGGAGGACGAGCCGCGCCACATCCGGCACGCGGCCATGACCGACCCGGCGACCGCCGCCGCCCTGCGGGTCGAGCAGATCTGGGAGCTGTGCGACGACATGGTGCGCGCGCACGCCGACCGGCTGCAACCCGCGCTGCGTGCCACCCTCGGCAGCTGAGAACCCTCGCCGCCACCCACCTACGTCACGGAGAATCATGTCCCACACCAGTGATGAGATCGCCAGCCAGCCGGAGTGCTGGGAGCGGGCGGTGAGCGAAGCGCCGCGCCACGCCAAGGCGCTGCCCGCGCCGGGCGAGCGGGTCGCGGTCATCGGCTGCGGCACCTCGCTGTTCATGGCCCAGGCGTACGCGCGGCTGCGCGAAGGCATCGGCCACGGCATCACCGACGCCTATCCGGCGTCCGAGGCGCGGCTGCTCAGGCCCTACGACCGGATCCTCGCCCTCACCCGGTCCGGCACCACCACCGAGATCATCTCGGCGCTCGAGGAGGCCGCGGAACCGGCGCGGATCACCACGGTCACCGCCGTCGCCGACTCCCCGGCGACGGCCAAGGCCGACGAGGTGATCTGCCTGGACTACGCCGACGAGCGGTCGGTGGTGCAGACCCGGTTCCCCACCACCGAACTGCTGTTGCTCCGTGCCCACCTCGGGCTCCCCACCGACGACGCGCTCGCCGACGTGGCCACCGCGCTCGCCTCGCCGCTCCCCGACGAGCTGACCGGCGCCGAGCAGATCACCTTCCTCGGGGCCGACTGGAGCGTGGGCGTCGCCCACGAGGCCGCGCTCAAGGTGCGCGAGGCGGCGGCCCATTGGACGGAGTCCTACTCCGCCATGGAGTACCGGCACGGCCCGATCGCCGTGGCCCGCGCGGGCCGGGCCGTGTGGAGCCTGGCCCCCGTGGCGAGCTCACTCGCCGACCGGGTCGGCGCCACCGGGGCGTATCTGCGCCAGGGGGTCCTCGATCCGCTGGCCGAACTCGTCCTCGCCCAGCGTCTGGCCGTCCGTCTCGCCGAGAACGCCGGCCGGAACCCCGACCGGCCCGAGCACCTGACCCGCTCGGTCATCCTCGGCTCCCAGGACTGAACCGACCGACCGGCTGAACCTCCCCTCACCCCCAGGACGTCTCCCATGCCCCTCGCCTCCACCGACCGGGTCCTCGCCGCCACCCCGCTGGCCGCGGGCGCCTTCAACGTCGTACTCATCGAGCAGCTCGAAGCGGTCCTCACCGGGGCGGCGCGGGCCGGGCTGCCGGTGATCGTGCAGATCAGTGAGAACGCCGTGGCCTACCGCGGCGCGCTCGCGCCGCTCGCCGCGGCGGCCCACGCGGCCATCGCCGCCGCCGATGTGCCGGTGGCCCTCCACCTGGACCACGCCACCCGGGTCGACCTCATCGAGGAGGCCGTGGCCCGCGGCTTCACCTCCGTCATGTACGACGGGGCGCACCTGCCCTGGGAGGAGAACGTGGCCCGCACCCGGGAGGTCACCCGGTGGTGTCATGAACGGAAGGTGTTCGTCGAGGCGGAGCTCGGCGAGATCGGCGGAAAGGACGGAGCACACGCGCCGGGTGTCCGTACCGATCCGCGGGAGGCGGCGCGGTTCGTCGCCGACACCGGCGTCGACGCCCTCGCGGTCGCGGTCGGCACCTCCCACCAGATGAGCGACCGGACCGCCACGGTCGACCTGGACCTGGTGCGCGCACTGCGCGCCGCCGTACCGGTACCCCTGGTGCTGCACGGCTCGTCCGGGGCGGACGACGCGACGCTCCAGGCGGCCGTCCACGCCGGCATGAAGAAGATCAACATGTCGACCCATCTGAATGTGGTCTTCACCGGAGCCGCCCGCGCGACGCTCGACGCCGACCCGGCCGTGGTGGACCCGCGCCGCTATCTGCGGCCGGCCCGCCACGCCATGGCCGCCGAAGTGGCCCGCCTGCTCCGGCAGCTCAACACCCCGCAGCAGGTGCTCACGGCGACCGCCCCGGCGGCCCGCTGAGAAAGAACGCCTGAGAAACAGCGCCCGAGCAAGAGTGTCCGAGAAACAGCGCCCGAGAAATAGTGTGCCAAGCGGCGCTCAGGGCGCGGCCGCGGCACACGGGCGCGGGACCAGTCGGCGAGGTGGCCGAACGGCCGGGCGCCCGGAGACCTCAGTCCCGGGCGTCCACGGGGCCGTCGGTCACCTCGCCGAGCACCTCCCGCACCTGGCCGCGGAGCCATGCGTGGGCCGGATCGCCGTCGTGGCGGTGGTGCCAGGTCATGACCACCCGGGCCGGGGGCAATTCCACGGGGAGCCGCCGGGTGACGAGGCCGAGCCTCGCCGCGGCGGGCCAGCAGACCCGCTCGGCCACGATGACCACGGCGTCCGAACGGGACACCACCTCCAGCGCCGCGGCGCTGGTCGGCAGGGACGCGATCACCCGCCGGCGCAGGCCCCGCTCGGCGAGGGCGTCGTCGACGGCGTTGTGCAGCCGGCCACGGCGCGAGACGGTCACGAAGGCCATCCGGGTGAGCTTGTCGACATCGACCCTCCCCTTGGCGAGCGGATGGCCCCGCCGCAGTACCAGGACCATCCGGTCGGTACCCACCACGTCGGAGGAGATCTCCGGACGGTCCGGCTCCCGGGCGCCGATCTCCAGGTCGACGTGGCCACGGGTGAGATCGGGCTGGTCGGCGGACGCCTCGGCGAGCAGGCTCAGGCGGATGTGCGGGGCCGTGCCGCCGACCCTGGCGATCAGCGGCGCGGCGAGGGCGCCCAGCAGCGCGTCATGACCGCGCACCGTGAAGTGGCGGCTCAGCCGGGCCAGGTCGAGCCGGCGCACGGGGGTGAGCACGGCGGTGGCCCGCCGCACCAGTTCGCGGGTCTCCTCGCGCAGTTCGAGGGCGCGCGGGGTCGGGACCATGGTGCGGCCGGCCCGTACCAGGATCTCGTCGCCGGTCGCGCGCCGGATCCGGGCCAGTGTCCGGCTCATCGCCGGCGCTGAGAGATTCAGCCGGTCCGCCGCCCCGGACACGCTGTTCTCCTCCAGCAGCGCGTCGAGCGCCACGAGCAAGTTGAGATCCACATGCGCCACGGTAAGGGGTCCGCGGCACCGGGTCAGGACAGCGGGGAGATGGGGGTGGGCAGGGCGATCGTGGAGGTGGCGTGGGCGATGTTCTCCGGGCCGTTCTCCGGCGGCCAGAATCCCTGTTCGTAGGAGGTCCGGCGGATCTCCAGCCGGGCGTTGAGGTCGGGGAAGGGCCAGATGTGGGTGATGCGGGGGACGCCGTCCAGGCCGTACATGGCCGTCGTCAGGGGGTGGAGCCGGACGCGTGGCGGCACCGCGGCCTCCCAGCCGGCCATCGTGGGCACCAGACCGCCGACCTTGAGGTGGTAGGTGCGGAACTCGTACACGGAGCCGTAGTGGCCCGGCTCGACCGGTGGCAGGAAGGGGAACGGCGCGTAGCTCTCCACCTGGAAGGCGGTCAGGTGCTCGCCGATGCCGAACGGGTCGGAGCTGGTGAGGACGCGCCGGCGCTCCTCGGCGAGTTCCTCGGCGTCCTCGAAGCCGCGCAGCACGAGCAACTGCCCGACGATGACGCCGTGTTCGGGCTCCCAGCAGCCGAGCAGCCGGCCGCCGGCGCTCGTGGTGTAGGTCTCCAGCGCGGACAGGGCCTTGGGGACGGTGCGCAGCTTGAGGGACAGGGTCGCGAGTTCGTAGAGCATGCTAAAGTGAAGCATCACTTTAGTTACGGAGGCAAGCCCGGAGGAGGACCCGCCCGTGGACACCACCGCCGACGTGCCCGACGTGTCCGAGGGGCGCGGAACGCGGCAGCGTCCCCGGAGCGCGCGCAGCGCACGTGCGCATGACGCGGTCCTGACCGCGACCAGCGCGCTGATGCGCGAGGAGGGCATGGCCGCGGTCACCATCGACCGGATAGCCGGCCGGTCCGGTGTCAGCACGGCGACCATCTACAAGCACTGGCCCTGCAAGGCCGCCATCATGGCGGAGGCGTTCGGCCGGGACACGGCCGAGGCGGTGGCCTTCCCCGACACCGGCCGCCCCGTCGCCGACCTCGTCACCTTCGCGACCGATCTGCTGACCTACTACACCAGCCCGGAGGGCGCCCTCTTCGGGCAGCTGCTGGCCGCCTGCGCCGCCGAGCCGCAGGCGGCGCCGTACTTCCATGAGTTCTTCCTGCTGCCCCGCAGGGCGGCGCTGGAGCCGTACTGGGACCGGGCCGCCGAAGCGGGACTGACCCGGCCGGGCGTGGACGCGTCGACGGCCACGGACGTGCTGCTGGGCGCCCTGGCGTTCCGCCTGATGGCCGGGCACGCATCGCTGGCCCCCGACGAGGTGCGCACGCTGGTGGAGTACGCCCTGCACGGTCTGCTCGTACCGGCGGACGCGGGGGACGGCGCACCATGAGGTGGCCCCCGCCACCGGGCGGGGGCCACCTTCGGCGGGTGCCGGGTTCTCAGCGCGTGTACACCTCGGCACGGTCCACGCTCACGAACGAGGCCCCCGACTGGGCGTTGTGCTCGCCGGTGACCCGGACGCGCAGGGTGTGCCGGCCGTAGGGGAGCCGGGGACTGAGGTACTGGAGGGTCTCGCCGGTGCGGATCGCGCCGTAGAAGTCGACGCGTTGCTCGGTGCCGCCGTCGATGCTGAGGGCGGCGATGCCGTTGCCGGTGTCGCGCACCGACAGCAGGGCGATCCGGGTTCCGGTGAAGGAGAAGGTGGCGGTGTTGCCCGCCCGGTCGCTCCAGTGGTCGTCGCTCCAGAAGCACTGGGTGGCGCAGCCGGTGCCCGAGTTCCAGGTGCCGGTGTACGCGACGGTGCCGGCGCCGCTGGAACGGGCGTCGTCGTTGATCCAGTACGTGCCCGCTCCCGGGTCGCCGGAGGGCAGGTCCTGTGTGGCCCCCATGGCGAGCGGCCGGCCCAGGTCGGGGCTGCCGTCGGCGCGCCAGGAGATCTTCTGGGCGCGGGTGGTGCGGTCGGTGTAGGTGTTCACCGACGTGGTCTTGGCGTGGTAGACGATCCAGTCCTCGGTGCCGTCGGGGGAGCGGAAGAACGCGTGGTGGCCGGGGCCGAAGACGCCGTGGTCGTCGGCGCGGGAGAACACCGCACCGGTGTGCTGGGTCCAGTTGCCGGGCACGAGGGGGTCGGCGCCGTCCGGCAGGGACATCATCCAGACCTGGTAGTCCGGCTTGCCCGTGTCGCAGGTGGAGTACGTCATCCAGGTGCGGCCGTTGCGGTACAGGAACTCGGCGCCTTCGCGCACCTCGGGGCAGCCGCCGGCCGCGTTGAAGGCGACGGCGTTGCCCGAGACGGTGTAGGGGTTGGACATCGGGGCGATGTTGATGCCGTTGTGCTGGTACTGGTTGATCCCGGAGTAGGCGAGGTAGAGGCGCCCGTTGAGCGTCAGGACGCTGGGGTCGATGGCGAAGTCGGCTCTGTGGTTGGGCGGCGTCAGACGGGACTTGAAGTGGTAGGGGCCCGCCGGGTCGTCACGGTCGGACTCCAGCACGTAGATCCTGTGGTGGTCGTCCACGCCGTCGTCGGCGGTGTAGTAGAGGTACCAGCGCTCGTTGAAGCGGTAGAACTCCGGTGCCCAGATGTGCTGGTTGCGGGAGCTGTCGGTGTCCGTCCACACGGTGATGGGGTCGGCCTCGAGCAGGGTGCCGAGCGAGGAGGAGCGCCACATGCGGATGCTGCCGCCCTGCGTGGTGGTCAGGTAGTAGGACCCGTTCCAGAAGGTCATATACGGGTCCGGACCGGTGTTGAGCGGATTGCGGAAGGTGCCCGCGGCGGCTTGCGGTGTCGCGGCGGCGCGCGGTGCCGTGGCGGCTCCGGGGGCCGCGGCGGTGGCCGCCGGGGTGGCGACGAGGCCGCACAGGATGGCCAGAAGCGCGGTGAGCAGTGCCGCGTAGCGGCGGGCGGTGCGGGGCCCTGGGCCCATGGATGGCTCCTCACATCGGGTCGAGCGCGGGTGGTGGGGGGTTGGCGGCAGGTGGCCGGCCCGTCGGGTGGTGCGACGGGTCACCGGCCGTCCGCGGCCGTCAGCGCGCCGAGTGCACTGGCCTGGGTGCGCCAGTCCACCTGGTTCGGGGTGGTGCCCGACCAGCGCTGGCCGAGCCGGTTGAGGGAGTCCCGGTCGGTGCGCCAGATCGAGTCGGCCTGCTGGGTGATGTACGCCCGGTACGTGGCCGATCCGGTGGCGTCCGCGAGATCGGCGAGATGCCGCATGAAGACGCCCTTGAACTGTTTCTGGTTGTCGTCGCAGGTGTTCGTGCCGGTGTCGCAGGACTCGGTCAGGACACCGTCGCGGGTCAGCGCCGTCGAGGTGGTCGCGGCGTCGGCCAGGCGCCGGGCGGTGTCCAGGTACTGGCCGTTGCCGGTGGACCGCCACAGTTGGGTGAAGGCGCCGATGGCGAGCCCCTGGTTGTAGCTCCACACGGTCTGGCCGTTGTTGCGGCAGCCGCTGGTCAGTCCGTCGTTGACCAGTCCGGAGCTGTTGATCATGCCGCTGTTCAGGTACCAGGTGGCGGCCGTGGCCGCCCGGTCGCCCCACACGGTGTCGCCGGAGACCCGCTGGTGCAGCGAGGTCGTCAGCCACAGGTACAGCCCGTTGGTCACGGCGTTCTTGTAGGTGCGCTCGCGGTCCCACCACACACCGCCGCCGCAGGTGCCGGTGTCCCAGTACTGGTGGACGTAGGTGGCGATGGTGACCGCCTCGTCCAGATAGCGCCGCTCGTGCGTGTAGTCGTACGCGGTCAGCCAGGCCACCCCCCACCAGGCCGCGTCGTCGATGGCGCGGCTGATGAAGTGGCCCTCCACCGCGTCGGAGCTGCGCCCGCCGGCCGGGAAGACGCCGCGGTTCTGCTCGAAGGTGCGGGCGATGACCCAGTCGTAGTCGTGCCGCCCGGTGCGCTCGGCGAAGTCGATGAGCGAGGTGACCGCGACGGCCGAGTTCCACCAGCTGCTGCGCCACCAGCCCTCGTAGGTCTGGTACGAGGCCATCAGCGCGTCCGCCGCGGCGCGCGCCCGGGTCGGCGCGGGCCTGACCCAGGCCGTGCAGCTGCCCTCCTGGTGGGTGGCCTCACGGCCGCATGCGCGGACCGCGCCGCCGAACATCAGCCCGCGCGGGTCCCGGGTGGCGAACATGGCCGTTCGTGTCGAGGTCTTGCCCGAGGCCACGCTGGTACGGCCGAGGGAGGAGCCCTCGGGCCAGGTGGCGCCGTTGTCCCAGGAGCGGTCGAGCCAGATCTCGTCGCCCGTGCCGCCGCTGTCGATGACGCCCCACGCCATCCCGTTCTTCTGGTCCACGTGGACGCTGATGGTGCGTCCGAACAGCGTGGTCGAGGGCACCGGGCGGTCGTCGCCGGCCGCGGTGGCGGGGTCGGCGCCGTCGCAGAACGTGCCGTCGCACACCTTCGGGTAGACCCAGCCGGTGCAGGTGACGCCGCCGGCGTCACCGCAGGCGCGGACCCAGCCGCGCCGGTGTGCCACCGGGTCGGTGAGGTTGTACATCAGGGTGCGGGTGCCGGTCCAGGTGCTGGGGATGCTCGCCTTGCCGAGCAGGCCGTCCCAGGAGGCGCCCCGGTCCCAGGAGCGGTCGAGCCAGACCGCGTCACCACTCACGCCGTTGTCGATGCTGGCCCAGGCCATGTTGTCGGGGTCGGACACATGCAGCCGGAGGATGCGGCCATGGAGGTTCACCTCCGGCACGGGGAAGGTTTCGCGCTGTGCCTTGGAGGGGTCGAGGGTGTCGCACGCCAGCGCGCAGACCGGGGTGGCGGCACGGGACGGTGTGGGGAGGAGGACGAGACCGGCCAGGGCGATGGCCAGGGTCAGGAGTCCGCGAAGGACCCGGTGGAGACGCGCTGACATGACGTACCCGCCTTTCCGTGGGGGCCGTGCGCGTGCGGAGGTGGGGGGAGGGGAGGGGAGAGGCGGCGGCCGCCCGCGCGGGGCGGCCGCCATGACGGGACCGAAGGCGCGGGCCGGTCGGGCCGTGCCCGCGGGTGGCGTCAGGGAGCCCAGGGGGGCTCGATCGCCCAGGTGGTGTCCTCGGTGAAGGTGGCCGGGTTGTCCCAGTCGTGGGTGCCGCCCGACTGGGCCAGCCACAGCTCGGCGTCGATGTGCCGCAGGTACTGGCCGGGGAAGTTGGCGGCCGACATCCGGATGCCGCCGTTGCCCTGGATCGGGCACCAGGTCGCGTCCTGCTGGTACACGGTGGAGCCGTCGCCCGCCTCGCGCCGGACGCGGAAGTCGCGGTGGCGCAGGTATTCGCCCGGGTAGTTGCGGGACTCGAAGGAGTAGCAGAGCTTGTTCGCCAGTCCCGGCCGGACGGTCCAGGTGGCGTCCTTCTTCAGCAGGTCGGAGCTGGCCGCGTTGACCACCTCGGTGAAGCCCAGCCCGTCGTAGTGGCGGATGTAGCGGTCGGTGTAGCCGGGGGTGGTGACCCGGATCGACACGGACTGCCCGGCGGACAGTTTCACCGGTGCGCCGACCGTGCGGGAGGCGGCGATGAGCGCCTCGTTGGCCGCCCGCACCCGGGCCTGGTCGACCTTGACGACCTGGCGGTCGTAGGTCATGAGTCCGTTGGCCTCGTTCTCCACATCGGTGATCTGCGTGTAGACGGAGGCCGACAGGCCGCCCGCGGGCATGGAGTTCTCCCGCAACCCGTCGAGCAGGCCGACGAGCCGGTTGTTGAGCGCGGATGTGCTCGGCTGGTCCTCGTTGCTGAACCCGCCGCCCGGATACCACTCGTGGCCGGACACCCGGTAGCCCAGACCGCCGTACTCGCCGAGCACCGAGGCCCGTGCCGACTCGGTCGGGGTGTTGCCGGGGCCGACGTAGTTGTGGTTGTCGATGACGTCGCCGTTGCCGCCGTCCCGCGCGGCGCAGCAGTTGACCCCGCTCATGTTGTCGACCAGGCGGGAGGGGTCGTACGCCTTGACCATGTCCGCGATCCGGGCCTGGTCGTACTGGCCCCAGCCCTCGTTCTGATCGACCCACTGGATGAGTGAGGGCGAGCTGCGGTGCTGGTCGATGATGGCGCGGTACTCGCTCTCCCACTGGGCGCGGGCCGCGGTGTCCGGGGTCTTGGAGCTGTCCATGGAGGGCATGTCCTGCCACACCAGCAGCCCGAGCCGGTCCGCCCAGTAGAACCACCGCTGCGGTTCGACCTTGATGTGCTTGCGGACCATGTTGAAGCCCAGGTCCTTGTGTTTCTGGAGGTCGTACTTGAGGGCCTCGTCGGTGGGCGCGGTGTAGATGCCGTCCGGCCAGTAGCCCTGGTCCAGGGTTCCGGTCTGGAAGACGAACTTTCCGTTGAGCACCGGCCGCCGGACCCCGTTCACGTCCTTCACCGCGATCGACCGCATACCGGTGTAACCGCCGACCTTGTCGGCTCCGGCGCTGCCGGTCAGCTCGGCCGTGACGTCGTAGAGGAACGGGTCCTCGGGCGTCCACAGATGGGCGCCCGGCACCGGCACCGAGAGTTCGGTGCCCACCGTGCCGGTGGCGCTGCCCACCGTGGTGCCGCCGCTGGAGACGGTGACCTTGACGCCGGCGCCGTCCGCCCCGGAGCCGCGCACCGTGACCCGCAGGGTGTTGTCCTGAAGGTGCGGGACCATGTCCAGGCGGGTGATGTGCGCGGTGGGGGTGGGCTCCAGCCAGACGGTCTGCCAGATGCCGGACGCGGCGGTGTATTCGATGCTCCGGTCGGCGTGCGGGGCGATGTCCTGGATGCGCTGCTTGCCGAAGGCCTGACCGCCGGAGTCCGTCGGGTCGTACACGGAGACGACGATGGTGTTGGTGCCGCCGTTCAGCAGGGGCGTGATGTCGTAGGAGAAGGCGTCGTACCCGCCGCGGTGGACTTCACCGGCCCGGGTGCCGTTGACCCAGACCGTGGTCTCCCAGTCGGATGCGCCGAAGTTGAGCTGGACCCGGCGGCCGCTCCAGCCGGAGGGCACCGTGAAGGTGCGCTGGTACCAGAGCTTGTCGTTCTGGGTGATCTTGCGCTGGATGCCGGAGAGCGCGGACTCGGGTACGAACGGCACCCGGATCTGCTCGCCGAACGTGGCGGGCTGTCCGGCGTCGCGGGAGGTGACCGCGAAGTTCCAGATGCCGTTGAGATCGGTCCAGTCGTTCCGGGTGAGCTGCGGGCGCGGGTATTCCGGCAGGGGGTGGTCGACCGGGACCTGGTTGGTCCACGGGGTCGTCATCGGTGCGGGTTTGGGGTTCCAGGCCGGGGCGGCGTGGGAGGGGCCGGCGCCGGAGACGAGCAGGGCGGTGGCGGCCAGCGGGGGGACCACGGCGGCGGCCACGCGCCGCCGCCAGGTCCGTCTCGGGCGGAAAAGTGCGGGGAAGCGGAGGAACAAGTGTCTGAGCACGCTGCTGCTCCATGGTCCGGTTGGCCCCACCGCCCGTCGAGACGGTGGAACTCTTGCACAGGGAACACTTGCTGCACGAATACCAGAGCACTCGGATCTGTGGTTTGTCCAGACCTTGGGACAACGTTGTCGGTCAGGCCGACTCCCCTGCGCGGCGTCCTCGGGAGGACCGTCGGCGCACGGAAGACGGTGCGATCCGGCTCATACCGCTCGGGACGGCCCGGTGGCGTCCCCCGGCGACCAGCGGGGCCGGATGCCCGCGATATGGCAGGTCATGAAGTACAGCGGAATGGGCGGGGTGTAGGGCGAGTCGTCCTGGGGGTGATGGACCAGGCGGGGGTGGCGGGAGCGCACCAGACGTCCCGCGCCCCGGTCGGTCACACAGGCCCCGACCGCGTAGCTGGTGAACGGCGGCCAGGCGACGTCGATATGCGATCCGGAGGGCACGATCCACCACCACCGCTGATCGTCGGCGAAGACACAGCCGATGCGGGGCAGCGAGCGCATGACCCGCCGTCCGATGTCCGCGGGCATCCCCACCGCGTCGTAACCCAGCCTGGTGGGCAGCCCGTCCGGTATCCGGAGGCGCCGGCAGTGGTGTCGCCGGAAGCTCGTCGTGCCGGGCGACGAGGCGTCAGGGGCGATATGCGGTCGGTCCATGAGTCAGCGGCGCTCTTCCGTCCGCGACGCCAGCTCGGCCCATACGATCCGCCCCCGCCCGTGCGGGGCGTCCCTGACCCCCCAGGCGCTGCTCACCGCGCCGACCAGCAGGAGCCCGCGGCCGCCGTGCTCGTCGGGGCCCGGGGTGCGCGGCGCGGGCAGCGTGTGGGCCCGCGCCTGGTCCTCGACCTCGATGCGCAGAAGTCCCGCGCCACCGCCCAGTCTGCACTCCAGGCGGTCGCTGGCGGTGTGCGCGATCACGTTGGTGACCAGCTCGGAGACCACGAGAAGGGCGTCGTCGCACATCTGGGAGCCCACGCCCCAGGCGCGCAGCCGCTCGCGCACGGCCGCGCGAACCGTGCCCACCGAGGAGGCGGTGGCCGGCAGCCTTAAGGCGCATGCCGGGTGCGTGTCCTGTTCCCGCGGCGTCCGAGGGGGAGCCGGGGGCAGGGCGAGGGAAGCCACGAGCGGTCGCCTTTCGTCTGCCTGCGCACCATGGACCGTGCCGCTCCCGCACTGCGCAGTGCCTACGGACGAACCCACGCAAGCGTTCCCACCGTGATCGGACGGTGTGACCACTGTGACAGCTGCAATGAGCGAGTTGCAAGCGGTAAGTTGAAAATTGCAAGTTGCCAACGGAGCCGAGAGGGAGGGTGATCACCCGGCGCGGCGCTCGTGACACACTGCAACGGTGAAGCTGGGTGTGGGGAGGTGGAGCGTGGCGGCGGAAACCGCATGGGGCGGTGCTCCCCCCGTCCTGCGCCTGATCCTCGGCAGGCAGCTGGAGGAGCTGCGGACCCGCGCCGGTCTGACGTACGACCAGGCGGGCGCGGTGATCGGGGTCAGCCACTCGACCATCCGCAGGATGGAATCCGCCAAGGTGGCCCGGCTCAGACTTCCGGACGTGGAGAAGCTGCTCCGGACCTACGGCGTCACCGACCAGCGTGAGCTGGACACCTTCCTGAAGTCGGTGCGCGAGGCCAACAAGCGCGGCTGGTGGCACACCTACCGCGATGTGATGCCGGACTGGTTCGCCGCGTATCTGAGCCTGGAGCAGGCGGCACTCCAGATCCGCGGCTACGAGGCGCAGTTCGTCCACGGGCTGCTCCAGACGGAGGACTACGCCCGTGCGCTGCTCAGCGCCGGCCATCCGCACGCCGCGCCGGAGGCCACCGAGCGCAGGGTCGCCCTGCGGATGCAGCGTCAGGAACTGCTGACCCGCGAGACCCCGCCCCGGGTGTGGGTCGTGATGGACGAGACGGTGCTGAGGTGGCCGGTCGGGGGCGCGGCCGTGATGCGCGCCCAGATCGACCACTTGATCGAGGTCAGCGCCCTGCCCCATGTCACCGTGCAGATCATGCCGTTCCGCAACGGTCCGCATCCCGCCATGCCGGCCGGTGCGTTCGACGTCTTCCGGTTCCGGGCCAAGGAGTTGCCCGACATCGTCTACCTCAGCGGGCTGGTCGGCGCCGTGTACCTGGACAAGGAGGAGGACGTGGTGGTCTACCGCGAGGTCCTGGACCGGATGGGCGCCCAGTCGGTGCCCGCCCGGAAGACCGAGGACGTCCTCGGCGCGATTCGCAAGGAGCTCTGAAACGCACTCAGCAGCGCACTCAGCAGTGCACCACTGACGATCCACGAAGATGCATGACCCGAAGACCGATGACGATCCGGACGATCCAATGGGAGGGGACGCGTTGAGCGAGAACGGATGGTCGGCCGACCGTATCGACACCGAGAGCGCGCATTCGGCACGTATCTACGACTACATCCTCGGCGGCAAGGACTACTACCCGGCCGACAAGGAAGCGGGCATCGCCATGTCCCGGGAGTGGCCCGCCCTGCCGATCCATATGCGGGCCAACCGCGACTTCATGAACCGGGCCGTGCGCTATCTGGCGGAGGAGGCGGGAGTCCGGCAGTTCCTGGACATCGGGACCGGCATCCCGACGTCACCCAACCTCCACGAGATCGCCCAGACGGTCGCCCCGGACGCCCGGGTCGTCTACGTGGACAACGACCCCATCGTCCTCACCCTCTCCCAGGGCCTGCTCGCCAGCACCCCCGAAGGCAGGACCGCCTATGTCGAGGCGGACATGTGCGAGCCCGCCACCATCCTGGACGCCCCCGAACTCCGCGACACCCTCGACCTCAGCCGGCCGGTCGCCCTGACCGTGATCGCCATCGTGCACTTCGTCCTGGACAAGGACGACGCCTACGGCATCGTCAACCGCCTCCTGGAGCCCCTGCCCTCCGGAAGCTATCTGGCGATGTCCATCGGCACCGCCGACTTCGCGCCGGACGAGGTGGCCCGGGTCGCACGCGAGTACGCGGCGCGCGACATGCCCATGCGCCTGCGCACCGAGGCCGAGGCCAAGCGGTTCTTCGACGGCCTGGACCTGGTCGAACCCGGCCTCACCCAGGTCCACAAGTGGCGCCCGGACGGGGCCGGCACGGAAAACATCAAGGACGAGGACATCGCCATGTACGGGGCGGTCGCCCGAAAGCCCTGAGCCGCCCGGCCTGTTCTTCGGTTGCCTTGCCCCTTCCTTCCCGTTTCTTGTTCCCGCCGCACGAGGCTCCGCCCGGCACGCCGGGCGAGGCACCCGACGCTCCGCGCGGAGCGAAGCCCCTACGCCCGCCAGCTGTAGCGGCGCTCCGGGCGCCCGGCGGTGCCGTAGCGCAGGGAGACGTCGGCGTTCCCGGTGGCGTGGAAGTACTCCAGGTAGCGGCGGGCGCTGACCCGGGAGATGCCGGTGGCGGTGGCCGCCTCGGCGGCGGAGACGGTGCCGTCCGCCTCGCGGAGGGCGCGTTCGACGAGCTGGGCGGTCTCCACGCTCAGGCCCTTCGGCAGGGCGCTGCCCGCCGGGGGTGCGAAGGCCCCGGCCAGGACGCGGTCCACGTCCGCCTGGCCGCGGACCACCGTGGTGAGCAACCGCCCGCGCTGGGTGGCGTACCGTTCGAGGCGGGGCTGGAGGTCCTCGTAGTCGAAGGGCTTGAGGAGGTAGTCGACCACGCCCTGGCGGACGGCGCCGCGCACCGCGTCCGCCTCCCGGGCCGCGGTGATCACCATGACGTCGCAGTCGTGGCCCGCGGTGCGCAGCCGGGGGATGACGTCCAGGCCGAAGAGGTCCGGCAGGTACAGGTCGAGCAGGACCAGGTCGGGGCGGAGGGCGTCGACCGCCTCGATGGCCTGTTCACCGGTGTGGGCGGTGCCGACGACGCGGAACGGTGCCACCCGTTCGACGAAGGTGCGGTGGACGCGGGCCACCATGAAGTCGTCGTCCACCACGAGCACGTCGATCGTGCCGGCCGGCTCGGTCATCGGGTCGCTCCTTCCGCCACCGCGTCGGCGGGGTGGCTGACGGACATGCGGGCGCTGAACATCGCGCCCTGCGGGGTGTTGGTCACCGCGACCTCGCCGCCGCGGCGCTCGCAGACGAGCCGGGTCAGGGCGAGCCCGATACCGCGCTCGCCCTCCCGGGCGGCCTTGGTGGTGAAGCCGTGGGCGAAGACCTCCTGGGCGAGTTCGGGGGCGACACCGGGACCCGAGTCGCGCACCACGATCTCCACGCTGGCGTTGTCCTGCCGCAGCTCCACCTCCACCCAGGGCTCGTCGCCGGTGCCGGGTTCGGATGTGGCGGCGTCGATGGCGTTGTCGACCAGGTTGCCCACCACGGTCGCCACATCGGCGGCGTCCTCCGGGGTCAGCCGGCCGAGCGCGGTGCGGTCCGACAGGCGCAGGGCCACCTTCCGCTCGGCGGCCTGGGACGCCTTCGCCATCAGCAGCGCGGCGACGGCGGTGTCCCGGACCCGGCGGCCGATGGACATGTCGAGCGACTGCCGGCGCTGGTTCAGCGCCCGGATGTAGCGCACCACCTCCTCCTGCTCGCCGATCTGGATCAGTCCGGAGATGGTGTGCAGCTGGTTGGCGAACTCGTGGGTCTGCGCGCGCAGCAGCTCCGAGGTGCTGCGGAAGGAGCCGATCTCGCGCTCCAGCCTGGCCAGCTCGGTGCGGTCCCGCAGAGTGGTGACGGAGCCGAGCGGCCGTCCGTCCTTGACGACGGTCATCCGGTTCATCACCAGGACCCGGCCGTGCCGGACGACGACCTCGTCCTTGGGGTCCGCCGACTCCTTCCGCGCACCGGCCAGCACGTCCAGCAGCCGCCCCTCGATGCCGAGCTCGGCCAGGTCCCGGCCCACACAGTCCTCGGGCAGGTCCAGCAGCCGTCTGCCCACGTCGTTGACGAGGGTCACCCGCTGCTGCGGATCGAGGGCGACGACGCCCTCGGCGATGCCGTACAGCATCGCCTCGCGGTGCTCGGCCAGCCCGGTGATCTCACGCGGCTCCAGACCGAGGGTCTGCCGTTTGACACGCCGGGCGAGCAGCCAGGAGCCGACGACGCCGAGCGCGCTGGCGACGCCGAGGTAGACGGGCAGGTAGGAGGAGGCGCCGCTGAGCCGCTGCCACACCGTGGGAGACGCCTCGCCGATCATGACGGTGCCCAGGTTCCGGCCCAGGTCGTCCCCCGTGGCACCGAGGACCGGCACCTGGGCCACCAGCTCCCGGCTGCCGTCCCAGTCCAGCGTGCCCGACCAGCCGCGGCCCTCGGCCACCCCCTTGCCCAGCGGCAGCCGGTCGCCGAGCACCGTGGGGTTGGTGGAGCTGACGATGCGGCCCTCGCGGTCGGCCACCGTCACGGACGTCACCCGCGACTGCACCCGCGTGGAGTACACCAGCGGGGCCAGCGCCTCCGCCGGGGAGGGCCCCACCAGCCGGCTGCGCACCAGCGGCTGGGCGGCCAGCTGCTCGGCGAGCGCACCGACCCGGCGGCCCTCCACCCGGTCGAAGGTGGCCTCCGACTGCGCGAGCGAGACCGCGGCGACCGCCATCAGCACCACGACCACGATGGCGAGCTGGAGGACCAGCATCTCGCCCGCGAGCGTTTGGCGACGGAACGCGGCGACCACAATGAACTCAATCTCTCCTGCTGACACAACCTGGGCAGGTGTTCCGCCAGGCCGCACAATCATGGCGTCCGCCGTGTGGGAAGCGAAAGGGAGGTGTGCCATGAGAGGCCGTACCCGGGCCCTGTCCGGCGCCCTCGCCGTGGTGCTGTCCCTGCTCGTCGGGGCCTGCGGCGCCTGGCCGGGCACCGGCGACGCCGCGGCCGACGGCCGGCGGATCGTGGTGCCCAACACACCCGGAGGCGGGTACGACACTACGGCACGGACCGTGGCCCGGGTGCTGGAGGAGACCGGGACCGCCTCGGACGTGGAGGTGTTCAACCTGCCCGGAGCCGGTGGCACCGTCGGTCTCCAGCGCACCGTCGACGAACGGGGCAACGGCCGACTCGCCCTCCAGATGGGCCTCGGTGTCCTCGGCGCGTCACATGTCGCACACGCGAAGGTGACCGTCGCGCAGACCACGCCGATCGCCCGCCTGATCGAGGAACCCGAGGCGGTGGTGGTCCGCGCGGACTCGCCCTACCGCACCCTCGCTGACCTGGTCGCCGCCTGGCGAGAGGACCCCCGAGGCGTCACGGTCGGGGGCGGCTCCTCACCGGGCGGCCCGGAACATCTGCTGCCCATGGCCCTGGCCGACGCCATCGGCATCCAGCCGAAGAAGGTGCGGTACGTCGCCTACGACGGCGGGGGTGGCGACCTGCTGCCCGCGCTGCTGGACGGCCGGGTCGACTTCGCCACCAGCGGCGTCGGCGAGTTCCTCGGCCAGATCGCCGCCGGGCAGCTGAGGGTGCTCGCGGTCACCAGCGACCGGCCCGTCGCCACCCTGCCCGGGGTGCCGACGCTGAAGGCGGCCGGGATCGACCTGGTCTTCGACAACTGGCGGGGGATCGTCGCCCCGCCCGGTATCAGCGCCGCGGACCGGAAACGCTGGATCGAGGCGCTGACCGCGCTGCACACCTCCCGGCAGTGGCAGGCCGAGCTCACCCGCCACGGCTGGACCGACGCCTTCACCACAGGTGGCGCCTTCGCCACCTATCTGGCCCGGCAGGACAAGGCCGTGGCCGAACTGGTCCGGCACCTGGGACTGGACTGACCCACGCCCCCGGACGGGCGCCACCGGCGGCCGCCGGTGGCGCCCGCGGCCCCTGCTCCGCACCACCCCTGACCCGCCCCTGCCCTGGTGGCGTACGAACCCGCATGTCCCGGAAAGGCACCGCATGACCGCACACACCTGGTGGCTGCTGCTCATCCTCACGGTGGCGATCGCAGCACTGATCTACCTCATCAACTCCCGGCTGCGGATCCACCCGTTCGTCGCGCTGATCCTGGTCAGCGTGGGTACGGGGATCGCGGCCGGGGAACCCGTGGCGAAACTCACCGGCTCGATCGAGGAGGGTGCGGGCGGCACCCTCGGCGACGTCGGCGTCACCCTCGCCCTGGGCGCCATGCTCGGCCGGCTGCTGTCCGACTCGGGCGCCACCGACGCCATCGCCCGCGCCCTGGTGGCCCGCGCCGAGCCCCGCAAGCTGCCCTGGCTGGTCGGCGCCGCGGCGTTCGTCATCGGCGTGCCCATGTTCTTCGAGGTGGGCCTGATCGTCCTGCTGCCGCTGATCTTCAGCGTGGCCCGCAGACTGGAAGGCCAGGCAGGCACCAAGGGCAGCCCCTACGTCCTGCTGGGCGTGCCCGCCATCGCCTCGCTGTCCACCCTGCACGGCATGCTGCCGCCCCACCCCGGACCGCTCACCGCGATGACCGGTCTGCACGCCGACCTCGGGCTCACCCTCGGCGTCGGCCTGGTCTGCGCCGTGCCCACCGTCATCCTGGCCGGTCCCGTCTACGCCCGCTGGATCGCGCCCCGGCTCCTCGACGTCCGCCCGGACGCCGAACTGGTGGCGCAGTTCGCCGGCGCCGAGCGGGAGCCGGAGCCCGCCCCGGCCGCCTCGGGGCCCGGTGCGCAGGCGCGTACGGAGGCGTCCCGCCGGACCGGTGTGCCCACCGGCCTGGCCGTGGCGGCGGTGCTGGTGCCCGTCGTCCTGATGCTGCTGCGCACCGTGGCCGAGACGCTGATGGACGAGTCGAGCGGGCTGGGCGCGGCCCTCGTGTTCGCCGGAGAACCGCTGGTGGCGATGCTCGCCGGGTTCCTCTTCGCCCTGGTGGTGACGATCGCCCGCTCCGACCGCTCCGGTGAACAGACCCGCGCCTCCCTGACCGACAGCCTGAAGTCCATCGCCGCGATCCTGCTCATCATCGGTGGGGGAGGGGCGTTCAAGCAGGTCCTCCAGGACTCGGGGATCGGCGATGCCATCGCGTCGGCCGCCGAGGGCGCGCATGTCAATGTGATCCTGCTGGGCTGGCTCATCGCCCTGCTGCTGTCGCTGACCACGGGCTCGGCCACCGTCGGCATCGTCTCCGCCACCGGCATCGTGGCCCCGCTGATCGGGGACGGCGGTGGCCTGGAGGCATCCCTGCTCGTGGTCGCGATCGGGGCCGGTTCCATCGGCCTGAACTATGTCAACCACGCGGGGTTCTGGCTGGTGAAGGAGTCGTTCGGGATGGACCTCGGCCAGGCCACCAAGACCCAGACCGCGGTGCAGACCCTGGTCAGTGTGTTCGGTCTGGCGATGGCCCTGCTGCTGTCGGTGTTCGCCTGAGCCGCCGGTCGCCCAGGGCCCGGCGGCCCTTTGGGGTGAACGGCGGGTGAGGCGGGCGGTGGTGTCCCGCCGCGCGCCGACGGTGCCCCGGCCGGAACGATTCCGGCCGGGGCACCGCCGTGTCACGCTCGAGAAGCTCGCGGATCAGTCCCGCTGAGCTCCCTTGGGGAGCTGGCGCCACTTCACCTCGGTGTCGGTGTCGTACGTCCAGTCGAGCATCTTCTTCGCGTCCGGGTAGCGGTCCGCGTCATTGAGGACCACTCCCACGACCGTCTTGTCGCCGCGCTTGGCGGCGAACACCAGACAGGGGCCGGCGGGGGTGGTGGTCCCGGTCTTGACGCCGATCGCGCCCTCGTACGACCCCAGCAACTGGTTGGTGTTGTCCCAGGAGTAGTACCGGGTGCGACCGTTGGCCGCGGGTGCCTCCTGCTCGGTGGACACCGACTTGACGACCGTGTCGAACGTGGCGTTCTCCATGGCGTGGCGGGTCAGCTGTGCCAGGTCACGGGGCGTCGAGTAGTTGTCGGCATCGGCCGAGACACCGTCGAAGGAGTCGTACTGGGTGTTGGTCAGACCCAGGTCCTCGGCCTTCGTGTTCATCTTGGAGATGAACGACTTGGTGCGCTCGTCGGTGGTGTCGCCGGTACCGAAGGTGTCGGCCAGCGCCATCGCCGCGTCACAGCCCGACGGGAGCATCAACCCGTACAGCAGCTGGTTGACGGTGAGTTTGTCACCGGTCTGGAGGTCCGCCGTGCTGGCGCCCGCCTTGGTCACGTAGTCGCGGTACTCCTGCTTGATGGTGACCTGCTGGTTGAGGTCCACACCCTTGGTCTCGAGTACCACGAGGGCAGTCATGATCTTCGTGGTGCTCGCGATCGGACGCTTGGTGTCGGCGTCCTTGGCCATCAGCTCCTTGTTGGAGCCGGTGTCGAGCAGGTAGGCGCCCTGGGCGCTGACCTCCGGTGGTGGCTCGGTCGAAGCCTGGGCCATCGCCACCGGAACCGCGATCGATACGGCCACCGTGGACGCGACCGCCGCGACTTTCCAGCGACGGGTCACGGTTCCACGACGTTTATGCATTCGCCCTCCGTTTCGGTTGGGGATTGTTTCGGGCAAACGCATCGTCTCACCGGGCGAAAAGCGGGGATGCTTCGGGGTATCGGTCGAGCGATGTCTTTGGGGAATCAACCAGTCTTCGGACCAGCGGAGTTGACCGAATGGTGGATGTCGTAAGGCAGGTGTGGGGATTTCGGGTGGGAATTCGGGCGATCGCCGGAGGAGGGGCACGAATGCGGCACGGCCACCGTCGGGCGCGGACGGGTTCCGGCCGGAGGTCTTGACGGCTCCCGGGTGCGCTGCAATGGATGGGAGCGCTCCCGTCCACGGTGCTGGGAGCGCTCCCAATGCCGTTTCGCGGAAAGCCATCAGGCGCTCACTCTTGGAGTCGTGATGAGACGGAAAAGATCCCTGGCCGCCTTACTGGCCTTACTGGTCGGCCTTTTCGGAATGGCGGGTCTCGTGCGGACCGCCCACGCCGAGCCGGCCCGCTCGGCAGCCCCCTCGGCCCCCTCGGCCCCCTCGGCTCAGGGTCTGCACATCAGCGACGGCCGGCTGCTGGAGGCCAACGGCAACGACTTCGTCATGCGCGGTGTCAACCACGCCCACACCTGGTACCCGGGTGAGACGCAGTCACTGGCCGACATCAAGGCCCTGGGCGCCAACACCGTCCGGGTCGTCCTGTCCAACGGCCACCGCTGGACCGAGAACAGCCCCCAGGACGTGGCCGCCGTCGTCGCCCAGTGCAAGGCCAACCGGCTGATCTGCGTCCTGGAGGTGCACGACACCACCGGCTACGGCGAGGAGGCCGCGGCCGCCTCGCTCGACCAGGCGGCCGACTACTGGATCGGCCTCAAGAGCGTCCTGGCCGGCGAGGAGAACTACGTCATCATCAACATCGGCAACGAGCCCTGGGGCAACACCGACCCGTCCGGCTGGACCGCCCCCACCGTCGCCGCCGTCCAGAAGCTGCGCGCCGCCGGGTTCCAGCACACCATCATGGTGGACGCCCCCAACTGGGGACAGGACTGGCAGAACGTGATGCGCACCAACGCGCGGACCGTCTACGACGCCGACTCCACCGGCAACCTGATCTTCTCGATCCACATGTACAGCGTCTATGACACGGCGCAGGAGATCACCGACTATCTCAACGCCTTCGTCAACGCCGACCTGCCCCTCGTGGTCGGCGAGTTCGGCTGGCAGGACTCCTACGGCGATACCGACGAGGACACGATCCTGTCGGCCACCCGATCGCTGAAGCTCGGCTACCTGGCCTGGTCCTGGAGCGGCAACACCGATCCCATCCTGGACCTGACCACCGACTTCGACCCCACCCGGCTCACCGACTGGGGCAACCGCATCTTCAACGGCCCCGACGGCATCGCGGAGACCTCCGTGGAGGCCACCGTCTACGGCGGCGGCTCGGGCGGCGACACCCAGGCCCCGACCGCCCCCGGCGCCCCCACCGCCTCCGCCGTGACGGCCACCTCCGCCACTCTCACCTGGCCCGCCGCCACCGACAACGTGGGCGTCGCCGGCTACGACGTCGTCCGGGTCAGCGGCGGCACCGAGACCAGGGTGGCCACCGCCGCCGGCACCACGACGACCCTCACCGGCCTGACCGCCGCCACCTCCTACACCTTCGCCGTCTACGCCCGGGACGCGGCCGGCAACCGCTCGGCACGCTCGGCCACGGTCGGCGTCACCACCACGGAGGGCGGCGGCTCCGGCGCCGGTTGCTCGGTCGGCTACCGCGTGGCAGGCGAGTGGGGCGCCGGCTTCCAGGGCGAGATCGCCATCCGCAACACCGGCACCGCCGCCATCACCGGCTGGACCCTGACGTTCACCTTCGCGGACGGCCAGGTCATCACCAACATGTGGGGCGGCACACCGCGGCAGACCGGCGCCGCGGTGACCGTCACCGCCGCCTCCTACACCGCCACCATCCCGGCCGGCGGCTCGGTCACCCTCGGGTTCACCGCCGACAAGGGCGGCACCAACTCCGCGCCGACCGCCTTCACCCTCAACGGCGGCAGCTGCGCCACCGGTTAGCGTCCCCGCGGGCCGGCGGTCAGTCCTCGGTCCGGAGCGGCTGGGCGACGACGCGGCCACGGACCTCGCCGAAGCCGATGCGGGTGCCGTCCGGGCCGGGCGCGGTGGCCGTGATGGCCACCTCGTCGCCGTCCTCCAGGAAGGTCCGGGTGGGCCCGTCGGGCAGCGTCACCGGATCCCGCCCGTTCCAGGTGATCTCCATCAGGCAGCCGCGCTCCCGCGGGCCGGGCCCGCTGACCGTGCCGGAGGCGTAGAAGTCCCCGGTGCGCAGCGAGGCGCCGTTGACGGTCATGTGCGCGAGCATCTGGGCCGGTGTCCAGTACATCGCGCTGAACGGCGGGCGGGAGACCAGCTGTCCGTTGAGACGGACCTCCAGCGCCAGGTCCAGGCCCCAGTCCTCGCCGTCGCGCAGGTACGGCCGCAGTGGTTCGGTGCGCTCGGGCGGGGCGGTGCGGGCGGCGGCCAGCGCGTCCAGCGGCACGATCCACGGCGAGACGGACGTCGCGAAGGACTTGGCGAGGAACGGCCCGAGCGGCACGTACTCCCACGCCTGGAGGTCCCGGGCGCTCCAGTCGTTGACCAGGCAGACGCCGAAGACGTGGTCGGCGAAGTCGTCGACGCCGACCCGGGTGCCCCGCGGCGACGGGGTGCCGACGACGAAGCCGACCTCGGCCTCGATGTCGAGCCGCCGGGAGGGGCCGAACGGCGGTTCGGCACCGTCGGCCGGCCGGGTCTGACCCCACGGGCGGACCACGTCCGTCCCGGAGACCACCAGCGTGCCGGACCGGCCGTGGTAGCCGATCGGCAGGTGCTTCCACTGCGGGGTCAGCGGCTCCTGTCCCGGGCGCAGCATCCGGCCGATGTTCGCGGCGTGGTGCTCGGAGGCGTAGAAGTCCACGTAGTCGGCCGGCTCGAACGGCATCAGCATCCGCACCCGGTCGGCGCGGTGCAGCGCCGGTTCCACCGTGTCCCGCCCGGAGGCGTCGGTGAGCAGGGCGGTGATCTTGGCGCGGACGTCCCGCCAGCGGTCGCGGCCCTGGGCCAGGAAGGCGTTCAGGGCGGGCCGGGCGAAGGTGTCGTCGTCCAGGGCGCGGGCCAGGTCCAGGACGTGTTCGCCGATGGCGACGCCGACCCTTGGCGCGCCGCCGTCCGGCGCGAACACGCCGTAGGGAAGGTTGTGCAGGGTGAACGGGGAGTCCTCGGGCACGGGGACCCAGCAGCGGGAGGTCATCGCGGGGCAGTCCTTTCAGGCGGCGTCGAGGAGGGTGCGGGCCTCGGACACCGGCGTACGGGTGGAGCAGGAGCCGTAGGAGACCAGCAGGGCGCGGGCGGCGTCCGCGGCCTGCTGGGACAGCGCGGCCAGGTCGCGCGCGAGGGTGGCGGCGTCGGTGGTCTCCAGCGCGCGCAGCACGGGGGCCGGCTCGCCGGGGTCGGCGGCGGCGCGTGCGGCGGCCAGCAGGAGGTTCAGATAGCCGTGGTGGGTGAAGCCCGTCCCGGGGTCCCGGTGGCGCACCGCGTGGTGCAGCCCGGCGGTCGCCTTGAACGGGACGCCGGAGCGCGCACACGCCGTGACGAAGTGCGCGACCTCGGCGGGGGAGGGGAACAGCCCGGCCCGTACGCCACCGCAGCGCAGCTTGGCGCCGAGGCCCGGGACAGCCGCCGTGCCCATCGCCGCGAGCAGGGCGTCGACACCGTCCGGGGCGGCCGGTTCCAGGAACACCGGCACCCCGGCGCCGGCGGTCGCGTCCAGCACGGCGGGCACCGCCACGGCCGGATCGGTGCCGAACGCGGTGAGCGGCGCCTCGATCAGGGCGGTCTCCAGCCGGTTGTCGGCGGCGACCGTGGCCAGGGCGGCGCGCAGCCGGTCCGCCGGGGCGCCCGGCCCGGCCGTGTCCGCGATCAGCCCGAGCCGCAGCCGGTCGGCGGGCCGCAGTTCGGCGCGGACCTCCGCCAGCCGGCCGACCGGGACCAGGAGACGCAGGGTGTGCATGGGGTGGCCGGCCGCCCGGTCCCGGCGGTGCCGGGCCACCGCCTCGGCCGGCGGCAGCGCCGTCGGGGGAAACAGGCCGGCGTCGTCGACGAGCCCGGTGAGCAGCGCGGTCACGCGGCCGGCCCCCGGCCCGCCCAGGTCCAGGCGTAGCCCGGGTCCTCCGCGGCGAGCGCGCCCTCGCCGAGTTCCAGCGGGCGGAAGGTGTCGACCATCACGGCCAGTTCGTCGAAGAACTCGGCTCCGATGGAGCGCTCGTAGGCGCCGGGCTGCGGCCCGTGGGCGTGCCCGCCCGGGTGCAGCGACACCGAGCCCGGCCCGATGCCGGAGCCCTTGCGGGCCTCGTAGTCGCCGCCGCAGTAGAACATCACCTCGTCCGAGTCCACGTTGGAGTGGTAGTACGGCACCGGGATGGCCAGCGGGTGGTAGTCCACCTTGCGGGGGACGAAGTTGCAGATCACGAAGTTGTCGCCGTCGAAGACCTGGTGCGCGGGCGGCGGCTGGTGCACCCGCCCGGTCAGCGGTTCGAAGTCGTGCACGCTGAAGGTGTACGGGTACAGGCAGCCGTCCCAGCCGACCACGTCGAACGGGTGGGTGGCCTGGGTGAACACGGTGCCCAGCACCTCCCCGCGCGGGCCGCGGTGCTTGACGTACACGTCCACGTCGGTGCCGGTCGCCAGCAGTGGCCCGGCCGGGCCGTGCAGGTCCCGCTCGCAGTACGGGGCGTGCTCCAGCAGCTGTCCGTTGCGGGAGAGGTAGCGGCGGGCGGGGGAGATGTGCGAGTTCGCCTCCACGCAGTACAGCCGCAGCGGCTGGTCGCCCTGCGGGAGCCACCGGTGGGTGGTGGCCCGGGGCAGCAGCACATAGTCCCCGGGGCGGGCGGTCAGCGTGCCGAACACGGTCTCCACGGTGGCCGAACCGGCCTCCACGTAGACGCACTCGTCGCCGATGCCGTCCCGGTAGAACGGCGAGGCGGTGCCGGCGACGACGTAGGAGATGCGCACGTCGGCGTTGCCGAGCAGCAGCCGCCGTCCGGTCACCGCGTCGGTGTCACGCCAGTCGTCACCGGACCACAGGGCGTGGAGCTTGAAGTGGCGCGGCTTGAGCGGGTGGTTGGCGGTGGTGTTCTGGCCGGTCAGGTCCCAGGGACGGGAGTCGGTGATGGCCGAGGGGATCTCACGGTGGTAGAGCAGCGAGGAGTCGGAGGAGAACCCCTCCTCGCCCATGAGTTCCTCGAAGCGCAGACGGCCGTCGGCGTCCCGGTGCTGGGTGTGCCGCTTGGGCGGGATGTCACCGACACTGCGGTAGTAGGGCATGGCTGTTCCTTGCGTCGGGGTGGGTCAGACGCCCGCGGTGGTGGGCACGGCGGAGGCGTCGGCGGGCTGCCGGTCCCGGGGCACCTTGAGGACGGCGAGCATCGCGGCGCACACCACGAGACAGGCGATGGGGAAGTACAGGCCGACGGTGACGTCGTCGGCGGTGGCGTTCTTGCCGATGATGTAGGGGCTGAAGAAACCGCCCAGCGCGGCGATGGAGTTGATGCCGGCCAGACCCACCGCGGTCTGCTCACGCGGCAGCACCCGCGCCGCCAGCGCCCAGTACGGCGCCATGTAGCCGAGTACACCGACCGCGACCAGCGACAGGCAGATCAGCGCGGGCACCGGGTCGTGGCGGAAGGCGATCGTGCCGGCCAGGCCGAGCGCGCCCAGCAGCATCAGGCCGATGACGTGGAGGCGACGCTCGCCGGTGCGGTCCGAGGTGTGTGCCACCAGCAGCATGCCGACCGCGCCCACCAGGTACGGGATGGTTCCGAGCAGACCGATGTTGGTCGCCGAGTAGCCCGGGTCGAGCTGCTGGACGATCTTCGGCAGGAAGAACGAGAAGCCGTACAGGCCGCACGCCGCGAAGAAGTTGGCGACCGCGAGGTAGAGCACCTTGCGGTTCTTCATCGCCCGCAGCTGGTCCCGGACGGTCTCCTTGTGGGCGGCTCCGGCCGTGTACTCCTTGTCGATCTGCGACTGGAGCCAGGTGCGCTCGGCGGGCGCCAGGAACCGGGCGTCGGCCGGCCGGTCGGGCAGCCAGACCAGCGTGACCAGGCCGATCAGCACCGCGGGCGCGCCCTGGAGGATGAACACCCAGCGCCAGCCGCTCAGCCCGAACCAGTGGACGTGGTCCAGGATCCAGCCACCGGTCATGGAGCCGAGGATCATCGCCACCGGCTGCGCCAGCGCCAGCAGCGCGATGGCCCGGCCGCGTTCCCTGCCCCGGTACCAGAACGTCAGGTACAGCAGCAGACCGGGGAAGAGGCCGGCCTCGGCGATGCCCAGCGCGATGCGCGCGATGTACAGGTGGGTGACGCTGGAGACGAAGCCGGTGACCGCGGTCACCACGCCCCAGCTGATGGCGATGCGGGCCAGCCACAGCCGGGCCCCGACCTTCTTCAGCATCATGTTGCTGGGGATCTCCAGGACCACATAGGCCAGGAAGAAGATCGCGGCGACGGCGCCGAACGTGGCCGTCGTGATGCCCAGCTCCTGTTCCATGCCCAGCTGGGCGTAGCTGATGTTGGACCGGTCCATGTAGTTGAACACGTACAACAGGCCCACGATGGGGAAGATCCGGTACGAGACCTTCCTGGTGACTCTGCTGCCCAGGGCGGTGTCCTCGGCGTTGAGGTGCGCTCCCATGACGGCTCCTGAGGGAAGAGGGGGAGGGGGTCAGCGCCCGCGGGCCGCGCCACGGCCCGCGATGCGCCCCATGGTGAGGGCGTTGGCAACGGCGTTGCCGCCCCCGACGTACCGCATGCCGAGCACCCCGCCGCCGGCCTCCCCGGCGGCGAACAGCCCGGGGACGGGGGTGCCGGTGCGGTCCAGCACGGCGGCGTCGTGGTCGATCTCCAGACCGGTGTGCGTGCACACCAGCTCGGCGGGCAGCACCCGGACCGCGTGGAACGGCCCGGCCGCGATCGGGTCCGGTGGCTGCGGGGAGCCCTTGGCGGCGAGGGACTCCTCGCGCAGGAACTCCGGGTCCGCACCGGTCGCGGCGAGCCGATCGTTCCACCGCGCGACGGTGGCGGTCAGCGCGTCGGCCGGTACGTCCATGGCGGCGGCCAGCTCCGGCAGGGAGCCGGCGCTCAGCACCCGGCCGGCGCGGGCCTCCTCGGCCACCCGCTCGGGTGTCCAGTCCGCGTAGCCGACCGGCAGTCCCCGCCGGGCCCGCTCGTCGAACACCGCCCATACGGGCCCGTCCTGGGCCAGGATGATGCCGCTGGAGACGGCGTACGAGGCGTCCTCGTCCATGAAGCGGCGCCCGGCGCCGTTCACATACACCCGGGACTTCGGCGGGAACCCGGCCTGCCAGTGGTGGTACCGCTGGAAGGAGGCGGTCGGCAGCATCAGGCCCCAGCCGTGCCCGGTGAGCGCGCCGCCGGTCTGCTCAGCGAACGCCACATGGTCGCCGCGGCTGCCCGGCGCCGCCACCACGAACAGCGCCTCGCCCGCCGCGCGCGCCTCCGGGTAGTACCGGTCGAGCAGTTCGGGGTGCTGGGCGAAGCCGCCGCTGGCGACGACCACCGCGCCGGCCCGCACCTCGATGCCGTCGGCCACCACGCCCACCACCCGGCCGTCCTCGGACAGCAGCCGCTCCACACGGGTGCCCAGCACCACCTCCACACCGCGCTCGCGCCGCGCCCGGTCCAGCACCCGCACCAGGCCGTAGCCCTGGTCGCGCGGGACGTGGCCGCGCCAGACGTCCTCCACCCCGGCCCGGCACAGGCCCGGGGTGTGCGCGTCGGGCGAAACGGCGGCCGGTACGTCCAGGCCCAGGCCCAGCAGCCACTCCAGGGTGGGGCCGGCGGCGGCGCAGAACGCCCGGATCAGGCCCGGCTTGAGCCGCCACTGGTTGAGGTCCATGTAGTGCTGGAAGTGGCGCTCGGCGGTGTCCTCGACGCCCAGGCCGCGCTGCACGCTGGTGCCGGCCGCGGTGAACATGCCGGCGGAGAGCTGTGTGGAGCCGCCCAGTTCCCGTTCGGACTCGAACAGCGCCACCTGTGCGCCCTGTTCGGCCGCGCTGACCGCGGCGGCCAGGCCGGCCCCGCCGCCACCCACCACGATCACGTCGAGCGCGTCGAAGTCGGTCATCACAGTGCTCCTTCGGCGTCGTCGAGGATGCGGTGGTAGAGCCCGCTTGCGACCAGACCGCCGTCGAGGGTGATCTCGCTGCCGGTCATGTAGGAGCTGCGGTCGGACAGCAGGAACAGCACCGCGTCGGTGACCTCGCCCACCTCGCCCAGCCGCCCGGCCGGGATGCTGCGCCGGGCGGACGCGACGAACGTGTCCGACCCGGCGAGCAGGCCCGTGCCGACCAGTCCGGGGTGCAGCGAGTTGACCCGGATGCGCCAGCCGGCCAGCTCGCCGGCCGCGGACTTCGACAGCCCGGTCAGGCCCCATTTGCTCGCCGAGTACGACGGCGAGAAGTAGCCGATCTGCCCGGAGATGGAGGAGATGTTGACGATGGCCCCGCCGCCGCTGTCCCGCATCAGGGGCGCGACGGCACGGATGCCGTGGAACGGGCCGGACAGGTTGACCCGCAGCACCCGCTCCCACACCTCCTCGGTGGTGTCCATGAACCGCAGGCGGCGGGAGATACCGGCGTTGTTGACCAGCCCGTCCAGGCGGCCGTCGGCGGCCCGTACGGCGTCCACGACCGTGCGCCAGCCGGCCGGGTCGGTGACGTCCAGGGCGTGCCCGGTGGCCCGGCCGCCCGCCTCGGTGATCTCCCGCACCACGGGGGCGCAGTCGGCGACGTCGGCCAGGTGGACATGGCTGCCGCGGCGGGCCAGCGCACGGGCGTGCTCGGCGCCCATCCCGCCCGCCGCCCCGGTGACGAGGACCACGGACGGGTAGCGCACCGTCTCCCGGTGCCCGTCCGGGCCGCCGCCGGTGGAGTGGCCCGGCTCAGACATGGCGCGACCCGCCGTCGACGGCGATGCTGTGCCCGGTGACGTAGCGGGCACTGTCGGAGAGCAGGAACAGCAGTACGCCGAGCACTTCCTGCGGGGAGCCCAGCCGGTGCAGCGGCACGCTGTCCAGCGCGTGCGCGAGCGCGGCCGGATCCTCGCGCACCCACCGGGTCATCTCGGTGTCGATGTAGCCGGGCGCGATCGCGTTGACCCGCAGGCCCTGGTCGCCCAGCTCCACCGCCAGGGATTCGGTCAGATGGGCCACCGACGCCTTGGACGCGCAGTACGCGCCACGCCCCTTGCGCACCCGGACCGCGGACACCGACGACATGTTGACGATCGCGCCGCCGGGCCGCATGTGCCGGGCGGCGGCCTGCGAGCCGAACAGCACGCCCTGCACATTGACCTTCAGCACCGCGTCGATCTGCTCGGGCGAGATGTCCGGCACGAAGGCGTGCGGGAAGATGCCGGCGTTGTTGACCCAGTGGTCCAGGCGGCCGAACTCGCGGTGCGCCAGCCGGGCCAGCTCCTCGTGACCGGCCGGGTCGGCCACGTCCACGGCGGCCGGCACCACCCGGCCGCGGGAGCTGCCCTCGGGCAGCGCGTCCCGCTGGGTGTTGATCGCCTCGGCGGTCGCCTTCATCGCGTCGAGGTCGATGTCGGCGGCGATCACGTTCACCCCGCGCAGCGCCAGGCCCTCGCTGAACACGGCGCCCATGCCGCGGGCGGCGCCGGTGACGACGGCGGTGGTGCCGGCCAGTTCCGGGTGGACGGCGGCGGGCCGCCGGTTGTCGACCCGGCCGGGGCCTTCGGCGGCCGCTTGCGGGGTTGTGGTGTCGCTCATCGGTTCCGTTCCTTCGTCGTCGAAGTTCCGTTGTCCAAGGCTGCCGGGGTGCCGGGGGCCCGTCGCGGTCGCAGGGGTCCGACCCGGCTGCCGGAGTTCCGTCGTGGCGCAGGGGGTCGGTCGCGGCCGTCGGGGCGCGCGGCTGCCGGACGTGGCGCGGACGCCGGGGAGGTCCGCCGCCGTACGGACGCGGTGCGGCCGTACGGGGCGGCGGGGTACGGGCGCGGGCCCGGGGTCATGCCCCGGCGGCGCCGGGGAGGTCGTCGCGGCGCACGGTGCGGGCGGCGATCCGCCACCCGTCGCCGTCGTGGACGACCTGGTCGGTGAGGGTGGTGAACCGCTCGGTGCGCGGTGTCCCGCCCCGGGGGGTGGCGACGATCTGCAAATAGGCCTCCACCCGCAGGGTTCCGGCCCCGTCGTCGCCGGTCACGGCGATGTTGCCGATCACATGCCGGCGCACCACGCCCTCGGCGGCGCAGTCGGCGGCGAACCGCTCGGCGAACGCGGTCAGGGCGGCGGTGCCGGTCACCGGTGCCGGGTAGCTCGGTGAGTCGAAGGTGGCCCCGGCGGTGAAGGTCGCGGCCCATTCCGCGGCCCGGCCACCGTCGATGAGATGGCTCTGGAGGGCGTAGAGCTGGTGGATGTCGGCGAGCTGAGGGTTTTCGGCCAGCCGGGCGCTGGCGGGAAACGCTGGCGCGCTGGGGTTCATGCGGGCGTCCCTTCGGCACGAGGTCCCGCGCCGGCGGCCGTCCCGAGCGGCCGGAGCGGGAGCTTGCTCCGCACAAAAGCTGTGTGCGATAATCGCACTCACTGTGCGAATAATGGGAGCATAGGCAGCCTGGCTGAAACCCGTCAAGGGATGGATTCGTGAACTCACCACCGCAGACCCCGTCAGTCCCCGAGGTCGATTCCGGCATGTCCAAGACGCTCCACCACGGGCTGCTGATCCTCAGAGTCCTCTCGGAACACCCGCAGGGCCTGACCGTCAGTGAGCTGGCGGAGGCCATCGGGGTGCACCGCACGGTCGCCCACCGTCTGGTGCGGACCCTGGAGGCGCACCAGCTCTGCCGCCGTGACCACCAGCGCCGGATCGTCCTCGGCACCGGTCTGGTCAGCCTCGCCGAACCCGTCCAGCAGGATCTGCGCGCACTGGCCCGCCCGATCCTCGACGAGCTGGCCGAGACCACCCGCGCCACCGCCCACCTGCTGGTCCGCGAGGGCGCCGCCGATATGCGCGCGCTCATGGTGGTGGAGCCGCGCGGGGCCCTGGTGCACGTGTCCTTCCGGCCCGGTCAGACCCACTCCATCGAGCACGGCTCGGGCGGCCTCGCCCTGCTCGCCCGCGGCCCCCACCGCGCAGGGGAGCGCCCCGAGGTCACCGAGGCCCGCGCCAAGGGGTACGCGGTCACCACGGGCGAGGTCATCCCCGCCGTGACCGGCATCTCCGCCGCCGTCCCGGCGCGTGGTGGCGAGGCGACCACCAGCATCGGCATCTCGGTGTTCGAGCACACCGCCATCGACGAACTCGGCGCCGTCGTCGTCCGCGCCGCGGCGCGCCTGGGCGAACTGCTCGACTGAAGCGACGACGAGCCAGCCGCGGCGTCACGCCGTGCCGCGGGTCAGTGCGCGGGCGCACCAGCCGATGACCGCGGCGTTGAGCAGGGCACCGAAGGCGACGGTGAGGACGATCCCGGGGATGCCGTCGGACGTCGGCAGCATCAGCACGACGAGACTGCCGGGGGCGGTGGCGAGGATCGGGACGACGCCCGCCATGGACCCCTCCGCGTCGCCGAAGAGGTGCACGGCGACCGCCCACAGCAGCAGGGCGGCGCACAGCGCCAGGTAGCCGAGGGCGACGACGTGGGTGAGCGCCCGGCGCAGGCGGTGCGGGAAGGACGGTGCGGAGGCGGTCACGGCGGTGGGCTCCTCGGGCGGGTCAGGTGTGGAGGTCGGGCGGGTTGGGGCGGGCGAGGCCGAGGTCGTAGGCGAGGATCGTCGCCTGGACCCGGTCGCGCAGCCCGAGCTTCCGCAGCAGCGCGTTGACATGGGACTTCACGGTGCCGACGGTGATGCCGAGTGCGTCGGCGATCTCCGCGTTGCTGAGGCCGGAGGCGATCAGGCCGAGCACATGGCGTTCCCGGCCGGTGAGGCTGTCCAGCGCCCCGTGGGCGTACCCGGTCCGGTGCGCGGGACCCGGTCCGGAGGTGTAGTGGCCGATGAGCCGGCGGGTCGCGGACGGGGCGAGGACGCTCTCGCCGGCGGCGACCACGCGGATGCCCCGCAGGAGTTCGGCGGCGCGCACGTCCTTCAGCAGGAACCCGGAGGCGCCGGCGCGCAGCGCGTCGAAGACGTACGCGTCGAGGTCGAAGGTGGTCAGCACCAGGACGCGCGGCGCGTCCTGGTGGCCGGTGATGATGCGGGTGGCCGCGATGCCGTCCAGCTCGGGCATCCGGACGTCCATGACGACGACGTCGGGCGCCAGTTCCGCGGCGAGGCGCACCGCGGCGGCGCCGTCACCGGCCTCGCCGACGACCGTCATGTCGTCCTCGGCGTCGATCACGGCGGCGAACCCCGCCCGGACGATTCCCTGGTCGTCGACGACCAGCACCTTCAGGCTCATCGCCACCCCTCCTCGTCGTTCCGCGTCAGGGGCAGTGCGAGACGGACCGTGCCCGGTGGCCCGGTGGTCAGGGTGCCGCCGAGCGCCGTGGCCCGCGCCGTCAGCCGCTCCCGTACGACGGGCGCGGCGGCGCGCGGCACACCGGTGGCGGTGAGCGTCAGCACGTCGTGCGCGGCGTCGAGTTCGAGCACGGCGGGCTCCTCTCCGGCGACCGCGAGCACCGTCTCGGCGACGTGGTAGGCGGCCAGGTCCACGGCGGTGGGCAGCCGTTCCGGCAGGCGGCCGGCCGGCCGGACCTCGACGTCGCGGCCGGTGGCCCGGCACTGGCGGACGAGCAGGTCGAGCGCCTGGAGGGTGGGCTGCGGCCGCAGGGCGGGCGCCGTCTCGCCGTCCCGGACCGCGTCGAGCAGGGCGCGCATCGCGGCGAGGGCCTCGCGGGCGCGTTCCGCGGTGGCGTCGAGGCGGCCCGCCTCCGCCTCGGCGACCATGTCGGTGATGCGGTCCAGCACGGTGGTCTCCAGGCCGACGGTGATCCGGTGGCGCTCGGCCCAGGCGTCCCGGACGGCCTCCTCGGTCCAGCCGGCGAGGCGTGCGTCCCGCGCGTTCCGGGCGGTCCGCTCCCGTCGCCCGCACAGTGTCCCGCCCCACCGGGCGGCGCAGATCACCAGGCAGGCCCCGGCCGTCGCGCCCGCGGCGACCTGCCAGGCGGCGACGGTCGTCCCCCGGCCCAGGACGGCCGCGGTCGCGGCCACCGCGTGTGCCGCCACGGCCGCGACCGTGCCGAGGTACGCCGGGGTGCGCGGAGCGTCAGCGGCCCGGCAGGTCCGGGCCGCGGTCACCGCGAGCGCCGCACCAGTGGCGAGCATGCTCAGCGCGGGCGGCAGCAGGACCGGTCCGCCATAGGTTCCCGCGGCCATCGCCACCGGCCAGAGCAGGGCCAGGCCGCACAGGACGCCGAGCGCGGTACGGGGCGCCCGGCGCAGCCACAGCAGCGCGACCGCCTGTGCGATGGCCAGCAGCGTGAAGAGCGGCCCGGCCGATATGTGCGCCCCACTCGGCGCGGTCTCCGGCCGGATGATCAGCGAGGGCAGCAGCGGCTGCCACCACAGGCCGACAGCGGCCGTGAGCTGCGCCAGGCGGTAGGTACGCGGGACGGTCCGCTCCACCGGCGCGGCACTCCGCCCCGGCAGCACCGCGCGCACCTCCCAGCCGCCGTCCGCCGTCGGGCCGCTGGTCAGCGTGCCGCCCGCCTCCCGTGCCCGGGACCGCAGGAAACCCTGGCCGCGCCCGGAGCCGAGCCCCGCGCCGTGCGTCGGCGAACCGGCCTCCGGCGCCGCGCTCGTGACGACGACCTCGGTGCCGGTGTCGCCGTACCGGCAGCGCACCCGTGTGTGCGCCCCGGGGGCGTGGCGTGCGACGTTGGTCAGCGCCTCGCGGACGATGCCGTACGCCGCGTCCGCGACGGCGCCGTCCGGCAGCGGGTCGATCTCGCAGTCCACCCGCTGGTCCAGCCGGCGGAATCCGGCCACCAGCGCCGTCAGCCGTTCCTCCGGCGAGGGCTGTTCCTCCCGTGCGGGCGCCGGTGCCCGGACCGAGCGCAGTGCCCGGGTGACCTCACGGCCGGAGTCGACCGCGAACCGCAGGGCCTCCTCGACGAGTTCGGGGCGGCGGTCGCGCAGTCCGAGCGCCGCGCCCGCCGTGACCACCACGGCCGTCAGATGGTGGGCGCTGACATCGTGCAGTTCGCGCTCCATCCGGCGCCGTTCGACCGCCGGGAGCCGGTGGCGCTCCGCCTCGGCCCGCGCCAGCAGCCGTTCGGCCGTGGCCCTCGCCCGCCGGACCTGCCGGGCCCGCAGGCCGGCGCCGCACGCGGCCGTATACAGCAGGGCGGTCAGGACGAGGCCGAGACCGTCGGGTGCGCTGAGCCCGTGCAGGCTGACGCCGTACATGAGCTGCCAGGCGGCGAGCGTGACCACGCACAGCACCGAGGTGAAGGTGTCGCGCTCGGTCGCCACGGTGCACAGGGCCAGCGCCACGCCCGCTGTGCCGAGCACCGCGACCGCCCCGGCGGGCAACGGTCCGGCACCCAGCGCACAAGCGGCGACGGCCACGGCGAGCGCGACCACGGGCCGGGTGCGGCGCAGCGCGAGCGCGGCCGTGGTCACCCCGGCGACCAGCGCCGCCCCGAGAAGGGCGGCCGCGGGCGGCACGGCGCCGCGCACCAGCGCCGCCCCAGGCCACACCACGGCCTGGACGCAGGTCAGCAGGACCGGTGCCCACCGGTCGTCGGTTCGCTTCATGATGCGAAGAGTCTAGGAGCGCGTCCCTCCGCCCCGGCTCCGGCTGGAGGCGGAGCCGGATCTCCAACCGGGGTTGCAGACTCTGTCTCCGGTTGGAGGCGCTGATCATCCCGCGGCGTGAGGAGCGGACGCCGTCGCGGGCCATAGGCTCGATCATGTCGATGAGGCGGCCGGCCGACGGTTCTTCACCGCCCGTCCGTGCACTGCCTCGTCGGCTTCGGCACCGCAGCGGCGATCCCGCGGAGGGTCGATCCCGCGGGGGGTCGATTCCCTTTTCCTGCCTACTTCGGAGGTTCTCCCATGTCCAAGCGCGTTCTGCTGTCCTCGTGCGTCGGTGCGGTCGTCGTCGGCGGCGGTGTCGTGGCGACGACCGCCTGGGGCGCCACGGCGCCGACCCTGACGAACACCTCGGTCCGCTACGTCGCGCCGTCCGCCGACCGCTCGGGCTCGCTCACCTTCACCGCGGACGTGCATGACGACTCGGGCGTCGCGGACCTGAAGGTCCTGGCCTGGCCGGCGAGCTCGAAGCTCGACCCCACCGAGAGCGAACTGCGGTCCGTGGAGAGCGCCACGTGCCGGAGCCTCACGTCCGGCACGTCCCGCTGCACCTACACGGTCCGGGTGACGCGGGCCGAGGCGACCGAGGGCACGTGGTACGTCTCGGCGCTGGCGACGGGCGGGGACGGGAACACGGCGTTCGTGTCCCGCGCCGCCGAGTTCCAGGTCACGCGCTGATCGCGCGGGCCCCTCGGGCACCCCGGCCGCCCGGCGCCCGGTTCCCCTTCACCGGGCAGGAACAGCCGCCACCGCCAGGGGACGGTGGCGGTGTCGCCGACCGCGTGCGCGCTCACCGCGCGGTCAGTACAGGGACTGCACCGCGTCCCGGTTGAAGGGGACGAGTTCACTCAGCCGGCCGGTGAGGACCTTGTCGGCCCACTGCGGGTCGGCGAGCAGTGCGCGGCCGACCGCGACGAGGTCGAACTCGTCCCGCTCCAGGCGGTCGAGGAGCCGGTCGATGCTCTCCACGGCCGCCTCCGCACCGTTGATGGAGGCTTTCCGGAAGGCGTCGTCCAGGCCGACCGAACCGACGGTGATGACCGGCTTGCCGGTGAGCTTCTTCGTCCACCCGGCGATGTTCAGGTCCGAGCCCGTGTCGGGGAACTCCGGCTGCCAGTAGCGGCGTCCGGAGGCGTGGAACGCGTCGACCCCCGCCTCGGCCAGCGGGGTGAGCACGGCTTCCAGTTCCTTGGGGCTCTCGGCGAGCCGGACCTCGTAGTGATCGCCCTTCCACTGGGAGAACCGGAGGACGACGGGGAAGTCGGGCGCGACCTTCTCGCGGATGGCGGCCACCAGGTCGGCGGCGAAGGTGGTCCGCGAGGCCGGGTCGCCCCCGTAGGCGTCGGTGCGCCGGTTGGTGCGTTCCCAGAGGAACTGGTCGATGAGGTAGCCGTGTGCGCCGTGCAGTTCCACGCCGTCGAAACCGATCCGCTCGGCCTGCCGCGCGGCCTCGGCGAAGGCGCCGATGACGTCGTCGATGTCGGCGCTGGTCATCGTCCCGCCCGCGCCGGACGTGCCGTCCAGCGCGATCCCGGACGGCCCCAGGGACGGGGCGTCGGGGAACGGCGGCGCTCCGGCGGGCCGCTGTATGCCCACATGCCACAGCTGGGGCATGATCGCGCCGCCCTGTGCGTGCACGGCGTCGACGACCCGTCCCCAGCCGGCGAGTGGCGCTTCGCCGTGGAACCGGGGGATGGCGTCGTGGAAACCGGCGGACTTGTGGTCGACGGTGGTGCCCTCGGTGATGATCAGGCCGGTCCCGGCCGCCGCGCGGCGCGCGTAGTAGGCGGCGACATCCTCACCGGGGATGCCGTCGGGGGAGTGCTGGCGGGTCATGGGCGCCATGACGATGCGGTTCGGCAGCTTGGCCGAACCCAGTGTGAACGGACGGGACAGTGCCGTGGCCGCGCGAGTGCTCACTGTTGTTCTCCTGCCGTGACGTATCCGGGGGTGGCCGCTTCCCGGTGTTTCCCCGGGGTTCTAAAATGTGCATCTGAAAGATACGCTTTTCCCGGCGTAAACTGCAACTGTATCGATTGCATATGCGGCAGGGGTGGCACGGACCGTCGAGTAAGCTGTGCCGGTCTGCGGGCGGAGGCGGAGGTGGAGACCGTGCTGGACATCCGGTTCTCGCGTGCGCTGTGGCTGATGATGTTCCTCGCAGTGGCCGGCGACAGGGAGGGATCCCCGCCGCTGAGTTCGGCCCAGTTGGCTCACAAGCTGAACACCAACCCGAGTCTGATCCGCAAACTCCTCGTACCGCTGACCGACGAAGGGCTCGTCGTCTGCGTCAAGGGCCGTACCGGCGGGGCCAGGCTGGGCCGGCCGGCCGACCGGATCACCCTGGCGGAGATCTATCGCTGCGCCGTCGGCGGCAAGCCCCTGTGGGCCCCCTCGCCGGAAGCGGAGCCCGTGTGCGAGGTGACCACACACGCCGGTGCGTACTTCGCCGCGCTCACCGCCGAGGCAGAGCAGGCGGTGCTCGCGTCGCTGGGTGACCGCACGCTCGCGGACAGTGTGCGGGAACTGCGCCGTCTCGACGCGGACCGCGCGCAGCGGGCCTGAACCGGCGCGGTTCGCCCTCGGCAGTGAACCAGTGGGCCCCGGCCGGCGTCTTTCCTGTCCCGGGCCTTTTCCGGGCCTTTCTCGCCCTTCCCCCCAGAGAGAGTTCACTGTGACTGCCGACGAACGCCACCGGACAGACGACCAGCACGACGGCTCGAGCTCGTGGTGGTGGGGGATGGGGCCGATGGGGGCGGTCGGCCTCATCGTGTTCGGCATCGCCGCGGCCGGGTGGTCCGCCCTCGGGATGCCGGGCAGCGCGTCGGACGACGACCGGACGGTCGACTCCTACCAGGCGGCGAGGGTCATCGCCATCGGGATGGTCGTCGCAGGCACCGCCCTGCTGGGGCGCCTGCGCCACCGCGCCACGCGCACCGACCAGGCGGAGGAGCGGGACGGCCACTGATGGCCGGACGTATCCGTCGCCCCTGCTCTCCGGGCCGGACGGCCGGCCCGGAGACCGCTTGGGGCAGACGCGCTACGGCAGAGTGTCGGCCACGACGGAGGCCGCGTCCGCGATCAGCTTGTCGTCGTATTCGGCGTCCTTGTCGCCGCGGTTCGACATGATCGCCACGACGATGGGAGCGCTGTCGGGAGGCCACACCACGGCGATGTCGTTGCGGGCGGCGTAGGTGCGGCCGGCTCCGGTCTTGTCGCCGACCACCCAGCCCTTGGGCACCCCGGCCCGGATCAGCTTGTCCCCGGTGGTGTTGGTCCGCAGCCACTTCGCGAGCCGGGCGCGTTCGCCCTTGCCGAGGACATCGCCGAGGACGAACGCGCGCAGGTCCTCGGCCATCGCCCGCGGTGTGCTCGTATCGCGTGTGGAGTCCGGGGCCCACACGTTCAACTCCGGCTCACGGCGCTCCATGTGGATGACGTCGTCGCCCAGCTTCTCGAGCGTGGCGTCCAGCGCCTTGGGGCCGCCGAGCGCGTCGAGGAGCAGGTTGGCCGCGGTGTTGTCGCTGTAGCGCACCGCGGCGTCACACAGTGCGCCCAGGGTCATCCCGGTCTTGACGTGTTTCTCGGTCACGGGGGCGTAGTCGAGCAGATCGTCCTGGGAATACCTGATCACTCGGTCCAGTCCGCTCAGCGAGTACTTCCGCAAAACGGCGCCGGCGGCCAGCGCCTTGAACGTGGAGGCGTAGGCGAACCGTTCGCCATCGCGATAGGCCACCTCCCGTCCGGTGCCGGTGTCGATGGCGTAGACCCCCAGCCGCGCGTCGTAGGCGCGCTCCAGCTTCTTGAACTCGCCGGTGAACGATTTCGCGCCGGCGGATGAGGAACTCGACGCTTTCGGCTTGTCCGGGGACCCGTCCTGGCCACAGGCCGTCAGTGGGACGAGGAGCGCGAGCGCGGCGAGCGCGCCCAGGGCGGTGTGGCGGGCACGGGTGAAACGCATGGTCGAAAACCTCCGGATGGGTCCCCGTCACGCGGGGGCGCGCGGGGACGAGAAGACCAGGCCCCTCGCCGGGGCGTGGTGTCGGGTGTCGTCACTCTCGCCTTCGGGCGCTATGCGGTCCAATACGCTCGTGCGCCTCTTCATGCGGATCTGGCATAGGGTGCCGGGTGTGGATCTGGTGGGAGTGTGCCGGGCGTTCGTCAGCGTGAGCGAGCGCGGAAGTTTTACCGTGGGAGCGGCCGCTGCCCGGATGTCCCAGTCGGTGGCCAGCCGTCGGGTGGCCGCCCTGGAGGAACGCTTCGGTGAGCAGCTCTTCGAGCGCACCTCGCGGCGTGCCGTTCTCACCCCCTTCGGGCGGGACATGCTGCCGGTGGCCAGGCAACTCGTGCAGGCGGCCGATGTGCTGCTGCACGAGGCGGAAGCCGCCAAGCGCAAGCCGTGGCGGCTCGCCGTGCCCGGCATCTGCTCCACGGCCGGTCTCGCCCGCCTGGTCGCCGAGGCACGGGGGCACGGTGTCACGCTCGACCTCCGTGTCGCGGCGCCGGCGCAGCGCCTGGAGCTCCTCCACGCCCAGCAGGTGCGGGCCGCCCTGCTCGCGGTGCCCGCGGACGAGGCCACCTGGTCCGTGCCGCTCGGGCTGGCCGGTGTCCAGGAGCCCGGTGTGCGGCGGGTCTACCTCGAGACGCTGCGGGTCGGACGGGCCTGCCCGGGGCCGGCCCGCCGGGTCTGGATCCAGCCCGAGGACGACGTTCCGCACATCCGCGACCCGCTGACCCTGCTGCGCGACGCGGTCGGTCTGCGGCCCGCACAGCTCGTGGCCGCGACCGACCTGACGACCGCCGCCGCCGAAGTCCTCTGCTCCCGCGACCTGTTGCTGTGTTCTCCCGCGCAGGCCGCGGAACTGGCCCTGAAGTGGCGGCCCATCGGTGAGCTCACGCTCAGCCGGGGGTTCGCCCTCGCCGCCGCCGCGGGCGGCAACCCACAGCACCTCGAAGGGCGTCTGGGCGGCGCCATCGCCCGCTGCCTGGGCACGGACACCCAGCCGGACACCACGGAAGGGGCGGAGGCGTGAACACCGAGGCACTGCTGCGCGATCTGCGCGGGCAGTTGCGCGACGGCGGCTTGCACGGCTGTCTGCTCGTGCGGGATCTCCACACGGGCGACGAGCTGGGCATCGACCCGGACACCCCGCTGCCCTCCGCCTCCCTGGTCAAGATCCCGCTCGCGATGGCGACGCTGGAGCGCATCCGGCGCGGCGAACTGGACGGGGCGACGATGGTCGAGGTGTCCCCCGGGCGGATCACCGCACCCGGTCCCACCGGACTCAGCCGGTTCCGCCACCCCGCCCGGGTCGCCATCGACGACCTGCTCTACCTGAGCACCTGTCTGAGTGACGGAACGGCGGCCAACGCGCTGTTCGACCTCACCCCGCCCGCCCAGGTCGCCGATATGCTCCACGAGCTCGGGCTGCGTGGCATCATCGTCCGGCACGGCATCCGTGAACTGGCCGAAACCCCCGGGCTGCGCTTCGACGCCGCGCAGCGGCATCTCGCCCACGCCCTCGCCATCGACGCGGGCACCAGCGGCCGCGGCCACCGGGTGCCGCAACTCGACACCACCCGTACCAACATCGGCAGCGCGCGGGCCCATGTGGAACTGCTCCAAGCCCTGTGGACCCCCTCGGCGATCCACCCCGAAGTGGCGCGGCGGGTACGCGACCTCATGGCCCACAACGTGCTGCGGCACCGGCTCGCCCCCGACTTCAGCTCCGACGCCACCACCTGGTCCTCCAAGACCGGCACCCTGCTCAACCTGCGCCATGAGATCGGCGTCGTCGAGCACTCCGACGGTCAGGCGTTCGCCATCGCGGTGCTCACCGAGTCACTCGTGCCCGCCGGAACCCAGCCCGGCGCCGAAGCCCTCATGGCGCAGATCGCCCGCACACTGCGCGACCACCTCCGGCAGCTGTAGGGCCACGTCGGGGCGGGAGAGGGTGACCAGCCCGGTGCGGCTGGTCACCGGCCGGGCTCAGAGGGTGCGGCCGAACAGGTCCAACAGGGCCTGCCAGTGGCGCTCGGTGGCCTCGGCGTCGTACGCGGAGGTGTCGGCCTGGGTGTAGCCGTGCTGAGCCCCCGGGTAGACCTCGGTGCGGTGGCGGACACCGGCCTCGTCGAGGGCCTTCTCCAGACGCTCGATCTGCTCGGGGGGAAGGGCGTGGTCCTGGTCCGCGTGTCCGAAGTACACCTCGGCGGTGATCCGTCCGACCACCGTGTGCGGGCTGTCCGGTGCCTCCGTGGCCAAGCTGCCACCGTGGAAACCGGCCACCGCGGCGACGCGGTCGGGGTAGGCGCCGGCGGCGCGCAAGGCCAGTCCGGCACCCAGGCAGTAGCCGGTGAGGCCCACGGGCCCGTCGGTGGCCTGCGGGCAGGAGGCCAGCCAGTCGAGATAGGCGCCGGCGTCGCGCACCGTGAGATCGGGAGTCAGCTCCGCCGCGATCGGGAGGAGCTTTTCGAGGATCTCCGGACGCGTCGCGACGTCGAGGAAGTCGGGCAGCTCCGTCAGGGGAGCCCGCCCGTGCCGGTAGAAGACGTTGGGCACCAGCACGGTGTAACCGGCCCCGGCCAGCCGGTCGGCCATCGTCCGCAGGTGGGGCCGGAGCCCGAAGGCGTCCATGTACAGCACGACGGCCGGGTGGCGGCCGGAGTCGTCGGGATGGGCCAGGTAGGCATCGGCGACGCCGTCCTGGGTGGGGATGTCCACGTCTGTTCCGCGCACTGCGGTCATGGGGGGTTCCTTCCTTCGTTCGTACCGGATCGCGGGCGACCCGGCGGGCCCGTGTCCTCAGAGGCATCCCTCGGGCAGCCGAGCCCCGCCGGCACATACGTGTCTGATCGCCGCGGCGATCGAATAGCAGTCGAAGAGCGCCGAATGCTCCCGGCCGGCCACGGGCCTGGGCAGGCCCAGCGCTTCCCACAGGCGACCGGAACTGGCCGATGCGGTGGCCGGTGCGACGGCGTTCAGCCAGGGGCGGATGTTCAGGAAGTCGGCGGTGAGGAAGCCGTTCTTGACCTCTTCGCCACGAGCCCGCGCCCACCCCGTGTTCTCCCCGAGGACGATCATGTCGTTGCCGTAGGAGAGCACGGACTGCCCCTGGCAGAAGCCCAGGAAATCACTGAGCGCTTCGGCCGGCGCGACTCCCTCCCGGTCCACGGTTTCCTGGTCGATGCCCGTGAGGCCGGTGAAGTACGGGGACAGCCGCGGATTGACCACCGGCCGCACCAGCGCCTCGTACTCCTCGACCACACAGTGGTCTTCGGCGGAATCGCCGGCACTGATGCGCAAGGCGCCGATCTGGACTATCTCGCGAAGCTGCCCCGGCCCCGTCCAATCCCGTTCGAGCGCTCCCGGCCATGAGGTGAACTCAAGGTCGAACACGACAAAGGTCGACAAACGGTCTCTCCTCGTGTCGGGGTGGGTGCCGAACGAACCCGGACGAGCTGCTGCCCAGGAGACTACTCCTCGGCTGGTGGCGGTGGCGCGGGACGGCCCGGTGTCCGTCCCGCGCGGTGCCTCAGGAGAGCCGGTGCCTCAGGAGAACCGGTGTCCCAGGAGAACCGGTGTCCCAGGAGAGCCGGTGTCTCAGGAGAAGGTGTCGGGCCCCACGTCGCCGGGGTCGGGACCGCCGCGCACCCCGGTGTCGAGCGCGTCGATGGCGGACACCTCGTGCGGGGTCAGCGAGAAGTCGAAGACGCCGATGTTCTCCGCGATGCGGTGGGGTGTGACGGACTTCGGGATCGCGCACAGGCCGTGCTCGATGTGCCAGCGGAGGATGATCTGGGCCGGGGTCTTGCCGTACTTGTCGGCGAGGCCGGTGAGCGCCGGGTTCCGGAGCGGGTCCTCGGCCTCGCTCGGCCGGTCGCCCCAGTAGCGCGTCACTCCGCCGATGGGCGACCAGGACTGGGTGACGATGTCGTGGCGGACGTCGAACGCGCGCAGCTCCGGCTGGTTGAAGTGCGGGTGCAGTTCGACCTGGTTCACCGCGGGCACCACATCGGTGCGCGCCATGAGTTGGGACAGGTGTTCGGGGGTGTGGTTGCACACTCCGATGGCCCGTACCCGGCCGTCGGCCAGCAGCTTCTCGGCGGCCCGGTACGAGGCCACCGTGGTGTCGAAGGCGGACGGGACGGGCCAGTGCAGCAGATACAGGTCCAGGTGGTCGAGGCCGAGTTTGGTGAGACTGGTGTCGAAGGCGCGGAGGGCGGCGTCGTAGCCGTAGTCCGTCAGCCAGAGCTTGGTGATGACGAAGATGTCCTGGCGGCCGATGCCCGAGCGGGCGATGCCCTCGCCGACCTCCTTCTCGTTGCCGTAGGCGGCCGCGGTGTCGATCAGCCGGTAGCCGCTCTCGATCGCGGTCGTCACCGCGGCGACGGTCTCGTCGGGCGGGCTCTGGTAGACGCCGAGGCCCAGAGCGGGCATCCGCACGCCGTTGTTCAGGGTCAGCAGAGGGGCTGGGCCATTCGGTCCATTCATACGGGTTCCTTGGGTGCGTCGGAGACCGGCGGACCGCTACCGGTGCCGTCTTCCCGCACCGGAGCGCGTCCGCTTGTACTGCGACAGGGGTTCCCGGTGACGGGCCGTGCGCTCGCCCCGTACGCCGAACGTCACCACGTTGGCGCGATCGGCGTGCCGTGCCCGGCCACGGACGGCGGCCGATGTACGGCGGCCGATCACGGCGATGTGCGGTTCTCGTCGGCCGTCATGTCCTGGGTGCCGATGACCGAGAGGAGCTCCAGCTGGGCGGCGCCTTCGGTGCCGGGCGGGGCGCTGAACCACAGCAGGCGCTGGCGGCCGTCCTCGCTGAACAGGGAGTGGCAGTCCAGTTCGATGACGCCCAGCGCGGGGTGGACGATGCGCTTGTGGTCGGTCCGCCGGAGGGCGACGTCGTGGGTGTCCCAGAGGGCGGCGAACTCCTCGCTGCGGCGGCGGAGCGAGGCCACCATCCGCTGCACTTCGCTGTCGCGGCCGCGCCGGGCGGCCACGGCCTGGAGGTCGGCGACGAAGACCCGGGAGTGGTGGGGGTGGTCCTCGGGCGGGTAGAGCGCACGGGCGTCCGGGTCGGTGAACCACCGGTGGACGAAGCTCGCCTCGGGGCCGCGCACCGCCACCGGCCGGCCGATCAGGGCGACGGCCGGCTCGTTCTGCACGAGGATCTGGTGCAGGTCGGTGATGATCTGCGCGGGCGTGGTGGTCAGCCGGTCCAGCAGGCCGAGCAGGGCCGGCTGGACCTGCGCGGCCGGGCCGTGCGTCGCCGGGGGAACGGGGCGGTCGGCGAGGTGGAACAGATGGTCGCGTTCGTCGCCGTTCAGCCGCAGCGCACGGGCCAGGGAGGTCAGCACCTGGGCCGAGGGCTGAGCGCCGCGTCCGCGCTCCAGCTCGGTGTAGTAGTCCGCGGACAGCCCGGCCAGCTGGGAGACCTCCTCGCGCCGCAGTCCGGGCACCCGGCGCCGTGGACCGGTGGGCAGGCCGACGTCGGCCGGGCGGATCCGGTCGCGCCGGGACTTCAGGAATGCGGCGAATGCGGAGTGATTCACGCCCCCCATGGTCCCTCGTGCCGGTGAACCGAGCCAGGGGCTGACAACCCCTGGGTGGGGACAGCCCTGGCTGGCCCGGAAACCCCGGTCCAGCCTGGAGACACCGACGGGGTCGTCCGCGCCGACGGCGGCATCGTCCGACCGCCACGCGATCCCCCTACGGCACGACGTACGACACGAACGACGACACGAACGACGACACGAACGACGACACGAACGACGACACGAACGACGACAGGAAAGAAGAACGACCATGCCCTTCGCGAACTTCAAGGTTCCCGCCGGATCCCTCGACGAGAAGCAGAAGGAGGAGATCGTCACCCGTGCCACCGAGCTGTACGTCGACATCTACGGTGAGCGCGCCCGCGCCAACACCATGGTCCTGGTCGAGGAGGTCACCGACGGCGGCTGGGGCATCGGCGGCAACGTCCTGACCCTCGCCATGCTCCAGCAGCCGCCCGGCGAGTGACCCCTGGCCGACGCCGGGCCGGGCGTGCGGCGGTCGTCGCCGTGGGTGCGTAGGGTGGCGCGGGTGCGAATAGCTGTGGCTTCCGGCAGGCGCGCCGGTTATCGACGTTGGCCGGGGCGGGCGGCGATATCCGCGCTCGCGCTGTGGTTCCTCTTCTCCGTCTACGACGACGTGCGGCAACGGCTGGTCTTCGACCCGGCCCGGGACACCGAGGCGTTCGCCGGGGACTGGGTGCCGGTCTGCGCCGGAGCCCTGGCCGCGGCGATGGCCGTGCTGGCCGTCGTGCGCGGCCCCCGGTGGGTACCGCGGGCCGTGCTGGTGGCCTGTGCCGGCACCTTCGCGGCCACGGCCGCCTACCACCTGCTGCCGGTGAACATGGTGACCAGCGAGACCAGCGGCACCGAACTCATGGGACAGCTGATCCTCCTCGCCGTGGCGGTGCGCCGCTGCGCCCCCGGCCCGGCCCTGGCGGCCGTGGCGGCGGTCGGAGTCAGCGTGTTCTCCGTCCCGGTCCTGCGGGACTCCGATCCCGGCGACTTCTCCGACAACACCGTGCTCATCCTGGCGCTGGCCTTCGTCTGCGGCGTGGTGCTGCGGCTCTACGACGCCCAGCAGGAACGCACCGGACAGCTGGTGCGGCAGGAGGAACGGCTCGCGCTGGCCCGGGACCTGCACGACACCGTGGCCCACCAGGTGACCGCGATCGTGGTGCAGTTGCAGGCCGTGCGCCATGTCACCGGACGTGGCACCCCCGACCCGCAGGCGCTGAACGAGATGCTCCAGGCCGTCGAGCGCGCGGGCGGCGAGGCGCTGACGTCGATGCGGCGGCTGGTGGGCTCGATGCGCGGGGACGAGACCCCGCGCCATCCGGAGAACCTCGGTGAGGTCCTGTCCCGCATCGCCGAGGAGTCCCGGGCGGCCGGACTGCCGGTCCGCCTCGACCTCGGGCGGGACCTGCCCGAGGACGTACCGGCCGAGGTCACCGGCGGGCTGAGCCGGGTCCTCCAGGAAGCCCTGACCAACGCGCAGCGCTATGCGCGCGGAGCGCGGTCGGTGGACGTGTCCGCCCGGGTCGCGGCAGACCGTGCCGAACTGGTCGTCGAGGACGACGGACACGGGTCCGCGTCCGGACACCGCGGCAGCCTCGGCCGGCTCGGCGGCGGCTTCGGCATCATCGGCATGCGGGAGCGGATCGAACTGCTCGGCGGCAGCTTCGAGGCGGGGCACCGCCCCGAAGGCGGGTGGCGGGTCCGCGCCTCCGTACCCTTGCGTCCCGACGAGGCGTCGCGGAGCCCGCGCGCATGGGCTCGGCACGCCGTACGGAGCGGGCTGCGGCTACGGGAGGGCAGGACGGCATGACCATACGCATCCTGGTCGCCGACGATCAGCATCTGGTGCGGGCCGGGTTCCGCATGGTGCTGTCGGCCGAGCCCGACATGGAAGTGGTGGCCGAGGCCGCCGACGGCGCGGCGGCCCTGTCGCTCGCCCGGGAGACCCGGCCGGACGTGTGCCTCGTGGACATCCGGATGCCCCCGCCCGACGGTCTGGAGGTCACCCGCCGACTGGCCGGCGGTGGCCGGCCCGGAGCACCGAAAGTGGTCGTGGTCACCACCTTCGACCTCGACGAATACGTGTACACGGCACTGTCGAACGGCGCCTCGGGCTTCCTGCTCAAGGACGCCGGCCCGGCGCTGCTGACGGAGGCCGTCCGCGCGGCGGTGCGCGGGGACGCCATGGTCGCCCCGCAGATCACCCTGCGCCTGCTGGAGCACTTCACCAAGGCGCGGCGGTCCGGCGCAGCCGAGCCGGCCGATCCGCTGACCGACCGCGAGGAGGAGGTCATCCAGGGCATCGCCCGCGGACTGACCAACCCGGAGATCGCCGCCGAGCTGTACATCGCGCCCAGCACGGTCAAAACACATCTGGGCTCGATCCAGGCGAAACTCGGTCTGCGCAACAGGGTCGAGGTCGCGGCCTGGGCCTTCCGCACCGGGCGTGCGCAATAGCGGTGGCCGTCCCGCGGCGATCTCCCCCGATCGGGGGAGGCGGCTTTCGGATGAACGGGGGATCCGCCCGCGGGGGGTGCGGCGGGACGCTCGGATACGTCGCCACCAGCGGCGGCGCCCTCTGCCACGAGGGACACCCACCGAGCGTTCACCGAGGATCCGCATGCACGCCCATCAGTCCCCTTCCGCCCCGGCGGCCTTCGCGGCCCACGCCACCGACCTGACGAAGGTGTACGGCACGGGAGACACCCGTGTGGTGGCGCTCGACGCGGTCACGGTCGGCTTCGTCAGGGGGCAGTTCACCGCGATCATGGGGCCGTCCGGGTCGGGGAAGTCCACCCTCATGCACTGCATGGCCGGTCTCGACTCGCCGTCCTTCGGATCGGTCCGGGTGGGCGACACGGAGATCGGCGCCCTGAACGACCGTCAGCTCACCCGGCTGCGCCGCGACCGCATCGGCTTCGTCTTCCAGGCGTTCAACCTGCTGCCCACCCTGACCGCCGCGGAGAACATCACCCTTCCCCTGGACATCGCCGGCCGCAAGCCGGAGCGGGCCTGGCTGGAGAGCATCATCCGGACCGTCGGCCTGTCCGAGCGGCTCGGCCACCGGCCCGCCCAGCTCTCCGGCGGACAGCAGCAGCGCGTCGCCGTCGCCCGCGCGCTGGCCGGCCGGCCCGACATCGTCTTCGCCGACGAGCCCACCGGCAACCTCGACTCCCGCAGCGGCGCCGAGATCCTCGAGTTCCTGCGGGGTTCCGCGAGCACGCTGGGACAGACCGTCGTCATGGTCACCCACGACCCGGTCGCCGCCTCCTACGCGGACCGCGTCGTCTTCCTCGCCGACGGCCGCATCGTCGACGAACTCCACGCCCCCACCGCCGAGGCCGTCCTGGAGCGCATGGGACGCCTGACACCGGCACACGTCTGACGCCGCGCACGTCTGACGTCGCCCGTCCGACCCGCACATGTGACGCCGCGCAGGTGACGCCGCGCATGTGACGCCGCGTCTGACGCCGTGCAGTGCCTGACGCCGTGCGGGTCTGAGCGGCGCATGCCTGACGGCCGCGCACGTCTGACGGGCGCGCGCACGTCTGACGCCGCGATGGTCTGACGCCGCGACGTCTCACGTCCGCTCCCTTCGCCCGTGCCCTCCCAACCCACCGGCACCCTTCCGGAAGGCCGCCCCGTGTTCCGTACCGCCGTGCGCAACGTCCTGGCGCACAAAGCCCGTCTGCTGATGACCATGCTCGCCGTTCTGCTCGGCGTGGCCTTCGTCGCGGGCACCCTCGTCTTCACCGACACCGTCGGCAACGCCTACAAGGAGCGTTTCCTCACCACTCTGCGCGATGTATCGGTCCAGGCCACACCCCCGTTCGACGAGAAGACCGGCGAGCCCGGAACCCTGGCGGAGGACACGCTGCGGCGCCTGCGACAGCTGCCCGGTGTGGCGTCCGTCACCGGTTCCGTCGACGGCTTCGCCGCCGTGGCCGCGAAGGACGGCCACCCCCTCGGCGAGGACCAGCGGACCGCCGCGGGCAACTACGTCCCCCAGGCCGACGGCGAGGACGACCGCCACCCCCTGACCGCCGGACGGGCCCCCACCGGCCCCGGCGAGGTGCTGCTGGACGCCGACACCGCCGACCGGGGCGGCTACCAGCTCGGTGACACCGTCCGGCTGGCCGTCGACGGACCGGTGCTGCACCAGAAACTCGTCGGCATCGTCCGTACCGACGACACCCACGGCTCCGGCGGCACCCTCGCGCTCTTCGACAACGCCACCGCGCAGCGGCTGCTCCTGAAGCCCGGCCAGTACAACGGGGTCAGCCTGGAGGCCGGCCGCGGTGTCTCCGAGGACCGGCTCGCGGCCGAAGTGCGCGACCTGCTGCCCGAGGACTCCGAGATCAGCACGGGAGCGCAGCTGCGCGAGCAGCAGCGCGCCCAGGCCGCCGAGGGGGCGGAGAAGCTCAACCAGGTGCTGTTCGTGTTCGCGGCCATCGCGCTGTTCGTCGGCGTGTTCGTCATCGGCAACACCTTCACCATGCTCGTCACCCAGCGTGCGCGGGAGATGGCGCTGATGCGGGCCGTCGGCGCCCACCGCCGCCAGGTGACCCGTTCCGTCCTCGTCGAGGCCGCCCTGCTGGGGCTGTGCGCCGGCGCGGCCGGGTTCCTCCTCGGCATCGGCGTGGCCATGGGCATCCGGCAGCTGTTCGGGTCCACCGGGTCGGGCTTTCCCGACGGGCCGCTGATCGTCGCCCCGCGCACCGCAGTGGTCTCCTTCCTGGTGGGCGTCGTCGTCACCATGCTCGCCGCCTATCTGCCGGCCCGCCGCGCCGCCACCGTGCCGCCCGTGGCGGCCATGTCCGCGCTCCACACGCCCCCGCCGGTCCGCGGCCTGCGCAGGCGCAACATCACCGGCGCCGCCCTGATCGTGCTCGGTGTGCTCGGGGTGCTGGTCACGACGTCCAGCGGTGACGAGGGCACGACCCTCGTCCTCCTCCCGGCCGCCCTGCTGCTCCTCGGCATCATCGTGGTGACACCGGCGCTCTCCGGCCCGGCCATCGCCCTGGCCGGCCCCCTCCTGCGCCGCTTCGGCGTCCCGGGCACGCTGGCACCGCGCAACGCCCGGCGCGATCCGCGGCGCACCGCCTCCACGGCCTCGGCCCTGATGATCGGGCTGTCCCTGGTCACCGGCCTCACGGTGGTTGCGGTGTCCGCCACCACATCGCTGCACCGAGGGGCCGAGAACACCGTCACGGCGGACTTCGAGATCTCGACGCGGAACAGCGGCCCCCTGCCCGCGTCGGTCCACGACACCCTGGCGAAGTCCGCCGAGGTGACCTCCTCCAGCCCGCGGCGCACGGGCACCGTGCGGATCGGCGGCGACGCGGTGGACCTGACCGGTGTGGACCCGCGGACCATCGGCGACCTCCTCCATCCGGACTTCGTGTCGGGGTCGCCCACCGCACTGGGCGCGGGCGGCGGCAAGAGCCTGCTCATCGACACCGCCACCGCCGACCTCCACGGATGGACCACGGGCCGGCGCGTTCCGGTGGTCTACGAGGACGGCAGCCGGGACACCCTGCGGATCGGCGGCGTCTACCGCGGCAACGACTTCCTCCCGGCCACGATGATGCCGCTGGCCACGCTCCAGTCCCATCTGACGGAAGTCCAGGACACCGCGGTCTGGGTGCGCACCGAGGACGGTGACGGCGACACCGCCCGGCGATCCCTCCAGCGTGCCCTCGACCACAATCCCCTCATCCAGGTGCGGAACACCGACGACCTGGCCGAGGAGGCCGGCGGCGAGGCCGTCACACTGCTCCTCGACGTCCTCTCCGGACTGCTGGCCATGGCCGTGGTGATCGCTGTCCTGGGAGTCGTCAACACCCTCGCGATGTCCGTCTTCGAGCGCACCCGTGAGATCGGGATGCTGCGCGCGGTGGGGCTCCAGCCCGAGCAGACGAAGCGGATGGTCCGCCTGGAATCCGTCCTGATCTCGCTCTTCGGGGCCCTGCTGGGCATCGGCGCGGGCCTCTTCCTCGGCTGGGCCGCGGGCAGGCTCGTCTCGGACAGCATCCAGGGGTACGAGATGGTCATCCCCTGGGACCGCATCGCCGTGGCCCTGGCGGGCGCCGTACTCGTCGGGGTGATCGCCGGGCTCTGGCCCGCCCGCCGGGCGGCCCGGCTGAACATCCTCACGGCCCTCAAGGCGGAATGAGGCCCGTCACGGGCGGGCGCACGCACGGGAGGCGGTGTGAGCCGGCGGGGCGGGCCTGGCGCACGGGGGGCGGTGTGGTCCGCTATGCCGCCGCCAGCAGGAGGCGCACCGCCTCTTTCGCCCGGTGGGCGGGTTCGGCGCTGCCGGTGATCGCCGCGGTGGCGATGGCGCCTTCGGCCAGCAGCGCCACGTGGCCGGCCAGCGAGGCCGGTTTGCCCGCGGCGGCTGTCAGATCGGCGAGATACCGGAAGAACGCCTCCTTGTGCGCGCGTGCCGTCTCGGCGACGGCCGGCGAGGTGGCCCCGAGCTCTCCGAAGGAGTTGCCGAAGGCGCAGCCGCGGAAGTCCGGTTCGCCGAACCACTCGTGGAGCCAGTCGAAGACCGCCAGGACGCTCTCCTCGGGCGTGCTCCGGGTCTCGGCGTACGCGGCCAGTCTCTGACGCCACCGGATGTCGCGCCGCCGCAGGTACGCCTGCACCAGGTCGCCCTTGGACGGGAAGAGCTGGTAGAGCCGTTTGAGGGAGACACCTGACGCGGAGCGGATCTCGTCCATGCCCACCGCCTGGATGCCCCGCCCGTAGAACAGGGCCTCGGCCGCGTCGAGTATCCGGAGCTCCGCGGTCTCGGGACTGCTCATCTCGCCGTTCTCCTGGTGCCGGTCGGTCAGAGGCCGAGGTCGCTCAGACCGGGGTGGTCGTCGGGGCGGCGCCCGAGCGGCCAGTGGTACTTGCGCTCCGACTCCGTGATGGGGAGGTCGTTGATGGAGGCGTGGCGGCGGCGCATCAGACCGTCGTCGTCGAATTCCCAGTTCTCGTTGCCGTAGGAGCGGAACCAGTTGCCGGAGTCGTCGTGGCATTCGTAGGCGAAGCGCACGGCGATGCGGTTGCCGTCGAACGCCCACAGTTCCTTGATGAGCCGGTAGTCCAGTTCCCGCGCCCATTTGCGGGTGAGGAAGGCGACGATCGCGTCGCGTCCGGTGAGGAACTCCGCGCGGTTCCGCCAGCGCGAGTCGACGGTGTAGGCCAGGGCCACCTTCTCGGGGTCACGGGAGTTCCAGCCGTCCTCCGCCAGCCGGACCTTCTCGATGGCGGTCTCCCGGGTGAACGGCGGGAACGGGGGGCGTGGCGCGGCTGTCACATCGTCTCCTGAGGCCGGCGGGGGAGTGGAGAACGGGCGTTCTCCGCTGCGGCGGCCACCGTAGGAGAACGGTGGTTCTCGCGCAAGACGGGGGCGGTGATCAGCGGTTCCGCCGCAGTGGGTACCGTGCGAGCTGGAAAAACCGTGTTCGAGGACTTCGAGGACAAGGCAGGGACCGGGCGTGTTGATCGATGATCTGCGGCAGGAGCTGCCGGACGGCCGGATGGTCGAGGACCCCGGCGTCGCCGCCGGATTCGTCCACGACGAGGCGGAGTGGGCGCCGTACGGCACACCCCTCGTGGTGGTGCGGCCACGCACGGCCGAGGAAGTGCGTGCCGTGGTGCGCGCCTGTGTACGGCACGGTGTTGCGCTGGTCACCCGGGGCGCCGGCACCGGCCTCTCCGGTGGCGCCAACGCCGTCGACGGCTGTGTCGTGCTCTCCACCGAGTCCATGGACACCATCCACGAGATCGACCCCGTGGAGCGCCTCGCCGTTGTCGGACCCGGCGTGGTCAACGACGACCTGCGAGCCGCCTGCGCCGAGCACGGGCTCTGGTACCCGCCGGACCCGGCGAGCGCGCCCTGGTCCACCATCGGCGGCAATGTGGCGACCAACGCGGGCGGGCTGTGCTGTGTGAAGTACGGCGTCACCCGCGACTATGTGCTCGGCCTGCAAGTGGTCACCGGCACCGGGGAGCTGGTGCGGCTCGGCCGCAGGACCGCCAAGGGCGTCGCCGGGTACGACCTGGCCGGGCTGATGGTCGGCTCCGAAGGCACCCTGGGAGTGATCACCGAGGTCACGGTGCGGCTGCGGCCCCAGCGGGAGGCGGAGCGCACGGTCGCCGGATACTTCTCCTCGGTCGTGGCCGCCGGCCGCGCGGTCGCCGCCATCGGGGCCGCGGGGCTCACCCCGTCCGCGCTGGAACTGATCGACCGGCACTGTCTGGCGGCGGTCGACAAGTGGAAGAACATGGGGCTGTCCGTCGACGCGGACGTGGTGCTCCTCGGGCGTACGGACGCCCCGGGTCCGGCCGGCGCCCAGGAGGCCGAGCGCATGCTCGCCTGTTTCGAGGAGGCGGGCGCCACCTGGGCCGCGCAGTCCACGGACCAGGAGGAGGCCGACGCGCTGTTCTCGGCCAGGCGGCTCGCCTATCCGGCGCTGGAGCGGCTGGGCCCGGTGCTCACCGAGGACGTGTGCGTGCCCAAGGCGGCCGTACCGGAGATGCTGGCGCGCATTGAGCGCGCCGCCGCCCGGCACGACACCCTCATCGCCAACATCGCGCACGCCGGTGACGGCAACCTCCATCCGCTGCTGATCACCCAGCCGGGCGACACGGCGGCCCGGGAGCGGGCCCAGGCGGCGTTCCACGAGATCATCGCGGACGCGATCGACCTCGGCGGCACGGTCACCGGCGAACACGGTGTGGGCCTGCTGAAGCGGGACGGTCTGGAGCGGGAGCTCGCACCGGCCGTCCTGGACATGCACCGGGCGGTCAAGACGGCCCTCGATCCGCACGGCATCCTCAACCCGGGCAAGGTCATCACCCGCGGCTGAGCGCGCGGCCGGTCCGCCGCCGCGCGCACCGAGGACACCCGACGCCCGAAAGGCGAGAGACCCCTATGGCAAGCACCGACCTCCCGCAGCAGGTCAGCGGCCACGCCCGCGCACTGGACGGCACGCTCCTGGCCTACCAGCACCAGGGCACCGGACGGCCGCTGGTGCTGCTGGCCGGACAGGCCAACAACCACCACTGGTGGGACGGCATACGGGCGGACTTCCATGACACGCACAGCACCCTCACCCTGGACTGGCGCGGCACCGGGGAGAGCGGAAAGCCCGATGTGCACTACTCGACGCGGGGCCTGGCCGAGGATGTGATCGCCGTCCTGGACCATCTCGGCATCGAACGCGCCGACCTGTACGGGACCTCCATGGGAGGACGGGTCGCCCAGTGGGTCGCCGCCCGCCATCCGGACCGGGTCCGGCGGCTCGTCCTCGGCTGCACCTCACCCGGCGGGCCACGGGCGACGGAGCGCGACACGGCGGTGCGGCGCTCCCTGGCCCAGGCCGACGCGCGGGCGGCGCGGGAAGCGCTGACCGACCTCATGTACACCCCGGCCTGGCGGTCCGGACACCCCGGGCCCTATACGACCCTCGGCGACCCCGGTATGCCCCCGCACGCCCGCCGGCGCCACCTGGTGGCCAGCAATGAACACGACGCCTGGGACGCGCTTCCGCTGATCGGTGCGGACACCCTGGTCCTGCACGGCGTGGAGGACCGGCTCACCCCGTCGGCCAACGCTCCGCTGCTCGCCTCCCGTATCCCCCGGGCCCGTACCCACCTCTTCGAGGGCGCCCGGCACGGCTACTTCGAGGAGTGCCGCCCGCAGGCCGGGGCGATCGTGTCGGCGTTCCTGGCGGAGCCCACCACATGATCGGGTGGCGGGCGGGCGCGCCCCGGGGCGCCCAGCCTCCACGAGATCTCCCTCAGGAGGTGTCCGCCCACCGGGACGCCCCGGAGTGGGCGTCGGGTACGCGCTGCCCCCGGCCGGTCGCCGTGGTGTCCGCGCGCGGGGCGAGCCGCCCGCGCAGGGACACCACCGTCAGCAGGGCCGACGCCGTGCCGATGAGCGGCACCGTGAAGGCGGCGCTCGCGCCGAAGCCGTCCGCCAGCTGTCCGGCCGCCGTCACCGCCGCGGCCTGCCCCAGCGCGACCGAGCCGGTCAGCCAGGTGAACGCCTCCGTCCGGGACGTGGCCGGGACCAGGGTCTCCACCAGGGTGTATCCGGTGATCAGCGCAGGTGCGATACACAGCCCCGCGAGCAGCCCGAGCCCGCCCAGCGGCAGTGGCGTGGGCGCCGCCCACAGGGTCGAGCAGACCAGCGCCAGCGCGGCGTAGGAGGCCAGCAGCCGCCGCTGCGGGGAGGTGCGCCAGGTGATGGCGCCACAGGCCGCGCCCGCGAGCATGTTGCCCGCCGCGAACACGCCGTACAGCACACCGTTCAGGCCCGGCCGGTCGTGCTCCTGGGTGAAGGCGGTCAGGGCGACCTGCATACCGCCGAAGACCGAGCCGATGCCCAGGAAGACCACGGCCAGGACGCGCACACCCGGTACGGACAGGGCCGAGGCGTGCCGCTCCCCTGGGTCCGCCCGCCCTGGGGCCGGCGGCGGTGCGGTCCGCCGCTGGGCCGCGAAGAGCAGCCCGCCCACCAGCGTCAGCGCGGCCTCCGCGATCAGGCCGGACGCCGGGTGCACACCGGTGCTCAACCCGGTGGCGAGCACGGGGCCGATGACGAACGTCAACTCGTCCGTGACCGACTCGAACGCGGCCGCGGTCGCCAGCAGCGGATGGCGCCCGGGGCGCGGTCCGGACCCGTCCGGGGCGCCGCTGCCGAGGACGGCCGCCCAGCGGGCCCGCACCATGGGCCCGATCTGCGGAACGGAGGCGCCCGTCGGCACCGCGGCGGCGATCAGCGCCCACAGCGGCGCGTGTGCCAGCGCGAGCACGGTCAGCAGGGCCGCGGCCGCCGCGTGGCTCAGCACGCCTGGTACCAGGACCGCGCGCTGCCCGTAGCGGTCGGCGAGCTTGCCGCTCTGGGGCGCGAACAGCGCCATGGCGACGCCGGTGACGGCCGCGACCGCACCGGCGACGCCGTAGGACCCGGTGGTGTGGCGCAGCAGCAGCACGATGCTGAGCGTCAGCATCGCGAACGGCTGCCGGGCGGCGAAGCCGGGCAGCAGGAAGGTCCAAGCGCCCGGTGTGCGCAGCAGGTGCCGGTAGCCGGCGCGCGGTACGGGAGGGGGAGTCGGGGAGACCGCGGGTGCCACGGCCGATGCCTTTCCGCCGCCTGGTAGCGCACTCCGGCCGGCATGGCGGAATGCGCCGAGAGCTGTCCTCTCGCGCGGGACCGGGGTAGATACCGGGTCCGCGCCGACAAGGGCGGAAGGACCGCGGCCGCCGAGCGGTCGCGCCAGCTCTGCGTCAGGCAGAGTGGTTCGTTGCTTGCGGCGACATCGTACCGGGACGCCGCCACCTCGCCGGTTGCCGGTGTGCCGCGCGCCGGGCCGACGCCGCCCGCTCGGCCGCGGGTCGGTGCCGACTGTCAACAGGTGACACGTTTCCGACTACTATGATCGCTTGTGGAGCAGAAGGAGGCCCCGTCCGTGACCGGTCCGAGCCTGGCCAGTCTCACCCGTTCGATGACCCTGCGGGAGCGTGCGCTCGTGGCGTTGCGGACGGCCATCACCAGCGGCCAGTACCGGCCCGGTGACCACTTGGGCGAAGTGGAGATCGCCGAGCGGCTGTCGGTGAGCCGCGGGACGGTACGGGAGGCGCTGCGCCACCTCCAGCAGGAGGGACTGGTCACCCCCGGGGCGCGCGGCATGCTCCGGGTGTCCCAGCTGACCCCGACCGAGGTCCGGGAGCTGTTCCAGGTGCGCGAGGCCCTGGAGGGGCTCGCGGTGACGCAGATCATCCAGTCCGCGCGCGGTCCGGAGGCGGCGCGGGCGCTCCGGGAGGCCCTGGAGCGGCTCCAGGAGACCGTCGATGCCGCTGTGGACCTGAACGCGAAGGTCGAGGCGGATCTCGCCTTCCACCTCCTGCTGTGCGAGCTCTCCCGGAACTCCGTCCTGCTGAAGACCTGGCGCCAGCTCGAGGGCCCCATCCGTGTGGTGATCATGAGCGCCGCGGGTGACCGCCGCGAAGTGGCCATGTCCGCCTCGAGCCATCTGCCGGTCGTGGAGGCGATCGAGCGTGGGGACGCCGCGGCGGCGCAGCGGGTTCTGCACGCCCATATGGCCTCGGCCGTCGACCAGTTGGGCATCGGCAGCGGCGGTGACCGCGAAACCGGGAGCGACTGACCCGCCGCCCCTCCCTCGCCCGCACAGGCCCACCGGGACATCCGGTGGGCCTTCTGGGCATGCGCTCCCGTCCTGACGAGCCGACCGTCCCGGCCGCCCGCGGCGGCCCGTACCGGCGCGGCTGAGCAGGCTTTTTCCGCCGGAGGGGTTGACACTCCCGGTTTCACTCCGCAGCATCGAGGTCGACTGTCAACAGTCGGCAGCCAACAGAGAGGAGGTAGGGGATCGCCACCGCCCTCTCCTCGGCCGTCGGCTGGGTGGGGCCCCCAGCCCTCTTCAGCCGCTACGGGGTGCCGGGACTCGTGGCGGCGCTGCTGACCCGCGAGACCTGGGCGCACGGGAGCGGCACGAGGCCGACCTCGCGACGAGGGGGACCGCCGCCGCGGCCACGCCCGCGCCCCAGCTCCGCCGACACCCCACCGAGAGGAAGGGACCGACATGACCTCCACCCCGTCCACCGTCCTGGGAGCCGCTCCGCCGGCTCCGGAGCACACCACCCGGCAGGAACGGATCCGCGCCCTGCGGGACTCCGCCTACCGCATCCGGATGCACGCCCTGAACATGGGCGAGGTCCAGGGACAGGGCTACATCGGACAGGCGCTCGGCGTGGCCGACGTCCTCGCCGTCGTCTACAAGGACGTCCTCGACCACCGCCCCGACGAGCCCGACTGGCCCGAGCGGGACAGGCTGCTGCTGTCCATCGGCCACTACGCCATCGCCCTGTACGCGGCGCTCGCGGAGGCCGGTGTCCTCGACACCGGGGAACTCGCCACCTACGGAAGCGACGACTCCCGCCTGCCCATGTCGGGCATGGCCACCTACACCCCCGGCATGGAGATCTCCGGCGGCTCCCTCGGCCACGGACTGGGCATCGCGACCGGCATGGCGCTGGGCCTGCGCTACCGGGGCAGCGACGCCCGCGTGTACAACCTGCTCTCGGACGGTGAGCTGGACGAGGGCTCCACCTGGGAGGCCGCGCTGGCCTGCGCCCACCACCGGCTCGACAACGTCACCGCCATCGTCGACGTCAACGCCCTCCAGGCGGACGGCCCGACCGCGGGTGTGCTGCGCACCGAGCCCGTCACGGCCAAGTGGGAGGCGTTCGGCTGGCACGCGATCCGGGTGGACGGCAACGACGTCGACGCGCTCGTCACCGCCTTCGACAGCCTGCGCGAGCACCGGGGATCGCCGTCGGTGCTCATCTGCGACACCAAGGTCGGCCGCGGGGTGCCGATGCTCGAGACCCGCGAGAAGGCGCACTTCATGCGGGTCGAGGAGCACGAGTGGCAGATCGCCCGCGAGCAGCTCACCCAGAACCACGAAGCCGGCCGGGCGGACGGACCCGACGGCCGGAGCGACGCCACTGAGGGAAAGGGACCCGCCGTATGAACACCCCCGCCGCCACCGCGCCCCCGGCGCGCAAACTCACCACCTCCGCGATGATCGCCTCCATCGCCGAAGAGGGACAGCGCACCACCAAGGCCCCCTTCGGACACGCGCTGAACCGGCTCGCCGAGGAACGCCCCGATGTGGTCGGCCTCTCGGCCGACCTGGCCAAGTACACCGATATGCACATCTTCCGGGACGCGCACCCCGAGCGCTTCTTCCAGATGGGCATGGCGGAACAGGCGATGCTGGGCGCGGCCGCCGGACTGGCGGAGGTGGGCCTGACGCCGTTCGCCTCCACCTACTCGGTGTTCGCCACCCGCCGCGCCTACGACTTCCTGTGCCTGGACATCGCCGAGCCCGGACTCAACGTCAACGTCGTGGGCGCCCTGCCCGGACTGACCACGGGCTACGGACCCAGCCACCAGGCCACCGAGGACCTGGCCATCCTGCGCGGCATGCCCGGCCTGACGATCGTGGACCCGGCGGACTCGGTCGACATCGAGCAGGCCGTCCCCGCCCTGGCCGCCCACCCCGGGCCCACCTACACGCGGCTGCTGCGCGGCGCCGTGCCCACGGTCCTGGACGAGTACGACTACCGGTTCCGGCTCGGCCGGGCCGCCGAACTGCGCGGCGGGCGCGATGTGCTCTTCGTCTCCACCGGCCTGATGACGGTGCGCGCCCTGAGCGCGGCCACGGAACTGGAGCGGGACCACATCGACGTCGCGGTCCTGCACGTCCCGACCATCAAGCCCTTCGACAGCGACACGGTGGTACGGGAAGCGGCCAAGGGACGGCTCGTGGTCACCCTGGAGAACCACACCCTGGTCGGCGGCCTGGCCGAGTCCGTGGCCTCCAGTCTGGCGTACGCGCAGACCACGGCGCGCATCGTGCCGATCGGACTGCCGGACGCCTTCCTCGCGGCGGGTGCCCTGCCCACCCTGCACGACCGGTACGGCCTGTCGGTCGCGGCGATCAAGGAACGCGTGCGCCGGGAACTGTGACCCGGGCCCACCCCGTCATCGCCTTCCTCGCCCGGCCCGAGACCGGGTATGTGACGGGTGCCACGTATGACGTCAACGGCGGCTCCCGCATACACTGACCGCCCGTCACGGACCGTGCCCGAGAGGCCACTTATCGAAGGTCCTTGCGAATCGACCTTGATCAAGGGTTGCGTCACCCCCTCCAGCCAAAGTAACAACGGGTGGCATGAACTTGTTCAGCCGTACCTCCCGCCGCACGGGCGCCGGCGCCGCACCGGTGGTACCTTCTCCCCGTGCGGCGTCCGGCCGCGCCGTTTCGCCCGATCCCGGCCTCGAGGCGCTCACCGGCGAGTGGATCGTCGACCCGGCGCACAGCCGGATCGGGTTCTCCGTCCGGCACGCCATGGTGACCACGGTGCGTGGCGCCTTCACCGAGTTCGAGAGCCGCCTGTACTTCGACGGCCGCGACCCGCGCCGCTCCCGGGCCGAGGTCCTGCTCTCCACCGCCAGTGTCGACACCGGTGTCGAGCAGCGTGACGACCACTTGATGGGCCGCGACTTCCTGGACGCGAGAACCTACCCGCACATCCGGTTCCTGAGCACCGATGTGCACCTCGCGGGCCCGGACCTCTACCGCATGGCCGGGGATCTCACGATCCGGGACGTCACCCGCCCCGTCGTCCTGGAGCTCACCTATATCGGACATGTCACGGACCCCTTCGGCTACCAGCGGGTGGGCTTCGACGGCACCACCACCATCAACCGTTCCGAATGGGGCCTGACCTACAGCGCCAAGCTGGCGGAGGGCGGCGCCCTGGTGAGCGAGAAGGTCCGCCTCCAGTTCGACATCGCCGCCATTCGCACGGCCCCCGACCCCGGCTTCTGAGGAGCCCCCGCCGGGGGAGGGGCGCCACCGTCAGCGAGGCGTGCGGCCGCCGCCCTCGCGGTCCAGGGCACGGACCACATCGAGGGTCATCGTGGTCGCGCTGCCCAGGTAGCGGGCGGGGTCGCACAGTTCCCCGATCCGCTCGGCGCCGATCTGATCCATCAGCGTGGCGTGCGCGCGCAGTTCGGCCTCCAGTGTGGTGCCGGTCTCGATGGCGGTGCGGCAGGCCTCGTAGACCACGTCGTGGGCCTGCTGACGGCCCAGAACGGGCGCGATGTCCATCATCACGGCTTCGGCGACGATGAGCCCGCCGGTGAGGTGGGTGTTCCGGCGCATCCGGGCCACGTTCACCTCCAGACCGGAGAGCATGAACTCGGCCTGGTGGAGCGAGCTGGACAGGAGCAGGAAGGCTTCGGGCACCGCGGCCCACTCCAGGTGCCAGGGGCCGGTGGCGCGTTCGAAGTCCTGCATCATCGCGTCCAGCACGGTCGAGGACTTCTCCCGCAGCAGCTTGGCGGCGGCGAACATCAGCTCGCTGGAGATGGGGTTGCGCTTCTGCGGCATGGTCGAGCTGGCCCCGCGTCCGGGGACGAAGGGCTCCGCCAGCTCCCCGAACTCCGAGGAGCACATCATCATCACATCCCAGGCGATCTTGCCCAGGGAGCCGCCGATCGCGGCGAACAGCGTGACCAGCTCCACAAGCCCGTCCCGTGCCACATGCCAGGTGATCGCGGGGTCCCGCAGCCCCAGCTCGGCCGCCAGCACGGCACGCGTGCGAAGGCCCTCCGGCCCCGGGCCGAGCGAGGCCAGGGTTCCGGCGGCGCCGCCGAACTGCACCATCAGGGCGCGTCCGCGGGCCTGCTCCAGCCGCTCGGCGTGCCGGTCCAGGGCGGAGAGCCACACGGCGCAGCGGTAGCCGAAGGTGACGGGGAGGGCGTGCTGGAGATGGGTGCGCCCGGCGGTGACGGTCTCGGCGTGCTCCTCCGCGAGCCGCTGGAGCGCGCGGCGCACCCGGTCGAGCTGGTCCTGGAGCAGGGCGACGCCGTCCTTGCACTGGAGCATCACCGCGGTGTCCATGATGTCCTGGGTGGTGGCACCCCAGTGCAGATAGCGGCCCGCGTCACCGCACTGGTCCGCCACCTGCCGGACGACGGGCAGGACCGGATAGCCGACGATCTCCGTCTCGGTGCGCAGCCGCTCCAGGTCGAGACCGTCCAGACCGGCCTTGGCGGTGATGTCCTCGGCGGCCTCGGCGGGGATGATGCCGACCTCGGCCTGGGAACGGGCGAGAGCGGTCTCGGTGTCGATGATGCGCTGGACGTAGGCGGTGTCGCTGAAGATCTCGCGCATGGCCGGGGTGCCGAACATGTCGCGGAACAACAGGGAGTCGAAGACGGTACTGCTCATGTGCTGGTTCACTTCCCGGTGGTGGGGCTGGTCGGGGCGGGTTCGGACAGGGCGACGCCGTCCGGCCGGGAGGCCGTCCGCGGCGCGGCGGGAGCGTCATCGGGTTCGGGCTGGGCGAGGAACGCGGCGGGATCGGCCAGGGCGCGCCGCACCGTGTCGAGGTCCATCTCCTTGCACCACTTGGCCAGGACGAAGGTGGCGACCACATTGCCGAAGGTGTTGCAGAACGCGGTGGCCATCGACATGAAGCGGTACACCCCGAAGAGCACGGCGGCGCCCTCGACGGGGAGGTTCCCGGTCGCCGCCACGGTGGAGGCGAAGACCACGAAGGTCCCGCCGGACACGGTGGCCGCGCCCTTGGACGTCAGCAGCATGATCAACAGCAGCCCGAGCTGTTCGGGGATGCCCATCGGGATCCCGTAGGCGTTGGCCACGAACAGGGTGCAGATGGACATGTAGAGGGAGGTGCCGTCGAGGTTGAACGCATAGCCGGTGGGGACGACCAGGCCCACGGTCTGCTTCGAGCACCCGGCCCTGGTGAGCTTCTTCAGCAGTCCGGGCAGGGCGGCCTCGGAGGAGGCCGTGCCCAGGACGAGCGTCATCTCCACACGTACGTAGCGCAGGATGCGCCAGACGCTGAACCCCGCGAGCAGGCAGACCAGCCCCAGCACGCCGAACACGAAGACGGCGACGACCAGCCAGTACTCCAGTACGAGCTCGGTCAGGGCCAGGAGCATCTTGCTGCCGCTGGTGCCCACCGAGTAGGCGATGGCGCCGAAGGCGCCGATCGGGGCGAGCTTCATGACGACGTTGACGAAGCCGAAGAACGCCTCCGAGACGACCTCCAGACCGGCGTTGATCCGGTCCTGCATCCGCGGCTTGAGGGACAGCACACCGATACCGAACAGCACGGCCACCACGACGACCTGGAGCAGCTGGCCGGAGGAGAAGGCGCCGACGAAGTTGTCGGGGACGATGTCCCGCAGGAAGGCGGTGACCCCGTGCTCGCCCTGGTCGGCCGAGGGCGCCTGGGCCGCGTCGGCGCCCGGGGCGAGCGCCCCCGCCCCCTCGCCCACCCCGAACAGGTTCGCGGCCGCCAGGCCGAGCAGCAGGGCGAGGGTGGAGACGGCCTCGAAGTAGATCAGCGCCAGGAAGCCGATGCGGCTGGCCTTCTTCAGGTCGCCGGCGGAGGCGATGCCCATGACGACGGTGAAGAAGACCAGGGGCGCGACCCCCGCCTTGATCAAGGCCAGGAACAGGTCCCCGACGATCTTCAGGTCCGCCGCGAAACCGGGGAAGGCGAAACCGACCGCGATACCGAGGACCATCGCGATGACGACCTGTGCCATGAGCCCCCGGTACCAGCGGTGGCGAGCCGGTGGGGGCGAGGTGGCGTCCAGTAGCTGCTCCTGAGACCTCATGCGGGCACATCCTTGTCTAGACATGAGTTGTGTCTAGACAAGGATGCTCGCAGAAACAGGTGTGTCAAGAGGTGTTCACATGGCGGGCGGCGGCCGCCGGCCGTCACTTGCGCTGGAGAACCGTCTCGTAGACGAAGCGGTCACCGGCGTGGGTGCTCACCGCGACCTCGAACAGCGCGCCCGAGGCGTCGTAGTAACGGCGTACGAACTCCAGCCCCGGGCTGCCCGGTTCCACCCCGAGGTGTGCCGCCGCCTCCGCGGGCACCCCCACCGCCCGGACCCGCTGGACCACCCGCTCCACGGCCCGGCCGGTACGGGCCTCGATCAGATCGGCGATCAGCTGGGGGCTGCCCTCCAGATCGCCCGCGACCGCCTTGGCGTCCCCCGGCCCCAGATACACCCGGGCCCAGGAGACGACCTCACCGGCCCGGCCGGGGTCCCGCCGGGTGGAGGTGACACACACCTGCCTGGACCCCTCGGCCAGGTCGGTGACCGTGGCCAGGGCGGCGTCCACCGTCACGGGTTCGACCGACAGGATGCCGCGCACGGCCGACTCGCCGTACTGGGTCAGGTCCTCGACGCTGCCCAGCTGGGCGGTGAACTCGGCCACCGGCGCCAAGCGTTCCACCCGGGTGCCGGTCCCCGGGTGCCGGGAGATCAGACCGGCCACGTCCAGACGTTGCAACGCCCGCCGCAGCGTTTCCCGGGAGACGCCGTACTCGGCCGCCAGCTCGGGCTCGGTGGGCAGCAACTCCCCGACCGGCCACCGCCCGGCGGCGATCTTCCGCATGAGATCGCCGGCGATCACCACATACCGCGGCTCCCGCACGACGCATCTCCTCGGCTGCTCAGGTCCTGGCCATCGAAATCCTAGAGCACCGCCGGTCGGGGCCGGGCAGCCGGCACCTGCCCCCGCGAGGTCTCACGCCCGCGTGCCCGACGCCGCCACCGGGGCGTCGGCCAGCGTGTCCAGCACGGCGGTGGCCACCTCGGCGGCCTGGGCCCGGATCTCCGGAATCGCGGTGCTCTCCCACAACTCCCCGCGCCGGGTGGCACCCAGCGTCCACAGCGGTGCGTCCGGCCCGTCGGCCGGTCTGACCCGCCCGTCGGGGTGGGTCCGCAGGCCGAGACCGAGCGGCCCGGGTGCGGCCAGACCCGCCGCGAACAACTCCCTCAGCAGGGGGTCCGCCATGCGGCGGGCATCGGTCTGCGGGCCCGTGCAGTTGACGACCGCGCCGACGGTCAGGGCCCGTCCGTCGGCGAGGCCGATTCGCAGCCCGCCCGTGGTGGCGGCCGCCTCGGCCACCCTTCCGGCCCGTACCGACAGCCGTCCCTCGGCCAGACACCGCGCCAGCCGGTCCGCGGTGGCGGGTGCCATGCGGTGCCGGTGCACCTCCCACCGGCGGGCCTCCTCGCCGACGAACCTGGCCCGGTCCGACTCCGGCAGCCGCTGCCACAGGGCGGCGGTCAGCGGTCGCAGCCCGTCGATGGCCGGACGCCAGTCCCCGTGGCCGCGCCGGGTCCGGGCCACATGGCGCAGGACCGCGCGGCGCAGGGCGTCCAGACCGGTGCACCCGGTGAGACCGTCGGCGGGTGTCACGGGGGCGGCGGGGGCGGGGGCGTGGCCCTGGGGGAGCAGGCCCGAGCGGGACACGGCGTGGACGGTGCGGCCGGACCGGGCGAGGGTCATGGCGATGTCCACCATGGTCAGCCCGGTGCCCACCAGCAGGACGTCCCGCTCGTCGGGGACGTGGTCGAGCGCCCCTGGGGCCCAGGGGTTGGCGATGAAGGCGTCGGAGTCCCGCAGCGCGGGCGGTGCCCAGGCGACGGACGGCGGGTGGCTCCCGGTGGCCAGGACCATGGCGTCGACGGTGAGTTCGCGACCGCCGGCCGTCCGCAGCGTCAGCCGCCCGCCCGTGCGGACGGCCCCGGCCACCCGGTCCCGCACCCTGACCACCGTCCCCGGTGCGATGGCGACCCGCTGTTGGAGATGGTCGGCGAGGTAGCTGCCGTAGAGGTGGCGCGGGGCGAATCCGCCGGGCGCCATCCGGCTGTCGGCGCGGCCGCTCAGCCAGCGGACGAAGTCGTCCGGGTCGTCGGCCGTGGCGCTCATCCGGGCGGCCGGCACATTCAGCAGATGGCGGTGGTCGGTTGTGGCGTAGGCCGGTCCGCGGCCGGTCGTGGCCGCCGGGTCGATGAGTGTGATCTCCAGTGGCCGGCCACGCCGGGCGGCCACCTCCAGCAGGCGGGCGGTGATGAGAGTGCCGGCCGCTCCGGCGCCGGCGACCGCGACGCTACAGTGCGCCTCTCCACGGGTCATGGGCGAGCCCCCGCTCATTACTAGACTTTCCCTATCGGAGTACTAGGGAAAATACCCCACCCGGCGGACCGTGACGATGGACGGCGCAAGACGAGGAAGAACGCGGCGATGAGGGCGAACTCCTTGGGTAGAGTTCATACACCTGCCATTTGTTCAGCTACATGAATGGATGTCGATGTTTGACGGAGCGCCCCTGCGCATCACGGATGTCACCATCACCCCTGTCGCCTTCCGCGACCCGGCCCTGCTCAACTCCGTCGGCGTCCACGAGCCCTTCGCGCTCCGCTCGATCCTGCAGATCCACACCGACGCGGGGCTGACCGGCCTCGGTGAGACCTACGCGGACGAGCTCCACCTGGAGCGCCTGACGGCCGTCGGGCACGAGATCGTCGGGCTGGACGCCTTCGCCACCGAGGAGCTGCACCAGCGCGTCAAGCGGGTCATCGACCGGGTGGGCGGTTCCGGGGGCTCCGGGCTCACCGGCATGATCACCACCAGCAGCACCGTCGACCGCGTCGCCTCCCCGTTCGAGGTCGCGCTCCTGGACCTCCAGGGCAAGGCCGTCGGGCGCCCGGTCTGCGATCTGCTCGGCGGCGCTGTGCGCTCCACGGTCCCGTTCAGCGCGTACCTCTTCTACAAGTGGGCCGCCCACCCCGGCCAGGAGCCGGACTCCTGGGGCGAGGCCCTCGACCCCGACGCCCTCGTGGCCCAGGCCCGGCGGATGGTGGACGAGTACGGCTTCACCGCGATCAAGCTGAAGGGCGGCGTCAGGCCCCCGGAGGAGGAGATCGAGGCCATCCGGGCGCTGCGCCGCGCCTTCCCCGGCCATCCGCTGCGCCTGGACCCCAACGCCGTCTGGACGACCGGGACGTCGGTGAAGGTGGGGCGCGCGCTCGAAGGGGTGCTGGAGTACCTGGAGGACCCCACCCCCGGGATCGACGGCATGGCCGCGGTCGCCCGTGAGGTCCCCATGCCGCTGGCCACCAACATGTGTGTGGTCGCCTTCGACGAGTTGGCCCCCGCGGTCGCCGCCGACGCCGTCCAGGTCGTCCTCTCCGACCACCACTACTGGGGCGGACTGCGCCGTTCCAAGCTGCTCTCCGGTATCTGCGAGACCTTCGGCATGGGCCTGTCCATGCACTCGAACTCGCATCTGGGGATCAGCCTGGCCGCGATGACCCACCTGGCCGCGGCCACCCCGAACCTCACCTACGCCTGCGACACCCACTGGCCCTGGAAGACCGAGGACGTGATCGTGGACGGCGCGCTGAGGTTCGTGGACGGTGGGGTGCCCGTGCCGAGCGCCCCCGGCCTCGGGGTGGAGCTCGACCCCGACGCCCTGGCGCGCCTGCATGAGCAGTACCTCCACTGCGGACAGCGCAACCGCGACGACACCGGGTACATGCGGCGCTTCGACCCGTCCTTCCGGGCGGACCTCGCCCGCTGGTGACCCGCGCCGGTCCCGCCTCCTGGAACACCTCTCTTCCGGAATACCTCGATCGAGGTAGGCCGACATCGGTCACCTGCTGTATCCGGATTTCGGCTAAGCGTACGAAGTCCCAGGCCAGGGCGTTTCCATAGCCTCTGGAGGACGGAAAAGACGCCGAAACCCTCGGAAGTGCTGAAGTCGTGTCTCACGCCGCTCCTCCCGTACGTCCTGCCCCCGACCGGACCGGACCGACCGATCGGGCCGGCCGCCGTCGCCGGCGCACGCTGGCCACCGCGGTCACCGCGGCCATCGCGGCCGGTGCACTGACCGCACCCGCGGCGATGGCCGTGGGCCACCCCGCACGGCACGGCGCCGGGGCGGCCGCCCCGAAGGTCGACACCGGCTCTCCGGTGCGGGTGAACCAGGTCGGCTACCTGACCTACGGCCCCAAGAAGGGCACCGTCGTCACCTCCGCCACCAAGCCCCTGACGTGGACGCTGCGGGCCGCCGACGGCACCGAGCGGGCGCACGGGACCACCACCCCCGCGGGGATCGACCCCAGCTCCCGGCAGCATGTCCAAACCTTCGACTTCTCGGCGGTCACCGAGGCGGGCAAGGGGTACACCGTCACCATCGACGGGACGAAGAGCGAGCCGTTCACCATTGGTGACCACCTCTACGGCTCGCTGCGCGGCGACGCGCTGGCGTACTTCTACCACAACCGCAGCGGCATCAAGATCGACGCGGACCTGGTGGGGCGCGAGTACGCCCGTCCCGCGGGCCACGACAAGGCGGCCCCGCACCGTGGCGACACCGACGTCCCGTGCGTCAAGGGCGTGTGCGACTACCGCCGCAATGTCTCCGGTGGCTGGTACGACGCCGGTGACCAGGGCAAGTACGTCGTCAACGGCGGTATCTCGGTGGCCCAGCTGATGTCCGCGTACGAGCGCACCCGCACCGCCAAGGGCGCCGACGCCGCGCCGCTGGGCGACGGCCGGCTCCGGGTGCCCGAGCGTGGCAACGGCGTCCCGGACATCCTGGACGAGGCCCGCTGGGAGATGGAGTTCCTGCTGCGCATGCAGGTGCCCCAGGGCAAGCCGCTCGCCGGTATGGCGTTCCACAAGGTGCACGACCGGCACTGGACCGGGTTCCCGACCCGGCCGGACCAGGACACGCAACAGCGTGAGCTGCACAAGCCGTCCACCGCGGCCACGCTCAACCTCGCGGCCGCCGCCGCGCAGAGCGCCCGCCTCTTCAAGCCGTACGACCCGGACTTCGCGGCCCGCTGCCTGCACGCGGCCCGGACCGCCTGGGCCGCGGCCACGGCACACCCGAAGATCTTCGCCAGCGACAAGGACTCCACCGGCGGCGGGGCCTACGGTGACCGGAACGTCGGCGACGAGTTCTACTGGGCCGCGGCCGAGCTGTTCATCACCACCGGTGATCACGGCTACGCCAAGGCGGTGCTGGACTCGCCGCTGCACCGGGACCTCGACGCGCTCTTCCCGCGCGGCGGCGGTATGTCCTGGTCGTCCACCGCGGGCCTCGGAGCACTCGACCTGGCCACCGTCCCCAACAAGCTCACCGCCAAGCAGCGCGCGCAGGTGCGCGCGATGGTGACGAAGGCCGCCGACCGCTACGCCGCGGACTCCGCCAAGTCGGCCTACGGCGTTCCGTACGCGCCGAAGGACGGCAAGTACGAGTGGGGCTCCAACAGCCAGGTGCTGAACAACATGGTCGTGCTCGCCACCGCACACGATCTGACGGGCAAGGACCGCTATCTCGACGCGGTGCTCCGCGGCCTGGACTACGTGCTGGGTGAGAACCCGCTCAACCAGTCCTACGTCACCGGCTACGGCGAACGGAACTCGCACAACCAGCACCACCGCTTCTGGGCGCACCAGCGTGACCACCGGCTGCCGCATCCGGCCCCCGGTTCGCTGGCGGGTGGCCCGAACTCCGGACTCCAGGACCCGGTGGCGAAGAAGAAGCTGAAGGGCTGTGCCCCGGCGATGTGCTACACCGACGACCTGATGGCGTTCTCCACCAACGAGATCACCATCAACTGGAACGCGCCGCTGGCCTGGATCGCCTCGTACGTCGACGATCTGGGCAACGGCGCGGCGGCGCGGCCCGTGAGCTGACCCGTCCCGGCCCGTGCCCGGTCATGACGGCGGCGCGGCGCCCCCCCGCTCGGGGGGGCGCCGCGCCGCGTGGCACGAGGGGGGTGTCAGTCCGCGCCGAACTCCATCGCGGCGCTGTCGAGCAGCTGGTCCTGTCCGGACACCTTCCCGTCCGAGGCGATCGCCTCCGAGGCCCCCTGGGGCATCGCGCCGATCAGCCCGGTCGAGGCCGCCTGCGCGGCGCCGATCAGCGCCGGGTGCGCGTTGCCGACCATGCCGAGCCCGGCGTACTGCTCGAGCTTGGCGCGCGAGTCGGCGATGTCCAGGTTGCGCATGGTCAGCTGGCCGATCCGGTCCACCGGCCCGAAGGCGGAGTCCTCGGTCCGCTCCATCGAGAGCTTGTCCGGGTGGTAGCTGAACGCCGGTCCGGAGGTGTCCAGGATGGAGTAGTCCTCACCGCGCCGCAGCCGCAGCGTCACCTCGCCGGTGATCGCGGCACCGACCCAGCGCTGGAGCGACTCGCGCACCATCAGCGCCTGCGGGTCCAGCCAGCGGCCCTCGTACATCAGCCGGCCGAGCCGCCGGCCCTCGGTGTGGTAGGTGGCGAGGGTGTCCTCGTTGTGGATCGCGTTGACCAGCCGCTCGTACGCGGCGTGCAGCAGCGCCATGCCCGGTGCCTCGTAGATGCCCCGGCTCTTGGCCTCGATGACGCGGTTCTCGATCTGGTCCGACATGCCCATGCCGTGCCGGCCGCCGATGGCGTTGGCCTCCAGCACCAGATCGACGGCGGAGGCGAACTCCTTGCCGTTGATCGTCACCGGCCGGCCCTGCTCGAAGCCGATGGTGACGTCCTCGGCCGCTATCTCGACCGCCGGGTCCCAGAACCGCACGCCCATGATCGGCTCGACGATCTCGATGCCGGTGTCGAGGTGCTCCAGCGACTTGGCCTCGTGGGTGGCGCCCCAGATGTTGGCGTCGGTGGAGTACGCCTTCTCGGTGCTGTCCCGGTAGGGCAGGTCGTGGGCGAGCAGCCACTCCGACATCTCCTTGCGGCCGCCGAGCTCGCTCACGAAATCGGCGTCCAGCCACGGCTTGTAGATCCGCAGGGAGGGGTTGGCCAGCAGGCCGTAGCGGTAGAACCGCTCGATGTCATTGCCCTTGAAGGTGGAGCCGTCGCCCCAGATCTGCACGTCGTCCTCGAGCATGGCGCGGACCAGCAGGGTGCCGGTGACCGCCCGCCCGAGCGGGGTGGTGTTGAAGTAGCTGCGGCCACCGGAGCGGATGTGGAACGCCCCGCAGGCCAGGGCCGCGAGCCCTTCCTCCACCAGGGCCGCCCGGCAGTCGACCAGGCGGGCGACCTCCGCGCCGTACGTCGTGGCGCGCCCGGGGACCGAGGCGATGTCGGGCTCGTCGTACTGGCCGATGTCGGCGGTGTAGGTGCAGGGCACCGCGCCCTTGTCGCGCATCCACGCGACCGCTACCGAGGTGTCGAGGCCGCCGGAGAAGGCGATCCCGACGCGTTCGCCGACGGGGAGGGAGGTGAGAACTTTGGACACAGCAGGATTATGCAGTGTCACGCATGATCATGCAAGGCCCCTGGTGACACCCGTGGCCGGCGCCCGTCGGTGGCCGGGGTGACGGGCGCCGGTGCGGGGTGGCGGTCACGCGCCGAGATAGACCTCCACCTCACTGATCTGAGCCGCCGGCCAGCCCGTGTTACCGGTGACGTTGAGCTTCAGATAGCGCACATTGGTGGTGCCGGGCAGATCGACGGTGACCGTGTTGCCGGTCGCCGGGTCGAAGCGGTAGCCCTGGGAACCGACCACCGTCGCGTACGACGAGGCCGAGCCGTCGGTGCTGCCCAGCACGGACAGGGTCTGGGTGCGGGCGCCCCACGCGGACGAGGGCGGCAGCTTCAGCACCACCCGGCGGACGGCCTGGGGGGAGCCGAGGTCCACGGTCAGGGCCTGCGGGAAGGCGTTGTTGGCGGACTCCCAGTAGGTGCCCGCGTCGCCGTCCACCGCCTTGCCGGGGGTGTAGACGTCCGTGGAGCCGGTCGCGGTGGCCGGACGGCCCTTGGCCAGGTTGCGGCCCGGGTCGGGCTCCGGGCTGCCCTTGCCGGGCTCGGGCCAGCTGGAGCAGTCCGACCAGGAGCTGCTCCAGCCGTCGTTGCCGCCCCCGTCGGTGACCTCGAAGGTGCCCGAGCCGGTCGGGAAGGGGCAGTTGTAGACGCCCGCCACGCCCACGCTGGAGGCCGTGACGTCGCTGAACTTCGCCGCCCCCGGCGCCTCGGCCTGCACCACGACCGTTCCGGGGTTGGTCACGGTCGCGCCGGACACGGTGACGTTCTTGACCGCGTTGCCCTTCCCGCCGCCGGAGACGAACTCGAAGGCGCTGTACGGGCTGTCCTTGACGGTGGTGTTGGTGATGTTGACGGTGGCGTCGATCGCGCTGTCGTAGGAATCGACGCGCAGGGCGCCCATCGGGTGGTTCCAGTTGGGGTTCATGGCGCCCGTGCGGACCAGCGTGTTGCCGTCGACCGTGATCGTGCCGGCCAGCGGATGGAAGGGGTCCGCGAACTTCTGGTTGGAGATGGCGATACCGCTGCCCAGGGCGTTGGTGTCGGAGATCAGGTTGTTCTTGACCGTGATGTCCGTACCGCCGTAGATCGCGATGCCGTTGGCGAGGTTCGGCTGCGAGATGGTGTTGTTCTCGAAGCTGCTGTCGGTGTCCGGCGAGTTCAGCGACCACATGGCGAGCGAGTCGTCGCCCTGGTTGCGCAGGAAGTTGTTCCGGACCGTCACGTTCTTGGCGGTGCCGTTGAGGTTGAGGCCGTCGGCGGTGGTGTCCAGGATGCGGTTGTCCTCCACCACGAGGTTGTCGTTGTTGCCCATCAGCCACAGACCGACCTTCACGTGCTGGATCCACATGCCCGACACGCTGGAGTCCGGACCGAGCGAACCGTTGACGAAGTTGTCCGGGTTCGAGTCGACACGCTCGGTGACCTCGCCGATGACCGCGAAGTCCTTGATGTGGACCTTGCCCGAGGAGCTGCTCTGGTCGATGAACCGCGAGGTGTGCACGACGGAGTGCCAGCTGCCGGCGCCCTGGAGGGTGACGTTCTGGACGCCGTTCAGGGAGGAGGTCAGCTTGTAGTCACCCGGCGGGATCCAGACCACTCCGCCCTGGGCGGCGGCGATGGCGTCCCGGAACGCCTGCGTGGAGTCGCCCTGCCCGGTGGGGTCGGCGCCCTTGTCGGTGACCGACACCGACCCGGCCGGCTGGCTCGCGGCCGCGTCGACCTGCTCGAAGTCGGCCACATCCACGGTGACCTGGGTGTTCGCCGCCTCGAAGGCGATCTTGTCACCGGCCTTGACGTTCTGGCCGAGCAGCAGCCGGGCGTTGTCGTAGAAGTGGTGGGTCTTCGACCCCACGATCCAGCTGGTGTCCACGTACGAGTACTTGGAGGTGACCGTGAGGCTCTTGGAGAGCTTGGTGCCGTTGACATAGACGTCGAGCGAGCCCGACTGGCCGTCCGGAACGCTGTAGGCGACGTTCACCGCGTTGGCGTCGCGGGGCGCGGTGAACTCCACGCGCTGACCGGCGGCGAGGCGGACGGCCTGGCGGCCGGACGCCTCGGAGGCCGGCGTGCCCTGGGTGAAGTCCGGGCCGATCTTCGTGCCCGTGGTGGTGGCCGACTCGGCCTCGACCGAGGTGAGGGGGAGCGAGGCCCCCGCCGCCGCGTGCGCGGCGGTGGGGGTCAGGGTGACCAGCATGCCGGCCGCGAGGGCGACGGTCGCCCCGATGGCCGACAAGCGCCTGGCGGATGCCGATGAGGTGGTGCGGTGCATGTGCTGATCCCTTCATCGTGGGGGGTGGGATAGCGGGGTGGGGTGGTGACGGCTCAGCGGAGCAGCCAGGCCGCCGTGTCCCGCGGCAGACGGCCCTGGTCGTCCAGCGGCCCGCTGGTGAGCAGGGTGCGGGAGTGGCCGTCCAGCACGGTGGGGGTGTCGGCCAGGTTGACCACGCAGACCAGGCCGTCCGTACGGGCGAAGGCGAGGACCCCGTCGGGCGCGGGGAGCCAGGTCAGCGGCCCGTCGCCGAAACCGGGGGTGTCACGGCGGATGCGGATCGCCTCGCGGTAGAGGGTGAGCATCGACTCCGGGTCCCGCTCCTGGAGGTCGGCCGCGTACGCCGCCCAGTGCGCGGGCTGCGGCAGCCACGGCTCCCGGTCGGAGCCGAAGCCGGCGTACGGCTCGTGCGCCGCCCACGGCAGCGGCACCCGGCAGCCGTCCCGGCCCGGGTCGGTGCCGCCGGAACGGAAGTGCATCGGGTCCTGGATGCGGTCGCGGGGGATGTCGGCCTCGGGCAGGCCCAGTTCCTCCCCCTGGTAGACGTAGACGGCGCCGGGCAGGGCCAGCGCCAGCAGGGCGGCGGCCCGTGCCCGCCGGGTGCCGAGGGCGAGGTCGGTGGGGGTGCCGAAGACCTTGGTGGCGAAGTCGAAACCGGTGTCCTCGCGGCCGTAGCGGGTCACCGTGCGGGTCACATCGTGGTTGCACAGCACCCAGGTGGCCGGCGCGCCCACGGGAGCGTGTTCGGCGAGCGTCTCGTCGATCGAGGTGCGCAGCCGCCCGGCATCCCAGGGGCAGGCCAGGAAGGAGAAGTTGAACGCGGTGTGCAGCTCGTCGGAGCGCAGATAGCGGGCGAAGCGCTCGGCGTCGGGCAGCCACACCTCGCCGACGAAGACCCCGCCGTACTCGTCGGCCACCCTGCGCCAGGAGCGGTAGACGTCGTGCAGTTCGTCGCGGTCGACGTACGGATGCGGATCGCGGCCCTCGACGAAGTCGGGCAGCCGGGGATCCTTGACCAGGAGGGCGGCCGAGTCGATGCGGACGCCCGCGACCCCCCGCTCGAACCAGAAGCGCAGGATGTCCTCGTGTTCCTGGCGCACCGCCGGGTGGGCCCAGTTGAGGTCGGGCTGCTCGGGGGCGAACAGGTGCAGATACCAGTCGCCGCCGGGCAGCCGGGTCCACGCCGGGCCGCCGAACTCCGACGTCCAGTCGTTGGGCGGCAGCTCACCGTGGTCCCCGCGGCCCGGACGGAAGTGGAACAGCTCGCGCTCGGGCCCGCCGGCGAGCGCGGCCCGCCACCACGGGTGCTGGTCGGAGACGTGGTTCGGCACCACGTCGACGATGGTGCGGATGCCCAGCTCCCGGGCCTCGGCGATGAGCTTCTCCGCCTCGGCCAGGGTGCCGAAGGCCGGGTCGATGGCGCGGTAGTCGGCGACGTCGTAGCCGCCGTCCTTCATGGGGGACTGGTACCAGGGGCTGAACCACAGCGCGTCCACGCCGAGTTCGGCGAGGTACGGCAGCCTGGCACGGACGCCCGCCAGGTCGCCGGTGCCATCGCCGTCCCCGTCGGCGAAGCTGCGCACATACACCTGGTAGATGACGGCGGAGCGCCACCAGTCGTGGGGTGTCCGGGCAGGAGTGGGCTGGGCCACGGTGGGTGCCTTTCTGTCGAGGGGGCGATGTCAGCCCTTCGTGCTGCCCGCGCTGATCCCGGCGATGATGTGCCGCTGGAAGACGAGGAACAGCGCGACCATCGGGATGCTGGCGATGACCATCGCGGCGATGAGCACGGTCAGCTGGATGTTCTGCGACAGCTGGACGAGTGCCACGCTGATCGGCTGCTTGCCGGTGTCGGAGAAGACCATCAGCGGCCACAGGAAGTCCTGCCACACGGCGACCAGCGCGAAGATCGACACGACCCCGAGCACCGGACGCGACATGGGCAGCACGATCGACCACAGGGTGCGCAGCTTTCCGGCGCCGTCGATCTCGGCGGCCTCCAGGACATCGCGCGGCAGCTGGTCGAAGAACCGCTTGAGGAGATAGAGGTTGAAGGCGTTGGCGACGGCCGGCAGCCAGATCGCCAGCGGATCGTTGAGCAGGCTGGTGTGGATCAGCGGCAGGTCGGCGACGGTCAGGTACTTCGGTACGACCAGCGCCTGGGCCGGGACCATCAGCGTGGCCAGGATGCCGCCGAGGATCACCTTGCCGAAGGCGGGCTTCAGCTTGGACAGGGCGTATGCGGCGGCCGTGCAGAAGACCAGCTGGAACACCCAGGCACCGGCCGCCTGGACCACCGTGTTCCACAGGTGCCGCGGCAGCTCCATCAGCTCCCAGGCGTCCTTGTAGCCGCTGAGGTGCCACTGTTCGGGCACCAGGGTGGGCGGGGTCTGCGCCACCTCGTCCGGCGACTTCATCGCACCGGACACCATCCAGTAGACGGGGAAGAGGAAGGCGAGCGCGAACAGCACCACCACGGCGCCGAAGACCGTCCAGTAGACGGCCCGGCCGCGCGGGCGGGCCAGGGCGGTGGGGGAGACGAGGGTCCGGGTGCTCATGCGTCCTCCTCCCCGGAGCGGGTCAGCCGCAGATAGAGGGCGGAGAAGGCGCCGAGCAGCACCAGCAGCATCACGCTCAGCGCACAGGCGCCACCGAAGTCGTTGTACAGGAAGGCGTACTTGTAGATCAGGTAGAGGACGGTGACCGTGGAGTTCTCCGGACCGCCACCAGTGATCACGAAGGGTTCGGTGAAGACCTGCATCGTCGCGATGATCTGGAGCAGCATCAGCATCAGGATGACGAACCGCGTCTGCGGGATGGTGACGTGCCGGATGCGTTGCAGCAGGCCAGCGCCGTCCAGTTCGGCCGCCTCGTACAGCTCACCGGGGATGGATTGCAGCGCCGCCAGATAGATCAGGACCGTGCCGCCCATATTGGCCCAGGTGGCGACGATGACGAGGGACACCAGGGCGGTGTCGGCGCCGTTGGACCAGTTGGAGGTGGGCAGATGGAGAAAGCGGAGCGCCTCGTTGGCCAGCCCGGCGCCCGGGTCGTAGAACCACTTCCACAGCAGGGCGCTGACCACCGGCGGAATCATCACCGGCAGATAGACCACGACCCGGAAGAACGCCTTGGCGTGCCGGAGTTCATTGAGGACCAGGGCCAGCAGGAACGGGATGGCGAAGCCGATGAGGAGGGCGAGGGCGGTGAAGGTGAGGGTGTTCCGCCAGGCCGCGGTGAACTCCGGATCGTGCCAGACGCGGGTGAAGTTGGCGGTGCCCACCCACTCGGGGGAGGAGCCGGGGGTGTACTTCTGGAAGGCGATCACGACCGCGCGGATCGCCGGATACCAGGAGAACAGCGCGAAGCAGACGAGGCCGCCGAGGAGGAAGCCGTAGGCGCGGGCCTGGTCGGCCAGGCGGCGCCGCTTCCGGCCCCCCGCCGGGGGCGGCGCCTGCACCGGGCGTACGGCGATCGCCTCGGCGGGCGGCCGCGCAGCGGTCTTGGTCATGGGGTCAGCCCCTGGCCAGAATGTTGTCGATCTTGTCGGAGGCGTCATCCAGGAGCTTGTCGATGTCGGCGTCCTTCTTGGTCAGGACGGCGGAGACGGCCCCGTCGAGCACGGAGTAGATCTGCTGGGCGTGCGGCGGCTCGATCTTCATCTCCAGCTTCCGGTTGCCGTCGAGGAAGCTCTGGTAGTTGGCGACCGGGACGTTGGCGTTGGCCTTCTTGACCTGCTGGTCCTTGGCGTCGGCGGCGCCGGTGAACAGCCGCGGCTCGGGCAGGCCGACGGGGGCGTCGTTCTTCTTGGCGCGGGCGTAGTCGCCGAGGAAACCCTTGCCGGGGGTAAGGAACATGTGGTCGAGCCACTTCAGGCCGGCCCGGATCTGGGCGGGCGAGTCCTTCTTGTTGAACATGTAGCCGTCGCCGCCGAGGAGCGTGCCCTTGCCACCGGGCATGGGGGCGATGGCGAGGTTCTTGTAGCTGCCGCCGTTCTGCTTCACCAGGATCGGGAGGTTGTCGGGCGCGGCGAGGTACATGCCGAGCTTGCCGGAGCCCATCATCTGCTGGGCGTCGTTGATGATGAGCAGCTGCTTGCTGCCCATCGAGTCGTCCGACCAGCGCATGTCGTGCAGGTTCCGCAGGACGGCGCGCGCCTCGGGGGTGTCGATGGTGGCCTTCTTGCCGTCGGGGCTGACGACGTTCCCGCCCTGTGAGTACAGCTCCGCGGTGAAGTGCCAGCCGCCCTGGTTCTGCGCGCTGTAGTCCGCGTAGCCGACCGTGCCACCGCCCAGCGCGGCGATCTTCTTGGCGGCGGCGCGGACCTCCTTCCAGGTCGTCGGCGGCTTGTCCGGGTCGAGGCCGGCCTTCTCGAAGAGCCGGCGGTTGTAAATCAGGCCCATCGAGTAGCCGGTGCGCGGGATGCCGTAGACCTTGCCGTCGACGGTGTAGATGTCGCGCAGCTGCTTCTGGAGGGTGTGGTAGCTCTTCAGTTCCTTGAGGTACGGGGTGAGATCGGCCGCCTGGTTGATGTCGACGACGTGCTGGGCGTCGGTGAAGTACGTGTAGAAGACGTCCTCCATCTGACCGCCGGCCAGCTTGGCGTCGAACGTCTTCGGGTCCTGGCAGGGGAACGCGTCATGGGTGACGACGTCGATGTCCGGGTTCTGCTTCTCGAAGGAGGCGACGTCCTCCTCGAAGAACCTGCGGTCGACCTTGGCGCTCTTGGGCGGCATGCAGTTGACCGTGATGCGTGTCTTCCCGTTCGCCGAGTCCCCGCCTGACCCGCCGCACGCGGTGAGGGCGAGGGAACAGACACTGAGCGCGATGAGGCTACGGCGGAACCCGGTGCTTCTCATTGGTGGACCCCTCTGGACATGAGCAGGGAAGCCCCACGGCCGTGAGCGGGCGCACACAGCGGTGAGTGCGCCGCAACTCAAGCACCGTCACCATCCGACCGCAAGATGTTGCGCAGAGATTGTAATTATTCAACTCCACTGCGAATTAAGCCGATCGTCTGTCGGTCGGTCCTTTCGGGAGGTCTCGCTCTCACTCCCGCGGAGCCTGTGCGGTGGAGCCGCGGACCACCAGCTCCGGCTCGAACAACAGCTCCTCGGCCGGTACGGGCACGCCGCCGATCTGCGCGTGCAGCAGTTCCACCGCCGCCCTGCCCATGGCCTCGATGGGCTGGCGGACGGTGGTCAGCGGCGGCTCGGTGCAGTTCATGAGCGCGGAGTCGTCGTAGCCGACCACCGAAATCCGCGACGGCACATCCAGCCCCTTGCGGCGCGCCGCTCGTATCGCCCCCAGGGCCAGTGGGTCGCTGGCGCAGATGATGCCGGTGACTCCCCGGTCGATCAGCCGGGACGCCGCGGCGTGGCCGCCTTCGATCGAGAAGATCGCGCGGGCCACGAAGTCGTCCGGCAGATCGCCCGCGATCGCCTGTGCGGCGGCCAGTTTGCGCGCCGACGGCATGTGGTCGGCGGGCCCGAGCACGAGCCCGATCCGCTCGTGGCCGAGGGAGGCCAGATGCCGCCACGACTGTTCCACGGCCACGGCGTCGTCGCAGGAGACGTTCGGGAAACCGAGGTGCGCGATGGCCGCGTTGAGCAGCACCACCGGGATGTTGCGCTGGGCGAGCAGCCGGTAGTGCTCATGCGGCGCGTCGGCCTGCGCGTACAACCCCCCGCCGGCGAACACCACCCCGGAGACCTGCTGTTGCAGCAGCAGGGACACGTAATCGGCCTCGGAGACCCCGCCCTTGGTCTGTGTGCACAGCACCGGAGTCAGTCCGAGCTGCGCCAGTGCCCCGCCGATGACCTCGGCGAACGCCGGGAAGATGGGGTTCTGCAACTCGGGCAGGACCAGCCCCACCAGCCGGGCGCGGTCGCCCCGCAGCTGTGTGGGCCGCTCGTAGCCGAGGACGTCCAGCGCGGACAGGACCGCCTGCCGGGTGGCATCGGAGACACCGGGCTTGTCGTTGAGCACCCGGCTGACCGTGGCCTCGCTGACACCCACCTTTTTCGCCACTTCAGCAAGTCGTCGCGTCATACACGCAAGCGTAGCGCAAAGAATTGCAAGCAGCTTGCGTATCGAGTCGAAGCGGGGACCCGGTCCGGGTGGGTGCCGCCGGGACGGCCGGACTCAGGCGCCGAGCCGGCCACCCGTCAGTCGCGCCAGCGGCCGGCGACGCCGAGCGGCGCGCTGCCGAAGGATCACCACGGTGGCGCCCGCGGCGGCGGCCCCCGCACCGGTGACCACGGTCAGGATCTTCCGCGTCTTGATCGTCATCCAGGCCGTACCAGCCGCCGCGGCCGCCTTCTTGGGCGCCTGAGCCGCCACGCCACGACCGGTGGCCACGGCCTTCCCGGCGGCCACCTGGGCCTTGTCGGCGGCGACGTGAGCGGTCTGCGCCGCGCCCGCCGCCGTGTTCTTCGCCGCGGTCTTCGCTGTGTTCTTCGCCGTGGTTCCGGCCTCGCTCGCGGTGTCCTTGGCCTTCTCCGCCGTCTCCTTGGCCTTGGTGGCGGTGGCCTTCGCGGTCGCGTTGGCGTTCCGGACGGTGGTGTGTGCGTTCTTCTTCTCAGCCATGTTCTCCGCGTTACCACTCGACCCCGCAGCAAACCCGCGGTACCTCGTCGCGGCCCGGGTTCCGGCGGGCCGTGATACGTGCCACTTCGCCCCCTCAGCGGTGCGGCATTCGCCCCATACGGGATGCGATCGCGCCGAGCGCGCCGTAGCGGCCACCGGCCGCGGCGCGCTACCGTCTCGGGAAAACGACGGCGTGACGGAAGCCCGGTGAGAACCCGGCACGGTCGCGCCACTGTGTGTCCGGCGAAGGCCCCGTACGCGGATCGCCGCCGGACGAGTCAGACCCGCCGCCGTCGTATGAGCACCAACGACAGGGACGCGTGTTTCCCCAGGAGGTTCCGCCATGGCCCAGTTCCGCTCCGGCGAGGGCGGCCACGCCCGGCCGCGTGCCGACCGCCATCTGCCCGGCCGCTTGGGCCGCTGACCCGGTCTCATCCCGTATCGGCCGCTTCGGGCCGTATGAGCCCTACCCGCAGAGGAACCCCTGTGCCTTCCGTACGCCCTGCCCGTCTCACCGCCGTTCTGGTGTCCGGCGGTCTGCTGCTGGCCACCGGCTGTGGTGGCGGCCCGTCACCGGCTGGATCGTCATCGTCATCGAAGAACGCCGCCGGATACCCGCGCACGCTGGACAACTGCGGCCAGAAGGTGCGCGTCACCGCCCCGCCGCGGCGGGCGGTGTCGCTGAACCAGGGGTCGACGGAGATCCTGCTCTCCCTCGGCCTCGCCGACCGGATGGCCGGCACCGCCACCTGGACCGACCCGGTGCTGAAGGGCCTGCGGAAAGCCGACGCCACGGTGGAGCGGCTCGCCGACAACATGCCCTCCTTCGAGAAGGTGCTGGACCAGGAGCCGGACTTCGTGTCCGCGTCGTTCGAGTCCACGCTGGGCAAGGGCGGCGTGGCCACCCGCTCGCAGTTCGACACGCTCGGCGTGCCCACCTATGTCTCCCCGGCCGACTGCGCGAAGGACAACAGCGGCGACGGAGACGGAGCGCGCGCCACCCGGCTGGCCATGGACGACATCTACGGCGAGATCCGGGACCTGGCGAGGGTCTTCGGCGTGGCCGAGCGGGGCGAGAAGCTCGTCGGCGAGCTCACGGCCCGGGTGACGTCCGCGACCCGGAACGTGGATGCCTCCGGTGCCACCCTGCTCTACTGGTTCGCCAACTCCGAATCCCCGTACCTGGCGGGGTGCTGCGGCGCGCCGGGCATCATCACCGACGCTGTCGGCGCGAAGAACGCCTTCGACGACACCCACCAGGAATGGCCCCAGATCAACTGGGAGACGGTCGCCGACCGCAACCCCGATGTCCTGGTGCTCGGCGACCTGACCCGCAAGCAGCAATCGGCCGAGACCGCCGCGAAGAAGATCCGGTTCCTGGAGTCCCACCCGGCGACCCGGTCGATGGACGCGGTCCGGCACAAGCGGTATGTGCTGCTCAGCGGGCAGGCCATGAATCCGTCGATCCGTACGGTCGAGGGCATCGAGAAGGTGGCCGCCGCGCTGCACACGTTCGGCCTCGACAGGGGAGACCGGTGAGACCGGTGGGGCAGGCGCGGCGTGGGCACAGGCTGCGGTTCACGGCACTGTGCGGGGCCGGAACCACCGCGTTGCTGGTGTCCGTGGCCCTCGCCATCACGATCGGCCCGGCCGATATCCGCGTCGGCGACGTATGGGCCGTGGTGGGGGCTCATCTGGGCCTGGGCAGCTCGGACCTGACGCCCATCCGGGACGGCATCGTCTGGGAGCTGCGACTGCCGCGGACCCTGCTCGCCGCGGTGTGCGGGGCCGGACTCGCGGTGTGCGGGGCGGTGATGCAGTCACTCCTGCGCAACCCGCTCGCCGACCCCTTCGTACTGGGGGTCTCGTCCGGCGCGTCCACCGGCGCGGTCGCGGTGGTGGTGCTGGGGGCCGGCGGCGGGGCGGTCACCGTGTCGGCGGGGGCGTTCGTGGGCGCGGTGGTCTCGTTCGCGCTGGTCCTGCTGGGCAGTCAGGTGCTGGGCGGGACCACGGACCGGGTGGTGCTGTCCGGGGTCGCCGGGATGCAGTTGTTCTCCGCGCTGACCTCGTTCGTCGTGATGACGGCCGCCGACGCCGAGCAGACCCGTGGCGTGCTGTTCTGGCTGCTGGGATCGCTCGGCAACGTCGGCTGGAGCGAGGTGTGGGTGTGCCTGGCCGTGCTCGCCGTGGCGCTGCTGGTCTGCGCGGCCCACGCCCACGCGCTCGACGCCTTCGCGTTCGGCCAGGACGCGGCGGCCACGCTCGGCGTCCCCGTGGCCCGCACCCGGCTGATCCTGCTGTCCGTCACCGCGCTGCTGACCGCGGCGCTGGTCAGCTCGGCCGGAGCCATCGGCTTCGTCGGGCTGGTGCTCCCGCACGCCACCCGCGCCCTGGTCGGTCCCGGACACGGCCGGCTGCTGCCGGTCACCGCGCTGACCGGTGCGGTGTTCCTGGTCTGGGTCGACACTCTGGCCCGTACCGCACTGGACCCCCAGGAGGTGCCGGTGGGCGTGGTCACCTCGCTGATCGGCGTACCGGCGTTCGTCCTGGTCCTCTACCGCTCCCGGAAGGTGACCACGTCATGACCAGCGGCACGGACCCGGACCCGGACACGGGTCTGCGCGCGGAGCGGGTGACGCGAACCGCGGGCGGCCATCTGATCGTGGACGGTGTCACCGTCACCCCGCCGCCGGGCTCCCTGGTCGGACTCCTCGGCCCCAACGGCTCCGGGAAGTCCACCCTGCTGCGGCTGCTGGCCGGTGTCCTCGCCCCCACCTCGGGCGTCGTCACCCTCGACGGCCACCCCTTGAACGGCCTGCCCCGCAAGGCGATCGCCCGCCGTATCGCCGTCGTCGAGCAGAACGCCGCCACCCAGGCGGAGCTCACCGTGGGCGAGGTGGTACGCCTCGGCCGCGTCCCGCACCGCCGCGCCTGGTCGGCGGTGTCGGCGGCGGACGAGGAAGCCGTGCGCCACGCCCTGGCACGCACCGGGCTCATGGACCGCGCCGACCAGCTGTGGCACACGCTCTCCGGCGGCGAACGCCAGCGTGCCCAGATCGCCCGCGCGCTCGCCCAGGAACCGCGCGAACTGCTGCTGGACGAGCCGACCAACCACCTCGACATCCGCCATCAGCTCGACCTGCTCTCGCTCGTCGCGAGCCTGCCGGTCACCACCGTCATCGCGCTGCACGATCTGAACCTGGCGGCGATGTACTGCGACCGGCTCATCGTGTTGCGGGAGGGCCGCGTCGCGGCCGGCGGCGCCCCACGGGAGGTCCTCACCGAGGACCTGGTCGCGGAGGTGTACGGGGTGCGCGCGGACATCACCCACGACGCCCCCCACGGACGCCCCCACATCCGCTTCCTGGGCGGCCAGGGGTCTTCGGGTCAGCCGTTGCGGTAGAGGGCGGTGAGCAGTTCGACCGCGGTGTGGGTGGCGGGGTGCGGATCGTCCCGCCACCAGGCGAGGCGTACCGCGATCGGCTCGGCGTCGCGGACCGGCCGGTAGGCGATGCCGGGCCTCGGGTACTGGTTGGCGGTGGACTCCGCCGTCATGCCGACCCGGCGGCCCGCGGAGATCACGGTGAGCCAGTCCTCGACGTCGTGGGTCTCCTCCGTGGCCGGCCGGGAGTCGGGCGGCCACAGCTCCGCGGTGGTGGTGCCGGTCCTCCGGTCCACCAGCAGGGTGCGCCCGCTGAGGTCGGCCAGCCGGACCGAGCGGCGCCTGGCGAGGGGGTCGTCGGCGGCCACGGCGCACAGCCGCCGCTCCAGCCCGACGATGGCCGAGTCGAAACGGCGCTCGTCCAGCGGTCTGCGGACGACGGCCAGGTCGCAGGCGCCCTCCGCCAGCCCCGCCGTGGCGGAGTTGACGCGGACCAGGTGCAGTTCCGTCTCGGGATGCGCCTGGGCCCAGCGGCGCTGGAAGGCCGGGGTGTGGCGGCCCAGTGCGGACCAGGCGTAGCCGATCCGCAGATGGGCGCGGCCCGAAGTGGCCTCCCGGACCAGGCCGTCCACCTCGGCCAGGACCCGCCGCGCGTGTCCCACCACGCGCAGCCCGGTGCCCGTCGGGGCCACTTCGCGGGAGGTTCGCCGCAACAGCCGCACTCCCAAGGCGCGTTCGAGCGCGGCCAGGGTGCGGGACACGGCCGCCTGGGAGACACCGAGCGCGATGGCGGCGTCGGTGAAACTGCCCTCGTCGACGATCGCGACCAGGCAGCGCAGCTGCCGAAGCTCCACATCCGTACCAGCGTCCATACGCCCAGCGTATAGACAGGACACCGAACGCATTTTGCGTATGCGCGGGCCGGTCACACGATCGACGCATGCCAGCCGCCCCCGCGCCACGTACCCCCTGCACCCCCTCCGCAGGATCGACGGAACCCGCCCACCGGGCCCCGGCGACCGTGTCCGACGACGCCGACCCCGCTCCGACCCGGACCGGGCGGCGGTCCGCCGGTGTGGCCATGATGATCGGCAGCGGTCTGTCCAACCAGACCGGCGCCGCGATCGGCTCCCACGCCTTCCCCGTCCTCGGTCCGGTCGGGGTCGTCGCGGTCCGCCAGTACGTCGCCGCGATCGTCCTGCTGGCCATCGGCAGGCCCCGGCCGCGGACCTTCACCTGGTGGCAGTGGCGGCCGGTGGTGGGGCTGGCCGTGGTGTTCGGCACCATGAACCTGTCCCTGTACACCGCCATCGACCGCATCGGCCTCGGGCTGGCGGTGACCCTGGAGTTCCTCGGCCCGCTGTGCATCGCGCTGGCCGCCGCACGGCGCCGGGTGGATGCGTGCTGTGCGCTGATCGCGGCGGCCGCCGTGGTGACCCTCATGCGTCCGCGTCCCTCGGCCGACTACCTGGGCATGGGGCTGGGACTGCTGGCCGCCGTGTGCTGGGCGTCGTACATCCTGCTCAACCGCACCGTGGGCCGGCGCGTCCCCGGCGCCCAGGGGTCGGCGGTGGCCGCGGCGCTCTCCGCCCTGATGTTCCTGCCGGTCGGGATCGCCGTCGTCGTCCGGCAGCCGCCGACGGTGAGCGCCGTGGCGTACGCCGTGACCGCGGGTGTGCTCTCCTCGGCCGTGCCGTACCTCGCCGACCTGTTCACCCTGCGCCGGGTGCCCGCCCAGGCGTTCGGGCTCTTCATGAGCGTCAACCCCGTCCTCGCCGCCCTGGTCGGATGGGCCGGTCTGGGGCAGAACCTGGGATGGGCGGAGTGGACGAGCACCGGTGCCATCGTCGCGGCCAACGCGCTGAGCATCCTCACCCGGCGCGGCTGATACGGCCGACAGCGCGTGTGCTCGGCAGCGCGTGTGCCGGTAGCGCGTGGGCTCGACAGGGTGTGCTCAGCAGCGCGTGTATGTCCCGGCGCCTCGGACGGTCCGGGGGGCGGCGGAGCCCACCGCCCCCCGGACCACCGCTCAGCCGGCGGCGGTGGCTTCCAACAGCGCCTCCGCGTCGGCGATCGCCTCGGCCAGGACGGCGGGCTCCGGCCGCAGCCCGCCCACGAGCGCGTCGATGCCGCGCAGGCCCGCCCGCTCAAGGAGCCGCTTCTCGTTGGTGACCCACTCACCGCGCGCCGCCAGCACCGCGTGCGCCGTCTCCATGGCGGCGGTGGCCACCGCCCCCGCGACCTCGGTGGCCTGGCCGCGCACCGCGTACGCGGCCGAGGCGTACCGCAACGTCAGCGCCGCGCGCCCGCGCCACACCGGGGGCGCCGCCGCGCGCAGCGCCTCCGGATACTCGGGGCGGGGCAGGGTGCCGCGCAGCACCTGGTTGAGGGCGAGTTCGGCGACCACCAGATAGCTGGGGATGCCCGCGAGGTGGAACATCAGCGGCTCCCAGTGGAAGCGTCCCTGCCGCGACTCGGCGAGTTCGTGGTCCACCACGTCGAGGTCGCGGTAGTGGACATCCACGCGCCGTCCGTCGATCGTCAGCCAGGCGCCCCCGTTGAAGACACCGCCGCCCCAGTCGCCGAGGCCGGAGACCTCGCCCTCCCAGCCGATGGCCCGCAGCTCGGCCGGGTCGAAACCGCCCCGGTAGTACAGGGCCAGGTCCCAGTCGCTCTCGGGGGTGTGGGTGCCTTGCGCACGCGAGCCACCGAGGGTGACGGCGCGCACGGCGGGCAGGGCGGCGAGCCGCTCGGCGACATCGTTGAGAAACAGATCGTCGGTCATACGGGTCCGATCGTGTGAAGTGGATGACGGATGCGGATGGGCACACCGATCGAACGCCGGAGCGGACATGGCTCGGACGGCGTCGCACGGAGGGTGCGGATGGTTTCGGTGTGCCGGGTCATCACTTCATGGCGCCGATCGTACCGTCTCCCGGGCTCGCGAAGGGGCTCAGACTTTCACCAGCCCCAGGCGGAACAGGCTCTCCGCGGTGTCGAGGACGGTCGTCACCGGGTCGCGCCAAGCGGAATGTCGGTCCGCCGTAAGGCGCCGGGCAAGGGGTTACCGGGGCGTGCCGCCGGAGGGGACGGCGGACGGGGGAGTGGGTGCGCCGGGGCGCCTTCCGGGCGCGGCGATGGCGATGTCGTGCATGAGCAGCAGCGCCCCGAGGGCGAGCAGCCCGGCGACGCATCCGCTCCAGGCGACGGTGGAGCCGATGGCCGTCGCGGTGGGCGCGGCCGCGCCGGAGTGGCCGACCAGGGACTGGGCACAGGCCAGGCCGACCGCGCCGCCGATCTGCTTGGTGAGGGCGGAGCCCGCGGTGGCGGTGCCCATGTCGGAGCGCGGGACGGCGTTCTGGGTGGCGATGGTGATCCCGCCCATGGCCGGTCCGGTGCCGAGCCCCACGAGCAGCAGCGACACGGACGTCAGCGCGAGGGGTGTCGTGGCACTCAGGGCGAAGAAGGCGGCGGTGCCTGAGGTGAGCAGCCCCGCACCGGTGAGCAGGACCGGCTTGACGTGCCCGCTGCGCAGAACGGTGGCGGCGGTCAGCCGGTTGCCCAGCGTCATGCCGATGAGCAGGGGGAGCAGCAGCAGGCCGGAGACGGTGGCCGAGTGGCCGCGGATGTGCTGGAAGTACAGCGGCAGGAAGATCCCGACCGGCGCGGCGGCGACCTGGAAGAAGAATCCGGCGGTCAGCAGGGCCGAGTAGGTGCGGTGCCGGAACAGCCGCAGGGGCAGGACGGGCACGGCGGCCCGGCGCTCGACCGGTAAGAGCAGCGCGAGCAGCGCCGGCCCGCCGAGCAGGCAGCCCATGACGGCCGGGTCCGTCCAGGACGGGGCGTGGCCGGCGGTCGCGTTGCCCTTGAGGCTGAGGCCGGTCAGCGTCAGGGAGAGCCCGGCGGCGAGGAACAGGATGCCCGCCACGTCGAGCCGGCCGGACGGCGGGGCGGCGGGCCGGTGGTCGGGCAGGGCCAGGGCGATGACGGCGACGGCGGCCAGCCCGAGGGGCAGATTGAGCCAGAACGCCCAGCGCCAGCCGACGTGATCGGTGAGCAGACCGCCGAGGATCGGGCCGCCCACCATGCCCAGGACCATCATGGTGGCCATCGCCGTCTGCATCCGGATCAGGCCGTGCGGACGGGACGGCGGGTGGAGGTCGCGGACCAGCGCCATGCCGAGGGTCAGCAGGGCTCCGGCGCCCAGGCCCTGTACCGCGCGGGAGACGATCAGGGCCGGCATCGACGCGGACAGGCCGCAGGCGATCGAGCCGACCAGGAAGACGGTGACGCCGCCGATCAGCAGCCGGCGTCGGCCATGGAGGTCGGAGAAGCGGCCGTAGACCGGCACGCTGACGGAGGAGGTCAGCAGATAGGCGGTGACCAGCCAGACGTACCAGGAGTCGCCGCCGCCGATCTGCTCGACGATGCGCGGCAGCGCGGTGCCGACCACGGTGCCGTCCAGCATGGCCAGGAAGGCGCACCCCAGCAGGGCCGAGGTGACCAGGGCCCGGCGGCGGGAGGGGAGTTCCCCGTACGGGTCGGGTCCGGTCGTCACCGGCCCTCCCCGGGCGTCGCGAGCGCGCCGTGCAGGAAGAGGTCCACGAGTTCCTCGGTGGTCAGCGGGTCGGGAGCGCCCAGCCGCCCGGCCGACATCAGCATCAGCTGGAAGGCGTCCGCGAGCCGTTCCGGGGCGAGCCGCAGGGTGTCCCGGTCGGGTTCGAACAGCGCGGCCAGCGCCGCGCGCGGCCCGGCCAGGCTCGCCTCGCGGTCCGGCAGCCGCCCGTCCTTGCCGGGCTTGGGGGCGACGCGTTCCAGCCGCCCGGCCGCCGCGAGCGCCCCGGCGACCGCGCCGATGCGCGCCATGTGCCCGCGCACCACATCGGCCGCCTCGGCGAGCCGGGCCGCCAGCGGCTGGTCCAGGGCGATCGACTCCAGATGGGCGACGGTGTCATCGGGCCGCACGGCCTCGGCCATACAAGCCGCGAGCAAGGTGTCCTTGTCCTCGAAGACGCGGAAGATCGTGCCTTCCCCGATGCCCGCGGCTCGGGCGATCTTCGCCGTCGTGACGGCGGCGCCGTACTCGACGACGAGGGGGAGCGCCGCGGCGACGATCATCGCGCGGCGCTGGTCGGGGTGCATGGCCGGCGCCCGGCGGCGGGACGGGGAGGGGGTGGAGGAGTTCTCTGCCATGCCGGTACGGTATGGAGTGAGTACTCACTCCGTCAATGATGCGTGGATTGAGCATGACAGGCCGCCCCGCCCCGGTGGGCTTTATGCTGAGCGCGATGTTCACACCCCAGGGCCCCACCCTCCGTGAGCTCGTCGTCCAGGCGCTGTCCTCCGTCGAGCGCGGCTACGACCTGCTGGCCCCGAAGTTCGACCACACCCCGTACCGGACCCCGGCGTCGGTGCTGGACTCCGTGACAGGCGCCCTGCGCCGGCTCGGGCCCTTCGACAGCGGCCTGGATGTGTGCTGCGGGACCGGCGCGGGCCTGGGGGTTCTGCGGCAGGTGTGCCGGGAGCGGGTCACCGGCGTCGACTTCAGCGCGGGCATGCTGACCGTGGGCCGGGCCCGCACACCGGTGGTACCGGACGCCCCGCGCACGCACTGGGTACGCGCCGACGCGCGCGCCCTCCCGTTCGGGCCGGTCTTCGACCTGGCGGTGAGCTTCGGCGCGTTCGGCCACTTCGTACCGCGAGAGCGGCCGGGACTCTTCGCCCAGGTGCACTCCGTGCTCCGTCCGGGCGGCCGGTTCGCCTTCCCGATCGTGGCACCGGCCCGTCCAGGCTCCCGGCTCTACTGGTCGCTCCTGGCCTTCGACACCGCGATGCGGGTGCGCAACGCGCTGTGGCGGCCGCGCTTCGTGATGTACTACCGGACCTTCCGGCTCGCGGACGTACGGGAAGAACTGGTGCGGACCGGGTTCGAGGTCGAACTGCGGGCGCTGGAGGAACTCGGCCGGCGGGCGGACGGCAGCCCCCGCTGCCGACTGGTGGTGGCCACCCGGCCGTCCTGAGTCCGGCCCGCGCGGTGCACGGCGGCCCGCGCTCGCGGCGACAACCCGGGTGGTGGCGGCAGCCCGAGCGGCCCTCTCGGCACCCCGAGCGGCCGTGGCGGCAACCCGAGTGGCCGTGGCGGCACCCCGAGCGGCCGTGGCGGCAACCTCGGGCTGACAGCCTGTCAGCTACCGAGGGAGTTCACAGTGCGCTCATTCCTCGCGCGTCTGGCCACCGTGCCGGCCGCCTTGGCCGCGCTGGTCGCCGCGCCCGGTGCGGCGACGGCGGCCCCGGCGCGGACCGCCGCCGACTGGAACCCGCCCGCGAACCTGGTGCAGCCGCTGGGCGAGGTGTGGAACCACGTCGAGTCGACCTATCCGGATCTCTACGGCTTCCGCAACTACGGCTGGGACCAGGTCATGGCCAACCGGGGCAGCGTCAGCTACTGCGTCCGCTGGGAGTCCGACGCCCCGGTCAGCGCCGCACTGCGCGACCGGATCCACGCCGCGCTGAAGAAGCAGTTCGCCCAGTGGATGGCGGCCATGGTGGAGATGGGCACGGGCCACAACGCCTGGCCGTACACCAGTGTGCCGGTCAACATCGTCGGCTGGGCGGTGAAGGACCGCTCGACGCTCCAGTGGACCGACAACTCCGTCGACGTCTACGCCGGGAACCTCGACGGCGGCGGCGCTCCGCAGTGCTCACCCGACTGCGGCCGCTTCTTCCACCAGGACGGTGACTACTCGCGCTGTCCCGGTGGCGTCGCCCACCACTACGACCAGTCGCTGTGGCTGACGAAGGGGTTGGAGGGCGGTGCCGGCGGGGACTGGGGCCAGCGGGTGGGGCAGGAGTACTTCACCGGTGCGCTGAACCAGGAGGACATCCACATCTATCTCCACGAAGTCGGCCACACCTTCGGCCTGGACGACTTCTACGACTGGACCCCGACCGGCCAGTGCTGCTTCCTGATGAAGGCGGGAAGCGCCACCCGGATCACGGAGTTCGACACCTGGATGCTCCGTGACTTCTGGCGCCACCTCAAGAGCCGCTACGGCTACTGAGGCGGCACCCTGGGCGGGTCCCGAAAGACCCGCCCTCCGACCGGCTACGAGGAAACCGGACCCACCCGGAACCAGTCGAACTCCGCCACCCCGCCCCGGGCGCCGGCCGCCGGACCGGTGGCGAAGAGTCCCACGGTCGCCCCGATCCACTTCCCCGCGGTCGCCGGGAACGGCGCCCCGAGCGGGGTGAACCCCCGCCCGTCCACGTCGGCCGCGAACCGGCACTCCGCTCCCGGCAGCACACTCACCCGCAGCCGTACGGCCGAACGACCGCGCGGCAGCGGTACCGGCGTGGCCGCGTCCACCTCGGCGGCGTTCTGGGCCGCGGTGCGGCAGACGAGGACGATCCGGTCGCCGTCGTGCCGCAGGCCCACCCAGGCGTAGGTCTCGCCCAGGATCACCAGCCCGGCCCGGGACCCCTCGGTCGTGGTGGACAGCCTCAGCGAGGTCGTTGCGGTGAAGGACTCGGCGGGCAGCCGCTGGCCCAGCACATTGGGCAGCAGCCGGAGGTCATGGGTGACCGGGCTCGGCCGGCAGGCCAGCGCGAGCCGGCCCGGGGAGCGGCGCAGCGACCACCACGCCGGGTCGGGGTTCGCCTGCCACGTCCACTGCCGGCCCAGCTCGGCCCCGGTGAACTCGTCACCGGTGGCCGGCGCGGTCACCGCCGGGCGGGCGGCCACGCGCGGTTTGGTGTGCACCAGCACCGGCGTACCCCGGCCGCTGCCGTCGTCGGTGCCCATCACCGGCCACCCGTCGGTGCGCCACCGCATCGGCTGGAGGTGCACCACCCGTCCGTAGGGCCCGCGGTCCTGGAAGTGCAGGAACCAGTCCTCGCCGCCCGCGGTGGTCACCCACGCCCCCTGGTGCGGCCCGTTGACGAGGGTGTCGCCCTGGGCGAGGACGACGCGCCCCTCGTAGGGGCCACGGATGTCGCGGGAGCGGAACGCCGACTGCCAGCCGTTGGTGACCCCTCCGGCCGGAGCGAAGATCCAGTACCAGCCGTTGCGTTTGTAGAGCTTCGGCCCCTCCAGCGTGGTGTAGCCGGGGAGTTCATCGCCGTTGATCACGATCTGGCCCTCGTCGAGCAGACCGGTCCCGTCCGGGCTCATACGGTGCAGCGTGAGCCGGTTGTTGATACCGCTGCGGCTCTTCGCCCAGGCGTGGACCAGATACGCCTGCCCGTCCTCGTCCCACAGCGGACAGGGATCGATCAGCCCCTTGCCCGTTGCGACCGGATGGGGTGCGCTCCAGGGCCCGCGCGGATCGGTGGCGTTCACCATGAAGATCCCGAAGTCGGGATCGGGGTAGAAGATCCAGAACTTGCCGTCGTGATGGCGCAGGGCGGGGGCCCACACCCCTTCGCCGTGCCTGGGCTCGCTGAAGTGGTCCCTGGGCCGCAGCTCGGTCAGGGCGTGTCCGATGACGCTCCAGTTGACCAGGTCGGCCGACCGCAGGATGGGCAGTCCGGGCACGCGGTTGAAGGTGGAGGCGACCAGATAGAAGTACGGGCCGACCCGGATCACGTCGGGGTCGGACCAGTCGGCGTTGAGCACCGGGTTCTGATAACGGCCGTCCCCGAGGTCCGCCACCCAGGGCAGGTGTGTCCGCGCCGCGGCCGGCTCACCCGTGGCCACCGCCTGGTCCGCGTGGCCTGCCGGGTCCGGGAGGCCCGCGGACCCGGACGGTCCGCCGGGCCGTGATGCCGCCGAAGCCGGGGTGGCGGAGGCGATTCCGCCGAGCACCGTCGATCCGGCGACCGCGCCGAGGCCGGTCCACAACACCTGCCTGCGACTGTGTTCGCTCACTGTTCCCTCCGGGGCGACTCATCAGTGGTGCGTCCGTCGGTAAGCGCTTTCCGCCGGAGTCTGTCAGCGCGTCGTCGCATCTTCAAGACGCCGTCCACATCTGCCTCAGGACGACCGGTGGCCCCGGCAACCTCTCGGTGCGCGGCGGCGACAGCCGGACGGAAGGTGTCGTCGAGCAGTGGGAGTGTGGGCCATGGAAGCCATACGCCGAGCGGTGGGGCGCGGCAGGCGCCGTGCGCTGGGGGCGGTCGTCGTGTCCCTGACCCTGGCCGGCACGGCCGGTCTGGCGGGGCAGGGGGCCTTCGCCGAGGACGGGACGGCGTCGGCGGCCGCGTCGGCCTCCGCGTCCTTGAGCGCCGATGTCGCCGACGGTTTCGCATCGGTCGACGCGCTGGGCCAGAACGGCACGTACGGGGGCCGGGACGGCAGTACCGTCACCGTGCGCACGCTCGCCGATCTCGAGAAGTACGCGACAGCCTCGCAACCGTACGTCATCGTGGTGGCCGCGGCGATCACCATGGACCCCAAGGGCAAGGAGATCAAGGTCGCGTCCGACAAGACGATCGTGGGCTCGGGCACCTCGGGCCAGATCGTCGGTGGTGGCTTCTTCCTCGGCGAGGGCGTGCACAACGTCATCATCCGGAACCTGACGATCCGTGACTCCTACGAGGGCGTGTGGAACGACAAGGAGCACGACTGGGACGCCATCCAGATGGACGGCGCCCACCATGTGTGGATCGACCACAACGATCTGCGGCATATGGCCGACGGTCTGATCGACAGCCGTAAGGACACCACCTACCTCACGGTGTCCTGGAACCGATTGCAGCAGAACAACAAGAGCTTCGGGATCGGCTGGACGGAGAACACCACGGCCGACATCACGATCCACCACAACTGGTTCCACGAGAGCGAACAGCGCAACCCGTCCGCCGACAACATCGCCCACGCGCATCTGTACAACAACTACCTACAGGACGACCCGGGGACGGACATCAGCTCCTCCTACGGCAACTATGCCCGCGGGAACACCAAGATGGTGCTGGAGAACAGCTACTTCGAGGGCTACCGGAACCCGGTCATCAAGGACAGTACGGCCACCCTGGTCCAGCGCGGCAACATCTTCGTCAACACCACCGGCCGCAACGAGAGCGGTGGCACCGCGTTCGACCCGAAGGCGTACTACGCCTACTCCCTCGACTCCGCCGACCGGGTCCCGTCCGTCGTGAAGTCCGGCTCCGGCCCCACCACGGCCATCGGCACCACCGGCTGACCGGACCGGGCCCGGCGGGGGGTGCCCGCCGGGCCCGGAGGCGGGTGCCGGTTCGCTCATACGGCCTGGTAGTCCGGGAGGTCCAGCGCCGAATGCGCGCTCCGGCTCGCGCCGCTGAACGCGAAGGACCGATCGCGCAGCGCCTCGTTGCGCCGTGTCAGGTCCTCGGCGGTGCGCGGGGAGAGACCGGCGCTCCCTTCGGTGGCGAGCGCCTGGTTCCTCTCCACGAACGGCCTCAGCGTGCGCTCGTAACTCCCGAAGGCGTCCGCATGGCAGGCACCTGTGGCCAGTTCACCGGCCAGGACGTAGGCGCCGGCCAGGGCCAGGCTCGATCCCTGGCCGGAGAAGAACGACGGCGCGTAGGCGGCGTCGCCGATCAGGGCGACCCGGCCGGTGGACCACCGGGGCAGGTGGATCTGGCTGACCACGTCGAAGAAGAGGTCGTCGCTGCCCCTCATGGCGGCGACCATGCGCGGGACCTCCCATGCGTATCCGGCGAAGACCTCGGCCACCAGGTCGCGCTGGGCGTGGGGGTCGCGGAAGGAGTCGAGGGGTGGTTCGGGGCGCAGGAAGCTGAAGAAGGCGTGGACCCGGTCGTCGTCACGGGGTGCGTAGAGGACGGCCGTCCTGCCCGGGACGTTCCAGGTGCGGCCCTCGTGTGCGAGCCCCAGGTGGTTGGGCATGGTGAACCCGGCGAAGCAGTGGTCGAGGTAGCGGTGGTAGTCCTCCTCGGGGCCGAAGGCCAGGCTCCTGGTGTGCGAGTGGATGCCGTCGGCGCCGATGACCAGGTCGAAGGTGCGCCGGGTGCCGCCGCGGAAGGCCACGTCCACGCCGCCGGCGTGGTCGTTGAGGGTGGCGATGGAGTCGTTGAAGAGGAGTTCGACGTCGTCGCGGATCGCGCCGTAGAGGATCTCGGCCAGCTCTCCGCGGGGGATCTCGAGGTCGTGGCCGTCCTCGCCACCGGTGATGTCTTCGGGTCGGACGGCGGCTACCGGATGGCCGTCCGCGTCGACGAAGGAGAGCCGGCGGATGCCGACGTGGGCGTCCCGGAGCTGGGGGAGCAGCCCCATGCGCCGGACGACCTCGACCGCCGTGCCGCGGATGTCGATGGGGTATCCGCCGCCGCGTAAGGCGGCCGCCTTCTCGACGATGGTGACCGCGAAGCCGTACCGGCGGAGCCAGTAGGCCAGCGCGGGGCCGGCGATGCTGGCGCCGGAGATCAGGATCGTGCGCTGTGGTGCGGTGGTCCTGCCGCCCATGGCGTTCCTCTCCGGCCCTCCCACGGGGAGGGCCTAGCGCATACCTAACTCAGGTATCCTTTTTCGTGGCATGAAAGGGCCCCGAAGGTGGGGCTGCTGTTGGGACGACTATATACCTAAGTTAGGTAGATATGGAGGCGGGATGGCCGCCGAGGGACCGGAGGTCCGGCCGGGCGCCGGTGATGAGCACGGCGTATCGGCCATGCTGCCCCGTCTGATGCAGCTCAGCGGTGCCGTGAACCGGGGCCGTGTGGTCGAACGTGCCATGGAGGCCGCCGGTGTGTCCGTGGACCGGCCCGCGATGTCGGTGCTCGTCTCCTTGCACATGGCGGGCGGTCCACTGCGCGTGGGGGAGATCGCCGAGCGGATGCAGGTCGTCGGGCCCCATGTCACCCGGCAGGTGAACGAGTTGCAGCGGCGAGGGCTGGTCCACCGGATCACCGATCCGGACGATCAGCGCGCTCGGCTCGTCGAGCCGACCGCCGAAGGGGCGGCGGCCACGGACCGCTACCTGCGGACCGCCCTCGGATGGCTCGGCGGTGTGCTCGCCGACTGGAGCCCGCGCGACCGCGAGGTCTTCGGCCGGCTGCTCGCGCGCTTCGTCGACGACCTCACCGCCCACCTCGCCGCCTTCGACGACGACGGCCGGCCCGCATGAGCGCCGCGGCCCGCACGGCCCGCTGAGGCCGGGACGGCCGGCCCGTACCGCACGGGCGCCGCACGGCCCCTATGTGGCGTGTCACACGCTCGTGTGCCGGGTGAGGGGCAGCCGATAGGAAGCGCCTATACGGGGCATCGATTTTTGGTCGTGGACCCCCGGCGTGTGACCCGGTTCACTGTGGCGGAAGTCAGTGCGATGCCGGTCGGGCTCGGTGTCGTGCGAGCAGGGAGGTTGCAATGTCGCAGACCCCGGATGGCGCCGCACACGGTGGACAACGGGCCTCGGGTACCCGGGTCTCGGGTACCCGGGCCACGGCGGGCACGTCGAAACCGTGGTTCCGGCAGCTGTACATACAGGTGCTCATCGCGATCGTCATCGGCATCGTGCTGGGCTGGCGATGGCCGGATCTGGCCACGTCGATGGAGCCGATCGGCACCACGTTCATCACCGCGATGAAGATGCTGATCGGGCCGATCGTCTTCCTGACCATCATCAGTGGCATCGCCGGGGTGGCGGATCTGAAGAAGGTCGGCCTGACCGGCATCAAGGCGCTGACCTACTTCCAGGTCGGCACGATCGTCGCCCTGATGACAGGACTGGTGGCCATCAACGTCTTCCGGCTCGGCGACGGTGTGCACGCCGATCCGTCCACGCTCGACACCTCGGGCGACGCCGGCCAGTACATCCAGCAGGGCGAGCACCAGCACTGGTGGGAGTTCCTCACCAACCTGGTGCCGGACAGTTTCTTCGGGGCGTTCGTCGAGGGCGACATCCTCCAGGTCATCTTCCTGGCCGTGATCTTCGGCATCGCGCTCAAGTCGGTGGGCTCGGTCGGCGAACCGCTCATCGCGGGTGTCCACCGCCTCACCGAGGTCGTCTTCAAGGTGCTGTCCTTCGTCATGAAGGCCGCGCCGCTCGGCGCCTTCGGCGCGATGTCGTACGCCATCGGGAAGTTCGGGCTGTCCACGCTGACCAGTCTCGGCTCGCTGATCTTCCTCTTCTACGCCACGTCCATCGTGTTCGTCGTGGTCGTCCTGGGCGGGGTGCTCGCCGCCTATGTGAAGCTGAACATCTTCCAGCTCTTCCGCTACTTCAGGGAGGAGTTCTTCCTCGTCCTGGGCACCTCCACCGCCGAGCCGGCGCTGCCGGGCCTCATGCGCAAACTGCAGTTCATGGGCGTCGAACGGTCCACGGTGGGGCTCGTGGTGCCGACCGGCTACAGCTTCAACCTCGACGGTGCGGCGATCTACCTCTCCCTCGCCACGCTCTACATCGCCCAGGCCACCGACACGCCCCTGTCCCTCACCCAGCAACTCGGCCTGCTCGCGGTGATGCTGCTGACGTCCAAGGGCGCCGCGGGCGTGGCGGGCGGTGGTTTCATCGCCCTCACCGCGACCCTGTCCACGGTCGGCCACGTCCCGGCCGCGGGCATCATGCTCATCTTCGGGATCGACAAGTTCATGTCGGAGTGCCGGGCGCTGGTGAACTTCTTCGGCAATGCCGTGGCCACCTTGTTCATCGCCAAGTGGGAGGGGGGTCTGGACCTGGCCAGGGCGCGTGAGGTGCTGGCGGGCAGGGCCGGGGACCCACCGGTCGCGGGTGCGGCCGAGGACGCCTCCGTGGCTCAGGGCGTCCCGGTTGCCCCGGCCGGGGACCGGGACGCCGCGTCCGCTCCGGCCCGCCCCGAGGCGGGTACCGAGGTCAAGGGCGGTACGGCGGCGGTGGCCGAGGTGACGCGCTGATGGTCTCCGTCGTGATCGCCCCGGACAAGTTCAAGGGATCCCTCAGCGCCGACGACGTCGCCCTCGCCCTGGAACGCGGACTCCTGGAGCGGGCCCCGCACATCCGGGTCAGCCGCCTCCCGCTCGCGGACGGCGGTGAGGGCAGCGTGGCCGCCGCGTGCTCCGCGGGGTTCACCGCCAGGCAGGTCACCGTGACCGGGCCGACCGGGCGACCGGTCACCGCGGCCCTCGCCGTCCGCGGTGGCACCGTGCTCGTCGAGGCCGCCTCGATCTGCGGACTCGGGGTGCTGCCGAACGGCCGGCCGGCGCCCCTCGAGGCCACCAGCCGTGGCATCGGCCAGGCCATCCGGTACGCGCTGGCGGACACACCGGACACCGTCGTCCTCGCCCTGGGCGGGGTGGCCACCACCGACGGGGGCGCCGGTCTGCTCCAGGCGCTCGGCGCCCCGCTGACCCGCGCGGACGGCTCGCCGATCGGTCCGGGCGGTGGCGCTCTCGCGGGACTCCACTCGGCCGGCCTCGCCGAGGTGCGCGACGCACTGGCCGGAGTCGATCTCGTACTGGCCACCGATGTGGACAATCCCCTGCTCGGGCCGAGGGGCGCCGCCGCCGTCTACGGTCCGCAGAAAGGAGCGAACGAACACCAGGTGCACACGCTGGACGCCGCACTCGGACACTTCGTACGACGGCTGGAGGCGGGCGGTGCGGCGGACGCGGCGGCCCACGCCGATCAGCCCGGGGCCGGGGCGGCCGGTGGGCTCGGCTTCGCCGGACTGCTGCTGGGCGGACGGGTGTGCTCGGGGGCCGACTACTTCCTCACCCTCCTCGGCGCCGACCGGCTGCTCGCCGGGAGCGACTTCGCCGTGACCGGCGAGGGCAGTCTCGACGAGCAGTCGCTATCGGGGAAGCTACCGGTCGCGCTGGCCCGGCGGGCGCGGGCCCACGGAGTACCGGTGCACGCCGTCGCGGGCCGGTGCACCCTGCCCGCGGGCCGGACCGCCGCCCACTTCCGCTCCGTGCAGGCCCTCACCGAGCTGACCGACCGGGACTGCGCGAACGACAGCGCCCTGTCCGCGGCACTGCTCACACGGTGCGGACACACCCTCGCCGACCGCTGGCTCCCGTCCGACGACGACACGGCGGCCCTGCCACGAACCTCGTGACCGCGCTTGGCCCTCGTGACGGCGCGCCCGAATCACGTGACCGCGCCGCGGGCGACGCGGCCACGCCCGGATCTCGTGACGGCGTCCGGGTGTCGCGACCGCCGCCCGGCGCTCGTGACCGTGTCCGGATCGCATGCCCGCGCGCCCGGGTCGCGTGGCCGCGCGTTCGCGACCACGTGGCCGCGAGCCCTGTCCTCGTTACCGTGGCGCGGGCGGCATGGCCGCGTCGGGCCGTGCGGCTGCATCCGGGTCGGGTGGTCGTGCCAGGACTGCGTGGGCGTGAGCCCGGGTCGTGTGGCTGTATCCGGGCCGGTGGCCGTGTCCATGATCTCGTGGCCGCGTCCGGGTGCGTGGGCGCGCCGGGCCTTCGTGATCAGGCGCCCGTGACCATGTGGACGGGCCGCGGGTGATGTGACCGTATCCGGGTCGGGTGGCCGTGCCAGGACTCCGTGGGTGTGAGCCCGGGTCGTGTGGCTGTATCCGGGCCGGGTGGCCGTGCCCATGGCCTCGTGGCCGCGCGGCCATGTTCGGCTCATGTGGCCGACGCGGCCACGAGGGCATGGCCGCGAGCCCTGTCCTCGTGGCCGCGTCGCGCTGCCGGGTACGGGTCCCTGCCGGATAGGTAGGCTGCGCCTATCGAACGAGGTCACGAACCCGGGAGGCGACGTGGACGCCCGGCAGCTCGAATACTTCCTCGCCATCGTCGAGCACGGCGGCTTCAGCAAGGCCGCCGCCGCGCTTCATGTGGCGCAGCCGTCGTTGTCCCAGGCGATGGCCAATCTGGAAGCCGACCTCGGGGTGGCCCTCTTCCACCGGGTGGGGCGCGGTGTCGTGCTCAGCGAGGCCGGTGAGGAGTTGCTGGAGCCCAGTCGCCGGGTGTTGCGGGACATGGCGGCCGTGCGCGACACCGCCGCCGCGCTCTCCGGGCTGCACGGCGGCACCGTGGAAGTGGCCACCATGCCCTCGCCCGGTATCGAACCGCTGACCACCCTCATCCACCGGTTCGCCGAACTGCATCCGGCGGTCACGGTCAGCACCCACGCCGCCTTCACCCCGGACGAGGTGGTGTCCCTGGTCCGCAGTGGCGCCTGCGAGCTGGGGCTGCTCGGGTCGCCGAACCCGGTGACGGTGGCCGGGTTGGACGTCCTACAGGTCGAGGACCAGCCGTTCGTGGTCGTCGCGGCACCGGACGGGCCCGTCCGGGACGACGTCACGCTCCGCCCCGAGGACCTCGCCGGGCAGAAGCTCATCGCCTCGCGGACGGGCAGCCTGATGCGCAGCATCGTGGACGACATCACCGCGGGCGGCCGTGGCACCGGGATCGTGACGGTCGTCGACCACCGCACCTCGATCCTGCCCCTGGTCCTCACCGGGGTCGGGGTCGCCGTACTGCCCTCGTCCTGGACCCGGCTGGCCCGGCGGTGCGGGGCCGTGGTGGCGCCCATCGAGCCCACCGCCCATCTCCATGTGGCGATGGTCAGCCTCCCGGCACATCTCACCCCCGCCGCCCGCGCCTTCCTCGCCCTCACCACCTCCCTGGCCCGGCAGCGGACCAAGGGCCCCGCCGCCGCACGGACGCGAAAATGATCGGCCACGCCTATGGGTCGCATCGAAAGCAGGTCTTGGACGCGCCCTGACCGTGGTGTGTTGACTCGAACCGACCGAAGCCGGCGAAGCCGCCGGGCATCCCCGCCCGCGTCGCCCGGTCGAGGAATCCACCCCAGCCCTGCCACGCGCCGGAGGCATCCGTGACCACACCCCGCACCTTCCGCATAGCCGCCATCCCCGCCGACGGAGTGGGCAAGGAGGTCGTGGCCGCCGGCCGGGCCGTCCTGGACGCCCTGGCCGAGCACTCCCGGGACTCCGAGGGTGCCTTCGCCTTCGCGTGGGAGGAGTTTCCCTGGGGCTGCGAGTTCTACGAGCGGACCGGCAAGATGATCGACGACGACGGCCTGGACCGCCTCAAGGACTTCGACGCCATCTACTTCGGCGCGGTCGGCTGGCCCACCGTCCCGGACCACATCAGCCTGTGGGGGCTGCGCCTGAAGATCTGCCAGAGCTTCGACCAGTGGGCCAACGTCCGTCCCGTGCACTTCCTGCCCGGCATCACCAGCCCGCTGCGCAAGGCCGACGACACCGAGCTCGACTGGGTGGTGGTCCGTGAGAACAGCGAGGGCGAGTACGCCGGTCTGGGCGGCCGCAACCTCTCCGGCCGTGGGCCGGGCGGCGAAGTGGCCGTGCAGTCCGCCCTGTTCACGGAGGTCGGCTGCGAGCGCATCATGCGGTTCGCCTTCGAGCTCGCCCGCACCCGGGCCCGCCGCAAGGTCTCCTCGGTCACCAAGAGCAACGCCCAGCAGTACGGCATGGTGCTGTGGGACGACGTGTTCCAGCGGGTGGCCGCCGACTACCCGGACGTGGAGACCGAAAGCGTCCTGGTGGACGCGATGTCCGCGAAGTTCGTGCTGCGCCCCGAGGACCTGTCCGTCGTCGTGGCCTCCAACCTCAACGCCGACATCCTCTCCGACCTCGGCAGCGCCCTCGCCGGCAGCCTCGGCCTGGCCGCCAGCGCCAACCTCAACCCCGAGCGCCGTTTCCCCAGCATGTTCGAACCCGTCCACGGCTCCGCCCCGGACATCGCCGGGCAGGGCCTCGCCAACCCGGTCGGCGCGGTCGGCAGCGCGGCCCTGATGCTGGACCACTTCGGCCTCCCGGACCAGGCGGACCGGCTGCGGAAGGCGATCGAGGCCACGACCGCCGCCGGGATCCTCACCCGCGACGTCGGCGGCACCGCCACCACCGAGGACGTCACCAAGGCGCTCATCGACGCGCTGAACGGCTGAAGGTAGCGGCCGGAGGCCGGTGGATTCGGTCGGCGGCGGAGGTCGAGCGTCCAGAGACCTCCGCCGCCGGGACACCCCATCCACGGAGCATTGTCGAGGGGTGCCGTTCGGGGGGGGAGTGCGGTCAGCGCTTGACCTTGCGGGTCGCCCGCAGCCACTCCTTGTTCATCGCGGTGATGGAGAACAGCGGGATGCCCTTGGGGCAGGCCGTGGCGCACTCCCCGGTGAGGGTGCAGCCGCCGAAGCCCTCGGCGTCCATCTGGGACACCATGTCCAGCACCCGGGTCTCCCGCTCGGGAGAGCCCTGCGGCAGCACATTGAGGTGGTTGACCTTGGCCGAGGTGAACAGCATCGCCGCGCCGTTGGGACAGGCCGCCACGCAGGCGCCGCAGCCGATGCACTCGGCGTGCTCGAACGCGTAGTCCGCGTCCGCCTTGGGCACCGGAGTGGCGTGTGCTTCCGGCGCGGACCCGGTCGGGGCGGTGATGTAGCCGCCGGCCTGGATCACCCGGTCGAACGCGGAGCGGTCCACCACCAGGTCCTTGATGACCGGGAAGGCGGAGGCGCGCCAGGGCTCGATGTCGATGGTGTCGCCGTCCTGGAAGGACCGCATGTGGAGCTGGCAGGTGGTGGTGCGCTCCGGACCGTGGGCGTCACCGTTGATCACCAGGCTGCACGCACCGCAGATGCCCTCGCGGCAGTCGTGGTCGAAGGCCACCGGCTCCTCGCCCTTGACGATGAGCTCCTCGTTGAGGACGTCGAGCATCTCCAGGAAGGACATGTCCTCGGAGACGTCGTCGAGCTGGTAGGTGGCCATGGCACCGGGGGTGTCGGCGTTCTTCTGGCGCCATACGCGCAGGGTGAGCTTCATGCGTAGCTCCGCTGAGTGGGGTGGACGTACTCGAAGGTCAGGTGCTCCTTGTGGAGCACGGGGGCGGCGCCGGTGTCGGTGAACTCCCAGGCCGCGGCGTAGGAGAACTCCTCGTCCTTGCGGGCGGCCTCGCCGTCGGGGGTCTGGGACTCCTCGCGGAAGTGGCCGCCGCAGGACTCGGCCCGGTGCAGGGCGTCCAGGCACATCAGCTCGGCCAGTTCCAGGTAGTCCACGATCCGGTTGGCCTTCTCCAGCGACTGGTTGAACTCCTCGCCGGTGCCCGGCACCTTGATCCGCCGCCAGAACTCCTCGCGGATCTGCGGGATGCGGTCCAGTGCCTTGCGCAGCCCCTCGTCGGTGCGGGCCATACCGCAGAACTCCCACACCAGCTCGCCGATCTCGCGGTGGAAGGAGTCGGGGGTGCGGTCGCCGTCCACGGCCAGCAGCCGGCTCAGCCGGTCCTCGGTCTCCCGCACGGCCTCGACGGCCGCCGGGTGCGAGGCGTCGACCTCGTCCTTGTGCGGGTTGCGAGCCAGGTAGTCGTTGATCGTCGACGGCAGGACGAAGTAGCCGTCGGCCAGGCCCTGCATCAGCGCGGAGGCGCCGAGCCGGTTGGCGCCGTGGTCGGAGAAGTTGGCCTCGCCGATCGCGAACAGCCCCGGCACGGTGGTCTGGAGGTCGTAGTCGACCCACAGCCCGCCCATCGTGTAGTGGATCGCGGGGTAGATGCGCATCGGGACCTCGTACGGGTTCTCCGCCGTGATCCGCTCGTACATGTCGAAGAGGTTGCCGTACTTCTCCTCGACCGCCTTGCGGCCCATCCGGGCGATGGCGTCGGCGAAGTCCAGATAGACGCCCTGGCCGCCGGGGCCGACCCCGCGTCCCTCGTCGCACACGTTCTTCGCGGCGCGGGAGGCGATGTCGCGCGGCACCAGGTTGCCGAACGACGGATAGATCCGCTCCAGGTAGTAGTCGCGCTCGTCCTCGGGGATCTCGGCCGGCGGACGGGTGTCGCCCTTCGCCTTGGGCACCCAGATCCGCCCGTCGTTGCGCAGCGACTCGCTCATCAGGGTCAGCTTGGACTGGTGGTCCCCGGAGCGCGGGATGCAGGTCGGGTGGATCTGGGTGAAGCAGGGGTTGGCGAAGTAGGCGCCGCGCCGGTGCGCCCGCCAGATGGCGGTCGCGTTGGAGTTCATGGCGTTCGTCGACAGGTAGAAGACGTTGCCGTAACCGCCGCTGGCCAGCACCACCGCGTCGGCGAAGTACGTGGAGATCTCGCCGGTCACCAGATCGCGGGCGACGATGCCACGCGCCCGCCCGTCGACCACGATCAGGTCCAGCATCTCGGTGCGGGCGTGCAGCTCCACATTGCCCGCCGCGATCTGGCGGGACAGCGCCTGGTAGGCGCCGAGCAGCAGCTGCTGGCCCGTCTGGCCGCGGGCGTAGAAGGTGCGGGAGACCTGCACACCGCCGAAGGAGCGGGTGTCCAGCAGACCGCCGTACTCCCGGGCGAAGGGCACGCCCTGGGCCACGCACTGGTCGATGATCTCCACCGAGATCTGCGCCAGGCGGTGGACATTGGACTCGCGGGCGCGGAAGTCGCCGCCCTTGACGGTGTCGTAGAACAGCCGGTGCACCGAGTCGCCGTCGTTGCGGTAGTTCTTCGCGGCGTTGATGCCGCCCTGGGCGGCGATGGAGTGGGCCCGGCGCGGTGAGTCCTGGTAGCAGAACTGGACCACGTGGTAGCCCTGCTCGGCCAGGGTGGCGCCGGCGGCGCCACCGGCCAGGCCGGTGCCCACCACGATGATGGTGTGCTTGCGGCGGTTGGCGGGGTTGACCAGCTTGGCCTGGAAGCGGCGGGTGTCCCAGCGCTCGTTGACCGGCCCGGAGGGGGCCTGCTCGTCCTTGATCGGCTCGCCGACGGTGTACTCGGTGTATTCGTTGTAGGAGGTCATGGTCAGCTCACCACTCCGGTCATGACACCGACGGGTACGGAGATGAACCCGGCGGTGAGAACGATCGCCAGGACGTTCGCGATGGTCTTGAGCGCCCGGTCACGGGTGCGGTTGCCCGCGCCGAGGGTCTGCGCGGCGCTCCAGAAGCCATGCCGCACATGCATGCCCATGGCCAGCATGGCCACGATGTAGATGACGTTCCCGTACCAGGTGGAGAAGGTGTCCACCACGTTCTGGTACGGATGGCCCTCCTGGAACCCGTCGGGGTGCACGGTGCCGGTGGTGAGGTCCAGGACGTGCCACACGATGAACAGGCCCAGGATCACCCCGCCCCAGCGCATGGTCCGGGTCGCGTAGCTCATCCGTGGCTTGGAGTGGACGTACTTCTGCGGACGGGCCTTGATGTCGCGGCGGCTCAGCTGGTAAGCGGACACGCCGTGCAGGATCACCGAGGCGAGGAGGATGACACGGGCGATCCACAGACCCCACTGATGGTGCAGAACGGGCGCGCCCATGACGCGGAGCCAGTGCCCGTAGGCGTTGAACTCCTCCGGGCCGAAGAAGATCTTGGTGTTCCCGAGCATGTGGACGGCCAGGTAACCGATCATGATCAGGCCGGTCACGCCCATGACGATCTTCTTGCCGACGGTCGACTGCCAGAAAGTGGACGCCATGGACGGCCGCCGGTCCGTCCGCGTTGTCAATGCCATGGACACGACGTTAAGACCGGATGGGTCCAAAGAGCCAAGATATTAAATCGATCATCTCGATAGACGTTGGCTATCGAAGCTGCCCCGAGACGGTCCGGTACCGGTCCGATGGGCGGTGTGGGAACCGCTCAGATCCAGCCACGTTCGATCCCCTTCGGGGACATATCAGCGGAACCCCTCACGGGTGATGTCGACGGCCTGGCGGAGGAGGTCCACGGGGTCGCGCTCCCCGCGTTCCAGGGCGGCCTGCCCGACGACACGGAGAGCGGCCAGCACGGTCGCGGCGAGCACCTGGGCGCGCAGCGGCCCGTCCGGCCCGGCGGGCAGGCGCTCCTCCACGGCCTCCGCGAAACCCCGCTCGGCGGCGGCGTAGGTGGCCACCACCTCGGGGAGGAGCGACGGATCGAGCCGCAGGGTCCGGTAGCGCTCCTCCCGCGCGGGGTCCAGGGCGTCCTCGGCGGCGTGCTGCTCGGCGGCCCGCAGCAGCGCCGTCATCAGGGACTCCTCCGCGGGGCGGGTGCGGAAGAGCTCCACCAGCCGGGCCGTGCGCGCCCGGTCCTGGTGCAGCAGCGCCTGTTCCTTGCTGGCGAAGTAGTTGGAGAAGGTGCGCCGGGAGACGGTGGCGGCATCGGCGATGGCCTCCACCGTGAGGTTCTCGACACCGTGCTCGGTGGCCAGCCGCACGGCGGCGTCGTGCAACGCCTGGCGGGTCGCCGCTTTCTTGCGCTCACGCAGGCCGGTACTCATCGCGGTCGAGGATACGGGAAAGGCCGGTTCTTGCAGGCCACTTCTTGCTCAATGGGAAATCTTGCACAGTGAGAAAGTTTCTGTGAGGCTGACACCGCGTCACCGACCAGGAGAGGACGGCAGATGTCCACCCCCCGCCATCCGTCCACCGCCGGCTCCCCGGACCCGGCGGAGCTGGACTTCGACCCCGATGCCCTGCGCGCGAAGTACCGGGCCGAGCGCGACCGCCGCATCCGCCCCGATGGCAGCAAGCAGTACCGGCGCGTCACGGGAGAGTTCGGTGCCTACGCAGACGACCCGTACGCGGACACCGGCTTCACCCGCGCGCCGCTCACCGACCGGGTCGAGGTGGCCGTCATCGGTGGCGGGTTCGGCGGTCTCCTCGCGGGCGCCCGGCTGCGGCAGGCCGGTGTGCGGGACATCCGGATGATCGAACAGGGCGGGGACTTCGGCGGCACCTGGTACTGGAACCGCTATCCGGGGATCCAGTGCGACATCGAGTCCTACGTCTACCTGCCCCTGCTCGAGGAGATCGGCTACGTACCGAAGTGGCGGTACGCGCCGGGCGAGGAGATCCGGCAGCACGCACGGGCGATCGGGCGCCACTTCGACCTCTACCGCGACGTCTGCTTCCAGACCCAGGTGACCGCACTGCGGTGGGACGAGGCCGAGTCGGAGTGGATCGTCCACACCGACCGTGACGACCGCATCCGGGCGCGCTATGTGGTGATCTCCAGCGGAACACTCAGCCGGCCGAAACTCCCCGGCATCCCCGGGATCGAGACCTTCCAGGGGCATACGTTCCACACCAGCCGCTGGGACTACGGCTACACCGGTGGCGACGCGAGCGGCGGCCTGAGCCGGCTCGCCGACAAGCGCGTGGCCCTCATCGGCACCGGAGCGACCGCCATCCAGGTGGTGCCGCACCTGGGGCGGGACGCCGAGCATCTGTATGTGTTCCAGCGCACGCCGTCCTCGGTCGATGTGCGCGGCAACCGCCCCACCGATCCGCGGTGGGCCGCATCGCTGACGCCCGGCTGGCAGCGGCGCCGCAGGGACAACTTCCTCACCGTGGTCACCGGCGGCCAGGTGGACGAGGACCTGGTCGGCGACGGCTGGACGAGCACCGCGCGGTTGCAGCAGAAGCTCATTCCCACCGACAGCTATGCCGGTCTCCCGCCCCAGGAGCGGGAGCGCCTCTACGAGATCGCCGACTTCCAGAAGATGAATGCCATCCGCGACCGGGTGGACTCCGTCGTGGCGGACCCGTCGACGGCCGAGGCGCTCAAGCCCTGGTACCGGTACATGTGCAAGCGGCCCACGTTCAGCGACACCTATCTCGACACCTTCAACCGGCCCAATGTCACGCTGGTGGACACGGCCGACCACGGGGGCGTCGAGCGCATCACCGAGCACGCCGTCGTGGTCGGCGGGGTCGCGTACGAGGTCGACTGCGTCATCTTCGCGACCGGGTTCGAGGTCGGCGTCTCCGGTGTCACCTCAGGACTCCTGCCGGTGCACGGACGCGGCGGTGTCACCCTGACCGAATCCTGGCGCGACGGCCCCAAGACGCTGCACGGCTTCTACAGCCACGGTTTCCCGAACCTCTTCCAGCTCGGCCCGCTGCAGAACGCCAGCGCCGTCAACTATGTGCACATCCTCGATGAGCAGGCGATCCACGTGGCCGAGGTGCTCGCCGAGGCGCGCGAGCGCGGGGCCCGGTATGTCGAGCCGACCGCCGTGGCCGAGGCGGCCTGGTGTGCCACGATCCGTGAGAAGGCCGCGGACCTGCACGCCTTCCAGGCCGAGTGCACCCCCGGCTACTACAACAACGAGGGCATGCCCAGGGAGCGCAGCGAGTCGTTCGGCGACGGGCCGATCGCCTTCCACGCCCTGCTCAGGCGCTGGCGGGCGGAGGGCGGCATGGACGACGTGCTCGTCGTCTGACGCCGGGGAAACGCTGACCGGACCGCGGACACCAGACCAGAACAGGGAGCGACGATGCACCCCAGCCGGTTCGACGACACCGGCCACCGGCAGGCCACGAGCGACCGTCTGGAGGTGCGACGGCTCACCCGGGCGAACCGGCTGTGGGGATCCAACGGCGTCACCTTCGGCCCCGACGGACGGCTGTACGTGGCGCAGTTCCTCGCCGGGCAGATCAGCGCCGTGGACCCCGCCTCGGGCGACATCGATGTGGTGGTGCCGCTCGACGGCCCCGTCGAGGCGCCGGACGACCTGGCCTTCGGGGCGGACGGCTCGATGTACATCGCCGATCTGACCCCCGGCCGGGTGTGGCGGCGCAGCGCCGACGGCGCGTACACGCTCGTCTCCGACCAGGTGGCGGTGCCCAACGGCATCACCTGCGTGGGCGACCGGCTCTTCGTCAACGAGATGAAGATGAACGGCCGTCTGATGGAACTGTTCCCGGACGGCGGGGACCCCGCGGTGCTGACCGACGGACTGGCCCTGGGCAACGCGATGCAGCTCGGCCCCGACGGCTGTCTGTACTACCCCCAGATGATGCGCAACCAGGTCTGGCGGATACCACCGGACGGAGGGGTGCCCGAGCTGGTCGCCGAGGAGGTGGACGACCCGGTCGCGGTGCGGTTCGACCGGGGCGGCGTCCTCGTCGTCCTCTCCCGTGGCATGGCCGGGCTGGTGACCCGCATCGATCTGGCCACCGGGGCGCGGTCGGTCGTCGCCACCGGTATCGCGGGGCTGGACAACGCCGCGTTCGACCACGAGAACCGCATGTTCGTCTCCAGCTACGCCAGTGGCGGGATCGCGGAGCTGCACCCCGACGGCCGGACCCGGGTGGTGGTCCCCCGGGGGTTCGACGGACCCTTCGGCATCACGGTCGACCTCGGCGGCACGGTGTACGCGGCCGACCACTTCAGCATCGCGAGCCCGGATGTCTCCGCGCCCCGCCCCGACTCGGCCTCCGCCTCCGGCTCCGCTTCCGTCTTCGACGCCGCCTCCGGTTCCGGCTTCGACGAGGGCGGGCCGGAGCCCGGTGTCGTCACCCGCGAGCTGATGTACTCCGTGCACAACGTCACCGCCGACAACGGCCTGCTGCACCTCACCTCGCAACTCGGCGACGTGCGCACCTACGACCCCGTGCGCAGGACCACCCGGGTCCGGGCGACCGGGCTGGACCGGCCCACCGGAATCGCCGTCGGACCGGACGGCTCCCTGGTGGTCGCCGAGACCGGCGCCGGCCGCATCCTGCGCATCGACGACACCGACACCGTCAGCGTGCTCGCCGAGGGACTCGACCACCCCCTCGATATCGCCTTCGACGCCGGACAGCGCTGTTACGTCAGCGACGACCGGCGCGGCGCGGTGCTCCGGCTGGAGGACGACGGCGCGGCGGTGGTCGTCGCGGACGGGCTCGGCGAACCGCAGGGCCTGGCCGTGCGCGGGGACGAGCTGTTCACGGTCGAGGTGGCGCACCGGCGGCTGCGGGCGATCTCGCTCGCCACCAAAGAGAGCAGGATCGACGCCGAGAACCTGGCGGTCGGCCTGCCGCCCGGGACCACCCGCACCGAACCCGAGCCGGTCCCCGGAGTCCCCGGCCGTCCGCGCCAGTTCGCCGGGCTCGCCGTCGGCCCGGACGGGGCCCTGCTCCTCTCGGCCAACGGGGAGGGGAGTGTGCTGCGGTTGGCCTCACCCGCCGGATGAGCCGAGGGGCCTGGAAGACCGACGGCCCGTGTCGGCCGGGTCGGCGTCGGCCAGGCCGGTGACCCGCAGGGTGATGTTCAGCCGACCGGACTTCAGCCCGGTGGCCGGATCGCCGGTCCCGGGCAGGATCCTGGGCACGGCGTGGTAGGCGTAGCGGGAGGGACCCCCGAAGACGAACAGATCGCTGGAGGCGAGTTCGAGATCGGTGTACGGCTTGGTGCGGGTCTCGGTGTTGCCGAAGCGGAAGACGCAGCTGTCGCCGATGGTGAGCGAGACCACCGGGGCGGACGACCTCTCGTCCTTGTCCTGGTGCATGCCGAGCTTCGCCTGCGCGTCGTAGAAGTTGATCAGCGCGGTGTCGGGGGTGTACCCGTCACCTGCCGTCTCGTCCTGGTACGCGTCGGCCAGGGCGCGACGGCCCAGCTCGACCAGCCAGTCCGGGAACGCGGCGACCCGGGCGCCGTTCACATCGTCGGCGGTGCGGGTGTACGCGTAGGGCTGCCAGTGCCAGCCGACGCACACCGTCCGCACCGACATGACGCCCCCGCGCGGCAGCCGCGTGTGCCGGATCGGGACGGGGCCGGTGGCCCAGCCCCGGCAGGCGGTGACCAGCTTCCGCTGCTGTCCGAGGGTGAGCCAGCCCGGCACATGGACGGCGCCGGGGGCCACCTCGAGCCGTGGGCGGGGGATCAGGGCGTTCATACGGCGGCTCCGCGAGCGCTCAGGCGGACTGGAGGGCGCCTTCGTGGACCAGGAGGCGCTCCTTGCGCTCCAGTCCGCCCGCGTAGCCGGTCAGCGCGCCACTGGCGCCGATGACACGGTGGCAGGGCCGTACGATCAGCAGCGGATTGCGGCCGATCGCGGTGCCGACGGAGCGGACCGCCGTGCGCGGCGCGCCGATCTGCCGGGCGATGTCGCCGTAGCTGACGGTCGTGCCGTACGGAATGGTCTCCAGCGCCTCCCAGACCCTGCGCTGGAAGTCCGTGCCGCCCACGACGCACTCGATGTGGAAGCGGGTGCGCTCGCCGTCGAAGTAGGCGCGCAGCTGGGAGACGATCTCGGTGAACGCCCCGGCGTCCTCGCGCCAGCCGTCCTGGACGACGGCTCCGCCCTTCTGGCCGGGCACGGACAGGGAAACGAGCGCGGTGCCCCCCGGCGCGGTGGCGGACCGCTCGCCCACCAGCAGCAGCCGGCCGAGCGGGCTGTCGATCGTCGTGTGGACCGTCATGGCGGGTCCCTCTCTTCTCGCCGTTCTGTGGTGCGCGGCTCCCAGCATGCGTCGTCCGGGGACGGAAAGCTGGCGGGATTCGGACATGGCGTTTCCCTGCCCGGCACCAGCCTACGCGGGCACGAGGCCGGCCGATCCACGTACGCCCGTACGGCTCCGGACTCCGGGCTGGTCGCGGGGAGAGCCGGACCCTCGGGAAGCCGGGTTCCGCGTCCGCCCGGCCACGGGCACAATGAGGCGGTTGGACCAACTGACGTCCATGTCAAGGAGGTTCGGGTGAGAACAGCACGCCGCTCCGGGAGACGTCGCCGGCTGATCGCCGCGCTGTCCGGTCTGTTCGTCACGGTCGCCCTCGCATCAGTCGGCACGAGCGCGGCCGCTTCCTCCGCGCCCACCGCCCCGTCCGGGCCCGGCGCCGCCCCGGCCGCTTCGGCCGCTTCAGCCGCCTCGGCCGTGGAGTCCCTGGGTATCCCGGGCACCGCCTGGACCGTGGACGAGCGCACCGGAACGCTGCGGGTCGTCGTCGGTTCCACGGTCAAGGGAGCCGATCTGGCCAGGCTCGACCGTACCGCCGGGCGTTTCGGCGGCGCCGTCACCGTCGAGCGGCTCGGCGGTCCGCTGCGGACCCTCCTCTCGGGCGGGGACGGGGTCTACTCCTCCGCGGGTCTGCGCTGTTCCGTGGGGGTCAATGTGCAGAGCGGGGCCTCGTACTACTTCATCACGGCCGGCCACTGCACCGATGGCGGCTCCACCTGGTACACCGGCTCCGGTCCGACCACCCCGGTCGGCCCGACCACCGGCACCAGCTTCCCGGGCGACGACTACGGCATCGTCCGGTACACCAATACGGCCGTTCCGCACCCCGGCACCGCGGGCACCGTCGACCTCACCGGGACCGCCACCGCCTACGTCGGCCAGCAGGTCTGCCGCCGGGGGGCCACGACCGGTGTCCGGTGCGGACAGGTCACCGCGCTCAACGCGACCGTCAACTACGGCGGCGGTGACATCGTGTACGGCCTGATCCAGACCAACATCTGTGCCGAGCCGGGCGACAGCGGAGGTCCGCTCTACGCGGACGGCAAGATCATCGGCATTCTCTCGGGCGGCTCCGGGGACTGCGCCTCGGGCGGCACCACCTTCTACCAGCCGATCCAGGAGGTGCTGAGCGCCTACGGCCTCACCGTCTACTGACACCGTCCGCCGGCGGGATGTGGCCGTGCCGCAGACGGGGCGTGGCGGTGCGCGACCGCCGTCACAGGCCGTGGCGACGGTTGCCCAGCACCGCTTCGCAGACCCGCGACTCCGCCGCGGCGGAGAACGCGAGGTCGCCGCGGGCTCGGGCGGCGACGGCCTGCCGGGTCTCCTCGGCGATCAGGTCGGCGTTGATATGGGCGGCCGGATCGGTGACATTGCCCGCGACCCACACCCCCGGCATGTCGGTGCGGCCGGTCGCGTCGGACGGGATGTGCTCCCCGGCGCCACTCGGATGCTCCACCGGCCGCAGCCCCAGCGCCGTCAGGAAGCCGGTGCGCGCCACCATCCGGGGCGCGACGGCCAGGGCCTCCCGTTCCACCACGGTGCCGTCACTGAGCCGCAGGCCGGTGAGGCGGTCCCCGACCACCTCCAGGGACGCCACCTCGCCGTCCACCACGCGGATGCCACGGGCGGCCAGCTGTTCCGCCTCCTCACCGGACGGCGACGGCATGGTGTGCGAGAAGAACGTGATGTCGTCGCTCCACTGACGGAACAGCAGCGCCTGGTGCACCGACATCGGCCCGCTCGCCAGCACGCCGATGGCCTGGTCACGGACCTCCCAGCCGTGGCAGTACGGACAGTGCAGCACATCCCGGCCCCACCGGGACCGCAGCCCCGCGACATCCGGCAGCTCGTCGACCAGTCCGGTGGCCAGCAGCAGCCGGCGCGCCCGGACGGCCCGGCCGTCGGTCAGGGTCACCCGGAACCCGGTCTCCTCGCGGATCACCTCGCCGACCTCGCCGGACACCACCTGACCGCCATAGCCGCGGACCTCGGCCCGGCCCCGCTCCACCAGCTCGGCCGGCCGCATCCCGTCCCGGGCCAGCAGTCCGTGCACCCCCGAAGCCGGGGCGTTGCGCGGGTTTCCCGCGTCGATCACCACCACCGACCGCCGCGCCCGGGTCAGCATCAGCGCCCCGCTCAGTCCCGCGGCGCCACCGCCGATCACCACCACGTCATAGCCGTTCTTCAGCTCGTCGATCACCTCGACCACCTCCACGGAAACCATGCGAGCCCGCCGCGCGAAAGCGCGAAGCGTGTTGCCGGTACGGCAAAAAATCACCTGGTGGTGCTGTTGAACAGCGAACGCGACCAGACGTAGCCGATCACGGTGATGCCCACGCACCAGGCGAGCGAGATCCAGCCGCTGGTGCCGATCTCCGAACCGGTGAGCAGCCCGCGCAGTGTCTCGGTCATCGGGGTGAACGGCTGGTTCTGGGCGAACCAGCGCAGGCCCGGGGCCATCGAGTCGGTCGGCACGAACGCCGAGCCGAGGAACGGCAGGAACTGGATGAGCAGCGGCTTGTTGCTCGCGGACTCGACCGTCTTGGAGATCAGGCCGAGGGCCGCCGACAGCCAGGCCACGGCGAACGCGATGGCCGCGATCAGCCCGGCCGCCGCCAGCCACTCGAGGGGGTCGGCGTCCGGCCGGAAGCCGAGCGCGAGTGCCGCGCCCACCACCAGGACCAGGCTCACCACCGTGGTGATGACACTGCCGATGACATGGCCCGTCATGAACGACGAGCGTGTGATGTTCATGGTGCGGAAGCGGTTGATGATGCCCTCGGTCATGTCCTGGCAGACCGCGATCGAGGTCGACATGGCCCCGGCCGCCACGCCCATGATGATGACGCCGGGCGTCAGATACTCCAGATACGCGTCCCGGCCGCCGCCCATGCCGGCGCCGATCGAGTCCCCGAAGGCGTACACGAACAGCAGCAGCATGAGGATGGGCATCATGGCCGGGCCCAGGGACACGGCGGGATAGCGCAGGGCGTGCTTCAGGTTGCGCCGCAGCATCGTCTTCGAGTCGTGCACGGCGTGGGTGAGGGTGCTCATCGCGGGGTCTCCTTGGCGTGAAGGGCGGTGCCGGTGCTGCCGTCGCCGGTCAGGGCGAGGAACACGTCGTCCAGGTCGGGGGTGTGCACCGAGAAGGCGGCGGCCCGGCTGCCGGCGGCGTCGAGCCGGTCGAGCAGGGCGCGCAGCGCGTCGATGCCGGCGTCGCCCGCCACGCGCAGGGCGAGGTTCTCGTCGTCGCGGGCCGCGCCGGGGAAGGCGTCGGCCGCGCGCTCGAACTCGGCGATGTCGTCGAAGCGCAGCCGTACGTGGCTGCCGGGGATCCGCGCCTTGAGTTCGTCGGCGGTGCCCTCGGCGACGATCCGGCCGCCGTCGAGCACGGCGATCCGGTCGGCCAACTGGTCGGCCTCTTCCAGGTACTGGGTGGTGAGGAAGACGGTGACACCACCCGCGACCAGTGAGCGAACCGTCTCCCACATGGTGCGGCGGCTGCGCGGGTCGAGCCCGGTCGTCGGCTCGTCCAGGAAGATCACCTTCGGGTCGCCGACCAGCGTCATGGCGATGTCGAGCCGGCGCCGCATACCGCCGGAGAAGGTCGCGGCCCGCTGGTGCGCGACGTCCGCGATGCCGAACCGCTCCAGCAACTCCTGTGCGCGGGAGCGCCCTTCCCGCTTGCCGAGGCGCAGCAGATCGGCCATCAGGAGCAGGTTCTCCTCGGCGGTGAGCAGGTCGTCGAGCGCGGCGAACTGCCCGGTGACGCCGATCGCGGCGCGCACCCCGTCCGGGGAGGTGGCGACGTCGTGGCCCGCGACCTGGGCCTGCCCGCCGTCGGCGGCGATGAGCGTGGACAGGATCCGCACGGTGGTGGTCTTGCCGGCGCCGTTCGGCCCGAGCAGCGCGAACACGGACCCGGCCGGGATGCGCAGATCGATGCCGTCGAGCACGGTCTTGTCGCCGTAGGACTTGCGCAGATCGGCGGTGGAGACGGCGGGGGCGGCAGCGTTGATGGATGTGGGCATGACAGATGAGTGCATGGAGCCCTCCCGTTGAAGGCTGAAGGGGCGTGTGGAGTGGGATGGCGTGGGCGAGCCGGCGGGATCGGCGCTCAGGGCCGGGCGCGGCGCACGTCGATGTTGCCCCAGCGGGTCCGGGCGCGGACCGTGACGGTGTCCTCGGTCTCCGCCGGGGGCGCGGTGTCGGCGAGGGAGTTGCGCACCTGCCCGCGCTCGGAGGCGGCGTCGAGCCAGGCGGCGGTGCCCTCGCGGACGCCGACCTCGATCGCGCCGTAGGAGGTCTCCAACTGGACCGTGCCGCAGGCGACGTCGGCGACCCGCAGGGCGCCGTGGGCGGTGGTGGCGGTGACCGAGCTCTCGGCGCGCTCGATGTCGATGTCGCCATGGGCGCCACTCACCCGCAGGTCGCCGGTCGCGGCGGCGACGGCCGTGTTGCCGTGCGAGTTCTTCAGGACGGCGGGACCGTCGACGACGCCGAGGCGCAGGCTGCCGAAGCTGGTGGTGACCTCCGCCGTGCCCTCGATCCGGTCGACGGTGATCGAGCTGTGGGCGGCGGTCAGGCGGAGCGGTCCGGTCGTGTCGAGGCGGACGTCACCGGACGAGGTCTTCATCCGGACCTCGCCGAGCCGGCCCTCGCCGAGCACCTGGACCACGGAGCCGGTCATGTCGACGCGCGAGTCCGTGGGCAGGTCGACCGTCACATCGACGGCGCCGGAGGGCCCGACGAGGCGGCGCAGCTTCGTCCTGACGGTCAGGACGCCGCTCGCGTACGAGACCTCGGTCTGCTCGGCGGCCCGTACGTCCTTGTCCCGCTTCGGGTCGCGGGGCCGCACCTCGACCACCGTGTCCAGGCGGTCGCTCGCGGTGAAGCGGAGCGAACCGGCGTCCACGCGGGCGGTGACCGAAATCGGTTCGGGAGTGTCGAAAGAAGGCATGGCTGTACCGTCCTCATGAGTCCTTGGGGCGTCCCCGCTGGTGGGACGTGGTGTGGGTGAAGTGCCGTTCTCTTGGGGCGCGGGCGCGGACGCGGTCAGCGCACCCAGCCCGTGAAGCTCTGTCCGACGGTGCGGGTCCTCTCCGTCGTCGTACGCGGCCGCGTGCCACCGTCGACCGCGGCCGACACGGCCCGCACCAGCCACGCGTTGACCGACAGGCCCTCGCGGCTCGCGGCCTCCTCGGCGCGCGCCTTGAGGTGGGCCGGCAGCCGCAGATTGACGCGGGCGGTGCCCCCCTCGTCGCCGTCGGCGGGCACCTGTGCCTTGAGCGGTTCGACGGGCGCGGCGGCCGCTTCCACGGGGCCGCCGTCGGCGGGCGGCGGCGTCACCACGAAGTCGGGGTCGAGCCCGCGCAGCCGTACGTCGACCGAGCCGGGGGCGAGTTCGCGGGTGATCTCGTCCATCGCGGCGGAGAGCACGTTGAGCATGGTCAGACGGGTCGCCGACTCCAGCGGGGCGGTGAGCCGCTCGGCCAGCTCACGGGCGTCTTCCCCGCCGGCTTCGGCGGCCACCGCCAGTTCGCGGCGAAGGTTGTCGACATACGGGGTGAGGTCCATGACGCCATGATGGCACCACTGTGGCGCCACGCGCAAGCCTGGATGGCGCCTTGCTGGCGGTGGATGTGGCGATTGTCGCCCTGACCCGTCCTGACCTGCGGAAACGTGGAGAGATCAAACTCGGTCAGGGCGGCGCCCGGCATCCCCATCCGCCTTCGAGGGTGCGAGATGGTGCCAGCGCGGCACCGGATGGCGCCAAACGGTGCCACCTGGTGTCCGTGGTGCTGCCGCGCAAGGTCCCGGCCCGTGGGCCAGGGCCTGCCACACTGGGCACCCAGGGGGCATGAGCGGTGTGACGGCGGTGGCCATGCGGAGCCGGTTCCCGCGCGCCCGGTATGGGCGGCCGGGGCTCCCCGCCGTCCTGTTGACCCTCACACCGTGTCAGGCGCTGAACTCGGAGACACCATGTTCACCATCGGAGACTTCGCCCGGCACGGCCGTGTCTCGGTCCGGATGCTGCGCCACTACGACGCCACCGGACTGCTGCGCCCGGCCCATGTCGACCCCGCCACCGGCTACCGGTACTACTCGGCGGCCCAGCTCAGCCGCCTGAACCGGGTCATCGCGCTCAAAGAGCTCGGCTTCACCCTCCAGCAGGTGCGGGACATCGTGGACGAGAAGGTCGGCACCGAGGAGCTGCGCGGCATGCTCCGGTTGCGGCGGGCCGAGCTGGCGGCCGCGGCGGCCGCGGCGGCGGCACGGCTGGTCCAGGTCGAGGCGAGGCTCCGGTCGATCGAGAGCGAGGGACACATGCCCACGAACGACGTCGTCATCAAGAAGGTCCCGGCGGTGCGAGTGGCGGAGCTCACCGCGACCGCCGCCAGTTTCGAGCCCCAGGAGATCGGCCCGGTCATCTCCCCCCTCTACGACGAGCTGTTCCGGCGCCTCGACGCGGCGGGCATCACCCCGACGGGCCCCGGTGTCGCCTATTACGAGGACGCCCCGGAAGGCGGCGGCGCCATCACCGTCCACGCCGCCGTCCAGGTCTCCGCCCCGCTCCGGGACGGAGACGACATCCGGGTCCTCGACCTGCCGCCGGTCGAGCGGGCCGGGACCATCGTCCACCGCGGCCCGATGGACACCGTGGTGCCCACGGCCCAGGCCCTGGCCCACTGGATCGACGGCAACGGCTACCGGTCGGCCGGCTATCCCCGGGAGGTCAGCCTGGAGTGCCCCGAGGACCGCGAGGAGTGGGTGACGGAACTCCAGGCACCGGTGGTCGAGGTCTGACCGCCGGCCCATGACCCGACGGCGGCCGCTCGCCGGACCCGGCGAGCGGCCGCCGTCAGGTCGTCGCGCTGCCGGTACGGGTCCCGGCTGACGCTTCCCGCTCGAACGGTTTCTCTAGAATCGATCTCATGTCTGATCTGGTGACTGATGAGCTGATTGAGCTGCAAAAATCCTCCGATGCCGAGCATCAGCGGCTCTCCGGACTGGACGGCGAGGAGCGCCAGGCCCAGTGGGAGCGATGGCGGGTGGCGGCGGAGCGGGCGCAGGCGGCGGTGACGGAGTACGCCACGTCCGCCGGGCTGAGCAGATTCGAGGTGGAGCGGGCGGTGAAGAAGGCCGTAAGACATCCGGAGGACCCGGCCGCGGCCTAGGACTCCGGACGGCGCTACGCCCCCAGGAGGGCGATGCCGTCGTCGTCGGCGTGCAGGATGTCGCCGGGGTGGAAGGTGACCCCGCCGAAGGTGACGGGGACGTCGACGGCTCCGGCGCCGTCCTTGGCGCTCTTGCGGGGGATGGTGCCCAGGGCCTTGACGCCGAGCCGGAGACCGGCGAGGGCGACGCTGTCGCGGACCGCGCCGTGGAGGACGAGCCCGGCCCAGCCGTTGTCCTGGGCGGCGCCGGCGATGAGGTCGCCGACCAGCGCGGTGCGCAGGGAGCCGCCCCCGTCCACGACGAGGACGCCTCCGTCGCCCGGGGTGCGCAGCAGGTCGCGCAGCAGGCCATTGTCCTCGTGGCAGGAGACGGTGCGGACGGGCCCGGCGAAGCCGCGATGGCCGCCGAACTGGCGGAACTGGAGGTCGCAGACGCGCAGATCGGCGCCGTACTGGTCGACGAGGTCGGCGGTGGGGATGGGGGTGACGGTCTCGGGCATGGTGGGACTCCTTCGCTGGGGCTGCCGCGCTCCTGTGTCATGGGGCCGTCAGGGGGACGGGGGCGCCAGCGCGGCGGCCTGTTCGGGGGTGAGGGGGCGGGTGGTGTGTCCTCGCAGGAGGAGGTGGAGTCTGGCGGTTTCCTCGAGTTCCTCGATCGCGTCGGCGGCTTGTTCCAGGGTGGTGCCGGCGATGACGGGACCGTGGTTGGCGAGGAGGACGGCGTGGTGGGTGCGGGCCGTCCGCTCGGCGAGCGGTTCCAGGCCGCTGTCGCCGGGGGCGTGGTAGGGGAGCAGCGGAAGGGTTCCGACGCGCATGGCGTAGTACGCGGTCAGCGGTGGCAGGACGTCGTCGGGGTGCACGTCGGCCAGGCAGGAGACGGCGGCGGCGTGGGTGGAGTGCAGGTGCACGACCGCGTGGGCGGTGGGCCGGGCCCGGTAGAAGGCGGCGTGCAGGAACGCCTCCTTGGTGGGCCGGGGACCGTCGAGGTGCGTGCCGTTCAGGTCGGTGCGGGAGAGCTCGGCTTCCTCGACGGTGCCGAGGCTGGAACCGGTGGGGGTGAGCAGGAGGCTGCCGTCGGCGAGGCGGACGGAGAGGTTGCCGGTGGAGCCGTGCGTCAGGCCGCGGCTGAACAGGGAGCGGGCGGTGCGTACGATCAGCGCGCGGGCCGCCGATGCGTCCGGGTAGGTGGTCACGTGGCCTCCTCGGCCGTGCTGGGCAGGGCGCGGGTGAACAGGTCGGGGGCGCCGAAGTTGCCGGACTTGAGCATCAGGGCGAGGTCACCGGCCTCGGTGGTGGCGTAGGTCCAGGGCACGCCGGGGTCGGCCTCGGCACCGACCAGGACGGCGCGGACGCCGAGGGCCGTGGTGACGGCGCCCGAGCTCTCGCCGCCTGCGACGAGGAGTCGGCGTACGCCGCGCTCGACGAGGTGCGAGGCGAGGGTGCCGAGCAACTCCTCCACCTGCGCGGCGGCCTCGGCAACCCCCAACTGGGCCTGTACGGCGGCGAGTTCCTCCGGCGACGCGGAGGCATGGATCAGCACGGGCAGGCCGGGATCCTGCTCGTCGTACCAGGCCAGTGCCTCGCCGGTGACGTCGCGGCCGGTGGCGGCGGCGAGGACGTCGAGGTGGCGGGAGGGCAGGCCGGCGGCGTAGAACTGGGCGATCTGCTCCAGGGTGCGAGCGGAACAGCTGCCGGCCAGGACGGCGGCACGGCCCGCGCGGGGCAGTGGCTCGGTGGCGGCCGGGCCGGTGCCGGGGCAGGCGTGCCCGAGCCCTTCGGCCAGGCCCGCTGCCCCGGCGACGACCGGCAGTTCGAGCGCGGCGGCACCGAGCACGGCGAGGTCGTCATCGGTCAGGGCGTCGGCGATGACGTGCCGGACGCCGGCGTGCTGGTGTGCCACCAGCGCCTCGCGCACGGCCTCGACCCCCTCCCGCACGGTGACCCAGTCGATCAGGGCCACCGCATGGCGGGTCTGCGCGGACAGCAGGCGCACCAGGGCGGAGTCCGTCATGGGGTTCAGGGGGTGGTGGCGCAGCGGCGAGTCGGACAGCAACTGGTCGTGGACGAACAGATGCCCCTGGTAGACGGTGCGGCCGTTGGGCGGGGAGGCCGGACAGTGCAGGGTGACGCTCGACCCGGCGGTCTCCATGAGGGCGTCGGTGACCGGGCCGATGTTGCCCTTGGGGGTGGAGTCGAAGGTGGAGCAGTACTTGACGTAGATCTGTGCCGCGCCCTTGGTCCACAGCCAGCGCTGGGCGGCGAGGGAGCCGGCGACGGCCTCGCCGGCGGGCGCGGAGCGGGACTTGAGGGCGATGACGGCGGCGTCGCAGTCATCGGGCAGCGCGATGGTGGTGTCCGGGGTGCCGAAGACCAGGGCGGTGCGCAGGCCGGCCCGCCGGAAGGCGGCGGCGACATCGGTGCCGCCGGTGAAGTCGTCGGCTATGCAGCCGATGCGCAGGGTCATGGTCGGGGATCTTCTCCTCGGGCGTGCGGGGGAGCGTGCGGTCCGGGGCGGGCGGCGGAGTCGGCCCGCCCCGGAGCGGGTGGGTCAGTTCTGGCCGGCGCCGGCGGTGATGGCCTTGATGACGGCGGCGGTGAACTCGGTGGTGGAGGCGGAGCCGCCGAGGTCGCGGGTGGAGGTGCCGGAGGCGATGGCGTGGGCCACGCCGCTCTCGATGAGCCTGGCGACGGTGGCGAGCTTCCCGTCACTGTGCTGGGCGGCGAGCCACTCGAAGAGCATCGCGCCGGAGAGGATCATGGCGACCGGGTTGGCGATGTTCTGCCCGGCGATGTCGGGGGCGGAGCCGTGGGACGCCTGGGCCATGGCGGTGGTCGCGGAGGCGTTGATGGAGGGGGCGGTGCCGAGCGAGCCGGAGATCTCGCCGGCCAGGTCGGAGAGGATGTCGCCGAACATGTTCTCGGTGACGATGACGTCGAAGTCCTGGGCGCGGCGCACCAGGTGGACGGTCATGGCGTCGATGTGGAAGTCGTCGACCGCCACGTCCGGGTAGTCCTCGGCGACTTCCTGGCAGACGGTGCGGAACAGGCCGGTGGTGAGCTTGAGGACGTTGGCCTTGTGGACGATGGTGAGCTTCTTGCGGCGGGAGCGGGCCAGGTCGAAGGCGACGCGGGCGACCCGCTCGGTGGCCTCGCGGGTGATGATGCCCATCATGATCGCCGTATCGCGGGTGGGCATGAACTCGCCGGTGCCGGCGAAGGTGTTGCGGTCGGCGTAGAAGCCCTCGGTGTTCTCCCGGACGATGACGAGGTCGGCGTTGTCGCAGACGGCCTCGGCACCGGGGAAGCTCTTGGCGGGGCGGATGTTGGCGAAGAGCTGGAAGTGCTTGCGCAGGGTGCCCGACGGATTGAGCGCGGACTTGTGCGGCTCGGGGTAGGACACGGAGTCGTGCGGGCCGAGGTACCAGCCGTCCAGACCGGCCAGGGCGTCCTTGGTCTCCTCGGGGACCGGGGTGCCGTGGGTCTCGATGGCGGTGGCGGCGAGCGGCAGGGTCACCCAGTCGACGGAGACGCCGACGGCCTGGGCGGCGGCGGTGGTGATCTCCACGGAGGACGGGACGATCTCGGGGCCGATGCCGTCGCCTTCGAGGACGCCGAGGCGGTAGGTCGTGGTGCTCATGGTGCGGGTTCCTCTCAGAACAGGGGGTGGGCGGTCGGGAGGGACGGATCAGGACAGCGCGGCCGCGGCATCGGCGAGCGCGGTCCAGGAGCGGGCGGCGGCCCTGGGGCTGTCGCCGTCCTGGGTGTGCTCCAGCGTCAGCCAGCCGGTGAAACCGCCGGTGCGCAGCGCGTTCAGCAGGGCCGGGAGCCGGGGGTCGCGGAGGGTCAGCGGACCCCGCGTCGAGGGCGCCGCGAGCTGGAGGCAGCCGGTGACGGGGGCGTGCTCGGCGACGGCCCGGACGGTATCGACGCCTTCGGCGTCGAGATGGTGGGTGTCCAGCACCAGCCCGGCCGGGGCGTCGAACGAGCCGATGACGGCGCGGGCCTCGTCGGGGGTGTGCCACAGCGAGGTGTTGGCGCGCGACTGGGGCTCCAGCAGCAGCCGGCTGCCGCGGGCGGCGGCCTCCTCGGCCAGCTGCGCCACGGCGCGTTCGGCCCAGGTGCGCTGCGTGTCCGCCAGCCCCGGCAGGAAGGTGCCGCGGGTCTGGCCGAGCGTGACCGGCACCCCGAGTTCCCCGGCGAGGCGGGCCGCGCCCAGCAGACGGTGCAGGGCGTGCCGGCGTACGTCCGGCGACGGGTCGGTCAGCGTCAGCCGGTCCTGGGCCGCGACCGGTCCGGTGCCGATGCCCAGGACCGCCAGACCGGCCGTCTCGACGGTCCGGGCCAGGGCGTGGGCATCGCGTGCGGTGGTGTCACGGACCTGCACCTCCACTCCGTCATAGCCGAGTTCGGCCAGCCGGCGGACCGCTTCGGCCAGGGGCGCGCCGAATCCGAGCGGCATGGGCGCGGCGCAGTCGTCGCCGGAGACGGTGTAGGCCAGGGGCCAGGGCAGCCGCGCCGTCACGGTGCGACCGCCGCGGTGGCGGCCGGCTGTCCCGCGCCGGAGGTGAGCAGGCCGCGCAGTTCCCGGGCGGCGGCGCCCGCACCGTCCAGCACCGGCACGCCCACCAGGTCGGCGAGCGCGTCGCGCACCGGGGTCAGTGAGTACTGCGCCAGGAGCACCGCGTCGGCGCCCGAGCCCCCGGCCGCGTCCAGGGCGTTCGCCAGGTGGCGGGCGGTGGACGCGGCGTCGGCGGCGACGGCCGCCTCCTCGCTCAGCGCGGTCACGAGGTCGACCGGACGGTCCGGCCGTGCCACCGGGATCAGCGCTTCGAGCTGGGCCACGGCGGCCGGGACGGCGGGCGGGGTGGAGGCGACGACGGCGATGCGCCGGTACGGACCGGCCAGGGCGGCCTTGAACATCGCCTCGTCGGACTTCAGGACGGGCACGTTCCACAGCGCGCGGGCGGTGTCCACGACCTCCCCGTAGGAGGAGCAGGTCAGCAACAGGCCCTGGGCGCCGCCGTCCATCACGTGCCCGATCAGGCGGAGCATGCGCCGGCGCAGCGCGTCGGTGAGGCCGTCGGCCTCGCGGGCCTCGTCCAGCAGGCGGTCGTCCAGCACGTTCCACAGGGTGGCCTGCGGGAACTCCCGTGTGAACGCCTCCTGGGCGATGCGGGTCGCGGCGGGCACGGCGTGGATCATGGCGACCAGGGGATGGGGTTCGATCACCGGGTTCTTTCCTCTTCCGGTAGGCGGGGACCGGGAAGGGTCCCGACCGCGGGCCCGCTCCGGCCGGCGCGGTGACGCGCCGCGAAAGCACGGGGGAGAAGGCCCGAGGTGGGGGCGGCAACGTTCTCTGTGGTGCCGTGCCGCCACTGTAGAAGCATCCGGTTAACCGGTCAACCAGATGTGGCGAGGCTGGAAGTATCGCGTTTCCGGCCGTCCGTCCCCGGTGGGGGTTCCGCGTTTTACGCGGTGAATCCCTCACACCGGTATTGACGTGATGGCTGGATTCTAGTTACCTACCGGCAATCCGGTTAACCGGTCTGCCGGAAGCTCGGCGAGCCGCCCTCCCTTCCCGTACAGCCGCCGCCGGAAGCCCCAGCCCGACAAGCGCACTCCCGACGTCGGAAGCGGGCCACTGCCCGCCGCGACCGTGCGCCCGCCCGGACCGCCGTACAGAAAGCCGCACGACCGTGGCGGCCCCTCCGCCCTGCCCCTAGGAGCAACGATGCTCGCCGTCCTCGGCTTCGCCACCCTGGGCAGCTTCATGCTGCTCGTGATGCGGAAACACCTCTCCGCGTTCACCGCCATCATGCTGACCCCGATCGCAGCCGCCGTGATCGCGGGCAAGGGCGCCAAGCTCGGCGACATGATCATGAACGGTCTGGACACCGTCGCGCCCACCGCGGCGCTGCTGCTGTTCGCGGTCCTCTACTTCGGCCTGATGATGGAGTGCAAGCTCTTCGAGCCCGTCTGCCAGGCCATCGTCCGTGCCTCCAAGGGCGATCCGGTCCGCATCTGCGTCGGTACCGCGGTCCTGGCCCTGTGCGTCGCGCTGGACGGTGACGGCACCACCAGCTACATGATCGTCTGCTCCGCGTTCCTGCCCATCTACCGGCGCCTGGGGATGAACCCCCTCATCCTCGCCACCCTCTCCGCGATGGCGCTGGGTACGATCTCCGGCACCACCCCCTGGGGCGGAGCCGCCACCCGCGGCATCAGCGTGCTGCACCTGAGCGCCACCGAGTACTTCGTCCACATGATCGCCCCCATGGCGCTCACCAGCCTGGCCATCATGGCCACCGCCTACTGGCTCGGCCTGCGCGAGCGGCACAAGATCGACGCCGAGAAGCTCGCCGCCTACCGGCTCGACATCGCCTCGGGAGAAGCGTTCGAGCCGGTGCGGGCGGACTGGCGGATGTGGTGCAACGCCGCCCTCACCGTGCTGCTGATGGTGCTGCTCGTCCTGGAGGTCGCCGATCTCCTCGTGCTGTTCATGGTCGCGTTCGTCATCGCCCTGCTCATCAACATCCGCACCATCGGCGACCAGCAGGAACTCATCAAGCGTCAGGCCGCCAACGCCGTCCCCGTGATGATCCTCGTCCTGGCCGCCGGTGTGTTCACCGGCATCATGACCGACTCCGGCATGATCAAGGCCATGGCGGATGCCGCCCTGGCCGTCGTCCCCGACTCCATGGGCAACCTCATCCCGGTGTTCACCGCCGTCCTCGCCCTGCCGCTCGGCTTCTTCATGTCCAACGACGGCTACTGGTTCGGCGTCGTCCCCGTTCTCGCCGAATCCGCCGCCCACTACGGCATCGACGCCAACGAAATCGCCAGGGCCGGCGCCATCGGCCAGATCCTCCACATGATGGGCCCCACCAGCGCACCCCTGTGGGTCCTGCTCGGACTGGTCAAGGCCGAACTCGGCGACTTCCAGAAGCACGCCCTGCGCTGGGGCGTCCCCGTCTCCCTCGCCTACATCGGCTTCGCCGTCCTCACCGGGGCCACCACCGTCACCTGAGCCGGACGGCGAGACGGCCGGTACGGGCGCGTGGCCGCGTCGACCGCGCCCCCGTACCCCTCCCGGCCCGCGGGAGTACCATCCCCACGATGAGTGCTCCCGCGAACCGCCCCGGTGCCGTGCCCACACGGACCTCGGTGAGGCGTGGCCGGCGCCCGTTCGAGGAGGTGCGGCAGGCCGTGTTGCGGGCGGCGGCCCAGACGCTGTTCGAGGCCGGGATCGCCGGCTTCACCATCGAATGCGTCGCCCGCCGCGCCGGGGTCAGCCGGGTCACCGTCCACAAGCACTGGCCCTCGCGCGGCGCGCTCGCCCTCGACGCCTTCACGGACACCTTCCACAACGACCTCGCCCTCCACGACACCGGCGACGTCCGCCGCGATCTGCACGAGGTCCTCGGGACCTTCGCCCGGCTCCTGGCGAGCAAGCCGGCCGGTCCCGCCTTCGCGCAACTGCTGGGCGCCGCACAGATCGACGCCGACCTCGCCGAGGCGATCCGGGAACGCTACTTCGCGCCCCGTCGCCACGCCGTCCTGGGCATCTTGAGCGCCGCGAGGGACCGCGGCGAGATCCCCGCCGACATCGACGTGACGGTCATGGTCGACATGATGTGGGGCGCCTGTTACAACCGTCTTCTCATGCCCGGACTCACCGGGACGCTCACCGAGGACTTCGCCCGGTCCGTCGTCGACGTGGCCCTCGCGGGAGCCGGCGCCTCACCACGCGCCTAGCGGCATCACACACCCGCACGGACCGGGCTCCGCTGCTGCCCTGGGGCCGCCCACGTCCGCCGGCCTGGCACCGCAGAAGCCGTTATCTGTTCACGGTGTACATTTACGAGGCGGCCAGGAGCACACGGAATGGAGCGACGGCGGAGATGGCGGAAGCGACGGCAGAGGCTGTGAACCCTGGCGCGACAAGGAGCCGACGGCGTCATGCCTACGGCTTCGCCCTCTCGGCCGTGACCTTGGTGACGCTGACCGCGACGGTCGCCGCGCCCTCGCCGGTCTACCCGCTCTACCAGGCCGAATGGTCACTGGGGCCGGGCGTGCTGAGCCTGATGTTCGCGATATACGTGGTGGGCCTGCTGATCGTCCTCATCACGGCCGGTTCGCTGTCGGACCACACCGGTCGCCGGCCGGTGATACTCGCTGCCGCGCTGCTCGCGCTGATAGCCCTCGTGATCCTCGTCCTCGCCGGAGGCGTCGGCGCGGTGCTGGTGGCGCGGACCCTCCAAGGGGCGGCGATGGCGCTCGGGATCGGTGCCCTCGGCGCCGCCCTGCTGGACTTCGCCCCGCCCCATGGCGGCCGGCTCGCCGCCACGCTGAACGGCGCGCTGCCGCCGGTCGGCCTGGCGGTGGGGTCACTGCTGGGCGGTGTGTTCGTCCAGTTCGAGCCGGACCCCACCCGGCTCGTCTTCGTGGTGCTGTCGGTCGCGGTCATCGTGCTCGGCGTGCTGGCCTTCTTCCTCCCGGAGCGCCACCCCCGCCGCCCCGGTGCGCTGGCCTCCCTGCGGCCCACCCTCAGTCTCCCGGCCCCGGTGCGTCCGGTGTTCTTCGCCGTGCTCGGCTGCATGCTCGCCTCCTGGGCACTCGCCGGCCTCTATCTCGGCATGGGCGCCACCCTCGTACGGGGCATCTTCGACGCCCCACAGGCGGTCGTCGGCGGCCTGGCGATCGCCTGCGTCACCGGGGTCGGCGCCCTCACCGGCATGGCCGGGCAGCGCCTGGACGCCCGGCACGTCATGATCGCGGGTGCCATCGCACTCGTCATCGGCCCCCTGCTCATCCTCGCCGCCGTTCAGACCGGGCAGCTCTGGCTCATGTTCCTCGGCAACATCGTCGGCGGGATCGGTTTCGGCGGCGGTTTCCAAGGCGGGCTGCGGCTCATCCTCGCCGAAGCGCCGGAAGCCGACCGGGCCGGCCTGCTGTCGACCGTCTATCTGATCAGTTATTTCGCCTTCGGCGCGCCCTGCCTTCTCGCCGGGCTGCTCACCCCCACGCTCGGACTGCGCACCGTCGTCATCGGCTACAGCGTCTTCGTCTCGCTCCTCTCCGCCGTAGCCCTCACGCTGCAACTCGCTCGTCGTGGTACCCGCACCGTCGAGATCGAAGCCGTGCGGGACGAGTTCGCCCGATCGTGAAATCCTCTCGAAGACTCCTGAGAATTCCGCCGGTTCCGGCCCCGGAAGCGGGTATCGCCGACGCGCGTAAAACAAGTGGTAGTTGAGCACTCCGCCATGCCAAGTGCGGGTAAAATATCCTGGCGTACAGATTGTTTTTGGCCAACAATCCATCTATCAAGAGCCTCGCCTATCCCTTCGGCTTTAGTGATTTCTCTAAAACGTTCGACTTAAGATCGGCGTAGCGTCTGATGCCGAAGTCCGTGGAGGGCTGCAAGTGATATCGACAGATTCCGCGTACGCGCAGGTTCAGCCCGGGAAACCCGCCTGATCGGCCCGTGTGGGCTCTGCTGTAGCACTGCCGACCCCTGGGTCACGCAAGCCCGCTTACCGACGCCCCGACTCTCGTCCGCGGCGAGCGATGTTGTCTTGATGGCGCTCCGATAGGGGATTCAGGTGATGCTCGAAAGGCGGCAGGACCGGCGACTCCGTGCGATGCCGAAACCCAGGACCGATGTCCGATTCAACGTTCTCGGCCCGCTCCAGGTGGTCAGGGACGGTGCCATACTGCCGATGGGCGGCCCCAAGAAGCGCGCGGTTCTGGGCTACCTGCTGGTGCATGCGAACGACGTGGTCGCCACCAGTCAGATGATCAAAGTGATCTGGCCCCAGGGAGCTCCCTCGACCGCGCGCAAGATGCTCCAGAACACAGTGTCGTGGTTCCGGAGCGTGCTCGCCGAACACGACCTCGCCCCGTCCTGCGCGTTGTTGACCCACTCACCGGGTTACCTTCTGCGGGTCGACGAGAGCATGGTCGACCTGCTCCGTTTCGAACGACTGACCAGGGCCGGCCGCCAGGCGCTGGCCGACGGCCGGCGCGCCGAGGCCACCCGGACCCTGCGCGAGGCGCTCGACCTGTGGCGGGGCCCGGTGCTGGAGGACCTGACCGACACCGGCATCACCTGGCCCCGGCTGGCCGCCCTCCAGGAGGAGCGGCTGACCACCCTGGAGGACTACCTGGAGGCGGAGATCGCCGCCGGCCGCCACCACCAGCACGTGGCGGAACTCGACCAGCTGGTCACCGCCGAGCCGCACCGGGAGCGCGCCTGCCGGCTGTTGATGATCGCGCTGTACCGCTGCGGCAGACAGGTCGACGCGCTGCGCGCCTACCACCGGACCCGCAAGGTGCTGATGGACGACCTCGCCCTGGAACCCACCCGGGAGCTGCGCGAGCTGGAGTCCCGCATCCTCGCCCAGGACGTGTCCCTGCGCCCGGCCGCCGAACCCGAGCTGCGGCTGACCCTCCCCGGCGCCGCGCACGCCCGCCCGGCACCGGCCGTCGAGACCGTCCCCGACCGGGAGCCGACCGCCCACCGGGCCGGGGCCGAAGAGGCCGCGCCGTCCCCCAGACCGGCCGCCTCGACCGGGGAGCGCAAGCTCGTCTCCATCCTCACCACGTCGTTCGACCTCGGCCCCGAAGTGGACCCGGAGGACGTGGACGACCTGCTCGCCGACCTGGCCGCCGCGGTCCGCACCGAGGTGGAGAACGCCGGGGGCACCGTCGTGTGCTGCACCGGCTCCGCGGTCCAGGCGGTGTTCGGCGTCCCGCGCACCGGTGAACACGACATGCTGGCCGCGGTCCGCACCGGGCTGGCGGTACGCGACCGCTTCGCCGCCCGGGAGGACGCCGGCCCCCGGCCGGCCACCGTCCGCCTGTCGGTCAACACCGAAGAGGTCCTGATCAAGACGCACGGCGCGGCGCCGGAGGTGGTGAGCCCGGCGATCGACATCTGCCTGCGCCGGGTCTGGTCGCTGCCGCCGGACTCGGTGTGGATCTGCGAGGCGACCCGGCGCAGTGGGGGCGCCGACCTCATCCACGACCTCGCCCCGTACTCCTCGCCGGCCGGCCCGCCGTTGTGGCACGCGACCGGGCTGCGCGGCGACCCCCCGTGTCCGGTCGACATCCCGCGGCCGCCGCTGGTCGACCGGGACCACGATCTGATGATCCTCCAGGAGCACTTCGACCAGGTGGTGCGGCGTGGGCGCGGGCGGATCCTGACCCTGGTCGGCGAGGCGGGCATGGGCAAGAGCCGTCTGGTGCTGGAGCTCGCCCGGCTGATCCGGCGCGGCCCCGACCGGGCCCGGGTGCTGCGGACCGGCACGGTGCACGGCCTGCGGACCGCCACCGCCGACCCGCTCGCCGGACTGGTCGCCTCCTGGGCCGGACTGGCCCACGGCTGCACGCCCGAGGAGGCCGAGGCCAAGGTGACCGCCGCGGTGAGCGGACTGCTCGGCGAGGAACCGGCGGCCCGGTCACTGACCCGCGACCTGCTTCCGCTGTTCGCCCCGGGCGGCCGGGCGCGCGGCGGGCCGGACACCGGCGTGCTGCACGCCGCCGTCGTCGACCTGCTCGTCCGGATCGCCGGGGAACTCCCAGTGGTGCTGGTGGTGGAGGACCTGCACGCGGCCGACGACGACCTGTCGCGGTTCCTCGGCCTGCTCGCCGGGCGGGTCGCCGCCATCCCGCTGCTGTTGATCTCCACGGCCCGGCCGCAGCTCGCCCGCCGTCTGTGCTCCCAGGCATCCACCACCATCACGCTGGACCGGCTGACCGACGACGCGGTCCGGGAGCTGTGGGGGTCGGTGCTGCGGCGCGAGGACGGGGGGGACGGCGCCGGGCTGACCCCGGAGCTGTTCGACCGGATCGGCGGCAACCCCATGTTCGCCATCGAGTTCGCCCGGCAGCGGCTGCACGAGCCGGACGGTGCTCCGGAGGGCCGGCTGCCGGCCCGGATCTACCGGGTGGTCGCCGCGACCCTCGACCGCCTGGCGCCGGATGAGAAGGAGATCCTGAAGGAGGCCACGCTGGTGTCCGGGCCCATCGTGCCGGACACCGTGGCCGCGCTGGGCTGCCACACCGTGGAGGTGGTACGGGGCTGCCTGGACGACCTGACCCGGCGGGACCTGCTGGTGCGCGACCGCGACGGCACGGGCTACGCCTTCGCGCACCCGGTGATCCGGGACGTGGCGCACGCCCAGTTACCGAAGGCCACCCGGTCCTGCGCCGACCGCCGGGCCGAGGCGCTGCGGGTCGGCTGACGGCGGCGCTGCCGGGGCTGTCCCCGGCCACTGGCGGTCGTCCGGGGCTGTCTCCGGCCACCGGGGGTCGGCGCCGTACCGGTGGGCCCACCGTCGGGTGGGCCCGGCGACTGCCGGCCGGCCCCGGGGCTGTCCCCGGTCACTGGCGGTCGTCCGGGGCTGTCCCCGGCCACCGCCGGCCGGTCCCGGGGCTGTCCCCGGTCACTGGCGGTCGTCCGGGGCTGTCTCCGGCCACCGGGGGTCGGAGCCGTACCGGTGGGCCCACCGCCGGGTGGGCCCGGCGACTGCCGGCCGGTCCCGGGGCTGTCCCCGGTCACTGGCGGTCGTCCCCGGGGCTGTCCCCGGCCACCGCCGGCCGGCCCCGAGGCCGTCTCCGGCCACCGGGGGTCGGCGCCGTACCGGTGGGCCCACCGTCGGGTGGGCCCGGCGACCGCCGGCCGGCCCCGAGGCCGTCTCCGGCCACCGGGGGTCGGCGCCGTACCGGTGGGTCCACCGCCGGGTGGGCCCGGCCGGACGCGGCGGCCTCGTCTAGTCGACGAGCACCTTGACCGGGTCGCAGGACGCCCAGCACTCGGTGATCAGACCGTTCTCCACCTTGAGGATCTCGGTCAGCACCCGGGTGAACGTGGCACCCTCCGGCCCGAGTTCGCCCGCGCCCGGACCCAGCTTGCCGATCACGCTCCAGTGCGTGGTGATGTACTCGTCCGTGATGATCGGGCCGACCAGGGTGGTGAATTTCGCCTCTTGGAAGATCGCGTTCACCGCCACCACCCACCTGCGGACCGACTGCGCGTCGTTGATCGCGCTGAGGTCGCGGTCGGACTCCAGGCACAGCTTGAACCCGGGCGCGATGATCTCGTCGGTCAGATCCAGCTGGTTGTACCAGAGGTTGGTCCACTTCTCCCACAGGGACAGGTGCGTGGCGGTCATACGGGTCCTCCCGAGAGTGATCGTTGCGGCGTCGCGGACAGCAGCCCGCGACGCAGGTCGCCCACCAGCTCCGCCACCGACCCACGGTCCGCGGCGGATCCGAAGACGTAGAAGTCCGGCCGCACCATCAGCGCGACCGCCGAGGACTCGGCCAGGAACGGCAGGTACACCCCGTCGTCGTCGGCCACCTCGCCCTCGCCCACCGGTGCCCCGGCCGGCACCACCCGCACCAGGCGGGTCCCGATGCCGGCCAGGAACTCCCGGTCGGCCTCGTCCAGCAGCGCCGCCGGGTCCTGCCCGGTCAGGAACACGAAACCGCGTCCGGCCACGTCGTCGAAGCGTCCGGTGCCGGCGGTGCCGGTCACCCGGCCCTGCGGCATGTACGCGCCCGCGCCGGGGCCCGCCCCGGACAGCAGCCCCTCGGTCAGCGGCACCCCGCTGAGCTGCGGCGGCTCCTCGGCCTCCGGGTCGGCCGCCCGCGCCAGCAGCATGCTGTCGCGCACCGCGGCCGCGGCCGGGTCCAGCTCGCACACCATCTTGCCCAGCTCGACCGCGTAGCCGATGAAGTGCCGTAGGTGGCCGGTGCGTTCGACCGCGTAGCTGTCCAGCAGCGCTGGGCCGGCGCGGCCGCGCAGCACCAGGTCCAGCTTCCAGGTCAGGTTGGCCGCGTCCCGGACGCCGGCGCACATGCCCTGGCCGGCGAACGGGGGCATCAGATGCGCGGCGTCCCCGGCCAGCAGGATCCGGCCGCGCCGCCACTGGTCCACCCACTGCGCGCGGAAGGTGTACACCGAGTGCCGGTGCATGGTGGCGTTCTCCGGGGTGATGCCGTGCGGTTCCAGCAGCCGCCAGGCGGTCTCCGGCCGGTTCAGCTCCTCGACGCTCTCGCCCGGCAGTCGCATGAATTCCCAGCGACGGTGTTCCAGACCGCCGGAGACCACCGTGGTCGGCCGGGCCGGGTCGCAGATCTGGAGGTTGTTCGGCCGGAACTCGCGTGGCTCGTCCAGCACCAGGTCGCAGAGCAGCCAGTCGTAGAAGAACCCCAGGTCGGTCACGGTGGACCGGATGGCATGGCGCACCACGCTGTGCGCGCCGTCGCAGCCCACCACCCAGGAGGCGGTGAACCGGCGCCGGCCCGCGCCGACCTCCACGTGATCGTCCCGCTCGACGCAGCCGGTCACCTCCACGCCGCGCAGCAGCCGCAGGTTCGGCAGCCGCTCGGCCCGCTCCTGCAACACCCGCTCCAGCGCCGGCTGGTGGAAGACCACCGACCTCGGCCAGCCGGCCGACCCGGGCGGGTCGCCGGCCAGCTCCAGGCGCATCAGCACCTGGCCGTCGGCGGTGTGGAACTCGTAGTCGACCGCCGGGTCCCCGACCTCGTGCAGCCGGTTCCCGATCCCGGCGGCCGCCAGATACCGCGCGGTCTCCCCGTCGAAGTGCACCGCCCGCGGGAACGGGTACGGCCGCTCGTAGCGCTCCAGCACGGTCACCCGCCAGCCCTGCTGGGCCAGCAGTATCGCGGTCAGCCGGCCGACCGGCCCCCAGCCGACCACCAGCACGTCGCAGTCGGTGGTCACCGGAACGCCTCGATGTGGTCGGCGGCCCACTCCCGGTACGACCGCGGCGGTCGGCCCAGGACTTCCGCCACCGCCCCGTCGACCCGCACCAGGCTCTCGTCGGTGTTGCGCAGCATGGTCAGCATCGCGTCGGCGACCGCCGGCGGGTAGTGCAGCCGCTCCACCATCGCCGCCCGAGCCACCGCCTCCGGGAGTTCCTCGAACGCCACCGGCTCGCCGAGCAGGTCGGACAGCACGGCCACCTGCCCGGCGACCGTGATCACCTCGCCGCCGGTCAGCGTGTGCACCCGGGACCGGTGCGGGGCCGGGTCCGCCAGCACCCGGGCGGCCACCGCGCCCACGTCCCGGGGATCCACCGCAGAACTGCGGAAGTCCCTGCCGAAGGCCCGCACCACCCGCTCGGCGCGCACCGACGGTGCCCACGGCAGCGTGTTGGACATGAACGTGCCGCCGCGCAGCACCGTCCAGTCCAGGCCGGAGCCCTGGACCGCCGCCTCCGCCGCCAGGTTCGCCTGCTTGATGGCGCTGTCCCGCGCGCTGCCGGCCCGGATCGAGGACAGCAGCACCACATGCCGCACGCCCGCGTCGCGCACCGCGTCCACGATCGGCCCGGCCTGCGGTATCCCGGGCAGCACCAGGAGCAGGAACGCCCGGTCCACGCCGTCCAGTGCGGGACCCAGCGAGCCGGGGTCCGTCAGATCGCCGGTGACGACCTCCACCGCCGTGGCCCAGCGCCGGGCGCCCTCGGGGTTCCGGGTGAGCACCCGGACCTTCTCTCCACGTTCCAGCAGCCGGTCGACGACCTCGCCGCCCACGGCCCCGGTAGCACCGGTCACCAAGATCACGGGATCCAGCCTCCTGTCAGAAGATGGCGTCGATCAGCTCGGACGCCTGCTCTACGGTCAACCTCGGGTCGCACAGCGACAGGTAGCGCTCGGTCAGCGCGTGCTCCTCCTCCGGGCGGCCGACGCACTCGGTCACCCGCTCCGCGGCCACCTCCAGGTGCAGCCCGCCGACATGCCGGCCGGCCCGCTCCACCACCCGGCGGAACTCCCGGCCCTCCGCGATCAGATCGGCCAGATACCGCGTCTTCAGCCCGCTCGCCGCCCGCCGGGTGTTGCCGTGCATCGGATCGCTCAGCCACACCACCGGGTGGCCGGCCGACACCACCGCCCGCACCAGTGGCGGCAGCGCCTCCGCGACCGCGTCCCGGCCCATCCGGAAGATCAACGCCAGCCGCCCCGGGACCCGGTCCGGGTCGAGCGCCGCGCACAGCCGCAGCAGCGTCTCCGGGTCGGTCGACGGGCCGATCTTGCAGCCCACCGGGTTGCGCACGGCGGCCAGCAGCGCCACATGCGCGTGGTCCAGCTGCCGGGTGCGCTCGCCGATCCACGGGAAGTGCGTGGAGCCCAGCAGCGACCGGCCGGCCGCCGGGTCATGCCGCACCAGACCGGCTTCGTAGTCCAGCACCAGCGCCTCATGGCTGCTCCACGGCCCCAGCCGCCCGCCGTCCGCCGCCTGGAGGCGCCGGGCGCGCAGGTCCCGCAGGATCTCCTCGCTCGCCTGGTACGCCCAGACCATCCGGCGCGGATCGGGCCGCCGGGCGAGCTCCGAGACCGTCTCCAGATTGACCATGTGCCCGCGGAAGACCGGCAGCCTCACCCCGTCGACCGTCTCGACCGGCGCCGACCGCGGCTTGGCGTACTGCCCGGCGATCCGCCCGATCCGCAGCACCGACTGGCCGGTCCGCACCGCCATCCGGCCGGCCAGCTCCTCGATCGCCGCCACCTTCGCCGCGGTGTGCCCGGCACCCGACTCATAGAAGCTCTCCGCGCAGTCGCCCGCCTGCACCAGCCGGGCCTGGCCCCGCGCCACCTTCGCCAGACCCCAGCCCAGGGCGGCCACCTCGGTGTGCGTCACCAGCGGCGCGGCGCCGCGCAGCCAGCCGAGCGCCGCAGCGTGCGCGGGGTGCGCGTCCCACTCCGGCTGCTGCGCGGCCGGCAGCGACTCCCACGCCGACGGCAGCGGTGCGCCCATCATGCGGACGTCGCGATGTCGTGGTGGAGCAGCGCGGGCAGCTCCTCGCGGTGCTTCACGCCCAGCTTCCGGTACACCTTCGTCAGATGCTGCTCGACCGTGCTCTCGGTGACGAACAGCTTCTCCGCGATGGCCCGGTTGGTGTAGCCGGCCGAGGCCAGCGTCGCCACCCGGCGCTCGGCCCGGCTGAGGAAGGTCAGCGCGGTGTCCTCCAACGCACCCGGCCCGTCCACCTCGTGCTCGGCCATGCCCGGGAACAGCTCCCGGCACAGCGGCTCGGCCTGGCAGCTGCGCGCCACGTGCCAGGCCCGGCGGGCGGTCTGCCGGGCCCGCCGTTGCTCGCCGGACGTGTGGTGCGCGTGGCTGAGGTCGGCCAGCGCCCGCGCCAGTTCGTAACGGTCCCCGGCGCCCTCCAGGATCTCCACCGCATCCCCCAGCAGATCGGTGCGCTGCCGCTGGCTCCCGCACGCCGCCAGCAGCCGGAGCGCCTGGCCCCGCACCCGGCCGAAGTCGGTCCCCACCCAGGCCAGCTGTTCGTTCAGCAGCCGTCTGGCTTGCTCCCGGTTGCCCTGCCGCAGCCAGGTCTCGGCCGCGCCGGTGCGCCACGGCACCAGGCCCGGGGTGTCCAGCGCCCAGGAGCGCATCAGCTCCCCGCAGGCGAAGAAGTCGGCCAGGGCGGCGGCGTGGTTGTCGCATACGAGGTGGTAGTGGCCCCGCGCGTACAGGTAGTGCAGCCCGTACCGGCTCTCGAACATCGACGCCGGGACCGGCACCCGCAGATACTCGGCGGCCGTTCGCAGCTGTCCCCTCCGGGTGGCGGCCAGGATCAGCGAACTCAGCGGCAGGCCGGCGGCCGTGCCCCAGGCCGGCGCGGACACCTCCTCCAGCGCGGCCCGCGCCCGTTCGGTGGCCGCCGTCAGGTCACCGCGCCGGACCGCGATCTCCGCCGACACCGCGGCCAGCTCGGCCCGGGACATCGGCACCCGCGCGGTCCACGGATCCCGGCGCCATGCCTCGCACCAGCGGGCCGCCCGCTCCGTCCGGTCGGCGTACACCTCCGGCATCAGGCACAACAGCGCGGACTCCCCGGTCCACACCGTGCCCCGCTGCACGCTGGCCTTGTGCAGCAACTGCTCGGCCCGTTCGGTGGCCTCCTCGTACCGCCCGTGGATCAGCACGTCCGCCAGCACCGCGGAGAACCGCTGCCACGGCGCGGACCGGTCCGCCGGCCCCTCGGCCGCCGGCCGGCCCCGCAGCACCGGCCGGCGCCGCCGGGCCGGCCGCGGGTGGGTGCACATCAGCCACAGCTCGAACGCGCGCAGCCGGGCACCGGTGTCGGCCGCCTCGTCGGCCGGCGCGGCCCGCAGCCCCTCGATGAGCGTGGTGGCCTCCTCACAGTGGCCCTGCCACAGCAGTTGCCGGCACACCTCGATGGTGTCGCCGGCCGTCAGCAGACCGGCCCGTGCGTCCCCGACCAGCGGCTCCAGGTGCCGGGCCGCGGCGCGGGGGTCGCAGCGCCACTCCACCTGGGCCAGCCGGGCGCGGATCGCGGCCCGCTCCCGGCCGTCCCCGGCGCTGCGCAGCGCCTGCTCCAGGCAGTCCACGGCCACCTCGAACCGCTGCTCCAACAGATGGCTCTCGGCCGCGTCCAGCAGTACCCGGGTGGCCGGAATCCCGTCGGCGCCCTCGCCCGCGATGATGTGCGCGGCGACCGCGGTGGCCGGCTCGCCCCGTTCCTGTAACAGCCGGGCCGCGGCCCGGTGCAGCGCCACGCGCTGTGGCGGCGACAGGTCCTCGAGCACCCCGGCCCGGCCGTTGGGGTGCGCGAAGTCCCCGTCGGTGAGCAGCCCGCCCGCCTCGAAGGCCCGGACGGTGTCGGCGACCACGTCCACGTTCACCCCGACCAGCCGGCTCAGCAACGCCTCCGAGGTGTACTCGCCCAGCACCGCCAGGCCCCGGACCACGGCCAGCCCGGCCGGCCCGGCGCGCCGCAGGCTGGTCAGCAGCGCCTGCCGGTAGGAGTGGCCGGCCATGTTCCGGCCGGTCCGCCAGTCGTCCAACAGGGCGCGCAGCAGCAGCGGGTTGCCGCCGCTGGCACGGAAGAACGCCGGCGCCAGCCGGTGCGCGGCCGACCGCCCGAGGTACCGGCCGATCAGCTCGGCGGCGCCCCGCTGCGACAGCCGGTCGACCGGGATCAGATCGCTGTGCGGGTACCGCAACAGCTCGGTCCTGGCCGCCGCGAAGCCCGGATGCGGGCCGACGTCGCTGGCCAGCACCACCAGCACGGGGGCCGGCCCGATCCGCCGGGCCAGCCACAGCAGCCACAGCACCGACTCCGGGTCGGCGTGCTGCACGTCGTCCACCGTGATCAGCGCCGGTGAACGGTTCACCAGGGCGAGCAGTTCCCTGCACAGCCCGTGCAGCACCTGGGCGGTCAGCCGCTCGGTCGCCCCGGTATCGGGGGTGGACGCGAGCCTGTCGATCAGTTCCGCGGCCCGAGCCCGGAACGCCGCCGGCAGCGCGGGCGCCAGGAGCAGCTGGCTCACCACACCCAGCGGGAGCGCGCGCTCGGCCGGCGAACAGATCGCGTGCAGCCGCAGCAACTCCCCGCCGGCCCCGGGCCCGCCGTCCGCTGGTGTGCCCTCGCAGGGCGCGTCCGTACCCGGGCCGCCGGTGCGGTGCGGGCGCGCGCCGTCGGCGGCCTGGGCGAACGAGTGCAGCAACTCCGTCTTGCCGGTCGCCGCAGCCCCCTCCACGACGGCGATACTTCCCGTCCCCGACCTGGCCTGATGCAACAGCGTGGCGAGGCGGGACAGCTGCTCGTTCCTCTCCACCAATCTGGTCAAAGGTTCCTCCAGCGATCGAGCGTGTCCCCCCGTGCCGACCGAGTCCTTCCGGCGGCGCCGATGCTAGGTCTGGGCCGCGGCGGCGTTCCAGTGACGGAATTCCACCGGCCGTTCCACACGCCGGTCACCACCCGTCAGACAGCCGACCGGCCGACCACCCGTCGGGCGAGGTCAGGAGGGGGAAGGCGGCGTGCGGCGGGATGCCGCCGCCACCTCGTCAGCCCAGCTTCTCCAGCCACCCCAGCAGCGCCTCCGCGGTGTCCGCCACCTCGTCGGTCAGCACCGTGAAGTGATCGCCCGCCACCTCGATCAGGTCGTGCGGCAGCGGCCACGACGCCTGCCAGCCGTCCTGTCCGGCCATCTCCGGCGTGGGGCGACCGGCCCGCAGGAACAGCGTCGGCGTGGTGACCGCGTGCGGTGTCCAGCCGGCGAACATCCGCAGGTAGGCACCCATCGCCAGCAGCGCGGCGTCGTCCGGCGCGCCCTCCTCCACCGCGGCCCGCGCGGGCAGCCCGAGCAGCCACTCCTGGGCCCGCGCGGCGCCGTCCAGCGGATAGGTGTCGATCAGTACCAGCCCCCGCGGCCCGCGGCCCAGCCGCTCCAGCTCGCCGGTGACGGCGTGCGCCACGGTGCCGCCCAGGGACCGGCCCACCAGCACGTACGGCTCGTCGCCGACGTGGTCGAGTACGGCCCGCGCGTGCATGCCGACCAGCGTCTCACGGTCCTCCGGTACGGCCTGACCGGTGCCGAAGCCGGGGTAGGGCAGCACCGCGCCGTCCAGGACCCCCTCCAGCCGACGGCCCAACGCGTCGTACTCGTGCGGGGTGGCCGCCGGAGTCACCGCCGGCACGCAGACCACCCTCGGCCGCCGCGGACCGGCCGACAGCGTCACCGGCCGCACGGCGTGCTCCGCGCTGTCGCGGCCCGAGAAGGTCGGCACCGACCAGGACGCACCGACCAGCATCTGGGTCGCCGCCTCGATCCGGCCGTCCCGGTACAGCCGCTCGTACAGCGTGGCCACCGTGTAGGCCGAGGACCGCGGTGAACGCCCGGCCGCCAGCCGCTCCCGCACGTGGTCGGCGAGCGCGGTGGCCGTCGGGTGGTCGAACACCACGGTCGCGGACAGCCGCAGCCCGGTGGCGGACGCCAGCCGGTTCCGCAGCTCGACCGCGGTCAGCGAGTCGAAGCCGAACTCCCGGAAGTCCCGCTCGGGATCGACCGCGCCGGCGTCGCCGTGCCCCAGCACCTCGGCGACCTGCTCGCACACCAGCTCCAGCGCCGACCCGGGGTCGACCACGGACGGCGCCGCGGTCGCGGCGCGCCGGGCGGCCGGCCGGGGCCGTCGGACCAGGTCCCGCAGCGCCTCCGGCATCGACTCCAGCCGGCCCAGTGTCCCGACGTCCAGCTTCACCGGCACCAGCACCGCCTCACCGGAGCCGACCGCCGCGTCGAAGAGCGCCAGCCCTTCGGCGTCCGACAGCGGCCGGAGCCCGGTGCGGGTCAGCCGGTCGTGGTCGGCTTGGGTGAGGTGGCGGGTCATGCCGGTGGTGCGGTCCCAGGCGCCCCAGACGAGCGAGGTACCGGGCAGGCCGTGGCGGCGGCGGTGGGTGACCAGGGCGTCGAGAAAGGCGTTGGCGGCGGCGTAGTTGGCCTGGCCGGCGCTGCCGAGGGTGCCGGCGATCGACGAGAAGACCACGAAGAGGGTCAGACCGTGATCGCGGGTGAGTTCGTGCAACCACCAGGCGGCGTCGGCCTTGGGTGCGAAGGTGGTGGTCAGTGCGTCGGTGTTGAGGCGGTCGAGGGTGGTGTCGGCGAGGGCTCCGGCGGTGTGGATGACGCCGGTCAGCGGGCCGATGCCGTCGATGAGTGCGGCGAGTGCGGTGCGGTTGGTGAGGTCGCAGGAGCGGACGCGGACGTGGGCGCCGAGGTCGGTGAGTTCGGTGGTGAGTTCGGTGGCGCCGTCCGCGTCGGGTCCCTGGCGGCTGGCCAGTACCAGGTCGCGTACGCCGTGTTCGGCGACCAGGTGACGGGCGACCAGTGAGCCCAGACCGCCGGTGCCGCCGGTGATCAGCACGGGGCCCGAGGAGAGGTCGGGCCGCTCGTCGGGGGACGCTTCCGTATCCACCGGCCCGTGTGTCAGCCGGGGGAGAGTGATGGCGCCGTCGCGGATACGGGCCTGGGGTTCGCCGGAGGCGATTACGGCGGGCAGGGCCTGGTGGGAGGCGGGGTGGTGGTCGGTGTCGATGAGGATGATGCGGTGGGGGTGTTCGGTTTGGGCGGTGCGGAGTAGTCCCCAGACGGCTGCGCCGGCGAGGTCGTCGTGGGTGGCTTCGACGACGAGGGGTGTGGTGGTGTTTTGGGCCAGGTGGTGTTGGACGCGGGCCAGGGCCTCGGCGGTGATGCGGTGGGTGTCGGCCAGCACATCGTCGCCGACCGTCGGCACCGCGTACCGCTCGAACTCCGGGGCGACCGCCGGGCCGGTGAGCGGCGCGGGACGCCAGGCCAGTCGGTAGAGGTGCCGGCTGGACGGGGCGGTGGGGGCGGCGTGGCGCCGGGTGGCGAGGTGGTCGATGGTGATGACGGGCTGGCCGGTGGTGTCGGTGGCCAGCAGGCGGATGGCGCCGGTGTCGTCGATGTCCAGTCGGACTCGCAGGTGGGTGGCGCCGGTGGCGTGGACGGTGACACCGGAGAAGGAGAACGGCAGGTGGATGTCGCCGTCCTCGTCTTGTGCGGCGATCACCGCGGCGGGGTGTAGGGCGGCGTCGAGGAGTGCGGGGTGTAGGGGGTGGCCGGTGGTGGTGCCTGCGGCGGTGGGGAGTTGGATGTCGGCGTAGAGGGTGTTGTGGTGGTGGTGGAGGGTGCGGAGTCCTTGGAAGGCGGGGCCGTAGTGGAGTCCGGTGGTGGCGAGTTGTTGGTAGGCGTTGGTGAGGTCGATGGGGTGGGCGTCGGTTGGTGGTTGGGTGTTGTGGTGTGTGGGTGTGGGTGGGGTGTGGCGGCTGAGGGTGCCGGTGGCGTGGCGGGTCCAGGTGCCGTTGGTGTTGCGGCTGTGGAGGGCGAGGGGGCGGTGGCCGGTGGTGGTTTCGGGGGCTACGGTGATTTGGATGGGGGTGGGGTGGGTGAGGGTGAGGGGGGTGTGGATGACGAGTTCGTCGAGGGTGGTGTGGTCGGTTTCGTCGCCGGCTTGGATGGCCATGTCGAGGAGTGCTGTGCCGGGGACGATGATGGTGTCGCCGACTGTGTGGTCGGTGAGCCAGGGGTGGGTGGTGGTGGAGAGTCGGCCGGTGAGGATGAGTTCGCCGGTGTCGGCCACGGTGGTCTTGGCGCCTAGTAGGGGGTGGTTCGTTGTGTCCAGGCCGGCTCCGGTCACCTCGGTGCCCCCGCCCGCGGCATCGTGCAGCCAGAAGTCCCGCCGTTGGAAGGGGTACGTCGGCAGGGATGTATGCCTCCCGGCCGGGGTGAGGGCCCGCCAGTCCACCGGGTGGCCCACGCTGAACACCTTGCCCAACGCGGTGAGCACGCTGTGGACCTCGTTGTGGTTGCGGCGGGTGGTGGGGATGAGGTGGGTGGTGGTGGGGAGGGTGGTGCGGGCGAGGGTGGTGAGGGTGGCGTCGGGGCCGATTTCGAGGTAGGTGGTGATGCGGTGGTGGTGGTGGAGGTGGTGGAGGGTGTCGGTGTAGCGGACGGGTGCGGTGATGTGGTGGGTCCAGTGGGTGGTGTCGGGGTGGGTGGGTGTTGCGGTGAGCATGCTGATGAGGGGGGTGTGTGGGGGGTGGTGGGTGAGGGTGTTGAGGGTGGTGGTGAAGGGGGTGAGGATGGGTTGCATGAGGGGGGAGTGGAAGGCGTGGCTGACGTTGAGCCAGTTGGTTTTGACGTCGAGTTGGGTGGCGATGTGGTGGAGGGTGGTGTGGTCGCCGGAGAGGACGGTGGTGTGGGGGCCGTTGATGGCGGCGATGGAGATGGTGTTTTTGTGGGCGGTGAGGTGGGGTTGGAGGGTGTGGGGGTCGGTGGCGATGGCGAGCATGGCGCCGCCGGGTGGGAGGTTTTGCATGAGGGTGGCGCGTGTGGTGATCAGGTGGATGGCGTCGGGGAGGGTGAGGGCGCCGGTGATGTGGGCGGCGGTGATTTCTCCGAGGGAGTGGCCGCAGACGGCGTCGGGTTGGAGGCCCCAGGTTTGCCAGAGTCGGTAGAGGGCGGTTTCGAAGGCGAAGAGGGCGATTTGTGCGTGGTCGGTGCGGTGGAGTGTGTCGGCTTGGTCGGGGTTGAACATGACGTCGCGTAGTTCGGGGCCGGTGAGTTCGAGGATGTCGTCCAGTGCTTCGGCGAAGGCGGGGAAGTGTTCGTAGAGTTGTCGGCCCATGCCGGGGCGTTGGGAGCCCTGTCCGGTGAACATCACCGCCAGCGGCCCGCGCCGGGGCGGGGTCGGCCGCACGGCGCGGAGTGCGGCGACGAACTCCTCACGGGTCTCCCCGACGACCACCGCGCGGTGCGGGAGGGTGGCGCGGGTGGTGTTGAGGGTGTGCGCGACGTCGCCGAGCGGCGCGTCGTCCTCCGCGACATGCGTGGCGAGCCGTTCGGCCAGGGCGGTCAGCGCGGACTCGGTGTGCGCGGACAGCACCCAGGGCACCGGCCCGGCCGGCGGCGCCTCCGGCACGTCGGGCTCCGGCGTGGCCGGGGCCTGTTCGAGGACCACATGCGCGTTGGTGCCGCTGATGCCGAACGAGGAGACCGCGGCGCGGCGGGGGCGCTGATCGGTGCTCGGCCAGTCCCGGGCCTCGGACAACAGCCGGACCTCGCCCTGCGACCAGTCGACATTCGGCGTCGGCTCGCTGATGTGCAGCGTCTTCGGCATCACACCGTGCCGCATGGCCAGCACCGTCTTGATGACGCCGGCCACCCCGGCGGCCGCCTGCGTATGGCCGATGTTGGACTTCAGCGACCCGAGGTACACCGGCAGTTCCCGGTGCTGCCCGTAGGTGGCGATCAGGGCCTGGGCCTCGATCGGGTCGCCGAGCATGGTGCCGGTGCCGTGCGCCTCCACCACGTCCACGTCGCTCGCGGTCAGCCGGGCGTCGGCGAGCGCGTCGCGGATCACACGCTGCTGGGAGGGGCCGTTGGGGGCGGTGAGGCCGTTGGAGGCGCCGTCCTGGTTGACGGCGGTGCCGCGTACCACCGCCAGCACCGGGTGGCCGAGCCGCTGGGCATCCGACAGCCGCTCCACCAGCAGCAGTCCGACGCCCTCGCTGAGCACGGTGCCGTCCGCGGTCGCGTCGAAGGTCTTGCACCGCGCGTCGGCGGCCAGCCCCCGCTGCCGGCTGAACTCCACGTACGGGTGCGGGACGGACATCACCGTGACGCCGCCGGCGACCGCGAGCGAGCACTCGCCGGAGCGCAGCGCCCGCACGGCGAGGTGCAGGGCGACCAGGGAGGAGGAGCAGGCGGTGTCCAGGGAGACGGCCGGGCCCTCGAAGCCGAAGGTGTACGAGACCCGGCCGGACGCCACGCTGGACGCGCTGCCGTTGCCGAGGTAGCCCTCCAACTCGGCGGGGAAGCCACGCAGACGGGTCACGTAGTCCTGGTACATGATGCCGGTGAACACGCCCGTGCGGCTGCCACGCAGTGAGGTGGGGTCGATACCGGCGCGTTCCAGGAGCTCCCAGGTGGTCTCCAGCAGCAGTCGCTGCTGCGGGTCCATGGCCAGCGCCTCACGCGGCGAGATGCCGAACGGGTCCGGGTCGAACGCGCCGGCCCGGTCCAGGAAGCCGCCCTCGCGGACGTACGTGGTGCCCGGGTGGTCCGGGTCCGGGTCGTACAGGCTGTCCAGGTCCCAGCCGCGGTCGGTGGGGAACGGCGAGACCGCGTCCCCTCCCGAGGCCACCAGCTCCCACAGCGACTCCGGCGAGTCGACGCCGCCGGGCAGCCGGCAGGACATCCCCACGATGGCAACCGGCTCGGCCGCCCCCTCCTGGAGCGAGGCGTTCTCCCGGCGCAGCCGGGCGTTCTCCTTGGCCGACACGCGCAGCGCCTCGACAAGCTGTTCATTGGTCATCGTCGCACCCCTCAGGCTCCGGTTCCGTCCATCACGTGCCGGATCAGCGCCTCGGTGTCCATGGCGTCGATCAGGTCGTCCTCGTCGTGCTCGGCCGCGTCCGGTGCCTGCGCCGGGTCAGGACCGGCCAGCTTCAGCAGCGCCTCCAGCACGCCGGCGTCGCGGAACCGGGCGACCGGCACCTGCGCCAGGACCCGGCGCAGCTCCCGCTCGTCCGGGTCGTCGTCCGGTCCGGCGGCCGTCGGGGCGGGCGAGACCTGGTCCAGCAGGTACCGCGTGACAGCGCCGGCCGCCGGGTAGTCGAAGACGAGCGTGGCGGGCAGCCGGAGCCCGGTCATCGCCGACAGCCGGTTGCGGAACTCCACGGCGGTCAGGGAGTCGAAGCCGAGACTCTTGAACGCCTGGTCCGGCTCGATGGCGCCGGGGTCCGGATGCCCGAGCACCTGGGCGACCTGCTCGATCACCGACGCCAGCACCGACCGCTCCCGGCCCTCCGGGGCCAGCGCCGCGATCCGTTCCGTCCACGGCTCCGCCCCGTCGGCGCCCGCCCCGGCGGCCTGCCGGCGCGGCGCGCGCACCAGCCCACGCAGCAGGACCGGCACCGCGCCGGAGCGGCCGATGGCGGGCAGGTCGAACGTGGCCGTCACCACCTGCCCGACGTCCGCGGCCAGCGCGCCGTCGAAGAGCTCGAGCCCCTGCTCATCGGTGAGCGGCCGCAGACCCGCACGGGCCAGCCGGTCGTGGTCCGCGCGGGTGAGGTGGCGGGTCAGACCGGTGGTGCGTTCCCACGAACCCCAGGCCAGAGAGGTGCCGGGCAGGCCCAGACCGCGGCGGTGGGTGACCAGGCCGTCGAGGAACCCGTTGGCCGCCGCGTAGTTGGCCTGGCCGGCGCTGCCGAGCACGCCGGCCAGCGAGGAGAAGACCACGAACAGGGTCAGGTCCTGGTCGCGGGTGAGTTCGTGCAACCACCAGGCGGCGTCGGCTTTGGGTGCGAAGGTGGTGGTCAGTGCGTCGGTGTCGAGGTGGTCGAGGGTGGTGTCGGCGAGGGCTCCGGCGGTGTGGATGACGCCGGTGAGGGGGCCAATGTCGTCGATGAGTGTGGCGAGGGCGGTGCGGTCGGTGAGGTCGCAGGAGCGGACGCGGACGTGGGCGCCGAGGTCGGTGAGTTCGGTGACGAGTTCGGTGGCGCCGTCCGCGTCGGGTCCTTGGCGGCTGGCCAGGACCAGGTCGCGTACGCCGTGTTCGGTGACGAGGTGGCGCGCGATGAGGGAGCCGAGGCTGCCGGTGCCGCCGGTGATCAGCACGGTTCCTTCGCCGATCGTCACCGGCTCGGTGGGAGCGACCACGGTCAGCCGGGGGACGGTGATGGCGCCGTCGCGGATACGGGCCTGGGGTTCGCCGGAGGCGATCAGGGTGGGGAGGGCCTTGTGGGAGGCGGGGTGGTGGTCGGTGTCGATGAGGATGATGCGGTCGGGGTGTTCGGTTTGGGCGGTGCGGAGCAGTCCCCAGACGGCTGCGCCGGCGAGGTCGTCGTGGGTGGCTTCGACGACGAGGGGTGTGGTGGTGTCGTGGGCCAGGTGGTGTTGGACGCGGGCCAGGGTCTCGGCGGTGATGCGGTGGGTGTCGGCCAGGACGTCGTCCCCGACCGCCGGTACGGTGTACCGCTCGAACTCCACGGCGCCACCGGACCCGCCCGCACCGGCCCAGGCGGTCCACTCCGGCCGGTACAGCGGCCCGGAGCGCGCACCAGCCGAACGCAACTGCTCGGGGCTGATCACCCGGCTCGCCAGGGACTCGACCGTCACCACCGGCTGGTCGGCCGGGTCGAACGCCCGCAGGCTCGCGGAGCCCGACGCGTCCCATTCCAGCTCGACCCGGAGGCGGGTGGCGCCGGTGGCGTGGATTCGCACCCCGGTCCAGGCGAAGGGCAGCCGGATCTCGTCCCCGTCGGAGGCCGCGACCAGCGCGTGCAGGGCCGCGTCGAACAGCGCGGGGTGGATGCCGTAGCCGTCGGTGTCGCCGGCGTGGTCGGGGAGGTGGACGTCGGCGAGGAGTCGGTTGTCTTGGCGCCAGAGGGCTTGGAGGCCCTGGAAGGCGGGGCCGTATTCCAGTCCGGTGGTGGCGAGGTGGTGGTAGGTGTCGTGCAGGGGGATGGGTTCGGCGTTGGTGGGGGGCCAGGTGGTGTGGGGGGTGCGGGGTGTGGTGTGGGTGCGGGTGAGGGTGCCGGTGGCGTGGGCGGTCCAGGGGGCGTCCGGGCTGGTCCGGGTGTGGATGGTGAGGGTGCGGATGGTGGTGTCGTCCGGTGGGTTGATGGTGATCTGGATGGTGGTGGGGTGGGTGAGGGTGATGGGGGTGTGGATGATGAGTTCGTCGAGGGTGGTGTGGTGGGTGTGGTCGCCGGCGTGGAGGGCCATGTCGACCAGTGCGGTGCCAGGGAGGAGTGGGGTGCCGTTGACGGCGTGGTCGGCGGTCCAGGGGTGGTGGGCCGGGTTGAGATGCCCGGTGAGGATGGTGGCGCCGGTTTCCGCGAGGGTGGTGGTCGCGGAGACGAGTGGGTGCGGGGTCGGGACGAGTCCGAGCTGGGTGGCGTCCTGGGGGCCGGCCACGGTTGTGTCGTTGAGCCAGTAGCGGGTGCGTTGGAAGGGGTAGGTGGGGAGGTTGGTGGTTTTGGTGGGTGGGATGAGGGTGTGCCAGGTGATGGGGTGGCCGTGGGTGTGGGCGTGGCCGAGTGCGGTGAGGAAGGCGTGGGTGTCGTCTTGGTTGTTGCGGAGGGTGTGGATGGTGGTGGTGTTGGGGTTGGTTTCTTGGATGCTGGGGGTGAGGGTGGGGTGGGGGCTGGTTTCGATGTAGGTGGTGTAGCCGTTGTGGGTGAGGTGTTCGATGGCGGGTTGGAAGAGGACGGGTTGGCGGAGGTTGCGGTACCAGTAGTCGGCGTTGAGGGTGGGGGTGGTGATCCAGGTGTTGTCGGTGGTGGAGTAGAGGGGTGTGGTGGGTGTTTGGGGGGTGATGGGGGCGAGGATTTCTTGGAGTTGGTGGTGGAGTTGGTCGATGTGGCCGGAGTGGCCGGCGAAGTCGACGCTGGGGAGTTGCCAGCGCATGATGTGGTGGTGGGCGAGTTGTTTGGTGAGGTGGTTGATGGCGTCGGGGTCGCCGGTGATGGTGGTGTTGTTGGGTGCGTTGTGGGCGGCGATCCAGATGCGGGTGTTCCAGTGGTCGGGGTTGGTGATGTTGCGGATTTTTTCGGGTGGTGCGAGGACGCTGATCATGGTGCCGTGGCCGGTGAGGGGGAGGAGTGCTTTGCTGCGGAGGGTGGTGATGCGGGCGGCGTCTTGGAGGGTGAGGGCTCCGGCGGTGTAGGCGGCGGCGATTTCGCCTTGGGAGTGGCCGATGATGGCGTCGGGGGTGAGGCCGTGGTGTTGCCAGAGGGTGGCGAGGGCGACCATGGTGGTGAAGAGGACGGGTTGGATGACGTCGACGCGGTTCCAGGTGGGGGCGTGGGGTTGTTGGGTGAGGATGTCGGTGACGGACCAGTCGATGTGTTCGGAGAGGGCTGTGTCGATTTCGTGGATGGTGTCGCGGTAGAGGGGTGAGGTTTCCCAGAGGCGTTGTCCCATGCCGATCCATTGGGAGCCTTGGCCGGGGAAGACGAGGACGGTTTTCCCGCCGTCGGGAGTGTGTCCGGTGAGGTTGTCGAGTGCGGTGGCGAATTCTTCGCGGGTGGAGCCGACGAGGACGGCGCGGTGGGGGAGTGTGGTGGAGCGTTGGGTGATGAGGGTGTGTGCGATGTCGTGGACCGTGCCGGTGGTTTCCATGACCAGTTGACGGGCCAGGTCTTTGAGTGCGGCCTCGTTCTGCGCGGAGAGCACCCACGGCACCGGACCGGAGGGCACGGACTGCTCCGGTGTGTCCTCCGCCGTCTCGTCGGGCTCCGCCTCGGGGGCCTGCTCCAAGACCACGTGCGCGTTGGTGCCGCTCGCGCCGAATGACGACACCCCCGCGCGTCGGGGACGTTCGTCCGAGCCCGGCCAGTCCCGGGCCTGGGCCAGGAGTTCGACGGCGCCCGCCGACCAGTCGACCTCCGGAGTCGGCTCGTCGATGTGCAGGCTCTTGGGCATCACGCCGTGGCGCATGGCCATGACGGTCTTGATGACGCCGGCGACCCCGGCGGCGGCCTGGGTGTGGCCGATGTTCGACTTCAGCGAGCCCATCCACACCGGCTGGTCGCGGTCCTGCCCGTAGGCCGCCAGCACCGCCTGCGCTTCGATCGGGTCGCCGAGTTTGGTACCGGTGCCGTGGGCTTCGATGAGGTCGATGTCGGTGGGGGTGAGGTGGGCGTTGGTGAGGGCGTCGCGGATGACGCGTTGTTGGGAGGGGCCGTTGGGGGCGGTGAGGCCGTTGGAGGCGCCGTCCTGGTTGACGGCGGTGCCGCGTACCACGGCGAGTATCGGGTGTCCGAGGCGTTGGGCGTCGGAGAGTCGTTCGATGAGGAGGACTCCGGCGCCTTCGGACCAGGCGGCGCCGTCGGCGGTGGCGGCGAAGGATTTGCAGCGTCCGTCGGGGGAGAGGCCGCGTTGGCGGCTGAACTCGATGTAGGAGGAGGGGGAGGCCATGACGGTGACGCCGCCGGCGACGGCGAGGGTGCATTCGCCGGAGCGCAGGGCCTGGACGGCGAGGTGCAGGGCGACCAGGGAGGAGGAGCAGGCGGTGTCGACCGACACGGACGGTCCCTCGAACCCGAACGTGTACGACACCCGGCCGGAGACGACGCTGCCCGATCCCCCGTTGCTGGTGTACCCCTCCAGCTCGGACGGGAAGTGGCGCAGGCGGGAGATGTAGTCGTGGTACATGACGCCGGCGAAGACGCCGGTGCGGCTGCCGCGGAGTGAGGTGGGGGCGATGCCGGCGCGTTCCAGGACCTCCCAGGTGGTCTCCAGCAGCAGCCGCTGCTGCGGGTCCATGGTCAGCGCTTCGCGGGGGGAGATGCCGAACAGGGCGGCGTCGAAGTCGCCCGCGTCGTAGAGGAAGCCGCCTTCGCGGACGTAGGAGGTGCCGGGGTGGTCCGGGTCGGGGTGGTAGAGGTGGTCCAGGTCCCAGCCACGATCGGTGGGGAACGGCGAGATCGCGTCCGTGCCCGACGCGACCAGGTCCCACAGCTCCTCGGGCGAGGTGACGCCGCCGGGGTAGCGGCAGGCCATGCCGACGATCGCGATCGGCTCGCTGTCCGTGGCCGCCACCGGTGTCACCCACGGGTCCGGTACCGCCGGCGTGGCCTGGCCGGAGAGCCGTTCGGCCAGCAGCCCGGCGACCGCGGCGGTGGTCGGGTAGTCGAAGATCAGGGTTGCCGGGAGGCGCAGTCCGGTCGCGGCGGTCAGCTGGTTGCGCAGCTCGACGGCGGTCAGGGAGTCGAAGCCCAGCTCGTTGAAGGCCTGGTCGACGGCGATCCGGCGGGCGTCGCTGTGCCCCAACACCGAGGCCACCCGGCCGCGTACCAGCTTGACCATGGCGTTCACCCGGTCCTGCGGGGCCATCGCCGCGACCCGGTCGGCCAACGAGGCGTCGCCCGCGTTGCCCGCCTGCCGCCGACCGCGCCGGACAACCAGGCCCCGCAGCACCTCCGGCACCGCCTCGGCCCGACCGAGCGCGGCCAGGTCCAGCCTCGCCGCGACCACCGGGCCGGCCCCGGCGGCCAGGGCTGCGTCGAACAGGGCGGTTCCCTCGGTGTCCGACAGCGGGCGCAGTCCGGCGCGGGCTTGCCGGTTCCGGTCGGTCGCGCTGAGGCTCCGGGTCAGTCCGCCGACCCGCTGCCAGGATCCCCAGGCGAGTGAGGTGCCTGGCAGGCCCTGGCGGTGGCGGTGGGTGGCCAGGGCGTCGAGGAAGCTGTTGGCGGCGGCGTAGTTGGCCTGCCCGGGTGAGCCCAGGACGCCGGCGACGGAGGAGAAGAGGGCGAAGAGGGTGAGGGGGTGGTCCTGGGTGAGTTCGTGGAGCCACCAGGCGGGGTCGGCCTTGGGTGCGAAGGTGGTGGTCAGTGCGTCGGTGTCGAGGTGGTCGAGGGTGGTGTCGGCCAAGGCCCCGGCGGTGTGGATGACCCCGGTGAGGGGGCCGATGTCGGCGATGAGTGTGGCGAGGGCGGTGCGGTCGGTGAGGTCGCAGGAGCGGACGCGGACCCGGGCGCCGAGGTCGGTGAGTTCGGTGACGAGTTCGGTGGCGCCGTCCGCGTCGGGTCCCTGGCGGCTGGCCAGGACGAGGTCGCGTACGCCGTGTTCGGTGACGAGGTGGCGGGCGACGAGGGAGCCGAGGCTGCCGGTGCCGCCGGTGATGAGGATCGTTCCGTCGCCGATCGTGACCGGTTCGGTGTCCGCGGCCAGGCGTGCGAGCCGGGGGAGGGTGACCGCGCCGTCGCGGATGCGGGCCTGGGATTCGCCGGAGGCGACCAGGGCGGGCAGGATCTCTCGGGAGGCGGGGTGGTCGTCGGTGTCCACCAGCACGATGCGGCCCGGGTGTTCGGTCTGGGCGGTGCGGAGCAGCCCCCAGACGGCCGCGCCGGCGAGGTCGTCGTAGGGCGCTTGGACGACGAGCGGGGCGGTGGTCCCGGTCAGGTGCCGCTGGACGTGTGCGAGTGCGTCGGTGGTGACTCGGTGGGTGTCGGCCACGACGTCATCACCGGCCGGCTCCACCACCCACCGCTCGAAGACCGGCACGGTCGCGGGCGTCGCCGGAGTGTGGGAGACCCACTCCAGGGCGTACAGGCCGTTCGGACCCGAGCCGGCCCGCCGCAGCTGGTCGGCGGTGACCGGCCGGGTGACCAGCGCGTCGACGGTGACGACCGGCCGGCCGGTGGTGTCGGTGGCCAGGAGGCGCACGGCGCCCGTGTCGTCGGTGTCCAGCCGGACCCGCAGCCTCGTCGCGCCGGTGGCGTGCACCGCGACGCCGGTCCAGGCGAACGGCAACCTGATCTCGGACAGCTCGGCCGTGCCGGCGACCGCGTGCAACGCCGCGTCGAACAGCGCCGGGTGCACCGCGTAGCCGTCGGCGTCCCCGGCCGCGTCGGGCAGGGTGACGTCCGCGTACAGGCTGCCGTCCTGCCGCCAGAGCGCCTCCAGTCCCTGGAAGGCGGCTCCGTAGACCAGCCCGCCGTCCGCCAACCGCTCGTACAGCCCGGTCAGGTCGACCGCCTCCGCCCCGGCGGGCGGCCAGCTCCGCGGCGGAACGGGGACCTCCGCCTCCTGGGCGAGGGTGCCCACCGCGTGCTCGACCCAGTCGCCGTCGTCCCGCCGGGCGTGCACGGACACCGGGCGGTGCCCGTCCGCCTCCGCCGGTCCCACGCTGACCTGCACGGCGGCGGCCCGGTCGAGCACCAGCGGGGTCTGCACGACCAGCTCGTCCAGGACACCGCAGCCGACCTCGTCACCGGCCCGGATCGCCATGTCGACCAGCGCGGTGCCCGGCAGGACGACCGTGCCGGCGACCGCGTGGTCGGCCAGCCACGGCATCGAGGCCACCGACAGCCGGCCCGACAGCACGACCGCGCCGCTGCCGGCGATCGTGGTCACCGCGCCCAGCAGCGCGTACCGCGTCGGCAGCAGCCCCAGACCGGTGGCGTCGCCGGCCGAGCCGGACCCGCGCTCCAGCCAGTACCGGTCCCGCTGGAACGGGTAGGTCGGCAGGTCCACCCGCCGGCCCTCCCCGACCACCGCCTCCCAGTCCACCCGGGCGCCCCCCAAGTGGAGCTCGCGCGCCGCGGCGAGCAGCGCCGCCACGTCGTGGTGGTCACGCCGCAGCGTCCCGGTGACGACCGCTTCCGGGCAGCTCTCCCGCATGCTCGTGGTGAGCACCGGATGCGGGCTGACCTCGACGAACACATCGAAGCCGGCCTCGGAGAGCCGGCCCACCGCGTCATCGAACCACACCGTCTGGCGCAGGTTCCGGTACCAGTAGCCGGCGTCCATCGAGGCGGTGTCGATCCAGTCCCGCTCCACGGTCGAGAACAGCGGCACCGGCGACGTCACCGGCCGGACGTCCGCCAGCGTCCGGGCCAGCTCCTCCTCGATCCGCTCCACCTGCGCCGAGTGCGACGCGTAGTCCACCGCGACTCGCCGCGCGCGGTCCTCGGTGGCCAGCAGCTCCTCCAGCGCGGCCACCTGACCGGACACCACCACTGCCTCCGGCCCGTTCACCACCGCGACCGACAGCCGACCCTCCCACTGGCGCAGCAGGTCCGCCACGTATGCCACCGACCGCTGGACGACGACCATGCCGCCCTCTCCGGCCAGCGCGGTCAGCGCCCTGCTGCGCAGCGCGACCACCCGGGCCGCGTCGCGCAACGACAGCCCGCCCGCCACGTACGCGGCGGCGATCTCGCCCTGCGAGTGCCCCACCACGGCCGCGGGCTCCACGCCGTAGGACCGCCACACCTCGGCCAGCGCCACCATCACCGTGAACAGCACCGGCTGGACCACATCCACCCGGTCCAGGTCCGGTGTCCCCGGCTCGCCGGCCAGCACGGCCGCGGCCGACCACTCCACGAACTCGGCCAGCGCGCGGTCGGTGCGCAGCACACTGTCACGGAACACGGCGGAGCTCTCCCACAGCCGCCGGCCCATACCGACCCACTGCGAACCCTGACCGGGAAAGACGAGGGCCACCTTCGACGCCCTGCCGGACCCGCAGGTCAGCGCGTCGAGTTCGGCGGCGAAGTCCTCCCGCGTCGCCCCGATCATGACCGCCCGGCAGGGCAGCGCGGCGCGACCGCGCAGCAGCGAGTGGGCCACGTCCGCCACGTGTCCCTCGTTCCGTGTCACCAGCCGCCGCGCCAGCTCCCGCAGGGCGGGTTCGGTGTGTGCGGAGAGTATCCAGGGCACGGGTCCGGTCGGGGGTGTGGGTGAGGTGTCGGGTTCCGGTGTGGTGGCTTCGGGTGTGGTGGGGGCTTGTTCGAGGATGACGTGGGCGTTGGTGCCGCTGACGCCGAAGGAGGAGATGCCCGCGCGGCGGGGGTGTTGGTCGGTGGTGGGCCAGTCGCGGGGTTCGGTGAGGAGTTCGACGGTGCCGGCGGTCCAGTCGACTTCGGGGGTCGGTTCGTCGATGTGCAGGGTTTTGGGCATCACGCCGTGGCGCATGGCCATGACGGTTTTGATGATGCCGGCCACTCCGGCGGCGGCTTGGGTGTGGCCGATGTTGGATTTCAGGGAGCCCATCCACAGCGGTTGGTCGCGGTGTTGTCCGTAGGCCGCCAGCACCGCCTGCGCTTCGATCGGGTCGCCGAGTTTGGTGCCGGTGCCGTGGGCTTCGATGAGGTCGATGTCGGTGGGGGTGAGGTGGGCGTTGGTGAGGGCGTCGCGGATGACGCGTTGTTGGGAGGGGCCGTTGGGGGCGGTGAGGCCGTTGGAGGCGCCGTCCTGGTTGACGGCGGTGCCGCGTACCACGGCGAGTATCGGGTGTTCGAGGCGTTGGGCGTCGGAGAGTCGTTCGATGAGGAGGAGGCCGATGCCTTCGGCCATGCCGAAGCCGTTGGCGTTGGCGGCGAAGGCTTTGCAGCGGCCGTCGTCGGCGATGCCGCGTTGTCGGCTGAACTCGATGAACGGTGCCACCGATGCGAGGACGGTGACGCCGCCGGTGACGGCGAGGGTGCATTCGCCGGAGCGCAGTGCTTGGACGGCGAGGTGCAGGGCGACCAGGGAGGAGGAGCAGGCGGTGTCCAGGGAGACGGCCGGGCCCTCGAAGCCGAAGGTGTAGGAGACCCGGCCCGAGGCCACGCTCGCCGCGCTGCCGTTGCCCAGATACCCCTCCAACTGGTCCGTGTCGTCGGCCGACCAGTCGGCGTAGTCATTGTGGATCACTCCGGTGAACACGCCGGTACGGCTGCCGCGCAGGGTCGCCGGGTCGATGCCGGCGCGTTCCAGGACCTCCCAGGTGGTCTCCAGCAGCAGTCGCTGCTGCGGGTCCATGGCCAGCGCCTCACGTGGCGAGATGCCGAAGAACGCCGGATCGAAGCCGGCCGCGTCGTCCAGGAAGCCGCCCTCCCGGGCGTACGTCGTGCCCGGGTGGTCGGGGTCCGGATCGTAGACGCCTTCCAGGTCCCAGCCCCGGTCGGTGGGGAACGCGGAGACGCCGTCGCGACCGGCGGCGACCAGCTCCCACAGCGACTCCGGCGAGTCGACGCCGCCCGGCAGCCGGCACGCCATGCTCACGATCGCGATCGGCTCGCGGTCCCTGGCTTCCAGCTCCTGGATCTGCTGCCGGGCGTCACGCAGGTCGGCGGCGGCCTTCTTGAGGTAGTGCAGAAACTCGTCTTCGTTCGCCATCGGTGCTCAGCTCCATACGTGAACCGGAAGGACGGGGACCGCGCGGACGCTCTTCGGGGCGGTCCGTCGAAGATCAGTGGGACGTGCCCTAACCCGCTTTGCCATCGAGGAAGTCGAAGATCTCCCGGGCGCTCGCCGCGTCGAGGTCCAGTGCGGTGTCGGTGGCCGGCCGGGTGGTGTCCAGCGTCGACATCCACTGCTTCAGCCGCGCCACCACGGCCGGTCGCCGCTCCTCGTCCTCGGCCAGCGCACGCAGCGTCACCTCGATGCCGTCCAGATCGGCCAGCGAGGGCCCGGTGTCCGCCGGGACCAACTGCGCCACCAGGTGATCGGCCAGCGCGTTCGGCGTGGGGTGGTCGAAGACCAGGGTGGCGGGCAGCCGCAGCCCGGTGGCGGCGGTGACGCGGTTGCGGAACTCGACGGCGGTGAGCGAGTCGAAGCCACCGTCCTTGAACGCCTGGGTCGGACTGACGTGCTCGGCGTCCGCGTGGCCGAGCACGGTGGCCGCCTGCGCCCGCACCAACTGGAGGACGGCCGCCCGACGCTCCTCGGGCGCCAGTGCGGCGACACGGTCGGCCCAGGTGCCGTCCTGGGCGGCCGCCTGGCCGGCGGTGGGCCGGGCGGCGCGCACCAGCGCGCGCAGCACCGGCGGCACGCTGCCGGAACGCCCGACGGTGGGCAGGTGGAGCTTGACCGGTGCGACGGCGCCGAGTCCGTGGCCGAGTGCGGTGTCGAACAGTGCGGTGCCTTCGGCGTCGGTGAGTCCGTGGATTCCGGCGCGGGTCATGCGGTCGTGGTCGGCCTGGGTGAGGTGGGCGGTCATGCCGCCTTCCCGCTGCCACCAGCCCCAGGCGAGCGAGGTGCCCGGCAGGCCCTGGCGGCGGCGGTGGGCGACCAGGGCGTCGAGGAAGCTGTTGGCGGCGGCGTAGTTGGCCTGCCCGGGGCTGCCCAGCACCGCGGCCGAGGAGGAGAAGACGACGAACAGGGCGAGATCCTGGTCGCGGGTGAGTTCGTGCAACCACCAGGCGGCGTCGGCCTTGGGTGCGAAGGTGGTGGTCAGTGCGTCGGGGTCGAGGTGGTCGAGGGTGGTGTCGGCGAGGGCTCCGGCGGTGTGGACAATGCCGGTGAGGGGGCCGATGTCGGCGATGAGTGCGGCGAGGGCGGTGCGGTCGGTGAGGTCGCAGGAGCGGACGCGGACGTGGGCGCCGAGGTCGGTGAGTTCGGTGACGAGTTCGGTGGCGCCGTCCGCGTCGGGTCCTTGGCGGCTGGCCAGGACGAGGTCGCGTACGCCGTGTTCGGTGACGAGGTGGCGGGCGATGAGGGAGCCGAGGCTGCCGGTGCCGCCGGTGATCAGCACGGTTCCGTCGGGGGTGTGCGGGATGGTGAGGACGACCTTGCCGACGTGGTGGGCCTGGGCCATGAACCGGAAGGCGTTCACCGCCTCCCGCACGTCCCAGCACCGCACCGGCGGCAAGCGCAGCGCGCCGCTGCCGAACAGCTCCACCAACTCGGCCAGCATGGTCGCGATCCGGTCGGCGCCGGCATCCCGTGCCAGATCGAACGCCTGGTACGTGACCCCCTCGGGCAGGTCAGCGGGGTCGCGGAGGTCGGTTTTGCCCATTTCGATGAAGCGTCCGCCTGGGGTGAGGAGGCGGAGGGAGGCGTCGATGAGGTCGTCGGTGAGGGAGTTGAGGATGACGTGGATGCCGTGGCCGTGGGTGGTGGTGCGGAAGGTGTTTTCGAAGTCGGGGGTGCGGGAGGAGGCGATGTGGTCGTCGTCGAGGCCCATGGCGCGTAGGTGGGGCCATTTGGCGGGGCTGGCGGTGGCGAAGACTTCGGCGCCGAGGTGTTGGGCGAGTTGGATGGCGGCGGTGCCGACGCCGCCGGTGCCGGCGTGGATCAGGACGCGTTCGCCGGGTTTGAGGGCGGCCAGGTCGTGCAGGCCGTAGTAGGCGGTGAGGAAGACGATGGGGAATGCGGCGGCCTGGGTGTGGGACCAGCCTGCTGGTATGGGGGTTACCATGCGCCGGTCGGCTATCGCGGTGTTGGTGAGTGCGTTGGGGAAGAGTCCGGTGACGTGGTCGCCGGGGGTGAGGTCGGTGACGTCGGGGCCGATGTCGAGGACGATGCCGGCGGCTTCGCTGCCCATGGTGGCCTGGCCGGGGTACATGCCCAGGGCGATCAGCACGTCGCGGAAGTTCAGACCGGCGGCTCGTACCGCTATCCGTACCTCACGTGGTCCCAGCGGACGTGTCGCCGAATCGGACGGGATCAGTGTGAGGTTTTCCAGTGTGCCGTGTTCGCTGGTGTCCAGGTGCCAGGCGTCGGTGTCGGCTGGTGGTGTGAGTGCTTCCGTCGCTGCTGTGGTGGTCAGTCGGGGGACGGTGATGGTGCCGTCGATGATGCGGGCCTGGGGTTCGCCGGAGGCGACGAGGGCGGGCAGGATCTCGCGGGAGGCGGGGTGGCCGTCGGTGTCAACCAGCACGATGCGGTCGGGGTGTTCGGTTTGGGCGGTGCGGAGTAGTCCCCAGACGGCTGCGCCGGCGAGGTCGTCGTGGGTGGCTTCGACGACGAGGGGGGTGGTGGTGTCGTGGGCCAGGTGGTGTTGGACGCGGGCCAGGGTCTCGGTGGTGATGCGGTGGGTGTCGGCCAGGACGTCGTCGCCGACCGTCGGCACCGCGTACCGCTCGAAGTCCACCGTGGTTGCGGTGCCGCCGCTGGACCACGGGAGCCAGTCCAGCGCGTACAGGTCGTCGGCCTCGCGGGGGCGGGCGCGCAACTGGGCAGGGTCGATCGGCCGCGTGGTGAGCGAGTCGACGGTGACGACCGGCTGACCGCTGGTGTCGGTGGCCGACAGCGACACCGCGCCGGTCTCGTCCGTCTCCAGTGCGACCCGGAGGTGGGTGGCGCCGGTGGCGTGGAGGGTGACGCCGGTCCAGGCGAAGGGCAGCCGGATCTCGTCCCCGTCGGAGTCCGCGACCAGCGCGTGGAGGGCGGCGTCGAGGAGTGCGGGGTGGATGCCGTAGCCGTTGGTGTCGCCGGCGTGGTCGGGGAGGTGGACGTCGGCGAGGAGTCGGTTGTCTTGGCGCCAGAGGGCTTGGAGGCCCTGGAAGGCGGGGCCGTATTCCAGTCCGGTGGTGGCGAGGTGGTGGTAGGTGTCGTGCAGGGGGATGGGTTCGGCGTTGGTGGGGGGCCAGGTTTCCGGGGTGCGGAGGGTGTGCTGGCGTTGGGTGAGGGTGCCGGTGGCGTGTTGGGTCCAGGGCTGGTCGGGGTCGGTGCGGGTGTGGATGGTGAGCGTGTGGGTGTTGTCGTTGTGGGTGGGGGTGGTGGTGATCTGGATGGTGGTGGGGTGGGTGAGGGTGATGGGGGTGTGGATGATGAGTTCGTCGAGGGTGGTGTGGTGGGTGTGGTCGCCGGCGTGGAGGGCCATGTCGACCAGTGCGGTGCCGGGGAGGAGTGGGGTGCCGTTGACGGCGTGGTCGGCGAGCCAGCCGTGCTGGGTGGGGCTGAGTCGACCGGTGAGGACGGTCTCGCCGGAGTGGGCGAGGGTGGTGGCGGCGCCGAGGAGCGGGTGGTCGGTTCGGCTGAGTCCGGCGCTTTCCACGTCGGCGTCAGCGGTTGTGTCGTTGAGCCAGTAGCGGGTGCGTTGGAAGGGGTAGGTGGGGAGGTTGGTGGTTTTGGTGGGTGGGATGAGGGTGTGCCAGGTGATGGGGTGGCCGTGGGTGTGGGCGTGGCCGAGTGCGGTGAGGAAGGCGTGGGTGTCGTCTTGGTTGTTGCGGAGGGTGTGGATGGTGGTGGTGTTGGGGTTGGTTTCTTGGATGCTGGGGGTGAGGGTGGGGTGGGGGCTGGTTTCGATGTAGGTGGTGTAGCCGTTGTGGGTGAGGTGTTCGATGGCGGGTTGGAAGAGGACGGGTTGGCGGAGGTTGCGGTACCAGTAGTCGGCGTTGAGGGTGGGGGTGGTGATCCAGGTGTTGTCGGTGGTGGAGTAGAGGGGTGTGGTGGGTGTTTGGGGGGTGATGGGGGCGAGGATTTCTTGGAGTTGGTGGTGGAGTTGGTCGATGTGGCCGGAGTGGCCGGCGAAGTCGACGCTGGGGAGTTGCCAGCGCATGATGTGGTGGTGGGCGAGTTGTTTGGTGAGGTGGTTGATGGCGTCGGGGTCGCCGGTGATGGTGGTGTTGTTGGGTGCGTTGTGGGCGGCGATCCAGATGCGGGTGTTCCAGTGGTCGGGGTTGGTGATGTTGCGGATGGTGTGGGGTGGTGCGAGGACGCTGATCATGGTGCCGTGGCCGGTGAGGGGGAGGAGTGCTTTGCTGCGGAGGGTGGTGATGCGGGCGGCGTCTTGGAGGGTGAGGGCTCCGGCGGTGTAGGCGGCGGCGATTTCGCCTTGGGAGTGGCCGATGATGGCGTCGGGGGTGAGGCCGTGGTGTTGCCAGAGGGTGGCGAGGGCGACCATGGTGGTGAAGAGGACGGGTTGGATGACGTCGACGCGGTTCCAGGTGGGGGCGTGGGGTTGTTGGGTGAGGATGTCGGTGACGGACCAGTCGATGTGTTCGGAGAGGGCTGTGTCGATTTCGTGGATGGTGTCGCGGTAGAGGGGTGAGGTTTCCCAGAGGCGTTGTCCCATGCCGATCCATTGGGAGCCTTGGCCGGGGAAGACGAGGACGGTTTTCCCACCGTCGGGAGTGTGTCCGGTGAGGTTGTCGAGTGCGGTGGCGAATTCTTCGCGGGTGGAGCCGACGAGGACGGCGCGGTGGGGGAGTGTGGTGGAGCGCTGGGTGATGAGGGTGTGTGCGATGTCGTGGACCGTGCCGGTGGTTTCCGTGACCAGTTGACGGGCCAGGTCTTTGAGCGCGGCCTCGTTCTGCGCGGAGAGCACCCACGGCACCGGACCGGACGGTTCCAGCACAAGCCCGGCGGGCTCGGAAGGCTCGGTGGGCTCGGCGGGCTCCGCCGGTTCGGGTGCGGGCGGCGCCTGCTCGAGGATGACATGCGCGTTGGTGCCGCTCACGCCGAACGACGACACTCCCGCGCGTCGGGGACGTTCGTCCGAGCCCGGCCAGTCCCGGGCCTGGGCCAGGAGTTCGACGGCGCCCGCCGACCAGTCGACCTCCGGAGTCGGCTCGTCGATGTGCAGGCTCTTGGGCATCACGCCGTGGCGCATGGCCATGACGGTCTTGATGACGCCGGCGACCCCGGCGGCGGCCTGGGTGTGCCCGATGTTCGACTTCAGCGACCCGAGCCACACCGGCCGGTCACGGTCCTGCCCGTACGTCGCCAGCACCGCCTGCGCCTCGATCGGATCGCCCAGCTTGGTGCCGGTGCCATGCGCCTCCACCACGTCCACGTCGGCCGCCATCAGTCGGGCGTCGGCGAGTGCGGCCCTGATGACCCGCTGCTGCGCGGGGCCGTTCGGCGCGGTGAGGCCGTTCGACGCGCCGTCCTGGTTGACGGCGGTGCCGCGTACCACGGCCAGCACCGGGTGCCCGAGCCGCTGGGCGTCGGACAGCCGCTCGACCAGCAGCAGGCCGACACCCTCGCTGAGTCCGGTGCCATCGGCCGACGTGGAGAACGCCTTGCAGCGGCCGTCCCTGGCGAGCCCGCGCTGCCGGCTCAGCTCGGAAAAGATCCGCGGCGTGGCGAACACGGTCACCCCGCCGGCGACCGCCAGTGGGCACTCGCCGGCCCGCAGCGCCCGTACCGCCAGGTGCAACGCGGTCAGCGACGAGGAGCAGGCGGTGTCGACCGACATCGCCGGTCCCTCGAACCCGAACGTGTACGACACCCGCCCGGACGCGACACTCGCCGCCTCCCCGTTGCCCGTGTAGCTCTCCAGCTCGCCGGGGATCCGCCGCACCCGCGTCGTATAGCTGTTGGCCATCAGGCCGGTGAACACGCCGGTGCGGCTGCCGCGGAGTGAGGCCGGGTCGATGCCGGCGCGTTCCAGCACCTCCCACGTGGTCTCCAGCAGCAGCCGCTGCTGCGGGTCCATGGCCAGTGCCTCGCGCGGCGAGATGCCGAAGAACGCCGGGTCGAACCCGGTGGCGTCCTTCAGGAAGCCACCCTCCCGCAGGTACGAGGTGCCCTCCTGGGCCGGGTCGGAGCCGAAGAAGCCCTCCAGATCCCAGCCCCGGTCGTCCGGGAAGCCGGAGATGGCGTCGGTGCCGGTCGACACCAACTCCCACAACGCCTCCGGTGAGGTCACGCCGCCGGGGAAGCGGCAGGCCATGCCGATGATCGCGATCGGCTCGGCGGACGCGGACTCGACCTCGGCGAGCCGCTCACGGGTCCGGTAGAGATCCGCCGTGACCCGCTTCAGGTAGTCGGCCAGGGTCTTCGAATCAGCCATGCGGTATCAACCTTTTGGGATGAGGGCGAGCCGAGCGGTCAGTTGGATGCGCGGCCGAATTCCTTGTCGATGAAGCTGAGCAGCTCCGATTCGGAGGCGTCCGCCAACCTGTCGAGAACCTGGTCGCCGCCCGCCGCGGCGGCCGGCGCCGTGGACGGCGCGTCGAGGCGGGCCAGGATGGAGCGCAACCGGACGGCGATCGCGGTGCCCATCTCGTCGTCCGGCCGGTTGTCGAACAACTGCCGTTCGAAACGCTCCAGCTCGCGCAGCATCTCCGGGGACGACGACCCGCCGTCGTCCAGCGGCCCGAGCTGCGTGAGCAGGTGACCGGTGAGCGCGTCCGGCGTGGGGTGGTCGAAGACCAGGGTGGCGGGCAGCCGCAGCCCGGTGGCGGTGGTGATCCGGTTGCGGAACTCCACGGCGGTGAGCGAGTCGAAACCGGTGTCCTTGAACGCCTGGGCGGGGTTGATCCGGTCGGCGTCGCTATGCCCGAGGACCCGCGCCGCCTGCTGGCGGACCAGGTCCAGCACCGCCCGGTCCCGCTCCTCCGGAGCCAGCGCGGAGATACGGTCCGCCCAGTTCTCGGCGGGGGCGGTCGCCTCACGGGCGGCAGGCCGGGCGGCGCGGACCAGCCCACGGAGCACGGCGGGCACCGTGTCGGCCCGATTGAGGGTGGGCAGGTGGAGCTTGACCGGTGCGACGGCGCCGAGTCCGTGGCCGAGTGCGGTGTCGAACAGTGCGGTGCCTTCGGCGTCGGTGAGTCCGTGGATTCCGGCGCGGGTCATGCGGTCGTGGTCGGCCTGGGTGAGGTGGGCGGTCATGCCGCCTTCCCGCTGCCACCAGCCCCAGGCGAGCGAGGTGCCCGGCAGGCCCTGGCGGCGGCGGTGGGTGACCAGGGCGTCGAGGAAGCTGTTGGCGGCGGCGTAGTTGGCCTGCCCCGCGTTGCCGAGCACACCGGCGACCGACGAGAAGACCACGAACAGTGCCAGGTCATGGCTCCGGGTGAGTTCGTGCAACCACCAGGCGGCGTCGGCTTTGGGTGCGAAGGTGGTGGTCAGTGCGTCGGGGTCGAGGTGGTCGAGGGTGGTGTCGGCGAGGGCTCCGGCGGTGTGGATGACGCCGGTGAGGGGGCCGATGTCGGCGATGAGTGCGGCGAGGGCGGTGCGGTCGGTGAGGTCGCAGGAGCGGACGCGGACGTGGGCGCCGAGGTCGGTGAGTTCGGTGGTGAGTTCGGTGGCGCCGTCCGCGTCGGGTCCTTGGCGGCTGGCCAGGACGAGGTCGCGTACGCCGTGTTCGGTGACGAGGTGGCGGGCGATGAGGGAGCCGAGGCTGCCGGTGCCGCCGGTGATGAGGACGGTTCCGTCGGGGGTGTGCGGGATGGTGAGGACGACCTTGCCGACGTGGTGGGCCTGGGCCATGAACCGGAAGGCGTTCACCGCCTCCCGCACGTCCCAGCACCGCACCGGAAGGCTCCGCAGCGCTCCCCGCTCGAACAACCCGGTCAGCTCCACCAGCATCGCGCCGATACGGTCCGGACCCGCGTCGTCGGCGATGTCGAACGCGCGGTACGTCACGCCCGGATGCGCCCGTGCCACTTCCGCGGGGTCGCGGAGGTCGGTTTTGCCCATTTCGATGAAGCGTCCGCCTGGGGTGAGGAGGCGGAGGGAGGCGTCGATGAGGTCGTCGGTGAGGGAGTTGAGGATGACGTGGATGCCGTGGTCGTGGGTGGTGGTGCGGAAGGTGTTTTCGAAGTCGGGGGTGCGGGAGGAGGCGATGTGGTCGTCGTCGAGGCCCATGGCGCGTAGGTGGGGCCATTTGGCGGGGCTGGCGGTGGCGAAGACTTCGGCGCCGAGGTGTTGGGCGAGTTGGATGGCGGCGGTGCCGACGCCGCCGGTGCCGGCGTGGATCAGGACGCGTTCGCCGGGTTTGAGGGCGGCCAGGTCGTGCAGGCCGTAGTAGGCGGTGAGGAAGACGATGGGGAATGCGGCGGCCTGGGTGTGGGACCAGCCTGCTGGTATGGGGGTTACCATGCGCCGGTCGGCTATCGCGGTGTTGGTGAGTGCGTTGGGGAAGAGTCCGGTGACGTGGTCGCCGGGGGTGAGGTCGGTGACGTCGGGGCCGATGTCGAGGACGATGCCGGCGGCTTCGCTGCCCATGGTGGCTTCGCCGGGGTACATGCCCAGGGCGATCAGCACGTCGCGGAAGTTCAGACCGGCGGCTCGTACCGCTATCCGTACCTCACGTGGTCCCAGCGGACGTGTCGCCGAATCGGACGGGACCAGTGTGAGGTTTTCCAGCGTGCCGTGTTCGCTGGTGTCCAGGTGCCAGGCGTCGGTGTCGGCTGGTGGTGTGAGCGCGTCCGCCGCGGCGGTGGTGGTCAGTCGGGGGACGGTGATGGTGCCGTCGATGATGCGGGCCTGGGGTTCGCCGGAGGCGACGAGGGCGGGCAGGATCTCGCGGGAGGCGGGGTGGCCGTCGGTGTCAACCAGCACGATGCGGTCGGGGTGTTCGGTTTGGGCGGTGCGGAGTAGTCCCCAGACGGCTGCGCCGGCGAGGTCGTCGTGGGTGGCTTCGACGACGAGGGGTGTGGTGGTGTTCTGGGCCAGGTGGTGTTGGACGTGGGCCAGGGCCTCGGCGGTGATGCGGTGGGTGTCGGCCAGAACATCGTCGCCGACCGTCGGCACCGCGTACCGCTCGAACTCCGGGTCGGTCGCGGAAACGGCCGGGGTGTACGGGACCCAGCCCAGACCGTACAGGTCGTCCGTCCCGGGCCGGGCACCGCGGAGATGATCGAGGGCGAGCGGCCGGGTGACCAGCGAGTCGATGGTGATGACGGGCTGGCCGGTGGTGTCGGTGGCCAGCAGGCGGATGGCGCCGGTGTCGTCGATGTCCAGTCGGACCCGGAGGTGGGTGGCGCCGGTGGCGTGGACGGTGACACCGGAGAAGGAGAACGGCAGGTGGATGTCGCCGTCCTCGTCTTGTGCGGCGATCACCGCGGCGGGGTGTAGGGCGGCGTCGAGGAGTGCGGGGTGTAGGGGGTGGCCGGTGGTGGTGCCTGCGGCGGTGGGGAGTTGGATGTCGGCGTAGAGGGTGTTGTGGTGGTGGTGGAGGGTGCGGAGTCCTTGGAAGGCGGGGCCGTAGTGGAGTCCGGTGGTGGCGAGTTGTTGGTAGGCGTTGGTGAGGTCGATGGGGTGGGCGTCGGTTGGTGGTTGGGTGTTGTGGTGTGTGGGTGTGGGTGGGGTGTGGCGGCTGAGGGTGCCGGTGGCGTGGCGGGTCCAGGTGCCGTTGGTGTTGCGGCTGTGGAGGGCGAGGGGGCGGTGGCCGGTGGTGGTTTCGGGGGCTACGGTGATTTGGATGGGGGTGGGGTGGGTGAGGGTGAGGGGGGTGTGGATGACGAGTTCGTCGAGGGTGGTGTGGTCGGTTTCGTCGCCGGCTTGGATGGCCATGTCGAGGAGTGCTGTGCCGGGGACGATGATGGTGTCGCCGACGGTGTGGTCGGTGAGCCAGGGGTGGGTGGTGGTGGAGAGTCGGCCGGTGAGGATGAGTTCGCCGGTGTCGGCCACGGTGGTCTTGGCGCCTAGTAGGGGGTGGTTCGTTGTGTCCAGGCCGGCTCCGGTCACCTCGGTGCCCCCGCCCGCGGCATCGTGCAGCCAGAACCGTTCGCGCTGGAACGGGTAGGTCGGCAGCTCCACGCGTCGGCCCCGGGGGACCACGGCGGACCAGTCGAGCTCCACACCGCTGGCGTGGACCTGCCCGGCGGCAGCGAGCACGCTGTGGACCTCGTTGTGGTTGCGGCGGGTGGTGGGGATGAGGTGGGTGGTGGTGGGGAGGGTGGTGCGGGCGAGGGTGGTGAGGGTGGCGTCGGGGCCGATTTCGAGGTAGGTGGTGATGTGGTGGTGGTGGTGGAGGTGGTGGAGGGTGTCGGTGTAGCGGACGGGTGCGGTGATGTGGTGGGTCCAGTGGGTGGTGTCGGGGTGGGTGGGTGTTGCGGTGAGCATGCTGATGAGGGGGGTGTGTGGGGGGTGGTGGGTGAGGGTGTTGAGGGTGGTGGTGAAGGGGGTGAGGATGGGTTGCATGAGGGGGGAGTGGAAGGCGTGGCTGACGTTGAGCCAGTTGGTTTTGACGTCGAGTTGGGTGGCGATGTGGTGGAGGGTGGTGTGGTCGCCGGAGAGGACGGTGGTGTGGGGGCCGTTGATGGCGGCGATGGAGATGGTGTTTTTGTGGGCGGTGAGGTGGGGTTGGAGGGTGTGGGGGTCGGTGGCGATGGCGAGCATGGCGCCGCCGGGTGGGAGGTTTTGCATGAGGGTGGCGCGTGTGGTGATCAGGTGGATGGCGTCGGGGAGGGTGAGGGCGCCGGTGATGTGGGCGGCGGTGATTTCTCCGAGGGAGTGGCCGCAGACGGCGTCGGGTTGGAGGCCCCAGGTTTGCCAGAGTCGGTAGAGGGCGGTTTCGAAGGCGAAGAGGGCGATTTGTGCGTGGTCGGTGCGGTGGAGTGTGTCGGCTTGGTCGGGGTTGAACATGACGTCGCGTAGTTCGGGGCCGGTGAGTTCGAGGATGTCGTCCAGTGCTTCGGCGAAGGCGGGGAAGTGTTCGTAGAGTTGTCGGCCCATGCCGGGGCGTTGGGAGCCCTGCCCGGTGAACATCACCGCCAGCGGCCCGCCGTCCCCGGTGCCCGGCGTCACGTCGGCCAGCCCGGCCGTGAAGTCCTGCACCGTCTCCCCGACGACCACCGCGCGGTGCGGCAGGACCGCCCGGGTGGTGATGAGTGAGTGCGCCACATCATGGACGGACACCTCCTCGCCCTCGACCAGCGCCGCCAGCCGCTGTGCCGACTCCCGCAGGGCGGGTTCGGTGTGTGCGGAGAGTATCCAGGGCACGGGTCCGGTCGGGGGTGTGGGTGAGGTGTCGGGTTCTGGTGTGGTGGCTTCCGGTGTGTCGGGTTCTGGTGTGGTGGCTTCGGGTGTGGTGGGGGCTTGTTCGAGGATGACGTGGGCGTTCGTGCCGCTGACGCCGAAGGAGGAGATGCCCGCGCGGCGGGGGTGGTGGTCGGTGGTGGGCCAGTCGCGGGGTTCGGTGAGGAGTTCGACGGTGCCGGCGGTCCAGTCGACTTCGGGGGTCGGTTCGTCGATGTGCAGGGTTTTGGGCATCACGCCGTGGCGCATGGCCATGACGGTTTTGATGATGCCGGCCACTCCGGCGGCGGCTTGGGTGTGGCCGATGTTGGACTTCAGCGAGCCCATCCACAGCGGCTGCTCCCGGTCTTGCCCATAGGTGGCGATGAGGGCTTGGGCTTCGATCGGGTCGCCGAGTTTGGTGCCGGTGCCGTGGGCTTCGATGAGGTCGATGTCGGTGGGGGTGAGGTGGGCGTTGGTGAGGGCGTCGCGGATGACGCGTTGTTGTGAGGGGCCGTTGGGGGCGGTGAGGCCGTTGGAGGCGCCGTCCTGGTTGACGGCGGTGCCGCGTACCACGGCGAGTATCGGGTGTTCGAGGCGTTGGGCGTCGGAGAGTCGTTCGATGAGGAGGAGGCCGATGCCTTCGGCCATGCCGAAGCCGTTGGCGTTGGCGGCGAAGGCTTTGCAGCGGCCGTCGTCGGCGAGGCCGCGTTGTCGGCTGAACTCGATGAACGGTGCGACCGATGCGAGGACGGTGACGCCGCCGGTGACGGCGAGGGTGCATTCGCCGGAGCGCAGTGCTTGGACGGCGAGGTGCAGGGCGACCAGGGAGGAGGAGCAGGCGGTGTCCAGGGAGACGGCCGGTCCCTCGAAGCCGAAGGTGTAGGAGACCCGGCCCGAGGCCACGCTCGCCGCGCTGCCGTTGGCCACGTAGCCTTCGAGCTCGGCCGGCGCGCTGCCTCGCAGGGCAACGTAATTACTGGCCATGATGCCGGTGAAGACGCCGGTGCGGCTGCCGCGCAGTGAGGTGGGGTCGATACCGGCGCGTTCCAGGAGCTCCCAGGTGGTCTCCAGCAGCAGTCGTTGCTGCGGGTCCATGGCCAGCGCCTCACGCGGGGAGATGCCGAACGCGTCCGGGTCGAAGTCGCCGGCGCTGTCCAGGAAGCCACCGTGGCGGGTGTAGGTGGTGCCGGGGTGGTCCGGGTCGGGGTCGTACAGGCTGTCCAGGTCCCAGCCACGGTCGGTGGGGAATGTGGTGATGGCGTCGCCGCCGGTGCTGATCAGGCGCCACAGGTCCTCGGGGGAGTCGACGCCGCCGGGCAGCCGGCAGGCCATCCCCACGATCGCGATCGGCTCCGCGTCTCCGGCCACGGCGGCCCTCGGCCGTGCGGTGTCCGCTGCCGAACCGAGCAACAGCTCGGCCGCCGCCGCGCAGGTGGGGTAGTCGAAGATCAGCGTGGCCGGTAGCCGCAGCCCCGTCGCCGCCGACAGCCGGTTGCGGAACTCCACGGCGGTCAGGGAGTCGAACCCGAGGTCCTTGAAGACCTGACGCGCTCCGATCGCGGTGGCGTCGGCATGCCCGAGCACGGCCGCGGCCTGCTCCCGGACCATGTCGACGGCCACCCGCTCTCGCTCCTGCCGCGTCATCCCGGCCAGCCGGTCGCGCCAGGTCCCGGCGGCCTCGTCGCTGCTCGCGGTCGCCCGGGGCTTGCGCACCAGGCCGCGCAACACGGTCGGTGTCACCGGTGCGGCGCGGAGCGCCACCAGGTCGAACGTGGCCGTGACCACGCTCCCGGCGTCCGTGGCCAGCGCGGCGTCGAACAGGGCCAGCCCCTCGGTGTCGGCCAGCGGCCGGAGCCCGTCGCGGGCCAGTCGGTCGTGGTCCGCGCGGGTGAGGTGGCGGGTCAGACCGGTGGTGCGTTCCCACGAACCCCAGGCCAGAGAGGTACCCGGGAGACCGCGGCGGCGACGGTGGGTGATCAGGCCGTCGAGGAAGCTGTTGGCGGCGGCGTAGTTGGCCTGCCCCGCGTTGCCGAGCACACCGGCGACCGACGAGAAGACCACGAACATGGCCAAGCCGTGATCCGCCGTCAGTTCGTGCAACCACCAGGCGGCGTCGGCCTTCGGTGCGAACGTGGTGGCCAGCGCGTCGGCGTCCAGGTGGTCGACGGTGGCGTCGGCCAGCACCCCGGCCGTGTGCACCACGCCCGTCAGCGGACCGACCTCGTTGACGAGTGTGGCGAGGGCGGTGCGGTCGGTGAGGTCGCAGGAGCGGACGCGGACGTGGGCGCCGAGGTCGGTGAGTTCGGTGGTGAGTTCGGTGGCGCCGTCCGCGTCGGGTCCCTGGCGGCTGGCCAGGACCAGGTCGCGGACGCCGTGGGTGGCGACCAGGTGACGGGCGACCAGTGAGCCCAGACCGCCGGTGCCGCCGGTGATCAGCACGGGGCCCGAGGAGAGGTCGGGCCGCTCGTCGGGGGACGCCCCGGTGTCCACCGGCCCGCGTGTCAGCCGGGGGAGAGTGATGGCGCCGTCGCGGATACGGGCCTGGGGTTCGCCGGAGGCTACGAGGGCGGGCAGGGCCTCGCGGGAGGCGGGGTGGTGGTCGGTGTCGACCAGCACGATGCGGTTGGGGTGTTCGGTTTGGGCGGTGCGGAGTAGTCCCCAGACGGCTGCGCCGGCAAGGTCGTCGTGGGTGGCTTCGACCACGAGGGGGGTGGTGGTGTTCTGGGCCAGGTGGTGTCGGACGCGGGCCAGGGCCTCGGTGGTGATGCGGTGGGTGTCGGCCAGGACATCGTCCCCGACCGCCGGTACGGTGTACCGCTCGAACTCCTCCGTGACGGCGCTCGCGTCCAGCGCGCGGGCGATCCATGCCAGGTCGTAGAGCTGGTGGGCGCCGGTGCTCCCGGCACGGAGCTGGACCGCATCCACCGGCCGCGTCACCAGGGAGTCGATCGAGACGACGGGTTGTCCCGTGGTGTCCCGCGCCAACAACCGGATCGCGCCGTCGTCGTCGATGTCCAGCTCGACCCGCAGCTTGGTCGCTCCGGTGGCGTGGAGGGTGACGCCGGTCCAGACGAAGGGGAGTCGGGTGTCGGTGTGGTTCTGTGCGACGGTGGCGGCGTGGAGGGCGGCGTCGAGGAGTGCGGGGTGGATGCCGTAGCCGTTGGTGTCGCCGGCGTGGTCGGGGAGGTGGACGTCGGCGAGGAGTCGGTTGTCTTGGCGCCAGAGGGCTTGGAGGCCCTGGAAGGCGGGGCCGTATTCCAGTCCGGTGGTGGCGAGGTGGTGGTAGGCCCCGTCCAGGTCGATGGGTTCGGCGTTGGTGGGGGGCCAGGTGGCTTGGGGGGTGGGGGGTGTGGTGTGGGTGCGGGTGAGGGTGCCGGTGGCGTGTTGGGTCCAGGGTTGGTCGGGGTCGGTGCGGGTGTGGATGGTGAGCGTGTGGGTGTTGTCGTTGTGGGTGGGGGTGGTGGTGATCTGGATGGTGGTGGGGTGGGTGAGGGTGATGGGGGTGTGGATGATGAGTTCGTCGAGGGTGGTGTGGTGGGTGTGGTCGCCGGCGTGGAGGGCCATGTCGACCAGTGCGGTGCCGGGGAGGAGCGGGGTGCCGCTGACGGCGTGGTCGGCGGTCCAGGGGTGGTGGGCCGGGTTGAGGTGTCCGGTGAAGATGGTGGCGCCGGTGTCGGCGACCGTTGTGGTGGCGCCGAGCAGTGCGTGGTCGGCCTGGCTCAGACCGGCGCTTTCCACCTGTGCGTCAGCGGTTGTGTCGTTGAGCCAGTAGCGGGTGCGTTGGAAGGGGTAGGTGGGGAGGTTGGTGGTTTTGGTGGGTGGGATGAGGGTGTGCCAGGTGATGGGGTGGCCGTGGGTGTGGGCGTGGCCGAGTGCGGTGAGGAAGGCGTGGGTGTCGTCTTGGTTGTTGCGGAGGGTGTGGATGGTGGTGGTGTTGGGGTTGGTTTCTTGGATGCTGGGGGTGAGGGTGGGGTGGGGGCTGGTTTCGATGTAGGTGGTGTAGCCGTTGTGGGTGAGGTGTTCGATGGCGGGTTGGAAGAGGACGGGTTGGCGGAGGTTGCGGTACCAGTAGTCGGCGTTGAGGGTGGGGGTGGTGATCCAGGTGTTGTCGGTGGTGGAGTAGAGGGGTGTGGTGGGTGTTTGGGGGGTGATGGGGGCGAGGATTTCTTGGAGTTGGTGGTGGAGTTGGTCGATGTGGCCGGAGTGGCCGGCGAAGTCGACGCTGGGGAGTTGCCAGCGCATGATGTGGTGGTGGGCGAGTTGTTTGGTGAGGTGGTTGATGGCGTCGGGGTCGCCGGTGATGGTGGTGTTGTTGGGTGCGTTGTGGGCGGCGATCCAGATGCGGGTGTTCCAGTGGTCGGGGTTGGTGATGTTGCGGATGGTGTGGGGTGGTGCGAGGACGCTGATCATGGTGCCGTGGCCGGTGAGGGGGAGGAGTGCTTTGCTGCGGAGGGTGGTGATGCGGGCGGCGTCTTGGAGGGTGAGGGCTCCGGCGGTGTAGGCGGCGGCGATTTCGCCTTGGGAGTGGCCGATGATGGCGTCGGGGGTGAGGCCGTGGTGTTGCCAGAGGGTGGCGAGGGCGACCATGGTGGTGAAGAGGACGGGTTGGATGACGTCGACGCGGTTCCAGGTGGGGGCGTGGGGTTGTTGGGTGAGGATGTCGGTGACGGACCAGTCGATGTGTTCGGAGAGGGCTGTGTCGATTTCGTGGATGGTGTCGCGGTAGAGGGGTGAGGTTTCCCAGAGGCGTTGTCCCATGCCGATCCATTGGGAGCCTTGGCCGGGGAAGACGAGGACGGTTTTCCCGCCGTCGGGAGTGTGTCCGGTGAGGTTGTCGAGTGCGGTGGCGAATTCCTCGCGGGTGGAGCCCACGACCACGGCACGGTGCGGCAGCCCGGCTCGCGTGCGGATCAATGAATGGGCGATGTCCCGTACCGAGCCGTCCACGGTGGCCAGTTGACGGGCCAGGTCTTTGAGCGCGGCCTCGTTCTGCGCGGAGAGCACCCACGGCACCGGACCGGACGGTTCCAGCACAAGCCCGGCGGGCTCGGAAGGCTCGGTGGGCTCGACGGGCTCCGCCGGTTCGGGTGCGGGCGGCGCCTGCTCGAGGATGACATGCGCGTTGGTGCCGCTCACGCCGAACGACGACACCCCCGCGCGCCGGGGACGTTCGTCCGAGCCCGGCCAGTCCCGGGCCTGGGCCAGCAGTTCGACGGCGCCCGCCGACCAGTCGACCTCCGGAGTCGGCTCGTCGATGTGCAGGCTCTTGGGCATCACCCCGTGCCGCATCGACAGGACTGCCTTCATCACGCCGGCGACCCCGGCGGCGGCCTGGGTGTGGCCGATGTTCGACTTCAGCGAGCCCATCCACACCGGCTGGTCGCGGTCCTGCCCGTAGGCCGCCAGCACCGCCTGCGCTTCGATCGGGTCGCCGAGTTTGGTGCCGGTGCCGTGGGCTTCGATGAGGTCGATGTCGGTGGGGGTGAGGTGGGCGTTGGTGAGGGCGTCGCGGATGACGCGTTGTTGGGAGGGGCCGTTGGGGGCGGTGAGGCCGTTGGAGGCGCCGTCCTGGTTGACGGCGGTGCCGCGTACCACGGCGAGTATCGGGTGTCCGAGGCGTTGGGCGTCGGAGAGTCGTTCGATGAGGAGGACTCCGGCGCCTTCGGACCAGGCGGCGCCGTCGGCGGTGGCGGCGAAGGATTTGCAGCGTCCGTCGGGGGAGAGGCCGCGTTGGCGGCTGAACTCGATGTAGGAGGAGGGGGAGGCCATGACGGTGACGCCGCCGGCGACGGCGAGGGTGCATTCGCCGGAGCGCAGGGCCTGGACGGCGAGGTGCAGGGCGACCAGGGAGGAGGAGCAGGCGGTGTCGACCGACACGGACGGGCCCTCGAACCCGAACGTGTACGACACCCGGCCCGACACCACGCTCCCCGAGCCACCACTGCTCAGGTAGCCCTCCAGCTCCGGCGGCACGGTCCGCAGGCGGGAGATGTAGTCGTGGTACATGACGCCGGCGAAGACGCCGGTGCGGCTGCCGCGGAGTGAGGTGGGGTCGATGCCGGCGCGTTCCAGGACCTCCCAGGTGGTCTCCAGCAGCAGCCGCTGCTGCGGGTCCATGGCCAGTGCCTCGCGGGGGGAGATGCCGAACAGGGCGGCGTCGAAGTCGCCCGCGCCGTGCAGGAAGCCGCCTTCGCGGACGTAGGAGGTGCCGGGGTGGTCCGGGTCCGGGTGGTAGAGGTGGTCCAGGTCCCAGCCACGATCGGTCGGGAAGCCGGAGATGCCGTCGCCCCCGGAGGACAACAGGTCCCACAGCCCCTCGGGCGAGGTCACGCCGCCCGGCAGCCGGCAGGCCATGCCGACGATCGCGATCGGCTCACCGGATGGAGCGGCGGCGTCCGCGGGCTCCGTGTCGGGGCCCGCCGCGGACGCGTCGCCGAACAGGCGGCCGTTGAGGTAGGCCGCCAACGCGTCGGGGTTGGGGTAGTCGAAGGCGAGCGTGGCGGGCAGCGCCAGCCCGGTCGCCGCCGTCAGCCGACCGCGCAGCTCCACGGCGCTGGTCGACGTCATGCCGATGTCGCGGAACGACTGCCGGCCGTGCACCGGCCGGCCGCCGGTGATCACGCCGACCTCGGACAGCACCAGGTCGAGCAGGGCCCGGTCGCGCTCCGCCTCGGGGAGCTGGGCCAGCCGCCCGGCGGCGCCGGTGTCCACGGTCGATGCGGCCAGCTCGTGCCGCATCGCCAGCACCGACGCGTCGTCCACCGTGGTCGCCGCGTCGAACAGGGCGAGCCTCTCCCGGGGCGTCAGTTCCTCGCGCGGCCCCCAGCCGAGGGCCAGCGCGGGAAGTCCCCGGGCGTGCCGACGGTTGGCCACCGCCTGGAAGACCGCGTGAGCCGGACCGTTGTCGATCGGTGCGGACAGTACGAACAACGACGGGGGCGCCTCCTGGGTGAGCTCGTCCAGGGCCAGCGCGTCCTGGAGCGGGCCGAGTTCGACCTCGCCGGCGAGCGTGGTCGGCAGCGTCTCGGGACCGGCCACCTGGAGCACGGCCGTGATCGGCGGCCCGGCCGCCCGGAACGCCGCCGCCAGCGATGCCCGGTCACCGGGCTCGCGGACCAACTGGGTTACGGTCGCGCCCAGTTCGGTCAGCCGGGCGGCCAAGTCCGGTACGCCCGTGCGGGCGAGCAGCCGCACATGCCGTACGCCGTACGCGGCGACCAGGTGCCCGGCGACTTCGGCGGCCTGCTCCTGGTCCGCGCCGGAGACCAGCACGGTGCCGCCCGGGTCCGGCCGGCTCACCCGCTGCCCGCTCCCCGCACGGGCCAGCCGGGGAACGAGCACCTCGCCGCCGCGTACCAGCGCCCGCGGCTGCCCGGACACCAGGGCGGCCGACACGGCGGCGGTCGCCTCGCCGCCGTCGGCGTCCACCAGCACCAGCGTGTCGTCCGGCGCATCCGCCCGCATGGACTCCACCAGTCCCCAGGCCGCGGCCTGCGCCGGGTCGCGGTCCACGCCATGGGTCAGCACGGCGACCCGGCCGGACTGGTCGGCCAGCCCGGCCCGCACCGCGCGCAGCACGTCGTCGAGGGAGCCGGACGGGCAGTCCACGACCGCCGCCCCGGGCGCGCCGGGGTCCGCCGGCGTGTCGGGCAATGCTGGGCGGCCCGGCAGGGTCGGCGCGTTGGACACTGCCGGGTGGTTCGGCAGAGTCGGCGCGTTGGACACTGCCAGCCGGTCCGGCAGAGTCGGCGCGTCGGGCAGGTCCGGGGCCCCGGGGCGGGTGGGGGTCTCCGGCAGGTCCGGGACGCCGAGCGGCTCGGCGGTGTTCCGCGGGCTCGGCGCGTCCGTCGGTTTGGCGGTGTTTCGCGGGCTCGGCGCGTCCGTCGGTTTGGCGGTGTTTCGCGGGCCCGGCGCGTCCGTCGGCTCGGTGGTGTCCCGTAGGCCCGGCGCGTCCGTCGGCGCGGTCGAGTCCGGGTCCCCCGAGAGGGCTGGTGTGTCCGGGCCCTCCGATAGGGCTGGCGTGTCCGGGTCCTCCGAGAGGGCCGGCGTGTCCGGTCCGTCCGCTGGGGCCGGACGGCCGTCGGTGAGCGGCGTGCCGCCCTCCGCGGGCGCCACGCCGCCATCGGACCGGTGCGCGGAGCCCGCCTGGCCGCCGTCGCCCGGCCCGGGGTCCGTCGACAGCGGCGTCCACTCCACGCGGAACAGCGACTCGAACGACCCGGCGCTCACCGCCCGCAGCCGGGCCGGGCTCTGCGCCAGCGCGTGCCGCTTGATCTTCCCGGACCCGGTGCGCGGTATCGAGCCGATCTCGTACAGCTCCTCCGGCACCTTGAAGTACGCCAGGTGCTCGCGGCAGGCGGCGAACACCTGGTCCGGGTCGAAGCCGTCCGCGGCCGGTACGAGGTAGGCGACCGGCACCTCACCGAGGGCGGGACGGGCCGAGCCGACGACCGCCGCGTCGGCCACGCCCGGTACGCGCAGCAGCACCTGCTCCACCTCGGTCGGGTGGATGTTCTCCCCGCTGCGGATGATCAGCTCGCTGAGCCGGCCGGTGATGGTGTGGTAGCCGAGGTCGTCGCGGCGGCCGAGGTCGCCGGTGCGGTACCAGCCGCGGGGCAGCGCCGCCTCGGTCGCCTCCGGCTGGTTGTAGTAGCCGACCATCAGGCTGGGCCCGCCGACCCAGATCTCGCCTTCCTCGCCGGTCTCGACGTTCTCGTGGGTCTCCGGATCGACGATCCGTACGGTCAGGCCGGGCACCGGCAGTCCGCAGGAGCCCTCGACCTGGGTTCCGTTCGGCCAGTTGGCGGTGATCAGGCCGCATGTCTCGGTGCTGCCGTAGCAGTCGAGCAGCGGGACGCCGAAGGTCTCCTGGAACTCCGCGCGCAGCGTCGCGGTGCTGATCGCGCCGGCCGACAGGCACACCCGCAGGTTCGGCAGCGACAGGTCGCCGTCCCGGGCGGCGTCCAGCAGGTAGTGGTACATGGTCGGCACACCGGCCAGGAAGGTGAACTCCTCGGTGCGCAGCGTGCGCAGCAGCTCCTCGGCGTCGAACGCCTCGGTGATCCGCGCGGTCGCGCCGACCGCGGTCACGCTGAGCACGCAGTAGATGTGCGCCAGGCTGTGGAACAGCGGCACCGGCCACAGCACCCGGTCGCTCTCGGAGAGCCCCAGCACACCGGCGGACGAGGCGGCCACCGACCACAGGCAGCTGCGCTGGGTGGACAGCACGCCCTTGGGGCGGCCGGTGGTGCCGGAGGTGTAGAGCATCCAGGCGATGTCGTCCAGCCCGAGGTCGTCGCGGGCGGGCTGCTGCGGTTCGGTCTCGGCGAGCGCCTCGAACGACACCGCGCCGCTCTCCTCGTCACCGGTCACCACCACGGTCAGGTGCGGCCGTTCGGCCTGGAGCCGGCGCACCTGGGGCAGCCGGGTGTGGTCGGTGACGATGACCCGGGCCGCGCTGTCGTCGAGCAGGTAGGCGAGCTCGGCGCTGGAGGAGTGCGGATTGACGGGCACGCCGATCGCGCCGGCGCGCACGATGGCCAGGTAGCTCTCGATGGTCTCGACGCAGTTGCCCAGGTAGATGGCGGCCCGGTCACCGGGCATCAGCCGCAGCTGCGCGAGGTGTCCGGCCAGCCGGCGGGTGCGGGCCTCCAGCTGGGCGTAGCTGACGCCACGCCTGGAGTCGGCGAACGCGGTCTGGGTTCCCCTGCGGGCCGCGTGCGCCTTCAGCAGTTCGGGCAACGGCCGGATCAGCTCGCGACGGAGCATGCCACCACACCTCTCGGTCGTACCGGTCGTCCCGGTCGGCCGGCGCTCCGCTGGCGGTGCCCGCCGACCGGCGGACGTCAATCCCCGGCTTATTCCAAAGGCCGTGTCCGTAAAAGCGGCCAGCAGTCGGCACATTAACCAAGCGGAGGTCCGGAACACCCCCCCTAGCCGCCCCCTAGTGGTCACTATTTTCTTGTACTCACTGGTCGCCACCGCGGCCCGGTCGGGGCGCAGTGTAGCTTTTTTGACGGGCCGCAAGAATGGCTCCGGCACATCGTTTCCGGAGCCAAGAGAGAGCAACTCACCAGAGAGAATGCGGAGCCACATTGAATTCGTCATCGCTTGGCCGGAATGGGTTGACGTCGTACTTCGCAAGCGGGCGCACCAGGGGAGTACCCCCGGCCGGAAGGAAGATCCTCGGTATCGTCAACTACACGTCCGCATGCGAATATCCCACCCTGGACCACGGCTATCCCGAACTCGACATCAACATGGTCGCCCCGACCGCGGATCCCTTCGCCGAGGTGTGGGTGACGGACACCGAGGCGGAGCACGGCGAACGCGACGGAATCACCTACGCGCACGACGGCGAGTACTTCTTCTGTGCCGGTCGGGTCCCGCCCGCCGGGCGGTACACGGAAGCCACCAGAGCGGCGTACGTCACCATGTTCGAGCTGCTGGAGGAATTCGGCTACTCCAGTGTGTTCCGCATGTGGAACTTCATCGGTGACATCAACCGCGACAACGCGGAGGGCATGGAGGTCTACCGCGACTTCTGCCGCGGCCGGGCCGAGGCGTTCGAGCAGTGCCGGCTGGAGTTCGATCAGTTCCCGGCGGCCACCGGGATCGGCTCCCGGGGCGGTGGCATCGCCTTCTACCTGCTGGCCTGCCGGTCCGGCGGGCATGTGCACATCGAGAACCCCCGGCAGGTGCCGGCCTACCACTACCCGAAGCGGTACGGCCCGCGTGCGCCGCGCTTCGCCCGCGCCACCTACCTGCCGTTCCGGGCCGCGGACCGGGCCGGCGGCCAGGTCTTCGTGTCCGGCACCGCCAGCGTGCTCGGCCACGAGACGGCGCACGAGGGCGACCTGGTCAAGCAGTGCCGACTGGCGCTGGAGAACATCGAACTCGTCATCAGCGGCGGCAACCTGGCCGCGCACGGCATCTCCGCCGGCCACGGGCTGACGGCGCTGCGCAACATCAAGGTGTACGTCCGCAGGTCCGAGGACGTGCCCGCGGTGCGCGAGATCTGCCAGGAGGTGTTCTCACCGGACGCCGACGTCGTGTATCTGACGGTGGACGTCTGCCGCTCCGACCTGCTGGTGGAAATCGAGGGTGTGGTCATGTAGCACGATCCGGTGCCCCGGCCTCGGCCGGGGCACCGCACGTCCCGGCGACGGAGGATGTCAGGCCGCGGCGGTGCCCAGCGTCACCTTGCGCAGTGTTTCCGCGGTCTGGCGGGCCGTCTCCAGCACGCCCGCGTCGGTCTCCGCGAGCAGCCCCTCGACCTCGGTGATGCGCTGTGCGGAACGCTCCGACAACACCACTGAGACGGTGTAGCGGAAGCGCCCCTCGGGGTCCTGGTCGAGTTCGTTGATGACCGCGGTGAAACGCGGGTCGTCCAGCACCTCGAAGTCGATGCGCCACCGGTCGCGGCGCGGCGTGACGCGTTCCCGCACGATGTCCTTGCCGAAGAAGACCGCCTCCCGCAGGAATCCGTCGGGATACCGCTCGACGATGCGGCACTCACTGATCTGCGCCACGTAGTCGACCGGGTATTCCGCCTTGCGGAGGAGGGTCTCCCACAGCGCGTCGTAGCTGATCCCGTCCTGGCTGTCCGTGCTGATCCCGTCCTGGCTGTCCGTGGTGGAATCGCTGATCAGGGCGGAATGGGAAATGATGATGGCCACGTCTTCTCGCTCTCAGCGGGTGCGGCGCCCTACCCGGTTCGGCCGCACGGTCTTCGGCTGACGGCTCGGCAGCCGCGAGCGTAGGGCGGTCCCGGACGCGCCGGGAATTCTGAGTTTTCCACCATCCGTCCATCAGATGGTAATTTCTTGTCCCACAACCCCCCGGTGACCGGCGTTTCCGCAGCTCAGCGCCATTTTGTTGGCCTTGACCAAGATGAGCGGATGATGGGAATGTATGCGCCGTACATGGTGCCCTGACCCGGAGGAACAGATGAGGCCGCCACGACTTAACCCGAAATTATCAGTCAGCGTGATGTTCACCGTCTCCATGTTCGTACGCATGCTGGACATGACGATCGTGACGGTGGCACTGCCGGCGATCAGCCGGGACTACCACGTCGACACGGTCAGCGCCAGTGCCGTCGTGGTCAGTTACCTGTTGGGCCTGGTCATCGGCATCCCCGCGGCGAGCTGGTGCGGTGACCGGTGGGGCACCAAGCGGGTCTTCGTGATGGGGCTCGTCGTCTTCACGCTCGCCTCCGCCGCCTGCGGGGTGTCCCAGAACCTGCCGGCGCTGACAATCTTCCGGCTGCTCCAGGGCCTCAGCGGCGGCCTGTTCGGGCCGGTGGTGATGGCGATGCTGGTGCGCACCTTCCCGCCGGAGGAGCGGATCAAGGCCAGCCGGGTCATGACCATCCCGATCGCCGCCGCCCCGCTGATCGGATCGGTGCTCGGCGGGTTCATCGCCGACTCCCTCTCCTGGCGCTGGATCTTCTACATCAACCTGCCCATCGGTGTCGCCGCGACCCTGTTCGCCGTGTGGTTCCTGGACGACGACGGCCAGCGGGCGCGCAACCCGTTCGACGTCCTCGGCTTCCTCTACGCGGCCGGCGGACTCACCCTGCTGATGTACGGGCTGAACAAGAGCGTCGACGACGGCTGGACCTCGGCTCTGGTGCTCGGCTGCGTCATCGGCGGCGCGGTGCTGCTGGGACTGCTGTGCTTCACCGAACTGCGGGCCGCGCACCCCCTGCTGGACCTGCGGGTCTTCGGCAACCACATCTTCCGGATCAGCTCCGGCATCATCTTGATGATCACCGCGTTCAACGCCGCGTACAACTTCGTGTTCCCGCTGCTGTACCAGAACGTGTTCGACCGCTCGGCCCTGCGGGTCGGCATCGACATCGGCCCCGCCGCCGTCGGGGCCATCGCCGGGGCGCAGGTCGCGGTGAAGATGTACCACCGGCTCGGTCCGCGCAGGCACCTGCTGGTGTCGCTGACCGCCTCGTTCGTGGGCCTGGCGCTGATGGCGTTGATCGACGGCGGCACCCAGCGGTGGCTGGTGTGGCTGATCATGCTCTACACCGGCGCGGTCAGCGCCATCGCGTACAACGCCGCGCAGACCATGTCGTTCGCCACTCTGACCCCGACCCAGGTCGGGGTCGCCTCCTCGCTGTTCAGCACGGCCACCCAGACCGGCGCCGCGCTCGGCGTCAGCCTGCTCAGCACCATCCTGGCCGGCCTGGGCACCACTACCGGCTCCGGCGCACCGGACCTGTCCACGTACCAGCTGGGCTTCGTCGTCACCAGCGGACTCGCGATCGTGGCGCTGCTGCTGACCCTGCGGGTCCGCGACAGCGAGGCGGCCGGCACGCTGGCGCCGCAGCCGGCGAAGGAGGCGGTGCCCGATGTGAAACCGGCCCCCTAAACCCCCCTAGAAACGACTCCGGTCCCGCTGCGCCGCGGCGTGCTCTCCCACCATGGAGGCCATGGCGAACCAAGTGAGCACGTCTGCGGAGCTGCTGGACTACGTCACCTCGGTCTCGCTGCGTGACGACGAGATCCTGCGCGGCCTCCGCGAGGAGACCGTCGGCCTGCCGGGCGGCACCACGCTCCCGGTGGCCGCGGAGGAGGGCCAGCTGCTGGCGCTGCTGGTCTCGCTCACGCAGGCGAGGACCGTCCTGGAGATCGGCACCTACACCGGGTACAGCACGCTGTGCATGGCGCGTGCGTTGCCGCTCGACGGCCGGATCGTGACGTGTGACGTCACCGACAAGTGGCCGTCCGTCGGCCGCGAGTACTGGAAGCGCGCGGGCGTCGCCGACCGCATCGAGGTACGCGTCGGCCGGGCCACCGAAACCCTGGACGCGCTGCTCGCCGACACCGGCTTCGGGCCGGACTCCTTCGACTTGGTCTTCGTCGACGCCGACAAGGCGAACTACCCGGCCTACTACGAGCAGGCGCTGCGGCTGGTGCGGCCGGGCGGGCTCGTGGTCATCGACAACACGCTCTTCTTCGGCCGGGTCGTGGACCCCGCCGCGCAGGACCCCGACACCGTCGCGGTGCGGGAGCTGAACGCCAAGCTGTTCACCGACGACCGGGTCGAGCTGTCGCTGCTGCCGGTCGCCGACGGCATCACGCTGGTGCGCCGGACCACTGCCTGATCCCACCGCATCACGCTGGTCCGCCGGATCACGGGACCCTACGCTGCCCGATCCCACCGCATCGCACTGGTGCGCCGGACCGTCGCCTGATCCACCGCACCACCCCATGCCCCTCGCCGGCACGCCCTGCCGCCCGGCCGCACCGCGCCGGTGGCCGTGGCGGCTCGGCCCCCGCCGCCCGGCCGGCCCACCGCCGGGCCGCGGGTCCACGGAAGTGAACGTTCGGGAGGACACGTGACGTCAGCAGCTCATGAGCCGCAGGATCGGGCGCTGGTGGTGCTCGGCGCCGGTGTGATGGGCGTCGGCATCACCACGCTGGCGCTCGCCCACGGCGTGCCGGTCACCCTGGTGGACACCGCGGCGGGCGTGCTGCCGGTGGCCCGCGGCCGGATCCGGGAGGGCCTGCGGATGGCGCAGCTGATGGGTGCGCTGCCCGAGGGCGTCACCACCGGCGAGCTGACCGGGGCCACCGCGCCGGCCGAGGTGGACTGGGCGGCCGGCCCGGTCGCGGTGATCGAGGCCATCACCGAGGACGCCGAGCTGAAGGCCAAGGTGCTGGCCGAGGTGGCCCCGGCGGTCGCGCCCGGCACCCCGCTGATCTCCAACACCTCCTCGATCCCGATCGACGAACTGGCGGGTGCGATCGGCCGGCCCGAGGACCTGCTCGGCACCCACTTCATGAACCCGTCGTACCTGATCCCGACGGTCGAGCTGATCCGCGGCCCGCGCACCGGCGAGACCGCGCTGGGTGCCACCCGGGAGCTGCTGGGCCGGCTGCGGCGCAAGGTCATCGTGGTGAACGACGCCCCCGGGTTCGTCACCAGCCGGGTGCTGCACCCGATGATCAACGACGCGGCGCGGGTGGTGGAGCAGGGCACGGCCTCCGTCGAGGACGTCGACGCGCTGATGCAGGGCTGCCTCGGACATCCCACCGGCCCGCTGCGCACGGCCGACCTGATCGGCATCGACAACCTCGTCGACTCGCTGTGGGTGCTGTACCGGCGCACCGGCGACGAGGGCTGCCGACCGTGCGAACTGCTGCTGTCCAAGGTCCGCGACGGACACCACGGCCGTAAGAGCGGCCGCGGCTTCTACACCTACGAAAGGGCGATGTGATGGGTACCAGCACGGAGAGTGCGTCCGTCGAGCAGCAGCTGCTGTCCTTCCTGGAGGAGCGGACCAAGACCCCGTGGACGCCCGACCGCGACCTGTTCGCCGACGGTGGCCTGTCCTCCCTCTTCGCCATGGAGCTGGTCGTCCACCTGGAGTCGGCCTTCGACGTCACGGTGGCCGGTCCGGACCTCCAGCTGACGAACTTCCGCACCGTCAACGCGATGGTCGCGATGGTCGACCGGTTGCGGCAGGCCGACGGTGCATGACCGCGAGGCCCTGGTCAGCGAGCTGGTGGGGGACCGCGCCGACACCTGGGACCTGGCCGGTCTGATCCCCACCGAGCTGTTGCGGAAGCTCGGCGAGGCCGGGTTGCTGTGTGGTGAGGTCCCCCGGGAGCACGGCGGGCTCGGGCTGAGCAGCCTGGACAACGGCCGGTTCACCGCGCACGTCGGCAGCCTGTGCAGCTCGCTGCGGTCCGTCATGACCTCCCAGGGCATGGCCGCCTGGACCATCCAACGGCTGGGCAGCGCCCGGCAGCGTGCCGAGCATCTGCCGCGCCTGACCTCCGGCACGCTGGCCGCGGTCGGCTTCAGCGAGCCCCAGGCGGGCAGCGACCTCTCGGCGATCACCACCGAGATCCGCCCGGACGGCGACGATGTGGTGGTCGACGGCCGCAAGGTCTGGGTCACCGCCGCGCACTACGCCGACCTGCTGGTCGTCTTCGGCCGATACGGCGACGGCGCCGCGGCGGTGCTGGTGCCTGCCGACGCCCCCGGTGTCACCGTCGAGCGGGTAGCCGACCCGATGGGCTGCCGGGCCGCCGGGCACGCCGGCATCCGGCTCGACTCGGTGCGGCTGCCGCGCGGCCACGTCCTCGGCGGTGCCGGCGCGGCGCTGACCATGCTGGTCACCGCCGCGCTGTCGTACGGCCGGATGTCGGTGGCCTGGGGCTGTGTGGGCATCCTGCGGGCCTGCCTGACGGTGGCGTCCCGGCACGCGAAGTCCCGCGCGCAGTTCGGCCGGCCGCTGGCGGAGCACCAGCTGATCGGCGGTCACCTGGCCGACCTGCTGGTGGCCGAGCAGACCGCCACCCGGGTGTGCGAGCACGCCAGCCGCTGCTGGGACAACGGGTCCTCGGACATGGTGACGGCGGCGGTGCTGGCCAAGCACGTGGGTGCCACCCAGGCGGCGACCGCCGCGGCCACCGCCGTGCAGATCCTCGCGTCGGCGGGCGCGTCGGACGGACACGTGGCGGCCCGCGCGTACCGGGACGCCAAGTTGATGGAAATCATCGAGGGCAGCAATGAGCTGTGCCGGCTGATGCTGGCCCAGCACGCGCTGTCGGTCGCGGGCTGAGAGGAGAACACGGTGGACGGGCAGGTCACCATCGTCAAGTGCGTGGTGTGGGACCTCGACAACACGCTGTGGAAGGGGACGCTGCTGGAGGACGGCGAGGTCGGGCTCTTCGACGGACTGCGCGAGGTCATCGAGGAACTGGACCGCAGGGGCATCCTCCAGTCGATCGCCAGCAAGAACGACCACGACCACGCCTGGGCCAGACTGGAGGCGCTGGGGGTGGCCGAGTACTTCCTGCTGCCCAGGATCGGCTGGGGGCCGAAGTCCGGCTCCGTCCGGGAGATCGCCGAACGGCTCAACTTCGCGCACCGCACCATCGCGTTCATCGACGACCAGCCCGCCGAGCGGGCCGAGGTCACCTACCACCTGCCCGACGTGCGCACCTACGACGCCGGGCAGGCGCTCTCCCTGCCCGACCTGCCGGAGTTCTCCCCGCCCGCCTCCACCGTGGACTCCCGCCGTCGCCGCGAGATGTACCGTGCCGGCTTCGCGCGGGACGCGGCGCGCACCGAGTACGCCGGGCCGGACGAGGATTTCCTGCGCTCACTGCGACTCACCATGACCATCGGAAAGGCCGGGGACGAGGAGCTGACCCGGGTCGAGGAACTGACCCTGCGCACCAGCCAGATGAACGCCACCGGTGTGCACTACTCGGACGCGGCGCTGCGCGGCCTGCTCGCCGATCCGGCCCATGAGGTGCTGGTGGTCACCATGTCCGACCGGTTCGGCACACACGGCGCGGTCGGCATCGTACTGCTGGAAAAGCTGGCCGAGGTCTGGCACCTGAAGCTGCTGGCGACCTCCTGCCGGGTGGTCAGCTGGGGCGCCGGCGCCACCATCCTGAACTGGTTGTGCGACCAGGCGGCCGGCAGCGGCGTGCACCTGGTCGCCGACTTCCGCCGCACCGACCGCAACCGGATGATGGAGATCGCCTACCGGTTCGCCGGCTTCTCCGACCAGGACTGCGCCTGCCGGTCCGCCATCACCCACGCCCCGGAGCTCGAGGGCACCGAACGCCTCCACCTGGAGCCGGCCCGGCAGCCCGCGTCGTCGACGGTGACGGTGATCGCCAAGGACATCGCGGGGCGGTGACGACGGCTTCCCCCGCCTTCGCCGTGAGTCTCTGGGCGCTGCCCCGCCGGTCCGGCGATCCCCTGGTGTGGCAGATCTGCGCCGTGCTCTGCCCGATCCTGTGCGTGGTGCTCGCCGTGATGTACGCGGCGCCGTCCGACCCCGGTGCGGAAGCGACGACGCCGCGGCTCCTGATGCGCGGCGAACACGCGGCCATGCTGCTCGGAGCCACCGTCATCGGGCCGCTCGCGGGACGCGGCCTTGCGGGCGGCCACGGAGGAACTGACCGACGCGGGCCATGGTCAGCGACATGATCGCCAAGGGAGAACTCGATCGTGCCGAGGCCGAAGCCAACCAGCCCATCAACCGGCTCGGCACCGCCGAGGAAATCGCCCAGGCCGTCCTGTGGCTGTGCAGCACCGGGGCCGGCTTCGTCGTCGGCGTCGCCCTCCCCGTCGACGGCGGCTACGTCGCCCGATGACGACCGCCGACGCGGCGCGGGCCACCACGATCGGTGGCCCGCGTGGGGTCCTCGACGGCGTGCTGTGGCGCCGTGGGCCGATCAGTGGCCGATGGTGGCGAGGGCCGCGGCGTACTGCTCGTCGGTGACCGGCTCCAGCCAGCTCGTGCCGTCGCCGTTGCCGTCACCGACGACCATGGCGAGGTGGGCCATGAGGGTGGTGTCGGTGGCCCCGTGCCAGTGCTCCTCACCAGCCGGACACTTCACGGTCTCACCCGCGCTGACCCGTACCACGTTGCCGTCGCGGGTACCGACCAGGCCGACACCGTCGGTGATGCAGAGGGTCTGCCCCAGGGCGTGGGAGTGCCAGTTGGTGCGGGCGCCGGGGGTGAAGCGCACCAGACCGACGGCCAGGCGGGCCGGCTCCGACGGCGTCTCGATCAGATTGAGGTAGACGTCGCCGGTGAAGCGTTCGGCCGGGGCCTTGGCGGTGGGGGTGTCCGGGACGTGTTTCATGACGGTATTCCTTGCTCGAATCAGGTGGACGGGTGTGGTACGCGGCGGCGGCGTTACCGGTCAGGCGCCGCGCTCGTCGGCGATCCTCTTCAGCTGGTTGATCGCCGTCATGGCGTTCGGCCACCCGGCGTAGAAGGCCAGGTGGGTGATCGCTTCCGACAGCTCCGCCACGCTCAGCCCGTTGTCCAGCGCCACGCCGAGGTGGTAGCCGAGCTGCTCGCTGCGGTAGAGCGCGGCCAGAACACTCACGGTGACCAGACTCCGGTCACGGGGGGACAGCCCCGGACGCTCCCAGATGTCACCGAAGAGAACCTCGTTCGTCACGTCGACGAGCTTCGGCGCGATACCGGCCAGCTCTTGGGGTGCGGACTGGTGGGGCATGCAACGGCTCCTTGATCGAAGTACGGAGAAATGGAGAAATACGGACCGGCCGCGACCACGGTGTCACTACGACCGAGAAAACCGCGGATCACAGGCGTCGGGGAGGGTCTGCCGTTGCGGGTATTGACAGAGCCCCCCACCGGTGGGCCGGCCGTAACAGGTACTGACAGGACCTTCCACGGGTGGGGCGTCCTGCCTAGCCTGGGACACGTGAGTACCGAGCGTGACATTCGCGACTTCCTGGCCTCCCGCCGAGCCAAGATCACCCCCCAGCAGGCCGGCCTGCCCGCCTTCGGCGGCAACCGCCGTGTGCCGGGGCTTCGCCGCGAGGAAGTCGCCCTGCTCGCCGGCGTCAGCATCGACTACTACGTCCGCCTGGAGCGCGGCCACATCGCCGGTGCCTCCGAGGAAGTCCTCGATGCCGTCGCGCACGCCCTCCAGCTGGATGACGCCGAACGCGCCCACCTGTTCGACCTGGCCCGCGCCGCCGCCAAACGCCCCACCCGCCGCACCAAGCGCGCCCGGGGACCGCTGCCGGACAGCGTCCTGCGCGTCCTGGCATCCATGACCGACTCCCCGGCGTTCATCCGCAACGGCCGCCTGGACATCCTCGCCACCAACACACTCGGCCGAGCCCTTTACGCCCCTCTGTTCCCCGACTCCGCCACCCAGACGGTCAACATCGCCCGCTCCCAATTCCTCACCCCAGGGGGACGCGACTTCTTCCCCGACTGGGAGGTCTCCGTGCACACCACCGTCGCCCTGCTGCGCACCGAAGCCGGACGCGCCCCGCACGACACCGAGCTGACCGGCCTCATCGGTGAGCTCGTCACCCGCAGTGAGGAATTCCGCACCGCCTGGGCCAAGCACAACGTGCGCCTGCACCACACCGGCCGCAAATCCTTCCACCACCCCGCGGTCGGCACCCTGACCTTCGACTTCGACGCCATGGAACTGCCCGCGCAGCCGGGTCTGACCCTTACCGCTTACACAGCCGCCCCCGGCACACCGGACCATGACGCGTTGCGGCTCCTGGCCACCTGGGCCGCCACCGAGGAAGCCCAGCACACCAGCAGTGGCCCTGCCGCCTGATCGGCCCGCTCGATGCCTGATGGGTCCCGCGGTCGACGGCACCGTGTTCCGCCCCCGTGAGATGATCGGGGGCGCCGAGCACGGGGCGCCGGCCGGGTCGGGCCCCGGGGTGTTCGACTTCCGCGCCCGTCCAGGTAAGGGAACAGCACGATGGTGAACGACGACGACCTGGCGCTCGACGACCCGGTGGGTCAGTCACTGGGCGGCCGGCACGCACATCTCGCCCGACGACTCGGCCGGGCCGCCACCTATGTCGCGGACGTGGCAACCTTCTCCGCGGTATCCACCGGCCCGGACGCGGGGGAGTGGGCCGACTTGGCCGGGCTGCTCGGTCCGGGCGCACTCGCCGACATGTTCAGCTGCCCTGCGGTCCCGCCCCCGGGCTGGGAGCCGGTGTTCAGTCTCGAGGGCCGTCAACTGATCTGGCCCGGCAGGGGCCGGCCCGGCCATCCGCGTGCCGAACCCGACTCCCACGTGCTCGAACTGGGCGCGGACGCAACGCCCGAGATGCTCGACCTCGTCGCGCGGACCCAGCCGGGGCCGTTCTGGCCCCGCACCCACGAACTCGGCACCTACCTCGGTATCCGGGTCAACGGCACCTTGGTGGCGATGGCGGGGGAGCGCCTGCGGCCGCCAGGCTGGACCGAGATCAGCGCCGTCTGCACCGCTCCCGAGGCACGCGGGCGAGGCCATGCTGCCCGTCTGGTCAGTGCGCTCGCCGCGCGCATCGTGGCGCGCGGCGAACGCCCCTTCCTGCATGTGGCGGAGACGAACACGGGCGCGCTCGCACTGTACGAGCGACTCGGCTTCAAAACCCGCAAGCAGGTGACCTTCCGAGGTTTCCGTACACCCTGCACCAGGGAACCAGCAGCAGCCCACCGGTGAGGGCTATACAGGGCAGTGATAGGGGCATTCGGCCCTGCCCCCTACCGGCTTCCGGACCAGCTCTCAACATTGGCGGCGGTGCGCTGCCACCAGCCGCGCCACCCGGACGTTCGGGAACCGGTGAGACGCGGCTGGCGAGACGCCGCTCGTCAGACGCCGCCGGTGGGACGCCGCCGTCAGCGGCGCTCGTCGCAGCACGGCTTCGTCAGCACCCTCATGGCCTCGTCCCTCACCGGTCAACGCGAAGAGGAGTCATGTACGAACTGCAAGCGCTGCTGCGTGAGTACGACGGCGCCCGCGGCTACACCGACGAGCTGTGGAAGGACCTGACTCCGGACGAGGTGGTCTGGCGTCCTGGGGAGGATTTCAGCGCCATCGGATGGCACCTCGGCCACCAGGCCCATGTCGCCCACTTCATGATCCGCAATCTCACCGCGGCCGAGCCCAGTCCTGACCCAGCCCTCGACGCACTGCTGGACTCGGCGTTGCCGGAGCGGTTCCGGGGTGCCCTTCCCACAGTGCGACGGCTCACCGCCTTCCGGGAAACCGTCGCCGAGCGGGTGCACGCCCGCATCGGTGACATCGCGGCCGGAAAGGTGAGTGCCCCCACGCAGATGACCATCGTGGCCACGCATCTGCTGACCGCCCTGGTCAACCACGAGTACCAGCACGACCAGTGGATCGGCGAGGTCCGTGCCGAGCACCTCGGGCACGCACTGCCCACCGACCCGGAAGCCGACCACGTCCGCCGTATCGACGGCTACCTTGTCCTGCACCCCTACGCGTGACGCGCGAAGTGCGAGCGGCCTGCCGTGACGGAATCCCCGCCCGGACGTGACCGGTCGCGGACGATTCACACGGCCGTGCCGCCGTGCGCCGGCCACAGACGACGCAGCCCGCCGAACGGATCGCTGTCCACCACTCGTACTCCCAGCACAAGGTTGCCTTCATGCCGTCCTCTTCGTCTCCCGCCACTCACGTCCGCCGACGCAGCCGCACGCTCGCCGCCGTGGCGGCCGGGCTGACCGCCGTCGGTGCGGTGGTTCTCGCTTTCACGCTCGACGCCGGACCGTCCGGCGGTGCGTCCCACAACTCGGCCGTGGCCGAGACGAGTACGCCCGACGCCCGCTCCGGCGCTCTGCTCGCGCTGGCCCGCCGGGACGCGGACGATCCGCTGGCCTTGGGGAGGGCCGACGCCCCCGTCGTCATGATTGAGTTTGCGGACATGCGGGCTCGTCGGCCCAACGGTGAACTGATCGGCATTGATCGGGTACTACTGAGGAGCTTCCCCCTCGCAACAGGCTGGAACGAGCTACTGGGCCGGGTTCGCGCCGATGTCAGTCTGGAGCTGGAGTACCGCGAACTGATCATGCTGCGGGTGGCCGTGCTGAACCATGCCGACTTCGAATGGGGTGTGCATTACCCGGCGTACTTGCAGGCGGGTGGCACTGAGGAAAAGTGCCTCGCCCTAACCTGTTCGGTGAGACCAAAACAGTGGAAGCGGTTGCCACGGTCGCGGCCTACAACATGGTCTCTCGCTTCCTGGTGGCGCTGGCCATCTGACGTGGCGGCCCGGCGGCCCGGAGCTGCCGCCGGGTGGGTGGGGGATGCGGCAGGCGGGCAGGTCAGGTGTCGGCTCCGACCTTGGAGGTGTCGGCGCTCTTCGACGGCGGTTCGGGGGCGGCACCGGAGTGGAGGACGGAGCGGGCCCGGTCGGCGTCGAAGTCGTTCTCCCATGTGCCGATCACGATGGTGGCGACGGCGTTGCCCAGGACGTTGATGAAGACGCGGCCCTCGTTGAGGATGCGGTCGACGCCGACGATCAGGGAGAGGGCGGCCAGGGGGATGTGGCCGACCGCGGTGACGGTGCTGGCGAGCACGATGAACGCGCCGCCGGCGATGCCCGCGGTGCCCTTGCTGGTGAGCATCATGACGCCCACCATCACCAGCTGCTGCTGCCAGGAGAGGTCGATGCCCACGGCCTGGGCCAGGAACAGGGAGGCCATCGTGAGGTAGACCGCGGAGCCGTCCAGGTTGAAGGAGAACCCGGAGGGGATGACGATGCCGACCACGGGACGGCCGATGCCGAGGATCTCCAGCTTGCGCACCAGCTGCGGCAGGACGGCCTCACTCGAGCAGGTGCTCAGCGCGACGAGCAGCTCGGCCTTCAAGAACCGCATGAGGCCGAACAGGCTCAGACGGCAGGCGCGCATGATGGCCCCGAGCACGACCAGCACGTACAGGACGCAGGTCGCGGTGAACAGGATGATCAGGTAGGCGAGCTGTTTCAGGCTTTCCGCGCCGTAGGTGGCGACGACCGTGGCCAGCGCGCCGAACGTGCCCAGCGGTGCCAGGCGCATCACCCAGCCCACGATGCGGAAGACGACGTCCGACAGGGCCCGGATGCCGCGGGTCAGCGGAGCGGCGTCCTCGCCGGCCATGTTCAGTGCCACGCCGAAGACGATCGAGACCATGAGCGCGGCCAGGATCGCGTCCCCGGTGATCGCGCCCAGCAGCGAGGAGGGAATCAGGGAGGAGACGAACCCGGTGAAGGTGGCGTGCTCGGTGGCGGTCTCGGGCACGTCGTCCGCGTTCAGCGTCGAGGGATCGACGTCCAGACCGGACCCGGGCTGGAAGAGGTTGGCGACCACCAGTCCGATCAGCATCGACACCAGCGACAGCACCAGGAAGTAGCCGATCGCCTTCACCCCGATCCGGCCCGCCTTGCGCAGGTTGTCCATGGAGGCGATGCCGGTGGTCACCACGCAGAAGACGACCGGGACCACGATCATCTTGACCAGAGCGATGAACCAGTCGTTGAGCGGCTTCAGTTCCTCACCGAACCCCGGGGCAAGGACGCCGACCACGATCCCGAGGACCGCGGCCAGCACGACCTGGAACCACAGCTCACGTAGCAGACGGTTCAGCCGTGACCGCTGCGGGCGGCCGACGGCAGTGGTGGTGCGTGTCATCGTTGGTGCTCCCTTGCACGACGATCGTGTGTATCCCGGTCCCGATGGACGCGGCTGCACCGGCGGCAGGAGCCCCACGGCCGGGTGGGGCCCGCCTGCCGCGGTGCCGGTTCAGCGGTGCCGGTTCAGCGGTGCCGGTTCAGCTGTGCAGGTCGCGCAGCACCTTGTAGAAGGCGGCCTTGCCCTCGAAGCCGATGCCGGGGATGTCGGTCAGGCCGACCCGGCTCTTGTTGACGACGGCGTCGTCGGCGAAGCCGCCGGTGGGCTGGAACTCGCCCGGGTAGGACTCGTTGCCGCCGAGCTTGAGGGCGGCGGCGATGTGCAGGGAGAACTGGTGTCCGCCGTGCGGGACGCAGCGCCGGGAGGACCAGCCGTGCTGCCGGAGCATGTCCTGGACGCGCAGGTACTCCGTCAGGCCGTAGGAGAGCGCGGGGTCGACCTGGATGGTGTCGCGGTCGGGGCGCAGCCCGCCGTAGCGGATCAGGTTGCGGGCGTCCTGGAGGGAGAAGAGGTTCTCGCCGGTGGCGATGGGTCCGGCGTAGTGCTCGGCGACGGTGGCGTTGAGCTGGTAGTCCAGCGGATCGCCGATCTCCTCGTACCAGAACAGGCCGTAGGGCTCGATGGCCCGCCCGTACTCCAGCGCCGTGGCGAGGTCGAAGCGGCCGTTGACGTCGACGGCCAGCCGGGAGCCGTCGCCGCCCAGCACGTCGATGACGGCCTCGATGCGGCGCAGGTCCTCGGCCAGGTCGGCGCCGCCGATCTTCATCTTGACCACGTCGTAGCCCAGGTCGAGGAAGCCGCGCATCTCGTCCTGTAGATCGGCGAGGGTCTTGCCCGGCGCGTAGTAGCCGCCGGCGGCGTAGACGAACACCGAGTCGTCGGGCTCTCCGTCGCCGTAGCGCTCGGAGAGGTACCGGTACAGCGGCTTGCCCTCGATCTTGGACGCGAGATCGAACAGCGCCATGTCCACCACGCCGACCGCGACCGAGCGCTCGCCGTGTCCGCCGGGCTTCTCGTTGCGCATCATGATGTCCCACGCCTTGGTGGGATCCAGGCGGCCCCGCTCGTCCAGGAGGCTGCCGGGCTCGGCTCCCGTCAGCCGCGGCAGAATGCGCCGGCGCAGGATCTCACCGGCGCTGTAGCGCCCGTTGGAGTTGAAGCCGTAGCCCACGACCGGCTTGCCGTCACGGATGACATCGCTCTCGATGGCGACGATCGAGCAGTCCATGGAGCTGAAGTCGATCCAGGCGTTGCGGATCGAGGAGCTGATCGGGACGGTGCCCTCGTAGACGTTGGTGATCTGCACGCGACGGCCTTTCTCATATCTTATAAGTTGCGTCGGTGTTAGGCTGAGGCGTCCTGATGGGGACTGTCAAGGGGTGCGAGGACCCGGAAAGGATGCACTGGGGGCGATGCCAGGTACGAACACCTTCCTCAGCAAGAGCGATCTCGCCTACGCCGAACTCCGCGGCCGGATCCTCACCGGTGCCCTCCCCGCCGGCTCACGGCTCGCGCAGTACGACCTCGCCGAGTCCCTCAATATGAGCATCACGCCCTTGCGCGAGGCGATCCGCCGCCTCAGCAGCGAGGGACTGGTCACCGTGGAGACCCACCGCGACGTGCGTGTCTCCCCCATGAGTTCGCATGAGGCCCGGCAGCTGTTCGAGGTGCGTCTGTCCCTGGACCCCACCGCCGCGGAACTCGCCGCCACCCGGCGCACCGCGGCTGACATCACCACCATGCGAGCCGCGGTCGACAGGCTGCTCCCCGTCACACGTCAGTGGGGCGAGGAGGCGCTCACCGCGCACCGCGCCTTCCACCAGGCGCTGTACCGGGCCTCGCACAACGATGTCCTCATCCGGCTCCTCGACGACCTGTGGGACAAATCCGACCGCTACCGCCGCCTCGGACTCGAACTCCCACCCGGCGACGAACCCCGCACCCGGGACCTGCGAGAGCATCGCCAACTCGTCGACCTCATCGAGGAGGGGCGGCCCGCCGAAGCCGCCCGGCTGATGCGCGACCACATCACCAACAGCCTCACCGCCACCGCCATCAGCGCCCTCGAGGACCGTGAAGGCGCCCGTACGGTGTGAGACGCGGGAGAGTCGGACGGGTATGGGAACTGCCGGAATGCCTGCGCAGCGGTAGCCGACGACCATGGCCCAACCGGGGACCGGGCCACACGACAAGACGGGTATCCCTGTCATGAGCAGCGCGTCGACCGGACGCAGGATGACGGGGGGGGGGGGGGGCTGGCAGCGGCTTCATCCGGTGGGCTATGGTGTGCGGCCATGACGACCGGGACGGCATTGCGCCACACACGGATTGGTGACCCGGTGCTCTTCTGAGCGCCGTACGGGCCGGTGCCGGCCCGCTGTTGGACCGAGGACCTGGTGCTGCTGCGCGGGCTCCACCTCCGTCGTGTTGATCACAGGCTCGACACATCAACCACGACAGGAGAGTTCATGCCCACCAAGATGTTGCAGATTCCCACCGCGGACGGCCAGGCCGACGCGTTCGCCGCCTTCCCCGACGGTGGCGGGCGGCACCCGGGGGTGCTGATGTACGCGGACGGCTTCGGTATCCGGCCCGTGCTGCGGGAGATGGCCCGCGAACTCGCCGAGCACGGGTACTCCGTGCTCGTCCCCAACCTCTTCTACCGGCACGGCCCGGCACCGGTGATCGAACTTCCCGAGTACATCGGAGAAGAAGTCCGGCCCGCGGTCTTCGCCCAGCTGATGCCCTTGATCGAGGCGCATACCGCCGAACGTGTCCTGAGCGACGCCGACGCCTACCTCAGGTTCCTCACCACCCAGCCCGAGGTCGGCGCCGGACCGGTCGCGGTGACCGGCTACTGCATAGGCGGCCTCCTGGCCATGCGCACCGCCGCGGCCCACCCCGGCCAGGTGGCCTCCGTCGCCGCATTCCACGGACCCGTGGGTGTCGATGGACCTGACCTCTTCTCCAAGCTCACCGCCGAGATCCACCTGGGCCACGCCGAAGGCGACATGACACCTGAAGCCCTCGGCGAGCTCAACCAGGCCCTGGACGCCGCAGGTGTCAGCTACACCTCGGAGATCTACCCCGGCACCGTCCACGGCTTCACCATGTCCGACACCGACGCCTTCGACCCCGCCGCACTCCAGCGCCACTGGGACCGCCTGCTGCCCCTTCTCCGCCGCACCCTGGCCAACGGCTGAGGCGCCGGCCCGGAAACCGGCGCACGGTCCCCGGTGCCCTGTGGGTTCTCCAGGCCCACCCCGGCATCGACAAACCCCATGTCACCGCCGGGATGGACGACCGGCGGGATGTCCCGCCGCCGCGCGCGGACTACCTGGCCGCCTCCGGATCCGCCGACCGCGTGTCTCCCGTCTCCACGCGGAAGGGGTATGTCCCGGCCGCGGTGAACGCGTCGTGGATCGGCATGAGGAGCGAGGTGAGACGACGGACGTTCGCGTCGCCGATCGGCGTCCACAGCGCGGCGCAGTGCGCGTCGGTCTCGGCCTCGATCTGCTCGCGCGCCGCGATGCCGGCATCGGTCGCGGTGCCGTCGGCGTTGAGCCAGCCGCGTGCGACGAGGCGTGACGTCGCCGCGGCCACCTCCTCGTCGCTCCACAGCCGGGTGGCACGTGCGATCGCTTCCGGGAAGTGGCCGGTCGCGGTTTGCAGAACGTTGCTGTCGCACGGCCCGATGTCGTTGGCGGCGAGCACGGTGACATGCGCGTCGCCGCGCCACTCGCGCACCACCGTGATCTGCTGCCATAGCGCGACAAGCGGATCGGAGGGGAGGGGGACCGAGACGTTGGCGGCGGCCATCGTCTTTCCGGCGTAGTCGGCGCTCGCGACGACCGGGTCGATCAGCGATCGTGCCTCCGCGATCTGATCGGCCGTGAGGTCTACGTCGACGCGCCGCAACGCACGGTCGGCGGCCGCGAAGCGAGCGGCCTGCCACTGCTGCGGCGTTGCGGTATCCCACACGCCTGCCATGGCCTGCACCGACCGCGGGCTGAAGCTGTAGAAGGCCGCGAGGGTGACCTGCCAGGGAACTGCGCCCATCGGGGCCGACCGGAACGCGAAGTACGCCGGACCGTACTCGGTCACGCCGAGCTTGCCGGCCTCTTCCGGTGCCTCGGGGATGAAGTAGATGAACAGGTGGGTCGCGTTGATGGTGAGGCTGACCTCGCGAACGGCGTTCAGGTCCATATTGGCACGACCAAAGGTGCTGGTGAGATGCATTGCAGGGGGTCTCCTGGCAGGTCGAAGGATCAACGTCGGGTGAGGGGTGGCGCAAGGGTGAGCGGCTCCGGCGCGGTGATCCGTGCGGAGATCGCGCCGAGTTCTTGCACGTCGATCCGGACCGTGTCTCCCGGTGCCAGGTAGGGGCGGTGGTCGGACAACTCCTGGATGCAGCCGGTGCCCACGGGGCCGCTGGCGAGGATGTCACCGGCTCGCAGCGTGGTGCCGCGCGACGCGTGCGCCAGCATCTCGCCGAACGACCAGTGGATCTCGTCCCAGCTGCCGCCGCCGTAGTGCTCGTCGTTGACGTACCCGTCCATCCGCAGCGCATAGCCCTTGCCCGAGCGGTAGGGCTCCAGCTCGTCGGGGGTGACGAGGAACGGGCCGAGGCTGGTCGATGCGTCCTTGCTCTTGGACGGGCCGTACACGAACCCCATCTCGCTTGCGGAGATATCGCGTGCGCTCCAGTCGCAGTAGACCAGGTAGCCCGCGATGTGCTTCTCCGCCGTGGCGGCGTCGAGGTTCGAACAGTCCCCGGCGACCACCGCGGCGACCTCGACCTCGTAGTCCCAGTCCTGCGCGCCCGGGGCGATGGGGATCGCGTCGTGCGGTCCCTTGATCGCCGCCGGGTTGGAGAAGAAGAAGAGCGGATACTCGTACCAGACCGGGCTGACCGTACCGTCGCCGACGGCTGCCTTACCCGCGTTGCTGATGTGACGCTCGAACGCGGCGAAGTCCCGGACCGCCGGGGGTACCGGTATCGGCGCCAGCAGGTGGGCCGTGGCCAGCTCGACGATCTCGGTCGGTTCCCTGGTGGCGGCGGCCTCCAGCCCGCCTTCGGCGCGCAGCAGCTCCAGCAGGTCCGTACCCAGGGCGTGGATGGTGCTGCCGTGTACCATGCCGCAGCGTGTGGAGCCGTCCGCGGAGCGGTAGCTGATCCATCTCATCGGGCAAGCACCTCCCGGGTGTCGTCGTGGAGCCGCCGTGCGCTGATCACGACCGTCTTCATGCGTCCACCGTCCGCGCGAACGCAACGATCTCCTCGACGAAAAGCTCCGGCACCTCCAGAGCGGCGAAGTGGCCGCCCGCGGGGATGTCGTCGTTGAAGTAGCGCAGGTCATGGTAGGCGCGCTCGGCCCAGATGCGCGGGGTGCGCGTCAGTTCGTCCGGGAAGACGCTGACACCGACGGGAAGGTCCAGCTCGGTCGGAACAAGCGGCTGCCGGGCGTACTCCCAGTACAAGCGGGCGGAGGAAACACCGGTACCGGTGAACCAGTAAAGGGAGATGTGGTCGAGGATCTCGTCGCGGGTGAGGGCGTCGGGCCGGGTCCAGTCGAGGAACTTCTCGTAGATCCACGCGGCCTGCCCGGCCGGGGAGTCGGTCAGGGCGTAGCCGATGGTCTGCGGCCGGGTGCGCTGTATGACGTGGTATCCGGAATGGACGGCGAAGAAGCGGCTGCCCTGTTCGAGCGCGGCCTTCTCGTCAGGGGTCGGATCGTCGCCGACCGGTGGTGCGGCGAGGAACTCGGGGAAGTTGACGTGGATCGCGCGCAGACCTGCCGGGCGCTGCGCCCCCATGCGGGTCGCGACGACACCGCCCCAGTCGCCGCCCTGGGCCAGGTAGGAGTCGTAGCCGAGGCGCTGCATGAGTAGGCCGTACGCGCGGGCGATCCGGTCCGGGTCCCAGCCGGTGGAGGTGGGCTGGTCGGAAAAGCCGTAGCCGGGCATCGAGGGGATGACGAGGTGGAAGCCGCGCTCGGTGAGCGGGCCGATGGTCTTGAGGAACTCCAGGAACGAGCCCGGCCACCCGTGCAGCAGCAACAGGGGAGTGGCGGCGGGGCGGGGCGAGCGCACGTGCAGGAAGTGGATGCCGAGACCGTCGAGGGTGGTACGGAACTGGCCCAGCTCGTTGAGCTGCCGCTCGAGTTTGCGCCAGTCGTAGCCGGAGGCCCAGTAGTCCAGCAGCTCCGTCAGCCGCTCCCGCTGCACTCCCTGGCTGCTGTCCGGCGTTGTCTCCCGGCCGGCCAGGCGTACCCGGCGGAGTCGGTCCTTCAGATCCTCCAGGGCACTGTCCGGAATGTCGATGCGAAACGGTGTCACGCTGTTCGATGTCACGATCACCACGGTGCGGCCGCGATGCGTCCCCGGTCCAATGATTGTTCCGTAAAACGTCATACGAAGCATGCATAACGCCAGCTAGGATGGGTTGGTGTCCGATCCCTACCCCGCGCCCGTGGACCTCGACCTGCGGCTGGTGCAGTGCTTCACGGTGGTCGCCGAGCACCAGCATTTCGGCCGCGCCGCCGAGGCGCTGCACACCACCCAGCCGTCACTGAGCCGGCAGATCCGCCGTCTCGAACAGCAAGTGGGCGCCCGCCTGCTCGACCGCACCACGCACGGCACCCGGCTCAGCGAGGCCGGCGAGATCTTCCTGCCCCAGGCCAAGGAGCTGCTGCGCGCCGCGGTCGAGGCGATGGCCCGCACCCGCGCCGCGGCCCGGCCCAGCAGCGTCACCATCGGCTACACCAAGGGGCTGATCATCACTCCGGCCGTGCGCGCCCTGCGCGACCGCCATCCCGATGCCGAGGTCCACACCCGTCTGCTCGCCTGGAACGACTCACGCGGCGCGTTGCTGGAGCACCGCGCCGACGCGGTGGTGACGCGGCTGCCGTTCCCCACCGACCAGCTACGCGTCACCGTCCTCTACGACGAGCCGCGCGTGCTGGTCGTGCCGCGGGACCATCGTCTGGCCGGCAAGGAGTGGGTCACCCTCGACGACATCGCCGACGAGCCGATCCCCCACGTACGCCAGTCCGACCCGTTGCTGAACGCCTACTGGCGGCTCGACCCCCGGCCCGACGGTCGGCCCGCGCCCGACGGCCCCCTGGTCGAAGCCCTCGAGGACAAACACGAACTCATCGCCGCCGGGCGGGCGGTGGCCATCGGGCCGCCCCTCGACTACGCGACCGGCCTGCATCCCAGCCTCACCACCGTCCCGTTGCACGGGGTCGAACCCAGCCAGGTCGTGCTCGCCACCCGCACCGGCGACCGCAGCCGCCTGGTCACCGCTTTCCGCAAGCATGCCGAAGCTCTGCTCACCGGAACCCACCGGGCTGGACCGATAAACACCTGATCCGCGGCGGTCCGGCGGGTCAGTTCTGGATCAGCAGGTCCGGCAGCGGGACGGGGCCCGCTGCCGGAGATGTCGGTGGCACCGCGCTGGATGAGCCGTCACCGACCGCGGTGTGCGGGTGTCAGAGCAATGCCTCCGCGGTGATCGGCAGTTCGCGGACGCGGCGGCCGGTGGCGTTGAAGACCGCGTTGGCGATGGCGGGCGCCACACCGCTGATCACCAGTTCGGCGAGGCCCTTGAGCCCGAGCGGATCGGCGTCGTAGTCCTCACTGTCGAGGTAGACGGCTGTGAGGTCGGGGACGTCGGCGTTGACCGGGACGAGGTAGTCGGCCAGGTTGGCGTTGACGATCCGGCCGTCGCGGTGGTCGGTGACGGTGTGCTCCGGCAGGGCCGCACCGATGCCGCCCACCATGCCGCCGATCGCCTGGCTCTCCGTCGGCTTGGGACTGATGATCCGCCCCGCGTCGTACACGGAGAGCATCCTCCACACACCAGGCCCAGCGTCGCGTCCACCGCCACCTCGGCGAAGGTCGCGCCGGTTCGCGCCGCAGCCTTCGGAGCCGCCCATGCCCTCCTCGTATCCGCAGCCTCCCGGGACAGTGCCTGGTTCGACGGACGGGTCGCCGTGGTCACGGGAGCGACCGGCGGGATCGGTGCCGCGATCGCTCGGCGGCTCGCGGACGAGGGAGCCCGCGTCCTCGTCGCCGACATCGACACCGCCGAAGGGGAACGCACGGCCCGTGCCATCCGGGACACCGGCAAAGGGGCCCTCTTCCACCCGACCGACGTGAGTGACGAGGAGTCCTGGGCCTCGGCCCTGGAAACCGCGCACCGCGCCCGTCCCGAAGCCCCCACCGGCGGCATGCTCCGCGAGCGGCGCGTCGCCGACCTGTGGGCTTTCCATGGTGGTGCCGGTCACATGGTGCGGTGACCCGCGCGGTAACCCGGGTGAACCACGAGCGGGCACCGGGCGCCGCGGGGGCGCCCGGTGCCCGCAGGGGCTCCGACCGTGCCGGTCAGGAGAAGGGGAGAACGAGGGCTCCCCAGGCGACGACCGGACCGATCGCGACGATGCCGCCGGTGTAGCCGATGACCTGCCGGTAGAAGCGGCGGGTGTCGACTCCGCGGGCGTTGCCGAGGACGAGGGCGCCGTTGGTGGAGAACGGGGAGGTGTCGACGATCGTGGTGGACACCGCCAGGGCGGCGACCAGTCCGGCGGCGCTGAGGTGGCTGGAGAGCAACAGCGGCGCCGCGAGGGGGATGATCGCGGTGAGGATCGCCGTGGAGGAGGCGAAGGCCGAGGTGATGGCCACGGTGAAGCACAACACCAGGGCGACGATGAGCGGGGCGCCCAAGTCCGCGGCGTGTTCGGAGACGGACTCGATGATGCCGGCCTTCTCCAGCATCGCGATGTAGGTCATCATGCCCGCCACCAGCAGCAGCGTGGACCAGCTGATGCCGTCCACGGCCTTCTCCTGCCGCTTCATGTCCACCAGCGCCAGCACCGCGCCGGCCACCAGGGCCAGGAAGCCGATCTCCAGGTGGAAGCCGAGCGCACCGATCACCAGCGCGAGCAGGCAGAACAGGGTGAGCCACTGCCGCCAGTCGAGCCTGCCGGACGCGACGGGTGCCTCCCCGTCGGTCTCCTCCTGCGCGTTCTCGGCAAAGGGGGCGGGGCGCTTGGCGAGGAAAACGTACGTGAGGGCGGACAGCAGCAGATTGATCGCGAAGCTGGCGGCGAAGAGGGTCGCGGGCGCGACGTGCAGTTTGGTGTCGTCGACGAGACCGAGGACCAGGGCACCGGAGACGGCGAGCGGGGAGAACGCGCCCGCGTGCCCGCCGCTGATCACCATCATTCCGGCCACCAGGGGATTGATCTTGTACCGGTAGGCGAAGTTCATCGCGATCGGCACCAGGAGGGCGACGGCCGCCGGGGTGAAGGTGCCGAACGCCGTGAGCGTCGCGGCGACCAGGAAGAGGACCCAGGGGATCAGCGCCACCTTGCCGCGCACCAGCCGTACGCCGGCGGCGACGAGCCAGTCGATGGTGCCGTTGCGGCGGGCGACGGAGAACAGGTAGGTGACGCCGACGATGGTCACGAAGAGGTCCACCGGGAAACCCTCGAAGATCTCGTCCTCGGTGAGGCCGAGCGAGGCGGTGCCGACGGCGAAGGTGGCGACGAAGGCCAGGATGCCCAGGTTGATCGGCAGGATGGTGCCGACCACGAACATCACCAGCAGCGCGCCTATGGAGATCACTTCAGCAGACATCATTGTCCTTGGTGCGGTGGGGACGGGGGTGCGCGCTCCCGAAGGCGCGAGGTTAACCCGGGGACGGGGGTCATCGACAGGTTCTGGGGAGGGGTGACGGTCGTCTCGGCTCAGGCCGCCCGCGGCCGGCCGGTCCGGGGTACGTAGATCCGGGCGTCGGCGAGCAGACGTGCGGCCCGCTGCACGGTGACCCGGCCCGGCAGGCCGTCCCGCAGGTCCGAGCAGCGGACCGCGACCACGCCCGCGGGGGTGCCCAGGCGCAGCCAGTCGCCGGTCGGTCCGCCCGCGGCCCGGAAGACCACGGAGTCCTCCAGCAGGCCCGCGGCCGCGACGGCGACGGCGGAGGTCAGGCCGATGGCCGGGTGCGGGGCGTTCATGGTGAGCATGCGCACCGACACGTCGTAGTCCTCGGCGGCGACGGCCTCACCGAGCGTCGTCGTATAGGGGACCGGCTCGCCGACCAGGCCGACCTTGGGCACCGCGTCGCCCGGCGCCTGCCCTGGTTCGAGCAGTCCCATCAGCGGCGCGGCGGTGTGCCGGACGGTGCGCAGCCAGGGGGTGTGCGTACGCATCTGCTCCAGCGTCTCGGAACCGGTGCGGGCGGCACTGCGGGCGTCCACCAGGACGACCGGGGCACCGGCGTCCACCATGCTCACCAGCACCGGGTCCGCGGTGCCGACCTTCAGATCCTGTGCGGCCTGCCCGGTGGGCAGAAGGTGGCCGGTGGTGCGGCCGGCCGGATCGAGGAAGGTGAGGCCGACCGCGACCCCGCCGGCCCGGGTGCCCGGCACCGTCTGCTCGCCGAAGTCGTGCACGAGGCCACCGGTGGTGTCCACGAGCCCTTCGAGCACCGCGCCGGTGTTGATGTTGCGCATCGTCACCCGGGTGCGGTCGCCGGTGATCGGCACCAGGCCCTTCGCGACCGCGTACAGGGCGACGCCGGTGGCGCAGTTGCCGCAGTTGCTCGTCCACTCGACCGTCCCGGTCCCGATGCCGACCTGGGCGAACAGGTAGTCGATATCCGTACCGGGCTCGGGGGAAGCGCTCACGACCGCCGCTTTGGAGGTGGTGGGGGTGGCTCCGCCGACACCGTCGAGTTCCACCGGATCGGTGGAGCCGTAGGCGGCTACCAGCAGCTTTTCCAGCTCGCCACGCTCGGCGGGGACATGGACCTGGTGAAACAGCCAGCACTTGCTGGTGCCGCCGCGGACCAGCGTCGCGGGAGTGTGCACGTCGGGGGCTCTTTCTCGATCAATCAAGGGAAGGACCGGGAACGGTTACGGGCGCATTGCCGACTCATGAACCGTTCCGGCGAACGCGAAGACCTTCGCAGAGGCGTGCGTTCGGCACAATGGCAGATCGCTTCACCATGGTTTAGCTCAGCTAAACTCGGTCGCCATGTTGAACGTGCGCCGTATGCTCCTGCTCACCGAGGCCGCCGAGCGCGGCTCGCTCACCGCCGCGGCGGAGGCGATGGGCATGACCACCTCGGCCGCCTCACAGCAGATGTCGCTGCTGGAACGGGAGGCCGGGCAGCCCCTGATCGAGCGGCTGCCCCGTGGCGTCCGCCCCACCCCGGCCGGTGCCGCGCTGGCGGAGCGCGGTCAGACGATCCGCCGCGAACTGCGCGCCGCCCAGGCGGATCTGGAGTCGTTCGCCGACCTCGACCAGGGCACACTGCGGCTCGGTTCGTTCCCCACCGCGAGCGCCTCACTCCTGCCGCTGGCGCTCACCCGCTTCCGCCGCCGCCACTCCGGAGTCCGCATCGAAGTGCGCGCCGGGGTCCGCGCCGAACTGTGCGAGATGCTGCACACCGGTGAGGTGGAGCAGGCCCTGCTGTGGGACTACAGCTGGAGCCGCCTCGACGACCCCGCCCTGACTCTCACCCACCTGCTCGACGACCCCACGGTGCTGGTGGTCCCCGCGGACTCGCCCCTGCGCGCGCATGCTTCCGTGCGGCTGAGCGACCTCGCCGACCAGGAATGGATCATCCGCGCCGACAACCACCCCGTGGCCGACGTGCTGCGCCGCAGCTGCCGCCAGGCCGGCTACGAACCGCGCATCGCCTACGCCTCGCACGACTACCAGGAGGCGCAGGCCATGGTGGCCGCCGGGCTCGGCATCGCGCTCGCGCCCCGTCTCGCCCTCACCAGCCGCCGCAGCGACGTACGCCTCCTTCCCTTCGCCTCCGACGTGCCCGCCCCCACCCGCCGCGTCCTGCTCGCCCGCGCCCAGACCCGCCCCGCCACCCCGCCCGCGGAAGCGATGGCCCGGGTCCTGGACACGGTGGCGCACCGGTTCGCGGCTTCCGGCCTGCACCGGACTCAGCTGGGAGCTGTCCGACGGGGCTGACCGGATCGCGTACACCGTCACCCTCTTCACGGGGTCGCGTGCCGCGCCGGGTGTGGTTTCTATGGGACCCGGGCTGTCCACTCCTCGTTGCTGTACTTGGTGAGGGCCAGTTCCTCGGCGCGTGCCATCTCCTCGTGGGTGATGTGCCCCTGGGCGAGGCCGTAGCGGGTGCGGAAGGAGGTGAGCATGCGGTCGATGATCTCGGCTCGGGGCAGGCCGGTCTGGCGGCGGAGCGGGTCGACGCGTTTTCCGGCGCTCCTGGTGCCCTTGTCGGACATCTTCTCCTTGCCGATGCGCAGGACGTCGAGCATCTTGTCGGCGTCGATGTCGTAGGCCATCGTCACGTGGTGCAGGACGGCGCCGTTCCCGGCGGCGAGGCGTTTCTGTGCGGCGCCGCCGATCTTGCCTGCCTCGGAAGCGATGTCGTTGAGGGGCTGGTACCAGGCTTTGATGCCCATGTCGCCGAGCGCGTTCAGCACCCAGTCGTCGAGGTAGGCGTAGGAGTCGGCGAACGACAGCCCGGAGACGAGGGAGGCCGGTACCGACAGGGAGTAGGTGATGGTGTTCTCGGCCTCGACGAACATGGCTCCGCCACCGGAAATGCGCCGCACCACGGTGACGCCGTGACGAGCCGCGCCCGCGGGGTCCACTTCGTTGCGGAGGGATTGGAAGCTGCCGATGATGACGGCCGGGGCTCCCCATTCCCAGACGCGGAGGGTGGGGGCGCGGCGTCCGGCCGCGACCTCCTCGGTGAGGACCTGGTCGAGGGCCATGTGCAGGGCGGGGGACTGTGGCGGTTCGTGGATGAGCTGCCAGTCGTAGTCGGTCCAGTCCGTGGCTCGGGCCAGGGCTCGGCGCACGGACACCGCGACTCCCTCGGCCGTGATGCCGTACATCGTGGTGCCCGGCGGGAGTGCCGCCTCGATGCGTGCGGTGAGCCCCGCCGCGTCGGTGTCGGCAGGGGCGCCTTCCAGAGCGTGATCGATGGCGGCGAGGGCCTCGTCGGGTTCCAGGAAGAAGTCGCCGGCGACCCGCACGTTGCGCAGGACGCCGTCCTGGTGGTCCAGATCCACGACCACGAGCTTCCCGCCAGGGATCTTGTACTCGCCGTGCATGCCCTGCCCGCCTCCTGCCTCCGGTCCGGCGCCCTCGATCATTATCCCGCGCCAGGTCGCGCGCTCCGGCCGGGTCCGGTTTCGGTCCGGAAGGTTGACACCACCGCGGGCTTCACTGACCATGTGAACGCTCTTTGGGAGCGCTCCCATGCACGTCCGCCCATCGTGAGGCCGTACGGCACCGCCCGCCCCTGTGCCCCGCCCGTGCACACGTGTGCTCCTGTGCCTGCCGCGTGGCCGGGCCGTGCCGCATGGCCGTCTGGAAGGAGGACCATGCGCATGACTCCGAGGGCCGCGCTGGCGGCCGTGGTGCTGCTGGTGGCGGGCGGGGGGCTGGCCGACCCCGTCCGGGCCAGTGCCTTACCGGACCGGGGCGCGGCCCGCGCCGCCGCGGACGGTCCCGCGCTCACCGTCGACGCCACCACCGGGCGCCACCCGATCGATCCGCACATCTACGGGATCAACTTCGCCGACGAGTCGCTGGCCGAGGAGCTGCGGCTGCCGGTCCGGCGGTGGGGCGGAAACGCCACGACCCGCTACAACTACCAGCTCGACGCCTACAACGCGGGCGCGGACTGGTACTTCGAGAACCTCTTTTACGACAACGGCACCGACGGGCTGCCAGACGGCTCCGAGGCCGACAAGTTCATCGACCAGAACCGCCGCACCGGCACCGACACCGTGCTGACCGTGCCGATGAGCGGCTGGACGACGGCGGCCCGCAACACCGCCTGCGGCTTCAGCATCGCCCGTTACGGACCCCAGCAGGGCAGCGACGCCCAGTGGCGCCCGGACTGCGGCAACGGGGTGAAGAGCGACGGCACCAACGTCACCGGCAACGATCCGGCCGACACCAGCGTGGCCGCGGGACCGGAGTTCACGGGGGACTGGGTGCGGTATCTCAACCGCGCCTACGGGAGCGCGGACGACGGCGGGGTGCGCTTCTACGACCTCGACAACGAGCCCGACCTGTGGCACAGCACCCACCGGGACGTCCACCCGGACGGCGCGGGCTACGACGAGCTGCGGGACCGCGCCTACGCCACCGCCGACGCGATCAAGGACGCCGATCCGGGGGCGAAGACCCTCGGCCCGGTCGGCTGGGGCTTCAACTCCCTGATCTACTCCGGCCTCGACCAGAAGACCTGCAACGAGAAGGGCGGCGACTGCTGGTCCAACCCGCCGGACCGGGCGGCCCACGGCGGACTGCAGTTCGCCCCCTGGTACCTCCAGCAGATGAAGGCGTACGAGCAGAGCCACGGCCGCCGCGTCCTGGACTACTTCGACGAGCACATCTACCCGCAGCAGTCCGGCGTGTTCGGCGACGCCGTCGACGCGGACACCCAGGCCCTGCGGCTGCGCTCCACACGGCAGCTGTGGGACCCCACGTACGTGGACGAGAGCTGGATCAACCAGCCGGTGCAGTTCATCCCCCGGATGCGGTCCCTGGTCGACGAGAACTACCCGGGCACCAAGCTCGCCATCACCGAGTACAACTGGGGCGCGCTGAACCACATCAACGGGGCCCTCGCCCAGGCCGATGTGCTCGGCATCTTCGGGCGGGAGGGGCTGGACCTGGCCACCTTGTGGGACCCGCCCGCCGCCACCGAGCCCGGTGCCTACGCCTTCCGGATGTTCCGCAACTACGACGGCGAGGGCGGCTCGTTCGGCGAGACCGCGGTCCACGCGGCCAGCGCCGACCAGGAGAAGCTCGCCGTCTACGCGGCCGAACGCGCCAGTGACCACGCGCTGACCGTGGTGGTCGTCAACAAGACCACCGGCGACCTGACCGCCCCGGTGTCCCTGACCGGCGGCACCGGAACGGCCGGGGCGGCGCAGGCCTACCGCTACGGCCAGGACGACACCACCGCGATACAGCACCTGGCCGACCAGCCGCTGACCGACGGCGGCTTCACCACGACCTTCCCCGCGTACTCCATCACCACCTATGTGCTGCCCGCCGGGTCCGCCGAGGCGGACCCGCCCACCGCCCCCGGCAACCCCGCCGCCACCGCGGTCGGTTCGGACCGGGCCACCCTGACCTGGACCGCGTCCACCGCCGGGTCCTCCCCGGTGGCGAGCTACCAGGTGTACTCCGGCGACCCCGCCGGCACCGCTGCGGTGGCCACCGTCGACGCCCCCGCCACGAGCGCCACCGTCACCGGGCTGTCCCCGGCCACCGCCTACACCTTCCGGGTGGTGGCCAAGGACACCGCGGGCCGCTCTTCCCCACCGTCCGCCCCGGTGCGGGTGACCACCGCCGCGGCCCAGCCGGCCGGCTGCACGGTCGACTACCGGGTGGGCAACGACTGGGGCACCGGTTTCACCGCCACCGTCACGCTCACCAACCGGGGCCCCGCGCTGAACGGCTGGCGGCTCGGCTTCTCCTTCACCGGCGACCAGAAGGTCACCCACGGCTGGAACGGCACCTGGAGCCAGAGTGGCGCCGCCGTCACCGCCAAGGACGCCGGCTGGAACGCCGCCCTGGCCACCGGCACGTCCACGACCATCGGATTCAACGGCTCCTACACCGGGACGAACGCCGCGCCACGGGACTTCACCCTGAACGGCGAGCCCTGCGCCGTCCCCGGCACCGCGGCCGCCGCACGGATCGCGGCCCCGGTCGGACACGCGCCCGGGGACGGGGCCGTACACGGATCCGCCGGGGCCGTACACGGATCCGTACGCCGGTGACGGGGCCGGGTCACGCTCCGGTGGTCGAACCCGGGCGGACGATCATGAGGATGGTCACGACCGCCCACAGCAGGTTGAACACGCCCGTGAACATGGCCAGTTGGGCGGTTTCGGTCCGCTCCAGGGCCTTGTGGGCACCGAGGGTGTCGATGAGTTCGTCCTGACGCGGCAGCACGAAGGCGGCCAGGATGCCGGCGGCCGCGGCCGTCAGCGCGATGGAGGCGGTGAGCCAGCCGCTGCTGAGGACGCCCATCGCGGCGGCCGTGGCGAAGCCGAGAAGGGGCACGGCCAGGCCCAGCTTGGCGTAGACGCGGCAGATGCGGTGCAGGAGCCGGACCGTACCCAGGTCCGCCGCGCCCTCGGCGGCGGCCGCGTGGGCGCGGCGGGCCGCGGCCGGGAACATGCTCGCGGCGACCGTGACGGGGCCGATCGCGACGATGGCGGCCAGGACGTGCAGGGAGAGCAGGATCTTGGTCATCGGGTGGCGTCCGGCTCCGTTCCGAAGGTGGCGAGCACCAGCGTCTCCTTCCAGGCGTGGGGCGGGTGGCGCGCGCCCCACGCTAGGGAGCCGGAGGAGGATCACCCAGGGGCGTGAGTGACAGACATCAACGGATTCCCGCCATGCCGGGCTGAGACCACGGCGGGCCGGGACCATGCCGGGCCGGGACCGCGGCGAGCGGGTCGGCGGCGGGTCGGCCGGCGGCGGGTCAGCGGATATGGGCGGTGAGCAGGCCGAGGGCTCCGTCGACCGCCCGGCCGAAGACCTCGGCCGAGTCGGCGGCGCGGGCCAGCACATAGCCGCCCTGCAACACCGCGACCAGCGCGGTGGCCGTGCCCACCGGGTCGAGCCCGGGGGCGAGCTCACCGTTTCCGCGCCCCTCCGCCAGCAGCCCGGTCAGCCGGTCGGTGAGCCAGGTGAAGGTTTCCTCGACCGGCCGGCGCAGATCCGGGTCCGCCATCACATCGGGGTCCTGGGTGAGACGGCCGACCGGGCAGCCCTTCAGGACGTCCCGTTCCCGCCGCAGATAGGCCGTGATCCGCTCGACCACCGTGCCGGGTCCGCTGAACTGGGCCTCCGCCCTGCTCCGCAGCTCCTCGGCGCTGCGGCTGATCGCGGCGAGCGCCAGATCGGGTTTCCCGTGGAAGTGGTGGTACATGCTGCCCTGGCCCGCTCCGGACCGCTCCTGGATCGCCTTCGGGCTCGTGCCCACGTAGCCGCGCTCCCACAGCAGCTCACGGGTGCTTGCGATGAGTCGTTCCCGGGTGTCCATGGACAGGATCATACATACTAGTAGGTACAAAAGAAACGCGCGGGCGAACCTCTCGATGGCAGGATCCCTCCCGTAGTGCGCGTTGGTTCGGACCGTGGAGGGTGACGATGTACGCGATGTCCCTGGGTGAGGACGGCGCGGAGCTGCGCCCGCTGGAGCCGTGGCAGGCCGAGGAGTTCCTGGTCCACATGGACCGGGGACGGGAGTTCATCGGGCGGTACATCGGGCTGGCGGACGCCGTCGCGGACCTGGAGTCGGCCCGTGCGTTCCTCCAGGGGTACGCGGAGAAGGCGGCGGCCGACACCGGGCGGATCCACGGCATCTGGACGGACGGCACACTGGTCGGCGGAGTCCTCTTCCGGACGATGGACATCAAGCAGGGCACCGCGGAGGCGGGTTGCTGGCTGGAGCCGTCGGCGGTGGGCAGGGGGCTGGTGACCCGGGCCGCGCGCCTGATCATCGACTGGGCCGTCGAGGAGCGGGGCATCCACCGCGTCGAGTGGTGGGCCGCCTCCGCCAACGAGGCCAGCGTCGCCGTGGCCCGGCGGCTGGGGATGACCAGGGAGGGTGTGCTGCGGCAGAGCTACTCCCACCGGGGCGAACGGCACGACATGGAGATCTGGTCGGTGCTCGCGCCGGAGTGGCGGGCGGGCCGGACGTTCTCCTGAGTCCCGTGTGGCCAACTCGGCCTGATCCGCCGGGCGTTGCCACCGCCATGAGGCGGCGCCGAAGGCGATGCCGAACGTCCGGATGCGGTGCCGAACGGAAAACGACTGGGCACCGCACCGGACCCGGTGTTACAACCGCGCGGTGGGAACCTGGACCGACGCCTTCATCGCCCCCGCCGAACCGACCCTGCTCCCGGCGGAGTCGTTCGGCCGCCTCGTGGTGGACCTGGCCCGCGAGCGTCTGGTCCGTACCCCGTGGTCGCTCCTGGCCGGCAGGCTCTGCGTCAACGCGAGCCTCAACTGGACCAGCGTCAGCGGGAAGGCGCGCTACGGCCGGCCCGCCGTGGGCACGTCGCTCAGCACCGAGAGACATCCGCTGTGGCAGGACGACGACCTGTGGCGGGACGACGACCCGCCGCCCTGGGGCGATTCCCACGAGGAGGCGCGACTGCTCGCCACGGGCGAGCGGATACTCGACGTCCTCCCGGCCCTCCGGGCGGCTCCGTACGCACAGGAGGACATCGCGGTCGTGTTCCCCTGTCTGGACTTCCGCCACCGGGGCATCGCCGACTTCCTGATCGGCGAGGACCACCGCACCATGCTGGTGTGCTTCGCGCTGGCCCGGCCGCAGATCCGCCCGCTCGCCGCGGACGACACGGCGGAACCCGGCGGGGAGGTGCATCCGGTGCGCACCTGCGTGGTCCACACCTACAAACTCGCCCGGCGGTACGGCCCCGCCTCCGCGATCACCGCCGTCGCCGCCCGCCACCTGGGCCCCGACCTGGTCACCGGCAGGACCTGGGGCTGACCGCGAGGGCCGGCGGGGGTCGGTGGGGGCAGCGGGGCGTCAACGGAGGCGGCGGGCCACGGTGATGATGTCCGGGCTGGTGTCCGTCAGCGGCCCGCGGTCCCACCACCAGATCGAACTCACGGTGCCACCGCCGCGCCGACACCGCGTCGCCGAGCGCCGACTCCACATCCGGGCGCGCCCGCGCCACCTCCAGCATCCCCGCCCCGGGATCCAGCCCGCACAGCCGTCCCGTGTGCCCGTCCTCCCGGGCCCTGCGCAATAGCGCGCCCGTTCCGCACCCCACGTCCAGCACGGAACGGGCGTGCCCGCGCACAAGATCCGGCACTCGCCCCGGCCGTGAGCGGGTGGGCCGGGAAAGTTCTTGCCATCGATCGAGCCATCCGGTGAACCTCGAAGGGCCTGGTCGCGTCTTGATCACCGACGGGATGCGCAGCAGCGGTGCCGCTTGGTCAACTCAGGCTTCCTGCTAGCTATACACTGCGTGTATACATGCGGTGCATAGGTCGCCGCGCGTTCCTGGGAACCACAGACGGAAAGGCATCCATGTACGGCAAGGCATTCGCTCCTGAGTACCAGGGCTCGCTCACCACCCTGTCCGTGAACTCTTCGCTGGTCGACGTACTGGCGGCGGGCACCGAGCAGTTGCGGGCGGCCGAGCGGGGCGGCTCACCGGGGGAGGCGGCCCGTGCGGGGCTGGCGGTCGCCGAGGCGTACCGGAGGCTGGGGCACGTCGGTGAGGCCGAGCGCGAGTGGAAGGCCAGCTACCGGGCGGCCCGTACGGCGGGGGACCTCGGGGCGATGGCGTGGGCGCTGTGGAGCGGAGGCACGCTCGCCCGGCAGCGGGGTGCGCTGGCGCTGGCGTGGCGGCTGCTGGGACTCGCGGCCGACCTCGGCGAACGCGGCGGGGACATCGTCGTCCGCGGCTACTCGCTCGCCGGGATGGCGGAAACCGGCCGTATCCAGGGGGACTACGAGGCCGTGGGCGCGCTGCACGAGAAGCTCCTCGCCGAGGCGCGGAAGCGCGGCGAGGCGCGGCACACCGTATGGGCGCTGGAAGGCATCGCCCAGATGCACCGCAACACCGGGTCGTACGACTCGGCCTACGCGATGTTCGAGGAGGCCGCGGGGATAGCCGCACAGGCCGAGGACCGGCGCGGACACGCGTGGGCGCTGCGTGGCATGGCCGACATCATCTCCGTCCGCGACGGGGACGTGGAGCGCGCGCTGGAGCTGCTCTCCGAGGCCGAACTGACCTGCCGTGAGATGAACCTGGTGAGCGCGCTGGCGTACAACCACAAGATGCGCGGCAACGTGTTCTACCGCGCGGGCCGTTACGAGGAGGCCCGCGCGATGTACGAGCAGGCGCTGGAGGAGTTCCGCGACATGAGCGAGCCGCGCGGCGAGGCGCTCGCCAGGCTCGGGCTCATCAAGTCCCTGGCCCGGCTGGGCCGCGACCGTGCCCGGACCGCCGAGGACCTGTCCGCACTGGCCACCGCGCTGGAGCGGATCGGACTGCGGCACGCCCGGCAGATGGTGGACCGGGCCCGGGAGGAGTTCGGTCTCACCGAGGCCGCGGAGGACGCGCAGGTTGCGGGGGACGCGCAGGCCGCGGAGGGCGCGCAGGCAGTGGGGCCCGCGGAGGTCGCGGGGGACGCGCAGGCCGCGGAGGTCGCGCAGGCCGCGGAGACCGTGGGGGCGGCCCGATGACCACGGCGACCACGGCGTTCCCCGTGTTCCTCGGCGCGGACGAGACCACCGCGACCGCGGGCGACATCCTCGTCCGCTGCCGGGACCTGGTGCGCCCGGCGCTGGCCGAGGCGGTCGGGCGGCTGCACCCGTGGCTCGGCGAGATGGCCGCGTACTCCTTCGGCTGGTGCGATGTGGGCGGCACGCCCGCCGGGGGAGCGGGTGGCAAGGGGGTGCGGCAGGCGCTGGCCGTGCTGAGCGCCGAGGCGGCCGGGGCGTCCGGTGAGGCGGCGGTCGCCGGCGCGGTGGCCGTGGAGCTGGTGCACACCTTCTCACTGCTGCACGACGACATCATGGACGGCGACCAGACCCGGCGCTCCCGGCCCACCGTGTGGAAGGCGTACGGGACGGGCCCGGCCGTGCTGGCCGGCGACGCCCTGTACGCACTGGCGGTGGAGGTGCTCGCCGCCGCGCCCGGCGGCGGGACCGCCGCCGCGGTGCGGCGCCTGGGCGCCGCGATGGCCGACCTCTCCAGCGGGCAGGCGGACGATCTGCTCTTCGAGTCGCGCCCCTGGACCGGGCCCACGGCGGTGGGGCCGGAGGAGTACCGCACGATGGCCGAGCACAAGACCGGGGCGCTGCTCGGCTGCGCCGCCGCCCTGGGCGCCGCGCTCGCCGGGGCGCCGGAGACCACCGTGGCCACCTTGGACCGGGCCGGACGGCATATGGGCGTGGCGTTCCAGGTGGCGGACGATCTGCTGGGCATCTGGGGCGATCCCGCGGTCACCGGCAAACCCGTCCACCACGATCTGCGGCGGAGCAAGAAGACCTTCCCCGTGCTCGCCGCCCTGAGCGCCGACGGCCCCGGCGCCCCGGCCGCCGGACGGCTGGCCGCCCTCCTGGAGGAGTTTCCCGACACCCCGGACGACGCCACCACGCACCGGGCGGCCGCTCTGATCGAGCAGGCCGGCGGCCGCATGGCGGCCCTGGCGGAGGCCGACTGTCACATCACCGCCGTGGAAGCGTGTCTGGACGGTCTGCCGCTGGCGCCGCGGGCCAGCGCGGAGCTGCGCACGCTGCTGGGCTTCCTGGTACGGCGCGAGATCTGACCGCCCTGGGTGAGGCGTCGCCCGCCCCTCACCGGGGCGGTCGAAGCGTCATCGTGGCGGCGGGTGCCCGCACGGCCACCCGCCCCTCCGTCGGCGGCGCGGCCACCGCCCTCCGCCGGCGCGGTGACGCCCTCCGCTGGGTAGGAGGACGAGTCACAGCGTCAGGAGAGGAGAGGACGACAGATGACACGCATCGTGCGCTTCGCCGACGACGCCGGGACCGTCCGGACCGGAGTGGCCGACGACACCGGCGGAGTACGGGCCTTCCCCGGGGCGCCGCTCATCGCCGAGCTGCTGCGGCTGTCCGGGGCGGAGCTGCGGGCCCTGGTGGACAACACCGTCTCCGGCCCCGCCGCCGCCCACGAGGAGGACGTCCTGCTGCTGCCGCCGCTGGACGGGCTGATGGAGCTGTGGGCCGCGGGGGTGACGTATGAACGCTCCCGCGAGGCCAGGGTGGAGGAGAGCACCGAGCAGTCGGTGTACGAGCGGATCTACGACGCCGAGCGCCCGGAGCTGTTCTTCAAGGCGGCGCCCTGGCGGGTGGTGACCGACGGTGAGCCGATCGCCGTACGGGACGACTCCGAGCTGAACGTCCCCGAGCCCGAACTGGCGCTGGTCCTCAACCGGCACGGCGAGACCGTCGGCTATCTGGTCGCCGACGACGTCAGCTCACGGTCCATCGAGGGTGAGAATCCGCTCTACCTCCCCCAGGCGAAGATCTACGCCGGAAGCGCCGCCGTGTCCTCCGGCATCGTGCCCGCCTGGGAGATCGCCGCCCCCGACGCGCTGGACATCACCCTGGTGGTCTGGCGCGACGGCGAGGCGGCCGTCCGGTCGGCCACCTCCACGGCCGCGTTCCACCGCACCCCGCGGGGGCTGGTGGAGCATCTGTGGCGCTCCCAGCCCTTCCCCGACGGCGCCGTGCTGTCCACCGGCACCGGCATCGTGCCCGCGCTCGACTTCACCCTGCGGGCCGGGGACGTCGTGGAGATGTCCATCGAGGGGGTGGGCACCCTGCGCAACCCGGTACGCGCCGGTCAGGCCGGACTGGACTGGCTGGTGGAAGCCATCGACGATCCGCTCGCGCGCCGTGCCCACCGAGGCGGCTCCCCGGAGAGTGACCCCGGCTCCCCGGAACGATCCCGGCTCCCCACAGAGTGATCCCGGCTCCCCGGAACGATCCGGCTCCGCGACGGCCGTCCCGCGTGGCCGGCCGGTCCTCAGCGTGCGAGCGAGACCGCGTCGCCCATGACGACGACGGGTGCGCGGTCCGGGTCCAGCGCCCGCAGCAGGTCCTTCATCGGGCCCTTCCCGAGGCTCACACATCCGCGCGTGGGGCCGCCGTGGTCGACGTGCAGCCAGATGCCGCCGCCCAGGTCCGGACCGAGCGGGCGGGTCCGGTCCAGGGGTGAGGTGCCGGGCGCGCGGTTGTAGTCGATGGCGACCACGTAGTCGAACGAGCCGGTCAGGGGCTCGCCGTCGAAACCCGTGCCGCTCGTGGTGAAGCCGGCCGAATGGTCGTAGGGCAGCCGGGTGCCGGGGTCGGGGAGGCGTCCGCCGGCGTCCGTGAGGGTGTAGACGCCGATGGGGGAGCGCAGATCACCCTCCCGGTGGTGGTCGGTCCAGCCCTCCAGCGCGTTGTGCGCCGGCCGGCTCGTCCCGGCCCGCCAGCCGGTGCCGGTGCGCTCGTACAGGATGGCCGTGGACACCGGCGCGTTCCGGTCGTGTCCGGCCACCACCAGGACCTGCCGGGACCGGGGCGGCACCCCGGCCCAGGTCCAGGGCCCCACGCCCGGTGGCCTCCCCGCTGCCTCCTCCGGGGTGACGCCGGGCGAGCGGCCGGCCGTATGGCTGGTCATATCGCGCTCCCGTCAGCGGTGACACCTCGTCCCCGTATCGACGCTAACCGCGTCTCCGCCCGCGTCGGTCCGTATGCGCAGGTCCGCCCGCGCAGGTCCGTATGCGCACCTTGGGGAACGTGTGTCCGATGACATCGGTACGCTGCCCATATGGGCGTATATCTCCAGGGTTCGCTCTTCGACCAGGCCGACGACATCGGTCTCGGCCCGCTGCGCGGGATGCGCAGGACCGAGCTCGGGTCCGGAGCCTGGATCGATCTGCGGCCCGGGTGGCTGAGCGGGGCGGACGACCTGTTCACCCGGCTCGTCGCCGAGGTTCCCTGGAAGGCCGAGCGGCGGCACATGTACGAGCAGGTGGTGGACGTTCCCCGGCTGCTCGCCTTCTACGGCGCCGAGGACCCGCTGCCGCACCCCGTCCTGGCCGAGGCCAGGGCGGCGCTCTCCGCGTACTACGCCAGCGAGCTGGGGGAGCCCTTCACCACGGCCGGGCTGTGCTACTACCGGGACGGCCGGGACAGCGTGGCCTGGCACGGCGACCGCATCGGCCGGGGGAGCAGCGAGGACACCATGGTCGCCATCCTGTCCGTGGGCGCGCCCCGGGACCTGCTGCTGCGCCCGCGCGGTGGCGGCGGCACCGTGCGACGGCCGCTCGGCCACGGGGACCTGCTGGTGATGGGCGGCTCCTGCCAGCGGACCTGGGAACACGCGATCCCCAAGTCCGCCCGTGCCACCGGCCCGCGGATCAGCGTCCAGTTCCGCCCCAGCGGCGTGGGGTGAAGCCGGCGGTCACCCGTGAGCCTGGGACCCGATCGGGTCGTCCTCCAGATCGGTGGTGTGGGTCTCCTTCAGGAACCACACGCACAGCGCGGAGATCAGGGCGATCACCACGATGTAGCCGGACACCGGAAGCGATGAGCCGGTGGAGGCGACGAGCTGGGTGGCGAGGACGGGGGTGACGCCGCCGCCGACGATGCCGCTCGCGTTGTAGGCCACGGACGCGCCGGTGTAGCGGTAGCGGGTGGCGAACATCTCCGGGAGGTAGGCGCCCATCGGGCCGTACAACGCGGCGAAGGCCAGCATCCCGACGGCCATCGCGAGCCCGATGAGCAGTGGCTCACCGGTGTTGATCAGGGCGAACATGGGATACGCCCACAGCGCGGCCAGAATCCCCGCGCTCAGGCAGACGGTACGGCGGCCGATGCGGTCGGACACCACGGCCAGTACCGGCGTGGCCAGGCCCAGCACGAGCGCCGCCACCATCGCGCACAGCAGCAGCATGTCCTTGTCGAGGTCCAGCTCCGTGGTGCCGTAGGACAGCGCGAAGGTCGTGATCGTGTAGAAGAGCGTGTGCGCGAGGATGAAGGCGCAGGTCGACAGGGCCAGAGTGGCGCCCTGGCGGCGGACCACGTCGACGATGGGCGCCTTGGCCCGCTCCTGCTGTTCCAGCGCCTTCTGGAAGACCGGTGTTTCGGCGATCCGCATCCGGATGTAGTAGCCGACGACGACCAGCGCCGCGCTGGCCAGGAACGGGATCCGCCACCCCCAGGACTCGAAGGTCGCGTCGTCCATCACCCGGCCCAGCAGCAGGAACGAGCCGCCGGCGATGATGAAGCCGATGGCCGGGCCGATCTGCGGGAAGCTCGACCACAGCCCCCGCTTGCCCCGGGGCGCGTACTCGGTGGCCAGCAGCACCGCGCCGCCCCACTCGCCGCCCAGCCCCACACCCTGGAGGAAACGGCACAGCACCAGCAGTACGGGCGCCGCGATCCCGACCGTCCCGTAGGTGGGCAGCAGCCCGATGGCGACCGTTCCCGTCCCCATCACGAGCAGCGAGGTGACCAGCATCGCCTTGCGCCCGGTGCGGTCCCCGAAGTGCCCGAAGATGACCGCGCCGATCGGGCGGGCGACGAAGCCCACACCGAAGGTGGCGAACGCGGCCAGCGTGCCCGCGAGCGCGGAGAAGGTGGGGAAGAACAGCTTGCCGAGGACGAGCGCGGCCGCCGTCCCGTAGATGTAGAAGTCGTAGAACTCGATCGCCGTTCCGACGAAGCTGGCGACCGCGATCCGTGTCGTGGACACGGTGCGGCCGGCGGGCGGGGCGAGGGTGGACATGGCGGCGGCTCCCAGGTGACGTGCACTGCGGTCGGAGTATCTGGCCCGGCCAGGGGGCATGCCACCGTTCCCTGTCGGGAATCGGCCGGATGCTTTCCTCTCTTTGTCGAAAAGCCGACGGTTGCCGGGGGGCCGTCGGCCGTGGTCGGTCCGGCGGCTCATCCCTGGCCGGCCGCGCGCATCAGGGAACGCAGCCGCAGCCCCAGATGGAGCGTCAGCCGGTTGTCGCCGTCGGCCAGGTCCAGTCCGGTGAGTTCCGCGATGCGCTGCAGCCGGTAGTACAGCGAGGTGCGGTGGAGGTGCAGGGCGTCCGCGGTGCGCGGCGCCGAACCGGCGTGGTCGAGGTAGGCCGCGAGCGTCTCGGTGAGGCGGCCCGAGGGATCCCGGGCCAGCAGGGCGCGCAGCGGCGCGGGCAGCAGCGCGGGAGTCAGCCGGTCCGGCGGGATCAGCGACAGGGGTGCCAGCGCGCCGAGTTCGGCCCAGTGCACGACGCCGTCACCGCCGGTTTGTGGCCCGGCCGCCCGTGCGGCGCCCGCCGCCTGCTCGCACGACATCCACGCCTGTTCGACACCGCCCTCCACGGTCTCGCCGATCCCCGCCACACACTCCGCCGACCCGTCCAGCACCGACCGCACCTGCTGGAGGAGGACCGCCGCCCGAGCGCGCAGCCGCTCCTCGGGTACGGGCCGGTCGGAGCAGGTCAGCAGCAGCCCGCGCGGCCCGTCCAGGCAGAACTCGGTGTGCAGCGCGCGGTCGCCCGCCACCCGCTCGAGCCCGGTGCGCAGCGCCACCTCCACCACCCCCGCGCGGTCGGCCGGCGGATCACCGACGACCCGCGCGACCGTGACACCGGCACAGCGGGCGGACGGCAGCCGGCCACCGCGGACGAGTGCGTCCCGCCCGGCCTCGCGCACCGTGGCCGACGGGCTCAGCAGCTGCCGCAACGCCTCCTCGCGGGCCATCCGCTCGGTGTCCCGTGCGGCGAACTCCCCGTACATGAGGGGAGCGAGGATACCGGTGGCCTCGACGACGGCCTCGACACTGGCGGGGGAGAGGGAGCCGTCGGGGTCGATGACCACGAGCAGGCCGAGCAGTTGGTGCCGCCACCGTATCGGCGCGCACAGTCGCGCCCGCATGCCCAGGTCGTCGCGCGGCGGGATGACACCGGGTTCGGTCCAGCGGTCGACCCCCTGGGCGAGGATGTGCCCGGCCGCCGCGCTGCCCGCGTCCCGCTGGAGCACCGCCCGCACCCGCACCCGGTCCTCGTCGCCGAAGTGGCGGCTCGCACACAGGATGTGCACCCGTGGGTCGTTGACCGCGACGGAACGGCCGATGCGCTCCGCCAGCTCGTCCACGACGTCCTGAAGCCGGCCTTCGAGCATCGTCCATCACCTCCCGCCGGACGGGCCGGGTGGCCCGTCGCCGCTGCCGATCGGAAAGATCTTTACGTATGTCTCGACCGATGTGAAGGGCGATGACCTGCTGTTTTCTACAGATCGAGGAGGCGGTGCGAGGTGTTTGCGACGGCCGTCGGTGGCCCCGGGACACCCCGGTGTCCAGGATCGGGCCATGCACAGGGGACGACGACTGGCCGACCGCACCGCCCTCGTCTTCGGGGCCGGCTCGAGCGGGGACGGGGTGAGCAACGGCCAGGCCGCCGCGCTCGCGTTCGCCCGGGAGGGCGCGCGGGTGGCGGCGATCGACATCGACGCGGACCAGGCCCGCCGTACGGCCGAGGCGATCACGGCCGAGGGTGGCACGGCACTGCCCCTGACGGCGGATGTCACCGACGAGGAGCAGGTGGCCGCCGCCGTCGCGGCGGCCGAGCGCGCACTGGGCACGCCCACGGTGCTGCACAACAACGTCGGCGTGGCCCGGCTGGGCGACATCACCGGACTCGACCTGGCCGACTGGCAGTCCGCCCTCGCGATCAATGTCGGCGGTGTCTTCCTGACCTGCAAGCACGTACTGCCGCGCATGGTGGCGGCGGGTGGCGGGGCGGTGGTCAACGTGTCCTCGATCGCGGCGATACGCGACACCGGGTATCCGTACCCGAGCTACAGCGCCTCGAAGGCGGCCGTCAACCAGCTCACGGTCAGCCTGGCGCTGCGCCACGCCGCCGAGGGCGTGCGGGTGAACGCCGTGATGCCCGGACTCATCGACACCCCGCTGGTGGCCCAGCAGATCGTGGCCGGGGCGGACGACCCCGAGGCCGCGCTCGCGGCCCGCCACGCGGTGAGCCCGACGGGCCGCATGGGCAGCCCGTGGGACGTCGCGGCCGCCGCCGTCTTCCTCGCCTCGGACGAGGCCGCGTACATCAACGGCGTATGCCTGCCCGTGGACGGTGGCCTCACGGCGCGCTGCTGAGCGCCATTTTGGTCCAGACCATTGACATACGGGGTCCGGGGGCGCTGTCATGGGGGACCGTCAGCTCTGGAGAGCGCTCTCAGGCCGATGCTATCGCCTGGGCCGGACCTCGGAGAGTTTTCGTGGGCAAAGGTTGTCATGATCGTGACACACTCCTCGTGATCAACCTCGCTCGGTCGTGGGAGCGCCCCGGCGCATGACCTTCCGGCGGCACCGCCGGCTCTTCCGTAGCACCTTTCCCCCACGACGAAAGAGGAACCATGCGGAAAATCCTGACCGCCGTGGCCGCCATGGCCGCCGCGGTCCTGGTGGCCCTGAGCCCGCATTCCGCGGCCAGCGCGGGCGCCACCCCCGGCACCGGCGCGGAAACGGCGTCCGGTACCGCGTCGGCCGCGGCGGTCGACCACACCGTCACGTTCGTCAACGACACCGGCAGGAAGGTGTGGATCGGCAGCGATGTCAATGCCGACGGGTCCAAGGACTTCACCTCGCTGCCCATCCTGGAGCCCGGCCAGTCGGGCACGGTGACGATTCCCGAGACGGCGGACCCCGGCCACTGGCGCGGCAAGTTCTTCGCCCGTCAAGGATGTACCGGAACCCCGGGCGACACCTTCCACTGCGAGGTGGGGGACTGCGGCAAGCTCGAGGACCACTGCGAGACCGCCGAACAGCCCACCAGCCTCGCGGAGTTCAACTTCGACACCCGGGACTCGCTGGCCCCCTGGTACAACGTCAGCTACGTCAACGCCTTCTCCCAGCCCGTCACCATCGCCCCGAACGACGCCGCGGGCGGCGGCGGATGCGACACGATGGGCTGCTCGCAGAACCTGCTGCCGCTGTGTCCCCCGGACAACCTGACGAGCTGGCCGGACGGCTCGCCGATGCTGTGCACCAACCCCAACCGGGACGCCAAGACGCCCTACAGCGACATGATCGCCGCCCATTGCCCCAAGGCCTACGGATGGTCCAAGCAGGACCAGGAACCGGGCAACCAGGTGATGCAGCAGTGCGGCCGGTGCAGCGGCTTCACCGTCACCTTCCACAGCGTCGTCTGACCGGCCGGTCGGCCGCCTCACCCGCGGCCGGATGAGGAAAGGAGGGACGACGTGCGGAGGATACGCCTCCTCACCGTCTTGCTGGCGGTGCTGACCCTGCTGACCACGGGCAGCCAGGCGGGCGCCGGTGCGTCCGCCGCTGAGGCCGGGAAGAAGGGCGTCAGCGCCTGGAACTTCGACGGGGTCACCGCGGCGATGGCCGATTCCGGGGTCGGCTGGTTCTACACCTGGGCCTCGGGCAAGGAACAGATCCAGCCGCCGGACGGTGTCGAGTTCGTGCCCATGATCTGGGGTGCGGGATCGGTGACCGACACCGAACTCGACCGGGCCAGGAGCGAGGGCAGCACCCTGCTCGGATTCAACGAGCCGGACCTGGCCGGCCAGGCGAACATGACCGTGGAGCAGGCCCTCGACCTGTGGCCCCGGCTCCAGTCGACCGGTATGCGGCTCGGCGCCCCCGCCGTGGCCTACGGCGGCGACGTCGCCGACGGCTGGCTCGACCGCTTCATGAAGGGCGCCGCCGACCGCGGCTACTCGGTCGACTTCATCCCGCTGCACTGGTACGGCGCGGACTTCGACGCCACCCGCGCCACCGACCAGCTGCGCGGCTATCTCCAGGCCGTCCACGACCGCTACCACAAGCCCATCTGGCTCACCGAGTACGCGCTGATCGACTTCTCGACCGGTACCCCGAGGTATCCAACCGCGGAGCAGCAGGCCGCGTTCGTGACGAAGTCCACCGCCATGCTCCAGGGACTGTCCTTCGTCGAGCGGTACGCGTGGTTCACGCTGTCCGCCGATCGCGGCGGCACCGGTCTCTACAACGGCGCGACGCCCAACCAGATGGGCGCCGCCTACCGCGCGGCCGGCTGACGAACGGCCCGTCCGTGCGCACCCCCCACCACCACACATCGAAACGAGGTCCTCGCCATGCGCAAGGGAATGCTGGCCGGCCGGCTGGCGGCCGCGGCCGTCGCACTGACCGCCGTGCTCGGTGTCGCCCCGACGAGCACCGCCGCGACCAGTGACATCCCGCCGGCCGGAGAGAACTGCTGGGCGACCCACTACGGCTACATACCCCCCGGTGCCTACACCGCCAGCGGCGAACTCTTCGACAACAACGCGGACACCGCGGCGACGTCCCTGAGCCGCGATCCGCAACTGCCCTTCGGGACCAAGGTGAAGGTCACCAACGTCGCGAACGGCGCGTCCCTGGTGGTGCGCATCAACGACCGCGGCACCTTCGCGTGGAGCTCGTCGGTGCCCAAGTGCCTCGACCTGACCGACGGGGCGTACGCCCGGCTCGGCGGAGTCCTCAACCCCGACTCCGGCCACATCGTGGTCAAGGAGGAAATCGTGCCCTGACCCCGCACCGACGGCGGAAAAGCGCGGTCGCGGCGGCCCCGGAACGCGGTTCCGGGGCCGCCGCGTGCAGGTGCCCCCATGCCGCCCCGCGAAGCGCCCGTCGTACGCCGGCGGCTTCGCTCTTTCCGGGGCTCTTCGCCGGAACCGCTACCCACCGACCTCGGGCCGAAGTACTCTCCCTCGCGAAACGCCGGGAGCGGGAACTCGTGCGATGAAGTGGGGTAAACGGGGGTGCGGGTGATGGCGGAGGCCGGTGACAGGATCGCCGACCGATATCTCCTTCAGGAGCCCATCGGCAGCGGCGGTATGGGCATCGTCTGGCGGGCCCACGATGAACTGCTGAACCGGCAGGTCGCGATGAAGTGTGCCCATCCGGACGACGAGCGCGCGGAGCGGCGGCTCACCAACGAGGCATCCAACGCCGCGCAGCTGCATGATCGGCACGTCGTCTCGGTGTTCGACTTCGTCAAGGAGGGCGGGGACTGCTGGATCGTCATGGAGTACGTGTCCGGGAGCAGCCTCGCCGACCTGGTGCGCGGCCGTGGCGCCCTCTCCCCGCAGGAGGTGGGCTCCATCGGCTGCCAGATCGCCGCCGCGCTGGCGAAGTCGCATGCCGAGGGCGTGGTGCACGGCGATGTCTCCCCGGAGAACGTGCTGGTCACCGAGGACGGGGTGGCCAAGCTGACCGATTTCGGCATCTCCCGGGCGCTGTGGAGCGAGGCCACCTTGACCCGGACCGGTGGCGTGCCCGGCAAGCCGTTGTATCTGCCGCCCGAGGTGGCCAAGGGACACCCGGCCGACCGGAAGTCCGATGTGTTCTCCCTGGGCGCGACCCTCTACGCGGCGGTCGAGGGACAGTCTCCGTACGGTAAGGCCGCACACCTCATGGCCTATGTGGCGCGGGCCATCGACGGCCATATCGAGCCCCCGCGCCGGGCCGGGCCGCTGGCCGAGGCGCTCACCGCGCTGCTGAGCGTGGAGCCGAAGCGGCGCCCCGCCGCCGATCAGGCCGTACGGCTGCTGCGGCGGGCCACCCCCGGGTCCCCGCCTGGCGAGGGCCCGCATGACGGCGGCCCGCTGGACCGCACCCCTTTCGGCGTGCGGCTGGTGCCGCCGTCGGCCCGAAGGCCCTGGCACCGCCCGAGCCGCCGTGTGGTGATCACCACGACCGCGCTGGGTGCCGCCGCGGCCCTGGTGGCGTGGCTCGCCCTGGTCGGCCCCTGGAGCGGCGGACACTCCGACGAGAGCGGCCCGTCCCAGCCGGGACGGGCCGGCACCGTGGGCGACGCGCGCACGGCCGACCCCTGCACACTGCTCGACGCCGTCTCGCTCAGCCGCTTCGGCGCGACCGTGCTCGACCCGGACTACGGCGAGATCGATCGGTGCGATGTCCTGCTGCGCGGCGAGAGCGGCGATGACATCGCCGACGTCCAGCTCAACTTCGACGCCGACCCGCCGGAGCCGGGCGGCGTCGTGCCCACCAGAAGGGTCGGCAATGTCACCATCGGCGCGTACAAGCGCGAGGGGGACAAGTGCGTGCGGAACATCGCGTCGGCTGACCGGAAACAGATCTGGATCATCACCGAGCGGCTCGGCACCCCGGCTCCCGACCCGTGCCAACTCGGCGACGCGGCCACCGACTACGCCGTCAGCGTGCTGGACCGCGGCCAGGTCCCCCGGCGCTCGTCGCGGCCGGACGAGAGCTCCCTGGCCCGGGGACACGCATGCGGGCTGTTCGACGGTGATGAGCTCGAGCGGGCCGCCGGTGTCGAGGTGACGGACCGCGACCAGGGCTTCGGGGACTGGCGATGCGAGTGGGCGAACGGCTCGGGCGACGCGGGAGTGGAGCTGGAGTTCAGCCGGAGCAACGTTTTCATCTCTCACGACGGACAGCGAGCGGTGATCGCCGGCAGAAAGAGCTTCGTATTGCCCAACGAGTGGAGCGACGAGTCCTGCCTCGTCCAGATGTTGCACCGCTCCTACCGCAACTCCCTCGGCGATGACACCGTCGAGCTGGTGTCGTTGAACGTCCACGGACCGCAGTCCACCGAAAAGCTCTGCCACACCGCCAAGGCGCTCACCGCCGCGGCCGCGAAGAAACTACCGAAGGCATGACCACACCTCCCGGCAACGACCGCCGCACCACCGCCCGTCCCCCCGCGAGCCGCCCCGCCACCGGCCGCCCCGCCACCGGCCGTCCCGCCGTGGCCGGTCGCCTGCTGCCCGCCGCGCACGGCAGCCTGGCCCGCGGGGTGTCCGCGCCGGTGCCGGGCACCGCCTTCGCCCTCGCGCTGACCGGCGGCATCACCCTGGGCCCCGGCGACGGCCGGGAGCTGCTCTTCGGGCGCAACCGGCCCGAGGTGCACGTCTGCGTGGGCGAGGACGACCCGCAGGTCAGCCGCTGCCAGGGCAGGCTGACCCACCGCCACGGCCAGTGGTGGGTGGCCAACAACGGCCGGCTGCCCCTGCGCTTCCCGACGCGGCTGCTCTTCACCGGCGAGGAGCCGCTGCCCCTCGAGACCGGCTACACCCCGCTGTTCGTGCGCGGCTCACGCGACCGGGAGCATCTGCTGGAGGTCTTCGTCAGCGGTCCCGAGGCCGAGCGCCCCGTGGCCCAGCCCGGGGACGTCACCCGCCCGCCCCGCGTATGGGTGCTCACCGAGGAGGAGAAGCTCGCGCTCGTCGTCCTCGGCCAGCGGTATCTGCTCCATGAACCACGCCCGCAGCCGCTCACCTGGAAGCAGACCGCCGCCCAGCTCGCGGAGTTGCGGCCCGGGGAGGGCTGGCGGGAGAAGCGCGTCGAGCACCTGGTCAACCGGGTCCGCATGATGCTCTCCCGGGACGGTGTGCCCTGGCTGACCCGCGAGGAGGTCGGCGAACCGGTCGGCAACGCCCTCAACGACCACCTGATCCGCGCCCTGATGATGTCGACCACGCTCGTCCCCCTGGACCTGTCGCTGATCGACGCCGCCTGACCCTCCCGGCGCCTCCTCGGCGCCCGTGCCGTCATTCGGTGTCCGCGGTGATGGCCCGCAGCACCGGGACACGGGCGGGCCGACGCCCCGGCCAGGGCGAGGCCAGGACCCGATCGCGGCGCCGGCGACGAAGAACAGCGCCGCCCGGTCCCAGGGGATGACGAGGGGTACGCCCTCCTGGCCGAGGACGGCGGCCGCGCCGATGGCCGTGCTGGCGACGACCCCGAGCGCGGAGCCCAGGAGGGAGATGGCCACCGACCCCAGGCGCAGCACGGCCGCGACACCACGGCGGTCCAGTCCGATGGCCCGCAGCACACCGGACTCCCGCACCCGCTCGAAGACGGCCATGCCCATGGTGTTGACCACCCCGAGGGCGCCGATCACCGCAACGTGCAGCGCAAGCTCACCGCCCGCAACCGTGTCGAGATCGCGGCCTGGGCCTGGGAGCACGGCATGGTGGACGAGCCCTCGCCGAGTGGCGGACGGTGATCCGCTCGCCGAAGACGTCGCGCGGCCGGACACCGGCCGCCGCCTGAGCGGGCACCGCCGCGCGTGCCCGGGGCGTGCCCCCGGCTCCGGCACGCTCTAGGATCGGTCGGTGACCGCCGTGAAACAGCAGACCACCAGGGACGGAGCGGCACCGGGGCGAAAGCGCCCGGACGGTGCGGCCAGAAGCGCGACCGTCAAGGACGTGGCGACGCTCGCCGGAGTCTCCCCGAAGACCGTGTCCAACGTGATCAACGGCTTCGTCCATGTGTCCCCGGCGACCCGGGAGCGGGTCCAGCGGGCCATCCGGGAGCTCGACTACCGGCCCAACCGGGTGGCCCGCAACCTACGGCGCGGCACCACCGGCATGATCGGGCTGGTCCTGCCGGAGCTGGACGTCCCGTACTTCGCCGAACTGGGACGGCACTTCCTGACCACCGCCGAGGAACACGGCCGCACCCTGCTGATCGAGCAGACCCTCGGCGACCGCGAGCGGGAGGCGGCCGTCATCCACGGCCTCGGCGACCAGATCGTGGACGGCATGGTGGTGAGCCCGCTCGCCCTGCACGGCAGCGCGCTCGCCGGCCACCTCGGCGCCGTGCCGCTGGTGCTCCTCGGCGAACGCCCCAGCGGCGGCCTCGCCGACCATGTGGTGATCGACAACGTGGCCGCCGCGAAGGAGGCCGTGACCCATCTGGCGCGCACCGGCCGCCGCCGGATCGCCGCCATCGGGCTCCAGCCCGAGCCGTACATCGGCACACCGCTGCTGCGCAGGACCGGCTACCGCCAGGCGCTGGAGGAGGCCGGGCTGCCGCTGGACCCCCGGCTGGAGCGGGAGACCCCCCGCTACCACCTGCGCGAGGGCGCGCGGGCGATGGAGGTGCTGCTGGAGCAGGCCGAACCGCCGGACGCCGTGTTCTGCTTCAACGACGCGCTGGCCCTCGGCGCGCTGCGGACCCTGTACGAACGCGGGCTGCGGGTGCCGGACGACATGGCCGTGATGGGGTTCGACGGCATCGAGGCCGCCCGGTACAGCACACCGAGTCTGAGCACCGTGGCGCCGGACAAGAGCGCCATCGCCCGGCGCGCCGTCGATCTGCTGCTGGAGCGGATCGACGCACCGGACCGCCCGGCCCAGGAGGTGGTGGTCGGATACACGCTGCACATCCGCGAGTCCACCGAGGGCCGGGCCGCCCGGACCGGTCACTGACCTCCCAGACCGGTGGTGGCCACCGACTTCACGATCTGCCGCTGGAACAGCATGAAGACGATCAGCAGCGGGAGGGAGCCGAGGATCGAGGAGGCCGACTCCTGGGCGTTCCGCAGCCCGGTGGAGTCCTTCACGGTCGACAGCCCCACCGGCAGCGTCATCAGCTGCGGATCGCTGGTGCTGATGAACGGCCACAGGAAGTTGTTCCAGGTGTTGATGAAGACGAAGATCGCCACCGCTGCCAGGATCGGCCGGGACAGTGGCATCACCACACTCCAGAACACCCGGAAGCTGCCCGCCCCGTCGATCCGGGCGGCCTCCTCCAGCTCACGCGGGATGCCGTCGAAGAACTTCTTCAGGATGAACACCATCGCGGGCGCCACCACCTGCGGCAGGATCACCGCCGCGTAGGTGTCGACGAGGTTCATCGCGAGCATCTGCCGGAACAGCGGCACGATCAGGATCTGCGGCGGCACCATGATCGAGGCGATGATGACGGCGAAGAGCACCCGGCGGCCACGGAAGAGCGTCCGGGAGAAGGCGTACGCCGCCATCGCCGAGACGGCCACGGTGAGCGCCGTGACGCACACCGCGATCACGAGGCTGTTCAGCGCCCACACCGGGAGCTTGCCCTGGCCGAAGATGGTCCGGTAGGCGTCGAGGGTGAAGCCCGCCTTGGGAATCCAGTCGACGCCCGACGCGCTGGCGTCGACCTCCGTCTTGAACGACGTGTCCACTCCCCAGCCGAACGGCACCAGCCACGCCACCGTCATCAGCGCCAGCGCCAGCAGTGTCAGCACGCGCGGGAGGAGCCCCGTGCCGAGCGTGGGGTGCCAGGCGTGGCCGCGGCCGTAGCGGCGCCGCCGGACCACCTCCCGGGGCATGGTCGAACGGGGCGGCTTGCCGGGTGTGCGGGGTGAGAGAGTCTCGGTGGTCATGGCGCGATCAGTCCTCCCCGCGCGAGAAGATCTTCAACTGGGCGATCGAGAGGATGATGATCACTGCGAAGAACACATACGACACCGCCGAGGCGTAGCCGAGCCGGTAGTTGGTGAAGCCGGTGTCGTAGATGTACTCCAGGATCGGCCGGGTGGAGCCGTTGGGACCGCCCTTGGTGAGCAGATAGATCTGGTCGAACACCTTCAGCGACGCCATCACCTGCAACACCGCGATCAGCCCGGTGGTCCGGCGCAGCTGGGGCAGGGTGATCGACCACAGCCGGCGCCACGCACCGGCGCCGTCGAGCGCGGCCGCCTCGTAGAGGTGGTCGGGGATCGCCTGGAGCGCGGCCAGGTACAGCAGGAAGTTGAACCCCACTGTCCACCACAGGGTCACCAGCGCGATGGACCACATCGCGACCTTCTCGTCCGTCAGCCAGGTGACCCCGTCGAGCCCGACGGCCTGGAGCAGGCCGTTGAGCATCCCCCGGTCGGGCTGGTACAGCATGTTCCAGATCTGGAAGACCACCGCGACCGGCAGCAGGTGCGAGGCGAAGAAGGCCAGCCGCCACAGCCACTGCCCCGGCATTCCCGTGTACACCAGCAGGGCCATCACGAGGGCGACGACGACGAGGGGGACGGTGGACAGGACGGTGAACCAGACCGTGTTGCCGAGGGTCTCCCACACCTGGCTGTCGCCCAGCGCCTCGGTGTAGTTGTCCAGGCCGACGAAGGTGCCGTCACCGTGGCCGGTCAAGCTGGAGTTGGTGAAGCTCATCCACAGGCCGATACCGAGCGGCACGATGAGGAAGAGCGTGAAGAACACCAGGAAGGGGGTGGCGAAGAGCCACCCGGTACCGCCCGAGGACCGTGACCGGTCCGTGGCAGCGGGTCGTCGGGATCCGGCCGCGGCCTGACGCGCGGGCGTGGAGACGGAAGCCATGACATCGCTCCTTTCCATTGCGATTCCGTCCCGCTCAGGCCGGATTCGGCTGGGCCATCAGGGTGTTGATCTGGGAGACCATGGTGCGCACCGCGCTCGCGGCGGACGACGAACCGGCGAACGCGGGATCGAGCGCCTGGCACATCCGGGTCTGGAAGTCCGAGCCCGAGCCCGCGAACCACGCCGGCGGGTCGAGCGCGAGCTGCTTGGCGGCGCCCGCGTACTGCGACTGCGGACTCAAGCGGGCGTACGCCGCGGACGAGACGGCCGGTGTGTAGGCGGGGATGTGACCCGCCGACGCCCACGTCAGCCCGGACTTGACCAGCTCGGCCACGAACCGGTGGGTGCGTCGCCGACGCTCCGGATCGGGGTTGTCCTGGTGCGGCAGCACCAGCGAATGGCTGTCGGCGGCGCCGGCCGGACGGTCGTAGAAGGTGGGGAAGGGGGAGCCGCCCAGCCTGTCCTTCAAGGTCGGCTTGAAGGTGGCCATGTCCCACTCACCCGCGAAGATCAGGGGTGACCGGCCGGTCGCGAAGGCGGCGTTCGCCGTCTGGAGGTCCATGGTGCGGCTGTCGCGGGTCAGGTCGGCCATGAACCGCACGACCTCCACGGCGGTGTCCTCGTCGATCTCGGCCCGCTCGCCGGTGAGGTCGAAGGTGGCACCGGTCTGGCTGAACAGGGTCCAGAACATCCGCCAGCCCATCGCCGCGTCGTTCACATGCCCCAGGACGGGACCGAGCTTGCCGCCGGACCGGCGGAGCTTGTCCATCATCTCCAGGGCGTGCTGCGGCGATTCGAAGGGCATCAGCTGCCCATCGGTGGTGAGCAGGTCCGCCTTGTCCAGGACGTCCCGGTCGAAGAAGACGATGAAAGGGTGGGTGTCCAGCGGAATGGCGTACGGGTCGCCCTGGTACAGACTCCGCTTGACGAGCGTGCTGTTGAGGTCCTCCTGCTTCAGACCGTACTCGGCCAGCAGGTCGGTGTCCCAGGGGTCGAGCAGACCGCCGGGCGCGTAGCCCGCGAGGCGGGTGAGGTGCATGATGGCCACGTCCGGTGCGCGGCCGCCGGCCGAGGCCATCGCCAGCTTGGTGTAGTACGGCGGGCCCCAGTCCAGCACCGTCGTCCTGACCTTGAGACCTGGTACGCGCTTCTCGATGGCCCCCGTTATCGTCTTCATCAGCACGCCGTCCGGACCGGTGAACAGGGTCCAATACTGGATGTCGTCCGCGCTGGTGACGCTTCCGGCGAGGGAACCGCAGCCGCTGAGCGCGGAGGCCGTGACGGCCGCACCCGCGCCGTACACCGCCCCTCTCAGCAGACCGCGCCGTGACAGACCGCTCATCGCCCCTCCTCACCGGCCGGGCGCTCGAAGGCGGCGGGACGCTGCTGGGCCGCGCGCAACCGGGCCACATCGAGCTTCTCGCCGCGGTCGAAGCGGTAGACACCGTTCTGTTCCTGGAAGACGTCGGTGAGCTGGGTGTAGCAGTAGCCGAACATCAGCGGGTCGTCCAGCAGTGCCGCGGTCAGCCCGGCGAACCGCTCGTGGAACTCCTCCTCGGTCCGCGGCCGCTGCCCGTAGCCCCAGGACACCTGGCGGTCGTCACCGGCCGCGGCCGCCGCCTCCTCCGGATTCCACCAGATGCCGCCGAACTCGCTGCAGAAGTACGGCTGGCCCCGGTAGGGCACCGACCACACCGCGTCGGTGTTCTCCTTCTCGGGATTGGCGCGGGTGTCGGGGTTGATGAGCGGCTGGTCCTTGTCCAGTCCCGCCATCTGGCGGCGGAACTCCCGCGGGTCCTGTTCATAGCTGTGCGAGTCGTACACATCGGTCTCGAGCACGCGGTGGGAGTAGCCGGAGGCGTCCAGGACCGGGCGGGAGGTGTCGGCGGCCTTCGTGGCCAGGAACATGCCCCGGGTGACATCGTCCAGCACGCTCTGGCGGTCGTGGAGCTCCTGGTGTGTCTCGTTGAGCGGGCACCAGCCGACGATCGACGGATGGGAGTAGTCCCGCTCCACGGCCTCCAGCCACTGGGTGATGAAACCGGCGGTCGGCTGCTGGTTGTCCCGGGTGGTGTGCTTCGTACCGCAGCCCCAGTCGCCGAACTCGCCCCAGACGAGATAGCCGAGCCGGTCCGCGTGGTGCAGGAAACGCTCCTCGAACACCTTCTGGTGCAGCCGGGCCCCGTTGAACCCCGCCGCCAGCGACAGCTCGATGTCCCGGACCAGGGCGGCGTCGTCGGGGGCGGTCATCAGCCCGTCGGGGTACCAGCCCTGGTCGAGGACGAGCCGCTGGAAGACCGGGCGGCCGTTCAGCAGCAGCCGCTTGCCGTCGATGGCCACCGACCGCAGCCCGGCGGTGCACTCGGCGCGGTCCACGGTGGCTCCGTCGGCGTCCAGCAGCTCGATCCGCACCCGGTACAGGTGGGGGTCCTCCGGGGACCACGGCCGGCACCGGTCCTCGGGCAGCGTGAGCACCATACGGGGGGCCAGGTCGAGGTCGGCGCGCACCGTCGCCTCGGCCACCGCCTCGCCGTCCGCGTCGGTCACCCGGGCCGTGATCCGGTGGCCCGGACGGTTGGCGCTGAGCGGCAGTTCGAGGTGGAAGGCCCCGGACGCGAGGTCGGGGGTGATCCGGGGCCTGCGCAGATGGACCGCGGACACCGGCTCCATCCAGACCGTCTGCCAGATCCCGGTGGTGCGGGTGTAGTGGGCGGCGTGGTTGGCGTACTCGGTGGACTGCTTGCCGCGCGCCTGCGGGCCGTGCCGGGCGTCCCGGGCCCGTACGACGATCACCGTCTCGGTCCCGCCGTCCACCTCGCCGAGGTCGGCGGTGAAGGAGGTGAAACCGCCGCTGTGCCGGGCGACTTCGCGGCCGTCGGCCCAGACGGTGGCGTCGTGGTCGACGGCCCCGAAGTGCAGCAGTACCCGCCGGCCGGCCCAGTCGGCCGGGATCCGGACCGTGCGCCGGTACCAGACCGCGGGGTGGAAGTCGGTGTCACCGATCCCCGACAGCTCGGACTCCGGGCAGAACGGGACCAGGATCCGCCCGCTCAACTCCTGGTGGACCAGCCCGCGCTCGAGACCGCTGTCGCCGGGATCGAAGGCGAACTGCCAGGTGCCGTTGAGATTGAGCCATTCTTCCCGGACGAAGCTTGGACGGGGATATTCGGGTCGTGGAACGGCGTTCGACACTTCGGTCGAGGGGTTGTCGGTGTGAGCCATGGAAACTCCGGGAAGGGGCGAGGGATTGGGTCGGGCAAAGGTATGCCATCACCCGTTTACATCGTTGTAAAGATCTCGCGCACCATCTTTTCCCACGATCGTGGACCGCCGTCGGCGGGAGCGGCTACACCTCGCCCTTCCGCACCTTGTACAGCTCGATGTCCTTGTTGGCGAACAGGTGCACATAGCCGCAGTTCCAGCAGATCAGCCCGGTGGCCGACTCATTGGCCCAGGCGAAGTTGAACAGCTCCATGCCGGTGCTGTTGAGCTTCACCTCGCGATCCCGGAACAGGTCGCCCTTGCAGAACACACAGGTGATCCACACGTCTCCGAGAGCCGCGCGTACCGGCTTGGCCACGATCTCCACCTTTTCCGGCCACCGAAGCGGCCCCCGTCCCGAACTGACACGTGCTGATCAGCATAGGACGGGGGCTCGCTCGCGCCGTCAGCCGCGGTAGGTGCGCACGTAGTCGAACCGCGCGACCGCGCCCTCGGTGTTCTGCGCGACCAGGCCGATCCTGAGCTTGCTCACGGTGGGGAGGGTCCAGACGCCGGTGCGGACCCAGTGCACACCGTCCGTGCTGGTGGCGGCGCGCACCTCGGTCTCGTCCCGTGCGGTGTCGGCGTGGTACGACAGCCGCATCCACAAGGTGCCCGCGGGTGGACCGCCGAACATCGGCCCGTAGGCCACCGGGGTCGGCGGTGTGGTGGTGGGGCGTTCGCCCTCCTTCGCGAACTCGGTGACGTGTGTCAGCTTCCCGTCGGTGTGGCTCACCGGGAGCACCGCGTGCACCAGCTTCACATAGCGGTCGTCGGTCCCGTACAGGACCATTCCGGCCTGCTGATTGGACCGCCCCGGATCGAAGCGGAGCCTGGTCTGCACGGTGTAGTCGCCCCGGGGAGCGTCCCGGGTCAGCACCGACGCCGTATTGGTGCCCAGATGAAGTTCGCCGCCCTGCGTCTGCCAGGACAGGGCCCCGTCGGCCATCGTGACCCCGGGCGCCGGGCCGCGCACCCAGGACCACGGGGAATCCGCGGTGGTGCCGGGAACGGCGGTGGAGTCGAAGTCGTCGCTGTAGGCGGGCAGCAGCCGGCCCGGCCCGGGGTCGGGGACGCGCTCGGTGGCCGGTGTGTACAGCGCCGTGGCCGCCACGTTGTCGGCGGCCGCCCCGGCGCCGCGCGCGGCGACGCCGACCGGGCCGGAGCGGACCGCGCGGGCGGGCAGCGGGCGCTCCTGGGTGGCCACCGCGTCCCGCAGCCGGTCCGCGCTCACCTCCACGGTCATCCGGGTGCCGCGGATCTCGGCCGTCACGTTGTGCCAGGTGTCCCAGGCGAAGTCCGGCGGCAGCGGGGTGGTACGGGTGCCGACGTCGCGGCCGGCCACCCGTACGTCCGTCACCAGCGCATCGCGCTTCCGGTCCAGCCACGCGACCACGTAGTCGTCCGGGCCGGTGTAGGCGGCCAGCAGTCCGGCCGCGCCGGTGGCCGAGGGCACCCGCAGGTCCGCCTCGGCGCGCCGGGCCGCGGGGGCCGACCGGTCCGAGACCAGATAGGCGGGGCCGGTGGCGTCCTGGCCGAGGGTGGCGAAGCCCCGCGCGTCCCGCTCGTGCCCGACGGTCCAGCCGCCAGTGCCGGAGCCGCCCGTGCCGTGCCAGCCCTTCAGCGAGCCGTCGTTGAAGGTGCCGCCCGCGGCCGGGGAGGTCACCGGGGCCCGCTGGGCGCCCTGGGAGGGCCCGGCTCCGGCCCGTACCACCGGCCAGCCGTCGATCCAGTCCAGCCGGTCGATCAGCATGGGCCGTCGGCTGAGCTGGCGGTCGATACCGGGGACGAGGTCCAGGTCCGGGTCGTCGGCCGGGATGGCGTGGTAGACGAGCCAGTCCTGGCCCGACAGGTCGGTCTGGAGCGCGTTGTGCCCCGGCCCGATCCACCCGTTGCCGCCGGCGCTCAGCACCACGCCGCCCTTGCTGGTGGCCGTCATCAGATCGACGCCTCGGTCGTCGGTGAAGGGGCCGGTCGGGCTGGTCGCGCGGCCCACCTTGACCTGGTAGCCGCTGTAGGCGCCGTCGCAGCAGCCCGCGTCGGAGTAGAAGAGGTAGTAGTAGCCGTCGCGGCGGACCACGAAACCGCCCTCCATACGGCGGCCCTGCGCGACCTCGGTGACCGTGCCCTCGACGCGGGTGCGGTCGTCGTTCATCTTCGCCACGCAGATGGTGTCGTAGCTGCCCCAGTACAGATACGGCCGGCCGCCGACGTCGGTGAACTGCGCCTGGTCGATGTCCCCGGTGGCGCAGCCGCTGTCGTCCGCCAGCACCGCGCCCCGGTCGGTCCACGGACCGGTGGGTGTGGGGGCGGTGGCCACGCCGACGGTGTCCCTGCCGGGCACCGAGTAGTAGAGGGTGTAGTGGCCGTCCGCGTAGCGGATGTCCGGCGCCCAGAGCCGGGAACCGTGGTGCCAGGCGGGCTGGGTGGCGGGGGTGAAGACCTCGCCGGCGTAACTCCAGTGCGCCATGTCGGCCGACTTCAGGATCGGCAGCATCCGCTCGCCGGTCTCGCCCTTGGTCTGGAAGACCGGGTTCTGGGTGCCGTAGGCGTACCAGTAGCCGTCCTTGCCGCGGATCATCGTGGGGTCGGGAAAGGTGTCGACGACACCGGAGGTGACCGGGTTCCGGTACGTCGCCGACGCCGCCGGCCGGTGGGCCGCCGCGGTGGCCGTGGCCTGCTGCGCGGCCGGTGGCAGGGTGGCGATGAGCACCCCGGCGAGCGCGGTGACGACCTTGGCCGTGACGCTCGTTCTCCGGGTCATGGCCGGGCGCCTTCCTGCTCGGAGGACTCGAAGGAGCTCAGGGTGGGGTCGTAGTCCAGGGCGCCGATGTCGTACATCGGGGTCATCCAGTGGTAGAAGTTGTCGCCGCGCTCCCGGAGCAGGTCGTACAGGCGGCGCATCATCCGGCGGCGGACACCGGCCAGCTCCGGGTGCTCATAGCGGTTGGACAGCTCGTGCGGGTCGGCGTCGAGGTCGTACAGCTCGTTGACCGACTCGGGGTTGACGACCAGCTTGTACCGGTCCTCGCGCAGCATCCGCTGCGGGTAGGGGAAGTGGTGGCCGTGGAACTCGGCCAGCAACTCCTGCGGCCAGTCGGGGTGTTCGCCGCGCACCAGCGGGAGCAGGCTGCGGCTGTCGGTGGCGGGGGAGGGGTCGCAGCCGGCCAGCTCCAGGATGGTCGCCGTGCAGTCGGTGAGCGACACGAACTCCCGCCGCACCTGCGGTTCCTGGCCGGGGACGCGGATGATGCCGGGGATGCGGTAGATGTCCTCGTACATCGCCGGGCCCTTGTCGTGCAGCCGGTGGGCGCCGGTGAACTCGCCGTGGTCGGCGGTGAAGAACACGGACGTGTCGTCGGTGAGCCCCAGTTCGTCGAGGCGGGTGAGGATGCGGCCGATCTGTTCGTCGATCAGGGTGACATAGCCCCAGTACACGGCGATCAGTTTGCGGGTGACCTCGATCGGCATGGTGTCGAAGGTCCAGTGCGCGCTGTAGTTGCGCTGCACCGGCGGCTTGCCCTCGAAGGTCTCCGCGATCGACGGTGGCAGCTCCACCAGGGCGGGGTCGTACATGTCGTAGTACTCGTCGGGCAGCAGATACGGCAGATGCGGCCCGAAGAAGTGGGTGGCCAGGTAGAAGGGGCGGCCGTCGGCCGCGTACCTGTCCAGATGCTCGATCGCGCGGGTGGCGAGGTAGTGTTCGAAGGTCGCCTCCACGGGCTGCTGGAGGCGGGCGGCGAGCAGGTTCCCCGGGTTGCCGTTGGGGGTGGTGCCGCGCACCAGATCGCTGATGCGGTACGGAGGCAGGCCGCGTTCCTCCAGGTAGGCCAGGTAGTCCGGATGGTCCACCGGGTTGTGCCAGCCGGGCAGATCGGGTCCGTCGAAGCCGTAGGAGGCGGCGTTGCGGTGGGTGCCGACATGCCACTTGCCGACCAGTCCGAGCTGGTAGTCGCGCTCGGCCAGGGCGCCGGGGAAGGTGAACGCGTCCTCGCGCAGATCCTCCAGGTAGCCCACGTTGCGCTCGTAGTTGGCCAGCAGCCGGTGGCGGAACGGCGCCTGGCCGGTGAGCAGACTGGCACGGGCCGGGGTGCAGATGGCGGTGGGGGTGTAGAAGCGGTCGAACCGGGTGCCGGTGGCCGCCAGCCGGTCCAGGTTCGGCGTGGCCACGTGGGGATTGCCGTAACAGCCGAGGGTGTCGACCCGGTGCTGATCGGTCATCAGGAACAGCAGGTTCATCGGGCGGCCGCCTTCGTGTAGAGGTCACCGTCGTAGAAGGAGGAGGGTTCGGGTGCCTTCTTCAGCTGCCCGGTGCGGACGAAGAAGTCGCTCATGCCGTCCAGCCACTTGTCGACGGTGCCGTCCTTGGTCTTGGCGACGAGCTCGGCGGTGGTCATCATCTTCACATGTCCGGCGTCCGCCGCGACCTTCTTCTCGTCGGCCTTGAGCAGCTTCGCGGCCAGGGCTATGGACTCCTTGGGGTGCGCGGCCCGCCAGTCGTTGGCCTCCTGGAGCACCTTGACCACCTTCTGGTCGCGCTCCGCGTTCCCCTTGGCGGCGGAGACGAAGGCGGTGGGGAAGGAGGAGCCGGGGATGTCCTCGGTGCTCGCCACCTCCTTCATCCCCGGCACCTTCTCCTTGATGGTGTCGATGAGGGGGTACCAGATCCCGGCGCCGTCGATCTGCCCGGAGGCGAACGCGGAGACGATGGTGGGCGCGTCCATCACCACCTTGGAGATGTCCTTCATGGTCATCCCGGCCTGCTGGAGCGCGAGATTGAGCGCCATCTCGCCGGACGTGCCCTCGGGGACGCCGACCTTCTTGCCCTTCAGGCCCTGGATCGAGGAGATACCGGGGCGGGCGATGACCCGGTCGGCGTAGGTGAGGGTGTTGATCGCCACGACGGTGGCCTTGCCGGACGCGGGCAGCCACAGGGCTCCCGGCCCGATGTAGCCGTAGTCCAGGTTGCCGGTGCGCAGGGCCTGGATCTGGACCGGGCCGTTGACGAACACCTTGGGCTCGGCGGTGAGTCCGTGCTTCTTCCACAGGCCCTGCTCATCGGCGATCGCCAGCAGGCTGGCGCCGTTGTAGTCGGCGATGTAGCCGAACCGCACCGTGGAGCCGTCGCCGCCTCCGGAGGACGAACAGGCCGCTACCGACAGTGCTGCCCCGGTCGCGGAGAGTGTGATCAGAAAGTCGCGTCGGCTCATCCTCATGAGGGGTGAGTCCCTTCGGAAAAGAAGTGCGGATGGGGAATGCGTGGGGGAGGGGGTCAGGCGGCGGAATCGGCCGGTGACTGGTGGTAGACCTGCGTCCAGACGTCGTTGCGGATCCGGGCGAACTCCGGGGAGAGCCGAATCTCCTCGGTGCGCGGATAGGGGAGGTCCACGTCGATGACCCGGTGGATCCGGCCGGGCCTGGCGGCCATCACGACCACCCGGCCGGCCAGGTACACCGCCTCGTCGACGTCATGCGTGATGAACAGCACGGTGCGCCGTTCCTTGGTCCAGGTGTCCAGCAGCTGGTCCTGCAACTGCACCCGGGTCAGCGCGTCCAGCGCCCCGAACGGCTCGTCCATCAGCAGGACTTCCGGGTCCACGGCGTACGCGCGGGCGATCGCGCAACGCTGCTTCATCCCTCCGGAGAGGGTCTTGGGCAGGGCGTCGGCGAAGTCGGCGAGCCCGACGAGCTCGATGGCGTGTTCGGCGCGGCGCCTGCGCTCGGCGGCGGGGACATGTGCCAGCTTCAGCCCGAACTCGACATTGCCGCGCACCGTCAGCCAGGGGAACAGCGCGTACTGCTGGAAGATCACGCCCCGGTCCGGCCCCGGCCCGGTGACCGGCGCGCCGTCCACCGTGACCGTGCCGGAGGTGGGCTCCACCAGCCCGGCCACCATGCTCAGCAAAGTGGACTTGCCGCAGCCGGACGGCCCGACCACCGCGACGAACTCCCGGTCCTCGATGTCCAGGGAGACACTGCCGAGGGCGGTGAAGGTGGTGTTCTTCATCGGGTACGTCTTGGCCACGTCCCGGAACGAGATCTTGGTGCTCATCGGCGCTCCTGCCAGGCGGTGAGACGGCGTTCGGCCAGCAGCAACAGCCGGTCCATGAGCAGGCCGATGACGCCGATGCTGATCAGGCCCACGAAGATGGTGGGCACGTCGTAGTAGGTCTGGGCGTGGACCATCTCGAAGCCCAGCCCCTTCTGGGCGCCGATCATCTCGGCCGCCACCACGGTGGCCCAGGCCGCGCCGAGCCCGATGCGCATGCCGACCAGGATGAACGGCGTGGACGCCGGGATGACCACCTTGAGGAAGACGGTCCGGTCCGAGGCGCCGAGCACCCGGGCGGCGTCGATCAGCGTCCGGTCCACACCGGTCACCCCCTGGAAGGCGGCCACCACACAGGACATGAACGCGGCCAGGAAGATGACGAAGACCTTGGGCGTCTCGCCGATGCCCATCAGGACGATCACCAGCGGGATCAGGGCCAGCGGCGGGATCGTGCGGAAGAACTGGACGTACGGCTCCAGCAGGCCCCGGGCGACCGGGTACCAGCCCATCAGGAAGCCCACCGGCACGGCGACCACGGTGCCCAGCGCGAAGCCCAGGAGCACCCGCTGGAGGCTGGCCAGCGCGTCCTCGGTCAGGGTTCCGTCGGCGAGCAGGTCACGCGCCTTGGAACACACGGCCAGTGGTCCGGGGATGTCCGCGAGCCCGGCGGCGGCGGTCACGGCCCAGATGGTGATGCCCAGGACGAGGGCGATCAGGTTGAACACGAGGGGAGGGACGGTGCGGCGGGTGCCGCGCGGTGCTTCCGGCGGCGCGGGAGTCTTCTCGGGCGCGGTGACCACCGTCATGGACGCCTCGCGGGGTTCATGGGTACTCCTCTTCGGCCCGGACGGGCCGGTTCAGCCCGGACGGGCCGGGTAATGGCTGAGCAAGGGGGATCGATGAAGGACAAGGGCGATACCGCCCAGGGCGCCACCGGACTCGCCGAGCGCGGCCGGCCTCAGGTCCACACGGTCCCGTGAGATCGGCATGATGTGTGCGCGCAGCGCCCGTTCGACCGGCTCGAAGAGCGGCGCGCCGGCGTCGGCGAGTTCGCCGCCGAGCACGATCACCCCGGGGCCGACCGCGTTGCACACGGCCGCCAGCACGATGCCGACCTGTGTGCCGGCCGCCTCCAGCGTGCGCAGCGCCACCGGATCGCCGGCCTGAAGCGCTCCGAGGAGCACGGCCAGGTCGCCCGCGTGTCCGCCCGCGCGCCGGTAGGCGGCGAGTACGGCGGCCACCGAGGCCACCGTCTCCAGGCAGCCGGTGGCGCCGCACGAACATCGCCCGTCGCCCGACTCGACCGCGATATGCCCGAACTCGCCGGACAGTCCGTAGGCCCCGCGGTGCAGCGAGCCGCCCACGACCAGCCCGCCGCCCACACCGTGCGACAGCCGCAGGTAGAGCACGTCCTGGCCGCCCGCCGCGGCACCCCAGGTCGCCTCGGCGAGCGCGGCGAGCCGGGTGTTGTTGTCCACCAGCACGGGGACCTGGAAACGCTTGTGGAGCAGGGCGGGCAGATCGGCGTACGGGCGCGGCCGCGCGGGCCCGAGGCCCGGATCGCCGACCGGGCCGACCACTCCCACCCCGATGGCGTTCAGCGCGCCCAGCCGCAGGGCGCCGTCGGCCAGCGTGCCGACCAGCCGCTCGGCCAGGGCGATCCGTTCTTCCCAGGGCAGTTCGGGGTCGTGGGGCTCACTGGCCGACCCGATCACCTCATGGGCGACGTTGACCGCGGAGACATGCACCGCCCGGCGGGCGAAGTCGATGCCGATGGCCTGGCCCGCGCTGGGGTTGAGCGTCAGGGCCTCCACCGGCCGCCCCCGCTTGCGCGGAGCCGCTTCGGGTGCCGTGGCTACCACGGCGCCACTGTCGATCAGCTCGGTGACGATATCGCTGAGGGTCGTCCGGGAGAGCCCGCTGTGCTGCCCCAGCTCAGCCCGGCTGAGCGGGCCGTGGATGCGCAACAGCTCCAGTACCAAGTCCTCGTGTCCCCGCCGTAGCCGGGACAGGGGGCCCTCCTGATGGGGGTGCATGGCGAACAGGATGCGCAGGAGGGGCTATTTCTGTCAACGCCCCGGAAAAAAGAATGCTCATGCGTCGCGGACGCAGCGGAAGCCGAGGTTCCCGGTGGAGCTGTCAGGCGTGTTGCAGGTGCGGGCGGCCACCCGGTAGCGGTTGCAGTACGAGTGGTGGCACAGATACGAACCGCCCCGCATCACCTTGGCGGTGCCGGTGGCCGGTCCGCGCGGATCGGTGCGCGGCCGGTCGGTGTGGTCGGTGGACCACCAATCGGCGCACCATTCCCACACATTCCCCGACACGTTGTACAGACCGAACCCGTTGGGCTCGAAGGCATCCACCGGGGCGGTTCCCCGATAGCCGTCCTCGGCCGTGTTCTTGACGGGGAAACGCCCCTGCCAGATGTTGCAGCGGTGCTCACCGCCGGGGGTCAGCTCGTCCCCCCACGGGTACCGGCGCTGCTCCAGCCCGCCACGGGCGGCGTACTCCCACTCGGCCTCCGTGGGCAGCCGGACACCGGCCCAGTGGCAGTACGCCACCGCGTCGTTCCAGGAGATGTGGACCACCGGGTGGTCGGCCCGCTCGCCGACCTCGCTGCCCGGCCCCTCCGGCGCCCGCCACGAGGCCCCCTCGACCCCGCACCACCACGGCGCCCCCTCGGGGCGCGGGGCGCCCCGGCGCAGCGCGGCGGGCAGGAATCCGGCGAACACATACGACCAGCCGAACCGTTCGGCCTCGGTGGTATGGCCGGTCTCGCGGACGAACCGGGCGAATCGCTCGTTGGTCACCGCGTGCACATCGATCCGGAACGGAGCGACGGTCACCTCCCGGACCGGCCCCTCGCCATCGGCGGGGAAACCCTCCGCATCCTCGGTGCCCATCAGGAACGTCCCACCCGGCAGCAGCGCCATGTCCGCGTCGTGGCGGCCGGTCCGTGGCGTGGCCCCGGGCGCGGTGACGGCCGCGCCGCCGCCCCGTGACGGCGCGCAGCAGCTGGTGGGGCGGGACTGGGTACGGTCCATGCGGATTCCTCCCGAATCTGCCGGAGATATTGGCTCGATGTCCCCTCATGCATAACCCGCGCTTCCGGCCGAACGCGAACCCGCCCGGCCGCCTCGTTCGCGGAGGGGCGGGTGCGGACTAGGGGATTCCTGGTGATCGTTTCCCCATGTCCTCTGCTACAGCTGTTGGCTGACTCTTCATCACGGGCCACCTGCCCGCCACCGGGTACGGGATGCGATCATGCTGACCTGAGCATGCCAATCGCGCAGGCTCATCCCGTGCTTTCCGGTATGGCGCCACGGCGCCGTCGATCAGGAGGACGCAGTGAAGAAGAGTTCGCGGATCCGCAGGGTGTCCGCCATCCTCGGCAGCGCCATCGCGCTGGTCGTGGCCTTTCCGGGCAGTGCGCTGGCGGATCCGCCCACGGCTCTGCCCGCCAACGCGGATGACACCGAGCGGGCGTTCCAGCCGGCGTACGACTACGACACCGACGGCTGCTACCCCACGCCCGCCATCGGGCCCGACGGGACGATCGCGGGCGGTCTCAACCCGAGCGGGGCCCTCAACGGCCAGTGCCGCGACTCCTGGGACCTGGACAACACCAACGGATACTCCCGCTCCAAGTGCAACAACGGCTGGTGCGCGATCATCTACGACCTGTACTTCGAGAAGGACCAGGCGGTGGTCGGCAGCGGTCTCGGCGGACACCGCCACGACTGGGAGCACGTCGTGGTGTGGGTGCAGGACAACGAGGCCAAGTACGTCGCCACTTCGGCCCACGGCGACTTCACCGTCTACGGCCGTGACCAGATCCTCTGGGACGGGACCCACCCCAAGATCGTGTATCACAAGGACGGCCTGAGCACCCACTGCTTCCGCCCGGCGACGTCCAACGACGAACCGCCGGAGAACCACTACCACACCTGGCAGTACCCCGCGCTGGTCGGCTGGAACGGCTACCCCGCCGGGCTGCGCGACAAGCTGAGCCAGGCCGACTTCGGCAGCGCCACCTTCGGCCTCAAGGACAGCACCCTCAACGCGCACCTCGCCAAGGCCATGCCGTCCGGAATCCCCTTCGACCCCAACGCCTGAGCTGCGCCACGGGCCCGGCGCCGACCGGACCGGACCGGACCGAGTCCCCGGTCCGGTCAGCGCCGGGGAGGTCCGTCCGGCGCCGGCTCGACCTCCAGATGGCGCCGGCGGCGCGGCCCCCGGTATTCCAGCGCGTCCCAGCCCAGCCGCCGCAGCACGGCCGCACAGTTCCGCAACCCCTCCTCCGCCGCGTACGCGGCACCGCTGCCCGGCGGCCCCAGCCACTCGACCCGCACCACCCCGGGCCGCTCGGCCGCGCCGAGACAGTAGCCGGTCGCGACACGGTGCCCCGCCGCGTCGAGGGCGGATGGTGGCACACCGGCGGCCTCCAGGGCGAGGGCCACGGCCCGCACCGGTCGCCGCCGCTCCCACTCGGCGGGCACCCCCTCGGGGTCGGCGGCGCCGGTATTCATCAGCCGCCGGATCTGGAGCAACCCCTCGAACGCGGTCCGCACCGCCGCCCGGCGCCCCGGGTCGTCACCGGCAGGGCCCGCGGCGGCACCCGTGGCCACCTCGAATTCCGCCATCCCCCGGCCCCCTCGATCCGGCGAAGGTTTCGCTATGAAGGTTTCACTATAAGGACCGGAGACGGCGTTCCGGGGCGGGTGGCGGGCCCCAGGGTCTGTCGTCAAGGGGGTGCCCTGCTCCGGACGCCGACAGACCCTAGTCGGCGAGCTCCCGCTCGCTGGTCACCGCGATCCGGCGTTTGATCACCGCGGCCGCCGCCAGCGCGCTCGTGGTGAGCGCCGTCGCGATCAGCCACGGCCGGTCCAGCACATGGCAGGTGAGGTGGTCGAGGGAGTAGCGGCCGGGCCCCGAGATCCCGAGCGCCGCCGCCGAGCAGCCCAGCAGGGCCGCGTACTCATAGCCCCCCGACTGGGCGAAGAACCCGGCCGGCGCGTGCACGGACACCGCACCGGCCATCGTGCCGGCCGCCGCCGCCCCGGCCGCGGGGGTGGCGAAGCCCAGGGCGAGCAGCAGCCCGCCGCCCGCCTCGCCCAGCCCGGCCGCCAGGGCGCTGCTCCGCCCCGGACGGAAGCCCATCGCCTCCATGGCCTCGGCGGTACGGGCCAGACCGTCCCCGCCGCACCAGCCGAAGAGCTTCTGCGTACCGTGCGCGAACAGCACCCCGCCCACGCCGAGGCGCAGGGCGAGCAGTCCGAGATCCTTGCGTAGGGGCATGGGGTCTCGCATAGGGTCTCCTCCGGTCCCGTACGGGAACACCACGGGCGGCCGCCCGACGTCTCCGTCAAGTCTCGGCACGCCTCCCCGGCCCCGCCGTCGCTGCTACGCCGTCGGAGTGCACCGGCCACCGCTCGCGGGTCACCGCCAGCGTCGGCCACCGCTCGCGGGTCACCGCCAGCGTCGGCCACCGCTCGCGGGTCACCGCAGCGTGGCCGTGAAGCTCCGGCCGTAGGCGTGGCGGGTGGCGACGGCGATCCGGGTGCCGCCGGGGACCCGGCTCACCCGGACCCCGTCGTCCGCCGCGACGGCCCTCCTCCACCGGCCCCGGACGACGACCGTGACCGTCTCGCGCTCGGTCGTCGGGTCGGACACCGCGATCGCCACGGCGCCGTCCGGTGTCGTGCGCAGGATCACCGAGCCGGGTCCGCGCACCGACAGCCGCCCGGCGCGGTGGGTGCCGGGGGTGAAGGCGTTGAGCGCGGTGATCCGCAGGTCCCGGTGGGCCACGGCCTGGAGCCGGGTGGTGTTGGCCAGGACGGCGAGTGGCCGGCCGGCGTAGCCGTTCAGGTGGCGTTCGGTGGCGTTCGGGACGAGGGCGTACGCCATCGAGGTGTGCGGCGCGCCGGCCGGCCGCTCCACCGTGACGGCGAAGAGCTGTTTGGTCACCGGGGTGTCGGGGTTGGCGAGGCGGACGGCGCGGCGGCTGCGGGTGACGGTGTCGAGCGTGACGGTGGGCCGCGGCCCGTCGAGGAAGACATAGCCGACCGAGGCGGCCCGGGTGGCGTTGCCGTACCGCAGCCAGGCGAGCGGGGCCGTGCCGGTGCCGGACCACCGGGCGCCGTCGCGGAGCCGCCCGGTGAGGGTGAGGGTGTCCGAGGGGGCGGCGATCCGGGTGTCGACGGTCGTCGTCACCGCGCGTCCGGCGCCGTCGCCGACGCCCGCGGCCAGCACCACGATCTCGTCGTCGAACAGGAACCACGACTTGGTGGCATCGGCGTCGCGGTACGCCACGAAGTCGTCGGGGAGGTCGCCCGCCCGCTTCGCGGCATACCCCACGTCGTCGGACTGGACGAGCCCGGCCACACCGTAGGCGCCCAGCGCGGCGCCACCGGAGAAGGGGTGGGTGCCGCGGGGGAAGTAGACATAGGTGTTCTGCGCCTGGGAGGAGGAGGTGAAGCCGCGCTCGGGGTTGTCGTACCACAGCGTGCCGTAGAGCTCGGGGACGGTGTGGCGGGTCTCCACGGGGGCGGTGACACCGGCGAGCCGGTGGGGCGGGACGGCGGTGAGGTAGTCGACGCCGAACGCCTGCCTCTGGTCCTGGCCGGAGAGATACAGATGGTGGGCGCCGTCCCCCTGGAACCATGGCATCAGGTTCTCGCCGCTCATGTACTCGTATCTGCTGACCCTGGACGAGCTGCGGGCCAGGGCGAAGGCGTAACCCGGGCGCCGGTGGACGGTTCTGTCCATCGCGTTGAACGCGATGTGGCGCTCGGCGGGCCCGAGGTCCCGCGCCGGGATCGAGGGGTCGGCGAGGATGTCGGCGTAGGCCGCGACGCTCACCGGGGACACGAACACCGAGGGGTCGAGCGGGGCCGCCGAGGTCTGCCGCAGATGGGCGACATAGCCCTTCAGAGCCGTGGCGTCGGCGCCGGTGGCGTGGGCGGCCAGGCCCACCACGGCCTCCACCACCTCGGCCGCGTCGGCGTACCCCGTGGTCGTCCGGGACACCCCGCGCCCCTTGACGATCTCCATCAGCCAGCCTTCGAAGATCAGCGGTGCGAAACTGTCGCTGACCCAGCCCTGGACGACGCGGACCAGCCGGTCGTCGGTCGTGTAGCCGGTGCCGTCGAGCATTGTGACGGTCTGCACGGCGCGGGTGAGCAGCCCCCTGCCGTAGGAGCCGGTGTAGGCCACGGAGGCGTGCTGGATGAAGGAGCCGTCGGCGTAGAAACCGTCGGTGACACCGTGTCTCAGGTCGTACGGGTCGATCGTCGCCAGCACGGTCAGCTGGTCGGCGAGGGCCTTGGCGATCCGGGCGTCGTCGCCGAGGACGGCGCCCTGGAGGATGCGGTTGGTGGTGATGTCGGCCAGGTTGGCGCCGGTGTGGAAGCGCGAGTCGAGGTCCACGTCGCCGTCCTCGCCGTTGCGCAGATACCCGTCCATCGAGGTGACGTAGGTGGCGGCGAGGCCGGGCCGGTAGCCGGCGAGTGCGTCGGCGAGCAGCGCCAGGGTCTTGCTGACGTGGGAGGAGATGCCGATCTCCCAGGTGAACCAGTTGCCGTAGTAGCCCTTGGACTGATCTCCGTAGTAGCGCTCGTGGAGCCATATCAGACCGTCGATGACGCGCCGCTGGACATCGGTGTCGCCGTGGAGTCCGGAGGGTGTGCCGCCGTCCGGTGCGCGGGTGGCCAGGGCGATCTCGTAGAGGTACTGGAAGGAGGTGGCCAGGTTGGGGTCGCTGGTGCCCAGCGCGACGCCCCGGAAGAGCTCGCCCGGCCCGGCGCCGTCCATCGCGGCGAGCCGGGAGCGGGCGGTCGCGGCGATGGACGCGAGCTTGGCCCCCACCTCGGGGCGGGCGTTGGAGTCCGGCGTCCCGGCGAAGACGGCGACGGTGTTCGCGATCAGCCGGGTGTGAGCCTCACCGGCCGCCGCCCCACTGGCCGTCGTCCCGCCGGCCGCGGCCGGCCGGCCCGCCGCCCGTGCGCGCAGGGGCAGGGCCATGGCCGACAGAGTGGCGGCCGGGAGCGTGGAGAGGAGGGCACGGCGCGACAGAGGCACGAAAACGCTCCCACGGTCGACGGGATCCGATGGGGAACCGCCGCTCCATTCAAGCAACCCCGACTTCCGCTGTCACGGGACCGGAAACGCGGTAATGGGCTCGCTTTCTGTCGCCAATATGGGCAACAGAATCGTTGACAATCTTGTTGGCCTAGATTTATCTTCGACAGGCACTCACTCAGGGAGGGCACGATGCCGCAGGAAGCCCGTCCAGGCACCGGAGAACAGGCCAAGCAGCACGCTTTGGAGCGGCTGCGGCAAGCGATTTTGCGAGGGGAGATGGCACCGGCCCAGCGGCTGGTGGAGAACGAACTCGCCGAGCAATTCGGCGTGACACGGGCGAGTATTCGTGCGGCACTGATCGAGTTGGCGTCCGAGGGTCTGGTCGAGCGGATCCGCAACCGTGGTTCACGGGTGCGGGTGGTGACGGTCGAGGAAGCGGTGGCCATCACCGAATGCCGGATGGTTCTGGAAGGGCTGTGCGCCGCCAAGGCGGCCGTCGAGGCCAGCGACGAGCAGCTGACCGAGCTGGCCGACCTGGGCACGGCGATGTCCAAGGCGGTGGCCGGCGGCGAACCGATGACCTACTCCGGGCTCAACGTCCAACTGCACACCCGCATCCGGGAGTTGTCCGGTCAGCAGGTGGCGGTGGAGCTGCTGGAGCGGCTCAACGCACAGCTGGTGCGCCATCGCTTCCAGCTCGCGCTGCGGCCGGGGCGCTCCCAGCGGTCCCTGGGTGAACACCTGGCCCTGATCGAAGCGATCAGAGCCAGGGACCCACAGGCGGCCGAAGCGGCCGTCCGTGCCCACCTCTCCAGCGTGATCGAGGCCCTGCGCGAATAGCGCGGGGCCGGCGCCCCGGGAGTGGGTCACCGACCTGTCCAGCAAGGAGATATCAGCAATGACGCACGGTAACGCGGACAAGGCGCCCGCTGCCGCACGGCCGAGCGGTGTGATCGTCACCGACCCGCCCCGCGCCGCGGCCGAGGAGGTGGCCGCCCTGGGCGGGTACGACGTGGCCACGGTGCACGAGGCACTGGGCCGCACCGGAAGCCTCGGCCCCGGACTGCGGCCCATCCAGCAGGGCGTGCGCATCGCGGGCACCGCGGTCACGGCGCTGTGCTGGCCCGGCGACAACCTGATGATCCATGCCGCGGTCGAGCAGTGTGCCGAGGGTGACATCCTCGTCGTCACCACCACCTCGCCGTCCACGGACGGCATGTTCGGCGAACTGTTCGCCACCGCGCTCCAGCACCGCGGGGTCCGCGGCCTGATCATCGACGCCGGGGTGCGCGACACCGCCGAACTGCGGGAGATGGGCTTCCCCGTGTGGTCGGCGGCCGTCTGCGCGCAGGGCACCGTCAAGGCCACGGCCGGATCCGTCAATGTGCCCGTGGTGGTGGGCGGGCAGTGCATACGCCCCGGCGATGTGATCATCGCCGACGACGACGGTGTGATGTGCGTGCCGCGCGAGTCGGCCGCCACGGCCGTCGAGGCGGCCGAGGCGCGCACCGTGAAGGAGAAGGCGAGCCGGGCCGCCTTCGCCGAGGGCCAGCTGGGTCTGGACCGCTACGGGCTGCGCGAGAAGCTCGCCGGGCTCGGCGTGGAGTACCGGACCTACACCGAGTACACCTGCGGCGGGGCCGGCTCATGAGTGCGCCGGAGGGCGTGCGCTGCATGCTGATGCGCGGCGGCACCTCCAAGGGCGCCTATTTCCTCGAGCAGGATCTGCCGTCCGACCCCGGTGCCCGCGACGAGCTGCTGCTGAGGATCATGGGCACCCCCGATCCGCGGCAGATCGACGGCCTCGGTGGGGCACACCCCCTCACCAGCAAGGTGGCCGTCGTCTCCGCGTCCCAGGACCCGGACGCCGATGTGGACTATCTGTTCCTCCAGCTCGGCGTGGAGGAGGCCGAGGTCTCCGACCGGCAGAACTGCGGCAACCTCCTGGCCGGAGTCGGCCCCTTCGCCGTCGAACGGGGCCTGGTCGCCGCCCAGGACGGGCGGACCCCGGTGCGGATCAGGATGGTCAACAGCGGTGACCTCGCCACCGCGACCGTTGCCACCCCGGACCGGCGCGTCGACTACACCGGCTCGGCCGAGATCTCGGGCGTACCGGGCTCCGCCGCCCCGATCGTGATCGCCTTCGCGCAGGGCAGCGGTCCGCTGCTGCCCACCGGCCGGGCCCGTGACCTCATCGACGGCACCCCGGTGACCTGTGTGGACAACGGGATGCCGACCGTGCTGATCGCCGCGTCCGACCTGGACGTCACCGGCTATGAGGACCCCGAGCAACTGGAGGCGGACACGGCGCTCGGCGCCCGGCTCCAGCGGATCCGGCAGGAGGCCGGCCGGCTGATGGGGCTGGGCGACGTCCGGGCCACGACCGTGCCCAAGCTCAGCCTGCTGGCCCCGCCCCAGCACGGTGGCGCCGTGATGACCCGCACCTTCATCCCGGTCCGCTGCCACACGTCCATCGGCGTCCTGGGAGCCGCGAGCGTTGCCGCCGGACTGTGTGTCGAGGGAAGCGTCGGCCAGGGCGTGGCCCGGCTCCCGGAGACGGGGGAGCGGCTGCGCATCGAACACCCCACCGGCTTCCTGGACATCGACACGGCCGTGGACAACCACCCGGCCGCGGACGACGGCACGGCCGTGGACGGCGCCGCCCCCGTGGCACGGGGCACGGCCGTCGTGCGCACCGCGCGCAAGATCTTCGACGGCACGGTCTTCCCGCGACCCGCCTGATCCGCGCCCCGACCCGCACCACCTCCGGTACCACCCCGGGCCGGCACCAGCCCTTCCGCTGACACGTATGCACGCATGTCACGCACATGTCACACCTGTTCGCCTGTCACAGCCCATGTCCACCCGCCACTCAAGGAGCCGCTGATGACCCCGCCGCTCGGGGACATCGCCCACCTGGGCCATGTCGAACTGCTCACCCCCGACCTCGATGGCAGCCTGTGGTTCTTCACCACGATCCTCGGCCTGACCGAGAACGGCCGCTCGGGCGACTCGGTCCACCTGCGCACCTGGGACGACTACGAGCACCACAGCCTGACCCTCACCGCACACGCGACCTCGGGCATTCGCCGCACCGCCCTGCGCGCGTCCGGCGAGGAAGCCCTCCACCGCCGGGTGAAGGAGGCCGAGGCCGCCGGCCGTACCGGGCGCTGGGTCGAGGACGAACCCGGTATCGGCCCGCTCTACGTCACCAGTGACCCCGATGGCCACGAGGTCGCCCTGTACTGGGAGAGCGAGTGGTACCAGGCGCCGTCCGAGCTCAAGCCGGGACTGAAGAACCAGCCCCAGGCCAAGCCCGGCCACGGCGTGGGGGTGCGCCGCCTGGACCACGTCAACTTCCTCGCCTCCGACGTCGGTTCCAACGCCGCGTTCATCCGCGAGGTGCTCGGCGCCCGTCCCACCGAGCAGATCGTCCTCGACGACGGGCGGGTCGCCGCCCAGTGGCTGACGTTCACCAACAAGTCCTACGACATCGTCTACACCGAGGACTGGTCGGGCTCGCAGGGACGGCTGCACCACATCGCGTTCGCCACCGACACCCGTGAGGACATCCTGCGCGCCGCCGATCTGTGCCTGGACAACGGCGTGCACATCGAGACCGGCCCCCATAAGCACGCCATCCAGCAGACGTTCTTCCTCTACGTCTACGAACCGGGCGGCAACCGCATCGAGCTGTGCAACCCGCTCACCCGCCTGGTCCTGGCCCCCGACTGGCCGCTGATCACCTGGACCCAGGCCGAGCGTGCCAAGGGCCAGGCGTGGGGCCTGAAGACCATCGAGTCCTTCCACACCCACGGCACCCCGCCGCTCGACTGACCGCCCCCGGGGCCGCTCGGGCCCCAGGACCCGCATCCCGGGTCCCGGGGCCCGCCCCGCAGGGCCCGCCCCCCAGGGCCCGCCTCCCCGAAGCCCCTCCCCAGGGCCTCGCCGGATCCCCAGGGCCGCCATGGACCTCCATGGGCCCGCCTTCAGGACCGCACCCCCAGGACACGCCTCCAGGACACGCCTCCAGGACGAGAGGAACGTCATGTCCTACCCACCCACATCCGCCGCCGGTTCGCGCGGCACGGCACTCGCGGTCCTCGTGGTCGCGCTGTGCTGGACGGTCGTCCTCTTCGACGGCCTCGACCTGTTCATCTACGGCGCCGTGCTGCCCGACATGCTCGACGACCCCGGCCTCGGACTGACCCCCGGCCGGGCCGGGGACCTCGGCAGCTGGGCCACCTTCGGCATGCTGCTGGGCGCCCTGTCCGCGGGCACCGTCACCGACTGGATCGGGCGCAAGAAGGTGATCATCGGCTGCACCACGGTGTTCTCCCTCGCCTCCGCCGTCTGCGCCATGGCCCCCAACCTGGGCGTCTTCGGCGTGGCCCGGTTCATCGCCGGGGTCGGCCTGGGCGGCCTGCTGCCCACCACCATCACCCTGGTCGCCGAATACGCCCCCCGCGGCCGCGGCAACCTCATGATCGGTCTGCTGATGACCGCCCATCAGGCGGGCGGCATCCTGGCGGCGTTGCTGGGCCTGTGGATGGTGGAGCCGCTCGGCTGGCGCTCCGTCTTCTGGGTCGGGCTGGCGCCGCTGATCGTCGCCGTGCCGCTGGTGGCGCTCCACCTCCCCGAATCCCTCGGCTTCCTCATGGCCCGCGGCCGCACCGACGAGGCCCGCCGGCTCGCCGAGCGGTACCAGGTCGAACTGCCGGCCACCGCACCGGAGCCGGCCGCCCGGCCCGACCGCCGGCGCGCCCTGGCCATGCTGTTCAGCGACGGCCAGTGGAAGAAGACCATCCTGTTCTGGTGCGCCTCCTTCGGCGGACTGCTGCTCGTCTACGGCGTCAGCACCTGGCTGCCGACCATGATGCGCGGTCAGGGCTATGAACTCGGCTCGGCCCTGGCCTTCCTCATCGTCATCAACGTCGGTGGCATCGTGGGCATGCTGGTGGCCGGACGCATCGCCGACCGCTTCGGCGCCGCCCGGGTCGCGGCCGTCTGGTTCGGCTGCACCGCCATCGGCATCTATCTGCTGGGCATCCATATGCCGCTGGCGCTCACCTACGTCGTGGTCTTCCTGACCGGTCTGTGGCTGTTCAGCGCGCAGACCATGGTCTACGCGACCGTCGCGGGACGCTCCACCACCGAGAACCGCGCCACCGCCGTCGGCTGGACCTCCGGGATGGGCCGCTTCGGAGCCGTCTTCGGCCCCTGGCTCGGCGGCCGGCTGGTCGCGAACGGGGCGGAGGACTGGGGCTTCACCGTGTTCGCCGCCACCGCCCTGCTCGCCACCGTGCTGATCGGCCTCACCGGGCTCCGTTCGGTGCGGCAGACCCCGCGAAGTGACTCCGCGGAGCCGCTGTCCACCACCGGCTGACCGGGACCGGGCGCGGTGGTACGTGGGGGTGTATCAGGGTTCTTGTCACGCCCCCATGGCACACCTCGTTGAGCGGCGGCGAGATCACCCGGCTGTTCGGCGAGATGTTCGCCCATGGCGCGCAGGCGGCGATGTGGCTGGTGGCGGGTGTCTCGCTGGCCGCGCTCGTGGTCCTGGGCCTGCTCGGGCCGCGCCGTCCGGCCACGGACGCCGCCGCGTGCGAGGCGGCCGCCGACCGGCAGACGGTGTGATGGGGCGCGCCCGGGGCCCGGTGGCCCCGCGGCGCCGCACAGCGGGATCACAGCGACTCCCCATGTTCCGGCAAGGTTGGTCGGCTAGCCTCCGGGCATGCCCATGACCCGCTCCATGGATGAGGCACTGGCGGGGGCCGCCGTGCGTGCCCTGATCGCCCAGGCGGAGCTGACGCCCAAACCGGGGCTCGCCGACGCCCGTGATCTTCAGGCGCGCGCCACCGGTGCGGATCTGCTCGCGCTGCGCTGGTCGGCCAAGGCGCTGGCGCCCGGGTTCGCGGCCATGGCCGCCGCCGCGCGCCGCCCCGGGGAGCCGACCCGCGCGCTGCGCGAGGAACTGGGGGCCATCGGCCGCTGCGCCGAGTGGACGATGGCACGGGCCGGTGGCGACGCGGCCACCGGCCCCCTCCACCACGGCGCGCTGTGGGTGATGGGGCTGCTGGTGGCGGCCGCCGCGCTGCGCCCCGGCGCCGGGCCCGGTGAGCTGACCGCCACCGCCAAGCGGATTGCGGACCACACCGACCGCGGCGCACCGCGCCGGCCCTCACCGGGCTCGCACGTCTCCGCCACCTATGGGGCGCCGGGCGCGCGCGGAGAGGCGCGGGCCTCCTTCCCCCATGTGCGCCGCGCCCTGGACGCCCTGTCCCGGGCGCGTGCCGCGGGGGCCACCGAGACCCAGGCGCGCCTGGACGCGCTGCTCACCGTGATGAGCACCCTCCAGGACACCGGGCCGCTGTACCGGGCGGGCCCGCCCGCCCTCCGGCGGGTGAAGGAGGGTGCGCAGGCCGTGCTCGACGCGGGTGGCACCGCGACCCCCGAGGGAGCCGCCGCCCTGGCCGCGCTGGACGCGGAGCTGCGCGAACGGGGCATCGCGCCGCGCGGAAGCGCCGCGCTGCTCGCGGGGGCCCTGTTCCTGGACGGCCTCCCGGCACCGGCGGTCACGGCGTCGTCCGGGACGGTGGCTCCGTCCGGGCGGTGATCAGCCCTACGCCCGCGCGGTCAGTCCGTGGCGGTGGAGGAAGGCATCGACGAGCCGGTCGGTGAACTCCGCGCCGATGGACTCCTCGGTCACCAGGACGCGGTAGTAGACGGGGCCCATGAGCTGGTCGGTCTCGGCCGCCAGATCCAGATCGGCCGGCAACTCGCCGCGCTCCACGGCGCGTTCCAGCGGCAGGCGGTCGCGGCGGCGCTGGTCGTCGAGGCACCGGGACCGGAACTCCCGCGCGAACACCGGATCGTGCTGGGCCTGGGCGATCAGGGCCTTGTAGACGGCGCCGGGCTCGGAGGCGTTGAGGAAGGAGGCGACATCGCGCAGATGGCCGCGCAGATCGCGGGCGAGGTCACCGGAGTCGTGCACGGTGAGGTCCTCTGCCACGTCCTGGAGGAAGGCGTCCAGCAGGACGTCGGTCTTGGTGCTCCACCAGCGGTAGATGGTCTGCTTGGCGACACCCGCCCGGGTGGCGATGCCCTCCATCGTCAGGCCCGCGAAGCCCTTCTCGACGAGCAGGTCATCGGCGGCTTCCAGCACCGCCCGCCGGGCCGGCTCACTGCGTCCGTGCCGGTTGCCGTGGTGGCGTGGTGCCGGCCGGCCGGTGCCGCTCGTCTCAGCGGTCTGTGTCACACGTGCCATCTCGCCTCCCCGGATCAGGATAACCACCCCCACCGCCGATGCCGCACGGCCGGCCCGCCGGCCGGATCACCGGTCGGCGGGCCCGGGGCGCCGAGAGGGGGTGCGGTGCCTAATCCCGCTCCCCTTCGGCCTGTGAGGGAGTCGTCCTCTGTACGTCGGGGTGGCCGGCGTCCAGCTCGTCGTCGCGTTCGCCCTCGGCCTGCGAGGGGGTCGTCCACGGCACGTCCGGGTGGCCGGTTTCCCGTTTGCGTTCGGCGTGGGAGGGGGCTGGCTCGGTCATGTGGTGCCTCCGCTCCGGTTGCGGACGCTGCCGAGTTTACGCCCGTATGTCCATATCGGCGCGGTGTGGCCGCCGCCGCGCCACGGCCCTCGGCGCCGGGTGCTTCCGCCGCCGGAGCGCACCGGCCACCACCGGGCGGGCCGGCCGGTCGGTCGTGCGGCGGTTCATCCGCGATTTATCGGCACGTAATGTCTAGACCAGTGTCATGTTCACTGCCATGATGGCTCCGCACTCCCGGCTCCACCAGCACGACACACCCCCCCCATTCCCCCCGCTGACGCGGCCGTCCGGCCGCGCGAGAGGTGACGTATGTCCAGACGCGTCCCCACCCGCTTCGGAACCCTGCCCGTCTGGGTGTCCGCCCTGCTGCTGGCCCTGGGCATGACCGCCCTGGCCCCCGAGGCCTCCGCCCGGCCGGCCGTGCCGGACACCATCCCCCTGAAGTTCACCAACAACTCCGGACGCGGCGACCAGATCTACATCTACACGCTCGGCACCCTGCTCTCGACCGGGCAGCAGGGCTGGGTCGACGCCGCCGGGACCTTCCACGCCTGGCCCGCCGGCGGCAACCCGCCCACCCCGGCCCCCGACGCGTCGATCGCCGGACCGGCGGGCGGCCAGTCCCTGACGATCCGCATCCCGAAGATCTCCGGCCGGGTCTACTTCTCCTACGGCCAGAAGCTCGACTTCCGGCTCACCACCGGCGGCCTGGTGCAGCCCGCCGTGCAGAACCCCTCGGACCCCAACCACAACATCCTGTTCAACTGGAGCGAGTTCACCCTCGACGACTCCGGGCTGTACATCAACAGCACCCAGGTCGACATGTTCTCCGCGCCGTACGCGGTGGGGGTGCAGGGCGCCGACGGCACCGTGAAGAGCGCCGGCCACCTCAAGCCCGGCGGCTACAGCGGCGTCCTCAACGCGCTGCGCGCCCAGTCGGGCGGCTGGGCGGGCCTCATCCAGACCCGCTCCGACGGCACCGTCCTGCGGGCCCTGGCGCCCGGACACGGCATCGAGGCGGGCGCCCTGTCCGGCACGGTGATGGACGACTACATCAACCGTGTGTGGCAGAAGTACACCAGCTCCACCCTGACCGTCACACCCTTCGCCGACCAGCCGAACACCAAGTACTACGGACGGGTCTCCGGCGACGTCATGAACTTCACCAACGGCTCCGGAGCCGTGGTCACCAGCTTCCAGAAGCCGGACTCCGACTCCGTCTTCGGCTGCTACAAGCGCCTCGACGCCCCCAACGACCAGGTGCGCGGCCCGATTTCGCGGACCCTGTGCGCGGGCTTCAACCGCTCGACCCTGCTCACCAACCCCAACCAGCCCGACACCAGTGACACCGGCTTCTACGCCGACGCCGTGACCAACCACTACGCCCGCGCGATCCACGCCCAGATGGCCGACGGCAAGGCGTACGCCTTCGCCTTCGACGACGTCGGCCAGCACGAGTCGCTCGTCCACGACGGCAATCCGCAGCAGGCGTCCATCACCCTGGAAACCTTCGACTAGGCCGGGACGAGGCAGGCATGAGACGCGAGAGACCGCTGTGCGCCCGCCTGGCCGCCCTCGTCACGGGAGCACTCGCCCTGCTGGCCCCGCAGCTCCTCCCGGCCCCGGCCGAGGCGGCACCGTCGGCCACCGTGTGCAACGCGTACTGCGACGGCCGGGACCCGGCGCTCGCCCCGCGAAGCCGCACCCCCGTCACGGCCACCCTCTTCTCCCGCTCCATCGCCCTGCACTTCGACGACGCCGACGCGATGGGCTGGGCCTCCATCGAAGACGGCAGCCCCGGCGACGAGGTGTGGCTGGACCGCTCGTTCGACGGCGGTCGCACCTGGTCCTCGGGCAGCCGCCTGGGGAACACCGCCATCCCCGCCGGGGCGCGGGGATGGCGCACCCTGATGTACAACGTGGACGACTGGGGCGCCCATGGCGTGGGCGCGCTGCGGGCGTGCGGCAAGGCCGGTGACCGCGCCGACATCGCCTGCACCCCCTGGGCCCGTACGACCTGGAACGCGGGCGACCGCCGCACGGCCGCCGCCACCGCGCAGATGGCGTTCTACGACTACCGGACCGGGCTGTTCGCCACCACCGGCTGGTGGAACTCGGCCAACGCCCTCACGGCCGTCATCGACAACATCCGCGTCACCGGCATGCGGAGCTACGCATACGCGATCGCCCGCACCTACGACCTCAACCTCGGCGCGCAGGGCGGGCAGTTCCGCAACGACTACATCGACGACACCGGCTGGTGGGGCCTGGCCTGGGTGGCCGCCTACGACCTCACCGGGGACTCCCGCTACCTCGCCACCGCCCGCGCCGACGCCGACCACATGGCCTCCTACTGGGACGGCACCTGCGGCGGCGGCGTGTGGTGGAGCACCGCGAAGACCTACAAGAACGCCATCGCCAACTCCCTCTACCTCCAGCTGAACGCCGCCCTGCACAACCGGATCCCCGGCGACACCACCTACCTCCAGCGGGCGAAGGCGGAGTGGACCTGGTTCCAGGGCACCGGCATGGTGAACTCATCGAACCTGGTCAACGACGGCATCGACCTGGGCACCTGCACGAACAACGGCAGCGCCGTCTGGTCCTACAACCAAGGCGTTCTGCTCGGCGGCCTCACCGAGCTGCACCAGGCCACCGGTGACGCCTCCGTGCTCGCCACGGCCCGCCGCATCGGCACAGCCGCCACCACGTCGTCCCAGCTCAACACGGCCGACGGCATCCTGAGGGACCCATGCGAGACCGGCGACTGCGGCGCGGACGGCCCCTCGTTCAAGGGCGCTCATGTGCGGGGGCTGGCCAAGCTGAACGCGGCCTTGCCCGACCACCCCTACACGGCCTATCTCGGGCGGCAGGCGGACCGCGCCCACGCCGCCGACCGCAACGCCCTGGACCAGTACGGACTGCGCTGGTCAGGGCCGCTGGACTCGACCGACGCGGCACGGCAGCACAGCGCGCTCGACCTGATGAACGCGGCCCCTTAGCCGGGACCGCGGCCGCCGATCCGACGCGCCCGCCGTGTCCGCAGCCGGACACGGCGGGGGCGGCAGCGGACAGCCGGACACTCGGGGACGTATCGTTGCGGGTGGACGGCGAGCGGAGCGTTTCATGACCACACCGCGGGATCTGCTGATCGTCACCTTGGACGTGGCACCCATCCGCCCCCTGGAGCGAGGCGATCTGTCGCTCGCGCTCGCGGGGGCCGAGCTGATCGACCTCCTCGGCGCCGAGGCCCTCGGACTGGAGGAGGACCGCATCGTGCCGCGCCTCAGCCCGGCCACCGGGGACCGCATGCTGGACGAGGCCGCGTCCTCGCTTCAGCGGCAGCCGCCGTACGAGCCGGTCGGCGATTGGCTGTGGCGCAGAGGCCGCGATCTGACCCCGGCCTACCTGGACGCCCTGGAGGCGGCCGGGCAGGTCACCCGGCGCCGCCACGGCTGGCTGCCGGTCCGCCCCGGTCAGGCCGTGCCGGTCGACTCACCCGCCCGCCGGCACGCCACGGACCGCTGGTCCTCGGACGAGCCCGTCCTCGCCTCCCTCGCGGCGGCCATCGGGGTCCGTGAGGAGCCCACGGGAGACGTCGCGGACGGCGTGGCCGACGAGGCGGTCGTGACCGTGCTCGCCACCGTCAACGACGCGGTGATGGAGCTGGAAGCCGTCCGGCAGCGGCGCGCCATCGAGCAGGCGGCCTACGACAACGTCTGGCGCGGCCCATGAGCGGTTCGCGGCGCTGAATGTCGCGCGCGGCGCATGAGCGGTTCGCGGCTGACGTCGCGCGCGCACCCGGGCCCCGTGCCCGCCGGCGCCCGTGATCCGCGAAGTCGGGCCCCGGGCGGACCGTGCCGCCGTATCGTGTCGGGTGATCAACCACGTCCCAGTCGGCACCACCACCCGAACGGAGACGCACATGGACCCGTACGCCGAAGCCGCCGGTCACAGATCCCCCCACCACGACGCCGAGCCCCTCCCGGCCCCCTTCCCCCAGGCCCTCATCGACGCCTTCCGCGCGCGGCCGGAGCTGCCCGCCTTCGAACACCCGTCGGGCACTGTCTCCCGGGGCGCGGTGCTGGAGCTGATCGGCCGGTGCGCGGACGGGCTGCGGGCGGCGGGGCTCGGGCCGGGACGGTCGGTCGCGGTGGCCACCGATGTGACGCCGGAGGGTTTCGCGGTGCTCCTGGCGGCCTACGCGGTGGGCTGCCGGGTGACGGGGCTGCGGCCCGGGATGCCCCCGGCGCATCTGGAGTACGTCCTCTCCGACGGCATCGACGCCCTGGTGGCCGACGAGACCGGTGCGGCCCTCGAGCTGCCGGCCGCCACGGGCGACGTGACCGTGTTACGGCTGGGCGAGGACCTGCTGGACGCCCACCCGAAGGCCGTGGGGGAGCTGACCGCCCAGGGCCGTCCCGACGACATCGCCCTGGTGACGCTCACCAGCGGCAGCACCGGACGCCCCAAGGGCTGCGCCCAGACCTACCGTTCGCTCTCCCTCAACTGGGCGTGGCAGCCCGCGCGCTGGACCGAACGGACCGCGCGGCTCGCGGCGGGCTATCGGCGGTTCCTGCTCTTCGGCACCCTGAGCAGCGCGGTGATCTTCGAACACCTGGGGGTCTGTCTGCTGGGCGGTGGCACCGCCGTCATCCCCGAGCCGCCCCTGGCGTTCCCGCAGGTCTTCGAGCGCCACCGGATCACCGGGTGTCTGATGACCGTCGCCCGGCTGCACCACGTACTGGACGTCCTGCGCACCGATCCCGTCGACGTCAGCAGCCTTCAGGTGCTGCTGGTGGCCGGGTCCCCGCTCGCCCCGCACCGGTTCGCGGAGGCGGCCCGGCGGCTGGGCCCGGTGGTCCACCAGGGGTACGGGCAGACGGAGACCGGCATGCTCACCCTGCTCACCCCGGACGACCTGGCCCAGTGGCCGGGCCGGCTGTACGACTCGGTGGGCCGGGCGTGGTCCGGGGTGGAGATCAGCGTCCGCGACCCCGAGGAGCGGCCGGTGCCCGCCGGGACCACCGGCGAGATATGGGTCCGCACCGACTCCGCGATGGCGGGCTACTGGCAGGACCAGGAGCGCACCCGGGAGGTCCTGCGGGGCGGGTGGGTGCGCACCCGCGATGTCGGCCACCTGGACGGCCACGGCTTTCTGCGGCTCACCGGACGCGCCCGGGACGTGGTCATCATCAACGCCATCGTGCACTACGCCGGGGCGATCGAACGCGCGCTGGCGGCCCATCCCGATGTCGACCAGGCGTATGTGGTGGGCGCGCCCGACGAGCGCACCGGTGAGGCCGCGCATGCCTTCGTCGTCCCGGCCGAGGGCCGGGAACCGGACCTCGACGCCGTACGCGCCCTGGTGGCACGGGAGTTGGGGGAGGCGAGCGTCCCCGCCACCGTCACCGTCGTGGCCGAGGTGCCCCTGGCGGCGAGCGGCAAACCGGACAAGCGGGCGCTGCTGTCGCGGGTGTCCGGGCCGCTGGAGGCGTCGTGACGGTGTCGGTCTGCTCGTTGCTCCTCAGCACGCCGCAGGTGATTCCCGCGGGCGGGTACCACGTGGTGCGCTTTCCCTTCGGCTCCGCCGAGTCCTACGACACGCACGGTATGCACCAGGTGGCCCAGCCCGACGGCCACACGGTCGGCGACTGGCGCACCGATGACCGCGCGGGGCTGATCTGGCCCTCGGCGGACGGCTGGGGAGCGCTGACGGCCATGATCCAGTGGGAGGCCGGAAGCTACACCGAGCTGCGTGACCGGTTCGTACGGGACCCGCTGGGGCTGTCGACGGGCGCGGACAGCACGGCCACGGACCACCGGCCGCCGAGCCCGGGTATGCAGTGTTTCACCAAGCACCACGAGATCTTCGTGCATCCGGGGACCCCGCTGGCGCTGATGGTCTCCCACAACGCCGGCGCCTCGGCCAGGCTGGTCTTCGCCGAGTTCAAACTGGCCATCCACCCGGTCTGACCGGCCCGGACGTCCCGGCACGCCCAGGGCGTGCCGGGACGCCGCTCAGCTCCCGGCCGGCACCGCCGCCGCGGTGCCGCTCGGTTCCCCGGCCGGCCGGGACCTGGCGTCCCGGCGGTCCAGCCAGTTGAGCACCGGGACCGTCATCACCGTGGTCACCAGGGCCACCAGGACCAGCGCGGCGAACAGCTCGTCGCCGACGATCCCGGCCGACAGCCCGATGTTGAGCGCGATGAGCTGCATCAGCCCGCGCGCGTTCATCAGGGCACCGACCCTGACCGCCACCGGACCGGACTCCCCGCACAGCTTGGCGGCCGCCCAGCAGCCGCCGAACTTGCCCGCCGACGCGAGGACGACACAGGCCGCGCCGAAGGCCATTACGGCCGGGTCCGCGAACACGTCGAAGCGGGTGTTGAGACCGGAGTAGGTGAAGAACATCGGCACGAAGATCACCTGGGTCGGACCCTGGATGGTCCGCACCACCCGCTCGGCCGCCTCGTGGCGGGGCATGGCCAGCCCGACGCAGAACGCCCCGAAGACGGCGTACAGCTGGATGGTGTCGGTGAACCAGGCGCCGCAGAACAGCACCGCGACCGTGAACAGCAGCCGGGTCTCGTCGCTCAGCCCCGGCCTGGTCACGATCCACACCAGCAGCCGCCGCCCCACCAGGAACAGCACGGCCACGAAGACCAGCGAACCGCCCAGCGCCTTGACGATCGGCCCGGTCCTCTCCGAGGCCACGCTCAGCACCCCGGCGAGGAGGAGCCAGGCGGCCGCGTCATCGGTGGCCCCCGAGGCGAGGGACAGCGAGCCGTGCCGGGTGCCGGACAGCCCCTGCTCGGTGATGATGCGCGCCAGCATCGGGAACGCGGTGATGGCGAGCGCGACCCCGACGAAGGCCGCGGTCACCCAGACCGAGACCCCGTCGACGAAGATGCCGACGTGGCCGTGGGACGCGAAGGTCAGCCCCACGCCCAGCAGCAGCGGGACCGCCACCCCGGCGGAGGAGACCGCCACCGCGGTTCCGGCCAGCCCCCGGCTCGCATGGGCCCGGAACGCGTATCCCGCGTGGAACATCAGGGCCACCAGGCCGATCTGCCCGGCCACGTACAGCACCGGTGTGAGCTCCGGCGGGAAGACCGCGTCCGACGCGTCCGGCGCCAGCAGCCCGAAGAGGGACGGGCCGAGCACCACTCCGGCGATCATCTCCCCGACCACCGGCGGCTGGCCGAACCGGCCCGCCACCAGCACCACCAGACGGCAGGTCAGCAGGATCACCACGGCGGCGATGAAGAAGGCGGGGGCGAGCTCTGTGGGAGTCATCGTCGCGCCCTCCTCATCGGTCGGCGACGGCCGGTGCGGCGGAGCCGCCGGACGCCGTGGCGAAGTAGTTCCGGCACAGCCCCTGGCGCCGGGCGTCCCACACCATGTAGCCGCCGAGCACCAGCTGGGTCAGGCTGCGCGGGATCGCCGCCCACCGGTCGCCCAGCCGCATCCCCGCGAGCTTTACGGCCCGCCTGGCCGGCCCCCACACCGGCGGGGTCCGCCGGGTGGTGTGCGGGATCAGCAGACAGGGACCGCGGCTGGGCAGCGACCGGGTGTGCTCGGCCGAGGACGCCAGCCGGAACCGCCGCAGCACCTCCTCGGCCGCGGCCCGCATGGTCAGCACGGCGAAGCCACGGGCCGGACACGGCCGGTTGGCGGTCACGCCGAACGGTATGAAGGAGGACGGCCTGGTGTCCGCCGACAGCCAGCGGTCCGGATCGAAGCGCTCCTGGGCGCCGGCCCCCGACCGCTGATACTCCGGGTAGTTGAACAGCAGCACCGAGCCCGCCGGTATCGGCGGTCTCCCGGCCCGGGGGATCTCCCCGGTGGTGATGCGGTGGGCCACGCCGAAGAGCGGGAAGTGCTGGAGCGTCTCGTTGATGACGTGGTCCAGGTAGTCGGCGTCCTCCTCGCCGGACAGCAGACGCTCCTGGACCGGCCGGTGCGTGGCGAGGGCCAGCAGCAGATGGGCCATCGCCTCCGAGGACTGCACCACGGCGGTGTTGAAGAACGTGCCCTGGAGGTAGTACGCCCGCTCCCGCTCGGTGAGCAGCGACGGCAGCGGCACCGGTGGGGGCGCGCTCGCCAGCCGGTTCCGCAGATACCCGGTGAGCCGGTCGCGCCGGTCCATATGGCGCAGGCTGGTGCACTTCAGGGCGCTGACCACGTCCTCGGCGTTGCCGACGATCAGATCCCGGACGTGGCGTGGGCACGGTTCGCGGAAGACCACCTCGTAGTAGACCTCGGCCCACACCGGCATCATCAGATCGCGCAGCCGCACCCGGTGCTCCCGGGCGCCGGACCGGCCGGCCCCCTCGTCGAGCTCGTCGAGCACCCGCCGGGTGCGGCGCCGGACCAGCTCGGTCCACTCCTCCCGGGAGAGCCCGGCGAGGATCCGCCGGGTCGTCCTGGCCACCTCCTCGTACCGCGGGCCCGGCTCCAGGTGCTCCTGGTGGACTTCGGGGCCGGGGGAGAGCCAGTACCAGAAGAGGTCGGACAGGGCGGCGCCACGGCTGCGGCCGTTCGCGGCCGGATGCCCGTAGACCCGCTTGAACTCCTCGGCGGGCACCTCGCGGCCGGGCGCCGGGATGCCCTCCTCGCCATTGACCCGGGCGAACAGGCGCACCCGCAGGGCGACCACCAGCCGGGGCAGCCAGTACGGCAGGCTGGCCGTCAGCCCCACCGCCGCCGCACCGGCGACCGGCCGGCCGAGCCCGCTCATGAGACCACCCCGCCGGGCCGGGCGGCGTCCGCGCCGGGGAGGGGCAGCGGCGGCGGCCCCCAGGCCGGGGCGCGCACCAGATCCGGGGTGAGGTCCTGGACGCCGGAGGCGCCGCACAGCGCCAGGGCCTGGTCGACCTCCTCGCGCAGCAGCTCCAGCAGCCGCCGCACCCCCTTCTCCCCGCCCTCGGCCAGGGCCCACATCACGGGGCGGCCGATGCCCACGGCGGACGCCCCGAGCGCCAGCGCCTTGACCACATCGGTGCCCCGCCGCACACCGCCGTCCAGCACGACCGGGACGCGTCCGGCGACCGCCGCGCGGATCTCCGGCAGCAGCTCGACCGTGGCGGGCACGGTGTCCAGCTGACGGCCCCCGTGGTTGGACAGCAGCAGCCCGTCGGCCCCGTGGCGCACCGCCAGCCGGGCGTCCTCGGGGTGCAGGACGCCCTTGAGCAGGATCGGCAGCGAGGTGATCCCGCGCAGCCAGTCGAGGTGCGCCCAGGAGATCTCCGGCGACATGGCGATCGGGCGCACCCGGCCGCCCTCGCGCGGGTCGACCATGTGCGCACAGGCCAGCCCGTCCGGCAGGTCAAGGAAGCCGTTGCGCAGATCGCGCTCATGCGCGCCGCGCACCGGGGAGTCCACGGTGACCACCAGGGCGGTGCACCCGGCGTCGGTGGCCCGCCGCACCAGGGCCTCGGTGAACTCCAGGTCGGGCTGGAGGTAGAGCTGGAACCACAGGGGCGCCGGGGCGCCGTCCGCGCCGGCGCCGCGGGCGGCCTCGGCGATGTCCTCCACCGCCACCGTGGACGCCATGGACACGATCATGATCGCTCCGGCGGCCGCGGCCGCGCGGGCGGTGGCCAACTCCCCTTCCTCGTCGCAGAGTTTGTGGAAGGCGGTCGGTGAGAGCAGGACCGGGGTCCGCGCCCGGCTGCCGGCCACGGTGACCTCCTGCGTCCGTACCGCGCTGCCGCGCAGCACCCTGGGCAGCAGCCGCAGCCGCCGGAACGCCTCTTCATTGGCCCGTACGGTGATCTCGTCCCCCGCTCCGCCGGCGATGAAGTCGGCGTGAACGGGGTCGAGTCTGGTCCGGGCGGCGGTTTCGAAGTCCTGGACGGTCATCAGCACGGGGCCGGGTCACCGCCCCGCGCCGGACGGCTGACGGTCCAGCTCACGGGCGAAGAACTCGACCAGCGGGGCGTAGTGGACCTTCGGGTGGTCCCACTCGTTCTCCAGGTTCTCGGCCATGTGGTGTGTGCCGAGGAGCTCACCGTCGCGGAAGTGGCGGATCACCGGATGCAGATAGGAGGCGTCGAGGGCCTGCTCGACCGAGTTCTGTGCCGACCGGCGCACCGAGATGTCGAACGGGTCGACCTTGTCGTGGTCGGGGCCGTACTCCAAGGTGACGAGGAAGTAGCCGGCGCCCTGGGTCAGCGGGGCGCCGTGGGCGTAGGCGACCGGCACCTCCTCGTGGTAGCGGCTCTCGCCACCGGCCGGCGTGACCAGCAGGTCCCCGATCACACCGAACTGCTGCCACAGCGCGGAGCTCCGGTTGACCCGGGCCACCACGGCGTCCGCGAGCGCGGTCGGATCGGTGGCGACCGGCCGGTGCGGCCAGGGGCGGTCGTGGTGGCGTTCGTCGAGGATGCGGCTCAGCGCGCGGACGGCGTACCGGAAGCCGTGGATGAAGCCGTTGGTGGACTTCTTGAAGTCGCGCTGCTGGGTGAGGGTCCCGGCGAAGTACAGACCGGGCACGTTGACCGACTCGAACGCCGGGGTGAGTTCGGCGAAGCGGTCGTTGATGACCAGCTCGGGGCGGCACTCGGGGTCGAACGGGGAGGAGTCGAAGCGGAATCCGGTGCACACGATGACGCGGTCGTAGGTGAGTTCCTTCACGACCTCGTCCGCCCGGGAGAAGCTGAACCGCACGTGGTACCGGCCGCCCTCGCCCGGCTCCTTCTCGATCGACAGCACATTGCCGTCCAGCACGGCGTTCTGCGATTTGAGCTGGTAGGTGTCCAGGAAGTTGTTGTTGACGGCGCGCAGATGGCCCACGTAGTGGGTTTTCCACGCCAGTCGCAGGGTGTGCGGCCCGGCCACATGGATGACGGCGGCGGTCTCGATGAGGTTGTCGGCCGTCTCCAGCGCGGAGTTGCCCTTGCCGAGGATGAGCACCCGCTGGTTGGTGAAGTCCTCGGGGTCCACCGATACCTCGGAGTAGTTCTCGGTGGTCTCGATGCCGGGCACATCGGGGATGTAGGGCAGGCTCACGCCGGTGGCCATCACCAGCCGGCGGCCGTGGTGGTCCCGGCCGTGCTGGTCGGTGACGGTGAAGCCGTCGTCGGCACGGCGGATCCGCACCGCACGGGTGTCATAGGCGATGTCGAGGCCGAACGCCTCGGCGAAGTCGGCCAGATAGCGCACGAAGTCGTCGGCGGGCGGGAAGTAGCGCTTGCTGTACCGGGTGAACAGCAGCTCGGGGTCCGGGGAGAGCAGGGAGTTCCAGTCCATCCGGAGGTTGAACTCGGCGTCGTCGGTGCCGGTGTGCACCTTGTTGCTGGATATCAGCTGCCGGTGGCGGGGGTAGGTCCGGAAGAACGTGCCGGGTCTGCTTCCGGCCTCCAGGATGCGGTAGCGATGCCCCGCCGCACCTAAGTGCTGGCCGAGCTGCAGGCCGGCGGGGCCGCCACCGATCACCAGGTAGTCGAGGGTCTCGGAAGAGTGGAGAGGGGTGTTGTGCACAGTGCCTTCCTTCCAGGAGCGCGATGCCAGGGGGGAAGCCGTCACAATTTCCTTTAAATCTCAACAACCACTCTAGTGAGATGTTCTCAACCTCAGCAACATCGAAAACAGGCCAGTGTGATCGTCTCGTGACCACTTGGCCGTCTCGGCCGCCTCAGACCGCGGACCAGCCGTTGTCGACGGGCAGGATGACGCCGTTGACATTGCTGGCGGCGTCGGAGGCGAGGAAGACGATGGCGGCGGCCTGCTCCTCGGCCGTGGCGACCCTGCCGATGTTCGCGGTGTGCGCGCCGATGACCGCCGGGCCGTGGGTCCCGGGCCGGGCGTCGACCCGGATGCCGGTCGCGGTGCCGCCCGGGGCGATGGCGTTCGCGCGGATGCCCTGGTCCCGGTACATCACGGCGAGGGACTTCACCAGGCCCACCACACCGTGCTTGGAGGCGGTGTAGGCGGTACCGGCCGCACTGCCGCGCAGCGCCGCCTCGGACGCGGTGAAGACGAGCGCGCCCCGGCCCGCGGCCAGCATATGGGGCAGCGCGGCCCGGGTGAGCATGAAGGGCGCCGTCAGATTGACCCGCAGCACACGGTCCCATTCGGCGTCGTCGGTGTCCGCGGTCGCCGAGAAACGGTCCATGATGCCCGCGTTGTTGACCAGGACGTCCAGGCCGCCGAACTCCGCCACGGCCGTGGCCACGACCTGGTCCACCACCCGCTGGTCGCCGAGGTCGCCGACGACCGCGCGGGCGGTTCCCCCCTGGGTGCCTATGGCCGTGACGACCTGCTCGGCGCCGTCCCGGTCGAGGTCCGCGACCAGCACCTTCGCCCCCTCCCGGGCGAGCGCCAGGGCCGTGGCCCGGCCGATTCCCGACCCCGCGCCGGTGACGACGACGCCGCGACCCTCAAGTCCGGTGCTGCTCAACGGTGTTCCCTTCCTCATGTGTTTCCGTTAATAGGTTCCGTTACCAAGTTCCGTTACCAGGTTCCGTTACCAGGTGACGGGCAGTTCGTAGACGCCGTAGACCGATCCGTCGTGTTTGAACGGGATCCGCTCCAGCGGGGTGGCCGGCCGCAGGGTGGGGATACGGCGGTAGAGGGTGCCGTAGACGACCTGGAGCTCCATCCGGGCCAGTGGCTGGCCCAGGCACTGGTGCACCCCGAAGCCGAAGGCCACATGGCGGCGGGCGTCACGCCGGATGTCCAGCCGGTCGGGATCGGCGAACACCTCGGGGTCCCGGTTGGCGATGTCATTGGCCAGGATCAGCCCCTCGCCCGCCCGGATGACCTCCCCGGCGATCTCGATGTCCTCCGTCGCCACCCGGCGCCGCCCGCTGTGGGTGATGTGCAGATAGCGCAGCAGCTCCTCCACCGCCGAGGCGATCAGCCGGGGATCGTCGGTGTCGCGCAGCAGGGCGAGCTGTTCCGGGTGCTCGAACAGGGCGAGGGTGCCGAGGGCGATCATGTTGGCGGTGGTCTCATGGCCCGCGATCAGCAGCAGCACCCCCATCTGCGCCGCCTCCTCGCGGGACAGTTCGCCCGCCGTGACCCGCCCGGCCAGACCGGACAGCAGGTCGTCGACGGGGTGGGCGATCTTCTCGCCCATCAGGCCGTCCAGATAGCCGAGCAGGTTCCCGTGCGCGGCCGACCGCTGCTCGGGGGTGACGTTCCGGTTGATGATGACCTTGCTGTTGGTCTGGAAGAAGTCGTGGTCGGCGTAGGGCACACCGAGCAGCTGACAGATCACCAGCGAGGGCACCGGCAGGGCGAACGCCTCCACCAGGTCCACCGGCTTCGGACCGGCCAGCAGCCCGTCGATCAGCTCGTCCACGATCCTCTGCACGCCGGGGCGCATCGCCGCCACCCGCTTGATGGCGAACGGCGCCGTCACCATGCGCCGGAGCCGGGCGTGCTCGGGGTCGTCCTTGAGGATGAAACTGACCCCCGAACCGCCGGGCGGGAGCGGGGCCTGGCGGGGATAGCCGGGCCGGGTGACATCGGCGCTGACCCTCGGGTCGCCCAGCAGGGCCCGCTGATCGGCGTACCGGGTCACCAGCCACGGGGTGCTGCCGTCCCACAGGCGGACCTTCGCCAGCGGGCCCTGCCGCTGCTTGTCCCGCAGCGCCGGGGGCGGGTCGAACGGGCAGCCCGCCGCCCTGGCCATCGGAAACTCCGGGGCGCTGGCGGCGCGCTCGTCCACCGGGTGCACTGTGCTGGTCATCGCTGCCTCGATTCGGTTGCGGCGAGTGGTCGAACCCCCCGTTGAACCCCCGTTGCACGGTGTCCCCGTTCGGGGAACCGCGGTCAGTGGGTGACGGGCGCCAGCCATAGTCCGACGATCCCGTCGATCAGGCCGGTGGCGGCGTCGTGCCAGCTGGACCGAGGTGTGGCGGTGTCCTCGGCGAGCGCGCGTTCCCGCTCGGCGCACATGTGCAGGATCAGGTGGCGCGCCATGGCACCGCGCTCGACATGCACCTCGAGCGGCAGATCGGGCAGGCACCGGTTGAGCCCGTCGAGGGTCCGCCGCAGCGCCGGAGAGGCCAGGGACTCCTCGGCCATGATCTCGTGGAGCGCGGGATCGGTCATCACCTGGGCGCAGAACCGCGCGTACCAGGTGGGGCTGGGCAGTTCGGCCAGGTGCTGGAGGACCGGCCGCACCAGACAGGCCACCCAGTCCCGTACGTCGGTGGAGTCGCCGATCTCGTCCAGCAGCCGCTCGCGCACCCGCTCCACCTGCTGGGCGTGTCTGCGCGCGATCGCCCGCACCAGGTCGGCCTTGGTGCCGAAGTGGTAGCCGACCGCCGCGTTGTTGCCCTGGCCGGCGGCCCCGCTGACCTGGCGGTTGGAGACCGCGTACACCCCGCGCTCGGCGAACAGCCGCTCCGCCGTGGCCAGGATCGCCTCACGTGTGGCGTCGGCCCGTTCGTCCCGTACGGTCCTGCCCGCCATGGTCACCACCTCACCGGAAGCTCGCGCAACCCGCCCACGGCCAGGCCCTCCAGGCGGCGCAACTCACCGGCCGGGACGGCGAGTTCGAGGGTGGGCAGCCGACGCAGCAGCACGTCCAGCACGGCCTGCAACTCGGTGCGGGCGAGTGCCTGGCCCAGACAGGAGTGGGCCCCGGCGCCGAACGCCAGATGGGGGTTGGGGCTGCGGTCGAGCGTCAGCTCGTCGGCGTCGTCGAAGGCGGTCTCGTCCCGGTTGGCCGCCGCCATGCTGCACACCACGGTGGTGCCGCGCGGCAGTACGGTGTCGGCCACCTCGGTGTCCTCGCCGATGTACCGGGGCATCCCGAACCCCGGGTTGGCGTCGAACCGCAGCGCCTCCTCCACCGCGGTGCGCACCAGCGAGCGGTCGGCGAGGAGCCGCTCCCAGTGGCGCCGGTCGGCCAGCAGCATGGCCAGCATCTTCCCGATCATGTTGGCCGTGGTCTCGTGGCCGGCGACCAGCAGGGCCTGGCCGGTGGCCACCAGCTCCGGGTCGGACATCCGGTGGCCGCCGGGGTCGGTGGCCGTGATGAGCTCACTGAGCAGATCGTCGCCCGGCGCGGTCCGCTTGGCGGCGACATGGGCGGCCATGTAGTCGACGAACTCCGCCTGGGCGGCGTCGACTTCGGCCTGCTGGTACCGGGTGAGGTTGAGCAGGGTGTCGGACCAGTGGGCGAACCGGTCGCGGTCGGTGTCGGGGACGCCCAGCAGATCGCAGATCACCCACACCGGCAGGGGGAAGGCCAGGTGGGCCTTGAGGTCGGCGGGGTGGCCGTGGTCCAGCATGCCGTCGACGAGCCGCTCGGCCATCGCCTCGATCCCCGGCCGCAGCGCGTTCATGCGCTTGGCCGTGAACCATCTGGCCACCATCCGGCGCCATCGCTGATGGCCCTCGCCGCCCTGCGGGAGCGACCGCGCCATCGAGCTGTTGAACACCCCGCCCGAGTCGCTGTCGGTGAGCCGGGCCGCGTCGTCGGCGTTCAGCAGCCGGGTGAACCTCGGATCGGACAGCACCTGCCGGACGTCCTGGTAGCGGGTCAGCAGCGTGGCCTCGTCCCCGCTGGGCAGGGCCACCTTCGCCACCGGACACCGCTGCCGCAGCCGGGCCCACTCGGCGGGCGGCCCCAGGGCCGTATCGCTGGGAATCGGATAGCTCAGCGGCTGCTGGCCGTCTCCTCGAGCCACGACGCTCTCCCTCGGTCCTGGGTGGTCATCGACAAGATCAGGCAACCCCATGGGCTACCTTAAGTCAAGCGACTGTTTTAAATTCCCTCCATCGTTCACGCGAAAGGCTCTGCCGTGCCCGAAAATCCCACCCCGCCCGCCGACGCCGGGGCGCCCGGCGGCACCGCCCCGCGCCCGCCGCGCACCAACCTCGTCGTCGGGGTGCTGGCCCTCGCGGGCATCGTGGTGTCGCTGATGCAGACCCTGGTGATCCCGCTGATCCCGGAACTTCCCGAGCTGCTGGACGCCTCGCCGTCGGACACCACCTGGGCCGTGACCGCCACCCTGCTCGCGGGCGCCGTGGTGACCCCGGTGACGGGACGGCTCGGCGACATGTACGGCAAGCGGCGCATGCTGCTGATCAGCCTGGTCATGCTGGTGGCCGGATCGGCCGTCGGCGGCCTCAGCGACTCCCTGGCCCCCATGGTCGCCGGGCGCACCCTCCAGGGCCTGGCGGCCGGTGTGGTGCCGCTGGGCATCAGCATCATGCGCGACGAACTGCCGGCCGAACGGCTCGGCGCGGCCACCGCGCTGATGAGCGCCTCACTGGGCGTGGGCGGCGCCCTGGGCCTGCCCGCCGCCGCGTTCCTGGCCGAACGCGCCGACTGGCATGTGCTGTTCTGGACCGCGGCGGGACTCGGCGCGGTGGCGACCGCGCTCGTGGTGATGTGTGTGCCGGAATCCGCCGTACGCACCGGCGGACGGTTCGACGTGGTGGGCGCGGTGGGACTGTCGACCGCTCTGGTGTGCCTGCTGCTGGCGATCTCCAAGGGCGCCGACTGGGGCTGGACCAGCGGACTGACCGGCGGGCTGTTCGCCGTGTCCGCCCTCGCCCTGGTGGTGTGGGGCCGGTGGGAGCTGCGCACCGAGCGGCCACTGGTGGATCTGCGCACCACCGCGCGGCGTCAGGTCCTGCTCACCAACGCCGCCTCCGCCGTGTTCGGCTTCTCGATGTTCGCGATGTCGCTGCTGCTTCCGCAGCTGCTCCAGCTGCCGAAGGCCACCGGCTACGGCCTCGGGCGGTCGATGATGACCGTCGGCCTGGTCATGGCACCGTCGGGCCTGGTGATGATGGCCATGGCACCGCTGTCCGCCCGTATCTCCAAGACGGCCGGCCCCAAGGTGACCCTGATGCTCGGCGCCACCGTGGTCACCGTCGGCTACGGTCTCAACATCGTGCTGATGTCCGCCGTCTGGCAACTGGTGCTCGTCTCCAGCGTCATCGGTGCCGGTATCGGACTGGCCTACGGCGCCATGCCCGCACTCGTCATGGCGGCCGTGCCGGTGTCGGAGACCGCCGCCGCCAACAGCCTCAACACCCTGATGCGGTCCATTGGCACCTCCATCTCCAGCGCGGTGGCGGGTGTCGCGCTGGCCCAGCTGACCATCACCTACGGCTCGGTCACCCTCCCGTCCCAGGACGGTTTCCGCGTGGTCATGGCCATCGGCGCGGGCGCCGCGCTGATCGCCCTCGTACTGGCCGCCTTCCTGCCCGGCCGGTCCGCCCCCGCCGCCCCCGAGCAGGCCCAGGGGCGCGCGGAGCGCCGGTCGGCCGCCGTCTGACGCGCCGGCGTCATGGACCAGCGGGGCGACCCGGACGCGGCCGGCGATGCGCCCGGCGCACCGGACCGCACATGACGCCGCGCGGCCGGTGACCGGAAGCGGTCACCGGCCGCGGACGACGAAATGACCCAGCAACACAACAGCCCCCGTCGACATCATCCGGCGAAGGTTTTTGGGTTTCAGGACGCCAGGCCGGACCGTTTCGCCATGGCCAACAGCTCCGGTCGGCTGCGTGCCGGGCCAGGCTCGATTGTCTCATTCCGCGGACTTTCCGAAGTACCGCGATGTTCTCACCCGATGACGGTGCGCTGCGCATGCTCCAACTGTCGCACGCGAATTCGCCGACGTCCCTATGTCCAGGTGCTCCTGACCCCCCGTTGTGCGTGTTGTGTGTCAACTGATCGTGAGTGGCCCGTAGTTATTTACTCGCACACGGGAAACAAGCCACCGGGAGCCACGGATGACAACCGGCGAGCCCAAGACCACTGGCCCGCCACGACCTCGGTCTGGCTGGTCTCCTCGCGGTCGTAGATGAATGCGAGGGGCACGGAGGAGTGCGCGATCATGCCGATGCCTCCGGACCCCGGCCCCGCGGAGTGATGAACCTCGGTGGTTCGCCTCTGAGCGAGCACGCAACGGCAGTAGCGTCACCGAGGGAGGTTCACCATGCAAAAGGACTGGACTGACCCTCGGTATCGGCGCCGGGCGGGGCTTTTCCGTGCCCTCTGCGGAGCACCCTGGCGGCGGTCCCTCATATGGCGTGACACCTGCCGAAACGGCTTTCAGCGTGGGCCGGTAATTTAGGGGACGGTCCAAAGAAACGGTCCAAAGAAGGGCAGTCATGGTGAGTACGCTCGGGGTCGCCGTCGTGGGGTTCGGCTGGATGGGACGGGTGCACACCCAGGCGTACGTCCGTCTGCCGCACCACTTCCCGCAGCTGTCCGTGCGGCCCGAACTGGTCGCCGTCGCCGACGAGGTGCCCGGCCGGGCGGACGAGGCCGCGGGGCGGTACGGCTTCGCCACCGCCGTCCGGGACTGGCAGGAGGTCGCCGCCGACCCCCGCGTCCAGGCGGTGAGCATCGCCGCGCCGAACTTCCTGCACCGGGAGATCGGCACCGCCATGGCCCGCGCGGGCAAGCACATCTGGATCGAGAAGCCGGTCGGACTCACCGCCGATGACGCCCGCGCGGTCGCCACCGCCGTGGCCGAGGCCGGCGTCCAGGGCGCGGTCGGCTTCAACTACCGCAACGCGCCCGCCGTCCAGACCGCCCGCGCCATGATCGCCGACGGGGAGATCGGCACCGTCACCCATGCCCGCGTCCGCCTCTTCAGCGACTACGCCGCCCACCCCGAAGCCGCGCTGACCTGGCGGTACGAACGGGCCCGGGGCGGCAGCGGAGTGCTGGGCGACCTCGCCTCCCACGGTGTGGACCTGGCCCGTTTCCTGCTCGGCGAGATCGCCGCCCTGACCGCCGACACCGCCGTCTTCGTGCCCGAGCGGGCCCGCCCCACCGGCGCCACCGCGGGCCACACCCGGTCCGCCGGCGGCGAGCTGGGTCCGGTGGAGAACGAGGACTACGTCTCCTGTCTGCTGCGCTTCGCCTCCGGCGCCCGCGGCGTGCTGGAGGCGTGCCGGGTCTCGGTCGGCGAGCAGAACACCTACGGCTTCGAGATCCACGGCACCAAGGGCGCGCTCCACTGGGACTTCCGGCGCATGGGCGAACTCGGCGTCAGCCGCGGCACCGCCTACCAGGACCAGCCCGTCTCCACCGTGTACGTCGGCCCCGGGCACGGCGAATACGCCGCCTTCCAGCCGGGCTCGGCCAACAGCATGGGCTATGACGACCTGAAGGTGATCGAGGCGTACCACTTCCTGCGCTCCATCGCCGAGGGCACCGCGTACGGCGCCACCCTGGACGACGCCGTGCACAGCGCCACCGTGCTGGACGCCATGACCCGCTCCGCCGAGCGGGGCACCTGGGTGAGCCCCGGCTGAGCGATGGGGCGCGGGGCCGGGTCAGTGGGACTCGCGGGGCACCTCGTGTCCACTGGCGCCGACCAGGAAGTCCAGGTCCAGACCCTGGTCCGCCTGGAGCACATGCTCGGTGTAGAGCCTGCTCCAGCCCCGCGCGGCCACTGGCGGCGGGGGCTCCCAGGCGGCCCGGCGGCGCGCCAGCTCCTCCTCGTCGACCTCCAGTGTCAGCGCACGCGCGGGGACGTCGAGGGTGATCCAGTCGCCGTCGCGTACCAGCGCCAGCGGGCCGCCGACGGCGGACTCGGGGGACACGTGCAGCACCACGGTGCCGAAACCGGTGCCGGACATCCGGCCGTCGCAGATCCGCACCATGTCCTCGACGCCCCTGCGCAGCAACTTCGTCGGCAGCACCACATTGGAGACCTCGGGCATGCCCGGATAGCCACGGGGGCCGCTGCCCCGGATCACCAGCACCGTGTCCTCGTCCACCGGGAGGTCCTCGTCGGCGTGGACGGCGAGGTAGTCCTCCGGTGTGTCGAACACCAGGGCCCGGCCGCGGTGCCGGAGCAGATGCCGCGACGCGGCGGACTGTTTGATCACCGCGCCGTTCGGGGCGAGGTTGCCGCGCAGCACCGCGGTGCCGGTGCCGGCCTCCTGGAACGGGTCGTCCAGCGTCCGGATCACCTCGCGGTTCCAGCACTCGGCGTCGGCCACGTTCTCCGCCACCGTGTGTCCGCTCACCGTGGCCGCCTCCGTGTGCAGCAGCGCGCCCAGCTCGCGCATCACCACCGGCAGCCCCCCGGCGTAGCAGAAGTCCTCCATCAGGAACCGTCCGGAGGGCTGGAGATCGACCAGCGTGGGCACCTCCCTGGCCAGCGTGTCGAAGTCGTCGAGCGTCAGCGGCACGCCCAGCCGTCCCGCGATGGCCAGCAGATGGATCACCGCGTTGGTGGAGCCGCCGATGGCCGCGTTGACCCGGATCGCGTTCTCGAACGCCGCCCGGGTCATGATCTGCGACGGCCGCAGATCCTCCGCCACCATCGCCACGATCCGCCGGCCGGCCCGCTGCGCCGTCTCGTACCGGCGGGCGTCCACCGCCGGCCAGCTCGCCGAGTAGGGCAGCTGCATGCCGAGCGCCTCGGCCAGCGACGCCATGGTGGACGCGGTGCCCATGGTCATGCAGTGCCCGTTGGACCTGGCCATGCAGCCCTCGGCGAAGAAGCACTCCTCCTCGGTCATCCGCCCGGCCGCCAGCTCGGCCTCGAACCGCCACACCTGGGTGCCCGAGCCCACGTCCGCGCCCCGGTACTTGCCGTTCAGCATCGGGCCGCCGGTGACCATGATGGCCGGCAGATCGACGCTGGAGGCGGCCATCAGCAGACCGGGAGTGGTCTTGTCGCAGCCGGACAGCAGCACCACACCGTCCAGCGGATTGGCCCGCATCAGCTCCTCGGCCTCCATGGCCAGCAGATTGCGGTACAGCATCGCGGTGGGCCGCATCAGCGTCTCGCCCAGCGCCATCGCGGGGAACTCCAGCGGAAAGCCACCGGCCTGCCAGACCCCGCGCTTCACCGACTCCGCGACCCGCCCCAGATGGCTGTTGCAGGGCGCCAGCTCCGACCACGTCGTGGCGATGCCGATCACCGGCCGGCCGTCGAACACCTCACCGGAATAGCCCTGGTTGCGCATCCAGGACCGGTAGACCATGCCGGAGCGGCCCTTCGCGCCGAACCAGGCCGCGCTGCGCCGCCCGCCGTGTGTTTCCGTGTCCGTCACGTCCGCACTCCCACCTGTTTCCGGGGTCCCTGGCAGTACAGCAAAGACGAGCGCCGCGCGGAAGATCGTGGCACGGTGTGGGGAAGTATGGGCCGGTATCCGGCACACGGTGAGGAGTGTCCGTATGAGTGGTGCGCTGTCCGGAGCCACTGCCCTGGTCACGGGCGCCACCGCGGGGATCGGCCGCGCCGTGGCCCTGCGCCTGGCGGCGCTGGGGGCCGAGGTGGTCGTCCACGGCCGGGACGCGCGACGGGGCGCGGAGGTGGTCCGGGAGGTGTCGGCGGCGGGGGCCAGAGCCAGGTTCGTGGCGGCGGATCTGGCCGAGGCCGACGATGTGCGGCGGCTGGCCGCCGCGGCGGGCGACGTGGACGTGCTGGTGAACAACGCCGGCGTCTACCGGTTCGCGGACACCGCCGGGACCACGCCCGAGATGTTCGACGTCCATATGGCCATCAACACCCGCGCACCGCTGCTGCTGGTCGGCCGGCTCGCACCGGGCATGGCCGCCCGGGGCCACGGGGCCATCGTCAACCTCAGCACCATCGCCGCCGACACCCCGGCCCGCGACGCCGGGGCGTACGGTGCCTCGAAGGCCGCGCTGGAGCTGCTGACCCGGGTGTGGGCCGATGAGTTCGGCGGCCGGGGCGTCCGGGTGAACGCCGTCCGTTCGGGCCCGGTCCGTACGCGGGGCACCTCCGAGATGGGGGAGGCGGCCCTCCAGGCGGTGGCCAGGACCACGGTCCTGGGCAGGCCGGCGGCGCCCGAGGAGATCGCCGAGGCCGTGGTGTTCCTCGTCTCCTCGCGGGCGAGCTACATCACCGGCGCGATCCTGGAGGCCCGCGGCGGCGAACTCGCCTATCGCTGACGCGCCCGGCCGCGCGCCGGTCAGCGTCCGGCACTCATGGGCGGTCCGGTCAGCGTCCGGCACTCATGGGCGGTCCGGTCAGCGCCCCGGACGGCGGCGCTGACCGGCGTAGAACAGCGCCGAGCCGGTCACCGCGAACAGACCGGCGGTGATGCCCAGTCCGGCACCGTCCACCGTCCGTTCGCCCGTGGCCTCCACCCACGGGTCGAGCGCGCCCAGCGGATCCACGAACAGCACGACATGCTGCTCCGGCCTGAACTGCCCCTGGCAGTTCTGCTGTTCGGACAGGTCCTGGACCGTCCCGGAGGTGTCCACCACACGGCATACGTCGAGCTCGGTCCCCTTGTGGTTGGTGTGGGTGCCGGTGTCCGCGACCAGGGCGTCGACCCGGTCGCCCACCTGCTTCACATAGAGCTCGTACAGCGCCGGTCCGGCGAACAGCGCGAGCGCCATGGTGGCGAAGGCCGCCAGCGTGGCCGCACCCGCCCGGTGCCAGAGGCCGCCCGCCACGATGGCCGCGGCCGCCGCCGCGCCGAGCACGATGAGTACCCCCAGCCACAACATGCCGTACGGATACTGGGCGAGGAACCCGGCCGCGGTGGCGACCACCGGGATGAGCACGGCCCACTTCAGGGAGTTCGGTGTGTGTCCGGGCCCGGACGGGGCCAGGTGCTCGGCGGTCTCCCCGTGTACCTCGGACATGCCGGACGGTCCCACTCTGCTCCCCCTCGATGACCTGCGCGTGTGTGAGGACACCTTACGGGGGCCGCCGTCGGCCGGTGCGGGGTGGTGGCGGGCGCTTGGCCGGGCCGGAGGGACCTCACGACGTCGCGTGGGCCCGCGGGATGGGCTGTTCGGTCCAGATGCACTTGCCCTCGGCGGTGTAGCGGGTCCCCCAGCGCTGGGAGAGCGCGGAGACCAGTTGCAGGCCCCGCCCTCCCTCGTCCGTCTCGGCGGCCCGGCGGATCCGGGGAGTGGTGGCGGTGGTGTCCGAGACCTCGCAGATCAGCGCACTGCCGCGGATCAGCCGGAGTCGGCTCGGTCCCCTGGCGTGCCGGACGACATTGGCGACGAGTTCGTCGGCCAGTAGCTCGGTGGTGAAGACGAGGTCGTCCAGACCCCATGCCCGGAGCTGGTCGCGGACATGGACGCGGGCGAGCGGGGCGGCCATCGGGGCCTCCGGCAGCGGCCATCCGGCGATGTTCCCGGACGGCAGCCCGTGCAGCCGGGCGATCAGCAGGGCGGTGTCGTCGGCGGTCAGCTGCTGGGCGGGGAGCATGGCGCCGACCAGCAGGTCGCAGAGCCGGTCGAGCCGGTCGCGGTCCGCCCGGTCCGTCCCGTCCGGCTCCGTCCCATCCGGCTCCACCTCGCCTGTCTCCGTCCCGTCCGGGGGCGGTGGGGGCGCCGGGCGGGTGAAGAGCCGGCCGCGCTCGCTGGTGAGGACCCGCACGCATTCGGCGATGCCGGTGTCGATGTCGCGCGCGGCGGACTCCACCAGGCCGTCGGTGTACAGCACCAGGAGGCTGCCGTCGGGCAACCGGAGATCGACGGTGGAGAACGGGGGCTCGGTGGCGCCCAGCGGCGGATCGGGCGCCGGGTCCAGGCACTGCACACCTCCGTCCGGGCGTACCACCAGGGGCGGGGGATGACCGGCGCGGGCGAGCGAGCAGAGCCGCGAGACGGGGTCGTACACCGCGTACAGACAGGTCGCGAAGGAATCCTCGCCCAGATCGCCGACGACCTCGTTGAGATGGGCCAGGACCTCATCGGGCGGCAGTTCGAGGTTGGCGAGCGTGTGCACGGCGGTGCGCAGCCGCCCCATGGTGGCGGCCTCGGCCAGGCCATGGCCCATCACATCGCCGATGACCAGGGCCACCCGCTCCCCGGACAGCGGAATGACGTCGTACCAGTCGCCGCCGACGCCCGTACCACTGCTGGCGGGCAGATAGCGGACGGTGGAGGTGACGGCGGCCGGCGTGGGCAGGGCCCGGGGCAGCAGCCCGCGCTGGAGCGCCTGGGCGCGGGCGTGCTCGGTGTCGTAGAGGCGGGCTCGGGCCAGCGCCTGGGCCACCATCCCGCTGAGGGCGATGAGCAGGGCGCGCTCATCGGCGGAGAAGCGGCGCGGCGCGTCGAAGGAGAGGGAGATGGTGCCGATGGCGTTGCCCGAGACGGTCAGCGGGAGCACGGCCCAGGCGTTCTTCCCGGCGATGGCCGGATTGCCGGCCAGATCGGGGAACAGCGCCTCGTACTCCTCGGCCGAGGAGATGAAGCGCGGCCGGCGCGAGCCGAGTACGTCGTTGAGCAGGCGATAGCCCTCGAACGCCGGGATCCCGTCCACACTGCGCAGGAAGGGGCGGGGATACCCCACCGAGCCCATCACGTTCAGCCGGCCGCTCTCCAGGCCCAGGATCAGCAGACCCGAGGCGCCGAACGGCGGCAGGACGTGCGAGGCGACCACGTCGACGACGTCCCTGGTGGTCACCGCGTCGGCCAGCGCGTTGGTCAACTCGCCGATCCTGGCGGACTGTTCGGCGCCGGCGCGCTCGGCCTCCGCGCGCCGCGCGGCCCGGGTGTGCCGGTCGGTGACATCGGTGAGGTAGGCCGTCAGCCCATCCGGCACGGAGACCAGCCGTATGTGGTACCAGCGGGCATCGGTGGGCCACCGGATGTCGAACCCGGCCGGTCTGTCGTCGGCGGCGGCAGCGCGGCAGCGGTCCTCCAGCCCGGGGACCGTGCCCGCGGGGCCGTCCCACAGCGGCCGGCCGAGCACCTTGGTGGCCGGGCCTAGCAGGCGTTCCGCCTCGACGTTGAGGAAGGTGATCCGCCAGTCCCGGTTCACCGCGAAGAACGCGTCGCTCATGAAGCGCAGCGCCTGCCCCACCGATTCCCGGGCCATCCGGCTCTCGGTGGTGTCCCAGACCTTCCCGACCATGCGGACGGGCTCGCCGCTCTCGTCGAGTTCGAGATGGGCGCGGCTCAGCACCCATCCGGTGGTCCCGTCGGGACGGCGGACCCGGTACTCGACCTCGTAGACGCTCCGCTCCCGCAGCGACTTCTCGGTGGCGGCCATCACCCGCGGCATGTCCTCGGGGAGGATCAGGTCGATCCAGCTCTCGATCCGCCGCTGGTAGTCGTCGGGGATGCCGAGCAGCGTCCGCCCCGCCCGGTCCCAGCGCATCTCACCGGTGTGCACGCCCCATTCCCAGGAGCCGACCTTGACCGCCTCCAGGGACTGCTGGAGCACCGAGCCGCCCGGCCGCTGCTGCCACCACGGGGGCGCCTCGCCCGCGTCGCTCGCGGCGGCCGGGCGGGAGAGGCGGCGTTCGGCCCAGTGTGCCACCGCCCGGAGGAAGCCGGCCTGCTCCCCGGTCGGCTTCCGCGGGCCGGTCAGCACGGACAGCGCGCCCACCGGCCGGTCCGGTCCGGCCAGCGGAACGGAGGCCACGGTGGTCGACGCCGACAGGGCCCCGGGGGAGGGGCGGCCGGCCTGCCCGGGGCCGGGGGCCCTGCCGGCGGCCGCCGGCATCCACACGAAGCGGCCGTCCCGCACGGCTCGGGCGGGGGCGAGCGGGGCCTCGTCCTCGCGGATCTCCTCCCACGCCCGGAGGGCGGCCAGCGGCAGCCCGCTGGCGAGGACCAGGCGCAGCGTACGGCGGCCGGCCGGGCCGCAGGACCAGTGCACCAGGCCCGCGATACCGCCCAGCTCGGAGACCGCCTGGTCCAGGGCGTGCTGGAGCACCTCGCGGTCGGTGAGCGCGGCGCCGACCGCCGAGAGCAGGGAAAGCCGTTCCTCGCCCTGCGAGCGGGAGCGCCCTACCCCGTCTGTTCCGCGCCGCTCCTCCATACCCAAGACCTCACCTCATGGCACCGGGCATTCTCGGACAAACGTAGCACCGGCATATGCCGGGCATCATCCGTACGTCCCCAAGGCGCGAGGCGGGGCGCGGCGTGCCGGGGCCGGCTGCATGCCGTACGGCTGGACGTACGCGACTGAATTCCCTATTTTTCCTACGGGATTCCTAGGGAATGCTGAATGTGGGCCGGGTCGGGTGACGGACCGGACGAACGAAGGGGAGCGCGCGTGACGGTGGTGGATGCGGCGGTTGAAGCGCCCGACCGCGCGAGGTGGCTGAAGATCGCCGACGAGGCGGCGGACGACCTCGCCACGGACGCGGTCCTCCGTGACCAGGCGGGCAAGACGCCGTACGACGAGGTCGCCCGGCTCCGTGAGGCGGGGCTCCTGACGCTGCTGATCCCCGCCGAGCACGGGGGCGGGGGCGGGGACTGGTCCACGGCCTGCGCCGTCGTGCGCAAGATCGCCGCGGCCGACGGCGCGATCGGCCAGGTGCTCGGCTGTCACTACCTGCTCTGTTTCAGCGCACGCTTCTTCGGCGGGGCCGATCTCGCGGCCCGGCTGGAACGGCGGTCCGCGGCGGGGCAGTGGTGCTGGGGCGGCGGGCTGACCACCCGCGAGCCACGGCTGACGCTCACCCCCGGCCAAGGTGGCCACATGCTGAACGGACGCCAGGGGTACGCCACCGGCGTCCTGGTCGCCGACCGGCTGGCGGTCCGCGCCATCCACGCCGACACCGGCGAACCGCTGGCCGTGCTCGTCGACGCCACCCATCCCGGTGTGGTGTGCGGCGGGGACGACGGGGACACCTTCGGACAGCGGCTGGCGGCCGGCGGCAGCGTGGAGTTCGACGCGGTGCCGGTCGGGGACGACGCGGTGCTCGGCCCGCTCTCCTGGGACGAGGACACCCTGTCGCCCTTCAGCGGCCTGTCCGCGCCGACCGGGCGTCTGGTCTCGGCGCAGATCTGTCTCGGGATCGCGCAGGGAGTGCTCGCCGAGGCCCGCGAGTACACCAGGGCCGTACACGCGCCCTGGCCGCACACCTCCCCGCGCGATCCGTACGCGCTGACCACCTACGGCGAACTCACCGTCGCCACGTTCTCCGCCGCCGCCCTCGCCGATCAGGCGCTGGAGGCCCTGGACGCCGGGCTCGCGCGGGGCGAGGACCTCACCGACGACGAATGCGCCGAGATCACCGTGCTGGCCGCCGCGGCCGAGGCTGCCGCCTCCCGGGCCGCCCATGACGCCACCGCCCGCGCCCTGGACGTCATCGGCGCACGCTCCGCCTCCTCCGCCTACGGATTCGACCGCTTCTGGCGCAACGCGCGCACCCACACGCTCTACGACCCCGTCGCCCACCGGCTCCACGAGGTCGGCGACTACTTCCTCAACGGCGAGCATCCCCCGTTCACCCTGCCCTTCTGAACGGTCCGGCCCGCCGGTGCCGGATAATCACCACATGCGGATTTCGGCGAAGGCGGACTATGCGGTGCGGGCGGCGTTGGAACTGGCCGCGGCGGCGGAGGACACGTCCGTCAAGGCCGAGGTGATCGCCGCCGCGCAGGGCATACCGCACAAGTTCCTCGAAGGGATCCTGGGCGATCTGCGCCGGGGCGGACTGGTGGCCAGCCAGCGCGGCGGCAAGGGCGGATACCGGCTGGCCCGTCCCGCGGACACGATCAGCATCGCCGAGGTGATCCGGGTGGTCGACGGGCCCCTGGTGTCGGTGCGCGGAGTGCGCCCGCCCGAGCTGTCGTACCACGGACCGGCGGAGTCACTGCTGCCGCTGTGGATCGCGGTACGGGCCAATGTGCGCAAGATCCTCGGCGAGGTGACCCTGGCGCAGGTGGCCGCGGCCAAGCTGCCCGACGACGTCCTCGGCCTCGCCGACGACCCCGAAGCCTGGACCAACCCCTGACCTCCCGCTTCCCGGTCAGCCTCCCGCTTCCCGGCCGGGCGTCCGCGGGCCCGTGTCCAGGCCGTCGACCATGCGGTCGAGCAGCCGGGCGAACGTGGCATCGGGGGTGAGCGGCCGCCGGGGCGCGGCGAGGGCCTCGGCGAGCTCCGGGTGGTGTCCGTCGGCGGCCACCGCGGCGAGGTAGCGGGCTTCGGCGGCGGCCCGGTCGGGTGCGCCGGAGACCGCGGCCTGGGCGATCTCATCGGCGACCAGTCCGGTGACGAAGCCGGTGATCAGGCTGAACACCTCGAGCTTCGCACCACCGTCCAGCGCGGTGGGCCGCAGCGCGGCGAGCGCGTGTTCCACGAAGGCCAGGGTGTTGGGCCCGAGCGACCAGCGGCGGCTGGACAGGGCGGCGCAGAGCCAGGGGTGGCGGAGCATCAGGGCGCGCTGGGCATGGGCGATGGCCTTCAGATCGGCGCGCCAGTCGCCGGTCGGCGGATCCGGCGGGCACAGTTCGCCGCTCACGTGGTCGACCATCAGGAGCAGCAGCGTCTCCTTGTCGGGGGCGTAGCTGTACAGCGACATGACACCGGCCCCGACCCGCGCGGCCACCGCTCGCATGGTGACCGCCTCGATGCCCTCGGCATCCGCCAGGGCGACGGCCGCGGCGGTGATCGCGGCACGGCTGAAGGCGGGTTTGCGGCCCCTGCGGGGCCGGTGGGGGCTCAGCCACAGCTGCTGGGGGTCGACGCCTCCGGCGCCGGACCCGTCACCGCGGACCACGACCTGATCGCTCCTTCCACGCCACGCGACTTGCGGAAACCATCCAAGCACCTCAGTATTCTCGTACGTTGTACGGAGTTTTTGGGGAGGGAACACGATGACGTCACATACGGGTGCCGGGGTGCCCGGGGCCACCGGCGGTGCGTCCGGGGCCACCTGGGTCGCGCCGCCGGGCCGGCCGCCGCTGTCCGCGCGGCTGCTGAGGGCGACCTGGCGCTCCCTTCCGGCCAGGCGGTACGAGGCCGGATGGGAGCCGGGCCTGGAGGTGCCGGCCGCCGACGGCGGCACTCTGCGCACGGACCACTACTTCCCGCGCGCGGAGGGCGACTTCCCCACCCTGCTGGTGCGCTCGCCCTACGGCAGGGGAGTGCCCTGGTCACCCATGTACGGTGTGCTCTTCGCCGAACAGGGCTTCCACGTCGTGCTCCAGAGCTGCCGGGGCACCGGTGGCTCGGGCGGCGTGTTCCACCTGTGGCGCAACGAGGCCGCCGACGGCCGGGCCACCGTGGCCTGGCTGCGGGACCGGCCCTGGTTCAATGGCGCGCTGGGCACCATCGGCCCGAGCTATCTCGGCTATGTGCAGTGGGCGCTCGCCCTGGACCCGCCGCCGGAGCTGCGGGCCATGGTGGTGCAGGTCGGCCTGCACGACCCGCATGCCCTGTTCCACCGCAACGGCGCGCTCCAACTGGAGAACGCCCTGCTCGTCGGCTCCGGGATGACCTCCCAGCACCGGGGCTTCGGCCCCTTCCTCCGGGCCACGCTGCGCCTGGGACGCCATCTGAAGGAGATGACCCGGGCGCTGCCGCTGCGCGGGTCGTATGTGCGCGGGCTCGGGGGCGAGGTGCCCTGGCTGGACGGTGCCATGTCCCATCCGGACGCCGACGACCCGTTCTGGGACGGCGCCTACGCGGGCGGCGCCGCGGCCGGCTCGCACATCCCCACCTGCCTGATCAGCGGATGGCATGACGCGCTGGTGGACCAGACCGTCGAGCAGTACGGCCGGCTGCGCCGGTCCGGCTGCCCCACCTCCCTGCTCATCGGCCCCTGGACGCACACCTCCGCGCTGCGGGAGGGCTGGCCCGAAGTGTTCGCCGAAAGCCTCGCCTGGCTGCGCGCGCATCTGTGCGACGACCCCTCGGGACCGCGCCCCCGGGCCGGGGCGCGGGTGCACGTCGGCGGCCAGGGGCGCTGGCGGGACCTCGACGACTGGCCGCCGTCCCCGGCCACCGCCCCGTGGTTCCCCGCCGAGCACGGGCGGTTCACCCGGCGCTCGCCGGGGTCCTCCGTCCCGCTGGCCTCCTTCCGCTACGACCCGGCCGACCCCACCCCGTCCCTCGGCGGGCCCCTGCTCTCCCGTACCTCCGGGAGCCGCGACAACCGTCGCCTGGAGAAGCGTCCCGATGTGCTCACGTTCACCAGCGAGCCGCTGGCCGAGCCCATGGACGTCCTCGGCCCGGTCACCGCACGGCTGCGGATCTCCACGGACACCGGGTACGCCGATGTCTTCGCCCGGCTGTGCGACGTCGACGGACAGGGCCGCTCCTGGAACGTGTGCGACGGGCTGGTGCGGTTGCCCACCACACCCGAGCACCCACTGGAGGTCACCGTGCCGATGAGCTCCACGGCCCACCGCTTCGCCCCCGGCCACCGGGTCCGGCTGCAGATCAGCGCGGGCGCCCACCCCCGCTTCGCCCGCAACACCGGCAGCGGGGAGCCGGCGCTGGAGGCGACCACCCTCACTCCCGTGCGCGTCACCGTGCACGGGGGATCGGCGCTGGAGCTGCCCCGAGGGGCCCGCTGACGGCCGCCGGGCGGGGCGGGAGGATGGGACGCATGACATCCGAGACCGGCTATCTGCTGGACAACCGGCAACGCGAGGCCGGCCGGCGCTTCGACGCGCTGGCCGGGCTCTTCGACCCCTGGACCCTCGACCACCTCGACCGGCTCGGCCTCGCCGCCGGATGGCGCTGCTGGGAGGTGGGCGCGGGCGGGCCCTCGGTGCCCACCGCCCTCGCGGAGCGGGTCGGGCCCACCGGGCAGGTGCTGGTGACCGACATCGACACCTCCTGGCTGATGGATCTGCCCGGCCCGGCCGCCGGGCCGGTCGAGGTACGGCGGCATGACGTGGCCCGCGACGAGCCACCGGGCGGCGGCTTCGACCTCGTCCACGCCCGGCTGGTGCTGGTGCACCTGCCCGACCGGGCCGAAGCGCTGCGGCGGATGGCCGAGGCGGTGCGGCCGGGCGGATGGCTGGTGGTGGAGGACGCCGACCCGGCGCTCCAGCCCCTCGCCTGCCCCGATGAGCGCGGCCCGGCCGAGGAACTGGCCAACCGCGTCCGCCGCGGGTTCCGGTCGCTGCTCGCCGGGCGCGGTGCGGACCTCGCCTTCGGCCGCACCCTGCCCGCCCTGCTGCGCGGCGCCGGGCTGGCCGACGTCCGCGCCGAGGGCTGTTTCCCGCTGACCTCCCCGGCGTGCCGGGAGCTGGAGGCGGCCACCGTGCGTCAGCTGCGCGGTCAGCTGGTGGCGGGCGGACTGGCCACCGACGAGGAGATCGAGCGCCATCTGGACCATCTGCGCGACGCCGGAATGGACGTCACCACCGCCCCGCTCATCACCTGCTGGGGCCGGCGCCCCGACTGAGCGCCGAACGCCCACCAGGCGGTGCGCTCAGTCCAGCAGGCCGAGCCGGCCCGCGGCCCGGATCGCCAGCCAGACCTCGGCGAACGCGCCGGTGGTGGCCAGATCGCGGCCGGTGAGCTCATGGAAGCGGCGCAGCCGGTAGGCCAGCGTATTGGGGTGCACATGGAGCGCCGCGGCCGCCTCGTCGGTGCGGCGGTCGCGCTCCATCCAGGTGCGCACCGACGGCAGCAGCCGTGAGCCGTGGCCGGCGTCGTAAGCCAGCGCCTCGCCCAGCACATGCTCGACCAGGTCGGTGAGGGCGGCCGGGTCGTCGGGCAGCCAGCGGCCGGTGACGTCGTCGCCGTACCGTACGAGGACGCGGCCGGACGCGACGGCGTGCGAGGCCGCCCACAGCGCCTCGCGCTGGGCGATCCGCAGCGGGGCGCCGGGGCTGACCGGGCGGCTCATCCCGGCGGCCGCCCCGGACAGGGACTCGATCGCGTCGCCCAGGCCGGGGGCACCCAGCACATAGCGGTCCTCGCCCCGGTTGAGCAGCAGATACGGCTGGTCCTCCAGCGCCGCCAGCACCTCCTCCTCGGTGACGCCCCTGACCACCGCCAGCACGGTCTCGCCCTCGATGGAGTGGCGCGCCAGATGGCGCCGCGCCACGGCGGGGTCGAGCGCGCCCTGGAGCAGTTCGGCGAGGATCTCCGCACCCTCGCGGCGCAGCGTCTCCCGCTCGGTGCGGACCATGGCGAGCTGGAGCGCGGCCACCGTGGCGATGTGCTGCACCACGGCGAGCCCCGCCGGGCGCGCGCCCTCCCGCTCGAAGGCGATGACGAACCCCGCTGTGCCACCGGGGGAGGGCACTGGGAGCGCGAAGCCGCCGGGGATGGTCGGCGGGGCGTCCGCCGAGCGGGGAATCACGGACGCGTCGGGCGCGGGCACCCCGGGCAGCAGCGGCCGGCCCTGTGGGGTGCACAGGTGGATGTCGTATCCGGACAGCTTCTCCAGCCGGCTGAACAGCGTCGCGGTGTCCAGGTTCTCCGAGGTCAGCCAGCGCAGCGCGCCGAACACCTGGAGCTGCGCGCCGAGCCGGTGCCGGGCGTCCTCCTGGATGGCGGCGGCCACCTCCTGCGCCACCGCCATGAACGGCACGGCCAGCGGAATCTCCAGGACCGGCATGCCCCGCTCCTCGGCGGCGTCGAAGAACGCCCGGCGCAGCGGGGGCATGCGCAGCTGGGCGGAGACGGCGAGGGCGGCGACCCCGGCGTCGTCGAGCCGCTCCAGATAGCCGCGCTGGCCGGCCGCCGAACGGGGCACCGCTATCCCCGTCGTCATGATCATCTCGGCGCCGAGCAGCCAGGGCGTGGGGTCGTCCAGCTCGCTGACATGGGCCCAGGACACCGAGCGGTGCAGACCGGCGCCGCCCGCGAGCAGCCGGAGCTGAAGGGCCGGGTACGACAGCAGGTCGCCGACGGTCACGCCCTGCACCTTGTTGTTCACCACAAACCGAACCTCACTCTTTGTGCCGACAACGATTGTCCCGCGGCTCCTCCGCTGTGCACACTCGCCCGGCCGGACCACACCGGCGCACCGGAGAAGGGACTGCCAGCACCATGACCGAACCCCGAGGGCCCGTCGACTCCTCTCGGATCCCGCGCTTCGCCGGCCCCGCCACGTTCGCCCGGCTGCCCCGCCTCGATGAGGTGGCCCGCGCCGATGTGGCCGTGGTGGGCGTCCCGTTCGACGCCGGCGTCTCCTACCGCCCCGGCGCCCGCTTCGGGCCCGCCGCGGTCCGTGAGGCCAGCCGGCTGCTCCGCCCCTACCACCCGGGGCTGGACGTGTCCCCGTTCGCCACCCAGCAGGTGGCCGACGCCGGTGACATCGCCGTCAACCCGTTCGACATCGGCGAGGCCATCGAGACCATCCAGGACGCCGCCGACCGCCTCCAGGCCGACGGCACCCGCCTGGTCACCATCGGCGGCGACCACACCATCGCGCTGCCGCTGCTGCGCGCCGCCGCGCGGCGGCACGGCCCGGTCGCGGTGCTCCACTTCGACGCGCACCTGGACACCTGGGACACCTACTTCGGCGCCGAGCACACCCACGGCACCCCGTTCCGCCGGGCCGTGGAGGAGGGCATCGTCGACACCTCCGCCCTCTCGCACGTCGGCACCCGCGGCCCGCTGTACGGCAAGGAGGACCTCACCGAGGACCAGAAGCTGGGCTTCGGCATCGTCACCTCCGCCGATGTCTACCGGCGCGGCGCCGACGAGGTGGCCGACCAGCTGCGCGGGCGCATCGGCGACCGGCCGCTGTACATCTCCATCGACATCGACTGCCTCGACCCGGCCCACGCCCCCGGCACCGGCACCCCGGAGGCGGGCGGCCTGACCTCCCGGGAGCTGTTGGAGATCCTGCGCGGGCTCGCGGGATGCCATCTGGTCGGCGCGGACGTGGTGGAGGTGGCGCCCGCCTACGACCACGCCGAGATCACCTCGGTCGCGGCCTCCCACGTCGCCTACGACCTGATCGGCCTGCTCGCGCTGCGCCCTGGTCAGCCTGCTCGCGCCGCATGACCTGTGCTCGCGCCGCATGATGGGAAGTGATCGCGCGCACGCGCACCGGTGGCGAAGAAGGGCGGGGCGGCATGGCGAGGAGTGCGGGCAAGGTCCTGCTCACCGGCTGGTTCAGCTTCCTCGACGGTGAGGCCACCGCGGGCGATGTGCTCGCCCTGCGCCGGCTGCGCGCCGTTCTGGACCACGCCGGTATCCCGTACGACGTGGCCTGGAGTCCCGGTTACCGGGCCGAGGCCCTGCATCTGTCCGACGCCGCCGAGGACTCCTACTCCCATCTGGTGTTCCTGTGCGGGCCGCTGCACGGCCCCCAGGTCGAGGAGTTGCACACCCGGTTCCGGCACTGTGTGCGCGTCGCCGTCGGCACCTCCGTGATCGACGCCTCGTCGCCGGCGGTCGGCGGCTTCCACCAGGTCCTGGCGCGCGACGCGCCCGGCGGTGTGCCCGGAGTGCGCGACCTCGCCGCCGGAGCCCCCGCCGGCGCCGCCACACCGGTCGTGGGCGTCGTCCTCACCCATGGACAGGGCGAGTACGGGCCGGCGCGGCGCCATGACGAGGTGGCCGAGGCACTGACCCGCTGGCTGGCGGCCAAGGACTGTGCCCGGCTGGAGCTGACCACCCGTCTGGACACCCGCGACTGGCGCCTGTGCGCCACTCCGGAACAGTTCGAGTCCGTGGTGCGACGGCTGGACCTGGTGGTCACCGACCGGCTGCACGGCCTGGTGGTGGCGCTGCGGTCGGGTGTTCCGGCCCTGGCGGTCGACCCCGTCGACGGCGGGGCCAAGCTGAGCGCCCAGGGGCGGGCCCTTGACTGGCCCGCCACGCTCGGCGCCGGACAGCTCCACCCCGCCGAGCTCGACCGGTGGTGGCGATGGTGTCTCACCTCGGGGCGCGCCCTGGCCGAGCGGCGCCGCCGCGAACTTTTGGCCACACCCGCGCGCGGCGCCGCCGTGGACGCCACGGACGCGGTGCTGACGGCGCTGTCGGCGGCGGTCTCCACCAGCCCCGGCCCCGGCCCCGGCCGGCCGCGCGGCGGCTGACCGGGCTTCCGGCCCGCCGTGGCACCGCCGTCCACCACCACCGGGGACCCGGACGGTCCGGCCCTACGCGAGCCCGGCGCACAGGATCGTCGTCGTCAACCACCATCGAGCACATCGAGCACATCTTGAGAACTGCCGCTGTACTGCTCGGCCCGTTCCGGTCGCCGGGCGGAAGCCTTGGTGCCCCGGGCATCCGCCACGGCGAGGAGCGCGAGGACGAACACCAGGCTCGAGCCGATCAGGAAGTACGCGAGTCGCGAGGGGACATGGGCGAGATCGGGGCTGAGCAGGCTGACGAACGTCGGCGTGAGGCCGCCGAGCATGAAGCCCAGGTTCCAGCTGACCGCCGTTCCCCTGGCCCGCAGTTCCGTCGGATACCGCTCGTTGAGGAAGATCATCAGTGGCGCGTAGGCCGCGTTGGACAGCATCACCATGATCATGCACAGCAGGGCGACCACGGCACCGCGCTCGCCTCCGGCTTCGGCGATGGCCCAGACGACGGCCGGCAGGGCGAAGAGGTTGCACAGCCCGAAGCCCAGCATGGTCGTGCGGCGGCCGAGCCGTTCGCTCAGCTCCCCCGCGCCGATCGCCGCGGCGACCACCACCAGGCTGCACACGAGCAGGATCAGCCCGCGCAGGCTCTCCGTGACCGGCACCACCTCACTGAGCAGGGTGGGCAGGAAGCCCGACGTCAGGTAGTACTGCGCCCCGCCACCGGCCGCGACGGCGACGTTCAGCGCCAGGATCGTCTTGCCTTGACCCCGCAGCAGTTCACGGAACGCCACCGGCTCGGCGGGCCGGCCGGTCTCGCCGCCGTCCCAGGCCGGTGACTCCTCGACCTTCCTGGAGACGAACAGGCTCAGCAGCGCACCGGCGAGCCCGCAGAAGAACAGCACCCGCCAGCCCCACGCCTCGAAGGCCGGGCCGGGGAAGGCGGCCGAGACGGCGATGTACGCCACACTGGCCAACGCCGCGCCGAGGCCCGCGCCACCGGCGCCGATCAGGCCGCTCATCAGACCTCGCCAGCGCGGACCGATGCTCTCCGTGCCCAACGTGTGCGTGCTCGCGGTGACACCGCCGACGAACAGGCCCTGCACCACCCGCAGGAGCAGGAAGAGGACGGGGGCGAGCACGCCGACCACGGCATAGGTCGGCACGAGTCCCATGGCCGCCGTGGTGAGGCCCACCCCGCACATCACGGTCACCATGGCCTTCTTGCGGCCCTTGCGGTCGGCGACCTCACCGAAGATCGCGGCGCCGGCGGGACGCATGATCACCGTAACGGCGAACGAGCCGAACACCGCGGCGATACCGAGGGTCGGGCTGGAGGTCGGAAAGATGTTCTCGCTGACCGGCCCCGCGACGTAGAGCAGCAGGAACAGATCGAAGAGGTCGAAGGACCATCCCGCGACCGAGGCGAATACCGCGGCTCGGGGCGACTTCGACCGCTGTCGGGTGTCGGACGTCATGGTGTTCCCCTCATGTCCGAGTGTGGTGGGGGGCGGGCCCCGCGGTTTCCGCGAGGGTCCGGGAGCGCCGCCGTCGGCGGCGACGGGTGGTGTTAACACCTGGTCCTAACGCTCCTTCTCGCCGCCGCGGCGGCGCTTTCCGCGTCCGGGCAGGAACCGCTTGACCCGGTCCAGCAGCGGGGCGAACACCAGGCTCAGGGCGCCAGGGGCCGTCACCGGGCCGGACGGGGCCCCGCCCGAGGTGGCCGCTTCGGCGACGGCGTCGGCGAACTGCTCGAACATGCGGCGGCTGACGTCACCGGCGAGGGCGCGGCCGAACTGGGCGATGCGGCCGGTGAGGTAGACCTTGGCGTCGGCGTGCATCGCGGTACCGGTCTCCGTGGCCTTTGTACGCAGCGTGATGTCCGCCTGGGTCTGCGCACCACCGGTGTCCTGCCCCTGGGCGATGACCCGCAGGCGGCCGGCGGAGCGGTCGTGTTCGACGATGTGCGCGAGACCGTTGAACGCCAGCTTGATCGGTCCCACCGACACCCGGGCCCGGCCCGCGTAATGGTCGTTGCCGAGGTCGTCGGTGAGTTCGGCACCGGGCAGGCAGCGTGCGAGGAGGTGGATGTCGTCGAGGACGCGCCAGATCTTCTCCTCGGGCAGGTCGATTCCGGTCGTGATCTCGACCGCGATGGTGGGATCGCCACTGAGCAGCACGATCTCCTTGTCGGTCACCGAGGCCGCCGCCGCTCCGCCGTCCTCCTGACCGGCGGAGGCGTTGCCGCCCTGTCCGGCGCGGCCGACGAGCGCCCGGTGCCCGCAGTTGCCCGGCGCGGGGATTCCCCCGGGATGCGCGCGGTGGGTCTCCCCGACCGCGGTGAGGATGTTGCGGTATCCGGTGCACCGGCAGATGACGCCCGAGAGCTCCTCCGGCAGCTCCTCCTGCGTGACCTCCGGCTTGTTCGCCAGCAGGTCGTAGGAGCTCATCAGGAAGCCGGGGGTGCAGAAGCCGCACTGCAGCGCGTGGTTGCGCCCGAACGCCTCCTGGAGCGGGTGCAGGTCGTCGGGCCGTCCCAGCCCCTCGACGGTGACGACATCCGCCCCGTCGAGCTGTACGGCGAACAGCAGGCAGGCCCGCGCGGCCTCCCCGTTGACCAGCACGGTGCACATTCCGCAGACGCCGTGTTCGCAGCCGATGTGGGTGCCGGTGAGGCCCAGGTGGTCGCGCAGCGCGTCGGAGAGGGTGACCCGCGCGGGCAGGCTGAGGACGCTGGGCGTCCCGTTGACGGTCATCCGCACCTCGACCGGGTCGTCCGCTCCCGCCTTCACCGGCCGGGGCCTGGCGGGGGGCGTCGCCTCGCGGTGCGCCGCTGCTTCGTTGACGGTCATGTGCTCACCTCGACGGAGCCCTTGCGGGCGCGCTCGTATGCCTTGGAAAGTTCCCGGCCGGCCAGGGCGAGGAGGAGCCGGCGGCGGTAGTCCCGGGACGCGTGGGCGTCGCCGTCGGTGTCCACCACCTCCTCGACCACGGCGGACAGCGGCCCCTTGAGCCGCTCCGCGGGCGCGCCGTCCCCGCTGGTGACCGCCGCGGCGAGCTGTTCGGAGACGTCACGGGTGACCGGCCGGTCGGACACGCCGAACGCGGTCATCGTCGCCTCCGGGCGGCCGCCGCGCAGGCGTACCTTCGCGGCGAGGCCCGCGAGGGCGAAGTCGCCGTGCCGGCGCGCGATCTCGGCGAACCCGAAGCCTTCGTCTGCGGCGGCGACCGGCAGTCGCACGGAGGTGAGGATCTCGTCGGGGCCCAGCGCGGTGGTCATCGCCCCGCCGAAGAACTCCCGGGCCGGAACCTGCCGGGCGCCGTCCGGCCCGGTCAGCGTCAGCACGGCGTCGAGGCAGCAGGCCACGGCCGGAAGTTCGGCCGCCGGGTCGGCGTGGGCGAGGCTGCCGCAGACGGTGCCCCGGCTGCGCAGCTCGCGGTGGCCCACCCAGGGCAGGGCCAGGCGCAGCAGCGGAATGGCCGCGCTCAGCGGGTGCCGCTCGACGCGGCGCTGCCGCACGGTGGCGCCGATGTGCACATGGCCACCGGAGCGGGCCAGCTGGTCGAGCTCCTCGATGGCGTTGATGTCGACCAGAGTGTCGGGGCGGGCAAGTCGCATGGCCAGCACAGGTGCCAGCGACTGCCCACCCGCGATGACCTTGCCGCCCCCGCCGGTTCCGGCCAGTTCGGCGATCGCGTCGGTCAGACTCGCCGGACGAACATAGGCGAACGGTGCGGCTTTCATGAATCAGCTCACCGGCCCTGGAACTTCGGGGACCGCTTCTCGGTGAAGGCGGCGACGCCCTCGGCGAAGTCGTGGCTCGACCGCAGCATGGCGTACGCCTTGCGCTCCAGCTCGATACCGGAGTAGAGCGGCGCGTCGACGCCCTTGTCCAGGACCTCCTTGGCGGTACGGGCGGCCAGCGGCGAGAAGCCGAGCAGAGCCTTCACCACGCGTTCGACCTCGGCGTCGAGGGCCGCGCGATCCTCGACGACACTGGCGACCAGGCCCCAGTCGCCCGCCTGCCGGGCGTTGATCCGGGTCGCGGTCATGACGTGGTACTTGGCGCGGGAGAGGCCGATCAGCCGGGCCAGGCGCTGGGTGCCGCCGGAACCGGGGATCATGCCCAGGCGCATCTCCGGCAGGGCGAACTCGCTGCGCTGGGTGGCGATGCGGATGTCCGTGGACAGCGCGAGCTCCAGACCGACCCCGAAGCAGTAGCCGTCGACCGCGGTGATGACCGGCTTCGGGCTGCGGGCCGGTGCGGTGATGTTCTGGCCCAGATCGGTGAAGTCGACCGGATCCAGCTCCATGAAGCCGGAGATGTCGCCGCCGGAGGAGAAGTGCTCGCCGTCGCCCTGGATGACGACGACCTGGATGTCCTCGTCGGCGTCGATCTCGGCGAAGCGGTCGGCCATCACCTGGCGGGTCTCCATGGTGATGATGTTGTACTTGCCGTGATCGATGGTCAGGTAGGCCACGCGTCCGTCGTGGCCGCGGTCCAGCCCGATGCGGCCTCCGGTGAGTGCCATGGTCACAGGTTCCTTCCGGTGTCACTGCCGTTGAGCAGCTCGTTGAGCACATTGCCGTGCAGGGGGAGGGTGGTGATGTCCGCGCCGACCGGGGCGAGCGCGTCGGCGACCGCGTTGGCGATCGCGACGGGAAGGCTCATGCTGCTGCCTTCACCGCAGCCCTTCGCGCCGAGACGGGTGAGCGGGGAGGGGGTCTCGAGGTGGTCGCTGTTGAGCTCGTACCGTGTCTCCGCCGTGGTGGGACACAGGTAGTCCATGAACGTCGCCGTGGGCTGTCCGGCGTCGGTGTAGCGCATCTCCTCGAACATCGCACCGCCGATGGCGTGTGCGAGCGCGCCGTGGATCTGGCCTTCGAGCAGTGTGTGGTTGAGGATCGTGCCCGGGTCGTGGACCGTCACCACCTGGTCGAGCTCCAGCTGCCGGGTCTCGGCGTCGATGCGCACCGTGACCAGTTCCGCGACGAAGCCGTAGCACAGGCTCGAGTTGATCTGATCGGATCTGCTGGCGGCCTTCGACTGCGGGGGCGTGAAGGCGGCCTCCTCGTACAGCCGCGCGGAGGTGCCTTCGGGGAGTGCGCCGGGGTCCCAGTGGACCAGTCCGGCCGCGTGCCGGAACGCGACCGCCCGCTCCGGTTCCGCCCGCAGCCTGATCTGCCCTTCGACGAGCTCGACGGCGTCCGGACCGGTCTCCAGCAGCGTGGCGCCGGCGATCTTGATCGTCTCCGCCAGCTTCTCACTGGCTTCCACCAGCGCGCTGGTCAGCAGGGGGGCGAACCGTGACGAGTAGCTTCCCGAGGTCACCGTCCACGGTGTGGTGGCGGTGTCCATCTCGACCACCGGCCGCACCTGTTCCAGCGGCAGTCCCAGCTGTTCGGCGACGACGGCCTGCGCGACCGTGGCGTGGCCCTGCCCCTGCGGCACGGTGCCCAGCAGCACGGAGACGATCCCGTTCGGATCGACGCTGATGCGCACGTGCTCGGTGGAACCGGACTTGCCCCGCCCCGCCGCTCGCTGCTCCGCCGGGGTGGCCAGGCCCACGTAGCCGATGTTGGTCGCCGACGGGTCGACGATCGTGGCCACGCCGATGCCGACGTACTCGCCGCGCTCGCGCGCCTCCCGCTGCCGCTGCCGCAGCGCCTGGTAGTCGGCGTTCTTCAGCAGCATCTCCATCGCCCGCTGGTAGTCACCCGAGTCGTAGATGCCGCCGGTCGGGGTGGCGTACGGGAAGTCCTCGCGCTCGACGAAGTTGCGCTGCCGCAGCTCGGCCGGGTCCAGACCGCAGACACCGGCGATCTTGTCCATCAACCGTTCCAGACCGAAGTACAGCTGCTGACCGCCGAATCCGCGGTTCAGACCGGTCGGCGTCTTGTTCGTGACCACGGCGCGGGAGCGGATCCGCACGGCGTCGATCTTGTAGGCGCCGGTGATGTTGCCGAAGCAGCGGTACAGCGTGCTGGGCTCCGGCGGGCGCAGATAGGCGCCGACGTTGTCCACCAGGTCCGCGCGCAGCGCCCGCACCTTGCCGTCGGCCGAGACCGCCGCCTCGAACCACATGACACGGTCGGATCCGGCGGAGCTGGCCAGCAGGTGCTCGACGCGGTCCTCGGTCCAGCGCACCGGGCGGCCGGCGTACTTGCTGGCCAGCGCCATCAGCGCCACGTACGGATAGATGCCCGCCTTGATGCCGAAGCTGCCGCCGTTGTCGGCCGGGATCATCAGGCGGACGCGTGAGGCGGGCACACCGAGCGCTCCGGCCAGCACCGGGACCATGGAGAAGGGGCCGTGGAAGTTCGCCCACGCCTGGACGGCGGGGCCGTCGACCTCGTCCTGCCACTCGGCGATGACCGAGTAGCACTCCATCGGGGTCGAGGAGTAGCGCGGGAAGCTGTACTTGCCCTTGACGACGTGGTCGGCCTCGGCGAAGACGGCGTCCACGTCCCCGAACGTGAAGGTGCGGTCGGTCGCCACATTGTCGTCCGCGCCATCGTGCAGCCGCGGGGCGTCCGGCAGCAGCGCCTTCTCGACGTCGACCACCGGTGGCAGCGGTTCGTAAGTGATCTCGACGAGCTCGGCGGCGTCCTCCGCGAGGTAGCGGTCCGCGGCCACCACGACCGCGACCGGTTCGCCGACGAACCGGACCTTGTCGGTGCCCGTCGGGTAGTACGGCATGGGTGCCTTGAGGGAGAGCGGAAACGGTCGCAGGGTCGCGGTGACCTCGTCGGGGCCGATCACGGCGGCGACACCGGGGTGGCGTCGGGCCCGCTCGAGGTCGACACCGCGGATACGGGCGTGCGGATGCGGGCTGCGGACGATCGCGGCGGTGAGCGTGCCGGGCAGCGGGTCGATGTCGTCGAGGAAGCGGCCTCGGCCGGTGAGCAGCGCCGGATCCTCGATCCGCGCGGTCGGCCGGTTCGGCCGTTTGAAGGTGGCGGTCATGTGGTTCACCTGTCTGCTGCGGCGTCGCTGTCGGCCAGCGGGCTGTACTGGCCGGAGCTCAGCCGACGGCGGATGATCTTGCCCGTTCCCGACTTCGGGAGCTCGTCGACGGCGATGAGCCGTTTGGGGCGTTTGAGGGACGGCAGTCCGGAGCCCTCGCGCACATAGGCACGCAGCACCGCCAGCGCGTGGTCGGGGGTCATTCCGCTGTCGGGGACGAAGAACGCGGTGGCGGCCTGGCCCCAGCGGTCGTCGGAGAGACCGACGACGACCACCTCGCTGACCGCGGGACAGCGCATCAGCCTGTCCTCGATCTCGCCCGGATAGATGTTCTCGCCACCGGAGTTGATCATGTCGTCGACGCGGCCGGCGACCCACAGATCACCGTCCTCGTCGGCCACGGCGAGGTCTCCGGGGAAGTACCAGCCCTCGCGGATGGACTTGCTGTCCGCGTCGGGCCGGTGCCAGTAGCCGGCGAAAGCCTCCGGGCTCCGCAGGGAGACGGCGATCTGCCCCTGTTCCCCCGGTCCCACCACGGCGTCGGGACTGGCGTCCGGGACCGGTTCGACCAGACGGACCCGGGAGAAGACGCCGGCTCGTCCCGCGCACCCGGGCTTGGCGATGACGTCGGGCCCGACGGTGAAGGTGTAGATCTCGGTGCTGCCGAAGTGGTTGACGAAGGACTCCGGCCGTAGCGTGTCCGCCAGTTGCTCGGCGAGCACCGGGGTCATCGACGAGCCGGCGTAGGCCAGGTTGCGCACGGACACCGCTTCCGCCAGCCTGCCGGTGCGCATCAGCGACCAGTAGATCGTCGGTACCAGGTACAGCGACGTGATCCGCTCTTCGGTGATGAGGGCGAGCGTCTCCTCGGTGTCGAACCTCACCTGCGGAACCCAGGTGCCCGCACCGACGATGGTCGCGGTCAGCGTGCGCAGCCCCATGGTGTGGAACAGCGGCATCACACCGAGCGTCGTGTCGAAGAGCGACTGTCCGCTCTGCAGCAGATGGGCGACCGCGGCGTGGTACTCGGCGGAGTGCGTCCGCGGTACGCCCTTGGGTCTGCCGGTGGTGCCGGAGGTGTAGAGCATGACGCTGATGTCCTGGTCGGACACCTGGACGTCGAGGGGGCCGTCCGGCTGGGCGAGCGCGAGGCGCTCGACCGTCGCCTCGGCCGGGTCGCCGGAGTGGGCACGAGGCAGGGAACCCATGCCGCTCAGCGCCTCCCGCGCGACGGCGGAGGTCGACGCGTCCATGATCAACAGCGCCGGCTCGGCATCGGAGAGGCAGTACGCGAGCTCCTCGGGGCCGAAGCGGAAGGACAGCGGCACCGAGACGGCACCGATCTTCTGCGCGGCCAGATGCAGGCTGGCCAGCGGCTCGCCACCGGCCATCGAGAGCACCACCCGCCCGCCGGGACGGACCCCGAGCTCGAACAGCGCCCGCGCCAGCCGGTTGGTGTGGGCGTCCCATTCGACGTAGGTCATCGGGGTCCTGCCACCCACCGCGCGGCGCCGCGGATAGCGCTCGGCCGTCCAGCGCAAAACCGTGCCCAGATCCATGGGGCATCCCTCTCCATCGCCTCTTTGCGATTGAGCGACGAACACAACATCGCATCCAGCCAACCGTCTGAAAACGATCGTCTGTTTCGGATGGTGGGGAACCTACGATATGCTTCGGATCATGTCAACGGTTCGGCTATCGACGACGTCGTATGTGGTCCTGGGGCTGATCGCGATGCGTGGTCCGTCCACGTCCTACGACCTCAAACGCGCGATCGGCCGGTCCGTGGGGTACTTCTGGAACTTCCCGCACGCGCAGCTGTACTCGGAGCCGAAGCGGCTACAGGAGGCCGGGCTGCTCGAACTGAACGAGGAGGAATCCGGACGGCGGCGCAAGTTCTACGCCATCACCGAGGCGGGCCGGACAGCGCTGCGGCGCTGGCTCGCCGAGCCGGTCAAGGAACACTTCGAACTGCGCGACGTCGCGGAGATCAAGTTGTTCTTCAACGAGCTGGCAACGCCCGAGGACGTGGCTCGGCTCGCCCGGGACCAGGTCGAGCAGCATGAGCGCCGGATCGCGGAGTACACGGACATGCAACGCCGCTACGGCAAGATCGAAGAGGTGGCCGGCCGCATGATCACCCTGGAGCTCGGGCTGGGCATGGAATACGCGGCACTGGAGTTCTGGCGCAAGGTCCACGCACAGGCGGAGAGCGGCGACTTCCCGTCGAAACCCGGAGCGGCGTGGGGCTGAGGCCCAAGGCGAGCCGAAGATCTGCGGATCGGTCGGGAGAAAGTCGCCTCGGGGCCGCCGGAATCGGCCCCTTGGCGGCCTTCCACGGGTGTCTGGGCGGCCGGTGCCCACGGTCGCGGAGAACTCCTCCACCGCCTCGCCCCCGGCCCCGCGAACGGCCGTCAAAGCCCGTGCCGCATACGGCCTGAGCTGGTCTTTCGCTGGCTCCGTGGCTATGTTTCAGCCCTCTGTGTCACCCCGGGAAAGGGGAGCGAGTGGACCGGAACATACGCACGGTGGACGACGTCCTGCGGCTGATGGACGGCTTGTTCGCGCCGGAGGCCGACCGCTGGACGGCCGGTGGTGCCTCCTGGTGGGACGGTTTCTACGCGGACCGGTCAAAACCGGTGCCGTTCTTCGCGGCCAAGCCCGACGAACATCTGGTGTCCTGTCTCGACCGTGGGCTGATCGCCCCGGGCCGGGCCCTCGACCTGGGGTGCGGCCCCGGCCGCAACGCCCTCCACCTCGCCTCCAGGGGCTTCACGGTGGACGCCGTCGACCTCTCGCCCACGGCCATCGCCTGGGCCGAGGAGCGTGCCCGGGAGACCGGGGCCGAGATCCGGTTCCACCACGGCGACGCCTTCGCCCTCACCACCGGCGAACTCGCCGGTCCATACGACCTGATCTGCGATTCCGGCTGTTTCCACCATCTTCCCCCGCACCGCCGGATCAGCTACCTCGACCTCGTCGAGCGCGTCCTGGCCCCCGGCGGCCATCTCGCCCTCACCTGCTTCGCGGCGGGCGCCATGGGCTCGGAACTCCCCGACGCGGCCTTCTACCGCCAGTCCGGGCTGCACGGTGGTCTCGCCTACACACCCGAGTCCCTGCGCTGGATCTTCTCCGGGCTGACCGAGATCGAGCTGCGCCGCATGCGCGACGAGCCCCCCGACTCCCCGCTCTTCGGGGAGCCGTTCCTGTGGACAGCCCTCTTCCGCCGCGCCACGGAGACGGGGAGCACGGCGGTCCGGGGGCCGGCCGCCACCTGACGGCCCCGGGCCGGATTCCGGCGCGGACTGCGGACGTCGGACGGCCTGGCGCCGCCCGAGTCGTGTCCGCACCGGAACCCGGACCACCACCGCCCCGGTGGGGTCACTCGCAGCCGTACTGCCAGTTCCAGCCCACGAAGGTGTGCCGCAGCTCCACGTCGAAACGGCAGCTCGCCGTCCCGTCGGCCGCCAACGCGACGTAGGAGTGGTGGGTGTTGGCGTACCAGTCGCCGGTCGGATCGAAGACGCCCTGGTACGTGAAGTCGGCGTGCGCTTCGGAGTTGACCGCGGCGCAGTCCGTGACACAGTCGTCCTTCGCGGTCTGCGAGGCGAGCGACCAGCCGGCGTCCCACGGCTCGCGGTTCCACTCCTGGGTGGCCGTGGTGCCGGCCGTCGGGATGCGGCCGTCCGCCGTCTCCCACGAGGACGTGGTGTACAGGCCCGTCATCCGGATGTTGCAGCAGTCGTACATCTCGTTCCAGCCGCGCAGCTGATGGCCGGTGGCGGCGGTGGCGGTGCCGGACGAGCGGGCCGAGGCGGCCGAGGCCGGGCCGTGCTGGACGGAGGCCGGTTCCGGCTTGCAGTCGGCGCCGATGGTGATCCGCCCCGACACGGCCTGGCCGGGCTCCGGAACCGGGAGCTCGCCGGTCAGCCGGACACCGTCACAGGACTTCGGCGCCGGGTCGGACTCCTGAGCCACCGCCACCGTCGTACCACCCAGGAGCGCCACCAGGGAGATGGCCGACACGGCCGCGATTCTTAACCGGGTGCTCACGTCTCACGCCCTTCGATCCGATCCGGTCCTCAACGGGCAGCGCACGTCTCGCCCGTGCGCCGCCCGGTCACGCGGATGATCGTAAAGGGGCGGCGCTGCGCGGGAGCGGGGGATCGCGAAGGTTGGCAGGAAGGTGGCACGTGGCATCCAACGCCCAGCGGCTGGTGGCCCGGTGGGGTGACGCCGCCGGTTCCGGCTCCGGCTAAGGTGGCCCCGGGTCCCACCGAGGGGCCCGGGGGAGGGGTGATGCACGGCGATGTCGAGGCCGAGGGGGCCGGAGGGCTGCGCACGGCCGCGCGCGTCGGCACACTGGCCCTGATCGCGGGCCTTCCGGTGGTGGTGCTCGGCGGTCTCGCCCTCTGGCTCGGGCCGCGGATCACCGAGGGGCTGGACCACCGTGCGGTGGCCGCCTGGCGGACGGTGTTCACCGCGATCGTCATCCAGGGCGTGCCGTTCCTGCTGCTGGGCACCGTGGTGTCGGCCACCATCAGCGCGTTCGTACCGGCCTGGGTCTTCACCCGGGTGCTGCCGCGCAACCCGGCCCTCGCCGTACCCGTGGCGGGCGCCGCCGGGGCGGTGCTGCCGGGGTGCGAATGCGCGTCGGTGCCGGTGGCCGGCAGCCTCATGCGGCGCGGGGTGGCCCCGGCGGCGGCGCTGGCCTTTCTGCTGTCGGCCCCGGCCATCAACCCGATCGTGCTGGTCGCGACCTATGTGGCCTTCCCCGACACACCCTGGATGGTGGCCGCCCGTCTGATCGCCTCGCTGCTGACGTCTGTCGCCATGGGCTGGCTGTGGATCCGGGCGGGCCGCGAGGAGTGGCTGCGGCTGCCGAAGGGGCCCACCGGGCACACTCCCGGCGCGAGCCGCGCGGAGGAGTTCCGCGTCTCGCTCCAGCACGACTTCCTGCACGCCGGGGGCTTCCTGGTGGTCGGCGCGGCGGCCGCGGCCACGTTCAATGTCGCGGTGCCGCACTCCGTGCTGCGGCTCTTCTCCGACTCCCTGTGGCTCTCACTGCCCATGCTGGGGCTGCTCGCGGTGGTCCTCGCGGTCTGCTCCGAGGCGGACGCGTTCGTCGCCGCATCGCTCACCGGGTTCTCGCCCACCGCCCGGCTCGCCTTCATGGTGGTCGGCCCGATGGTGGACCTGAAGCTCATCGCCCTCCAGTCCGGCACGTTCGGACGCGCCTTCGCGGTGCGTTTCTCGTCGGCCACCTGGGTCATGGCGGTGCTGTGCAGCGGACTGGTGGGGTGGTGGCTGCTGTGAAGCGCAACGTCCAGGTGTTGCTGCTGCTGTTCCTCGGCGTCGGTCTGCTGCACATCTCCCTGCTGACCGATCTGTATCTGCGCTATGTGCGTCCGGGCCTGCGTCCCGCGCTCATCGCCTCCGGGGTGTTGCTGATCGTGCTCGGAGCGGTCAGCGCCGCCCGCGACGGCTTCCCCTTCAACCGCCCCCGCACGGACGGCCACGACCACCACGACGGCCACGGCCACGACCACGCGGGCGGGCCGAAGGTGGCCTGGCTGCTGTACGTACCGGCCCTGACCATCCTGTTCCTGGCGCCGCCCGCGCTCGGCTCGTACACCGCCGCCCGCGACGAGGCGGCGGCCCCGAAGGCCCCCTCCTCCTCGTCCTCCTCGGGTGAGAGCCTCTTCCCCGCCCTGCCGGACACCGGTGTGGTGCCGATGTCGCTGAACGACTTCAGCGCCCGTGCGGTCTGGGACACCGACCGCACGCTGAAGGGCCACACCGTCCGGCTCACCGGATTCGTCACCCCCTCGGGCCACGGCACCTGGTACGTCAGCCGGCTCGTCATCAGCTGCTGCGCCGCCGACGCCCAGGTGCGCAAGGTGCGGGTGCACGGGGCCCCGGCACCGCCCGCCGACGCCTGGGTGACGGTCACCGGCACCTGGCATCCCACCGGGAAGGTGGGCACGGACGACGCCAGCCCCGCCCTGGACGCCACCGCCGTACGGCGCGTCCCCGAGCCCAAGGACCCGTACCACGACCTGGGGTGACCCAGGGTCAGTCAGGAGCCGCCGCGCCGTCCGGCGGCGGCTCGTCCGCGGAGCCCTCCTCGGCCCGCGGCGGTGCGGGCTCGACGGCCGCCAGCGGCGCCGCCAGGGACGCCGGCATCGCGCCGGGCTTGCTGTTGACGTAGGTGGTGAGCCGGTGGACCTGACGCTCCAGGGCCCTGATCCGGTCCACGATGTCCTCGGGCAGGTTCGCCATCAGTCTGCCTCCTCCAGATACAGATCGGCGGTCTCCGGGCGCCCCCGCTCCGGGGCGGTGACCTTGATGCCGACGACGCGGTAGCGGGCGTCCAGCCCCTCGGCGAACCACACGTCCTTGATGCGCAGCCGCACGGTCGTGCCGAGCAGCGCGGGCGTGGTGTCCGGACCGAGGCGGATCCGCACCGAGGGGATGACCACCGCACCGCGCAGGGCGGCGAGTTCGGACCGGGCGAACGCGTCGAGCGTCGCCTTGTCGGTGACATTGCTGTGATCGGACGAGGTGTCCAGGCGGGGGAACCCGGCCGCGAGGAGATCCTCGGCCACCTGTTCCCCGGACATCACCGGGCCGCCCGCCCCGCCTTCCGGGGTGCCGCCCCTGGCCCGCGCGGTCGTCCCGCCGCGCGTGGCGTCGCGGGGGAAGGAGTACGACAGCACATCGCCCGGCAGATCCAGCATCACCGGCTGGTCGCCCACCCGGATGGCCGGAGAGCCGAGCTGGAGCTGTTTCACCCGCCGCCCGGTCACCGGATCCCGGTACACCGCGATCCGGTGCTCGAAACCGGGCTCCATCGCCGCGAGCTGCCCGATCGCCTCCTCCACCAGGGTCTCGTCACCGTCGCTGTAGGCCACCGTACGGACCGCGGTGGGGGCCGTCGGCTGGTATTCCACGCCGATGTGGCCGCCTTCGGACCCCTGCATGTAGTCCCACAGCCGACGGACGATCTCCAGGTGGTCGAGCGTGGTGAAGCTCAGGTTCGCGCGGATGTAGCGCCGGCCCGCGTAGGAGTCGAACGTGGCCGCCTGCACCCCGACCGTGGTGAGGCCCCGGTCGTCCGTGGCCGGGGTCAGCGTCCAGACGATACCGCCCCAGCACACTTCGTTCCCCCGTTCCAGGTAGACCGCGGTGCGCCCCTCCACCAGCTCCCGGACCCGGCGGGCCATACGGGCGTCGGGCACCGGCACGGTCGCGGTGAGCGAACCGGGCTTGCCGAGGTAGTCGTCGTACTCCACCTCCCGCAGGGGCAGCACATCGATGGCCTGATCGGTGCGCAGATCGGTGAAGACGGCGCGGTAGCGGGTGTCCACGGCGGTCACGCCACCGGATCGACGCGGATGAAGCGATCGTCGAAGTGCACCCGTGTCCCCGCGATGGACGAGCGGTAGGCGGCGGTCGCCGTGTAGACGGCGCCCGGGGTCAGGTTGCCCACCGGGAAACAGGTGGAGATCGAGGCCCGCCCGGCGCCGGAGAGGGCCGCCGCCCGGTCGTCGGACGGGGCGAGCACCTCGGCTCCGCTCTGCGTCCTGAGCCGGAACGAGATGTACGCGGTGGCGTCCCCGTCGGCGGCCGTGAAGGCGCCGAAGGTGAGGGACACCCACCGGGACGCCGGGGCGGTGAAGGTGGCGGTGAGCGTGGCGACGGTGTCGGTGAGCATCTCCTGATAGGTGGCGGAGGTGGTGGCTCCCCAGTCCGCCGTGTGCCGGAGCACGGTGTCGGGGATGAGCTTCGCCCACTGGGTGCCGTCCCAGCGCTCCAGCCGCCCGCCCGCGTCGCGGTACTGGCCGACGTGCGCGCCGTTGTGCGGCGCGCCGCCGGCCGCGGGGACGATGCCGCCCAGCGCCACGGTGTAGCGACGGCGGTCGGTGATGGCCGAGGCCCAGGTGATGCCCTTGGCGGCGGACGCCCCGGCGGGTACGGCGACCTCGTGGAGGAGTTCGGCGTTCTTGGGCACGGCCGGGGCGGTGGGCGAGCTCGCCGCCGTCCCCTGGAGCACCTCCAGCGTCGCCTCGTACCTGCCCGAGCCGTCGTAATCGGTGTCGTAGACCCGTACGATCACCGCGTCCACGCGCGGCAGGCTGGCGTGGCCGTCGGCGAAGGTCAGCAGGGTGTCGGCGTCGACGGTCACGGGGTAGCCGCCCTGGGCCCCGGTGGAGGTGCCGGGCACCCACACCTGGCCGGGGGAGAGCTTGGCCTGCATACCGGTGGCGGCGGTGCCGGTGAGGTGCAACCCGCCGAACACACACCCCGCTCGGGTCAGCAGCGGTCCGGCGGAGGCCATGCCGAGGCCGACGGCCAGCCGGGTGTCCTCACGGGTCTGTCCATTGGGCAGGTGCCAGGCGGAACGAACGGTCATGAAACGGCTCCTGGATGCGGGAAGAGGCGGGTGCGGGCCGGTGGGCGGCTCGGGGCGGTCACCAGTCGGCACCGCGCCAGGTGACGGTGACGTCCGCCGCCCCGCCGGACGCGGACTCGGCCCGGAACGACAGCTGGGAGGTGCCGGGCGGCAGGGTGAACGACTCCTCGGGGGCGCTGCCCGACGTCGCGGTATGACGTCGCGACGCGGTGCCGTTGAACATCACGGTCCCCTCGGCCGTGTCGACGACGAGTTCGTCGTCCGGGGCCAGGGTGATCGCGTACTCCAGCCAGTCGCCGGTGGTGCGGTTGGCCAGCCGTGGCGTGGTGCACGGACCGGTGAACGTGATCACGGGGTGGGCGGGGGCACTGCCGGTGTTCTCCACGTTCAGATCGCCGGTGGACTCGGGGGTGCCCCAGATCAGCGGCCAGCCGAGCGGCCAGGTCAGGCCGGGCTCCGGCCGGGGGAGACCGACGGTCTCCCGCCGTGCCACCGCCTCGTAGCGGCGTGGGTCGCTCGCCTTCCACTGGAGCGTCATCTTCGCCAGGCGGCTTGCGGTGAACTGCCGGTCGGTGGGCACGACGCGCTGGGTGACCCGGGCCCGTACGGCCAGCGTCTCGCCGTGCAGCCGTACCGCGAGCCACTCCTCCTCATCGCGTACGGCGGTGGCGGCGCGCAGCGCGCGCAGCGCGTCGCGCACGGCCTGTGGCCCGGCGTCCGGGTCGGGCGCGAACCACACCTGCGCGGTGACCGTACGGGCCTGCGCCCACTGCGAACCGGGCCAGCCGCCGTGCCCCACCGGGCGGTCGGCGTCGGAGGTGTCGAGGGCGGGCAGCTCCTCCCAGCCGGTGAGCCCCTCGGCGGCGATCCAGTAGTCGGTGCCGGGGCCCATCAGCAGCCCGGCCCACTGCACCTGCCCATCGGCGGTGATCAGCGGCCCCGGTTCGGTGGTGCTGGTCCGGCTCGTCATGTCACTCACCCCCTCGCCTTCATCAGGAACATCAGATCCTCGGCGGTCTGCCGGGCGGTGGCGCCCGGGGCCTCGTGGTAGTGCTCGATGACGAATCCGCCCGGTGGCCTGCCGGAGGCGGCCGGGCCGGGCGCGGGCCCGGTGCGGGCGAGCAGCGTGTGCAGCCGGTTCAGCGGCAGGACGGCCTCGGCCTGCCCGCCCTCGGCGAGCAGCGCGAGCGTGCCGCCGGGGCGGGGCAGCACGACGCCGCCCTGGGCGAGTGTGGGGATGGTGGGGATGTTCACCCCGAACGACCGGCCGCCGATTCCCCCCGGCACCCAGGAGGGCACCGAGACCTTGACCCGGTTCAGCGCGCCGATCGCCCGGTTGACCAGCCCGATCACTCCGTTGAGCGGTCCGCGCACGGCCCCGAGCACGGCGCTGAACGCACCCCTCACGATGCCCGCCAGCCCGCTGAAGGCGCGCTGGATGCCCCTTCGGGCGGAGCGGAAGGCGCCCGGGACGCGCTCGGAGAAGAACGACAGCAGGGGCCGTACCACGGCCATGATGGCGTGGATGACCGTGGTAATGATGGTTTTGTAGAGGGTGAAGTAGGTCTTCACCACCGTCCAGATGACCTTCAGCACGACCGTGAACGCCGTCTTGATGGCGTTCCACGTCGTCTGGACCACGCGTCTGGCCACCCGCATGGTGGTGCCGATGACCTGGCCGATGATCCGGAAGGCGGCCTGGACGACGCGCTGGACGGTCTTGGACTGCAGGGCCATGTCGACCAGCTTCATGATCAGCGGCATCAGCAGGGCCATGACGGCCCCGAAGACATTCGCCTTCATGGCGGTGTTCAGGCCCTTCTGGGCCGTGGTCACCCCCTGGAGCCCCGTCTTCATCCGCCCCATGAGCCCGCCCCCGGTCGCCGCGCTGCGCCCCGCCGTACTCATGGACCTCCCGCTCTTGGCGACGGAGCGCTCGGCGGCGTCGGCGTTGCGCTGGAGGGTGCGCATCGAGGTGGCCGACTTGTCGACGTCGGCCTTGATACGGCCGACGGCGGAACCCGCCTGGGTGGCCGTACGGGCGAGCCGGGCGACGCTCGTATCGGCCTGACCGGTGCCGTTCTTGAGTTTGACCAGTGCGGACGACGACCTGTTGAGTGCCGCGATCAGTGACATGGCTGCCTCCTTCCCGGCGCGTCAGTCCAGGGCTCGGGTCAGGCTGCTGATGCGTTGTTCGAGGCGGTTGATCCGCTCGGCGGCTTCGCTGAAGGACCGCGTGTTGCCGATGTGCGCCTGCTGCTGCGGGGCGCTGCGCCGGATCTCGGTCCGCAGGGCGTCCAGCCGCCGGTTGGCCCGGGTGGCCTGGCCCAGGGCTCGGCCGGTGACGCGGCCGAGCGATTGGCGGGTGTTCCGCAACGTCACCGTGGCCTGCTCGGCGATCCGTGTCGCCCGCTCCGCCACGCCGCGTACGGTGGCGATCTCGCGCTTGAGGGAATCCGGGTCCAGACCGCGCCTCTTGTCGAGGATCTCTTGGAGGTCGAACACCGTCTTCTCGGCGTTGAACAGTTTGAAGCCGAGCGAGGCTCCGACCGCCTCGGTCTTGATGCCGCTGGTCTCGCCCTTCACCGCCGCGGGGTGCACGATGGCCTTCGCGGCGTCCACGGCGTCTTTGACGATCTTCTTGCCGGCCGTGTTCAGGGCGGCGTGCACTCTGCGGTCGATCTCTTGGCCCATGGACCTCATCGGATCGATCGATCCCGTCATCTTCCTTCCCCTCAGCTCCAGAACGCCTCGTCGGCCGAACGTCTCCTCAGCCGAAGAACCGCGCCAATTCCGCCGCCGTCGGCGCCGGCCCGGTGGCGGCCGGGCCGCCGGACGCGTCGACGGGCTCCGTCTCCGCCCCCGCTCCGGCCCCCGGCCTCGGCACCGGTACCGGCGTCTGGGGCGGGTCCGCGTACTCGTCGCGGTTGACCGACGCGAACATCCAGTTGGCGATCGCCAGGTGGTCCACGGCCGCCGCCAGCAGATGGTCGGTCAGCGTCCACTCCGCGGCCTCGCCCTCCCGCGACCGTACGAACGCCGAGTCCGGTGGCAGATGGCGCACCAGGACCGCCAGACGGCGTGAGGACAGCTCCTCGCGGTGCCAGTCGAGCAGGTCGACGCCGTAGTACCGCAGCAGATCGGCCTCCAGCGCCTCGGCGTGCTCCTCCACGAGCGCGCCGAGGCTCAGCCTTCCCCCACGCCGAGCCCGGTGTCCTGGCCGTACGCCTCCAGGATCGCGGCGATGTCCTGCACGCTCACCTCGTGTGCGCACAGCCGCTGGTAGCTCTCCTCGCCCATCAGGAGGGCGAGCAGTCCGTCCAGGTCGTTGTCCTTCAGCTCGGCCAGGGCGTGCGCGGAGCGGCGGGGGATCTCGGTGGGCAGCGAGAACGTCTCCCCGTCCACCTCGAAGTCCCAGGTCAGGCCCAGCGCTTCGAGGCGCTGGGCGCGAGCGGCGTTGACATTGAACGCGGACATGGGTGACGGCTCCTTCACGGTGGAGATCTTTCGTGGGCGGGGTCTTCGCGGCCGGGGCGGCGCGGTCGGGGCGGCGCGGTCAGGATCCGGCGAACGCCGGGTCGTTCATCAGCCAGGTGGCCAGCGGGGTGGCGTTGTCCACGGCCAGCGCCGTGAAGGTGACGCCGAGCCGGACCGCGGCCGTGCGGGTGAGCTGGAGCTCCTCGGTCTCGGTGACCTGGCCGCGGCGGATGACGAACCGGTACCTGATGACATCGCCGTCCGCGAACTCCACGCCCAGCATCCGCTCGTCCTTCTTCGGCTCGGCGGCGAGTTCATAGCGGTACACCTGGGACCCGGCCTCGGTCTCCGTCACCGCCTCACCGCCGAAGAAGAACGCCAGGGTGTCCTCGTTGAGCTGGAGGAGCTGGAACTTCAGGGTGAGGTCGCGGTCGGAGTAGACGAAGCGGGCGGGGCTGACCGACTGCCAGGTGTCCACCGGGTCGATCTTGTCCTTCTTGTTGAACTTGATGCCGTCGGTGGTGGTGTACCCGAGGTCCTTCCAGCCCGCCGCCCACTCCGTGGAGACATCGGCCGGGACGGTGGTGCCGAGCGGTGCGGTCAGGATGCGGCCGGTCCCCGCGACACGGATCTCATTGGGGTTCATTCCGGGCATGCGTGGCTCCTTGTGGCGTGATGAGGACAGGCGGCCGGCTACGCCGGGCGGATCGAGAGCCGGGCCGTGGACAGATAGCGGCTGGCCGCGGCGTGGAGGTAGTCGGGCAGCCAACGGGGGCCGTCCACCTCGGAGACATCGGTGACGCGGGCGGTGCCGAAGGTGGTGCCGCGCACGGTGAACAGCGCCGTACGGGCGGCCGTGGCGACGGTGTGGGCGGTGGGTTTGTCCGGGCCGTACACCTCGAGGTCGACCAGCGGCTGGTCCAGGTGGATGTCCTCCACCCAGACCCCGCCCGCCCGGGAGACCAGCACGGCCTTCTGGGTCCCGTCGAAGTCCGGCGGGGTCCGGTTGTCCACCAGCACCCCGGCCAGTTCGGGGCGGTTCTGCAAATGCTCGACGACGAGGCGTTCGACGTCAGGAAAGATCACCAAGGGCTCGGTCATGCGCGCACTCCTTGCTGTGGTCAGGGGCTGCGCACAGCGAAAAGCGGCGGGGCCGTGGCCCGTTCCCCGGGCACAGCTCCGCCGCTGGCACCAAGTGTGATTGACCTGGCGCCCCGTGACAACCACTTGTCGTCACTTGTCCCAAGATGACCAAGGGGTCCGCAGGTCAGTCATGTCGCCGTGCGGCGCGCTCGGCCGCGAACACATCCTCCAGCCGGTAGAGGAACGCCTTGCCCTGGCGGCCCGCGGGCCGCAGCCGCTCCAACTGCACCCACTTGCGGATGGTGGCCGGGGTGACGCCCACCTCCAGGGCGGCCACGGCGGCGGTCAGCAGGGGGTATTCGGGCGCCCGGGTGGTCCTCACCGGTTCACCGCCGGTGCGGCGGAACGGCCGTCCAGGGCGGCGGTGATCTCCTCCAGGGCGATCCCGCCGCCGGCCGAGAGCTCCGCCCACTCGCCCTCCGGCCAGGAGTGCCGGTGCGCCCGGTCCGCATGGCAGCCGCAGGCCGGGTGCGGGCAGCGGCAGCCGGGGTTGATGCACAGCACCGCCCGGCGCAGCGGGAAGGCCCGCAGCGAGACCGAGGCGCACAGCGGGCAGCGGCCGCGCAGCCGGACCACGGGCTCGGCGTCCCCGAGCGCGCCCGCGCAGCGTCGCGCCATCGCGCTGACCTCGTCCAGCAGATGGCGCATCAGCACCGGGTCGGCCTCGACCCGCTCCAGCAGTCCCGCCAGGCGTACCAGCCGGACCTCGACCGTTCCCCTGGCCGCGGGCGGCAGGCCGAGCCGGTCGTGGACGGCCTCCTCCAGCTCCACCACGCCGTCGGTGATGTCGCGCAGGGTGTCGGAGACCCGCAGGCGCAACGGTGCCGAGGGCCCGTGGCGGTCGGCGCCGTCCCGCCGCCGGCCCGCGCCCAAGCGGCGCGGGGTGGCGGCCAGCTCCGCCCGCAGTTCGGGGAACTGCCGTACCAGGACGGTGATCCAACGGCTCGCTCTGATGCGGTCAGGGTGCGCGAACGCGTCCTTGCTCAATGGAAACCCCCCGGGTCGTCTGCCTCTTCGCTCCCTATGAACCGCGGTCCACGCGGAACGGTTCCTACCGGAATGAGGCTTTCGAGGGGTGGCCGGGGGTCGGTCAGGGGAGGATCGAGTCGACATAGCCGCCGTCGACGCGGACGGCGCCGCCGGTGGTGGCCGAGGCGAGCGGGGAGCTGAGGTAGACCGCCATGTTGGCGATCTCCTCGGGCTCGATCAGCCGCTGGAGCAGCGACTGCGGCCGGTGCTTGGCCATGAACTCCCGCTGGGCCTCCTCCCAGGGCAGCTCCGGGTCCACCAGCTCGTACACGAAGTCCTCGACCCCGCCGGTGTGGGTCGGCCCGGCGATCAGCGAGTTGACCGTGACCCCGGTGCCGGCGGCCTCCTTGGCGAAGCCGCGGGTGACGGCGAGCAGCGCGGTCTTGGACATCCCGTAGTGGATCATCTCGGCGGGGATGACGACGGCGGAGTCACTGGCGACGTTCAGGATCCGGCCCCATGAGCGGTCCTTCATCCCGGGCAGATAGCCGCGGATCATCCGGACGGCGGCCAGGACGTTCACCTCGAAGTAGCGCCGCCACTCCGCGTCGCTGATCTCCAGCGCCGGAGCGGCCCCGAAGATGCCGAGGTTGTTGACCAGGACATCGGCGTCCGGAACGGCGCCGGTGACCTGGCGGGCGCCGTCCTCGGAGGTGATGTCGCCGGGGGCGGGGACGAACGAGCCGCCCGCCGTCTCCTCCTCGAGCTTCTGGATGGCGGCCTCGACGGACTCCGGCCGGCGGCCGTTGACGGCGACACGGGCGCCCGCCCGCGCCAGGCCGGCCGCGATGGCGAACCCGATGCCCTGGGTGGAGCCGGTGACCAGGGCGGTCCTACCGGAAAGGTCGATCTGCACGGCGCTCCTTCGTCGATGCCTTGGACGCCCGCAATGCTTGCGTACGCCTTTAGTTGCGTGCGCGCCATACTAGCGCAGTCGGCTCTGGGGAGGCGGTCTCCGCCGCGGGGATTCGGCCACGGCCGTCGTGCAGCGTGCGGTCATCACATCACGGGGCCGGCCGCTCGCCGGTGTGCGCCGGATTTTCGTCGAGCGCGGGTGTCGGACCGGTGCGCGGCGGTCCGCCAAAGCGGCGGACCCGCCCGGAAAGGGATGGACCCCGCCCGGAAAGGGGCGGGGTCCACGGCCGCGGGAAGCGCGTTCGCACGCGCCGGGTGCCTCAGGTGCGGTAGGCGTAGTAGGCCGAGTTGGGGTACGAGGCGATGATGCTGGCCACGGACCTGCGGTAGGTGTTCACCGAGTGGTAGGTCAGATACGGGACCCCGCTCGCGCTCCGGTAGGTGACGACCATGGTGTGGTCCTTGGACCCGTCCTTGTCGAAGTCCATCTGCATCACGTCGCCGACGCCCATGTCGTAGACGTTCGCCAGGTTGGTGGCCCGCTTGGAGTCCAGCGTGAACCAGGACCACTCGTTGGCGCCCACCCAGGACGTCGACTGGTACGAGGTGTCGTACCACCAGCTGTGGTAGTCGTCGTAGTCGCCGGACTGGTGGGCCCAGCCGCCCGCCTTCAGGGCCTGGCTCACGAAGTTGGTGCAGTCCCCGCCGTCGTCGTTGAACTTCCGGTAGGCGGTGTTGTAGTTCTGCCAGTACTTCTCCGCGTACGAGGCCATCGCCGCGTAGTCATAGCTGCCCGCGGGCTTCGTCTGCGGCCTTGACGGCACCGTGGTGGCGGCGGGCGTCGCCTCAGGCAGGGCCGTCGTCCCGGCCGCCACCCGCGCCGTACCGGGCTCGTTGACCGCCAGCGGACCGTCGTCGGCCGAGGTGAGGCCGGTCAGCTGCCACGTTCCGTCCGCCGCGGCGGTGAAGCTCAGCCGGTGGTGTGCCTGGAAGCCGGTGGTCGTGGGCTCGTCGCCGCGCACCTTCCGGTACGTCAGCGTCGTGGTCTCGGTGGCCTGGACCGTGGCGTGCCCGGCCTCGACCCGCACCCCGTCCACCGCCACCCGGGTGTCGGCGGAGGTGTACGCCTCGCCCAGGGCCGCCAGCCGCGCCTTGCGGGTGCGCAGCGCGGACAGCGCGGTGTCCTCGGCCCGGGTCGCGCCGGCCGACAGGCGGACGTTGTTCGCGGCGAGCGGGGCCGCGCGCCGCGCAGACCGCTCGTTGTCCAGCAGAGCCGCCGTGCGCTGGGTCAGCACCGCGTCGGCCAGCCGTCCGAAGGACTGCGCGGTCGCGGCGTCCACGGTGCCGGCCGCCGCCGCGTTCTCCGCCGCGCTCGCGGCGGAGGCGGGCAGGGCCACGGCGGACAGGGCCGCCGTCAGCACGGCCCCCACGGCGGCGGATCTGAAGGTCGTTGACTTCACGTGTATGTCCCCTCCACACTCCCGGACCGGACGGACCGGGGCCACCGCATCATCACATGAACTCCACGGATGCGAGGCTCATGTGATGATTTCGGTCGGGTGCGGAACGGGCCCTACCGCGTCGTCACCAGGTGACGGGCAGCTCATGCGCTCCGTAGATGACCATGTCGCTGCGCATCGGGACCTCCTCCGGAGGCACGGCGAGCCGCAGTCCCGGGAACCGGCGGATCAGCCCGCGGTAGCCCGCCACCAGCTCGATCCTGGCCAGATGCTGGCCCAGGCACTGGTGGATGCCGTATCCGAAGGCGAGATGGCTGCTGCGGGCACGCTCGATGTTCAGCGTGTCCGGGTCGTCCACCAGCGCCGGGTCCCGGTTCACCGCGGGGATCGAGACGGCCACGGACTGGCCGGCCGTGATGGTGACACCGCCCACGACGACGTCCTCCAGCGCGATGCGGACGGGGAAGGCGTTGACGATGCTGAGGTAGCGCAGCAGCTCCTCGACGGCCCGCGGGAGGAGCGACTCGTCCTCCCGCAGCCGCCGCAGCTGCTCGGGGTGGCGCAGCAGGGCGAAGGTGCCGAGGCTGAGCATGTTGGTCGTGGTCTCGTGGCCGGCGATCAGCAGCAGCCCCGCGATACCGGCGATCTCCTCGTCGGTGAACTCGTCGACGGCGGTCAGCAGGGAGATCAGATCGTCCCGCGGCTCCTTGCGCTTGGCTTGGATCAGCGTGCCCAGGTAAGTCTGGAGCGCGGCCCGCCCGGCGACGAACTCCTCGTCGGTGCGGTCCTGGCGCAGCAGCTGAGCGGCCACGGTCTGGAACAGCTCCCGCTCCTCGTACGGCACGCCGAGCATCTCGCAGATCACCAGCGAGGGGATGGGCAGGGCGAAGTGCCGGACCAGATCGGCCGGTTTGCCCGCCGCCTCCAGGGCGTCCAGCCGCTCGGCCACGATGTCCTCGATACGCTCCTCCAGCTCACGCATCCGCCGCACGGTGAAGTACTTGGTGAGCTGCCCCCGGTAGCGTCCGTGCTCCGGCGCGTCCATGGCCAGGAACGACCCCGCCCCGCTGCTCCGCTCCCGCCGGATCGACTCGGGGACCTCCCGCATCGCGTCGTCGCCGCGCCAGCGCTCGGCGCTGAAACGAGGGTCGCGCAGCACCTCCCGCGCCTCGTGATAGCCGGTCACCAGCCAGCCGGCGCTGCCGCCGACGAACCTCAGCGGACTGATCGGCGGCCCGCTGAGCAGCGCGCGTGCCGGGTTGATGTAGTCGTCCCGCTCATTCGGATACGAAGGGAGGTCTCGGAGGTCGTCATGGGTCGTGGGCATCGGTGTGTTCACGATGGCTCTCCTTCGTGATTCCTGGAACCGCCCGGAACGAACGTCCCGGAACGAACTTTCCGGAGCATCGGCCGCGGCCTTCGATAGGGAACGCTACCGATAGGGTTCCCTACTGAACAGGGGGACGGATCGGATACCGTACGGATCTGGCCATGTTGGTCGAACAACTGGGGGAGAGGGGCACACCGATGCCGCCGCAGCGGTCAAAGACCGTGGAAGCGCTGCTCGTCGGGGCGGAGCGGGCGTTCGCCGAACGCGGTTTCCACGGGGCCTCGATCGGATACATCTGCCAGTGCGCGGGCAGGACCACCGGGGCCTTCTACTCCAACTACGACAGCAAGCTGAAACTCTTCCTCGATGTCTTCCGGCGGCACGGCGACCGCACCGCCGACTACATCGGGGAGCGGATCGCCCATGTGGACACCAAACGGGACCTCGCCCCCCAGCTCGCCCGGATCTTCGCCGGAATCTTCAGCGGGGAGCACCTGGACGCCCGGTGGGTCTTCATCCACCTCGAATTCCGGATGATGGCGCTGCGGGACCACGAGGCCGCCACCGCCCTGGTGGACCACGAGAACTGGTTCAGCGGCCGCATCGGCACCATGCTGGACGCGCTGTTCGAGCGGGCCGGCCACCGGCCCGCGCTGACCGGCACCGAACTGGCCGCGCTGCTCGGCGCGATGACACGGGGCATCAAGCTGGACCGGGCCATCTACGCCGTGGGCGGGGTCGCCGACCCGCTCTCGTCGGACCAGGTGGCGAGGGCGCTGGAGGGCCTGTTCCGCTCCGTGATGTGAGACCGCCGCACGCGGCGAACGCCGCCCGCCGGGTGTCCCGGCGGGCGGCGCTTACGCGGTGGTCGCTTACGCGGTGGTCGCTTACGCGGTGGTCGCTACTCGACTACCTTGAGCAGCTTGTTGGGCGAGCCCGAGCCGATACCGGACAGGGCCCCCGAGGTGGCCCCGTTCACCAGCGCGGACCCCACCGCGGACGGTGCCGCGGAGGGGTGGCCGGAGAGATAGACCGCCGCGGCTCCCGAGACGTGCGGAGCCGCGAACGAGGTGCCATTGCCGGTGTAGGTGGCGGTGTCGGAGGAGTTCCAGCCGGCGGTGATGTTCGAACCCGGGGCGAAGAGGTCCACGACCGACCCGTAGTTGGAGTAGCTCGCCCGCGCGTCGGCGCTGGTGGTGGCGCCGACCGTGAGGGCGGCCGCCACCCTGGCGGGGGAGTAGTTCGCGGCGTTGGCGCTCGAGTTGCCCGCGGCGATGGAGTAGGTCACGCCGGAGGCGATGGAGTTGTTCACCGCGGTGTCCAGCGAGGTGCTGGCGCCGCCGCCCAGCGACACATTGGCCACCGACGGGCCGGAGTGGTTGGCGGTGATCCAGTCCACGCCCGCGATGACACCGGCCGTGGTGCCCGACCCGTCGTTGCCGAGCACCCGCACCGCCACGATCTTCGCCTTCTTGGCCACGCCGTAGGTGCTGCCGGCGACGGTCGTGGCCACGTGGGTCCCATGGCCGTAACCGTCCTGCGCGGTGGTGTCGTTGTCCACGAAGTCATAGCCGTAGGAGGCCCGGCCGCTGATCTCCGTATGGGTGATCCGCACGCCGGTGTCCAGGACGTAGACCGTCACCCCGCTGCCGGCGCTGTCCGGGTAGGTGTACGTGCCGCTCAGCGGCAGACCGGCCTGGTCGACCCGGTCCAGGCCCCAGGGGGCGTTGGTCTGGGTGGCATCGGCGTGGACCTCGCGGTCCTGCTCGACGGAGGCGACGGCCGGATCGGCGGCGAGCCGTCTGGCCTCGGTGGCGCTCAGCTTCGCCGCATAGCCGTTCAGCGCCGTGGTGTAGGTCCGCCGCACCTCGCCGCCGTATCCGGAGACGAGGTCCTTCCCCTCGCCGGAGGTGGCCTTCAGCCCGGATGTCTTCTTCAAGGTGATGATGTAGCTGCCGGGGATCGCGTCGGCGGCGCCGGCGTGCAGCACCGTGCCTTCGGCCGGTGCGGCGTGCGCGGGGAGCGCCGTGCCTGCTCCGACGCAGACGGCGGCGGCCGCCGCCGCGATCGCTGCGGCGATCCGCCGCTTGGTGGTACGCATCACTGCCATCGCGAGGGTTCCTCCTCGGTCGGTGGCGCGCCGTGGTGCGTGCGCGCTCTATGGGTGGTGTGGGACCGCGCGGTGCACCGGAAGCGCACGGTGAGCGCCCCGGCCTCTCGAGGATTCGTCGCGGTGGAAGCGCACCACAAGCGATGTCATATGCATGCCACACGATTGAAGCGGTGGGCCACCCGCCGTCATGCGGGGCCATGTTGCCGTCACGATGCGGTAAAAGCACTGCGGCTCCCGGCCTCGCCGAGGGCCCGGGAGCCGCCGGGGTCCGGCGGGCGTCAGCTCGCCCTGCGGAAGCTGTCGATGGGGCCGCCGAAGCCGCCCTCGGGGCCGTCCCAGTTGATCGCCAGCGCGTCATCGCCCTTCATCTGGACGGTGCCCCGGCCCCGACCGCCATCGCTGCCGCCCTCGCACGACAGGGTCAGGGAGGGCGCGTCCGCGCCGTCCTCCTGACCGGGCTTCAGCGTGCCGGTGCAGTCGAGCTTCGGCCCCTTCGCGGTGACCTCGCCGTCCGCGATGGTGAGGGTCGCCAGGGCGTCGTCGGACTTCGCCGCCACGATGGACTTCCAGGACCCCGTCGAACGCTCGATGATCGTGCGCTGGGCCGACGGGCTCGAACTGGGCGACTGCCGGGCGGTCGAGGTGGCTCCGCCACTCGGCTTCGATTCCTTCTGACCGTCATCGCTGTTTCCACAGCCGCTGACGACAAGGCCGACGATGACCGAAGTGACTGCCATGTGCACTGCCTTGCGCACGTGATCTCCTTTTGCTTCACAACCGGGCATGTCAACCTAACAGCCCGGGTCACCACCCCCACCACGGGCCTGGCCTGCGAAGACACCGTCCGGGCCGGGAACCTGCGCGCGCGACCGGCCTGATGTGCCCGGCGCTTTCGAAGGCCCGTGAAACGGTCAATACAGTACGTCGGTGGGCGGACCGCCGACCGGGCCGCACGACATGGCGAACGGCGGGGTGAGGAGGAGCACTGCTGTGGAGGCACCGGCGCACACCGGACGGCTGGACGAACTGCTGCACGAGGTGCGGCGGCAGATGAGCCGGGGGACCGGGGCGGACCCGCGGGCGGTTCTCGACTGGCTGGGCCGGCAGATCGACGCCGGTGTCGCGCTGGTCGGCAGCGCGGGGGCGGTGGAGGCGGCCACCGCGCGCTTCCCCCGGCAGATCCTGCCCTCGCTCGGGCCGACGCTGGCGCGCCTGGCCGGCGGGCAGATGGCCGCGGCGGTCACCGAGAGCGGGGCCTTCCAGGTGCGCCTGGAGGCACTCGGCGCGCGTGTGCCACGCCCCGTCCTGGTGGTGGCCGGCGCCTCGGCGCCCACCCGGGACGCGGCGTCGCTGGTCTCGCACGCCGGGAGCGTCATCGCGCTGCTGGACCGGGCGCAGGACGCGGACACCACCTTCCGCGGCTACCAGCACAAGGCCCGGCAGCTGCGGTTCGCCGTCTTCAGCGCCCTGCTGGCGGGGGACATCACCCTGGCCCGCCGGATGACCACCGGCGCCGTCCCCGCGCTGCTGGACGCCGAACGGCTGCGGGTCTACCTGCTGCACTGCCCACCGGAGGACCGGGACCGGCTGGCGCAGGCCTACCAGGACGGATCGGGCTATCACGGCACGGGTCTGATGGTGCACTGCCCGGCCTTCGAGGAGCACCTCATCTGTCTCGTCGCCGACGACGACGACGCCGGCGCCGATGACGCCGATAAGGCCGACGCCGCCGACGGGACCGACGCCGACCCCAAGACGGCCCACGGCCAGGGCATGGTGCTGCGCCGCCTGGTGCGGGAGAACCCGCACTACGCGCTGGGCATCAGCAGCCCGTATCCGCTCGGCGCCACGGCCGAGGCGTACGGGCAGGCCGTCCACGCCCTGGCCGCGGCGCACCACACCCCCGAGCGGACGGCCGCCTACCTCGGCCGGACCCCGCTGCTGCCGCTGCTGCCCCGCACCGACGCGGACGCCTGGGCCCGCGCCCTGCTGCGGCCACTGGCCACCACCCCCAGGGCCACGCTCGACATCACCCGGCTCGCCGTCACCTTCCCCCGGTCCGCCGTGGCCCGGCTGCTGGACATCAGCCGCAACACCGTCTCCCACCACCTCAGACGGGTGGAGACGGCCCTCGGCCTGGACCTGGGCGAGGTGCGCACCCGGGCCGCCCTCGACCTGGCCTTCGGCCTGACCGGAGGGCAGCCGGAGGGTGGCTTCGGCGCCGCGGACGGGCGCCCGGTGCCCACCCTGGACGAGCTGCTGAGCACCGGACCCGCCCACGCCTGGGCGCGGGAATTCCTCGGCCCGCTGCGGGACACCCGGGGCCGCGATCTGCACACCACCCTGCGCGCCTGGATCGACGCGAACACCGACGCCCAGCGGACCGCCCGCCACCTCGGCGTCAGCCGCAACACCGTCAGGGCCCGTCTGCGGGCCGCCGAACACCTGCTCAGCCGTGATCTGCTCACCACCGGGTCCGGCATCCACGACCTGGTGCACGCCCTGCACATCTCCGGGCTCCACCAGGAGGTCTGACTGCGCACCGTGCACATGCCCGCGGGCGACGATGCGCACCGTGCACCGTTGTCCGCCCCCGTGATCCGCTTTAGCGTCGGCCCTGCCGCACAGCGCGGGAACGAAGCCCCGGCCCCAGCGTGACGACGGTCTGCATCACCACGTGGGGAGTGATCCAGGCGGTCGCCGTACGGTGCGTCACAGCTCCGAGGGCTTCTTTCCCGCGCTCGGCGACGTTCCGGCCCACGTCCCCCCGAGATCGGGTGCGGCGAGCGCCCCCAGCAGCAGTGCCCCCGCACAGGTGGCACAGGCCGTGGCGCGCAGCGGGTCGATCCCGGCCGGCACCCGTGGCCCGGTGCCGTGTCCGATCCGTGAGGAATACCCCTTCCCGTGATGTGGAACCGGGTAGGTGTCACCCCGTGGCACGGAACGTTCGCAAGCCAACCCGTGGCACGGACCGCACACAAGGTTCACGCTGTGGAAGGTGGTCCCGTTGAACACCGCTGACCAGGACACATCCGGCGAGCGCAAGGAGTTCCGCCGATCCGCGCCACACTTCTCCGACCGGATCACCGCCGACGGCCGGGACGGCTGGCCGGTGGAGGCCGGGCGCTATCGGCTGGTGGTCAGCCGGGCCTGCCCCTGGGCGAGCCGTGCGCTGGTCTCACGGCGGCTGCTCGGCCTGGAGCCGGCCCTCTCGCTGGCCGTCGCCGACCCCGTCCAGGACGAGCGCAGTTGGCGCTTCACCCTGGACCCGGGGGACCGGGACCCGGTGCTGGGCATCGCGTTCCTCAGTGAGGCGTACGACGCCCGCGAGACGGGATATCCGGGCGGGGTGAGCGTGCCCGCGGTCGTGGACGTCCCCAGCGGCGCACTGGTCACCAACGACTACCACCGGATCACCCTGGACCTCGCCACCGAGTGGACCGCCCTCCACCGGGAGGGCGCCCCGGACCTGTACCCCGAGGAGCACCGCGACGAGATCGACGAGGTGGCGGAGGGGATCTACCGCGATGTGAACAATGGCGTGTACCGGGCGGGTTTCGCCGAGCACCAGCACACCTACGACGACGCCTACCGGCGTCTGTTCGCCCGCCTCGACGAGCTGTCCGAGCGGCTGGCCACGCGGCGCTATCTGGTCGGTGACACCATCACCGAGGCCGATATCCGGCTGTTCACCACGCTGGTCCGGTTCGACGCCGTCTACCACGGCCACTTCAAGTGCAATCGCAACAAGCTCAGCGAGGACCCGGTGCTGTGGGGTTACGTCCGTGACCTGTTCCAGACGCCGGGCTTCGGGGACACCGTCGACTTCGACCACATCAAGCGCCACTACTACCAGGTGCACACGGACATCAATCCCCGCCGCATCGTCCCGCTCGGCCCCGACCGCTCCGGCTGGCTGACCCCGCATCACCGTGAGGAGCTGGGCGGTCGTCCATTCGGCGACGGCACCCCGCCCGGACCGGTGCCGGACGGCGAGGAGGTACCGGAGCGGGGCCGGGCGGACTGATGTCGCACATGTCGCCATTCCCGCGTCGCCCGGCGGCGCGTGCGACCGCCGTTCGCCTGGTCTTCAAGTGATCAGCACAGCTGCTCCACAGATGCCGTGCGTACCTCCCGTCCCAGGTGTCACCTCGGCCCCGGTCCCGGCCGCCGGACCTGGAATGACGCGCGTCACCTGGCGAAAGGTGTCCGGGGCGCGGCGCGAAGGGTGACCTTTCTGTGAGGGAACCGCGTTGATGCTGTGTGCGGATGTGCCTGGCGTGTCATCGGTAAGTGGCGGAATGCCCGATTCCGGGGGTTGGCTGATTCGCGACGCCGCGAGCCCCGTGGTTACATCCCCTTCCGCGCTCAGGCAGCTACGGACCCCGGGTTCCCGGAGCCCCGTGGCCGGCCGCGGGAGCCGATCCCCTTCGGCCCCCATGCGCTGTTGCAAGCTCAACGAGACAGTCACCCAAGGGAGACGCAACAATGAACAACGCGCCCAAGGTCGCGACCCAGGAGATTTCCGACGCCGAGCTGGACAACGTGGCCGGCGGCATCGGCAACCCGGTGGGCGACGTCCTCGGCACGGTCGACTCCGTCACCGGCCCGGTGGCCGGCGTCGTCGGCACCGTGACCGGCACGGTTGACGGTCTCACCGGCCTGAACACCACCGGCATCGTCGGTGGGGTCGTCAGCAGCCTCTGAGGCTGACGCACCGCCTTCCCCGTGCCCCGGACCCGCCAGGTCCGGGGCACTCGGCGGTCCGCGCCCGCCTCATCGAGCACTCCGCCCGTGGTGTCCGGCCACTCCCCTCGCGGTTGAGGAAAGACTTTCGTGCAGTTCCGCCAGCAGGCCCTCACCAAGCTTCAGTCGGCAGAGGACATCGATCTGCCGGTGCGCTATGCCCGTCCCCAGGGATGGCTGGCGCTGGCGGTGACGATGGTGGTCATGGCCGGTGCCGCCGTATGGGCCGTCACCGGCGCCGTCTCCAGCACCCTGGAAGCCACCGGGATCCTCACCCACGGACAGGGCAGCTATGTGCTGCAGAGCCCGATCGCGGGCCAGGTGACCTCGGTCCTCGCGCGCGAGGGCAGCACCCTCCCGGCGGGAGCGCCGCTGCTGAAGGTCCGCACCGACCGTGGCACCACCGTCGTGCGCACCATCGCCGCCGGCCGGCTCACCGCCCTTTCCGCCTCGATCGGCTCCGTGCTGAACACCGGCGCCGACGTCGCGTCCGTGGAGCGGGTCGGCCACTCCGGCGACCCCCTGGTGGCGACCCTGTACGTCCCCGCGGACCGGGCGGCCTCGGTCCGGGCGGGCGCGTCGGTCGACCTCAGTGTGCAGTCCGTGCCCACGCAGACCTATGGGGTGCTGCGCGGTGCGGTGCAAGCCGTCGGCCGGACCGCCCAGTCGTCCCAGCAGATCGGCTCCTACCTCGGCAGCGAACAGCTCGGCGCGGAGTTCTCCAAGCACGGTCCGCCGGTCGCGGTCCAAGTGCGCCTTCACCGCAGCTCCGCCACCCGCTCCGGCTACCGCTGGTCGTCCCCCGAGGGCCCGCCGTTCGCCCTCGGCTCCATGACCCTGACCAGCGGCACCATCCACCTGGCCGACCGCCACCCCATCGATTGGCTGCTCCCGTGACCGCGACGAACCAAGGCGGCCCGCCCCGGCCCGCACCCGCCGGAAGCAGCGGGGCGCGCCGCCCCCAGCCGGCCCGCGGCCGGCGGCGCGCCCCGCGCGGCGGAGGCGGGCCGAGGACATCCAGGCGCCGGACCGTGCGCACCCCCACCGTGCTCCAGATGGAGGCCCTGGAGTGCGGTGCGGCGTCGCTGGCCATGGTGCTCGGACACTACGGGCGCCACGTCCCGCTGGAGGAACTGCGGATCGCCTGCGGTGTCTCCCGGGACGGATCGCGCGCCAGCAATCTGCTCAAGGCCGCCCGCGGCTACGGCCTGCGCGCCAAGGGCATGCAGATGGAGCCCGAGGCCCTCGCGGAGGTCCAGGCCCCGGCGATCCTGTTCTGGGAGTTCAACCACTACGTCGTCTACGACGGCATGGGACGGCGGTTCGGCAAGCGCGGCGTCCACATCAACGACCCCGACAAGGGCCGCCGTTTCGTCCCCGTCGAGGAGTTCGACACCAGCTTCACCGGTGTCGTCCTGGTCTTCGAACCCGAGGAGTCCTTCCGCCGGGGCGGCCGCCGCCCCGGGGTGCTGGGCGCCCTGCCCGCGCGGATGCGCGGCACCACGGGCACCTTGCTGGCGTCGCTGCTGGCCAGCCTGTTGCTGGTGGCGGTGGGGGCCGCGGTGCCGGCGCTCAGCCGTGCCTTCATCGACGGCTTCCTGATCGGCGGCCAGGACTCGACGCTGGGCCCGCTGTTCGCGTCCATGGCCGTGGCGGTGGCGCTGACCGCCGTGCTGACCGGCGTCCAGCAGGCCAATCTGCTGCGCGGACGCATCATCTCCTCCACCCTCGGCAGCGCGCGGTTCCTGCGGCATCTGCTGCGGCTGCCCGTCACCTTCTTCGCCCAGCGCAGCCCGGCGGACCTGGTCCAGCGGCTGCGCTCCAACGACACCGTCGCCGAGACGCTCGCCCGCGATCTGGCCGCCGCGGCCGTCGACGGGATCGTGGTGGTCCTCTACGCCGTTCTGCTGTGGACCTACGACCCCCAGCTCACTGTCGTCGGCGTCGGACTGGCGCTGCTCAACGTGGTGGCGATGCGGGTGGTGGTACGGCTGCGGGCCACCAGGACCCAGAAGCTGCGGGCCGACACCGCGCGGCTGACCACCACCGCGTACACCGGTCTCCAGCTCATCGAGACGGTGAAGGCCACCGGCGGCGAGACCGGCTACTTCCGCCGCTGGGCCGGTCAGCACGCCATCACCCTGGACGAACAGCAGCGCCTCGGCGTGCCGAGCGCCCACCTGGCCGTGGTCGCCCCCACCCTCGCCACGCTCAACAGCGCCCTGATCCTGTGGATCGGCGGGCTGCGGGCCGTCGAGGGACACATCTCCATCGGTCTGCTGGTGGCCTTCCAGGCGCTGGTGGCCCGCTTCACCGCGCCCATCACCCGGCTCAACGGAGTGGCCGGCCGCGTGCAGGACTTCTCCGCCGACGTGGCCCGGCTCAAGGACGTGGAGAACTTCCCGGTGGACTCCCTCTACACCCGCGACGAGCCGCGCGCGGACACCCGCAGGCTGACCGGGCAGGTGACGCTGGAGCACATCACCTTCGGCTACAACCCGCTGGACGAACCGCTGCTGCGCGACTTCTCGCTGTCCGTCGGCCCCGGCCGGCAGGTGGCGCTGGTCGGCGCCTCCGGCAGCGGCAAGTCCACCGTCTCCCGGCTCGTCTCCGGCCTCTACACCCCCTGGGAGGGGGTCATCCGCATCGACGGACAGCGCCTGGAGGACATCCCCCGCGGTGCGCTGGCCGCCTCGGTCTCCTTCGTCGACCAGGACGTCTTCCTGTTCGAGGGGACGGTGCGGGACAACGTGGCGCTGTGGGACCCGTCCATCCCGGACGACGCGGTGGTGGAGGCCCTGCGGGACGCCGCGCTCTACGACGATGTGATCGCACGCCGCCCGGAGGGCATCCACTGCCGGGTGGAGCAGGACGGCCGGAACTTCTCCGGCGGCCAGCGGCAGCGGCTGGAGATCGCCCGCGCCCTGGTGCGGCGCCCCAGCGTCCTGGTGCTGGACGAGGTCACCAGCGCCCTGGACGCGCGGACCGAGCAGATCGTGATGGACAACCTGCGCCGCCGCGGCTGTGCGTGTGTGGTGATCGCCCACCGGCTCAGCACCGTGCGCGACAGCGACGAGATCCTCGTCCTGAACCGCGGCACGGTCGTCGAACGCGGACGGCACGAGGACCTCGCCGCCGCCCAGGGCCCGTACGCCGAGCTGATGAAGGAGCACTGACATGGCGTCCGTTCACCCGTCCGCGGCGGTGGCCGCGGACGGCGGCGACGCGGTGGTCCAGGCGCTGGGCGCCCTCGGCACGCCCGTCGACCTCGCCGGAGCGCGCAGCCTCCCGCTGGAGGGCCCGCAGGTGCTCTGGCTGGTCGTCGGCGGTGCCCTGGACCTGTTCGCGGTCGACGCCGCCGAGGAGGGCCAGTGGCACTTCCTCGGCCGGCTGGAGACGGGCGCCGCGCTGCCGGGCCCGGTCGAGGGGCCACGGCACACCCTGCTGGGCCGGCCCTCGCAGGACTGCCTGGTGCGCCGTATCCCGCTGCGCGAGCTGTACCGCCCGGAGGCGTACGACCCGTACGGCACGGCCCCGGCCCACGACCCGTACGGCACGTACGGGGGCGGCGGATTCCAGGACACCCCGCCCACCCCGCTGGAGCACGCCGTGTCGCTCGGGGTGAGCCGCAGCCTCGGCGTCCTCTTCCAGGCCCCGCTGGACGGCGGGACCGCGTCCGACGCGGAGGCGGCCGACGAGGACCTGCTCTGGCTTCCGGTACCGCCCGGCAGTGTGCGCTACGGCGCCGAGTACAGCGCCCAGGCCGCCGGGGACCTGCTGATCGACGGCGCGCTGTGGCAGCGGATGGTCAATCAGCAGTACCGCCTCGGCACCGCCGTGGACCGCTGGATCGAGACCATGGAGCGGGCCCACGCGGACCGCACGGCGGCCGGTATCCGCGCGGGTGAGGCCGTGCGTACCCGCGCCGACCAGGCGCTGATCGCCTCCATCGCCGGGCCGCGGCGGGAGCGGTGGCCGTCGGAGGAGAGCACCGACGACGCCGTGTACGCGGTGTGCCGCCGCGTGGCGGAGGCCGCCGGGATCACCCTGCCCGAGCCGCCGAGGGTCCGCGCCACCGACGACCGCACGGACCCGGTGGAGCGCATCGCCGCCCACGCGCGGATCCGCACCCGCGCCGTCCGGCTGGAGGGCCGCTGGTGGCGGGAGGACGCCGGACCGCTGGTGGGCTACCGGGCCAAGTCCGGGGCCCCGGTGGCGCTGCTGTGGCGGCGCGGCCGGTACGAGGCGGTCAACCCCGCCTCGGGTCTGCGCATCCGCGTCGGCCCGGACAACGCGGATCAGTTCGAGCCGCGGGCCGTGATGTTCTACCGTCCGCTGCCCGACCGGCCGATGACGGTGTGGCGGCTGATGCGCTTCAGCGCCCGCGGCTCCGCCGGGGACATCCGCAACCTCGCGATCGCGGGGCTGGTGACGGTGGCGCTCGGCGCGCTGGTGCCCCTGGCCACCGGTCAGGTGCTGGGCGGATTCGTGCCCCGCGCCGAGAAGGACCCCATCGTCCAGATCTCCCTGGCCCTGATCGTCGCCGGCGTTGTCGTGGCCGCCTTCATGCTGCTCCAGAACCTCACCCTGCTGCGGCTGGAGGGGCGGCTGGAGTCCACCCTCCAGCCCGCGGTGTGGGACCGGCTGCTGCGGCTGCCCACCACCTTCTTCGCCCGGCGCTCCACCGGAGAGCTGGCCAGCGCGGCGATGGGCATCAGCGCCATGCGCCGGGTGCTCTCCGGGGTCGCCCCGACGGTCCTCCAGGCCGGCACGGTGGGCGCGGTGAACCTCGCCCTGCTGCTGTACTACAGCGCCTCGCTGGCGCTCGCGGTGATCGCCCTGCTGCTGGTGGTCTCCGGGGTCTTCCTCGGCATGGGGCTGTGGCAGGTGCGCTGGCAGCGACGGCTGGTGGAGAGCGAGAACAAGCTCAACAACCAGGCGTTCCAGACCCTGCGCGGGCTGCCCAAGCTGCGGGTCGCCGCGGCCGAGAACTTCGCCTACGCGGCCTGGGCCCGTGGCTTCGCCCACTCCCGCGATCTGCATCAGCGCACCGGCCGCATCAAGAACCTCACCCAGGTGCTGGACGCGGTCTACCTCCCGCTGGTCTCGCTCATCGTGTTCATGCTGCTGGCCGGCCCGGCGCGCGGGAGCATGTCGGCCGGCGCCTTCCTGACCTTCAACACCTCGGTGACCATGCTGCTCACCTCCCTCACCCAGCTCACCAACGCGCTGGTCTCGGTGGTCGCGGTGCTGCCCCTGTTCGAGCAGGTCAAGCCGATCCTGGACGAGCCGCCCGAGGTCCGTGGCGGCAGCGCGCAGCCGGGGGTGCTCTCCGGCGACCTCCGGGCCAAGAACCTCACCTTCCGCTACGGTGCCGACGGGCCGCTGGTGCTCGACGACGTCTCGCTGGAGATCCGGCCGGGCGAGTTCGTGGCCGTCGTCGGCCCGAGCGGCTGCGGCAAGTCGACCCTGCTGCGGTTGCTCATCGGCTTCGAACGGCCGGTGTCCGGCAGTGTGCTCTACGACGGCCAGGACCTCGCCGCCCTCGACCAGGCGGCCGTGCGCCGCCAGTGCGGGGTGGTCCTCCAGAACGCCCAGCCGCTGGGCGGTACGGTGCTGGACTGCATCCGCGGCGCCGAGCCGTTCACCCCCGAGGAGGCCATGGCCGCCGCTGAACTGGCCGGTCTGGCCGAGGACATCCGGCAGATGCCCATGGGGCTCCAGACCATGATCTCCGGCAGCGGTGCCATCTCCGGCGGCCAGCGGCAGCGGCTGATGATCGCCCAGGCCCTGATCCGCCGCCCGCGCATCCTCTTCTTCGACGAGGCCACCAGCGCCCTGGACAACGAGACCCAGCGCATCGTCATCGACAGCACCCGCCGGCTCAACGCCAGCCGGCTGGTGATCGCGCACCGGCTGTCCACCGTCATGGACGCCGACCGCGTCCTGGTCATGGCGGACGGCCGGATCGTGGAGCAGGGCGCCCCGGCCGAGCTGATGGCCCTCCCCGACGGGAAGCTGCGCGAGCTGGTGCGGCGCCAGATGAGCTAGGCCGTGTATCGAAAGTGGATTTTGGCCTGTGAATGATCACGGTTCATGGGTCGGGGAGATCTCACGGACAAGCAGTGGGCGGTGCTGGAGCCGTTGTTGCCGAAGGGCACGAAGACGGGGCGACCGCCGGTCTGGCCTCGGCGGCAGTTGATCGACGGCATACGGTTCCGGGTCCGGACCGGTGTGCCGTGGCGAGACGTCCCCGCCGAGTACGGACCGTGGAGCCGGGTCTACGACCTGTTCCGCCGATGGCAGCGGAACGGCACCTGGCACCGGATCCTCACCCGACTCCAGTCCCTGGCCGACGCGAAGGGGGCGATCGTGTGGGACCTGAACGTCGACTCCACGGTCTGCCGCGCCCACCAGCACGCGGCCGGCGCCCGCAAGCAGGGCGATCTGCAGAAGGAACCACCGGGCGGAATCTTCGTCGAGCCTGGTGATCACGCCCTTGGACGCTCGCGCGGCGGATTCACCACCAAGCTGCACCTGGCCGTCGAGCAGGGCCAGAAGCCCATGGCGATAGTGCTCACGGCGGGACAGCGCGGTGACTCGCCGCAGTTCGAACCCGTGCTGGAGAAGGTCCGCGTGCCCCGCATCGGGCCGGGCCGGCCGCGTGTCCGCCCCAAACCGAGTCCGGGCGGACAAGGCGTACGCCTCCCGCAAGAACCGTGCCTACCTGCGCCGCCGCGGAATCCGCTGCACCATCCCCGACAAGGCTGACCAGGCCCGCAACCGCCAGAAGCTCGGCTCCCGTGGCGGCCGGCCGCCACGTTTTGACGCGGTCGACTACCGCGAGCGCCATGCGGTCGAGTGCGGGATCAACCGCCTCAAGAGACACCGTGCCGTCGCCACCCGGTACGACAAGCTCGCCGTCCGCTACGAGGCGACCGTGCTGGTCGCAGTACTTAACGAGTGGCTGTGACAGGCGCCCTGCTGGGACCATGCGCCGGTGAACTCAGGACTCCCCACCGGATGGACGATTGAACGCGTGCGCGCTCTTTCCGGAGACCCAAGCGCCGCCCCGCTCTCCCTCGATCGGCTCGTAGTCGTCGAGGTGGCCGGCCAGGGCGACTACGAGCCGCTTCAGCCCGATGTAATTCTCGCGTTCCACGAGTTGTGCCTCGTGAGGGACGACGGTGAGTGGTTCATGGGGCAGCTCGACGATGACGGCTCGGTGAGTGGGTGACCTCGGTCGAAGGTGTGCCGCCGACCGGTGGTCGTCCGGGTTCGAAGCCACTGATCGGTCGGTGCGTGGTTGTTTCGCCTCGGGTCCGACGGGTACCCGCACAGCACGCCGCCGGAGCACCGACGCTCCCTTGGGCGGGCCGGCGGCGGAAGCACCGTTCCCCTCACCAAGGTGAACGGCTCCCAGAGGCGCGCCGGAGTCACGGCCCCCGTCGCAGCAGTTGCGAGAGTCGGGTTCTCTGTGCCTTCCACACCACCGCCGTGCCGCAACGTCAAGGGAAGTCACCATGAAGGCAGCGGTATACGAAGGACCGCGAACGGTCAAAGTGAAGGACATACCGGACGCGAAGATCGAGCACCCCTGCGACATCATCGTCAAGATCACCACCACCAACATCTGCGGTTCGGACCTGCACATGTACGAGGGCCGCACCTCGTTCGAGTCCGGCCGCGCCATGGGACACGAGAACATGGGCCAGGTGGTGGAGGTCGGCCCGGCCGTCCGCAAGGTCCAGGTCGGCGAGTACGTGGTCCTGCCCTTCAACATCGCCTGCGGCTTCTGCAAGCAGTGCGAGCGCGGTCTGACCAACTACTGCCTGACCATGCAGCCGGAACCCGCCCTCGCGGGAGCCGCCTACGGATTCGCCGACATGGGCCCCTACCAAGGCGGCCAGGCGGAGCTGCTGCGCGTACCCTACGGCGACTTCAACGCGCTGCGTCTGGGCGAGGACGCCGCCGAGCGGCAGACCGACTACGTGATGCTCGCCGACATCTTCCCCACCGGCTATCACGCCACCGAGATGGCCCACGTCAAGCCGGGCGACCAGACCATCGTCTTCGGGGCCGGTCCCGTCGGGCTGATGGCGACGTACTCCGCCCTCCTCAAGGGCGCCGGCCGCGTCTGGACGGCCGACCACCATCCCGACCGGCTGCGCAAGGCGGAGGAGATCGGGGCCATCCCGATCAACACCGCCGAGCAGGACCCGGCGGAGGTCGTCAAGGAGGCCACCCTCGGTCTGGGCGCCGATAACGGCTGCGAATGCGTCGGCTACCAGGCCCACGACCCCCAGGGACACGAGGACGCCAGCCTCACGCTCAACGGCCTGATCGACTCGGTCAGGTTCACGGGCGGCATCGGCGTGGTGGGCGTGTTCCTGCCCCAGGACCCTGGCGGCGCGGAGGCCCAGGGCGAGCTGGAGGCCCAGGGCAAGGTCCCGATCGACTTCGGCATGATGTGGTTCAAGGGCCAGAGCATGGGCACGGGGCAGGCGCCGGTGAAGAAGTACAACCGGGCGCTGCGGGATCTGATCGCCGGCGGGAAGGCGAAGCCGAGCTTCGTCGTCTCCCACGAGCTCAGCCTGGACGAGGCCCCCACCGCCTACGAGCACTTCGACGCCCGTGACGAGGGCTGGACCAAGGTGGTCCTGCATCCGAACGGACACGGGAACGGCCACAAGCGGTAGGAGACCCTAGGTCGTCGCTATCCCCCTGCTTCCCCTGGTATGCCCCGCGGTCGAAAGCCGGCGGGCGGCCACCGGATCGGCCTCTTCGCCTGCGGTTGGCGGGCTGGTCGGCGGACTGCGGAATCACTGCCCGGTTCCCTCGTCGGCGCAGACGCGTTCGGATTGCACACGACGAGTGGCCTTGCCGACCCAGGACCACACCCGGCCTGGTCCTGGGTCGGCCGATCGGCCGCGTCATCCGTAAACGGACCATGATCCCGGGGAACGCGGGCGCGTCAGCGGCCTGCCCGGGAGTGAAGACGAACGCGAGCGGCCGACGGCGGTTGTTCGCAGCCATCAACGAATGGCTGTGCCCAGGGCATCCGCGCCAGGCGTTAGTGCCCGTTCCTTCGAACGTCGCGTCGGAAGTGCTCGATGCTTGCGCGCAGGTTGACGTAGTCGAGGGCGAGTCCCACGCCACGAGCAGCCAACTTCGCTGCCTTCACCAGGACCTCATCCACCGCATCCTCCATTCTTCGACCTGCATTTCCCCTTCAGACTCCGCTAGGACCGAGAAGGTTGCGCGGTTGCCAAACGGCAAGGTGACCGTGGCTTTCGCAACAGGCCCTAGGCCGCACCCACCCCACCGGCCACGGCCGGCCCCTCCGCTCACGGGGCGGCCGGGCTGGTGGCCTCCTCGGCCTTCCGCGGCGGGGCCGCCGGGCCGGGCCTGCCGCGCAGCGGGACCTCCTGCACGCACAGGGCGGCGACGAAGGCCACGGCGCAGACGACGGCCGCGGTGAGGAAGATCCGCTGGGTGCCGTCGGCGACCGCGTGCAGATAGCCGTCCCTCGCGGCCCGCGGCAGCCGGGCCAGCGCCGCGGGGTCGGACCGGGCCTCACCGGTGTCCGCACCGGCGGGTGCGTGGCCCTGGACGGCGCCGGTGAACAGCGAACCGAAGACCGCGACGCCCAGGGAGCCGCCGATGGTGCGGAACAGGGTGACCGACGCGGAGGCGGCACCCATGTCGCGCATCTCCACACTGTTCTGCGCGATGGTGGTGACCATCTGCATCTGGCACCCCATGCCCGTGCCCACCAGGGCCATGAAGCACCCGGTGGCCGTGCGGGAGGTCGTGGTGTCCATGGTGGCCAGCAGGAACAGACCGGTGGCCATGCAGACGGTGCCGAGGATCGGGAAGATCTTGTACCGGCCGGTGGCGGACATGACCTTGCCGCCGACCTGGGACATGATCACCACGGGGATCATCAGGGGCAGCAGCAGCAGACCGGAGCGGGAGGCGGAGACGCCCTGGACGGTCTGCTGGTACAGCGGCAGATACAGCGAGCAGCCGAACATGACCACCCCGCCCACCAGGATCAGCGAGGACGCCAGGGGGAAGTTGCGGTGTCCGGTGAAGATGCGCAGCGGCATGAGCGGTTCGGCCGCGCGGCGCTGCCGGGCGACGAACGCGGCCACGCCCACCGCGGCCAGGACGAACAGCCCCAGGATCTGCCACGAGGTCCACCGATAGGTGGAACCGGCCCAGGTGGCGGCCAGGGTGAGGGCGCAGACGGTGACCGTCATCACCGCGATGCCCGGCCAGTCGATCCGGGCCTTGGCGCGGGTGGCGGGCAGCCGCAGCATCAGCTGGCACCAGATCAGGGTGAGGACGCCGAGCGGCAGATTGATGAAGAAGGCCCAGCGCCAGCCGAGGTGGCCGGTGATGAAGCCGCCGAGCAGCGGGCCGCCGATGGTGCCGACGGCCATGATGGAGGCGGTCATGCCCTGGTAGCGGCCCCGCTCCCGGGGCGGGGCCAGCGAGGCGATCAGGGCGAAGGCCCCGGCGCCGATACCGCCCGCGCCCAGGCCCTGGAGGGCCCGGAAGACGATCAGCTGGGTCATCGAGTGGGCCGCGCCGGACAGCGCCGAGCCGAGCACGAAGACGACGACGGCGATCAGGTACATGTGCTTGCGGCCGTACAGATCGCCGAATTTGCCCCAGACGGGGGTGGAGGCGGCGGTGGCCAGGGTGTAGGCGGTCACCACCCAGGAGATGTGCTCCAGGCCGCCGAGATCGCCCACGATCGTCGGCATCGCGGTGCCGACGATCGTGGCGTCGAGCATCGACAGCAGCATCGCGAGCAGGACACCGAGCAGGGCCGGACGGACGTTCTTCGGGGCGGGTTGCGGCGGGGCGGGACTGCCGGACCGGGGTGCGTCGGATACGGACATGACTGATCACTTCCTTCTCGGCGCGCTCGGCGCGGGGGTCCTCACAGAAGAGCACACCGAATAAAGAAGTGCAACGACTCAACTTTTACACTCGATCCACCTACGGGGGAGGGTCCCGGGGCCGAGGCGATGGGCGCCGTGAGCACTTCCCCGGCAAGGAGGGTCCTGATCTTCGACCAGGACTCCGACCGGTAGGCCGCCCTCCGCCGGGCGATGACATCTCTCACACCGGACGCCCGAGCGCAGGGCGTGGAGCGGTGCGCATCGACGAGGCGACATAGGAGCTCTTGTCCGCCCTGTCGGACATGAGTGATTCCAGGGGTCGTGCTCCCCGGCGCCACCGGCGCTTCGTCCACGCGCCTGGTCGCCGGGTTTTCCTGATGCCGCGTCGGGCCGCCTGAGTCCTCCCCGGAACCGGCTCAGCATGTCTCGCCGCTGAGCGCAAGCTCAGGTCCTCGCTACGAACCCGTGTCGTACGAACACGTGTTGCCTCGCGCGGCCGGCCGCTCCAAGAATGACGGGCCTCAACCGAGTGTGAGGTCACGTATGAGCAAGCACCGCAGCAGCACGACGCACCAGCGCTCCATAGCCATCGCCGCGCTCGCCGCGGCCGCCGTGGGCATTCCCTCGGCGGCGATGGCACAGTCCGCCGCACCCGCGGGCGCCCCCTCCGCCGCCTCCACGGCGGCCACCGCCCGGCAGGAGGTGGTGGATCTCGTCAACAGCGAGCGCGCCAAGGCCGGTTGTCAGCCGCTGACCGTGAACGAGAAGCTGACCGAGGCCGCCCAGGACCACAGCGAGGACATGGCGGCCCACGGCACGATGTCGCACACCGGCTCCGACGGGTCCTCCCCGGGCGACCGGATCGAGCGGGCGGGCTACAGCTGGAGCACCTACGGCGAGAACGTGGCCTACGGCTACGGCTCGGCCAAGAGCGTCATGGCCGGCTGGATGTCCAGCCCCGGCCACAAGGCCAACATTCTGAACTGCGACTTCAAGGAGATCGGCGTCGGCCTGGCGCAGCCCGGCAACTACTGGACGCAGGACTTCGGCACCGCCCGGTAGCTCAGCGCTCCGGGGCCCGGTGCGACCGGCCCAGCCGCAGTGGCGCCGGTGGCGGGAGCGGGCGGGCCGGCTCGGCCCGCCCGGTCTCGAAGGACCGCAGGAGGTGGGCGACCAGCCGCCGGGACGCGGCCGGTGCGGTCCGGGCGTCGCCGATGACACCCCGGTTGGCCATGAAGACGAGGGTGAGATCCGAGAGGTCGAAGTCCTGGCGCAGCCGACCCGCGGCCTTGGCGCGCCGGACCACCTCGGCGAAGCCCTCCTCGATGCGCCGGCGCTCCCGCTCGAAGCCGGCCATGTCGGGGAACGACGACAGGAAGGCGTCGCTGAACCCCCGGTCCTGCGCCTGCGAGGCGCACACCGACTCGATGGTCCGGCAGAACCCCCGCCAGGGGTCGTCGTCGGCCAGGGCCTCCTCCATGCTCGCCCGGCACACGGACAGCTCGTCCGAGAACACCGCGGTGACCAGCGCGTCGCGGGTGGGGAAGCGCCGGTAGAGGGTGGCCACCCCGACCCGGGCGTGCCGCGCGATGGTGGCCATCGGCACATCGATCCCGCGCGAGACGAACAGCGCACGGGCCGCGTCCAGAACGCGCCGCCGGTTGAGCTCCGCGTCGGCGCGCAGCCCGGTGCCCCCGACGGCCGGGACACCGGTGGCGGGCGCTGTAGGCGAGAGGCGAGCAGGCATGTGTCTCACCTTACGCCGTGCCATAAACAGAGAAACGCCCCTGCCGCCTTGACGGCCGGGGCGTTTCTCCGCGTATATTGGGGATTTCCATGTGCCAATGTTTTATGGCATGCGGAAACCTGATGAAGTCATCGTATCCCGGCGGGAGTCGCATTGTCAAATGAGGAAATGGACCGTGAGCAAGAATTCCTCGATCTGCTCAACGGGCGCCTCGCCGAACTCACGGCGCACGCCGAGGAGGCGGTGACCGAGGCCCTGTCCCTGGAGGGCACCACCTTCCAGGCCCGGCTGGAGCGCGATGTGCTGGTGGCCGAGCGGTCCGGACTGCTCGCCGCGTTCGAGGCGGGGGAGCGCGGGCTGTGCTTCGGCCGGCTGCTGTTCCGCGACGGCCGCGACCACCACATCGGCCGTATCGGCATCCGCCGCGACGACGCGGACCGCACCCCGCTGGTCATCGACTGGCGGGCCGATGTGGCGCGTCCGTTCTACCTCGCCACCGGCCACACCCCCATGGGGCTGCGCCGCAGGCGCCACATCACCACCGAGGGCCCTAAGGTCACCGGGCTGCACGACGAGATCCTGGACCTTGACGACACCGTGCGGACCGGGCACGAGGGGTCCGACGCGGACGCCGTGCTGCTGGCCGCGCTGGACGCCGCGCGCACCGGCCGGATGCATGACATCGTGCAGACCATCCAGGCCGAACAGGACCGGATCATCCGCGCCCCGCACCACGGGGTGCATGTCGTCGAGGGCGGCCCCGGCACCGGGAAAACCGTCGTCGCGCTGCACCGTGCCGCGTATCTGCTCTACGCGCACCGCGAGTCGCTGGCCCGCCGCGCGGTGCTGGTCGTCGGGCCCAACCCGGCGTTCCTCGGTTACATCGCAGAGGTGCTGCCCTCGCTCGGCGAGACGGGTGTGCTGCTCGCCACGCTCGGCGAGCTCTTCCCCGGGGTGACGGCCACCGGCACCGACACCCCCGAGGCCGCCGAGGTCAAGGGCCGCGCCGGGATGGCGGACGTCCTGGCCCGCTTCGTACGCGACCGGCAGTCGCTGCCCGACCCGGCGATCGTGATCGACCACGACGACGGTGAGCTGGTCCTGGACCGGGACATCGCCTCCGAGGCGGGCCACAAGGCCCGGGAGACCGGGCTGCCGCACAACCTGGCCCGGCCGCACTTCGCGTTCCGGGTCATCGACGCCCTCACCGACCAGCTCGTCGACCGGATCGGCGCGGACCCCTACGGCGGGCCCAACCTCCTCGGCGCGGACGACATCGCCCAGCTCGGCAAGGCGATCGCGGTCAACCCCGAGGTGCACGCCGCCATCGAGGAGCTGTGGCCGGCCCTCACCCCGGAGCGGCTGGTGGCCGACTTCCTCGCCGACCCCGTCCACCTCCCCGAAGCCGACGCCGCCGCGATCCGCCGCACCGGCGGCGAGTGGACCCCCGCCGACGTCCCGCTGCTGGACGAGGCCGCCGAACTCCTCGGCCACGACGACGCGGCGGCCCGCGCCCGCGAGGAGGCCGAGCGCCAGGAGCGCATCGACTACGCGCAGGGCGTGCTCGACCTCTCCTACGGCTCGCGCACCCAGGAGTTCGAGGACCGCGACGACGAGGAGTCGGAGGTGCTGGCCGCCCATGACCTGATCGACGCCGAACGGCTGGCGGACCGCGCCGAGGAGCGCGACCACCGCAGCGCCGCCGAACGCGCCGCCGCCGACCGCACCTGGGCCTTCGGCCACATCATCGTGGACGAGGCCCAGGAGCTGTCCGCGATGGCGTGGCGGCTGCTGATGCGGCGCAGCCCCACCCGTTCGATGACCCTGGTCGGCGACCCCGCGCAGACCGCGGAACCGGGCGGCTGCGGCTCCTGGTCCGCGATCCTGGCGCCGTACGTCGGCGATCGCTGGGAGCACACCCGGCTCGGCGTCAACTACCGCACACCCACCGAGATCATGGAGGTCGCGGCCCGGGTGGCGCGCACCGCCGACCCCGCCTTCACCCCGCCGCGCTCGGTCCGCGCCACCGGCGCACGGCCCTGGGCGGAGCGCACCGGCGATCTGCCCGGCGCGGTGGCCGCGGCCGTGGCGCGGGAGACCCGTGCCGAGGGCCGGCTGGCGGTGATCGCCCCGAGGGACCGCCATGCCGCGCTGTCGGCCGCCCTCCCGGACGCGTCCACCGGCCGCTCCCCGGACCTGACCAGCCCGGTGGTCCTGCTCGACCCCCGGCAGGCCAAGGGGCTCGAGTTCGACACGGTGATCGTGGCCGAGCCCGCGGAGTTCGGCACCAGCGACCTCTATGTGGCGCTCACCCGGGCCACCCAGCGGCTGGGCGTGGTGCACACCGGTGAGCTGCCGGCGGGCCTGGACGACCTGGCCGGCCCGGTCGATCAGGAGGAACCCGACGGCTCCGCGGGGACGGTGATGTCCCGGAACTCCGCTCGGGCGTCCTCGGTGTAGGCGCCCACGCTGCCCGCCGTGTACGGGCGTTCGGTGTCGGTGAAGCCCACCACCTGGCGGTCGTCCACCGACACCGTCATCCGCTGACCGCGCTGCCGAACTCGCACGTCCGACCAGTCACCGACCGGGAAGGGGCTGGTGCCGGTGGCCAGGAACCGCTGCCCGCCCCGATAGGCCGGGTCCCGTTTGCCCAGCTCCCAGCCGTTCGGCTTGAGCGCCACGTAGTAGAAGTGCTCCGGGTCGGTGTACGCCCACACCAGCCACGCCACTTCCCAGGGATTGGGCTCGGGTGTGCGCAGTTGCTCCGCCGTGCGCATCCGGGCCCGGAAGTCCACGCGCTCGTAGCGGGCGGTGGAGACCACCAGACAGGCGTGGGTACGGTCCTCCCGGCGGGCCGCCCGCGGGGTGAGCGTCAGCTCGTCCACCCCGCCGACGTTCCCGCCGTAGCCGTGGAACACCGAGCGCCAGGGGCCGTGCACCGAACCGTCCCGCCAGGTCTCGACGTTGTCCGGCGGCCGCTTCTCGTCCCATACGCCGGACAGCGCGAGCACCCCGGCCACCACGAGGGCGAAGGCCAGCACCAGCCCGCCGACACGCCACCAGGTACGCCCTCGTAATGACGTCATGCCACCGGATCATACGAGCCCGGCGCGACGCGCCGCGCGGTGTTCACCGCCTCCTCGGGGCCGAAGTCCTCGGTGAGCCGGGCCACGATGCGCTCGGCGGCCCGGCCGTCGCCGAACGGATTCCCCGCCCCGGCCATCCGCGCGTACTCCCGCGGATCGTCCAGCAGCTGACCGGCGGCGGCGAGGATCGTCTCCGGGTCCGTGCCCACCAGCCGCGCCGCGCCCGCCTCCACCGCCTCCGGGCGTTCGGTGGTGGTCCGCAGCACCAGCGCGGGCTTGCCCAGGCTCGGGGCCTCCTCCTGGAGTCCGCCGGAGTCGGTCAGCACCAGATCGCAGTCGGCGAGGGTGGCGGCGAAGTCCAGATAGTCCAGCGGGTCCACCACCCGCACCCCCGGATGGCCTTCCAGCTCCGGCAGCAGCGCCTCCCGCACCGCGGGACTGCGGTGCAGCGGCAGCACCAGCTCCACATCGCCGCGGTCGGCCAGCCGGCGCAGCGCCGCGCCCATGGACCGCATCCTTTCCCCTTGGTTCTCCCGGCGGTGCAGGGTCAGCAGCACCTTGCGGTGCGCGGTGCGGAAGACGCTTGCCCCGGCGCCCTCCTTCAGCACCCACAGCAGATTGTCGATGACCGTGTTGCCCGTGGTGATCACCTGCTCGGACGGTACGCCCTCGGCCAGCAGCTGGGCGGCGGACCGGCCGGTAGGGGCGAAGTGCCAGCGCGCCACCCGGCCGATCATCCGCCGGTTGAGCTCCTCCGGAAACGGGTTGTCCAGGACGCCGGTACGCAGTCCCGCCTCGACATGGGCCACCGGTACGCGCTCGTAGAACGCGGCCAGCGCACCGCACAGCGCCGTGGTGGTGTCGCCCTGGACCACCACCAGATCCGGCCGTTCGGCGCGGATCACCGTGCCCAGGCCGTCCACCAGCCGGGCGGTCAGCTCCGACAGCCGCTGCCGGTCCCGCATCACGGCCAGGTCGGTCTTCACCCCGACCCCCAGCAGCCCGAGCATCTGCTGGAGCATCTCCCGGTGCTGACCGGTGGTCACCACGACCGGCTGGAACAGCGCGGAGGCGGCCATCGCCCGGACCACCGGGGCCAGTTTGATCGCCTCCGGTCGGGTGCCGAGCACCAGCATGGTGCGCACGGTGCGGGGCGGACGCGGCGCGGACGCCTCGTCCACGGACAGGGACACGGGTCTGCCGATGAGGGACATGGGTCTCCTTGACGAGCGGAGCGGAAGGAGCGGAAGAAGCGGTGCGAGCGGGTGGCGCGGGGTGCGGGGGGTGCGGCGGAACCGGGTGGTGCACGGGTGCGGGCGGATCAGCTGCGGGCGGTCTTGAGCCAGGTGCGCTTTCCGGTGACGGCCCGCCACAGCCCCCACCAGCCCGCGGCGAACCAGATGTAGCCGTAGATCACGAAGACATGGCCGAGCAGTACCGCGCGGAGCGCGCCGAGCGTGGATTCGCGCCGGCGGTAGACGAAGCCGTAGATCCAGGCCGCGGTGAACGAGAGCAGATACGGGCCGAGGAACCACATGGTGGAGACCAGCGGCCGGCCGGCCTGGAGGGAACCGGCGATCGTGCCGACGACCGCCACCAGGAAGGACAGCGGCAGCAGCGAGGTGAGCAGGATCAGCACCGGACTGGACAGGTGGTAGATCAGGTCCATCGCGGCCCGGCCGGGCACATCCCGCAGGATCAGCGGAACCAGGTTGGCCGACTGCAGATGCCCCTGGAACCAGCGGGACCGCTGGCGGACCAGCCGCCGCAGATCCAGGACGGCCTGCTGCGAGACGGCCGCCGTGGTGCAGTGCTGATTGGTCCAGCCGCGGGCGATCAGCCGCACCCCGAGGTCCAGGTCCTCGGTGAGGCTGTCGCTCCAGGGCTTCTCGCCCAGCGTGTCGAGCGCGGACAGCCGCATGAACTGGCCGTTGCCGCCCATGCCGACGCTGCCGATGAAACGGCGGGCGCTTTGGAAGATGTCGCCGTAGACGACGAACTCCATGTCCTGCATCCGGGCCAGCAGCCCCGCCCGGCGGTTGTACATCCGGACGCCGATCTGGGTCGCCCCGGTCCGCGGGTCGTTGAAGAACGGGTCGACCGCCTCGATCACATGCGGGTCCAGCCGGCCGTCCGCGTCCACCACACAGACGATGACGTCGTCCGGGTCCCGGCCGCCGAGCAGCCCGGAAGCGCGCAGCAGACGCACCCCGTCGTTGAGGGCCGCGCCCTTGCCGAGCCGGGCGTTCGGCAGCGTGCGCTGATGGAGCCACACCCGCTCGGGGTCCGCGGACCGCGCGATCTCGGCGGTCCGGTCGTCGGAGGCGTCGTCGATGACCAGGGCGACGCATTTCCCGGCGGGCAGGGCGGTGATCCGCGCAAGGCTTTCGGCCAGTACTTTCTCCTCGTTCAGACAGGCGAGCAGAAAGACGTAGAAGCGTTGGTCACCGGAGCCGGAATGGTGCGGAAGCCGGCGCCGGGACAGCAGGAACAGACCGAAATTGTAGGTACCCGCCATCACGATGATGGCGACGCTGGCCCATATCAGGGGCTCATCGGTCACGTCCGGTCCACCGCGGACAGGTCCTTGGCCCCGGAGGCTGTGGAACCGGTCGCGGAGGGGCGGACGCGCAGCCTTGATCGTGCCACCAGCAGGCCGATGACTATCAGGCAGTACAAGAGAAAACCCGCCCCGGCGGTTGCCTGCAAAGCCCTGGCAACCGGAATTCCGGGAATCATTTCCGGCGCCGCGGCCAGGCCGACCAAGGGCAGCACTGATCCCACAGCAGACCTACCGTACATCGGTCCCCCCACCTTCAGTTGGCGCAGGAGTGCCGGACGCCTCCCCAATGGGCCGGCCGCTGCGCGCTTAGGGAAGGTACCAGACCCAACTGTGCTTCAGTTGAACTTTCAAGGCGTAGTTTTCTGCCCCATCGGCCCCATTGACAGGCAGCCGGAATCGTCAGAACAATCACCGGTTTGTTAGCTCCGTGATCCCGCGTCTGGAATTCCGTGGGGAACCGGCCATGATCCATGCGTTGTGACCGGCCATGATCCTCAGGTCGGAATCGGCCATGATCCGCTGTTTTCCCGCTGTCTCGTTCCAGGTAATGCGGGACCGAATCCGAGGGGGGTAAAGAGCATGAAGGAACCCTGGAGAAGAGCACGGCCGGCCTGGCTGGCGTTCATCGCCCTCGCCATCGCCGCCCTGCTGGGAGGCGGTTTCTGGGCACCCATGGCGGTGGCCCGGGACGGCCGGGGGGACGCCGACCGGTCGGCGACACAGGACACCACCAGCGGTGTGAACGCCGACGACCTCAAGGGCTGGGCGGCCGCGCAGCGGTCCGCCGACCGCGAGCGGCGCGCCGGGACGGCCGGAACGCACACCAGCGAAAAACGGACGACCAAGCAGCTGGGGCGGTCGAACACGGCCACCGGGCCGCGGACGAGGAGCGCACCGCGGGCCGCCGAGCCCGGCCAGGCCAAGACACTGGTCCTGTACGACACGGCGGGCCCGTACGGACACCTCGGTGAGCTGTACGCGATGGGCGCGGCCAACCTCGGCGGCCACTTCGGCACCGTGACCAGCAAGCCGGTCCAGGAGTACACCTCCGGCCTGATCGAGTCCTACGACGCCACCATCTACATCGGCTCCACCTACTACGGCGACGAGATCCCCGACGCCGTACCGGAGGACTTCTACCTGGACACCCTGCTCTCCGAGCGGCCGGTGATCTGGGTCGGCGAGAACATCTGGAACATGGCGAACTCCATCAGCCTCCAGGAGTTCGAGTACCGGTACGGCTGGGACCCGACCTCCTCGTTCTACGAGACGGACGGCAGCGTCGGCCAGATCACCAAGGTCACCTACAAGGGTCAGGAGCTCACCCGGAAGATGCCGGCGGGCCTGGACGCCGGTGTGCTGCACCCCCACCTCACGCCCGGCGGGGACAACGGGACCGTGACCGAGCTGGCCCAGGCGGTCGACACGGCCGGGGGCACCGAGAAGACCTCCCCGTGGGCGATCCGCTCGGGCAACCTGACCTACGTCGGTGAGATCCCCTTCACCTACGTCTCCGAGACCGACCGGATCATCGCCTTCCAGGACCTGCTCTTCGACGCGCTGGCCCCGGACACCGCCGAGCAGCACCGGGCCATGGTGCGCCTGGAGGACATCACCCCGCTCTCCGACACCACCAGCCTCCGGGCGATCGCGGACTACCTGAAGTCCAAGAACATCGCCTACGGCATCAACGTCATCCCGGTCTACAGCGACCCCAAGGGCGTGCAGAACAACGGGGTGGCGCGCACCGTGCGGCTCTCCCAGCGCCCGGCGCTGGTGAACACCCTCAAGTACATGCTCAACAACGGCGCGGTGCTGATGGACCACGGCTACACCCATCAGTACGGCAACACCGACAACCCGTACAACGGGCTCACCGCCGATGACTTCGAGTTCTTCCGGGCCCATGTGGACGCCACCGACACGGTGGTCTACGACGGCCCGGTGACCGAGGACTCCGCCGAGTGGGCACAGGGGCGGGTCACCGCCGCCCTGGCCGAGTTCGCGAAGGTGGGCCTGCCCACGCCGAAGCTGTGGACCACCCCGCACTACGCGGCCTCGGCCACCGACTACAAGGTGTTCGCGCAGAACTTCGCGGCCCGGATGGAGCGCCCGCTGTACTTCTCCGGCACCCTCTCCGGCGCCGAGACCGACACCAGCCGCTACCTCGGACAGTTCTTCCCGTACCCGGTCACCGACGTCTACGGCACCAAGGTGATCCCGGAGAACCTGGGTGCCTACGAGCCCGAGGCCCAGAACAACAACCCGCCCCGGCTGGCGGCCGACCTGATCAACAACGCCAAGGCCAACCTGGCGGTGCGGGACGGCTTCGCCAGCTTCTACTACCACCCCTACCAGGCGGTCGAGCCGCTCCAGGAGACCGTCGAGGGCATCCTGGCGCTCGGCTACACCTTCGTCAGCCCCGAGAGCCTGATCTGACGCACCGTCCGTACCTCACGTCCGTCAAGCCGTTCCCGGCCCGCTCCGCGCGGGCCGGGAACGGCCACGTGTCCGTTCCCGCCCGAGGAAGGAAGGCCCTGACCCGATGAGAGCGCTGAGGCGGGTGACCGCGGCGGTCACCGCCGCCGTCGCCGTCCTGACCGGATGCTCGGCCGGTGGGAACGACGACCCGCCCGCCCCCGATGAGCAGGTGCGGGGCATCACGCTGCCCGCCTGGAACACCGACGACTACGACCGTCCCGAGGCCGGCCGCTATCTGCGGCAGATCGCCGGGACCGGCGCCCGGTGGGTGGTCTTCACCCCCACCTGGTACCAGAACGGCACCCGTCGCGCGACGATGCACACCACCGAGGAGACCGCCAGCGACCGCAGTGTGCGCCGGATCGTCGGCCTGGCCCATGACGCCGGGCTGAAGGTGATGCTCAAACCGCATGTGGACCTGGTGGACGGCGGCGACCGGGCCGGTATCCGGCCCGCCGACCCGGACGCCTGGTTCACCGCCTACCGCCGCTTCATCACCCACTACGCCCGGCTGGCCGGCGCACTGGACGTGGAGAAGTTCGCCGTCGGCACCGAACTGGCCGGCACCTCCACCGACCGCCGCCGCTGGACCGATGTGATCTCCGCGGTGCGCGACACCTACGACGGTCCGCTGACCTACGCCGCCAACTACGACGAGTACGCCCGCATCCGCTTCTGGGGCTCCCTCGATCTGATCGGCATCGACGCCTACTGGCCGCTGGCCGACTCCGCCACCACCGACCCCGCGCGACTGGCGGCGGGCTGGAAGCCGATCGTCGCCGAACTCGCCGATTTCGCCGCCCGGTGGGACAAGAAGATCCTGTTCACCGAGGCCGGCTACACCAGCCAGCGGGGCGCCGTCGCCGCACCGTACTCCTGGACCGTCAGCGAGCGCACGGCGACGGACGAGCAGTCCGCCGCGTATGACGCGCTGCTGACCGCCTTTGACGGCCGGTCCTGGTGGGCCGGGGTGTGCTGGTGGATGTGGGACGACTGGCCGGACAGCGGTGAGACCGCGCCGCGGCTGGCCTACACCCCCCATGGCAAACCCGCCGAGAAGGTGCTGCGCAGCTGGTGGCGGGGGTGACGGCCGCGACCCCGGCCGCCCCGCCGACGGCCCTGCCGACCGTCTGGGAGGCCGCCGGTCGCCTACGATCCCGCTGTGGCCCCCTTCCGCGTCCAGCGGCGCTCCCCGCTGACGGCCGACGAGACCTGGCGGCGGCTCACCGACTGGCCGCGCCACGGTGACCAGGTACCGCTGAGCGGCGTCACCGTCCACCCGGCGGGGCCGACCCGGGTGGGCACCGTGGTCGTGGTGCGCACCGGTGTCGGCCGGGCCGGGTTCGACGACCCCATGGAGGTCGTGCGCTGGGACCCGCCGGCCGGTGACGCTCCCGGGCGCTGCCGGCTGGAGAAGCGCGGCTCGGTGGTCCTCGGCTGGGCCGAGATCGAGGTGCGCCCCCGGGACGGCGGCTCCGAGGTGGTGTGGCGCGAGGAGGCGCGGCTGCGGGGGCTGCCCCGGCTGTTCGACCCGGCCACGGCCTGGTCCGGCCGGCTGCTCTTCGGCCGGGTGGTCGACGCGCTGCTCGCGGAGTGACCGGCTCGGCCCGGACCGCGGGGGACGCGGGCGGGGCCGGTTCCGCCGGGTGTTCGCCTCGGGAGCGCCTCCGCCACGGTGACGCAGGGGTGATCTTGCGCTACTCTCCGTAGTATGGGGGTTCAGGGGGAGACCACGGGACGAGGGACCGCGGTGGTGATCGGCGGAGGTCTCGCCGGGATGCTGGCCGCATGGGCGCTGCGGGGACATGCCGAGCGCATTGTCGTGGTGGAGCGCGACCGCTATCCCGAGCGGCCCGCGTTCCGCTCGGGCCTGCCGCAGGGGCGCCACGCACATCTGCTGCTCGAGGCCGGGCACCGGGCGCTGGAGGAGCTGATGCCCGGTGCGCGCGAGGAGTTGCTGGCCGCCGGCGCGGTGCGCGTGCCGATGTCGGGCGTGCGCTGGCTGAGCGCGGCCGGATGGCTCGCGCGGTACGAGAGCGAGGTCGCGTTCCTGTCGTGCACCAGACCGCTGCTCGACCATACGGTGCTGAGCCGGGTGCGCGGCGAGCCCACGGTGCGCTGGCTGGAGAACACGGATGCCGTCGGCCTCCTCGGCGCGTCCGGCCAGGTGACGGGCGTCCGGGTCCGGGGCCGGGGCGACGCCCGTGCCAGGGTGCGCGAGCTGCGCGCGGAGCTGGTGGTGGACGCCTCCGGGCGGGCCTCCTCGCTGCCTTCCTGGCTGGCCCGGCTGGGCTGCCCGGTCGCCCCGGAGGAGCGCGTCGACGCGGGCGTGTCCTACGCCAGCCGGTTCTACCACCGCTCCACCGGGCCGGATCCGGGCTTCGCCGCGCTCTATCTCCAGACCAAGGCCCCCGACGCGCCCAGGCTCGGTGTGGTGCTGCCGGTGGAGGACGGCCGGTGGATCGCCAGTCTCGGCAGTATGCGCGGGGCGGCGGCCGAGCCCGGCGAGGCCGGGTTCGACCGGCAGCTCCGGCTGCTGCGCGATCCGAGCCTGCGTGAGCTGCTGGCCCGCGCCGAGCCCGCCGGCCCGGTGCGCGGCTTCTGGCCCGGCCCCGGTGTGCGGCGCCACTACGAGCGCCGGGCGCCCCGGGGGCTGGTGGTCATCGGCGACGCCGCGTGCACCTTCAACCCGGTCTACGGCCAGGGCATCACCGTGGCCGCGCTCGGCGCCCGCGCCCTGCGGGCCGCCGCCGAGCGCCACGGCGGCATAGGCCACCGCACGGCACACACCGCCCGCAAGGGCATCGCGGCGGCCACCGACAGCGCGTGGATGATGTCCTCCAGCGAGGATGTGCGCTTCCCCGCCACCACGGGCGGCCCCGCCGGTGTGTCGGTCCGGGTCCAGCACCGCTACCTGGACCGGGTCATGCGGCGGGCCACCGTCGACCCACAGGTCTGCAAGGCGCTGCACGAGGTGATGTCGCTGGTGGCCGACCCCACCGCGCTGATGCGTCCCGCCGTCCTCAGAGCCGTTCTGCGCGGCGGAGGGAGCGGCCGGCCCGCATTCCCCCAGTGATCGCCGCGATGCCGCGAGGGGAGTTCCGCCAGGAGTGCCCGCCCTCCCACGACCCGCCCGCCCACGGTCCGCCTACGGTCTGCGGTCCGGTGTCGGAAGGCCGTCCAGGAGTGTGCCGAGCGCGGTCGTGACCAGCGCGCACACCTCGTCCGGGTCCGCGCCGGCCAGCGGCTCCTTGCCCACGATCACCCGCATCGTCCCTATGCCGAGCAGCCAGGACAGCGCCAGATCCGCCCGCAGCTCGCGGTTGTCGGCGCTGGACAGGGTGGCCAGCACCCGTGCGTAGGCGTCGCTGATGGCCCGCACCGCCGTACCGATCTCATCACCGCTGTCCACGGAGCGCAGCAGGGTCGCCAGGCCGCGGGTGCCCGGTTCCTTCCCGCCGTGGCCGAGCAGCCCGCGCAGGGCGGCCTCCAGCAGCTCATGGGGAGGGGTGGTACGCAGCTGCTCCTCCCCGTTGTGCGCGATCACCTCGCCGAACAACGCTCTTTTCGAGCCGAAATAACGGAACAGCAGCGCCTGGTTGACCCCCGCCCGATCGGCGATGTCCCGGACCGTGGCCCGTTCGTAGCCCCGCTCGGCGAACAGCGCCACCGCCGCCTCCAGCAGCCGCCGACGCGTGTCCCGCGCATCCCGGCGCTGCCCCTCGGACATCGTCCCACTCATCCCGGCACCCCTCTCGTCTGCTTGCGGCGATTCCCCGTCGGTCCGTCAGATCAACGGCGCAAAGGGGCCGTTGACCGTACCAGGCGGCGCCTCCTAGGTTTGTAAGCACGTGCTTACGCAAGGGAGGTCACGGTGACCACAGCGGAGACGGCAACCCTCGCCTATCCCTTCAACTCCGCCGAAGGACTGGCGCTCAGCGAGGCGTACGAGGAGGCCAGAAACCGCCCCGGACTGCTCCGGGTGCGCTTGCCCTACGGTGAGCCCGCCTGGCTGGTCACGCGGTACGCCGAGGCCCGGCTGGTGCTCGGGGACCGGCGCTTCAGCCGGGCGGCGGCGCTCCACCACGACGAACCACGGCAGTCCGAGGCCCGGCGCGACAGCGGCATCCTGACCATGGACCCGCCCGACCACACCCGGCTGCGCACCCTGGTCGCCAAGGCGTTCACCGTCCACCAGGTGGAGAAGCTCCGCCCGTGGGTACGGCAGCTGACCCAGGACCTGCTCGACGACCTCGAGGCCGCCGGGCCGCCCGCCGATCTCGTGGACCGCTATGCGCTGCCCATTCCGGTCGGGGTCATCTGCGCGATGCTCGGCGTCCCGGAGGAGGACCGGCCCAAGTTCCGGGTCTGGAGCGACGCCGCGCTGTCCACCAGCTCCCTGAGCGCCGAGGAGTTCACCCGCAACCGCGACGAGCTGCGCGCCTATATGGCCGGGCTGATCGAGGCCCATCGCATCGACCCGCGCGACGACATCATGACCTCGCTGATCGAGGCGCGGGACGCGGGTGACCGGCTGTCCGAGCTCGAACTGGTCGATCTGTGCGTGGGCATCCTGGTGGCCGGGCACGAGACCACGGCCACCCAGATCCCCAACTTCGTGCTGACGCTGCTGGAGCACCCGGAGGAACTGCGCCGGCTGCGCGAGGACCCCGACCTGGTGCGCGGCGCCGTCGAGGAGTTGCTGCGCTTCGTACCGCTGGGCATGGGGGCCTCCATGCCCCGCTACGCCACCGAGGACATCGAGGTGGGCGGGACGCTCGTGCGCAGTGGGGAGCCGGTGCTGGTGGCCGTCGGCTCGGCCAACCGCGACGCGCTGCGCTTCGACCAGCCCGGCACGTTGAACGTCGCCCGCCCCGCCACCCAGCACCTCGGCTTCGGCCACGGTGTGCACCACTGCCTCGGCGCGTCCCTGGCCCGGCTGGAGCTCCAGGAGGCGCTCGGCGCGCTGATCACCCGCTTCCCGGACCTGCATCTGGCCGGGGACGTGCGGTGGAAGGACCAGATGCTGGTCCGCGGGCCCCGTGTCATGCCGATCGGGTGGTGAGCCGGATGACCTGGAAGGCGGAGATCGACTCCGGCCGGTGCATGGCCTCCGGCATGTGCGCCGGAATCGCCCCCGATCTGTTCGTCCTGGACGAGGAGCACGCCCGCCCGCTGGGTGCGGAGGTGCCGCGGGAGGAGCGGGTGCTGGACGCGGCGGACTCCTGTCCCGCGCTGGCGATCACCATCCGCGACGGCACGACGACCGTCGGACCGCGTCCCTGAGCCACGCCCCCGAAGCCCTGGAGCCGAAGGGCTCCAGGGCTTCGGGGGTTCGTGGCTTCAGGGTTTCCGGATTTCCGGGTTTCAGGGCTTCAGGGCGACGCCCGCCCAGAAGGACACCTCTTCGTCGGTCACATCGCCGGTCTCCACCGAGGAACTGCTCTGTGCCAGGTCGGTCCGCCAGCGGTGCGGCACCTCCAGGCCCGGTTCGACCAGCTCAAGACCGGTGAAGAAGCGCGCCACCTCGTCCTTGGTGCGGATCTTCCCCTGGATGCCCCCGCTGTGGTAGATCTGCACGGTCTTCTGGGTGGCCTCGGGGTCGAAGTCCGGGGTGATGTGGCTCAGCACCAGGAAGGAGCCGGGGGCGAGGGCGTCGACCAGCCGCTGGACGATCTCGTACGGACCCCATTCGTCGGGGACGAAGTGCAGCAGCGAGACCAGGCTCAGCGCGACCGGCTGGGACAGGTCCAGCACCTCGGTGAGGTCGGGCGCGGCCAGGATCGAGTCGGGCTCGGTGATGTCCCCGTGCACATAGGCGGTACGCCCCTGGGGGTGGCTCTTGAGCAGGGCCTGGGCGTGGGCGAGCACGATGGGGTCGTTGTCCACGTAGACGACCCGGGACTCCGGGGCTATCCCCTGGGCGACCTCGTGCAGATTGGGCCGGGTGGGAATGCCGGTGCCGATGTCGAGGAACTGGCGGACGCCCCGCTCGGCGGCGAGGAAGCGGATCGCGCGGTGCATCCAGGCTCGGTTGGTCCGCGCGGCGATCATGACACCCGGCCACAGGCCGAGCACCTTGGCGGCGGCCTCACGGTCGGCGACGTAGTTGTCCTTGCCGCCCAGGAAGTAGTCGTACATCCGGGCGCTGTGCGGTCGCCCCTGGTTGAGGGGGGTGTTGGGGGGCTCCGGCCCGCTTCCGGTCTGGGATGCTACCCCTTGCGCGGTCACGTGGTCTCCTCCGTATCCGGGGCGCGATCCCTCGCGCCGCGGCCGACAGTTCCCGAGATCGTAACCGCGCACCCGTGACGAGGAGTTGAGGGGCCCGGTCGCGGCCGGCGCCGCCACGCGCCGGCCGCGCCGCCCCGCGCCCCGTCAGGAGGCCACGCCGTCCATGCGTTCGCGCAGGCTGCGCGGCCGCATATCGGTCCACACCTCATCGACGTACGCGGAGCACTCGTCCTTGGTGCCCTCCTTGCCGACGGGGTGCCAGCCCTCGGGCACGTCGAGGTCGGCGGGCCACAGCGAGTACTGGTCCTCGTCGTTGCGCAGCACCTGGTAGCGGGCGTTGTCGTCCATGGTCGGTCGGTTCCTCTCCTATGAGTGATCTCGGACGTCGGATCGAGCAGTGGGGACCTGACGGTCAGTCGGCGGCCACGGGCTGCCGCCCGGCCTCATGGCCCCGGGCCAGGGTGCGCAGGCTCGGGCTGACGGTGGCCAGGACGGCCGCGGCGGCCATCCCGGCCGAGCAGAGCAGGATCGCCCGGCCGCCCGGCAGGAGCTGGGCGAGCGACCCGCCCAGCGCGGGACCCGCCGCGCCCGCGGCCCCGCAGGCCAGGACGAGGGTGCTGGTGAGCCTGCCGCGCAGCTCGTCCGGGGTGCGCAGCAGCTGGTCCGTCATGATGGCGGTGTTCGCCGCCGGCGGGAACATCGCCATCAGGGCGAACAGCACCCCGATCAGATAGCCGCTGTCCACCAGCACGGTGACCGGGGCGAGCACGGCCAGGGCCCAGAACACCGCGACGATGGCGCCGTAGGGGCCCAGCCGCCGGTGGGTCACGGGCGCCGTCAGCGCGCCGAGCACCCCGCCCACCCCGAGCATCGCCGCCATCACACCGACCTCCCCGGAGGGCACCCCCCTGGACTCGGCGACCACGATGACGACGAGGTAGAAGGCGCTGAAGAACAGGTTGAGCACCACCGCGCACAGCACCGTGACCCGGATCCGGGGCTCCCGCCACACCCAGCGCAGCCCGGCCAGCGCCTCACCGACGAGCGGGCCCGCCCCGCCGGCGGGCCGCTCGCGCCGGGGCAGCCGGACGAAGAGCAGCGCGACGAAGGAGAGCGTGTGCGTCACGGTGTCCACCAGGAAGGGCACGAACCGTCCCACGGCGAAGAGGAATCCGCCGGTGGCGGTGCCCGCCAGCTGGCCCATCGAGGCGCGGGCGGTGTTCATCGCCACCGCCGTGGGCAGCTGCTCGTCCGCCACCAGGGCCGGCAGCGACGCGCTCTCCGCCGGTTCGAAGAGCGCCGCGCTCGCCCCGAACACCGCCGCCACGACCACCATGTGCCAGACCGCGGCGGCGCCGGACCACACGGCGACCACCAGGCTGAGGGCGGCGGCCGCCTGGGCGGCCTCACAGCCCAGCATGATCGCCTTGCGGTCGTAACGGTCCACCAGGACACCCGCCGGGAGCCCCGCCACCAGCTGCGCGGCGGCGACGGTGCCCATGACCAGACCGGAGGCGGCGCCCGAGCCGGTGAGCGCGAGGACCAGCAGCGGAAACGCGATCGCCGTCGCGTGGAAGCCGAACTCCGATAGCGCCTGACCGCCCCACAGCAGCCGGTAGCCCCGGTTGCGCGACAGCGGGACCGGTTCGGACACCGGCGCGGCCGCGGTCATACGGCACCCCGGCAGTCGTCGGCGATCGCGCGCAGCGCCGCCGCGAAGTCCCCGGCCACCGCCTCCACGGTCGCGTGGTCGTGCACATCGGGGCGGTAGTGCCAGGTGAAGCCGAGCCGGCCGTCCTGCACCGCGCCCACCACCTCCAGCAGGTGGGAACCGCCCTCGCGCGGGTCGTGGTCCTGGCCGAACGACCCGTGCTCGGCGTGCACCAGACCACCCTGGGCTCGCGCCGACCGGGCGTCCCACTGGCCCAGGTAGTTGAAGACGATCTGCGGTCCGGAGCCGTCGCGGGACAGCCGCTCGCGCAGCTCGGGCGGGCCGAAGGCGCGCAGCGCCCCGAAGCCGAAGCCGTTGCCGGGCACGGTCCGCAGCCGCCGCCGGACCGACTTGACCAGACCGCGCCAGTCGGCCGGCCCGCCGTCGGGCAGGTCCGGCAGCTCGAAGGAGACCGGATACATCGTGGTGAACCAGCCCACCGTACGGGAGAGATCGACACCTTCCAGGACGTCCTCCTCGCGCCCGTGCCCCTCCAGCTCCACGAAGACCCGGTTCCGGCCCGTCCAGCGGGACAGCGCCGGCGCGAGGGCGGCGAGCAGCACATCGTTGATCCGGGTGCGGTAGGCGGTGGGCGCCGCGCGCAGCAGCGCCTCGGTGTCCCGCTCGCCGAGCGCGACCGCCACCGTACGGGTGGCTGCCCCCGGCGCGGCCACCTGGTGGTCGACCGGCAGCGGCGGGGCGTCGAGGGCCGCGCACCAGTGGTCGGCCTCATGGTCCAGGGCGCCGCCCGCGACATGGTCCGCCAGCCGCCGCGCCCAGCCCCGGAACGCGGTGGTCCTGGGGCCCAGGTCCACCGGTTCGCCCCGCACGCCCTGCTGATACGCCAGGTCCAGATCGTCCAGCAGGATCCGCCAGGACACCCCGTCGATGACCAGGTGGTGCGCGGTCAGGAAGAGGAACGGCCGCCGCGCCCCGCCGAAGCGGAACAGCGCGGCCTTCAGCAGCGGCCCGCGGCCGAGGTCGAAGCCCGCGTGGAGCGCGTCGGCCACCCGCTCCATCGCCGCGTCCGCCTCCCGCGCCGGCAGACCGGACAGGTCGTGGCGGTCCAGGACGGCGGTGTCCGCCCCCGGCTCGGGGACGTGACCGCGCCACTCGCCGCCGTCCTCGGTGAACCGGGTGCGCAGTGCGTCATGGTGGACCAGGAGCGCGGCCAGCGCCCCTTCCAGCGCCTCCTCGTCCGGTTCCCGGTGCAGCTCCAGCAGGGTGGACTGGTTGAAGTGGTGCGGATTGACGGTGTGGGTGGCGAAGAACCAGCGCTGGATCGGGGTCAGCGGCAGCGCCCCGGTCACCGGCTCCGCACGGCCCTCGTCCCGCTCGGCGGTGGCCACGGTGGCCAGCGCGGCCACCGACTGATGGGTGAACAGGTCCTTGGTGGTCAGCCGGAGTCCGGCCTGGCGGGCGCGGGAGACCACCTGGATGCTGAGGATGGAGTCCCCGCCGAGGTCGAAGAAGTTGTCCTCCACGCCCACCCGTTCCAGGCCGAGCACATCCGCCCAGACGGCCGCGATCCGGCGCTCCATCGGGGTGCGCGGGGCGACATGGCCCGCTCCGGAGGAGGCCGGCGCCGGGTCCGGGTCGGGCAGGGCCCGGCGGTCGACCTTGCCATGGGCCGTCAGCGGCAGGGTGTCCAGGGTGGCGAACGCCGAGGGCACCATATGGGACGGGAGGGTCCGCCGCAGATGGTCGCGGAGCGCGGCGGCGGTCGGCGCGCCGCCCGGCGCCGGGACGACATAGCCCACCAGCCGCTTCCCGCCCATGGGCTGCTCCGGGGTCGCGGCGGTCCGCCGTACGGCGACCACCGCTTCCCGCACGTCCGGGGCGCGCCGCAGCGCGCTCTCCACCTCGCCGAGTTCGATCCGGAAGCCCCGCACCTTGACCTGGTCGTCGGCCCGGCCCAGGAACCTCAACTCACCGTCGCCGGTCCACCGGACCACATCGCCGGTGCGGTACATCCGGCCGCCCGCGGGGCCGAACGGATCGGCCACGAACCGCGCCGCGGTCAGCCCCGGACGGCCCAGATAGCCCCGCGCCAGACCCGCGCCCGCCACATACAGCTCCCCGGCCACGCCCACCGGCACCGGGCGCAGCGCCTCGTCCAGCACATAGACCCGGGTGTTGGGGATCGGCCGGCCGATCGGCGGCGCCCCCGACCCGGCGGTCAGCGGCTCTGACCAGGTGCTCACCACCGTGGCCTCGGTCGGGCCGTAGGAGTTGACCAGCCGCCGGCCCGGGGCCCAGCGGTCCACCAGCTCGGCGGAGCAGGTGTCGCCGCCGACGATCAGGGTCCGCAGATCCGGCAGCTGTGGGCACACCGCCTCGTCCAGGGTGGCCAGCGCCGCCGGGGGGATCAGCGCATGGGTGATCCGCTGCCCGCCGAGCACCTCGGCCAGCCGCTCGCCCAGCAGCGGGCCCTCGTCACCGATCACCAGCGCCGCGCCGGCGGGCAGCGAGACGCACAGCTCGAGGACGGCGGCGTCGAAGCTCGGGGAGGAGAACTGGAGCACCCGGTCCCCGGCCCGCACGCCGTAGTGCGCGGCCCCGGCGGCCGCGAAGCTCGCCAGCCCCGCATGGGTGACCACCACCGCCTTGGGCACACCGGTGGACCCGGAGGTGTAGATGACGTACGCCGGGTGGTCCGGCGTCAGGCCACGGCCGGGCGGCGGCCCGGCCGGGCCGTCCTCTACCCAGACCGGGGCCGTGTCGTCGAGCACCACCGAGGGCCCGGCGTCCTGGAGCATGAACGCCACCCGCTCCTTCGGATAGCCGGGGTCGACCGGCAGGAACGCGCCGCCCGCCTTCACCACGGCCAGCTGCGCCACCAGCATCTCCACCGAACGCGGCAGCACCAGTGCCACCAGGTGCTCCGGGCCCACGCCCCGGCCGATCAGCCGGTGCGCCAGCCGGTTCGCGGCCGTCTCCAGCTCGGCGAAGGTCAGATCGCCCTTCCCGTACCGCACGGCCGTGGCGTCCGGGGAGAGCGCCACCTGCCGCTCGAACAGCTCGCGCAGCGTGGCCGGCGCCACCTCCCGCCGGGTGTCGTTCCACTCGACCAGGGTGCGCCGCAGCTCGGCCGGGGTGGCCAGCGGCAGCGCGCCCACCGGCCGCCGCGGATCCGCGGCGATCCCGGCGAGCAGCGCGCCCAGGGCGGTGCCCATCCGCGCCACGGTCGGGGCGTCGAACAGATCGGTGCTGTAGCCGATCAGCCCGCGCAGCACGCCCCCCTCGCCCTCGGCGAACTCGAAGGTGAGGTCGAAGCTCGCGGTGTCGGTCTCCAGCTCCACGTCCGTCAGCTCCAGACCGGGCAGGTCCAGCGCCCGGCCCGGGGCGTTCTGGAGCACCACCATCGCCTGGAACAGCGGTGTCCGGCTGGTGTCGCGGGCCGGCCGCACCTCGTCCACCACCCGCTCGAACGGCACCGCCTGATGGGCGAAGGCGTCCAGGACGGTGCCGCGCACCTCGGCCAGGAAGTCGTCGAAACGGGCGCGCGGATCGACCGTGGAACGCAGCACCAGGGTGTTGACGAAGAACCCGATCAGCCGCTCGACCTCGGCGCGCTCCCGCCCCGAGGTGACGGTGCCCACGGCGATGTCCCGCCCGCCCGACAGCCGGGCCAGCAGGATCTGGGCCGCCGCCACCAGCGTCATGAACAACGTGGTGCCCCGGGCCTGCCCGAACTCCCGCAAGGGCCGGACCACCTCGGCGGGGACGGTGAACTCCACGGTCGCGCCGTATCGCGTCCGCACCGCGGGCCGGGGCCGGTCGGTGGGCAGCTCCAGCGGTGGTACATCGGCCAACTGGCGCTTCCAGTAGGCCAGTTGCTCTTCGGCGCGGGGGGCGGTGAGCTCGGCGCGCTGCCAGTGGGCGAAGTCCGCGTAATGCACCGGCAGCGGTGGCAGCGCCGCGGGCTCGCCGCTCAGCGCCGCCCGGTACAGCTCCCGCAGATCGCCGAGGAGCACACCGGTGGACCAGCCGTCGGTGATGATGTGGTGCAGCGTCAGGCTCAGTACGTGTTCCCGGGCGCCCAGCCGGATCAGCCCGGTCCGCAGCAGCGGGCCGCGCCGCAGGTCGAACGGGCGGGCCCGGTCGTACGCCAGCAGCGCCCGCAGCTCCGCCTCCCGCTCGGGGGCGGACAGATGGGACAGGTCCAACGGGTCGAGCCGGATCTCCCCCGGCTCGTGCACGATCTGCACCCCGCGGCCGTCCACCGTGTCGAAGGTGGTCCGCAGCGACTCGTGCCGGGCCACCAGCGCGGTCAGCGCCGCGCCGAGCGCGGCCACGTCGAGGGTGCCGCGCATCCGCAGCGCGAGCGGGGTGATGTACTCGGCGCTGTCCGGTGCGAAGGAGTCCAGGAACCACAGCCGTTGCTGGGGGTACGACAGCGGCAGCTCGGCGTCCCGGTCCACCGGTGTGATCGGGGCGGGCCGGTCCGCGCCCCGGCCGTCCGCGCCGGCGAGCGCCTCGGCCAGGGCGGCGACCGTGGGATGGCTGAACACCAGCCGGGGCGACAGCTCCACCCCGAACACCTCCCGCAGCCGCGAGGTGAGCCGGATGGACAGGATCGAGTCGCCGCCGAGCTCGAAGAAGTCGTCCCCGGCGCCGACGCGCGCCACCTGGAGCACCTCGGCCCAGACCGCCGCCACCGTCCGCTCGGCCCCCTCGCGCGGCTCGTGGTAGGGCGCGCGGCGCGATCCGAGGGCCGCCGGGTCCGGGGCGGGCAGCGCCGCGCGGTCCAGCTTCCCGGTGGGGCCGAGCGGCAGCGCGTCCAGCGGGACGACGGCGGACGGCACCATGTAGTCCGGCAGCCGGGCCGCGGCGTACGCGCGCAGCCGCGCACCGTCCACCGTGGCCCCGGCACCGGCCACCGCGTAGGCCACCAGCCGCTTCCCGCCGGGCCGGTCCTCCCGGGCCACCACCGCGACATCCGCCACGTCCGGATGCCCGGCCAGCACCCCCTCCACTTCGCCGGGTTCGATCCGGAAGCCACGGATCTTGACCTGGTCGTCGGCGCGGCCGAGGAATTCCACCGTGCCGTCCGGCCGCCGGCGCGCCAGGTCGCCGGTGCGGTACATCCGCTCCCCGGCGGGCCCGTACGGATCGGCCAGGAAGGAGGCGGCGGTCGGGCCGGGGCGGCCGAGATAGCCACGCGCCACCCCCTCACCGGCGATGAACAGCTCCCCGACCACCCCCGGGGGAACCATCCGCAGCCGCGCGTCCAGGACGTGGACCCGCATGTTGTCCAGCGGCCGGCCGATCGGCACCACCTCGGGCACCGTATCGGCGCGGGACATCGGATACGACGTGGCGAAGGTGGTGGTCTCGGTCGGTCCGTACCCGTCCACCACGGTCAGCCCGGGGCAGTGCGCCAGCACCCGGCGCACCGCCGCCGCCGGCACCACATCGCCGCCCGTCCACACCTCGCGCAGCCCCGCGAAGCAGTCCGGCGCGTCCTGCGCCAGCAGCCGGAACAGCCCGGCGGTCAGCCACAGCCCGGTCACCCCCTGCTCGGCCACCAGCCGGCGCACCGCCGTGGCGTCCAGCTCGCCGGGTGCCACCACCACCCGGCCGCCGTTCAGCAGCGGCACCCACATCTCGTAGGTGGCGGCGTCGAACGCCACCGGCGAGTGCATCGCCACCCGTTCGTGCCCGCCGCCGGTGAAGGCGCGGTCGAGGGCGAGCGCCACCACATCGCGCTGGCGCACCCCCACGGCCTTCGGCGCCCCGGTCGACCCGGAGGTGAACATCACATACGCCAGCTGGTCCCGGTGCACGTCCGCCGCGGGCGCCGCCGGCCCGCCCTGCCGGGCGGCGGCCACCTCCTCGCGCGTCAGCACGACCGCGGCGCCCGCCTGGTCCAGCAGCGTCCGCCGCCGGTCGCGCGGGGCGCGGGCGTCCACCGGTACGTACACCCCACCGGCCCTGACCACCGCCAGCTGGGCCACGACCAGCTCCACCGACCGGTCCATCAGCAGCGCCACCCGGTCCTCCGGCCGCACCCCGGCGCGCACCAGGTGCCCCGCCAGCCGGCCCGACCAGTCGTCGAGTTCGGCGTAGCCGAGCGAGGTGGCGCCGTCGGTGACGGCGACGGCGTCCGGGGCGCGCCGGACCCGCTCGGCGAACAGCTCGGCCGGCGAACCCTGCGGCAGCGGCCGGGCGGTGGCGTTCCACTCGGCCGCCGCCCGCAGCCGCTCCGCCTCCGTCAGCAGCGGCAGCTCGTCCAGACACCGCCCGGCGCCGTCCGCGATCCCGGTCAGCAGCGTCCGGAGATGGGCCGCCGCCCGCTCCACCGTGGCCGCGTCGAACAGCGCCGGATCGTAGGCGATGTCGAAGCCCAGCCGGTCGCCGAGATAGGCGCGCAGACACAGCGGGAAGCTGGTGGAGTCCTCGGCCCGCACCTCGCGGACGACGATCCCGGCACCGGCCGCCGACGCCTCGTCGAACGGGTAGTTCTCGAACACCACCAAGCTCTCGAAGAGCGGCTCGCCGGCCGGGAGCGGGCTTAAGGCCTGGATGCGGGGGAGGGCGACGAAGTCGAAGCGGCGCGCCTCGCTCTGCTGCTCCTGGAGCTCCCGCAGCCACTCCACGACCTCACGGCCGCCGTCCGCCACGGCCCGGGTGGGGACCGTGTTGATGAACATGCCGACCATCGTCTCCACGCCCGGCAGCCCGTCCGGACGGCCCGAGACGGTGGTGCCGAACACCACGTCGCGCTCACCGCCGTACCGCGCCAGCAGCAGCGCCCACGCCCCCTGCACCACCGTGTTGACCGTCAGCCCGCCGCCGCGCGCCGTCCGACGCAGCCGGGCGGACACCGCCTCGGTCAGCTCCAGCCGGGTCAGCGCGGTGGAGGTGGTGCGGTGCGCCTCCCGGGGCGGCCGGTCGTACGGCAGCGGCGTGCGGGCCCCGAACCCCGCCAGCACCCCGGCCCAGTGCCGCTCCGCCCGCTCCTGGTCCCGTCCCCGCAGCCAGCCGAGGAAGTCCCGGAAGGGCCGGCGCGCGGGCGGCCGGGGCGTCAGCCCGGCGGCCAGGGCCGCATAGGTCTCGCACACCTCGGCGAAGACCTGCCCGGTGCTCCAGCCGTCGAGCATCAGATGGTGCGCGGTCCACACCAGCATGACCTCGTCCTCCGGGAGCCGGGCCACCGCGATCCGGCTCAGCGGGGCCGAGGTGAGCTCCATCCCGGCGGCCCGGTCCGCGTCCAGCAGCCGGCGCAGCGCCTCCTCCCGCGCGGGCGGCGTCAGCTCCCGCCAGTCCAGCCGGGCGGTGGGCAGGGCGGCCCGCCGGTGGACGACCTGGACGGGCTCGGCGAGCCCCTCCCAGCGGACGGAGCTGCGCAGGCCCGGCGTACGGTCCACCACCCGCTGCCAGGCGGCCGCGAAGGCGTCCGGGTCGGCGATCCCGCCGATCCGGATCGCGATCTGGTCGAGGTAGGCGCCGCCGGTGTCCACCAGACCGTGGAAGAGCATGCCGGCCTGGAGCGGGGTCAGCGGGCAGATGTCCTCCACCGCGCCGCCGTCACCGGCGATCAGGTCCACCTGGCGCTGGTCGAGCCGGGCGAGCGGGAAGTCGGAGGGGGTGCGCCCGCCGGCGCCGGGCTCCGCGCAGTGCGCGACGATCTCCCGCAGCGCGGCCAGACAGTCCTCCGCGAGCCGGCGCACGGTCGCCTCGTCGTACATCCGGGCCGGATAGCTCCAGCCCAGCTCCAGCCGGCCGTCCTGGACCGCGCCGGTGACCTCCAGCAGGCAGGGGCGGGTCTCCTCGGGCGGGGCGTCCTGGCCGGTCACCGGGAGGGCGGCGCGGTAGAGGCCCGGGGCCGCCCCGGCGTCGTCCCCGGCCACGTCCCACTGGCCGTGGTAGTTGAAGACGATCTGCGGTGACGGGCCGTCGGCAAGCTCCCCGGCCGGGGAGCCCTCGGGGGCCAGGTGGCGCAGCGCTCCGTGGCCGATCCCGTGGTGCGGGACGGCCCGCAGCTGCTCCTTGACGGACCGCAGGGTCTCGCGCCATCCCGCCTCGGCGTCGACGGTCAGCGCCAGGGGGTACTCGGCGGTGAACCAGCCGACGGTGCGGGACAGGTCCAGGTCCTCGAAGAGATCCTCGCGGCCGTGTCCCTCGACCCCGATCAGCGCGGTGTTCCCGCCGGTCCAGCGCACCAGGGTCCGGCCGAGCGCGCCGAGCAGCACGTCGTCGATCCGCGTCCGGTAGACCCCGGGGACCGCGCGCAGCAGCGCCTCGGTCTCGGCGCGGCCGAGGACCGTGGTGACCGTGGCCGCCGTGCCATGGGTGTTGGGGCCCTCGCGGTCGACGGGGAGCGCGGCGGGCGCGGCGCGCGCGACGTCCCGCCAGTACGCCAGGTCGCCGTCGAGGCCGCCGGAGCGCACATGGTCCGCCAGCCGGGCGGCCCACCGGGTGAAGGCGGTGCTCGCCGGGGGCAGGGCGGGAACGCCACCGGCGGCGGCGCTCCGGTAGGCGGTCTGAAGATCGCCGAGGAGGACGCGCCAGGACACGCCGTCCACCACCAGGTGGTGGGCGGTGATCAGCAACTCGGGCGGCCGCTCCGGGCCGAAGGTGAACAGCAGCACCCGCAGCACGGCCCCCGCGCCGATGTCCAGCCCGGTCTGCGCGCCGACCGTGGCCTCGGCCACGGCGGCGGCGCGTGCCGCCTCCTCCAGCCCGGACAGCTCGTACCGCTCCAGGACGCCGGCGGGGGCGGCGGGCAGGACCTCCTGGTACCACCGCCCGTCGACGGCGAGGAAGCGGGTGCGCAGCGCCGCGTGCTGCGCCACCAGGGCGTCCACCGCCTGCCGCAGGGCGGCCTCGTCGAGGTCGCCGGTGAGCTGGAGCCGGTGGCTCATGGTGAAGTGGTGCCGGTCGCCGGGGCGCCGTCCGTAGAGGTACCAGTGCTGGATCGGGGTCAGCGGCGCCGGGCCGGCCACGGCCCCGGACGGGGCCGGGCGGGGCTGGTGGCGGGGGTCGAGGCGCACCGCGAGTTCCGCGACGGTCTGGTGGCGGAAGACGTCCTTGGAGGTGAGCGCGAGCCCGGCCGCGCGGGCCCGGGAGACGATCTGGATGCTGAGGATCGAATCCCCGCCCAGGGCGAAGAAGTTGTCCTCCACGCCCACCTGGGGGACACCCAGCACCTCGGCCCACACCCGCGCGAGCACCGTCTCGGCCTCGGTGCGCGGCGCCACGTACGGCGAGCCCCGTTCCGGGCGGTCGCCGGGTGCGGGCAGGGCCCGCCGGTCGACCTTGCCGCTGTCGGTGCGGGGCATCCGCTCCAGCGTCACGAAGGCGGCCGGAACCATGTAGTCGGGCAGGGTGCGCTTGAGATGGGCGCGCAGCTCGACCGGGTCCGGGGCGGCGGCGGTCACCAGGTAGGCCACCAGCCGCCGGTGGCCGGTGTCCTCGCGGGCCACCACCACCGCGTCCTCGATGGCCGGATGGTCCAGCAGCGCGCCCTCGATCTCCCCGGGCTCGATCCGGAACCCGCGGATCTTCAGCTGTTCGTCGGCGCGGCCGAGGAACTCCAGCGTCCCGTCCGCCGTCCAGCGCGCCCGGTCGCCGGTGCGGTACATCCGGCTGCCGGGAGGGCCGTACGGATCGGCGACGAAGTGCGCCGCGGTGAGCCCGGGGCGGCGCAGATAGCCACGGGCCACCTGGGCCCCGGCCAGATGGAGTGCACCGGGGACGCCGGGCGGCACCGGCCGCAGCGCGCCGTCCAGGACGTACGCCCGCAGATTGCGGCCGGGCCGCCCGATGAGCGGGCGGTCGCCGAGGTCGGCCAGCGCGCCGTACACCGCGTCCACGGTGCACTCGGTGGGCCCGTAGAAGTTGTACGCCGCCACATCCGGCACCGCGCGCAGCCGACGCCACAGCGCCGGCCCGATGGCCTCCCCGCCCACCATGACGATCCGCGGCCGGTGGCGGCCTTCGGCGAACAGCCCGGCCACCGTCAGCTCGTGCAGATACGACGGGGTGAGATCGAGGAAGTCCAGGCCACGGGCGTCGATCAGCGCCACCAGGGCGGGCGGGTCCAGCCGTACCGCGTCGTCGACCAGATGCACCTCCTGGCCCGAGGCCCAGAACACCGCGCCCTCCCAGGAGGTGTCGAAGGAGAACGCGGCGGTCAGCGCGGCGCGCAGCGGACGGCCCGCCCCGGCCTGGTGCGGTGCGATGAGCCCGGCCCGGTGGTCCAGGCACAGGTTGACCAGCTGGCGGTGTTCGACGGCGACACCCTTGGGGCGGCCGGTGGACCCCGAGGTGTAGACGAGGTACGCGCAGTGCCCGGGGAGCAGCGGGGAGAGCCGGTCCGCATCGGTGGGATCGGTGTCCGGCAGCGCGTCCAGGGGCGCGTCCCGCAGGACCTTCGGGGTGAGGACGACCTCCGGCGCCGCGTCCTGGAGCAGGAACCGGGCCCGGTCGGCGGGCAGCGCGGGGTCGAGGTACAGCTGCGCACCGCCCGCCTTGAGGACCGCGAGCTGGGCCACCATCAGCTCGGCGGTACGCGGCAGGCTGACCGCGACCACCTTCTCCGGGCCCACGCCGAGGGCGATCAGATGGTGGGCCAGCCGGTTGGCGCGGGCGTTCAGTCCCGCGTAGTCGTAGGCGGCGTCACCGGCCACCAGCGCCGTGGCGCCCGGGGTGCGGGCGGCCTGCTCCTCGAAGAGCCCGGGGAAGGTGGTGTCCGCCACCGTGAGCCCGGTGGCGTTCCACTCCGCCAGCACCGTCCGCCGCTCCTCGGCCGTCATCAGCGGCAGTTCGCCCACCCGGCGGCCGGGGTCCTCGGCCACCGCCTCCAGCAGCAGCCGCAGCCGGCGGACCATCCGCTCCACGGTCGCCGCGTCGAACAGATCGGTGTTGTACTCCACGAAGCCGGTCACGGCGCCGAGGTGGGCCACGAAGTCGAAGCCCAGGTCGAAACCGGCGGTCCGGCCGGGGACCCGGACGGCCTCCACGGCCAGACCGGGCAGGTCGGGCACCTCGCCGCCCAGGTTGTGCAGCGCCACCATCACCTGGAAGAGCGGGGTGCGGCTGGTGTCCCGCTCCGGCTGGAGCGCGTCCACGACCCGCTCGAACGGCACGTCCTGGTGGGCGAAGGCGTCCAGCACGGTGTCCCGCACCCGGGCCAGCAGCTCCGCGAACGACTCGTCGGCGGCCACCCGGGTCCGCAGCACCAGCGTGTTCACGAACATCCCGACCAGGTGCTCCAGTTCGGGGCGCTCCCGTCCGGAGGTCACGGTGCCCACCGCGATGTCCTCCTGCCCCGACCAGCGGGCCAGCAGCACCTGGCAGGTGGCGAGGAGCGTCATGAACAAGGTGGCGTCACCGCGCCGCCCGGTCGCGCGCAGCCGCTCCACCAGCCCGGCGGGCAGGGTGAACTCCAGCAGCGCCCCATTCTTGGTCTGCACGGCCGGCCTCGGGCGGTCGGTCGGCAGCTCCAGCGGCGCCACATCCGCCAGCCGCGCCCGCCAGTGCTCCAGCTGCGGCTCCACCAGCGCCGCGCCGCCGCGCGGATCGCGCTGCCACGCCGCGAAGTCGGCGTAGCCCAGGGGCAGCGGGGGGAGCGCGGGCCGCCGGCCGGTGGCCGCCGCGCCGTACAGCTCGCTCAGATCGGTGCTGATGACGGCCGTGGACCAGCCGTCCGTGACGATGTGGTGCATCGTCAGGGTCAGCACGTGTTCCGCGTCGTCCAGCCGGATCAGGGACGCCCGCAGCAGCGGCCCGGTGCGCAGGTCGAACGGTGTGGCGCCGTCCCGCTCCAGCAGCCGGGCCAGCTCCCCCTCGCGCTCCGCCGGGGGCGCGGCGGTGAGGTCGTGCAGGGGCAGCGCCACCGGGTACGGGTCGTGCACCCGCTGCACCCCGTGGCCGTCCACCTCGGCGAAGGTGGTGCGCAGCGACTCGTGCCGGGCCACCAGACCGTCCAGGGCGGTGCGCAGGGCGGTGGTGTCGAGGCGGCCGCGCAGCCGCAGCGCGAACGGTGTCACATACTCCGTGCCGCCGTCGTCGAAGGAGTCCAGGAACCACAGGCGCGCCTGCGCGAAGGACAGCGGCAGGTCCCCCTCCCGTGGCACGGCCGGGATGGTGTCCCGGGCCCCGCCGCCCGGTGCCGTGGTCAGCGCGGCGGCGAGGCCGGCGACGGTGGTGTGGGTGAACAGCGCCCGCGGGGAGACGTCCGTGCCGAAGGCCGTCCGCAGCCGGGAGGCCACCCGGATGGCCAGGATGGAGTCGCCGCCCAGCGCGAAGAAGTCGTCCGTCGCCCCGGCCTCCTCGATCTGGAGGACCTCGGCCCACGCCCGCGCCACCGTCACCTCGGCCTCGGTGCGCGGGGCGATCCGCTCGGCGCTCGCCGCGAAGCCGTCCGGGCCGGGCGCGGGCAGCGCCGCCCGGTCCAGCTTGCCGTTGGCGGTCAGCGGCAGCGCGTCCAGCGGCACGAACGCCGCCGGGACCAGCTGCGCGGGCAGCGACCGCTGGAGGAACTCCCGCAGTGCGGCGGCGGACGGTGGCGCGGCCGGACCGGCGGCCACCACATAGGCCACCAGCCGCCGCACCCCGGGCTGGTCCTCCCGCGCGGTCACCACCGCGTCGCCGACCTCCGGATGGGCGGCCAGCGCGGCCTCGATCTCCCCGGGCTCGATCCGGAAACCGCGGATCTTCACCTGGTCGTCGGCGCGGCCCAGATACTCCAGCTGTCCGTCCGCGCTCCACCGGGCCCGGTCCCCGGTGCGGTACATCCGGCTCCCGGCGGGTCCGTACGGATCGGCCACGAAGCGGGCGGCGGTCAGCCCCGGGCGGCGCAGATAGCCGCGGGCGAGCCCCGCCCCCGCCACGTACAGTTCGCCGACCGCCCCCGGGGGCAGCGGCTGAAGACCCTCGTCCAGCACGTACACCCGCAGATCGGGGATGCCGGTGCCGATGGCGCTCCCGGTGGCCGCCGGGGCGGCCGCGGCGGCGCGGTCGAGCGGGGCGCAGGTGACATGCACGGTGGTCTCGGTGATCCCGTACATGTTGACCAGCACCGGCGCGGTGTCCGGATACCGCGCGTACCACTCCGCCAGCCGCCGCACCTCGAGCGCCTCACCGCCGAAGACGACCCGGCGCAGGGCGAGCCGGGCCCCGGGGTGCTCGGCGTCGGCGCGCATCAGCCCCTGGAAGGCGGAGGGCGTCTGGCTGAGCACCGTCACCCGTTCGTCCGCCAGCAGCCGCCGGAACTCCTCTGGGGAGCGGGAGACCGCGTACGGGACGACCACCAGTCGGCCGCCGTGCAGCAGCGCCCCCCAGATCTCCCAGACGGAGAAGTCGAAGGCGTAACTGTGGAACAGCGTCCACACATCGCTGGCGTCGAACGAGAACCACGCGCGGGTCCGCTCGAACAGCCGCACCACATTGGCGTGCGGGATCACCACCCCCTTGGGCGCCCCGGTGGACCCGGAGGTGTAGATGGCGTAGGCGGGGCTGTCCGGCAGCGGCCCGGCACCGGCCGGGACGGCGGCGGGCCGGCCCGCCAGGTCGGCGATCAGCGCCGGGTCGTCCAGGCACAGCCGGGCCACGGCGGTGTGCCCGCCCCCGTCCCCGCCGAGCCGCTCCGCGAGGGCGGCGGTGGTCACCAGGGCGACCGGTTCGGCGTCGGCGAGCATCCGCGCGATCCGGCCGGACGGCTGGTCCGGGTCGAGGGGCAGATAGGCCGCGCCCGTCTTCAGCACCGCCACGATCGCCACGATCATCTCCGGCGAACGGGGCAGGGCCAGCGCCACATACCGCTCCCGCCCGGCGCCCTCGGCCAGCAGCCGGTGCGCCAGCCGGCCCGCCCGCGCGTCCAGTTCGGCGTACGACAGCGACTCTCCGGCGCAGGTGACGGCGGTGGCGCCGGGGGTGCGCCCGGCCTGCTCCGCGAACAGGTCCACCAGGGTCCGCTCCGGCGCCCGCGGGGCCGTGCCGCCGGCCCACTCCTCCAGGGCGCGCCGGCGCTCCTCGGCGGTGGTCCACGGCAGCGCCCGCAGCGGCCGGCCGGGGTCGGCCGCGATCGCGGTGAGCAGCAGACACAGCCGGTCGGCGAGCGCCCGCGCGGTGCGGGCGTCGAACAGCCCCGGGTCATAGCCGAGGTCGAAGCCCAGCCGGTCGGAGAGATGGGCCCGCAGGCTCAAGCCGAAGTTGGTCGCGTCGATGGACCGCACCTCGATGATCCGCAGACCCGCCTCGCGCGCCGAGGAGTCGTCAAAGGGGTAGTTCTCGAAGGCCACCATGGAATCGAAGAGCGGGGTTCCGGCCGGTACCTCGCTCCAGGCCGACACCTGTGCCAGCGAGACCGATTCGTGGCGCCGGGACGCGGACTGCGCCAGCTGGAGGTCCCGCAGCCAGTCACCGGTGTTCCGGTCGGCGTCCACCCGCACCCGGGTCGGCAGGGTGTTGATGAACATCCCCACCATCGACTCCACCCCGGCCAGCTCGGCCGGGCGGCCCGAGACCGTGGTGCCGAAAACCACGTCCCGCTCACCGCTGTACCGGGACAGCAGCAGCGCCCAGGCGCCCTGCACGACCGTGTTGACGGTCAGCCCGCCGCTCCGCGCGGTGCGGCGCAGCTCCTTTGACACCTCGGCGGTGAGCGCCACCGCCACCGTCGCGGAGGACCGGGACCGGTGGGACTCCACGGCCGCGCGGTCGCGGGGGAGCGGGGTCGGCGCGGTGAAGCCCGCGAGCACGGTCCGCCAGTGGCGCTCCGCCTCCTGTCCGTCCTGCCCGTCCAGCCAGTGCAGATAGTCGCGGAACGGCCGGCGGGCGGCGAGCGCCGGCCGACCGCCCCGGGCGGCCGCGGTGTACCGCTCGCACACCTCGGTGAACACCTGCGCCAGGCTCCAGCCGTCCAGGACCAGATGGTGCGAGGTCCAGATCAGCGCCACACGGGTGTCGGTCAGCCGGGCGATGGCCAGCCGCATCGGCGGCGGTGCGGCCAGATCGATGCCCCGGGCCAGATCCTCGGTCCGGAACCGCTCCAGCTCGGCCTCGCGCCGCTCCCCGGACAGTCCGCGCCAGTCCAGCCGGGTCACGGGCACCTCGGCCCGGCGGCGGACCACCAGCAGCGGCCGCTCGACGTCCTCCCAGACGACGCCGCTGCGGAGCACCGGTGTCCGGTCCACCGTCTCCTGCCAGGCCCGTGCGAACCCCTCCGGGTCGCCCACCCCTTCCAGGATCAGCGTGGCCTGGTCCAGGTAGACGTCCTCCCCGCCGCCGACCAGCCGGTGGAAGAGCATGCCCTCCTGAAGCGGCGTCAGCGGATGGACGTCCTCGGTCTCCCGCCCGTCGCCCACCAGCCGGTCGACGGTGGCCTGGTCCAGCCGGGCCAGGGGGAAGTCGGAAGGGGTCCGGCCGCCCGCGTCCGGTCCGTCGCAGTGCGCCACGATCTCCCGCAGCGCCGTGAGCATGCCGTCCGCGAGCCGCCGCACCGTGGCCGCCTCATGCACCCGGTCGGAGAACAGCCAGGTCAGCTCCAGCTCACCGTCGGCCACCACGGCGGACACATCGAGCTGATGCGCCGAGGGCTGGTCGGCGGCCAGATCCCGCCCCAGCGCCTGGCCGGTGAGCGTGAACCCGCCGTCGCCCCCGCCAGAGTCCCACTGGCCGTGGTAGTTGAAGCAGATGCCCGGCAGCGGTGCGGCGGCGAGCGCCCGCGCGGGGGAGTCCGGGGCGCTCAGATACGCCAGCGCCTCATGGCTCAGCCCCCGGTGCGGCACCGCGCGCAGCTGCTCCTTGACCGACTTCAGCACCGCGTCCCAGCCGCCGCCGGGCACGGTCAGCGCCACCGGATACTGCGTGGTGAACCAGCCCACGGTCCGGGACAGGTCGACGGCCCCCGCCGGCTCCTCCCGGCCGTGGCCCTCCATGGCCACCAGCACCCGGTCCTCGCCCGTCCAACCGGCGAGCACCCGCCCCAGCGCGCTGAGGAGCACATCGTTGATCTGCGTGCGGTACACCCCGGGCACCCGGCGCAGCAGCCCGTCGGTGGCCGCGCGGTCGAGCGTGACGCGCACGGCGCGGGTGGACCCGGCCGTGGCCGTGCCCGGCCGGTCCACCGGAAGGGCCGCGCCGCCCGTCCGCCACAGGTCCTCCCAGTACGCCAGATCGCCGTCCAGCCGGCCCTCCCGCACCTGGCCGGCCAGCCGGGTGGCCCAGGTGGTGAAGGGGGTGGGGACGGGCTCCAGCCGCACCGGCTCCCCGGCGGCGGCCTGCCGGTAGGCGCGCTCCAGATCGCCGAGCAGAATGCGCCACGAGACGCTGTCCACGGCCAGGTGGTGCGCGGTCAGGAACAGCCGCGGCCGGGCCCCCGCCCCGCGCCTGAGCAGCGCACCCCGCAGCAATACCCCCGACGCCAGGTCGAGTTCGGCGCGGGCGGCCTCCGCCGCCGCCTCGGCCGCGTCCGTCTCCTCGGCGCCGCTGAGCCCGGACAGGTCGTGGCGGCGCAGCGGCGGCCCGCCCGCCGCGCCGTCCGCCAGCTGCCGCCACCCGCCGTCGTCGCCGCGCACGAACCGGGTGCGCAGGGCCGGGTGATGCGCGACCACGGCGCCCAGTGCGGTCCGAAGCGCCCTCTCGTCCAGGTCGCGGGGCAGATCGAGGACCATCGACATGGTGAAGTGGCGCAGCGGGCCATGGGTGGCGAAGAACCAGTGCTGGATCGGGGTGAGCGGCGCCGGACCCGCCACCTCCGCCCGCTCCCCGGCATCCGCGCCGGCGGCGCCGGGCGCGGTGCGCGGTGCCACGGCGGCGGCCAGCTCGGCGACCGTCTGGTGCAGGAAGACGTCCCGCGAGGTGAGCGCGTATCCGGCCTGGCGGGCGCGGGAGACGAGCTGGATGCTGAGGATCGAATCGCCGCCCAGCTCGAAGAAGTTGTCGCTCACCCCCACCGTCCCGGCGCCCAGCACCTCGGCCCAGATCCGCGCGAGCTCCCGCTCCGCCTCGGTCCGCGGAGCCACCACCGCCCGCTCCGGCCGGTCCGCCTCGGGCCGCGGGGCGGGCAGCGCCCGGCGGTCCAGCTTGCCGCTGGGGGTGAGCGGCATGGCGTCGAGGGCGACGAACGCACCGGGGACCATAGGGCCGGGCAGGGTGCGCCCGAGGGCCGTGCGCAGCTCACCGGAGGTGGGCGGGGCACCGGCCGGGGCGGGCACGTAGTAGGCGGCCAGCCGCGCGTGGCCGCGGTCGTCGGTCACGGCGACCACGGCCGCCTCGGCGACGGACGGCAGATCCAGCAGCGCCGCCTCGATCTCGCCCGGTTCGATCCGGTGGCCCCGGACCTTCACCTGGTCATCGGCGCGCCCGAGGCAGTCCAGCTCCCCGGCGGCGGTCCAGCGCGCGATGTCCCCGGTGCGGTACATCCGGCTGCCGGCGGGCCCGTACGGATCGGCCACGAAGCGGGACGCGGTCAGTCCCGGACGGCCCCGGTACCCCCGGGCCACCTGCGCACCGGACAGATACAGCTCACCCGCCACCCCTACCGGCACCGTCTGGAGCCGGGCGTCGAGCACATGGGCGCGCAGATTGCCCAGCGGCCGGCCCACCACCGGGTGCCCGGCGCCGGATATCCGGGCCGCGAGCGCGTCGATGGTGCACTCGGTCGGGCCGTAGAAGTTGTACGCCGTGGTGCCGGGCGTGTCCGCCAGCCGCCGCCACAGCGAAGGACCGATGGCCTCGCCGCCCAGCATCAGCACCCGCGGGCGGTGCCGGGGGTGGTCCAGCAGCCCGGCGGGCAGGAGCTGCCGCAGATACGAGGGGGTGAGGTCGAGGAAGTCGATGCGGTGGGCCGCGACGTACGCCACGAGCGCGGCCGGATCGAGCCGGGTGGTCTCGTCGATGAGGTGCAGCTCATGGCCGTCGGCCAGCAGCAGCAGCCCCTCCAGCGAGGTGTCGAAGGAGAACGACGCGGTCAGCGCCGCGCGCAGCGGACCGCCGCCCGCCTCGGCCACGAACCCCCGGCCATGGCTGACCAGCAGATTGACCAGCGACCGGTGCTCCACGACCACCCCCTTGGGGCGGCCGGTCGAGCCGGAGGTGTACAGGACGTAGGCGGCGCTGCCGGGGTGCAGGGCGGCGGTCCGGTCCGCGTCCGTGGGATCGGCGGTCGGCAGGGTGTCCGGGACGGCACGCAGCGCCGCCTCGTCGAGCACCAGCGCGGGCCGGGCGTCGGCGAGGAGGAACGCGACCCGCTCGGCGGGCAGTTCCGGATCGATGGGCAGATAGACCCCGCCCGCCTTGAGCACACCCAGGATCGCCACGATCATGCCGGCGGTCCGGGGCAGCTTCACCCCGACGACGCGCTCTGGTCCGACGCCCTGGGCGATCAGATGGTGCGCCAGCCGGTTGGCGGCCGCGTTGAGTCCGACGGCGTCGTACACCGCGTCCCCGGCGACCAGCGCCGTCGCCCCCGGGACGCGGGCCGCCAGCGCCTCGAACACCGCCGGGAACGTGGCCGGTGCCACCGCGAGGGCGGGGCCATGTCCCAGCGCCGCCATCCGCCGCCGCTCCCCGTCCGTGAGCAGGGGCAGCTCGCACACCGGCCGGTCCGGTTCGGCGGCCACCGCGTCGAGCAGCACCAGCAGATGTCCCGCCATCCGCTCGGCGGTCGCCGGGTCGAACAGGTCGGTGCTGTACTCCAGCAGCCCCCGCAGCTGAGCCCCGTCCGCGGCTTCCTCGATGAATTCGACGCTGAGGTCGAAGGTGGCGGACCGCCGGGGCACATCGACGCTCGTGGCGGTCAGTCCGGCCGGCCGGGGCGCGCTCCTGGGGGCGCTGTGCAGCAGCACCATCACGTCGAACAGCGGGTTGCGGCCCGCGTCCCGGCGCGCCCCCACCGCCTCCACCAGCCGCTGGTACGGCGTCTCGTCGTGGGCGAAGGCGTCCAGCACCGTGGCCCCGGCGCCGGCCAGCAGCTCCCGGTAGGAGCGGGCGGTGTCCACCGCGGAGCGCAGCACCACCGTGTTGACGAAGAAGCCGACGGCCCGCTCCAGCTCGGTGCGGCCACGGCCGGAGGTGACGGTGCCGATGGCGATGTCGTCCTGTCCCGACCAGCGGGCGAACAGCCCCTGGCAGGCCGCGACCAGCGCGGTGAACAGCGTGGTGTGCTCCTGCGCGGCGAGCGCGCGCAGCCGGGCCGCGGTGGCGCGGCCCACGGTGAACTCGTGCACCGCCCCCGCCGAGGAGCGCACCGCAGGGCGGGGCCGGTCGGTGGGCAGCTCCAGCGGGACGACGCCGTCCAGCCGCTCCTTCCAGTGGTCGAGCGCCCGGTCCGACGCGGCTGACGCGAGCCGCTCCCGCTGCCACACCGCGAAGTCCGGGTACTGCACCGGCACCGGTGGCAGCGGGTCCGCGCCCGGCTCCGCGCCGTACAGCGCGCACAGCTCGTCCTGGAGCACCCCCATCGACCAGCCGTCGGTGACGATGTGATGGGCCGTGACCAGCAGGACGTGCTCCTCCTCGGCCAGGCGGACCAGCAGCGCCCGCAGCGGTGGCCCGGTCCGCAAGGAGAAGGGCCGGGCGTACTCGGCCGACAGCAGCTCATCCAGCGCCTCCGGCCCGTGCTCCGGGCCGGTGAGGTCCGCCACCGGCAGCGGGACGGGCCCGGCCGGGTGGACCACCTGCACGGGCCGGCCGTCGGTGTCGTCGAACGTGGTCCGCAGCGCCTCATGGCGCGCCACCAGGGCATCCAGCGCCCGGGAGAGCGCCGCCGGGTCCAGGGCGCCGGTCAGCCGCAGCGCCAGCGCGCTGTTGTACCCCGCCTCCCGCGGCTGGAGGGTGTGCAGGAACCACAGGCGCGCCTGGGCGAAGGACAGCGGCAGCGGGCGTGTGCGGTCCGCGCGGGGGATGGCGCCGGCTCGGCCGGCCTTGCCCGCGAGGCGGCGGCGCAGGGCCTCCCGCAGCTCCTCGGGCAGCGCGGCGGCGCGGTCCTTCCTCGAAGACGTCATGTCGTCCTTCCTCACCGTTCGTCGTGGTCGCTGCCGCCGAGCGCGGCGTCTTCGAGTTCGCGCAGGATGTGCTCCTCGACCAGGTCGGCGAGGGCGGAGACGGTGCGCGCGGTCAGGATGTCCCGGGGCGTCAGGTCGACGGCGAACGCCTCCTTGGCCCGGGAGGCGATCAGCAGACTGCGCACCGAGTCACCGCCCAGGGCGAAGAACTCGTCCTCCGCGCCGACCGGTGTGACCCCCAGCACCTCCGACCAGATCTCCGCGAGGACCTCCTCGGTCGGGGTGCGCGGGGCGATGTGGCCGGCCGGCGCGCGCACGGTGGCGGGGCCGGGCGCGGGCAGCGCCGCGCGGTCGGTCTTGCCGTTCTCGGTGAGCGGCAGCCGGTCCAGCACGACGAACGCCGACGGGACCATCGGGCCCGGAAGCGTCCGGCCCAGATGGGTGCGCAGCTCCGGGTCGGCCGGGGCGCCCGCCCCGGGCACGAGGACCAGATGGGCCACCAGCCGGCGCGCCCCGGGCTCGTCCTCCCGCACCGTCACCACGGCCTCCGCGACGGCGGGGTGGCCGCACAGGGCGGTCTCCACCTCACCGGCCTCGATGCGATGGCCGTGCAGTTTGAGCTGGTGGTCGACGCGCCCCAGGTGGTGCAGGCGGCCCCGGGCGTCGTAGCGGGCGAGGTCGCCGGTGCGGTACATCCGCGAGCCGGGCGGCCCGAAGGGGTCGGCCATGAAGCGGGCCGCGGTCAGTCCGGGGCGGCCCAGATAGCCGCGGGCCAGCGACGGGCCGCTGATCCACACCTCGCCGGGCACGCCCACCGGCACCGGGCGCAGCCGCGCGTCCAGCAGGTGGACACGGGTGTTGGGGAGGGGCCGCCCGATCGGCGGCGGGGCGCCGTCGGGGGCGAGCGGCTCGGACCAGGTGGCCACCACGGTGGTCTCGGTGGGCCCGTACGCGTTGATCATGCGGTGGTGCGGGGCCCAGCGGGCGGCGAGCTCCGCGCCGCAGGCGTCCCCTCCGACGATCAGCGTCCGCAGCTCGGGCAGCTCCCGTTCGGTGCCGGCGGGCAGGGTCGCCAGGGCGGCGGGCGGGATGAGGGTGTGGGTGATCCGCTGCCGCCGCAGGACGTCCGCGAGATGGCCGCCCAGTAGCGGACCGGGCTCGGGCACCACCAGGGCGGCCCCGGACGGCAGCGCCATGCACAGCTCCAGGACGGAGGCGTCGAAGCCGGGCGAGGAGAACGACAGGACCCGGTCGCCCGGCCGCACCCGGAAGTGCTCGGCCTCGGCGGCGGCGAAGCTCGCGATGCCGCGGTGGGTGACGACCACTCCCTTGGGGGTTCCGGTGGACCCGGAGGTGTAGATCACATAGGCCGGGTCGTCCGGGTGGACGGCGCGCGGGCGGTCCGCGTCCGTGGGGCGGTGGGCCGGTTCGTCCGGGGCCAGGATCTCGGCGGCCCGCTCGATCACCACGTGCGGGGCGGAGTCCTTGAGCATCAGCTCGACGCGCTCGGCCGGGTAGTCGGGGTCGATGGGCAGATAGCCGCCCCCGGCCTTGGCCACCGCGAGCCGGGCGACGACGGACTCCACCGACCGGGGCAGGACCAGCGCGACGATCCGCCCGGGGCCCACGCCCCGCCGGATGAGGCGGTGGGCGAGGCGGTTGGCGCGGGCGTCCAGCTCGGCGTAGGTCAGCCTCAGGTCCGGGGAGTCCACCGCCGGTGCGTCGGGCCGGCGGTCCGCCGCCGCCTCGAAGAGTTCGGCCAGGGTCGCGTGGGGCACCGGGCGGGCGGTGTCGTTCCAGTCCACCAGGAGCCGGCGGCGCTCGGCGGCCGGGAGGACGTCGATCCGGTCCGGCGGGGAGTCGTCGCCGGCCGTGGCGAGCGCGCCGAGGAGATGGCGGAGCCGGTCCGCGAGCGCCTCGGCGGTGGACTCCTCGAACAGCCGCGGGTCGTAGCCGAGTTCCACGGACAGTTCCGATCCGGGCGAGACCACCACGGTCAGCGCGTAGTTGGTGGACTCCAGGGCGTGCAGATCGCGCACCCGCAGCCCGTGCTCGGCCGCGGCGGCGCTGTTGATGGGGTAGTTCTCGAACACCACCAGGCTCTCGAACAGGTCCACCCCGCCCGGCACCTCGCTCCAGCCCTGGAGCTGGGCCAGCGACACATGGCCGAAGCCGCGCGCGTCCGCCTGCTCGGTCTGGAACTCCCGCAGCCAGGCGGCCGTGCCCACCGTGTCCGGCACCGTGCAGCGCACCGGGAGGGTATTGATGAAGATGCCGGTGATGTCGTCCGCGCCCGGCAGCTCCGTCGGCCGCCCGGAGACCGTCGCCCCGAAGCAGATGTCCGACTCGCCGCTCAGCCGGGAGATCAGCAGCGCCCAGGCGCCCTGCACGACGGTGTTGAGCGTGAGCCGGTGCCGTCGGGCGAAGTCCGTAAGGGCGGCGGTGTCCCGCTCACCGAGCCGGTGCGAGAGCCACCGGGAGGACCGGGTGGCCGGCTCCGGCGCCGGCCTGCGGTCGTAGGGGAGCGGAGTGGGGGTGGTGAAGCCCGCCAGGACCCGCCGCCAGTGCGCCTCGGCCCGCGTCCGGTCCTGACGGCCCAGCCAGGCCACGTAGTCCGCGAACGGCCGGCGGCCCGGCAGCCTCGGGCGCTCCCCGGCGGCCAGGGCGGCATGGGCGGCGAAGACGTCGCCGAGCACCTGGAAGACGCTCCACCCGTCCAGCAGCACATGGTGGAAGGTCCACACCACCCGCACCTCGGCGGGGGAGAGCCGGACCAGGGTGACGCGGAGCAGCGGGGCCGCGGTGAGATCGATCCCCCGGGCGCGGTCCTGATCCAGCAGCCGCTCCAGCGCGGCCGTCCGCTCGTCCTCGCCGAGGCCGCTCCAGTCGAGTTCCTCGACCGGTACGGCCGCGGTGCGGCGCACGATCATCAGCGGCTCGGTCACCCCGTGCACCACCACCTCGCCGCGCAGCACCGGGGTGCGGTCCACGACGTGCCGCCAGGCGGCGGCCAGCACGCCCAGGTCGCCCACCCCGTCCAGCACGAAGGTCGCCTGCTCCACATAGAGCCCCTGGTCGCGCTGGGCCAGTGCGTGGAAGACCAGCCCGGCCTGGGTCGGGGTCAGCGGATGGATCTCGGCCACGTCCCGGCCGTCGCCCGCCAGCCGGTCGACGGTCTCCTGGTCCAGGGCGGCCAGCGGGAAGTCCGAGGGCGTCCGTCCGCCCGCGCTGGGGCGGGTGCACAGCGCCACGATCGCCCGCAGCTCCGCCACCATCTCCTCGGCGAGCCGGCGCACCGTGGCGCGCCGGTGCAGCGACCGGGAGTAGGACCAGCTCAGCTCGAGCCGCCGGTCGGTCACCCGGCCGACCACATCGAGCAGATGCGGCCGGGGCGCCCGCGGGCTCATATCGCCCTCCAGACCGCCGGTCAGGGCGTGCAGCAGACCACCCGGCGCGGGCGGCTCCCAGTCCTGCTGCCCGAGGTAGTTGAAGCTGATCCTCGGTTCGGCGGGCAGGCCGGCGGGGGCCGCGCCGGACAGATGGCGCAGCGCCCCGTAGCCCAGGCCGTTCCCCGGAACCGCCCGCAGCCGCTCCTTGACGGCCTTCAGCGTCCGCTCCAGCTCCCCGTCGGCGGGCGCCTCCAGGACGACGGGGAACATGGTCGTGAACCAGCCGACCGTACGGGACAGATCGACCCCCTCGGCGATCTCCTCCCGGCCGTGCCCCTCCAGGGTCACCGCCACCCGGTCCCGGCCGGTCCAGCGGGCGAGCACCCGCCCCAGGGCGCACAGCAGGACGTCGTTGACCCGGGTCAGATACGCGCCCGGCACCTCCCGCAGCAGTGCCCGGGTCTCCTCGGCACCGAGTGAGACGGTCACCTCCTCCTCGAAGGCCGCGGTGTTGGGCCCCGCCCCGTCCGTGGGGAGGTCGGTGGGGACGTGGCAGGCCGCCCAGTGGTCGCGTTCGGCGTCGAAGCCCCCGGCGGCGGTGTGGTCGCTCAAGCGCCGCGCCCAGGTGCGGAACGACGTGGTCTTGGGGCCCGGCTCGGCGGCCCGGCCCGCCACGAGGCGCCGGTAGGCGGTGTCCAGGTCCTCCAGCACGATGCGCCAGGAGACCGCGTCGACCACCAGGTGGTGGGCCGTCAGCAGCAGCACGGGCCGGTTTCCCTCGCCGCGGGTGAAGAGCGCCGCGCGCAGCAGCGGTCCTACGGCCAGGTCGAATCCGGCCCGCATCCGCCCGGCCGTCTCCCGCAGCACCGCGTCCCGCCGCCCCGGCGGCACCGAGGACAGGTCGTGGACGTCGAGCGCCGGTTCCTCGGCGTCCGGCGGGGCGTTGTACTGGCGCACCGCGCCGTCCCCGGTCCGCTCGAAGCGCAGCCGCAGGGCGTCGTGGTGGGTCAGCACCGTGGCCAGGGCGGTGCGCAGCGCTCCCTCGTCCACCGGCGCGGTCAGCTCGGCCGTGACCGACTGGGTGAAGTGCTCCGGCGCCTCGGGCAGCCGCTCGAAGAGCCAGCGCTGGATCGGGGTCAGCGGCACCTCCCCGACCACCGGGCCCTGCTCGTGCGCGGCCGCCGCGGCCGGTGCCGCCGATGTGGCCGCGGCCAGGTCCGCCACGGTCTGGTGGACGAACAGGTGGCGCGGGGTCAGCTCGATCCCGGCCCGGCGGGCGGCGGAGACGATCTGGATGCTGAGGATGGAATCGCCGCCGAGGGTGAAGTAGTTGTCCTCCACGCCGACCCGCTCCACCCCGAGGACCTCCGCCCAGATGGCGGCGAGGGCCTTCTCGGTCTCCGTACGCGGCTCCACATGGCCGGCGGCGGGGGCCGACCAGACGGGTGCGGGCAGCGCCCGCCGGTCCAGCTTGCCGCTCGGCCCCAGCGGCAGCCGGTCCAGCACGACCACGGCCGAGGGGACCAGGTGGTCCGGCAGGCCGGTGGCGAGGAACGCGCGGAGCGCGGCGGTGTCCACCGGTGCCGAGCCGGGGGCCCGCACCACATAGCCGGCCAGGCGCTTGTGACCATCGGTCTCCACCACGGCCGCGGCCGCCTCGGCGACATCGGGGTGGCGCGCCAGCGCCGCCTCCACCTCGCCCAGCTCGATCCGGAAACCGCGCACCTTGACCTGGTCGTCGGTCCGGCCGAGGTACTCCAGCTGCCCCCGCTCGTCCCAGCGGACCAGGTCGCCGGTGCGGTACATCCGGCTGCCCGCGGGGCCGTACGGATCGGCGGTGAACCGCTGCGCGGTGAGCCCCGGCCGGCCGAAGTAGCCCCGGGCCAGGCCCGGCCCGGCCAGATACAGCTCGCCCGGCACACCGACCGGTACCGGCCGCAGCCGCGCGTCCAGGGCGTAGGCGCGGGTGGCCGCGACCGGGGCGCCGATGGGCGGGGTGCGGTCGGGGTCGGCGGGGTCACAAATCCACGCGGTGGCGTAGACGGTCGCCTCGGTGGGGCCGTAGATGTTCGCCACCCGGCAGCCGGGGACGGCCGCGCGGACCTCCTGGACGGTGCGGGCGGCGAGCCCCTCGCCCGCCAGCACCACGGTGCCGGCCCGCACCGCCACCGACCCCTTGCCGAGCACCTGCCCGAGCGCCGAGGGCACGGCGCTGATCAGGCTCGCCGTCCAGGGTTGCGTGCGCTCGGCCAGGGTGAGCAGATCACGGACGATCTCGACGGAGCCGCCGGCCAGCAGCGGGCAGAGGATCTCGAAGACCGACACGTCGAAGTTGAGCGAGGTCGAGGCCACCACATGGGCGAGCCCCTGGGCGCCGAACTCCTCCCGTGCCCAGGCGGCCAGCGCGGCCACGCTCCGATGGGTGATCACGACGCCCTTGGGCACCCCCGTCGACCCCGAGGTGTGGATGACGTACGCCGGATGGCCGGGGTCCAGCGGGCCGCGCCGCTCGGCGTCGCCGACGTCCCCGGCCGGCAGCCGCGCCAGCCGCCGGCCGCACTCCGCGCCGTCCAGCAGGATCCGGCCGCCCGGCCCGGCGGGCACGCGGTCCGCCGACTCCCCGGTGGTCACCACCGTGTCCGGGGCGATGTCGCCCAGCATGAAGGCGATGCGCTCGGCCGGATACGCCGGGTCGACCGGGAGATAGGCCGCCCCGCTCTTGAGCACCGCCAGCACGGCCACCACCAGCTGAGGTGTGCGCGGCAGCGCCAGGGCCACGAAGCGCTCCGGGCCGGCGCCCGAGGCGATCAGCAGCCGGGCGAGCCGGTTGGCGCGCTCGTTCAGCTCCCGGTAGGTCAGCGGTCCGCCGTCGCCCAGCACCGCCACCGCGTCCGGGGTACCGGCCGCCCGCGCCTCGAAGAGCGCGGGCAGCACCGTGTGCGGCGCGGCCGCGACCGGGCCGCTGAACTCCTCGAGGATCGCGCGCGCAGCGGCCTCGCCGATCAGCGGCAGTTCGTCCAGCCGGCGCTCCGGACCGGCCGCCATCTGCTCCAGCAGCTCCCGCAGACAGCCGCCCAGCCGCTCGATCGTCGGGGCGTTGAAGGCCGCCGGGTCGTAGTCCAGCGAGATCGACAGCCGCTCCTCGGGCGCCACCACCACGCTGAGCGGATAGCTGGTGGGCTCCAGGTCCCGCTCCTGCCGCAGGCCCAGGCCGTGCGCCGCGATGGCCTCGCCGTCGAACGGGTAGTTCTCGAAGACCACGATGGAGTCGAAGAGGTTCACCCCGCCGGGCACCTCGCTCCAGCCGCCCAGCTGGGCCAGGGACACGAAGTCGAAGAGCCGGGCCTCGGACTGCGCCGACTGGAGCTCCCGCAGCCACGGGAGCAGCGGACTGCCGCCCGCCACCCGCACCCGGGTGGGGACGGTGTTGATGAACACCCCGACCATGGACTCGACGCCCGGCAGCGCGGCCGGCCGCCCCGAGACGGTGGTGCCGAAGCACACGTCGTCGGTCCCGCCGTACCGGGACAGCAGCAGCGCCCAGGCGCCCTGCACCACCGTGTTCATGGTCAGCCCGGCCCGCCGCGCGGCCGTCCGCAGCCGGGCGGACTCCTCGGCGCCGAGAGTGACCCGGTGCGAGCCCGACGAGGCGCTGCGGTGCGCCCCCGACGGGGGCCGGTCCCACGGCAGCCCGGTGGGCGAGGTGAACCCCGCCAGCGCCGTACGCCAGTACCGCTCGGCCTCCGCGGTGTCCTGCTCGCCGAGCCAGCCGAGGTACTCGCGGAACGGACGCCGGGCGGGCACCACCGGCGTCCGGCCCGCGGTGAGCGCCGCGTATCGCTCGCACACCTCGTCGAAGACCTGCGCCGCGCTCCAGCCGTCGAGCAGCACATGGTGGAAGGTCCAGACGATCCGCACCTCCTCGGCGGACAGCCGGATCAGCGCCAGCCGCATCAGCGGCGCGGTGGCCAGGTCGATCCCCTCGGCCCGGTCCTGGTCGAGCAGACGGCGCAGCTCGGCCTCGCGCCACTCCTCGGGCCGCCGCCTCCAGTCGTGGTGGACGATCCGGGGGGCCGCCCGGCCCATCACGACCTGGAGCGGCTCCGGGGTGTCCGCCCACACCAGACGGGTGCGCAGGATGGGGTTGGCGGCCACCGTGCGCCGCCACGCGGTGTCCAGCGCCCGTGGATCGCCCACCCCGGTCAGCGTCAGCTGGACCTGGTTGACATAGGCGTCCGACGCCGGCTCCATCAGCCCGTGGAACAGCATCCCGGCCTGCATCGGGGTCAGCGGATAGATGTCCTCGACGGCCCGGCCGTCGCCGGCGATCCGGTCCACCGCCGCCTGGTCCAGCCGGGCCAGCGGGAAGTCCGACGGGGTACGGCCGCCGGCCGCGGGGCCGGCGCAGTGGCCGATGATCTCCTCCAGGGCGCCGAGCATGGCCCGCGCCAGCCCGGTCACCGTCTCCTCGGTGTGCGTCCCCGTGCCGTAGTACCAGGTGATCTCCAGGCACCGCCGCTCCACCCGGCCCACCACGTCCAGCAGATGCGCCCGGACGGTGTCGGGCGCGGCGTCACCGCCCAGCCCGCCGCGTACGGTGCGGACCAGACCGGTGTCCGCACCGGCCGCCCAGTCGAACTGCCCGAGGTAGTTGAAGCTGATGCCGGGCTCCGCCGCCTCCCCGAGCCCCGAGGCCGGGGCCAGATGGCGCAGCGCGCCGTAGCCGATGCCGCGGGCCGGCACCGCCCGCAGCTGTTCCTTGACGGACTTCAGCGTCTCGCCCCAGCCGCCGTCCTCGGGCAGGTCGAGGGCGACCGGATACAGGCTGGTGAACCAGCCGACGGTGCGGGACAGGTCCACCCCGTCCAGCAGATGCTCCTCCCGGCCGTGGCCCTCCAGGTCCACGGCGACCCGGCGCCGCCCGGTCCAGTGGCCGAGCACCCGGCCCAGCGCGGCGAGCAGCACGTCGTCCACCCGGGTGCGGTAGACCCCGGGGACCTGCCGCAGCAGGGCGTCGGTCCGCTCCCGGTCCAGCCGGACGGTGACCGACGCCATGGACGCCACCGTGTTGTCCCCCTCGCCGTCGCCGTCCAGGGGTAGCCGCGCCGCGCACTCCTGCGCCACCGCCCGCCAGTGGGGGAGTTCGGCGTCGAAACCGCCGGCGGCGGTGTGTGCGGCCAGCCGCCGCGACCAGTCGCGCACCGAGGTGGTGCGGGGGCCGAGGTCGGCCCGTCCGCCCGCGAGCACCTGCTGGTAGGCGGTGTTCAGATCCTCCAGCAGCACCCGCCAGGAGACCCCGTCCACCACCAGGTGGTGGGCGGTCAGGAAGAGCGTGGGCCGCCGCCCCGCTCCGGACCGGAACAGCCGCGCGGCCAGCAGCGGTCCCCGCGCCAGGTCGAACCCGGCCTGCGCCTCGGCCATCGCCGCGTCCTCGGCGGCCCGCCGCTCCCGCGCGCCCAGCCCCGACAGGTCGTACTCCCGCAGGGGCGCCGGGGCCGCCGGGTCCGGCGCCGGGCAGTACGGGCGCAGGCTCCCGTCCGCGCCGGGCGTGAACCGCGTCCGCAGCGCGTCATGGTGGACCAGCAGCGCCTCCAGCGCCGCGCGGAGCGCACCGGGGTCCGGGTCCCGGTGCAGTTCGACGACCACGGACTGGTTGAAGTGGCCGGGCCGGCCCGGCCGCATGGCGAGGAACCAGTGCTGGATCGGGGTGAGCGGCAGCTCGCCGGTCACCGGTCCGGTGTCGGCGGCGGGTGGCGCGGTGGGGGTGGCGACGGCGGCGAGCGAGGCGATGGTGGGGTGCCGGAACAGCTCCCGGGGGGTGAGGGCCAGCCCCGCCTGCCGGGCGCGGGAGGCCACCTGGATGCTGAGGATCGAATCCCCGCCCAGCTGGAAGAAGTCGTCCTCCGCGCCGATCCGCTCCCGGCCCAGCAGGGTGCCCCAGATCTCCGCGAGGGCCCGCTCGGCATCGGTACGGGGCGCCACGTACCGCGCCGTCCCGGCCGCCGGATCGGGCGCGGGCAGCCGGCGGCGGTCCACCTTGCCGTTGCGGGTGAGCGGCAGCGCGTCGAGGGTGACGAACACCGCGGGCACCATGTAGTCCGGCAGCACAGCGCCCAGGAAGGACCGCAGCTCCTCGGCCCCGGGCGGCGCGCCCCCGCCGGCCGGCACCACATAGCCGGTCAGCAGCGCGCGCCCGCCCGCGCGGGAGAGCGTCACGACCGCCTCCGCCACGGCCTCGTGGCGGGCCAGCGCGGTCTCGATCTCCCCCGGCTCGATACGGAAGCCCCGGACCTTCAGCTGGTCGTCGGCGCGGCCCACGAAGCGCAGTTCACCGCCGTCGGTCCAGGCCACGATGTCCCCGGTGCGGTACATCCGGGAGCCGGGCGGCCCGTACGGATCGGCCAGGTACCGCTCGGCGGTGGCGCCGGGGCGGCCGTGGTAGCCGCGCGCCACCCCGGCGCCCGCGATGTGCAACTCCCCGGGGATGCCGGGCGGTTGCGGCTGGAGGGCGCCGTCGAGGACGTAGACGCGGGTGTTGTCCAGCGGCCGTCCGATGGGCAGCGCGGGTGGCAGCTCCTCCCCGGCGCGGAACGGGCGCCGGGTGGCGAACGTCGTGGTCTCGGTGGGCCCGTAGCCGTCCACCACCGTCAGCTCCGGGCAGGCCGCGAGCACCCGGCGCACCGCGGCGGCGGGCACCGCCTCACCGCCGGTCCACACCTCCCGGGCGCCCCGCAGACAGTCCGGCGCCTCCTGCGCGAGCAGCCGGAACAGCCCCGCGGTCAGCCACAGGCAGCTCACCTTGTGCACCCCGATCGCCCGGCGCACGGTGTCCGCGTCCAGCTCCCCGGCGGGCGCCAGCACCGCCCGGCCGCCGCGCAGCAGCGGCACCCACAGCTCATAGGTGGAGGCGTCGAACGCCTGGGGCGAGTGCACCAGCACCCGGTCGTGGGCCGCGAACGCGCGGTCCGCGACGAGGGCGGTCACATCGCGGTGGCGCACCGCGACCCCCTTGGGCCGCCCGGTGGAGCCGGAGGTGAACATCAGGTACAGGGCGTTGTCGGGGGAGAGCGCCACGTGCGGCGGCCGCGACGGGCCGTCGTCGTCGCCTCCGCCGCCGGACTCCACCACCAGGGTCCGCCCGGCGGCCGCGATGTCCGCCGCCGTGCGCTGCCAGGCCCGGTCGGTCAGCAGCACCTCCGCTCCCGCCTCCGCCAGCACCCCGCGCAGCCGGTCCCCGGGGGCGCGGGTGTCCAGCGGTACGTACACCCCGCCGGCCTTGACGACCGCCAGCAGCGCCACCACCAGTGCCACGGACCGGTCCATCAGCACGGCCACCGGGCGCTCCGGTCCGACGCCGTGTGCGACGAGCCGGTGGGCCAGCCGGTTGGCGCGCGCATCCAGCTCCCGGTAGCTCACCGGGCCGTCCGCGCCGTCCAGGGCCGTCGCGTCCGGCGCGCACCGCACCCGGTCGGCGAACAGCCCGGCCACCGTGGCCTCGGTCAGCGGGACGGCGGTGTCGTTCCACTCGTGGAGCACCTGGCGGCGGCGTTCGGGGGTGAGCATCGGCAGCCGCGCGGGCGCCCGGTCCGGGCCGTCGGCCATGGCCGTCAGCACCACCGTCAGCTGCTCCGCCATCCGCCGGACGGTGGCCTCCTGGAACAGCGCCGGGTCGTAGCCGAGCCGCAGGCCCAGCTCCGCACCGGGGTAGACCACCAGGGACAGCGGGTAGTTGGTGGTCTCCACGCCTTCCAGCTCCCGCAGGGCGAGGCCGTGCGCGGCGGCGAGGTCCCCGCCGACCGGATAGTTCTCGAAGACCACGAGGGAGTCGAAGAGGTTCACCCGCTCGGGCAGACCGGTGAAGGACCGCAGCCGGGTGAGCGGCACGAAGTCGAACCGCCGGTCCTCGGTCTGCCCGGCCTGCACCGCGCTCAGCCACGCCGTGAGGGTGGCACCGGCCGGCACCGTGAGCCGGGTCGGCACGGTCGTGATGAACAGTCCGTTCATCGACTCCACGCCCAAAAGCTCCGGGGGCCGCCCGGAGACCGTGGTCCCGAAGACGACGTCGTCGCGGCCGGACTGCCGGGCCAGCAGCAGCGCCCACGCCCCCTGCACCACGGTGTTCAGGGTGAGCCCCGCGCCCCGGGCCAGGGCGCCCAGCCGGCGGGTGGTGTCGGCGGACAGGGTGACGCGGAGGCCCTCGGTGGACTCGGCGCGGTGGGTCTCGGTGGGCTCCCGGTCGTACGGCAGCGGGGTGGGCTCGGTGAGGCCGGCGAGCCGGGCCCGCCAGTGCTCCTCGGCCCGGACCTCGTCGCGCTCCCGCAGCCACGCCACATAGTCGCCGAACGGGCGGCGGCCGGGCAGATCGGAGGCCATGGCCGGGCCGGACACGCCCTCGCGCGCGCGAGCGTGGCAGTGGAAGACGTCGGAGAGCACCTGGAAGAGGCTCCAGCCGTCCAGGATCAGATGGTGGAAGGTCCACACCACCTGGACCTCGGTGTCCGACAGACGGGCCAGCGCCAGCCGCGTCAGCGGTGCGGTGGCCAGGTCCACACCGCGCTCCCGGTCCGCGGCGAGGAATCTGCGCAAGCGCTCCCGCCGCTCGTCCGGTCCGGACAGCCGGCGCCAGTCGAGCAGGGTCACCGGGATCCGGGCCCCGCGCTCCACCACCTGGACCGGCTCGGGCACCCCGTCCCACACCGCGCGGGCGCGCAGCACCTGCGTTGCGTCGGCGACCCGCTGCCAGGCCGCGGCCAGCGCCGCCGGATCGGGCACCCCGTCCAGGACGAAGGTGAGCTGCTGGACGTAGGCGCGCCGGTCGTCCTGGGCCAGGGAGTGGAACAGCATGCCCGCCTGGGTGGGGGTGAGCGGGTAGATGTCCTCCACCGTGCTGCCGTCCCCCGCCAGCCGGTCCACGGTGGCCTGGTCGAGGGCGGCGAGCGGGAAGTCGGAGGGGGTGCGGCCGCCCGCGCCGGGCGCGCTGCCGTGCCGGGCGATCTCGCACAGCGCCGCGCGGAACTCCTCGGCGAGCCGCCCGACCGTCTCCGCCCGGTGCAGGTTCTGTGAGTAGAACCAGGTGAAGACCAGGACGCCGTCCTCGACCCGGCCCACCACCTCCAGCGGATGCGGGCGCGCCGCGGCCGGGTCGGCGTCCAGGGACAGTTCCCGGGCAAGGCCGCGGAAGAGCCCGTCGTCACCGCCCGGCGGCTCGAACCGGCCGAGGTAGTTGAAGCTGATCCCGGCCGTGGGACCGTCGGCCAGGCCCGCGCCGCCGAGCAGATGGCGCCGCACCCCGTAGCCCAGACCGCGCCGCGGCACGGCCCGCATCTGCTCCTTGACGGACTTCAGCACCTCGCCCCAGCCGCCCTCCGGCAGGTCGAGCGCCACCGGGAAGCGGGTGGTGAACCAGCCGACCGTACGGGAGAGGTCCAGGTCCGCGAAGAGTTCCTCGCGGCCGTGGCCCTCCACGTCCACCGGGACCCGGTCCCGTCCGGTCCAGCGGTGCAGCACCCGGGCCAGCGCGCTCAGCAGCACGTCGTTCGCCTGTGTCCGGTAGACCTCGGGCAGCGTCTGGAGCAGCGTGGCCGTCTGGTCCGGGCCGAGCCGGACGGTGACCGACCGGGCCGAGGCATAGGTGTTGGCCCCCTGGCGGTCCGTCGGCAGCGAGGGGTCACCGGCCCCGGCCGGGCCGGTCCAGTACGCCTCCTCGTCGGCGAACCCCCCGCCTCGGGCGTGGGCGTTCAGCCGCAGCGCCCAGTGGCGCAGCGGGGAGGACTTGGGCGGAAGCCCGGCCCCGTCGGCCCCGGCTCCCTCGGTTTCGGCCTCCTCGGCGCCGGCTTCCTCGGTTTCGGCCCCCTGCCGGCGGGCGCCGTAGGCGTTGCTCAGGTCCTCCAGCAGCACGCGCCAGGACACCCCGTCCACCACCGCGTGGTGGACGGTGAGGTGGAGAACCGGCCGTTGCCCTGCGCCCCGGTCGAGCACCGCGCGCATCAGCGGCCCCTCGGCCAGGTCGAAGCCGCCCAGATGCGCGCCGCCGGTCATAAGCGGTACGCGGACGGCCCCCGCCTCCTCGATCCGCTGGTACCAGCCGTCGCCCCGCCGGTGGAACCGGGAGCGCAGGGCGTCATGGTGGGCCACCAGCGCGTCCAGGGCGTGGCGCAGCGCGTCCTCGTCCAGGTCCTCGGGCAGCACCAGGGAGATCGTCTGGTTGAAGTGCCCGGCCCGCTCGGGGTCGCGGGTGAACAGCCAGTGCTGGATCGGGGTCAGCGGCAGCTCACCGGTGGCCCTCGCGTCCCCGTCGGAGCCGGGCCGCCCGGCCGGGGCCGCGGTGGTGTCCAGGTGCAGGGCCAGCGCGGCGACCGTCTGGTGGCGGTGGACATCGCGCGAGGTGACCGCGAGGCCGGCCCGCCGGGCCTGGGAGACCAGCTGGATGCTGAGGATCGAATCGCCGCCGAGGGAGAAGAAGTTGTCCTCCACCCCCACCCGCGCCACCCGCAGGACCCGCGCCCAGACCGTGGCCAGGGTCCGCTCGGTGGCGGTCCGGGGCGCCACATAGCCCGGTGCCGCGGCCTCGGTCCAGTCCGGTTCGGGCAGCCGGCCGCGGTCCAGCTTGCCGTTGGGGCCCAGCGGCATCCGCTCCAGGACCAGGACGGCCGCGGGCACCATGTAGTCGGGCAGCGAACGCCGCAGGAACCGCCGCAGCCCCGCCGGGTCCGGTGCGGTGCCGGCGGCGGCCACCACATAGGCGATCAGCCGCTGGTGACCGTCCGTCTCGCGGGCCACCGCGGCCGCCTCGGCGATGTCGGGGTGGCGCAGCAGCGCCGTCTCCACCTCGCCCAGTTCGATGCGGAAGCCGCGGATCTTCACCTGGTCATCGGCCCGGCCCAGGTACTCCAACGCACCGTCGGCGGTCCAGCGGACCAGGTCGCCGGTGCGGTACATCCGGCTGCCGGGCGGCCCGAAGGGGTCGGCGACGAACCGCCGGGCGGTCAGACCGGGCCGCCGCAGATAGCCCCGGGCCAGGCCCTGCCCGCCCAGATACAGCTCACCGGTCACCCCGGGCGGCACCAGCCGGAGGGTGGGGTCCAGGACGTAGGCGCGGGCGCCCGCGACCGGCCGGCCGATCGGCGGGGCCTGCGGCGGCGCCTCGCCGTCGCAGAACCAGGCGGTGGCGTACACCGTCGCCTCGGTCGGCCCGTACAGATTGGCGATCCGGCAGGACGGCACGGCCCGGCGGATGTCCCGTACGGTCTGCGCGGGCAGCGCCTCGCCCGCCAGCACGACGGTCCGGGCCGCGGCCGCCGAGGGGTCCTCGCCCAGCAGCCGGGAGAACACCGAGGGCACCCCGCTGAGCAGCCCCTTCGCCCGCGGCCGCCCCTCGGGGTCGGTGAGGGCGAGCAGGTCCCGCACCACTTCGACGCTGCCGCCGGCCAGCAAGGGGCAGAGGATCTCGAACACCGACACATCGAAGTTGAGTGAGGTGGCGGCGACCACATCGGTCAGCCCCTCCTGCCCGAACTCCGCCTCGGCCCAGGCCGCGAGCCCCGCCACACCGCGGTGGGTGGCCACCACGCCCTTCGGCCGGCCGGTCGACCCCGAGGTGTAGATGACGTACGCGGGATGGGCCGGGTGCAGCGGACGGGTCCGTTCGGCGTCGGTGAGGTCGCCGTCCGCGAGGCCGTCCAGCTCGGCGCGGACCGCCGGGTCGTCCAGCACCAGCCGTTCGGCGTCGGCGGGCAGCGCGCCGGCCGCCCCGGTGGTGGTGAGGATCGTCGAGGGCGCGGCGTCGGCCAGCATGAGCGCGATGCGCTCGGCCGGATAGCCGGGGTCCACCGGCAGATATCCGGCGCCCGCCTTGAGCACCGCCAGCAGGACGACGGCGAGCTCGGCCGAGCGGGGCAGGGCCAGGGCCACCAGCCGCTCGGGACCGGCGCCCCGGGCGATCAGCAGCCGGGCCAGCCGGTTGGCGCGCCGGTTCACCTCGTCGTAGGAGAGGCTGGTCGCCCCGCAGGTCACGGCGGTGGCCGTGCGGCGCCGCACCACCTGGGCGGCGAACAGAGCGGGCAAGGTGGTTTCGACGGCCGGCTGGTGGGGTCCGTTCCAGGCGTCGAGCAGGGCATGCCACTCGGCGTCGGCCAGCATCCGCAGCTCGGCCAGGGTGGCGCCCGGATCGGCCACCATGGCGGTCAGCAGCCGGTGCAGATGCCCGGCCATCCGCTCGATCGTGGCGGCCTCGAACAGATCGGAGTTGAACTCGACGGTCAGCCCCAGCGAGCCGTCGTCGCGGGGCGAGAACTCCAGCACCAGGTCGAAGCGCGCGGCGGGGCGCGGCAGCGGGTGCTCGGTGATCCGCACACCCGCCGCCTCCTGGGCGGGCACCATGGCGCTCTGCTGGACGACCAGCGCCTGCACCAGCGGATTGCGGCTGGGGTCGCGGCGCGGGGCCAGCTCCTCGACGACCCGCTCGAACGGCAGCCGGTCATGGGCGAAGGCGTCCAGCACCGTCTCGCGCATCGCGTCCAGGAACCGCTCGACCGTGCTGTCCGCGTCGACGTCGGCGCGCAGCACCAGGGTGTTGACGAAGAATCCGGCGACCGACTCCAGCTCCGTGCGGTGGCGTCCGGCGGTGACGGTGCCGAAGGCGATGTCCCGCTGGCCCGAGTAGCGGGCGAACAGCACCGCGACGGCGGCCGCGAGCAGCGTGAACGGTGTGGTGTCCCGCTGCCTGCCGAGCCGGGCCAGCCCCGCCAACAGCTCGGCGGGCAGCTCATGGCGGTGCACCGCGCCCGCCGTGGTGCGCACCGGCGGCCGGGGCCGGTCGGTGGGCAGCTCCAGCGTCTGCATCCCGGCGAGCCGGTCCCGCCAGTACGCCAGGTCGGCGTCCTGGCGGGCGTGGGCGGGGCGGCTCCGCTCCCAGACCGCGAAGTCCGGGTACTGGAGCGCGGGCCCGGGGAGCCCGGCATCGTCTCCGGACACCTCGGCGGCGTAGAGCGCGGCCAGTTCGCGCACCAGCAGTCCGACCGACCAGCCGTCGGTGACGATGTGATGCTGCGCCAGCAGCAGGACATGGTCCGCGTCGCCGAGCCGGATCAGCAGCGCCCTGGTCAGCGGCCCCCGCTGAAGGTCGTAGGGGCGGCTCAGCTCCTCGGCCAGCGTGTGCTCCAGCGTCTCGGCGCGCCGCCGCGCCGGATGCCCGCCGAGGTCGATCCGGTCCAGGGGGACGGTCCCGTGCTCGGCCACCCGCTGCACACCGTGCCCGTCCACGGTGGCGAAGGTGGTGCGCAGGGCGTCGTGGCGGGCGGCGAGCCGGTCCAGCGCCCGGCGCAGCGCGGCCGGGTCCAGCGGGCCGTCGAGCCGCAGCCCGGCCCCGGTGTTGTACTCGGTTCCGCCGGAGGTCAGATCGTCCAGGAACCACAGCCGCCGCTGGGCGGAGGACAGCGGCAGCGGACCCCCGCGCGGCGCGGGCGGGATCGGCTGCTCTGACACCTCTGCCGCCTCGCCCGCTTGGGACGGGCCGGCGGCCCCGGCGGCCCCGGCGGGCAGCCGGCCGGCCAGTCGCGCCACCGTCCCGGCGTCGAGCAGGTCGCGCAGCGAGAGCTCCACGCCCAGTTCGGCCCGGACGCGGGCCAGCAGCCGCACCCCGAGGAGGGAGTCGCCGCCCAGGCCCAGGAAGTCGTCCGTCACGCCCACGGTGTCCACCGGCAGCACCTCGGCCCAGATGCGGGTCAGGGTCTCCTCGGCCGGGGTGCGCGGGGCGACATGGCGTACGTCGCCGTCCGGCGCGGAGCGCGGGGCGGGCAGCGCCTGCCGGTCGATCTTGCGGTGCGGGGTGAGGGGGAACGCGTCCAGCACCACATACGCGGACGGCACCATATGCGCCGGCAGCACCCGGGCCGCCGCGGCCCGCACCTCCGCGACCCTCGGCGGAGTCCCTCCGCTGGGCGGCACCACATAGCCGACCAGCCGCTTCCGACCGGGCTCGTCCTCCCGTACGGTGACCACGGCGGCGCCCACCCCGGGATGCCGGGCCAGCGCGGCCTCCACCTCGCCCAGTTCGATGCGGAAGCCGCGTAACGCGACCTGGTGGTCGGCCCGGCCGAGGAATTCCAGCGCACCGTCGGCGGTCCAGCGGGCCAGATCGCCGGTGCGGTACATCCGGGAGCCGGGCGGGCCGAAGGGGCAGGCGGTGAAGCGCTCGGCGGTCAGCCCCGGCCGGTCGAGATAGCCGCGGGCCACCCCGGCGCCGCTGATCCACAGCTCACCGGTGGTGCCGACCGGCACCGGCCGCGCCGCCCCGTCCAGCACGAACACCCGGGTGTTGGGCAGCGGACGGCCGATCGGCGGGGCGCCGGAGCCCGCCGCCAGGGCGTCCGTCCAGGTGGCCACGACCGTGGCCTCCGTCGGACCGTAGGAGTTGACCAGCCGCCGGCCCGGCGCCCACAGGTCCACCAGATCGGCGGGGCAGGACTCCGCGCCCACGATCACGGTGCGGAGGCCGGGCAGCCCGTCGTGGAGCTCCTCCGGGGGTACGGTGGCCAGCGCCGCCGGGGGGATCAGGGCATGGGTGACCCGCCGCTCCCGCAGCACCGCGGCCAGTTCGGCGCCCAGCAGGGGCCCCTCGGGGGGCACCACCAGCGCCGCCCCGGCGAGCAGGGAGGAGCACAGCTCCAGCACGGAGGCGTCGAAACTCGGTGAGGAGAACTGGAGCACCCGGTCGCCCGGCCGGACCCGGTAGTGGGCCGTGGCCGCGGCCGAGAAGTTGCCCAGCCCGGCGTGCGGCACCAGCACACCCTTGGGCACCCCCGTGGACCCGGAGGTGTAGATGACATACGCGGGGTGCCCGGGGAGCAGCGGGCCGAGCCGGTCCCCGTCGCCGGGCGCGTGGTCGGGCCCGGCCCCGGCCGCCGCCTCCCGGATCAGCCGCGGGTCGTCCAGCACGGCCACCGGCCGGGCGTCGGCCAGCATCATGGCGCGGCGCTCCTCGGGGTGCGCCGGGTCGATCGGCAGATAGGCCCCGCCGGCCTTCGCCACCGCGAGCTCGGCCACCACCAGTTCGGCGGAGCGGGGCAGCACCAGGGCCACCACGCGCTCGGGGCCCACGCCCTGCCCGATGAGGCGGTGGGCCAGCCGGTTCGCCCAGACCTCGACCTCGCCGAAGGACCACTCGCGGTCGTCCGCCAGCAGGGCCGGCGCGTCCGGGGTGCGCTCGGCCCATACGGCGAACAGCTCGCCGAGCGGTGCGCGCGAGACGGCACGGTCGGTGGCGTTCCACGCCGCCGGGGGCAGGTCCGCGGCGCCGGGGGGTGTGGACACCGCACCGGATGAGGTCTGGTGGTGGTCGGTCATGGTGGATCGGGGCCCTTCAGAGCGGTTGAACGGGCGGGTGTGCGAGGGCTGGGGCCGTGCGGCCGCCGAGCCGGGGCGCCCGCACCCGGCCGGGGGAGATGTGGGGAGACGGCCGGGCGGCGTGAGGGGTGGGGGACCCTCAGACCAGGGCGCTTTTCCGGGCCATCCGGCCCGAGAGCTGAATCCGGTCGACGGCGCCGGTCCGCGGATCGCGGACGAAGCGTCCGCCGGGAATCCGGCGTCCGGTGGACGGGTCCACCAGATCGCAGGTGAGGTCCTCGTGGCAGACCAGTGGCGCGGGGAGGTCGCCGTCCACGGACACGGCGAGGCCGCCGCCGTCGCCGATGGTCACCTGGTACTCGATGTCGCCGTTGAGGTAGATGCCGGTGCACTGCGAGGTCGCGGCCATGGGGGTGGCCGGGCGGCGCGGGGCCGGGGTGGCGGGCACCCGGATGCCGGTGGTCTCCTCGAGGACGCCGGTCAGTTCGTCCCACAGCCCGGTGCCGCTGCCCGCGTTGGCGGTGAAGGCCACCACCACCCCCGTGGCGGGGTCGGCCCGCAGGTGGCAGCAGGTGCCCTGGGCGTTGCCGTCATGCCCGAACCACAGCGCCTCGCCGCGCCGGAAGAGCGCCCACCCCAGCCCCCAGCCGTCGGCCAGCACACCGGGGTCGGCGCCGGGCACGGGCCGGCGCATCTCCTCGGCCAGCTCGCGGGGCAGCGACCCCGGGGAGCCGTCGCCCAGATGGGCCCGGCCCAGCGCCACCAGATCGAGCGCCCCGGCCCGCAGCGCACCGGCCGCGGCCTCGGCGGGGGCGAGGTTCTGCCGTACCGGCATGGTCCGGCCCGTCACCGTATTGGCCGAGTGGCCGCGCGCCGTGGGCCGGTGCGGGGGGCCGGCCACGCCGATGAAGGACGGCACGGTGCCCAGCGGAGCGAGCAGGATCGACCGCACGGCCTCCTGCCAGCTCATCCCGGTGACCGTCTCGATCAGCCGGCCCGCCGCCACATAGCCCGCGTTGGAGTAGGAGAAGTCCGTCCCCGGGGGCATCACCAGGGTGCGGTCGGTGCAGTGGTCCAGCAGATAGCGGGCGGCGGTCACCGAGGCCACCTGGTCGGAGTCGGGCCCGGACGGCAGCCCCGCGGTGTGGCTGAGCACCTGGCGCACCGTGCACGGCGGACCGGCCCGCCGCAGCTCCGGCACATGGTCGCCGAGCCGGTCGTCCAGCTCCACATCACCGTCGGCGACCAGGAGCATCACCACGGTCGCGGTGTACGCCTTGGTGACCGAGCCGATCGGCACGGCGGTGTCGGCGGTGAACGGCTCCCCGGTGTCCGCGTCCAGTACGCCGGTCTGCACGGCGAGCGTCGAACCGCCGCCGTGCACGGCGAGTTGGGCCCCGGGCACCCGATGGGCGCGGGCCAGGGCGGTCAGGCGCTCCTCGAGGACGCGGCGTATCTTCGACCGCTCCTCGCCGGACGGTGCCGGGGTCGGATGTAACACGGTGCACTCCTTGCCGGGGGACGGGACGGACGACGGGAGCCGGGTCATGGCAGCTGGCTGGTGGCCGTGACATCCCGGGGTACGATCCGGAACCCCTGCCAGTGGGTGGGCATGGGGTCCTGGTCCTCGTCCCTGGGCACATGGTGGAAGTCGACGCTGACCCAGGCGACCGGGTCGGTGAGCCGCTCGCCGTCGGTGTACGTGTCGACCGAGGCCGCGCAGCCGGGGGCGGTGTTGCCGTAGGCCAGCCGCTCGCACTCCCGGTACTGCGTGAAGTACATGTCGTGGTGGGTGAACTCCTCGGTCTCGCTCGGCCCCCGGTACTGATCGCTCTCGTGGTTGTCGATCTCCCACGACTTGGCGTGGCCGTCGGTGTTCTCGGCGGCGGGGTTGACCACCCGCCAGAAGCGGGTGGGCGCGAGGTCTGCGGCGGTCTCCTTGGACAGCACGGTGCGTTCGGTGGTGCGCTTCGCCGTACCGCTGCCCGGGTAGTCGTACTGCTCCACGGTGTTCTCCGACGCCCCGTCGACGTCGAAGTCCAGCCGCCAGAAGATGTTGTGCGAGTGGTTCTCGCTGAACCGGGTGGAGCCCACCCCGGTCGGCCAGCCGCTGCCCGCGTCGGAGAACTGGAACGGCGAGAGGCTTCCGGTGGCGCCCGAGCGGGGCGTGATGGAGCCGTCGTCCGCGAAGCGCCACTCGGTGATGTAGTCGTACCAGCCGATCTCGGAGACCGAGAAGACGACCAGGTCGGTGCCGTGCAGTACCCCTTTCTCCACTGCGCTCTTGTACGCGAACGGCCGGGGCTGCTCCTCGACGCACAGCACCGGGGTGTCCTGGACGTCGCGCAGCTGCCCGGTGGGGCAGTCCTTCTCACTGAGCCGGGTGAGCGTCCCCTGTTCCAGATCGCCGAAGCCGATCGCGGAGACGTCGTAGAAACGCGGCTGACCGCTGTCGTAGGGCACATGGACCTCGGCCAGCGAGGCGCTCTTCAGGACCCGGGTGGCGGTGCCGCGGTTCGGTGTGTAGACGACATCGCTCAGCACCGCACCGGTGTTGCGGTCGATGTCCCAGCACATCTGCCACCGGGCACCGTTCTTCAGCGTCGTGTCGATGCGCTCCGCGGCGGGGCAGGACGGGGCGTCCGCCGAGGCCCTCGCCGGGGCGGCGGACGCCGGGCCCGGCACCCACAGGGCCAGCAGTCCCACCGCGGCGATCAGCACCCGGGCACGCCGGAACAGACTGGACACGGACAACGTCCCCCTCACAGGCCGATGACGGCGGCGCGCCCGGCCGACAGATCGATGACGATCCGGCTGGTGTCGATCCACTTGCCGTCCGGAACGCGTACGAAGAGCTGCACACAGCGGTGCTCACCGCACTGGGACACCTTCCGGGCGCCGTCCACCCCCTTGGCGCGGGAGCCGATGAACGCCATGCTCTGCAGGCGCAGTTGGGACGGCGAGGTCAGCCGCTTCCCGGTCGCCGAGGCGTAGGCGTCGCGCATTCCGGGGCCGAGCCGCCGGTCGGCGAGGACGATCCGCACCGCCGCACGGGCCTCGGCCAGGGTGGGAGGCGGCTGGACGCCGTGCTGACGGGTGGCGTGCACGACCTTCTTGGAGCGCAGATCGACCAGCCGGGTGATCAGGGTGTCCGAGGCGTAGTCGTAGAGCTGGACCTCGGCCCGGCTGTCCGGGGCCGGGGAGGCCGACTTGTCCCGGGGCGGGCGGCGGATGTCCAGCGGCTCGGCGCCCGCGCCGCCCGCGGCGTTCCGCTCCCCGCCGGTCTTCCCCTTCTCGGCGCCCTGATCGCCCGCCGTGGGCGTGGTGTCCGGCCGGGTGGCGGCGGCGCGGGCGATCCGGGCCGCCTCGCGCGACTCCTTCGGCGTCAGCCGGCCCGAGTGCGCGGCGACGACGGCCGCCGGCTCCGGGGCGTCGGGCGCGGGCGATCCGCCCGCTTCGAGGGCGGCGATCCCACCGCCCGCCAGCACCGCCGACAGACCCAGTGCCGCGGATATACGCCATCGCCGGTGCCGGCGCCTGCGCGTATCGGCCGCACCTTTGTCCGTGGCGTTGTCTCTCATCACCCAGCCGTTTCCGTTGTCGGTCAAGTGAGCCCGGTGGAGCTCGGGGTGACAGCACTCGGCCGGTTCCCGGATTGCTTCTGGTGCGTTTCCCGTCCCCGTCGGCGTCATCGACGTCGTCGGTGTCGCGGCGTTTTCGACGGGAATCAAGCCGCTGACGACGGCTCGCGCGGACCCCCCGGACTCTTCGCTGTCCACTGATGGTTCACGCTTTCACCACTGCGGTCGGCATAACAGTCGCATTTGTCATCAAGCGGCTGTGAGAAACGCATGTGCCGGTGGGCGGGCGTGCGGCCGCAAAGCGATGGCACGGAAGGCCCGTTGGACGCCGCTCTGTCATCATGCTCACATGAGTCATTCGATCACCATGAGATGTGACATCTGTGGTGCCACTCATTCCTCTTCCGCGGCCGACAGCGTAGGTGCGCTCCGCGCCTCCATCGTCCGAATGAGCTGGTCCAGGACGCGATGGGATGGCCGGGTGATCGATATGTGCGGTGGGTGCGGGGCCCGGGAAACGGCTCCGGCCGCATCCGGAGGCCGCTGCGGTTCCTGTGAGGGCGGTGAACTCTTCGACGTCCTGGGACACGACAGAATCGGCCATCGTTTGGCCAATGCATTACTCAGAGCAGGTATCGATAATATCGAACTCCTGTCCAGTTTCTCCGCGCGCCAGCTTCGCGATCTGGATGGCATCGGCGCCGTGAGCGCGCATCACACGCTCAATCGTCTGCACTCCGCACCGAACGAAAGGCGATCGTGAACGAATATCCCGCCGGGGTATCCGCACGGCCCGCTCTGTACAGCGGTCGGCGGCACCGGGCGCTGTGGGTGACCGGAGTGGTTTTTTCCGCCGGTCTGCTGGCGCCGCTGTTATTCCTCTTCGCCGCCCGTAAGGGGATCGTGCCGCGCACCGTACCGGCGGCGTACGCGGCGGTCATCTATCCGCTCGCGCTCGGCCGGCAGTGGCTGCCGGACCCGGGCGACTGGATCTCCTGGACGCTCGCGGCCGTGGTGCTCACCGCCGCCGTCCATGCCGCGCTCCTGGACACCGGCCGCACCCCCGGTGGCTGACCGCCGGGCGCGGACGTCAGCTCTGTGCGGTGGGGCGGACCACGATCTCCCCGACGTCGACACCGGCCGGCTGCTCGATGGCGAACGCGATGGCGCGGGCGATGGCGTCCGGGGACATCGCGATCTTGTCCATGCCCTCCTGTATCCCGCTCCGCGTGGCCGGGTCGGTGATGGAATCCGCGAGTTCCGTCCGGGTGAACCCGGGCGAGACGGTGGTCACCCGCAGCGTCTCGCCGGCCTCCTGGCGCAGCCCTTCGGAGATGGCCCGTACGGCGTTCTTGGTGCCGGCGTAGACCGACATCGTCGGGACGATGGTCAGCCCGGCGGTGGAGAGGGTGTGTACGAAATGCCCGAAGCCCTGCGCGCGGAAGACGGGCAGCGCTTCGGCGATGCCGTACAGCACCCCCTTGATGTTGACGTCGACCATCTCCTCCCAGTCCGCGACGCGCAGATCGTCGAGGGCGGAGATCGGGCTGATACCGGCGTTGCCGACCAGGACATCGAGCTGTCCGTACCGTCTCCGTGCCGTCGCGACCAGCCGGGACAGATCCTCGCGCCGCTTGACATCCGTGACGACCGGGACCGCCTCGCCGCCCGCCGCCGCGATCCGGTCCGCCAGCGCCTCGATGCGGTGCGACCGCCGCGCGCCGAGGACGACCTTCGCGCCGCGCTCGGCGAGCAGCAGCGCGGTCGCCTCGCCGATGCCGCTGCTCGCGCCCGTAATGGCGACGACCTTGCCTTCGATACCCGACATCATGGGTCCTTCCAAGAAGAAAAAGGGGGAGGTGGCGATGGACTACAGTGCTAAGTGGAGGCGCCGCCACTTCACCGAAGCCTAAGTGGAAGTCCCTCCGCTTAGCAACACGAATCGAGGAGAGAGCCGCCGATGGCCAGAGACCCAGGGCGCCCCCTGCGGGCCGACGCACAGCGCAACCGGGAGAAGATCCTCTCCACGGCGGTGCGGGTGTTCGCCGAGGAAGGGCTGGACGCCCGCCTCGAGCGCATCGCCAAGGAGGCGGGCGTGGGCACCGGCACCCTCTACCGGAACTTCCCGACCCGGGAGCTGCTGATCGAGGCCGCCTACCGCAACGAACTCGCCCGGCTCTGTGCCGCCGCCCCCGAACTGCTGGCGACCCTGCCCCCGCGCGAGGCCCTGCGCGCCTGGCTGGGCCGTTTCATGGACTACGCCAACGCCAAGCTGGGCATGGCGGACGCGCTGCGGGGCGTCGTCGCGTCGGGCGTCAACCCCTACGCCCAGAGCCACGAGATGATCCAGGACGCTCTGACGCGGCTGATGGACGCCGCCGTCACGGCCGGTGCGATCCGGTCGGACATCGGCGCCACCGACATGTTCGCCGCGCTCACCGGTATCGCCCTCGCCTCGGGCAAGCCCGAACAGCGGGAGCAGGCCGACCGTCTGCTCGACCTCACCCTGGACGGGCTCAGCGCCGCCCCCCGGCCGTAGCGGCCACGGACCGCGGTGGTCAGGGGCGGCCGGTGAGTTCGACCGTACAGCCGCGCAGCTCATAGCCGGCGATCGGGTCCTTGAAGCCGACCCTGGGCGGGGTCGTCATACGGATGCCGGGCAGGGCGAACAGGCGGCTGAGGAAGACGTCCGTCTCCAGGAGCGCGACCGGGGCTCCGGGGCATGTGTGCGCACCGTCCCCGAAGGACAGCCCCGGCGCCCCGGCGCCCGCGGCCATCGGGCGGCCCGGACGGAGCCGCTCCGGCCGCTCACCCACCGTACGGCCGTCGAGATTGGCGCGGTGGAGGACGACGTCGACCAGCTCCCCGGCCGGAATCGTCACCTCCGCCCCCGGTTCCCCGCCGCCCGGCAGCCGGAGCGGGGCGGTGGTCCGGCGGCGGAGCCGGCCGATGACCGGTTCGAGCCGCAGGATCTCCTGGAGGATCGCGATCCTGCCGGGCTCGTCGGCCGCCCGGTACCGCGCCAGCAGCGCGGCGTCGTCGAACAGATGCCACGCCGCCACAGTGACGAACTCCCGGGTGGTGACCATCCCCGCGGCGGCGAAGGTGAGACATTCCCCCAGGATCTCGCCGGCCGAGCACCCCTCATCCAGCAGATGGGAGATCAGGTCGTCGCGCCGCCGCCGTCGCCGGGCCCGTACGGCCGGGCGGACATCACCCCAGTAGACCCGCAGCCAGTTCGCGTATCCCCGCAACAGCCATCGGATTCCGCGCAGACTGGTCAGCCCCGGGGTGCCGAATTCCTCGGGGAAGAACCGCTCCAGCCGCTCCTGGATCCCCGGCCGGCTCTCGGTCAGGCCGATCACCGCACCGGCCACCTCGATCGCCAGATGGAAACCCGCCTCGGCGAGCTGGCCCCGGCCGGTCTCCCGGATGGTGTCGATCCGCGCCTCCGCCACCCGGACCATGATCTCGCGATAGTGCTCGTCCACCCGGCGCGGGGTGAAGAACCGGGCCGTCTGCCGCCGGTCCGCACGGTGTTCGGGCCCGTCCCGGTAGAGCACCGGCCGCCGGAGCCGCGACGGCAGCTTCTCCACGGTCTCGATGCCGAGCCCGGCCTGCACGGTGCCGGTGCTGCGCAGCACGGTGCGGGCCTCGGCGTAGCCGGACACCTGCCAGACCCCGTCCGGCCCGCGCAGCACCGGGCAGCCGCCCTGGTCCGGCCCCCGGTCGACCTTGCGCCCCCCGTACTCCCGCGCCCCGCTCTCCGCAGAGCCGTCGTCGTGCGACGGGCTGTCCATCCCGGCCCCCTCCGTCGATGGTCCCGGCCTCAGACTAGGAGTAGCGCGGCCACCTTACGGGGTCCATACACCGCGTTCCCCCTCCTAAGCTCGCCTTCATGGACAGCGAGAACTCTCTGGGGCGTTTTCTGCGGGCCCGCCGTGAGCGGGTGCGACCCGAGGACGTGGGCATCCTGCCCGGCTCCCGACGCCGGGTGGCGGGGCTGCGCCGGGAAGAGGTCGCCCTGCTGTCGGGGGTCAGCACCGACTACTACGTACGCCTGGAGCAGGGCCGGGAGCGGCACCCCTCCGCTCAGGTGGTCGAGGCCCTGGCCCGCGCGCTGGTGCTGGAGGAGGACGCGGCGGCCCATCTGCACCGGCTGGCCCGCCCGGCCCCCGTCCGGCGCCGCCCGGCCGCGCGGCGGGAGCGGGTGAGCCCGGCCCTGCTGCGGATGATGGAGGGCTGGCCGCGGACACCGGCCGTGGTCCTGGGGCGCTGTCTGACCGTACTGGCCCACAACGCCCTGGGCGGGGCCCTGTTCGACGGGCACACCCACAGCCGGGACCTGATGCGGCTGGTCTTCCTCGACCCGGACGCGCGCGAGTTCTACCCCGACTGGGACCGGGTGGCGGTCAACACCGTCGCCGGGCTGCGCGCGGCGGCCGGGATCGACGAGGAGGATCCCGAACTGATCGCCGTCGTCGGTGAGCTGTCGCTCAAGAGCGAGACGTTCCGGCGGCTGTGGGCCCGCCACGACATCCGTCAGAAGACCCATGAGACCAAGCGCTTCCGCCACCGCCTGGTCGGTGAGCTGACGCTGGAGTACGAGGCGCTGACCGTGAACAGCGCCCCCGGCCAGCAGCTCATCGTCTACCAGGCCGAACCGGGCAGCCCCTCCGAACAGGCGCTGGCCCTGCTGGGCAGCCTCACCGCCGACGCGGTGGAGGCGCCCCACCGTGTCGATCGCACCACGACGAAGGATCGTTCCATATGACCGTCAATGACTCGCCCGTCTGGTTCATCACCGGTTGTTCGACCGGTCTGGGCCGGGCACTCGCCACCGCCGTCCTCGACCACGGCCACCGGGCGGTGGTCACCGCCCGCGACCCCCGGCAGGTGGCCGACATCGTCGCCGGGCACGAGGGCCGCGCGCTGGCCCTGGCACTCGACGTCACCGACACGGCGCGGGTGACGGAGGCCGTCAAGGAGGCGGAAACCGCCTTCGGCCGCATCGACGTCCTGGTCAACAACGCCGGCTACGGCTACCTCGCCGCCCTCGAGGAGGGCGAGGACGAGGAGGTCCGGGCCCTGTTCGACACCAATGTCTTCGGCTTGGTGGACGTCACCCGCGCGGTGCTGCCGGGCATGCGGGCCCGCCGCGCCGGCCACATCGTGAACATCTCCTCCCTCGGCGGCCTGGCCGCCTTCGGCGCCACCGGCTACTACCACGCCACCAAGTTCGCCGTGGAGGGCCTCTCCGAATCGCTCGCCGCCGAGGTGGCCCCCCTGGGCATCAAGGTGACGATCGTCGAGCCCGCCGCCTTCCGCACCAACTGGTCCGGCCCCTCCATGCGGCAGTCCGCCACCACCATCGACGACTACGCCGGGACCGCGGGCGCCCGGCGCACCAGCACCCTGGCCACGTATGGCCGGCAGCCCGGGGACCCGGTCCGGGCGAGCGAGGCCATCATCGGCGTGGTCGAGGCGGAAGAACCCCCGCTGCGGCTGCTGCTGGGCAAGGCCGCCTACGACATCGCCCAGGCCAGGCTGGACTCCCTCAGGACCGCCTTCGACACCTGGCGGGAGGTCACCCTCGGCGTCGACTACCCGGCCGCCTAGGCCCTGCCCGGCACCTGGCGCCGTCCGCCGGAGACGGTGCGCGCGGCGTCTGGTGCGGGGGCACTTCCCAGCGGTAGCCGGGGGCGCTGTGCCAGGCGTCGCCGGCCAGGCGAGATCTGGCGGACAGGACCTGGCCCCGCCGGGCTGTCAGCGGGCCCGCGCCCGGCGGCCGAACCGGCGCGGCAGCCCCCGCCGCGCCCGGGAGGTCCGCGTCCCGGAGGGCCGACGGCCCGCCGGGGCGCGGCTCGGCGTCCACCGGCCGTCGGGGGAGAGGATCGGCGCCTTGCGCTCCGCCTGCGCCCGGATCTCGTGGTGGGAGTCGTGGGCGGCCACCCGGAACGCCTCGTCATGGGAGGCCAGGGCCGCCCGCAGGGCCGCGCCGGTCGCACCACGGCGACGGGCCAGGGACGCCACCCAGCCGAGGAAGCCCATGATCGCGGCGAGCACACCGGCGACGATCAGGTACGGCAGTAAGTCACCCATGGGACGAGCCTACGCACCGCCGCACATCGTCGCGGACGGCCGGCTCGAGCCGGCCCAGACGCACCGGGCCGGCTCGGGGACGGCGTCAGGCGTTCAGCACACCCGTGCCGAGCAGCCCCAGCAGCGCCACACCGACGACGATCCGGTAGATCACGAAGGCGTTGAACGAATGCTTGGCGACGAACTTCAGCAGCCAGGCGATGGAGGCGTACGCCACGGCGAAGGACACCGCCGTGCCCACCGCGAGCGGCACCGCGCCCACCGCGCCGCCCATGGCGTCCTTGAGCTCGTACAGCCCCGCGCCGGTCAGCGACGGGATGCCCAGGAAGAAGGAGAGCCGGGTGGCGGCCACCCGGTCCAGGTCCAGGATGAGACCGGTGGACATCGTGGCGCCCGAGCGGGAGAAGCCGGGGAAGAGCAGGGCCAGGATCTGCGCGCAGCCGACCAGCATCGCGTCCTTGAAGCCGGTGTCGTCCTCGCCGCGCTTGTGGCGGCCCATCCGGTCGGCCGCCCACATCAGCCCGCTGCCCCCGATCAGCGAGGCGGCCACCACCCACAGGGAGGCGAGCGGGCCGTCGATCAGGGGTTTGGCCGCGAGGCCCACGATCACGATGGGGATCGTGGCGTAGATGACCCACCAGGTGAACTTGTAGTCGTGGTGGTACCTCTGCTCGCGGTCGGCCAGCCCGCGCCCCCACGCGGTGACGTAGCGGACGATGTCGCGGAAGAAGTACAGCAGGACGGCGGCGATGGCGCCCACCTGGATCACCGCGGTGAAGGCCACGACGGAGGTGTCGTCGACCGGGATGTCCAACAGCCCTTCAGCGATCTTGAGGTGGCCGGTGGAGGAGATCGGGAGGAATTCGGTGACCCCCTCCACGACGCCGAGGATGACGGCCTGTCCGATGCTGATCGCGCTCACGTGTCCCGTCCCGCTGGGGTCTTCCCGTACACCGGTGAATGTCTACGGGACCGTAGACGATGGATCGGGGGGTGACCACTTGGCAGGGCCGCCCGTGGGGGACCCGGCGGGAAAAAGTGTGCCAAGCGGCTCCCGGTGGACGCCGTTCATGCGCCGTCGCGGCCCGTGCCCGACGGGTGCGGGCACGGGCCGACGTGGGCGATGGGGGAAGGAGGTCAGGCGGCCGGACCGGAGCCGCTGAGCAGGGTCCGTACGCCGTTGGCCGAGAGGGTGACGGCCTCCGGGGCGCCCGCGTCGATGGTCAGCGAGAGCTCCTCGGAGGGCCAGCCCTGGGCCAGCGCTCCCAGCGGCACCAGGTGGTACCGCTCGATCTGCGGCAGGGCCTGGTGCATCCGGGCCGGAGTGGTGAAGACCGGTACCAGCTGCGCCCCGTCCTCCTGCTGGAACACGGGCAGGGTCACGGCCTGCGGGTCCGGCTCCTCGCCGGTCTCGGCGGAGGGGAGCAGGACCTCACTGTTGGCAAGGGTGTTCAGCGCCGTCTCGTCCGCCCGGTCGGCCGCCAGCTCGCCGAGGGCCTGCTGGGTGGCGGAGACGCTTTCGTCGGAAGGGCTGGTCATGATTCCGTCCATGGATCGGGTTCAGGTCTTCATGGGTTTCTGGGTCCCAGAGCGGCTCGTTGCAACAGCCGCGGCTGGCTCGAATACCCCGGCGTGTGGAGCTCACACATCCCCACCGGAGTCGATTCCTCCGCCGCGGCGCGTCCTGTGCCGGGGCGCGTCCCGCGCGGGAGCGGGCTATGGCCTGGCCCAGCCCAGCGACCTCTGGACCGCCCGCCGCCAGTTCTCGTACTCCGCCTCCCGCCGCGCGGGGTCCATGGTGGGCTCCCACTGGGCGGCGCGGTGCCAGTTGCGGCGCAGCCCCTCCAGGTCCGGCCAGTAGCCGGCGGTGAGCCCGGCGGCGTAGGCGGCGCCGAGGGAGACGGTCTCGGAGACCATGGGGCGCACCACGGGCATGTCCAGGACGTCGGCGAGGAACTGCATCAGCAGATTGTTGGAGGTCATCCCGCCGTCCACCTTCAGTTGACGCAGGGGCTGCGGGGAGTCGGCGTTCATCGCGTCGACCACCTCCCGGGTCTGCCATCCGGTGGCCTCCAGGACGGCCCGTGCCAGATGTCCCTTGGTGATGTACGAGGTGAGTCCGACGACCACCCCGCGTGCGTCGCTGCGCCAGTGCGGGGCGAACAGTCCGGAGAAGGCGGGGACGATGTAGCAGCCGCCGTTGTCCTCGACACCGCGGGCGAGGGTCTCTATCTCGGGGGCGCTGTGGATCATTCCCAGCCGGTCGCGGAACCACTGCACCAGTGAGCCGGTGACGGCGATCGGGCCTTCCAGTGCGTAGACCGGCGGTTCGTCGCCGATCCGGTAGCCCACCGTGGTGAGCAGTCCGTGCCGGGAGCGTACGAGGTCGGTGCCGGTGTTGAGCAGCAGGAAGCTGCCGGTGCCGTAGGTGCATTTGGCCTCGCCGCGGCCGAAGCAGGTCTGCCCGAACAGCGCGGCCTGCTGGTCGCCGAGGGCGGCGCAGATCGGGACGCCGGGCAGCAGGGCGCGGGCCGTGCCGTAGCACTCGGCGGAGGCGCGGATCCGCGGCAGCATGGCCCGGGGCACGTCGAAATAGGCCAGTAGTTCGTCGTCCCAGGTCAGGGTGCGGATGTTCATGAGCATGGTGCGGCTGGCGTTGGTGGCGTCGGTGAGGTGGATGCCGCCGTCGGGGCCTCCGGTGAGGTTCCAGATCAGCCAGCTCTCCATCGTGCCGAAGAGCACATCGCCGCGTTCCGCGCGTTCGCGCAGGCCGTCGAGGTGGTCGAACAGCCAGCGCAGCCGCGGTGCGGAGAAGTAGGTGGTGGGTGACAGGCCGCAGCGTTCGAGGAAGAAGTCGTCCCCGGTGGTCCGCCGCAGTTCCTCGACGTAGCCGCTGGTGCGGGTGTCCTGCCAGGTGATGGCGTGGCTGACCGGAACGCCGGTGCGGCGGTCCCAGACCACCGTGGTCTCGCGCTGATTGGCGATGCCGATCGCGGTGATCTGGCCGGGTTCGATCCCCGCGCCCGCCAGGGCCCGGGGGACGACGGAGCGGCGCAGCTGGGACCAGATCTCGGTGGGGTCGTGCTCGGCCCAGCCGGGCTTGGCGTAGTGCTGTTCGTGTTCTCGCTGGGCGACCGACACCAGCCGTCCCTGGTGGTCGAAGAGGATGCACCGGGTGGACATGGTGCCCTGGTCGATGGACATCACATAGCGTTCAACCATGGCCTGGCCTGCCTTCGGGCGCGTTCCGCGCGGGGCGTGGGGGCGTGGGGGTCACCAGCGGGCGGCGCCGAGGTCGCGGGAGATGGCGCGGGCGGCGTCACGGGTCAGCCCGACGAGTGAGGCGTGGGGCCGTCCTTTGCCGTCGCAGAGGCGTTCCATGGCGCCGGAGATGCCGACGGCGCCCACCACCAGGCCGCCCTGTCCGCGGATGGGCGCCGCGATATCCGCCTCGCCCACCATCATTTCCTGTGTGGCGACCGCCCATCCGGTCTCCCGGATCTCGCTGAGCGCGCGGTTCAGCGCGTGTGCGGAGACGATCGTGTGCCGGGTGTAGCTCTCGGGTTCGGGGTCCATGAGCGGCTCCAGGGGGGTCGCCCCGAACGCCAGCAGGATCTTGCCCAGCGCGCTGGCGTGCAGGGGCAGCAGTGAGCCCACGTCCAGGGTCTGGAAGGTGTCGTCGGGCCGGAAGACGTGGTGGACGATGAGGACCTTGCCTTCCAGGGGCACGCCGATGCGCACCGCCTCGCCGCTGCGGGCGGCCAGGGCGTCGGTCCAGTTGATGGAGCGGGACCGCAGCTCGTTGATGTCGAGGTAGCTGGTCCCCAGGTGCAGCAGCGCCGCGCCGAGCTGGTACTTGCCCGTGGCCTTGTCCTGTTCGACGAAGTCGACGCTCTGGAGGGTGCGCAGGATGCCGTGCGCGGTGCCTTTGGCGAGGCCGAGCGAGGCCGCCACCTCGCCCAGACTGAGCCGTCCGGAGCCCTGGGCGAGCAGCCGCAGAATCGCCGCCGCCCGCTCGATGGACTGCACCGGGCCGGCCATGACGCGATCGTAGCTCGTCGGTCAGCGGCACAGCCTGTCGGCGACGGCGCGAAACGTTCGGTAATGCCGACTGCGATTCGTTGACCCCGTCGGGTGAGCCCCATAGCGTCCGTATCAGGACAAGGACTCCAGTATGCCGATAGGTGACTCATGGGACACCCGGCGGAGATACGTACCCGGCTCGGAGAGGAGGAGACGTGGCGGAACGCTTGAGCTTGCCGGTGCCCGGTGTCGTGGGGCAGGCCGTGGGCATGGCCGAACTGTCCGGTGCCCGGCTCATCGGTGCCCAGGTGTCGGCCCCGGACCCCCTGACGGCGCCGGGGGCGGCCGGTGCCGGTGGCCAGGCCCCTCGTCCGCCGTCGGCGGACGAGGGCGACGGTCATGTCCTCCCGGTCCCGCATGCGTGTGAGGCCGTCGCCACGGTGCGGCGGCGGGCGCACGCGCTGCTGTCGGAGTGGGAGCTGCCGGACGACCGGCTCGACGAGGCGCTCATGGTGATCTCGGAGATGGTCACCAACGCGGTCCTGCACGCCCTGCCCCCGGCGGTGCTGCGGCTGCGCCGGACGGAGTCCGAGGGCTGCTCCACCGTGCGGATCGAGGTCATCGACGGCGGCCCGGTCCCCGCCGACCAGCGGGCGGACGAGGACATCGAGCCCGATGAGCACGGCCGCGGGCTCGGCATCGTCACCGCGCTGTCGACGCGCCACGGCAGCCATGCCTGCCGCGACGGCATCACCTGGTGGGCGGATCTGCCGGTCGCCTAGCGCCCGGCTCAGACCGGTTCGGGCTGCGGTTCCGGCCGCGGGGCCGGCGCGGCGGCCGGTTCCCACCGCCTGGTGGTCCGGACGTAGCCCTGGATCACCGAGGCCATCGCCAGCAGGAGAAGCGGTCCGAACAGCCAGGGTGCCTGGGCCATCTCCACCGGCAGATAGCGATAGCACAGCAAGAGCGCGGCGAAGACCGTCGTGCCGTAGACGACGAGCTGGGTTCCCGACCGGTCCCAGCCGCGGGCGAGCGAGAGCAGCGCCGCCTCGATGGTGAGCGTGAACACCACGCCGGCGACGAGGTCCACGCCGTAGTGGTAGCCGAATCCCAGCGTCGCGCCGAGCGTGGCGATCAGCCAGAACGTGCCCGCGTAGCGCAGCGCCCGCGGGCCCTTGCGGGAGTGGATGAAGATCGCGGTGGCCCATGCCGTGTGCAGGCTGGGCATGCAGTTGCGTGGGGTGATCTCGTCGAAGGGCACCGGGTGCGGGGTGCTGATCGGCGGCGGTGTGTGCGGCCACAGGTCGGCCACGGCCCAGTGCCCGCCGTCGGCGCCGTAGGCGAAGACCGGTCCGACCACGGGGAAGATCATGTAGATGCCCGGTCCGAGGAGGCCGATCACGAGGAACGTGCGCACCAGGTGGTGGCGGGGGAAGCGGCGCTCGACGGCCACCTTGCGCAGCTGGTACATCGCGACGGCGACCGCGGCCACCGCGAGCTGGATGTAGACGTAGTCGAGGATGTGGCTGCCGATCGGGCCGGTGGCCCGGACGATCCGGCCCGCCAGCCACGAGGGGTTGCCCAGCGCGTGATCGGCGGTGGCCACGTACGGGTCGAGCACCGTCGGGCGGGTCCTGGAGGTGATGAGCAGCCAGGTGTCGCCGGTCTTGCGGCCGGCCACCAGCAGCAGGGCCAGCCCGACGCCCTTCAGCAGCAGGAGGCGTTCTGGGCCGGTGCGGCGGGTGACGGCGATGACCGCACAGCCCAGGATGACCCACAGCGCGCCGTTGCCGAAGGGGTGGCCGTCGGTCGGCTGTGCGTCGGCCGCCCACCGCACCAGGAAGAAGACGACGTCGATGCCGATCGCGGCACCGGCCGCGAGGAACCGTTGCCGCCAGGTGAGCACCACCATCATCAGCGCCATACCGGCGTACAGCAGGAAACCGGATTTGGGGGCGAACACCACCTCTTTCACCTGGTTGGTGATCGGCCCCGGCAGCCCGTAGCGGCGCGCGACGATCTCCAGCGTGATGAAGAATCCGAGGGCCGTCACACCGGCCGTGGCCCACAGCATCGTCCGGGGTTGACGCCACGCGGTGGCCTTCGTGCTGCTGCTTATTCGGGAGAACACCCGCGATGCTTTAGATGTCAATGTCTGGCCGATGTACTAGATGGTGGTGATGAGGGCACTCCTCATGGGCCGATCATGCTAGCGGAGCGGTGCGGGCGGGGTGCGCCGGTCGCGGGTGGGTGCGGGCGGGGCGATGCCGCGGCCGGGGTCAAGTCGCCTTCCGCGCCGAGGACTTGGCCTCGCGCGGGCTCGCCGAAAAAGGGGATGCGTCCTGCGAAGTGCCTTTTCGGGCCGGAGCGGCCTCAGCGCGCGGTCCGGTCCCAGGTGACCGGGAGCCGGTGGACTCCGTAGACGAGCATGTCGTGACGGAGCGGCACCTGGTCGGGCGGCACCGCCAGGCGGAGCGTGGGGAAGCGCCGCAGCAGGGCCGGATAGCCCGCGCTCATCTCCATCCGCGCCAGGTGCTGGCCCAGGCACTGGTGGATGCCGTGGCCGAAGGCGATCTGATCGGCCGCGTCCCGGGTGACGTCCAGGGTGTCGGGGTCGGGGAACCGTGCCGGGTCCCGGTTGGCCGAGGCGATCGAGCCCACCACCGTCTCCCCGGCGCGCACCCGTACCCCGGCGATCTCCAGGTCCTCCCGGGCGGCCCGTACCGTGCCGAACTGGACGATGGTCAGATACCGCAGCAGCTCCTCGACCGCGCGCTCGGCCAGTTCGGGCCGCTCCCGCACCCTGCGCGACTGCTCGGGGTGGCACAGCAGGGCGTAGGTGCCCAGGGCCAGCATGTTCGCCGTGGTCTCATGGCCCGCGACGAGCAGCAGCAGGCCCACCCCGGTCAGCTCCTCGTCGGTCAGCCCGGCTGCTTTGGCGGTGCCGGGGCCGCCGGGCGTGCCGTGGTCGCCGACCACCAGACGGGACAGCAGCGCCTCGTCCGGATGGTGCCGTTTGGTGTCGATCAGCTCCCGCATGTACTCCCACAGCGCGTCCCGGGCCGCGTAGACCTCCGCCTCGTCCTGGCCGAGGCGGAGCAGCACGGTGGCCCACCGCTGGAAGTCGGCCCGGTCCTCGTACGGCACGCCCAGCAGCTCGCAGATCACCAGCGAGGGGATCGGCTGGGCGAAGGACGGCACGAGGTCGGCCGGCGGGCCGGCGTGCTCCATCGCGGCCAGGTGGTCTTCGACGATCTCCTCGATCCGGGGCCGCAGCCCGCGCATCCCCCGGGCGGTGAACCACTTGCTCAGCAGCCGCCGGTAGCGGGTGTGCTGCGGTGGGTCCATGCCGATGAACGAGCCCAGCATGCGGCGATCGTCCCGGCGGACCGGAAACGCGTGCACCGGGGAGGAGGTCCGGCGGCGGTCGGAGCTGAACCGGTCGTCCGCCAGCAGCCGCGTCACGTCCTCGTACCGGGTGAGCAGCCAGCCCACCGTGCCGTCCGGGAAGGCCAGCCGGCTGGCCCTGCCCTCCTCGCGCAACGCCGCGTAGGCGCCGGGCGGATCGAAGGGGCAGTCACGATGCCGGGGCAGCGCCGCCGGGGCCGACGGGCGTCGTGTGACGGACACGGTGACGCTCCCTTCGAAGACGGACCGAGTCCCTCCCGTTCGAGCGTAGCTCGGGCCACGGGGGCGCGCCGCCCGTGCCGGTGGACGCTCAACGGGGGCGGTGGCCGGGCAGGGCCGGCCCGTCGTCGCGGTCCGCCCGGGGTGTTCCGTGACCGTGCGGCGGAGCGGACGCCGGAAGGTCCCGGGCGTGCCGGACGGGGGAGAAGAGCAGGATCAGCCCGGCCAGCGGAATGCCCGCCGTGGTGATCCACATCGCGGTGCGCAGGCCCAGCGCGGTGCCGAGCGCGCCGCCGAGCAGGGCTCCCAGGGGGAGCGTGCCGTAGCTGACGAACGATGATGTCGCGGTGAGCCGGCCGAGAAGTTCCGGCGGGCAGTAGCGCTGCTGGAAACCGGCTTTGATGACATTGCCGGCCACCACGCCGGCGGTGACGCAGAAGCCGCCCGCCAGGAAGAGCGCGAGGCCGGGCCCGTCGGTGGTCATCGGCATGAGCAAGGCGCCCATGGCCAGCCCCAGTTCGAACAGGAGCGTGGCCCGTGCGTCGCCGACCCGGGCGGCGACGCGGCGTGCGCAGAACGCCCCGGTGACGCCCCCGAGGCTGACGGCCGCGACGAGGCCGCCGACCAGCCCGGGGGACAGGCCGACGGTCCGGACCAGGAAGACGACCCGGATCGACTGGTATCCCATCAGTGCCAGGTTGGAGGCGGCCGCGAAGAGCGTCAGGGTGCGCAGCCACCGGTCGTGGGTGATCAGCCGCAGCCCCTGGGCCACCTCGTGCACCAGCGCCCGGGGAGGGCGCTCGGCCGCGGGGACACGCGGTTCGCGGAAACGGATGCCGGTCAGGCACAGGAGGGAGACGGCGAACGTGGCGGCGTTGACGAACATCCCGTTCACCGCGCCCGCCAGCTGAGCGATCAGGCCGCCGGAGCCCTGGCCGGCGATCTGCGCGGCGGACGCGCTGCCGTGCAGTGCGGCGTTGCCCTCGGGCTGGTCGGCGGGGTCCAGGAGGGCGGGGAGATACGCGCTGTAGGCGGTCTGGAAGAACACCGCCGCGGTGCCCGTCAGCAGGGCGACGGCCAGCAGCAGCCCGATGCTCAGGCGGCCGCACCAGGCGGCCACCGGGACGCAGGCGAACAGCACCAGGGAGACCGCCGCGGCGGTCAGCATGACCGGTCTGCGGGGCAGCCGGTCCACCCAGGCGCCCGCGGGCAGTCCGATGACCAGCCAGGGGAGCCAGCCGGCGGCGGTCAGCAGGCCGATCTCGAAGGTGTCCGCGGTGAGCGTGGAGACGGCGATCAGCGGCATGGCCACACCGGTGACGGCCGCGCCGTACTTCCCGGCGGTCTCGCCGCACCACAGCAGCCGGAAGTCGCGGTGGCGCCGCAGCAGGCCACCGGGGGTCCTGGTGGGCATCAACGCCCCTTCATGTCGCCCGCGACACGGACGTGTTGCATGAGCGTGAACAACGATGCTCCCCCGGTATCAACGCATGCGAATTTTAAGTTAGACGTAGATCGTGTGGCGACCTTAGCTTGCTGAGAAGCTCGTCGGCCGCCGATGCGGAATCCGCGGGCAGACCCATTGACCGAGGGTGATCACCCCTCTAACCTCCATCTGCATATGTAAACGGAGTGCATGTATATGGACTCCACGGCCCGCCTGGCGATCCGTTCGAGCTTCCCGCTCACCGGCCGCAGTGCGAAGCAGTTCAAAGGGGAACTGAGACATGCCTCTAGTCGTCGTAGGAATCAGCGTGGTGATCCTGCTGTTCCTCATGACCAAGCTGAAGCTCAACGGCTTCATCGCCCTGCTCCTCGTGGCCGTCGGCGTCGCGCTGGTACGGGGGGTCGGGATGGAGAAGATCCCCGATGTCCTCGCCGAGGGCGTCGGGGGCCAGATCGGCGACACCCTGCTGGTCGTCGGTCTCGGCGCCATGGTCGGCCGGGTGATGGGCGACGCCGGCGCCGCCCAGCGGATAGCCAACACCCTCATCGACACCTTCGGACTGCGCTGGGTGCAGGTGGCGATGGTGGTCACCGCCATGCTCATCGGCGTCACCATGTTCTACGAGGTGGCCTTCGTCATCATCGTGCCGGTGGCGTTCACCATCGTCCGGGTCACCCGGAAGAACCTGCTGTGGGTCGGCCTCCCGATGTCCATCGCCCTGTCGACCATGCACAGCTTCCTGCCGCCCCACCCCGGCCCCACCGCGGTGGCCTCGACCTTCCACGCCTCCGTCGGCCTGACCCTGTTCTACGGACTGTTCATCGCCATTCCGGCCGGTGCGCTGATCGCCCTGGTGTGGCCGCGCCTCCCGTTCGTCCGGGCCATGGACCCCCAGATCCCCAAGGGCCTGGTCACCGAGCGCACCTTCACCGACGAGGAGATGCCGAGCCTGGGCTGGTCGCTGTCGGTGGCCCTGGTCCCGGTGGTGCTGATCGCCGGCGCCGCGGTGACCGACATGGCCGTGTCCGGCTCCAGCCCCGTCCTGCGCTTCATCACCTTCATCGGCTCCGCGCCCGTCGCCCTGATGATCACCCTGCTGCTGGCCGTGTGGGCGTTCGGCCCGCGGATCGGCCGGAGCCTGGGCGAGGTCAGCGCCTCCTGCAACTCCGCGGCCCAGGCGATGGCGATGATCCTGCTGGTCATCGGGGCCGGCGGCGCCTTCAAGGAGGTGCTGGTCGAAGGCGGGATCTCCGATTACATCAAGGACGTCATGGGCGACTGGCCCATCTCGCCGATCATCCTCGCCTGGCTCATCGCCGTCATCCTGCGGGTGGCGCTCGGATCGGCCACGGTCGCCGTGGTCACCGCGGCCGGTGTGGTGCAGCCGCTCCTGGAGAACAGCGGAGTCCACCCCGAGCTGATGGTCCTCGCCGTCTCCTGTGGATCGATCGCCTTCAGCCATGTGAACGACCCCGGCTTCTGGATGTTCAAGGAGTACTTCAACCTCTCCGTCATCGACGCCATCAAGGCGCGCACCACCTACACCACCGTGCTCGCGGTCCTCGGTCTCGGCGGCGTCCTGGCCGTCGAGTGGACCCTCGAAGCCCTCAACATGTGATTCCCTCCGATACAAGGACCCTGCGATGAGCCAGCCGACCGTCACCTCCTTCTCCGTCTATCCGGTCGCCGGCCGGGACAGCATGGAGCTGAACCTCTCCGGCGCCCACGGCCCCTACTTCACCCGCAACGTGGTCGTCCTCGAAGACTCCGAGGGCCGTACCGGACTGGGGGAGGTCCCCGGCGGTGAGAAGATCACCCAGACCCTGCGCGACGCCGAGTCCCTCGTCGTCGGCGCGCGGCTGGGCGACTACAAGCGGGTGCTGCGCGAGATCGGGCAGCGGTTCGGCGACCGGGACTTGGGGGGCCGGGGCGCCCAGACCTTCGATCTGCGCACCACCGTGCACGCCGTCACCGCCGTCGAGTCGGCCCTGCTCGACCTGCTGGGACAGCATCTTCAGGTGCCCGTCGCGGCGCTCCTGGGCGACGGTCAGCAGCGCGACGCGGTACGGGTCCTGGGCTATCTGTTCTACGTCGGCGACCCCGACCGGACCGACCTGGAGTACGTGCGCGAACCCGGCGCCGACGCCGAGTGGTACCGCATCCGCCACGAGGAGGCGCTGACCCCCGAGGCGATCGTGCGCCAGGCCGAGGCCACCTACGACCTCTACGGCTTCCGCGACTTCAAGCTCAAGGGCGGGGTCCTGGAGGGACACGAGGAGGTCAAGGCGGTACGGGCGCTCAAGGAGCGCTTCCCCGAGGCCCGTATCACCCTCGACCCCAACGGCGCCTGGTCGCTGCGCGAGGCGATCGAACTGTGCCGGCCGCTGACCGGCACGCTCGCCTACGCCGAGGACCCGTGCGGGGCCGAGGACGGTTACTCGGGCCGGGAGATCCTGGCGGAGTTCCGGCGCGCCACCGGGCTGCCCACGGCCACCAACATGATCGCCACGGACTGGCGGCAGATGACCCACGCGCTGGCCTTGCAGTCCGTGTCCATCCCGCTGGCCGACCCCCACTTCTGGACCCTCCAGGGGTCGGTCCGGGTGGCCCAGCTCTGCCATGAGATGGGCCTGACCTGGGGCTGCCACTCCAACAACCACTTCGACATCTCCCTGGCCATGGTGGCCCACTGCGGAGCCGCCGCACCGGGCGAGTACAACGCCCTGGACACCCACTGGATCTGGCAGGAGGGACTGGAGCGGCTCACCGTCGAACCGCCGCGGATCGTCGGCGGTGAGATCGCCATCCCCGACGCCCCCGGACTGGGCATCACCCTCGACAAGGACCGGCTCCTCGCCGCCCACGCCCTCTACCAGGAGAAGGCGCTGGGGGCGCGGGACGACGCGGTCGGGATGCGCTATCTCGTCCCGGGCTGGACCTTCGACAACAAGCGTCCCTGTCTGGTGCGCTGAGCGTCACCGGACGGCAGGTGCGGAAGGGGAGACCGCCGGGGTGTCGTCGACCGGGGCGGGCGGCGACGGAGTGGGCGCCTGCCCCTTCCCGGCGAGCGAGGGCGGCGCCTTCAGGACCACCAGGGGCTCACCGGGCTCGGGCATGACCGGCTTGGTGAAGTCCGGGCCCTGGGTGGGCGTCGCGGTGATCTGGCCGGGCAGGGAGGCGTAGTCCACCATCCCGGTGTTCTCCATCTGCGTGATGTGGTCCAGCACCACGGTGTTGGCCTGCGTGGCGAGCTGCCGCACCAGCGTGTTCTCGCTGGTCGCCCGGATCTTCGCGATGGAGCTGAAGATCTGGCCGTGGGTGATGCGCAGGATCTGCGCCATCCGGCCGTCGAAGTCCTTGCCCGTGGCGGCCGTCAGGGTGTCCAGGAACCCCTGCTGCTGCGGTGTGGGTTTGTTGGGCAGCTGGACGCCGAGTTCGGGCGCGATGTCCCGTACGGCGGCGTCCAGCTGCGCATGCCCCACGATCAGGTGCTCACCCGCCGTCTTCACCGCCGAGGTGGTGCCCTTCCTCAGCGCCAGCTCACCGGAGGGGAACTCCCACAGCCCGGCCAGCCGGACCTTGACCACGAAGTCCTCGTCGGCCCCGGTGAGCGGCCCGTACGGCGTCGAGTGCGTTCTCGCCAGATGCGCCTTGGTCTCCTGCTGCACACCCGTCAGGGCGGGCGACATGAGCACGCCGAGGGTGACCACCACGGAGCCGATGAGGAGGGACGTACCTGTCACGAAGTACCGGGATCGCATGGAGCCTCCTGGCGGGGACGCCGGTCGTGGTGCGGAACAGTGTCCGCCGGTGCGTGCACCGGCGAATACGGATCGCGGGGGCTGTGCGCTCAAGCGGCGGGCCGGTTCTTTCACCCGCGTTTGACCCGGCCGCGGACGGCCAGCACGGTGAGGCCGAACAGCACCGGCTCACCCAGCCGGGACGCCTTCTCCAGATAGCCACCGGCCCGGGTGAGTTCGGTGCCGCTGGAGCGGAAGACCACCGAATTCAGCACCACGTCGACGGCCTTGTCGACCCGGTCCGCGGTGAACCGCTCGCCGAACGGCCGGCGCAGTTCGGGGTGGCCCTTGCCGATCAGCCCGGAGCCGGACGGATACGGGCGCGCCGCCGTGTCCGGCAGCCCGAAGCCCGTCATCAGCACCGTCGTGACGGCCATGGCGCACACCAGCCAGCCCAGCGAGCGCGCCGCGCGCAGCCCGTAGCCGGAGAGCAGCCAGTAGGCCTGGAGCAGCCAGCGCTCGGGGCGGTGCCACCGGTGGCTGTGGCGGCGCATCTCCATCTCCCCGTAGTACAGGTCGGCGGCCCCGGGCTCGTCCTTGGCGTCCTCGCGGGCCTTGCGCAGCTGCCGGTAGAGGGTGGTGAGCGTGGCGAGGCCCGGGGTGGCGCCGGGGTCGTCCGGTGGCGCCGGCCAGCCCAGCCGGGCCGCGGCCGGCCGGCGCGGCAGCGCGCGCCACCGGGCCTCCTCCACGATGACCTGGCGGGTGCTCCACCACCGGGGGATGCCACGGTGCCAGCGCACCCCGGACGGCACGGTGCCCAGGTCCCACCGCCCCTCCAGCCGGAGCTGGTCGAGATGGTGGGCGCCGGAGAACACACAGCGGCTGAGGTTGGTGTCGGCGAGCAGCAGCATCGCGGCGTCGGTGGCTTGGACGGACACCACCGCCACGGTGATCTCCCGCTCGGCGGCGAGCGCCGCCTCGGCCGGCCGCGCCGGGGCGGCGTGGTCGGTGGCCACCGCGCACGGGTGGGTCAGCAGCGCCCCGGTGAGGTCGATCGTCGCATAGCGGGCCCGGAGGGTGACCGGGCCCTCGAAGCGGGCCCCGCTCGCGTCGATGTGGCGTGCCGCCGCGGTGAGCCGCAGCGGCCTGCTGAACGTGGCGTCCGCCAGCGACAGCGTTCCCGAGCAGATCACGGACGCCATGCTGGTGGCGGTGAAGTGGGCGCTCAGGAACACGGCGTCGCCGTGGAAGTGCGTCCGGTCGAACCACACCTTCCCCTCGAAACGGGCCGCGCCGAACCACGCCCGCTCGTGGAAGACCGCGTCACCGAACCCGGCGTCCGCCCCGAAACGCGTCCCGCCGAAGGACGCCTGGCGCAGAAAGCGGGCGCCGTGGAACCACGCCCCGCGCTCGAACCGGACGGTGTCCAGGTCGACCAGGCCCTCGAACCGGGCGTCGCCGAAGACCATGTCACCGCCGAACCGGGCCCCGCTCAAAAGGACGTCGTCGGTGAAGCGCGCGGCGGTGAAGTCGCAGACACCACATCCGTCGTCGGACACCGCCACCTCGAGGACGGCGGTCAGCAGCGCCGCGTCGAAGGTGACACCCCGGCAGTCGATACCGTCCCCGGGCGCCCGCGCCGCCAAGTGGGCGGCGCGGGCGCCCGGTTCGAGATGGGCCAGACAGGGCGCGTCCCGGGCCGTCCGGACGCCCCGGCAGCCGAGGGGGTCCTCCTCGGTGGCGTCGATTCCGCAGTGGTCCCAGTCCGGTGGTGTCGTACGCATGACGACGATCTCAACCTGTCACCGCGCCCGGCCACAAGCGCCCTGGGACGAGGACGTCCACCACGCGTCCGGCACCCGGCGGGGAGGGGGTGCCGGGACCGCTCCCCGCAACCGCGCACCGCTGTACTTGGGTTCACTCCCCCGTCACCGTATGCCCATAGGTTCACACCGAGCACACGGAAGGACGTGATCCTTGATGGAGACGCACAGAGCGCGTCGCACAAGACGCGCAAGCCGATCGGCGCTGGTCGGCGGGGGAGTGGCGGTGGCGCTCGGCGCACTGCTGGCCCCGCTGGTCCAGGCCCCCGCGGCAAGCGCGGCGCCACGGGCCGACGAGGTACGCCACCCCGTCGACTTCGTGGACCCGCTGATCGGCTCCGCGGGCGGCGGCAACACCTACCCCGGCGCCAATCTGCCGTTCGGCATGATCGCCTGGTCCCCGACCAGCACAGGAGGCGACCAGACCAACACCGCGGCGGCCAACGGCTACTCCTACGACACCACCCGGGTCCGGGGCTTCAGCCTCACCCATGTCAATGGCGCGGGCTGCCACCCCGGAGCCGCGGGCGACGTGCCGATCATGCCGTTCGTGGGCCAGGTCGACACCTCGCCCACCGCGGACACCAAGGACCAGAAGTACGCCGCGCACTTCTCGCACGACAACGAGAAGGCCGAGCCCGGTCACTACCGGGTGGCGCTCGACTCGGGCGCGGCCGCCGATCTCGCGGTGAGCGAGCGGGCCGGTGTCGCCGACTTCTCCTTCCCCCAGGGCGCCCCGGCCCATCTGCTGTTCCGCACCTCCAACTCCCTCAACGGCAGCGAGAACGCGCACATCGAGATCGACGCCAAGCGGCGCAAGGTCACCGGCTGGGTGCTGACCGGCGCGTTCTGCGGGCGGCGCGCCAACGGCGGTGAGAACAACCGCACCACGTACTACCGCCTGCATTTCAGCGCCTCCTTCGACCGCCCCTTCGCCACCGTCGGCACCTGGGAGAACGACCGGCTCTCACCCGGCGCCACCACCGCCGACGGCGGCGAGGGCTATCTCACCGGCGCCGACCGGGCCGGGCGCGGCTCCGGCGGATACGTCGGCTTCGACACCACCAGCGACACCGATGTCCACATGCGGCTCGGCATCTCGTATGTGTCCCTGGCGGGCGCCGAGGCCAACCTGCGCGCCGAGATAGCGCCCCGGGCGAGCGTCGCCGAGGTGGCGGCGGCCGGACGGGCCGCCTGGGACCGGCAGCTGCGCGCCGTGCGGATCAGCGGCGGCAGCCGGCCGCGCCGCACCGCGTTCTACACCGCCCTTTACCACGCGCTCCAGCAGCCCAACCTGATCAGTGACACCGACGGCCGCTACCCGGGCATGGACGGCACACCGCACCGCCTGGAGCGCGGGCAGCGGGCGCAGTACAGCAACTTCTCCGGCTGGGACCAGTACCGCGCCCAGGTGCAGCTGCTCGCCCTGCTCCAGCCACGGGTCGCCGGGGACTTCGCCCAGTCGCTGTTCAACTTCGCCCGGCAGAACGGCGGGGTGTGGGACCGCTGGGTGCACATCAGCGGCGCCACCCATGTGATGACGGGTGACCCCAGCGCGGCCACGCTCGCCACGTTCTACGCCATGGGGGTGCGCAACTTCGACGCCGAGGGCGCCTTCGACTCCCTCTACCGCCAGGCCACCGTCCCGCACCCGGACGGGCTCTCCGACAAGGGCTGCCCGGGACAGTGCGAGGGCCAGCGCCCGAACCTCGCCCAGTACCTGGACTCGGGGTACGCGGCGCAGGACGTCTGCCACTGCTGGGGCGGCGCCGCGGAGACCCTGGAGGACGCCGTCGCCGATGACGCGCTCGCCCGCTGGGCGCGGCTGCTCGGCCGCGACGAGGAGGCCGGGGAACTCGGCGCACGGGGCGGCTACTGGCGCAACGTGTTCAACCCGGGGGCCACCGCCACGGCGGGCTACATCCAGGCCAGGAACCAGGACGGCTCCTGGGTGACGCCCTTCGACCCGGCCTCCGACCGGGGCTTCGCCCAGGGCAGCGCGGCCACCTACACCTGGATGGTGCCGCAGGACGTCCCGGGCCTCGCCGAGGCCATGGGCGGACGCGAGGCCGCGGCGGCCCGGCTGGACGGCTTCTTCCACAAGCCCGACGGCTCGTGGTCCCTCCGCGGTGGCGATCCGCTGCGCTACGACCCCACCAACGAGCCGGGCATCCACGCCCCGTGGCTCTACAACGCGCTCGGACAGCCCTGGAAGACCCAGGAGACGGTGCGGCGGATCGTCGACACCGTGTACGGGACCGGGCCGTCGGGGCTGCCCGGCAATGACGACCTGGGCACCATGTCCGCGTGGTACGTGTTCGCGGCGCTCGGCATCTACCCGCAGGCCCCGGGGCGTGCCGAGGCCCTGCTCACCGGCCCCCTCTTCACCCGCGCGGTGATCGTCCCGGCGGGGCGGCGGGGCGCCCTGACCATCGCCGCGCCGGACGCGTCCGACACCAGCCCCTATGTGCACGCCGTGCGGGTGAACGGCACACCGCACGACACCTCCTGGCTCGACGGCTCGGTGCTGCGCGACGGCGGCTCGCTCTCCTTCGACCTGGCCGACCGGCCGGACACCGCATGGGCCACCGACCCGGGCCGGCTGCCCCGCTGACGCACCGGGGCCCCGTCGAGAAGGGGTCCTAGGCCGCCGCGTCGGCGAACGCGTCCGCGCGGATATGGGCCATGGGCCGGCCCGTCACCCGGTACCGTCCGTTGGTCACCCGGTCGGACCGGGTGACCCGCACGGTGAGCGGGCCGGCCCACTCATAGCCCCTGATCTCCGCGTGGCGCGCCAGACGGTCCGTCAGCACCTGTCCCACCCGGCAGCCGCGCCGGGTGAGCTCCTCGTGGACCGCGTCGGCGAGTTCGACGTCGTAGACGTTGGGTACCACCACCCGGGTCGGCCCGCACACCACGGCGTGGCTGTCGCATTCCTGTTTCAGGGCGCCGAGGAGTTCGACGGGCTCGCTGCGGACCACCTTGGCGCGCAGCGATTCCTCCCAGCGCTCTATCGCCCGTTCCCACCGGTTCAGCGTCTGCATGCCCTCCCGGGTTCCCGGTCCGGGGCGGCTCATGCCCGCATCGTCCCAGCCCCCATGCCGTAGACGGTGTCCACTCGCCCTTTCGCCGCGCGGGATCGCCCGTCGGACCGGGGTGTGCCACGGGGCCCCGCGGCGGTACTTCCCTTACGGGTACCCAGCCGGGAGCGTACCGCCGTCGGCGGGTACCTCGGCGACCGCGCCGAGGGCTCCCGCGGACATACCGAGCCGCCGCCGTCCGGTCCCCTGACCCGAGAGCCCGGGGGCCGGACGGCGGCGGCTGTTCACCGCTGCCGGCTCAGACCAGGGCGACCAGCAGATCGCCGCCTTCCACCTGCTGGATGGTGGTGATGGCGATGCGCGACACGGTCCCGCTCTTGGGGGCCGCGATGGTGGCCTCCATCTTCATCGCCTCGATCGTCGCCACGGTGGCACCGGCCTCCACCTGATCGCCCTCGGCCACCGCCAGCGTCACCACGCCCGCGAAGGGCGCCGCCACATGGCCGGGGTTGCTCCGGTCGGCCTTCTCGGTGACCGGCACATCGGTGGCCGCCGAGGTGTCCCGCACCTGGATCGGGCGCAACTGCCCGTTCAGCGAGGCCATCACCGTGCGCATACCGCGCTCGTCGGCGTCGCCGATGGCCTCCAGCTCGATCAGCAGCCGGACACCGGGCTCGAGGTCCACCGTGTACTCCTGCTGCGGGCGCAGCCCGTAGAAGAAGTCCTTGCTGTCCAGCACGCTGGTGTCGCCGTGGGCCTGCCGATGCGCCTCGAACTCCTTGGTCGGGCCGGGGAACAGCAGCCGGTTCAGCGTGGCCCGCGGATCCTTCTCCAACTGCTCCCGGTCCTCCGCGGACAGCTCCCCGTCGGTCGGCTTGGCGTCGGCGCGGCCCGCCAGCGCCTTGCTGCGGAACGGCTCGGGCCAGCCGCCCGGCGGATTGCCCAGCTCGCCGCGGAGGAACCCGATCACCGAGTCCGGGATGTCGTACCGGCCCGGCTCCGCCTCGAAGTCCTCCGGTGACACCCCCGCCCCCACCAGGTGCAGCGCGAGATCGCCGACCACCTTCGAGGACGGGGTGACCTTCACCAGATGGCCCAGGATCCGGTCCGCGGCCGTGTACATCGCCTCGATCTCCTCGAAGCGGTCGCCGAGGCCCAGCGCGATGGCCTGGGTGCGCAGATTGGACAGCTGACCGCCGGGGATCTCATGGTGGTACACCCGCCCGGTCGGCGAGGCCAGGCCCGCCTCGAACGGTGCGTAGACCTTGCGCACCGCCTCCCAGTACGGCTCCAGCCCGCCGATCGCCTCCAGATCCAGCCCGGTCGGCCGGTCGGAGTGGTCGGTGGCGGCCACGATCGCCGACAGCGACGGCTGGGAGGTGGTGCCCGCCATGGAGGCCACCGCACCGTCCACCGCGTCCGCACCGGCCTGGACCGCCGCGAGATAGGTGGCGAGCTGACCGCCCGCGGTGTCATGGGTGTGGATGTGCACCGGCAGGTCGAACTCCCTGCGCAGCGCGGACACCAGCGTGGCCGCGGCCGGTGCGCGCAGCAGCCCCGCCATGTCCTTGATGGCCAGCACATGCGCACCCGCGTCCACGATCTGCTCGGCCAGCCGCAGATAGTAGTCCAGGGTGTAGAGCCGCTCCGCCGGATCGGAGAGATCCGAGGTGTAGCAGAGCGCCACCTCGGCGATCGCGGTGCCGGTCTCCCGCACCGCGTCGATCGCGGGCCGCATCTGCCCGATGTCGTTGAGCGCGTCGAAGATCCGGAAGATGTCGATCCCGGTGGCCGTGGCCTCCCGTACGAACGCGGTGGTCACCTCGGTCGGGTACGGCGTGTAGCCCACGGTGTTGCGGCCGCGCAGCAGCATCTGCAGACAGATGTTCGGCACCGCCTCGCGCAGCTTGGCGAGCCGCTCCCAGGGGTCCTCGGCGAGGAAGCGCAGCGCCACGTCGTAGGTGGCCCCGCCCCAGCACTCCAGCGACAGCAGCTGCGGCACGGTCCGCGCCACCACCGGCGCCACGGCCAGCAGGTCCTTGGTGCGGACCCGGGTGGCCAGCAGCGACTGATGCGCGTCCCGGAAGGTGGTGTCGGTGACACCGATCGTCGGCGACTCGCGCAGCCAGCGCGCGAAACCCTCCGGGCCCAGCTCGGTCAGCCGCTGCTTGGAACCGGCCGGCGGCGCGGTGTCCGGCACCGGGGGCAGCTTGGTGACGGCGTCGATCAGATGGGGCCGTGCGCCGTGGGGCTTGTTCACCGTGACATCGGCGAGATAGGTGAGCAGCTTGGTACCGCGGTCGGCGGAGTGGCGCGCGGTCAGCAGATGCGGCCGCTGCTCGATGAACGACGTGGTGACCTGCCCGGCCCGGAAATCCGGGTCGTCCAGCACGGCCTGGAGGAAGGGGATGTTCGTGGACACGCCGCGGATACGGAACTCCGCCACCGCGCGCCGGGCGCGGCCGACCGCGCCGGCGAAGTCCCGGCCCCGGCAGGTCAGCTTGACCAGCATCGAGTCGAAGTGGGCGCTGATCTCGGCACCGGCGTGGGTGGTGCCGCCGTCCAGCCGGATGCCCGAGCCACCCGGTGAGCGGTACGCGCTGATCATCCCGGTGTCCGGGCGGAAGCCGTTGGCCGGGTCCTCGGTGGTGATCCGGCACTGTAGCGCCGCGCCCCGCAGATACACGGTGTCCTGCGCGAGACCCAGGTCGGCCAGCGTCTGACCGGCGGCGATGCGCAGCTGCGCCTGCACCAGGTCGACGTCGGTGATCTCCTCGGTGACCGTGTGCTCGACCTGGATCCGCGGATTCATCTCGATGAACACATGGCGGCCGTCGCGGTCGAGCAGGAACTCCACGGTGCCCGCGTTGCGATAGCCGATCTGCCGGGCGAACTTCACCGCGTCCGCGCAGATGCGCGCCCGCAGCTCCGGGTCGAGGTTGGGCGCGGGCGCCAGCTCGATCACCTTCTGGTGGCGCCGCTGCACCGAACAGTCACGCTCGAACAGGTGGATCACATCGCCCTGTCCGTCGGCGAGGATCTGCACCTCGATATGGCGGGGTTCCACCACGGCCTTCTCCAAGAAGACCGTGGGGTCGCCGAAGGCGGACTCGGCCTCCCGCGACGCCGCCTCGATGGCCTCGCGCAGCGCCTCCCGGCTCTCCACCCGCCGCATCCCGCGCCCGCCACCACCGGCGACGGCCTTGACGAACACCGGGAAGCCGAGCTCGTCCGCGGCCCGCACCAGCTCGTCCACATCGGTCGACGGCTCGGAGGAGCCGAGCACCGGCACCCCGGCCGCGCGGGCCGCGGCCACCGCACGCGCCTTGTTCCCGGTGAGCTCCAGGATCTGGGCGCTGGGGCCGACGAAGGTGATCCCCGCCTCCTCGCAGGCGCGCGCGAGCTCGGGGTTCTCGGAGAGGAAGCCGTATCCGGGGTACACCGCGTCGGCGCCCGCCCGCTGCGCCGCGCGGACGATCTCCTCGACGGAGAGATAGGCCCGCACCGGATGGCCCGGCGCACCGATCTCATACGCCTCATCGGCCTTCAGCCGGTGCAGCGAGTTGCGGTCCTCGTGCGGGAACACCGCGACGGTTCTCGCGCCCAGTTCATAGCCGGCGCGGAAGGCGCGAATGGCGATCTCTCCACGATTGGCGACCAGCACCTTGCGGAACATGCCCGATCCCTTCTACCTGCGCGGGTACCAACACACACTTGTCGGCGAACCCTACTGCCGCACACCGCGAAGGGTGCCCGGTGTGTGATCGAGTTCTCCCGGACGGTGTGCGGTACGGCGCCCGGTCCACTCATCCATGGCGGCGGGACCACCGTGAGTGGTTCCGCGTGCGCGCCGGGTGAAAGGCCGGGCTCAGGGACCGGAAGGGCTCCGGATCGGGTATCCCAGGGCTCCCCGGCGCTCCCCGGGGTCAGCCCAGGGCCCGGTCCAGGTTGAACGCGGCACTGATGAGCGAGAGATGGGTGAACGCCTGCGGGAAGTTGCCGATCTGCTCACCGGTGCGGCCGATCTCCTCCGCGTACAGCCCCACATGGTTGGCGTAGGTGAGCATCTTCTCGAAGGCCAGCCGCGCCTCGTCCACCCGGCCGGCCCGGGACAGCGCCTCGACGTACCAGAACGAGCAGATCGAGAAGGTGCCCTCCGCGCCGCGCAGCCCGTCCGGGCTGGCCGTGGGGTCGTAGCGGTAGACCAGCGAATCGGACACCAGCTCCTCGCCCAGCGCGTCCAGGGTGGACAGCCACTTGGGGTCGGTGGGGGAGATGAACTTGGCCAGCGGCATCATCAGCACCGAGGCGTCCAGCACATCCTCGCCCTCGTGCTGCACGAACGCGCGCCGCCGCGGCGACCAGCCGCAGCGCATGATCCGGCGGTAGATGGCGTCGCGCGCCCGTGCCCAGCGCAGTACGTCCGCGGGCAGTCCGCGGTGGCGGGCGATGCGCATCGCCCGCTCGATCGCGACCCAGCACATCAGCGCCGAGTACAGGAAGCGCTGCGGGCCGGCGCGGGTCTCCCAGACGCTCATATCGGGCTGGTCCCAGTTGTCGCAGACCCAGCCGACCAGTTCGCAGACGGTGTCCCAGTGGTCGCTGGCCAGCGGCTGTCCCCATTTGTCGTAGAGGTAGAGGGAGTCCACCAGCGCCCCGTAGATGTCCAGTTGGAGCTGGTGGACCGCGGCGTTGCCGACCCGGACCGGGGAGGAGTCCAGGTGGCCCGCCAGGTGGGTGAGGGTCTGCTCGGGCAGTTCGCTGCGGCCGTCGATGCCGTACATGATCTGTAGGGGGCCGCTGGGGCCGTCGCCCAGGTGGATGTCCTCCGACAGGAAGTGCACGAACGCCTCGGCCTCCTGGGTGAAGCCCAGCCTCAGCAGCGCGTAGATGCAGAACGCGGCATCGCGGATCCACACGTACCGGTAGTCCCAGTTGCGCTCGCCGCCGATCTGCTCGGGCAGGCTGGTCGTCGGGGCCGCCACGATGGCGCCGGTCGGCGCGTAGGTGAGCAGCTTGAGGGTGAGCGCCGAGCGGTGCACCATCTCCCGCCACCGCCCGCGGTAGCGGGACTGCGCGAGCCAGCGCCGCCAGTAGCGCACGGTGGCGTCGAACAGCTGCCCCGCCTCCGTCAGCGGACAGCTGCGCGGCCGCACCGCACCGCCGATCCGGTCGAGCGCGAAAACCGCGGTCTCGCCCTCGACCAGCTTGAACGAGGACACCACATCGGGCCCGTCGGCCTCCACGGTGACCGTGGACGTCAGCGCCAGCGACAGCTCCGGGGACTCGAAGACCGTGAGCCCTTCCCCGGTGCGCACCGTGTGCGACTGCCGGGCGTAGTCGAACCGGGGCGCCACCCGCGCGGTGAACGGCAGCGATCCGCGTACGCACAGCACCCGGCGGATCAGCCGGTGCCGGTCCGCCTCGCGGGAGTCGTCCACGATCGGCATGAAGTCCTGGACCTCGGCGACCCCGTCGTCCGCGAAGAACCGGGTGATGAGGATGTTGGTGTCGGGGAAGTAGAACTGCTTGGTCCGGGCGGGCACATCCGGTGCGAGCCGGAACGAACCGCCGCGGTCGGCGTCCAGGATCGACGCGAACACACTGGGCGCGTCGAAGCGGACCGGGCAGTACCAGTCGATGGTGCCGCATGTGTCGACGAGCGCGGCCGTGCGCAGATCGCCGATCAGCCCGTGCTCGGCGATCGGCACATAGCGGTACGCGTCCGCCGTGTGCGGGCGGGTGCTTCCGGGGACGCTCATGGAGACCTCCCGCGCCGAGGGGAGGGACAGGCTTCAGTCGTGGGCGGCACGCCCTCGATTCAGCATACGACCGACGGGCCGGTCCGGCGCGGCCGACCGCCGCGCGGCCTCGCCGGACCTGGGCCCACGCCTCCTCCGCGTGACCCGGTCGTCACCGACCGTGAGCGGTCACAGCCCGTGATGCGTGGGCCGGATGCCCGGCGGGGCGTCCGGCGGGGGTTTTGGTGACGCCCCCGGGGGCTCGGCGCTCCGTGGTGCGGGTGGTGAGCGCCGTGGCCGCGCGGTGTGCGGCGCCGCCAGCCAGGACGCGACCGCCGCCGCGATGGGCTGACCGGTCTCCAGCTCCACGAAGCCGAATTGGCCGCCCTGGTTGCACTCCAGGAACCACCAGACGCCATCGGCGTCCTCGGCGAAGTCGAACGCCCCGTAGGCGAGACCGGTGAAGGTCATGTACGCGTGGACGGACGTCGCGATTCTGGCGGGCACCGCCACGGGCTCCCAGGGGTGACCATGACAACCGAAGCGCCCGTCCACCTGTCCGGAGGCGGCGGTCTTGCGCGCGGCGAATAACTCGGCGCCGACGCAGAACAGCCGGATGTCGGCCCGTTTGGGAATGTAGCGCTGAAGAAGGGTGGCCGCGGCCGCGACATCGGAGAAATCCGCGTCCGGTCCGATACGGGTCGTGGGCAGCGCGACCGGGGGATCGACGGACGGCGGACCGGAGGCGGATTTCACCACGATGTCCGCGCACCGGACGGCGAAATCCCGCGCCGCGCGCGGATAGGTGGTGACGAGGGTCGAGGGCACGGCGAAACCGCTGTGCTGGGCGACGCGTAACTGGAAGGGTTTGTGGCGGGCCGGTTCGGCGGCGCCCGGGTGGTTCATCCAGCGCGCCGTCGTGGCGTAGAGCATCCCGTAGAGGGCCTGTCCGCACTCGGCCGTCAGCCACTCCGACGGATTCGCCGCGTGGGCCGCGGGCCGGCCCGGTCTTCGTACCCAGATGGACCGCAAACCGTGGATGCTGACAAGGCGTCCCTCGGTCGACAGATATCCCGTGAAGTCACCACGGTCGAATTCGGCCGACAGGGCGGCCCGGTCCGGAAGGTCGGCCGGATCGAAACGCACCAGAGGGACGCCTTGTTCGCGCAGCTCCGCCACCACCAAGTCGGCCGTGACATCCTGGCGACAGGTCAGGATGAGTACCGTCATCGACGTCTGCGCAGGTCAGTCGTCGAAGTGCGTCTTGGACCCAGCTGTGGACGTGGTGGTGCCGGTCGCCAGCAGCACCGCCCGGTCGGCGATGGCCGGACGGCCGTCGGAGAGGACATTCATCTGCAGGGCGGCGTTATAGGCGTAGGGAACACTGACCGACGAGCGCTCGGCGGGGATTGCGTGCTTCAGTACGAAGGGCTGCATGAGTGACCTCTTGGTGCTCCATGTATTCGTCTATCCACCACGCAACAGTACGTACGAAAAGTCTACGGCACTCACTAGCGGCGATTTCGTCCTCTGTGTTGCGATATGAAGTGTGTCACACAATCCTGTGGAACATCTATGGAGTGGTCGAACACCAACATATGCCCGGGGTAATGCGTCATCGAATAGTCGGCCGCCGCCGAGGGCAGCACCAGCTGCGGAGTGACTCCACAAGCCCAGAACACCGGGGTGTCGCCCGGCTCGATGACCGGCGGCGGCCCGAAGTCCGGCCGGCCGAGGTCGGTGATGCCGAGCTCCGCCGGATCCCCGATGTGCACCGGCGCGCCGTGCCCGGTCGGATAGCGCGAGGTGACCTCGACCGCCCGCGCGACCAGCGGACCGGGCACCGCCCGCATGCTGACGACCAGGGGGCCGGAGAGCCGGCCGGCCGGCTGGGTCGGCACATCGGTCACATAGACCGCGGGGGCCGCGGACGAGGCGGCGTACCGCACGGGGACCCCGGCCCGGCGCAGCGGCCCCTCGAAGGTGTGGCTGCACCCCAGCAGGAAGCCGACCGCGTCCTCGCGCCAGTACGCGGTGATGTCATGGGGCTCGTCGACCAGTTGGCCGCGCCGCCACACGCGGTAGCGGGGCAGATCGGTGCGCAGATCCGCCACGGTGTCCCCGAGGCGCACCACCGGATCGCCCGGTTCGGTGACCGCGAGGACCGGGCAGGGCGCCGGATTGCGGACACAGTAGAGCAGGAAGTCGAAGGCCAGGTCGTGGGGGACCACCACCAGATTGGCCTGCTGGTAGCCGTCCAGGATGCCTGCCGTGGGGCCGGTCCACTCGCCGCGCGCCGCGAGGTCGCGCAGCGCGGCGGCGGTGGACGGCACGGGGGTGCGCGAGGTCATGCCAGCGCCTCCCGGCTGGATTCCCTGACCGTGCGCAGGGTGAGCAGGGCGATCACCACGGCGCCCATCAGCAGGTAGCCGGGCGCCAGCAGGTTGCCGGTACCGTCGATCAGCCAGGTGGCCAGATAGGGGCTCAGCCCGCCGCCGAGGATGGTGCCGATGTTGAAGCTGAACGACAGCCCGGTGTAGCGCACTTCGGTGGGGAAGAGCTCGGCGTAGGTCGGGTACGTCACCGACTGGACGATCGGCATCGGCACCGCCAGGACGACCATGGCGAGGATGGCCAGCGGGAAGTTGCCGAGCCCCATCACCAGCATGGCGGGGATGACCAGGACGCCGTACCCGGCGAAGCCGAGGGTGATGACCTTCTTGCGGCCCAGGCGGTCGGAGAGTGCCCCGAAAAGGGGCATCAGACAGGCCACGAACAGCCCGATCCCGCCCATGATCCAGAAGGTGGAGGACTTGGGATAGCCCAGGTTGGAGGTGAGATAGATGTTCATGAAGATCAGGCCCACCCAGTAGCCGCAGTTGGACCCGGTGGCCAGCAGCGTCACCTTGAGCACCGGACCGCGATGGCGGGTCAGCACCTCGCGCAGCGGCGCCTTGGCCGTGGCGCGGTCCCGCTTCTTCTCCAGGAACGCCTCGGAGTCCGCCAGATGGCGGCGGGCCGCCAGCGCCACCAGGATCAGCGGGAACGACAGCAGGAACGGGATCCGCCAGCCGTACGCCTCCAGCTGACGCTCGCTCAGCACGGTCGAGACCACCCCCGCCACCAGCGCGGCCGCGCCACCGCCGAGGGCCACCCCGACCGGGGTGAACGCGCCGAAGAAGCCCCGCCGGCCGGGCGGCGCCGCCTCGGCGAGATAGGTGGCCGAACCGGTCACCTCCCCGCCCGCGAAGAACCCCTGGGCCAGGCGCACCAGCAGCAGCGCGAAGGGAGCGGCCACCCCGACGGTGTCGGCCGTCGGCAGCAGCCCGACGGCCATGGTGGCGGTGCCCATGCCCACCACGGTGAGGATCAGCACCGGCTTGCGGCCGACGCGGTCCCCGAGGCGGCCGAGGAGCACACCGCCCAGCGGCCGCATCAGGAAGGCGCTGCCGAAGACCGCCAGCGTGGCCAGCAGGGCGGCGGTGGGGTCGTCGCCGGGAAAGAAGTGCGGTCCGAGGACGACGGCCAGATAGCCGTAGACACCGAACTCGTAGTATTCGATGGCGGTTCCCGCCGCGGCGGCCAGCGCCGCCCTGCGGGGACGCGGGTCGTGCGCGGGCCGGTCCGGGTCCGCCGCGGCGGGCCCTGGGGTGTTCACTGACGTTGGTACGCTCGCCATGGAGCCCTCCGGGTCTGACCTGTCCTGTGGCTGGGATGTGATGGCAGACGGGTGATGCGCGTCCGCGTTGGCGCGCGGACGGATGGGTTCATCGCGCCGGGGGCCCGTGCGACGGTCATCCGCGGGACCAGTCCTCCTGCTGATGACCGTCGTCTGCCGGGCCGGCGCGGTGTTCGGCTCAGACCGCGAAGAGCTGCCCGAGGTCGGCGAACGCCTTGAACTCCAGGGCGTTTCCGGCGGGGTCGAGGAAGAACATCGTCCACTGCTCGCCCGGCTCGCCCTGGAAGCGGACGTACGGCTCGATGACGAAGTCGGTGCCCCGCGCCGTGAGCCGCTCCGCGAGCTCCTGGAACTCCGGCACCGGGAGCACCAGGCCGAAGTGCGGTACGGGCACCTGGTGACCGTCGACCGGGTTGGTCCCGGCGATACCGTCGCGCGGCGTCTTCGACGGGCCGTCGCCCACCTGGTGGGTGACCACCTGGTGGCCGCGGAAGTTCCAGTCGATCCACTTGGTGTCCGAGCGGCCCTCGGAGAAGCCGAGCACCTTGCCGTAGAACTCACGGGCGGCGTCGATGTCGTCGACGGGGATGGCCAGGTGGAACGGGACGAGGTCGGGGGACTGTGCGGTCATGGCGTATTTCCTTACGTGAGAGCGGAGTTGACATAGGTGTTGGGACAGATGGATGGGACAGATGGTTCAGGGGGACCGGCGCGGCGCGGCGGACGGCGCGGGCACCAGCCGCAGCTCGTCCCCGGGGACGGCCTGGCCGAGGAGATCGCAGTCGGCGTCCGTGAGCACACCGATGACGGGATAGCCGCCGGTGACCGGGTGGTCGGACAGGAAGACGATGGGCTCTCCGGAGGGCGGCACCTGGATGGCGCCGCGTACGGTCCCCTCACTGGCCAGATCGACCGAGCCGATCGACAGCGGCGGACCGGTCAGCCGCGCGCCCACCCGGTCGCACTGCGCGGAGACCCGCCAGGCGGTCGCGGTCAGCCGGTGCCGGTCGGCGGCGCTGAACAGATCGTGCCGCGGCCCCCACCGGAACCGGGCGGTCATCGAACCGCCGCCGGGCACCGGGCTGAACGCCAGCTCCAGCGGGACCGCGGGGACCGGACGCGCGGGGCCGACGCCGAGCACCGTCCCGGCGCGGACCGGTTCGGGGCCGAGCCCGGTGAGCGAGTCACGCGAGGCCGAGCCGAGCACCCGCTCCGCCTCGACGCCGCCGGAGACGGCCAGATAAGTCCGGCAGCCGGCCCAGGGACGGCCGATCGCCAGCCGGGCCCCGGCGGGCAGATGGACCAGGGCCGGTTCGCTCACCGGCACCCCGTCCACCGTGACCGGGGCGGGTGCGCCGGTGACCGCCACATAGCGGGACCGGGACAGCGTGACGGCCAGTCCGCCGAGCGTCGTCTCCAGGGCCGGGGTGTTCTCCGGGTTCCCCACCAGCCGGTTGGCGAGGGTGAAGCCGCGCCGGTCGGCCGGGCCCGCCGCGGGCACGCCCAGATGCGCCAGCCCCGGCCGGCCCAGATCCTGGACGCTGGTGCCCATGCCCGCGTCGGCCACGGTCAGCCGGGCGTCCGCACCGGCGTGACGCGCCGAGGCCCTGGGGCTCTCGATCGCGGCGGCCGTCATGAGCCGACCGCCCGGAAGACGACGCGGTCGCCGACCGAGAGCCGGTTGGGCGGTTCGGCGGTCACGTCCCACAACCGGGTCGTGGTGGTGCCGATCTGGTGCCAGCCGCCGGGAGTGCCCCCGGGGTAGACCACCGACTGGTTCCCGGCGATGGCCACCACCCCCGCGGGCACCCGGGCCCGGGGGCTGGTCAGCCGGGGCAGCCGCAGCGGCTCGGGCAGGCCGTCCAGATAGGCGAAGCCGGGTGCGAAACCGAAGAACGCCACCGTGTGTTCGGCCTCGGTGTGGAGCCGGGCGACCTCCTCGGGCGAGACCCCGGCGCGCTCGGCCACCGCCGCCAGATCCGGTCCGTCGTAGCGGACGGGAATCACCACCGTGCGCGGCGCGGCGGCGGACCCGGCCCGGCCGGGCCCTCCCGCGCCCTCGTCCAGCAGTGCGCGCAGCCGCGCCGCCAGCCGGTCCATCCCGGCCCCGTCCTCGGCCACCACCAGGACGGTCCTGGCGGCGGGGACGACCTCCCGCAGCTCCCGCGCCCAGCGCCGCTCCCGGATCGCGGTGGCCAGTTGGGCGGGGCGCAGCGCGCGGCAGTCGATCAGCCAGCCCCGGTCGCCGGCCCGGCGCAGCACCGCCCGGTCCGCGGCGGCCGAGGACGCCGGGGCTGCCGTGGTCGCCGGGGCCGTCATGGCCGCCGTTGACGCGGCCGCCGTCGATATGTCCGTCATGGGCGCACCGTGGCCTCGGCCAGGTCCCGGCTCCCGGCGGACGGCGCGCACGGCACACCGACCTCGATACCGGCGGAGGCCAGCCCCGCGCGCACCGCCGCGGCGATGGCCACCGCCCCGGGGGTGTCGCTGTGCACGCACACCGCCGCCACCGCCCCGCCGTCCGGGGCGATCCGCACCGTACGGCCGGTCACCGAGGTCACCGTCCCCGACTCGGCCATGCGCACCGCGCGCCGGGCCGCCTCCTCGGGATCGGTGATCAGCGCACCCGGCTGCGAGCGCGCCACCAGCAGCCCCTCGTCCGTGTAGCCGCGGTCCGCGAACCCTTCGGCCAGCGGGCACAGCCCCGCCTGGACGGCTCGTGACCAGACCTCCGTACGGGGCTGGCACAGCAGCGGCAGGCTCCGGTCGTACCGGGCCACCGCCTCGACCAGGGCGGCCGCGTGGCCACCGTGGTGCGCCGCGGTGTTGTAGAGCGCGCCATGGGCCTTCACATAGCTGACCCGGCTCCCGGCCAGCCGGGCGAACACCTCCAACGCGCCCATCTGGTACAGCAGTTCATTGACCAGGGTGGCCGGTGGTACGTCGATGAAGCGCCGGCCGAAGCCCGCCAGATCCCGGTAGGAGACCTGGGCGCCGATCGCCACACCGCGCGCCGCGCTCGCCTCACAGGTGCGCCGCAGGATGTCGGGGTCGCCCGCGTGGAAGCCGCAGGCCACGTTGGCGGCCGTGACCTGGTCGAGCAGGGGACCCTCGTCGGCCGGGCCCCACGCCCCGAACCCCTCGCCCACATCGCTGTTGATGGCCACGCTCATCGCGCCGACTCCGCCCAGTACGCCCGGATGGTGTCGGTGCTGTTCTCCCACGCGGCGTGCAGCCCCCGCTGACCGCCGTCGATATGCGCCATGATCTGCCGGGCCAGCTCCTCGGCGTCACCGTCGGCCAGCGCGCCGACCATCGCCGAGTGCTCGCACTGCACCCGCTCGTACGCCGAGGTGCCGTGCACATAGAACCGTGAGTACGGCTCCAGCCGGTGGTACATCTGCGCGATGATCTCGTACCGCATGGGCAGCCGGGCGAGCCGGTACATGTCGAGATGGAAGGCGAGATTCGTCCGGGACCAGGAATCCGCGCCGACGTCCTGGACGCGGTCCATATGCGCGACCATCTTCTCGAATCTGCTGATGTCGCGTCGGGAAACCCGCTCGGTGACATGCTCGGCGAAACTCGGCTCGATCAGCCGCCGGAGATTGTAGATTTCATCGATCTCATCCAGGTCCAGCTGGGTCACAAAGGTGCCCTGACCGGGCTTGGTGACCAGCAGCCCCTCGCTGCTGAGGGTCCGGATGGCCTCACGGAGCGGAATGCGGCTCACACCGAAACGGTCCGCGAGTTCTTCCTGGATAAGACGGTGGCCCGGCGGATAAACGCCGCTGACAATCAGCCTGCGCAGCTCATCGGTGAGCGTGCCGGCGCCCCCGGCACCGCCGTGCGGACCTCGATCATCTCGACTCATATACCGTGTATACAGTGCATCCACGGGAGGGGACAAGGGATGTCGGCAGAGGAAACCGGAGATTTACCCGGACGAGACACGGGCCCTCGGCCGCCAGACGGCTCAGGGCGTCTGTCCGGCCTCCCGGTGGGTGACCCGGATCTTGGACTGACCGTGCGGCAGCTCCTCCCAGTCCGTCATGAACCGGGCCGACAGCCCGTGCTTCTCCGCCAGGGCGATGAGCGTCTCGGTGCGGTAGTAGAAGTCCTCCCGCAGCACCTGGTGTTCCACGCCCTCGGTGCGGTCGAAGGTGAAGTCGAACCAGCCGCCCGGCGCCATGACGCGCCCGACATGGGCCAGGCACTCCTCGATGACCGGCAGCGGCGAGTGCGAGAAGACGCTGTGCGCGTGCACCACGTCGAAGTGGGCGTCGGGCAGGAACCGCAGCGTCAGGTCGCGGACCGGGGTGAGGGTGGGGAGGCGGTTCTGGAGCCCCTGGCGCACCAGCGTGTCCTGCGCGGCCGCGAGGATCTCGGGCGAGATGTCGATGCCGTAGTAGTGACCCGGCTCCAGATGGCTGATGAACCGCCAGCCCGCGCGCAGATTGCCGCAGCCGATCTCCAGCATCCGGTGTTCCGGCCGCAGACCGTGGCCGAGGAGATAGTCGAACTGCATCGCGCCCAGCGCCAGCCACCGCTCATGGGTGCGGCTGCCGACCGCCGCCTCCGGGCTGGTGCGGGTGTCGGACCGCATCACCGCGCGGTAGTAGGAGACGTGGTCCGGGTAGCGGTAACGCAGCCAGGCGTCCCGGGTGGCACGGACCAGGTGGCGCGGTACGCGGTGCGGATGGCGCAGCGCGTAGGAGACACGGTGACCGAGGGCGGAGCGGTTGGCGGTGAGGTTCTTGGCGGGCATGCGGACTCATTTCGTACTCGGGGTGCGGACGCGGCGGGCCTATGGGTTCCCGCATCGCTGATGTCGCTACCAGCCTCTGCGCCGTGGCGGTGGCGGGGATCCCCGGACCGGCCCCGGTCCTGGCGCGGTCCGGGGGATCCGCGTATCAACCGATCGGATGATGCGGCGCCCGGTCCGGCCCGTTAGGACTGAAGAGAACCGGAGAGCAGGGGAGGGATCGGGGTGCGGTCGGCGGTCAGGGCGGTCGGAGCGGTCGGGGCGGTCGGACGGCCCGGATGGGCGCCGTGGTCGGCGTGGTCCGGACGGTCCGGGACCGACGGGCCGGACGACCCGGACGAGCGGTGGCTGACGGCGGTCCTGCACATCGCGTTCTTCCTGCTGCTGGGCTCCTCGCTGGTGCGCTATCTGATCCGGGACACCGGCGACGCGCCGAACCTCTGGGTCATCGCGCTCTTCGTGGCCTTCGGCGTGCTCTACCTGCCCGGCCGGTGGCCGGCGCCCGCGGCCGGCCCCGGCGGCCGGCCCTCCGGCCGGTACCTGGTCTGGCTGGCGGCGGTGCTGGCCGCATGGGTCGCGCTGCTGGTCCTCGCGCCGAGCGCGGCCTGGTGCGCCATGCCGCTGTTCTTCACCGGTCTGCACACCCTGCCCACCCGGTTCGCGGTACCCCTGGCCGCCGTGCTCACCGCGCTGGTCGTCGCCTCCAAACTGCGGTTCATGCACGACGGCTTCGACCCCAACGCGCTGATCGCGCCGCCCGCCATCGCCGCCGTGGCCGCCGCCGTCCTCATCCACCTGCGGCGCCAGTCGGCCCGGCAGCGGGTGCTGATCGACGACCTGGTCCGCACCCGCCGCGATCTGGCCGCGACCGAGCGGCGGGCGGGCATCCTGGCCGAGCGCCAGCGGCTGTCCTCGGAGATCCATGACACCCTCGCCCAGGGCCTGTCCAGCCAGCGGATGCTGTTGCAGGCCGCCGACCGCACCTGGGAGACGGACCCGCGGGCGGCCCGGGGCCATATGCGGGACGCGGCGGAGATCGTGTCCCGCAGCCTGGCCGAGGCCCGCCGGTTCGTCCAGGACCTCGCCCCGGCCGACCTCGCCGAGCGCTCCCTGGCCCAGGCGCTCGGCGCGCTCGCCGAGCGGGAGAGCGCCACGGGGCCGGCGGTGGACTTCCGGCTCGACGGCCCGCCCGGCCCGCTGCCCGAGCGGGTGGCGGCGGCGCTGCTGCGCATCGCCCAGGGCGCGCTGGCCAATGTGCGGGAGCACGCCGGGGCGAGCCGGGCCGCGCTCACCCTGACCTGCATGGGCGACCAGATCTGTCTGGACATCGCCGACGACGGCCGTGGTTTCGACACCGACGCCGTCCCGGCCCCCGGAACGGACCGGTCGCGTGGACACGGGCTGCCGGCCATGCGGGCCCGGGTACGGCAGCTGGGCGGCACGCTCACCGTGGAATCCGCACCCGGGGAGGGGACGGTCGTCTCGGCCGCCATCCCCCTGGAGCCCCACCCCGCCCCCGTCCCCGACCGCCCCCTGGAGGCCACACCATGAGCCGGACCCCCGCGGTCCCCTCCGCCCCCGCCGTACGGCTGCTGCTCTGCGACGACCACGCCGTGGTGCGGGCAGGGCTGCGTGCGCTGCTGGCCAGCACCGAGGGCATCGAAGTGGTCGGCGAGGCGGGCAGCGGCGAGGAGGCCCTCGCCATGGCCGCCCGGCTCCGGCCCGATGTGGTGCTGATGGATCTCCAGCTCGGGGCGGGCATGGACGGGGTGACCGCCACCCGGCGGCTGGTCTCCGGCGAGCCGCCCGCGCCCCGCGTCCTGGTGCTCACCATGTTCGACACCGACGCCGACATCACCCGTGCCATCGAGGCCGGGGCCACCGGCTATCTGCTCAAGGCCGAGCGGCCCGAGGAGCTGTTCGCGGCGATCCGGAACGCCGCCTCCGGCCGTACCGCGCTGTCGGCCCCGGTCGCCGACCGGGTGCTGGCCCGGATGCGCAGCCCGCGGCCCGGACTGTCCGAGCGGGAGCGCGACATCCTCCGGCAGCTGGCCCGTGGCCTGGGCAACCGGGACATCGCGCGGGCGCTGTTCATCAGCGAGGCCACGGTCAAGACCCATCTGGGGCGGATCTACGGGAAATTGGGGGTCGAGACCAGGGCCGGGGCGGTGGCGGTGGCCACCGAGCGGCGGCTGCTGCCCTGAGGCGTGTGAGGCTGCTGCGAGCCGCGTGAGGGCGGGAGGCGGGTCAGATCACCGGCCGGCCCGGCAGCGGCGGCCGGTCCTGGTCCGGCAGGACGAGCGTACGGGTGGGCAGCGGGATCTCGATGTCCTCGGCCCGGAACCGGCGGTGCAGCTCCTTCATGAACTCGTGCTTGATGAGGTACTGGTCGCTGAACTCCAGGGCCCGCAGAAACACCGAGAAGTCGATGCCGGACTCTCCGAAGGTGTGGAAGCGCACGCTCGCCTCGTGGTCGACGACCCCGCCCTCGACGGCGGACATCACCTTCCCGGCCACCTCGATGGTCACCCGCTCGACGTGGTCCAGATCGCTTCCGTAGCCGACCCTGCCCTGCACCATGACCGACATCTGCTGCTCGGGCTGGTGAAAGTTGGTCATGATGGTGTTGCCGAGCTTGGCGTTCGGGATGATGACGAGGTTGTCCGACAGCTGTCGTACCGCCGTGTTGCGCCAGTTGATGTCGACCACGTACCCCTCCTCCCCGCTGCTGAGCCGGATGTAGTGGCCGGGCTGCACCGTCTTGGAGGCGAGGATGTGCACGCCCGCGAAGAGATTGGCCAGGGTGTCCTGGAGGGCCAGGGCGACCGCCAGACCGCCCACGCCCAGCGCGGTGAGCAGGGGCGCGATCGAGACGCCCAGCGTCTCCAGCAGGATCAGCACACCCATCGCCAGCACGGCGATCCGTGTGATGTTGACGAAGATGGTGGCCGTTCCCGCCACCCCGGAGCGGGACAGCGCCAGCGAGCGCACCAGATCGGCCACCACCCGCGCCGCCGTGACCGTGGTGACCAGGATCAGCACCGCCACCAGCACCTGATCGACGTCGTGTCCGACCGTGGGGGTCAGCGGCAGCGCGGCGGCCGCGGCGGCGACACCGGCGGCCATCGCCGCCCACGGCGCCAGTGAGCGCAGCGTGTCCACGATGATGTCGTCGCCGCTCCACCGGGTGGACCGGGCCCGTTCGCCCAGCCAGCGCAAGCCCAGGCGCAGCAGCACACCCGCCGCCGCGCCGCAGACCAGCGCCGCCCCGACGACGATGACGTCATGCACGGTGAGTGCCCGGTTCATCGGCCACCGCCCGGTATGCCGGAAAGCGTGTCAGAACCGGCCGTGCGGACCGCCGTCGTCGGTGCGGCCTCCGGTCTGGAATTCCGTTGGGTCACGTTGTTGTCACCTGCTCGTGCCTGGGTTGTACGGGCGGCACCGGGGCACATGTGTACGGCTCCGGCGCAAGGAGCCATCCTGCCGCATGCGGTGACGGCCCCACGACGGGATGCGCCGGCACCGCACGTAACCCGCCAGGGGGCGTGGCGGCGCGTCATCCGGGTTGACGCACATCCGTTTTATGGTGGAATCGGGCCGCATGGACATGCGCCGTAACGACGTGGACCGGGGATGGCCGTTCCTCGTGGCCGCCTACGCCTTCGTGGTCACGATGTGCGGTACGACCCTGCCCACCCCGCTGTACTCCCTCTACCAGCGGCAGTTCGGCTTCTCGTCGCTCATGGTCACGGTGATCTTCGCCGTCTACGCGGTGGGGGTCATCGCCGCGCTGCTGCTGTTCGGCCATGTGTCCGACTTCATCGGGCGCCGGCCCGTCCTGCTGGCCGCGCTGGTGCTGTCGGGCCTGAGCGCGGTGTGCTTCCTCCTCGCCGGCGGGCTGCCCCAGCTGTTCACCGGCCGCGTCCTGTCAGGGCTGTCCGCGGGCCTGGCCACCGGCACCGGCACCGTGACGGTGATCGAGCTGGCGCCGCCGCGCCGGCGCCGTGCCGCCACCTTCGTCGCGACCGCCGCCAACCTGGGCGGCCTCGGCGTCGGCCCGCTGCTGGCGGGCGTGCCGGCGCAGTACGCCCCGGCGCCGCTGCGCCTGGTGTTCGTGGTGGACCTGGCGCTGGTGGCGGTGGCCGCCGCCGGGGTGCTCGCCCTCCCGGAGACCGTACGGAGACGGGGGCGCCCGCCGCTGCGGCCGCAGCGGATGCGGGTGCCCAAGGAGATGCGCTCGACGTTCGCCGCCGCGGCCATGGCGGGGTTCGCGGGCTTCGCCACGCTGGGCCTGTTCACCTCGGTCTCGCCGACGTTCCTGAGCGAGGTGGAGGGGGAGCGCAATCTCGCGGTCGCCGGTGCCGTGGCGTTCTCCGTGTTCGCCGCCTCGATCGGCGGGCAGGCGCTGGGCCGGCGGCTGGGCCCGGACCGGTCGCTGCCCGGGGGATGCGCGGTGCTGGTGGCCGGTATGGCGACCATCGCCGCCTCGCTGGCCATCGCGTCGCTGGCGCTGCTGGTGCTGGGGGCCGTGGTCGCGGGGACGGGCCAGGGACTGTCGTTCCACGCGGCCGTACGGGTGGTGACCGAGCACAGCCCGGCCGACCGGCGCGCCGAGGTCACCTCCGCCCTGTTCGTCCTGATGTACCTGGCGCTCTCGATTCCGGTGATCGGCGTGGGGGCGCTGTCGGTCGCGGTCGGACTGCGGTCCGCGGGGCTGATCTTCACCGGCTGTGTGGCCCTGTTGGCCGTGGCCACGCTGCTGCGGCTGCGGCTGCGCCCGGCCGGGTCGCCCGGCCGCTGAGGCGACGCCCGATCCCGTACAACCATCCACGATCCCCGCATGTCTCCCTAGGCAGACGCAAACAGCGCCTACACCCATGAAGAACCATTAAGGGGGACAAATGAATCTTTCTCGCCGTATGGCGGCCGCCGCGGTCCTCGCCACCGCCGTCGCGGGCACCGTGGCCCTCACGCCGCAGGCGTCGGCCGCCGCCACGGCCGCGTACAACGGGGTCTGCGGCAGCGGGTACAAGGTGGTGAACTCGGCGCCCATCGGCTCCAAGGGCACCGTCTTCCTCACCTACAACTCCGCCAAGGGCAAGAACTGCGTGGTCACCGTCCGGAACACCACGGGCAAGGCGGTTCCGATGTTCGCCTACCTGTATGTGCAGGGCGCCGACGAGTCGGCCGAGGACGGCGGCGCGTACACCTCGTACGCGGGGCCCGTGTACGGCGACGGGCGCGGCAAGTGCGTGGACTGGGCCGGGGGCATCGACAACCAGTCCACCTGGACCTACGGATCGAACTGCGCGGCCCTGAAGGCGCACCGCGTGACCAAGGGCTGGTAAGACGGCGACGGGGGAGCGGCGGCCACCTCTCGGGGCGGCCGCCGCGGTCGTGTCCGGTGGACTCCAGCGCTCGGTGGCTGACCCTCGGTGAGGTCGGTGGCGTGCGTGGACGACCACCGAGATGTCGTCGCCGTCGAACACCGTATCCCCGGGGCCCCGGTACGGTGGCCGCATGCCCGGTGTCCGCGACTACCCCCATCGCCTCAAACGCCCGCTCCGCGATGTGCAGGCGCTGGTGTCGAGCGAGGGCGGAGTGCGGCCGTACGCCCTCGCCTCCGCCGACGTCGAACCCCTGCCGCACGACGCGGACCCCGCCGCCGTCTTCGTCAACGACGTACCGGACGCCGAACTGCCGCCCCGGTTCGGCGCGGCCTTCGGCGAGGGGGTGCTGGCGAAGCTGGCGGAGTGGTCATGGCGTGGCGTCCCCGCGTACGCGGTGCGGGTGCGGCTGCGCGACGCGCGCTGGCGTGAGGGGGAGTCCACCGAGGCGGGTTTCGCCTGGGCGGGGCGCCGGGCCGCCCTCGAACTGGACCGCTGCTTCCACGCGCGGGTCCGTCCTCGCCCCTACCTCCTCCACTGGCCCCCGCCGCGCACCACCGCCCACCGGGCGCCCGAGCACGACGTGCCCCTGGCCCGGCCGGTGGCGGCCCGCGGCACCTTCCGCGACATCCACGTCCGCATGGCGACCGTGGGCGGCTGCGGTGGGTACGCCGTGGCCACCGCCGACTTCGAACCGCCGGCCGCCGGCTCCGGGGTGCTCTTCGAGTTCGTCTCGGCGCTGGACGAGGACCGCCTTCCGCATGAGCTCGCCGACGCCTTCGAGCGCGGTGTCCACGAGACGCTGTGCGCGTTCGGGACGCGCCGGATGCCCACGGTCGCCTTCCGGGTCCGGCTCCGCGACGCGCGGTGGAGCGAGACCGACTCCGGCCCGACCACCTTCGCCCAGGCCGGCCGCAGGGCGGCCACGGAGGCGCTGCGCCGCCACGACGCGCTGGAAGCGGACCGATGACGCCCCCGCACCCGGGGCCGCGGCCGCGCGCCGTCCCGCGCCGGGCGGACAGCGGAATTCGCGGAAGCCACCGACCCATCGGTATGTCGATGGTGCAATAGCGGGGCAGGTTTGGGTATCGCGCCCGGCCGTGGCCTCACGCCGGGGCGTCGGACCGCGCCGTGCCCGTCAAAGGTGGAGGAATGTCATGCACTCAGTCACCGGCTCCCGCGCTTTTGTCCCCGCCCCGGGCCGCCCCGCCCCCCGCCTGTCCGCCGACCGGGTCCGCACGGCGCCCCGGATGCCCGCCGCCCGCCCGCCGGTCCGGTCGCGGGCCGACGCCGAGACCGTGGCGCTGCTGCACCGCACCGCCCGGGTACTCCTGGCGGACGTACCACGGCTGACGGACCGTATCGTCGCGCTGATGAAGGAGCGGGAGCCCGCCTACCGGTCCCCCTCCCTCGATCCGCGCGAGGTGTGGCGCGAGGTCCACGACTCGCTCAGCAACAATGTGCGCTCCCTGGTGCACCCCAAGGAGACCCGTGAATCGGCCAGGTCCTGCTCCTGGCGGATTGGCACCGACCGTGCCGCCCAGGGCTTTCCGCTGGACGCGCTGCTGCACGCGTACCGCATCGGCTGCACCGTCGTGTGGGAGCAGCTCCTGGAGACCGCCTCGAAGGAGGACCCGCTCGGCGCCCGGTCGCTGGTCCATGTCGCCGCCGACGTGTGGAACTTCGTCGACGAGCACTGCACCCTCGTCGCCAAGGCGTACCAGGAGGTCGAGCGGCAGCTCGCCTGGCACCGGGAGAACCGCTACCGGATCCTCGTCGCGGCCCTGCTCGACGGCACCGCCCGGGTCGGCGACTTCCCCGAGGCGGAGGAGGTCCTGGGCCTGCCCGAACAGGGGCGTTACGCGGTCGTGGCCGTCAAGGACGCCGACGCCGCGCCCCGGGCGCCGCACCCGGCGAAGGTGCGCGGCGGACTCCGTACGGTCTGGCACACGGCCGAGGCCACCGCCCACGCCATCGTGCTGCTCGGCGACGCCGGCACCGAGCAGCTGGTGCGCGACCTGGTGGTGCCGCCCGGCGGACGGGCCGGGGTCAGCCCCGCCGTGACCGGTCTCGCCGCGGTGAACACGGCCCGCCGGCTCGCCGATACGGCGCTGCGCACCCGACCCGCCGCCGGGGAGGCGGCGCTGCTGGACGAGCGCTATCCGGAGGCGCTGGTGGTGTCCGCCCCGGACCTCGGCTCCGCGCTCGCCGACCGGATGCTCGGACCGGTCCTGGCGCTGGAACCCGCCGACCGGGACCTGCTGCTGACCACCCTGGACGCCTGGCTGGAGGCCGGCGGATCGGCGCGCCGCGCCGGTGAGCTGCTGTTCTGCCACCGCAATACGGTGCTCAACCGGCTGCGCCGCTACGAGCAGCTGACCGGGCGTGCACTGGACCATCCGCGCGAGGTCATGGAGTTGTCGCTGGCGCTGTCCGCGCACCGGCTGCTGGCGTCCTAGGAGCACCCGCCCGGCCTTGAGCGGATGTGGGCGTGCACAACGGTCCCCGGCCGGCCGTGTGCGCCCGGCACACGGTCCGCCGGTTGGGCTGTGCGCGACCGTGCCGGCCTGCTGTCGTGGCGGTCCCGTCCCGGCGACAGGGGACGGAACCCGCGCAAGGAGCCGCGACATGTCCGATCACGACCACCCCTGGGGCCCGCCCGCCGGGGCCCGTCCCGGCCGCCGCACCACGGCGGCGCCGCCCCGCCCCACGGCGCCGCCTTCGCCGGTGCGGCGCGCACCGTGGCGGGGGTCCCACCGCCGGTCCACCGCCTCGGGGGAGGGGGAGCGGTGAGCTCCGTCGACCCCAGAACGCTCGCGTTCGTGCTCTTCGCGGGCTTCACGGCCGTCTCGTTCCTGCTCTGCATCCTCGCCGCCACCGGCCATGACGACCCCACCGAGTTCTACCTCGGCACCGGCACGCTCAGCCCGATGCAGAACGGCCTGGCCATCGCGGGCGACTACATCTCCGCCGCCACCGTGCTCAGCACCACCGGCACCATCGCCATGGCGGGGTTCGACGGGGTGCTCATCGCCTCGTCCACCGTGCTCTCCCTCCTGCTGTTCATGCTGGTCCTGGCCGGACCGCTGTGCGGACGGGGGCAGTTCACCCTCGGCGACGTCCTCTCCGAGCGGCTGGGGGCACACTCCGTCCGCACCGGCACCGCCGTCGTGGTGCTGGCGGTCACCATGCCGCTGCTGCTGGTCCAGCTCAACGGCGCCGGGGCCATGATGGCGCTGCTGCTCGGCATCCCCGGAAGCGGCGCGGTCACCGGCTGCACCGTCTTCATCGGCTCGCTCATGGTCTGCTACGCCGCCCTCGGCGGGATGAAGGGCACCGGCTTCATCCAGATCCTCAAGACGGTGCTGCTGTTCGCCGCGTTCGTCCTGCTCGCCTGTCTGGTGCTGCGGCGCTTCTCCTGGAACCCGGCCACCCTCTTCGACGCCGCGGCCGACGCCGGCGGCCACGGCGGCGGCTTCTGGCGGTCCGGCGGCCAGTACGGCGACTCCCTCAGCGGCCGGCTGGAGATCATCAGCGTCCAGCTCACCCTCGTCCTCGGCGCGGCCTGCATGCCCCACCTCACCATGCGGCTCCATCCGATCCGCGGGGTGCGGGCCGCTCGCGCCGCCACCGCCTGGGCGGTGGGCGCGGTCACCACCATCCTCGGACTGATCGTGATCGCGGGTGCCGGAGCCACCGCGATCGTCGGCGCCCGCGCCCTGCGCGCCTCCGACCCCACCGGCAGCGACGCGCTGCTGCTGCTGACCCTCGCCCTGGACCCGGCCGCCCAGTCGGCCCACCGCAGCCTGCTCTTCTCCGTCGTGGCCTGCGCGGTCGTCGCCACCACCCTCGCCGCGGTCGCCGGACTCACCCTGGCCGCCGCGGCCTCCCTCGCCCATGACGTCCTGGCCAAGGCCGTCTTCAAGGGCGGGCTCTCGGCCAACCGGGAGCTGGCCGCCGCCCGTGCGGCGATCGTGGCCGTGGGCGTCGTGGCCGTTGTCCTCGCCATCGCGACCCAGCACTGGAACCGGCACGTCCTGATCTCCTTCACCTTCGCGGCCGCCGCCTCGGCCCTGCTGCCGGTCGTGCTCTACGGCACCCTGTGGCGCGGCTTCACGGTGCGCGGCCTGCGCTGGGCGCTGTACGGGGGGCTGGTTCTCACCGCCCTCGCCATGGCCTTCTCCCCGGCGATCTCCGGCGACCCCCTCGCGGTCTTCCCCGAGCGCGACTTCCACTGGTTCCCGCTCCGCAACCCGGGCCTGATCACCATCCCCGCCGGCTTTCTGCTCGGCCGGCTCGGCTCCCGTACCGGACGGCGGACACGGCACTCCCCGGACCCCGCGCGGGGCGACGCGCCCCACGCGGTGCACACTGGCTGACGCGACGGGAGCCCCCCGGGGGCTGTGTGACAGAGCCATGTCAGGCAAGATGACCCGCATGAAAGACCTGCAAGACCTGCTTCCCGCCGAGGCCGTCCGGCTCGACGTCCGGGCGGCCGACTGGCGTGAGGCGATAACCGTCGCCGGGCGTCTCATGGTGGAGACGGGCGTCACCACCGATGAGTACACCCGCGAGATGGTCGCCAACGTCGAGGAGAACGGGCCGTACATCGTCATCGCGCCGGGGCTGGCCTTCGCCCACTCCCGGCCGTCCCCGGCGGTGCTCGCCACCGGGATGTCCTGGGTCCGGCTCGCCGAGCCCGTGGCATTCGGCCACGAGTCCAACGACCCCGTCACCCTGGTCGTCGCCCTCGCCGCCCAGGACTCCGCCGCGCACACCTCCGCGATGGCCGGCCTGGCCCGGCTCCTGGGCGATCCCGCCACCGCGGCCGCCCTCGCCGCCGCGCCCACCCCGGAGGCGCTGCGCGCCGCCCTCGCCGGGGAGCGGACGCCGGACGGCTCCGAGACGACCGAGCAGCCCGTCACCACCGAGCAGCCCGCCGCCACCGGGGCGTCCGCCACCGGGGCGTCCGCCGCGCCCGAGCCGTCCGCCGCCGGGCCCCGCGCGGCCTCGCTGCACAAGATCCTCACCGTCTGCGGCAACGGCGTGGGCACCAGCCTGTTCCTCAAGAACACCCTGGAGCAGGTGCTGGACCGCTGGGGCTGGTCGCGGTTCGTCACCGTGGAGGCCACCGACACCATCTCCGCGAAGGGCAAGGCATCCGAGGCCGTGGCCCTGTTCACCTCCCGTGAGATCGCCAGGACGCTGGGGGATGTGGGACGGCCGGTGAAGGTCGTCCAGGACTTCACCAGCACCGCCGAGGTGGACGCGGTGCTCCGGGACACGTACGACGTCTGACGACGGGGACGAAGGAATCACCATGGGCCGGCTTGTCACCCCCGCCACGTTTCTCGTCAACGAGATTCTGAGCGAACCCGCGTATCTGATCGGCATCATCACCGCCGTCGGACTCATCGCGATGAAGAAGAGCGCCGGGCAGATCATCGGCGGCGCCATCAAGGCGACACTCGGTTTTCTGCTGATCGGCGCGGGAGCGGGGCTGGTCACCGACTCCCTCGCACCACTGGGCACCATGATCCAGGGCGTCACCGGCGCCCACGGGGTCATCCCCACCAACGAGGCCATCGTCGGCATCGCCCAGGACCAGTTCGGCTCACGGGTCGCCTGGCTGATGATCCTGGGCTTCGTGGTCAGCCTGCTGTTGGCCCGGTTCACCCCGCTGCGCTATGTCTTCCTGACCGGACACCACATGCTCTTCATGGCCACGCTGCTGACCGTGGTGCTGGCGGACGGCGGCCGCTCCACCGTCGCCGTGGTGGCCACCGGCGGTGTGCTGCTGGGCATCATGCTGGTCGCGATGCCCGCCTTCGCCCACCCCTGGACCAAGCGCGTCACCGGCAGTGACACCGTCGCCATCGGCCACTTCGGCACGGCCGGCTACATCGTGGCGGGGGCGGCCGGAAAGGTGGTCGGCAAGCGCAGCCGCTCCACCGAGGAGATGAAGCTCCCCGAGGGGCTGCGTTTCCTGCGCGACTCGATGGTGGCCACCGCCCTGTCGATGCTGCTGATCTACCTGGTGCTGGCGGTCCTCTATCTCGTCAAGGAGGGGCAGCGGACCGCCTTCAAGGCGTTCGCCGCGGGCACCGGCGGGGTGGCCACCGGCACCGGGAACTATCTGATGCAGTCCGTGATGCAGGGACTCCAGTTCGGCATCGCCGTCGCGGTGATCCTCTTCGGTGTCCGGACGATCCTCGGTGAGCTCGTCCCCGCCTTCCAGGGCATCGCCCGGAAGGTCGTCCCCGGCGCCCTGCCCGCGCTGGACGCGCCCATCGTCTTCCCGTACGCGCAGAACGCGGTGCTGATCGGCTTCATCGCCAGCTTCACCGGCGGACTGATCGGCCTGGCCCTGCTCACCTGGGTCTTCAACCCCGCCTTCGGCCTCGCCCTGGTGCTGCCCGGCCTGGTGCCGCACTTCTTCACCGGCGGCGCGGCCGGGGTCTACGGCAACGCGACCGGCGGCCGGCGCGGCGCGGTCGTGGGGGCGTTCCTCAACGGGCTGCTCATCACCTTCCTCCCCGCCCTGCTGCTCGAGGTGCTCGGTGCGTTCGGCGACCAGAACACCACCTTCGGCGACGCCGACTTCGGCTGGTTCGGCGCGCTCATCGGCAACGCCGGCAAGGCCGGTGGCGCGGCCGGCCTCGTCGTCGTCCTGCTGCTCGGCCTCGCGGTCCTCGGGGCCGCGATCTGGGTGCAGAAGCGGGTGGTCGAGACCGGCTGGGACCCGGGCGCGGCGCGCGACGCCCTGATGCCGCGCGAGAGCGCGGCGGCGCCCGCCGGGGCCGGATCCGGCAGCGCCCCGGCCGCCTACGCCAAGATCCCGCCACCCGCGGGCGCCCCCGCGCCCCCGCCCGCCCCCTGACCCACCGCGTCGCCCCGGTGGCCCCGTCCGGAGACCGGAGCCGGGGCCACCGGGCCGGGCGGGAGACCCGGCCCGGCCTGGGCGGACCGGGCCGCCCGACATCGGCCGGCCCGGGACCGATGAGTTCTCGGCGCGGGAGCGGTCGGTATGGGTAAACGCTCCCCAGCGCAGGAGGTACCGATGGCCGGCGACGGATTCACCACATGCCTGTGGTTCGACGGCCGGGCCGAGGAGGCGGCGCAGCACTACGTGTCGATCTTCAAGAACTCCAGGCTCGGACGGATCGCCCGCTACACCGGGGTCGAGCCCGGCGGCCCGGCGGGGTCCGTGATGACCGTCGAGTTCGAGGCGAACGGGCAGAAGTTCGTGGGCCTCAACGGCGGGCCGCAGTTCACCTTCAGCGAGGCCATCTCCTTCCAGGTCCACTGCGCCGACCAGGACGAGGTGGACTACTACTGGAGCAGGCTCTCCGAGGGCGGCGAGGAGGGGCCCTGTGGCTGGGTGAAGGACAGGTTCGGGGTCTCCTGGCAGGTCGGCCCCGCCGAGTTCATCGACATGGTGAGCGGTCCCGACCCGGAGAAGACCAAGCGGGCCACCGAGGCGATGATGGCGATGGGCAAGCTCGACATCGCCGCGCTGCGGACGGCGTACGAGGGCGGGTAGCCGGCCGGGGCGGGTCCCGTGCGGCAGCCTGTCCGGATGCCGTACGGGGACCGCCCGCCGATGTGCCGCTACCGGCCGTGGGCCAGGTCCCCGGGGTCGGTGTTGGCCCCGCAGAGGACCACGGCGACCTTCTCCGCGGGGCCCGGCCGGTGCGCCCCGGAGGTGATGGCCGCGAGCGCGGTGGCCGCGGCGTGTTCCACCGCGATCCTGCGCTCGTCCCACAGGGCCTGCCGCGCCGCGACGATCGCCTCGTCGGACACCAGGACCGACCGCACCCCGTCCCTGCGGGCCCACTCCAGTGCCGTCGAGGACACCTGGCGCGCCCCCAGCGAGTCCGCCGCCACCGAGTCCACCGGGACGTCGACCACCGCGTCCGCCTCCAGCGCGGCGTTCAGGGCACGGCTGCCGCGCGGCTCCACGGCGACGACCCCGACGCCGCGCTCCAGGGCGGACGCCGCGACACCGGAGAACAGCCCTCCGCCCCCGACCGCCACCACCACCGTGTCCAGATCCGGCCGGACCGCGAGGATCTCCTCCATGAGGGTGCCCGCCCCGGCCGCGATCAGCGGGTGGTCATACGCGTGCGACCGCAGGGCACCGGTCTCGGCGGCGTACTTCTCCGAGGCCGCCAGCGCGTCGGCGTACTCGGTGCCCACCTGACGCACATCGGCCCCGAGCCGGCGCAGCCGCTCGACCTTGACGGCGGGCGCGGTCTCGGGCACGAACACCGTGGCGCGCGCGGAGTGCCGTGCCGCCGCCCAGGCACACGCCAGCCCGGCGTTCCCGCCGGAGGCGATCACCACCCCCGCGTCCGGCATGGCGCCCGCCGCGACATGGCTGCTGATGAAGTTGTACGCGCCGCGCGCCTTGAAGGAGCCGGTGTGCTGGAGGTACTCCAGGGCCAGCCAGCCCTCCGCCGCGCCCCATGTGCCCGGGTCCACCGGCGCGAGCGCCACCGGCCGGACCTGCCCCGCGACCCGCTCGGCCGCCTTCTGTACGTCGCGATAAGTCATCACGGATACACGGTAACAACGGCCAGATACACTGTAACAACCACTGGTACGCTGCGTAGGTGAGAAGCAAGCGCACGGAAGCCGATCAACCCTCCCTGGACGCCATCGCCGAGGCGGCCCTGTCGATCGTCGACCAGGAGGGCCCGGAGGCGCTGAGCTTCCGCAGGGTGGCCCAGAGCCTCGGCGTCTCGCATGCCACGGTCTTCCGCCGCTGCGGCGACTTCGACGGTCTGCTCACCGCGTGCGCCGACCATGTGGCCGGGCGGGTGCCGCTGGTGGCGCCGGACACCGACTGGGCGGCGGCCACCGAGGCCCGTTTCACCGGGTTCTACCAGGTGCTCATCGAGCACCCCGGACTGGTGGCGCTGCGCGCGGGCCGCTCCTGGTTCGGCCCCCATCTGCTCAGCCGGCTCGTCGAGCCGCAGCTGGCGCACAGCGTCGCCGCCGGAATGACACCGAAGGCGGCGATCGAGGTCTACCGGCGGCTGTATCTGCTGACCCTCGGCGCCGTGGCCTTCGTCGACCACCGGGACCAGAAGCGGGCGAGGGCGTCCGCGCGCACCGCGCTGGCCGTGCTGGACCCCGAGGACTTCCCCGTCCTCACCGGGCACCTCGACACCGTGCTGCCCGCGCTGACCGACCACGAGGTCTACTACGGCGCGCTGCGCCAGCTGATCGACGCCTCCGTGCCGGCCTGCCGGGGACGGTGACCGACGCCGGGCGGGCCGGAAACGGCGGGGCGGGCCCACCCCGGGCCCGCCCCGCTTGCGTTCCGCTGTGACTACAGCGTCTGCTGCACCCGCTCGGCCACCAGCTTGATGAAGCGCGACGGATCGCTCAGCTCACCGCCCTCGGCGAGCAGCGCCATGCTGTGGAGCAGCTCGGCCGTCTCCGCGAGACCGCTGTCGTCCTTGCGCTCGGCATGGGCCGCGCGCAACCCGCTGACCAGCGGATGGCTGGGGTTCAGCTCCAGGATGCGCTTGACCTCGGGCAGGCTCTGGCCCATGGAGCGGTAGATGTTCGCCAGGGCCGGGGTGACATCGAAGGTGTCGCCCACGATGCATGCCGGGGAGGTGGTCAGCCGGGAGGACAGCCGTACCTCCTTGACCTGCTCGCTCAGCGTCGTCGTCATCCAGGAGAGCAGATCGGCGAAGTCCTTCTGCCGCTGTTCCCGCTCGGCCTCCGCCGCCTCGTCCTTCTCGTCCTCGGAGTCGAGGTCGACCTGGCCCTTGGCGATGGAACGCAGCTGCTTGCCGTCGAACTCCGGCACGGCGTCGACCCACAGCTCGTCGATGGGGTCGGTGAGGACGAGCACCTCGTAGCCCTTTTCCCGGAACGCCTCCATATGGGGCGAGCTCTCCACGATCGACCGGGACTCGCCCGTCATGTAGTAGATGTGCTCCTGCCCGTCCTTCATGCGCTCGGTGTAACCGCGCAGCGTGGTCGGCTGCTCCGCGTCCTGGGTCGAGGCGAACGAACACACCTCGAGGATCGCCTCGCGGTTCTCCAGGTCGCTGAGGAGACCTTCCTTGAGAACGCGGCCGAATTCCTTCCAGAAGGTCGCGTACCGCTCGGCGTCGGAGGACATGATGTCCTTCACCGTCGAGAGCACCTTCTTCACCAGACGCCGCCGCATCAGCTGGATCTGGCGGTCCTGCTGAAGGGTTTCCCGCGAGACGTTCAGCGAGAGGTCCGCCGCGTCCACCACACCCTTGACGAAGCGGAGGTACTCCGGCATCAGCGCTTCGCAGTCGTCCATGATGAAGACGCGCTTGACATAGAGCTGCACACCCCGCTTGCGGTCCTGCATGTACAGGTCCTGCGGTGCGCGGGCCGGGATGAAGAGCAGCGACTGGTATTCGAAGGTGCCCTCCGCCTGCATGCGGATGGTCTCGAGCGGGTTGTTCCAGTCGTGGCTGATGTGCTTGTAGAACTCGTGGTACTCGTCGTCGGTGACCTCGTCCTTGGGACGGGCCCACAGCGCCTTCATCGAGTTGACGGTCTCGAGCTCGGGCGCCTTCTGCTCGCTCTGCTCCGACTCGTCCGTCCCGGCCGGGGGCTGGGCGGCGGCCATCCTGATGGGCCAGGTGATGAAGTCCGAGTGCTGCTTGATGATTTCCCGGATCTTCCAGGGCGAGGCGTAGTCGTAGAGGTGGTCCTCGGTGTCCTCCGGCTTGAGCTTCAGCGTGACGGAGGTGCCCTGGGGGGCGTCGTCGACCGGTTCGATCGTGTAGGTGCCCTGGCCGTCGGACACCCAGCGGGTGCCCTGCTTCTCCCCGGCGTGCCGGGTCAGCAGCGTGACCTCGTCGGCCACCATGAAGCTGGCGTAGAAGCCCACCCCGAACTGCCCGATGAGGTCCGCCGAGGCGGCCGCGTCCTTCGACTCCCGCAGCTCCTTGAGGAACTTGGCGGTGCCGGAGTTCGCGATGGTGCCGATGAGCTCCACGACTCCGTCGTGCGACATGCCGATGCCATTGTCGCGGACGGTCAGGGTGCGCGACTCCTTGTCGATCTCGATGGCGATGTGGAGATCAGAGGTGTCCGCCTGGAGGTTTTGGTCGCGGAGCGATTCGAGGCGCAGTCTGTCCAGCGCGTCGGAAGCGTTGGAGATGAGCTCGCGCAGGAAGACGTCCTTGTTCGAGTAGATCGAATGGATCATCAACTGCAGAAGCTGTCGCGCCTCGACCTGAAACTCGAAAGTCTCGACCCCTGTAGTCAATTGTTTCCCCTCGTGAGATAAGTGTCGACGCCATCAAGCACGGTGCGTCATCAGCAGCTTATCGAAGGTGAGGGGTGCCGAGCGGCCTTCCGGGCAGATCACGGACGGCCGCTCGGGCGGCGAGACGGTACGGCGCGCGACGACGGGGCCGGGCCGGGTCAGTCGCCGGGGCGGACCGTCCTGAAGTCCAGGGCCTCGGCGGCCTCGCGCTGGATTTCCTCGGCCGCCTCCCGGGTCTCGGCGGGAACATCACCCTGCTCCGCCACGAGGCTGTCGTAGATCGGCGCGAAGCCGGCTTTGTCTGTCGCGGTCATGGTGGCGCACTTCCTTGTTACGGATTCCGGGTCACGCTCCCGGCTACCCGATCCATCAAACAGGCATGCTCCGGTGCGTGTCACACGGGGGTCCGCGGAAACCCCACCGGGCCCGGCGCGGTGGGCCGCGCCGGGTTGCCCAGGTCAGTGCCCGTCGGCCGCCGGCTCCAGGACGAAGACCGGGATCCTTCGGTCGGTCTTCGTCTGGTACTCGGCGTAGTCCGGGTACGCCTCGACCGCGCGCTCCCACCACAGGGCCCTCTCCTCGCCCGTGACCTCGCGCGCCGTCATGTCCTGCCGCACCGGGCCGTCCCGCAGCTCGACCCGGGGGTCGGCCCGCACGTTGTAGTACCAGACCGGGTGCTTGGGGGAGCCGCCCAGCGAGGCGACGACGGCGTAGGTGCCGTGGTGCTCCACCCGCATCAGCGGGGTCTTGCGGAGCTTTCCGCTCTTGGCGCCCCGTGTGGTCAGGACGACCACGGGCCTGCCCCGCAAGGTCGTTCCCTCGGTGCCACCGGAACTCTCGATCAGCTCGACCTGATCGCGTACGAACTTCTCCGGGCTCGGCTCGTACTCACCCTGAAGCGGCATGTGCCCGTCCCCTTGTCCCTTGTGTGAAGGCTCACCTGACGTGCCCCCGTGCTCATCGTCAACACGGAAGGCCGGCGAGATCATCCCGGCGGGCTCCGGCCGTCGGGCGGTGACGCGGGGGGACGGCCGTCACGCCGCCAGGCGCCGCCCCGTGGGGGAGGGGGCGGGGGCGGAGGTGCGGGCTTCCTTGTCGCCGGTCCGCTCCGCCGTGCGCTTCGCGTCGTCGGAGCGACGTCCCCGAGCGGGGAAGGTCAGATCCGGTACGTCGACGACCGGAGGCAGATCGGGAGTGAGCAACGGCTGCTCATGTGTGTTCATGACCCGCGGGTACCCAGGTGCGGCACTCTTACCCTGCGATACCGGTCACAGTCGGACATGGCGGTCAGATCGACGGTTCACGCCCGCGTTCCGGCGGGTCGAGGGCGACGGGGGCGGCCGGTCGCGCGGCCACGACCGTCGACCGCGCGGAGCGGGACCCGCGGCGGGAGATCCCCACCCCGGCCAGGCACAGCGCGCCGCCCGCCAGCGTGAGCGGGCCCGGCACCTCGTCCAGGGCCAGCCAGGACATCAGCACCACCAGCGCCGGAACCACATAGGTGGTGGCGCCCATCCGGCTCGCGGTGGTGCGGGCCAGGGCGAACGCCCAGGTGGTGAAGGCCAGGGCGGTCGGGAAGAGCCCCAGGTAGACCATGTTGAGCGTCGCGGACAGCGGTGCCCGCGCGGCCTCGGTCACCAGCGTGCCGGCGAACGGCAGACAGGCCACCGCCCCCACCAGACAGCCGAAGGTGGTCACCTGGAGGGCCCCGGCGTGCCGCAGGGCCGGCTTCTGGGACACCACACCACCGGCGTAGGACACCGCGGCCAGTACGCACAGCAACACCCCCCGCACGGACGCGTCGCCCGAGCCGGACATCGACACCCCCACGACCACCGCCCCGGCGAAGGACACCGCCATGCCCGCCAGCAGCGGGCGCGGCAGCCCCTCGCCCAGCAGCCGGGCGCCGAGCAGCGCGACGAGCAGCGGCCCGATGTTGACGACCATCGCTGCGGTGCCGGCGTCGACCTCCCGCTCGCCCCAGTTGAGCACCACCATGTAGAGGCCGAACCACAGGACCCCCGAACAGGCGATGCCCGGCCAGGCCGCCCGGGGCGGCCACCCCACCCGCCGCACCAGACTGATCGCCCCCAGCACCAGCGCCCCGGCCAGCAGCCGGCCGAGCGCCAGGGCGCCGGGGGAGTAGGCCGCCCCGGCGCTGCGTATGGAGACGAAGGCCGAGGCCCACAGCGTGACGGTGATGCCTGCCGCGGCCACGGCGGGCCATTGCCGGGAGCGGCCGGCGTCCGGTGGAAACGTCATGGCGCCGAGCGTAGGACGTGGGATTTTCGGTGCTCAACGAAGTTTCCACGGCCCGCCTCGGCGCCCGCGCCCCCGGGGCCGTCACACCGGGCGGGGCCCGCCGGACGGCGCTCGTCAGCAGATGCCGCCCGCGAGCGGGCCCCATGCCGGCACGGCCAGGTCGCACGCCCTTCGCCTGGGGCAGGAGTTCGCGGTTCCCACGGGGGCGCGGGCCGCGGATGTGTTACGGCGCGGCCGAGGCGCGGATGTCGTGTCCGTCCGAGGTCAGACAGCGGCCGGTGGACAGGTCGTACCGCCAGCCGTGCAGGGTGCAGGTGAGTACATCGCCCTCGATCTGCCCGAACCGGCTGAGGTCGGCGCGCAGATGGGGGCAGCGCCGCTGCACCCGCCAGCCGTCCAGCACGATGTCCTGGCCGTCGTCCTGGCATGAGTCGTAGTAGTTCTCCACGTACTCGATGCGCTCCATGGACAGGCACTTGAAGAACACGTACAGGAACTCGTTGTAGGGCCCGATCCGGCTGGCGGTGAACCGCATCGACAGCAGCAGGCTGTTGGACCAGTCCGCCTCGCGCCGCGCGATGTTGGTGGCCACCAGATCGGCCGAGGTGGACAGCGTGTAGCGGCAGCGCTCACCGTCCCAGAGGCGGACCTCCCGCGCCGGGAAGTCGATCACGATCGGCACCTCGCCCACGTCCAGCCGGGCCGGGCCGCCGACGCCCGCGCAGATCCGGTCGGCCCTGGTCAACAGCGGCTCCCACCACTGCTTCAGCTCGGTCAGCAGCCGCTCGCGCGGCAGCGCCGGGGCGCGCGAGGCACGCTCGGCGGCGAGCGCGGGCCGCTGCCGGCGGGCGAAGTCCCGCAGATACGCGCGCTTGTCGCCGAAGATGCGCTCGATCTCCTTGCCGGTGTAGCGGTGGGTGAGCTTGCACGCGGTGCCCTCCGGCTCCGCCACCGTCCCCGGCAGCAGCAGATGCGCCGTCACCTCCGGGCGCGCCCGGCCGAGCTCGCGCAGGAACTCCAGCTGGTCGACGAAGATGCTCTCGCCGTCCCGGCCGGTGCCGTTGTGCTCGAAGAGCTCGTCGTCCAGGAAGCACGGCGGGCCCGCGTTGGGAAACACATGCTTGGCTTCCACCGCGTCGATGTAGCGCAGCGCCCGGTCGAACTGGCCCTGCCGCTTCCGTGCGGCGAACTCCTTCTTGGCGGAGAGCGGCAGTTGGTACACCATCGGGTACCAGATCGCGCCGGAGAACTGCACGAAGTACGCGTCGACCTCGCCGAACTCCCGGATCGCCGCGATGTCCAGCGGATGGGCGTCGTTCTGGTTGAGCAGGACGACGCGGCCGTCGTCCAGCGAGAGCGCCGAGTCGCCGATGGGCCCGTCCCCGGGGCCGGTCAGCGCGGTGATCATGATGCGCAACCCGTCGCGTTCGACCGGCACACCGGAGCGGGTGCGCAGGAAGCGGCTGAACCCCAGCCCGCTCAGCTCGCGTTCCAACTCGTCGGTGGCGAAGGCCGGCAGCAGCACGGTGATGTCCTTGCGCACGTTCCGGCGCAGGTTCTCCACGTCGAAATGGTCCCGGTGCAGATGCGAGACATAGAGATAGTCCGCCGCGCGACCATAGTGCGTCCAGTCCAGATCGGTGTTGTCCGGGAACGGAAACCACGAGCCGAAGAAGGCGGGGTTGACCCACGGGTCGCAGAGCACCGACCCCGCCGCGGTTTCGATGAACAGTCCAGCATGCCCCAGTCCGGTCACACGCATACCACAGCACCTCAACCCGGTCGGCGATGTCGGATGTCTCCACCGTGTCGGGGTTCGTGGCCGTGTGCATCCGCGGCTGCGCCTGCCGGGTGGCGGCATCCGCCACCCGGGTCACGCCGATGTGGTCAGGGTTTTCGGCCCTGACCGGTGGCGGCCGCGCCGGCCGGTGGCGGCCGCGCTGCGGACGCCCGTCGGCCGGGGAGCCGGCCGTAACGAAATGATCTCTCCTCTGGCGTATCCGCACCGGATGCGCTGTCGTGGCGTGATGGCATCCCCCAGCACCAGGCTCCGCCCCGCCGCCGCCACCCTCTGCGCCGCCGCGCTGGCGCTGCTCACCGCGTGCGGCGGTGGCGGTGGCGACGACGAGGAGAGGAGTGGCGACGGGACCGGGAAGAGCACGGCCGCACCCGTCGTCACCCCCACCGCGACCGCTCCCGTCACCCGTGGCGAGGGCAGCGCACTTCCGGACGACCTCAACGGCGACGGCCACCCCGAGCTCAGGATCCCGCTGGCCTCCGATGAGGAGTTCGGCGGACTGCACCGGATCGCCTACGTGTACGGCTCGGCGAAGGGCGTCGACCCCGCCGTCCGCACCGTGCTCGACCGTGCCGAGCTCGGCCTGCCCACCGGCGCCGGGGGGCCGGACCGCGACATGGGCGAGATGCGGTCCGCGACCACCGCCGACCTCGACGGCGACGGCTACGCCGAGGTGATCGCCACCGCCACCAAGGACCGCGATCCGGCCGGGATCGAGCGCGTCCACATCACCACCCAGACGCTCCCCTACATCACCTGGGGCGGCCCCGAGGGGCCACGCCGGGGGGCCTCGGCCACTCCGGTCCGGCTGACCGACGCCGACGACGGGCTGGAGAGCTCCCAGCCCCTGGCGGTCGGTGACTTCAACGGGGACGGACACCACGACCTGGCCGCCATACGCCAGAGCGGCAAGGACTTCCACGTGCTGTACGGTCCGTTCGGCCGCGACGGGGAGGCCGCCCGCACCGCGACCTACGCCAACCCGCTCGGCACGAGCGGCCAGATCGCCGGGCTGTACGCCGACGCGATCGACGGCGACCGCCCCACCGATCTGGTGGTGCACGCCCAGGGCGATGACGACCAGATGGAATCCGCGCTGCTCACGGCGGGCCCGGACGGCCTCGCCGAGACGGGCCGCACCCTCCGCAAGGGCAACGCGATCGCCTTCGGCGACTTCGACGGCGACGGGAAGCGGGATGTGGCGGTCGCCGACACCGGCACCCGCAACGACGAACCCGGCTATGAGACCGAGCCCGCGGACGTCGACCATTCGGTGAGCGTGTACACCCAGCGCACGGCCGGCTCGACCCCTGCGCCGATCAAGATCCCCGCCCTGGGCGGCGATGTCCTCGCCGCGGCCGACACCGACGGCGACGGCACCGATGAACTGGCCGTCTCGCTGCGCACCGGCGGCACCCAGCTGCTGACGATCCGCCCGGACGCCCCCGGGGAGATCGCCCACCGCCGCACCCTGAACCGGACCGTCCCGGCCCGCGTGGACGGCCGCAAGGTGCCGGACAAGCGGCGCGCCGTCAAGCTCTACGGCGCGGGCGACTTCGACCACGACGGCAAGGACGAAGTGGTGCTGGCCTGGGGACCGGATGCGCTCTTCGCGCTCTACGGGGAGAAGCCGCAACGGTTCTGGGTGACCGACGGCACCGATGACAAGGTGGTGTTCACCAGCGCGCCCTACGGCGACCGGCGCTGACACCGCCCCGGCGGCCGCGTGCCGCCCGACGCTCACGGTCCGCCCGGAGCGCACGATCCGCCCAGGGCGTGAGCAGGACGCCGCTTCCTTGCGTACGAGGGGGAGGGCCTTCGCCGTCTGAGGCCCCGGCCGGATCGACGTGAGGAGGCAGGGTGGTGAAGCACATGCGGCGGGGCGTGCGCGATCTCGTGCGGTGGGCGGCCATCGGGGCCCTGGTCTGTGGCGGGGTGATGGTCTCCCGGGCCGGGCCGGGCGGAGCGGCCCACGGGACGGCCGGGGGCGGCGGCTCGCGGCCCCTGATCGCGCGGGCGACGGACGACGTGGGCGGACGGCTGGTGTCCCGGCTCGGCACCTCCCGTACGGCGGGCAACTGGATCGGCGCCGACGGCCGCCCGGTGGTCGCGGTGACGGACGACACGGCGGCGGAGGAGGTCAGCCGGGCCGGGGCCAGGGCCGAGCGGGTCCGGTACAGCATGGCGCAGCTGGACTCGGCCACCCGGAAGCTGCGCTCGGCGCCCCGGGTGGCGGGCACCGCGTGGCTGGTGGACCCGCGCGCCAACCGGGTCGTGGTGATCGGCGACGGCACCGTCTCCCGCGCCGGCTGGTCGAGGGTGAAGAACCTGGCCGCGGCGGTGGGCGACGAGGTGCGCACCCGGCGGACGACGGGCTCCTTCACCACCAGAACCGCCGGTGCCGCCCCCCTGTTCACGAGCGGCAGCCGCTGCTCGGCCGGTTTCAACGTCACCGACGGCCGAACCGGGTTCCTCCTGACGGCGGGACACTGCGGCCCCACCGGGACCCGCTGGTTCACCGACGGCGGCGGCTCCACCGGCATCGGCACCACGGTCCGCGGCAGTTTCCCGGGCAATGACTTCTCACTGGTGCGGTACGACAACACCTCGCTGGACCGGAGCAGCGTGGTGAACGCCGGCGGCGGCCGGACGGTGCGGATCACCGGTGCCGCCGACCCCGTGGTGGGCCAGGAGGTGTTCCGCGCCGGCAGCACCACCGGGCTCCGCTCGGGCGAGGTGACCGGGCTCGACGCGACGGTCAACTACCCCGAGGGCACGGTCACCGGGCTGATCCGGACCACCGTGTGCGCCGAACCCGGCGACAGCGGGGGCCCGCTGTTCGCCCAGGGCGTGGCGCTCGGTGTGACCTCCGGTGGCAGCGGCGACTGCACCCGGGGCGGGGTGACGTTCTTCCAGCCCGTCACCGAGGCGCTGTCGGCGCTCGGGGTGACCATCCCGGGCGACAGGTCCCGGCACACCGACCCGTCCGCCGCCCCCGCCGCTCCCGGCGGCCCGGCGGGCGCCGCGTCCGCCCCCGGCGCATCCGGGACCGGTGACGGCCTCTGGACGCTCGACGAGGTCGTGGCCTACGCCCGGAGCCTCGGCCCCGGGCCGGCCGTCGTCGTGGTGGGTTTCGCCGGGCTGCTGTCCACCCTGACCGTCCGGCCCCGGCGCCGTCGCCGTCGCGGCTACCCCACCGGATGGGGATGAGCCGGCGGCGCGTCGTCCCCGGGCGGCAACGTACAGACCGCGATGCCCCGTTCGAAGAGGCTGCCCAGCACGAGGAGGCCGCCATACGCGCACGCGCTCGTGGCCGTCCGGTACGGGGCCCGGCGCCGCACCAGATGGCGTACGACCCGGCCGTCGGGGCCGAACGCCAGGGCGCGCACCGTGGGCCGCGGGCGCGGCCGGACCCTGGCGACGACGGGCGCCACCGCCCTCCTGAGCGGCGCGGGCGCGCGCTGCAGCAGCTCCATGGCGGGCTCCCGCGGCCCGGCGAGGGCCACCCAGAGGAGGCCGCCGGGGCCGCGGGTGAGATTGTCCGGGAAGCCCGGCAGATCGTCGGCGAGGACGTCCCGTTCACCCGCCCGGCCGCCGGTCAGCCACAGCCGGCTGATCCGGTAGGCGCCGCTCTCGGCCACGGCGACATACGACTCGTCCGCGGCGAGAGCGACCCCGTTGGCGAACCGCAGCCCGTCCAGCAGCACTTCCGGCCGGCCGCCGGGCCGCAGCCGCAGCAGCTGCCCGGTGGCGGTGTTCTCCAGGATGTCGCGCAGCCAGTGCTCCAGGCCGTGGCGGCGGCTGGACACGGTGAAGTACACCGTGCCGTCCGCCGCCGTGGCGACATTGCTGCAGAACCGCAGCGGTCGCCCGGCCACCTGGTCGGCGACCACCGTGACGGCCCCGTCGTCCGGTTCGACCCGCAGCAGCCCGCGCCGTGCGTCGCACACCAGCAGTCCGCCGTCGGGGCAGGGGGCCAGGCCCAGCGGCCGTCCGCCGGTGTGCGCGAGCACCTCGGAGCGGACGAGCCCCCGGGCCGGCGACAACGTCAGCCGCCGGATCGCCCCGTCCGCGGTCCCGGTCAGGATCCGGCCCCGCGCGTCGACGGTGACGTGTTCGGGCCCGTGCGCCTCCGGCGCCAGCACCCGCGGACACGGCAGGGGTTCGGCCGCCCCGGTGGCCGGCCGGGTGCGCGGTCGCGGCATGGGCTCATACCGCCTTGCGGGCGCGGGCGGCCCTGACGCACCGCCGCATCTCCTCGGCGTAGGGCAGCACCACGAAGGCGCCGATGCCGAGCCCGATCGCCGCCAGGTAGCGGGCGGGCAGCGGGTTGTCCTTGGGCAGCAGCCGCCAGTCCTCGGGCCGGTCCCCGCCGCGCAGCGCGGCGCGCACCTGGTCCCAGTGCAGACAGCAGGTGAACGCCATCGCCGACAGTGGCAGGACCTCCAGGAAGCTGTGGATGTGCTGTTCCACCGGCCGCACCTCGCGCTCGCCGGTGGCCAGGCTGACATCCCACAGCGCGGTGGCGCCGTGGGCGACGGCGGCGCCTCCCATCACCGACAGCACCAGCGGATTGACCCGGGCGAGCAGCGCCATCGCGACGGGGACGCCGGCCTCCGTCATCATCAGGGCGTGCACCGCCGACTCCCGGGTGCCCGAGGTCTCCTCGATCCGGGTCCGCCGGTGCATGAGCCAGTCGGCCACCGCGGGGACGAACCACAGCGGCATCACCCCGTACATCAGGAACCGCCGGTTGGCGTCCTCGACGTCCACGGGGGTCCGGGGCACCCGCAGATCGCGGGGCCGCCGCCACCGCCGCCACGCACGGGCCACCGGACCAAGGGCACCAGTCATCTCGCCTCCAGCACGATGTCGGAAGAAACCGGGTGCCCCCTTCGTATCCCGCACAAACGGCGGCGGGTGGCTCCCCGGCTCCCGGCGTGGCGCCGGTGTCGTCCACCGGGGCCATGCGTGTGCCTACCGGGGCGTCCTGGACCCCTGTGCGGTGCACTGCACCAGGCCGTTCAGGATGAGGGCGAGGCCCGCCTCGAACGCCGACTCGTGATCGATCACCGGCATGCCGGCCGGTAGCTCCGCGCCGTCGGCGGAGCCGGTGTCCGCCTGCTCCTCCAGGACGCTGCCGACCGTGAAACGGCCGGCGGCCAGCATCGCCATCTGCGCGTCCCGCTCGGGCACGCCGGAGGCGACGAGGAAGTCCATCTTGTGGCGGAGCCGGTCGAGGTCGCCGGTGGGGGTGCTGCCGGCGTGGAGCCGTGCGCCGTCCCGGCGCATCAGCAGGGTGCGCCGGAAGCTGCGCGTGTTGTCCAGGAACCAGTCGCGCCAGTCGTCGCCGGGTGTCGGCAGCGGGGCGGTCGCATGGGGGGCCATCGCCGCCTCCGCCATGGCGGCGATGAGGTCTTTCTTGGTGCGGAAGTACCAGTAGAGCGACGGCTGCTCGACGCCCAGTCGCTTCGCCAGCCGCCTCGTGCTGACGGCGTCCAGCCCGACCTCGTCGAGCAGGCCGAGCGCCTCGGCGATGACGGTCTCACGGTTCATCTTGGTCACGTTGACAATCTATCGCTGATAGATGACGCTGAAAAGGAATCTTTCACTGATAGATTTTCGAGGTGATGGGCATGACAAAGGGATCGCGGCCGCTGCGGGTCCTCGTCGCCGGTGGCGGCATCGCGGGGCAGGCTCTGGCCTACTGGCTCACGCGGGGCGGCCACCGGGTGACCGTTGTCGAACGCTTCCCGGCGCTGCGGGCCACTGGGGCCCAGGTCGACCTCCGGGGGCAGGGCATCGAGGCCGTCAAGCGGATGGGGCTCCTCGACACTGTCCGCGCCAAGCTCGTGGACGAGGCGGGCGTCGCTTTCATCGACGCCCGCGGCAGGGCCAGGGCGACGATCATGGCCAACACCTCGGGGCAGGGCCGGCAGACCCTCACGTCCGAGTACGAGATCATGCGCGGCGACCTGGTGCGCATCCTCCACGACGCGACGAAGGACGACACCGAGTACGTCTTCGGCACCAGCGTGGACGGCTTCGAGCAGGATGAGCACGAGGTCACCGCGCACTTCTCCGACGGGTCCTCCGGTGCGTTCGACCTCCTGGTCGGCGCGGACGGACAGGGATCACGCATCCGGCGAGCGCTTCTCCCCAAGGGATCCGACCCGTACTGGCGCATGGGCATCCACATGGCCTACTGGTTCATCCCGCGCATCGCGTCCGACAGCACCATCCGGGACACCTACATGGTCCCGGGAGGCCGCCAGATCATGCGCCGCAGCCACAACCCGACCGAGACCCAGGTGTACTTCGTCCTACGGGAGGCATCCGATGCGGCCTCGGCGATCCACCGCGCGCCCGTCGAAGCCCAGCAGGAGTTCTGGGCCGCCAGGTTCCGCGACGCCGGATGGCAGACCGAGCGCTTCATCGAGGGGATGAGGACGAGTCCGTTCTTCTACTCCCAGGAGGTCGTCCAGGTCCGCACCGACACCTGGTCCAAGGGCCGCGTGGTGCTGGCCGGTGACGCCGCCCACTGCGCCTCCCCCTACAGCGGCATGGGCATCTCCGGCGGCCTGGTCGGCGCGCACGTCCTGGCCGGTGAGATCAACCGGCACCCGGACGACCTGCCGACCGCGCTGGCGAACTACGACAGCGTGCTGCGGCCCTTCGTCAACCACATCCAGGGCGGGGTGAATCCGCGCCTGCTGCGCCTGGCCATGCCGAGGACACAGCGCGCGATCGACGCGTTCCAGGCCGCCGCCTCGCTCGCCTGCTTCCTGCGCGTCCCCGACCTCGTCGCCCGCCACTCGAAAGAGGACCGCGGCGGCGACTGGCGGCTCCCCGCGAACCCGGCGCCGGTCAGCACCGGCTGAAGGGCGGCGGGCAGCGGGACCGATGGGGCCGTCATGAGCGGGGATGGACACGTCGCTCAGCCGTCCGTGGCGTCGAACGCGACGATGCGCTGGGCGCCGTTCGCCGCGCCCGGGTGACGGCTGGTGAGGTCCAGCCGGAGCCGGGAGGTGCGGACCGGGTCGAAGGTGATGACCGTCGGGGTGTCGGAGGCGGTGGCCCAGGTGACGACCGCCCCGCGCACCGGAACCCAGGCGTGGCCGTGCCACGCCGAGACCTCGATCGAGGCGGGCAGGGTGTGCGTGGCATCGACGGTGAAGGACACCTCGACACGGCGCAGGCGCCGCTTCCCCTCCCAGGTCACCGAGACCCAGTCGGCCTTCCGGGCACCGTCGAAGGCGGGCAGCAGCGCCGTGGCGGCCTTGTGGAAGGCGTTGGACCAGCCGGTGGCCGGGTCGCCGTCCAGCATGGCCGAGGGCAGGGTCGTCGGTGCGCCCGAGTAGCTCGCGTCGGCCTGCGGATAGCCGGGGGCGCCGGGGCCGGGGCCGGGTGCGACGGCCGCCGGGCGGGTGACCGGCTCCGATGTCCCGCCGGTGGCGCGGACGGTGGCGGTGCCGGTGCGCAGCCCCGCCGCGCGGGCGGTGAGGGTGAGGGGCCCGGCCTCGGTGCCGGAGCGGACGATGGCCAGGGCCTTGCCGTGGAAGGCGGTGCGGGTGGTGGCCTGGTAGCGCTCGGCGCTCTCCTGGCGGCCGTTGTCGACCCCGGCCAGGGAACCTCCGGTGACCTTGAAGGAGATCAGGTGGCCGGCGTCGGGCACCACCACGCCCTTGGCGTCGACGATGTCGGCGGTCACGAAGCACAGGGAGCGGCCGTCGGCGTCGACGGTCTCGCGGTCGGGGGTGAGCCGCACGGCGTGCGGGCGGCCCGCCGTGCGCAGCACATCGGTGGCCACGACCGTGCCGCCGCGCCGGGCCACGGCCTTCAGCTCGCCCGGTGCGAACGGCACCTTCCAGGTGAGGTGGAGCTTTCCGGCGCTGCCGGTCGGGCTGGTGTAGCTGCCGGGGTAGGCGCCGGAGGTGACGGTCTTGTCGTCGCCGGTGGGCTCGGTGGTCTCCAGATAGGCGCGGCCGTCGGTGGTCTTCTTGGTGTCGAACTCGCGGACCCCGAGCGACCGGCCGTTCAGGAACAGCTCCACCGTGGCGACGTTGGAGTACGCCCACACCTCCACGGTCTCGCCCGCGCGGTGGCCGGTCCAGTCCATGGGGACCAGATGGACCATCGGCTCGCTGGTCCACTGGCTTTTGAAGAGGTGGTACATGTCCTTGGGGAAGCCGGCCGTGTCCACCGCGCCGAAGAACGACGCCTTCACCGGGAAGACGTCGTACGGCGTGGGCTCGCCGATGTAGTCGATGCCCGACCACAGGAACTGCCCGGCGAAGAACTTCCGGTCCCGGTCCTTCTTCAGCCCGTACTCGCCGCTGATGGTCCAGGAGGCGAGGTTGTTGTCGTAACTGGAGGTCTCGCGCTTGCCGGGGGTGTGGTTCTCGCCGGTGTTGAGGTGTTCGGGCTCCTGGTAGGTCCCGCGGGTGGAGGTCTCGGAGGAGGACTCGGACTCGAAGAGGAACAGATGCGGATAGCGGGCGTGCAGGGCGTCCACCGAAGCGGCGGTGTTGTAGTTGAGGCCGAGCCCGTCCAGCTTGGCGAGCATCAGATCGGCGGGGGAGCCCTCGGCGGGCAGGGTGCGGTACTTGTCCGAGCCGATCACCACGGGTCTGGTGTCATCGGCCGCGCGGACGGCGTCGGTGAGCCGCTGGGCCATGTCCAGCCCGGCCGCGCTGGTGGAGTCGGGGATCTCATTGCCGATGGACCACATGACGACCGCGGGGGAGTTGCGGGCGGCGTACACCATCTCGGTGATGTCCGCCTCGCAGTGCTCGTCGAAGAAGCGCCCGTAGTCGTAGGTGTTCTTGCCGGTCCGCCAGCAGTCGAACGCCTCCACCAGCATCACGATGCCGAGCCGCTCGCAGACGTCGATCACCTCCGGTGCGGGCGGATTGTGGGAGGTGCGCAGGGCGTTGACGCCCATGCTCTTCATGATGGTCAGCTGGCGCAGCACGGCGTCGGCGTTGACCGCGGCGCCGAGCGCGCCCAGGTCATGGTGCAGGTCGACGCCCTGGAGCTTGGCGTAGGCGCCGTTCAGCGAGAACCCGTGGTCGGGGTCGACGGTGACATGGCGGAGCCCGAAGGGGGTGCGGTACCGGTCGGTGGTGTCCTGGCCGACCCGCAGTTCGGTCTCCAGCACATAGCGGTGCGGGGTGTCGAACGACCACAGCCGCGGCCGGTCGACCCTGAGCTCCTGGGTGGCGGTACGGGTGTCACCCGCCCCGACGGTGAGGGTGGAGCGGGCCTGGGCCACGGTGTGCCCGTCGGGGTCCTTGACCGTGGAGACCACGGTCACCGGCTCGGGGTCGGCCCCCTCGTTGACCACCAGGGTCTGTGCCCGCACCGTGGCGTGCCCGGATGTCAGGGCGGTGGCCAGGTCGGGGGTGGTGACATGGGTGCCCCACCGGGCGATGTGGACCGGGTCGGTGACGACCAGCCGGGCGTGGCGGTAGATGCCGCTGCCCGAGTACCAGCGGCTGCTGGGGAGCCGGTTGCGCACGCGGACGGCGAGGACGTTGGGGGTGGCGCCGTCGGTGTGGGCCACCTCGGTGAGGTCGAGGGCGAAGCCGGTGTATCCATAAGGGTGCTCGCCGACCAGCCGCCCGTTGCAGTACACGGACGAGTCCATGTAGACGCCGTCGAACTCGACGGAGATCCGCTTGCCCGCGAGGGCGCGCGGCAGGGTGAAGGCGGTGCGGTACCAGCCGAGCCCGCCGGGCAGGAATCCGGTGCCGCCGCTGGTGCCGTGGTCGGTGGTCGGGGTGAGTTCGATGCTCCAGTCGTGCGGCACCGCGACCTCGCGCCAGTCCGAGTCGTCGTACGCCGGATCGTGGGCCTGGTCGTACGCACCGGTCGGATCGCTGATCCCGCCGGGGTTGACGAGGGCGAATCGCCAGCCGTCGGTGAGCGGGATGGTCCGTCCTCCCAGGGCGCGGGACGCGGTGGCGCCGTGCGCGGGACCGGCCGGGACCAGGGTTCCGGCCATCGGCGCGGCGGTGCCTGCGATCAGCAACGATCTGCGAGTGACCGCCATCGCGATCCCCATTCTCTTCGATTATGTTCGACTACGACGGGGATCGACCACAACACCCCCCTTCGCGCAACAGATTCTGACGGTTTCGAACAGGGGACTGTCAAGAGGCCCGCAGTCACTCAGCGCCCCAGCGCACTGTCGTCCAGCTGCCGGAGCAGATCCGCGGGGTCGCGGTAGATCTCGGCCGCACCGGCCTCGCGCAGCAGCTCGGCGGGGATGCCGCCGGACAGCAGCGCGATACTGCGCACCCCGGCCTTCCCACAGGCCGCCATGTCCCACACGGTGTCACCGACGAAGACCGCGTCCCCGGCCGGTACCCCGGCGCGCTCCAGGGACTGTTCGACCAGGTCCGGCGCGGGCTTGCCCTCCCCGACGTCATCCGAGCTGAGCACGGCACCCAGAGCCTCGTCGGCGCCGATCGCCGCGCGCATCGCGGCCAGTTCGTCCTTCGAGGCGGAGCTGGCCAGCACCACGTACCAGCCGTTGCCGGCCAGGGTGCGCAGCAGCTCCGAAGCGCCGTCGAGGGCGGGCAGCCGGGGGAAGTACTCCGCGTACAGGGCCTTGTGCGCACCGCTGATCCGCTCGTCCCGCGACCGGTCCCGGTCCTCGGGCAGCAGACGGTCCATGAGCTTGTCGGAGCTCATCCCGATGGTGTGGTGGATCTCCCGCATGCCCACCGTGTGCCCGGCCTGCCGCATCGCCTCCCACCAGGTGACGGCGTGCAGATAGTTGGTGTCCACGAGCGTGCCGTCCACGTCGAACAGCGCGGCCCGGCGGCCACCGGCGTCCCTGCCTGCGGTGTCAGCGGTGCGTTCGCCGCTCATCGTGTCCTCCCGGGGGCAGTCGGTACGACGACGAGGTGGCCCCCACCCGCGGCGGGGGCCACCTCGTGAGGAAAGGGGCACCGGCACTCAGTAGTGGTGGTGGTGCCGGGAGTGATGATCGGGATCGTCGACCACGGGGGGAGCCACGGCGGTCGGCTCGACGATGCGCCGACGCTTGTAGACACTCACATACGCCGCTGTCCCGATGATGCCGACGGCCATCAGGATCAGGCCCACCAAGGGGACGTTGAAGCCGTTGGCGTTCCAGTCGGTGGCGAAGGTGAGAATGCCTCCCACCGCAATCATCAATATGCAACCGCCCAGGCCCATCAGTTCTGCCTCCGTACATGAGTTGGCTTGTCGCGGGCTGGTCTTCACCGGGTACCCAGGCCGGCCGGGGCCAATCTCACCCCTCGCGGTCCTCCCGTGCCTCGGCCGCCACCGTCTCGTCGAGCGCCCGGAGGTCCTCCCGTGCCTGCGCCCGGTCCCGGGCGGAGGCGTCGGTGACATCGAGGAAGATCTGGTCGGCGTGCGGCCACAGCCGCGTCATCGCCTTCTTGACACGCACCAGGACCTCCTCGACCTCCTCGCTGTCGAGCCCGGGGACGAGGTCGACCCGGGCCGCCACCAGCGTCGAATCGTTGCCCAGACGCATGGTCAGCAGGGTGGTCACGGTGTCGATCTCGGGCTGACCCGTCAGGAACCGGCGCAGCTCCCGGCGCTGGGCGGGGTCGATCGCCTCGCCGATGAGCCGCCCGCGCGACTCCTTGGCCAGCCGGTAGGCCACATAGACCAGCAGCGCGCCGATCAGGAACGAGGCCGTGGCCTCGTAGACCGCGTCGCCGGTGACCATGTGCAGCCCCATGCCGGCCAGGGCGAAGACCACGCCCAGACATGCGGTGGAGTCCTCGGCCAGGACGGTGCGCAGCGTGGGGTCGTCTCCCGCGCGCAGTTCGGCCACCAGGGAGCGGCCCGTCTCCCGGGCGTGGCCGCGGACCTGGAACAGCGCACGGACCAGCGAGGAGCCCTCCGCGAGGAGCGCCACGCCCAGGACCGCGAGGCCGACCAGATAGCCGCTGTGGTCCTCCGAGCCGCCCGCGCTCAGCGCCTCGGCGCCCTGGAAGAAGGAGAAGCAGCCGCCCATGACGAAGATGCCGACGGCGGCCAGCAGCGCCCAGAAGTAGCGTTCCTTGCCGTAGCCGAAGGGGTGCTGTTCGTCGGGGGCCCGCCTGCTGCGCTTGAGGGAGGCGAGCAGAAACACCTCGTTCAGGCTGTCCGCGACGGAGTGGGCGGCCTCGGAGAGCAGCGCGGGGGAGCCGGCGAAGGCCCCGCCGGCCGCCTTGGCCAGCGCGATGACGAGGTTGGCGCCGAGGGCGACGAAGACGGTGACCGCCGTTCTGGCGTCCTTGCCCCCCGACGCGTCGTGCCTGTCCGGCCCGCCTGACCTGTCCGGGGCGTGTGGCCTGTCCGGGGCGCGCGAGTGCTGCGGCGCGTCCGGCGTATCCGGTGGTGTCCGCGGCGTGTCCGGCGTGTCCGGCGTACCCGGGGTGTCCGGGATACGCGGTGTGCCGGGCCGGCCGGAAGGGTGGGGTGCGGAACGGCTCATCGGCGGAAGACTCCATAGGCGGGAAGGTCGTGCCGTGGCCCTCCCCGCCGGGGACGGCCGGACGGCCTGTCCCCATGGCGTGTGTCCCGATGGCGGGAGCTCAATCGTGGCACGCCCGCCGGACAAGCGCGCCCGCGATGTCCTACGGCCGGCCGCACCGGCCGGGTGGCGGCGGGCCGGGCCGCATACGCTGACCGAAGGGTCTCACCGATGGCCGAAACCTTGTCCTGTACGACGGGAGCACCCGGTGGTCTCCTCCACCTCGGGCGGCGGCGCCGCCTCCGACGGCGGGCCAGGCGGCGGGCCGCGGCAGCGGCTGCGCGCCTGGCTGCTGGAGGGCCTGTCCGACATGGCCAAGCGCCAGCCCGGTCCGCATGCCCAGCCGGAGGGCGCCCACCGGGGCCATGCGTGGTGGCGGGTCATGTGCCTGACGGGTCTGGACTACTTCTCCACCCTCGGCTACCAGCCCGGTATCGCCGCCCTGGCGGCCGGGCTGCTCTCCCCGCTCGCCACCGTGGTGCTGGTGGTGGTGACGCTGGTGGGCGCGCTGCCGGTGTACCGCAGGGTGGCCGAGGAGAGCCCGCACGGCCAGGGCTCGATCGCGATGCTGGAGCGGCTGCTGACCTTCTGGCGGAGCAAGCTGTTCGTCCTCACCCTGCTGGGCTTCGCGGCCACCGACTTCCTGATCACCATCACCCTCTCGTCCGCCGACGCCACCGCCCACCTCGTGGAGAATCCGCATCTCACCGGGACCCTGCGCGGCCATGAGGTGGCCGTCACCCTGATCCTGGTGGGGTTGCTCGGTGCGGTGTTCCTGAAGGGGTTCACCGAGGCCATCGGGATCGCGATGGCGCTGGTGGCGGCCTATCTGCTGCTCAACGCCGCCGTGGTGGCGGTCGGGCTGTGGCATGTGTTCACCGCGCCGCGGGTGATCCCCGACTGGTCCCAGGCGCTGGTCGCCGAGCGCGGCAGTCCGCTGGTGATGGTCGGGGTGGCGTTGGTGATCTTCCCCAAACTGGCCCTGGGCCTGTCCGGGTTCGAGACCGGCGTGGCCGTGATGCCGCATATCGAGGGCAGGCCGGGCGATGTGGAGGAGCGTCCCGCCGGACGCATCCGGGGTGCCAAGAAGCTGCTGACCACCGCCGCGGTGATCATGAGTATCTTCCTGATCACCTCCAGCTTCATCACCACCCTGCTGATCCCGCAGCGGGAGTTCGAACCGGGCGGCCAGGCCAATGGGCGTGCCCTGGCCTATCTCGCCCACGAGTACCTGGGCTCGGCGTTCGGCAGCGTCTACGACGCCTCCACCATCGCCATCCTCTGGTTCGCCGGCGCCTCGGCCATGGCCGGACTGCTCAATCTGATGCCCCGCTATCTGCCGCGCTACGGCATGGCACCCCACTGGGCACGCGCGGTCCGCCCCATGGTGCTGGTGTTCATCGCCATCGCCTTCGTGGTGACCTGGATCTTCGAGGCCGATGTGGACGCCCAGGGCGGTGCCTACGCCACCGGTGTGCTCGTGCTCATCACCTCCGCCGCCATCGCCGTCACCATCGCCGCGCGGCGCGCCCGGCAGCGCGGCTGGACCCTCGGCTTCGGCGTGATCTCAGTGATCTTCCTGTACACCACCGGGGTGAACATCGTGGAGCGGCCCGACGGCGTCAAGATCGGCGCCTGTTTCATCGCGGGCATCCTGGCCGTATCGCTGCTGTCCCGGGCCGTCCGGGCGTTCGAGCTACGGGTCACCAGCGTGACGTTCGACCCCCTGGCCGAGCGGTTCGTCCGCGACACCGCGCACCGCAGAATCCGCTTGATCGCCAATAAGCCGGAACGCCGTGACCTGGCCGAATACCGGGAGAAGCAGCATCAGATCCGGGCGGACAACGATATCCCGCCCGAAGAGGACATCATCTTCGTCGAGGTCACCGTCGCCGACCCGTCCGAGTTCGAGAGCGAACTGCTGGTGCACGGGGAGGTGGCGCACGGCCGCTACCGCGTGCTGACCATGCAGAGCGCCACCATCCCCAACGCGCTGGCCGCGCTGCTCCTGTGCGTACGGGACATGACCGGGCAGCGCCCGCACATCTACTTCGAGTGGACGGAGGGCAATCCGCTCGCCCACTTCCTGCGCTTCTTCCTCTTCGGCCAGGGAGAGGTGGCCCCCGTCACCCGTGAGGTCCTGCGCGAGGCCGAACCCGACCGCGGCCGCCGCCCCCATGTCCACGTCGGCTGAGGGGACCCGGCCTCAGGACGCGGCCGGCTCCGGCTCCGGGTCCTCGGCGGGCAGGCTGTCCATGAACGAGCTGACCGAGAACACCGCCCGCCCCGGTCCCGGCGGGCCGTATCCGGGGGGCGAGGTCAGCCCGAAGTCCTCGAGCGTCGCCCGGTAGGTCTCCAGCAGCCGGATGTGGTACTCCAGCGGGGCGCCGTGCGGATTGGCCTTGCCCAGCGGTGTCGTCGGCTCGGGGCACCAGGTGGTGAACCGGGGCACGACGCCGTGCGACATGAAGAACCGCAGCCCTTCGGCGGTGGAGGCGATCGCCTCGTCCACGGAAGGGAAGCCGAACGGCTCGGCCATCTCCACGCCCGCGACGAAGTTGGGGATCACGTTCCGGGCGCCGAACACCTCGGCCGAGTCCAGGATCCGGCGGTGCCACTCGTCACGGCCGATGTAGCGCTCCTTGCCCGGACAGTACAGCTCGAACAGCCGCCGGTCCCACACCTCGAAGTTGGGGTGGTAGATGCGCACCCCGTAGTCGTGGAACCGCTGGACGTCTTCCTTGGGCAGCGCCTGCGCCACCACCTTGCCGATCCACCGGCCCGGGAAGCGCTCCTCGATGGCCTTCGCGTAGTGGCCGTAGAAGTCGGCCTCGTCACGGCCGCCGACCTGTGAGGTGATCGCCCCGCCGGTGAGGGTGTACGCCTGGGAGGTGCGGGCGGTGTCATGGCGGTCGATGATCTCCAGCGCCTCCAGCACCTCCTCCACCGGCTTCACCCCGGTGTAGGGGCGGCCGGCCGCCTTGTGCTGACGCCAGTTGTGGTTGATGTCGCAGTACTGGCACTCCTCCTTGGCGCCGAAGTACTGGCACACCCGGAAGACCGTCAGATAGACCAGGTAGCCCCACTGGATGGTCGGCGCGACCTCCATCACCGACTTGCCGTTCGACAGGGTGTGGCGGTAGTAGTCCGGCATCGGCGGCAGCCCCACATCGGCGATCCGCGCACCGTCCAGGTACAGGCCCAGCGCACCGTCCTCCCCGGCCCGGACCACATACGGCGAGGCGGGGTTGACGCGGACGGACACCACGGTGCGGCGCAGCTCGTACGGCCCGCCGGTGAGCACGATCTCCTCGGGCGGCCGGTTGAGGGCCGCGGCGCCCAGCTCCGGCAGGGTGCGGTGGTCGAACGAGAAGATGAAGTACGACTTCGGCTTGACGTCGCCGTCCTCGTTGCCGCTGAGCGCGGACTCGTCGAAGGCCATCCCGCCGCGCAGCAGGTCCTCCTTGAGCACGGCTTCCCGGGGCACCTGCGGGAAACGCTCCATCAGGTCCTCGACCAGCGCGGTACGCCCTTGGCTCTCCATCTGCTGCACCATCCCCGGCTGCGTCGACACTTTTGCTGACAACACCTTAGATCAGAACGGATGTTCGACATGGGGGGTGGTCCAGGTGGGTGTCCGGACGCACGGTCCGGTGGGCGGTCCCGGTGGGCGGTCCGGACCCGGCCCGTCTACGGTGGAAGGGCCATGGCTGTCAACCGGCTCGGCCTGGTCGTCCACCAGGCCCGCCCCACCGCCGTCGCGGGGGCGCGCACCGCCCACGCCTGGGCCGCCGCCCATGGCATCCCCTGCTGTGAACTCGACGTCTGGCACGGCGACCGGCCCCGGCGCAGCGCCCAGGAGGAGTCCGCGGCCGCCGGCCATCCCGATCTGATCGTCACCTTCGGCGGCGACGGCACCTTTCTGCGCGGCGCCCGGATCGCGGCCGGGAACGGGGCCGCCGCGCTGGGCGTGAACGTGGGGCGGGTCGGCTTCCTCACCGAGATCACCGCCGACCAGGTGGCGGACGCGCTGGACGCCGTCCACGACGGCCGCCACACGGTCGAGGAGCGCATGCTGCTCACCCTGCGGGCGTCCCGGCCGCTGGAACTGCCCGAGGGCATGGACGCGCTGCTGCGCTACGGGCGGGGCCCCGCCCTGCCCCCGCCCAGGGTCCGCCCCGGCAGCCGCCCCGAGCAGGTCGGCTGGGGCATCCCGCTGGACGCCGTCGCCGTCAACGACGTGGTCTTCGAGAAGCTCGCCCGCGACCGCCAGGCCGGGCTGGGCGTGTACATATCCGGGCAACTGCTGGCCTCGTACTCGGCCGACGCGGTCATCGTGGCCACCCCGACCGGCTCCACCGCGTACAGCTTCGCGGCCGGCGGGCCAGTGGTCTCCCCGTACCTGGACGCGGTCGTCTTCACCCCGGTCGCCCCGCACATCGCCTTCGACCGCACCGTGGTGGCCGCGGTGGACGAGGCCGTCGCCGTGCGGGTGCTGCCCACCTCGGGGCGGGTGGCGGTCAGCCTCGACGGGCAGCTGCGCGGGGTGCTGGAGCCGGGCGACTGGGTGGCGGCCTACCGGGCACCGGACCGGCTGCGGCTGGTACGGCTCGCGCCGACGCGGTTCTACCACCGGCTGCGGGACCGCTTCCGGCTGGCCGATTCGCCCGCCGCCGACCCGGCCCCGCCGTTCTACCGCCCCCGCTCCCCGGTCCCCGCGGACCTGGCCCATCTGCGGCTGCCGCCGGCTCCCGGCGAGCCACCGGAGCCGGGACGCGGCGACCGGCGCTGAGGACGCGGGGTGCCCACCCCGATGCCAGGCCGAGGATGCGGGGTGTCCACCACGGTGCGAGGCTGAGGAGGTGACAGCTCACGCCTTTCACAGTGATCTCACGCTGCGGGTCAACGGCGCCGACCGCGCCCTCACCCTCGACCACCGGGTGACGCTGCTGGACGCCCTCCGCGAACATCTGGCGCTGACCGGGGTCAAGAAGGGGTGCGACCACGGGCAGTGCGGGGCCTGCACCGTTCTGATCGACGGTGAACGGGTCAACAGCTGCCTGGTGTTCGCCGTGGCCGCCCAGGGCCGCGACATCACCACCATCGAGGGCGTCGCGGAGCTCGCCGCCCCGGAGGAACTCCACCCGCTCCAGCGCGCCTTGCTGAAACACGACGGATTCCAGTGCGGCTACTGCACACCGGGCCAGATCTGTTCCGCGATCGGCGCGCTCACCGAGGCCGCCCGTGGCTGGCCCAGCCACGTCACGAAGGACATGGCGGCCGGGGCCGGCGCGCCGGGCGGCCTGGACGCCGAGGAGATCCGGGAGCGCATGAGCGGCAATCTGTGCCGCTGCGGGGCGTACCCCGGCATCGTGGCCGCCATCCGCGAGGTCGCCGGGGCCGACGGCGGCGGGGCGCCGGCCCGCGCCACCACGGGCACGGGAGGCGGGGTGCGATGAAGCCCTTCGCCTACGAACGCGCCACCGCCCCCGAGAGCGCCGCCACCCTGGTGGCCGACTCCACCGAGGCGGTCTATCTCGCCGGGGGCACCAACCTGGTGGACCTGATGAAGCTCGGGGTGACCGAGCCCGCCATGGTCGTCGACATCACCGGGCTCCCGTACGACACCATCGAGCACCGCCCGGACGGCGGTGTGCTCATCGGCGCGCTGGTCCCGGGCAGCCGGCTGGCCGGTGACCCCGGCGTCCGCGCGCGCTTCCCGGCCCTGGCCGAATCGCTGCTGTCGGGGGCCTCCGGGCAGCTGCGGACGGTGGCCACCACCGGCGGCAACCTCCTCCAGCGCACCCGCTGCGTGTACTTCCAGGACGTCACCAAACCGTGCAACAAACGGCGGCCGGACACCGGCTGTTCGGCCGTCCAGGGCCTGCACCGCGATCTGGCCGTGCTCGGCACCTCCGACGCCTGCGTGGCGAGCCACCCCTCCGACATGGCGGTGGCGATGGCCGCGCTCGACGCCGTCGTCCAGCTGCGACGGGTGGACGGCAGCCCCCGTGCGGTGCCGCTGAACGACTTCTATCTGCTGCCCGGTGACACCCCGCACCGCGAGACGGTACTGCAACCGGGCGATCTGATCACCGGGGTCGAGCTGCCACCGCCCCCCGAGGGCGCCGCCATGGTCTACCGCAAGGTCCGCGACCGCTGGTCCTACGCGTTCGCGCTGGTGTCGGTGGCCGCCGTGGTCGCCACGGACACCGGCGGCACCCTGCGGGAGATCCGGCTGGCGCTCGGCGGAGTGGGCACCCGCCCCTGGCGGGCCCGCGAGACCGAGCGGCTGCTGACCGGCCGGCCGCCGACCGAGGAGACGCTGCGGGAGGCGGCACGGGCCGAGTTCGCCCCGGCGCGCCCGCTGCCGCAGAACGCGTTCAAGATCGACCTCGCCGTGGATCTCATCACCTCGACCGTGCGCGACCTGGTGGAAGGGAAACGGCCATGACCACGCTCCAGCGGACCGTGGGCGCGGACGTGACCCGCGTCGAAGGACGGGAGAAGGTCACCGGTACCGCGCTGTACGCCTATGAGTACCCGGTGCCGGACGCCCTGTACGCGCTGGCGGTGCAGTCCACCGTCCCGCGCGGCCGGGTGCGCGCCGTCGACACCGGCGCGGCCTACGCCCTCCCCGGGGTGGTCGCGGTGCTCGACAGCCACAACGCACCCCGGCTGCACCCGGTCGACGACCCCGAACTCGCCGTTCTCCAGTCCGCCGACATCGCCTACCGGGGGCAGATCGTGGCGGCCGTGGTGGCGGACACCTACGAGAGGGCCGCTCAGGCCGCGGCGGCCGTACGGGTCGAGTACGACGTGGCCGACCACGACGCCGAGCTGACGGACGGCGATCCCCGGATCTTCGTCCCCGACACGGTCAACGGCGGCTACCCGGGGCATACGGAGAGCGGCGATGTGGAGGCCGCCCTCGCCGCCGCGCCGGTCGTCCTCGACGCCACGTACACCACGCCCCCGGAACACACCAGCGCGATGGAACCGCATGCCACCATCGCCGTCTGGGACGAGGACTCGCTCACCCTCTACAACGGCGACCAGGGCCCCTGGATGACGGCCGCCACGCTGGCCGGGCTGTTCGGCCTGCCCGAGGGCGCCGTACGGGTCGTCGCCGACCACACCGGCGGGGGCTTCGGCTCCAAGGCGGTTCCCCGCCCGCCCACGGTGCTCGCCGCGCTGGCCGCCCGCGCGGTGGGCCGGCCGGTCAAGGTGGCGGCCACCCGGCAGCAGATGTTCACCATGGTCTCGTACCGGACACCCACCATCCAGCGCATCCGGCTCGGCGCCGAACGGGACGGACGGCTCACCGCCGTCTGGCACGACGCGCTCCAGCAGAGCTCCACACTCGCCCCGTACTGCGAGCAGACGGCCACCCCCACCCGTGTGATGTACGCCGCGCGCCACCGTCGCACCACCCACCGCCTGGCGCAGCTGGACGTGCCCACGCCCTCGTGGATGCGGGCCCCCGGCGAGGCGCCCGGGATGTTCGCGCTGGAGAGCGCGATGGACGAGCTGGCCGTGGCGCTGGGCATGGACCCCATCGAGCTGAGAGTGGTCAACGAGCCGTCGGTGGACCCCGAGACCGGCCACCCCTTCAGCAGCCGCAATCTGGTGGCCTGCCTGCGGGAGGGCGCGGCGCTCTTCGGCTGGACGGGCCGCGACCCCGCGCCGGGGCGCCACCGGGAAGGGCGCTGGCTGGTCGGCACCGGAGTGGCGGCGTCCCTCTTCCCCGCCATCACCTGGCCCGCCACCGCGACCGCCCGGGTCGAGCCGGACGGCGGTTTCACCGTACGGATCGCCGCGGCCGACATCGGCACCGGGGCCCGTACCGCGCTGACCCAGGTGGCGGCGGACGAACTCGGGGTGGGGATCGACCGGGTCACCCTCGACATCGGCCGCAGCGCCTACGGCCAGGCGCCGTTCGCGGGCGGCTCGATGGGCACGAGTTCCTGGGGATGGGCGGTGGCCAAGGCGTGCCGGGCGCTGGCCAAGCGGCTCGACGAGTCCGCCGGCGCCATCCCGCCCGGCGGACTGGAGGAGCGGGCGGACACCACCGAGGACGTCGCGGCGCGCCGGGACTTCTCGCGCCACGCCTACGGCGCCCAGTTCGCCCGGGTGCGGGTGGACGCCGTCACCGGTCAGGTGCGGGTCGACCGGCTGCTGGGGATGTTCGCCGCCGGACGCATCATCAACCCCCGGACGGCGGGTTCGCAGCTGCGCGGCGCCATGTGCATGGGGCTGTCGATGGCGCTGCACGAGGGCCTCGACGTGGACCCGCGGTTCGGTGACTTCGCCAACCACGACCTCGCCACCTACCACATCGCGGCCAACGCGGATGTGCCGGACATCCAGGCGCACTGGGTGGAGGAGGACGACGACGAGCTCAACCCGATGGGCAGCAAGGGCGTCGGGGAGCTGGGCATCGTCGGTACGGCGGCGGCGATCGCGAACGCGGTGTACCACGCCACGGGGGTGCGGGTCCGTGATCTGCCGATCACCCTGGAGCGGGTGCGGGCGGGACTGCCCGCCCGCTGAGCCACCGCCCGGCCCGGTGCCGCTGAGCCGCCGCCCGGCCCGGCGCGCCGTGCGGGTGGTTCACCCGGCGCCCCCGCCGGCGGCCCGGTGGGCCAGCTCCTGGCGGACCAGCGGCAGCAGTTCACGGCCGTAGCCGACGGCGTCGTCCAGCGGGTCGTAGCCGCGGATCAGCAGGGTCGTGACACCGATGTCCACATAGTCCAGCAGCGCCTTCGCGACCGTCTCCGGGGTGCCGACCAGCGCCGTGGAGTTCCCGGCGGCCCCGGTGGCGGCCGCGGTCGCCGTCCACAGCGCCCGGTCGTGGCGCTCCCCCCGGGCCGCGGCGGCCAGCAGCCGCTGGGACCCCACGTTCTGCGGTCGCGGACCTCCGGTCGTGGGCGAGCCCAGCGTCTCGCGGCCCCACCGGGAGGAGGTGAAGGAGCCGGCCGGGCCATGGGTGGTGATGGTGTCGAGAATCCGGTGCGCCCGCTGCCACGCCTGCTCCTCGGTCGCCCCGAGGATGGGCCGGAAGGACACGCTGATACCGGGCGGCTCGGCCCGCCCGGCGGCCTTGGCGGCCCGGTGCACCGAGGCGATCTGCTCCGCCGTCTCGGCCAGCGGTTCGCCCCACAGCGCGAAGGTGTCCGCATGCTTGCCGCCCACGGTGTAGGCGGCTTCGGAGGAACCGCCGAAGTACAGGGGGATGCGCGGCCGCTGGTACGGGCGGACCTCGGCGTGGAAGTCCTCGAAGCGGTAGAAGCGGCCGTCGTACCCGAACGGCTCCTCGTCCGTCCACGCCCGCTTCAGGATTTCCAGATACTCGTCGGTGCGGGCGTAACGGTCGTCCTTGCCCAGGTAGTCGCCGTCGCGCCGCTGCTCGGCGTCGCGCCCGCCGCTGATGATGTGCACGGCCACCCGGCCGCCGGAGAACTGGTCGAGGGTGGCGAAGGTACGGGCGGCCAGGGTGGGGGCCACGAAGCCGGGCCGGTGGGCCACCAGCAGCCCGAGCCGCTCGGTGTGCGCGGCGACGTACGCGGCCACCTGGGCGCCGTCCGGGGTGGCCGAGCCATAGCCGATGAGCACCCGGTCGAAGCCCGCGTCCTCATGGGCGCGGGCGAACCGCAGCGTGTAATCGGCGTCCACGACGGGACCACGGGCCGGGTGGATCTCGGACACCTCACGGGTGCCGATCATTCCGATGAACTCGACGGACATCGTCAGCCTTTCTCATGAGGGGTGGAACGCGACCGGGGGGAGGGTCACCGCCCGGCTTCCTCGCGGGTTTCTCCGGTGACCGCCACCAGTTCCGGCGGCCGCTGTGCGGCGGCCGGAGCGGCCGCCTGGGCGACCAGCTCACGCCACTGCGGCACCCGGTGGCAGGCGGCGAAGCGCCCTTGGCCCACCGGGGCCGGTGCGGGCGCGGTGCGGCAGGAGTCGATGACGAACGGGCAGCGGTGGCCGAAGACACAGCCCTCCCGCGCCGTCCAGGCGGGCGGTTCGGCCGACGGGCGCAGCGCCGCCGCGCCCGGCCCCTCCTCGGCCCGTACGCTCGGCGCGGAGGCGGTGAGCAGCGCGGTGTACGGATGCAGGGGGTGGCTGAACACCTCCCGTACCGGCCCCTGTTCCACCACCCGGCCGCGGTAGAGCACCGCCACCCGGTCCGCGATGCCCGCCAGCGAGCTGAGGTCGTGCGAGATGACGACGACGGCCATCCGGTGCTCGGTGCGCAGCCGGTCCAGCAGCCGCAGCACCCGGTTGCGGTTGGAGGCGTCCAGGGCGCTCACCGGCTCATCGGCGATCAGCAGCCGGGGCCGGGTGACGATCGCCCGCGCGAGCAGCACCCGCTGCCGCTGACCGCCGGAGATCGCCCCCGGCAGCCGGTCGCCGAGGCGAGCCGGGTCCAGACCCACCGTCGTCAGCGCCTCGTCCACCCGCGCCGCGATCCCGGCGTCGTCGAGCTCGCCCGCGACCGCGAGCGGCTCCGCCACCGCCCGCCGGACCGTCAGCTCCGGGTCCAGGGCCCGCAGCGGGTCCTGGAACGCGTAACTCATCCGCCCCGAGCGGCGGAACGCGCGCAGTGCGCGCCCCCGCAGCCCGGAGACCTCGCGCCCGTCGAAGACCACCCGGCCCGAACGCGGGGCGACCAGGCCCACGGCGGCACGGGCCAGCGTGGTCTTGCCGGAGCCGGTCTCCCCGATGACCCCGACGATCTCCCCCTCGCCCACGGACAGCTCCACACCGTCCAGCACCGGCTGCGCGCCCCGCCGGCCGAAGGCCACGGTCAGCCCGGAGATCTCCAGCAGCCCGCTCATACCGCCACCTCCCGGGCGCCGCGCGCACCGGCCCGCGACAGATCGATCTCCTCGCCGCGCACACACCGCACCCGCCGCCCGTCGGCCGTCTCCCGCAGCGGCACCGGGCCGCTGCGGCACTCCGGCGCGGCGAACCCGCAGCGGTCCGCGAACCGGCAGCCCGGCAGCCGCGCGCCCACCTCGGGCGGCGCTCCGGGGATCACCTCCAGCTCGCGCCGCTCCCAGTCGCCGACCGTGGCCACGCGCAACAGCGCTTCGGTGTACGGGTGCAGGGGGTCGTTCAGCACCCGCTCGGCCGGGCCGTCCTCGACCAGCTCCCCGGCGTAGGCCACCAGGATGCGGTCGCACACCTCGGCGATCACCGCCAGATCATGGCTGACCAGCAGCAGTGCCAGATCGTGCTCGGCGCGCATCCGGGCCAGCAGCTCCAGCACCTCGGCCTGGACCACCACATCCAGCGCGGTGGTGGCCTCGTCGGCCACCAGCAGATCCGGTGCACAGGCCACCGCGATGGCGATCAGCACCCGCTGGAGCATCCCGCCGGACAGCTCGTGCGGATGGCGCCGGGCGACCTCGGCGGGGTCGTGCAGCCCGACGGCGGCGAACAGCTCGACGGTCCGCTCGTGGGCCCGTGCCCGGTCCAGTCCCAGCTTCACCCGCAGCACCTCGGTCAGCTGACGCCCCACGGTCAGCGACGGGTTGAGATACGAGGCGGGGTCCTGGAAGACGGCGCCCACCCGGGTGCCCCGCACCCGGTCCCACTCCCGGCGCGACAGCCCGGTCAGCTCCTCACCGGCCAGCGTGATGCGGCCCTCGAAGACCGCGCAGCCCGGGGGCAGCAGCCCGAGCACCGACCGGCAGATGAGGGTCTTGCCGCTGCCGGACTCGCCGACCAGGCCGACGGCCTCACCGCGGCCCACGGTGAACGACACATCGCGTACGGCCGTCAGCCGCCCGGCGGAGACGGTGACGCCGAGCCCCTCGACGGACAGCGCGGCCGGCCGCGGGACGGGCCCGCCGGGCGCGGCGGGATCAGGCGACGGGGAGTGCGGCATCGGCCTGCTCCTTGGTGGTGTCGGGGGAGTCGGCGGTGGCGTCCGGGGCACCGGTGGGCAGCAGCTCGTCCGCCCCGGCGTCCCGTACGGCGTCGGCCAGCAGATTGAGCGCCCCGGCGGTGATGACGATCAGCGCGGCCGGGAACACCGGGGCCCAGATCTGCTGGGTGAGGAAGCCCAGATCGGTGGCGAGCATGCCGCCCCAGGTGGCGGCGGGCGGCTGCACACCGACCCCGAGGAAGGTCAGCGAGGAGACCACCAGCAGACAGGTGGCCAGCGCCTGGGCGGCCGTGACGATGACCGTGGGCAGGACCTTGCTCCAGATGTGGGTGCGCAGCACCCGCCCCACCGAGGCGCCGAACAGCTCGGCCGACTCCACGTACTGGGCGTGCCGCAGACTCAAGCCGGCGGCGCGGGTCATCCGGAAGAACAGCGGGGCGTAGAGCACCCCGAGCGCCAGCATGGCCTGGTGCATCCCATTGCCCAGCGCGCCCACGACCGCGATGGCGAACACGGTGAACGGCAGCGTCATCAGCGCGTCGACGACGCGCTGCGCGATCCACTCGCCCATCCGGCCCATCCACAGCGAGACCAGACCGGCCGGCACCCCCACCGCCATCGCGGCGGCCACCGCCTCCACCGCGCCCGCCACCGAGCGGCCACTGCCCTCCAGCAGCCGGCTGAGCACATCGCGGCCCAGGTAGTCGGTGCCCAGGAGATGGCCGGGGCCGGGTCCGCGCAGCATGTTCCGGGGGTTCTGGGCGAGTGGGTCATGGGGCGCGAGCCAGCCGCCGAACACCGCCAGCAGCGCGATGGCCAGCAGCACCAGCAGCGCCACCTTGGCGGAGGCGGGCCGCCACGCCCGTCGCAACGTCCTCATCGGCGCGTCACCTCCCGGCGCCGGGCGGCGGGGTTCAGCGCGAGCAGCGCCGCGTTGACGGCCACGTTGACGACCAGCACCACCGCGATGGTCACCAGCAGCGTCCCCTGGATCACCGGGATGTCGTGCTGCTCCGCCGACTGGAGGGTGAGCTGGGCCAGGCCGGGCAGCGCGAAGATCTGCTGGGTGACCACCGCGCCGCCGAGCAGCATCGGCACGCTCATCCCGAGGGCCGTGAGCGCCGGTCCGGCGGCGTTGCGCAGGGCATGGCCGAACACCACCCGCCGGGCGCGCAGCCCGCGCATCACCGCGCCCGTCACATAGTTCTCCCGCAACGTCCCCACCAGGGAGGTGCGCAGCTGACGGGCGATGGCGGCCGCGGCCTCCAGGCTCAGCGCGAACGCGGGCATCACGGTGTACCGCAGCCACTGCGCGGGGTCCATGTCCAGCGGCACATAGCCGCCCGACGGCAGCCATCCCAGCCTCAGCGAGAACACCGTGACCAGCGCGATGGCCACGACGAAACCGGGCAGTGTGCCGAGCAGCGCGCACAGCGCGGTGACGGCGCGGTCCAGCCGGCCGCCGGCCCTGAGCGCGGCGGCGACACCGGCCGCGCCGCCCAGCACCACCGCCATCAGCAGCGCGAGCCCGGCGATGGACAGGTCCACCGGGATCGCCTGCCGGATGCTGTCGGCCACCGGGACGGTGGTGAACCACGAGCGGCCCAGGTCCCCGGTGAAGGCGTGTCCCAGCCACGACACGTACTGCTCCCACAGGGGCCGGTCCAGGCCGAACTGGTGGTTCATCCGGGCGATGTCGGCGGGTGTCGCCGTCTCGCCGAGCACCGCCGCCGCCGGATTGGCCCCGGAGAGCGCGCCGAGACCGAAGGTGAGCGCGGAGGACAGCAGGAAGACCGTGCCCGCCGTGGCCAGGACGCGGCCGAGCGAGCGGGGGACACGGGCCGGCCGTACGGCCTTCCGGCGCATCCGCGCGAGATGTGGAGCGAGCGCGGTCATCCGGCCGTCACCCCCTCGAACCGCTGCACCACCGGGAGCGCGGGGATGGGGGAGACGGAGGAGGTACGGGCCAGGGCGCGCGGCACCGTGTAGAGGAACACGTTCGGCATCGTGCGCACCGCCACCGAGGTGGCCGCCCGCAGCACCTCCGGATAGCGCGGCGACTCCAGCGGAGTGCGGCGCACCGCGGCCACGGCCGCCTCCAGTTCGGGCGTGGTCCGGCGGGAGGGGTTCATCAGCCCCTCCGCGCCGAAGAGCACCTGCATGGCCTGCACCGGTGACTCCCGCCCGGCGAACTGGTCGAGGTACAGGGCGCGGGAGTGCTGGACGTACACCACCTGGGAGGCCCGCGCCGCGGGGATGACCTCGATCCGGGCCCGGAACCCGACCCGGTTCAGCTGCGCCTGGAGCTGCTCGGGCGCGCCCTGCGGCTGGGTGGTGGTGATGGTCACCTCCACGCCGTCGTGGTATCCGGCCTCCCGGAGCAGCCGGCGCGCCCGTTCCGGGTCGTGCTCGTACACCGCGCCGAGCCCCGGGTCGAAGCCCGGGTAGCCGGGCGGAAACGGCTGGTGGTCCACCTCGCCGTGGCCGAACTGCTCGCTGTCCAGCAGCGCCTGGCGGTCCACGGCGTACTTCAGGGCCTTGAGGACGGCGGGGTCGTCGAAGGGCTTCATGGTGGTGTTCACATCCAGGACGCGCACCACCATCGAGGGGATGAGCTGCACCGGGAAACCGGCCTCACGCGCCGCCTCCACCTGGCTGAACGGGATCTGGGCCACATTGAGCCGCCCCGACTGGAGCGCGGCGAGCGCCGTGGTCTCATCGGGCTTCGGATACGCCTCGAAGCGCTCGACGGCGATGTGTTCGGCGTTCCAGTAGCCGGGGTCGCGGCGCAGACTCGCCATGGAGTTCTCGGTGTAGGACACCAGCCGGAACGGGCCGTGGCCGACCGGCCGGGTGGCCAGGCGCGCCTCGTCCGCACCGAACGCGGTGGGGCTGACCACCATGCCGGTCTTCCCGGCCAGCAGCGCGGGCAACTGGTAGTCGGCCTCGGTGAGTTCCAGGACCACGGTGTGCGGATCGGGCGCCCGTACCGTCTCGATACTGGTCAGCTGGGAGGCGATCAGGGACTTTGGGTGGTTCTTGCCGCGGTCGAGGCTCTTTTTGACGGCCTCGGCGTTCACCGGGGTGCCGTCGGAGAACCGCAGCCCCCGGCGGAGGGCGAAGGTGAGCCGCCGGCCGTCGTGGGAGTAGCGCCAGGAGGAGGCGAGCGCGGGCTTGGCGCCGCCCTTGGCGTCGAGCTGGGTCAGCCCGGAGTAGACCAGGGACAGCAGATGGACGTCCCAGCCCTTGGAGGAGAACACCGGGTCCCAGGTGGAGGGCAGATCCCAGCCCCAGCGCAGGGTGTCGCCCCCGCCGCCCGCCCCGGTCGTCGCCACCCCGCCGCAGGCGGCCAGCAGCAGGGAGCCACCCGCCCCCAGCGCGAGCCCGAGCACCGAGCGGCGGCCCGGAGCGGGGTCCGGCGGCGGATCGGGCGGAAGGCGGACGGGAAGCGGCGGGGCGGCGGGAGACATGGCTGGACGTCGCCTTTCGTGGTGTCGACTGTGCCCCCGGGGCGGCCGTGGAACAGCGCGCGTCACCGCACCTGGCGCGCGCAGGGACATGCGAACGGGCGGCGGCCGGTGCGGGCCGGAGGCGCTGGGCCCGGGGCGGACATGCGAGAAGGAGGAGAAGGAGAAGCAGAACGAGCGCAACAGGGCGCTCGGAGGACGTGGCGGACCGCGGGAGCGGGCGGTCAGCGACAGATGGCGCTGGCGGTGCGCCGGAAGTCCACGTATCGGCACACCACGGCGGGGTGCGTCGTCATCATGTGCCCATGGTGAGGGGCGAGACCCCGGGAAGTCAATGGACACCTTTTGGTGTCTCATTGGCCAAGACGGCTACGGCCTGGGGGTTTTCAGCTCCGGGACGGTGAGCGCCGGATGGGTGGCGGCCTCGTCCGGGTGCAGCCACAGCGGACCGCCCGCCGTGTCCACCCGCACGGCCGAGGGCGGGGGAGTGGCGCCGCCCGTCAGCAGTGACAGATCGGGCCCGGTCAGGCTGCGGTGCTCCGCCAGCGCCTCCTCCGGGCCGGCCAGGGGCGCGTCCCAGAGGTGATGGGGCGCCACCGTGCGCAGCGCCGCCGTGTACTCGGCCATGCTCCGCCACCCCGGTGCGGCCACCCGCCCGCCGGGCCCTGAGAACACCAGGGTGGGCAGGGCGTAACGCACCCCGTCGTCGGTCTTCTTGACGCCCGTGCCGTGCGGACCCGGGGCGTGGAAGGCGCGCGCCTCCGGGACGGGGGCACGGGCCTCGGCGTGGTCCCGCCGGACGGCCGCCACCACCGACGGCTCGCCCATCTCCGCGCCCAGCCGCCCCACATCGACACCGTCGAGACCGGCCAGGGCGTCGAGCACCCGCTCGGCGGTATCGGCCGGGGTGCCCAGGACGAACGTGGTCTCGCGCAGCCGCCGCAGCACCCGCTCCGCGGCCGTCGCGCCCTGCCGCTCGGCCGCCTTCGCGGCGAGCGAGGCGGGCCGGCTGGTGGCCGCCACCCACCGCAGCCGGTGTGCGTAGGGCGCCCGCGTATGGCGGGCGATAGCGGTGATGTAGCGGCTGTACCAGGCGGTCTCGGCCGCCGGGTCCGGCGCCGGATCGTCGTCCTCGTCGAAGAGGATGCCGAATACCCGGCGCCAGCGGACCCGCCCCGCGGTGAGCGCGCGCAGCCGGCGGAACGCGGGCTCCGAACCCCAGGCCCACGGGCAGGCCGGATCGGTGAACTCCACGACCTCGACGGCCCCGGGCCCGACGGCCTCGGACCCGCCACCACCGACGGCCCCGACCTCGGCGGCGCCGTCGACGCTCGCACCGCTGTGCCGGGGCCGGCCGGCGCCCGTGGGTGTCATACCGCCAGCCGTTCGCCGACCAGGTCGCTCAGGGCGGTGGTGGTCAGCACCCGGCGCACATGGTCCTCCATCCCGCGCCACACCCCGGGCAGCCCGGCCGCCGGGCCGTGGTAGCCGAGGTCGTCCAGCCGTTCGCCGCGCAGGGTCAGGAACGCGCCGTCCACGGCGAGCACGATGTCCGCGAGCGTCATCTCGGCGGGGTCGCGGGCGAGCCAGTAGCCGCCCTCGCAGCCGCGCTGGCTGCGCACCAGACCGGCCTGGCGCAGATCGCGGAAGACCGCCTTGAGGAACCGGAAGGGGATGTCCTGGGAGGTCGCTATCGCCTCGCAGGTGAGCGGTCTGCTCGCGTCCGCGGCCAGCTCCGCCAGCGCCCGGACCGCGTAGTCCGCCTTCGCCGAGATCTGCATACGGTCATTATGCGGCCTGGATCGGCCGTGTTGTGCCTGGTGAGCGAAAGGACACCTGTTGACATCCATTGCCGGGGCTTTCTACGGTCGATGCCATGACGACGCCCGGCGGCCACCCCGCGCAGCAGCACGACGCGTTCCATCCGCATCTGAGGGACACCGCCCCCGACGGCCCCCTGCGGACGCGTCTGCACCACATCCGTACCGAGGACGTCGACCCCGGCACCGCCCAGACCGAGGGCATGCGGCGGTTCGCCGCGATCAGCGGTCAGTCGGTGGGGTCCGAGCGGCTCTGGATGGGCCAGACCCATGTGGCGCCGGACACCGCCTCCGCCAATCACCACCACGGCGCGTCCGAGACGGCCATCTTCGTGGTGCGGGGCCACCCCGAGTTCGTCTTCGCCGAGGAACGGGACGGACAGGTGGAGGAGATCCGGCTGCGCACCCGGCCGGGGGACTACATCTTCGTGCCGCCGTATGTGCCGCACCGGGAGGAGAACCCGGACCCCGACGACGAGGCGGTGGTGGTCATCGCCCGCAGCACCCAGGAGGCCATCGTGGTCAACCTGCCGGAGCTGTACGTGCTGGAGCAGGGGGAGCGGGGGGAGCGGGGGGAGTAACCGACCGGGCCGGCCATGCATTCGGCCGCCGCTCGCGGGTAATCGCCTGTGCTGTGTCCCCTCCACGAACCCCACCGAGGAAAGGAGCGGCATCATGAGCGACGACCGGCGACCGGAAGAGGGCGAGGAGCGCGGCGGGATCCCCCGGGACCTCCCCGACCAGCAGGCGCAGGACGGGCCCGACCACCTGGACGTGGCGGGCGCCGGCCAGGAGCCCGAGGAGACGGACGACGTCCCCGAGACGGACGAGTCCGGCACGGGGCGGCGGGGGAAGCCGCAGACCGGAAGCGTCCACCCCGAGCAGCCCGTCCCGGACGAGCCCTCGGGGTGAGCGCCCCGGGGCGGAACCGGGAAACGGGCGCGGCTCAGCCACCGGCGGGGCGGGCGCGGACATGGATGCGCTCACCCTGCGCCCCGAAGAGGGAGAGGAACTCCACTGGCTGATCCCCTGCGTTGGTGAAGCCATGGGGGGTGCGGGTGTCGAATTCGGCGGCCTCCCCGGCCGTGAGCACCAGGTCGTGTTCGCCCAGCGCCAGCCGCAGCCGCCCGGAGAGCACATAGAGCCACTCATAGCCCTCGTGCACCCGCTGCTCGAGCGGTGCGTCGCGCTCGCCCGGCGGCCGGGGCGGCATGATCTGCTTGTAGGCGTGCAGCCCGCCCAGATAGCGGGTCAGCGGAACGAACGTGTGGCCGTACCGGGTGAACGGCCGCGCGTGGATACGCGGATCCCCGGTGGCCGGCGCCCCCACCAGCTCGTCCAGCTGCACCCCGTACGCCTTGGCCAGCGGCAGCAGCAGCTCCAGCGTCGGTTTGCGCTGCCCCGACTCCAGCCGGGACAGCGTGCTCAGCGAGATCCCGGTCGTCTCGCTCAGCTGGGCCAGGGTGGTGCCACGGGTGCGCCGCAACGCCCGCAGCCGGGGCCCTACGGCGGTCAGCACCTCCGTGAGATCTTCATCAGCCATACCCTCATTTGCCACCTCGGCAAAGAGCTGTGTCAAGTGGCGGCGGCCATGCGCACTCTCCCGCCGTCACGAACCGGTGCGCCGGAACACCCAGTCCATGCGTGGCTCCAGCACGGGCCGCAGGACCCGACGCACCGGCTGGGTGCACAGCGCGCTGATCATGAGCACCGCGGCCGCGGTGACGGCGAGCTCCCCGAGCGGGGTGTGCAGCCACGGATGGTCGTACCAGTCCCAGAACCGGGACGACTTGATGATGAAGCCGTGCAGCAGATAGCCGTACAGCGTCCCGGAGCCGAGTGCGGTGAACCAGGTCCGGCGCCCCGGGACCCAGGCCAGGAAGCAGGCGGTCAGCACCAGCGCCAGAGCGAAGAGGGCGGGCGTGGTGAGCAGACCGGCCCAGGGCGGCACGCCGTCCAGCTTCGCGACGCTCGTGCGGTGGTAGAACCACTCCGCGTCCAGCCAGGGTGCCACCTTGTACGCCGTGCACAGGGCGAGGATTCCGACCGGAAGGGCGATCAGCCGGGCCCGCCGGTTCCGCAGCCGGGTGAAGTGGTCCGGCCGCAGGGTGAGCCCGAGCACGAAGAACGGCAGGAACGCCAGCACCCGCTGGAGGCCCAGATCCCCGCCGCTGTCCGGCGAGACCGAGGCCAGCGCCGCCACCGCCAGTGCCACCGGCACCGGATGGCGCAGCGCGAGCCACAGCGGGGTGGTGATCCGCCAGATGAACAGCGCGGCCAGGAACCACATCACGTACCAGGGGTCGAGCAGGCTGATCGGATAGCCCGGATCGTCCTGTGCCCAGCGGTAGAACAGGGTGTACGCGACCTCGAACACCACATACGGCACCACGACCCCGGTGAACAGCCGTTTCACCCGCCCCGGGGACATGTCGAAACTCCGCGAGAAGTAGCCCGATATGAGGGCGAACGCGGGCATGTGGAACGCGTACACCAGCAGATAGACCGCGGTGGCGGCCCGGCTGCCGTAGGTGAGCGGCTCCCATGCGTGGCCACAGGCCACCAGCACGATGGTCAGGTACTTCGCGTTGTCGAAGTACGGGTCGCGCGTGCGGCCTTTCGGCGCGGCGCCGTCCCGCGGCCGGGGTACGGCCGGGGGCGTGGTCACACCGGTGGGGCTCTCCTGCTGCACAGATTCTCCTGAACACCTTTGATCGAGCCGACAGTCGAATCCTGGTCGTCTGCCCGGTTCGGCCGTGGCCATGCGGCCCTGGATTCGGAACCCCGTACGATACGTGCGGTCCGGCCGTGACACGCACCGGCTGACGGTACTCGCGAGGATTCCCTGGTGACCTCGGCCTCGGCTTCCTCCCGCAGCGCACGGGGATCACGGCCAGGGCAATGGGGAACCACGGCCAGGGCCCGTGGGGTCACGGCACGGGAAGTGGTCAATCACGACACGGGAAGCCGGCTCAGCGAGGTCAGCTCGGCGTGCGCGGAGGCGAACAGCAGGGCGACGGCCAGGGCGCCCGGGTCCGGGACGCCACGGGCGTGGTCACCGGTGTAGCTGGCGCGCCCGCGGCGGGCGCGCAGATCGGTCGTGGCGCGGGCCCCCCGATGCGCGGCGACCGCGGCCACGTGGAGCGCGTGCGCGGGGTCGGCGGTGGGCGCGCAGGAGGCGAGTGCCCGCGCCGCGGGGACGAGGGCGTCCACCATCGTCTTGTCGCCCACCTCGGCCTCGCCGACCCGCTGGATCGCGGCCGCCCCCGCGGCGGTGCCCAGGGCCAGCGCGGCGGTCCCGGGCGGGTCGGCGGCCATCCCCAGCGCGTCGGCGAGCTCCTGGAAGAGCAGCCCGAACAGGGGACCGCTGGTGCCGCCGACATCGTCCAGGAAGACCCGCGCGGCGGCGTCGAGCGGCACGTCCGGGCCCCTCCGGCCGTTCCCCGTGCTGGCCACCAGTGCCTCCAGCGCACGGCGGACACCGTCCATCCCGGTGACCAGGTTGGCGCCGAAGTCCCCGTCGCCCGCCTTCTGGTCGAGCGCGGTGAGCTCGGGTTCCACGGAGCGTACGGTGGCGGCGAACCGGGTCAGCCAGTCCAGGACGGCGGCGTGGGAGAGGCCCTTCGGGCCGGGCTGGTCGGACATTTGCGGGCAACTCCTCGGGACGGTGGGGCGGGGTCAGCGGGGTCACAGGGGCCAGGCGGGGGTGCGGGCGGGGGCGTCCCACAGCCGCAGCGCCTCCGCGTCGGTGGCGAACAGGGTCAGCGAGAAGCCCCGCATGTCCAGGGCGCTGACGAAGGTGCCGGTCAGGGAGCGGTCGAGGCCGACACCCCGGTCGTCGAGGGCCTTGGCGACGGCGTGCCGGATGCCGTACAGCTCGAGTGAGGTGATCGAGCCCAGCCCGTTGACCAGGGCGAGCACCCGTGTCCCGGCGGTGTCGGGGAGCGCGGCCAGCAGCTGGTCCGTCATGGTCTCGACCAGCTTGCCGAGCGGCGCGTGCGGGGTGGTCCCCTCGGCGCGTTCGCCGTGGATGCCGACCCCGAACTCCAGGACGTTGTCGGGGAGGGCGAAGGCCGGTGCCCCGGAGGCGGGTGTGGTGTGGGCGGCCGAGGCGACGGCGAGACTGCGGGAACGCCGGGTCACCTCGGTGCCGAGGGCGGCCAGGTCCTCCAGGCCGCGTCCCTCGTCGGCGGCGGCGCCGAGGATCTTCTCCACGATCAGGGTGGCGCCGGTGCCGCGCCGGCCGACCGCGATGTCGTCGGAGTCGGTGGCGAGGTCGTCGTCGATGAGGACGCGGGCGCAGTGGATGCCCTCGTGGGCGAGGCGTTCGGCGGCGATGCCGAAGTTGATGCGGTCCCCGGTGTAGTTCTTGACGATGTGCAGCACCCCGTCGGGCCCGGCGACGGCGCGGCTGGCCTCGAAGATCTGCCGGTTGTGGGGCGAGGCGAAGATCCGGCCGGGGCAGGCGGCGTCCAGCATCCCGGTGCCGAGGAAACCGGAGTGCAGGGGTTCATGGCCGGAGCCACCTCCCGAGACCAGCCCGACGCGGCGGGTGGGCGCGGTGTGGCGGGTGCGGAAGTACCCGTGGTCGGGGTGGTAGGCGACGAGATCGGCATGGGCGGCGGCGAAGCCCGCGAGCGCGTCGGGAACGAGAGACTCGGGCGAGTCGCGGAAGTACTGGGGCATGATCTCAGCTCCCTGGGCGAGTGGGGCGGACGGGGTGGACTCGGCGGTCGAGCGCCGTCTCGGCGTTACGAGGGCTCAGGGACAGATCGTCGCCGCGACGCGGCGGCAGGGTGCTCAGGCTGGACAGCAGCGCGACCCCAACGGGCTACCCGCATACGCCGGTCGTGTGGGATCGGCGGACGTCCGGCCCCCCCACAAGGCGCCCCCATGTCCCTCGGCGACGTCGAGCGCCACCCCTCGTGCTCTTCGGTCCCGGTCCACCCTCTGGACCGGCTGAGCGGCGGCTCGGCGGGCCGCGCATCCGGGCCGAGCGCGAGGACCGCGACGCCCGCCTCGGCGGCCCGCCCGCGCACAACGCCTACAGCGGCGCCTTTGCGCCGGCCCGATCGCCGGTGTGACCTGAAGGCGGAGCGCGGGGCGGTGAGCGGGCGGGAGCGGGGTACCCGGCGCACGGGTCCATCCGCGCGAGACCGGGGAGCCAGGGTGACGGACACGAACACCGGGAACGGCCGGTACGCCGGGCACGGCGGCCCTGCCGGCGGCCCGCTGGCGGGCTGCGCGGCGCTGGTGACCGGCGCCTCCAGCGGCATCGGCGCGGCCACCGCCGTGGCGCTGGCCCGGCAGGGCGCGGATCTCGCCGTGGTCGCCCGCCGCACCGAACGGCTGGAGGGCCTGGCCGCCACCGTCCGCGAGGAGGGCCGCTCGTGCGCCGTCCTCACCGCCGATCTGCGGAACGCGGAGCAGGCCCGCCAGTGCGTCGAGGACGCCGTGGAGCGGTGCGGACGGCTCGATGTGCTGGTGAACAACGCCGGCTACGCGACGACCGGTGCCGTCGAGGAGAGCGACCCCGACGGCTGGCGGCGGATGATCGACCTCAACGTGGAGGCGGTACTACAGACCTCACGGCAGGCGCTGCCGCATCTGCTGCGGGCGGCGTCCGACGGCCCGCGCGGGGTGGCGGACCTGGTGAACGTCAGCTCGACGGCCGGCCGGGTGCCACGCGGCAACAACAGCGTCTACTCGGCCACCAAACACGCGGTGGGCGCCTTCAGCGAGGCATTGCGCCAGGAGGTGACCGCCCGCGGTGTCCGGGTGGGACTGGTCGAGCCGGGCATGACCGCCACCGAGCTGACCACCGCCGACTGGGCCTCCGCCGTCGCCCGCGGTATGCCGCGGGAGTCCTGGCTGCGTCCCGAGGACATCGCACGCTCGATCGCCTTCATGGTGACCCAGCCCCCGCACGCCGCGGTCAACGAGATCCTGGTGCGCCCCACCGCCCAGGAGCACTGACCCGCCGCGCCCCCGCCACGGCCCGACCGCACCCGTCCCGCCACGGCCCGACCACACCCGCCCTGCCACGGCGCCACCGCACCCGTAGCGCCGCGCCGCACGCCGCACCCGGCGCGCGGACAAACGTGTCCCCTTCACGGAACTGTGCGCGAGGGATTTACAACGTTGGAAATTATCTCTAGCGTTGCGCCTCGCACGGCCCGGGTCGCTCTTCTGTCACTACTCCTCCCCTCCACCACTCCTTTCCAGGGAGCGTGCATGACCACGCCGCACCGAAGACTCCTGCCTGCCCTGCTGACCCTCCTGACCGTCCTGGGCTCGCTCCTGGCCGTCCAGGCACCCCCCGCCGCGGCCGCCTCCGGCACCGTGCTGCGGGACGGCACCGGCCTTTACCCCCGCGCTCTGAGGCTCCAGCACAACGGCGCCGCCAACGGCCGTATCCTCGCCTCGGTCGTCACCTTCCGGAACTCGGACGGGCTCGGCGCCATCTACGAGAGCACCGACGACGGCGCCACCTTCCACCAGGTGGGCGAGGTGGCCGACCCCGAGGCGTCGGGCGGACAGGGCGAATGCTGCGCCACCCTCTACGAACTGCCGCAGGCCGTCGGCTCCCTGCCCGCCGGGACCCTGCTGTGGTCCGCCTCCATCGGCCAGGACGAAACGAACCGCCGGATGGCCATCCGGGTCTTCCGCAGCAATGACCAGGGGCGCACCTGGTCCTATCTGTCCACCGTGGCCACCTCCACCAGCACCAAGGGACTGTGGGAGCCGGAGTTCTCCATCGACTCCAGCGGACGCCTGGTGGTCCACTACTCGGACGAGACCGACTCCGCCCACAGCCAGAAGCTGGTCGCCGCCCGCAGCGCGAACGGGATCACCTGGGAGGGCTACCACAACACCGTGGCCAGCAACCTCGCCTCGGACCGGCCCGGCATGGCCATCGTGCGCAAGCTGCCCAGCGGCCAGTACTTCATGGTGTACGAGATCTGCGCCGCCCAGGGGCAGTACTCGTGCGTGGTCCACTACCGGACCTCGTGGGACGGCTGGAACTGGGGCGATCCCGCTCACCTCGGCTACCGTCCCGAAACCGCCGACGGCAAGTACTTCACCCATACGCCGAACCTCGCCTGGGCACCCGAGGCGGGCAACTCCCAGGGCAAGCTGTTCCTCATCGGCCAGGTGCTGAAGAACGCCGACGGCAGCACCGCCACCGGCAGCGGCGCCACCGTGTGGACCAACAGCAACGGCGGCACCGGGACCTGGCGTTCGATCTCCGCCCCGGTGCGGGTGGACTCCAAGACCGTCGACTACTGCCCCAACTACAGCTCGGCGCTGCTCCCGTCGGCGGACGGAACCCGCCTGCTGGAGATCGCCACCGACTACGTGGGCACCGTGTGCAAGCCCTTCTACGCCACCGGGCCGAGCTGACCCGGTGAACACCCCCTGAGGGACGTGCTGAACACCCGCTGACCCGAGCGGTGTTCACCCGGCCGTCCCCGGACCTCCCGTCCGGCCGATCGGGGCCGGCGCCCGGCACGGTGCGGACGACCGTCCGCACCGGGGCGCCGGCCCCGGCGCGCTTCCGCCTCCTCCGCGTGGGCGTCCGCCGTTGGCCCGGCCAGGTGACGGATGACGGCCGGGCCATGCCCCGAACGCCGTACGGCGGTGACCCGGTGAGCGCACCCGGACACCCGGTGGCCAGCTGTCCGCCCACTGCCGCGCGGCCGTCTGTCCGTACCCCGAGCCACCCGGCTGACCTGCTCGGACGGGATCGGCGGGGGCGGGGTGAGGGGGTGTCGGGCGGCCGGAGGGGGAGTGGCCGGGGCCGCTTCCCGGGGAGCCGGGTGCCCGCCATCCGGCCGACGGCACGGGCCGTGCGGGTGCTCGACCTGCCCGGTCTCGGATGACAGCGTGTGCCGACATGGAGCACAGCCCAGGACCGCAAAACGTGCGCGCGAGGCTGCTGCTGGCCAGCGCCACCATGCTCTTCGTCGAGCTGGCGCTGATCCGGTGGACCGGCGCCAATATCGTCCATCTGAGCTATTTCTCGAACTTCATCCTCTTGGGCTCGTTCCTCGGGATCGGCCTGGGATTCCTGCTGCCCGCCGACCGTGGACAGTGGCTCACCCGCTGGGCGCCCGTGCCGCTCGCCGTGCTCGTCGTCCTGGTGCGGGAATTTCCCGTGCAGGTGCGGCAGACCAGCGGTGAGGTCATCTACTTCACCGCGGTGAAGACCACCGGGCTGCCCCAGTGGGTGACCCTGCCGGTGCTCTTCGGACTGACCGCCCTGATCATGACGGCGATCGGGAAGATGACGGCCGATCAGTTCCGTCGGCTGCCCTCGCTGGAGGCGTACCGCTTCGACCTGCTGGGCTCGCTCACCGGCTCGGTGTCCTTCGCGGCGCTGTCCTGGCTGCGCGCACCGTCGGTGGTGTGGGGTGTGCTCGCCGCGGCGGCGCTGCTCACCCTGGGCGGGCGCCGCAACACCTTCCGGTACACGGTGCCGCTCGCGTTGATGGTGGCGGTCCTGGCGCTGGAGACGGCGGCGAGCGGTATCTCCTGGTCCCCCTACTACAAGATCGAGGTCACCAGGCCGACCACCGGCAGCCGGGACTACAAGATCTCCGCCAATGGCGTACCGCACCAGTCCATCGCCCCGCTGAAGGTGCTCAGGCGCCCCGACTCCCCGTACGAACAGCCCTACCGCGAAACCCCGGGGAACACCCACCGGCGGGTGCTGGTCATCGGCGCGGGCAACGGCAACGACGTGGCCATGGCCCTCGCCCACGGCGCCCGGCGGGTGGACGCCGTGGAGATCGACCCCCGGCTCCAGGAGATCGGCGCGGACCTGCACCCGGCCAGGCCCTACGACAACCCCCGGGTGCACGTGCACATCAACGACGGCCGGGCCTTCCTGGAGCGGACCGACGCCCGCTACGACCTGATCGTCCTCGCCCTCCCGGACTCCCTGACCCTGGTGTCGGGCGCCAGCAATCTGCGGCTGGAGAGCTATCTGTTCACCCGGCAGGCATTCGAGGCGGCACACCGCCACCTCGCCCCCGGCGGCGCGTTCGCGATGTACAACTACTACCGGCAGAACTGGCTCATCGACCGGTTCGGCTCCACGGTCACCTCCGTCTTCGGACACGCGCCCTGCATCACCCACTACGGGGGCAAGAAGGCGGCCATCCTGGTGGCCGGTGTCACCTCGGGCGACCAGTCCTGCACCACCTCCGCGTGGCGCCCCTCCGGCCCGGTGCCCTCGGCCGCCGGTGACGACCACCCGTTCCCGTATCTGCTGCACCGCACCATCCCCACCCTCTACATCGGGGTGCTGGGCGCGATCCTGCTGGTGACGCTGGTGTCGGTCCGGCTGACCGGGGTCCGGCTGCGGCGCACCGCCGCCTATGCGGACATGTTCCTGCTCGGCGCGGCGTTCATGCTGCTGGAAACCAAGAACGTGATCGGGTTCGCCCTCTACTTCGGCACCACCTGGCTGGTCAACGCCATGGTCTTCGCGGGGGTGCTGCTCGCCGTGCTGTGCGCGGTGGAGGTCCGGCGACGGATGCGCCGGGTCAACCAGCTCGTGCTGCAACTGATGCTGTTCGCCAGCCTCGCCATCGCCTGGCTGATCCCGTCCGACATGGTGCTGGGACTGCCCTTCGCCCCCCGGCTGGCCGCCGCGATCGGGCTGGCCTTCGCCCCCATCTTCTGCGCCAACCTCATCTTCTCCGACCGGCTGGCGGCGGCCGCCGATCCCACGGCGGCCTTCGGGGCCAATCTGCTGGGGTCCCTGTTCGGCGGCACCCTGGAGTATCTGGCCCTGCTCACCGGCTATCAGGCGCTGCTGCTGGTGGTGGCGGTGCTGTACGCGGGTGCCTGTGCCGCCATGCGCTTCACCCGGCGCGGCCCCGGCGACACCACCAGCCGGGAACCGCTCACCGTGCAGACGGCGCCACGTCCCTGAGCGCTCCCTCCCCAGCCGCCCCCGGCCCCTGGGCCGGGGGCGGGCGCGTGGGTGGCGCCCGTCGGCGCGGTCACTCGAACACGCGGTCACTCGAACATGACGTAATCCGGCCGCGGGCGCAGGGCCAGCACCTCTTCCGGGGTCATCAGCCGGCTCCCCTCGGTGTCCTCCTCGTAGAAGAGCTTGAAGCCGGTGCGCACCCCCTCGGGCTGGTCCTTGACCAGCTGCCGCCAGGTGTCCCGCTTCATCCCGGGCGAGCCGATGCCGTCCGCGCTCTTGATGAGCACCACACCCGGCTGCGGGCGCAGCGCGGACTGGTCGCCGACGACGGAGACGGCCACCTGGTGGAAGACGAGCGGTTTCTGCGGCAGATCGTGTTCGGCGACGATCCGGGAGAGATAGCGGGCCACATCGGTGATCTCCTGGCCGCTGGTGTGGCCGTAGGTGTCACCCGGCACCTCGCCCGGACCCATCTCCCACTCGGGGTCCAGGGCTATGCCCACATCCGGATGGACCAGCCATTCGCGCAGCGCCTTGACCTCGCCGAGGACCGATGCCCGGCCCGGCTGGATGTTCAGCAGCAGCAGGGCGCGATGGCGTTTGGCCGCGTCGTGGAAGCGGCGGATCGTATCGGGGGAGGTGCGGGAGCGGTAGGTGCCGTCGGGGCCCGCGGTGCCGTTGGCCACGGTCGCCAGGAGCTCCAGCACCGGCTGTGGTGCGCGGTCCGCGGCATAGGCGCGGGCGGTCTTCTCGATCTGCCGCACCCGGTCGTCGAGGTCCCCCGTGCCGAGCCGGCCGAGCGCGGCGGCTCCGGGCAGTCCGCAGTAGCCCACCAGACGGTAGCGGGACAGCTCCCGGCCGCCCCGGGGCAGCTCCGGCCGCGGTGTCGGGGTGGGGGAGTGTGCGGACGGTTCGGCGGACGGGGAGCGCTCTGCCCCCGTCGAGTCGTGCGGGCCCGCTCCCGAGGCGGAGCGGGCGGTTTCCTCGCCGCAGCCGGCGAGCAGGCCGACGCCTGCCGCCGCGGCCACCGCGGCCACCGCGAGCATGCCACGCCGGGTCGGCGGCGGTGTGCCCGGTCCCGCGCCGCCGTCGCCGTGTGGTACGGCCTCCTGCCGTGCCGATGCCTCCTGGGGTGTCGATGTTCCGGATGTGCTGTGAGCCACGTTCCCTCCGTCCGCGGTGGCCGGTCCCGGCGGACCGGCCACCGGTCTGTGCTGCGGGCCGATGGGTTGTCCGTGCCAGGCAGCCTCTCCGGTCTGACGGAGGCGAAACGGAATAGTGTCCACCGGGTGCCGGGAAGGCGTCGCTTTCAGCCCCGGCGAGCGACCGGTGGGCGCGGTGCGGCATCGTCGAACATGGCCGTCGAAACCGGCGGCCTGCGCCAACCCGCCCCGTAACACACCGCGTTGAAGGGTGGTATGGCCGGTCAGCCGGCCGGTTCGGGCGGGCTCAGCCGGCGGATCGGCTCCCCCTCCAGATAGCCGCGGATGTCCTCGACCACATCCCGGTAGAAGCGCTCGTAGTTGGCCCGGGTCACATAGCCGAGATGCGGAGTGGCCAGCAGATTCGGCAGCGTGCGGAACGGGTCGTCCGACGGCAGCGGCTCCCGCTCGAACACATCGACCGCCGCGCCCGCGATCCAGCCCTCCCGCAGCGCCTGGGCGAGCGCCGCCTGGTCCACGATCGCGGCGCGGGAGGTGTTCACCAACAGCGCCGTGGGACGCATCCGCCTCAGCTCCCGCGCGCCCAGCAGCCCCCGGGTGCGGTCGCCGAGCACCAGATGCACCGAGACGATGTCACTGGTCTCCAGCAACTCCTCCTTGGAGCCGGCCGGCCGCACCCCCTCCGCCTCGGCGCGCTCGGCCGTCAGGTTCTGGCTCCAGGCGGCCACCTCCATGCCGAAGGCCCGGCCTACCCGCGCCACCTGGGCGCCGATCCGGCCCAGTCCGAGCAACCCCAGCCGGCGGCCGTGCAGATCGGTGCCGACCGTGCTCTGCCACGGCCCGCCGTCGCGCAGCGCCGTGCTCTCCGGCACCACATGGCGGGCGAGCCCCAGGATCAGCGCCCAGGTGAGCTCGGTGGTCGGCTCCGAACCACCGGACGTGCCGCAGACGGTGACACCGTGGCGGGCGGCGGCCCGCAGATCGACCGACGCATTGCGCATCCCCGTGGTGACCAGCAGCCTCAGCCGTGGCAACCGGTCGAACAGCGTTGCGGGGAAGGGAGTGCGCTCCCGCATGATGACCACGATCTCGCAGTCCCCGATGGCCTCGGCCACCGCGTCCTCACCGGTGATGTGGTCATGCACCGGCACCACGTCCACCGCGTCCAGCACACTCGACCAGTCGGCGCTCGACAGCGCCACGTCCTGGTAGTCGTCGAGCACGGCGCAGCGCAACTTCATCGTCCTACCTCTGTTTCCTCGGGCCGGTACGGTGTTTCTACCACCCGGGGTGGAGCCACCCCGAAACGGGGGCTGACGCGTCGCCACCGCGTTTGCGCCGCCACCCTTCCGGATGACATCGGCTGTGTGGGCGCGGTGTGACGGGCGTGTTTCTTCGCCGAAAGTTGGCCTCTCATGGGGTGCTCGGACACGTGTCGTTGTTTTGTGCAGTGACACACCGGGCACCGCACACTTCTGACAGCAGGCATAATCGCTGTCGCGATGGGCGCAGACGCCCAGAAAGGGGACGAACTGAAGTGAACGCGTTGAGCGCGGACAGCAGTGTGGGATCGACCATCGAGGTGCTGGAGGCCGAACTCCCGCAGCTCCAGAAGCAACAGCAGTCGCTCAAGGGTGATTTGGAGGCCGTCACCAAGCGACTGGAGGCGGTCAGCACCGCCCTGAGCAGCCTTCAGGCGCTCGCCACCGCCACAGTGCCGGAGCAGGCCGCCGACGGCGCCCCGGTGGCGGTGGCGGAGCCGGTGGCCGAGGCCACCCCCGCTCCGGCCGAGCCGGCCGCGGAGCCGGCCACCGAGGCCACGGCCACGGAGCCGGAGTCCGCCGAGGACACGGAGTCCACCGGCGACACCTCCGCCACCACGCGCAAGGCCGCCATCGGCCGCCAGCGCAGCAGGGGCAAGGCGGCCAAGGCACCGGCCACCGGGCGGGCCACCAAGGCGGCGGCCAAGAAGACCGCGGCCAAGAAGACCGCCGCGAAGGCCGCCGCGAAGGCTCCCAAGTCCGCCAAGGCCACGGTGAAGGCCACCAAGGCCACGGCGAAGACCGCCAAGAGCGCCAAGGCGGCGGAGAAGCCGGCCGAGCCGGCCACCACCTCCGAGCGCTCCACGGGGCTCGCCGACAGCGTGCTCGCCGCGCTGCGCAAGGCCGGCCGTCCCATGCGGGCCTCCGAGGTCAACGAGGCCCTGGGGCGCGACGAGACCCGCACCAATGTGAACTCGGTGCGCAACACCCTGGAGCGGCTGCGCTCCTCGGACCGGGCCCAGCGCTCCGGCCGTGGCCTGTACGAGGCCACGGCCACGAGCTGAACGAACCGTCAGTTCACCGCCACCGATGTGTAGCGGTGTTCGGGACGGCCGGTGTCCCCGTACTTGAGGGTGAGGCTGATGCGGCCCGCATGCTCGAGGTACTTCAGATAGCGCTGGGCCGTGGAGCGGCTGATACCGGTGCGCTCCGCCACCTCGTGGGCGGAGAGCGGCTGGTCGGCCTGGTCCAGGACCCGGCGTATGAGGTCGACGGTGGGCGCGGAGTGGCCTTTGGGCAGGGCGGGGCCGGATGTGTCGGCGGCTGCGAAGGCGCCGAAGATCCGGTCCACCCGCTCCTGGCCGGTCTCGCCACGCCCGCCGACGCCTTCGAGGGTGCGGCGCAGCCCCGCGTAGCCGTCGAGCTTGGCGCGCAGTCCGGCGAAGCTGAACGGCTTGACCAGGTACTGCAGTGCGCCATGGCGCATGGCGGCCTGGACGGTGGACACATCACACGCCGCCGTCACCATGATGACGTCGGCGTGGTGGCCGAGCTGGCGCATCCGCCGCACCAGCGTCAGCCCGGTCTCGTCCGGCAGATAGTGGTCGAGCAGGACCAGGTCGACCGGGGTGCGCTCCAGGGTCGCCAGGGCCTGGGCGGCGGTATGGGCACGGGCGGCGACCCGGTAGCCGGGCACCTGGGCCACATACGCAGCGTTGATCTCGGCGACATGGAAGTCGTCGTCCACGACAAGAACGTCGATCATCGTGACTCTCCTGCTGCGGTGAACTCATGAGTGGGTGTGTCGTCCCCGGTGAGGGCCTCGGGCAGGACGACGGTGAACACCGCGCCGCCACCCGCCCGCGCGGTGACCCGGGCCATGCCTCCGTACCGCTCGGCCAGCCGCCGCACCAGGGCGAGTCCGATCCCCCGGCCACGCGGCGACACCGCGGCGGACCCTTCCGTGGCCTCGGGGCCGGTGTCCGGGAAGCTGGGGAGGGCGGGCCGTTTGGTGGACCAGCCCTCGGTGAAGATCAGATCGCGCATCCCGGGCGGCACCCCCGGGCCGGTGTCGCTCACCCGCAGCACCGCGGTGGTGCCCTCGGCCCTCAGCTCGACCTCGATGAACGGGGTGGGGCAGGGGTGCCCGGCCACCGCCTCCAGCGCGTTGTCGATGAGGTTGCCGAGCACGGTCACCAGATCGCGCGGATCGACCACCCGCCCGGTCAGCCGGGTCGCGGGTGAGATGCGCAGGGCGACCCCGCGCTCGGCCACGATGGCCGACTTGCCGACCAGCAGCGCCGACAGCAGCGGATCGGGCACCCGTTCGGAGATCTGCTCGGCCGAGGCGCGGCGGGCGTTGGTGAGCTCGGCCACGAACTGCGCCGCCCGCTCGTGGAGTCCGAGCTCCAGCAGCCCGAGCAGGGTGTGCAGCCGGTTGGCGTGTTCGTGGTCCTGGGCGCGCAGCGCGTCCAGCAGCCCACGGGTGCTGTCCAGCTCCCGGCCCAGCAACTCCAGCTCGGTGCGGTCGCGCAGCGTCGCCACCGCCCCGCCGTCCTTGGTCGGCATCCGGTTGGCCACCAGCACCCGGCCGCCGCTGACGGTCAGCAGATCCGTCCCCGCGACCCGCCCCGCCAGCACCTCGGTGGTACGGCCGGGCGGCAGCGACTGCTCCAGGGTGCGCCCGGTGGCGTCCGGGCGGACCCCGAGCAGCCGTCCGGCCTCGTCGTTGATCAGGCGGATCCGGCCCTGCCGGTCCAGCGCCACGACGCCCTCGCGGATGCCGTGCAGCATCGCCTCCCGCTCGTCGAGCAGCGCCGAGATGTCGGCGAACGCGACACCGTGGGTACGGTGGCGCAGCCGGCGTGAGACCGCGAGCGCGGCCAGCACGCCCACCCCGAGCGCCACCCCCGCGTACAGCAGCAGCCGGGGCACCGCCGCCAGCAGCTGGTCGCGCACACTGCCGTAGCCGATGCCCACCGACACCGCGCCGACGATCCGCCCGCTGCCGGTCCGCAGCGGCACTTTGGCTCGGGCCGAACGGCCGAGTGTGCCCACGTCGATCTGGAGGACCTGGTGGCCCGCGAGCGCGGCGCCTGGATCGGTGGAGACGTGTTCGCCGATCCGCGCGGTGGTGGTGTGCGACCAGCGCACCCCCCGGGAGTCCAGCACCACGATGTACAGCGCCCCGGTGGCCCGGCGGATCCGTTCCGCCGCCCGCTGTACCGGGCCCGAGGGGGTGGGTTCGGTGGTGGTGAGGTCCCGCGCGATATCCGGATCGGCCGCGGTGGTCTGGGCGATGGCCAGCGCCTGGTGCATCGCCTGGTTGTCGATCTCGGAGCTGAGCGGGGCCAGGAACAGCGCGGTGGCCAGCACCATCACCCCGGCGGTGATGGCCAGTTGTGCCGCGAGCACCTGGCCGGAGACGCGTCGGGGCCATCGGATGCGCATGCTGGGCTCCCTGTCTCCCGTCTGCCGGTCCCTGCCGTCCGGTGCGCGAGCGGTAGTAATTCCTCCGTTTATGCCGCTGTGAAGGCACCGTAAAGGCGCCGGGGGCGTATGCCCAGCCTCCGTGGCGTATTCGTTGCGCGGGCGCGAGCAAAACGAGCAGAACGGGGTTTGTGAGCGCAACGGCGGGTTGTGCCCACAAGACTGCCGCTGTGGCCAGGGTCACTCCTAGCCTCCCGGCCATGAGCAGCCACCCCAGCCCCGCCATCGAGCTGCGGGGAACGAGCAAGGCGTTCCGGACTCCGTCCGGGGCCCTCCACACCGCGGTCAGGGATCTCGACCTGACCGTCGGGCACGGTGAGTTCGTCGCCGTCGTCGGGCCCACCGGTTGCGGAAAGTCCACGACACTGACGCTGGTCAGCGGGTTGGAGGAGCCCACCGAGGGCGAGGTGCTGGTGGCCGGGGAGCCGGTCCGGGGCATCGCCTCCAACGTCGGCTTCGTCTTCCAGCAGGACGCGGTGTTCCCCTGGCGCAGCGTGCTGTCGAATGTGATGGCCGGCCCCCGGTTCCGCGGCGTGCCCAAGGCCGAGGCGAAGGAGCGGGCCCGGGAGTGGCTTTCCCGGGTCGGCCTCTCCGCCTTCGCGGACCGCTATCCGCATCAGCTCTCGGGCGGTCAGCGCAAGCGCGTGGCGCTGGCGTCGACCTTCGTCAACGACCCCGAGATCCTGCTCATGGACGAGCCGTTCTCCGCGCTCGACGTCCAGACCCGCGCGCTGATGTCGGACGAACTGCTGGAGCTGTGGGCGGGCACCGGCGCATGCGTCGTCTTCGTCACCCACGACCTGGAGGAGTCCATCGCGCTGGCCGACAAGGTCGTGGTGATGACGGCGGGACCGGCCACCGTCAAGGAGGTCTTCGAGATCGACCTGCCCCGGCCCCGCAAGGTCGAGTCGGTGCGGCTGGAGCCCCGGTTCGTGGAGATCTACCGGGAGATCTGGTCCTCGCTCGGCGAAGAGGTCCGCATCACCCGTGAGCGGGGTGCCGTCGATGCCTGAGACCGCCGCCGCCCCGGCCGCCCCCGCCCTCGGCAAAATCCCCGGGACGGACCGCTCCAGGGCCCGCGCCCGCGCCGCCCGCAACCGCGCGATCCTCGTCCACAGCACCCGTGTGCTGGTGTTCCTCGCCGTCATCGGGCTGTGGGAATGGCTGGCCCGCGCCGCCGTGATCGACCCGTTCAACTTCTCGATGCCCTCCAAGATCTGGGCGCAGCTCAAGGAGTGGGCGCTGCACGGGACCGCACAGGGCTCGCTGTGGGAGCAGATCTGGTACACGCTCTACGAGGCGCTCCTGGGCTGGGGCATCGGCGTGGTGGCCGGGGTGGTCCTGGGGATCGCGTTCGGCCGGATCGCCTTCCTCGCCGATGTGCTCGGCCCGTACATCAAGGTGCTCAACGCGCTGCCGCGCATCGTCCTCGCACCCATCTTCCTCATCTGGTTCGGCCTCGGACCGGCCTCGAAGGTCGCCTCGGCCGTCGTCCTGGTGTTCTTCCCCGTCTTCTTCAACGCCTTCCAGGGCGCACGGGAAGTCGACCGCAACCTGGTGGCCAACTCCCGGATCCTCGGCGCGAGCAACCGCCAGGTGACCCTTCAGGTGGTGATCCCCTCCGCCACCTCATGGATCTTCACCAGCCTCCATGTCAGCTTCGGCTTCGCCCTGATCGGCGCCATCGTCGGCGAGTACATCGGCGCCACCAAGGGGCTCGGCCTGCTGGTCTCCTCCTCCCAGGGCACCTTCAACGCCGCCGGGGTCTACGCGGCCATGGTGATCCTCGCCGTGGTGGCCCTGCTCGCCGAGGGGCTGCTGACCTTCCTGGAGAAACGGCTCTTCCGCTGGAAGCCCGCCCAGCCCGGCGCCGAACGCTGACCCGCTCCTCGGCCCCCCGCACTGCCTGCCCCACCCACCGCTCACAAGGACGTGACCCATGCGCAGCTTCGCCAAGTTCTCCGCGGCCACGGTCGCCGCGGCGCTCGCTCTCACCACCCTCACCGCCTGCGGCGACTCCGGCGCCTCCGGCGGCGGGGACGGCAAGGTCAAGATCATGGTGGGTGGCCTGGACAAGGTCATCTACCTGCCCGCGATGCTCACCCAGCGGCTCGGCTACTTCACGGCGGAGGGCCTGAAGGTCCAGCTGCTCACCGAACCCGCGGGGGTGCAGGCCACCACCTCGCTGGTCGCGGGGGACGTCCAGGGCGTCGTCGGTTTCTACGACCACACCCTCGACCTCCAGGTCAAGGGCAAGCAGGTGGAGTCCGTCGTCCAGCTCGCCCAGGCACCCGGTGAGGTCGAGGTGGTCTCCAACAAGGCGGCGGACGAGGTCAAGTCCCCCAAGGACTTCAAGGGCAAGAAGCTCGGGGTCACCGGTCTGGGCTCGTCCACGGACTTCCTGACCAAGTACCTCGCGGTCGACGGCGGAGTGAAGACCAGCGAGTTCACCCCGGTGGCGGTCGGCGCGGGCCAGACCTTCATCTCCGCCCTCAAACAGGGCTCCATCCACGGCGGTATGACGACCGATCCGACCGTCGCCCAGATCGTGGACCAGAAGATCGGCAAGGTCCTGATCGACATGCGCACGCCCGAGGGGTCCAAGCAGGCGCTCGGCGGTCTGTACCCCTCCTCCTCCCTCTACATGAACACCGACTGGGTGAACGGCCACAAGGAGACCGTGCAGAAGCTGGCCAACGCCTTCGTGAAGACCCTCACCTGGATGTCCACCCACTCGGCCGAGGACATCGCCGCCAAGATGCCCAGCGACTACGCGCAGGGCGGTGCGAAGCTCTACGCGGAGTCCATCAAGAGCACCCTGCCGATGTTCACCAAGGACGGTGTGATGCCGGCGGACGGCCCGGCCACCGTCGAGCGCGTCCTGAAGGCGTTCAACCCCAACCTGAAGAACGCCACGGTGGACCTGGAGAAGACCTACACCACCGAGTTCGCCGAGAAGGCGGGCTGAGGGCCCTGTCCGACACATGGCGCCGTCCGCCGGAGGCGGTGCTCGCGGCGTCCGGTACGGGGGGTACCTCCCAGCGGCAGCTGGGGGAGCGTCGCAAGGCGGAGGATCGTCCGCGGAGTGGGCCTGCTCGGACGACTCCGACAACGCGGCCGGGGCACCTCCCAGCGGTAGCTGGGGCGCGGTGCCAGGCGTCGCGAGCAAGGCGGGACGTGGCAGACAGGCCCAGGACCCGCCTGGCCGCGTCTGTCGAGGTGTCCGCTCACCGCGGCGCCGCCGGCCGGGTGACCGTCTCGGTCAGCCGAACGGCGGCGTCCTCGGCGAACAGCCGGCGGCCCGCCGCGATACGGCGATCCCGCGGCGCGGAGGGCTCGGTGAGCACATCGAGCAGCCGCAGCAGCTCCCAGGAGTCCCGTGCGTGGTCCGAGAGCCCCAGCGCGGCCATCCGCCGGACGCCCTCGCGGCCATGGCCCGGGATGGGGCGGTAGCCGACCACGGGCACCCCGGTGGCCAGCGCCTCCAGCGCGGTCTGGCCGGCCGCGTTGTCCACCACGGCCCGTACGGCGGCCAGCAGGCCGGGCATGTCCCGCTCCCAGCCGAGGGCGGCCACCTCCGGCAGGCGCGACAGCTCCCCGCGCAGCCGCTCGTCCCGGCCGCACACCACCACCGGCAGATACCCCGCCCCGGACAGCAGCCGCGCGGTGTCCGCCACCCGCGTACCGGCGCCCCACGCCCCCACGGACAGCAGCACCGGCGGCCTCCCGGGCGCACGCGCCCGGAAGCGCCGCCGCCACCGCGCCGCCCCCGGCGCCGGGGCGAAGAAGCGCTCCGCCACCACCGGTCCGGTGGCGAGCGACGGACGGTCCAGCGCCCGGCGCACCGTGTCCGCGGCCTCCCGGGTGACACACAGATGCAGATCGTTGCCCGGGTGCAGCCACTGGCGGTGCACCGCGAAATCGGTCACCACGACCGCGCTGGGCACCTCCAGCGCACCGCGCGCCCGGAGCCTGCCCGTCAGCTGCGCGGCCAGGTGGAACACCGGCACCACAACATCCGGCCGCTCCCGCGCCACCAGGGCCAGCAGCCGGTCCTCGGCGAGCGCGGCCAGCGGGGCGCTGCCCGGCCGCAGGCCCCTGCCGGGGCGGAAGAACACCCGGTAGATGCCCTCGTACACCACCGGCGCACGGCGGATCGCGGTCCGGTAGAACGCGCGCAGCCCCGCCCCCACCCCGTCCGGCAGCAGCTCCAGCACATCCACCCTTCCGGCCCCCTGGCCCCGCGCCTGAAGCCTGCGCACCAGCTCAGCGGCGACCGCGTCATGCCCGGCCCCCATCCCGGCGCTCACGATGAGAAAACGTGCCGACGACGGACGCATGGCCACCTCCGGTGGTGCGAGGCGCGGCTCCTCATGGCTCACTGGAGGTATCCGCTCCGCGTGCCGTCAAACCGCGCGCTCGACGGCCGGTGACCCAGGAGAAGCAGCCGGCCGGCGGCGAGACAGGGAGATGCCATGACCCGACCCCTCCCGGACGCACCCCTCAACCGCGGTCAGGCGCGGGACACCGGGAGTCCCGCCGCCACCGGGACCAGGGTCGCGCTGGTGACCGGTGCCTCCTCGGGCATCGGTGCCGCCATCGCCGACCGGATCGCGGCCGAGGAGGGCTGGCGGCTGCTGGTCAGCGGCCGCCACCGGGAACGGCTCGACCGCGTGGCCGCCCGGACATCGGCCCTCGCCCTGCCCGTCGACCTGGCCGCGCCGGAGGGCCCGGAGGCGCTGGTCCAGGACGCCCTCCGGGCCGCCGGACGGGTGGATCTGCTGGTCGCGGGGGCAGGCGTGGGCTGGGCCGGGCCCTTCGCCACGATGCCGCCCGCCGCCATCGAACAGGTGGTCCGGGTCGATCTGCTCGCCGCGATGCGGCTGGTCCGCACGGTCGTACCCCGGATGCGGGCCGAGCGGCGCGGACACATCGTGCTGATCGGATCGGTGGCCGGGACCGTCGGGGTGCGCGGCGAGGCGGTGTACTCCGCGGCCAAGGCGGCGCTCGGGGCCTTCGCCGACGCCCTGCGCCTCGAGCTGTGCCGGGCCGGGGTGCGCGTCACCCATGTGGTCCCCGGCGTGGTGGACACCCCGTTCTTCGCCCGGCGCGGCGCCCCGTACACCCGTCGGCTGCCGCGTCCGGTGCCGCCCGAGCGGATCGCCGACGCGGTCTGGGACGCCGTCGAACGCGGACGGGACGAGGTGTACGTACCGGCCTGGATGCGGCTGCCCGCGGTGGTCCGCGCCATGACCCCCCGGCTGTACCACCGGTTGGCCGCACGCTTCGGGTGAACCCCGGTGAACGTCGCGGCCGTCGTCCTCGCCCTGCTGTCCGCACTGGGCAACGGCGCGGCGTCCGTACTCCAGCGGCGGGCCGCGGTGGACCAGGTCCGGGAGGAGCGGGGCGCCCGGGGGCTGAAGCAGAACCTGCTGCGGCTGACGCGTCTGCTGCGCCGCCCGTACTGGCTGGCCGGGCTGGCCGCGATGGTGGTGTCGGCGGTGGCGCAGGTGGGCGCGCTGGCCGTCGGACGGCTCTCCGTGGTCCAGCCGCTGCTGGTCAGCGAGCTGCTGTTCACCCTGGTGGTCGGCTCTCTGGTCTTCCGCCACCGCCCGGACGGCCGGACCTGGCTGTCGTTCGTGACGCTCGCCGCGGGGCTCGCGCTCTTCCTGGTGGCGGCCGATCCCTCGCACGGCCGGAACACGGCACAGAACGGCGAGTGGCTGCCCGTGGGCGTGGCGGTGGCCACCGTCGTGGGCATCCTGATCGCGGTGGCCCGGATGCTGCGCGGGGCGGCGCGGGCCGCCACCCTCGGCTGCGCCACCGCCGCCTGCTTCGCCTGTACGGCCGCCCTGATCAAGGAGTTCACCGGGCGGTTCTCCGGCGGAGTGGCCGAGGTGTTCACCGACTGGCCGCTGTACGCGGTCTGCGCCGTGGGACTGCTGAGCTTCCTGCTGTTGCAGAGCACCCTGCGCGCGGGGACCCTGGCCGCCTCCCAGCCCGCGCTCACCCTCGGCGACGCCCTGGTGAGCGTCACGCTGGGCTGGGTGCTGTTCGGTGAACGCGTCGAGCTGGGCCTGCGCGTCCTGCCCGAGGTGGCCGGCATCCTCCTGATGGCGGCCGGCATCGTCGGGCTGACCCGCTCGCCCGCCATGTGCGGCGGCTGGGACCAGGCCGTACCCGGGCACCCGGACCTGGCGGCGCGGAACGCCGGAAAGCCACGGCCACCGCTCCCCGGACGGCGCGGGAACCCGGGCCGCGGGGGGACACCATGAGCCTGTGCCACCACTGCGGTGTCCTGCTGCGCGACGCGGCGCTGCTGGCGGCGGCCGCCCACATCGCACCGGCCGGCACCTGGCTGCCCGGCCCCCGGCGCGCCCTCTTCCCCGCCCTGGCGGGCCACGGACGGGCCGACCATGTGGCCCTCACCTTCGACGACGGACCCGATCCGCGCACCACACCGCGCTTCCTCCGGGTCCTGGACGAGCTGGAGGTGCGGGCCACCTTCTTCGTCCTGGGGGAGGGGGTGACGCGCTTCCCGCGCACCACGCTGGAGATCGTCCGCCGGGGCCATGAGCTGGCCGTCCACGGCTGGACCCACAGCCGCCCCTGGCTGCCCGCACCGGCCCGGGACGCCCACGAGGTCGCCCGTACCGCCCGCGCCCTACGGCTGGCCACCGGCGCGGCACCGCGGTGGTACCGGCCGCCGTACGGCATCCTCACCGGCGGCCGCTGGCTCGCGGCGGCGCGGGCCGGACTCACCCCCGTTCTCTGGTCGGCGTGGGGACGCGACTGGTCCGCGGACGCCACCGCGCGGTCGGTGCTCGCCACCGTACGACGCGATCTGCGCGGTGGCGCCACCGTCCTGCTGCACGACACCGACCGCGCCGCGGCTCCCGGATGCTGGCGCGCCACGCTGGCCGCGCTGCCCGCGGTGGTGGCGGAGTGCCGGGCCGCCGGCTGGGAGGTGGGACCGCTGGCCGAGCACGGGACGCGTCGATGGGCTCATGACCACCCGATGCGCCGATGACCCGCCGAGCGCGGAACACGCCGCCGGGCGCACCCGGGACACGCTGCCGGGACGGGCTCAGCCGTGGCGGAGGCGGGCCATCTTCCGGGGGTCCACGATGCGGTCGAAGTCCTCGGCGCCGATATGACCGCTGGCGATGGCGGCCTCGCGCAGGGTCGTTCCCTCGGCGGCGGCCTTGCGGGCGATCTCGCCGGCCCTGTCGTGGCCGATCTCCGGGGACAGCGCGGTGACCAGCATCAGCGAGCGGGCGAGATACTCGTCGATCTGCTCACGGTTCAGCTCGATGCCCTCGACGCAGTACGTGCGCAGCTTCTCGCAGGCGTCGGCGAGGATGCGGGCGGAGTGCAGGAAGTCGCGGATGACGAGCGGCCGCGCCGTGTTGAGCTGGAAGTTCCCCTGGGTGCCCGCGTGCGCGACGGCGCCGTCGGCGCCGAGCACCTGGGTGCACACCATCATCATGGCCTCGCACTGGGCCGGGTTGACCTGGCCGGGCATGCTGGAGCTGCCCGGTTGGTATCCGGGCAGCGTCAGCTCCCCGATTCCGCAGCGCGGGCCGGAGGCGAGCCAGCGGATATCGTTGGCGATCTTCATCAGCGGCACGGCGAGGCCCCGCAGCCCGGCGGAGGCGGCCACCAGGGCGTCCACACCGCTCTGCGCGGCGAAGGGGTTGGACGCCACCTTGAACGGGTGGCCGGTGGCCGTCGCGATCTCCCGGGCCACCGCCGGGCCGAAGCCCTCCGGGGCGCCCAGCCCGGTGCCGACCGCCGTGCCACCGATGGCGAGCTGATAGAGGTCCGGCAGCGTGGCGCGCAGCCGCTCCAGCGCGTCGGAGAGCTGGGCGGCGTGGCCGGACCACTCCTGTCCCACGGAGAGGGGGACCGCGTCCTGCACCTGGGTGCGGCCGGTCTTGAGGACGTCGTACCAGGCGCGGGACTTGGCGGCGATGGCCTCCTGGAGCAGGCTGACCTGCGGCAGCAGGGGGTCGTGCAGAATGCGCACGGCGGCGATGTGCATGGCCGTGGGGAAGGTGTCGTTGCCGGCCTGGCCCAGATTGACGTGGTCGTCCGGGTGCACCGGGTCCTTGCTGCCCAGGACGCCGCCCACCAGCTGGATCGCGCGATTGCTGATGACCTCGTTGACGTTCATGTTGGTCTGGGTGCCGGAGCCGGCCTGCCACACGTACAGCGGGAAGTGGTCGTCCAGCGCACCGGAGACCACCTCGTCGGCCACATGGGCGATCAGATCGGCCTGCCAGCCCGCCAGCCGCTCCTCCCGCCCGTTGACCAGCGCGGCGGCCTTCTTGACGTAGCCGTAGGCGTGGTAGATCGCCTTGGGCATACGGTCGTCGCCGATCGCGAAGTGGATCAGGGCCCGCTGCGTCCGGGCGCCCCAGTACCGGTCCGCGGGGACCTCCACGGCCCCCAGCTCGTCGCTCTCCCGGCGGGTGCCGGTGGCGTCGATGCGGGTGGGCAGGTCCCGGACCCTCGGGGTGCCCTGGGCACCCCGGCGCCTGTGGGGCGTGTTCATCGCGTGCTCTCCCAGACGGATGGCAGCCGATCCCTCACCACACACTCCGCTCACGGCCGATGCCCTCACCGCCAGTGTCGCCCCGTACCGCCCCGGCCGCATCCGGCGCCGTCGCCCGTACCCGACATGATCGGGCACAGGATGTCGGGTCCGGCGCCCCGTGCGCTGCCTAGCGTGGTGGTCGTCACGAGGAAGGAGACGGGGCGTGCTGAAGAGGCTCAACCAGGCGATGGAGCACATCGAGCGCCACCTCGACCAGCCCATCGACGTGGCCGAACTGGCGCGCATCGCGGCCACTTCGGAGTACCACCTGCGCCGGATGTTCTCCGCGCTCGCGGGCATGCCGCTGTCGGAGTACATCCGGCGTCGGCGGCTCACCCTGGCGGGCGCGGAGGTGCTCGCGGCGCGGGAGACGCTGCTGGAGATCGCGGTGCGGTACGGCTACGGCTCGGGCGAGGCGTTCGCCAGGGCGTTCCGCGCCATGCACGGAGTCGGGCCGGGCGAGGCCCGGCGCACCGGCGCCACGCTCAGTTCGCAGCCCCGGATGGCCTTCCGTCTCATCGTCGAGGGGAGCAGCAGTATGCGTCACCGCATAGAGAACAAGCCGGACTTCGCCGTCGTCGGTCTCAAGGCCCGGGTCCCGCTGGTACACGCGGGGCCGAACCAGGCCATCATGGACTTCGTCCGTGGTATCGACCCGCGGACCCTGGAGCGACTGGAGAAGCTGTCGGACCAGGAGCCGCACGGCATCGTCGCGGTCTGTGACGACCTGGACCCCAGCCGCGCCGAGGGTACGGAACTCGACTACTACCACGGAGTGGTCACCTCCGCGGCCGCCCCCGAGGGCACGACCGCCCTGGCCGTCCCGGCCGGCGCCTGGGCGGTCTTCACCACCTCCGGGCCGGCCCCGCAGGCCATCCAGAACCTGTGGCGGGATGTGTACACGCAGTGGTTCCCGTCGAACCCGTACCGCGGCCGCCCCGGTCCGGAGATCCTGCGCACCCGGCTGTCGCCGGACACGACCGAGGCCGACGCCGAACTGTGGCTGCCGGTGGAGCAGGTACCCGGCTGAGCGGGACGGCAGGCTCCGGGAGGCGGAGCCGGCGCCTCGGCCGGGCCCGACGGGCCCGGCCGAACCGCCGGCTCCGGCCCGCGTCGGGCCGGCGCCCGTCAGACGCGGGTGCGCAGCCGGATGAGGGTGCCGTCCGCGTCGGCCTGCATCTGCACCACGTCGCACAGCATGCGGACGCCCCACAGCCCGAAGCCGGGCTCCGCGTCGGCCGGCGGGGTGAAGCCCCACAGGGCGTCCGGGTACCAGTGGCCGGGGCCGGAGATCTCGCAGACCAGATCGCCGTCGTGGACCCAGGTGCTCAGCCGTGCCGGGGCCTCGCCGTGCCGGATCGCGGTGGTGGTCACCTCGCTCACCGCCGCGACCAGGTTGCGCAGCGCGTCATGGCCCATGCCGTGCCGGCTCGCCCGCTCGGCGACGAAGGCGCGCACCTCGTCCAGCCGGGTGGAGACGACCGGCACGGACTCGGCCGTGCGCGGGGCGGGCGGCAGGGGGCGCCGGTCGCAGGTGGCGCTGAACGGGCCGGGGTCGGTGTAGGCGTCGCTCCGCTCCGGCCCGTGGCCGTCGATGATCTCGGGGTGGGTCTGGCGCGCGTAGGCGAGGATCTCGGGGTGCAGCAGGCGGCGGTCGTAGCAGCAGATCGCGCGGGCGCCGGAGTGGGCGAAGGCCGCGTTGACGATCGACTCGTAGCGCGCCCACTCCACCACCTCGAGCGGGGTGCGGCCCTGCCACACCGGTTCGGCGATCACCCGGACCCGGCGCGGCTTCTCGGCCTTCACGAAGGAGTCGTAGGCGGCGATGGTCTTGACCGGGTGCTGGTACCAGCTGAGCGCCTCTTCGAACTGCACCGCCTTGGCGTCCTGCCCGAGCGCGTCCCGCAGCGCCGCGATGTTGGAGGTCGCGGCCACGACGGCCACGGCCTCGTCCGCCGCCAGCCCCTCCCGGAGGAAGGGGACGCAGATGTCGACCACTTCCTCCTCGTCGCGATAGAGGAATCCACGGTGCACCATCGCGTCGCGGTGGTCGGCGACGGGGCTGCTCGGGCTGGTCATCGGGCCTCCCTGGGGCTCGGCCGGCGAAAACACGGATGTGCGTCATCGAATTACCGGACGGTATAGCGCAGTCTGCCACTTCCCGCGCCCGCCGCCCAGCCCCTTCCGGCCGTACATGGACGGCGAGTTGATGCTGCATTAGCATCCTCGGACGTGACAGAGCTGAAGTACATCAACGCAAATGGACTTGATTTCGGGTATTTCGAAGCGGGTCCGGCCGACGCCCCATTGGCGCTCTGCTTGCACGGCTTCCCGGACACCGCGCACTCCTGGCGCCATATGCTCCCCGCGCTCGCGGACGCGGGCTACCACGCCGTCGCCCCCTTCCTGCGGGGCTACGCCCCCACCGGCATTCCCGCCGACGGCGCCTACCAGGCGGGCGCGATCGCCGCGGACGCCAACGCGCTGCACGAGGCGCTCGGCGGCGACGGTGACGCCGTGCTCATCGGCCACGACTGGGGCGCGATAGCCGCCTACGGGGCCACCGCGAGCGCCCCCGAGCGCTGGCGGCGCGCCGTCACGATGTCGGTGCCTCCGCTGGGCGGTGTGCTGGCCGACTTCTTCAACTACGACTACGGCCAGTTCAAGCGCTCCTTCTACATCTTCCTGTTCCAGACGCCGCTGGCCGAGGCCGGGGCGGCGGCGCACGACATGGCCCTGATCGACGGCCTGTGGCGGGACTGGTCGCCCGGCTACCAGGACGCCGCCGAGGACATCGCGCACGTCAAGGAGAGCCTGCGGGACCCGGCCCATCTCGCCGCCGCGATCGCCTACTACCGGGCGCTGTTCGACCCGACCCGCCACGTGGCGGCGTACGCGGCCGAGCAGGAGGCCGTCACCCGGACCGGCGAGACCCCCATCCTCTACCTGCACGGCACCGACGACGGCTGCATCGGCGCCGAGGTGTCCCAGAGGGCCAAGGACCACCTCCCGGCGGGCTCGCGGATGGAACTGATCGACGGCGCCGGGCACTTCCTCCACCTGGAGCGGCCCGAGCGGATCAACCGCGAGGTGCTGGCCTGGCTCGCCGAGTGACCAGGCGGCCCGGCGCGCGGACCTGACCGTCATAACGCGCCTGACCAGGGCCTTCACTTGCGGAACGCGGCACGGCCGCGGCGGTGACCGGGACCGGAACGGACCCGGTAGAGCCGCCGCGGCCGTCGCTTTACCGCCGATATACCGCCGCTGATCCGCCCTCTTCCATGCTGGACGCATCGCTACAGCCGCCCGGTCGGGACGCGTCTGGAGAGGGCCTGTGAACGTCGACCAGCAGCATCAGCCACATACCGGGGACGAACCCCTCTACGCCTGGCACACCTTCCAGCTCTGCGGCGGGGTGGAGGGGTCCGGTCCGAGCGGTACCTGCCGGGCCGAACACACCGCCCGAGCCTGCCTCGAAGCGGCACTCCAGGCCGCCGCGGCCCACTCCGGCGACGCGTACTCCTGGGGGCAGCTCAGCCGGGTGTCGGCGGATGTCGACCTGCCCTTCCACCTGTGGGCCCGGGACCCGGTCGCCTGGGCCGAACCGGGGCCCAGCGCCACGGTCACCTGGCGTCCGGGCGCGGCGCCGCGTCCACAGTGACCCGGAACCGTCCGCGGTGAGGCGAGGCAGTGCTATCGGTAGGGGAATCACGATGAAGAGCAGCGGGCCCGGCATAGGGCTCAGGACAAGGGAGTGGCGGCCGTCCGACCACGGCCGGCTCGCGGTCAGCAAGGCGAATCCGGCCCGGGTCTACAACTATCTGGTCGGTGGTAAGGACAATTACCTCGCCGATTACGAACAGGCCCAGCGTTTTCTCGGGGTCGCCCCGGAGATCCGCGACACCGCCCTCTCGAATCGGCGATTTCTGCACCGTGCCGTCCGTCATCTCGCCGCCAGTGGCATCAGCCAATTCCTGGATATCGGTGCGGGATTGCCGGCGAACCCGAATGTCCATGAGATCGCCCAGGCCGTGAATCCCCGGGCCCGGGTGGTCTACGCCGACAACGACCCCATCGTCGCCAGCCACGGCCAGGCCCGTCTCTCCGTCTCCGGCACCACCATGGTCAGGGCCGATATCCGCTCGCCCGACGACCTCCTGGGCCATGAGGAGCTGCGCCGGCTGCTCGACCCCACGCAGCCGGTCGCGATCCTGCTCACGCTCGTCCTCGAATACCTCGAGGACCTGGAGGACCCCGTCGGCATCGTCCGCCGGCTCATGGACTGGGCCGCACCGGGCAGCTGTCTGGTCCTGTCCCACTCCACCGGTGACTTCACCCTCGACCACGACCGGGAGTGGGAGGTCATCAGCTTCGAGGGACCGGTCTCCCTGGTCTCCCGCGACCGTGCCCAGATCATGGAGTTCTTCACCGGCCTCGAACCGCTCGCCCCGGGCCTGGTGCAACTGTCCTCCTGGCGTCCGGGCATCGGCGCCGCGCACGACCCCAGCCGGATCTGGGCCTACGGCGGGGTGGCCCGCAAGCCGTAACCCCGCCTTTCGCGCGCATGACGCCCGTGACCGGCCCCCACGGCCCACGACCGACGTCCGCCCCGGCCGCCCGGTGACCCCAGCGGGTCACTCGCGCGGACCGGGGCCGATCTGCAGGGTCATACAGGCGGGGAAGAGCCCGCTCCAGGTGTGCCCGCGCCAGCTCTCGTACGTGCCGCGGCGCTTCCACACGGGCAGGGCCTGGTCCATATGGGCCCGGCCCTCATCGAACCTGCCCTGCTCCATATAGGTGATCCCGATCTCGTACAGGGCGAAGCCCTCGTGGTGGATGTTGCCCGTGCGGCGGGCGTACTCCAGGCTCTCCTTGAAACAGGTCAGGGCGTCCTCGGGGCGGCCCAGGCCCCGGTGAGCCCGGCCGAGGTTGCCCAGGCCGATCACCTCGGCCGGCAGGTCCCCGGCCGCGCGGGCGAGGGCCAGCTGCCGCTCCTGCACCATGATGGCCTCCTCGAACAGGCTCAGCTCGCACAGCGCGTCCGCGAGATTGCACAGGGAGCGCAACTCGCCCGCCACGTGGCCCAGTGCGCGCCAGAGCTCCAGCGCCGACTCCAGGCAGACCCGTACCTCGTCATAGCTGTGCTGGAGCCAGTACGCGGCGGAGAGGCCGTCCAGCGCCCATGCCTCGCTCTCCAGGTCGTCCAGGCGGCGGGCGATCTCGATGGCCAGCTCGTTGACCGCCTGGAGATCCTGGGCGTGGGCCCGGGGGAAGAGGAACCACTGGAGCGCCCGCGCCAGCGCCAGCCCGAGGCGTGCGATCGCCTCGGGCTGGGCGGGCTCGGCCGCGTGGGCGACGGCGGCCAGCAGATTGGGGAGTTCGCTCCGCAGCCAGCCCTCGGCCTCGTCGTGGCCGGTCAGCGGGACCGCCGGGCCCGCGACGGGATGCCGGGGCCAGGGGCGGAGCGGGTCGAGCAGGGTGACCGCCTGCTGGGCGGTGGCCGCATAGCAGGACAGCGCCCGCTCCAGCGCCGCCGTGCGCTCCGCCTCGGACTCCTCCTGCTCGGCCTGTTCCAAGGCGAACAGCCGCAGCAGGTCGTGCATGTGGTAGCGGACCGAGTCCCGGCTCTCCAGGAGCTGGGCGTCGACCAGCCGCTCCAGCGCGTTCTCGGTGCGGTCGGCGGGCAGGTCCAGCAGCGCGGCGGCCACCGGCAGGCTCACATCATGGCCGTGCACCACGCTGAGCAGCCGGAAGGCGCGCACCGCGTCCGCGTCGTCGGAGCGCCGGCCGAGCCGGAATCCCTCGTAGCTGACCTGGAAGCTGATACGGACGGCGAGATCGCCGAAGCGCAGCTCGTCCAGCCGGCCGCGGGCGTCGGTCAGCTTGGTCACGAGGGTGCGCAGCGGCCACGCGGGCCGGGCGGCCAGCCGGGCGCCGGCGATCCGCAGCGCCAGCGGCAGCCCGCCGCACAGCCGGGTGATCTGCTCCGCCTCGGCGGGCTCGGCCCGCACCCGCTCCGCGCCCACCACCCGCTCCAGCAGCGCCACCGCCTGGTCCTGGGGGAGTACGTCCAGGTGCAGATGGGTGGCCCCCTCCAGAGTGGTCAGCATCTCGCGGCTGGTGACCAGCGCGGCACAGCCCGGCCCGGCGGGGATCAGCGGCCGCACCTGGTCCACGCTCTTGGCGTTGTCGAGGATCACCAGCAGTCTGCGGCCCGCCGCCAGCGAACGGAACTGCGCGGACGCCTCGTCGGGGTCGCTCGGCACGTTCGAGCCGTCCACGCCGAGGGCGCGCAGGAACCGGCCGAGCACCTCGCCGGGTTCCAGGGCCGACTGCCCGGCGGTGGCCCCGTACAGATCCACATAGAGCTGGCCGTCGGGGAAGCGGTCGGCCAGCTGGTGCCCGGCATGGATGGCCAGGGCCGACTTGCCGACCCCGCCGGTGCCGTCGATGGCCGCGAGCATCACCGACCGTCCGCCCGCGCCCTCGTCCGCCTCCGGGTCCCCGCCGGCGTGCAGCAGCGCCTCGATCACCGCGACCTCGCCGTGCCGGCCGGTGAACGCGGGGCTGGCGGGCGGCAGTTGGCGCGGGCCCCGGGGGGCCTTGCGCGGGGGTGCGGCGGGAACGGGCCGGTCCTCCTGCGGGGCGGGCGCCGTCAGCAGTGAGGCGTCGGCGTTCAGGATCCGCTCGTGGAGCCGGCGCAGCGGCGGGGTCGGCTCGACCCCCAGCTCCTCGCTCAGCAGCCGGCGCAGATCGCGGTAGGCGGCCAGGGCGTCGGCCTGCCGGCCGGACCGGTACAGGGCCAGCATCAGCCGTCCGCGCAGCTCCTCCCGGAACGGATGCTCGGCGGTCAGCGCCTCCAGCTCACCCAGGACGGCCGTATGCCGCCCGCAGCGCAGGTCCGCCTCGATCCGGGCGTCCACGGCCCGCACCCGGCACTCCTGGAGCCGGGTGGCCTCCGCCGCCACCGCCGGGGTCGGGGGCACATCGGCGAACGGGGCGCCGCGCCACATCGCCAGCGCCTCGCGCAGCCGCTCGGCGGCGGCCTCGGGCGCCTCCCGGTCCAGGCACCGCCGCCCCTCCTCGACCAGCTGCTCGAAGCGGTGGGCGTCGAACTCGGCGGCCTCCACGGACAGCCGGTAGCCGTGCGCCTTGTAGCCCTGCTTCTCGGTGACCAGAGTCCGCCCGGACTCGTCGCCCAGGGTCTGGCGGAGACGGGAGACATAGGTCTGGAGCAGTTTGGTGGCGCTCTGGGGCGCCCGGCCCTCGCCCCAGAGTTCGTCCAGGAGCCGCTCGGTGGACACGGTCTGGTTGGCGTGGCACAGCAGCACCGCGAGCAGCATCCGCCACTTGGCCGGCCCCAGGGAGGCCCACTCCTCGCCCTTGCGCAGCTCCAGCGGCCCCAGGACCCGGTATCGCACCCGTCGCCTTCCGTCGGCTCGTCAACTGACCACTCCGCAACGGTTATACCTCCGGTGCGGCCCTGACGCGTATCGTTTCATCCGCGCCGGAGGTGTCCTCGCCGGGTACGGGCGTGTGGATGACCGGAAAACGCCGCGCCGGGGCCCCGGCGGACAGCGGAGGTCAGAACGGCTGGTCGCCCTCGATGGCCACGCGTTCGGCGACCCTGCGGTGCGGGGCGTAGTCATTGGCCGCGTAGTGCTGGGTGGCGCGGTTGTCCCAGAACGCCACATCGCCCGGCTGCCAGTGGAAACGCACCTGGTACTCCGGCACGTGCGCCTGCCGGCACAGGAAGCTCAGCAGCCGGTCGCTCTCCGCCCGCTCCATCCCGGTGATCCGGGTGGTGAAGGAGGTGTTGACGAACAGCATCCGGCGGCCGGTCTCCGGATGGGTGCGCACGACCGGGTGCTCCACCGGCGGGAACATCTCCTGGAACGGGGCGAGCCGCTCGGGTCCGTAGAAGCGGGCGAAACCGGGGATGAAGTCGTGGACGGCGGTGGCGCCGTCGATACGGTCCTTCACCTCCGCCGGAAGGTTGTCGTACGCGGCGGCCATGTCCGCCCACAGGGTGTCCCCGCCCACCGGCGGCACCTCGCGCAGTTGCAGTACGGCGCCGAGCGCGGGCCGGGTCCGGAAGGTGACGTCGGTGTGCCAGACGTTCTCGAAGGTCGGGGTGGCGCCGGCCCCCTTGTCGAAGCGGACGACATCCGCGCTGGAACCGGCGGCGAGCAGCGGGTTGGTCTCCAACTCGCCCCAGTGGCGGGCGAATCCGCGCTGCTGCTCCGGGGTGAGGTGCTGGCCGCGGAAGAAGAGCACCTTCCACTCCAGCAGGGCGCGGTTGATCTCCTCGCGCAGTGCGGGCTCCAGCGGCCGGGAGAGGTCCAGGCCGCGGATCTCGGCGCCGATGACGCGTCCGAGCGGCACCACCTCGAACCTCTCGTACGGCCGCTCCTCCCACCCTTCGGGCAGCCGGCGCAGAATGCGCGGGCCCTCGTACATCCCGCCCGGCGGGATGTGGGCCTCGCGCAGCGTCGCTGGGGCGGTGTCGACGACGGTCATGGCGTCTCCTCATGCGTGACACGGAAGGGGCGGGCGGGAAAAGAGAGGGGTGCCCTCGTGCCGCGGGGAACCACGGGAATGTCGTCCGGATCGTCTGCTGCCCGGATCGTCAGGGGAATGACCGGCGTGGTCTCGGGGGCGCGGGGGCGGTTGGCCGCGGGATGTGCGGAATCCCGGTCAGTGGCCCGAGCGCGTACACCCGGTCCGGTCCGGAACGCGAAGATGTCCCGTCGAGTCGAACCGGTGCCTGATCATGAGGGCAATTCTGGGATCTGTCCCGGTGAGCTGTCAACGGTGCGTGTCACCTACGTCCACGGGGTGACTCCTTACCCGGTGGCGGAGCCGGACGCCGGACGGGACGGACCGCCCAGGGCGGTGCGGGCGCGCTCGACCAGGGCCCGGCCGGCCGGACCGCTCGGGCCGTCCGCCCGCCAGGCGAACACCAGCCGCCCCCGCAGGGCCGGCCGGTCGATGAGGACCGGCCGCAGCCGGTCCGCGCGCCTCGGCGAACGCGCCGGGCAGGATCGCCGCAGGCGCACGCCCCGGGCCCGTTCCGGACCGAGGAGGCGCTGCCGACCGTCCGCTACGGCGATCTGGCCCTCACCTCGACCCGCCCCGCCGACCACACCGGCGGCCGGGTGCAGGTGGCCCGCCGGCAGCCGGACGGCACCTGGCTGCGCATCATGGACCGCCCCGAGATCCGTCCCGAGCCCGGGGCCGAGTGAGGGCCGTGCCCATCGGGGCCGGGACCGGCGGACCGGACCAGGACGGTGCGGTCCGTCCGGTGGGCCGGGCACCGGTGGGCCGGGCGCCAGCGCTGGCGGCCGCCTGACACCGCGCCTAGCGTGGACAGCAGGCAGCGGTCTCGCGAGACGGTCCGACGCGACGAGTGCCGGACCGTTCCTGGCGCGGGAGGTCGGGAATGGACTCCGTCTCCTTCCTTCTGGTCGCCGTCATCCTCACGGCACTGGCCTTCGACTTCACCAACGGTTTCCACGACACGGCCAACTCGATGGCCACGTCCATCGCCACGGGGGCGCTGTCGCCCCGGATCGCGGTCGCCGTCGCCGCGGTGCTCAATCTGGCGGGGGCCTTCCTCTCCACGGAAGTGGCCGAGACGATCTCCAACGGCATCGTCGACGACGTCCGGGTCTCCCCGGTCATGATCTTCGCGGGCCTGGTCGGGGCGATTCTGTGGAATCTGGTCACCTGGTTCGCCGGGCTGCCGTCGAGTTCCTCGCACGCCCTGTTCGGCGGGCTGATCGGCGCGGTGTGGGTGGGCGCGGGGGGCTCCGCGGTGCGCTTCCCCGCGATCGTCGAGAAGATCGTGGTGCCGGGGCTCGCCTCGCCGGTGGTGGCCTGTGTGGTGGCCGTGGCGGCGACCTATCTCGCCTATGTGATCACCCGCCGGGCGGCCGCCCATGCGGCGCGGAAGGGCTTCCGCGCCGGCCAGGTGGGGTCCGCCTCGCTGGTGGCCCTCGCCCACGGCACCAACGACGCGCAGAAGACGATGGGCGTCATCACCCTCACCCTCATCTCCGGCGGTGTGCTCGGCCACGGCGCGGGGCCGCCGTGGTGGGTGGTGCTCAGCGCGGGCCTGGCGATCTCGCTCGGCACCTATGCCGGAGGGTGGCGGATCATCCGGACCATGGGGAGGGGCCTGACCGACATCCAGCCCCCGCAGGGCTTCGCAGCCGAGACCAGCGCGACCGCGGTGATCCTGGCCTCGTCGCATCTGGGCTTCGCGCTGTCCACCACCCAGGTGTGCACGGGCAGCATCCTGGGGGCCGGGCTCGGCCGGAGGCTGGCCCAGGTGCGCTGGGGGATCGCCGGGCGGATCGCCGTGTCCTGGCTGCTGACCCTGCCCGCGGCGGCGGCCGTGGGCGGAGTCGCGGCCTGGGTGGCGGGCCGGGGCAACGCCGGGGTGGCCCTGGTGGCGGGCGTCGCCGTGGCGGCGGCGGTGGGCTTCTTCGTCCTCGCCCGCCGCCGCCCGGTGAACCCGGACAACGTCAACGCGCCGCGACTCCCCGAGCGGGCCGAGCGCTCCCTGGGCACGACCGCCTGAGCGCACGACCGGACCGCTTGAGCCCGGACCGACCGCCGTGAGGAGCTGAACCGCATGGGCACCACTTGGGGCACGATCGGCGGGGTCTTCGGGGTCAGCCTCGGGGTCACCGTCCTGGTAGTCGTGATGTTCTCCCTCGGCGTCGCCGCCTGGGCCCGCTCCGGTGGCGGCGCACCGCGCCACGGCGCACACCGCGGCCGTTCGGAGCGAGTGGCGGCGGCCGCGGCGGTGGCGTGTTTCGCCGCGTGTCTGGCGACCGCCGCCTATGGCATCGACCTGATCGTTCCGGGCTGAGCCCGCTTGCGACAATGGATCCCTGCCGAGCACCGCCGCGGACCGCGGTGCTCTTGTCCTCCCGGGAGAGCGCGCACGGTGTCACCCACGACCGAACCCCCCTCCGCCGGCCCGGCCGGCGCGGACCGCCCCGCCCTGCGGGCCGACTGCGGCAGCTGCTTCGGCCTGTGCTGTGTCGCCCTGCCCTTCGCGGCCTCGGCCGACTTCGCGATCGGCAAGGACGCGGGAGAGCCCTGCCGCCACCTCCGGTCCGACTTCCGCTGCGGCATCCACGCCCGGCTGCGGGAGCGGGGCTTCTCCGGCTGTACGGTCTACGACTGCTTCGGCGCCGGACAGAAGGTCTCCCAGTTCACCTTCGAGGGCCGCGACTGGCGGCGGCACCCCGGCACGGCCGCCGAGATGTTCGCCGTCTTCCCCGTCGTGCGCCACCTCCATGAGCTGCTCTGGTACCTCACCGAGGCCCTGACCCTGCCCGCCGCCCGGCCGGTCCACGGCGCGCTGCGCCAGGCGCTGCACGAGACGGAGCGCCTCACCCTCGGGAGCGCCGCCGAGCTGAGGGAGCTGGATCTGGCGGCCCACCGCGCCCAGGTCAATCAGCTGCTGCTGCGGACGAGCGACCTGGTGCGGGCCCGGATACCGGGCAGGAAGAAGAACCGCAGGGGAGCCGATCTGATCGGCGCCGACCTCCGCGGAGCCGATCTGCGGGGTGCCAACCTCCGCGGGGCCCGTCTCATCGCGGCCGACCTCGAACGGGCCGATCTGACCTCGGCCGATCTGATCGGGGCCGACCTCCGCGACGCCGATCTGAGCGGGGCCGACCTCCGGGGAGCCGTCTTCCTCACCCAGGACCGGCTGAACGCGGCCCGGGGCGACGCCGCCACCCGGCTGCCACCGGCCCTCACCCGCCCCGCCCACTGGTGACCGGCCGCTGCCCGGGTGTGCGACCCTGACTGCCATGTCCGACACCGTCGACGCGCCCGTGATCCGTGCCGATGAGCCCGGGTCGTTCGCCCGGAGTGTGCTGGCCGAGCGCCATCCGGCGCTGATCGAGAAGGTGCGCGACGCCTTCCCGTACGGCCCCGAACAGCACCGCGCCCTCGACGCGCTGCGCGACAACAGCGCCGGGGGCACCATCCCCCCGCTCGCCCCCACCGCCTACGACCACGACCGGTGGGAGGTGTGGGGCCGGGAGCACGTCGGCCGGTCCTGGTTCGACGTCCCGTTCCTGTGGGCGGAGAGCTACTTCTACCGCCGGCTCCTGGAGGCCGTGGGCTACTTCGCCGACGGCCCCTGGCGGGGCATCGATCCGTTCCGTCCCTTCAAACAGGCCGAGCTGCACACCCCTCAGGCCGAGGCCGAGCTGGCCGCGCTCGATGACGTCCTGCGCCGGCCCGCCGGCGAACAGGCCCAGGCGCTGGTGCACGGCTCGCTGTGGGGCAACCGCGCGGACCTGGGCTTCCGCCTCTCCGCCACGGGCGCGGAGGCGACCGGCGCCGACACCCCGCCCCTGGTCGCGGACGACGCGGAGGCGCTGTGGTCGCTGCTGCCCGTCGGCTCCCCTGCCACGCTGTGTGTGGTGGCGGACAACGCCGGGCGGGAGCTGCTCCCCGACCTCGTCCTCATCGACCATGTGCTCCACCACGGGCGTGCCGAGCGGGTGGTGCTCCAGGTGAAGCCGTATCCGTACTACGTCTCCGACGCCACCATGGAGGACGTGGTCGACTGTCTGCGCCGGCTGGCCGGGGCGAAGGGCGCCGCGGCGGGGGTCGGCGGACGGCTGTGGGCGGCCTTGGGCGACGGGCGGCTCACGGTGCGGGCGCATGACTTCTTCCGCGCACCGCTGCCGTACCAGGAGATGCCGGGCGATCTGCGGCGTGAGTTCGCCGGGGCCACGCTCACCGTGATGAAGGGCGATCTGAACTACCGCCGCCTCGTCGGCGACCGGATGTGGCCCCCGACCACCTCCTTCGCCGACCGCACCGGGTACTTCCCCGGCCCGGTGGCCGCGCTGCGCACCCTGAAGTCGGATGTGATCGTCGGACTCGACGAGCCGACCGTGGCCGCGCTGGACGCGCGGGAGGACCGGTGGCGCACCAGCGGCGCCCATGCGCTGATCCAGGTGCGGGGGTGAGCCGCGCGCCCCTCACCGCGGAAAGGGTGAGGGGCGCGCTGGTTCAGCGGTGGTGACCGCCGCTGGTTCCGCGGAGGGTTACCCGCCGATGTTGTTGACGCAGGTGGCGCCGATGTTGATGTCACCGCTCGGGGCTCCGTAGCCACCGGAGAAGGCCCACCCGTTGCTGGTGTCGCACTTGTTGCTCTGGAAGATGAAGGTGGAGACGTCGAAGCTGGTGGGGGCTGTCCCGCTGGTGCCGTTGGCGACCGCGGTGCCGGTGCCGAGGAGTACCAGAGTGCCTGCGGCCGCGGTCAGCAGGGCGGCCTTCTTCCTGATCTGCATGGATTCCTCCGTCAATGAGGCGCAGTATGAACTGACATCATGATTTAACGGAAGAAAGACCATTGAAGTCTGGTAAGCACACCGGAGAGTGACCCGTCCAGCGCACGATTCCCCCTCTGGCACCCCGAATGGTGGCATCGGAAACGACATGCTCCCCCCACCGCTGCGAGGTGGGGGGAGCGCGTCGAGTGGGCGACCTCGGTCGCCGCCGGTTCCGCCGGAGGTTACCCGCCGATGTGGTTGAGGCAGGTGGCGCCGATGTTGATGTCACCGCTCGGGCCGAGCCCGCCCACGGACCAGGCGCTCCCGTTGTTGGTGTCGCACTTGTTGCTCTGGAAGATGAAGGTGGAGACGTCGAGGCTGGTGGGGCCGGTGGGGGCTCCGCTGGTTCGGTCGGAGCCGCCGCCGTAACCGCCGCCGTAACCGCTGCCTCCGCCGTTGGCGGCCGCGGTGCCGGTGCCGAGGAGCGCCAGGGCGCCGGCGGTCGCGGCCAGCAGGGCGGCCTTCTTCGCGATCTGCATGGATTCCTCCGAGTCGAGTCGCAGTGCGAGATGTGTCTGACGATCCGATTTAACGAAGGAGAACAGGCGAAAACCGGGTAAGCGCACCGGAGGGTGGTCCGTCCGGCCTACGACATCTTCTGGCCGGAGCGGAGGCCGGCCGCTCGCGCGAGGGCGTCCCGGCACGCCAGGATCGCGGGGTGCCGGTTGCTCCCGCGGCGTACGACGGTGAAGATGCGGCGGGTGCGCCGGCCGCGCGGAAGCCGCCGCAGCGGGACCGACGGGCGCTGTCCGCTCCAGACGAGGTCGGGAAGGAAGGCGGCGGCGTGTTTCTGCTCGACGAGGCGGAGGTGGAGCAGGAGGTCGGCGGTCTCGAACCGTACGTCGGGTTCGAAACCGGCGTCGCGGCACAGCGTCATGGCCCAGTGCCGTGCGGCCGTGCCTTCGGGCTCCATCACCCAGGGGTGCTGCGCGAGTGAGCGCAGCGCCGCCGTCGGGCCATCGGCGTCCGGGCGGCCGGCCCCGTGGGGCAGCGCGAGGTGCAGGGGGTCGTCGAGCAGGTCTTCCTGTTCGAGTTCGGCGGGCCGCGCATTGGGATTGCCGGGATATTCCTCGGCGAGGACCAGGTCGAAGTCGCGGGCTTGCAGGGCGGGCAGGGACTTTTCCGGTTCCATGTGCGTGACGTGGACGCGCAGCCGCGGGTGGCGGGCGCGCAGCAGATCGAGGGTGGCCGGGACCAGGGTCAGCGCGGCCGTCTGGAACGAGGCGATGCGCAGGGTGCCGGTCAGGTCGGTCAGGGACGCGGCGATGTCCGCCTCCGCGCGCTCCAGGCGTTCGAGGATCACCTCGGTGTGGGCCACGAGGATCTCCGCCTGCTCGGTCAGCCGTACCCGCCGCCCGACCGGCTCCAGCAGGCGGACGCCGACCTCCGATTCCAGCTGTGAGAGCTGCTGGGAGACGGAGGAGGGAGCGTAGGACAGGGCCGCGGCGACGGCCGCGAGGGTGCCGCGGCGCTTGAGCTCACGCAGCAGGCGCAGCCGGTGCAGGTCGAACATCGGTACTCCGCGAATCATCGGGATGGCCGATGAGTATAGGTCGAAAACATTCGCTGGACCCGATCGTAGGAGGCAGTGGACCCTGGACGGGTGTCCGAAAACGCTTCCTCCCTCGGTGCGCTGCCGTGGTCCGTACGGCCCGGCGCCCGCACCTGGCGGTGTGCGCCCGCCCCCGCCGAGGTGCGCGACTTCCATGCCGCACTGCCCGGCTACACGCCCACCCCGCTGACCGAACTACCGCCGCTGGCGGCGGAGTTGAGGGTCGGCCGGGTCTTCGTCAAGGACGAGTCGTGCCGTCTGGGGCTGCCCGCGTTCAAGGCGCTGGGCGCGTCCTGGGCGGTCCACCGCGCCCTCGCCGAACGGGCCACGAGCGGCGAACCGGGCCCGGTCACCCTGGTGACCGCCACCGACGGCAACCACGGCCGCGCGGTGGCGCGGATGGCGCGCCTGTTCGGGCAGCGCGCCCACGTCTTCGTGCCCCGTGGGGTGCACCGGCGGGCCGTGGCGGCCATCGCCGCCGAGGGGGCGCGGGTCACCGAGGTCCCGGGGCCGTACGACGAGGCGGTGCGCCTGGCGGCCGAGGCGGCTGCCGGACCGGCGGCGGTCCTGGTCCAGGACACGGCCTGGCCGGGCTATGAGCGGATCCCGGGGTGGATCGTCGAGGGCTACTCCACCCTCTGCGCCGAGACCGACGAGCAGCTGGCGGCCGAAGGGGCCGCCCGGGGGCCCGACCTCGTCTCCGTACCGGTGGGTGTGGGGTCCCTGGCCCAAGCCGTGGTCACCCACTACCGCAGCCGCCCGTCCGGGCGGACTCCGGCGCTGCTGTCGGTGGAGCCGCGGGCCGCGGCCTGCGTCCTGGAAAGCCTCACCCTCGGCGCACCCGTCAGCGTCACCACCGGTGACACCGCCATGGCCGGGCTGAACTGCGGCACCCCGTCCAGTATCGCCTGGCCCTACCTCCGGGGCGGGCTGGACGCCGCCGTCGCCGTCTCCGATCCCGACAGCGCCCGCGCGGCAGCCCGCCTCGCCGCGCTCGGCGTCGCCTCGGGCCCCTGCGGGGCCGCGGCGCTCGCCGGTGTGCGCGCGGCGCTCACCGGCGGGGGCGCGGGGGAGCGCCGTGCGGCGCTGGGGCTCGGCCCGTCCTCGGTGGTCGTGCTGCTGAGCACCGAAGGCCCGGCCGCCAACCCGCACTCCGCCACCACCGACCGCTGACATCCCGACCCCCGAAAGACCCACCGCGTTGAACGACCGCACCCCCGCCCCGCCGCCGACCGGTTCGACCCGGAGGAGGGCGGCGGCATGCTGACCCATTTCGCGGCCGCCATCGGTGTCCTGGGCCTGCTGACCATCGTGCCCGGCCCGGACATGGCGGTGGTGACCCGGCGTGCCATCGCGGCCGGCCCCGCGGACGCGTTGCGGACCGTGGGCGGGATCGCGACCGGGCTGCTGGTCTGGGGCGCGCTCACCGTGGCCGGTCTCGCGGCCGTGCTGGCCGCCTCACCCGCGGCCTATCTGGCCGTCAAGCTGCTGGGCGCCGGCTATCTGGTGTTCCTGGGCGTACGGGCGCTGTGGCACAACCGCCGGGCCGCCACCGCCCCGGCCGGAACCGGCACCGGCACCGAAACTGGCACCGAAACCGACAGCGAAACCGGCACTGGAACCGGCGCCGGAACCGGCACCCGCGCCACCGCCGGGAGTCCGTGGCGCACCGGCCTGATCAGCAATGTCCTCAACCCGAAGATCGCCGTCAGCTACACCGGCCTGCTCCCCACACTGGCCCCGCCCCGGCTGCCGACCGCCTGGGCCATGACGCTGCTCGTCCTGCTCCACGCCGGCCTCACCCTCGCCTGGCTGAGCGGCTATGTGCTCCTGCTGTCCAAGGCCGGGCCGGTCCTCCGCACGCCGCGGGTCCACCGCGCGCTCGGGTGGACCACGGGCGTGGTGCTGATCGGCTTCGGCCTCGCGGTCGCGACCACCTCCGCTTGATCGGCCCGGGTCTCACGGTGCCACGGCCGGCGGTGGCCGGGGCGGCCGTCAGCGGGGGACCAGCCAGGGCCACTGCGGCAGCGGGCTGCCCGTCTCGATCAGCGACTTCAGATTGGACAGCACCGCGGCCCAGCCGTGGGCCGCGGTGGCCCGCTCGGTCTCGTCCGGCAGGTTCTCATGGGTCACGGTCAGCCGGACGATGTCGCCGTGCGGCTCGATGCCGAAGGTGACCCGGGAAGGCTCGGCGGCGGCCGCGTCGGGCAGGGCCCAGGTGGTCACCAGCCGGGTGGGCGGTGAGCTCGCCACGACCCGGCCGACGACGTCGGCGATGCCGGAGCCGTCCGTCCGCCGGTGTTCCCACGCGGAGCCGGCCTGCCAGTCCGACACGTTGTGGTGGTCCCAGTACTCGGCCGTGAGGTCGGCGTCGGTCAGCGCGTGCCAGACCTTCTCCGCCGTGCCCTCGATATAGATGACGTACCGGAACGCCGGTCTGTCGGCCATCGCTTCCTCCGCTCGTCGTGCCGGGTGATGGTGTCGCGATTCCGCCCTACCGCCTGCGGATCGTGCCGCGGATGAACGCCGCCTGTCCCGCGTGCTGCAGATCGTCGGCGATCACGCTGATCAGCCGGACGCCGAGGCTCACCGGCGGTGTCCACCGCTCGTCCACGATCCGGTCCAGATCGTGGTCCCGCAGCCCGCGCACGAAGGCGAGCGTGTTCTCGTGCACCGCGTCGTAGTACCCGGTGAGCAGCTCGGCGTCCGCCCGCACCGCCGCCACGTCCTTGCTCCGGTGGCCGTAGCCGGTGGCCTCCGGAGGGAACGGCAGGCCGAACCGCTCGGCCCAGCCCTCGGACGTCCACAGCTGCTCGGTGCCGGCCGCGTCGGCGATGTGGTCGTCCTGGACCCGGGTCAGATGCCACACCAGCCAGGCGATCGAATTGGCCCCGCTGTCCAGCCGCACGGCCAGCTCGTCCGCCGAGAGCCCGGCCACGGCCGCGTGCACCTCCTCACCCACCCGCTCGAAGGCGTCGGCCAGCAGATCGGCGCTGTTCATTCGCGGCTCCTCGCTCGTGGTTACCTCCCGGCCATGGTTTCACCCCGCGGCGCGGGCCGCGGGGTGCCGACTCGCCGGGAGGCGATTCACACGGGCGGGACGAGGGTGAAGTAGCGGTCGAGCACCGCCTGGTCGCCGGTCACCTTCTCGAGCCGGTCCGCGGGGAGCCGCCGCCACAGGAACAGCGCCAGATCGGAGGCGGTCCCGGCCAGTTCGACAGCGCGGGACGCGTCGTCGGCGCCCTCGTCAGCGGCGCCCTCATCCGCCGCGCCCGTGGTGAGCCGGACGTCATCGCCGTCGAACCGGACCGTCCACAGCCCCGGACCGTCGGTCCGGCGGAACCGGAACCGCTCACCCGCGCCGGGAGGGGCCTCCCGCCACGCCCGCCGGGCCGGTGCCATCACCTCGAACGTCTGGGCCACGGCGTCCGCCGCGAGGTCGGGCTCGATCGGCCGGGCCGGTCCGCCGGCCGCCTGCTCGGCGTCCCAGCGGTGCAGGGCCGCCTCGATGGTCTGCATCCGCAGCCAGAATCCCGCCGTCCGCTCCGCCGACCAGGTCCACACCGCCGCGTCCGGGTCACCGCTCCGGAACAGCGCCTCGAGCCGGGCGGCCCCCTCGGCGAACCAGTCGACGAGGCCCACCGGCACCGGGCCGTGATGCGGTGCGCCGGTGAGCCCCGGCCAGCCCGCGCGGTCCTCGGGAAGGTCGAAGAGGGTGACGTCGGTGAGGTCCGGCTGCTGGGTGAGCCGCTCCCGGATCACACGGGCGATCAGACGGTGCACCCCGCCCAGGTGCAGTACCAGATCCGACATCGTCCAGCCGGGGCAGGAGGGGATCAGCGGCGCGTCCGCCCCGTCGGCGGCGCCACGGGCCACCTGCTCGAACGCCACGATCTCACGATGGAAATGGGCTGAATAGTCCATGGCAGCACTCTGTCAGGTGGCTTCCGCGCTCGGCCAGTTGCTTTGTTTAATTCACCTGTTTTAAGGTGGTGTCGACAGCTCACGCGAACGATCCAGACCGGAGGCCGCGGTGGCCGGCGCCCGCACTGTCCGCTCCGTCGAGACCCGCGAAGCCATCATGGCCGCGGCGGAACGGCTCTACGCCGAACACGGACTGGTCGCGGTGTCCAACCGGCAGATCAGCGAGGCGGCCGGGCAGGGCAATGTCGCCGCGGTCGGCTACCACTTCGGCACCAGGGCGGATCTGGTGCGTGCCATCATGCGCAAGCACTCCGAGGCGATCGAGCGGATCCGGCAGCGGATGCTGGACGAGACCCGCGGCAGCCGGGAGGTCCGGGACTGGGTGGCCTGCCTGGTGCGGCCCGCCCCCGAGCACCTGGCCACCCTGGGCGTCCCCTCCTGGCACGCCCGGTTCGCCGTGCAGGTGCTGACCGACCCGGTACTGCGGGCGATCGTCACCGACGAGGCCCTCACCCGGGAGCCGCTGCGGGAAACCCTCCACGGCCTGGGCCGCTGCCTGGACGCCCTGCCCGCCGAGGTACGGGCCGAACGCGGCGACATGGCCCGCCAGTTGATCACGCACACCTGTGCCGAACGGGAGCGCGCCCTGGCCGAGGGGATCAGCACGCGCCAGCCGTCCTGGGACGACACGGCCGGTGCGCTGACCGACGCCATCACCGGTCTGCTCCTCGCCCCGGTCACCCCCCGTTCCCCAGCCAAGGAGACCCGGACATGAAGATCACCGTCGATGAGGCGAAGTGCTGCGGCGCGGGCCAGTGCGTGCTCCTCGCGCCCGAGGTGTTCGACCAGCGCGAGGAGGACGGCATCGTCGTCCTCCTCGACGCCGAGCCGGCCGAAGAGCGGCACGCCGCCGTCCGGGAGGCCGCGAGCATGTGCCCGGCCGCCGCGATCCGGCTGGGCGACACCGCGTGACCGCGCCGTCGGCCCGGCCGCGCCTGCCCGCGCGGGCGCTCGCCGTCCCCGCGTGACCGGCCCACGCCGACCGACCATCGGAGGAAGACCATGACCACCTCGCCCGTGGCCGACGACACGTCGGCCGAGATCCCCGACTTCCCCCAGCCGCGGGCCGCGGCCTGCCCCTTCGACCCGTCCCCGGAGCTGCGCGGGCTGGCGCGGCGGGGCCCGCTGACCCGGGTCCGGTCCTGGAACGACAGCACCCCCTGGGTGGTGACCGGCCACGCCGAGCAGAAGACGCTGCTCTCCGACCCCCGGCTGAGCGCCGACTTCTCCCACCCCGGCTTCCCGAGCCCCGTGCCGCACACGGGCGGCGAGCGGCAGGCCACCGACCTGAGCTTCGTCGGGATGGACGATCCGGAGCACGCCCGGCTGCGCCGCATGGTCAGCGGCGCCTTCACCATCAAGCGGGTGGAGGCGATGCGCCCCGTGGTGCGGGAGATGGTGGACGACTTCATCGCCCGCATGCTGGCCGGTCCGAAACCGGCCGACCTGGTCCAGGCGCTCGCGCTGCCGCTGCCCTCGCTGGTGATCTCCGAGCTGCTCGGCGTCCCGTACGAGGACCATGAGTTCTTCCAGACCAACAGCAGGGTCCTGGTCTCCGCCGTGGCCACGCCCGAGGAGCGGCGGGCCGCGCACACCCTGCTGGGTGAGTACCTGGACCAGCTGGTGGGCGAGAAGCTCGGCAAGCCCGGCGAGGACCTGCTCTCCGGTCTCGGTGAGCGGATCAAGGCCGGTGAGCTCACCCGCCGCGAGGCGGTCGCGATGGGCGTGCTGCTGCTCCTCGGCGGACACGAGACCACCGCCAACATGATCACGATGGGTACGCTGCTGCTGCTCCAGCACCCCGAACAGCTCGCCCGCATCCGGGCGGCCGACGACCCCAAGGTGATCGCCTCCGCGGTGGAGGAACTCCTGCGCTACCTCAGCGTCGTCCACCTCGGACGCCGCCGCACGGCACTGGAGGACATCGAGATCGCCGGCCGGACCATCCGGGCCGGTGAGGGGGTGATCCTGCTGGGCGAGCTGGCCAACCGGGACCCGGCGGTCTTCCCCGACCCGGACCGGCTGGACATCGGCCGCGACGCCCGTCACCACCAGGCGTTCGGCGTGGGCACCCACCACTGTCTGGGCCAGCCGCTGGCCCGGATGGAGCTCCAGGTGGTCTACCCCACCCTCTTCCGGCGTGTCCCCACGCTGCGGATGGCGACGGATCTGTCGGACATCCCGTTCAAGTACGAGGCGGTGATCTACGGGGTCTATGAACTCCCCGTCACCTGGTAGCGGTTCAGGCCGCGGGCGTCCGCAGCGGCGGAACGGCCGGGACCTGCGGCGCGGCGCCGATCTGCTCGGGCGTCATCATGAACTCCTCGGGATAGGCGTCGCGCCGGGTGCGCCGTGCGGGCTCGCTGGTGCGCCACATGTACAGGCAGCGCCCGCACTGGAGCACCTCCCAGACGCCGGGGACGGGGGAGTCGAAGATGTGCTCGATCGTCCGGTGGGCACAGCGCGGGCACAGGGGGGTGGTGTCGGACATCATGGTCCTTCCGTGGGGTGGGGGAGCGGGGGCGGTCAGCGGGCGCCGGCGAGCTTCTGCAACCGGGCCAGCCACTCGCCCGTCTCGGGCAGATCGCGCACCTGGGTGCCGTAGTTGCCGCGGTTGTCGGGGGCGACCGGGGTGGTGGCGTCGATGACGAGCTTGTCGGTGATACCGGGCGTGATGGCCTGCGGGGCCAGCTCCAGCACCGGCAGATTGGGGATCTGGACCAGATCGCCGGCCGGGTTCATCTTCGTGGACAGCGCCCACATCACCTGGGGCAGGTTGAACGGGTCCACGTCCTCGTCCACCACGATCACGGTGGTGGCGTAGCCGAGGCCGTGCGGGGTGGTCAGCACCCGCATGCCCACGGCCTTGGCGAAACCGCCGTAGCGCTTCTTGGTGGACACGATGACGACCAGGCCGTGGGTGTACATCGCGTTGACCGCCCGGACCTCGGGGAAGTCGCGGCGCAGCTGCTTGTACATCGGCACACAGGTGCTGGCGGCGATCAGGTAGTCCACCTCGGTCCACGGCATGCCGAGGTAGAGGTGCTCGAAGACGGGGTTGGTGCGGTACGAGATCCGGTCGATGCGGATGACGGGCATGTTCCGGCCGCCGGAGTAGTGGCCGGTGAACTCGCCGAACGGGCCCTCGATCTCCCGCTTGCGGCCCTCGATCACGCCCTCGATGACCACCTCCGAGCCCCACGGCACGGGCAGCCCGGTCAGCGGGGCCTTGGCGAGCGGCGTGGGCGCGCCGCGCAGGGCACCGGCCAGCTCGTACTCGTTCTGCTCGTACTCCATCGGGGTGGAGGCCACGATGGAGATCATCGGCTCGTTGCCGAGCGTGATGGCCACCGGCAGGTCCTCGCCCCGCTCCTCGGCGGTGTGCAGATGCTGGGCGATGTCGTGCACCGGCACCGGCTGGATGGCCAGTGTGCGCCGGCCCTTGACCTCGATGCGGTAGATGCCGACGTTCTGCTTGCCGCTGTGCTCGGGGTCGTCGGGGTCCTTGGAGACCACGGCCGCCTTGTCGATGTAGAAGCCGCCGTCGCCGTCGTTGAGCCGGATCAGCGGGAGCACCCGGAAGATGTCGGCGTCCTCGCCCTCCAGGGTGTTCTCGGCCCACAGCGGGTTCTCCCGCCACTCGGGGGCGACCGGGAAGGTGTCCCAGCGGCGGATGAACTCCTCGACCTGCTCCTTGGTGCCGGTCTCCTTGGGCAGGCCGAGCGCGAGCGCGTGGTTGGCCCAGGAGCCGTGCACATTGAGCGCGATCCGCGCGTCGGTGAAGCCCTTGACGTTGTCGAAGTACAGGGCGGGGGCCTGGTCGCCCAGGCGCGGGGCGGCGTTCGCGGCGGCGGCGATGTCCGGCTCCGGCAGCACCTCGTCGGTGATGTGCAGCAGCTGACCCTCCTTCCGGAGGGCTTCGAGAAAGCCGCGGAAGTCGTCGTAGGCCATGGGGAACTCCAAATGCGGGGGTGCGGGAATCAGGCGGCGGTGGGCTTCGGGCCGCGGGCGGCACGCATGCCCTCCCACCGCTTGGCGGCGGGCGCGGGCAGGTCGAACTGGTCGAGCAGGCGTGCCGTGATGTGGTCGACGATGTCGTCCACCGACCGGGGGTGGTTGTAGAACGCGGGCATGGGCGGAACCATCCGCACGCCCATCCGGGAGAGCGCCAGCATGTTCTCCAGGTGGATTTCGCTGAGCGGGGTCTCCCTCGGTACGAGAACGAGCCTACGCCGCTCCTTGAGGACCACGTCCGCGGCGCGTCCCACCAGGCCGTCGGCGTATCCGGCGCGGATCCCGGCGAGCGTCTTCATCGAGCACGGCGCGATGATCATGCCGTCGGTGCGGAAGGAGCCGGAGGAGATGGTGGCGCCCTGGTCCTCGGGGGAGTGGGCCACATCGGCGAGCGCGGCCACCTCACGGGCGGACCGGCCGGTCTCCAGCTCGATCGTGGTGCGCGCCCAGCGGCTGAGCACCAGATGGGTCTCCACCTCGGGCAGTTCGGCCAGCCGCTCCAGCAGCCGGACGCCGAACACGGCACCCGTGGCTCCCGTCATGCCCACGATCAATCGCACACGCTCTCCCTTGGCTGCTGTCGGTGGCGGGGACGCGATGGACATGGGGACTCTTTCGGTCACCCGTTCATCGCAACGCACTCCACGCTAGATGCGGACCAGGCCACACCAGCCGTACACTGAGGACGCGCTATGGACAGAAACGGACACCGTGATGTCACCGAGGTTCCGTTCCGGCCCTCCGTGGGAGCCCCGCCGGGAGCGGTGGTCCTGGATTTCCCCGGGCTGGCCGCCCGCGCACACAGCCATGGCCTCGACGTCCGCGCCCCGATGCGGCTCGCCTTCCACCAGCTGATCACCGTGCGCTCCGGTGCGCTGCGCTGCTCGGTGGACTTCACCGAGCACGAGCTGACCGAGGGCGGCTGGATGTGGGTGCGCCCCGGGCAGATCCACCAGTTCCGCTCCGACCTCGACGCCGCCGAGGGCGCCGCCGTGCTCTTCCCGCCCGGCTATCTCGGCGCCGCCAGCGCGGTGGCCGCCCGGCTGGACCGGCCCGCGCCGCAGCACCCGCTGGTGGTCCCCGAGGGCGCCGCCGCGAGGGCCGTCCGCGGCGTCCTGGACCTGCTGGAGAACGAGTACCGGACGACGTCCGGGCCGCTGGAGGCGCATATCGAGGTGGTGCGCCACCTCGTCGCCGTCCTCGTGCTGCGGCTGGCCCATCTGCCCGGCGCCCCGAGCGGGGACACCACGGGCAGCGAGGCGTTCCGCCGCTTCCAGCAGGCCGTGGAGCGCGACTACACCCGCACCCACCGGGTCGAGGACTACGCGGCCCGGCTGGGCTACAGCGTCCGCACCCTCACCCGCGCCACCCGCGCCACCGCCGGATGCGGCGCCAAGCGGTTCATCGACGACCGGGTGCTGCTGGAGGCCAAGCGGCTGCTGGTGCACACCGATCTGTCCGCCACGGCCATCGGCGAGCGGCTCGGCTTCCCGGACGCCACCGTCTTCACCAAGTTCTTCCGGCGGCGCTCCGGCGAGACCCCGGCCGGTTTCCGCGCCCGCGCCTCGGGCGGCCGTCACTGACCGCCCGTACCCGCCGGGGAACGCCTCGCGCGCCCGCCCGGGGCGGGCAACCGCCGGACGGACGCGCGAGACGGGGCCGGTGGCGGTGGGATCAGTCCGCCGAGAGCGCGGGGTCGCTCTTCCCCGCCCGGCCGGTCTCCACATGTCCGGCCAGCCGGCGCAGATAGCCGCTGTCGTGGTCGGAGACCACCGACAGGTCGTACCACTGGTGGTTGTGCCCGGTGCGCGCGGTGTGCACCACCCGCGCGCCCGGCCGGAGCCGGTACTCCACCGGCTTCTCCCCGTGGTAGCCGTCCGTCACGGTGAGCCGCACCGTCGTGTCGCCGTCATGGGTGAGGGTCAGCCGGACCTGGCCGGTCGCGCGGTCGTGGCGGGCGCTCACCTCCGGGCCCTTGCCGGTGGCGTGGCCGGTGAAGTGGCGCAGGAAACCGGCCGGGCCGTGCACCTGGAGGTCATAGCCGCCCCGGTCGTCCGAGGAGCGCCGCCAGTCGCCGGACAGCCGCTTGCCGGCTTCGACGGTGTAGCCCCACGGGCCGCCCGCATGGCTCGCGGAGGTCACGTGGAAGTGCGCCCCGGCCACCTGTCCGTGGTTGCCGAAGTCGATCCGCACAGTGCCGTCGGCGGCGGTCACGGCATCGGCCGACAGGTCGTACGGCAGCGGCCTGGCCGGGCGCAGTCCGGACTCCTGCCGGGGCAGCGAGGGGTGTGCCGGGACCGCCGGCACGTAGTCGGGGTGCCGGTCGTTGTCCTTGGGGCGGTAGCCGCTGGTGTCCGGCAGGGCCGGGACCTTCACATCGGTCCGGGAGAAGTCGAAGGCCGCGGTCAGATCGCCGCACACCGCCCGCCGCCACGGCGAGATGTTCGGCTCCTGGACGCCGAAGCGCCGCTCGATGAGCCGGATGACCGAGGTGTGGTCCAGGGTCTGCGAGCACACCCAGCCGCCCTTGCTCCACGGCGAGACCACCAGCATCGGCACCCGCTGCCCCAGCCCGTACGGGCCCGCGGGCTGCGTGGCGGAGCCGGCGAACAGCTCCCCGGTGGTGTCCACGGTCGAACCGCCCCGCCCCGCGGCCGGCGCGTACGGCGGCACCACGTGGTCGAAGAAGCCGTCGTTCTCGTCGTAGGTGATCAGCAGCGCGGTCCTGCTCCACACCTCGGGGTCGGCGGTCAGCGCGTCCAGCACCTGCGCGATGTACCAGGCGCCGTAGTTGGCGGGCCAGTTGGGGTGCTCGGTGAAGGCCTCGGGCGCCGCGATCCAGGAGACCTGCGGCAGCTTCCCGGCCCGCACATCGGCCCGCAGGATGTCGAAGAGGCCGTCGCCGTTCTTGGCGTCGGTGCCGGTGCGGGCCTTGTCGTACAGCGGGTCGCCGGGGGCGGCGTCGCGATACTGGTCGAAGTACAGCAGCGAGTTGTCGCCGTAGTTGCCGCGGTAGGCGTCCTCGATCCAGCCCCAGCCGCCGTCGGCGTCGAGGCCGTCGCCGATGTCCTGGTAGATCTTCCAGGAGACCCCGGCCCGCTCCAGGCGCTCGGGGTAGGTGGTCCACCCGTAGCCGGCCTCCGCGTTGTCCAGGACCGGGCCGCCGCCCTTGCCGTCGTTGCCGGTGTAACCGGACCACAGGTAGTAGCGGTTGGGGTCGGTGGAGCCGATGAACGAGCAGTGGTAGGCGTCGCAGATGGTGAAGGCGTCGGCCAGCGCGTAGTGGAACGGGATGTCCTCGCGGGTCAGATACGCCATGGTGGTGGCCGACTTCGCGGGCACCCACTTGTCGTAGGCGCCGGCGTTGAACGCGGCGTGGCCGTCGCCCCAGCCGTGCGGCAGGTCCTGGAGGAACTGGAGGCCGAGGTCGTTCACCTCGGGCCGGAACGGCAGGACGTCCTTGGTGCCGTCGGACTGGTGCCACACCGGTTTCCCGCCGGGCAGCCGCACCGGCCGCGGATCCCCGAATCCCCGGACCCCGCGCAGGGTGCCGAAGTAGTGGTCGAAGGAGCGGTTCTCCTGCATCAGCACCACGATGTGCTCGATGTCCCGCAGACTGCCGGTCCGGCGGTTGGCCGGAATCTGGGCGGCGCGCGCGATGCTGGCGGAGAGCAGGGACATCGCCGTGCCGGTGCCGGCCAGTTGCATGAATCTTCTGCGGTCTATGGAGGTCATGAAGGTCCGGTCTCCTGGGACGTTTCGATAAGGGAGCGAGGGGACCGGTGCAGTCTCTTGTGCCGGACCGGTACGGACAACGGCCCACGGGCGAAACGGCGGGAAAGCCTCCGTAAATTGTGGACGCGGGCGCTCGGGCCCTGGCCGCGGGCGCTTCCGCGGGCCCGAACGGGCACCTCTGGAGCCGGAGCGCACAACGCCGCACCGGGGCACCCGCATTCACCGAGGGGAATTTCGTTTCAGGGCGCCGAGGGCGGGCACGCGACCTGTGTGCTTCGGACCGGAGGCACGCCACGGGAGCAGCCCGGCTGCGGAAGGCGTGTGACACGGTCGCCCGAGTTGTCCGTATCGCCGCCCTGTGGTGACACTGACGACAGCTCAAGGGAGACACCCCATGACGCCCGTACGAGCACACCCCCGAGCACACTCCAAGCATGCGCACGACGACGCCCCCGACACCTCCGGGGAGTTCCGCCGGATCGCCGCCCTGCCGGACGGCTCGGAGAAGGAGGCCCTGCGGCAGGACGTCGTCCGGGCCTGGATGCCGATGGCCGAACGGATCGCCGCGCAGTTCCGCAACCGCGGTGAAACGCCCGAGGATCTGCGGCAGGTGGCCATGGTCGGCCTGGTCAAGGCGGTCAAGCGCTATGAGCCGAGCCGGGGCACGGCCTTCGAGAGCTACGCGGTGCCGACCGTGACCGGTGAGGTCAAGCGGCACTTCCGCGACCATATGTGGGGCCTGCACGTCCCGCGCCGCATCCAGGAACTGCGCAACCGGGTCCGCACCGCCGTCCAGGAGCTGACCCGCTCCCCGGACGACCGCTCGCCCAGCGTGAGGGACGTCGCGCTGCACACCGGCCTGAGCGAGGAGGACGTCCTGCTGGGCATGGAGGCGCTCGAGAGCTTCCGGACGCTGTCGCTGGACGCGGAACTGCGCGGCGCGGACGACGGCTACACGCTGGTGGACACCCTCGGCTCCACCGAGCCCTCCTACGAGCGGGTGGTGCAGCGCGAAGCCCTCAAGCCGTGTCTGCGCAGGCTCCCCGACCGCGAGCGGGAAATCCTCTACCTGCGCTTCTTCTGCGACGAGACCCAGAGCCGGATCGCCGACCGGCTCGGCATCTCCCAGATGCACGTCTCCCGTCTGATCAGCCGCACCTGCGCCCGCCTGGGCGAGGAGGTCGGCGCGCGGGCCGCGTAACGCCCACTGCCCCGTGGGGCGGCCATGGAGCGTGTGCGATCGTTGAGATATGCCCGGCACGGCGGTGACGCTGTTCCTCTGCGGCGATGTGATGCTCGCCCGCGGAGTCGACCAGATCCTGCCGCACCCCGGCGACCCGGAGCTCCACGAGCCCTATATCCGCGACTCCCGCGCCTATGTCGAGCTGGCCGAAGAGGCGAACGGCCCGATCCCGCGCCCGGTCGACTTCACCTGGCCCTGGGGGGACGCCCTGGCGGTACTGGACGAGGAGGCACCCGATGTGCGGGTGCTCAACCTGGAGACGAGCGTCACCCGCGGAGGTGAGTTCGCCCCGGGGAAGGACGTCCACTACCGGATGAGCCCGGACAACATCCCCTGTCTGACCGCGGTCCGGCCCGATGTCTGCGTCCTGGCCAACAACCATGTGCTCGACGGCGGCCGGCCCGGCCTCGACGAGACGCTCGACATGCTCGCCGCCGCCGGACTCACGGTGGCCGGAGCGGGCCGTGACGCGACCGCCGCGCGGCGCCCCGCCGCCGTCCCCGCCGGTGACCGGCACCGCGTCCTGGTGTTCGCGTTCGGCGCGGCCTCCAGCGGCATTCCGCGTGGCTGGGCCGCGACGGACGACCGGCCCGGAGTGGACTTCCTGCCCGATCTGTCGGACGCCCGCGCGGCCGCCATCACCGACCGGGTACGGCAGCTGAGCCGGCCCGGCGACATCGCCGTCGCCTCGGTCCACTGGGGCGGCAACTGGGGGTACGGCGTCCCACCGGACCAGATCCGCTTCGCCCACGCCCTGATCGACGGCGGGGTCGACCTCGTCCACGGCCACTCCTCCCACCACCCCCGCCCGCTCGAGGTGTACCGCGGCAAGCTCGTCCTCTACGGCTGCGGCGACATGGTCGACGACTACGAGGGCATCGGCGGATACCAGCGGTACCGCGACGATCTGCGGCTGCTCTACTTCCCCGAGGTGGACCCGGACACCGGCCGCCTGGTGAACCTGCGCATGGTGCCCCTGCGGGCACGGCGGATGCGGCTGGAGCACCCCGGCCACGCGGACGCCGCATGGCTGGGCGAGACCCTCGACCGGGTCGGGGCCGGCCTCGGCTCGCGTATCGACGTCCGGGACGACGACGTCCTCACCCTGCGCCGCCCCTGACCCCGCCGGCCGGACCGTCCACGCCCGGCCGCACGGTGTCCGGCCACCCCGCTCAGATGATCTTCGAGCGCACCAGGCCGCCCAGCACCAGCGCCCCGGGGATCAGCGGCAGCCACACCGTGATGAAGCGGTACGCCAGCACCGCGGACGTGGCCGAGTCGACCGCCGCCCCCGCCGCGACCAGCGCGATGACCAGCGCCGCGTCGACCGAGCCGATACCGCCGGGGGAGGGGACGACGGCGGCCACCGCCGTGGCGGCCAGATACGCGAGCATCACATGCGCCGGCCGCACCTGGAGCTCCAGCGCCAGACCGACCGCCACCAGCCCCGCCGCCTGGAGCAGGGGAAACGCCAGCGAACCACCCCACAGCGCCAGCGCCCTGGACGGCCGGGTGTGCAGCGAACGGGCGTCGGCCAGCGCGGTGCGCACGAACGTCGCCACCAGCCGTCGCACCGGACGGACCAGCGCCACCCCGGCCACCAGCGCCCCGGCCGCCGCCACCGCGCCGGCCACCACCCATCCGCTCACCGACGCCGGGAGCACCGGGCCCAGCCGCAGCGCCTGGGGAAACGCCATCAGCAGCACCAGCAGCAGCCCCACCCGGGTGGTGGCCTCCGCCAGGAAGTACAGGGCGAGCGCGGCCGAGGAGCGGGCGGGCGGCAGCCCGCAGCCCGTCATGAACCGGATGTTGACCGCGCTCGCACCGATCCCCGACGGCAGCAGATGGTTGGCCGCCCCCGCGGCGAACTGGGCGGCGAACAGCCGCCTCGCCGGAAGCCGTTCCAGCACCGTGCCCTGCCGGGCGAAGGCCACCGCGACCCAGCCGAGCCCGGTCGTCGCCACCGCCGTCAGCAGCCAGTACGGATCGGCCGTGAGCGTCTGACGGGCGCCGGAGCCGATCAGCGACCGGTGCTGGACCACCCAGACACCCACGACGAGCAGCGGCAGCAGACACAGGATCCGGCGCAGCGGCAGCCGCCGGTGCCAGGGCCGGTGCCCGGCCCGCTCCGCGGAGTGCTCCAGGGGCCGCCCCGTGGGGCGCGGCATCGTGTGTCGCATCGGTCCAGGCACTCCTTGTTCATGGGATACGCGCCGGATACGGCTCATGGCTCGGCAGCCGCGCGGAATCCGCACCGCGCAGCGGGAGCGCGATCAGCAACCCGAGGCAGATCCACACATAGGCGTTGCTGCCGAGGAAGCCGTCCACCCCGGTGAAGTCGAACCGCCACAGCCACACCACACTGCTGCACAGGATGACGTACACCACCGCGCACACCGGCAGCAGCAGCCTGCGCCGGGCGGGTGGCGCGTCCGGCCGCAGCCCGCTGTCGACGAGCACCGCCAGGGCCGGGATCAGCCACACCAGATGGTGCACCCAGGTGATCGGGCTGACCAGACAGGCGGCGACACCGGTCAGCGCGAAACCGGCCGGCTCGTCCCCGGCGGCCGCCGCGCGGCGCACCCGGTACGCCCAGACGGCCAGTACCGCCAGCGCCCCGAGCCCCCACACGGCGCCGCTCGGCGGCACCGGATCGACCAGCCGGGCCAGCAGCCCTTCCCACGACTGATTGGAGACGTAGCTGAGCACCCCGATCCGGTCGGTGTCCCACAGCGCCTCGGTCCAGTAGGTCCGGGAGGCCCCCGGCGCCACCGCCAGGGCGAGCAGGGTGGCGGCCGCGGCGGTGCCGGTGGCCGTCGCGGCGGCGCGCCGGCGCCCGGTGATCAGCAGATAGCCGATGAAGATCGCCGGGGTGAGCTTGACGGCGGCGGCCAGCCCGATGCCGCAGCCGGCGAACCGGCCGCGCCCGGTGGTCAGCAGCCGGGCGTCGAAGCACACCAGCACCAGCAGCAGCAGATTGACCTGCCCGAAGCTGAAGGTGTCCCGCACCGGCTCCAGCAGGACGAACAGACAGGCCGCCACCACGAAGGCGAACCACCTGGGCCAGCCGTGCCGGCCCACCATCGGGCCGATCAGCCAGGTCAGCAGGGTGGCCGAGGCGGCCACGTTGAGCACCATGCTGAGGGTGATCGCGGCCGGCCAGTCGAACAGGGCCATCGGCAACATGCACAGCGCGGCGAAGGGCGGATAGGTGAAGCCGTAGTCCGCCCCGTCCGCGCCGGGGATGGTGAAGTCGTAGATCCGGCCGTCCCGCAGCCAGTGCGCCACGGCCCCGTAGTAGACGTTCAGGTCGAACCAGTGCCGGTGCAGCGGTACGAAGGCCAGGAAGAGCGCCACCGCCCCGGTGAGCGCGAGCGCGAGCACCAGCCGTCCGCGTGGTGTGGTGGGCCCCGTCATGCCGAACGCCCCGATCGGGGGCCGCCGTGGACGGCGGAGAGCGCGGCGCCGGTGGCGAGCCCCGGTGCGTGCCGGACGCACCACAGCGCGCACACCGCCAGCGCGCCCCCGCACACGGCGAACGTCAGCTGCCGTGGATCCGGGGCGAACCCGCTGGGCAGCACGGCCAGCGCCAGCACCCCGCTGCCCGCCACCACCACCTTGCGCACCGCTCCGCCCGGCCCGGCCGCCGCGATCACGAACAGCCCCCACAGGACGTACCAGGGCCGGATCGCCGGGCCCAGCACGGCCACCGCGATCAGGCTGAGCCCCAGTGCGTACACGGGCCGGGGGCGGGGCGGTCGCAGCCAGGCGGCCCCGATGGCCGCGGCGGTGGCCAGCAGCCCCAGTGCCTGCCAGGCGGGCCCGGCCAGCGGGGCCAGCCCGCTGCCGACGGCGTCCAGCAGGGCGCCGGTGGCGCGGCCGAGGGTGCTGGTCAGCGCCCAGTTGTCGGGTGTGGCCGGGGTGGTGAGCGCGGTGATCCAGCCGTAGCCGGTGCCGGTGACGGCCGTGGCCACCCCGGTGGTGGCCAGGGCCAGCGCGCCGGTGGCCGCCACGGCGCCGGCCCGGCGCCCGCGGCCCTCCACCCGGTGCGCCCACAGCGTGGCGACCGCCAGCAGCCCCAGCGCGGCCGGGGCCTTGACCAGGGCGGCGAGCGTGACCAGCACCGTGCCGCAGGCCGGCCACCGGCCCGTCGCGGCCACCAGTCCGGCACCGAGGAGCCCGAGCATCACGGCATCATTGTGCGCCCCGCCCACCAGATGCAGCAGCAGGAGCGGGTTGAGCGCGCCCAGCCACAGGGCGGCGCTCGGATCGGTGCCGCAGCGGCGGGCCAGCACGGGCAGCGCGAGAACCATCAGCGCCACCCCGAGCAGCGCGATCAGCCGCAGCCCGATCACCCCGAGGGAGGGCTGGGCGCTGGAGGCGTGGGCGACGGCGGATTCGAAGGCCAGCGAGACGGGGCCGTACGGCGCCGGGGAGTGCTGCCACACCGGTGCCACCTCGGCCGCCAGCGGCCCGCCGAGGCGTACCGGGCCGTGGGTGTAGACGTCGATACGGGCGTGCACCATGGCGCCCTGGGCGAGATAGCTGTAGACGTCCCGGCTGAACAGCGGCGGTCCGGGCAGCAGGGGAGCCGCCCAGGTGACGAGCGTCAGCAGCAGGGAGCGGGGGCCGGGCGGCCGGGGTCCGCGCACCTCACGTCCCAGCAGCCACCACGCCGCGACCAGCAGCACCAGTCCGAAATACGTGCTGACCAGCCCGAGCGCGGCCGTCCCGGAGTCAGGGGTGAGGGCGTCCCCCACGGGCAGCGCTCCGGCGGTCGCCCCGCCCGCCGCCAGGGCCACCGACCCGGCGAGCCCGAGGAGCCGGCAGTGACGCGGGGCGAGGGCCACGCTGTGGGCGAGAGCGGTGAGAACACGACGGACCAGCACCCCGCCAGGGTGATCGGCGCGCATGGCCGGGAATTGGCCTCGCGGTCACCGGATACTGGCCGAGAGGTGTCGGTCGGCCAACACCGCGGGCGAGGGGGGTGCCACCGTCTTCCAGGGCGCCCGGTCGACCACGAGTTGACGCAGTTCGCGCAGCTCGCGCGGGCTGTTCCAGCCGAGCACCCCGACCACCCGCCCCTGGTGGCCGTAGGCGACGACGAAGTGGCCGCCGTCGAGCTCGCCGTGGAGCACGGTGAGCTCGGCGTCGGCGGGGAAGATGCCGTACGCCTGGATATGGGCGTCGTACTGGTCGGTCCAGAAGTACGGCACGGGCGCGAACGGCCGGTTCTCGCCGAGGACATTGCGGGCGACGGCCTTGGCCTGTTCGGTCGCGTTCAGCCGGTGTTCCAGCCGCATCCGGCAGCCGAAGTGGTTGTTGTGCCACGAGGCGACGTCCCCGGCCGCGTAGACCCCGGGCGCGGCACAGCAGGTGGGATCGCATTCGACGCCGTTGCCCAGCCCCAGGCCGGAGCCGGCCAGCCAGCCGATCGCCGGGACGGAACCGATCGCGACCACCACCACATCGGCATCGAGCCGGGTGCCGTCGGTCAGCTCCAGACCGGTCACCCGGCCGCCGGACTCGAAGAACCGCCGCACCCCGGTGCCACAGCGCATGGACACGCCGTTCTCCGTGTGCAGCCGCCCGACCAGGGCGGCTATCCGGTCGCCGAACTGCCGCCGCATCGGCACCGGGCGGGGGTCGATCATGGTGACGTCCAGCCGCATCCTGCGGGCCGCCGCCGCGGCCTCCGAGCCGAGGAAACCCGCCCCGACCACCGCCACCTTCACATCCGGCGCGCGGCGCAGATCGGCGCGCAGGGCCAGGGCGTCGTCGAGCGTGCGCAGCAGATGCACCCCGGCCAGATGGTGGGCGCCGGGCAGGCTGTTGGGGGTGACGCCGGTGGCGATGACCAGGGCGTCGTAGGAGACGCTGTCGCCGCCGTCCAGCATCACCCGGCGGGCGGTGGTGTCCAGACCGGTGGCGGACCTGCCGAACAGCAGCCGCGCGTCGAGGTGGGACAGCTCCTCGTCGGTGCGCAGCTTGATCCGGTCCGGCTCCCAGGTGCCCGCCAGGATCTGCTTGGACAGCGGCGGCCGGTTGTAGGGGGTGTGCGGCTCGTCGCCGATCAGGGTGAGCCTTCCGCCGTACCCCTGGGCCCGCAGCGTGACGGCCGTGGTGAGCCCGGCGACCGAGGCGCCCACGACCACGACGTTCCGTGGTGTGCTCACGAGCCGGCCAGGGCCATGGCCAGGGCGCAGTTGTCCTGATGCAAGGTCACCCGCATGAGCGTTCTCCGACAATGGGGGATCAACGGAAGGCAGTTACCAGACGAATGTTCGGTAACGGGCGGAACGGAGGCTAGTTCTCCTGCGTATCCAGCACAACACGCTCCGCATGAAGCTGGCCACGCCGTGAGACATATGAGTCTGGCAAGTGCGCCCCGACAAAACCGGCCGGCCGGTCCGCGCCAACCGGCCGAACCACCAGGTCACACCCGGGTTCCCGGGCCGCGGGCCGGCTGGGTACGAGGCGGGGCATCAGCCCCTCACATGGCGGAAATACGCAGGTTACGAAAGTTCCCCCTTGCTCACGTACGGTCGAAGAGGCCCATGATTTCCACCTCACGGAGGATCCTTGCGCACGCTCACCGCACCGCCCGACTGGCTGACGCACCCCCTGCGCGGGATGCGGGCGCTGCGGGGCCCGGTGCCCTGGGCGGCGGTGGTCCGCGGGGCGCTCGGCGTGGGGCCGGTGGTGGCCGTCGGCGTCGCGTCGGGACACACCCCGTTCGGGGTGGTCGCCGGGCTGGGCGCGATGTTCGCCCACATCAACGACCGTCCCGCCACCCGCGCCACCCGTCCCGTGCGCATCGGCCTGCCCGCCCTCGCCGGCGCCGCCGGCCTGCTGACCGGGGCCTGGCTGGGCACCCTGGGCCTCGGGGCGTGGATCGCGCTCGCCCTCGCCGCCGTCGGACTGGTCTCCGGCGCGATCAGCGCCATCGGCCCGGTCAGCTCCTCCGCCGGGGTGCAGCTGATGGTGGCCGCCGTGGTCGGCGCGGGCATGCCCCTGCCGGTGCCGCCGCCGGTCCGGGCGGGCCTGCTGCTGCTCGGCGCCGCCTGGGTGCTCGCGATGGCCGCGCTGCTGCCCCGCGCCGTCCCGGCACGCCAGACCGCGCCCTCCGGGCAACGGGAGCCGGTGGCCGCCGTGTACGACGCCCTGGCCGGCCTGATGACGGCGGTCGGCACCGACGGCGGCCAGGCCGCCCGGCGCCGGCTGACCGCCGCCTACGACGCCGCGTACGAGGCCCTCTACGCCCACCGGCTGCCACTGCACCGCCTCGACGCGGAGGAGCGGCGGCTGCGCGACCGGCTGGCGGTGGCCGGAGCGCTCAGCGAGGCCGTCCTGACCCTGCTGTGGGAGCACGCACCGGTGCCCGGCCGGATCGCGCGCACCCCCGCCCAACTGGCCCGCTCGGTACGGACCGGACTGCCACCGGGCCGGCTCCCCGCCCCCGTACCCGACACCGCGGGCAATGTGGCCATGCACCGGGCCGTGCTGCTCGCCGCCCGGGTCTTCGACGGCGAACCGGCGCCCGCCGTCGGCGCCGTCGTCCCCGGCCACCGGCAGCGGCTGCGCCGCGCGCTCGGCCCCGCGGGCCGGGAGTACGCCGCCCGGGTGGCCCTGTGCGTGGGCGTCAGCACCGCGCTGGCACAGGCACTGCCGGGCGCGCACTGGTACTGGCTCCCCGCCACCGCCGCCTTCCTGGTCAAGCCCGACATGGGCCCGCTGGTCTCCCGGGCCCTCTCCCGCGCGCTGGGCACCGCCGTGGGCGTGGCCGTCTTCGGCGCGCTCGTCACGCTGCTCGGCCCCGGCCAGGGCGCCGCCGGCAGCTGGCCGGTCGCCGTCGCCGCCGTCTGCTCCGCGCTGATCCCGGTCTCGGTACGCCACTTCGCCCTCCAGACCGCCGTGCTCACACCGCTGCTGCTCTCCCTCGTCTACCTCGGCGGCGACACCGACCCCGGGTTCGCCCGGCTCACCGACACGCTGCTGGCCTGCGCCGTGGTGCTGGCCGCCGGGGCGCTGCCCGGACTCGGCGGCCCGCGCGCCCAGGTGTCGGTGCGGCTGTCGCTCGCCGTCCGCGCCACCCGCGACCACCTCGACCGGGTGCTGACCGCCGAAGCGCCCTACGCCACCCGGCTGCGGCTGCGCCGCGAGGCGTACCGCGCCCTGGCCGACGCCCGCCGCGCCGTGGAGGTGGCGAGCGCCGAACACCCGCCGTTCGGCCGGGACCTGGCGGCCTGGGCTCCGGTGGTCTTCGCCCTGGAGGAGATCGTGGACGCGGCCACGGCCTGCGGCGTACGGCTCGACCAGGGCGCCCCACAGCCCGAGCCCGCCCTCGCGGCCCGGCTGCGGGCCGCGCTGTCCGACCTGGCCGACGCCGTCGCCACCCGCCGCCCCCCGACGGACCTCATGCTGCCCGTGGGGGCGGCGGTGGGGGACTGCGCGACCCTCGCGGATGTCACCGCCGGGCTGCGCAGGGCCCGCGAGCTGGCGCCGGGCTGAGCCCGCGCACCGGCCCGGCGGCGGATGGCCCGGTGCGCAGGGGGCACCCCGTCCTGCCTCGCACCGCCCGCATCCCGTCGGCGGTCGATGCGGGTCTCACCGGGGAGGCTGGGGAGGTCCGGGAAGCGGGAGTGTGCTGTCGAGCCGGTGGATGGCTCGGTGCGCACGGGCCCCGTCCTGCCTCGCACCGCCCGCACCCCGTCGGCGGTCGATGCGGGTCCCACCGGGGAGGCCGGGGAGGTCCGGGAAGCGGGAGTGTGCTGTCGAGCCGGTGGACGGTTCGGTGCGGGTGGGTGCGCGTAGGGCCGCGCGACGGCGGAACGGGCGGTCGTCCCGCACGCCGGAGTCACCTTCGGCATCGCGCCGTGCGCACCGTGCGCGCCGATGGGCCTGCGGGCGCCGTGCTCACCCGGTCCGTGGGGACCGGGCGGCGTGCCACAGGTGGTGCATGGCGTACGAGCGCCAGGGGCGCCAGCTCTCGGAGTCCTCCAGCCGCGCCCCGGCGCCGCGGGCCCCGGCCCGTACGGCGACATCCGACTCCAGCAGCACATCGGGGTCGCTGAGCGCCCGCATCCGGATGTAACCGGCCGTCCAGGGGCCGATGCCGGGCAGCCCCAGCAGCTCCTTCTCGGTCCGGTCGCGCTCGGCGCCGGCGTCCAGCCGGACCGTGCCGTCCGTGAGCGCGGTGGCGAGCGCGCGCAGCGTGGTGCGTCGGCTCTCGGGCATGCCGAGTTCGGTGAGCGGCGCCTCGGCCAGGTCCTCGGCGCGGGGGAAGAGATGGGTGAGCCCGCCGTCGGGCCGCGCCAGGGGCTTCCCGTACGCGGCGACCAGCGCGTCCCCCAGCACGCGCCCCGCCGCCACCGAGACCTGCTGGCCGAGCACGGCGCGGATGGCGAGTTCGCCGGGGTCGGCGGCGCCCGGGGCGCGCAGCCCCGGCCGCGCGGCCACCAGGGGCGCGAGCGCGGCATCGGCGCCGAGCCGCTCGGCGACCGCGTAGGGATCGGCGTCCAGGTCGAACAGGCGCCGGATCCGCTGAATGGCGGTGGTCAGATCGCGCAGCTCGGTCAGGCGCAGCCGGCACTCCAGCCAGCCGTCCCCGGGCCGTTCGTCGATCTCGGCGACCGCGCAGGCGTGCGGCAGCCGCAGGGTGCGGCGGTAGGTCCGGGCGCCGGGGGCGCCCACCATCTCCTCCACCCCGGTGAGGGTGCGCCGGGCGAGGTGGTCGAAGACCCCCGTGGTGTCGTACGGACCGCGGTAGGCGAGCCGCAGCGGTACCCCGGCCGTGCCGCCGCCCGCCCCACCGCCGGCCCCCAGCACCCCGCCGGCTGCCGCCGCGGGCCCGGACCTGGCGGACTTCTCCGGCCGGGCGGCGCGCAGTTCGGTGGGGGTGGCGGCGTAGATCTCGCGCAGGGTGTCGTTGAACTGCCGGACGCTGGAGAACCCGGCCGCGAACGCGATCTCCGAGGCCCGCAGGGCGGTGGTCTGCAACAGGATGCGCGCGGTGTGGGCGCGCTGGGCGCGGGCGAGCGCGACCGGTCCGGCGCCGAGCTCGGCGGTCAGCTGCCGCTGCACCTGCCGGGCGCTGTAGCCGAGCCGCGCCGCGAGCCCGGACACGCCCTCCCGGTCCACCACCCCGTCCCCGATCATCCGCATCGCGCGGCCGACGGCGTCCGCCCGCGCGTTCCACTCGGCGGAGCCGGGCACGGCGTCCGGGCGGCAGCGGCGGCAGGCCCGGAACCCCGCGCCCTGCGCGGCGGCCGAGGTCGGGAAGAACCGGACGTTCTTGCGCCGGGGCGTGGTCGCGGGGCAACTCGGCCGGCAGTAGATCCCGGTCGTGGCGACACCGAAGAAGAACTCGCCGTCGAACCGCGCGTCACGGCTGCACACCGCCTGGTACCTGCTGTCCTCGCTCATCACACCCTCCACTGTGCGCCACCGCGGGGGAGTGCGCTGGCGGACATCGGACATGGCGTTCCCGACCCTCGCTCTACGCGTCGGCAAAGGACCGGCCGCCAGCTGAGCGCCACGCTTCCGGCGGTAGGATGCGGACCATGAGGAACCGTGCAGACAGCGCTCGACCAGCACGTTCGCTCCGCTCCCGCGGGCAGGTGGGCTGAGATGGCGGGCCTGCGCGCGGCCCAGAAGGAGATGACCCGCAAGCTCCTGCTGTCGACGGCGCTGGAGCTGTTCAAGACCAAGGGTTACGCCGCGACGACTGTGGACGACATCGCGTCCGCGGCGGGCACCACCCGGGTCACCTTCTACGCGTACTTCCCGTCCCGCAGCGATCTGATGAAGGCGCTGATCGGCGAGTTGAACGAGGCGCTGGAGCGCATCGACTCCCCGGCGCACGGCTCCACCGCGCGGGACCTGGTCTCGGTGGTCGACGACGGCAGCCGTGAGGCGATCGCCGGGTGGCTGACGACCATCGCCGGCCGCTGGGACACCGTACGGCCCTACCTCAACGCCGCCTTCGAGGCGGCGGCGGTCGACCCCGAGCTGCGCGGGCTGGTGGACGCCTGGTTCGAGGAGACCATCAGCGACATCGAGGACGGCCTCGACCGGGCGGGACGCTTCGACCCGGCGAGCCGGCACCTGCGCGGCGTGCTGGCGATGGCGCAACTCGACTACGTGGCGCGCAACTGGACACCGGGACGCTGGGACAACGACCGCGAGCAGCTGGTGAACACCCTGGCCGAGAGCTGGGCGGGACTGCTCGGCAAGAACCCGCCCGGCGCCTGACGCCGCACACCGGCCACCCCTCCCGGCCACCCTCTCCCGGCCGCCCCTCCAGCCGCCACAGAGGCACGGCCCGGGGCCGGGGGCGCCGCCGCTACGCCGCCGTCAGATCGGCCTCCATGGCGCGCGCCGCGGCGTTCAGGGTCGCGACCAGCGAGCGCAGCCGGCCCGGGTCGTAGCGCACCCCGGGCAGCGACACCGACACCCCGGCCAGCGCGACGCCGTCCGCGCCGCGCACCGGCACGCCGACCGCGACCAGCCCGCGCTCGGAGCGGTCCTGGTTGACGGCGAAGCCGCTGCGTCGCAGGCGGGCCAGCTCGGTGCGCAGCGCCGCGAGGTCGGGGCGGTCGCCCGGACGGTCCTGATGGCGTGCGGGGGCGTAGACCTGGTCCAGTTCGTCATCGGTGAGCTCGGCGAGCAGCAGCAGTCCGGCGGTCGTGCGGTGCGCCGGGAACACCATGCCCTCGCGGGAGCCCACGCGCAGCGTCCGCGCGCACTCGACGCCGGCGATGAACCGGGCCGTGTCCCCGGTCCGGATGGTCAGGTTGGCGGTCTCCTCCAGCAGGCCGACCAGCCGGTGCAGATGGGGCAGGGCGGCGGCGCGCAGCCGGGACACCTGCGACTGCGAGTGCGCGGCCAGCTCCAGGACGGGCCCCGCGCGATAGACGCGCTGGTCGTCCTGTACGGCGAAGTCCCGGTAGACGAGCATCGCCAGCAGCCGGTGCGCGGTCGACCGGGCCACACCGAGGCGCTTGGCGACCTGCGACACGGTCAGCCCGCCCTCCAGCTGGAGCATCGCCGCGGCCCGCAGGGCGTGGTCGACGCTGGTGATGGCATACGGCGGAGGATTCTTCAGCGGCTTGTCCATGGGTCCTCCCGATCCTCCCGGTCCTGCCGATCCTCCCGGCCCTGATTCTGCTCTCCAGAATCTCCATGTCTTCCGAGTGAACACCACGCACGCTGAGGGCCGTGACCGACACCTCCATCGCTTCAGACACCGCCACGGGCTCCCCCGTCCGCCTCGAGGCCGTCCCGGGGCCGGGCCGGCCCCGGGTCACCCCGGCACTCGAAGAGCTGTACCGGGGTTTCGAGCAGGAACTCCTCGTCCCGCTGTGGACCGAGATCGGCGACCTCATGCCGGCGCACCCGTCCTCACGGGCCATGCCCCACCTGTGGCGCTGGGAGCGGCTGCGGCGGCTCGCCGCCCAGGCCGGCGATCTGGTCCCGGTGGGCCGCGGCGGCGAGCGGCGCGCCATCGCGCTGGCCAATCCCGCGCTGGGCGGCCGGCCGTTCGCGACGCCGACGCTGTGGGCCGCCATCCAGTACCTGATGCCGGGCGAGGACGCCCCCGAGCACCGCCACACCCAGCATGCGTTCCGCTTCGTCGTCGAGGGGGAGGGCGTGTGGACGGTCGTCGACCGCGATCCGGTGGCCATGCGGCGCGGTGACTTCCTGCCGCAGGCGGGCTGGAACTGGCATGCCCACCACAACGCCACCGCCGAGCCGATGGCCTGGATCGACGGCCTGGACATCCCGTTCCAGTACCTCACCGAGGCGCAGTTCTTCGAGTTCGGCCGCGAGGAGATCGGCGACGCCGAGCGCATCACCCCCGACCGGTCGCGCGCCGAGCGGCTGTGGGGCCACCCCGGTCTGCGCCCCGTCTCGGTCGGTACGACCGCCCCCGGCTCCCCGCTGCTGGCCTACCGCTGGGAGCACACCGACCGCGCCCTGGCGGACCAGCTCGCCCTGGCGGCCGAGGGGTTCCCCGGCGTCGTCGAGCCCGGCCACGCGGCGGTGCGCTTCACCGACCCGGCCACCGGCGCCGATGTGCTGCCCACCATCCGCGCCGAGATGCACCGGATCGCCCGTGGCGCCGAGACCGCGCCGGTGCGCGAGACCGGCTCCTCGGTCCACCAGGTCTTCGACGGCTCCGGCACCGTGACCGTCGGCGACCGGACGTGGTCGGTGACGCGCGGCGACCTGTTCGTGGTGCCGTCCTGGCAGCCGCTCTCCATACGCTCCGAGGCGGGGTCCTCCGACTCCGACTCCGGTGCCCTGGACCTGTTCCGGTTCAGCGACTCCCCCGTCTTCGAGTCCCTCCGGCTCGACCGCACCCACGTGGAAGGAACCACCCGATGAAACTCGCGACCATCCGCCTCGACGGCGCCACCCGTGCCGTGAGGCTGGACGGCGACACCCTGGTCGACCTCGGCGTGCCCGACGTCGGCACCCTGCTGGAGCAGGACGGCTGGGCCGAGCGGGCGGCCGCGGCGGCCGGGGCGGCGTACCCGGTGGCCGGTGCCGACTTCGCGCCCGTGGTCCCCCGCCCCTCGAAGGTGGTGTGCGTCGGCCTCAACTACCGCAACCACATCCAGGAGATGGGCCGCGACCTGCCCGCACACCCCACCCTGTTCGCCAAGTTCGCGGACTGCCTGATCGGTGCGGGCGACGACATCGTCCGGCCCGAGGAGACCGGGCAGTTCGACTGGGAGGTCGAACTCGCCGTGGTCGTCGGCAAGCCGGTGCGCCGGGCACGCGGCGCCGCGGCACAGGCCGCGATCGCCGGGTTCACCGTGCTGAACGACATCACCTGCCGGGACTGGCAGTTCCGCACCCGGGAGTGGTTGCAGGGCAAGATGTGGGACTCCAGCACACCGGTCGGCCCCTACCTGGTGACCCCCGATGAGCTGCCCGGCGGCGTGCGCCCCTCTGTGGATGTGCGCCTGCTCGTCGACGGCGAGGTCATGCAGTCCGACTCCACCGGCGACCTGCTGTTCGACCCGGTGGTGCTGGTGGAGTACGTCTCCACGGTGATCCGGCTCAACCCCGGCGACATCATCGCCACCGGCACGCCCGGCGGCGTCGGCCACGCCCGCGAGCCGCAGCGCTTCCTGCTCGGCGGCGAGACCGTCGTCACCGAGATCGAGGGCATCGGCCGCCTGGAGAACCGCGTGGTCAAGGAGGCGTCCGCCTGATGGGCCGCACCTTCGACGACGCCCGCCGCTGGGCCCGGCTCGGCACCGAGCTGTTCGTGACGGCGGCGGACCTCCACGACACCGGGCTCGACGCGCACAGCGCCCTGCCCGGCTGGCGCCGCAAGCACCTGGTGGCCCACGTCGCGGCCAACGCCGACGCGCTGGGCAACCTCGTCCACTGGGCCGCCACCGGCGAGCCGACCCCGATGTACGCCTCCCCCGAGGAGCGCACGGCCGGCATCGAGAACGGCGCCCGGCTGCCCGCCGCCGACCTCACCGCCTGGCTGCGCCGGTCCGCGCGGACACTCGCCGACGGCATGGACGCGCTCACCGAGGAGCGGTGGCAGGCGCCGGTGGTGACCGCGCAGGGCCGCACCGTACCGGCCACCGAACTGCCCTGGATGCGCTCCCGCGAGGTGTGCGTGCACGCCATCGACCTCGCCACCGGGCTGACCTTCGCCGACCTGCCGGCGGACTTCCTCGCCGCGCTCAACGACGACGTGCTCGGCAAGCGCGGCACCGCCCCCGGCCCGGCCGTGGTTCTCACGGCGGGGGAGGCCCGCTGGGAGCTGCCCGGTGAGGGCGAGCCCGTCGAACTCGTCGGCGCCCTCCCCGAGATCACGGCGTACCTCACCGGCCGCGACCACCACCTCACCACCGCCGACGGCGGCCCCGCCCCGGACCTCGGCCCCTGGCTGTGACCCGGCCCGCCCCACCCACGGCCCCAGCACCCCGGGGCGCACGGCACCGGGACGCACGACCCCGGGACTCAAGGAAGAGATCATGACCCCTGCGACACCCTCCACCGAGAACACCTTCGACGTCATCGTCGTCGGCGGCGGCATCGGTGGTCTCAGCACCGCCTTCGCCCTCGCCCGGAAAGGGCTGCGGGTGCGCGTCCTGGAGCGGGCCAAGGAGTTCGGCGAGGTCGGCGCCGGCATCCAGCTCGCGCCCAACTGCACCCGCATCCTCGACGATTACGGTCTGCTCGACGAAGCCAAGAGCCTCGGTGTGCTGCCGGAGAACATCGTGATGCGCGACGCGCTCGACGCGCGCGAGCTCACCCGGCTCGACCTGGCCGACCTGGAGCGCCGCTACGGCTACCCCTATATGGTCATCCACCGCAGCGACCTGCACGCCCTGTTCCTGGGCGCCTGCCGCCGGGCCGGGGTGGACCTGGTCACCGACAGCACGGCCGTCGGCTACGAGAACACCGCCACCGGCGCCCGTGTGCTGCTGGCGGACGGCCGGGTCGAACAGGCCCCGCTCGTCGTCGCCGCCGACGGGCTGAACTCGGTGGCCCGGCGCGTCCTCGTCGGCGACGACGTGGTCAGCTCCCGCTATGTGGCCTACCGGGCGGCCATCCCGTTCGAGCGGGTGCGGGACAACGGTGTCGCGGAGCGGGATGTCGTCGTCCACGTCGGCCCGCGCTGCCACTTCGTGCAGTACCCGCTGCGCGGCGGCGAGATGTTCAACCAGGTGGCCGTGTTCGAGTCGCCGACGGCCGACTCCGGGAACGAGGGCTGGGGCGGCCCGGACGAGCTCGACGCCGCCTTCGAGGCCACCTGCGACACCGTGCGCAAGGGCATCCCGCTGATGTGGCGGGACCGCTGGTGGCAGATGCTCGACCGGGAGCCGGTCGACACCTGGGTGTACGGCCGCATCGCCCTGCTCGGGGACGCCGCCCACCCGCCGCTCCAGTACATGGCGCAGGGCGCGATCATGGCAATCGAGGACGGCTGGGTGCTGGCCGAGCACCTGGTGCGGCACAGCGGCTCCGGCACCCCCGACTACGACGCCGCCCTCCAGGCGTACCAGGCGGTCCGCGTCGAGCACTGCCGCCGGGTGCAGACCACCGCACGCGCCTGGGGCGAGCTGTGGCACCTGGAGGGCGTGCGGCGGCTCCAGCGCAACGCGATCATGCGGGCACGGGACACCTACGACTACGGCTTCACCGACTGGGTGTACGGCCCGACGGCGCTGACCCACGACCAGGAGCCCGCGATGTTCACGCCGATCCCGCTGGACTCGGCGCCGCTCCAGGAGGGCGCCGCGGACTTCGCGGGTCGGACCGGCTGAATCGGACCGGCTGAACCTCGGGGTGTGCCGGAGGGCACGCCGTGGCGGCGGGTCACGCCTCGCGCAGGTCCTTGACCCTGCGGAGCTTGCCGAGGGAGCGCTCCAGGGTCTCCGGGTCCACGATGGTCACGTCCACGCTCACGCCGACGCCGTCCTTCACGCCCTTGGCGATGGCCCGCGCCGCGCTCTCGCGCCGCTCCGGCCCGGCGCCGGGCCGCGCCTCCACACGGACGGTCATGTGGTCCATCCGCCCCTTCCTGCTCAGCTGGATCTGGAAGTGCGGGGTGACATCGGGGGTGCGCAGCACGATCTCCTCGATCTGGGTGGGGAACACATTCACCCCGCGCACGATGATCATGTCGTCGCAGCGGCCGGTGATCTTCTCGATGCGGCGGAACCCGGTCCGGGCCGTTCCGGGCAGCAGCCGGGTCAGGTCCCGGGTGCGGTAGCGGATGATGGGCAGCGCTTCCTTGGTGAGCGAGGTGAAGACCAGTTCCCCGCACTCGCCGTCGGCCAGGGCGTCGTCCGTGATCGGGTCGACGATCTCGGGCAGGAAGTGGTCCTCCCACACATGCAGACCGTCCTTGGTCTCCACGCACTCCTGCGCGACGCCCGGCCCCATCACCTCGGAGAGCCCGTAGATGTCGACCGCGTGGATGTCCATGCGCTCCTCGATCTCGCGGCGCATCTCCTCGGTCCACGGTTCGGCGCCGAAGATGCCGATCTTCAGTGAGGTGGAGCGGGGGTCGACGCCCTGCCGTTCGAACTCGTCGAGCAGGGTGAGCAGATAGGACGGGGTGACCATGATGATGTCGGGCTCGAAGTCCTGGATGATCTGCACCTGACGCGCGGTCATCCCGCCCGAGGCGGGGATCACCGTGCAGCCGGCCCGCTCGGCGCCGTAGTGGGCCCCGAGCCCGCCGGTGAACAGGCCGTAGCCGTAGCTGATGTGGACCTTGTGCCCCGGGCGGCCGCCGGCGGCGCGGATCGAGCGGGCGATGAGGTCCGCCCAGGTCGACAGGTCGTTCTCGGTGTAGCCGACCACCGTCGGGCGTCCGGTCGTACCGCTGGAGGCGTGCAGGCGCCGGACCTCGGACATGGGGACGGCGAACATGCCGAAGGGGTAGGTCTCGCGCAGATCGGCCTTGGTGGTGAAGGGGAACCGGGCCAGGTCCCGAAGCGACCGGCAGTCGTCGGGCGCCACTCCGGCCTGGTCGAACTTCTTGCGGTACAGCTCGACGTTGTCGTAGGCGTGCCGCAGCGTCTGCCGGAGGCGGCGCAGCTGGAGGTCCCGCACCTCCTCGGGGGACATCCGCTCGGCGTCGTCCAGCAGGTCCGCCGGAAGGGGCTCCCCCCGGCGTGCCGGGGCGTCGGCCGGTGTGTTCGGTTCGCTGGTCATCGCGGCTCCTCGGGTTCCGTGCCCCGGACGCTGCGGCTGCGGCCTCGGAACTCCGCGATCACCGCGTCGCCGCGGGCAACGCTCACGTCATAGATACCGCTGCGACCGAAGCGGGTGACCTCCCGGGCGGTGGCCACCAGCACGTCCCCTTCCTTCGCGGGTGCCACGAAGGTGATCTCCGCCCCGGACGCGAGGGTCACGGGGCCATGGCTGTTGCAGGCGCAGGCGAAGGCGGTGTCGGCGAACAGGAAGAGGTATCCGCCGTGCGCGGTCCCATGGCCGTTGACCATGGACGCGGTCACGGTCATGCGCAGCACGGCGGTCCCCTCGCCCTGCTCCAGCACCTCGATGCCGAGCAGCCGCGAGGCCTTGTCCGCGGCGAACATACGGGCCGCGGGCCCCTTGGCCGACTGCATGTCTTCCGTCACGTCGTCCCACCACCTTGTGTACCGACCGAACATTCGGTTAGCGTGCGGCACGGCCAAATAATCAAGCCGTGCCATGGCCTGTCAAGAGGTGAACCACATGCCGTACGCAGCCCCCGAGGTGCCCGACTTCTTCGCCCGCCACCGCAGACTGCTGGAGCGGGCGGTGGCCGCGACCGAGAGCCGGGAGCACTGGACGCCGTATCCGGAGTCGCCCAGCAAGACGGTGTACGGCGAGGACGCCCCGGTCCTCGGTGAGGCGGCCTTCCGGGAGCAGGTCGGCAGGCCGTTCGACCTGCCCGGCCATCCGGAGGAGGGTCGCGTGGCGCCCGAGGAGCGCTCTCCGTACGGCTTCCCGCTGGGCATCGACTACCCCCGGCTGGCGCCGGAAGCGGCCGTGGCCGCCGCCAAGGCCGCCACCGGCCCCTGGCGCGCGGCCGGCCCGGACACCCGCGCCGGGGTCGTGGCGGAGATCCTCGCCCGGCTCAACGCGGCGAGCTTCGAGATCGCCCACGCCGTACAGCACACCACCGGCCAGGCGTTCGTCATGGCCTTCCAGGCCGGCGGCCCGCACGCGCAGGACCGCGGACTGGAGGCCGTCGCCTACGCGTGGGCGGCGCAGAAGAAGCATCCGGCGGCCGCCCGCTGGAGCAAGCCGCAGCGCAAGGGCGACGCCCTGGTCATGGACAAGACCTTCACCCCCGTCGGACGCGGTGTGTCGCTGCTCATCGCCTGCAACACCTTCCCCACCTGGAACGGCTATCCAGGGCTGTTCGCCTCGCTCGCCACCGGCAACCCCGTCGTGGTCAAGCCGCACCCGGGCGCCGTACTGCCCCTGGCCGTCACCGTCCGCATCGCCCGGGAGACGCTGGCCGAGGCGGGCTTCGACCCCGACCTCGTGCTCCTGGTGGCCGAGGCCCCCGGGGGCCGGGCCGCCGCCACGCTCGCCCTGGACCCCCAGGTGCGGATCGTCGACTTCACCGGCTCCACCGCGTTCGGCGACTGGCTGGAGACCAACGCCCGCCAGGCCGTCGTGTACACGGAGAAGGCGGGTCTGAACACCGTCGTCCTGGACTCGACCGACGACTACCGCGGCCTGCTGGGCAACCTCGCCTTCTCGCTGTCCCTGTACAGCGGGCAGATGTGCACCACCCCGCAGAACCTGCTGATCCCGCGCGAGGGCATGGCCACCGACCAGGGGCACAAGACGGCCGACGCGTTCGCCGCCGACCTCGCCGCCGCCCTGGACCGGCTGCTCGGCGATCCCGCCCGCGCCGCGGGCACGCTCGGCGCCCTGGTCAACGACGGGGTGCGGGAGCGGCTGGAGAAGGCGGCCGCGCTGGGCCGGACGGTGCGCGCCTCGGCGCCCGTCGAGCACCCCCAGTACCCGGCGGCGGATGTGCGGACACCGCTGGTGGCCCGGCTGGACGCGGAGGCCGACCGCGACGTCTTCACCCAGGAGTGGTTCGGACCGGTGTCCTTCGTGATCGGCACCGACTCCACCCGGCACGGTCTGGACCTGTTCCGTGAGACGGTGCGCGCCCACGGGGCGCTGACCGCCGCCGTCCACTCCACCGACGAGCGGGTGCTGACCGCCGCCGAGGAGGCGGCCCTGGACGCGGGCGTGCACCTGTCCGAGAACCTCACCGGCCAGGTCTTCGTCAACCAGTCCGCCGCCTTCAGCGACTTCCACGGCAGTGCGGCCAACCCCGCGGCCTGCGCCACCCTCTCCGACACCGCCTTCGTCACCGGCCGCTTCGCGGTCCTCCAGTCCCGCCGCCCCGTCGCCGCCACCACCGAGGAGCCCGCCTGATGCCCGAAGACGTCTATCTGATCGACGGAGCCCGCACGCCGCAGGGCCGCTACGGCGGCGCCCTGGCCTCCGTACGGCCCGACGACCTGGCGGCGCTCGTGGTCGGCGAGGCCGTGCGCCGCGCGGCGGTCCCGGCCGAGGCCGTGGACGAGGTGGTCCTCGGGGCGGCCAACCAGGCGGGCGAGGACAACCGGGACGTGGCGCGCATGGCCGTCCTGCTGGCCGGGCTGCCGCACACCGTACCCGGCTACACCGTGAACCGGCTCTGTGCCTCCGGCCTGACCGCCGTCGCCTCGGCCGCCCAGGCCATCCGGGCCGGGGAGGCCGACCTCGTCGTGGCCGGCGGCGTGGAGTCCATGACCCGGGCCCCGTGGGTGATGGAGAAGCCCGGCACCCCGTGGGCCAAGCCGGGCCAGGTGCACGACACCGCGCTGGGCTGGCGCTTCACCAACCCCCGCTTCACCGCCGCCGACCGTGCCGTGCCGGCCGGCGCCGGGCCCCAGGCGGTGAAGGTCACCCTGTCGATGGGGGAGACCGCCGAGGAGGTCGCGGCCCTGGACGGCATCACCCGCGCCGAGTCCGACGCCTTCGCCCTGCGCAGCCACCAGCGGGCCGTCGCCGCCCAGGAGGCGGGCCGCTTCGACCGCGAGATCGTGCCCGTCCCGGTGAAGGACGGCCAGGTCACGCGGGACGAGGGGCCGCGCCCCAGCACCTCGCTGGAGAAGCTCGGCACGCTGCGGACGATCTTCCGTGAGGACGGCATCGTCACCGCCGGTTCCGCCTCGCCGCTCTCCGACGGGGCCGCCGCCCTGGTCGTGGCGAGCGCGGCGGCCGTGGACCGGTACGGGCTCACCCCACGGGCCCGGATCGTCACCTCCGCCTCGGCCGGTGTCCAGCCCCAGGTGATGGGCCTGGGCCCGGTGCCCGCCACCGAGAAGGCCCTCGCCCGGTCCGGGTGGCGGATCGGGGACCTGGACGCCGTCGAGCTGAACGAGGCGTTCGCCGCGCAGGCCCTGGCCGTGATCCGCCGGCTGAAGCTGGACGAGGACGGCGGGGACAAGGTCAACGCCGACGGCGGCGCCATCGCGCTCGGCCACCCGCTGGGCTGCTCCGGCGCCCGCATCCTGCTCACCCTGCTCGGACGCCTGGAGCGAGAGGACGCCGCACGCGGACTGGCCACCCTGTGCGTCGGGGTGGGACAGGGCGTGGCGATGCTGGTGGAGCGGGTATGAGCGAGACCGTCTACGAAACCCTCCTGGTCGAGGAGCGCGACGACCGGGTTATCGTCACGCTCCACCGCCCCGAGGCCCGCAACGCCATCAGCGGCCGCATGATCGCCGAACTGCACGAGGTGTGCGCCCTGCTGGAGAGGGACCCGAAACTGCTGCTGCTCACCGGCCACGGCCGGGTGTTCGCCGGTGGCGCCGACATCGCCGAGCTGCTGCGACGCGGCCGGGACGAGGCCCTCCAGGGCATCAACAGCCGCCTGTTCGAGCGGGTGCGGCGCTTGCCCATGCCCACGCTCGCCGCCGTCGACGGCTGGGCCCTCGGTGGTGGCGCGGAGCTGAGTTACGCCTGCGACCTGCGCATCGCCGGGCCCGACGCCGTCTTCGGCAACCCGGAGCCGGGTCTGGGCATCCTCGCCGCGGCCGGCGCCTGCTGGCGGCTGCCCGAGCTGGTCGGCGAGTCCGTCGCCAAGCAGGTGCTGCTCGCGGGGCGCACCCTCGACGCGCCGGCGGCCCTGGCGGCGGGCCTGGTCATCGAGGTCGTACCGGCCGACGAGCTGCTGGATGCCGCGCATGCGCTGCTCGACCGCATGGCCCGTTCCTCGGCCACCGCGCTGCGCCTGACCAAGCTCGTCGTCGACTCGCCCGGCGCCCATCCGGTCGCCGACGACCTGGCCCAGGCCGTGCTGTTCGAGGGCCAGGACAAGAAGGACCGCATGACCCGCTTCCTGGAGAAGAGGAGCCGAGCATGACCGCCGCACCCGCACCCGCACCCGTCCCCGCACCCGCGGTCGTCGGAGTCATCGGCGGTGGCCGCATGGGCGCCGGGATCGCCCAGTCCTACGCGGCCGCCGGGTCGGCGGTGACCGTGGTCGAGAGCGACGCCGCGGCCGCCGCTGCCGCGCTGGAGCGCGTGTCCACGGGGCTGAAGCGGGCCGCCGAACGCGGCCGGCTCGCCGAACCGGCCGACCGGATCCTCGCCCGGGTGAGCACCGCGGAATCGGTCGCCGCACTGCCCCGCGAGGCCGACCTGGTGGTGGAGGCCGTCCCGGAGGACGCCGCGCTCAAAGCGCGGGTCCTCGCCGCCGCCGAGGCGGCCGTGACCGCGTCGACGGTGCTGGCCAGCAACACCAGCTCGCTGTCGGTCACCGAACTGGCCGCCGCGCTCACCCGCCCCGGCCGGTTCCTCGGCATGCACTTCTTCAACCCGGTGCCCGCCTCAGAGCTGGTCGAGATCGTGGTGGCGCCCGGCACCGACCCCGCCACCGTGGATGCCGCCCTGGCCTGGACCCACTGCCTCGGCAAGAAGGACGTCGTGGTCAAGGACTCGCCCGGCTTCGCCAGCAGCCGTCTCGGCGTCGCCCTGGGGCTGGAGGCCATCCGCATGGTCGAGGAGGGCGTGGCGGAGCCCGAGGCCATCGACGACGCGATGCGGCTCGGCTACAAGCACCCCATGGGACCCCTGCGCCTGACCGACCTGGTGGGCCTGGACGTGCGGCTGGCCATCGCGGAGCATCTGCACGCCACGCTCGGCGAGCGGTTCGCCCCGCCCCGGCTGCTGCGCGAGAAGGTCGCCCGTGGCGAACTCGGCCGCAAAACCGGACAGGGGTTCTACCCCTGGTGACCGGCACGCCGCGGTCCCGCGTCCGGAATTGACCCGCTCCGGCGGTTGCCGGAACCAAGGAGGCTCGGCATATCATGTACCGAACGAATGGTCGGTTGGGATAGGTGGTAGGGATGACTGCACGGCAGACCGGCTCGTCAGCGGTGGACGGCGCGCCGCCCGGACTCCAGGAGCGCTTCGACGAGACGATCGCCCGCGACCAGCGGATCGAGCCGCGCGACTGGATGCCCGACGGCTACCGCAAGACCCTGATCCGGCAGGTGGCCCAGCACGCCCACTCCGAGATCATCGGCATGCAGCCGGAGGGCGAGTGGATCACCCGCGCCCCGTCGCTGCGCCGCAAGGCGATCCTGTTCGCCAAGGTCCAGGACGAGGCCGGCCACGGGCTCTATCTGTACTCGGCGGCCGAGACGCTGGGCGCCGACCGCGCGGACCTCACCCAGCGGCTGATCGAGGGGCGCCAGAAGTACTCATCGATCTTCAACTACCCCACCCCGACCTTCGCCGACGTCGGCGTCATCGGCTGGTTCGTGGACGGCGCCGCCATCTGCAACCAGGTGCCCCTGTGCCGCAGCTCCTACGGCCCCTACGCACGCGCCATGGTGCGCATCTGCAAGGAGGAGTCCTTCCACCAGCGGCAGGGCTATGAGCTGCTGATGACGATGATGCGCGGCACCGACGCCCAGCGCGAGATGGTCCAGGACGCGGTCGACCGCTGGTGGTGGCCGTCCCTGATGATGTTCGGCCCGCCCGACGACGACTCGCCCAACTCGGCCCGGTCCATGGCCTGGAAGATCAAGCGGCACAGCAACGACGAGCTGCGCCAGCGGTTCGTCGACATGACCGTGCCGCAGGCCGAGAAGCTCGGCGTGACCCTGCCCGACCCGGAGCTGCGCTGGAACGCCGCACGCGGCCGGCACGACTTCGGCACCCCCGACTGGGCCGAACTCAAGCGGGTGATCAGCGGCGACGGGCCCTGCAACACCGCACGCATGGCGCGCCGCAAGGCCGCGCACGAGGAGGGCGCCTGGGTGCGCGAGGCGGCCGCCGCGCACGCCGCCAAGCAGGCCGCAAGGACACGGAAGGGAGCGGCGGCATGAGCGACCCGCGGACGACGAAGGGCGACTGGCCGCTGTACGAGGTCTTCGTGCGGGGCAAGCGCGGACTCAACCACGTCCACGTCGGCTCCCTGCACGCCGCCGACGACCGGATGGCCCTCACCCACGCCCGCGACCTGTACACCCGGCGCAACGAGGGCGTGAGCATCTGGGTGGTGCGCTCCGAGCACATCGCCGCCTCCACCCGCGACGAGAAGGACCCCTTCTTCGACCCCAGCGCCGACAAGGTCTACCGGCACCCCACCTTCTACGACATCCCCGACGACGTCCCGCACATCTAGGAGCAGGCATGAGCGACGACCACGTCTACCTGTCCCTGGCCGAGGAACACGCGGACGGCGACGCCCGCTGGGCCTTCGGGACCGGCTTCGAGGACCCGCTGCACGGGGTGAGCACCGCCGTTCCCGAGGGTGTCGACCGGGCGGAGCTGGCCGCGCTCTGTCTGGCACTCGGCGACGACGCCCTGGTCACGGCCCAGCGCCTGGCCGAGTGGACCACCCGCGCACCGGAGCTGGAGGAGGAGGTGGCGCTCGCCAACATCGGACTCGACCTGCTCGGCCAGGCCCGCCTGCTGTACGCCCGCTGCGGACAGGTCGACGGCACCGGACGCGGCGAGGACGCCTACGCGTACTTCCGCGACGCGGACGACTTCCGCAACGTCCGCCTGGCCGAACTCCCCAATGGCGACTTCGCGTTCTCCATCGCCCGGCTGCTGGTGTTCTCCAGCTGGCGGCTGGCCCACTTCGGACGGCTCACGGCCGCCTCCGACCCGGTGCTCGCCGCCGTCGCCGCCAAGGGCGTGAAGGAGCTGACGTACCACCGGCAGTACGCGGCGGAGTGGGCCGTCCGGCTCGGTGACGGCACCGCGGAATCCCACCGCAGGATGCGGGCCGCTCTGGCACACATGGCGCCGTACCTGGGCGAGCTGTTCGCCGCCCATGACGCCGAGACGGAGGTCCTCGCCGTGCTGCGGCAGGTCGGCGAGGCCACCGGGCTGCCCCTGCCGGACGCGCCGCCGGCCGCCGGCTGTGGACGCGAGGGCGACCACACCGGGCATCTGGCCCCGCTGCTGGCGGAACTCCAGAGCGTGGCCCGCGCCCACCCGGAGGCAGCGTGGTGACCATGCCGACCGTCCTCACCGACGCACGGCGCGCCCGGCACATCGCCGCGCGGGTGCCCGACCCCGAACTGCCCATGCTCACCCTCGCCGACCTCGGTGTGCTGCGCGAGGTGACGGTGACACCCGACGGCACGGTCATAGCCGACCTCACGCCGACCTACTCCGGCTGCCCGGCCATGTCCGAGATGCGCGCCCAGGTGGCCGCGCGGCTGAAGGACGCCGGCTACCGGCGGGTGGAGGTGCGCACGGTCCTCGACCCGCCGTGGACCACCGACTGGATCACCCCCGAGGGGCGCCGCAAGCTCGCCGAACACGGCATCGCGCCCCCCGGACCGGCGCCACGCCCGGCGCCCGGCCCGGTACCGCTGGTCCTGTCCGCCACCCGGCGCGTGGTGCCGTGCCCGCGCTGCGGCGCCACGGACACCGAGGAGACCTCCCGCTTCGGCGCCACCTCCTGCAAGGCGCTGTGGCGCTGCCGCGCCTGCCGCGAACCGTTCGAGTACGTCAAGGAGATCTGATGGAGGACCTGTTGGCCCCCGGCACCGAGGCCCCCGTCACGGTGCGGCGCACCCGCCGCCGCCCGGCCTTCCACCCACTGCGGGTGGCGGCGGTCGAGCGGCTGTGCGAGGACGCGGTCGCGGTGAGCTTCGACATACCCGACGAGCTGGCGGGGGAGTTCGCCTTCGCGCCCGGCCAGTCCCTCACGCTCCGGCGCCAGGTGGACGGACGGGACGAGCGGCGCTCGTACTCGATCTGTGCCCCGGCAGGCGCCCGGCCCCGGATCGGCGTCCGGGTGGTGCCCGGCGGGCTGTTCTCCTCCTGGCTGGTCCATGAGGTCGGGCCGGGTGACACCGTCGAGGTGATGGCCCCGGTCGGCGCCTTCACCCCCGATCTGACCGAGCCCGGCCACCATGTGCTCATCGCGGCCGGCTCGGGCATCACACCGATGCTCTCCATCGCCGAGTCCGTCCTGGCCGCCGACGACGACTCCCGGGTCACCCTCTTCTACGGCAACCGCCGCACCGACTCGGTGATGTTCGCCGACGAGCTGGCCGATGTGAAGGACCTCTACCCCGCCCGGTTCCAGCTCGCGCACGTGCTCTCCCGCGAACCGCGCGAGGCCGAGCTGCTGAGCGGCCGCCTGGACGCAGACCGGCTGGCTGCGCTCATCGACGGTCTGGTCGACGTCGCCGACGCCGACCACTGGTGGCTGTGCGGCCCGCACGGCATGGTCCGCGACGCCCAGCGGGTGCTGGCCGGACTGGGGGTCCCGGACGACCGGATCCACCAGGAGCTGTTCTTCGCCGGCGAGGAGCCGGTGGGAGCCGTGCGCCGGGAGGAGCCCCGGGCCGACGGACCGGTCAGCGAGGTCACCGTCGTCCTGGACGGGCGCTCCACCACATCCGCGCTCTCCCGCGAGGCCACCGTCCTGGACTCGGCCTCGCGTATCCGCCCCGACCTGCCCTTCGCCTGCAAGGGCGGCGTCTGCGGCACCTGTCGTGCCCGGGTCACCCAGGGCGAGGCCGATATGCGCCGCAACTACGCGCTGGAACCGGCCGAGGTCGCCGCGGGCTATGTGCTGACCTGCCAGACCTTCCCGGTCTCCGACACCCTGACCGTCGACTTCGACAGCTGAGGTCGCCGGGCCGGCCGAAGGGGGGCGCCTTGAGCCCATCCGGTCCTCGGTCCATCCGGCCCTCAGCCCATCCGGTCCTCGGCCGACAGATGCTCCACCGTCCTGCCGGTCGCGGTGAACGTCCGGGTCACCCGCCCCGACGAGTACACCCACAGGATGCGCAGCGGCCGGTCCCCGATGTTCCGGAACAGGTGGGGGACGGGGGAGGGGACGTAGGTGGTGTCGAACCGGGTCAGCTTCGTCACCTCGCCGTCGACCACGACCTCGGCCTCCCCGTCGAGGACCGTGACGTGCTCGTCGCAGTTGTGCGAGTGCAGCGGGGCGCCGGAGCCGACCGGATAGACGCTCATACCGCTGGTGATCCTGTTCTCGCCGCCTGCGGACGGCGTGGTGATCAGCGGGGTCGTCACCACGGCCCCGCCGCGGTCGAGGAGTGGGACGTCGGCGGCCTTGATGATGGTGGTCATCCGGGGTTCCCCCATCGTGTGTATCGGCGGGTTGCGACGACCGAGGTTAGAAGCCCGCCGCCGTCGGGGGATGCCGCCCGGCGCGCAGTTTTACCTTGCGTTCCCGGAGGGGTGGGAAGGGCGGTGTCGGGGGGTACGGTCGGCCACCGTCGCACGGTGCGACCGGACCGTGCCTGGATGCGAAGGCGGATTTCCGGCCATGAGGCTCCCCGTTCTCGGTGAAGACGACATGACCCCGCGCCAGAAGGAGCTGGCCGCCCGGATCGCGGGGCGGCGCGGTGCCGTACGCGGCCCGTTCCGGGTGTGGCTGCACAGCCCCGAGATGGCCGAACGGGCCGACTCACTCGGCGCGTTCGCCCGCTTCGACTGCTCCCTGCCCCGCCGTCTGCGGGAACTGGCGCTGCTGATGGCGGCCCGCACCTGGGACGCCCAGTACTCCTGGAACGCCCATGTGCACCAGGCGGTCGAGGCGGGCATCCCCCGGGCCGCCGTCGAGGCGATCGCCGAGAAGCGCGAGGCCCACTTCGAGGACGCCGCCGACGCCGCCTTCTACGCCTTCTGCCGGGAGGTGCTGGAGGACCATTTCGTCTCCGACGCGACCTTCGCCCGCGCCCTGGAGCACTTCGGCCCGCGCGGCCTGGTCGACACCATCGGCGCGCTCGGCAACTTCACCATGCTGAGTATGTGCCTCAACGCCTTCCAGGTGGATCTCCAGCCGGACACGGCACCCCCGTTCCCCGACATCCGCGGCTACCGGCGGGTGGCCGACGGCGGCGACCGGACGTGAGGCACACCGACGGCGGCCGAGAAGATCGTTGACCTTCTTGGCGGCAAGAAGGTTGACAAAGTCAGTAAGGTCCGCCTTACCTTGAGCGCCATTCGCACCACCGATCCGGAGGGGTCATGGACCGCCTGCTGCTCATGCACAGCTTCGTCACCGTCGCCCGGAACGGCAGCTTCAACGGGGCCGCCAAGAAGCTCGGTTCATCGGGCTCGCTGGTGTCGCGGCATGTGGCCGAACTGGAGCGGCAGGTGGGCGTCCGGCTCGTCCATCGCACGGCCCGTTCGGTGAGCCTGACCGAACAGGGCCTGCGCTATGCCGAGTTCTGCACCCGCATACTCGATGAAATAGCGGCGGAGGACGCCTCCATAGCCCAGCTCCACGACCGGGCCGAAGGGGCGCTCAGCATCATCTGCCCGAAATGGATCGGCAGTCTGGACCTGGGCGACGCCATCGCGGCCTTTTCCGCGGCCTATCCGAAGATCCAGGTGCGTTTCGAACTCGGCGGCATGTCCGACCGGACGTACGACTTTCTGGACAGCGGATTCGACGTGGCGTTCCACACCCGGGACCTCAGGGATTCCGGGGTGCGGCTGAAAAAGATCGCCTCGCTGCCTTTCGTGCTGTGCGCCGCGCCGGAATACCTGGAGCGGCACGGACAGCTCACCGGACCCAACGAGATCGCCGCCCACGACTGCCTCGTGCACGTCAACGATCCCTTGTGGCGGATCGGGCACGGCCCCTCGTCGACGCTGCACAAGATCCGCAACGTGGCCTTCTCGTCCAACTCCTACATCGCCCTGCAGAAGGCCGCCGTGCACGGCCGCGGCATCGGGCTGCTCCCGCAGCGCCCCGCCTACGACGACCTGCTCTCCGGCGCGCTGCGCGTGCTGCTGCCGGAGCTCGGCGTCCCCGACCGGCCGTTGTTCGCCATCTACGGACCGGGCCGGACCACCCCACGGAAGATCGCGGTGTTTCTCGGCTTCCTCACCGAATGGTTCTCCGAGAACCCCATTCCGAGAATCGTCACCGGCGGCTGAGCCAAACGGTCAGGTCCGGTGTGACGAAGCGCGCAAGCAAGGATTGCGGACCCTGCACGGCAGGGCCGTTGAGGCGGCCGGTCCGGCAAATCTACGATCGCCGGGGGAAAAGATCTGAAGTGAGGAATCGATGGGGATTCAGCGCATGGAGTCGGTCACCTACGGCATCGAGGTTCTCGAAGAAGCTGTGCGGTTCTTCGAGGATTTCGGCCTTTTCCTGGTGGAACGGACCGGCGAACACGCGGTGCTGGAGACACGCGCGGCGCAGACCGTCCACCTGGACACCGTGCCGGGCCCGCTGCTCCCGCCGCCCGTCGAACCCGGCCCGACCCTCCGCGAGATCGTCTGGGGTGTGGACACCGCCGCCGAACTCGACCGTCTGGTCGCGGAGGTCGGCACGGACCGCACGGTCCGCAGGAGCGCGGACGGCGTCCATCACACGGTCGACGAGACCGGCTTCGGCGTCGGGCTCACCCTCGCCCGGCCCCGCCCCCTGGACATCACCCCGCGCCCGTCCAACTCTTGTGGCAGCGTGGGCCGCTGGAACGCCCCGCTGGAGCTGGTCGGGCAGGTCCGGCCGCTGCGGATGTGCCACGTCGCCCTCAACATCCCCAAGGCCGGCCGGGAGCGGGCGGTCGCCTTCTACACCGACCGGCTCGGCTTCCGCCCCACCGACATCGTCGAACCCATGGGCGTCTTCCTTCAGGCACCCGGCGACGACGACCAGCACACGTTCCTGCTCTGCCACCGACCCGACAAGGCCGGGATCAACCACGTCGCGTTCGAGGTCCCGGGCGTCGACGACGTCATCGAGGGCGGCAACAACATGATCGACAAGGGCTGGCGCGAGGCCCGCAAGCTGGGCCGGCACACCATCGGCTCCAACATCTTCCGCTTCCTGCACGCCCCGTGCGGCGGGCGCGTGGAGTACGCCTGCGACATGGACCGGGTCGATGCCTCGTACCGGACCCGCCGGCACGCCACGGCTCCGCCGCACACGATCTGGTCCCTGCGCACCAACCGTGACGCCGAGGCGCCGTCCGCTCCCTGAGGGCGCGGGACCACATCGCGACGCGGCTCCGCCGCGCGGGCGCGACCCGCCACGACGGCGGCGTCACAGCCGCCAACGACACCTCGGCCGGCAACGGCGCCGAGGCCCCGCAGAAAGGGCACCGCCCCATGACCACCCGGACCGACCCCCGCGGCTACCCCGCCGTCCGCATGTACATCGGCGGCGCATGGCGCGAATCCGGCGCCCAGCACACCGCCCCCGTCGTCAACCCCGCCACCGAGGAGATCATCGGCACCGTCCCGCTCGCCACCCCGGCCGACCTCGACGACGCCCTCGAAGCGGCCCGGCGCGGCTTCCGGATCTGGCGCGACACCCCCGTCGCGCAGCGCACCGCGATCCTCCACCAGGCCGCCGACCTGCTCACCCGGCGTGCCGCGGAGATCGGCCGGGTGATGACCCTGGAGCAGGGCAAGCCGCTGACGGAGGCGACCGGCGAGGCGCGCCGCGTGGCCGACACGCTGCGCTGGCACGCCGACGACGCCCGCCGGGCGTACGGCCGCGTCATCCCGTCCGCCCCCGGCACCCTGCTGACCGTCCGCCGCGAGCCCATCGGCCCCGTCGCCGCGTTCGTGCCGTGGAACTTCCCGGCGGGCGGCCCCCTGAGGAAGATCTCCTCGGCGCTGAGCGCCGGCTGCTCGATCGTCCTCAAGGCGTCCGAGGAGACCCCCGCCACCGCCGCCGCCCTGGTGGGCTGCTTCGCCGACGCGGGACTCCCGGACGGCGTCCTCAACCTCGTCTTCGGCGAACCGGCCGAGGTCTCCGCCCATCTGATCGCCTCGCCGGTCATCCGCCTCATCGCGTTCACCGGCTCGGTACCGGTCGGCAAGCTGCTCGCCGCGGCCGCCGGGAACGTCATGAAGCCGTCCCTGATGGAGCTCGGCGGCCACGCCCCGGTCATCGTCTGCGCGGACGCCGACCCGGCGCGGGCCGCGCGCCGGGCCGCTCGGGCCAAGTTCGCCAACGCGGGCCAGGTGTGCACCTCGCCCAGCCGTTTCCTCGTCCACGAAAGCCGCTTGCAGGACTTCACCGCCGAGTTCGTGAAGGCGGCCGAGGCGGTCGTGGTCGGCGACGGCCTCGATGAGGGCACCACGATGGGGCCGCTGGCCAATGAGCGCCGGCTGACCGCCGTGGAGCGCCTGACCGCCGACGCGGTGCGGCGCGGCGCGACCGTGCGCACCGGCGGTCGGCGCCCCGACCGGGCCGGCTACTTCTTCGCGCCGACCGTCCTCACCGACGTACCCGAGGACGCGCTGATGATGAGCGAGGAGCCGTTCGGGCCGCTCGCGCCGATCGTGCCGTTCAGCGAACTGGACGAGGCGCTCGCGGTCGCCAACTCCCTTCCCTACGGGCTCGCCGCCTACGGCTTCACCGAATCCGCCGCCACCGCGGAGCGGCTCTCCGCGGAGCTCGAGGCCGGCATCCTCTCCATCAACCACTGCGGCGGCTCCGTCCACGAGGCGCCGTCCGGCGGCGTCAAGGAGAGCGGCTACGGCAGGGAAGGCGGCCCGGAGGCCCTCGACGCCTATCTCGTCACCAAGCGCGTCTCCCACCTGCTGGCGGGCTGAACCGCCATGCGATACGCGCGAGTGGAGGTCGGCGGGTGCGCCCGCTGGGGGCGCGTCGCCGGCGACACCGTGGAACTGCTCTCCGCCTCCCCGCTGGAGAGCCCGTCGCGGACCCCGGTCACGGGCGCCGTGCCGGTGGCCGGGGTCCGGTGGCTTCCCCCGGTGCTCCCGCCCGTCTTCTACGCCGTCGGCTTCAACTACCCCCGGCACATCGCCCACGCGGGCGCCGGGACACCCGGGCGCCCCGAGATCGGCTACCGCGCCAACAACGCGCTCACCGGCCACCGCTCGCCCATCCTCAAGCCCCGTGAGGTGACCGGCCGGTTCGAGGCCGAGCCGGAACTCGTCGCCGTCATCGGGACGACCCTGCGGCACGCCTCGTACGACCAGGCGCGTGCGGGGATCTTCGGCTGGACGATCGGCAACGATGTGAGCGCCCGCACCTGGCAGCACCAGGACCGCACCCTCTGGCGCGCCAAGAACAGCGACACCTTCAAGCCGATGGGCCCCTGGATCGAGACCGACGTCGACGCGCTCGCCCAGACCACCACGCTGCGGGTGGGCGGCGAGGTCCGCGCCGAGTTCCCCACCGGCGACATGGTCTTCGACCCGTACGACTACATCGTCGAGATGAGCCGGCGCCTCACCCTGCACCCCGGCGACGTGCTGTGGATGGGCGCGGAGTCCACCTGCCGGCTGGAGCCGGGGGACACCGTCGACGTCGAGATCAGCGGCATCGGCGTGCTCTCGAACCCCGTACGCCTGGAAGAGCCTCCCGAAAGGACCCACCCATGAGCAGGGAACCCCGCTACATCCACCACGTCAACTTCCCCACCACCGACCCCGACCGGACGGCCGAGTGGTACGCGAAGGTCTTCGGGATGAAGCGCATCCGGCCCAAGTCCAACACCCGCGTGGTGCTGATGACCCGGGGCACCTTCGACCTGCACTTCACCCCGGTGGAGGAGATGGAGCGCATGGCGCCCTATCACTTCGCCATCGAGGTCGACGACTGGGACGAGTTCCTGGACCACCTGAAGGAGCTGGGCATCCGGCACACCCGCCCGATCCAGCGCCCCGAGAACCAGTCGACGTTCTGCTACATCCACGACCCCGACCACACCATGATCGAACTCGTCCACCACACCAAGCGCCCCAACTGAGCCGCAGCGCTGAGGAGTTGTTCCCATGCCCTACGCCGACTCCGACGACGGCACACCCATCTACTACGAGCGCCACGGCAGCGGCCCGGCCATCCTCTTCGTCCACGGCTCCGGCGGCCACCACGCCGCCTGGTGGCAGCAGGTCGCCGCGCTGCGCGATGAGTTCACCGTGCTCACCCTCGACCTGCGCGGCTTCGGCAAGTCCGGCACCCCTTCGCGTCCGCGCTCCTCGCCGCCCGGGTTCGACGGGCAGGACTTCCCCGGTGATGTCGTCGCCGTCCTCGACGAGGCGGACCTCCGCGACGCGATGCTGGTCGGCCAGTCCATCGGCTCGGTCGCCGCCCTGCGCGCCGCACTCGCCCGCCCCGAACGCGTCTCCTCCGTGGTCCTCGGCCACTCGCTCGGCGGCATCAGCCACCCCGAGCTGACGGAGCTCGCCGCCGCCGACCGCGCCGAGGCCGTCCAACTGCCCGTGCTCGACCGGCTGCTGACCCAGCGGTTCCAGACCGAGCGCGCCGACCTCACCTTCCTGTTCCAGCAGATGGGCACGTTCAACGTGGCCACGATGCGGGACCTGCGCAACCTCGACACCAACGGCCCCTCGCTCGACGACATCGCCCGGTCCGGTCTCCGCGTCGCCTTCCTGGCGGGCGAGCGGGACGCGGTGCTCAGCGTCAAGACCGTCACCCGCGCCCATGAACTCCTCCCCGGCTCCCACCTGGAGATCGTCCCCGGCGCCCCGCACTCCCTGTACTGGGAGGCGCCCGCCACGTACAACGCGGCCCTCGCCCGGCTGCGCCGCACCCTCACCGCACCGAAGGACACCGTATGACCGCCCTCACCCTCGACGCCGCAGAGGAGATCATCGCCGCCGCGCACCGGCGCGCCCAGGACATCGGCAAGGCGGTCAGCGTCGCCGTCGTCGACGCGGGCGGGTTCGTCGTCGCCGTACGGCGCCCGGACGGCGCCCGGCCGCTCACACCGGACATCGCCCGCGCCAAGGCCTACACCGCGGCCGTCATGCAGCGCCCCGGCGCGATGCTGAAGACGTGGCAGGAGAGCCAGCCCGTCTTCTTCTCCCAGCTCTCCCAGCTCCCCGGCGCGGCCATGCCGATCATGGCGACCGAGGGCAGCGTCACCATCAAGAAGGACGGCGAGGTCATCGGTGGCCTCGGCATCGCCGGCGGCACCGCCGACGAGGACCAGGCCATCGCTGAGGACGTGCTGGCGGCCCTCGGCTACCAGCTGGAGTTCGCGGCGTGGGGCGTGTCCGGCCGGCCCGCCGCGCCCTCCGGAAAGGATGCGTGACCCATGGCGGACACCTTCAACTACCGCATCGACCACCACGGCAGTCTGGTCCGGCCGGCGGGACTGGACCGCGGCGACCCCGACTCCCTGGACGCGGCGATCGTGGAGGCGGTCGCGTACCAGCGCACGCTGCGCTCCACGGTCGTCACCGACGGCGGCTACCCGTACGAGGACTTCCGCGGTGTCGTCCTCGACGGCGTCAGCGGGGTGCGCCGCACCGGTGCGACCGGCGCCGACGGGCTCGCGGTCTGGGTGGCCGAGGCCCTGCCGAAGGCCGACGGCCCCCTGGCCGCGGACCGGGCCAGACGCCTCACCGAGCTGACCGTCATCGCGCCCAAGGTGACCCTGCCCGCCCCCTCCTACCTCGCCGCCACCCTCTACGACCCGGCGGCCCGGGGGCCGGCCTCCGCACGGGAGCTGGGCGAGGCGTTCGCCGAGATCATCCGGGCGGAGATCGCGCGCCTGGTCGACACCGGGGTCCGCCTGATCCAGCTCGACAACCCGCTGCTGCTCGCGGCGACGGGCCCGGAGGAGACACCGGTCGGCGCCCTCTCCTTCGCCGACGCGCTCGCCGTCGACGCGCCCGCCGTGCGCCTCGACACCCGGCCCGAGGGCGTCCGCATCGGCGTCTTCCCCGGCGCGGTGGCCCCGGCCGCGGTGGACCGGGCCAAGGCCGAGCGGCTGTACACGCAGGTGCCCGCGGACCGCTGGGTCCTGCCGCTGCTGCACGCCTCCGCCGCGGAACTCGACCTGGTACGCGCCCTGCCCGAGGACCGCGACGTGTGCTTCGGCGTGGTCGACGCGGCCACCTCCGGACCGGCGGACATCGACCCGGTCCTGGACCGGCTGGACGCGGCGGGCGAGCTGAAGGACCTGGAGGACGCGGCGGTCGCGCCCTCCCGTGGCTTCGCCGACATCGCCGACCGGCCGCTGCTCACCGCCGAGGACCAGCGCCGCAGAATCGTCCTGGTCGAGACGGTGGCCCGGTACATCTGGGGCAACGAGTTCTGACCGGGACGCGCCGAGGGCCGGGAAGCGCCACGAGACGCTTCCCGGCCCCCGGCGCCGTACCTACAGAACCTCGGCGAACGTCACCTCCCGCTCGGTCAGCAACGGCCGCACCACCCCCACGATCAACTCCTGGAAGTGGTCCGCGGCCGCGTGCGCGTCGAACCCCGCCCGGTCCTCGTACACCTCGTACAACACGAAGCCGCCCGGGTGTCCGGCCTCCGCGTGTACCTCGTACGCCACGTTCGCGGGCTCCCGGCGGGTGCGCTCCCGCATCGTCAGCAGGGCCTCCCGCACGGTCGCCGCATCGGCGGCGGCACAGCGGTAGTGGGCGAAGACGGCGTAGGCCATGGCCTGGGACTCCCTCACGACACCTGACGGCAACTCACGACACCTGACGAGCACCTGACGACAACCATGAACGTGCACTTCAGCGAGTCCGTCGATTCCAGCACAGATCATCGCGGCGGCGGGCCCGCACGCCGCGCAAGCAATGACTGCTTCCCCGGATCTGCCCGCGGGCGCCGTGTGTGGTGTGTCGTACCTCCGGTTCCAGACACCGGCATCCGGTGCCGACACCGGCGAAAGAAGTGATCTTGATGCGTTCCGTGGAAACCCTGGTGGGCGGGGAGTGGGTGGCCTCCGGCGAGTGGATCGACGTCCAGAACCCGGCCGATCTGCGCACGCCCGCCTTCCGCGTCCCCGCGCTCACCCCCGACGACGTGACCGGCGCCTACGACCACGCCCAGCGCGCCTTCGCCACCTGGCGGCGCACCAGCCCCCTGGAGCGCGCCACCATCCTCACCACGGCGGCCGGACTGCTGCGCGAGCGCGCCGACACGATCGCCGAGGACATCGCCACGGAGAACGGCAAGACCCGCGCCGAGGCCCGCGGCGAGACCCTCAAGGCCGCCGACTTCCTGGAGTACTACGGTCTGCTCGTCGGCCGCGGCGGCTACGGCACGCTCCTGAGCGACATCCGCCCCGACACCCGCACCAGCGCCCAGCGCGAGCCGCTCGGCGTCGTACTGGCGATCACGCCGTGGAACGACCCGCTGATCACCCCGGCCCGCAAGCTCGCCCCCGCCCTCGCCGCGGGCAACACCGCGGTCCTCAAGCCCGCGACCGAGACCCCGGTGTCGGGCCTGCACCTGGCGCGGGCGCTGCACGGCGCGGGCCTGCCCGCCGGTGTCCTGGGCGTCGTCACCGGGCATACGCCGCGGATCGGCGAGGCCCTGCTCGGTGACGAGCGCATCGCCGCCGTCACCTTCACCGGCTCCAACGCGGTCGGCGACCGGCTGCGCACCGCCTTCGCCGCCCGCAACATCCGCTTCCAGGGCGAACTGGGCGGCAAGAACGCCTCCGCCGTGCTCGCCGACGCGGACCTGCCGAAGGCCGCGAGGACCGTCGTCGCCGCCGCCTTCGGCCAGGCCGGCCAGCGCTGCACCGCCACCAGCCGCGTCATCGTCGAGCGCTCCGCCTACGAGGAGTTCACCCGGCTGCTGCTCGCCGAGGTCGCCGGGCTGCGGCTCGGGGCCCCGCTCGCGGAGGGGACGGGCATGGGCCCCCTGTCGAGCGCCCGTCAGCGGGACGGCGTGGTCGCCCATATCGAGGGCGCCGTCGCGCAGGGCGCCACGGTGCTCGCGGGCGGTGACGTACCGGCCGAGGGCGACCTGGCCCACGGCTGCTACGTCGCTCCGACCGTCCTCGCGGACGTGACGGCCGATATGGCCATCTGGCGGGAGGAGGTCTTCGGGCCCGTGATCGCGCTGCGCGCCGTCGACTCGTTCGACGAGGCCGTCGCGGCCGTCAACGACTCGGACTTCGGCCTCGCGGCAGCGGTGTTCACCAGGGACCTGGGCGCCGCCCACCGCTTCGCCGACGAGGCCGAGTGCGGTCAGATCGCGGTGAACCTGACCACCCCGGGCTGGGACGTCCACCACCCCTTCGGCGGCTTCCACGACTCCGGCTCGCCCTTCAAGGAGCAGGGCACCGAGGCCCTCCACTTCTACACCCGCGTCAAGACGGTCGCGATCCACTTCGGCGCGTAGGGCACCGGACCGCCAGACACCCGACCGCCAGACACCCGACTGCCAGAAAGGAGGCGGACGTTGGCTGACGAGACGATCGGCGTGGTGGGCGCGGGCATCGTGGGCCTCGCCACCGCCCGGGAGATCGCGCTGCGCCGGCCCGGCACCCGTGTCGTGGTCTTCGACAAGGAGCGGGAGGTCTCGCTCCACCAGACCGGCCACAACTCCGGGGTGGTGCACGCGGGCATCTACTACCCGCCCGGCAGCCTCAAGGCGCGGCTGACCGTACGCGGCGTGGCCCTGCTGCGCGCGTACTGCCAGGACCGCGACCTGCCGTACCGCGAGATCGGCAAGCTGGTGATGGCCGTGCGCGAGGACGAGCTCGGCCGCCTGCACGACCTCTACCGGCGGGCCAAGGACCATCACGTGCCCGAGCTGCGGAAGGTCTCCCGGGAGGAGATCAGGGAGATCGAGCCGCACGCCGGCGGTCTCGCGGCCCTGCACTCCCCGCGCACCGCCATCACCGACTACCCGGCGATCGCCCGGGAGTTCGCCAAGGACGTCGCCGCGTCCGGGGGAGAGGTGCGGCTCGGCTTCCGGGTGACGGGCCTGGCCCGTGTGGCCGGCGGCATCGAGGTCGCCTCGCGGCGGGAGCGGGTGCGCGTGCACCGGCTGGTCCTGTGCGCGGGCCTGCACTCGGACACCGTCGCCAAGCTCGCCCACGACCGGCGGGAACCGAAGATCGTCCCCTTCCGGGGCGAGTACATGCTGCTGCGGCCGGAGAAGACGGACCTGGTGCGCGGGCTCCTCTACCCGGTGCCCGACCCCCGCTACCCGTTCCTCGGTGTGCACTTCACCCCTCGCGTCGACGGCACCGTGGAGGTCGGGCCCAACGCGGTCCTGGCCCTGGCCAGAGAGGGCTACCGGCGCGGCCGGGTCTCCCCGCGCGACCTGTTCGGCCTGGCCGCCTACCCCGGCGCCTGGCGGATGGCCGCACAGCACTGGCGCACCGGCGTCAGGGAGTACCGCGGCTCGTTCTCCGCGGCGGTCTTCATGAAGGACGCCAGGCTGTACGTGCCCGGCGTCGGTGTCCGGGACGTGGTGCGCGGCGGCGCCGGGGTACGCGCTCAGGCGCTCGACCGCGACGGCACCCTCGTCGACGACTTCCGCATCCATCGGATGGGCCGGATCACGGCCGTACGCAACGCGCCCTCGCCGGCCGCGACGGCGTCGCTCGCGATCGCCGAGCACATCGTCGACACCGTCTTCGACGCGGGCTGAATCCCCTGCTGACAGCGGCTTTTCGCGCAAGAACAGGTTGCGCGTCCAGCTCTCCGCAAGGCCCCGCGGCCCGCCTAACGTCGATCCCGCACCACCTCCCGATACCACCTCCCCGCACCACCTTCCCCGCAGTACATCCTCCGCGCAGGACGTCGAGAGAGAGAAGCAACGGCATGTTCGTCGTCGACACCCAGATCCACATCTGGAAGGAAGAGACCCCGGACCGCCCCTGGGTCCCCGGTGCGCGTGAGCGCATCCGCCTCAACGGCCACCGCGAGGACCCCTTCTCGTACCAGGAGGCCCTGGAGCTGATGGACGAGGCGGGCGTCAACCGGGCGCTGATCCTCCCGCCGTCCTGGGAGGGCAACCGCATCGACTACGCCCTGGAGGCCTGCGAGGCCCACCCCGACCGCTTCGGGATCATGGCCCGTATTCCGCAGAACAAGCCCGAAGAGGGCAAGGCCATGCTGGCGGACTTCGCGCGGAACCCGCATGTGAAGGGCGTCCGCCTCACCTTCCACCGCCCGATCGACCGCAACTGGATGATCGACGGCACCAACGACTGGTACTGGCCGGTCGCCGAGGAGCTGGACATCCCGACGATGGTCCACGCCCCCATCTGGAAGCGCGAGCTGGGCGAGATCGCCGCCCGCCACCCCGGACTGAAGATCATCATCGACCACATGGGCATCATGGCCCGCTGCGTCGACGACGCGATCGGCTACTGGGTCCAGGAGACCGCCGACCTGCACGAGCACCCCAACATCTACGTCAAGGTCTCGGCCCTCCCCGGCTACTCCACCCAGCCCTTCCCGAACAACAACATCGAGAAGTACGTGCGCGAGATGGTCGACACGATGGGCGCTCGGCGCTGCTTCTACGGCACCGACATCACACGCCTGCTCGGCCACGGCATCACCTACACCGACACCATCGAGCAGTTCACCAAGCACTGGGACTTCACCCCCGAAGAACTCGAATGGATCATGGGCCGGGGCATCGCCGAGGTCCTGAACTGGCCGGTCGAGGGCTGAGGACACACCAGAGATGACGGACACCCCCAGCACTCCGGGCGTCGACGGCGGTGACGCCGTCGTCTCCGCCTTCAACGCCGTCGGCGCCGACTACCTCTTCTGCTCCTCGGGGTCCGAATGGGCCCCGGTGTGGGAGTCGCTCGCCCGCCACCACCGTGACCGGATCCCCGCGCCGCGGTACCTGGACCTCACCCACGAGACCGTCGCCGCGGGCATGGCCACCGGCTACGGACTGCTCACCCGCCGCCCGCAGGGCGTTCTCCTGCACGCGGCGCCGGGCCTGCTCCAGGGCTCCATGGCCGTCCACGGGGCGCTGCTGGCCGGCGTCCCGATGGTGGTCGCCTCGTCCGAGTCCACGACGTACGGCGACGGGCCCGGCCAGGACCCGGGCGGGCAGTGGTACCGCAACCTGTCCGTCGTGGGCGGCCCGCACGGCGTCGCCCAGCCGTTCACCAAGTGGGCCAACGAGGCCGCCGACGTGCACACCCTGCCCACCATGATCACGCGGGCGGCGGAGCTGGCCTGGCGGGCGCCCGCCGGACCGGTGTACCTCGACATCCCGCTGGAAATCCTCCTGGAGGACTGGGACGGGCGCGAGGCCAAGCCGATCGTCCGGCCCGGCTCCACGCACAGCTCGCCCGAGGAGGTCGAGCCGGTCGCGCGGATGATCCGCGAGGCGAGGAACCCGGTGGTCGTCACCGAGACGGCCGGGCGCGAAGCGGGTGGCTACGAGGCCCTCGTCGCGTTCGCCGAGGCGTGGCAGATCCCGGTGGTCGAACCGGACTCGGCGGTGTGCGCCAACTTCCCGCGCAGCCACCCGCTGCACGCGGGCTCGGACCTCGGCCCGTGGATGGCCGAGGCCGACCTGATCCTCCTGGTCAACTGCCGCGCCCCGTTCTACCCGCCCAGCCGCCGGCCCGTGAAGGCGCAGGTGGTGGTCATCGACCAGGTGCCGCAGCGACCGCATATCGCCTACCAAGTGCTCCACGCCGACCGGTACTTGGAGGGAAACACCGCCAACACCCTGCGTCAGCTGGCCAAGCGGGCCGAGGACCTCGACGGCGCCGCGGTAGCGGCCCGGCGCGCGGCACAGGAGGAGCGGCACGCCGCGGAACAGACCGCGATCGCGCGGGCGGAGGCGAAGGCCGCCGAGACCGGCGAGGGCATCGACCCGGTGCTCGTCGCCGCCACCCTGCGGGGGCTCCTCGCCGGGCGCGACGCCGTCGTCGTCGACGAGACCATCACCCACAGCCGCGTCGTCAAACGCCATCTGCGCACGTCCGCCCCGGACTCCTACTTCTATGTGCAAGGCGGCCTCGGTCAGGGCATGGCGGTCGCGCTCGGCGTCAAACTCGCCGCCCGGGACCGCCCGGTGGTCCTCACCATCGGCGACGGCGCCTTCACCTACAACCCGGTGATCCCGTCCTACGACGCGGCCAACGCGTACGGCCTGCCGCTGCTGATCGTGGTGTTCAACAACCGCGGTTACCGGTCGATGAACCTCAACCACCGCAGGTTCTACCCCGACGGCGCGGCCGCCGGGACCGGCGAGTGGCTCGGCACCGACCTGCACCGGCTGCCCCGGCTCGCCCCGTTCGCCGAGCCGTTCGGCATGCACACCGAGACCGTCGACACCACGGACGCGCTCGCGCCCGCGCTGGAGCGCGCCCTCAAGGCCGTGGCCGAGGGCACCACCGCCGTCGTCGACGTCCTCGTCACCCGCTGACCCAGGAGGCATCCGCCACCATGACCGCCACCCCGAGCCCCAAGCCGGGCCCAGTCCGCGTCCGAGCCGAGGATCTGCGCACCTTCTCCGCCGCCCTCCTCGAGAAGGGCGGCCTGGGCCCCGAGCAGGCCCGCACCACCGCCGATGTGTTCGTCTGGGCCGCGCTGCGCGGCGTCGACTCCCACGGCGTCGCCCGCGTCCCCGCCTACCTGGAGCTGCTCGCCAAGGGCGTCGCCAACGCCCAGGCCGACATCACGGTGGAGTCCACCGCACCGGCCGCCGCCGTCCTCGACGCCGACCGCGCCCCCGGTCCGGTGGCGCTGTGCGCCGCGGCCGACGAGGCCGTACGCCGGGCCAGGAACACCGGCATCGCCTCCGTGGGCGTCCGGCGCACCGTCCACACCGGCGCGATCGGCTACTACGTGTCGAGGATCGCCGAAGGGGGCCTGGTCGGCATCGGTTTCGTCGCCGGCATGCCCAACATGGGCTACCCCGGGGCCCGCGGCCCCGCCGTGGCCACCAGCCCGCTCGCCATCGCCGTACCGGCCCGCGAGCGGGCGCCGCTGCTGCTGGACATGGCCACCGCCACCATCGCCCTCGGCAAGATCCGCCAGGCCAGGGCGAACGGCACCCCGCTGCCCGAGGGAGCGGCCGCCACCGAGGACGGGACACCGACCACCGACCCGGAGAAGGCGGCCATGCCACTGCCGCTGGGCGGCGCCAAGGGGGCCGGTATGTCGCTGGCCTTCGAGCTGCTGACCAGTGTGCTGGTCGGCGCGCCGATCTTCGCCGCGTTCCACTCGGACGCCCCCGAGGGCCGTAAGCACCGGCAGAACGCCCTGCTCATCGCCGTCGACCCGGCGGCCTTCGGCGACCCGGACGGCTTCACCGCGGCGGTCGACGACACGCTGGACACCCTGAAGGCCCTGCCGGTCGCGGACGGCGCCGACGGTGTGTTCTACCCCGGTGAGCGCAGCGCCTCGGTGCTCGCCGAGCGCGGCGAGCAGGGCGTGCCCGTGGCGCCGAAGGCGTGGCGCGAGCTGACGCGGCAGGCCGAGCGGCTGGGCATAGCGCTGCCGGAGGCCATGAGCTAGCCGTCAGCCGGGGGGAGGGGGCTGCCGGGCGGGCGCGGCCACCCGCGTGCACCCGCCCGGACCGTCCCTGGGGCCGCCTGCCATGACCGGTCTGCCTGGGCTGCCGTGGCCGCCCAGGCAGACCGGTCATGCCTTCGTCACCGCCCGGGACACCGCCCGGGACACCGCCCGGGACACTGCCTTCGGACGGCCGCCCAGCCGTCACCGTCGTTCACCTTAGTTTGCGGGTCCCAGGGCATCTCCGAAGGGGTTCGGCCGGTATACGGTCCAAGCGGTTTCCCTGACCATATGTGGCTTACGTCAATGGAGATTCGAGCCGAACACGCAGCGAACGGTCCGGTCCGGACCGTGGAATCGACATGACCGAGCCGGTGTGGTCAGCCCCGCGGCAGACCATGCACACCCGTCGGCCTGGAATCGACGGGCCGTCAGCCGCCGTCTCCGCGCCCCCCTTACGTCACCGTTGCGAGGTGTCATGTCGGCCATCAGTCCCGCTACACCCTCCTCCGCGCCGCCACCGTCCGGGTCCCGGCACATCACGGCCACCATCGTGCTGGCCTGCATGGGCGTGTTCGTCTCCTATCTGCCGGTCGTCGGTGTCTCCGTCGCCCTGCCGGTCATGCAACAGGCGCTCGACGCCTCCACCACCGGACTCCAATGGATCACCGACGCCTTCATCCTGCCGACCGCGGCGCTGCTGCTGACCTGCGGCATGGTCGGCGACCTGTACGGACGCAAGAAGACCTGGCTCGCCGGTCTGGCCCTGTTCTGTCTCGGCTGCCTGGTGTGCCTGACCGCGGACGGCGTCGTGCAGGTCTGCGTGGGCCAGGCGTTCACCGGCGTGGGCACCGCCGCCCTGCTCCCCACCACGCTCGCCCTGATCAGCCACGTGTGTCCGGACCACCACAAGCGCGCCAGAGCGATAGCCCTGTGGACGGCCTCCCTCGGTCTCGGACTGACCCTCGGTCCGCTGTTCAACGGTGTGATCGTGGAGCATGTGAGCTGGCGGTGGATCTTCCTGCCCGCCCTGGTCATCGGTCTGGTCACGGTCGTGGTCGGGGCCTTCGTCCTCACGGAGTCCCGTGCCCAGCGGGAACGCCACCTGGACATCCCCGGGCAACTCCTGGCCATCGTCGCCATCACGGGTCTGGTGTACGGCGTCATCGAGGGCGGCGGCGCCGGCTGGGATGCGGCCGAGGTCGTGATCGCGTTCCTGGTGGCCGCCGTCGGTCTGCTGGCCTTCGTCCTGGTGGAACTCCGCTCGCCCTGCCCGATGCTGGACATGCGGCTGTTCACGTCCTCGGCGTTCTCCGGCGCCGCGCTCGTGATGGCGCTCACCCTGTTCGCCCAGGTCGGCCTCGTCTTCGCGCTGAGTGAGTACTTCGGGCTCGTCCACCACGCCTCCACCTGGGACATCGGTGTGCGCCTGGTCGCCATCAACGGCTTCACCGTCGTGCTGGGGCCCCTGGTCGGCCGCCTGATGACCCGGACCTCGCCCGGTCTGCTGCTGGTCACCGGCCTCGTGGTCGGTGGCATTGGGGCGCTGTGCGTGAACCTCTTCCACGCCTCCACCGGCACCGGCGAAGCCGCCTTGGTCATCGCGGTGCTGGGCGTCGGCATCGCGCTGGCCATCGCGCCGATCACCACCATCGCGGTGAACAGCCTGCCGCACCGGCTGGCGGGAACGGCCGGCGCCGCCAACAGCGCCCTGCGCCAGATCGGCAGCGCCCTCGGTCCCGCCGTCTTCGGGGTGATCCTCACCAACCGCACCCTGGACACCCTGCCCGGACATCTCGCCCGGTCCGGTCTGAGCGCCGCCGACCAGGGGCAGGTGGACGGGCTGGTGTCGCATGTCGGCATCCAGGCCGGCGCGTTCCTGCACCTGAAGACGCCCGAGGCCACCGGCCGGGCCCAGGCCGCCTACGGCGCGAGCTTCACCGACGCGCTGCACACGTGCGCCCTCGTCGGCGGCATCGGCATGCTGGTGGCCGCGGTGGTCGCCCTCGTCCTGATCGGCGTGCGCACCCGGTCCGCGCAACGCACCGGCGGGGCGGCCGAGGCGATGACGCACCCCGCCGGAGCCACCGGGCCGGTCGCGGCCGGCGAGGTGAGCTGAGCTCGCCGGCCGGTGCGGGGTGGTGGTTCCCGGCCCTCCTATCCACCCCAGGTGACCTGGATTTTCGTACGCCCGGAGGCAACGCCACCCCTGCCCCGGGTATGATCCGCGGCCCCCTACACTGTCTGCAATCCCCGCGTTGATCGGAGCACCACATGCGTCGCCTTGCCCTTGCCCTTCTGGCCTGTACCACCCTCACACTCGCCGGGTGTGCGCAGGACTTCGACCGGGGTCCTGACGGGGTGGTCACCGACAAGGTCAAGGACGGGAAGAAGTTCTACCTGGTCGTCGATCCGACCAAGGGGGGCGAGGAGAAGAAGTTCCGGGTCAGCAAGTACGACTACCACGACTGCAACCGGGGCTCGAAGTACCCCAAGTGCGTGGACGACTGAGCCTGAGGGCCTGAGCGTCAGCACCGCGGGCATCGGCCGGCCGCCGATGCCCGCGAAGGCGAACTGCCCCCGCCCCGGCGCACGAGGTGGTGTCGTGCGCCGGGGCAGGGCGCGGCGCCGTGGATCACTCCCGGAGGCCGTGGATCACTCCCAGATGGAGTCGACCCACTCGGGGTGGTCGATGAACGGGTTCCGGTTGTGCTGGAAGCTGTCGTAGATGACCTGGTTGCGGTTCTTCTCGAAGTCGTCCGGCGGGTCCTCGTCGTTCCACTGCTTCAGTACCGACAGGCGGCCGATGTTGGGGGCGGAGCCGTTGTCGACCTTGTCGTTGGGCTCGAGGTCGGCGAAGCCGTCGTCTCCCTCGTAGCGGACGGCCATGTAGAGGATCATCCGGGCGACATCGCCCTTGACCTGGTCACGGGGTTCGAAGGAGTCGTCGTCGGTGCGGTTGCCGGCGGCGTCGGGCACGTCCTCGCCGCCGTTGTCGAAGTCCTTGTTGCCGCGGATGCTGTTCACCGTGACATTGGCCGGACGCAGGTGGTGCAGGTCGGTGCCGGGCCCGGTGGCGGTGCCGAAGTCGCCGTGCGACTTCGCCCAGACGTGTTCGCGGTTCCAGTCGTCGGCGTTGCCGCCGTTCTCGTCCTTGGACTGGGAGCGGCCGGAGTAGAGGAGTATGACGTTCGACGGGTTGTCCGGGTCCTCGTCCGTGGCCTTCAGAGCGTCCCAGACCTCGCTGTAGGACACTTTGGTCTGCTCGCTGATGATCGTGTGCAGCGCGGCCTTCAGCTCCTGGCCGCTCTTGCCCAGCGCGTCCTGGTAGTAGGTGTCGTCCAGTACCCGTACGGCCGTGGGCCGGTGGTTGTCCGATGCGACCGGGGCGACCGGTGTGTCGGCGGCGGCGACCGAGGGGACGGCGATACCGGCCGCGGCCACTACGGCCAGCAGGGAGATGCGCCGTGACCGGCGCGGGCGATGAGTGGACATGATGTGGGGGGTGTCCTCTCCGAGACGAGTGCCCGGACCGCCAACGGGGCGTCATGGGCACGTATGTTCAAGGGGTAAGCCCTGGGAGACTCCCACGCATGACGCCCGAACATGTGTCCATGCTGTGCTCGTTCGGCGTGAATCCGGTGAACACCCGGTGGTCGCCCCTGCGTGTGCTGCCCTCCGCCGTGCCGGAGGAGACGTGCCGGCGGTGGCGGAGTGCTGGCAATATCGGCGTATGGCTGAACAGATCATCGCCGCGTGTGACGGGGCATCGAAGGGAAATCCCGGGCCCGCGGCCTGGGCGTGGGTCATCGGCGGCACCGATGGAGCGGTGGAGCGCTGGGAGGCCGGGCCGCTGGGCACCGCGACCAACAATGTGGCCGAACTCACCGCGTTGGAGCGGCTGTTGGAGTCCACCGACGCGGTCGTGCCGCTACAGGTGCGGATGGACTCCCAGTATGCGATGAAGGCGGTCACCACATGGCTGCCCGGATGGCGGAAGAAGGGGTGGAAGACCGCATCGGGTTCGCCGGTGGCCAACCGCGAGCTGGTGATGCGTATCGATGAGCTCTTGGGCGGCCGCACGGTGGAATTCGTCTATGTGCCGGCCCACCAGATCGACGGTGATCCGTTCAACGCGGCCGCCGACCGGGCGGCCAGCCACACGGCCCGCACACAGCAGCCCGCGGGCTCCTCGCTCGGCTCCGCCCTGCCACCCCCCGAGGACCGGACGGCGACGCGCCCGGCAGGCCGCGGTGGCGCGGCGCGCCCGCGCACGACGACGGCCCAGCGGGGGAGGGGCGCCCGCTCGAAGGGGTCCGTCAAGGCGAAGTTCCCCGGCCGGTGCCGCTGCGGCACGCCCTATGCCAAGGGTGAAACGATCATGAAGAACGCCGACGGCTGGGGCCACCCGTCCTGCGCCACCTGAGACCGGGCACGGAAATTCTGTGGTGTGTGCCTTCCGAGGTGTGTGCTCCCTCACTTCTGGATCGATCGGTCCCGAAGTTGCTTGACAGTCGAGTTCGGTCCGGGTGAATGTTCTGGCATGAACGATCCAGAATTGCTGTCGGGCAGTACGTCATGCCTGACCGCGGCGCCCGGCCCGGCCGCCGTGGCGCCCGCACAGTCGGTGGCGCCCGGCCCCCCGGCGGTCGCCGCACCCGACCCCCGCGGGGGTTCCGCCGGGCTGAGCCGGGCGACGGTGCTGCTGCTGTCGCTCGTGTGCGGCTCGGCGGTGGCCAACATCTACTACGCCCAGCCCTTGCTGCCCGTCATCGCGAAGGCGCTCGGGGTGTCCGAAGGGGCCGGTGGACTGGTCGTCACCGCCTCCCAGATCGGCTATGCGCTCTCGCTGGCACTGCTGGTGCCCCTGGGCGATGTGCTCGAACGTCGCCGTCTGGTCAGCGTGTTGCTCGGACTCACCGCCGTGGCCCTGCTCGGCGCGGCCGCGTCCCCGTCGCTGGGTCCCCTGCTCGCCGCGATCGCGGCGGTGGGGGTGACATCGGCGGTGGCCCAGATCGTGGTGCCCATGGCCGCGTCGCTCGCCGCCGACCACGAACGCGGCTCGGTGGTGGGCACGGTGATGAGCGGTCTGCTCATCGGCATCATGTTCGCCCGCACCCTCGCCGGGCTGCTCGCCCAGATCGGCGGATGGCAGCTGGTGTTTATCGTCGCGGCCGTCCTGATGGTCGTGCTGGCCGTCACCCTGCGCCTGGTCCTGAGCCCCGTACCGCCGCCGGAGAGCACGGCCTACCCCCGGCTGCTGCGCTCGGTACTCATGCTGGTGCGCACCGAGCCGCTGCTGCGCCGGCGCATGGGCCTGGCCGCGGTCGGGATGGGCTGCTTCACCATCCTGTGGACCGCGTCGTCGTTCCTGCTGGCCAACCCGCCGTACAACTACCGGCCTGCCGCCATCGGCCTGTTCGGCCTGGCCGGGGTCGTCGGAGCTGTCGCCGCCGTCCTCGCCGGCCGGCTCGCGGACCGCGGCCGTGGCCGTCAGGTGGTGACGGGCGGGCTGATCCTGCTGACCGGCAGCTGGGGTGTGCTCGCCGCCGCCGGCCTGGGCGGAGCGGCCGGTCTGACCGCGCTGATCGTCGGCATCATGGCGCTCAACCTCGCCCAGCAGTCCCTGCTGATCAGCCACCAGAGCGCGATCTACCGCCGGGCCCCGCACGCCCGCAGCCGGGTGACGACCGCCCTCATGGTCTCCGCGTTCGTCGGCAGCGCCGCCTCCTCGGCGCTGACCGCACTGCTCTACCCGCTCCTCGGATGGACGGGCATGTGCGGCCTTGGCGCGCTGATCGCGCTGGCCGGGGTCGGCATCTGGATCCTCGAGCTGCGCCGGCCCAGCCCCTCCGAACCGCTCGCCGCTCCGTCGGCGGCCCAGGAGGACGACCGTGCCTGAGACCGCCGACTGCCCCGTCCCGACCACTCTCCCTCATGAAAGGCCCCACACCGTGGTGACACCCGTAGGCAGGACCGGTGCCGTGGCGGACGGTACGCAGGGCGGCGGCGCCGACGGCTCCGGGTCCCGGCTGCCGGGGCTCTGGCGGCGCACCATCGGTGAACTCACCCTGACCTATGTGCCCGACGCGGGTGTCGCGATGATCCCCACGCGTGTCTACCCGCTCTCCACCCCGCAGGACTGGGACGGGCACCGCACACATATGACCGGAGAGGGCCACCTGGCCATGGGATGCGGAGCGCTGCTCGTCGAGCGCGGAGCGACCCGCCTGCTCATCGACGCCGGCCACGGGTCCATTTCCGGCGAGGACGTGGAGCACTTTCAGCATGGGTTCACCCATGTGCGGACCCTGCCCGCGGCGCTGACCGAACTCGGCGTGGACCCCGCCGACCTGGAGATGGTCGCCTTCACCCACCTCCACGGCGACCACACCGGATGGGCCCGGCCCGACGCGGTCGAGGATCCACGGAGCCTGTTCACCACGGCACGGTGGATGGTCGGCGAGGGTGAACTGAAGGGCGCCGCCCTGGGAGACGGCCCGATACTGGCCGGCGGGGACGAACGGATCACGTTCGTCGCCGACGGAACCGAGATCGCCGACGGCGTCCGCGCCTGGTCCCTGCCCGGACACACCCCCGGGCACACCGCCTGGATCCTCGACACCGGCGACGGCCGGAGCATCGTGGCCTTCGGCGACGCCATGCACTCACCGGTCCAGGTGCGGCACCCGGACTGGCAGGTGGTGCTGGACGCCCACCCGGACGAGGCCGAGAAGTCACGACGCCGTCTCATCGACCACCTCGCCCGGGACGGGGTCTTCGGTTTCGGTGTGCACTTCGCCGACCAGCAACTGGGAACGGTGGACGGCTCCGGGCGGTGGTGCCCGTGGTCCGACGAGACGACCGGGTAGGTGCCGTGGCCCCTCAGGCGGAGGGTGCCTCGCCGGACTCGGCCGTACCGGCGGCCGGGTCCGGGGTGGCGGGCGAGTAGAAGACCGACTTCTGCTGCTTGGTGCGGTGTGCCTGGCCCTTCGCCACGAGGGACTCGAGCGTGCTGCGCACGACCGTGGCCTTGATCTCGCGGTCCGGATGCGCCTGTGTGACGGCGGCGGTGATCTCGGCGGCGGAACGGGGCTCGCCGTGCTGGGTGAGGTGGTCACGGACGAGATCCCGGAGCGTGGGCGCGTCCGCCTCCCGCGCCCGCTTGGCACGGCCGCTGCCCGGCTCCGCGCGCTTCCGCTTGCCGTTGGTGGCGTCGGCCTTCTTCTTCGCCTTGCGCGGCGCTGACGGCGCGGTGGACTTCGGCGCGGTGGACTCCGGCGCCGCGGACTCCGGCGCCGTGGACGCGCCGTTCGCGGCGCCGCTGGAGCCACCGTTCGCCGGTACGTCGGCGGTGGCGTCGTCACCAAGGGTCTGCCGCATGGTGAGCAGCAGCGCCCGGTTTTCCTCCAGTACCGCCAACTGCTCCCGCAGCGCTGCTATTTGGGAGCTGATACGTTCGTGCTCGGCGGTGTTGCGTTCCAGATCGGCGGCGACCTGAGCCGCGTACTGGGACTTCAGGTTGGCATTGTCGGCAGAGGTGTCCACTACAAGCTCCCTCATCTGGGCGCATAACGTGTTGGTGCTGGATGGTACATGTGCGCCAATCCCACGTGACGCCGCCCTGCTGTGGAGTTGGACCGGAAAGGAACCACGGATGACCTCGGACGCACGACCCATACGATCCGGCGCACACGCGACGGCGGGCCCGGCGGCGGACACACTCCCGGACACGATGCGCGCGGCGCGGTTCGACACGGCCGCGCGCACCCTGACGGTCGAGGAGGTGCCGGTGCCCCGGCCGGGCGCGGGCGAGGTCCTGGTCAAGGTGGCCGCGTGCGGCATCTGCCAGTCGGACCTGAGCCAGCTCGACGGCCATATCGCGCCCCGGCTGCCGGTGGTCACCCCCGGACACGAGGCGTCGGGGGTGGTGGCGGCGGTGGGTGACACCGCCGGACACTGGAAGGCGGGCGACCGGGTGGTGCTGGGCGCGGGGAAGGCGTGCGGCACCTGTTCCGCCTGCCGGTTCGGCGGTGGCACGAACACGTGTGAGAACCTCCAGGTGATGGCCTTCCACTACGACGGAGCCTGGGCCGAGTACGTACTGACGGACGCGACGACGCTCATCGCCGTGCCCGACTCCGTACCCCTGGAACACGCCGCCGTGCTCGCCGACGCCGTCTCCACCCCGTACGGCGCCATCGACACCGCCCAGTTGCGGTCCGCCGAATCCGTGGGCATCTGGGGGCTGGGGGGTCTGGGTACCCACCTCGTCCAGCTGACCCGCGTGTGCGGCGCGTCCCCGATCGTCGCCCTCGACCCCCTGCCCGCCGCGCGTGAGCGCGCGCTCGCGCTGGGCGCCGACTTCGCGCTCGACCCGACGGAGGAGGACACCCCGGCCAGGCTGAAGGAGATCACGGCGGGCAAGGGCCTGGACGTGGCCTTCGACTGCGTCGGCCGCGCCCCCGCCTTCACCCAGGCCGAGCGCGCCCTCGGCCACCGGGGCCGCCTGGTGCTCGTCGGCATCTCTCCCGACCCGCTGGCCGTGGGCCCGGAAATCCACTTCGTGCGCAACCGCCACACCGTGATCGGACACACCGGGTATCGCATGGAACACCTGGAGGACCTGGTCGAACTGACGGCCCGGGGCCGCCTGGACATCTCCGGTTCGGTCAGCGCGGTCCTCCCCCTGGAGGACGTGCACGAGGGCATCCGCCGGCTGCGTGAGCGGGAGGGCAACCCGATCCGCGTCCTGCTGCGGCCCTGACGCCCACGGCCGCCCCGGTCCACTCGGCCGGGGCCCGACACCGGCCGGGGCGAGACCCCGGCCGGTGTCCGCCTCAGGAGTACGGCTGCCTCAGGAGCCCGGCTGCTCGATCCACGCACGCCACTGCCCGGCGCCGACGAGTTCGGCCAGCCGCTGGTAGCCGCCCCTGCCCGGATGCGCACCGTCGCCGGCCAGGGCTTCCCGGGTCCAGACCGGGTCGTCGGCCAGTTCCAGGGTCGTGGCGATGAACGGGACGTGCTGTGCCCGGCAGAGGGCGGCCATCTCGTCGGCGAGTGCCGCGGTACGCCGCAGATGCTCTTCGCCCGCGTCGACGACCGGCGGTGGGCCCACGACCAGTGGGGTGATGGCCTGCCGCCGGGCCTCCTCCAGGAGCGAGGCCAGGTTCTCCCCAGTGCGGGCCGCGTCGACGCGCACCGTGCCGTTCTCCTGGACCGTGTCGTTGCTGCCGAAGGAGACGACGAGCCGGTTGTCGGAGCCGGGCAGGGTCCGCGGCAGGACCTCCTGCCAGCAGCGCCGCAGGACGTCCTCGGAGGTGTTGCGCCTGATGCCCAGGTTGAAGGCGGTGATGTCGCCACCGGTGGCCTCCAGCACCCTGCCGACCCACCCCCGGTGTTCCGGGTCGCCGATCCCCTGGACGAAGGAGTCCCCGATGAAACAGATACGTATGGTTCCGCTCACTGAGCCGACCCTAGCGTCCGGGCGTGGGCCGGTCGCGTAGCCTCCGGGCATGACTGATCACCGTTCGGTGGACCTGGGAGAAACGCGGCTGGCCTATCAGGTGTCCGGCCCGCCGGACGCTCCGCCGCTGGTGCTGTTGCACGCTCTGGGGGAGAGCGCCGCCGACTGGGACGCGGTGGCGCCCGTCCTCGCCCGAAGCCGGCGGGTGTACGCCCTCGACCTTCGTGGCCACGGCAGGAGCGCTTGGCCGAAGGACTGCTCGCTCGAACTCATGCGGGCCGATGTGCTCGCGTTCATGGACGAGCTGGCACTTGGCCGGGTGGACCTGATCGGCCACTCGATGGGCGGGATCGTGGCCTACCTGCTCGCGTCCGCCCAACCGCGGCGGGTGGCGCGGCTGGTGCTGGAGGAGGCCGCGGTGCTGCGCCCCCGGCGGCCGGCCACTCCGGCCAGGCCGGACGGCGAGCCGACCTTCGACTGGGAGACGGCGCTGGCCATCAGGAAGCAGATCGACGACCCGGACCCGGCGTGGTCGGAGGGGCTCGACCGGATCACCGCCGCCACCCTGGTCGTGGCCGGTGGCGCACGGAGCCATGTGCCCCAGGAGGACGTCGCCGAACTGGCTCGCCGCATCCCCGGCGGACGCATGGTCACCATCCCCGCCGGCCATCTGGTCCACGCCGCGGAGCCCACGCTGTTCACGGCCGCGGTGGCGGCGTTCCTGGAGTCGGAGCCGGACGCCCGTCCCGCCCCTCAGCGCTGAAGCCCCGGCAGGGCGTTGCGGACGACGTACGGCAGGATGCCGCCGTGGCGCAGGTAGGTCAGCTCCTGCTGGGAGAAGATCCGCAGTCTCAGCCGTGCGGTGGTGCGGTCGCCGTCCTTCCCCGTGATGTGCCAGGTGACCGGGTTGGTTCCCACGGACAGCTCGTCGATCCCCTCGAACGTCAGCTGCTCCTCGCCGGTGAAGGTGTACGCGGACGCGCGGTCGCCCTCGGGGAACTCGAGCGGCAGCACGCCCATGCCGATCAGGTTGCTGCGGTGGATGCGTTCGTACGACTCGGCGACGACGGCCTTGACCCCGAGCAGGGCCTGGGCCTTGGCCGCCCAGTCGCGGCTGGAGCCGGCGCCGTAGTTGCGGCCCGCGACCACGACCAGGTCGTAGCCGGCCTCCCGGTAGGTGGACGCGGCCTGGTGCACGGGCAGCACGCGGGTGCGGTCGGCCGTGTACGCGTGGCCGCCCGGTCCCGGCCGGTCCGGCACCATCAGGTTGTCGACGGCCGGGTTGGTGAAGGCGCCGCGCAGCATGACCTCGTGGTTGCTGCGCCGGGTGGAGTACTGGTTGAGGTCGCGGCGGGGGACTCCGCGCCCGGTCAGCCAGCGGCCCGCCGGGCTGTCGGCGGGGATGCGGCCGGCCGGGGAGATGTGGTCGGTGGTCACGTCGTCGCCCAGGTGCAGCAGGACCTTGGCGCGGGTGAGGGCCGGCCGGTCGGGGGCGGCCGGTGACAGGCCGGTGAGATGCGGGGGGCGGCGGATGTAGGTCGACGCCGGGTTCCAGGGGAAGCGGGTGCCGGCGGGGGCGTCCAGGCGGCGCCAGGCGTCGGTGCCCTCGCGCAGGCGCTCGGCGTTCCGCCGGAACATCTCGGGGCCCACATGGGCGGCGATGCGGGCGGCCACCTCCTCGTCGGTGGGCCACAGGTCCTTGAGGTGGACGGGGTGGCCGTCCGGGCCGGTGCCCAGCGGATCGTGCGCGAAGTCGTGCAGGATCGAACCGGCCAGGGCGTAGGCGACCACGAGCGGTGGGGAGGCCAGGTACGACAGCGGGGTCCGGGGGTTGACCCGGCCGGCGAAGTTGCGGTTGCCGGAGAGGACGGCGACGGGCTGGACCGCGTCGGTCTCGGCGAGCTGTTCCATCGCCGGGTGCAGCGGGCCGGAGTTGCCGATGCAGGTCATGCAGCCGAAGCCGACGATGTGGAAACCGGTCTGCTCCAGTGCGGGCAGCAGCCCGGACGCGCGCAGGTACTCCTCGACGACCCGGGAACCGGGGGAGAGGGACGTCTTCACCCAGGGCTTGGCGGTCAGTCCCGCCCGCGCGGCCCGTTCGGCGAGCAGACCCGCCTGGACCATCAGGGCCGGGTTGGCGGTGTGGGTGCAGCTGGTGATGGCGGCCAGGGCGACCGGGCCGTCCGGCAGCCGTTCACCGAAGGCGCGTTCGGCGGCGGCCCGTTCGTCGGCGGCCCGGCCGCGGGCGGTGGCCGGGGCGGCCGCGCGGTACGACTCCGGCACGCGGGAGAGCGGCAGCCGCTGGTGGGGCAGGTTCGGACCGGCCATGCTCGGCTCGACGCCACCGAGGTCGAGGTCGATGACGTGGTCGTAGCGCGGTTCACGGCGGTGCTCGGTCCGCTTGAGCCCCTGGGCGGTGAGGTAGGCGTCGACCAGCCGGATGTGGTCCTCGGTCCGGCCGCTCAGCCGCAGATAGGCGGCGGTCTCGTCGTCGTAGGGGAAGTAGACGCAGGTGGCGCCGTACTCGGGTGCCATGTTGGAGACGGCGGCACGTTCCGCCCAGCCGAGGGCGGCGACGCCGGGCCCGCAGAACTCGACGAACGTGTTCACCACGCCCTTGGCGCGCAGGAGTTCGGTCAGGGTGAGGGCGAGGTCGGTGGCGCCGACCCCGGGGCGCAGCCGGCCGCGCAGGCGGACGCCGACCACCTCGGGGTACGGAATGGTGACCGGCTCGCCCACCATCGCGGCCTGGCCCTCCAGGCCGCCGACGCCCCAGCCGACGACCCCGAGGGCGTTGATCATCGGGGTGTGGCTGTCGGTGGCGACCAGCACGTCCGGATGGAGCACCGGCAACCCGCCGTCGGCCGCGTCCGTCACCCAGACGACGCGGGCCAGCGCCTCCATGTTGACCTGGTGGATGATGCCGGTGCCGGGCGGCACGACACGGAAGTCGGCCACGCTGCGCTCGGCCCACTTCACCATCTCGTAGCGCTCGCCGTTGCGGCGGAAGTCGATCAGCAGGTTGCGCTCGACGGCGTCGGGGCGGCCGTACTCCTCGACGATGACGGAGTGGTCCACGGTCAGGTCGACCGGGATGGCGGGCTGGAGCCGCTCCGGGGCGCCGCCCAGCTCCGCGACGCTGTCCCGCATGGCCGCGAAGTCGGCCAGGGCCGGCAGGCAGGTGGTGTCGTGCAGCATGATCCGGTTCGGGTGCACCGGTACCTCGCACGCACCGCTGCCCGTCCGGATCCGGGCGACCACGTCCGCCAGCGCCGCCGGTGACCTGCGGGCCACGTTCTCCAGGAGCACCCGTATCGCGTAGGGGAGGGCGTCCAGCTCATCGCGGGTCAGGAGCCGGTCCAGGGGCAGGTAGCGGTGGGAGCGGCCGTCCACGGTGAGTACGGCGGTGGCGGTGTGGTCAGCGTTCATGTTCCCCTGCCGTCACGATTGTATCTGTTTCAGATCTAGTACAAATCCCGGAGCTCAATGTCTTGACGCTCCGATCAGCTGTCTTCATATTGTCTCAAGCCGCTTATTGATACAACCGTCGCGCTATCGCGATGCACCTGCTCCCCCCGATCGAGCCGTCTGGAGCTCCTCATGGCGATCAATGTCGATCAGCGCGAGGCCACCGCGACGATGCGCACCGTCTCCCGGCGCATCCTCCCGTTCCTCTTCGTGCTCTACGTCGTCAACTACATCGACCGCGCGAACATCGGCTTCGCCGCCCTGCAGATGAACGAGGAACTGGGGCTGAGCAGCCAGGCGTTCGGCCTGGCCGCCGGCCTGTTCTTCTGGGGCTACTTCCTGTTCGAGGTGCCCAGCAACCTCGCCCTCGCCCGCTTCGGCGCCCGCCGCTGGATCGCCCGCATCCTGGTCAGCTGGGGCATCCTCGCCACCATCATGGCGTTCACCCACTCCGCGACGCAGCTGTATGTGCTGCGCTTCCTGCTCGGCGTGGCCGAGGCCGGCTTCTTCCCCGGCATCGTGGTCTACCTGACCTACTGGTTCCGCAAGAAGGAGGTCGCCACCGCGACCGCGCTCTTCCTCACCGCGATCCCCGCCTCCTACATCCTCGCCGCCCCGCTCAGCGCGCTGATCATGGACCATGTGCACTGGTTCGGCCTCAGCGGCTGGCGCTGGATGTTCATCCTGGAGGGCGCCCCGGCCGTACTCCTGGGCATCGCCTGCTACTTCGTGCTGACCGAGCGGCCGGCCGACGCCACGTGGCTCACCGAGCGGCAGCGCGCCTGGCTGACGGCCGAGCTGGACCAGGAGCAGCAGGCCAATCCGCACGCCAGGAAGCTGAGCACGCTCAAGGTCATGGCCGACCCCAAGGTCCTGCTGCTGGCGGTGGTCTACTTCGTCTACCAGGCCGGCAGCCTCGGCGTCGGCTACTGGCTGCCGCAGATCGTCAAGGACTTCTCGGACGGCCTCGGCAACTCCGCGATCGGCTTCATCAGCGCCATCCCCTATGTCGTCGCCGCCTTCGGCATGGTGTGGTGGTCGCGCCGCTCCGACCGGCTCGGCGAGCGCAAGCTCCACTCGGCCGTCCCGCTGGCGCTGGCCGCCGTCACCCTGATCGCGGCCGGCTTCACCCACTCACCCGTGCTCGGTCTGGCGATGATCGCGCTGTCGCTGACCGGCCTGTACGGCTTCAAGTCGCCGTTCTGGGCGCTGCCCACGCTCTTCCTGACCCGCTCCACCGCCGCGGTCGCGGTGGCGGTCGTCAACTCCATCGGCAACCTCGGCGGTTTCTTCGGCCCCTACGCCATCGGCTGGGCCAAGGACTCGACGGGCTCGGCCACCGGCGGGCTGATATTCCTCGGCGGCCTGGTCCTCGTCGCCTTCCTGCTCACCCTGGCGCTGCGCGTCGGTGGCGGAGCGGGGACCCCGGCCGGGCAGCCGGACACCGGTGAGGCATCGCCCACGTCGTCGGTGCCGGCGCCGTAGCCCCTGGCATCGAGAAGCCCGCCGGTTCCCGCGCTTCGCGTGGCGGGAACCGGCGGGCCTGCGCTGTGCGGCTATGCCCCGTGGCCGGGTCCGGTCTTGATCTCCCGTACCGTGTCCAGGTGCTGGTGCAGGAAGGCCGACGCCTCCTCGATGCGGCCGTCCTCGATCAGGTCCAGCAGGTGGAGGTGTTCGCGGGCCTGACGGGTCAGCCGGGAGCGGTCGATCTGGTGGCGGTACTCGATCAGCCGCCGCAGCCGGTTCTGCCGGCGTACGGCGTCCAGCAGGAACTGATTGCCCGAACAGCCCACCAGCATCTCGTGGAACGAGGCGTTGACCTGGAACAGCTCCGCCCGCGGCAGCAGCAGGATGTCCCCGTGCAGCAGGTCCTCCTGCTGCTGCCGGTGGCGCGCGAACGCCTCGGTGTCCACGGTGAAACCCGGCTCCAGCAGGGCGGCCGACTCGACGATCATCCGGAACCGGTAGCTCTGGGCGTGCGCCTCGACGGTGGCCATGACGTGCTGGAACTCCCAGCCACGGCCGCCGGTCTTGCGCCGGACCAGGTCCTCGGCCTCCATCCGCGCCAGCACCCGGCCGGCCTGGCGCGGCGTCAGCCGGTACCGGCGGCTGATGTCGGCCGCGGTGAACGAGCCGGTGAAACGGCCGCCGACATAGTCGTCGGCGATCTCGAAGTACGCCGCCTGCTCCACGTCCTCGCCGTCGGTCAGGTCCGGCCGGGTCAGGGCGCTCGCGTCACGGGCGAGGAAGAAGCCGCGGTTGGGGATCCGGTCCAGGATGCCGACGTCGGCCAGGAAGAGCATGGCCTTGCGCACCGGAGTACGGGAGACCTCCAGCGCGTCGGCCGCCCACTGCTCGGTGACGTGCGCGCCCTCCGCCAGGCCGGTGCGACGCATCAGGTCCACCAGTCGGGTGGCGATGGAGGTGGTCAGGTTCGGGCGCGACATCAGCCCCTGCGCTTGTCGGGTAGGACGGGACGGCAACGCCCCATCCTACGAGTAACGGCCCGTCGTGCGAGTTCCGGGGAGCCAGGGTCTGTCGTCAAAGGGGGCGCCCTGCTCCCGACGCCTGGCACGGTCGCTCGCCGCGTTGTCGCATCATCCGAGTACGCCCAGTACGAGGGCGATGCTCCGCCTTGCGATCGACCGCACCAGCCTCCCCCGGCTACCGCTGGGAGGTGCCCCCTGCTCGCGGCCGGGCGCCCCCTTCGGCGACAGACCCTAGGCGCCTTGGTGATCGAGCCGGACGAACAGGACGCACACCGGGGACCCGGTCTCCACCACCTCGCCGGCGCGGCGCAGCGTGCCGCTCGTGCGGTCGACGTCGAAGGGAACGATGGTGTGGCTGCGCTCATTGGCCGCGAACAGCCTGTGCCCGTCGGGGCCGAAGCAGAAGAACCGCGGCCGGATGCCCTCCGTCGACGTCCAGCCCACCGGCCGCAGCATGCCCGTCCCGGCCGAGACCGCGAAGACGCCGAGGGTGTCGGGCTCGGGACCGCCGGGCGAGCTGTCCCCGGCCCCGCTGCGGTTGGAGGCGTACACGAACCGCCCGTCCGGACTGACGGCGATCTCGCCCCCGCGGCTGTCGCCGGTCATGGTGGACTCCGTGCTGGACAGGATCTGCACGGCCGCCAGCGCCCCGCGCCCGGTGTGCCGGTAGACGGTCACCGTCGAGCGCAGTTCGTCGATGGTGTACGCGAACGGCCGCCTGGGGTGGAAGGCGATGTGCCGCGGCCCGGCCATCTCGCGCGTGGCGACGGACGGCACCGGGCCGAGGGACAGCTTCCCGGAGGTGGCGTCCAGGGTGAGGGTGAAAATCCGGTCCAGGCCCTTGTCCGGTACCACGATGAACCGCCCGTCCGGCGAGAACGGCACCTGGTGCGGTTTGGACCCGGTCTGGTCGGTGCGGTGCGGGCCGGGTTCGCCGGGCAGCGACAGCAGGTCGGCGACCGGCCCGAGCGAGCCGTCCTTCCGCAGCGGCAGGGTGGCCACGCTGCCGGAGGAGTGGTTGGCCACCACCAGGAAGCGGTTGGACGGGTCCACCGCCAGGTGTGCCGGGTTGCGCCCGCCGGTCTCCTGCGTGCCCAGGGCGGTCAGCCGCCCGGTGTCCGGGTCGATCCGGTAGGCGCTGGCGTAGGTGAAGTCGCCGTGCACGGCGTAGAGGAACCGCCGCGTGTGATCGACGGCCAGGAAGGTCGGATTGTCCAGCTCGACGGTCTGGAGCAATGTCCATCCGGTGCCGTGCGGACCGACCTCGTAGACCTCGATGCCCTTTCCCTCGCCCTCGCGCTCGGCGGTGGTGCGCGAGCCCACATAGGCCACCGTGCGGGCGGCGCGTCCGGCGCCCTGGGCGGCGGCCGGCTGGGCCGCCGCCGAGGTCATCTGCCCGGCCGCCATGGCGGCGACCGGCAGTGTGACCATCGCGCGGCGCGACAGCGCGGCGATCGCCGAGGTGCCCGGATGGCCATGGCCGGCGTGGCTGTCAGGAAGTGTCATGTCCGCTCCCGTCCCTGGGGATGATAACCCGGAGATTGTATCTACATGGCGTTTGATACAACAGGGGCGATGGCTGATGGCTGCGCCCGCATACGGCGTTGCCCACCCGCCCCGTGCTCACCCACCCCTGTTCCGGAGGTTCCCGATGTCCGACCAGCCGACGTCCGGCCGGCCGCTCCCCACCGCCGACCTGGCCGACCGGTACGGCGCCGCCCTGCGCGTATGCGATCTGCAGTTCCGCTCGCTCGGGGGTGCCCGCTCCTTCACCGGGCGGGTGCGGACCGTCTCCTGCCGCGACGACAACGCCCTGCTCCACGACCTTCTGCGGACGCCGGGGGAGGGCGCCGTCGTGGTCGTCGACGGTGGCGGCTCCCTGCACACGGCGCTCCTGGGGGATCTGATGGCCGAGCGCGCGCTGGCGGGCGGCTGGGCCGGTGTCGTCGTGCACGGAGCCGTCCGCGACCTCACCGCGCTCGCCGAGGTGCGGATCGGTGTGCAGGCCCTGGGCGTCAACCCGCGCAAGAGCGGCAAGGCGGGCGGCGGCGCGGTCGACGTACCGGTCTCCTTCGGAGGAGTCACCTTCCACCCCGGCGACATCCTGCACGCCGACACCGACGGCGTCGTCCTCCTGCCCGCCGAACCCGCCGAACTGTCCGGGCCCGCCGGACCCGCGTGCACCTGACCCGAGCGGCCTTCGGGCCCGGCGGGCTCAGCGCACCCGGTAGGGCCGGGCGCGCCCGGTGTTCAGGGTGAGCCCCAGGCCGGGCGCTCCGCTCCGGCCGGGGGTGACGCTGCCGCCGTCCGGAGCGAGCACGCCGTCGAACAGCAGGCGTTCGACGCGGACGTGGTCGTGGAACCACTCCAGGTGGCGCAGGTTGGGCACCGACGCGGCGGCGTGCGCATGCGCGTGCGGGGCGCAGTGGCCGGAGATCTCTATGCCGTGGCCGTGCGCGAGGGCGGCGGCGCGCAGCCAGACGGTGATGCCGCCGCAGCGGGTGACGTCGGCCTGGAGACAGTCCACGGCGCCGGCGGCGAGCATATGCGTGAAGTACGGCAGGGTGTAGCCGTACTCACCGGCCGTGACGTCCATCGGGACCCGGTCGCGGATCGCCGTGAGCGTGGTGAGGTGGTCGGAGGAGACGGGTTCCTCGAACCATGTCACCCCCTGGTCGGCGAGGGCGTCGGCGACGCGGATGGCCTGTTTGGCGCCGTAGGCGCCGTTGGCGTCGACGTACAGGGCGGCCGTGTCGCCGATGCTCGCACGCGCCTTCGCGACGCGCCGCCGGTCCCGCTCCTCGCACCGCCCCCAGGACTCACCGATCTTGATCTTGACGCGGGGTATCCCCTCCTCCCCGGCCCACTGGCGCAGTTGCCGGTCCTGCCGTTCGTCGTCGTACGTGGTGAAGCCACCGCTGCCGTAGACCGGCACGTCCGCACAGGCGGCGCCCAGCAGATGGACGAGCGGCACGCCCAGCAGCCGGGCCTTGCAGTCCCACAGGGCAATGTCCACGGCGGCGATCGCCTGTGCGGCCACACCGGGCAGCCCGGCGTTGCGCACGGCGCGCAGCATGGCCTCGTTCGCCCGTGGCACGTCCATGGCCGGGGAGCCGGTGACCACACCGGCGAGCAGGTCGTCGACGACCTGGGCGGTGGCCGCCGGGGCGTAGGTGTAGCCCAGTCCGGTGACCTGGCCGCACCGGACGGTGGCCAGGACCAGGGTGGTGCTCTCCCAGCTGAGGGTCCCGTCCGCCTCGGGGGCGTCGGTGGGCACCGTGTAGACGGCGCTGTCCACCCGCTCCACGACCGGTGTGTCCGCCACGCCCCGGATCACCTCTCGGCGTGGCGCAGGTGCCGCACGGCGGCGCGGCCGACTCCCGCCGCGGCCGTCGCCACGACCGCGGCGGTGCCGGCGGTGGCCGTCCACCGGGCCGCGGTCGAGGGCCGCGGCGGCCGCTGCGCGAGACGTTCGGGCCGCTCGCTGGGCAGGGTGGTGTCGAGCCCCAGGGCCAGTGCCTCGGCCAGGTGGAGGGCCCCGCGGCCGGTGTCACCCTGTTCGATCTGGGTGCGGCAGCTGAAGCCGTCCGCGAGCAGCAGGCTGCCGGGGGCGGCCGCGCGGACGGCGGGCAGCACGCCCTGTTCCGCGACGGCCATGGAGACCTCGTGGTGGCCGCGTTCGAAGCCGAAGTTGCCGGCCAGCCCGCAGCAGCCCTCGTCGAGGACGTCGGTGACGAGATGGGCGCGGCGCATCAGCTCGCGGTCCGCGTCGTCCTTCATGATCGCGTGCTGGTGGCAGTGGGTCTGTACGACGGCCTGCCGGGCGAGCGCGGGTGGCCTCCAGCCGTCGGGCGCGTGGTGGACGAGGTGTTCGGCGAAGGTGCGGAACTGCCCGGCCAGCCGGCGCACATCCTGGTCGGCCGGCATCAGTTCGGGGGCGTCGGCCCGGAACACCGCGGTGCAGGAGGGTTCCAGGCCGATGACCGGGGTGCCCGCTTCGAGGTAGGGCCGCAGCACGCCCAGCGTGCGGCGCAGCACCCTCTTCGCGGCCGTGAGCTGCCCGGTGGAGATCCAGGTCAGACCGCAGCACACGGGCCTGGTCGGAACGGCGACCCGGAAGCCGGCGTCCTCCAGCACACGGACGGCCGAGATGGCGATCGAGGGGTGGAAGTAGGTGCTGAAGGTGTCCGGCCACAGCACCACGGTCCGCGGGTCGGCCGGATCCGGTGTGCCGGACGCACGGGCCTGCCACCACTGGAGGAAGGACCGCCGCGCGAACACGGGCGCCTGGCGTGCGCCGTCCACCCCGGCCAGCCGCTTGCCCACCCGGGCCAGGCCCGGTGCCTGGACCGCGGTGTTGACCAGCGCGGGCGCGATGCGGGACAGCCGGGCCCACACCGGGAGCCAGCCCATGGAATAGTGCGCCGCCGGGCGCGGGCGGCCCGCGTAGTGGTGGGCGAGGAACTCGGCCTTGAGCGTCGCCATGTCCACCCCGGTGGGGCAGTCCGACTTGCAGCCCTTGCACGCCAGACACAGGTCCAGGGCGTCCCGCACCTCGGTCGAGCGCCAGCCGTCGGTGACGGCGGAGTCCGCGTGGCCGTCGAGCATCTCGAACAGCAGCCGCGCCCGGCCGCGCGTGGAGTGCTCCTCCTCCTTGGTGGCCCGGTAGGACGGACACATCACACCGCCGTGGTGGCTGCGGCAGTTGCCGATGCCGACGCAGCGCATGACGGCGCGGGTGAAGGAGTGCTCGTCATCGGGGTAACCGAACTCCGTCGTGGGGGTGGCCGGCCGCCACCCCGGGCCCAGGCGCAACTGGCCGTCGACCGGGTGCGGATCGACGACCTTGCCGGGGTTCATCCGGTTCTCCGGGTCGAACAGGGACTTCAGCTCGCCGAACGCGGTCACCAGGCGCTCACCGTACATACGGGTGAGCAGCTCGCCCCGGGCCTGCCCGTCCCCGTGCTCGCCGGACAGCGAGCCGCCGTAGGAGGCCACCAGGTCGGCGGCGCGTTCCACGAAGCGGCGGAAGTCGGCCACCCCCTCGGCGGTCTTCAGCCCGAACGGGATGCGGGTGTGCACACAGCCCTGCCCGAAGTGCCCGTACAGCGAGGGGTGGTCGTAGCCGAACTCCCCGAACAGGCCCTTCAGATCGCGCAGGTAGTCACCCAGCCGCTCGGGCGGGACGGCCGAGTCCTCCCAGCCCTCCCAGGTCTCCCGGTCGTCCGGCGGCCGCGCGGTCACCCCGAGCCCCGCCTCGCGGGCCTTGAGCATCCGCTGCTCGCGCCGGGGATCGTCGGAGAAGGTCACCCTGGCGTCCTTCTCGTCCCGCCCCAGCGTGCGCAGCAGCGCGTGCGCCTGCTCGTCGACCTCCTCCTGGCCGTCCCCGCTGAACTGCACCAGCAGCCAGCTCTCGCCCTCCGGAAGGGCGTTGAGCGATTCGAGGTAGGCGTGTTCCTCGCGCATCAGCTGGGCCATCCGCCCGTCCAGGGCCTCCAGTTCGCTGGGCGCGCAGTGTTCCAGGAGCCGGGGTACGTCGTCGGCGGCGGCGCAGATGTCGTCGTAGCCGAGCACCAGCAGCGACTGGTACGCCGGGACGGGCACCAGGTCGAGTTCGGCGCGCACCACCGTCACCAGGGTGCCCTCGCTGCCCACCAGGGCCCGCGCCAGGTCGAAGCCGTTCTCCGGCAGCAGCGAGTCCAGGTTGTAGCCGGAGACCCGGCGCGGGATCTTCGGGTAGCGCCGGATGTCCGCCAGATACTCGCCGACGATGCGGTCCAGCCCGGCGTAGATCTCGGCCCGGCGGCCGCCCTCCGCCGCGATGCGCGCACGCTCGGCCCCGGATGTCGGCCCCACCCACATCCGCACCCCGTCGTAGGTGACGATCTCCAGCCGGCGCACGTTGTCCACGGTCTTGCCATAGGCCTGGGCCGACGCCCCGCACGCATTGTTGCCGATCATGCCGCCCAGCGCGCAGTGGCTGTGCGTGGACGGCTTCGGCCCGAACTGCAGCCCGTCATCGGCGAGTTGGCGGTTGAGCTCGTCCAGGACCAGCCCCGGCTCCACCACGCAGGTGCGCGCCTGGGCGTCCACCGAGACCAGGGCGTCGCAGTACTTGCTCCAGTCGATCACCACGGCGGTGTTCGTCGACTGGCCGGCCAGGCTGGTGCCCCCGCCCCGCGACAGGACGGGTGCGCCGAAGCGGGCGCACACCTCCACCGCCCGTGCCCCGGCCTCCACATCGCGGGGGACGACCACGCCGATGGGCACCTGACGGTAGTTGGAGCCGTCCGTGGCGTACGCCCCCCGGCTGCCCGCGTCGAACCTGACCTCGGCGGCCACCTCCGCACGCAGTGCCCGCTCCAGGCCCCCGCTGTCCACCCCTGGCACTCCCTGGCGTTGCTGCCCGCCTTCACGCATGCCTGCGCCCCGTCAGGTGCTCGGCGTACTGGGCGGCCTTCTGCCGTATGCCCCGGCGGGCGATGCCGGCCAGCTCGGGGTCGTGCAGGGCGGCCTTCACCGTCTTCTTCGCCTGGGGGGCCATCAGGTGCGGCGGGATCGGCGCGATCTCCTGGTCGACCTTGAACTCCAGGACGACCGGGTGGTCACTGGCCAGGGCCTCGTCCCAGGCCCTGCCCACCTTCTTCGGCGCCTCGCACCGGATGCCCCGCAGCCCCAGCAGCTCGGCGTACGCCCCGTAGGGGATGTCCGGGATGACCTGGGAGGCGGGGTACTTCGGGTCCCCGGCCATGGCGCGCTGTTCCCAGGTGACCTGGTTGAGGTCCTGGTTGTTGAAGACGCAGAAGACCAGCGGCGGGCCACCCGCCAGCCGGTCCATATAGCGCTTGACGGTGATCATCTCGTTCATGCCGTTCATCTGGAACGCGCCGTCTCCCACGAAGGCGATCACGGGACGGTCCGGATGGGCGAACCGCGCCGCGATCGCGTACGGCACTCCGGGGCCCATGGTGGCCAGCGTGCCGGACAGCGAGGCGTCCATCCCGGCGCGCAGCCTCAGATGGCGCGCCCACCAGTTGGTGGCCGAGCCCGAGTCGGCGGTGAGGATCGCCCGGTCCGGCAGGCGCGAGGAGAGCTCGGCGGCCACCGACTGGGGGTTGATGAGGTCCCCGAAGTGCTGGCCGGACCAGGTGGCGCAGATGTCCTGCCACTCCCGCACGTCCTTCTCGACCTTGTTTCTCCAGCTCCGCTTCTCCTTGCGCCGCAGCAGCGGTACGAGCTCCCGGAGGGTCTCCTTGGCGTCGCCGATCAGATGGGCGTCCATGGGGTAGCGGATACCGATCATGCGGCCGTCGATGTCGATCTCGACACCGCGGGCCTGCCCCTCGTCCGGCAGCCACTCGGAGTACGGGAAGCTGGTGCCGATCAGGAAGAGGGTGTCGCACTCTTTGATCATCTTGTCGCTGGCGGTGCTGCCCAGCAGACCGATCGGCCCGGTGACGTACGGCAGGTCGTCGGCGAGGACGCCACGGCCCAGCAGCGCCTTGGCCACACCGGCGCCCAGCAGGTCCGCCACCGCGACGACCTCGTCCGCGGCGTCGGCCGCGCCCTGCCCGACGATGATGGCCACCTTCTCGCCCTCGTTGAGCACATCGGCGGCGCGGCGCAGTTCATCGGGGTCGGGCAGGACCCGGGGGCGGCTCCAGCCCACGCTGGAGAAGACCGATCCGTGGGCCTTGGGCGGGGAGGGCTGGGCGTCCTCCTCCTGGATGTCGTTGGGGATGACGATGGTCGACACGCCACGGGTGGTCAGCGCGGTCTTGAAGGCGCGGTCGATGACATGCCGCGCCTGGCCGGGGTGGGTGACCATCTCGCAGTACTCGGAGACGTCCTCGAACAGCCGGTCCAGATGGATTTCCTGCTGGTAGTGGGAGCCCAGGCTGAGCCGCTTCTGCTGGCCCACGACGGCGACCACCGGCTGGTGGTCGAGCTTGGCGTCGTACAGACCGTTGAGCAGATGGACGGCGCCGGGGCCGGAGGTGGCGGTGCAGACTCCCACCTCGCCGGTGAACTTCGCGTGGCCGCAGGCCATGAACGCGGCCATCTCCTCGTGCCGGACCTGGATGAACTCAGGGTCCCCATGGGCCCGGTCGAACGCCCCGAGCAGACCGTTGATCCCGTCCCCCGGATAGCCGAAGACCCGGTGCACACCCCACTCGCGCAGACGAGTCAGCACGAAGTCCGATACCTGAGCCACGGCGTCCTCCTCGGTAGTACTGCACGGAGCACTCGCACAGGAGTAGCCGTTCGCCGGACGAGTAAACCTGGCGCCGTGTGCCCTCCGCGTCCGCCGTGCATGGGCCGCGGCCGGACCGGGCACCCGGCCGGTGGCGACAGACGAGGGAGGACAACACCGTGAGCGGAGAGAAGAAGGGCGCCCGGACGGCGACCGAGGAGATCGAGGAAGAGATCACCGAAGCCGAGACGAGGGTGACCGGCGACGAGGAGGACAGCCGCTACGGCGAGTCGGGCGACGCGCTCACCCCCAACACCGACGCCCAGGCCCAGAGCCAGGGAGAGCGGGAAGAGGGCGGCGGAGAAGACGGGCGGCGGGCGGGCGTCAGCGGGTGAGGCGGGGGAAGAGCGCCTCGGCGCTGGCGCGGTCGATCGCCTCGGCCTGGCCGGGGGTGAAGTCCGGGTAGCTCTCCAGGAAGCGGTTGTAGTAGCTGCCCGCGTCCTGGGGAGCGAAGGGCCAGTCGCTGCCGTAGAGGACGTGGCCGGGCTCCGCGAAGGTGAGCAGGGCGGGCAGCGCGCTGGGGCTGGCGGACAGGGCGGTGTCGAAGTAGAACCGCTTGAGGTCGCGCAGCACGTCCTCGGCGCCGCGGTCCGGGTCGACGACGGTGGAGGTCAGGCCGGAGAAGCGATAGGCGGCGTAGGGCAGGAAACCGCCGCCGTGGGAGAGGATCACCCGTACGTCGGGGTACCGGCTCATGACGCCGCTCAGCACCAGGTTGAGCGCGGTGCGGGTGGTGTCGAAGACGTAGTCGGCCAGCGGGGCGGGGGTGCCGGGCAGCAGCGGCATCGGCGGCTGGGCGGGGTGGACGAACACATTGGCCCGGCGGCGGTCGAGTTCGGCCCACAGCGGTTCGAAGTGGGGGTCGCCGAGGTAGCGGCCATGCGCGTTGGACATCAGCACCACGCCGTCGGCACCCAGGGTGTCCAGCGCGTGGACGGCCTCGGCCACCGCGCCGTCGAGGTCGGGCAGCGGGACGCTGGCGAAGTGGCCGAAGCGGTCGGGGCGGTCCTTGACGACCTCGGCGCCGTACTCGTTGACGGCGCGGGCCAGGGCGCGGCCGTCCTGGTCGCTGTCGAGGTGGACACCGGGCGCGGTGACGGACAGCACCCCGGTGGCGATGCCCTGCTGGTCCATCATCGCGATCGCGCCCCGAGGGCTCCAGGCGGGGATGGCCCAGCCGCCGGAGTCCAGGCCGCGCGCGTCCAGGGCCTTCGCCCAGACGGGCGGAACGATGTGCTGGTGAACGTCGATGCGTGCGGGGGAGTCCATGGTGTTTGTCATGGTGTCCGCCATGGTGTTTGCCTCCCTAGAGATTAGCTTGCTAACTATTACGTTGAGTAAGCTAACAGCTATGCGAGAGACCGGCAACCGCCCCTTCGACGAGAGCCCCGCACCGGCCCCCGAAGCCGGGGTTGAGGAACTGGCCCAGGCCGCCGACCAGCTCTTCTACGCCATGCGCCGCTCCCGGGCCGCGACCGCGGGCCAGGCCGTGGACGGACTGTCGCTGGCGCAGCTGGCCCTGCTCGACCTCCTGGCCGGGGAGGGGGCGGGGGCCGGCCTGCCGGTCAGCAGGCTCGCCGCGTCCGCCGAGGTCAGCGTCCCCACCGCGACCCGGATGCTCAAGCAGCTCGAAGCCAAGGAGGTGGTGACCCGGCGGCGGTCACCCGAGGACGAGCGCCAGGTCCTGGTCCGCCTCACCGAACACGGTGCCCGCCGGCTCGCGGCCATGCGCACCGAGCTGCGTGAGCGCCAGGCCCGCGCGCTGTCCCGGTTCACGCCCGAGGAGCGCCTCCAGCTCGCCGCGCAGCTGCGCCGGCTGGCCGGGGCCATCACCGACCGGGACCGCTGAGCCCCGCGTGGCGGAGTGGCCGACGCTGGAGGGGCGGTGTCAGTTCGCCGTGCCGCCGTGCCCGGTGGCGGCGCCGTCCCTGGCCGCCTTGAGATTGGCCTTCTTCCTCTTGTTGCCGCAGGTCGACATGGAGCACCACCGCCGCCTCCGACCACGGCTGGTGTCCACGAAGAGCCCTCCGCAGGTGCGTTGCTCACAGCGCTTGACGACGCCGTCGCCATCGCCGCCGAGCGTGGCGACGGCGTCCAGGGCGACGATGGCGAGCGCGGCGCGCGCGGGATCGGCCTCCGGCAGCCGCCACCGAGCCCGCCCGCCGGTGAGGAAGAGGCGTGCCCGGTGACGCGCGGTCCAGCGGTTGAGCAGATCCTCGTCCGCCGGGTCCGGCACGTCGCCGGCGGCGATGGCGGTGCCGGTCCGGTGGATGGCCTCACGCAGTTCGCGAGCGTCGCGCAGGAGGGCCTCGGAGACCGGCATGTCCGCGTCGCCGAGCCCGTTGACGGCGAGCCATGCGCCGAGCTGCTCCGGGACGGCGATCCGTTCCACGGGATCGCCGCGCCGCTCGCTGAGCGTGGCGACGAAGCGGAACGCGAGGATCTCGTTGCCGAGGCGGAATTCCCCGTGGTGCCGCGCGGCGGCCGGGGACGAGGTGCTTCGTGCAGCGGGAGAACCGGTCATGGTGGTTCATGATACGCCCTCCGGTCCCTGCAGGGCCACCGTTTGACTTCCCTCCTTCGAACCGTCTTAGCTGGTTCACATGAACCACTTGAACCCAGCCCCCAGCCGTCCTGGGGAAGCGCCTGGCCGTCCTTCGCCGGGCCGTCCTTCCCCAGCCGTGCCGGCGGCTCCCGCTCGCCCCGGGCGGCACCGGACGGCGTTCTGGGCCGTGGCGGCGGTCTTCACCGTCGTCACCGCGTTCTCGACCGTGCCGACGCCGCTGTATCCGCTGTACGAGGAGCGCGACGGCTTCGGTGCGTTCACCGTGACCGTGGTGTTCGCGGTGTACGCGATCGGCGTGGCCGCCGGACTGGTGCTGGCCGGCCACCTCTCCGACCGCACCGGCCGGCGCCCGGTCCTGGCCACGGCGCTGATGTGCGAACTGGCCGCGGCGGTCCTCTTCGCCGTCTGGCCCGCGCTGTCGGGCCTGCTCCTGGCCCGGTTCGTCACCGGGCTCGCCGTGGGCATGGCCACCCCGACCGCCACCGCCTACCTCCAGGACCTGCACGCACGGGCCCGGCCCGGGGCCGGGCCGGGCCGCTTCGAGACCGTGTCCACCGCGGCCAACGTCGGCGGCCTCGGCGTGGGGCCACTGGCCGCCGGACTGCTCGCCGCGTACGCCCCGGCCCCGGTCCGGCTCCCGTACGGCGTCTTCGCGGTGCTCCTGGCCGTCGGCGCCGCCGCCGTCATGGCCCTCCCGGAGACGGTCGACCGCCCTGATGTGCCGGTGCCGTACCGCCTGCAACGGGTGAGTCCGCACGCCGGCGCCGCCGTCTTCTGCCTGGCGGTCGCGTGCGTCTGCGCGGCGCTGGCGGTGTTCGGGCTCTTCACCTCCCTGGCGCCCGGGTTCATCGCGAGCACCCTGCACCAGGACTCCCCGGCCGTCGCGGGCGCCACGGTGTTCGCCGTCTTCGCGGCCGCCGTGCTCGGGCAGATCCTGGCCGGCGCCCTGCGGCCCACGGCCCGCCGGGGCGTCGGTGTCGCCGCGGAGGCCGCCGGATGCGCCGCGGTCGCCGTGGGCATGGTCCGTGCGGACGCCGCCCTGTTCATCGCCGGCGGCATCGTCGCCGGCGCCGGAGCCGGCACTCTGTTCAAGGCGGCCGTCGCGCTGGTCGCGCACGCCGCTCCGGCGGGCGCCCGCGCCGAAGCGCTCACGGCCTTCTTCCTCGCCGCCTACACCGGCCTGGTCGTCACCTCCCTCGGACTCGGTGTCGCCGCCCAGTTGACCGACCCGACGACGGCGACGCTGTGGTTCGCCGGTTTCCTGGCCGTACTCCTCGCCGCGATCGTCCTCCTGGGCCGGGCGGGCGGCCTCGACCGCCACCGTCTCGCACCGTGAAACCGCGACCGCGAACGACCGGCCTCGGTCTCCTCGGGCGGCCCTCATGAGCCCCTGGGTCAGCCCGTGGGTCCGGGGGAGGCCGGCCGGCGGGGCAGCAGCGTCACCGCGAGGGCCGGGACGGCGGCGAGGACCAGCCAGCGGACGGTGGCCGGGAGGCCCAGGTCGAGCAGGGAGCCCGTGGCCGAACTGCCGATGAGGACGATCAGACCGGAGACGGAGGACAGCGCGCCGGTGTAGAGGCCGAGCCGGGTGTCCTCGGCCAGATCGGGCACCCAGGCGCGGGCAGCCGGGACGACCAGCATCTGGCCGAGGGTGAGCAGGACGACGTAGCCCGCGGCGGGCAGCAGCCCGACGGTGCCCGTCCAGGCGGCGGGGCGGGCGGCGGCCACGACCGCGAAACCCGCCGCGATGAGCAGCAGCCCCGCGGTCATCGAGCGGCGCAGGTCGAGCCGGTCGCCCGCCCAGCGGGTGACCGGGAGCTGGGCGCACACGACCAGCAGCGAGGACAGGGCGAACAGCCAGGACAGCGGCACCTGGGAGCCCGCCGCCCGCTCCACCTCGTCCGGCAGGGCCAGGTAGAGCTGGTTGTACGCGAGCAGATAGCTGCCGTACGCGCAGCACAGGGCGAGGAACCGGCGGTTGCGCAGCAGCACACGGACCCCGCCCCGCTCCCGGACCGGGACCCGGCCGGGGATGTGCCGCGGCATCAGCCACGCGTGCCCGGTGAGGACGAGCAGGAAGACCCCGGCCCCGGCGAGGCACGCGGCGCGGAAGTCCACGGTGAGCAACAGCCCGCCGAGCAGCGGACCGATGAACGTACCCGCCTGGCCGCAGGCGGTGAACAGGGCCAGCACCCGGGTGCGTGCGCCATGGCCCTCCCGCTCCCAGGCCACGGCCTGCCGGGCCACCTCCGACTCCACCGCGGGGGAGAACAGCGCGGCGGCGAAGCCGATCAGCAGCACCGCCCCGATCACCGCCCAGGTCCGCTCCGCGTAGCCGAGCCAGGCGAAACCCGCGATCCGGGCGGCACAGCCCGCCAGCACGACCGGGCGCACACCGTGGCGGTCCACCAGCCAGCCGCCGACCACGAACAGACCCTGCTGGCTGAAGGTCCGCAGCCCGAGGACGAATCCGACCAGCCAGCCCGCCATGCCGATCGCGGTGCCGAGGTGCTCGGCGAGGAAGGGCAGGACGGCGAAGAAGCCGATGTTGAACGCGAGTTGCGTCAGGATCAGCAGCCGGAGAAGCGGGGACAGGCGCGCCCAGGTGCGCTCGCGTGGGGACGTGGACGACGTCCGGGCGGCTCGGCGGACCGGCCTATTGCGCAGGACATGCATCTGCTCATCGTACGCAGCAAGGCGCGGTGCGGTAAGACGCGGTAAGGGCTCGGTCTCGGTGCCGAAAGCCCGGTCCTTTTGAGGAAGTCGCCACGGAACGCACGGTAGTTCCGGGGCCAGGGGCGGGAAATTCCGCACGCCCGCATGGCTATACCGTGGTCCGTCCCCGGGCGCTTCGCATGCCGCGGCGATCAGCCGTACGCGAATTCCCGGCGCTTTTCCTGCTTGGCGTTTTCCTTTTTCCCACAGTTTTTCCCACAGTGGAGCGGCGATGATTTCTCCCCCGGCCGGCCGGGTCCGGCCCGAACCTCTCCCCATCGGCGAACGACTGCGGCCCGCAGGGCCGGTCGCGGGTTTCCTCGCGCTGCTGGCCCTGCTGTTCGCGCTGGCCTACGCGGTGGGCGGGCTCGCCGGTCCGGTGGCTCCCGGGATGCGTCCCGCGGGCGGTGGCGGGCAGGGGCACAGCGGGCCCGCCGAGCACGGCGACATGGGTGACCCGCACGGCACGCACGACATGGGGGCTCCCGCCGCGGGCGCCGGGCGGAGCGGGAGCCGGTGATGGCACGTCGGCCCTCTCCCACCTCTTCCACGGCCGCCCCCGCCGCTCCGGAAGACCCGGTGTCCACCGTCCTGGTGGTGGACGGCATGACGTGTGCCGCGTGTGTGGGCCGGGTCGAGAAGCGACTCGGCCGCCTCGAAGGGGTCCACGCCACGGTGAACCTCGCCACCGGCCGCGCCAAGGTCGCCCACCCGGCCTCGGTGTCCGTCGAGGCGCTCGTGACCGTGGTCGAGGCCGCCGGATACCCGGCACGGCCTGCCGAACCCACCGCCGGTTCCGGCGGGACACCGCGGACCGCGCGCCCGGCGCCGGGCCGGGCTCCGGACGACGGGCGGCCCGGGAGCGAAGAGATGAGTGAGCGTCAGGAGCGAGACCGGCTGGTGATCACCGCGCTGCTGGCCGTCCCGGTGCTGGTGCTGTCGATGGTGCCCGCGTGGCAGTTCCGCAACTGGCAGTGGCTGTGCTTCGTCCTGGCCGCGCAGGTCGCCGTCTGGGGAGCGTGGCCCTTCCACCGCCGCGCGCTGCGCGGGCTGCGGCACGGCACGGCGACGATGGACACCCTGGTCTCCCTCGGCGTCACGGCGTCCTTCGCCTGGTCCGCGTACGCCCTGTTCCTGGGGGGAGCGGGCCTGCCGGGCATGACCATGCCGCTGACGCTGCTGCCCTCCGCGAGCGGCGGGGTGGCCCATGTGTATCTGGAAGCGGCCGTCGGTGTGCCGCTGTTCGTCCTGGCGGGGCGGCGGCTGGAGGCCAGGGCCCGCCGGGGTACGGGGTCCGCGCTGCGCTCCCTGGCGGAACTCGCCGCGAAGGACGTGGCGGTGCGGCGCGGCGGTGGGGAGTGCCGGGTGCCGGCGGCCGAGCTGGCGGTCGGCGAGGTGTTCCTGGTCCGGCCGGGAGAACGGGTGGCCACCGACGGCACCGTCGTCGAGGGCGGCTCCGCCCTGGACCTCTCCCTGGTCACCGGGGAGAGCCACCCGGTCGAGGTCGGGCCCGGTTCGGCGGTGATCGGCGGCGCGGTGAACTCCGGCGGCCTGCTGGAGGTACGGGCCGACGCCGTGGGCGCCGACACCCAACTCGCCCGGATCACCCGGCTGGTGGAGGACGCCCAGACCGGTAAGGCGGCCATCCAGCGGCTCGCCGACTCCGTCGCCGCCGTCTTCGTCCCCGCCGTGCTGTCCGTCTCCGTCACGGTGCTCGGCTTCTGGCTCGGTGCCGGGGCCGATCCGCAGGCCGCGATCACCGCGGCGGTCGCCGTCCTGGTCGTCGCCTGCCCCTGCGCGCTGGGCCTGGCCACCCCCACCGCGCTGCTGGCCGCCACGGGACGCGGGGCGCGGCTCGGCATCCTGGTCAGCGGGGTCGAGGCGCTGGAGCGTCTGCGGAAGGTCGACACCGTGGTCCTGGACAAGACCGGAACCCTCACCACCGGCCGGATGAGCGTCGTCGCCGTCACCGCAGCCGCCGGTACCGACGCCGACGCGGCCGAGGTGCTGCGCCTGGCGGCCGCCGTCGAGCAGGGGTCCGAACATCCGCTGGCCCGCGCCCTCGTCACCCACGCCCGCCGCCAGGGGAACGGACCGCTGCCACGGCCGGTCCGCTTCGCCGCCGTCCCCGGCTCCGGGGTGAGCGCCCTGGTGGACGGCGAGGAAGTGGCCGTGACGCGGCCCGGAGAGCTGCACGGGCTCCCCGATGACCTGCGGGAGGCGGTCCGCGCCGCCGAGATGGCCGGCCACACCGCGGTGCTGGTCCGCGTGGCCGATGTCCCCCGGGCGGTCATCTCCGTGGGCGACACCCCGCGTTCCGACGCCTACCGCGCGGTCGAGCATCTGCGCCGGCTGGGGCTGCGGCCCGTCCTGGCCACCGGGGACCGGGAGGCGACCGCGCGGGCCATCGCCGGACAGCTGGGCATCACCGAGATCCACGCCGAGGCGCTGCCCGAGGACAAGGCCGCGCTGGTCGCCACCTTCCGGAAGCACGGCAGCCGGGTGGCGGTCGTCGGCGACGGCGTCAACGACGCCGCCGCGCTGGCCGCCGCCGACCTGGGCATCGCCATGGGCGGAGGGGCCGACGCCGCCATCGGCGCCGCCGACGTCACACTCGTCCGCGAGGACATCCAAGCCCTTCCCGACGCCGTGCGCCTGGCCCGGCACACCCTCGCCACCATTCGCGCCAACCTGGTGTGGGCCTTCGGCTACAACTTCGTCACCCTCCCGCTGGCCGCCGTCGGCCGGCTCAACCCGATGGTCGCGGCCGCGGCCATGTCGGCCAGTTCGCTGCTGGTCGTGGGCAACAGCCTGCGCCTGCGCGCCTGGAACCCGTCCCGGCCACGCGCCTTCGGCCGCCGCTCCGGGCGGGCCCGCACCGCGACCCGATGGGAGACCTCGTCGTGATCCCCCGATCCGCTGACGGCACCCGGGCCCCGGCGCCCGAGACGGGCCGTACGCCCTGGTGGCCGTTGCGTGCCGCCGCGGTCCCGCTGCTGGCCGGACTGCTGACCCTCGGCACCCTCGTCGCGTGGACCACCGCGGGCAGGGCGGGCACCCCCGCCGCCCTGAGCGTCCGCGACGGACGCGTCTTCGTACCGCAGAATCCCGAGGCCACGGCCGCGTTCTTCACCATCGTCAACAGCGGCGGCAGCGACGACCGGCTGATCGGCGTCACCGCACCGGCCGGACAGCGCGCCATGCTGAGCCGGTCCGTCGTGACCGGCAAGGGGGCACGCGGTATGCGCATGATCTCCGCCGTCACCGTGCCGGCGGGCGGGACTCTCCGCATGACCGCGGACACCGTGGATGTGATGATCGAACCGCCGCCCCAGATCTCTCCGGGGGACCGGCTCACCTTCACGCTGCGCTTCCGCGACAGCCCCGCGGTCACCACCCGGGCGCTGGCGGTACGCCCCGGCGGGTGACCGGGGCGTACCGCCACAGCGCCGCGCCGCTCGCCGTGCGCTCGGACCGGGGCATGCGCCTCGCGTCAGCGCGCGGCGAGCGGCAGTTGGTCGAGGGCGCCGGATTTGGCCTGCGCCACCAGGTCCCGGAACTGTTCCTCGCTCATCTGCACCCGCTGGCCGAAGTCGTCCGTGATCCGGACGCGCCGCTCCGGCTCCGCGCCGGTGTCGACGAAGAGCTGGGGACAACCGCAGTCGCAATTGCCGCAGAACGTGGCCAGGGGCTGCGCCTCGATTTCCCGCACAGTGCACCACCTCGATTTTCGGAATGACAGGAGAGGGGACAGCGGCCGCTGATCCGGTCGTGCCCCGATCAGCGGCGCCCCGAAACCCTTTTGACGGAAAAGAAGGAAACGGATCGCGCGGGGGAACTGAAAGGGACGGGCGAACGACTTCCTGAGGGGCCCACCATAAGCAGGGGCCCATAAGTGAAGGACCCCATAAGTGAGGGACCCCTTATAAGCGAGGGGACCACCATACGTGCGGGAACCTCAGGAAGAACGGCCGGCCCGGGTGCGGTGGCGGGCGAGCGGTCGCGCCGCCTCCACCGCACCCGGGTGTCCGTCACCGAACCGGCGTCAGACCATGGCCCCGGCCGTGGCCGGTACCCGGGGAGCGCCGATCCGGGCCGCCGCCGCCGGCTCCGGGCCGGCTGGTTCACCCTCCTCGGCGGTGAGCTGAGTGATCAGGGTTTCCCGGGCCCTGGCCACGCGGGAGCGGATCGTGCCGACGGGGCAACGCGCCACGGCGGCGGCCTCCGGGTAGGTCAGCCCCAGCAGCTGGGTGAGCACGAACGCCTCCCGCCGGGCCCTGGGCAGCGCGGCGAGCAGTTCGCCGAGGGCGACGCTCTCGTCGAAGCCCGGTACACCGCGCGGCTGACTCCGTTCCGCGGCCGCCTGCCAGTCGTCGGTCGCGGCGACCCTGGGGCGGGCCGCCAGCCGCCGGATCCGGTCGGCCACCACTCTGCGCGCGATCACCAGCAGCCAGGTACGCGCCGACGACCTCCCCTGGAATCCGGGGAGGCTGCGCAGCGCGCGCAGATAGGTGTCCTGCACCAGATCGTCCACCGCCTGCGGGTCACCGCTCAGGTGCGCCACATAGCGGCGGACGTCCGGGCGGGTGGCGCGGACGAACTCCTCCACGGCGACCGGGTCACCGGCACGGGCCGCGAGTGCCCATGACGTCACGGCGGCGTCGTCACGCATCCCGCACCTCCCCGCACCGGCCACCACTCGCGTCGGAGAGGATGGGGACATGTCGTGCTCGCGGATCCGAACCGCCCTCTCCGCCCGTCTCGACGGTGAGGAGCTGCCGCCGGGGGTCACCGAGGAACAGGTGGCGGCCCACCTCGAGGCGTGTGCCGCCTGCCGGCTGTGGGAGACCCGGGCCCAGCGGCTCACCGAGCACATCGCGCGACTGACGGAGGCGGACACCACCCACGGCGGAGGAACAGCGGGACGGCCGCGCCGGCCGTTCTGAAGCTCCGGCGCGCTGCCATGGGCGCCGCACGGAGGGGAATACGGGATCGGGCACCGATGGCCTCGGCATCCGGACAGGAAACATCATCGGGAGTCCTTCGTATGATCCGGTCACCGTGTCGCACGGCACCGGCACAATGAGTGACCAGGGCGCGGCAGCCTCGGCGGTGCGATGGCGCACCCGGGCGCGCCCCGGTGGGGAACGGACCGGCTGTCAGCGGACAGCGGGCACCGGCGGCGGACCCCGCAGGGAAATGGCGTTGGCGAGCAGGAGTTCCCGTGCGGCGCGGCGCGGCTTCTCCCGTGTGACACGGGCGGACGGCAGGACGTCGGGAATGACGACGCCGAAGACGACGAGCAGCGGGGCGAACAACCGGATGGCCGCCGCGCGCGCCAACTGGAAGGCCGCGCGCTCGCCGCCCCACAGCCACCACGCGCTCAGGACGGCGACCAGAAGGTGTGCGGCGAGCATGCCGGACATGGTTCCGTGCATGCCGTCGTGCGCCATGGACGGCACCGTCATGGCCATATGACCGGCCGTCATCCCACCGCCGGCGTGCCCGTGTTCCGCCATGGCGGGGGCCGCGTCCCGGAGCAGTCCGCCCAGCCCGGCGTCCCGGACCACCCGCGCGGCGTCGCCCTCGGCAAGCGGGGCACGCCCCGGTCCGCACAGCAGGAGGTCGGCCCAGCGCCGGGACAGCGACGGCCCGGAGCCACTGCCGCCGTCCAGAGCCTGGCCGAACGAGAACGCGGTGTGCAGCGCCGCCTGTGTGCCCACGGTGAGCAACCCCACCGCCACCGGGCCGCGCTCACGGCCGGCACAACACCACGCACCGGCGACCGCGGCCGCCAAGGCGCCCAGCAGGGTCGGCAAGGGCACCCGGACACCCGATGTCACCACGTGTCCCAGGGCCGCGAGCAGCACGCAGACCACCGCGAACACCGCGGCCCGCACCGTTCTGAGCATCCGCCCCGCATCCATGACGCCGCTCATCGTCTCAGCGGGGCGGGAACGCCGGACGGCCGGGTGCCGTACGAGGTGCGCGACGGACACACTTTCGGCCGGCTCCCGCACGAGAGGTTCCCGTCGGCCACCCGTTCGACCACACTCCGTGGTGCGCGTCACGCCACCGCTCCGGAACTCCTGTCTCCGGAGGCCCGACTACTGGACCGGTACGGCTCCGGCCGACCGGTCACCGGCCCCGACCCAGGAGTTCCCATGTCCGCCGAGCCCGTTGTCCCCGACACCGAGGACGGAACACCGCCGCCGGACGCGCCGCCGCCCGGCGCCGCGCCCCGGACAGCGGACTTGGGCGGCGGCCCGCGCGGCTGGTCGGGCCTGCGCCCGCTGGTCCTGCGACTGCACTTCTACGCGGGCGTCCTCGTCGCGCCCTTCCTGCTCGTCGCCGCCGTGACCGGGCTGTTGTACGCGGCCTCCACCCAGGCCGAGAACATCGTCTACGACCATGAGCTCCGGGTCCCGGCCGGTACGAGCGAACTGCCCCTGTCCCAGCAGATCGCCGCCGCCCGCAAGGCCCACCCCGAGGGCGAGATCAGCGCGATCCGCCCCTCGCCGGAGGCGGGCGCGACGACCCGGGTGCTGCTCTCCGGCGTCAAGGGCGTCGACCCCGAACACACACTGGCCGTCTTCGTGAACCCGTACACCGGTGAGGTGCGCGGCGCGCTGGAGCAGTACGGAACCAGCGGTGCGCTGCCGCTGCGCACATGGATCGACGACCTGCACCGCAATCTGCACCTCGGCGACACCGGCCGGCTCTACAGCGAACTCGCCGCCAGCTGGCTGTGGGTGATCACCGGTGGCGGGCTGGTGCTGTGGCTCGCCCGCCGCCGCACGGGCCCGGTGAAGCGGAAGCTGCGCGCGACCGCGTTCCCGGACCGCTCCGCCACGGGGCGCAGAAGGGCGATGTCCTTTCACGGCTCGGTCGGCGTCTGGGCGGCGCTGGGGCTGTTCTTCCTGTCCGCGACCGGTCTGACGTGGTCCACCTACGCGGGCGCGAACGTCACCGACCTGCGCGCCGCCCTCGGCCAGGCCACGCCGGCCGTCAGCTCCGCCGTCGGCGGCGAACACGCCGGACACGGCTCCATGGACGGCATGGAGGGCATGGACATGGGCGGGTCGGGAGGACCCGGCGGCTCGTCCGCCGATGTCGGCTTCGACGCCGTCCTCAAGGCCGCCCGCGCCGAGGGCCTGGACAACCCGGTGGAGATCGTCCCGCCCGCCGGGCCCGGCACCGCGTACACCGTCAGCCAGATCCAGCGCAGCTGGCCGGAGAAGCAGGACGCGGCCGCCGTCGACCCGGCGACCGGTCAGGTCACCGATGTGGTGCGGTTCGAGGACTATCCGCTGCTGGCCAAGCTCTCCCGCTGGGGCATCGACGCCCATATGGGGAGCCTGTTCGGGCTGCCCAACCAGATCGCCCTGGCCGTCCTCGCGCTCGCCCTGGTCTTCCTGATCGTATGGGGCTACCGGATGTGGTGGCAGCGCGGCCGGGCCGGTGCCTTCGGCCGCCCCATCGCGCGTGGCGCCTGGCGTCAGGTGCCGTCGTACGTCCTGGCCTCGCTGGTCGTCGCGATCGGGGTGCTCGGCTACTACCTGCCGCTGCTCGGCATTCCGCTGGCCGCCTTCCTGGTCATCGACATCGCGCTCGGCCGCCTGGCCGACCGGCGTGGGAAACGGACCGGCGCGGCCGGCGCCTGAGCCGGCCACGGGGCGGCCGTCCGCGGCCCGCCGGACCGGGCCCCCTCCCGGCTTGCCGCTTTTGCCCGGCCGGCCCTACAGTTGGCGGGCCGTGGTGTACGGGAAGACCGGTGCGAAACCGGAGCGGCCCTCGCCACTGTGATCGGGGAGTTCCCGTCCCGTTCCGCGGTCGGTCGGACCGTGCCGCGGAGCCACTGGTCGCCCATGGCGGCCGGGAAGGCAGGGGCGGGCGCGGCGACCCGTCAGCCAGGAGACCGGCCACGGCATCTCACGAGATGATCCACGAGGTGCTGGAGCGTGATCGCATGACCCTGCCCACCCCATCGCGATGGCGGCGCGAGGACACCGTCCGGACCGCCGGGCTGCTGGCGGTGATACTCATCCTGCACGCCGTCGCCTTCGGTCTGCTCTTCCTGGTCGTGGCGCCCCGTCACTACGAGGTCGGCGCCAAGACGTTCGGCGTCGGCCTGGGCATCACCGCGTACACCCTGGGCATGCGGCACGCCTTCGACGCCGACCACATCGCCGCCATCGACAACACCACCCGCAAGCTGATGGCGGACGGCAAGCGGCCGGTGTCCGTCGGCTTCTGGTTCGCGCTCGGCCACTCCGGTGTGGTGGTCGCCCTGGCCGCGCTGGTGGCCGGCGGGGCCCAACTGGCCGGCACCCTGGTCAACGAGGACTCCGGGACCCACCAGGTGCTCGGCGCCGTCGGCACCACGGTCTCCGGCGCCTTCCTCTACCTCATCGCCGCGCTCAACCTGGTGGCCCTGCTGGGCATCCTGCGCGTCTTCAAGGCGATGCGCGCCGGACAGTACGACGAGACGGAACTGGAAGCACATCTGGACGCCCGTGGCTTCATGAACCGCGTCCTGGGCCGCTTCACCAAGTCCATCACCCGGCCGGGGCAGATGTTCCCGCTCGGCTTCCTCTTCGGGCTCGGCTTCGACACCGCCACCGAGGTGGCCCTGATGGTGATGGCCGGAAGCGGCGCGGCCGCCGGGCTGCCCTGGTACGCCATCCTGTGCCTGCCGCTGCTCTTCGCCGCCGGGATGAGCCTGTTCGACACCCTCGACGGCACCTTCATGAACGTCGCCTACCAGTGGGCGTTCGCCAACCCGGTCCGCAAGGTCTTCTACAACCTCGCCATCACGGGTCTGTCCATCGCGGTCGCCTTCCTCATCGGCACCATCGAGCTGATCAGCGTCCTGCACGACAAGCTCGAACTGCGGGACGCCGTCACCGGCTGGATCTCGGCGCTGAACCTGGACAACGTGGGCTTCATCATCGTCGGTCTGTTCGTGGTGGTGTGGGCCGCGGCGCTGGCCTACTGGCGGCTGGCCAAGGTCGAACAGCGCTGGGCCGTCCGTACCGCGCGCGCCGACGGCGGCTGACCCCAGCCTCCTCCATGTGCCCGGCGCCCGGCACATGTCCCGGCGTCACGGAATCTCGCCCATCGCGTCGGGCTCCCACGCGTACACGGCGGTGACGGCCTTGACGAACGCGCGGTGGCGTTCCTCGATCTCCTGAGCCATCCAGGACTCCACCGGCTCCCCTTCCTCGAGGACACGATGCACCTGGACGCAGGTCAGCGACAACTCGTCGGCAGCGGTTCGGACCGTCGCGGGACCCACCACATCGACCCGCAGCCGAGCCGAGCGGAACCGTTGCCGCGCCGCCTCTGCCGCCTCCGCCGTCGTCGTCGGCTGGATGAGGGCGTCCGTGTACGCGTCGGTGGCGCTCAGGATGACCTGATAGGCGTCATGCCGGGCCTGGAGGAGCCATCGCTTGGACTCCACCCGCGCCTGGTCCTCCACCTGCTGGCGTGCGGCCTGAACGGTCTTCTCGCCGCCGATCCGCGCCGCCCGTGCCGAGAAACCGCCGCCGATGAGGGCACCCAGCAGGGCCACCAACCCGGCGAACAAGGCCGCGAGTCCTTGATCCATGAGGTCTCCTTCCCTCCCTGCGCACGGAATTACCGCCGTGGGGGGACGAGCGCAAGAGCCGCACGGTTCGACCCGACCCGACAACGGCCGGCGCACCATCCGGGAAGGACGATGCGCCGGCCGGCTGCCGAGTGGGGTCACCGGGCTTCGGCCGCGGCGGTCCGCCCGGCCGCGCGGCCGAACACGGCGGCGCGCATGAGGGCGGCGCCCCGGGGACAGTCGCCGTGGAACAGCCCGCCGGTGGCTTCGCCGGCCGCGTACAGACCGGGCACCGGTACCCCGTCGTCATCAGCTTGATGTGCGGCGGCCCCGCGGAAGGGGCCGTGGCCGTGCGTGCGGAGCCGGCCCGGTTCGCCCTTCGGCTTCACCAGGCGAAGGCCAGTGGCTCCGCCGGCCGGCCGGCGGCCGGCACCGGGCCGGTGTGCCGGACGAACCCCTTGCCGGGGATGCCGACCTCGTCGGTCAGCCAGTTGGCGGTGTCGATGAGCCGGGACAGGTCGATTCCGGTGGACACTCCGGCCAGCTCCAGCAGCTGCACCGCGTCCTCGGTGCACACGCCGCCGCCCTGGGAGCCGGGCATGGCGGGATGGCCGCCGCTGCCGGCCAGTGAGGTGTCGATGGCGCGGACGCCGAGGTCGAGAAGGGGGAGCAGGGCTGCGAGACCCATGCCGCGTCCGTCGTGGATCTGCACGGTGAGGTGGTCGGCGGGCACGTGGGCGAGCGCGGCGGTGACGAGTTCGCGGATCTGGGGTGGCGCGGCGTAGCCGACGGAATCCGCGAGGATCCAGCGGTCCACCCCGATGTCGAGGAGCCGCCGGGCCAGCGGTTCGAGGTCCGCGGCGCCGCGGGCGGGGCCGGTGGGCCCGCCCCAGGCGAAGATGAGGTAGGTGTCGAGCACCAGGTCGCGGTCGGCGGCGAACGCCGCCATGCGCTCGAGTTCGGCGAGGGAGTCGGCGGTGGACCGGCCGATGTTGGCACGGGCGAATCCCTCGTCCACCGAGAGGAGGAAGGACGCCGTGTCGGCGCCGGCGTCGGCCGCGCGGGCGAGACCGCGCGTGTTGCCGACGCAAGCGCCCAGGGTGAGACCGGGAACCCGGGGGACCCGGGCGAACACCTCCGCGGCGTCGGCGAGACCCGGCACCAGGTCGGGCCGGACGAACGAGGACAGCTCGAACGAGCGGACACCGGCGTCGAGGAGCCGTCGCACCAGCTCGGTCTTCACCTCGGTGGGGACCGGGTGGTTCTGGAAGGTCAGGCGTGGCGCGATCTCGCGGATGCGCACATCGGGCTGGGGCACGGTGGGTTCCTCAGGCATGTCGGGTCGGCTTGAGCCCGGCGGCGTACGAGTCCCAGGCGTCCGTCGCGCCCTGGAGGCGCAGGTCGCTCTTGCGCACCTTGCCGGTCGGGGTGGTGGGCAGTTCATCCAGGACGCGGTAGTAGCGCGGGACCATGAAGTGCGGCATGGACCGGTCGCAGTGCGCGAACAGCTCCTCGAAGTCCAGGCGCTGACCGGGTGCGAGCTGGAGCACGGCGAGCACCTCGTCCTCGCCCAGTTCGGAAGGCGCCGCGACCGCCGCGGCGGCCACCACGCCGGGATGGGCGAGCAGGACCGACTCCACCTCGTGGGAGGAGATGTTCTCGCCGCGGCGGCGCAGGGCGTCCTTCTTGCGGTCGATGAAGTAGAAGTACCCGTCCTCGTCGGTGTAGCCGAGGTCCCCGGTGTGCCACCACAGGTCTCGCATGGTCGCGAGGGTCGCGGCCGGATTCCGGTGGTAGCCGGAGAACATGATGTGCGGCAGCCGGGGCCGGTAGACGATCTCCCCGGCCTGGCCGGGGGCGGCACGGTGGCCGGATTCGTCGTGGACCTCCAGGATGGACGATTCGGTCGGCAGTCCGATCGAGCCGATCTTGCGGGCGTGGAGCGGGTTGTAGAGCACGTTCTTGATCTCGGTGAGCCCGTACCCCTCGACGATGTGCACCCCGAACCGCTCCTCGAAGGGGTGCAGCACCTGCGGCGGGGCGGGCGCGGCGAACAGCTTGGTGACGTAGTGGTCCCGGTCGCGGTCCGAGGGCGGCTGGGCGAGGAGCATCGGCAGGATGGAGCCGAGCGCGTTGAACTGGGTGACCCGGTGCGCCCGGACCTCGTCCCAGAACCCGCTGGCGCTGAACCTGCGGCCGAGCACCAGGGTGGCACCGGCGTAGAAACAGTGCAGCGAGATGTTGATCTGGGCCGCGCCGTGGAACAGCGGCAGACAGGTGTAGAGCCGGTCCTCGGGCGTGGTGCCCATCTGCCGCGCGCACTCGCGCCCGCCGACCAGGGCCATCAGATGCGGCTGCACGACCCCCTTGCTGCGCCCGGTGGTGCCGGAGGTGAGCATGATGGCGGCCGGGTGGTCCGGCGCGACCTGGGGGAGCCCGGTCTCCGGGCCGCCGGCCGCGAGCAGTTCGCGCCACGTCCGCACGTCGACCCCGCGCGGGGCGCGGCGGGGCGCCGCGTCGTCGAGCAGGATCACGGACTTCAGGGTTTCCGGTGGTTCCGGCAGCTCGGCGACGAGCTCCAGCAGGGCCGCTTCGGTGACCAGGACGCGTACGTCGGTGCTGCGGAGCGCGTGGTCGAGGAACGAGCCCTTGTAGGCGGTGTTGACCGGTACCTCGACGAGACCGGCGCGGGCCGCGCCGAGCCAGGTGAGCAGGTATTCGGGCCGGTTGGGCAGGAAGATGCCGACCGAGCTGCCCGGGGTGCCGCCCAGAGCGACCAGGCCGCGCGCCACCTCGGTCACCGCCGCGTCGAGCGCGCCGTAGGTCAGTGCGGTGTCGTGGAAGACGAGCGCGGTCCTGTCCGGGTGCGCCGCCGCGCGGGCGGCGATGAGTCCGCCGACCGTCCCGTCGGCGAGATCGTCGAAGCCCGGGACGTGCGGGCTCCGCGCGTTGTCCCCGGTCATGCGCGCAACTCCTTCTTGGCTCGGGCCAGGAAGCCTTCCAGGGCCGGGTCCCACGCCGCTTCGGCGCCGGTCGTCACGAGGAACGTGTCGACCCCGAGGTCCCGGTACCTGCCCAGGGTGTCCAGGATGCGCTCCTCGGTGCCGACCAGCGCCTGGGAGTTGGCGAATCCGCCCAGCAGCTTGGTCAGGCCGGTCCAGAAGCAGTCGTCGTGCAGCTCCTCGGAGATGAGCGCGAGCGCGCGTTCCCGCCCGACGGAGGTGTCGGTGGAGGACGAGCGCAGGAAGGCCGGGGTGCCGGCGGCCTCGGCGATCCGCCGTTCCACCGAGCGGGCCTGGGCCCAGGCGTCGTCGTCGGTGTCGCCGACGAACAGCCGCAGGCTCAGGGAGAACCGCATCCGGCGGCCGTAGCGCTCGGCGGCGGCGGTGACCCGGTCGATGCGTTCCTTCGTACCGGCGAACGGCTCGCCCCACAGCATGTAGAGGTCGGCGTGGCGGGCGCCGAAGTCCACGGCGTCGTCGCTCTCCCCGCCCATGAAGATCGGGACCTGACCCTGGACCGGCTTGGTCTGGATCTTCACCGCCTCGGCCGTGTAGTACTCGCCGTGGTGGTCGAAGGGCGCGGTTTCGGTCCAGGTACGGCGGACGACGTCGAGGTACTCGATCGCCCGCCGGTAGCGTTCGCCCTTGGCCAGGTGGTCCGACTCGCGGCGCAGGTCCTTCTCGGAGCCGCCGACGACCACGTTGACGGCGAGCCGGCCGCGGGCCAGCACGTCGAGGGTGGCGAAGTAGCGCGCGGCGGCGACCGGCGGCATCACCCCGGGCCGGTGCGCGACGATGGGCGAGAACTTCCGCGACAGCGCGAGCGCGAACGGCGCGGTGGCGTGGTTGTGCGGCCAGGTGGCGGAGTAGCCGACCAGGACCCGGTCGATCACCTCGGAGCGATCCAGTTCCTGGATCCTCGCGATGAGCTGATCGGGGTCGGTCTCGTCGGCCTGGAGGGGCTGTAGCCCGGTGAAGAAGTCGACCATGATGTGGTCCTCAGCTCTCTGTGGGGAACGCCTGACGGGGCAGCGGGCGGCGGGGCACCGGCTGCTGGGGCGTCGGCTGGTGGGCGAGCCAGTCCTGGTGCCGGGCGAAGTGGTCCGGTCGGCGCGTGCGCAGTTCCGCACGGGCGGTGGCGAGCGCCTGGCCCGTGGCGGCGAGTGCCGGATCCGCGGTGGCGAGCGTCATCCGCGCCGACACCTCCCACCGCCTGCCGTGGTGGGCGTCGACGCGTGCCAGGACCGTGAGCGGCCGCTCCACGGGCACCGGGCGGAGATACTCGACCGTCAGGGATCTGGTGACCAGCCGTGGCTCGGTGCGCAGGGCGGCCATGCTGAGCACGTCGTCGAACACCGCGGCGATCCAGCCACCGTGCGCCACCTCGGGCCCGCCGCACCAGGAACGCGCGCAGGTGACGTCGAACCACAGCACGCCGTCCCGCGCACCGGCGACCTCCACGCCCAGCCGGCAGGCGTCGTCCGGAGCGCAGCCGCCGCACAGCAGCCGGCCGGAGGCGGATGGCTCGATCGCGAAGTCGTCCATGTCGTCCACCTCAGTCATGGGCCGTTCCCCCGCCCTGGGTGGGAAGTCCCGCCTCCCGGCGCATGGCCTCGACCACCGCTGCGGGTACGTCGATCGTGCCGCGTCGCAGTGTCTCCTCCCGGTGGGCGACCGAGCGGTCGAACGGCACCCGGACGGCGGCGCCGCCGTCGACCGGGCGGGTCGCCCGGATCGCGTCGGCGAAGGCGGCGACCCGCCGGCGGTAGTCCGCCGGGTCGGTCAGCACACCGGGATCGACCAGCAGGACGAGGAAACCGCAGTCCGAAACGCCGGGCGGGTCGGCGGCCGCGCCGGTCATCATGCCGAGCAGTTGGACGACCATCGCCAGCCCGGAACCCTTGTGCCCGCCCCACACGCCGAACGCGCCCTCCAGGGCGGCGGCCGGGTCGAGCGTCGGGGCGCCGGTGGCGTCGTAGGCCTGGCCGGGTTCCAGCCGCGCACCGAGCCGGGCCTTGAGCATCACCTCGCCGTACATGACCGACGCGGTTCCGATGTCCCAGATGACCGGCGCCGGTGTGGACGGGAAGCCGAATGCGATGGGATTGGTGCCGAACCGTCCCTCCGTACCTCCGTGGGGCGCCACCACCGCGGGCCCGCTGCCCGCGATCATTCCGGCGAGCCCGGCGTCCGCCGCCTTCTCCAGGTAGTAGGAGAACATGCCCGTGTACCAGGTGTTGCGGGCGCCGACCACCGCCACTCCGTGCGCACGGGCCTTTTCCACGGCCAGGTCCAGTGCGCGCATGCCGACGAGGTAGCCGACCCGGTCCCCGCCGTCGAGGCTCGCGGAGACCGCTGTCTCGGCGACGACCCGGATCGGGCCCGGGGGCTGTGGGGTGGCGCGGAGACGTTCCACCACCGACAGCGCGCGGGCGAGCCCGCCGAAGGACAGGCCGCGCAGTTCGCAGTCGAGCAGGTGGTCGGCGATGATCTCGGCCTCGGCGGCGCTGTGCCCGGCCCTGGCCATCGCGGCGGCGACCAGCGCGTGGGCCTCGGACGGGGTCAGCGTGGTCATGGGAGCGTGGTGTGGCGACGTCTTCGCTTGTGTAGTGGTCATGACATACCTCTCCTTTGAGGTTGTCGGTCACCGGGATGTTCTCCGCCCTCAGGCGGCCGCGAGGTGGTGGTAGTGGCTTCGGAAGAACAGCAGCGGGGACGCCTCGGTGCGGGCGTCGAGATCGTCGACGCGCCCGATGACGATGTGGTGGTCACCGGCGTCGTGCACGGCCTCGATCGTGCAGGCGATCCACGCCACCACGCCGTCGATGACCGGATCTCCGTGGGGCCCCGGCTGCCAGGTCACACCGGAGAACTTGTCGCCGCCGGACACCGACAGCGCCCGGCAGATCCATTCCTGGTCGGTGGCGAGGACGTTCACGCAGAAGCTGCCGCGTTCGGCGATGGCGGGGAACGTCGATGAACTCTTGCCCGGCAGGAACGCCACCAGCGGCGGGGTGAGCGAGGCCGAGGTGAAGGAGGACACGGCCATGCCCACCGGTTTGCCGTCCGCGTCACGCGAGGTGATCGCGGTGATGCCGCTGGGGAAGTGCCCCAGAACCGATCGGAACCGGGTGGGATCGGGATCCTGCCGCGCGGAGTGAGCGAAGCGCGTTGTAAGCATGCTTGGATAATATAAGCATGCGAACAAATTGCAAGAGGGCTGATACCTCGGACTCCGGTCCTGCCACTACGCTGCACCTGTGACAGACCCCCTGCCGTACATCAGCCCCATGAACGACGACCGGCCCCCGTCACGGGCGGCGACCGGCATGGATGAGGCGTCCTCGCTGATCGACGCGGCCTTCAGGCTCGAGCGAGCGGTCACCAGGATCGGGAACACCCGGCTGCGGCCGTGGAATATGACGCTGTCGAGCTACACGGCGCTGCGGATTCTCGCCGGACAGCCCCAGCTCAGCCTCGCCCAGCTGTCACGGCGCTGCTACGCCCGGCCGCAGACCATGACCCGGATCGTCACCCAGCTGGAGAACCGCGGCTTCGTGGCCCGTGGCGCACACCCGGAAAGCGAACGTGCGCTGTCGCTGAAGGTCACCGAGGCGGGCCTGGCGGCATTGGAGCAGATGGGCGCCGAGGTGCTCAAGATCAGCGACACGCTGAACGCCACGCTCGGCCTGGAGGACATCGTGGCGGCGGACCGGAACCTGCGGCGGGCCGCGCTCGTGGTCGAGAACGAACTGCGGGAGATGAAGCGGCCGGACGAAGGCTGAGACGGCCGGAACCCCCTTCCGGCCGCCGGCCCCCGAAACGGGCGGCTCCCCGAAACGGGCGGCTCCCCGAAACGGGCGGCTCCCCGAAACGGGCGACGCCATCACCTCTTGGCCACGAGATCCCTGAGCGCGATGTTGAGTTCGAGGACGTTCACCCGCGGCTCGCCGATGAATCCGGCCACCCGGCCCTCGGTCGTGTCCTCGACCAGCTTCGCCACCTGGGCGACCGGCAGTCCGTTCCGCGCGGCGACCCGGTGGACCTGGAGCCGCGCGTACCGCGGGGAGATGTCCGGGTCCAGGCCGGAGCCGGAGGACGTCACCGCGTCGGCGGGGACCTGGGACGGCTTCACGGTGTAGCCGGGCACCGAGTTGGCCTTGATGACCGCGGCCTTGGCGTCCTCGACCCGCCGGCGGAGGTCCTCGCTGCCGGCGGAGAGGTTGGTGGCTCCGGACAGCAGCAACTGGTACCGGGTGTTGACGCTGTTGGTGCCGAGGCCGCCCGCCGGGCGTCCCTGGAACCATCGGAGGTCGGGCTCCGGGGTCTGCCCGCCCTTCTTCGGCGGCAGGTTGTACGACTGCCCGATCAGGGAGGAGCCGACGACCTCGCCGTCCGCCCTGATCTCCGAGCCGTTCGCCTTGTCGTGGAACAGCCCCTGGGCGATGCCGGTGACCACCAGCGGATAGATGACGCCCGTCACCAGGGTCAGCATGAGGAGGGCGCGCAGACCGGCCCCGAGCAGCCGGGCGGTGTTCATGACGGAGTGGTTCATGGCGATCAGCCGATCCCGGGGATGAGGGAGATGAGCAGGTCGATGATTTTGATGCCGATGAAGGGGGCTATCAGCCCGCCGAGGCCGTAGACCCCGAGGTTGCGCCGCAGCATCCTGTCCGCGCTCACCGGCCGGTACCGCACGCCCTTCAGGGCGAGTGGCACCAGCGCGAGGATGACCAGCGCGTTGAAGACGACGGCGGACAGGATCGCGGAGTCCGGCGAGGACAGCCGCATGATGTTCAGGGTGTCCAGGCCCGGATGGACCGCCGCGAACAGCGCCGGGATGATCGCGAAGTACTTCGCCACGTCGTTGGCGATGGAGAACGTCGTCAACGCGCCACGGGTGATCAGCAGTTGCTTGCCGATTTCGACGATCTCGATGAGCTTGGTCGGGTCGGAGTCGAGGTCGACCATGTTGCCGGCCTCCTTGGCGGCCGACGTCCCGGTGTTCATCGCCACGCCGACGTCCGCCTGCGCCAGCGCCGGGGCGTCGTTGGTGCCGTCGCCGGTCATCGCGACCAGCTTGCCGCCCGCCTGCTCGCGCTTGATCAGCGACATCTTGTCCTCGGGAGTGGCCTCCGCGAGGAAGTCGTCGACGCCCGCCTCGTCCGCGATCGCCTTGGCCGTCAGCGGGTTGTCACCCGTGATCATGACGGTTTTGATGCCCATCCGGCGCAGCTCCGCGAACCGCTCCCGCATCCCGTCCTTGACGACGTCCTTGAGGTGGATGACGCCCAGCACCCGTGCCCCGTCGGCGTCGGCGGCCGCCACCAGCAGCGGGGTGCCACCGGCCGCGGAGATCCGGTGGACGACGCGATCCGCGTCCTCGGGGACCGTTCCGCCCTGCTCCCGGACCCAGGCGAGCACCGAACCGGCCGCACCCTTGCGGATCCTGCGGCCGTCGAGGTCCACTCCCGACATCCGGGTCTGCGCGGTGAACTCGATCCACTCGGCGCCCACCAGTTCGCCCTGGTGGCGCTCGCGCAGCCGGTACCTCTCCGTCGCCAGGACGACGACGGACCGGCCCTCGGGGGTCTCGTCGGCCAGCGAGGACAGCTGGGCGGCGTCGGCGACCTCGGCCTCGGTGGTGCCGCGCACCGGTACGAACTCCGCGGCCTGCCGGTTGCCCAGGGTGATCGTGCCGGTCTTGTCCAGCAGCAGCGTGGACACATCGCCGGCGGCCTCGACCGCACGGCCCGACATCGCCAGCACATTGCGCTGCACCAGGCGGTCCATGCCCGCGATGCCGATCGCCGACAGCAGCGCGCCGATCGTCGTCGGGATCAGGCAGACCAGCAGCGCCACCAGGACCACCATCGTCAGCCGCGTGCCCGCGTAGGCGGCGAACGGCGGCAGGGTGGCGCAGGCGAGCAGGAAGACGATCGTCAGCGAGGCGAGCAGGATGTTCAGCGCGATCTCGTTCGGCGTCTTCTGCCGCGCGGCGCCCTCGACCAGATGGATCATCCGGTCGATGAAGGTCTCGCCCGGCCTTGTCGTGATCTTGACGACGATCCGGTCGGAGAGCACCTTCGTCCCGCCGGTCACGGCGGACCGGTCGCCCCCGGACTCGCGGATGACCGGCGCGGACTCACCGGTGATCGCCGACTCGTCGACCGAGGCGACGCCCTCGACGACATCGCCGTCACCGGGAATGACATCGCCGGCCTCGCAGACCACCAGGTCACCGATCCGCAGTACGGTGCCGGGCACGCGCTCCTCGGCCGTGCCGTCCGCGGTGAGCCGCCGGGCCACCGTATCGGTCTTGGCCTTGCGCAGGGTGTCGGCCTGCGCCTTGCCGCGGCCCTCGGCGACCGCCTCCGCCAGATTGGCGAAGACCACGGTCAGCCACAGCCAGGCACTGATCGCCCAGCCGAACCAGTCGCCCGGGTCCTGGACGGCGAACACGGTGGTCAGCACGGAGCCGACCAGCACGACGAACATCACCGGGGAGGTGACCATCACCCGCGGGTCGAGCTTGCGGAAGGCGTCCGGCAGCGATGTGAGCAGCTGCCGGGGGTCGAAGAGGCCCGCGCCGACCCGGCCCCCGGCCGAGGTGTGCCCGGTGGGAACGTCGCCGTGCGGCGCCCTGGTGGGAGTGGCAGTGGACATGGAGTCCTCGTGGTTTTCTGTGCGGGTGGTCATCACGCCAGCCCCTCGGCCAGCGGCCCCAGCGCCAGGGCCGGGAAGTACGTCAGACCGGTGATGATCAGGATCGCGCCCGTCAACAACCCCGTGAACAGCGGCTTCTCGGTGCGCAGCGTGCCCGCGGTGGCCGGGACCGGCCGCTGCCCGGCGAGCGAGCCCGCGAGCGCCAGGACGAAGACCATGGGCAGGAAGCGGCCGAGCAGCATCGCGAGCCCGGTCGTGGTGTTGAACCAGTCGGTGTTCGCGTTCAGGCCCGCGAAGGCCGACCCGTTGTTGTTGGCGGCGGAGGTGAAGGCGTACAGCACTTCGGAGAAGCCGTGCGCCCCGGAGCCCAGCATCGAGTGCGGTGGCGTCGGCAGGGCCATGGAGACGGAGGTGAGGACCAGCACCAGCGCCGGGGTGATCAGGATGGAGCAGGCCGCCAGCTTGATCTCACGAGGACCGATCTTCTTGCCCAGGTACTCGGGCGTCCGGCCGACCATCAGCCCCGCGAGGAACACCGCGATGACCGCCATGATGAGCATGCCGTAGAGGCCCGAACCGGTACCGCCGGGCGCGATCTCACCCAGCATCATGCCGAGCAGGGTGATACCGCCGCCCAGACCCGTGAACGAGGAGTGGAAGGAGTCGACCGCCCCGGTCGAGGTGAACGTGGTGGACACCGCGAAGATCGACGAGGCGCCGACGCCGAAGCGGACCTCCTTGCCCTCCATCGCGCCACCGGCGGCCTGGAGGGCCGGGCCGTGGTGGGCGAACTCGGTCCACATCATCAGGGCGGTGAAACCGGCCCAGATGGTGACCATCGTCGCCAGGATCGCGTAGCCCTGCCGGACCGAGCCGACCATGATCCCGAAGGTGCGGGTCAGGGCCAAGGGGATGACCAGGATCAGGAAGATCTCGAAGAGGTTGGTGAACGGGGTCGGGTTCTCGAACGGATGGGCGCTGTTGGCGTTGAAGTAGCCGCCGCCGTTGGTGCCCAGCTCCTTGATGGCCTCCTGCGAGGCGACCGCACCGCCGTTCCACTGCTGCGAGCCGCCCATGAACTGGCCCACCTCGTGGATGCCGGAGAAGTTCTGGAGGGCGCCACAGGCCACCAGGACGACCGCGGCGATCGCCGCGCCGGGCACCAGGACACGGACCGTGCCGCGCACCAGATCGGCCCAGAAGTTGCCGAGCTCACCGGTGCGCGACCGCGCGAAGCCGCGCACCAGCGCCATCGCGACCGCGATGCCGACCGCGGCCGACACGAAGTTCTGCACCGCCAGACCGGCGGTCTGCACGACGTGGCCCATGGTCTGTTCGCCCGCGTACGACTGCCAGTTGGTGTTCGTCACGAACGACGCGGCCGTGTTGAACGCCTGCGCCGGCTCGATCGAGGAGAACCCGAGCGAACCGGGCAGGCCGCCCTGGAGCCGCTGCAACAGGTACAGGAAGAGCACCCCGGCCGCCGAGAAGGCCAGCACCCCGCGCAGATACGCGGCCCAGCGCATCTCGGTGTCGGGGTTGGCGCCGATGCCCCGGTAGAGCCACCTCTCCACGCGCCAGTGTGTGCCGGAGGAGTAGACCTTGGCCAGATAGGTGCCGAGGGGTACGTAGGCGAGCGCCAGCGCCCCTACGAGGGCGAGCAGCTGGAGCACGCCGGCGAGTACGGGACCCATCACCGCTCTCAGAACCTCTCCGGGAAGATCAGGGCGAGGACGAGATAGCCCAGCAGGGCGACGGCCACGACCAGGCCGACGACGTATTCGGCGGTCACAGCTTCGTCACCCCCTTGGCGACGAAGGCCACCAGCGCGAACACCGCGATCGTGGTGACGACGAAGGCCAGATCGGCCATCGCGAGCTCCTGGAAGAGGTCGGGAAATCCGCAAGCGGATCGGATGCACAGCAGGAAACCCCGCCCATTGGCCGGATTCGAGCGTCGTTGACGGGTCCCATACGGCCCTCCGCACGCCTTTGACGCGCCCCTTACGCCCCCGCGCGACGTTCCGGACGCACGCCGGACAACCCCTTCCCCTCGGGGGGGCGAACTCTGACCGCGCGGGGCGGGGCGCCACGCGCGAGCGCGGACGACGGCACGGCCGTGCGGAGGTGTAGCCCCGGCCGCTTCCGGGCACCCGCGCCCCAGCAAGGATCACGCCTACCAGTACAGCGGGCCCGGTTCGCACCCTCTGGCCGGGCCGCGGAACAGGAAGGCCATGAGCAGCGGTTTCATGGGGCCTGGAGGCTTCGGTCCAGACCCGTTCGAGGAATTCATGGCGCGATTCCTCGGCGGCGGGCCGCGTCCCGGCCTCCGGCACATCGACATCGGCCGCCTGATGAGCGGCCCCGCCCGGCAACTCGTCGTGGACGCGGCCTCCTACGCCGCCGAGCACGGCAGCGCCGATCTGGACACCAAGCATCTGCTGCGCGCCGCGCTGGCCACCGAGCCGACCCGGGGGCTGCTGGCGGGGGCGGGCGCCGACACCGAGGCGCTGGCCGCGGAGATCGACCGGATGAGCGGCGACGGACCGCCGCGGACCCAGCTGTCGGTCACTCCCGCCGTCAAGCGCGCCCTGTTGGAGGCCCATGAACTGGCGCGCGCCGGTGGCGCCGGCTACATCGGCCCCGAGCATGTGCTCGGAGCGCTGGCCGCCAACCACGACTCCACGGCCGGCCGCATCCTCAACTCCCTGCCGCTGGACCCCACGGCGGCCCAGCGCGGGCCGCAGAGCACACCGGGCCGGCCGCCGTCGGCCACCGGGGCCGGGCAGCAGCCCGGCCGGCGTCATGACACGCCCACGCTCGACAAGTTCGGCCGCGATCTGACCGACCTCGCTCGCGCGGGCCGTATCGACCCGGTCATCGGCCGTGAGCAGGAGATCGAGCAGACCGTGGAGGTGCTGTCCCGCCGGGGCAAGAACAACCCCGTGCTGATCGGCGACGCCGGTGTCGGCAAGACCGCCATCGTCGAAGGGCTCGCCCAGCGCGTGGCCGAGGGAGACGTCCCCGACATCCTGCTCGACCGCCGGGTCGTCGCCCTGGACATGGCCGCCGTCGTGGCCGGCACCCGCTACCGCGGCGACTTCGAGGAGCGGCTGAGCGGCATCATCGACGAGATCCGCACCCACTCCGACGAACTGGTCGTCTTCATCGACGAGTTGCACACCGTGGTCGGCGCGGGAGCGGGCGGCGAGGGCGGCTCCATGGACGCCTCCAACATGCTCAAGCCCGCCCTGGCCCGTGGCGAACTCCATGTCATCGGCGCCACCACGCTGGAGGAGTACCGCCGCCACATCGAGAAGGACGCGGCACTGGCCCGCCGGTTCCAGCCCGTCCTGGTCCCCGAGCCGTCCGCCGCCGACGCGGTGGAGATCCTGCGGGGTCTGCGCGACCGCTATGAGGCCCACCACCAGGTCCGGTTCACCGATGAGGCGCTGCTCGCCGCCGTGGAGCTGTCCGACCGCTATCTGACCGACCGCTTCCTGCCCGACAAGGCCATCGACCTGATGGACCAGGCCGGCGCCCGGGTGCGCCTGCGCTCCCGTACCAAGGGGACCGATACGCGCGCCCTGGAACGGGAGATCGAGCAGCTGACCCGGGACAAGGACCAGGCGGTGGCGGCGGAAGAGTACGAGCGGGCCACCGAACTGCGCGACCGCCTCGGTGAGTTGAGCCGCCGGATGGAGGCCGACGGCGGCACGGAGCCCGATGACGGGCAGGGCCTGGAGGTCACCGCCGAGGACATCGCCGGGGTGGTCTCCCGGCAGACCGGAATTCCGGTCAGCAGCCTCACCCAGGAGGAGAAGGACCGGCTGCTCGGCCTGGAGGAACACCTGCGCACCCGCGTCATCGGACAGGACGAGGCCGTCGGCGCCGTCGCCGAGGCGGTGCTGCGCTCCCGGGCCGGACTGGCCGACCCCGGCCGCCCCATCGGCAGTTTCCTCTTCCTCGGCCCGACCGGCGTCGGCAAGACGGAACTGGCGCGGGCGCTGGCCGAGGCGCTGTTCGGCAGCGAGGAGCTGATGGTGCGTCTGGACATGAGCGAGTACCAGGAGAAACACACCGTCAGCCGGCTGGTCGGCGCTCCACCCGGGTACGTCGGCCACGAGGAGGCCGGGCAGCTCACCGAGGCCGTGCGTCGCCGCCCCTACGCGCTGCTGCTGCTGGACGAGGTCGAGAAGGCCCACCCGGACGTCTTCCACACCCTCCTCCAGGTGCTCGACGACGGCCGGCTCACCGATGCCCACGGCCGCACGGTCGACTTCCGCAACACGGTCGTGGTGATGACCAGCAACCTCGGCTCCGAGGCCATCGCGGGGCACGGCGCCGCCCTCGGCTTCAAGGCCGTGGACGCCGAGACGGACGAGCAGGCCCGGCGCGAGCGCGTGCTGCGACCGCTGCGCGAGCACTTCCGTCCCGAGTTCCTCAACCGCATCGACGAGATCGTGGTCTTCCGCCGGCTCACCGACGAGCATCTGCGCGAGATCACCGACCTGCTGCTGGAGGAGACCCGGCGCCGGCTGCGCGCGCAGGACGTCACCGTCGAGTTCGCCCCGGAGGCCGTCGACTGGATCGCGCGGCGCGGGCATGAACCCGCGTACGGGGCCCGGCCACTGCGCCGCACCATTCAGCGACAGGTCGACAACGGTCTGTCGCGGATGCTGCTGGACGGTGCCCTCTCCCCGGGCGACCGGGTCCGGGTGGACGTCGCGGACGGACACCTGGCGTTCCGCACGGATACGGCCGCGAACGGGAAGCGGCTCTGACACGCACGGCCCACGGCCGTATCGTGGAAAACAAGGTAAAACGGCCGGAAAGGAGTGCATCGGACATGGATCAGAGGAACCCGAACGCGGACCCCGACCGCACTCCTGGGCTCCGGCCGGGCGAAGCGGAGCCCGACCGCACTCCTGGGCTCCAGCCGAGCGGGCTCGTACCTCCGGGGGAGACCCCACCGGCCGAAGGCAGCACCCCGGACGCGGGTCCGCAGGAGACGTACAACCCCACGAAAGGCTGGGCGAAGGGACCCACGATCGTCATCCTCGCCCTGGTGGTGCTGTTCGTGGCCTTCTGCCTCGCGTTCGCGATCACCCTCTGAGGGCGGGGCCCGGAAAAGGGCCTATGAGGGCCTATGAGAGGGGGTCCGGGCCTCGAGAGGCGCCGGACCCCCTGTCAGTGGGTTTCCTCAGTCGGCTTCGGCCGGCGGATCAGCCGCCGAGGCGGGCCTTCAGCAGCCGCTTGCCCAGCTCGGCGCCCTTGCGGCTGTCGGCCTGGGCCTTGCGGAACAGCTCCGCGACCTCGGTGTCGTTGGCGCGTTCCGCGTCCTGGATGTAGGTCTCCATGCGCAGCGCGTTGCTCAGGCACGCCTCGACGTACCAGATCAGGTTGTAGTCCTTGTCCTTGGTGCCGGTGGCTTCGCCGGTCTCGGCCGTGTGGGTCATGGCGTCTCTCCTTTCCCGTGACGCGTCGCCGAGTGCCCCTGATCGCCGTGGTGATGCGTAGTCCCGCCGCCACATCGCACCCGACGTTCGCCTTTCGCGGTGGCCGGGAAAACGTGGAGGGACGCGAAGGAGGTCTGTTGATGCGTGCGGACGACCACGAGGCGCCGGGAGAGGACGGCCGGGAGGCGCGGTCCGGCCGGGTGGAGACCAGGGAGGAGCGGGCCGACCGCAAGTGGGCCGAGCTGCTCCAGGAGGTGAGGGTGACGCAGACGGGTGTGCAGATCCTGTTCGCGTTCCTGCTCACGGTCGCCTTCACCCCGCGCTTCCAGGGCCTCGGCCAGGTGGACCGGACGATCTACGTGGTGACCGTCCTGCTCGGCGCGGCGGCCACCGGCGCGTTGATCGCACCGGTCTCGTTGCACCGGATCGTCACCGGACGGCGGCTGAAGCCGGAAACGGTGGACTGGGCCGCCCGCTTCACCATGGCCGGGCTGGTGCTGCTGCTGTGCACGGTGGCGTCGGCGCTGCTGCTGATCCTGCGCGTCGTGGTCGCCCACAGCACCGCGTACTGGCTGGCGGCCGCCGCTCTGTTGTGGTTCGTGACCTGCTGGTTCGTGCCCGCGGTCTGGCTTTTCCACCGGTCGCGCAAGGGGCGCTGAGGGGCCCGGAGAACCACACCGGTCGGGGGCCGGGCCCGGTGTCGCCCGGTTTTCCTTCCCTGCGGCGGGGCACCCGCCGGGCATGGATCATAAGCAGGCTCCCGTCCTGGAGGCCCTCGCCCGGTACCACGAGCGCGGGTCACTCCCCTTCACACCGCCCGGACACAAGCAGGGCCGGGGCGCCGACCCCGAGGTCGTCAAGATCCTGGGCGACGACGTGTTCCGCGCCGACGTCCTCGCCTTCGGCGGCCTGGACGACCGGCTTCAGTCGGACCGTGTGCTGGAGCGTGCGGAGGCCCTGATGGCGGACGCCGTGCACGCCGAGCACACCTTCTTCACGACCTGTGGCAGTTCGCTCTCCGTCAAGGCGGCGATGCTGGCGGTCGCCGGCCCCCACCAGACCCTGCTGGTGGGCCGGGACGCGCATAAATCAGTGGTCTCCGGCTTGATCATCTCCGGGGTCCGCCCGGTCTGGGTGGAACCCCAATGGGACGCCGACCGCCACCTCGCCCATCCACCGTCCGCCGAGTCCTTCGAGCGGGCCTTCGACGCGCATCCGGAGGCCAGGGGCGCTCTGGTGACCAGCCCTACCCCGTACGGCGCCTGCGCCGACCTGGCGCGGATCGCCGAGGTGTGCCACCGGCGCGGGCGCCCGCTGATCGTCGACGAGGCGTGGGGAGCGCATCTGCCGTTCTGCTCCGAGCTGCCGAGCTGGGCCATGGACGCGGGCGCCGACGTCTGCGTGACCAGCATCCACAAGATGGGCAGCGGTCTGGAGCAGGGCTCGGTGTTCCATCTGCGGGGCGATCTGATCGACCCGGCCGTGCTGAAGTCCTGCGCCGATCTGCTCGGCACCACCAGCCCGTCCGTGCTGCTCTTCGCGGGCATGGACGGGTGGCGTCGGCAGATGGTGACAGACGGCGAGGACCTGCTCGGCGCGGCCTTGCGGCGGGCCCATGCGGTGCGCGAGGAGATCGAGGCCATCGACGGTCTGCACGTGGACGGGCGGGCGGACTACGTGGGTCCCGGCCGCGCCGCCGACTTCGACCCGCTGCCCGTGGTCATCGACCTGACCGGTCTTCGGGTGAGTGGCTACCGGGCGGCCGACTGGCTCCGGGAACACCACGACGTCAACGTCCACCTGGTCGACCACCGGCGGATCAGCACCCAGCTGACCCACGCGGACAACGACTCGACGACCGGCGCGCTGCTGGCGGCGCTGCGCGAGCTGCCCGGCCACGCCGACGCGCTGCGGCCCGCTCCCGAAGTGGCCGTGCCGGCACCGGGCCAGTTGCGGATGGAGCAGTCCTGCCTGCCGCGCGACGCCTACTTCGGCTCGGTGGAGGACCTGCCCGTGGAACGGGCGGCGGGCCGGGTGGCGGCCGAGATGGTCACTCCCTACCCGCCGGGCATCCCGGCCGTGCTGCCCGGTGAGGTGCTGGCCCAGCCGGTCCTGGACTATCTGCGCACCGGAGTGGAGGCCGGGATGAACCTCCCCGACGCGGCCGACCCCACCCTGCACACCATCCGGGTCCTGGTCGAGGGGACCGGAGCCGACTGACACACCGCCCGGCGAAGCCGAGCTGCGCGATGAGGAAGATGAGGAAGAGGAACGGAAGGAAGGACGGACGGTGAGCCAGACGCGTCCGGCGACGACGACCGGGCCGACGCCCCTGCCCACGCGGCGGGGTGAGGTGTCCGCCGCGCTGGCCGACGCCCTCGTGCGCGAGCCCGGCGAGATGGCACTGCCCACCGGCCGCCCGCTGCGGGAGGCCGATCCGTACGGCGACGATCTCCAGCTCGCGCTGTATATGTGCTACGAGCTTCACTACCAGGGGTTCTCCGGGGTGGACGACGCGTGGGAGTGGGACCCGGAGCTGCTGCGGACGCGGCAGGCGCTGGAGCGGAGGTTCCTGGAAGCGCTGCGCCCGGATGCCACCACGCACGACGACCCGGACGCCGCCGTGGCCGGTCTGCTGGTGGAGCCCGCCGGGGGGACGGGGGTGTCGCACCATCTACGGGACGACGGTGAGCTGTGGCAGATGCGTGAGTACATCGCGCAGCGGTCGCTGTACCAGCTCAAGGAGGCCGACCCGCATGTGTGGGCCGTGCCACGGCTGCGGGGTCAGGCCAAGGCGGCGATGGCGGCGGTGGAGTACGACGAGTTCGGCGCCGGGCGCGGGGAGCGGGTGCACGCGGAGCTGTTCGCCGACCTGATGGCCGACCTGGCCCTGGATCCGACGTACAACCACTATCTGGACGCCGCGTCGGCCCGGATGCTGGCGGTGGTCAACATGATGTCGCTGCTGGGGCTGCACCGGTCGCTGCGCGGTGCTCTGGTGGGCCACTTCGCGACGGTGGAGATCACCTCGTCGCCCGCGTCCGACCGGCTGGCCCAGGCGCTGCGGCGGATGGGCGCGGGGGAGGCGGCGGTGTTCTTCTACACCGAACACGTCGAGGCCGACGCCGTACATGAGCAGATCGTGCGCCATGAGGTGATCGGCGATCTGCTCCGGAGCGAACCCGCGCTGGCCGCGGACGTGGCATTCGGGGTCGATGCCACCGTGTTCCTGGAGGACCGGTTCGCCGAGGAGGTCCTGGGGGCCTGGCGGGAGGGCCGGTCCTCACTCCGCGTCCCGCTGTGATCCGCGCCGGGACGCCGGCGGGCGGCGGCGGTGGCTGGTGTCGCACCACGGGTAGCGCGCGCTGCGGCCGCACATGCACACGGCCGCGGTGAAGCGGTCGGAGCGCACCACGCTGCCGTCGGGCAGGGTGATCTCGACCGGTCCCTCGATCAGCATCGGGCCGTCGGTCCCCATCCTCACCCGCACGGCGGGGTCACGCCGGTGCACGGCGGGGTCACGCCTGTCGTTCGGCACGGATCACCACCAGTTCTTCCTTCCGTTCGCCCGGGGCGATCAGCCCACGGGCCTCCAAACAGGGCGCCTGCTCGCGCAGCACCGGCCCGAAGGGGACGATACGGCGGTCGGCCACCGCCGCCCGCAGTCCCGTCCGCGTCAACTGCTCGACGGTCCGCTCCGCACCGCACAGCGCCGAGTGCACCAGCAGCAGCACCCCGCCGGGACGCAGCAGCGGTGGCGCGTCCGCGCAGATCCGGTCGATCAGCGCCCGCCCGTCGGTACCGCCCCGCCAGGCCACCCCCCGGCCCCGCCAGGCCATACCGTGGCCCCGGCGCCCCGCCACGGGCACATAGGGCGGGTTGGCGACGATGAGATCAAAGGTGCGGTCGGCGACCGGGGTCAGCAGATCGCCGTGGCGGACACGGACCCGCAGTCCTTTGAGGCAAGCCCGGAGCCAGGTGGCGCCCACGGCGAGCGGTGAGACATCGACCGCGGTCACCTGGGCCGCGCCGCGCTCGGCCGCGGCGAGGGCCAGGGCACCGCTGCCCGTCCCGACGTCCAGAACGGACGTGTCGGCGGTGATGTTCTCCTGGAGCAGGGCCTCGGTCAACAACCACGTGTCGTCCTGTGGCGCGTACACACCGGGAGTCGCTTTGAACACCATAGGTGGCGTGTACCCACAAAGGGCACCGACGTGCACACGAACATCGCCGTGCACACGAACATCGCCGGGCACACGAACCCGTCGGACACCTCGCGCCGGCGCGGCGGGACCGGCTCAGCCGGCCGGGCGGTACGGCGGGAGTTCCCCGGAGCCGCGCGGGATGAGGCGTGGCGGGAGCAGCCGTCCGGTGATGGCGCGGGAGGGGTCGGCCAGCTGCTCGATCAGCGCGGTGGCCGCCGCCTTGCCGATCGCCGCCGGGTCCTGGGCCACCACCGTCAGCCCGGGTTCGAGTTCACCGGCCAGCTCGACGTCGTCGAAACCCAGCAGGGCGATGCGGTGCTGGGCGCCGGCGCGCCGCAGCCCGCGTACGGCACCGATGGACAGCGCGTTCCGGGCGGCGATGACGGCCGTGGCCCGGCCGGAACCGTTCGCGATCCGCTCGGTGATGTGGGCCGCCGCCTCGGTGTCCTCGACGGTGTGGTGGAGCAGCCCGGGGTCGGGAGTGAGTCCCGCTTCGGCGAGCGCCGCCTGGTATCCGGCGAAGCGCAGCCGCATCGGCGCGGATCGCAGGTCCCCGAGGTAGGCGATGTGTCGGTGGCCGTGGTCCAGCAGATGGCGGACCGCCTGGCGCATACCGCTCTCGTTGTCGCTGAGCACCGCGGGTGCGTCAAGACCTTCGGCCGGCCGGTCGACGAGCACCAGGGCCATGCCCCGCCGCAGGTGGGGGGTGAGGTAGGACTGGTCGCCGGGGGGCGGCGCGAGCAGCAGTCCGTCGACATCGCGGTCACGGAAGGCGTCGAGCAGCAGCCCCATCCGCTCATGGTCCTCGTCGGTGCTGGCGGTGAGGACGAACGAGCCGACCGAGCGGACCACGTCCTCGACCGCCCGGTGGATGGCGGCGGAGAAGGGGTTGCCCACATCGTGCAGGATCAGCCCGATGGTCCAGGGCGAGAGATCCGGCCGGCGCAGCGAGGTGGCCACGGCGTTGCGCGCGTATCCGAGTTCGGCCACCGCGGCGAGCACCCGCTCGCGCAGATCGGCGCGGACGCGGGGATGGCCGTTGACGACGCGGGAGGCCGTCATGGGGCTGACGTTCGCGCGGGCGGCGACGTCCTTGATGGTCGGCCGGCCGCTGCCCCGGCCCGGTCGGTTCGCACCGTGGTCCGAGCCTCGCGGGTTCCGCCCCAGTGGCGCCGTGCCCCGTGCTGAGCCCACCGATTCCTCCCTCTTGACGTATGCGGAAACCCTATCGTAGCTTCCAGGTAACGTTACCTCGCTGCCACGGCAGCCCCCGTTCCCACGCGTCACCGCTTCCGGGACGAGGCGGACTCGCCGCGGCGCGGTCCGTGGCTCACCGGCCACCCCCTACCTCAGCACCTGTCAGGGAACTCATCTGTGCGCGCATCCGACGCGCACCCGGACGAAGGCAGGATCGATGCCTCCCCCGTCTCGACGCGCCGTCCTCGGAATGACGGCCATGGCCATCTCGGTGCCCTCCGCGCTCACGGCGTGCTCGCCGTCCGGAGGGCGGAACGGGGCGATGTCCTTCTGGAACCTATGGGGCCCGGCCAAGGGGGCGGGCGCCGCCAAACCCAGCGACTGGTTCGTCACCATGGCGCGGGAGTGGAACGCGCGGAACCGGGCCAAGGTCGAGCTGACCTACTTCTCCGGCAACACCTACACCAACGGCTCCACGCTGCCCACCGCCTTCCTCGCCGACAAGGGGCCGGACATCTTCGCGCTGAGCCCCGGCGATTTCCTGCGCTACGCGAACGGCGGAGTCCTGGAGGACCTCACGCCGTACCTGACCCGCGAGGCGATCGACGACTTCGTGGACGGCGCCCTCGACACCCGCACCGTGGACGGGAAGATCTACGGACTTCCGCTGTCCCTCCAGCCCCACGCCTTCTACTACGGGATCGACGCCTGGGAGCGCTCGGGGCTGTCCGAGGGCGACATCCCGCGCACCTGGGACCAGTTCCTGTCCGTGGCGGAGCGGCTGACCACGAAGAAGAGGTTCGGCCTGACGCTGGAGACGACGCCGGGCTATCTGCAGAACTTCTGCTGGTACCCCTTCATGTGGGCCGGTGGCGCGGACGCCGTGGCACCGGACGGCACATCGAGCGCCTTCCGGGAACCGGGCGCGGTGGAGGCGCTGCGTTTTTGGCAGGAGACCATCCAGCGAGGCGTGGCACCGCGCAGATCGCTCGGCACCGGCTCCACCGACATCACCGCCAACCTCCTCGTCGACTACTGCGGCATCCAGCACTGCGGCCCTTACGGGGCGAGCACCTTGCGCAGCGCGGCGCCGCACTTCGCATTCGGCGTGTTCAAACAGCCGGTCCCACCGGGCGGGACGTACACCACCGATGTGGGCGGCTGGGCGTTCGTGGTGAACCGGCGCGGCAGGAACCCGGAGGCGGCGGCCCGGTTCGTGGTGTGGGCGCTCGGCTCCATGGAGGAGTCCTGCGTCAAGCGCATGGCGGACTGGTGCACGGTGGCGAACAGCGACATGCCGCCGCGGAAGAGCGTGGCGCGCCTGGCGGAGCAGCGCGGCTACTTCGAGGACCCCATCATGAAGTACTTCCACGAGGAGGTCGTGCCCGGCGGACGGGGCGAGCCGCGCTATCCGCCCAACGTCTACCAGCCCATCTCCGAGGCGATCCAGGCATGCCAGCTCAGCGGCGCCGATCCGCGGGCGCGGGCCGACCGCGCGGCGGACCTCATCGAGGACGCGCTCGCCACCTACGAGGGAGCGAGGATCTTTTGATGGATGTCACCGTGGCGTCCTCCGCGAGGCAACCCAGGCGGTCCGTGACGAGCGGCAGACGCCCCCTGTCGCAGCGCGGCCGTGAGACGGTCGCCGGCTATCTGTTCGTCGCCCCCAGCGTCATCGGGATGTTCGTCTTCCTGGTGCTTCCCATGATCGCGTCGCTCACCATCAGTTTCTTTCGGGTGTCCGGGTTCGGGGACTACGAGTTCATCGGCCTGGACAACTACCGGACACTGCTGTCCGACCCGGTCTTCGCCTCCTCGCTGAAGACCACCGGGCTGTTCACCCTGGCGTTCGTGCCGACGCTCTTCACGGTGAGCCTGTGTCTCGCCCTGTTGGTGAAGAAGCAGCGGCGCGGCATCGGGCTGCTGCGCAGCCTGTTCTTCGCCCCGAACGTCGTGAGCCTGGTCGTGGTGGGCCTGGTGTGGCAGTTCCTGCTGACCGACCATGTGGGCGCGGTCAACCGCTCGTTGGAGCGGATGGGCCTGTCCGGCGAGTCCTGGCTGGGCAATCCCCGGTACGCCCTGTTCGCGGTCGTGGTGATCAGCGTGTGGTTCTTCATGGGCTACTACATGATCATTTTCCTCAACGGGCTCCAGGACATCCCCTCCGCCTACTACGAGGCCGCCCGGCTCGACGGCGCGGGGCGCTGGCGGTCGTTCTGGAACGTGACCTGGCCGCTGCTCCGGCCCACCAGCCTGTTCGTGCTCGTCATGACCACCCTGACGGCGATCGGGGCCGCCGGGATCTTCGACCTCATCTACGTCATGACCAAGGGCGGCCCCGACTACAGCACACAGGTCGTCATGTTCTACATCTACCAACGGGCCTTCCAGCTGAACGACTTCGGCTACGCGGCGGCCATGGCAGCCGTGGTCTCGTTCGCCCTCATGATCATCATGTTCGTCATGCTGCGCATCACCAAGGGAGGGAAGGTCGATGCCTGACACCGCCCGGCTGCCACGGCGACGGCCGTCCCGCCTCGGCCCGACGGCCGTCTGGGGGAGCATCGCCTTTCTCGCGCTGCTGACCGTCGCCCCGCTGCTCTACATGGTCTCCACGGCCTTCAAACAGGCCAAGGACGTCTACACGCCGGACCTCATACCCGGTTCCCCGACCCTGGACAACTTCCGCTACATCTTCTCCGAGATCCCCATCCTGCGGTATCTGTTCAACTCGTTCCTGGTCGCCGCCGTCGTCACCGTGCTGTCCCTGTTCTTCCACTCGATGGCCGGCTACGCCCTGGCCAGGCTGAGGTTCCGGGGCCGTGACACCATCTTCTCCGGCATCTACGCCACGCTGCTCATCTCGCTGCCGCTCATCATGGTGCCGCTGTTCCTCGTCGCGAAGACACTCGGCATCCTCGACTCCTACCTCGGGATGATCCTCCCGGCCGTCTTCAACGCCTTCGGCATCTTCTTCCTGCGGCAGTTCTATCTGAGCTTCCCGGACGATGTGGAGGAGGCCGCGCGACTCGACGGATGTGGCTACTGGCGCATCTACTGGCAGGTGATCCTGCCCATGAGCAGGCCCTTGCTGACCGCCCTGGCGGTCTTCTTCTTCCTGGGCACCTGGAACTCCTTCCTGTGGCCGCTGACGATCGTCCAGAACCCCGATCTCATTCCGGTCCAGGTCGGGATCTCCAACTTCCAGGGACAGTTCTCGGCCGCCTGGAACTACTCGATGGCGGCCTCGACAGTGGCGGCGCTGCCCACCCTGATCCTCTTCTTCGTCTTCCAGAAGCAGTTCACCGAGACCATCAAGACCTCCGGCGGCCGCTGACCGCCACCCGCCCCGGAACCACTCCGGCCACCGGACCGACCGAAACTCACACCGCGAAGGACACCATGCAGACCCAGCCGTATCCGTTCCCCCTGACGCCCGCGCCGGGCATGTCGAGCCGCGCCATCACCGCGGAGAACCCGTCCGGGCAGAAGGGCGCCGGCGGCCGGGCGGCCTCCGCCCTGGGCCCCGGGCGCAAGGGACGCCCCTGCGTCGACCTGCCGAGCGGCCAGACCACGGTGATCGCGGACATCCCGGGGGCCGGTGTCATCACTCACATCTGGATCACCTGCCCCGCGCACACCGACGCCGTGGGCTTCGTCCTGCGGGACCTCGTGGTGCGCGCCTACTGGGACGGGGACGACCAGCCCGCCGTCGAGGCGCCGCTGGGCGACTTCTTCTGCAACGGCAACGGCGCGCGGGCGCTGCTGACCTCCCAGCCGGTCACCGTGGCCCCCACCGGCGGCATGAACGCCTACTTCCAGATGCCGTTCGCCGACGGGGCCCGCATCACCGTCACCAATGAGCACCCCGCGGACATCACGGGGTTCTTCTTCCAGATCGACTACGTCTCGGTGCCCGAACTGCCCGAGCACACCCCGCGCTTCCACGCGCAGTGGCGGCGGCAGCGGACCACGGTGCCCGGCCGCGACTACGTCGTCCTGGACGGGGTGACCGGCGCCGGACGGTATCTCGGCACCTTCCTGTCCATCGTGGCGCTGGAACGCTACTGGTGGGGAGAGGGCGAGATGAAGTTCTTCATCGACGGCGACACCGACTTCCCCACGATCTGCGGCACCGGAACGGAGGACTACGCCGGAGGCGCCTGGGCGTTCCAGAACAAGCTCTCGGCCACCGAGGAGCCCGACGTCCTGACCTTCTCCGCACCGTATTTCGGATACCCGCAGTACGAGACCCGCGATGTCTCCCAGGGCGCCCCCTACGCCACCGCCATGGCACCGCACCACGGCCTCTACCGCTGGCACCTCGCGGACCCCGTCTACTTCGCCCAGGACCTCAAGGTGACGCTCCAGCAGATCGGCCAGGTCGGCACCGGCCTCTTCGAGCGGAGCGACGACGTGTCGTCCGTCGCCTACTGGTACCAGCACGGCGGCGCCGTCGCCGCCCCCGCGTTCCCGTCCCGGGCCGAGCGCACCCCCCGCTGAGTCAGCGCTGGTAGCGGTCGAGGATCCGCCGGCCGTCGCCGACGAGGCGGTCACGCAGTTCGCCGACGCCGAAGGCACCGTTGTAGAACTCCTGATAGGCCGGGGTGGCGACCTTGTCCTTCCACTCGGCGTAGCCGCGGATCCCGAGCGCCGGGGACGGGCGCAGGGCGGCCGCGACGTCGACGCCCGTCTTCCAGCCGTACCGGTGGGCGTTGATGGCCGGGTCCTTCAGCGCCCGCGTACTCGTGGGCAACAGCCAGTCGCCGCGGGCGAGGCCGGCCTGGTGGTCGGCCCGGTTGAGGAAGGCGATGAAGTCCACGGCGGCCTGCTTGTGGCCGCTGTCCCGCGCGACCGAGAGCGTCTGCGGCGCGACGCCCTGGGCGAGGCCGTCCGCGCCGCCGCCGCTCGGCATGGGCAGGACCGTCCAGTCGAAGCCGTCGGGCGCCTGTTGCCGCACTTGCTGCCGGTAGGAGAAGTTGAGCGGCAGCATGGCGTAGCGGCCGGCGAAGAAGCCGGGCAGGGTGTCCGCGCCCGCCATGCCCAGGCCCGTGGTGGGCGCGGTGCGGTCCTCGTTGACCTGCCGCTGGATGAGCCGCGGTACGGCCGATTCGGCCGCGCCGAAACGGAGCCGGTTCTTGCCGTCCGGGCCCTTGACGAAGACCTTGCCGCCGGTGGACAGGGACAGGTTCATGGACTGGGTGACCGGCTCCTTCAGGGACCAGGCCACTCCGTAGGTGTCGGTTCTGCCGTCGTGGTTCCGGTCGCGCGTCAGCTCCTTGCTCACCGTCTCGAACTCGGCCCACGTCCAGGGGTGCCGGGCCGTGGGGATGCGGACGTCCGCCTGCCGGAGCAGCGCGGTGTTGGCGATCAGGACGCGGGGCTCCTGGAGGAACGGGACGCCGTAGACGCCCCCCTGGTACGTCGTGGTCTGCCAGGCGGCCCGGGGGATGTCGGCGCGCAGTTCCTCCGGCAGGTAGGGGGTCAGGTCGGTGAGGTAGCCGCCGGACGCGAAGTCGGTGAGGTCGGTGGCGTCGTCGTGGATGATGTCCGGCGCCTCACCGCCCTCGAAGGAGGTCAGCAACTGGTCGTGGACGGTGGTCCAGCTGCCCTGGACGTACCGGACCCGGACATCGGGGTGGGCCTGGTTCCACTGCCGTACCAGTCGCTTGTTGGCATCGACGGACTGCTTCTGCCAGGCGAGGCTGAGGAATTCGAGCGTGACCTTGCCATCGGCGCTGTCCGGGGAGGCGCCCCCGCAGCCGGCCAGGAGGCTGAGGGAGACGATGGCGGCCACACCCGGAAGGACCGCCCGCGGCGCTCTCTTCGCACCTGTCATGCCTTCACCGCCCCGGCGAGCATGCCACCCACCAGCCGGCGCTGGAGCAGTGCGAAGAACACCAGGCTGGGGAGGGTGGCGAGGACCGAGGCGGCGGCCAGGGGACCGAGGTCCGCGACTCCCTCGGTGCCCAGGAAGTGGGTGAGGACCACGGACATGGTCTGGTTCTCCGGTGACTTGAGGAGGACGAGGGCGAAGAAGAACTCGTTCCAGGCGGTGACGAAGGAGAACATGAGCGTGGCCACCAGACCGGGGGCGAGCAGGGGCAGCACCACGCTGCCCAGCGTGCGCAGGCGGCCGGCCCCGTCCACCGCGGCCGCCTCCTCCAGCGAGCGCGGCACCGCCTTGATGTACCCCTGGAGCATCCAGAGGGAGAAGGGCAGGTTCCACACCACGTACACGACGATGAGGCCGGCGATGCTGTCGATCATGTGCAGGTTCTTCAGCACCAGGAACAGCGGGATGATCACCAGGATGAACGGGAACATCTGGCTGACCAGGATCCAGACCGTGCCCACCCGGCTGGCCCACGACCGGTGGCGCGCCATCGCGTACGCGGCGGGCACCGCTGTCGCGACCGAGACCAGCGCGGCGGTGGCCGCCACCACCAGGCTGTTGAGCGCGGCGTGCAGCAGCGGCTGGGCCTCGAACGCGGCCCGGTAGTTGTCCCAACTGGGGTCCTCCGGCAGCCAGCTGGGGTGCAAGGAGCCCAGCTCCCGCGTCGATTTGAACGACGTCGACACCAGCCACAGCAACGGAAAGGCCAGGAAGACCAGATAGCAGCCGAGGGCCAGGTACTGACCGGCGCCGCCCGCGATGCGCAGCGCGCGCACCTTGGCGGGGGTGGGCGAGGAGGCACCGGTCATACCGCGTCCTCCGTCAGCTTCTTGCGCAGGAACAGGGTGAGCAGGACCGCGATCACGGCGACCATGACCAGTCCCATGGCCGCGGCGTACCCGAACTGGCCGTAGGTGAACGCCTCTTCGTAGGCGAACAGCATCGGGAGCCGGGTCTGTCCGCCCGGCCCGCCCTGGGTGAGGACGTACACCAGGCCGAAGGAGTTGATGTTCCAGATGAAGTTGAGCGCGGTGATCGACACCACCACGGGCCTGAGCGCCGGCCAGGTGACGGTGGTGAAGCGGCGCCAGATGCCCGCACCGTCCAGGTGCGCCGCCTCACGCAGTTCACGCGGGACGTTCTGGAGACCGGCCAGCAGCACCACGGTCGTCTGGGGCATGCCCGCCCACACACCGACCACGATGACCGCCGGCAGGGCGTAGGACAGGTCGGCCAGCCAGTCGACGTTCTCGTGGAGGAGGCCGGTCCGGGTGAGCGTGTCGTTCAGGATGCCCGCGTCGGAGTGGTAGACCAGGCGCCACATGATGCCGACGACGACCTCGGGCATGGCCCACGGCACGAGCGCCAGGGTCCGGGCCAGCCAGCGCAGCCGGAGGTTCTGGTCGAGCAGCAGCGCCAGGCCGAGGGCCAGCGCGAACTGGAGCACGGTCACGCAGACGGCCCAGGTCAGGCCGATGGTGAAGGAGTCCCAGAACAGGGAGTCGAACCGCAGGTCGGAAAGGTTGGCCAGGCCGATGAACCGGGTGGGGGTGGTGCGGCCGCTCTGCGCGTCGGTGAAGGCGAGCGCGACGCCGTACAGCAGGGGTCCCACGCTGAGCACCAGGACGGGGATCAGCGCGGGAAGCAACAGGAACCACGTGCCCCGGTCCAGGCCGAGCGCCCGCCTGCGCTGGGCGGCGGTGCGGGGCGGTGGGGTTCCGCGGCCACCCGGGACGTCGTCGGCCCGGGAAGCGGTGAGACTCATGTGAACCTCGTGGTCGGTGATCGCCCAGTATCGTGGCGGTCACCCGAGGCGCCGTCAACGGACCGGACACGTGACGCGGCTCACGGGCCGTGCGCCTTCCGGTGGGCGGCCGCGCGGACGGGGCCGTGCCCACCCCGTCCGCGCGGTGACGCCGGCCACCCCGCGCCGGGGGCGGTCCGGCCGGTCCGCCTCAGTCCTGCTGCGGTACGGCCATCTCCCCGAGGCGGGACCAGTCGTCCTGGTCCACAGTCACATTGACGATCCGGGGCGTCTCCACGAGGTGGGGAGGCAGCGTCCGCCGTGCCGTGGTGAAGTGGTCGGACTGGACGTGCGCCGCCCCGGCCTCGTCGTCGCGGAACGCCTCGGTCAGCACGTACTCGGTGGGGTCGTCGATGCTGCGGGACCAGTCGAACCACAGGCACCCCGGCTCGTCGCGGGTCGCGCGGGTGAACTCGCGGGTGATCTCGGGCCAGGCGTCCGCGTGCTCGGGCAGGACGCGGAACTTGGCGGTGATGAAGATCATGATGCTCCCGGTGGGTAGGTCTTGTCAGGCTCGTCGGTTCGGTTGTGCCCGGTCGGGCGGGTCGGTCGGCCGGGTGGGTCGGCCGGGTGGGTCGCTTCGGGGGGACGGACAGGCGGTCATCATGGGGCCGTCGCCCTCGCTCGGGCCCCATGATGACCGCGGCCGCTCCGCGTGGGCCACCCGCCACTCATCAGCGCGGCGGACCGCCGGGCCGGGTCAGGGAACGAGGATCGCGCGTCCGCGGACCCGGCCGGCGTCGAGGTCGTCCAGGGCGTCCTGGAACCGCTCGAGCGGGTACACGCTGGTGTGCAGCCGGACCCGTCCCTGGGCGGCGAGCACCATCAGCTCGCACAGATCGTTGTAGGAGCCGACGAGGTTGCCGATGAAGTTGATCTCGGTGGAGATGATGTCGATCGTCGGTACGTCGATGTTCTCGCCGTATCCGACCACGTGGTAGTCGCCCGCGCGGCGCAGCATCCGCACACCGTCCCGGGTCGCTCCGCCCTCGCCCACGAAGTCGATCACGACCTCGGCTCCCTGGCCGCCGGTCAGCTCGAGCACCTCGGGCACCTGCTGCCCAGCGGCGACGACACCATGGTCGGCGCCGAGGGAGGCGGCCAGCTTCACCGCGTCGGGGTTGCGGTCGACCACGATGATCTCGGCGGCCGTGATCGCCCTCAGCGCCTGCACCCCGATGTGACCGAGCCCGCCGGCGCCGATGATCACGCAGCGGTCGCCCGGCCGCAGCTTCCGGGCGGCCTTGGCCACCGCGTGGTACGCGGTCAGCCCCGCGTCGGCCAGCGCCGCCACATCGGCCGGCTCCAGGGAGTCGTCGATGCGGACGACACTGCGGGCGGAGGTCTTCAGGTACTCGGCGTAGCCGCCGGCGGTGTCGATGCCGGGGAAGAGGCTCTGCTCGCAGTGGACGTCGTCGCCGGACCGGCACGCCCGGCACAGCCCACAGGTGACCAGCGGGTGGACGATGACCTTGTCGCCCTCGGCCACGTTGGTGACGGCGCTGCCGACCGCGTGCACCCAGCCGGCGTTCTCGTGCCCGATCGTGTAGGGCAGCGTCACCCCGGACTTCTCGGCCCACTGTCCCTCGAGGATGTGGAGGTCGGTGCGGCACACGCCCGCCCCGCCGATCTTGACGATCACGTCGTACGGGCCGGTGACCGAGGGGGCCGGTACGTCGGCCATCTCCAGGTTCCGGCCGTACCCCACGACCTGGACTGCTTTCACGAGACGCGCTCCTTCGAAGGGGAGGGGACACAGGTGGGATCGGTGGCGTCCACCGCCCGGGGGGACTGGTCGGCCGCGGACTCCGGATAGCGGGTGCGCAGCAGCCCGCGGCAGAAGTGCGCGTTGCCGTCGATCGAGACGCGGACCGAGCGGGCGAACCGCAGGCGCAGCGGGATCTCATCCGGCGGCCAGGGGTGCCCGTGCTCGTCCACCAGGACCAGGTCGGACGGTGCCACACCGAGGCCGAGCGCCGCGCGCCGGCGCAGCAGCGCGTGCGTCGTCGCCATGTCGGGGAGGTCGCCGAGCACCACCTCGTGCAGCTTCTCCTCGGTGAGGGCGGGGTCCTGCCGCAGCAGCGAGGTGAGGACCCGCTCCATCGCCGCGGTATGGGCCTTGCGCCGGAAGATCAGCCGCAGCTCGTCCAGGCTCTCCTCGGCCTCCGCGCCGAACGTGCCCCGGTAGTCGGCGTCGGCGGCCAGCCCGCGGTTGATCAGGTCCGAGTCATGGTGGTCGTCGAGCAGCACCGTGACCGCCTCGACGCCCGGCAGGGCCGCCAGGGCGTCCTTGGCGTCGGACGCCATGAGGTAGGCGAAGTTCGGGGAGCAGAACGAGGTCGGCAGCCGCAGGCGCACCGTCAGCCGGCGGTCGGCGTCGACGTCGATGGACCGGACGAAACCGAGATCGGTGATCGGTTCGTCCAGCTCGGGATCGAAGACGGTGTCGAGCGCCTTCCTGGCCTGTTGGACCAGTGGCGGGGCGGACACCTCCTGGGCCAGTGGACGGGCGGCCATCTCAGACCCCCGCCGGCTGGGCCACGGTGTACTCGGCGGGCACCTCGATGTCGTACATCGCCGCCGCGTTCAGCCCGAGGATCTTCTTCTTCTGGGCCACCGTGATCGGCGGGTACTCGCCCTGCATGTCCTCCGGTATCTGGAAGTCGACGAACCGCTCGATCAGCCACTTGGGCGTCCACAGCGCGTAGTCGCTGGAGAACTGGATACGGTTCTCGTCCAGCCAGTACAGCAGCTCGCCGATGATCTGCGCGAAATACCGCGGGCGGGTGTGGATGAAGGGGATGGCGACCGCCAGGCCCGCGTGCACATTCGGCTCCTGGGTGGCGATCCAGCAGAAGTCCTCGAGCCGGGGCAGCCCGCAGTGCTCGACGACGAAATTCATGTCCGGGAATTGCGTGGCGACCTTGTCCACGTCCGCGACGTCGAACGCGTCCCGGTCCAGGGGCCGGATCGTCGGTCCCTTGTGGATGTGGATGTTCTTGATGCCCATCTCCTGGGCCGCCTCCAGGTACCGGTAGGACCACGGATCGTCCAGTTTGTACCCGCGCGAGTCGCCGTGCCATTCGGCCGTGTAGAGCTTGGCGCCCTTGAGCTGGAACCGCTCGGCGTCCCGCCGGAGCTGGTCCAGCCCCGCCTGCTCGAAGCGCGGGTCCCAGTAGTGGTTGTAGGTCAGCTTGTCGGGGTGGCGCCGGGCCAGCGCGAAGGCTTCCTCGGTCTGCCCGAAACCGTTGCGGTAGAACGCCCCGAGACGGGCCGGCTGGAAAATGGCGTGGTCGACGTATCCGTCGATGAAGAGGTCCTTCATCAGCCGCTCGCCGCCCTGGTAGAGGTATTCCTCGTACGGCCACTTCTCCGATGCCGGGCTGAGGTTCTGGTGGTAGTCGTAGAAGCAGTCGATGAACTGCTTGCCGTGAATGTTGAGCTGGTTCTCGGGGCGCGCGTCCCACAATGCGATATGCGCGTCCACGATGAAGTAGTTCTCGCCGTCCTTGCTGTACATATCGGTCTCCGTCCCGGTGATGACCGTGTCTTGGAAGGTGACGTTAGGCAGGTCGGTGTTCACCGGGGAGCCGTCGGTTGTCTCACTTTGAGACAACCGACCGGGGGCACGTGGCGGTCCCCGCAGTAGCCTGACCGCCTGTTGACGCACGGGCTCTTCATGGAGGTCGCGGTGGACCATCACGGCAACCCGGCACCACTCCCGCCGTACGGGGCGACGGACGGCGAAGCAGCCGTCCTGGCACCCCGCCTGCGCGCCTCATGGCAGCGCAGCAGGCGGTACGGGGTGACGCCGGAGGAGATGCAGCCGGTGTTCACGGGCTCGGTGGACACCGAATCGCTGCTGTACGAATGCGGCCACGAGGTGCTGCAAGGGCTGCGCGCCACCCTCGCCGACGAACCGGTCAGCATGATGATCACCAGCAGTGACGGGCTGGTGCTGTGCAGACTGTGCGACGATCCCTCGATCAACCGGTCGCTGGACCGGGTCAATCTGGCACCCGGCTTCTACTTCGCCGAGAGCAACGCCGGCACCAACGGGCTCGGGCTCGCCCTGGCCGACCGGGCGCCGACGCTGGTACGGGCCGATGAGCACTACTGCACGAGCCTGCGCGGATACACCTGCGCCGCGGTACCGGTCCTCGACCCGATCACCGGCGACCTCGCCGGCAGCGTCAACCTCACCACCTGGTCCGACTCCTCCTCGGCGCTGCTGCTGGCCCTCGCGCAGGCCGCGGCCGGGAACACCACGGCCCTCATGCTGGCCCGCGGCAGCGGCAGAAGGGCCCGCCCGGCCCCGCGCGGCGAGGTGTTCCAGGTGTACCCGGGACGTGCCCGGCACGGCAGCGAGACGCCGCTGCTGTCCTCCCGCTGGATGGACGCGGTCGCGGAGGCGCGGGCGGCGATGACCCAGGGGCGGCTCCTGGCCGTCGTCGGTGAGCCGGGCGCGGGCAAGGCGGCCCTCGCCTCGATCGCCCGGCGGGAGATCAAGCCACGGGAGCGCCTGCTGTGCGCCCGTCCGCCGGCCGCCACGGACGTCGACTTCTGGCTGACCCTCTGGGCCCCCGAACTGGCCAAGGACGACACCTGTGTGATCACCGCCGGCGTGGACACGCTCCCCGCGTGGGTGGCCGAGGAACTGGCGCGGCTGCTCACCACCGCGCCCCGTACGCACACGGAGACGGGCCGACGGGCTCTGCAACCGTCCGTCATCACGGCCGAGGACTATTCGAGCATCCCCGAGCCCCTGCGTGTCCTGGTCGGCGCCGTGGTGGAGGCCCCCGCACTGCGATGGCGCCCCGACGACGTCCTCCCGCTCGCCCACCACTTCGCACACCAGCACCGGAGCCGCCCGGTCACCTTCTCCGCGGCGGCGGCCCGCGCCCTGGCCGACTACCACTGGCCGGAGAACGTGAAGCAACTACAGCGCGTGGTGCGCGACGCGGCGTCGCGTACGGACGTGGTGGACCTCAGGCATCTCTCGAGCGAGATCTTCGCGAGTCCGGGACGGCGGCTGAGCCGCATCGAGGCCCTCGAACGGGAGGAGATCGTGCGCTGTCTGACCGAGCCCGGGACGACCATGGCACGAGCGGCGGACAAACTCGGCATGAGCCGCGCGACCATCTACCGCAAGATGGCGCGGTACGACATCAAAATGCCGGGCCGCACACCACGCACCCGCTCATGAGGACGGGACCGCCGCGGGTCAGTGGGGTGCCACGGCGGGTGTGCCCTTCTTGCGGGCGCGGTAGGCGGCTGCCTTGATCTTGTTGCCGCAGGACTCCATACCGCACCACTGCCGGCGCATGCCGCGCGAGCGGTCGATGTAGACGCGGGTGCACTCGGGGTTGCCGCACTCCTTGAGCAGCGGCACGTCCGGCCCGCTCAGCACCTCGACGGCATGGCGCGCCACCACCGACAGCGCTTCGTCCGGCGTCGCTTCCGTCCGGCGCCCGGAGCGAGTGAGCCGGGGCACCGCCGAAGGCTCGCGGGCCGCGTCGTTCACCACGGTGAGCGCCTCGTCGTCGTACTCCTCCCCGAGGCGGCGCGCGGTCACCAACTGGTAGATGGCCTCCCGCACGGTCGTCGCCCGCTCGACGTCGGCCTGCCGGCTGGGCGACGACACCACATCGACGATGCCCGATTCCACGTACCACGCGTCCAGCCTGTCCGGTGTCACGAACATCTCGAACCGCGCCGAGCGGCGCGCGCGCAGCGTCGCGGCGAAGTCGAGGGCCGGGTTTCCGCAGACGAAGACATGGTTCAGACTCACGTCACCATACTGGCGGGTGACTGCTGTGCCGGCAAGGTTCGGCTGCCGCGGTGGCGTTCACCGCAGCCGGAGCTCCCGGCCCTGCCAGCGCTTCCGCAGCCAGCGGTCGTGGCTGGCCAGGACGATCGCACCGGGGCCGGTGCCGAACGCGGCCTCCAGTTCATCGCACAGCCGTGGCGACAGATGGTTCGTGGGCTCGTCGAGCAGCAGCAGTTCCGGAGGGCGCGCCACCAGGAGCGCCAGCGCGAGCCGACGGCGCTGGCCGACCGACAACCGCCCCACCCGCTTGTCCAGGTCCGCCTCGTGGAGCAGACCCAGTGAGGTCAGCGGGACCGCCTCCGCCCGCTCGGCGCCGAGGAAAAGCTCATAGGTGTCCCGGACGGTCCGGTCCGGTCGGTCGAAGGCGGTGTCCTGCGCCAGCAGCTCCACCGTCAGCCCCCGCCGCCGCCGTACCTCACCCTCCGCCGGGAGCCGCCCGGCGAGCACGGTCAGCAGGGTCGACTTGCCCGCCCCGTTTCCTCCCGTGACCAGCAGCCGCTCGGTCGCCGAGACATCGAGGCGGCCGATGGCGAGCCGCCCCGGCACCCGCACCTCGCGCAGCGAGACGACGGTGCCGGCCGCCGATCCTTCGGCGAGCGCGGTGCGCCGGAAGCGCAGCGGCCGCGGCGGCTCACCGATCTGGGCGCGTTGCAGTTCGTCCAGTCTGCGGGCGGCGTTGCGCACCCGCCGGGAGATCTGGCTCTGCACCCGGCCGGCGCGGTGGCCGTAGCCCATCTTCTCGTTGTCCCGCCGCTCGCGGTCCGGGGCGACCAGCCGCGCGGTGACCTGGGCCGACCGGCGCAGTGCCGCCAGTTCCTCCTGCTCCTCGGCGTACCGCCGCTCCCAGCGCGCCCGCTCCGCCTCCTTCTCGGCCAGATAGGCGCTGTAGTTGCCGCCGTACCGGACCGGACCGTCCATCGCCGGGTCGAGGTCGATCAGATCCGTACAGACGGCGTCGAGGAAGGCCCGGTCGTGGCTGGCCACCACCACGGCCCCGGGCAGGCCGCGCACCTGTTCCTCCAGGAAGGCGGCGGCGCTGTCGTCGAGGTGGTTGGTCGGCTCGTCCAGCAGCAGTGCCGAAGGCCGCCGGAGCAGCAGCGCGGCCAGCGCCAGCCGGCCGCGCTGCCCGCCGGAGAGCGAGCCGAGCGACCGGTCGTGCCGGACCGTGCCGAGGCCCAGCCCGTCGAGCACGATCGCGGCGCGCCGGTCGGCGTCCCACGCCTGTCGCTCCTGAGCGCCTTCGAGCCGCGCGCCGTAGGTGTCGAGCAGTTCGGCGTAGCCGGGGGAGTCCTGCGGGGTGCGGGCGAGCCGCTCGGCGAGGCGCTCGAGCTCCGCGAGGTCCTCGCGTGCCTCGCGCAGGGCGTCGTCCAGTACGTCGGCCATCGTCGCCGTGGCGTCGAACGGCATCTCCTGGTGCAGGAAGCCCAGGTCGGCCGGGCGCGTGACGCTCCCGGCGTCGGGCTCGTCCGCCCCGGCGAGCAGACGCAGCAGGGTCGACTTGCCGACACCGTTCTCCCCGATCAGGCCGATGCGGTGACCGGGGGACGCGGTGAGGGAGAGCCCGTCGATGACCCGGCGGGTGCCGAGGGTACGGACGAGGTCATGGGCGAGCAGGGCGGGCTGGGGCATGGTGGTGGCCTCCAACGTGATCGTTTTCTTGGCCCGCCGGGTGACACACCTCGGGCGCGGGCCCGGTCGACACGTCAGCGGTTCACACCTCCGGGGCCCCGGTTTCCGTCAGCTCGCCGTCGGCCAGCCGCAGCCAGCGGTCCACGCCGATCCGGGTGAGGAACCGCTCGTCGTGGCTGACCACCACGAAGGCCCCCTGGTAGGAGCCCAGGGCGCTCTCCAGCTGGCCCGCGCTGACCAGGTCGAGGTTGTTGGTCGGCTCGTCCAGCAGCAGCAGTTGCGGGGCCGGTTCGGCGCACAGGACGCAGGCCAGGGTGGCCCGCAGCCGCTCGCCGCCGGACAGCACCCCGACCGGGAGATGGGCGCGGAAACCCCGGAAGAGGAAGCGGGCGAGCAGGTTCATGCGCTCCGCCTCCGCCCTGTCCGGGGCGAACGTGGCGAAGTTCTCGGCCACGGTGCGGTCGAGGTCCAGCAGGTCGAGCCGCTGCGAGAGGTAGGCGATCCGCCCGTCGGCCCGCGCCACCTGCCCGCCGTCCCTCTCGAGGTCGCCGTTGACCAGGCGCAGCAGCGTGGTCTTGCCCGCGCCGTTGGGACCGGTCAGGGCGATCCGTTCGGGGCCGCGGATCGCCAGGTCCAGGCCCTCCCCGGCGAACAGGGGCCGTTCGCCGTGGCGGACCTGCAACCGCTCGCCGAGGAAGACGGTGCGCCCGGCCGGGAGGTTGGTGTCCGGCAGATCCAGGGTGATGCGCTGTTCGTCGCGCAGGGCACGTCCCGCCTCGTCCAGCCGGGCCTTCGCCTCGCTGACCCGGGCGGCGTGCATCTGCCCAGCCCGCCCCGCGGCCTCCTGGGCGCCTCGTTTCATGTTCCCGGCGAAGATGCGGGGCAGGCCCGCGCTCTTGAGGTTGCGGGCGGCGTTGCTCGCGCGCCGCTCGGCGCGTTCGCGCGCCTGCTGCATCTCCCGCTTCTCCCGCTTCAGCTCCTGCTCCGCGTTGCGGACGTTGCGTTCGGCGGCCTCCTGCTCGGCCCGCACCGCCGCTTCGTACTCGGTGAAGTTCCCTCCGTAACCGCGCAGTTCACGGGGGCCGAGTTCGGCGATGCGGTCCATGCGGTCCAGCAGCGCGCGGTCGTGGCTGACCAGCAGCAGAGCGCCGGTCCAGTCCGTCAGGACCTCGTAGAGCGTGTGGCGTGCGTCGAGGTCCAGGTTGTTGGTCGGTTCGTCGAGCAGCAGCACATCGGGCCGCTTCAGCAGCTGGGCCGCCAGGCCGAGCGAGACGACCTGACCGCCGCTGAGCGTGTTCAGGCTCCGGTCGAGGGCGAGCCGGCCCAGGCCGAGCCGGTCCAGCTGGGCGCGGGTGCGTTCCTCGATATCCCAGTCGTCGCCGATGGTGGTGAAGTGCTGCTCGCTCACGTCCCCGGATTCGACGGCGTCCAGGGCCCGGATGACCTCGGCCACGCCCAGGACCTCGGCCACCGTGAGATCACCCGTCAGCGGCAGGCTCTGCGGGAGGTAGCCGAGCGTGCCACTCACCGACACCGACCCGGTGGCGGGACGCAGTTCGCCGGCGATCAGCTTGAGCAGGGTGCTCTTGCCGGAGCCGTTGGGCGCCACCAGACCGGTGCGTCCGCCGCCCACGGTGAAGGACAGGTCTGCGAAGACCGGTGTGTCGTCGGGCCAGGAGAAGGACAGGTTCGAGCAGATGACGGAGGCGTCGGACATGAAAGAGACCTCGAATGCGATACGGGCACACGGACCGTGCCGCCCGGAACATGGAAAAGGGGAAACGACTACACGGCCACGACGGCGATGCTCCTGGGCACCGGCCGGTGGCCTGTCAGATCCGGGTATCACCCGGAGATGTCGTCGTCACCCACCATGTCTGGTCTCCTCGTCACACAGCGAAGGTCACTCGCCACTGTAGCGCAAGCGGATGCCGTACGAGGTGTCGTGGCGCTTCCGCGTCATCGCCATTCAGGCCATGGTCCGGCGCCGCAGGGAAGCGATGTCCTGGTCCAGGGCGGCCTCCAGGTGGGTCAGCCGGCCCGTCGACATGAGGATCGGCACTCCGCCTGGATACCGGCCGGCAGCGCTGTCGCACTGGTGTCGGCGTCCAGGTCGGCGTCCACCTCGTGCGGATGTCGTAAGGCCATCCGTGCAGCCTGCGGGCCGCGGGCGTCCGTGTGTGCCAGGACTGTCGCACAGGATTCGTCACCGATCACATAGGTGACGGGATGCGGCGTGTGGTCGCCGTCGCGCCAAGTGGGTTCGGGGGCGGGGGAGTTGGGGCCGCGCGGCGGGACGTTCGTCGTCGACACGACGAAGCCGCTGGTGCCCACGTACGGGGACGCCGTGGGCGGGTCATTCCGTACCCTGCGCCCATGACGTCGGGCGCCGCTGAGAGAGTCCATCCGCGAGAGCTGTGTTGCGCGACGTCGTGGGCGACGCGGGCCACCCCGGACCCGACCGCGCGGCGCGGACGCTGATGGTGCTGCGCGACGGAGCGATGCTGAGCGGGTGCCTCGATGACCACCGGGACATCGGGGATACGCTGCGCGAAACAGCGGAGAACCTGCTGAATGCGTGAGGGAGTGCCGATGGCCGAGGACGAACTCCACTACCAGGACGCGACCGCGCTGGCGGGGCTGATCGCCAGACGGCAGGTGTCCGCGGTGGAGGTGATGCGGGCCCATCTGGACCGCATCGAGGCGGTCGATCCGAAGGTCAACGCCATGGTGACGGTGCTGGCCGAGCAGGGACTCGCCGCGGCACGCGCCGCGGACGAGGCGGTGGCGGCCGGTGACGCGGTGGGTCCGTTGCACGGTGTGCCGTTCACCGTGAAGGACGCGCTGGACGTGGCGGGAGCGGTGACCACACGCGGCTCAACGCTGTTCCGGGATCGTGTTCCCACCACCGACGCGACCGCGGTGGCACGGTTGCGGGCGGCCGGTGGGATTCCGCTGGCCAAGACGAACCTGCCGGAGTTCTCCTACTGGACCGAGACCGACAATCCGCTGGTCGGCAGGGCCCGCAACCCCTGGGACGGCGAGCGGACCCCGGGCGGCTCCAGCGGTGGCGAATCGGCCGCGATCGCCGCCGGGATGTCGCCGCTGGGGCTGGGCAGCGACGTGGCCATCTCGGTGCGCGGCCCGGCTCACGACACGGGCATCGTCGCCCTGAAGGCGACCCGGGGGCGGATACCGATCACCGGGCACTGGCCCGAAGTTCCCCGTCGCTACTGGCATGTCGGCCCGATGGCCCGCAGTGTGCGGGACATCGCGGCCGCCTTCCGGGTTCTCGCCGGGCCCGATGGCGCCGACGGGTACGTACGCCACTCGCCACCGTCGCCGCCGTCGCCGCCGTACGGGGACGGCGCGCGGGACCTGGCCGGGATGCGGGTGGGCTGGGCGAGCGATCCCGCGTTCGGCCCGGTGGAGCGCGAGGTGACCGCCACGGTCTCCGCCGCCGCGGACGCGTTGCGGGAGCTGGGCTGTGTGGTCGAGCCCGCCCCGCCGGCCGGGCTGGAGGCGATCGACTGCACCGCGTTGAGCGCGGTGCTGTACACCGCCGAGGTGGTGCCGTACTTCCGGCAGGTGGTGGCCGGCCGCGCATCCGATGTGCACCCGGTCATCCAGCGGACGCTCACCGCACCCGAGGTGACCTCGGCCGACTACCTCGCCGCACAGCGGCAAGTGGAGGCGCTCAGCTCGCTGTTCGCCGGGTACTTCGAGCGCTACGACGTACTGCTGTGCCCGGTGTGCCCCATCCCCGCGCCGCCGCACGCCCAGTCGGCGTTCCAGGTCGGCGACGTGACCGTAGAAGCACGCGGGATCATGCGGGCGACCGTGCCGTTCAACCTCACCGGTCTGCCGGCGCTGTCGTTGCCGTTCGGGGCCACCGCCGCCGGCCACCTGCCGATCGGCGTCCAGCTCGTCTCCCGTTGGTACGACGAGGCCACCATCCTGCGCCTGGCCGCCGCGCTGGAAACGGTCAGTCCCGTCCGGCACCGCCACCCCGACCTGGTCTGACGCGCGCTCAGCCACCGGCCGGCGGGGCGCCGGTGGTCCCCGTACGTCCCCGTCGGCGCGGCCCCGGGCCGGCTCACCGACCCGCAGCGCCCCGCCCGCAGCAGCGATCCGATCCCGAAACCGCACGGAGCACCAGGTGGGCGCTGCTGCTGTGCACGGCGGACCCAGCGGACGGACTCAGCGGACTCAGCGGACCGTCGGGGCCGGCGGCGTGACCGCCTCGCCCAGCTCGGCAGCGGCCTGGGCGACGAGCTCGGAGAAGGTGGCGTCCGGGTCGGCCAGCCAGCGGGACGTGGCGCGCCGGGAGATCGCTATCGCCACGTCGATGATGAAGCGTGCCTGGCCGGGCTCGACGCCGCGGCGCTCGAGCGCCCGCGTCAGCGCGTCGGCGATGTCGGCGAGCTTGATCAGATCGCGTTCGGCCAGTGCCGGGTTGGCGGCGATCACCGTGGCGCGGCGCAGCAGGAACGTGCGCGGGCGGAAGATCTCGTCGGCGGTCCCCAGCGCGGCCAGCAGCGTCTCGAAGGGCGTGAGGTCCGGGTCGGCCGCCTCGACCTGGGCGACGAGGTGGGCCTCGAGCTCCCTGCCGGCGAAGAGGACTTCCCGCTTGTCGGGGAAGTAGCGGTAGAAGGAGCGCTCGGTCAGACCGGCGGCGCGCGCGATCTGCGCGACCGAGGTGCGTTCGAACCCCTGCCTCTCGAACAGCTCGAGCGCCGCGCGCTCAAGCCGACCCTGTGCGTCGGACTCCCATCGTGGCATGCCCACCAGCATATGACAGCAGACGCTGTCATCACGATGCTATGGTCTGATGACAACAGATGCTGTCATCATCAGGACGGGAGATCGTCATGAAGGCTCTTCAGTTCGACCGATTCGGATCCCCGGACGTGATCGTGCTCCGCGACGTCCCGCAGCCGGAGCCGGGACCCGGCCGGATCCGGATCGCCGTGCGGGCGTGCGGCCTGACCCCGGCCGACTGGGCGGTGGTCGACGGCCTCTTCGGCGACCAGCTGCCGCCGCTGCCGCGCGGGCTCGGTCTCGAGGTCGCGGGCACCGTCGACGCGCTCGGTGAGGGCGTCATCGGCGTCGAGATCGGCGACCGGGTGTTCGGCCCGGCGATCTTCAACGGCCCGACGGCCGGGGCCGCCGAGTATGCGCTGATGGAGGCCTGGGCCCACATTCCCGAGGGCGTCACCGCCGAGCAGGCCGCCGCGCTGCCGATGGCGGCCGAGACGGCGTGGCGCGCGCTCGACGACCTCGGCGTCCAGCCGGGTGAGCTGCTGCTCGTCCACGGCGCGGGCGCCACCGTGGGTGAGGCGGCGGTGCGCCTCGCGCTGCACCGGGGCGTCCGGGTGATCGCCACCGCCGGGCCGACGCGGGCCGCCGCCCTGGAAGAGATCGGTGCCCAGGTGACCGGCTACGGCAACGGCATGGCCGAACGCGTCGCCGCACTGGCCGGAGGCCGCGTCGACCGCGCCCTGGACACGTCCCCGACCGGCGGCCGGATCGACCGCGCCGACCAGGCCAGCCCGGCCGGCGGTTCGCTGCCGACCCTGATCGAGCTGACCGGGGACCCCGACCGCGTCCTCACCGTCTCCGACTTCGCCGCCGCGGCCGAGCTGGGCACCCGGACCACCAGCATCGACATGCGCTACGACCTGATGGGCGAGTTCGCCCGGCTGGCCGGCGAAGGCGTCCTGGCCGTACCGGTCGCCCGCACCTACACGCTCGACCAGATCCAGGAGGCGGCCAAGCTCAGCCAGTCCCGCCGGCCCGGCGGCAAGCTCATGCTCGTCCTGTGATCGCGCCACCGGCCGGGTCAGGCGAGACGTATCCGTCGCGGAACAGGGCCGGGTCTCGCCTCCACGTCGTGGGCCGCCACCTGCGTCAGACGGGCATCTGCGCCTCCGGCGGTCATGCCCTGGCCGCCGCCGCGGAGGCATGTGCACTGGACGGGCGGCACGGTGTCGAGGGCTACGAGTACTACCGCACCGACCTTGGTGCAGGGCGCCGGCGACGGGAGGCTCGCGCAGCCGCCGGTGACTACGGCGACGCGCGGCGTGGTGCTGCTTCAGTGCACCGGCCGCCGGCGCGCCACCCCGGCGCGGCCGGCGGCCGGACATCGGCGCGCCGGTCACGCCCGGCCGACCCGGTCACGCCCGGCCGGGTCGGTCACGGTCGCGAGTGCGGGTGGCTCAGCGCAGTTCCTGGATGCGGATCTGGTTGCCGGCCGGATCGCGGAAGGCGCAGTCGCGGACGCCGTACGGCTGCTCGGTCGGCTCCTGGATCACCTCGGCGTCGGCGGCCTGCACCTTCTCGAAGGTGGCGTTGAGGTCCTTGGTGGCCAGGAGGATCCAGCCGTAGGTGCCCTTGGCCATCATCTCGGTGATGGTGCGGCGTTCGTCGTCGGTGATCCCCGGGTCGACGGCCGGCGGCGCCAGGAGGATGGACGTGTCGGGCTGGCCGGCGGGGCCGACCGTGATCCACCGCATCGCGCCGCTTCCGACGTCGTTGCGGACCTCGAAGCCGAGGATGTCGCGGTAGAAAGCCAGGGCGGCGTCCGGGTCGTCGTGCGGGAGGACGCTGGTGTGAATGGTGATGTCCATGGCCGTCACGCTAGCCGCGGCCCGTGGCCCGCGCTTCTCGATTCCTGATCGGTCTGGTCACCTGTTTCGCCAGGCAGGGCGGCATCCCCGCGGTCGCGCGCGCCGCCTCGCGCCGGTAGACGCTGGGCGGCATACCGACCAACTCGGTGAAGCGGGTGCTGAAGGTGCCCAGTGACGCGCAGCCGACCGCGAAACAGACCTCGGTCACGCTGAGGTCGCCTCGGCGCAGCAGCGCCATCGCGCGCTCGATCCGCCGGGTCATCAGATAGCCGTACGGCGACTCGCCGTAGGCGGCCCGGAACTGGCGGCTGAGGTGCCCGGCCGACATGTTCACGCCGCGGGCCAGCGCCTCGACGTCCAGCGGCTGGGCGTACTCCCGGTCGATCCGGTCGCGGACGCGGCGCAGCCGCGCGAGGTCGCGCAGCTGCTGCGCTGCGGTGGGTCTGCTGGTCACCTGCGCGATCGTGCCACGTCGCGGCGGCGTTGCCCAGTGCCGGAGTTGTCCGGTTTCCAGCGGAAAGAGTGCTGTACAGGCCATACATTTGTAAGCTTTACGTCATGAGCGCGCGGTTGGCTTTGCTCGCCTCGGTGGCCCCTGGTGTCACGGAGAGTGAAGTCTTCCGGCTGGCCCTCCACCACGCCGCGGCAGAGCTGGGTGCCCTGGGCGGAACCGTCCATCTGCGTGGTCCCATGTCCGCGCTGCGGCTGGTCTCGTCGGTCGGTCTCCCCTCCGCCCTCACCCGTACCTGGGAGATCATCGACCAGGAGGGTCCGTCGGCTCCGGCCCGTGCCCTGCGCCGCGGCACGGGTGTGTGGGTGCCACCGGAGTCCACCGAACCGCCACCGGAGTCCGCCGAACCGCCATCGGAGTCCACCGAACCGCCACCGGAGTCCACCGAACCCGCCGAGGCCACCGGCTCCAGCGGTCCCGCCGCGGCCCGGTGGCCTGCGACCGGCCTGGCCGCCGTGCCGTTCTTCAGCGGGGAACGCAGTATCGGTGTGCTCAGCCTGGTCATGGCCGAGCCCGGCCCCGAGCAGTGGGACTTCCTGCGGTCCGTGATCGCCTGGCTCGAGGAGCGCATGGGCCAGGCGCCGCCGCCCGCCCGGCCACCGCAGGAGGAACACGGTGGCGACCGTCTCCGGCAGGCGCTCAAGGCGGTCAAGGTCGGCTCCTGGGAATGGCACATCCAGACCGGCGATCTGATCTATGACGAGGCCGCCATGGAGCTCTACGGCATCCGGCCGGAGGACTTCACCGGCCGGATCGAGAACTGGATGGGCGTCATCCACCCCGACGACCTGCCGCCCACACTGGCCGCGGCGCAGCGGGCGATCAGGGATCACGGCGTGTACGAGGCCGAGTACCGGGTGCGCAAGCTGGACGGCACATGGGGCTGGACCCGGGCGCGCGGCCGGGCGACGTACGACGACCACGGCGATCCGGTCCGGATGGTCGGCATGGGGTGGGACAGCAACGAGTCCCGTTCGGCCCGTGACGCCCTCAGCAGGGCGCTGCGGTACATGAGTGACGGCTTCCTGGCCGTGGACGAGGAATGGAAGATCATCTTCGTCAACCTGGAAGCCGAGCGGACGCTGGGTTTCTCCGAGGAGGAGCTGTTCGGGCGGGTGCTGTGGGAGCTGCCCGCCGTGCGCCAGGTCCCCGACCTGGAGCAGCGTTTCCGGCAGGCCGCGGCCGCCGACGAGTCCATGGGGTTCGACGTGACGATGCCGGACACCGGGCGCTGCTACCACGTACGGCTCGTCCCGGGGCCCGACGGCCGCACCCTCTACCTCACCGATGTCACCGAGCAGCGGCGGCACCAGGAGGAACGCCGGGCGGCCGAGCGCGCCGCGGCCCAGCGCGCGGCCCGTATCGCCGAGCTCACCGCGGGCCTGTCCAAGGCGATGACCTCGGGGGACGTGGTGGACGCGGTCGCCACGCGGGTGCTGCCGCCGTTCGGCGCCGGGGGCCTGCTGATGCAGGTCATCGAGGAGAACCGGCTGCACGCCGTGGGATCCGTCGGCTACTCCGACGACTTCCTCGCCACGGTCGACGACCGCCCGCGGACATCTCGTGATCCGGCCTGGGAGTCGGTTCTCAGCGGTGTGCCGATCTTCCTGTCCTCCGTCGAGGAGTACGTCACCCGCTACCCCGACCTCGCCGACCTGCCGGGGCGGGGCGGCAAGCGCGCCTGGGCGTTCGTGCCGCTGATCGCCTCCGGGCACACCTTCGGGGTGTGCGTGGTCGCCTTCGACGAACCACGCCGTCTCACGGACGAGGAGCGCACCCTGCTGACGGCGATCTGCGCGCTCGTCGCCCAGGCCCTGGAACGCGCCCGGCTCTTCGACGCCGAGCACACCCGGTCGCGTGAACTACAGCGCAGCCTGCTTCCGCACGCCCTGCCCCAGCTTCCCGTGTGCAGCTCCGCCGCCCGCTACCTGCCCGCCGGACAGGGCACGGACGTGGGCGGGGACTGGTACGACGTCATCCCGCTCTCCGGCGGCCAGGTCGCGCTCGTCGTCGGCGACGTCATGGGCCACGGTCTTTCCGAGGCGACGACGATGGGCCGGCTGCGCACCGCCCTCCACACCCTGGCCGACCTCGAACTGCCCCCCGACGAGATCATGGGCAACCTCAACGACATCGTCGGCGACATGCCCGAGGAGTCGTACGTGACCTGCCTGTACGCGCTGTACGACGCCACCGCGAAGACCTGCTGCATCGCCTGCGCCGGGCATCCGCCACCCGCCGTGGTGCGTCCGGACGGCCAGGTGTACTTCCCGGACCTGGACATCAACCCGCCCCTGGGCGCCGCGGAGCCACCCTTCGAGACATCCGAGGTGGCCGTTCCCGAGGGCACCCTCATCGTGCTCTACACCGACGGCCTGGTCGAGTCGGACAACCGTGACATCGACACGGGTATGGCCGACCTCGCCCGGCTCCTGCGCGCCGCGCACCAGGACGGCATCGTCCACGGCGGCGACCTGGAACGCCTCTGCGACGTCCTCACGGCCGAACTGCTCCCGGCCGTCACGCCGATGACCGACGACGCGGCGCTCCTCGTCACCCGGCCGCACGCCCTGCCGGACGACAAGGTGGTGTCCTGGCCGCTGCCCGAAACCCCGCAGGCCGCGGGGCAGGCCCGCCGGTGCGTACGTGAGCAGCTGTCGCTCTGGGGCCTGGACGAACTGACCCCGACCACGGAGCTGCTGGCCAGTGAGCTGGTGGGCAATGTCGTACGCCACGCCAAGGGCCCGGTCCGGCTGCGCCTGCTGCACACCGCCGGGCTGGTCTGCGAGGTCTTCGACGGCAGCCTGACCATGCCCCGCATCCGCCGTGCGACGGAGACCGACGAAGGCGGCCGGGGACTCCAACTCGTCACCGCCCTCTCCCAGCGCTGGGGCACCCGCTACACGCCGATGGGGAAGTGCATCTGGACGGAGCAGGCACCGCTGGGCCCGGACAAACGGCCGGACCGGCGGGTCGACCCCTTGGAGTTCATGTTCCCGACCGTGGAGGACTTCGGCCTGTGAGGCGGTGACCCGCCCCGGCCGCCCCGCGGTCAGCCGGTGGCGGCGGGCGGCCTCGCGCACGTGCCGCAGCGGGGGAGCCGGTGGACGGCGATCGTTCATCCGCGCACACCGGGAACAGACCGCGATGCCCGGCTGTTGGGGCACTACGACGAGATGTGCGTACGGCGCGAGGGAACGGAGGTGCGGCACATGCGATGCCCGTGCCCCGCCCGCGTCGTGAACCCGCGCCGCCGGATCCGCCTCCACTCCCGGCCGCACATCGATCTCCAGCGGGTGGCCGGCGCGCTCTGTCGCGCCTGACCCTCCCCCAGCCGCCGGCCGGGGGACCGCGTCCCGCCGCGCTCGCCCGCCGCCGTGCCCTCCGCGCTTCCCAGGAGGGCCGGCCCTCTTGGTACGGACCTTCAGGAAGGCACCCACCTGTGTCCACGACACCCTCTTCCCCGCTGCACCTCGCCGTCGCTCTCGACGGGACCGGCTGGCATCCCGCCTCCTGGCGCGATCCGGTGGCCCGGCCCCGGGACCTGTTCACCGCCGGGTACTGGGCCGATCTGGTCGCCGAGGCCGAGCGCGGTCTGCTCGACTTCGTGACCTTCGAGGACGGCCTCGGCCTCCAGTCCACCCACCGCCTCCAGCCGGACGACCGCACCGACCAGGTCCGCGGACGCCTGGACGCCGTCCTCCTCGCGGCCCGTATCGCCCCGCTGACCCGGCACATAGGGCTGGTCCCGACCACGGTGGTCACCCACACCGAGCCGTTCCACATCTCCAAGGCCATCGCGACCCTCGACTACGTCAGCACCGGACGGGCCGGTCTGCGGGTGCGGGTCACCGCGCGCCCGAACGAGGCCGCGCACTTCGGCCGCCGTACGATCCCCCGCCTCGACGACTACGAGAGCCCGGCCGCGCGGGAGGTGCTGACCGACCTCTTCGACGAGGCCGCCGACTACGTGGAGGTGGTGCGCAGGCTCTGGGACAGCTGGGAGGACGACGCGGAGATCCGGGACACCGCCACCGGCCGCTTCATCGACCGCGACAAGCTGCACTACATCGACTTCGAGGGCAGGTACTTCACCGTGAAGGGCCCGTCCATCACCCCCCGCCCGCCGCAGGGCCAGCCCCTCGTCAGCGCCCTGGCGCACCGGACCGTCGCCTACCGGCTGGTGGCCCGCCAGGCCGACATCGGCTACGTCACCCCGCACGATCCCGGCGAGGCCCGCTCGATCGTCGCGGAGATCCGTGCCGAGCAGGAGGCGGCCGGCCGGGCCGGCCGGCCCCTGCACATCTTCGGTGACCTCGTGATCTTCCTCGACGACGACCCGGCCGCCGCGACGGCCCGACGTGAGCGGCTCGACGCCCTCGCCGGATACCCGTACGCCGGCGACGCCCGCGTCTTCACCGGCACCCCCGCCCAACTCGCGGACACGCTACAGGAGTTGCGGTCCGCGGGGCTGAGCGGTTTCCGGCTGCGTCCGGCCGTCCTCGGCCACGACCTCCCGGCGATCACCCGGGAGCTGGTCCCCGAACTCCAGCGCCGGGGAGTCTTCCGCCGCGCCTACGAGGCCGACACCCTGCGCGGTCTGCTGGGCCTGGCCCGCCCCGCCAACCGCTACGCCGCCACCGCGACCGCCTGAGCCGGAGGGACACCGAACGACCATGAGCAAGCCGCTGAAGCAGATCCACCTGGCAGCCCACTTCCCCGGCGTCAACAACACCACCGTGTGGAGCGACCCGGAGGCCGGCAGCCACATCGAGTTCAGCTCCTTCGCCCACTTCGCGCGCACCGCCGAACGCGCCAAGTTCGACTTTCTCTTCCTCGCCGAGGGGCTGCGGCTGCGCGAACAGGGCGGGAAAATCTACGACTTGGACGTCGTGGGCCGCCCCGACACCTTCACCGTGCTGGCCGCGCTCGCCGCCGTCACCGAACACCTCGGCCTGACCGGCACGATCAACTCCACGTTCAACGAGCCCTACGAGGTCGCCCGGCAGTTCGCCAGCCTCGACCACCTCTCCGGCGGCCGCTCCGCGTGGAACGTCGTCACCTCATGGGACGCCTTCACCGGCGAGAACTTCCGCCGCGGCGGATTCCTCCCGCAGGAGGAGCGCTACTCGCGGGCGAAGGAGTTCCTGGCCACCGCGGGCGAACTCTTCGACTCCTGGCGCGGCGACGAGATCCTCGCCGACCAGGCCGGCGGCACCTTCCTGCGCGACGCGAAGGCCGGGTCGTTCGTCCACACCGGCCGGCACTTCGACATCGAGGGCCAATTCGACGTGCCCCGCTCCCCGCAGGGCCGCCCGGTCATCTTCCAGGCCGGTGACTCGGACGAGGGCCGCGAGTTCGCCGCCTCCAGCGCCGACGCCATCTTCAGCCGGTACGCCACCTTGCAGGACGGCCAGGCCTTCTACACGGACGTCAAGAACCGGCTGGCCGCGTACGGCCGACGCCACGACCAGCTGCTGATCCTGCCCGCCGCCACCTTCGTCCTCGGCGACACCGACGCCGAGGCCGAGGAACTGGCCAAGGAGGTGCGCCGCCAGCAGGTCAGCGGGGCCACGGCCATCAAGCACCTGGAGTTCGTCTGGAACCGGGACCTGTCCTCCTACGACCCGGACGGCCCGCTCCCCGACGTCGACCCGGATGTCGGCGAGGACCACATCGCCCGGGGCCGGGCCCAGGTGCGCATGTACCGCGACCCGCTGGCCACCGCCCGCGAGTGGCGGGAGCTCGCCGCCGCCAACAACTGGTCCATCCGCGACCTCATCATCGAGACCGGCAACCGGCAGAGCTTCATCGGCTCCCCGGCCACCGTCGCGAAGACCATCAACGACTTCGTCCAGGCCGACGCGAGCGACGGTTTCATCCTCGTCCCGCACATCACCCCCGGCGGCCTCGACGGCTTCGCCGACAAGGTCGTGCCGCTGCTCCAGGAACAGGGCGTCTTCCGCACGGAGTACCAGGGCCCGACCCTGCGCGACCACCTCGGGCTCGCCCATCCGGACGACGCGCGGGACGAGCGGGTGGCGTCGTGACGCGGTGACACGTGGTTCCGGGTGGTGACCCGGATGCCCCGCACCGTACCGCCGGTGCGGGGCACGGTGTCAGCCGAGCTTGAGCAGCAGTTCGGAGAGCTCGGCCGGCATGGTGATCATGCAGTCGTGGCCGGTCGCCAGTTCCCACACCTGTGCCGGGGTGCCGTTGGGCTGGATCGCGGGGACGGGGCGCCGGTCGAAGCCTTCCGGCTTGTTGGCGACGCAGTGGATGTGCGTCCGCGGGATCGTGCGCGCGGCCGGATTGTCCAGCCGGACCGGCTGCTGGAGGCAGCGCACCGGCTGGTCCGACAGCATCGTGCGCAGCCAGGCGACGTCCGCCGGGTCGGTGACCCCGAACAGGCCGGCCGGCGGCGGCATTTCCGGCAGCGGCGGAACCCGCCAGCCGCTGTCGGACTTCGTGGCGAGATCGATCAGGGACTGGGTCACGGGCATGACATCGGCCGCGGTCTCGCCGTCCTCCGGGACCATCGCGTCGAGGTAGACCAGCTGTGCGATCCGCTCCGGGACCTGGTTGGCCACGGACGAGATGACCAGCCCGGCGTAGCTGTGTCCCACCAGGACCATCTCGGTGAGGTCTTCCTCGCTGATCAGCCCGACGATGTCGTCGACGTGCGTGTTCAGCCCCACCTCGGGGCTGAGCAGATGTGCCTTGTCGCCGTAGCCGGTCAGCGACGGGGCGAACACCCGGTGCCCGGCCGACGTCAGCAACGGGACCACCCGGTCCCAGCACCGGCCGCTGTGCCAGGAACCGTGCACCAGCAGATACGTAGACATGATCGCGCTCCTTGCCGTGGTCGTCGGCGCTGGGTCGTCCGCGCCGGGGACGTGGAAACCGTCCTCGGACGACCACGTTGCCGCCCGGGTCCTGACCGAGCGAGGGTCCCCGCGATCCTGGGGGTGACAGGACCAGGCACGCGCGCGGTCGCGCGGATTACAGTGCCCAGATGACCGACGAACCGAACCTGCTGGGCGATTACGTGCGCGCCCGCCGCGAGCTCGTCACCCCGGACCAGGTCGGCATCCCCGTCCTGGGGGTACGGCGCGTGCCGGGGCTGCGCCGGGAAGAGGTCGCGATGCTCGCCGGCATCAGCGCCGACTACTACCTGCGCCTGGAACAGGGCCGCGACCGCAACCCCTCGGTGCAGGTCCTGGAGTCGCTCGCCCGCGTGCTCCAGCTCGACGACGCCGCGACGGCACATCTGCTGCGCCTCGGCGCCGGCCGACCCCGACGGCGCCGGCGCCGCCCCCGCAAGGAGACCGTCCCCGCCGGCATCGCCCAGCTCGTCGCCATGCTCCCGCTCCCTGCCTGGGTCGAGGGCCGCTACTTCGACGTCCTCGCCGCCAACGCCCTGGCGACCGCTCTGTCACCGCGCCTCGCGGTGGGGGCCAACCGGCTGCGGGACGTGTTCCTCGACCCCGCCGAGCAGGCCCTCTACCCGGACTGGGAGAAGACCATCGCGAGCATGGTCGCCAGCTTCCGCGAGTCCGTCGGCACCGATACGGACGACCCCCGGTTCATCGAGCTGGTCGGCGAGCTCTCGCTCGCCAGTCCCCACTTCAGCCGGCTCTGGGCCCGCCATGACGTACGGGTGTGTGAAGGCACATCCATACGGGTCGACCACCCCCAGGTCGGTGGCCTTCAGCTGCACCGGGAGCGGCTGGGCATCGACGGTGCCCCGGGCCAGCGGCTCGTCGTCAACCACCCGGACCCCGGCAGCGACGACGCCGACAAACTGGCACTCCTCGCCTCCGCCACGCGGACACCGGCTCCCCACCAGGAGGCGACGGCACGGCCGTCCGCGCCGGATCAGCGGTGTGCGGGCAGGGTGATGCCGTAAGCCCGCATCTTGCGGTAGATCGTGGTGCGTGAGATGCCGAGCCGCTGGGCCGCGAGCAGCTTGTTGCCGTCGGCCTCCAGCAGCGCCGCCACCAGGGTGTCGCGCTCCGCGGTCTCCCAGGCGCTCAGCGACCGGTGGCCGGCGGCGTGCAGGGACGGCGGCAGGTCGCGGGATTCGACGCGGTAGGTGCGGCGCCCCGCGGCGGCCTTGCGCAGCACGGACTCCAACTGGCGGACGTTTCCCGGCCAGTCCTGCCGGCGCAGCAGCGGCAGTACGTCGGGAGCGCACTCCACTCCCGCGTCGACGCGCCGCAGCAGGGTTTCGACCAGCGCCGGCAGATCGGCCAGACGGTGTCGCAGCGGCGGTACGGTGACCGCCTCCGCGAAGCAGCGCAGCAGAGCGTCCGGTTCCTCGGGAGTGTGGACCAAGGTGGCCACGATCCACGTGCCCCGCGCCGCCGCGGCGGACAGCGCCTGGGCGACGGCCGGAGCCTGCGCGGTGGCCACGGCGTCGAGGTGGCGCAGCACCAGGGTCCGGCCGGGGCCGGCGGGCGCGGAGCCCAGCGCGTGCGGCAGTCCGTCCGGGAGGGGCGCGTCACCCGGACCGGTGGCCTCGTCCGCGTACCGGGAGTCCGCGTACCGGGAGTCCGCGTACCGGGAGTCCACGTGCTGCGGGTCCGTGTACCGCGGGTCCGCGTACCGGGGGTCCGCGGCGTCGACGACCACCGGCGCCCAGGCCGCCCCGGCGAACGCGTGTGCCGCGCGGGCCAGAGCGGACTTCCCCGTGCCGGCCTCGCCGTAGATGAGCAGCGGCACCCGGTCACGGGCGCAGCGCGCCGCCGTGCGGGACACGGTGTTCCACGCGGGATCGGTTCCGGCCAGTCCGGGCAGCGGGCACGGCCTGGTGGGCCCGCCGCCCGGTCCGCCCTGCTTACCCGGTCCGCCGGGGGAGCGGCTCCCCGCCGTCCGGTGCGGTTCCTCCGCCGCCGGCGAGTCGTCGAAGGTCAGGTCCAGCAGATAGCCGGCCTTGCCGGCCGGGCCGTCCACCCGGCGGCAGCGCACCAGCACGGACTGGCCACCGGTCAGCTGCACCCTCCGGCGGGTGCGTGGGGCGTGGTCCAGCTCGGCCGCGGCCTCGTGCAGCAGCCGGTGGTCGTCGCCGGTCAGCCGTCCCGCCGCGGCGGAGTTGGCGAGCAGCAGATCCTGGCCGAGGCAGAGCACGGGCCGGCTGCCGTAGTGGGTCGCCTGCCGGAACGCCTCCAGCAGGGCGTGCTCACACGTGGTGCCGAACTCGTACAGCATCCGCTCGACGTCGTCGGCGGCCTCCTGCGCCAGGGCGGCCATCAGCGAGCCCGCCGGGCCGTTCCAGCAGGTCAGGTTGATGGCGCCCTCGACCCGCCCGCTGATCGGATTGCGGATCGGGGAGGCCGCGCAGGAAACCTTCTGGAGGCGCTCGTTGAAGTGCTCGGTGCCCAGCACCACGGAGGAGCGGCGCTCCTCCAGTGCCATTCCGATGCCGTTCGTGCCGACGAACTGCTCCGCGTAGCTGAATCCGGGCGCCAGCTTCACCCGGTCCAGATGGGCGGACAGCCGCGCCTCCCCGACGCGGCGATCGCGCACCCAGCCCTTCCGGTCGGTGACGATGACACACACGTCGGAACCGGCCAGCGTCTGCTCCAGCCGGTCCAGCACGGGCGCCGCCGCACGGATCAGGCGGCTCTCCCGGTCGTAGTCCGGCTGATAGGGAACGGTCACCTCGTCGATGCCGATCCCCAGGTGCTTGCAACGCTGCCAGGAGTCGCGGATCTTCTCGGGCACGACCGAAGCCGGTGGTTCCGCGCTCTGGAGGAAGTTCAGGCGTGCCCGTGCGATGTTCTGTTCCCGCGCTGTGATGTCCATGGGCGAGGTGTCTCCGGGGGAGTGTTTCAGCCATATTACGAACGCCCGGCTTGAACGCAAGATCTCTCGCAACAACAGCGGAATCGACATGCGGGGCCCGCTCCGGCGGCAGCACGCCCCCGTGTTCCACATTGAAAAAGTCGACGGCGCCGGTCGCCCCCACGCTGATGGACATGGCGGACCGCAGAGGGACGCGGTCCGCTCCGCCCAAGCGGAATCGAGCGGAACAGACCGGAGGAGCGTTTATGACTTCCCGTATCGCCATCGTCACCGGAGCGGCCCGCGGCATCGGCCGGGGCATCGCGGAGCGGCTGGCGCAGGACGGCCTCGATGTCGCCGTCGCCGATCTGCCCGCCATGCGCGGGGAACTGGACGAGGTGGTGGCCGCCATCGAGAAGCAGGGCCGCCGGGCCCTCGCCGTGGAGACGGACGTGACGAGCAAGGAGCAGACCGACGCGCTCGTACGGGACGTGGCGGACCACTTCGGCAAGCTCGACGTCTTCGTCGCCAACGCCGGCATCGCCCGTGTCACGCCCCTGCTGGAGACCGAACTCGAGGAGTTCGAGCAGGTCATGGCCGTGAACCTGCGCGGTGTCTTCCTCTCCTACCAGGCCGCCGCGCGGCAGATGATCGCCCAGGGCTCGGGTGGAAAGATCATCGGCGCCGCCTCGATCGTCGCCTACCGCCCCTTCGCGCTGCTCGGCCCGTACTCCGCCTCCAAGTGGGGCGTTCGCGGTCTGACGCAGGCCGCCGCCATGGAGTGGGCGAAGCACGGCATCACCGTCAACGCCTACTGCCCCGGCATCGTCGGCACCGCCATGTGGGACCTGATCGACGAGAAGCTGGCGGAGGCGGAGGGCATCGCCAAGGGCCGGGCGATCAAGAAGCATGCGGAGGCGATCGCCCTCGGCCGGGTCGAGGAGCCCGCGGACGTCGCGTCCTTCGTCTCCTACCTGGCCTCGCCGGACTCCGACTACATGACCGGCCAGTCGGTGATGATCGACGGCGGTATCCAGTTCTCCTGACCCGCCCCGGGCTTTCGGCGCCGCTCGACAGCGCCGCGACGGCCGCACGCCACCGCCCTCCTCGGCCCCGTGCCCGAGGAGGGCGGCGGCGCGACCGCGGAACGGGACGGTGACCGGCGTCGGACCGCGCTCTTCGAGGTGGCCGGGGCCGCGTGCAGGCGAGCGCGGCCGCCGCGGCGCGATACAATCCGGACAAACGGAACGGTGTTCCGGCAGACGATACGGGGCACTGATCCGGTGAGCGAGGAGGAGCGCCCGTGAACGATGGTCCGGCGACTGGACGACGGCCCCGTCAAGCTGTCCGCGCCGACGCGCAGCGCAGCATCGACGCCCTGCTCACCGCGGCCGCCGAGGTGTTCGCCGCCTCCGGTGTGGACGCCCCGGTGCGGCAGATCACCGCCAAGGCGGGAGTCGGCGCGGGCACCCTCTACCGGCACTTCCCACAGCGCTCGGACCTCATCGCCGCCGTCTTCCGCCACGAAGTGGACGCCTGCGCCGACGCCGCCCCCTCCCTCACGGCCCAGTACGAGCCCGTCGAAGCGCTCGTCCGGTGGCTCCAGCGCTTCGCGGGCTTCATCGCCACCAAACGCGGACTCAGCGCCGCCCTGCACTCGGGGGACCCGGCCTACGACAGCCTGCCCTCCTACTTCCAGCAGCGCTTCAACCCCGTCCTCGGCGCACTCCTCGACGCCGCGGCGAAGACCGGTGAGATCCGCTCCGACGCCGACCCGGAGGAACTGCTGTACGCCGTCGCCGGCCTGACCCTGCCGGCCCAGGAAAGCGGCGGCGGCTACAACACCCAGCGCATGATCGCCCTGCTGGTCGACGGACTCCGCTACGGCGCCCGCACCGAGTCTTCCCGGTCGGCCTCCTGAGCCGCACGCTCCACCCGGCCTCGGTACTCCTCCCACCACGCCGAGTCGCCCGGCACCATGCTGTCGTTGCCCTCGCTCATCCCGACGGCACCGTCCATGAGCTCCCGGATGATGTCGGCGTGCCCGGCGTGCCGGTGCGTATCGGCGATCACCCGCACGACGGCATGATGCAACGTCACCTCGTTCCGGTGGCTCGGCCACCACGGCACCGTGCCGATCGTGTCCAGGGGCAGCGCGTCGATCGTGGCGTCCGCGTGCGCCCACGCCCGCCGGTAGAGCCCCACGACGTCCTCGCGTGACTCATCGGCGGTGGCCCACATGTCCGCGTTGGGCTCGGCACCGTCCTCCAGCCAGGGCAGCGGCTCGCCGGACGGCCGTCCGAAGGTGTCGCCGAGGTAGCCCAGCTCCACACTGGCCACGTGTTTCACCATGCCCAGGAGATTGGTGCCGGTCGGCGTGTGCGGGCGGCGGATGTCGTACTCCGAGAGTCCTTCGAGCTTCCACAGCAGGGCATCACGCGCGGACTGGAGGTAGAAGTGAAGGTCGGCCTTGGTATCGGGTGCGTTCATGGGGCCAGTCTGCCGGGGAATTGCGGTCAGGCGCCGACGTATGCGGCGAGATGGTGGCCGGTGAGGGTGGCCGGGGCGGTGACGAGGTCGGTGGGGGTGCCTTCGAAGACGACCCGGCCACCGTCGTGGCCGGCGCCGGGGCCGAGGTCGATGATCCAGTCGGCGTGTGCCATGACCGCCTGGTGGTGCTCGACGACGATGACCGACTTGCCGGAGTCCACCAGCCGGTCGAGCAGGCCGAGCAACTGCTCCACGTCGGCGAGATGCAGGCCGGCGGTCGGCTCGTCGAGTACGTAGATACCGCCCTTCTCGGCCATGTGGGTGGCCAGCTTGAGCCGCTGCCGTTCGCCGCCGGACAGTGTGGTGAGCGGCTGGCCGAGGGTGAGGTAGCCGAGTCCGACGTCGGCGAGCCGGGTGAGGACGCGGTGCGCGGCCGGCGTACGCGCCTCGCCGGCGCCGAAGAACTCCTCGGCCTCGGCCACCGACATCGCCAGCACCTCGCTGATGTCGCGGCCGCCGAGGAGGTGGTCCAGCACCGATGCCTGGAACCGCCGCCCCTCGCACTCCTCACAGGTGGTGGCGACACCGGCCATCATCGCCAGATCGGTGTAGAGGACACCGGCGCCGTTGCAGTCGGGGCAGGCGCCCTCGGAGTTGGCGCTGAACAGCGCCGGCTTCACCCCGTTGGCCTTCGCGAACGCCTTGCGGATCGGGTCGAGCAGTCCGGTGTAGGTGGCCGGGTTGCTCCGCCGTGAGCCGCGGATCGGGCTCTGGTCGACCGCGACCACCCCCGCGTCGGCGGGGATCGACCCGTGCACGAGCGAGCTCTTGCCGGAGCCCGCGACACCGGTGACCACGGTGAGCACCCCGAGCGGGATGTCGACGTCGACATCGCGCAGATTGTGCGCCGTCGCGCCGCGGATCCGCAGCGTGCCGGTGGGCGTCCGCACCGTCTCCTTGAGGGCGGCCCGGTCATCCAGATGGCGCCCGGTGACGGTGCCGGCCGTCCGCAGCCCCTCGACGGTGCCCTCGAAGCAGACGGTGCCACCCCCGGTACCGGCGCCGGGGCCGAGGTCGACGACGTGATCGGCGATCGCGATCACCTCCGGCTTGTGCTCCACGACGAGCACCGTGTTGCCCTTGTCCCGCAGCCGCAGCAGCAGGTCGTTCATCCGCTGGATGTCATGGGGGTGCAGGCCGGTGGTGGGCTCGTCGAAGACATAGGTGACGTCGGTGAGCGCGGAGCCGAGATGGCGGACCATCTTGACGCGCTGCGCCTCGCCGCCCGACAGCGTGCCCGACGGCCGGTCGAGCGAGAGATAGCCCAGACCGATCTCCACGAACGAGTCGAGGGTCTGTCGCAGCGTGGCGAGCAGCGGCGCCACCGACGGTGCGTCGAGGCCGTGGACCCATGCGGCCAGGTCCCTGATCTCCATCGCACAGGCGTCGGCGATGCTGATCCCCTCGATCTTCGACGAGCGGGCTCCCTCGCTGAGCCGGGTGCCGTCGCACTCGGGGCAGGTGGCGAAGGTGACCGCCCGCTCCACGAACGCCCGGATGTGCGGCTGCATCGCCTCCTTGTCCTTGGCCAAGAACGACTTGTGGATGCGCGGGATCAGCCCCTCGTAGGTCATGTTGATGCCCGCGATCTTCATCCGGGTCGCCTCGCGGTGCAGGAAGTCGTGCAGCTCCTTCGTGGTGTACGCGCTGATCGGCTTGTCCGGGTCGACGAGTCCCGACTCACTGTAGAGCCGGTGGTTCCAGCCGCCCGCCGTGTAGCCGGGGATGGTGAGCGCGCCCTCGTTGAGGGATTTCGAGGCGTCGTAGAGCTGGGTGAGGTCGATGTCGGAGACCGTGCCCCGGCCCTCGCAGCGCGTGCACATGCCGCCGGTGCGGTGGAAGGTCGCCTTCACCGCTTTCTTGGCGCCGCGCTCGACGGTGATCGCACCACTGGCCCGGACCGAGGGGACGTTGAAGGCGTACGCGCCGGGCGGGCCGATATGCGGCTGCCCGAGGCGGCTGAAGAGGATGCGCAGCATCGCGTTGGCATCGGTGGCGGTGCCGACCGTGGAGCGGGGGTCGGCCCCCATCCGCTGCTGGTCGACGGTGATCACGGTGGTCAGCCCGTCGAGGACGTCGACCTCGGGCCGCGCCAGGGTCGGCATGAAGCCCTGCACGAAGGCGCTGTAGGTCTCGTTGATCAGCCGCTGCGACTCCGCGGCGATGGTGTTGAACACCAGCGAGCTCTTGCCCGAGCCGGAGACCCCGGTGAACACCGTCAGCCGGCGCTTCGGGATCTCGACGGTGACGTCCTTGAGGTTGTTCTCGCGCGCGCCGTGCACACGGATCAGGTCGTGACCGTCGGCGATGTGCGGTGCGGGCGACCGCGTGTCCGTCCTCGTGGCTGTGCTCATCGTCTCCCCATCGGTCGGGCGGTACGTCTGGTTGTTCTGGTTCTTCTGGTTTCCGCGTCGGCGTCGGCGATCAGACTAGACGTGGCGCGGTGTCCGGTGCTTCTCCATTCCTGATCGGTCCGGTCACCCGTGGTCGGTGCTCGGCCGGACAGAACGGTCGGATATGTGTCATGGACGCGCCCGGTGCTGCCTCCCTAACGTCGTCACATGCTTCCCGAGACACCCGAGACACCCGAGACAGCCGAGACACCCGAGACACCCGGGACGGCCGGTGGCGCCCCGGAGCGCCACCTCATCCGCTTCAGCGGCCGAGCCGCGTTCACGCCGGAGGTCATCGTCCGCGCCGCGGGCACCTCGGTGTACACCGAGAGCGGTCGCGAACTGCTCGATTTCACCTCCGGTCAGATGAGCGCGATCCTCGGGCACTCGCACCCGGCGATCGTGGCGACGGTGCGCGAGCAGGTCGCCCTCCTCGACCACCTCCACAGCGGCATGCTCAGCCGCCCGGTCATCGAGCTCACGCGCCGGCTCGCCGAGACCGTGCCCGACCCGCTGGAGAAGGCGTTGCTCCTGACCACCGGGGCGGAGGCGAACGAGGCCGCGGTGCGGATGGCGAAACTCGTCACCGGTCGCCATGAGATCGTCTCGTTCGCCCGGTCCTGGCACGGCATGACCCAGGCCGCCGCGAACGCCACCTACAGCGCTGGGCGCAAGGGCTACGGACCCGCCGCGCCGGGCCACTTCGCGCTGCCGGTTCCGGACCGCTTCCATCCCGACGTCGTCGACGCCGATGGCTCGCTCGACTGGCGCCGCCAACTCGACCTGGGCTTCGACCTGATCGACGCCCAGTCGGTCGGCAGTCTCGCCGCATGCCTGGTCGAACCGATCCTCAGCTCCGGCGGCATCATCGAACTCCCGCCGGGCTATCTGGCCGCCCTGGCGCGGAAGTGCCGGGAACGGGACATGCTGTTGATCCTCGACGAGGCCCAGACCGGACTGTGCCGCACCGGCGACTGGTACGCCTTCCAGCACGACGGCGTCGTCCCGGACATCCTCACGCTGTCCAAGACGCTCGGCGCGGGGCTGCCATTGGCCGCGGTGCTGACCAGCCCGGAGATCGAGCAGCGGGCGTACGACCGGGGCTTTTTGTTCTTCACCACGCATGTCAACGACCCGTTGCCGGCCGCCGTCGGCAACACCGTCCTCGATGTGCTGGTCCGCGACCGCCTCGAGGAGCGTGCGCGCCGGCTCGGCACGACACTGCGCGGTCGGCTCGATGAGCTCGCCACCCGCCACGACATCGTCGGGGACGTCCGGGGCCGTGGGCTGCTGCTGGGCGTGGAACTGGTCGGCGACCAGGCTCTGGGCGCCGGTGGCGCCGACCGTTTGGGCGCTGCCGTCACCCGGCGCTGCTTCGAGCTGGGGCTGCACATGAACATCGTCCAGTTGCCCGGTATGGGAGGCACCTTCCGGATCGCGCCCCCGCTGACCGCGAGCGACGACGAGATCGCCCGCGGTGTCGCCATCCTCGACGAAGCGCTCACCGATGCCGTACGGGACCTCTGAAGCGACGCCGCGTTCGGGGTCCGGATGACAGAGGTCATGCGGACCCCGTCAGCGTCGCGGCACCTGCGACGGGGGTGCGGCATGACGGGCGACGAGTTCGTACGAGCGCACCCGGTCAGCCACCGCGTAGACGGGTGTGACCAGCATCAGTTCGTCCGCGCCGGTCGCGTCGGCCACGTCCGTCAGGCGCCGTACGACGGTCTCGGGTGTGCCGTACGCCTGGTGGGCCCCGAAAGCCGCCAGCGCCCGCCGCTCCTCCGGGGTGAACGGGTGCGCCGACGCCTGTGCGGGCGAGGGGAACGGGACCTCGCTGTGCCCCTTGAGGAGCCCGGCCTTGACGACGTTCATCGGACCGGCCAGCCGTATCGCTTCCTCCTGAGTCTCGGCGCACACGGTCTCCACGCACACCAGCACGCGGGGGCGTGCGCACCAGGGGGAGGGCGAGAAGTGCGCACGGTAATGGTCCAGCGCGGACAGGGTGTTGTCGGGGCGGATGTGATGGGCGAAGGCGAGCGGCAGACCCAGTCGCGCGGCGAGCGCGGCACCGGCGGTACTGGAGGAGAGCAGCCACGGCTCCGGGAGCGGACCGAGCGCCACCTCCTCGACCAGGAACCGCAGCGTCGCCGCCACGTCGTCCCGGTACTCGTCGTCCGTCGTCGGGCCGGCGCCGCGCCGCAGCGCTCGGGCGGTGGCCTCGTCGAAGGTGCCGGGACCACGGCCGATGCCCAGATCGATCCGGTCGGGATGCAGCGCGGCGAGGGTGCCGAACTGCTCCGCCAGCATGATGGGGGCGTGGTTGGGGGCGAGCACGCCTCCGGAGCCGAGCCGGATGTCCGAGGTCGACGCGGCCGCGTGGGCGGTCAGGACGACGGGTGGGAACGCGCCGATGGCGGGGGAGTGGTGGTGTTCGGCGTACCAGAGCCGCCGGTAGCCGAGGGCGTCCAGACGCCGGGCGAAGGTGGTGGTGTCGCGTAAGGTGTCCACGGCCTGTGTGCCGGTCTGGACCATGGCGACTTCCAGCGCGGAGAGCGGCAGCTCGATCATGCGGTCAGCATAGGGAGGAGCGGTCGCCTCGGGCAGCTGTTCGCTCGGCGACCGGCGGTCGGATGTCCCAGGGGCACCCTGGCGGCCTGCGGAAACGTACGCCGGGGGCCGCCCGACTAAAATTCGGAGCAGGGCGACAGGTTGAGTTCAGCCATGTGGAGGTCCCATGGATACCTGTCCGGATGGGGACCGTGACCTTCGTCCGTACGAGCTGGCGGTCGCGCGGTCGCTGCTGGGCGCGCGCAGCTGGGGCATGGTGATCACCGATCTGAGCTTGCGGGTTCTGCGCTCACACACGGCGTCGACCATGTTCGGCGACCGCGCCGTGCCCTGCGGGAGCCCGGTGCAGGACTTCTTCCCGGCCCAGGACACGGCCGAGGTGGAGCGCCACCTGCGGTGCGTGGCCGAGGAGGGCCATGAGCTGGCGGACTGGCGGGTGCCCTCGCCGATGCCGGCGGCCGCGGGACGGCCCCGGATCATCGCGCTGACCGCCCTCCGGCTGGAGGACGAGCAAGGGCGGCCGGTGGGGCTGGTGGTCTTCCTGGCCGACGCCTCCGAACGGTGGTACGCCCGTCACCGTCTGGAGCTGCTGCACCGGGCGGCGAACCGGATCGGCGGCTCGCTGGACGTCTCGCGGACCGCTCAGGACCTGGCGGATCTCCTGGCGCCCTCGATGGGCGATCTGTGCGCGGTCTTCCTGGCCCAGTCGGTCCTCGTCGGCGAGGTGCCGCCCGGGGTCGCCGGGCTGGAACGCAACCCGTTGCTGTGCGCGGCGGTGAGCCCGCGGGACGCCTGGCCGGAGACGATGATCTCGCCCGGCGCACGGCTGCCGACGCTGCCCGGACTTCCGGAGGTCCTGATGGTCATGCGCCAGGGGGAGGCGCGCATCCTCGACCGGCAGGAGCACGACCGCCTCTTCGCGGACCATCCCGCCCTGAGGGATGCCCTGATCGCGCCGACGGAGCGGGCGCAGCTGTCGACCGCCCTGTTCGCCCGTGGCAAGGCGCTGGGGAGCGTGTCGCTCTGGCGCACCGAGATGGAGTACCCGTTCGACGCGGAGGATTCCCGGCTCCTGCGGGAAATCGCCTCGCGGGCGGCGCTGAGCGTGGACAACGCCCGTCGGTTCACCCGTGAGCACCGCGCCGCGGTCACGTTGCAGTACAGTCTGCTGCCCCTCCAGTCCACGCGGGTCACCGGGGCGCGTACCTCCGGTGTCTACCTTCCCGCCAGTGGCGGTACCAGCCCCGGCGGTGACTGGTTCGACGTGATCCCCCTGTCCTCCATGCGCATCGCCATGGTCACCGGGGACGCCGCCGGTCACGGTGTGCAGGCCGCCACCATGATGGGCAGGCTGCGGGCCGCGGTGCGCACGCTGGCCAACCTCGACCTGCCGCCCGACGAGCTGCTCATCAACCTCGACGACCTGGTCCAGCAGGTCGCCGCGGAAGCCACCGACACCACGCACGGTGCGGACGGTGTCGGCGCGAGCTGTCTGTACGCCATCTACGACCCCGTGGCCGGGCGGTGCGCCATGGCGAGCGCGGGGCACCCCGCGCCCGCCGTGGCACGGCCGGGCGGGCAGGTCGAGTTCCTCGATCTCGACCCCGGCCCCCCGCTGGGCGTGGGTGGCCATCCGTTCGAGGTCACCGAGGTCGAGATCGAGCCCGGCAGTGTGCTGGCCCTCTACACCGACGGTCTGGTGGAACAGGGCGGCGGCGATGCCGGAGCCGGTAGGGAGCGGTTGCGGACGGCACTCGTCCAGGCCTGCGGGAGCTCGGCCTTCGACGTGGACAAGGAGTGCCGCCGGATCGTCGCCGAGCTGACACCGGCGGCGGCCGACGACGATGCGACCCTGTTGCTCGCCCACACCCATGCGATACCCGCCGACCGCACCGCCTGCTGGGAGTTCCCGGCGGATCCCGAGACGGTCACCCGGGCCCGCGCGCTGACCGTGCGGCAGCTGCACGATTGGGGGCTGGCGGAGCTGGCGTTCAGCACCGAGCTGGTCGTCAGCGAACTGATCACCAACGCCATCCGCTACGCGGGCGGCCCCATCCAGCTGGGCCTCATCCGCGACCGCGTCCTGACCTGCGAGGTCTCCGACGCCGGCACCAACCAGCCGCATCTGCGCCGGGCACGGCTCCTGGACGAGGGAGGCCGCGGGCTGTTTCTCGTCGCTCAGCTCACCACCCGATGGGGGAGCCGCTACCGCGTCGACGGAAAGACGATCTGGACAGAGCAGTCCCTGGCGTGACCAGTCGAACTCGTCGGATAGCGGCAGCGGGGTGCCCCAGCCCTACCGTTCGGCGGCCTGCGTCTGGTCGGAGGACTCCTGGTCGCCGTGGGTGACGCTCAGCCCGTAGATCGTGACCTCGCCGTAGTTGCCGTCGTCGCACGGTGCGGAGTTGTCGCAGTTGGCCTGTGTGTACGCGCCTGCCTTGAAGTAGCCGCCGGAGAAGCTCTTCGACAGCGTGGTCTGCAGTACGCCGTTGTAGTAGGCCCTGATCTTCTTGTCGCTGACCACGAACTTCGCCTGGAACCTGGTGCCGAGTTCGTAGTCGTCCGTCACCAGCTTGTGGTGGCTGTCGTCGCCGTCGGTGATGTAGAGCTTGCTGCCTTCCAGGCGGAACACCGAGACATCGTCGTCGGCGTCGTGGATCTGTCCGGCCACGACGTGGGGCTTGTCCTCGGGCAGCGCCGTGATGGCCTGGTCGATCACCATCGTGTGCTCGCCCGACGTCGATGACCAACTGGCCTGCGTCCGGCCCGAGTCCGTCATCTCCCGCAGCTCCGAGCGGGGGTAGCTGGAGCCGCTGGTGGTGACCCCGTTGACAGCGGCACGGAACCGCACCGCGTCGCAGTCCGGCGTCGCGGTGAACCACGGGTCGTTGGCGTACGTGGCGAGTTCGGGTTGCTTGACGTTGGTCGGCTTCTCGGCCTCGCCGATGGGCAGCCCGACATACCAATTGGTCAGATCCAGCACCTCGGCCGGGTAGTCACAGCCGCCGTCGCCGTCTCCGCCGCCGTTTCCGTTGTCGGGGCCGTTGACGGTGGTTTCGGTGATGCTGGTCCAGTCGTTGGAGGTGTTGCCGTGGCCGACGATGCGCAGATATCGGGCGGAGGCGTCGGTGAAGTCGTAGTTCTGTGGCTGCTGGGTGGTGCCGCTGCTGGTCTTTCGCCGCAGGGCGGTGGTCCATGACGATCCGTCGTCGGACAGCTGGACGTCGAAGGTGGTCTTTCTGGTGTCGCCCTTGTGCCAGGCGATGGACACCGAGCCGATGGTCTGGCGCGATCCGAGGTCGTAGCGGATCCACACCCCGTCGCCTTCGGCGGACCAGCGGGTGTCCAGGTCGTTGTCGAGCGTGTTGGCGGGGACGTTTCCGTCGTCCTCGCTGGCCGAGACTCCCGTGACGGCCACCGGGGAACCCGCCGCCGAGGCCACCGGGTGGTACGCCCCCGCGATCCCGAGGGCGAGCACTCCCCCTAGGAGCGCACGATGTATTCGTCTCATCAGACCTCACTTCGGTTGCGAAAGAACGCGCTGCCGGCTGTGCGGCGCCAGGCTGTCACGGGCGTGGCGGGACCCGTCCCGTGGACGGCGCACCATGGGGACGGCCCACGCCCGATCCGCGGCAGGCACAGGGGGAGATCAGGACTGGTCCGGTGTCGACGGTGTGACGACGGGAGGCTCCGGCTACCCGCGCGCCGAGCTGCGGGAGATGACCGACGGCGGGGAGGAGGAGGCCGGCTGGCCGACCACCGAGGGCACCCACACCCTCGTGGTCACCGAGGCGTGCCGGCGGCATCACGGTGCCGGGCCTGCCCGTCGCGGGCGGCCCGGCACCGCCGCGAACGCCGCGCAATCTCCATAAAGGTGAAGATTTCCGGAGTGGTGCGTGAATTCCCTTCTCAACGGCCAGGTCCGGCCGGTCCCCGGGCGCGTGCCGGGCCCGGTGCCGCCCTCGGAAGCGCCGTAACCGGTGTGGGGCGCTCCCCGTACGCAGTAAGTTCGGTCCGCGTGCCTGGTAACAGCAGGGGTTTGATCTCAGGCGAGGGGGTGCCGTCGTGCGGCGGGGGGAGAAAGTGGGCAAGTACCGGCTCACCAGGGGGCCCGTCGAGGGGGGAAGAGGCGCGGTCTGGTTCGCCGTCGACACGGAGCTGGGCAGACCGGTCGTTCTCAAACGTGCCCTGCTCGAGGACCACAGCACGGCCGACTTCGACGAGCTGCTGGCCGAAGCGCGCGCGCTGGCGAAGTTCAGCCACCCGCACGTGGTCACCCTCTACGACGCCGTCCGCGCGGGCAAGGGCAGGAAGGCCACGTTCTGGCTGGTGATGGAGCATGTCACCGGCGGGAGCCTGGACGTCCCGGTGAAGCTGGCCCCGGAACTCGCGGCGCACATCGGCGCGCAGATCGCGGGCGCGTTATCGGCCCTGCACGCCAAGGGCATCGTGCACTGCGACGTCAAGCCCGGCAATATCGTGATCACCCACGACAGAGTGGCCAAGCTGGCCGACTTCGGCGCCGCGTACCGGGTGGACGGCAGCGAGACCATCACGCCCAACGGGCCGATCAGCCTCACCCCGTGCTACGCCGCCCCCGAGGCGTTCCGGGGAGCGCCCGAACGAGCGTCCGATGTGTTCTCCCTCGGTGCCACCCTCTACTCGCTGGTGACGGGGACTCCGCCACTGCGCGGCGCCGGACGCGTGATCCGGATGGAGGCCATGAGCCCCCTGGTCGGGCCGCTCAGAGGGGTGCTCACCGCGATGCTCCAGCGCAACCCCGGGACCCGGCCCACCGCCGAAGAGGCGCGTGACGCCCTCGTGGAGATCGCGGGATCGCCGGACCGGTTCCCGCCCCTCCCGCTGACCTCGGTGACCACGCCCTGTACGGCCACCGTCGCGGCCGGCGAGGACCCGGTGGGAGGGCGGTGGCTGAGCCGGACGGCGAGCCTCGTCCGGCGCCGCCCGCTGCTGACGGCCGGTGCCGCCGCCGTCACGGCGCTGGCCGTCGCCGTCCCGTTCGCCGTGATGCGCCTGGGCGACGAAGCCGGGGACGACCAGGCCGCCCCGTCACCGCCCACGCCGACCAGCACCGACTTCATCGGCGACCCTCGGACGGCCGATCCCTGCGCCTTGCTGAACGCCGGCCTGTTCGACCGGTACGAGCAAGCCCAACTGGTCCGTGACTACGGCAACTTCAACCGGTGCGACATCGCCCTGAAGGAGCGCGGTGAGGAGGTCGTCGACGTCAGGGTGGAACTCGACGCCGACTCCCTGCCGGAGGGCGTGACGAGGAGGACCACGGGCCGGGTCACCGTCGTGCGGCGCGCCGCCGAGCACGACGAGTGCGAGCGCGCCCTGGCGGTGACCGGCGCCCGCGACAACAGCCTCCGGGTCACCGCGGCCGCGCGCCGGCCGGCCGAGGTCAAGGAGCCGCTGTGCGACACCGCCGACGTCGCCACGGGACGCGCGGTCACGGTGCTCAACCGCGGTGCGATCCCCCGGCGCTCCCCGGGCTTCGCGCCCGATTCACTGGCGCACCAGGACGCGTGCACCTTGCTCGACGTCAAGGCGCTGGAGAAGGTGCCCGGTGTCGACGCCCGGGAGCCGGACGTGGGATACGGCCGCTGGCAGTGCCAGTGGAAGAGCACCACCAGCGATGTCGAGGTGGATCTGCGCTTCGACCAGGGTGGTCTGCCGAACGACAAGGACGCCCGGTCGACCAGGCTCAGCGGTCACCAGGCCATCGTCCTGCCGGCGAACGAGGGCCCGGGGACCTGCCGTGTCGAGGTGGTCCACCGTGAGTACACCGGTGTGGACCGGGTGACGGGGACCGAGCGGGTGGCCGTCGTCATCAAGGGGGCGGGCGCCAAGGGCCGGTCCTGCGAGCTGGCCACCGACCTCGCCGGGTCGGCCGCGGCCGCCCTGCCGCCGGTCTGACGGCCGGCCTCATCCGCTTTCCGCGCCGGGTGCGTGCCCCGGCCGACGGCCGGGGCACGCGGCGGCGGTTGTCTCAGGCGTCGAGGACCAGGGAGTCGTCCTCGGTACGGGCGCCGGGGAGCCGGTGCCGGGCGGCGATCAGGGCGGCGTCCACATCGCGGGTGCCGGTGACGACGCACAGCGTGTAGGCGACATCGGCAAGCCGCTGCCGCGCCTCCGGGCCACCGTCCGCGGCGTCCAGGGCTCGCAGGGTCTCGTAACTGCGGATGAGGTCGGTCAGCACCGCGGGATGGGCCATGAGCATGGCAAGCTCCCCTTCTTCGTCAGGTGGCGTGGTACGTGAAGTGGCGTCGCATGTGCCGTGGCGGCGGTGTCGCCGCCCGGACGGGGGTCAGGCGGCGACCGGGACCTGCTCGGTCTGCGGCTCGGCCTCGACCTGGTCACGGATCGTGCGGCAGCTGCGGGAGATGAGGCGGGAGACGTGCATCTGGGAGATGCCCAGTTCCTCGGCGATACTGGATTGGGTCATATCGCGGAAGAAGCGCAGATACAGGATGTGCTGCTCCCGCTCCGGCAGCCGGTGCAGGCAGGGCTTGACCGCTTCCCGGGCGATGACCGTCTCGTAGCGGGCCTCGGGCCGGCCGAGGGTGTCGGCCAGGGAGTAGCCGTCGTCCGCGCCGGCGAGCTCGGCGTCCAGGGACAGGGAACGGAAGCTGTCGATGGCCTCCATGCCGGTGAGCACGTCCTCCTCGCTCATGCCGGCGGCTTCGGCGACCTGCGCCACGGTGGGGGAGTGGCCGGCGCCTTCCGCCGTGGCCAGTTCCTTGATGGTGACGCGGACCTTGTTGCGCAGCTCCTGCACCCGCCGGGGAACGTGCAGGTCCCAGGCGCAGTCGCGGAAGTGCCGCTTGAGCTCCCCGACGATGGTGGGAATGGCGTACGGCTGGAACGCGCCGCCGCGCCGCGGATCGTAGCGGTCGACGGCCTTGACCAGGCCGAGGGCGGCGACCTGCTCCAGGTCCTCCAGGTTCTCCCCGCGGTTGCGGTAGCGGCGGGCCAGGCGGTGGGCCATCGGCAGCCATGCTTCGACCAGCTTCTCGGCCAGAGCCTCCCGCTCGGGTCCGTCAGGCATGGCGGCCAGCCGCTCGAAGTCGGCCGCGGTGTCTGGGGTGTCGTCGTGACGGCGGCGGGCGTCTGCGCGAGTGGCGCTCATCGAGGTTCCTCTCCTCCCTGCTTTGTCGGTGTACAGCAGAGCGGGAGGCCGGCACGGCGCGTCTGGGGCCCGCAGCGCGTGGCGCGCGGCTCCCGCCTGGTGTGCCTGCTTTCCGAAGCACCTCGGTCAGCCACCCTTCTAACCGGGCTCACCGGCCTCAAACCATCACGGTTCCAGCTCCGCGCAATCCCGTCCCGGCGGGTTTGCGGGAGCGTGTGCCTGGTAAGACGGGCCGTACCGGCAGGTTGAGCCAACAGCCTCCGGTGCCATGAGGAGACCTGCCTCAGCCGCGCACGCACTCCTCGATCACGGAGGCGACCTGCTCGGTCGCCGGCGAGTTGCGCTGTGCCCGGCGGGCCAGGGCGAGATCGACGGACTCCGTTTCGGTGAGGGGCATGTAGATCACACCGTCGAGCCGCAGGCTCTGCACCGACTGCGGCACCAGCGCCACGCCGTGCCCGGCGGCGACGAAGACGACCAGCGTGGCCGTCTCGCCGACCTCGACGAGCGAGGCGGGCTGGAAGCCGGCCCGGCCGCAGGCGGACAGGACGCGGTCGTACATGGAGGACCGGGGCTGTGCGGGGTGGATGACGAACGGCTCGTCGGCCAGGTCCCCCAGCGAGACGTGCCGGCCCGTGGCCAGCGGATGGCCGGCCGGCAGGACGGCCACCAGCCGCTCGGAGCGCAGCGGTGTGAGGTGCAGCCCCTCGATGCTCGCGGTGCCGGAGCGGAACACCGCCAGGTCGTAGGAGCCGGTGAGCAGACCGTCGACGAGCTGCGGGGTGAGGAGCTCGCCGTGCAGGTCCAGGGTGATGTCCGGCAGCCGCGCCCGTACGGCTCGGGCGACGTGGGGGAGCACGTCGTAGGTGGCGGTGCCGATGAAGCCGACCGAGACCCGGCCCGCGCGGCCGGTGGCCAGCTCCGCCATATGGGTGCGCGCGCGCTCGGCCTCGGCCACCAGGGCGCGCGCGTACCCGGTCAGGTGCCGGCCGGCCTCGGTGAGCTCGACCTGCCGGGTGGACCGGTGGAACAGGGCGGTGCCCAGCTCCCGCTCCAGATGCTTGATCTGTTGCGAGAGGGCCGGCTGCGCGACGTGCAGGCGTGCCGCCGCCCGGCCGAAGTGGCACTCCTCGGCGAGAGCGAGGAAGTAGCGGACCTGGCGAAGTTCCATACCCGCATCCTATAAGAAGCGCTTATCAATCAAGGTCGACTAGGTCTTGGACGTGATGGAGCGGGCGACTCTACCGTGGGAGCGTGACCGACAGTTACGTCTACGCAGCGGCAAGAACACCCTTCGGACGGTTCTCGGGCGCCCTCGCCGGCGTCCGGCCCGACGACCTCGCGGCCCTGGCCATCAGCGGGACCCTGGCCAAGGTACCGGGGCTCGATCCGGGAGAGATCGGCGACGTCGTCTGGGGGAACGCCAACGGCGCCGGCGAGGACAACCGCAACGTCGGCCGGATGGCCGTGCTCCTGGCCGGACTGCCCACCTCGGTACCCGCCACGACCGTCAACCGGCTGTGCGGATCCTCCCTGGACGCGGCGATCATCGCGTCCCGCACCATCGAGACCGGCGACGCCGACATCGTGCTCACCGGCGGTGTGGAATCGATGACCCGGGCCCCCTGGGTCCTGCCCAAGCCCACCCGTGCCTTCCCCGCCGGGGATGTGACCGCCGTCTCCACCACGCTCGGCTGGCGGCTGGTCAACGAGCGCATGCCCAAGGAGTGGACGGTCTCCCTGGGCGAGGCCAATGAGCAGCTCGCCGACCGGTTCGGGATACCCCGGGAGCGCCAGGACGAGTTCGCGGCCCGCTCCCACAACCTCGCCGACGACGCCTGGAACGCCGGTTTCTACGACGACCTCGTGGTGCCGGTGGAGGTGGACGGCAAGGGCGGCACCCTCGACCGGGACGAGGGCATCCGGCCCGGATCGACTCCGCAGAAGCTGGCCGGTCTCAAGCCGGTGTTCCGCCCCGACGGTGTGATCACGGCGGGCAACGCCTCACCGCTGAGCGACGGCGCTTCGGCCGTGCTGCTCGGCTCGGGGGCGGCCGCGGAGCGCATCGGGGCCGATCCGCTGGCCCGTATCGCGGGCCGCGGGGTGTCCGCGCTGGATCCGCAGATGTTCGGCTTCGCCCCCGTGGAGGCGGCGAACCGGGCGCTGAGGAGCGCGGGCATCTCCTGGACCGATGTCCAGGCGGTGGAGCTGAACGAGGCGTTCGCCGTGCAGTCACTGGCCTGTGTGGACGCCTGGGAGATCGACCCGGAGACGGTGAACGCCAAGGGCGGTGCCATCGCGCTCGGCCATCCGCTGGGCGCATCCGGCGGCAGGATCCTGGGCACGCTGGCCCACCGGCTTCGGGAGTCCGGCGGGCGGTGGGGCGTCGCGGCCATCTGCATCGGCGTGGGCCAGGCCCTCGCCGTCGTCCTCGAGAACGTCACGGAGAAGAGTCGATGACCACACAGCTGTGTGCCAACGCCGACGAGGCGGTGGCCGGAATCGAGGACGGCTCGACGGTGCTCGTCGGCGGCTTCGGGATGGCCGGGATGCCGGTCGACCTGATCGACGCGCTCATCCGTCAGGGGGCCAAGGACCTGACCGTCGTGTCCAACAACGCCGGCAACGGCGACACCGGGCTCGCCGCGCTGCTGGCGAAGGGACGGGTCCGCAAGGTGATCTGCTCCTTCCCCCGCCAGTCCGACTCCTGGGTCTTCGACGACCTGTACCGGTCCGGCAGGATCGAACTGGAAGTGGTGCCGCAGGGCAACCTCGCGGAGCGGATGCGGGCGGCCGGCGCCGGTATCGGAGCCTTCTTCTGCCCCACCGGCGTCGGCACGCTGCTGGCCGAGGGCAAGGAGACGCGCGAGATCGACGGCCGCACCTATGTGCTGGAGTACCCGATCAAGGGCGATGTGGCGCTGATCGGCGCCCAGCGGGCCGACCGCATGGGCAACCTCGTCTACCGCAAGACCGCTCGCAACTTCGGCCCGGTCATGGCCACCGCCGCGACCACCGTGATCGCGCAGGTCCGCGAGATCGTCGAGACCGGCACGATCGATCCCGAGACCGTCGTGACCCCGAGCATCTATGTCGACCGCGTGGTGAAGGAGGCGAAGACCGCATGAACCCGACCAGCCGGCCCACGGACACCGAGCGCGGTCCTCTGGGCAAGCACGACATCGCCGCCCTCGTGGCACGCGACATCCCCCAGGGGGCGTTCGTCAACCTGGGCATCGGTCAGCCGACACTCGTCGCCGACCATCTGCCGGCCGACTCCGGTGTGGTGCTCCACACCGAGAACGGCATGCTCAACATGGGGCCCGCCGCCAAGGACGACGAGATCGACCCGGACCTCATCAACGCGGGCAAGATCCCGGTGACCGAACTGCCCGGAGCGGCCTACTTCCACCACGCCGACTCGTTCGCCATGATGCGCGGCGGCCACCTCGACGTCTGCGTACTGGGCGCCTTCCAGGTGTCCGCCGGCGGGGACCTGGCCAACTGGCACACCGGCGCACCCGACGCCATCCCCGCCGTCGGCGGGGCCATGGACCTGGCGGTCGGGGCCAAGAAGGTCTACGTGATGATGACGCTGTTCACCAAGACCGGCGAGCCGAAGCTGGTGCCCGCGTGCACCTACCCGCTGACCGGCCTCGGCTGCGTCGACCGCGTCTACACCGACCTCGCGGTATTCGAGATCACCTCGCGGGGCGTCACCGTGCTGGAGACCTTCGGTACCACCTTCGAGGAGCTCGCGGACCGGCTGGAGGTACCGCTCATCCGCGCCCAGGCGCCCGTGGCGTAGGCCGGGGCCGCACCCGCGAACGGCGCCGGCCGGTCGGCAGGGGCACGGGTTCGGGGCCGGGCACGACGGTGTTGGCGGGGCCGTCCGGGGCCGAGAGGGTGGCGAGGGCGAAAGGTCCGGCGAAGAGAGCGGACGCGGGTTCAGGTTTCACGGACACGCTGGGTCTTCCTCGTCGCGGACGACCACCCCAGCGTCGACGGCCGGATCACCCGGCAGGACCTGGCCCGGCTGCCCTGGGCGACCTATCAGCGGACCTACGACGCACCCGCCGTGCGCCAACTCGGCATGCTCGGCATCGAGCCGCGCGTGGGGTCTTCCGTCGACAGCTTCCAGCTGCTCCCCCCGCTGGTCGCGGGCACCCGCCGGATCGCCCTGGTGCAGGCGCGCATCGCCGAACTGATGGCGCCGGTGGCCGCCGTGCGCGCGCTGGAGCCGCCGTACGAGGCGGTGCCGCTGCGCGAGGGCCTGTGGTGGCACCCGGTCCACACACCCGACGCGGCACACATCTGGCTGCGCGAGACGGCCGCGCGGGCCGGCAGACGACTGGCGGACACGCCCGGCCCGTGAGGCGCCACCCCGCCACCGCAGCGCGTGACGCACTTCCCCGCCGCTCCGGCGCCTGTGCTCACAGGCGCCCGCCAGGCCCTGTGCGGTGCGCGTAACCCCTGGTGATCGGCCGGGGAGACACCCGCGTAATGAGCGGTCCGTACGGTCACCAAGGGTGGGACCAGGCCGAGCACAGGGAAAGGAGGCGCCCGTGGTCGCGCCGGGCTCTCGGAGCGGGGACACGACGAAGGTCCGGACGGTCTGCTCGTACTGCGGAGTGGGCTGCGGGATGGTCCTCGACATCGGCACGGGACCGGACGGGCGCCGGACCGTCCTGAAGGCGTCCGGGGACAAGGAGCACCCCGCGAACTTCGGCCGGCTGTGCACCAAGGGCGCCACCACCGCCGATATGCTCGCCGCCCCCGGGCGGCTGACCACGGCGCTCCGGCGTCCCCGGCGCGGGCAGGAGCCGGTGCCGGTGTCCAGGGACGAGGCGATCGCCGAGACGGCGCGCCGGCTGCGGGCGATCGTCGACGAGCACGGGCCGGACGCGGTCGCGCTCTATGTGTCCGGCCAGATGAGCCTGGAGGCGCAGTACCTGGCGAACAAGCTGGCCAAGGGCTTCCTCCGGACCAACCAGATCGAGTCCAACTCCCGGCTGTGCATGGCCGGCGCCGGCACCGGCTACAAGCTGTCGCTGGGCGCGGACGGGCCGCCCGGCTCGTACCAGGACTTCGAAGCGGCCGATGTCTTCTTCGTCATCGGCTCCAACATGGCCGACTGCCACCCCATCCTCTTCCTGCGGATAATGGACCGGGTGAGGTCCGCGGGCGCCAAGCTGATCGTCGTCGACCCGCGCCGCACCGCCACCGCCGCCAAGGCGGATCTGTTCCTCCAGATCAAGCCGGGTACGGACCTCGCGCTGCTCAACGGGCTGCTGCACCTGCTGCACGCACACGGCCACACCGACGCCGAGTTCATCGCCGAGCACACCGAGGGCTGGGAGGCGATGCCGGAGTTCCTCGCCGACTACCCGCCCGCCACCGTCGCCGAGATCACCGGCATCCCGGAGGACGACCTCCGCGAGGCCGCCCGGCTGATCGGCGAGGCGGGGGAGTGGATGAGCTGCTGGACGATGGGGCTGAACCAGTCCACGCACGGCACCTGGAACACCAACGCCCTGGTCAACCTGCACCTCGCCACCGGCGCGATCTGCCGCCCCGGCAGCGGGCCCTTCTCCCTCACCGGACAGCCCAACGCCATGGGGGGCCGGGAGATGGGCTACATGGGGCCGGGACTGCCCGGACAGCGGTCCGTGCTCGTCGACGCCGACCGGGCCTTCGTCGAGCAGCTGTGGGAGCTGGAGCCGGGCGCGCTGCGTGCCGAGGGCGCCGGCAAGGGCACGGTCGAGATGTTCCAGAAGATGGCCGCCGGGGACATCAAGGCGTGCTGGATCATCTGCACCAACCCGGTCGCCTCCGTCGCGAACCGCAAGACGGTCATCGAGGGCCTGGAGGCCGCCGAGTTCGTCGTCACACAGGACGTGTTCGCCGACACGGAGACGAACGCGTACGCCGATGTCGTGCTGCCCGGTGCGCTGTGGACCGAGACCGAGGGCGTCCTGATCAACAGCGAGCGCAACCTCACCCTCGCCCAGCCGGCCGCCGATCCGCCCGGCGAGGCGACGGCGGACTGGCGGATCATCGCCGCCGTGGCCCGCGCGATGGGCTACGGGCAGGGTTTCGGGTACGACAGCGCCGAGGAGGTCTTCGAGGAGATCAAGCGCGCCTGGAACCCGGTGACCGGCTGGGATCTGCGCGGGGTGAGCTACGAGCGGCTGCGTACCACTCCGGTGCAGTGGCCGGCGGCGAGCGCCGAGGGGTCCGACCGCAATCCGATCCGGTACCTCACCGAGAACGGGTCGCCGGCCTTCCCGACCGCCGGCGGCCGCGCCGTCTTCTACGCCCGCCCGCACATCCCGGCGGCGGAGATGCCCGATGACGACTACCCGTACGTGCTCAACACCGGCCGCCTCCAGCACCAGTGGCACACCCTGACCAAGACGGGCAAGGTGCCCAAGCTGAACAAGCTCGACCCCCGTCCCTTCGTGGAGGTGCACCCGCGGGACGCGGCCGAGCTGGGCCTCGCCGAGGGGGACTCGGTGGAGATCGCCTCGCGGCGCGGGCGGGCCGTACTGCCCGCGGTCGTCACCGACCGGGTGCGGCCGGGCTGCTGTTTCGCACCGTTCCACTGGAACGACCTGTTCGGGGAGTATCTGAGCATCAACGCGGTGACCAGCGACGCCGTCGATCCGCTGTCGTTCCAGCCCGAGTTCAAGGTGTGCGCGGTGGCGCTGACCAAGGTGGCCACCCCGGTGACGGTGCGGGCCCCGGCCCTGGTGAGCGCGCGGCCCACGGACTCGGCGCCCGCCGAGGGCCCGGCGGCCCTCCCACAGCCCGCCGCCGCGGCCCCCACCCCGCTCGGGCTGGAGCCCGCCCCGTTCGGCCTGGAGTCCGCCCCGTTCGGCCTGGAGCCCGCCCCGTCCGGCCTGGAACCCGGCTCGTTCGGTCTGGAACCCACCCCGCCGCCGGTTCTGGCCGAACCCGAACGCCGGTACCTGACCGGCTTCCTCGCCGGCATCCCGTCCGGCGCCCCGGGCGTGCCGGTGCTGCCGCCGGACGCCCCGTTCAGCCCGGAGCACGCCCAGTGGGTGAACGGTGTGCTGGCCGGGATGTACTCCAGGGCCGAGGCGACGCCCGCCACCGCACACCGCGCCGGCGGCTCCCCGGGGGCATCCGCCCCGGCCGCGGACGCTCCGCGCCGCCAGGTCGTGATCCTCTGGGCGTCACAGACCGGGAACGCCGAGGAGTTCGCGACCGCCACGGCCGAGCGGCTCACCGCGGACGGCCACGCCGCCTCCCGCGTGTCCATGGCGGAGGCCGACCCCGCCGCCCTGCCGTCCGGCGCCGACCTGCTGCTGATCACGAGCACCTTCGGCGACGGCGACGCCCCGGACAACGGGGCCGGCTTCTGGGACGCCCTCGCCTCGTCCGACGCCCCCCGTCTGAAGGACCGGCGCTACTCCGTCCTGGCCTTCGGCGACTCCTCCTACGACGACTTCTGCGGCCACGGCCGCCGCCTCGACCGGCGCATGGCGGAACTGGGCGCCGTGCGGCTGGCCCCGCGCACCGACTGCGAACCGGATTACGAGAGCGAGGCCGGGGCCTGGCTGGACCAGGTCCTCACCGCGCTGAGGAGCGCGGGACACACCGCCCTCGCCCCGGCCCCGGAAGCCGCCCCGGCCCCCGCAACCGCCCCGGCTCCCCGGCCGGGCCGTCCCGCCCCTGCCACCGCCCGCCTGACCGGCAACCGTCGCTTGAGCCGGCCGGGCGCGGGCAAGGAGGTCCGCCGCTTCACCTTCGACGTCCGCGACAGCGAGACACCGCTGGTCTACGAGGCCGGTGACGCCCTGGCGGTGCACCCGCTCAACTGGCCCGAGCTCGTGACGGAGTGGCTGGCCGTCACCGGCCTCGACGCGGACGCGACCGTACGGATCAAGAACGTCGGAGAGGTGTCCTTCGCCGAGGGCCTGCTGCGCCACCTGGACATCACCCGCATCACCCCCGGCCTGCTGCGGTTCGTCGCCGACCGCGCCCGCGACCCCCGCGAGCTGCGGAAGCTCCTGCGTCCGGACAACAAGGGCGAGCTGGCGCAGTGGTCCTGGGGACGCCAGGCCGTGGACGTGGCGGCCGAGTTCGGCATCCGGGCCGGGGCGCAGGAGTGGGCCGATGTGCTGGGGCGCCTGACGCCCCGCCTGTACTCGATATCGTCCAGCCCGCGGACCGACCCCCACCTGGTGTCGCTGACGGTCTCCGTCGTCCGCTACGAGAACCCGGGCGGCCGCCCGCGCCAGGGCGTGTGCTCCCCGTTCCTCGCCGACGCCGAGCCGGGGAGCCCGGTGCCGGTCCGCGTCCAGCGCGCCCCGCACTTCCGCCCGCCCGCCGACCCCGCCACGCCCATGGTGATGGTCGGACCCGGCACCGGTATCGCGCCCTTCATCGGCTTCCTGGAGGAACGCCGGGCCCGCGGCCACCGCGCCCCGAACTGGCTGTTCTTCGGCGAGCAGCACCGCGCGACCGACTTCTACTACGAGGAGGAGCTGACCGAGTTCCTCGCCGAGGGCGTCCTCACCCGCCTGGACACCGCCTTCTCCCGCGACCAGCGCACCAAGATCTACGTCCAGGACCGCATGCGCGAGCACGGCCCCCTGCTGTGGTCCTGGCTCCGGGACGGTGCCCACTTCTACGTCTGCGGCGACGCCTCCCGTATGGCCAAGGACGTCGACCGGGCCCTGCGGGACATCGCCACCGTCCACGGCGGCCTGGACGAGGCCGAGGCGGCGGCGTACGTCAAGCAACTCGCCGCCGACAAACGCTATCTGCGCGACGTCTACTGACCACGAGGGCCGCCCGGCTACGTGCCGTGCGCCTGACCGGCTCCCGCCCGGCGCCGATCCGCCCCCTACCGTGACGTCAGGCCGCGCTCTTCGAGTTCGTCCGCGCACTCCTTTGGCACCACTATCGCGGTCGCCTCCAATCTGTTCTGGTGCCGAGGGGGCGCGGACGGGCTGAGCGCTTCCTGCCGCTCGTGTTCGGCCTCGGCACGGGCTTGTTCGATGCGGTCGGCGATCTCCTGGCAGCCGGCGGTGCGGGGGCGCGCCGGCGTCGGCTCCTCGGTGGCGGACCCCGGGTCCGGGTACGGCTCGGCGTCGAGGGCGGCGGTGGCGGCGACACCGGCCAGGCACAGCCCCGCCCAGACGACGATGACCACACGGCGGGCGCTCACGAGCCGGCCAGGTCGAGTGCGGCGCGCACCAGTCGCTCCCGCGCGTTCGGTTCCCCTCGAGCCATGGGGACAGCGTAGATGAGGCGACTTCGTACCGTCAGTCGGGCGACGCTGGACGAGGGCGCGGTGCCCGTCCCCGACGCGGTACTGGCGGCGATGCGCGCGCATCCGCAGGGAGGGGGTGCGGTCGTGATCGGTGGGTGCGTGGCCGAACACCCCGGCATGGTCGTGGCCCGTACCGGATTCGGCGGGACCCGGATCGTGGATCCGCCGCTCGGCGAGCGACTCCCGTGCATCTGCTGAACGGGCGCGGTTTCCAGGTGGCCGGGACACACCGGCGGACCGGACACTGGAAGGGGAAGAGCCGCCGGAACGCCGTGCGGAACGGACCGAGGGAAGGGAGGAACCCCGTGCCCGAGACTCCGCACATCGTGAGCGATGTGATGACACGGACGGTGGTCGCCGTCGGGCGTGAGGCGCCGTTCAAGGAACTGGTGCAGACCCTGGGCACGTGGCGGGTGAGCGCCATGCCGGTCCTGGAGGGCGAGGGCCGGGTCATCGGCGTCGTCTCCGAGGCCGACCTGCTGCCCAAGGAGGAATTCCGGGACAGCGACCCGGACCGCTTCCAGCAGCTGCGGCGCCTCCCCGATCTCGCGAAGGCGGGGGCGGTGACGGCGGAAGAGCTGATGAGCTCCCCGGCGGTGACCGTCCACCCGGACGCCACGCTGCCCGAGGCGGCCCGGATCATGGCCGTCAGGGGGGTCAAACGGCTTCCCGTGGTCGACGCCGAGGGGAAGTTGCAGGGCATCGTCACCCGGGGTGATCTGCTGAAGGTCTTCCTCCGCACAGACCAGGACATCGAGGCGGAGGTCCACCGCACCGTGGTGTCCCACCTCTTCCCCGGCAGCGGTGTCCACGTCCGGGCCCGGGAGGGTGTCGTCACCCTCAGCGGACAGCTCGGCGACACCGCGCTGATCCCCGTGGCCGCGCGCCTCACCCGGGCCGTGGAGGGAGTCGTGGACGTCGAATGCCATTTCCGGGGCGTCGGGCCGGACCAGGCCGCACACCCCGCCTGACGGGGGCCTCCCCGGCCGGTCCCGCACGCACCACGCACGGCCGCGGTTACGGCTCGGTGTCCAGCACGTCCTGGACCGGCCGGCGGGGGTCCGGGCGCCCGGACGGCCGTACCCCAAGCGCAGCACCATCTGCACATAGGCCATGCCCGCCGCCGGGGCGGCGCTGGTCCTCCAGGCGGCCGGCGTGTATCTGCCGCCCCTGCGCGCCCTGTTGGGCACCGAGCCGCTGCCCCCGGGGGGCCTCGCCGTCGCGTGTGTCCTCTCCGGCCTCGGGCACATCGTCATGCGCGCACAGGCGCGGCTGGTCCCGGAGCGGCCACCCCGGACGGGCTCCGCCGTCCGCGAGGCGCGACGGGGCGCCAGGTGAGGCGGGCGCCGGGCAGGTCGGGCGGAGGTCCGGCCGAGCGCTCCGCCGACTCCGTCCGTTCCGGCACGGGGGAGCGGTTACAGACCCTGCGACAGCAGGAGTTCGTGGGCGAGCCGCGCGCCGCGTGCCGCCTCCTCGGGCGGAACGTCCTTCGACGGGATGTTCTCCAGGCCGTGGGCCAGTGCCCGGACGGCCTCGGCCAGGGTTCCGACCTGTGCTTCCAGCCGGCTCAACCGGGCTTCCGGTCCGCGCTCGGCATCGGATGCTTCGGGATGGTTGTGCGTCATGTCGTGCCTCCCCACGAGGCGGTGACAAACCGGGCCTCAGCTCGGTGGGAACGAACGAACGCCCGCCAATCGGTGGTCGTGTGCATGCGTGCGTCCGGGCCGGGGAACACAAGGGGGGCCCGGCCGGTGTTCACTCATCGGTGGTCACGCATCCACATCCCGCCTTACTGCCTGACTTCCACTGTGTCACCGCTGATGAGCCGTGTCCTGGGGGCGGAAGACCTGGCGGGTGGGCCGGATGGCCCCGTGGTGGGCCGAGCGGCCGTAACAGGGAGCCATGAGGCTCATCCGGCGGCCGGGGACGAGCTGGCAGGCTCGATGAGGAGCACACGGGCGGCCTGCCGCGCGTCCGTGAGAGGAGTCGGGAGATGCACCACAGAACGGTCGGAGAGCTCATGACGCGGCCCGTGGTCCGGGCGCCGCGCGACATGCCGTTCAAGGAACTCGTGGCACTGCTCACGGAGCACGATGTCACCGCCGTGCCGGTCGTGGACGACTCCGGACGCCCGGTCGGTGTGCTGTCCGAGGCCGATCTGCTCCGCAAGTCGTCCGGTCAGGCCGACCCGTCGGGTCTGTTGCCCCTTCCGCACCTGGAGGCGTGGGAGCGCGCGAAGGCGCGGGGGGCGAGGGCGGAGGAGCTGATGTCGGCGCCCGCGGTGTGTGCGCGTCCGGAGTGGACGGTCGTCGAGGCGGCTCGGGTGATGTCGGACCGGAACGTCAGGCGGCTGCCCGTGGTGGACGAGACCGGCGAGCTGCTCGGCATCGTCAGCCGGGGCGACCTGTTGCGGGTCTTCCTGCGCCATGACGACGCGATCCGCGACGAGATCGAAGGGGATCTGCTGCGGCGGACCCTGCGTCTGGCGCCCTCGGCCGTGACGGTCGAGGTGCGGCAGGGCGAGGTCACGCTGGACGGGTCGGTCGAGACCAGGAGCCTGGTCCCGGTCATCGTGCGGCTGTGCCGGGGGGTGGACGGGGTGGTCTCGGTCGACGAGCACATCGCCTATGGCACCGATGACACCGGCGGCTCCGCCATGGCCGCGTGAACCCGGCAGGAGGCACCGGCATGGAACACGCCAACGCCACGGAACACGCCACGGAACAAGTGGTCACCGTGGGCCTCGACGGCTCGGCCGAGAGCCTGGCCGCCGCTCACTGGGCCGCCGACGAGGCGGAGCGGCGTGAGCTGGCACTGCGTCTGACGCACGCCTGGATCCTGCTGTCCCCGCCCACGCCGGACAGCCCCACGGCGGATGACCAGAACTACTGGGCGCGGCGGATCGTGCACGACGCCCACGCCGAGCTGGCCCGCGACCATCCGCGGCTGACCATCGTCGAGGACCTGGTCGCGGACGAGGCCGAGACGGCCCTGCTCGACGCGGCCGCGCGGTCCCGCATGCTGGTGCTCGGATCCCGGGGACTGGACCGGGTGGCCAGCTTCTTCCTGGGCGACATCGGATCGCACACCATCGCACGGGCGGAGCGGCCCGTGGTGCTGATGCGCGCGGCGGGGAGAACGGACGGACGCCGGCGTCATGTGGTCGTGGGCCTGAGCCTGCACGGTCCCCAGGACAACCTCCTCGAGTTCGCCTATGTCACCGCGTTCACCCGCGATGTGCCGCTGCACGCCGTCCACGGAAGAAAGCCGGACCGGGCACACACCGCCGCCCGGGGGACGGAATCCGACGTGGCTCAGGTCTTCACGGAGCAGGCGCGCCGGGAACTGGACGAGGTGCTGCGGCCGTGGCGGGAGAAGTTCCCCCGGGTGCGGGTGATCGACGAGGTCCGGCTGGAGAGCCCCGCCCAGGCCGTCGTACGGGCCGCGTCCGACAGCGATCTGCTGATGCTCGGACGGCGGAAGCACCCGCCCGCGCTGGGTCCCCGCCTGGGCCCCGTGGTGCAGGCGGCGGTGCACCACGCGGGCTGTCCGGTCGCCGTCGTCCCGCATGAATGAGCGGGACGCGGCAGTGGCGGGACGGATGGCCACGGTCGGCGCCCACCTGCGGCGACCGCGCGCCGCCAGGCGGTGGCGGGCGGCCTGAAGGCGCCCGGGACGGGGCGCGGTCACGTCTGCCGCGGGACGATGGCGACCGGGCACGCGGAGTGGTGGAGCACCGCATGGCCGACCCGGCCGAGCTGTAGACCACTGTGGTCACGGCGGCGGAGGGCACTGTGGTCACGGCGGCGGAGGGCGCCGACCACCAGCAGATCGGCTGTTCCGACATGTCCCGCAGAACCCGGTGCGCCGGTCGGCGACGATTGCTCGGCCACGGTCTCCCCCGAGGGGCGTTCCGTGCTGAACGAGGGGAGACGGCCCTCGTACCGCTCCCACCGGGAGGCGTGGATCAGACGCAGGGGCAGCTCATGGCGCGCCGCCTCGTCCACCGCCCAGTCCACGTCCCGCGCCGACCCCGCCCGTCACGGCGCGGCCCCGGCCAGGACCGTCCCGGGGAAGCCCGGGGTGCGCCAGACCTCACCCGCCGCGGTGATCCCCAGCGCCTCGTGGCCGTCCAGCGCCTCGACCCAGGCGCGGGCCCCGCCGCCCATGGCGAACGCGGCGGTGGCGTAGGCGTCGGTCCGGGTGAGGTGACGGCCGGTGAGGGTGAGCGAGAGCAGCCCGGTGGCGGGCCGGCCGGTGTGCGGGTCCAGCACATGCGCACCGCGCTCGGCCGTGCCCGAGGTGGCGACGGCCAGGTCGTGTCCGGTGACGACGGCGGCCGGCTCCCCTGGGCGGGCGGGGTGGGCGATGCCGATCCGCCACGGCGTGCCGGGGGCGGCTTCGCCACGCGACTGGAGGTCGCCGCCGCCGTTGACGCAGGTGTTGTGGGCGCCCGCCGCGTCCAGCATCTGGGAGACCCGCTCGACCGCCCAGCCCTTGACCATCCCGGAGGGGTCGAGCCGGCCGCCGGGGGTGTGGCTGAACCAGCCGCCGGTGGCGCGCGTCGCTTCCGCGCACAGCGCGAACACCTCGGTCACCTCGGGCCCGTACCGCTCCGGGACCGGCTCGCCACGGCCCAGGCGGCTGATCACGCTGTTGGGGCGGTAGGTCGAGAAGACCTCGTCCACATGGTGCAGCCAGGCCACGGCCTCCCGCAGGGCCCGGCGGACGGGCGGGGTGACCGGGTCACGGAGGTCGAAGGAGAACACCGTGCCCATGACGTGCTCGACGTGGCGCAGCCCACGGGCGGGCGCGGAGGTCTCAGACACCGGCCCTGTCCAGTGCGCTCTGGAGGGACCGGGTGTATCCCTCGCTGGTGTAGGTGGCGCCGGAGACCGCGTCGATGTGGGCACTCTGGGCGCTCAGCGCCTCCTGGGTCAGCTGCGGTACGGCGTAGGAGTTGATCTCCTGGGAGCGGGGGCGGTCGGACGGTGTCCGGAGCGCCTTGACGGCGGTGATCCTGCCGCCTGAGACCGTCACGGCCACCTGGACCGGGCCGTACGCGGTGTTGCTCACGTCGCCGGTGTAGGTGGCGGAGGCGCCGGAGGTGCCGGAGGTGCCGCCCGAGGGTGCGGGGGACGACGTTCCCGACCGGCCGGTGCCGGGCGACGGGGACGATGACGCTCCCGGGGTTCCGGAGGCCGGCGGCGACGCCGCCATGGCCGTGGCGGGGTTCTGGTGTGGTTTGAGCGACAGCAGCAGGACGATGCCCGCCACGGTCGAGACGGTGGTGACGGCGGCCTTGCGCACGGAGGTCTCCTTCGGGTGCGGCGCGGTGCGGATCGGACTCAGAACGCGAACGACTCGTGGTGGACGCGGCGGCGCGGCACCCCGGCGTCGCGCAGGGCGCGCCGGGCGGCCTCCGTCATGCCGGGCGGGCCGCACAGGTAGACGTCACGTTCGGTGAGGTCGGGCACCAGGCCGCGCAGTGCCTCGGCGGTCAGCGGGGAGGAGTGGACGGCCGGCTCGTCGACGACGTAGTGGACCACCGCCCCGCGCGCGGCGGCCACGCCGTCCAGTTCGGCGCGGAGCGCCAGGTCCTCCGGGCGCCGGGCCCGGTAGACGAGGGTCACCTCGCCGGGCAGCGTCTCGAAGAGGGTCCGCAGCGGGGTGATCCCGACGCCGCCGCCCAGCAGGAGGGTCTTGCGGGCGCGGCGGCGGCGTGCGGTGAAGCCGCCGTACGGGCCCTCGGCGAGCACCCGGGTGCCGGGTTCGAGGCGGGCGAGCGCCGCGCTGTGGCCACCGGACGCCTTGACGGTGATCCGCAGATACGCCGGGTGCGGGACGGCCGACAGCGAGTAGGGGTTGGCGGCCCACCACAGGCCGTGGGTCAGGAACCGCCACCGGAAGAACTGGCCGGGCTCGGCACACAGCTCCGTCAGCCGGTCGCCCGACAGGTACACCGACACCACACCCGGGGCCTCCGGCCGGACCCCGGTGACGTACAGCCGGTGGCGCAGCGCCCGGCGCACCGGGACGGCGAACCGGTACCAGACCAGCAGCGCCGCCGCTCCGATGTAGAGCGTGTACCAGGCCAGCTGGGCGGGGCGGTCGCCGACGAAGTCGGCCCCGTCGGAGAGCTGGTGCCCGAAGACGAGGAAGACCGCGAGGTAGGTCGCGAAGTGCAGGAAGTGCCACGTCTCGTAGGAGACGCGGCGGCGCACGGCGCGCGCGGACACGAACGCGGTGACGAGGAAGAGCAGGAAGCCGATCGTGCCCTTGAGCAGGTCCGGGTAGTGGAACACCAGGGCGGTGGTCTGGTCCACCACCCCGGTGTGCGATTCCAGCGCGTACCCCCAGATGATCAGCAGCACGTGGGCGCAGGCCAGCGAGATCGTGTACCGGCCGCCCATGGCGTGCCAGCGGGCCAGCCGGTCGGTGCCGACGGCGCGGTCCAGGAGCGGTACGCGGGCCATGAGGATCAGCAGCACCGCGCACGCGTAACCGGCCAGCAGCCCGGTGATCCGCCCCGCACCGGTCAGCCAGTCCGCGGCGCCGACGACCGAGGACGTGTCGCTCCACCACAGCGCCAGGACGGCGGCGGCCCCGCCCCAGATCACCAGGTGCGCGAGGGCCGGGACGGGGCTGGGCGGGCGCGGTGCCGACCGGGCCGGGCGGGTCACGGCCGGGACCGGCGTTGTCGTGCTGGTCATGGGATTCCTCTCGGTGAATTGCCTGGTCAGAGTGGTCGGCGAAGTTCTGAAAACCCTATGAACAGGGGCGAAGCGCTCGGAATTCAGAGGAAACTCAGAGGAAGGCCGGGCCTTGGCGCGGCGCGTCCCGAGGGATGCTGGAACGCATCATGGATACGCACACCACCAGCCGTTTTCTGCTGCGGCCCGACGGCGCCCGGGTCCGCGTCCTGGTCGTCGACGACGAGCCCGATCTGACCGATGTGCTGTCGGGGGCGCTGCGCTACGAGGGCTGGGAGGTCCGTACCGCCGCCGACGGGGCGTCCGCGCTGGAGGCGGTGCGGACGTTCCGCCCGGACGCGGTGGTACTCGACTGGATGCTGCCGGACACCGACGGGCTCACGGTGCTGCGCGCGATGCGGGCGGAGCTGCCGGATGTGTGCGTGCTGTTCCTGACCGCCCGGGACGCGGTGGAGGACCGGATCGCGGGGATCACGGCGGGCGGCGACGACTACGTGACCAAGCCGTTCAGCCTGGAGGAGGTGCTGGCCCGGCTGCGCGGGCTGCTGCGCAGGGCCGGGATGGCGCGGGAGCCGGACGACGACCGGCTGGTGGTCGGGGATCTGGTGATGGACGAGCAGGCGCGGGAGGTGACCCGCGGGGGTGTGGCCGTGGAGCTGTCCCGCACCGAGTTCGAACTGCTGCGGTTCCTGATGCGCAACCCCCGGCGGGTGCTGTCCAAGGCGCAGATCCTGGACCGGGTGTGGAGCTATGACTTCGGCGGCCAGGCGCATGTGGTCGAGCTGTACATCAGCTATCTGCGCAAGAAGATCGACGCGGGACGGGCGCCGCTGATCCACACGGTGCGCGGGGTGGGCTACGTGCTGAAGGCGGAGGTCTCGTGAGGCGGCCGCTCACCGCGCGGCTGCCCGGGTGGCTGCCCCGTACGCTGCGCGCCCGGCTGACCGCCGGTCTGGTGGTGCTGCTGGCGGTGGCATGTCTGGCGGTGGGGCTGACCACGGTGTTCGCGCTGGAGGGGTTTCTGGTGCGCCGGCTGGACCAGCAGCTGACGGCGGCCGGCGGCCGGTTCCCGGCCAGCCTGGAGCACGGTGAGCGGCGGCCGGACGCCGACAACCGGCCCGACACCCGTGGCCAGTCGGACGGCACCTTCGGCGCCCGGCTGGTGGACGGTACGCCGACCGACGCGGCGGTGGTGCGCGACCAGACGGACGCCGCCGTACCGCTGACCGGCGCCGACCGGCGGGTCCTGGCCAAGGTGCCGGTGGACGGCGCCGGCCACAGCATCCGGCTCACCGCGCTCCGCGGCTACCGGGTCGCGGCGGTCGCGGGGGACGACGGCGATGTCCTGATCACCGGGCTGCCGCTGCGCCCGGTGGAGGAGACCGTGCACCGGCTGGAGCTGGTGGAGACCGTGGTGTTCGGCAGCGCGCTGCTGGTGACCGGGGTGGCCGGGGCGCTGTGGGTCCGTCTGTCGCTGCGCCCGCTGCGGCGGGTGACCACGACCGCAGCGGGCGTGGCCGAGCTGCCGCTGGCCAGCGGTGAGGTGGCCATGCCGCCACCGGTGCCGGACACCGATCCGCACACCGAGGTGGGCCAGGTGGGCACCGCGCTCAACCGCATGCTCGGCCACGTCGGGGACGCGCTGGCCCGTCGCCAGGCGAGCGAGGAGCGGCTGCGGCACTTCGCTGCCGACGCCAGCCACGAGCTGCGCACCCCGGTGGCCTCCGTCCGCGGCCACGCGGAGCTGGCACTGCGCCATCCGGGTCCGGTGCCGGCCGAGGTGCGGCACGCGCTGGAGCGGATCCAGTCCGAGTCGGAGCGGATGTCCACACTCGTGGACGATCTGCTGCTGCTCGCCCGGCTCGACGCGGGGCGGCCGCTGGCCCGCGCGCCGGTCGACCTGACCCGACTGGTGCTGGACGCGACGGGCGACGCACGGGCCGCCGGTCCGGGGCACCGCTGGACGCTGGAGCTGGCCGAGGAGCCGGTCACGGTCGTCGGCGACGAGCACCGCCTCCAGCAGGTGGTGGGCAACCTGCTGGCCAACGCCCGTATCCACACCCCGCCCGGCACGCGGGTCACGGTCCGGCTGGCACCGGCCGGCGAGGACTGGGTCGAGTTCAGCGTGGCGGACGACGGTCCCGGGGTTCCCCAGGCGCTCCGGGACGAGGTGTTCGAGCGGTTCGCCCGCGCCGACCCGGGGCGGGCTCGGGCCGCGGGCGGCACCGGACTGGGGCTGGCGATCGCCCGCGCCGTCATCGCGGCACACGGCGGCACGGTCACGCTGGCCGACGCGCCGGGCGCCACCACCTTCCGCGTCCGGCTCCCCCGCCGCACCACGGCGCCCGATCCGGGCTGACACGGCGCCCGATCCGGGCTGACCGGGGCCGGCGGTGCCACGCCGGCGGCGTCGGCGTGGCGCAGAGGGTGGCAGGTGATGCCGCCGAAGGTGACGGGCACGTCGAGGTCGCCGGTGGACGCGGGGGCGCGCCGGGAACGCTCCCGCTCCCGGGAACGCTCCGCCGGGGCGCGGGCGGATCAGTCGGCGGTGCGCTGCTCCAGCGCCTCCCGCAGACGGCGCGAGGCGCCCTCCATATGCCGGGCCATCGCCGCTCGGGCGGCCTGCGCATCGCCCTTCTCGACCGCCTCGAAGATCGGCACATGGTCGGCGTAGGCGACCTCGCGGGGCCGTACGGCGCCGGTGCGCTCGACCCAGCCGCGCTGGATCACGGCGCGCATGCCCTTGAGCATGTCCCGCAGGACCGTGTTCCCGGCCAGCTCGGCGAGGGTCGCGTGGAACGCGGTGTCCGCCTCGGCGAACTCCGCGTCGGGGCATTCGCGCATCGCGGCGAGCCGGGCCCGCAGCAGCCGCACCCCCGCCTCGTCGCGGGTCTCGGCGGCCAGACCCGCGACGACGACCTCGAGTTCGGCACGGGCCCGCAGCATGTCCTGCGCGCCGCGCTCGCCGAGCACCAGGCCGAGTTCGAAGAGGCGGTACAGGACGTCGGAGTCGGCGCCGCGGAAGTAGGTGCCGCTGGACTGCCGGATCTCCAGCAGTCCCAGGAATCCGAGGGATTTGATGGCCTCGCGCACAGTGGGCCGGTTGACTCCGAGCATCTCGGTGAGCCGGCGCTCCGAGGGGATGCGGTCGCCGGGCTGGACCGCGCCGGACATCAGATAGTCGATGAGGCGGCGCGAGACCTCGGCGGCCAGCGGTTCCCTCGGCTCGACCGTGATTCTCGAGAGTTCGGCCATGGATTCCCTCACTTCGGTGTGGATGAGTCAGCCGGAAGTCTAGTTTCCTACCGGCCGACCGGTCATCCGGTTGGCCGCGTCCGGAACCACGAGGACGCCGTGGGGGACAGGGGCCGTCCTCCACGGCGTCCATGACGCGGCAGGCCGGTGGGCTCCTCGGTCAGCCGGCCGGGGCGAGCGTGATGTCGTGTCGCTGGGCGTGGCCGGGCGCCACCAGCAGGAACTCCGCACGCGGCGCATGCGCCGGGCTGGACGCGATCAGGGTGTAGCCGCCGGGTCGCAGACCGGGCAGCCGGTAGCCACCGCCGGCGGCCCGGACCAGGGCCTCGCGCTTGCCCCGATCGCTGATCACGGTGATCCACGCCGAACAGCCGTCCGGGTGCGCCGGGCAGTGCAGCGCGCCGCTGACGGTGACCGTCCCGGAGCCGGCGGAAGACGCGGTGGCGGCAGGCGCCGTCGTGCGGTGGCCGGCGGCACCGGCGGCGGGGGCGCCCGCGCTGTGGGCGCGCGCCGTGTTCGTGGTCGTGCCGGGACGCAGGGTGGCCGCCCAGGCGGCGAGGGCGGTGTGGGTGCGGTCGGCCGGGGCGGTCCGTGTGGTGGGCGGGGTGGTCGTCGCCAGCCCCCGGCCCTCCGCGAGCGCGGCGAGCGCCTCGTCCAGCGCCGCCAGCTCGTGCAGTGCGGTGTGCAGCCGGTCGGCGCGTGGCCGGTCGGCGGTGCGCAGATGGTCCGTCAGCTCGTGGATCAGGGGACTGACCCGGACCCAGGTGCCGCCCTCCTCGCCCTTCGTGATGCGCCGGTCCAGGGCATGGAGGGAGTCGACGAAGACATCGCAGACGCGCCGCAGACGGGCGGCCGACTCAGGAGCGAGGCGGATGTCGACGTCCGCCGCCGCGGCCAGGGTGTGTGCGTGCCGGGTGGCGGTGTTGAGAATCCCGAGCGCGCTCTCGTTGCCGCGCCCCCGGCCGCCCAGCGGCATCCGGACCAGTGGCCTGACCACGCTGCGCACCTGGAGGAGGGCGGCGTCCAGGGCGCGGGCCGCGCCGCGCAGCCGGACCGGGGCCTTCGGATCGGTCCAGCGCAGGGCGACCTGCTGGATCAGGTGTTCCATCGCGGACAGGTAGCCGCGCTGGACCTCGCCCGCGACCTTGCGGGTCGAGACCGGGAAGATCACCGCGGCGCAGACGGTGGCTATCGCGCAGCCCAGCGCGTTGTCCATCAGACGCTGCGTCAGCAGCCAGTTGACGTCGTCGTACGGCGTGGTCAGGCCGTACATCTGGACGAGCGCGGCGACCAGGCCGACGACCCAGTACGCGTACTGGCGCTGCATGCCCCAGGAGCCGATGGCCAGCCCGCCGACGATCACCGCGAGGGTCCACCAGATGTGGCCCGGCCCGATCAGGTGCAGCAGGACGATGCCGATGACCGCGCCGACGGCCGTGCCCACCACACGGTGTGCGAGCTTGCGCAACCGCTCATGCGTGGTGTTCGTGCCGAACAGCGTGATCATCACGCCCACCAGGCCCCAGTAGAAGCGCTGCCCGTTGATGGCGTCGGCCAGCGGGCACGTGATGGCGGCGGCGACCCCGGCCTGGAGCGGGGCGCGCAGAGACGGAACGGCGCGCCGCCACCCCGGGCCGGCCTGCGCGGCGGCGACCCGCTTGGCGGCGGGACCGGCTTCGGCCGGACGGTTGCGCTCCAGCGCCACGGTGGGCTGGAACGGCACCCTGGCCCGTACGGTGGACGAACTCCACCCCAGCTCCAGCCAGCGGGCGAGGGATTCGGCGAGCCCGTCCAGCAGGTCCGCGACACGGTGGGCCAGGGCACGCACCTCCGCCTGCTCCGCGCTCGTCCCCTCGGGGACGGCGGCGGCCTGCTGCCGGATCAGCTCGGCGGCCGGGCGCAGCGCGTCGGCCTGCCCCAGATGCGTGTCGCGGGCGATGACCAGGCCGATCACAAGTGTTTCGCGCAGCGGAGCCGGAACCTGGCGGGCCGTCAGCTTCTGGATCGCCTGGCCGATGCCCTGGAGGGCGAGCTCGGCGTCGAAGAGGTACTGGTGCAGCAGCTCGGCGGTGTCCGGGTCGGCCGCGACCTCGGGCTGGGCGAGGTGGCCGTCGATGGTGACGGTGGTGATGTTCAGCCGGCGCTGCGCGCGGCTCATCCGTTTGACCGCCGTGGCCTGGTCGGCGTCGGGGTCCAGGGCGGTGGCGGCGGCGTCCGCGATCCTGCGGGCCTCGACGAGGAAGGCGCGCTGGGTGCGCAGCAGGTCCTCACGCGGCATCGGATAGCACAGCAGCAGCCGGGCGAGCAGTACGGCCACCGAGGCCACCACGGCGATGACGGCGAGCGGCCCACAGGTGTCCAGCGGGATGACGATGATGCCGCCGACCATGAAGGCGTTGAAGGTCATCATGCCGGTCAGCAGGCCGATGGGACCGAAGCGGGCCAGGAAGAACGCGAAGGCCAGCGCCACCACCAAGAGGGTGAGGTCGAGCATCCGGTGCGGATGCGCCCATGAGGCGATCGGCAGGGCGGCGCAGTAGGGCAGGGGCATCCACAGGCTGGAACGCGCCAGTCGCAGCGGGGTGTTCTCGGCCACCACGAAGGCGCTCATCAGCCCCATCATGCCGCCGACCACCATGCCCAGCATGGTGGGCACGTCCAGGACATGCGTCATCCCGTAACCGACCGAGAGGGAGACGGTCATGGACACCAGCGCTCGCCACCCCGCCTGAAGGTGGCCGAGGCCGGGATCGGAGGCGAGCACCCAGTCCCACCAGCGTCTGGGTCCGCCGACTCGGGGCGGGGCGAATCTACGGGCAGGGTGTGTGGGGTGCGGGTCCGTGGCCGACGGGGGTGAGTCGATAGCCGGCGTCGTCAACTGGCCTCCGTTTCTCTGGCGGGTACAAGGGGTGTGGCCGGACGTGCGGGGCGGTCACACAGCCGCGCGGTGCCCCGGAGCGGCCGGGCGTACGCAGGACGCGGAGAGCCCGCCGATGTCGCTCAGTGGCCCTCTCGGGCCCTGCCCCATCCGACACTCGTCGGGTCCCAGCGAACGATGCATTGGCCAATTATATAAGTGGCTTTCACTTCGGCGGTGGCCGGGGCACCACGCCGGAACCGCCGGTCCGCCACGCCGGAGGCGTCATCTCCTCACCGCCGCAGTCCGTTTCACCCCGGGCAGCCCGTGATGCACCCCGGCGTCGCGGACGTTGTGGCATCAGCGGCGGAGTCGGCGGCTCGGCGGCTCGGTGTCTCACCGGCCCGGTCGGGTGACTCGCCCGGATCACAGCCTCAGCGTCGCCGCCACCGGCAGGTGGTCGCTGTCGGTGGCGGGCAGGGTCCAGGACGCGCGCGGATCCACGCCGCGCACGAGTATGTGGTCGATCCTCGCCACGGGGAGGGAGGCGGGCCACGTGAGCCCGAACCCGGCGCCCGCCTCGCTCTGGGCCGAGCGCAGTCGGGAGGTGACGGCGGACAGTGCCCGGTCCTCGAAGGTGCCGTTGAAGTCGCCCACGAGCACGGTGCGGCCCGCCGGTTCGGCCCGCAGGGCGTCGCCGAGGCGGTGCGCGGCGGCGTCGCGCGCGCCGGCGGCGAAACCCGAGAAGGGAGTGAACCGGACCGACAGCAGATGGGCGACGAAGACGGTGACCGGCCCCTTGGGTGTCCGCACGGTGGCGCGCAGCGCGCGTGGCCAGGGCGCGATGTCCACCGTGCGGGAGGCGTCGATGGGGTAGCCGCTCCACAGTCCGACCGTGCCCCGCACCACGTGGTACGGGTAGGTGCCGGCCAGTGTTCTCTCGTACTGCGCTGTCGCGCTGCCCAGCTCTTCGAGGGCCAGCACATCGGCACCGGAGGCGGCGAGGGCGCGTGCGGTGTGCGCGGGGTGCGGGTTGTGCTCGTTGACGTTGTGGGACACCACGGTCAGGTCTCCGCCGTCCGCCCGCTTGTCGAGGAGCGTCCCGCCGAACAGCGAGCACCAGGTGAGCGCGGGCAGGACGACGGCCACGGCGGCGGTCGCGGACCGGCGGACGAGGGCACAGAGCAGCAGCGCCGGCACGGCCAGCCCGGTCCAGGGCAGAAAGGTCTCCACGAGGCTGCCGAGGTGGCCGACCTGGTTGGGGATCTGGGCGTGGAACAGCATCGCCGCCGCGGCCGACAGCGCGAGCACGGCGATGGTCCGGCCCCGCCGCCAGACGCCGCCGCCGGTCGTGGCGCTCTCGTCGGCCTCGGGCGGGGGAGCGGGCGCCGGCGGTGTGGAAGGGGTGTCGAGGGAGGTGGTCATGGTGCTTTCACCGGGTCCCGGAGGTGGTCGTCGACACCCACCGCCGTACGGCCTCGATCAGGGTGCGGCTGCTGTCGAGCGCGGCCCGGAGCCCCTCCTGGGGGCTGGAGCCCGCGCGCTGGTGGAGGACGACGCCGAGGATCAGCCGGTCGTGTCCCGCGCCGTCGGGCGCGGTGGCCGCCCACATCAGGGCGCCGCCGGCGGGTGTGCTGGAGCCGGTCTTGAGGCCGATCACACCGGCCGTGCCCAGCAGGGTGTTGGTGTTGCGGATCGGGCCGGGCACACCGGGGACGGTGGTGCTGGGCTTGGCGACGATGGCTCGGAACACCTCGTTGCGCATCACCCGCCGCGCCAGTTTCAGCTGGTCGGCGCTGGTGCTGGTGGTCGTGGACTCGATGCCGCTGGCGCCGCTGTAGGTGGTGTGGCGCATGCCCAGATCGTGGGCGGCCCGGTTCATCTTCGCCACGAACGCCTCCTGCGAGCCCGCGTCCCAGCGGGCCAGCAGCCGGGCGATGTTGTTCCCGGAGGGGATCAGCATCAGTTCCAGCACGTGTCGTTCGCTCAGCCGCTGTCCGGCCCGCACCCGCACGCTCGACTCCGAGCCCGAGCCGGACTCGTCGGCGGCCGGCTGGTCGACGGTGATGTCGGGACCGGCCTCGCCGGCCCGCAGCGGACGGTCACGCAGGATCACGTACGCGGTCATCACCTTCGTGACGCTGGCGATCGGCACCGGCCTCTGGGCGCCGTCGGTGGCGACATCACCGGTATCACCGGTATCACCGGTATCACCGGTATCACCGGTGTCGCCGGTTGCCCCGGTGTCGCCGGTGCCCTCGACCAGCACGCTCGTCTGGCCCTCCCGCGGCCAGGGCCACGACAGCGAGCCGTCCTCTCCTGAGGTGAGTCCGACGCACAGGCCGATGACGGCCACGAGCACCACGGCCGTGGCAGCGGCTGTGCGGAGGGGAGGCCACGAGCGGCCCGGCCGTGGCGGCTGCGCCACGCCCGTGCCAGGTGGGCGGGGGATACGGTCACGGTCCATGTGCAAGGCACCTCCAAGGTGGTCGACGTGCTGCGCTCGTGCACGTCGGCCACCTTGGCCGGGCCGGATTTCCGCGGGGTCGTGACCGTGGCTCCGGCACCGCTCGGCCGGTCTTCCGTTGTGTATCAGCTCTGTGGCGTCAGCCCGTCGGCGGCAGCCGGAGCGTGACGACGGCTCCGCCGTCGGCGGCGTTCGAGAAGTGCAGCGCCGCCCCGATGACCCGGGCCTGGCCCGAGGCGACGGTCAGCCCGAGTCCGTGACCGCGGCCGCGCTCGGCCGCGCCGGTGCGGAACCGCTGCGGCCCTTCCACGAGCAGGCTGTCGGGGAAACCGGGGCCGTGGTCGCGGACCACGACCGTCGTTCCCTCGATGGTGACCTCGACCGGCGCACCGCCGTGCCGGTGGGCGTTGGTGAGCAGGTTGGCGAGGATCCGGTCGAGCCGGCGCGGGTCCGTCTCGACCACGCCGGGCGCGGCCCCGGCCGTGAGGGTCGCTTCGAGACCGGTGCGGGCCAGCGAGTCCCGGACCATGTCGGGGAGAGCGACGGGCCGCAGATCGGCGCGTTCCACACCGGCGTCGAGACGGGAGATCTCCAACAGATCCTCCACGAGGGTGCGCATCACCCGCACCCGGTCCCTGACCAGATCGGTGGCCTCGCTCTCGGGGAGCAGCTCGGCGGAGGTGACCAGGCCCATCAGCGGGGTGCGCAACTCGTGTGCCACATCGGCGGTGAAGCGCTGTTCACCGCGCAGCCGGTCCCGCAGGCTGTCGGCCATGGAGTCGACGGTGGCCGAGATCTCGGTGATCTCGTCGCCCGCCCGGCCGCCCGCCTCGGTCCTGGCGTCCAGGTCGCCCGAGGCGATGCGCCGTGCGGTCCGCGCCACCCGCCGCAGCCGTCGGTTGGGGAGTTCGGCGGCGAGGGCGGACACGGGGACGACGACGGCCAGCGCGGCCAGCGAGTACTTCCACATATGCCGGTCCAGGGCGCGGCGGCTGAGCTGATCGGGCGTCATATCGACCCAGATGGCCACCAGACGGCCGTCGGACAGCCGCTTTCCGGCCCACATCCGCGGACGGTAGGGCTTGCTCTCGTCGTACACGGCCGCCTCCCCTTGGGTCCGCACCCTCCGCACCAGCTCCGGTGGCATCTCCCCGGGGGCGCGGACGACGGCGTCGGGCCCGCTCCGGCCGCCCGAGCGGAGGGCCGTGTCCAGTGCGGTGTGCGCCTTGACCGCGCCCTCGTTCATGGACCGCTCGTAGGTGCTGTGGTGCACCAGCAGTCCGACCGTCAGCGCGATGCCGCAGCACGCCGCGGCCACCAGCAGGGCGATCTTCCAGCGCAGGGAGCGCCAGTTGAGCAGGGACCGGGTGCCCACGTCAGCGCCTCAGCTTGTAGCCGAAGCCGCGCACCGTCTCGATCCGTCCGGCGCCGATCTTCTTCCGCAACCGCTGGACGCACAGGTCGACGACGCGGCTGTCGCCGTCCCAGCCGTAATCCCACACGTTGCGCAGCAGTGTCTGCCGGTCCAGCACGATGCCGGGATGCGCGGCGAACTCCAGCAGCAGCCGCAGTTCGGTGGGTGCCAGCGCGACCGGCTCACCGGCCAGGAACACCTCCAGGCCGCCCGTGTCGATGGCCAGGTCACCGAAGCGGAGCCGGGCGCGTTCGGGGCGCGGCTCGGGCTGCTCGGGGCGGCCCGGCCGGCCCGGCTGGTGGCCCGTCGATCCGGCCGCCGCCGGGGTGGCCGGATCGGCGGGTGCCGTGGCCGGTGCGAACGTGGCCCGCCGCAGCAGCGACCGGATCCGGGCCACCAGCACCGCGGTGTCGACCGGCTTGACGACATAGTCGTCGGCGCCCGCCTCCAGGCCGGATATGACGTCCAGCGCGTCGCCGCGGGCCGACATCATCAGGATCGGGTCCATGCTGGTCTCCCGGATCCGGCGGCACAGTCCGATGCCGTCGAGCCCCGGCAGCATCACGTCCAGCAGCAGCAGGTCATGGCCCCCGTCCCGGAACAGCTCCAGACCGGTCAGCCCGTCTCCGGCCGTGGTGACGCGGTAGCCGTAGCGCTCCAGCGCCATCGCGACCGACCTGCGGATCACCTCGTCGTCCTCCACCAGGAGGATCGTGACGGGCGTGGGACCACCGTCACCGGCGGCTGCGTAGGACATGTTCACCAACCTGTGCGAGGAGCGGAGCCTCCCATGATGCCGAAGGAGATCTCCGCCCCGGCGAGGCCGGGCCTCCGTGGCCGCTCAGCTGTGTATCAACCGCGTATCGGCCGCCGTCACCGCACAACACCGCGTCACACCACCGCGTCTAGGCGTCGTGGCCGAAGTCGGGTACGTCGGTGGACAGCAGGTGCTCGGCGCCGCCTTCGAGGGCCTTGGCCGTCTCGGTGGAGCGGGGGAGCATGGTCTTCTCGTACGTGCGGATGGCGTCGTCGACCGTGGCGGCGTTCGCGAGCGCGAGGGCGAGTTCGGCGGCGTCGAGCATGGCGAGGTTGACGCCGACGCCGAGCGGGGGCATGAGGTGGGCGGCGTCGCCGAGCAGGGTCACCGTCGGGTTGGGTGCCCAGGTGTGCGGGACCGGGAGGGCGAACAGCGGGCGGTCGACGTAGGGGCCTTCGTTGTCGGTGAGCATCCGGCGCATCCGGGGCGACCAGTGGGCGTACTCCTCGAGGAGCAGGGCGCGGATGCCGTCGGTGTCGTCGGCGGTCAGGCCGCTCCTGGAGAGCCAGTCGACCGGGACTCGCCGGATGATGTAGACGCGGATGTGGTTTCCGCCGTTGCGCTGGGCGAACAGGCCCCGGTCGCCGTCGGCCGCGGCGGCGCTGCCCGGACCGACCAGCTCGGCGATGTCGGGGTGGCGGTTCTCGACGTCGGAGAACCACGCCTCCAAGAAGCCCACCCCGGTGTACTCGGGGACGGCGGTGGACACCACCGGGCGCACCCGGGAGAACGCGCCGTCGGCGCCGATGACCAGATCGGTCTCGATGGTCGTACCGTTCGCGAAGTGCAACCGCCGCGGCCCGTCGGCGGGCCCGCTGACGGTGTCGAGGGCGTGGCCCCAGCGCACGGTTCCCGGGTGGAGGGAGTCGAGCAGCAGGTCGCGCAGCTGGCCGCGGTCGATCTCCGGCTTGAACAGCTCACCGGCCGCCGGGACGTGCTGGTCCGTCAGCGTTCCGGACGGGTCCCAATGGCGCATTTCCTGCCCCTCGGGGCGGGACAGTGCGAAGAACTCGTCGAGCAGACCGGCCTCGCGCAGGGCGATCTGGCCGTTGTCGGCGTGCAGGTCGAGGGTGCCGCCCTGGTTGCGTGCGTCGGGGCCCGGGTCGCGGTCGTGGACGGTGACGTCCATGCCGTGTCGCTGGAGGATGCGGGCGCAGGTCAGTCCGCCGGGTCCGGCGCCGATGACGCTGATGCGGGCGTGGGCGGGTGCGGGAGAGGTCATGGTGGGTTCCCTGTCGATGGGCGAAGAGGGGGCATGGGCGAGCGGGGCCCGGCGTGCGGACCTCAGAAAAGCAGAACGATGTAAAAAGTGCAACGAGGCAACTTAGCTATCGATGCAACTATCGGATATGCTCACGCCATGACCACGCCCCCCGTCGGCCGCCGGGAACGCAAGAAGGCCGCCACCCGGCAAGCGATCGCCGACGCCGCACTCCGGCTCTTCCTGGAACGCGGCTACGACCAGGTGAGCATCCGTGACATCGCCGACGCGGCCGATGTGTCGACCACTACGGTGTTCAAGCACTTCACCGGCAAGGAAGCGCTGGTATTCGACCAGGACGAGGACCGGGAGGCAGCACTGATCGCCGCGGTGCGGCGGCGAGCCGCCGGCCAGAGCATCCCCGACGCCCTCCGGCAGCACGTCCTCGACAGCTGGCTGCCGATCGCGGCACATCCCCAGATGGCCGAGTTCACCCACCTCGTGGAGACCACACCGGCGCTGCGCGCGTACGCCGAACGCATGTGGACCCGGCACACCGACGCGCTCGGCGCGGCCATCGCCGACGAGATCGGCGTCGACCACGATGACCTCGCCTGCGGGGTGCTCGCCCGGTTCGTACTCGAGATCCCGGCCCTCGCTCGCGGCCGGCAGGACCGCCGGGCCGCCGTCGAGGCCATCTTCGACATCCTCACCCACGGCTGGGAACCGCCGGGCGAGCCGCCCGCGCCCCGTACCGGGCGGGGCGGCACTCAGGGCCGTTCTGACGGATCTCCGCGGTAGGCGGCCGTCGCGATCCGGACGAACGACCGGATCAGCGGGTTCGTGTCCCCCGCTTTCCACGCGGCCACCACACGGCTCGGCGCCATGTCGATCAGCGGTACCACGGTCAGCTCCTCGGGCGGCTCGTGTCCGAGGGCGAGCGGGGCCATCCCGACCGTGCCGTTCCAGAGCACGGCCTGGAGGCACTCCTGGACGGCGCGCACCACCGGACCCTCGCGCGGCTCGCCGCCGTTCCAGTACGACTGCCAGAGCGGGTCGGTGCCCGGCGGGAACCGGAACCAGCGCCGGCCGGCCATATCGGCCAGCTTCAGGCGGTCGCGTCCGGCCAGCGGGTCGTCCGCGCGCAGCACCGCGCCCACCGGGTCGGCGCGCAGCTCGCGCACCGTCAGACCGGTTTCGTCGAACGGTCCGCGGGTCAGGGCGACGTCGACCAGTCCGGCGCGCAGTCCGCAGGTCGGATCGGTCAGGTCGGTGTCGCGGACCCGGACCTCGACGCCCGGGTGCTGCCGGCGGTAGGCGGCGGCCAGCCGTGTCGCGCCCGGGTCGGTGCTGTCGCCCAGGATGCCGACGGTGATGGTCGCGGCGCCGGCCGCCGCGGCCACGCGTACGCGCACCTGGTCGGCCTGGTCGAGCAGGGTGCGCGCCTCCTCGAGCAGCGTCGCCCCGACCGGGGTGAGGCTGACTCCGGCGGCGGAGCGGTGGAACAGCACGGCGCCGACGTCCGTCTCCAGCTGCTTGATCGCCCGGCTCAGCGGCGGCTGGCTCATGTGCAGCCGGGCGGCGGCCCGGCCGAAGTGGAGTTCCTCGGCGACGGCCACGAAATAGCGCAGCGTGCGTAGCTCCATGACCGGCCACGATATCCAGGCGGAATCGGCCTCACCCACTCGGTCCGCTCGCCTCGGCCGGCTGTGCTCAGCCGGCGGGGGCCGGCAGGGTCGTTCGGCCGCTGACCGCGGCGGAGAACATTTCTCGAGGGCCCCGGCCCGTATCAGGGCGGGGGAGCGGAGGCGGCGCGCCTCCGCACCGGCCGCCGGAACCCCCCGTATCCCGTACGGGCATGCCGATGCGAGCCTTCGGGCACGGGCCGGACCCGCCGGGCTCAGGGCATGGGGCGGCGGCGGATCGGCGGGGGAGGGCCGGGACACGGGGGGCGCGCGGTCCGGCGGACGGCTGGTGCCGACGGGGTGGGCGCGGGGGCGGAGCCGGGCTTTCGAGCGACCGCGTCGGCTCGGTAGGCGACGCCTCGTTCGTGACCGGAGCTTCCCTCGTCGTCGACGGCGGCGGGAGCGGCATGAAGAACTCCGCATGACCGCGCCGGAAAAGATCGACGGACGGAACCGGCGCCGCACCGCTCAGCGGAGGGTCAGGCCACCGTCCACCGCGAGCACGGTGCCCGTCGTCCACGACGCCTGGTCGGAGGCCAGGTACACGGCGGCGTTCGCGACCTCTTCCATGCGGCCGATACGTCCCGTCGGATAGGCGTCCCGCACATAGCGTTCGTAGGCGGCGCGCTGCTCCGAGGTCATCCGGCCGAGGAACTCGCGGTCGAAGGTGGGTGTCGCGATCGAGCCGGGAGCGATGGCGTTGACCCGTACTCCGTCGGGGCCCAGCTCGTTGGCGAGCGCGCGGGTGAGCGATTCGATGGCGCCCCTGGTGGCCGAATAGATCGAGGAGGGACGCCCCGCGACCATCGTGGTGGCCCAGTAGCTGGACATGTTGATGACCGTCCCCCGTGCCGCGACGAGGGAGGGCAGCAGAAGCTGGGTGAGCCGGAAGGGCACCATGAGGTTGAGGGTCACCATGGCCTCCGCGTCCGCCGGCGTCAGATCGGCCAGCGGCTTCAGCCGCGCCAGGCCCACGTTGTTGACGAGGATGTCCATGCCGACGTCGAGGCGGGTGACCGCGTCGGTCAGGGCCGAGAGGTCGGCCAGGTCCACGGCGAGGGTGCGCACCGTCGCCCCCTCGGACCGCAGCGCACCGGCCGTCCTGGCCAGCTTCTCCCGGTCACGGGCCAGCAGCACCAGACCGGCGCCCTCGGCGGCGAACGCCTCGGCGATCGCGCGCCCCAGCCCCTCGCTGCCGCCGGTGATCAGCGCCGTACGCCCCTCGAGCCTTCCCATGGCGTCCGCCTCTCTTCATTGCACTCGTCGCACTCATCGCACCCCTCGCACCAAACGGAGAGGGGTTGTCCGCTTAGTGCTGAGCCTACAGCAACTGGAGAGGGGGTGTCCGGTTGGCTAGGCTGGAGGCGTGCATCACGAGAACACCGCGCTGCGGGCCGACGCTCTGCGGAACCGCGAACTCCTGATCAAGGTCGCCCGGGAGGCCGTGGCGGAGGTCGGCCTCGGCGTGTCGGTGAACGAGATCGTGCGACGGGCCGGGGTGGGACAGGCGACGTTCTACCGCCGCTTCGCCTCCCGTGAGGAACTGCTGTCCGCCGTCCTCGACGATGTGCTCACGACGGTTGAAGGGGGCTTGCGCGAGGCCCTCGAGGCGCCCCCCGCGACGGGGCTGCGGGACGCGCTGTGCGTTCTGGTGGCGCATCAGTCCCGGCACCGGGGTCTCTACGAACTGCTCAACGGCGACCCCGCCATGGCCGGGAAGGTGCATGCCGAGGGCCGCGCCCGGGTCCGCGACCTCGTCCGCCGCGTCGGTGAGCGAGCCCAGGAAGCGGGAGCCATGCACCCGCACGCACGGTGGCAGGACCTGCCGTTCCTCGCCGGCTCACTCGCGGCGGCGTCCCCGTCCTGCCTCGGTATCGACGCCGATCCCGGGTTGGCCGACCGTATGCTCGACACGGTGCTGGCCGGCCTCCGTGCGGGGGGCGGTGCGTCGGGCGCTCAGAATTCGTTGCCCGCGCGCAGCCAGGAGACGTAGTCGGCGGTCGCGCGTTCGGTGTCGTAGGCGGGGCGGTAGCCGGTGTCCTGCTGGATGCGGGTGATGTCGAGGTGGTTCCGCGCGGCGGTGCCGCCCGTGGGCAGCTCGATCCGGGCGTCGGGAACGACCTTCTTGATGGCGGCGATGATCTCGGCGTTGGCCGTCGCGCGGCCGGAGGCGACGTTGTAGGTGCGGTGGTGGAGACGGTCCGCGAGCTGGAGGAGCGCGATGGCCCGGCCCGCGTCCTTGACGTAGCACAGGTCGAGCGCGTCCTCCGTGTACGCGGGCCCGGGGAGCGGGGAGAGGTCCGGCTCGGTGCCGCGTACGGCGGCGTGGACGAGTTCGGGGGCGGCGAAGAACAGTGGGCCGTGGGGGTCGCGGGGTCCCCAGATGCCGGAGATGCGGTAGTTGATGACGTCGATGCCGGTGGCGTCGGCCAGGTGGCCGTTGAGAAGCTCGCCGATCTTCTTGAAGGTCGGGATGAGGTGGCCCGAGCTCATCGCCAACGGCGTGTCCTCGGTGAGCGGGCCCTCGGTGCCGAGGTCGTAGACGCCGATCGTGCTCGCGACGCCCACCCGCCGCACGCCCCAGTCCTGCGCGGCCTGGAGGACGTTGAGCAAACCGCCGATCGCCTTGCGTGTCGCCTCGACGGGCTGATCGGAGCTCGGCGGCCAGGGCATGGACCCCGCCAGGTGCACAATGCCGGTGATCTTGTGGCGGGTGCCGATGTCGAGCAGCGCGCCCAGATCGGTGATGTCGGCCTGTTCCACCGCGACCGGCGCGCTGAAACGTCCGGCCGGCGGCTCGGGGGTGCGGCGCTGGACCAGCACACACTCCTCACCCGCGTCGAGGAGTGCCTGCACGGTGTGGGAGCCGATGAAGCCCAGTCCTCCGGTGACCAGAATCATCTGTGGACCTTCCTGACGTCCGGTTGATCGCCCGCTTCGGCCACGCCAAAACGGGACGCTGTTCCGATTAAGATACGGAACGCTGTTCCGGTTGTCAAAGAACCGGCTCCCCGTGGTGCCCGCCCGGCCCGCTTCACACTGCCGCAACACCCGTTCCCAGCATGCGGACAGTTGCCGCGCCGTCTCGACAGGCGGCCCCGGGACTTGCGAATCTCCGGCTATGCATTTCGTCAACCGCCCCCTGGGCACCGCCCTTTGCTCGGCCGTCGCCCTCTGCGCCGCCCTCACCAGCTGCTCCCCGCAACCGGAGGAGAAGGCGTCCGGCACGAAGGACACGTCGCACTCCTGCACACCCGGCGGGCTCGCCACCGAGGTGCCGGGAAAGCTGACCGTCGGCACCGACAGACCCGCGTACGCTCCCTGGTTCGCCGACGACAAGCCGTCCAACGGAAAGGGGTTCGAGTCGGCGGTGGCGTACGCCGTGGCCAAGCGGCTCGGCTACGACCGCGACGCGGTGGTCTGGCAGAACGTGCCGTTCAACAGCTCCTTCGCACCCGGCGCCAAGAAGTTCGACTTCGACATCAACCAGATCTCCATCAGCGAGGAGCGCAGGAAGGCCGTCGCCTTCTCCTCCGGCTACTACGACGTGCGCCAGGCCGTCGTCGCCCTGAAGACGTCGAAGGCCGCCACGGCGAAGAGCGTGGCCGACCTCAAGGATGTGAAGCTGGGCGCCCAAGTGGGCACCACCAGCCTGGACGTCATCAATGACCTGGTGAAGCCCACGCAGCGGCCCGCCGTTTACCAAAGGAACGACTTCGCCAAGTCGGCGCTGAAGAACGGCCAGGTGGACGCCATCGTGGTGGACCTGCCCACCGCCTTCTACATCACCGGGTCCGAGGTGCCCGAGGCGAAGGTCCTCGGCCAGTTCCCGAACTCCTCCGGCAAGCCCGAGCAGTTCGGCCTCGTCCTCGACAAGGACAGCGGGATCACCTCCTGCGTGACCGCCGCCGTGGACGCCATCCGGAAGGACGGCACCCTCGCCGCGCTGGAGAAGAAGTGGCTCTCCGAGGCCGTCGACGCACCGGTGCTCACGTGACGCCGCACACGACACCCGGCGGCGCGGACGGCTACGTCCCCTCGGAACGCCGCATCGCCCGCGAGCGCCACCGGCGTGCCCGCGCCCGGCGCGCGACGGCGATCGCCGCGACCAGCACCCTCGTCACCGGCGCGGCGCTGTTCCTGCTGATCATCAACTCGCCCGGCTGGGCCCGCACCAAGGAGACGTTCTTCAGCGCTCACTACGCGCGCGTGGCGCTCCCGCAGGTTCTGGAGGGCCTGTGGCTCAATCTGCGGCTGCTGGCGGTGTGCGGCGTCGCCGTGCTGGTCCTGGGCCTGCTGCTGGCCGTGGCGCGCACCCTGCGCGGGCCGGTGTTCTTCCCCATACGGGCGCTGGCCATCGCGTACACGGACTTCTTCCGCGGACTACCGCTCATCATCTGCCTGTTGATGGTGGTCTTCGGGGTGCCCGCGCTGCGCCTCCAGGGGGTGACCACCGATCCCGTCCTGCTGGGCGGTGGCGCCCTGGTGCTGACGTACTCGGCCTACGTCGCGGAGGTGTTCCGGGCGGGCATCGAGTCCGTACATCCCTCGCAGCTGGCCGCGGCCCGCTCCCTTGGACTCAGCGGCGGCCAGGCGCTGCGCTTCGTCGTGCTGCCCCAGGCGGTGCGCCGCGTGGTGCCGCCGCTCCTCAACGACCTGGTGTCCCTCCAGAAGGACACCGGTCTGGTATCGATCGCCGGCGCCGTCGACGCCGTGTACGCGGCGCAGATCATCGCCAGCAAGGACTTCAACTACACCCCGTACGTCGTCGCGGGCCTGGTCTTCGTGGCGCTGACCATCCCGATGACCCGGCTCACCGACTGGGTGACGGCCCGGATGGACCGGCGGCGGGCCCAGGGAGGGATCGTATGAGCGGTCGCAAGAGCGTGGCACCGGCCGCGGTACCAGGGGTTTCGCAGGCTCCCGTGCTGCGGATGGAGGCGGTCCGCAAGTCGTTCGGCGGCTCGCTGGTCCTGCGCGAGGTGGACCTGGAGGTCGCCCCGCACACGGTGACCGCGCTGATCGGCGCCTCCGGGTCGGGGAAGTCGACCCTGTTGCGCTGCGCCAACCTCCTGGAGGAGGTCGACGACGGGGCCATCTGGCTCGACGGCGAGGAGATAACCGATCCGCGGACCGACAAGGACGCGGTGCGCCGCCGGATCGGGGTGGTGTTCCAGGCGTACAACCTCTTCCCGCACCTGACCGTCCTGGAGAACATCACCCTGGCCCCACGGCGCGTCCACGGGCTCTCCCGGGCGGAGGCCGAAGAGCGCGGCCGCGACCTGCTGGAGCGGCTCGCGCTCGGGGCGAAGGCCGAGGAGTACCCGGACCGGCTCAGCGGCGGACAGCAGCAGCGGGCGGCGATCGTACGGGCGCTGGCGGTACGCCCCCGGCTGCTGCTCCTGGACGAGATCACCGCCGCGCTGGACCCGGAGCTGGTGGGCGAGGTGCTCGCCCTGGTCCGCGAGGTGAAGGACGAGGGCATGACCATGGTCATCGCCACCCACGAGATGGTCTTCGCGCGTGAGGTCGCCGACCAGGTGTGCTTCCTGGACGCCGGAGTGGTGCTGGAGCGCGGCACTCCACAGGAGGTCTTCGGCAGTCCGCGGCAGGAGCGGACCCAGCGGTTCCTGCGCCGGTTCGCCGAGGCGGGCCGGCTGTGACGACGCGCCCTCAGCGACGCGCGAGCCGGTGGGTATCCTCATGTCATTGATGGATGACATCCGCTGATGACATCACCCGGTCGGCTTGAGGGAGATCCCGAGGATGGAAACCGGCACCGGACCGCAGACCGGCGAGACGGCGCGCGCACAGCCGGCCGCGGACCTCGGCGGCGCCGCCAGGCGCGGCAGGGTCCTCCTCGGGTCGCTCTCCTTCACGGCGCTGTCGGTCTCCGTGATCAGCACACTCGGTGCTCCGATGGTCCCGACCATCGCCCATGACCAGCACGTCTCACTCGGCACCGCGCAGTGGATCCTGACGGTGACCCTGCTCGCCGGAGCGGTCTCCGGACCGGTGCTGGGGCGGCTCGGCGACGGCCCGCGCCGCAAGGGGGCCATCCAGGCCGCCCTCGCGGCGGTCTTCCTCGGCAGCGTGCTGGCCGCCCTGGCACCGAGCTTCGGTGTGCTGCTGGCGGGCCGGGCGTTGCAGGGCGTGGGCATGGGCCTGATGCCGCTGGCCATCGCGGTCGCGCGGGAACACGTGCACCCGGCGCTGCTGCGCCGTGGTGTGGCGTCGCTGTCGATCACCACCTCGGTCGGGGCGGGGCTCGGCTACCCGATCACCGGGCTGATCGCGCAACATCTCGACTACCGCGCCGGGTTCTGGTTCGCCGCGCTGTTGACGGCCTCGTCCTTCACGGTGGTGGCACGGGTGGTGCCACGCGGCTCCTCGGTGCCGCACCGGCCGCTGGACACGGTCGGAGCCGTGCTGCTGTGCTCGGGTCTCGCGGCCGTCCTGCTGACGCTCAGCCAGGGTACGGACTGGGGTCTGACGTCGCCCGCCACGCTGACCGGTGCGGCCGCCGGGCTGGTGCTGCTGGTGGCGTGGGTGCTCCAGGCCCTGCGGGCCCGCCATCCGCTGGTGGACCTGCGCCTGGTGCGGCACCGCGCGGTGCTGGCGGCGAACGTGGCCGCGCTGCTCATGGGGGTGGGGATGTACGCCGGGCTGTCCCTGGTGAACCTCTACACCCAGGTCCCCTCGGGGGCGGGCTACGGCTTCCACCTGTCGCTGACCCTCACCGGTGTCGTCCTGATGCCGATCTCGCTCGGCAGCCTGCTCGCCAACCGCCTGGCCTCGGCCCTGGTCGGCAGGTTCGGGCTGTACCGCATCCTGCCGCTGGGCGCGGTGCTGTGCTCCCTGGACCTGGTGGTGCTGGCGCTGTGGCGGCATGAACTCGTCGTGCTCATGGTGGGCACGTTCCTCCTGGGCGGCGGCGTGGGCGCGGCCTACGCGGCGATGCCGGTGCTGATCGTGCGCAGTGTGCCGGCTGCCGAGACGGGCAGCGCCACCAGCCTCAACCAGGTGCTGCGTACGGTCGGTGGCTCGGTCGGCAGCGCGGCCATCTCCGCCATCATGATCGCGTACACGCCCGCCGGGAGCTCCCTCCCGCCGGACCACGCCTACTCGGTCGCGCTCTGGGTCACCGCGGCGGTCTCCCTGCTCGGCGCGGTGGCCGCCGCGGTGATCGCGGGCCGGGGCGCGTCGGCCGCCACGCCGGAGCCGAGCGCCGTGGCCACGGGGGCGACGCCTATCGTGGACCGGCGCCAAGGCCGCTGATCGGTCCGAACCTCGGGAGACCCCCATGCACGCTGACACCGGGACGAGCCGGAGCCGGAAGCGCGACTCGGAAGCGACCCGGGCCGCGCTCCTGGACGCGGCCCGTGAGCTGTTCGGACGACATGGCTATGAGCGGGTCACCCTGCGGGACATCGGCCAGCGGGCCGGTGTGGACGGCTCGTTGATCGCCCGGTACTTCGGCAGCAAGGCCGCGCTGCACCGCGCCGCCGTCGACGAGGACGGCCGCCAGGTCGCCGCCGAGCCGGCGGCGGACTTCGCGTCGTTCACCACCGAGGCGATCCGCCGCGTCGACCGGAGGCAGGCCCCCGGTCCGCTGGTGCAGACGCTCCTCCAGCCCGGTTCCGACCACGCCGCACGGGTGGCCGCCGCCGAGGACATACGGGGACGGCTGATCGGACCGCTCACCGCGCAGCTGACCGCCCAGGGCGCCGCCGACCCGGAGACGCAGGCCGAGACGCTGGTGGCGGCTCTGATGGGCGTCCTCGCCCTGCGGCCCAGCGGGCTGTTCCCGGCGTTGTCCGCCGCGGATCCGGAACAGCTGGGCCGGCTCCTGGGCCGGTTCGCGGCCGCCGCGGCGGACGAACCCCCCGCCACCTGATCCGGCTCGCGGTCGCGCGGTGGACGTATCTCCCGCCACCTGATCCGGCTCGCGGTCGCGCGGCGGCCGGTCCGCCGCTCGCCGCGATGTCCGGTCGCCGCGATGTCCGGTCGCCAGGAGCGACCGGACCCGCCGGCTCCGTCAGGCGGACGTGGCGGTCGAAGCGGCGCCGGTCCGGGACTCCTGGCCGCCCGCCGGGTCCGGGGCCGGCCGCTCGCCCTCCCGCTCCTCGGGCAGCTTCAGCGTCAGGGTCAGCACGAAGGCGACCAGGTAGAGGGCGAGGAAGATCAGGGTGACTCCGCCGGCCCCGACGAGGGGGAAGAAGAGGCTGGCGATCGCCGGGCCGACGAAGGCCGCGCCGCCCGCTCCCAGGTTGAGCAGGGCCATCGAACCGCCCTTGTTCTCGGGCGCCATCGAGGGGATGAGCGCCGAGATGGGGACGAAGCCCGCGAGGGTCGCGCCGTAGAACATGCCCGCGAGCACCGCGACCCAGTAGTAGTCCGCACCGAGCCAGGTCGGCACGAAGTACAGCGTCGTGACGCTGATCGCGCAGCCCAGCGCGCCGAAGCCCGCGATGGTCGTGCGCCAGCCGATGCGGTCGGACAGGACGCCGAAGATGAGGTTGAAGAAGATGTTCGTGCCGTAGATGATCGCCAGCAGCTGGAGCCACTTGTCCTCGCCGAAGCCGACGTCGTCGGAGAAGATCCGCGGCAGGTACACCAGCATGCCGAACTCCGGAGCCGTGTTGATGATCCGGACCAGGCAGCCCACCAGGACGCGCGGATGGGTCCAGATGATGGACACGGAGTTGAGCAGGCTCTCGCCGGTGGTGACCTCCGGCGGCGCCATCCGGTCACCGCCGGGCCTCCTGCGGGCGCCGACCAGGGCGATGGCACCGCCGATGAGGATGAGGACGAGTGCGGACCACAGCGTGCCCAGGCGGCCGAACCAGGGGATCGTCAGGCTCGACCACAGCGAGCCGAGGGTGGGCAGGCCGCCGGTGAAGGCGAAGTAGAACCATCCCACCGCGGTGCCCAGCCGGGCCTTCGGTGCCGTGTTGGTGATCCACACCAGGAAGCCGAACGCGAAGAGCGGGTAGCCGAAGCCCCGGATGCCGTAGAAGAGCAGCATCATCGGGTAGTTCTCGGTGCCCAGCGCGAAGAGCAGATAGGCGGCGTCGAAGACGGCCCAGATGGCCAGGCCCGTCCACATCACCCGGCGTGGCCCCCACACCTGGCAGAGGGCTCCGGAGAACCAGGACGCCAGCATGACGGCGATGCCGTACACCGTGATGACATAACCGGCTCTGACGTCCGTTGACGCCCCGTGGTCGGCCATGTACGGGGCGATGAAGCCGGATTCGACTCCATCGCCGATCATGAACAGCAGCACGCCCACATAGCCCAGGATCAAGGGTTTCGGCATCGCTACCTCCACTCTGAGGTGATGACGTAGTACGACCGCAGATACTCAAGCGAGCCGAGAGAAATATCAAGGGGCTTGGTAAAAATAACGAGATCCGGTGCTAACTCCTCCAGCTGTCCCGGTGTCTCCGGACGGCTCCGTCCCGATGACCTACTCCGCCCCGCCGGCCTGCTCGGTCTCGATGACCCGGACATCGGTCAGCTCGCGCATCTCCCGCACCAGCTCCTCGTCCACCGGGCCGGTCAGCAGGACGTGGTCGAAGGAGTCCACGCTCTCCAGCCGGTGCAGGGCGCGACGGCCCACCTTGCTGTGGTCCATGAGCAGCACGCTCTTCGCGCCCGCCTGCCGGGTCGCCCGCTTGATGCTGACGATCTCCTGTTCCTGGTGGAAGGTCATGCCCGCGGTCATCGCGGAGGTGGACAGCACGCTCACATCGACCGAGATGCCGCTGATCATGTCCATCGCCGGCAGGCCGATCCACGAGTCGTGGGTGCGCGAGTACTCGCCGCCCACGCAGATCAGCCGGATGCCCTCGACCCCTCTGAGCTCCTCCGCGATCAGGCGGTAGTTGGTCACCACGGTCAGCGGCCCCACGTCGGGCAACAGCCGCGCCAGGGCCAGTGCCGAGGTCGAGTCGTCCAGCATCACCGACATCCCCGGCGCGAGGAACGGCAGGGCGGCGCGGGCCAGCGCCCGCTTCTCGTCGGTGTGCGCGTGCAGCCGGAAGTCCGAGCTGGACTCGAAGACCATCGAGGGCTGCGCGGAGACGCCACCGTGGTATTTGCGCAGGATGCCGCGGTCCGCCAGCTCGGCGATGTCCCGGTGGACGGTCATCACGCTGACGTCGGTCAGCTCGGCCAGTTCGGCCACGGTGGCGTCCCCCCGGGCCAGAACGTGGTCGACGATCAGTTGGTGCCGCTGCTGCCGCGCACCGCGCGAGGACGGGAGAGTAGTCATGTCTCCATCCTGCCGTGTCAATTTCTCACAGAGAACCAGTGACAACTCACGAAGCGACTGTTAATTTCACTGTCACGGACACCGCCCGGTGCTCCGGCCAGCCAGAGTTCATCAGCGAGGAGATCAGGGGTACGCATGGCCGACGCAGTGGTCTTCGACATGGACGGCGTACTGGTGGAGAGCGAGCACCTGTGGGAGGAGCTGTGGGCCGCGTACGCCGCGGCACGCGGCCGCGCATGGGGCCCCGACCAGACCCGCGACGTCCAGGGCATGAGCGCCCCCGAGTGGGCCGCCTACCTCACCCGGTTCTGTGGGGCGGGTGACCCGGCCGAGGACACCGAACGGGTCGTCGTCGACGGTATGGTCCAGGCGCTCGCGGACGGCCGCATCGGCCTGCTGCCCGGCGCCCGCGAGATGATCACCGCCGCCGCCGAACTCGCACCCGTCGCGCTCGCCTCCTCCGCACCGCGCCGGGTCATCGACGCCGTCCTCGTCCATCATGGTGTCGACCACCACTTCAAGGCGACCGTCTCCAGCGCCGAAGTGGAGCGCGGAAAGCCGAGCCCGGACGTCTATCTGGCCGCCGCACGCGCGCTCGGCGTGGCCCCGGAGCGCTGCCTGGCGGTGGAGGACTCCAGCAACGGACTGCGCGCCGCCGCGGCCGCCGGAATGACCGTCGTGGCCATCCCCAATCCGCAGTACCCACCCGCCGAGGACGCCCTCGCGGCCGCCTCCTTCCGCTCTCCGGACCATCATGCCGTACGCGACTTCCTGCTCAGCAGGCTCCAGACCCGAGGGGAGTGACCGACATGACAACGGTCCTGGTATCCGGCGACGACTTCATCGCCCCTGAACTGTTCTCCGCCGCCCTGAGCGAGAGCCTGCCCTCCGCCGGGCTGAGCTTCCGCACGATGCGCACCCGCTGGCCGAACGAGCCCTTCGGGCCGGTGGGGGCCGACGCGCAGGGCAACGGCGGGGTCAAGGAGGCCAGCGGCACCGAGGAGCAGCTGCTGGAGGCGCTCGGGGACGCCAGTGTCGCGCTCACCCAGATGGCCCCGTTCACCTCCCGGGTCATCCGGGAGTCACCCCAGCTGAAGTTCATCGGCGTGGCCCGCGGCGGCCCGGTCAACGTGGACCTGGCCGCCGCCACCGCCGCCGGGATACCCGTCACCTTCACGCCGGGCCGCAACGCCGCCGCCGCGGCCGAATTCGCCATCGGCCTGATCCTCGCCGCCATGCGCCGCATCACCTTCTCCGACGCGGCCCTGAAGGACGGCGTCTGGCGCGGCGACTACTACGCCTACGAGAACGCCGGGCTGGAACTCGACGGCGCCACCGTCGGCCTCGTCGGCTACGGCGCCATCGGCGCGATCGTCGCCCGGGTGCTGCGCGCCTTCGGCTCACACGTCCTGGTGGCCGATCCGTACGCCGACCCGGCACGGGCCCAGGCCGACGGTGTCGAGCTCACCGCCCTGGAGGACCTGCTGCGGCGCAGCTCGGTGGTGAGCCTGCACGCCCGGGTCACCCCCGAGACACGGCATCTGATCAACGCCGACAACCTCGCGCTGCTGCCCGAGGGCGCCGTCCTCGTCAACTCGGCCCGCGGGGAACTGCTCGACTACGCCCCGCTGCCCGGTCTGCTGGAGTCCGGCCGGCTGGGCGCGCTCGCCCTCGACGTCTACGACATCGAGCCGCCCCCGGCCGACTGGCCGCTGCACAAGGCCCCCAACGTGATCACCACGCCCCATCTGGCCGGCGCCACCCGGCAGACCGCCGACCGGGCCGCCCTGATCACCGCTGCCGAGGCCGCCCGCTTCCTGCGCGGCGAACCGCTGCGGCACGTGGCCAATCCGGAGGTGCTGACCGGGGGCCGGCCATGATCGTCGGGGTCGACATCGGTACCTCGGTCACCAAGGCGCAGCTGATCTCCCGCGACGGCCGGACCACCCCGGTGCACGAGGCCCGCAGCACCGTCTACACCCTGCCCGGACACCGCGTCGAACAGGACCTGGACGAGGTCGTGGGCACCGTGGAGACCGTCGTACGGGCGGCCCTGTCCGACACCGCGCAGCTGGGCGACGAACCGGTCGAGGCGCTGGCCCTGACCGGGCAGGGCGACGGCCTGTGGCTGCGCGACGCGGGCGGCGCCCCCGTCGGCCGCGCCCTGTCCTGGATGGACGGCCGGGCCGCGGACCGGCTCGACCGGTGGACCGCCGACGGCACCCTGCGCACCCTGCACCGGCGTACCGGCGTCGGCCTGTTCCCCGGCTCGGCGGCCCCCCTGCTGGCCCATCTGGCCGAACACGAGCCGGAGCGGCTGGCGGCGGCCCACGTCGCCGGATACTGCGTGGACGCCGTCGTGCAGCGGCTGACCGGCGCCGTGACCGTCGACGCCTCCGACGCCTCGCAGCCGTTCCTCGACGTCGCCACCCGTACGTACGACGAGACCGCGCTCGAGCTGTGCGGACTGTCCGCCCACCGCCGGCTGCTGCCGGACCCCGCGCCGCCCGGCACCCTGCACCGGCTGCTGCCCGACGCCGCCCGACGGCTGGGCCTGCCCGCGGGACTGCCGGTCTCCGCCGGCCCGTTCGACATACCGGCCTGCGCCTTCGGCTCGGGGATCGCCGAACCGGGCGAGGGCAACCTCATCATCGGCACCACCCTCGCCGCCCAGGTCCTGGACAGCGAGCCGCGTCCGGCCGCCACCGACGACCCGGCCGGGATGGTGCTGGCGACCCCGTACGAGAACCGGTACCTGCGGGTCATGCCCGCCATGATCGGCACCGCGGGCCTGGACTGGCTGCTGAAACTCCTCGACGTGAAGATCGAGGCGCTGGACGCGCTGCTCGTCCAGTCCCCGCCCGGCGCCTCGGGCGTCACCGCGCTGCCGTTCCTGTCCACCAGTGGCGAACGGGCCCCGTTCGTCGACCCGCGGGCCCGTGGCCGGTTCGACGGCCTGTCCCCGCTGGCCGGCCGCGCCGACCTGGTACGGGCCCTGTGCGAGGCCGTCGCCTACTCGGCCCGGCACTGCATGGACACCCTCGGCTTCTCCGGCACCGTCACCGCGTGCGGCGGCGGCGCGCGCTCCGGGGAGTGGGCGCGCATCTTCGCCGGCGTCCTCGGGGGCAGCCTGGAGGTCTGCGACGACGCCGTGGGCATCCGCGGCGCCGCCCACGTCGCCTGGAGCTCCCTGGGCACGCCGGTCGACGCCGACGCCTGGCGCGCCCGCCTCCGCACCGTCACCGCCGAGCGGGGGCTGATCGACCACTACGCCGAGGGCTACGCCGCCTACCGCCGTGCCCTCGACACCGCACGCGAAGGCTGGAGCACCCGATGACCAGGCTCTTCAACGACCCCGCCCGCTTCACCGACGACATGATCACGGGATTCGCCGCCGCCCATCCCGAGCACGTACGGGCCGTGCCCGGCGGAGTGGTGCGCGCCCGCCCCACCCGCGCCGGGAAGGTGGCCGTCCTCACCGGCGGCGGCTCCGGCCACTATCCCGCCTTCTGCGGTGTCGTCGGCCCCGGCTTCGCCGACGGCTCGGTCATCGGCAACGTCTTCACCTCCCCGTCGGCCGCCCATGCCCGCTCGGTGGCCGAGGCGGCGGAGGCGGGCGGCGGTGTCCTCTTCCTCTTCGGCAACTACGCCGGGGACGTGATCAACTTCGGCCTCGCGGCACGGCAGTTGGAGGGCGACGGGATCCCCGCCCGCTGCTTCGCCGTCACCGACGACATCGCCTCCGCCCCCGCCGACCAGACCGCGCGGCGCCGGGGCATCGCGGGCGGCTTCGTCGTCTTCAAGACCGCCTCGGCGGCGGCCGAGGAAGGCGCCTGCCTGGACGAGGTCGTCCGCGTCGCCGAGCACACCAACGCCCGTACCCGCACCCTCGGCGTGGCCTTCGACGGCTGCACCCTGCCGGGCGCCGACGCGCCCCTGTTCACCGTCCCCGAGGGCCGCCTGGGCCTCGGCCTCGGCATCCACGGCGAACCGGGGGTCAGCGAGGACACCCTGGGCACCGCGGAGGACCTGGCCCGCGCCCTGGTGACGGGGCTGCTGGCGGACCGGCCCGACGGCACGGACGGTGACGGGCGGGTCGCCGTCGTCCTCAACGGCCTGGGCGCCACCAAGTACGAGGAGCTGTACGTGCTGTGGGGCGCCGTGGCCCGGCTGCTGGACGAGGCGGGGCTCACCCCCGTACGCCCCGAGGTCGGCGAACTCGTCACCAGCCTCGACATGGCCGGCTGCTCCCTGACCCTGAGCTGGCTGGACGACGAGCTGGAACGCCTGTGGCTGGCCCCGGCCGACACCCCGGCCTTCTCCCGGACGCCCCTGTCGGAACCCCCGGTGGACGCCGCCGCACGGCCCGCCGCGGCCCGGCGCCGCCCGGACCGGTCCGCCGCCACGGCGTCCGGCGCGGCGGTCGAGGTGGCGGAGCTGGCCGTGAGCGCACTGCGCGCCGCACGCGACGTGCTGCACCGGGACGCGGAGGCCCTGGGCCGGCTGGACGCGGTGGCGGGCGACGGCGATCACGGCCGTGGCATGTGCAAGGGCGTCGACGCGGCCCTGGCGGCCGCCGAGAAGGCGCATGCCGACCGGCTCGCCCCGGCGGCGGTGCTGGCCGCCGCCGGCGACGCCTGGGCCGCGGAGGCCGGGGGCACCTCGGGCGCGCTGTGGGGGGCCGCGCTGCGCGCCGTCGGCGCCGTCCTGCCCGCCGACCGGGCGCCGGAACGCACGGAGCTGGCGTCCGCCGCCGAGGAGGCGCTCACCGCCGTCACCTCGCTGGGCGGAGCCGAAGTGGGCGACAAGACCCTGGTCGACGCGCTCGCCCCGTTCGCCACGGCGTTCGCCGAACGGCTGCGGACCGGGGCCCCGGTGGCCGAGGCGTACGCGTCCGCGGCCGCCGAAGCCCGCGCCGCCGCCGAGAACACGGCCGGCCTGCGCCCCCGCCTCGGCCGCGCCCGCCCGCTCGCCGACCGCAGCGTGGGCACCCCCGACCCCGGAGCCACCTCACTCGCCGCGGTACTGACCGCGGTGGCCACCCTCGGCGCGATGATAGGAAACGACCCGGTATGACCACCACGAACGCCTTCCGGATCGTCGTCGGCTGCGACGACGCCGGCTACGACTACAAGGAAGTCCTCAAGCGGGATCTGGCGGCCGACCCGAGGGTCGCCGAGGTCATCGACGTCGGGGTGGGCAGCGACGAGCACACCGCCTATCCGCATGTGGCCGTGGAAGCGGCCCGCCGCGTCGCCGAAGGCGCCGCCGACCGCGCCCTCCTGGTGTGCGGCACCGGCCTGGGGGTGGCCATCAGCGCCAACAAGGTCCCCGGCATCCGCGCGGTCACCGCCCACGACAGCTATTCGGTGCGCCGCTCGGTCCTCAGCAACAACGCCCAGGTGCTCTGCTTCGGCCAGCGCGTCATCGGCCTGGAACTCGCCCGTGCGCTCGTCGACGACTGGCTCGCGCACACCTTCGACGAGACCTCCCCTTCAGCGGAGAAGGTCGCCGCCATCCGGAGTTACGAGGGCTGACGCCGGGCGTCCCCGCCTCGGCGGCCGCGGGCCGCACACGCCGGTCTCCACGATCCCGAGCGGATCGTGGAGACCGGCGCCATGGGGGCATGACGCGTCGCCGCTACTGGCTCACCTTGACCGAGAACCAGTCCACGCTCATCCCCGCACCGGAGGTGGTGTCCTGCGCGGGAGAGGTGCAGCCGCAGACCTTGTTCGGGTAGGAGCCGCCGATCGCGACATTGAAGATGGCGAAGAACCCGTGGTCCACCGCCTTCGTCCAGGTGTCGGCGGACACCTGGTTCTGATGCACCGTGAAGGTCTCGTTGCCGTCGCGGTAGAAGCGCAGTTGCTCGGCGGAGGTGTCGGTGCGATCCACGATCACCGAGTACGTGTGGTACTCGGTCTGGCAGGTGTCGCACGGCAGCAGGTCACTGCTGATCCCGTCCGGGTCGTTGCACTCGCCGGCCCACTCGTCGCAGTGGAAGGTGTGCGAGTGCTTGCTCAGCCCGTTGACGTCCTCCATGATGTCCAGCTCGCCGATGCCCGGCCAGTTGGTGGCTCCGGTGGGGCGGGCGTCGGCGCCCATGGCCCAGAAGGCGGGCCAGACGCCCAGCGGCTTCTCCGGGTTGGGCTGCTTGAGGGAAGCGCTGATCTCCAGCTGCCCGCCGGCCGGCGCCTCGAAGTCGGTGCGCTGGGTCTCCACGCGGCCGGAGGTCCACTTCCCGGAGGCGTCGCGGATCGGCTTGATCACCATGTGACCCTCACCGTCCTGGTAGACGTTGTCGGTCGAGTCGGTGACCGTCTCGACCTCGCCGGTGCCCCAGTTCGCGGCCCCGCCCGGATAGCCGGTGCCGATGTCGTACAGCCAGTCGTCCTTGTTCAGACCGGTGCCCGCCGCACCGTCGAAGTCGTCGTGGAAGACGGTGGTCCACTCGGCCGCGGCGGACTCGTCCGCGGCCGCGCTGGAGGACGCGGTGAGAGCCAGCAGCCCGGTCAGCGGCAGCGACAGGGCGGCCACGAAGGCCACAACGCGTCGTCGGCGGCGGGGTTTGCCCTCCGCCGCCGAACGTGAGGAAGTGATGCGGTACATGTGGGGGGTTGCTTCCATTCCGTAGGAACGTCGGTCACGGGTGTGCGAGACCCGTGACCCGCGCCTGGCGTGGGGTGAGAAGCGCGGGCCACGGAAACTCGGCACAGTGGAACAGAGCGAGCGCCGCGGGGTCTTGAGAGCGCTCACACAGAACGACTGTCTTGGACCGTGCCCTTGCCGGTCAAGAGTCATGCTGCGTTCACAACGTGAACACAAGCCCTTCGCTCCGCCGCGACAGCACCGAACCATCGCTCGATCCACTTCAGAGTTGGACGCATGCGCGGGGTGCGGGCCTCCGCGCACGCCAACTCTTGACTTCAGGAACTCTCCGGCAGGGACTCCAGGACATCCGCGACGGACACCCGGCCGACGACGTCCAGAAGAGCCTGTCCCAGGACGGAGACCGGCTCCCGGGGAGGGAGCAGCAGGCCGACGGCGGCCGTACGCGAGGGCCCCGCCAGCGGGATGACCCGCATACCGGCGGGGATGCCGAAGACGTGCAGCCAGGCATGCGACACGATGCTCGCCCACTGGCCCGTCCGGACGTGTGCGAAGAGGGAGGCGATGGAGTCGGTCTCCACGCGCGGAGCCACCTTGGTGCCCAGTTCGGCGAAGACCGCGTCGAGGACCTGGCGGCCCTGCATCATGGGGTGCAGCAGGCACAGCGGGTACCCGGCCGCTTCCTCCCACTCGATGCCGGCCGGGTGCACATCGACGGGCCGGGTGGTCAGGAACACATAGCGCTCCCGGTACAGCGGCACGAACTTGAAGTCCGCGTCCGCCGACGGCGGGCGGTAGGTGAGGGCTGCGTCCAGCTCATAGGTCTGCAACCGGCGGAGGATGTCCTCGGCCCGCAGATCCGTGTACACCAGCACGGTCGCCAGCGGATTGGCCACGCAGAACGGCTGCGTCAGCACCGACACGGCCGTCGAGGCGGTGGGGACCGTGCCGATGCGCAGCCGGCCCGTCACACCCGACCGCAGCGCCTGGATGTCGTCACGCATCGCGTCCCGGTCGGCCAGGATCCGCTGCGCCCATACGACGACGCGCTCGCCCTCCGGAGTGAGCCCCTCGAACTTGCGCTCCCGACGGACCAGGGGCACCCCGAGTTCGTCCTCGAGCTTCCGGATCCCCTCCGACAGCGCGGGCTGGGAGACGAAACACGCCTGGGCCGCCCTGGCGAAGTGGCGGGCACGGGCGAGGGCGACCAGGTATTCGAGTTGGCGAAGCAGCACTCTCCCATGATCTCGCGGACCCGGCGGAGCGGCCCGGCGGGCCCGGCCGCGACGGGGCGTGATCGGCCTCGCCTATCACGCGATCAAAGATGCCGCTTTGACCTGGCCTTCTTCGGAGAGGAGCCTGCTTGCGCAGGGAATTCGGAGAAAGGACCGACGGGCGATGCGGGACATCGAAGAGCCGGCCGAGGACGTGACGGTATCGGCGCCCAAGACCTGGGCCACCGGTGCTCCCGCCGTCGCGCACGCACTCACCTACGCCTTGGGCCAGACCTCGCCGAAGCGCACCGCCCTCACGCTGCTGAACATCAACCAGGCGCGTGGCTTCGACTGTCCCGGCTGCGCCTGGCCCGAGCCCGCGCCGGGCCACCGGCACCGCAACGAATACTGCGAGAACGGCGCCAAGCACATCAGCGACGAGGCCACCTCCCGGAGGGTGACCAGGGAGTTCTTCGAGCGCCACCCGGTCGATGAGCTGAACGGGAGGTCGGACTACTGGCTGAACCAGCAGGGCCGGCTGACCGAGCCGATGGTGCTGCGCGAGGGAGCGCGGCACTACGAACCGATCGGCTGGGACGAGGCGCTGGACCTGCTCGCCACCGAACTGCGCGGACTGGACCATCCGGACGAGGCGCTGTTCTACACCTCCGGCCGGCTGGCCAACGAGCCGGCTTTCCTGCTGCAGCTGCTGGCGCGCGCGTTCGGCACGAACAACCTCCCGGACTGCTCCAACATGTGCCACGAGTCCAGTGGCTCGGCGCTGAACGAAACCCTGGGCATCGGCAAGGGCAGCGTGAGCCTGGACGACATCTACGACGCCGATCTGGTCTTCGTGGTCGGCCAGAACCCCGGCACCAACCACCCGCGGATGCTGTCGGCCCTGGAGGAGACGAAGCGCCGCGGCGGCCAGGTCATCGCCGTCAATCCGCTGCCGGAGGCCGGACTGCTGCGGTTCAAGCACCCGCAGAAGGTGCGCGGGGTCATCGGCCGGGGGACGGACATCGCCGATCAGTTCCTTCAGATCCGGCCCGGCGGCGACCTGGCGCTGTTCCAGATGCTGAACCGGCTGCTTCTGGAGGCCGAGGACGAGGCGCCCGGAACCGTCCTGGACGGTGAGTTCATCGCGGCGCACACCACCGGCTTCGCCGCCTTCGCCGACCACGCGCGGCAGATCACCTGGCCGCAGGTGGAGCGGGCCACCGGCCTGAGCCGGGAAGAGATCGAGCAGGTGCACGCCCGAGTGCTGAAGAGCCGCAGCGTCATCGTCTGCTGGGCCATGGGCCTGACCCAGCACAAGCACGGAGTGCCCACGATCAGGGAAGTGGTGAACTTCCTGCTGCTGCGCGGCAACATCGGGCGCCCGGGAGCCGGGGTCTGCCCGGTCCGCGGCCACAGCAACGTCCAGGGCGACCGCACCATGGGCATCTGGGAGCGCATGCCCCAGCCGTTCCTCGACGCGCTGGAGGCCGAGTTCGGCTTCAAGCCGCCCTCGGCACACGGCGTGGACTCGGTGGACGCCATCCGCGCCATGCGGGACGGCCGGGCCAAGGTCTTCGTCGGTGTCGCCGGCAACTTCGTACGGGCCACTCCCGACAGCGACGCCACCGAACGGGCCATGCGCAACTGCCGGCTGACCGTGCACATCTCGACCAAGCTCAACCGCTCCCACGCGGTGTGCGGCCGGACCGCCCTGATCCTGCCCACCCTCGGCCGCAGCGACCGCGACGTCCAGGCCGGCGGAGAACAGTTCATGACGGTCGAGGACTCCATGAGCGAGATCCACGCCACCCGCGGCCGTCTGGCGCCCGCCTCCGAACACCTGCTGAGCGAGGTGTCCATCATCAGCAGGCTGGCCCGCAAGGTCCTCGGCGCACAACCGGACATCCCCTGGGAAACCTTCGAGAGCGACTACGACACCATCCGCGACCGCATCTCCCGGGTCGTCCCGGGCTTCGAGGACTTCAACGCGCGGGTGCGGCGTCCCGGCGGATTCCGGCTGCCCAACCCGGTCAACAGCAGGGTCTTCCGCACACCCAGCGGAAAGGCCGTGTTCACCACCAACGACGTCACCGTCCTTCAGGCCCCGAAGGGACACCTGGTCCTCCAGACCCTGCGCTCGCACGACCAGTGGAACACCATCCCCTACGCCATGGACGACCGCTACCGCGGCATCAAGGGCGGCCGCCGCGTCGTCCTCGTCAACCCCGCCGACCTCGCCGACCTCGGCATCGCGGACGCGAGCAGGGTGGACCTGGTCGGCGTATGGTCCGACGGAGTCGAGCGCAGGGCCCAGGACTTCCGCGTCGTCGCCTACCCCACCAGCCGTGGCTCGGCGGCCGCCTACTACCCCGAGACCAACGTCCTCGTGCCGCTGGACAGCGTCGCCGACATCAGCAACACACCCACCTCCAAGAGCGTCATCGTCCGCCTGGAGCCCGCCACGGTCTGACCGGACCGGCCCTGGCCACGGGCGGGGTGGCGATGCGGTGGTGGTGGTATTCGGCGGCGCCGTGCGCGGAGAAGACCTGGACCTGGCCGCCGTGGTCGCGGGCCAGTTCACGCAGCCGCCGCTGGTGGTGCGGCCGCGCCCGTTCCTCGGTCTGCACCAGGGAATGGCGTGCCCACTTCGGACGGTGCGCGAAATGGGCCGCCCGGTACCGCCCGCGGTCGGCTGCTGTGCGGGGCTGCTCGGCCGCGCGCAGTTCCTCGGCGTAGACGTGCACGGTCGCGTCCGCGCGATCTGCCGGACGACCGCCTGACCGGCGTCCGGGACCGCGCTCGCCGGGTCCGGAGCCCCGGCGATGACCTCCCGCAGTGCCTCGCCCAGCCGGCTGCCGGACATCCGCAGCGCCTGGGCCGCCAGTTGTTCCCTGCCGCCCTACCCGAACCATGACGACCGGGTCTCGTGAGTGCTGCGCGCCAAAGGTACGTCAGGTCTGACTGACCCTGCGACCACTTCGGCATCGGAGCTCATTCGCCGGTAACCCGCGCAGCGGACCCACTCAGGCGGCGGCACCACCCAAATCACCAGCTTGTTGCCGATGAGCCGGCTCGGTGAAATCCCCGTAACCGATGACGGCGAGTGCGCGCACACCTCTGGACAAAGTCTTCAGGGGTCTGTCACTTTTGATGGACCCAACCGGTTCTGTCGGCCGTCGGACCTGACGTCGCCTTGAGAACACGAAGGAGGACCCGTGCCGCACCGCCGCGAGGACGCCTCGTTTGTCCTGTTGGAGGCGCTGGCCGAAGCCGGGCAGCCGCTCGGCGCGCGTCAGGCGAAAGCCGCCCTGGCCTCGGCGGGCATCTCCATCAGCGAGTCGTCCGCCAGCCGCTTGCTGCGCGACCTCGACAGCGAGGGCCTGGTGGCCACGGCCGGGGCCAAGGGCAGGGTCATCACCGAGGAAGGCCGCCGCCGGGTCGCGGAACTGCACGGAGTCGCCGCCACAAGCGCCAGGCTCCAGCAGGCCGTCGACGTACGGGCCGCGAAGGACTTGCTGGATCTGCTGCACGCGCGGCGCACCGTGGAACGCGAGATCGTGCGCGAGGCCGCCGAACACGCCGGTGAGAAGGACCTGACGGACCTCAGGGACCTCACCCGCCGGCACGCCCTCTGCATCAGCAAGGGGGAAGTGCCGCAGACGCCCGGACTCGACTTCCACCGCCGCATCATCCGGCTCTCGCGCAACCGGCCGCTCCGGGCCATGGCCGATGTGGTCCTCGGCCCGCGCTACAACCGGGTGGAGACCCTGCTCGACATCATCATGGGCAACCACCACACCGAGACCAAGTCCGTCGGCGAGCACGAACGCATCCTCGACGCCATCGCGGCGGGCGACGCGCTCACCGCCGAGCGGACCATGAACGACCATCTGCTCCGCATGTCCGAGGAGGTCGAAAGGTATCTTCCCGCGGACAACGACCCCCTTTTCCAGCGCCTGCTGAGCTGGATGGACACCCAGGAGTCGCTGCGGCCCGCCTAGCGGCGTACGCCGCGGTGCCCCCGGCGCGCCGTCCCTTCGCCCGGCCCCGGACCGCGCACCGGACACCGCGGCACCGGACACCACGCACCGCGCACCGCGCACCATCGAGCACGACCAGGAGAGAAGTCCCATGTACCCACGCGACCTCAAGGGATACGGCCCCCTTCCGCCCAGTCCGCAGTGGCCGGACGGGGCACGGGTGGCCCTGCAGTTCGTCATCAACTACGAGGAGGGAGGCGAGCGTTCCATCCTGCACGGAGACCGGTGCTCCGAAGCCTTCCTGACCGAAGAGCCGACCCGTGAACTGCCCAACCTCCGCAACCTCAACGTCGAGTCACAGTACGAGTACGGCAGTCGCGCCGGCTTCTGGCGCCTGCACCGGATGTTCACCGAACGCGGGCTGCCGGTCACCGTCTTCGGCATCGCCGAGGCACTGGAGAAGAACCCCGAAGCCGTGGCGGCCATGCGGGAAGCGCGGTGGGAGATCGCCTGCCATGGACTGCGCTGGATCAACTACGCGGAAATGCCACGGGAGGAGGAAGAGCGCCATGTGCGCCGCGCCGTCGAACTGCACACGCGGGTCACGGGCGAGCGTCCCCGGGGCTGGTACACGGGCCGGATGAGCCCGCACACCCGTCGGCTCGTTGCGGACGAGGGCGGCTTCCTCTACGACTCCGACTCCTTCGCCGACGACCTGCCCTACTGGGTACCGGTGGGGGACCGGGCGCAACTGGTCGTCCCGTACACCCTCGACAACAACGACGGCCGGTACCTGAACACCTACGGATTCCAGTCCGAGAGCTTCTCCCGGTATCTGCTGCGCGCCCTGGACCTGCTGCGGGCCGAGGCGGACCACTGCCCGAAGATGATGAGCGTCGGGCTGCACACCCGGATCGTCGGCCGTCCCGGCAGGGCCGCGGACCTGGCGCGCTTTCTCGACGAGGTGGCCGCGGCCGACGACGTCTGGGTCACGCGGCGCGTCGACATCGCCCGGCACTGGCGCCGGGTGCAGCCCGCCGAGGCCCATCTGCCCGGCCTGCGCGACGCGGCCGTGTCCGCGGACGCCCTCGTCTGAGCTCATCCGCAACCTCTGAGCCCATCCGCGGCCGGATGCGCTCTTCCGCGGCCGGACGCTCCCGGCTCTCCGGGCGGACATCGCCCGCCCCCGGCGCATGGTCGCCACCCCCGCGTGTGCCCGCCACCCCCCGGCGCGTGCCCGCCACACCTCACGTGCGCCCGGCTCGCCCCCGGACACGTGCCCCGCGCGTGCCCGGTGCGCTCCGCCCCGGCGTCATCACTCACACGGCCGGTCCTCTCGCGGCCAGTCCGTTCGCGGCCGGTCCGTTTCCCTACCGTCCGCACCGCCCGATCCACCAGCGACATCCCCAGCAGCGTCCCCCGGGCCCGAGGGGCCCGTCCCACCTGTGGAGACCACTATGCGTGAAGGAAGATGGGCAGCCTTGCCCAACTGGCAGTTCCGGCTCTTCCCCCGTGACACCCGCTCCATCATCACCTGTGTCTTCCTGGGCCTGATCATGGCCGTGATCCTGCAGATCACCGAGCGGATCGACCTGGCGCTCACCGGCGGCACCATCGCTGTCGTCTCGGCCATCGTGGTGTGTGCCATCTGGGTGCCGGCCGCGGCCTTCTACGGTCTGACCGGCGCTCTGATCACGGCCTGGATCAACCCCATCATCTCCAACCTGACCGCCTCCCAGCCGATGGCGCCGTTCCTGTTCGTCACCAACGCCGCGCACACGGTGCCGGTGGCGCTGCTGGTGTGGCTGGTGAAGTCCGGCTCGCGCGGTCTGCGGCTGTGGCACGTGCTGGTGATCGGCCAGATCGGCGGCCTGCTGGACGCCGTGTTCTTCGGCATCGGCAACCGGATCATCATGCATATGCCCTGGGACTTCATCGGCTTCCAGGTCCTGGTCATCCAGCCGTGTTATCTGGCGGGCAGTCTCATCACCTTCGTCATCATGCGCCGCCTGCTCAAGACCGGCCTGATCACGACCGAGCGGAAGGAGGACCTCAATGCCATGGCCGTCTGAGTCCACCCCGTACCGGGGAGCCGGCCGATGAGCGGCACCATGCTCTACCGTCCAGGAGATACGTTTCTGCACCGAGCGGATCCCCGCGCGAAGATCGTCACGGTGCTGGCCGTGCTGGTCACCGCCCTGACCACCACCCGGCTGGATGTGCTCGCGGTGCTGCTGCTGGCGGTGGTGGCCGGGCTGTATCTGCTCGGCGGGATGTCGGTACGCGCCTACGGGCGCGGCGTGGCGGTGGTCGTCCCGCTCATCGCCGTACTGGTGCTGCTCCAGGGCCTGCTCCAGGCGGGGCCCGCGCTGCTGACCGTGGCCGGCCTCACCCTGTCCGAGCCGGGCGTCCTGCTCGCGCTGGGGATCGGTCTGCGGCTGCTGGCCATGGGCATCTGCTTCTACGGCTTCTCCGTCTCCACCAGCCCCGCGGACATCTCCCTGGCCCTGAACAAGGTCGGCGTCCCCTACAAGTTCGCCTATCTCACCAGCTTCGCCTTCCGCTTCCTGCCGCTGCTCCAGGACGAGGCCCGGACCCTGCTCACGGCCATGGCGGTGCGCGGATCGGGCGAAGCGGCGTCGCGCAGCCCGGTACGGCGCTGCCGGGCGATCGTGCGGATGCTCTTCCCGATGCTGGTCGGCTCCCTGAAACGCAGCGGTGAGATCGCCCTCTCCATGGAGCTGCGGGGTTACGGCCTGCCGGGCCGGCGCACCTTCGTGCGCACACTGCGGCTGCGCGGCGCGGACATGGCCCTGATGGGCGGCGCGTTCGCCGTCGCCGCCCTGCTCATCGCGGCGGGCGCCGGCGCCTTCCCCCTGCTGTCGTCGGAGGGCTGATCCATGACCGACACCGTCATCCGGGTGAACGACCTGAGCCTGCGCTACCGGGGCGCCGACCGGCGCGCCCTGGACGAGGTCTCCTTCGACGTGGCCAGAGGGGAGGTACTCGGCATCCTGGGCCCCACCGGGGCGGGCAAGTCGACGCTGCTCAAGTGCCTGGCCGGGGTCATTCCGCACTACGAGCACGACAGCGCCCACCGTGGCACGGTCGAGGTGCTCGGACACTCCGTGGCCGAACGCGGCTCACTGGCCGAGGTGGTGGCCGACGTCGGACTCGTCCTCCAGGACCCCGAGGTCCAGTTGGTCAACACCACCGTCCGGGAGGAACTCGCCTGGGGCATGGAGAACCGCGGCACACCCGTGGCGGAGATCCACCGCAGGCTGGCGCGGTCCGCCGGACTGTTCGGCGTGGAGCGGCTGCTGGACCGCTTCACCCACGCCCTGTCCGGCGGTGAGAAGCAACGCACCGTCGTCGCCGCGACGTACTGCCTCGGCCCGCAGGTCATGCTGCTGGACGAGCCGACCTCGGAACTCGACCCGGCGGGCACCGAAAGCGTGCTCCAGGCCGTGCGGGTGCTGGCCCGGGAGGGCGTCACCGTCGTCGTGGTGGAGCACAAGGTCGAGGAGCTCGCCCAGTACGCCGACCGTCTGATGGTCCTCGACCAGGGCCGGGTGACCGCACTGGGCACCCCGCGGGAGGTCTTCACCGGCGAGCACGCGCCCTACCGGCCCCAGGTGCTGGAGGTGGCGCTGCGCCTGCGCGACCTCGGCCGCTGGTCCCCGGCCCAGCTGCCGCTGACCGTCGACGACGCGGTGGCCGCGTGGCGGCCGGCCGCCGGCGCCGCGAGCGCCGTGACCGGGAAGGAGGAGTGACCATGGAACCCGGCGTCGCCGTGGACGTGCGGAACGTCGAGCACGTCTACGCGGGAGGCGTACGCGCCCTCGCGGGCGTCTCCCTGAGCATCGAGCAGGGCGAGTTCGTCGCGATCATCGGAAAGAACGGCTCGGGCAAGACGACCCTGGCCAAGCACCTCAACGGGCTGTTGCGACCGACCAACAAGGACGGCGCGGTGCTGGTGCGGGAGTCGGAGAGTGACACCTTCAGCACCCGTGACCGGCCGCTGCACCGCATCGCGCCGGTCGTCGGATACGTCTTCCAGAACCCCGATCGGCAGATCTTCCACGACACCTGCCGGGAGGAACTGGAGTACGGCCCGCGCAACATCGGCATCCCCGCCGGCCTGCTGGCCGAGCGGGTCGCCGAGACGCTCGCCGCGGTCGGCCTGCCGGGCCGCGAGGAGACCAACCCCGTGCACATGAGCCGCGGCGAGCGACAGCGATTGGCCATCGCGGCGACGCTGGTGATGGGCCCGCAGGTGGCCATCGTCGACGAGCCGACGACCGGGCAGGACCGTCACGAGGCCCGGCTGATCCTGGACTACCTCGCCCAGTACCACGCTTCGGGCCGCACCGTGGTGGCCGTCTCGCACGACATGGCGCTCGTGGCCGAGTACGCCACCCGCATCGTCGCCATGCGGGAGGGCCGGGTCCTCGCCGACGGACCGCCACGGCAGGTCTTCGCCAGGCCCGAGGTGCTGGAGTCCACCAACATCCGCCCGCCACAGGTGACCGTGCTCGGCGCGCGGCTGGGCCACCCCGGACTGCTGACCGTGGACGAAGCGGTGACCGCCCTGGCCGGGGGTGACCAGTGACCCGGCACGGGCCGACCCCGCCGACGGCTCGGACCGGAAAGAACACGTGGACCGGAAGGAACACGCGGACCAGGAAGAACGCATGGACCGGACAGAACACACGGACCGGAAGGGTCACAACGCCATGAGTACGCGCATCGCGGTGACCGGCGCCGGTGGATTCGTCATGAGCGTCTTCATCCGCCACCACCTGCGGCACCACCCGGACGCCGAGGTGCTCGCCCTCGACATCACCGAACCGGACGAGGACCTGAGGGCCTACCTGGCGGATGTCGCCGCCCGCGTCGAGTTCCGGCGCTGCGACGTGCGCGACGCCTCCACCGTCACCGAACTGCTGACGGGGTACCGGCCGCGGGCGGTGGTCCACGGCGCGACGGTCACGCACGTGCCGCGGTGGGAGCGGGAGGACCCCGGCCGCTTCCTGGACGTCAACGTCATGGGCACCTCCGCCGTACTCGACGCGGCCCGGCGCACCCCGTCCGTCCAGCGCGTCGTCCACATCAGCAGCGCGGCCGTCTACGGCGCGGGCACCCCGGGCCGGGAGGACCCGCAGGACGAGGACACCCCGCTGGTACCGGACGAGATGTACGGCGTCAGCAAGGTGAGCAGCGAGCTGGTGGCCCGGCGCTTCGCCGACCTCTACGGACTCGCCGTGCCGATCGTGCGCTTCACCAAGGTGTTCGGCCCCATGGAGCGCCCGACGTCCTCCCGGACCGCCATGTCCCTGCCGTACCACCTGGCCCGCGCGGCCGCCGCCGGCCGGCCGCTCACGGTCACCCCGCGCACCCTGCGGGCCGCCGGGGACTGGATCAGCGCGGTGGACGTCGCCGACGCCCTCGACCGCCTGTGCGCCGGAACCGGCCCCGGGGCCGCCGTCCTCAACCTGGCCTCCGGGTCCCTCACCCCGGTGCCGGAACTGGTGGACCTGTTCGGCACGACGGTGGTCACCGGCACCGGTGCGGAGGCCGTCGACATGGACCCGCTGCCGCGCACCGGGAAGAACGGGACCTACGCGATCCACCGGGCGGCCGACCTCCTCGGCTGGCGCCCGCGTGATCTGCGGCGCCAGGTGGCCGAGTACCGCGACTGGGCCGTGTCCCACCGTGACACCCCGGCGCTCCGCGCCTGACCCGGCGAACCCGGCACCCGGCACCCGGCACAGCGCCACGGCTCACAGCTGCACACCGCGACACACCGCGACACAGAGCGACATACGACAGAAGAAGAGAGGACCCCACCGTGCACCAGGGCACGCTGACCGCACCCCGCATCCTCGTGCGTCCGCGGCAGGCTCGTTATCAGGACGCCTTCCGCACCTGGCAGGGCATCCCGTCCGTCGAACGCACCCCCGGCGGGCGGCTGTACGCCAACTGGTACTCCGGGATGGACACCGAGACAGGCGGCAACTTCGTCGTGGTCACCACGAGCGACGACAACGGCGACACCTGGGACGGGCCCCGGTACGTCGTCGAACACGACGACCCCGAGGTACGCGTCTACGATCCCTGCCTGTGGCTCGACCCCCTCGGCCGCCTGTGGCTGACCTGGAACCAGAGCCGCGACTTCTTCGACGGACGGGTCGGCGTCTGGGTCTCCACCAGCGCGAACCCCGATGCCGACGAGCCCACTTGGAGCGCGCCACGACGCATCGCCAACGGCCTGATGATGAACAAACCGACCGTCACCGCCACCGGGGAATGGCTCGTTCCGGCGGCGATCTGGGCCTGCCACCCGCCGACCGAGCGGCACGGGCTGGAGGCGGAGATGTTCTCCAACGTGTACGCGTCCACCGACCAGGGCACCACGTTCGAGCTGCGGGGCAGCGCGGACGTCCCCAACCGCAGCTTCGATGAGCACATGATCGTCGAACGCCGCGACGGCACGCTGTGGATGCTGGTCCGCTGCTTCGACGGCATCGGCGAGAGCTTCTCCACGGACGGCGGCCGGACCTGGTCACCCGGGCGCCGTAGCCACATCGACGGACCGTGCTCCCGCTTCCACATCCGACGGCTGACGTCCGGACGGCTGCTGCTCATCAACCACTACGGCTTCGCAGAGCGCAGCGACCGCGCGGACATCGAACAACAGGGCAACGTCAAGGCGTGGAAGGGCCGCAGCCACCTCACCGCCCTGCTCAGCGACGACGACGGAAGGACCTGGCCGCACCGGCTGCTGCTGGACGAACGCGACGATGTGTCCTATCCGGACGCGGCGGTGGGCGACGACGGCACCATCCATGTCGTCTACGACCACGACCGCTTCGGCGACCGTGCCATCTACCTGGCGCGGTTCACCGAGGACGACATCCTCGCGGGCCGCCTCCACGACCCGGGGTCGCGGCTGAGGCTCCTGGTCAACCGTGCCCTCGCGCTCCCCACCGAGGAGGCGGCCCGGCCGGGCGGTCCCGCCGCGTAGGCCGGACACGATGCCACCCGCCGTCAGCCGACCCGCCGGGCCAGCACCTGGCCCGGCCAGGTCCCGGAGCGGAAACCCTCGGTGCGGATGAAGCCGTTGCGCTCGTAGAACGCCACCAGTTCGCCCCCGCCGCCCGCCCAGCAGTCGACCCGCAACAGGTCCACGCCGGCCCGCCGGGTCTCCTCGGCGGCATGGGCCAGCAGCGCCGCCCCGATGCCCAGACCGGCGTGCCGCCGGTCGGAGACCAGCAGCCGGACGTACCGCTCGGGTTCTCCGGCCGGCGCGATCGGCATGTGCGGGCTGGGCCCGGAGTCCAGCACCAGGGCCCCGACCGATGTTCCCGCCAGCTCCGCGAGGTACGGGGTGTTCTCGGTCATGTACCGCTCGACCCGCGCCACTCCGCCGGGCTTCTGTGAGTACGGTGTCGTGCCCCACTGCTCGGTGTTGCCGCGCTCGTTCATCCAGGCCACCGCCGAGTCGAGCATGTCCAGAACCGCCGGTGCGTCGGCCAGGCTGCCGCGTCTGATCCGTATGCCGTGCGTGGTGTCGTTCACGCCGGAAGCCTAGCGGTGCGGTTCGAAGTCGTTCGGGGGTTGACTCCGGAGCCGTAGGCGGAATCCCGTCCCGCGAAGCCCGCGCACCGCCGGCCGGACGCCTGTGCCGGTGCCGGTGCCGGTGCCGGTTGTCAAAGCCGGTAATAGCGCGCGGCGTTGTCGTGGAAGAGCGCCATGCGCTCATCGCGCGAGTAGCCCCGCGTGATCTCCCGGAACGCTGCGAAGATCGTGCCGTAGTCGGAGAACAGCTTGTCCACCGGGAAGTTCGACGCGAACATGCACCGGCCCACTCCGAAGCTCTCCAGGGCGGACTCGACGTACGGGCGGATCGATGTGACGGTCCAGTCGTGGTCACCCATACCGAGACCGGAGATCTTGCAGGCCACGTTCGGCGCCTGCGCGATCACCCGCATCCCCTCGCGCCAGGCGTCGAAGTGGTCCGGGCCGTCGACCTGCATCCCGGTGTGGTTGAGGATGATCTGGACGTCGGGGAACTCGGTGGCGAGTTCGAAGAACTCGCCCATCTGCGGGTAGTACAGCTGGAGGTCGAAGGACAGGCTCCGGGCGGCCAGGGCACGGAACCCACGCCGCCACTGCGGGGTCCGGCTCACTTCCGGTGCGCTCAGGTAGGTCTTCGCCGGGTCCGGGTGGTAGTTCATCGACTGCCGGATGCCACGGAAGTTCGCGTATCGCGCGTGTCCGTCCAGGATGGCCTCCACGTCGGGGGCGGCGAGGTCGGCGTAGCCGACGATGCCGTGCGGGAAGCCGCGCCGGTCCGCGATCGACTGGAGCCACCGCGTCTCACCGACCGGGTCGCGCGGGTCCCAGCCGACGTCCAGGTGCACCGCCTTGACGAGGTTCTGTCCCGTGGCGTCGGCGAGGTAGTCGTCCAGAAGGTAGTTGCGCAGCAGATCCTCGTAGGTCCCCCACGCCGCCGGCGCGACCTCGTCGCTCAGCCACGGGTAGTAGTTCTCCTCCAGGTCCCACAGGTGAAAGTGCGGATCGATGAGCGGAATGCCCTGTTCGGTCATGTCGAGCTCCTCATCGAGATCGCCGTGGGTGTCACCATCGCCATCTTCAGCGGCGGCGACTGCTGAGTGGGCTTTTCCGTGAGCGCGTCGGAGACCGTTGGCGGGCGTGGTGCCGAAGCTCTGGCGATATTCGCCCCCGGAGACGGCGACTGTCAACAGTCGGCAGTTGGCGATGCATGTGCTCGTTGCGCGGCCTCACCGTCCGAAGGACTGGCGAAGCGGGTCTTCCTGCAATCGAAATTGCAATGTAGATTGCGGCAATCGCACTTGCAGATCCGCTGACTCACACCTGGGAGCACGGGGCGTGCCTGGAGCACCGGACAACGAGATCCTCGACAATGCCGACACTCAGTGGCTGGGCGACGCCCTGCCCCGCGTACGCCTGTCCAAGGCGCAGTCCCGCGTGGTGGACGTGATCGTCCGCAATCCGCAGCTGGCCTCCTACGCGGACATCGCCGAGATCGCCCAGCGGGCCGACGTCAACAACTCCACCGTGGTGCGGGCCGCCCAGACACTGGGGTACCGGGGCTGGCCGGACCTCCAGCGCGAGCTGCGCGCACGCTACCTGGTGCTGATCTCCACCGAGGAGACGCTCGCCGAGCACGGTGAGCACCGGAGCCCGCTGCACGACGCCCTCACGCACGACATCGACAATCTGCGCCAGACCATGGACAACAACACCGCCGCCGAGGCGGAGGCCGCCATCGCCACCCTGGCCGGGGCCACGTCGATCCTGGTGATCGGTGTCGGGTCCTTCGCCGGTCCGGCCAGTGTCATGGCCCACCTCGGCTCCACCATGGGCTACCCGATCTCCCTGGAGAACCGGGCCGGGGTGCATCTGGCCAGCGCCGTCAACAGCCTCGGCCCCGGCGACGTCCTCGTGGTCGTCAACATGTGGCGGTCCATGAAGCAGGTCATCGCCGCCGCGGAGGCCGCCGCTGAGGCCGGTGCCGCGGTGGTGGCCATCACGGACATGCGCCGCGGCCGGCTGGCCACCACCGTGGCCGACCACCTGCTGATCGTGCCGTCGGAAGGCATCTCCTTCTTCCAGTCCGTCACCGCGGCCACCTCGGTGGTCTACGGCCTGCTGGCCGGGATGCAGGCGGCTCAGCCGGAGCGCAGCCGGGACGCCATCCGCCGCACCCAGCAACTGTGGAAGGACCTGGACATCTACCTCGAATAGCGGCTGTCGGACTGCCCCCTGTTCTCCCCAATCCCCCCGGGGTTCCCCGGAATTCCCCTTCCCCGCGACAGGAGCTCTGATGGACAAGCACATCGCCGTCGTCGGCCTGGGCTCGATGGGCGGCGCCATGGCGTCCGCCCTGCACCAGGCAGGCTGGCAGGTCTCCGGTTTCGACCCCTCGCCCGCCGCGCGCTCGGCCGCGGAAGCGGGCGGTATCCGCACGGTGGACGACATCGGACACCTGGCGGGAACCCCCTACGCCGTCCTCTCGCTGCCCTCGGCCCGCGTGGTCGAGGAGACCGTGCCGGCCCTGCTGGCCCGTCCGGGCACGATCGCCATCGTCGACACGACGACATCGGAGCCGGCCACGAGCGCCTCCCTCGCCTCCCTGGCCGCGGACCAGGGCGCGGCCTTCGTCGACGCGCCGGTCTCGGGCGGGCGTGACGGGGCCGTGGCGGGCCGGCTGACCGCCTTCGTCGGTGCCACGGCGGCGGCTCTCGACGCGGCCCGGCCCGTCCTCCAGGCCCTGACCGGCGGCCAGTACCAGCACCTCGGGGGCCCCGGCTCCGGCAATGTGGTCAAGCTGCTCAACAACGTCCTGGCCGCCGCCAATCTGGTCTCCGTCGGGGAGGCCCTCGCCGTCGCCAAGGCGTACGGCGTGGATCCCGCGGCGGCGGCGGCCGGTATCAGCGGTGCCTCCGGCGGCAGCAAGGTGTCCGCCGCGATGTATCCGAACTGGGTGCTGACCGGCACCCACGACTCCGGCTTCGCCCTCGGGCTCATGGCCCGTGACGCCGCCCTCGCCATCGCGATCGCCGCCCAGCGGGGTGAGCGGCCCGACCTGCTGGCCGCGGCGAACCAGCGCTGGCAGGACGCGCTGGCCACGCTCGGCCCCGGCGCCGACTTCACCGAGATCGCCCGCACCGTCGCCCCCTCTCTCGTCCGCGAAGGAGCCCCCACCGCATGACCACCGCAACCGCCACGTCCTCCGCCTCCGCCGCCCGCGCGGCCGTGGACGCCGTCTTCCCCCGGGGTCTCGGATCCTTCCTCGACGGCCGTATCGTCGCCGGAAGCGGCGAGCAGGTCCCGCTCACCGCCGCCGCCACCGGCGAGGAGTTCACCGGCTTCCGGGATGCCGGCCCGGAGGGGGCCGACGCCATCCTGGCCGGCGCCGTCCGCGGGGCCGCGGTGTGGGCCGCGACGGGCGCCTTCGAGCGGGCGGCGATCCTGCGCGAGGTCTCCCGCACCGTCGCCGAGCACGCCGAGGAACTGGCCGTCCTGGAGTCGGTGACCACGGGGAAGCCCCTGCGGGACACCCGGGTCGAGGCCGCCAAGGTCGCCGAGATGTTCGGCTACTACGCCGGCTGGGCGGACAAGCTGACCGGCCGGACCATCCCCGTCCCCGGCGACTGGCACACCTACACCGAGCGCGTCCCGTGGGGCGTGGTCGTGGCCATCACCCCGTGGAACGCGCCCCTGTTCACGGCCGGCTGGAACGCGGCCGCCCCCCTGGCGGCCGGCAACGCCGTCGTCGTCAAGCCCAGCGAGTACACCCCGGTGTCCACGCTCCGGCTGGCCCAGCTGGCGCACCGGGCCGGACTCCCGGAGGGCGTGTTCAACGTCGCCGCCGGGCTCGGCGGCACCGTCGGCGCCGCGCTGACCAGCGATCCGCGCGTCGGGAAGGTCTCGTTCATCGGCTCGGTGGCCACGGGCCGCCGGGTGGCGGTCGCGGCGGCGCGGGCCGGTATCCCCACCGTCCTGGAACTGGGCGGCAAGAGCGCCAACATCGTCTTCGCCGACGCGGACCTGGACCGGGCGGCGGACGGCGCGATAGCCGCCATCTTCTCCGGTGCCGGACAGTCCTGCGTGGCCGGCTCACGTCTGCTGGTCGAGCGCGGCGTCCATGCCGAGTTCGTGGAGCGCGTGGCGGAGCGGGCGGCGCGGCTGCGTCTCGGCGACCCCCTCGACCCCGCCACCGAGGTCGGCCCGATCATCACGGCACCGCAGTTCACCACTGTGACGTCCCTGATCGAGGCCGGAATCGAGGACGGCGGCCGCAGGGTCACCGACGCGGCGCTGCCCGCCCGGCTGACCGGCTCCGCGCTGGCCGGCGGCCACTGGGTCATGCCGACCCTGCTGGACGGCGTCACCCCCGCGAACCGGCTGGAGACGACCGAGGTCTTCGGCCCGGTGGTCGGCGCCGACGCCTTCGACACCGAGGCGGAGGCGATCGAGCGGGCCAACGGCACCGCCTTCGGGCTGGCCGGCGCGGTCTGGACCGGCGATGTCTCCCGCGCCCACCACGTGGCGCGCTCCGTCAACGCCGGCACCTTCTGGATCAACGCCTACAAGACGATCCACGTCGCCGTCCCCTTCGGCGGCTTCGGCGACTCCGGCCACGGCCGGTCCTCGGGCCCCGGCGTGCTGGACGAGTACACGCAGACCAAGGCCGTCTGGGTGCCCACCAGGGCGGCCGGCGCACCGTTCCCGTCGCTGAGCTACTAGGGAGCACCGGATGGCACTGACGGACCTCGCCGCCGGCTCCGGCCGGCTGAAGACGGACCTCGCCGCCGGCGTCGAGCGTCGGCGGGAACGGGTGCTCGCGCTCTCGCGCCACCTCCACGCCCACCCCGAGGTCTCCTTCGAGGAGACCGGCTCCGCCGAGGCGATCACGGAACTGCTCGCGTGGGGAGGGTTCCACGTCGAGCGCGGCACCGGCGGTCTGCCCACCGCCTTCACCGCCACGGCGGGCACCGGCGAGCTGACGGTGGCGCTCTGCGTCGAGTACGACGCGCTGCCGGAGGTGGGCCACGCCTGCGGACACAACCTGATCGCCGGCGCCTCGCTCGCCGCCGCGCTGGCCCTGGCGCCCCACGTCGACGAGCTCGGCATCACGCTCAAGGCGATCGGCACCCCGGCCGAGGAACACGGCGGCGGCAAGGCACTGCTGCTCGAAGCGGGCGCGTTCGACGGAGTGGGACTGGCCTTGATGGTCCATCCCGTCCAGGACGGGGTGACCTACAACCCGGCCGGGACCAGCGCCCAGGCGGTGGGCAGATTCCGGGCGGTGTTCTCCGGCACGGCGGCCCATGCGGCGGCCGCCCCTCATCTGGGGGTGAACGCCGCCGACGCCGCCGTGCTCAGCCAGGTGGCCGTCGGTCTGCTGCGCCAGCAGATCCCGGGGGACCACCGGGTGGCGCTCTTCGTGGCGGAGGGCGGTACCGCCACCAACGTCATCCCCGAGCGCGCCGTGGTCGACTTCGAGTGCCGGGCCTTCACCCTGCCCGAGTACGAAGCTCTGCTGGCCCGGGTCCGCCGCTGTTTCGAGGGCGCGGCCCTGGCCACGGGCGCGGAGCTGACCATCGAGGCCACCGAACCGCTCTACGAGCCGCTGGTCCAGGACGAGGAGCTGGCCGCACACTGGACCGCGGCCATGCGCGCCTTCGGCCGGGACACCTCGCCCGCGGCGGGGCTGAGCGGCGGCTCGACCGACATGGGAAACATCAGCCAGGTGATCCCCAGCCTCCACCCCTGGCTGAGCATCCCGGGAGCCGACGTGCCCATCCACTCACACGGCTTCGCGGCCCTGGCCGACACCCCCGAGGCGTACGACGTGATGTTCGAGGCGGCCCTCGCGCTGGCCTGGACCGTCGCCGACGCGACCACCGATCCGCAACAGAAGAAACGTTTCGTCAAAGCGGCCTACCACCGGAACCCCGTGCAGGGAGCACCAGCGACATGACCACCCGGACCGCACCGCCCGAGACCGAACTGAAGCAACCACCCTCCCAGACACTGCCGATCGCCGCCCTGGCACTGGTCATCACCCTGGTCGTCCAGTTCATCGGGCAGCTCGACATCAATGTGGGCATCGGATCCGTCATCGTCTTCCCGATGGTGTGGGGCCTGCTCCTGGGCCTGCTGGTGTCCGTCCAGAAGGTCAAGCCACTGGGCCTGAACGTCCAGAAGGCGGCCGCGGCCCTGGTCGGCGTGGCCGTGATGCTGCTCGTGGCCCGGCTGGCCTTCAACATCGGCCCGAGCCTGCCCACCCTGGTCGACGCCGGACCCGCCCTGCTGCTCCAGGAGATCGGGCACCTCCTGGGGACGGTCGCCCTGGCCCTGCCGCTGGCCGTGCTGCTGCGCATGGGCAAGGCCACCGTGGGCGCCACCTTCTCCCTGGACCGTGAGCCCTCCTTCGCGATGGTCTCGGAGAAGTACGGACCGGACTCGGACCAGTACCGCGGTGTGCTGGCGATGTACGTGTTCGGCACGCTCTTCGGCGCCCTGTTCATCACGCTTCTGACGTCGTTCGTGGCGAACTGGCACATCTTCGATCCGCTGGCCATGGCCATGGGCGCGGGTGTCGGCTCCGGCTCCATGATGGCGGCGTCCTCGGCGAGCATCGTGGCCGCGCATCCGGGCGACCAGGAGGCCATCCTCGGCATGGCCGCGGTGTCCAACCTCATCACCACCGTCCTCGGCGTCTACGTCGGGATCTACATCGCGCTGCCGCTGGCCGACCGGTTCTACCGTGTCCTCACCCGCCGCCGAGCCGCACCCGCGGCCGCGTCCCCCGAGCCGGGCGCGGCGGTGTCCGCCGGCGCGGCTCCCGCCGCTGCCCCGACGGATGACCTCGCGGCCAACCGTGCGTTCCGGGAGCAGGCGGAGCGGGCCTCGGCCGAGGTGAAGCTGCCGCTGTGGCTGTCCCTCGCGGTGCTCACGGTGCTGGGCATCGGCTCCGCCTCGGTGGCCGCCACATCCTTCAGCTGGCGGATCGTCGGCGGCTACGCGGTGCTCCTGGCCCTCGTGCTGCTCGGCCTCGCCCTGGCCAAGGCGAGCCGGAAGGTCTCGGCGATCGTGTGGATCACCACCGTGGGCGCGTATCTCTCCAGTCCGTGGTTCTTCGCGGCCCAGGCGCTGAACTCGCTGGTGAACTCGGTGGACTTCCTCTCGATCGCCACGATCATGCTGACCCTGGCAGGGCTGTCGCTCGGCAAGGACATTCCGCTGCTGCGGCGTATCGGCTGGAAGATCGTCCCGGTTGGGCTGGTCGCGATCACGGCGTCGTTCCTCCTGTCCGTGGTGATCGCCGAGTTCACCCTCGGCCGCTGGGGCTGAGCGCTTCCGCCAAAGCGGTGCCGGCGCGCGGGATGTGGGGCAAACGGCCGGCCACCGCTCTCACTTCGGCCGAACGGGCGGTGGTGTCGCTTAGTGTCCGTACATCCCCGACGGAACACCGGTTCCCCTCACCAGGAGGCGACATTGAAAGCGGTTGCGATCCAGACGTTCGGACGTCCCGAGGGCCTGGCGGTCATCGACCTCCCGTCCCCGACTCCCGCCGGCGGACAGGTGCTGATCACCACCGAGGCGATCGGGGTCGGCGGTGTCGACGCCGTGATCCTCAGCGGTGCGCTCGCCGACTACGGCTTCGAGGAAGGGCACATCCTCGGCGGTGAGGTGGCGGGCACCGTGTCCGCGGTCGGCGAAGGCGTCGACACATCGTGGCTCGGCCGGCGTGTGTGGGCGTTCACCGGCATGGGCGGTGGCTATGTGGAACAGGCCGTCGTCCCGGTCGAGGCGATCCACCCGCTCCCGGCGAACCTGTCCGCCGCCGACGCGGTGACGCTCGGGAGCTCCGGGATGGTGGCCCACTTCGCCCTGGCCCACGCCCATTTCGCTCCCGGCGAGTCGGTGCTGGTGCGCGGCGCGGCCGGCGGCCTCGGCATCATGACGGTCCAGCTCGCCGCGCGTGGTGGTGCCGGTGCGGTGGCCGTCACGACGTCGTCGGCCGAGCGCGGCGCTCGCCTGCGCGAGCTCGGCGCGACCCATGTGCTGGACCGGGCCGGTGCGGGCGGCGAGGACGCTCCCGCGGGCTACGACGTCATCATCGACATCGTCGCGGGCGCGGACATGCCCTCGTTCTTCGCCAAGCTCAACCCCAACGGCCGCATGGTGGCCATTGGCGTGGTGGGCGGCCTGCCGCCCGCGGACTTCGGCGGGGAGATGCTCGCGGCGTTCCGGAAGTCGATGTCGTTCGCCACCTTCAGCGCCGACACCGTGTCCGAGGCCGATCGACGTGCCGTGCGGGCCGAGCAGTTCGCCGCCGCGGTCCGCGGCGAGCTGCGTACGGTGGTGCACCAGCTGCTGCCCTTGGAACAGGCGGTGCTGGCGCACCGGAAGATGGACACCGGCGAGGTGTTCGGCAGGATCGTGCTGACACCGTAAGTCCGCGGCCCCCTTGGCGAACCGGCGGTCAGTGGGCGATGACCACCTTGCCGAAGCGCGTTCCCTCCGCGAACCAGGAGAACGCGTCCGGCGTCTCGTCGAACGGGAAGACACGGTCGACGACGGGCCGTAGCCGGGCCTGGCTGATCACCCGGTTCATCCGCTCGAAGTCGCTCCGGCTGCCGACGGTGATCGTCCTGAGCGTCGCGCCACGCTCGAAGAACCGTGTCAGGTCCATACCGCCACCCGACGCGAGATTGCCGACGAGGGAGATCCGCCCACCGTAGGCGACGGCGGCGATCGACTGGGAGATCGTTCCGGCGCCGCCGATCTCGACGACGAGATCGACGCCCCGGCCGCCGGTGAGCGCTCGGACCCGTGCCCCCCACTCGGGCGTGCTGAGGTAGTCGAGGACGTCGGACGCGCCGAGTTCGCGCAGGCGGTGGGCCTTTTCCGGACGCGATGTCGTGGCCAGCACCCGCGCGCCGGCCAGGCGGGCGAACTGCAACGCGAAGACGGACACCCCGCCCGTTCCCTGGACGAGCAGCGCATCGCCCGGACCGACACCGGACACCGCCGACCACGCCGTGAGCGCGGCACACGGAAGGGTGGCCGCTTCCTCGAAGGACAGATGCTCCGGCACTCCGACCACGCTCTGTTCGCCGACGGCGATGTACTCGGTGAGCCACCCGTCGCGTTGCACCCCGTACAGCTCGCCCCACTGAGGGAACGAGCCGTAGAGCCAGGTCGGGTGGAATGTGCTCATGACGCGGTCCCCGACCCGGAACCGCGAGACCCCGTCCCCGACCGCCTCGACGATGCCCGCGCCGTCGGAGAGCGGAACGCGCCCCGGCGGCACCGCGGCCGTGTACCTGCCGGTGGCGATGAGCAGATCCCGAGCGTTGAGCGAGCTGGCCTTCACCCGTACGAGCACCTCGCCCGCCGCCGGAGTCGGCACCGGGCGCTCCGCCGCGACGACCGGGCCGCCCGCACCGTTCACCTGGAAAATCCGCATCGCCTGTCCTTCGTCCGTGGAATCCGGAACTCTCACGGTAGGGGCGAGCGGCTGGACGCACTGTATTCTCGCGTCCGGGATGTGGTGCTGATCGTCCAGGGAGGGGCATGGATCCGATCGACGACCTCCTCACCACGATGAAGATCGAGGACGCGCGGTATGTGCGGGTGGACGCGTACGCGCCGTGGGGCATCTCGTTCCCCGCGCGGCACCTCGCCCGGCTGGTGCTGATAGCCGACGGATCGTGCCGGCTCACCACCGACGCCCTGGAGCGGCCACAACAGCTGAGGGCGAACGACTGCTTCCTGGTCCGGGCGGGGGTGGCCTTCACGCTCCAGGACGAGCCGGGCAGCGAGGTCGTCGACTGTGACGGGGTGTTCGCCGGGGCGCCCGGCAACGCGGCACGAGCCGGGGGCGATGGCGAGCTGACCCGGATCGTCTCCAGCCGGTTCACCTTCGACGCCGTGGCGGGCGAACCGCTGTTCGCGCTCCTGCCGCCGTTGTTCCGGCTGCGTCCGGACGACGCGTCCGTCCGGCTGCTGCGCGCCACGTTCGATCTGATCGAACAGGAGAGCGCGGCGGGCGGAATCGGGTCCGGCTTCGTGATGAGCCGTCTGTCCGACGCGTTGTTCGTCCAGGCGATGCGCGCCTGTTGTACGTCGGTCGGCGGTGGCGCCGTGGGGTGGCTCGCCGCCCTGCGGGACCCGCGGCTGGCCCCCGCCCTGCGGGAGATGCACGCGGACCTGGCCCATCCGTGGACGGTCGGCGAACTCGCCCGCACGGCGGGGATGTCACGCTCGGCGTTCGCCGTGCTGTTCAAGGAGAAGGCGGGGGACACCCCGCTGAGCTACCTCACGGCGTGGCGCATGTACCGGGTGAAGACGCTGCTCCAGGAGACGCCGCTGAGCGTTCAGGAGATCGCCGTCCGAGTCGGCTATGACACCGGTTCCGCACTGAGCCGGGCGTTTCTGCGCCGGGAGGGCATCGCCCCCGGAGCGTGGCGGCAGTCGCGTCCCGCCGGTCGGCGGGTGGCGGCCGTCGCTTGGCGGGAAGATCACGGCCCGTCCCGTGCTTGAGGATGGTGGTGCGGTCCTCGACGAGGGCCTATGACCCGCGAAAGGTTGGAACATGTACAGCGCACCGCCGTTCGACGCCGAGCTCGCCGCCGCCCTCGCGGCCACCGGACAGGATTCGATCGCCACCGGTATCACCCGGGAGACCATCGCGGCCCACAGGGAGGCACTTCTGGCGGACGTTCCCTCCATCGAGGAGCTGTCCCAGGACGGCGCCTTCGAGGTCGAGGAGCGCACGGTGCCCGGACCCGAAGCCGCCCCCGACATATCGCTGCTGATCCTGCGTCCGACGGGATGGACCGGCGCGCGCCCCGTCGTCTACCACACCCACGGTGGCGGGCTGATCATGGGCAACAACCGCTACGCCATCGCGCAGGTCACCCAGTGGGCGCTGGAACTCGGTCTCGTCGTGGTCTCGGTGGAGTACCGGCTGGCGCCGGAACACCCCTACCCCGCGGGGCTGGACGATGCGTACGCCGGTCTGCTCTGGACGGTGCGGAACGCCGAGAGCATCGGCGGCGACCCCCGCCGCGTCCTCGTCGCCGGCGGCAGTGCCGGCGGCAACCTGGCGGCCGCGCTCGCGCTGCTGGCCCGGGACCGGAAAGAGGTCGAACTCCTCGCCCAGGTGCTGATCTACCCCATGCTCGACGACCGGAACGAGACGGTCTCGGCGCACCAGATGACCGGGCGGGGAGCGTGGGACCGGGTCTCGAACGACACCGCCTGGACCGCCGTGCTGGGCAGCGCCCGCGGAAGCGACGACGTGCCCGCGTACGCGTCGCCCGCCCGGGAGACGGACCTGGCCGGTCTGCCGCCGGCCTTCCTCGAGGTCGGTGCCGCCGAGACCTTCCGTGACGAGGTCGTGGCCTACGCCGGGCGGATCTGGGCCTCGGGCGGCGAAGCCGAGCTGCACGTCTGGCCCGGGGCCTTCCACGGGTTCGACGTCTTCGCGCCCCACGCCGCCATCTCGCAGGACGCGTGCGACGCCCGCCTGCGCTGGCTGAGGAGGCTGCTCGGTGAGTGAGCGGGTGCGCCGGCCATGTGGCCGGGGCCCGGCGGCGGGGTGCCCGGCGGCGGCCCGGGACCGGCGCGGGCGGAGGGCGTGACGTCATGCAGAGCCTAGCCGAGCGGGTGGCCGCGCTCGACCCGGACGCCGGGTCCGCGGTAGGCGTCATCGCCTACTTCGACCAGCTCATCGAGCGTCGGGCCGGTCTCGAGGCGGTCGTACGCGGCGCCGCGGTCCTGTCCGGGGCGGTGGCCCGCCTCGACGACCCGGACCGGAGGGTGCGCATCCGGGTGACTCCCGACGGCCGGCGGACGGACGACGACCCACCGGCGCGTCCGGAATGGCCCTCGGTCCCGGTCTTCCCGGGCGAGGCGGCGGCGGTCCGGCTCGAGAGCACCCGGAAGTCCGTCGTCCACGACCTGATCCTGGAGCGGGCGGCCCTGGTCGCGGGCGTCGTCACGGTGCGGGTGCGGGGACGAGCGCCCGTGGCGGCCGACCCTGACGACCCGGCTCTGACCGAGACGGTGGTGGATCCGGAGGCATCCGAAAGCACCCGTCTCCTCGCGGCCGAGGCGCTCGGGCTCTCCGCGCACGCGCAGGCCCGCGCCGTCGCGCGCGTCGGGGGAGGGATGCACGTCCAGTCGGCCGATGCCCCCGTCTCCTCGCTGCCGGGCCGCGTCGGCGTCGGCCCGGCCGTGCCTGTCCTGGAGCTGCCGCGGTCGGCGACCGCGGCCCGCACGGCCCTGCGGTTCACCGCGGACGGTACGGCGCACGACCCCGGACCCCGGATCGTCCACGCCGACGAGCTGGGCGGTCTCGACATCCTCGCGCGCGCCCTCGACGCGGACACCCCGCCCCCGCCCGACGTCGCGACCCTGCTCCGCGAGGCGGCCGAAACCCCCTGGCTGTTGCAGACGTTGAGCGTCGTGTCCCACGCGGCGAGCCTGCGGAGTGCCGCCGGTGAACTCCATCTCCACCACTCCACACTCCAGGAGCGGATCAGCTACGCCGAACGAAGACTCGGCTGGCCACTGCGCACCCCCGCGGGGCGGCTGCGCCTCCAATTGGCCCTCGCGGCCAGACTGCTGACACGACGCCCCTGAGCGCTTCGGGCAGCCGGCCCCGCGCCATGGCCGTTCACCCGCGTCCCACCCCTGAGGCGGATGGGCCGTGTGGGGGCCAAGTGGCAGATATATGCAAGGTTTGCTGCCTGGAACGGGTACTTCCGCACCTATTCCGTGCCACACTGGTGGTGGCCCTCACCGCATCCCCCGTCGGTGAGGGCCACTCACTGCACACCTAGCCGCTGGGCATGAGGTGTTTCCGCGCGGATTCCCGGAAGTGCGCGATGAGCGGGTTGCGGTCGTCGCCGCGGGTGACGACGGCCACCTGGCAGGGTTCGATGCCGTGGATGGGGATGGTGGCGACGTCGTCCCGCAGTGTGCTGCGTCGATCGCCGGCGGGCAGGACGGCGACGGCCCGGCCTTCCGCGACGAGTTCGAGCTTGTCCTCGAAGGTGTCGATGACCAGGGGGCCAAGCGGTGCCGGGCGGCCGTCCGGGCGGGGTTCCAGCCGCCAGAATCCGGTCCACGTGGCGGCGGGACCGGTGCAGGGCACGAGGGGTTCGTCGGCGAAGTCCGCAGGGCCGATCGACTCCTTGCCGGCGAGGCGGTGGGCGGCGGGTACGAGGAGCACACGCGGTTCGTCGTAGAGGACGGTCAGGCGCAGGCCATCGGTCGGGAACGGGAGCGGCGCTCGGGCGACGAGTGCGTCGACGCGGCGGTCGGGCAGGGCGCGGCCGTCGTTCCACTCCAGGTGGCGGGTGGTGACATGGGCGTCGGGGTGGCGGCGGCGCAGATCCCGTACGGCGGGGGTGATGACGAGGTCGTCGACGTAGCCGATGGTGATCGCGCGTGGCGGTGCGGCGGCGCGTGCGGTGAGTGCCGCCTGGTGGGAGGTGTGCAGGAGCGCCTGCGCCTGGGGGAGGAAGGCGGCGCCGGCCGCGGTGAGGCGGCTGCCCTGGGGAGTGCGCTCGAGCAGGCGCACCCCGAGCACGTCCTCCAGCCGCTGGATCTGGCGGCTCAGGGACGGCTGGGCGAGATGCAGTGCCGCGGCGGCTCGGGCGAAGTTCAGATGCTCGGCGACGACCGTGAAGTACCGCACCAGCCTCAGGTCGAGATCCGCGCCGGGATCGAGATGGACCGGTGGCGAGGGCGGGGCGGCGGCACGCATGCCGCCACTGTATCCGTGATGCCGGCCCCCGGCCGTCGTCCGGCGCCTGGCTCCCATGCCGGGGAGGCCCGGTGCGGCGCCGCCGCCGCACCCCCGTGCGCGCCGCCTGGTTCGCGACCGCACCCCTCATCCACCGGCCTTGACCAGCCCGTGCACGAACGCGTATTTCACCGCCTGTGCCCGGTCGCGCAGATGGGCCTTGGCGAAGACGTTGTTGATGTGGGTCTTCACCGTGGCCTCGCCGACCACCAGCCGCTCGGCGATCGCCCGGTTGGTCAGGCCCTCGCCGATGAGGGTGAGCACCTCGATCTCCCGGGGCGTGAGGCCGGGGGCGAGGCCGGAGACCGCCTGCTCGGCCGGGGCGCTGTTCTTGATGGCGGCGGCCAGCAGCCGGTCCCGCACGGCGGGGTCGAGGACGGACTGCCCGGCGGCGGCGACCCGTACCGCGCGGGCGATGTCCTGGCGGCCGGATTCCTTGGTCAGATAGCCGCGGGCTCCGGCGCCGAGCGCGGCGAGGATGTACTGCTCGTCGGCGAAGGTGGTGAGCACCACCACGGCGACGGCGGGGAAGCGCTCGGTGATCAGCCGGGTGGCCTCGACCCCGTCCACCCGCGGCATGTTGAGGTCCATCAGGACCACGTCGGGGCTGTGCTCCGCGGCGGCCGCCAGGGCCTGCTCGCCGTCCCGCGCCGTGGCCACCACCTCCAGGTCCGGTTGCAGGTCGAGCACCGTCGCCAGCGCCTCGCGGATCGCGGTCTGGTCATCGGCGACGACCACCCGTACCGGCCGTACCGGCTCTTCGTCGCTCATGTCGGTATCACCACGTGCACTCGCCATCCTCCTGCGTCGTCGCCGTCCACGACCGGCCCGGCCGCGACCGTACCCGCGACCAGTTCGAGGCGCTCGCGCATGCCGACCAGCCCCATGCCGCTGCCGGCGCCGGCCAGTGGCCGGGAACCGCCCGGCGGCGCGGCGTTCACGACCTCCAGGACGGTTTCGCGCCGCCGGTACTCCAGGAGCATGCGGACCGCCGCGCCCGGTGCGTACTTGTGCGCGTTGGTCAGCGCCTCCTGGGCGCAGCGCACGAGCACCTGGGCGAGGCGCACGGGCAGTTCCCGCGGCGTCCCGTCGACCCGCAGCGTACCGGAGCCGGGGCTGCCCGCAGCCGACCCGAGCATCGAGCGCAACGTCTCCACCAGCGGCAGCGCGTCCTCGCGCAAGTCGCGGACGGTGCGCCGCACTTCGGCCAGCCCCTCGCGGACCAGGCTCTGGGCCCGCTGGGCGGACTCCCGGGCCCGCGCGACGTCGCCGGCCTCCAGCAGCGCGTCGGTGACCTCCAGTTGCATGTTGACGCCGGCCAGCGAGTGGGCCAGCACGTCGTGCACATCGCGGGCGATGCGGGCGCGCTCGGCCAGCGCCTGTGCGCGGGCCTCGGAGCGCGCGGCGAGTTCGGCCTGCTCGGCCGCCGCCCGTGCCGAGCGAAGCGCCTCGGCGCGGGAGCGGTTGACCAGACCGGGCAGCACGGAGACGCCGGTGAACGCGCCCAGGTACCACGAGGTGTGCTGGTGGCCGGCGCCCAGCGGGAAGTACAGCACGCCCGCGCACAGCGCACTGGTGAACGCCGCCAAGGTCATCGCGGGCCGTAGCGCCAGGCGGAACCCGGCGTGGCCGGTGGCGGAGAACGCGAACACCGCCGCCGCGCCGGAGTGGTCCACGCTCAGCAGGGCGGCCGCGCTGACCGCCTGGACGACCAGCAGCACGGTCTGCCGGCGCGACGGCAGCCTGGTCTCGGGGAGCAGCCGGGCACACAGCAGCAGCGAGTTCCACCCGAGCAGGCACAGGACCGCCAGACCGGTGCCGGAGGTCCCGACCGGCCGCACCAGGACCGCGCACACCGCCGCACCGATGGCGGTGGCGAAGAAATGGGAGAGGTTGTGGTCCGTCGCGAGCCAGCGCATCGCGGCTTGAAGTCGGTTCACTGGACTCGCTTCCCGCGGTCGGCGTTACGGGGCGGAAAACTACCAGCGCCGCCGGCGACGCTGGTGCGCGGACGGGGCGGGTGGTCTCCTGACACCGGCCCCGTCCGTCGCACGGTTGCCCCGCCCCGGTGCCGTCACCAGTCGCGCGGTCCCCAAGGCCGCTGCCCGCCGCCCTCGGCATCGCGCACCCAGCCGCGGACCTGGTCGAACGCCGGCGATGTGCGGTGCGGCGTATCGCCTTGGCCCTTCTCCCACACCACCGTGGACCCGGTGCGCATCGCCCGGCCCAGCACCACCAGCGTCTCGGCCAGCACACCGAGTCCGATGGACAACAGCACGGCCTGGTTGGCCGCGTGCGCCGACGTGGGCGACACCGCGTGTTCGACCGGGACCATCGCCACCTTCAGCACCCCGTTCACCAACCACAGCAGCAGTGTGCTGACGCGGTATCGCATCCACAGCACACCGTCGCGCTCGCCCAGGTGGACGGTGGTGCCGCGAAGGAGGCCCACGACCACGTTCAACAGGCAGCCGGCCGCGATCAGGGCGATGGCGGCCGCGCTGAGCGGAAGGGCGTCGCGCACCCGGAACACTCCCACGACGCTCAGCGCCACCGGTGCCACCAGCATGGCCTTGGCCTGCAACAGTTCGCCCATCATCCGGCGGGCGAGGATGTAACCGACGCCGCCTACGATGAGGACGATGTCCAGGGGACTCATCTCGGCCCTTCCCACGTGCGTTTCCCGGGTGTTTCCCGCTGATACCGGAACGCTAGGGATCGCGCCGCCGAAGCTGTTCCACCCCTGGGTGGAGCTTTGGGTGGAGCTTTGGATGGGCCTGCGGGTGGAGCATCAGGACCAGGCGATCGCGTCGGTGCCTTCGGTGACGGTCCGGGGGCCGCTGTGGCCGTTGAGATCGGTTGCCGTATAAGAAGGCGGTGGTCGTCCGGATCACGCCGAAGAGGTTGACGTCGAAGACGCCCAGGGCGTCCGCGCCGGTCAGGTCGCCGGGGTCGCCAACGTTCTGACCGCTGCCGCGGATGACCCTGAGCCGTGGAGACCCGGGCGTCCGGGCCTGCCGAGGGTTGGACGCCCTCAGCCGATCTGCGCGGTCGCGCCCGAGGCCAGGCGGTGGTAGCGGGCCGCGGTGCCGGGGCCTTGGCCGCCCAGGAAACCGCCGACCATCGCGGTGCCGATGTCATTGAGGGCGCCGTCGTGGATGGCGTAGGCGTCCCGCGGGGCGACCTCGCGGACGTAGTCGATCAGGTGGCCGACGGTGGACCAGGGGGCGTGCACCGGCAGCAGCAGCGTGCCGACGGGGGCGTCGGGGACGGTCAGGGCGTCTCCGGGGTGGAAGAGGACGTCGTCGATGAGGAACCCGATGTTGGCGATGCGCGGGATGTCGGGGTGGATGACCGCGTGCCAGGTGCCGTGGACCGTCACATCGAAGCCGGCCGCGGTGAACGCCTCGCCTTCGCCGACGACGGTGACCCGGGTGCCGAGGCCGTCCAGCCGCTTGGCCACGGAGGAGTTGGTCCAGATGCGCAGGCGCGGGTTGTGCTCGGCCGCCCGGCGCAGCGTCTCCTCCGCGAAGTGGTCGAAGTGTTCATGCGTGACCAGGACCGCGTCGGTGCCGTCCAGGGCCTGCGGCTCGGTCAGACCGCCCGGGTCCACGGCCAGGCGGCGGCCGTCCTTCTCGACGCGGACGCAGGCGTGGCCGAACTTGGTGAGTCGCATGGTGGCATCCTTCCAACGGGAGAAACTATACAACCAAGGTGTACAAACAAACTGTACAGCTTTTTTCCATGGAGCTGGATAGGATGCGCGCATGGACGAAGAAGTGCTGGCCGAGGAGGTGCGGCAGTCGATCCGGGAGCTGGTCCGGGCGGTACGTGTCGTGGACACCATGCCTCCCGGTGAGGCGGCCGTCCTCGGCTTCCTCGACCGGAGCGGCCCCCTGACCACGGCCGACCTCGCCCACCGGCGCGGGGTGACGCACCAGTCGGCCGCCAAGTCCGTGAAGGAACTTATCGGCGGCGGCCTGGTGCGCACCGAACCCCACCCCAGCGACGGCCGCAAACTCCTGGTGCACATCACCGACGCCGGACGCGCCCGCCTGCGCCGCGAACGCGCCCAGCGCACCCACGCCCTCGACGCCGCCATCCGCGATACGTTCAGCCCCGAGGAGCAGGAGCGCCTGCGTGACTGCGTCGCCCTGCTGTCCCGCCTGACCGCACGCCTGACCGGCCGCTGACCGGCCGGCCGTCGAACAACCGGCCGTTGAACAACCGGCCCTTGAACGACCGCCGGCTGGACGACACCCGCGGACCGGCCATGCGGCCGGTCACGGTTCCAGCAGGAAGGTGCTGCCCACCGCGTTCGGCAGAAAGGCATCCGGCAGCCGGGTCGCCAGCGCCTGCTGTGCCGTCCAGCTCGTGCAGTGCGCCGGAACCACCACCTCGGGTGCCTCGGCGACCAGCTCGTCGACCGTGCGGTCGACGACCGGCCCGAACCGCAGGTGCAGGCCGCCCAGAACCGCGTACAACCGGTGGACTCCCGTCACCTCCCGGGCATGCCGGACGATGTTGATGATCCCCGCGTGCCCACATCCCGTCAGGATCACCAGCCCCTTGCCCCGTACGTGGAGAACGGCGGCTTGATCGTCCTCGATGAGCTCGTCCGGCGCCCATTCTCCGTCCAGGCACGCCTGGTGGCCCGCCATGCCCACCTCGAAATCAGTGGTTCGCCCGACCTCTCCGGTGATCAGGAGGAAGTCGTCGAGCAGCAGGGACGGGCGCCGTTGTTCGATGACCGTGAAGCCGGCTCCTTCGATGGCCGCGCGGCTCGGTGTCGGAAGGTCCAGCACACCGCCCGGACCGGCGATCCGGCGCCGTCGCCACGCGTCGGGGTGGAGCAGCACCGGCATCGCCGGCCGCCCGATCCGGTTCACCAGCCCGTGCAGGCCCGTCACATGGTCGAAGTGTCCATGGCTCAGGACGATGGCCTCGAAGGTGTCCGGGTGCACGCCGAGGCGATCGAGATTGCCGATCAGGCCGTCGGTGGTCGCACCGGCGTCGAACAGGATCCGCCGGCCGCGACCGCCGGTCTCGATGTCCACCATCGCCGAGAAGCCGTGCTCGGCCCGGAGCACGTCGAGCGTGGCGCCCGTGACGGTCATCCCGGCCGGGGCCACGGGCAGCGGCCCCCCGGCGCCGGCCAGGCCCCAGCGCCGTACGAGACGTCCGTCCGGCAGCAAGGCGTCGCTGGAACTGTCGATCAGTGTCGTCACGCGCGCGGCATCGACCGGGCGTAGCGGAACGTGCACGATTCCTCCCTCTGCTCTGTACCGCACCGATGCCACCGCACGGTGCGCCACCCGGTCCAGGACCGTTCCGCTTCCGCCCCGAGCGCTTCGATATCGTGACTGGTCATGGACCTACGGCAGCTTCGGTATTTCGTTGCCGTGGCCGAGGAGTTGCACTTCGGCCGCGCCGCCGCCCGCCTGCACATGTCGCAGCCGCCGTTGAGCCAGCGCGTCCGGGAGCTGGAGGAGGAACTCGGCTGCCGGTTGCTGGACCGGTCCTCGCACGGTGTGCGGCTCACCGACGGTGGCCGGATCCTGCTCGCCGAGGCGAAGGAGATCCTGGAACGCGCCGAGCGGGCGAAGGAGAAGGTGAGACGGAGCGCCGGACACCGTACGGTCGTGGTGGGCGCCGTCGCCGGTGCCGGACTGGCCCTCGACGACCGGGTGCGGGAGACGTTCCGCCGACGGCGGCCACAGGCGGCTGTCCGGCTGCGGGAGTGCGGACTGACCGATCCGAGCGCGGGCCTGCGCACCGGTCAGGTGGACATGGCTCTCACCCGTCTGCCGTTCGACACCACGGGCATCGCCGTCCGGGTTCTCTACGAGGAACCCCTGGTGGCCGTCGTGCCCGCCACGGACCCCTTGGCCGGATCGGCCCAGGTGGACGTCGCGGACCTGCGCGGGCGCATGGCGTTCCGGCTGCCGCCGGGCACCGATCCGCGGTGGCGTGACTTCTGGCTCGCCACCGACGCAGACGAGCCGGACACGCCCGTGGTGAGCACCATCGGCGAGTGTCTGCACGCGGTCGCCTGGCGATCGGCCGTCGGACTGCTCCCGGCGGCCGCGGCCCGCCGCCACGCGGCGCCGGGCGTCAGCTTCGTACCCGTGACCGGTCACCGGCCCAGCCGTGTGGTGGTCGCCTGGCGCGCCGGGGAGGTGGACAGGCTCGTCCTCGACCTGATCGACATCGTCGGTGGCGGCCCGGAAACCGGCCGTGCGCCGTCTCGCGCGGTGCGGCGCGTTCGCTATCCGGGCTGACCCGTGCGGCCCGCCGCCGGAGCGTGCGGTGCGTGGTGGATCGCGCGAGACGGCGTGTTCGGCCGCGCAGCGGGCAACCCGTGCGGAGAAAGGCCGGCCGCGCGGGCGCGGCCGGCCTTTCCGGCGGCCGGCGGCCGGACCCGGGCCGGTGACGACGGCTGGGTCCGGTACGCCAAGCGGTGCGCGGCTCAGCCGGCCGCGTAGACGTCCTCGACGTAGCGGCCCTCGGCCACCAGCGAGTCGAGCCACTCGGCGGCGGCCGCGGCGTCCGCACCGGGAGTGTGCTGGACGTAGATGGCCCGGAAGGCGTCGCGCACGCCCGGGGCCATCCGGCTGCCGTCACCGCACACATAGACCTTGGCGCCGGCCCCGAGCAGCTCCCAGACCTCGTCGGCCTCGGCGGCGATCCGGTGCTGGACGAACCTCTGGCCGTCGACCGGGGCGTGGCTGAACGCCGGGCGCATCCGGACCGCGCCGGCCAGCTCGGCGGTGCGCAGCTCATCGGCGTGCAGATAGTCGGCGTCCGGGGCGTCGCAGCCGAAGTAGCAGAGCGCCGGGGCGAGCTTGGTGTCGTTCACCGCGAGGGCGAGCCGGTCGGCGACGGTACCCCGGAAGGGAGCCAGGCCGGTGCCGGCCGAAACCATGATCAGCGGGGTCTCGGCATCATGGCTGATCCGGAAGGCCTCGCGGCACGGCTGTATCCGGGCGTACACGGTGTCGCCGGGGCGGACGGTGTGCAGATAGCCCGAACCCGTGCCGCGGAAGTCGCCCCGGCCCGAGCGCGCGGGCGCCTGGAGCAGGGAGATCATCAGATCGACATGGTGCGGGTCGTTCGCCGGTGAGGACGAGACCGAGTAGTGGCGCGGCCGGATCGGGGGCAGCAGTTCCAGCAGTACCGGCCAGGACAGGAACTCGCCCAGCGCGGGGTTGTCCTCGATCACGTCGAGCAGGGTGCGGTGGTCCGCGGCGAGCGCCTCGGCGTCCTCGGCCAGGGCCCGCAGCGCTGTCCGCTCGGGCGGGCAGGGGTTGAGCTCGGCGAGGACGGCCAGTTGCTCGGCGGTCGGGCGGTCCTGGAGCTCGACGTACCGGGTGAACAGCTCGCGCACGGTCACCGGCCGGTCGACCGCGATGCCGTCGCGGCGCGGGCGGCTCGCGGAGATGTTGAGGACGGTGTCCAGGTCGGCGCGCAGGATCCGGGCGGCGCGTGTCACCAGGGCGGGGTCGTTCGCCGGGAGCACGGTGAAGTGGTCCGCCGTGCGGTACGTCATGCCCTCGGGCAGGGCCAGGCGGACGAGGCGCTTGGCGCGCGGGTGGTCCGGACGGGTGAGGCCGCCGGTCTCGGTGACGGTCATCGGCGTCATGCCGTGGCGCTCGGCCAGTGCGTCCAGGGGACCGCCGGTGACCTCGGTGACCGTGTACGCCGGGGTGTCCGGCACCGCCTCGGGAGCGGCGCCGACCGTGCCGGGGTCGCCGTACCGCTCCAGGACACGGGTGCGCAGCGTGGCGGTGAACGCCTTGACCGCGCCGCTCAGGTCCCCGGAGGCGTCGCCCTCGGCGCGCTCCAGCAGCCGGGTTCCGCCGAGAGCGGCGAGCCGGTCGTCGATGAGGGTGGGGATGTGCTGGTAGGTGGCGGACCAGTTGCGGTCGCCGACGCCGAGGACGGCGTAGGTGACGCCGTCGGCGGCGCCGGGTTCGGCGGTCCTCAGCCACTGGACGAAGGCGGCCGCGTCGTCGGTGGCCTGGCCGTTGTACGAGGCGGCGGTGATCACCACCGGGCGGTCGGTGGGCAGGGCTCCGGCGTGGGCGTCGAGCGGGGCGACGGCGGTCTCGCAGCCGAGCGCGGCGGCGGTGTCCGCGAGCTGCGCGGCGAAGCCGCGGCAGGTGCCGTAGTTGGAGCCGTGCAGCAGGAGCATTCCGGTGCCCTGGTGCACTCGGGTGGGCAGGCCGCTGTCGTCGGCCGACGCCTCCTCATCGGGCGCCGCGGCGCCGACGGGCAGGGCGGCGCGGTTCGCCTCCCGGTCGGCCGCGGTGCGCGGGGCGAGTGTGAGGGTGAACCCCTCGGGCTTGATGGTGAGCGTCTGCTTGAGGTGCAGCCGGTAGTCGGCGTGGTCCAGCAGCCGGTAGCGGTGGACCAGCATGCCCAGCAGCATGGTGGCCTCGTGCAGGGCGAACTGCCGCCCGATGCAGGCCCGTTCACCGGTGCCGAACGGCTTGAAGGCGTGCGGGGACCGCGCCGCCTCCGCCTCGGGGGCGAACCGGGAGGGGTCGAACAGCTCGGGGTTGTCGCCCCAGACCGGGTCCCGGTGCAGCATCGGGGTCAGCACCGCCGCCCACTGTCCGGCCCGCATCGGGATGCCGCCCAGCGTGGTGTCGTGGCGGGCCTGGCGGGTGAACCCCACGGCCGGCGGGAACAGCCGCAGCGTCTCGTTGAGCACCTGGTGGGTGTAGTGCAGGCGGCCGATGTCCTCGAAGGTCGGCTCGGGGTCGGGGTCGTCGCCCCACAGTTCGTCCACCTCGCGCTGCACCAGCCGGAGCGCGGCCGGGTGCTTCACCAGGTTGTACAGGGCGAAGGACAGGGTGCCGGAGGTGGTCTCGTGCCCGGCGATCAGGAAGGTGATGACCTGGTCGCGGATGTTCGCCAGGTCCAGGGTGGTCCCGTCGGAGGGGTGGGTGGCGCCCAGCATCAGCCCCAGCAGGTCCTCGTGCTCGGGGGGCTGCGCCCCCGGCGCGGTACGCGCCGCGATGACCTCGTCGACCACCTCGGCCAGGAAGCCGGCATCGGCGCGGAACGCCGCGTCGGTCTCCGTGTAGTCCACGCCCGGGGTACGGCTCTGCCGGGTCATCGCCCAGTACAGGCAGCGCACCAGGGAGTCGACGAAGGGGTGCGGTTCGGTGCGGCTGAACGAGCCGAAGTCGAACCCGAAGCCGGCCAGACCGATGGTGTCCAGGGTCATCCGTGTCATGTCGTCGGGCACGTCGACCGGGGCGCCGGCGGCGGAGCGGCGGTCCCATGAGTCGATCAGACGGCGGGCGACACGCAGCATCACCGGGTGATAGGTGCGCATCGAGCCGAGGGCGAAGGCGGGCATCAGGATGTCGTGCGCCTTGGCCCAGTTGGGCTCGTCGCTGTACGCGGTGAACAGGCCGTCGTGGGCGAACTCGCGGACGTTCTCCAGGGACGGCCCGATGGACTTGGTGAAGCGCTTCTCGTCGGAGAGCTCGGTGACCAGATCCAGGCTGCTGATGAAGAGACTGTCCTGGCCCTGCCGACGCTGGACGAAGGCCGGGCCGTGCTGCCGGGCCAGTTCCATGGTCTGGAGGACGGGGGTGTCCGTCGGAGCGTCGGAGACGTCGATGACGGGGATCTCGCCGTGGCTCTCGGACGGCGGGGGGAGAAGCGACGCGGGCATGCAGGCTAACCGCTTTCTGTGAATCGTGTTTCCTATGTGCATCGTGAGACACCGGAACCGGCCGAGACGACGATCTCGGCGGCCTCCTCAACCCTCCCGCCACGCGAGCACAAGCGCTCCACACGGTGCTACATGATTGTGTAGTGAACCGACCTGTGTCGGCCTTGCGACAGCACCCCCGATGCGCTACGAGGAGACCGTATGGCGGAGGACCACGGCATGGACCTGGGAGCGAGCGGACCGCCGAGCGACTCCCCGGCGGCGGAAGCCTGGCGCCGGCAGGCGATCACCTGGCGCAACCGGGTCATGCTGCTGCTCGACCGGCTGCCGCTGCCGGTCGCCCTCTGCGACGCGGAGGGCGTCATCCTGCTGGCGAACCCGGCGATGGCCGCCGAGTGGGGCATGCTGTCGGGGCAGATGCGCGGACGCAACGCCCTGGACTTCTTCCACCCACGCCGGACGACCCGGCTCCATCCGATCGGGGAAGCCGTCCGGCTGCGCCGCAGGTCCCGCTATCCGGTCGAAGTGACCTGGTCCACCGCGGCCGGCACCGAGCGGTACGGCGAGATGGACGTCGACCCGGTCAGTGACACCCCGGATGCCCCACCGGCCCTGCTGTTGCTGCTCCGGGTGCTGGGCGAACGGGCGCGGACCCCCGCTGACAGCGTGGCCGAGGACCCGCGGGCGAGCGAGGTCGAGGCGCGGATCCTCGCCCTGGCGGCGGGCGGTGTCACGACCGCGCGGGTGGCCAAGACGGTCGGCCTGACCGTGGACGGGGTCAACTACCACCTGGCGCGGCTGTCCCAGCGCTGGGGTGTGCGGGGCAAGGCGGCGCTGGTGGCCCGCGCCTATGTACTGGGCGTGCTCGATGCCGAGGCATGGCCACCGGCCGTCGCACACCGATCAGGACCGAACTGAAGCGGTCAGGTAACGAGGGCCCGATCACACCGATCACATCCGATCATGTGCGATCAGAAGAGATAGGGTGAGCTGACTGCCGTGCCTCACAAAGGGGCGTCGGGTTCGGAAGGGGCGGGACGCGATGCCTTTGGCGGCCGAACGCCAGGAGAGGATTCTCGCCGCGGTCCGCAAGCACGGCATGGTGCGGCTGTCGGACCTGGTGACCCAGCTGGGCGTCACGGCGGTCACCGTGCGCAGGGACGTGACGCTGCTGGCCGACCGGGGTCTGGTGCGGCGGGTGCACGGGGGTATCGCGCTGCCGCACCGGGCCCAGACCCAGCCGGCGCGGGAGGGCGTGCCCGGGGCCTACGGTCCGATGGCGACGCGCGCCCTGGTGGGCATGGTGGTGCCCTCGGTGGAGTACTACTGGCCCCCGGTCATCCAGGGGGCCCACGCCGCCGTGGCCGCGGCCGAGGGCCGGCTCGTCATGCGCGCCTCGCGCTGGGACGACCCGGCCGAGGACCGGCGGCAGATCAACGCCCTCCTGGAGCGGGGAGCGCAGGCGCTGCTCATCGCCCCGACCACGACCGGCGACACGGCCACGGACCTGCTGCGCTGGATCGGATCGCTCACCGTGCCGGTGATCCTCGTCGAGCGCCGGCCCCCTCAGGAGCTCCTCACCCTCGCACTGGACGCCGCCATGACCGCCCACGCGCTCGGCGCCGGCCTGGCGGTGCGCCATTTCGTCACCCTGGGGCACAGCCGCATCGCGCTGATCACCACCCGTCAGAGCCCCACGAGCACGGCGCTGCGCACCGGCTGGCACGACGCGGTGGACACGCTGGGGCTTCCCTCGCACGAGGACCTCGACATCGAGGTGCCGTCCTACGGGGCGCCGGGATGGGCGAAGGCGTACACCGGTGTGCTCAAGCGCAGCCGCGACCTCGGGGTACGGGCGTTGCTGGTGCACTCGGACCGCGAGGCCATCGGCCTGATCGAGCGGGCCCGCGACCTGGGCATCAGCGTGCCGGGCGATCTGGCCATCGTGACCTACGACGACGAGATCGGGGCGGCCTCCGATCCGCCGCTGACCGCCGTGCGCCCCCAGAAGCACCGTCTCGGCAGGATCGCCGCCGAACTCGCGCTGGCCAAGCTCGCCGATGTCGGTGAGGAGTGGCCCGTCCACCGCGTCGAGCTGTGGCCGACCGTGGTGGTGCGGGAGTCCTGCGGCACCGTGCCGAGGCCGGAGGCGCCGTAGCGCCGACCGGAAGACGGCTTCTGACCAGGCATTTCAGTGTTTCCCTGCGCCTTGGTGCGCCTCGTCGGCCGTATCGATCCTGATCGATTTTGATCGATATAGTTCCGGCTCGTTGACCCGGAACTGTGCGGGGCGCTGAAGTGACCGGGTCACTCGCACAGGAGAGAGCAATGATGCTTTCAACCAACACCGCCGGCGCGGAGGCGGAATCCGCGCCCTCGCCCCCGCCGTCGTCGTGCTCGCGGCGCACCGTGCTGCGCGCGTCAGCGGGCCTGGGGGCCGCGGCCGCGACCGCGGGGACGCTGTCCGGCTGCTCCTCGTCCTCGTCGAAAGCCACCAAGGTCACGGTGTGGTCCTGGCTCACCGGCATGGACAAGTACGTCGCGGCGTTCAACAAGAAGTACACGGACATCCACGTCGAGCTGAGCGTGATCGCCGCCGGGCTCTCGGGCGGCTACGCCCAGCAGACCAACGCCATCCGCGCGCACAACGCCCCGGACATCCTGCACGTCGAGTACCAGGGCCTGCCGCAGATCCTGACCAGCGGCGGCCTGCGGGAGCTCACCGACGACCTGGCGGACCTCGCGGGCGGTTACTCGGACGCCGCCTGGCAGGGCGTACGGCCCGACGGGCGCACCTGGGCGGTGCCCATGGACATCGCGCCGATGGTCTTCTACTACCGCAAGGACCTGTTCGACCGGCACGCCATCGAACTGCCCCGCACCTGGGACGACTTCCGGCTCGCCGCGCGAGCGGTGCGCAAGGCCCGAGCCGACGCCCGGATCACCACCTTCCCGCTGAACGACGGATCGTTCTTCGCCGGCATGTGCTGGCAGGGCGGCGACCCCTGGTGGCAGGTGGAGGGTGACAGCTGGGCGGTGGACGTGGCCGGTGAGGGCACGCGCCGCACGGCCGAGTACTGGCAGGAGATGATCTCCTCCGGCCTCGTCAAGCCCGACCCCACCGGCAGCCAGGAGTGGATCTCGGCCATGCACACCGGGCGGCTGTGGGGGCTGCTGGGCGCGTCGTGGAGCGTGGGCTCGCTCAACAAGTCCATCCCCGACGACAAGGGACGCTGGGCCGTCGCCACCATGCCCACCTGGGACGGCGAGCCCGCCAACGGCATGCAGGGCGGCACCGCCTTCGGCATCTCCAAGGAGAGCGAGGTGGCGGACGCGGCACTGACCTTCCTGCGCTGGCTGAGCACCGACCCCGAAGTGGTGCGCATCGGCGCCACCTTCTCCTCGCCCTTCCCCGGCTACGAGCCCAGCCGCGAGGTCGCCCGCCGGGTCTACCAGGGCGGCTACTTCCTCGGCGAGCCCGTCTACGACGTCCTGGACCGGGCCGCCGCACAGGTACCGGAGTGGACCTGGGGCCCCAACGCCCTCGGTCTGTTCTCCACCGTCGCCAACGCCTTCGGCCCGGTGAGCTCGGGAGGCACCACCCTGCCGCGTGCCGTACGGGGCGTCCAGACCGAGGCGGTGTCCGGCATGCGGGCCCGAGGACTGTCCGTCATCAACGCGAGCGACAGGAGCCGGACATGAGCGTTCTCACCCCCTCCCGTCCCACCGCGGAGAACGCCTTCGGCACCGGCGCCGCGGCCACGCACCGCCCCGCGCGCGGCGGCAGGCGGGGCGGCCTGCTGCTCGCGGCGCCGTTCGCCCTGCTGCTGACCGCCACCGTCCTGATACCCGTCGGCTACGCCATCTACCTGAGCCTGTTCACCGACCGCCTGACCGGCCTCGGCTTCAGCGGCCCCGAGCAGGTCTTCGTCTGGCTGGACAACTACGGCAACGTCCTCACCGACGGGGCGTTCCTCGACGGCGTCGGCCACGTGGCCCTGTTCTCCCTCATCCACATCCCGCTGATGCTCGGCGGCGCGCTCGTCCTGGCCCTGCTGCTGGACTCCGCCGTGGCCCGGCTGCGTGGCCTGTGGACCCTCGCGGTGTTCCTGCCCTACGCCGTGCCCGGTGTGATCGCCGGACTCATCTGGGCCTATCTCTACAGCCCCACCATCGGCCCCCTCACCGACCTGCTGCCCTTCGACCCGCTGGGCAGCGACGGCGCCCTCGCCTCCATCGCCAACATGGCCACCTGGCAGTGGTGCGGCTACAACATGATCATCTTTCTGACGGCGCTCCGCTCCGTCCCCCGCGAGATCCTGGAGGCCGCGCGCGTGGACGGCGCGGGCCCCGTACGCACGGCGCTGCGCATCAAGGTGCCCGTCATCCGCCCCACCCTCTTCGTGGCGCTCATCTTCACCGTCATCGGCTCCCTCCAGCTGTTCACCGAACCACTGGTGCTGCACAACTTCACCGGATCGGTCACCACCAACTGGAGCCCGAGCCTGTACGTGTACGACTCGGCCTTCATCAACAACGAATACGGGCGCGCCGCGGCCGCCTCGATCATCCTCGCCCTCGTATCGGCCCTGCTCTCCGCGCTGGTGATGCGCCTGTCCACCAGGAGGTCGGCACGGTGAACCACGCCGCCCCGCCCCGCAACCGCCCCACGCCCACCGCCTCGGTGTGGACCTCACGCGCCGCCGTCCACCTCGTCCTGCTGCTCGGCGCGCTCTACAGCGTGCTGCCGCTGATCTGGCTGGTCACCTCGGCGACCAAGAACGTCGGCGACTTCTCCACCACCGGTGCCTTCGACCTCGGCGCCGTCCACCTCGGCGACAACCTGCAGGCACTCTTCGACGAGCAGGACGGCGTCTTCCTCTACTGGATCCGCAACTCCGTGCTGTACGCCCTGGTCGGCGCCCTCCTGGGCGCCCTGATCTGCGCGGCCTGCGGATACGCCATCGCCAAGCTGGACTTCCCCGGCCGCCGCACCCTGTTCGCCGTCACGCTCACCGGCGTCCTGGTGCCCACCACCGCGCTCGCCCTGCCGCTGTACCTGCTGGCCTCGCAGCTTCGCCTGGTGGACACCTTCTGGGCGGTGTTCCTGCCGGTGCTCACCAACCCCTTCGGCGTATACCTCGCCCGCGCCTTCGCGGAGGCCTCGGTACCGGACGAGGTCCTGGAGGCGGCCCGGGTGGACGGCGCCGGTGAGCTGCGCACCTTCTTCACCATCGGCCTGCCCATGATGCGCAACGGACTCATCACCATCGTGCTGTTCCAGTTCGTGGCCATCTGGAACAATTTCTTCCTGCCGCTGGTGATGCTCACCGACCCCAAGCTCTTCCCGATGAACCTCGGCATCTTCCAATGGAGCACCCGTGTCTCACAGTTCCCCCAGTACAACCCCATGGTGATCACCGGCTCGCTGCTCGCCGTCATCCCCCTCGTCGCCGCCTTCATCCTGCTGCAACGCCAGTGGCGCAGCGGACTCGCCGCAGGGAGCACCAAGTGACCGACCGCGCCACCGAACCGGACGGGTCAGCGGCACCGCGGGGGAGCACACCCGCCGCGCCGGTGAGGCGTCCCGAAACGCTCCTGGTGATGGACGACAGAGCGCTCGGCATGCAGTTCTCGCCCCAGGAGATGGCCAGACTCCGCGCGGCCGCCTCGGTGGCGGAACCCGTCGTGGTGCACGAGCTCACCTCGCCCGCGGCACGGCGTCGGCTCGCCGAGGCCGAGGTGCTCATCACCTCGTGGGGCTGCCCCCGCATCGAGCCGGAGGTCCTTCGCACGGCGCCGAGACTGCGGGCGGTCCTGCACGCGGCGGGCTCGGTGCGCTCGCACATCACCGACGCCGTCTTCGACCGGGGAATCCTGGTGACCACCGCGGCCGACGCCAACGCGGAACCGGTGGTCCACTTCACCCTCGCCGCCATCCTCTGGGCGTTCAAGAAGGCGCCCTTCCTCGCCAACGACGCCCGGCGGTTCCGCGACGACTGGGCCTACGTCGACGGGCGCGGCGAACTCAGCGGGGTCGGCCGGACGGTCGTCGTGGTGGGCTTCTCCCGCATCGGCAGCCGCCTGGTGAAGCTGCTGCGCGACCTGGACCTGGCGCGGGTCCTCGTCGTCGACCCGGTGGCCGACCCCGCCGACATCCTCGCCGCGGGCGGTGAGCCCGCCACCCTCGCCGACGCCCTGCCCCAGGCCGACGTCCTCAGCCTGCACGCGCCCGCGCTGCCCGAGACCCGGCACATGATCGGCGCCGCGGAGCTCGCGGCACTGCCCCGGGACGCCGTACTCGTCAACACGGCCCGGGGCAGCCTGGTCGACACGGCCGCCCTCGAAGCCGCCTGCGGCGCCGGTCTGCACGCCATCCTCGACGTCACCGACCCGGAACCGCTGCCCGCCGACTCGCCGCTGTACACCCTGCCGAACGTGATGCTCACCCCGCACATCGCGGGCTCGCTCGGCTCCGAGGCCCGCCGGATGAGCGCCCTGGCCCTGACCGAGCTGGAACGCTACGCGGCCGGCCTGCCGCCGCTCTCCCCGATCACCCGGCACAGCCTGGCGGTGCAGGCATGACCCCCACACCCGACCGCGGCACACCTGACAACCGCACACCCGACAGCGGCCGGCCGGAGGGCATCTCGCCGTACACCGGCTGGGAGCGGCGGCACTGGACCGCGTACGCCGACCGACTGCTCACCGCCCTCGACGCCCACTGGTCCCCGGGCCGCGCCCGCATCCTGCCGCCGGGGCCGAACAGCTCCTACGGACCCGACTCCGACGGGCTGGAGGGCTATGCCCGGTCGCTGCTCATGGCAGGTTTCCGCATCGCCGGCGAGCGCGGAGCGGATCCCCACGGCCTTCTGGAGCGCTATGCGGCGGGCCTCGCCGCCGGCACCGATCCGCACCATCCGGAGGCCTGGCCCCGCCCCGACACACTCGACCAGGCCAAGGTCGAGGCGGCCTCGATCGCGCTGATCCTCCAACTGACCAAGCCGTGGCTGTGGGACCGCCTCGACGACCGGGTGCGGGAGGCGACCGTCGCATGGCTGTCCGCCGTCATCGGGCAGCCGTATCCGCCGATCAACTGGGTGTGGTTCCGCATCGTGGTGGAGTCCTTCCTGCGCGAGGCGGGCGGGCCGTGGTCGGCCACCGACATCGAGGCGGACCTGGCCGTGCACGCCTCGCTGCGCCGCGCCGACGGCTGGCTGTCCGACGGACAGGAGCGGGCCTACGACCACTACGCGGGCTGGGCCCTGCACACCTACCCGCTGTTGTGGACCGGCCTGTTCGACGTCACCGGCTCGCTCTGCGCCGAGCGTCTGCGGGCCACCTGGGAGGGGGACCTCGCCCGGTATCTCGACGACGCGGTGCGGCTGGTGGGCGCCGACGGCTCCCCGCTCCTGCAAGGCCGCAGCCTGATCTACCGGTTCGCCGCCGCGGCGCCCTTCTGGGTCGGTGCGATCAGCGGCGCCTCCCCCCTTCCGCCCGGTCTGACCCGGCGCGTGGCGAGCGGCATCGTGGACCACTTCGCCCGGCACGGGGTACCGGGCGGCGACGGACTGCTGACCATGGGCTGGCACCATCCCTGGCCCGGTATGCGCCAGTCCTACTCCGGACCGGGGTCACCGTACTGGGCGTCCAAGGGCATGCTCGGGCTCGCCCTGCCCGCCGACCACCCGGTCTGGACCGCCACCGAGGAGCCGCTGCCCCTGGAGGAGGACGACCAGGCGCGGATCGTCTCCGCACCCGGCTGGCTGGTGTCCGGGCGCCGCGCGGACGGCATCGTGACGGTGCTCAACCACGGCACCGACCACGCACGGCCGGGCACCGCGCGCACCGACGCGCCGCTGTACGCACGGCTGGGCTACTCCACCGCGACGCTCCCCCCGCTGACCGGACCCACCCTCCGCGGCCCGGTCGACAACACCGTCGCCCTGCTGGACGAGGACGGCAGGGCGTCCCACCGCACCGGGTTCGACACCTCCCGCACCCTGGAGCTGCCCCACGGCGTGCCGGCGGCGGTGTCCTCCGGCCCGGTGCACTGGGTGGACAGCGCCGGCGACACCTCCCCCGATCACGGTTCGGGCCGCGCCGGCACCGTGACAGCGGGCCCCCGGGTGACCGTGGCGTCCGCCGTCCGTGACGGCACCGAGGTACGGCTGGTCCGCGTGGAGGGAGCACCCGGGCCCGGGGCCCGACTGCGCCTCGGCGGCTGGCCGGTGGCCGCCGACACCCGGCCCGGGACCGGCGCCTCCCGGGACACCGGGCCCGACGACCCGTACGCGGTGGCCACCACGGACCGCCTCACCTCCCGCCTGCGCGGTCTGACCGGCTACCAGGACGCGGGCGTGCTCCTGGAACAGGACACCAGCCCCCTCGGCCGCTGGACCGCCATTCCGTGGCTGGCGGCCGACCTCCCGGCCCCCGGGACCGTACTGGCCGCCGCCGTGACCCTCAGCCGCGGCAGCACCACCGAGCCACGCGCCGTGGAGATCCGCCCGGACGGTGACAACGGCCATGTCGCGCACATCGTCTGGCACGACGGCGTCGAGACGGAATTCCCGATCCCTCACGACGTGATGCCCGGCTGACCGGAAGTCGTGCGATCGAGATCAAACCACTGCTTTAATTGGGTAGCTGATCTTGAGTCACCGCCCTCGGAAAGGCCACCCTGATGTCACCCGTCCTCCGCCAGGTCCCGGCCGTCGCCCGTTCCCAGGTCCCGTTCGAGGCCGCCGACGCCGGCGTACTCCGCGTCATATCCGATCGCCGCACCCCGGTGTTCGCCACCGTGCACGCGAGTGGACGCCGCCGGTACGGCTACTGGCAGCCGTACGACTCCGTCACCAACAGGGGAGGCTGCTATGTGGCGCTGCCGACCACGGTGTGCGACCGGCTGCACGCGCTGGGTCTGATCACGCTCGGGGAGCCCCTGGTGGATCCGGCGAAGACCACCTACCGCGTGTGGCCCACCCGTACCCCGGCCACGCCGGTACGCATCCCCGTGGCTCCGGTGCGCCCGGCGGCGCAGACGCTGGCCGCATGAGCCGGGTTCCGGCCGGGCCGTGCGGAGCCCGCGGCGGGTCAGCCGTGCAGTGAGCGGTAGGCCCGCGCGGCTCCGGGGTGCAGGGGGACGCGGCCGGTGCCGATGAGGCCGCGGACGTCGAGGTACTGGGTGCCGACCACAGGCTCGGGGACGAGGGCGCCGGCTCGTTGGATCAGCAGGCGGGTGAGTGCGTCGGCCACCGCCGGCGACAGGTCGGGGCGGCAGACGAGGAGGTTCGACACTTTGATGGTGGCGATGCCGCCCGCGCCCCTGTAGGCGCCCTGGGGCATGGTGACGTGTTCCAGCCCTGCCGCGGCCAGTCCTTGGGGTGCGCCGAGGCGGGGGAGCAGCTGGGCCGGGGGAGAAACCGCAGTCCCGGGCGTTCGGTGAGCCCCGACAGGACCGGGTCGCGTGCAGACCGGCCTTCTCGCCGGTGGCCAGGCGCAGTACGCCTGGCGCGTAGCGCTACGCCCTCTGAAGAGGTTGGCGCAGCGTAACTGCCGTGCCCGAAAACGGGGAGAATCGTGATCATGACAGCTTTCAGAAATGGGCCTGGGTCGGCCTCCGCTGCTGGCGCGGGGACTCATGCGGGTGCTGTGACCCCTCCGGCGCGTCCTGTACGGCAGCTGATCGCCGCCTCGATCGGCAATGCGGTCGAATGGTATGACTGGTACGCATATACCTTCCTTGCCACGTACATCGCCGCGCAGATCTTCCCCAAGGGCGCGGCGAATTCGCTGGTGCCGCTGCTGTCGACGTTCGCCGTCTTCGCGGTGGGATTCTTCATGCGACCCGTTGGCGGGCTGCTCATGGGCGCGGTCGCTGACCGGCGCGGGCGCCGTGCGGCGCTGACGGTGACCATTCTGCTGATGGGCGGCAGCAGCCTGCTGGTGGGGCTGACGCCGACGTACGCCGCCGCCGGCGTCCTCGCGCCGATCGTCCTCGTCCTGGCCCGGCTGCTGCAGGGGCTGTCGGTGGGCGGGGAGTTCGCCGCGTCGACCACATTCCTTGTGGAGTCGGCCGGGCCCGGCCGACGGGGGCTCTTCTCCAGCTTCCAGTATGTGTCGACCACCATCGGGCAGCTCGTCGCGTCCGGAGTCGCGGCGCTGCTCGTGGCGAATCTCGCGCCCGCCACCATGGAAGGCTGGGGTTGGCGAGTCCCGTTCGTGTTGGGCGCGCTGCTGAGCCTGGTGGGCTTCTGGGTCCGGCGCGACGCGGACGAGACGCGAAGTGAAGAGCAGGCGAAGGCGCCCCGCCCCGGCCTCTTCGAGGCGCTGCGCCGCCATCCGCGCGAGTCGCTGCTGATCTGCGGAATCACCGCGGGCGGCACGCTCGCGTACTACACGTGGACGTCGTATCTGCCGACGTACGCCGAGCTGAACGCCGGGGTGGACAAGGCGGACGCGCTGCTGGCGGGCACCCTGTCGCTGACGTTCTTCGCGGTGCTCCAGCCCGTCGCGGGCATGGTGTCCGACCGCTTCGGGCGCAAGCCGCTGCTGCTGATGTTCGGGATCGGCTTCGCGCTGCTGAGCGTGCCGTTGCTGCGCGCGCTCAACGACTCCTTCGTCACGCTGCTGCTCGTGCAGTGCGCGGGCATGGTCCTGCTGAGCGGCTTCACGGCCATCTCGGCGGCCGTGAACGCGGAGACGTTCCCGGCGCGGGTGCGCGCCGCGGGAATCGGGTTCCCCTACTCGCTCACCGTCGCCCTCTTCGGCGGCACGGCGCCCTACATCGGCACGCTGTTCAAGGACATGGGGCAGGCCGGCCTCTTCCCCGTGTACGTGGCCGTGCTGTGCCTGGTCTCCTCCGCCGTCTACCTTCGGCTCCCCGAGACCGCCCACCGGCCGCTGGAGCGATGAGGGCGCGGGGTACCGGCTGCCCAGGGCGGCTCCTTCTTCGGGGGCGTCGAAGGCGGCGACCTGCGCCCGAGCCGGCCGAGCGCGCTGTCCGACCGGATCGGCCGCCGCCCCCTGCTGATCACCTTCGGCGTCGGCGCGGTCCTCGGCACCGCGATGTGTCCTTCTCTTCCGAGGACACGCCGGCCCCGCGCGAACAGGTCGCCGCCTGACGTCCGCCGGGCGGCCCGCCCTCGCCCTGGCCGGGGCGTCAGCGCGTCAGGGCGTCCATGAGCAGGCCGACGAGCCGCTGGGCCTGCTCCCGGGTGCCGTACTGCGCGGAATGGGCGAGGCCACCCATGAGGAGCAGGAGGTCGTCGGGGGTGACGTCGGTCCGCAGGCCGCCGTCCCGGGCGCCGGCCTCCAGGAGGGCGGCGACGGCGTCGGTCAGCAGTGCCCGGCTGTCGGCGTAGGGGTCGACGCCGGAGGCGATGACCGCGTCGAGCGCCGCGGCCATACCGCTCTTGGCCGTGACGTAGTCGAGGAAGTGTGCCATCCACCTGCGGGTGGCCTCGGCGGCCGGGTACTGGGCGAGGAGGTCGGTCGCCTGCTCGCAGACGCGGGTGAGCTGGTGCCGGTAGGCGGCGTCGACGAGCGCTTCCCGGGTCGGGAAGTGCCGGTAGAGGGTGCCGACCCCGACGCCCGCCTGCTTGGCGATGGCGGCCGGCGCGGTGTCCAGCCCCTGCTCGGCGAAGACGCGCGCGGCCACCTCCAGCAGACGTGCCCGGTTCTGCAGCGCATCGCTCCTGGTCCGGCGGGGGGCGGCGGCCATACGGGTTCCTCCGGTGGTCTGGCTCCGATTGCATTCCGGAATGCGTTCCGCTTAACTGGTTACCGGAACGCATTCCGGTAACACTCTACCCGTGGAGACCGCCATGACCGCACCCTCCGACCAGGCCGTACGCCACTGGTTCATCACCGGAGCCTCCGGTGGCCTGGGCCGTCACCTCACCGAGCACGCCCTCCGCAGCGGCGACCGCGTCACGGCCACGGTCCGCCGCCCGGAGGCTCTGGAAGACCTGCGCGAGACCTACGGCGACCGGCTGACCGTCGAAATCCTCGATCTCACCCGCCCGGCCGACGTCGGCGAGGTGATCGACAGGACGCTGCGGTCCGAGCCGGTGGACATCGTCGTCAACAACGCCGGATACGCGGTCGTGGGCGCCGCCGAGGAGATGACCGTCGACCAGATCCGCGACCAGATCGAGGTCCTCCTGCTCGCTCCGATGCTGATCACCCGGGCCTTCCTGAAGCCGATGCGCGAGCGGGGCGGAGGCCGCATCATCCAGATCTCCAGCATGGGCGGCCAGATCGGCACCCCCACGCACAGCTCCTACCACGCGGGCAAGTGGGGGCTGGAAGGCTTCACCGAGAGCGTCAGCCGCGAAGTCTCCGACTTCGGCATCCGCCTCACCGTGGTCGAACCCGGCGCCACCCGCACCGGCTTCGCCTCGGCCCTGCGCTACACCACCGCGTCGGCCGCCTACCGCGACACCGCCGTCGGCCGGACCCGGCGTCTGCTGGAGGGCGCCGACGAAAGCCTGTTCACCGGCGACCCGGCCAGGCTCGCCGCCGCCATCTACGACACCACCCGCCATCCGGACCCGCCGCTGCGCCTCACTCTCGGTTCCGACACCTACGACGCCGTCCACGCCGCGCTGACCGAACGCCTCGCCGCACTCGAAACCCAGAAGGAGCTCGCGGCATCCGTCGCCTTCCCGCGCTGATCCGACGCCACCAGGCCGAGTGCGGTCAGCCCCCCGCCAGGGCCGTTCTCGCGGTGCGGAACGACACCGCCCTGACGAGGGGCTGGGTTTCTGGATTCCGGGTTGGGTCCAGGCCGGTCCAGGCCGGTCCAGGCCGGTCCAGGCCGGTCCAGGCCGGTTCAGGCCGGTTCAGGCCAGGGAGATGGCGGCGTTCATCTCCCACATGAGCACCTCGGCGCCGTCGGGGCCGCCGGTGAGGCGCTGCCCCTCGGCACCGGTGACACGGACCGCGTCACCGGTGGCCAGCGCTCCCGCGCTCTCCAGTTCCGCGCTGCCGCGCGCGACGAAGAGGTGGACGAACGGAGCGGTGGCGATCTCCAGGGTCTCGCCGGGGCGGACGCGGGCGACATGCAGGGCGGCGTGCTTCTGCCGGATGCCGATCGCGCGCTGGTTGCCGTGACCGGGCATGCCGGAGGCGAGCGTGGTCCAGCCGCCGACGGCGAGTTCGTCGTTGATGTCGAGCTGCTCGTAGCCGGGGCGGATACCGGACTCGTCGGGGATGGTCCACATCTGGATGAAGTGGACCGGGTCGTGGTGCTCGGCCTGGCCGGTCAGGGTCCAGGAGTCGTTCTTCTCGCTGTGCAGGATGCCGGTGCCGGCGCTCATCCGCTGCGCGAGACCGGGGTAGATCACCCCGTTGTGTCCTTCGGAGTCCTGGTGGACGAGGGCGCCGTCGAGGACCCAGGTGATGATCTCCATGTCCTGGTGGGGGTGGGTCTCGAAGCCGGTGCCGGGGGCGACGACGTCGTCGTTGGAGACCAGCAGGAGCCCGAAGTGGGTGTTCTTGGGGTCCCAGTGGTGCGAGAAGGAGAAGGAGTGGTGGGAGTCGAGCCAGCCGGCGCGGGTGTGGAAACGCTCGTTGGCGCGCCGGATGTCGAGGCGAGAGGCCATGGTGGTGTCCTTGCTGTCCGTGCGGCCGGGGATGCCGACCCGGTTTAGTTGAACGTTATACAACAGCGCAGGCGGAAACATTCCCGCCACCCCGGAGGGGACGACTGCCCTCCATATGGTTTACGGTTCAACCAGTGCCCGATCGGCGGGCATGCACCAACGAGGATGAGATCCGCCATGGGCATCTTCAGTCGCAATCGAACGAACGAGACCAACGGAACGGAGGCCGCAACCGTGAGCACCCCGATCAAGGTAGCCGTCGTCTATTACTCCTCCACCGGCACGATCGCCGAGGTCGGCAAGCAGATCGCCCGGTACGCGGAGAAGGCCGGCGCCGAGGTCCGCCTGCTCAAGGCAGCCGAACTGGCCCCGCAGTCCGCGATCGACTCCAACGACGCCTGGGCCGCCAACGCCGCCGCCACCGCCGACATCCCCGTCGCCACCCCGGACGACGTCGAATGGGCCGACGCCGTGATCTTCGGTTCCCCCACCCGCTTCGGCAACGTCGCCTCTCAGCTGAAGCAGTTCATCGACACGCTCGGCGGCCTGTGGGCCCAGGGCAAGCTCGCCGACAAGGTCTACAGCGGCTTCACCTCCTCCGCCACCGCACATGGCGGCCAGGAGTCCACGCTGCTCGCCCTGTACAACTCCTTCCACCACTTCGGCGGCCTCGTCGTGGCACCCGGCTACACCGACCCCGCCAAGTTCGCGGACGGCAACCCCTACGGCACCTCCCACGTCGACGCCCAGGGCAACAACCCCGTCGACCAGACCACCCGCGAGGCCGCCCGCGTCCAGGCCGAGCGCATCGTGCGCATCACCACCGCCCTCAAGGCCGGCCTCGCCGCCGCCTGATCCCGCCACCCGGCGGCGCACCACCCCCGGTGCCCCGGCCGGCCGCACGGCATCGTGCGGCCGGTCGGCCGGCCGGACCGGGACCGAACCTGGGGGGTGTTGTCAGGTCCACCCCCCATTCGGGTTCCAGACCCAGGGACCGCGGGCGCCGGGCGCGCGAGGCTTTCTTCCATCGACAACAGCACGCATCACACGACGTGTCCGAGGGAGAAAGCAATGAACGAGAACGTCGCCCGACGCTTCACCGGAGCGGCGGGGATCGCCGCGGCAGGGGGTCTCATCCTCGAAGTGCCGCTCTACTTCGTCTACTCGGGGCCACCGCCGGACTCCAATGTGCTGGCCCGGCTCCTCATCGGAATTCTCGCGCTCGGCGGCGTCCTGGTCTTCGTGACGGGCTTCCGGGAACTCGTCAAGACGGTGGCGCCCGAAGCGGAATGGGCGGGCACGCTCGCCTTCGCCTCGGGCCTCGCCTACACCATCGTCACACTCGTCTCCAGCGGCCTGGAGGCCGGAGCCGTCATCGCCACCGACCACTCCATCGACCCCACCATCGCGGTTTCGGGCACCTACATCCTCTACGGGACGATCTCCCGCATGCTGCTCGGCATGTTCCTGGCCGCCTTCGGATACACCGTCAGCCGCACCCGCCTGCTGCCGTGCTGGGCCCACCGCACCGCCTACGCCCTCGCCGCCGTCAACCTCGCCTTCATGCCGTCCCTCTTCTTCGGCAACACCCCGGCCCACTTCTACGCCGCCAACGGCTGGGGCACCACCGCCCTCATGGGAGCCGTCCTCAGCTACTGGCTCCTCGCCATCGGAATCACCACCTGCCGCAGCGCCAACCGCGTACCCGAGCAGCACACCGCCACCCCACGGACGCTGACCAGCGGCTGACCGGGCTCCGCCGGGTGGCGCCGCCTGCGGTGGCCGGTCGACGCGAGGCGCCAGGGAGGAGCCGTGGCCGGGGCGAGTGGGCCGAGTCCGGGGAGAGGTGGTGGAGGGGCCGGGGAGGGGCCGGGGTGGCGGCGGCGTCCGGCTCACCCCGGCCCCCGGACGTTCACCCGCCGGCGATGCCCACCCATCTGGGGTGTCACCGAGCTCGCCCAGGCGCTGGGTCTGCCGAAGGCCCGGGTGCACCGCCACGCCGCGAACCTGCGGCAGGCGGGCTTCCAGTCCCAGACAGCTCACCGACGCGGGCGTCACGGTCACCGAAGTCCTGCCCGGCGGTTCACCGATCGACGTGGCGCTGAACCCCGGCACCCAGCTCGCCTACAACAGCACGGCCCAGGGCAACCCCGGACGCGGACCTCGAGCCCTGTCGCGGCGGCCAGCGGCGCGGTGGTGAGCCGGGCACGCAGGAGGGGCGACGCGTACAGGGCGTCGATGCTTGAGGTTGGACGGGGTCTGGCCATGACGTAGGAGCAGCAGGCGCATGCGGGGGAAACCTCCACGGAGCGATACAGGTAACTCCACTCTCTCCCGGACCCTCGCTTCTTGCCGAACCGGCAAGAAGCGTTGGTCTTCCTCTGCCCGCCCGGCAACACTGAACCCGGGTGCCGGTGGCACCCCACACCCGTCCGGAAGGAACCTCGATGTCGACAGCGCAGCCCACCGACCCGACGCTCTTCTGGGAAGAGCGATACCGCGCCGGCGAACGCCTCTTCAGCGGTAACCCGAATCCACTGCTCGTGCGGGAGGCCAGCGACCTGGCGCCCGGCGATGCGCTGGACCTGGGCTGCGGCGAGGGTGGTGACGCCCGGTGGCTCGCCTCGCGCGGGTGGCGGGTGACCGGCGTGGACATCTCCGCCACGGCGCTGGCGCGGGCCGCGGCCCATGTCGCCGAGGCCGGCTTCGCCGAGCAGGTCACGTTCGAACGGCATGAACTCGGAGTGACCTTCCCCGAAGGGAGCTTCGATCTGGTCAGCGCGCAGTTCCTCCAGTCACCGGTCACGTTGGACCAGGACGGCGTACTCAAGCGGGCCGCCGAAGCGGTGGCGCCGGGGGGCACCCTCCTCGTTGTCATGCACGCCGGCTGGCCGTCCTGGATGGCGGAACACGAGTACCCGTTCGACGCCGTCTTCCCCACGCTTCAGGGCGTGCTCGCGGCGCTCGCGCTGCCGCCCACCTGGCGGGTGGAGACGCTGGAGGCCGTGGAGCGGCCCTTTCCGTCACCCGACGGCAGGCCCGGCACCCGGGTGGACAACGTGTGGCGACTGACCCGTACCGGCTGAGACGAGGGCCGCTCCCGGCCCAGCGGTCAGAGGCCGGCCAGCAGGTTCACCAGCGGGGCGGGTACGCGGTCGGGGGCGAGGGCCTCGACGAGGACGCGGCCGTAGCGGATCTTGCGCCCTTTCTTCGTGCCGAGGAAGCGCCGCAACTGCTGCTGTGAGGTGCGGCCCCGCTGTGCGGGCTGGCGCAGGAAGGTGTGCAGGGCGCGCAGGTCGCCCTCCGCCCGGACGAGCTCCGCCACCCGTGTCACGCCCAGCGCGCGGATGAGCTCGTCCTCCAGATCCGCCGAGCAGACGAAGAACTCTTGCCGTGCCGTACTCGCCCGCGCCAAGCCGCGCGCGTAGTAGGGGCGCTCCGCCTCGTCGCACAGCCCGGTGAGGCGGAGACCCAGGCCGGGCGGCCCGAGGAGGCGGGCGAAGCGCCCGACGCTCATCGCGCCGCCCATCGACAGGACGCAGACTCCTTCGGCCGCCAGGTTCCGGCCGCGGCTCGCGGCCAGCGCGCTGACCGCCGCGGCGTCGCTCGGCCCCTCGAGCAGCACGGCCGTGCGGACGGACAGTCGCGCGGCCAGCTCCCGCGCGGCGTCGCCGGGACCACCGGCCGCCCACGCGGTGACCGCCTCCCGGAACGACCCCATGTCAGCCATGGGACGAGTCTGCGCCCTTTCCGGCCACCACGGTAGGGAATTTCGACTCCGGCCGGACGCGCATGCTGGTCAGCCTGCGATCCGAAGGCGGACGGAGATCGGCGTCCGGTGTGCCGGCGGGGCGGGTGGTGTTACGGGGCGCCCGCCATCTGCCGCTGCCGCTCCCCGTCGGCGTGCGCCTTGCCCATCAGCGAGCCTTCCTCTTGTTCGTAGTGGGAGAGGGCGAGGCCGAGGCCGAAGAACGTGGGTGCCCACTCGCCCACGAAGAGGCCCCACCGGTCCGCCCGGTCCAGACCGGTGCCGGGTTCGGCGCGGAGGGAGGCGGCCCAGGTGAAGATGGACAGGCCGATGGAGGCGACGGCGGCGGTGTAGGCGTGCTCGCTGCGCAGGCCCAGGTCATGAAGTTTCTTGATCACGACGGTGCTCCTCGGGAGAACCCCCCTCTGGTCCGCCCTCGTGTGCCCAGTCCGCGCCGGGTCACTCAGGACGCGGTCCGCTTCCTGGCCGTCTTCTTCGCCGGGGGCTTCTTGGCCGTCTTCTTCGCGGCGGCCTTCTTCGGCTTCTTCTGCGCGGGCATCTGGTGCACCTCGGCCTCGCCGGCTTCCTCCCCACGGGCCTCCTTGGCGGCCCGGACGCTGTCCTGGAGGGCGGCCATGAGGTCCACGACCCGGCCCTTGGGTTCGGCCGGTGCCTCCATCTCGGGCGGCGCGTGGCCCTCGGCCTTGGCCTCGATGACGGCTTCCATGGCCTCGCGGTACTGGTCCTTGTACTGGCTGATGTCGGTGCCGCCAATGGCCTCCATGAGCGCCATGGCCTCATCGACCTCCGAGTCGGAGATGTCGACGGCCTTGGGGGCGAGCCCTTCGGCCGAGCGGATCTCGTCCGGCCAGTGGAGCACCTGGAGGACGATGGCATCGCCGACGACCCGGAGCGCGCCGAGCCGCTCGCGGTTGTGCCAGGCGAACTTCGCGACCGCGACCTTGTCGCTGCGCTGGAGCGCCTCCCGCAGCAGCACATACGGCTTGGCGGCGACGGCGCCGTCGGCCTGGAGGTAGTAGGGCTTTCCGAAGCGGATGGGGTCGAGCCGCTCCGCTTCCACGAACGCCTCGACGTCGATGGCCTTCGCGGTGGGGACGGGGAGGTCGTCGAGTTCCTGGTCGGCGATGGGGACGAGCTGGTCCTTGGACGCCTCGTAGGCGCGGCCGATCTCCTCCGGGGCCAGCTCCCGGTCTTCGAGTTCGCAGACTTTGCGGTAGCGGATGCGGCCGCCGTCGGCGGTGTGGATCTGCCGGAAGGAGATCGAATGGTCCTCGGTGGCGGGCATGACCTTGATCGGGATGGTCACGAGACCAAAGGAAACCGCTCCGCTCCAGACCGGGCGTGGCATGGCATACCTCCCACGATCCCCCCTGGGCTCGGCTCCAGCCTAGGTCAGCCGCCGGGGGAGCGCCCCCGGTCGGTCCGGCACCGCTATTCGAACTAGAATGCGAATGGTGAGTGTGGAGGAGTGGCGCGCGAAAGCCGGTCCGTGGGTCCGGGCGGCGATGCCGGATGACCAGGAGCTCGACGTCATCCTGAGCCGATGGACCCGCACTACGGACGGCCGCTGGTGGGCCGAGTGCGAGGCCATCCTCCCGGCCCGCTACGAGCGTGCCGATGGCCGCTCCCGGGCCACCGGTGCCCCCACTCCGATCAGTGTCCCCAGCGAGCGGATCGCCCCGATCCCCGGCGAGGACTACAGCGCGGTCCCCGTCGACGGGGCGATCGCCGGACGGCAGTGGGTGGTGGAGAAACTCCACCAGTACGCCGAGGACGCCGCCTCCCGCCGCCTGCACCGCCGCGACTGCTGGCAGGTCCGCGACGAGCACACGCTCGTTCCCACTCGCGAAGCGGCCGACCTCCTGACCCACCCGGACGTGGCGATATGCGACGTCTGCTCACCGGACAAGGCGCTGCGGCGCTGAGACACCGCTGCCAGCGGAGCTGGACCACCAGAGTGCTCATCCGGCCGGCGGCGGTGTCGTACACCCGTAGCAGCAACTGGTTGTGGTCGTTGATGTCGCCGATCGACCGCACGGTGCCCTCGGGGAGGTCCAGCATCGAGTCGAGCCGGTGCGGGGCGCCGTGCGGATCCCACACCGCGGGGAGGCTGGTGGCGACGGTGTCCGCCGTGCACCAGATCAATCCGAAGGCCGTACTGCTCCAGATCTCCGGCTTCGGCGCGACGTCCTCCCGGGCCGACGAGCCGGGCTTCGGCAAGGTCGGCGGGCCCGCAGCGGCGTGGTGCACCTGACCGGTTTCCCCGACACCCCGCCCGTGCACACCGGTTTCTCCCACGGCGACGCCGTGACATCGGCGACGCCGCGGTCCGTGCGCAACGTCGCGAAACTGCTCGGGTTCGACGAGGCCGAGTTCGCCACCGTACCGCAGCAGTTCGCCGGGCGCGCCCGCCTCGACGACGGCCTGCGGGCATGGGTGGCCGAGCGCACCGCCGCCTGCCTCGAGGCGTTCACCCGTGCCGAGGTGGTGGCATCACCGGTCCTCAGCGCCGCCGACATCGCCGAGGACCCCGTCTACGCCGAACGCGAGGACATCGTCACGATCGACGACGCCGACCTCGGCCCCGTACGCATGCAGTCCGTCATCCCCCACTTCCACCAGCGGCCGGGCGCGGTCTGGCGGACCGGCCCCGCCCTGGGGCAGGACAACCACCTCGTCTACCGGGATTGGCTCGGCCTGGACGAGGAGGAACTCACCGACCTGGAGAAGCACGGTGTCGTCTGACCCCCGTCGCACCCCACCCCTCGCGCCCGCGCCGCGCCCGCTCCTGCGGTCCCTGCTGTTCGTACCCGGCAACAGAACGGCCTCCTGGCTTCCCAAGGCCAGGGCGGCAGGAGCCGACGCGGTCATCCTCGATCTGGAGGACGCCGTGCCCGAGGCCGACCGGGCCGCCGCCCTGGACCAGGTGACGAACGCTCTCGCCCGGCAGGCCGACACCCCGGGGGGACCGGCTCTGTTCGTCCGCGTCACCCCTCTCGACACCTGGGCGGCCGCCGAGGCGCTGCGCGGCATCTGCGGTCCAGGACGCAGCGGCATCGTCCTGCCCAAAGTGACCGGGCCCGACGACATACGCCTCGCCGACCGGCTCCTGGGCTGGTGCGAACGCGAACACGGCCTGCCCCGGGGCCACGTCGCCCTGGTGCCCCTGCTGGAGAGCGCCCGTGCGCTGCACGATGCCCACGGCTGCGCGGCGGCCGCCGGTCGGGTCGCCTACCCCGGCGCGATCACGGGGGCGGGCGGTGATGTCGAACGGGCCGTCGGCTACCGCTGGAGCCCTCAGGGCTGCGAAACACATGCCCTGCGTGCCCGGGTACTGCTCGACGTACGGGCCGCGGGCGCACCGCATCCGGTGGCCGGGCTGTGGACCCGCGTCGGCGATCTCGACGGACTGCGCGCCTTCGCCGAACAGAACCGGGCGCTCGGCTATGCGGGCATGATGGCCATCCACCCCTCGCATGTGCCCGTCCTCAACGAGGTGTTCGCGCCCAGCACGGCCGAGCTCGAGCGCGCGGCACGATTGGTCGCCGCTGTGGAGGAGGCACAGGCCCACGGCACGGGTGCGGTCACTTTCGAGGGGGAGATGGTCGACGAGGCCATGGCGGCAACGGCCCGGTCGCTACTGGAGTGGTATACCGTCGGTGCCGACAGCATGCCCGGATCCGTTGATGAGGTGGCAGGTCAGTGAGCCGACGGCGACCTGAGCCCGATCCGTCGGCCTGCGAGGCCGTGCGACGTGGCCACGGCGGTCGGCGACAGCGCGCGACGCCGGGCACCGCCCCGCTCGCCGTGGCGCTGCCGGGGTCGTTCTGTGACCCGGCGATATTCGACAGACTCGGACACGCGCTGGCGGGACACTGCCGCCTGCTGGCCCTGTCGTGGATGACGGATGCCGACTCGTGCGGCATCGCCTCGCTCGCCGAGTGGACCGCCGGCCGCATCAGGGCACACAGCGGCGAACCGGTCGTCCTGATCGGGCACTCCACCGGCGGCGCGATCGCCCTCCAGGCCGCCGCACACCACCCCGAGCTGCTGCGGGCGCTGGTATTGATCAATACCGGCCCCCATATGCGGGAACACGGAGACGTGGACACCCTGATCGACGCCATCGGGACGGACGGCGTCGAGAGCATGACGCGACGTGTGATGCGACGCTCGTTCCAGACCCCTCCGCCCGCGGCCGAACTCGAGCGCTTCCTCGCCTACGGTCGCGCCGTCCCCGCCCGGTCCGCCGTGGAGGCGCTGACCAGCCAGCGCGACACCGATCTGACCGAGGCCCTGCCCGCGATCCGGGTGCCGGTCGCGGTCGTCCACGGGCGGCACGACCCGGTCCGCGGTATCGCCGGCGCCGCGGCGATGGCCGAGGCGCTCCCGGACGCCACCTTCCACCCCGTGGACGCGGGACACAGCCCGATGTACGAGTGCCCCGACGCGGTGCGCACCGTCCTCGTGGAACTCCTGGCCCGCACGGACCGCTGACCGACGCCCGCACATCGGCCGGCCCGTTGTGCCTGCTCCGGGACGCTTCGGACGGGACGGGCGAACAATATGAACGCAACGGCCGATGGGATGGCACTCACCCGTGGCGGTCCCTAACATCCCGGCTCGCAGCGCAACTTCGCGCAGAGCACGAACAGGAGCCGCTCCTTGAACACACCTGACGCGCCCACGCATGTCCCGTGGCGGGCCCCACGGCGCCGACGCCGTCCGGCGGCACTGGCGGCCGCGCTCGCCGCCGTGGTCCTCGGCACGCTCGGCAACGCCCCCACCGCCCACGCGCGGACCGCCCAGCCCGAGGCCGCCACCTGCCCGGCCAATCTGGCCGGGAAGGCGAGGTGTTACACCGGTCAGGACACCAACGGGGCGTACTACACGATGGCCGTGCCGACCCACTGGAACGGATCCCTCGTCGTGCACGCCCACGGCGGCCCCGATCTCGGCGACTCCTCCGACCCGTCGCGCAGCACCGACGACCTGGAGCGCTGGGCGGTGATGGTCGACCAGGGATACGCGTGGGCCGGCTCCTCCTACCGCCGCGGTGGCTACGGCACCCGGATGGCGGCCGCGGACACCGACAACGTACGCCGTCTGTTCATCGACCGGTTCGGCCGGCCGAAGCGGACCTACCTGCATGGCCAGTCCTGGGGTGGCAACGTCGCCGCCAAGGTGGCGGAAACCTACGGCAGACAGCCCGGCGCGTACGACGGAGCGCTGCTGACCAGCGGTGTCCTGGGGGGCGGTTCCCGCGGCTACGACTACCGCGTGGACCTGCGCGTGGTCTACCAGTACTACTGCCGCAACCACCCCCGCCCGAGCGAGCCGCAATACCCGCTGTGGCAGGGGCTGCGGCCGGACTCCACCATGACGACGGCCGGGCTCCGCGCCCGCCTCCAGGAGTGCACCGGCTACGCGTCCGACCCCGCGGACCGGACCGCGTCGCAGCAGCGCAACCTCGACGACATCCTCGCCGTCACCCACATCCCGGAGCGTTCACTGGAGTCGCATCTGCGGTTCGCCACCTTCACGTTCCGGGACATCGTGTGGAACCGGCTCGGGGGCCGTAACCCGTTCGGCAACCGGGGGGTGCGGTACACGGGCTCACACGACGACAAGGCGCTCAACGCGGGTGTCGAACGGTTCTCGGCGGACCCCACCGCACGCCGTGACCTCTCCTACGACAGCGACCTCACCGGCTCGGTGTCCATGCCGGTCCTCACCCTGCACGCGATCGACGACCCGACGGCTTTCGTCGAGCACGAGGCGGCCTACCGTGCCACGCTCCAGGGCGCCGGACGGGACGGGAACCTCGTCCAGACGTTCACCAGGGAAACCGAGCACAGCGCGCTGAGCGACGCCGAGTACGCCGACTCCATCGCGGCCCTGGACACCTGGGTGCGCTCCGGCCACAAGCCGACCCCGCGCTCGATCGCGGCCTCCTGCGCCGCCTTCGACGCGACCTACGGCAGCGGTTGCTTCTACGACGCCGGTTTCCGCCCCTCGCCGTACGCCTCGCGGGTTCGGCCCCGCCCCGGCGGGCTCGGCTGGCCTGCCATGACCGCGGCGCAGGAGCGGGCCTGGAGCCGGATCGACGGTGTGGGGATCGCTCCCTGAGCGACCGCGCGCTGAGGGGCCCTCACGCATCCCCGTGGGTCCCGGCGGGTCCGGTCCCGGCGGGACCCGCGTCGCAACGCGCCCGGACACCCGGCTCGCCGGGTGTCCGGGTCGGTGAACGGAGCGGGGCCGTCAGCCGGCCAGACGTTCCACGAGCAGGAACCCACCGATGCCGATCATCATGGCTCCGGAGACCCGGGTGACCGCACGGGCCGCCGCCGGCCGGGTCTTCAGCACGGTGCGGGCGAGCACCCCGACAGCCAGGTAGACGACGGCGCAGGCCGCCATGTGGAGCGTGCCGAGCAGCCCCGTCTGCGCGGCGACCGGCCAGCCGGTGGCGGGGTGGATGAACTGCGGGAAGAGCGAGAAGTACAGCAGCAGCGCCTTGGGGTTCAGGCCACTGATCCCGGCCCCTTTGAGCATGACCTGCCGGCGCGAGGAGGACACGGTCTTCGTGGGCGCGTCCAGCACCGCCGGCCGTGAGAGCACACCCCAGCCCAGCCACATCAGGTAGCCGGCGCCGGCCACGGTCAGCGCGGTGAGCACGCTCGGAGAGCTCGCCACGAGCACCACCAGACCGGCCACGGCGAGCAGCGTGTATCCCGCGTATCCGGCTATCAGCCCGGCGACGGCGGGGACGACCGACCGATCCCGCAGCCCCGCCGCGATCGCGTAGGCCCAGTCCGCGCCCGGGGTGAACACCAGCAGCAGATCCACTGCCAGGAAAGCCGCCACCGTCGTCGTGTCCATCGATCGATCCCTCTCACATGCTCAGCCTTAGGAGGGAAGATTAGGTGCGATATGCCCGAAAGTGTTTCCGTGATCAGGCCCCTAGCGGCCGTTGTGGGGGAAAATCTTCCCCATGGATGCCCTCGACCGGAAAATTCTTACCGAGCTACAGCTGGACGGCCGCCTGACCGTCACCGAGCTGGCCGCGCGCGTGCGGCTGAGCGTCTCGCCCTGTCACCGCCGGCTACGCGACCTCGAACGCGAGGGCGCCATCCGCGGCTACCGCGCCGTGGTCGACCCGGCGGCCATCGGCCTGCACTTCGAAGCCGTGGTCTTCGCCACGCTGCGCTGGGAGGGCCGCGACACCGTCACCGCTTTCGAGGAGGCCGTGACCGCCATCCCGCACGTCATCCAGGCCCAGCGCCTCTTCGGCGAACCCGACTACCTGCTGCGGGTCGCCACCACCGACCTGGCCGCCTACCAGCAGCTCTACGACCAGCAGTTGGCCCAGCTGCCGGGTGTCCAGCGGCTGACGTCCACCCTCGTCATGAAGAGCGTCGTGCAGGACCGGCCACTGCCCGAGCAGCCGTCACGCGGGTGACGCACCCCCTCCTTGGCGGCGATGCCGCCCCGGTCGTCATGTCGCGCCGCTCACACCGGGAACCGTGGCAACAGGCTGTCCGACTCCTGGAAAGGACCGGTGATCACGGTCCTCGAGCCACCCGAGAGAAGGGTCAGCGATGCCCGACAGGCAGACCACGCCACCACCCGCGCCGGCCGAGAGCGAGGACCGTAGTGGGGCGGTGGGCCGATGATCGCCGCGACGGGTCTGCGCTGGGTCCTGACCGTACTGTTCGTCGTGCCCGCCCTCTTCGCGGTGTGGCGGGCCGTCACACCCGGAGGTGCCGGCGGCGGGCCGGGCGCCACGGGGCGAGCCGCACATCTGCTGCACGCGGTGATGGCCCTCGCCATGGTGGCGATGGTCTGGCCCTGGGGCATGGACCTTCCGGCCCGGCCACAGATCCTCCTGTTCACGCTGGGCGGGGTGTGGTTCGCGGGGGTGGCCCTGGCCCGGCCCGCTCCGCTCTCCCGTGCGCGTGCGCTGTCGGATGTCCTCCCGCATGTGGTGATGATGGGCGCGATGGCCTGGATGGCCGCCGCGATGGCCTCCTCCTCCCCGGAGCCGGGACACGGTGGCTCCCACGGTATGGCGGACATGCCCGGGATGGACATGTCCGGTGGCTCCGGCACCGTGACCATGACCCTCACCGGCACCGGTCCGAGGCTGACCGCCGGGCTGCTGGCCGGAGTGCTGCTCGTGCTCGCCCTGCGGTGGCTGGCGCGGGGGTTCGACGCCGCCCGGCTGGACGACACCACCGGGTCGCGGCGCCGCCCGGCGCCGGCCGAACCGGACGCGTTCGAACTCGGCTGCCACGGCGCCATGGCGCTGGGTATGGCGGTGACATTCGTACTGCTCGTATGAAGGCCTCCCTGTCAGCCGCCGGTTGACGCCCCATGGCTCTGGCGCGGTGGACGCCGTCGCGAAGGGGAAAAGACGGCGAAAGGTGGAGAAGTGCGGCGCTTCTGTGAAGGCGTGGTGTTCCGGACGGTCCCTGGCGGCCCGCCGATCAACCATGGGAATGAGGCACCGGATCTCGGACCGCATCGGTGCCGCAGCGCCACACGGGGGACGGTTTCATGGCTGTACGCATGCACTTTACCGACGAAGATCTCGCACAGATCAGGCTGGCGCAGGCTCCGGATCCCATGTGGGAAGCCCTGCTCAGCATGCACACACTACAGACGGCCGCCGCGGCGGCCGTCTTCGGCGGCTGGCGGCGCACCGTACGCCGTCGGCTCCAGACCCACGACGCCCAGTTGCTCCAGCTCGCCCCGCCCGTCGGGTACTCCGCCGACTTCCTCACCCCGGCGGCCGGCGCCGGCGGTCTGGACGCGGGATTGAGCGCCTTGCTCTCCACTCCGCGCCGCCGGTTCCAGCACGATCTCCTGGAACTGTCCCGGACGGGCCGCCGGTTACCGGTCTGGGCCCGGTCGCTCGCCGACGGCGACAAAGAGGCCGTCGGGCTCCTCGCCCGCATGTTCCGGTCCTACTTCGACACGGCCCTGGCGCCCTGGTGGGAGGGCATCCGCGCCCGGTTCGACGCCGAACGCACCGTGCACGAACGGTACTTGGCGCAGGGTGACCTGCCAGGACTGCTGGGTACGCTCCATCCGGGGCTCGTCTGGCGCGGGTCCGTGCTGGTGATCCCGGGCCTGGGGGACGACCGGGACGTCTGGCTGGAGGGGCGCGGGATCCTCATTCTCCCGTCGTACTTCTGCTGGGGCGCACCGACGCTGCTGAAGGATCCCGGGCTCCCGCCCGTCGTGGTCTATCCCATGGCGCACGACACCGCGCCCTGCGCCGTGCCCGGGGCCGACGGGGCCGTCCCGGTGCGGCCCCGGTCCTTGGACGCCCTCGTCGGCCGTACCCGCGCCCGCATCCTGACCACGGTCGCGGGCCACGGCTTGACGACGAGTGAACTGGCGCACGGCGTGGGCGTCGCGCCCGCCACGGTCAGTCACCACGCCACCGTTCTGCGCGAGGCGGGCCTGCTGAGCACCCGCCGGATAGGCGGCTCCGTGCTCCATACGCTCACCCCCCTGGGGCTGGCCCTGCTGGGCGAGCGGCCGGCTCTGGGCTCCGGCCTGGTCGCGTGACGTCCGCTCCCTGCCCGACCCGCTGGCTTGACCAAGTCTTTACTCGCTCCACGTGGGCTTTTCGAAGCAGGTCTAAAGCGATTGTCGCCCGTCTCCGGGCCTGGGCATCCTGATCGGGCCTTGACCGGTGGGCGATTCGCCTTGCCCGGCGACAGGCGACGACGGGTGGCCGACGCGGCGCGGCCGGAACTGCTGTGCCGCAGGAACTGCTCGCACGTGAACCGCACGAGGGGGACTTGGGGTGGCTGGGCGCATAACCGTGTGCATCATCGGTGCACCCCGTAGGACCCTGGCCGCCACCTTCCTCCTGCTCGCGGTGGCGGCGGTCGTCGCGGTTCCGGTCATGGGCAAGCTGTCGGCGGGCGGGTTCAGGGACCCCGGCGCCGAGTCGTCCCGGGCCACCACCGCGCTCGCCGAGGCGTTCGACCAGGGAAAGATGCAGTTGCTGCTGACGGTCACCGCGCCGGGCGGGGTGGCCGGGAGCGCGGCGCGTACGGCGGGCAGCCGCATCGTCGAAGAGCTTGAGCAGTCACCGCACGTCGCCTCGGTGTCCTCGCCGTGGACCGCTCCCGGACCGGCCGCCGCCACGCTGACCAGCAAGGACGGTGACACCGGCCTCATTGCGGCCGGCCTGTACGGCGAGGAGAACGACGCCCAGCGGTACGCCCGGGACCTGGCCGAGAAGGTGACGGGCACGGCCGACGGTGTGGTGGTCAAGGCCGGTGGCGGGGCGATGCTGTACTCGCAGATCCGGGAGCGCAGCGAAGCGGACCTGTCCTTCATGGAAGCCGTCGCCACCCCGTTGAGCCTGCTCGCCTTGATCTGGGTGTTCGGCGGACTGGTGGCCGCCGGACTGCCGCTCGCGGTCGCGGTGGTGGCCATCGCGTGCGCGGCCGCGGCGCTGCGCCTGCTCACCATGGTCACGGAGATATCGGTCTTCGCGCTCAGCCTGGCGACCGCGCTGGGGCTCGCCCTCGCCATCGACTACACTTTGCTGATCATCAGCCGGTTCCGCGACGAGCTGGCCCGGCAGGAGTCCATCGAACACGCGGTCGTCCGGACCATGTCGACGGCGGGCCGGACCGTGCTGTTCTCGGCGAGCACCGTGATCCTGTGCACGCTGCCGATGCTGCTGTTCCCGATGAGTTTCCTGAGGTCCATGGCCTACGCCGCGATGCTCGTCGTGGCGTTCGCGGCAGCGGGGGCGCTGGTGATCACACCCGCCGCGATGACGCTGCTCGGCCACCGGATCGAGTCCTGGAACCTCAAGACGCCCGTGCGCCGCCTCTTCGGCCGGAGCGGCCATCCGGTCCGCCGCACGGAGGACACCTTCTGGTACCGGAGCACCAAGGCGGTGATGAGGCGGCCGCTGGTGACGGCCGTGGCGGTCACCGCGGCCCTGCTGCTCCTCGGCTCGCCCTTCCTCGGCGTGCGGTACGGATTCCCCGACGACCGGGTGCTCTCCTCGTCCGCGTCGGTACGCGAAGTCGGCGACCAGTTGCGCGAGGACTTCACCGTCAACCCGCAAGCCGCCGTCTCGGTGGTCGTCAAGGACACCCGCGACATGACGCCGACGCAGCTGGGCGCGTACGCGGCCGCGCTGTCCCGGGTGTCTGGTGTCACGTTCGTGGCGGCTCCCGGCGCCACCTTCGTCGACGGTGAGCGGTCGGCGGGACAGTCGGCCGGCGCCGGAGCCGAGGGAAACGCCGCGTTCCTCACCGTCGCCAGCGCCGCGCCCGTGTTCTCCGCACAGTCGGAGAAGCAGCTGGACGGCCTGCACGCGGTGCCGGTCCCCGGCGACGCGCAGGTGATGTTCACCGGCACCGCACAGGTCAACCGGGACAGCGTCGACGCCATCACCTCCCGCCTCCCCCTGGTGATCCTGCTGATCACGATCGTCGCGCTCGTGCTGCTGTTCGCGGTCACCGGGAGCGTGCTGCTGCCGCTGAAAGCCGTGGTGCTGGACATGATCTCGCTGTCGGCGGCGTTCGGAGCGCTGGTCTGGATCTTCCAGGACGGCCATCTGGGGGCGCTCGGCACGACGTCGGCCGGCACGCTGGTGATACAGACCCCGATCGTGCTGTTCTTCATCGCCTTCGGCGTGTCCATGGACTACGAAGTGTTCATCATGTCCCGCATCAGGGAGTACTGGAAGAACTCCGACCGCACCGACGAGGCCAACGCCGAAGCCGTGGCGCGCGGACTGGCACGCACCGGGCCGGTGGTCACCGCCGCCGCGGCGATCATGACCATCTCGTTCGCGGCACTGATCGCGGCTCAGGTGTCGAACATGCGGATGCTCGGTTTCGGGCTCATGGTGGTGGTGCTCGTCGACGCCACCCTGGTGCGGATGCTGCTCGTGCCGGCGTTCATGAAGATGCTGGGCAGAGCGAACTGGTGGGCCCCTCGTCGGCTGCGCGCGTGGCACGACCGGTGGGCGATCTCCGAGGACGGCGCGGTCGCGCCGGTGCGGACGGAAGTGCCGGTCGGCTGACATCGGTACGGCCTGTGTCGATCAACAACGCTGGAGAGGTGAAACGGATGACCGCGGGCAACACGTCCCCGGCGGAGTCGGGCTCTGCCGAGCTGTCACGTGAGGTGGTATCCAACCGGTTGTTGAAGGGGTCGGTGAAACGGTCCTACATCCCGGTGGTCGACATCGACTGGGAGGCGCCGCTGGACGACGACAAGTTCTTCGTGGCGCCGAAGACCCTCTCGCTGTACGGCACCGAGCTCTGGCACCGGATGGACCGGGCGCAGCGGATCGAGCTGTCCCGGCAGGAGTTCGTCAACATGCTGTCGACGGCGATCTGGTTCGAGAACATCGTCAACCAGGGACTGCTGCGCCACGTCATGCACGCGGACCCGCGCAGCAGCGAAACCCACTACAGCCTGACGGAGCTGGGCGACGAGACCCGGCACATGGTGATGTTCGGCAAGGCCATCCAGAAGGTCGGCGCCGAACACGTCCGGGTCCCGCTGGCGCAGCGGGTCGTGCTGAACACGATCCCGTTCTTCCTCCGCGGCTCCGGGCTGTGGCTGTTCGCACTGCTGGGCGAGGACATCACCGACGAGTTGCAGCGCCAGATGGTCGACGACCCGGATGTGCAGCCGCTCGCGCAGCGGGTGCTGCGGGTGCACATCCTGGAGGAGGCCCGCCACATCAGCTTCGCCCGGGACGGCATCCGCAAGCGGGTGGCCGAGATGCCGCGGTGGCGGCGCGCGGTGCTGGCCAACGTGCTCGGGTTCCACGGCATCGTGAACCAGCAGGCGTTCATCAACCCGGTCGTCTACCGCCGGGTCGGTCTGCCCGACCCGAAGGCGGCGCGCCGGGCGGCCAAGGCGAACGAGAACTTCCGGCTGGTGCAGAAACGCTGCTTCGCCGGGCTGGCCGAGTTCTTCGAGGAGACGGGGCTGATGGGCCGGGTGTCCCGGAAGATCTGGAAGAAGATCGGATACCTCGACTAGTGGCGGCACGAATGAACGATGACGAGGTGTACGACGGTCCGGCGTCCCTGACCGTGGCGGGTGTCGCCCAGGAGGCCAGGGTGCGGCTGGCCGGCCGGATCGATCCCATCGACGGCAAGTACCACTGGCAGGGCACCGTCGTGGCGGCGAGCTCGCCGGAGAAGCTGTCCGGGGGCCTGGCGGTGAGCGTGACGATCGGGTCGAGGACGGCCGAGGGCCGGCTGGCCGAGCAGACGCCGTGGGGCAGCTACTCGATCACGGGCGTGGGTGCGCCGCCGTTCGACCAAGCCGAGCTCGACTAGTGGCCTTGCGAGGGGGCGCGATGGAAACGTATCCGTCATTGATCGATGGCGCGGACGGTGAGCACGACAAGTGGATCCACGTGGTGCGGACCAGCGCCATGCTGGCCGACGAGATCGGGTGCCTGCGGCTCAAACGCGGTCTCGACCGGGGCACGATCGACGGCGTGCGGGACGACCGCGCCGTCGGCCGGGTCGGCATCTCCAGCCGGGAGCAGATCGACCGGGCGGCCGCCGCCGCCCGGCGGGCCCAGCGGGAGTGGGCCGATGCGAGCGTCACCGACCGCATCGAGCTCGGCCGCAGGATCAACGAGGTCATGCGGAAGAACATCGACAGGTTCATCGAGTACCTGGTGGCCGAGGGACACCCGCGCAGGTTCGCCGAGCTGGAGATCGCCGTCGCGATGGAGGGCACGAGCGAGCTCGGCCTGGAGCTGACCCGAGCACAGCTGGAGCAGATCGGCCACGTCGGCGGCCGCCAGACCCGCCTGATACGCAAACCGGACGGTGTCGTCTGCGTCCACCCGCCGCACAACGCCCCCGCGGCCAACTCGCTGCTCGCGATCGGCGCCCTCATCGCGGGCAACGCCGTCGTGGTCAAGGCGCCGCGGAGCGCCCCGCTGACCACCGCCTGGGCGTGGCGCGAGCTGGTGTACCCGGCGCTGTGCGACTTCGGCGCCCCGCGCGGACTGGTGAACGTGGTCTGCGGCGAGCCGAACGCGGTGCTGCGGCAGTGGCTCGACAGCGACGACACCGACAACCTGATGTTCTTCGGGGACTCGGCACGCGGCATCCCGGTCGGACGGGACTGGTTCAACCGGGGCAAGAAGACCGTGCTCGAACTGTCCGGCAACGACGGGGTGCTGATCTGGCGGGACGCCGAGGTCGAGCTGGCCGTCGAGGCCCTGCGCGAGGCGTACTACGGATCCGGCCAGGTGTGCATGGCGCCGAACTTCGCCGTGGTGCACCCCGACATCGCGGACACGGTGATCTCCCGGCTCGCCGACACCGTACGCACGATGCGCCCCGGTATGCCCGAGGACCGCACCACGGTGCTGTCCCCGGTGTTCAAGTCGGCGGAGTTCTTCCAGACGCTGGAGCAGGCCGTCGCCGGCGGGGCGGAAACGCTCTTCGGCGGACACCGGATCGACGTCGAGGGCAACGTCAGCGACGTCGGATTCTTCCTCGAACCCACCGCGATCCGGGTCGACGGACTGGCCCTGGCCGACCGGCTGGACGTGGTCCGCAAGGAGACCTTCTTCCCGCTGCTGTCGATCGTGGTGCCCGAGCGCCGGGACGATGACCACGCACTGCTGCGCGCCTGCGTCGGCTTCATGAACGGCAATCGCTACGGACTGCGGAACTCGCTGTGGTCGCGGGACGCGCACGTGATCGAGACGTTCTGCGGCGGCATGAACAACAGCGGCACGCTGAAGGTCAACGACAGCCACATCGGGGTCTCGCCCGGAGTGGCCACACACGGCGGCACGGGACTGTCCGGCGGACCCTACGGCGGCGCCAACTATCCCGCGCTGGGCACCTCCCACCTTCAGGCGATCAGCATCGCCACCGAGGTGCGCCCGCGCCGCGCGATCTTCGAGGTGGCCGACGGTGCGACTCCGTCCTGAGTCCGAGCGCGAAAACGAGGGGAACGTCAAGTGACCGTGACGGATGAGAAGTCCGCGGAGACAGCCAGGCTGCACGCGAAATACCTGAGCCGGGGCCGGGCGAAGATCGCCGGTATGCTCGGCGGCCAGATCGAGGAGAGCTCCGCCGGTTCGTACATCCACACCTCGGCGGGAGAGAAGTACCTCAACTGCGCCGGCTACGGGGTCATGCTGCTCGGGGCGACCCACCCGGATGTGGTCGAGGCCGTCGTCGAGCAGGTCAGGCGGCATCCGATCTCCTCCCGGGTGTTCTTCGACGACGTGACCTCCCGCGCCGCCCAGGCCCTCGCCGAGGTCTGTCCGGGCGAGCTGGAGAAGGTCTTCTTCTGCGGCTCCGGCGCCGAGGCCGTGGAAACGGCACTCAAGCTGGCCCGGGTGAACGGGCACAAACGCACGGTCACCACGCGGAACGGCTACCACGGCAGGACGATGGGAGCCTTGAGCGTCAGCGCCAAGCGCCGCTACCAGGAGCCCTTCGAACCGCTGATCCCCGATGTCGTCGAGATCCCGTTCGGGGACGCGAACGCCCTGCGCGCGGCGCTGCGCGACGCCGAGCCGTCGTGCTTCATCGTCGAACCGATCCAGGGCGAGGCGGGCGTCGTGATCCCGGACGACGACTACCTCCCCGAGGTGTCGCGGATCTGCCAGGAACACGACTGCTTCCTCATCGTCGACGAGGTCCTGACCGGCATGGGCCGCACCGGCACCTGGTGGGCCATCAGCGAACTGCCGGTCCAACCCGACGTCATGCTGGTCGGAAAGGGCCTGTCCGGCGGTGTGGTACCGGTCTCGGCCGCGGTCGCCACGCCCACCGCGTACGCGCCGTTCGACAAGGACCCGATCCTGCACGCCTCCACGTTCGGCGGGTCGCCCATCCAGACCGCGGCGGTGCTGGCCGCCATCGAGGCGACCAAGGCCCATGACGTCCTCGGCGCGGCCGGCACGATCGGCGAGCGCCTCCTGCGGACCCTGCGCACAGCGGCGCAGGCCGCGCCCCCGGGCTCGATCAGGGAGGTACGGGGCAAGGGGCTGCTGCTCGGCGTCGAATTCGAGGACCCGGGCTCGTCCGCCGAGCTGATGCTCCACCTGCTGGACCGGGGCGTGCTCATCAACCACTCGGTGAACAATCCGCACGTGGTGCGGTTCACGCCGCCGGCGCTGATGTCCGAGGACGAGGTGGACACGCTCGAAGCGGCGATGGAGGACTCCTTCCGGCAGCTCGGAAAGCTGTCGGTGGGACGCCGGTGACCGTCCGGTGAGCTGGTGGCAGATCGAAACGGGGAAGGCGAAATGAAGACCGTACACGTCGACCAGATGGTCGTCGGATGGGACCGGTTCGCGATTTACGAGAAGCTCAAGGACGGCGAAAGCTACAAACAGCACGCCCCGGAGCACGTGAAATCGGTCCTGATGGAATCCACCGACGATCCCCACACCATGCTCTCGCACTGGGAGCTGTACTTCCGCAACGGCCTGCTGGAGTGGTCCGAGCGGGATCACTACGACGAGGAGAACACCACTCTCCGGTTCGAGCAGATCGACGGCGACTTCGACGAGTTCCACGGCAGTTGGGAAGTGTCCCCGGTGCCGGACCCCGCCGGGGAGCCGACGGTTCGCGTCCGGTTCACCGCCACGTTCGACTTCGGTGTGCCCAGTGTCGAGGCCATGATCGAGCCGGTGGCCGCGAAACTCCTCGAGGAATCCGTGAGCCGGATCATCACCGAGCTGTTCAGCGGCAGCGGGTCAGCGGTGTGATCCGGACGGTCGTCGTCACCTTGTGCTGAAGTGCCGGCCGGCCCGCACCGGCCGGGGCGCGGTTTTCTGGGGGAAGGTTCAGGCCATGCACGGTTCTTATGTCGATCTGCTCCGCCTTCGGGAGTCGGAGCAGCCGGAGGCGCACGTCTACCGATTCCTGGAATCCGGCGAGGTCGACGGCGACATCACCGAGATGTCCTATCGAGAGCTGGCGACACGCGCGCGTGCCATCGCCGCCACATTGCAGGAGCGCGGATTCGCGGGCCGGCACGCGCTGCTGCTTTATCCGCCGGGCCTGGAGTTCACGGGCGGATTCTTCGGCTGTCTTTTCGGCGGGGCCGTCGCGGTGCCCGTCCCGCTGCCGGAGTTCCACCAGCTCGACCGCTCCCTGCGCAGGTTGAAGCGGATCATCGCCGACGCCGGCATCGCGGTCGTCCTGACCACGCGGCTGGTGGCCGACGGCCTGGCCGCCGTGATCCACGAGATGCCCGAACTCGCCGCCCTGGAGTGGATCGCGACCGACGACATCGCCGACGAGCGGCAAACCGCGTGGCGCGACCCGGGCGTCGGCCCGGATTCCACGGCGTTCCTCCAGTACACCTCCGGCTCGACGTCCGAGCCGCGCGGGGTGATCGTCAGCCACCGCAACCTGCTGCACAACCAGCGGGCCACGGCGGAGGGAATGGGACACACCCCCGAACTGGTCGCGTCCTGGGAGGGCGACCTGATCGGCAGCTGGCTGCCGGTGTACCACGACATGGGCCTGATCGGGCCGGTGCTGCACACGGTCTACGTCGGCAGCAGCGCGGTGCTGATGTCGCCGCTGCACTTCCTCCAGCAGCCCAGGCGCTGGCCGGCGATGGTCTCGGCGTTCGGGGTGCGGTGCAGCGGTGCGCCGAACTTCGGCTACGAGCTCTGCGTCCGGCGCGCCACCCCGGAATCCGTGGCGAGCCTGGACCTCAGCCGGTGGCGGGTGGCCGCCAACGGCGCCGAGCCCGTCCGGGCGGGCACCTTGCGCCGGTTCGCGGACACGTTCGCACCCGCGGGCTTCCGGCCCGCGTCGCTGTTGCCGGTGTACGGACTGGCCGAGGCGACGCTGACGGTGACCGCAGGCTCCGGCGGCGGCCTGGACCGGGCGCCCACGATCCTCCGGGCCGGACCCGGACAACCGGAGTGGGTCAGCTCGGGACGGCCCGCCGAGGGGACGACCGTCCTGATCGCCGACCCGGAACGGTGCACCGAGTGCCCGGAAGGGACGGTCGGCGAGATCTGGGTGACCGGCGGGAGCGTGGCGGGCGGCTATCACGGCGACGCCGAGAAGACCAGGGAGACGTTCGACGGCCGGCTCGACGACGGGCGCGGCGGGTTTCTGCGCACCGGCGATCTGGGCTTCCTCCGGGACGGCGAACTGTTCGTGACGGGGCGACGCAAGGACCTGCTGATCATCGACGGCAAGAACCACTACCCGCAGGACGTGGAGCTGACCGTGGAGTCCGCGCACCCCGCGGTGCGCGCCGGCTGCGTGGCGGTGTTCTCCGTCGAGCGTGGGGATGGCGAGGTCGGAGATGACGGCAATGACGGCGGTAGCGGTGGCGATGGCGAGGTGCCGGTCGTCGTCGCGGAGGTGAAGACGACCGACCACGCCGAGCTCGACGCGGTCGAGGACGCCGTCCGCAGCGCCGTCGGCGCGCAGCACGGCCTTGCCGTCCGCGCGGTGGTGCTGATCCCGCCCAGCACGATATTCAAGACCAGCAGCGGCAAGATCCAGCGGCAGGCCACCCGTGCCGCCTATCTGGCCGGGGAACTCACGGCCGTGGAGCGAGCCGCGCCGGACACACCGGTGGAGCAGCCACCGGCAGCGCAGCATGCAGCAACCCCGGATCAGGCACCGGCAGAGCACACGTCCCCGGCGCCGCCGTCCCGTACCCCCGTGCCCACCGTCGCGTCGATCCGGGACTGGCTCGTCGCGGCGGTCGCCCGGGACACCGGCACCGACCCGGCGCGGATCGACCTGGACCGGCCGATCGCCGAGTTCGGGCTCGGCTCACGTGGCCTGGTCGAACTCACGGTACGGCTGTCCGAGTTCGTCGGCCGGAAGCTGGAACCCAGCCTGGTGTTCGAGCATCCGTCGATTTCGGCGGTGGCGACCGCGCTCGGCACCGCCGGGACGACGAGTTCGGCCACCGAGCGGGTCCCGGCCGACAGCGCGGTGGCGATCATCTCGATGGCCTGCCGCTTTCCGGGCGGCGCCGACGACCCCGAGGCGCTCTGGAAACTGCTCGCCGACGGTGTCGACGCCGTCCAGGCCGTGCCGGAGGAGAGGTGGGACACCACCGGACTGCACGACACGGACCCCGACGCGCCCGGAAAGACCTACACCCTCCAGGGCGGCTTCCTCACCGGCGTCGACCGCTTCGACGCGCCGTTCTTCGGGATCTCCGCGCATGAGGCCGCCGCGATGGACCCCCAGCAGCGGTTGCTGCTGCAAGCCTCCTGGGAAGCGATCGAACGCGCGGGCATCGATCCCCGACGCCTGGCCGGCACCGCCACCGGTGTCTACATCGGGCTGTACGACAGCGGATACCTGGCGGGCGCCGACCTGGACCAGCTGAACGGGCACGTCGGCACCGGCAACGCCGGCAGCGTCGCCTCCGGCCGCATCGCCTACACGCTCGGGCTGCGGGGACCGGCGCTCACGGTCGACACGGCCTGCTCCTCGTCCCTGGTGGCCCTGCATCTGGCCGCGCGGGCCGTGGCCGCCGGTGAATGCGAACTCGCCCTCGCGGGCGGTGCCTCCGTCATGGCGACACCGCGTGCCCATGTGGAATTCAGCCGCCTGCGCGGACTGTCCGCCTCCGGCCGCTGCCGGCCGTTCTCCAGCGACGCCGACGGCGTGGTCTGGGCCGAAGGGTGCGGTCTGGTCCTGCTCAAACGACTCGACGCCGCGTTGCGGGACGGCGACCCGGTGCTCGCGGTCGTCCGCGGTTCGGCGGTCAACCAGGACGGCCGCAGCCAGGGACTCAGCGCACCGAACGGACTCGCCCAGGAACAGGTGATCCGAGCGGCCCTCGCCTCGGCCGACCTGGAGCCGCAGGACATCGACTACGTCGAGACGCACGGCACCGGCACACCGCTCGGCGACCCGATCGAGGCCCGTGCGCTGGCCAGGGTCTTCGGACCCGGCCGCGCCGCCGACCGGCCACTGGCGATCGGGTCGCTCAAGTCGAACCTCGGCCACACCCAGGCCGCGGCCGGTATCGGCGGGGTCATCAAGACCGTACTCGCCTTGCGTCACGAACTGCTGCCCGCGTCGCTGCACGCCGACCACCTGACGCCCCACATCGACTGGGCCACGGCCGGACTGACGGTGCAGCGCGATCCGGCGCCGTGGCCGTCGGGCCGGGGTACCCGGCGTACCCGGCGTGCCGGGGTCAGCGCGTTCGGTATCAGCGGCACGAACGCCCATGTGGTGCTGGAGGAGCCGCCGGTCAGGGGCCACCTGCCGACGGACTCGGCAGACTCACCGGCCTCGGCCGACTCGTCCGCCTCGGCGGTGTCGGAGCCGCTGCTCATACCGGTCTCCGCCCGTACCCGGACGGCGCTGTCGGGCCAGGCCGAGCGCCTGCTGGCGTTCCTCCAAGCCGGTCCCGACGACACCGGTCCCGACGACATCACGTCCGACGACATCACGTCCGATCTGTCGCTTCCCGCCCTGGCCCGGTCGCTCGCGACGCGACGCACCCACTTCGAACACCGGGCCGTCGTCAGGGCCCGGACCGCGGACGAACTCCGCGCCGGACTGGCCGGGCTCGCAGGCGGCGACACCGCGCCGAACCTGGTCACCGGCTCCGCCCCGGCGTTGAGCTCCGGCAAGGTGGCGTTCGTGTTCCCGGGCCAAGGGGCACAGTGGGCGTCCATGGCGCTCGACCTGCTGGACTGCTCGGCACCGTTCCGGACCGAGCTCGCCAAGGCCGACGCCGCGATCCGGCGGTACACCGGCTGGTCCGCCACGGCCGTGCTGCGCGGTGAGGCCGACGCTCCCGAGCTGACCGGGGACGATGTCGTGCAGCCCGTGCTGTTCGCCGTGATGGTGTCGCTGGCCGCGCACTGGCGGGAGCGCGGAGTGGCTCCGGACGCCGTCATCGGACACAGCCAGGGCGAGATCGCGGCTGCCTACGTCAGTGGCGCGCTCGGACTGTCCGACGCCGCCGCCGTGGTCGTCCTCCGCAGCCGGGCCCTGCCGCGCATCGCCGGCGCCGGCGCGATGGCGGTCGTCGGACTGCCCGCCGACGAACTGCGGTCGCGGCTGGGCGGCGCGGTGGCGGTCGCCGCGGTCAACGGACCGAGGACGACGGTGGTCGCCGGCGACCGCGCCGCGGTGACCGACCTGCTCGCGACGCTGGACGGCGAGCAGGTGTTCCATCGCATGCTCGACGTCGACTACGCCTCGCACACCGAACACGTGGCGTCCCTGCGCGAGTCGCTGGCGGCCGATCTGGCCGGTATCACCGCCCGGCCCGGCCCGATCGCCTGGTACTCCACGGTGCTGGCCGAGGCGGTGACCGGCGCCGCACTCGATGACGGCTACTGGTACCGGAACCTGCGCGAACCGGTGCGGTTCGCCGAGACCGTCACCCGGATGATCGCGGACGGCTACCGGTTCTTCGTCGAGATGAGCCCGCATCCGTCGCTCGTCACCGCCGTGCACAGCGTCGCGGAGGACAACGGCCGCGAGGTCGTCGCCGTCGGCTCCCTGCGCCGCGAGGAGGACGGGCCGGCGTGTCTGGACCGCGCGCAGGCCGAGTTGTACATCGGTGGCCTGGAGCCGGACTGGGCCAGGCTGCTGGGGACGGACGACGGCGGTGGGCGCGGCGATGCCCTCCCGGACCTCCCCACCTACGCCTGGGACGACCATGCGTACTGGACCACCCCGAGGCCGGGAACCACAGGGCTGCCGGGCTTCGGACGGACCGGTCACCCGTTCCTCACCACCGTCGTGCCGAATCCGGCGACCGGGGCCGTGACATTGGCCGGTGCGCTGGCGCTGGACCGGCAGCCGTGGCTCGCCGACCACGCGGTCGAGGACACGGTGGTGCTGCCCGGCACGGCGTTCGTGGAGCTGGCACTGGTCGCCGGTGACGAAGTCGGCTGCGACGCGGTGCGGGAACTGGTCATGCGCGAGCCGCTGAGCCTGTCGCCGGGCACCGAGATCGCGCTCCAGGTCGTGGTGGGCCCGTCGGACGACGCGGGCGACAGGCCCGTTTCCATCCACGCCTGCGGGGATGGCGAACGGACGTGGACCGAGCACGCGCGCGGGACGCTGTCACACGCGGACGACTCCGGCACCGGAGCACCCGGCAGCGAAACACCCGGCAGCGAAACCATGGCGTGGCCGCCCGCCGATGCCGTGGCCGTCGATCTGACCGACGGCTACGAGCGGCTCGCGGCGCTCGGCTACCAGTACGGACCGACGTTCATGGGTTTGCGCGCGGCATGGCGGCTCGGCGACGACCTGTATGCCGACGTGGCCCTGCCCGACGACGTTCAGGATTCCGCCACGGCCCACCTGCTGCACCCCGCGCTGTTCGACGCCGCACTGCACGCGCTGGCGCTCCAGGCCGGTCCGGTGCCGGACGACACCATCCCGCTGCCCTTCTCCTGGTCGCGCGTCACGGTACGGTCGGCCGGCGCCGTGGCTCTTCGCGCGCATCTGGCCCTGATCGGCGACGAACAGGTCCGGATCACCCTGACCGACGCCGACGGTGCGCTGGTGGCACAGGTCGACACGCTGGAACTGCGGAAGACGCCGCTGTCCCGGCTCGTGACGTCCACGCGCCCCCATGACTCGTGGTACGTGGTCGACTGGGTCCCGCTGCCTGTGCCGGACGAGGCGTACGAGCCGCCGCGATCGCCGAGCGAAACGCCCGCGCTGCTCCTACGCCGCAGCACGGAACCGGAGCCCGCCGATCGCCTGCCGGCCACGGCCGAGAGCGAGGTCTCGGCCGTCCTCGACCAGGTCAAGGCGCGACTGGCCGCCGAGGACGACGACGAACCGCCGTTGGCCGTCGTCACCAGCCAGGCCATCGCGGTCGACGGGCACGAGACCGACCTGGACCTGTGCCACGCACCGGTGTGGGGCCTCCTCCGGTCCGCACAGACCGAGCATCCGGGCCGGATCGTGCTGGTCGACGTGGACGACTGGGCCGACGCGCCGATCGCGATCGCGACCGCGACGGCGGCCGGCAACGACGAGCCACAGCTCGTCTTGCGCCATGGACGTTTCTTCGCACCCCGGCTGGCAGCGGCCACCCCGGAGCAGGAAACGGGCCGGGGAGGGGAGCAGGGACAGGGAACGCGGCCACGGCTCAGTGACGGCACAGTGCTGATCACCGGCGGCACCGGATCGCTCGGCAGCCTGGTCGCCCGACACCTGGTGAGCGCGTACGGGGTACGGAACCTGCTGCTCGTCAGCAGGCAAGGCCGCTCCGCCGCCGGTGCGGAGGCGCTCGTCACCGAACTGGAGGAGAGGGGCGCCTCGGTACGCGTCGCCGCCTGCGACGCGGCGGATCGCGCGGCCCTGGCGGCAGTGCTCGACGAGCTCCCCGCGGCACAGCCGTTGACCGCGGTCATCCACACCGCCGGTGTGCTTGCCGACGCCGTGTTCTTGTCGACCACACCGCGGAACCTCGCCGCGACGTTCCGGGCGAAGGTGGCGACCGCCTGGAACCTGCACGAACTCACCAAGGACCAGAACCTGTCGGCCTTCGTCCTGTTCTCGTCGGCGGCCGGTGTGCTGGGCGCGCCGGGCCAGGCCGGTTACGCCGCTGCCAACACGTTCCTGGACGCGCTGGCCCAGCACCGGCGGTACCTCGGACTCCCCGGTTCCTCCCTCGCTTGGGGCCTCTGGGAGCAGTCGGACGGAATGACCGCGTCGTTGCGGGAAGGCAGGCTGTCCCGGATCGGCCGCGGTGGCATGATCGCGCTGTCACCGGACCATGGCCTGGCCCTGCTCGACAGCGCACTGTCCACGGAGCCCGTGCTGGCCGTGCCGGCGCGGTTGCGGCTGGACGCGCTGGCACGGTCGGAGACGATCCCGTCGGTACTGCGTGGGCTGGTGCGTGGCCGAGCGCGTCGGTCGGCGGACGGTGGCCGCGCGGCGCGGTCGGCGTTGTTGCGGCGGCTGGAGGGGGTGTCCGAGGTCCAGCGGGACGCGGTGGTGCTCGAGCTGGTGCGTACGCACGTCGCGGCCGTTCTCGGGCGTGCGGGGGCCGGGGACATCGCTCCGGACCGGGCCTTTCAGGACCTCGGTTTCGATTCCCTGACGGCGGTCGAGCTGCGGAACCGGCTCAAGAACGCCACCGGGCTGACCCTGTCGGCCACAGTGGTCTTCGACTACCCCACGCCCGACGCGCTGGCGAAATACATCGTGACCAACCTGCCCGGCCAACCCGACGCGCCTGCTGCGAGCGTTGCGGCGGACTCCGACGTCTGGTCGGTCATCAGAGCCATTCCGCTCGCGGATCTGCGGGATTCCGGACTGCTCGACAAGCTGTTGCTGCTGGCCGAAGCGTCCGAGGAGCGGCAGGCCAAGGCAAAGGCGAACGACGATCTCATCGACTCCATGGGCGCGGACGATCTGGTGGCGTTCGCCCTGTCCCAGGGGGAGTGACATGTCGGCTATCCGTGCGCTATCGACCTCGGACAACGTCGGTGGGCCTCTTAATGGAAAGTGTGGTTTCCGTGACCGGTTCTGATGGTGAGCTGATCGAGGCACTGCGTGTGTCGCTCAAGGAGAACGAGCGGCTCAAGCAGCGGATCGAGACGTTGGTGACGCGTTCGTCCGAGCCGATCGCGGTGGTGGGTATGGCGTGCCGGTTTCCGGGTGGGGTGGATTCGCCGGAGGATTTGTGGGATGTGGTTGCCGGTGGTCGGGATGTGGTGTCGGGGTTTCCGGTTGATCGGGGTTGGGATGTGGGGGGTTTGTTTGATCCTGATCCTGATGCGGTGGGGAGGTCGTATACGCGGTCTGGTGGTTTTCTGGTGGATGCGGCGGGTTTTGATGCGGGGTTTTTTGGGATTTCGCCGGGTGAGGCGTTGGCGATGGATCCGCAGCAGCGGTTGTTGTTGGAGTTGTCGTGGGAGGCGTTGGAGCGGGCTGGTGTTGATCCGGTGTCGTTGCGTGGTTCGGCGACGGGTGTGTTTGCGGGGTTGATTGCGCAGGCGTATGGGATTGATGCTGGTGATGCGGTGGATGGGTATCGGTCGACGGGGTTGCAGTCGAGTGTGGCGTCGGGGCGTGTGGCGTATGTGTTGGGGTTGGAGGGGCCGGCTGTTTCGGTGGATACGGCGTGTTCGTCGTCGTTGGTGGCGTTGCATTTGGCGGTGCAGTCGTTGCGGTTGGGTGAGTGTGATGTGGCGTTGGCGGGTGGGGTGACGGTGATGGCGTCGCCGATGATTTTTTCGGAGTTCAGTCGGCAGCGTGGGTTGTCGGTGGATGGGCGGTGTAAGGCGTTTTCGGGGTTGGCTGATGGGACGGGGTTTGCTGAGGGTGGGGGGTTGTTGGTGGTGGAGCGGTTGTCGGATGCGCGGCGGTTGGGGCATGAGGTGTTGGCGGTGGTGCGGGGTTCGGCGGTGAATCAGGATGGTGCGTCGAATGGTTTGACGGCGCCGAATGGTCCGTCGCAGCAGCGGGTGATTCGTTCGGCGTTGGCGGGTGCGGGGTTGTCGGCGTCGGATGTGGATGTGGTGGAGGCGCATGGGACGGGCACCACGTTGGGTGATCCGATCGAGGCCCAGGCGGTGTTGGCGACGTATGGGCAGGGTCGGGAGTGTCCGTTGTGGTTGGGGTCGGTGAAGTCGAATTTGGGTCATACGCAGGCTGCGGCGGGTGTGGCTGGTGTGATCAAGATGGTGGAGGCGATGCGGCACGGGGTGTTGCCGCGGACGTTGCATGTGGATGAGCCGACGCCGCATGTGGATTGGTCGGCTGGGTTGGTGGAGTTGTTGGTTGAGGAGCGGGTCTGGCCGGGGGATGGTGGCAGGCCGCGGCGGGCTGGTGTGTCGTCGTTCGGGATCAGTGGCACGAATGCGCATGTGATTCTTGAGCAGGCACCCGCGTTGGAAGCGGTCCCGGAACCGGCAGGCATGAGGTTGCCGGTGGTGCCGTGGGTTTTGTCCGCGAAGAGTGACGCGGGTTTGACGGATCAAGCCCGCCGATTGCTGGAGCACATCGAGTGCCATCCTGAGCTGGACGTGGTCGATGTCGGTCATTCGTTGACCCATCGGTCGGTGTTCGAGCATCGGGCTGTGGTGGTCGGTGCTGATCGGGAGGAGCTGGTCCGGGGGCTGGCGGGTCTGGTCGAGGGCGAGCAGCCTGGGCGGGGTGTGGTGCGGGGGCGTGCGGCGGGTGAGGGCAAGACGGCCTTTGTCTTCCCGGGGCAGGGGTCGCAGTGGCTCGGCATGGGCGCGGAGCTGTATGTGGATTGTGCCGCTTTCGCTGAGGTGTTTGATGTGGTGGTGGGGGAGTTGGATCGGCATCTGCGGCTGCCGTTGCGTGAGGTGATGTGGGGTGAGGATGCGGGGTTGCTGGATTCGACGGAGTTTGCGCAGCCGGCGTTGTTCGCTGTGGGGGTGGCGTTGTTCCGTGTGTTGGAGGGTTGGGGTGTGTGTCCGGATGTTGTGGTGGGGCATTCGGTGGGTGAGTTGGCGGCGGCGCATGTGTCGGGTGTGTTGTCTTTGGCGGATGCGGCGGTGTTGGTGGTGGCGCGGGGTCGGTTGATGCAGGGGTTGCCGGCGGGTGGGGTGATGGTGGCGGTTGAGGCCAGTGCGGAGGAGGTGGCGGAGTCGCTGGTGGAGGGTGCTGTTCTTGCTGCGGTCAATGGTCCGGATGCGGTGGTGGTCTCTGGTGTGGAGGAGGCTGTGGGTGAGGTTGCGGCGGGGTGGCGGGAGCGGGGGCGCAGGGTTCGTCGGTTGGCGGTGTCTCATGCGTTTCATTCGCCGTTGATGGATCCGATGTTGGGTGGGTTCGGTGAGGTTGCGGCGGGGGTGTCGGTGGGTGTGGCGGAGATTCCGCTGGTGTCGAATGTGAGTGGTGAGTGGGCTCGGGATGGTTATGGTTCGGCTGAGTACTGGGTGGATCATGTGCGGCAGCCGGTGCGGTTCGCTGATGGTGTGCGGTGCCTGGTATCGGCTGGTGTGACTCGGTTTGTTGAACTGGGTCCGGCCAGCGGGCTGACCGCCACCATTCCATCCGCGCTGACCGTTCCCGTGCTGCGGAAAAAGCACCCAGAAGCGTTCTCTGTGATCACCGCGTTGGGACAGCTGGCGGCAGCCGGTGTGGGTGTCGATTGGCGTGCTGTCATCGGACCTGGTGCGCGGCGGGTGCCGTTGCCGACGTATGCGTTTCAGCGGTCCCGGTACTGGTTGCGCGGGTCCGGTGCGCCGGGGGACGTGAAGCGGTTCGGGTTGGAGGGAACCGAGCACGCGTTGCTGGGTGCGGTGGTCGAGCAGCCGGATACCGGCGGGGTGGTGCTGACCGGCTGGCTGTCGACGGCCGCGCAACCGTGGCTGGCGGATCACGCGGTGGCGGAAACGACGGTGTTCCCCAGCACGGCGTTCGTGGAATTGGGCATCCGCGCCGGGGACGAGGTGGACTGCGGTGTCATCGAAGACCTGACAATGCGGGAGCCGTTGGTGTTGCCGACCGAGGGCGGCGTGCGGATCCGGGTGGTCGTCGGCGAGGTCAGCCAGAACGGTCGTCGCCCAGTGGCGATGTATTCGCGTGGCGATACTGAATGGGTCCTGCACGCCGAGGGCGAATTGAGCTCGGAAGAACCGTCGGCCAACGCCACAGATCTGTCGGTCTGGCCGCCCGAAGGCGCGGTCGCTGTCGACATGACCGATGCCTATGGGCGTCTGGCTGAGCGTGGTTATGAGTACGGGCCTGCTTTTCAGGGGTTGCGTGCGGTGTGGCGGCGGGGTGAGGAGTTGTTCGCCGAGGTTTCTCTTCCGCAGGACACGGAGGTGAGCGACCTCGGGGTGCATCCGGCGCTGCTGGACGGCGTACTGCATGCGTGGCACATCAACGACATCAGCACCGCTGAAACGGTCCTTCCGTTCGCGTGGGAGGGGGTGTCGTTGTGTGCGGCGGGTGCGGTGGCGGTGCGGGCGCGGATCGCGCCGGTGGGGCCGGGTGCGGTGTCGGTGGAGTTGGCGGATACTGCGGGCCTGCCGGTGTTGTCGGTGCGGTCGATGACTTCTCGTCCGGTGTCCCCGGAGCAGCTGCGGGCAGCGGTCCAGGCCGCTGGTGGGGTGTCGGACCGGTTGTTCGAGGTGGTGTGGTCGCCTGTGTCGGTTGGCCAGTCCGGTGCGGAGCGCGGTGATGCGGACGCCGTGGTGTTCGAGGTGCGGTCGGGATCGGATGTGGGGGTGGTGGCGGGGGTGTACGAGGCCACGCACCGCGTGCTGGAGGTTGTGCAGTCCTGGTTGTCGGGCGCGGGGGTCGGCAAGCTGGTCGTTGTCACGCGCGGGGCGGTGGGTCTGCCCGGCGAGGGTGTCGCTGATCTTGCCGGGGCGGCGGTGTGGGGTCTGGTGCGCTCGGCGCAGACGGAGAACCCCGACCGGATCGTCCTGGTCGACACCGACACCGACGCTGACGTCGACACCGGTGCGATCCTCGCCACCGGTGAACCACAGCTCGTCATCCGTGCCGGAACGCTTCACGCTCCGCGTCTGAGCGGGGTGCCGGTCACCTCCGCCCGTCCGACGCCCGTCGGCTCGTTGGCTGAGGGCACGGTGTTGGTCACCGGTGGTACGGGGATGGCCGGTGCGGTGCTGGCCCGGCACCTGGTGCAGGTGCACGGCGCACGTCATCTGCTGCTGGTCAGTCGTCGCGGTGAGCGGGCCGATGGTGCTGGGGAGCTGGTGGCCGAGTTGTCCGAGCTGGGGGCGGATGCTCGGGTGGTGGCGTGTGATGTGGCCGACCGGTCCGCGTTGGAGCGGGTGCTGGCGGACATCCCGGAGGACCGGCCGTTGGCCGGAGTGGTGCATGCGGCCGGTGTGCTGGACGACGCGGTGATCGGCTCCCTGACACCGGAACGGGTCGACACGGTGCTGCGGGCCAAGGTCGACGCGGCATGGAACCTGCACGAGGCGACGCGCGATCTGGGCCTGTCGATGTTCGTGCTCTTCTCTTCCATGGCGGGGACGGTCGGCGCGCCGGGGCAGGGCAACTACGCCGCCGCGAATACCTTCCTCGACGGCTTGGCAACCCACCGACGTGCCCTGGGGCTGCCCGCGGTCTCGTTGGCGTGGGGTCTGTGGGCCGAGGCCAGTGCCATGACCGGGCACTTGGGTGCGGAGGACCTGGCCCGGCTGGGACGAGGTGGTGTGCAGCCCATGGCCGCACACGAGGCGACCGAATTGTTCGACGTGGCGCTGCTCGCCGACCGTGCGCACATGGTGCCGGCGCGCATTGACGTCACCAGGTTGCGGAGCCGATTGGCGAGTGGACTGGTGCCCCCGCTGCTCGCCGGGTTGGTGCGCGGCCGGGTGCGTCGGACGGTCGACACTGCTCGTGCTGCGGAGTCGGCGTTGGCGCAGCGCCTGGACGGAGTGTCCGCAAGCGAGCAGGACGCGGTGGTGCTTCAGCTGGTACGTTCGCACATCGCCGCTGTGCTCGGACATGCGGGCGCCGACGCCGTCGATCCGGACCGGGCCTTCCAGGACCTCGGATTCAGTTCGTTGACTGCGGTCGAACTCGGCAACCGGCTCAACAACGCCACGGGTCTGACGCTGCCGACCACCCTCGTCTTCGACTACCCCACGCCCAACGCGCTCGCGCGGCACATCCGCGAGAAGATCACCGGCACCCGGTCGCAGGTCCGGCGCGCACCGGCCGCTGCCGCGAGTCTGTCCGAGCCGATCGCGGTGGTGGGTATGGCGTGCCGGTTTCCGGGTGGGGTGGATTCGCCGGAGGATTTGTGGGATGTGGTTGCCGGTGGTCGGGATGTGGTGTCGGGGTTTCCGGTTGATCGGGGTTGGGATGTGGGGGGTTTGTTTGATCCTGATCCTGATGCGGTGGGGAGGTCGTATACGCGGTCTGGTGGTTTTCTGGTGGATGCGGCGGGTTTTGATGCGGGGTTTTTTGGGATTTCGCCGGGTGAGGCGTTGGCGATGGATCCGCAGCAGCGGTTGTTGTTGGAGTTGTCGTGGGAGGCGTTGGAGCGGGCTGGTGTTGATCCGGTGTCGTTGCGTGGTTCGGCGACGGGTGTGTTTGCGGGGTTGATTGCGCAGGCGTATGGGATTGATGCTGGTGATGCGGTGGATGGGTATCGGTCGACGGGGTTGCAGTCGAGTGTGGCGTCGGGGCGTGTGGCGTATGTGTTGGGGTTGGAGGGTCCGGCTGTTTCGGTGGATACGGCGTGTTCGTCGTCGTTGGTGGCGTTGCATTTGGCGGTGCAGTCGTTGCGGTTGGGTGAGTGTGATGTGGCGTTGGCGGGTGGGGTGACGGTGATGGCGTCGCCGACGGTTTTTTCGGAGTTCAGTCGGCAGCGTGGGTTGTCGGTGGATGGGCGGTGTAAGGCGTTTTCGGGGTTGGCTGATGGGACGGGGTTTGCTGAGGGTGGGGGGTTGTTGGTGGTGGAGCGGTTGTCGGATGCGCGGCGGTTGGGGCATGAGGTGTTGGCGGTGGTGCGGGGTTCGGCGGTGAATCAGGATGGTGCGTCGAATGGTTTGACGGCGCCGAATGGTCCGTCGCAGCAGCGGGTGATTCGTTCGGCGTTGGCGGGTGCGGGGTTGTCGGCGTCGGATGTGGATGTGGTGGAGGCGCATGGGACGGGCACCACGTTGGGTGATCCGATCGAGGCCCAGGCGGTGTTGGCGACGTATGGGCAGGGTCGGGAGTGTCCGTTGTGGTTGGGGTCGGTGAAGTCGAATTTGGGTCATACGCAGGCTGCGGCGGGTGTGGCTGGTGTGATCAAGATGGTGGAGGCGATGCGGCACGGGGTGTTGCCGCGGACGTTGCATGTGGATGAGCCGACGCCGCATGTGGATTGGTCGGCTGGGTTGGTGGAGTTGTTGGTTGAGGAGCGGGTCTGGCCGGGGGATGGTGGCAGGCCGCGGCGGGCTGGTGTGTCGTCGTTCGGGATCAGTGGCACGAATGCGCATGTGATTCTTGAGCAGGCACCCGCGTTGGAAGCGGTCCCGGAACCGGCAGGCATGAGGTTGCCGGTGGTGCCGTGGGTTTTGTCCGCGAAGAGTGACGCGGGTTTGACGGATCAAGCCCGCCGATTGCTGGAGCACATCGAGTGCCATCCTGAGCTGGACGTGGTCGATGTCGGTCATTCGTTGACCCATCGGTCGGTGTTCGAGCATCGGGCTGTGGTGGTCGGTGCTGATCGGGAGGAGCTGGTCCGGGGACTGGCGGGTCTGGTCGAGGGCGCGCCTGGACGCGGTGTGGTACGCGGGCGTGCGGCGGGTGAGGGCAAGACGGCTTTTGTCTTCCCCGGACAGGGGTCGCAATGGCTCGGCATGGGCGCCGCACTCATCGACACGTCACCGATATTCGCGGAAAAGATTCGTGCCTGCGCGACCGCTCTCGACGAGTTCGTGGACTGGTCATTGACCGATGTGCTGCGAGGTGCTGACGGAGCGCCTTCGCTCGATCGCGTCGACGTCGTGCAGCCCGCGTTGTTCGCCGTGATGGTGTCGCTGGTCGAACTGTGGCGGTCGGCCGGTGTGCGTCCGGACGCCGTGATCGGACACTCCCAGGGTGAGATCGCCGCCGCGCACGTGGCCGGTGCGCTCTCGCTGCGCGACGCCGTCCGTGTGGTCGCCTTGCGGAGCCGGCTGCTGACCGCCCTCTCCGGAGCCGGCGGCATGGTCTCCCTCGCGTGTGGAGTGGAGCAGGCGAAGAAGCTGATAGCGCGTTGCGGCCACCCGCTGAGCATCGCAGTCGTCAACGGGCCCGCCGCGGTCGTGGTGGCAGGCGAACCGGCCGGACTGGACGACCTGATGGCACGTTGTGCGGCCGAGGACGTACGCGCCCGCCGCGTCGACGTGGACTACGCCTCGCACTCGGCACAGGTCGAGGCGATCCGAGAGGAGCTGCTCGCCGCGTTGTCCGGCATCGAGCCGCGTACCACCGAGATCTCGTTCTTCTCGACGGTCACGGGAGACGTGCTCGACACCGATGTGCTGGATGGCGACTACTGGTATCGAAACATCAGGCACACGGTGGAATTCGCAGCCGCCGTGCGCTCCGCCCGTGGTCAGGGATACCGGTTCTTCATCGAGGCCAGCCCGCACCCGGTGCTGATCGCGGGCATCGAGGACGCCGCCGACGATCGTGCGGACCACCATGGGGAAGCCGTCGTCATCCCGTCCCTCGGACGTGGCGATGGTGGGTTGGACCGATTCCTGACCTCACTGGGCGCGGCCCATGTCCGGGGTGCCCGTGTCGATTGGCGTGCTGTCATCGGACGTGGTGCGCGGCGGGTGCCGTTGCCGACGTATGCGTTCCAGCGGTCCCGGTACTGGTTGCGCGGGTCCGGTGCGCCGGGGGATGTGAAGCGGTTCGGGCTGGAGGGAACCGAGCACGCCTTGCTGGGTGCCGTGGTCGAGCAGCCGGACACGGGCGGGGTGGTGCTGACCGGCCGGTTGTCGACGGCGGACCAGCCGTGGCTGGCGGATCATGCGGTGGCGGGAACGACATTGTTCCCCGGTACCGGGTTCGTGGAGTTGGCGATCCGCGCCGGCGACGAGGTGGGTTGCGGTGTTGTCGAAGAGTTGATGCTGCGGGCGCCGTTGGTGGTGCCGGCCGAGGGCGGGGTACAGATCCGGGTCGTCGTCGCCGGGGAGGCGGAGCAACGCCCTGTAGCGGTGTATTCGCGCAGCGACGTCGGCGATACGGACTGGGTTCTGCACGCCGAAGGCACATTGGGCTCGGGTGATCCGGCACCGAACGTCGCCGACCTGTCGGTGTGGCCGCCCGAAGGCGCGGTCGCTGTCGACGTGACCGATGCCTATGGGCGTCTGGCTGAGCGTGGCTATCAGTACGGGCCTGCTTTTCAGGGGTTGCGTGCGGTCTGGCGGCGGGGTGAGGAGTTGTTCGCCGAGGTTTCTCTTCCGCCAGAGATGGAGGTGAGCGACCTCGGGGTGCATCCGGCGTTGCTGGATGCCGTGTTGCATGCGGTGGTGGTGGCTGCTGGTGGGGTGGAGATGGCGCTTCCGTTCGCGTGGGAGGGGGTGTCGTTGTGTGCGGCGGGTGCGGTGGCGGTGCGGGCGCGGATCGCGCCGGTGGGGCCGGGTGCGGTGTCGGTGGAGTTGGCGGATGCCGCTGGTCTGCCGGTGCTCTCGGTGCAGTCGATGACTTCTCGCCCGGTGTCACCGGAGCAGCTGCGGACAGCGGTCCTTGCCGCCGGTGGGGTGTCGGACCGGTTGTTCGAGGTGGCGTGGTCGCCTGCGCCGGACGGCCGGCCCCGCGTGGTATCGGCGGTGTCGTGGGAGGAGTTCCGTAAGACGGGCGGTGATGCGGACGCCGTGGTGTTCGAGGTGCGGTCGGGATCGGATGTGGGGGTGGTGGCGGGGGTGTACGAGGCCACGCACCGTGTGCTGGAGGTTGTGCAGTCCTGGTTGTCGGGTGCGGGGGTCGGCAAGCTGGTCGTTGTCACACGTGGGGCGGTGGGTCTGCCCGGCGAGGATGTCGCTGATCTCGCCGGGGCGGCGGTGTGGGGTCTGGTGCGCTCGGCGCAGACGGAGAACCCCGACCGGATCGTTCTCGTCGACACCGACACCGACACCGACACCGACACCGATGCCGACGTCGACACCGCTGCGATCCTCGCCACCGGTGAACCACAGCTCATCGTCCGTGCTGGGAAGATCCACATCCCCCGCCTCACCACCGCGTCCCTCGACGGTGTCCTGGCCCTGCCGGAAGGACCAGAGGCATGGCGGCTGGGGCTCACCGAGAAGGGAACGCTGGAAAACCTGACCATCGAGCCCTTCCCGGAGGCGGAGGCCCCGCTGAGGACGGGCGAGGTCCGCGTCGCGGTACGGGCCGCCGGCATGAACTTCCGCGATGTGCTGATCGCCCTCGGCATGTACCCCGACGAGGACGCCGTGCCGGGTGGCGAGGGTGCCGGTGTGGTCGTGGAGGTCGGGCCCGGGGTCACCGATCTGGCGGTTGGGGACCGGGTGATGGGCGTGCTGGTGGGCACCGGTCCGCGAGTCGTGACCGACCACCGTCTGGTCGTCACCATGCCCACGGGGTGGTCCTTCCCCCAGGCCGCCGCCGTCTCCGTGGCGTTCCTGACCGCGTACTACGCACTGGTGGATCTGGGCAGGGTGCGGGCCGGTGAATCCTTGCTCGTACACGCGGCGACGGGCGGCGTCGGCCTGGCGGCGCTCCAACTGGCTCGGCACTTGGGTCTGGAGGTGTTCGCCACGGCCAGCCCCGGCAAGTGGGACACCTTGCGAAACCTGGGATTCGACGACGACCACATCGCCAATTCGCGGACGGTCGAGTTCGAGCGGAAGTTCCTGGCGAGTACGGGCGGTCGTGGCATGGACGTGGTCCTGGACTCGCTCGCCGGCGAGTTCGTCGACGCGTCGTTGCGGCTGCTGCCTCGTGGCGGGCGATTCCTGGAAATGGGCAAGACTGACGTACGGAACGCCGAGTCGGTCGCGGAGACACATCCCGGAGTCCGCTACCGCGCGTTCGATCTGTTCGAAACGGGAGCCGAGCGGATTCGAGAGATCCTGACCGAGCTGCTTCGTCTCTTCGAGGCGGGAATCCTGCGGCCGCTGCCGGTCACCACCTGGGATGTGCGCAACGCCCCGGCGGCGTACCGATTCCTCAGCCAAGCACGGCACACGGGAAAGCTCGTGCTCACGATGCCCGGCTCGTTGGCTGAGGGCACGGTGTTGGTCACCGGTGGTACGGGGATGGCCGGTGCGGTGCTGGCCCGGCACCTGGTGCAGGTGCACGGTGTGCGTCATCTGCTGCTGGTCAGTCGTCGCGGTGAGCGGGCCGATGGTGCTGGGGAGCTGGTGGCCGAGTTGTCCGAGCTGGGGGCGGATGCTCGGGTGGTGGCGTGTGATGTGGCCGACCGGTCCGCGTTGGAGCGGGTGCTGGCGGACATCCCGGAGGACCGGCCGTTGGCCGGGGTGGTGCATGCGGCCGGTGTGCTGGATGACGCGGTGATCGGCTCCCTGACACCGGAGCGGGTCGACGTGGTGTTGCGGGCGAAGGTCGATGCGGCGTGGAATCTCCATGAGGTGACGCGTGGCCTGGGCCTGTCGATGTTTGTGTTGTTCTCGTCGATGGCGGGGACGGTCGGCGCGCCGGGGCAGGGCAACTACGCCGCCGCGAATACCTTCCTCGACGGCTTGGCGGCGCACCGGCGTGCCCTGGGGCTGCCCGCGGTCTCGTTGGCGTGGGGGCTGTGGGCCGAGGCCAGTGCCATGACCGGGCACTTGGGTGCGGAGGACCTGGCCCGGCTGGGACGAGGTGGTGTGCAGCCCATGGCCGCACATGAGGCGACCGAACTGTTCGACGTGGCGCTGCTCGCCGACCGTGCGCACATGGTGCCGGCCCGCGTCGACGTCACCGGGTTGCGCAAGCAGGCCGCGAGTGAGGTGCTCCCACCGCTGTTCGCCGGGTTGGTGCGCGGTCGGGTGCGTCGGGTCGTCGACGGCGATCGCGCGGCGGCGGCGTCGATGTCGGCGTTGGCGCAGCGGCTGCACGGGCTGCCCGCGGACGAACAGGACGCGGTGGTGCTTGAGCTGGTGTGTTCGCACATCGCTACCGTGCTCGGGCATGTGGCGCCCGACGACGTCGCTCCGGACCGGGCCTTCCAGGACCTCGGTTTCGACTCCCTGACGGCGGTCGAGCTGCGGAACCGGCTGAAGAGCGCCACCGGCGTGGCCCTGTCGGCCACGGTGGTGTTCGACCATCCCACGCCCAAGGCGCTGGCCCGGCACATCCAAAACAACATAGCGACCGACACGTCCCGGTCGGCGCCGCATTCGGATCCGCAGGACGAGGAAGTCCGGAAGCTGATCGCCTCCATCCCCATCGGCCGACTGCGTCAGGCGGGCGTGCTCGAAACACTGATGAATCTGGCGAATGCGGAGAACGGCGTGTCGACAGCCCCGGAACCACAAGGAAAAGATCTTGCGGATATGGACCTGGAAGATCTTCTCGGTGTCGCCCTCGGCGACCACGACGATATACAGGTGACTGACTGATGCGCACCAAAGTGGACCAGGCCACGGAAGCCCTGCGTAAAGCGCTGATGCAGGTCGAGCGCTTGAAACAGCAGAACAAGGCCCTCGCCGCGAGTCTGTCCGAGCCGATCGCGGTGGTGGGTATGGCGTGCCGGTATCCGGGCGGGGTGAATTCGCCGGAGGACCTGTGGGATGTGGTCGCCGATGGCCGGGATGTGGTGTCGGGGTTCCCGGTCGATCGGGGCTGGGATATGGAGCGGTTGTTCGATCCGGATCCTGATGCGGTGGGCAGGTCGTATACCCGGTCCGGGGGTTTCCTGCATGACGCGGCGGGTTTCGACGCGGCGTTTTTCGGGATTTCGCCGGGTGAGGCGTTGGCGATGGATCCGCAGCAGCGGTTGTTGTTGGAGTTGTCGTGGGAGGCGTTCGAACAGGCGGGGATCGATCCACTGACGTTGCGCGGTAGCGCAACCGGAGTGTTCGCCGGTATCGCGACCCAGGGCTACGGGATCGTGTCGGACGGGAGCGCGGAAGGCCACCGAATGACCGGCTTGACGTCGAGTGTGGCGTCGGGGCGTGTGGCGTATGTGTTGGGGTTGGAGGGGCCGGCTGTTTCGGTGGATACGGCGTGTTCGTCGTCGTTGGTGGCGTTGCATTTGGCGGTGCAGTCGTTGCGGTCGGGTGAGTGTGATGTGGCGTTGGCGGGTGGGGTGACGGTGATGGCGTCGCCGATGATTTTTTCGGAGTTCAGTCGGCAGCGTGGGTTGTCGGTGGATGGGCGGTGTAAGGCGTTTTCGGGGTTGGCTGATGGGACGGGGTTTGCTGAGGGTGGGGGGGTGTTGGTGGTGGAGCGGTTGTCGGATGCGCGGCGGTTGGGGCATGAGGTGTTGGCGGTGGTGCGGGGTTCGGCGGTGAATCAGGATGGTGCGTCGAATGGTTTGACGGCGCCGAATGGTCCGTCGCAGCAGCGGGTGATTCGTTCGGCGTTGGCGGGTGCGGGGTTGTCGGCGTCGGATGTGGATGTGGTGGAGGCGCACGGGACGGGCACCACGTTGGGTGATCCGATCGAGGCCCAGGCCGTTCTCGCGACGTATGGGCAGGGTCGGGAGTGTCCGTTGTGGTTGGGGTCGGTGAAGTCGAATTTGGGTCATACGCAGGCTGCGGCGGGTGTGGCTGGTGTGATCAAGATGGTGGAGGCGATGCGGCACGGGGTGTTGCCGCGGACGTTGCATGTGGATGTGCCGACGCCGCATGTGGATTGGTCAGCTGGTTCGGTGGAGTTGTTGGTTGAGGAGCGGGTCTGGCCGGGGGATGGTGGCAGGCCGCGGCGGGCTGGTGTGTCGTCGTTCGGGATCAGTGGCACCAACGCGCATGTGATTCTCGAGCAGGCACCCGCGTTGGAGACGGTCCCGGAACCGGCAGGCATGAGGTTGCCGGTGGTGCCGTGGGCGCTGTCCGCGAAGAGTGACGCGGGTTTGACGGATCAAGCACGCCGACTCCTGGAGCACCTCCAGCGCCATCCTGAGCTGAGCGCTGCCGATGTGGGCTTTTCCTTGGCGGGGCGGTCGGTGTTCGAGCATCGGGCTGTGGTGGTCGGTGCTGATCGGGAGGAGCTGGTCCGGGGGCTGGTGGGTCTGGTCGAGGGCGAGCCTGGGCGGGGTGTGGTGCGGGGGCGTGCGGCGGGTGAGGGCAAGACGGCTTTTGTGTTCCCGGGGCAGGGGTCGCAGTGGCTGGGTATGGGCGCGGAGTTGTATGCCCAGTGCAGTGCCTTTGCTGAGGTGTTTGATGTGGTGGTGGGGGAGTTGGATCGGCATCTGCGGCTGCCGTTGCGTGAGGTGATGTGGGGTGAGGATGCGGGGTTGTTGGATTCGACGGAGTTTGCGCAGCCGGCGTTGTTCGCTGTGGGGGTGGCGTTGTTCCGTGTGTTGGAGGGTTGGGGTGTGTGTCCGGATGTTGTGGTGGGGCATTCGGTGGGTGAGTTGGCGGCGGCGCATGTGTCGGGTGTGTTGTCTTTGGCGGATGCGGCGGTGTTGGTGGTGGCGCGGGGTCGGTTGATGCAGGGGTTGCCGGCTGGTGGGGTGATGGTGGCGGTTGAGGCCAGTGCGGGGGAGGTGGCGGAGTCGCTGGTGGAGGGTGCTGTTCTTGCTGCGGTCAATGGTCCGGATGCGGTGGTGGTCTCTGGTGTGGAGGAGGCTGTGGGTGAGGTTGCGGCGGGGTGGCGGGAGCGGGGGCGCAGGGTTCGTCGGTTGGCGGTGTCTCATGCGTTTCATTCGCCGTTGATGGATCCGATGTTGGGTGGGTTCGGTGAGGTTGCGGCGGGGGTGTCGGTGGGTGTGGCGGAGATTCCGCTGGTGTCGAATGTGAGTGGTGAGTGGGCTCGGGATGGTTATGGTTCGGCTGAGTATTGGGTGGATCATGTGCGGCAGCCGGTGCGGTTCGCTGATGGTGTGCGGTGTCTGGTATCGGCTGGTGTGACTCGGTTTGTTGAACTGGGTCCGGCCAGCGGGCTGACCGCCACCATTCCATCCGCGCTGACCGTTCCCGTGCTGCGGAAAAAGCGCCCCGAGGCTTCTTCCGTGATCACGGCGTTGGGACAGTTGGCGGTGAGCGGTGTGCGGGTCGAGTGGCGCCGAGTGTTCGCCGGAAGCGTTGTCCGACGCGTGCCGTTGCCGACGTATGCGTTTCAGCACCGTCGGTTCTGGTTGTCGGGCCCGACAGCGCCGGGTGATGTGTCGAGGCTCGGATTGGACAGTGCCGGGCACGCGTTGCTGGGTGCGGTGGTCGAGCAGCCGGATACCGGCGGGGTGGTGCTGACCGGCTGGCTGTCCACGGCCGCGCAACCGTGGCTGGCGGATCACGCGGTGGCGGGGACGGTGTTGTTCCCCGGCACCGGATTCGTGGAATTGGCGATTCGCGCCGGGAATGAGGTGAAGTGCGCCGCGCTGGAGGAGTTGATGCTGCGGGCGCCGTTGGTGTTGCCCGCCGAGGGCGGGGTGCGGATCCGGGTGGTCGTCGGCGACGTCGGCCAGACCGGTCGCCGTCCGGTGGCGATGTACTCCCGGAGCGGGGAGACAAGCTGGGTACTTCACGCCCAAGGCGTTCTGGGCCCCGCCGCAGCTCCGCGCTCCCCGGCGGACACCACGGACCTGTCGGTGTGGCCGCCCGAAGGCGCGGTCGCTGTCGACGTGACCGATGTCTATGGGCGTCTGGCTGAGCGTGGCTATGAGTACGGGCCTGCTTTTCAGGGGTTGCGTGCGGTGTGGCGGCGGGGTGAGGAGTTGTTCGCCGAGGTTTCTCTTCCGCGGGAGCTGGATGTGAGGGACCTCGGGGTGCATCCGGCGTTGCTGGATGCCGTGTTGCATGCGGTGGTGGTGGCTGCTGGTGGGGTGGAGATGGCGCTTCCGTTCGCGTGGGAGGGGGTGTCGTTGTGTGCGGCGGGTGCGGTGGCGGTGCGGGCGCGGATCGCGCCGGTGGGGCCGGGTGCGGTGTCGGTGGAGTTGGCGGATACTGCGGGCCTGCCGGTGCTCTCGGTGCGGTCGATGACTTCTCGTCCGGTGTCACCGGAGCAGCTGCGGGCAGCGGTCCAGTCCGCCGGTGGGGTGTCGGACCGGTTGTTCGAGGTGGTGTGGTCGCCTGTGTCGGTTGGCCAGTCCGGTGCGGAGCGCGGTGATGCGGACGCCGTGGTGTTCGAGGTGCGGTCGGGATCGGGTGTGGGGGTGGTGGCGGGGGTGTACGAGGCCACGCACCGCGTGCTGGAGGTTGTGCAGTCCTGGTTGTCGGGTGCGGGGGTCGGCAAGCTGGTCGTTGTCACGCGCGGGGCGGTGGGTCTGCCCGGCGAGGGTGTCGCTGATCTCGCTGGGGCGGCGGTGTGGGGTCTGGTGCGCTCGGCGCAGACGGAGAACCCCGACCGGATCGTCCTGGTCGACACCGACACCGATGCCGGCGTCGACACCGCTGCGATCCTCGCCACCGGTGAACCACAGCTCGTCATCCGTGCCGGAACGCTTCACGCTCCGCGTCTGAGCGGGGTGCCGGTCACCTCCGCCCATCCGACGCCCGTCGGCTCGTTGGCTGAGGGCACGGTGTTGGTCACCGGTGGTACGGGCATGGTCGGTGCGGTGCTGGCCCGGCACCTGGTGAAGGCGCACGGTGTGCGTCATCTGCTGCTGGTGAGCCGTCGCGGTGAGCGGGCCGATGGTGCCGCGGAGCTGCTGGCGGAGCTGTCGGCGTTGGGTGCACAAACCCAGATCGTGGCGTGTGATGTGGCCGACCGGTCCGCGTTGGAGCGGGTGCTGGCGGACATCCCGGAGGACCGGCCGTTGGCCGGAGTGGTGCACGCGGCCGGTGTGCTGGACGACGCGGTGATCGGCTCCCTGACACCGGAACGGATCGACACGGTGCTGCGGGCCAAGGTCGACGCGGCATGGAACCTGCACGAGGCGACGCGCGATCTGGGCCTGTCGATGTTCGTGCTCTTCTCTTCCATGGCGGGGACGGTCGGCGCGCCGGGGCAGGGCAACTACGCCGCCGCGAATACCTTCCTCGACGGCTTGGCGGCGCACCGGCGTGCCCTGGGGCTGCCCGCGGTCTCGTTGGCGTGGGGTCTGTGGGCCGAGGCCGGTGGCGTGACCGGCATGAGCGGGCACTTGGGAGCCGCGGACCTGGCCCGGATGAGCCGCAACGGCCTGCTGCCCATGCCCGCCCACGAAGCGACCGAACTCTTCGACACGGCACTCGCCACCGACCGCGCGAACCTCGTGCCCGCACACATCAACCGGGCGGCGGTCGAGAGTGCGGTGCAGGTGCCACCGCTGTTCCAGGCCCTGGTGTCGACTGCCCACCGGCGCACGGTGCCGCAGAAGCCCGACACGGAACTGCCGGATCTCACCGCCCTGAGCGTCGAGGAACGCCGAGCCCGATTGACCGCCATCATCCGTGAAGAAGTCGCCATGGCTCTGGGGCATGACGGCCCGGGTGACATCGACCCGGACGCTCGTTTCGAGGAACTGGGATTCGACTCGATGAGCGCCGTCGAGTTGCGGAACGCCATGACGGCCGTCGTCGGGCGCCCGCTGTCTCCCGCGTTGGTGTTCGAGTACGCGACAACAGCCGCCCTGGCGGACTATCTGGCGACGGAACTGGTGTCGTAGCGAGTGGCGCCCGCGAGCGCGATCGCGCCCGCCCGTTGTCCGGTCGGCTCCCCGGCGCTGGTTGCGCCGGCTCAGACGGTGACGACGAGCTTCCTCGCGGAGACGCCGTCTCGGAGCTGCCGCAGCGCATCGGGGATGCGGTCGAGCCCGTGGCCGACGACGGTCGCGTCCGGTGCGGCCTGGTAGACACCGGTGGCGAGCGCGGTCGGGAGGAAGTCGACGTAGATCGCCGGTCCGACCTCGTTGTCCTTCAGGGTGCCGCCCCAGATGCCGCTCACCCGCACCCCGTGTCGCGGCGCCCGCCATCCCTCGATGCGTGCGAGCAGTGAGGGCTGTGCCGAGGTGACCCGCTTGCTGCCCGTGGTCCGGGCCGCGATCGCGATCGCCTTCCGGAGCGATCCGAATCCGATCGCGAGCGTGCCCGCGAGCGGGCTGTCGCCGATCCGCTCCACGATGTCCTCGACGGCGGTGGGGCTGCGGCGGTGGACGGCCTCGGCTGCGCCCAGCGACCGGACGAAGTCGAAGTTGTGCGGTGACGCGGTCGTCACGACCCGGTAGCCGGCGTTGCGGGCGAGCTGGATCGCGTTGCTGCCGACGCTCGTCGTAGCGCGCACGCCGCATTCGCAGACTAGACATCGTCTAGAACCTAGTTAACGCCTACTTCGGTGTGAGAGCCGTGCCCCATCGGCCGCATCGGCCTCTCGCCATCGATACGAACGGCCGTCGGCCTCGCTCACGGTGAGACCGAGGCGGCGGCATCGGCCCCGGTGACCAGGACGGCGTCCCGGTGGCCCACGCCGTGCTTCCGCGAGCGCACTTCCAACGTCCACAAGCCGGCCGGTGCCCGCAGCTCGCACCGCAGACCGCCCTGCCCGTCGGGTTGCAGTGGTTCGTCGGCGAGCGTCTGGCGGCCGTCCGGGGACAGCAGACGGGCCCGGAGCGCCAGGGCGGGGTCCGCGTCCGGGGTGGTGATCTCCATCGGTTCCCCCGCCACGGCCAGGTCGGGCAGGTCGACGGCGAACTCCGCGTCCGACGCCAGGTACTTCCTGACCTCGACGCTCTGGCAGATCTCGCGCAGGGCGGCCAGAACCGGACCCTCGTTGGCCAGTGTGGCGTGGCGGAAGGGAAACCAGTGCGTGTACACGGTGGACTCCAGCTCGGCCGGCGTGGCGGAGATCGTGGGGACGGTGGAGTCGCCCTGCCAGTCGCGTGTGTCGTCGAAGGCATGGAGGAAGCGGATCCGGTCGCCCACCACGGACACCCCGTGCACGGTACGCAGCCCGTGCCCGCCCAGCGGGACGAGGCGGTAGCCGGGCTTCTCCGCCTGGTCGTTGCGGGATCGGGCGTTCCTGATCTGCTCATGAAAGCGGAACATGTCCTCCACGGTGGCCGTCGGGAGGCTCAACGCGTCCGCGATACCGGTGGCGTTGAGCGGCCGCGGCCGTGGGCTCTCGGTCACCACCGCCCGGTAGCTCGGCAGGAGTTGACCGAGCGAGGGGAAGCTCCCACAGATCTCCGCGAGCGACTCGCTGATCCACCGGGGTGTCCCGTGCCCGAACCGGCCCGTCAGGAAGCGGATCGCCTTCGCGCTGCCTTGGTGCGGGGTGCCGAGCGTGGCGACCGTCCGGGTGATCTCCCGGCCGCCCAGGCACTCGAGGTAGTACTTCACCACCAGACCGCCCATGGAGCGGCATAAGAAGACGACCTTGGGATCGTCCGCGTCCGGATGCCGATCGCGGTCGATCCGCTCCCGCCACCGCGCCAACCGCCGCTCGACGAACGCCCGGAGCTTCTCCGCCGAGTTCCGGTTGGACAGCCGCCAGTCGTAGCGGAAGACCGCCAGGCGCTCGGGCGGCTGGATGTCCAGGCCCTTCAGCAGATCGCGGTATCCCAGATGGGAAACGAGGCCGGGCAGGACCCGAGGTGCCTCGATCGTGTCCCCCGGGGTCAGGGCGGACTCGCCCTCCGGGTCGCCGTCCTCGATGCCCTCCTGAAGCATGAGGCGTCTGCGGAGCTTGCTCGGGCGCAGCAGCCCGGCCAGCGCCTCGGGCGTGAGGTTCCAGACGTCCCTGCCCTCGTGCAGCAAGGACGTGCCCATGATGCCGGGAACGATGACCACCAAATCGTGTCGCACGCCCGCCCCTTTTCCTCTTCTTTCCTCTTCGGTCGTCTGTCGTCGCGGCCGGGGTCCTCAGACCAGCTGCCTCGGTGGGGTGCCGAGCAGGTCAGCGAGACGATCGGCCGGGAGGAGCACCTGATCGCACCGCGCTCGGTCCTGGACTCCGCCCTGGATCATGAGAGTCACCCCCGCCGCGCTGTGGACAGAGGCCACGTCGTCCACTTCGTAGCCGCGGTGTTCGATGTCCGGCAGCCGCCTGTTGTCCCACACGTCCCACACATGTATCCGGCCGGACTCCTTGCGCCAGCCCAGCAGCAACGGCCGCTCCGGCGGACCGGCGAAGGTCAGCCCCTGCGCGGCCACCGGCGGTCCGGCCAGCGGCTCGTGCGCGGGCGAGTCGGAGAGGCACTCCGCGATCCATACCTGGCCACCGGCTGTGTAGGCCACCACGGGATGGCCCTGTCCGGTGTCCCGCAGTACCCCGAACGCGGTGGCCGACCGCTCCGAGGGGTCGATACCGTACGGCGCCGGTCCCCGGTCGGGCAGGTTCCAGACCCGGACGGACTCGCCCCCGGCCGCGTACAGCCAGGCCGGCCCGCCGGGCACAGCCCGCACAGCCACCTGCTGCGCGGTCGCGGCCGTGGTGAACGGCCAGGTCTCCGGCGCTTCCCGCCAGTTGCCCCAGTCCTGTCCGCGGCATTCCCAGACCCGGACGCACTGGGTACCGGAAGCGAACAGCCGGACCGTGCCCGCCCCTGTGACGTGCAGGTCCACGGCACCCACCAGCACATCGTCCTGACCGCCCAGATCGAGTACGGCCGTGGGCCGGACGAGGGACGGACCCTCCAGCCGTGGCGGCAGATGCCAGAGGGACGTCGTCCGGCGCACCACGGTGGCGACCAACCAGCCGTCGCGGACCCGGGTGGCGGCGAGCGCGGTGAACTCGTCGTCTCTGTCGCCTCTGTCACCTCTGTCGTCGCGGAGGCGCAGCCGCGCGGCGCGCGGACCCGGCAGCCGACCGGCGGGGCCGTGCAGGGTCGCCAGCACCTCACGGCCCTGGGCCCGGCAGAGCAGGTGCCCGTCGGAGTCGGAACCAGAGGCCATACGCAGGAGCGGTCGGCCGCCCTCGGTTCCGTGGCCGCGAACGTCCGGCGCATCGTGAACGTCCGGGGCATGGCGAATGTCCGGGGCATCGCGACCGTCTGGCGCATCGTCAACGTCCGGCGCATCGCGACCGTCCCGGGCATCCGGCGCGGCCTCGTCGGCGGCGGGAGGATCCCACAGCCGTACCTGAATCCCGTCGGCGACCAGCAGCCGCCCGCTGCCCGCGGGGTCGAATGCCAGCGAAGGCTGCTGTTCGTCCCCGGGCAGCGGGGTGTGCTCGGTACCGGACAGGCTCCACAGGCGGACGTCGCGTCCTTCCCGCACCCCGGCCAGCACGCCGTGCGGACTGTGTCCCAAAGCCACCGCGCGCTGCCCGCTGGTGGGCGCGCTCAGCACCGGCCCGACGTCGTCCTCCTGGGCCGGGTCCAGGAAGTCCGGCAGCTGCCAGACGCGCAGCGCGCCACCGCCCGCGGCGGCGATCCAGCCTCCCGTGCCGTCGGTGGAGGCCATCGCCGCCACCGCGCGGGCCGGGCGGCCGTCCCGACGCGCGCCCAGCTGGAGGACGCCGCTGCCGGGCCGGGAGGCGCGGGCCGTGACGTCCCACAGCGTCACGCCATCGGGGCCGCCGAGCACGGCGAGGACCTCGTGGTCCACCGTCAACAGGGCCGCGTCGTACACGTTTCCGGGCAGCCGGACGTGCCGGATGGTCTCGTGGTCCGGAGGCACGTCGGCCGGCCAGCGCCACAGCCACAGCCCGTCGCCGTCCACCGCGGCCACGTAGACCGTGGCTCCACACCGTACGGCGCACACCGCCTCCGGTGCCCCGCCCCAGTAGAACCGTTCCGCGGGCCAGCGCGCACTGCCCTGCCACACATGGATGGCGTGTCCGTCATGCGCGGCGATCACCTTCCCGGCCACTGTTCCGGGAGGGGCACCGGGAATCGCTCCGCCCGGTGCCACCGCCAGGCCGCGCAGCGGTCCGGGCGCCGCCCGGCCGGCCGGGCGGGGGAGGGCCCGGCCCCGGTACTCCCGGCCGTCCGCTCCCCAGGACCGGATCTCCCCGACCCCCGCCGCGTGCACCAGCCCGTCCGAGGAATCCTCCCAGGCCACGGCGAAGGCACCGCCCTCCGGGGCAGGCCAACCGCGCCCGAGCGGCAGGGGGCGCGCGCTCGTCCACAGGTCCTGCCAGAACAGCTCGGGCGGATGCGCCAGGGCCGGCAGCAGCTCCTGCGCCGCGGTGGCCAGCGCGGTGGCGCGCAGCATCGCCCACCGCGCGAGGGGGGCGGGGTGTGCGCGAAAGTGTCCGGCCACCCGCAGATAGAGCACCGACCGGGTGGTCACGTCGAGTTGTGAGGCGACCAGTGGCTCGAGGACGTCGGGGTCGGCGTAGACGACGAAGGCGTCGTCCTCGACCAGATCGGCGAGGCTGTCATCGCCGGCCAGCGCGGCATGAGTGGCCAGGTGGGTCAGCACATAGGGGTCCGCCCCGGCCCAGCCCGTGTCCGGTGCCGGGCGCAGCGCCCGGCACACCGCGCGGTGCAGGCGCCGCGGATCGGCGTCCCGCCCGACCAGCTGTCCGCCGAAGCTGGGGTGCGCCAGCCGATAGACGTCCCGGCCGGCCTCCCGGCCACGGACCACCGGTGCGCCCCGGGCGGCATCCAGCACATGCTTCAGGTCCCGCTCGGTGTACTCCCGCCGGGAGGAGAGCCGTACCGCGTTGGCGATGGCGAGCCAGACGCCGGGCTGGGGCAGGCCGTGTCCCTCCGCCAGCGCGAGCGGCCGCAGCACATCGCGGACGCGGTCGGGATCCTCCGGGTCCAGCAGCTCCAGCTCCTCGGCGAACAGCCGCCCCAGACCCATCGTGCCGACCTCCCGGTCGGCGTCGAGGTCCCCGGGACCGTCCGGCAGGCCGCCGCGGCGGGCCACCCGGCGCGCCCACAGCGTGGCCACCAGGAAGATGCCGTTGCTCTCTCGGGCGATGTGCCGGGCCACGTCGGCCAGCCGCCGTCCGCCGTCCACCGTCCGTTCTCCGAAGCCCGCCCGTCGGAGCAGCTGCTCGACATGGCCGGCGATATCGCTCTCGGTCTCCGGTAACTCGTCCAGTACCACCGTGTGGGTGCTGTCCAGTGCGTCGCGCAGGGATTCGGCGGGTGGGCCGCCCGGCAGGTGGCGGCGCGCGTCGGCCCTGGTCCCGACCACCACCTTGATCGCGGGGTCGACCGCCAGCCGGTTCAGCAGTTGGCGGGCGATGTCCAGGGCGTGGCCGGCGGCGGCCTCGTCCAGGCCGTCGAAGAGCAGCGTCAGGCTGCCCTTGCGCTTCGCCACCTTGACGACTGCTTCCACGGAGGCGGCCGGTGATACGGAACCGAGGGGGCCGGGCAGCGCCAGACCGAGCGGTAGCAGTCGGTGGCACAGCTCCTGGCAGACCGCCGCGAGCGTCTTGCCGCGACAGTGGATCGCGGCATGGATGGAGTTGAGTCCGGGCTGGCTGCCCGGCCGCCGATCGGCAGGCAGCGACGCGACGAACCCCGGGGTGGTCAGATGGGCCAGGTAGGTCAGCAGCGCCGACTTGCCCGCCCCCCATGCGCCGGTCACGGTCAACAGGCCCGAGCTGCGGGTGCCCAGCCAGGTGACCACGGTGTCCAGGACGGTCTCGCGCGGGGCGAAGTCGCGCAGCTCCCAGTCGGCGGCCTCGCCCGCGAACACCGGCAGCGTCTCGTCCCGTAGCTCTTCGCCGATCCAGGTCTCGTCGTCCGGTGGGCGGGAGGCCGGTTTGGCGGTCTCCGACCGGTAGGGGTTGTGGAAGAAGTTGAGCCGCAGCGGCCGCAGCTCCCTGGCCAGCGGCTCCTGGCTGGCGTCCCACCGCGCACGGTCGTCCACCGCGCGCATCAAGGGCCCGAAGAAGAGATACGGCGTCTCCCGGTCGAAGAGCCGGTGGCCGTACAGCTCCAGGCCCGCCTCGTCGAAGAGGGCGGTCAGTTCGGTGACCCACCGCCCTTCGGCGGCCCGCTGATCCTCCGAGGCGGTGGCCACGACGGCGAAACCGCCGGCCCCACCGCGCTTGCGGAGCAACACGTCCAACTCGTTGACCGTCTGCGCCAGAGCCGCGCCGGCGAAGCAGGCGTCCAGGATCAGCAGGATGTCCGCCGGGTCGTCGGCGAGCCAGGAGATCAGCTCGGCGGCGGTGACGGCGGTACGGGGATCGAACGTCCCGCCGTCCGGATAGCTGTCCTGGCACGCCAGGTGATAGCGGTCGTCGTCGGCCTTCTCCCCGTGACCGGTCCAGTAGAGGATCTTGCGGGTGGCGGGGTGGGCGCGCAGCCGGTGCACGGTGGCCTCGATCTCGGCCCGCGTGGTGCCGGCCGCCGGGCCGCCCGGTTCGCCCGCGGCGACGCCACCGCCGGTGTTGCGCAACGGGGGTGCGGTGAAGCCGAGCCGGGCTGCCACGTCAAGGAAGGAGCCGGCGGTCACCCGCAGTTGGTGCCGGTCTTGACGCCCCTGGCCGCCGCCCGCGTACCGGTCCACCACTACGGCGGCGACCACGCCTTCCGACTCCACACCCACCCCCGGCGCCCGGACCGTCTCCATGGCGGCAAACACCACTATGTACGAAATAGGTCGAGAACCATAGTTACCCATCCGGCCGCGGATGGGGGAGTATTTCGGGAGGAGCGAGCGTGACGCGAGGCTCGCCCCGGCGGCAGGACCGGCAGGGCGGACGAAGGAGAGCGGATGGCGCAGCGGGACAAGTTCGTCGTGGGATCCCGGACCACCGACTGCCACGTCTTCGAGGGAGACGGCACCCGGGCCATCCTCGAGGAGAACGTGCACATCCTGTACGAGCGTGGACGCCGACGGGTGAAGCTGCCCGCGGTCGTGCAACGCTGGCGGGACGAGACGGCGGAGCGGGAAGCCCGCAAGGAAGCGGCAGGGCTGCCCCACCGCTGGAACAATCCCCGCTTCGCGGTGGAGAGCGTGGAGATCGCACGCACGCACGAGCGTGAGGAACCCGTCGTCCGGATGCAGCTGTGCGATGCCGACTACTTCGACTTCCTCGCCACGTCGCACAATCTCGACCGGCCACTTAGGGAAGGCTCGGCCGAGACACTGCGCACCCAGTATCTGGAGAACACCGATCCGGTGACCGTGGAACCGTTCCTGTCCTGCAGTTTCGGGGTGAACATCGCCGTGGAGACGGAGCCGGACCGGAAGATGGTCTTCTCCCGGCGGAGCGCGCAGGTCTCCGGCCGGTATACCGATCACTGGAACTCCTCCGCGAACGAAGGGCTCGCCAGCATCCATGACGTACCCGAGGACGGCTCCCGCATCAGCCTGCACGCGGTGGCGCGCCGGGCGCTGCGCGAGGAGTTGGCGATCCAGGCGGACGACGCGGTGGAGCTGGAGTTGCTGGCCTTCGCCCTGGACCTGAGCAACCACCAGTGGGCGGCGTTCTTCCGGGCGGTGTTGAAGGATCTCACCGCGGACGACCTGCTGGCCCGGCGCGCCCGCGGGGTGGAGGACAAGTGGGAGCACGCGGGCCACGAGTTCGTGTCCGCCGACCCGGACAGCGTGCTGGACTTCATCCTCAGCAGGCCGGAGGAGGAGTGGACACCGTGTGCGCCGGCGCTCTTCTATCTGGCGCTGGTCCGTGGCGCCGTCATCGCCCGAGGCGGGAATCCTTCCGGTCGGCTGGACGTCGAGGCGGCCGAGCGGCGCGCCCTCGCCCGCCTCGCCACGGCACCAGGACGCTGATCCCCGCGGGCCGTCCCGGTGACGCCCGAACGGTCGTCTCCCGCAGCCGTGCCGCCATCTGTGAGATCGGTCAGATCCATCAGGTCCGGTTAGAAGATGTTCTTCTCCCGGTGCTGACGACGCAGCGCCGTGAACTCCTCACGGACTTCCTCGGCGGTCAGGCCATGCCTGCTCCGGACCATCAGATCGGCCAATGTGTCCCGGGATTCCATGAAGCCCTGCCACTTCTGCTGGGGCTTGAGCCAGGTGTCGAGCGCGGTGAGCACGGCCACGACCAGGGCCAACGCCGGCACCCACGCGACCAGGAAGCTCCCTTTGCCGTCACTGAGATTCCGGTCGGCTGCCACGACGGCGCTGGCGACGATGAGCAGAATGCGCGACAGGTAGTAGGTCACCCCGTAGTTGACCGTGGCCACCCGCCACCGCCGCATCTCCCGATGTATTTCGGCGGACAGCTCCTCCTGCAGCCCGTCCGCCCCGGTCTCCGACCCACCCCCGCCGCCCCCGGCCGGCTGTGCGCTCACCTGTCTCCCCCATTCCGCCCACGGACATCGCGCGGCACACGCAGTCGTTGTCTTCGCCTGCCCTCTACCCCTGGCCTATCCGGCGTACGCCCACAGATGAGGGCACATCCGCATGCGTACCGGGCTGGAGGAGGCGGCGCGCTGGGCACTGTGGGCCGGCACACCAACGACCGTGGACTCTCCTACGACGCCCGCACCCCCTCCGGCTTCGAGTGGGAAGTCGGCTGGAACCCCATCGTCATCGACGAGACGACGTGGGAGCCCAGCACCCATCAGGGCATCAGCGTCTGGGGCCACCTCCCGGTCGGCCGGACCATCGTCGACACGCTCGCCCAGTTCCGGGCCGGCGCCCGCTCCCTGGCCCATCCGGAGTACCTCGTGCCCGCTCCCAGCGGCACCGGTATCGCCGACGGCTGACCGGCCCACGCCGCCGTACCGGCGTGGCCGGAGGAAGAAAAACAGCCAACTTCCAGGCCCCGCGTTCCGGGTGTTGTCGGCCTCGCGGCCCGCTCCTAGAGTGGGAGCGCTCCCACGGCGTGTGACGGGCCGCGATTGAGGTCGGGGGGCGGCTTCGAGGCATCGTGTGTCCGCGCACGTCCCACCATCTGGCGTGCACCGGCGTGTCCCTGACTCCATGCCGTCCGGCCGGGGCCATCGCCCGCCGGGACCGCGCGCCTTCCCATGGAGGTCCCCCATGCGCATTCATCGACATCGGCCCCGGGCATGGGCAGCCGCGGTCTTCCTGGCCGTCGCGAGCCTGACAGCCACCGCCCTCGACACACCGGCAGGCGTCGCCAATGGCCTCAGGGCCGACGCGTATGTGCGGCCCGGTGTCGAGGACGACGGTGCCGACTGCGCGGTGCCCGACCCGGGCGCCGTGACCGCCAACATCAAACTTCCCGATCCCTTCACCAGGCTGGACGGCACGCGCATCTCCGCCACGTCCGACTGGCGGTGCCGACGGGCTGAGATCAAGAAACTGGGGGAGAGGTTCGTCTACGGCGAGAAGCACGGAAAGCCCGCGGGTGTCACGGGTACGGTCTCCAGCACCGGCATCACCGTGAACGTGACCGACCAGGGCAGAAGCTCCAGCTTCTCGGCGAAGGTCGAGCTGCCCAGTGGCTCCGGACCTTTCCCGGCCGTCGTCGTCCTGGGCGGCTTCGGGGCGGACACCGCCACCATCAAAGCCTCCGGTGTCGCCGTCATCACCTACGACCCCCTCGTCGTCGGCCGAGAGGGCACGCCACGGAACAACAAGCAAGGCGCCTTCTACAGCCTCTACGGCTCATCGAGCAGTACCGGGCTGCTCATGGCCTGGGCCTGGGGCGCGAGCCGGATCATCGACGTCGTCGAGCAGTCGGGCGGTGGCATTCTCCAGGCGGACGCGATCGGCGTCACGGGATGCTCACGGTACGGAAAGGGCGCCTTCGCGGTCGGCGCGTTCGATCAGCGCATCGCCCTGACCATGCCGATCGAGTCGGGCACCGCTGGTGTTCCCCTCTACCGCGGGGTTCCGGGAGAGGGCGGCGCACAGCCGCTGAGCAGCGCCTACTCCGAACAACCGTGGTTGGGCGACGCGTTCGGCTCGTTCACCGGCAACCCGGCCAACCTGCCGGTGGACACCCACGAGATCGTGGCCATGGTCGCACCGCGGGGACTGTTCATCATGGAGAACCCCCACATCGACTGGCTGGGCGCCAGGTCCGGAAGCGTGGCGGCCCTGGGTGGCGCGGAGGTCTACAAGGCGCTCGGCGCGGAGCACAACATCACCTACTGGTCCGACATCCAGGACGGCACCCACTGCGCCGTCCGGTCCGAATGGAAGACCCCCTTACAGCAGAACCTCAAGAAGTTCCTGCTGAAGACGGGCAACGACCCCGGCGTGTTCAGGATCTCGGGCAAGAAGGCGGGCAACTTGTCCGCATGGCGGGACTGGCAGACCCCGGTCCTCACCGGCTGACCCTGACCTGACGTGATGCCAGCAGCCCGGCGCGGATACGCGCCGGGCTGCGCGCCCCGCTGCCGGGGCCGCCGTCCGCCACGGGCGTCCGCGCTACGCGGGTGAGCTGACCCCGAGGACGCCGAGCATGGCCCGGGTCGCCGGGCTGGGGTTGAACCGGCTCCACGCCAGATACTCGACCCGGCGCGGACCGTCGGCCACCGGGATCAGCACCAGTTCCGGATCGTCGGCGGCCAGCGGGCGGAGGAACGCCGACGGCATCAGCGCGATGCCGAGCCCCCGCGCGCCCGCGCCCTGCATGACCCGGGACGCGCCCACGAGCCGGTGCCCGGCCGCCACCACCAGCGCGTGCCGGTCGTGATCGAGGGCGACGGTCTCCACCCCGGACGGCCGTTCGCCCTCCGGCAGGCCGAGGAAGGCGATGTCCAGGTGGCCCTCGCGGATCGCCGCCACCAGCTCGTCGCTGCGCCCGGACCGCAGGACGACGCGGACCTCCGGATGCCGGGCGCGGTACCGCTGGAGCAGCTCGGGTACGTCCACGGCGGCCGTGGTCACGATCACGCCGACGGCGAGCCGGCCGCGCACCGCGCCGGTCGCCGCGGCGGCGTCGGCGGCCGCCCGGTCGGCCGCGGCCAGGCACTCGCGGGCGCCGGCGACGAACGCCGCCCCGGCGCAGGTCAGACCTGCCGCGGACCGCGTCCGCGCAGCAGGTGGCGACCGTCGCACTGACCGCACTCGCACCGGCGTCCTGGGGCACCACCTACGCCGTGACCACGGAACTGCTCCCGTCCGGTCACCCGCTGTTCGCCGGGCTGATGCGCGCTCTGCCCTCCGGGCCGGCCGGGCTGGTGATCACCGTGTGCTCCCGCGCGGGGACTCGTGGTGGAAGGCCGCCATCCTCGGCGCGCTGTTCCCCCTGCTGTTCGTGGCGGCCGGCCGGCTGCCCGGAGGCGTCGCCGCCACCCTCAGCGCCACCCAGCCGCTGCTGGTCGCCGGGCTGGCCGGCGCGGTGCTCCACGACCGGCCGACGGTCTGGCGGTGCGCCTGGGGTGTGCTCGGCGTGCTCGGCGTCGCGCTGGTGGTGCTCGGGCCGCGGGCACGGCTGGACGCCGTCGGGGTGCTCGGCGGCCTCGGCGGTACGGCCACCATGGCCGGCGGGGCCGTCCTCACCAAGCGCTGGGGCCGCCCCGCCGGGGTGGGTGCCCTGACCCTCGCGGGCTGGCAGCTGACCGCCGGCGGCCTGCTGTTCCTCCCGCTCACCCTCGCGCTCGAGCCGCCCGGTCGGGCACCCGCTCCGGCACCCGCTCAGTCCGCCCGGTCGAGCACCTGCCGCAGGATTTCGGCGAGGCGGTCCAGCTCGTCCGGCTCGCAGCCGGCGAAGGGGCTCTGGTCGAGCGTCAGCCGTACGACGCGCTCGCGGACCTCCCGGCCCCGCTCGGTCAGCACGGCCACCCGGGCGCGCCGGTCGGCCGGGTCCGCGCCGCGCTCGACGAGCCCGCGGTCGACCAGCTGGTTGATGACGAAGCTGAGATTGGGCGCATTGCAGAACAGCCGGCCCGCCAGCACCTTCATGGACGGCGCGGGCTCGTCCGGGTCGATCGCCCACAGGGCCTGCGCCGTCGCGTGCGTGAGTCCCAGCTCCTCGAGTGGCCGGGCGAGGCGGTCGGTGGTGCGCATGAAGAGCTCGTGGTTGGCGCGCACCACCGATTCCAGCGACTGGTTCGTCATGGTCCGAGGCTAGCAGTGTGCTTCGAGCCTCGAAGCTGTTACCGTGCTCCAAGTACTTCGAGCCTCGAAGTACTTTCGACTGCCCAGTTGCCCCGGTGTGCCCCGACGGCGCCCGGCCGCAGAAGGAAGAGAGATCCGCATGGACGGCTACTCCGGCATCACCGCCCTCGTCACCGGGGCCTCGAAGGGGCTGGGCGAGGCGTACGCCCGCGAACTCGCCCGGCGCGGCGCCCGCCCCGTGCTCGTGGCCCGCTCCGGCGACGCGCTGCGCCGGGTCGCGGACACGATCCGGGAGGAGTACGGCGTCGAGGCCGCGACCGAGGCGGTCGACCTCGCGGCCCCCGACGGGGTGTCCCGCCTGATCGCGGAGCTGGACCGGCGCGGCCGCACCATCGATCTGCTGGTCAACAACGCGGGTGCGGGCACCGTCGGCCCATTCCTGGACTCGTCGCTGACGCGGCACGTCGACTCCGTCGGACTGAACGTCGTCGCCCTGATGAGCCTGTGCCACCAGCTCGGCGGCCGGATGATCGCGCGGGGGACTGGCGGCATCATCAACGTGGCCTCCACGGCCGCGTTCCAGTCCATGCCGTACCAGGCGAGTTACGCGGCGACGAAGGCGTTCGTGCTGTCCTTCACCGAAGCGCTCGCCGAGGAATTCCGCGGGGCCGGGGTGCGGGTCATGGCGGCCCACCCCGGGGCCACCGCCACGGGGTTCTTCGACGGCACGTCCGCCACCATGAAGCCGGCGTTCACCGACGCGCCCGGACGCGTCGCGGCCAGGACCCTCGACGCCTTCGCCAAGGGTGCCGTCAACGCCTACCCGGGGCGTGCGAGCTTCCGCGCGACCACCTGGGCCGCCCGGGTGCTGCCCCGCACCACGGCCACGCGCCTGACGGCGCGTCTGAACCGCGCCATGGGCTTCGACCGCGCCCACGATCTCGACGCCCCGGTGGCCCCTCCGCGGTCGTGACCGCTCCTCGGCCGCCGGAGTGTCGGGCCCCCGGACTGACGCGGCCCATCACTTCAGCGGGTCGTGACCCCAGTTCATGAGGGAGTAACGCCATCTGGTGTCGGTGACGTCCCCGCTGGGGCGCTGCTTGATGTGCCGGTGGACGTAACCGACGACCTTGCGCATATGGGCGATGTCCTCCTCGCCCAGGTCGGCCTTCCTGGTGTGCAGAAGCTCGACGATGCGACGCCCGGAGGCATGGCCGACGCTCTCGCCGCCATCGCTCTGTCCCACGCTCTTGGACTCGTCGGTGTCAAGCCATCTCTCCAGCTCCCCCGCGGTCATATTGACTGCCTCGCTGAACGCCTTCTGGGTGTCGTCCCGGTCGTGGCCCCGTTCTTTTGCGGCCATCACGAGCTCTTGCCCCGCTTCCGCAGGGCTCCCGGTTTGTGCACGGCCGAGCGACCGGACGTATCGCTTTCCACCTCGTACTGCGGTTCTTCCTCCGACGCGGCGACGGTCCGGCCGGCTGCCCGGGTACGGCCGGTGATCTTCTTCTTGACCTTTCCGGTCACGTTCTGGCCGTGGCTCTTCCATGAGACTTTGTCGCCTTTGTGTGGTTTGTCCTTCTTGGGCATGACGCTCTCCTTCCGTCCTGTTTCCAGACTCGTGCAGGCGGCCCGAGGGTGCATCCCCGGATCGCCCGGCGATCTGGTGCGCACCGGATGGAAAGACCCTGGCGGTATGCGCGTTGTTGCCCGTAGAGTCGTGTCAGCTCTGGTTTGGCCCGTGGGTGGATGTTTCACGAGGCTCCCTCGGGGGCCGAGGGGCCGGTGGCCGGGGCACGGCACACACGCACTGATGTCGCGGGGGGCCTCATGGCGGATACGAGGCGTGAGCACGGTACGGACGATGCGGCGGGCCGTCGAGCGCATGGGCACGCGCCGCCGCCCGGGAAGCCCGTCGCGCCGCCTCGGCCGGCCTCCGCGCCGCGGGGCGGTATCCGGACCGAGGCCACCCGGCTGCTGTGCGCGGGCGTCTACTTCGACAGCGAGTATCGCCGCCGTGTGATCGAGGAGCTGGTCCAGCACGAGGAGCGCCCGATCGCCCCCTCGCTCGGCATCGACGCGTTACCCGTCCTCGTGCACGCGCTGCGCGCCCGTCGGAAGGAAGCGGAGACCGCGCTCGTCCTGCTGGCGATCTGGACCGTGTTCATCGGGCTCGGCGTGGCCGGGGTCGGTTCGGAGACGATGCTTCCGGTCCCCTGGTGGCTGGCCTACATGCTGGTGTGCTTCCTCCTGGGAAGCGTACGCTCCGGGACCGGGCTCGGCGTGGCGGTCTTCACCCTCGACCGCTCCATGGTCAAACGGGCCACCCGTGGGCGGTTGCGGATGCTGCTGCCGCTCATGCCCCTGTTGATAGCTCTGCTCTACTGGGTGAGTGCGCTGTTCGCACTCTTCAGCGGTGCCCACGCCTGGGTGAGCGTGGTGTTCCCGTTCCTGCTGGTGCTGCCCGTGTGGGCGTATCGCGCACATGTCTCGGCCGTCATGCGCGACGAGCTGGGCCCGGAGACGTTCTTCCGGGCGCCTCGCGAGACAGTGCCGCCCACCCCCGGCTACCGGCGCATCGCCGAGGCCATCGACCGCGAGCAGTATGCGGTGCTCACGATCTACGACCCGTTCCGGCCCTTCATCGGCGCCGGGCGGCCGTACCGGGAGCCCTGGTCGCTGGTGATGGAGCTGAAGGAGCGGACCTCACCCGCGAAGGACGACAAGGGCGCGGAGCCGACGGCCGGGCGGGGCGCGCGACTCACCGGCCGCGAGGTCATCGACCTCATCAAACCGCGGCTGGAGGAGTTGCGCACCGCGGCGGCGGCCACCAGCCGCGACCGGCTCTGCGCCCTGGAGATCGAAGAATTCGTCTATCTGCCGTCCGGACTGGCCCGCTGGGAGGTCGCCTACGATCCGGCCGCCACCCGGCGGCACCTCGATGAGGCCGTGGGAGAGGGCGGCGAGGCGCGCCGCCACTTCCTGCGCATCCGGGTCGGGGCATGGGACGAGCAGGTCGTGGTCTCGGTGCTGGTGCGCGTCCACACCCAGGGCGGGATGCTCGTCCTGGAGGTCGTACCGCACGTACTGACCCCGGTGCGGCCGGAGTTCAGGGCCGTGGACGTGATCGAGGCGCGGGGCGAGGACGACCTCCTGCGTGAGGCCGTGCGTGGTCTGCTCGCGACCCCGACCGCGAACTTCGCCGCCGGAACGTCGCTGATCCGTACCGGCGTCGCCGTCTTCCGCACCTGGCTGGCCAACCCCCGGCGCGCGCTGCCGGACGCGCCGGCCACGTCCGTACGGGAGTTGGGGAGCACGACCGACCTGTCGGTGTTCCAGGAGATGGACGTCAGACGGTATGTGAGGACGGTGCAGGACCGGATCGCGAGCGGCGTCCGGGAGTCACTGCGGGTGAACGGCTACGAAACCGGTGACTTCGAGCAGCAGGTCGTGAACGTGAGCGGCGGTGGGGTCTTCATCGGCGCGATGAGCGGTGGTGCGGTCGCGACGGGGGAGGGAGCCTCGGCGGCGCACACGGAAGGCGGTAAGAAGTGATGGCAGTACACCGGGAAACACCGGACGAGGAGCAGAGCGCGGGGTCCGGCCGCACCGACGCGCACACTCCCTCTGCGGAAAGCGCAGGGAGTGCGGGAAGTGCGGGAGGGATCTCGATCGGCCTGCTGGCCGGTGGTGTGGTGGCGAGCGGGGAAGGAGCGTCCGCGGAGGACCGCTCATTGCGGATCGGGGCGCCGGTCCCCCTCCCGGCCTCGTCCGAGGGTCTGTCCGCGCCCGCACCCGTCCCCGGCGGCATCGGCATCGGCGCGATGACCGGGGGCGCGGTGGCGTCGGGTAAGGGCGCGAAGGCCGTGTCCGCCGCCACCCAGGTCATCGACGCATCGTCCGACCTCCAGGCCACCATCAGCACGCTGCGCGAGCAGCTGACCCTGCTCGCACCCACGGCCGAGGTCGCGACGGTGGACGCCCAACTGGCCGCGGCGGAGGAGGAGATATCCGAAACCCGCCAGGTGAGCCGTGACCGGTTGCAGTGGCTGCGGGACCGGTTGTCGCTCGGTGCCACGGCCGCGGCGGGGCTCGCTTCGGCCGCCGCCGTGGTCCAGGCCATCGACCAACTGGCCGGCTAGAGAGCGCGGGGCGCCATGAGCAACTGGGACGCCAACGCGCAGCGTTGGGTGCAGAGCCCGTCGTCGTCCGGGGGCGGCCCCGGTGTGCCGCCGCCGGACGACGGTTCCCAACGCCTGCTGATCGTGGCGATCGTCACGCTGCTGCTGTGCGCGGCGGCGGGCACCGGCATCTGGATGTTGGCACACCACCAGGGCGGCGGCAGCCCCCGACAGGAGGCGCCGCTGCTCACGCCGTCGGACATGGCGACGGACACCTGGACGGCGACGCCGGCGTTCCCGGAGACGGACGAGCCGTCCCCGACGGACTGGCCGTCCCCCGAGGCGACCCCTTCGGCCGACGACGGGCCGGATGCCACGGTGACGAGCTACTTCGACGCGATCAACGAGGGTGACTACACCACCGCCTGGAACCTCGGTGGCAAGAACCTCGACAACAGCTATTCCGCGTTCGTCTCCGGCTTCTCCGAGACCCAGCGCGACGAGGTCACCATCGTGTCCGTCCAGGGCGACACCGTGTCCGTGGACCTGGTCTCCTTCCAGACGGACGGCACCCAGCGCAGCTTCACCGGCACCTACACCGTGCGCGACGGTGTCATCACCGAAGCCGATATGCGGAGGACGAGCTGAGCCTCGGGGTGGCGTCCGTCGCGCGGCGGTCGCCCTGGCCGGCGACGCTCTTGGCGTGGAGGGATGGTCGGTGCGATGACAGCGGATGAACGCAGGACACGGGTCCGGGAGGTACGCCGCCGGCTCGCGCAGGAGGGGCCGCCGTGGACGCGGGGCTTCGCGGCGGACTTCCCGACGGTCACCGTGCCCGAGCGCGATTGCGACCAACTGCGCGACGTGCTGATCTCCGAGGGCGCGCAGACGGTCGTCGAGGTCGGTCTCGCCTACGCCAGTTCCGCCCTCGCGATCGGTGAGGCGCTGGTCACGGTCGCCCCGCCGCGTCCCCGGCACATCATCATCGACCCGTTCCAAGAACGTGAGTGGTCGAACGCGGGCTGGGACCTGCTGCGCTCCGCGGGACTGGACGCGATCGCCTCGCTCATGCTCGCTCCTTCGTCGATCGCGCTCCCGCAACTCCTCACCGAGGGTCTGGTCGCCGACGCGGCCTTCGTGGACGGCAGTCACCGGTTCCACGAAGTCTTCGTCGATTTCTACTATCTGCGTAAGATCGTCCGGCCCGGCGGGCTGATCGTCATCGATGACGCCTGGGCGCCGTCAGTGCGCACCGCCCTGCGGTACTACGAGCGGAACCTGGGGTGGACGGTCATCCCCGACGCCTTCCCCGACGGAACCCTGATGAAGGCCGCCGCCGACCCTCGGGCCGCATCAGTGCCCCGGTGCCAGGCCATCCGCTTGCCTGATCCGTCGTTTGAGCCGCCCTTCGAAGAGTTCCACGCCTTCTGAGCTTGTCGGTCAACCTCCGTCCGCGTCGAGCTGTGCGCGCACCCATGCGGGATCGGGGTTGACATGCGGCCGGCCCGCCATGAGGACGGTCGGTACGGTCTCATTGCCGTCGTTGGCCGCCCGCACCGCTGCCGCTCCAGCCGGATCACGCCAGATGTCGACCCAGTGCAGCCGGTCGGCCCTGCGGCCCAACCGGATACGCAGCCGCAGACAGTACCGACAGCCCGACCGCCAGAAGACGACCGGCCGGCCGTCGACCGCGCTGCGGCGTTGTGCCTCCAGCGCACCGATCGACCTCGGGAAGATCAGAGGCGAGTTCACGCCCGCGAGCAGCGCGAACACCAGCAGGAGCGTTACGGCCTCGCCGGGGCTCCCGCTGGAGAACAGGCCGGCCGCGACGACTGAGCCGCAGAGTACGAGCAGTATGGGCAAGGTCCAAGCGCGCGTCATAATGACGCAGGCTATCGAGGTCGAGGAGACGTGCGGGCGGGCGCCGCGGTTCAGGCAACGTTCCTATTCGGACATCGTCCGATAAGTGCGACGATCAACTCCGGCCAGCGTTGCAGGCCACCCACCGAAAGGATCGTCGCGGAGCGAGCACGACGGTAGGGATCTGGCCACCGGTGCGAAGACCTTATTGATTACGATCGCCTATCGGTGCAAAGTCTTTTAGGACCAAGCACGGATGCTGCGTCCACGGCATGACGCAGCTCCTCTACGACTGGCACCTAGGCGTCCGCGGCAAGCGATGACGCCGGCGCTTCACTGGGACACCGGACCTCGTCCCGCTGCGTACTGCGCACGTCGATGGCACCACCTGTCCGTACCCCCGGATCCGTTGAACAGCGCACGTACCACCTCGCGGCCATCGTGTACGGACGCCCGTGAGGTGGGCCGGCACGTCGTGCACCCCTCCTCTGGATCGGTAGGAGACCCCGAGATGCCCGCACGGTTCAGCATTTCCCCCACCGAGCGGCCGCCTGGAGCGGTGGCCGTACGGTGCGACGGACGTTCCCCCGTCACCTATGCCGAACTCGACGCCCGCTGTACCCGACTGGCCAACCGCCTGCGGGCACGCGGCGTCGGTCCGGAGACCGTCGTCGCCGTCTCCCTGACCGAACGCGCCGACACCTTGGTGGCCCTGCTCGCCATTCTGCGGGTGGGCGGCGTCTACCTGCCGCTGGACGCCACGGCGCCGGCCGAGCGCCGGCGGGAGGTGCTGGGGGACAGCGGTGCCCGCGTGGAGCTGCGCGACGGCCCGCACCCCGGTGCCGAGCCCGTTCTGGAAGGCCGGGCCGATTCCCCCCTGGCCGGCACCGACCCCACGGACGCCAACACGGCGTACCTCCTCTACACCTCGGGGACCACTGGGCGCCCCAAGGGCGTGTGCGTCTCCCGCGCGGCCCTGGCCACGCACCTCGACGACATGGCCGAGCGGCTGGAACTGGTGGCGGAGGACCGCGTTCTGTGGTTCGCCGCCCCCCATGTGGACGTCGCGCTGGAGCAGGCCCTGACACCCCTGCGGGTCGGCGCCACCGTGGTCACGCGCGGACCCGGGTTGCTGTCCTTTGATCAACTGGCCGATCTCATCGATCGCCACGCGGTGACCGTCGCCAACCTGCCGGGCGGTTACTGGAACACGTTCGCCTCGTCCCTGACCGGACATCACCGTGCCGCCTGCCGACGGCTGAGACTGATGATCTCGGGCAGTGAACGCATGTCCGCCCGTGCGGTGGCGAACTGGCAGCGGCTCCTTCCGGACGTGCCACTGCTCAACGCCTACGGACCCACCGAATCCGTCATCACCTCGACCCTCTTCCGGGTGCCGGCCGGTAGGACACCGCGGGACGAGATTCCCATCGGAACCGCCTGCGGGACGCGCGCCCTGCGCGTGCTGGACCGGCGGATGGCGCCCGTCCCCCGTGGACACGTCGGCGAGTTGTACATCGGCGGTGCTCCACTGGCCCGGGGATACCTGGCCCGTCCGGCGACGACCGCGGAACGCTTCGTGCCCGATCCGTACGCGGACTCCCCGGGCGCCCTGATGTACCGCACCGGCGACCTGGTCCGGGAGACCGACGGCGGGGACCTGGAATTCGTCGGCCGCGCCGACGACCAGGTGAAGATCAGAGGCTTCCGAGTGGAGCCGGCGGAGGTGCGGACCGCCCTGGAACGCCATCCCGCGGTACGTCACTGCGCCGTACTGGGGCGGTCCGCCCCCGGCGGCCGAACCACCCTGGTCGCCTACGTAGTGGCCCCCGACACCCCCGCCGCGGAGCTGGTGGCCCTGGCCCGCCGATTACTTCCGCCGCATATGGTGCCCACTGTCGTACCGCTGTCGGCCCTGCCGCTGACCGCGGACGGCAAACTGGACCGAGCGGCCCTCCCCGAACCCGCCCAGGCCACCCCCGACACCACCGCCGGAACCATCCACGAGGCGGAACTGTCCGCCACACAGAAGGCGCTGGCCGAGATCTGGCAGAGAATGCTGCGCGTACCGCGGGTCGGCAAGGACGACAACTTCTTCGCCCTGGGCGGTGACTCGCTGGCCGCGCTGCAACTGGCCGCCGAGCTCATCAGCGCGTACGGGCCCGGCCTGCCCGCCCAAGCGGTCTTCTCCGCGACCACGCTGGCCGAACTGGCCACCGTCCTCGACCAGGTCACCGGTGCGGCCGAGACGGAGTCCGCCGCGGCCGCGCACCAGCCCGGACCGGACGGCGCGCACCCCGCCACCGAGGGCACCGCCCAGCCGGAGGACGGCGGCCTGTCGGCCGGCCAGCGGTCGCTGTGGTTCCTGGAGCGCTGGGCGCCGGGGACGGCCACCTACAACGTGCCCTGGGCGTTCGAGCTCAGCGGTCCGGTCGACCACACCGTGCTCCAAGCGGCCCTGCGCACGGTCGTGGCCAGGCACGAGGTCCTGCGCTCGGTCGTCGTCGAGGACCTCGGCGAGCCGCGGCGCGTGATCCGCCCCGATCTGACGCTCGACCTGGAGCTCGTGGACCCGGCGGACCAGGAGGGGTCGGTCCACGCCCGGCTGCGGGCCGCGGCCCGGGACCCGTTCGACCTGGAGCGCGGCCCGCTGTTCCGAGCGGTCCTGGTACGCGGAGACGAGCAGCGGGCGGAGCGGGCGGTGCTGCTCACCGTCTTCCACCACCTGGTCTGGGACGAGCTGTCCCTGGCGGTCTTCGAGCGCGAACTCGCCGAGGCGTACACCGCGGCCCTGGAGCGGCGCGAGCCCGTCCTGCCGCCGCTGACCGCCGGTTACGACGACTTCGTCGCCTGGCAGACGAGGACGGCCGCCGGTGCGCCGCACCGAGCCGCGCTCGACCACTGGGCCCGCCGTCTGGCCGGTGCGCCGACCCTGCTGCGGCTGCCCACCGACCGGCCCCGGCCGGAACACCCCTCCTACGACGGCGCCACCGTGGAGTTCGCGGTGCCGGTGAGCGTCGGCTCCCGGGTCCGCGCCCTGGCCCGGCAGGAGGGCGCCACCCCCTTCCTCGTGCTGCTCACTTCCTGTGCCGCGACGCTGCGCAGGTACAGCGGCCAGGAGGACATGGTGATCGGCACCCCGGTGGCCGGCCGGAGCAGGCCCGAGTTCGAAGGACTGATCGGAAACTTCGTCAACCTGCTCGCCCTGCGCCTCGACCTCTCCGGCGAGCCCACCTTCCGGGAGCTGTTGCGCAGGGTCCGCACCGCCGTGCTGGCCGACTTCGGCCACCAGGACGTGCCGTTCGAGGCCGTGGTGGACCGGGTGCTCGGCCACCGCCCCACCGCACACGCCCCCCTGGTACAGGCGGTCTTCGAGATGCACCGGCACGCCGACGACGGGTGGCGGGCCGGACCGCTCACCGCCCGTCGTGCGCTGGTCCCCACCGGGACCGCGAAGTTCGACGTCGGCTGGCAGGTCACCGACGACGGACGCAGCTTCCACGGAGTGGTCGAGTACAACACCGGGCTCTTCGACGCGGGCACCGTGCGGGAACTGGTCGAGGAGTGGAAGGCCCTGTTGCGCGACGCGGTGCACGAGCCGGACACCGCGACCCGCGTCTGGCGAGGGGGCACGGCCCGGCCCGCGTCCGAGTCGGCACCGAGGGGAACGGCGATGGATGCCACACCAGCTGAGCACCGGTCGAGCAGACCGGCACCGACCGCCACCAACGCGCGGCGATCCGCCGCCCGGCAAAGCGGCCGGGCGCGCCCGGCCGACGAGGAGACCTTGGAACATCTGCTCCGTTCCCGCCCCGGCGGTGCCGATCCGAAGCGGCCCGCCGTGGCCGTCGAGGGGGCCTGCCTCAGCCACGCGGAGCTGACCGCGTCGGCAACCCGCCTCGCCCACCGGCTGCGCTCGCTCGGGGTCGGCCCCGGGGTCGTGGTGGGCGTGCTGGCCGAGCGCTCCCTCGACCTGGTCGTGGCGCTGCGCGCGGTGGTGGCGTCCGGCGGTGCCTACCTCCCGCTCGATCCGGAACACCCGGCCGAGCGCCTGGAGCACATGGTCACCGAGGTGGCGGCGCCGGTGGTCCTCGCCCAGCGCCGGTTCGCCCACCTGCTGCCCGCGGGAGAGGCCACCGTCGTGGACCTCGACGACCCGGACCGCTGGGCCGGGGAGCCCGACCAGCCCCCGGCGCCACTGGCCGGCCCCGCGGACCCCGCGTACGTGATCTTCACCTCCGGCTCCACCGGGCGGCCCAAGGCCGTCGCCACTTCCCACCGGGCCATCCACAACCGGCTCGTCTGGATGGACCGTCGGTTCCCGCTCGCCGCGGACGATGTGGTGCTCCAGAAGACGCCCTTCGGCTTCGACGTGTCGGTGTGGGAGTTCTTCTGGCCGCTGATGACCGGTGCGCGATTGGTCCTGGCCCGCCCCGGCGGCCACCGGGACCCCGGCTACCTGCGCGACCTGATCGTGGCCGAGCGGGTGACCACGGTGCACTTCGTCCCCTCCATGCTCCGCGTCTTCCTCGCCCAGCCGGGTGTCGAGGACTGCCGGTCGCTGCGCCGGACCGTGTGCAGTGGGGAAGAGCTGCCGCCACGGCTGGTCAACGACTTCCTCGGCCGGATGCCCGGAGTGCTGCACAACCTCTACGGTCCGACCGAGGCCGCGGTCGACGTCAGCGCCTGGCGGTGCCGGCCGCTGCCGCGGACGGCCGGCACCACGCCGATCGGGCGCCCGATCAGCGGCGTGCGGCTGCATGTGCTCGACTCCACCGGCGAACCGGTCCCGGCCGGTGTTCCGGGAGAGCTCTACATCGGCGGCGTGGCCGTGGCCATCGGCTACCTCAACCAGCCACGGCTCACCGCGGACCGCTTTGTGCCCGATCCGTTCCGCGATGACGGAAGCCGGCTCTACCGCACCGGCGACGCCGCGCGCCGGCGCGAGGACGGAGAGCTGGAATACCTGGGCCGGCTGGACGACCAGATGAAGATCCGCGGTCAGCGGGTCGAGCCGGGGGAGATCGAGGCCGTGCTGGAAGGACACCCGGCGGTGTCGACGGCGGTGGCGGTCCTCGTTCCCGACGGCGAGGACCACCGTTTGCAGGCCTATGTGGTGGTGGCGCCCGGAGACGAGGTCGACGCCGCGGAACTGCGCGACCGGGCCCGGTCCGTACTGCCGGACCACATGGTTCCCACGCACTTCCGTCGCCTGTCCGACGTGCCGCTCACCGCCAACGGCAAAGTGGACCGGTCCGTCCTGCGGGCCGGGGACGCCGGGGACCCCCTGCCGTCCGGCGCGCCCCTGCCCGAAGCGGGCGGTGCGGACGGTGACGAGCCGGTGGAGCACGTGCTGAACCGCATCTGGTCCATGGTGCTCAACCTGCCCGGACTCCACCGGGACCAGGACCTGTTCACCTCGGGGGCGCACTCGCTCAACGCGGTCCGCGTGCGGGCCAGGATCGCGGTGGCGCTGCACACCGACATCCCCCTGCGCGCGATGTTCGAGTCCCGGACCGTCGCCGAACTCGCCCGGTCCGTCCGGGCGAGTGCCGACTCCGTCGATGAGGTGGAGCGACGGGCCTCGGCTGTGGCCTCGCTTCCGCCGCTGGGGGACGCCGAGTGGGTGCGTGCGGTGACCGAACTCGATGTCGAGGTGAGGTGAGATGAGCGCTTTCTGGCAGCCCATCGTCCGGGCCGGCGAGCCGACGGCACCGCTGTCGGCCGGTCAGCGGTCCCTGTGGTTCCTCGACCGGTGGGCACCGGGCACGGCCACCTACAACCTGCCCTGGGTCCAGCGGCTGAGCGGGCGCCTCGACCCGGCTCTGGTGGAGCGCGCCCTGCGCGGTGTCGTCGAGCGGCACGAGGCGCTGCGCACGGTGTTCTCCGCGGCGCTCGGGGAGCCGAGGCAGGTGGTCCGCGCGGAGGCCGAGGTGCCGTTCACGGTGCGCGACCTCACCGAGGAGCCGGATCCGGAATCCCGGTCGGCGCTGCTGCTGCACGATGTGGTGCGCCGGCCGTTCGACCTGGAGCGGGGGCCGCTTCTGCGCGGCTGCCTGCTCAAGACGGGGCAGGACCGGTGGATCCTGGCAGTGGTCTTCCACCACATCATCTGGGACGAGCTGTCCACGGCCGTCTTCGAGCGGGAGCTGGCCGAGCTGTACACCGCCGCCGAGCACGGCCGGCCACCGGCCCTGGAACCCCTTCCGGTGCAGTTCACCGACTACGCCCGCTGGCAGCGGGAGCGGATGACCGGGGCCGCCTACGAGCGCGAACTGAAGTACTGGGAAGAGCGGCTCGGCGACGCGCCGGAGTCGTTGGCCCTGCCCACCGACCGGCGCCGTCCCGCGGCCCAGACCTTCCGCGGTGCCACGGCCACCGTGCCGCTCCCCGGGGACCTGCTGGACCGGACGCGCGAGGTGGCGCGGCACGAGGGCGCCACCGGCTTCATGGTGCTGCTGGCCGCGTTCGCCGCCCTCGTGCACCGGCACACCGGCCAGAGCGACCTGGTGCTCGGCACCCCGGTGGCCGGCCGGGACCGGCTGGAACTCGAGGGTCTGCTCGGATACTTCGTCAACATGCTTCCGCTGCGGATCGACACCGGGGCGGAGCCGACCTTCAGACACCTGCTGGAGCGGGTCCGCGACGGTGTACTGGAGGACTTCGACCACCAGGACGTGCCGTTCCAGGCCGTGGTGGACCGGGTGCTCGCCGGCCGGCCGGCCGGCCACTCCCCGTTGGTCCACGTGGTCTTCGGCTACCACGACGGCCGGGGTGCGGACCGGTTGCGCCTCGGTGACGCGATCGGCCACCCGGTGCCCACCGACACCGGCACCGCCAAGTTCGACCTGATCTGGTCGGTCTGTGACGAGGACACGGGGGCGCGGCTCGAGGTCGAGTACAACACCGACCTCTTCGACGAGGCGACCGTGGTGCGCATGGCGCGGCGCTGGGTGAGGCTGCTGGACGCGGTGCTGGCCGACCCCGAGGCCGGCATCGCCCGTGTCGACCTGCTCACCGACGAGGACCGCGCGGTGGTCCAGCCGGTGGCCGCGCCCCGGGTGCCGGCCGGCGCCAGACTGCACGAAACCTTCGAACGGATCGTGGCCGCACACCCCGAGCACATCGCCGTCAGCCACGGCGAGGAGCGCCTCACCTACGCGCAGCTGAACGCCCGAGCGAACCGGCTGGCCCGGTTCCTGCGATCGCGTGGCATCGAGCGGGGAGACCGGGTCGGGCTGTCGCTGGAGCGCGGTCCTGCCCAGGTCGAAGCGGTGCTCGCGGTGCTCAAGGCGGGAGCCGCCTACGTACCTGTCAACCCCGCCGACCCGGTCGACCGGCAGGAGCTGGTCTTCGGTGACGCGCGGGTCCGGCTGGTGCTGCGGGACGAGGACGTGGCCGCCGCGGCGGCATCCCGGACGTGGCCGGAGGGGAACCTGTCCCTCGCGGGCTCGGCCGAGGACTCCGCGTATGTGATCTTCACCTCGGGTTCCACCGGGCGCCCCAAGGGGGTGGAGGTGGCACACCGCAACGTGACCGCCCTCTTCGAGGCGGCGGCCGGGAGGTTCGGTTTCCACGCGGACGACGTGTGGACCGCGTTCCACTCCTATGCCTTCGACTTCTCCGTATGGGAGATGTGGGGGGCCCTGCTGTACGGAGGACGGTTGGTCGTGGTGCCCCTGGCGACCGCGCGGGCACCCGGGCGGTTCGCCGAACTGCTGGTGCGCGAACGGGTCACCGTCGTCAGCCAGACCCCGTCCGCGCTGGCCCAGCTGACCTCCGCGCTGGCCGACATCCCCGTTCCGGCCGAGGACCTGCGGTGGGTGGTGCTGGGCGGCGAGGCGTTGCAGCCGCACCACGTCGCCACCTGGTTCGAACGGGCCAAGGCCCCGGCGGCCCGGCTGTGCAACATGTACGGGATCACCGAGACCACCGTGCACGTGACCGCGCATCACATCGAGTCCGCGGGCTCCTTCGAGCACAGCGTCATCGGCCGCCCGCTGCCGCACCTGTCCGTCGCGGTGCTCGACCCGCACGGTGCGCCGGTGCCGATCGGTGTGGTGGGCGAAATGGTGGTCGGCGGGGCCGGTGTGGCCAAGGGCTACGTGGGCAATCCCCGGCTGACCGCGCACCGGTTCGCTCCCGGACCGGTGCCCGGGGACACCTCACCGTGGTATCGCACCGGCGACCTGGCCCGGTGGCGCGGGGACGGCACCCTGGAGTACCACGGCCGCGGCGACGACCAGGTGAAGATCCGCGGCTTCAGGATCGAGCCGGGCGAGATCCGCCATGCGCTCCTGGCACACCCGCAGGTCCACGACTGCGCGGTGGTCGCGCACCAGGACCCGGACGCCCCGCCCCACCTGGTCGCCTACGTGGTGGGCGAGGCCGGCGCCGCCGAGGTCCGCGCCTTCCTCGGCGCGCGGCTCCCGGCCCACCTGGTGCCGTCCATCGTCATGTCGCTGGACGAACTGCCGCTGACCTCCAACGGCAAGGTGGACCGGCGTGCGCTGCCCCGGCCCCGGGCCGAGGCCGAGCGCGGCACCGGGCACACCGCACCGGAGACCGACGCGGAGCGGCTGGTGGCCGAGGCGTGGCAGGAGGTACTCGGCGTGGCGGACATCGGCAGGGAGGACAACTTCTTCTCCCTCGGCGGCGACTCCATCCGCAGTGTCCAGGTGGCCGGGACGCTCCACAAGCGGGGGTACGAACTGGACCTGGAGGCGTTCTTCACCACCCCGGTACTGGCCGAACTGGCGTCCCGGCTGCGACGCGCCGACGGGTGCGCCGACACCGGCGGCCGGACGCCGTTCGAGCTGGTCCCCGCCGCCGACCGCGACTTCCTCCCGGCCGGCCTGGACGACGCCTATCCCATGACCTCCATGCAGCTGGCCATGGTCTACCACATGGAGGCCGACCCGGGGCGCCGCCCCTACCAGAACGTCAACAGCTACCGGATGTCCGGTGACTTCGACGAGAAGGCGTTCGCCGCCGCGCTCGCCGAGGCCATCCACCGGCACCCGGTCCTGCGCACCAGTTTCGACCTGGTCTCCTTCAGCGAACCGATGCAACTGGTCCACCGGGACGCGCCGGTGCCCCTGAAGGTGGAGGATCTGCGTGCGGTGGGCGAGTCCGAGCAGCTGACCCGCGTCACGGACCTGGCGCTGCGCGAATGGGCCGTCCCCTTCGACCTCACCACCGCCCCACTGCTGCGGGTCGTCGTGCAACGCCTCGCCGAGGACGTCTACCAGCTCACCCTGGTCGAACACCACGCCATCCTGGACGGCTGGAGCTTCACCTCGCTCTTCGCCGAACTGCTGGAGCGGCACGCCGCACTGCGCGACGACCCGGCGTCCCCTCCGCCGCCGGCGCCCACCTCCCTCTTCCGGGACTACGTGGCCCTGGAGGCCGCCGCCAAGGTGTCCGCGGTGTCGCGGGAGTTCTGGGCACGGCGGATGTCCGGGGTCCGCCCGACCCGGTTGGGCAGCACCGCGAAGCGGGGTGAGGGACGCGGTGCCGACACGGGCGTGGTGGAGCGCGTGCTGCCGGACGCGCTGGCCGCCCGCGTCCCGGCGTTGGCCGCGGCCGGCGGGGTCGGCGCGAAGAGCGTCGCGCTGGCCGCCCATGTGGCGGCGATCTCCCGGCTGGCCCGCACCCATGAGGTGGTGACCGGGCTCACCGTCAACGGCAGGCTGGAGGACGGGGCCGGTACCGAGGCCCGCGGTGTCTTCCTGAACACCGTCCCGCTGCGCGTACCGCTCGACGGGCAGACCTGGACCTCCCTGGTGCGCGAGGTGCACCAGCAGGAGAGCGAGATCACGCCGCACCGCAGGACGCCGTACAGCGAGATCGCAAGACACCTGGCCGACCCCACCCTGGACTGCAGCTTCACCTTCAACCGGTTCCACGCCCTGGGCCGTCTCCCGGCCGCGCAGACCCGCATCGTGGACCCGCGGCTCGGTGTGGAGCCGACGGTGCGCCGGGAACCCAACCACTTCGCGCTGAACGTGGCGTTCGTCCAGGACCCGACGTCGGACCGGGCCATGCTGATCGTGGACAGCGCGGACAGCTCCCTGACACCCGATCAGCTCCACCAGTACGTCGCCGACTTCCTGGCGGCGATCCAGCACATGGCCGACGTACCGGACGGCTCCGTCACCACGTGGCGGGGCGGAGAGGGACCCCGATGAGTGAACCACGACCGCCGGAGACCTACACGGTGGTGGTCAACGACGCCGGCCAGTACTCGGTGTGGCCGGCCCACCGGGCGGTGCCCGGAGGCTGGCGGGAGACCGGCTTCCGGGGCGACCGGGACAGCTGCCTCGACCACGTCGAGCAGGTGTGGGAGGGGCCGCGCCCCGCCACGCCGCGTCCCGCCTGATCCCCCGGCGGGCCGGCCCCGGGGAGGGGGTGAGGCACCTGGAGTTCCGCGCCCCGGACACCGGAGCACCGTCTGCCACCCCTCGCCAACCGATCGCCCGACAACCCAAGGAGTGCAACATGTCGCGTCAGAAGGGCACCGGCCCGGGTGCGTTCAGCCCCGAGGGAGACCCGGTCGAGCTGTACTCGATCCTGCGGGCCGGCCGGACGCCCCAGGTGGTGGACAGCGCACTGCCCCGCGAAGCCTCGGTACTGGAACTCGGCGCGGGCACTGGACGTGTCACCCACCCGCTGATCGCCCTGGGGCACCGGGTGGTCGCGGTCGACCACAGCGCCGAGATGCTGGCCAGGATCGAGGGAGCCGAAACCGTCCACGCCGAGATCCCGGACCTGCGGCTCGGCCGGACCTTCGACGCCGTGGTGCTCGGCTCCTGCCTGGTCAACCTCACCGACGCGGAAGTGCGCTACGAGATGATGGCCACGGCCAGGCGCCATGTGCGCCCCGGCGGCAGCGTACTGATCGAACGGGCACTGCCCGAGTGGTTCACCGGGGTCGGCGAACCCAGGGTGTGGGACGACCTCACCGCCACCCTGCTCAACGTGGAGCGGCTCACCCCCGATCTGGTGCGCGCGTTGATGGAGTACCGCTGGCAGGGGCGCCGTTGGACGCACCTCCAGATCGTCCAGTTCCTCGACGACAGCACCATCGACACCTACCTGGAGGCGGTCGGGCTGCGTCGCAAGGAATGGATCACCGAGGACACCTCATGGCTCGCCGCCTGCCCCGTCAGCTGATCAGCCCAAGAGAGCGAGGCGCCTTCGTGCACGCTTCCCGCACGGCCCCCCGGACCGAGGGAGACTGGTTCTGGCTACCGGTGCCCCGCCCGCACGCCGCCATCCGACTGCTCTGTTTCCCCCACGCGGGTGGGGACGCCACCGCCTTCACCTCGCTCGGCCGGCTGCTGCCCGAGGAGATCGAGCTGTGGGGGGTGCGGATGCCCGCGCGGGGCGGGCGCGCCCGCGACCCCTACCCGGAGAGTTTCGGCGCACTGGTCCACGCGGTCGGCGAGGCCGCGCTGCCCCACCTCGACCGGCCTTACGCCGTGCTCGGCCAGAGCATCGGCGCACTGGTCGGCTATGAGGTGGCCAGGAAGCTGAGCGCCCGGCTGGCCCCGACGGCCTGCGTCGTCATCGGATTCGCGCCCCCGCACACGTGGCGGGAGACACCCGGTTCCGGCGGCGACGCCGACGTGCGCGACCTGGTGGACTTCATGCTCCGCAACGACGCGCGGGCCGGCGCGGTGATCACCCATCCGGCCCTGCGGGAGATGGTGCGACGGGTGCTCCTGGCCGACATGGGTCTGGTCCGCAGCTACCGGGACCCGGGCACCGGACCGCTGGACTGCCCCCTCCAGGCCATCCTCGGGGCCGACGACGAGGCGGTCACCGCGGGGGAGATGGAGGAGTGGAAACGCTGCTCCACCGGTGGCCACCGGCTCGATGTGCTGCCGGCCGGGCATCTGGTGATCCAGTCCGGCGAGACCGCCGCGCGGCAGGTGGCCGCCATCGTCGGGGACCTGCTGCTGCCGTCCCTGTACCAGTGAGTCACTCGCCGATGACGGGCCGAGGAACCGCAACCGATGCCGGCAGACCTAAGGACCAGCATGAACACGGTAACCCGTACGACCGCCCTGCCCGACCTCACCGACCCCGCGTTCTGGGCGCGCGAGGACAGCCACCTGATCCTCCGTGAGCTGCGCCGCCGGGCGCCGTTGTGGCGACTGGAGTCGGCCGCGGAGGGGCCGCTGTGGTGCGTGCTCTCCTACGCGTTGGCCGGCGAGGTCCTGGGCGACGCGGCCCGGTTCAGCTCCGAGCGCGGATCTCTGCTGGGCACCGGCAGGGACCGGGCGCCGGCCGGCGCGGGGAAGATGATGGCGCTCACCGACCCGCCGCGCCACCGGGAGCTGCGGAATCTGGTGCTGCCGTTCTTCACCAAGCGGAAGGCGGCCGAGCTCAGCGGACGGGTGGCCGACCTGACCCGGCAGGTGGTGCACGGCGCGCTGGAAGCGGCGGAGACCGACTTCGTCAGGGACATCAGCACGGCGGTTCCGCTGACCGTCATGTGCGATCTGCTCGGTGTCCCGGACGAGGACCGGGACCATGTGGTGCGGATGTGCGACCGGGCGTTCCTCGGCGACACCCCCGCAGAGCGCGCCGAGGCGCACCAGCAACTGCTGCCCTACCTGTTCGCCCTCGGGCTGCGTCGCCGGGCCGACCCGCGGGACGACATCATCAGCTCACTGGTCACCCACGAGGTGGACGGCCGTCGGCTGCCGCTGGACGAGGCTCTGCTCAACTGCGACAACATCCTGGTCGGCGGGGTGCAGACGGTACGACACACCTCGACCATGGCGATGCTCGCGCTGACCCGGCACCCGGACGCCTGGCAGGCCATGCGCGAGGACGGATACGACCCCGAGCTCGGGGTCGAGGAGCTGCTGCGCTGGACCTCGGTGGGCCTGCACGTGCTGCGCACGGCCCGGACGGACACCGAACTCGCCGGACAGCGCATCCGGGCAGGGGACCGAGTGGTGGTCTGGACACCGGCCGCCAACAGGGACGAGGCGGAGTTCGAGGACCCCGGCCGACTGCGGCTGGACCGCACCCCGAACCGGCATCTGGCCTTCGGCTGGGGACCGCACTACTGCATCGGTGCGCCACTGGCCCGGGTGGAGCTGGCCTCGCTCTTCGGCGCCCTGGCCGAGGTGGCCGAAGGGGTCGAGGTGCTGCGGCCACCGGTGCCCAACCGCTCCCTCATCAACTTCGGGCTCGACTCCCTCGTGGTGCGCCTGCACGCGAGGGAAACGGCCGGCCGGCCGCGCCCGGTCTGAGCACCGTGTCGAACGCGGCCGCGCCGCACAGGTCCGCGCCCCGACGCGGACGGGGATCGAGGGACCGGGCGGGCCCTCGTTCCCCGTGCCACCGAGCCGACGTGGGGGAGTGCGGCGTCACTCGGCCGGATCGGTCTCCCAGGGACGCGGGGGCTCGGCACGTCCAGCGACCACCTCACCGACTCCGGCATCACCGCGATCGCCACGGGAGTCTTCGACGAGTACGGCATCTGCGCGACGATCGCCGTCGTGGGCACGATCCGCACGCTGCCGGTGGACGGCGGTCCCTTCCGCGACGACCTCCTGTCCGCGGCCGCCTCGATCTCCGAGCGCATGGGCGGCGTGGTACCCGTGGCGTGACGCGAGGGGTCCATCGGGACGCAGGGACGGCACCCTGGACTTCCCGCCTCGGGAGAGCGAAAGGAACACGGGCCATGACCGGCGACGATGTGCTGGAGATCCTGGACACGCTCCGAAAGGCCGGCGCGGACGTCTGGATCGGTGGCGGCTGGGGCATCGACGCCCTGCTGGGCAGGCAGACCCGGCCGCACCGCGATCTGGATCTCATGCACCGCCAGGAACAGGAGCCGGCGGTCGTCGCGGCCCTCGCCGAGGTCGGCTTCACCGAATCGCTCAACTGGCGCCCCGTGCGATTCGTCGTCGCCGATACGGCGGGACGCGAGATCGACCTGCACCCCCTGGTCTTCACACCGGATGGACGCGCCACCCAGGCTTCGCCGGAACCAGGGCGCCCGTTCATCTATCCGGCAGCGTGCTTCGTCACCGGCGTAATTCAGCACCGCACCGTTCCCTGTCTCTCCGCCGACCAGCAGGTCTACTTCCACCAGGGCTACGAGCCCACCGACCGCGACCGCCACGACATGGCCCGGCTCCGCGAAGCGTTCGGGATCGCCACGCACTTCTGAGCCGCTCCACTCGGCGGAACCTCGTGAGCCGCGTGTCCCGGCTTCATGTGATGTGTCACGAGCGGGTACACGTCTTGTGGCGGAACGTCCACCGGGGGAACGGGCGGACGTGTGGTTCGCTTAGAGTGCCGGTCATGTCTCAGCCAATGATCTTCGAGCGCACCGCTCAGCACCAGCAGTCCACCCGGATACCGTCCCGACGGAAGAAGCAGACCCTGATCGCGGCCATCGGCATCGGCCTGGCCGTCGTCCTGAGCGGGTGCAACGACGACACCGGCGATGCCACGGACAACGACACCAGCGCCGCGGGGTCGAAGTCGCCCTCGGCGGCGTCATCCCCGTCCTCTGCGTCCTCCGCCCCGGCGAGCCCCTCGGGCGATCAGCCGTCGGTCGCGGGATGGCAGACGCAGACCGCGCAGAAGCACCACTTCCGCTACGACGTGCCCGCCAAGGCCGCCAAGTGGAAGGTCCTCGGCGAGGACACGGCCCTCTCCTACACGGACAAGGACGGCCGGCCGATCGTCGTCATGACCGCGGCCGCCAACTACCGCGAGGGCGGCTGCGCGTCGAGTCCCAACCCGAAGGCATTCGGCGAGGCGGGCAAGGGCCAGCTGGCCACCGTCGGCACCACGGGCGGCGGCAAGGACGGCACCCTCCAGGAGAACGCGCGTAACTGGGCGGGCAACTGGGGCTTCGCCGCGTACGGCGGTGCGGACCACAAGCCCGAGATCGAGGTCAGTCAGGCCAAGCCGTGGAAGCAGGGTGGCATCGACGGCTACACCGCGACCGCCCAGGTGACCGTCACCAACCGCCCCAGCTCATGCGTCCCGCCGAAGGCCGTCGTGCACAGCATCGCGCAGAAGCTCCCCGACGGCACCATGCACGGCTGGGTGATCTACGCGGACCAAGGGGTGCCGAACGCGCTGACGGACGCCGAGATCAAGAAGATCATGAGCACGGTCCGGTCCACCGGCAGCTGACACGATCGAACTGAAGCGAGGAAGGCGCAGGACCTGAACCCCGGCCACCGGCGAGTGCGGGTCCTGCGCCGGAGTTGCAATCCGCCGGACACGCGCATGTGTTCGTGTGATCACCCGTTCGTGAGTTCCGTCGTTCTCTCGCTCCCCGCGAGACGATGCTGAAGAGGGGGCGCGCGACCGGCGACGCCCCCGAGGGGTGAGGGGAGAAGGCGTGGCTGGGGATACCGGACGCCGTGGGGACCTGGACGAGCAGGCGGTGTTGCTGGTGGCGGGTCTTGCCGATGTGGCCGTGAGCACTCTGGGTTCGGCCGTGGGAGCGGTGCGCGGGTTGTTGCGCCGTTCGGACACCGCGCAGCTGGCCGCGGACGCCGAGCGGGATCTGATGGCGCGCGGGCGCCTGGCTCTGGACCGGTATGCGGCTGTGCCGCCGGCCCACCTCGAGGTGCTGGCTCAGCATGTCCTGGCCCGGCAGGCGGGCGATGGCGCCTGACCGGGGGGACGCGTCGACGTTCAAGGACCGTGTCGACGGCGTGCTGTGGCGGTTCGTGGGGGCGGAAGCCGACCGGCTGGCAGCCATCGACGCGGCCCTCGATCCGGTCGCCGATCAGCTGCGGGCGGCGGTGGTGGCAGGCAAGCGGCTGCGGGCGGCGTTCTGCTACTGGGGCTGGCGGGCGGCCGGGCAGCCGGACAGTGACGCCATGGTGCGGGCGGCGGCCTCGATGGAGCTGGTGCACGCCGCGGCGGTGGTCCATGACGACCTGATCGACGACAGCCCGCTCCGGCGTGGCCGGCCCACCGTCCACATGGCATTGCGGTCCGCCGTGGCCGGTCGGCCCCGGGCCGCGCACACCGGACAGGCGCTGGCGATGCTCGTGGGCGACCTGCTGATGTCGCTCGCGGGACAGCTGTTCGCGACCAGCGGTCTGCCCGCCGCGTACCTCGGCCGGGCACGCCCGCTGTGGGGGACCCTGGCACGGGAGCTGATCGCCGGTGAGTGCCTGGAGATCCTGCACACCGCGGGCACCCCCGACGTGGCGGCTTCGCTGAAGGTGGTGCGCTACAAGACCGCCAAGTACACCGTCGAGCAGCCGCTGCTGATCGGCGGCGCCCTGGCCGGGGCCGGGGACCGGCTGTGCGCGGGCTACTCCGGCTACGGTGTGCCGCTGGGGGAGGCGTTCCAGCTGCGGGACGATCTCCTCGGACTGTTCGGCGACGAGCGGCTCACCGGCAAGTCCGCCGCGGATGACCTGCGCGGCCACCGCCCCACCGCGCTGCTGGCGGAGACGTGGCGCCTGGCCGACGACACCGAGCGTGAGCGGCTGCGTGCCCTGCTCGGGCGTCCGGACCCGGACGGGGAGTGCCTCGACACGGTACGGGAGCTGATGCGCCGCCTGAAGGCGCCGGACCGCGTCGAGGTGATGATCGGCGAACGGGTCGACGCGGCACTCGCCGCGCTGGACACGCTGCACCTGCCCGCGCCCTCGGCCGAAGCCCTGCACGCCCTGGCGCACTCGGCCACGGTTCGCCAGTACTGACCTGCTTTCCGGCCGGCACACAAGGAGCACTGCCATGACCTACACCGAGACGTCGCTGGACGCTCTGCGCCAGGCCGGTGACGAACTGGCCGACGCCACCGTCGCCACGCTCTTCGAACGCGGGGAAGTCGGCACGTTCAACACGCTGATGCGCTACGTCTCCACCGTCGGCGCCCCCCTGCCCGACGGGCTGCCGGAGGTGGCCCGCGCGTACCTTGAGGCGACCAGCGTCCCGCCCGCCTGGGTGGACTGGGGGGAGATGGAGAAAGCACGGCTGTTCTTCATCGACAACAACGTGCACATCTCCACCGCGCTGTCCTTCGCCTCCATGCCCGCCTGCTACCTGGTTCCCCGCGTGGCGAAGCTGTTGTCGGCCACCCACTCGCTGAAGTACCCGTCCAAGCGGATGGCGGAGACCGGCCAGTTCACCGTCTACCTGATGCGGCCCGACGCCTTCGAGGCCGGCAGCCGGTTCGTCCCCGCCGCCCAGAAGGTCCGCCTGCTGCACGCCTCCATCCGCCACCACCTCAAGCGCGAGAACCGCTGGGACAGCGAGGCGCTCGGGACACCGATCTGCCAAGAGGACATGATCGGCGGGCAGATGTTCTTCTCCCTGCTCGTCCTCGACAGCCTGCACCGCCTCGGCATCCACCTGTCCACCGAGGGCGCGGAGGCCTACTACTACGCCTGGCGCGTGGTCGGCGCCATGCTCGGCGTCGACCAGGACGCGGTCCCCAAGACCCTCGAGGAAGCCCGCCGGTTCCTCGACGCGTACATGATCCGGTACATGGGCCCCTCCGACGAGGGCGCGCACCTGACCCGGCAGCTCATCGACCTCTACGAGGAGGTCGTCCCCGGCACCTTCTTCGACCCGATCGTCTCCGCGCTCATCCGCTACCTCATCGGCGACACCTGCGCCGACTGGCTCCAGGTCCCCAGCGGCCCATGGGACAGCGTCGTCAAGGCCGCCCCCCACCTCCTCGGTGTGCTGGAGACCATCGAGGACCGCTCTCCCCTCGGCGCCTGGGCGCTGGACCGCCTCGGCCACCTCACCACCGTCTTCGAACTGTCCTCCCTCACCCGTGGACGCGTCATGCACTACGCCATCCCCGAACACCTCAAGAAGGACTACGGCGTCGCCGGCACCGTGCCCCGCACCCGCCGCTGGACCCCACCCGCACCCACCGTCGCGCCCTGACCCTGTCCTCCAGCGGTGGGGCGGCGGCGGGCACCCCCGAGGGCGTCATGCGGAAGCGCTCACCGTGGCCGCGAGGTGCTCGCCGACGGCGAAGCCGCGGGTGATGGCCGAGCCCAGGGTGGCGCCACCGCCCGGATAGGCGTCGTGGAAGACGGTCGCCGAGCAGTTCCCGGCCGCGTACAGCCCGGCGATCGGTGCGCCGTGGTGGTCCAGTACCCGCCCGTCGAGGTCGGTGCGCAGGCCGCCCGCGGTGCCGAGCACACCGGCGTGGACGGGCACGGCGTAGAACGGGGCCTTCTCCACCGGTGCCAGACAGGGGTTGGGGGTGTGGGCCGGGTCGCCCAGATGCCGGTCCTGTTCGCTGGCGCCGCGCCCGAATTCGGTGTCGACGCCGACGCGGGCGTCCGCGTTGAAGCGCCGCAGGGTCCGTATCAGACCGTCCGGGTCGATGCCGCAGGCGCGGGCCAGGTCGGCGGGGGTGCCGGCGGAGACCATCCACGTCTCGGGCGTACCCGGGGTGGAGCCGGCGATCGGGTACGTGTTCAGGTAGGACTGGTCGAAGACAAGCCACGCCCGGGCGTTGGCGCTGCGGCCGCTGCGCGGGTCGGTGTTGCCGAAGACCCGGTTGAGGTCGTGGTAGTTGGTGGCTTCGTTGACGAACCGCCGGCCCTGGGAGTTGACCGTGACCGAGCCGGGCAGCGTCAGCTCCACGTTGCCCATACGGCCCGACGGCAGACCGTCGTACCGCTGGGTGGGAGCGGTGATCACCGGTACGCCCCATACGGCGGTCATGTCGGCGACCGCGGCCCCCGCGGCCAGTCCCAGCAGCAGCCCGTCGCCCTCGTTGCTGGGTGCGCTGATCGGGGTGACCGGGAAGGGCAGGTAGGCGGCGCGTAGCCGTGGGTTCCACTCGAAGCCGCCGGAGGCGAGGACGACCCGGCCGGCCGCCACCCGCGCCGCGCCGTCGGATACCGACACCCGCCATCCGGTGTCACCGCGCTCCAGACCGGTGACCCGCGCCGGTGCGGCGAGCGTCACACCGCGCCTGAGGGCCGTGACCACCAGCCGCCCCACGAGGGCGCCGCCCATGGTGCGCACACCGGACCGCCCGCGCTGGGCGAGCAGTTCCGGGTCGACGGGGGCGCCTTTGAGGGCGTCCCGCTCGTTCATGCTGATCGGCGGGAAGTAGGTGGGCGGGCGCAGGGCCTCGGCGAGCCCCGGGTAGGGGGCCGGGTCGAACGGATCGTTGTCCAGGCCGCGTCCGGTGGCCGCGCCGTCCCATTCCGGGTGGTAGTCGGGGCGGGCGAGCGGGGTCAGACGGACTTCCGTGCACGCGTCGAGGTAGCGGACGGCGGCGGCCGATGTGGTGAGGTACCAGTGGATCTCGGCGTCGGTCATCCGGCCCTCGGTAGCGGCCCGAAGATAACGCGCCGCCGCCTCGCGGCTGTCCGGGTAACCGGCCTTTTCCATCAGGTGGTTGCACGGCGCCCACATGACACCGCCACCGACCGCCGAGGTACCGCCCAGCCGTTCGGCCTTCTCCAGGACGAGTACGGACAGGCCCGCCCCCGCGGCACGCGCGGCCGCCACCAGGCCGGCCGCGCCGCTGCCGATGACGGCGACGTCGTAGTGATCGCGCAGCTCCGTGAGCGGGGTGGTGATCATGAGGCGGCGCCCGGCATGTCGATGGCGACCTTGCCGACCAGTTCGGTGCGGGAGCGCATCGTCTCGAACGCCGCACCGGCCTGGTCGAACGGGAAGCGATGGGTGATCAGCGACGCCGCCTGCCGGGTGTGCCGGGAGAGCAGTTCGGCGGCCTCACCGATCAGCTCCTGGCTGTTACGGCTGCCGATCAGGTCGATGTCCTTCACCGGCACGGTGCGCATGGAGAAGGTGACCTCGCGGTCGGAGATGCCGACGGCGACCACGCGGCCCGCGGTGGCCACCGCCCGCAGGGCGTTGTTCAGTGAGCTGGGCACACCGGTGGCCTCGAAGACCAGCGAGGGTCCGTGCCCGCCGGTCCACGTGGTCAGCAGCTCGGCCTGGTGCGGTTCGGGGAACGGCGCGGCGGTGTCGATCAGTACGGTGTCCACCGCGCCGAACTCGCGGGCGAACGCACAGCGTTCCGGCACCGTGTCGGCGGCGACCACCTCGACGCCGAGCGAGGTGAGGTACAGCGTGCACAGCAGCCCGATCGGACCACTGCCCAGCACCAGCGCCTGCTCCCCGGCGACGGGGCGGGCCCGGTTGACGGCCTGCATCGCGATGCTGGTCGGTTCACACAGGGAGGCGAGGCGAGCGGGCAGGGCCTTGGGGGCGGGGAAGAGCTTGGCGACGGGGATGGCCATCAGCTCGGTGAGCGCGCCCGGCACGTCGTAGCAGCCGTACACGGACATCCGGTCGCAGGCGTTGGTGCGGCCGATGGAGCAGGCGTGACAGCTGCCGCAGGCGAGGATCGGGGACACGGCCACCCGGTCGCCGACCGCCAGGCCGGGGTGCGGAGCGGGGAGTTCCTCGATCACACCGCAGAACTCGTGGCCCTGCACCATGGGCAGTTCGGTGGCGTAGTCGTCCTCCCAGATGTGCAGATCCGTGCCGCAGAGGGTGACCGTCTCCACGCGTACCAGCGCCTGGTCCGGCGCGGGGACCGGGACCGGACGCTCCTCGTAGCGGATCGTCTCCTTGGCGACCGTGCAGGCGGCCCGCATGGTGCGTCGCCGCACGGTACGTCGCGGTCCGGCGGCGGCACCGGCCGCCTCGACCGCGGTGGCCGCGCTCGTGGTGGGGTTCACCGCACACCGCCGAAGAAGATCTGCCAGTCCCGGATGGTGCGCTCGGCGATCAGACCCTCCCGGTGGAAGGGGTCCTGGTCCAGCAGAGTGGCGAGCTCATCGGCCGACTCGGCCCGGAAGACCAGCAGCGCGCCGGGCGTGCCGTCCGGACCGAAGGGGCCGGAGACGCGCAGGCGCCCGGCGTCGACCTGGCTTTCCAGGAAACTCTTGTGCTCGGGCCGGTGCTGGTCCCGGGCACGGGCCGAGTCCTCGGCGTAGGTGTAGGTGACTGCGAAGGTGGCCATGGGACGGGTTCCTCTCCCGTTCTCGATCGTTGTGTTCGTGGGGTTGCCGCTGTGGATGGGGGGGCGAGCCGGAGGGGGCCGTGTCCTCATCCCTCCGGGCTCGTGGCGCGGGCGGCGTGGCGGGCCGCCAGGTACCCGAAGGTCAGGCCCGCGCCGACCTGGCAGCCCGCTCCGGGGTACTCCGACGCCATGATGGAGTTCGCGTCGTTGCCGCAGGCGTAGAGCCCGGGGACCGGTTCGCCGTGGTCGTCGAGGACCTGGGCGTCGGGATTGGTCCGCAGCCCCAGCGCGGTGGCCAGCGGGGTCGGGACGACGGCGACCGCGTGGAAGGGCGCCCGCTCGATGGGGCCGAGGTTGACATTGGGGGTATGGGTCGGATCGCCGTACTGGTGGCCGAAGGGGCTGCGTCCCTTGCCGAACTCCTCGTCGACGCCGGTGCGGGCGAAGCGGTTGTGGTCGGAGACGGTGCGTTCCAGACCGCCGGGGTCGACACCGATGGCGGCCGCGAGTTCCCGGACCGTGCGGCCGGTGTACAGGTATCCGGCGTCGGCGTACCGCTTGAGTCTGGCCTTGGGCAGATGCGGGCGGATCATGCCGAGCCCGTACGCGGCCAGGCCGGCGGAGTCGATGACGAGCCAGGCCGGGATGGTCGGCACGGACGTGTGCGAGTCGAACATCGCGCGGGTGAACCGGTGGTAGGACACCGACTCGTCGACGAACCGGCGGCCGGCGGCGTTGACGGCGACGATGCCGGGCTTGGCCCGGTCCCAGATGTGCGGGAAGACCGCGGTGGAACCGTCCGGGCGGCGGCCGATGGAGCTGGGGAACCACAGGGCGTTGTCGTCCCTCGGCTCGCCCAGCGCGCCGCCGACGGCGCGGGCGAGGTCGAGGGTGTCGCCGGTGGCGCCCTCCCCGGCGCGGGTGAACTGCGGGGTGGGCCGCGGCAGGTACTGGGCACGCAGGCGCGGGCTGGCGGAGAATCCCCCGGCGGCCAGCACGACACCACGGCGGGCGGCCACCCGCACCGTGCGGCCGCGGTGCGAGACGACCGCGCCCACGACGCGGCCGGTGCGGTCGGTGACGAGCTCCGTGGTGCGCGCGGTGAACCACACGTCGCCGGAGCGTTGCAGGAGTGTGTGGTAGAGATTCGCCACGAGTGCGTTCCCCATGGCCAGCCGGGTGCCGCGCGGGTACTGAAGGCGGTCCGCGGCCCAGCGGGCGCCGAGCCGGGCGGCGACGGCCATGCCGCGCACCGATCCGTCGAAGACGGTCAGGAGCTGGTTGACCTCGGGGCGGCGGACCATGAGCGTCCCGTGGAAGAGCGCGAACTCCGGCACCGGGCGGCGGATCCTGCCGAAGCGGGTTCTGCCGAGCTTGCGGCCGTCGAAGGTGTGGGGTTCCAGGGCGCGTCCGGTACCGGCACCGGCGATCTCGGGGTGGTAGTCCACGACGGTCTTGGAGTGCCAGAACCCCACGCCGATGCGGTCCAGGTAGTCGATCATGGCGGGTCCGTGTGCCAGGTAGGCCTCGCGCAGTTCGCGGGGGGCCCGGTCGCCGACCAGGGCGTCCAGGTAGCGGCTCGCGGCCGTGGTGTCCGCGGCCGGGTCGCTCTGGTAGCGGTGCCCGGGGATCCAGCACGTTCCGGCGGAGTAGGCGGTGGTACCGCCGAGCCACTCGGTCTTCTCCAGCACCAGCACGGACAGTCCCTCCTGGGCGCCGACGACCGCGGCGCCCATGCCGCCCGCGCCGGAACCGAGGACGAGGAGGTCGACCTCGCGGGTCCAGTTCCGGCCTGTCTCAGTCATGGATCGGTTCCCTCCTGTGGGGGGTCGTCTCAGGCACGGGCGCTCACCGCGGCCAGGACGGTCCGCAGGCCCTGGAGGTTGCGCCGTGCGTACTCCAGCGGGGTGAGGCGGGATTGCAGCGCGGCGTGGGGGACCTCGATGCTCAGAGGTGTTCCGGCGGGGGCCGCGGCGATCAGCTCCGTCAGCGGCAGTTGCCCTTCGCCGATCAGCTGCCGCCGCACCCGGGCTTCGATCTGGAGGACCGAGCCGTCGGCCGTCATCCCGAGCGGAAGCCGGTCGGGGAGATCGAGGTGTTCGGGTACGTCCAGCGGGCCGTCGCACAGTTGCAGGCACGGGATGAGGTGGGGCTTCAGGGCACGGATGTCGTCGACCGAGTTGCCGCCGCGCTGGAGGTGCAGGGCGTCGAGGAGCACGGCCGCCCCGGCGGCCGAGGCGATGTCGGCGGCCTCGGCGATGGTGCGCACCGGCTGGTAGCTGATGGGTTCGAGGGTGGGCCGGATGCCGACGGCCGTGGCGTCGGCGGTCAGCGCGGCGAGGGTGTCGGTCAGGCGCCGCCGGTCCGGGTCGGCGCCGGCGACGCTGATCGTGCGGGCGCCGAGGGCGGCGCCGGCGTCGAGGGCGGGCCGCCAGTGGGCCGGGACGGTGTCCGGGCCCAAGGTCAGGAACTCCACGTCGCGCACCCGCAAGCCGGTGTCGTCGAGGCGCTGGAGTGTCTCGCGGGACATCGGCGAGCCGGGCTCCATGGGGTACTGGCGTTCGCCCTCGGTGGCCGCGTTGACCCGGATGCCGACGAAGTCGTACCCGGCCGCCGCCGCGGTGCTGACGAGTTCCGGCGGGCTGAGCCGCAGCAGGGTCAGGTGGGCGAGTCCGATGGGGGACATGGGGTGATCTCCTCGTCCAGGGTGGGGACAGGCTCAGGTCGGCCGGCGGCGGCCGAGGCGTAGCAGGCGGTGAGGATCGCGAGGGACTTCGCGGCCTCGCGTCCGGTGACGGCGGGTTCGCGGCCGCCTCGGACGGCGTCGGCGAACTCCGCGATCAGCAGCGCGTGGAAGGGGGCGAGAGCGCCGTTGATCCGGGACAGCGGGGGATCCGCGATCAGGCCGGTGCCGAAGGGCGATGCCGCTGTCCCGGCGCCGGGGACGGCCCATACGTCGATCCGTGCCTCGCTGCCCTCCGGGTACTCGGCGAGTCCCGCACTCGCCCCGGTGCGGCCCGAGACCAGCACCCGGGTGCCCAGGCCGGGGGTGAGCGCCGTGGACGCGGCGAGCGTGGCCAGGCCACCGGAGGCGAACCGCACGGTCGCGACGGCGGTGTCCTCGACCTCGATCGCCTCGCCGTGCCGGAACGCGGCGTGTGCGCAGCTCACCTCGACCGCTTCGCCCATGTACCACTGGAGCAGGTCGATGTTGTGGATGGCCTGGGTCATCAGGACCCCGCCGCCGTCACTCGCCCAGGTCCCGCGCCAGGCGTCGGCCGTGTAGTACGAGGTGTCGCGGTGCAGCAGGACCGAGGTGTGCCCGAGGACCGGGACGCCCAGGGTGCCGTCGTCGATCGCGGTCCGGATGCGCCGGGCGGCGGGCCAGAACCGCCGCTGGAACGCCACTCCGAGGGTCACTCCGGCCGCCTCGCACGCGGCCACCATCCGGGCGGCCGCGCCGAGTTCGGTGGCGATCGGTTTCTCGCACAGCACATGTACTCCGTGTGCGGCGGCCTGGGTGACGACGGCCTCGTGCGTGGGGTGCGGGGTACAGACGCTGACCAGGTCCAGGCCCAGTGCGAAGAGGTCGTCAGGAGTGCCGGCGCCGGCCCCGTACCGTCCGGCGAACCGGGCGGCGCGGGTCGGGTCGATGTCACCGCACGCCACCAGTTCCACACCGGGCAGATCGCGGTAGGCGGCGGCGTGGTTGCCGGCGACGTTTCCGCATCCGATCACGCCCGCGCGCAGTGCCGACCCCATCAGCGTGCCTCGGAGGCGTCGGCCCGCGGGCCCGGCCCGGTCGCGGCGAGCCCCGCGGGGCGGGGTTCGCCGAGCAGTGCGGTGGGCGTGCGGTGGGTTTCCGGGCCGGTCAGCGCGGCGATGGCCGAGGCGAGGGTGAAGCCGGCGCACAGCCACCCCACCGGCGTCCAGTTCGCCTGGTCACCCGCGGTGATGGCGGTGGCGAGCAGCGGGGTGAAGCCCGCCGCGAGCAGGCCGACCATCAGCCCGATGGCCATGCCGCTGTAGCGGACCCGGGCCGGGAACTGTTCGGGGAAGTAGGCCGGGTAGACACCGTTGGGAGCGGCGTAACACAGGCCGATCAGCAGCACGCACGAGGCGTAGATCCATGGGACGTTCCGCGTGCCGATGGCGTGGAAGAAGACGAACACCATGGCGCCCACGCCGATCAGACCGGTGACGAAGACGGGTTTGCGTCCGATCCGGTCGGCGATGATGCCGTAGACGGGCTGGGTGAGCACGGCGACCCCGTTGGAGACCGAGATGACCGTCAGCATGGTGGGCTTGGAGATGCCGGCCACCTCGGTGGCGTAGGCGAGGGCGAAGACGTTGACCATCGTGTTGACCATGGCGAAGGACGCACAGACCGCGACCCGCAGCAAGGTCGCCCAGTGGTGGCGGAACAGCTCGACGACGGGTGCCTTGGCGGTCTCGGCGCTCTCCCGCAGTTCGGCGAAGACCTCGGGCTCGTGCAGCGAGCGGCGCAGGAAGTAGGCGACAGCGGTGACCACGATGCTCAGCCAGAACGGGATGCGCCAGCCCCAGCTGATGAGCTGGTCCTCGGGCAGGGCGGCGATCGGGATGAACACCAGGCTCGAGACCACGATCCCGAACATGATCCCGCTCATGGTGAAGCTGGTGTAGAACGCCCGGTGCCGGTCGGGGGCGTGCTCGACGGTCAGGGAGCTGGCGCCGGGGGACTCTCCGCCGGCGGAGAGTCCCTGGAGCAGTCGCAGCCCGACCAGGAGGAGCGGCGCGGCGACGCCGATCTGCCGGTAGCCGGGCAGGCAGCCGATGAGGAAGGTGGAGCCGCCCATCAGCAGCAGGGTGCACATCAAGGTGTTGCGGCGGCCGAGCCGGTCACCGAAGTGTCCGAACAGCAACGCGCCGAGCGGGCGGGCGACATAGGCCACGCCCAGCGTGGCGATGGACATGAGGGCGCCGGTGGCCCCGGCGTCCGGGAAGAACACCTTGCCGAACACCAGCGCGGCGGCCGAGCCGTAGATGAAGAAGTCGTAGTACTCGAGGGTGCTTCCCAGGAAGCCCGAGACGGCGGCCTTCCTGGGATCGTTGCGGGTTCCGGAGGGGGAGCTGCCCGGGTGAGTAGCCGATGCCGCTGCGGACATGGGCGGTCCTTTCGATCCGGCGTCGTCGACGGAGATCCGGCCCGGGGCGGTGGTGCCCGTGCGGAGTCCGGTGGGGGTGTCGACGAGAGTCGCAGGCTCGAATATGTGCCGTCCAATACTTGATTTAACTTAGACTTTGCTTGCTCGACACACAATCACGTCTCCGGTGTGGGCAGCACCTCCTCGGCGACCTCGAGCACGGCCCGCAGCACGGGCGACGGATTGTCCTCCCGCCACGCCAGGGCGTGGTCCATATAGGTCGGCTCGTCGCGCAGCGGTACGAACGCCGAGGCCGAGGGCATGATCCCCGCGACATTGGACGGCATCAGCGCGACCCCGACGCCGGCCGACACCAGGGTCAGGATCATGTACGGGTCGGTGATCTCCTGGACCACGCGGGGCCGGAACCCGGCCTTCACGCAGGCCCGCAGCGTCGACTCCTGGAGCGCCGAACCGGCCGCGGCCGGCGTGGTGATGAACCCCTCGTCGGCCAGGTCGGCGAGGTCGATCGCGGACTCCCCGGCCAACGGGTGGTCGACCGGCAGCGCCGCGCCGAGCGGCTCCCGTCCGATCAGCCGCGTACGCACCGGGGAAGGGGCGATCGGCAGGCCGACGAAGGCGATGTCCAGGCCGCCCTGCTCCAGTTGCTCGATGCCGTCCCGGGTCACGACCCGCATGGTCAGCGACAGGGTGACCTGGGGGTACCGCTGACGGACCGCCCTGGTCAACGGCGGCAGCGTGTGGTGGTTGAGGGCGCCGGAGAAACCGAGGGAGACCGTGCCGTACACCTCCCCGGCGGTGGCCCGGGTCGACTGCCGCCCCAGTTCGAGCTCCTCGAACACGCGGTGGGCGTGCGGCAGGAACGCCTGCCCGGCCGGGGTCAGCGCGACGCTGCGGGTGCTGCGGTCGAACAGCCTCACCCCGAGTTCCTTCTCCAGCTTGCGAATGGTCTGGCTCAGTGGCGACTGGGCGAGCCTCAGTCGCGTGGCGGCGCGACCGAAGTGCAGTTCCTCGGCGACGGCGATGAACGCCTCGAGCCAGCGGATCTCCATGTGCGGAACCTCCCCGGCGACAGGGCTTGCGCTGCCCCGTCCTCGGCATGTAGTCAATTTCGAGCACAGTGATGCGTTGATTTTATACGTGAACTTACATAGTCCTGGACCGTACGGCACACAGTCGGCTCCGGGACGCAGGAGGGACAGCACCGTGACCACGCGAACATCCCCAACGGCACCAGCACAGCGGTACGACGTGGTCGTCGTCGGCTCCGGAGCGGGCGGGCTCGCCACGGCGGTGACCGCCGCCCACCACGGCCTGCGGGTCGTGGTCCTCGAACGCGCCGCGGTCTGCGGTGGCGCCACGGCCTGGTCCGGCGGGTGGATGTGGGCACCGGGCAACCCCCTGGCGCGGGCCGACGGAGTCCGGGAGGAGACCGATGAGTTCCGCGACTACCTGCGCGCCGCACTCGGCGAGCACTACGAACCGGCCCGGGTCGACGCCTTCCTGGCCGCCGCCCCCGAGATGGTGCGGTTCTTCCACGATCACACCGCCCTGACCTTCGAACCGGGCGCCAGGATCTGCGACATCTACGGCGATCTCCCCGGCGCCGGCACCGGACACCGGTCCGTGGCGCCCGCCCCCGCCGACCTCCGCCGGCTCGGCGACGACGTGGCGCGCCTCCTGCGCCGTCAGCTGTACGAGACCTCGTTCCTCGGCATGGGGATCATGGCCGGGCCGGATCTGGCCGGCTTTCTCGCCGCGTCCCGCGGCGACGTCCGCGGCCTGCTGCACGCCACCCGCCGAGTCGGGCGCCACCTGTTCGACCTGGCCACCAAGCGACGGGGCATGCAACTGGTCAACGGCACCGCGCTGGTCGGACGGCTGCTGCGGTCGGCCCTGGACGCCGGTGTCGACATCCGGGTGTCGACCCCCGTCACCGAACTGATCCGCGAGAAAGGCCGGGTCACCGGCGTGGTGGCGGCCACCGCGGGCGGCCCGCTCCGGCTCACGGCGGCGCAGGGCGTGGTCCTGGCCACCGGCGGTTTCCCCCGCGACGAGGCCCGGCGCCGTGCGCTGTTCCCGCGCGGGGAGCGGCACTGGACCCTCGCCCCCGAGGAGGCCGACGGCGCGGGCGCCACCCTGGGTGAGTCGGCCGGGGGCCGGCTGCACACCGACCTGGCCTCCCCGGCCGCCTGGTGCCCGGTCTCCCTGGTGCCCTACCGGGGCGGCCGCACCGGAGTGTTCCCGCACATCATGGACCGTGCCAAGCCCGGCAGCATCGGCGTGCTGCGCGACGGACGGCGGTTCGTCAACGAGGCCAACGGCTACTACGACTACGTCGCGGCACTGATCGCGGCGACCCCGGACGGCGAACCGGTCGAGGCCTGGCAGATCGCCGACGCCCGGTTCGTACGCCGCTATCCGCTGGGCATGGCCAAGCCCCGCCCGATCCCCCTCTTCCCCTACCTGCGCAGCGGCTATCTCCGCCGCGGCCGTACGCTCGAGGAACTCGCCCGCGCCTGCGGCATCGACCCGGCCGGGCTCGCCACGACCGTCGCGGAGTTCAACGACGCCGCCCGCCGCGGCGAGGACCCCGCCTTCGGCCGCGGGGCGACGCCGTTCAACCGCTACGGAGGCGACCCGACGGTGACCCCGAACCCCTCGCTCGCCCCGCTGGAGAAGGGACCGTTCTACGCCGTGCGGATCGTCCCCGGCAGTTTCGGCACCTTCGCCGGGCTGGCCACCGACGAGCACGCCCGGGTCCTGGGCGACCGGCACGAACCGGTCCACGGGCTCTACGCCGTCGGCAACGACCAGGCGAGCGTGATGGGCGGCCACTACCCCGCCGGCGGAATCAACCTCGGGCCGGCCATGACCTTCGGCTGGATCGCCGCGCGCCACCTCGCCCAGGTGACCTCGGGAGCCGCCGCATGAGGCACCCCGAGGGCGTGTCGGCCCTGGTCACCGGGGGAGCGGGCGGGATCGGCGCCGCGACCGCGGCGAAGCTGCGCGCCGAAGGGGTACGGGTCGTCACCGCCGACCTCGCCCCGGGCGCGGACGAGAGGCTGGACGTCACCGACCCCGAGGCCGTCGCCGCGCTCGTCGAGAGGCTGGGCCCGGTGGGCATCCTCGTACACTGCGCGGGCATCGTAGGCCCCTCCCGCCCCCTCGCCGAACTCGACCTGGACGCGTGGCAGACCACCTTCCGGGTCAACGTCGACGGCACCTTCCTGCTGTGCCGCGCCGTCGTGCCGGGCATGGTGAACGCGGGCTGGGGCCGGATCGTCACCTTGGCGAGCATCGCGGCCAAGGACGGCAACCCCACCCAGAGCGCCTACTCGGCGTCGAAGGCCGCCGTCGTCGCGCTCACCAAGTCCCTGGGCAAGGAGCTGGCCACGACCGGCGTCCTGGTCAACGCCGTCGCGCCCGCGGCCGTCCGGACCCCGATGAACGCGCACACCGCTCCCGAGGTGCTCGCCCGCTCCCAGGCCCTCACGCCGATGGGCCGCTTCGGCCGGGCCGAGGAGATCGCCGAGCTGATCGCGTGGCTCTGCTCGGAGCAGGTCAGCTTCTCCACCGGCGCCGTCTACGACGCCAGCGGTGGCCGGGCGACGTACTGATGCGCTGATGCCTGCTCGCCGCCGCGGGCGATCCAGGTCTTCCCGGCCCGTGCCCCGGCACCGGCGAACGCCTCCTGCGCCTGTGGCGGCGGGAAGCGGGCCTCGATGAGGGCGCCGGGCCGCACCGCCCGCTCCAGCCACTGGGGGTGCGGCTCGGTGACGGCCGGCCGGATGCCGAGCCGGACCAGGATCAGGCAGAGCGGCGAGGCCATCGCCGAGGACATCCGGCGGCGGTACGCCCTCAGGTCAGCAGCCGTACCCAACTGTCGCCGAGCTCGTCGAGCATCTGGTCGGGCGTGAGCTTCCAGTCGGCGCGCTCCCAGTTCTGGGCGACGTAGTCGAGCTGCGCCATCGCGAGAACGCCCCGGAAGTGGCGCTGATGGGGTTCCAGACGCTCGGCCACCGCCAGTCCGTCCGCTATATCGCTGATGGCCTCCTCCATCCATCGCTCGACCAGATCGGTGAGTTCCGGGTCGACCACCGCGGCGTCGCGGCCGACGCGGATGATCGGCCGGATGGCCGGCCAGCTGCCGGCGGTACGCCGCAGCCACGCCATGATCGCCTCCGGCGTTCCGTCGGCGACAGTGGCGACGAGGTCCTGCGCCGTGGAGCCGTGCTCGGAGGAGCGGACGCGTTGCAGCGCCTCGTTGAGCTGCTCGTCGATGAGCGCCTTCATCAGTTCGCTGCGGGACGAGAAGTACGCGTAGAAGGTCACGCGTGTGGTGCCCGCCGCGGTCGCGATGTCGTCCACCGTGGTGGCGGCGTACCCCTTCGTCTTGAAGAGCTCAAGCCCTGACTCCAGCAGCAGGCGGCGCGTCATCCGTTTGTGCGCCTCACGAAGGTTCGCCATGCCCGGATCCTAACGCGCCACCGCACGTCGAGCGTACAGACTGACTGTGCGACATACGAATTGTTCTTCCTCTGTACGGTGTGCTTGTTTGGTTGACGCGCTGTAAAGCGAATGGCTATCGTGACGGCAGCCACAGGGTGCTGTGCACCTCATTCGGACACGTGAGAGCAGGCATGAGCGTCAAGAGCAACACCGTGAACACCGTCCTGGGCCCGGTGCCCCCTGAAGAGCTGGGTGTCGCCTTGGTCCACGAGGCGCTGCTGTCGGTGGTCCCGGGCGCGGAGCACGCCTTCGACGTCACCATCGACCGCGCGGAGATCTTCGAGACCCTCGCCGCGAAGCTGCGGGACTTCCGCGCCCACGGCGGCGGCACGATCGTCGACAGCACCGGCATGTTCCACGGCCGGGACCTCCGGCTGTACGAGACCCTGTCCCGCACGACCGGCGTGCACATCGTCGCCTCGACGGGGCAGGGCCCGCAGGACATGCTCGGCGGCTACTTCCTCACGCCGCAGACCAACCCGCCGACGCCGTGGCCGGCCGAGAAGTTCGCCGACCTCTTCACCAAGGAGGTCACCGAGGGCATGGTGGTCCCCCGCGTGGAGCGCCGCGGCGCCGCCGGCCTGGTGGCCACCGCCGCGACCCCTACGGGCATGACCGCCACCGACGAGAGCCTGTTCCGCGGCGCGGCCCGGACCGCCCTGAGCACCGGCGTCGCGGTCTCCCTCCGCTACGGCAGCGACGCCGTCCACGACCTCGACGTCGTCCTGGACGAGAAGCTGCCGGCCGGCCGCGTCGTCGTCGGCGGACTCGACCGCGAGGACGCCATCGCCGCCGGCGCGCCCCTGGAGATCGCCCGCCGCGGCGCCTACATCGCACTCGACCACGTCGGCGTGGCGGACCGGCCCCACATCGCCGATGCCGAGCGCGCCGCCCTGGTCGCCGACCTCGTGCGGGCCGGCTTCGGCCACCGGATCCTGCTCTCGAGCGGCGCCACCGGGGTGGCGAAGGGCCACCCCGGCAACGACCTGCCGTACAGCTACGTCCTGACCACCTTCGTCCCGCTCCTGACGGAACAGGGCCTCAGCGACGAGGACGTGCGACGGATTCTCGTGGCCAACCCGCGCGACCTGCTGTCGGTGCGCTGAGCACACCGGCGCCAACGACCGTCAAGTCTCTTTCTTCAAAGGTGAAGGTGAGTGTTTGTGTCGAGAGTGAACACCGTCCTGGGAGCGATCCCGGCCGAGGAACTGGGTCTCGTGGCCGTCCACGAGCACATCGGCTACGGCATGCCCGGCTCCGAACTGGACACGCGATGGTGGAAGACCCCCGAGCAGCGGTACGAGGAGACCGTCCCGAAGCTGCGCCGGTTCCACGAACACGGCGGCGGCACCTTCGTCGACGTGACCGGGATCTGCAACGGCCGGGACGTCGACTACTACAAGTCGCTGTCCGCGAAGACCGGCGTCCACATCGTCGCCTGCACCGGCTTCGTCGGCGGCGACACCGCCCTGCCGCACTTCGCGCGGGCAAGCGTGGACTACCTGACCCAGCAGTTCGTCCACGAGATCACCGTCGGCATCGCGGACACCGGCAGCCTCGCCGGTGTCATCAAGGTCGGGGTGAGCCGCGGCGGCCGTATGACCGATCTGGACCAGCGCATCTACCGCGCCGCGGCCCGCGCCTCGCTGACCACGGGCGTGCCGATCCTGACCCACCTCGCGATCGACGCCGAGAACGCGATCGCGATCTTCAACGAAGAGGGCCTGCCCCTGGACCGCGTGCTGTTCGGGCACGTGGACGACGGCGTGAACGCCGACAAGACACGCGATGTCTGGATCGCGGAACAGGGCGGTCGCATCGGCTTCGACACCTTCGGCTACGAGACCGAGCTGCCGGACCCGCCGTTCTGGGCCCGCCCCCGCAAGGAGCGGCTGGACCACTTCCTGAGGTTCATCGGCGGAGGCCGGCTGACGCAGGTCCTCGCCTCCGCCGACGCCAACTGCAGTCCGCTGGGCTGGCCGGGTGTGAAGGGCCACACCGTCAACTACATCTTCGAGGACCTCATCCCGGACCTCCGCGCCGCCGGTCTCGACGAGACGGCGATCAAGACGATCTTCGTCGACAACCCCGCTGACTTCCTGACCATCCAGCAGTAGCGCCATCCAGAAGCAGCGCCATCCAGCAGTAGCGCCATCCAGGAGTGGGAGAGAGCCACCATGCAGCCCTCAGACCTGAAGAACCTCACTGTCGCCGTCGTCGGGGCGGGATACGGCGGCGCGGCGGCGGCCAAGGCCCTGAGCCTGCTCGGCGCCGACGTCACCGTCTACGAGCAGGCGCACCGGATCCGTGAGGTCGGCGCCGGCATCGGCCTGCGTCCCGCCACCATGAACCGGTTCCGCCAGTGGGGAATCCTCGACGCGATCACGAAGGTGAGCTCGCCGAGCGACTACTTCGAAATCCTCACCGCCACCGCCGACCCGATCAAGAAGGAGACGTGGCCCGGGATCCACGACTTCCCCGAGGAGACCACGACCCACCTGATCCACCGCGGCGACTTCATCGACGCCCTGCTGGGCGTACTCCCCGACGGCATGGTGCACCTCGGCCACAAACTGGAGACCGTGCGGGACGAGGGCGACCGCTCCGTCCTCACCTTCGCGGGCGGCAGGACCGTCGAGGCGGACCTGGTCGTCGGTGCCGACGGCATCAAGTCGGTGGTGCGCCGGCAGCTGTTCAGCGACAAGGACCCGGTGTTCTCCGGTGAACACGCCTACCGCGCGGTCATCTCCGTCGACGACGCCTACGGGATGGTCACCGACGACAACCTCCGGATGTACATCGGCCGGGGCACGAAGGTCTACCTGCTGCCGCTGCGCCACCGCGGCCAGGTGTCGTTCGACATCACCGCGCTGTGCCGGGACAGCACCTGGGCACCGCAGGTCACCAAGGACGACCTGGTGGCGACGGTGGCGGGCTTCGACGAGCGCATCGTGAACATCACGCGCGAGCTGGACATGGACACCGTGAACATCCGCGCGGTCTACGACATCGACCCGGTCGACACCTGGCACTCCGACTCCGTCGTCCTCGTGGGCGACGCGGCCCACTCGATGCTGCACCACCAGGGCCAGGGCGCGAACTCGGCCATCGAGGACGCCGGAGCGCTCGCCGACGCCCTCGCGCGGGCGGACTCCCCGAAGGAGGCGCTGGCCCGGTACCAGGCCACCCGGAAGCCGGTGACCGACGCGCTGCAGCGCGTCTCCCGCCAGGGGTGGACCGAGGACGAGATCGATGAGGTCTTCCCCGGCCAGAAGCCCGCCGCCGCTGCCACGCAGGAGTGACGCCATGCCACTGCACCCCGAGATCGCCAAGGTCGTGGCCAATCAGCCGGCCCCGCCCGAGGGCCCGCTCGACCCGGTCGCCCTGCGCGCCGCGGAGGAGGCGCATATCGCTCCCCCCGAGGAGCGCCTGCCGCTCCACGCGGTCGACGAGGTGACCGTCCACACCGCGTCGGGCGGGATACCGGCGCGGATCTACACGCCGGCCGAGGCCGACGCTTACGGCCTGCTGGTCTACTTCCACGGCGGCGCGTTCTTCCTCGGCAGCCTGGAGACGCACGACCACGTCGCGCGCTCGCTGGCGAAGGAGACCGGGCTCAAGGTCATCTCCGTCGGCTACCGGCTGGCGCCCGAGGCCGCCTTCCCGGCCGGTCTCGACGACTGTTACGCGGTCGTGCGGTGGGCCGCCGAGACGGGCGAGAGCCTGGCGTGGGACGGCACGACCCTCGCCATCGCCGGCGACAGCTCCGGCGGCAACTTCGTCGCCGCCGTCGCCGCCAAGGCGCACGACGACGGCTTCCACCGGATCACGCACCAGATCCTCTACTACCCCTCGCTCGACCTGGACTTCGACGTCGACCGCTATGCCTCGCTGCGGGAGAACGCCGTGGGCTACGGCCTGGAGACGGCGGGACTGAGGCCCTTCAACGCCTTCTACCTCGACAGCGGCGCCGATCCCGCGGACCCGCTCGTCTCGCCGATCAAGCGCGCGGACCTCACCGGGCTGCCGCCCGCCCTCATCGTCACCGCGGCCTGCGACCCGCTGCGCGACGAGGGCGAGGCCTACGGCCGGCGGCTGCGGGAGGCCGGCGTGGAGGCGACGGTGAGCCGGTACGAGGGCGCGGGCCACGGATTCGTCCAGCACTTCTCCTGGATTCCCGAATACCACAGGGTCTTCGCGCAGACCCGCGACTTCCTCGGCCGGCGCTGACCCGGCCGACCCGCGTACGAGTGCGGAAGGAACACCATGACGCACGAAGTCAACGTCCATCCACTGGTCTCGCCGTGGGGCCGTTTCGGTCTCTACAGCTTCTTCATCGACGCGCCCGAGCCGGCCATCGTCGACACCGGGATCGCCTCCTCGCCCGCCGAAGGGATGGCGCCCGCGCTCCAGGCGATCGGGCGCCGCGTCCAGGACGTGCGCTGGATCCTGCTGACCCACGGTCACATCGACCACATCGGCGGGGCGCACGCCCTGTGGGAGCTCACCGGCCGGCGCGCACAGGTGGTGATTCACGAGGCCGACGCACCGATGCTCCGCTCGCGGCGGGCCCACGTGGCGGAGTACCGCCGAGGACGGGGCCGGTACCTGGGCGACCCCGAGGGCGAGGCGAAGGTGGCGGCCGCCACGCATGCCGTCATCTCCGGCGAGATGGAACCCTCCCTGCTCGTCCAGGGCGGCGAGACCATCTCTCTCGGCGGTGACGTCACCGTTACGGTGCACTCGACCCCGGGCCACACGCCCGGGTCGGTCGCCTACGTCCTCGACGGGCAACGCTCGGTGTTCGTCGGCGACGCCGTACAGGTCCACGGGGCCGCCAACAACTTCCCCGGCTACACGGACCCGGCCGCCTACCGCGCGAGCCTGAACCATCTGCGCGAGGAGATCCGTCCACGGCGCCTGTACCTCGGCCACCCCTACCGCCGCGCCGACGGCACGCCGTACGGCGTCGAGCTCGACGCCGTACAGGCCCAGGAGGCCCTCGCCCAGAGCCTCGCCGCCGAGGGCCGGGTCGCCGAGGCCGCCCGCGACTGCCTGCGGGCCGGCCCGCGGGAGACCGACTCGCCGTACTCCCCGTTCGCCCGCGCCGCCGAGCGGCTCGGCTACACCGGCGATCCCACGCTCGAGCCATCGCCGTTCTTCACCTCGATGCACGGCTACCGCACCAGCCACGACCAGCATTCATGGCAGAGGAGCTCTCGTCACTCATGACCGACTTTCAGACGATCCGGGCGGGCGAGCAGACCATCGCCGTCCGCAAGGATCTCCGGATCCCGATGCGGGACGGCGTCGAACTCGCCGCGGACGCCTACCACGGCCAGGACGCGACGCCACGGCCCGCCCTGATCGCGATGAGCGCCTACGGCAAGGAGCTTCAGGCCCTCGCCCTCACCATGCCGCCCCAGCGCCGGCCGAGCCCGATGTGGGACGGCTGTATCGAGGCGGGCGACATCGCGCGCGTCGTCGGGGAGGGCTATGTCCACGTCATCGGCGATATGCGCGGGACCGGTGATTCCGGCGGCGTCATGATCGGCAACTACAACTTCGGCGGGGTTTCCCAGGGGCAGGACCTGTACGACCTCATCGAGTGGGTTGCCGCACAGCCGTGGTGCGATGGCAACGTCGGCATGATCGGCATCTCGTACTTCGGCTCCATGCAGGTGCTCGCCGCCGCCGAGCGCCCGCCGCACCTCAAGGCGATCTTCGTCAGCGGCGGCCACTACGACTTCTACGAGACCACCTACCACGGCGGCATCATGTGGTTCATGCCGCGCGCCGCCCGCGAGGGCCGCGGTGGCGACTCCGGCATCGCGCACACCAATGTCAGGTCCCGGATGCGGGAGGTCCACTCTCCCGAGGAACTGAAGAAGCTCGTCGAGAAGCGGCTGGCCGACCCGGACGTGGCGGCCTGGCCGAACCTCGTGCACGTGCTCACGTACCCGAAGAACCGCGAGTTCTGGTTCGACATCGTGATGAACCCCCTCGACGGCGACTGGTACGAGGAGCGCAACCCGATCACCCTGGCGCGGAACATCGACATCCCGGTCTACCTCCAGATCGACCAGGGACGCGGCTGGACCGTGGACGGCCACATCGAGCTGTTCAACGTCCTCAAGGGCCCCAAGAAGCTGGACATCGGCTCCTACCCGCCGATGCAGTCGCGCCCCTGGATCGAAGAGCACGACAAGATGTTCCGCTGGTACGAGTACTGGCTGAAGGGCGTCGACAACGGCGTCATGGACGAGCCGGCCGTGAGCGTCTTCGTCGAGGGCTCGCGCGAGGTGGTCACCGCGGCGCAGTGGCCGCCGAAGGAGACCGAGTACACACCGCTCTACCTGCGCCCGCGGGGCAAGCTCTCCTTCGAACCCGAGCTCATGGGTGCCGAGCACGCCGCCCCCGACGGCTTCTACCAGGCACCGCTCACCGTCACCGACAAGGTCGAGGTGCTGAGCTGGTCGACCGATCCGTTCGAGCAGCCCACCGAACTGATCGGCACCGGCGCGGCGCACCTGTTCGCGGAAATCGACCAGGACGACACCAACTTCATCCTGCGCCTGTGGGACGAGACTCCCGGCGGCGGCCGGCAGCTGATCACCACCGGTTATCTCAAGGCCTCCCACCGCGAACTCGACGAGGAGCGCACCACCGAGGGCAACCCCTACCATCCGCACACCCGAGCGGTGCCGGTGGAGCCCGGGACAATCGAGGAGTACGTGCTGCGGCTCTATCCGTTCGCGGCCACCTTCCAGCCAGGCCACCGCCTGGTGGCGGAGCTGTCGAACGACGAGCCGCCGGCCGACGCGCACAACGCGCTGCTGCCACCGGACGCCTTCCACCTGCCGGTCGGCCGCCCCGTCACCCACAAGATCTACCGCGACGCCGCACACCCCTCCCGGCTCGTGCTCCCATTCACGAGCCGCTGATCACGGACCACATCCCGGGGGAGCGGCCGCACGGCTCACGTACCCTCGGCACCGTGCCCCGTCACCCGAAGAAGCCCCGCCGCCTGGTCGCCGACGGGCGCGCGTACCTGTGGACGCTCCGCCACAGCCACCGCGTGCTGGACAACGGCAGGTCCGCGGACTGCCGCGAGATCCTCACGCTGTACCCGCAGCCGGCCGGCACCGGCGGCCCGCTGCGCATCGTCTTCGCCGAGGGTCCGGGCCGGTACGTCCCGGGCGGCTTCCCCATGGGTTCCGGGGACGTGGGGTACGTCCGGGGCGGCTCCCTGAACCTGCACCAACCGGGCGCCGTCCGGGCCCTGCTCGACGCGGTGTCGGCCCGCGGGTGGCAGCCGGGGGAGCGGCGGGCGTCGGAGGTCGACGGCTGGCCCCTCCTGGAGGCGGCAGCCACCGCACGAGCCGGGGACGGCGGCCCCGCGGAGCCGCAGGAGACGATCGCGGGGCCGCGCCGGTAGGTAAAACCGGCCTGGGCGTGGATGCCGCGGTCGCTCACGCCGCGTGCGCGGTGCTTCCTGGCGGGTACTCACGTATTCCACGTGGTCGTACACGTGTCGGAATAGGCGCCGCGGTCCTTTTTTCGATGCTCTGGTCCGTCAACTGGAGCCGGAGGACCGCGCTGTGCCCTACGCTGGTCCTCTCTATACCTGGGGGGAATGGGTGGAACCTGGAGCAATTGGTGCTCGCTTGGCCTCGAGCGTCGTGTTCCCGCTGATCAGGAGATTGTTCGTATCGGAAAGCGCTGGGGCGGGACTGGTCGACAAACCCGTGCGTGTCTCAGGACTGGTGTCGTTCAAAGGCGAGAAGCGCACGCTGTCCGACCGCGAGTTACAGAAGATCGCTGATGAGTTGGTGCGACGCGCTGGGCAGTCGACCGGGGTCGAGGAGCGGATGCCGTCCTATGAACGACGCGCGGTGGCTCATGCGGTAGCCGACTCTTTACGCGCCATGGGCGATCTGGACATGGACGATGTGCAAGCGGTAAGCCTTGGCCATTTGGCGTTGTCTCAACGTCTTAGATCTCAGAGTCCGACGGCGACTCTTGGACTGTCGAGCGACGCGATCACGCTGCACGCAGCTGTCATGGACACCGCTTGCCTCCACGTATTGCACTTCTTCACCCAGCGGTCCGCGTTCGTGCCGAGAACGTTGGTCGAACAGAGCCGTCGGCTCGATGACCTGCGAGCGAAGGTCGATGCCTTGCTCTTCCGGACCCCATCGCCGGCGGACACCCCCTTCGAAGACCGCTATGCGGCGTACATCATGTCGAAGTACGGCAAGTTGACTATTTTCGGTCTCGATTTTCCTGGTGTGTCCGGTGTGTGGCCTCTGGACGCCGCCTACCTGAGCTTGGACGCGGCATCCAGGGCGGCAAGTGACGTGCCTTTGCTGCTTCCTGCCGATCATGTATTGGAGGGGCGCAACCGAGTGCTCCTCAGGGGTGTGGCAGGGTCCGGCAAAACAACTCTTGTGCAGTGGCTTGCGGTCACCGCGACCCAAGAGGAGCCCGACGAGCCCCTGCTCTATTTGTGGGGACTCGTTCCCTTCGTGCTTCCGCTGCGCGCCCTTACCCGAGACGGGGCATCATTCCCGACCCCGGACCAATTTCTCGCGGCAGTGGGCTGCCCCCTGGCGAACCTCCAGCCCACGGGGTGGTTTGATCGCGTTTTGACCTCGGGTCGCGGTTTGATCCTCATCGACGGTATGGATGAAGTTCCAGAAATTGAGCGGGAGAGCGCACGGCGATGGCTGCAAGATCTCCTCGCCGTCTATCCTGAAAACCGTTGGTTGATTACTTCGCGTCCGTCTGCGGTTCGGGACGAGTGGTTGGCCGACGAGGGGTTCATCGAACTGGACATGGCTCCGATGAGCCGGGACAGCGTGGCATCATTCATCAAGCGCTGGCACAAGGCAGCCGGTATTGGTGATCAGTACGCCCCGGAACTGATTCGAGAGGTACAAGCCAAGCAGGCCCTTGGGCGGCTCGCGGCCAACCCTCTGATGTGTGCACTCATCTGTGCCCTGCACCAGGATCGACGCGGCTATCTGCCTGACGGTCGAAAGGAACTCTATGATGCGGCGCTTTCCATGCTTCTCTCGCGTCGTGACCGTGAGCGCGGTATCTACAAACCCGGGATGATCCGAATCGGTGAGGCCCATCACATTCAGCTCATTCAGAAGCTTGCTTACTGGATGATCAGAAACGGCCGAGTGGAGATGGGCCGAGGTGATGCCGTGGATTTGCTGGCGCAGTCTCTTCCGGCCATCCCGCAGGTGGCCGAGCAGGGGACGCCGGAGGAAATCTATCGGCACTTGCTGGTGCGGAGCGGCCTGTTGCGTGAGCCGAGTGTCGGGTCGATGGATTTCATTCACCGCACCTTTCAGGACTACTTGGGGGCGAAGGCCGCTGTCGAGGGCCTTGATTTCGATTTCCTCATCTCCAACGCCCACCTCGATCAGTGGGAGGACGTGATCAGGATGGCCGTTGCCCATGCCCGGCCGGCCGAGCGTGTGCGCCTTCTCAATGGCCTGTTGGAGCGGGGCGATTCATCCGTGGACGGTCGCCATCGACTGCACCTGCTGGCGGCCGCCTGTCTGGAACATGCCACGGAACTGGACCCATCCGTCAGAGATGCGGTGCAAAAGCGTGCTGCGGCTTTGATTCCGCCCCGCTCGGCAGAGCAAGCGCGAGCATTGGCGGACGTGGGACCCGTTGCCCTGGAACTACTGCCTGGTCCGCAAAATCTGCACCATGAGAATAAAAACGAGAATGAAGACGCCGAAAACGACAAGGCGTCGAACGAAGACTACTTCACGGTTCTGGCGGCCGCGCGCATTGCGACCGATGCGGCGATTCCAGTTCTGGCCCGCTACAGAAGCCACAAGGATCTGCGGGTGCGGGCCGAACTGGTGCGGGTGTGGGGGAGATTCGACACCGTCCACTTCGGGGAAGAAGTGGTGGCATACCTCGATGATACGAATCTCTACTTTCCGGTTTCGAACAAGCGGGAATTGCGGGAACTACAGAGGTACGGGGGCAGGGCTCGGATCAAGATTGTCGGGAACATCTCTCAAGAGGACCTTGTAGATGCGGTTTCACGTCACCGGCTGACCCATTTATGGGTGGCTGTGGACGTCGGGTGGACATGGGAATGGCTTTCCGTGTTCACGAATTTCCAGGTACTCACCCTGGAAACCTCTCTGGTGAGTGTCGACGTGACATCGCTGGCAGATGTGCGGTTGCGTGAGGTCCGTGTGCCGGCCGGAGTCGCTGTCCTCGGCTCCGAGAACCTGTCTCCGGCCACGAAGATCGTTCAGGAGGACTCCCTCAGGTAGGAGTTGCTCGCCGGTTGGTGGCGGGTGTCAGGCGTAGTGGCGGTAGATGGCCTGCGCCACGCAGGCGGGCTTGTCGGAGCCCTCGATCTCCACGGTGAAGGCGAGCCGCATCTCCACGCCGTTGCCGCGGACCTCGTCGACGGACTCCACCACGCCGTGCAGGCGGATCGTGGCGCCGACCTTCACGGGGGACGGGAAACGGACCTTGTCCAAGCCGTAGTTGATGCTCATGGAGGTGCCCTCGATGGCCAGCAGCTGGTTGAAGAGGGGGATGATCAGCGACAGGGTCAGATAGCCGTGGGCGATCGTGCCGCCGAACGGGCCGGTGGCGGCGCGCTCGGGATCGGTGTGGATCCACTGGTGGTCGTCGGTGGCGTCGGCGAAGGTGTTCACCCGGTCCTGGGTGATCTGAAGCCAGTCGGTGCGGCCGAGGTCGGCTCCGGCCAGGGCCTTGATCTCATCGAGTCCGGTGGCGGTGCGGGCTGCGGTCATGGCGGGGCTCCTTCAGGAAGTGGTACCGAAGTGGTCGCGGATGCGGGGCTTGAGCAGCTTCCCGGCGCCGCTGCGGGGCAGCGCGTCGGTGAAGACGAGCGACTTGGGGATCTTGTAGCGGGCCAGCCGCCCTTCCAGGGAGGCGAGGATGTCCTCGGCGCTCGCCCGGACACCGGGTGCGAGGACCACGACGGCGCGCGGGACCTCGCCCCACGTGTCGTCCCGGACACCGATGACGGCGCAGTCGCCGACGGCCGGGTGTTCGTACAGGAGGTTCTCGATCTCGGCCGGGTAGATGTTCTCCCCACCGGAGATGATCATGTCTTTGGCGCGGTCGACGAGGGTGACGTACCCGTCCTCGTCGGTGCGGGCGATGTCCCCGGAGCGGAACCAGCCGTCCTGGAGGGCCGCGGCCGTCTCCTCGGGCAGGTTCCAGTAACCGCTCATCACGTTCGGTCCCTCCACCAGCAGTTCGCCGTGCGGGGCGTCGTCGCCGGCCGGGTCGACGAGGCGGATGTCGCTGAAGAAGTGGGGGAGGCCGGCGCTGCCGGGCTTGGCGAGGGCGTGCTCGGCGTCGAGCAGGCACACGCCGGGGGACGCCTCGGTCATGCCGTAGCCCTGGATGAAGCCGAGCCCGCGCTGTTGGTAGGTGCGGATCAGTGCTTCGGGTACCGGGGCGCCGCCGCACAGCAGCATCCGCAGTGACGACAGGTCGGCCTCGGCGAACCGGGGTTCGGCGGCGATCTGCTGGAACATGGCCGGCACACCGAACATCACCGTGACCCGGAGCTGCTCGACCAGGTCCAGGGTGCGGGCGGAGGAGAACGACTCCTCCAGGACGAGTGTGCCGCCCTTGAGCACAGTGGGCAGACAGGTCATGTTCAGCGCGGCCGTGTGGAACAGCGGCGCGGACAGCAGGGTCACGTCACCGGCCGCGAACTCCCCGTCGACCAGGGTGTTCAGGCTGTTCCAGATGAGGTTGCCGTGGGTGAGCACGGCCCCCTTGGCACGCCCCGTCGTCCCGGAGGTGTACATGATCACGGCGGTGTCGGCGTGTGTCACGGGCACGTCGAGGGGCGCCGGTGTGCCCGCGGCGAGGTCCTCGTCCAGCGTGTCGCCCACGGGGACCAGGCGCGGGGTGCCGCAGGAGAGGGCGAACGGCGCGAAGGCCGGGGTGTGCACCAGCACGCTCGCCCCGGAGTCCGTCAGGCAGTGCCGCAGTTCGGGCTCGGCGAGCCGGGTGTTGAGCGGCACGAAGATGGCTCCGAGCTGGCCGGCCGCGAAAAAAGTCTCCAGGAACGAGGGGTGGTTGGGGCCGAGGAAGGCGACGCGGTCGCCGGGACGCACGCCGAGGTGGCGCAGGTGGTGGGCCAGGCGCGTGCTGCGGTCGTGCAGTTGGGCGTAGGTGATCTGGACACCGCCGTGGACGACGGCGGCACGGTGCGGGGTTTTGCGGGCGCGTCGTGCGGTCCAGGATCCGACGCCGTGGTTGCGCATACGGATGCCCTGCCTTTCGGATGGGTGGGCCGAGTCCGCCGGCCGGGGCCGGCCGGGCTCACAGAGGGGAAGAGGGTCAGCTCTTCGTGAGGCCGAGCAGGCGCACCGCGTTGTCCTTGAGGATGCGGGGCCGTACCTCGGGCTTGATGTCGATCTTCTCGAAGTCGCTCAGCCAGCGGTCGGGGGTGATGACCGGGTAGTCCGAGCCGAAGAGCACCTTGTCCTTCAGCAGCGTGTTGGCGTAGCGGACGAGCTGCGGCGGGAAGTACTTCGGGGACCAGCCGGACAGGTCGATGTACACGTTCGGCTTGTGGGTCGCCACCGCCAGCGCCTCGTCCTGCCACGGGAACGACGGGTGGGCCAGGATGATCGGCAGGTCGGGGAAGTCGGCCGCCACGTCGTCGATCAGCAGCGGGTCGGAGTACTTCAGGCGGATGCCCCCGCCGCCCCGTACGCCCGCGCCGATACCGGTCTGCCCGGTGTGGAAGAGCGCCGGAACCTCCAGTTCCTGGATGGCCTCGTACAGCGGGTAGGCCATCGGGTCGTCGGGTGAGAACGCTTGGAGACTGGGGTGGAACTTGAAGCCCCGCACACCGTAGTCCGCCACGAGCCGGCGCGCCTGGCGCACCGCCGCGCGTCCGCGCCACGGGTCGAGCGAGGCGAACGGGATGAGGACGTCGGGGTGGGCGGCGCAGTCCTCGGCGACCTCCTCGTTCGGGATCGGCGGGTGGCCCAGGGCGTGTTCGGCGTCGACGGTGAAGACGACGGCCGCCATGCCGCGCTGCCGGTAGTAGTCGGCCGTCTCGGCGATCGTGGGCTGTCGGTGGCCGTGCGCGGCGAAGTACTTCTCCGAGGCGGCCATCAGTTCCGGGCTGAGGGAGGGGTGCCCCGTGCGGGACACCTCCGCGTGGGTGTGCACGTCGATCGCGGTCAGCCGGGACGGGTCCAGGGGAGCGGCGGGGGTGGCCATGTCAGCTGCCCGTCGGCGGCTGGGGCGCGGGGATGCCGAAGGTCTCGGGCCGCGCACCGACACCCTCGCTCCAGGCGGCGGCGATCTCGTCGGCGCTCCAGCCGCCGTCCCGGAAGTCGACCGCCTTCTCCTGCGGGTGCGACCACAGCGCCAGCCGGTCCCCGCCGAGGCCGATGGCCTGGCCGGTGACGGCGGCCGAGGCGTCGGAGGCGAGGAAGGTGACCAGGCCGGTGACGTCCTCGACGGTGCCCAGCCCCTCCTGCTTGCGTATCCAGTCCGGCAGGGACGCTCCGGTGCGTTCGGCCTCCTCGATGGCGGGGCCGAAGGCCGGAATGGTCTTGGTCATCTCGGTGGCCGCCACGGGGATGACGGCGTTCACCGTGATCTTCGCGCGGGCCAGTTCGAGGGCCCAGGTGCGGGCCATGGCCGCGATGCCGGCCTTGGCCGCCGCGTAGTTGGTCTGCCCGAAGTTGCCGCGCTGGCCGGCCGGCGATCCGATCAGGATGATGCGGCCGCCCTCGCCCTGCTCCCGCATCCGCACCGCGGCCGCCCGCGCGCAGCTGAAGGTGCCGCGCAGGTGGACGCGGATCACGTCGTCGAAGTCGTCGTCGGTCATCTTCCACAGGACCTTGTCCCGCAGGATGCCGGCGTTGGTCACCAGCACATCGAGCCGGCCGAAGTGCTCCACCGCGGCGGAGACCAGCTCATCGGCCGCCGCGGTGGTGCCCACCGCGGCGGTCACCCCGACCGCCTTGCCGCCGGCCGCCGCCACGCTTTCCACGGCGGCGTCGACGGCCTGCTGGTCCACATCGTTGACCACGACATGCGCCCCGGCCGCGGCCAGCGCGCGGGCGTAGGCGAGTCCGAGACCGCGGCCGCTGCCGGTGACGACGGCCACCTTTCCCGTGAGATCCATGGGAGTCCATCCTCCATTGACAGGATTCCTGGCTAAGCAGGACCAGTCTTATGACCAACAGGAATCCTGTCAATGGAGTAGGCTGGGCTCATCTTCCGCAGGGCGCCGCGGCCGTGGCACGCCCTTGGGGACGGCCACATGAGGAGGGCGCCGTGTCGGAAACCGCCATGCAGTCGGCCGGTCGAGGTGGGAAGGCTGCCCCTTCACTGCTGTACCTGGTCAAACGCACCGAGCTGGTCGTGCGGGCACGGCTGGAGGAGGTGCTCAAGCCCGCGGGTGTGACCGCCCTGCAATACACCGCGCTGACCGTGCTGGAGAGGCATGACGGCCTGACCGCCGCTCAGCTCGCCCGCGACTCCTTCGTCACCGCCCAGTCCATGGCCGACATGGTGCGCACCCTCGAGGCCCGCGGCTACGTCGTCCGGCGCCCCAACCCGGCCAACCGGCGCGAGCTCCTCATCGCGCTGACCGACCTCGGGCACCAGCTCCTCGCCGATTACGCAGAGCCCGTGCGCGACGTGGAGCGGCGCATGACCGACGGTCTCACCGCCGACCGGACCGCCCAGCTGCGCGCCGCGCTCGACCACGCCTGGCGACAGCTCTCCTGAGCGGAACGCGGCCTGCTCACCGGCCGCTACCGCAAGGATCGGCCGGCCGTCCTGCTCAGGACTCCCAGGGGCAGGCGGCCAGCAGCTGCGCGTACCCGGGGACCGCGGATTTTGGTGACCGCTCCTGGAGGACCCCGCCGGGGAAGGTGAAGGGCGGCGCCTTGTGTGGCTTGGCGGTGGCCTGCGCCACGATGATGTCGGCCATGTCGCGGCCCAGGTCCAGCCTGGGGTAGTCGGCGTGGACGCTGAGGCCGTGGCCCTCGGGGAGCAGGTCCGCATGGAGGCCGAAGATGTCCGCTCCGATCCCGGAATGGGTCAGGGCGATTTCGGGGCGCTTGCGGTTGGCGATCCCCTGGGAGGTGTGCAGAGCGATCGCGTCCCAGACGATCGCCGCCCGGTCCTCGTCCAGCCCGTTCCCGATCAGGAACCTGGTGGCGAGATCGGCGCCGTCGACCTCGAACCGCTGCTCGCCGTCGCCCTCGTCGGTGAGGCCGATGTCGTGGAGCGCGCAGCCGAGAAAGAGCAGCTCGTCGTCGTAGTCCGCATCCGCGTGCAGGCCCTGGTGGTCGCCGATGGCCCGGGCGAACAGGTAACTGCGGAGGCTGTGGTTGACCAGACTGGTGGGGGCGATGCCGGTCAGATAGGTGTGAGCCGTCCGGGCGAGTGCGGTGTCCGGAAAAGCGCTGGAGTAGTCATCGCCGCTCATGAGAGTGCTCCTTGCCAGAGGGCGGCCGCCGGGGCGGTGCCGGGCCCGGCGGCAGGCGTCGAAGGGTGTGGAATGTCAGTTTCCGGGCTCTGTTGTCGATCACTCAAGTGGCCAGATGGCCTGATGTTGCTAAGATCTGGCCATGACGGTTGTCGCGGTGCTCGGACTCGACGGAGCCCTCGGATTCGAGCTGATGACCCCGGGTCAGGTCTTCGGCACGGCCAATACCGTGGACGGCCCCGGCGCGGCGTCCCCTCCCCGCTACGACGTGCGCCTCTGCGCACCGGGCCGCTTCCTCAGCACCGCGGCCGGCTGGGGCGCGGTGGAGATGCGCACTCCGTACGATCTGGACGCGGTGGCCGATGCGGAGATCGTCATCGTCCCGGGCACTGAACGGTTTCTCGATCCTCCGGACCCGGAGGTGGTCCAGGTGTTGCGCGACGCGGCGGCGCGCGGAAGCCGCATCGCGTCGATATGCGTGGGGGCCTTCACCCTGGCCGCATCGGGCCTGCTCGACGGGGGGCGGGCGACGACCCACTGGCAGTGGGCCGATGAACTCGCGCGGCGACACCCCGCCGTGGAGGTCGATCCCGCCGTGCTGTTCGTGGACAACGGCCGGACGCTCACCTCCGCCGGTGTGGCGTCCGGGCTGGACGTTTGTCTGCACCTCATACGGACGGAAGCCGGGGCGGAACTGGCCGCGCAAACCGCCCGGCGCGTCATCATGCCGGCGTGGCGGGACGGCGGCCAGGCGCAGTTCATCGAGCACGTCAGTCCCGGCGACACGAGTGATTCGCTCCAGCCGACCATCGACTGGATGGAGAAGAACCTGACGGCGCCGCTGGATCTCACGGCGATCGCACGGCATGCGGCGATGAGTGTGCGCAGCCTGAACCGGAAGTTCAGACACCAGATCGGCACCACGCCACAGCAGTTGCTGTTGCAGATGCGCATCGACCGCGCCCGGCGACTGCTGGAGACCACGAATCTGCCGGCCGATCAGGTGGCGGAAGAATCCGGATTCGGCTCGCAGGCCTCACTCCGCTACCACTTCACACGACTCGTGGGGACATCTCCGAGCGCCTACCGGCTGGCGTTCAATGCACACCGTCGCACGCCATCGCGCACCGCTCTGGGCGCGGATGGTGGGTGAGGCGGCTGGTCGATACCGTGCGCTACACTTGATCTTGCTGCGGCGCCCGAACTCCCGGCCGCCGGACGCGCGTTGGTGGTCCAAGGAAAGACGCCCCGCTTCCTGCGGGGAGATGCGGGTGCAAGGCCTGCCCAGCGCTCGGGAGACGAGCCCACCCCGCATGCTGCGGGGTGGGCTCGTTGGGTTTCAGGGGCGTCGTGGTGGCCCGACCCGGCCCCGGACCCGCCGGCCGTCGAGCTGCCCCGGCTCCCGCTGCCCAGGGCCCTCGCCGGCCAGGTCCTCCGGGCTCATGGCCGCACGCCGCCGGCTCGCGCGGCCGCTCACCGACCCATGGGGGCGGGCCCGTCAGGCGTCCGGGACCAGGAGATTCTTCGCGGAGTCGCGGAAGTGGGCGATGAGCGGGTTGCGATCGTCGGCACGGGTGACGACGACCACCTGACAGGGTTCGACTCCCTCGATGGGGACGGTGGCGAGGTCGTCCCGGAGCGCGCAGCGCCGGTCATAGGCCGGCACGAGGGCGATGGCCTGGCCGTCGGCGACCAGTTCCAGCTTGTCCTCGAAGGTGTCGACGAGCACCGGACCGTGGGGAGCCGGGGCACCGTCCGGGCGGGGATCGAGCCGCCAGAACCCGTTCCACACCGCGGCCATGCCGGCAACGGCCACCAGGGGTTCGTCGGCGAAGTCGGCCGGGCTGACCGACTCCTTGCCCGCGAGGGGGTGGGAGGCGGGCACGAGCAGGACCCGGGGTTCGTCGTAGAGGACGGTCACGCGCAGGCCATCGGTCGGGATCGGCAGCGGCGTGCGGACGACAAGCGCGTCGACCCGGCGGTCGGGCAGGGCACGGACCTGGTCCCAGTCCAGGTGACGGGTGCGGACGTGGGCGTCGGGATGGCGGTCGCGCAGGTCCCGCACCACGCCGGTGATGACGAGGTCCTCGACGTATCCGATGGTGATCGTGCGCGCCGGCGCCGCGGCGCGCGCGGTGCGCACCGCCTGCTGGGCGGCGTGCAGGAGTGCCTGTGCCTGCGGGAGGAATGCCGCGCCGGCCGCGGTGAGGCCGCTGCCCTGCGTGGTGCGCTCCAGCAGGCGCACCCCGAGGACGTCCTCCAGCCGCTGGATCTGGCGGCTCAGGGACGGCTGGGCCAGATGCAGTGCCTCGGCTGCCCGGGTGACGTTCAGGTGCTCGGCGACGACCACGAAGTACCGCACCAGCCGCAGGTCGAGGTCCGAAACGGCGGTGGGCGGTGAGGCGGGGGAGGGCTCGTCGGGCATACCGCCGTTATACCGCTCCGGCATGACGGGTGCGAAGCAGAACCGTGGACGCCCGGCGCAGAGGGTTGTCGACGCGCCGGGGACCGCGGCGCCTCAACCGCTCACCGCACGCGCAGCGTGTGCGCGATGGCCACCGGGCGCGGCCGTGCCGAGGACGCCGACAACCGCCGGGGGCCGAACCGGGCGCCGAACCACGCCGGGTGAACACGCCGATCAGCCAGCGACGCGCCGAGCTTCTACCGGAAGGCGTCGACGTGGTCGGTGACAAAGGCGCGCAGGCCGCGGGGGCTGGTTCCGGTGAGAGAGGCGACATCGTCGGACAGCCACGCGGCGTCTCCCTCCGCGATCAGGCCGAAGACCTGGGCGTTGGAGGCGGCGACCGGCTCGGGCAGCCCTGCCTGGACCATTGCCTCCCGGTGCTGCTCGGGCGTGATCCGGCGGTACTCGATCTCCTGGCCCAAGGCGTGGGTCAGCTCGGCGGCCACGTCGGCGTAGGTGACGAGCTCCGGCCCGGTCAGCAAGTAGGTGCGCCCCACGTGACCGGCGGGAGCGGCTGCCACGGCCGCCGCGCATGCGGACACGTCACGGGCATCGACCATCCCGAACCGGCCCTCGCCGGCCGACATGACGAACCCGTGCGTCTGCTTGATCATCGGGGCCACGGCGAACAGGTTCTGCATGAGGAGATTCGGCCCGAGCAGCGTGTACCGGAGTCCACTCGCCCTCAGATGAGCCTCGATGCGCGCATGGTCGCGGCGGCGGTCGACGGGGGAGTCGGGTGTGGCCTTGTGATTCGTGATCTTGACGATGTGTTGTACGCCCTGGCGTGCAGCGCTGTCGATGACGGCGATCTCCTGGCCGGGAAGCGACGGGCTGATGAGCAGCAGGGTGCCGACACCGCGCATCGCCTCGTCCAGCGTATGCGGGCGGTCGAAGTCACCCACGGCAACCTCTGCGCCGCTCCAGGCCCCGTCCTTCGGTACGCGGGACGTGTCGCGCACCAACGCCCTGGTGGGGAGGTCGCGCCCGGCGAGCAGGCGCACCGCTTCGGAACCGATCCTGCCGGTCGCTCCGGTAACCAAGATCATGACGTCTCCTTCAACAGGCGCAAAGAAAGTGAGGCCGCTTCGTCACCGCGAGCGGCCTCACAAGCCTGCCGGTGGCTGGTGCCGATTGTGAAGTAGGAACCGTTTGGATATATAGGTACCTCATGGATACCAACTCGGGGATCACCTATGCGAAAGACTGTCCGTCGCGCACGGTGCTGAGCGTCCTGGCGAACAAGTGGTCGCTCTATGTACTCGGAGTGCTGAGCGGGAACGACCGGCCGCTCCGCTTCACCGAACTGCGCCGGAGTATCGAAGGCGTGACGCAGAAGTCCCTCACCCAGGCACTGCGCAACCTCGAACGCGACGGCCTGGTCAGCCGCACCATCCACCCGACCATCCCTCCGCGTGTCGAGTACCGCCTCACCGGCCTCGGCCGCGAAGCGGGAACGCTCACCACCGCGATCGCCGACTGGTCCAAGACCAACGCGGCCCGCGTGCACGCGGCCCGCGCCGCCTACGACGCTCGCCTGGCCGACGACCGGGCCTGACCCGGAAGCCACGGGTCAGGCGACGAGCCGCCGCGGATCGCTCAGCACTCGGTGAGTTCGGCTGGGCGGGCGGCGGGTCACAGTTGCCGGAGCGCGACGCCTGGCCCCGCGCGGCGGCTCGGGATGACCCTGCGCCCGTGGACCACGTGCCGACCGCTGGCCGTCGGATCGCCCATGCGATCTGACCAGTTGCTCATTATTCCCCCGCGTTATTGACCCAGGTGACGCGTGCCGCATACCTTGCCCGGCATCGTGGCCTGGCGTGCAGTGACCGCCGCGGGTCCCTGGGACGGGGCCCCGTCGTACGCGCTGGGGCACCGCTGTCGCCTCAAGGAGGAGAATGCCGTGGCAGTGAACGACGTGGGTGCCGCCGCTCGTTCCGCATCAGCGCTCATCGCCGCTCGGCTCGACCGGCTCCCGGTCGCCCGGTGGCATTGGAGACGGACGCTCCTGGTGGGGCTGGCCGCGTTCTTCGACCTCTACGAGGTCTTCATGAGCGGCGTCCTGGGAGGCGTCCTGGGCGAGGAATGGCATCTGGGGAAGTACGTCAAGGCCACGCTGATCGCTGCCCCGTTCCTCGGGATGATCTTCGGCGCCATCTTCCTGGGCATCGCCTCGGACCGGTACGGCCGCCGGCGCATGTTCATGATCAACCTGGGCACCTACTCGGTGCTCTCGGTGCTCGCCGCCTTCTCGCCGAACATCGGCGTGCTCATCGCGATCCGGCTGCTGTGCGGCGTCTTCATGGGGGCCGAGCTGATCCTGATCGACACCTACCTGAGTGAGTACATGCCGAAGCTCAGGCGCGGCCGGATGATCGCGGTCGCCTACACCATCGGGTTCTTCGGCACCCCGGTCGTCGCACTTCTCGGCGGTGTGCTGGTCGCCCGCTCGCACTTCCTGTGGGAGGGCTGGCGCTGGCTGCTGCTGTGCGGCGGTCTGGGTGCGATGGCCGTGTTCATCGTGCGCCGCGGGTTGCCGGAGTCCGCGCGGTGGCTCGCCGAGCGGGGCCGGGTCGAGGAGGCGGACCGGATCGTCACCGACATCGAGCGCGTCGTGGAGGCCGAGCGGGGGCCGCTGCCCGCCCCGGAGCCGCCGGCGCCGGTCACGGTGTGGCGGGTCTCGCTGGCCGACATGTTCCGGCCGCCGTACCGGCGCCGGACGGTGATGCTCTGGGTCTTCCAACTGCTCCAGACCGTGGGCCAGTACGGCTTCTCGTCGCTGGTGCCGATCGTGCTGCTGGACAAGGGCTACGACATCGTCGACTCACTCGGCTACACGGCCATGACCTTCATCGGCGCACCCGTCGGTGCGGCGATCGCCATTCCGCTGGTCGAGCGGTACGAGCGCAAGCACCTGATCATCGCGTCCGGGCTGATCACGGCCGGCGCCGGGCTGCTGTTCGGGACCGCGACCTCACCGGTGCTCATCGTCGCGACGGGCCTGGTCATCACGATGTCGAACAACGTGTTGAGCGGGGCCTACCACATCTACCACACCGAACTGTTCCCGACTCAGGTCCGCAGCTCCGCGATCGGCATGGCCTACGCGCTGTCCCGTCTGTCGGCGGCCGCGTTGCCGTTCGCGGGCGTGGCGCTGCTGGACGCCTTCGGCTCGATCGGTGTCTTCATCGGCTCGGCCACCCTGCTGGTGCTGATGTGCGTGAACGTCGGTGTCCTGGGGCCGCGGAGCAACGGCCGCAGCCTCGAAGCGATCACCGGTGAGACGGCGGAGGCCGGCACCGGGGAGCCGGCGTCCTCGGCGGTCCGCGCCGACGCGACCAACGCCTGAGCCGGCCTGACGGGCCTGACGGAGCGGGGCGGCGGCCGGTCACCGGCAGCCGCCCCGCTCCGTCCGTGCCCCTTTGTCCGCCCCGCTCCGTCCGTGCCGCTCCGTCCGTCCCGCGCTACGACAGCCGGTCGGTCCGCCCGGTCGTCGGCAGGGCGGCGCGCCGTCCGGCCTCGTACGCCTCGATGGCGTCCAGGTGGTCCAGCGTGTTGCCGATCTCGTCGAGCCCCGCCAGCAGACGCCTGCGCGTCTCGGCGGGAACGCTGAACCGCTGCCGGATGTCACCGGCCCGGACCTCACCGGCCTCCAGATCGACGGTGACGGGCGTGGTGGGCTCCCGGTCCAGGAGGTCCCACAGCCGGACGACGACGTCTTCGGGGACCACGACGGGCAGCAGCCCGTTCTGGTAGGCGTTACCGGTGAAGATGTCGCCGAACCGCGGCGCGATGATCGCGCGGAACCCCCAGTCGGTCAGCGCGTAGACGGCGCCCTCACGCGAGGAGCCGGTGCCGAAGTCCCGGCCCGCGACGAGGACCGTCGCCGAGTCGAACGGCTCGCGGTTGAGGACGAATTCCGGGTCGTCCCGCCAGTCGGCGAACAGGTCCTGGCCGTAACCGGCCTTCGTCAGCCGGGTGAGGAAGCGGACCGGGATGATCTGGTCCGTGTCGACGTTGTCGATCCGCAGGGGCGCGGCCTGTCCGGTGTGGACGGTGAACGTGCGCATCAGCCGATGTCCTTCCGGGGCGCCAGGTCAGCGGGGGCGGCGAGGCGGCCGGCGACCGCGCTGGCGGCCGCCACCGCCGGTGCGACGATATGCGTCCGGGCGCCCTTGCCCTGCCGTCCCTCGAAGTTGCGGTTGCTGGTGGACGCGGCCCGCTGCCCGGGGCGCAGCCGGTCCTCGTTGACCGCGGCGCACAGCGAGCATCCCGCGGTGCGCAAGCGGACCCCGGCGGCGGTGAAGACCTCGTCGAGACCCTCCTCGACGGCCTGGGCGCGGACCGTGTCCGAGCCGGGCACGAGCACCACCTCGACCCCCTCGGCGACCTTGCGGCCGCGCAGGACGTCGGCGGCCGCGCGGAGGTCCTCGATCCGGCCGTTGGTACAGGACCCGATGAACACCGTGTCGATCTCGACGTCCCGCAGGGAGGTACCGGGCTCCAGGGCCATGTAGCCGAGCGCGCGCTCGGCCGCCGCCCGCTCCTGCGGATCGGCGAAGGACGACGGATGCGGCACGACGCCGTCGAGCGGTGCGGCCTGTCCGGGGTTGGTGCCCCAGGTGACGTACGGGGCGATCGTGGAGCCGTCGAGCACGACCTCCTTGTCGAACACCGCGTCGTCGTCGGACCGCAGGGTGCGCCAGTACGCGAGCTCGGCCCCCCAGGCGTCTCCCGCCGGGGCGTGCGGGCGGCCCTCGAGGTAGGCGAAGGTCTTCTCGTCCGGGGCCACCATGCCGGCGCGGGAGCCGGCTTCGACGGTCATGTTGCACACCGTCATCCGGCCCTCCATCGACAGGGCGTCGATGGCGGAGCCCTGGTACTCGACGATGTGCCCCTGCGCCCCCGCCGTCCCGATCCGGGCGATCAGCGCCAGGATCAGGTCCTTGGCGTACACGCCGTCGGCGAGGGTGCCGGTCACGGTCACCCGCATCGTCCTCGGCCGGGTCATGGGCAGCGTCTGGGTGGCGAGCACGTGCTCGACCTGGGAGGTGCCGATGCCGAAGGCGAGGGCCCCGAACGCCCCGAGCGTGGTGGTGTGCGAGTCGCAGCACACGACCGTCATCCCGGGGTGCACGAGCCCGAGCTCCGGCGCGATCACGTGCACGATGCCGCGTTGCCGGTCCCCGGCCCGGTAGACCTCGATGCCGAACTCGGCGCAGTTCTCGGCCAGCAGCGCGGCCTGCCTGCGCATCGCCGGGTCCTCGATCCGCTGGAACAGGTCCACCGTGGGCACCAGGTGGTCCTCGGTGCCCAGGGTGAGGTCCGGGCGGCGCACGGTACGGCCGGCGGCGCGCAGACCGTCGAACGCGATCGGCGTGTTGACCTCGTGCAGCAGGTGCAGATCGACGTAGAGCAGGTCGGGCTCCCCGGGGGCGGAGCGAACGAGGTGCGATCGCCACACCTTCTCGGCCAGCGTCTGTCCCATGCGTCTCTCCCTTTGACTGGTCAGGTCCGGCCAGACTGACGTCCATCTGTCCAGGAGTTCAAGTGACCGCGAAAGTCCCTTACCATTGGCGCAGAATTCACCGTCACACCATTGCCAGGTGTTCATACGGAAGGTCGAGATGAGATGTCGGCGTTTCTGGAACCGTTAGACCTCGACGTCCTGCGCCTTATCGCGGAGGAGCCCCGCGCCGGAGTCCGTGAGTACGCGCGCAGGCTCGGCGTCGCCCGCGCGACCGTGCAGGCGCGGGTGGACAAGCTCCAGCGCCTCGGCATCCTCATCAGCTGGCGCCCGCAGTTCGATCCGGCGGCGATGGGCTACTCCGGACTGGCCTACGTCCGGCTGCACATCGCCCAGGGCATGATCGAGCAGACGCTCAGCGGGCTGGCCGACATTCCGGAGGTCATCGAGGCGAACGCGGTCGCGGGCAACGCCGACCTGCTCTGCCGTGTGGTGGCGAAGGACAACGCCGGTCTGGAGGAGGTGCTCCAGCAGATCATCGCGATCGACGGGGTCCAGCGCACCTCGACCGAGGTGGTGCTCAGCCGCCGCCTCATGCCGCGGATCGTGCCCCTGATCGCCAAGCTGCACGGGGAACTCTGAGCGGGAAGCCGCACGCGGAACTCTGAGCGTGAAGCGGGGGATTCAAGGGCTGACCGCCGTCTCAGTCCTCCCTCGACCACGACCCGAGCACCATCAGGGTCCTGGTGCCGATGACCTTGCCCGTGCCGCGCAGCCGGTCGATGACCTCCTGGAGGTGGTTGATGTCGCGCACCCGCATGTGCACCAGGGCGTCGAGGTCTCCCGCGATGGTGAACACCGCCTGCACCTCGGGCGTACGGGTCGTGCTGCTGAGGATGTCCCTGACGCTGGTGGTACCGGCGTAGCGGAGCTCGGTGAAGGCCTCGATGCCCCAGCCGAGCTTGGCATGGTCGATCTTGACGGTGAAGCCGGTGATGACCCCCGCCTGGCGCATGCGGTCGATCCGGCGTTTGACCGCGGCGACGGAGAGCCCGACCTCGGGGGCCATCTCGGAGAACGTACGGCGGCCGTCCGCCTGGAGCAGGCGGAGCAACTGGTGATCGATCTCGTCCAACTCGTACGGCGTCATCGCAAGTCCTCCGCCTCGGCACAATGACGCAATCAAATCGAGCTCATCGCGCTGTGTCCATAGGTTCTTTGCGTCTTCGCGGTGATCTCTCGCGCGGTCCTTGCGTCGGTCGAGGTGTGGTTGCTGTGCTGTGGACCACTTCCCACTCCCTGCTTCCCACTCCCCGCTCCCCGGCTCTGTGGAGGATTTCCGTGAGTGCCCTGCCCATCTCCCCGTCGCGCGACGACACGTACACGGCCTCGGAGGGACGCGCTCCGATGTCGGGAGTGCAGGCGCTGGTGCGCCTCACCCTGGAGCAGCGGCGGCTGGACCGGGCGCGCGGTCTGGACACCCGGGTCTTCGTCTCCGGTTACCAGGGCTCCCCGCTGGGCGGCGTCGATCTGGAGATGGGCCGCGCGGCCCGGTTCCTGGAGGAGGCCGGGGTGGTGTTCCAGGCCGGGCTGAACGAGGAACTGGCCGCCACCGCGGTCGGCGGCACTCAGCTGCTCGACCAGCTCCCGGGCCGTCGTCACGAGGGCGTCACCGGTTTCTGGTACGGCAAGAACCCGGGCCTGGACCGGGCCGCCGACGCGATCCGGCACGCGACGCTGGCCGGTACGGCGCCGCTCGGCGGGGCGGTCGCCTGGATCGGGGACGACCCGGACTGCAAGTCCTCCACGGTGCCCAGCTCCTGCGAGCCGATGTGCCAGAGCCTGTGCATGCCCCTGTTCGCGCCCGGTTCGGTGCGCGAACTCATCGACTACGGGCTGCACGCGGTCGCCCTCTCCCGGGCCGCCGGGCTCTGGACGGGACTGAAGATCGTCGCCGATGTCGCGGACTCGTCGGCGACCGTCGACCTCACCGGTCTCGGCCACGGCATCCCCGAACCCGTACGGCGCGCGGCCGGCTCCCCGCCCGTGCTGGTGGGCCCCGCCGCGCTGGACGCCGAACAGGACCTGCTGGTCCGCAGGCTGGACATCGCCCGTGGCTACGCGCGCGAGCACCGTCTGAACCGGATCGTCTCCTCCGCCCGGCAGGCGACGCTGGGCGTCATCGCGTCGGGGACGTCCTTCGCGGTGGTCCGCCGGGCGCTGAACGATCTCGGCATCGACGAGGCGGAGACAGAGCGGCTCGGCATCCGGCTCATCGCGCTGGGCATGCCCTTCCCCCTCGACGGTGACCACCTGGCGGAGCTGACGCGGGGCCTGGACCGGCTGCTGGTGGTGGAGGACAAGACCGCGTTCCTGGAGGGCCACCTGAAGAAGGCCCTCTACCGGCGGCCCGACGCCCCGGCCGTCGTCGGCCGCCTCGACGAGACAGGCCGCCCGCTGCTGCCGGTCCGTGGCACCCTGAAGGCCGACGACGTGTCCCGGGCGCTGGCCGGCCTGATCGGCGCGGAGCGACTCCCGCGGCAGGCGGCGGTCATCGTGCGGCGGCCACGACCGTCGGGACTGCGGATGCTGCCGCTCGTCGCCGCCCGCACACCGTTCTTCTGCTCCGGCTGCCCGCACAACATCTCCACCCGCACGACGCAGGACACCCTGGTCGGCGTGGGAATCGGCTGCCACGCCATGGTCGCGCTGGACGGCGGCGGGAACCGCGGCCACCAGATCGGCGTGACGCAGATGGGCGGCGAGGGCGCGCAGTGGTTCGGCCTCGCGCCGTTCACCGACGACGGACACTTCGTGCAGAACCTCGGCGACGGGACGTTCCACCACTCCGGCTCGCTCGCCGTCCGCGCCGCCGTCGCCGCCGGGGTGACCATGACGTACAAGCTCCTCTACAACGAGGCCGTCGCCATGACCGGAGGGCAGAGCGTCGAGGGCCGCCTCGACGTCGCCGCGCTCACCCGGCTGCTGGCGCTGGAGGGCGTGCGGCGCATCGTGGTGACCACGCCCGAGCCACGGTCCTACCGCCGGGTCCGCCTCGACCCGCGTGCCTCGGTGCGCCACCGGGACGACCTCGCGGACGTCGAGCGCGAACTGGCGGCGATCGAGGGCGTCACCGTGCTGATCCACGACGACCGGTGCGCGGCCGAGGAACGCCGGCTGCGCAAGCGCGGTGTGCTGCCGACACCCACCGGGAAAGTGGTCGTCAACGAGCGCGTCTGCGAGGGCTGCGGGGACTGCGCCGAGCAGTCCACCTGTCTGTCGGTGCAGCCCGTCGAAACCGAATTCGGCCGCAAGACACGCATCCACCAGCCCTCCTGCAACTCCGACTTCAGCTGCCTCAAGGGCGACTGCCCCTCCTTCCTCCTGGTCGAACCGGGCCCCTCGGCCGGACGTACCCCACGACGCATCCCCGAGCCGCCGGTGGAACTGCCCGACCCCGAGCGCCGCTTCACCGGCCGGGAAATCGTGCTGCGCATGCCCGGGATCGGCGGCACCGGTGTGGTCACCGCCGCGCAGATCCTCCAGATGGCCGCGCACCTCGACGGGATGTACGCCGCGGGCCTGGACCAGACCGGGCTCGCCCAGAAGGGCGGCCCCGTGGTCAGCGATGTGCGGATCGGCAAGGACCCGGTGACCGGCGCGGTGCGCGCCTCGGACGCCACCGTCGATGTGCTCCTCGGCTTCGACCTGCTCGGCGCGGCGGCCGACGGCAACCTCACCACCTGCGCGCCCGAGCGAACGGTGGCCGTCGTCAACACGGCCGTCGTGCCCACCGCCGCCATGATCACCAAGGGAGCCCCCGTGCCCGGCGGCCCCGAGGACGCACTCGCCAGGATCGCCGCCGCGACCCGCTCCGACGCCCTGCTCCCGCTCGACGCCCAAGGCCTGGCGGAGCGGCTTTTCGGCGACCACATGCCGGCCAACCTGCTGCTGCTCGGCGCGGCCTACCAGCACGGCTGCCTGCCCGTCAGCGCCGAGGCGGTGGAGCGCGCGGTGGAACTCGGCGGGGCCTCGGTGGCGAAGAACCTGGCCGCGTTCCGCTGGGGCCGCGCCGCCGTGGCCGACCCGGAGGCGGCGCGGCGCGTCACCGCCCCGCAGGAGGCGGCCCGGCCGAGCACCACCCTGGAGGAGGCGATCGACCTTCGCGTGGCCGACCTGACGGCCTATCAGGACAGCGCGTACGCCGAGCGCTACCACCGGGCGGTGCGGACCGTCACCCGCCTCGCCACCGAGCGTGCGGGGGAGGAGCACGGCCGCCGCGTCGCGTTCGCCTTCGCCAAGGCGCTGCACCAGCTGATGGCGTACAAGGACGAGTACGAGGTGGCCCGCCTGCATCTGGACCCCGCCGAACAGGCCCGTATCCGCGAGGAGTTCGGCCCGGACGCCACCGTCTCCGTCCTGCTGCACCCGCCGGTACTGCGCGCCCTGGGCATGAACCGCAAACTGCGCCTGCGCCGCACCAGCGGTCCCGCCTTCCGCGCCCTGCGGGCCACCCGACGGCTGCGCGGCACCCCACTGGACCCCTTCGGCCACACGGCCGTGCGCCGCATGGAGCGCGCCCTGATCACGGAGTACGAGGAGCTGATGCGGCAGGCCCTCGACCGGCTCACCCCGGACAGCGCGGACGCGGTCGTCCGGATCGCCGAACTGCCGGAGACCATCCGCGGCTACGAGCACATCAAGGTGGCACGGGTTAGGGAATACCGCGAGCGGGCCCGCTCGGCGCTGGCCGCACTGCCGGACTGAGCCCGGCGGCGCAGCGCGGCCTGGCAGCTCACCTCCGTCTCACGCGATCCCCTGTCGGCGGGTGCGGCCCGCCGTGGTCAGCACGGCAGTGAGATCGGCTCGGAGGCCGCCGGGCCGCACCGCGACAGTCCGGGCAGCGCGTTCTACGGTGGAAGAGGGGACATCAACGGTGGAACCTCCGCCATGGCAATTCCGGACCCCAGGGGCAGCGAGGCCGTGTGATGAGCGAAGCGGAGCACGACGGCCACGGGTTCGTCGACGAGGAAGAGCAGGACGACCAGGAGATCGCCCATGGCCGGGCACACCGCCGGGGCGAGTGGCATCGGGACGAGCGGGGCGAGGAAGCACAGGAAGGTGAGCTCCTCCCCGCGGGTGAGGAGACCGATCGGAGCCCCGATGTCCTCCTCGACGTCCCCCGCCTGGAGGTCGATGAGATCGGCCTCGAGGTGGAGGATCTGCGTGCTCGTGTCTCCTTGCAGGCGGAAGTCCTGGACCTGCTCAAGCTGAACGTCGGCGCCGATGTCCACCTGGGACGCGTCAAGCTGGAGATCAAGGGCGTGGAGGCGCAGGCGCTGCTGAAGGTGCGGCTGGACAACGTCGCGCGGGTCGTCGGCCGGGTACTGCGCACGATCGACAACAACCCGCAGATCCTGGAGCAGATCACCCAAGGGGCCGGAGCCGCGGTACGGGACGTCGGCGGCGGAGCCGGCAGCGCGGTCGACGAGCTGGGACGCGGCACAGCCGAAGCGGCCGAGGACGTCGGCAGGAGCGCGGGCGGCGCCGTCCGGGAGGCGGGCAGGACCGCGGGCGAGTCCGCGCGGGCCCTGGGCAAGGGGGCGGGAAAAGCAGCCGGTAAGGCGGTGCGCGGCGCGGAGAAGAGCGCGCGGAGACCGAGCGGGTCCGCGGAATCGGCTGCCGAGGACACGGCCGACGCCGCCGAGCCGACCGCGCGGCGGCCGAAACACGGGGCGGAGCGCGGACAGACCCGGAAGCGCACGTCTGAGCCGCCCTGAAACGATGCGCCCGACGGACGCGGACCGGGGCGCGCCGTGGGCCAGGAGGAGGCAGCGGGACAGGACGCGGGCGACGCCGCGGAGGCGGCGGGGCGCGGTCAGGACGAGCGGACGGCGGACATCTCCTTCGCCTCCTCCCTGCGGGCATCCGATCTTCGTTTTCTGCACGAGCCACAGGCACGGGTGACCTTCCACGGCACCCCCGGCCGCCGGTCGACATCACGCAGCGTGCGAAGAAACCTGCCCGAGCGTGTGCGGGCGCGGGTCGCCTACCAGGACGTCGACATCGCCTACACGCTCGCCACGACATGCACCGGCGGCTCCCACGACTCGACCGAACGCCGCACGCTCGGCGATCCCGCCCCGGACAGCGATGACGCGGCCCGCGACGCGGACGGGCCGGCGGACGCCGAACGCACCGACAGCGCCTGGCCATGATGTGTGCCACGTGAGCCGCGTGGCCGTCTTCGGCAGGGCAGATCGCGCCCCAGCGGGCTGGGCGTGGCGACGACCTACGCCCAGGTCCTCATCGCCACCGACGAGCCACCCCGCGGCTCACTCATCGGTGGCCTCCCCTCGTGTGTCGCGGACCGCGTGCAGAATTGCCTGGGCGCGTTCGTAGACGGGCCGGTCGAGCATCTCGCCGTTGAGCGCGGTCGCGCCGCCGTCGTGTGCGGCCGCCGCCAGGACCTGGCGGGCCCAGGCCACTTCCCGCTCGTCGGGTGTGAACGCGCGGAGAATGGGTGGGATCTGGCGGGGGTGGATGCACAGTTTCGCGGTGTAGCCGAGGCTTTTGGCGTGCACCGCGTCCGCGTGGACCTGGTCCGGATCGTCGAATTGCGGGGTGACGCCGTCGATCGGGCCGGCGGTCCTGGCCGCCGCGGCGGCCAGGACCAGGTGCTGGCGGGCGTGGCTGAGGGCGGCGGGGTCGGTGGGGGAGACGCCGAGGTCGTTGGCGAGGTCGATGTTGCCGAGCGCGGGCCGGGCCACGTTCGCCGCGGCGCAGATCCGGTCGGCGGCCAGAACGCCCGCCGCCGTTTCGATGAGTGGCACCACGGCGCGGTCCGGGGCCAGACGGGAGGCGGCCGCGGCGATGTCCTCGGGTGTCTCGGACTTCGGCAGCATCACATGGCAGTGGGCTTCGGCGACCAGACGCAGGTCGCCGGCGAACCAGGGGGTGCCGACGGCGTTGACCCTGACCACGACCGAATCGAGGACGGCCTGTGTACGCAGCCATGCGGCGACCTCGTCGCGGGCCGTGTCCTTGTCCGAGGCGGGCACCGCGTCCTCGAGGTCGATGATGGTGGCGTCGGCTCCGGAGGACAGGGCCCTGGCGAAGCGGTCGGGCCGGTTGCCGGGGACGAACAGGAAGCTGCGGGCGTGTCGGAGGGTGTTCATGCGAGCGATACCACCGTGGTCTTGGTCTCGGTGAAGAAGTCCAGGGCCTCGTAGCCTTTTCGCGGCCGTAGCCGAAGGCGCCGAAGCCGCCGAAGGGCGGTTCGACACCGCCGCCGGCGTCGTACGTTGCGGTGGCCGCGTCCGATGCCGCGGGTCCATACCGCTCCGAGCAGGGCGTAGTCGGTGCCGTTGGCGAGGGCGACGGCCTCGGTGGTGTTCAGGCCGTGGCCTGCGTGTGGCCGGCGTCCAGGCCGAGCCATTCCAGGACGGAGTCGGTGTGCTCGCCGACCGCGGGGACGGCGCCCATCGCCGTCTCGCGGGTCTCGTTGAGCATCGGTGGGCGCAGCGCACGCACCGGGCCGGCCGGGGTGGCGACGGTGCGCACGCGGTCGCGTGCGAGGAGCTGGGGATGCTGGGCGGCGTCGGCGACATCGCGCAGCCGGGCGTTGGCGATGCGGGCCTTCTCCAGCAGGGCCTCGACGTCCTCGATGCTCCGTCCGGCGAGCCGGGCCTCGATCAGGGCCGCCACCTCGTCGCGGTGCTCGACCCGGTCGGAGTTGGTCGCGAACCGCGGATCCCGCGCCAGCCCCGGATCCTCCAGAATGTCCGAGCACAGCACGGCCCACTCCCGGTCGTTCTGCACCGCGAGGAAGATCTGCCGGCCGTCCCCGGTGGTGAAGGGGCCGTAGGGGGCGATCGCCGCGTGGTGGGCGCCGCTGCGCTGCGGGGGCGTGCCGCCGTAGGTGGCGTAGTACATCGGGTAGCCCATCCACTCGGTGAGCGCGTCCAGCATCGAGATCTCCAGATGCTGGCCCGTTCCGGTGCGCTCGCGCTCGTACAGGGCCGTCAGTACGGCCGAGAAGGTGTACATGCCTGCCGCGATGTCCGCGACGGGGATGCCGGCCTTGGCCGGGGTCTCGGGTGTTCCGGTGACCGAGACGACGCCGGCCTCGCACTGGACGAGCAGGTCGTAGGCCTTCTTCGCGCGGTACGGGCCGGAGGGGCCGTAGCCGCTGATGCCGGCCACGATCAGCCGGGGGTGGTCGCGCAGCAGCTGCTCGGCGCCCAGCCCCAGCCGTTCGGCCGCGCCCGGACCGAGGTTCTGTACGAAGACATCCGCCCTGGCCAGCAGCCGGCGCATCACCTCGCCGCCGTGTGCGCTCTTCACATCGAGCGTGATGCTCTCCTTACCGCGGTTGAGCCAGACGAAGTGGCTGGACTGGCCGAGCACGGTGGTGTCGTAGGCGCGTGCGAAGTCGCCGCCGCCCGCACGCTCCACCTTGATCACCCGGGCGCCGAGGTCCGCGAGATGCCGGGTCGCCATGGGAGCGGCGACGGCCTGCTCGATCGCGACGACCGTGATCCCGCTCAACGGCAGCGCGGGACCTTCCGCCCCCGCGTGCGGTCCGTGCCTGCGCTGGTCCTCACCCATGTGTGTTCCTCCGGTGTCGGTGTGCGGGGCGGCGGGCGCCACGTTACGCACCAGAAATGCATGAGACAAGCGATAATGCATTATCTGCTGAGAGTATGCTTCCAGGGCTCTGTCCAGGCATGGTGACGACGACGGGACGACGACGGGAGAGGACACGATGACGACGCGGGCCGGGACCGGCGGCGCGACGAAGAAGGACAAGATCGCCGCTGAACTGCGCCGCCGCATCCTCACCGGTCAACTGCCCCGCGGTGAACGGCTGCGCCAGGACCAGCTGGCCCGGGAACTGTCCACGAGCATCACCCCCGTCCGGGAGGCCATGCGGGTCCTGGAGGCGGAGGGGCTGCTGGTCTCCGAGTCGCACAAGGGGGTCCGGGTCGCCGGTCTCGACCTCGAGCGCACCAAGGGCACCTACATCGTGCGCAGGCTGGTGGAGAGCTACGCGATGCGCCGCGCCACCCTGCGGTTCAGCCGCCTGGACCTCGCCCAGGCCAGGGGGCTGATCGAACAGATGCAGCAGGCACTCGACGCGGCCGACCCGGCCCGCTACCAGGAACTCAACGAACGCTTCCACTTCCACTTCTACGAGCGGTGTGGCGTGCCCTCGCTGTGCGACGAGATCAGAGCGACATGGCAGAGCTTCCCGTGGGACCTGTCGCTGGAATCACTGGAGCGCAGCGCCGCGTCCCAGGCCGAGCACACGGCGATCGTCGACGCCATGGCGGTCGGCGACCCGGACCTCGTCGCCCAGGCCACCGAACAGCACATCGCCCATGGCTTCGCCTCGCTGATCGAGCGTGCCACGGGAACCCGGCGCCCCGATCCGTTCCCCCTGGAAGCCGACTGACATCCGGTGATCGGACGTCAAGCCGGCCCGCACGCGCCTCGTTGGAACCGGGGGGGGCGAAGGGCGGCCGCTTCGGGCGGCGGGCACGGGAGCGGCGTTGGACTCCGCCCCGGGCGCGGAGCCTGCCCACCGGCGGCCGGGCCGCACCACGTCCGGCACGGCGGCCGATGAGTGTCGGCCCGGTGTCAGCGGCGCAGCCCCAGGACTTCCGCGCCCGCGTAGCGGGCCTGGGGACCCAGCTCTTCCTCGATGCGCACGAGCTGGTTGTACTTGGCGGTGCGGTCCGCGCGGGAGAGCGAGCCCGTCTTGATCTGGCCGCAGCCGGTGGCGACGGCGAGGTCGGCGATCGTGGTGTCCTCGGTCTCGCCGGAGCGGTGGGACAGGACGACGGTGTAGCCGGCGCCGCGGGCGGTGGCCACGGTGGCCAGGGTCTCGGTGAGGGTGCCGATCTGGTTGACCTTGACCAGGATCGAGTTGGCGATGCCGTCCCGGATGCCGGCGCGCAGCAGCGTCTCGTTGGTGCAGAAGACGTCGTCGCCGGTGAGCTGGCAGCGGTCGCCCAGCCGGGCGGTCAGGGCCCGCCAGCCGTCGTGGTCGTCCTCGGCCATCGGGTCCTCGATCGAGGCGACGGGGTAGCGGTCGACGAGGGCGGCGAGGTAGTCGGCGTGTTCGGCGGGGGTGCGGCGGACGCCCTCGCCGGTGTAGTCGTAGTCGCCGTCGCGGAAGAACTCCGAGGTGGCCGGGTCCATGACGAGGGTGATGTCGGTGCCGGGCCGGTAGCCGGTCTGTTCGATGGCGCGTACGACGCAGTCGAGGGCTTCCTCGGCGCTGCGCAGTTGGGGTGCGAAGCCCCCTTCGTCGCCGACGTTCACGCTGTGGCCGGCGGCGAGCAGGTGGGTGCGCAGGGTGTGGAAGACTTCCGAGCCCATGCGGACGGCCTCGGCGAAGGTGTCCGCGCCGATGGGGGCGATCATGAATTCCTGGAAGTCGAGCGGATTGTGGGCGTGGGCGCCGCCGTTGATGATGTTCATCATCGGCACCGGCAGCAGCCGGGCGTCGACTCCGCCGACGTAGCGGTACAGCGGTAGCCGGTGGGCCGCGGCCGCGGCCTTGGCGGTGGCCAGGGAGACACCGAGCAGGGCGTTGGCGCCCAACCGTGACTTGGTGGCTGTCCCGTCCAGTTCGATCATGGTGCGGTCGACCGTCGCCTGGTCCTCGGCGTGGAGTCCGGTGACGGCGTCCGCGATGCTCTCGTTCACGGCGTCCACGGCCCGCCGTACGCCCTTGCCGTGGAAACGGGCGGGGTCGCCGTCGCGCAGCTCCACCGCCTCCCGGGCGCCGGTGGAGGCGCCCGACGGGACGGCGGCGCGGCCGAGCGAGCCGTCCTTGAGTTCGACGTCCACCTCGACGGTCGGATTGCCCCGGCTGTCGATGATCTCCCGTGCGACGACCCGGCTGATAGCGGTCACGGTGCAGCTCCTCAGGCTGAGCCCGCACGGCGGCGGGCAGTAAGTTCCACGATGAAACAAAGTGAGTTCCGATTGGGAACCTACTATGGGCGCATGAGGATGCACAACGCCGACGAGACATGCGGCATCGCCCAGGCCGCCCTGGTCCTGGGGGACTGGTGGAACGTACTGGTGCTGCGGGAGGTCGCACGCGGACATGTCCGCTTCGACGCACTGGCCACCGAGATCGGCCTGTCCAGGAAGGTGCTCACCGAGCGGCTCGGGCGGCTGGTCGCCCAGGGGGTCCTGCGTCGCAGCCTCTACCAGCGGCGTCCGGTGCGCTACGCGTACCTGCTCACCGACGCCGGGGAGGCGCTGCTGCCCGTGCTCGTCGCCATGCAGGACTGGGGCGACCGATGGGTGCTGGGTGACGGCGACGTCACCGCGACGGCCGCGGTGGACGGCGCCGAGCACGCCAGGGTGCGCGCCCTGGTGGGCACCCGCCTGCCCGAGGGGCTCGAACTGCCCGGCACCGAGGGCACCGACCTGCCCCTCGTCTCACCGGACGCCACGGCGACCGTGCTGTTCACCTACCCCGGCACCGGAGTGGAGTGGGGCGCGATCCCCGGAGCGGCCGGCTGCACGCTGGAGAACCGGCTCTTCAGGGACGCCTGGCCGGACTTCCTGCGCGCGGGGGCGGACGTGCGCGGCATCAGCACCCAACTCTCCCATGAGCAGGCCGAATTCGCCCGCGCCGAGGCCGTCCCGTACCCCCTCCTGTCCGACGCCCGCCACCAGTTGGCCGCAGCCCTGCGGCTGCCGACCTTCCGCGGCGCGGGCCGGCTGCGGCACAAGCGCCTGATCGTCGTCGTCGACGCCCAGCGGACCGTGCGGCACACGCTGTTCCCGGTCGTCGACATCCCGCACGCGGTCGACGAGAGCCTGAGACTGGCCGCGGACTGCGCCCGGAGCGCCTGAGCGGCGCACCGCGCCGGTGACGTGGCGCCAGTGCGGCACCGGTATCCCGGCGGGGTGGCGCAGCGGGCAGGACGCGCCGCCGGGGGACGTTCGTCAGCGCGGCCGTCTTCCTGGAGCGGCCGGTGGAATCACGTGCGCAGATGAGACGCGCCGTTGAGGTCGACGACGGTTCCGGAGGCCCACACCGCCGCGGGGGACGCCAGGAAGTGCACAGCGGCGGCGATCTCCTCCGGGGTGCCCACCCGGCCGAACGGGCTCTCCGCCCGCAGGCGTTCGCCTTCCGCACCGGACAACTTCGCCGCCTGCCGCTCGGTGGCCACGAACCCGGGAGCGACGGAGGTGACCGCGATGCCGTGCGGAGCCAGTGCCACCGCCAGCGACTGGCCGAGTGCGTGGAGCGCGGCTTTGGCCGCCCCGTAGGCCGGGAAGTCGGGTTCCCCCCGGAACGCGCCGCGTGAGCCGACGTTCACGATCGCGCCGCCGGCCCCGCGGTCCACGAGGTGGCGGGCCACGGCCCAGCTCAGATCGGCCGCACCGAGCAGGTTGACCTCGACCATGCGCCGCCAGATCCGCTGCCAGTCCGCCAGCGGGGTGTGCGCGATCGGGTGCCGAGTGTCCGCCGTGGGCGCCACGGCCGCGTTGTTCACCAGGACGTCCACCGTGCCCAGGGCGGCGAGCGCCTCGGCCACCACCCGCTCGGCCGCGCCGGGCTCGCCCAGGTCGGCCTGGAGCAGCGTATGTCCCTCGCCCGGCAACTGCCGCAGGGTCTCCTCGGCATCCGCGCGGCGGCCGGCGTACTGCACCGCGACCCGGTCGCCACCGCGGGCGAAGGCCAGCGCGACGGCCCGGCCGATACCGCGCGAGCCGCCGGTCACCAGTACGCCCCTCATCGGGCGGACACCATCGGCTCGTCACGTTCGTGGGTCGCGGGTCGGTGGGACATCGGCGCTCCTCTCCGGCGGACAGACGCTTGTGGCGTAGGTGTTCCTATGGTGACAGCCCGCCCGCCTGGCCGTGGTCCGGGCCTGGGCCGGACGACCGTTTCAAAAAAATGCGGACGGCGATGTCGAGAATCCGTGACCGGCTCCGTCCCTGTGGTGAACGCGGCCACAATGGGTCGCACCAGCACCGAGGAGAACCACGATGGCCAAGTACTTGCTGCTCAAGCACTACCGAGGCGCCCCGGCTCCGGTCAACGGCGTGCCCATGGACCAGTGGACGCCGGAGGAGGTCTCGGCGCACATGCGGTACATGCAGGACTTCGCGGCCCGGCTCGAGAAGACCGGCGAGTTCGTCGACGGTCAGGCGCTCGCCCCCGAGGGGACGTGGGTCCAGTACGGCGGCGAGGGGCGCCCGCCGGTCACCGACGGCCCGTTCGCCGAGACCAAGGACCTCATCGCCGGCTGGATGGTGATCGACGTCGACAGCTACGAGCGCGCCATCGAGCTGGCCGGGGAGCTGTCGGCGGCCCCCGGGGCGGGCGGGAAGCCGATCCACGAATGGCTCGAGGTGCGTCCGTTCCTGGCCGCGCCGCCCACCATCACGGAGTGACCTCGGCGCGGAACGAGGTCCTGCCGAGGGGAGCCTGACGCCGGTGTGCTCGCCATCCCCGGCCACCGCGGGCCCGCGCCCGCGGTGGCCGGGCCGAGCTTTCTACGAGAAGGTGGCCGCACACGTCATCGGGTACCGCGAGAAGCGGTTCGGAGCGGACTGCCGGACCCGCCTCTACAGAGGACCCTCAACCATCTCGACGTGCCGGACCAGCGCACACCGGCGACCGAGCGCTGGATGACGTTTGCGGCCCCGAGGCCGCTCAGTGGTGCTCGGGGCGGGATAGCCCCCGTGGCGGCCCCCGTCGCCGACGTGCGGGGTGCACACCGGCGACGAGCCGGGCGGGGGTGTCGTCCGCGGGTCAGATCTGGTTCTCGCCGCCGTCGACGTACAGGTTGGCGCCCAGGACGAAGCTGCTTTGGTCGGAGGCCAGGAACGCCACGGCCGCGGCGACTTCCTCCGGGCGGCCCATCCGGCCGATCGCGGCGGTGGTGGCGAGGTGCGCCTTGACGCCGGCCGCGTTCTCCTCGCCGAAGAGGTTCGTGATGGCGGGGGTGTCGATCGGGCCGGGCGAGATCGCGTTGACCCGGATGTCGCGGTCCTTGAGGGTGTTGGCCCAGGTCCGCGCGAAGGACCGGACGGCGGCCTTGGACGCCGCGTACAGGCTGAACTCCTCCCTGCCGTGGTCGGCGGCGGTGGAGGCGTTCAGGATCACCGAGGCGCCGTCGTTGAGCAGCGGCAGCGCCTTCTGCACGGTGAACAGCGTGCCTCGCACATTGACCCCGAAGGTCTGGTCGTAGTCCTCCTCGGTGATCTGCCCCAGTGCCACCAGCGAGGCGGTCGCCGCGTTGGCGAACAACACGTCCAGCCCCTGGCCCCGGGCGCGGACCGTGTCGTACAGCCGGTCCAGATCGGCCAGGTTCGCGATGTCGCCCGCCACCGCCGTGGCCCTCGCCGAGCCGATGGTCTCCACGGCGGCGTCCAGTTCGGCCTTGCGCCGGCCGGTGATGAACACGTACGCGCCCTCGGCCGCCAGCCGTACGGCGGTGGCCAGGCCGATCCCGGTGCTGCCGCCGGTGACGACGGCGGTCTTGCCTTCAAGGTGTCCCATGGGAATGTCCTCCACAAAGTTAAGTACCGATCGGTACCGAACGAGACCGTAGCACTTCCGCACCGGTCAGTACAGAAGAGGTATGATCGAGCGCATGGAGACGCAGCGGAAGGCACCGATCGGCCGGCCGAGAGGATTCGACGCCGATGAGGCCCTCGAACAGGCCGTGCGGGTCTTCTGGGAACGGGGCTACGAAGGCGCCAGCCTCACCGACCTGACCAGCGCCATGGGCATCACCCGCACCAGCATGTACGCGGCGTTCGGCAACAAGGAGGACCTGTTCCGCAAGGCGCTGGAGCGCTACGCCGAAGGCCCCGCCTCGTACGGGGACCGGGCCCTGCGAGAGCCGACCGCCCGGCAGGTGGCCACCGCGTTCCTCAACGGCTCCGTCCGGGCCACCACCCGCCCCGGCTGCCCCACCGGGTGTCTCGGCGTCCAGGCGTCCCTCGCCGCCGGCGACGCCGGACGCACCGCCCGGGACGCCCTCGTCGCCTGGCGCAACGAGGGCACCGCCCGCCTCCGCGACCGGTTCCGGCAAGCCGTCGACGAAGGCGATCTGCCCCCGGACTCCGACCCCGGAGTGCTCGCCCGCTACGTCATGACCGTGGCGAACGGCATCGCCGTCCAAGCCGCCAGCGGCGCCACCCGCGACGACCTCCAGCAGGTCGCCGACGCGGCCCTGCGGAACTGGCCGCCCGTCTGAGGTCCTGCCCGCGGGCGTGGGCGCGCCCCGTTCGCAAGGCCGCGCCGAGCGGCCGGATGGCAGGATGCCGGGCATGACGACAGCCGAGGAGCACGAGAAACACCGCCAGGCGAGCTCGTTCGGTGCCGCGGCGGACGCCTATGAGCGTGGCCGCCCGCCCTATCCGCCGGAGGCGGTGGCCTGGCTGGTGCCCGAGCACGCACGGACCGTGGTCGATCTCGGCGCAGGCACCGGCAAGCTGACCCGCGCGCTGCCGGCTCCGGGCCGGGACGTCATCGCGGTGGAGCCCTCCGCCGGGATGCGCGAGCGGTTCTCCCGAGTCCTCCCTGATGTGCGAGTTCTGGACGGGACGGGGGAAGCGATCCCACTACCGGACGCAAGCGTGGACACCCTGGTCTGCGCGCAGGCCTGGCACTGGGTCGATCCGAGGCGGGCGGTCCCGGAAGCTGCCCGCGTGCTGCGCTCGGGCGGGCGGCTGGGCCTGGTGTGGAACCTGCGGGATGTGTCGGTGCCCTGGGTCGCGGAGCTGGACCGGATCCTGCGCGACTGCGCCGCAGCGCCGACGGAGGACCGGCAGGTGGGACGCCTCGGCACGCCGTTCGGTGCCATCGAACGGCAGGACTTCCGCTGGAGCCATCCGATGACGGCCGGAGAGGTCATGGACATGGTCGCCTCCCGCAGCTACGTGATCACTCTGGAGCCCGCGCCCCGGGAGGAACTGCTGGGACGGGTCCACGCGCTGCTGGACGCCACGTGTCCGCTGGCCATGCCGTATGTGACGGAGTGTTATCGAGCTGAGCTCGGATCGCGTTGACCGGCACACCACCCGGGTCGCCGAAGCGGACCCGACGACGGACGAGGCCGGGCACCCAAGCGGTGCCCGGCCTGTGGGTGTCCGGCCGGTGGGCGTCCGGTCTGTGGGTGTCCGGCCGGTGGGCGTCCGGTCTGCGGGTGTCCGGCCTCACTCCTCGGTCGGACCGAGGTCCGGCGCCGCCCGCAGCGAGACGGTGCGGGCGCGGTGGGCCGCATGCAGTTCCAGGACGACGATCTCGTTCCGGCCGGTACGCAGCACGGGGGCGGGAACGTAGAGGGAGCGCTGCGGGCCGCGCGACCAGTAGCGGCCGAGGGCGAAACCGTTGATCCACGCGTTGCCCTTCGTCCAGCCCGGCAGGTGGAGGAAGGTGTCGGCGGTATCCGACAGCTCGAAGGTGCCGCGATGCAGTGTCGGCCCGACGGGCGTGACCGTCGTCGGGGTGAAGGGCACGCCCTCGAGGCTGTCGAGCGGCAGGGCGCGGCTGCTCCAGCCGAGCAGCTCGGCACCGTCGAGCAGGACCTTGCCCGGCAGGCCCTTGCGGTCGTGGATGCCCGGTCCGTAGTTCACCCGGCCCTGGTTCTCCACCAGCAGGGTGAGAACGCAGCCCGCGCGCGGGACGGTGAAGGCGAGGGTGTGCTCGTGGTTCTCCCGCTCCAGCACACCCACCGGCTGCCCGTCGAGGAAGACCTGGGCGCGGTCACGTACCCGCTCCACCTCCAGCAGCGCGGGGCCGGCGTCGGGCAGCACGGTTTCGTACTGCACGAAGCCGAAGTCCTGGCCCAGCTCCTCCATCGTCAGGGGCCGCTCGGCGGGGGTGGCCGCGCCGAACCCCGGAGCGCAGGAGAGCAGGTCGGCGCTCTCGGGCAACTCCACGCCCTCCAGGGCGAGTTTGGGCCCGTGCGGCGGCACCGGAGCCGCCGGCACCCCGGTGTGCTTGGCGATGACGTCGCGGAACGCGGTGTACTTCTCGGTGGGGTCCCCGGCCTCGTCCAGCGGTGCGTCGTAGTCGTAGGAGGTGACGGTCGGCCGGTAGGTGTGCTTGTCGTTGGCGCCGCTGGTGAAGCCGAAGTTGGTGCCGCCGTGGAACATGTAGAGGTTGACGGAGGCCCCCGAGGCGAGCAGCTCGTCGAGTTCGCGGGCGGCCTGATCCGCGGGGCGGACCACATGGTGACCGCCCCAGCGGTCGAACCAGCCGATCCAGAACTCCGTGGTCATCAAGGGGGCGTCCGGCTGCCGGCCGCGCACGTCCGCCAGATGCTCCGCGGAGCGGCTGCCGAAGTTGACGGTGGCGAGGGTGCCCGGCAGCGCGCCACGCTCCATGTCCGCCGGCTGGTCGCAGGTGAACAGGGGGACATCCACCCCGCAGCGGCGCAGCGTTTCGGCGAGGTGTGCCAGATAGGCGGTGTCGTCGCCGTAGGCGCCGTACTCGTTCTCCACCTGCACCGCGAGGACCGGGCCGCCCTGGCCGGCGAGTCGGGAGCGCAGGGGGGTGAAGAGCTGTGCCAGGTAGTCGTCCACCGCGGCCAGGAACCTGGGGTCGCGGGAGCGCAGCCGGATGTCGGGTTCGTTGAGCAGCCATGAAGGCAGCCCGCCTCCCTCCCATTCGGCACAGATGTAAGGACCTGGCCGAAGGAGCACATGGAGACCTTCCGCCGCGGCGAGGTCGAGGAAGCGCGGCAGATCGAGCGCGCCGTCCATGCGGAAGGTGTCCGGTCGCGGCTGGTGGAGGTTCCACGGGACGTACGTCTCGATGGTGTTCAGGCCCATCAGGCGTGCCTTGCTCAGCCGGTCGGCCCACTGCGCGGGATGGACGCGGAAGTAGTGCAGCCCGCCCGACAGTATCCGGAAGGGCTCTCCGTCGAGCAGAAAGCCGGAAGCGTCTCGGTGAAGTACGGGCATGGCTGCTGGCTCCTAGGTGGCTGGCGGGGGAGGGTTGCGGTCAGTGCGCCGCCCACCCGTGATGTTTGCGTAAACATGAGGGGTCGTGCAAGCCCCCACCATCACCTGGCGAACTGGCCGGGAGGGCCGGGCAACACCGTGCGTCATGCCCCTGGTCGGCCGGCGTCGGCGGCACCGCCGCCCGGCGCGCCCGGCGCCGTCACCGCTGGTCCGGCGGCGGGGCGGTGCTCTCCCGGACGACGAGCCGGGTGGGTACGAGCACCGTGCCGCGCTCCGGCCCGTTCTGCCGCACTTGGTGCAGAACACCTTCCACGCAGCGGCGGCCCACCTCGGCGAAGTCCTGGTGGACCGTGGTCAGTGGGGGCAGGAACGAGCCGGCCTCGGGGATGTCGTCGAACCCGACGACGGACACCTCCTCGGGAACCTTGCGGCCACGCTCGTGCAGGGCCCGCAGGAGGCCGAGTGCCATCTGGTCGTTGGCCGCGAACACCGCGGTGCAGTCGGGCTGCTCCGCCAGGTGGAGTCCCGCGCGGTAGCCCGACTCCGCCGACCAGTCGCCGCGTACCAGCGGTGGTGCCACGCGCCCCGCGTCCTCCAGCGCCGTGCGCCAGGCATCCGTTCGCCGCTGGGCCGCGTACGACTCCTCGGGTCCCGCGAGGTGCCAGACCGTGCGGTGCCCGAGGTCCAGCAGGTGGCGCACGGCGTCCCGGGTCCCGCCCGCCTGGTCCGTGTCGACGACCGTGAACCGGTCGCCGGCGTCCGAGTCCGCGACCACCACCTTCACCTGCGGCGGCAGCGACAGCCGGGCGGCGTCGAGAAGGTGGACCTCCATGATGACGATGACCGCGTCCACCGCCAGCTCGCCCAACCGGGAGAAGGCGCCGCGCACCTCGTCCTGAGTGGGCACCGCGACCGGCAGGAGCGTGACCGCGTACCCCTCGTGCGCGGCCGAGGTGGCGATGGCCTCCAGCGTGCGCACATTGCCCGTCGTCGAGAGGGTGAAGGTGATGACGCCGATCGTGCGGAACTCCCCGCGCTTGAGCGCGCGCGCCGCGCTGTTGGGCCGGTAGCCCAGCTCCTTCATGGCCGCGAGCACCTGTTGACGCGTGCCCTCGGTCACGCCGGCGAAGCCGTTGGAGACCCGGGAGACGGTCTGTGAGGAGACGCCCGCGAGCTGGGCGACGTCCGCCATCGACACGGTCCGCCGTCGGCGTGGGGTGCGGTCCGCGGGCGGTGGTGTGCCTGGTGCCGAGGTGCTCTGGCCTGTTCCGTCCACCGGTTCCTCTTCCGCGTTGCGTGAGCGACCCTTGACCGCCCTCCTGGACGCAGTGTAAACATGCCGCCATCAGATGTTAACGCAAACATCACCCCTGTCCGGCTCCGCCGGTGATCTGCTCGAGCGGCCTGAATGTTTGCGTAAACCCCCGTTGGCGAGGCACGAGCGAGGGACGCGAGATGACGACGCTACAACCGCCGGCGGCCGTGGGGCACCAGTCGGCCGGGCCACCGGCGCGACGGCCGCGCCGGTCGTGGACGGGATGGGGGTTCATCGGCCCGTTCGTGCTCGTGTTCGCGCTGGTCTTCCTGGCGCCGCTGGCGTATTCGATCTACCTGAGCCTGTTCCGGACCCGGCTCATCGGCGGCACGTCCTTCGTCGGCCTGGACAACTACCAGCAGGCTCTCCAGGACGGCCAGTTCTGGGACGGTGTGCTGCGCGTCGGCCTGTTCCTGCTGATCCAGGTGCCGATCATGCTGGGCCTCGCCCTGCTGGTGGCGCTCGCGATCGACAGCGGCCGCCTGTACGGCAAGGACTTCTTCCGGATCTCCGTCTTCCTGCCGTACGCGGTACCCGCCGTCGTCGCGGCCCTGATGTGGGGCTTCATGTACGGCCCGCGCTTCGGGCTGGTCGGCGACATCAACGACGCCTTCGGCGTGCGACTGCCCGACCCGCTCTCCTCCGACCTGATCCTGGCGTCCATCGGCAACATCGTCACCTGGGAATTCGTCGGGTACAACATGCTGATCTTCTACTCCGCGCTGCGGGTCGTCCCGCACTCGCTCTACGAGGCCGCCGAGATCGACGGTGCCGGACAGTGGCGGGTCATCGCGGCGATCAAGCTCCCGGCGATCCGCGGCGCCCTCGTCATCGCCACGATCTTCTCCATCATCGGCAGCTTCCAGCTCTTCAACGAGCCCGCCATCCTGCAAAAACTCGCGCCGAACGCGATCACCACCGACTACACCCCCAACTACTACACCTACTCGCTGTCCTTCTCGGGCCAGCAGCACAACTACTCCGCGACGGTCGCCATCGTCATGGGCGTGATCACCATGGTCGTCGCCTATGTCGTCCAGCTGCGCGGCATGCGCAAGGGAGCGTGAGCGCGATGACGACGAGCAGCGCCACCGACGCACCGCGGCCCACGACCGCACCGAGGCCGATCGCACGTCCGCGCCCGCGCGCACCGCGCCGCCCGCACACCCCGGGCCGCCCCCGGCGCAGCGTCCTGCTGACCGTGCTCACCGGCGTGGTCCTGCTCTACAGCCTCGTACCGCTGCTCTGGCTGGTGATCAGCGCCACCAAGACCCAGCAGGGCCTCGCCCGGTCGTTCGGCCTGTGGTTCGACGGGGATTTCGCCCTCTGGGACAACCTCACCGAGACCTTCACCTACCAGGACGGCGTCTTCGGCCGCTGGCTGCTCAACACCCTCCTGTACGTGGTGGTCGGCGCGGGCGGTGCCACCTTGCTCGCCGTCCTGGGCGGCTACGCGCTCGCCAAGTTCGACTTCCCCGGCAAGCGCGCCGTGTTCGCCGTCGTCATCGGGGCCGTCGCGGTACCCACGACGGCGCTCGCCGTCCCGACGTTCCTGATGTTCAGCAAGCTCGGCCTGACCGACACCCCCTGGGCCATCATCGTCCCCTCCCTCATCTCGCCGTTCGGCCTGTACCTGATGTGGGTGTTCGCCACCGAGGCGATCCCCGCCGAGCTGATGGAGGCCGCCCGGATCGACGGCGCGGGCGAGCTGCGGACCTTCTTCCAGGTCGCGCTGCCACTCCTCGCACCGGGGACCGTCACCGTGCTGCTCTTCACCACGGTCGCGACGTGGAACAACTACTTCCTGCCGCTGATCATGCTCAAGGACCCCGACTGGTATCCGCTGACCCTCGGTCTCGACGCCTGGAACAAACAGGCGGCCACGGCCGGCGGTGAAGCCGTCTTCAACCTCGTCGTCACCGGCTCGCTGCTCACCATCGTGCCGCTGATCGCCGCGTTTCTCCTGCTCCAGAAGTACTGGCAGTCCGGGCTCGCCGCCGGGAGCGTGAAGGAGTAGCCGCCGCGCTGCCCCGCTCCTGGCCCGCACATCCCTGTCGAACCGAATGAAGTGGAAGTACCGCCATGTCCAAGTACTCCCGCCGCCTGCTGCGCGGCCTTGGTCTCGTCTGTGTCCTGGCGCTCGGGGCGACGGCCTGCGGCTCCGACGGCGACAGCTCCGATCAGAAGCGGGTGGACGCCGCTGACATCCGGGCCGCGCTGAAGAAGGGCGGCACCGTGACCGTGTGGGCGTGGGAGCCCACCCTCAAGCAGGTTGCCGCCGACTTCGAGAAGAAGTACCCGAAGGTCGACATCAAGCTGGTCAACGCGGGCACCAACAACGACCAGTACAAGGCCCTCCAGAACGCCATTTCGGCGAAGAAGGGCGTCCCTGACGTCGCACAGATCGAGTACTACGCGCTCGGCCAGTACGCCCTGACGAAGTCCGTCACCGATCTCACGGCGTACGGCGCGGGCAAACTGGCCGGCTCCTACTCGCCGGGCCCGTGGAACGCGGTGCGGTCCGGCGACGGCGTCTACGGCCTGCCCATGGACTCCGGGCCGATGGCGCTGTTCTACAACAAGAAGGTCTTCGACAGGTACGAGATCGCCGTGCCGACGACCTGGGACGAGTACGTCGAGGCCGCCCGCAAGCTGCACAAGGCGAACCCGAAGGCGTACATCACCAGCGACGTCGGTGACGCCGGTCTGACCACCAGCCTGCTGTGGCAGGCCGGTTCGCGCCCGTACAAGGTCGACGGCACCACGGTGGGTATCGACTTCACCGACGCGGGCGCCAAGAAGTACACCGAGACATGGCAGAAGCTGATCGACGAAAAACTCGTCTCGCCCGTCGTGGGCTGGAGCGACGACTGGTACAAGGGGCTGGGCGACGGCAGCATCGCCACGTTGCCCATCGGCGCGTGGATGCCCGCCAACTTCGCGTCCGGTGTGAAGAACGCGGCCGGTGACTGGCGGGTGGCCCCGCTCCCGCAGTGGACGAAGGGGCAGAGCGTGAGTGCGGAGAACGGCGGCAGCTCACTGGCGCTGCCCGCGCTCGGCAAGAACAAGGAACTCGCGTACGCCTTCGTGGAGTACGCCAACTCCGGTGCGGGCGTGCGGACCCGCGTCGAGAACGGCGCGTTCCCGGCGACCACGAAGGACCTGAACGCGTCGTCGTTCCAGGACACCGCGTTCCCGTACTTCGGCGGCCAGAAGGCCAACAAGATCTTCGCCGAGTCCGCGAAGAACGTGCCCGCCGACTGGACGTACCTGCCGTACCAGGTGTACGCCAACTCGATCTTCAACGACACCGTCGGCAAGGCCTACGTCTCCGACAAGAAGCTGGCGGACGGCCTGGACGCGTGGCGCGAGGCGTCCGCCAAGTACGGCTCGGAGCAGGGCTTCACCGTCGAGAAGTAATACATGGAGCCGCGGTACGCCCGGTTGCGTCACCGGCCGAGGCTCGCGCCCTCGACTTGCTAACCGGAGACTCCTCCACTTAGTCTCGAGTCAAGTGGGGGCGCCTCCGGTTCGCTGTGGGTCGGCCCGACGACCTGTGCGCACACCGTGAAAGGAAGCTGGTCATGTCAGGTATCGAGGGCAAGGTCGTCGCGATCACGGGCGCCAGCAGTGGCATCGGCGAGGCGACGGCGATCCACCTCGCCGAACACGGGGCCCACCTGGTGCTCGGAGCCCGGCGGGAGGACCGGCTGAACGCGGTGGTGGACCGGATCACGGCGAAGGGCGGTTCGGCCGTCGGGGTCGTCGTCGACGTGACGCGCCGCGAGGACCTGAGGCGCCTGACGGACACGGCGGTCGGCCGCTTCGGCCGGCTCGATGTCCTGGTCTCCAATGCCGGCACCATGGCGATCTCGCCGTTCGACGAGTTGCGCCAGGACGACTGGGACGCCATGGTCGCCACCCACATCACCGGCCTGCTGAACGGCATCGGGGCGGCACTGCCCATCTTCCGGCGGCAGCGCTCCGGCCAGTTCGTCAACGTCGCCTCCACCGCGGCCTACGTGGTGAAGTCTCCCCAGGCCGTCTACGCGGCCACCAAGACGGCGGTGAAGGTGCTGACCGAGGGCCTGCGGCAGGAGTCGGGGCCCGACCTGCGGGTCACCCTGGTCTCGCCGGGGTTCACCAACACGGAGGGCGTGGGCAAGGGAGCGAGTCCCGAAGCGGCGGCGGCCGCCGTCCGGCAGCGCGACGAGATCGCCATGCCGCCCTCCGCCGTCGCCTCCGCCATCGGGTACGCGATCGAGCAGCCCGACGGCGTCGACATCAGCGAGATCGTCGTCCGGCCCACCGTGCAAGCCTGACGGCGACGCGGCCGGGAAGACCGTCGCCGTCCGCACGGCCGCTGCCGGCCTCGTGTCCGAGCACCCCGGGCCGGGAGCCGCCGGCCGGCCTGGAGGCCGGCGGCGTCCTCGATTCCCGCTCGCGGACGCCGCCGGCCGGCTTTCACACGACGATGACCCGGCGCCCGCGCGTATGACCGGCGTGGCTGTCGATGTGCGCCGCCGCGGCCTCGGCGAGGGTGTAGGACTTCTCGACCGGGATGTGGAGCTTGCCCCGTGAGATGAGGTCGACGGCCTCGGCGAGCGCGTCCGGCACGCTCCCGGCGACGCCGGAGAATCGGACACCGGATTCCGGCGCGTCGAGATCGGCGATGGAGATCACCTTCTGCGGATCCCCGGTCAGCTCGACGAGCTCGCGGATCACGCCCGAGCCGGCCAGATCGAGTGCCGCGTCGACCTGGCCGAGCTGCCGCACCCGCTCGACCCAGCCCTCGCCGTACGTCGTGGCGAGGGCACCCAGGCTGCGCAGGTAGTCCTGGTTCGCGGCCCCGGCCGTGCCGATCACCGTGATGCCGCGGTCGCGGGCGATCTGCAGCACCGCCGATCCGACTCCGCCGGACGCGCCGCTGACCAGCAGCGTCTGCCCGGACCGCACACCGACCTCGCGGATGATGCGCAGCGCGGTCTCCACCACGGAGGGGTACCCGGCCGCCTCTTCGAAGGTCAGGCCCTCGGGCATACGGGCCCAGGCCGACAGCACGGCGAACTCGGCATAGGTGCTCGCGCCCTCGCCGAACACCTGGTCGCCGATCTCGACCCCTTCGACGCCCGCGCCGACCTCGTCCACCACCCCGGCGGCGTCCAGCCCGACCCCGGAGGGCAGCTCGGTCGGATGGGCGCCGAGGACCTGGCCTTCCCGGATCCTCCAGTCGACGGGGTTCACGCCCGCCGCCCGCACGGCGATGCGTACCTGACCGGGGCCCGCGTGGGGCTCCTCGGCGTCTATGAGTCGCAGCACGTCCGGACCGCCGAATTCGGCGAAGCTCACTTTCTTCATGCGGCCGACCGTAGCACTAACCGTTAGTGTTTAAAAACAGGTAGGGTTTAAGAACCGATACGCCTTTGTGTCTGATAGCATCAGGGAATGACCGTGCCGCCCGGACGCCGTGAGCGTAAGAAGGCCGCGACCCGTCAGAAGATCGCCGACACCGCCCTGCGGCTCTTCCTGGAACGCGGGTACGACGCGGTGGGCATCCGTGACGTGGCCGCTGAGGCCGACGTGGCCGTCACCACGCTCTTCTCCCACTTCGCCTCGAAAGAGGCCCTGGTGTTCGAGCAGGACCAAGACTTCGAGCAACGCCTGACGCAGGCGGTCACCGGCCGGGCGCCGCACGAGCCGCTCATGCCCGCGCTGCGGCGCGAGATCCAGGCCCTGGTGCGGCACTGCACGGCGGACAGCGCCGCCCCGATCTGGCGCATGGTCGACGCGTCACCCGCCCTGCGGGAGTACGAGGAGTCGATGCGGCTGCGCCACGCGGACTCGCTGGCAACGGCCATCGCCGCTGATCCCGACCTGGCGCAGACCACAACGGCCTGCCGGACGATCGCGAGGTTCGTGATCGACGCCTATTCGCTGGCCCGGGAGGCGGCCGATCCCGAGGCCGCGGTGGACGAGATCTTCAAGATGATCGAGGCGGCCTGGGAGGTCGCCTGCCGCTCCGGGAACTCCACCGGCGCGGCCGGAGCGTAGTCAGCGCTCGATCCCGCCCGGCCCCGTTTCGCCGACGATCCGTACCGTGCGGCGGAGATGCCCACGGATCGCGCGGAACGAATACGCGCGATCCGTCAGGACGGCCGCCGGCCGGGCCCGAGGTCTACCCTGGCACAGCTCGAGCGCGGGCGCGTCAGGTGAAGAGTGACATGTAGGACGAGGCGAGGCCGGAGGCCAGCCAGAACGATCCGAGCGCGATACCGATGATGATCAGTACGGCCAGCGCTCTGTCTATCTTCTCCGCCAGTGGGGACGGCGGCCGGGGATCCAGGTCGTAATTCATCCGTCCAACGTAAGACAACACGGAGGTGTGCGGGGTGGCTTGGGCAAGTTTTATGTGGCTGCGGCCGTGGACGCGCCGTGCAAGGCGGACGCGGCGTTACGGGTGATCGGCTCACCGTGGCCGAACACCGCCGTGTCGACGTCGAGCTCGGCCAGTCGGCGCAACGACTCCATGGCCCGGACCCGGTCGGTGTTGAAGACGCCCAGCATGGCCCGACCGACGTTGGCGACCGCGTCGCCGGTGAACACAACCCGTGGACCGGGCAGGTGGAGCGCGATCGACCCGTCCGTATGGCCGGGCACCGCGACCACCACCGCCCCGCCGCCGAACGCCAGCACATCGCCGTCCTCGACCTCGTGGTCAACTCGGCACGGCGGAGCCGGCGGCAGCGGCGGAAGCGCCGCTTTGATCGGTACCTCGAACTGCTCCAGTACCGGTGGCGCCCCGACCGCCTCCCCTCGGATCACCGGAGCCTCCAGCCGATGCGCGACCACCTCGGCTCCGTGCCGGTTGGCCAGTTCGGCCGCCGAGCCGGTGTGGTCCTCGTGCCAGTGCGTCAGCACGATGCGCCGCAACGCACCGTCCAGTGCTCCTTCGATCTCCGCCGCGCGGTCAGCCGTCCCGGTGTCGATGAGGGTCAGCTCGTCGCCGTCCTGCCACAGATAGGCCGACCCCACGGGGAAGCGCAGCATGCGCAGTGCCGGTAGTACCTCGATGATCTCCATACGACACAGCGTGCCCGGCCGGCCCGGCGGTCGTGCGGCTCTTAGCTGAGGGCCGATCAGCGGCGCTCACACCGGCCGCCCTGACGGCAGCGTCACGGCCGGGGCTTGGTCGCGAACACCCACCGGTTGCCCTCCAGCGCGTCGTTCTGCTCGGGCAGTGGGCCGCATCCGTGCCGGCGGGTGAAGTCGAAGGGGGTGTGGACCGATGTGGACCAGCCCTTGCCCGCCAGATCACCTGCGGAGTCGGGCCGCTGCTCGCCACTGAACAGGTCGAGCAGGTCGATGCCGATCTGGCGTTTCGTCGAGGTGTAGAGCGGGCTGTCGCGGTAGTCCAGCAGGTCCTTTTCCAGCTTGGCCTCGAACGCCAGAGCGCTTCCTCCCGCGCTCAATCCGTCCACCGTGTCGATGAGGTACTTCTCGGCGGCGTTCGGCAGGTAGAACAGCAACCCCTCGGCCAGCCAGACGCTCGGCGCGGTCGCGTCGAAGCCGGCGTCGGTCAGCGCGCCGACCCAGTCGGCGCGCAGATCGATCGGGATCGGCACGCGCGCTGCCTTCGGGGTGGCCGACAGTCCGCCGAGCACCTTGTGCTTGAACGCCAGCACGCCTTCGCGGTCGATCTCGAAGATCACGCACCCGGAAGGCCAGTCGAGGCGGAACGCCCGCGCGTCCAACCCCGCCCCGAGCAGAACCACTTGGCGGGCGCCCTGCGGGTGCACCGACCGGAGGAGAAAGTCGTCGAGGACCCTCGTCCGCAGACCGAAGTAACGCGCGAATCGCCCCCACAGCGGGTTCGCGTCTCCGTCCGCGGCCTGTTCTATGCGGACCGGCCAGCCCGCGGACGCCGGTGCGGCGCGCACGAAGTGCTCCGCGTAGACGTCCCGTGCCAGGCTGTCGTGGCGGTGGGTCTCGATCGCCCGTGCCGCGGCGACCATGAGGGCGGTCAGACCGACACCCCCTTCCACACCCTCCACACCGGCGTTGCGATGTGCCGTGCCGACCATGTGTCCTCCCTTGAGGCGAGCAGAGACGTAAAGATCACGGAACCAGGACGGGTTTGACCACGCGGCCCGCCTCGCAGTCGCGTTCGGCCTTGTTGATGTCGGCGAGCGGGTACGTACGGATCAGCTGGTCGAAGGAAAACCGTCCGGCCTGCCACAGTCCGATCAGCCGTGGAATCAGCAGTCCCGGCACCGCGTCCCCCTCACAGATGTGGGAGATCCTGCGGCCCCGGTCCAGTGTCCCCGGTTCGAGCGGCAGCGCGGTGTGGAGCCGTGCCACCAGGCCGAGGTGGCCGGTGGGGCGCAGGGCCGACAGCGCGTTGTTGATCAGCTGGGCGGAGCCCGTGGTGTCCAGCGCGTACTGCGCGCCGCCGTCGGTCAGTCGCCGGATGCGGTCGGGCAGGCCAGCCGATGCGGCGTGCAGCGGGACCGCGCCGAACCGCTCGGCGAGGGCCAGCCGTTCGGGGTGCCGGTCGACGGCCACGGCCACCGCCCCGGCGGCGGTGGCCGCCATCACCGCGGCCAGGCCCACCGCTCCCGCGCCGAAGACCGCGAAGCTGTCGCCGGGGCCGACGCCGAAGGAGTTGAGGACCGCTCCGGCACCGGTGAGGAAGCCGCAGCCGAGCGGTCCGAGGAGTGCGATGGGCAGCGAGGGATCGACCCGGACGGTGTTGCGGGCCGAGACCAGCGCGTACTCGGCGAACGAGGACTGGCCGAACCACCGGGGGGCCAAGGCGCCCCCGGCCGCGTCGGTGAACCGCGCCGCCTTCTCCGCGCGCCCTCCGAAGAGGTTGAGCGAGGCGAAGGAGTCACAGTAGGCGGGGGCCGCGCCCACGCAGTTCCGGCAGTGTCCGCAGGAGTCGAAGCTCAGCACGACATGGTCGCCGACGCTCAGGCCGGTGTCCGGGCCGCCCGTCTCCACCACGACCCCGGAGCCCTCGTGGCCGAGCACCGCCGGCAGCGGTGAGCGGCCCGCCGAACGCCGTACCGCGAGATCGGTCCGGCACATCCCGCAGCCCGCGATCCGGACCAGGACCTCGCCGTCGGCCGGGCCCGCGTGCAACATCACCTCCTCGACGGTGAATCGGCTCTCGTACGAGCGCAGTACCGCCGCACCGAACCTCATCGGCCCGCCTCATCCGGACGGTGCACGGAGAGTTCGGCGTCATGGTTGATCCACGCCGTCCCGCACACCAGCCGGTCGGCCACCGCCTCGGCCCGGTCGAGATCGGCTCCCCAGACCGAGCCGCCCAGCCCGAAGCCGGTGCCGTTGGCCCGCTCGACCGCTTCGTCGAGACTCCCGTACGGCAGCACCGGAAGGACCGGACCGAGCTGCTCCGCCACCACCACCGGGCTGTCGGGCGGGACATCGGCCAGGATCGTCGGGGCGAAGAAGCAGCCCGGCCGGTCCAGCCGGTGGCCACCGGCCACGGCCCTGGCACCGTCCGCCAGGGCCTGGGCCGTACAGTGCTCGACCCGGGCCAGGTGCGCGGAGTTGTTGACCGGCCCCGGCTCCGAGCCCGCCTCGAGCCCGGGGCCGACGACGACGGACTTCGCGCGCCGCGCCAGGGCCTGGACCACCTCGGAGTGGAGCCGGACCGGGGCGTAGCCGCGCTTGACCGCCATGCAGACCTGCCCGCAGTTGCGGAACGCCGCCCAGAACAGCCGGTCCGCGATCCGCTCCACCTCCACGTCCGCGTCGGCTGCCGCGAGCAACGCCATGGTGCGGGCGACGGGGTCGGCCCGCCGGCCGAGCCAGGCCGCGTGGGCCCGGTCGACGACGGCGTCCAACTCGTCCGGCCGCTGGTCGGGAGCCTCGTCGAAGGCCGCGCCCGTCGCCGGATCGAGGACGGCGAAGCGCTTGCCGCGGGTCCTGCGCGGGTGATGTGACCGACCTGTCGGCATGCCGGCGGTCAGCTCGCGGCCGCGACGGCAGCCGCGCGTTCCCGGGCGTGCCGGTCCATCTCCGCCCGGAAAGCGGCCACCAGCCGTGGCTGAATCCTGCCGGCGTTGCGGTCGCCCCCCTCGCAGACCGCCCCGCGCACCCCCACGATGTCCGTGCCGATACGGGTCAGCGCGCCGAGGTCCGCCGCTGTGACGCTGCCCGCGAGGGCGGCGAGCAGACCCGCCTCGTGGGCCAGCCGGACGAACTCCGCGCAGACATCGGGCGGAACGTGGTCGAACAGCCGTGTCCCGTCCTTGATCGCGGTGTCGAGCATGGCCGCGTCGGAGCCGGAGCGGCGGGCGATGTCGGGCAGCGCGAGCGGGTTGACGCAGCCGATCCGGTGGGCGTCGGCATAGCCGGAGGCGACGACGAACGCGTCCGGCCGGTAGTCCTTCACCGCCCGGACGACCCCTTCCATGACCTCGACGGCCTGTTCGGGCGTGGTGCATCCGTAGAGGCCGACCTTGATGTACGTGGCTCCGGAGACCGCCGCGCCGAGCGCCGCCTGGGCCACCGTGCCGGGCTTGTACGGTACGTCTCCCACGGTGGCGGACACCGGCTTGTCCGCCGGGACCGCGTCGCGGATCTCCCGGATGACCCACGGGAAGTTCGCGCCGAGCGAGCCCTCGTCGGGCCTTTTGACATCGACGATGTCGAGGTGCTCCGCCGCCTTTGCGCAGTCGAGGGCCTCCTCGACGCTGTCCGGGGAGATGAGAAGCAACAACGTGTATTCCTTCCACCGCGTGTCCGCCTGCCAGGGGCAGGCGTGCGGAGTCGACGGGATCACGTGCGGTCTGCTCATCATTGCCGCGGCCCGTGACCATCGGCAGGGCGCGCGGAGTGTGGCAGGGGGTCATTGCCGGACGTGTCCGCGCCCCCCAGCGCGCCGTCTACGCCGGTCAGAACCAGCCGCACCCGGTGTGCCCGTTGCCACATCGTCGGCCGAGCGGCTCGGCGCCGGGAGGCACGTGGTCACACAGGCTTGAGCCGGGTGTGCAGAAGGCAGAATTCGTTGCCTTCCGGGTCGGCCAGGACATGCCAGTTCTCGGCGCCGGTCTGGCCGACGTCGGCGGGCCTGGCGCCGAGCGCGAGCAGCCGCTCCAGCTCGGCGTCCTGGTCGCGGTCGGTGGCGTTGACGTCGATGTGCAGTCGGAGCTGCCCGGTCCGCGGGGTGCTGCTGGGGCTGAGGACGAGGGTGGGCTGCGGGCCGCCGAAGCCGGTGTCGGGTGGCCCGATCTCGATGCTTCCGTCGTCCTCCCGGCCGAGTTCGACGTAGCCGAGGACCTCACTCCAGAACGCGGCGAGCCGCTCGGGGTCGGCGGCGTCGATGACCAGCTCACTGATGCGGCATGCCATGCCCGGCAGTGTACGGACAACACCCCGGAAGTCGATGGCCGGCCGTGCGCCGGGGCAGGCGGCCGCCACCGGCCGAGCGGCCGCTTCATTGCGGCGGTGGGCGGTCATTCGGCCAGCAGCTGCGTCCCGATCACGTCCAGGAGTGCCAGGCGGTCGGCGTCTTCGGTGCCGGGCTGGGCCGTGTAGATCATGATGCGCAGATCGCTGGCGGCGACGCTGAGGACGTCGCAGTCCAGGGTCAGGGCGCCGACCTGGGGGTGGTCGATGGTTTTGCGAGCGGCTGGGTGCTCGCTCACGGCGCCGGATTCCCACAGGTCGTTGAAGCGGGCGCTGGTCCGGCGCAGTTCGGCGATGAGGGATGTGAGATCCGGGTCGTCGGGGTAGCGGCCGGCGGTGCGGCGCAGATCGGCGACGTGTGCTGCCTGGAGCGCGCCCTTGGACTCGGGGGTGTCGCGCACACGGCTGTGCGGGTTCACGAAGTTGCGCCAGACCGCGTTGAGATCGTTGCCCTGCCATTCCCCCATGAGTGCCGTGTAGAGGGGATTGGCGAGCAGCTGGGTCCAGGCGGCGTCGAAGACGGCGACCGGGGTGCCGGTCAGCCGGTCCAGCATGCGGTGGATACCGGGCGTGATGTGGCGCGGGATCGTGCCGGGGCCCGGCACCGCGAGGCCGGCCAGGTGGAAGAAATGGGCTCGTTCGTCCTGGGTGAGTCGCAGGGCGCGGGCCAGGGCTTCGACGACCTGGGGTGAGGGGTTGGCAGCGCGTCCCTGCTCCAGCCGGATGATGTAGTCGGCGGAGATGCTGGCCAGCTGGGACAGTTCCTCGCGGCGCAGTCCGGCGGCGCGCCTGCGTCCGCCCGTGGGCAGGCCGACGGCCTGGGGCGGGACGCGATCGCGCCAGTGGCGCAGGGCCGCACCGAGTTCTGTGGTCGCCATGTCCTCGATTGTGACAAGAGAGCCGTTCGCCTGTCCTGGTACCGCCATTCCCAGGAAAACGGGTCCACTCGCTACCCAGGCGTTTCCGGCCGACCGTGGAGGCATGACACAGACGCAACCGCCCGCACGGCCCGTCGTGGGGTTCACCGGGCTGTTCACCGGGCCGGGGGACCAGGGCCTGCCCATGGCCACCCCGCGATCGCCGAAGCGCCGGCTGCCGCCTGCGACCTCGGCTGCCGGTGCGTACGCGCCGACGGCGGCGTCCTGGAACACACCGGAGCCGGGACCGCGGCCGGTACGGGGAGACGGCCGCCTGCTTCGCCGATGTCCCCACCGTCGAGATCAGCTGGTCAACCGGGAGCGGTGCCGACTTCGTACGCTGGACCCGTGCCATGGCCGGGCGCGGCGATCGCGGCGACCGAGCGGTGCACCGGCTCGGTCCGGCTGCGATCCGCATCGACGGTGGCCGGGCCCTGGCCGAGCTGCCACTGACCACTGACCATCGAGTGGCGCATCGACATCGACGGTGCGCATCGACATCGACGGTGCGCACGCGGACCTGGCCTCCGCCTGCCGCCGCCCCACGAGAGGGACACCCACCTCGTCCCGGTGCTGCCCGGCACCCGGCTCGCCGTCGGCCCGGCCGAGCCGGTCGGCCACCGGCCGTCCCACCGACACCTGGCCTGGTACCTGCCCCGCCGGGGCCACAGCGTCGGCGATCACCACCTCGGTGACGACCGGCCCGAGGCCGCGTCGCCGAGCGGTACCGCGCCGAACACACCTGGCTCCACCAGAGTCGCACCCCGGCCGCATCGGCCGATCCCTGAAAGGAACAGCACTCATGAGCAAGCTCGCCCTCGTCACCGGCGCCACCTCCGGCATCGGCGAGGCATTCGCCACACGCCTCGCCACGGACGGCTACGACCTGATCATCGTGGGCCGCAACAAGGACCGCCTCGAGAAGTTCGCCGCCGACCACCCCGGCGTCACCATACGCACCGTCGCAGCCGACCTGTCCACCGACGACGGCGTCGACACCGTCGCCGAGATCTGCGCCGGCGAGCCGCTGACCATGCTCGTCAACAACGCCGGCGTCGCCCACTACATGCCGGTGGCCGAGCTGCCCGCCGACAAGGCCCGCGAACTCGTCCACGTCAAGGTCGTCGCCCCCACCATGCTCACCCGCGCCGCCGTCGCCGGTATGCAGGAACGCGGCGAAGGAAAGATCATCAACGTGGCCGGGATGATCGCCTTCAGCGGTCCCGCCGACACGTCCGTCATGCCCCGCCGCGCCGTCTACGCCGGCACCCTGGCCCACCTCGTCGCCATGTCCCAGACCCTCAGCGCCGAGCTGGCGGACACCGGCGTCCAGGTCCAGGTCCTGTGCCCCGGCGTCGTCGCCACCGAATTCCACTCGCGCCAGGGCCTCGACCTGAGCGCCGTACCCCGCATGAGCGCCGAGGACGTCGTCACCGCCGGCCTGCGCGGCCTCGAACTCGGCGAAGTCGTCTGCGCCCCCGGTGTCGAAGACGCCGCCCTCCTCGACGCCGTCTTCCAGGCCGACCTCGCCGCCTTCGGCGGACAGAGCCCCGCACTCGCCTCCCGCTACCGGACCAACTGAACCGCTCCGCCCCGCCGATCCCTGTTCGCCCCTTTGCCCTTTGCCGTGTGTGTCCGCCCATGAACGTCCCGGCGGAGCGGCCCATCAAAGTACGTACCAAGCCGTTGACAAAGTTGAAACGGAGTAGAAATCTGTCAAGGCAATGCAAAAGATGAACGAAATCACTTAACTCTTGTACTGCGGCTGGCTCGGTTTCACCACGGCATCGTCTTGGCCTTGCCGAACACTTTCATCGTTCACCCGGCGCACCGGTCCCTCATGCCTCCGTGATCCCTGCCCCGAGAGGTCCTGCGCGTCGGCGGACAGCGGGTCGCGGGGCCGGTTGCGGGCGCTCAGGGGAAGGGAACGAGAGGGGCCTCATGAACAGAAGACATCACGGTCGGCGGTGGTCCGCCGGGCTTGTGCTGGCGGGTCTGCTCACGGTCGGGCTGCTGCCCGTGACAGCCCATGCCGCGGAGGGAACGAACTTGGCGCTGGGCAGGCCGGTGACGGCCAGTGGGGCGCACGGCTCGTACCCGGCGAGCAATGTCACCGACGGCAGCCAGGCCTCCTACTGGGAGGGTCCCGCGGGCTCGTTCCCACAGTGGGTGCAGGTCGACCTCGGGAGCAAGGCGGACATCGACGAGGTGGTGCTGAAGCTCCCCGCGTCGTGGGAGTCGCGCACCGAGGCCGTAACGGTCCAGGCCGGCACCGACGGCAAGGACTTCACCACCGTGGTGGCGGAGGCGCGCAAGGAGTTCGCGCCGTCGTCCGGCAACACCGTGGCGCTCGACGCCACGGCCCAGGCACGGTACGTGCGGGTCCAGGTGACCGGCAACACGGGCTGGAACGCCGCCCAGCTCTCCGAGATCGAGGTGCGCGGGGAGGCCGGCGGGGAGAACCCCGGGGACCCGCCCCCGGGCACCAACCTGGCTCTGCGCAAGCCGATCGAGGCGTCGTCGACCACCCAGAACTACGTCGCGGGCAACGCCAACGACGGCAGCACCTCCACCTACTGGGAGGCGAGCGGCCAGTCCTCGACGCTGACCGCGAAGCTCGGCGCCGACGCCGATCTGACCGGCGTCGTCGTCAAGCTGAACCCCGATGCCGCCTGGAGCACCCGGTCGCAGAGCATTCAGGTGCTGGGACGGCCGGCCGGGGAGTCCGGGTTCACCTCGCTGAAGGACCGGGCCGACTACACCTTCAGCCCGTCGCAGAACAAGAACACGGTGACCATCCCGGTCACGGGCCGGTACGCGGACGTACGCCTGCAGTTCTTCGGCAACACCGGCGCCGGCGGAGGCCAGGTCGCCGAGTTCGAGGTCGTCGGCGCGGCCGCACCCGCCCCCGACCTGACCGTCACCGACCTCGCCTGGTCGCCCGAGTCGCCCTCCGAGGCGGAGGCGGTCACCGTCGAGGCCACGGTCCGCAACGTTGGAACGGCCGCCGCGCCCGCGACCACGGTGAACGTCAGCCTCGAGGGCGCGGTCGCCGGCAGCGGCGCCGTCGACGCGCTCGCACCGGGCGCGTCGGCGAAGGTGCCGGTCAAGGTCGGCAAGCGGCCCATGGGCAGCTACAGCGTCTCCGCCGTCGTCGACCCGACCGACACGGTCGTCGAGCTCGACAACACCAACAACAGCCGCAACGCCGCCTCGAAGCTGGTCATCGGCCAGGCCCCCGGACCGGACCTGGAGGTCACCGGCATCACCACCAACCCCTCCAGCCCGGCCGTCGGCGCCAAGGTCACCTTCACCGTCGCCGTGCACAACAGGGGCACCACCGCGGTGCCCGCCGGATCGGTCACCCGGCTCACCGTCGGCGACACCACGCTGAACGGCACCGCGGACGCCATCCCGGCCGGTGACACGGCCACCGTGGCGATCAGCGGCGACTGGACCGCCACCAGCGGGGGAGCGGCGCTCACCGCGACGGCCGACGCCACCGGCACCGTCGCCGAGACCAACGAGGACAACAACACCTTCGCCCGCTCCCTGGTCGTCGGACGCGGCGCCGCCGTGCCCTACATCGAGTACGAGGCGGAGGACGGCCGGTACGACGGCACCCTGCTGAAGACGGACGCCAAGCGCACCTTCGGGCACACCAACTTCGCCACCGAGTCCTCCGGGCGCTCATCGGTCCGGCTCGACTCCACCGGCCAGTACGTGGAGTTCACCTCCACCACGCCGGCCAACTCCATCGTCGTCCGCAACTCGATCCCGGACGCGGCGGGCGGCGGCGGCAGGGAGGCGACCATCAGCCTCTACGCGGACGGCAAGTTCGTCCGCAAGCTCAACCTGTCCTCCAAGCACAGCTGGCTGTACGGCACGACCGACGACCCGGAGGGCCTGACCAACCGGCCCGGCGGCGACGCCCGGCGACTGTTCGACGAGTCCAACGCCCTGCTCACCGAGACCTATCCGGCGGGTACCAAGTTCCGGCTCCAGCGGGACGCCGGTGACGACGCGTCCTTCTACGTCATCGACCTGATCGATCTGGAGCAGGTCGCGGCACCGGCCGCCAAGCCCGCCGACTGCGTCTCCATCACCGACTACGGGGCCGTGCCCAACGACGGCATCGACGACGCGGACGCCATCCAGCGCGCCGTCACGGCGGACCAGAACGGCGAGATCCCCTGCGTGTGGATCCCCGCGGGCCAGTGGCGCCAGGAGAAGAAGATCCTGACCGACGACCCGCAGAACCGGGGCCAGTACAACCAGATGGGTATCCGGGACGTCACCATCCGCGGCGCCGGTATGTGGCACTCCCAGCTCTACTCGCTCATCCCGCCCCAGGAAGCGGGCGGCATCAACCACCCCCACGAGGGCAACTTCGGCTTCGACATCGACGACAACACCAAGATCTCCGACATCGCCATCTTCGGCTCCGGCACCATCCGCGGCGGCGACGGCGGCGCCGAGGGCGGTGTCGCGCTCAACGGCCGCTTCGGCAAGAACACCAAGATCACCAACGTGTGGATCGAGCACTCCAACGTCGGCGCCTGGGTCGGCCGCGACTACTCCAACATCCCCGAGCTGTGGGGACCGGGCGACGGCCTGGAGTTCAACGGCGTACGGATCCGCAACACCTACGCCGACGGCGTCAACTTCACCAACGGCACCCGCAACTCGACCGTATACAACTCCTCCTTCCGCAACACCGGCGACGACGCGCTCGCCGTGTGGGCCAACAAGTACGTGAAGGACACCTCCGTCGACATCGGCCACGACAACCACTTCCGCAACAACACCATCCAGCTGCCCTGGCGGGCCAACGGCATCGCGATCTACGGCGGCTACGGCAACACGATCGAGAACAACCTGGTCTCCGACACCATGAACTACCCGGGGATCATGCTGGCCACGGACCACGACCCGCTGCCCTTCTCGGGCCAGACGCTCATCGCGGGCAACGGCCTGTACCGCACGGGCGGCGCGTTCTGGGGCGAGGCGCAGGAGTTCGGCGCGATCACCCTGTTCGCCCAGGGACAGGACATCCCGGGGGTCACGATCCGCGACACGGCCATCCACGACTCCACCTACGACGGCATCCAGTTCAAGACGGGCGGCGGCGCGCTGCCCGGCGTCCAGATCAAGGACGTCACCATCGACAAGTCCAACAACGGGTCCGGAATCCTCGCGATGGGCGGGGCGCGCGGCAGCGCCACCCTGACGAACGTGACGATCACCAACTCGGCCGAGGGTGACGTGGTGAAGGAGCCCGGCTCGCAGTTCGTGATCAACGGCTCCGCGAACCGGTCCTCCGCATCGCGCGACTGAGCGCTGTGCCACCGGGTGCGCCGACTCCGGCCGGCGCGCCCGCTCCCCCCACCCATCCCACTGACGTGCCCCGCCGGACGCGGCGGGGCAACAGATCGGGGACCCATGAAAACCCGCAGTCCCTTACGGGTCATATGTGCCGTGGTGGTCACGAGCCTGATGCTGCTGGGCGGCCCTCTGGTGTCCGCCGCCCCGGCGGCCGGCGGCCCTGACATCGCCGCCGGCGACCCCGCCACGGCGAGCAGTTCCCACCGCGATTACGGCGCCGCGAACGTCACCGACGGCAACCAGGACACCTACTGGCAGAGCGCCGGCAGCGACCTGCCCCAATGGGTACAGACCGACCTCGGGACCACCGCCCGGGTGGACGAGGTGGTCCTCAAACTGCCCGGCTCGTGGGAGAAGCGCAGCCAGACCCTGTCCGTGCAGGGCAGCGCCGACGGCACCGGCTTCACCACCCTCAAGGCATCGGCCTCCTACGCCTTCGACCCCGCGGGCGGCAACACCGTCCGGGTGAGCTTCCCCGCCACCCGGACGCGGTACGTACGGGTGGCCATCACCGCCAACACCGGCTGGCAGGCGGCCCAGCTGTCCGAGCTGGAGGTGCGCGCCGCGGGGGAGTCCTCGGACAACCTCGCCCGGGGGCGCCCCTTCACCGCCAGCAGCCACACCGATGTCTACCTCCCGGCCAACGCCGGTGACGGCAACAAGGGGAGCTACTGGGAGAGCCGCAACAACGACTTTCCGCAGTGGCTCCAGGCCGACCTCGGCGCGGCCGTCCGGGTCAACCGCGTCGTCCTGCGGCTTCCCGACGGCTGGGGCACGCGCACCCAGACACTGAAGATCCAGGGCAGCACCAACGGTTCCGACTTCTCCGACCTGACCGCGAGCAAGACCTACACCTTCGCCCCCTCCGACGGGAACTCGGCGACGATCACCTTCGACGCGGCCACCACCCGCTATGTGCGGGCGCAGGTCACCGCCAACAGCGTCCAGCCCGGCGCCCAGGTCTCCGAGCTGGAGGTCTACGGACCCGCCACCGGCGACACCCAGGCGCCCTCCGCCCCGGCCCATCTGGCCCTGACCGAGCCCAGCACCGGCCAGATCCGCCTCACCTGGGACGCGGCCACGGACGACACCGGCGTCACCGCGTACGACATCTACGCCGACGGCGACCTGCTGACCTCGGTCGGTGGTGACGTCACCACCTACACCGACACCCGGCCCGCGGGCACCCGTGTCAGCTACTTCGTACGGGCCAGGGACGCGGCGGGCAACCAGTCGGCCAACAGCAACACCGTGACCCGGGCCGCGGGCGACGGCGACACCGAGGCCCCCACCGCCCCGGTGAACCTGTCCTTCACCGAGCCCGAGCCAGGCCGGATCAAGCTCACCTGGGACGCCTCCGCCGACAACAAGGGCGTGACCGGATACGACGTCTACGCCAACGCCACCCGGCGCGCAACCGTCTCCGGTGACGTGCTCACCTGGACGGACACCCAGCCCACGGCCGCGACCGTCACCTACTACGTGCGCGCCAAGGACGCGGCCGGCAACGAGTCCCCGGCGAGCAACTCGGTGACCCGCAACGGCAGCGGAGCCGACTCCAACCTGGCTGTCGGCAAGCCCATCTCCGCGTCCTCCGTGATCCACACGTATGTCGCGGAGAACGCCAACGACAACGACACGGGAACCTACTGGGAGGGCGGCGCGGGCAGCTACCCGAACACCCTCACCGTCAAGCTGGGCGCCAACGCGGACGTCGACCGGCTGGTCCTGCGGCTCAACCCCGGATGGGGCAGCCGCACGCAGACCATCGAGGTCCTCGGCCGGGAGCAGGACGCGTCCGACTACACGTCGCTGGTCGACGCCAAGGAGTACCTCTTCGACCAGGCGAAGCAGAACACCGTCACCGTCCCCGTCGGCAAGCGCGTCGCCGACGTGCGGCTGCGCTTCACCGCCAACACCGGGGCGACGGCCGGTCAGATCGCCGAGTTCCAGGTGCTGGGCGTGCCCGCGCCCAACCCCGACCTCCAGGTGACGAAGCTGACCCCGTCGCCGGCGTCGCCCGTCGAATCGGACGACATCACCGTCTCCGCCACCGTGCGCAACAGCGGGTCGGCCGACGCGCCGGGCAGCAAGGTCGCCGTACGGCTCGGCGGGACGACCGTCGCGACCGCCTCGGTCGGGGCCCTCGACGCGGGGGAGCAGACCACGGTCACCGCGTCCCTCGGAGCGCGCGAGGCGGGTACGTACGAACTGAGCGCGGTGGCCGACGAGCCGGACGAGATCATCGAGGAGAACGAGACCAACAACACCTTCACCAGCCCGGACGCCCTGGTGGTGAAGCCGGTCGCCAGCTCGGACCTGGTCCCCGCCCAGGTGACCACGTCCCCGTCCTCCCCGGCCGCCGGCCAGGACGTCACCTTCAAGGCCGCCCTCACCAACCAGGGCACCGTCGCGTCCGCGGGCGGCGACCACGAGATCACCCTCACCCTGACCGACTCCAAGGGCGAGACGGTCAAGACCTGGACGGGCACCCACACGGGCGCCATCGGCCCCGGCGACACCACCGACCCCGTGACCCTCGGCTCCTGGAAGGCCGCCAACGGGTCGTACACCGTGAAGGTCACGGTCGCTCCCGACGCCGAGGAGATACCGGCCAAGCGGGAGAACAACACCGCCACCAAACCCCTCTTCGTCGGGCGCGGCGCCAACATGCCCTACGACATGTACGAGGCGGAGGACGGATCACTCGGCGGCGGCGCGAAGGTCGTCGGACCCAACCGGACCATCGGCGACCTCGCGGGTGAGGCGTCGGGCCGCAAGGCGGTCACCCTGGACGACACCGGCGAGTACGTCGAGTTCACCACCAGGGCCAGCACGAACACCCTGGTCACCCGCTTCTCCATCCCGGACGCGCCGGGCGGCGGCGGCATCGACGCCACGATCAGTGTCTATGTCGACGGCGTCAAGAAGAAGTCGCTGCCGCTGACGTCCCGCTACGCCTGGCTGTACGGGGCGGAGGCATCGCCCGGCGACTCGCCCGGCTCCGGGGCGCCCCGTCACATCTACGATGAGGCGCACATCATGTTCGACGAGACCGTCCCCGCGGGCTCGAAGATCCAGCTGCGGAAGGACGCCACCGACACCTCCACGTACGCGATCGACTTCGTGAACCTGGAACAGGTGGCGCCGATCGCCAACCCCGATCCCGCCGCGTACGTCGCGCCCACCGGCTTCACCCACCAGGACGTGCAGAACGCCCTGGACCGGGTCCGGATGGACACCACGGGCAAGCTGGTCGGCGTGTACCTGCCGCCCGGCGACTACGAGACGTCGAGCAAGTTCCAGGTGTACGGCAAGGCGGTCAAGGTCGTGGGCGCCGGGCCCTGGTACACGACCTTCCACGCACCCGCCAGCCAGCGGAACACCGACATCGGCTTTCGGGCCGACGCCTCCGCCAAGGGCTCCTCGTTCGCGAACTTCGCCTACTTCGGCAACTACACCACGCGCATCGACGGCCCCGGCAAGGTGTTCGACTTCTCTAATGTGTCGGACATCGTGATCGACAACATCTGGAACGAGCACATGGTGTGCCTGTACTGGGGCGCCAACACCGACCGGGTGACGATCAAGAACTCCCGCATCCGCGACATGTTCGCCGACGGCATCAACATGACCAACGGGTCGACGGACAACCTGGTCTCCAACAATGACGCGCGGGCCACCGGCGACGACAGTTTCGCGCTCTTCTCGGCGATCGACGCCGGCGGCGCGGACATGAAGAACAACCTCTACGAGAACCTGACCTCGACGCTGACCTGGCGCGCCGCGGGCGTCGCCGTGTACGGCGGATACAACAACACCTTCCGCAACATCCGCATCGCCGACACCCTGGTGTACTCCGGAATCACCATCTCGTCCCTGGACTTCGGCTACCCGATGAACGGCTTCGGGACCGATCCGACGACCTTCGAGAACATCTCGATCGAGCGGGCGGGCGGCCACTTCTGGGGCGCGCAGACCTTCCCCGGCATCTGGGTCTACTCGGCGTCGAAGATCTTCCAGGGCATCCGCGTGAACAACGTGGACATCATCGACCCCACCTACAGCGGAATCATGTTCCAGACGGACTACGTGGGAGGTCAGCAGCAGTACCCCATCAAGGACACCATCTTCACGGACATCACCATCACGGGGGCGCGCAAGAGCGGTGACGCCTACGATGCCAAGTCGGGCTTCGGTCTGTGGGCCAATGAGATGCCGGAAGCGGGCGAGGGCCCGGCCGTCGGCGAGGTCGTCTTCAACGGGCTGAAGCTCGGCGACAACGCGGTGGACATCCGCAACACCACCTCCACGTTCAAGATCATCCAGAACCCGTAGGGCCTCATCCGGCCAGTGCTGACCGAAAGGCGTAGCGCAAGTCCTTGCGTGGGCTTGCGCTACGCTTGCGTGAAACGGCGCCTGCTTGCCGATGGCGCCTGGTTACTGACGGCGCCTGCTTACCGACGGCCCGGGAGTGTCGCGAGCGCCTGCGACCGCTGGGCGACCAACTCGTCGTAGGTGCCGTCGCGCTCGGCCCACCGGTGCATCAGCACCCCCTTGACCAGGATCTCGTGCGGAGTGGGGTCGGTCCGGAGCAGCTCCATCACCTCGGTGGCGTACGCGGCCAGTTCCAGCGCGTGGGGGTTGCTCTGCGCCAGCTCCGGTGTGGTGGCGACAGCCGGCGGCACGAGTTCGGAGACCTCGATACCGGTGCCGTCCAGTTGCGCGCGCAACGCCTCGGAGTAGGCGTGGACACCGGCCTTGGAGGCGGCGTAGGTCGGCATGAGCGGGAACGGCAGGAACCCGATGCCCGAGGTGACCGTGACGATGGTGCCGGTGCCGCGTCCGATCAGGTGCGGGGTGAACGCGTCGATGACGCGGATGGTGCCGAGGAGGTTGGTGTCGATCGTCCGCTCCGCGGCACCGAAGTGTGCGGGATCGCGCAGGTCCTCGGGGATCATGACCCCGGACATCGTCACGACCGTATCGAGGCCCGGGTGGCCGTGCAGGACCGTGTCGCGGGCACGGTCCACGCTGTCCTGGTCGGTCACATCGATGGGAACGGTGGCGAACCCCTCAGCCGCGAGCTGGTCGAGCAGGTCGGTTCGCCGGCCGCCGACGACGACGGCACTGCCGGCCGCGGCGAAGCGGCGAGCGAGCTCGAGACCGATGCCCGAGGTGGCGCCGGCGATGAAGACGGTGCGGTTGCTGATGTCCATTGATGTGCTCCTGAGCAGGGCGCCGACCGCGACAAGCCGGCGGGCGGCGGTTCCGATGGTGGTTCCGGTCGCCGGTCGGGGCTTGCGCGCGAGGAATGTCGTGCGGCCTCGCCGTGCGGCGACACCTCCAGTGTTGATCTGTTCTCCGGCCGGAGGCAGTGCCCCCGTCTTCCGGGGTCCTGTCAGGGCCCCCTTCGCCGAGGAGGCGCTGCATTACGATGCCGGATATGAGCGACGACGACCGCGCCAACCTCCTCGGCGGTTACCTCCGTGCCCGGCGGGCGCTGGTCACCCCGGAGCAGGTCGGGCTTCCGGCCGGTGCCCATCGCCGGGTACCCGGGCTTCGCCGGGAAGAAGTCGCCATGCTCGCGGGCATCAGCGCCGACTACTACCTGCGGCTGGAGCGCGGCCGCGACAAGAACCCCTCACCCCAGGTGCTCGCATCGCTCGCGCGGGTGCTGCGCCTCGACGAACTCGCACAGGAATACCTCCTCGGCCTGGCCGCATCGCGCCCGAGACCGCGGCGGCGCCGGAAGCCCGAACGCGTGCCCCCACGGTTGCACCAGCTCCTGGCGAGCGTGCAGGTGCCCGCGTTCGTGGAGGGACGCGCCTTCGATGTGCTCGCCTCCAACCGGCTCGCCGTCGCTCTCTCGCCGCGCCTCCAGCCCGGGTACAACCGTCTCCGGTCGCTCCTGTTCGACCCTGAGGAGCAGGCGTTCCAGCAGGACTGGGCGCGCTCCACGGCAGGATTCATCGCCGCCTTCAGAACGTCCATCGGCGATGACATCGACACCCCGCGAGCCGTGGAACTGGTGGGCGAGCTCGCCCAGTCGAGCGAGCGGTTCAGAACGCTCTGGGAGCGCCACGACGTCCGCGACCTCGAAGGCGGCACCACCACGGTGAACCATCCCGTCGTCGGTGAGCTGCGCCTGCACCGGGACAAGCTCCCCGTGGACGATCTGCTCCTGGTCCTCTACTACGCCGATCAGGGCAGCGAGAGCGAGGAGAAACTGCGCCTCCTCGCTCTCCACGACCCGGACAACACCCACCCCGACGCGCACCGGATCCCGCACGGCTGAACCCCAGCGGCCATCCCGCAACCCCCGGACCTGGCCGCTGAGCCGGCGCTCGCCAGGCCCGAGGTGGAGGCGGCCCTGGCCTGCTTCCGGCAGGCCGGCGACCGCTGGGGCCAGGCCGCCGCGCTGCCGATGCGCGCCCAGCTGCGGCAGTACGACGGCGACCTCGACGGCGCGCTGGCCGACCTGCGCGAGGCCCGGACGCTGGCCGGCGAGTTCGGCTCGCTCAGCCTCCGCGACGAGGTGTACCGGGACATGCGCCGGATCGACCTGCACCTGCGGCGCGGCGACACCGACCTGGCGATCGCCATGATCGGCGCGACCCGGGACCGGGCCCGGCGCGCGGCCTCGGAGGAATTGCTGGTCCTGGTCGACGCTCGGGAGGCCGACTTCCTGGTGCGGCTCGGCGACCTGGACCGGGCGCGGCACCTGCTCGACGACGCCGAACGGGGCCTGCGCGGCGCCACCACGTTCCCCGGCGACCACGCGCGGACGCTGATCGGCTGCGTACGGGCCTCCGCATGCCTGGAGCTGGGCGACCTGGCCGGCGCGGAGCGGGCACTGGCGAAGGCGTACGCGGCGGCACTGGAGACCCGGGACCTGCCGACCCTGTCCCTGGTGGCGGTGAACACGGCCGCACTGGCCGAGGCGCACGGGCGGCATCACACGTCGGCCGTCCTGCTCGGCGCCGCCTCCCGGCTGCGCGGCGCGCACGACCGACGGCGGGGCGCTGGCCGAACTGCGGGGCTGGTCCGGCCCGGCCGGGCGCGGCATCCGCGTGTGCCCGGTGATGGTGACGGACGGCATCACCGACACCGAGCGGCTGAACACGCTGTGCCGCCAGGCCGAGGACGGCACCCTGACGCTGCACGTCGCCGAGGTGCTGCCCGCCGAAGAGGCGGCCAGGGCCCACCGCATGCTGGAGGCCGGCGGCGTGCGTGGCCGGCTGGTGCTCGACTTCTCCTGACGGCATCGTGCGTGCTTTTCGCGGCGACCGGGCGACCGGCCCGTGCGCGCCTCCGCTGGGGCGACAGGCCGACGCCCGCGGCCAATTCCGTCATCGGTCCGCCGGCGTGCCTCCGTCCCGGTTACGCACACGCCTTGTCCGACTCCTCGGCATCCCCCCGTACAGGGAAACTCTCACACCGGATTGCTCGCGCCGCTCGCCTCTGGTCCCCCCGACAGCAGGGTGTCCAGCATGTACTGGCGAGAGCGCTCGATGCCTTCGAGGGCGACCTGCCTGATCTTCTCCTCCGAGCCGCTCCTGATGGTTTCGACCAATCGCCCGTGATTGACACTCGTGTAGGGCGGCTGGCCCAGTTCGCCCCGGAGGTTGAGGAAGCGTTCGATTTCTTCGTGCAGCGTGTTGATCATCGGGATCATCAGCGATACGCGCGCGACTTCCGCGATCGCCACATGGAGCAGTCGGTTCGCTTCGTTCCGGTCGGGGCGTGAGGCGTTCGCCGCCACGGTTGCCGCGCTGAGCGCGTCCAGGCGGTCGAGATCTTCGGCGTCGGCGCGCTGTGCGGCGAGTACGGCCGCTTCCGGTTCCAGGAGCCTGCGCAGGCGGTAGGTGTCCTGGAGGTCGCCGAGGTCCGTCGGCTTCACGAAGGTTCCGCGCCGCGGGACGACCACGACGAGACCTTCCCTGCGCAGCGCGTTGATGGCTTCGCGCACCGGGGTCTTGCTCATCCCGTACCGCTGCGCGAGCCACGCCTCCACGATGACGTCGCCCGGCCGGAGGTGGCACCGGATGATGTCGCGCTTGAGGGATGCGTACGCCCGCTCCGCCATCGACGATCCCGAACTCAAACCACAGCTCCTCTTCCAGCACGTGGGCGGTCCTCGTCATCCATCGTCCACCGGCGCGAAGACCTGTTGACATCCACCTTTCGCAGCGTATCATCCCTGTGAAATATCACAGGGATTGCACGAGTACCGGCAGGGCCGGCTCGTCCTGAACGGAAGCGAAACCCTCCCGCAAGCAGCTGCTGACCCGGACACATACCTGCCTGGTCTTTACCGGCCTGGCCTTCGCGGCGCCGGACGTCCGCGGCCGGCCTTGCGTATCCGACAGAGCAGCACACATCGCAGCCTGCGTTCACCGTCGACCCGATAAGGCCCCAGATGACGCAACTTCGAAGCAGCAGTCCGACCGCGGACGGCTCCATGAATCGGTTGTTCCGTGCGCTCAGCGCCCTGGAACGGGCGGGAAACAGGCTCCCCCATCCGTTCTGGCTGTTCTGGATCTTCGTGGCACTGCTGGGTGTGGTCAGTGCCGTACTGGCCGGGGCGGGCGTGTCCGTCACCCTGCCGTCGACAGGGGACTCCGTCGCGGTGAAGAACCTGCTCTCTCTTCAGGGGGCCAAGTTCGCGGCGGAGTCCGCACTGGACAACTTCGCCGGGTTCGCACCGCTGTCGGTCGTGGTGGTGGTCCTGCTCGGAGTCAGCGTCACCGAGAAGAGCGGCCTTCTCACCGCGCTTCTTCGCGTCACGATCGGCCGTCTGCCCGTTCGGTGGCTGACCTTCTCCATCGCGTTCAGCTCGATGATCGCGCACGTCATGAGCGACTCGGCCTACATCGTGATGATCCCGCTGGGGGCGCTGGCCTTCCGGACCGTGGGCCGCAGCCCCGTGCTCGGTCTGATGGTCGCCTACGCGTCGACGGCCATCGGCTTCAACGCCAGCCCGCTGGTGACACCGGCCGACGCGGTCAGGTCGTCCCTGGCGGCCGAGGCCGCGCACACCGTCGACCCCGACTACGTCATCACTCCGGTCGCCACGTACTTCTTCACCGCGGTCTCATCGGTGTTCCTCGCCGCCGTGATCGCCCTCACGGTCGACCGCCTCCTGGCCCGAAGGCCCGAGTTCGTGCCGACACCCGAGGACGACGCGGCCGCCGACAGGCTCTTCAACACCACCCGAGCCGAGGCATCGCAGCCCAGCGGACCGGCCGGCGAGGCCCCTTCCGCGGTCACGCTGAGCGCCGTGGAGAAGCGCGCCATGAGACGGTCCGGCGCGGTGCTCCTGCTCTACGTCCTGGCGGTGTCCGCGCTCCTGCTGCCCGGATCCCCGTTCCGCGGCGAGGGCGGCAGCATCGTCCAGTCCGTGGTCGTGGTGAACATCGCCGTGTTCATCTCCCTGCTGTTCGCGATCCTCGGCATCGTCTACGGCAGGCAGGTGGGCACGATCCCCTCGCTGTCGTCCGTCCCCTCCGCCATGGCCGACGGGGTGAAGTCCTTCGTACCCGTGATCGTGCTGTTCTTCGTGGTCGCGCAGTTCCTCGCTTACTTCACCTGGACCGGCATCAGCAATGTGATCACCGTCGAGGGCGCCCGGCTCCTGAAATCCCTGGACGCGCCCCACCTCGTCATCCTGCTCGTGATCATCCTGGCCATCAGCGGACTCAACATCGTCATCAGCAGCGGTTCGGCGATGTGGTCCATCCTCGCCCCCGTCGTGGTTCCCCTGACGATGTACATCGGACTGTCCCCCCAGGCGGCGATGGTCTCGTTCATGATCGGCGACTCGGTCACCAACACCACCCCCATGAACGCCTACTTCGTCCTGGCCCTGGGATTCCTCCAGCAGTTCCGGAAGGGCGCGGGCATCGGCACCATGCTGTCCTTCACGGTTCCCGTGGCTCTCGCCGTACTCGTCTCGTGGTCGTCCTTCTTCGCCCTCTGGTACGCCCTGGGCATTCCGCTCGGCCCAGGGGTGCCCGTCAGATGACACCCTGCCGCCCGCCCGGCGATTCCCCGCCGGACAACGGGCGCCCGATGACCGAAAGGAAGCCGCGAACGGCTGTCGCGACACCACCACTTCAACGCCTTGCACAGTCCGCCACCTTGCACGGTTCGGCACCGCCGAGCCCACTCCCGCACCACTTCAGAACGGAAAGAGTCACTCACCATGGGCAGCATCGCCATCATCGGCGCAGGCAACGTCGGCCAGGCCATCGCCGGCCACATGTCCTTCAAGGGACACGACGTACGGATCTTCGACAGGTGGGGTCGTGATCTTGAACCGATCAAGGCCAACGACGGCATCGACATGACCGGAGACGTGGAGGGCCACGGCACCCCCTCCGTGCTGACGACCGACCTCACGCACGCCGTCGGCGGCGCCGAGGTGGTCATCGTCGCCGCCCCCGCCTTCGCGCACGCCTACCTGTCCAAGGAACTCGCCGCTGTCCTCGCGCCGGACCAGCTCGTCCTGTTCCAGCCGGGCGTCCTCGGCAGCGGCGTGGAGCTCGCGCGCATGTTCGCCATCGCCGGTCGGCAGCCCTGCCTCATCGCGGAGACGCCGACCAGCCTGTACACATGCCGGCTGCGCCGCCCCGCGCACGTCTACATCGGGGCGATCAAGCACGCCGTCCCGCTGGCCACCGTACCCAGTGCGGACACGCCCCGGGCTCTGGACATCCTGCGGACGTACTTCGGCGACCGGTACGTGCCGGGCGAGGACACGCTGACCGTCGGACTGAACAACTGCAACCCCATCTACCATGTGCCGCCGGCGGTGCTGAACTTCAAGACGGTCGAAGACGCCGACTGCCACCCGCTGCACAGCCTGGTGACACCGCGCATCGCGGAGGTCATCGACGCCCTCGACCGCGAACGCCTCGCCCTGGCGGACGCCCTCGGCGTGAAGGCGGCCAGCTTCTGGGACTTCCTCGACACCGCCTACGGGGTGACCGAGGGCAGCTTCGTCGAGCGCATCGTGCAGGGCTACGGCCGTCAGGGATTCCCCGAACCGGACTCGGTCAAGCACCGGTACTTCACCGAAGACGTCCCGTTCGGGCTGGTCATCTGGAGTTCGCTGGCCGCGCAGATCGGACTCTCCCTGCCCCTGACCGACTCGTTCGTCGCCCTGAGCACAGCCCTGTGCGGACAGGACTTCGTAGCCGGTGGGCGCACAGCGCAGACGCTGGGCCTGCTCGGCTCCGATGTCGACGGCATCCGGGCCGCGTTCGTCGACGGCGCGGTGTGAACGTGCCGCACCGGCCGTAACCCGCCGCCCGCCGGAGCCGCCCGCCGGACCAGCCGCCCGCGGTCCCAGAAGGCGCAAGGCCGTCCGGGGCCGCGGGCGCGCGTTGAGTCCGTCAGCGCGCTAGGTTGGCGTGATGCGTGATCTGCACACCGAACGTCTTGTGCTCCGCGGCTGGCGGAAGTCCGACCTTGACCCGTGGGCGGCCATGAATGCCGATCCGCGGGTCCGGGAGTACTTCCCGGACATCCTCACCCGGGAGCAGAGCACGGCATCCGCGGCCCGTTTCCAAGCCGACCTCGACCGGCGAGGCTGGGGATGGTGGGCGGTGGAGGTCAGGGCAACCGGCGAGTTCATCGGGTTCACCGGGCTCGATCCGGTGGATGAAGGGATGCCGTTCACCGGGGTGGAGGCCGGCTGGCGGCTGGCCCGCCCGGCGTGGGGACACGGCTATGCCACCGAGGCCGCCCGAGCCGTGGTGGCCTTCGGCTTCGAACATCTCGGGCTGGCGGAGATCCTCGCGGTGACCACGGCCACCAACCTGCGTTCGCGGGCAGTGATGCGCCGTATCGGCATGACCCGCGATCCAGCCGACGACTTCGACGACCCGAGCGTGCCCGACGGACCGCTGCGCCGGAGTGTGGTGTACCGGCTCCGCGCCGAAGAGCGGCAGCCCGCTCGGCGGGTGCCGGACAGCGGTTGACGCTTCGCGGCTCGGGGCCACCGGCTCAGCCGGAGGGTGGTCACCGCACCGAGCCGCCTCACGCCTGGGCCGGCCCGGGGATGCCCAGCCGGCCGGCCACGGCGGTGAGGGTCGTTCCCAGCGGGAGCGCGACCCGGGTGACGGCGTGCCGGTCGCCCCGGGTGGGGTCCAGGTTGACGATCAGCACCGGTTTCCCGGCCTGGGCCGCCTGGCGGACGAACCGGAGCCCGGACATCACCGTCAGTGAGGAGCCCAGGACCAGGAGCGAGGACGCCTCACGGACCAGTGTGCGGCAGTGCTCGACCCGAGCCGGCGGAACGGCCTCGCCGAAGAACACCACGTCCGGTTTGAGGATGCCGCCACAGACCGTGCAGGGCACCACGCGGAAGTCCCCGACCTGTTCGTCGGTGAGGTCGGCGTCACCGTCCGGGTTGATTCCGGCAGCCACCGGTTCGAAGCCCACATTGGCCTCCTCCAGCCGCCGGGCGAGTTCGCGGCGCGGGCTGAAGGCGCCGCAGGAGAGGCAGACGACCCGGTCCAGGCTTCCGTGGAGTTCCACCACGTCCTCGCTGCCGGCGGCCTGGTGCAGGCCGTCGACGTTCTGCGTGATCACACCCGAGAGCAGGCCGTGCCGCGCGAACGCGGCCACGGCCCGGTGCCCGGCGTTGGGGCGGGCGCGGCCGAAGGTGCGCCAGCCGAGGTGGCTGCGCGCCCAGTACCGACGCCGGGCCTGGACGTTCGCTGTGAACTCCTGGTAGGTCATCGGGGTGTGCCGGCTCAGGCTCCCGCCCTCGCCCCGGTAGTCGGGGATGCCGGACTCCGTGGACAGGCCCGCCCCGCTGAGCACCAGCACACCGCCGGCGCTCAGGGCATCGGCGACCGGCTCCGGATCGGTGCTGCCCGGCGGCAGGTCCTCGGTGGGGGTCCAGTTCACAGTGGGGCGCATGCGCATGCCGCAAGGGTACGGAACAGGCTGCCACCCTCCGCTGTGCGGCGTCGGACGCGACCTCGGCAACGTCCCCCGCCCGCGGCCAGTGCCGTTGCGCGGGCGGCGGGTCTCCCGGAGCACACGTCGCTCTCGCCACGCCGAACCATGATGTCAGTCTGCGAGCGGTGGCCGGTCCGAGCCAGGGGTTCTCAGCCCCTGGGCGAAGGACCCCCTGGTTGTCCGTGACGGGCGGGCTCATGGTGGGAAGGGACCACCGGCTTCCCGGTGAACCTGGGCGCAGCCCGCCCGACACATCCCAGATCCATAAGGAAAAATGCCATGGACATCTCCGGCAACACCATCTTCATCCCCGGTTCCACCAGCGGCATCGGTCTCGCCCTCGCCCTCGAACTGCGGGCCAAGGGGAACACCGTCATCATCGGAGGGCGCCGAGCCGAGCTGCTCGAGAAGATCGCCGCCGAGCACCCCGGTATCGGCACCGTCCGGATCGACACCGCGGACCCCGCGAGCATCACCGCCGCCGCCGAAGAGGTGCTGAACCGGTACCCGGACCTCAATGTCCTGGTCACGATGGCCGGGATCATGCACATCGAGGACTGGCACCAGCCCGAGTCCTTCCTGGCCTCCGCCGAATCCGTGGTGACCACCAACGTACTCGGCCCGATCCGGCTCATCGCCGCGTTCATCGAGCACCTGCGGGCACAGCGGGACGCCACGATCGTCACCGTCTCCTCGGGCCTGGCGTTCGCTCCGCTCAAGGTCACCCCCAGCTACAACGCTTCGAAGGCCGCGATCCACATGCTCAGTGAGTCGATCCGGCTACAGCTGACCGACACCAGCGTCAAGGTGGTGGAGCTCGTGCCGCCGTCCGTACGCACCGAACTGCTGCCCGGCCAGGAGGAGAATGAGCTGGCCATGCCGCTGGATGAGTTCGTGGCGGAGGTCATGGCACTGCTGGAGGCCGAGCCCGAGGCCAAGGAGATCCAGGTCGAGCGGGTGAAGTTCCTGCGCCACGGCGAGGCACGCGGCGACTACGACCAGGTCGTCCGGACACTCAACGCCTCCGACCCGCACGCCAGGTAACCGCGCGGCCAACCGCCGCCGCTGCTCCGCCCCCTCGGCCGCTGGGCCGGGCGCGGCCGGGACGGGGCTCGCCCGGCGGTTGGGCCGTCCGCGGAGATCGACCAGTCCGCCGACCTCATCACCCGAACCGCACATACCATGGCACCGGCGCCGGCCGGCGTGGCCTGACGCATCGACGGCGAGGTCGACGAGGCGTCGCAGACCGTAGGGCGGGTGGTGGCGGAGGGCGCGCGGATCGAGTCCTCGCTGATCGGCCAGGTCGCCCCGGCGCCCTGCGTGCCCAGCGCGCACCGACTGGCCGCACGTCGCGGACCACTGCCAGGGCATCGAGCTGGTGCGGACCGGGGGCCGTCCCGGGGAGGTCTACAACATCGGAGGCGGCACCGAACTGAGCAACAAGGAGTTGACCGGTCTGCTGCTTAACTCGGCTACCGGCCGCGGCACGGCTTCGCCGACGGGCTCGCCCGCACCGTCCCCTGGTATCGCGACAACCGTGACTGGTGGGAGCCGCTCAAGCGCCGCATCCGTCAGGGACGCGCGTGAGGTGGCTGGTCACCGGCGCCGGCGGCATGCTCGGCCGCGACACGGTCGGCGAACTGCGTCGACGAGGCGAGGACGTGACCCCTATGCACCGTGTCGCCCTGGACATCACCAGCCCCGGGGCCATGAGCAGCTACCCCGCCCGACGTCCCGGCACCGCGGCGGAGGCCGCCGACGCCGTGGTCTTCCTCGCCGGCGACGAGGCGTCCTACATTCACGGCGTGCTGCTGCCCGTCGACGGCAGAGCCCTGACCCGTGAACCGCCCGCGCCCCGGGCCAGGCAGCGCCATGCGGGCTGCCTCACCCGGGGCGCATCGCGCTGCCTGTTCTCTCGCTGGGCGCCGTTGCCTGCCGGGAAGTGCGCGGCGATACGATGCAAGCGCCGCCCGCGGTGGAGAACCGTTGATGCTCAGTGCCCCCGGGGGAGCCGCCACACGCGTCCGTCACGCCGGCGCGGCTCACAACCCTGAGGAGATCAACATGAGTTTCGCACTCCACCCCGACCTCGCCCGCGCCGTGCGGTCAGCGGCCGTCGGCGCACCGAAGCCCGCGGCCCGCGACGACTGGCGGCAACTGCGCGCCGACGGGGAGAAAGCCCTCGCGGCCATGGAAGCCACCCTGCCCGAATCCGCGACCGTGAGCCGCCAGGACTTCATCGCCACGTCCTACGACGGACAGCAGGTACTGCTGCGCTGGTACACCCCGCCCCATGACACCGAGGCACCCGAACCCACCGGTCCCGCGGTCCTCTACCTGCACGGCGGCGGGATGATCCTGGGTTCTGTGCGGTTGTTCGACCGTGTGGTGGCGCAGTACACCGCCGACAGCCAGGTGCCGATGCTGGCCGTGGACTACCGGCGCGCCCCCGAACACCCCCATCCCGCACCGGTGGAAGACTGCTGGGCGGGACTGGCTTGGCTCGCCCAGCACGCGGCAGAGCTCGGAGTCGACCCGGCGCGCATCGCCGTCATGGGCGACAGCGCCGGCGGCGGGCTGGCCGCCGCGACAGCCCTGCTCGCCCGGGTCCGCGGCCTGCCGCTGGCACGGCAGATCCTCATCTATCCGATGCTCGACGACCGCAATACCCATCCCGACCCCGTCCTGGAACCCTTCGTCGGCTGGAACTACGACAACAACCACACCGGCTGGCACGCCCTGCTGGGCGACACCATCGGCACCCCTGACGTACCCCCCACCGCGGCCCCCGCCCGCGCCGAGAGCCTGACCGGTCTCCCCGCCGCCTACATCGAGGTGGGAGAGCTGGACATCTTCCGCGACGAGTGCCTCGACCACGCCCGCCGCCTCACCGGCGCCGGGGTCTCCGCCGAACTGCATGTGCACCCGGGCTGTCCGCACGGTTTCGACCGCATCGATCCCACCGCCGATATCGCGCAACGCTCCCGCGCCGACAGGATCCGTGTCCTGCGCGCCCTGTGACAGCCCTTGCGCCGAGCGGGGGGTAGGCAAAAGACAAAGGCAAGGAGAACTTGCTCCTTGCCACTCTCAACGTATAGCGCACTGGGGGGCTTGCCGCAAGACCCGGGTCACGGCGCAGAATCGTCGGCCGATGCCCCGACCTGGGGGCATGGGGAGGCACGAGGTGTGTGTTGTTGTCGACGTATGGGGGACGCGGTGATGTCCTCGAGCAGTACGTGGTGGATCTCGAAGATGTCGACGAGACGCGGGTCGCGGTCGTCGGCGGCAAGGGCGCGCACCTGGGCGGGCTGTCGCGGGTCGACGGCGTCCGCGTGCCGGGTGGCTTCTGCGTGACGACGGACGCCTTCCGGCGGATCATGGCGGACGTGCCGTCGATCGACGACCGGCTCGATCAGCTGTCGCGGCTGAGCCCGGACGACCGGGAGGCGATCCGCACGCTCAGCGCGCAGATGCGCGAGACCATCGAAGGCACTGCCATTCCGGGCGAGCTCGCGGCGGCGATCAGCCGCGCGCTCGCCCGGCACGGCGAGCAAGCCGCCTACGCCGTCCGGTCCAGCGCGACGGCGGAGGACCTGCCGACGGCCTCCTTCGCCGGCCAGCAGGATACGTACCTGAACGTCGTGGGGCCGACGGCGATCCTCCAGCACATCAGCCGGTGCTGGGCCTCGCTGTTCACCGAGCGGGCCGTGACCTACCGCCAGCGCAACGGCATCGACCACCGTACGGTCCACATGGCCGTGGTCGTGCAGCAGATGGTCTTCCCACACGCCTCCGGCATCCTGTTCACGGCCGACCCCGTCACGGGCAACCGGAAGGTCGCCACCGTGGACGCCGGCTTCGGCCTCGGTGAGGCCCTGGTCTCCGGCCTGGTGAACCCGGACGTCTTCACGGTGCGAGACGGCGAAGTCGTCGCCAGGGCGATCGCCGCCAAACAGCGTGCCGTGCAGGCCCTGCCGGCCGGTGGTACGCGGGAAGTGGCGATCGACGCGCAGCGGCAGGAGCAGCCGGCGCTGACGGATGCGCAGGCCGTGCGGCTCGTGCGGCTCGGGCGGCGGATCGAAGCGCACTTCGGCCGCCCGCAGGACATCGAATGGTGCCTGACCGACGATGGCTTCCAAATCGTTCAGAGCCGGCCGATCACGACGCTGTTCCCCCTCCCCGAGACCGGCGACCAGGAGAATCACGTCTATGTCTCCGTCGGTCATCAGCAGATGATGACCGACCCCATGAAGCCCCTGGGGCTCTCCATGTGGCAGCTGACGGCCATGGTGCCGATGCACGAGGCCGGCGGGAGGCTGTTCGTCGACGTCACCCGGCGCCTGGCCTCGCCCGCGAGCCGGGCCGGCCTCCTGGACGTCATGGGGCGAGGCGATCCGCTGGTCAGGGACGCACTGGAGACCGTCCTCGGCCGCGACGATTTCGTCCCGTCGCTCCCGGACGCGGATCCCGGCGGGCCGCCGGCCGGCAACGCTTCCGCCCCGATCGAGACCGATCCGGCCATCGTCACCGAGCTGATCGAGCGCAGCCAGGCGTCCATCGCGGCCCTGGAGCGCGACATCCGGACGAAGACCGGACCGGCGCTGTTCGACTTCCTGCTGGAGGCCTTCGAGGAGCACAAACGAGTCCTCGGTGATCCGCTGAGCCTGAAGGCGATCATGGCGGGGATGGAGGCCACGTGGTGGCTCAACGACAAGCTGGGGGAGTGGCTGGGGGAGAAGAACGCGGCCGACACGCTCACGCTGTCCGCCCCCGACAACGTCACGTCGGAGATGGGACTGGCGCTGCTCGACGTCGCGGACGTGATCCGCCCGCGCCCGGAGGTGGTGGCGTTCCTGCGGGGCATCGAGTACGTCGAGGACGACGCCTTCCTGGACGAGCTGGCGAAGCTCGCGGGCGGGACCGAAGCGCGCGACGCCATCGAGGTCTACCTCGACCGGTACGGCATGCGCTGCGTCGGCGAGATCGACATCACGCGGTCGCGTTGGCGCGAGTGCCCCACCACACTCGTGCCGGTGATCCTCGACAACGTCAGGAACTTCGCACCGGGCGCCGCGAAGCGGCACTTCGAGCAAGGGCGGCAGAAGGCGCGGCAGAAGGAACAGGACGTGCTGTCACGCTTGCGGGCCCTGCCGGACGGGGACCGGAAAGCCGACGAGGCCAAGCGGATGATCGACCGGGTCCGGACCTTCATCGGGTACCGGGAGTACCCCAAGTACGGCATCATCAGCCGCTACTTCGTCTACAAGCGGGCCTTGCTCGCGGAGGCCGAGCGCCTCGTGCGGGCCGACGTGCTGCCTGAGCGGGAGGACATCTTCTACCTCACCTTCCAGGAGCTCCACGACGTCGTGCGCACGCACCAGGTGGATCACCAGCTCATCCAGCGGCGCAAGGACGCGTTCCGCTCGTACCACGCGCTCACCCCGCCCCGGGTGCTCACCTCGGATGGCGAGGCCGTCACCGGGGCGTACCGGCGCGACGATGTGCCGGCCGGTGCCCTGATCGGCCTGCCGGTTTCCGCCGGGACCATCGAGGGACGGGCCCGCGTCATCCTCGACATGGCGGAGGCCGAGCTCGAAGCGGGCGACATCCTGGTCACGACCTTCACGGACCCCAGCTGGTCGCCGCTGTTCGTCGGCATCGCGGGCCTGGTGACGGAGGTGGGCGGCCTGATGACCCATGGCGCGGTGATCGCCCGGGAGTACGGCTTGCCGGCCGTCGTGGGCGTGGAGCGGGCCACCCGGCTGATCCGGGACGGGCAGCGGATCCGTGTGCACGGATCCGACGGGTACGTCGAGATCCTGAAGTGACGTCTGCGAACTCCCCGTGGAATCAGTGGAGTTGATACCTTGGCAGGCAGTCCGACATCATCGGCACTTCGATCATTTGGGGGGTTTGTATGAGAGTACTGGGACACGGGGCCTTAGCCCGGACCGTGGCCGTCTTCTTCGCCGTCCTCGCCGTCACGCTGGGCCTGTCGGCCCAGGCCGACGCGGCCGAGACCGTCGACGATCCGGGTGGTCTGACCGGACTGACGTTCACGTCGGTCAACAGTGGCCGCAACCTCGACCTCCAGAACGGCAACACCGGGGACGGCGTGTTCATCGTCACCAATTCCGCCCCTGGTTACCACCAGAAGTGGACCGCCAGGTTGCAGGCCGACGGATCGTTCACCCTGGCCAACGACGTCAGCGGCAAGTGCGTCCAGGCCGGCCTGCCGCTCACACAGCGTCCGTGCTCCGGATCGTCCGGCCAGCGCTGGTACTTCCAGCCGGTGAACGGCGCCGACGACACGTTCATGATCCGCAACGCCGGCGACGACAAGTGCATCGACGTCGTGCTGGCCTCCCAGAGCAACGACGCGTGGACCGACACCTACGGGTGCAACGGTACCGCCGCGCAGCAGTGGCGCATTCCCTCGTCGGGCACCGATGCCGCGTTCAGCGCCGCCGTGACGTACGCGTCCCACCGCTGCCAGACCAAGGCGGCGACCTGCTCCTGGACGAAGGGTTCCCAGGCCCCGGCCGAGCCGCTGCCGAAGCAGTGCGTCTCGCCCGGCTGGTACAACGGCACCGAAGCACCCGTGCCGTGGACGTTCTCGCTGACGACGACCTCCGGCTGGTCGAGCGAGCTGAGCGTGTCCTTCCAGTCGACCGTCGGCGCGACGAGTCCGGTCCAGGCGAGCGTCACCTCGACCGTCACCGGCAGGGTCACGTACAACCTGAGCGAGGCACTCGGGAACAGCCTGGTGATCAGCGTCCCGTCGCACCAGTACGGGTGGGTCGCGCTGTCGGAGCTGGCGACGAAGGTGACCGGGGAGTGGACCTTCGACGCCAACGGCTACCCGTGGACGGCGCACGACACCGTCACCGTTCCGCTGCTGAGCGACGACCAGGGGCGGGCCAGTATCTATCTGGTCGAGACCAGCCCGGAACCCCCGACCTGCGGCGGCTGAACCAGTCGGCGGGTTTGTGGCAGCAGAACGCCCCCACCGGCATGGGTGGGGGCGTTCGCGCTCGGCTGGTTCAGCCGCTCGCCTTCGCCTGTGTGCGGTGCCTGCTCGCCGGCCTTCGACAGCGGCCCGTAGGCCGGCGATTTCCCGCAGGACACGGTCGTTCACCTATCCGGGTGGTCTGCCGCTTCCTGGGCCGCCCGTTCCACCGTGGGGCGTCATGCTGCGGGAATGCCTGAGGACCCACACTGCTCGAAATGCTGCCCTGTTGAGCAGCCGGAGCCCCCGGAGCCGTGGTCACCGCCGTCGGTCGTGTATCTGTGGCTGGCGATTGTGGCCGTGGTGATGGTGGGCGGCTGGGGTCTGATCGTGTGGGGGCTGGCCGGCGGCTGGCGGTGACGCCGCGGCCGGGTGGAGCCTGTGGGTGTCCGAGGTGGCCGGATCGCCGATGGCGAACTCGTGGTCGTGACGAGGCGAGCGTCGGACACCATCCGGCTGGCCCCATGGATTCGGGCCCAGGACGCAACCAGGATCGTGCCATGCGATCCATACCTGCTGGTGACTCCTCAAACACTTCCCGCTTTTCCGGTCTTTCGGCCATGTCTGTGACACGGCGGCGTTTGCTGGCCCGCGCGGCCGGTTCAGCCGTAGTGGGTGCCGTCTCGGTCCTGGGCCCGGCCGCGCGTGCGTCCGCCGCGCCGGCGGCCGCTGATGGGCCCGTACGGCTGGAACTGCCGCGCCCCACGGGCCCGTGCGCGCTCGGCGTCACCGAACTGCGTCTGGTGGACCGGACGCGTCGCGGCCCCTGGTGGGCGGGGGACGCGGCCGGGCAGTTCCGGGAGCTCATGGTGAGTGTCTGGTACCCGGCCGATCGCGCCGCGGCGGAGGACGGGCCCCGGGCGCCCTATATGCGTCCGGGCGCGGCAGCGGTCTTCGGGGCGGGTGCGGCGAACATCCTCGAGGTCGACCAGGGGGCCATCGACTGGGCCGGGTTCGGCACCCATGCCCGTGTCGGAGTGGCCGCGGCGTCCGGAGGCGGGCCCCGTCCCGTGGTGCTGTACTCGCCGGGCATGTACAACGAGCGCACGCTCGACACCACCGCCGTGGAGGAGCTGGCGAGCCACGGCTATGTCGTGGTCACCGTCGACCCCGTGCACGAGGCGCATGCGGTCGAGTTCCCGGACGGCCGCGTGATCGAGCCCGCGCCCGGTCTCGGCGCCATTGAGGCGGACGCCGAACGGTCCAGGGCGGCGCTGGAGGTCCGGGTCGCCGACATCCCGTTCGTCCTGGACCAGCTGGCCGTGCTCGCCCGCGGCGGCAACCCCGACGCCGGAAAGCGGTCGCTGCCGCAGGGTCTGGGGAAGGTCCTGGACCTCGCACGCACCGGCATGTTCGGGCATTCGCTGGGCGGGATGACGACCGCGGAGGCGATGCGTGTGGACCGTCGTATCCGCGCCGGGGCCAACCTCGACGGGCCGCTGGGTTACGACTGGACCGACCCCGAACTGCTGCTGCCGGTCGCCCGCACCGGTCTGGACCGGCCGTTCCTCCAGATGGGGGCGTGGCTCGCGGTCCCGTCCGGCAGGCTGCCGCACACCCACGAGCATTCCCCGTCATGGCGGGCGATGTGGCGCAACTCCACGGACTGGAAGCGCGATCTGTGGACGGAGGCGGCCGAGCACAATTCGTTCACCGACTACCAGACCGTCCTCCCGGGCCTCGCCGAGCGGCTCGCACTGCCGGACGGACTGACATCCCGGATGATCGGCACCGTCGGCCCGGCGCGGTTCGCCGCCAGCCGGCGGGCCTATCTCACCGCCTTCTTCGACCAGCATCTACGCGGCCGCCACCAGCCGCTGCTCGACGGCCCCTCGCCGCTCCACCCGAACGTGCGGTTCATCGGCTGAGACAGCGGGGTGTGGTGGGTGGGGATCGGCACCGGGGGAGCGACAGCCGATGCATTCAGTGCGGCCAGAGGATACAGCCACTGATGAATGCTCTCAAGAGAATCTTCCCCCCAGCCGCGATGTCAGGGGGTGGGTATCCGGCCAGGGGTGTGAGTGGCGTTATGGGCGTGGCTAGAGTTAATTTGCGATCTCGGAGCGGAGGACCAAAAATGCGTGACCTTCTTCAGGCGTTGGAGTCCGGCGACGCAGGAGAGGGTGATTTCCGGAACTTAAAGATTCCGGAGAGTTACCGGGGAGCCGTGGTACTCGCTGACGAAATACACATGTTCGAAGGTCTGCGGACCCATGAGAAACACCCCGAGAAATCGCTGCACGTGCGCGACGTGCCGACGCCCGAGCCGGCCCCCGGCGAGGTGCTCGTCGCCGTGCTCGCCAGTGCGATCAACTACAACACCGTATGGAGCGCGCTCTTCGAGCCGATCCCCACGTTTCACTTCCTCGCTCGGTACGGGCGGACCGGCGCCGCGGCCAAGCGGCACGACCTGCCCTATCACGTGGTCGGGTCCGACCTGGCCGGTGTCGTCCTGCGCACCGGCGACGGCGTGGTGGACTGGAAGCCCGGCGACCGCGTCGTCGCGCACTGCCTCAGCGTCGACCTGCACACGCCCCACGGTCACGACGACGCGATGCTCGACCCCGAGCAGCGGATATGGGGCTTCGAGACGAACTTCGGCGGCCTCGCCGAGATCGCCCTGGTCAAGGCGAACCAGCTGATGCCGAAGCCCGCGCACCTGACCTGGGAGGAGGCGGCCGGCTCCGGGCTGGTGAACTCGACCGCCTACCGGCAGCTGGTGTCCCGGAACGGCGCCCGGATGAAGCAGGGCGACGTCGTCCTGATCTGGGGAGCCGGGGGCGGGCTCGGTTCGTACGCGACCCAGCTCGTCCTCAACGGCGGTGGCATCCCGGTCTGCGTCGTCTCGGACGAACGCAAGGCCGACCTGGTCCGCGCCCAGGGCGCGGAGCTGGTCATCAACCGGGCCGCGGAGGGGTACCGCTTCTGGACCGACGACGACCGGCAGGATCCCAGCGAGTGGAAGCGCTTCGGCAAGCGGATCCGGGAGCTGACCGGCGGTGACGATCCCGACATCGTGTTCGAGCACCCGGGGCGTGCGACGTTCGGCGCGAGCGTCTACGTGACACGTCGGGGTGGCACGATCGTCACCTGCGCGTCAACCTCGGGATACGAGCACGCCTTTGACAATCGGTACCTGTGGATGTCCGTGAAGCGGATCATCGGTACCCACTTCGCGAACTATCGTGAGGCGTGGGAGGCGAACCGCCTGATCTGCAAGGGGATGGTGCACCCGACGCTGTCGGTGACCTACCCGCTCGACGACGTCGGGTCGGCGGTGCGCGATGTGCATCGCAATGTGCACAACGGCAAAGTCGGCGTCCTCTGTCTGGCGCCGGAGGAGGGATGGGGCGTGACCGACCCGGAGATGCGGGAGAAACACGTGGCCGAGATCACCCGGTTCCGGGCTCCCCAGGCCGCGGCCGAGGGGGTGCGGTGAGCTCGGAACTCTGGCTGCGGCAGTTCTTCCCCACGCCCGAGGCCCCGGTACGGGTGGTGCTGCTGCCCCACGCCGGCGGATCGGCGACGTTCTACCTTCCGCTGGCCCGTGCGCTCGCCCCGGTGGCGGACGTGTACGCCGTGCAGTACCCCGGCCGCCAGGACCGCCGCGACGAGGAGGCGGTGCGCGACCTGCGTGTTCTCGCCGGCCTCGTGGCCGAGGCGTTGAAGCCGGGGCTGGACCGGCCGCTGGTGCTGTTCGGCCACAGCATGGGCGCGACACTCGCGTTCGAGCTGGCCCAGCGGCTCCCGGTGGCGCACCTGATCGTCTCGGGCCGGCGGGCGCCGTCGCAGCCGCGCGCCGACCAGGACCACCTCGCGTCCGACGACGAGCTGCTGGCAGCGGTCATCGGCCTGGGCGGGACGAGCGCCGATGTGATGGCCGACGACGAAATGCGCGCGCTGATCCTGGCGCCGTTGCGGGCGGACTACTACGCGGCGGAGACGTACCGGTGGGAGCCCGCGCCGCCGCTGGAGACGCCGATCACGGTGTGCATCGGTGACGACGATCCGAAGACGACGGTGGAGCAGGCCCACGCCTGGGCCGGGCACACGACCGCGCCGACCACGGTGGAGGTCTTCCCCGGCGGGCACTTCTACCTCGTCGACCACCAGGAGCGGGTCGCCGAGCTGGTGGCCCAGGGGGTACGGCGGGTGGCGCCGGGGGCGGTCGGCTCCTGACGGAACGGCACGGCCCGAGATCACATCTTCCCGTCTGTAGCACAGCATCCCGCCAGGCTGGATCACAGCCGTACAGATCAACAAGCCATGTGATGCCTATGGGTTTCCACGACGGTCGCGAGGTAGTTCCATTCGTGATAGCGCGCTTATCTCCCCCAGATCTGATCGCCCGCGATGACGAGTTCGGTGCCCTCCACCGGGCGCTCACCCGAGCGGGGGGCGGGCGGGGCGTCGTCGCCGCCGTCACCGGACCGATCGCCTGCGGCAAGACCGAACTCCTCGACGCCGCCGCGGCCAAGGCCGGCTTCGTCACCCTTCGCGCGGTGTGCTCCATGGAGGAGCGGGCCCTGCCGTACGGCATGCTCGGCCAGCTCCTCGACCAGCCCGAGCTGGCCGCCCGGACACCGGAACTGGTCCGGCTGACGGCATCGTGCGAAAACCTGCCGGCCGACGTCGACAACCGCCTGGGGACCGAACTCACCCGCACGGTGCTGACGCTCGCCGCGGAGCGGCCCGTACTGATCGGCATCGACGACGTGCACCACGCCGACGCCCCGTCGCTGCGCTGCCTGCTCCACCTCGCGCGCCGCATCAGCCGGGCCCGTGTCGCCATCGTGCTGACCGAGCTGCTCCGGCCGACGCCCGCCCACTCCCAATTCCGGGCGGCACTGCTGAGTCTGCGCCACTACCAGGAGATCGCGCTGCGCCCGCTCACCGAGGAGCAGACCACCGAACTCGTGCGCCGGCACCTCGGCCAGGACGCGCACGACGACGTGGTGGCCCAGGCGTTCCGGGCGACCGGCGGCAACCTGCTCCTCGGCCACGGCCTGATCGACGACATCCGGGAGGCACGGACACGGACCTCAGGGCGCCTGGAAGTGGTCGCGGGGCGGGCGTACCGGCTCGCCTACCTCGGGTCGCTCTATCGTTGCGGCCCGGCCGCGCTGAGCGTCGCCCGAGCTTCCGCCGTGCTCGGCGAGAGTGTCGAACCCACCCTCGTCCAGCGGATGACCGGCCTCGACACCGAGGCGGTCGAGCAGGCCCACGAACAGCTGGTCGAGGGGCGGCTGTTGCGGGAAGGGCGGTTCCCGCACCCCGCGGCCCGCTCCGTCGTACTCGACGACCTCTCCGCCGCCGAGCGGCGTGGCCTGCACGAGCTGGCGCTGGAACTGCTGCGGGACCGCGGCGTGGCCAGCAAGGTGCTCGCCCGCCACCAGATGGGTACCGGCCGGGTGCACGGCGCCGAGGTCGCCGGGCTGTTCACCGAGGCCGCACGCGAGCACCACCTGCGCGGCGAGCTCGACGAGGCCGTCACCTACCTGGAGTTCGCCTACCGGGCCTCCGACGACCCCGCCGTCCACGCCGCACTGCGCGTCGACACCGCCGCCATCGAGCGGCTCTGCGATCCCGCCAGATCCGGCCGGCATGTGCCCGAGCTGCTCACCGCGTCGCGGGAAAGGCTTCTCTCCAGCGAGCACGCCGTGTCGCTCGCCTGCTGGCTGGCGATGGACGGGCGGCCGGGCGAGGCCGCCGAGGTCCTGGCGGCCCAGCGCTCCACCGCCCAGAGCGAGCAGGGCCGGGCGCACCTGCGCGTCGCGGACCTGTCCCTCGCGCTGATCTATCCCGGCGCGGCCGATCCGCCGCGTCCGGCCGATCCGCCGGCCGAGGACGAGGTCGCCTCGTTCTCCGGAGCCGTCCGGCACCGCGCGGTCGCCGACAAGGCCCTGAGCAACGCGCTGCGCGGCTGGTCCGAACAGGCCGAGGCCAAAGCCGAGTACGTGCTCCAGCACTCCCGGGTCACGACGGACCGGACCACGACCATGATGGCGTTGCTGGCCCTGCTCTACGCCGAGGACACCGATGCCGTCCAGTCCTGGGTCGACAAGCTGGCCGGTGACGACAACATGCGGACCCCGGCCGACGAGGCGGTCCGCGCGGGGTTCCGCGCCGAGGCCGCGCTGCGCCGCGGCGACCTGACCGCCGCCGTCGAGTGCGGCGAGGCCGCGCTCGCCCCCCGGGTCGTGCCCTCCTGGGGGATGGCCGCCGCACTGCCGCTGAGCAGCACCGTGGCCGCCGCGATCCGACTGGGCGACCTCGACCGGGCGGAGCGGTGGCTCGCCGAGCCGTTGCCGGAGGAGACCTCGGACAGCCTCTTCGGACTGCACATGGTCTGGGCCCGTGGGCAACACCATCTCGCGGCCGGGCGGTACCGGGCGGCGTACAACGCGTTCCGGGACTGCGGGGAGCGGATGCGACGCTGGTCCGTCGACGTGCCGGGCCTGACCCTGTGGCGGGTCGACGCCGCCGAAGCGCTTCTGCTGCTCGGCCGCGGCCGTGACGAGGGGCTGAGGCTCATCTCCGAGCAGCTGTCCCGGCCGATGGGGTCCCGGGCGCGGGTGATGACGCTGCGGGTGCAGGCGGCCTACAGTCCGCCGGCCAAGCGGATCGAACTGCTCGACGAGGCCGCCGATCTGCTCATCATGTGCCGCGACCAGTACGAGCTGGCCCGCGTCCTCGCCGACATGGGCGAGGCGTGCGGCATGCTCCGGCGGCACAGCCGTGCGCGGGGACTGTTCCGCCGCGCACGGCACCTCGCGACCCAGTGCGGAGCCGTGCCGCTCCTCCGGCGGCTCGGTGGGGAGTCCTCGGACGCGGACGGCACCCAGGACGTGACGCCGGCGCAGCGGATCACATCGCTGACCGAGGCGGAGCGGCGGGTGGCGTCGCACGCCGCGGTCGGGCGCACCAACAAGGAGATCGCCAGCCAGCTGTTCGTCACCTCCAGCACGGTGGAACAGCACCTCACCAACGTGTTCCGCAAGCTCGGGGTGAAGGGCCGTCAGCAGCTGCCCAAGGAACTCTCCGACGCCGGCTGAGCCGCCGTCCGCACCGCGGCCGCCGGTGCGGACGGCCGCGGCCCCGACGGCGCTCAGCCGGCCACCCGCCGCGCGGCGACCTGGTGGATGCCCGTGCCGGCGAACAGCGGTTCCTGCTCGGCGACCACGGTGAAGCCATGGCCGCGGAGCAGCGTGACGACCTCCTCGAGCGCGCCGTCGATGTCGTGGACCTCCGCGACGACCTGGCGGATACGGGGCCAGTCGGTGTCCTCGAGGCCGGCGAAGACCTGCCGTTCGCTCTTCTCCACGTCGACCTTCAGCAGGCCGATGGCGTCGATGCCGCGCTCCGCGATGACGTCGGAGAGCCGGACCACAGGGGTTTCGATCTCCTCGCTGACGTCGGGCAGTTGCGCGAGCATGGTGTCGACGTCCTCGGCGGTGTAGCCGCCGTTGAGGCCGAGCGTGCGCAACAGCTCCGTCCGGGCCGCGGCATCCGCGTGGAAACCGGACATCAGCGTGGCGTCGGGATAGAAGGTCATCTTCCGGGTGCCGGAGCTGTCGGAGACCGCGCACTGGTCCGCCTGGCCCGGGATGCCGTGCCGCGTCACGTTCGCCCGCAGCGCCGCGAACGGCACGGGCGCGGGTTCGAAGGCGTGCACGGTCACACCAGGACATTCCAGATGCGCGAAAAGCGTGAACATGCCGATGTTCGCGCCGACGTCGAACACCACGTCCCCCGGGCGCAGGTCGACACCGTGGCGCAGGTAGCAGCGCTGGGTGAAGATCTCCCGGTAGAGGAACTGCGCCTCGCCCGCGTTGATGTGCGCGACCGTCGTCCCGTTCGGCAACCGCAACGTCTCCACCGGGTGACTCATGCCGCCCCCCAGGTGACCCGCAGCTCGGCCGGGCTGAACAGCCCGAGCCCCTCGTTCATCGGCACGTCGCCGGCCAGCCGGACGTCCGGGAAACGCTCGAACAACCGCAGGCAGGCGACCTTGATGAGCACCCGGGCGATGTGCTGGCCGGGACATTTGTGAATGCCGTGGCCGAACGCGAAGTTGCCCTCCAGCGGGCGCGCCACATCGAAGGTGTCGGGCTGCGGGAACACCTCGGGGTCGCGGTTGGCCGTCGAGTAGAGCGGGATCACGTTGTCGCCCGCACGGATGCGCACGCCCCGCACGTCGACGTCCTCGACACAGACGCGCGGCACCCCCATCTGGTTGACGGGCAGAAAACGCAGCATTTCCTCGACCGCGTTGTCGGCCAGCTCCGGGTGCGCGCGCAGCGCCGCCTGCTGCTCGGGGTGGCTGAGCAGTGCGTACAGGCAGTAGCCGACCATCTGCTGCACCGAGTCGTGGCCGGCGAACAGCAGCGTCGCGAACACGCCCGTCGCCTCGTCGTCGCTGAGCGAGATCTCGCCGTCGTCGGCCGAGGCGAGCCGGTGCAGCAGGTCCTCGCCCCGCTCGTCACGCTTTGCGCGGACCAGCCGCAGCGCGTGACCGAAGAAGTCGTCGGTCAGGGTCTTGACGCTGTCCAGGTCGGCCGAGCCGGTGATGTCGCGCATCCGTGCCTCCAGCACGGCCCCCTCCTCAGGGGTGAGCCCGTACAGCGCGTTGATGACGAGGGAGGGGAGCCGCTTGGCGTACCCGGGGATGAGGTCGGCGCCGGGTCCCGCGGCCTCGATGTCGTCCAGGCAGGCGTCGGCGGCCTCGGCGACGAAGTCCTCCCGCTTGCGCGCCGCGCGCAGCGTGAAGTCCCCCGCGATCTTCTGCCGGTAGCGGTTGTGCTCCGGCGAGTCCATCCCGGAGAACCAGCCGGGCCGCCGGTCGGGCAGCATCTCGGACGGCGCGGCCGAGCTGAACCGCGGATCGTTGGTGACCAGCTTGACGTCCTCGGCGGCGGCGACCAGCCAGTGCTTGACGCCGAACAGGTCGAACGAACCCACCGTGCCGCTCTCCAGGATGGCGCGGTGACCGTCCTGGATCGCGAATGGGCAGCGGCCGGCGGGCGGCGTTCCCTCGTGCGTATCGGTGCTCATCGGTAGTCCTTCCAGGTATGGGCGAGCTTGTCGAGCAGATCGGCGATGGCCGCACGCTCCGGGGCCGGCGTCGCCGCGATGTCCGCGGCGTCGAGCGACTCCATCTCCTCCAGGAGCGAGAGCACGGTGGGCGCGTCGTCGTCCTCGCCGGCCTCGATCTGGTCCTGGCCGACCTCGATCCGGTCCTGGAGGAACGCGGTGAGCGCGGCCGGGGTGTCGTGGTCGAACAGGACGGCCGCCGGCAGGTCCAGCCCGGTTGCCGAGGCGAGCTGGTTGCGCAGCCGCTGCACCGCCAGTGAGTCGAAACCGAGCGCGAAGAACGTCGCTTCCGCATCGACGTCGGCGGGGTCCGTGACGCCGAGCAGCGCCGCGGTGCGCCGACGGACGATCTCGGCGACGGTGAGGTCCTCCGGCTCGGACTCCGCCGGGCCCCCGGTGTCCACCACGGTGGCCGGCGCCCCCGCCACGGCCGGGGCCAGCCAGTAGGAACGGTGCTGGAACGCGTACACGGGGAGGTCCACTGGCCGGCCACCGGCCAGTACCGCGGCCAGGTCCACCGGGACGCCGTGGGCGTGCAGCTCGGCGAGGGCGGTCAGCGCCGCGGTCTCCTCACCGGTCCGGGCGCGCAGCACCGCGTGGTAGGTCCCGGCGTCCTCCCCGGCGCTCTCCGCCGCGGCCGACGCCAGGGATCCGGAGGGGCCGACGGCCACGAACGTGGTGACGCCGCAGTCGGCCAGCTCCCGGACGGCATCCGAGAACAGCACCGGCCGACGCGCATGGCGCAGCCAGTGCGCGGGCGTTATGAGGTCGTCCGCGGCGTCCCGGCCCGTCGTCGTGGACACCACCGGCAGCTGCGCCGCGCCGAACGCGAGCGACTCCAGCACCGTACGGAAGCCGTCGAGCGCACCGTCGACGTGCCGGGAGTGGAACGCGTGCCCGACGTCGAGCCGTTTCGTGCGCCGCCCGGCCGCCGACCACTCCTGTTCGAACGCCGCCACGTCGTCCGGCGAACCGGCGAGCACCACGGCGGACGGGCCGTTGACCGCGGCGATGTCCAGATCCGTGCGGGCGCCGACCTCCGCCGGACTTCCGTCGACCGCGATCATCGCCCCGGGCGGCAGCGCCCGCAGCGCCCGCCCCCGGGCCACGATCAACTCCGTCGCGTCCGCCAGGGTGAGCACCCCCGCCGCGTACGCCGCGGTCACCTCGCCGACGGAGTGCCCGACGAGCACGTCCGGCCGCACCCCCCAGTGCTCCAGCAGCCGCAGCAGCGCCACTTCGAGCGTGAACAGGCCGGCCTGGGCGTACAGGGTGTCATGGGCGAGAGCGCCGTGTTCGCCGTGGTAGACGTCGGTGGGGGAGTGCTTGAGGTGCTTGCCGAACGCGTCGGAGACCTCGTCCCACGCGGCGGCGAAGACGGGGAACCGCCGGTAGAGCTCGCGCCCCATCCCGGCGCGCTGGGCGCCCTGGCCGTCGAAGAGGAAGGCGACACGCCGCTCCTGAGCGGTCCCGGTGACGACTCCGGGCGCCTCCGCACCGTCCGCGAGGCCGTCGAGCGCGGCACGGAATCCGTCCGGGGTGGTGGCGACGACCGCGGCACGGTGGGCGAACTGGGCGCGGCTGGTGGCCAGCGCGTACCCGATGTCCAACGGATCCGCGTCCGGTGCCGTCGCGAGGTGGTCGCGCAGCCGGGCCGCCTGGGCCCGCAGCGCGGCCGGAGTCCGCGCGGAGAGCACCCACGGCAGCGGCTGGGACTCCTCACGGGGCGGCCGGGGCGGCTGGGACGCCACCGGCGCCGGACGGTGCTGTTCCAGGATGACGTGCGCGTTCGTCCCGCTGAGCCCGAACGCGGAGACGGCCGCCCGGCGCGGACGCTCGTCGTCCGGCCAGGGCCGGTTGGAGCTGAGCAGGGACACCTGTCCGGTGCTCCAGTCGACGGCGGGCGAGGGCTCCTCCACATGCAGCGTCCGCGGCATCGTGCCCGCGCCGATCGCCTGCACCATCTTGATGACGCCCGCGACACCGGCCGCGGCCGTGGCATGTCCGATGTTCGACTTCAGCGAGCCCAGCCAGACCGGTGCCGGACGGTCCTGCCCGTACGTCGCGAGCAGCGCGTCCGCCTCGACCGGGTCGCCGAGCCGGGTGCCGGTGCCGTGCCCCTCGACGACGTCCACGTCGGCGCCCGCCAGCCCGGCCGCGGCGAGCGCCTTCCGGATGACCCGCTGCTGCGAGAGCCCGTTCGGCGCGGTGAGGCCGTTGGAGGCGCCGTCGGACGTGACGGCGCTGCCGCGGACGACGGCGAGCACGGTGTGCCCGAGCCGCTCGGCGTCGGAGAGCCGTTCCAGTACGAGCACGCCCACGCCCTCGGACCACGTCGTGCCGTCCGCGCCCGCGCCGAACGACTTGCAGCGCCCGTCGGCCGCGAGCCCGCGCTGGCGGGAGAACTCCACGAACGCGGCCGGCGAACTCAGTACGGAGACGCCTCCGGCCAGAGCGAGTTCGCACTCGCCCAGGCGCAGCCCCTGGCACGCCAGGTGCAGCGCGACCAGAGACGACGAGCACGCCGTGTCCACGGTGACCGCCGGGCCCTCCAGCCCGAGGACATACGCCAGCCGTCCGGACAGCAGGCTCGTGGAACCACCGGTGATCGCGTTGCCCTCGGTGTCCTCGGCGCCCAGCCCGTAGCCCTGCGCGGCCGCACCGACGTAGACGCCGACCTCCCGGCCGCGGAGCGACGCCGGACTGATCCGGCCGCGCTCGATCGCCTCCCACGCCGTTTCGAGCAGCAGGCGTTGCTGCGGGTCCATGCCGAGCGCTTCGCGCGGGCTGATGTCGAAGAACGCCGCGTCGAACTCCGCCGCCCCGTCCAGGTAACCGCCCCGCAGGTTGTACGCCTTGCCGGCCGCGTCCGGGTCCGCGTCGTACAGCGCGTCGACGTCCCAGCCGCGGTCGTCAGGAGGCGTGGTGATCGCGTCGGTGCCGGACTCGACGAGCCGCCACAGGTCCTCGGGCGAGGTCACACCACCGGGCAGCCGGCACGCCATCGCCACGATGGCGATCGGCTCGTCCTGGTCCCGCGCGGCCGCCACGGGAGCGGCCGTCACCGCGGGCAGGGACTCCCCGGCGATCCGGGCGGTGGGAGCGTCGATCAGTTCGAGCAGGTGGGCGGTGAGCGCCTCCGCCGTCGGGTGGCTGAACACCAGCGTCGTCGGCAGCCGCAGCCCCGTCTCGGCCGCGAGCCGATTGCGCAGGTCGACCGCGGTCAGCGAGTCGAAACCGAGCTCGCGGAACGGCCGGTCCGCCGCCACGCGGTCGCCCAGCCCGTACGCGAGGACCGCGGCCGCGTGGCGGAGCACGACCTCCTGCATGATGCGCCGCTGCTCGGCGGCGGTACGCCCGGCGAGACGCACGGCCAGGGGCTCTTCGCCGGCGTTGCGGGCGACCGTGCGCGCCGGCCCGGCCCGGTGCGCGGCCAGACCGCGGAGCAACGGCGCGACGGGGCCGTCGAGCTGGGTGAGGTCGACGGTCGTCGCGACGACGACCGGTTCCGGGGTACGCGTCGCCGCGTCGAACAGCCGCATGCCGTCCGCGGCGCTCAACGGCGGGAATCCGCTGCGCCGGATGCGCTGGCGGTCCGCGTCGGTGAGTTTCGCGGTGAGCGCGCTGACGTCCGCCCACATGCCCCAGGCGAGGGACTGCGCGGGCAGCCCTTGCGTACGGCGGTGTTCGGCGAGCGCGTCGAGGAACGCGTTCGCCGCGACGTAGTTGCCCTGCCCCGGGCTGCCCATGAGGCCGGCGACCGCGGAGTAGACGACGAACGCGGCGAGGTCGGTGTCGCGGGTGAGCCGGTGCAGGTGCCAGGCGGCGTCGGCCTTGGGTTTGAGGACGGTGTCGATGCGGTCGGGGGTGAGGTTGTCGAGCAGGGCGTCGTCGAGGGTGGCGGCGGTGTGGAAGATGGCGGTGAGGGGTTGGGGGATGTGGGTGAGGGTGGTGGCGAGTTGGTGGGGGTCGCCGACGTCGCAGGGGAGGTGGGTGCCGGGGGTGGTGTCGGGGGGTGGGGTGCGGGAGAGGAGGTAGGTGTGGGGGTGGTTGAGGTGGCGGGCGAGGATGCCGGCGAGGGTGCCGGAGCCGCCGGTGATGACGACGGCCCCCTCGGGATCCAGCGGTCGCGGGATCGTCAGCACCAGCTTGCCGGTGTGACGCCCGCTGCTCATCCAGCCGAACGCCTCCCGTGCCTGCCGCACGTCCCAGGCGTGGACCGGCAGCGGGTGCAGCACGTCGCGCGCGAACAGGCCGAGCAGCTCGACGATGATCCGCTGCATCCGGTCGGGGCCGGCGTCCATCAGGTCGAACGGCTGCTGGACGGCGTGCCGGATGTCGGTCTTGCCCATCTCGACGAACCGGCCGTCCGGCGCGAGCAGGCCGACGGACGCGTCGAGGAGTTCTCCGGTGAGCGAGTTGAGCACGACATCGACCGGCGGGAACGCGTCGGCGAACGCGGTGCTGCGGGAATCGGCCAGATGCGCTCCGTCCAGGTCCACCAGATGGCGCTTCGCGGCGCTGGTGGTCGCGTACACCTCCGCGCCCAGGTGCCGCGCGATCTGGACGGCCGCCGCGCCGACGCCGGTCGCCGCCGCGTGGATCAGGACCTTCTCGCCGGGGCGCAGCCCGGCGAGGTCGACCAGGCCGTACCACGCGGTCGCGAACGCGGTCATCACGGACGCCGCCTGCGGGAACGTCCAGCCGTCCGGCATCCGGCTGAGCAGCCGCCGGTCGGTGATCGCGACCGGTCCGAAGGCGCCCGCGAGCATCCCCAGGACCCGGTCGCCGGGCGCCAGGTCGTGCACACCGGGGCCGGTCTCCAGGACGACACCCGCGGCCTCGCTGCCGAGCGGACGCGCATCGGCGACCACGCCGAGCGCGACCGTGACATCGCGGAAGTTCAGGCCCGCCGCGCGTACCGCGATCCGCACCTCGCCGGCCGCGAGCGGCCGGTCCGGGGCGTCGGTGGGGACGACGGCGAGGTCGTCGAGGGAACCGGTGGCGGACTGCCGCAGCTGCCACGACCCGGTGTCCGGGAGCGTCAGGGACGGTGCGGCCCGCATCAGCCGGGCTGCCTCGAAGAGGCCGTCGCGCAGCCGCACATGGGGCTCGCCGAGTGCCGCGATCGCGTCGCGCTTCGCGCCGTCCAGGACCTCTCCCGGGTCCGTTTCGACGAGGAAGAACCGGCCGGGCTGCTCGTTCTGAGCGGTGCGGACCAGGCCCGCGGCCGCCTTGGCGGCGAGGCCACCGGTCACCTGGAAGATCACCGGCTGGTCGGCCCGGTGCAGCGCGTCGAGAACACGGGTGGTCAGGTCCCGGGTCTCCCCGAGCGGGTCGGCGTCGTCGCTGCGCAGCGTCAGCACGTCCGCGTCGGACGGACCGGCCCCGGCAGGTACGGGCACCGGGGCCCACCCGACCCGCAGCATCGGATCGGCGGGCGCGAGGTCCGCTTCCGGGGACCGGGTCACGAGCGCGTCGATCGTCGCGACGGGACGGTTCCCGCTGTCCGCGGCGTGCAGCCGGAGGCCGTCCGGACCCGGTACGACCGCCACCCGCAGCATGGTCGCGCCCGTCGCGTGGAACCGGACGCCGTGCCAGGAGAACGGCAGTTGCACGCTCTGCTCGCCGTCCGATTCCAGCATGAGCAGGCTGCCACTCTGCAAGGCCGCGTCGAGCAGCGCCGGATGCATGCCGAAACCGTCCGCGTCGGCGGCACGCTCCTCGGGGAGCGCGACCTCGGCGTACACGGTGTCACCATCACGCCAGGCAGCCCGCATTCCGCGGAACATGGGTCCGAACCGGTAGCCCAGCGCGTCCAAGCGCGAGTAGAACTCCGAGGTGTCGACGGCCGCGGCCGTGGCCGGAGGCCACTGCGAGAACGGCTCCGCACCGACAACACCGGAAGCGTCGGATGCGCTGGGGGTGTCGGGGGTCAGGGTGCCGCTGGCGTGCCGGGTCCAGCTGCCGGTGCCTTCGGTGCGTGCGTGGACGGTCACCGCCCGCCGTCCGGCCTCATCGGCCCCTTCCACGGTCACCGACAGATCCACGGCTGCGGTCGCCGGCACCACGAGCGGGGTCTCGATGACCAGCTCGTCCACCACTCCGCAACCGGTCTCGTCACCGGCCCGGATGACCAGCTCCACAAACGCCGTGCCCGGCAGCAGGACTGTGCCCCGCACCGCGTGATCAGCCAGCCAGGGATGGGTGCGCAACGAGATCCGGCCGGTGAGAACGACACCATCGTCGTCGGCGGGCAGTGCCGTGATGGCGGCCAGCATCGGATGCGCCGCACCCGCCAGCCCGGCCGCGGACAGGTCGGTGGCACCGGCTGCCTCCAGCCAGTAGCGCCTGTGCTCGAACGCGTAGGTGGGCAGATCCAGCAGCCGTCCCGGCACCGGTTCGACCACCGTGTCCCAGTCCACCGCCGCGCCCAGGGTCCACGCCTGTGCCAACGCCGTCAGCCACCGCTCCCAGCCGCCGTCACCGGTCCGCAACGACGCCACCGTGTGAGCCTGTTCCATCGCCGGCAGCAGCACCGGATGGGCACTGCACTCCACGAACACCGACCCGTCCAGTTCCGCCACCGCCGCGTCCAGCGCCACCGGACGACGCAGGTTCCGGTACCAGTAGCCCTCATCCACCGGCTCCGTCACCCAGGCGCTGTCCACGGTGGACCACCACGCCACCGACCCGGTTCCGCCGGAGATTCCCTTCAGTACCTCAGCGAGTTCGTCTTCGATGGCCTCCACGTGAGGCGTGTGGGAGGCGTAGTCGACCGCGATACGACGTACCCGCACGCCTTCGGCCTCGTACCGCGCCACCACCTCCTCCACCGCGGACGGCTCGCCGGCCACGACGGTCGACGACGGGCCGTTACGCGCCGCGATCCACACGCCCTCGACCAGACCCACTTCACCGGCCGGCAACGCCACCGAAGCCATCGCCCCCCGCCCGGCCAGCCGGGCGGCGATCACCTGACTGCGCAACGCCACCACGCGGGCGGCGTCCTCGAGGCTGAGGGCTCCGGCCACGCACGCCGCCGCGATCTCGCCCTGGGAGTGTCCGATCACCGCGTCCGGTACGACCCCATGCGCCTGCCACAGTGCGGCCAGGCTCACCGCGACCGCCCAGCTGGCCGGCTGGACCACCTCCACCCGCTCCGCCACGTCCGGCCGCGACAGCATCTCCCGCACATCCCAGCCCGTATGCGGCAACAACGCCCGCGCACACTCCTCCATACGCGCGGCGAACACCGCAGAGCGGGCCATCAACTCCACGCCCATGCCGACCCACTGGGCGCCTTGGCCGGGGAAGACGAACACCGTGCGCGGCTGGTCCGCCGCCACGCCCGTCACCCGGGCATCGCCCAGCAGCACCGCACGGTGACCGAAGACAGCACGCTCACGCACCAGCCCCTGCGCGACCGCGGCCACATCCACACCACTCCCGCGCAGATACCCCTCCAGCCGCTCCACCTGCCCTCGCAGACTCACCTCACCACGAGCCGACACCGGCAACGGCACCAACCCGTCACCAACCGACTCCACACGCGACGGCCCGGGAACACCCTCAAGGATCACGTGCGCGTTCGTACCGCTGATACCGAGCGACGACACGCCCGCGCGGCGTGGGCGTCCCGCGTCGGGCCACGGCCTCGCGTCGGTGAGCAGTTCCACCGCGCCCTCGGTCCAGTCCACATGGGAGGACGGCTCGTCCACGTGCAGCGTCTTCGGCGCGATCCCGTGGCGCATCGCCATGACCATCTTGATGACGCCGGCGACACCGGCGGTGGTCTGGGTGTGTCCGATGTTCGACTTGACCGAACCGAGGTAGAGCGGTGTGTCGCGGTCCTGGCCGTAGGTCGCGATGATGGCCTGTGCCTCGATCGGGTCGCCCAGCGGGGTTCCGGTACCGTGCGCCTCCACCACGTCCACATCGGCGGGGGCGAGCCCCGCCTTGTCGAGGGCTTGGCGGATGACGCGTTGCTGGGAGGGGCCGTTGGGGGCGGAGATGCCGTTGGAGGCGCCGTCCTGGTTGACGGCGGAGGAGCGGACGACCGCGAGGACGGTATGTCCGTTGCGCTCGGCGTCGGAGAGCCGCTCCAGCACAAGAACGCCGGCGCCTTCCGAGAAGCTCGTGCCGTCGGCGCCTTCCGCGAAGGCCTTGGCACGGCCGTCGGGGGCGAGTCCCCGCTGGCGGCAGAACTCGACGTAGCCCAGCGGGGTGGGCATCACCGTGACACCGCCGGCGAGCGCCAGCGAGCATTCTCCGGTCCGCAGTGCCTGTGCCGCCTGGTGCAGGGCGACCAGCGACGACGAGCAGGCGGTGTCGACGGTGACGGCCGGGCCCTCCATGCCGAAGAAGTACGACAACCGGCCGGAGAGCACGCTGTTCTGGGTGGCCGTGGCGCCGAATCCGCCCAGGTCGACGCCGGCGCCGTACCCATGGGAGAACGCGCCCATGAACACGCCGGTGTCGCTGCCGCGCAGCGTGTCCGGCACGATGCCCGCGTTCTCGAACGCCTCCCAGGAGGTTTCGAGGATGACGCGCTGCTGCGGGTCCATGGCCCGTGCCTCGCGCGGGCTGATGCCGAAGAACGCGGCATCGAATCCGGCGGCCTCGGCGAGGAAGCCGCCGTGCCGGACGTAGGTCTTGCCGGGGGCGTCGGGGTCCGGGTCGAACAGCCGGTCGATGTCCCAGCCGCGGTCGGTGGGGAACTCGGTGATCGCGTCGGTGCCGGACGCCACGAGCTGCCACAGGTCCTCCGGCGAGGAGACCCCGCCGGGCAGTCGGCACGCCATGCCGACGATCGCGAGCGGCTCGTCGTGGTGGGTCCGTGCCGTCCGTGCGGGCGTGGGCACGGCTGTGCCGAACAGATCGGTGCGGAGCTTGGCGGCGAGGACCCGAGGTGTCGGGTGGTCGAACACCAGCGTGGCACTCAGCCGCAGCCCGGTCGCCTCCGCGAGCCGGTTGCGCAGCTCGATCGCGGTGAGCGAGTCGATGCCGAGGTCCTTGAACGTCGTGGTCGGCGCGATCTCGGAGGCGTCGGCGTGGCCGAGCACGGCGGCCGTGGCGTCCGAGACGAGGGTGACCAGCGCCGCGCCGCGGTCGGCGTCGGGCAGCTCGGCGAGCCGCTGGGCGAACGTCTGCCCGGCACGGGCGACGCGCCGCGCGCTCCTGCGCAGGCCGCTCAGGATGGGCGGTACGGAGCCGGTCATCGGCTGTGCCGGGTCCATCGCGGCGGCCATCACGAAGTCCTCGCCGGAGCCGACGGCCGCCTCGTACAGGCGCATGCCCTCGTCGTCCGTGATCGGGAGGAAACCGCCGCGGCGGATGCGGTCCCGGTCGGCGTCGCTGAGTTGTCCGGTGAGGGTGCTGGTGGTGTGCCACATGCCCCAGGCGATGGAGGTGGCGGGTTGGCCGAGGGTGTGGCGGTGGGTGGCGAGGGCGTCGAGGAAGGCGTTGGCGGCGGCGTAGTTTCCTTGTCCGGGGCTGCCGAGGACGGCGGCGGCGCTGGAGTAGAGGACGAAGTGGGTGAGGGGTTGGTTTTGGGTGAGGTGGTGGAGGTGCCAGGCGGCGTTGGCTTTGGGGTGGAGGACGGTGGTGAGGCGGTCGGGGGTGAGGGCGTCGAGGATGCCGTCGTCGAGGGTGGCGGCGGTGTGGAAGATGGCGGTGAGGGGTTGGGGGATGTGGGTGAGGGTGGTGGCGAGTTGGTGGGGGTCGCCGACGTCGCAGGGGAGGTGGGTGCCGGGGGTGGTGTCGGGGGGTGGGGTGCGGGAGAGGAGGTAGGTGTGGGGGTGGTTGAGGTGGCGGGCGAGGATGCCGGCGAGGGTGCCGGAGCCGCCGGTGATGATGATGGCGTGTTCGGGGTTGAGGGGGGTGGTGGTGGGTGGGGTGGTGGTGTGGTGGGGGGTGAGGTGGGGGCGGTGGAGGGTGTGGTGGGTGAGGCGGAGGTGGGGGTGGTCGAGGGTGGTGAGTTGGGCTAGGGGGAGGGGGGTGTGGGGGTGGTCGGTTTCGATGAGGCGGATGCGGTTGGGGTGTTCGTTCTGGGCGGTGCGGGTGAGGCCGGTGACGGTGGCGCCGGCGGGGTCGGTGGTGGTGTGGACGATGAGGGTGTGGTCGGTGGTGGTGAGGTGGTGTTGCAGGGCGGTCAGGACGCGGGTGGCGCGGGTGTGGGCGCGGGTGGGTACGTCCTCGGGGTCGTCGGGGTGGGCGGCGGTGATCAGGACATGTCCCTCGGGCAGGTCACCGTCGTAGACCGCCTCGGCGACCGCGAGCCACTCCAACCGGAGCAGGCCGTCCGACTCCTGGGAGCCGGACGTTGACGCCACCTCCCGCAGCGTCACCGCCTCCGCGGTGAGCACCGGCAGGCCGGCGCCGTCGAAGGCGGTGAGTCCCATGGCTCCGTCGGTGCGCCGGGTGAGGCAGGCGCGCAGTACGGTGGCGTCCGACGCGTGCACCGTCAGGTCGCGCCATCCGGCCGGCTGGCGGCTTCCGTCGCCGACCGCGGAGAAGACCGCGTCGAGCAGGTCGGGGTGCACCACGAAACCGTCCGGTCCGTCCACCTCGGCCTCGGCGAAGACCTGGTCCCCCCGGCGCCACACACCCGGCAGCCCGTCCGCGGGCACCGCGCCTGGTGGGGGCCACTCGGTGTCGGCCGCATCGGGCAGGGCCGTGCCATGGGGGCGCAGTACGCCCTCGGCGTGCAGTGTCCACGGGGCGTCGCCGGTGCGGGTGTGCACGGTGAACCGGCGCCGGCCGTCGTCCGCCGGCTCGTCGACCCAGGTCTGTACGGTCGTCCGGCCATGGCCCGGCCGGCCGGGCACGGAGGCGATGTCGAGCCGCTCGACCGTGGCGCAGTCGACCGCGTCCGCGGCGGCCAGCGCCAGCTCGGCGACGAACACCGCGCGGTCCGCACCGGTCGGCACGGAACCCGTGAACACCCGGCCCGGCGACCCGGCGAGGGCGATACCGGAGCCCAGCACGGGGTGGCCCGCGTCGGATGCGGCCGGGCGCGCCGACTCGATCCAGTAGTGCCGCTGTTGGAACGCGTACGCGGGCACATCCGCGTCGTGCCGTGATCCACCCCCGAGGATGCGGGGCCAGTCGAGCGTGGCACCGCGTGCGTAGAGGTGCGCGAGCGCGGTGTGCAGCGCGTGCACCTCGTCCGCGGTGCCGTTCTGCAGCGGGATCCCGTCGATGAGCGGGGAGAGGTCCTGGGCGGGGCCGATCTCCACGAACACGGCGTCCGGGTACTGCTGCGCGTGGGCGTGGAACAGCACGGGCTTGCGGACCTGCTCGGCCCAGTACTCAGCGGTGGTGGGGTCGTTCGGAATGGAGGTGTGGGGAGGGTTGTAGCCGAGCCCGCGGGTGGTGGCGAGCAGCTCGGCGGCCACGGGCTCCATGTACGCGGAGTGCCCGGCGTGCGGGGCGGGCAGGCGGTGGTGGATGCCGAGCTGCCCGGCGACGGTGAGCACGGCGTCCTCGTCCCCGGACAGCACGATGGAGTGGGGCCCGTTGACGGCGGCGATCTCCACGCCCGGCCGCAACGCCTGGCGTGCCTTCTCTTCGCTGGTCAGGACGGTGACCATGGCACCGGGTGGCGGGAGCGTGTGCATGAGGCGGGCGCGCGTGGTGATCAGCGTGCACGCGTCGTCCAGCGACAGGATGCCGGCGGCGTGCGCCGCGGTGATCTCGCCCAGTGAGTGGCCGATGACCGCGTGCGGGGTGATGCCCCAGGACCGCAGGAGGGCGGTGAACGCCGCCTGGTGGGCGAAGAGCACATGCTGGCTGTGCGTGGGGTCGTGGGGGTCGGGGTCGTCAAGGCGGCGGAGCGCTTCATGCCAGGCGTCGGCGAACACGGGATGGGCGGCGGCGAGCTGCTCGCCCATCGCGGGATGCTGGGTGCCCTGGCCGGAGTAGACGAAGACGAGTTCGTCGGGCCGGTCCGCGGGGGGTGCGGTGATGACGGTGTCACCGAGCAGCACGGCGCGGTGGGCGAAGTGCGTGCGCCGGGCCAGCGTCTGTGCCACGGCCACCCGGTCGACGTCGGGGGTGGTGTCCAGGTAGGCGCGCAGTCGGCGGATCTGCTCGTCGAGCGCTTCCGGTGAGCGTGCCGACACCAGCAGGGGAAGGTCACCGGCCGGCGATGCCGCGGGCGTCTCCGTTACCGGGCCGGCCTCCAGGATGACGTGGGCGTTGGTGCCGCTCACCCCGAACGAGGAGACGGCGGCACGCCGTGGCCGGTCGGTCTCGGGCCACGGCCGGGCCGACGTCAGCAGTTCGACGGCGCCGGCCGTCCAGTCGACGTGCGGCGACGGCTCGTCCGCGTGCAGCGTCGGCGGCAGCTCCCCGTGGCGGAGGGCCTGCACCATCTTGATGATGCCGGCGACGCCGGACGCGGCCTGGGCGTGGCCGATGTTGGACTTCAGCGAGCCCAGCAGCAGGGGGGTGGCGCGCTCCTGTCCGTAGGTGGCCAGTACCGCCTGTGCCTCGATGGGGTCGCCCAGCCTGGTGCCGGTGCCGTGCGCCTCGACGGCGTCCACATCAGCCGGGGTGAGCCCGGCGTTGGCCAGGGCCTGCCGGATCACCCGTTCCTGCGACGGCCCGTTCGGCGCCGACAGCCCGTTGGAGGCACCGTCCTGGTTGACGGCGGAACCACGGACGACCGCCAGGACGGTGTGGCCGTTGCGCTCGGCGTCGGAGAGCCTCTCGACGATCAGGACACCGGCACCCTCGGCGAAGCTCGTGCCGTCCGCACCCGCGCCGAACGCCTTCGCCCGGCCGTCCGGTGCGAGGCCGCGCTGCCGGGAGAACTCCACGAAGCCGCCGGGAGACGCCATGACCGTGACGCCGCCGACCAGGGCGAGCGAGCATTCGCCGGAGCGCAGCGACTGCCCGGCCTGGTGCAGCGCCACCAGCGACGACGAACACGCCGTGTCGACCGTGACCGCCGGACCTTCCAGACCGTAGAAGTACGACAGCCGGCCGGAGAGCACACTGGTCTGCGAGCCGGTCGCGCCGAAGCCGTCGGTGTCCGCACCGGTACCGTAACCGTAGGAGAAGGCGCCGACGAACACACCGGTGTCGCTGCCGCGGGTCGAGTCCGGGGTGATGCCGGCGCTTTCGAACGCCTCCCACGACGTCTCCAGGAGCACCCGCTGCTGCGGGTCCATCGCGAGGGCCTCGCGCGGGCTGATGCCGAAGAACGCCGCGTCGAAGCCTGTCGCGCCGGTGAGGAAGCCGCCGTGCCGGACGAAGGTCTTGCCGATCGCGTCGGGGTCCGGGTCGTAGATCGCGTCGACGTCCCAGCCGCGGTCCGTCGGGAACTCCGTGATGGCGTCGGTGCCGGACGCCACGAGGTGCCACAGCTCCTCGGGTGACGCGACCCCACCGGGCAGCCGGCAGGCCATCCCCACGATCGCCAGCGGCTCGTCGTGCGCACCGGCCGTGGCCGCGGTCCGGGGTACGACGGGCGCTTGGGTGCCGGTCAGTTCGTCGCCGAGCTTCCCGGCGAGCACGTGCGGGGTCGGGAAGTCGAAGACCGCCGTGGCGTTCAGCCGCACACCGGTCGCCTCGGTGAGGGCGTTGCGCAGCTGGACCGCGGTGAGCGAGTCGATGCCGAGGTCCTTGAACGCCGCCGTCGCGGGGATGTCCTCGCCACCCACGTGGCCGAGCACGGCGGCGGTGCTCTCCCGGACGAGCGTCAGCAGCGCTTCGGCGAGCTCGTCGCCGGTCAGCGCGGCGAGCCGGTCGGCGGACGAGCGCTCCCGGACGGCGGCCCGCCGGACGGTCGTCCGCCGCAGGCCGCGCAGCAGCGGCACGTCCGGCGCGTCGTCGAGCGCCGCCGCGACCACCACGGGACTTCCGGTGCGGCCGGCCGCCTCGTACAGGTGCATGCCCTGTTGCGCGGTGATGGCCCGGAAACCGCTGCGCCGCATCCGGTCCCGGTCGGCTTCGCCGAGCGCCGCGGTGAGCCCGCTCACGTCCTCCCAGAGCCCCCAGGCGATGGAGAGGGCCGGCAGCCCGGAACCGTGGCGCAGCTCGGCGAGCGCGTCGAGGAACGCGCTCGCGGCGACGTAGTTGCCCTGGCCGGCGTTGCCGAGCACGCCGGCGGCCGACGAGTAGAGCACGAACGCGGCGAGGTCCTGCTCCTTCGTCAGCTCGTGCAGGTACCAGGCGCCGTCGGCCTTCGGGCGCAGCACCGTGTCGAAACGCTCGGGGGTGAGCGACGCGACGGTGCCGTCGTCCAGCGCACCGGCGAGGTGCACCACGGCGGTGATCGGCCGGTCCACCCGCTCCAGGGCCGCCGCCAGCTGGTCCCGGTCACCGACGTCGCAGGGCAGGTGGACGCCGGGCGTCCCCTCGGGCGGTGCCGTCCGGGACAGCAGGTAGACATGCCGTTCGCGCAGGTGGCGGGCGAGGATGCCGGCGAGCGTGCCGGAGCCGCCGGTGATGACCACGGCGCCCTCCGGGTCGAGCGGCCGGGGCAGCGTCAGGACGTTCTTGCCGATGTGGCGGGCGCGGCTCATCCAGCCGAGCGCGTCGCGTGCCTGCCGGACGTCCCAGGCACGGACCGGCAGCGGCTCCAGCGCGCCCGCGTCGAACAGCCGGAGCAGTTCGCCCAGGATCTCGCCGATGCGGTCGGCGCCCGCGTCCAGCAGGTCGAACGGCAGGTAGGCGGGTACGATCGCGGCCGGATCGCGCAGCTCGGTGCGGCCCATCTCGACGAACCGGCCGTCGGCGTCCAGCAGGTCGAGCGACGCGTCGATGAACTCGCCGGTCAGCGCGTTCAGGACGACGTCCATGCGCGGGAACGCGGTCCGGAACGCGGTCGTCCGCGAGTCGGCGATGTGCGTGTCGGGCAGCCCGGCGGCGCGCAGGACGTGCTGCTTGCCGGTACTGGCGGTGGCGTAGAGCTCGGCGCCCAGGTGGCGGGCGATCTGTGCGGCGGCCATGCCGACACCGCCGGTGGCCGCGTGGACGAGAACCTTCTCGCCGGCGCGCAGCGTGCCGAGGTCGACCAGGCCGTACCACGCGGTCGCGAACACGATGGGGACGGACGCCGCCGTGGTGAAGCTCCAGCCGTCGGGGATCCGGGCCAGCCAGCGCCGGTCGGTGACGGCCGTCGGGCCGATGCCGCCCCGGGTCAGGCCGAACACCCGGTCGCCGGGGGACAGGTCGTCCACGCCGGGCCCGGTCTCCACCACGACGCCCGCGGCCTCGCCGCCCATGGCCGTGGCCCCGGTGTACGTCCCGAGCGCGATCAGCACATCGCGGAAGTTCAGTCCGGCCGCGCGGACGTCGATGCGGACCTCGCCGGCTTCGAGCGCCCGCCGGGGCGTGTCGTCGGCGGTGAGCGCGACATCGTGCAACGTGCCGGAGGCGGACCGGGTGAGCAGCCAGTCGCCGTCCGGCAGGGGCAGCGGGCCGTGCGCGGGGTCGGACATCCGGACCAGGCGCGGCGCGAAGAGCACGCCGTCCCGGACGGCCAGCTGCGGTTCGTCCAGCGCGGCGCACGCGGCGAGCAGCTCCACCGAGGTGTCCGGGGACGCCTCGACGAGTACGACGCGGCCGGGGTTCTCCGCCTGCGCCGAGCGGACCAGGCCCGCGGCGGCGGCAGCGGCCGGGCCGGTGCCGGTCCGTACCACCAAGGTGGTGTCCTCGGCGGCGGACAGGTGGCGCTGGAGCGCGCCGAGAACGCGGGCGGTCAGCTCTCGGGTGGCCGCCGGAACGTCGCCGTCGCCCGGGTCGGCGCCGAGGACCTCCACGCGCGGGTCGTCCGCGGACGGGACGGGCATCGGCAGCTCGGTCCAGACCGGGCGCAGCAGGCCGTCACCGGAGCCTTCCGCGTACGGGCGCGACAGCACGGAACCGACCACGGCCACCAGCTGCCCGTCCGGGCCGGTCATGCGGACGGTGCTGCGCTCGCCGTCGCGGCCGACCGTGACCCGCAGCCGCGTGGCCCCGGCCGCGTGGATGTGGACGTCCTGGAACGAGAACGGCAGTCGGGCCGCCCCGCCGGGTGCGTCGAGCGCGGCCAGCGCGCCGGCCTGGAACGCGGCGTCGAGCAGCGCGGGGTGCAGCGTGAAACGGGCGGCGTCGGCGCTCTGCTCGTCGGGGAGCGCGACCTCGGCGTACACGGTGTCGCCGTCGCGCCAGGCGGCCCGCAGCCCCCGGAAGCCCGGCCCGTAGGAGTACCCGATGTCCTCGAACCGGTCGTAGACGTCGGCCACGTCGACCGGCCCGGCTTCCGCGGGCGGCCAGGGTGCCGGGTCCGCCGCGGTGGCCGGTGCCGGTGCCGGTGCCGTGCCGAGGAATCCGCCGGCGTGGCGGGTCCACAGGCCCGAGCCGTCGGCCCGCGCGTGGACGGTGACCGCCCGCCGCCCCGTGTCGTCGGGTTCGGCGACCTCGACGGAGACCGCCACACCGCCGGTCGCGGGCAGCACGAGCGGCGTCTCGATGACGAGTTCGTGCAGCAGGTCGCAGCCGACCTCGTCGCCGGCGCGCGCCGCGAGTTCGAGGAAGGCCGCGCCGGGCAGGAGCACGGTGCCGTCGACCGCGTGCTCGCCGAGCCACGGATGGGAGGCCAGCGACAGGCGGCCGGTCAGGACGACTCCGCCCGTGCCGGGCAGCGCGACCGCGGCGCCGAGCAGCGGGTGCGCCACCTGCTGCTGCCCCGCGCCGGTCACATCGGCCCGGGACGTGGGCCGCAGCCAGTAGTCCTTGTGCTGGAACGGATACGTGGGCAGCGTGACGGGCGCGCGGTCCCCGCCGAGGACGAGCGTCCAGTCGATCGCGACACCGCGGACGTGGAGCTGCGCGAGCGCGGTGTGCAGCGCCCGCACCTCGTCGGGCGTACCGGTCTGGGCGGCAACGCCGTCGACGAGCGGCGAGAGGTCCTGGTTGGGGCCGATTTCGAGGAACGTCGCGCCCGGGTACTGCTCGGTGTGCGCCTGGAAACGTACTTGGTCGCGGACCTGGTACGCCCAGTATTCGGCGGTGGTGGGGTCGCCGGGGATGGCGGTGTGGGGCTGGTGGTACGTCAGGGTCCGGGCGACTTCGAGGAGGGGGGCGACGAGCGGCTGCATGCGCTCGGAGTGGCCGGCGTGGCGGGTCGGCAGGCGGTGGTGGATGCCGAGCTGCCGGGCGGCTTCGAGTACGGCGTCCTCGTCCCCGGACAGCACGAGGGAGTGGGGGCCGTTGACGGCGGCGATCTCCACCCCCGGCCGCAGCACCTGGCGTGCCTTTTCCTCGCTGGTCAGGACGGTGACCATCGCGCCGCCCGCCGGCAGTTGGTCCATCAGGCGGGTGCGGGTGGTGAGGAGCGCGCCCGCGTCCCTCAGGGACAGGACACCGGCGGCGTGCGCGGCGGTGATCTCACCGAGGGAGTGGCCGATGACCGCGTGCGGGGTGATGCCCCAGGACCGCAGGAGCGCGGTGAGCGCGGTCTGGTGGGCGAAGTGCGTGGCCGGGCCCTGGGTGGGGTCGAGGTGGTCGAGGGCCTCGCGCCACGCTTCGGCGAACACGGGGTAGGTGGCCGCGAGTTGCCGCCCGGTGTGCGGGTGCAGCGTGCTTTGCCCGGAGTAGACGAAGACCACCGGTCCGCGGCCGGCGTTCGGGCTCACGGTGATGAGCGTGTCGCCGAGCAGCACGGCGCGGTGTTCGAACTGGGTGCGCCGGGCGAGTGTCTGCGCGACGGCGACCCGGTCCGCGCCGGGGTTGTCGTCGAGGAACGCGCGCAGGCGGTGTACCTGTGCGTCGAGTGCCTGCGGGGTGCGTGCCGAGAGCAGCAGCGGCAGCGGTCCGGTGTCGGGTGCGGGGGCGGAGACGGGGGCCGGTCGGGGGTGGCTTTCGAGGATGATGTGGGCGTTGGTGCCGCTGACGCCGAAGGAGGAGACACCGGCGCGCCGTGGCCGGTCGGTTTCGGGCCAGGGCTGGGCGTCGGTGAGGAGTTCGACGGCTCCGGCCGTCCAGTCGACGTGCGAGGACGGCGTGTCCACGTGCAGGGTGCGCGGCAGGGTGCCGTGCCGCATGGCGAGGACCATCTTGATGACACCGGCGACACCCGCGGCGGCCTGGGTGTGGCCGATGTTGGACTTCAGCGAGCCCAGCAGCACAGGGGTCTCGCGCCCCTGTCCGTAGGTGGCCAGTACCGCCTGTGCCTCGATGGGGTCGCCCAGCCTGGTCCCGGTGCCGTGCGCCTCGACGGCGTCCACGTCCGCGGGGGTGAGCCCGGCGTTGGCCAGGGCCTGCCGGATCACCCGTTCCTGCGAGGGCCCGTTCGGCGCCGACAGCCCGTTGGAGGCACCGTCCTGGTTGACGGCGGAACCCCGGACGACCGCCAGGACGCGGTGGCCGTTGCGCTCGGCGTCGGAGAGCTTCTCGACGATCAGCACACCGGACCCCTCGGCGAAACCGGTGCCGTCAGCCGCTTCCGCGAACGCCTTGCAGCGCGCGTCGGGGGCGAGGCCGCCCTGCTCGGAGAAGTCCGCGAACCCCGCCGGCGATGCCATCACCGTGACGCCGCCGACCAGCGCGAGCGAGCACTCCCCCGAGCGCAGCGACTGCCCGGCCTGGTGCAGCGCCACCAGCGACGACGAACACGCCGTGTCGACCGTGACCGCCGGACCCTCCAGACCGTAGAAGTACGCGAGGCGGCCGGAGAGCACGCTCGTGTGAATGCTCGTGGTGCCGTAACCGTCGAAGTCGGCGCCGATGCCGTACCCCTGGAAGAACGCGCCGAGGAACACCCCCGTGTCACTGCCCCGTAGCGTCTGCGGATCGATGCCCGCGTGCTCGAACGCCTCCCACGAGGTCTCCAGGGCCAGGCGCTGCTGCGGGTCCATCGCCAGCGCCTCACGCGGGCTGATCCCGAAGAATGCCGCGTCGAAGCCGGCCGCCCCAATGAGGAAGCCGCCGTGACCGTCGGCGGCGGTCTCCCAGCCCCGGTCCGTGGGGAACGCGGTGATGCCGTCACCACCGGACTCCAGCAACTGCCACAGGTCCTCCGGCGACCCGACCCCGCCGGGCAGCCGGCAGGCCATCCCCACGATCGCCAACGGCTCGCTGTGCGCGGCGAGTTCCGCACGGGTCTTCTGGAGTTCCGCGGTCGCCCAGCGAAGGTACTCGACTGTCTTGTCCTGCTCGGGCATGGCTACTCGCTTTCCACGTAACCGGTGACGCGTACGGTGAGGTCGCCCGCGGCGGCACGCAGCGTCGCCTCCACCCGGGTGAGCAAATCGTCGACGGTGGCACGGTCGAGCAGCGCGGCATCGTGGACCACCGCGCCGGAGACGGTGCGACCGTCGTCGAAGAGGTTGATCGACAGTTCGCCGGTCATCTCGTCGACGGTCTCGGCGACGACGGGGAACGGCTCGGTGTGCATGCCGGGCAGCCGCAGTTCCGCGCTGAGCGCGCTGATGAGCTGGAACGACACGGGGGCCGGCGGCAGAGCGGGGTCCTCGGCGCGCAGCGCGGAGTAGGGCACCGCCTGGTGGGCGTGCGCGCCCACCATCGCGGTGTGCACCCGGCGCAGCACCTCGGGGAACGACGGCGTGCCGCCGAGGTCGAGGCGCAGCGCGAGGACCTTCGCGAAGAAGCCGATGAGGTGGTCGGTCCCGGCGTACCCCCGGTCCGCGAACGGCGTCGCGACGAGCACGTCGTCGGTGTCGGCGGTCTCCGCCACGACCAGGGCGAAGGCGCCGAGCACGGTTTCGTGCAACGTCGCGTCGTGGGCGTCCGCGACCCGGCGTGCCGCCAGGACGGCGGTGTCCTCGAGCGTCCACAGGAACGCCCGCCCGGTCGGTGCCCCGCCGGGCCGGACCGCGGACAGCTCCGGCGCGGTGGCGCCCCCCAGCTGCCGGCGCCAGTAGGCCCGGTCGTTCTCCCTGGCCGCGATCACGGCCGGACTCCGTTCCCACCGGGCCACGTCCGTGTAGGACACCGGAAGGTCCGGTTGCGTCCCCGACAACTCCCGGACCAGGAGGTCGAAGGACCATCCGTCACCGGCGAGGTGGTGCAGCATCAGCAGCAGCACGTGATCCTCGGCGTCCAGCGGCAGCAGCACGGCACGCAGCAACGACCCGTCCACGAGGTCGAAGGGCCGGGTCAGCTCCCGGTGGGCGACCCGGACCGCCGCGTCGACGTCGCCGGCCGGCACCGGAACCACCTCGGCGCGCACCGGAGCGGGCGGCCGGACGACCTGTTCCCGATCGCGGAACCCGGTCCGCAGCGGCTCGTGGCGCGCGGCGATCCGGGTCAGTGCCGCGTCGAGCGCCTCGCGGTCGAGTGGCCCGCGCAGCCGGAACCCGTACGGGGCGACCGTGTAGGAGGGCGCGGCGAGCAGCGAGCCGTGCGAGTGCAGCATCTGTTCCTGTGCCGCGGTGAGGGGGGCCGGCCCGTTCTCCGCGGAGGGCGGGATCGGGGGCAGGGCGGCCGGGCCGGCCTCGTCCGCCGCACGGGCGAGCGCGGCGGGCGTCCGCCCGTCGAAGAGCGTACGCAGCGGGACATCGGCACCCAGTTCGGCGCGGATGCGGGAGACGACGCGGGTGGCGAGCAGGGAGTGCCCGCCGAGCGTGAAGAAGTCGTCGTCGGCACCGACCCGCGGGACGTCGAGCACCTCCTGGAAGATCCGGCACACCGTCCGCTCGGCATCGGTGCGGGGCGTAACCGTCCCGGTCGACGCCGGGCCCGGCTCCGGGTCGGGCAGCGCGCGCCGGTCCACCTTGCCGCTCGTGGTCCTCGGCAGTCGCTCCACCAGGACGACGGCGGAGGGCACGAGTGCGGCGGGCAGCCGGGCGGCCAGTCCCGCGCGCAGCGACGCGGCGAAGTCGTCGCCGTGCCGGCCGGCCACCGGTACGACGTACGCGGCCAGGAACTTCTCGCCCCGCCGGTCCTCGCGCACGGACACGGCGGCCTGCGTGACGCGGGCGTCCTCGGCGAGCAGGCTCTCGATCTCACCCGGTTCGACCCGGATGCCGCGGATCTTGACCTGGTCATCGATCCGGCCGAGGAATTCCAGGTCGCCGTCGGGCGCGCGGCGGGCCAGGTCGCCGGTGAGGTACATGCGCTCCTCGCCGACCGCGCCGCCCGGCACCCAGCGCTCGGCGGTCAGTTCGGGACGGGCCAGGTACCCGCGGGCGAGGCCGACGCCGGCGACGCAGAGCTGTCCCGGCATACCGTCCGGAACCGGCCGCATCGCCTCGTCGAGCAGATGGATGCGGGTGTTGTCGATCGGCGGGCCGATCGGTGCGGTGGCGGGCCACGCGTCGGGGTCGGCGGGCAGCGTGTACCCGGTGATGAGCTGGCTTTCGGCCGGGCCGTAGTGGTTGTGCACGCGCAGGTGGGGCCGGTGCCGGCACAGCTCGCGCAACCGCGTGTCGAGGATCAGCGCCTCGCCGCCCTGGCACAGGTGCCGCAGGGCGGCGAGCTGGTCGCTGTGCGGATCGACGTGCTCGATCAGCGCGCGCAGTACGGCCGTCGGCGCGTAGATCCGGGTAATCGCCTGTTCGTCCATCCACCGGGCGAGTCCCGGCGGGTCGAACCGCACCTCGTCCGGCGGGATGACGAGCGTGCCGCCCAGCAGCGCGGAAAAGATCTCCTGCACCGAGTAGTCGAACGTGGGCGTCACGAACTGGACGGTGCGGCTGGCCGGCTCGCGGCCCATCGTGCGCTCCTGCCAGAGCAGCAGGTTGACGGCGCTGACGCCCGGCATGAGCACGGCCTTCGGCCTGCCGGTCGACCCGGACGTGTAGATCGCGTAGGCGAGGCTGTCCCGGTCCAGCTCGACGTCCGGCGCCGTGTCGTCCGGCTGCCGGTCCAGCTCCGGGTCGTCCAACGCCACCACGTGCGGCACATCGGGGAACCGGGAACGGTAGCCCTCGTGCGCCACCACCGTGGTCAGCTGCGCGTCGGCCAGCACGAACGCCGTGCGCTCCGGCGGATGTTCGGGGTCGAGCGGTACGTAAGCGGCGCCCGCCTTGAGGATCCCCACGATGCCGACGATCAGGTCGGCGCCGCGATCGGCGCAGATCCCGACCAGGTCGCCGGTGGCGGTGCCGTGCGCGCGGAGCAGGTGCGCGAGGCGGTTCGCCCGCCGGTCCAGCTGCGCGTAGGTGAGGGAGGTGTGCGGGTCGGTGACGGCCACGGCGCCGGGGGTGCGTGCGGCGTACCGGGCCAGCAGGCCCGGCAGCGTGTCGACGGGCAGGTCCCGCGCCGTGTCGTTCGAGGGCACCACGGGCGCTGCCGCCGTCGCGTCGCCGGCCGGCAGCGGCGACAGCCGTACGTCCGGGTCGGCGGTGACCGCCTGAAGCACCGCCGTGAACTCCTCCAGCAATCCCGTGATCCGTGGCTCGTCGAACAGCGCACGGCTGTAGAGCAGTTCGCCGGTCAGAGCGCCACCCGGCTCCTCGTACACATGGAATTCGAGGTCGAAGCGGGTGAACCAGCGGCCGGTGCGGAACGGTTCGGCCGCGATGCCGGGCAGCGCGGCCGTCGCCGCGTCGCGCCGCAGCACCTGCAACAGCACCTGGACGACCGGGTTGACCGACAGGTCGCGTTCCGGTGCGACGAGTTCGATGACGTTCTCGAACGGCAGGTCGGCGTGGGCGAACGCGTCCGTGGTCGTGGCCCGGCAGCGGTCGAGGAGTTCCCGGAACGACGGATCGCCCGAGAGGTCGCCGCGCAGCGCGAGCGTGTTGACGAACATGCCGATCAGGCCCTCGTACGCCGCCCGCGTACGGTTCGCCACGGGCGTGCCGACCAGCACGTCCCGCGTGCCCGCCTGCCGGGCGAGGACCGCTTGGAAGGCCGCCAGCAGGGTCATGAACACGGACGCCCCGGAGTCGCGCGCGAGCGTGAGGACCGCGGTGGCCAGCGCGGCCGGCGGCCGCCACTCGGCCATGCCCGCGTCCGCGTCGGCGACCGGCGGGCGGGGACGGTCGGTGGGGAGGGCGAGCCGCGCCGGGGCGCCCCGGAGCTGCTCGCGCCAGTAGGCGAGACGCCTGTCCAGTCCGGCGCCGGTGAGTTCGCGCCGTTCCCAGGCGGCGAAGTCGGCGTACTGCACCGGCAACGGCGGCAGTTCGGCAGGGCGGGAGGTGTCGCGCAGCGCCGTGTAGTGGGCGGCGAGTTCGTGTTGGAGGAGCCCGAACGACCAGCCGTCGCCGGCGACATGGTGCACGGTCACCGCGAGGACGTGGTCGTCGTCACCGAGGCGGATCAGCAGGGCCCTGATCACCGGTCCGGTGGCGAGGTCGAACGGCGCGGCGATCTCGTCGCGGACGAGCCGGGCGGCGTCCTCGTCGCTGCCCGCCCGCGCGTGGCGCAGGATGTGTTCCGGGGCGGGGAGCACCCGCTGGAGGGGTTCGCCGTCGGCGGTGTCGAAAACCGTCCGCAACGCCTCGTGGCGCGCGACGACGAGCGCCAGCGCACGCTCCAGGGCCGGCGCGTCCAAAAGACCGCGCAGGCGTTGCACAAGCGGCAGATTATAGGCGTTGCTGTCCGGGTCCAATTGCTGGAGAAACCAGATCCGCCGCTGTGCGAAGGACGAAAGGACCGGGCCGCCGCGCTGTGCGGTGACGCTCTTCTTTCTCTTCGCGGATCCGCCGAGGCGCAGCGTCGCGGGCCTTTTACCGGGTATTGTCACGCCACCATGCCTTCGATTTCGACGAGCAGGTCCTCGCGGGCTATGTCGGTGTGCAGAAGGGCGACGGCCGCGGTGCTCGACAGGCGTGCGGCGCAGACCCGGCGGACCGTGTCGAGATCCTCGCGGCGGCGGACGTAGACCTTGAGGTGGTCGACGTCGGCGAGGACGTGCCCCCGCTGGACGCCGTGGCGCCGCAGGTTCTCCGCGCCGATGACCCGGGCCATGTTGTCGAGGGCGACCTCGCACTGGCCGGTCACATCACCGTGGTGCACCGTTCGGTGTCCGAGGATGCCAGCCGTCGCCGAGATGAACAGCCGGCCCCCCTCCGGCGGGCCCAGCCAGGTGGCCCGTGCGAAGACCGGGGGCCGCGGACCGTACGTCGTCGGGTAGTGGTGGGCCGTGAGGACGGCGGGGTTCTCGATATTGATCCGGACTCCGCCCCGGGCGGCGAGGAACACGCAGGTGATGCCGCCCCCGTGGGCGCCGATACCGGTGGCCGCGGGCATGGTGGCCGGGTCGATCCCGCCCTCGTCGAGCGCCTGGGCGCGGCCCACGCAGAAGTCCCGGTACACCTCCAGCCCGTCCGCGTTCGTCGTGTTGATGCCGCTGACGTAGTTCCAGGTCCGGGCGAGCAGGGGATACCCCAGCGACCGGGTGAGCGCGAACACGTTCGTGTAGAGGGTCGCGGTGGCATCGGCGTACCTGCCGCTCTCGCCGGTGCGCACGACACCGAACAGGTACGCGTCGGTGCGGGCCCAGGCGATGCCGTTGTCCATGCCGGACTCGACGGGGCGCTGTGCGTGCCAGACCTCGGTGAACGCCTCGTCGTCGCGGGTCGTGGTGTGCACGGCGGTCCGGGGGGCACCGTCCACCAGCGACACGTCGGTGTGGCCGGTGCCGTGCTCGATCAGGCCGAGCACCGTCTCGTCACCGTCGAGGTCCGGTGATCCGGTCTTCTCGAAGCGGCAATACGGCGCCGTGACAGATATGGACAACGCCTCCACCCTTCCCTGGCGTCCGGCATCGGTCATCAGGAAGGCAATTACGCACGGCGGTATGCGTGCAACCCCCTAGATGAGCGTCCGGGGAGGCCGGCCACGGTAGGGGGATCTTCAGGGGGTGGCGGTCCGGAAAACGCTGCTAGCGTCGCCGGCGTCTACTCGTGGCCGGTTCCGTGCTGTTGTGCGGTTGGTCGAGAGAAAGGTGTTTCCATGGCGCGTGTGGAACCAATCCGGCCGTTGCACGAATTGCTCCGCATCCATGCCGAGCGACGCGGCGACCGGATCGCCTACACGGATTCCCAACGCGCCGTGACGTACACGCAACTGCGGCTCCGGGCCGGCCGGCTCGCCGGACACCTCGCCGCGTCCGGCGTCGACCGCGGCGACCGGGTCGCGATGCTGCTCGGCAACCGGATCGAGACCATCGAGGTCTACCTCGCCGCCGCCCGCGCTGCCGCCGTCGCCGTCCCGCTCAACCCGGACGCCGCCGACGCCGAACTCGCCCACTTCCTGACGGACTCCGGCGCGACCGTGCTGGTCACCGACGAAACCCACCTCGACCAGGTGCGCCGCACCGGCACCGACGCCACCGTCGTGCTCGTCGGGCGCCGGGCACCGGACTGCGTCTCCTACGAGGACCTCGCCGGGACCGAGCCGCCGTGCCCGCCCCGCGACGACCTCGGCCTGGACGAACCCGCCTGGATGCTCTACACCTCCGGCACCACCGGCCGCCCGAAGGGCGTGGTTTCCGCACAGCGCAGCGGCCTGTGGTCCGCGATGCACTGCGACGTGCCGTCCTGGCGGCTGACCGAGGACGACGAACTGCTCTGGCCCGCACCGCTGTTCCACAGCCTCGGCCACCACCTCTGCCTGCTCGCCGTCCTCACGGTCGGCGCGTCCGCCCGTATCCTGGGCGGCTTCGTCGCGCGCGACGTCCTCGACGCCCTGACCGAACACCCCAGCACCGTGCTCGTCGGCGTGCCGACGATGTACCGCTACCTCCTCGGCTCCGTGTCCGGCGAGCCGCGGGCCCGCGCGCTGCGCGTGGCGCTGGTCGCCGGATCCACCTCGCCGGCGTCGCTCACCAGGGACTTCGAGGCGACGTTCGGCGTGCCACTGCTCGACACGTACGGCTGCACCGAGACGACCGGCTCGCTCACCGCCAACACCCTGGACGACGCGCGGGTTCCCGGCTCGTGCGGGCTGCCCGTACCGGGCCTGTCGCTGCGGTTCGTCGACCCGGTGTCCGGCGCCGACGTGGCACCCGGCGAGGAGGGCGAGCTGTGGGCGAGCGGGCCGAGCCTCATGCTCGGCTACCACGCCCAGCCGGAGGCGACCGCCCAGGTGCTCGTGGACGGCTGGTACCGCACCGGGGACCTCGCACGTCAGGCCGAAACCGGACACGTGACGATCACCGGCCGGGTCAAGGAGCTGATCATCCGCGGCGGGGAGAACATCCACCCCCGGGAGATCGAGACCGTCGCCCAGGAGGTGGCCGGTGTCCGGGACGCCGCCGCGGCGGGCCGCCCGCACCCCGTCCTCGGCGAAATACCCGTGCTCTATGTCGTTTCCGACGGCCCCCGCGTCCCCGCCGAGGCGATCCTCGCCGAGTGCCGCCGCCGGCTCGCCTACTTCAAGGTGCCCGACGAGATCTGGCACGTCACCACGATCCCCCGCACCGCGTCGGGCAAGGTCCAGCGCGCGCGGCTCGCGGGGCTGCCGGCCCATCTGGTCGCCACCGGCAGTGGCGAGGCCACGCTGTGCGAACTGGTCTGGGAGCGGCGCGACCTGCCCGGCACCCTGTCACCCCGCCAGACGGTCGTCACCCGCCGCGCGGTGGGCGTCGGCCCGGCCGAGATCCCGGACGCGGACCAGGCCCGGCTCTGGGACGAGGCGCTGCGCCGCCAGGCCGCCGAGCCCGGATCGTTCGTGCTGGTGGACACGGACGGCGATGACGACCTCGTCCCCGCCGCGGCCTCGCTCGGCGAACCCCAGATCGCGCTGCGGGCCGGCGTGGCCTACGTGCCCCGGCTGGTACGCGCGGACACCACCCCCCTGCCGACCGCGCAGTGGGCGCTGCGCCCGCCCGCCTCCGGAACGCTCCGCGACCTCGCCGTCGCCCCGCTCGACGTCCCGCCGCGCCCCCTGGCCGCCGGCGAGGTCCGCATCGACGTCCGCGCCGCGGGGCTGAACTTCCGCGACGTGCTGATCGCGCTCGGCACCTACCCGGGCGAGGGCGAGATGGGCGGTGAGGCCGCCGGCATCGTGACCGAAGTCGGACCCGGCGTCGACGACCTGGCCCCCGGCGACCGCGTGTTCGGTCTCGTGCAGGACGCGTTCCGGCGCAGCGTGGTCGCGGACCGGCGGCTGGTCGCACGGATCCCACGGGGATGGTCGTTCCCCATCGCCGCGTCCGTGCCCATCGTGTTCGCCACCGCCTGGTACGGCCTCGTCGACGCGGGCGAGCTGCGACCCGGCCAGAAGGTCCTGGTCCACGCCGCGACGGGCGGTGTCGGCATGGCGGCCACCCGGATCGCCCGCCACCTCGGCGCCGAGGTGTACGCCACCGCCAGTCCCGCCAAACAGCACCTGCTGCACGCCGACGGCTTCGACACCGACCATGTGGCGAACTCCCGCAGTGCCGCCTTCGCCGACACCTTCCCGCCGGTCGACGTCGTGCTCAACTCGCTCACCGGTGAACTGCTCGACGCGTCCATCGGCCTGCTCGCACCGGGCGGCCGGTTCGTCGAGATGGGCAAGACCGACATCCGCCACGCCGCCCAGCAGCCGTTCGACCTGGCCGACGTGGACCCCGCGCGCCTGCGGGAGATCCTCGAACTGCTCCTCGACCTGTTCGACCGCGGTGAGCTGTGCCCGCTGCCGGTGCAGCCGTGGGACATCCGCCGTGCGCGGGACGCGTTCGCGTGGATGAGCCACGCCCGGCACACCGGCAAGATGGTCCTCACCGTGCCGCCCCCGATCGGCCCCGACGCGCCGGTCCTGGTCACCGGGGAGGACGCCGACACCGTCGCCGGCCTGCTCCGCGACGAGACCGGGCTCACCCACGTGACCACCGCCGCCGAGGAAGCCGCGGACCCCGGCGCGCTCGTCCACGTCCTGCTCGACGGCCCGGCCGGCGCCGACGCCCACACTCGGCCACGGGCCGCGGAGGGACTCCCCACCGTCACCGTCCGCGCGCTGCCCGGCATCGAACGGCCGGCGCTCACCGGCGACCTGATCGAGAAGGCCATCGCGGGCGGCGGCTCGTACATCGTGGCCCGGACCGGTTCCGCCGGGGCGCGGGCCGCGGTGATGGCGGGCGCCACGCCGCCGATCCTCACCGCACTGACCGGACCGGCCGAGCCCGACGCCACGGAACAGGAGTGGGCGAACCGCCTCGCCGCGGCCCGTGCGGGCCGGGAGGACGTACTGCTCGACCTGGTCCGCGACAGCGTCGCCACCGTCCTGGGCCTGCCGGGCGCCGGACACTGCTCCCCGGACCGCACCTTCCGCGAGAACGGCCTCGACTCGCTCACCACCGTCGAGTTCACCAACACCGTCGCCGCGCGGACGGGTCTGCGGGTGCCCGCGTCAACCGCGTTCGACCACCCCACTCCGCGTGCGTTCGCCGCCCACCTCGCCGGCTCCACGACAGCGGCCCCCGCGACCGCCCAGACCCTCGGCTCCGGCGACCCCGTCGCGATCGTCGGCATGGCGTGCCGACTGCCCGGCGGGGTCGCCTCGCCGGAGGACCTGTGGCGGCTCGTCGCCGCCGGTACCGAGGCGATCACCGAGTTCCCCACCGACCGGGGCTGGGACGTCGACGCGCTGTACGACCCGGACCCGGACGCGGCCGGCCGCTCCACGACACGCCACGGCGGATTCCTGGCCGGCGCCGGGTTCGACGCCGCGTTCTTCGGCATCAGCCCGAACGAGGCGCTGGCGATGGACCCCCAGCAGCGCCTGATCCTGGAGACCTCCTGGGAGGCGTTCGAGAACGCCGGCATCGTGCCGGACAGGCTCCGGGAGAGCGACACCGGCGTGTTCATGGGCGCGTTCAACCAGGGCTACGGCGTCGGCCGGGACCTGGGCGGGCTCGGCGTCACGGCGACGCAGACCAGCGTCCTGTCCGGGCGCCTCTCGTATGTGTACGGACTTCAGGGTCCGGCGGTCACGGTCGACACGGCGTGCTCGTCGTCGCTGGTCGCCCTGCACCAGGCGGCACAGGCACTGCGGGCCGGGGAGTGCTCCCTGGCGCTGGCCGGCGGTGTCACCGTCATGGCGACACCGCAGAGCTTCGTGGAGTTCTCCCGGCAGCGCGGACTCTCCCCGGACGGACGGTGCAAGGCGTTCGCCGACGCGGCGGACGGGACCGGTTTCGCCGAGGGCGTCGGCGTTCTCGTGCTGGAGCGGCTCTCCGACGCCGAGCGCAACGGGCACACCGTCCTCGCGGTCGTCCGCGGCTCGGCGGTGAACCAGGACGGTGCCTCCAACGGACTGTCCGCACCCAACGGCGTCGCCCAGCAGCGGGTGATCCGGCAGGCGTTGGTGAACGCCGGACTGCGCGCCGCCGATGTGGACGTGGTGGAGGCGCACGGCACCGGCACCCGGCTGGGCGACCCGATCGAGGCGCAGGCCGTCCTCGCGGCCTACGGGCAGGACCGCGACACGCCGCTCTACCTCGGCTCGGTCAAGTCGAACATCGGTCATGCGCAGGCGGCGGCGGGTGTCGCCGGTGTCATCAAGATGGTCATGGCGATGCGGTATGGCATCGCGCCGAAGACGCTGCACGTGGACGAACCGTCGTCGCATGTGGACTGGTCGGCCGGTGCGGTGGAGCTGCTTACCGAGGCGAGGCCGTGGCCCGAGTCGGATCGGGCACCGCATGCGGGTGTGTCGTCGTTCGGGGTGAGCGGTACGAACGCGCACGTGATCCTTGAGGGTGTTCCCGGGCCGTCGCGTGTGGAGTCGGTTGGTGACGGGTTGGTGCCGTTGCCGGTGTCGGCTCGTGGTGAGGTGAGTCTGCGGGGGCAGGTGGAGCGGCTGGAGGGGTATCTGCGGGGTGGTGTGGATGTGGCCGCGGTCGCGCAGGGGCTGGTGCGTGAGCGTGCTGTCTTCGGTCACCGTGCGGTGCTGCTGGGCGATGCCCGGGTGACGGGCGTGGCGGTGGACCAGCCGCGTACCGTGTTCGTCTTCCCCGGCCAGGGCGCCCAGTGGGTCGGCATGGGTGTGGAGTTGATGGACCGTTCTGCGGTGTTCGCGGCGCGTATGGAGGAGTGTGCGCGGGCGTTGTTGCCGCATACGGGCTGGGATGTGCGGGAGATGCTGTCGCGGCCGGATGTGGCGGAGCGGGTGGAGGTGGTCCAGCCGGCCAGCTGGGCGGTCGCGGTGAGCCTGGCCGCACTGTGGCAGGCCCACGGGGTCGTACCGGACGCGGTGGTCGGACACTCTCAGGGCGAGATCGCGGCGGCGTGCGTGGCCGGGGCCCTCAGCCTTGAGGACGCGGCCCGTGTGGTGGCGTTGCGCAGTCAGGTGATCGCCGGGCGGCTGGCCGGGCGGGGGGCGATGGCTTCGGTGGCGTTGCCGGCCGGTGAGGTGGGTCTGGTCGAGGGTGTGTGGATCGCGGCGCGTAACGGCCCGTCGTCGACCGTCGTGGCCGGCGAACCGTCGGCGGTGGAGGAGGTGGTGGCACGGTACGAGGCCGAAGGCGTGCGGGTACGTCGTATCGCCGTCGACTACGCCTCCCACACGCCCCACGTGGAAGCCATCGAGGACGAACTCGCTGAGGTGCTGAAGGGAGTGGCAGGGAAGGCCCCGTCGGTGGCGTGGTGGTCCACCGTGGACAGCGCCTGGGTGACGGAGCCGGTGGATGAGGGGTACTGGTACCGGAATCTGCGTCGTCCGGTGGCGCTGGATGCGGCGGTGGCGGAGCTGGACGGGTCGGTGTTCGTGGAGTGCAGTGCCCATCCGGTGCTGCTGCCGGCGATGGAACAGGCTCACACGGTGGCGTCGTTGCGGACTGGTGACGGCGGTTGGGAGCGGTGGCTGACGGCGTTGGCGCAGGCGTGGACCCTGGGCGCGGCGGTGGACTGGGGCACGGTGGTCGAACCGGTGCCGGGACGGCTGCTGGATCTGCCCACCTACGCGTTCGAGCACAGGCGCTACTGGCTGGAAGCGGCCGGTGCCACGGATCTGTCCGCGGCCGGACTGACCGGGGCGGCGCATCCGATGCTGGCCGCCGTCACAGCACTGCCCGCCGACGACGGTGGTGGTGTTGTTCTCACCGGCCGGATCTCGTTGCGTACGCATCCCTGGCTGGCTGATCACGCGGTGCGGGGCACGGTCCTGCTGCCGGGCACGGCGTTTGTGGAGCTGGTCATCCGGGCCGGTGACGAGACCGGTTGCGGGGTAGTGGACGAGCTGGTCATCGAGACCCCGCTCGTGGTGCCGGCGACCGCAGCCGTGGATCTGTCGGTGACGGTGGAAGGGGCCGATGAGGCCGGACGGCGGCCGGTGACCGTCCACGCACGCACCGAAGGCACCGACAGCTGGACCCGGCACGCCAGCGGCACCCTGACCCCCGACACTCCCGACACGCCCGGTGTTGTCGGTGCGGAGCCGTTCTCGCAGTGGCCTCCGGCCACGGCCGCGGCCGTCGACGTCTCGGGGTTCTATGACGAACTGCGGGATGCGGGTTATGAGTACGGGTCGGCGTTCCAGGGGTTGCGGGCTGCCTGGCGTGATGGTGACACCGTGTATGCCGAGGTGGCGCTGGCCGAGGAGCAGGCCGCCGAGGCGGACGGTTTCGGTGTGCATCCGGCGCTGCTCGACGCGGCCCTGCACGCCGGGCGCCTCGACGCGGGCGGCGGGATCGAGCTGCCGTTCTCCTGGACGGGCGTGCGCCTGAACGCCACCGGGGCCGCCGCGGTACGTGTCGCCCTCACCCGGGGGGAGGCCGGCGTCGCCGTGCGCGTGGCCGACCCGGATGGCCGTCCTGTCGTGTCGGTGGACTCGCTGGTGCTGAGGGAGCGGGCCGACACCCCGTCGGGACCGAACCCGCTCCGGTTGGAGTGGCTCGCGGTCGCCGAGGCGGTCTACGACGGTGACCTGCCCGAGGGACATGTCCTGATCACCGCCGCCCACCCCGACGACCCCGAGGACGTACCCACCCGCGCCCACACCCGCGCCACCCGCGTCCTGACCGCCCTGCAACACCACCTCACCACCACCGACCACACCCTCATCGTCCACACCACCACCGACCCCGCCGGCGCCACCGTCACCGGCCTCACCCGCACCGCCCAGAACGAACACCCCAACCGCATCCGCCTCATCGAAACCGACCACCCCCACACCCCCCTCCCCCTGGCCCAACTCACCACCCTCGACCACCCCCACCTCCGCCTCACCCACCACACCCTCCACCGCCCCCACCTCACCCCCCACCACACCACCACCCCACCCACCACCACCCCCCTCAACCCCGAACACGCCATCATCATCACCGGCGGCTCCGGCACCCTCGCCGGCATCCTCGCCCGCCACCTCAACCACCCCCACACCTACCTCCTCTCCCGCACCCCACCCCCCGACACCACCCCCGGCACCCACCTCCCCTGCGACGTCGGCGACCCCCACCAACTCGCCACCACCCTCACCCACATCCCCCAACCCCTCACCGCCATCTTCCACACCGCCGCCACCCTCGACGACGGCATCCTCGACGCCCTCACCCCCGACCGCCTCACCACCGTCCTCCACCCCAAAGCCAACGCCGCCTGGCACCTCCACCACCTCACCCAAAACCAACCCCTCACCCACTTCGTCCTCTACTCCAGCGCCGCCGCCGTCCTCGGCAGCCCCGGACAAGGAAACTACGCCGCCGCCAACGCCTTCCTCGACGCCCTCGCCACCCACCGCCACACCCTCGGCCAACCCGCCACCTCCATCGCCTGGGGCATGTGGCACACCACCAGCACCCTCACCGGACAACTCGACGACGCCGAGCGGCAGCGGGTGCGCGACGGGTTCCGGCCGCTCACCGAGGCCGAGGGCACCCACTTCATCGACGCGAGCCTCGCCGCGGACGTGCCGTTCGTGGTCGCGGCGATTCCCACCGAGCCCGTCCGGCAGCGGACCGAGCGCCGCACCGCCGCCCGTGCGGAGGACAACCGCGACCGCGATCGTGACCTGTTGGCCATCGTGTGTGCGGCCACGGCCGCCGTGCTCGGCCACGCCGACGCCTCCGAGATCACGCCCACGACGGCGTTCAAGGACCTCGGCATCGACTCGCTCAGCGGTGTCCGGTTGCGCAACAGCCTCGCCGAGACGACCGGGGTACGGCTCTCCGCGACGGCCGTCTTCGACCACCCGACACCGGCCGCACTCGCCGCCCGCCTCGACGAGGAACGGCGGGGTGAGCCGGCCCCTGCCGCTCCGGCGGCGACAGTGCCCGCACCGACGGTGGCGGGGAACGAGCCGCTGGCGATCGTGGCCATGGCGTGCCGGATGCCCGGTGGCGTGCGGTCACCGGAGGACCTGTGGCGGCTGGTCGACTCCGGCGGGGACGCGATCACCGAGTTCCCCGCCGACCGCGGCTGGGACCTCGCCGCGCTCTACGACCCGAACCCCGACGCGGTCGGCAAGGTTTCCGTGCGCCACGGCGGCTTCCTCACCGGCGCCGCCGACTTCGACGCCGCGTTCTTCGGGATCAGCCCGCGTGAGGCGCTGGCGATGGACCCGCAGCAGCGTCTGGTCCTCGAAGCGTCGTGGGAGGCGTTCGAGCGAGCGGGCATCCTGCCCGAAAGCGTCCGCGGCAGCGACACCGGCGTATTCATGGGCGCGTTCACCCAGGGCTACGGCGCGGGCGTGGACCTGGGCGGTTTCGGGGCGACCGGCACGCCGACCAGCGTTCTCTCCGGGCGGCTCTCCTACTACTTCGGTCTGGAGGGCCCGTCGGTCACCGTCGACACGGCGTGTTCGTCGTCGCTGGTGGCGCTGCACCAGGCCGCGCGGTCGCTGCGCTCGGGGGAGTGCTCGCTCGCCCTGGTCGGCGGTGTCACGGTGATGGCGACGACGACCGGGTTCGTCGAGTTCTCCCGGCAGCGCGGGCTCGCCCCCGACGGCCGTGCCAAGGCCTTCGCGGACACCGCGGACGGCACCAGCTTCGCCGAGGGCGCCGGTGTCCTCGTGCTGGAGCGGCTCTCCGACGCCACCCGCCACGGCCACCCCGTGCTGGCGCTGGTGCGTGGCTCCGCGGTCAACTCCGACGGCGCGTCGAACGGGCTGTCCGCCCCGAACGGGCCCGCGCAGCAGCGCGTCATCCAGCGTGCGCTCGCCGACGCCGGCCTGGCGCCGGGCGACGTCGACGCCGTGGAGGCGCACGGCACCGGCACCCGTCTCGGCGACCCCGTCGAGGCCCAGGCCCTGCAAGTGGCGTACGGGCGCGAACGGGTGCATCCGCTGCTGATCGGCTCGCTCAAGTCGAACATCGGCCACACCCAGGCCGCGGCCGGCGTCGCCGGCGTCATCAAGATGGTCATGGCGATGCGGCACGGCGTCCTGCCGCGCACGCTGCACGTCGACGAGCCGTCCCGGCACGTCGACTGGGACGGCGACATCCGGCTGCTGCACCGCAGTGAGCCGTGGCCGGTCACCGGGCGCGCCCGGCGTGCGGGTGTCTCGTCGTTCGGCATCAGCGGCACCAACGCCCACGTCGTCCTGGAGGCCGGGCCTCCCGCCGCACCCGCGTCCGCACCCGAGGCCGAGCCGGTGCCCGAGGACGTGGTCTGGCCGATGTCGGCCCGGACACCGGAGGGACTGCGGGACGTCGCGGAACAGCTGGCCCCGCTCACCGGCGCCGCGGCCGCGGTCGGGCACTCGCTCGCCACCACCCGGACGGCCATGCGCCACCGGGCGGTCGTGCCGGCCCGAGAGGCGGAGGCGTTCGCCCGTGGCGCGGAAGTGCCGGGGGCCGTGACGGGAGCCGCCGACGTCACCGACACCCGGGTCGTGTTCGCCTTCCCCGGGCAGGGCTCCCAGTGGGCCGGCATGGGTGCCGAACTGCTCGCCACCGAGCCCGTGTTCGCCCGGCGGCTCCGCGAGTGCGCCACGGCGCTCGCCCCGCACACCGGCTGGGACCTGCTGGACGTCATCGCCCAGCGGCCCGGAGCGCCCGCGTTCGACCGGGTCGATGTCGTGCAGCCCGCGTCGTTCGCGGTGATGGTGGCGCTGGCGGAGCTGTGGCGTGCGCACAGGGTCGCCCCGGCCGCGGTCGTCGGCCACTCCCAGGGCGAAGTCGCCGCGGCCTGCGTCGCCGGGGTGCTCACCCTGGACGACGCCGCGAGGGTCGTCGCGGTGCGCAGCCGACTCGTCGCCACCGAACTGGCCGGGCAGGGCGGCATGGTCTCGGTGCCGCCCGCCGACTTCGACGCCGCCGTGTGGGCCGGGCGCCTGGAGGTCGCCGCGGTCAACGGACCCGCGTCGATCGTTGTCGCCGGTGCGGCCGACGCCGTGGAGGAGCTGCTGGCCGCCACCCCCCGCGCCCGCCGGATCGCCGTCGACTACGCGTCGCACACCGCGCACGTCGAAACGATCCGCGGCGCGCTGCTCGACGCGCTCGCCGGCATCACCCCGCGCACGCCGGACGTCCCGTTCTTCTCCACCGTGGACGAGGCGTGGCTGGACCGGCCCGCGGACGCCGCCTACTGGTACGACAACCTGCGCCGCACCGTTCGGTTCGCCGCCGCGACCGGCCACCTGGCGGACCGCGGATACCGCGCATTCGTCGAGGTCAGCGCGCACCCCGTGCTCACCACCGCACTGGAGGACACGCTCGCCGGGCATGCGCATACGGTCGTCACCGGCACACTGCGGCGAGGCGAGGGCGGCCTGGACCGCTTCACCCGGTCGCTCGCCGCGCTCTGGGTCCGGGGCGTGCCCGTCACCTGGTCGTTCGCGACGCGTGGGGTGGTGCCGCTGCCCACGTACCCGTTCCGCCGTGACCGCTACTGGATCGACGCGGAACCGGCGGGAACGTCCGGCCACCCGCTGCTCGGCTCGTTGGTCGACCTCGCCGGCGGCGAGGGCGCGCTGGCCACCGCGGTGTTCTCGGTACGCCGTCAGCCCTGGCTCGCCGACCACGAGGTGGACGGCCTGGTCATCGTGCCCGGCTCGGCGCTCGTGGAACTGCTCGCCGAAGCGGGGGCCCGGCTCGGCACGCCGGAGGTCGCGGAGCTGACCATCGTCGCGCCGGTGGTGGTCGACGGCGACGGCGACACGGAGATCCAGGCCACCGTCGGAGCCGAGGTGTCCGGACGGCGGTCGGTGAGTGTGCACAGCCGTACCGGCACGGGCCCCTGGGCGCTCAGTGCGACCGGAGCGCTGAGCGTGGACACCGGCGGTCCGGCGGAGCCCGTGGACTGGCCGCCCGCCGACGCCGACCCGGCCGACCTGACCGGCTTCTACGACGCGCTGCCGCTCTCGTACGGGCCCGCGTTCCGGGCCATGACCGCGATGTGGACGGGGGAGGGCCGCGCCTACGCGTCGGTCCGCCTCGCCGAACAGCTCACCGACGCCCGGTACGGGCTGCACCCCGTGCTGCTCGACGCGGCCCTGCACGCGCTCGGGACGATCTTCACGGATCCGGAGCGGCGCCGGCTGGCGTTCTCCTGGTCCGGCGTGCGGATCCACGCGCGCGCCGCGACCGCGCTGCGTGTGCTGCTGGAACGCGTCGGCCCCGACATGGTCCGCATCGTCGCCACGGACGAGCACGGCTCACCGGTCCTCGACGTCGACAGCCTGACCGTGCGGGCCGCCGACCCCGATGCCGAGGCGCTGTTCGAGATCGCCTGGGTGCCCGTGCCCGCGTCACCCGTCCCCGACTGGACGTACCTCGCCGACGTGCCCGAGGGCGAGCACCCCCCGGTCGTGGTCCTGGCCGTGGAACCCGGCGACCCGGGCACCTCGCCCGGCGCCCGGACCCGGGAGCTGGGCCGCGACCTGCTCACCACCGTGCAGACCTGGCTCGCCGAGCCGCGCTGGGCGCGATCCCGGCTCATCGTGGCCACCCGTACCGGCGATCCCGCGCAGGAAGCGCTCGGCGGCCTGGTCCGGACGGCGGAGACGGAGCATCCCGGCCGCGTCGCACTGATCGAAGCGGACGAGATCACGCCCGCCGCCATAGCGGCCGGGCTCGCCGCCGGCGACGAGCCGCACGTCCGGGTGGTCGACGGCACAGCGCGTGCGGCCCGTCTGCGCCGTGTCGCCGCGGCCACCGGAACCTCCCCGCTGACCGGCGGGACCGTCCTCGTCACCGGCGGCACCGGCGGGCTCGGCCGCCTCCTCGTGGACCACCTGCTCACCGTGCACGAGGCCGCCGAGGTCGTCGTGGTGTCCCGCAACGGCCGGCCCGGCGACACACCGGAGGACGACCGCGTGCGGTACGTGGCCGCCGACGTCGTCGACCGCGACGAGCTGGCCGCCGTCGTCGCCGACGTCGCCCCGCGGCTGCGCGCCGTCGTGCACATGGCCGGGATCGTCGACGACGCGGCCGTGACGACCATGCGGCCGGAGCAGTGGGACGCCGTGCTGCGGGTCAAGGCGGACGTCGCCTGGCACCTGCACGAGCTGACGCGCGATCTCGACCTGGCCGCGTTCGTCCTGTACTCGTCCATTTCCGCCACGTTCGGCGGCGCGGGTCAGGCCAACTACGCGACCGGCAACGCGTTCCTCGACGCGCTCGCCCGCCACCGGCACCACCAGGGGCTGCCCGCCGTCTCGCTCGCCTGGGGACTGTGGGACGCGGCGGACGGGATGGGCGGGCGGCTGACCGCCACCGACCTGGCCCGCATCGCCCGCAACGGCATGACCCCGATGACGGCCGCACAGGGGCTCGCCCTGTTCGACGCGGCCCTGCACACCGACCGGCCCGCGCTCGTGCCGATCCGGCTCGACCTCGCCGCCGTCGCCGCGTCCGACCGGGTCCCGCCGGTCCTGCGCACCCTCGTGCCGGCCGTCCGGCGCACGTCCGCACCTCCGGCCGCGCGCGACATGCTCGACCTCGTCCGTACCAGCGCTGCCGCGGTGCTCGGCCACCGCGACGCCCACGCCATCGCCCCCGCGCGCGCGTTCAGGGAAGTGGGCTTCGACTCGCTGACCGGTGTCGAGCTGCGCAACCGGCTGGCCGACGCGACGGGCCTGACGCTGCCCGCCACGCTCGTCTTCGACCACCCCACGGCGCAGGCGCTCGCCGCCCACCTCGACGAACTGGCCGGCGCGCGGGCCACCAACCGGCGGCGTACACCGACCGCGGCCGTGCGGCAGGACGAGCCGTTGGCGATCGTGGGGATGGCCTGCCGGCTGCCGGGCGGGGTCGCGTCGCCGGAGGACTTGTGGCGGCTGCTGGAGTCGGGTGGTGACGGGATCACGGCGTTTCCGACGGACCGTGGGTGGGACGTGGACGGGCTGTACGATCCCGATCCGGATCACCCGGGTACGTCGACCGTGCGCCATGGTGGTTTCCTCGCCGGGGTGGCGGACTTCGATGCGGCGTTCTTCGGGATCAGTCCGCGTGAGGCGCTGGCGATGGACCCGCAGCAGCGTCTGGTCCTGGAGACCTCGTGGGAGGCGCTGGAACACGCCGGGATCCTCCCGGAGTCGCTGCGCGGAAGCGACACCGGCGTGTTCATGGGCGGCTACTTCTACGGGTACGGCACTGGAGCCGACCGCGGCGGTTTCGGTGCCACCAGCACCCAGACCAGCGTGCTGTCCGGTCGGCTGTCGTACTTCTACGGTCTGGAGGGTCCGGCGGTCACGGTCGACACGGCGTGTTCGTCGTCGCTGGTGGCGCTGCACCAGGCCGGGCAGTCGCTGCGCTCGGGGGAGTGCTCGCTCGCGCTGGTCGGCGGCGTCACGGTGATGGCATCGCCGTCCGGCTTCGTGGACTTCTCCCAGCAGCGGGGCCTCTCCTCGGACGGCCGCTGCAAGGCGTTCGCGGATGCGGCTGACGGCACCGGTTTCGCCGAGGGGTCCGGTGTGCTGATCGTCGAGAAGCTCTCCGACGCCGAGCGCAACGGCCACAATGTCCTGGCGGTCGTCCGGGGTTCCGCCGTCAACCAGGACGGTGCCTCCAACGGGCTGTCGGCGCCGAACGGGCCGTCGCAGGAGCGGGTGATCCGGCAGGCCCTGGCCAACGCCGGGCTCACCCCCGCGGATGTGGACGCCGTCGAGGCCCACGGCACCGGGACCAGGCTGGGCGACCCCATCGAGGCGCAGGCGGTGCTGGCCACCTACGGGCAGGGGCGCGAGACCCCTGTGCTGCTGGGCTCGCTGAAGTCCAACATCGGCCACACCCAGGCCGCCGCGGGTGTCGCCGGTGTCATCAAGATGGTCCTCGCCATGCGGCACGGCACCCTGCCCCGCACCCTGCACGTGGACACGCCGTCCTCGCACGTCGACTGGACGGCCGGCGCCGTCGAACTCCTCACCGACGCCCATCCCTGGCCCGAAACCGACCGCCCACGGCGCGCCGGGGTGTCCTCCTTCGGCGTCAGCGGCACCAACGCCCACATCATCCTCGAAAGCCACCCCCGACCGGTCCCCGTTCCCGCCCCCGCACCCGACACCGGACCGCTGCCCCTGCTGCTCTCGGCACGCACCCCGCAGGCACTCGACGCACAGGTACACCGCCTGCGCGCCCACCTCGCCACCGGCGAGGAGGACGAGCGCGCGGTGGCCGCGGCCCTGCTCACCCGCACGGCCTTCCCGCACCGGGCCGCGCTGATCGGCACCGACACGGTCACCGGCACCGCAGAACCGGACCGCCGCCTCGTGTGGCTCTTCTCCGGACAGGGCTCACAACGCCCCGGCATGGGCGACGGACTGGCCGCCGCCTACGACGTCTTCGCCCGCACCCGCCGCGAGGTGCTGGACGCCCTCGACGTGCCCACCGGGCTCGACCTCCACGACACCGGGTACGCCCAGCCCGCGGTGTTCGCGCTCCAGGTCGCACTCGGCGCACAGCTCGAGGCGTGGGGCGTACGCCCGGACGCCCTCGTGGGCCATTCGATCGGCGAGCTGGCCGCCGCGTACGTCGCCGGCGTCTGGTCCCTGGAGGACGCGTGCAGGCTGGTGTCCGCACGGGCCCGCCTGATGCAGGCGCTGCCGCCCGGCGGGGCGATGGCCGCCGTGATCGCGTCGGAACGGGACGCGCTGCCGCTGCTGCGGGACGGCGTGGAGATCGCCGCGGTCAACGGGCCCGCGTCGATCGTGCTCTCCGGTGACGAGGAGGCGGTGCTCGACGTCGCGGCCCGGCTCGGCCGCTTCACCCGCCTGCGGACCAGCCACGCGTTCCACTCGGCGCGGATGGAGCCGATGCTCGGGGAGTTCCGCGAGGTCGCGGAGAGCCTGACGTACCACGAGCCGAGGATCCCGATGGCCGCGGGCGCCGCCTGCACCACGCCGGAGTACTGGGTGCGACAGGTCCGCGACACCGTTCGGTTCGGGGAACAGGTCGCCGCGCACGACGGGGCGGTGCTCCTGGAGATCGGCCCGGACCGGAGCCTGGCCCGGCTCGTCGACGGCATCCCCATGCTGCACGCCGACGACGAACCGCGGTCCGCCCTGACCGCGCTCGCCCGGCTGCACACCGACGGCGTCACGGTCGACTGGCCGAAGGTCATCGACCCCGCGCCGGCGCACGCCTCGCACCCGCCGACGTACCCGTTCGAGCGGGTCCGCTACTGGCTCGGCACCCAGACCGCGGGCGACGCGGCCCTGGCCGGACAGACGCCGGTCGCGCACCCGGTGCTGACCGCGGCGGTCACCCTGCCCGGCACCGGCGACCTGGTGCTCACCGGCCGGGTCGACGCCGCCGATCCGCTGGCGCACTCCCTGCACGGCATCGCGGTGCTGCCCGCCGCGGCCCTCCTGGACCTGGCGATCCGGGCGGGCGACGAAGCCGGCTGCGGCGCCCTCGACACGTTCACCGTGGACACCCCCCTCACGCTGCCGCGGTCCGGTGCGCTCGCGCTCTCCGTCACGGTGAGCGCGCCCGGGGCGGACGGCCGCCGCGCGGTCACCGTGCACACGCGGCACGCGGCGGGGGAGTGGACCGAGCACGCCAACGGAATCCTCGCCCCCGACCCGCGGACGGCCCCGGCCGTGCGGGAGCTGCCGTCGACGTGGCCGCCCGCCACGGCCCGGCCGGTCGACCCCGACGACATCGCCGACCGTCTGGCCCGAGCCGGGTACACGGACGGGCCCGCGCTGCCCCGCCCGCGCGCCGTCTGGGCCGACGACGACACCGTCTGGGCGGAAGTGGCCCTCGCCGACGGACAGCTCGCCGACGCCGGACGGTACGGCCTGCACCCGGCGCTGCTCGGCGCCGCACTCCGCCTCGCCGCGGAAGGGGACCACCTTCCGTACGCGTTCGACGACGTCCGCGTCCACGCCACCGGCGCCACGGCGGTACGCGTCGCCGTCACCGCCGACGGCGTGCACCTCGCGGACGAGACCGGCGGGCCCGTCGCCACCATCGGCGCCGTGCGCAGGCGCCCCCTGACGATCACGGGAGCCGTTCCGGGCCTGCTGCGCCCGGTGCTGGCCGAGATCCCGGAGCTGCCGCCCACGACCGCGACGACCGGCCGCCTCGACGACCCGACGGTCCCGGACGTGGTGATCCTCCCCGCGCACGGCGGCGGCGGTGCCCCGCTCGACGACACCCGCGAACTGGGCGCCGGCATCCTGACCGCCGTGCAGCGCTTCCTCACCGACGACCGGTACGCCGACGCGGTCCTGGCCGTCCACACCGGGCCCGGTCTCGCGTCGGCCGCGGCCGCCGGACTGGTGCGGACCGCGCAGGCCGAACACCCCGGCCGGATCGTCCTCGTCGACGCCGCCCCGGACACCGCCGAGCCGCTGCTCGCAGCGGCCACCGCGCTCGATGAGCCCCAGGTGGTGCTGCGTGACGGCCAGGTGTACGCCCGCCGTCTGGCCCCGGCGGTCCCGGCGGGTGACGCTCCGGCGCTCGACCCGGACGGCACCGTGCTCGTCACCGGCGGCTCCGGCACGCTGGCCGGCATCATCAGCCGCCACCTCGTCGAACGCCACGGTGTGCGCCGACTGCTGATGCTGTCGCGCAGCGGCACGGCGAGCGACGTGCCCGGCGCCGAGGTCACGGCGGTCGCCTGCGACGTCGCCGACCGGGACGAACTCGCCTCCGTACTGGCGGGGATCGACCCGGCGCACCCGCTCACGGCCGTCGTGCACACCGCGGCCGTCCTCGACGACGGTGTCCTCACCGCGCTCACCCCCGACCGGCTCGAGACGGTGCTGCGCCCGAAGGCGGATGCCGCGTGGCACCTGCACGAACTCACCCAGGACACGGAACTGGCGGCGTTCGTCCTCTACTCGTCGGCCGCCGGTGTGCTCGGCAGCCCCGGACAGGGCAACTACGCGGCCGCGAACGCGTTCCTCGACGCGCTGGCCGAACAGCGCCGGGCGGCCGGACTGCCCGCGTTGTCCGTGGCCTGGGGCCTGTGGGAACCGGAGAGCGGGCTGACGGCCGGCACCGGTGCCCGCATGCGCCGCGACGGCGTGACGGCGCTGACCGCCGAAGGCGGACTGACGCTGTTCGACGCGGCGTTGCGGTCCTCGGACCCGGCGCTGGTCGCCGCCGACCCGGCCGGCCTCGGCAGCTCGCCCCTGCTGCGCGCACCGCGCCGGGAGCCGCGGCGCCGGGCAGCCGGCGCCACCACCCTCGCCGACCGGATCGCGCGGCTCTCCGCCGCGGACGCCGAAAAGGACGTACTCGCCGTCGTCCGGCAGTGCACTGCGGCCGTACTCGGCCACGACGGTGCCGCACGGGTCGAGGCGACCGCCACGTTCAAGGAACTCGGCGTCGACTCGCTCATGGCGATCCGGCTGCGCAACGCCTTCACCGAAGCGACGGGCGTACGGCTGCCCGCCACCGCGGTCTTCGACTTCCCGACGCCGCGCGCCGTCGCGGCGAAGCTCACCGCGGCGCTGTCCGGCCGGACGGCATCGCCGACCCGTACCACGACCGCGGCCGTGCGGCAGGACGAGCCGTTGGCGATCGTGGGGATGGCCTGCCGGCTGCCGGGCGGGGTCGCGTCGCCGGAGGACTTGTGGCGGCTGCTGGAGTCGGGTGGTGACGGGATCACGGCGTTTCCGACGGACCGTGGGTGGGACGTGGACGGGCTGTACGATCCCGATCCGGATCACCCGGGTACGTCGACCGTGCGCCATGGTGGTTTCCTCGCCGGGGTGGCGGACTTCGATGCGGCGTTCTTCGGGATCAGTCCGCGTGAGGCGCTGGCGATGGACCCGCAGCAGCGTCTGGTGCTGGAGACCTCGTGGGAGGCGCTGGAACACGCCGGGATCCTCCCGGAGTCGCTGCGCGGAAGCGACACCGGCGTGTTCATGGGCGCCTTCTCCGACGGGTACGGACTCGGCACCGACCTGGGCGGTTTCGGTGCGACCGGTACTCAGACCAGTGTGCTGTCCGGTCGGCTGTCGTACTTCTACGGTCTGGAGGGTCCGGCGGTCACGGTCGACACGGCGTGTTCGTCGTCGCTGGTGGCGCTGCACCAGGCCGGGCAGTCGCTGCGCTCCGGCGAATGCTCGCTCGCCCTGGTCGGCGGCGTCACGGTGATGGCATCGCCGTCCGGCTTCGTCGAGTTCTCCCAGCAGCGGGGCCTCGCGCCCGACGCGCGCTGCAAGGCGTTCGCGGATGCGGCTGACGGCACCGGTTTCGCCGAGGGGTCCGGTGTGCTGATCGTCGAGAGGCTCTCCGACGCCGAGCGCAACGGCCACCGCGTGCTGGCAGTCGTCCGTGGTTCCGCCGTCAACCAGGACGGTGCCTCCAACGGGTTGTCGGCGCCGAACGGGCCCTCGCAGGAGCGGGTGATCCGGCAGGCCCTGGCCAACGCCGGGCTCACCCCCGCGGATGTGGACGCCGTCGAGGCGCACGGCACCGGGACCAGGCTGGGCGACCCCATCGAGGCGCAGGCGGTGCTGGCCACCTACGGGCAGGGGCGCGAGACCCCTGTGCTGCTGGGCTCGCTGAAGTCCAACATCGGCCACACCCAGGCCGCCGCGGGTGTCGCCGGTGTCATCAAGATGGTCCTCGCCATGCGGCACGGCACCCTGCCGCGCACCCTGCACGTGGACACGCCGTCCTCGCACGTCGACTGGACGGCCGGAGCCGTCGAACTCCTCACCGACGCCCATCCCTGGCCCGAAACCGACCGGCCACGGCGCGCCGGTGTCTCCTCCTTCGGCGTCAGCGGCACCAACGCCCACGTCCTGCTGGAAGCCCACCCGGCCGGGGAGCCGCCGGCCGAGGAGCCGCAGGCCGCGAAGCCCGGTGAGCCGCTGATCGCCACGCCGCTCACACCACTGCCCGTCTCGGCGCGGACCGCCACGGCCCTCGACGGCCAGGTCCGCCGACTCCGCGAGCACCTCGCCGCCCGTCCCGACCACGACCCGCGCGCCATCGCCGCGGGCCTGCTCGCCAGGCGTACGACGTTCCCGCACCGCGCCGTGCTGCTCGACGACGACGTCGTCACCGGCACGGCGCTCACCGAGCCGCGCACCGTCTTCGTCTTCCCCGGACAAGGACCGCAGTGGCGCGGCATGGGCGTCGAACTGATGGCGGCCTCCCCGGTGTTCGCCGCCAGGATGCGCCAATGCGCCGACGCGCTGATCCCGCACACGGGCTGGGATCCCATCGCCATGCTCGACGATCCGGAGGTGACCCGCCGCGTCGACGTCGTGCACCCCGTCTGCTGGGCCGTCATGGTGTCGCTGGCCGCCGTGTGGGAGGCCGCGGGCGTACGCCCGGACGCCGTCATCGGACACTCCCAGGGCGAGATCGCCGCGGCCTGTGTCGCCGGAGCGCTCACCCTGGAGGACGGTGCCCGCCTCGTCGCGCTGCGCAGCGCCCTGCTCCTGCGCGAACTCGCCGGACGCGGCGCGATGGGCTCGGTCGCGCTCCCGGCCGCCGACGTCGAGGCGGATGCCGCCCGGATCGACGGCGTCTGGGTCGCGGGCCGCAACGGCGCCACCACCACGACCGTCGCCGGGCGCCCGGACGCCGTCGAAACGCTGATCGCCGACTACGAGGCCCGCGGCGTCTGGGTGCGCCGCATCGCCGTCGACTGCCCGACCCACACCCCGTTCGTCGACCCGCTGTACGACGAACTCCAGCGGATCGTCGCGGACACCACCTCGCGCACGCCCGAGATCCCGTGGTTCTCCACCGCCGACGAACGCTGGATCGACGCCCCGCTCGACGACGAGTACTGGTTCCGTAACATGCGCCACCCCGTGGGCTTCGCCACGGCCGTGACCGCCGCCCGCGAGCCGGGCGACACCGTGTTCGTCGAGGTCAGCGCGCACCCCGTGCTGCTGCCCGCGATCGACGGCGCGACCGTCGCCACGCTGCGCCGCGGCGGGGGAGTCCACCGGCTGCTCACCGCGCTGGCCGAGGCGCACACGACCGGCGTGCCCGTCGACTGGGCGGCGGTCGTCCCCGCGAGGGCGACGGCACACGACCTGCCCACGTACGCCTTCCACCATGAGCGCTACTGGATCGAGACCGCGGCCGGCACGGACGCCTCCGGCCTCGGACTCGACGCCGTCGACCACCCGCTGCTCGCCGCGTCGGTGGCGCTCCCCGACTCCGACGAGGTGCTGCTCACCGGCCGGTTCTCGCTGGCCACCCACCCATGGCTGGCCGGCCACTCCGTCGACGGCGCCGTACTGCTGCCCGGACCCGCCTTCCTGGAACTGGCCGGACGCGGCGCCGACGAGGCAGGCTGCGACCTGCTCGACGAACTGGTCGTCGAGACACCGCTGGTACTGCCCGCCACCGGCGCCGTCCAGGTGCGCGTGACCGTCGCCGCGCCCGACGACACCGGACGCCGTGCCGTGCGCGTCCACGCCCGGACGGACGGCGACCGGACGTGGACCCGCCACGCCTCCGGCTTCGCCGGCATCGCCACCACCGAACCGGCCACCACTGCGGGGCCCTGGCCGCCCGAGCACGCGGAACCGGTCGACGTCGCGGCCTTCTACCAGCGACTCGACGACGCGGGATACGAGTTCGGCCCCGAGTTCCGCGGCATGTCCGCCGCGTGGAGCCACGGAGAGGCCGTCTGCGCCGAAGTCGCCCTCGACGGCGCCCTCGCCAGGGACGCCGCCCGCTACACACTGCACCCGGCGCTGCTCGTCACCGCGCTGCAAGCGGGCAGCATCGGCGCGGCCGCCGAGAACGCGGGGGTACGGTTGCCGTTCGCGTTCACCGGCGTCCGTGTCCACACCAGCGGCGCCACCAAACTGCGCGTCACCTTCGTTCACGGCGAGGGCGAGGGCGGTGCCCGCGTGCACCTCGCCGACGAACTGGGACGGCCGGTGGCGGAGATCGGCTCGCTCGTCACCCGGCCCCCCGCCACGACGGGCCCGGACGGGGACGTGCGGCTGTTCCGGCGCACCTGGACCGGCGTCCGGGCCCCCGCGGCACCCAGCACCACGGCCCGCCGGTACACCGACCTCGGCGACGACGCCACGCCCGACGTCATCGTCGTCCGGGCATCCGGCCCCGACGAGGTCCGTACCGCACTGGACGACCCGAGGACCGCCGGCGCGACGCTGGTGGTGTCCGCCGAGGCCGGGCCCGTCGCCGGTGCCGTCGCCGCACTGCTCGACACCGCGGAACCGGGCCGGCTCGTGCTCGTGGAGACCACCGACACGGTCACCCCCCGCCGCGCCGCCGCCCTCTCCCGCCTCGACGAACCGCACCTGCGCCTGGCCGACGGGCGCCTCGAAGCGCCCCGCCTCGTCCCCGCCGCGCCCACCACGGCCGCGGCCTCGTACGGCGACACCGTCCTCCTCGCGGGCGGTTCGGAGGAACTCGCCGGACACCTCGGCGGCCACGGCGCCGAAGTGATCCGGTACGAGCCGGGCACAGTGCCGGAAACCCCGGTGACCGCGATCGTCCACGCGGACGGCACCGCCGAGTCGGCCTGGGAACTGCACCACCTGACCCGCGACCTCGACCTGACCGCGTTCGTTCTCGCCGTTCCGCCCGGCGAGGCGGCCGGACCACTCCAGGCCCTGGCCGACCTGCGCCGGGCACAAGGCCTGCCGGCCGTGGCGTTCACCGCCGCGGCGGACCGGCTGACCGACCTCCTCGACGCCGCGTGCGCCACCGGAGAAGCCGTGGTCGTGGCGACCGCCCCACCCGGACCCGGCGACCCGTCACCGCTGTGGCGACCGATCCAGCGCCCCACCCGGCGCTCCGCGACCGACGGCGGCTCCCTGCTGGAACGCCTGCCGGACCTGCCCCCCAAGGAACGGGAACAGGTGCTGCTCGGCGTCGTCCGCGACACCGCCGCCACCCTGCTGGGCCACACCGACGCGGCAGCGGTCACGGCCACCACGGCGTTCAAGGACCTCGGGGTCGACTCGCTCACCGCGCTCGGCCTGCGCAACCGGCTCTCCGAGACCCTCGGCATTCCGCTGCCGGCCACGCTCGTCTTCGACTATCCCGCTGCCGGCGCGCTCACCCGTCATCTGCTGACCCTCCTGACCCCGGACGACAACGGGACCCCGGACGGCGGCGAACCACCGGCACAGCCACCCGCGAGCACCCCGACCGCGGAGCCGGACGACGAACTGTTCGACGACATGGACGCGGACGCGCTCATCGCGCACGTGCTGAAGGGATGAGGCGATGGCCGAGAACGACCTGATCGAGGCGCTGCGGACGTCGGTCAAGGACAACGCGCAGCTCCGCCGGGAGAACACCGCGCTGCGCGCCGCGGCGAACGAGCCGCTCGCCGTCGTCGGCATGGCCTGCCGGCTGCCGGGCGGCGTCACCTCACCGGAAGAGCTGTGGCAGCTCGTCGCGGACGGCCGCGACGCGATCGGCGACTTCCCCACCGACCGCGGCTGGGACGTGGCCGCGCTGCACGCCGCCGCCGAGTCCGCCACCGGGCGGGCCGGCGCACTCGCGGGCGCCGCCGACTTCGATGCCGCGTTCTTCGGCATCAGCCCGCGCGAGGCCACCGCACTCGACCCGCAGCAGCGGATCCTCCTCGAAATCGCCTGGGAGGCGCTCGAACACGCCGGCATCGTGCCGGACACCCTGCGCGGCAGCGACACCGGCGTCTTCGTCGGCGGCTTCTACTACGGCTACGGCACGGGCGCGGACCTGGGCGGGTTCGGCGCCTACAGCACACAGCCCGCGGTGCTCGCCGGACGGCTGTCGTACTTCTTCGGCATGGAGGGTCCGGCCGTCACGGTCGACACGGCGTGTTCGTCATCGCTGGTCGCGCTGCACCAGGCCGGACAGGCGCTGCGCACCGGGGAGTGCTCGCTGGCGCTGGTCGGCGGTGTCACGGTGATGGCATCACCACAGACCTTCGTGGAGTTCTCCCGACAGGGCGGCGTCGCGCCGGACGGACGGTGCAAGGCGTTCGCCGACGCGGCGGACGGCACCGGTTTCGCCGAGGGGGCCGGCGTCCTCGTCGTCGAAAAGCTCTCCGACGCCGAGCGCAACGGACACACCGTCCTCGCGGTCGTCCGCTCCTCCGCCGTCAACCAGGACGGCGCCTCCAACGGCATCTCCGCCCCCAACGGCCCCTCCCAGCAGCGCGTCATCCGCCAGGCCCTCGACAAGGCGGGGCTCGCCCCCGCCGATGTGGACGTGGTGGAGGCGCACGGGACGGGGACGACGCTGGGCGATCCCATCGAGGCGCACGCGATCCTGGCGACGTACGGGCAGGAGCGTGAGGTTCCGCTGCTGCTGGGTTCGTTGAAGTCGAACATCGGTCATGCGCAGGCGGCGGCGGGTGTCGCCGGTGTCATCAAGATGGTCATGGCGATGCGGTATGGCATCGCGCCGAAGACGCTGCACGTGCACGAGCCGTCGTCGCATGTGGACTGGACCGAGGGCGCGGTGGAACTGCTCACCGACGCGCGGGCGTGGCCCGACGCGGGACGCCCGCGCCGGGCCGGTGTCTCCGCTTTCGGGGTGAGCGGTACGAACGCGCACGTGATCCTTGAGGGTGTTCCCGGGCCGTCGCGTGTGGAGTCGGTTGGTGACGGGTTGGTGCCGTTGCCGGTGTCGGCTCGTGGTGAGGTGAGTCTGCGGGGGCAGGTGGAGCGGCTGGAGGGGTATCTGCGCGGGGGTGGTGTGGATGTGGCCGCGGTCGCGCAGGGGCTGGTGCGTGAGCGTGCTGTCTTCGGTCACCGTGCGGTGCTGCTGGGCGATGCCCGGGTGACGGGCGTGGCGGTGGACCAGCCGCGCACGGTGTTCGTCTTCCCCGGCCAGGGTGCCCAGTGGGTGGGCATGGGTGTGGAGTTGATGGACCGTTCTGCGGTGTTCGCGGCGCGTATGGAGGAGTGTGCGCGGGCGTTGTTGCCGCACACGGGCTGGGATGTGCGGGAGATGTTGTCGCGGCCGGATGTGGCGGAGCGGGTGGAGGTGGTCCAGCCGGCCAGCTGGGCGGTCGCGGTGAGCCTGGCCGCACTGTGGCAGGCGCATGGGGTCGTACCGGATGCGGTGGTCGGACACTCTCAGGGCGAGATCGCGGCGGCGTGTGTGGCCGGGGCCCTCAGCCTTGAGGACGCGGCCCGTGTGGTGGCGTTGCGCAGTCGGGTGATCGCGGCGCGGCTGGCCGGGCGGGGGGCGATGGCTTCGGTGGCGTTGCCGGCCGGTGAGGTGGGTCTGGTCGAGGGTGTGTGGATCGCGGCGCGTAACGGCCCGTCTTCGACGGTGGTGGCGGGGGAGCCGTCGGCGGTGGAGGAGGTGGTGGCGCGGTACGAGGCCGAAGGCGTGCGGGTACGTCGTATCGCGGTCGACTACGCCTCCCACACACCCCACGTGGAAGCCATCGAAGACGAGTTGGCCGAGGTGCTGGAGGGGATTTCCGGTGGGGCCGGGTCGGTGGCCTGGTGGTCCACGGTGGACAGCGCCTGGGTGACGGAGCCGGTGGATGAGGGGTACTGGTACCGGAATCTGCGTCGTCCGGTGGCGCTGGATGCGGCGGTGGCGGAGCTGGACGGGTCGGTGTTCGTGGAGTGCAGTGCCCATCCGGTGCTGCTGCCGGCGATGGAGCAGGCTCACACGGTGGCGTCGTTGCGTACTGGTGACGGCGGTTGGGAGCGGTGGCTGACGGCGTTGGCGCAGGCGTGGACCCTGGGCGCGGGGGTGGACTGGGGCACGGTGGTCGAACCGGTGCCGGGACGGCTGCTGGATCTGCCCACCTACGCGTTCGAGCACAGGCGGTACTGGCTGGAGGCGGCCGGTGCCACGGATCTGTCCGCGGCCGGGCTGACGGGGGCGGCGCATCCGATGCTGGCCGCGGTCACGGCACTGCCCGCCGACGATGGTGGTGGTGTTGTTCTCACCGGCCGGATCTCGTTGCGTACGCATCCCTGGCTGGCTGATCACGCGGTGCGGGGCACGGTCCTGCTGCCGGGCACGGCGTTTGTGGAGCTGGTCATCCGGGCCGGTGACGAGACCGGTTGCGGGGTAGTGGACGAGCTGGTCATCGAGACCCCGCTCGTGGTGCCGGTGACCGGTGCGGTGGATGTGTCGGTGACGGTGGAAGGGGCCGATGAGGCCGGTCGGCGGCCGGTGACCGTCCACGCACGCACCGAAGGCACGGACAGCTGGACCCGGCACGCCAGCGGCACCCTCGGCCGGGCCGGAAGCGTCGTGGCGGTCCCCCCGTCCGCATGGCCGCCGCCGGGCGCGCGACGCGTCGACGTGAGCGCGTTCTACGAGCGGCTTGCCGAGACCGGCTACAGCTACGGCCCAGCGTTCCAAGGACTGCGCACCGCCTGGCGCGACGGCGAAACCCTGTACGCCGAGGTGGAGATCGCCGGGGAACAGGCGGACGACACGTCGCGCTACGGCGTCCACCCGGCGCTGTTCGACGCGGCCCTGCACGTCACCTGCCTGCCGCTGCTCGCGGAACAGGAAGCGGAGGTGCGGCTGCCGTTCTCGTGGAGCGGCGTGCGGTTCCACACGACCGGGGCCACCACGCTGCGCGTCACGATCACCCAGGGCCCGGACGGCGCTGCCGTGCATGCGACGGACCCGGTCGGCCAACCGGTGGTGACCGTCGCCGCGCTGACCGCACGACCGGTGAACGTCGACGGCGACGCCGCCGTCGTCCGGAACTCCCTGTACGGCCTCTCCTGGACCGAGCTGCCCACTCCCGGGCCCGGTCCCGCGGACGCGGTCCACATCGTCTCCGCGCTCCCGGAACCGGGCGCGGGCGTCCTCGACGAGACGTACCGGCTCACCGAGTCCGTGCTCGGCGAGCTGCACCGGGTGATCGCCGAGGACGGCCCTGCGGAGACCACTCTCGTCGTCCGGATCGACGCGGGACCGGTCGGAGGAGCGGTCGCCGGCCTCGTCCGGTCCGCCCAGGCCGAGCACCCGGGCCGGTTCGTGCTGGTGGAGACCGGCACCGACACCCCCATGGAAGCGCTGGCCGCCGCCACGACACTGGCCGAGCCGTACGTCCGCGTCACCGACGGCCGGTACGAAGCGCCCCGGTTCACCCGCACGGCCGCCGCGGAAACGCCCGAACCGCTGCTCGACCCGGACGGCACGGTGGTCATCACCGGCGGCTCGGGCGTGCTGGCAGGTCTCCTCGCCCGGCATCTCGTCGCCGAGCACGGCGCCCGCCACCTCCTGCTGCTGTCGCGCAGCGAACCGCCGGCGGACACTCCCGGTGTCCACATCAGCTGTGACGTCGCCGACCGGGACCAGCTCGCCGCCGCGCTCGCCGCCGTCGGCAGGCCGCTCACGGCGGTCTTCCACACGGCGGCCGTGCTCGACGACGGCGTGACCACGGCACTCACCCCGGAGCGGCTCGCCACCACACTGCGCCCCAAAGCCGACGGCGCCTGGCACCTGCACGAGCTGACCCGGGACGCGGACCTGCGCTCGTTCGTCCTCTACTCGTCCGTCGCGGGCATCATGGGCGGCCGCGGCCAGGGCAACTATTCGGCGGCGAACGGGTTCCTCGACGGACTCGCGACGCTGCGCCATGCCGAAGGATTGCCCGCGCTGTCGCTGGCCTGGGGCCTCTGGGCCGATGACAGCGGACTCACCGGCAGCATGAGCGGCACCAACCGCACCCGTGTCCGCCGCGGCGGTTTCCGCCCCATGTCGGCCGGTGTGGGCATGCGCCTGCTGGAAGCCGCGGCCGGAACCGGCAGCGCGTTCGCCGTGGCGGCCACGATGGACCTCACCGCGCACACATCGCCGCTCCTCGCCGATCTGCGCCGCGCCGTATCGCGCCCGGCGGCGGCCACCGCCGTTCCGCTCGCCGACCGGCTCGGCACCATGACCGGCGCTGAGCGGGACACCGTGCTGCTGGCACTGGTCCGCGACAACGCGGCGGCGGTGCTCGGCCACGCGGACGCCGCGGACGTACCCGCGGACGCGGCCTTCAAGGAACTGGGTATCGACTCGCTGACCGCCGTCGAGCTGCGGAACCGACTTGCCGCGGCGACCGGCGTCCGACTGCCCGCCACGCTTGTCTTCGACTACCCGACGCCGCGGGCCATCGCGTCGCGGTTGGACGAGGCTCTGGTCGGTGGTGCCGCACCGGTCGCTGTTCCCACAGCCGCCGCGACCCGTGACGAACCGCTGGCCATCGTGGGCATGGCCTGCCGACTGCCGGGCGGCGTCACCTCGCCCGACGACCTGTGGCGCATGGTGGACAGTGGCGGCGACGCGGTCACCGGCTTCCCGGCCGACCGTGGCTGGGACCCGTCCGGCCTCACCGGCGGATCGGACACGGACCGTGGCGGCTTCCTCTCCGACGCCGCCGGCTTCGATGCCGCGTTCTTCGGCATCAGCCCCCGTGAGGCACGGGCCATGGACCCCCAGCAGCGGATCCTGCTGGAAACGACGTGGGAGGCGTTCGAGAGCGCGGGCATCGTGCCGGGCACGCTGCGCGGCAGCGACACCGGCGTGTTCATGGGCGCCTTCTCGTACGGGTACGGCGTCGGCGCGGACCTGGACGGGTTCGGCTCGATCGGCATGCAGCCCAGCGTGCTCACCGGCCGGATCTCGTACTTCTACGGGCTCCAGGGACCGGCGTTCACGGTGGACACGGCGTGTTCGTCGTCGCTGGTCGCGCTGCACCAGGCCGGGCACGCCCTGCGCCACGGGGAGTGCTCGCTGGCGCTGGTCGGCGGCGTCACCGTCATGGCGACCCCGACCGGGTTCGTGGAATTCCAGCAGCAGGGCGGACTCTCCCCCGACGGCCGCTGCCGCGCGTTCGCGGACTCCGCCAACGGCACCGGCTGGGCGGAGGGCGCCGGCGTTCTTGTGCTGGAGCGGCTCTCCGACGCCGAGCGCAACGGGCACACCGTCCTCGCGGTCGTCCGCGGCTCGGCGGTGAACCAGGACGGTGCCTCCAACGGGCTGTCCGCACCCAACGGCCCGTCCCAGCAGCGTGTCATCCAGCAGGCGTTGGTGAACGCCGGACTGCGCGCCGCCGATGTGGACGTGGTGGAGGCGCACGGGACGGGGACGACGCTGGGCGATCCCATCGAGGCGCAGGCCATTCTGGCGACGTATGGGCAGGAGCGTGAGGTTCCGCTGCTGCTGGGTTCGTTGAAGTCGAACATCGGTCATGCGCAGGCGGCGGCGGGTGTCGCCGGTGTCATCAAGATGGTCATGGCGATGCGGTATGGCATCGCGCCGAAGACGCTGCACGTGGACGAGCCGTCGTCGCATGTGGACTGGACCGAGGGCGCGGTGGAACTGCTCACCGAGGCGAGGCCGTGGCCCGAGTCGGATCGGGCACCGCATGCGGGTGTGTCGTCGTTCGGGGTGAGCGGTACGAACGCGCACGTGATCCTTGAGGGTGTTCCCGGGCCGTCGCGTGTGGAGTCGGTTGGTGACGGGTTGGTGCCGTTGCCGGTGTCGGCTCGTGGTGAGGTGAGTCTGCGGGGGCAGGTGGAGCGGCTGGAGGGGTATCTGCGCGGGGGTGGTGTGGATGTGGCCGCGGTCGCGCAGGGGCTGGTGCGTGAGCGTGCTGTCTTCGGTCACCGTGCGGTGCTGCTGGGCGATGCCCGGGTGACGGGCGTGGCGGTGGACCAGCCGCGCACGGTGTTCGTCTTCCCCGGCCAGGGCGCCCAGTGGGTGGGCATGGGTGTGGAGTTGATGGACCGTTCTGCGGTGTTCGCGGCGCGTATGGAGGAGTGTGCGCGGGCGTTGTTGCCGCATACGGGCTGGGATGTGCGGGAGATGCTGTCGCGGCCGGATGTGGCGGAGCGGGTGGAGGTGGTCCAGCCGGCCAGCTGGGCGGTCGCGGTGAGCCTGGCCGCGTTGTGGCAGGCGCATGGGGTCGTACCGGATGCGGTGGTCGGACACTCCCAGGGCGAGATCGCGGCGGCGTGCGTGGCCGGGGCCCTCAGCCTTGAGGACGCGGCCCGTGTGGTGGCGTTGCGCAGTCGGGTGATCGCCGGGCGGCTGGCCGGGCGGGGGGCGATGGCTTCGGTGGCGTTGCCGGCCGGTGAGGTGGGTCTGGTCGAGGGTGTGTGGATCGCGGCGCGTAACGGCCCGGCCTCGACCGTCGTGGCCGGCGAACCGTCCGCGGTAGAGGAGGTGGTGGCGCGGTACGAGGCCGAAGGCGTGCGAGTACGTCGTATCGCCGTCGACTACGCCTCCCACACACCCCACGTGGAAGCCATCGAAGACGAACTCGCTGAGGTACTGAAGGGAGTGGCAGGGAAGGCCCCGTCGGTGGCGTGGTGGTCCACCGTGGACAGCGCCTGGGTGACGGAGCCGGTGGATGAGGGCTACTGGTACCGGAATCTGCGTCGTCCGGTGGCGCTGGATGCGGCGGTGGCGGAGCTGGACGGGTCGGTGTTCGTGGAGTGCAGTGCCCATCCGGTGCTGCTGCCGGCGATGGAACAGGCTCACACGGTGGCGTCGTTGCGGACCGGTGACGGCGGCTGGGAGCGGTGGCTGACGGCATTGGCGCAGGCGTGGACCCTGGGCGCGGCGGTGGACTGGGGCACGGTGGTCGAACCGGTGCCGGGACGGCTGCTGGATCTGCCCACCTACGCGTTCGAGCACAGGCGCTACTGGCTGGAAGCGGCCGGTGCCACCGACCTGTCCGCGGCCGGGCTGACGGGTGCGGCGCATCCGATGCTGGCCGCTGTCACGGCACTGCCCGCCGACGATGGTGGTGGTGTTGTTCTCACCGGCCGGATCTCGTTGCGTACGCATTCCTGGCTGGCTGATCACGCGGTGCGGGGCACGGTTCTGCTGCCGGGTACGGCGTTTGTGGAGCTGGTCATCCGGGCCGGTGACGAGACCGGTTGCGGAGTGGTGGACGAGCTGGTCATCGAGACCCCGCTCGTGGTGCCGGTGACCGGTGCGGTGGATGTGTCGGTGACGGTGGAAGGGGCCGATGAGGCCGGACGGCGGCCGGTGACCGTCCACGCACGCACCGAAGGCACCGACAGCTGGACCCGGCACGCCAGCGGCACCCTGACCCCCGACACTCCCGACGCTTCCGACGCTTCTGGTGTTGTCGGTGCGGAGTCGTTCTCGCAGTGGCCTCCGGCCACGGCCGTGGCCGTCGACGTCTCGGGGTTCTATGACGAACTGCGGGATGCCGGTTATGAGTACGGGTCGGCGTTCCAGGGGTTGCGGGCTGCCTGGCGTGATGGTGACACCGTGTATGCCGAGGTGGCGCTGGCCGAGGAGCAGGCCGCCGAGGCGGACGGTTTCGGTGTGCATCCGGCACTGCTCGACGCGGCCCTGCACGCCGTCGCCCTCACCACGCCGGACGACAGCGCTGCGGGTCTGCCGTTCGCCTGGAAGGGGGCCCGGTTCGTCGCTACGGGCTCGGCCATGCTCCGAGCCGTGATCACTCGTGACGGCGACGAGCTGAGCCTGCGCGTCGCCGACTCCGCCGGCCAACTCGTCGCCGAGATCCGGACGGTCCGCACCCGCCCGCTGTCCCCACCCGCCGGCACCGGCCTGATGCGTCTCACCTGGATCGAGGTCGCCGCACCCACGGATGTCCCCACGGCCGACGTGGACGTCATCACGTTGCATACCGCTGACGGCGACGACCCGGTGGCCGAGACGCGTGCGCTCACCACCCGGCTGCTGACCGCCCTGACCGGCTCCGACGGGGATCTGCTCGTGCACACCACCGCGGGCCTCGCCACCGGCGCGGCGGCCGGACTGCTGCGCGCCGCCCAGGCCGAGCAGCCCGGCCGGTTCGTCCACGTCGAGACCGAGTCCGGCGTCACGCTCGCTCCCGAGCAGCAGCGCATCGCCGTCGCGCTCGGCGAGCCGCGTCTGCGGCTGCGCCGCGGCCGGTTCGAGGCGGCCCGCCTCACCCGCGTGCCGGAGCCGCTCATCGTGCCGGACAGCGACACGTGGCTGATCCGGCCGGCGCGGACGGGCACCCTCGACGGCCTCACCGCGGCCGACTCGGCGGAGCCCCGGCGCCCCCTCGCCCCGACCGAGGTCCGGATCGGTGTACGTGCGGCGGGCCTCAACTTCCGCGATGTGCTGATCGCGCTCGGCACCTACCCCGGTCAGGGCGTGCTCGGCGGCGAGGCCGCGGGCATCGTCCTGGAGACCGGCGCCGATGTCTCCGGTCTGGCACCGGGCGACCGCGTCTTCGGCCTCGTCGGCACCGGCTTCGGCCCCACGGTCATCGCCGACCACCGGATGCTCGGCCGGATGCCGGACGACTGGACGTTCCCGCAGGCGGCGTCCGTGATGACCGCGTTCGCGACCGCGTGGTACGGCCTGGTCGACCTGGCCGGGCTGCGCCCCGGCGAGAAGGTCCTGATCCACGCGGCCACCGGCGGTGTCGGTTCCGCCGCCCGGCAGATCGCGCGGCATCTGGGCGCGGAGGTGTACGCGACCACCAGCGCCGCGAAGCGCCATCTGGTGGACCTGGACGGAGCGCATCTGGCCGATTCCCGCAGCACCGCGTTCGCCGACGCGTTCCCGCCGGTCGATGTCGTGCTCAACTCGCTCACCGGTGAACTCCTCGACGCGTCCGTCGGCCTGCTCGCGCCGGGTGGCCGGTTCGTCGAGATGGGCAAGACCGACATCCGGCACGCCGTCCAGCAGCCGTTCGACCTGATGGACGCCGGCCCCGACCGGATGCAGCGGATCATCGTCGAGCTGCTCGGCCTGTTCGCGCGCGACGTGCTGCACCCGCTGCCGGTCCACGCCTGGGACGTGCGGCAGGCACGGGAGGCGTTCGGCTGGATGAGCAGCGGGCGTCACACCGGCAAGCTGGTGCTCACGATCCCGCGACCGCTGGATCCCGAGGGGGCCGTCGTCATCACCGGCGGCTCCGGCACCCTCGCCGGCATCCTCGCCCGCCACCTCAACCACCCCCACACCTACCTGCTCTCCCGCACCCCACCCCCCGACACCACCCCCGGCACCCACCTCCCCTGCGACGTCGGCGACCCCCACCAACTCGCCACCACCCTCACCCGCATCCCCCAACCCCTCACCGCCGTCTTCCACACCGCCGGAACCCTCGACGACGCCCTGCTCGACAACCTCACCCCCGACCGCATCGACACCGTCCTCAAACCCAAGGCCGACGCCGCCTGGCACCTGCACCGGCTCACCCGCGACACCGACCTCGCCGCATTCGTCGTCTACTCGTCGGCGGCCGGTGTGCTGGGCACCCCCGGTCAGGGCAACTACGCGGCGGCGAACGCCTTCCTCGACGCGCTCGCCGAACACCGCCGTACACAAGGGCTGCCAGGGCTGTCGATCGCGTGGGGGCTGTGGGACCAGGCGAGTGGCCTGACCGCGGACCTGACCGACGCCGACCGGCGCCGCATGCGCAAGGGTGGGGCGAGCGCGCTCACCGCCGAACAGGGCATGCGCATGTACGACGCCGCCGTCCACACCGGAACGGGCAGTGTCGTCGCCGTGGCGGGCGACCTGCCGCCGGACCTCCCGCTGCTGCGTGGCCGGCCCAAGCCGTCGGCCCGCCGGAGCGCCCGCAACGAGCAGGCACGCCCCACCGACCTGCTCGCCCTCGTCCGGCAGAAGGCAGCGGCCGTCCTGGGCCACGCCGACCCGGAGGACATCCCGGAGGACGCGGCGTTCCGGGAACTCGGTGTGGACTCGCTCATCGCGGTGCAGCTGCGCAACGGCCTCAACGAGGCGACCGGTCTGCGACTGTCCGCCACGCTCGTCTTCGACTACCCGTCGCCGCGCGCACTCGCCGACCGCATCGGTGAACTGCTGTCCCCGGACGACCCGGTGACCGTGGTGCTCGCGCAGCTCGACCGGCTGGAAGCACTCGTCGCCGGTGTCGACCCGGGCGACCGCCAGGCGGACGCCATCGGAACCCGGCTGGACGCCCTGCTCAACCGCTGGCGGCGGGAGACCCGCCCGACCACGCCGGCCGGCGTGCTGTCCGCGGACGCGACCGCGGACGAGATTTTCGACCTCATCGACAGGGAGCTGCGATGAGAACGGAAGCCGCCCCGAGCGGCACCACCAAGACAGCTCCGGCCACGAAAGGGAGGTGACACATGCAGACCAGGGTCCTGCGCCAACGTGACATCAAGCGGATTCTCTCCGTGATCGGCCGCGACGTGATGATGGACCGGCTGATCAGCGAGCTGCACGACGGGTTCGCCGCGCTCGGCCGCGGCGAGTTCGCCGAGGCGCCGCCGCGTACCGGATTCGTCCGCGGCGGCGACATTCCCGGCGTCATCGAGTTCATGCCGTACCGGGTCCCCGGTGTCGGCGTGACCATGAAGACGGTTTCGTACAGTCCGCACAACTATCCGCGCTTCCGGCTGCCGACGATCGTCGGCACGATGTCGCGCCTCGACGACGACAGCGGCAGTCTGACCGCCCTCGCCGACGCAGGCGTGATCACCGCGATGCGGACCGGCGCGGTCGCGGCCGTCGCGAGCCGGCTGCTGGCCCGGTCCGACAGCGCCACGCTCACGCTGATCGGCGCGGGCGCACAGGCGGTGACCCAGGCGCACGCGCTCAGCAGGGTCCTGCCCATCGAGCGGATCCTGGTCAGCGACACCGACCCCGGCCACGCGGCGTCGTTCGCGGACCGCGTCGCGTTCCTCGGACTGCCGGTCAAGGTGACCGATCCGGCGGAGGCCGCCGCCGCCGCGGACGTCCTGAGCACCGTCACCTCGGTGCCCTCGGGCAAAGGGCCGGTGCTGCCCGCCGAGCCGCGGCTGCCGCACCTGCATGTGAACGCCATCGGCGCCGACGAGCCGGGCAAGACCGAACTGCCGAAGGCCCTGCTCGACGACGCGTTCATCTGCGTCGACCATCCGGGGCAGGCCCGCGCCGAGGGCGAGTACCAGCAACTGCCGGACCGCGAACTCGGCCCGTCGCTCGCGGCCCTGTGCGCGGCACCGGACAGCGCGGCGGACCACCGGGACAGTCTGAGCGTCCTCGACTCGACGGGCAGTGCGTTCGCCGACCACATCGCGTTCGACGTGCTGCTCGGCTTCGCCGACGAACTCGGCCTCGGCCGCAAGGACGCGATCGGGTCGACCCCGGAAGACGTCCTCGACCCGTACTCGCTGCCATGGTGACCCCGGAGGGAGGAAACAGCGTGGACCACCAGCTGATCGTGCTCGGCGCGGGAGTGATGGGCACCGGCATCACCACGCTCGCGCTGCGCCACGGCGTCCCCGTGACACTCGTCGACACGTCCGAGGAGATCCTTACGGCGGCGCGGGCGCGGATCGCCACCGAACTGCGGACGGCACAACTCGTGGCCGGGCCCGCCGAGGCCGACCCCGGTGTGCTGCGGACGGCCACCTCCGCGCTGCCCGCGATCGGTACGGCCACCGCGGTGATCGAGGCCGTCGTCGAGGACGCCGAGGTCAAGGCGGAGGTACTCGCCACGGTCTCGGCAGCGGCGCCCGGTATCCCGGTCATCACGAACACGTCGTCGATCCCGGTTGACGAACTGGCCGACTCCGTGGCCCGGCCCGAGGACCTGCTCGGCACGCACTTCATGAACCCGTCGTACCTGATCCCGACGGTCGAGGTGATCCGCGGACCCCGGACCGGTGAGAAGGCCATGGCCGCCGCCGGGGACCTGCTCGCGGCGCTGCGGCGCAAACCGATCGTCGTCCGGGACGCGCCCGGCTTCGTCACGAGCCGGCTGCTCCACCCGATGATCAACGACGCGGCGCGGATCGTGCAGGAGGGCACCGCGTCCGTCGAGGACGTCGACGCGCTCATGACGGGGTGCCTCGGCCATCCGACCGGGCCGCTGCGCACCGCGGACCTGATCGGCATCGACAACCTCGTCGACGCGCTGTGGGTGCTGCACAAACGCACCGGCGACGAGCGCAGCCGCCCCTGTGACCTGCTGCTGGGCAAGGTCCGCGAGGGACACCACGGCCGGAAGACCGGCCGGGGCTTCTACGAATACGAGAAGGTGTTCTCATGACCGTACCCGTCAAGGACGACCCCGTCGCGCACGCGTTGGTCGCGTTCCTCAAGACGAAGACCAGGTCGGACTGGCCCGTGGACCGCGACCTGTTCGCGGAGGGCGGCCTCACGTCGCTGTTCGCGATGGAACTGGTCGTGTACCTGGAGAAGACGTTCGACGTCACGATCGCCGGCCCGGACCTCCAGCTCGCGAACTTCCGTACCGTCGAGTCCATGGTCGCACTCGTCCACCGGCTGCGGGCCGTCGATGCCTGAGCGCGACGCGCTGCTGACCGACCTTGTCGGTGACCGGGCCGCCGAGTGGGACACGTCCGGCGAACTGCCGCGCGACCTGCTCGTCCGGCTCGGCGCCGACGGCCTGCTCTGCGCCGAAGTGGCGGCCGAGCACGGCGGTCTGGGACTCGGCAGCCGGGAGAACGGCGAGTTCACCGCACACGTCGGCAGCCTCTGCAGCTCGCTGCGCAGTGTCATGACGTCGCAGGGCATGGCCGCGTGGACCGTGCAGCGGCTCGGCGACGCCGGTCAGCGGGCGACCTTCCTGAAGGAGCTGACCGGCGGGAAACTCGCGGCCGTCGGCTTCAGCGAGCGGCAGGCGGGCAGCGATCTGTCGGCGATGCGGACGCGGGTTCGGCTCGACGGGGACACCGCTGTCGTCGACGGCCACAAGGTCTGGACGACTGCCGCCGCCTACGCGGACCACCTGGTCGTCTTCGGCCTCCAGGAGGATGGTTCCGGCGCGGTGGTGGTCGTGCCCGCCGACACCCCCGGCGTACGTGTCGAGCGCGTCCCGAAGCCGTCCGGCTGCCGCGCCGCCGGCCACGCCGATCTGCACCTGGACCAGGTGCGTGTGCCGGCCGGCGCGGTCCTGGCCGGCTCCGGCGCGTCACTGCCGATGCTGGTCGCGGCGTCACTCGCCTACGGGCGCAAGTCGGTCGCCTGGGGCTGCGTCGGGATCCTGCGGGCCTGCCGCACCGCCGCGGTGGCCCACGCCCGGACCCGGGAGCAGTTCGGCCGGCCGCTCGGCGACCACCAACTCGTCGCCGGGCATGTCGCCGACCTGTGGACCGCGGAGCAGATCGCGGCCCGCGTGTGCGAGTACGCCAGCGACCACTGGGACGAGGGCTCGCCCGAGATGGTGCCCGCGACAATCCTGGCCAAGCACGTCGCCGCCGAACGAGCCGCCGCCGGGGCCGCGACCGCCGCACAGGTGCTCGCGTCGGCGGGCGCGAGAGAGGGGCACGTCGTCGAACGGGCATACCGCGACGCCAAGCTCATGGAGATCATCGAGGGCAGCAGCGAGATGTGCCGGGTGATGCTGGCCCAGCACGCGCTGGCGCTCCCGGCTTGAGAGGAAAGCCATGACCATTGTCAAGTGTCTGGTCTGGGACCTGGACAACACCTTGTGGCGGGGCACCGTGCTGGAGGACGACGAGGTGGTCCTCACCGACGAGATCCGCGAGGTGATCACCACGCTCGACGACCGCGGCATCCTCCAGGCGGTGGCGAGCAAGAACGACCACGACCTCGCGTGGGAGCGTCTGGAACGCCTCGGCGTGGCGGAGTACTTCGTGCTTCCCCGCATCGGATGGGGGCCGAAGTCGCAGTCCGTCCGCGAGATCGCCACGGAACTGAACTTCGCACCGAACACGATCGCGTTCATCGACGACCAGCCCGCCGAGCGTGCCGAGGTGGCGTTCCACCTGCCTGAGGTGCGGTGCTACCCGGCCGAGCAGGCGGCCACGCTCCTGTCGCTGCCGGAGTTCAGCCCGCCGGTGTCCACGGTCGACTCGCGTCGGCGCCGCCTGATGTACCAGGCGGGTTTCGCGCGCGACCGGGCCCGGGAGGCGTACTCCGGTCCCGACGAGGACTTCCTGCGCTCGCTCGACCTCTCCATGACGATCGCATCCGCGGGGGAGGAGGAACTCAGCCGCGTCGAGGAACTGACGCTGCGGACCAGCCAGATGAACGCGACCGGCGTGCACTACTCCGACGCCGACCTGCGCGCATTGCTCACCGATCCCGCCCATGAGGTCCTCGTCGTCACCATGGGCGACCGCTTCGGCCCGCACGGCGCCGTCGGCATCATCCTGCTGGAGAAGAAGCCGTCGACGTGGCACCTGAAACTGCTCGCCACGTCCTGCCGGGTCGTGTCCTTCGGTGCCGGTGCGACGATCCTGAACTGGCTCACGGACCAGGGCGCCCGCGCGGGGGCGCACCTGGTGGCGGACTTCCGGCGTACGGACCGCAACCGCATGATGGAGATCGCCTACCGGTTCGCGGGCTTCGCGGACTCCGACTGCCCCTGCGTGTCCGAGGTGGCGGGCGCTTCCGCCGCCGGCGTCGAACGCCTGCATCTGGAGCCCTCCCCGAGGCCCGCGCCGACGACGCTGACGCTGACCGCCGCCGACATCGCCCCGGTCACCGTTTCCGCAGCAGGGTGACGCCGTCGGCCGTCGTCAGCATCGCCAGGTCCACCCGGTCGTCGTCGTGCAGTGCCGCGTTGAGTTCGCGTACCGCGACCGTGTCCGGGTCCTGCACCGCTTCGTCGGCCACCCGGCCGAAGAACAGCGTGTTGTCGACGACGATCAGCCCGCCGCGGCGTACCAGCGGCAGCGACGCCTCGTAGTAGGCCGGGTAGCCGGCCTTGTCGGCGTCGATGAACACCATGTCGAACGACTCCGGCCCCGCGCCCGCCTCGTCGAGCAGCCCGGTGAGGACGGTCCGGGCGTCGCCGATCCGGACGTCGATCCGGTCGGCCACCCCGGCCTCCTCCCAGTACCGCTCGCCCACCTCGGGCCACTTCGGCATGACATCGCACGTCACCACACGGCCGCCGGGCGCCAACCCGCGGGCCAGACAGAGCGTGCTGTAGCCGGTGTACGTCCCGATCTCCAGCACCTGACGCGCGCCGGTCAACCGCACCAGGAACTCGAGGAACTGTCCCTCCTCGGCCTGCACCGGCAGTACGCCACCGCCCGGCAGCTCGGCCGTCTGCGCGCGCAGCCGGCTCAGCACCTCGTCATCGCGCAGGGACACCTTCCGTACGTAAGCGAGCAGCGTGTCGGACAGGGTTATCTGATTAGCCATGCCACACATGCTAGGTGTACTGCCCGCCCGGCACATGGACTTGACGGCACGTCAGCGACACGGCACGGGAAACGGACTCCAGGGTGTCCCTCCCTCCGCTGCGCTCACGCCACCACGAAGGCCGCCCAGGCGGCCGCGGGAGCCAGTGCGCACACCCCGGCACCCCACCACACCAACCCCTGGTACACGCCGGGCCGCAGCCGCTCGGGAGCGTTGGCCACCACCAGAGCACCATTGGTGGAGAAGGGACTCGCGTCCACCACGGTCGCCGCGGCCGCCAGGGCCATCACCATGCCGGTCGTCCCGATGGCACCGGACTTCAGGAACGGCTCGGACAGCGGCATCAGGGCACCGAGGATCCCGGTGGTCGAGGCGAAGGCCGAGACGACACCGCCCACGTAGCAGATCACCAGAGCGGCCAGCAGCGGGGTGCCGATCGCCGCGATCATCTTCCCCAGGGAGTCCACGATGCCCAGCTCCTGGAGCAGGGCGACGTAGGTCACGATCCCGCACACCAGCAGCACCACGGGCCAGGCGATCTCCTTGGTGGCCTGCTGGGAGGTGCGGGGGAAGAGCAGCGCCAGCAACGCCGCCAAGGTGAGCGCCAGGAACCCGGTGTCCAGGGAGAGGACCGTGGTTCCCAGTACCAGCGCGGCCATCGCGGTCAGCGTCATCACGTGTTCCGCGCCGGGGCGGGAAGCCGGGTCCCCTTCCGTGGGATCGGTGTCCTCGTCCAGGTCCTGCGGCTCGAGGCGTCCGCGCCCGAGGACGAGCCATGACACCGCGGCGACCGCCAGGTTGAAGGCGAAGGTGCCGGCGAAGAGCAGCCCGCCACTGACGGGCAGATGGTTCTTCTCCAGCGCCGAGTGGACGATGCCGCCCAGGATCCCGGAGGGGGCGAAACTGCCCGCCGCGGCCCCGTTCACCGCCATCAGTCCGGCGTACAGCGGATCGATGCGGTGCCTGACGGCGAACGCGACGCCGATCGGCGCCACGATCGCCACCGCCGCGGGCGAGGCCGCGCCGGTCGCGCAGAGCAGTGCCGCCAGGCCGAAGAGCACCCAGGGGACGGCTCCCACCCGGGCACCCACCGCCCGCACCGCGACACGTACCAGCCAGTCCACCGTGCCGTTGACGCGGGCGATCCCGAAGAGGAACGTGACGGCGACCAGCACCAGGAACATGCTCGCGGGGAAGCCCGCCAGCACCTCGTCCGGCGTTCGGTCGAGTGCGACCACGCCGAGCAGAAAGGTGGCGACCAGCGCGAGCAGGCCCATGTTCAGCCCCCGTACGCCGGCGAGCAGGAACACGGCGGCCAGGACCAGGACTCCGGTGAGTTCATTCGGCATGGCCGGCCTCTTCGCGGTCGGCGCTGTGGGGCGTGGCCAGCCACGCCAGGACGGACTCGGTATGCTCGCCCAGCTCCGGGACCCGGCCCAGCCGCCGCGGGTGCTCGCCGTGGAAGGTGACCGGGGGGATCAGGCCCTCCAGCGCACCGACCGGGCTGTCGAACGGAGCCCAGCGTCGACGGTCACGCAGCTGGGGGTGTTCGCTGAACTCCCGCACGGTGCGCTGGCGTGCGTAGGCGATCGACGCCTCCTCCAGCCGCGCCACCAGTTCCTCGCCGGTGAGCGTGCCCGTCACCTCGCTCACCAGGGCGTCGAGTTCGGTGCGGTGCGCCACCCGGTCGGCGTTGCCGGAAAAGCGCGGGTCGTCGCACAGACCGGGGCGCCGTAGCACGACACCGCAGAAGGAAGCCCACTCCCGCTCGTTCTGGAGCCCGAGGTTGATCGTCTGCCCGTCGCGCGTGGTGAACGGGCCGTAGGGGGCGATCGTCGCGTGGCTGGCGCCGGCGCGGGCCGGAGCGGTGCCGCCGTAGCGCGTGTAGTACTCGGCGTATCCCATCCATTCACCGAGGGCTTCGAGCATCGAGACCTCCAACTGCGAGCCCCGGCCGGTGCGGGCCCGCTTCAGCAGGGCCGTGAGGATGCCGGAGTACGCGTACATCCCCGCACAGATGTCCGCGATGGACAGGCCCACCTTGGACGGGGTCTCGGGGGTGCCGGTGATGGAGACCAGCCCCGCTTCGCACTGGACCAGGAGGTCGTACGCCTTGCGGTCGCGGTAGCAGCCGGTACTGCCGTAGCCGGATATGTCGCAGGTGATCAGCCTCGGGTGGCTCCGCGCGAGGACCTGGTGGCCGATGCCCAGGCGGCCCGCGGCGCCGGGGGCCAGATTCTGCACCAGGACGTCGGCCCGGTCCACCAAGGCGTGCAGTCGCCGGTTGCCCTCCGGCGAGCGCACATCGAGCTGGACGCTCTCCTTCCCCCGGTTCAGCCAGACGAAGTGGCTGGACATGCCACGCACCGTGCGGTCGTAGCCGCGGGCGAGGTCGCCGCTGCCGGGGCGTTCGATCTTGATGACACGGGCGCCCAGGTCCGCCAGGTGGCGGGTGGCGAACGGAGCGGCGACGGCCTGCTCCAAAGAAACCACGAGCAGACCGGACAGGGGCCCGGCGGGGCGTTCCTGTTCAGGGCGAGGATGCGGCTCGGACATGGGGTCCCTCCCATGGGGTCCTGGTTGGTGAGGACTCACTGTGGGCCGCCGCCCGGCCGTTGTGAAATGACGAAACCTCGCCAGGACCATGCCCGGTACGTATAGTCCCTGCATGGAGATACGGGAGTTGCAGTGGTTCACGGCCTTGGCCGAGCACGAGCATGTGACGATCACGGCGGAACGGCTCAACATCTCCCAGCCGACCCTGTCCAGGGCCATCCGGCGGCTGGAGCGACGAGTGGGCGTGCCGCTGTTCGACCGGCACCAGAACCGGCTCCGGCTCAACAAGTACGGCGAGGTCTTCCGCGCCCACGCCCTGCGCGCGATCAGTGAGGTCTCCGGCGCCGAGCAGCGCATCACCGCCCTGATCGACCCCGACACCGGCACCGTGGCGCTGGGTTTCCTGCACTCCTACGGCACCTGGCTCGTGCCCGACCTCCTCGCCGGATATCGCCGGCTGGCTCCCGGCACCACCTTCGAACTGCGCGGCGACGCCGCCGACGCCGTGGTCGACGACGTCCGCAACAGCCGGCTGGACCTGGGGCTGACCAGCCCACGACCCGCCGGGGACGATGTGGAGTGGACACCGCTGCGGGACGAGGCACTGTGCCTGCTCGTCCCACCCGGACACCGGCTGGCCAGACGCCGCCGGGTGCGGACCGCGGAGCTGGCCGATGAGGCGTTCGTGGCACTGGAGCCGGTCTTCGGACTGCGCCAGATAACCGACCGGCTGTGCGCCGCGGCCGGATTCATGCCGCGGGTCGTCCTGGAGAGCACCGAGCTGAGCACGCTGCGAGCCCTGGTGGCCGCCGGCCTCGGTGTGGCCGTCGCCCCCCTCACCGGCAGCCCGTCCGGCCCCGGTGACCACGCCGTCGCCGTGCCACTCGACGACCCGCAGGCGCGGCGCACGGTCGGCGTGGTCACACTCGCCGGAGGACCACGCGCGCCAGTGGTGGCGAGGTTCTACGACTACGTACGGTCCAGGGCTCATGCGCCGCACGTATGAGCCCGGTGAAGGTTCGGCATTTCACAGCGGACCGGGGACTTCCCAGAATGAGCGCCATGACGACTGAGAACCCGGACCAGGACGCCACCCGCACCGCTGTGGTCGAGGGCTGGCAGGGCCGCTACTTCGAGGACTTCACCACCGGCGACGTGTACCGCCACCCCCTGGGGCGCACGGTCCTGGAGACCGACAACTCCTGGCTCACGCTCCTGACGCAGAACACCGCGCCGCTGCACTTCGACCGCCACTACTCGGCGGGCACCACCTGGGGCAAGCCGCTGGTGGACTCCACCTTCACCCTCGCCCTGGTCACCGGGCAGAGCGTCACCGACATCTCCCAGCATGTGATGGCCAACCTCGGCTGGGACCGGGTCAGGCTGCCGAACCCGGTCTTCGAGGGCGACACCATCTACTCGCAGTCCGAGGTCCTGAACACCCGGGAGTCCGCCAGCCGACCTGACGTAGGCATCATCAGCGTGCGCACCATCGGCTACAACCAGGACGGTGTCATCGTCATCACCTTCGAGCGGACACTGATGGTCTACCGCCGCGGACACGGGCCCCGGTTCGCCGCGGTGGAACCGGTCTGGGACGAGCGGTCCCGCAGGGCCGCGGGACTGCACTGACCGGTCCGGCCCTCCCGCCGGCCACGGTCTGCGTACTGCACTTGGGCGCGGCCTGCCCCACGCGGCTGGCGTCCTCGGCCGCCATACCGCCCAGCCCGCCGACGCCCGGTCCGCCGACGCCCGGTCCCTCCAGGGCAGGCAAGGCCGACCGGCCGAGTCGGACACCATGACGCCCTACCCGTGTCGGGTGGGGCGTTCGTCGCGTCCGGGTATCAGATTCCGCAAGGCGACACAATCCGTCCGGGCGCACATCGCGCGGTGCGGGGTGTGGTGCTCCGGGCCATACCGTTGCGGGTTGAGCCACCCCTACGGTGCCGGGCACCGGGGCGCTCCCACTGATCGACGTCAGGGAGCCCTCCGTGTCCCCCCCACGACATCGAGGGAGCCGCCATGCAGCCGCCGCCGTTCCGGGGAATCCTCACCCCGCTGTTCCCCCTCTCCTCCTCGCCGCCGGTCGGGTCGTTGTCGCGTCCGGGACGGCGGGGGGTGCTCACCCGTCTCGTGGCCGTCGTGGCCCTCGTACTCGGAGCGGCCCTGCTCGGCCCTGCGCCGACGGCCCACGCCGCGGCGGGCCTGACCAAGCCCGGTCTGACCAAGCCCGGTCTGACCAAGCCCGGTCTGACCAAGCCCGGTCTGACCAAGCCCGGTCTGACCAAGGCGGACCTGACCAAGGTCGCGGACTTCGGCACGAACCCGGGCCGGCTGAACATGTACGTCTACCGGCCCGCGTCCCTGCCCGCGGAGCCGGCGGTGGTGTTCGCCCTGCACGGTTGCACCCAGGACGCCCAGGGCTACGCCGACAACTCCGGCCTGCTCTCATTCGCGGACCGCTATGGCTTCCTGCTCGTGTTCGCCGAGACCACGTCGTCGAACAACGCGAACAGGTGCTTCAACTGGTTCCAGAGCAGCGACAACCGCAGGGGCCAGGGCGAAGCCGCGTCGATCCGGCAGATGGCCGCTCACACCGTCTCCGCCTACGGCGCGGACCCCCAGCGCACCTACATCACCGGGCTGTCCGCCGGCGGTGCCATGACGTCGGTGATGCTCGCCACCTATCCGGACGTCTTCCAGGCCGGCGCGGTCGTCGCCGGCCTGCCCTTCGGCTGTGCCACCGACGTCAGCAGCGCGTACCTGTGCATGAACCCCGGGACCGACCTGACCGCGGACCAGTGGGCGCGGCGGGTCCGTGACGGCTACCCCTCGTGGTCGGGCCCGTGGCCGCGCGTGGCCATCTGGCACGGCGACAAGGACACCACCGTCGCGCCGCGCAACGCCGACGAGTTGCGCGACCAGTGGACCGCTGTGCACGGCGTGTCCCAGACGCCGGACCGTACCTCGGTGATCGGCCCGAACTCCACCCGGCACGAGGAGTACCTGGCCGCGGACGGATCGGTGGCCGTGGAGGTGAACCGGGTGCCGGGCATCGGGCACGGCACCCCGGTCGATCCCGGCACCGGAGCGCAGCAGTGCGGCAGCACCGGCGCCGCCTACTTCCTGGACTCGATCTGTTCCAGCTACTGGATCACGCAGTTCTTCGGCCTGAGCGGATCCGCCTCCGACCCCGGTTCGCTGCCCGCTCCGTCCGGCCTGGCCGCCACCGGCGCCACCGACACCACCATCAGCCTGACCTGGAAACCCGTCGACGGCGCCACCGACTACGCCGTCCACCGCGACGGTGCCCAGATCACCACGTCCGCCACGACGTCGTACACGGACACCGGCCTGAGGGCGGGCACATCGCACACCTACGCGGTCGCCGCCCGGGACGCGGACGGCAAGGCCGGACCGCTCTCGGGCGCGGTCACCGCGCAGACGACCGGTGCCACGGCCGTCTGCTGGACCGCCGGCAACTACGCTCACGTCCAGGCGGGCCGCGCCACGACGAGCGCCGGTTACACCTACGCCAAGGGCTCCGGCCAGAACATGGGCCTGTACAACACCTTCGTCACGACCACCTTGAAAGAGTCGCCGACCGGCTACTTCACCGTCGCGAACGACACCTGTCCCTGACCCGGGGACCCGGAACCGGTGGCGGCCGCGGGCACCGCGCCGGAGCGCCCGCGGTCCCGCGCCCGTCATGGCGGCGGCCCACCTCTGAGGGGCCTCAGTCATGGCGGGCGCACCCATGTTCGTCTCCACCGTGCGCGACCTAGCCTCCAGTCCGTCATCCATCCGCACGTCTGGAGGCTCTCCATGGTTCTGCCCCTCGGTGTCGGACGGGCCCCGAGAAGACGCACCGGCCTCGGCGCTCTCACCCTGGCCGCAGTCGCCGTCCTGCTCCCCTCACCGGCCACGGCCCGGCCTGCTCCCGATGCCCCGGACGGTCACTGCGCCCGTCTGTCCCAGCTGCGTGTCCCGGCGGCGGCACGTCAGCAGGCCGACTGCCTGGACGAGCTGACCACGGCGGGAACGGCGGCCACCGGCCACACCGACCCGGCGGACTGGGCAGGGCTGACGCCCAAGAACCTGGCCACTCCCACCGGAGTGCCCGGGATCCAGATCGACGGCTACTTCCCCGACACCTCCACCACCAACACCAACCACGGGTGGAACCACGACGCCCAGTTCGTCATCCGGCTGCCCGACCGCTGGAACGGTGGCCTGGTCGTGGCCGGCACCCCCGGTAACCGCGAGCAGTACGCCAACGACCGGGCCATCGCCGACTGGGTGCTCGCCCGCGGTTACGCCTACGCCGCCACCGACAAGGGCAACACCGGCCCCGCGTTCTACCGTGATGGCTCCCGGCCGGGCGACGCCGTCGCCGAGTGGAACACCCGCCTCACCCAGCTGACCCGGGCCGCCCGCGCGTCGGTCGCCCAGCGCTACCACCGGCCGCTAGAGGAGCGCACCCTGGTCACCGGGATGTCCAACGGCGGCTACCTCGTGCGCTGGCAGCTGGAGAACCATCCCGAGCTGTACGACGGAGGAGTCGACTGGGAAGGCACCCTGTGGCGCGCGGAGGGACCCAACCTCTTCACCTTCCTGCCGGCCGCCCTGCGCGACTACCCCACCTACGCGGCAGGCGGCCCCGCAGCCGGCCAGGCGCGCGAGGCGCTGCTCCGCGCCGGGTTCCCGGCCGGCTCCGAGTTCTTGTGGCCGTACCACCACGAGGTCTACTGGGATCTGACGCAGCGCGTCTACCGCGAGGAGTTCGACCCCGGCTTCGATGGGGAGAAGGAAGCCGGCACACCGTATTGCGCCCCGGGGACGGTCCCGGGCTGCGATGCCGACTACGACTACGCCACCCGCTCCTCCGGCGTCCACGCGGCCGTGGAACGCATCGCGTTGACCGGTCGTATCGGCAAGCCGCTGATCACCATCCAGGGCAATCTCGACGTGCTGCTGCCCGCCGGCCGGGGCTCCGACGTGTACGCGCGTATGGTCCGGCAAGCGGGCCTTGGCGGCCGGTACCGCTACTACCGCATCGAGGACGGCACGCACACCGACGCCCTCGTCGACACCTTCCCCGACCGACTCCGGCCCTTGCTGCCGTGTCACCGCTCAGCCTTCACCGCCCTGGAGAGCTGGCTCACCACCGGCCACCGCCCGCCCGCGAACCACACGGTCGTCCGGCCCGCAGGTGCCGACCAGGCGTCCCTGCTCGCCGAGTGCCGTCTCGACGGATGACCGCCCGGCGGCCGTGAGCACGAGCCACGGCCGCCGTACGCCCTCCCCGTACCGTCACCCGGCCGATGCCGGGCGGTGTCCCCGACGCCACACCGCGCGGGTGTTCAGCGTCGAGGAGAGCCGCGAGGTCGGGTCACCGTCCACGAGCACCAGGTCCGCCGAGGCGCCGGGCTCGATCCGCCCGCCACGCGTGGGCGGGATCCCAGGCCGGCTGGGCTGGGCCCTCAGCCACTCCAGCGGATCGTCCGTCAGCGCATCGACAGCCTCCTCATCGCTCACGACCGGCCCCGACAACCGTGTCACGCCGGGCATCCCGCCGGCGGGGGAGAGACGACGGTGCCCGGGCGCGCCACTCTCGTCGCGTACTCCGCCCTGGTGCGGACCGTACACGCCCCTTTCGGTTTGCCTATGAGGCAACTCAGCGTATGCTGGCGGTCGCCCAATGTGAGGACCTTGTAACCGCCCTTTATTCCGGATGACTTGGTTCCGCAATCGCCGCTGACTGAAGTGGTCCGTACAAGCAGCGGCGAGGTGTTCACCACCTCGGCGCCTCGCCTGGAGGACTTCATGCCTGAGATCTATTTCCGCGTCCGCTGGCCAGACGGCGAGACCCAGCGCTGTTACTCCCCCTCCACGGTGGTCGAGGACTACTTCACCGCGGGGAGTGCCTACGACCTCGCGGACTTCGTGGACCGCAGCCGCACCGCCCTCGGTATCGCCGGTGAGCGGGTGAGGGAGAAGTTCGGCTTCCACTGCACCGGCGCCTCCGACCAGCTCGCGCGGATCGAGCGCACCGCCTCCGCCTACGCCTCCTTCCCGGGAGCCGAGGTCACCGTCGAGGCGCTGGTCAACGCGGACGGGAGCGTGCGGTGAGCGCGGCGGTACGGCTGGCCGGAGCCCACTTCCCGGTGGCGGTGGTCGGCGGCGGACAGGCGGGTCTGTCGATGAGCTACTGCCTGCGCCGGCGCGGTGTCGAGCACGTCGTGATCGAGGCGCATCGGGTGGCACACGAGTGGCGCGAGCGTCGCTGGGACACCTTCTGCCTGGTCACCCCCAACTGGCAGTGCAAGCTGCCCGGTTTCCCCTATCGGGGTGACCACCCCGACGGCTTCATGGTCCGCGACGAGATCGTGCGGTACCTGGAGGACTACGTGGCCTTCTTCCGGCCGCCGCTGGTGGAGGGGGTGGCCGTCACCAGGCTGCGCCGGGCCGCGAGCGGTGTGTTCGAACTGAGCACCTCCCAGGGGGACTTCACCACAGACCAGGTGGTGGTCGCCACCGGCCCGTACCACACCCCGTCCGTGCCCCGCATGGCCGAGCGGCTGCCCGAGGGCATCGCGCAGATCCACTCCTCCCGCTACCGCCACCCGGCCCAGCTCCCCGACGGGGCCGTGCTGGTGGTCGGCACCGGCCAGTCCGGCTGCCAGATCGCCGAGGACCTGCACCTGGCCGGCCGGCAGGTCCACCTGGCCGTGGGCAGCGCACCGCGGGTCGCCCGGTTCTACCGGGGCCGCGACTGTGTGGCCTGGCTGGACGACATGGGCCACTACGCCAGGAGCATCGACGAGTTCGGCGACGCCGACGCGGTCCGGATGCGCGTCAACCACTACGTCACCGGCCGCGACGGCGGCCGTGACATCGACCTGCGGGCCTTCGCCCGCGACGGTATGCGGCTGTACGGGCGGCTCACCCGAATCCGAGGTACCGCCCTGGAGTTCGCCGGCGACCTGAAGGCGAACCTGGACCACGCGGACGCGGTGGCCGAGGGCATCAAGGACGCCATCGACGCCTACATCGCCGGGCAGGACATCCCGGCTCCGCGGGAGACCCGGTACGTACCGGTGTGGGAGCCCGCCGAGCAGCCGGGCCACCTGGACCTGGAAGCGGCCGGCATCACCTCCGTGGTCTGGTCGACCGGTTTCCGCCGCGATCACCGGTGGGTCGAGATACCCGTCTTCGACGGGCGCGGCTACCCGATGCACCGGCGCGGCGCCACCAGCACACCCGGCCTGTACTTCCTGGGACTGCCCTGGCAGTACTCATGGGGCTCGGGACGGTTCGAGGCGGTGGGCCGGGACGCCGAGTTCCTGGCGGACCACATCGACGCCTCCCGTCGTACGGCCGACGTCTGCGGCGCCCTCACCGGCGCGCCGGCCGAACTCGCCGCCGCGCTCCCCATCGGCTGAAAGCACCGACATGGTCTTCGACGCACACCGCCACATCGGCGTCCTGCCCGCCTACCCCTTCTACGGCGGCCCGCCCGTCAATCCCGACACCACCGCCCGTGCCACGGTCGGGCAACTGATCGCCGACCTGGACGCGGAAGGCACCGAACGCGCCCTTGTCCTTCCCAACTACGGGGTCCCGGACCCCGCCGTCGCGTTCTCCTTCAACGAACTGGCCGTCGAGGCCGCACAGCGCGACGACCGCATCAGGGCCGGGCTGTGGGTATCGCCCCGGCCCGAGGACCAGGACCGGACCCTCCAGGCCCTGAAGCTGGCCGGTGAGGAGGGCGTGCGCGCCCTGAAACTGAGCTTCCTGCTGGGTGGCCGCCCCACCGACCCGGCCTGTCGGCCCCTGCTCGACCGCATTTTCGCCGAAGCCGCCCGGTACGGACTGGTGGTCCATGTGCACACCTCGCCGGGCGCCGCCTCCGACATCGACGAGGTCGGCCACCTCGTCGACTGGTACGCCGGCCAGGTGCCCGTCCACCTCGTCCACTTCGGTGGTGGGATGAGCGGCCACATCAAGCTCGCCGGCTCCCGGTTCTTCGACTGGATCGCGGCCGGCAAGCGCGTCTACACCGACCTCTCCTGGGCCATCGGCTTCGCGCCCCGCTGGCTCGCCCAGGAGATCGAGCGCCGCGGCATCGGCCACGACCGGGTGCTCTTCGCCAGCGACCAGCCGTGGGGCGACTTCGCGGGCGAGTACGCCCGCCTCGCCGCGGCGACCGGCGGCGGCGCCCTCGGCGAGCTCGTCTTCCGGGACACGTTCGCCGCGCTCTACGACTGACCGACCCGACCACCGCACCGCACAGGGAGACAGCCATGTCCGAAACCCCGGCCACCGCCGAACTCACCGACGTCGAGCAGCAGTCGCTCAACGAGATCCCGCACCCCTCACTGCCCGAGGGCTCCAGCATCTACGGCTCCACCAAGGTCTTCCCCGACTACCAGGCCGAGAACGGCGAGACCTACTTCACCCTCGTCCACGGCATCGCCCACGAGTCGTCGGTGTCCTTCGTCGCCGTCCTGCAGGCCACCCGCGCCCTGCGCAAGGGCTTCGAGACCGCGATCTACTTCTACGGCCCCGGCTCCCTCAACTGCCTGGCCACCCGCGGCTTCCCGACCACCGGCAACTCCGCCTTCCCCGGCGAGCACAACATCAACAACCAGCTCAAGACGTTCATCGCGGAGGGCGGCAAGGTGTACTGCTGCCGCTTCGGCCTGTCACTGCACGGCGCCCGCGAGGAGGACCTCATCGAGGGCGTCATCCCCACCCATCCGCTCGACGTCCAGGACGCGCTGATCCACTACGCGCGCAAGGGCGCCATCATCAACTCGACCTACCAGCTGTAAGGGGCACGACGTGAGCGTTGGCACCGGAACGACAGGTACGGCGGTGGACGTGCGGATCACGACCCGCGCCGAACTCGCCCTTCGAGGAGTCGCGTTGGACGCCCCCGTGCGGCGGCCGGACGGCGCGGGCCCCAGCGACGACGGACACGTCCTCGTCGACGGTGCCAACGCCGCGCTCCCCACCAACCCCGGCAGTCCCTACCGGGTCCGCGACGGCAAGGTGTGGCTCGGCGACGAGGACACCGGCCTGACCCTCACCGCCGTACGACGGCCGAAGTTCTACGACCTGACCACCGCCGACGGCGTCCCCTACGAGCACATCGCCCGCCTGCACGGCGCCGACGTCCTCGCCACCACCGTCGTGCAGACCTGCGTCCGCTACGCCGAGGCCGACCGCTGCCGCTTCTGCACCATCGAGGAGTCCTTGCGCTCCGGCGCCACGGTGGCCGCCAAGACACCGGCCCAGCTCGCCGAGGTGGCCAAGGCCGCGGTACGGCTGGACGGCATCAAGCAGATGGTGATGACCACCGGCACCACCACCGGCCCGGACCGTGGCGCCCGCACCCTCGTACGGTCGGTGCGCACCGTCCTGCGGGCGGTGCCCGGACTGCCGATCCAGGTGCAGTGCGAACCGCCCGGCGACCTGTCCTGGATCCGCTCCCTGCACGACGCCGGGGCCACCGCGATCGGCATCCACGTCGAGTCCCTGGACGAGGAGGTGCGCCGGCGCTGGATGCCCGGCAAGTCCACCGTCCCCCTGGCCGAGTACGAGGCAGCGTGGGACGAGGCGGTAGCGGTCTTCGGACCGAACCGCGTCTCCACCTACCTGCTGGTCGGCCTGGGTGAGGACCCCGACGAACTCGTCGAGGGGGCGGGGCGGCTGATCGAGAGGGGCGTGTACCCCTTCGTCGTCCCCTTCCGGCCCATGGCCGGCACCCTCGCGGCCCGGGACGGCGTCCCGGCGCCGAGCGCGGAGCGCCTGACCTACGTCACCCGGGGCGTCGCGGCGAAGCTGCGCGCGGCCGGGATGAACGGCGCCGACCAGGGGGCCGGCTGCGCGGCCTGCGGGGCGTGCAGCGTGCTGCGCTCGGCGGGTGGCTGAGATGTACCTCGACGGATCCGCCGCGCCCCCCGCCTCCGGCGAGGCTCCCGACATCCTGGCCCTGCTCGGTGATCGCAGCACCCTCGCCCGGCAGCCCGCCTTCCACATCGAGGAAGCCGACGGACACGGCGGACTGCGTGCGTACCGGCGCCTGCGCCGAGACGTCTTCGTGCACGAGCAGGAGCTGTTCTCCGGTCACGACCTGGACGACTGGGACACCGACCCGCGCACGCTCGTGCTCATCGCCAGGGACCGCACGGGCACGGTCGTCGGCGGAGTGCGGCTCGGCCCGGCGACCGGCGGCCCCGACATCGGGTGGTGGCAGGGCGGTCGCCTGGTCGTCGCCCCGGCCGCCCGCGGAGCGCACGGCATCGGCGCGGCCCTGGTCCGGGCCGCCTGCGCCCGCGCCGAGGCGGAAGGCGCGCTGCGGTTCGACGCCACCGTCCAGGCCCGCAACGAGGTGCTGTTCCGGCGGCTGGGCTGGCAGCGGGTCCGTGAGGTCACGGTCGCGGACGCGCCCCACGTACTGATGCGGTGGCCGATCGGGCGGATCGCGGCGCAGGCGTCCGCCGCCAAGGCCGCCCTCGGTCCGCTGCTCGCCCCGCTCGCCACCGCCACGCCCGGCTTCGTCGGCGACGACGGCGCGCCGGTCCCCGGCACCGATGTGCTCGCCGCGTGCGACGCCATCGTGCCGTCCATGGTCGAACGCGACCCGGAGTGGGCGGGCTGGTGCGCCGTCCTGGTCAACGTCAACGACCTGGCGGCCATGGGCGCCTCACCGCTCGGGCTGCTCGACGCGCTAGGTGCCCGGGACGCCGCGCACGCGGCACGCGTCCTGGCCGGACTGGGCCGGGCCGCGCGGGCGTACGGCGTGCCCGTTCTGGGCGGGCACACCCAGCTCGGCGTCCCGGCGGCCCTGTCCGTCACCGCACTGGGCCGGACCCGGCATCCGGTGCCCGGCGGCGGCGGACGCCCCGGCCACGCCGTACGGCTGACCGCGGACCTCGGCGGCGCCTGGCGCCCGGGGTACCGGGGCCGCCAGTGGGACTCCACCAGTCACCGCCGTGCGGACGAACTGCGGGCGATGACCGGCGCGCTGGCGGTCACCCGGCCCGCCGCGGCCAAGGACGTGTCGATGGCCGGCATCGCGGGCACCCTCGGCATGCTCACGGAGGCGAGCGGCTGCGGGGCAGTGCTCGACGTGGCCGCCGTGCCCCGCCCGCCGGAGGCGGCCATGGGCGACTGGCTCACCTGCTTCCCCGGCTACGCGATGCTCACCGCCGATGTTCCCGACGCGCCGCCGCTCGCCGCCGGGCCCGCCGCGGACGCCGTGTGCGGGGTGCTGACCACGGGAGAAGGAGTCGGGCTGCGCTGGCCCGACGGAGACATCACCGAAGCGGTCACGGCCACGGTGACCGGGATGGGAACCGCATGACCACCCTGCGCATGGCGGCCGTCGCCGCCGAGTTCGGCCGCGATCTGGAGGACGCCTTCGCCACCGTCGAACGGCTGATCAAGGAGGCCCGCGCCGAGGGCGTACGGCTGCTCGCCCTGCCGGAAGCCTGCCTGGGCGGCTACCTGCTCAGCCTCGACGACGACACCGCGCTCGACGAGGGGCCGCCCGCCCTCGCCGTGGACGGGCCCGAGATCCGCCGGCTGGCCGCGATGGCCGGTGAGATGACCGTGGTCGCGGGCTACTGCGAGGCGGGCGGGGACGGTCTGCGCTACAACAGCGTCGTCTGCGTCAGCGGCGACGGCGTCCTCGGCAACCACCGCAAGGTGCACCAACCGCTGAGCGAGGACGCCAGCTACGCCTCCGGCGACCGCTTCCACGCCTTCGACACCCCGGTCGGCCGGATCGGCATGATGATCTGTTACGACAAGGCGTTCCCGGAGTCCGCACGGGCGCTCGCGCTCGACGGAGCGCAGATCGGGGTGTGCGTGTCGGCCTGGCCCGGCGCGCGGACCAACGCCTCGGCCGACCTGGCCGAGGACCGCTGGAAGCGCCGCTTCGACCTCTTCGACCGGGCCCGCGCCCTGGAGAACCAGATCGTATGGCTCTCGGCCAACCAGGCGGGCACCTTCGGGTCACTGCGCTTCGTCGGCAGCGCCAAGGTCGTCGACCCCGGCGGCGAGATCCTCGCGGACACCGGAGTCACGGCCGGGACCGCCGTCGCCGAACTCGACGTCGCACAGGCTCTCCAGACCGCCCGCCGGTCCATGGGACACCTGCGCGACCGGCGCCCGGACGCCTACACACCCCCAGGAGCGGCAACCGCATGAGCACGATCAGGATCGCGGCCGCGGCCGCCCACTTCGGTCGCGACCTGGAGTTCGATCTGGCCCGCGTCGGCAAAATCATCGACGACGCGCGCGCATCCGGTGCTGGGCTGCTCGTCCTGCCCGACGCCGCGCTCGGCGGCTACCTCGCCGACCTGCGCCACCCCGATCCCGACGCCCTGCCCCCCGCCCTTGAGCCGGACGACCCGCTGATCCTCGAAGTGGCCCGTCGCGCGGCCGAGATGGTGGTGTGCGTCGGCTACTGCGAGGACGGCGGCACCGAGCGCTACAACGCCGCCGTCTGCGTCAGCGGCGACGGCGTCCTCGGCCGCCACCGCAAGGTGCACCTGCCGGCCGGCGAGGTCGCCGCCTACACCCCCGGCGACCGGTTCGACGCCTTCGACACCCCGGTCGGCCGGATCGGCATGCTCATCGACTACGACAAGACGTTCCCCGAGTCCGCCCGCTCCCTCGCCCTGGACGGCGCCGAGATCCTCGCCTGCCTGTCCGCCTGGCCCACCAGCATCACCAACCGCGCCCCGCGCATGGCCCAGGACCGCCAGGCCAAGCTCTTCGACCTGTACGACCAGGCCCGCGCCGCGGAGAACCAGGTCGTCCTCGCCTCCGCCAACCAGACCGGCGCCATGGGCGGCATGCGCTTCCTCGGCCAGGCCAAGGTCGTCGGCCCCGGCGGCGACATCCTCGCCCGCACCTGGGCCAAGGCCGGCCTCGCGGTCGCCGAGGTCGACGTGGCCGAGGAGATCGACCGGGCCCGTCGCATCCTGCACCACCTCGGCGAACTGCGCCCCTCCGCCTACCGGGAGACCCCGTCGTGAACATCGCCCTGCTGAGCTACTCCACCAAGCCGCGCGGCGGAGTGGTCCACACCCTCGCCCTCGCCGAGGCCCTCGCGGCGGCGGGCCAGGACGTCACCGTGTGGACACTGGGCCGGGACGGCGACGCGGGCTTCTTCCGCCCCGTGGACCCGGCCGTACGCCTGCGGATCGTGCCGTTCCCGCACGGCCCGGAGAACGAGACCGTGGGCGAGCGCATCCTGCGCTCCATCGACACCCTCCGCGACGCCTTCGACCCGGCATCGTACGACGTCGTCCACGCCCAGGACTGCATCAGCGCCAACGCGGCCGGCCGCTGCGTCCGCACCGTCCACCACATCGACCACTTCACCACACCGGAGCTGGCCGCCTGCCACGAGCGGGCGATCGTGGAGCCGTACGCGCACATCTGCGTCTCACGATCGGTGGCCGGGGAACTGGCCCGGGGATGGGGGCTGACCCCGGTCGTCATCCCCAACGGGGTGGCGTACGAGCGTTTCGCCACCGTTGCCCCGGAAGCCCGCGCCGCCTGGCGCTCCCGCCTGGGCCGCTACGTCCTCACCGTGGGTGGCATCGAACCCCGCAAGGGATCGCTGGACCTGCTGGAGGCGTATGCCGCGGTGCGCACCGCCCGTCCCGATGTGCGGCTGGTGATCGCGGGCGGCGAGACACTGTTCGACTACCGCGCCTACCGGGCCCGTTGGGAGGCCAGAGCCGCCGAGCTCGGTGTCGAGCCGGTCGTGCTGGGGCAGGTCGCCGAGGAGGAACTGCCCCCGCTGGTCGCCGCCGCCGGTGCTTTCGCCTTCCCCTCCGTCAAGGAGGGCTTCGGACTGGCCGCCATGGAGGCGCTCGCCGCGGGCGTTCCACTGGTGGTCCGCGATCTGCCCGTCCTGCGCGAGGTGTTCGACGGCGCCGCCCGTTTCGCACACACCCCCGACGACCTGGCCGCCGCGCTCGGCGCGGCGCTCGCGGCCGACGACCCGGCCCGGCGGGCGAGGGGCCGACAGCTCGCCGCGCGGCACACCTGGAAGGCGGCCGCCGAACGGCATCTGGCCTTCTACCGCACACTCGGCTGAGCAGCGCGTTCCACCGCGACCGGCGGCGCGGTCAGCACCGCCGCCATGCTCGAAGGCGGCGCCGGCCCACCCGGGCGTACATCGGCGAGGTGACACACCGCCATGCCCGGATCAGCCCTCAACGGTGCGCACCCGTGCCAGGGGAGTGTCCGGCGTCATGGCCCGGACCGTGCCGCCGGCTCGTCGGACATGCCGAGTGGGAAGGCGGGCCGCGCGGTGGCCGGGGGCGCGGCCGGACCCGAGGCACGGAAGGTGCGCCGGTACGCCGACGGGGCGACCCCCGCCTCCGCCGCCAGGTGCCGGCGCAGCGAGGTGGCGGTGGCGAAGCCGACTTCGTGGGCGACCCGTTCCACCGGCAGGTCGCTGGACTCCAGCAGGTGCCGCGCCCGCCGCAGCCGCTGCTGGGTCAGCCAGCGGCCGGGGCTCAGACCGGTCTCCTCCCGGAAGCGCCGGGCGAAGGTACGGGTGCTCATCGCCGCGTGCGCGGCCAGCTCGTCCAGCGACAGAGGCAGTTCCAGCCGCTCCAGCGCCCAGTCGCGGGTCGGCCCGGTGCCGGTTCCGCTGGCCGGCGGCAGCGGCCGCTCGATGTACTGCGCCTGCCCGCCGTCCCGGTACGGCGGCACCACGCAGCAACGGGCGACCTGGTTGGCCACCTCGCTGCCGTGGTCCTGGCGCACCAGGTGCAGGCACACGTCCACACCGCTCGCCGCCCCCGCGGAGGTCAGCACGTCACCGTGGTCGACGAAGAGCACCTCCGCGTCCAGCTCGACCCGGGGGAACAGCTCCTGGAAGTGGCCGGCGAGCGCCCAGTGGGTGGTGGCCCGGCGCCCGTCCAGGAGACCGGCGGCGGCCAGCAGGAAGGCGCCGGTGCAGATGGACACCAGACGGGCGCCGGGGCGGACGCGGGACAGGGCGGCGAGGGCCTGCGGGTCCGGGGTGGCGGCCGAGGCCCGGGAGATCGAGTACGGCGGGATCACCACGGTGTCCGCCTCGGCCAGCACGTCGGGACCGTGCCCGGGAGTGACGGTCAGGTCCGAGTCGGTCCGCACGGGCTGCCCGTCCACGCTCGCGGACAGCACCTCGTAGCGGCCGTCGGCGGAACCCAGGACCCGGTGCGGGATGCCGAGTTCGAAGGGATAGACGCCGTCGAGGGCGAGGACGACGACCTTGTGGGCGCCGGGCCGCGGGTCCGGGCGCATCCGGCGGTCCAGTTCGGCCGCGCGGTCGGCGAGGTCATGGGCCCGGGAGGGCGGGGGCAGGGCGGACACGGGGCGGGCGGCAGGGGCGAGAGGCATGGCAGGAATGTATCGGAGGATGACCTTCTTGCCATCGTGCTGGGGCGGATGGCACGGCCAGGATCGAGGCATGACTTCCACGAACGCTCCTGAGAACTTCGACTCCCCGGCCCAGGCGGCCGTCACGGACTCCCCGGACTCCGCCGCCCCGCACCCTGCCGCCCCGGACGGCGCCCCCGTGATGCTCGCTCTGCACCAGACGGCCCTCGGCGGCCCCGAGGTCCTGCGGCTGACCGAGCTTCCGCGGCCCGCGCCCGGCCCCGGGGAAATCCTCGTCGCCGTGCACGCGGCCGGACTCAATCCCACGGACTTCAAGCACCGCGCCCTGAGTATTTTCCTGCCGCCCCCGCCGCTGACCCTCGGTTGGGACGTCTCCGGCACCGTGGTGGAGACCGGCCTCGGCGTCACCCTCTTCCAGCCCGGTGACGAGGTGTTCGGCATGCTGCCCTACCCGTACGGGGTCGGCTCCCACGCCGAGTACGTGACCGGCCCCACCCGCGCCTTCGCCGCCAAGCCCGCCGGGATCGACCACGTCCAGGCGGCCGCGCTGCCGCTGGCCGCGCTCACCGCCTGGCAGGCCCTCGTCGAGACCGCGGACCTCCGGGCCGGGCAGCGGGTGCTGATCCACGCCGCGGCCGGCGGTGTCGGTCATCTCGCCGTACAGATCGCCAAGGAGCGCGGCGCGCACGTCACCGGAACGGCGAGCGCCCCCAAACATGACTTCCTGCGCGAGCTCGGCGCGGACGCCTGCGTCGATTACCGCTCCGAGGACTTCACCGACACCGAGGAGCGCTACGACGTCGTCCTCGACGCCCTCGGCGGGGAGACCGCCACCCGTTCCGTGGGCGTGCTCCGCCCCGGCGGCGTCCTGGTCTCCCTGGTGCCGACCGCCGAGGACACCCGGGCCGCGGCGGAGAAGGCACAGGTCCGCGCCGTCACCCTGCTCGTCGAGCACGACCAGGCCGGTATGCGCGCCGTCGCCGAGCTCGTCGACCGGGGCAGGCTCCGCGCCCACGTCTCCGGCACCTTCCCCCTCGCCGAAGGCGCCCGCGCCCACGCCCTGGGGGAGACCGGCCGCACCACGGGCAAGCTGGTCATCACCGTGCGCTGAGGCGGGACGGGGGCGAGGTGCACCGCCCCGACCTGCCCGGGGCTATGCCCGAGCCCGGCGGGCCACCTCCTCGATCGCGTCCGCGAGGAGGCCGGACAGCTGCGGCGGCAGATCATGTCCCATGCCGGGGATCAGGCGGAACTCCGCACCGGGAATGCTGTCGGCGGTATCCCTGCCGCATACCGGGGAGATCAGCGGGTCCTGCTCGCCGTGGAGGACAAGCGTGGGCGCGGTGATCGTCCTCAGCTTGGGACGGCGGTCGGGCGCGGCGACGATGGCGGCGTGGTGGCGGGCGGACCCGGCCGGGTAGTAGGAGCGCTCGACGTCGGCGGTGAACTGCGCGCGCATGAAGCCTTCGTCGACGGAATAGGCGGGGGACCGTGTCAGCCGCCAGTGGCTGAGCATGTGGTCCACGAAGCCCTCCGGGTCTTCATGGGCGTCCGGCGGTGTCCGGGTGAACTGCTCTGTCAGTTCCGGCGACGTGGCGGGAAGGTCCGGATTGGCCGTGGTGGACATGATGGAGGTCAGGGAGAGGACGTGGTCCGGGTGGTCGGCGGCGACGAGCTGCGCGACCATGCCGCCCATGGACGCGCCCACGATATGCGCCTTGGGAACGTGCAGCGCGTCCAGCAGGCCTACGGCATCGGCTGCCATGTCGTCGAGATGGTAGGCGACGGGGGCGGGGTCCCCCTGTGCCACCGCCGTGGCGACGGCCTCCATGTCCGGAAGGCCGGCGGCGTCCATTTTTTCGGACAGCCCGACGTCGCGGGCGTCGTACCGGATCACGCGGAAGCCCTTCGCCGCAAGGAGCTCGATGAGCCCCAGCGGCCACTGGGTCAGCTGCCCGCCCATCCCCATGATGAGCATGATTGCTTCCCCGTCCTCGGGACCGTGGGACTCGTACTCGATCGTGATTCCGTTCGCGTGTGCGTGAGGCACTGGCGTTTCCCTTCGGTGCGGTTGGTCGGACGGAAGAACCACAACCCGGTCCTCGGGGCCGTGGCGCGGTGCGTCCGGGGCGCTCGGTGACGGCCCCGGCCGCCCGGTCAACGGGCGCGGGGACTTCGGACACGGTGCTCCTCGGACACACAAACGGCGGGGCCCGCCGTTTGTGTTCCAGCACGATATGGCGAGGCCCGCCGGTTAGCAAACCAGGAGGTCACGTCGTACCCAAGGCTCCTCGCGCAGACGCCAGGGGCGACCACGCGCGTATCCGGACGCGCGTGGTCGCGCCGTGACGGAGGAGGAGATCGCCGACCATGGCGCCGATGCTGCCCCGCCTCCCCGTCCGCCGCGCGGGTCCGGCCTCACACGACCGTGAGCACGATCTTGCCCTGGATGTGTCCACGGGCGGCTCGTTCGTGCGCCGTTCGGGCATCCGCGAGCGGGAATGTGCTGTCGATGGCGACGCGAAGTGTGCCCGCGCCGAGCAGGTGTCCGAGTTCGGCGAGCTGGGCGCCGTTCGAGCGCACTTGGGTGCCGGAGGTCGTGACGCCCAGCTTCGCGGTCTCTTCGGGGTCGTATTCGGCGACGAAGACCGGGTACAACGCGCCGCCGCGCCTGAGGGTGCGCAGGAAACGCCTGCTGCCGGGACCGCCGACGGTGTCGAGCACGAGATCAACGTCGTGCGCCACGTCCTCGGGGCGGCTCTTGGTGTAGTCGATGAACTCGTCGGCCCCGAGTTCGCGCAGGAACGACTCATGCGTACCCGAGGCGACCGCGATGACGTGCGCACGCTTCCACTTCGCGATCTGTAGCGCGAAGTGCCCCACGCCGCCCGCGGCGCCGTTGATGAGCACCGTCGTCTCGTCGTTCAGCGCCATCGGGTGATGCTGCGCCGCCTGAAAGGGCGACGGATGATCGTGTCCGAGTTCGATCAGGAACTGCCACGCGGTGAGTCCCGCCATGGGCGCCCCTGCGGCGTGCACGTGATCGAGGTGAGCCGGCTTGCGTGCGAGGTCCGACGCGGGCGCGGCGACGTACTCGGCGTACGCGCTGCCCTCGAGGCTGGGGAAGCGAAGGAGGCCGAAGACCTCATCGCCGACGGAGAAGCCGTCCACATCCGCGCCGACGGCCGCGACGACGCCCGACACGTCCGTCCCCGGAATCACGGGCAAGCTCAGCTTGGGCCTCATCTCGGGAGGCACATTGGGCATTCCCTCGCGTACGTACCAGTCGGGGGGATTGACACCAACCGCGTGCACGCGGACGAGTACCTCACCCGGCTCCGGCTCGGGGATCGGCACCTCCTCGTACCGCAGCACCTCAGGACCACCGTGCTCGTGCAGCCGGATGGCCTTCATCGTGTTCGTGGGCATGGCCTTCGCCTTTCGCCGCGGATGAGCTACCGTTTGGTTTCGGTTTCGGAGCAGTGCTCCGAATATAGGCGGAGCACTGCTCCGATTGTCAAACCAGGAGACGTATGCGAGCCGACGCCAGGAAGAACTGCGACCAGCTCCTCGCGGTCGCGCGCACCGTCGTGACCGAGCAGGGCGCCGACGCGTCGCTGCGCGACATCGCCCGCAAGGCCGGCGTCGGGCTCGGCACGCTGTACCGTCACTTCCCGACGCGGGAGGCGTTGCTCGAGGCCTTGCTCCGCGTCGGCTTCGACGAACTGGCGGCACAGGCGGGCGAGCTCGAGACGTCGGATTCGCCCGGGGACGCTCTCGTCTCGTGGCTGCGCGACTGCGTCGCGTGCGCACATGAGTACCGGGGCGTGGTGGCGCTGATGGTGGCCGCCCTCGAAGACACCGAGTCCGCACTCCATGCGTCGTGTGTCGCGATGCGCGCGGCGGGCACGCGGCTCCTCACCCGCGCTCAGACCGCGGGCGCGGCACGGACCGACATCGATGGCACCGACCTGTTCGCGCTGGTCGGGGCACTCGCGTGGCTCAACGACCAGCCCTCGCTCGCGCCACGCGCCGATCATCTCTTCGACGTCGTCGCGAGCGCGATCCTGACCGAACGAACCGGGCAGTGACGCCGGGGAGGAACACCACCTCGGCCCGCCGCCTGATGACGCCGCATCGAGCGCACGACGGCGCTGCCGCGGCGGGGCGACCTCAGCGTCACCGAGGTCTGCTCCGGGGTCGGCTGCGTGTCGCTCGGCACCTTCACCACCCGCTTCACCGAGTTGGTCGGCATGCCGCCCGAGCCTTCCGGCGCCGGGCGGCGGATGCGGCGGCCGACCGTGCCGATGCTACTGAGAGCACACCCGGGCCGCCTGCCGCCCGCCGGGCCCGTTCGCCGAGGAGTACGACGTCCGCCGGCGCCGGCTACGAGGCAACCTGCCGCAGGCGTTCGTCCACGCCCAACTCCTCGATGCGGCCCGGCGGGCGGTTCGACCATGGGGAGGAGCCATCGGATCGCGGGTTCCGCGTTCGGCACATCTTCGGACGTAGCGGGTGTTACACCGGCGATGGTAGTCGGGAGTGCACATAGGCCGTGAGTCCGGTGCCCGGCAGGCGGTGCGGGGTCCAGGTGCGGGCGTAGTGGGGCGGACCGGAGCGGGTCCTGGTGAGGGCGGCGGCGGGCTCGCGGGCGGCGTGGCGCAGCAGGGTGTGCGGGGTGGTACTGCGGTTGTTGCCGCCGACGTTCGCCGAGGCGCAGCCGGTGTAGTAGCCGATGGGCGGTGCGTGTGCGCCGCTGACCAGGCAGGGCGGGGTGACTCCGAGGTGGCGCAGGTCGTGCGCGGCGGTGCGGTAGCGGTGGGCGGTGACCCGGGCGTCGGCCGTGTTGCGGTCGAGGACCTGGACTTGCGCGGACAGGTGCAGGGCGAGCAGTACGGCCGCCGACCCGGCGGCCAGGACACGCACGCGGGGCGGGCGGACGGCCCGTGCGCAGTGCGCGGCCACGGTGGCGAGGGGGAGGGCGAGCAGGGCGTAGGCGGGCAGCAGAAAACGCGGTGCGGAGTAGTCGATGAGCAGCAGGTACGGGATGCTCAGCGCGGTGGCGCAGGCGATGGGCAGCACGATGACTGCGCCGCGCCGGGTGCGCCGGGCCAGGACGCAGGCGATGAGGACGAGGGCGGGCAGGGCCAGCCACCACAGGGTCAGCTCGGGGTGGCTGAGCGGCACGTGGCAGGGGCGGCAGAGCAAGGGACCGTTGAGGCTGCGCCACGCCATGCCGCCCGCCCAGTGCGCGCCCATGCCACCCTCGGTGGCGCTGGAGACGTGCAGCCGGGCGCCGACCCCGCCCCAGCGGGCGTACGCCTCCGCGATCCACTCGGCGCTGCCCAGGGCGAGCCCGCCGGCCACGGCGAGCGCGGGCGCGGGGCGTCGCCAGGCCGGGACGATCGCGCACGCCATGAGCAGGGGCAGGGCGAGCCACACGCCGTCGGAGAAGCGGAAGCAGGTGGCGGCCGCGACCATGGTGCCCAGGCCGAGCAGGGCGCGTCGCCGCGTAGGGGGGAGCGAGGCGCGCAGGAACCAGCCGGTCGCCGCCACCGCGGACAGCGCCACCCACAGGTTGGGCATGGCCTGCGGTCCGTAGAGCACGGTGGTCCACAGGCCGGCGAACAGCAGCGTGGCCAGGGCGGTCCGTCCGGGGCCGAGCAGCGGCTGCCAGACGCGGTAGGCGGCGTACAGGGCGGCGGCGGACGCCAGGGCCAGGACGGTCCGGAGGACGGTGGTGGAGTCGGTAACGGCGAGGACCGGGGCGACCAGAAGGCTGATGCCGCGTGAGCGCGGGGCGCTGAAGTACGCCGCCGGGCGGTGCGGATCCACCTGGGAGAGGTACACCGTCTCGTCCCAGCCGAGCCCCAAGTGCGGTACGACGAGGGCCAGTTGGGCAGCCGCGTAGGCGAGGGCGACCAGCGCGGGCCACGGTGTCCGGCGGAGCGGTCGGATGACGGTGCGCACAGCGGTCATGCGGTGAGCACCCCGGTGCCCAGCAGGCCGAACAGCAACACGCCGACGGCGACGCGGTAGATGACGAAGGCGTTGAAGGAGTGCTTGGCGACGAACTTCAGCAGCCAGGCGATCGAGGCGTAGGCGACCGCGAAGGAGACAGCGGTGCCGACGACGAGCGGGCCGACGCCGACTCCGGCGCCGACGGCGTCCTTCAGCTCGTACAGGCCCGCGCCGGTCAGCGCCGGAATGCCGAGGAAGAAGGACAGACGGGTGGCGGCCACGCGGTCCAGGTCCAGGATGAGCGCGGTGGACATGGTGGCGCCGGAGCGGGAGAAGCCGGGGAAGAGCAGCGCGAGGATCTGCGAGCAGCCGACCAGCATGGCGTCCTTGAAGGAGGTGTCGTCCTCACCGCGCTTGTGGCGGCCCATCTGGTCGGCCGCCCACATCACGCCGGACCCGGCGACGAGCGAGCCGGCGACCACCCACAGGGATGCGAGGGGGCCTTCGACGAGCGGCTTCGCGGCCAGGCCCACGATCACGATCGGGATGGTGGCGCAGATGACCCACCAGGCGAACTTGTAGTCGTGGTGGTACCGCTGTTCGCGGTGGAGGAGTCCGCGGCCCCAGGCGGAGACGATCCGCACGATGTCGGTGAAGAAATACACCAGTACGGCGGCGATCGCGCCGACCTGGATGACGGCGGTGAAGCCGACCACGGAGGTGTCGTCGACCGGGATGCCCATCAGCCCTTCGGTGATCTTCAGGTGGCCGGTGGAGGAGACGGGGAGGAACTCCGTGATGCCTTCGACGATGCCGAGGACGGCCGCCTGGCCGATGCTGATGGCGCTCATCTGGAATCCGTTTCTGTGGTGGCGAAAGCGGGCCGGGTCCGCAGCGGAACGGCGCAGTGTGGTGGGACCGTCGGAAAAGGGGGGGGAGGGTCAGCCGCGCCGGCGGGCCCTGCGCCGCTGCCGGGCGCGGTCGGAACGCGTGGCGCCGAGGCCGGTGAACAGCTCCTCGTAGGCGTAGGCGGCATGGGCCGGGTCGAAGCGGCGGGCCGCGGCGCGGGCCACCTCGCTCATGCGATGGCGGCCGGGCTCGTCGGCGCTCCCCGTGGCCGGTTCCGCGGCGGTACGGCGCCGGCGGGACCTGAGCACTTCCAGGGCCGCGGCAGCAGGAAGACGGCGGCGCACGGTGACCGTCCCGGCGAGCGGGTTGAGCGCGGTCCGCACGACCGGGACGCGTCGGGCCGACGCGATCGCCTTGCCCTGGCCGTAGCGGGCGAGCGGCTGCTCCACGCGCCGCGCTCCGTCCCCCGGGTGCCGGCCGCGGGCGCCGATCAGCGGGGCCCGCCCGGCGCGGCGGCCGATCGGACGGCCGGTCCGGGCGCCGAGCAGCGCACCGGCCGTTGGGGCGGCGTCCAGCGGATTGAGGGCCAAAGGCACCGCGGGTCCTTTCCGGCCGTGCGCGCCCAGGGCAGAGTTCTGCCCAGGCACGTGCGCATGGCACACTTGAAGACAGCGGCTTTTACACCGGTGTAGGAGTCCTACACGAGTGTAGGAGATACGGAAAGGGACACCAAACCCATGGGCACCCGCACGCCAGGACACGGTCCCAAGCGGCCCAACGGCGCACGCGAGGCCGAAATCCTCGAACTGTTGCAGCGGGCCGAGGGCGCGCTGACCCCGCGGGAGGTCACCGAACGCCTCGGCGGCGAGCTGGCCTACAACAGCGTGGTGACGATCCTCACCCGCATGCACGCCAAGCAGCTGCTCACCCGCACCCCGCGCGGCCGTGCCTACGCCTACGCCCCCGTGACCGACGACCCCGGCTTCGCCGCCCGCCGTATGCGCTCCGTCCTGGAGGAGCGATCGGACCGCCAGGACGTCCTCGCCCGCTTCGCCGACGGCCTGTCCGCCACCGACGCGGACCTGCTGCGCCAACTGCTCGACCCCGGCCAGTAGGAAGCGGCCGCAAAGATGCGCATCGCCGTCTACATCCCCCTGCTGCTCTCCCTGCTCGCCCCCCTCGGCGCACGCCCCCTGGCGGAGCGATGCGAACCCCGCCTGGCGACCTGGCTGCTCACCGCATCGGCCCTCGTGCTGGGTACGGCGACCACCATCTCACTGGGCCTGCTGGCCGTCACCGGACTGATCCGGGTCCCCCAGCTGGCCACCCTCGGCCACTGGTCGGCCCACACCGCGCAGCGCGACGACCCCGCCGAACTGTCCGTCGCCCTGATCGCCGGCCTCCTGCTCGGCGCCGCCGTCCTGATGGCCGCCCGTATGCTCTGGCGGCGCGCCCGCACCCTGGCCGCCGCCATCCTGGAAGCGGAGTGCATGCCCGCCGAGGACGGTCTGGTCGTGGTCGAGGACGAGGCCCCCGAGGCCTTCGCGGTCCCCGGCCTGCCCGGCCGCGTCGTCGTCTCCACCGGCATGCTGGCCACCCTGGACGAAACCGAGCGCCGGATCCTGCTCGCCCACGAACGCGCCCACCTCACCGCACACCATTACGCCTTCGTCGCCCTGGCCCAGCTCGGCGCCGCCGCCAACCCCCTGCTGCGCCCCCTCGCCACGGCCGTGACGTACACCATCGAACGGTGGGCCGACGAGACCGCGGCCGCCGCCACCGGCGACCGTGAACGGGTCGCCCGCACCGTCGGCAAGGCCGCCCTCGCCGCCCACCACGCGCCCGCCCGCGCCCCGGGCGCCGCCCTGGCGATCCTCGGCCGCCGCGCCCCGCTCGCCACCGCCGGGCCCGTGCCCCGCCGCGTCGCCGCCCTCCTGGCTCCCCCTTTCGGCCGTCACCCCGTCCTGGCCGCCACGACGGCCGCCGTCCTCGCCACCGCGGCCCTGTCCACCGCTGAAGCCGCCCACGACCTCCACCTCCTGCTGGAAGCCGTCGGCGCCTGAGGGGTCCGGCGACACTCGGCCCGCCAGGGAAAAGACGGCGCCTTCGGGATCTGCCGACGGCACGTTCACATTGCGCCATGTCTCGCACCTCGCTTTCCGGCCAACCCGCCGGTCCGCACCCCGTCGGACCTGGGCCGGCGCGGCCGCGGCGATGGGAATCCCTTTACCGCGGTAGGAATCCCTTTACCGCTGGCGGGGAACCAATGCGGACAGCCGGATCGGAACCGGGTGCCGCTTCCGTGATGAATTAAAACAAGGCTAAATAATTGGTGAATATTGATTAAAAGAGTCGCTGCGGAAGGCGGAGAAGTCGCAGCCGAAAGGGCTGTCCAAAACTTCACGGACGCGGCGTTGGGTGAAGGTATTTTGTCCCCATTCGCACATCAATGTATCCGTCAACGTTTTATTGCCCCGACCTTGACCGGCATCGACGGCTCCTTCTACGTTTTTGCCGCCGGATTCAGGCGTTCCACCTGACGCTGCGGAGAACCGCAAAACGCTTGTCGCAAAATCAACAAGAGGATGCGATGGAAAACAGTGCGAGGTCATCGGACGCCTCGCTTTTGCCAGGCAGGCAAAGGCGGGGCGCGGTGACCGCCGGGGCGCCGGACACTAAGGGCCGGATGGCCCCGTGAAAACGCTCCGTCCGGCTCACCGATACGAGAAGCATTGAGATAACGGGATTCCGTGATGGGTCGACGCGGCCTGGTCGGTGCGGCGAGGCCAGCAGTAAGTGACCGTTGTTCCTAGAAATGATCTGGTGGGCTTCTTGATGACGTTCGCACGGGCTCGTCAGCGGGCCTCGACCATGGCAGGGCGGGAATGCAGTACAGGGACGGAGGCGGTGCGCATGGCCCTACCGCAGGGGCGCAGGAGCAGTACCTCGGCCCGGCTGCTGCGGCACGGTTTCACCGACCCCTCGACGGCCCAGCGGCTGCTGGACGCGCCCGAGCTGGCCGGGGTGCGCGGCCATCCGGTGCTGCTGGACGGACTCGGGGCGACCGCCGACCCCGATCTGGCGCTGCGCGGACTGGTACGGCTGGTCGAGGCGCTCGCGGACGTTCCAGGGGACCGGGACGAGACGGAGCGCGCCGACTCGCGGCAGGCGCTGCTGGACACCCTCGTCACCGCCAAGCCGCTGCGCGACCGGCTGCTCGGGGTACTGGGGGCGTCCGAGGCGCTGGGCGACCATCTGGCCCGGCATCCGCGCCACTGGCGGGCGCTGATGACGTACGAGGCGGCGGACCCGCGCCCGACCACCTCCGACTTCGAGAAGGCGCTGGCCGACGGGGTACGGGACGAGCCGGGGGCGGGGCTGCCGCGGTCGGACGCGCTGCGGGTGGCGTACCGCCGGGCGCTGCTGGCCATCGCGGCCCGCGATGTGTGCGGCACCACCGATGGCACCCGGACCGCCGCCGAACTGACCGACCTGGCGACCGCGACGCTGCGCACCGCGCTGAAGATGGCCGCGGAGGAGCGGCCCGAGGACGCCGCGGCCTGCCGGCTGGCGGTGATCGGGATGGGCGAGTGCGGCGGGCACGAGCTGGACTACGCCTCGGACGTGGACGTCATCTTCGTCGCCGAGGCCGTGGCCGGGACGGAGGAGCCCGAGGCGATGCGGGCGGCCACCCGGCTGGCCTCCCGGATGATGCGGATCTGCTCGGACGTCACGGTCGAGGGCACCATCCGGCCCGTCGAGGCCGGCCTCCGCCCCGAGGGGCGCGACGGCCCGCTGGTGCGGACCCTCTCCAGCCATCTGGCGTACTACCAGCGCCGGGCCAGGGCCTGGGAGTTCCAGGCGCTGCTGAAGGCCCGTCCGGTCGCGGGCGACGGCGCGCTGGGACGGGCGTACGTGGCGGCCCTCGCGCCGATGGTCTGGCAGGCCGCCGAGCGCGAGAACTTCGTGTCCGACGTGCGGCAGATGCGCCGCCGGGCGGTGGAGAACCTCCCCGCCGCCGAGGTCGACCGCGAACTCGAGCTGGGCCCCGGGGGCCTGCGCGACGTCGAGTTCGCCGTCCAGCTGCTCCAGTTGGTGCACGGGCGGTGCGACGAATCGCTGCGCGGCCGCACCACGCTGGACGCGCTCGCGGCGCTGGCCGCGGGCGGCTACGTGGCCCGTTCGGACGCGGCCGCGCTGGACCGGGCGTACCGCTTCCTGCGCTCGGTGGAGCGGCGCATCCAGCTGTACCGGCTGCGCCGCACCCGTCTCCTACCGGAGGGTGAGGCGGATCTGCGGCGGCTGGGGCGGTCGCTCGGCGCCCTCTACGACTGGGACCGCCGCACCGAACCGGTGACCGGGCTGGGCACGGTGTGGCGGCGGTACAGACGCGAGGTGCGGCAGCTGCACGTGAGGCTGTTCTACCGGCCGCTGCTGGACGCGGTGGCCCACCTGGGCCCGGCGGAGGCCCGGTTGAGCCCGCAGGCCGCGGGCCGGCGGTTGAAGACGCTGGGCTACGCGGACCCGGCCGCCGCCCTGCGCCATGTGGAGGCGCTGGCGTCCGGGGTGACCCGGAAGGCGGCGATCCAGCGCACGCTGCTGCCGGTGCTGCTGGGCTGGTTCGCCGACTCCGCCGACCCGGACGCCGGGCTGCTGGGGTTCCGCAAGGTCTCCGACGCGCTGGGCAGGACGCCCGGGTATCTGCGGCTGCTGCGCGACGAGGGCGCCGCCGCGGAGAACCTGGCCCGGGTGCTGTCCGCCGGTCGGCTCGCCCCCGACCTGCTGTCGCGCGCCCCCGAGGCGGTCACCGTGCTGGGCACCCGGGAGGGGCTGCGGCCGCGCGGGAGAGCCCAGCTGGAGCAGGAGGTGCTGGCCGCGGTGGGGCGCGCCGACGACGCCGAGCGGGCGGTGGCGGCGGTGCGCGGGGTGCGGCGGCGGGAGCTGTTCCGTACGGTGGCGGCGGATGTGATCGAGAGCGCCCGGCTGGTGACCGCGGCGGTCCCGCCGACCGGGAGCCGGCCGCCGGGCGGCGACCGCGCCCCGGCCACCCCGCGCGAGGACGGGGCGCTCTTATCGGGCGCCCCAAGATCCGCGCGGCCCGCGGCCGAGCTGCCCGGCGCGCTCCGCGACTTTGAGCCCCACGTCCCGGGCCGCCGCCCGAGCCGTACGGCGCTGCCCGAGGAGCCCGCGAGCCCGGGGGCGCTGGTCGACATGGTCGGCGACGCCCTCTCCGACCTGAACGCCGCGACCCTGGCGGGCGCCCTGCGCGCCGCCGTCCGCGACACCTGGGGCGATGAGCTGCCCACCCGCTTCGCCGTAATCGGCCTCGGCCGCTTCGGCGGCCATGAACTCAGCTACGGCTCCGACGCGGACGTGCTCTTCGTCCACGAGCCGCGCGAGGGCGCCGACGAACAGGAAGCCGCCCGCGCCGCCTTCGCCGTGGCCAACGAGATGCGCCGGCTGCTCCAGCTCCCCACCGTCGACCCGCCCCTCCTCATCGACGCCGACCTGCGCCCCGAGGGCAAGTCCGGCCCGCTGGTGCGCACCCTCGCCTCCTACGCCGCCTACTACCGCCGCTGGTCGCTGGTCTGGGAGAGCCAGGCGCTGCTGCGCGCCGAACCGGTCGCAGGCGACCCCGGGCTCGGCGAGCGGTTCATCGAGCTGATCGATCCGCTGCGGTACCCGCCCGAGGGGCTGGGCGAGGACGCGGTCCGCGAGATCCGGCGGCTCAAGGCCCGGATGGAGTCCGAACGGCTGCCGCGCGGGGCCGACCCCACCACCCACACCAAACTCGGCCGCGGCGGCCTCAGCGACGTCGAATGGACCGTCCAGCTGCTCCAGATGCGCCACGGCTGGGCCGAGCCCGGTCTGCGCACCACCCGCACCCGCCAGGCCCTGGCCGCCGCCCACGCCGCCGGACTGATCTCCACCGAGGACGCCCAGACCCTGGACGAGGCGTGGGTCCTGGCCAGCCGCGTCCGCAACGCCGTCATGCTGGTCCGCGGCCGCCCCGGCGACACCTTCCCGACCGACGTCCGCGAACTGGCCGCGGTGGGCCGCTACCTGGGCTACGGCCCCGGCCACGTCGGCGAGATGCTGGAGGACTACCGCCGCACCACCCGCCACGCCCGTGCCGTGATGGAGCGCCTGTTCTACGGGTACGAGGACTGACCGTCCGGCCGGGCCGAGGTGGCCGGTCTCGACGACACACGGCGTCCGGGTGTCGGAGAGCGCCCCGGCGGCGCCGGGCATCCCGCCTCGGGGGACGGGAGTCCAGCCCGGTGTGCACCGTGCCCGACCTCGCCACGGCGGACGCGGACTTCGGCGTGCACCTGGCCGAGCGAACGACGCCGGTGCCGTCAGGGGCGGGAGCCCGCCGTGTGGGCGCCGCTGGGCAGGGGGTGGCGAAGACGCTCCCACAGCTGTCGTGTGGCGGCTCCCGGATCCGCGTGTGTTCGGGGGGCGCCGTCGCCCCACCGCATGACCAGGCGCCGGTCGGCGTAAGGCGGCCAGGGTGGCAGCGTCCCGCCGGGCCCGCCGTCGCCGTCGGGGCGGCCGGTGCGGGCGAAGGAGACCCACGCCCCGCGCAGAGCGTCGGAGAGTTCCCGCGGGGCGTCGGGGCCGGCGAGCGGGTCGGATAGGTTGCCGAATACGAAGCCGATCTCCGCCATGTGGCAGGCGCCGAGGGCACCGTCAAGGACGGGAGAGGGCCGTGCGAACTCGTACACGAAGGTGTCCGCTCCGTGTGCGGCACGGGCCTCGGCCACCCGGAGGGCCGGGATCCGGTAGGCGTGGTCGCTCAGGGCCGCGGACAGCAGGTCGCCCGGGGTCGCACCGGGGTGCGCCGCCGCGTACGTCCCGCGCGCCTCGACGGGGTCCAGCCCGAAGCCGGCCAGGAAACCGTGCAGCACCTCGTCCGTGATCCGCGGACCGATCCCCAGAGGAACGAGGAAGAGGCGGAACTCATCGCTGGTGGTGCCGGTGAGCAGGTCGATGTCCCGACCCACTCCGCCGGCGAGCGCGTCGATCGGACGCTCGGGGAGGGTGGTTCCGTCGACGACGGGCAGCACGGTGGTGCCGCCGCCCGCCGACTCGCCCCACTGACCGGGGTCGGTGGCCTGCGCGATGTCCCGGCCCAGGGCGCCGTCGGCGGCGACGAGCCGCACGGGCGGTACGGCGGCCAGGCCCTCGCGCGTCGGCTCCGCACCGGCGAGGGCGGCCAGCCGCTCGGTGACCCGCCGGGCGATGTCCTCGGGATGGCTGTGGTGCCCGGCGCCGCTCTGCGTGATCGCACGGCGGAACAGTCCCCGGGCCCGCGGCATGGTCAGGAGCGCGGTGATGCTGATGGCGCCGGCGGACTGCCCGAAGACGGTGACGTTGTCCGGATCGCCGCCGAAGCCGGCGATGTTCTCACGGACCCATTCCAGTGCGGCGATCTGGTCGAGGAGGCCGAGGTTGGACGTACCGTCGGGCAGCAGGAGGAATCCTTCCGCGCCGAGCCGGTAGTTGAGGGTCACGCACACGACGCCCTCGGCGGCGAGCCGCGCGCCGTCGTAGGAGGGCAGGGAACCGGCGCCGTTACGGAACGCGCCGCCGTGGATCCAGACCATGACCGGAAGCCGTCCCCCGGTGCGGCCCGGTGCCGGCGTCCACACGTTCACGCTCAGGCAGTCCTCGCCAGGCTCCACGGCTTCTTCCAGGAGCGAAGCCATCGCGGGGAGATAACCGGGCTGGGGCGCGGACGGACCGGGGACGAACGCGTCGCGCACCCCCGTCCACGGTTCCGGTGGTTCCGGGGGCCGCAGGCGCCGTGGGCCGAAAGGCGCTGCCGCGTAGGGAACGCCCATGAACGCCGTGACGACCTCCCCCCGGCGTCCGCGGACCCGACCTGCTGTTGTGGAGACGGTGACGTGCATGAACCCTCATCGACGTGATGACTTGTGATCCGCATCCTCTCCGTGCGCTCGACGGGCGGACAACGTGTTTTCCGGCGGTTCCGGCTCGTGTAGCGGTGTCCGGCCCGGTCGGGGAAGCAGGAGCGGGGTGGCCAGGATGAGCAGTCCCGCGACCGCGAGAGCGGTGCGTGGGCTGGTGACGTCGGCGAGCAGCCCGCCGAGCGCGGTGAGGACGGCGATGGCCGCCTGCTGGCCGATCGACCAGGCCGACAGGGTACGGGCGACGAGATGCTCGGGGGTGTGTTCGAGCCGGTAGGTGGCGAGCACCGGGGTGTACAGGCTCATGTTGATGATGATCGCCAGCTCGACGGCGATCACGGTGACGAGGCCGACGACACCGGGACGGACGAAGGCCAGGCCGATCAGCCAGATGGCGCGCAGGGTGCCGACGGTCCGGAAGACCGCCTGCCGGCCGTAGCGGGCCACGACACGGCGGGCCAGCCGCGAGCCGATGAGCCCGCCGACACAGGGGGCGGCGAAGGCGAGGCCGTACTGCCAGGGTGGGAACCCGAGCCGGCGGAGCAGGAGCACGGCCAGCAGCGGCTCGGTGGCCATGATCAGACCCGCGACGAGCATGTTGTTGAGGTAGAGCGCCCGCAGCCCGGGGTGGCCCATGATGTGTCGCCAGCCGTCGAGCAACGCGCCCGCCCGGACCGGGCCTTCGCCGGTCGGTCGCGGCGCTTCCTCCCGGTCGTGGATCGCGGCCAGGCCCAGCGCGGAGAGCAGATAGCTGAGCGCGTCGGCCACCACGGTGGTGACCGGACCGAACAGGCCGATCGCCGCCCCGCCCAGTGGTGGCCCGACCGCGATGGAACTCCAGTTCGTGGACTCCAGCCGCGCGTTGGCCACGAGCAGGTCATCCGGCCGGACGAGGGCCTTGAGGTAGGCGCCGCCGGCCGCGTTGAAGGCGATCTTGGCCGCGGCGACCAGGGCCGAGATCACCAGCAGCTGGACGAAACCGAGCCAGCCGAAGGCGTAGGCGACCGGGATCGTCGCCATGAGCGCGAACCGGGTCACATCCATCACGATCATGACCGGGCGCTTGCGCCGGAACTCCACCCACGGCGCGAGTGGCACCGCGATCAGCGCGCCCACCGCGGGCCCCACCGCGGACAGCGCGGACACCTCAGCGGGGCCGGCACCCAACACCAGCACGGCGATCAGCGGCAAGGCCCCGAACCCCAGCCCGGACCCATAGGCGCTCACCGCGTAGGCCGCCCACAGCCAGCCGAACCGCCGGCCCAACGATCTCCTGCCCACCATGCTCAGCGCCCCTTGACGTCCCACCCGGACACACCGCCGTTGACCGGTGAGAGCTAAGCGAGCGGCACAACAGCAGGTCAAACAACTGACCCGGCACCCAGCCACAACCATCCGTTGTTCACTAAGGTGGATCGGCGTGGATCTCGAGGCAGTACGCACCTTCGTCGCCGTCGCGGAAGCGGGCCAGTTCCAGAAAGCCGCCGCCGACCTGTCGATCACCCAGCAGGCCGTCTCCAAACGCATCGCGGCGCTGGAGCGCACCCTCGGTGTGCGGCTGTTCACCCGCGCCCCCCGCGGCGCCGAGCCCACCATCGACGGGCAGGCGTTCCTGCCCCACGCACGCGAGCTGCTGCGCGTCGCCGAGCGCGCGGTCGCCTCCGTGCGCATCGGCCACCGCCCGCTGCGTGTCGACGTGATCGCCTCGCGCAGCGCGCAGTCGAGCCTGATGCGCGGCTTCCACCACGCGCACCCCGAGATCGCCCTCGACGTGGTGATGCTGTTCGACATCGAGACGGCCATCGCCGCCATCCGGTCCGGTACGGTCGACGCGACCTTCCGTGCCGTCGCCGCGCCCGGCCGGCCCCTTCCCGAGGACATCGAGTCCGTCCGCGTGCTCGACGAGCCGCTCCAGCTCCTCACCGGCCCCGCCCACGCGCTGGCGGGTGCCCGGTCGGTGCCCCTCGCCGAGCTCACCGGGCACCGGATCTGGATGCCCGGCATCGTCCCCGGTACCGAGTGGGCCGCCTACTACGACGACCTCGTCGCCGCGTTCGGCCTCACCATCGAGGCGACCGGCCCCAACTTCGGCTCCGACGTGCTCCTCGACACCATCGCCGACACCCCGGCCCTGGCCACCTTCATGAGCGAGCACACCCGCCTGGTCTGGCCCGCCGGCCACGGTCTGCGCCGCATCCCGGTGACCGACCCGACGCCCGTCTACCCGCACTCGCTCCTGTGGCACCGCGACAACCGCCACCCAGCGCTGGCCACCCTCCGCACCCACCTCGCCACCGCGGCGGCCGGCCACGACGCCGCCGGGACCTGGAGGCCGGGCTGGGTGCTCCCGCGCTGAACGCCGACGGCGCCGCGATCAGGACCAACGGCCTCCCCGGTCCCGAGGTGGTGCCGATCGGGTATCAGCGGCGTGCCTCGATCTTCAGGTCACCCGCGGTCACATTGCGGATGTGGTCACTGGCGAGCATGTCGTGCGGAAAGCCGAGTCCGATCGCGCTGGCCTCGTCGAGGCGGGCCAGTTGGGCTGCGGTGAAGTCGACCTCCAGGGCGCCCAGATTGTCCTCCAGTTGCGCGGGGGTGCGGGCGCCGATGATCGGCGTCGTCACGCCCGGATTCCGCAGGGTCCAGGCCAGCCCGACCTGGGCGGGTGTGCGGCCCAGATCCGTGGCGACCTCCTTCACCACATCAGCGATGGCAAGGTTGCGTTCCGTGAGCGTGCCCAAGGCGAGGTTGAAGCTCTTGCGCGTGCCGTCGTCGGATGCGGCGTTCGTCGCGGTCAGGTCGGCGCGGCTGTACTTGCCGGTGAGCACCCCGCCGGCCAGGGGGGAATACGGGACCACACCCAGCCCCATCTCGCGTGCCATGGGGATCAGGTCACGTTCCCCGGTACGTTCGATCAGGCTGTATTCGATCTGTAGCGCGACCAGCGGCGACCAGCCGCGCAGGTCGGCGATCGTCTGCATGCGCGACACCTGCCAGGCCGGGGTGTTGCAGATCGCCACGTACAAGACCTTGCCCTGCCGGACCAGATCGTCCATGCCGCGCAGGATCTCCTCGACCGGTGTCGTGAAGTCCCACACGTGCAGGTAGAGCAGATCGATGTAGTCCGTACCGAGCTGTCGCAGACTCGCTTCCACCGAAGCGAACAGGCTCTTGCGGTGACCGCCCCCGGAATTCGGGTCGCCGGGCCGGCGCAGCGTCGTGTATTTCGTTGCCAGCACCAGGCTTTCGCGCTGGTCGCGGGCGAATTCACCCAGCAGGCGCTCGGAGCTGCCCTGGGTATAGGTGTTGGCGGTGTCGATGAAGTTGCCGCCTCGCTCGACGTAGAGGTCGAACAGCTTGCGTGCCTCGTCCTGCTCGGCTCCCCAGCCCCAATCGGTGCCGAAGGTCGCCGCGCCCAGGGCCAGCGGTGAGACCCGCAGCCCGGAGCGGCCCAGCAGCCGGTAGGTGTCGAGGGTGAGTGACATCGTGTCCTCCTGCGCTCGTGATCCGTTGTCGAGAACAAGCCTGTGACCGCCGCGAGCCGGGGGTAAGGGAAAGAGGTTCCTGGGAACGCCGGTCCTACCCTGGCTGTTGGAACGGGCATGATGACCCACACCGTGAACGCAACACAGGAGCTGGCCGCGTTCCTGCGGAACCGGCGCGAACGGCTGGACCCGGGCGACCTCGGTCTGCCGTCGCGTCGGCAGACCCGGCGGACCCCGGGGCTGCGCCGCGAAGAGGTCGCTGAACTGGCCGGGGTCAGCGTCGACTACATCGTGCGGCTGGAACAGGGCCGTGGGCTGCGGCCCTCAGCGGACGTGGTGGAGGCGCTGGCACGGGCGCTGCGCCTGACCCCCGTCGAACGCGCCTACCTCTTCGACCTGGCCCAGCAGCGCCCCCGCGACGCCGGCGAGCCCGCCACCGTTGCGGCGCCGCCGCTGGCCCGGCTGGTCGCCGACCTGTCGCCGCTGCCGGCCATGCTGGTGAACCACCGGTACGACATCCTGGCCTGGAACCGCGAAATGGCGAGGCTGTTGCTGGATTTCGGCACCCTGCCTCCGTCGCAGCGCAACGCGATGTGGCTGTGCCTGAGGCATCCGGAGATACGCGGGTTCTACGCCGACCGGGAACGTGTGGTGCGGGAGGGGATCGCCCACCTGCGCGCTGCCTGGGCCGCGTATCCGGAGGACCGGGCGTTGACCGACCTCATCGCCGAATGCATGACTCATGACGCGGAATTCGCGCGATGGTGGGCCGAGCGGGACATCAAGGTCAACGGCCGCGGACACAAGGTGATGCGGCATCCTGACGCCGGTGTGATCGCAGTGCATTCCGAAGTGCTCATGCCACTTCAAGATCCGGATCAGCGGTTGCTGATCTTCCGCGCCGCGGACGAGGAGAGCCAGTCGGCGTTGGACCGGCTGTGCGCACGGTGATCTCTAACCGGTTCCGGTGCGCGATCCTCCGCAGGCAAGGGCGCCGGGCCTATTCCGGTCCTGCTTGGGCGAGGCCGACGAGGGCTTCGGCCTCGCCGGGGTCGAAGCGGGTGGGCCCGTGCCAGTGGAGCAGGAGGATGGTGGCGTCGTCAGCGAGGTGTCCGTGGTGGTAGCCGAGGATGCTGTGGATGAGCCGGCTCAGGGTTTCGGGAATCGACATGCCCAGGTCGGTACCGAGGGGTGGGCCGGGGTCGCACAGCAGGTGGGTGTTGCGGCGGCCGGGGCGGAAGAACGCACCAGCCGGGCATAGGAGTCGCTGAGCGCGCGTTTGCTGACCACGATCAGGCCGACCAGGTCCGCGAGGGCTTGCAGGTCGGCAAGTGTCTGCATGTCGCCGTCCTGGCTGGTCACCCCCAGCACGCCGAGCCGCTCGGCGCCGTGCCGCAGCGGTACCCACCACCGGCGCGCCGTCGCGGTGGCCTGCGACGCCGGGGGGTCAGGGCCCGGTGGCTCGGGCTGGACCAGTCCCAGCTGGCAGGCGCGGCCCGCTGTGGTTCCCTCGATCCGCAGCTCGGCGGACCGGCCGCCGGCATCCGCTCCGGCGTCCGGACCGCGGCCGGTGAGCAGGAACAGGAGGTCCTGCTGGAGGTCGGACACATAGATGAGCACATCGCGCAGGCCCACGGCCCCGGCGTGCTGGGACACGTACGCCGGTAGCTGTTCGATGCTGGTCATGTGACTGTCGGCAAGGATGTTGCGCATCATCCGGCTGCAGTCGGTCACCCCGGCCATGATCACGCCTTCTCCCGGTTTTCGGCGGAAGATCCCGACAACCCGTCCGGTCCACCGGGCGCCGTGCGCCAGTATCGGATGCCGGGGAACCTTCGTGTGCGACACCCGGTCCGGAGGCGTTCGCACCAGCGAGCCGGTACGGCACTCAGCCCTCCCCCGTCGGCCCCGGTTCAGCGGGTCTCGGACACGGCTCGGGCCAGGATGCGCAGTCCCTCCTGCGTCTCGTCGGCCGTGATGGTGAGCGCGGGCAGCAGTTTCACCACCTCGCCGTGCACGCCCGACGTCTCGACCAGCAGGCCGAGTTCGAAGGCGCGCCGGCTCACCCGCGCGGCGCGGCCTCTGTCGTGGAACTCCAGCCCCCACACCAGTCCGCGCCCCCGATAGGCCTTGACCTCGGCGGGGTGTTCCGCCGCGATCGCGGCCAGCGCATCCTCGACCAGCCGGCCGCCGGCCCGGGTCTGCTTCTCCATGGCGGTGGCGTCCGTCCAGTACGTCCTCAGGGCAGCGGTCGCGGTGACGAAGGCGGGGTTGTTGCCGCGGAAGGTGCCGTTGTGCTCGCCGGGCTCCCAGACATCCAGCTCGGACCGGAACAGGCACAGCGACATGGGCAGGCCGTAGCCGCTGATGGACTTCGAGACGGTCACGATGTCCGGGACGATCCCCGCGTCCTCGAAGGAGAAGAAGGCTCCGGTACGGCCGCAGCCCATCTGAATGTCGTCGACGATGAGCAGTACGCCGTGGCGGAGACACAACTCGGCCAGGGTGGACAGCCATGCGGGACGCGCGACGTTGACGCCACCCTCGCCCTGCACGGTCTCGACGATCACCGCGGCCGGCCGGTCGAGACCTGATCCGGGATCGTCGAGCAGTTTCTCGAACCACGAGAAGTCCTCTGCCGCACCGCCGAGATAGTGGTCGAACGGCATCGTCGTGACGTGGGGGAGCGGCACACCGGCCCCGGCCCGCTTGAAGGCGTTCCCGGTGACCGCGAGGGCCCCCAGGGACATGCCGTGGAAGGCGTTGGTGAACGACACCACCGTCGCGCGGCCCGTCACCTTGCGCGCCAGCTTCAGCGCCGCCTCGACGGCGTTGGCACCGGTCGGGCCCGGGAACATCACCTTGTACGGCAGGCCGCGGGGGTGCAGTACCAGCTCCTGGAACGTGCGCAGGAAGGCGCGTTTGGCGACGGTGGCCATGTCCAGACCGTGGGTGACACCGTCGCGTTCCAGGTAGTCGGCCAGGGCACGCTTGAGCACCGGGTTGTTGTGGCCGTAGTTGAGCGACCCGGCTCCGGCGAAGAAATCGAGGTAGGCGCGGCCGTTCTCGTCGTACATACGGCTGCCCCGTGCGCGGTCGAAGACGGTGGGCCAGGCACGGCAGTAACTGCGGACCGCCGATTCGAGGCTTTCGAAGGTGCTGAGGTCTGGCTGGCTGGTGGTCACCACGGTTGTCCTCTTCGGTGAGGGCGGAGCGCGGAATCGAGGGGAGCGGAGGACGGGCGGGGAGCGGGCCTCACCCCGTATGCGCCTGCTCCGCGCGGACCAGGGACCGGGCCAGGGAGCGGAGGGTGCGGGGGGTGTCGAAGTGGCCGAACGTCAGCCCCGTCAGACCGCGTCGCCGCAGGCTCTCCACCAGTGCGGGAGCGAGGATGACCCGGCCGCCGGCGTCCGCGTAGGTGGGGGCCAGGTCCGTCAGCGGGGTGCCGTGGGTCTCCTGGAAGGCGAGGGCGAGTTCGCGTTCGGACTCGGTGACGGGTGGGAGCACGGGCAGGACGTCCGCGGGTGCCCAGGATTCGTCCACGTCGAGGTCCGCGACGCCGGGACCGACACCGCGGCCCGCCGAGCCCTCGATGAGCCGGTAGCGGCGCGGCAGGACCAGGGCCACCGCCTCGTGCAGCCGGGTGAGGAGATGCTCGTGGACGTCGTACAGCGTGGACCGGGCGCCAAGGGACACCTGGGCGACGACCTCCTCGCCCTCGACCAGGACGTGTGCCGCGTGGACCCCCGGACACGAGGCCACCGCCTCCCGCACCGCGTCCGTGTCCACCCATACGCCGCCCACCAGACGGGCCGTGGTGACGACACCGAAGTCCGCGGGCAGCAGCGCGCCCGCCGTCGCCAGTGGCGCGTCCGGCTCCCGGGCGACCCGCTCCAGGAAGCGGGGGAGGAGGTCACCCATACGGTGCACCACCGAGGCGGGGACCATGGTGGTGTCCACGTCGAAGTCGACCACCAGGTCATCGTCGTCGACGTTGATCCACACGATGTTCAGCCAGTGTGTGTCCACCGGACGCCACGCGTCCTCGCGCGTCCACCGCACGCCCTCCTGCGCCTCCGCCCCGGCCGGCGGCGGCTGCGAGGGGCCCTGGTAGTTGAAGTACAGGGGGCGCACGGCGGACACGCCCCGTTCGGCCGCGAGCCGTAGCCGTGCCTCCGCCGGGCGGGGCCCGGACCCGACCTCGGCTCCGTAGGACCGCAGCGTGGCCGCGGAGGCGGCCTTGAGGGACTCCCGGAAGCTCGCCGACTCGTCGAACTCCAGCAGGCTGTCCATCATCCGCGAGACACAGTCGATGCTGTCGTCCCCGGGCATCCGGTTGCCGATGGTGCTACAGCACAGGACGCGGGGGAGTCCCGCGTGGCGGGCGAAGAGCCACGCGATGGCGTGGGTCAGCACCAGCGTCCGGGAGACGCCGTCGCGCCGGCAGATGTCGTCGACGAGCCGCAGCAGCCCCGTGTAGGACACCGACGACATGAGGAAGCGGGACCCCGACGGCTTCTCGGCGGCCGACGGGAGGACCGCCTGCGGTACGAGGGCCGCCGGGTCGGTGCGGTGCGGATCGTCCCGGCCGGTGGACGCCGACCGGTCCTCCTTCGCCCGGCGGTCCAGGGGATGGGTGATGCGCAGGGCGGGGCGCCGGCCCGCGCACAGGTCCAGGAACTGCTGCCGCAGATTGCGCAGTCCTGACCCGTCCGTGACGATGTGCTCGAAGACGAAGCCCACCGAGCGGACCTCGCCACCGCGCGTGAACAGCCGCACGCTCCACGGCGGACGCGGGAAGACCGAACCGCCGACCAGGGGATGCACCCCGGCCGTCCGGAACTCCTCCCGCGACGACTCGTCGGCCACCGACAGCGGCAGCCGCACGTCCGCCGGATCGAACACCACCTGGACCGGCAGATGGTCCGGCCCCAGCAGGAAGGCCGTCCGCAGCACCTCGAACCGCTCCACCAGAGCCGTGAAGGCGTTCCGGGCGGTGTCCACGTCGATACCGGGCGGCAGGTCCCACCACTTCGACCAGGCGATGTCGTACTCGCCCTGCTCCCGCCAGTACAGCCGCAGCCACCAGCGTTCCTGGGACCGCGTGAGCCGACCGCTGCGCACCACACGGCTCATTCGTTCTCCTCTCCGCGTCCGGGCCGGACCGTGTGCCGGCGCGCCGCCTCGAAGGCCCGGTTGATGTCCTCGTGGTCCGTCTCGTACGAGCCGTTCAGCAGTACGTGCTCGACACCTGCCGTGAGATAGGCGCCGAGCCGGGCGCCGACGTCCTCGTGGGACCCCACGAGGAACGGCGCGCTCGCCCGCCCGTTGCGGAACGCGCCCAGCCAGTACGGGTCGGGCACCTTCGAGGCATCGGGCGCGGACTCCTCGGCCACCGCCCGCGTCGCCAGCTGCCGCGACCAGTTGTTCTGCGACAGTGTCTTCAGCAGCGTCTCCTGGCGCCCTCGCCAGGTCTCGGGGAAGCGGTCCCGGGCCGTGCGCCAGGCCTCCAGCGGATCGGACCGGGCGATGACCCCGATCCGGATGCCGAAGGTACCGCGGTAGCCGTCGGCCAACAGCGGTTTCAGAAAGTCCCGTTCCCACTCCGGGTACGGGGCGGGATGGGTGATGACGACGTCCGCGACCTCCTTGGCCACCCGGAGGCTCGCCGGAGAGGACCCTGCCACGAAGAGCAGGCACCGCGCCAGGACCTCGGGCCGCGGCTCCAGCCGGAACCTCTCGTACCGGTAGTGCGGCCCCTCCTCGCTGACCTCCTCGCCGGCGAGCAGGCCCCGCAGCACCCTGCCGTACACCAGGAGCCGCTGGTAGCGCTCGTCGTGGCCGAGCAGGTCACCGGTGCTGCGCAGTTCGTCCTCGCGGGCTCCGGCCACGAGGTTGAAGTGCAGCGGGCGGCCGTAGAGCGTCGCATACGCCGAGGCCATGGCCGCCGCCGTGTGCGGGGGGAGGGACGACGGCTGCACGGCGATCAGCGGCAGCAGCCGGTCCGTGACCGAACCCAGGTAGGCGGCGACCACCCAGGGGTCCACCTCGTGCAGGTTGTGCGGGACCAGCACGCCCGACCAGCCGGCCCGCTCGTACCCGGCGGCGGCCCGCGTCAGCCGGGTCCGGAAGTCTTCGTCGAACTCCTCGATGGGGCTCATGGATTCGGGAGTCACGGAGTAGATGTGCACGATCGCCTCGCTGTGGTCAGCCGGCGTCGAGGACGCCTGTGGGGTCGTTGCTGTTGCCCTGCGGGCGAAGGTCCTCCGGGTCGACGTAGTCGCGGGTCCGGCGGATCAGCGTGGTGCTGTTCTGCCCGAACCGGTGGGGCTCGCGCAGGTTGAGCATCTCCAGGCGGCCGTTGTCGCGGGCCCGCAGGGACTCCAGGTAGCGCAGGACCGCCCGGCCCTCGGGATACGTCATCAGGTAGTGCGCGGCGAACACGCCGCCCGCCGGGTCGAGGAGGTCCCAGTACTCGCGGACGAAGGCCAGCGTGTCCCAGGTGTCGATCCAGGCGAAGTCCAGCAGTCCGACCGCCTCCCGCACCCGCCCGCTGGAGCCCCGCAGGTCACCCTCGATGACCTCGCACACGCCGGTGAGTTCCAGTTCCTCCAGCACCTTCCAGGCACGGGGCGCCGACGACGCGGTGTCCGTCATACGGTCGACGCAGACCAGGCGCGGCTCGTACGGCTGGTCGTAGTAGGCGGCGTGCGCGAGCGGCTGGACCTCCTGGCCCTCCGCCGTGCCCAGCAGCGCCTTCTCCGCCTCGTACGCCTCCTTGTTGTCGCGCAGTGCTCGGGCGAGGAACGGGGTGGTATAGCCCATGCCCACTTCCAGGACCCGCTGCGGGCGCAGGGTGCGGACGAGCCAGTAGAGCAGGGGCGCGGTGGAGTCGGTGCACATCTCCGGCACCTGGAGGGACCTCACCGTCGCGGTGAACCGGTCGTCGAGGGCGGGGGCGGGATGGCTGAGCACGGGATCCTCCGTGGAGAGTCGGCGGCTGGTTCGGTGCGCGGGCGGCCGGTCACAGCCGTCTGAACGCGATGGCCGAGCAGGTGTGGGGCCCGAAGACGGCCGTGAGCAGAACATCCCCGGCGGCGAGAGCACCGGCGGCCGCCCGGCGGCCCACGGTGAGGAGGGGGTCCGCGGAGAAGCAGTGGCCGATGTCGGTGACGGGTCCGAGGGACAGCCGGCCGGCGGGGACGCCGAGCGCGGCGGTCAGGAACCTCTGCGCGGTGGGGCGGTAGTTGGGCAGCACGACCTGGGTGACGTCCTCCCAGGTGAGACCGGAGACGTCCAGGAGCGCGGCCACGCTGTCCGAGGCGAGCCGGGCCGTCGTCAGGACGCCCTGCCGTGCCGGGTCGTCATCGGGCCGTACCGCGGTCCGGCCGGCCACCGCCTCGACCCGCAGGACCGGGCCCGCGGCGGGCGGCCGCCGGGTGAGCAGACAGGCCGCGGCGCCGTCGCTGAACACCGACAGGCCGCTGGCCATCACCCGGCGCCCGGCGCGGGCCCGGTCCGCGAGCACGAGCAGCACCCGCTCGTACCGGCCCGTCGCCAGCAGCGCCGACGCGGTCTCCAGCGCGGGCGCCAGGTTGCCGCAGTCGCGGCCGGACAGGGCGAGGTGCTCGGCCGCCGGCAGGCGCAGCCGTTGGCCGAGCCGGGCCAGGGAGGCAGCGGTGTCGGGGTCGTTCTCGCTGACGTAGACGATGAGGTCGGGCGGGTGCGGAGAGTGCGAGAGGGTCTGTTCGGCCGCGTCGGCGGCCAGTTCCCAGATGTCCCGGGAGCTTTCCCTGAAGTGCGCGATCTCCTCGATCAGCGCGGTCAGACCGGTGTCGACCGAGGTGGCCAGCTCGGACACCTTACGGGGCTCGCCGAGGGCCTCGCCGACCGCTGAGAGGTAGGTTTTGTCCATGCGCTCCTGCCGTGTGTGCCGGGTCGTCACCAGGTCACGGGGAGGTGGTGCACCCCGTAGAAACCCATGTCGCCGGAGAGCGGCACCTCGTCCCGGGGGACCGCCAGGGCCAGCGTGGGGAACCGCTGGAACAGCGCCGGGAGGGCGACGCGCAGCTCCATCCGGGCGAGGTTCTGGCCGACGCACTGGTGGATGCCGAAGCCGAACGCCATGTGGCCCTGGGCGTGGCGGCCGACGTCCAGTTCGTCGGGCCGGTCGAACTGCGCCGGGTCGCGGTTGGCGGCGGGCAGCGAGACCGTGACCGACTCGCCCTTGCGCAGCACCTGCCCGGCCAGTTCCACGTCCTCCAGCGGGGTGCGGGGTACCCCGAAGTGGAAGATGGTCAGATAGCGCAGGAGTTCCTCCACCGCGCCGTCCGAGAGTGAGGGGTCGGCCCTGAACCGGTCGAGCTGGCCGGGATGACTCAGCAGTGCGAACGTGCTCAGGCTCAGGGAGCCGGCGGTCGTCTCGTGCCCTGCCGTCAGCAGCAGCACGCCCAGGCCCGCGATCTCCCCGGTGGTCAGCGTGCCGTCCCGCACCAGCTGGCTGAGCAGGTCGTCCGCCGGGTGGCCGCGCCGGTACTCGGTGAGGTCCCGCAGCAGTCCGTCGAGCCGGTCCATGGCGGCCGACGCCTCCTCAAAGGACGCGTCGAGCCGGAACAGGGTGGCGCTGTCGTGCTGGAAGGAGGCCCGCTCCCCGTACGGCACGCCGAGCAGTTCGCAGATGACCAGCGAGGGCACGGGCAGCGCGAACGACGCGACGAGGTCGGCCGGGGGACCGGAGCGGCCCAGCGCGTCGAGGTGGTCCTCCACCAGACGCTCGACGCGCGGTTGCAGGTCCTTCATCCGGCGCATGGTGAACCGGCCCGTCAACAGGCGGCGGATCCGCGTGTGCTGCGGCGGGTCCATGTCGACCAGCCAGCCCGGCAGCGCGGGCGCGCCGAAGAAGGGGGCGATGCCGGGCCGGGACACCGGGGCCCGTTTCGTCTCCGAGCTCGCGCTGAACCGCTGGTCGGACAGGACGGTCCGGGCCAGCGCGTGGCTTGTCACCAGCCAGCCGGTGTGCCCGTCCGGGTAGCGCATCCGGCGCAGTCCGCCGCCGGTGCGGTAGGCGGCGAGTTCGGGCGGCGGGTCGAAGGGGTTCTCCCGCACCGTGGGGTGCGGGACCGGCGGGTGCGGGGGGACGGTCCATGTCATGCGCTCACCTCGTTCCTCAGGAAGTCGGCCAGTCTGCGCACCCCGGTCTCGATCTGACGGGGGTCCAGGTAACTGCAGGACAGCCGCAACTGGTCGGCGCCCGCCTCGGTCAGGTGGAACGGTGCCATCGGCGTCCACAGCACTCCGTAGCGGGCCGCCGAGGTCTCCAGGAGGGCGGTGTCCACCCGGACCGGCAGCCGCATCAGGACGAAGAACCCGCCCTCCGGCCGGTTGACGTGGATGCCGTCGGCGGGCCCGAGGTCGAGGTGCCGGTCCAGGGCGTCCGTGAGCAGCCGCAGGTTGCGCCGGTACAACTCGGCCTTGCGGCGGCCCAGTTCCCGCAGGGAGCCGCCGTGCTCCAGCAGCATCCCGCCGACCACTGCCTGTGTCAGCGGGGAGGTGTTGACGGTCACCACGCTCTTGACGGCGGCCAGTTCGTCCGCGAGCAGGACACTCCCGGCGGAGGTGGCGACGGGCTGGTCGGCGACCACGTAGCCGACGCGGGCCCCGGGGAAGCCCACCTTGGCGAAGGTGCCGATGTGCACCACGCGCCGGCCGGGGTCCTCGGCCTTCAGCGGCGGCAGCGCGTCATGCGGTGCCGCGGTGAACCCGTAGGCGTTGTCCTCCAGGACGAGGAAGTCCTCCCGCTCGGCCAGCGCGAGCAGCCGACGCCGGTTCACCGGTGGCATCCGGCTGCCGGCGGGGTTGGCGAAGTCGGGGGCGACATAGCAGGCACGGATCCGTCCGCCGGCCCGGCGTGCCGCCGCGCACTCCGCGGCGAGCGCGGCGAGGTCGAGTCCGTCGTGGGTCTCCTCGACGCCGATGACCTCGATATCGAGGAGGCGTGCGGCGCCGACGATCCCGACGAAGGAGGGGCTGGCGACGGCGAGCCGGTCGGTGGCGGATCCGAACAGGGCGCGCAGCGTGAGCAGCATGGCCTCCTGGGCACCGACGGTGATGACCAGCGCGCGGTCGGGAACATCGATACCGTGGTCCCGGCGCAGGGCCGCGGCCACGATGTCATTGACCAGTCCCCGGCTCGGCCCGTACTCGTACAGCGCGCGGCGGGCGTCGCGCGGCTTCAGACCACGCTCCTGGACGAGGTGGTCGAGGAATCGGTCGACGTAAGCCCGCGGCTCCACGTCGGTCAGAAGGTCCGGGTGCGGGGCTCCGGGAGCGAAGGAGATCGCGTCCGGGTAGCGGCTCATCACCTCGTTGAGGAAGCCGATCGAGCGGAGCACGGGATCGTCGAGCGAGCCGTGCAGCCCGTCGAGTTCCCGCACGGGGGGCGGGGCGGGGCGGTCGGTGCGTGCCATGTCGTACCTCGTCACCGGGAGAGGGAGCGCTGCCAGCGCCGTTCGACCTTGTCGAGGACGTCCTGGCTGTGGATGCGGCGGGCCTGCACGACCGCGAACTCGGCCAGGTAGGTGCGGAAGAGGTCCAGCGGCTCCTCCGCCAGCGCCAGCATGCGCCGGTTCGCGGCCACCGCCGGGGTGCTCAGCTCGCGTACCGCGCGCTCCACCGCCTCGTCCATGGCCTCGGCGGGCACCACCTCGTCACACAGCAGCGCCGCCTCGGGGTCGGTGGCGCGGATCCGCCGCCCGGAGAGCACCACCTGACGGGCCAGCCTGGCGCCGGTGAGCCGGCTGAGCCGCAGATTGCCCAGGCCGGGCACGATGCCCTCCTCGGCGGCCGGCAGGCTCAGGAACGCGTCGGTCTCCACGATCACCCGGTCCAGCACCAGCAGCACCTGCATGCCACCGCCGATGGCGAACGTGTCGACCGCGCCGACCCACGGCTTCTGCACGGTGCGCGTCGACCAGGCGGCGGCCGGGTCGGTGAGCAGTCCGCGCTGCATCTTGTGCAGGTAGCCCAGCTCGCGGCCGAGGAGGAAACCGGCGAAGGAGATCGTCCCGTTGCGCAGGTCCTTGAGGTTGATGCCGGCGCTGAAGACACGCCGGCCTTGGTACTTCGGATGGTCCACCGGGCCCCCGCGCACCACCCCGACCCGCACCTGGTCGTCCAACAGGACCAGGTCGGTGGCGACTTCCAGGTCGGCGATCAGCCGGTCGTCCTCGGCGTTGAGACAGTGCGCGTTGCGGAAGGTCACATGGGCGGCCGTGCCCGCTCGTTCCACCGTCACCGAGGGCAGCGCGAGGTGCCCCGTCTCCCGGAAGGCGGCGAGGGCGTCCAGGGAGCGCGGGGTGGGCAGCAGCATCGCGTCGATCAGATGGGCGCCCACGGCGGGTGAGCGCAGCAGCGCCCCGCACAGGATCGCCTGGTCGATCGCCCGCCCCTCCCGGTGTGCCTGGATCAGCCCGGCCTCGGCGTCCAGTTGGGCGCGGGTGGGCGCCAGACCGGGAAACCGCTCGGCCGCCGTGTCGAGCAGCTCCGGCAGGCGCACATACCGGCCACGGTGGTCGGTGAGGACGTCGTAGACCGCTTCGGTGTGCAGGGCCAGGAAGGCGCGGCGGGCGTCCCGGGCCGCTTCCAGGAGCACGTCGGCATGGCGCTGTTGCCGCGCGTCGCGCACCGCCTTGGCGGGCAGCGCCGACAGTTCCGCGTCGGCCGAGGCGGTCAGGCGCTCCAACGTCACCGTGTCGTCGGCGAGTACGGAGGTGAAGGGCGGGCGCTGTGGCCGCGCGGGGGCGTTCACGCGGACACCTGCCCGGTGGGCGGTACGGGGTCCGAGCCCGAGGGCCGCGCGGGACCGGGGGCGGCGCTCAGTCGGCGTAACTCCCGGTCGCAGGCGGCCAGATGGATGCCCAGCGCGTCGTCGTAGTCCGCCGTCGAGGACTCCAGGACGAGCTGGCGGCGGACGGCGAGTTCCGGGTCGGAGATGCGGCCCATGAGGACGGTGGCCGTGTGCAGGGCCTCGGTGAGGTCGTCGCCGGCCTGGTCGATCAGTCCCAGGTCGAGGGCGGTGCCCAGGGAGATGTCGTTGCCCCACAGCACGATCTGCCGGGCTCGGCCGGCGCCGAGCTGGTGCACCAGCCGGTGCAGGGCCATGCCTGGCCAGATGTGCCCGTCGTTGACCGGAAGCATCAGCAGCAGGTCCCGGGCCGCTATGCGGAAGTCGGTCGCCAGCAGCAGGTCGAGGGCGGGTCCTCCGCAGGCGCCTTCGGCCAGCGCGATGGTCATGGCGGGCAGCCGTTCCAGCCGGCGCACCGCCCGCTCCCAGCGGTTGACCTCCCGGATGGAGACCTGGCCGGGCCAGGCCCGTGAGTCCGATGCCGTCGCCGCGAACCGCAGGACGACCACGGTCCGTTCGGACCGGTCCTCCACCGCGTCGCAGGTGGCGTTCACGGTGTCGGTCAGGCCGGTCAGCGACTGGGTGCCGTCGATCTCGGCCAACAGGCCCAGTCCGTCGGGCAGCCGGGCCGGGCCCGCAGTGCTTCGTGTCACCGCTCTTCCTTTCGTCACCAGCGCACCAGAGCCGTCTCGATGGTGGAACCGGGCCCCATGGTCATGAGGACCCCGAGCTCGCCGGGCGCCACTCGGCCCTCGGCGGCCAGCCGTTCGTAGGAGAACAGGAACGAACCGCTCGACAGATTGCCGTGGTCGCGCAGAACGCCCGTGGTGTGCCGCACGTCCGCGCGGGACAGGCCGAGGTTGGCGCGGACGGAGTCGACGACCTTCTTGCCCCCCGAGTGGATGATCCAGTGCGCCACGTCCGAGCGGCGCACACCGGTGCCGTTCAGCAGCCGGCCGACCGCCGCCTCGGCGTGCGCGCCCACGACGTACGGCACCTCGGGGTCGAGGTAGAAGCTGAACTTGCCGTGGTCCTCGTCCCAGTCGTAGCGCATGGCGCCGACGGCCTCGGGGATGATGCGGCTGGAGAAGCGCAGCAGGGCGGGTCCTCCTCCGGCCGCGGTTCCCGGTCCCGCCTCCTGGCCGCCGTCCCCGTCATGGCGTACCGCCACGGCCGCGGCGCCGTCCCCGAAGAGGCTGTTGACCACGGACGACCGCATGGTCCCGTCGAACACGTACGCCGCCGAGCACGCTTCCACACAGACCATGAGCGCCAGCTCACCGGGGTGGGCGCGGGCCCACCCCGCGACGGCCGTCAGCGCGTTGAGCCCGGCGTTGCAGCCCATGCCGACGACGTCGAGGCGCGAGCAGTGGCGATCCAGGCCCAGCTCCTTGATGAACAGAGCGGAGAAGCCGGGGGTGAGGAATCCGGTGGAGGTGACGCAGCACAGATACCCGACGTCGGCGAGGTCGGCGCCGGCCGCGCGCAGACAGCCCTCGATCGCCTCGCGGCCCATGGCCAGTCCTAAGCCGAGGTGTTTGCCGAGCAACTCGCCCTGGGTCTCGACGGCGCGTTCCCCCGTCGGCTTCAGGGGCGGCAGGACCAGGCCGCGGCGCTCGATCGCGCTGTTGAGGAACACGGACCGAACCCGGGGATCGCTGATCCCGAACGCGTCCAGGACCTCCTGTTGGGTGTACGTGGTGGCGGGCACGGCCGTTCCCACCCCGCGCAGACGCGGAGCGGCGGCGGCCAGGTCGTCCAGGGATGAACCCGGGTTCTCCCGCAGGGCACTGTCCAGCATGTACATCACCGTTCCTTCGGCCGGCGGCCGGCCCGGTCAGTCGAGGTAGTCCTCCGGGCCGCCCTCGCGGACGGTGTCGAGGGTGAAGCAGTGGAAGCCGCCGCCGAACAGGCGCCGGTGCCGGTGGCGGACGGGAACCACGGTGAAGCCGTGCCGCTCCAGCTCGCGTATCAGCTCCGGGCACGCCTCGTTGACCAGGACGGTGTCGGGGGACACCGACAGCACGTTGAGGTCGATGAACTTGCTGGTGAGGATCAGATCGTCGTCGTCGTACCGCGGGAAGTTGTCGCTCTCCGGTGCCGGCGGGACGATCAGATCCCATGTGCGCAGCTGCTCGGGCAGCTTCTCCGCCACCGCCTCGGAGCGCACCAGCAGCGTTCCGGGCCGCAGTGCCAGCACCATGCTGTCGATGTGGCTGTCACTGAGCTGGTGCACCCGGTGGATGCGGAACCTGCCTTCCAGATGGCGCTCCAGCCAGTCGCAGCCCAGGGCGTGGTTGGCCGTGGAGACGTTGACGACGATGTCGCGGCCGAGCCGCAGACACTGCGCGCCGTCGAACATCATCTCGTAGCCGACGTCGTAGGGGGAGGGGCGCGGATCCTCGATGGGCTCGGTGGGGCCGCCGGCCGTGCTGGCGCGCACGTACGACAGGTCGAAGGAGGCGTCCGTCATCAAGGGGCGCGGCATCACCGTCCACGCGGCGCCCTGCCGGAAGTACTCCTGGAAAACCGGGTGGAGGAACTGCGTTTCGAAGTAGCGCGACCGGATCATGGGGGGCGTCTCGATGATCTCGTCGCCCGCGATCAGTGTGTTGTCGCGGATGTTCAGGGGCGGCACCACCGACGCCTCCCAGGCCGGGGTGCGCACCTGGACCGTGGTCGGCGCGATGTCCAACGGGCGGTGCACGGTGACCGCGAGTGATTCCAGCGCTTTGGCGATGCCTTCCAGGTCCTCGTTCAGTTCATCCACATACCGCTGCTTGATGGGCTGGGACCCGGACCGGGGCGCCGTTCCGGCGGTGAGTCGCGGATAGTACCACTCGGAGCGCGAGTTGTTGTCGCCCGCGATGTTGTCGTGGAAGAACAGGTCGAAGGAGAGTTCGCGTTGATGCGACGTGTAATTCTGCGCGGATCCTACGATCGCTTCTTTGAGCGGAGACCATTCGTCGAAGCTGTTCAACTGCATCGTGGGGTTCCTCCGTGGGGGTGAGCCCGGCCGGAAGGCAGTCCGAAGCGCGCCGATGAAATGCGGCGGTTCTCTCGGAGGTCGTCTTCCCCGGCGAGGCGTATGGCTGAGCCCTCACTGATCGTCCAGCGGCTCCCGGCTCTCCCGATGCGGTGCCCAACGGGCCGCTGACAAGCAGACTGTGACACCCAATCAGGTGATCCTCGAGCCTGTCCAGGAATCCGTGACCCTGTACACATTGCTGTAACGAAATTGCAGACACATGCGGATGAGCTAGATCATTTTGATGGGCGTCGAGATTCTTTGCGGGAGTGCGAATAAAAGGTTTCTGTATGTGGAAACGATCCGCTGGTGGGTTCATGCTCGGCGGGCGATGTGGACACTGATCGGTCAGCACTGCATGCTGGACTCGTCGGCGGTCCCGACCGAAATTGCTGTGCGGTATTCCAGGAAGGAACACGCGAGCCCCCATGAGTTCCTTACGCGAAGACGACCCCGTCTATGAGCGCTTCCGATTCCTCGTCAATGCACCGGCGCTGTTCAACGCGGTCGCCACGGCCGCCGAACTCGATGTGTTCGCCCTCCTCGCCACGTCGCCCGGCGCGACCTTCGAGGAGATCGGCGCCGAGGTCCCCGTACCGGCCCACCAGTTGCGCGTCCTGCTCCAGGCGGTGTGCGCGACCGGTCTGCTGGAGAAGGAGGACGGGCGGTACCGCAACTCGCCGGTCGCCGCGGAACTCCTCGCCCCCGACACCCCTGACAGCTGGCGCCACATCCTGCTCGGCTGGAAGGAGGTCTACTACCCCGCCTTCGCCCGTATGACCGAGGCGCTGCGTGCCGGCCGCAACGTGGCGCTGGACGACCATCCCGGCGACGAACCCACCCTGTATCAGCGGCTGTCCCACAACCCCGAGCTGGAAGCCGTCTTCCACCGCGCCATGAGCGCCTTCACACTCCGCTCCGCCGACGCGCTCGTCGACCGCCCGGAGCTGGCCGGCGTCCGTCACCTGCTCGACGTCGGGGGAGGCGACGGCACGACGTCCCTGCGGCTCGCCGCCCGCTATCCCCGACTGCGACTGACCGTCTTCGACATGCCCAGCGTCTCCGCACTCGCGCGCGACAACACCGCCCCCGATGTGAGCGACCGGGTCCGCACCCACCCCGGGGACATCTTCGCCGACGTCTTCCCCGAAGGCGCCGACGCCGTCCTGTTCAGCCATGTGCTGGAGATCTTCGCCGAGGAGCAGATCGTCCACCTGCTCCGCAAGGCGTACGACGCGCTGCCCTCGGGCGGCCGGGTCTTCGTCTACGGCTTCAACGTCTCCGACGACGAGACCTCCGGTCTCTTCTCCGCCCGCCTCGGCCTGTATTTCAACGTGCTGGCGAGCGGCCAGGGCATGGCCTACCCGGCCAAGGACTATGAGACCTGGCTGCGGCGGGTGGGTTTCACCGAGGTGCGTACCATCGGCGGCCTGCCCTACGAGCACGGCCTCACCCTGGGCACCAAGAGCTAACGACCACCACCGTGTACGCCGCTCGGTGGGGCGGCACACGGCCCTACGCAGGGGACGTCATGCGTCATTTTCCCGAACCCGACCCGGGCCGCCCCTCGGTGGGCTCCGCCCGCGCCTACGTACTGTGGCTGGCCGGCCGGCACCGCGCCCCGGCCCTGCTGGCCACCCTCTACGGCGTGGTGTGCACCCTCGCCCAGGCACTGGTGCCCGCCACGGTGGGCGTCGCCATCGACCAGGGACTGGTCGACCGGGACCGGCGGGCACTTGTGCTGTGGAGCGCCGCCGTCCTCGGCCTCGGCATCGTCCAGGCGATCAGCGGCACCCTGCGGGACCGCTGCTCCCTGACGAACCGTCTGGGCGGCGCCTACCGCACGATGCAGCTCGTCACCGCCAAGGCGGTCGACCTCGGCGCGGAGCTGCCCCGCCGGGTCTCGTCGGGATCCGTGGTGAGCGTCGGCGCCACCGACATCGCCCAGATCGGGGCGGCGCTGGAGAGCACCGCCCGCGGCGGAGGCGCCGTCGTCTCCATCGTCGCCGTCGCCGTCCTCATGCTCACCGCCTCCTGGCAGCTCGGTCTGGTCGCCCTGGTGGGCGTGCCGCTCATCGCCTGGGCCGTCACCCGTCTGATGCGCCTGCTCCACGACCGCCAGCACGACCTGCGTGACCAGCAGGGCGCCCTCACCGACCTGTCCGTGGACATCGTCGAGGGGCTCAGGGTGCTGCGGGGCATCGGCGGCGAGGACGTCTTCGCCGCCCGGTACCGCGAACGCTCCCAGCGGGTACGGCAGGAGGCCGTCCGGGTCGCCTCGGTCGAGGCCCTCGCCGCACTCGGCCGGACCCTGCTGCCCGGACTGCTGACCACGGCCATCGTCTGGCTCGGCGCCCACTACGTCGGCACCGGCCGGCTCGGCCCCGGCGACCTGGTCGCCTTCTACGGCTACGCCGTCTTCCTCGCCGAGCAACTGCGCCGCGCCACCACCACCGTCGACCAGCTCACCCGGGCCCTCGTCAGCGCCCGTCGGGTCGTGGAGTTCCTCGCCCTGGAACGCACCACACCCTCCGGGGACCGGGCCCTGGCCACCGAGGGGGACCTGCACGACCCCGACGCCGGGCTGACCGTCCCCGACGGCCGGTTCGTCGCCGTGGTGTGCGCTGAGAGCGGGGACGCCCATCGCCTCGCCGACCGCCTCGGCGGCTACCTGCCCGCCCCCGTCACCTACGGCGACGTCCCGCTCGCCGCCGCGCCGCCCGACGAGGTGCGCGGCCGCATCCTCGTCGTGGACCATGCGTTCCGGCTCTTCTCCGGCCGCCTGGGCCGGGAACTCGACCCCGACGGACGCCTCACGGACGACGCCGGCCGGCTGGAGCGCGTTCTCGACACCGCCTCCGCCCGCGACATCGTCGACGCGCTGCCCGACGGCCTGGACCACGAGGGCTCGGGGGGCCGCGAGTTCTCCGGCGGCGAGCAGCAGCGCCTGCACCTGGCACGGGCGTTGATCAGGGACCCGAAGGTACTGATCCTCGTCGATCCGACCAGCGCGCTCGACGCCCACACCGAGGGCCGTATCGCCGACCGCCTGGGCGCGTATCGCGAGGGACGGACCACCCTCCTGTTCACCACCAGCCCGCTGCTCCTCGACCGGGCCGAACTCGTCCTGTACGTGGAGGACGGCCGGGTCACGGCCCGGGGCAGCCACGACGAGCTGCTCGCGGACGCCCGCTACCGTGCCGTCGTCACCCGAGAGGTGGCCGTGGCATGACCGCTCTGCCCGTCGCCTCCTCGGCCGAAGTCCGCGCCCGCGCCCGTCGGCTGATGGCCAGGCACCCGCGCGAGCTGACCGGTTCGCTCGCCCTGCACGCCCTGGCCGCCATCGCGGGCCTGGTGGCGCCCCAGCTCCTGGGGCGACTGGTCCAGAACGCCGGGAACGACCCGGACTCCATCACCCCGGCCGTGCTGCTGATCTGCGTGGCCGTCGTCGCGCAGTCGTTCTTCACCTGGCTGGCGATCCCCGCCTCGCTGCGGCTGGCCGAGAAGGTTCTCGCCGACCTGCGGGAGGAGTTCATCGACCGGGTGCTCGAACTGCCCCCGCACACCGTGGAGAAGGAGGGGACCGGCGAACTGGTCACCCGCACCACCCGGGACGTCGACGTGCTGGCGACCACCGTCCGCCTCGCCGTCCCCGACACGCTGGTGGCCTTCTCCACGGTCCTGCTCACCCTCGGCGCCATCGTCCTGACCTCCCCCGTCCTCGTCCTGCCCTGCCTGGTGGCCGTCCCGGTGCTGTGGATCTCCACCCGCTGGTACCTGCGCCGGGCCCGCGCCGGGTATCTGCGGGCCGGCGCCTCCTACGCGCGGCTCACCGGCGGACTCGGCGAGACCGTCGACGGCGCCCGCACCGTCGACGCGCTGCGACTGGGCCCACACCGGCTGCGCAGGGTCGCGGAGGACATCGCCGAGTCCTACGCGGCGGAACGCCGCACCCTGTACCTGCGCAGCGTCTACCTGCCCATCGCGGACACCGCGTACATGCTGCCCCTGGTGGCGACCCTGCTGATCGGCGGGCTGCTCCACCTCGACGGCCGGGTGGACCTCGCGGCCGTGACCGCGGTCAGTCTGTATGCGCAGCAGATCATCGGGCCGGTGGACCGGCTGCTGTTCTGGATGGACGAACTCCAGGTGGGCGGAGCGTCGTTCGCGCGCATTCTCGGTGTGCACGAGGCCGCGGGGGAGCGGCGGCCGGAGAGCGGCACACCGGCCTCGCAGGACACCGGCGAGACGGACATCGTCCTCAAGGGTGTACGGCACGCCTACCGAGAGGGCCAGGACGTCCTGCACGGCATCGACCTGGTCGTGGCACCCGGTGAGCGGGTCGCCGTCGTCGGTCCGTCCGGCGCGGGCAAGAGCACGCTGGGCCGACTGCTCGCCGGGGTCCACGCGCCGAGGACGGGCAGCGTGTCCATCGGCGGCACCGACCTGCGCGACCTCCCCCTGGACCAACTCCGCGGCAGCATCGTCCTCGTCACCCAGGAACACCACGTCTTCCGAGGCACCCTCCGCGACAACCTCCTCATCGCCCGCCCCGCCGCCGACGACGACGCACTGCGGGCGGCTCTGACCGCCGTCGGCGCCTGGGAGTGGGCCGCCGGACTCGGACTGGACGCCGAGGTCGGCTCGGGCGCCCACGCCCTCGCCCCGGGCCAGGCCCAGCACCTCGCACTCGCCCGGCTGGTCCTCGCCGACCCGCGGGCCGTCGTCCTGGACGAGGCGACCTCCCTCCTGACGCCGCACACCGCCCGCCGCCTCGAGCGGTCGCTGGCCACGGTGCTGGAGGGCCGCACCGTCGTCGCGATGGCCCACCGCCTGCACACGGCGCACGACGCGGACCGGGTCGTGGTCATGGAGGACGGCCGCATCACGGAGGACGGCAGCCACGACGACCTGGTGCGACGCGGGGGTGCCTACGCACGCCTGTGGCACTCCTGGCACGGGGACCGGCATCCGCCCAGGGCGGAAGCGGAGGGCGCACCGGTGCCAAAGACCCGGAACCGGACGACACGCCCCGGCGGCTGAGCCCCCGGCGGCGCGCCGCTCCCCGGATGCTCCCGTCCAGGCCAACGGATCACGCACCACCCCCCATGCGGAAGTGAGGCTGAGATCATGCACGGCACCGATCCCGGCGGCCACGGCCGGGAGCATCCGGACGGCGATGCGGCTGGGCCCTGGCTCGCGACCGACCGGCACCGCTTCAACGCCCGGGAGCACACCCCCGACAGCGTGACCAGGACGCTCACCCCGGACACCGTCCGACGCCTGGCGGAGGGGAGCACCGCCGCGGACGTCCCCGGCCCGGTCACCCTCCTCACGGCCTGGACGGCCGTCCTCCACCGCCACACCCAGCAGCGCGACCTGCTCATCGGGCTGGACCCGGCGTCCTTCACGGACGCGGCCGCCCCGGCCGGAAACCCACCGGACGCGGCCACCGTCCCGCTGCGCGTCCGGTTACGGCCCGACGCCGCCTTCGCCGACGAACGCGCCCGGATACACACCGCCGTCACCGAAGCCCTGGCCCGCGATCCCGGCGGCACCCCCGCCACGGACCCCCGCGCGGTGGCCGGCCGCGCTCCCGCGCCCTCCCTCCGGCACGGCACCTGGGACGTCGCGCTCACCCTGGACAGCGGCCCGGTCCACACCCACCTGACCCTGCACTACAACGCGAGCCTGTTCACCCGGGCCACGGCCCAATGGATCCTCGGGCACTGCGCGACCCTGCTCACCGCGGCCGTGGCCACCCCCGGAACCCCGATACGCGAACTGCCCGTCCAGGACGAACCGGCGCCCGCCCCCTGGCGGTTGCCCGTCCCCGACGGCTACCGTCCACCCGAGCCCGCCCGCCGCGGCGAAGGACTCGTCGACCGCTTCCGCCGCACCGCGGCCGCCCACCCCGCCCGACTCGCGGTCACCGGCCCCCAGGGCAGCCTGACCTACGCGGAACTGGACCGGGTCAGCGACACCGTGGCCCGCCGTCTGCGCCGCACGGCCGGCCCCGGCGACCGGGTCGCCCTGCTGTACGGACATGACGTGGGCGCGGTCGCCGCGATCTGGGCGGTGCTCAAGACCGGCGCCGCCTACGTCCCCCTCGACCCACGCCAGCCGGACGGACGGCTCACCCGACTGCTCACCGACGCCGACTGCACCACGCTCGTCTGCGACCCCGCCCTCGCCGACCGGGCCGGGAGCCTGGCACGCGGCGCCCGGACCGTCCCGGCCGATCCCTTCGACATCGCCGTGACGTCCCCGGCCCCGCCCGAGGCACCGGCACCCGGCGACGCGGACGCGCCCGCCTATCTGCTGCACACCTCCGGATCCACCGGCCGCCCCAAAGCGGTCGTGCAGAGCCACGCCAACGTCCTCGCCCACACCCTCGCCTACGCGGACCGGCTGCGCATCGGCCCGCGCGACCACATCCCGCTGCTGGCCCGCTACACCTTCGACGCCGCCGTGATGGACCTGTACGCGGCCCTCCTCACCGGCGCCACCCTGCACGTCGAGGACCCGGTGGCGACAGCCCCCGAACTGCGCGAGCGGCTGAGGCGCGCCGCCACGACCGTCCTGCACACGACCCCCACGCTCTTCCGGCACCTCGTGGGCGACCTGCCGGAGGAAGGCGGACCGGACCCGGCCTTCGCCTCGGTACGCGCGGTCGTCCTCGGCGGTGAGGAGGCCGGCCAGCACGACCTGCGCCGCTTCCTCGCCGCCTTCGGCCGCAACGCCGTCCTGGTGAACGGGCTCGGCCCCACCGAGTGCACGCTCATCGCCCAGTACCTGGCGGGCGCGACCGACCTCGGCGGGACGGCACTTCCCGTAGGGCACCCCGTCGAGGGGATCTCCCTGCGCCTCCTCGACGAGGAGGGCCGCGGCACCGAACTCCTCGGCGAACTGGAGGTGCGCGGCGAGCGGGTGGCCCACGGCTACTGGAACGAGCCGGACGCCACGGCCGCGGCCTTCGGCACCGGTGCGGACGGCACCCGCCACTACCGCACCGGCGATCTGGCCCGCCGCCGCGCCGACGGCGCCCTGGTCTTCGCCGGACGCAAGGACCGGCAGATCAAACTGCGCGGACACCGGATCGAACCCGGGGAGATCGAGGCAGCGCTGCGCTCCCACCCCACCGTCGCCGAGGCCGTGGTGGCGGTCGACACCCGCGACCCGGCCCCCCGGCTGGTCGGCTACGTCACCCCCGCCACCGGATTCCCACCGGACACCGGGGAACTGCTCGCCTACCTCGCCCGGACCCTGCCCGACTACGCGGTGCCCTGGCGGATCGTCGCCCTCGACCGGCTGCCGCTCGGCCCGACCGGCAAGGTCGACCGCGCCCGGCTGCCCGCCCCCGGGGAACCGCCCTCCGACGCGGCGGCCGCACCCACCACCCCGCTGGAGCGCACGGTGGCCCAGCTGTGGTGCCGGGTCCTCGGCACCGACTCCGCCGACCTGCACGGCAACTTCATGGCGGCGGGCGGAGACTCCGTGCGGCTGCTGACCCTGCTGGGCGATGTCAGACGCGAACTCGGCGCGGAGGTGCCCCTGTTGGAGTTCCTCGCCGCCCCGACCATCGACACCCTGGTCAAGCTGATCGAACGGGAGACCCGATGCTGATCCTGCCCGCCGACCGCGCCAAGGCCCCCGCGTCCGGCACCGGAGAGCCCCGCGCCGCCCGGATCCTCATCGGCAACGACTTCAGCGAGGACGTACGGACCGACCGGGGCTGGACCGGCTGGTGGGTCCAGCGCCTGGTGTGGTTCGCGGAACCCGGCGACATCCTGGTCCTGCCGGTCCGCCCGGAGGAGGCGTTCGTGGCGTACGTCACCTCCCTCACCGGCACCCCACCGGACTCCCTCACCATCGTCGTCCCGCCCGCGCACGCCGGCAGCGAGGGGACCCTCTCCCCGGGCCGGCTCGCCGACCCCCGGTTCGCGCGGATGCTCGATGAGGCCATCGGGGAGCGGGAGGTGACCCAGGTGTCGGCGCTGTGGCCGGACACCGCCGTCGCACGGCTCGCCCGCACCCTCGGCGCCACCGGGGCGACCCCCGGGCACGGCTTCATCGACCAGGCCGGCGGTGTCATGGTCAACAGCAAGTCCGCGTTCCGCACCATCGCGGCGGGCGCCGGAGTGCCGCTGCCGCCGGGAGCCGTCGGCATCAGCCCGGAGGCGGCGGAGGAGTCGGTGTGGGAACTCCTCACGGGCGGCCCCGTGGTGGTCAAGCACGACTTCCTCTCCGGCGGCCGTGGTAACGAGATCCTCACCACGGGCGAGCTGTTCCGGCCGATCGGCGCCCGGCGCGTGGTGCGCGTCTCCAGCCGCGAGGAGGTGCGTTCCTACCTGGGACAGCACTGGGAGTGGCTGACGGCGGGCGGCCGCGGCCGGCCCGTCGTGGAGCGGTACGTCCGCGACAGCTCGGCCTTCTTCGTGGAGTTCCTCGTCACCGACGACGGTGTACGGCTCACCGGACACGGGGAACTCCTGTCCGCGCCCTACGCCGTGGGCCAGATCATGCCGTCGCAGGGACTGGAACCGGAGGTACTGGAGCGCATCGTCGACGGGGGACGGCGGCTGGCGCAGGCGCTGCACGCCATCGGCTACCGGGGAATCCTGGGTCCGGACACCATCGTGACGCCCGAGCGGGACGTTCTGTTCACGGAGTACAACGGCCGCGTCACCGGCTCCACGCATATCTACGGCCGGATCGGGGCGCTCGTCGTGGGCGAGGGCTTCGGCCGGGACCGGGTGATCCTGGAGCGGGTGTGGCCGGAGGGCTGGTCCACCCCGTCCTTCCCGGCCACCCGGGAGGCGCTGGAGAAGGCCGGACTCGGCTACGACCCGGTCACCCGGACCGGCGTGGTGCTCACCAACGCGTTCGACGGCACCAACGGTGTCATGTACTGCGTGGTGGCCGAGGACCTGGCCGCCGCCTGGGCCCGCGACCGCGCACTGGAGCCCCTGTTCGCCGCCGGGAGCCGGCAGCCGGCCTGAACACCGGCCACCGCACCAGAACCTCCCCGCAGCCAGTACCCGACCCCCAGCAGAGAGTGAGGCACGCACGATGTCGGACCTGAAGGTCACGTTGGCGGATCTGTGGCGGGAACTCCTCAAGATCGAGGAGGTGACGGAGGACACGGACTTCTTCGACGCCGGCGGCACCTCGATCGTGGCCGTGTACCTGGCAGCCGAGATCCAGGAGAGGTTCGGGGCGGCGGTGGACGCCGTCGATGTGGTGACGTACCCCCGGTTCGCCGACCTCTCGGGACTGGTCGAAGAGAAGCTGACCGGCACCGCGCCCTGACCGCGCCTGCCCCGGCGACCGGCCCCCGGCCCCGCCGCCCCCGCGACCAGCGGGGCGACGGGGCCGAGGGCGTCCGCTGTGCGGACCTCAGTCCAGGGCGGCCAGTTCCTCGACCGAGCACAGCACCTCGCCCGCCAGGGCGGCGGCCGTCGCGTCGTCAAGGCCGTCCACACGCCACTGGGTGTTCAGCCGCCAGCCGCCGTGCACGTCCGGAACCGCCTCGACGGTCAGCTCGCGCGCCGTGGCGGGCGCCGGTACCCGCACCGACCGCACGGTCAGCCCAGGGGCGAACCGCCCGTGCGGCGGCCGCCGTTGGACGACGGACCACACCTGGAAGAACGGATGCCGGTCCCGCGGTGGCGCGAGTCGCCGCACCAGCTCGTCGAACGGGACGCGCCCGTGCGCCAGCCCCGTCACCACGGTCCGCGCGACCTGGTCGAGCAGCGTGGCGTCCGGCGCGTCGCGCGCACCGCGCACCGGGACCACCAGCGGATTGACGAAGTACCCCACGACCGGCTCCAGTTCGGGCGCGAACCGGCCGTCCGTCACCGTGCCCACCGTGACATCGGCTGCGTCGAAGGTCCGGGCGAGGCCCCGGCCGACCGCCGCGACCAGCCCCGCCACCGCGGGGCCGCCGCGCAGCGCGGACGCCCGGGTGAGGCGCTCCACCGTGTCCCGGGGCACATACCCGGCCGACTCGGCGGCGGGTGCCTCGCCCTCGCTGGTGGGCGCGGGCAGCACGGGTGTCGGCAACTGGGCCAACTCCTCTTCCCAGAAGGGCAGTTCCGCCTCGATTCTGCGGGGGAGGTGGCGGTGTTCCCAGCGTGCGTAGTCGGGATAGCCAGGGGCCGGGGGCGGTCCGCCCTCCGGGCCGGACCCGGTGTGCCAGGAGTAGAACAGGCCGAGATCGCGCAGCAGCACCGACTCGGACCAGCCGTCGAAGGCGATGTGATGGAGGTGCAGGCACAACAGGTGCCGTGCCGGTCCCAGCTCACACAGCCGGGCCCGGATCGGAAGCTCCTCCTCCAGCCGGAACGGCAGCCGCCACCAGTCCTCGGTCACCGCCCGCGCGGCCTGTGCGGCCTCCGCGCCGACCGGACGCGCCACCGGCTCCAGCGGGATCCGGACGAGGGCGGCCGGCCGGACGCGCTGCTCGGGCAGCTCGTCCCGCCAGGGGTGGACCGTGCGCAACACCGGGTGACGGACGACGACGTCGTGCAGCGCGCGGTGCAGGGCTTCGGGGTCCAGGGGGCCGTCGAGGACGTAGGCGAGGACGAGCGCGTTGTCCGCGGCCCCCGGCGCGGCCCCCTCCGCCATCCAGAACCGCTGCTGTGCGCGGGTCAGCGGCAGCGGGCCCGGGGCGGAGGCCGGCTCCGGCTCCAGGGGAACGCCGGTGTCGGCGGGCGGGGCGGTCGCGCCGTGCCCGCGCAGCGCGGCCACCGAGCGCAGCCGGTAGACGTCCGCGACGGTGATCCGCGCGCGGAGCAGACGGCTGCTGCGGGCGGCGAGGCGGACCACGTCGAGGGAGGTCGCCCCGGCCGCGATGACGTCGTCGTCCTCCCCCAGCGCGGGAGCGCCGAGCAGCTCAGCCGCCGCCGTCAGCAGCCCCGGGACCTCTGGACCCGGACGGGCGGGCGCCGGACGGGCGGCGGTGAGCGTGTCGGTGATCAGGCGGGCCGCGGCGGCCCGGTCCGCCTTGCCGGTGGCGCCCAGCGGCAGCTGGGCGGTGTGGGTCAGCACGGCCGGGACCATCGCGTCCAGCAGCGTGCGCGCCGCGACGCTCCGCAACTCCTCGTCCGGCACCGGCGCACCGGACACCGTCGTGTAGAGGACGGCCAGTTCGGGGCGGTCCGGAGCCGTCTCGGCCAGGACCGCGCAGCAGGACGCCACGTCCGGGTGGCGCTCCAGCACGGCCTCCACCTCACCGGGCTCGACGCGTACCCCCCGGACCTTGAACTGCTGGTCGGCACGGCCCCGGTAGCGCAGCAGCCCGTCCGCGTCCCGGGTGGCGAGGTCGCCGGTGCGGTAGTGCCGCACACCGTCCAGGGTCACGAAGCGCCGCGCGGTCTCCTCGGCGTCGCCCAGGTAGCCGAGGGACAGTCCGTCACCACTGAGGGCGATCTCGCCGTCCCCCGGGCCCGTACGGACCTCGCCCTCGGGGCCGAGCAGGACCACGCCGGTGCGGGGCACGGGGCGGCCGATGGGGATCTCGGTGCTGTCCGGGGCGACGTCGGACGGCCGGACCGGGTGACAGGTGGCGAAGATCGTGCTCTCCACGGGGCCGTAGCCGTTGACCAGCCGCAGCCCGGGAAAGCGATCGAGCAACTGGCGCGCGTGCCGCACGGAGACCCGCTCGCCGCCCACCAGCACCAGCCGTGCCGCCCCGACGAGCTCGGGAACCTCCTCCACGAGGACGTTGAACAACGAACTGGTCAGCCACAAGGTGTTGACGCCGTGGCCGAGGGCCCGCCGCAGCCCGTCGGCGTCCAGGGCGGGCGCGCCCCGGTCCAACAGGACCGCGCTGCCGCCGTTCAGCAGCGGCCCCCACAGTTCGAGCGAGAAGGCGTCCCAGGGCTGCGGCGCGGCCTGGAGGAACACCGTGTCCGAGTCGAGCGGGATCTCCGGGCAGCCCACCAGCGTGCGCACGGTGCCCCGGTGCGGGGACAGGACGCCCTTGGGGCGGCCCGTCGAGCCGGAGGTGTAGAACACACACGCCGTCTCGGTGCCGTCGCTGTGGGGCGGCGGTGGCGGTCCGTCGGCCCCGGACACCAGGGCGGTCCAGGCGACCACCGGGGACCCGCCCACCTCCGTGCCCGGCCGGTCCCCGACGACGAGCGGTGCTCCGCAGCGCCGTACCGCGTCCGCCGTGCGCTCGTGCGGCCAGGCCGGGTCCATGGCGATGTAGGCGGCGCCCGCGGTCAGCACGCCGAGCAGCACGGCCACGAACTCGGGCGAACGGGCCATCAGCACGGGCACGTACCCGCCAGGACCGACGCCACGGGCCCGTAGCCCGGCGGCGACGGAGCCGGCCAGCCCGGTCAGCTCGCCGTACCGCAGCGTCTCCGCACCCTGCCGTACCGCGAGGGCCCCGGGGTCGCGCTCGGCGTGCCGGGCCACGACCCGTTCGATGCGCTCGCCGTGGACGTAGGGGGAGTCCTCGGCCGCGAGAGCGCGGGCAGGCGCGTTCACCGTGCCGCGCCTTCGGTCGCGGTCGCGTCCACCAGCGCGGCCAGGTCGGCGAGGACGGACGTGCGGACCAGCGAACGGTATTCCAGGGTGACTCCCCGCTCCCGCTCGATGCGGCGCTGCATACGGAAGGCGAGCAGCGAGTGGCCGCCGAGGGCGAAGAAGTCGTCCCGGACACCGACCTCCTCCACGCCGAGCAGGGACCGCCACAGCCCGACCAGATAGCGCTCGGTGTCTGTCGCCGGGACGGCGTCCTGCCGGCCCGCTTCCCGGGTCAGCAGGGCGCGCAGGGCCGCCGTGTCGCGCTTGCCGTGGTGGGTGGCCGGGATCTCCGGCAGCACCACGATACGGCTGGGGACCAGGTAGTGCGGCAGCCGCTCCCGGGCGAAGTCGAGGAGAGCGTTCACCGGAACGGGTTCGTCGAGCACGGCGAAGGCCACCAGATGGCGGTCCTCGCCCTCACCGGAGGCGAGGACGACCGCGTCGTGCACGAGCGGGTGGTGCCGCAGCGAGCGGGCCACCTCGGCGGGCTCCACGCGGTAGCCGCGGATCTTGACCTGATCGTCGGCCCGGCCCAGGAACTCCAGTACCCCGTCCGCTCGGCGACGGGCCAGATCGCCGGTGCGGTAGACGCGTCGGGGGCCGTCCGGGAGCGGGCTTGGCACGAACGCGCGCTCGGTGCGGTCCGGGCGGTCGGGGACGGACAGATAGCCGCGGCCCACACCGGGCCCGCCGATGTGGATCTCGCCTGCCGCACCCGGCGCGACCGGCCGCCGGTCCGGGCCGAGCAGATGCACCGTCACCCCGTCCAGCGGACGCCCGATGGGAATGCTCTCCGCGCGGGTGTCGTCGAGGGTGACGCGGTGCGCGGTGCAGGCGGTGGTGGTCTCGGCCGGCCCGTACAGGTTGAACAGCTCCCCGCGGAACGCGCCCGACAGCAACCGCGCACAGGCGGCGGGCCGTAGGACATCCCCGCCGACGTGGAGGAGGCGCAGTGGCGCGAAGGCGTCCCGGTCCTCCCGCACCACCTGGTTGACGACCATGGTGGGCACCAGCATGGCGGTGACGCCGCGCCGCTCCAGCGCGGCCCGGAAGCCCGCCGCGAGCAGATCGGGCACCGGCGGCAGGACGACGACCTGCCCGCCGCGCGCCAGCGTCGCCCACATCTCGAAGTGGAAGGCGTCGAACGACAGGCTGGAGATCTGCCCGGTGCGGTCCTCGGGCCGCAGCGGCGGAAGGGCCGGATTCACGGCGAAGGAGACGATGTTGCGGTGTTCCAGGACGACCGCCTTGGGCGTGCCGGAGGACCCCGAGGTGAACAGCACACTGGCCGCGCCGTCCGGACGGGCCAGGTCGCCGGGGCCGGGCCCGGAGCCGTCCGCCGGTGGCACCGGCAGTTCCAGGGTGTCCAGGGGGAGACCGCCGAGTGCCGCGCCAGGACCCGGCCGGGTGAGAACGACCCGCACGCCGCTGTGCGTCAGCATCAGATCGCGGCGGGCGTCCGGGTAGCGGGTGTCGACGGCCACATAGGCGGCGCCCGCTTTGAGGATCCCGAGGATCGCGGCGAACACCTCGGCACCGCGGTCGAGATGGAGTCCGACCCGGTCCTCGGGCCGCACCCCGCGGGCCCGCAGCGCGGAGGCGACGTCATCGGAGCGGGCGTCCAACTCGGCGTAGCTGAACGAGGCGTGGTCGTCGGTCACGGCGGTCAGGTGCGGGAAGCGGCTGACGCTGCGGGCGAAGAGCCCGGTCAGGGTGGTCGGGTCCGGGGCGGGGCGGGGCGTGCTCGGCATCGTGGTCTCCCGGTGGGGGCGGGCTTGTCAGCGTCCGGTGGTGTCGCGCAGGAAGGCGAGGACGGTCTCCCGGGCCCGCGCGGTGCCCGGCAGCCCGGCGCGGTCGGCGTCGACGGCCTCCGTGCGGGTGGCCGCACTGCCCGGCCAGTCCGCGCGGAACGGGTGGTCGCGGGAGACCAGGTGCAGCACCTCGCCGCCCCACGCGGGGGCGGTGCAGTTGTGCGCGGCGACGAGATGGGTGAGCCAGGAGACGTAGTGGTCCACCACGGGTGCGGCGGCCTCTTCGAGTTCCCGCTCCTCCGCTCCGTCCTCGGCGAGGGTCTCCATGACCCGGCGCAGCATCGCGTCGCGGAGCGTGGCGATGACGTACGACGGCCGGTCGCGCAGGGTGCCGGGGTCGAGAAGCGCCTCCAGTGCGCCAGGCCCCGGCAGGGGCCCGCCCGCGCCGGCACCGAAGACCTCGAACACCGCCCGGCACTCCTCCGCCACGGACGCGGCGGTGCAGGGCGTGCTGTCGACGAGGACCACCGGCAGGACCACCCCGTGGTCCGCGGCGAGCCGTCCCGCCACCTCCTGCGCGAGGTGCCCCGCCATGCAGTAGCCGAGGACCCCGGCCAGCCGGTCCGGTTCGGCGCCGGACGCCTTGATGAGCGCCGCGGTGTGGGCGCCGGCGTCCGGCTCGTCCGGGCTGTGGAGCTGGATCGGGTACCGCACATCGAATCCGTGCTCCTCCAGGCGCAGGTCGAGAAGGCGTCCGGAGTCGCGCCTGCCGGGATAGTCGATCGCGATGAGCTGGCGGTCTGCCATCGGAGGGGAACCTTCCGTCGGCGCGGCGGCCGGGCGCGCCGCGCGGGGGCACGGGGGTCAGCCGGTCGCCCGCAGCCGGGCGGACAACAGGCGCAGGAGCGCGGCGGCCTGGGCGCGCAGGTAGAAGTGGCCGCCGGGGAACGTCTCGAAGGCCACGGGCGCGGAGCTGAGTTCGGCCCAGGCGGCCGTCCGCTCCGGGGCGAGGGTCGGGTCGTCGCGACCGGTGCACACCGTGATCGGCACGGTGAGCGGGGGCCGGGGCGGACAGGTGTAGGTCTCGGTCACCGCCGCGTCCGCCCGCAGCACCGGCAGCAGCGTCTGGAGCAGCTCGGGGGAGTCGAGCACGTCCGGCGGCGTGCCGCCGAGGCCGCGCAGGGCGCTGCGCAGGGCCTCGTCGTCCAGGGTGTGGGCGGGCCGTGCGGTCAGGGCGCGACGGTGCGGGGCGTCGAGGCCGGAGACGAACAGGGCCCGCGGCCGGTGCCCGCGAGCGGTGAGCGCGTGGCTCAGCTCGAACGCGAGCAGGGCTCCCATGCTGTGCCCGAAGAGCCCGAAGGGCCGGTCGGCGAACGCGGGCAGGACGTCGGCCAGTTCCTCCGCGAGTTCCCGCGCGTCGTGGCGGGCCGGTTCCATGAGACGGGTCTCCCGGCCCGGAAGGTGGACCGGGACCACCTCGACGTCCGCCGGGGCGAGCGCCCGCCAGTCACGGTAGGCGGAGGCGCCCCCGCCGGCGTGCGGCAGGCAGAAGAGCAGCGCCCCCCGCCCGCCCGACGGTTCCGCCGTACCGAACCACCGCTGGGCCGGGGTCCGCACCGGCGCGTGCGCGGGCCGGGCGGCATCCGTGCCGGTGAGCGCGGCGCGGAGTCCTTCGGGAGTGGGCCGCTCGAACAGGGCGCGCAGCGGCAGCGCGACGCCGAACGCGGCGCGCACCCGGGCGACCAGCCGGGTGGCGAGCAGCGAATGGCCGCCGAGGGCGAAGAAGTCGTCGTACCGGCCCACCCGAGGAAGGCCCAGCAGCTCCGCGAACAAGGCGCACAGCCGCGTCTCCTCGGCATCCCGCGGCGGGACGTAACCGTCACTCTCCGGCACCGGCGCGGGCGGCAGCGCGGCGCGGTCCACCTTGCCGTTGGCCGACAGCGGCAAGGCGTCGAGCGGGACGACGGCGGCGGGCACCATGGCGGACGGCAGCCGCCCGGCCAGCGCCGACCGCACGGCGTGCGGGTCGACCTCACCCGCCACGTACGCCACCAGCCGGGCCCCGCCCGGCCCGGAGCGGTCCGCGATCACCACCGCGTCCCGCACCCCGCTCAGGGTGCGTACGGCCGCCTCGACCTCGCCCGGCTCGATCCGCTGCCCACGGATCTTGACCTGGTGGTCACGGCGGCCGAGGAACTCCAACTGCCCGTCCCGCAGATACCGCACCACATCGCCGGTGCGGTACATCCGGGCACCCGGCACGTCATGGAACGGGTCGGGCGGGAACGCGGCGGCGGTACGCCGGGGATCGCCGAGGTAGCCCAGCCCCACCCCCATTCCCCCGACGTACAGCTCGCCCGGCACACCCACCGGGACCGGTTCGCACTCCTCGTCGAGGACGTAGAGCCGGGTGTTGCGCAGCGGCCGTCCGATCGGCACCCGGGCTCCGGCGAGCGGGGTGTCCTGGGCCAGGACGGCCTGAGCGACGTCGTCGGAACATTCGGCCGGACCGTAGGCGTTGACCAGCGGCACCCTGGGGAAGCGGGCGAACCAGCGCCTGCACAGATCCGGTGGCAGCGCCTCCCCGGTCACCATCAGCCGGCGCAGCCGGTCCGGGTCCGGCGCGGAACCGAGGACGTCCCAGGCGTCGAGCGCGGCCCGCAGCAGCGACGGCACGACCTCCAGGAAGGTCGCCCCCTCCCGGGCGGCGGTCTCGAACAACTCCACCGGATCGGAGGCGATCGCGTCCGCCACCACCAGGCTGCGGCCACCCACCACGAAGGCCACGAGGGTCTGCCAGACGGACACGTCGAAGGCCAGCCCCGCGTTCTGGACGACGGTGTCCGCCGCCGTCAGGCCCAACTCCTCGATCTCGGCGAGGAGATGGTTGTGCATCCCGAGCCGGTGGACGACGGCACCCTTGGGAACCCCGGTGGAGCCGGAGGTGTGGATGACGTAGGCGGGGCTGTCGCCGTCGAACGCCGTCGGAAGCGGGCCCCCGGCCGGTGCGTCGGCCGGGTAGGGGCTGACGACGGTCAGTGGCCGTTCCGCCGCCTCGATGAGCCGGTGCGCCCGTGCGGTCGCGGCGGGTTCGGCCACCAGGAAGCGGGCGCCGCTGCGGGAGGCGATCCCGGCGGCCCGCGGCAACGGCATCGCCACATCCACCGGAACGAACGCCGCGCCCGTCGCGAGGATGCCGAGCACGGCCGTCGTCACGGCCGCACCGCGATCGCCGAGGACGAGCACCAGGTCGCCGGACCCCACCCCGCGTCCCGCGAGATCCCGGCGCAGTGCGTCGGCGCGCTGCCACAACCGGCGGTACGTCAGGGACGTCGTCCGGTCCGTCAGGGCGACGGCGTCCGGAGTGACCTCGGCGAAGTGGCGCAGCCGCGTCACGACATCGGCGGTGGTGTTCTCGCGGTCGGTGGCGTTCCAGGTGACGAGCAGCTTCTCGCGATCCGCTGCCGGGACGCGCAGCAGGGTGGACAGCCGGGCCCCGGGCCGGTGTGCGGCGCCCTCGCACAGGTGGACGTACTCGTCGAGGACGGCCCGCGCGGTCTCCGGGTCGAAGAGATCGGTGGCGTACTCCAGGACGACCTCCAGGCCGTCCCCCTCCGCCACGGTCAGCGTGAGATCGAATTTGGCGCTGCCGGACTCCAGCGTGAGGAGTTCCACGGTGGTGTCCCCCAGCCGGGTGGGAGGCGGAGGTGTGTTCTGGAGGGTGAACATGGCCTGGAAGAGCGGGTTCCGGGACAGGTCGCGTTCCGGTGCGAGCACCTCCACCAGCCGCTCGAAGGGCACGTCCTGATGATCGAAGGCGGCGAGGGCGGTGCGCGACACCTGGGTGAGCAGCCCGCGGTAGGTGCCGTCGTCCGGCAGCCGCACCGGTAACGGCAGCGTGTTGACGAAGAACCCGATCAGGTCCTCGGCCTCCGCGCGGCCGCGGTTGGCCACGGGCACCCCGATCACGGCGGAGTCCTGACCGGAGCGGCGCATCAGTACCGCTCCGAAGGCGGCGTACAGGGCACTGAAGAGCGTGGTCCCCTCGGTGCGGGCGAGGGTGCGCAGCCGCTGTGCGGTTTCCGGGCCGATCCGCCCGTGCAACTGGGCCCCGCTGCCGCTCGCGGTGGCCGGGCGCGGCCGGTCGGTGGGCAGGTCGAGCGCCGAGGGCAGGTCGGCCAGGGCCGAGGTCCAGTGGGCGAGCTGGTCGTCCAGCGCGCCGTCCTTCAGCCAGGCCGTCTGCCAGGCGGCGTAGTCCGCGTACTGGAGGGGCAGTGGCTTCTGGGGCTCGCCGGTGTAGGCGGCGTGGAGGTCGCGGATCAGCACGCTGACGGACCAGCCGTCGAAGACGATGTGGTGGGTGCAGATCGCCAGCAGGTGCTCGTCCTCGGACAGCCGGGTGAGGGTCGCCCGGACGAGCGGGCCGTCCCGCAGATCGAAGGGTTCCCTGGCGTCGGCCGCGGCCCGTTCCAGGGCCGCCCGCTCCGGGACCTCCCCGGGGCCGGGCCGCACCTGGTCGAACCGGATGCGGGGCTTCTCGGCGGCCCGCGCCACCGGCTGCCCGTCCCTTTCCTCGAACCGGGTGCGCAGCACCTCATGCCGTTCCCCCACCGCGGCCAGCGCGGAGCGGAGCCGGCCCGGGTCCAGCGGCCCGCGCAGCCGCAGGGCGATCGGCACGTTGTACGACGGGTTGTCCGACTCCAGCTGGTCGAGGAGCCACATGCGTTCCTGGGCGTGGGAGAGCGGGAGCTCACCGGTGCGCTCGACCGGGACGATCGGGGGCACCGCGGGCCGCTGCTCGGGAAGCAGAGCACTGAGCGTGCGTGCGGTGGGGCGCTCGAAGACCGCGCGCATCGGGAGTTCGGTGCCCAGGCGGGCCCTGATCCTGGTGACCAGCCGGGTGGCGAGCAGGGAATGGCCACCGAGGGCGAAGAAGTCGTCGTCCGGCTCGACCGACGGGACGCCCAGCAGTTCCGCCATGAGCGCCGCCACCTGCCGCTCCCCAGGGAGGCGGGACCTGGGCGGGGCGGGTGACCCCGCCCCGTTGCGCGGCCCGGTGGCGGAGGGCGTGGTGGAACTCATGGGGCGGCTCCATGGGAAGGCTGGGCAGGCGGCATGGCGAACCGGCCTGAAGGCGGGCAGGCGAAACGCAGACGCGCGGGGAGGCACACGAGTCAGCGGGGGAAGCGTGACCTACACGTCGCCGACGCCTCTAGGAACGCGTGCGGCGGGCGCGCTCGCGGAGCGCGATACGACCTCGGGGGAGCGGGCGGGCGTCCGGTCCGTCAACAGCTTCCGCGGTCCGGACAGCGGACTGCCTCGGTGGAAAAGCGGTGGACACGGGGGAAGGGCCCGACTCGCATGTTCCTCCCGACCTCGCTGATGGAAGACGTACGAACAATCGGCCGATCGCGGTCGACGGCGGTGCTGTGTCGCACACCTCCTTCATATATACGACGAACTCCCTTGCCATAAACGGCACTTATGAGATCTCTCATGCCGCCACGGAACTGCTTGATGCGTGGTGTGGCGTGTGTTAGCCGATCACCTGTAACACCGCGGGAACACATGATAAAAGCCGCAGAAACGACGGTCCTCTAGCGTTCCCGCTATGGACGCACCCGTGCATACACGTATGTCGACACAGCCGGCCGGGGAACCGACGCCGAACCGAGCCGTGCGCAATCGGCGCGAGGAAACGTATACCGAGCTGCGCGGCATGCTGCTGCGGGGCGAGTTCGGCATGCGCGGCCGACTGGTCGAACTGCACCTGGCGCAGCGTCTCGGTGTGTCCCGGACCCCGGTCCGAGAGGCGCTGGTCCGGCTGGTCGCCGACGGGCTGGTGCAGCGCCTGCCGGACGGCTTCTACACCGCCCGGCCGAACCTCCCCGAGCTGCGCGACCTGTACGAACTGCGGATCACCGTGGAACTGCGGGGCATCACCCGCGCCCTGGAGTCCGACGCGGTGGTGCACGACGCCGCACTCCTGGAACCGCTGCGGGACCGCTGGCGTGCGCTGCGCTCCGACATGCCCGCACCCGACCCCGGATTCGTGTCGGAGGACGAGGATTTCCACCGCACGCTGCTCCGCTCGTCGGGTAACCGGCAGCTGACCGAGACGCTGGAGTCCGTCACCACCCGGATCCGCCCCGTGCGGATGTACGACTACCTGACCGAGGACCGCATCGAGCGGACCGTCACCGAGCACCTCGACATCGTCGAGCACGTCCTCGCCCAACGGCTGCCCGAAGCGCTCACCGCGCTGCGCCGCCATGTGGGCGAATCCCTCGACGTCGTCGAGAAACGCGCCGCGCACGCGATCGCGCAGATGGCCCTCCACCAGGGCTGACCACAGGGCTGAACACCCCTTTCGCACCCCCGTTCCCGCCCCCGCCGTCAGGAGCTCCCCATGACGCCGTCCCCGACCCCCGACACCCCACCGCTGACCGATATATCAGCTGAAACACCGACACCCGGCGCGGGACCCGGCTCCCGACCGCGGCTTCAGGACGAGTTCGAGGACCGCCCGGTGCCGCCCGAGCACCGCCGGCCGCTGCTGTCGGTGTCCTCCGTCTGGTTCGGCTTCCCCATGGTGCTGACCAACGCCGTCTTCGGCGGCGTCATCGTCTTCAACCTCGGCTTCGCCCGCGGCATGCTGGCGATCCTCGTCGGCTGTCTCGTCCTGGGCGGCTACGTCGGGGCACTCAGCTACCTCGCGGGCCGTACCGGCAACACCTTCGCCCGGATCGCCGCCGTCACCTTCGGACCCCGCGGCGCCACCCTTGTCTCCGGGTTCCTGGCGACCGTCGTCATCGGCTGGTTCGCCTTTCAGGTCGGCCTCACCGGCTCCACCCTGCACGCCGCGCTCGGCTGGCCCGTACCGGCCACCGTGCTGCTCGCCGGCGTGCTGTACGTGGCTCTCGCCTACGCCGGTATCCGCGCGCTGGCCGTCATCGGGTGGATCGCGGCGCCTTTGTACGTGGTGCTCGGCATCGTGGCCATCGTGCTGGCCCTGCGCGAGACCAGCGTGTCGGACGTGCTGTCGTACGACGGTCAGGCCCCGGCCGGGGGTGCGCTGGCGTTCGGCGCCTGCGTCACCATGGTCATCGCCGGGTTCATCGACTCGGGCACCATGACCGCGGACTTCACCCGCTGGTCGAAGAACGGCCGCGAGGCCGTCCTCGCCTCGCTCACCGCCTTCCCGCTGGCCAATCTGGTGGCGCTGATCGTCGGTGCCGTGGTGGTCGGCGCGGGCGCGGCCGCGGCGCCCGCATCGGCCGGCGGTGACTTCCTCGGCCTGCTGACCGGCCAGGGCGGTGTGCTCACCGCCGCGGCCGTCGCCTTCGTCTTCGTGAACCTCGGCTCCGTCTCCGCGCACTGCCTCTACAACGCGGCGGTCGGCTGGGGGCAGTTGACGGGCGCCGCCATGCGACGTCTGGTGCTCGTCATCGGAACGCTCGGCCTGGCGGTAGCCCTCGCCGGGGTCTGGGAGCACTTCGAGACCTGGCTCACCCTGCTGGGTGTCTTCGTCCCGCCCATCGGCGCGGTGATCATCACCGATCAGCTGGTGCGCCGGCGTACCGCGGCCGCCCGTCCGGCCGGTGCCCGGCTGCGGACCGTGCCCCTGATCGCCTGGGCGGGCGGCGCCGCCCTGGCCACGGTCGTGCACTACGAGGGGCCCCAGTACTGCGACGCCATCACCGGCATGGTCGCCGCCGCTCTGCTCCACCTCGCCCTGGAGCGCCCGCCCCGGGACGCGGCCCCCGCCCCGGCATCCGCGTCCGCACCCGAACCCGCCTCCGAGAGGACCTGACTCATGGCCACCGTCAACGCGACTCCGTACACCTGGCCCTACGACGGCGACGTGGCCGTCGACCGCACCGCCGTGCTGTGCATCGACTGGCAGACCGACTTCTGCGGCCCCGGCGGCTATGTCGACGCCATGGGCTACGACATCTCCCTCACCCGCGCGGGACTCGAACCCACCGCGCGCGTACTGGCCGCCGCCCGCGAGGCCGGCATGACCGTGATCCACACCCGTGAAGGGCACCGCCCCGACCTGTCCGACCTCCCGGCCAACAAACGCTGGCGCTCGGCTCGCATGGGCGCGGAGATCGGTTCCGAAGGTCCATGCGGCCGGATCCTGGTGCGCGGCGAGCCCGGCTGGCGGATCGTGCCCGAAGTGGCTCCCGAACCCGGTGAGCCGATCATCGATAAGCCGGGCAAGGGCTCCTTCTACGCGACCGACCTCGACCTGCTGCTGCGGACCCGTGGCATCACCCACCTGGTACTGACCGGCATCACCACCGACGTCTGCGTCCACACCACGATGCGCGAGGCCAACGACCGCGGCTACGAGTGCCTGCTGCTCTCCGACTGCACCGGCGCCACCGAACGCGGCAACCACGAGGCCGCGCTGAACATGATCAGCATGCAGGGCGGCATCTTCGGCGCCGTCGCCACCAGCGACCAGTGGCTCGCGGCCCTGAAGGAGACCGCGTGAACGGCACTTCCACAGCACGCGTACGGCAGGCACTGGCGCGGCTCGCCGAGGGGGAGCGGCCCGAGGCGTGGATCACGGTACGGCCCGAGGCGGAGCTGCTGGCCGAGGCGGCCCGTGTGGACGCCCGTACCGCGGCAGGCGAGGAACTGCCGCTCGCCGGTCAGGTCTTCGCCGTCAAGGACAACATCGACGTCGCGGGCCTGCCCACCACGGCCGGCTGCCCTGGCTACGCCTACCGGCCACGGTCCTCCGCCCCCGCGGTCGCGCGGCTGACCGAAGCCGGGGCCATCGCCCTGGGCAAGACCAACCTCGACCAGTTCGCCACCGGACTCGTCGGGACCCGCAGCCCGTACGGAGCGGTGCGCGCGGCGCACGACCCGGAGCGGGTCAGCGGCGGCTCCAGCTCGGGATCCGCGGTCGTCGTCGCCCTGGGGATCGTCGACTTCGCGCTCGGCACCGACACCGCGGGCTCCGGGCGGGTACCGGCCGCGTTCCAGGGGATCGTCGGTCTCAAGCCCACCCTCGGGCTCGTCCCGACCGAGGGCGTGGTGCCCGCCGCCCGGCCCTTCGACTGCGTCACCGTCCTCGCCCCCGGCCTGCCCGCCGCGGAGAGGGCCGCCGCCGTCATGGCCGGACCCGGACCCGGCACCCCCTCGACCCGTGACTGGCCTGCCGACGCGCCGCTCGCCGCACCGCCCCGGCCCCGCGTCGCCGTGCCCGATGAGGCCGGCCTCGTCGCCATGAGCCCCGCCTGGCGGGCCGCGTTCACCGCCGCCGCACAGCGGCTCCGGGCCGCCGGAGCCGAATTGATCACCGTCGACATCGCCCCGTTCCTCGAGGCCGCCGAGCTGCTGTACGGCGGAGGGTTCGCCGCCGAACGGCACGCCGCGGTCGGCGAGTTCATCGCCCGCGGCACAGACGATCTGGACCCCAGCGTGCGCCGCATCGTCCAGGACGCCGGCCGCATACCCGCCCACCGCTACGCCGCCGACCGCGCCCGGCTGGAGCGGCTCACCCATCAGGCCATGGCGCTGCTCGACGGGTGCGCCGCACTGCTGCTGCCCACCGCGCCGGAACACCCGACACTCGCCGAGGTGGCGGCCGACCCGATCGGGGTCAACAACCGCCTCGGCACCTACACCAATTTCGTCAACCTCATGGACCTCTCGGCGGTCGCCGTGCCCGCCGGCAGCGTGGCCGGCGGGCCGTTCGGCGTCACCGTCATCGCCAGGGCGTTCGCCGACCGGGTCGCCGCGGACATCGCGGCCCTGATCACCCCCGCCCCGGACGGCTCCGACGCGGTGACCGGCCCGGACACGGCGCCGGTCGTCGCCTGGGGCCCGCCCGGACTGCCCCTGGCCGTCTTCGGCGCCCACCTGTCCGGACAGCCGCTCAACCCCCAACTGACCGCCCGCGGTGCGCGGTTGGTCGGCCCGGTGCGCACGGCGCCGCGCTACCGCATGGCCGCCCTGCCGGGCAGCCCCCCGCGTCCCGGCCTGCTGCGGGTGCCCGACGGGGAGGAGGGCCGCTGCGTCACCGGCGAGCTGTGGGCGCTGCCCGCCGCCGCGCTCGGCCGGTTCCTCGCCGCCCTGCCGGAGCCCATGACACTGGGCCGGGTCCTGCTCGACGACGGCCGCTCCGTCACCGGCTTCCTGTGCGAGTCGTACGCCGTCCTGGACGCGCCGGACATCACCGCCCACGGGGACTGGCGCAGCTACCTGAACGAGCCACCGGCGGGTTGCGCGGCACGGCCCATCAGCTCGTCTGGTCACGCCCCGAGCGGATCAGAGGGAGTCCTTCGAGGCGTTCGATGCCCTGGTTGAGCTCTCTGAGCAAGGCCGGGAAGCGCTGAGTCCGCTGATCTGTCCATTCCGTTTCCTCGATGAGGCGTGCGACCCTTCGAGACTGATCGCCCGGTCGGCCCGCAGCCGTTCCGAGTGAGCAGGACGTAGGCGGAGCGTTCCAGGGTCTGGCCGGTGCGTGGCCCGCGTGAGGCGACGAAGCGGCGGGACACCGTACACGGGCTGATCACGCCCGAGGCGGAGTTCGAGACGTACGAGACCTCCCCGGAACGCGAGCGCCTCACCGGGATCTACCGGGCGAACGGGCGCGTGTGTGCCATCCTCGGCTGGAACGCCCCGAGGCAGGTTCTCCGCCTGCGTCGCGAGCTGCTCACCGGCCCGGAGCCGACTGCGGCCCGCCCCGCGGCCGTGCCGAAGCCCGCATGACAGCACGGCCGCTCCCGCGCCCGTAGAGCTGCTTGACCGCGTCCGCGTTCGCACGGGGTGACGTGCGCACGCGGACGCCGCACAGAGCTGCTGTTTCCCGCCCGTCTCTTCGGGACGGGCGGCAGCCGCGCTACTTCAGGTACGCGGCGGCGCTGCCGAGGCTCACGGTGCCCGCCTCCGCGCCCATCTCCGCCGCAGCCCGCCCGCCCCGACGGGACCGGACGAACCGGTACGCATCGGCGATCTCCACCCGCACTCCTACCGCCCTGCCGGCGTTCACCACACTGCGTGGACACGGCTACCGGCTCGACCCACCTGGGCCTTCCGGTTGCCGCTGACCCCAGCGTGAAGACCGGGACGTCCCCGAACGGGTGCTGTTCCCCCCGGCGTTGTCCTCGCGCTGCTGACCGCCGCCACCTGGGCCTTCACCGCCGGTACCCGGGGTGTGCGCTGGGCCGGGCGGGTGATGTTCCCCCTCACGCCGCCGCTCGGCCGGCCCACCACGCGAACATACTGGCCAAATGCCCGAACAGAGGGATATCTCCCCTATTATTCACCAGATCTGGAATGACAAGGACGTACCGCCGAAGTGTCAGGCGTGGGTCGAATCCTGGCGCCGGCACCACCCCGAGTGGGAGTACCGGCTGTGGACGCAGGTGGAGTGCCGCGCCCTGCTCGCCGAGCACTATCGGTGGTTCCTGCCGATCTATGACCGTTACCCCGAGGGGGCGATGCGAGCCGACGCCAGCCGGTACTTCATCCTCGACCGTTTCGGCGGGGTGTACGTGGATCTGGACCTCGAGTGTCTGCGCCCTGTGGACGCGCTGCTCGCGGGCCAGGAGCTGGTGGTCGGCCTCGAACCGCAGGAGCACGCCCAGCTGCTGTCGGCTCACCGGAGCGGTCTGCCGCGCCTGGTGGGGACCGGGTTCCTGGCCTCGCGGCCGGGCCATCCCTTCCTGGCCCATGTGCATCGGCAGCTGGTCGGCAGTCATACCCACCCCGGTTCGCTGGACGCCACCGGTACGTTCATGCTCACCCGGGCGGTCGACCGGGCTCCCGAGGACTGCCGGATCACCGTCCTGGGGGCGAAGACGTTGTATCCGCTGTTGAGCCCGGTGGCCGCCGAGCTGTTCGGCGACCGGCCCGTCGACCGCGACCACGCCTACGCCGTGCACCACTGGGCGGACAGCTGGGGCCAGGACGCCCCGTCACCCGCGCAGTCCGTGGCCGGACGCCAGATCCCGTTCTGGACCAGCCAGGACCTGCGCCCCCGCGCCAAGGGAGGGCTCGACCTGGATCCGCAGCGTGAGCGCTGGGCCTCGGGAGCCCCCGCGCCGACCGTGTCCTGCCTGATGGTGACCAAGGACCGGCTGCCATGGGCCAGGCGGGCCGTGCGCTGCTTCCTGGCCCAGACCTATCCGAGCGTGGAGCTGGTCGTGGTGGACGACAGTGCCGACGGCGCGCTGGAGGACCACGTACGCGACCTGGCCGACCCACGCATCCGCTTCCGGCGGCTGCCACCGGAGGGGCGCACGCTGGGCGAGCTGCGCAACATCGCGGTGGACCTGGCCACCGGGCCGTATGTGTGCCAGTGGGACGACGATGACCTGTACGACCCGGAGCGGGTGGAGGTGCAGATGGCGGCGCTGCTGGGACTGGACGCCACGGCGTGCTTCCTGGCCCGGGAGCGGCTGTGGTGGCCGAAGCGGCGCCTGCTCGCGGTCTCCGGTGCGCGGGTGTGGGAGGGGTCCATGGTCTGTGCGAAGGAGGTGCTTCCGCGCTACCCGGCGCAGCGGCGCGGCGAGGACTCCCCGGTCGCGGAGGCGGTGCTGCGCGCCGGGCGGGTGGTGTCCGTGGACGCGCCCGAGCTGTACACCTACGTCTACCACGGGACCAACACCTTCGATGAACCCCACTTCGCCGGGCTCTTCGACGCGGCGACCCATGTGTGGGTTCCGGGCCCCGCCTATGCGGGCCACCTGAGGGCCATGGCGGCCCGGCTGCCCCTCGATCCGGCGGACCTGGTCCGGGCGGAGCGGCCGGTCACGAGCCCGGCCCCGGAGACGGCTCCGAACGCGGCGGGGGACGTGCCACGCCCCCTCCCGCACGCCAGACGACCCGCTCCCGAGCTGGCCAAGTCCGCTCCGGCTTCTGTTCCCGCGGCCGAGCGCCCTTCCGTCCTGGTCCTCACGCCCGTCAAGGATGCCGTCGCCTTCCTGCCCCGCTACCTGGAGAACCTGCGTGCCCTGGACTATCCCCGCGACGCGGTCTCCGTCGGTCTGCTGGAGGGGGACAGCCATGACGGGACCTGGGAGGCCCTGAAGGACGCGCTGCCCGTGCTGGAGGCGGAGTTCCGGCGGGTCACCCTCGTACGGCGGCACTTCGGCTTCCAGCTGACCGGGCCTCGCTGGGAGCCGGCCGCCCAGCGGCAGCGGCGGTCGGTGCTGGCCAGGTCCCGCAACCAGCTGCTGTCGCGGGCGCTGGGGGAGGAGGAGTGGGTGCTGTGGCTCGATGTCGATGTGACCGACTATCCGCCCGATCTCATCCAGCGGCTGCTGGGTGCCCGCGAGGAGATCGTCGTTCCGCACTGCGTCGCCGAGCCCGGCGGGCCGACCTTCGACCTGAACACCTTCGTCCTGCACCCGAATGCCGCCGCGTTGGACTGGAGCCGGTGGCTGCGCGACGGGATCCTCCAGCCGCCCAGGGGATTCGGCCGGAGCTATCTCGAGGAACTGCGCGGCCACGCGAGGGTGCGCGTGGACGGGGTCGGCGGTACGGCCCTGCTGGTGCACGCCAATCTGCACCGCGACGGGCTGGTGTTCCCGACCGTCCCCTACCGCGAACTCATCGAGACCGAGGGGCTGGCCGCGCTGGCCCGGGACATGGGTGTGGAGTGCTGGGCGCTGCCCGGGGTGGAGGTGGTGCATCCCCGCCACTGGGGCGGCGGCCCGCTGGGCCGGACAGGTGAAGCGGGTCTTGGCGCCGAAGCCCAGGTGCGTGGTGATCGTTAGCCAGGTGCGTCCGGGGAGGTTCCGCGGAGCGCACACAAGGAGAATCGTATGAACATCGGCAAAACAGCGGCGCTGGTGACCGCGGCGGCCGGCGCGGTGGTCTTCGGCGGGGCGGACGCCGGCGCGCTGGGTCCGGACACCTCCTCCGTCGAGCAGACCAACGACTGCGATGCGAGCGGCGCCGCTGGCATCGGCGGGGCGCCGGCGCAGCCGAACTGCGTCAACTTCGCGCAGATCTTCGGTGAACCGCACGGTCTGACGCAGCTGAACCACTGTGATTCCAGCGGGGTCACCAGCACCGCCAACGTGATCGTCACCGCCCCGGTCACCGAGGGTTCGCACTGCGCCAATATCGCCGTCTCCGCCAAGCCGTCGAAGTCCAGGGCCGACCAGCGCGGGGCGCACGGCGGCGGGCACCGATGACCTCGGCACCGTCCGGCCCGGAACGCGGCCCCCTGGAGGCTGGCCTCCCGGGGGCCGCGGCGGCGCGGGAGCCGGTGGTCTCGGTGGTCATCCCCTGCTACGACTACGGTCACTATCTGCCGCAGGCCGTCGAGAGCGTGCTGGCCCAGACCTACGCGGACTGGGAGCTCATCGTGGTCGACGACGGCAGCACCGACGACACCGCCGCGGTGGCCCGGTCGCTGATCGCCGCCCACCCCGGGCGGCGCATCCGGCTGCTGCGGCAGGCCAACGCCGGGGTCTCGGCCGCGCGGAACGCGGGCATCGCCGCCGCCACCGGCCGCTACGTCCTGCCGCTGGACGCCGACGACGTGATCGCCCCCACGATGCTGGAGCTCACGGTCGCGGTGCTGGAGCAGAACCCCGGCATCGCCATCGTCTCCACCGACGTGTCCGTCTTCACCGACGACGACCTGCCCGCGCAGGTGCTGCGGCTTCCGGACTACGACCGGGACCTGCTGCTGCGGCGGCTGATCATGTTCTACTGCTCGCTCTACCGCCGCGAGGTGTGGCAGACGGTGGGCGGTTACGTCGAGGACATGCGCGCCGGTGAGGACTGGGACTTCTGGATTGCCTGCGCCGAACACGGCTTCACGGCTCATCACATCCCCCAACCGCTGTTCGGGGCGCGCAACAAGGACGACGGACTGCATGTGGAGGCGGCCGAGAACGACCTGGCCGCCCGAGCCAGGATCGTGGCCAACCACCCGGGGATGTTCAAGCCGGTCACCCGGGCCTGGGCTCGGGCCCTGCTCGCCCAGGACGAGCCGGAGGCCCTGGCCGATGACCGCGTGCCGGACGACATCCTCACCCGGGCCGCGGACATGGACACGTTCCTGCGGGTTGTCATGCGGCTCCAGCGCACCGCTCGACTGCAGCACCGTCACATCCAACGGCTGGAGGAGGCCCTGGCCCAACGCGGCGAGCCCGTGCCCGCCTGAACGCCGCCTGGCCCGGCAGGAGCGCGGACTCCCTCGGTCATGGTCAGGTGAGCTGCGCGGTGGTCGAGCCTGCGGGGAGGGGCTGTTCCGCCCAGATGGTCTTTCCGGATTGGCTGTAGCGGCTGCCCCAGCGGGTGGTGAGCTGGGCCACGAGGAACAGGCCGCGGCCGCCTTCGTCGGTCCAGCGGGCTCGGCGCAGGCGTGGCTGGGTGTTGCTGGGGTCGGTGACCTCGCAGATGAGCACCTGGTCGCGGATGAGCCGGAGTCCGACCGGGCCGCCGGCGTAGCGGATGGCGTTGGTGACCAGTTCGCTGACGATGAGTTCGGTGGTGAAGGTCAGGTCGTCCAGTCCCCAGGCGGCCAGCTGCCGGACGGTGGCTCCTCGGGCGTCGGCCACGATGGTGGGATTCGCGGGGAACTCCCAGCTCGCGGTGTGCTCCGGTGGGATCGCGCGGGTGCGGGCGAGGAGCAGGGCGATGTCGTCGCGGGGCGGGGGATCGGCGGCGTCGGCCAGCAGGCGGCGGCCGACCTCCGCGAGCGGGCGAGCGGGGCGGCACAGGGCGGCGAGACGGTCGGTCAGCAGGCGCAGTCCGCCATCGAGGTCGTGGCGGCCGCGGTCGATCAGGGCATTGGTGTACAGGGCGAGAACGCTGTCGGGGACCAGGTCGAGGGTGATGGTCTCGAAGGGCATGCCGCCGACGCCCAGTGGCGGACCGGGGGAGATGTCGAGGCTCCGGACCGTGCCGTCGGGCCGGACCAGGACGGGCGGGGGATGGCCGGCGCTGGCCAGGGTGCAGTGGCGGGCGATGGGGTCGTAGACGGCGTACAGACACGTGGCGCCGAAGGCGTCCTGATGTTCGGGGGCGGACTCGCCGGCGAGCCGCTGGACGAGGTCGTCGAGGTGGGTGAGGAGCTCCTCGGGCTCCAGCTCCAGGTCGGCCAGGGTCTGCACGGCGGTGCGCAGGCGGCCCATGGTGGCGGTGGCGGGCAGGCCGTGGCCGACGACATCGCCGACGACCAGGGCGGTGCGCAGCGACGGCAGCGGGATGACGTCGAACCAGTCGCCGCTGATATCGGCCCCTCCGCCGGCGGGCAGGTACAGGCCCGCGGTCTCGGCTGCCGGGGTGTCGGTGCCGGCGCGGGGGAGGAGGCGTTGTTGCAGGGCGACGGCCGCGCGGTGTTCGCGGGTGTAGCGACGGGCGGTGTCCACGCTCAGCGCGGCCCTGGACGCGATCTCCGCCAGCAGGTCCGCGTCCTCATCGGCGAAGGGCTCGGTCCGCTCAGTACGCCAGACCGCGACCGTGCCGAGCATCAGACCGCGGGCGGCCAGGGGAGCCAACGCGACCGAATGCCCGCGCTCGGGTATGAACAGCGGGATCAAGTCCGGGGTGTTTTCGTACGTGGCGATCGCGCTGGCTCGGTCGGGCAGGATGAAGGCCTCACCGCTCTGGAGGGTGCGCAGGCCGGGCCAGTCCATGATGTGCGGAACCGTCGCACCTGGCTGGAGCATCGCGGCGGGCCAGGGACCGGTGGCCGAGGCCACGGCGGCCCGGCGCAGGTGCAGCTCTCCTCCGCCGCGGAACTTGGGCGGCTCGTCGCCGTTGAGCACCGCCTCGGCCAGGTTCACCCACGCCAGATCGCCGAGGGCGGGGACGAGGACGTCCACCAGGTCCTGGGCGGTGCGCTGCACATCGAGGGAGCGGCCGATGCTGACCGAGGCCTGGTGAGACAGCTCCAGGTGGCGGCGGACGCGCTGCCGCTCGGTGGCGTCGGTGCTGAGCGCGGCCACGCCGACCGGGTGTCCCTGGGTGTCCTCCAGCCGGACAGCGGACAGCGAGACGCACCGCTGACGCTCGCGTGCCCGCGGCGAGCGCATGGGCTGCTCCTGCTCGACCAGCGGAACGCCGGTGGCCAGCACCTGGCGCAGCACCGTCTCCGCGGTCTCGGCGTCCGGCGCGGAGGTCACCTGCGCCGGTCGGCCGCCGGGGGACAGGGCGGGATCGTCGTCCCTGTCAGGCGTGATGTTGGTCCGCACCGACCGCAGGTCCGCGTCGTAGATGCCGATCCCGATCCGGTCCTGGGCGAGCAGGGCCCGCAAGAGGGCGGCACCCTGTTCCCAGTCGGTCACGCGGCGGGTGGGCGCGGCCAGGACGAGGAGGTGGGAGGGGACCTCCATCGGGAGCGTCCGGAAGGCGACCTCGACCTTGCCGCCGGAGCGGTGTCGCAGCAGGGCCCGTCCCGCCGTCGGCATCGCGTTCCCAGCGGCCTTGGACCGGCACGCTGACTCCTCGGCGAGCAGGTGCCCGACCGGGTGGCCGCACACCTCCGCGGCTGGTCGGTCCAGCAGCTCCGCGGCCGCGCGGGACCACCACAGCACGGTGCCCTGGGCGTCGAGGACAGCCGCCGCGATGGTGTTGAGCAAGGAGAACCCTGCGTCGGTGTGATCGGTGAAGGCGTTCATCCTGCCCTGCCTCCTCACCTGGCGGGACCCATGTCTCAGTATGGGGTGATGCAGGCGGGTCCGAGCGAGGCTGCGGCGGCATCACGGGGAGCCGCCGGCACCTTGGGGCCGCTGGTGCGCCGGGGTCGGCGGCGGCCGCCTATGATTGCCGGATGGACAACAAGGCGTCGAGTGAATCGACTGGTCTGCTCTCGGTGCGCGAGGAACAGCGGCGGATGACACGCCGGCGCATCGCCACCGCCGCGCGGCACGTCTTCGAGGAGCGTGGCTACGGGCAGGCGTCGATCGGTGACATCACCAAGGCGGCGAAGGTCAACAGGGCGACCTTCTACCTGCATTTCGCGAACAAGGCCGAAGTTTTCAACGAGGTCTACCAGGCCGTCCGGCAGCTTCAGAGCGCTCGCCACTGGGCGCTCCTCGGTCGTGCCCTCGCCGAGGGGACGGCGGTGTCGGTGAGGCAGTGGCTCGATCAGGCGCTCGTCTGGTGGGAGGACCAGGCGCCGTTGTTGCCGGCCATTCACGAGGCCATGGCGAGTGACCTCGAAGTCGCGGCCAGGTGGAAGGACCAGCTTGATCAGTTGGCCGGTGAGCTGGATGAATACCTCGCCGGATTCCCCGAGGACCGCCGAGAGGGGCAGCGGCTGCGCGTCGAACTCCTCATGGTGCAGCTCGATCAGCTCTGTTTCCGGGCCATCGTGCAGAAGGTCTTCGTGATCGAGCGAGAGGCGCTGCTGGACGTGGTGACCGGGCTTTGGGTCGACGCGCTCGGCCTTCAGGGCGTGGCCCGGACGCCTGTCGATCGATCATCAGCATGATGCTTGACTCGACAGGGTGTCGTTCTTAATCTCCATGCAAGACCTCAGTCACTCCGGCTTCATCGACGAGTGCCCAGGTCAGGTGGGCGGCTGTCGCTCCTGCTGCGCAGACCGGCTCACCTCCGGCATCGGCGGTCGGCGCGTCGTCAGGGAAGGGGTATCGCCACGTCGGTCCCGGCCTTCACGTCACAGACGACTTGGGAGCCCGCATGTCCTCCATTCCCCGTGCCGCTACCCCGCCTCCAGCCCTGATGCGGCGCGTGACCTTCGCGGCGGCCGTCGGCAACACCGTCGAGACCTATGACTATGCGGCCTACGGGTTCTTGACCGTCCTGATAGCCGAGCTGTTCTTCCCCGGCTCCCAGCCGGGCGTCGCCCTTCTGTCGGCGTTCGCGGCCTTCGGCGTCGCATTCGTGGTACGACCGCTCGGCTCGCTGCTGTTCGGATCGATCGCGGACCGGTTCGGGCGCAAGCCTTCGCTCGTGGCGACCTTGGTCCTGATGGCCGGCGCCACCACGCTCATCGGCCTGCTGCCCACGGCGGCATCCATCGGCGTGTGGGCGCCGGCCCTGCTGGTGGTGTGCCGCTTGATACAGGGGCTCGCCGCCGGTGGTGAGTACGGCACCGCGATGACCTACGCCGCGGAGTTCACCCCCCGGCGCAAGCGTGGTGCGATGACCAGCCGCGTGCAGATCGGGAGCGTGGTCAGCCTGCTGTTGGCCGCGGGGGTCGTCCTGCTCCTGAGCGCGTCCCTGTCCCCTCAGGCGATGGCTTCCTGGGGATGGCGGATCCCGTTCCTGCTCGCACTGCCGCTCGGGCTCGTCGGGCTGTACATCCGCGCCCGGCTCGAAGAATCACCGGAGTTCCGCGCCCTCGAGCGACAGGGGCGGATCCCGTCCTCGCCCGCCAAGGAGTCGTTCACAAAGCACTGGTCGCTCATCGCCCTGGTCTTCGGTGTCGCCGCACTCCAGCAGATCGGCTACTACATCGCCTTCACCTACGCCCAGTCCTACATCATCCAGCTCGGCTTCACACCGGCACAGGCCACCCTGGCCACGGTCATCAGCATCGCCGTGGCCGTGGTGCTCGTCGCGGTCGGCGGGCCGCTGTCCGACCGGTGGGGGCGGTGGCCGATGCTCTTCGGGCTCTCCGCCGCGATGCTGGTGCTCGCGTACCCCCTCCTCGCGGCCCTGTCGTCGGCGACGAGTCTCGGCACGGTGATCCTGACGACCGTGCTGCTCGGCGTGGTGCCCGCGCTGTACACCTCGGTCGCGCCCGCCACCTACATCGAGATCGTCCCGGCCCGGGTCCGGGCCACGGTCTTCGCGGTCGGCTTCGCCCTGGCGGCGGCCCTCCTCGGCGGCCCCGCGCTGTACGTCAGCCAGTCCTTGGTGCGGATGACCGGCGACAACCGGTCGCCGGCGCTGTTCCTCATGTTCGGGGCACTGCTGAGCCTGGCGGCGGCCGTGGTCGTGCGGCGGCGGCATCCGGAAGTCCTCACGCCGGACCTGCCGGCCCACGTCGCCGACGTACCCGGCGCGCGGTCGACTGAGGGAGTCTGACCGTGTTCCTCGGCGAGCTCGCGGAGCAGCTCGACGCCGCGGCGCCACGGCTCACCCCCGACCTGATCGACCAGGGCGGCACCTGCGTGCTCGATGCCCTCGCCTGCGCCTACGGCGGACGCGAGATGCCGTGGGTCGCCCAGGCACGGGCGATCGCGGGCACCGGTGGCGACACCACGATCTGGGCGAGCGGCGGACGCCGGAGCGGGCTGGCGGACGCGGTGTTCGCCAACGCCGTCGGCTGCCACTCACTCCTGCACGAGGACACGCATGCCGAGAGCCGGGTGCATCCGGGCACCGTGGTGATACCCGCGGCACTCGCGATCGGGGAGCGGTTGGGCTCGCCCATGCTCGACGTGCTGCGCGCGGTCGTCATCGGGTACGAGGCGGTGGCTCAGGTCGCGGCCACGGTGCTGACCGACGACTTCGTGGCTCGCGGATGGCGGGCCAGTGGCGTGTTCGGCCCGTTCGGGGCCGCTGCCGCCACCGCCCACCTGCTCGGCCTGGACACGACCACCACTGCCCACGCACTGGCCATCGCGGCCAGCTCCGCCGCCGGCATCTGCCAGTGGGCGCGGGACGGGACCACGGAGGTCTTCTTCCAGAACGCGAACGCCTGCCGCGCAGGGCTCGTGGCGGCCCTTCTGGCCCGCGAGGGTGCGACGGGGGCCGCGTCGGCGGTCGAGGGAACGCTGGGCCTCCAGCAGGCCTTCGGCGGAACCCGGGACGGCGCAGGGAAGCCGGAGGTCCGGCTGGACCGGATGGCGGTCTCGGCGACCTTCTTCAAGGCCCACCCCTCGTGCGCCCTCACCCAAGAGGCCATCGACGCCGCACAGCGGCTCGCCGAACGGGGGATCGACCCGGAGGCGGTCGTCGAGGCGACGGTTCACACCTCCGGCGCGGCGGCGCGGTATCCCGGCTGCGACAACGGCACATCGCTGTCGACGACGATCTCCCGGCAGATGAGCCTTCAGTTCGCGGTCGCCGCCGCGCTGACCGACGGCGCCCTGCGCCCAGCCCGGTACACCGGGCCACCGGACCCCGGCCTCGCGGCGCTGGCCAAGCGCATCTCGGTGGCCGTCGATCCCGTGGCCGATCGCGCCTATCCGCGGCGCAGGGACGCGCGGGTGACGGTCCGGCTGGCCGACGGCCGCACCGTGTCGGCGACCAACCGCGACACCGTGAACCTGAGCGCGGTCCGTGTGGCCGAGAAGTTCCACGCATACGCGGCAGCGGTGCTCGGCGACGACGCGAGGGCGATCGTCCGGGCAGTGCGTGCCCCCGGATCCTGCCCGGACGTCGCGGTCTTCCTGGCCCGCCTGCACTGAACCACGCCCCAGAACGGGTGGTCGCGGCCGCGACCACCCGTGCCCTGGCCTGCCCGCATCACGGCAGATCCGGCCAGTAAAAACGACAACTCGTTGCTTGACTCGACACTATGTCGTCTATAAGGTCGAGCTCACTCGGAGCGCAGTCCCACGCCGCGCACCGACCAGGGAAGGACAAAGACGTTGCATTCCTCGGTCACGTTCCAGATCGGCTGCGACATCGGTGGCACGTTCACCGACGTCGCGGCGCTTTCCTCAACCGGGCTGTCCTATGCGGACAAGGCCGACACCACGCACGACGATCTCGCGGCCGGACTCCTCGCGGCGCTGGAGAATCTCGCCACCCGGATCGGGATGCCACTGCCCGAGTTGCTCGGCGCGACCACGCGCTTCGTCAACGGCACCACCGTGGTCACCAACTCGGTCGCCGAACTTCGCGGGGCCACGGTCGGCCTGATCACCACACAGGGCTTCGGGGACAACCTGCTCATCGCCCGTTCGGCCCGCAACGCCCACCGAGACCACCACAAGCAGCTGAGCATCCCGCAGATCGTCGCCCGGGAACACGTGGTCGAGGTCACCGAGCGCGTGGACCGCAAGGGCCGGGTGATCGTCGCCTTGTCCGAGGCGGAGGCACGGCGCGCCATCGGCACGCTGGTCGGCGCAGGGGTCGACTCGATCGCCGTCTCCCTGCTGTGGAGCTTCGCGAACTCCGCTCACGAGGAACTGCTCGCCTCGATCGTCGAAGCGGAGTACCCGGAACTGTTCCTGAGCGTCTCATCCCGTCTGCACCCCGTCATCCGGGAGTACGAGCGGACGATGACCACGGTGCTCAACTCCTTCACCGGCATCCGGGTGGCGGAGTACACGAGCCGGATCGAGCACGAACTCGCCGCCCGCGGGCTGCGCGTGCCGGTCTCCTTCATGCAGGGCTTCGGCGGGACGCTGTCCGCGGCGGAGGCCCGCCAGCGGCCCATCACGCTCATCGACTCCGGCCCCGCAGGCGGGGTGATGGGGGCGCGGGCACTGGCCACCCGGCTCGGCCTGAGCGACATCGTGACCGCCGACATGGGCGGCACCTCCTTCGACGTCTCGGTAGTGCGGGACGCCACCCCCCAGGTCACCCGGCGGGTGATGCTGGGCGAGCGCTTCCTCACCGCGCTGTCCAAGATCGACGTGATGCCGATCGGCACTGGCGGCGGCAGCATCGCGTGGCTCGACACGCGGGGGGTGCCCCAGGTGGGCCCCCGCAGCGCGGGAGCCGAACCCGGCCCGATCTGCTACGGCAAGGGCGGTACCCGGCCCACCGTCACCGACGCGTCCGCCGTCCTGGGACTCCTCGACTCGAAGTCCTTCCTGGACGGCCGCAGGGCCCTCGACGTCGACGGCGCCCGGGAGGCGCTGGCCCGCGAGATCGGCGAGCCGCTCGGAATCGACGCGGTGCGGGCCGCCGCGGATGTGCATCGGATGGTGATCGCCGACATGGGCAACGCCGTCCGCGCGGTCACGGTCGAACGAGGCCACGATCCCCGCCGATTCGCCATGGTGGCCTTCGGCGGCGCGCTGGGCCTGTTCGCCGCCGACATCGCCCGCGCGGTCGGCATCGGCAAGGTCGTGATTCCGGCCGACGCCGCCGTCTTCTCCGCCCGCGGCCTGCTCGCGAGCGACGACGTCCGCACCCGAGCCCGCTCGGCCATGTGGCAGGGCGGCGACGCCGGCGCGGTGGTCCGTGCCCTGCGCGAGCTCGACGACGAACTGGTCGCGGCGCTGCGTGCGGCCGGCTACCCGGACGACCGCATCGAGGTGCGGTGGGAGGGGGAGTTCAAGTTCGCGGGCCAGCAGTGGGAGCTGCGCCTCCCCATCCCGCGCCGCGACGATCTCGGCGAGGCGGATCTGGCCGCGATCCAGGCCGGGTTCCCCACGCGCTACGAGGAGGAATACGGCACCGGAACCGCTTGGGTGGGCAGTCCGGTCGTGCTGATGTCGGTCCGTGTCACAGCCACCGGCCGGCTGGAAACCATCGAGACCGTCCCCGCGGAGCCGGAGACCGACATCCAGGTCACACCGATCGGCCGCAGGCGCATCCACCGTCCCACCGGCCAAGAGGTCGACGTCCACGACGCGCTGCGGCTGCCCACGGGGGCCCGGGTGTCCGGCCCCGCGCTGATCGAGCACCCGCTGACCACCATCCAGCTCCCGGCCGGCTGGGACCTGCGGGTCGACGGCCGGCGGAACTACCTGCTCACCGACACCCAGTCCACCACCACCGGGGAGAGCGCGGCATGACCCTCACCAACGAGACCCGGCTCGACCCGGTGGACGTCGACATCCTCGCCAAGGCGCTGGACAACGTCGCCGCCGAGATGGGCGTGGTGATGATGCGCGCCTCCGGCAGCCCCGCCATCGCGGAGGCAGTCGACTTCTCCACCTTCATCGCCGACGCCGATGGCGACATCATCAGTTACGCCGGCTACATCACCATGTACCTCGGCGCCGCGCGCCAGGCCGTGCGGCACATCCTCGCCACCTACCCGCGCTCGGAGATCCGCGCGGGGGACATGTTCCTGTGCAACGACCCCTTCACCACCGGCAACGCCCACGCCGTCGACGTGGGCGTGGTGCGACCGATCTTCGCCGGCGACGAGCTGATGGCCTGGTGCTGGGCCGAAGCACATGTGAACGACTTCGGCGGGTTCGCGCCGGGCGGGATGAACCCGATCGCGACCGAGGCCTATGGCGAGGCGCTGCGGCTCCCCGGCGTCAAGATCGTCGACCAGGGCCGCATCGTCGAGGACATATGGCGGATCATCGAAACCAACATCCGCGTCCCCGAACTGGTCCTCAACGACATCCGCTGCTTCATCGCCGCCTGCCACCGCTGCGACGAGCGGCTCCAGGCGCTGATCGGACAATACGGCGCCGCGACCTTCCGTACCTATGTCGAGGCGGCGAAGGACCTCGCCGAAAAGGCCGTCCGCCGCCGCATCGCGGACCTGCCCAACGGGACCTACGCCGCGGAGGAGTTCGCCGAACACAACGGCCACACCGACGAGCTCTACCCGGTCCGGTGCACGCTCACGGTCACCGACGACTCGCTGCGGTTCGATCTGAGTGAATCCGCGCCGCAGACCGACGGCTTCATCAACGTCAGCGCCGCGACCACACTGGGCGCGGTCGTATCCCCGCTGCTGATCACCCTGCTCCCGGACCTGCCCATCAACCAGGGCACGCTGCGGCCGATCGAGGTCGTCACCCAACCGGGCACCATCTGCGACGCCCGGATGCCGGCGCCGATGGGCGCCGGGCACATCGAGACCGGCTTCCGGATCGGCAAGGTGGTCACCAGGCTGCTCGCCGACCTCCAGGCCGGCAGCGACAACGCCTTCGTGCGCGAGCACGTGATGGCACCGTGGCAGGACTCCTGGAGCGCGAGCTTCTTCTACGCCCCTGACGAGGACGGCAGGCTGGTGCCGTTCCCGGACATGAACGGGGGTGGCAGCGGGGCCGGCGCGCAGGCTGTCGCCGACGGCATGGACGTCAGTGGCGTGCTCGCGCAGCCACAGAACAGCATCCCCGACATCGAGATCAACGAGCTCGCCTACCCGGTCCTGTACCTGTGGCGCAGGCTCAACCCGAACTCCGGCGGACCCGGCCGCACACGCGGCGGCGCGGGCATCGACCTCGCCTTCATGCCCTGGTACACGCCCGGTGGCCAAGAACACGTGATGGCGGCGTGCTGGCAGGTCCCGCCGGCCGGCGTCTTCGGCGGTTACCCCGGCTCGACGAGCGGCTCCGCGCTGGTGGCCGGTGCCCGCGCGGACGAAGCACTCGCCCAGGGCCGCGTCCCGCGGTCCGTCGACGACCTGGCCGCACCACCACAACCCTTGCAGGGCAAGCAGTTCGGGCTGTCGGTGGGCCCCGGGGACGTTGTCGTCCTGCGGGTCGGAGGCGGGGGCGGACACGGCGACCCGATCGAGCGCGACCCCGCTCTCGTGGCGGCGGACGTGCGATCCGGGGCGGTCACCGCCGAGGCCGCCCGCGTCTCCTACGGCGTCGTACTCGACGCGGAAGGGCACCCCGATCACGGCGCGACCAGCGCCGAGCGCGAGTGGATCCGCCAGGACCGCAGGGGCTGGGCCCGCGAGGGCGGGCTGGCCGTGCGCCGAAGCGAGGCCCACGAACGGCTGCGAGAGCGCGGACAGTGGTGCCAGGCGCGACCGGGAGTCCGGCTCGTCGAGTACGCCGACCCCCGCACCGGAGCACTGGTTCGCGCGGACGTGGTCGTCCACCCGGACGGCGACCACGAAGGACTCCGATGACCGGCACCGACGACGCGAGGACGGACATGAGCACTGCGACCGATATGGACGCCGGCCCGGCCGGTACGTTCCCCGCCGCACTGGTCGAGCTGGCGAACCGTTTCGGCGACCAGGAAGCCGTGGTGGCACCCGAGGGACGCATCACCTTCGCCGAGTTCGTCCGCCGCTGTGACGAGCTGGCCGGCGCCTTCGCGGCCGCCGGGCTTCAGCCGGGGGACCGGGTCGGCATCCTGCTGCCCAACGGGCTGCGGTGGCTGGTGACGATGCTCGGCGCCCAGCGGGCCGGACTGGTCGCGGTCCCGATCAACACCTGGTACCGCTCCAGTGAGCTGGCCCACCTGTTGGACACCGCCGAACTGCGGCTGGTCGTGACCGACGCGTATGTGTTCGGCAAGGACATGCTCGCCGAACTCGGCGCGGCGGGTTACCGCGACGTCTTCGCACCCGGCCGGCGCGCAGAGGGCTATCTGGGCGCGCTGATCTGGCCCGCGGCGCAGACGTTCCCGCCCGCCGCCGTGCCCGGCCCGGCCCCTGCACAGGCCGCCGCGCCGGACGACATCGCGATGATCCTCTACACCAGCGGCAGCACGGCACTGCCCAAACCCGTCCCGCTCGAGCACGGCAAGCTCCTGCGCAACGGCCGGGCCATGGGCGAGCGCATGCACCTGCGGCCCGGCGACCGGCTCTGGTTCGCCATGCCGCTGTTCTTCGGCTACGGCGCCTGCAACGCGCTTCCGGTGGCGCTCACCCACGGGGTGACCCTGTGCATCCAGGAGAAGGTCGAAGGAGACAAGGCCCTCGAGTTCATCGAGCGGGAGCGCTGCACCGTCTCCTACGGACTGGCGACGGCGGTCCGGGCGCTGCTCGACGCACCGAGCTTCGGCAGCCGGGAGATCTCGTCGCTGCGCACCGGTCCGGTGGGCTTCAACGCCGAGGACAAGCGCCTCGCGATCGAGGGACTCGGCATCTCCGAGGCGTGCGCCGCCTACGGGCTCACGGAGTCCTACGGCTTCGTGACGATGACCGACGCCCACGACCCCCTCGAGATCAAGCTGCACACCCAGGGCACCGTGCTGCCGACCCAGCGGATCCGCGTCGTCGACGCCGCGGGCGCCGTATGCCCGCCCGGCGTCACCGGTGAGATCGAGGTCCGGGGGTGCGTGATCGACGGATACCTCGGCTCGGCGGAGATCAACGCCGGTACCCGCTCGGCGGACGGCTGGTTCCGCACCGGCGACCTCGGCTCGATCGACGCGGACGGCCGGCTCGCGTTCGGCGGCCGGTGGAAGGAGATGCTCAAGATCAAGGGCATCAACGTGGCGCCGCTGGAGATCGAGGGCATCCTCTCCGGTCACGCCGGCGTCGACCAGGTCCACGTCGTCGGACTGGCCACGCCGGAAGGCGACCAGGAGATGGCCTGCGTCGTGGTCCCGAAGACCGGTTGGCCGGCCGACGAGGCCCAGCTCGTCCACGAGTTGACCGAGTACATCCGCGGCCGCGCCGCCAGCTACAAGGTGCCCACCCGGTTCGTTGTGATGGACGCGCGATCGGTGCCGCAGACCCACACCGGCAAGGTCAGCAAGCTCAAGCTGCGCGAGATGCTCGAGGCCGCCCGGTGACCCGGACCACCATGCCCACCGGCCGGCTCCGGCGCACCCCGGCCTTCACCGACCTGCCCACCCTGCCCGGCCGCGACGAGCACCACGCCTGGGACGTATGGGGCCGCGACGACGAGATCGGGACGCTCAACCTGATCGGACCCGAGCAGCGCCTCGCCGCCGCCCAAGCCGTCCGGACCGGCGAAATGATCTCGCTGGCGCTCCCCCTGAACGAGCCCGACCCCGGTCTGTTCGACGAGCGGGCCCGCTACCGCCACCTCGTCGAGGACACCGCCGCGGGACACGACGACAAGCTCGACGACTTCTACCTCCAGTCCTCCTCGCAATGGGACGGGCTGCGTCACATCAAGGCCGGCCGGCACGGCTACTGGGGCGGCAGGCAGGAGGAGGACCTCGCCACCACCGGCGTTCTGGGCATCGACCGGTGGGCCGACCACGGCTTCGGCGGCCGAGGCGTCCTGGTCGACGTCGCGGCCCACCTCGCGTCGCGCGGCACACCGCTCGTCCCCGACCAGCCGGTCGAGATCACCACGGCCATGCTCGACGAAGCCGCCGCGGCACAGGGCACCACGTTCCGCTCCGGCGACATCCTCGTGGTCCGGACCGGGTGGACCGAGTGGTACCGGGCGTTGCCGCCGGCGCACCGCGCACGCCTGCGCGGCACCATCGGCACCGGTTTCGCCTGCCCCGGCCTGGAGTCCTCGCAGAACACCGCGGGCTACCTGTGGGACCACGAGTTCGCCGCGGTCGCCGTGGACAACGTCGGCGTCGAGGTGTTCCCCGTCGAACGCGCCAAGGGCTTCCTGCACCGGCGGCTCATCGCCCTCCAGGGCATGCCGCTGGGAGAGCTGTGGCACCTCCGCCGCCTCGCCGAAGTGTGCGCCGCCCGCGGGCGTTACGACTTCCTGCTCGTCTCCGGCGTTCTGCCGCTGCCGCGCGGGGTCGGCAGCCCTGCCAACGCCTACGCGATCGTCTGACCCCGCGCGCCGCGCAAGAAAGGACACACCATGCCCCTAGGGCCCCTGCGACAGGTGGCCGTCGTCGGAATCGGGATGACCGAAGTGTCGCGCGTTTCGACACGCGGCGCCCTCGGCTTCGCAGCCGACGCCCTCCGGCTCGCCCTTGACGACGCCGGCCTGCGTGCCGAGGATGTCGACGGCCTGTTCACCAACGTCGGAAACCCGCTGGCCGTCGACTACGACCGGATGGCGGAGGCATTCGGGCTGCGTATCCGCGCCGCCGTGCAGACCTGGAGCCACGGCCGATTCGTCGGCCCCGCCCTCCAGGCCGCCGTCCAGGCGGTAGCGCTCGGTACGGCCGACGTCGCCGCCTGCGTGGGCGGCGTGGCCTTCTCCGGGCTGGGCGTCGTCGGCGGTTCCGGCGACCTGGAGGGAATGCGCCAGGGCGGCGGGTCGCACGGCGAACTGCCGCACTACGGGATGACGGCACCCGGCGCCGGTGCGGCGATGGCGTTCCGCCGGTACTGCGCCCGCTACGGGTACGACCCCGAGCTGATCTCCGCCGTCCCGATCGCGTTCCGCCGCCACGCCCGGCGGAACGCGAACGCGCAGATGACCAAGGCTCTCGAGCGCGCGGACTACGCGGCACAGCCGTACGTGGTCGAGCCGTTGCGCCGCCCCGACTTCGCGCTGCTCAGCGACGGCGGCGGCTGTGTGCTCGTGACCACGGTCGAGCGGGCACGGGACCTGCGGCAGCCCGCGGTCGTCATCGGCGGTATGCAGGGTCTGCACGCCGGCCGTGACGAGTTCATCTTCGCCCCGCCCGGACTGGGGGTCTTCTCCCAGGGCGACACCCGCCGTGCCGAGGACAACCCGGTCTATGCCATGGCCGGGCTGACCGGGCCCGGCGACGTCGACTCGCTCCAGCTCTATGACGCCTTCTCGCCCAACGTCGTGTTCGTCCTGGAGCGCTTCGGCTTCACCGGGGAGGGCGAGGCGCTCGGGTGGCTCCAGAACGGCCGCATCGAGCTCGGCGGCGACCTGCCGACCAACACCGCGGGCGGCCTGTTGTCCGAGGCCCATATCTGCGGGTGGGGGCACATGATCGAGGCCACCCGGCAGATCCGCGGCCAGGCCGGAGCGCGGCAGGTGGCGGACTGCGAAGTCGTCCAGTGGGCGACCCCGTTCGGAGACTCGCTCATCTTCCAGAAGGACCGGTGACCGCGATGACCAACGCACGACCGCTTCCCGCGCGGTACCCCGAGGACGTCGAACACCTCGACGGCGCGGCCCGCGGCGAACTCCGCATCCCGGTCTGCCACTCCTGCGCCCACACGTTCTGGCCGCCAGGACCGGTGTGCCCCCGCGACTTCACCACCGACGTCGGCTGGGTGACCGACCCCGGCACCGGGCGCGTCAACAGCTGGGTGCGCTTCCACAAGCGGTACTTCGCCGGCGACGAGGTGCCCTACACCGTGGTCCAGGTCCGGCTCGACAGCGGGCCGAACCTGACCACCACCTGGACCGGCCCCGCCGATCCCGTGATCGGCGAGCCAGTGGCGGTGTCCTTCCGCGAGGCCGGCGCGTCGGTCTTCCTCCCGGAGTTCGGGCCCGGAGGCCAGGCGTGACCGCCGCCCGGGAACTCGCGGCCCGGATCGGACCGGTGGGGGTGTGGCCGGCCGTGCTCGGGGAGGTCCCGGCCGCGCGGACCGCGGCCGCCGCCGCGGAGATCGAGGACCTCGGCTACGGCGCCCTGTGGGTCGGCGAATCCCCGGCGCACAAGGAGGTCTTCACGCACAGCGCGCTCCTGCTCGGCGCCACCGCACGGATCACCGTGGCCACCGGGGTCGCCACCATCGGGGCGCGGGACGCGACCGCCACCGACGCCGCGGCGCAGACGCTGGGCGAGGCCTTCCCGGATCGGTTTGTGCTGGGGCTGGGCGCCGGCCATGCCGAGGCCGGACGCGGACGAGGACACGACCGGCCCCTCACCGCCCTGCGGGAGTACCTCGACGCGCTGGACACCCGCCCGTATCGCGGACCACGCCCAGCCCGGCCCGTGCCCCGTGTCCTGGCGGCTCTGCGGCCGCGGATGCAGGAGCTGGCCCGCGATCGGACGAGTGGCGCGCACTCGTTCTTCGTCCCGCCGTCGCACACCGCGGCGGCGCGGGAACGGCTCGGTCCCGACCCCCTGCTCGCCCCCGAACAGGCCGTGGTCGTCGACCCGGATCCCGGACGGGCCCGCGCCATCGCGCGTGCGCACGTCGCGACCCGGCTCGCCCTGCGGAACTACGTGAACCACGTGCGCGCCCTCGGATTCGGCGACGACGACCTCGTCGGCAGCGGCAGCGATCGCCTCGTCGACGCGCTGGTCGCCTGGGGCGACGCCGAGACCGTCGCCGCCCGCGTCCGGGAGCACCTTGACGCCGGAGCCGACCACGTGGCGATCCACCCCCTCACCAGCGCGCCCGCGCAGGGACTGGCGCCGGTCCTCGACCAGCTGCGTGCCCTCACGCCCGCCCTGCCCCTGACGACGGTCCTCCCTGGATCCGCCCGCTGACGGCTGCCGTCCCCGACGAAGGAACCACCACATGAACGAGCCCGCCCCGCGCCTCAGTCCCGAGGATCGCTACCTGGTGACCGAGGGGCTCATCCACCTGACCGGGGTACAGGCCCTGGCCCGGCTCCCGATCGACGTCCGCAGGTCCGACCGCCGGGCCGGGCTGAAGACCGCGGCGTTCGTCTCGGGCTACGAGGGATCACCGCTTGGCGGCTACGACCTCGAGCTGGGCAGGCAGGCCGCTCTGCTGGCCGAGCACGACGTCGTGTTCCGGCCCGGCGTCAACGAGGAGCTGGCGGCGACGGCGGTCCAGGGCGCGCAGTTGGCCGCGGCCTCGGCCGACCGGCGCGTCGACGGGGTCACCGGCTACTGGTACGGCAAGTCCCCGGGCCTCGACCGGGCCTCGGACGCGCTGCGGCACAACAACCTGATGGGCACCCACCCCGCCGGTGGTGCACTGGCCCTCGTCGGGGACGATCCGTCGGCGAAGTCCTCCACGGTGCCCGGCAGCTCCGAGCTGCTGCTCGCCGACCTGGGCATGCCGACGCTCTGCCCTGCCGACCCGCAGGAGGTGCTCGACCTGGGGCTGCACGCCGTCGCACTGTCCCGGGCGTGCGGTCTGTGGGTCGGCTTCAAAATCGCCACGAACGTCGCGGACGGCACCGGCACCGCGCAGGTGCACCCCGGTCGCGTCCGGCCCGTGGCCCCGGATCTCATCGTCGACGGGCAGCCGTTCGCCCACGAGATGACCGCCAGGATGCTGCAACCGGATCTCGGCAGGCTCGAGCGCAGTCGCGACGGGGCCCGGCTCGAGATCGCCCGGCGCTACGCCGCGGTCAACGGACTGAACACGATGGTCGGCGCGGGGGCCGGCGACCGCCTGGGGATCGTCGCGCCGGGCAAGACCTTCCACGACCTTCGCCAGGCGCTGCGCATCCTCGGTCTGGACGACGCCGAGCTGGCCCGCCGGGGCGTCCGGCTGTTGCACCTGGCGATGGTGCATCCACTCGAACCGGACGTGATCGGCCGTTTCGCCGCCGGCGTGCGCGAGATCATCGTCGTGGAGGAGAAGCGGTCCTTCGTGGAGGCCGCCCTCAAGGCCCTGCTGTACGGTCGTCCGGACGCGCCAGTGGTCAGCGGCAAGCGCGGGCCGGACGGCGCCGCCCTCATCCCGTCCGACGGCGAGCTGGACCCGGACCGCATCGCGGCGGCCCTCGCCGTCCGGCTCCGCGAGCACGGCGGCTTCCCCTCCGTCGAGGCGTGGGTGGCGGCCCGGCGATCGCCGCGGCAGCGAGTCCTGCTGCCCCTTGCCACCCGCACGCCGTATTTCTGCTCGGGCTGCCCGCACAACTCCTCGACCAAGGCACCCGAAGGGTCGCTGGTCGGTGCCGGCATCGGCTGCCACAGCCTCGTGCTGATGATGGATCCCGGGCAGACCGGCGACATCACCGGGCTGACGCAGATGGGCGGCGAGGGTGCGCAGTGGGTGGGCATGGCGCCCTTCCTGTCCAGGGACCACCTGCTGCAGAACCTCGGCGACGGCACCTTCCACCACTCGGGCAGCCTGGCCGTGCGCGCGGCCGTGGCCGCCGGGGTGAACATCACCTACAAGCTGCTGTACAACTCGGCGGTCGCGATGACGGGCGGGCAGCAGCCCGCGGGTGTGCTGACGATCCCGCAGATCACCCGCGCCATGCAGGCCGAGGGCGTGCGCCGGATCATCGTCACCACCGAGGACCCGCGCCGCTACCGGCGTGCCCGGCTCGCGCCGGGGGTGCGGGTCTGGCACCGTGACCGGCTCACGGAGGCGCAGCAGACCCTCGCTCGCACCGAGGGTGTCACCCTGCTGATCCACGACCAGGAGTGTGCGACGGAGCTGCGCCGCAAGCGCAAGCGCGGGCTGGCCCCGGACCCCGTCGAACGGGTGGTCATCAACGAGCGCGTCTGCGAGGGCTGCGGCGACTGCGGAGAGAAGTCGAACTGCCTGTCGGTCCAGCCGGTCCCCACCGAGTTCGGCCGCAAGACCCGCATCGACCAGTCGTCGTGCAACAAGGACTTCTCCTGCCTCGCCGGGGACTGCCCGTCCTTCCTCACGGTGGTGCCGTCCAAGGGGCGGGCGACGCGGCCGGTCGCCGACCCGGTCCCAGCTGGGCTGCCCAAGCCGGCGTGGGTGTTCTCGGCCGAGCGGTTCACCGTGCGGGTGACGGGGGTCGGCGGCTCGGGAGTGGTCACCCTGTCGCAGATCCTCGGCAGCGCGGCGACCATCGCCGGCCTGCCCGTCCGCTCGCTCGACCAGACCGGACTCGCGCAGAAGGGCGGCGCCGTCGTCTCCGACATCAAGATCGGTCAGGCCCACGCCAACAAGGCGGCCGAGCGAGAGTGCGATCTCTACCTCGGCGCCGATGTGCTCGTCGCCGCCGATCAGCGATACCTCGCCGTCGCCGATCCGCGCCGCACCGTCGCCGTGGTCTCGACCTCACCCGTGCCCACCGGCGCGATGGTCACCGACACCAGCGTCGGCTTCCCCGACGAGGACGCGCTGCTCGGCCGCATCCGGGAGGCGACCGACGCCACGGCGATGACCGCCCTCGACGCCCGTGAACTCTCCGAGGTGCTGTTCGGCCAGGACCAGTACGCCAACCTCCTGCTGACCGGGGTGGCCTACCAGCTGGGCGCGCTGCCGATCCCGGACTCCGCGATCGAGGAGGCGATCACCCTCAACGGGACCAAGGCGGAGACCAACGTGCAGGCGTTCCGCCGCGGCCGGCAGTTCGTGGCCGACCGCCCCGCCCTGGAAGCCACGCTGCGCTCCCTGCGCGGCGAGCCCGCACCACCGCCACCGCTCGACTCCACCGCGCGGGAGCTGCTGGCCAGGGTCGGCGCCGCCGAGGACACCGAACTCGCCCGGCTGCTGAGAATCCGCGTACCGGACCTGATCGCGTACCAGAACGCCGGCTACGCCCGCCGCTACGTCGAGAACGTCGAGCGCGTGCGCCAGGCCGAGGCCGTCGCCGTGCCGGGCGCGACGGCACTGGCCGAAGCGGTCGCCCACAACCTCTACAAGCTCATGGCCTACAAGGACGAGTACGAGGTCGCCCGGCTCTCCCTCGACCGCGCGAACGAGCGGGCCATCCGCGCTCGGTTCGGCGAGGACGCCCGCATCTCCTACCGGCTGCACCCACCGGTGCTGCGCGCGCTGGGCATGCGCCGCAAGCTGGAGCTCGGCCCCTGGTTCCGTCCGGTCTTCCGCGCATTGGTGGCCGCCCGGCGGCTCCGCGGCACGCGGCTGGATCCGTTCGGCCATGCCGGGGTACGCCGCGTGGAACGCGAGCTGATCGCCGAGTACGAAAGCGTGATCACCGAGCTCGCCCGGTCCGTGCGATCGGACACCCACGCGCTCGCGGTCGAGACGGCGCGGCTGCCGGACCTGGTCCGTGGCTATGAGGGCGTCAAGCTCAGGACGGTCGCCCAGTACCGCTCCGCGCTCGAGGAGCGGATGACTCGCCTCCGCGCCACGGGCGTCCCCGCCGTCGAGGGGGGTGAGCCATGCTGAGCGCGGACGTGGTCCAGGACCTGCGCCGGACACTGCCCGCCGGCCGGGTGCTGGAGGATCCTGGCATCGTCGCCGGCTACCTGCGCGACGAGGCCGTGTGGGCACCGCACGGTGAGCCGGTGGCGGTGGTGCGCCCGCACAGTGCCGAGGAGGTCGGGCAGGTGGTGCGCGCGTGCCTGCGGCATCGCGTACCCGTGGTGCCACGGGGCGCGGGCACCGGTCTGTCGGGCGGCGCCAACGCGGTCGACGGCGGGATCGTGGTCTCCACCGAGCAGATGACCGCCATCCGGGAGATCGACGCCACCGAGCGGCTCGCCGTCGTCGAGCCCGGCGTGGTCAACGACGACCTGCGCGCCGCCTGCGCGGAACGAGGGCTGTGGTATCCGCCGGACCCGGCGAGTGCGCCCTGGTCGACCATCGGCGGCAACGTCGCCACCAACGCCGGCGGGCTGTGCTGCGTCAAGTACGGGGTGACCCGCGACTACGTGCTCGGCATCCAGGTCGTCACCGGCACCGGGGAGCTCGTCCGACTCGGTCGCCGCACCGCCAAGGGGGTCGCCGGCTACGACCTCGCCGGACTGATGGTCGGCTCCGAGGGAACCCTCGGCATCGTCACCGAGGTGACCGTGCGACTGCGCCCCGCGCGGGAGCCCGAACGCACGGTCGCCGGCTATTTCGGCTCTCTCACCGACGCGGGGCGCGCTGTCGCCGCCGTCGGCGCCGCCGGCATCATGCCGTCGGCGCTCGAGCTGATCGACCGCCACACCCTCGCCGCGGTCGACGCCTGGAAGAACATGGGGCTGTCGGCAGAGGCTGACGTCGTCCTGCTCGGCCGGACCGACGCGCCGGGCGAGGCGGGTGACCACGAGGCCGAGACCATGCTGGCCTGCTTCACCGGCGCCGGTGCCACCTGGGCGGTCGCGTCGTCCGACGCCGAGGAGGCCGACGCCCTGTTCGCGGCACGACGGCTGGCGTACCCGGCACTCGAACGCATCGGGCTGGTGCTGACCGAGGACGTCTGCGTGCCCCGCGCCGCGGTTCCGGACATGCTCAGCCGGATCGAGCGCATCGGACAGCGGCACGACGTCCTCATCGCCAACGTCGCCCACGCCGGCGATGGCAACCTGCATCCGCTGCTCATCGTCCCCGCCGACGACACCGCGGCACGGACCAGGGCGGAGGCCGCCTTCGAGGCGATCCTCGACGACGCCCTCGCACTGGGTGGCACCGTCACCGGCGAACACGGCGTGGGACTGCTGAAACGAGCCGGGCTCGAGCGGGAACTGCCGCCGCCGGTGCTGGCCCTCCAGACCGCGGTGAAACAGGCGCTCGACCCGCACGGAATCCTCAACCCGGGCAAGGTGATCGCTCCGTGCGCGCCGCGGTTCTGACACGTCCGGGCGGACCCGGCGCCGTCACCGTCATCGACCTCCAACGGCCGCGTCCCGCGGCCGACGAAGTCCTCGTCGAGGTCGCGGCCTGCGGCGTCTGCGGACACGACCAGGCCGATCGCACGGGCCTGTTGACGGTCCCGCTCCCGGCCGTGCTCGGCCACGAGGTCGCCGGCACCGTTGTCGAGGCCGGACCTGCCGTGCGGCGCTTCGCCGTCGGCGACCCGGTCGCCACCAAGCAGTTCAGCACCTGTGGGTACTGCGGCCCGTGTACGAGTGGCGAGGAGTTGCGGTGCGCGCAGCGGTCGTTCACCTACGGCGGGTTCGCCGAGTACGTCGTGCTGCGCGAGTCGGCCCTGCTGGCGGTGCCGCCGGGGGTGCCCCTCGCGGAGGCCGCCGTCGTGGCGTGCGCGGTGGGAACCGGTCTCCAGGCGCTGCGCCGCATCGCGCGGGTGCGGGCCGGCGAGACGGTGCTCGTCACCGGTGCGGGCGGCGGCCTCGGCCTGCACGCGGTGCAGGTCGCCCGTGCGCTCGGCGCCCGCGTCGTCGCCCTCACCGGCGACGTCGGCAAGGCCGGACGGCTGCGCTCCCTCGGCGCCGACCATGTGCTGACGATGGGCGACCAGACGTGGCAGGACGTGCTCGACGCCACCGAGGGGCACGGCGCTGACGTCGTGTTGGACAACACCGGTCACCCGGCTGTCTTCCGGCAGGCCTTCCGCGCGCTCGCACACGCCGGGCGTTACGTCCTGACCGGTCAGGTCGGCGGTGAGCCGTTGCGGGTGCATCCGGCCTTCGTGTTCGCGAAGGAGGCCGTCATCACCGGCTCCGGTTCCACGTCGATGTCGGCCTTCTCCGACGCCATGGACATGGTCGCCGATGCCCGGGTGAGGCCCGTCCTGGCCGCTTACCCGCTCGACGACGCGGTCCGGGCCTTCACCGATCTCGACGAGCGCCGGGTAGTCGGCCGTGCCGTCCTCGTCCCCGGCGCACACGCGCCGCACGAGAACCGAGGAGAGCGATGACCACGAGCAGCCCGCTGCGCACCGCCGCCGTCGGGGTCGGGACGACCACGTTCGGCCGGCTGCCCGGCCTGTCCGCCGACGACCTGGGCGGCCGGGCACCGCGCGCGGCCCTGGCCGACGCCGGGCTCACCGCCGTGACCGCGCTCGCCGCCGGCCAGTGCCGCACGGTCGCGCCCGTCCATGGCAACGATGGAGCCCCCCACACGGCCTACCTGCCCGAACCGGCGCCGCAACCGCCTTGCACCGTCGCGGTCGTCCAGCCGGCCGAGGGGCCGGAGCTGATCACCAACATCGTGGGGGCCGAGCCCGCGGAGCTGAGCATCGGCATGCCGGCGGAGCCGGTTTTCGGCCCCGATGACGCGGCCGAGGTGCGCTTTCGGCCAGTACGGAAGGAGGACCGGTGAGTCGTCCCCTGGACGGTTTGCACGTCGTGGAGTGTGCCAGTTTCGTCGCCGGACCCACCGGCGGCATGACCTTGGCCCAGATGGGTGCGGACGTGATCCGCATCGACCCGATCGGTGGCGGCAGCGACCACCGGCGCTGGCCGGTGGCGCCCACCGGAGAGAGCTACTACTGGGCGTCGCTGAACAAGGGCAAGCGCTCGGTCGCGGTCGACATGCGCGGCGACGAGGGCCGAGAGCTGGTCCTCGCCTTGGCGGCCGCGCCCGGACCCGACCGCGGCGTACTGATCGACAACGTCGTCGGGCGACGGTGGATGGCACACGAGCGGCTGGCCGAACGCCGGCCCGACCTCGTCCACGTCCGCCTACAGGGCCACCCCGACGGCCGGCCGGCGGTCGACTACACGGTCAACGCAGAGGCCGGCGTCCCCCTGATCACCGGGGGCGAGGACTGGGCCGGCCCGGTGAACCACGTCCTGCCCGCGTGGGACCTCATCGCGGGCCTGAGCGTCGCGACGGGGGTCCTCGCCGCCCTGCACCAGCGGGCGCGCACCGGTCGTGGCTCCTACATCGAGCTGGCCCTGTCCGACGTGGCGCTCGCCGGGGTCGCGAACCTCGGCTGGCTGTCCGAGGCCGCCGACCGGCAGGGGGAGCGCCCACGGCAGGGCAACCACGTCTACGGCAGCTTCGGCGTCGATTTCACCTGCCGGGACGGCGAGCGCGTGATGGTCGTGGCGCTCACCGAGGGCCAGTGGCGGGCGCTTCGGACGGTGACCGGCACCGCCGAGGTCTTCACCGCGCTCGAAACCGCGTTGCAGGCGAACCTCGCCGACGAGTCCGAGCGGTACCGGCTGCGCGAGACCATCGCCGCGGTCATCCGGCCGTGGTTCGCCGCTCGGGACCTGGCCCAGGTCGGCAAGGAGCTCGACACCGCCCGTGTCCTGTGGGGCCGCTACCGGGGCATGGCCGACGTCGTCGGTGACCACCGCAGGGAGGCCCACGCCGTGCTCGCCGACGTCGAGCTGCCGTGCGGACGGCCGGCCATCACCGCGCGGTCGCCACTGCGGTTCGACGGCGACCACGGTCCCGCGGGCGAGTGCCCGGCGCTCGGCCGCGACACCGAGACCGTCCTGGCCGAGGTCCTCGGCCTGACCGCCGCCGAGATCGGCGGCCTGTACGACCGGCGGGTCATCGGTCCGCCGGGCAACCTGACGAACCCACACATGGAGGCAGGATGACCGTCACCTCGGAGTCGAGGACCGAGCTCGACCGGACGCGCTTCTTCATCGACGGCGAGTGGGTCGCGCCGCGGGGAACCGAGACCCACGTGGCGCTGGAGGCGGCCACCGAGACCCCGCTGGGCGTCGCGTCCCTGGGCACGGACGCGGACATCGACGCCGCTGTCCGGGCCGCCCGCCGCGCCCTCGACGAGGGCCCGTGGGGCCGGACCACCGCCGCCGAACGGGCGGCGGTCATGCGCCGGTTCGCCGACGCGCTGGCTGCCCGCGCCGACGGCACCGCGATGCTGGTCAGCCGCGAGAACGGGATGCCGATCGGGCTGTCGAACGCCTTCAACGGCGCCGCCCCCGCCGGGTTGCTGCACCTGTACGCCGATGCGATCGAGACGCTGCCGCTGGAGGACGTGCGGCCCAGCCCGTCCGGTTCCACCGTGGTCCGCCGGGAGCCTGTCGGGGTCGTGGGAGCGATCACCCCATGGAACTACCCGCAGGTCCTCGCGATGATGAAGATCGCCCCGGCGCTTGCCGCGGGCTGCACCCTCGTGCTCAAGCCCGCCCCGGAGACCGCACTCGACGGGTACGTCCTGGGGGATGCCGCCGCCGAAGCCGGGCTGCCGCCCGGCGTGCTGAACATCGTGCTCGCCGGCCGGGAGGCGGGCGCCGCGCTCGTGTCACACCCGCTGGTGGACAAGATCGCCTTTACCGGGTCGACCGCGGCCGGCCGGCTCATCGGCGCCGAGTGCGGACGGCTGATCCGCCGCTGTACGTTGGAGCTGGGCGGCAAGTCCGCGGCCATCGTGCTCGACGACGCCGACCTCGCCACCTTCGTCGCCGGGCTCGGCGACGCGTCCTTCCAGAACAACGGCCAGACCTGCACCGTCCAGTCGCGGATCCTCGCACCCCGCTCACGCTACGAGGAGGTCGTCGAGGCCGTCGCGCAGTTCGCCCGCGGCATGACGGTCGGTGATCCCCTCGACCCGGCCGTCACCTGCGGACCCATGGCCAGCAAGGCGCAGCTCGACCGCGTCCTCGGCTACATCGACCTCGGCCGCGGGTCGAGCGCCCGGCTCGTGGCCGGCGGCGGCCGCCCCGCCGAACTGTCCCGCGGCTGGTTCGTCGAGCCCACCGTCTTCGCCGACGTCGACAACTCCGAACGGATCGCCCAAGAGGAGATCTTCGGCCCGGTCATCACCGTCACTCCCTATGACGGCGACGACGAGGCGGTCCGGCTCGCCAATGACAGTGAGTACGGACTCGGTGGTTCGGTCTGGACCTCGGACGAGGAACGCGGCCTCGCCGTCGCACGTCGCGTTCGCACCGGCACGATCGGCGTGAACTACTACCTACAGGACCTCGGTGCGCCGTTCGGCGGTGTGAAGAGCAGCGGTATCGGCCGCGAGCTCGGGCCCGAGGCACTCGACAACTACCTCGAGTTCAAATCGATCTACGCGAGCGCGGATCAACTCGGGCGTTGAGCCCTCGCCTCCGGGGGCCGCGATCGCGGCCCCCGGAAGCCCGACCCCTGCGGAGGACAGAACCGTGCGCATCCCTCGACGTGTGACGACCGCTCTGATCATCATCGCCTCACTTGCCCTGACGACCTCCTGCGCGACCGCGACCGCGACCAGCAATGGCACCACCGGCTACCGGGTCAAGCGCATCGTCACCGGAACCGCGCTGCACACCGTCAACGGCCTGGCCCTCGCGCCCGACGGCAGCCTCCTCGCCGCGAGCCTCGCGAGCGAAACCGTCTCCACGATCGACCCCGCCACCGGGAAGGCCGGTGCCCTCGTGGCCCAGCCGCACGGCCGGTCCGACGATCTCGTCGTGGCACCCTCGGGAGAGATCCTCTGGACCGACCCGCTGGCCGGCGCGGTGAAAGAACGCGACCGCGACGGCCGGATCCGGACGCTCGCGCAGAACCTTCCCGGCGTCAACTCCATCGCCTTCGACCGGTCCCAAAAACGCCTGTTCGTCGGGCAGACCTTCTTCGCCGACAATCTTTGGGAGATCGATCCGAAAGGCATCGCCGCGCCCCGGCTCGTCGCGCGTGACCTCGGCTGGCTCAACGCCTTCGCGTTCGGCCCGGACGGGATGATCTACGGTCCGCTCGGAAAACGCGGTGAAGTGGTGCGCATCGACCCGCACACGGGCGCGACCAGCACCGTCGCCACCGGATTCGGTCAGCCGGTCTCGGTCCGGTTCGATTCCCACGACCGCCTCTACACCCTCGACGGAGCCACGGGACAGCTCATCCGAGTCGACCTCGCGACCGGCGCGAAGGAAACGGTCGCCGTACTGCCCGCGGCCGCCGACAACATGGTCATCGACCGGCGGGACCACGCCTACGTCAGCAACATGGCCGACAGCAGCGTCGTCCGAGTCGACCTCACCACCGGGGCCGGCCGGGCACTGACCAAGAGCCCGCTCGCTTTCCCCCAGGACATCGCATCCGAGGGAAACACGCTCTACATCGCCGACAGCACAGCCCTGCGGAGGGTGGACCCGCACACCGGAAAGGTCACCGAAATCGCCCGGCGGCTGAGTTCGGAACTACAGTTCCCCTCCGGGATCAGCGCCACCAAGCGGCATCTCGTTCTGACGTCGGAACTGATCGGCACGGTCCAGGTGGTCGACCGCACCACCGGTGAGCCGGTCCGCGCGGTCGACGGGCTCGACAAGCCCGCGGACGCCGTAGAGCTGGGGGACGGCAGCCTCGTGGTCTCCGAACCCGCAACCGGCCGCCTGATCCACATCGTCGGCACCACGCCCCGTCCGCTGGCCGAAAACCTCGGCGCCCCGACCGGTCTCATCCTCACCCGGGACGGCAACCTGCTGGTCACCGACACGACCGGGGGCCGACTGCTCGAGATCAACCCGAAGTCCGGAGCGGTCACGGAGATCGCCAGGGGGCTCGGCACGCCACGAGCGGTCGCCGTCGCACCCGACGGATCTCTCGTCGTCCTGGACACCGCAGCGGGCCAGGTGCTCTCGGTGAACGCACACGACGGGCAGCATCGGGTCCTCGCCGCCGGCCTCGCGGTCGGCCACCTGAAGCAGCCTTACGCGCGATCCGGGGGACTGACGGTCGGACCTGACGGGACGATGTACGTCACCGCCGACCGGAGGAATTCCGTATACGCGATCCGGCGGACGGGACGATGAACCCGCGCCCCTTCCGATTCGGCGTCAACCTGCTCGGCCTCCCGGCACCGTTCCCAGCGCTGGTCTCGGCGGCCGAGGCCACCGCCCGCCCCATCACGCTGCCGGAACCGGCCAGGTGCGATTTCGCCCATGTCATGGCATTGCTGAGTTAGTCAAGGAGTCGAACATGGCCCGTCTGGCCCGGACCGCCGGTCTCACCACCGTGCAGTCCGAAATGCTGTCCACCGTCCGGTCGTTCGTGGACAAGGAGATCATTCCGTATGCGCAGCAACTGGAGCATGCCGATGCCTACCCGGCCGACATTGTCGAGGGCATGAAGGAGATGGGCCTGTTCGGCCTGACCATCCCCGAGGAGTACGGCGGACTGGGAGAGTCGCTGCTGACCTATGCCCTGGTGGTCGAGGAGATCGCGCGCGGGTGGATGAGCGTGTCGGGTGTGATCAATACGCATTTCATCGTGGCGCACATGATCTCCCGGCATGGCACACCGGAGCAGAAGCGAAAGTATCTGCCGAAGATGGCGGCCGGCGAGATCCGCGGCTCGTTCTCCATGTCCGAACCCGACCTGGGATCCGACGTGGCCGCGATCAAGACCAGGGCCCGGCGCGACGGTAGTGATTACCTCATCGACGGGACGAAGATGTGGCTGACCAACGGTGGCACCTCGAACCTCATCGCGCTGCTGGCCAAGACCGAGGAAGGCGCGGAGAAGGCGCACCAGAACCTGACGGCGTTCCTGGTGGACAAGCCGGAGGGGTTCGGAGAGGTGGCGCCGGGGCTGACCATCCCGGGCAAGATCGCCAAGATGGGCTACAAGGGCGTGGACACCACCGAGGCGGTGTTCGACGGGTTCCGCGTCCCCGCCACCCAGATTCTGGGGGAGACGCCGGGCCAGGGCTTCGCCTTCATGATGGACGGTGTCGAGGTCGGCCGGGTCAACGTGGCGGCGCGTGCGTGCGGTATCGCCATCCGGGCGTTCGAGCTGGCCATGGACTACGCCCAGCAGCGCAGGACGTTCGGCAAGCCGATCGCGCAGCACCAGGCGATTGCCTTCAAACTGGCCGAGATGGCGACCAAGGTCGAAGCGGCCCACCTGATGATGGTCAACGCGGCGCGCCAGAAGGACACCGGCGAGCGCAACGACGTCGCGGCCGGCATGGCCAAGCTCATTGCCAGTGAGTACTGCGCCGAGGTCACCCAGGAGGCCTTCCGTATCCACGGGGGCTACGGCTACTCGAAGGAGTATGAGATCGAGCGCCTCATGCGCGAGGCCCCGTTCCTGCTCATCGGCGAAGGCACCAGCGAGATCCAGAAGACCGTCATATGCCGCGGCCTGCTGCGGGAGTACCAGGCCAAGGGCTGAACGAGCGACACCGGGACCCGCACCCCCGGACCGAAAACACTCTGCGGCCGACCTGCCGCAGCCCATGCCGACCAGGCCATGTGCCATGTGATGTGCGGGGGACGGCGCGGGAGAGGCGCGTCACCACCGATATCGGGAGAAGCCATGCACAGCGCTCGCAGCAAGCTCGGTCCGTACGTGGAATCGTGGAGCCCCGGGGCGGTCACCGACGACGACGCCCTGCCAGTCGCCCCGGTGGCCGCCATGTCGGCTCTGCTGGACCAGCCCGAACCGGTCGCGGCGGCCGGCGACCCCCTGCCGCCGCTGTGGCACTGGCTGTACTTCCTGCACTGGCCGGCGCAGCGGGACCTGGGAGCCGACGGGCACCCTCGCCGCGGCCACTTCCTGCCGCCCATCCCTCACCGGCAGCGGATGTTCGCCGGAGGACGTTGCGAGGTCTTCGAACCGCTGCGTGTCGGTGCGCCCGCCCAGCGCATCAGCGGCGTGCGCACAGTCGCGACCAAACAGGGCACGACGGGGGAACTCCTGTTCGTCACGGTGCGCAGCGAGTACCTTCAGCAGGGCCGTACACGCGTGGTCGAGGAACAGGACATCGTCTACCGGTCGGGACGGAGCGCCGGGCAGCATCCGGCGGACCTCGACACCTGCCCCGCACCGGCGTCCGACGAGACCTGGCGGCTTCCGCTTCAGCCGGACCCCCCACTGCTGTTCCGCTTCAGCGCCCTGACCGCGAACGCGCACCGCATCCACTACGACGCGCCGTACGCCCAGGGCGAGGAGGGCTACCCCGGCCTCGTCGTCCACGGCCCGCTCCTGGTACTGGCGATGCTGGAATTGGCACGGCGCAACGCCCCGTCCCGCCGCGTGCGCTCCGTGTCCTACCGGCTGCGGCGTCCCGCCTTCGCGGGCGAGCACCTGCTGGCCTCCGGCACACCGGCCGACGGACATGCCACCCTGCGCATCGCAACGCACCGCGAGCAGCGCCACGCCATGGCCGAGGTGACCTTCGCATGACCCTGTTCCGCAGCCGGATCGAAACCGCCCGCGGCTTGCTGGTCGTACCCGGGCACTGGCCGGACCGGCGATCCCCCAGGGTCCGCTCGATCCCCCCTGATGGAGCGGTGAACGATGAGGCCGGGCCCGCGCCCCGGACCGCCTTTCCTCAGCCCAGCGCGTCCATCACGGCGGTGACATAGGCATCCAGCCGCTCCTCCACCGCGCGTGTCGTCAGCTCTGTCCTCCCTGCCTCCCGCCACGACCGCGACACCAACCGCACCTCTTCCGAGCACGCCAGCCCGTCCCGCACCTGCCAGTACAGCCGCTCGCGCGCGGCCGCGGCCAGCACCCCGCCGGCCTCCTCATACGCCTCAGCGAACCGCAGACCCCACCCCGGGCCGTGCAGCAGCGCGAGATTGGTGGAGCAGTGCGCCACATCGAGATCCGCCGGGCCCCAGGAGGCCGCTGCCCAGTCGACGACGCCGGTGATCCGGGCACCTGCCGGCCTTGAGGGCTCCACGTCGAACAGCACGTTGCCGGGTTGGAAGTCCCGGTGCAGGAATCGCCCTTCATAGGGTGGCGCGGGCTCGCGGATCACGTCGGTCGCCGCGGCCCATACCGCCCTGTCGGCGCCCTGCGGAACCACGACGGTGTCGGCGGTCGTCAACGCCACATACTCCGGGGGCCGCACAGCGGGTCGCACCGCGTGGATCGCCACGAGTTGACGGGCCAGCAGAGGAACGCGCGTCTCCAATCCCTCATCACCCAGGACCGTCCGGCCCGCCAGATGCGTCATCAGGAGCGACGGATACTCGCAATGCGCGGCGGTCGGATCCACCGCGACCAGTCCAGGAGCCGACACGCCGGTCCCCGCGAGCAGGGTCAGGGCGCCGGCCTCCCGGTTCAGCCCATCCTCGGCGTGCTCCACGTAGAACGGGTCGACGAAGCTCCGCAGCACCAGGTCACGGGTGCCTCCGTCCCGCATGCCGATGGTCAGCCTCCGCATTTCGGCAGTCATGCCGCCGTGCAGCGCCTCGGCTTTGACGACCCGTTCACCGGCCTCCAGGTGCCGGTTCACCCAATCCAGGGTCAACGGTCGGACAGCCGCCGCCTCATCGTGGTTGGTCACTGTGCGACCTCAACATTCCGCGAAGACTCATGAGTTCAGTGCTGGGCGAGCCTGAGACTGGCTGGTGGCTCGTCCGGCAGGCCTTCCAGCTCAGGCCGGGCCGCAGATGCTCCAGCCAGCGTCGGTCGGTGACCTGGACCTCGTAGTCGGCCTGCACGAGAAGGCGCTCATCCGGCCAGCCGCCGTCCCGTTGGTGAATGCCCTCCTCCTGGAGGGTATCGAAGTGCTTCCAGTCCGCTTCGGACAGCGGATGGTTGCGGACGGTGACAAGCTCCTCCAACAGCGACCGCAGCTTCGCGGCGGCTGCTCCGGGCATCCGTTCCGCCGAGTCGCTGGACGCCGCCCACCAGGAACTCGCGGGCATGCTCGCACCCCGCTCGCGCGCAGATCGCGCGCGAGTGCGGGGCGAGGAGGTTCGTCAGCCCGGCCTGGGCGGCCTCGTCCGGTCTGATGGTGAACAGCGGCGCGGTGGTCGGAGCAGGCGCTCAAGTGCCGTGGCGTCGAAGACCCGGCCCGGATCGATGGTGCCGTCGAGTTCGCTATGGGGCGGTATGTGAAGCTCTGGTCTCGCATAGTGGTCGCACCTGGACCCGGGTACTGGTCAGCTTGTTACATGCGCGTAACACTTAAGTGTCCCGCGCACGGCAATGGCGCCGAGCGCCCCCCACCGGGCGGTATTGGAGCGAGCCGGCCCTCCCCGTACCGGATCCGGTGTCAGCTGTGCCAGAAAGGGTTTACGTGACCACGCGATCCGAGACGAAGACCACGCTCGCGCACCTGCTCACCGAGATCGAGCACCGCAACCCGGCCCAGCCGGAGTTCCACCAGGCCGTCCACGAGGTTCTGGAGACGCTGGCGCCGGTCGTCGCGGCCCGCCCCGAGTACGCCGACCCCGGGCTGATCGAGCGGCTGTGCGAGCCGGAGCGGCAGGTCATCTTCCGGGTGCCGTGGCAGGACGATCAGGGCCGCGTTCGCGTCAACCGGGGCTTCCGGGTGGAGTTCAACAGCGCGCTCGGCCCCTACAAGGGCGGCCTGCGCTTCCACCCGTCGGTGAACCTCGGCGTCATCAAGTTCCTGGGGTTCGAGCAGATCTTCAAGAACGCGTTGACGGACCTCGGCATCGGCGGCGGCAAGGGCGGCAGCGACTTCGACCCACACGGGCGCAGCGACGCGGAGGTCATGCGGTTCTGCCAGTCGTTCATGACGGAGCTGTACCGGCACATCGGCGAGCACACGGACGTGCCCGCGGGTGACATCGGCGTCGGCGGCCGGGAGATCGGCTACCTGTTCGGCCAGTACCGGCGCATCACCAACCGCTGGGAGGCCGGCGTCCTCACCGGCAAGGGTCAGGGCTGGGGCGGCTCGCTGATCCGGCCGGAGGCCACCGGATACGGCAACGTCCTCTTCGCGGCCGCGATGCTGCGCGAGCGCGGCGAGGACCTGGAAGGCCGGACGGCGGTCGTCTCCGGCTCCGGCAACGTCGCCATCTACACCATCGAAAAGCTGGCCGCTCTCGGTGCCAATGCCGTGACCTGCTCGGATTCGTCCGGCTACGTGGTCGATGAGAAGGGCATCGACCTCGACCTCCTCAAGCAGGTCAAAGAGGTCGAGCGCGGCCGGGTGGATACGTACGCCGAGCGTCGGGGCGCTTCGGCCCGCTTCGTGCCCGGCGGGCGGGTCTGGGAGGTTCCGGCCGACATCGCGCTGCCGTCGGCCACCCAGAACGAGCTGGACGACAAGGATGCGGTCGCTCTGATCCGCAACGGGGTGAAGGCGGTCTCGGAAGGCGCCAACATGCCGACGACCCCGGAGGCGGTGCACCTGTTCCAGCAGGCGGGCGTCGCGTTCGGGCCCGGCAAGGCGGCCAACGCCGGTGGCGTCGCGGTCAGCGCCCTGGAGATGGCCCAGAACCACGCCCGTACCTCGTGGACGGCGGCGCGGGTCGAGGAGGAGCTGACCCACATCATGAACAACATCCACACCACCTGCCATGAGACCGCCGAGCGCTACGGCGCCCCCGATGACTATGTGACGGGCGCGAACATCGCGGGCTTCGAGCGGGTGGCGGACGCGATGCTGGCCCAGGGCGTCATCTGAACCCGGCAGGAACCGGGAAGCAGGGAGCCACGTGCGCAGGAAGGAGACGGTCCGGCGCACGTGGTCCATGAGCGGCTGGAGATCCGGTCACCTCACCACTCGGCGAAGCTTCCGTCGGGGTGGCGCCACACCGGGTTGCGCCAGGCCGGCGCCGAGGCGTCGGCCCGGCGTACGGCGGCCTCGTCCACGGTGATGCCGAGTCCGGGCAGCGTGGTGCGCTGGGCGTGGCCGTCGGTGAAGCGGAACGGGGCCGGGTCGAGCACGTAGGACAGCAGGTCGGCGCTCTTGTTGTAGTGGATGCCGAGACTCTGCTCCTGGATCAGGAAGTTCGGGGTGGCGAACGCGACCTGGAGGCTGGCCGCGAGGGCGAGCGGGCCGAGTGGACAGTGCGGCGCGAGCAGCGCGCCGAAGGTCTCGGCGACCGCCGCGATGCGGTGCACCTCGGAGATGCCCCCGGCGTGCGAGAGATCGGGCTGTGCCACGGCGATACCGGCCTGGAACGCGGGCAGGAACTCGGCGCGGGAGAAGAGCCGTTCACCGGTGGCGATCGGGACGGCCGTGGACTCCACGAGCCGTGGCAGCAGTGGCGTGTGCTCGGGCAGTACGGGCTCCTCGGCGAAGAGCGGGTGCAGGGGTGCGATCAGCTCCAGCACGCGGCGCGCGCCGGCGGGTGTGAACCTGCCGTGGAAGTCGATTGCCATGTCCCGGTCCGGGCCCAGGGCCTCGCGGGCCGTCGCCGCCCGCTCCACCACGGCGGCGGTCTCGGCGGCCGTGGGCAGCGGGGAGGTACGCCCGGCGGCGTTCATCTTCACCGCGGTGAAACCGGCCTCGACCTGCGCGGCGATGTGTTCGGCCAGCTCCGCGGGCTCGTCCCCGCCGACCCAGGCGTAGACCCGTACCGCGTCGCGGACCGGGCCGCCCAGCAGCGCGTGCACCGGTACTCCGTACGCCTTGCCGGCGATGTCCCACAGCGCCTGGTCGAGTCCGGCGACGGCGCTGGAGAGGACCGGGCCGCCACGGTAGAACCCGCCCTTGGTGAGGACCTGCCAGTGATCCTGGATGCGCAACGGGTCCTGACCGATCAGATACTCGGCGAGGGTGGCCACGGCCGTGCGCACCACCTCCGCCCGGCCCTCGACCACGGGCTCGCCCCAGCCGACGATGCCGTCGTCGGTCTCCACCCGGCAGAACAGCCAGCGGGGCGGCAGCCGGAACGTCTCGATGCGGGTGATCTTCACGGGAGGGCCGGCCTTTCGTGAGGGGCTGAGGGAACCAAGTCTGGTCGAGTCCCGGCGTGTTTCCACACCCCCGTGTACGCACCCATCGCGAACCGCTATGCGGCCATGGGCCTTCCTGATGTGCGCTTCTTCTCCGGTCCCGCCCGCTCTAGCGTCTGGGCCAGACACGGTCTGGTGGTTTTCCAAAGGGAGGGAGCAGCACTGTGCCTGTTGTCGATCTGGTCGCGGATCTCGGAGAGAGCTTCGGGGCCTACACCATGGGCAATGACGCCGAACTGCTGAAACTGCTGACGTCCGCGAACGTCGCCTGCGGATTCCACGCGGGCGACCCGCGGGTGATGGACACGACCGTACGGACCTGCGTGGAGCGCGGCGTCCGCATCGGCGCACACCCGAGCTTCCCCGACCTGGTGGGCTTCGGACGCCGGGCGATGGACCTGACCCCCGACGAGGTGCGCACCGACGTGCTGTACCAGATCGGGGCGCTGTCCGCGTTCACCCGCGCGCACGGCACCCGGATCGAGCACCTGGCTCCGCACGGGCGCCTGGGCAACCTCGTCGTCACCCGGCGCGACTACGCCGAGGCCGTCGCCGACGCCGTCGAGGCCTTCGACCCGTCACTGGTGATCCTGATGCAGGAGGGCGAGATGGCCGCCGTGGCCCGCGAACGCGGCCTGCGCATGGCCATGGTCGGCATCGCCGACCGCGCCTACGAGGACGACGGCACTTTGGTGTCGCGGTCCGAGCCCGGCGCCGTGCTGCACGACCCGGACGAGGTCACCCGCCGGACCGTCCGCATGGTCACCGAGGGGCTGATCACCAGCCGGAACGGCAAGGACATCGCGGTGCGGACGGACTGCGTGCAGCTCCACGGCGACGGCCCGGCGGCCCTCCAGCTCGCGACCCGTATCCGTGACGAACTTCAGGCCGCCGGTGTCCGGCTGGCGCCCCTGGACGAGGTACTGGGCGCGCCGGCCGCATGACGGACACGCGCGCAGCGACGACGATGGCCATCTCGCTGTGCGGCGACGCCGCTGTGCGCGTCGCCGTCGACGGCGACGACACCGACCAGGTGTGGACGGCCGTGCACCGGCTCGCCGGATGGCTCAACCACGGGGGGATCCATCCCACGGTGACGGCCGTGCCCACCTACGACGCGGTGCTCGTGGAGTTCGACCCGTACTACACCACGGGTGAGGAGATCGCCTCGCTCATCCGCTCCTGGGACACCGCCGCGCCGGCCGGCGAGAGCGGCGCGGCCGGCGGCGGCGTCATCGGCGGCGTCATCGACGTGCCGGTGCTCTTCGGTGGCGAGGCCGGCCCCGACCTGGAGTGGGTGGCCGACGTGGTCGGCCACCCGGTGCCCAAGATCATCGACCTCGTGTGTGCCGGGGAACCTCTTATCCGCTGCCTGGGCGGCCCGGCGGCCTCGGCCATGATGGACGGACCCGGCTTCGGCCTGCCCATTCCACGGCTGGCCACGCCCCGGCTGCGCGTGCCGCCCGGCGCGGTCTCCGTCGCCGGGCGCCAGACGGTCATCGGGCCCGTCGCCGCTCCCAGCGGCTGGCGGCAGATCGGCCGCACCCCGCTGGACATCCTGCGCACCGACACCGACACCGTGGTCCCGTACCGGCCGGGGGACCGGGTGCGGTTCCTGCCCATCGACGAGACCGGCTACGCGGAGCTGCTCGGCACCCCGATGAGGTACCGCCACGATGACTGACCGCCCCGAACTGCACGTCGACTCCGCCAGGGTGTGCGTCGTCACCGACCTCGGCCGGGTCGCGGGACCCGCGCGAGGACTCGCCGTCAACGGCGCCCTCGACCAGTTCGCCGCCCGCGCCGCCAACGCCCTGGCCGGCAACGCGCCCACGGACCCGCTCATCGAGGCCACCGGCTTCGGGATCACCTTCCGGCCCAGCCACGACGTCCTGCTGTCCGTCACCGGCGCGCCCGCCGAACCCACCGTCGACGGCCGTGCCCGCCCGGCCTGGACGCCGCTGTCGGTGCGCGCGGGTGAGACGGTGCGGGTCGGCATCTCCGACGCCGGACTGCGTGCCTACGTCGCCGTACACGGGTCCTTCGACGTGCCCCGGCTGATGGGGAGCTGCGCACCGGACTCGATGATCGGGTTCGGGACCCAGGTCACCTCCGGCACCGTGCTGCCGCTGCTGCGCTCCCACCCGCCGCTGGTCAACCGCCGCTTCGGTGCCACCGTGTTCCACTTCGGCATCCCCCGCGACGTCGGCCGGGTCTCCTCGGTCCTGGACGTGGTCGACGGGCCGGACGCCGCCGAGTTCGGGCCGGGGCTCCAGCGGCTGTACGACTCCCCGTACACGGTCACCCCGCGCATCAACCACGTCGGGATGCGGGTCGCCGGACCCGTGCCCCGGCGGTCGGTCACCGGGGAGGTGCTCTCCCGCGGGGTGCCGATCGGCGCGGTCGAGGCCCCGGCCGGTGACGAACTGCTCGTTCTGATGCGCGGTCGCGGCATCACCGCGGGATACCCGGTCCTCGCGGTGCTCACCTCCCGTGCACTGGACCACGCGGCGCAGCTCAGACCGGGCCAGACCATCCGCTTCCACCGCACGACCGCGTCCGCCGCCACCGCCGCCTACCTGGAGCGGCGCCGTCTGCTGGACCGCGTCGCCCTGCGCGCGCGCACGGCCTTCGCGGCACTCGTGTGACCCACCCAAGGAGAGAAGGAATGACGAACCCCACAACGCTCCGGGCGCCCGCGCCGGCCGAGCGCATGTCCCGTGTCAAGGAGTCACCGAGTTCCCGGGTCGCGGACCGGGTACGGGAGTTCCAGGCGGCGGGCCGCAAGGTGCTGCCGCTGACGATCGGCGAACCCGACTTCGACACCCCCGACCATGTGAAGGAAGCGGCCATAGCCGCGATCCGCGCCGGGGAGACGAAATACACCTCGGCCAACGGCACCCCCGCGTTGCAGAAGGCCATCACCGCCCGGCTGCTGAGGAAGACCGGGCAGTCCTACGCAGGGGACGAGATCTGCGTGGGCGGCGGCGCGAAACAGCTCATCTTCCTGGCCTTCATGGCCACTCTCGACGAAGGCGACGAGGTCATCGTCCCGGCCCCGTACTGGGTGTCGTATCCGGACATGGTCACGGTCAACGGCGGGCGGCCCGTCACCGTCGCCACCACGGCGGACGAGGGATACAAGCTCACCCCGGACCGGCTCCGCGAGGCCATCACCGACCGGACCACCTGGGTCGTGCTCAACACGCCCAACAACCCCACGGGCGCCGTCTACAGCGAGTCGGAGCTGCGCGGCCTCACCGACGTCGTCCGCGCCCACCCGCATGTCTCGATCCTCTGCGACGAGATCTACGACGAGATCAACTATGGCGCGCGACCGGTCCCCAGCGCGGTGACCGTCGCACCCGACCTGCGGAGGAGGATCTTCCTCGTCAACGGTGTGTCGAAGGCGTACGCCATGACCGGATGGCGGATCGGCTACGGCGCGGGGGCGGCCGGGCTCTGCGCCGCCATCGGCACGCTCCAGTCGCAGAGTTCCTCCTGCCCGTCCTCCGTGAGCCAGGCCGCGGCGGTCGCGGCGCTCGACGGCGGGCGTGAGTTCATCGACCGCACCGTGGGCGTCTACACCGAACGACGGGACCTCCTCGTCTCGGGCCTCGCCGCGATCGACGGACTGCGGCCGACCGCCCCCGAGGGGGGCTTCTACGTCTGGGTCGACGCCTCCGCGCTGATGGGGTCCGTCACCCCCTCGGGCAAAAGGATCACCACCGACGCGGAACTGGCCGAACACTTCCTGGACACCAGCGGCGTCGTGGTCATCTCCGGCGATTCCTACGGCTGTCCGGGACATTTCCGCGCCAGCTTCGCACTGTCCTCGGAAATCATCCGCGAGGCCGTCGCCGGACTCGCCCGGTCCGTCGAGTCGCTGCGTCGCTGATATACCCTTCCGCGCCGTGCCGGCCCGGCGATCCACCAGAAATCAGCTTCTCTAATGCCGGTATCGGGAGCTGGATTCCGAATGCCGCCGGGTATACCCATCGGCAATACCGAGGAAATAATGACGGGCCAAAGTACTGACGACGACGTCACTTTGTGAAAGGTTGTGCCCGTGAACAGCAAGGTATCCGCGGCTCCGCCGCACGCGCAGCCACTCGGGGCCACCACGAAGGCGACGAAGGTGTCCATCGTCGGGGGTCTCATCGGTGTCTTCATCGAGCTGTACGACAACGCCGTCTACGGCTTCGTGGCCGGAACCCTCGCGGTCGTGTTCTTTCCCAGCGGCGCCTCCACCACGAGCGTCTTGCTGACCTTCACAGCCTTCGCCATTCCCTTCTTCTTCCGCCCCGTGGGTGCCGCCGTAGCCGGATCGTGGGGCGACCGGATAGGGCGCAAACGAGTCCTGTTGGTGCTCATCACCATGATGAGCCTGTCCACCGCCCTGGTCGGCGTTCTGCCGAGCTACGCGACGGTGGGCGTCTGGGCGCCGATCGGCCTGGTGCTGCTGCGCTTCGTCCAGGGCTTCGCGATGGGCGGCGAGCCCGGCAACGGCAACTCCTTCCTCGCCGAACACGCCGGTGACGGCCGCCGCGGCCGGGTGGTCAGCTATGCCAACGCCGCCACGTTCATAGCGATGCTCCTCGGCACCCTGTTCGCCGCCCTGCTCACCGCGGTGCTCAGCACCGGACAGATGGAGGCGTGGGGCTGGCGGCTGCCCTTCCTCCTCGCCCTGCCGCTCGGCGTGGTGGGCCTGGTGGTCCGCCGGCTCTCCGCGGAGTCACCGGAGTTCGCCGAGGCGGAGCAGAAGGGCGCGGTGACCGGCAGCCCGCTGAAGGAGGCGTTCACCACTCCCGAGATCCGCCGCGCGATGGGCCTGACCATCGTGCTGCCGCTGCTCAACAGCTCCGGCTACTTCGTCCTGTTCATCTACATGCCGTCCTTCATGAAGGACGAGATGCACTTCTCCGGCCTCGAAGGGCTGCTGGTCACCGCCATCATGCTGGCCGTCGGCACCTTCGCGGTGCTCTACGCCGGACGCCTCTCCGACCGGATCGGCCGCAAGAAGCTGCTCAGCGGCTCGGCGTTCGGCATGGTCGTCATCGGCTTCCCCTGCTACTGGCTGCTGACGCGGGGCTCCTTCGCCACGGCGGTCGTCGGCGCGGTCCTGATGGCCGTCTGTTTCGCCGGCACCAACGGCGTGATGCAGGTGACGCTCGCCGAACTCTTTCCCACCCGGGTCCGCACCGTGGCCTACGGCGTCGGCTACAACCTCGGCACCGCCATCTTCGGCGGCGCCGCACCGCTGCTGGTCTCCGCGCTCATCGCCGCGACCGGCAGCACCTGGATCCCGGCGATCTACCTGGTCCTCACCTCCGTCGTCGCCGGGTTCACCGCGCTGCGCATCAAGGAGACGGCCTTCGAGCCGCTCAAGCGCTGAACCGGACCCGCCCCGACGCACCCGTACGCACTCCCATCCGAAAGGACGGTGGTCCCGTGGCGACAGCGGCCACGCACCAGGCCACAGCCGCACTCGACAGGCTCCGCGGACGACTGGACAAGGCCGGCTTCGGCGCCCTGCTGCTGACCTCGCGCACCGGGCGCCGGTACGCCCTGGGCCCGGGACCCGGCTCCGCCGACGCGACCGCCGTCCTGCTCACGACCGACGGCACGGTGGCGAGCGCGACCGGCGACCCGACCGCCGCCACCGCCGCCGCGCTGCGTGCGGCCGGCCTCGCGGGCGGCGTGGTCGCCACCGAGGCCGATCTGCCGCCGGACGTCCTCGGGCAGACCGACGGCACCGGCGTCCGGCTGCGCCCGGCCGCCGACCTGGTCTTCGCCGAACTGGCCTGCTGCGAGCCCGGCGAGCAGCCGGCGTTCGCCGCCGCGGCCGAGCTCGCCGCCGTCGGCTACACGGCGGTCATGGACCACCTGCGGGTGGGCATGGACGTACGGGAGCTGTCCGGCAACGTCGACCGGTCGGTCCGCCGGGCCGGCGGACTGCTCGGGTGGTACGACCCGTACGACGCCGACGGGGCGGCCGGCACCGACCTGGTGACCGTCCGCGGCCACGACCCCGCCACGGCCCGGCTCACCGCGACCGTCCCGCTCCGTTACGTCCTGCACCCGCTGCTGGACGGGACCGCCGGGTACGCCGCCGCGACCGCCGTGCTCAGCAGGGCCGACGGCCCGCTGCGCACCGCGGGCGACGTATGCGCCGCCGCGACGGCCGCGCTGCTCGCGGCCCTGCGGCCGGGCGCCCGGCTCACCGACGGATACGCGGCGTTCGAGCGAGAGGCCGGCGGGCACGGGGCGGCCTGCCGGCTGGTCGCGCTGCGCGGGGGCGGGGCATCGTCGCCGCTGCCGCCGGACAGCGCGGTGGTCGCCGAGCCCGGCATGGTGCTCGGCGTGCGGACCGGGGTCCAGGTGCCGGGCCGGGGCGCGGTCGAGCTCGCGGAGACCGTCGCGCTGACCGCCGAGGGCGCCGAGCCGCAGGCGGGCACACCCTTGCGCCTCGTCGAGCTGTACTGACCCCACCCGCCACGCCACCGCCGTAACCCCCCTGTGAACGCAAGAGGAGAACCGTCATGGGCACGACCCACCCGGCCGGAGCGGACCGGATACCCACGGCCGACGCGGCCGGTGTCACCATGCCGCTGGTCGGTTTCGGCACCCATCCGATGCGCGGCGACCAGGCCACCGAGGCCGTACTGACCGCCTTCTCCGTCGGTTACCGGCTCGTCGACACCGCCACCCGCTACCGCAACGAGGCCGCCGTCGGCGCCGCCCTCGCCGCCACCGACCTGCCCCGCTCCGACCTGTTCGTGACCACCAAGATGCCGCCCGACCAGGTCGGCCGGGAACGGCTCACCCTGGAGCGGAGCCTGACCGCGCTGGGCTGTGACCACATCGACCTCTGGCTGATCCACTGGCCCCCGGGCGGCCACCCGGGCGTCACCAGCTGGCGCGCGTTCGTGCAGGCCCGCGACGAGGGCCTGGTCCGGGCCATCGGGGTCAGCAACTACTCGGTGGAACTCATCGACGCGCTGCACCGCGAGACCGGTGTCTACCCGGCCGTCAACCAGGTGCAGTGGGGCCCCGGCGACTACGACCCGCACTTCGCCGGGGCGATGCGTGAGCGCGGTGTGGTGCTGAGCGCGCACAGCCCGCTGCGCAGCACCGACCTCGACCACCCGGTGCTCCTCGACGTGGCCCGCCGGCACGGCCGTTCGCCGCGCGACGTCGTTCTGGCGTGGAACCTGCACCACAAGGTCGCGGTCACCGTGAAATCCGCGCACCGCGACCGTATGGAGCGCAATCTGTCCGCCGCCGACCTCACCCTGACGGCGGCGGACGTCGAGGCGATCGACGGTCTCACGACCGTGACGACGGGGCGCTAGCCACACACCGACCGGAGCGAATACCACGGCCGTGCGAGGAAGGATGGCCGTGGTATTCGCATGTCCTTTTCCCCTCTCCCATCGGTATTTTTTATGCCGCCATACGGATAGCCGCTTCGCCTCTTTCACCGGAAGCCGCGGTACTACGCTCTGACCCACGTTCCCGATTTCCCGAGAAGGGCCGCCGTGGTTTATCAGGTAGTGGTCACGCGAGGTTATGCGCAGCCGGACGGCAGCACCGTTTTCGGTGACATCGGGCTCTCCCGGCTGACCGACGCCGGACTGGCGTGGCGCGTACTGAACGAGGAGGTCGGGGAACTGCGGGCGGAGCAGCTCGCGGAAGCCGACGCGGTCCTGGTGCTCGGGCACGAGCGGATCACGGCGCGTTCCCTACCGGCCTCGGGCCGGCTCCGGCATGTCGCGCGGTTCGGCGCCGGTTTCGACGCCGTCGACACCGAGGCCTGTGCCCGGCGCGGTGTGCTGGTCACCAACGCCCCTGACGCGGTACGGCGGCCGGTGGCCGACTCCGTGATCGCGCTGCTGTACGCGCTCTCGCACCACCTGGTCGTCAAGGACAGGCTGGTGCGCGAGGGACGCTGGGCGGAGCGCGGGGCGTGGCGCGGCCCCGGGCTGACCGGGGCCACCGTGGGCATCGTCGGGCTCGGCGGCATCGGACTGGAGACGGCACGGCGGGTACGCGCGCAGGGACTGCGCGTCCTCGGCTACAACCGCAGCGACCGCGCCCGGGAGGCGGCCGAGACCGGCGTCGAACTCGCCACGCTGGACGACGTACTGAGCACCAGTGACTACGTGGTCGTCGCCGTCGCCGCCAACCCCGGCACCCGGCACCTCATCGGAGAACGGGAACTGGCGCTGATGCGTCCCACCGCCCGGCTGATCAACGTCTCGCGCGGCGTGGTGGTCGACGAGGAGGCGCTCGTCGCACGGCTGTCGGACAGCCGGCTGGCCGGAGCCGGCCTGGACGTGTTCACCGAGGAGCCGCTCACCCCGGACAGCCCGCTGACCGCGCTGGACAACGTGATCCTCGCGCCGCACTCCCTGTGCTGGACCGACCAGTACACGGCCGCCGTGTCGGCGAGCGTGATGGCGTCGCTCATCGCCGTGAGCCGCGGCGAACAGCCCCCGGAGACGGTCAACGGCCCCTTCTGACCGGATGACTCGAATGACGCCGGACGACTCGAACAAGAGGGACAGGACATGACGGAGCACAGCACGGGCCGCCGCACCGCGGTCATCACGGGAGCGGCGTCCACGCGGGGCATCGGCCGCGCCCTCGCCGGCCGGCTGGCCGCGGCCGGCTGGCACCTCGGCCTGCTCGACATCGACCCGGAGGTCGAGAAGGCCGCCGCCGGGATCCGCGCCGAGTACGGTGTCGCCGCGGTCGGCGCGGTCGCGGACATCGCCGACCCCGCCGCCGTGGACACGGCCGTCACCGCCTTCGAAGCCGAACTGCCGCCGGTCACCGGGCTGGTCAACAGCGCGGGCATCAGCTCACCGGTGTCCTTCCTCGACGCGGACCTGGCCACCTGGGAACGTGTCATGCGGATCAACGCCACCGGAACCTTCGTGGTGAGCAAGCGCATCGTGCCCGGCATGGCCGAGCGCGGCCACGGCCGGGTGGTCAGCCTCGGTTCGACGGCGATGCAGAACGGCGGCGGCACCTACAGCAAGTCCACCTACGCCGCGTCCAAGGGCGCGATCGAGGCGTTCAGCCGGGCCCTCGCCCTGGAGGTGGCCCCACGCGGGGTGACGGTCAACGTCGTCGCGCCCGCCACCATCGACACCGACATCATGGGCGGCCGGATCACCGACGACCGCAAACCCGCCTTCCTGTCCCAGCTTCCGGTGGGGCGGCTCGGCACCACCCGCGATGTCGCCGCGCTCGTCGAGTTCCTCCTCGGCGAGGACGCCGGCTACATCACCGGCGCCACCTACAACATCAACGGAGGCCTTCGCATTGGCTGATGTCCCGGCGCCCCCGGCGTCCCCCGCCGCCGCCCCGCCCGCTTCCACGAAGCGGCCGTCCCTGGCCGCGCCGTCCCGCCTCCCGGTCCCGCACACACCCGAGACCTGGCCGATCGCCGCCGCCATGCTCCAGTTCCCGCCGCACGCGGCGGACGGCACCCCGGTGGCGAAGCTCGACCCCGAGGAATGGCGGCGCCTGCTCCAGCCCGTCGTGGACGAGGGCTTCACCCATCTGGAACTGTCCACCGCCTGGCTGCCCCTGGGCGACCTGGACCGCGCCCGGCTGACGGCGCTGCGCGAGGTCCTGGCCGACGCGGGGCTCGCCGTACCCGGTGTCGGCGTCGTCCGCCGCAGTGTCGTCCACCCCGAGCGCGGCGAGGACCATCTCGCCTTCTCCCACCGGACCGTCGACGCGGCCGCCGCGCTGGGCGCGGACGTCGTCTGCCTCGGACTTCACGACGCGCTGAGCCCCCGGCAACGGCGGGCGCTGTGGTTCTGGACGGTTCCGGGCGACGACGTACCGCCCCGCCACGACCGGCAGGTGCGCGCGCTCGCCGTCCACCGGTTCCGCGAACTCGCCGTCCACGCCGCCGACGTCGGTGTGGAACTCTCCCTGGAGCTGTATGAGAACACCTATCTGGGCAGCGGTGACGAGGCGGTCCGGTTCCTCGACGACATCGGCCATGAAGCGGTCGGACTCAATCCCGACCTCGGCAACCTGCTGCGCGTCCAGGGGCCGGTGGACACCTGGGAGTACCTGGTCTCGGTCACCGCGCCCCGCACCAACTACTGGCACGTCAAGAACTACGCCCGTCTGGAGGACCCGGCCACCGGCACCGTGCTCACCCACCCCACATCCCTGGAACTCGGCGTGATCGACTACCGAGCCGCCGTCCGCTACGCGATCTCCCAGGGCTTCGGCGGCACCTTCGTGGTCGAGCACTACGGCGGCGACGGCCTGAGCGTGGGCGCCACCAACGCCGCGTACCTCAGGCGCGTCCTGCCCCGCACCGACTGACCGTACGACACCCGCCGGTACGACACCCGCCCGTACGAACTGGAGAGCCGTGACACTTCCACCACCGCCCGCCGCGGAGTTCCCCGCCGCCCGCACCGCGATCGTCACCGGCGCCGCGTCACCGCGCGGCATCGGACGGGCCACCGCCGCCCAGCTCGCCGCCGAGGGCTGGTCGGTCGCCGTGCTCGACCTGGACGAGACCGCCTGCCGCGGCGTGGCCACCGCCCTGACCGCCCAACACCACGTCGCCTGCCTCGGCATCGGCGTGGACATCAGGGACCGCGCCGCGGTGGACGCCGCCGTGCACCGCGTCGGCACCGAACTGCCGCAGCTCGTCGGGCTCGTCAACAACGCCGGCGTCAGCTCGCCGGTGCCCTTCCTCGACGTCACGGACGCCGAATGGCACCGGGTGATCGACGTCAACCTGCACGGGACCTTCCACGTCACCCACGCCGCGGCGAAACTCATGGCCGAACACCGGATCGGCCGTATCGTCAACATCTCCTCCACCTCCGCCGAACGCGGCGGCGGGGTGTACGGACGAGCCGCCTACTCGGCCTCCAAGGCCGCGCTGCTCGGCCTCTCCCGCACCCTTGCCCGGGAGCTCGGCCCCTACGGCATCACCGCCAACTCCGTGGCGCCCGGCTCCATCGACACCGACATCATGGGCGGCCGGCTGACCGACGAGCGCAAGGCCGTACTGCTGAAGGACCTGCCCGTCGGCCGCATCGGCACCGTGGACGACGTGGCCGCGGTCGTCGCCTTCCTGCTGAGCGAGCGCGCCGGCTACCTCACGGGCGTCACCTACGACGTCAACGGCGGATCGCACATCGCATGACGCACCCGCACCCCAAGCACCCAGACGTGGAGGACGACAGCACCGTGGACGTTCCGTTCACCGCCGACCTGACCGGCAAGACGGCCGTGGTCACCGGGGCGAGTACCGGTATCGGCCACGCGATCGCCGAGCTCTACCTGCGCAACGGCGCGACCGTGATCGGCATCCACCGCCGCGAGAGCGCCGCGCACACCGGAGCGTACGTCCCGGTGAGCGCCGACCTGAGCGATCCGGAGCAGGTGCGCGCCACCGCCGCCGGGATACTGCGCGAGCACCGGGTCGACATCCTGGTCAACAACGCGGGCCTCAACCTCCGGCACCGCTTCGAGGAGTTCCCGGCCGCGGACTGGGACCGGGTCCAGCAGCTCAACGTGCGCACGGTCGTCGAACTGACCCAGCTCTTCGGCCGGCCGATGCTCGAACGGGGCTCGGGCGCGATCGTCAATCTGGCCTCGATGCTCTCCTTCACCGGTGGCTTCACCGCCTCCGCGTACGCCGCGTCCAAGGGCGCCGTCGGACAGTTCACCAAGTCGGTGGCGAACGAGTGGGCGCCGAAGGGCGTCCGCGTCAACGCCATCGCGCCGGGCTTCATCGACACCGAGATGAACGTGGCGCTCGTCGCCGACGAGACCCGCAACCGCCAGATCCTCGAACGCATCCCGGCGGGGCGGTGGGGCACCGCACGGGACATCGCGGGCGCCGCGCTGTTCCTGGTGTCCGACGCCGCCCGCTTCATCCACGGAACCGTGCTGCCCGTCGACGGCGGCTACCTTGCCCGCTGACGCCGAAAGGAACGCGCTGTGATGAAAGCCGTCGTCGTCCACGGACCGGGAGACCTGCGCGTGGACGCGCTGCCCGAACCCGAGCCGGCACCGGACCGGGTTCTGGTCCGCGTCGTCTACGGAGGCATCTGCGGCTCCGACCTGCACTACGCCGCGGACGGCCGCAACGGCCCCTACACGGTCACCGAACCGCTGGTCCTCGGCCACGAGGTGGTCGGCGTCGTCGCCGGGGCGGGAGAAGACGTGCCGGACGCGCCGGCCGTCGGCTCCCGCGTCGCCCTGCACCCGGCGACCCCCTGCGCTCCGGCCGGCACCACCGCGCCCACCGGCCTGCACCTGGACCCGGACGGCAGCTACTTCGGCAGCGCCTCCACCCGGCCGCACACCCAGGGCGGCTTCGTGGAACTCCTGGAGGTACGTCCCTCCCAGCTCCGCCCGCTGCCCGCCGCACTGCCCCTGCGCCGGGCCGTACTGGCCGAGCCGCTGGCCGTCGTCCTGCACGGTACGGCCCGCCTGGGCGACCGGATACGGGGCGCGACGGCGCTGGTCAGCGGCGCCGGCCCGATCGGTGCGCTGGCCGTCGCGGCACTGCGGCACGCGGGCGCCGCCGAGATCACCGCCGTCGACCTCGCGGACTTCCCGCTGCGGACCGCCGCCGCGGTCGGCGCCACCACGACCGTGAACCTCTCCGAGGGCGGCACCGTCGACCGGTCGGCGTTCGACGTGACGGTCGAAGCGGCGGGCGCCGTCGCCTCGCTCGCCACCGCGCTGGACGCGGTACGCCCCGGCGGCGTCGTGCTCCAGCTCGGCATACTGCCGCGCGAACCGGTGCCGGTCGCCATGTCGACACTCATCGCCAAGGAGCTGACGCTGTACGGCTCCCAGCGCTTCGACACCGAACTGGATGCCGCGATCGCCCTGCTGGCCGCCGACCCCGCGCTGGACGTGGTGCTCAGCCACGAGTTCACCGTCGAGGACGCCGCGGAGGCGTTCCGCTGCGCCGCCGACTCCTCCCGGTCCGCCAAGACGGTGCTCCGGGTCTCCGCCGACCCGGACGCCTGAACCCGCACGACATCACCGAACCGCACCGCACCGCAAGGGAGTGTTCCCATGATCCACGTACGCACCCGGATCGACCGTCCGTCCGCCGATGTCGTGGCCGCGCTCGGCCGCTTCTCCGCCGCGACCATCCACGAGGCACAGGGCCGCAAGGGCGCCCTGGCACACCGGCTGAAGCCCGTGGACCCGGCGATGTCCTTCTGCGGACCGGCCTTCACGGTCGACGCGCAGGCGGGCGACAACATCATGGTGCAGGTCGCCATCTCCTACGCCCGCGCCGGTGACGTCGTGATCGTAGCGGGGTCGGAGTACGAACAGGCGGGCTCCTTCGGAGACGTACTGGCCACCGCCTGCCAGAGCAGGCAACTGGCCGCCTTCGTCACCGACTCCGGTGTGCGCGACAGCGCTGACCTGCGCAAGCTCGGCTTCCCCGTCTTCTCCGGCACGGTGTGCATCGAGGGAACGGTCAAGGAGACCCTCGGCCAGGTGAACCGCCCGATCTCCATCGGCGGGCAGATCGTCCGGCCCGGCGACATCCTGCGCGGCGACGCCGACGGCATCGTCGTCATCGACCCGGAGGAGGCCGAGGAGGTCGTCCGGCTCTGCCAGGAGCGCGAGGACCACGAGGCGAAGATCCGCGAACAGCACCGGCGTGGTGGCAAAACGCTGATCGAGGTGCACGGACTGACCGAGAAGCTCAAGGCCAAGGGCCTGGTCGTCGAGGAGTGAACCGGCCCGTGAACGGACCCGACGTGGCCGTGCTCGGCCTCGGCCCGATGGGCGCCCCGGTGGCCCGGCACATCGCCCGCGCCGGCTTCCCGCTCCAGGTGTGGAACCGGACCCGCGCCAGGGCGGAGGAGTTCGGCCACCGGGCCGTCGCCCGCCCCGATGAACTGCGCGCGAGAATCGTCCTGTCGGCCCTGCCGGACATCGACCAGCTCGACGACATCGCGCCCGAGCCGGTGGTACGCCGCTGGGCCGCCCAGGGCACCACGCACCTGGCCGTCCTGAGCACCACGTCTCCCGACAAGGTGCGCGGGCTCGCCGGCCGGCTCGGACGGCACGGCCTGGCCGTGCTCGACGCGCCGATGAGCGGCGGCGACGCGGGCGCCCGCGCGGGCACGCTGAGCCTGATGGTGGGCGCCGACCCGGAGGCGTACCGGACCGTGGAACCGGTACTGAGGTCCTTCGCCACCACCATCGAGCACATGGGCCCGCCCGGCGCGGGCAGCGCGGCCAAGCTGTGCAACCAGGTGATCGTCGCCGGCACCCTGGTGGCCGTGGCCGAAGCCCTCGACCTGGGCCGCAGAGCGGGCCTGTCCGGCGGACAACTGGTGCGCGTGCTCCAGGGCGGCCTGGCCGCCACCGCCGTCCTCGACGCCAAGGCGGAAAAGATCCTGCACCGCGACTACCGCCTCGGCGGCAGCGGAACCAACCAGGTCAAGGACCTGCGGTACGCCACCGCGCTGGCCGACACCCTCGGCGCCGGCCTGCCGCAGACCCGGCGCACCCGTGCCCTCTTCGAGGAGGTGCTGCGCCGGGGCCTCGGCGGCGCGGACCACACGGCGGTGTACGAGGTCGTCTCCGGGGGAGCCGCGGCCGGGGAGGAGTGAGCGGTGCCCGGCTGTTCCGCTGCCGGGCCCCCGCGGGATACGTTCACCCGCAACGATCTGGGAGGAGAGCGATGGACACCCGCAGGCTCGGATACTTCGTCAGGGTGGTCGACGTCGGCAACATCACCCGGGCCGCGGACTCGCTGCACATCACCCAGTCGGCGCTCAGCCAGCACATCTCGGCCCTGGAGAGCGACTTCAAGACCCGGCTGCTGGAACGCACCGGCCGCGGCGTCCAGGTCACGGCGTCCGGCCGCTCCCTCTACCGCTACGCGCAGGGCATCCTGCGGCTGGAGAAGGCGGCGCGGATCGACCTGCGCGCCGGCAACGACACTCCCGCCGGGCTGGTGACCGTCGGTCTGGCCTCGTACAGCATGGCGCCGGGTATCGCCGTACCGCTGTTGCGGGCGGTACGCGAGCGGTACCCGAACATCCATCTGCAACTGATCCAGAACCTGACGGTGGTGATGAGCCAGGCGGTGCTGCTCGGCCAGGTGGACATGGCGCTCATCTACGACCCCGGCTATGTCAAAGGGGTCGTGTTCGACCATGTCCTGGAGGAGGAGTTCCACCTGGTCACCAGTGCCCGGGTGCCGCGCCTCACCAGCCGCGGCGACACCGTCCCCCTCAAGGAGGCGAGCCGTCTGGACTTCATCATGCCCAACGAACTGCACACCGTCCGGCGCATCACTGACGCCGCCTTCCACGCCGCTGGGCTGCACTGCTCCGTCGTCGCCGAGGTCGAGCCGGACACGGTGCTGCGGGACGCCGTGGTCAGCGGACTCGGCGCCACCGTGCTGCCGCTCACGGCCGTCCAAGCGCACTTCGCCCCCGAGGAGGTGCGGGTCTACCGTTTCGCCGACGCCCGGTTGTCCACCGCGATGTCCCTGTGCACCCCGGAGGTGCAGCCGCTCTCGCACGCCGCCGCGCTCGTGGCCGACCTGCTGCGCACGCTCCTGCTCGACCCGTCGGTCCCGGGCCGCAAAAGCGTGTTGGCGTGAGGCGTCAGACCCCGCTCCGCGCGAATTCAAGGCCGCCGGGGACCTGCCGGGTGGGCAGGATCTCGATGTGCCCGATATTGACGTGCGGCGGCGTACCGACGGCGAATTCGATGGCGTCGGCGATGTCCTCCGGTTTGAGCGACTCATAGCCGTCGAAGAAACGCCGCTGCGCCTCTTCCATATTGCCCAGCAGCCGACCGAATATCTCCGTTTCGACGCGCCCCGGGCAGATTTCGGTGACGCGCACCCGCCCGCCGAATCCGTCCACGCGCAGTTGCCGGGACAAGGTGTGCACCGCCGCCTTGGTGGCGTGGTAGATGGTGTTGCCGCCGAAGTTGTACACGCCGGCGATGGAGCTGATGTTGACGATGTGGCCGAGGTCGCGCCGCACCATGCCGGGCATGAGCAGCCGTACCAGGTGCAACACGGCCTGGATGTTGACCGCCACCTGCTCGTCCACGGCCCACTCGTCGGCGGTGAGGATGGTGCCCGTGCGCGACACACCGGCGTTGTTGACCAGGACGTCGATGTCCAGGCCGCCCACCGCCTCGGTGAGCGCGTCGGTGTCGGTGATGTCCACGGCGTGCGGGACGCAGCCGGTCCTGGCGGCGAGTTCGGTCAGCCGGTCGGCGTTGCGGGCGACCGCGTGCACCTCCAGGCCCTGCCGGGCGAGCCGTTCGACGACGACGGCGCCGATGCCGGTGGACGCGCCGGTGACCAGGGCGGTCTGGTAGTCGGAGAAGGACATGACGCTGGTCTCCTCTTCAGCAGGTGTCTTCCGCATGAGTGATGGAGGAAGGAAGTCCCTGTGGATTGAATACCGGATGTGCGGTCGCGGCAATGGTGATTCCTTTTCCAGATACCGTCAGAAGAATTTGTTGTTTGCCTTCGCCAGGTTTTACTGACTAGCGTGCCCGCGAACCATTCCCGTCCCGTCGTCGATCGTGCGAAATGGCTGGGGAGTCGAATATGAGTATGCGTGTCCTCGTCACCCGGAGCGGACTTCCGGGAAGCGGTGTGGAGCGGCTCGGCGCGGCGGCGGAGCCGGTGTTCTGGACGGGCGGCGGCAAGCCGGAACCGGAGGAGCTGGCCGCGCTCGCCACGGGGGCCGGCGCCGTCCTGGCGCTGGGCAACGACCCCGTGGACGCCGCGCTGCTGGATGCCGCCGGCCCGTCCCTGCGGGTGGTGGCGCTGGCCAGCATGGGGTACGACAACGTCGACCGGGCCGCCGCGGCCGAGCGGGGGATCGTGGTGACGCACACACCGCATGTGCTGGCCGAGACCACCGCCGACCTGGCCTTCGCCCTGATCCTCGCCGCCCGGCGCCGGCTGGGCGCCGCCACCGCCGACCTGGCCCGGGGCGGCTGGGACCTGTTCCGGATGCACGACTACCTCGGCCTGGACGTCCACGGCGCCACGCTCGGGCTGGTCGGCTACGGGCAGATCGGCCGCGCGGTGGCCCGGCGGGCCCACGGCTTCGGCATGCGCGTCTGCCACCACGACCCGTACGCCACGACCGGCGACGCCCTGTCCACCGCGACCGGCCTGGACGAACTGCTGGCGCGGTCCGACATCGTGTCACTGCACGTCCCGCTCACCGACGAGACGCGCCATCTGATCTCCGTACGGGAACTCGCCCTCATGAAGCCGACCGCCACCCTGGTCAGTACCGCCCGGGGCGGCGTCGTCGACGAGGACGCCCTGCTGCACGCCGTACGGGAGGGCCGGCTGCACTCCGCGGGGCTCGACGTCTACGAACGCGAGCCCATGGGCACCGAACTCTCGCCGCTGGCCGCGGAGGAGAACATCGTCACGCTGCCCCACATCGGTTCGGCCACCCACGCCACCCGCGCCGCGATGGTCGACCTCGCGGTGGACAACATCCTCGACGTCCTCGCGGGCCGCCCGGCCCGCACGGCCCTGCCGGGCACCGCCGCCGTCCCAGGCATCCCCACCGTCACGTAGAGGCTCCACTTGGTTGCCGGCGCGGAGTGCCCCTCGCCCGCCCAGACGGCCGGGCGAGGGGCACTGCCGCCGCTCAGGTCAGCACATCTTGTAGTCGTAGCGGGTGCTGTTGTAGGCGCAGGAGTCCCGGAACGCGCCGGAAGCCGTGCGCAGTGTCGCGGTGTCCTTGTCGTTGTTCCACACGTAGGCACCGCGGCCCCAGTAGACGTGGCCGGCGCTCGTGCTGCCCCGGCCGGTGTGCACCTTCACCGTCTTCCCGGCCCCTATCTTGTACGAGGGGAAGGTGAACTTGTAGCCGGTGGCGTCGCGGAGGGTGTATCCCTTGAGCTGCACGGCGCTGCTCGTGCTGTTCTTGATCTGCACATACTCGGCGTTGAGGCTGGTGTTGGAGCGGGTGTCCGAGCCAGGCGAGTCGTAGTAGACCTTGTACAGGTGGATCGAGCCGGCCGCCTGTGCGTGGGTGGGCAGCAGTGCGATGCCGACGGAGGCCGCCACGGCGAAGGCGGCGGCGGGCATGCGGGTACGAAGCACGTTCGTCCTCATGGGTCATGCCGGGTACCCCCCATGGTCCCGGCGAGGACGACCACACTACGGGCAAGACGGAACGAGCAGGGCACTGTTACCGATCTGGGATGGACCCGGCGGCGCGGCCGGTGCTCAGGTCGCCCGCAGACCGTCCAGCAGGACGCGGACAAGTCCCTCGGCCCGCTCCGGAGCGTCGCTGGTCCGGCCGGTGAGCAGAAGGTAGAGGGTCGCCCCGATCAGGCCGTCCACCACGGCGTCCAGATCGGCGTCGGCGCGGAACTCGCCCGTCTCCACACCCGCTCGCAGCAGCCTGACGACGGCCGTGTGCTGGTCCGCGGTGTGGTATCGGTACAGCGACTCCGCGTCCTGCGGACTTTCCGCCGCCGCTGCCGTCAGGGCCAGGACGAACGCGGCGTTGCGCGGATCGCGGAGCGCCCGCGCCTGATAGCGGAACCACGTCGCCACCGTCGGCGCGACCTTCCCCGACCCGGGCACGGGGACCGCCCCGTCGGGGACGGACGCGAGGTAGGCCCGTCGGGTCACATCACCCACCAAGGCCGCCTTCGACGGCCAGCGGCGGTACACCGTGGGTTTGCCGACGCCCGCCTCGGCGGCGACCTTCTCCATCGACATCCCGGCGTAGCCGTCCCGCAGCAGCAACTCACCCGCCGCGTCCAGGATCGCCTGGTCCGTGTCCGCGCTCCGCGGTCTGCCGCGCCGCCGCACCTCAGCCATGACGCCCATCCTAGAAGCGCTACGATGCATTACGAAACGACACGTAATGTTTATGGTGTCATGTTTATGGAAGGTGTCATGAGCGCACAGGTGGTGGCCGTCATCGGCGTGGGCGGTATGGGGCAGGCGATCGCCCGCCGCCAGGGTCCGGGGCGCACCCTGCTGCTCGCCGATCACGACGAGAAGCTGCTCACGTCCGTCGCCGACGACCTGCGGGACCACGGCCACGCGGTGGTCACCCAGGCCGTGGACGTCTCCTCGCGTGCCGCGGTGGCGGCCCTGGCGGACACCGCCGCCGGACTCGGCGCGGTCACCCAGGTCGCGCACACCGCCGGTCTCTCCCCGGTCCAGGCGCCCGCCGCGGCCATCCTCCGCGTGGACCTGCTCGGCACCGCGCTGGTCCTGGAGGAGTTCGCCCGGGTGATCGCTCCCGGCGGCGCCGGCGTGGTCATCGCCAGCATGGCCGGACATATGCTGCCGCCCTCGGCGCTCACCGCGGAACAGGAACACGCCCTGGCGCGCACCCCGGCCGACGATCTCCTCGCGCTGCCCTTCCTCGACGCCGACACCCTCGGCCCGCGGGGCGCCTATCCGCTGTCCAAGTACGCCAACCGGCTCCGGGTCCAGGCCGCGAGCACCGTCTGGGGCGAGCGCGGAGCGCGGATCAACTCCATCAGCCCCGGCGTGATCTCCACCCCCATGGGACAGCGGGAACTCGCCGGTGAGAGCGGGAGCCACATACGGGCCATGGTCGCGGCCTCCGGCACCCGGCGACTGGGCACTGCCGACGACATCGCCGCTGCCGCCGCCTTCCTTCTGGGGCCCGATGCCACCTTCGTCACCGGCAACGACCTGCTGGTCGACGGTGGCGTGATCGCCGCTCTGCGCTCCGGCCGCAGCGGTGGAGCAGGTTGAGCCGCGACTGCCCCGGACCGCTATCCTCGCGGCGTGACACGGCGACCACTCCCTGATGAGCGACGGCCCGCGAACGACGGGCCCAAGGCTGCCGCCCGTAATCGCGCCGCCCTGATCGCCGCGGCCCGGGAGATCTTCGCGGAGTCCGGGCTGGACGTGCCACTGTCCGCGATCGCGCGCCGGGCCGGGGTCGGCCAGGGCGTGCTGTACCGGCACTTCCCCGACCGGGCCGCCGTGGCGCTCGCCGTGCTGGAGGAGAACGTCCGGGAGATCGAGCGCGCGGCGGCAGCGGACGGCGCGGACCTCGCCCACATCCTCGGTGTCCTGACGTGGCACCAGACCGAGTCGACGGCGTTCGTGGGCATCCTCCATGCCGACGGGGCAGGCGGTCGGTCCGACTACGCCGCGACTCTGTCCCAGCGGGTCGAGCGGGCCCTGCGCGGACATCTGCCCGCGGACCACCGGCTCGCCGCCGACCCCGGCGATCTGATGATCGCGGTCGGCATGGTCTCCGGCGCCGTCACCGGCCCCACCCGCGAACACCGGGAGCGCCGGGCACTCGCGGCGTGGCGGCTGCTGGGCGTGGAGGTGGGACCGGTGCGGCCCTTCGAGGGCCGAGAGGAGTGAACGGGCGGCGGGTCAGCCGCCGTTGGACTGACGGATCCCCTCGGCCAGGGCGTCGAAGGTGTACAGGTAGCCCCCGTCGGGCCCGCTGACGGTCATGTACGCCTTCCTGCCGCCGGGCGTGATGGCCACGTTGGTCGCCGACTCCAGACCTTCGGCGGCACGGGCGGGGACCTCCACGGTCGCCAGCCGCTCACCGTGCTCGCTGTACACCGCCATCGCGGGCCGGCCGTGCAGCGCCTGGTAGAGGTTGCCGTCGGCGTCCACGGCGATGGAGTCGGTCTGCGCGATCCCGCCGTCGACCCGGATGGCGGTGTGCCGGGAGGCCGCGCCGCCCTCGCCGTCCAGCAGCAGGTAGGAGATGCGGTCCTCGGTCAGTTCGCTGAACCACAGCCCGCGGTAGTCAGTGTCGAAGGAGATGCCGTTCGGCGCCGACAGGCCGTCCGCCAGGACGGTGGCCTTCTGCCCGTCGCGGCCGATCCGCACCACGCGCCCGGTCGGCTTCCCCTCGGACATGCCGCGTGAGTCGCTGACAAACAGGTTGCCCTCCTGATCGAAGGCCAGATCGTCGGGGTTCATCCGCGCCCCGTCGACCTCACCGGAGAAGAAGGTGCGCGGATCACCGCCGTCCGGCGCCAGACTCACGATCTCGCCGTGGGAGAAGTCGGTCAGATAGACACGCCCGTCGTAGGGGCTGAACTGCGCCGAGGTGTAGGTCCCGCGGTCGTCGGTGTGGAACATCCGCGAGGTCTTCTCGCGGACGTCGACGCGGAGCACCTTCCGTTCCCCGGCGGGCGCGGTGACGTCGACGACGAGCAGTTGGCCGTCCTCGTCGAAGACCGGACCCTCCAGCAGCGTCATCCCGGTCTCCTGGTGAACCGTCGTCAGTCGCATCACCTTCTGGGCGTGGACCGTCCGGCCCGCACCGGTGGCGGTCGCCGCGTCCGCGGCGGTGCCGCCTGTCTGGGTGCCGCAGCCGGTGAGGGCCAGCAGGCCGATCGTGGCGAGCCCGGCGAGCGGTGGGATCGGGAGACGTCGCATGGAGATCACTCTTCCTGTCCGAAGGAATACGGAAGCTGCGTCCGCACTAACCGGACAACATTGTCCGGAGCTTGTTACGGTAGTGCATGGCTGCTCAAGTCCTGCGAGCCGCGGCTCAGTTCGTGGAAGAGACAGCCCCATGGCAGCGAACCGGAAGGAACGAGGTCCCCCCTATGGCGAATTCCCCTGCGCTGACCCCCGAGGCACTCGCCGAGCTGAGAGAGCGTTACCGGGTCGAACGGGAGCGACGCGTACGGCCCGACGGCACTCGGCAGTACCTCGCCGCCGACGCCGAGTTCGGCTACTACGCCGCCGACCCGTACGGGGAGACATCCGAGCGCGAGCCGCTGCGGGACCGGGTGGACGTCGTGGTCGTCGGCGGCGGCTTCGGCGGCATCCTCGCCGGGGCGCGGTTGCGGCAGCAGGGTGTCGAGCGGGTCCGGATCATCGAGAAGGGCGGCGACTTCGGAGGGACCTGGTACTGGAACCGGTACCCGGGCATCCACTGCGACATCGAGTCGCACGTGTACCTGCCGCTGCTCGACGAGACCGGATACGTCCCGGAGTGGAAGTACGCGCCCGGCGAGGAGATCCGCCACCACGCGGTGCGCATCGCCCAGAAGTTCGACCTCTACGCCGACGCCCTGTTCTCCACCGCGGTCACGGCCCTGACCTGGGACGACACAAATAAGGCATGGATCGTCACCACCGACCGCGGCGACACGTTCCACGCCACGTACGTCATCACGGCCACCGGCACCCTCTCGGAGATGAAGCTCCCCGGCATCCCCGGCATCGAGACCTACCGGGGCCACACCTTCCACACCTCACGCTGGGACTACGGCTACACCGGCGGCACCCCGGACGGCGGTCTGACCGGCCTCGCCGACAAGCGCGTGGGCGTGGTGGGCACCGGTGCCACCGGTATCCAGGTCATCCCCATGCTCGCCGAGGACGCCGGCCACCTGTACGTCTTCCAGCGCACGCCCTCCACGGTGGACATCCGTGCCAACCGCCGTACCACCGCCGCGGACGTCGGCGCCGACCGGCCGGGCTGGGCCGGTGAGCGCCGCGACAACTTCCTGCGGATCGTCTCCGGCGACTTCGCCGACGAGGATCTCGTGGCCGACCAGTGGACAGCGACGGCGGGCCTGCTGGAGAAGCTCTTGCCGAGCTTCCGCCGCCAGGGCGACCGGGCCGCCTTCGAGGCGGAGTACGAGGTCGCGGACGCCGCCAAGATGAACGAGATCCGCGCCCGCGTCGATAAGGTCGTCACCGACCCGGAGACGGCGGAGAAGCTCAAGCCCTGGTATCGGTACGCCTGCAAGCGCCCGACCTTCTCCGACCTGTACCTCCCCACGTTCAACCGCGACAACGTCACCCTGGTCGACACCGCCGACACCCACGGCATCGAGCGGATGACGGAATACGGTGTCGTCGTCGGCGACACCGAGTACCAGCTGGACTGCCTGATCTTCGCCACCGGATTCTCCGTCGGCATCTCCGGTGTCCACTCGGGCCGGCTGCCCGTGCGCGGCCGGCAGGGTGTCCGATTGCAGGACGCCTGGCGGGAGCACGGCCCGCGCACACTGCACGGCTTCACCAGCAACGGCTTCCCGAACCTCATCCAGCTGGGCGGGACGCAGAGCGCCAGCAGCGTCAACTACACACATGTGCTGGACGAGCACGCCGTGCACGCCGCCGCGCTCGTCGCCGCCGCCGAGGCCGAGGCCGCCCTGATCGAACCCTCGCGCGAGGCCGAGGACGCCTGGATCACGCTCCTGGCCGAGGGTGCCCCTGACCACGAGTGGTTCCACGCCGAGTGCACCCCCGGTTACTACAACGCCGAAGGCCGCGGCCGGCGGAACGGCCCCATCGCGTATCCCCACGGTGCGGTCGCCTTTCATGACCTGCTGCGACGCTGGCGGAAGGAGTCCATGGACGAGGTGCTCGCCGCCCGCGACCAGGTGCTGTAACAGGCCACACCCACGGGGCGCCGGGCATGGGGGGTTCGTCACCGGGGCTTGCGTCGAGTGAGCGGTGCGCGCGGGGGTACCCAGGACGGCTGAGACGCGCGTGAGGAGGGACAGACCATGGGCACCCTGACGAAACAGGCCGCGCTGAAGACAGCGACCAAGCCGTCGCTCGCCGGGAAGGCGACGGCCCGGACCGCGGCCACCGCTCCTGCTTGGTCTCGGCGGGCGATGCGAGCTCTGGGCGGCGAAAACGTCGTCGACGTGCTCACCCGCCAGCACCGGCAGATCCGGCTCGGCTTCCTGCGGGCCGCCCTTCCCGGCCCATGGCGCCGCCGGAACTTCGACCGGCTGATGCGCCTGCTCGCCGTCCACGAGGCCGCCGAAGAGGCACACGTCCATCCCGTCGCGCGCCGCGCCCTGCGGCACGGCCGCGAGCTGGCGGCCCGCCGCCGCGCGGAGGAGAAACAAGCCAAGGAGCTGCTGATCGCACTGTGGCACACGGGGCCCGACGGGGCCGGGTACCTGCGGCGCCTCAACGAGGTCAGGCGCGTGGTCTCCCGGCACGCCGCGCGCGAGGAGCGTGAGGAGTTCCAGGCCCTCCGGAAGGCCATCAGCCTTCCCCGGCTCCGCATGCTGGGCGCCGAGGTCAAGTTCGCCCAGGCATACGCCCCGACCCGGCCGCACCGATGGGTCAACAACGAGGCCACGAACAAGCTGGCCGCACCGATCCTCGGCCCCGTCGACCGAGCACTCGACGCCCTTCGCCGGCGCAGCGCGTCGTGACGGCCGCGGGCAGCCGCCCGCGACGGTGACGCGCGGCTGCGCACCGGTAAATGGCTGAAAATTGATTTAACGCTAAACCATTCTGGGTGTCATTCTGGTCTCAGACCGGGCGACCGCCCGGTTGCCGGGCCCGCGCTTCCCGCCTTTCACCGCAACGTCATGGGAGCGCTCCCGTCCCGTTGCGACTACTCTGCGTGGGCGCTTGCGTGCCCTGCGTGGTCAAAGGTGCAACAACGCGCCCGGCCCGGCAGTCCCGTCTCCTTCCCGTAACCGGAGGAAATTCCCCATGACGCAGACCCTTCCGCTCCGCCTCCACCACCACGCCTGGGTAACCGATGACCAGGAGGCCAACCGGGTCTTCTACGAGGACGTCCTCGGCCTGCCCCTGGTGGCCACATGGACCGAGAGCGACGTGCTCTTCGGGGCCGAGCGTGTCTACAGCCACTGCTTCTACGGCCTGGGCGACGGAAGCGTCCTGGCGTTCTTCCAGTTCGCCAACCAGGCGGACCGGGAGGAGTTCAACACCGCCATCAACTTCACGCCCTGGCGCCACATCGCCTTCAAGGTGGACCAGGAGACCCAGGACGGCATGCGCAGGCGCATCGCCGCGGCCGGCTACTCGGAGGAAGACGCTTATGTGATCGACCACGGGTGGTGCGTCTCGCTGTACATCACGGACCCCAACGGGCTGATGCTCGAATTCACCATTGACCACCCCGACATCGAGAAGATCGAAGCGGAGCGGCGGACGACAGCGCACGCCGACCTCGCCCGCTGGCTCGGCGGCGACCACACCAGCAACAACCCCTGGCGCTGACCCTGCCCCCGGACCGGCCCAACGGGGCATCCCGGTGAAGCCGGGCCCCGCCGCGCCGGACACCCACCGGCGCGGCGGGGCCGGACCCGGGACCGCGCGGCTGGAACCACGGGGCCCGGCCGCGGTCTTCGCGCCCCGTACTCATCCGGCCCGGTGTGCCGGAACGCACTCGTCCCCCGACCGGGCCATCCGGGCGCCACCGGCTGAGCCGCGCTGGAAGAACTCCACCTCCGCCAGGGCCAGATGGCGCTCCGGGTCCAGGCCGGTGGGGGAGCGCAGGGTCAGCCGTATGGACGTCACGTCGCTGATGCCGGTGGAGACCTGTTGACAGCCCGGTTTGTCGCCGAGCGTGATGCTCGTGTGGTGTTTCCCGCTGTCCGACGTCGTCACCTCCAGGTCGATCTGGAGGGCGCGCGCCTGGTGAGCGTAGGTCTCGGCATCGACGGACGCGCCGTTGGTGATGGCCAGGTCGACCAGTCGGAACGGCTTGCGGAAGGTGTACGTGATCCACGCGCTCGGTCCTGGCGCGCCCCAGTAGCGGTTGTTCAGGCCGTCGATGGTGTTGGTGGCCGGGTGGCCCGGGACCTCGGCGCTCGCGCGGATCTTCACGGGGCTCACGGGTGTGGGCTTGCCCAGTTTGTCCCGGGTGTCCTCGTACAGGGCGCGTCCGGCGGGCAGCAGCAGGACACCGCCCGTGCACAGGCCCGCCACCACGGCCAGGATCACCAGGAACCGCACCCCCCGGCCCGATCTGGCCCGCACCCGGCGGCGGAACGGCCACACCGTCCGCCACCACGGCAGCGGATCGGGCTTCGCGGTGGTGTGCAGTGGGGCCGCGCAGCGCCGGCAGAACCGGCGCTCCGGCTGATTGGGCGTTCCGCAGGAGGGGCACGGCACCCCCGCCACCTCGTCCTCCACCGCCGCGGGCCGTACGACGGGGCGTGGGGCCACGGGTTTGGCGGGGCGCACCGGCAGTACCGGTTCCGGCGCCGGTGGCCCGGAGGCGGCAGGGCTACCCGGCCCCGGCGCGTCTCCGGCGGCCGGGGGCCGGGGGGTGGGCCGCGGCGCGGCGGGTGCGTACCCGGTGGCCGGGGGTGCCGCTCCGGCCGGGTCGGGATCCTCCGGGGCGGGCCCCGGACCGGCCGGTCCCTCCGCCGGGCCGGTGCGCGTCCGGACTGGGCCCGCCCCGGCAGGGGACTGCGACGGAGCCGGTTCCGATGGTGCCGGTTCCGATGGTGCCGGCTCCGGGGGAGCGACCCAGGACGAGGACGTGGGCGGGGACGGGGGCGCGGACGAAGGGGCGCTCGGCGCCGGCGCGGTGTCCGACCAGCCCAGATACGCGCCGCAGTTGCCGCAGAAGTCGTCCGTGGGGCCGTTGGACGCCCCGCACGCGGGACACGCGCGCATGGCGTCACCTCCCTTCGTCGGCGGGCGGGCCGGGCAGGATCTCCACCCGGCAGACGGTGTGCACCGGGCACATGGCCCGGACGAGCGCGTGGACCCGGTCCGCGTCCACCGGCCCCCCGTGCCCCGGCCAGACCCGGACCAGCACTTCGGCGGGCGGCTCCGGCGGCAGGTCCGCACCGGCGGTGCGCGACCACGCCGCGCCCCCGTCCCCCGCCACCTCGGCATGCGCGCCGAGCGCCAGCCGCAGCCCCTCCACCAGCCCCCGCCGGGTGCCGCGCCACCGGTGCAGCTCCACCGCGCGCGCCACCGCCTCGCGGCGCGGTTCCACCGGCCACCGCGGGTCGTGGGCGGCGCCCACCCAGGACGCCAGCCAGGCCACGAAGTCGGCCGGCGCGACCCGCGGGTCGAGGTAAGCGGGCAGGTTGTCGAGGGTGGCGAACACCGGGGCGAGGACGGTGTCGAGTCCGGCGGTGAACCGCTGTGCGAAGTCGTCGTCGGCGTAGAGGGCGGGCAGGTGCCCGCCGATGGGGTGCCTGCTCGGCAGGCCGGGGACGGCGGCGCGGCTCATCCCCGCGCCCCCGGCCCGGCCGCCGTGACGACCACCTGGTGCTGGTAGGAGAAGACGAGTGCGCCCGGGGCCACCTCGATACGGTCCGCCGGGGCGCCGCGCCGCCCGGTGAGGGGGTCGGCGGGGAACAGCCGGATCTCCTCCACGAGCGCCTCGCCGGTGGCGCGTTGCAGCACGCCGAACACCTCCCCGTACTGCACCGGCCGCCCGAACGGCCACCCGGTGCCGTCCGGGCCGCCGCGCAGCGGGTCGAGGTGCCGGAACAGCGCGGCGAGCGCCGCCTCGCGCACCCGGTCGGCGTCGCCCGGCGCCGCGGCGAGCCGGGCCACCACGGTGACGCCCTGGTAGACCGGCGGTTCCACCACGAGGCGGGTGCCGATCAGCCGCCGCTCGTCCAGGCTCGTGGTGATCGCTTCGAGCACCTGGTCGGACGGGATGAGCTGCTCGAAGCGGAGCCGGTCGCCCTCGTCGGCCACCGCGTCCGGCACCACCAGGACCCGCACCGCGCCCGGTCCGTCCCCGGCGGGCAGACAGCGGACCCGCCGCACCGAGGGCGCAGCCTGACGGCTGATGACCTCGTAGTCCTCGGCGGTCACCGCGCGCTCCTGCATCCGCAGCGCGTCCGGCGCCCGCAGCCTGGCGTTCTCGACGGTCTCCCCGGCGACCCCGCCGCGCGCCGCCTCCCGGTTCTCGACCCGCGCCACGTACGGGACGGAGCTGCGCAGGACGGAGATCGCGCCGCGGGCCACGTTGCCCGCCGGTCCGCCGCCGGTGCGGTAGCGGGCCACCCGTACCTCGGCGCCCTTGGGCGGCACGGCGCCGCACTGCCGCAGGGTGCCGTCCGGTTCGCGCAGCGCCGGGGGGAAGGTGAACTCGCCGGTGGTCGCGTCCACGCGGACGTGCCGGTCGGCGGGCCCCGAGCGGCCGAAGTGCTCCACCACGTCCCAGCGCTGCCACCCCTCGGCCGAGGAGACCTCCACCACCGGCGGCTCGCCGTCGAGGAGGACCGGTGGGCGGCCGAGCCGGAAGGTCTGCCCCGCGACCCCCTCCGAGGTGCCCAGCGGCACGTCGGTGACGGTCTCGGCGTGTTCGACGGTCATGGTGCCGCCGACGGTGAACACCGCCGCCTCGCGCACCGTCGGGGACTCCGAGTAGAACGGCTGGCCCGGTTCCGCCTCCGTGACCCGGCAGCGCAGCCACCCCGCCCGGGTCCCGCTGATCACCGAGGCCGTATGAGCGGCCGGTACATACACGATGACCTCACCGGGCCGGTTCAGCCCGCCCGTGGTGTCCGGGCCGGTCTCGCAGAGCCGCCAGCGCCCGCCGTCCCACGCCTCCCACACCAGCGGGGGCTGACGCGGATCCACCCCGATGCCCTCGACCCGGCTGTCCAGACGCACCGCCACCACACAGCGCGGCACGGCGGTCGGCAGACCGAACAGCAGCGCGTCGCCCGGTTCCGGCGCCGCCTGGAAACACGGTACGTCGCGGCCCTCGGCCAGCTCCCCGGTGCGGTCGGTCTGCTCACCGGTCCGAACCGCGGTCACCAGGCGTGTCAACGAGCTGGGCACGATGCGCAGTTCGGCGGTGGTGGTGAACACCACGGGATCCTCCGCCTCGCCGCCCGCCGTCGTCACCTCGGTTCCGGCGGGCAGCGCCACCGTGTCGGGCTGCGGCGCCGACAGCCAGAAGTCGGCCTCGGCCACCGCCGCGGCCGGCGGGAACAGCCGGATGCCCAGCAGATCGAGGAAGGCGAGGTAGTTCTTGTCCGGAACCCGGTTCAGCCGGTACAGCACCTGGTCCACCAGGTAGGCGAACGTCTCGATCAGGGTGACGCCGGGGTCGGAGACGTTGTGGTCGGTCCACTCCGGGGCGCGCTGCTGCACGTACCGCTTCGCCTCGTCCACGAGCTGCTGGAAGCGGCGGTCGTCCAGGTTGGGGGAGGGCAGCGCCATCAGTCCGCGACCTGCTCCCCGGACCCCTCGTCGGAGGGGATCGTGTAGAAGGGGAACACCAGGTTGCGCCGGTCGTTGGTGGACCGCACGGTGTAGTGCACGTCGATGTAGAGGGTTCCGGCCTCCACGGCGTCGAACGCCACCACCACGTCGTCCACCGCGATCCGCGGCTCCCACCGCTCCAGCGCGTCGCGCACCCGCTGCGCGACGCGTCCGGCGGTGGCGCCGTCCACGGGGGCGAAGACGTCGTCGTGGATGCCGCAGCCGAACTCGGGGCGCATCGGGCGCTCGCCGGGCGCGGTGCCGAGCACCAGCCGGATGGCCTCCTCGATCTCCCGTTCCCGTTCCACCATGGCGATCCCGCCGGTGGGCCCGACCCGCAGCGGGAACGCCCAGCCGCGGCCGATGAAGCGCTCGCTCATCACACGCCCCCGATCAGGACGTTCACGGCGCCGATGTGCACGGTGGCGCCGCACGCCGTGCGATCGCCCGTCCGGGCGGCGGGCAGCCCGCCGATGAGCACCGGCCCCGCCGTGACGGCGCCCGGACCGGGCACGATCACATTGGCCGGTCCGAGGAGCGCGTGCGGCGGCATCGGGCAGGTGTGCAGACTGCCCACGACGGCGGCGGGCCGGCCGCCGATCAGCACCCGCGCCACCGCGGCGGCGGCGCCGGGCGGCGGGGCGGCGACCACCCCGCCGTGGCTGGTGGGGTCGCCGGTACGGGCTGCGGCTGGCATGCGGCGCTCCTCAACGAGGGTAGGGTCGGACGGGCAGGGCGGTCGGGCGTGGCGGACGGTCGGGGCAACGGAAGCCGTCGGCCCTCGCGGCCTCGGGCCTGGTGCCGGCCGGCGGGGCCGGGAGGGACACCGGGCAACGGGGCACGGGGTGGCGTCGGGGAGGACACGGGCCGCCGCCTCAGTTGATCCGGATGAGCGCGGCCTTGAGGACACCCAGCAGACCGCCGTCCACGGTGACCTCCGACTGGCCGGCGACCCGCACCGTGCGGCCGCCGATGCGCACCGCGTTCGTGGCGCCCAGGTCCACCGTTGCGCCCCGTACCTTCACCGTGCCCTCCTTGGCGTCGAGCGTGATGCCGTCCTTGTCGAGCACGACCGAGCCGAGGGCGCGGCCCCGCCCGGCGTAGACCGTCAGCTCGATCCGGTTCCGCCGGTCGTCCAGGCGCACCTGGAGGCGTTCGTCCCCCGTCATCAGCCGCAGCCCCGAGGGACCCGGCGCCTTCGCGTCCAAAAGCTCCACCCGGTGGCCCGAACGCGACACCACCGAGCGGCGGTTGACCTTTCCGCTGGTGCCGTCGACCAGGGGCACGTCATGGGGCGAGGGCCGGTCCACGCCGTTGTAGAGCCCGCCGATGACGTACGGGCTGTCCAGCAGGCCCTGTTCGAACCCCACCAGCACCTCGTCGTTGACCTCCGGGCTCACCACGCCCCCGCCGCCCCTGCCGCCCCACTGCACGGTGCGCACCCAGTCGGTGACGTAGTCGTCGTCCAGCCAGGGGAACCTCAGCCGCACCGCGCCGCGTTCACCGCCGTCCGGCTCGCGCACGTCCGTCACCACACCGATCGCCAGGCCCGGTACGCGGGGGCCGCGGGACGGTGCGTTGGCGCCCGTCACCAGGCCCGTCAGGGAGCGGTCCGGGCTGGCGCTCACCCACACCGTCGTCCGGTACCCGCCGTGCGGTTCGAGGACGTGGCGCACCGCGGTGGCCGTGTACCGGCCCGAGAACGCCTGCCCCACGTTGCCCAGCGCCACGGGTTTGCCCGCCCGCAGCCGCGGGTTCCCCTCGGCCAGCGCCTCCAGCTCCCCGAACCCCGCGCTGACGTGCGCGGCCGTCGCGTCCGCGACCGCCGTGGTCTCCGCCTGTGTGCGGTACGGGGTGTCGGTGACCGTCAGTTTCGCCGACGCGCCGAACCGGGCGCCGAGCGCGGGGCTCAGGCCCGGCAGCACCGTCTCGCTGGTCACCGACGGATGCCGCGCCACCAGCGGCCTCTTCGTGGTGGTGTCCCAGCCGCGCACCTCCACCGACGCCGCGCCGTCCGCGGCCGTCAGCGAGGCCCGCAGCGCCAGCAGATTCCGCCCGTACTCCAGCACCATCGGGTTCCGGGTGGCCGGGGTGGACGGCGCGGGCGCGCCGGAGGCCCTCTCCGGCCGGACGAACTGGAGCACCCCCTGGTCGTCCACGCGCACCTGGGCGCCGCTCTCACCCGCCAGATAGTGCAGGAAGTCCCAGTCGGACACGTTCGCCTGCGAGAGCTGCCGATAGGTGACGGGCGCTGCCTGCACCGTGCCACAGGTCAGCCCGGCGCCCGCGGCCACCTTGCGGACGATCGCCGCCGCCGTCATGTTCCGGTACGCCCGCACCCTCCGGCCCCGCTGGAGGCGGTGCGCCTTGGAGTAGGCGCGCACCACCGTGAACGACCCCGTACGGTCCCGGTCCAGCTCCAGCGCCGTCACCTCGCCGCTGAACAGCCGCTCCCGCGCCTGCCCGGACGCCGTCACCACCGACACCCGCAGCGGAGTGCCGATGGTGATGCCGGTCGCCGCCAGCAACTCGTGGTCCGGGTCGCGGAAGGTGAGCACCGCCGCGTCCGGCAGGCCCACGTTCTCGTCCACCACGCAGCTCACCAACTGGGCGGCCCACACCGGGGGGAGTTCGGCGGGCGCCTCCACCACCGGGTCCGCCGCGAACGACCGGCCGCCTTGCGCCTGGGACGTGCTCACCGCTCCTCCTCGCTCCCGGCGTCCCGCAGTCCGGGCACCACCAGTTCGGCGCCGGGCGCGAGCACCATCGGGTCGTCGATGCCGTTCGCCTCCGCGATGACCCGCCAGGCCGTCGGGTCGCCGTACTCCCGCCAGGCCAGCAGGGCCAGGCTGTCGCCCGCCACCACGGTGTGCGTACTGCGGGCGGTCCGCGCCCCGGACGTCGGGTTCTGGCCCGGCGGGTCGACGCTCGCCTCCTCGATCGACAGCGCGCAGGTGGCCCGCAGCGGCTTGCCGTCCACGTCGAACAGCGTGTACGTCACCGACAGGCTCGACAGCACCCCGTCGAACGAGGTCGTCCGCGCCGTGCCCCACTCGAACCGCACCCACGGACTGGCCGGTTTCTTGCGGCCCAGGCTGGCCGGGGTCGGCACACACGCCTTCATCAGCTTCTCCACCGCCTGCTCCACCGAGCCGTCGTGGGTGGCGGTCGCGTCCAGGAACACCTCGAGGCTCAGGGTGCGCGGCCCGCTCCCCACGAACTCGGGCAGCGCCGACTGCCCGGCCATACGGGACGGGGTGCGCCGCCACTCGGTGGTCTTGCGCAGCTCCAGCGTGGACGGGTTGAACTGGAGGCCGAGCCGCGCGATCGTCCCGCCGGGCTTCGCCCCGACCGACGTCGGCGGCTCCTTCAGGGTGAGCTGCGCCCTCGCCCGGCTGGCGCGGACCGCTGGGGACATACCGGGCCTTCCTTTCTGGGGGGGGAGGGGGACGGGGTACGCGGGTCCGGGGGACGGGGCCGCCGGTCGGCTCAGGGAGGGGTCAGGAGGGACGCAGCCCCTCGTGGGCGATCTCCAGGGTCTCCACGGCGGGTTCGGAGCTGGCGGGGTCGAACGACGGCCCCTGCCAGCGCACGGGGACGATCCCGAACACCTGCCAACTGATGATCCGGGTCAAGTCCGGTTTCAGCGCCACGATCTCGCCGTCCTTGGGCTCCACCCGCCGCAGCGTCTCGTCCAGCCAGCGGCCGATCTTGGCCGTGTCGGCGGTGACCGGCCGGGTGAGCGTGATGTTCGACCAGGTGACGCGCCCGGGTAGCTGCCAGGTGAAGCCGTTGTTGCCGCCCTCGGCGTAGCTCTCCATCTCGACCTCGGCGCCCATACCGGAGCAGGTGTGGAAGGCGCCCAGGTCGTTGCCGCCGATGGCGAGCCGGAAGAACACGCTCGTCGCGAAGATGCTGTCCGTCATGCGTCCGCCCTCCGCCCACCCGCCGGTTCACCCGCCCGTTCGCCCTTCCCGCCGACCGTCCGACCGCCTGTCCGCCTGCTCACCCGTCCGTTCATCCGTGCGCCCACCCGTCCGTTCATCCGTTGCGTTCGTCCGGACGTCATCCATCGGCCCGTCCACGTGCCTGTCCATGTGCCCGTGCCTCCGTCTCCCGGCCTCAGCGGCGTCCGTCGTAGGGGCGGCCCATACGTTCCCGGCCGCGCCGCAGTTCGGCGCGGAGCAGCCGGGCCACCGGATCGAGCAGGCGACGCGCCAGGTCGTCCAGGTCGGCGCCGGGGTTCTCCAGGGCGTCGGGGTGCTGGGCGGCGCCCGCGCCGGACGCGGGCGAGGCGGCCGGGCCGGCGGCCCGCGCCGACCGATCACCGGCCGGTCCGCCCGTGGCCGGTCCGCCCGTGGGCACAGCGGAGCCACCCGGCGCTGCCTCGCGACGCTGGACCGGTGGCGCCGTCCGGCCGGTTCCGCCGCCACCTGTCGCCGGCGCGGCGCCGTGTGCCCCGGAACCCGGCCGGGCCCGCACCACGGGAACGGGCCGCGCCGGGACCGCGGTGGCCGACGGGAGGCCCGTCGGCGCCGGTCCCTCCGGGGTGGCCACCGGGCGCCGGGCCGGTACGGCGGCGGCCGGTACGGCCGGGACGGTTCGGACGACGGGGGTGGCCGGAGCGGCCGGGGTGGCCGGGGTGGTGGCGGTGCCGTGGGCGGTCGGGGTGCGCGTCGTGACGTCCCCGGCCGTGGTCCGGCCGGGCGGTGCGGGCCGGACCACCGGGGCGGGCTGGACGGCGCTCAGGGCACGTTGGCCGGGGCCAGGGGCGCGCTGGACGGGGTCCAGGGCGCCACTCTGCCGTACGCCCGGGACGTCCGGCCCGGGGCGTAAGGCCGCGGCCCGCTGGACCCGTGGCGCCGCCGGGACGGTGGCGGAAGGGTGCGGGACCGACGGCGCGGGGCCCCGGGGGGCCTTCCCGGGGGCCTCCCCGGGGGTGGCCGGGCCACCGGACCAGCGCACCGGCACCACGGGACGGCCGCCGAGTCGCGCGACGGCAGGCGGCGCCATCCCGTGCGCCGCGCGGGTGTCGAGGGTGAGGGGACGCGCGGCGAGCAGCGCGAGCGAGCGGGGCACCGCTCGAGCGGGGCGCGCTTCACGGCGGGCCGTGCCGCTCGGGGCGGCCACGCCGGGGCCGCTGTCGCCACCGGTGCGAGCGGCCACCGCTCGGGCGACGACAACCGGCGCGGGGACGCCGGGTCCCGGTCCGGTGGCCGTGGCGCCGGGTCGCTGCGCGTGTCCCGCCGCGCCGGACGCGTCCGTGTCGTGTGCGTCCGGCGCGGCTGGGGACGGCGCGACCAGCGGTGGGGCGGGTGTGTGCGCGGGCCCATGACGGACGGCGTCGCCTGCCGGGCCGGTGGACGGGGGATGGCCCATGAGGTGGTGCGGCACATCGGCCGACCCCAGCAGAGGCGCGGCCTGGTCCGTCCCGCCGCTTCCTGGCGACGCCGGATCACCCGCCGTGGGCGGTGCTGTTGACGGCCCCGGTCCGCGGCCTGGTCCCGCCGGAGCGCGCTGGGCGTCCGGGCCGGGAGCCGTACGGGCGGCGCGGACGCCGGACGCGGTGGAACCGGGTGCCTCGGCGCTCGGCGGCAGGGCGGGCAGAGGCGCGCCCAGACCGCCGCGCGCCCGTGCCCCGGAGCGGCCGGGCGCCGGGGGCCGGCGCGGGGGGTTCGCCGGGCCGTCCGGATCGTCCGGCGCGCCGTGCGCCGTACGCGTCGCGCCGCCGTCGTACGGGACCGGGCCGTCGTACGGGACCGGGCCGCCGGTGGCGCCGTCCGCGCGGCGCTGGACGACGGGCCCCACCGGCCCGGGTGCGGTGTGCGGAGCCGAGGCGCCCGGGGGCGGCGGGGTCGCCGTGGGGGGAAGTTCGCTCAGCGGCGCGCCGAGGGGCGCGCGGCTTCCCGCGCGCGGGGCGCCGGGTGCCGTGGCGTCGCCGTGTGCCGTCGTGGTGGCGGCGGTGGGGCCGGGCGCCCCGGACGTGGCCCGGTCGCCGGGCGCCGCGCTCGTGGCCGGACGCAGCGCCGGAAGGCGGCGCGCCGGTCCGGCGGGCCGCCGGGCGATGATCGGCGAAGGCCCCAGCGGACGGAGGGGGACGGCCGGTCCGGACTCGTCGGGGCCGGAGACTGCCTGCCCGTCTCCCCGGGCGGAACCTGTCCCCGACGTCCCTGCGGCGGTGCGTCGGCCGGACGGACCGGCGGACGGCGGCGTACCGCCCCCGGCCCGGGACCCGCCCGGCGGCCGGGCCTGGCCGGAGCGGTGCGGTGCGGCGGGCCCGCCGTCGGCGGACCGGGCCACGGACGCCTTCACGTGCGGCGGCACCACGGCCACGCGTCGCACGAGCGGGATCTGGGGAGGAGCTGTCCGGCGACCGGTGCCGGCGGAGGTCACCACCGGGCCGGCACCCGGTACGGCAGGGGAGGGAGCGAGGCCGCGGGCCCGGTGCGGGGTGTCCGAACCGCCGTGTGCGGAAGGGGCGCCGGTGACGGCCCGCGGCCCGGGGTCCGTCCCGGCGGCCCGCGGCTCGGGGCCCGTCCCGGCGGGTCCGGTCCCGGCGGGTCCGGTCCCGGCGGGCCCAGCCCGGGCGGACCCCGTGCCGCCGGAGCGGTCACGGGAAGACCGCATGACGGAGGGTTCCGGCCCGGACGGAGCGGGCCGGGGCCCGACCGGACCGGGCGCAGGGGCACCGGACGTGGCGGGACCGGACGTGGCGGAACTGGATATGACGGCACCGGACGTGGCGGCACCGGACGTGGTGGAACCGGACGTGGCGGCAGCGGACATAACGGAACCGGGCGTAACGGAACCGGATGTGGCGGAACCGGGCGCAGGGGCACCGGTCGCGGCCGGACCGGACGCGGCCGGACCGGACGCGGCAGGACCGGGCGCTCCCGGCCCGGTCCGGCCGGGGCCGGACGGTCGCGCACCCGCACGCGAGCGCCCCGCGGCCCCGCCGGCGTCCCCGGCCCGCGCAGTACCCGCGACCCCCGGTGTTCGGGTGTCCGGCGCGCCGTCCGGGGGACCGCCGTCGGAGGCGGCCGCTCCCTCCGGACGCACGGCGCGGAGCAGCAGCGGCCCCCCGCCGCTCGGAGCGGACCGGGGAGCGGCCGGGCGGGTGACGCCGCGCAGCAGCCCGGCCGGGGCGGTGGGGAGCAGAGCGTGGCCGAGACCGGCGTCGAACGACGGGTTCTGCCAGGCCGCGAGGCCCGCGCGGAAGGCGAGGCCGTCGCTGACGGCGAGCAGGGTGCGGGCCACGGTGAGGTGCGGCGGCCCGGTACGACGCCACCCGCCGTCCCAGTCACCCGGCACGGACGGCCCCGGCACTTCGGACGCGCCGGGGCCCACCCCGTCGTCCGACCGCCCGCCCGGCCCGGAACCCGGCCCGGCCGCGGAACCCGGCCCGGCCCCAGGACCCGGCCCGGCCCCGGAATCCGGCCCGGCCCCGGAACCCGGCCCGGCCGCGGAATCCAGCCCGGCCGCGGAACCCGGCCCGGCCCCAGGACGCAGCCCGGCCCCAGGACCCGCCGTCCCCGCAGGTTCCGCCGTGCGGGCGGCGGGACGCCGGCGCCGTCTGTGCAGCCATGCCATCCGCTCAGCCACCTTCGTTCACACGCGTGTTGATCCGGGCGATCTCGGCCACCCACTGCCGGCGCTCGTCGTGGGTCAGGTCGAGGATCTCCGCGCGGGGCCAGTGGAAGTGGTAGGCGATGTACGCGATCTCCTCCCGGAGCCGGGGAAGGGCGTACGTCACGATTCCCCCAGGCGCCCACCCGAGAGGTCGACCTCGAAGCCGCCCTCGCAGTGCGGGCAGGTCACCGCGGCGCGGGTGTGGCCCTCGCTGTTGACGCGGCGGTAGAAGTCCTGGAGGAAGGCGACGTCCGTGGCGTACATCCGCTCCACGATCCCGGCGTGCACATCGGTGAGGGTGCCGAGCCGGGTGATCACCTGGCTGAGCAGCACCACGCTCAGGTACGCCGGGTTCTCCTTGACCCGCAGGTCGATCTGGGGCCGCAGCTCGTCCCGGGCGGTGGCCAGCCGCATGGTGCCGTGGCGGTGGACCGCGCCCGTCTCGTCCACGTAACCGCGTGGCAACTCGAACGCGAACTCCGTCCGCAGCCCGTGGTCCTCCCCGGGCGTGGCCGGAGTCGCCGGGGCCGCCGCCGTCTGCTCCGGGGCGGGAGCGGGCGCCGTCACCTGGAGGATCTCCTCCAGATTGCCCGCGGTCACCGTACGGCGCCTCATTCGACCACGATCTCCTCGAACACGATCGTCACCGTCTCGGTGGCCGCGGCCGACTCGCCCGCCTTCAGCGACGGGCCCTCCCATTTGGACGCCCAGCCCTGCATGAGCTGGATGCGCCGGACGGTGGTGCCCTCGGAGTCCTTGATCTCGATGGTGAGGTTCTGCCGGGCGGCGTCCACGGCGCCCTTGTTCAGCGTCTCCTTGATCCACTCGGTGAACTCGCTGCTCTTGTCGAGTCCCCGGGTGATCGTGACCTCCCCGGCCTGCCGGGCGCCGGGCTGCTTGCGGATGATCTGTTTGCCCTCCGAGCTGACCTGGCGTACCTCGACGACCTCCTCCTCGACCGTCAGCCCGCTGATCTCCTGAATCGACTCGACCAGATAGCCGCCGAGCTGCACGCCGAAGACGTGGGTGGAAAGAGCGTCACCCTCTGCCATGACTGTCCGTCACCTCTCCTTGCCGACCCGCGGGTCACTCGTCGATGAGGCTGGTGCTGTCGGAGAACTGGGCCAGCCGGAACACCACGAACTCCGCGGGCTTGACCGGCGCGACGCCGATTTCGCAGACGACCCGGCCCTGGTCGATGGACTCCTGCGGGTTGTTGTCGCGGTCGCACCGCACATAGAACGCCTCGTCGGCGGTGCGGCCGAACAGCGCGCCGCGCCGCCACTCCTCGGTGAGGAACGCGGTGACGTTGCGCCGGATGCTCGACCACAGCCGGTCGTCGTTCGGTTCGAAGACCACCCACTGGGTGCCCAGGAGGATCGACTCCTCCAGGTAGTTGAACAGCCGCCGCACGTTCAGGTACCGCCAGGCCGGGTCGGAGGAGAGGGTGCGGGCGCCCCACACCCGGATGCCCCGGCCGGGGAAGGCCCGTACGCAGTTCACCCCGATCGGGTTGAGCAGGTCCTGCTCGCCCTTGCTGAGCCGCAGTTCGAGGTCCACCGCGCCCCGCACCACCTCGTTGGCGGGAGCCTTGTGCACACCGCGCTCGGCGTCGCTGCGCGCCCACACCCCGGCGATGTGGCCGCTCGGCGGGACGGTGGTGTTGCGTCCGGCGGCCGGGTCGAAGACCCGCACCCACGGGTAGTACAGGGCGGCGTACCGGGAGTCGTAGCCCGCCTCGTCGTTGCGCCAGGCGCGGACCTGCTGGGCCGAGAGGCGCGGCGGGGGATCCAGGACGGCCACCCGGTCGCCCATCTGCTCGCAGTGCGCGATCACGGCGAGCTGTACGGTGCGCACGCCCTCGGCGTCGAGGGCGCCGCGCTCGTAGGCGCTCATCAGATCCGGCACCGCGACCATCGTGATCTCGTCGACGGTCTCCAGGCCGCCGAAGCCTGTGCGGGCGGCGGCGTCCCCCACGTACTCGGCCGGGTCCAGGCGCACCACGTCGCCGGAGCCGGACGCGCCGGGCGTGGCGGGGGCGACGGGTGCGGCCGGTCCGTCGGGCACCGCCACGGTCCCGGTCGCGGGCCTGCTCTGGGCGGCGGGCCGCTGCTCGGTGACCTCGATCAGCTTCGAGGAGCGGGCCTGGGTGACCAGGTACCCCTTGACGTTCTTGCGGGTGGAGGCCTCGTACCGCTCCACCACCTGGTCGCCCTGGCGCACCAGGAGCGTGAAGCGGTCCTCGGGCGGGTTCTCCCCCTCGGCGTCGGCCACCTCCACCGACACCCCGGTGACCCCCGGCCGGGCGGCGACCAGGAAGCCGCCCAGCTCCACCGGCTCCGCCGCCGGGGTCTCCCCGCGCCGCCGCGGGCCGGTGGCGGCCGCGGGCGCGGAGGTGTCCTCGGCGGAACCGCCGATCCGCACGATGTACGCGGCGCCGCCGCCGTTGGCGAAGTACCCGTACACCGCGTGGGCGAGGTACGTCCCCTCGGTGAAGCCACCGAACAACTGGGTGTACTGGTCCCAGCCGGTGACCAGCGTCGGCGTGTGGAACGGGCCGCTCTGAGCGAACCCGACGAACGCGGCGACGGCGGTGCCGACCCCTTCGATGGGCCGGGCACCGGACTGCACCTCCTCCACGTACACGCCCGGGGTGAGGTACGTCGGCATTCCGGCTCCTTCACGTCCTGACAGCCCACTTGTGTCCGGGCCGAGTCTCACCGGTGGGTCCCTTGGGACGGCAGGGACCCGGGTCCCTCTCCGGGGGCAGGCCGGCTGCCTTTCCGAACGCCCCGCCTGCCTTGTCCGGACGTCACCCGGCCTTGCCCTCGGCTCTGCCTGTGCGGGCCTGGACACCCGTGGTCCCCCGCGACCGGCACGGGAGAACGAGGCCCCGGGCCCGGCGGGCCCCGGCCACGGGACCGCCGTCCAGCGGACGGAGACGGACGAGCGGAGAGCAGGAGGAGGCGGTGGAAGCGGCGGGGGCGAGCGAGCCAGGGGTGGGCTCCCTTCACGCCTCGTTGGCCGCCCCCAGATACGGCCCGAACTCGCCCTCCAGTACCAGCCGTCCGAGCTTGCGGTACTCCTGGGCGACCGCTGTCACCAGCAGTCGCATGGTCAGCGGGCCGCCCGACTCCGCCGCGAGGTAGGCCGCGGTCACCGCGCAGGCCCGGATCGAGCCGCCGGCCAGCTCGAAGCGGTCCGCGCAGAAGGCGAGGTCCACGTCGGCGGCGCGGGGCAGTCGGTCACCCAGGCACCGTTCCCACAGGGCGAGGCGCCGGCCGGCGTCGGGCACCGGGAAGTCGGCCACCACGTCCAGACGGCGCGTGAACGCCTCGTCCAGGTTGGCCCGCATGTTGGTGGTCAGCACCGCGATCCCGTCGAACGACTCCATGCGCTGGAGCAGATACGCCGACTCGATGTTGGCGTGCCGGTCGTGCGCGTCCTTCACCTCCGAGCGCTTGCCGAAGATGGCGTCGGCCTCGTCGAAGAGCAGCACCCCGTTGACCACGGACGCCTCGGTGAAGATCCGCTCCAGATTCTTCTCGGTCTCCCCGACGTACTTGTCGACGACCGTGGACAGGTCCACCACGTACAGGTCCATGCCCAGATCGGCCGCGACGACCTCGGCGGACATGGTCTTGCCGGTGCCCGACTCGCCCGCGAACAGCGCGATCACACCGCGGCCCCGGCCCCCGCCGGGCCGCATCCCCCACTGCCCGAGCACCTGATCGCGGTGGCGGGCGCGCACCGCGAGGTCGCGCAGCCGCCGGTGGGTCGGCCGCGGCAGGACGAGGTCGTCCCAGCCGACGGACGGCTCCACCCGGCGGGCGAGCCGGTCGAGCCCGGCACCGTTCTGGGCCCGTACGGCGGCCCGCAGATCGTCGGGGCCGACCGTACGCCCGCCGAGGGCGGCCGTGCGCACCGCCACGTCGGCGGCGCGGCGCAACTGCCCGGAGTCCAGGCGGTGGGCGGCGACCGCCCGAGCCAGTGCGTCCGCGTCGCCGGTCGCGCGCCCGTCCCCGGCGGCCCGGTCCAGCGCGTGCCGCCAGCGCGCGGCCTGCCGCTCGGGTGTGGGCGCCGTGACCGTCAGGGTGACGGGCGAGTCGGCCGCCCACGCCGGATCCCAGCCGGTGGCGCCGTACGTGAACAGGGGGACGCCGCGCAGCGCGGCGCACACCGCCCGCAGCACGCGAACCCGTGCGGCGGGTTCGTCGGGCAGCGACTCCAGCGGGCCGAGGAGGACCCCGGCGCCGGTCAGCCGCGCCTCCAGGGCGGTGACCCGGGCGAGTTCCGGCACCTCGTCGGCGCGCCGGGCGAGCGCCGCCGGGTCCAGCACCAGCGGACGAAGACCACGGGCGCGCAGCGCGGCGGCGGCCAGCCCCTCGGCGTCGCCGCCCCGGCTGCGCAGATGGACATGGCCGGTGCCGGTTCCGGCCGCGGCCGCCGCGTGGTCCGTCTCGGCCGCCTCGGCGGTCGGGTCCGGGCAGGCGGCGGCGAGCACCCCGATGAGCCGCGCGTCGGGCGCCGCGTGGCCGAGCAGATGGGCGGTGACGCGGTCGGGCACCCGCACGACGCGGGACAGCGGCGGCCGGTCCGGCTCGGTGACCTCCAGCAGACCGCCCGCGATCAGCGGCGCGCCGGGCGAGAGCCGGAACCGTGCGGGTGACACCCCGCCGGTCCCGCACAGTTCGAGAGCGAGCCCGACCGTGGGGCGACGGCGCGTCAGGTCGTCGTTGAGATAGCCGTAGAGCTGTTCGTACCGGGCGTCCAGATCGGGCGCCACCGCGACCAGGAGCAGGTCCGCGTCCAACGGCGACAAGCCGAAGTCGGCCGCGAGACGGGCCAGGACCGAGCCGGACGGCGGGGACGGCGGCTCGGGGGCGGCCGGTCCGAGCCCGTTCGGCCGGTCCAGGAGACGGGCGACCGCCTCCGGGGAGAGGTACTGCCCCCGGTACGGGTCGTCGGGGTCGGGGTCGAGGGCACGCCGCGCGGCCACGGCCTCCCGGACCCGCTCCTCGACCAGCCGGAACCGTGCCCACAGATACGCGTCCCCGGCCCCCTCGACAGCGCCCCCACCAGGCGGGGTGCCGGATGCGGTGGCGGGCCATGTGTCGGGTGCGGCGTCGGTGCTTCGTTCGGTGGGCGGTGGGGTGTCGGGGGTGGCGTCGGGTGGTGTTTCGGGCCGGGTGCCGGATGCGGTGGCGGGCCATGTGTCGGGTGCGGCGTCGGTGCTTCGTTCGGTGGGCGGTGGGGTGTCGGGGGTGGCGCTGGGTGGTGTTTCGGGCCGGGTGCCGGATGCGGTGGCGGGCCTGGCGCTGGGTGGGTGGCCGGTGACACCGTCGGCGGTTCGGCCGTCGGGTACGGCTTCGGTACGCGTGTCGTCCGGGGCATCGGGCGGGGCCTTGGACGGGGCATCGGTGCCGGGTTCGCGCGCGGGGTCGGGCCGGGCGGCGACGGGTTCGCGCGCCGGGTCGGGCCGGGCGGCGACGGGTTCGGCGGTGTGCGTCACGGCCGGCGGTCTCCCCGGTCGTCCCCCCGGCTGTCGTCCCGATGGTCTCCTCGGCGGCGCCGCCGGGCGGGGGCGGGCTGCCGCTCGCGCGGGCCGGCGAAGCCGTTCGGGCCCGGGTCGGTCGTACCCGTGTAGCGCAGCCGGCGCCCCGGTGTCGCGTCCCCGCCACTGTCCCGGGCCGCGGAGCGCGTCACCAGTCCCTCGGTGACCGGTGGCGCGACGGCGGTGCTGATCCCGGCCAGCGGCGCCCGCACCCGCACCCCGAGCGACGCCTTCAGCTCCCCGCCGAGCGCCGACCACACATCGGCGGCGGTCGGCGCGTCGAGCCCGGCCTCCGCGGTGTCCAGGCCCACGGTCAGGCCGAGTTCGGCGAGGGAGCCGGTGAGCAGCCGCGCGGGCAGCGTCTCGGTGGCCACCAGGCAGGCGAGTACCTGCGAGAGCAGCCGGTGTTCGTCCTGCGGCCGGTTCGCCCACGCCGTGACCAGGTACGTCAGCGTGAACCAGCGCGCCGGGGCCCGCCGCGCCACCACGTGGCCGTCCGCGTCGTACACCTCCCGGTCCCCGGCGCCGCGCCGCGTGGCGTCCTGCCGGATGTCGTAGAGGAACACGCAGACCGTGGGGGCGCTGCGGCGCGCCGCCCAGTCCCGGGTGGGCGCGTCGAACACCACCTCGATGCCCGACGCCTCCAGTTCGCACTCGCCGAGCAGCCGGCGCAGCCCCTCGTCCACCTCGTGGATCATCGCCGGGTCACCTCGTCCGGCGGCTGCACGGTGCCGCTGACGACCAGGAAGTCGGTCCGCACCGGGGAGAATCCCGGGCCCGTGGCGGTGATGGTCCGCGGTCCGGTCTGATCCTTGGCGAGGATGAGCAGCTGGCCGATGAACGTGCCGTCCGGCAGCGGTACGGTCGGCGCCGCCGCCGCGGTGATCCCCGGCTTCCAGGTGAACCGCACCGGCGCGCCCGGCGGGAAGTCCTTGCCGCGCACCGAGGTGACGAAGCCGGGCTTGCCGATCGGCGGCACGGCGACGATCCGCGGCTGGAGGATCCGCAGCCGGGTACGGGCGGTGTTGTCGCGCGGGTCGGCGTCCGTCCCGGTCGTGGTGAGCGTGGCCGTGGTGTACGCGGTCAGCGCCTTGTCGGGGCTCAGGACGACGGTGAGGCCGGCCCGCGCGCCCGGGACCAGGTCCGGCAGGGCGCAGACCCAGGCGCGGTCGCAGCCCGGCGGCGGCCCGTCGGCCGGGATGCCCCGGGGCGGGCCGATGCGCAGCCGCAACCCGGTGGCCAGCGCGTTCCGCCCGTTGCGCACGGTGTACGTCACCACGACGCGCCCGCCGACGTAGCCCGGGTTGGGCTGGGCCGTGATCCGCACCCCGGGCCCGGCCGCGGGCTCCTGTGACGGGGGCGGGGCCGGCGGGGGAGCGGTCGTCGGCGGGGGACTGGTCGGCGGCTGGGTGGCCTCGCGCACCGGCACCACGGTCCGGCCGGTGTTGTCGTCGGGCCGCGGGTCCAGCACGGCCCCGGTAACCGACCAGTCGACCGGCGCCGGGCCGGGGGTGACCCCGGTGAGGGTGACGGTCACCTGGACGGTGGCGCCCGGCCGTACCACGCCGATGTCGCACTGGAGGGAGGCGGCGGCGCAGGTCCCGCCGGGCCGGGTCAGTCCGGTGATCCGCACCCCGGGCGGCGGGGCGGCGGTGAGGCGGGTGCCGGGGGAGGCGGCGGGGCCGTTGTTCACCACGTCCACGCGGACCGTGGTGGAGCGGCCGACCGTGACCGCCGGGACGCTGCCGGGCGCGCGGACGGCGAGGTCCACGGACTGCCGGACGCTGGGCTCCTTCTGCCGGCCCGGGAGGCCGGCGGTGAGCGGGGTGACGCTGCCGGAGGCGATGTCCACCAGCCGTAGCTTCTCGGGGCTGTTGGGCGGCAGGGCCTCGCGGGAGCTGAACACCAGGGCCGTGCCGTCGGCCGTCCAGGCGGCGTCGCGCGGCTGGAACGGGCCGGTGGCCGAGGTGTCCGGCAGTTCCCCGTGGCAGGCGTCGGGGAGGTCGCGGGCGGCGGCGGGCAGCAGGACCCGGCAGTCGTCGCCGGAGACGGACGCCAGGAGCAGGCCGTTGCGCTCGTCGACCCGGCCGCCGCCGTTCTTGCGGTTGAACGCGACGGTGCGCCCGTCCGGTGAGAACGCCGGGCTGTCGTCGATGACCTGGCAGTTTCCCGGGCAGAACGTGGCGCTCAGATCGTGCTGCTGGTCCAGGTGGTCCACGGGCACGGTCCATACGTGCTTGCTGCCGCCGGTCCCGTAGATCACCTGGTCGCGGGTGAAGGCCAGGGTGGTGCCGTCGGAGGACCAGGTGGGCTGGGCGTCCCCGCCCTGGCCCTGCCCGGCCGGCGGGGTGATCTCGCCGCGGATCGCGCCGGTGGCCACGTCCGCGATCAGGATGCGGCCGGGGCCCGCCCCGTCGCCGGTACCGCCCGGGGAAGTGCGGGTGAAGGCGAGGTACCTGCCGTCCGGGGAGAACGTCGGATCGGTGTCCCAGTCCCCCGGGCCGCGCCCGGCGAGCGGCAGGGGCGCCGCCTGGGAGCCCTCCGCATCCGCCGTCCAGATACGCTCGACACGGGTGTCCCGTTCGTCCTCGAACCTCGTCACCACCAGCCCGCGCCCGTCGGGGGTGTAGTTCTGGCGCTCGGTCCACGGGTCGTAGCCCGGCCGGGGCTGGAACAGAGGATCCCGGGTGGGGTCGGTGTTGGTATCGGCTTCCGGGTCCTCATCGAGGATGGTCGGCCCCAGGTCGCGTGGGTCGACCCCGTCCATCCGGATGTCCTGCAACGTCGCCGTCCGCACCGTGGGGGCGGAGGTGCGCTGCACCACCACCGAGCCGCCGTCGAGGGGGCCGAGCCAGGTGGGCGAGAGGACTTCCCGGTCCTCGCTGAGCACCAGTTCGGGCTGGCCGGAGGGCGAGCGCACCGCGTACACGTGGTCCCAGTCGCCCTTGCAGTCGCACGTGCGGTCGGGGCTGAGGAACAGCAGTCCGTTCCCGTCGGGCAGCCATGCCGCCGCATGGCTGCGCCAGCCCTCCGGCACACCCGTGAGCAGCGGTTCGTCGGTGCGTCCGTCCGTCACCCGCAGCCGGGGCCCGCCCGTGGAGGTGGACGTGTACGCGATCCGGTCCCGGTGGGCGGGGTCGTCGACCGGGTTCCACACCGGTTCGGTGGCCGTGCCGTTCGCCGGGTCGGTGATCCGCGTGGCGGTGCCGCCGTCCAGGGGCCGGACGTAGATCTGCGCTCCGGCGAGCGGGTCGCTGTCGCAGGAGTACGCCAGGCGCAGTCCGTCGGGAGAGACCGTGGGGAACTCATCGTTCGCGGGGGTGTCGGTCAGCCGCCGCAGCCCGGTGCCGTCGGTGTGCACCAGCCACAGGTCGCGCTGGGTCCCGCCGTCCGGCCCGCCGGGCTCGGCCGAGTCGAACACAACGGACCGGCCGTCCGGCGTCAGCCGGGGGTGCGCCGCGTCCCGGCCGCTGGTGAGGCGGCGCACCGACCCGTCGGCGGACCGCAGATAGATCTGCGGGTTCTTCTCGTCGCGGCGGCCGGCGAACACCATCGCGTCGCCGAGGGCGGACGGCTGGACGTCGAAGTGGGCCGGCCCCGCGCCGAACAGCGGCTCGCTGGACTCCTCCCCGGTGACCCGGCCCAGACTGCGGTGCCGGGTACCGGCGTAGGCGACCCGGGTGTCCGCGGCGTCCTTCACCACCGGCCCGGGTGCGGGCTCGGCGCTGCCGCTCCCGGAGGCCGCCGTCACGGTGAGCAGCGGAACGATCAGCAGCCACGACATGCCGAGTCTCCCCAGGCGGTACCGCCCACCGGACGCAGCGGTGCCCATCACGGTCCCCCTCACACTCCGGTACGGCCATGCCCCCGCCATCCTGCGCCCCGCCGTGCGCGGCGCGGCAGGGTGGCAGGGACGTACCCGGGGGAAACGCGCGGTGTGCGTTCGGGCAGCGCCCAGGGCCCGGCCGCCGGTCAGATCAGCCCGTTGCGCAGCGCGTAGCCGACGGCGTGGGCCCGGTTGCGCAGTTGCAGCCGGGCGATGACCTCGTGCAGCACGTTCTTGACGGTCCGTTCGGAGTACGCGGTCTTGCGTGCGATCTCGGCAGTGTCCAGGCCGTCCGCCACCAGCCGTAACATGTCGGCCTCGCGCGTGGTCAGCGTGGACAGGGCGGGGCCCTGCGGGTCGAGCGCGGACCGCTGAAGTCTGCTCACCTGGGCCAGGAGCGTGCCGAGCAGGTCGCCGGGCAGCACCCCCTCGCCCTTGGCGATCGCCAGGATCAGGTGCAGGAGCTGGTCCTGACCGGCCTCGGCGCGCCGGAGCACCGCCGCGACACCGCATTCGATGACCCGTTGCAGGGCGCCGGCCCCGAGGGTGCCGACCACCAGACCCGTGCGGGTGGCGGGGTTGTGCCGCAGCCGGTGCAGCAGGGCGGCCACGTCGTCGTCGACCCCGTCCACGACCACCAGCGACACCTGGGCGTGCCCGGCGTCGGCGTCGTCGAGCAGATCGACCTCGGGGCGCTGCCGGAGCTGGTGGACGACGCCGACGCGCAGCACCGGATCGGCGGCGTAGATCGCGACGGTCACCCGGTCCGGACGGCCCGGACCGGAGGGCCACCGTACCGCCCGGGACCGGGCGGGCACGGGCGTCGCGGCGGCGGACGGGGTACGGCTGGTTTCCTCTGAACGGGACATGGTGCGGATACCTGTCTCTCGAGTTCGGGGAAAGGAAAGTCAGAACCAGGAGGATCAGGAGGATCAGGAGCAGGAACGACGGAGAGCGGAACGGAGGGCCTGGCGGGGAAAGGGGAGGAAGCCGGGACGGGCACGGGGCGGGCCGGGCGCCGCGGGGCGGCGCGGCGGGCAGGGCGGGGCCGCATCACGATCTCATTCGCGTGGAGCGCGGGGCGGCGGCTTCCGGGGCAGCGCGCGTGCCCGGACGTTGCCCCCGCGTTCCTCGTGGCGCCCCGGGCGCGTTCCTACCGTGGTGGCGTGACGCCTTCTGCAGCCTCGTCCGGCGCCGGCGCGCCGGGTGTCGAGATCCCGGCGGTGACGGTGGCGCCCGGCGGCACCGCCACGACCACCCTGACCGTCCGCAACGACAGTGACATCGTCGAGGCATACGATCTGGAGGCCGTCGGCGACTGTGCCCCCTGGACCACCGTGGAACCCGCGCGGGTCTCCCTCTACCCCGGCACCTCCGAGACGGTGACGCTCCGTCTGGAGCCGCCGCGGTCCCCGGAGATCGGAGCCGGCGCGGTGCCCCTGGGCGTTCGGGTGCTGCCGAACCAGCATCCCGAGTCGGTCCGGGTCCCCGAGACCACCGTGCACATCGAGGAGTTCCACGAGCTGCGCACCGAACTGGCCCCGCGCCGCCGGCGCGGCTGGCTGCGCGGCCGCTACCGGCTCGCGGTGCGCAACCAGGGCAACACCCCGGTGCGGGTGGGCTTCACCCCCGGTCAGGCGGGTGAGGAGCTGGGGTTCGCCTTCAGTCCGACGGGGCCGAAGCTGGAGCCCGGCGAGTCGACGGAGGTCCGGCTGCGGGTCCGTACGGGCAAGCCCGTATGGTTCGGCGCGCCCGTGGTGTGGCCCTTCACCGTGCACACCGCTGAGACCGGCGATCAGGACACGGCGCGGCGGGAGGAGGCGCGGCGGGACGCGGCCCCACCCGCCGTCCAGGCGCCGCTGGACGCGGAGTTCGTCCAGATCCCGATCTTCTCCAAGTGGCTGCTCGCGGTGCTCGCGGCGCTCATCGCACTGGTGCTCGCCTGGTTCGCGCTGGTCCGCCCCGCGGTGCGCAGCGCCGCCGAGAAGGCGGCCAACAAGACCGTCCAGTCCCGCCCCGGCCTCGGCGACCGGGGCGGGCAGTCCCCGGGAGCCGGCGCCGGGGACGGTACGCCGACCCAGCCCGGAGGGCAGGAGACCGGCGGGCAGAACGGGCAGCCCGAGCCCGGCGGATCGGGCCCCGGCGCCTCGTCCGGATCCGGCGGGGGCACCGGCCGCACGGCGGTTGAGCAGAGTTCGCGGACCATCGACGTGCGGACGGCCGCGGGGGCGAAGAAGACCGGCACCTACCGGGTGCCCGCGGACACGGCCTTCGGGATCACCGACATCGTCGTCGCGAACTTCCAGGGCGACGAGGGCGTGATGACCATCACCTTCGGCAATCGCAAGATCACGACGATTGCGCTGGAGACCTTCCGCAACCAGGACTACCACTGGGTCACCCCCATCCAGATCGCCGAGAACGACACCGTGACCGTCGAGGTGACCTGCGACAAGCCGGGCACTCCGGCCACCGGGCGTCGGGCGCGGGAGTGCCACGAGGTCCTGAACGTGAGCGGAGAGCTCAGTCGCACGAAGCGATGAAGTGTGCCTGCCGGGACATTGTTGGGCACCTGTGACGCCGTGAGGAAGGCGGGCCCACGGCGGATGACCGGAAGACGTATGAAAAACAATGACGCTCGTCCGAAAACAGCGTCCGCTTCCCCGGCACCGACACTGCCGGGTCTGCCGGCGCGGCGGCCGCCCCCAGCGGGCGAGCGCCACTCGGCGCCGCGCGGCAGCGTGCCGCCGGGGCCCCGCGGCGAGACCAGCGCGCTGTACGCCGACCACGGGTACGACCACGGCATCGTGGCCGGGCCCCCGCGCCACCGCTGCCGTTCCGGCATCCGCGGTGCCCTTGCGGTTGCCTCTTCAGCTGGTGGAGGCCCGGCCGATCAGTCGCCTGCGGACCGGCCCCGACTGCGCGACGTCCGCGATCGTCAGTGCCATGGCCAATCCGCCGTCGTGAACGAACCGGTCGCCCTCGGGGCCTGCCGCAGCGGCCGCGAAGGCGGCGGTGTGATTGCCTTCCTCGGTCGGAAGATCGAACGAAAGCATGGGGTGCAGCGCGGGGATCCGCAGGGAGACGTTGCCCATGTCGGTCGACCCGAACGTCTTGTCGGGATAGTCGGGGAAGGTCCGGCCGATGGCCTTCGCGTGGGACTCGAAGATGGGGGCCAGGTCCTGGTCGTGACGGAACTCGCGGTAGACGGAGGGCAAGGACGTGAACTCCACACCGGTCCCGGTGGCGATGGCTCCGGCGTCGAAGCACCGTCGTACCCGCTCCCACACCTCATCGACCTCATTGATCGTGTCACCGCGGATCATGCAGTCGACCACGGCGTGGTCCGCGATGACATTGACGGCCGACCCGGCTTCCTTCACGACGTGATGCACCCTGATGCCGTCGCGCAGCTGCTGGCGCAGCAGACCGATGGCGGTCTGGGCGACGACCGTCGCGTCGGCGGCGTTCAGCGCACTCCACGGCCGCGACGCATGCCCTCCACGACCCGTGTACGTCACGCGCCAGGACCGCGCGGCGCGGAGTTGCGGGGTGACGACATCCTTCAGCGAGGGGTGAACCATGATGGCCGCGTGGGTCCCGTCGAAGACGCCGCGGTTCACCATGATCTCCTTGCCGGTTCCGCTTTCCTCGGCAGGTGTACCGAAGACCCGCACCGTCAGTCCGAGCTCATCGGCGAACGGGGCCAGCGCCAGCGCGGCACCCACGGCCGACGCGGCGATGACGTTGTGACCACAACCGTGACCGATGCCGGGGAGGGCGTCCATCTCCGCGCAGACGCCGAACACCAGGTCACCGGATCCGGCCGACGCCACGAATGCCGTTGGCAGGTCGGCCACCCCTTTCTCGATCGTGAAGTCACCGCTGTTCTCAAGAGCCGCGACGATCGCCGCCGATGTCTCGTGCTCCTCGAAAGCCGGCTCAGGATGGGCGCTGATCCTGTGCGAGAGCTCGGTCACCAGGTCGAGGTTCTTCTCGAACTCGCGTTTGACGCGTCCGTTGATGTCAGTCATGGTCGCACCTCGTTCCAGGGGTGGGTGGATGTTGCCGCGTGCTCCGTCGACGCCGCACGTGGTCGACGACCTGGGCATTCGCCAGTGGTGCGAGAGGCACTCCGCTGGGCAGTGCGTCTAGGCATCGGCGTCCGACTCGGCGGCCACCCGGCGTCGTACGCGCCCGTCTTCGTCCACCACGATGGACGGATCCAACTCCCTCGATGCCTCAGCGAACCGGGCGAGGATCGAGGCCGCCACCTCGGGCCTCGGAATGACCGGCTGACTGTCCGCGTCCAGTTCGATGGGGTCCAGGCGGAGCTCGGGCCCGTCGGGCCCTCCCAGCCGCACTCGGAATACCGCACTCTCGTACCAAGGCCCCTTGAGCAAGGCCGGCTGATACGGAGCGGAGGGATGAGCGTCTTCCTTCGCGACCATCGAATCCGGATTCCACCCGTCGCACCAGTCGAAGACGAAGTTCCCCGTCGAATAGAGGATCAGGCCGTGTTCGTAGAACTCGACCGGGTGGAGGCAGTGCGGGTGGTGCCCAATGATGAGGTCCGCCCCGGCGTGGATCAAACGCCGTGCCAAGGGCTGCTGGTACCGCGCCAGCGGCCCTTGCGCCGTCGGCAGGTAGCAGAACGGCACGCCCCAGTGCAGCGCGACGGCCACGAAGTCGTTGTGCTTCTTGGCCTCGTGGATCAGGGCCTCGGCCCGCTGGACGTCCGGCTCGTGCGCGCTGGAGTGCACGAAGGGAGGCGTGCCGGGTGTCTCCTCCAGGAAACCGCTGTCGAACTCGAAGCTCTGGCGTACCCGGATCGCTGCGATGCCCGCCCGGTCGGCGGTGGCGTCGGCGCCCAGTGGGAGCGCGCAGCAGAAGCTGAAAAAGGCCAGGCTGCTCTCACCGAGAGGTACCACACGGGGACGAGTCGCCTCGGAGATCGATTCGCCGAAGCCGGCGTGCAGGACTCCCGCGGCATCCAGCGCCCGCACCGTGTCACGCATGCCCTCGGCGCCATAGTCCATCGCGTGGTTCATGGCCAGGGACATGACATCGAACCCGAGAGCCGCCAGTTCTGCCGCGCCCGACGTCGGAGCACGCATCGTGACCAGTTTCTCGGCACGCTCCCCGGACGCGGTGAGCGGTACCTCCAGGTTGCCGATCGTCAGATCGCCGCCCTGGAGCAGCCCGAAGGCCGAGTCGCCGGGTCGGGCGGGGTCCCGGGCCGGGCGCCGCGGCACCCCGGAGACGACGACATCTCCGACGACGGTGAGATCCATGGTGCTCCGTTTCGCGTTGCGATACGAAGTACCGCAATGTAATCCAGCCCTGTGGTGTCCGTAAAGCGGAAGGTGCCGATCGGGCAGGTGCGGCGCCGGGGTGGCTCGCGCCGAAATGGGGTTCACGCCAGGTGATAAGGTCTTTGCCTTATGCGCATAGAAGAGGGCGACAAGGACGCCTCCGGCCAGGACAAGCGGAGCGCCGGCGTCCGATCGATGAACAGCGTGCTGAGCACACTCCGCGTCTTCGAAGAAGTCGCCCTGCGGCAGCCGATCGGCGTCTCGGAACTGTCCCGCGTGACGAACATCCCGAAAAGCTCGGCGCAGCGATGCCTGGTGACACTCCAGCAGGCCGGCTGGCTACGAGTCGTCGACCCCGAGCATGCGCGGTGGGGTGTGACGATGAAAGCTCTCACCCTCGGATTGCGGGGCGCCGGAGAACAGGATCTCCGAGAGGTGGCGGGGCCCGTTATCAAGCGTCTCGCGGCCGAGACGGACGAGACCGTCCACCTCGGCCTCCGCGACGGTGAGGATTACGTCGTCGTCGCGAGAGAAGACAGCACGCACGTCGTTCGGGTGTTTCTCGACATCGGCACGCGCCTGCCCCTGCAAGCCACCTCGGGGGGAGTCGCGATCATGGCGCACCTCGAGGCCGCCGAGGTCGATCAACTGCTGCGGCGCGAACTTGAGGAGTTCGCGGAGTTCCCCATGCCGGACTCCGATGAGCTCCGGCAGGAGATCGCCCGGACCGCCGAACGCGGGTACGCGCTCAACGTCTCGTCGTCGTGGTACCGCCCGCACGTCTCCTCGATCGCCGCGGTTGTCACGAACGCGGCCGAGCAACCCATCGCAGCGCTCACGCTCTCCATGCCGGAGATCCGCTATGACAGCGCACGCGAGAAGGACCTGGCGCACTTGGTCATCGCGGCAGCGGATGAGATCAGCCGGCTGATCTCATCCGCCTGACAGCCTCGGCGGCAGTCACGAGCGGGGTGGTCGGTGGTGGTCCTATCCGGCTACCACTCGGGCCACGAGCTCAGCCGTGCCGGCAGGCGACTCGCGGTGAAAGTGATGACTGCCCAAGTCGACGGGCACGATGCGGATGCGGTCACCGTAGCGGTCGATTGCCTCCTGAGTGAGGATCTCGCGCACCGCGAACAAGGTGATCGGCTGCTTCACCTCGCGCAGCACGTCATCCATGCGCCAGCGCACCAGGCCCTCGAGTGATCGCAAGCCCGCGGGCTGCCGCACGGACACCATCTTCTCGACGTACGCGTCCTTCACCCCCGGATCGGTGCCGGCCGGTGAACCCGCCTCGACCATGCCCCGCACGCCCGCGGGGAAGTCTTCGCTGAAAGACCGCAGCATCGCCTGGACCCGGCTCTCGTCCTGCGCGGGAAACAGGGAGAGATAGTGCAAGGCGTCGAGCGCGACCACGTGCGAGACCATATCGGGCAGGAGCCGACCGACTTCAACGGCCACCGCTCCGCCGAGCGAGTGCCCGACCACGACACAGGTGTCCACCCGCTCGGCCTCCAACACCGCCGCCACGTCGCGGGCGAACTCCTCCATCGTCCAGACGTCTCGCGTGGACCGCGACTCACCGTGCTCGGCAAGATCGACCGCAAGGACCCGGTAGTGCCCGGGGAGGAAGGCGGTCACCTCGGCGAAGTCGTCACGGTCGCATCCCCAGCCGTGCACGAAGACCACCACCGGTCCGTCGGCCGGACCGCTGATCGTGTACCGGATCGTCGTATGGCTCGAACGCTGGACTGCACGCGTCGTCGTGCTCCCACGTACCTTCGACATAGCAGGCTCCTCCTGTACCGCAATGTGATCCAACAGATCGCATTATGATCCATGCGTGCCCGGCTGCCCAGGCTGACCGTCGAGGAGCGGCACCCACCACGGATGACGCACGGCTCGTGGCGGTTCGGCTCCATGACCGGGCGGGCGGCCTTCCGCAGCTGCGCAAGGCCGCGAAGAAGGTTGCCGCGGCGGTCGAGGTGCCACGGGAAGCTGAAGTCGGCCAAGCTCGGCAAGGCCGAGGAGCCCAAGCTCATGCCGCCGTTCCGCCAGTTGGGGAGACGGCGCGCACCGACCGGCTGCGGTCCGTCTGACAGACCTATCGCGAGCAGGCCCGGTCGTCACGACCGGGCCTGCTCGTATGACACGCACCCACCACAAACAAAACCACGATTCTGCTAATGTCTTCCCCGTAAGCAGAACAGCGATTCTTTTTGTGGGAGGTGTGGTGCCTCGGCTCACCGACGCACGCAAGGAACTCCGGCGTACTCAGATCGCCGAGGCCGCCGTCCGCTGCTTCAGCCGCAACGGCCTGGAGCGGACCTCGATCGCCGACATCACCGCCGAGTCCGGCCTCTCGGCCGGCTCGATCTATGCGCACTACCGCAACAAGGCCGACCTGGTCCGGGCCGCGGCCCGCGAGGTGCTCGCCAAGCGTGCCGATGTCCTCGGCGAGTACGCCGCGGCCGACGCCCCACCCAGCCCCGACGAACTGCTCGCCCGCCTGATCGCCGCGATCGACCCGGCCGAGGCCCGGGTCGGCGTGCAGACGTGGGGTGAGGCGACCACCGACCCGGCCATCCGCGACATCGTCGTCGACATGACCGACCGGATGCGCGCGATGCTGCACGACTGCGTCACGGCCTGGCTCGTCAAGGTAGAGCACCATGAGCCGCCCCGAGCCCGGGAGCGCGCCACCCCGATCGCCCACCGGGTGATGGCGCTCTACCAGGCCGAACTGCTGTACACCGCCTTGCGAACACCGACCGAGGAGACACCGTCGTGATCAACGCGACCGCTTCGTTCGCCGCCCGCACCGTTTTCCGGATCGGATACGGCGCATTGCAGCTCGAGCGGCTGCACGACCGCCGCGGCGAGGCCGTCGCGCTGCTGCGCCGCGCGGTCGAGCTGGGTGTCGACCACGTGGACACCGCCGAGTTCTACGGCTTCGGTTTCGCCAACGCCGTGATCCGCGAGGCACTTCGCCCCGAGGACGACGTCCTGGTCGTCACGAAGGTGGGGGCTGACCCCGACCCGGGCGGGCGCCTGCCGCTGCGTCTGGCGCAGCGGCCCGAGCAGCTGCGCGCCAGCGTCGAGGACAACCTGCGCAGCCTCGGCGTCGACCGGCTCGCGGTCGTCAACCTCCGCCGCCTGGACACCGGCCCCGGGCTGCGTCCCGAGGGCGATCAGGTCGTCGACCTCGACGATCAGCTCGCGGTGATGACCGCCTTGCGCGACGAGGGCAAGATCGGCGCGATCGGCCTGAGCAGCGTCACCCTCGACGGCCTGCGCCGTGCCCTGCCCGCCGGCGTCGTCTGCGTGCAGAACGCCTACAGTCTCGTCTCCCGCGAGGACGAGGAGATGCTGCGGCTGTGCGCGGCCGAGGGCATCGCCTGGGTGCCGTTCTTCCCGCTCGGCGGGGCCTTCCCCGGCCTGCCCAAAGCGACCGACGAGCCGGCGGTGCACGCCGTGGCCGAGTCCCTGGGCGCCACGCCCTCCCAGGTCGGCCTCGCCTGGCTGCTGCACCACGCCCCGAACGTGCTGCTCATCCCCGGCACCGCCAACGCCGCCCACCTGGAGGCCAACATCGCGGTCAGCGAGATCGCGCTCGACGCCGCGACCCTCGCCACCCTCGATGGCATCGAGTCCCGCTCCAACGACGTCCCCATCGGCTGACCGGAACCAACGCGGCCCGGGTCGCGATCGCACCACACGCCGGACACTCTGCCGAACCGCCAGGCCACGCCGGAATAACCCCGCCCCTACCAGGCTCCAAGGACGGATCATGAAGGCCATCATCTACCGCGACAACGGCGCCCCCGACGTTCTGCGGTTCGTCGACCGTGACCTGCCGGCGCCGGGCCCCGGCGAGGTTCGCGTCCGGGTCGCCGTGTCCGGGGTCAACCCGACCGACTGGCAGGCACGCTCCGGCGCCGGCCACCCCAAGCACTTCTCCGAGGTCACCCCGCACCTCGACGGCGCCGGCACGATCGACGCCGTCGGTGAGGGTGTCGCCCAGAGCCGGGTCGGTCAGCGGGTCTGGCTGTTCATGGCCGCCGCCGGGCGGCCCACCGGCACCGCCGCCGAGTTCACCGTCGTGCCCGCCGAACAGGCCGTGCCGCTGCCCGACGAGGCCGGCTTCGACGTCGGCGCGGCACTCGGAGTCCCCGCGCTGACCGCGCACCGCGCGCTCACCGTCGCCGAGGACGGCCCGCGTCGGCTGCGGCCCGGGGCACTCGACGGGAAGGTGGTGCTCGCCGCGGGCGGGGCCGGAGCGGTCGGGCACGCGGTGATCCAGCTCGCCCGATGGGCCGGCGCCACCGTGATCAGCACGATCAGCGGCCCGGAGAAAGCCCGGCTGGCCACCGCCGCCGGAGCCCACCACGTGATCAACTACCGCGAGGGCGACCCGGCCGCCGAGATCCGCAAGATAGCCCCGGACGGCGTCGACATCGTCGCCGAGGTGGCCCTGGGCACGAACCTCGCACTGGACCTGGCCGTGCTGCGAACCCGCGGCACGATCTCGACCTACGCCAACGACGGTGGCAAGCCGGTCGAACTGAACGTGCTGCAGAACATGGTGCTGAACACACGCTTCCAGTTCCTGGTGCTCTACACGGCCGGTCCGGAGGCACGCACCGCGGCCGTCCAGGACGTCACCACCGCTGTACGCGACGGCGCGCTGCCGGTCGGTGAGAAGCACGGCCTGCCGCTGATCCGCTTTCCCCTCGACCGCACCGCCGACGCGCACCGAGCGGTCGAGAGCCACGCGGTCGGCAAAGTCCTGGTGGACGTCACCGCCTGACGTCCAGTTGGCCACCGCGCGCCCTCCGGCCGCCCCGGGGAGCCCGGCATGGGGCGGCCGGACCACGCCCTCGCATCCGCGCCGCCTGTACAGCCGCCTACGGCCTCGTGGCGTGGCAACGGCCATCGCGGCGGCCAACGCGTGGCCGTCTCCCGCTACGAAGAGCCCTGCCCCTCACATGGGACCGGGGTCCGGTCAGCGATCGGCTGCGGGGTGCCGAGCCGGTCGCTGACCTTGAGGGACGTCCCCTGAGTCACAGGTCATCGGGGTAGCAGTACGCCCCCTCTCCGCTGGAGACGTCGTCGGTTGCGTAGCGCATGACGATGTGATGCCAGTCGTGATTGGCGCCTATAACGGCGTCCATGTTGGTGATGAATCTCTCCACGGCTGATATGACCTCTGGCCGGGTGCCCGAGCCACGAAGCTCGGCGCGCAGGCTCTCGCAGGCATCCTTGTAGATGGTGACAAGTTCCGCCATACGTTCCAGCACTGCGCCAACTGCTTCTTGGGCGCTGCAACCCTTTTCCTGCTGGTAGATCACGACGCTGTTGACCTGGCGCTCCTGGTGATCTTCGCGGGCAGCGGAGAAAACGTCGTTGAGGAGTGCCTGCTGAAGGGTGGAGGACCAGCGCAGGGTACGCATCGGGATGCTCCGACGCACCGCCTCCGGCAGGTAGGTGCCGGAGGAGTTGACCATTTCCATGAAGTCATAGACCCACTCCATGCCGTATGTGATCTCACGGAAGGATTCATACTCAGCCATCGGCATCACCTGACCCTGACCGGGTGCGTAGTTGAAGCGCGACTGGTCTGCGTAAGAGCGGACGAGGTCACAGTAGTGGCGGCGGAAGGTGTCCACCCAGTCCGACGGACGGCCTTCCTGGGTGTGCAGCCAGGTGCGGTGCAGTTCTTGGGAAAGTGCGCTGTCGCCAGCTTCGCGCTGGTTGTGCATGATGCCTGTGATTTCTTCGACCGCACGGTTGACACGGACGAAGTCCCGCTGGGCCGCTCCCTCTTCCATCTGGTCGTCGAACCGGAAGAAGAAGAACATCCACTTCATGCCCTCCAAAAGCTGCTCCTGGTTCGCCCACGGCCAGCACCAGCAGGAGGCGAGTTCTATGCCGCTGCGTCTGAGGCGTTCGCGGGCGCGATCGTTCGGAGCGAGCGTCCGGTTTTCAATCCACTCCCAGAAGCGCTGTGACACGCGACCGGTGTAGGGATTCAGGAGAGGTGTGAAGGGAACGGGAAAGCGAGTGGGGATCTCGAATCGCAAGTCACTCCTCCGAGCACTTCGGTGGTCTTCCCGACATCTTCATGCCCGGGAGGTGACGCGTATCCGCAGCCCGCGCGGAGCAAGAACGGCGCCGAGGGCGGGACGGACCGGTTCGCTGGAAGCCGGCTCCAGATCCCATTTGGCGGCGATACTGGAGATCACCAGGGACGACTGGGTGAGGCTGAAAATATCGGCGATGCATTTGCGTGGGCCCTCACCGAAGGGAATGTGCGCGTTGCGGGGAACATCGGCGGCGCGCTCGGGCAGCCAGCGGTCGGGATCGTAACTTTCCGGATCGGGGTATACGTCGCCGTCCCGGTGGATCATGTAGGGGCTGTAGATGATTGTGGTGCCTGCCGGAATGGTGTGCCCGGCGAGCACGCTCTCGGTTGTGCTCACCCTGGTGACAAACCAACCGGGTGACCACAGGCGGAGCGATTCAGCGATAACGCGTTTGGTGACATCCAGGCTCCGCAAGTCCTCGAAGGTGGGGTCGGCGCCCTTGAGGACGGCATTCGTTTCGGCCTGCAACTGGCTCTGCACATCACGATGTTGTGTCAGGAGGTGCAGCGTCCAGGACAGAGCGCTGGCAGTCGTCATCACGCCGGCCAAGAAAAACGTGCACAGATGATCGTGGATTTCACTGCCGGTCAGGCCCTCGCCCGCGTCGTCGCGTTCACTCAGCAGCACGGAGAGCAAATCGCCACGATCCTCACCGCTGGCCCGCCGCTCGGCAACGATCCTGTTGACAGTGTCCTTGACGAAGGCCCGGGACGCGTCGTAGCGGCGTTTGTCGGGAAGAGGGAGCTTGTCCAACGGCGGCGGCATGATCATGCGCTTGTACATGGTTCTGACGATCGTGACGAAGTTCTCGGTCGTTTCCCTGACCAGGTCAGGCGACATCGAGTCCGAGAACATCGTGGCCAGAACGACCTTTGCCGTGATGGTCAGCATTTCCGAGTAGCCGTCGATGACCTGTCCGTCGCGCCAGGACCCGGTTACCGCAGCAATCTGCTCCCCCATGATATTCGCATAACCGGGCATGCGGGAGGTGTGGAAGGCCGGTTGGATCATGCGGCGCTGCCGCCGATGCACATCGCGCGGGGAGGTGCCCAGACCGTTGCCCATTATTTCCCGGAGGCGGTCGAAGAAAGGTCCACCTTTGTCGAAGGTGCGGTCGTCGCGAAGAACTTCCTGTGTCAGTTCACGGTCCAGCAGCACGATTGCCTTCATCGGACCGATCCGGATCTGAACCAAGTCCTCACTGGCGGGCAACGATTTCAGGAACTCAATCGGGTCGCGCAGCAACTGCACGCTGTTACCGATCAGCGGTATCGCGCCGGGCGCTTGAGGAATTGTTGTGGCCATAAGACACTCCTTGCGAACATCCTGAATGGATGCACTTAACCGTGGCTGGGGGGTGGCCTTGCGGACTAAGTCTTCGCTAAAGGGATCGGCGCGGTGTAGGAGGTGCTGGCGCTGTACTCCGGATCCGGCCAAGTGGCCGGATTTATACGGTCGTTGGTAACCGCAAGCGTAGCGAGAGGTGGCGCCTTGTCAAGCTTTCTGAGCTGCGGTAATTCTGACTTTGCATCAGGTAATCCGCCCAGCGCGGTAGTCAAGGAGGCAGCCCGTTCTGCCGCCGCTCACTCTTGCCCTCAGACAAACCAACAGATCTGGTACTCCAGTCGCAGATCGCTAGTTCCGTGTGCCCGACCTTGGCGGGACGCGGACTGTCGCCCGGCGGTCGGCATCCGAGGCCCATTCCTTGAGCAGGAACAGCCGTCACCGCAGTGGGAGGGAAGCGGTGTCGGTCACGGTGTGGAGGCTGACTGCGACCTGGCAGTTCGCCCGTTTCCCCAGTGCCCCGCAGTACTGCGGGGCCACCCCGACCGTCTCTTCGCGGCACCGAGGCGAACACATCCGCCACGAACAACGCCAACGCCGCCCGGACACGGTTCACTTCATGGGCATCCGCACACTCAACGTGCTCCCGAACCCATTAGGGGGTGGGTCGTAGGCTGGTGGGTTTGCGGTCGTGTGCGTGGGGTTGGGGTGTGGTTGTCGTGTGGTTGTGGGTTTCGGGTAGTGCGGCGGTGATGACGATGAGTGCGATGGCAGCCAGGACTGTGATGTAGGTGCCGGGTGCCAGTTGTCCGAAGTGTTGGGTGAGGAGGGCGCCGAGGAGTGGGGCGGTGCCGCCGAATACGGCGTAGGCGGCGTTGTAGGCGAGCGCTGTGCTGGTGGTGCGGATGTGGGGTGGGACGAGTTCCACGGCCATGATGGTCGCCGGCATGCCGATGAGGGCGGCGGGGATGATGAGCAGGGTTTCCGCGGCCAGTGTGGTGAGGAGTCCTCCGCCGCCGGCGAGGATGTAGGCGGGTACGGAGCCCGCGGCTGCGATGACCACTCCGGTGATCAGTAGTGGCTTGCGTCCGATGCGGTCGGTGAGGGCGCCGGTGAGGATGCACAGGCCGGTACACAGGAGGAGAGCGGTGCCGCCTGCGACGAGTACGGTGACTTCGGGGAGGCCGCCGGTGGTGATGAGGTAGGTGGGCAGGTAGCCCAGGAGGTTGTGGACGACGACGGCGAGGAGGGCGAAGACGGTGAACAGGACGAGGAAGAGCCGCCAGTTGCGGAAGGAGTCCCTGACGGGGCTGGCCGAGGTTTCGCCGTGGGCTTCCAGGTTCCGGAAGGTGCTGGTCTCCTCGAGGCTGAGGCGCATGTAGAGGCCGACCAGGGCCATGAGTCCTCCGAAGAGGAAGGCGATCCGCCAGGTCCATTCCGTATAGGCGTGTGGTGATGCCGAGTGGAGGGCGAGGAGCGCGAAGGCGGCGAATGCGGAGCCGATGAAGGAGGCGCTGCCTACGGCGCTGATCCATAGTCCGCGCCTGTTCGCAGGGGCTTGTTCCATGACGTAGGACGCTGCGCTGGTGTATTCGGCTCCCATGGATATCCCTTGGGCGAGCCGGCAGCACAGCAGCAGCAGTGGGGCGGCGATCCCGGCCGTGGTGTAACCGGGCAGCAGCGCGATCGCGGCCGTCGAGATGGCCATGATCAGCACCACGGTGGACAGCGCGGTGCGTCGGCCAAGACGGTCGCCGATGCTGCCGAAGACGGCGGCGCCGACAGGGCGGACCACGAAGGCGATGCCGTAGACGGCCAGGGCCGACAGGATCGCCAGGGTCGGGTTGTCGTCGGGGAAGAAGCGCTGGGCGATGATGGTCGCTGAGGAGCCATAGATGACGAAGTCGTAGGACTCGACGGCGTGCCCGATCATGGCGGCGCCGAGAATTTTCTTTTGCACCACTGCTCCGTTGCTCCGTGAGAGAAGGATGGGAAGGGGTGAGGATGCTCCTGGCGTGTGGTGCTGCGTGGGTCAGCGGTTCACCAGATGTTCTCGAGCACCCGCAGGGCGTTACCGCCGATGACCGCGGAGATGTCCTCGTCCGAATATCCGTGCTTGACGAGCCAGCGGGTGATGTTGCGGAAGCATTCACCGGGGTTTTCCAGCCCGGCTACGGATTCGATGGTCTCGAATGCGGGACCGGACCGGATGGTGTCGGTGACTCCCCATTTCTGACTCATCACGTGGTGCAGGTCCAGGTGGTCTCCGAAGAAGGTGTCCGGACCGAATCCGACGTGCTCGATGCCGACCAGGTCGACGCAGTAGCGGAAGTGATCCATCACGGACTCGATGGTGTGGCGGCGGTGCTGCGGGCTGACGGTGGTGTAGGGGGCCGCTTCGATGCCGATCATGCCGCCTGTTTCCGCGCAGGCGCGGATGACCTCGTCGGGTTTCATCCGGGCGGTGTTCCACAGGCCCCGTGCCCCGGCGTGCGTGATCAGTACGGGTTTGTCGCTGGTCTCGATCACGTCGAGTGCGGTCCGGTCCCCGGCGTGCGAGAGGTCGATGGCGATGCCGAGTTGGTTCATCCGGCGGACCGCGCGCCGTCCGAGTGAGGTCAGGCCGCCGTCTGTTTTTTCTCGTAGACCACTGCCGAGGGAGTTCGCATCGCTGTAGGCGATGCCGATCTGCCGGACGCCCAGTCCGTGGAGCACGTCGAGCCGGTCGATTTCATTCTCGATCAGTGCCGCTCCCTCGAGGCCGGCGACCACGGCGAGTTGGCCTTCGGCGTGCGCGCGCCGGATGTCGGCGACCGACTCGGCGCGGATGACGTAGTCCTGGTGGGCGACGTCGCACCAGCGCATTCCCAGGTCGGTGATGACGTCGTCCCACTTCCACCCGTTCCGGGACTCGCAGGCGCCCCAGCCGAGGTTGTCGAACACGGCGTCCAGTCCGGACCGGCTCAGTCCCTCGTAGCCGTAGGCGAGGCGGGCCTCACGGTTCCACTGGAGCAGTTCCGTCCTGGCCCTCAGGGGGAGGCGCACCGGGTGGTCGTGGAGCGATACCGCGATGTTCTCGGTCAGGAGGCGCTCGGCCCGTGCCTGTTCATCGGCGGTCAGTCCGAGGTCGTGTGCCGGCAGCCGGTCCACATCGGCCGAGGGGGTGAACTCGGTGTAGTCCTTTCCGGCTTCAAGGTAGGAAAAGGACTGGTAACCGGTATAGCGCTTGGTTGCCATCGCGACTTCGCCTCCATGCGAGTGTGGGCGTACGGCTTGCGGAACAGCGTGCTGCTGGCGGGACGCGTGTGAGGGGCCTGTGCCGAAGCGAGGGCGGCGAGGCCTGTGGAGTGCCCGGGTCGTGCGGCACCAAAGCCTCGGAGCGACGCGACTGGGCCTTGCCGTGACCGCGGCGGCGGTGACGATGACCCGCCGGGCGATGCCCGTAAGGCCACGAAGCGGGGCCGGATTCGGCGGCGGCCGGACAGGTTCTGCGTGTGCGATGTGTCGCTCAGGGGGCCGAGTCGTCCAGGCAGCGCTCATGGCGCAACCCCTGTTGTTCCGGAATGCGGAACGACCGTGCTGCTTTCCGACACGAATCTGAACGGAGTGTGGCGGTTCTGTCAACCATCGCGCGGCACTCTCCGTATCGGTCGGAGGCGGCCGAGGAAAGGCGGTGCGGGTGGCGGTCCGGCTGCCCGCCGAGGCCGTGCGGCGGCTGCGCCGGCCCTTCCCCCTGGTGTCAGTGCGACCTCGTGCAGGCGGGTTACGCCCCCTGTCCGGATCGATCGGGGCCTCGTGCTGGACGGTGCGCTCGTGGAGGAGCGGCCCGACCCCCTTGTCTTCCTGTGTCTTCCTGCTCGTCAGGGTCGGCGATCGGCGGTTGACGATGGCGCGGCCCCGAAACTATCGTTCCGTATCTCGATATGCTGTTCACCATGGCGGCACGGTAGGCACATGCTCATGCCAGCCGGAACCAGGAGAGAGGTATGGCCGATGACGACGGCATCCATGGCCTGGACCCCGATTCGTCTCAGGGAGCTGTCGGTACCCAACCGGGTGTGGCTCTCACCGATGTGCCAGTACTCCGCGGACAGGTCCGGCGCCCCGACCGACTGGCACATTGCCCACTACGGGTCCCGGGCGGCAGGGGGCGTCGGCATGATCATGGTCGAATGCACCGCCGTCGCCCCCGACATGCGCACCACGGCACAGGACCTCGGGCTGTACACCGATGACCAGGTGATCGGCCACCGGCGATTGGCGGAGGCCATCACCTCCATCGGGTCGGTGGCGGCGGTCCAGCTGGGGGTCGCGGGTCGCAAGAGCTCGCACGGCGTGCCGTGGGCGAATGACGGGACCCGGAACGCGATACCACCGGAGGATGGCGGATGGCAGCCGCTTGCGCCTTCCCCGATCCCGTTCGCCGGCCTGGCCGTTCCGGCCGAGATGACCACGAAGGACGGAACGCGGGTGCTGGAGGACATCGAGCGGGCCGCCCGCAACGCCCATCGCGCGGGTTATGAGGCCATCGAACTGCATGGGGCGAACGGATATCTGCTCCACGAGTTCCTCTCGCCGCTGGCCAATCACCGTACCGACGAGTGGGGAGGCGACCCGGAGCGGCGGATGCGGTTCCCGCTGGAGATGGTGAAGGCCGTTCGCGCGGGCTGGCCGGAGGACAAGCCGGTCCTCGTCCGTCTGCCCGCCGCGGATCTGCTGGAGGGCGGTCTCACCGCCGACGATATGGCCCTGGTCGCGGCCCGCATGGGCGAGGTGGGCGTTGACATGATCGACCTCGTGACCGGGGCGCTGGTCCCGGAGGCCCTCCGGGTTGCCGAGCCCTTGCACAACGCCCAGTACGGTCCGCGCTTTCGTGCGGCAGGGGTCCTCACGGCGGCGTCCGGCATGATTGCGCAGGCGCACCACCTCGATCAGGCGATCCCGGAGCTGGTGGACGCGGTGCTGGTCGGCCGGGCCATGCTGCGCGACCCCTATTGGGCGCTGCGCGCCCTCGATGCGGACCCGCGTGCGTCATGGCCGAAGCAATACCATCGCGCGTTCTGAGGTACGCGCATCGCCCGCAGCCCGCCGCCGTATCCCCAGGACCCCGGGACGGGAAGACCTGGAAGCGGCGGACAGTTGCCGCAGCGTGCGGGATGCGGGTTCGGGGCGCGAGGAAAGTTCACGCGCGGGCGATGATTCTGCTGCGATTCTGCTGCGGGATAAGGGTCTCCTCCTTGAACGCCCCTGCCGGACGCCCACCTGTTCCGGTCCGGGTGTGGAGGCAGAGCACTACTCGTGACAGGAGACTCTCCCGAATGACTGATCCCGAACTGGCAGCAGGCCGCAGCCGGAGGGCCGGGGTCTGGCCCCTGATCCACAATGAGCGAGCGGCGCTGGCGACCGATCTCGCGGACCTGTCCGACGAGCAGTGGGCGACACCTTCGCTGTGCAGCGGATTGACGGTACGCGAGGTCCTGGCGCATCTGACTGCGGGGGCCAGCCTCAACGCCGCGCGCTGGCTGGCGGGTGTGATCCGCTGCCGGTTCGACTTTGACAAGCAGGTGGCCATGCGGCTGGCCGAGCAGCTGGGGGCAACCCCGACCGAGACCCGTGAGCGATTCCGGCACATCGTCCCGAGCACGACGAAGCCTCCGCTCCCGGCGGTGGCCATGCTGGGCGAGACGATCGTGCACGCGGAAGACATCCGGCGCCCGCTGGGAATTCGCCGTGACTATCCGATCGAGACAGTCACGCAGGTGGCCGAGTACTACCGGGGATCGGACCTCGTGGTCGTCGCCAAGGGACGCATCGGCGGCCTGCAACTCGTCGCCGCTGACGGCCCCTTCGCGGCCGGTTCCGGACCGCTCGTGTCCGGCACCAGCTTGGCCCTGGTGATGGCCATGACCGGGCGCACGACGTACTGCGATGACCTTGAAGGCGACGGTGTCGAGCTCCTCCGCGGCCGCTGCGCAATAGTGTGACGGCGTGGAGCCGTTCCTCCCAACGCTTCGCCCGGTGGAGCCGGGCCCGAGTCCGGGCCCGGCTCCACCGCGTCCCGACGCCCCCGGTCGCCGGTATGTATCGCCGGTAAAGGTGTGGAGTCCTCGCAACGACGCGGACGCTCCGGTCGTCGCTTTCCCTCGCGCGCTGACGAGAGACCGCCGGCCGGAGATGGGTGGCTGACAGGGCCCGGCCGGCCGGCGGTCGTTCGGGGTTATGCGAAGAACGGGCTTTCGCCGCCGCCCGCCGTGGGGTCACCTTCGTCCATGGGCATGCGCGAGCTCTCCTTTCAGTCGAGGAGGTCCAGCCCGGCGGCGACGATGCTGTCGGTATCGATGCCGTGGTAGCGGTAGACGTCCTCGAGGCCGCCGGACTGGCCGAAGCCGGTCACGCCGAGCGTGGCGATGGGCACGTTGTTGACCGTGGCGAGGAAGGCCAGCGTGTGCGGGTGGCCGTCGAGCACGGTGAGCAGGGGAGTGGCCCGCTCGGCCGGGAAGATCTGGTCGAGGATCCAGTCCGGGGCAGCCGCCAGCCCCCGTCGGGCCTGGAGTGCGCGGAAGAGCAGGTCCGGGCTGGTCACGCACACGACGTCGGCCCCGTAACCGAGTGCGGCCAGCCGGTCGGCGGCGGCCATGGCCTGGGGAACCGTGGCGCCCATCGCGGCCAGCGTCACTGCCGGCTGATCGTGCTGCCGTAGCCGGTAGCCGCCTGCGACCACCTGCCGGCGGCGGCGTTCGCGGGCAGCCGGGTCGCTCGGCACCGCCGCCAGGGACTGGTCGATGGGACGGGTGGACAGCCGCAGGTACGCCGAGCTCCCCTCCGGCCGGCCGAGGTTGCCGAGCGCGGCCAGCAGGCACCACTCGGTATCGATCGCGAACGCGGGCTCGTAGGCCACACACCCCGGCTGTTCGATGCCGAGCGAGGGTGTGGTGATCGACTGGTGCGCGCCGCCTTCCGGTGCGAGGGTGACGCCGGACGGCGTGCCGACCAGGATCGACTGGCCGCCGGCGTAGATACCGAAGGACCACGGCTCCAGGGCCCTGTTGACGAAGGGGTCGTAGACCACGCCGATCGGCAGCAGCGGCTGGCCCCAGCGGCTCCAGGTGGCGCCCAGTTCGCCGAGCAGGCCCACCAGGTTCGTCTCGGCGATACCCAACTCCACGTGCTGCCCGGTCGGCTTCTCCCGCCAGTGCAGGATCGTCTCCGCGTCGTCGGCGAACCAGTTGGTGCGTTCAGCGGGCGACCACACGCCCACCTTGTTGAGCCAGCCGCCCAGGTTGGTGGTGGAGCTGACGTCCGGGCTGACGGTGACGATCCGGCCCGCCGCCTGCGGTGCCTGACGAGTGAGGTCCAGCAGCACCCGCCCGAGGGCCTGCTGGGTGGTGCCGGTGCCGCTGGGTGCCGGGCGGCCAAGGTCGGGCGGGACCGTGGGCGGCGCTTGCGGCTCGCGCAGGGGACGGCGCAGCCGCCGGGCGGCGGCCGCGCACAGATCCGCTTCCGCCGAACCCTCGGTGAAACCTGTCCAGGGGTGGTCCAGGTCCGTCCCGAGGCGGTCGGCCAGTGCCCGCATCTGACCGGCGGTCAGCAGCGAGGAGTGGTTCTGCGGATGGCCCTCGGTGGGCAGCCGATGGCCTTTGACCGTGTACGCGAAGATCACGGTCGGGCGGGTGTCGTCGACGGCGTCGTACGCCTCGAGCAGCGTGCCGAGGTCATGGCCGCCCAGGTTGCGCAGTGCCGCCAGCAGAGTGGCATCGTCCAGTTCCGCGATGAGCCCGGCGATGGGGGCGGCGGTGGAGCCGGTGCCGGGCAGACGTTCGCGCAGCTGATCGGCGGAGCAGCGCAGCAACCGCTGGTACTCGGGGTTGCCCATGGCGTCGATACGGGCGCGCAGGGACTCCCCGCCGGGACGGGTGAACAACTCCTGCAGCAGATGCCCGTACTTGAGAGTGAGCACCTGCCAGCCGGCCGCGGCAAACGTGTCCCGCAGCCGTTCCGCGGCGATTCCGGGCACGACACGGTCCAGCGACTGCCGATTCAGATCCACGACCCACACCACCTCGCCCAGGCCCGGCACCGCAGGGTCATGGACCGCCTCCCAGATCGCGCCCTCGTCCAGCTCCGCGTCACCGAGCAGGGAATACTGCCGCCCGGTCCCGGCGCCGCCGAAGTGGCCCTCCACGTAGCGCCGCGCGAGGGCACCCCACAGGGGAGCGGTGGCGCCGATGCCGACCGAACCGGTGGAGTAGTCGACCGGATCGGGGTCCTTGGACCGGCTGGGATAGCTCTGCAGACCACCGAAAGCGCGCAGACTCGTCAGGTAGGACTCGTCCAGCTCGTCCAGCAGGTAGTTGATCGCGTGCAGAACGGGTGACGCGTGGGGCTTGACGGACACCCGGTCCTCGGCGCCCAGCGCGTGGAACCACAGCGCCGTCATGATCGAGGTCATCGAGGCGCTGGACGCCTGGTGGCCGCCGACCTTCAGCCCTGACGGGTTCGGCCGCACGCGGTTGGCATGGTCGACGATCGCCGTGGAGAGCCACAGCACCCGCCGCTCGACCGCCTCCAGCGTCGCGAGTTGTCCTGGCTGGACAGGCCCCCTGCCCTGAGCGTCAACGGATGCCACCTTCGGAACCACCACAGACCACCTCCGCATCCCGGGTCAAGACTCCGGGCTGTGACTTTGTGATCCGCAAGTAGACAGATAAGTCTCCGACTGCACAAGATGCGCTCCTGCGACTGAGCATTCTGCTCACATACGAGGGAAACGAGAGGACGCCGATTGAACACCGTGAACAGCAAACGGGCCCTGGATGCCACCGACGCCCGGATCCTGCTCGCCCTGGCGACCGAGCCACGCGCCACCGTCGTCGCCTTGGCCGAGCGCCTGGGTCTGTCCCGCAACACCGTTCAGGCGCGGCTGGCCAGGATGGAGCGTGGTGGCGCGCTCGGTTCCTTCGAACGCCGCATCACCCCGGACGCGCTCGGCTACCCGCTCACCGCATTCGTCACCGCACGGGTCGACCAACACCGGCTGGCCGAGGTCTCCCAGGCGCTGACAGGCATTGCCGAGGTGGTGGAGGTCTTCGGTCTCAGCGGCGAGACCGACCTGCTGGTGCGGGTCGTCGCAGCCGACGCCGAGGACCTGTACCGGATCGCGGGACAGATCCTCGCCATCCCCGATGTCGAACGCACCACCACGGCCCTGGCCATGCGCGAACTGGTGCCCCACCGCCTCACCCCACTGCTGCGCCGTGCCGCCACGGACGGCAGCCGGCGACAGGACGATGAAGGGCCCTGATGGGCGGGTCGGCCGGTCGGCGCGGCGGCACTCCACCACGGGAAGCTCGCAGCCTGAGCAGGTGTCGGCTGGTCACGCTCGTCCTCAGCCGCTGCGGACTACGCCTCTCCAGCGCACCGGCCCTCGCCGTCGGCTGCCTGCTCCCCGGCGGCCAGGCCACCTCCTGGAGCAGGGAGAAGACCAGTGCGCGCCGCGTGATGGCCTGGGGAGCCCCGCCCCGGCCCCCGTCGCGGACGGCACCGCCGCGTAGGGGGGGCGGCCGGACGCGGACCGGCGAGTGGAGCCTTGACATGCCGATGAGCCCGTTCCTAGCCTGTGCCGTGTTCAAGCACACTGTGCCATGATTCGGCACGCCGTCCGGGTGAAAGCCTCGCCTTCCGGAACGGCGACGATGGGGGTGTTCGTGACTTCTTCAGCTGGCGCGACCGTCGGCACGTACGACCCGGTCGCGTTCCGCGGACTGCGGTTTCACACGGCGGTGGAGCAGTTCCGCAGTGGCGCTGACACGCCGCGCGATTACCTGGAGCGTTGCCTTTCGAGGATCGCCGAACTCGAGCCGACCGTGCGAGCCTGGGCCGTGCTCGAGGAGTCGGGTGCGCGCGAGCAGGCTGACGCCAGCACCCGTCGCTACCGTCGGGGGGAGCCGCTCTCGCCCATCGACGGCATGCCCATCGGAATCAAGGACGTTCTGGAAACGAAGGACATGCCCACCGAGTACGGCTGCGCCGCGTACGCGGGTAACTTCCCGAAGCGGGACAACGCCGCGGTGTGGGCGCTGCGGCAGGCGGGCGCCGTCCTGGTCGGGAAAACCGTCACCACGGAACTGGCGGGCCCGGAACCCGGCCCGACGACCAACCCGTTCCACCCGGAGCACACGCCGGGTGGATCGTCGTCCGGCTCGTCAGCGGCCGTCGGGGCGTCGATGGTGCCCGCGGCGATCTCCACACAGTCCGGCGGGTCGCTCATGCGGCCTGCGAGCTTTTGCGGGAACTGGGGTCTGAAGCCGTCACGCGGGGCCATCAATCGCGGTGAACGGCAGACCGCGAGCACGACGACCCACGGCGTGGTGGCGGCGTGTCCTGAGGACATGTGGCAGGTGGCCATCGAGATCGCCCGTCGCGTGGGCGGCGATCCGGGTTGGCCGGCCTTGCGCGGGCCCGCCACGCCGCCACCGGCCCGAAAGCCCCTCACCCTCGCCGTCATGGAGACCGAAGGCTGGGACCGTCTGGACGAGCGGAGCCGCGAAGCCTTTCACCGGGTGACCCGACAGATCGAGGCCTGCGGCGTGACGGTGCTCCGGCGAGGCGACGAACCGCTGCTCGAACGATTTGAGCGGGCACTGGTCGGTGCTGCCGAGTTGACCAGTCTGATCCTCGCACGCGAGCACCTGTGGGCCTTCCGTGACCTGGTGGAGGCACACCCGGACCGCGTCAGCGCGCGGAGCAAGCGCTTCTTCATCGAAGCCGCGGAGAGGCTGGGGGCGGCAGGCTACGAGCGGGCGTTGCAGGACCGCGAAGTCGTGCAGGCGGCTTTCGCGGGTATGGGCAGCGTCGTGGACGCCGTCGTCGCGCCGACATCCACCGGCTCGGCGCCGCGGTGGCTTGGCGATGTCGCCGGAGAGCCGCCGGCGCGATGGCCGACGGGAGACCCGGTGTTCAATACGCCGAGCTCACTCTTGGGGACCCCGGCGGTGAACGTTCCGCTCATGGCGGTCGGCGGGCTGCCCTTCGGCCTTCAGGTGATGGGGCAACCGGGCACTGATGCCCGCATGGTCGCCCTCGCACGCTGGTTGGGTGAGGCCGTTGCGCCGGTCATCGCCTGATGCGGGCAAACGCGCCGTCCCGGAACCGGAACGTGGAGGGCCCGCCGTACCACGCTGAGGCGGCATGATCCGCCGCTACATCGTCTGGCGGAACGAACACGCCACTGACGGACGGCTTCGCGAGGTAGTCAACCAAGTGCCTGCGGTCGCCTGGACGCCGAGCCCAGGCGCGTACATCCTCCCGCGGCGAAAGGCATGAGCTGATGCGAGGCTCGGCGCCCGGCTGGACGAGGTGCGGCCGGTCGACGGGTGCGTCCCCGGTACTGTGTCGCCTACTACCCGACGCGCGGGCCGAGGAAGGGGAGCGTGGTGGAGCTCACCGAGATGATCCGGGAACTGCGGGCGCAGCTGACGGCCGCGGCGGCGGACGGTACGGGTGAGTCGCTCCAGTTCGAGGTCGGCCCGATCGAGATCGAGGTGAGTGTCGCCGTCAGCAAAGAGGCGGGCGGCAGCGGCAAGGTGCGTTTCCTCGTCGTCGAGGCGGGCGCTGACGGCAAGTACGCGAGGGCCGAGACACAGCGCATCACGATCACCCTTCAGCCGACATCCCCAGGTCCGGGCGGCACCCGCACGGCCACCCGGATCTCGGGGGCCGAGGTGCCGGAAGAACGCTGAGGGGTGAGGCTGGACGGTGGGGGGATTGGACATCGGCCGCGTCGCCGAGATCATCGTCACGACTGCGGCAGGTAAGGGGCTCCGAGGTTCGGGCTATTTGGTGGCGGCCGGGCGGGTTCTGACGGCGGCGCACGTGCTCACGGATGCGGTGGCCGTGCGGGTGCGGTTCGACGCGGACCGGCCGGGCGAACGGATGCTCGACGCCGAGGTGGTCTTCACGAACGTGGCGATCGATGTCGCCGTCCTCTCCGTCGCCGCCGTTGCCGGTGGGCCCGCCCGGTTCGGCCGCGTGGGCGAGCGGGACGCGGTGCTGCGGTGCAGCGCCGTGGGCTTTCCGGCGTTCAAGCTGCGGGAGGACGAGGACGGATCGCGCTACCGCGACTCCGAGCACGTACAAGGCACCTGCCCGGTGCTCTCCAACCGTCGCGAAGGCACCCTCGATCTGCATGTCCCGGCGCCGCAGGGCGACTGGGACGGCATGTCAGGGGCGGTGGCCTTCAGCGACGGCCGGATCGTCGGGATCGTGGTGATCCACCACCCGGCCGACGGTCCCGGGCGCCTGGCGGTGAGCCGTGCCGATCGCTGGGCCGAGCGCCTGTCCGCTGACGAACGGAAGATGCTTGAGAAGCTGCTGGGGACGGAACTCCTTCCGGATCGGCTGCCCGACGTGCTGGTGTCAACCGGGCCCGGCCGGACCAGAACCGGCTTTGAGGAGTTGTTGCGGGACATCGCACCACCCGAGTTGCTGGGGCGGGAGGCCGAGCTCAAGGATCTTGTGACGTTCTGTGCCGGGCGGGAGCCGTACCGGTGGCTCCGGGGTGGTCCGTGGGTGGGAAAGACGGCGCTGGTGTCGTGGTTCGCGCTGCATCCACCCCGTGGCGTGATCCCCGTGTGGTTCTTCATCACGTCACGCCTGGCCGGACAGGCGGACGTCGCCGCGTACACGGAGGCTCTCGTCCACCAGCTCGCCTGGCTGACCGGGCGGGAGCCGTCCTCGCACACCTCGCCGATCGCCAGGGACGTGGAACGCAGGCAACTGCTGAGGGAGGCGGCCGAACACGTCGCTGAGGACGGGGGCACGCTGCTGCTCATCGTCGATGGCCTTGACGAGGACCAATCCGCGCGACTCGGCAGCGGTGTGAGCATCGCCTCGCTGCTGCCGGAGCACCCGCCGGACAACGTGCGGGTGCTGGTCACCAGCCGGCCGAACCCCGCTCTTCCCTTGAGCGTCAAGCCCAGCCATCCGCTGCGTAGTTGCACGGTGCGGTGGCTCGACAGCACCCACGTGGCGCGGAACCTGGAGGACCAGGCACGGTTCGAACTGAACCAGGCGTTCGCGGGGGACGCCGTGGAGAAGGACATCGTGGGCCTGCTGGCGGCGGCGCGCGGTGGCCTGCGTCCCGAGGACCTGCGGGAGCTGAGCGGGCAGGCACTGTACGCCGTGCGGCACCGCGTGGACAGCGTCTTCGGACGAATCCTGCGCTCCCGCAGCACCGTGGCCGGTGAGCCGGCCGAGCGTCGCTACCTGTTCGCGCACGAGACGCTCTACGAGGCCGCGGTGCACACGCTCGGACCGGACATCCACCCGTACCGCGAACGCATCGAGGAATGGGCCGAGTCTTACCGCCGGCGGAGCTGGCCCGAGGACACGCCGCCGTATCTGCTGGAGTCCTACGTGCCGATGCTCGCGGAGAACGGAGACAAGGCACGGGCCATGGCCCTGGCCACGGACGCCGCTCGGCACCACCGGATGCGTGCCATCACCGGCAGCGACGCAGCCGCGTTCGCCGAGATCGACGCCGTCCGGCGGGAACTGCGTCGCAAGAACCCAGGTGACGTGGGTGACCTGGCGGTCCTCACCGCGACCGAGGACACGTTGAGCCGCCGCAACGCGCTGATGCCGGCGAACGTCCCCGCCATCGTGGCGCGGCTGGGGCAGCTCCGGCGCGCGGAGGGTCTGGCAAGGACCGTGGTGCCACCTTCTTATCGCCCCATGGCCAAGGCGTGCGCGCTCGCCGCCGTAGCCCGGGTCATGGCCGAGAGAGGTGAGCCCCGTGCGGTGGGCCTGGCGCTGGAATCCGAGCGTCTGGCAAGAGGCGTCATGGAGGACGGCAGACCGCTTCCAGCCTACGACGTCTATGCGGTATTCAGGGACGCGGCTACCGCCCTCGCGGGAGCGGGGCTCGGAGAACGGGCCCGCAGCATGGTCGGGTCTCTCCGGACCGTGCTCCTGTACGGGGAGTTCGACGGAGATGTCGAGTACGGTCCTTCCCCTCCCTTTCCCAGGTTCTCCCATGAGCGTCGTCTCGCGTCCAGGGAGGCGGCCATGGCGCTGGTCGACGTATCGGCGGCGTTGCGTGGGCGGGATGCGCTGCTCGCCGCGGACATCCTGGATGAGGCGGAGCAGGGCGCCGAGGAAGAAGCGCACGTCAGCGGCCGTGTCCAGGTACTGGCAAAGGTGCTCCGCGCCTGCTCGGGCTCCGATCGTGAACGGCACTGCCGAGTGCTCGGCCGGATCGAGAGGACGGTCACCGATCCAGCGGCCGATGCACTCCAGGCGGCAGACACCCTGTCCGCAGCGGCTGTCGCCCTGCATGATGTCCTCCCGGAACGTGCCGCCCACTGGGCCCAGGAGTTGAGTCGGCGCTTCACGTCCGGCCCTTCGACCGAGCGTGAATGGACGCGCACGAAAACGGGACAGACAGCCTATGCCCGGACCATCCAGACCCTGACGGCCCTCCACATGATCGACCACGCACAAACCCTCATTGACGCGTATGTCGGGGGTGAGGAGCTGAACCATCGGTTCAGGAGGCGATGGGAGGATCCGACGTCATCGGAGGACCCCATGTCATGGGCGGTTCTCCGTAACGACTCTCTTGCCGCGATCGCCTGCGCATGGGCGCGGGCAGGCCACGCGGACAAGGCTCGGGAAGCATTGCAGCAGCGGCGGAGACCGGGGCTCTTCGGGGAGGTGGGGACGGAGACCCGGAAGGCGGTGGCCTGCGCCCTGGCAGCGAGTGGGCTTGTCGCAGAGGCGGAGAAGTGGGCCAACTCCATGCCGGGCACTCTGGCCGCCATGGCGGAGCGCCTGTGCGAACGCGATCGGGACCAGGCCGAGCGGCTCGTCGAATCCGCAATGAACCGCTACAGCCCCATTATCGGTTACGCGGACACCGCGTTCTTCGAGGCTCTTGCCGGGGCGCTCGCCGCATGTGGAGACCAGGTCCATGCCGAGCGACTTGCCAGGCGTGCCGTGGGCAGGACGGCACGGGCCTTGGCCGCCGTGGCTCCTGCTGTCGGAGGCGGACGCGCGGCGCGTCTGACAGCGGACGCGCGCGAGTTTGCCGACCGCCCGTACATGGACAGTAAGGACAGCCGGGACAAAGGACTGGCGGCGGTCGCTGATGCCCTCGCACGGACCAGGCAACAAGACGCCGCGCTGTCCTTGCTCGCAAAGTTCGTGCAAGAGGTGGAAAGCATGGACGAATGGGGTCGGCTGATCTCTGACGATCCCGGCCGGCGGCTGAATACCATCCGAATCCCATTGGTGTCCAGCCTGTGGAAACGGGCGCCGACTGCTGCCGCCTCCCTCGCCGATGATGTGGAACGTGACTGGGACGACAAGACCGGACCCGTCTCCCACATCCTCTTCCACACCCCGCACCAGAGGGAATACAGCGTTGATCTCATGGCGCGGCTCATAGCAGCGGTCGGCGACCGGGATATGCCACGGAGCCGCCGCCTCGCCGGCAAGCTGAAGTTGCTGTCCTTACCTGACGATGAGCGCGTTCGAAGTGAAACATGGGTGCTGGCGGCGATGGCGGTCGCGAGAACCGAACCAGATCATGCCGAGGCACTGCTGCTGCGAGCTGACGCGCGCCTGCGTGTGTACACCCCCGATGAGCCTCTCACCCCCCGAAGCCTGAACGTGCGGGCGGTCTCCCACGCCGCGGCTGGAGACTACGAGACGGCCGAGGAGCTTGCCGAGCGGATACCCGCGGGCAGGGAACGAGCCACGTGCCTGGCCTCGGTGGCGGCGCTGCTGGTGGGGCTGCCGGACGACGCCACGCTTGTGCATCTCGACGTTCTCAGCGGTTCCCGCCCTCATCTGCTGCGTCTGGGCGCCGCTCTGCTCGGCCCGCCCACGGCGGCAGATATCGAGGATCGGTTGAGGCGCGCCCGTCGGCTCGTCGCCAAGGCGATGGCGAGCGAGGAGTGGTATCACGCCCTGCCGGTCCTCGCTCAGCTGGACCGGGATGCCGTCCGGAGCGTCGGAGCCGTCGTCTTCTCACACCTGGGCTTGTGACGCACTGCTCCGGAGCCCAGAAGGCTTCTGAGAACAGTGTTCCGGGTGGGTGCACCCGATGCGTGGCAGGTCGGCGGCGCTGCGGCCAGCGCGGTTGCGGGGCCGATGGGGAGTGTTTCCATGGAAGGAGGTGGTGGCCCTGCGGGTCTGGCGTGCCGAGAGCTGTTCTCGGAAGGAGAGCGCGCGATGCCGAAGGTTATTCGTCACCTGCCGGGCAAGAGGCCACCGCGCAGCGCGCCGATGGCCACCCTGGATCTGAGACGGGCGGGAGAACGGTTCCGGCGAGTCTCTCTCAGCTCTTGGCACATCGTGGCGATGCGTCTGGAGGCGCGCCGCGCAACCACCCGCCCCAAGAAGTGGCGCCGATGGATCTCGTACGCCAACGTGACCAGGATTGTCTGGCTGGTCGCCGCGCTCGCTGTCCTTGCCTGGTGCGGGGAGGGCCTGTACATACTGGTCACACATGAGACGACCCCCTTCGAGGGGTGGCTGCGGGGGAACGCGGGGTTCGACGCCGTCGTCCGCTTCGTCGGTCCGGTACTCACCGCTTCGATCGCTGCCGTGGCGTTCCTGTTCTGGTGGTACAGGGGGGCCAAGCGGCGTTACCTCGCCAAGGCACGCAAGCATCCCCGGGAGTTGGTGCTCACGGCAGGGCCGGATATCGCCGAGATTGTGGGCCGAGAGGAGGTCGCCCAGGTCATCGCCCAACGGTTGCGGGAGCGCAACACCCGCAGACCCTATGTGCTCGTTGGCGGTATCGGAGCGGGGAAGACCGCCGTCCTGGTGAGGCTGACCGAATTGCTGGCCCGGCAGCACGCCGTGCCCGTGCCGATCCGGCTGAGGGACGTTGCCAGTGCCGCCGACATGAATTTCGAACGCATGGCCAGGAAGCGATTCGCCGAGGAGGCGCCCCAGAGCATCCTGGCCCGAGCCAAGAACGAGCGAGTCTGGCAGCAGATGCTCGCCGATGACAAGCCCGTGGTCATCGCCGATGGCTTGGAAGAGGCGCTCCTTGACGAGAGTCTCCAGGAAGACCGGGACAACATCATCCGTCGGGCGATCGAGCGTGCCCATGCGGAGAAATTGCCTCTGGTCATCGCTTCCCGGCCGCACAGTCCGCTGGAGAGTACCCAAGCCGCGATCATGGAGCTGGAACCGCTGAGTGAGGAGGAGGCGCTGCACTTCCTGGAAGCACGTGTCCCGGAGACGGACGAGCGCCGGGTGGACTGGATCGTGGAGACGGCGGAGGTGACCGAATCGCCTATCTACCTTCAGATCGCCCGGGAACTGCACCGCCACGGAGCCTTGGAACGCGACCGTCCGCGCAACGACCCGCAGCGGTTGGACACCCGCAGTTGGGATCGCAGCACGCTCCGGCTGTGGCTGCTGGAGACCTGGGACCACGCCCTGTGCGAAGGCCGACTGCGCGAGGATGTCGCGCTGGCCCCGCAAGAGCGGCGCGACACCCTCGAAGTGCTCTCCGCCCTGGCGTGTATAGGACTGCTCCAGGACAAGGTGGAGGTCGGCTTCGCCGAGTTGCTCGACCAGGACGTCCACCCTGGTCCGGCGCGACGTGCGAGGGCCCGTGCGGAGCACCTTTGGGCGAGGCGACGTGGCTTCGACCGGTACGGCAAGCGCGGGAACGCCCTGTCCGAGAGGCACCGGGAACACCTATGGGACGCGCTCTGCGACAGGCTCAGCGCCGAGGAGAGCAGACGTCTGCGCGAAGGGAACATGGGCCAGTGTCAGGCCGCGCTCGCCCGTTTCGCGAACAACGCCAACAAGCTCGAGCTGGTGGAGGGATGCGAACAGAAGGTCCGTTTCCCGCACACCATCATCCAGGCGTACCTCGGTTTCCGCATGCTGAGCCATCTGGGGGAGCGCGGGGCCGGGGAACTGATCGAGCAGGTGCTGCAGCCGCCCGGTCCCAGCCGCGAACTGCTGATCGCGCTGGTGCTGTTGTCACGTCAGCAGGCGGCGAAACTCACAGCCGAGTGCGGCAGTGTCCGGGCCGAGATGAAGAAGCAGATGGCGAATCGGTGGCGACAGGCGTCCGTCAGCGGACGTAGCCTGGCCCACCGCCTCCACGCGGCCGCGAATCACCGGACGGATGACCCGAAGGTCCTCGACCTGTACGCGGCAGCCCTGGAAGTCGAGAGCGTGGAAGAAAACCCGAAACTGCTCAGCTGTATCGTCGGCACGGTGCACGCCCGCTGGGACAGCATCAAGGGGGATCGACGCACCGTCGAGGACGCAAAGCGGCGACTGCTCAAGCAACTCGGCGCGGCGCTGCGCAAGGCCTCCGACAAGATCGACACCACGCCGCTGTACGAAATGCTCTTCGAGATCGGCATTGCGGAGCCCACCTACCCCATTCGCTTGGCCGCTGCCCAAGAGTTCGGCAGCGGCGGCAATGCGGCCTTCGCTGTGATCCGCGAGCGGGTCGGTCTGAACAGTGACCCCGTGCGGGAGTACAACGAGAGGATCAGCGATCTGAAAGCCTGGAAGCGGCAGGAGCACCAGGCATGGGCCGACGAGATAAGGCGGGCGAGAGCTGCCCGCGCGTTCTCGCCGACCACTCCCGGCAAGAACATCGAACAGTTGCAACGCAACCGGCAGGATTTCAAGCGGCGGTACCAGAAGCAACGCGCCGACCTCATACGGGAGTTCGCGATGCGAGCCTGGATGCTGCCCATGCTTCTGGGCTCCGTCGACGACGCCCACCGCGACGAGGCCCGGGAACGCCTCACCAAGTGGCTGCGTCACCTCGACCCGAAGTTCACCGGCGGCGCTCCCGACCTGCCGCTCGCCCTCGAGGCCGCGCTGGCCCAGGGCTTCAAGTACGCGGCCAACCGGCGCAAACGTCACCCGCACACCTACCCGGGCAGTCGTGCCGACCTGATTCGGCAGGCGGAGACCGTGCTGCAGCAGTCTCGGTGCTGGTATGCGCAGATCAGCTTGCTCCAGGCGCTGTGCTTGTGGGAACTCCCGGACGATATCGGCCGCCATGAGCAGGACGAGGACACGTGGACATGGCCAGATGGCGATGGCCACGCGGCGCGCGAACCGTCCCGAGGAATCGGCGGGACAACCGCCGTGCAGACCGTGAAGCGCTGGCTCTCGATGGCGGGCACGGTGAACGGAGCGCCCGGACAGCCCGGTATGAGCCCTGACTCCACCCGGCCATGCGTACATCCGTTCGTCGCCGAGGCGGGCGACCTGGTTGCCCTTGCTTTGGAGACCGGGCAGGTCGAACGCTTCCTGTGGATCGACGAGAAGGGCGTCGCCGACAACATCGGCTCCCGCACCCGCACCCCCACCCACGGGGCGTACCGCAAGCACAACCTTTGGATTCCGCCTTCGGCCGGGTGGAGCACCCTCGACGGGCGTGCCCAACGACTTGTCGCCGATCTGCTGGTCATGCTGAACCTCATCGAACGGGACGGGCACCCGGACGAGGTCGAGGAGCGTCTGGCCCGCGCGGAGCAACCCGACATGCCGCTTCCGCCGTGTATCCGTGCCGACCGCGATGCACTGCGGCCCGGCTTGCGGGCCGGTGTCTCCACCCCGCCCGTACCAGGCACCACCTGCCTGGCCGACTGCACGTTCCAGCTCTGCCCGTATCCGCCCCTTGGGTCCGTATCCCGGGGCGAGATCCGTGAGCCGTTCTGCCGCCAGCAGCAGGCCCTCTTGCCTGGACGCTGGCGCCGCTGTCTTCCCAGGGGCCTGCGCAGGAAGACGCCCTACTGGGTGGGTATGCGCGTCCGGGAACTGGACCGTTTCTGGGACGCGATGGCCAGGCGAACGCGCCACTCCTAGGACGTGCCGGAGCACTGGCCGACCGGCGCGCCACCGCCAGTGCGGACGGGGGTGCCGCGGTGCCGGCTGCGCCCCTACCGGTCGGGATCGCTGGGGGTGAGCTGTTCGCGGATCGCCTCCATGTCGATCAGGGACCAGATTTCTGCGATCCTGCCGTCCTGGTAGCGGTAGAAGACGTGCTCGACGAACGAGATCGGCCGGCCGGTGGGCGGTATGCCGCGGAAGCTCGCCGCAGGGGTGCAGTCGAACCGGATGCGGCACGCCACCTGCTCGCCTTGGACGACGAGCCGCTCGATCGCGTAGTGCAGATCGGGAATCTCCGCTGCGTCGCGGCGCAGCAGATCCTGGAACTCGGTGATGCTCAGCGTCCGGTCGTTGTGCACCACGGGGTTGTGCACGAACTTCGAAAGGTCATGGAAGCGCCGCTCGTTCAGGCACGTGAGGTACTCGCGGTATTGGTTCTCAAGGTCAAGATCAGTCATTGGGTGTGTTTCCTCGATTCCGTGGGCACGGTGTCCCTCCGACGCGGTGCCTCTGGCGGGGCGGTCCACCATCGGATTGGCACCTGAAATCTACAGCCGGCATGTGGGGTTCGTCCGGGGCGGGCTGGGTCGCTACGGCCCGTCGTGTCCTACCGAGGCCAACGCCATGAGCGGGCGATGCCGGTGTAGTAGGCGTAGTCGCCGCCCCTCGTAGCCAGGGGGCGGCGTCCCCTGGGTAGACGCAGCCCTGGTCAGGGGCGGGGGACCGGCCGATCGTGGAGGACGCAGCAGGGCGACGGCAAGACCGCGGCCCGACCCGCATCCACCACAGGCGTCAGCAATGCCTCTCCCCACTTCCCCCGACCGGATCGGCGCCCCGGCCCAGCCCTCCGCCTCACCTCGGGTCGCGATCGTCACCGGCGGCTCGCGCGGCATCGGCCGCCAGACCGTCGGCCGGCTGGCCGCCGACGGGTACGCCATCGTGGTCGGCTACGCTGGCAACCAGGACGAGGCCGAATCCGCCGTGAGGGAGGCCGTCACCAGCGGTGGCCGGGCGATCGCAGTGCGCGCGGACGTCGCCGACGAACACGCGGTCGCGACCCTGTTCGACGCGGCCGAAGCAGAGTTCGGCGGCATCGACGTCGTCGTGCACGAGGCCGTGCGGGCGCACACGGCGCCGATCGCCGAGCTGGACCTGGCCGTCCTGGACGACCTGCACCGCACCAACATTCGCGGCACATTCGTCGTCGTCCAGCAGGCCGCCCGTCGGGTGCGCCCCGGCGGTGCGATCGTGACGTTCTCCACGTCCGTGGTGGGGCTGGCCTTCCCGAACTACGGCGCGTACTCCGCCAGCAAGGGCGCGGTCGAGGCGCTGACGCTGATCCTGGCCAGGGAGCTGCGGGGCCGGGACGTCACCGCCAACGCCGTCGCGCCCGGCCCCACGGCCACCGGCCTGTTCCTGGACGGCAAGGACGAGGAGACCATCGCCCGCCTGGCCGCCCAGCCCCCGCTGGAGCGACTCGGTAGCCCGGCCGACATCGCCGAGGTCGTCGCGTTCCTGGCCTCCCCGGCCGGCCACTGGATCAACGGACAGGTCGTCCGTGCCAACGGCGGAATCATCTGAACCGCCCGCAGCCACCCCATCGATCGGCGAAAGGCTCTGTCTGGCGCTGTCCGTACGTGCTCTGGCCCGAAGTGGTCTCCGCGGTCGCCGACCGCCTCCGTAACGCCCCACTGGAAGGCGGATGGGACGGGGCATCCGTCACTCGTAGAACAGAAACGGGGCCCTGATGCCGTTGGGGTCCATGACGAGCACCGGGTAGGGGGGCGTGCCTGGTGGCGCCACGGCCGTCGGAGCCTGCGTCGAGGACATGTGCTGTCCGTTTTGGAGCGCGTGGTGGAGCACCCCCGCAAGCCCGTTGATGGTGAACTTGAGGGACGAGGGGGAGGCGGCGCTGTAGGCGAAGACGTGGCTTTCGTGCTGCGGGGTCAGCCGCACGCACTCAAGGTTGGTGACCGTATGGGTGGCCTGCGCCCCTCCCTGGTTCGGGAGGGGCACCGCAGACGGCGGAGGGGAGTCGGTGAACACCGCCCCGGTGTGGCGGATGGTCCCGGGCAGGAAATCGGCGTCGATGGCGTTGCCGATCGATGCGTTGAGGGAGGCGTCCCCGATCCGCAGATTCTGCGAGCTGCTGTTGAGGGCGCTGAGCAGGCTCTGGATCGCGGCCTCCACCGGAGCGCGCTGCGTCCTGGTGAAGGGATGGTTCAAGGCGTTGATGACGGCGTTGCGCCGTTGAACCATCGCGGTGTGCTCGGGCGAGCCATTCGTGAACAGGGCGTCGCAGTTCGCCTCGAATGCGGCGACAGCGCTCTGCCACCCCGTTGTGCCGCGGGCGTCGAACAGAAAGTTCGCGTGCTTGTCCAGGTCGCGCTGGATCCGTTCGAACGGGATGATGTGGTTGAGGGACGCGTTCGGCCCGGCGTTGTTGGCCATCGCTTGGGCGGTGGGTTCCCAGGCTGGACGGCCCGGTGTGAGCTGGAGCTCGAAGCTCCCGTCCTCGGCGTTCGGCCCGAACTCGATCAGCCGCTGCACGGCGGCGTGCCCGTGGTCGTGCGCCGCGGAGTCCGGGGCGGGGCCGTCGGTGTGCTGGTGCGCGCTGACCGGCCCGGACATCACCCGCCGCGCGGTGGCTTCGGCCTCGCGTTCGAAACGGTCGGACGGGTCGCTCACGCGCAGGCCGTGGCCGGTGTCGCTGCCCGCGACAGGCCCCCGGCGCTGCTGGACGACATGGGTCAGCTCGTGGGCCAGCGTGTGCTTGTCCACGCCGCCTTCGCCGACAACGATGTGGCTTCCGGAGGTATAGGCCCGGGCGTCGATCTCGCCCGCCGAACGCCGGGCGGCGGCATCCGCGTGCACGCGTACATCGCTGAAGTTCGCGCCCCCGAAGCGGGCCTCCATCTCGGTGCGGAGTCCTTCGTCCAGCGGCTGCCCTGCGGAGCGGAGGACATCGTGCACCGCGGACCGCTGCACCGCCAGTTCCTGTTCATGGCGGCAGCCCGTGCCGCGCCGCCGACCGATCATCCGTGCCACCGCCGCGTTTCCGACGGTGCGTTGCAAGGACGCGACCACGGGAGCCGACATGACCCCGGCGGCGGGCTGCGCCCTGGCAGTGGTCTGCCGCGTCGGGTTCGGCAGGCTCCGTGGACCGGCACTCTTCTCCGGCTGTTCCTTGGCGTGCATGTCGAGACGACCCTTCTCACGGCTTCCGCGCTCCCTCCTCCGTACAGAAGCGGAAGCCGTCCGGGAACGGTACGGACGGGCAACCCTGGTGCACATGACTGCCCTTCCGGGCACCGGGGCCGACGGCAAGGAGCGGCGGCAGCGCAGCAGGGTGACGCCAGCGGCTCCGCACGGCGTGGCCGTCGGTGCGTTCCCGCTCCGGGCGCGTCGCGTCGGGCGCCGCCGGTGGCGGCCGCCGTCCGCATCCGCCAGGTGTTGATCAGCGCGTTCGCGGCTCCCTCAGTCGATACAGACGGGAGCCGGCCACTCGACAGCGGGTGGAGTCGCGGCGCGTCGAGCTGGAGAGGGCAGAGCGAAGCCGCAGCGCTTGGCGGGATGGCGGGGCGGTGGCCGCCCTCGGTGTCCTTGGCCCCGGCGGTCCGCTAACCGCTGGACAGGTGCTCGACTGCGCCGAGGAAGTCGCGGAAGGCCTGGTCGGTGCGGGTGGTGTCGCCGGTGGCGTCGAGGTCCATGAGGAGACCGCGGATGACAGCGAGAACGAGCGTCGCGAGATCCGGCCGGCCGATGCTGCGCAGACCGTCCTCGAGCGGCCCGAGCCAGTCGGTCGTCGCGGTGCGCCGGAAGTTGGGCCACAGCTGCTGCTCCGTACTCTCGCGCAGCTGACCGAACATGCGCAGGTACGGCTGGCCGTCCGGGCCGGTGATGGAGGTCCAGGCGCGATACAGGGTGGTCGTGTACGGCTCGTCGGGCCGCACCCGCAGGAGGTCGCCGAATGTGTCGAGTTGGCGTTGCCGCGCGCGCCCGAGGACGGCCCGCAGCAGGGCGTCGCGGGTGCCGAAGTGATAAATCAGCATGCGGGCCGAGGTGCCGGTGGCGGTGGCCAGCGGTTCGAGCCGGTCGGGGAGGCCGTGCGCGAGGGCGTGATCAGCGCAGGCATCGAGCAGCCTCTCCTTGATGTGCGGTTGCGGTCGTCTGCCCACGACTCCAACTTTTTCACGTAACAGCAGCTACGTCTACCGTTGATCGAAAGGCAGTCAACGTAGATGTGGAGTCAGCGATGAGGGTCGTGTTCGTCCATGGGGCGTGTGTGCGGGACGGGTCGTGGTGGTGGCACCGCACCGCCGAGCTGCTGCGGGAGCGAGGGGTGCCGAGCGTGGCCCCGGCGCTGCCGAGCTGCGGCGAGGCGGGCCTGCCCGGCGGCGTCGGCGGTCCGGGGCTGTCCGAGGACGTTGCCGCGGTGCGGCAGGTGCTGCAGGCCGGCGACGAGCCGACCGTCGTGGTCGCCCACAGCTACGGCGGCATCGTCACCGCGGAAGCCGCCGCGGGAATCGGGTCGGTACGCCACCTGCTGCTGGTCTCCAGCTATCTGCCCGAGGTCGGGCAGAGCCTGTCGGAGTTCGGGGACGGCAGCCCGGCCCCGTTCCTCGACGTCGACCCCGACGCCGGCACCTTCGGGGTCCGCCCCGAGCTGCTGGTGGACACGTTCCTGCACGACTGTGACCCTGAGGTCCAGGCGCAGGCGGCGGACCATCTCGCCCGGCAGAGCGTGCAGGTGACCGGGCAGCCGGTCGGGGCGGCCGCATGGCAGCAGGTGCCCTCGACGTACCTCGTCTGCGCCCAGGACCGCGGTACTCCGCCGCGGCTGCAGCGCGAGTTCGCCCGCCGGGCCGGCAGCGTCGTCGAACTCGAGACCGGTCACCACCCGTTCCTGTCCCAGCCCGCCGCGGTCCGGGACCTGCTGCTGAGCCTGTGACGGCAGCCACGGACGAGCCGGGCCGGCGATCCGAGGGCCAGGAGAACCAGGAGACCGTCATGAGTGCCTGGGGAGAACTGCTGTCGAGGGCCTACCTGGCCTGCGACGGGCAGGATCGACGGCCTGCCCGTTCCCGTCGGCGACGACGTCGGCCGGCCGGACGGCTCGCAGAGCGGCGTGGGGTCGTCCGAAGGCCGTGGTCGTGAGTCCGGTGCATCAAGGGGCCCCAGGAGTTCCCGTAGGAGAAAGCAACGGTGAGGAAGGAGAAGCGCACCGCCACCGTCGAGGGCTCTGGCTAGTCGGTCAGGTCGGCCACGGCCACGATGTGGGTGGGGTGAACACGGACCAACAATGTGCCTGGGCCTCCGATGCGCTTTCCGATCTCGTCGGCGAGGTCGGCGCCCATGTAGCGCGCCGCGCTTGCCGTGGCCCACCTCAGCAGTTCTTCGGGCTCTTCGCTGAGGGTGACCGTGCCCTCGATGCTCACGAAGGAGAACGGTGGCCGTTCGTCGTCGATGCACAAGGCCACTCGGGGATCGCGGCGCAGTGCTCGTCCCTTCACCGAGGCGGCACCGGTGGTGATCACGATGTCGCCGAGCGGTGACTCGGGGGTGGCCGCTGTCCGGTCCAGGGTGAACCAGACCGGGGCCGCATGGGGCCTCCCGTCCGGGCGCACGGTGGCCAACGTGGCCGTCCGGGCCGGTTCCGCCGTGAGGAAGGCCACCAGCTCGTCATCGCTCATGGGGTGGGGCATCTCTTCTCCATTCGGGCCGGAGGGGTCGTGGGCGAGGTGGCGTGGATCCGAGGAGACGGCGCGTCACTCCGAGCCGGGCAGCGCGTTCATGTAGTCCTGGATGCGCGTCACCTTGCCGTCGCGCCGGGTGATGAACCAGATGTAGCCGAGATCCCTGGGTGTGCCGTCGGGGCTTCGGTGGTGGCCGGTGGCCTGGACGATGGTCTCGTCGCCCGCCTCACGCACGTGGACGTCGGTGAACGGCCCGAACTCGATGACCTCAGGGAGCCGGCTCATGTAGTCCGCGATCGCGTCGCGCCCCTCCAGACGGCGGACGGCGTCTTCGGCCGCCCAGGGGAATTCGTGCATGGCGTCGGGAGCGTAGATGCTCATCCACCCGTCGAGATCGCCGGCGGTAAGGGAGCCGAGCGCGTTGGCCAGCCATGTGGGGAGAGCGGACGTGGGTGACACAGGGTCCTCCGATATATTTACGGACTGTGAGTCCAGAACACTCTAACAGCATTACGGACCGGCAGTCCGCAAAGGCGGGTGCGGGTGCGCGTCGGGGCCGCCCACCGGTTCGCCCCGAGGTCGTGCTCGCCGCCGCCGACGCGCTCTTCGCCGACGCCGACGCCCCCGACACGGTCCCGATGGACGCCATAGCCGCCGCGGCCGGCGTGGGGAAGGGAACTCTGTTCCGGGCCTTCGGCAGCCGCGACGGCCTGCTCGACGCACTGTGGGCCCATAAGCTCACCGCCCTGCGCGAGGCCGTGGAGGAAGGAGAGGCACCGCTCGGTCCGGGGGCACCGTCGCGCGAGCGGGTCGTCGCGTTCCTCGACGCGCTGCTCACCTTCAAGCTGGACAACCGCCACCTCATCCGCGCACGCGAGGTGGCCTCCGCCGGAGTGCGGCAGTCGGAGCACTACAAGTGGATGCACGGCCTGCTGCGGAACCTGATCGAGGATGCCGCGCCCGGGGCGACGGCGGACGACACCGTATACGCCGCCCACGTCCTGCTCGCGGCGCTGCACATCGATCTCATCGAGGAGTTGCTCGCCGCCGGACGCTCGCCCCGAGCGATCCGCCGCGCACAGGCCGCGCTCGCGCGAGCGGTCATGGACGACGCCCGACGCCGCTAGGACTCGTCCGGCCGATCATGTGACTGCCTCGTGTGCGGCCGTTCTTGCCGGTCAGCGGGCGTTGTGGCAGGTGGCGGGATCACCGGCAGGTGATCGACGGGATCCTGCACCGTGTGCGCACCGGGGGACAATGGCGTGAGTGCCGGAACGGTTCGGGCCGTGGAAGACCGTGGATGAACGCCACGGCTGTGGCCGGCCGACGGCACCCGGGAACGTCTGCTGCAAGCAGGTCCAGGCCGCGGCCGACGCCGTCGGCGACATCGACCGGGACGTCGCGGTCGACTCGACCATCGTGCGTCTCACCAGCGTGCGAGGTGAGGGACTGGGCCGCTCGCGCGGCGGGCTCACGAGCAACCTCTACCTGAGCGCCGACGGCCGCTGCCGCCCGCCGTCCCTTGATTGTCACCTGCCACCACAGCCGCCCTGGTCATCTGGCTTCGCACATGATCGACCGGACAAGTCCTGGATGCGTCCTAGATGTGGTCGGCCGCCATGGCGCGGCGAACGCTCTCGCGGAGCAGGGTGCGACGCCGGTCGTGCAGTTCGGGTGGCTCCTGCGCCGTTGCCGCGTAGACATTGCTGACCGGGGACCATGCCATGGACATGGCGATCACCATGGCCATGAGGTCGAACGGGTCTCCCTGGCGCACCGAACCGGCGGCCTGGGCCTCGGCGATGGCGCGTAGCTTGCGGTCGTCGAGGCGGTCGGGATCGTCCACCAGGTGGCCGGCCGGGCGCCGCTCGAGGCGCGCCCAGGTGGCCAGCCGGATGAGGTCGGGGCGGCGCAGATACTCGTCGTAGAGGCGTACGGCCCAGTCCGCGAGGTCGGTGGCGTCGATCGGGACGACATTCACGATCCGCTCCAGCGAGCCGAAGAAAATGGCGTCGAAGAGCCCTTCCTTGCTGCCGAAGTAGGCGTAGAGCTGCGCCTTGTTCGTGCGTGCCGCAGCCACGATCCGCTCGACGCGCGCGCCGGCGATCCCGTACTCGGCGAATTCCTGGGTCGCCGCTTCGAGGATGCGTTGGTACGTCGCGGCTCCACGCGCGCTCAGGGGCTGATCGGCCATGCCCCCAGGCTAACAGACAGAATAGTTGGTTTGCCTGAGTCCGAAGCAAGCGCTACGGTGACAGACCGAACAGTCTGTTTATAAGGATGCGACATGAGGAACACGGTTGGCTGGCAGGTGGAAGACTCCTCGTCGACGCTGCGGCGGACGCCGCTGCAACGACGCGATCTGCGCCCTGACGACCTGGCTGTCAGGGTGGATTACTGCGGTGTCTGCCACTCCGATCTGCACGCCATCAGTGCCCGGGACGGCGAAGGCAGCCGGCCTTTGGTGCCCGGACACGAGTTCACGGGCGTGGTGACCGAGACCGGCCCCGCGGTCACCCACTTCACCGTCGGTGACCTGGTCGCGGTGGGCAACATCGTCGACTCCTGCGGCGAGTGCGTCATGTGCCAGGCCGGTCAGGAGAACTTCTGCCGCGCCTTCCCGACCCTGACCTACGGCGGTACCGACCGGTACGACGGATCGACCACGCTTGGGGGTTACTCCCGCGAGTACGTGGTCCGCGACCGCTTCGCCTACCCCCTTCCCGCCGGACTGGATCCGGCCGCCGCCGCTCCGCTTCTCTGCGCCGGGATCACCGTCTGGGAACCGCTGCACGCCCTCGGTGTGGGGCCGGGAACTCGCGTCGCCGTGGCCGGGCTGGGCGGCCTGGGCCACCTCGCGGTCAAAATTGCCGTGGCGCTCGGCGCCGACACCTCGGTCATCAGCCGCTCACCGGACAAGGCCGAGGACGCTCGCCGTCTGGGGGCCCACGGTCTCATCGTCTCCGCGGACCCGGAACACATGGCTGACGCCCGCGACCGCTTCGACGTCGTCATCGACACCATCTCCGCCCCGCACGACCTCGGCCCTTATCTGCGCCTGGTCGCCATGGACGGGACGCTGAGCCATCTCGGACACCTTGGACCCGTCACCGTGGACACCACCGACCTGCTCGTGGGACGCAAGAAGCTCAGCTCCGCAGGCAGCGGCGGCAGGCCCGCGACCATCGCCATGCTGGACTTCTGCGGCGAGCACGGCATCACCGCCGACATCGAACTGCTCCCCTCGGCGCAGGTGAACGAGGCCCTCGACCGTCTGAGGCGCAACGACGTCCGCTACCGCTTCGTACTCGACATGTCCGACGTGGACTTCGCGGCGAGCGACCGGACAAGCTGAGCGGTCAGCCGGGAACGGCGGTGTGCTGCCGCTCTGCGGCAACGTCCGTGACCGGAAGGCGGGTGTGTCCTCCCGTAACCGCGGGTTCTCGGCGAACGTACAGGTCATCGTGGATGCGGAAACCCGCTCGTGAGGGCGGCGGCTCGGTGGGGCATCCGACCACGGAGACTCCGCGACCGCCGCGAAAACCCGTTGGCGGACCACGGCGACCACTGCTACTTTTCCGGAGGCCGTGCGAGAGAACGAGGAGGTGGTACCCGTGAACGTATCGACATGGGTGCTCCCCTCCGGGGTCACGGTCGGGCGATAGGTCGTCCGGGAGCGCCGTTCAGCAGCCCTCCCGAAAGGCACGACCATGCGCTTCACTTCTGAACAGCGTCTCGACGACGGCGTCCTCGAGCGCGAATTCACCCTCGGCGAGATCCCCGGCACCCTGTGGACGCCTGGGCCCGCACCTGCCCCGCTGATCCTGATCGGCCACAACGGCGGTCTGCACAAGCGGGAATCGCGGCTGGTGGCCCGTGCCCGGCACTCCGCGGCGGAGTACGGCTACGCGGTGGCCGCCATCGACCACCCCGGGCACGGTGGCCGGCCCCGTTCCGCCGTCGATGAGCAGGCCCGCGCCGACCTGCGCCGGGCGATGGCGGCCGGCGAGCCGGTCGACGAGATCTTCGAGTCCTTCATCGGCCCGCTGGTCGAAAAGGCGGTCCCGGAATGGCGGACCACTCTGGACGCCCTCCTCGCGCTGCCCGAGATCGGCGGCCCGGTCGGGTACTCGGGGATGACCGCCATCGGCATTCGGCTGGCGGTGGCCGAACCGCGCATCGCGGCCGCCGGTTTCTTCGCCGGGGGTTACGTGCCCCGCGCCCAGCGCGAGGAGGCCCGGCAGGTCACCATTCCGCTGCTGTTCTTGCTGCAGTGGGACGACGAAGGGAACGACCGGCAGTCGGCCCTGGACCTGTTCGACGCCTTCGGCACCAAGGAGAAGACGCTGCACGCCAATATGGGCGGGCACGCCGGCACCCCGTGGTTCGAAGTGGACGACGGGGACCGGTTCTTCGGCCGGCACCTGCGGTGAGACCGGGCCGTCAGGCCGGCCGCAGACGGTAGGTGGTGTCGGCCAGGATGCCGCCATCGAGGACAGCTCCCGGCCCTCCTCGATGGCGGCGGCCGGCAGATGCGCAACCGCCCCGATCGCGGCGGTACCGGCCCTCGGCGGTACCGGCAAGCAGGCCCCGGTCACCGGCGAAGACACAGCAACTCCAGCCCTCCGGCTGCACGATGTCCTCGACGACGCGACACGGCCTCAGCCACTCCGGACGGCGCCTTCGGGCTTGGCAAGGCGCGTGCGGGACCCCACCGCCCGACCGGAGATACGCATGAACGCCAGAACCGCTCGTGTGACCGGCGGCGCCCGCGGAGTGGGCGCCGCCACCACCCAGCGCCCTTCGCGCACCGGGAACCGATGACCGGCGGTTGCGGGATGCGGGTGCGACGGCCTGATCAGGGCGTGGGGGCGGGGCCGGGCGGCAGGTGGACCGTCATGATCAGGTGGCAGGTCTCGTCACCCGCCCCGCGGTAGGTGTGGGGGCGTCGCCGTCGAAGGTGGCGGTCTGGCCGGCCTCGACGGGGTGCTCCGCGCCGTCGACGACGAGGGCCATCCGCCCCGAGGTGACACTGACGGTCTCGATGACTCCGGCCTGGTGGGGGTGGCTGGCGTACTCCTCGCCGGGCTCCAGCCGCCAGCGCCACACCTCGACCGGGGCCGGCCCCGAAGCCCTCAGCATGAGCCGGGCCTCACTGCCCCGCTCTCCCGCCCACAGCGGCATCACGGCATCGGCGGACACCACGCGGACACGACCCTCGGTCGGCCCCTCCATCAGGGCGGACACCGAGATGCCGAGCGTGTCGGCCAGCCGGACCAGAGTGGCGAAGTTCGGATTCCCCTGGGCCTTCTCCAGCCCGACCAGGGCCCCTTTGCTGACCTTGGCGCGGCGGCCGAGCTCGTCCAGGGACAGGCCCGCGCGGGCCCGGGCCGTCCTGACAGCATCTCCTTGGGATAGCGCCGCCAGGCTTCCACGAACCGGGTGCGGGCCAGCCGCTCGCACCATGTACCGCTGCGGTCCCGGGGGACGATGGCGCCGTTCTCCTTGAACTCGGCGGTCTCGTCGAGGGACGTGCGCACCCACAGCCCGAACAGCGTGAGCACCGCGCTGAGCAGGAACGGGATGCGCCAGCCCCAGGCCAGGAACGCGTCCTCGCTCAGCAGCCCGGTACAGAGCGCGAAGACGCCCGTGGACAGCAGCGTTCCGGTGCCTGTGCCGATCGCGGGCAGCGAGGTGAGCAGCCCGCGCCACTTCGGCGGCGCGTTCTCGAACAGGATGATCAGCGTCCCGGTCTTCTCGCCGCCCGCCGCGAACCCCTGCACGAACCGCAGCAGGGTCAGGAGCAGCGGTGCGGCCACGCCTATCCGCGCGTACGTCGGCAGCAGCCCGATGGCGGTGGTGGCGAGGCCCATCAGGAGCAGCGTCGCCACGAGAACCTTCTTAAGGCCCTGCGTGTCGCCCTTCTCGCCGAAGTAGGCGCCGCCGAGCGGCCGCGCGAGGAAGCCGATGGCGAAGCTGCCGTAGGCGAGGATCGTGCCGACGAGCGGATCGCTGTCGGGGCCTGGAGCAGCTGGCGGCCCGCGGCTTTGTCCACCGCCTCACCTTCCCCGACGGCCGCGACCGGCCTCTGGAGGTTCTGGGCAGCGCGATCCAGGTGGACGGCGAACCGGTCGGCCCGGCCGGCCCGCCCCCGCTGCTCGGCGAACACACCGACACGGTCCTGGCCGAACTCGGTTACGGAGAGCGGGAGATCGAGGAACTGCGCGCGAACGGAGCGATGTGATGACGGAAGGTCCCGTACGTACCGAGGCGGCGCTGATCGAGCAGGACCGGGTCACCGACTGGTGGTCCACGGCCGTGAGCCGCGTCCGCCCCGGCGAGATCCTGCTCCGCGGCTACCCGGTGGAACAGCTCATCGGCCACGTCACCTTCGCCGAACAGATCTGGCTGATGCTACGCGGCGAACTGCCAACTCCCGTACAGGGCAAGCTCCTCGAGGCCGCCCTTGTCTCCGCCGTCGACCACGGCCCGCAGGCGCCGTCCATCGCCGCCGCGCGGATGGCCGCCACCTGCGGGGTGGGCCTCAACAGCGCGGTCGCCACCGGCGCGGGGCTGCTCGGCGACACGCATGGTGGGGCGGGCCAGCAGTGCATGGAGATTCTGGAGGGCATCGTCGCGGGCGCCGAACCGCGTGCCGTGGTCGCGGAGTGCAGGAACGCAAGGCGTACGTCCCCGGCTTCGGACACCGCTTCCACCCGCACGACCCGCGCCGCGATCCGCTGCTCGCGCTGGTGAGGGAGGCGGTGGAGGCGGGGGGAGGTGCCGGGCCGTGCGCTGGCCGCCGGCCTCGCGCTGGAGGCGGCGCTGGCGGAGGGCCGCGCCCGCCCGGTCCCGATGAACATCGACGGGGCGACCGCCATCGTCTACGCCGAACTCGGCTTCCCCGCCGAACTGGGGCATGGCCTCTTCATCCTCTCCCGCAGCGTCGGCATCCTCGCCCACGCCTGGGAACGAGGTTGCCCACCTGACAGACCAGGTCCGGCGCATACCTGCGGGCCGCGAGCGGACCAGGTGCTGTCAGCGGCCGGGGACGGGCAGGAGGCCCTCGGCGTACTGAGCGCGTCCGAAGCCGAACGACCAGTCCTGGGGCCCGTTCTCGAAGATGGAGACGAAGACGTCCTCGCCGCCGATACCGAGGGGCTCCAACCGTTCGGCAACGGTCCGGAAGACGCGTTGCTTGACCTCGGTCGTGCGCCCTTCCTGAGTGAAGATCTGGATCATCACGAGCCGCTCGCCGCGCTCGAAGCCGAGGCCGGCGTCGAGGGCGATGACATGGTCGGCGTCGTGCTCGGTGAGGATCTGGAATCTGTCCCGCTCGGGGATGCCCAGCACATCCACCAGGGCACGGTGTGTCGCGTCGGCGATCGCCCGCAGCTCGTCGGTGCGTCGCCCGCGGATGAGATCGATGCGTACCAAAGGCATGAGTGTGGCTCCTTTCCGCCGGGTCGCACTTCGACGCTAGTGACCGCCTGGCCTGGACGGAAATGCCTGTCGCGCGCAGTCCATGCGCGTGGGACATGGATGCAGGTGCGAGATCCGGATCGCATCGAGCTCATCCCGCTCGACACCAGATAGCCGGAGCATGGATTGTCCACGCTCGGGTACGGCGTCGCGCAGCCCAGGACCGTGAGGTGAAGAAGCTATTCGCCCATCCCAAGTTCCTGAAACACCCGATCCACAAGTCTGGACGATTACTCCACGGGCTTGGCTACCTGGTCGTACGTGACGGGCAGACAGGACAGGGGCCAGACGTCCCGCACCCATGTGTGGACGGTCCTCGACGGGGTCGCCCTCGACATCACCGGGTTCGCAAGCTGGCAGTGGTAGCAGCGCGGGCCGGCCGGCTGGAGCGAGGACCCGGCAACGGACGAAGTCGCCCGGGAGGTGCCGTCCCGCTTCGCGGGGCGCTCGCGAGGGCTATTGACACTTCGGATTCCGTCACCAGAATCATGCGGTGGTGTGACCCATGGGAGCGCTCCCAACACAGAGTCTTCCGACGCTGACCGACGAGATGAGGACCAGCCCAGTGCGGAACAACACCAACACGCAGGAGGAAAATCGATGATGCCGAGTCGGAACGAATCCATGGGCCCAGGGCGAGAACTCCCGAGCCGGAGGTCTGTTCTGGCCACGATGGGTGCCCTACCGGTCCTCGTGTCCGCGACGCCGGCCGCGGGAGCATCCGCGGCGGTGGCTGCCGGCGTGACGATCAACCCGGCGGCGGAGCGGCAGACCATCCGGGGCTTCGGCGGCATGAATCACACGCTCTGGGTCAATGACCTCACACCTGCCCAGAGGGATGCGGCATTCGGCAACGGCGAGGGACAGCTCGGGTTCTCCGTATTGAGAATCCCCGTACACGAGAACCCGGCGGACTGGAGCCGCGAGGTGGCGACGGCGAAGCGCGCGATCGAGTACGGGGCGACCGTCATCGCGTCACCCTGGAATCCTCCCGCTCACATGGTGGAGACCTTCGTCCACGGCAATCAGACCAACGCGAGACGGCTCCGGTACGACATGTATGGCGCCTATGCGCGGCACCTGGACGACTTCTCCAGGTTCATGGCGGACAACGGTGTGAACCTGTACGCGATCTCGGTGCAGAACGAACCCGATTACGCGCAGGACTGGACGTGGTGGACTCCGGACGAGATGATCCGGTTCCTGCGGGAGAACGCCGGCTCGATCGGCACCAAGATCATTGCGCCGGAGTCCTTCCAGTATGTGAAGAGCCTCTCCGATCCGATTCTCAACGACGCGGGAGCCCTCGCCAACCTGGACATTCTCGGAACTCATCTCTACGGCACGCCGTACCAGAACTTTCCCTACCCCCTCTTCAAGGAAAAGGGCCGGGGGAAAGAACTCTGGATGACCGAGGTCTACTACCCCAACAGCACCGACTCGGCGGACCTCTGGCCCCAAGCGCTCGACGTGGGGGAGCACATCCACCGCGCCATGGTGGATGCCGAGTTCCAGGCATACGTGTGGTGGTACATCCGGCGTAGCTACGGCCCGATGAGGGAAGACGGGCGGATCAGCAAGCGCGGCGCCAATATGGCGCACTTCTCGAAGTTCGTCCGTCCAGGGTATGTACGGATAGACGCGACTTCGAATCCCCAGGCGAACCTTTACGTCTCGGCGTACAAGGGCGGTAACTCGAAGGTGGTCATCGTCGCCATCAACAAGGGGACCTCGCCGGTGAGTCAGCCGTTCACCCTGGTGGGGAACGCTTCGTCCAGCGTGTCGTCCTGGTTGACGGACGCGAGCAGGAACCTCGCGCCCGGGGGTGCGATCCACGTGTCGAACGGCTCCTTCACGGGCGAGCTTCCCGCTCGAAGCGTGACGACCTTCGTGACGGGGTGAGGAAAGCCGCCGTCATGCGTCATTCCGCGAGGCTTGTGCGATGGCCTGCCGGGGCGGGTGTAGGCCCGCTCGGCGGCCGAGCCGGCCGCACGTCCGTCGTGCCCTACGTTTCTTCGGCGGTGTCCCGCGACGCCTGGCCCGGACGACTCGCACACCGGGGTGGGCAAGCCGGATCTCCACGACCCGCCCGGACATCCACGCCAAGGTCGGCACCGATCCGGCAGGCCCGTCGGGCGGGCGGATCCGAGGTCGGGCCGCCGGATGGGGGCCGTCAGGCCGGTGGGTGAGTTCGTGAAGTGGTTTCGTGAGGTCTTCGGCGCCACCGATTCACCGGAGGGTATTGCAATCCATTCAGGGAAGAGGAACCCTGCATAGACATATGCAGGCGGTGGTGCGGCCCCGAGCTCTGGCGTGCCCGACCCCGCCGAGGAACGGCAGGACGGAGCACGTGGTGGCACAGGCCATGGTCGAACGGCGTTCCATCGACGTCATCCCCGACGAGGAGCGCCATGGCACGGCGTTCTCTCAGTTCACCCTCTGGCTCGGGGCCAACCTCCAGATCACCACGGTCGTCACCGGCGCGCTTGCCGTCGTCTTCGGCGGTGACGTGGTCTGGTCCGTGGTGGGGCTGCTCGTCGGCAATCTGCTGGGCGGCGCGGTCATGGCCCTGCACTCGGCGCAGGGCCCCCGGCTGGGGCTGCCGCAGATGATCTCCTCGCGGGCGCAGTTCGGGGTGCGCGGGGCGGTCGTACCGCTGGTCCTGGTGGTCGTGATGTACATCGGGTTCTTCGCCAGCGGTTCGGTGCTCGCCGGCCAGGCGGTCGGCAAGCTGACCCACCTCGGCCCGGTGCCCGGCATCATCGGCTTCGCCCTGGTGACCGGTGTCATGGCGACCGTGGGCTACCGGGTGGTCCACGCCCTGGGCCGGGTGGCCAGCGTGGTGTGCGCGCTGGCCTTCGTCTACCTGGGTGTGCGCCTGATGGAGCGAGCGGACCTCGCACACCTCGCACACCAGCACCACTTCGCGCTGCCGATGTTCCTGCTGGCCATGTCCTTGTCGGCGTCGTGGCAGCTGGCGTTCGGGCCGTACGTGGCGGACTACTCGCGCTATCTGCCGCGCACCACGTCCGCACGGGCCACGTTCGGCTGGACTCTGGCCGGCACGGTGCTGGGTGCCGGGTGGTCGATGAGCTTCGGCGTGCTGGTCGCGGCCACCGCCGGCACGGCCTTCGTGGACGACCAGGTCGGCTACGTGGTGGGCCTGGGCGGGACCGGTCTGGTGGCGTCCTTCCTGTACTTCGTCATCGCGCTGGGCAAGCTGACGGTGAACGTGCTCAACACCTACGGCGGATTCATGTCCCTCGTGACCAGCGTCAGCGGATTCCGCGGCCGGCGGGTGCTGTCGCAGCGCGGTCGTACCGCCTACATCCTGGGCATCATGGTCGCGGGCACCGCCGTGGCGCTCGCGGGGCGCACGTCGTTCCTCGACTCCTTCGCCGACTTCCTGCTGTTCCTGCTGACGTTCTTCACCCCGTGGTCGGCGATCAACCTGGTGGACTACTACCTGCTCTCCAAGGAGCGGTACGACCTGCCGGCCCTGAGCGATCCCAACGGCCGTTACGGCGGCTGGCGCTGGGACGCACTGCTGGTCTACGGCGTCGGTCTCGCCGCCCAGTTCCCGTTCCTGTCCACCAGCTTCTACACCGGCCCCCTGGTGACTCCGCTCGGCGGTGCCGACATCTCGTGGATCGTCGGTCTGATCGTTCCGGCCGTGCTCTACGCGGCCCTGGGCTCCCGCCGTGCCCGGACCGCACCGCCTTCCCCCACGACCGCCGACGCGTCCCGCACCGCCTCGCGCGCTGGTTGAAGTGATCCGTCGCCCGAGACCACCCGGCGCCCCTGCGGACGCATGCGGGAGGGTGAGGGGCTCCCTCCGGGAGACTCGGCCAGGGCCTGCCCGGCGGGCCTTCCAGCGGAGGCCCCGCCCCGATTCGTCCGCGCCCGGCCCGCCTTGCGGGCACGGGCGGCGTGCTGGTCAGCGGTCCCGCCATGACGGTGACGGAATCCGGCACGACACGGCACGGCACGCCCGCCACCACCGTCGGTGCGCACGGCAGCCGCCTGCCATACCTGCCCGTGCCGTTCCGCGGGTGTGGCTCCCGCAGCGGGTGACGTCGGCGGTCATGCCGTACGGGACCTCGGAGAAGAACGGACAGCGGCCCAGGTCATGGCCGAGCGGGGCACTGGTGAACTCTTCTGGCGACGGACATGGGGAAATCCTTCATGCGCTGTCCATCCGCGGGAAAGGTCCGGAGCAGCGCTTTTATTGCCGCCCTGAGTTCCAGCTGCTCGATCACACCTCGCTGACCAGCAATAATGCAGGATTCCGCCATTGACTGGCGGAAAATCGCTGGTTAGCTTCGGTGCATGACCGAGGCAGCCCTCAGGGACACCATCGACGAACTGGACCGTCGCGTCATCGCAGCGCTCCAGCTCAACGGCCGTGCCCCGTGGAGCGCGGTGGCGCGCTGGGTGGGTGCCAGCGAGACCACCGCGCAGCGCCGCTACACGGCTCTGCGCGAGCGGGGGCTGCTGCGCGTGTCCGGAACTCTGGAGCTGGACCGGACCAGGGAGGGATCCTCCATGATGGTCCGGGTCCAGGCCCGCCCGGGTCGCGGACTGGAGGCCGCGGCCCGGTTCAGTGAGAGCCCCGACGTCCGTTTCGTGGCCGTCGTCACCGGATCGGCCGACCTCATCGTCGACTTCGTTGCCCGTGACAACGAGGAGATGATGCGGATGCTGTTCACCGATCTTCCGGCGACCGACCTCATCACGAGTACCGAGGCCGTTCCCGTCATACGCTCCTTCACCTCGGCGGCGATGTGGGACACCGGCTTGCTCCCGCCCGTGGCGGCCGCCGAACTCCGGCCGGCCTCGTCCGCGCGCGACCGCCCCGACCGGGACCGCGCGCCACAAGCGCTCACCCCGCTCGAGCAGGAGATCGCCGCAGCGTTGAGGGAGGACGGCCGGACGCAGGTCAGTGTCCTCGCCCGGCAAATGAACCGTGCCGAGTCCAGCGTCGCCCGCGCGATGGACCGGCTCATCTCCCGTGGCGTCCTCCAGTTCCGCACCCTCGTCGAACCGTCCCTGCTCGGCTTCGACGCGGAGTTCATGGTGTGGCTGTCCATCGAACCCGGACAGCTGGACGCCGCCGGCAGGCAGCTCGCCAAGCATCCGGGGACGAAATTCCTCGGCGCGACCACCGGGCGTTTCAACCTCATCGGGCACATGGTCCTGCCCCGGCGCGCAGACCTGCACCCCTACACCAGCGAGGTCATCGGGTCGCTGCCCGGACTCATCGCCTCCGACGTGACCCTGCACCTCGCCACCGTGAAGTACTCCTGGTACCGGATGGACCGACCCGTCTGAACCCCCGGCCCACCGGCCCACCGGCCCCGCACACCCTCGCCGCGACGCGGCCCCTTCACCTCCGCTCCTCCCCGGCCCGTATCACCCTCTCAGGGAGTCACCCATGCCCTCAGAAGACTCCAGCCTGCCCGCAGAGAGCTGGCGCTGGCCCGAGACCACCTGGCGCGGTCACGTCGACGCCGTGCGCGCCGGACAGCGCCTGGTCCCGAACCGCTGGCCCGGCGACGCCCGCGTCGCCGTCGCCCTGTCGTTCGACTCCGACCACGAGACGATCCCCCTGCGCGACGGCGAGACCAGCCCCGGCCGACTGGCCCAGGGCGAATACGGCGCCCGCGTCGGCGCGGCGAGAATCCTGAACCTGCTGGCGCACTACGGCGTCCCCACCACGTTCTTCATGCCGGCCGTCTCCGCCCTCCTCCACCCCGAGGAAGCCCGCGCGTACGCCAAGGACGGGCACGAGCTGGCCGTACACGGCTGGATCCACGAGCGGAACATGCTCCTGGGCCGCGCGGACGAGCGGGAGCTGACCGCACGCGCCCTGGACACCCTCACGACGCTGACCGGGCAGCGCCCGGTCGGCATCCGGACTCCCTCCTGGGACTTCTCCGAGTCCACCCTGGCGATCATGCTCGAGCTCGGGTTCGCCTACGACTCCTCGCTCATGGCCGACGACGAGCCCTACGAGATCCTCGCCGGCGGGCGCCCCACCGGTCTGGTCGAGATCCCCGTCGACTGGATCCGGGACGACGCGCCGTACTTCACGATGGATCGCTACGGGTCCGTCCGCCCCTACAGCCGGCCCCGCGACGTAGGGGAGATCTGGCGGGACGAGTTCGACGCCGCCTACCGCGACGGCGGAGTCTTCCAGCTCACGCTGCACCCGCACGTCATCGGTCACCGCTCACGCCTGGTGGTACTGCGCGAACTGCTCGACCACATCACCGCGCACCACGACGTCTGGTTCGCCACCCACGCCCAGCTCGCCGACGCCGCCCGCGGCGTGCTGCACGGCTCCACCACCGCCCGGCCCGTCCCCTCGGAGCACACGCCATGACCACCAGATCTGCCATGTCCGCCGGGTCCCGGAAAGAAGAGGGCGGCGTCTCCGCCCCGGGGAAACTGCGTGCCACTCAGCGCAAGGCCATCGTCGCAGGCACCATCGGCAACACCGTCGAGTGGGTGGACTGGGCGCTGTACTCGATCTTCGCGAAGATCATCGCGGACGAGTTCTTCCCCAAGGGGGACGGCGCGGTCGCCCTGCTGTCGACCCTCGCCGTGTTCGCGGTCGGGTTCGTCATGCGCCCGGTCGGTGCCGCCGTGCTCGGCGCCTACGCCGACCGCCACGGCCGCAAGAAGGGCATGACGCTCACCGTGGCCCTGATGGCGGGAGCCGGCTTCGTGATCGCCATCACCCCCTCCTACGGGCAGATCGGTGTCCTCTCGCCGCTGCTCCTGCTCATCGCCCGCCTGGTGCAGGGCTTCTCCGCCGGCGGCGAGTTCGGTTCGTCCTCCGCCTTCCTCGTCGAGTCCGCAGCCCGGGGCCGCCGGGCCTTCGCCGGGTCCTGGCAGCAGGTGTCGGTCGCCGGCGGTGTCCTGATCGCCTCCCTCCTGGGCACCCTCACCACCTCGGTGCTCAGCGACGGGGCGCTGCACTCCTGGGGCTGGCGCGTCGCGTTCGTCTTCGGAGGACTGCTGGGACTGGTGGGGCTGTGGCTGCGCGTCTCGGTCGAGGACACCGAGTCCTTCGCTCGGACCCAGGGCAGCGGCCGCACCCGCAGCAATCCCGTCAAGGCGATGCTCGTCGAGCATCCGGCAGCCACCCTGCGCGTCGCCGGCATCACGATCGCCGGCACGCTCACCTACTACATCTGGGTCAACTACCTGCCCACGTACGCGAATCTGACCACCGGCATCCCGCTGAAGACGGCACTGCTCTCCCAGACCCTGTGCCTGATCGTCTTCGTGGTCGCGCTGCCCTTCGCCGGAGTGCTCTCGGACCGGATCGGACGCAAGCCGACGATGGCCGGCTTCGCCGGCGGATTCGTCGTCCTGGCCTGGCCGCTGCTGCACCTGCTCGGCAACAGCTTCCTGAGCCTGTTCCTGGTCCAGCTCGTGGGCATGCTGCTCATCCTCGGCTACTCCGCCAACTGCGCCGTCATCATGGCCGAGCAGTTCCCCGCGGAGGTCCGGGCCACCGGCATCGCCCTGCCCTACGCACTGGCCGTCGCCGTCTTCGGCGGCACGGCGCCGTACATCACGACGTGGATGCACGAGAGCGGCCACAGCGACCTGCTGTGGATCTACGTGTGCGCCGCATCGCTGATCTCCCTCGTCGTCTACCTCACCATGCCCGAGACCAAGGACAAGGACTTCACGTGATGCGGCACGTTCTCATCACCGGCGCCGCGGGCGGTATCGGCAGCGCGACCGCCGAGGCGTTCGCCGACCAGGGTGCGTTCCTCACGCTCACCGACCGCGACCACGACGCACTCCGGGCCACCGCCTCCCGCTTCGGCACGAGCGCCGCGACCCGGGCCGCCGACCTGACCGATCCCGGCGCGGCGACCGCCCTCGTCCAAGAGTCCTGGGCGGCGCACGGTCCGGTGGACGTCCTGGTCAACGCGGCGGGCATCTACCCCTCCCTGGACATGGCCGACGTCGACGCGGCCGCCTGGGACCGGCTGTTCGCCGTCAACGCGCGCGCCCCCGTCCTGACGACCGCGGCACTCGCCCGCCTTGCCATGGCGGAAGGCCGGCCCGGCTGCGTCGTCAACATCTCCTCCGGCTCGGCCCTGCGCTCACGCCCCGGAGGCGGACCGTACGCCAGCTCGAAGGCGGCCCTCGAAATGGCCACCCGGGCCGCCGCCCTCGAACTGGGCGGACACGCCATCCGCGTCAACGCGGTCAGCCCCGGCTTCGTCCTGGTCGACAGCGACTGCAATCCCGTCTCCGCCGAGTACGCCAAGGCCATCAGCGTCAACCCGCTGGGCCGCCCCGGAACGCCCGAGGACATCGCCCGCGCCGTGTGCTGGCTCGCGGGACCCGACGCCTCCTGGATCACGGGGGAGGTCCTCCGCGTCGACGGCGGGTCGAGCACCGGAGCCCTCCACCTTCCCCGGATCTGGCAGTCCGACGACACCCGCGCCACCGAGGCCCCCGCACCCGTGGCGGCCGTCCCCACGACAGAGGAACACGCCCGATGAGCGACACCAGCCCGGAACGAGCCGCCTACACCATCGTCGGCGCGGGAGCGATCGGCGGCACTCTCGCCTTCGCCCTCGCCCGCGCGGGCCACCCCGTCACCCTCGTCGACACCGACCGTGAACACGTCGACGCCATCCGCACGCACGGACTCGTCCTCGCCCAGGGCGACGGCCGAACGAGCGTCCCGGTGACCGCCACCACCCCCGACACGTTCACCGGCCGGCTACAGCGCGTCCTGCTGGCAGTGAAGGCTCAGGCCACCAAGAGCGCGGTCGACTGGATCGCTCCCCGCCTGGACCCGGACGGGTACGTCGTCTCGGTGCAGAACGGCTTCAACGAGGACCTGATCGCCCAACACGTCGGCGCTCACCGCACCGTGGCGGCCTTCGTCAACATCTTCGCCGACGTCATCGAACCGGGAGTGGTCCAGGACGGCGGCGCGGGAGCCCTGGTCATCGGCGAGCCCAACGGCGCCCCCGTCAGCGCACGCGTCCGCGCCCTGGTCGCCGACCTGCAGAGCTGGGGCCCCGCTCGGGCCGGCGACAACATCGAGGGCTACCTGTGGGCCAAGGCGGGATTCGGCGCCATGCTCGCCGCCACCGCCCTCGCCGACGCGCCCATGGCTGACCTGATCGACCGCCACCGCCCCGCCATGGCCGGGCTCACGGCGGAGATCTTCGCCGTAGCCGACCGGCGCGGCGTCACCCTCCAGGCGTTCGACGCCTTCGACCCCCACCCCTTCCGGCACGGCGCGGACGCCACGGCACGCGACGCCGCCTTCGACCGTCTCACCGCCTGGCTGCGCACCCAGACCAAGGACCGCAGCGGCATCTGGCGTGACCTGGCCGTACGCCACCGCCCCGTCGAAGTCACCACCCACTACAGCGACGTCATCGCGTACGCCACCCAGATGGGGCTGCCCACAGCCCTCCTGCGGACCGTCATGGACGGACTGCGCGAGCTGGAAGGCACACCGCAGAAGATGTCCGAAGAGCGACTCGACGCACTCGACCGGCTCACCGGGCAGCCGACGGCCCGGCACATGCCCGCCGACGAACAGACCGCGCCCGTGCGGCGCTGGCTGGAACACCACCGCGAAGACATGGTCGCCGACCTGGCCGCCTACACCGCCCAGGGCAGCGCCAGCGACGACCTGGACGCCCTCGACGCCTGTCTCGCCTGGCTGCGCGACTGGCTCGACCAGCGGCTCGGAGCCCCGGACACGGAAGAGATCCTCCCGCGCGCCGAGGCCGGCGACATCATGATCCGCCGGTACCCGGCGCACGACGCCACCGCGGCCGACCAGCGCCCGGTCATGCTGGTGGGACACTACGACACCGTCTGGCCGACCGGCACCCTGGACACCTGGCCCTTCCACCGCGAAGGAGACGCCATCAGCGGACCCGGCGTCTTCGACATGAAGGCCGGCCTCGTCCAGGCGGTCTGGGCTCTGCGCGCCCTCCACGCGCTCGGCCTGCCCCGACCGGCCGTCACCCTCGTGCTCAACGGCGACGAGGAGACCGGAAGCCTCGCCTCCCACGAGGCGATCGTCGAGGCGGGCCGCGACTGCCGACTCGCCATGGTCTTCGAAGGCGCGGCCGACGGCGCCATCAAGACCGCCCGCAAAGGCGTGGGCCTGTTCACCCTGACGGTCATCGGCACCGAGGCCCACGCGGGACTGGACCCCACCGCCGGAGCCAGCGCCGTCGACGAACTCGCTCACCAGATCCTGCGCTTGACGGAACTCCGCGACCACGCGGCCGGAACCACCCTCAACATCGGAGTGATCGAAGGAGGCACGCGCAGCAACGTCACGGCCGGCCGCGCCGGCGCACACCTGGACATCCGCGTGGCCACCGCCCCCGAACAGCAGCGCATCACACAGGCCCTCGCGGAACTCCGCCCCGTCGACCCCCGCACCCGACTCGAGATCACCGGAGACTGGAACCGCCCCGTCTTCGAACGCAGCGAACCCGTCGCGGACCTCGCGCACCTGGCGAAGACCTGTGCCCGACGGCTCGGACACGACCTCGCGGAGGCGTCCGTCGGCGGAGCGAGCGACGGCAACTTCCTCGCGGCAGCCGGTGTACCGGTCCTGGACGGCATCGGAGCGGTCGGCCACGGCGCACACGCCCGCTCGGAGAGCACCTCTGTGTCCGGCATGGTCACACAGGCCGCGTTGACCGCCACCATCCTCACCACACTCGCCGGAAAGTGACATCCGGTCCGCGGCAGGACGCAGTCCCGCACCGGACCGCCCGCCTGGCAGGTCCGGTGCGGTCGGTTGGCTGTCGGGCGTGCCGTCGGCCCCGCCGGCGAAGAGCTCTCGCACGGCGCGGCTATGCGCCACCGGCCAGTCCACGCCGGGCCGGCTCATGGCGTTCACCGCCTCGGTGACGAACGGAACGTTCTCCGCGAAGCGCCAGGGGAGCCGCGTGCCCGCCCAAAGTCAGTGGTCACTCGGGGCATGGGAGGGAGGCGAAGGCACGCCTCATTTTCGAATCGGTGCGTCTCGATTCGATTCATGTAGCCTCGGAAGCATGCCGCCCACACCTGAACCGGTCCGCCCCGGCCGCAAGCGCAGTGAGGACAGCCGCACCGCGATTCTCGCCGCCGCCTGGGAACTCACGGTCGAGCTCGGCTACCCGGGACTGACGGTGCAGGGGATCGCCGCGCGGGCGGGCACCGGCAAGCAGACCGTGTACCGCTGGTGGCCGTCGAAGGCCGACGTGCTGCTCGACGCACTGGTGCTCAAGGCCGATATCCAGATCGGGCTCGACGATCACGGCAGCTATGCGGCCGACCTCCGCCAGTTCCTCGACCGATCGTTCGCGCTGGCCCTCGACCCCTCGATCATGCGCGTGATGCGCACGCTGATGGCCCAGGCTCAGATCGACCCGGAATTCGGCGCGAGCTTCCGCGAACAGTTCCTCGCCCGCCGCCGTGCCGCCTTCAAGGTCCTGGCGGACCGCGCCGTCGAGCGGGGGGATTTCCCAACAGGTCGTTCACCGGCACTCGACGCTCGAACCGTCTTCGGTCTCCTGTGGTACGAGGTACTCGCCGAGCCTCCACCGCTCGGAGCGGATCCCCCCGGTGAGTCCCATCGTGCCCTCGTCGATGCCCTCATCAACCTCCTCACCCACAGCCCCGTGCGGGAAGGACCGGCATGACCACTACGACCATCGCGATCACCGGCGCCACCGACGGCCTCGGCCGCGCCCTCGCCCTGCGCCTCGCGACCGAAGACGACGTCCGACTCGTCCTGCACGGCCGCGACCCCGCCAAGCTCGAGCGGCTCCTCGCCGAGGTCCTCGAGTCCGGCGCCACCGCACCTGTCACCGCGACCGCCGACCTGTCCGACCTCGGCCAGGTGGCCGGGCTGGCCGATACCATCGCCGACAGCGTCGACACCCTCGACGTGCTCGTGAACAACGCAGGCATCGGCTCCGGCGAGCCCGACGGACGCGAGCGCCGCACCAGCCGCGACGGCCATGAGCTGCGCTTCGCGGTGAACTACCTGGCGACCTTCCTGCTCACCGAGAACCTGCTCCCGCTCCTGCGGGCCTCCACGACCACGCAGCACGCCGCCCGCGTCGTCCACGTCTCTTCCCTGGGCCAGCACCCGCTCGACTTCGACGACCTTATGCTCGAACGCGGCTACTCAGGTACGCGCGCCTACGGCCAGAGCAAGCTCGCGCAGATCATGCACTGCTTCGACCTCGGCGGACGGTTCGCGCCCACCGAGCTGACCGCCACCTGCCTGCACCCCGGCACCTACATGCCGACCAAAATCGTCCTGTCCGAGATCGGCGTGACCGCCGACACCCTCGACTCGGGAGCCGAGGCCACCCGCAGGCTCGCCGTCGACCCCGCCCTCGAAGGCACCACCGGCCAGTTCTTCGACCGCCTCCGACCCGCCCGCGCGAACGACCAGGCCTACGACGAACAGGCCAGGGCGACCCTGCGCGCCCGCAGCCTCTCACTCGTGGACGGCCACCTCGCGACGACGCGCTGACCCGGTGCCGGCCCAGGCGGCCAGTCCGGCCCGCCACTGCGCATCGTCGTCCCCGTCGGTATCCAAGACCACCGCAGCGACCTTCTTCACCACCTGCCCCTCGTACTCCGCCGGATCGGACCGTGCGAGGCGCCGGCGGAATGCCACCGCCTGCCCGGAAGTCACCGCGGACACGCGGCAGGGCTTCACCCTGCTGCGGCTCGGGTTGCTGCCGGGCAGCGACGAGCTGTTCCTGTCCTGGCACCGAAGCGACTACGACACGGTCCGCCGCTACGACGTCTATCTCGACGACACCTACCTCGGTGGCATCTACGACGACGTCTACTACGTCAAGCGGTTCACCGCCACATCAGGGACGATCAAGCTCGTCGCGGTCGGCCCCGACGGATCCCGGAGCAAGCCCAGCAGCGCCTGGGCTATCTGCTCACGCAGCGTCTGGCTGTCGGCCGCCCCGGAGAACGCCGGCGGCCACCACACGACCGCCTTCTTCACCTGTTCGGCGCTCTCCAGCCGCACCTCGGTGGCCAGGCCCCCGTCGTCCTTGGAGAAGTACGGGTCGTCCAGTGTCCCGGCCGACGAGGGGAAGACCGAGGCCTTCTTGGCGAAGGAGAGCTGATGGGCGGAGTTCGTCACATACTTGGCGAAGGCGCTGGCCAGGGCCTGGTTCTTGCTGCCCGCGTTGACGACCAGGGACTCGGGACTCGATGTACATGTTGGGAGCGCTGTTGCTGATCCGCGGCCCGATGCCCAGGTTCTTGTAGACCTCGGGCGCGGTGGCCTTGAGGTCGCCCAGCGTGTAGGAGCTGCCGGGCAGATAGGCCACGTGGCCCGCGTACGCCAAGAAGGGCATGGACGAGGAAGCGCCTCGAGGCGCACCCGCGCTACACCGCGGTCGTCTACGACAACGACGTGATGGCGGTCGCCGGACTGGGCGTGGCCACCGAAATGGGCATTCCCGTGCCCGACACGTTGTCCGTCGTGTCCTTCGACGACTCCGTCTTCACCACCATGGCGCGCCCCACCCTCACCGCGCTCACCCGCGACACTTTCGCACTCGGCACGCTCACGGCCACCGAACTGCTCCGCGTCATGGCCGAACGCCCCCAACCCCGCCCCGTCCAGGCCCCACCCCCCAGCTCGTCGTACGGCAGAGCACCGCCCCTCCCGCCGGGGGAGCGAACGCCGGCCGAGGCTGAACCGGGCGCCGGGACGACTGGATACGCCTGGGACTGTTCGCCCGGCTGCGCACCCTTCTCGAGGCCGGTCGCGAGGTGGAGCTGTCGAAGCTGGGAGGGGACGGCGGAGGTGGGGACGTCCGGCCTCGCCCGTCAGCGCGGGGACGGGGCCCGTTCCGTGTGCAGGCCGAGCCGTCGCGCGTCCTGTTCCGGCCGGATGGCGGTGATGGCCGAGGCGCCCGCCAGCAGCATCACCGCGGCTGCGATGAGGAACGCGGTCGCGTAACCGGCGGACGCGGTGTCCGCCGCGTCGATGAGGTGGCCGGTGACGAAGGGGGCGATCAGACCGGGGAGGGTGCCTGTCGCGGCGACGATGCCGAAGACGGCACCGCGCTGGGCCGCGGGAACGACCTCGGCAGCGGTCACGTAGTGCAAAGGGATCGCGACGGCGACCGTGCCGAAGGCCACCCCGATCAGGAGCAGGCGGATGACGACGCCATCGGTGAAGGGAAAGGCGGCCATGGCACAGCCGGCGACACACACCGAGGCTCCCTGTGTGGCACCGCTGGACCAGCGGCTGGACACTCCGCGTGCCGTGAGGGCATCCATGAGCGGTGAGACGGTCAGCAGCAGTACGAGGCTGAGGGCGGAGATGGCGCTGATGGCGGTCGCCACCGCTTGGGGGCCCAGGTTGAGCTGGGTCCTGAGGTAGGCGGGCAGCCAGGCGTGGGCCAGAGCGAGCGCCCACGCGGCTCCGAAGGCGCTGGCGACGCTGCCCACCATGGTTCCGGTGCGCAGCAGCCGGCGGTAGGGCAGATGCTGCACGGGGCGTGAGCCGACAGCTCGTGGTGGGCGTGTCTCGTCGAACGGTCCGTCGTGGCCCGTCCGCCACCACACCAGCGCCCAGAGCAGGCTGACAACGGCCAGGACGGCGTACGCCGATCGCCATCCGAAGTCCGTGATGAGCCACGTGAGTACGGGCGCGGAGACCAGCGTGCCGATCGCGGCGCCGCCGATCTGCAGGGCCGAGGGCAGCCCGCGCCGCTCGGGCGGGAACCACTTGTACAGCGCGTGCATGGACATGGAGGCTGCGGGGCCTTCCGCGACACCCAGCAGGACGCGGCCGGCGATCAGGGTCGGGACCGCTGCCACGGCCAGCACGGGCAGCTGGGCGACTGCCCACAGCAGTGCCATCACGAAGAGCATGGTCCTGCTGGAGATACGGGAGGAGAAGAATCCGACGACGAGTCCGGAGAGGCTGAACAACAGGGAGAAGGAGCTCGAGACCAGCCCGTAGGTGCTGTTGCTGATGTCCAGCTCGTCCATGATCGGGACGGCGGCGAGGCCGAGGACCGACTTGTCGGCGAAGTTGATGACCATGAATGTGACGATCATGGCCGTCACCAGCCAGGCGCGGCGGTGGTCGGGCGGACGGGCGGCGGGCCGACGGGCTGAACGGTCGGCAGGGGGCGCGGAGGGTTGGGGTGCCATGGGGACTCCTGCGGATGCGGGTCGAGCAGGGGTGGGCGCGGACCGCCGGTGGCGCCGGGGGAGCCGCAGCGGGGGTGGGCCAGGCACACGGGGAGTGGGCCCCGGGCAGTGCCGTCTCGGGCGGCCTCCCCGGGGCGCCGGTCAGACGAGTGCCTTGACGATGGCGTTCTTGTGGATCTCGGTCGTGCCGGTGACGATCCGGAACATGCGCAGGGTCCGGAAGATCTGCTCCACCTCGTGACCGCGTCTCAGGCCGTCCTTGCCGTGGATCTGCACGGCCTGGTCCGCTGTGCGGAAGCACGCTTCGGCGGTGAACAGCTTGCACATGTTCGCCTCCACCGCGATGTTTTCGCCGCGGTCCGCCTTCGCGGCGGTGGCGAGGACCATCGACCGGGCCGCGTAGAGGTCGGTGGCCATGTCGGCGAGCTTGTGCTGGATGGCCTGAAGGGCGAGCAGCGGCTGTCCGAACGCGACGCGGGTCTTGGCATGGGTGACGGACAGATCCCAGGCGCGCCGTGCGGCACCGATCAGGGAGGGACAGTGGAGCAGCCGGTTGAGGGTGATGCGGCCGATGCCGATGCGCAGCCCCTGGCCGATCTCTCCGAGCAGGTTCGCGACGGGGATGCGGCAGTTCTCGAAGACGAGGTCGCCTTCCATCTGCTGGCCGGACATGGGCACGGCACCGTCCAGGACACGGCAGCCGGGGGTGTCCAGGTCGACGAGGAAGGCGCTGTACGTCTCCTCGCTGTCCGCCATCCGGGCGACGACGACCGCGAAGTCGGCGAACGGGGCGGCGGAGCTGAACACCTTGTGCCCGTTCAGCACGTAGGTGTCACCGTCCCGCGTCGCGGTGGTCCTCATGCGGCGTACGTCCGAACCCGCGTCCTGTTCGGTGAGGGAGAAACAGCAGGCGCGTTCGCCCCGGACGACGGGGAGCAGATAGCGCTCCCGCTGCTCGTCGGTGGCGTACTTCAGGATCGCGCCGACACGCAGCGGTCCGCCCATGTCGCCGAGGACCGAGTGGGACAAGGCGGCCCCGGAGGCGGTGAGTTCCTCCTTGAGGGCACACAGGTCGGTGAAGTTCAGTCCCTGGCCGCCGAGTTCCGGGGGCAGGCCGATGCCGTAGAAGCCGAGCTCGGCGCTGCGTTTCCAGACGCTTTCCAGGGTGGGCCTGTCCAGCTTGCTCTCGGGGGTGATGCCGTGTGCCCGCTCGTAGGGGAGGAGTTCGTCGGTCAGATAGGCGCGCAGCCGGCCGACCAGGTCCCGCAGGCGGGGGTTGTCGTCGTAGTGGGGAGCGAGGGTGTAGGGCATGGGGTGTTCCCTGTTCAGTGGACGCGGCGCTCGGCGCCGGACCAGTAGGTGTCGCGTATGGCGCGGCGGTCGATCTTTCCGTTGGGGTTGTGGGGCAACGCGGCGACGATGTCGACGGAACGGGGCTTCTTCATGCGCGCCAGGCGCTCGGCGCAGAAGGCGATCAGCTCCTCCGTGTCGAGCGTGATCCCTGCCCGCGGGACGACGACGGCCTTGACCGCCTCGCCCCATTGCTCGTCGGGTACGCCTACGACCGCGGCCTCGAAGACGCCGGGATGCTGGTGGAGGACGGCTTCGACCTCGACGGCGTAGATGTTGAAACCACCGGAGATGATCATGTCCTTCTTGCGGTCGACGATGAAGACGTATCCGTCCCGGCGCCGCCGCGCCAGGTCACCGGTGAGGAACCAGCCGTCGCGGAAGCTCTTCGCGGTCAGTTCCGGCTCGTTGTGGTAGCCGGGGACGACGTCGGGGCCCCGGACGGCGATCTCGCCGATCTCGCCGTCCGCCACCCGGACGCCGGTGTCGTCGACGATGCGTACCTCGGCCTCGGCGAGCGGGCGGCCGCAGGACAGCAGGAGTTCCTCGTCCTCGCCCTCGATGGCACGGCGGTGGTCCTCCGCGGAGAGGAACAGCACGCCGGAGGTCGTCTCGCCGCATCCGTAGCCCTGGCAGAGCACGGGGCCGAAGAGGTCCCAGGCCGCCCGGATCCGGGCGGGTGACATGGGCGCCGCGCCGTAGAGCAGATGGCGGAGACTGGAGAGGTCGTAGTCGCCCGCGTCCTCCAGCACGAGGACCGTGTTGACCATGGTCGGGACGAGGAACGCATGGGTCGCACGTTCTCGTTCCACGGTGGCGAGGAATTCCGCGGCGTCCCAGCGCGGCAGCACGACGGCGCATCCGCCGGCGAAGAAGATGCCCATGAGCGGCATACCGGAGGCATGGGTGACGGGCCCGGCGAGGATCTGCCGATCGCCCGTTCCGACCCGCGTGGCCTGGTTCATCACCGACTTGCGCAGCAGGGCCAGCCGATTGCCGTACGTCTGCACGGCCGCTTTGAGCTTGCCGGTGGAGCCCGAAGTGAAGTGCAGGACGGCGATGTCGTCCTCGTCGCACTCCACGTCGACGGCCTCGCGGGAGGTGGCCGCGAGGGTCTCCGCATAGCCGGGACCGAGGTCGGCGGGTCCGTCGTAGCCGATGACGGATTTCACGCCCGAGCCGGGTACCGCCCGTCGCGCCGTGTCCAGGTGTGCGGCATCGGTGAGCAGGACACGGGCGTCGGACTCCCGCAGGAGATGGGCGACTTCGCCGTCGCCGAGGCGGGCGTTGACCGGCGCGCGGGCCAGGCCCGCCTTGTAGAGCGCCACTTCCGTGACGACCAGCTCCGCGCGGTTGGCCGCGAGCGTGGCCACGCGCTCCCCTCGGCTCAGGCCCATCCCGATGAGTGCGGCCGCCAGCCGGTCGCTGTGGTCGTCGAGTTCCGCGTAGGTCAGCCGGACCTGGCCGCAGACCACCGCCTCCGCGTCCGGATGGTGCTCGGCTGTCCGGCGCACGTAACGCCCGAGATTCATCGCCGCCTCCAGAGTTTCAGAACAGCGTGTTCAGTATCAATCTGGCTGTCGGGAAAAGTACGGGCAGCGCTAGGGTCAGGTCAACGGTCCTGAGAGAAGGAATCGATAGTGGACATGAAGCCCGAAGACCGCCGCGTCCGGCGGACGCGCGCCGCGCTCCGCCAGGCCCTGGTCGAACTGGTGCTGGACAAGGGGTTCCAGGCCATCACCGTCGAGGAGATCACCGAGCGGGCCGACATCGGCCGGGCCACCTTCTACGCGCACTACCGGGACAAGGAGGATCTGCTCGTCGGCATCGTCCGCGACCTCGCACAGGACCGCGAGCGCTTGCTGCCGGCCGTTCGCCAGGCGCACGTCCAGGGCTTCACCGGCCTGCCGGTCAAGTACATCTTCGAACACGCCACCCTGGAGCGGGACGTCTACCGGGTGATCCTGCGGGGGGAGGGCGACGGGCGTGCGCTGCGGGAGTTCACCGAACTCATCCGCACGCACGCCGAGATGGCCTTCCGCGACCGGGCGGAGCAGCTCGGCGTGGAGCCGAGGATCCCGCTCGGCATCGTCGCCCGTGCCTGGACCGGCGAACTCATCTCGGTGCTGAGCTGGTGGGTCGAGAACGACACGGGTTACACCGCCGAGCAGATCACCGCCCACCTGCGGGATCTGTCCGTCTACGGAAGGGTCTGGGCCACGGGGCTGACCCCGGTGGACGCTCCCGGGGCCGTCGACCTTCCCGGGGGGCGGGGTACCGAACCCCAGTAGTCACGCCCGGCCGGGCCGACCCCTTCCTCCGTTTCCGAACAGCGTGTACGGTATCGATCTCGCGATGAGCTGATCCCGAACGAGCGGAGCGACACGTGACCGGCACGGACGCACTGGCCGACCTCGTCTGGGCCCGAGGATTCACGGACTCGGCCTGGGCGCGACGCCACACGACGGCAGGCCGGGAGATCATGCCCAGCCGTCGCGTCTGGCGGGGTCCGGGCGGCCCCGGTGACCTGCCCGCGTCGCCGCCCGGCGCCCTCGACGGCCTGAGCGTCACCGGCTCCTACGGACGTGCTCTCACACTGTCGGAACTGCTCGCCGAGGCGGAGACGGACGCCCTGCTCGTCCTGCACCGGGGCAGGCTCGTCCACGAGCAGTATCTGCACGGCTACGAGGCCCACGTCCCGCACTTCAACGCCTCGGCCGCCAAGTCCTATCTCGGTCTCCTGGCGGCGACCCTCGCCCACGAAGGACACCTCGACCGCGGCGCCCAGGTCGCCAAGTACGTGCCCGAACTCTCCGGCACCGCCTTCGGAGACGCCCAGGTCGACCACCTCCTGCACATGGGCACGGGGATGAGCTACGCCGGCCGCCCGTACGACAAGGCCCTGGAGGCACAGCGCTACTTCGCCGTCCTCGCTCCGCGACTGCGTCCCTACGGCTACTCGGGACCCGCGACCATCCGCGAACACCTCGCCACCGCCAGGGCCACGGGCGATCCCGGTACGGAGTTCCGCTACGAGAACGGCAACGTCGAGGCGCTCGCCGAAGTCCTGCGACGGATCACCGGACTCAGCACCTCGGCGCTGATGTCCGAGATGATCTGGTCCCGGATCGGGGCGGAGGAGGACGCCTACTACCTCCTCGACGCGGACGGCGCCGAGGCAGCTTGCGGCGGCTTCAGCGCCACCGCGCGCGACGTGGCCCGCCTGGGTGAACTCGTCCGCTGCGGCGGGGCCGTCGGCGGCCGCCAGATCCTGCCGGAAGCGGTGACCGCCCTCGTCGAGGGTGTCCCGGACGGCTACCCGCGCCGCGTTCGCTTCCCCGCGGCACCGCCCGACTCGCCGGCCACCCTCTCGTACCACGACCTGTGGTGGATCCTGAACGACCCCTACGGATCCTTCATGGCCAGCGGCATCCACGGTCAGCGCCTGTTCGTCTCGCCCGCTCTGGACCTGGTCGTCGTCCACTACGCCTCCCAGGTGGTCTCGCCGGCGGTCCCTCAGGTCCCCCTCGTGCAGGCGTTCCTCTCGATCGGCATGTGTCTCAACGGGTAGGGCAGGAGTTCGGGCGGTCAGAAGTCGTACGGTTTCTCGGTGTTCCAGTTCAGGACATCGGCCTCGTTCCAGCTGAACTGCTGCTTCTCGCCCTTCATGACGACGGAGTAGGAGGGGTTCTGGTGGCCGTCCGTGTCGCGCAGTGCGATGGCGAGCGACTGGGCCGTCTGGTTCTCCGAGCCGTAGTCGAAGAGGTTCACCGCGCTGTATACCGTGGCGCCGGGCTGGAGCGTGATGCGCTGGTCGCCGCCCGGGTTGTCCTTCTTCGAGTGCGGCAGTACGGAGTCGTCGTCGCCGAGCTTCACGGCGGGGTAGGAGGTGACCCAGCAGGGCGTGGCGCCCTCGTTCGACGCGGTGATCAGCAGGTGGTCGCCCTGCTGCCCGGCGAACCGGTGCACCGCGGTGACCAGCATCTCGTCGCCGCGGCACTGCTGGGCAGCGACCGATGCGTCCTTGCTCGCGACCTCCTCCGACCCGCCCGAGGCGGTGGCCGAGTCCGTGCCCGCCTTGGTGTCACCGTTGCTGTTGGCCTGCTCCGCGCCGCCCTTGCGGTCCCCGTCGGACGCGGACCGGCTCTGCGCGGTAGCGGCGGCGTTGTCGCCGCCTGCCGCCTTCGAGTCGCCGTCGGCGCCGCCGCAGGCGGTCAGGCCCAGCGCCAGCGCGGCGGTGACGGCGGCCAGGGCGGCGGTACGAATCCGGGTAGTACGCATGATCGGGTTCCCCCTCGAGTTTCGTGCGGGAGTCTTCTTCGGCGGTTCCCGCGGTGTGGACACCACTCTTCTCGGGGCCGCTGACGTTTCGGAAACGTCTCACTCATGTCCCGCAAACGAACCGCGTGCGAACGGGGCGGACGGACAGCCCGTCCCCGTCCGCGCCGTGCCACGGTGCCGTCCGCGTGGCTGGTGAACGCCACGTGTGCCGTCAGCCGTTGTGGGGCCGCTTTTTCATCAGTTCGAAGACCCGCTTTCGCACCGCGTCAGATGCCTTGGCCAATGAGCCGGAGTCGAAGGGGGGCTGTGGGTCGTACTCGGTCAACAGCTGAATCGCCTGGGCGGTCACGTCGTCGGTCAGCAAGGCGGCCAGAGTGAGGGCCATGTCGATGCCGGAGGATACGCCGGCCGAGGTGATGACCTTGCCCTGTCGGACCGTACGTTGAGGGGTGTAGACAGCGCCGTACGACGCCAGTGCCTCCACCTCGCTCCAGTGGGTGGTGGCGGTCAGGCCCTTCAGCAGGCCCGCCGCGCCCAGCGCCAGGGACCCGGTGCAGACCGAGGTGGTGAACCGGGTGCGGCGGTGGACGCGGCGCACCCAAGCGAGGAAATCGTCATCGGCCACCATGGCCTTGACGCTGCTCCCGCCCGGGATCAGCAGGACGTCACAGTGGTCCACCTGGGAGTACGTGGCCGGGACGTACGTCGGCAGGGACCCCAGCGCATCCTTCACGGGTCCCTTCTCGGCCCCGACGAACCGTACGGAGGCGCCGGGGATGTGGGCGAGGACTTCATAGGGTCCGACCACGTCGAGCGGCTCGTAGCCGTCGTAGAGCGGGATCACGATGTTCATGGCGGCTTCCTCTTTCCCGGATGACCTCACGGTGCGGATGTCGGATTGCGACGCGGACGCTGCCGCCGCACTGGCGGCGAGCGGCAGCGCAGCCGCAGCGGCCATGCCGGTCCCGAGGACAGTGCGCCGGGACACGGCGGCTGTTCGAGGGTGCTTGGGTTTGCTTGTCATGGCTAGATGGTCGGCCGCGGCCCCACGTCAGTTCCCGTACGCACCTGGCTGAGCCCTCGGGCCCCAAACCTGCCCGCCGGTGCCCGGCGGTCATCCGCGCGCTCCCGGCCGCTGCTGCCAACCCCCGCCGGGTCGTTCGGGAGCCCCGTTTGTGACCCGGTCGGCCACTGCTGTTAGATCATGTGCGTGGAGCTTCAACAGCAGTTCACGGACAGCCCGTACGGCTATCCCGACTGGCGCAGCGTCCCCTACGTGGGCGAGCGCCGGAGTGCCGGGCCGGATGAGGATGCGCTGGGCCGTTTCGGTGCCCGCCTGGCCGCCCGCGTGCTCGACATCGGTGTCCTGATGGCCGCGGTGTTCCTGGCGAATGTGCTCACCGACTACGCCGGGGGCGGCTTCACGTTGCTCTTCATCGTGGTGGTGGCCGGGTACGAGCCGGTGTTGACCACGGTGTACGGGGCCACGCTGGGCAAATGGCTGTGTGGGCTGCGGGTCGTCAGGCGGGACGACGGTGGCGGGCTGGGCTTCGGCCGGGCGCTGTGGCGCTGGGCCTGTGTCCTGATCGGGTGCGCCATACCGGTCCTGGGGGTCGTCAACCTGTTGCGGTGCGCCTGGGACCGGCCCTACCGGCAGTGCCTCCACGACAAGGCCGCGGATACCGTCGTCTGCCGCGTCCGGCAAGGAAACCCGCCACGATGACGCTGATCGCGCGACAGATATCGTGTCCGGCATGGGGTTGTGGAAGACGAACAAGTCTGTCGTACAGCAGCCGGTGTGGGGGTGGCAGGCGTGGGACTGGCAGAGGTGGCAGCCGCCCAGTGCCATCGAGCAGCAGTTGCTGGAGGCGAAGTCGCGCGGCGACTGGACCGGATATCTCGATGTGGCGGGCCATGCGGACCTGTTCTTCGCCGACCGGCGGGCGCGCGCTGACGCCCACCCCGACACCGTCCGCTTCACCCCGCAGTGGAACCCTCATCTGCGCGCCGAATACCTGGCCCTGTTCACGGAGGGAATTCTTCCGCCGCTCGATCCGGAGCTGGTCTTCCAGTCCATGACGCTGGAGTGGTACGCGAGCATCTGGGACGAGGAGGAAGCACCTTGGATCGCCATCAACCCCGGTACTCCCTGCGAAGCCTATCTCCCCGCCGCCACCCCGGAGGCCAGGGCCGTCTGGCGACGGCACGCCGACGACCGTGACGGCGGCACCGGTGGCTGCGACCACGCCCACCCGCACGGCCGGCTCCGCGGCCTGGCCGTGGGCGGCCCCTCCCAAGGTCCGGTCGCACACGGCCTGGCGTGCGCGGCACTGCTCTTCGTCAAGAACGGCGAGTTGTGGAACTCCATGGCCCACCACGGCATGGGGTACAACCAGGAGAAGCGCAGACTCAAGGAGTGGTGGGGGGTGACCTGCCGGGAGGAGTGGGTCAGCACCCAAAAACGCCTGCTCGACGCCGACATGGTCAGCCCGGTGTGGGAGTTCGCGCTGGGCATTCGCCGCTCCCTCGCCCAGGACTTCGCGGGGGCGGTCGAGCTGGACCACTGGCGGCAGGTCGCCGAGCGCGTACTGCGCCACGCCGCCGCGGAGGCAGCAGAGCCCCGGCTCACCCCCGACGGGGTCCTCCCGGCACGCCCTGGCAGCGCCGCCGAAGTCGAGGCCCAGGTCGCCGGAGTGCAGCGACTCATCGGGCGGATCGCCCGCTACGAGGCCCGGTTCCGCGCGGACGGCCTGCTGGCCGACAACGCCTTCGTCCGTTCCGTGGAAGCGTGGGACTACGGGCGGGCCTCCGCCATGGCCCGGTGGGGCCTGTCCACCCGCTACTGCACGCCCCAGGAGGCTGAACAGGCCGTGGTCGCCGCCGGCCGCGCTTGCCGCCAGAACTATCGCTCCTGGCGAGAATTCTCCGCCGCCTACATCCTCGGACGCTGTCTGCACTTCGACGAGGAGGAATTCGGCAGATGGTACGAGGACATGCTCACCGCGCACCGCGTCCTCACCACCGACCCTGCCAGCCCCTGGCTTACCATCCCGTGGGACTGACCGCTCCTGGTGCGGGCCGGGGCGGGGTGTTCCCAGGTCTCGACAAGCCGTCTGTCACCGGTGATGCGGCGAAAGGGACGCCCTACAGGGTACGGCTACGACAGCGAGCGGTTTCAGATGGATGCCCGCACCCAGCAGGACCCGTGAGGCGGCCATCAGTGCGATGGTGCCGAGCAGGCGTGGCCGTGGCCGACAGCCCGTCAGCCGGGTCGCACGCGCTCATCCGCAGTTCGCAAAGCCCTCCGCGTAAGCCGCGTCTGTCGCGTCGCGCAGGTGGCGCCAGCGGGTGTGCAGCCGTGCGTACTGCGCGGCGCGGGCGTCGTCGGGCTCGACCCTGCGCAGGGTGCCGATGAGCCGGGAGCGGAGGGCGTCCAGACTGGTGGCCGCGGAGCAGCCGAGGAAGGCCAGGGCCGCGGCGCCGAGCAACGTCACGTCCGGTTGCGGTGAGACCAGCAGCGGTCGGGCGAGGATGTCGGCACGTAGTTGTGCCACGTGGGCGCTGCGAGAGGAACCGCCGGCGAAGGCGACCGGCAGCCTGCCCGACGGATCGAGCCGGTCCAGCCCGTCGCGTACGGTGAAGGACGCCGCTTCCTGAGCCGCCCGCAGGATGCAGGCGGCGTCATGCTCGGGACGCTGACCGAGGACCGCGCCGCGGGCGCCGGGCCGCCAGTCGGGGAACCGGGCGCCGGTCATGGCCGGCAGAATCACCAGCCCGTGCGCGCCCGGCGGAAGCGCGGCGAGCCGCTCGTCGTCGACCGTGCCGACCAGGGAACGCCATTGGGCGACAGCACCCCCGGTGAGGCCGGTGGCCCCGCCGGCGACGAAGCGGCCGGGCAGCACGGACGGGTTGAGCACGGCACCGTCCGGTACGTCCCCGCCCCGCGGCAGCAGGCGTCCGACGACGTCAGTCGTGCCCGCCACGTCGGCGATGATGTCCTCGTCCGTACCGAGCAGCAGTCCCATACCCACCGAGCCGTCCGGACCACCCGCTACCACGGGGAGCCCGGCGGGCAGTCCGGTTGCGGTGGCGGCCTCCTCGGTGAGGGCACCGACCACCGACGCCGGCTCCGCCTGCTCAGGCAGCAGCGCGGAGTCGAGGTCCGCCGCACGCAGCACATCGAGGTTCCAGGCACGGCGGCGCACATCGGAGGCCAGGGTGTACGCGGCGCTGATGGTGTCCGAGGTGAGCCGGCCGGTCAGCCGAGCGACCAGGAAGTCCTTGGGGGACAGTACGGCGTGCACCCGCGGCATGGACTTCGGGTCCATGCCCAGGAGATAGGCCAGGGCACCGCCGGTGAGCGTCGGCCTGCCCGCGGTGTGCAGGAGCCGGCGCACTGCTCCGTCGTCGAGTGCGGTCAGCTGGGACACGCCGACGGAGTCGGCCCAGCCGCTGCTGCGGCCCACGGGCATGAGGGCCGAGTCGACGGCGACGGTGCCGATGTGGGCGGCGACGGCCAGGGCCGCGGGTGCCGGTCCGCCGGACACGCCCGAAAGTGCCGCCCGTACGTCCTTGTCCAGCGCCGCGGCGTCGAAGGTGTCGCCGCCGAGCCCTGAGACACGGCTGATGCGCTGCTGGGAGACGATATGGCCCGCGGAGTCCACGAGCGCGGCCCGGACGGCCGAGGTGCCGACGTCCACCGCGATGACGTGTGCGCTCATTCGGCATCGATCCGCAGCAGGAACGGGAACGCGGGCAGCGTCCAGCTCGTGGTGAACTCGACGATCTCGCCGCGCGAGCCGTAGGTGGTGCGGCGCACCTCCAGCGCGGCCCCGCCCGGCGCGGTGTCCAGCAGTTCCGCCTGCTCGGCGGTGAGCAGGGTGGCCGCCATGGACTGGTCGGCGTGGCGCAGTTCGACCCCGAAGCGCTCGGTCAGTGTGCGGTAGAGGGACCCGTCGAGCAGTGGTTCGCGGGACAGCGACGGTGCCACCGAGTAGGGCACCCAGGCATCCTGGAGCGCGGCGGGTGTGCCGCTGATGAGACGGACTCGGATGAGCCGGTTGGCCCTGTCGCCCTTCGCGGCGCCGAAGACTTCGGCCACCTCGGCCGGCGCGGGCGCGGTCTCGTTGCGGATCACCCGCGAGGACGCGGTCCCACCGTCGCCCTCGACCTCGTCGGCGAAGGACCGCAGCCGGTTGAGCCGCCGCCCGTGTTCGGCGTGATCACTGACGAACGTGCCGCTTCCCTGCCGTCGTACGACGAACCGCTCCGAGTCGAGCAGATCCAGGGCCTGACGCACCGTCATCCGGCTGACGCCGTACTGTTTGGCGAGGTCGGTCTCGCCGGGCAGCCGGGCGCCGGGGGCAAGGGCGCCGGAGCGGATCTGGGAGACCAGGTCGTCGTAGATCACCTGATACCTGGGTGCGCGCGACATGATTCAGATCGCTCCTGACTCCCGCAAGCGGTCCAAGTCCTCTGCGGACATACCCAGGATCTCCTGGTACACGTACGCGTTGTCCTCTCCGACCCTCGGCGGGGCCTTGCGAACCGTGGACGGGGTCTTTTCCATTTTGACGGGGTTGCCGGGCATCCGAATCGTACCCAGTTCGGGGTGCTCCGCCTCCACGATCATGCCGCGGGCGGCGATCTGCGGTGACGCGGCGACCTCCGCGACCGAGGCCACCTTGGCGTAGGGCACGCCCACCTCGTCGAGTACCGCCGCGATGTCCCCCGTGGTGCGCTCGGCCGCCCACGCGCCGATCTCGCCCTCCAGGAACTCCTGGTGCGCCATCCGGCCCTCGACGGTGGCGAAGCGCGGGTCGCCGGCCAGGTCTGGCCGCTCCATCACGGCGCACAGCTTCGGAAACAAAGACGCGGTGCCGGCCTGGATGTAGATGGGGCCGTCGGCGGCCTCGTAGACGTTGACCGGGGCGGTCAGCAGGTCGCGGGAACCGCTGCGGGGCATGTCCTGGCCCAGCATCAGCTGGGACATCAGGCGGACACCGAGCGCGGAGAACATCGTGTCGAAGGACGCGACGTCCACCAGCTGCCCCTCACCGGTGCGTTCCCGATGCAGGATCGCCATCAGCGCCCCGATCGCGCCCTGGTATCCCGTGGTGTAGTCGGCGATGTACGTGCCGCTGAGGGTGGGCTTGCCGTCAGGCTCGCCGGTCATGCTCATCAGGCCCGAGGACGCCTGCGAGATCGCGTCGAACAGGGCCCGGCGCGAGTCCGGACCGGTCTGGCCGAACCCGGAGATGGACACCAGGATGATGTCCGGGTTCAGCTCCTTCATCCGCTCGTAGCCGATGCCCATCTTCTCGATCGTGCCGGGGCGGTAGTTCTCCACCACGACGTCCGCCCACTCGATGAGCCGCTCCAGGATGCCGAGCGCCTCCGGGTGACGGGTGTCCAGGGACGCGTCGTACTTGTTCCGGTGGTAGAGGAACATGTAGATGCTCTCGCCCTGGTGGTACGGCCCGTGGTGCCGGGAGTCCTCACCGTTCGGACGCTCGACCTTGACCACCTCGGCGCCGAAGTCGGCCAGGATCTGCGCGCACAGCGGGCCCGCGATGAACCGCGAGAGGTCGAGCACCTTCACGCCGCTCAGGGGCGCGGCGGTCCCGTTCGCCATTGACGCTGTCACCTCCTGCTTCTCTCGTCCGGTTACTTCTCGCGGGCCGTGAACGCCGGGAACGTCCAGGCGTTGACGTCGCGGTCGATCGGCACGTCGAGGACCACCGGGGTGCCCGCCGCGAAGGCGTCGGCGACGCGCCGGCGCAATGTGGGCAGGCTGGTGACGACCTCGCCGGGCACGCCCAGCGCGCGGGCCGCCATGCCGAAGTCGACGGGGCCGAAGTCGACGCCGGCCGTCCGGCCGTTGAAGTGCAGTTCCTGTTCCTGGCGGATGTTGCCGTAGCTGGAGTCGTTGAGCACGACGACGCAGACATTGCCGCCGACGCGAGCCAGCGTCTCCACCTCGCCCAGGCTCATGCCGAGGGAGCCGTCGCCGATCAGTGCGAGCACGGGGCGCTGAGGGTCGATCAGCGAGGCCGCGATCGCCGAGGGCAGCGCGAAACCCATGTTGCCGAAGCCGACGGGCTTGATGTAGCTGTTCGGCCGCTGGATCTCCCACAGGAACGACCAGACGCCCGGGTTGCCGGCGTCCGGGATCAGCAGGGTGTCCTCGGGGGCCACCTCACGCAGCGAACGGACGATGTCGGCCGGGGACAGGGGCCCCTCGGCGCCGCCGTCCACCACATCGCTCTCCCGCCACCACTGGGTGCGGGCCTTGTCCAGTGCCGCGATCCACTCGGCGCGCCCGGCCTTGGCCCGCTCCGCCTGGCCGGCGGTGGCAGTGACCAGGTCACGGGCGAAGGAGCCCAGGTCGCTCACCACGCCCTGGGTGATCTCGGAGTAGTAGCGTCCGATCATCGTCGGGTCGACGTCGACCTGGACGATCTCGGGGAGCGCGCGCCGCCAGCGGGTGGTGGATACGGCGTTGAGGCTGTTGCCCAGCGCGAGCACCAGGTCGGCGTCGCCGATGACGTCACTGGAGAGCGCGGTTCCCATGCGGCTGACGGCACCGAACACCAGAGGGTGCGTGGTCGGCACGGAGCCGATGCCGTTGAAGGTGGTGACGACCGGGATGCCCAGGGCGTCGGCGAGTGCCAGGACATCCTCGCTCGCGCGGGCCCGGTTGCCGCCGTTGCCCAGCCAGATGACCGGCCGCTGGGCACGCAGCACCCGTTCGGCGACCCGGGCCAGGGCGGCCGGGTTGGCCGAGGGCCGCTCGGTGACCCAGGCGCGGCTCGGGTGTACATCGGGCACCGTCGGCGGGTTCTCGACCCGGCCCTCGATGGTGTCGCGGGCGAAGTCCAGATGCACCGGACCGGGGTTGCCGGTGAGAGCGTTGACATAGGCCTCTTCCATCGCCTGCTTGATGGAGGAGGCGTGCGCCACCAGGCGGGAGTACTTCACCAGCGGCTTGACCAGCTCGACGTGGTCGGCGTTCTGGGCGTCGTCCTTGTGGATGTTCTCGCCGTTGTTGTTGCAGGTGATGACGAATCCGGGGCTGGAGTCGCGGTAGGCGCCGCCGACGCCGGTGAGCAGGTTGGTGGCACCGGGGCCGGTGGTGGAGATGCAGGCCGCGGGCTTGCCGGTGAGCCGGCCGTAGGCGTCCATCATCACGGCGGCGGCGTTCTCGTGCCGGGTGTGGATCAGCTGGATGCCGGGGGTGTCGATGATGGCGTCGGTGATGGCGAGGGTCTGGCCGCCGACGACTCCGAAGACGTACTCGACGCCCAGGGACGTCAGCATGTCGACGACGACCTGGCCGCCGGTCTTGGAAGTGGTCATCTGCGAGGTCCGCTTTCTGTATCGGTGGGGGGCGGTCGGTTCGGTGGGTCAGGACGCGGGAACGGTGACGGCGGCCCAGCCGGCCGTCATGAGGCGGTTGTCGGTGTCGCGGCGGACCCACACCTCCAGGTCGACACGGAGGCCGTCGTCGACCGGGGTGACAGCGGTGACGACGCCGGTCGAGGTGAACGGCTCGAACACGTCCAGCGGGACGAGGAACTTCAGCCGCAGCCACCCGGAGGTCAGGAACGTGGGCCCGGAACGGAGGGTGAGCAGCTGGGCCAGGACGCCGAACTGCTGCTGGCCCTGCACGATCGGCATCCGCAGACCGCCCGCGCGGGCCACGTCGATATCGTTGTGGATGTTGCGCACGTACTCGCCGATACGGCTGAACACCGCGGCCTGCTCGGCGGTCACCGTCTTGTGCAGCGGTGCGAGCACGTCGCCGGCGCGGATGTCCGGGCCGATCGTGTCGACGACCCGCGCGTCCGGCGGGACCTCGCCGGTCACCCGGCGTCCGGGCTTCGCCGAGCCGCGGCCGCCGATGGCGCCGGGGTTGGTCTTGAGGATCTCGACACCGCGGTGGCGCACGATGCTGCGCCCGTCCTCGCCGGTGGCCGTGGCCTCCATGACGACGTAGCCTTCACCGCGGCGCTCGTAGGCCTCGGTGTAGGTGCCGTGCAGCGTGACCACCTCGTCCAGCGCCGCCGGGCTGTCGAACCACATCTGTTCCTCGGTGTGGTAGCCGACGACCTTGCTGCCCGCGTAGACGAGGGTGAACAGCTGCACCAGGTCGTTGCCCAGCAGCGCCGCCTGCCCCACCCGCTTCCCGCCGAAGTAGGGACTCCCGGCGAGGGCCCAGGGGTGGTGGTCGTCGTGTGTGAAGGCGTACCGCTTGATCTTGTGGTCGTCGACCACCACCCGTACGGTGCCGAGGTCCTCGGGGATCTCCAGGTTCTCGAACTCGGGCTCCTTCAGCCCGGCTTCGAGGTCGCCGGCGGTGGCGGCCCGGCGCGGGTCGGTCAGGTCCCGCCAGGGGCGCAGGGACGACGGCGTCATCGTGCCTCCTCGGTCGGTGCGCCGACACGCGTCATGTCGGCCTTGTTGGTCTCGGGCGCCAGCACCGCGCACACCAGCCCGATCAGCAGGCATACGACCGTGATCAAGGCGATCGGCCAGGGGTCGCCGTCGGTCGCGGCCAGCAGGGCGGTCGAGGCCAGTGGCCACAGACCGATGAGGACGCTCGGGATCTGCGCGGACAGCGACAGGCCCGTGTAGCGCGTCTTGGTGCTGAACAGCTCGGCGAAGAAAGCCGGTTCAACGCCGTAGACGGCGCCCACGCCGATCGCGTACGCCACCGTGTAGATCACGTACGTCAGCACCAGGGCGTCGGCGTCGAGGATCCAGAAGAAGGGGAAGATGACGATCAGTCCGGCGACCGAGCCGAGAATGAAGACCGCGCGCCGGCCGATCCGGTCGGACAGCTTGCCGAAGAAGTAGTAGGTGTAGATGGCGAACGCGGCGGCGACGCTGCTCGCCACCAGCACATGGGTGCGCGGGATGTCGGTGTAGTTCTCGGCGAAGGTCAGCCCGATGGTGAGGATGATGTAACCGAAGACCGCCTCGCCCAGGCGCATCCCCATGGCCAGCAGCAGCGGCCGCTTGAACCGCCTGAACAGCTCGGCGATCGGCATCCGCTCCTTCGCCTGCTCGGCGGACTGCTGCTCCAGCTCCTCCTGCGCCGCCTGGAAGGCCGGCGTCTCGGTGAGTCTGAACCGGATGAACAGCCCGACAGCGATGAGCACGGCACTGAGCAGGAAGGGCAGTCGCCAGCCCCAGCTGAAGAGCTGGTCCTCGGGGAGCATCGACACCAGCGCGAAGACGGCCGTGGACAGCACGAGGCCGACGGCGTTGCCGATCTGCGGAAAACTGCCGTACGCACCGCGTTTGTCCGCCGGGGCGTACTCGACGGCGACCAAGGACGCGCCGCCCCACTCGCCGCCGACGCCGAAGCCCTGGATGAGCCGCATCAGGACGAGCAGGATCGGGGCCAGGACGCCGATCTGGCCGGTTGTGGGGATCAGCCCGATGAGGAAGGTGGAACCGCCCATCATCATGAGCGTGGTCACCAGGGCGGCCTTGCGGCCGACCTTGTCGCCGAAGTGGCCGAAGACGATGCCGCCGAGGGGGCGGGCCAGGAAGCCGACACCGAAGACGGCGAAGGCCGAGAGGGTGCCCATGATCGGGTCGTCCTCGTTGGGGAAGAACAGGTCGCCGAAGACGAGGGCCGACGCGGTGCTGAAGATGAAGTAGTCGTACCACTCGACGGCCGTGCCGACGAGGCTGGCGACGGCGGCGCGTTTGGCGAGCGCGGTGCGCTCCTGCTCGTTGACCACAGGAGCGATAGCTGATTGCGCCATGGATGACTCCGTTGTCGATCTCATTGACTGGCTGGGCGGTCGGCGGAGGTCTCAGACCAGGCGCGCAGGGCGCTCAGGATCGTCACTGACGCGGGCCGACGCCCAGCCGAGCGCGGTGCGGGTGCCGTCGGCCTTGTCCACCCAGACCTCCAGCTCCAGCCGGTCACCGCGGACGCCGACGACGGCACCGCTCGTGGTCAGCTCGTCGCCGACGAAGGCCGGGGAGACGAAGCGGAGGTCGACTTCGCCGGAGGTGAAGAACGTCGTGCCGAAGAGCTCGACCAGGTTGGCGATGATGAACCCGGTCTGCTGCTGGGCCTGCACGATCGTGCGGTCCAGGCCGGAGGCCGCGGCCTTCTCCGGGTGGGTGTGCACATTGGCGTAGCCGCGGCCTGCCCAGGAGAAGACGGACATCTGGTCCTGGGTGAAGGTGATGGTGCGCCGGGGCAGCGCGGCGCGCTCGGGAGCGTCGAGTGTGGCCCGCTCCAGGGGGCGGACGGACGGGTCGACGGTGCCGAGCACGGTGCGTGACCGTGCCTCGCCCGCCGTGCGGTTCCGCCCGGTGACCTCACCGGCGACCGTCCGCATGATCTCCTTGCCGACGTGCCGCACCAGCAGCCGTCCGTCGGCGCCGCGGGCCTCCGCCTCCAGGACGACGTAACCCTGTCCGCGGCGCTCGTACTTCTGTGTGTAGCCGCCTTCGACGGTGACCGTCTCGCCGACCGCAACGGGGGAGTGGAAGGTGAGGTGCTCGTGCGTGTGCAGGCCCTGGGCGGTGTTGCCGTCGTAGTTCTCGTAGAACAGGAAGAGCAGGTCGTTGGCGAGGACCAGAGGATGGCCCACCGGTCCGCCGAACGGCGAGGTTCCGAAGTACCAGGACCCGAAGTCGTCCTCGCTGTAGGCGTAGTCGAGCACCTTACGCCGGTCCACGGTCACGGTGACAGGTCCCATCGGCTCGGGAACTTCGACCAACTCGTAGCGGGCTTCCTTCAACTGAGACGTCTGCGACTTCATCGTCACCTCCGTGTCAGACCCCAGCAGGGGCAAAAATGTCTAGACGACTAGTCTTTACGTTAGGTAGATGCAAATGGAGGTGTCAATGGGCGTGCGCGTCCTCATGAGATACCTGCGTCTGTACGGGGGAAGCGACCTGAGGGGCGCTGTCGCCCTGGCAAGGGCCGGTCTGCGTGTGAGTCGATCGGCGCCGGCGTCGTAGCTTTGCCGACGCGGGGTACCGCACTCATCCCCGTCACCGGCGCCCTCATCGGGGATACGCTCACCGCGACCGTACGCACCGGACGTCAGGGCCTCGCCGTCCTCGCGCAGCGCACGACGGGCCGGCCGGGGATGACATTCGCCCCGGAGCGGGACAGCAGGAACGCCGGCAACACCAGCCACTGAGACCCGGTCGGGTCCCGGGCCCGCCGCGGGCCCGGAACCTCGCACCCGGATCGAGGCAGACGTCGGCGTCGTCGAACCAGGGCACATCCACGCGCGACCGGCTCTACGCGACCTGGGGTTCGGAGCGGTGATGGATGCGGTCGGAGACAGCTGCTGAACTCCGGCAACCTCGTGCGGGTCGCCGGAAACCGGCGGCCCGCACGCTGCCCTGGGGTGTCCGGCCTTCGTCGGCGCACCAGCACACGGAGTCCGGGACGCCGGCGCGGCCCACCGCGGCGTCAGACCCAGCGGAGGCGACCGTAGAGCACGGTCCCACGGCGCCCGGAGCCGGCTGAGACCGCGGCCTGCAGAGGCGCGCCGACCTGCGATGTGCCGGCTTGGTGTCAGTGGCGGCACGTGCTTGAGCACGTGCCAGTGGAAGGCGGACTGGGAACTCGGCGCCGTTGTCGGTCTGGATGACCTCGACCTGGAGCGGCAGACGCTGGATGACGTAGTCGAGGAACTGGACGGCAGTGACCTGATGCAACGTCGGGTGGATCCGCGGTCGCGATACCGGGCGACCGGGGTGGCTGTTGCGGCATCGCTCAGGCCGCGTGGTGTTACGGGGCGGCCGGGCGCTTGCCGGGGAGTTGCGGAGCCAGAGTGCCCTTGCCCCACCACGAACCCGCCGCGTCCGCGTCGCGGTGTCCGGTGTCGGTGAGGTTCGCGCCGTTGGTCTCCGGCGCCCACATCAGCGACGTGACGCCGCCGATCAGCGAGACCACGCCCATGAAGAACATGGACCAGCTCAGTCCGAGGTGGGTCAGGGACAGGGGCAGCAAGAAGGTGCCGACGGCGGCGCCGACGCGGCTGGCCGCGGAGGACAGGCCGACGCCGGACGTGCGGATCGAGGTGGGGAAGACCTCCTCCGGGTAGATGCCGGGGAGGATGCTCATGATCCCGTACGAGTAGAGGTAACCGAAGAAGCAGACGGTGCCGAGCCATATCGGCAGCACATGCCCCAGACTGACCAGGAAAAGGGCGAGAGCGCAGCCGAACATCGGCCAGATGAGGATGGTCCGGCGGCCCACGCGGTCGACCAGCCACCAGCCGGTTGCCGCGCCGAGCAAGGCGATCACCGTGCCGAGCAGGGCGCCGGCCAGAGCGCTGTCCCCGAGCCCGATCGCGCTGAGAACGGTGGGCTGGAAGAAGGTCAGCGCGAAGTACGGCAGGACGATGCAGATCCAGAAGGTGCAGGCGAAAACGGTGCGCCGCAGGTAGGCCGGCGAGAACAGCTCGCGGTAACGGGTCTTGGCGGGCTCTTCGGCGTGAAAGCCATCGCTGTCGGAGGTGGTGTCCAGTTCACGCTCGATGATGGCGATGGCCTCCTCGCGGCGCCCCTTGGACATCAGCCAGCGCGGCGACTCGGGCAGGCCGTGCCTGGCGAGCAGGCACAGCGCCGCGGGCACGGCGCTCGCGGCGAGGGTGATGTGCCAGGCCCCGGGCCAGTTGGTGTTGATGACGTAGCCGATGAGGTAGGCGACCACGTAACCGACGTTCCAGAGGATCTCCAGGATCCCCAGGTAGTGGCCGCGCCGGGCGCTGGGTGAGAACTCGGCCAGCAGCGGAGAACCGATCGAGTAGTCCGCTCCGACGGCCAGTCCCATCACCAGGCCCAGGACGAAGACGTGCCAGGCCGACGTGACGAAGAACATCAGCACCGAACAGATCAGGAAGACCGAGAGGTCGATGGTGAACATCGGCCGCCGGCCGACCTTGTCGGTGACGTACCCCAGGCCCAGGCCGCCGAAGAACGTGCCGACGAGTGTCGAGGCCGAGATCAGCGCGCTCCAGGTGGCGGTGATACCGATGTCACGCGCCATGGCGTTCCCGGCGAGGGCGGCGGCCACGGAGGCGAAGACGAAACCGTCGATGAACATCCCACCGCCGGTGGCGAGGGTGAGGCGGCGCAGGAAACGCCCGGTGCGCGGGTTCGGCTCGTTGGTCGGCGGCCTGTCGAGGACTGTCGGCATGGAGATCCCTTTCCTGGGTACGTGCAGCGGGCACCTACCCAGGACGGGGCGCAGCACTGAGTGACGTGGATCACCATGTGCTGCGTCATGGTTTCGTCACTGTCGGCTGAGAAACGCCGTCATCCAGGGCCGTCATTCCGCCGGATGACGGGTGCGTTCCCGAGGACACCGGCACCGCATGGGTGACCGCCCGCCACCCCGTCGCCGCGTCACACCGACGCCCTTTCCCGCTCTCCGCTTCCCGTGGCTGTCCCGCGGGACCCGCGGCTGCGATCATGACAGGCCATGTGCGCAGACGAAGACGCCGCCGGGAGCGCGGGAGCGGCCTCGGGATGGCCGGATGTGCCGGGCGACACCGCGTTCACCATCAAGGTGCCCGCAGCCGATCCGCTGGTCCGGGCCGGCTTCCCGGCCCATGTGACCGTGCTTTACCCGTTCCTGCACGAGAGCCGCATCGATGCCGCGACCGACCGCGAACTGACCGGCCTCTTCGCCGGGCACGCGGCCTTCACCCTCAGTTTCGACGCCTTCGGACGCTTCCCTGGAGTGCTCTACCTCGACCCATGGCCACACGGCCCCGTGACCGCGCTGACGAAGGACCTCACCCGGCGCTGGCCCGAGGCGGTGCCCTACCGGGGGATATTCGGCGCCGGGCTCGCCCCGCACCTGACGGTCGCCAACAGCGAGGGCCCCGCCACCCAGGACGCCGCATACGACGCGCTGCAGACCGAACTGGCCCCGCGGCTGCCGCTGAGCTGCCACGTCCGGGCCGTGCACCTCATCACCTGGGACGGAAGCCGCTGGCAGGACCGTGCCGAGTACCGCCTGACGGCCCACCTCTGAAAGGCACGCAGCGGCGCCAGGGCACACCTCCTCGGGCATCACCGGGACCGGCGGACGCGTACACCGGAGCGTTCCGCGCCCGCAACGTCGAATGCTGCCTGGCCGACCTCACTGGGTAGACCCGCCGCTGGATGGGGAGCGACAAGGCGGCACACCGCCGCGACAGGGGAGGGGCAGGAAAGCATGGGGACAACGCTGCTGGGGGTATGTGCCGCGGTGGTCGCCGCGGTCGTCGTCACGGTCCTGGTACGGGCCGGGCGCCGTGAAGCACAGGCCGAGAAAACACGGCTCGCCGAAGAAGAGCGGCGGCAGGCCCGCCGTTCGCTGGACGCAGTCTGGGCCATGGACGATCGCGAGTTCGAGGAGTACATCGCCGAGCTGTGCCGCCGCGACGGCTGCACCGACGTGGAACGAGTCGGCGGCGCCGGCGACTTGGGCGCGGATGTGATCGGCCGGTTGCCCGACGGACGGAAGATCGTCATTCAGTGCAAGCGTTATGCGAAGCATCGCACGGTCGGCAGCCGCGACATCCAGACGTTCAACGGCACCGCCCGCGCCGAACACGGCGCCGACGTCCCCGTCTTCGTCGCCTCCTGCGTCTTCACCGGCCCCGCCCGCACGTTCGCCGCCAAGCACGACCTGACGCTCATCGACGTCAACCTGCTCGGCTTCTGGAACAACGGCACCACGCTGACCTCGCTTCTGACCCTGGACATCGGGCGCTCCGGCAACAACCGCCGACTGCACCCGGACCACGACTGACAGGACCCCGTCGCCCCCGGCACCGGGACGCGCACTCATGCGTGGCGCCTCCGATGTCGGGGCAGGGGCCGCGAGGGCTGATGCCCTTGCCGGATCCCGGGTGTCGGTGGGTGATGGGCTCGCTACCTCTTCCTCCACCCCGCGGCCCGCGAACTCTTCCCCGATTGGGACAGCCAGATCCGCGGCTGCGTCGCCCGCCTGCGAGCCCTTGCCGGACCGACCCCGATGCCCCCGACCTCACGCGGCTCGTCGGTGAGCTTCTCCTGAAGAGCCCGGCCTTCGCCGGGCTGGGGGAGCGCTACGAGGTCACCGGACGCAAGATCACCACCAAGACCTTCCAGCACCCCCAGGTCGGCATGATCACCCTCGCCTTCCAGGGCATGGCTCTGGAAGGCACCGCCGGCCAGCGCATGGGCATCTACACCGCCGAACCCGGCAGCCCGGACCACGACGCCATGCTCCTGCTGGACATGGCGGCCGCACCGCCCCCGTCCGGGCAGCCGTCGCAGAGGCGAACGTAGCCCAGACCTGCCTCTCTGGCCCGGTGATACCGGCGGCGAGTGCGAGAACTGCCGCAAGGTCATCCACCTCCAGCGCGCTCGCCGCGCCCAGATCGCGGCTGCCGCCCGCGTGAGGGAGTCCTTGGAGACCGACGTCGCCACCGCCCAGCGCGAGTTCATGGAACTGCTGGAGCCGGGCGAGACGACGCGGATGGGTTCACCTTGCCCGGCGACGTTGGCGAGTTCTGCCGCGACGCGCTTGTAGGCGATCATGGCCAGTGCCCAGTTCCCCTCCAGCGGGTTGGTGGTGGAGCGGGTGTTCCAACAGCTCGTGCGGGGCCGGTCCGGCTCAGGACCATCCTCGTCCTGCTGACCGTTGCTGAGGGGCGAGGTCGTATCCGTAGCGTTCGGCCACCGCAGGCATTTCTCCTTTCATGAATTGGCGCTCAAGCTCGGGGGTGATCCATTGGAGCCATTCGTTGGGAGTGCCACTGCGCATGATTCTGGTGTTTCCCTCGACGGGGTCGGGCTGCTTCGCCTGGGACTTGGATTCGTGCGCGCGCATATTTTCGAAACTGCTCTTCTCAACCGCCCGCGAGATGGCGTCGTCGGGCACGGTGACACCGAGGTCTTCGAAGTTTGACCGAAGTGTGGCAACCGGTTCACGTTTGAGGTCTTCGTAGGTCGTCAGTGTTGATACCTGGAAGGCCGCGCGGCGATCTGCCCACTGCTCATAGAACATGGACCAGTCGGCAAGGCGGCTTACCCCCGCTGGTCCAGGGCGTTCGAGCCAGGCATGGAAGGTTCCTGATGCGATATCCAGTGGGTCTTTGGCGAAATTGGTGCGGAACTTGTACCACGAGAAGAGGGAGTCTCGCGGGTCCCGCACGAGTATCCATACCCCCTTGAGGGGGCGCTGCTCAAGGAAATCTGGCGTCAGGTGGGTCTTGAAGAAGCGGGGCCATTGTCCTTTCTGCAGGGGCCGTTCACCGCCGTGCCGGTCCGCTGTCGCGGAGAGCCTTTGAGCATAGTCGCTGTAGGCGGGCACCGGGCTGCTGGTTCCGTCAGCGTGCAGGGCTTCGATGTACGGGTCCGCGTAGTTGAGCCCCACCTCCTGGAGGATGTTGCCGAGTAAAGACTGCCCGGAGCCGCCGATGCTGGCCACAGCGATGTCCTCGGCGCCGAGGCATTTCATGTTCTCCTGGTACAGGGCGTTGTATCGGTCCTGTATTCCGTGCAGGAGGTAGTAGACTTTTCCGCTCATGCTGCACCTTCAGCTTTATCCTGGAAGGAGTGGTTTCGAGTTAGCTGACGTCCCTTCGGGAGCGTGGCGCGCGGACGGTACCGGGCCGTTCGCGCGCGGACCCTTTTTGATCGTCGCCCAGCAGGGCGGTCACCAGGCCACCCAGGACAGCGATACCGGCGGCCACAAGGAAAGCGAGGCGGTACCCGGCAGCCAGGGCCGTTGCCTGGTCAGCCGCGTCCATGTGGGCGGTCCGGGCGGCGGCGATGCTCCCCAGACAGGCAATGGCAAGAACACCTGCCACGTACTTGGCTGTTTCGAAGAGGCCATAGCCTACGCCCTTTTCGTTCGCCGAGAGATCCTTACCCGCGGCGACGTTGAAGGTAACGGCTCCGACGACCGTGCCAAGGCCGAGGATGAGTAGACCGGGCAAAATGTGCGGCACGTACCGCGCACTGGGAGAAGCCAGCGCCAGAAGAACGAATCCGCATGCGCTGAGGAACTGGGCGCACGAGGCGATGATCGTCCAGCGGTAGCGCCGTAGCAATAGCTTTGTCAGCGGGGAACCGGCGAGGACGACGATACCCAGGGGGCAGAAGGCCAGCCCAGCTGCCAGTGGGCTGTATCCGAGGGCCTGTTGAAAGAAGAGAAGGCCGATAAAGACAGTGCCTTGGTAGGAGAATTCATTGGCGGGCATGGCCAGTGCCGAGGTCCGGAAAGAGGGAACGTGCAGTACTTCTGGGCGGATCAAAGGCGCTGCTGCCTTGCGTTCGTGGCTGATGAAGATGAGGAAGACGAGGACTGACCCCGCCAGGGAGCCCAACACGACGGGCGAGGCCAACCCGGCGTGCTCAACGCCGGCAATGCCGTAGACGAGGATCATGAGACCGGCGACGGACAATGCCGCACCTGGCAGGTCCAAGCCGTCGGGGTGCCCGCGAGGCCGGTGACCAGGCAGAAGCTTCGGGGCGGAGAGGAAAGCGCAGGCCGCGACAGGCACGGACAGCAGGAAGACGTAGCGCCAGCCAAGGCCTTGGATGACCGCGCCGCCTACGACGGCTCCGCCTGCTGCACCGAGCCCGCCTGCGACCGCGACCGCGGCGAACGTGCGGTCGCGGTCACCCGCGTCGGGTCGGCTGCTGATGGTCGCGAAGGACGTCGGAACGGCCAGGGCCGCGCCCACGCCCTGGAGGGCCCTGCCGACGAGGAGCAGCCAGGGTGTGAGCGCGAGTCCGGCGAGCATCAGGCCTACGGTGAACAGTCCGAGGCCGGTGGTCAGGACGCGTCGGCGGCCGTACCTGTCGCCGCACCGGCCGCCAAGCAGCAGCATGCCTCCCAGGGGGAGCATGTACGCCGTCATGACCCACTGAGCACCGACCTGGCTCATGTCGAAGCCGCGTTGCACGGTGGGCAGCGCGACGGTGACGACCAGCCCGTCGAAGACCACCAGGAAGTTCGTCACCACAAGCAGCGCCGTGAGGTAGAGCGCCTTCCGGGGACGAGCTGCGTGCTCGGGACGAGAAAGAGACATGGTCCTCGATCTTCCCGGGCCCGCAGCCCGGTGATTGCGGTGGCCGGGTGACAATGGCCGTCGGCTGCCGTGCTCAGGCGCTACGGCGCCGGGCCGCCCAAGCGCGGGTGAGGTAGGTGGTTTCGACCGTACGGGCGTCTCCGATGCGGTCCCTGGCGTAGTCGAGGAACCGCTCGAACTTCTCCTCGCCGAGCTGTACTCGGACATCGTTCACCGAACGCCACACCCCGATGTACTCCTCGACCGTTTGACTGACCTGGTGCCGCCCCTCCAGGAATACCAAGTCGTCGAAGACGGGTGCGCTTGCCAGCCGGTCTGTGAGTTCGTCCATGAGACCTTGGCGAGCGGAGGTGACCCGTTTCATATCAGGTTTGAGTCGCGTGAGTTCGGCTTCGATGTCCATGAGCAGCGGGCTGGCCTCTATGTGGCGAGGATTCCACAGTGCCACGAACCACCCACCGGGCCGTAAGAGGCGCGCGAACTCCTGTGTTCCCGCTTCGAAATCGACCCAGTGGAACGACGAGGCCATGCTCACCAAGTCCGCGCAGTCCTTCGGGAGACCGGTGTGTTCCCCTCGGCCGGCACGCCATTGGATGTCAAGGTGGGCGGAGTCGCGTTCCCCGGTGGCGCGCATCGTGTCGTTCGGTTCGACCGCCGTCACAGACCTGAACCCTGCTTCCGCCAGCATCCTGCTCCAGATGCCGGTCCCTGCGCCGACATCGACCGCGTCACAGGCTTCCGCTGTCCCGCCGAGCAGTCCGATCAACGAGGAGACGACGGAGGGCGCGTAGCCTTGCCGGTACTTGGAATAGTCCTTGGCCAGGCTCGTGAAGTCACCGTGCTTGAGTGTGGCAGTCATATGCTCCCTTTCTCATGCCGATGTGATGACCCCGTTGAGGAGTCGTGCTTGCACGCCCGATAGATGCGTTCTGCGGCGTCATCGGGTGTTGTCCCGGAGAAGTTGACGATGCGTAGATCCGGCGCCACGGGAAACTCCGGATCGAGGTCGACGCCGACAACTTCCCCTTTCTTCACTCCCGCGTACACGCCCTTGCTGTCCCTCCTCTTCAACTCTTGCATGGGAACATCCAGGAGCACCTCAAGATAATTCCGAATGTGCCGCCGGTTCCACGAATGAACCTCGTGGAAGAGTGAGATGGTGGAACACACCACGACATGCCCCTGATCAGACAGCATGCGGCTGAACCTGGCATAGGTGAAGGCCATGCTCATGCGCCCGGTTCGGTCGAAGGCATGGCCCTCTGTACCCACTGCCTCCCGGACCGCGTTGCCATCAAGGTGCACCGGCTTGATGCCCACTCTGGTGAGCCGGTTGATGAGCCGCCTGGATACCGTCGTCTTCCCCGACTCTGCGAGCCCCGTTATCCAGACCACCGCCCCGTCCCTCAAGGAAATCGCAGGATGGGCATACCCGATTGAAGTCACAATTCGCACCTCTCGCTACCCGGCAACCCGGACTGGAAGTGTCGGCGCGCCGAATTGGCAGGTCGAGATGACCTCGACGGCACCCATTTCGGCACCTCTGACAGGGCGCCACTCATTGCAGGAAGGAAAACGCTCCGGTTGGTCGGTGCTTCATCCAAGGTTACGGACAGGTGAATACCCGTCAACATGTAACAGTGGCAAGGCACAAAATGATGCGATCGGGTACCCCTGCATGCAGGGTGCAGTCGAGGATGTCGCTGCTCGACCGAAAGCCGCCACTCGCAGCTCAGGAGAATGCTGGCAAACTCCGCAAATAGCCAGCGGGCGGGTATGCGCCGCAACCCCGGAGTATCAGGTAGGGGAGTTCACTCTCTGATGTATGTGGCGTGCATCACATACGATGTGGTTCTCTTCACGCCACGCACATGCGATCGGGGGTCCGGGGGCACGGGCCGGGATGTCGAGACTGAAGGCGTCCAGAGTGGCGTGGGCGGGTGCGCTTGGGTGTGCTTGAGCTGCGTCCGCGCGGTGACGAGGTCGCCCAGAAGGGTGTGTGGCGACGGTGCTGGTCGGCTCCCGCTGCCGGTTCCGCAGCCGCTGTACCTCCGCCTGGTCCTCCTCCGGTCGGCCGTCGAGGTCAGCCGGTGCTGTTGGCGGCGCCCGCAGTGGTGTGCCGGGTGCACGCGCCAGGCGGGCCTCCGGCCGGCTCCGCAGCGCTTGCCGTATATGGTTGTAACAACTATCGTTACGACTAGAACCGAGGGACGAGGGAGGTGGAGTCCGACGTGGGTGCCAACAGCAGGCTGACCATCGCGGCGCACGCCCTGACGTGGATCGGGCTGTATCAGCGGCGTGGCCACGAAGTCGCCACCTCCGAGCAGATCGCGACGAGCGTCAACACCAACCCGGTGGTGATCCGCCGCCTGCTGGCCAAGCTGAGCAAGGCCGGCCTGGCCGATTCACGGCGGGGGGCGGGGGCGGGCTGGATGCTCGCGCGGGACCTGGCGGCGATCACCCTGCTCGACGTCTATCAGGCGATCGAACCGGGGCCGGTCTTCGCCCTGCATCCCGCGACACCGGACCACGAGTGCGTCGTGGGCCACGGCATCGGGCCGGCGATGACCGCCGTGTACGACGGTGTGGAGGCCGCCCTGCGCAGGGAGCTGGCCAAGACCACGCTGGAGGACGTGCTGCGGGACGTCTTGAAAGCCGCCTGACCTCGGACCGTCGACTTCCCCTGATCGAGGGGGATCGCATTCCGCACTCATCGGTGTAACAAAAATGGTTACATCAAGGAATTGGGAGAATTTCATGGGACAGCTGGACGACAAGACCGCCCTCGTCACCGGCGCCTCCAGCGGCATCGGCCTGGCGATCGCCCGCCGTTTCGCCGCCGAGGGCGCGACCGTCTACCTGACCGGGCGCCGCAAGGCCGCGCTGGACGCCGCCGTCGCGCAGGTCGGCGCCCGCGGCATCGCCATCCAGGGCGATGCCGCGGACCTCGGCGACCTCGACCGGCTCTTCGCCGAGATCGCCAACCGCAGCGGCCGCCTGGACATTGTGGTGGCCAACGCCGGGGTCGGGGAGTACAGCCCGCTCGGCGCGATCACCGAGGAGGAGTACGACCGCACTGCCTCGATCAATCTCAAGGGCACGGTCTTCACTGTGCAAAAGGCGCTGCCGCTGCTGACGGCCGGCGCCTCGGTGATGCTGCTCTCCTCCAGCTCGGCCCTGCGAGCCGTCCCGGGCCTGGGCGTCTACGCCGCCACCAAGGCCGCGATCCGCAGCCTCGCCCGCACCTGGGCCGCCGAACTGGCCGGTCGGGGAATCCGCGTCAACACCCTCACCCCCGGCCCTGTCGAGACCCCGGGCCTGGCCGAACTCCTCGCCGCTTTCCCGCACGGCGACCGGCCCACCGCGGCCGAGCCCGCCCCAGTGACCCCGCTCGGCCGCGCCGGCCATCCCGACGAGGTCGCCGCCACCGCCCTCTACCTGGCCGGCGAGCAAAGCACTTTCACCACCGGCGCGGAACTGTTCGTCGACGGCGGCGCCACACAGCTCTAGGCGCCGAACCGGCGACGCGGGACGCATTCGACGCTGCAAACGAAAAGACAAAGGACAAGGAACAAGGACGATGGCAACAGATGCTCAGGCCTCGCGGACCGTGGCCGAGAAGTTCGTGGAGCGCCTCGGCAGGCAGGACCCCGACGGCATCCAGGAACTGTTCGCCGAGGAGATCGACTGGCACGTCCCCGGCAGTGACGCGCTGTCCTGGACCGGGCGCCGTACCCGCCGGGAGGAGGTCGCGCCGTACTTCACCACGATGTGGCCGCACTTCGCGCACGGCAGGAGCAAGGTCGTGCTGGAGCGCGTCATCGTCGACGGTGGTGAGGTGGTACTGCTGGCGGTCTGGACGCACACCGTCGTGGCCACTGGGAAGGAGTTCACCACACCGGCGGCCATACACCTGACGGTCGAGGACAACCGGATCGTCCGCATGCACCTGTACGAGGACACACTGACTGTCGAGGAGGCGTTCAACGCCGGCTGAGCGAAGAGGGCTCATGCGCCCCGTGGCCCGGAGCACCTGACGGCCGGGGCCGAGCGAGCACCGTACGACGATCATGCCCCGGCCGGCGCGCCATGCGGGTGCGGGTGCCGCCGCACCGGTGATGGCGAGGGTGCGCTGCTCCGCCATGGTCGTCATCCGGTCCTTCGAGCACCCCCGCGGTTCTCCCTGTCGCGTGGGGGCCCGCAGTCTCAGGCGAGCGTCACCTCGACGGGCAGCTTCTTGATGCCGTTGACGAAGTTGGAGCGCACGCGCGGCACGTCGCCGGCGAGGCGGATGTCCGCCAGGCGCGGGATCAGCTCCTCGAACATGATGCGGATCTCGGTGCGCGCCAGCAGGTTGCCCAGGCACAGGTGGGGGCTGCCCTTGCCGAAGGCGACAGGCGCACAGGGCCTCGTCGAGGCCGACGCACTGCTCCGGGCCGCTGCCGCGGCCGCTGGCCCTCGACTCCCGCAGCACCATGCCGGCCACGGAGCGGTGATCACGGTGCGGGGTCGCTGGAGCGGTTCCTCCGCGGCATGATCCGGGTGCTCCGGTGGGGTGTGGCCGTCTGGAGGCCGGGGCGGAGGTGTCGCTCACCCCCTTCGGGATCCTGGGGCTGGCCCCCGTGCGACTGGGGTGTTGACGCCATGGCGCCGTATGACCCCCGGTCCGTACGTTTAAGCAGGTCAGAGCTCTACTGGCCGATTCAGGACCGGAGTCCTCCATGTCTCAGACCACCGCGCCGTCTGTGTCCACCGCACCCGTCGGTGCCACCGCGCAGCAGGGGAGCGAGTTCACTCCCCTGCTGCGGAAGGTCAGGGGACAGGGGCTGCTGGAGCGTCGCAAGGGCTGGTACGCGCGGATGATCACCGTGAACCTCCTTGCCCTGGCCGCTGTGGTGGCAGGGTTCGTCCTCGCCGGGGACACCTGGTGGACGCTGCTGCTCGCCGTGCCGCTGGCCATCCTGTCCGCCCGCACCGCCTACGTCGGCCACGACGCCGGGCACGCCCAGATCGCCGTCGGCCGCCGGGCGAACCGCGCCATCGGACTCCTCCACGGCAATCTGCTCCTGGGCATGAGCTACGCGTGGTGGAACGACAAGCACAACCGGCACCACGCCAACCCCAACCACATCGAGAAGGACCCGGACGTCGGCGCCGGCGCACTCGTGTGGACCGCGGAGCAGGCCGCTGTGCGCCGCGGATTCGCCCGCTGGGTCACCCGCCACCAGGCCTGGCTGTTCTTCCCGATGCTGCTGCTCGAAGGCATCGCCCTGAAGGTGAGCAGTGTCCAGGACCTGCGGCGGCAGCCGGTGCGCGAGCGGGCCGTCGAGGGCGCGCTGCTGGCGCTGCACGCGGCCGGTTACGGTGCCCTGCTGCTCACCTGTCTGCCGGTGGGCAAGGCCATCGTCTTCGCACTGCTCCATCAGGCGCTCTTCGGGCTCCACCTGGGAATGGCCTTCGCTCCCAACCACAAGGGCATGGACATGCCCGACCCGGCGGGCGAGCGCTGGGGCCATCTGCGCCGCCAGGTCCTGACCTCGCGGAACGTCCGGGGCGGGCCGATCACGGACTGGCTCCTCGGCGGGCTGAACTACCAGATCGAGCACCACCTCTTCCCGAACATGCCCAGGCCCCACCTCAGGCTCGTACAGCCTCTGGTCCGGGAACACTGCCGCAACCTCGGGGTCTTGTACACCGAGACCGGGCTGCTCGACTCGTACCGGCAAGGGCTGCGGCACATGCACACGGTCGGCGGTGCGGCCCGGCCGGAATGAGTGCGCGTCGGTTGTGGGGTTAGGGACCGGTCCGGGCTGATGGCGGTCGGCGAACGTCTCCAGGCGCTGCGCGTCGTGGGCCGGTTCCTCCTCGCGTACGGCGCTGAGAGCCATGGTGAGGATCTGCGTCGACGTCTCGGGAAGGGAAGGAGCGGTCCGGGTCGGTGCACGTCCAGGTACACCGCCGCGCCACCGCCAGGCCCCCGTCGGCGTCGAGCGCGGGGGCCGGCGCCGGGGCCTCGCCCTGAGGCTCGCGGGGTCCGGCTGCTGGAGGTGGGCGGGTAGCTGGGTGTTGGACCCGGCTCGCCTGCGCCACCCCAACGACGTCTCCAACCACAAGGAGCGCCCAGCTCATCCGCCTGATCGGAATATTGACACCCTTCACCGCCGAACGGGCGGTGCTGCGCATGCCGCGCGCCGGGCGCCCGGCGGAACCGGGCTCGACCGGGGCGTACGCGGGGTGCGTACGCCGCCCGCATCGCGCGTACGCCGCTAGACCTCGGCGCCGGGCGGGGCCTCGTTCATGAGGGCCAGGGTGGTGAGCGGGTTCCAGTAGTCGCGGTAGTGCAGCACGAGCCCGTCGCGGACGCGCAGCACGGAGACGAAGGCGAGGTCGACCTGTTCGCCGGTGGCCGTCGCGGTGGACGTGCCGGCGAACTCGATGACGAGGACTTCCGGGTCCTTGGTCTCGTGCACCGTGAGGTCGGTGACCTCACTGGTCCCCATCATCCGCGAGTAGTTCATGAAGTACTCGCGCACCGCCTCGCCGCCCTCGATCCGGCGGGGCCGGCCCGGCGGGGTGAAGGGGAACTCCATGACCGCGTCGGGGTGGATCAGGGTCAGGAAAGTGGGGATGTCGTTGACGAGCAGCAGCTCCATGCAGCGGTTGAAGACGCCGATCGGCGTGGTGTCCGTGGTGTCCATGGTGTCCGTGGTGTCGGTCACGGGGAATGCGTCCCTTCGGGGTTGGGTCAGGTGCGGGCAGAGACGGTGGAGCCGTCCACCCGGAGCGCGCCGGACGGGCAGCGCTCCACCGCCTCGCGTACGGCCTCGTGTGTCTCCGGCGGCGGGGCCGGGTCCAGAACGACCACGGTCGCCTCCACCGGGTCCTGGTCGAAGACCTCGGGGACGGCCAGGGCGCACACCGCGGCCCCGATGCACCGGCCGGTGTCCGCCACGATCCTCATCGGGGAAGTACCTCGTCCCAGGCCGCGGGGACCTCCGCTGGTCCGCGGGCGGTGCTGTCGTCCCGGCACTCGATCTCGGACAGCGGCTTGACCAGCCGCAGGGACGGCACGCGGGTGGCGAGTCCGCGCAGCGCGGCGGTGAGCTGGACGCGGGCGATCTGCTGGGCCACACAGGCGTGCGCGCCGTGGCCGAAGCCGAGGTGCGGGCCCGGCTTGCGGGCCATGTCGAAGACGTCGCCGTCGGGCAGCAGGGCGGTGTCCCGGTTGGCCGACTGCACCGCCAGCACCACGTAGTCGCCCGCGGTGATCGGCTGCCCGTGCACCGTGGTGTCCTCGGTCGCCTGGCGCAGCAGGCCCGTGGGAGAGCCGAGGAAGCGGACGACCTCCTCGGCCGCGGTCGGGGCCAGGTCGGGGTCGGCGCACAGCCGCTCCCACCGTGACCGGTCCGAGAGCAGCATGAGCAGGCCGCCCGACAGACGCGAGGAGATGACGTCGAAGCCGAAGATGAACAGCGCGCCGTTCATCATGATCAGCTCATGGTCGCTCAGCGGCCGTTCGGCCTGGGCGTTGAAGGCGATCAGCCGGCTCACCACGTCGTCGCCGGGCTCGGCGCGGCGGGCGGCGACCAGTTCCTGCATGTAGACGTAGAGCGGGAGGAGGGCGGGCCCCAGCTCCTCGGTGGCCTTGCCGGTCGGGTCGAACAGGGCTTTGGCGGTGTCGTAGAACAGGTGCCGCGACTCCTGCGGGACCCCGATCAGCTCGGCGATCACCGTGGTGCTGATCAGGCGCGAGTAGTGGACGTGGAGGTCGTGCGGCTGCGCGGCGCCCTTCAGCCCGTCTATCGCGTCGTCCACCGTCTCCTGGACCAGCGGCTTGAGCTCGGCCAGGCGGCGGGGGTGCGACAGCTGCGGGGCGAAGTTGCGCCGGATGCGGATGTGCTCGGGACCGTCCATGCGCGTGAAGAGGTCGTCCACCGGCGACTCGGGGTCGAACCCCGGCATCACGTGCGCGGTGGACCCCGGCCGGGCCGAGAAACGGCGCCCGTCTCCGAGCACCTCGCGCACCCCGGCGTAGTCCGAGACCAGCCAGGCGTCGAAGCCGGCCGGGGTGGAGACCCGGACGACTTCCCCCGAGGCGCGCAGCGCGGCGTACTCGGGCGGCGGGTCGAAGGGCAACTGCCGTTCCGGGGCCTGCGGCAACGGGGGGTGAGTGGTCACTGGTGACTCCTTATGACCTCTGGGGTAGGTACCGACTGCGGTGTCTGGACTGTAACGGCGCCCGTTCCGGGGCGGGCCGGATGCTGCCGAGGGATTCCCCGGGTTCGTAGGCGTGTCGCGAACCGGGCGCGGGGCCGGGCGGTCACCGGCCCGCACCGGCCGGGTACTCGCCGGTCAGGATCGCCGTGGCCACGTCCACCCGGCTGCGGTAGCCGGTCCTGGCGAAGAGCCGGGTCAGTAGGCCCTCGACGCTCTTCTCGCTGGTCTGGAGCACGGTGGCCAGCTGGCGGTTGGTCGAGCCCTCGGCGATCAGGGTGGCCAGCAGCCGCTCGTTCTCCGACACCGCCGCGGCGCGGTGGGGCACCGGCACGTCGTGTTCGCGCATCAGCCGGCGCAGGCGGTAGCGGTACAGCAGCGCGTCGAGACCGCCGTACAGCTCATAGGCCTCGCTCAGCAGCGACGTGGCGCCGCATCCGGTGGTGGCCACGACCGACAGCGTCCTGGCCAGAGTGTGCGGCTGACCCAGTGTCCGCGCCAGTGCCACGGCCCGGTCGGCCACGGCCGGATCGCGGTGGACGGCGACCCGGGCCAGCAGCGCGTTCAACTCGCCGTGCGCGGTCCCGAGAAGAGCGGCCGCCCGCTCGACGCCGGCCAGCCCCTGCCGGGCTCCCGCCGGGTCGCCGCGGCTGACGGCCAGCCAGACGCGGATGAGCCACAGGTCGGCGGTGCCGGTGACGACCGCGTCCTTGGCCGCGTGGGCCAGCCCGTCGGCGACGTGGGCCTCCGCCCGTTCCGGGTCGCCGAGGGTCCAGGCGATCTCGGCGTCCATGGCGTCCAGCAGGTGGCCCGACGTGGCCGATTCGGCGCGGGCGGCGTCCAGCGCGGCCCGCGCGGCGGCCGGGCGCCCGCGGCCGAGCAGGATCCCGGCCACCGCGTGCTGGAGAGCACCCGAGGCGGCCTCGGAGGCGGTACCCGTCCGCGCGTGGTACAACGCCTCGTCCCAGCGCCCGCGCTGCCAGGCGAGCAGGCCCCGGTCCACGCCGGACAGCAGGTCGGCCGACAGCCGCGCGGCGGCCAGTACCCGTTCGGAGCCCTCGGTCTCCTGACACACCAGCAGAGTCCCCACCCGCACCCGTGCCCAGAGCTCCGGGCAGCGGGCTGCCCACTCCGCGCCGGGCGCCTCCAGCAGCTGCCGCAACCGGCCGGGGCGGCCGGTGACCGCCCCGGCGCAGGAGAGCAGCAGCTCGCCGACGGCCGCCGCGGCGGCGTCGCCCGCCCAGGAGCCCCGGGCGCCGGCCAGCCGCCGGTACGCCTCGTCCCAGCGGCCGAGCAGGCACAGTGCGATCGCCCGACCGACGGCCCGGGACGCCGCGTCGTGCCCCGCCTGCTGCTCGCCCGCGGCGATGCGCCGTACCGCCGCGACGTCCCGCAGCCCCCACAGGGCCGTCACCCGCACCAGCTGGGCGTCCAGGGCGGCGCCCGGCGGCAGTTGGCCGGCCCGCAGCCGCAGCAGCTGGTCTGCGCTGTGCGCGGCGGCCGCGTGATCCGCGGCCAGGCAGCCGGCGTTGGCGTGTTCCGCCAGGGCGACGGCGCGCTGCCGGGCGCCGGCCGCGGACTCGACGGCCGCGGCCAGCCACCGGGCGGCGGGCCCGGGGGTGCGCAGCATCGCGGCCGTCCCCAGGGCGAGCAGTTCGCCGCCGATCCGCCCGGGTTCGCCGAGCGGCCGGCAACGCATCAGCTGCTCGGCCCGGTAGTCGTCGCTGACGGGCCCCGCCTCGCCCGACCACAGCGCCGTGACGGCGGTCCGGGCCAGCTCGCGGCGCTCGTACGGGCCGAGAGCACCGGCCAGCGCCTCGGCCCAGTACGGCACCGCGAACCGCCACCCTCGCCCGGCCGTCCGCAGGATGCCCTCCTCCACCAGCGTCTCCAGCGCCCGTACGGTCTCCCCGGCGTCAAGGCCGAGGGCGACCGCCGCCAGCCGGGGCAGCCGCTCGTGCAGGGGGTGCAGTACGGCGGCCGCCTTCGCGACGGTCCACACCGGTTCGGGCAGCAGCCGGAAGCGCGCGAGCAGCGGGTGGCCGGGCGGCAGCGGGGCGGGTCCGGCGTGCCCGAGCAGATGGGCGCGGCCGTCGGCCACCTTCAGCGCCCCGGCGGCCGCGTAGCCGTCGATGGCCGCGTGGAGCGCCGCCGGGACGCCTCGGCTGTCCCGGCGCAGCCGGTTGGCGAGCGCGCGGTCGGGACGCGCCCGGAGGAGGTCGGCGGCGAGCCGGTCGGCCACCTGCCGGGGCAGCGGCGGCAGCGTCACCACGCGGGCCGCCCCCTCGGCCACCAGCCGCCGCAGCGCGGGCGGGAGTTGTGCCGCAACGGGGGAGCGTACGGCGCACACCCAATGCGCCGTCGACCGGTTCAGCCTGTGCACCAGCTGTTCCAGCACCTGACGCGAGGAGGCGTCCAGCCACTGCGCGTCGTCGACGAGGACGAGGAGGCCGGGGCGGGCCAGCAGCAGCCGGGCGAGTTCCGCGATGACCTGCTCGATACCGGTGGACCCCGCCGGTGCCTCGCGGTCCGGGCCGCGGCGCGCCGGAGCCTGCCGCCGGACCGCGACCGGCAGCCGGGTGAGGGCGGCGGCCAGGCGGGCGGCCGCGTGCAGCGGCACCGTGCGGCCGTGCCGGGACAGCGAGAGCGTCAGTGTCGTCTGCCCGCGCCTGGCCGCCTCGCACGCCACTTCCCCCAGCACCGCGGTGCGTCCCGTCCCGGCCGGCCCCGCCAGCACCGTCAGGACGGCCGGGCCGCGGCCCGCGTCGTCCGCGGCACCGGCAGCGGCGGCAGCACCGTTCACGATCTCCCGGACCGTGTCCTCGCGGCCGACGACCGCGTGGCCGCTCATGTGGAGACCCGGGCCGGGCCCGCGGCGGTCAGCCGCCCGGCCAGGCTCGCCGTCGCCAGCTGCACCCGGGAGCGGCAGCCGGTCCGCGCGAACAGCCGGACCAGGTGGTCCTCGATGGTCTTCTCGCTCATCCGCTCCCGCCGGGCTATCTGCCGGTTGGTCCAGCCCTCGCAGATCAGCTGGATGATCCGCAGCTCGGTGGGGGAGAACGTCTCGCGCCGCGCGCGCGGACGCGGGACGCTGACGCCCCGGCCCCGCATCAGCGTCCGGATCCGCCGGCGCAGATACGTCGAGTCGAACGGCCCGGCCAACTCGTACGCCTCGCGCAGCCACCTGCGGGGGGCGTCGCCGAGCTCGCCCGCCACCAGACAGGCCGTCACCAGGGCGGGCTGGTGGGCGCGGCGGCGGGCCAGTTCGGCGCCCGCCTCGGCGGCGGTGGCGTCCCCGGCGACCACCGCCCGGGTCAGCAGGCGGGCCTCGGCCAGCAGCGGGTCGGGGTCCCCGGCGCAGCGGTGCTCGATGTCGGCGAGCAGTTCGCGGGCGTGCCGGTGCTCGCCCGCGCTGACCGCCATCCGGGCCAGCCGCGGCAGCAGCCCGGCCACGCCGTGGCGGGTGCCGCCGTCCCCGAGGCGTTCGTAGACCCGCCAGCCCGCCGCGAAGGCCGCACGGTGCTCCGGGTCCCTGGCCTCGTGCCGCAGCGCGACCACTCCGCACTCCACCCAGCCCCGCAGCGCCGGGCAGACGCCGTCGGCGGGCACCGAATCCAGCCAGCCAAGGGCCTGGCGGGCGTCGCCGCGGGTCCGGCAGATCTCGGCCGCCAGCAGCCGCCCGTGCCGGTGTGCCGGGGTGTCCGCCGTCCCGGTCACCTCCAGCCGCCGTGCCGCGGACAGCGCGGCGGTGAGGTCACCGCGCGCGTAGCCGCGCACGATCCGCCGGTAGAGGCCGGGCACACTGCCCGGCGGCGGGGTGTAGCGGGGGCCGAGGGTCCGCTCGAAGACCTCCGCCACGTCGGCGGGGTCCGGCGCAGGTCCGCCGGCCGTGCGCAGCGGCCGGACCACCCGGGTGGCGTCCGCCTCCGGCCGGCGCGGCTCCCGGCCGGCGGACCAGGCGGCGGCGAAAGCCAGCGGCTCGGGCGGTTCGCCGCCGTCCGTGGCGAGGGCCTGCACGGTCGGGGCGGGGACCGGCTCGCCGGTGTGCACGGCGGCGAGCATGGCCGCGTCGGCCAGCTCCCCGCGCAGCGCCGACGGCACGCCGTGGTCGGCCAGGATCATGCCGACCGTCTCGCCGAGCAGTTCGTAGTGCCCGGCGCGGACCAGCAGCCGCAGCAGCGGGCCGGCGAGGCGGGCGCGGAGCCGTGCGTCGGCGGCGTGCCACCAGGCGGCCCGCAGCCACGCCGCCGCCCGTGCCGGGTCCTCGTCCGGGCGGGCGGCGAGGGTGGTCAGCAGTCTCCCGAGCGCGAGGTCGCGGGGCAGCGCCCGGCCGGCGTCCGCGACTCGGTCGGCCAGCGCCGCCGGGTCCACCGGCAGCCCGGCGGCGAACCTTCGGCGCAGCGCGTCGGCCAGCGATCTGCGCAGCGCGGCGGCGACGGCGGGGTCCGCCCGCTCCCGCAGCAGCGTGGCGAGCGCGGGGGACCGGTGCCGCAGGTGGCCGTCGGCGTCCGTCTCCAGCACACCGCGGTCGACCAGCGTGTCGACGAGCCGTCCGCAGTCGGCGGGCCGCATCCCGCGGGCCGCCGCGAGCAGCGGCAGCTCATCCAGGCCGACGGGGCCGAGCGCGATCAGGCCGGCCACCGCCGCGGCGTCCTCGCCCAGGTCCTCGAGCGGGCCGGCCGGGCCGTCCGCGGCCAGGGCGATCGGCCGGTCCGGCGCACCGAGGCAGAGCCGCCCGTGCACCGGCGTCAGCCGGCCCCTCGCCTCCAGGTCGGCCAGCGTGGCGAGTACGGCGCCGGGGTTCCCGGCCAGCGGGCCCAGGGCCTGGCACAGCGCGGGCAGCAGGGCCTCGTCCGGCGGGGCGGGGTACCGCTCGGCGACCAGCCGGCCCAGGTGGTCCCCGGTCAGCGGCGGCAGGTCGATCACCAGGTCGGCCAGGGTGACCAACTGGGTCATCGCGGCGGCGCCCCGGCCGGTGGAAGCGGTGTCCCGGACCGCGGCGACCACCAGGCAGCCCGGCCGGCGCGCCGCGTCGAGGGCCGCCGCCGGTTCCGCCACCGCGTCGGCGTCGTCGACCAGCAGCGCGACCGGGGCCGGGCCGCTGATCGAGTCGAACACAACGGCCAGTTCGAGGACCAGCGAGAGCGTACGCTCCGGACGGGTCCACGGCCGGCCGGCGCACAGCCGGACCAGCCCCCCGATCGCGTCCGTCAGACGCGGCTCGTCCAGCTGCTCGACGTGGTCGCGGACGGCCCGTACGACTGCCTGGAAGCCGAACGGGTCCGCCGGGTCCGCGGTATCGCCGAACCGGGTGGCCAGGACCTGGACGCCCGCGGCCCGCCAGGCGTCCGCCACGGCGTTCAGCAGCGCGGTCCTGCCCATGCCCCGGGCGCCGCGGAGGACGACCAGCGCGCCGCGCCCGGCCGCGTCGGCCAGCGACCGGTCCAGGGCGGCGCGTTCGTCCTGCCGTCCCCACAGGCGGCCTCTGCCCATGACACTCCATCCTGACGTGGCCTTTTCAGCTGACACAGCACACCCTTACGGAAATGTGTTTAGGGATGCACCTAAAACTCGGTTCCGGACGGTGTGGGCGGCCATGCAGCGGCGTACGGAGCCGGAGCCACCTTTTCGGTGGCCGGCTCCCGGGGGGCGAAGAGCCCCAGCGTGTACGCGTGGGAGACCAAGGCCGCCCGGGTCGGGGTGCGCATCGTGCGCAGCCGACGCGGGAAGCGGGACACGTCGCCGCCGGGCTCAGGGGAGCGTCCTGGCCCGCCCGCCGGGGCGAGGGCCGGACGGGAGACCACCTTGGAGACCACCGAAGGGGACACGGGCGTTTCCCCCGGGCCTTTTGGGAGGCACCGCCGCCTCGCGCAGGTCACCGGCGTGGACGTCCAGCTCTGCGTCGACCAGAGGACAGCGGATGCCCGTCGCGACGCGGTGACGAGGAGGCCGGCATCGTCACCGGTGGGACATCCTGGCGAACTCCACCACCTGCCGGGCCATGGTCTCCATCTGCTCCCGCACCCGGGGGTCCGCGCAGTGGCCGTCCTCGGTGAACCCGGTGGCCGAGGTGTTCACCACCACTCCGAGTGGTGTCGGCCAGCCCCGCAGCGCATGCGTGATCGTACGCAACGCGCCCAGCGTGGCCACGCCGCTCTGCCAGCCCTGGGCCACCGTCAGACACCCCACGGCACGACCGCTGAGGTACGGGCGCTCGTGGGTGCGCAACTCCTCGATGTGATCCAGGGCGTTCTTCAACAGGCCCGAGGTGCTGCCGTGGTAGGCGGGGCTGGCGATCACCAGCGCGTCGGCCTCGGCCACCGCATCCAGCAGCCGCCTGGCCGGCCGGGACAGGTCCCGTTCCGCCGGGTCGTACAGCGGCATGACCAGCTCGGCGCCGCCGATGACCGTGCCCTTCGCGCCGAGGCGCTCCGCGGCGGCCAGCGTGGCGCGCAGGGCCAGCTCGGCGGTCGAACCCGGCCGGGTCGAGCCACCGATGCCCAGTACGTTGACGGGTCGCTGCACCGTGTACGCCGTTGTCCCCTGATCCACACCCCGACTCTATGCAGCGGGTTCCATCGCCCGTTCTATCGCCGGTAACGCGGTGCTCCGCGGTGGGCAGACGGGCGATTACAGCGCCGTGGACGGACTCGGGGAAACCGCCGCTAACGTGTGGCGCCGCGGGCACTTCGCGTAACGGAGGGCGCGGCGGGCACACCGTCGCCGCGCGTCCGCCGGCCCTTTCGCCTCAGCTGCCCGTGGACGTGGGACGAAGCCACCCGCGAACGGCACCCAAGGAGGAACCACCATGTCCGAGACGACCGCCGAGCGGGTCCCCACCCGTGAGGAGCTGATCGAACGGGCACAGGGTCTGATCCCTCTGCTGCGGCGCAACGCCGAGCAGACCGAGAAGGAGTCGAGGGTCCCGGACGAGAGCATGACCGCCATGCGCGAGGCGGGTCTGCTGCGGCTCAGCACGCCCCGGAAGTGGGGCGGCTGGGAGCTGCCGATGCGTCACCAGGTGGAGGTCCTGTGCGAGCTGGGCCGCGGATGTCCGTCCACCGGCTGGATCGCCGCCAACCACGCCGCCTCCGTCGACCTCGTGATGCTCATGCCCGAGCCCGGTCTGCAGGAGATATACGGCGCCAACCCGGACGCCGTCATGCTCTCGGCCGCCAGCCTCGACCCCAAGCTGCGGGGTGACAAGGTGGACGGCGGTGTGAAGGTCAACGGCCGCTTCCCCTACGCCTCGGGCTGCGAGATCTCGGACTGGGCGTTCCTCGCCTGGGTGCCGGTCTACGAGGACGGCAAGCAGACGGGCGTGGCCAACCTGCTGGCTCCCCCCACCGACCTGCGCATCGAGCGCACCTGGAACGTGGCCGGCCTGCTGGGCACCGGCACCCACGCGATGGTGGCCGAGGATGTGTTCGTGCCGGACCGCTTCATGCAGTTCGCGCCGCTGAAGGAGGACGGCGAGCCCGACTCGCCGGTCCCCGCCACCGTCCTGATCAAGGGCAATCTGCACTCCCTGTCGTCCCTGGTGGGCGCCGCCCGCGGGGCGCTGGACGTGGTCCGGGACAAGTTGGAGGAGCACAAGCCCCTCGCCTTCTCCACCTACTCCCGGGCCATCGACTCGCTGTCCGTGCAGCAGGAGTTCGCCGAGGCCACCCACCTGATCGACACGGGCATGCTGCACATGCTCGCGGTGGCGGACGGGTTCGACGCGGTGCCCGAGGGCGAGGACGCGACCCCGGAGGAGCGGGCCCGGCTGCGCATGCACATGGTCAGCTCGCTGGAGCGCTGCCGCGAGGCGATGCAGCGCCTGCTGGACTTGGCGGGCACGAGCGGGTTCGCGCAGACCCACCCGGTGCAGCGGTACTGGCGGGACCTGGAGATCGGCAGCCGGCACACGGCGCTCAACCGGCCGATGATCTTCGAAGACTACGCCCGGTCGCTGCTCGGCACCGGCGCTCCGGTGTCGCTGCTGTTCTGACGGCCCGTCGGCGCGGGCCCTCGGCCGTACCACCGGCCGCGGGCCCGCGCCGCATGTCCGTCCGGCACGGGAACATTCCGCCCGCCATCGGAAACATGGCGAACGGCCCTGCCCGGTGCTCTCCGCACCGGGCAGGGCCGTTCACACGCTGGAACGCGCTCAGGGCGCCGGCGCCGCGGGCGGCAGACCGGGGTGGCCGTCGAGGTCGAAGCCCGCGGGCAGCACCAGCCCCTCGGGCGCGCGCACCGCCTCCGCCGGGACGTCCTCTCCGGTCAGCCGGCGCAGCGCGGGGCTCACCACGACGGATGTGTGCCCGGCGGCCCGCGCCGCCGCGACCTGCCCGGCCACGTCGGCCGCCAGGGTGCCCGCCGTGTCGCCGGCCGACTCCTCGACCAGCAGGGGGAAGACGGTCACCTCCACCGTCGCACCGTCCGCCGCGCGGTACCGCGACGGCGGGCACGGGGCCATGGCGCGCACCGGCGCCGACCGGGCCACGAACGACCGCAGCGTGGCGTCGTCCAGCTCCGCGAGCGAGGGGTCGAAACGCCGCAGCGCCTCGGGCGTGCCCAGGTCGGCCACGTACGCGACCCGGGTGGCCGTGGCCGCCGCCCCGGCGTCCTCGCCCGCCGGCGCCGCGGACCGGAAGTCCCGTACGTCCGTGCGCGGCAGCGGGGTGTCCACACCGGTCAGCGGGTGCACCAAGTGCAGCGCGTCCTGGTGCCGCAGCACCGTGCACACCTCCCGCAGGCCCGCCGCCAGCCGGTCGATCGCGGCGTCGTCGACGGCGTACGACGGCTGGATCCGCAACGTGTGCGGGGAACTGCCCGTCGGCATCAGCCGCACCCGGTACTTGCGCAGCAGGAATCCGGAGACGGCGAAGCCGAAGAACCCGCCGCGCGCGTAGTTGCGGATCACCGCGGAGCCGGACGCCGACTGGTCGGCGAACTCGAACCCGAGCAGCAGGCCCCGCCCGCGCATGCCGCGCACCACGTCCCCGAACTCGGCGTGCACCTCCTCCAGGGCGGCGCGCAGCCGCGCCCCCCGCTCGGCGGCCTGCCGGTAGGCGGCCCCGTCGTCGCGCTCCAGCATCTCCAGCACCTTCTCGGTGATCGCGCAGGAGAAGCTGTCCTTGGCGAACGTCGAGCTGTGCAGCAGCTCGAACTCCTTGACGTACGCCGACCGCCGCACCAGCAGCATCGACGTCTTGGCCAGGCCGCCGCCGACGCTCTTGGCCAGCGTGTAGTAGTCGCCGGTCAGGCCGATGCCCGCGCTGGCGAAGAAGGCCCCCGTGCGCCCGGCGCCGGTCTGGATCTCGTCGACCACCAGCGGGCACTGGAGCGTCCGGCACACGTCGGCGATCCGCTTGGCCTGGTCGGCGGTGAGCTCGTGGATGCCGCCCTCGCCCTGGATGGGCTCGACGACGAAGGCGGCGACGAACGGCACCGGCCGCCGCACCACGTCCACCACCCCGTCCTCGGCGACGACGTCGAGCAGATGGGGCTGCTCGGCCTCGACGTACTCCAGCGCATCCTCGGGCCGGTCGGCGGGGACGAAGCGGGCGCGCGCACCGAGCCCCTGGAACGGCAGGCGGAACGTGGGGTTGTGGGTGAGCTGGAGGGAGCCCACGAGCTTGCCGTGGAATCCGCCGTCCAGCGCGAAGAACTCCGGCGCCCGGCCCAGGGCCTCCGCGTTGCGCCGCCCGGCCTCCGCCACCAGCGCCGCCACGTCTCCGCCGGGCCCGGCCACCTGGGCGGCGGCCGGCGTGAGCCGGACCCCGCCGGCCCGCGCCCGCTCCTCGGCGTCGCGGGCGTGCGCGGCCACCTCGGCGGCCAGCGCGTTCATGCGGAACACCCGCGCCAGCTCGGCGTGTTTCATGGCCGCCTCGACGGCCTCGGCACCGGTGTTGGCGAAGACCACCTCGTACGGCTCCGTGGCGCCGAGCTCCCGCCGGACGATCACGTCGAGCGCCGCGGCGACCCGTTGGGCCTCGGTGCGCTTGGACAGCTGCGCGTGGCTCGGCGTGCCCGCGTCCAGCAGGGCCTTCGCGTGGGCCACCAGCTCCGGGTGGTTGTGCCCGAAGAACAGCGAGCCGAAGCCGCCGACGAAGTCGGTGACCGCGGTCCGCCCCCCGTCGGGACCCGGCAGGTACACGGTGTCGCCCTGGGCGCGGTCGTACTCCACGTCCAGGCCCCACGCGGACAGGGCGTTTCCCAGATAGCGTTCCGCCAGCTCTTCCATCGGCAGTACTCCTCTCACAGTGAGGACGCGGGCGCGAACTCCCGCAGCGGGTTGAGCCGCTCCGGCCCGATGCGCTTCCGCACCTCCGGCGCGGTGACGCCCAGGCCGGGTTCCGGCGCCAGGCACAGCACGCCGACCTTGCCGACATGCTCGTTGTTCTGCACCAGCCGGGTCGCCTCAGCGGCCCGTTCCAGCGGGTACAGCGCGGACAGGGTGGGCACGATCCCGCCCTGGGACAGCAGGCGGCTGGTGCGCGCGGCCTCGTCCAGGTTGGCGCCGTGGCTGCCGACCACCTTCTTGAGCCGCATCCACAGGTAGCGGTTGTCGTACGCGTGGTGGTAGCCGGTGCTCGAACCACAGGTGACCACCGTGCCTCCCCGCCCGGCGACGAAGACCGAGATGCCGAAGGTGGCCCGCCCCACGTGCTCGAAGACGATCTGCGGGTCGCTGCCGGTCTCCCGGCGGATGATGCGCCCCAGCCGCTTCCCGGCGGCGATGGTGTCCTCGGGGGAGGGGTCGGGGTCGTCGCTCAGCCCGATCTCGGACCGGTCGACCACCACCTCGCAGCCCAGCCGGCGGACGGCCTCGGCCTTGCGCTGCGAACCCACCACCGCCACGGGTATGCCGCCGCCGTTCTTGACGAACTGCACCGCGTACGCGCCCAGGCCCCCGGCGGCGCCCCAGACCAGGACCACGTCGCCCTGGGTCATCCGGGCCCCGCCCGGCCCGACGAGCATGCGGTAGGCGGTGCTGCCGCACATCGGGACGACGGCCGCTTCCTCCCAGGTCAGATGGGGTGGCTTGGGTACCAGCATGCTGGCGCGGGCGATGGCGAACTCGCCCATCCCGCCGTAGTTGGTCTCATAGCCCCAGGCGCGCATCTCGGTGCCGAGCATGGCGTCGGCGTGGGTCACCGGCTCCTCTTCGTCCACGTGCACCGGGTGCACCACGACATGGTCACCGGGCTTCCACCGGCTGACCTTGGAACCGACCCGCACGACCACGCCCGCGGCGTCCGAGCCGACCACCTGGAACGGGCGGTCGTGCCGGGCCGCCCAGCCGCCCTGCGCCGCGTACTTGCGCAGGAAGGTGAACGTCGGCATCGGCTCGAACGTCGCCGACCACACCGTGTTGTAGTTGATCGAACTGGCCATCACGGCGACGACGACCTCGTCGGGGGCCAGCTCCGGCATCTCCACCGGGCCGACCCGCAGCGACTTCCTGACGTCCTTGTCGGCGGCGTCGCGGAACATCTCGGTGTCCTCCGCGCGCAGATGCGCGGCGGCGTAGGTGTCGGGAAGGTCCAGACTCTCGAACACCTCAGGTGGTCGGTTGTCGAGAATCGCTTCCAGGAATGGGTTCACGGCAGCTCCCTGGCATAGTCCGGCCTGCTGCGGAACCTAGTGCCAGCAGGTAATCGCCCGTCCATCGCGCCCGGCCCCGGCCCGGATTCCGGCCAGTTGCCGGGCGGTGGAGCCCCGCGCATACCGTCGGTTTCGTGGCCGTAGACGTGCATGACGAACCCCGTCCCCCGGAGCCCGTGGCGGTTGTCGGAATCGCCTGCCGACTCCCTGGAGCACCCGACCCCGGCGCGTTCTGGCAATTGCTGCGCGAAGGGCGCGGCGCCGTCGCCGAGGCTCCCGCCGACCGCTGGAGCGACGCCCCCGTGCGGCTGCGCAGAGGCGGCTTCCTGGACCGCGTCGAGGACTTCGACGCCGACTTCTTCGGCGTCACCCCACGCGAGGCGGCCGCCATGGACCCCCAGCAGCGCCTCGCGCTCGAACTCGGCTGGGAGTCCCTGGAGAACGCCCGCATCGTGCCGTCGCGACTGCGCGGCACCCGGCTCGGGATCTTCTTCGGCGCGGTCGCCGACGACTACGCCCGGCTCACCGCGGGCGCGGGCCCGGACGCCGTCTCCCCGCACACCCTGGCCGGTCTCGGCCGCAGCCTGATCGCCAACCGGCTGTCGTACCTGCTGGGCAGCCGCGGCGCCAGCATGACCGTCGACACCGGCCAGTCCTCGTCCCTGGTCGCCGTGCACCTCGCCTGCGAGAGCCTGCGGTCGGGCCAGTGCGACCTCGCCCTCGCGGGCGGCGTGCAACTCAACCTCAGCGGCGCCGCGACGGCCGACGTCGAACGGTTCGGCGCCCTGTCCCCGGACGGCGAGTGCTTCACCTTCGACGCCCGCGCCAACGGCTACGTCCGCGGCGAGGGCGGCGCGGTGGTGGTGCTCAAGCCGCTGCGCCGGGCCCTGGCCGACGGCGACGACATCTGGTGTGTCATCCGCGGCGGCGCGGTCAACAACGACGGCGGCGGTCCCGGCCTGACCCACCCCGAGCCGGACGCGCAGCGCGAGGTGATCGAGGAGGCGTACCGCCAGGCGGGCGTCGACCCGGCCGCCGTCCAGTACGTCGAACTGCACGGCACCGGCACCCGCGCCGGCGACCCCGTCGAGGCCGAGGCGCTCGGCGCGGCGCTCGGCGCCCTCCGGCCCGCCGCCCGGCCGCTGCACGTCGGCTCGGTCAAGACCAACGTGGGCCATCTGGAGGCCGCCGCCGGCATCACCGGCCTGCTCAAGGTGGTTCTCGCGCTGCGCGAGGGCGAGCTGCCCGCCAGCCGCAACTACCGCACCCCCAACCCGCGCATCCCCATGGACGAGTGGCGGCTGCGCGTGCACGACCGGCTGGGCCCGTGGCCCAGCCCGGACGCGCCCCTGATCGCCGGGGTCAGCTCGTTCGGCATGGGCGGCACCAACTGCCACCTGGTCCTGGCGGCCGCGCCTGACCCGACGGACCCCCCCGACACCACCGCTCCCGCCCCGGCTGACACCAGTGCCGCCCCGGCTTCCGGGTCCGGCCCCGCCCCGGCCGATGCCCCCGCTCCGGCCGGCCACGCGCTGCCCCTGCCGTACGCCGTCTCCGGCCGCGACGCCGAGGCGCTGCGCGCCCAGGCCCGTCACCTCGCGCGCTGGGTGGAGGAGCGGCCCGGGGTGCCACCGGCCGCACTCGCCGCGTCACTCCTGACCACCCGCACCGCCTTCCCCGCGCGGGCCGTCGTGGTCGCAGGCGACCGCGCCACCCTGCGCACCCGGCTCGACGCGCTGGGCCGGGGCGCCGAGGGCGCCGGCACCGCCGTGGGCCAGGCCACGGGCGGCGACGTCGCGGTGCTGTTCAGCGGCCAGGGCGCGCAGCGGCCCGGCATGGGGCGGGAGCTGTACGCCGCCCACCCCGCCTTCGCCTCCGCCTTCGACGAGGTCTGCGCGCACTTCGATGCCCTGCTCGACCGTCCGCTGCGCGAGGTGCTGTGGGCCGGCCCCGGCTCGCCCGACGCCGATGCCGTGCACCGTACCGAGTACGCCCAGCCCGGCCTGTTCGCCATCGAGGTCGCGCTCCACCGGTTCGTCACCGGCCTCGGCGTACGGCCCGCCCTGCTGCTCGGCCACTCCATCGGCGAGCTGGCCGCGGCACACGTCGCCGGCGTGCTGACGCTGCCGGACGCCTGCGCCCTGGTCGCCGCCCGCGGGCGGCTCATGCAGGCGCTGCCCGGCGGCGGCGCGATGGCGGCCGTCGAGGCCGGCGAGGACGAGGTCAGGGCGGCCCTCGACCACGACGGCCTGACGGACCGGGTGTCCGTCGCCGCGGTCAACGGGCCGCGCGCCGTGGTGATCTCCGGTGACGCCGAGGCCGTCGACGGGCTCGCCGAGCGGTGGCGTGCCGAGGGCCGCAGGACCCGCCGGCTGCGGGTCAGCCACGCGTTCCACTCGCCCCGCATGGAGGGGATGCTGGACGCCTTCCGGACGGTCGCGGAGTCCCTGTCCTACGCGCCGCCGCGGCTGCCCGTCGTCTCGGACCTCACCGGCGACATCGCCACCGCCGCCGAGCTGTGCGACCCCGCGTACTGGGTGCGGCATGTGCGGGACAGCGTCCGGTTCGCCGACGGTGTGCGCCGCCTGGACGCGGCCGGGGTCACCACCTATCTGGAGCTGGGGCCCGACACGGTGCTCACCGCCGCGGCCCGCTCCACCGTCCCCGACGGCCGCCGCTTCCTCGGGGCCCTGCGCGCCGGCCGCCCCGAGCCCGAGACGCTGGTGGAGGCCCTGGCGGGGCTGCACGTGGCCGGCGCCGACGTGGACCTGACGGCGCTGACCGGGCGCGGCGGCCATGTCGCCCTGCCCACCTACGCGTTCCGCCGCCGCCGGCACTGGCTGCCCGCGGCGCCCGCCGCCGGGCAGGCGGCTCCGGGCGGGTCCGTACCCGAAGAGACCGCTCCGGCCGCGCCCGTACCCGGGGACTGCGGCCCGGCCGCGCCGGTACCGGAGGCGGCTGCTCCGGCCGCGTCCGTGACCGGGCAGGGCACCCCGGCCGCCCCGCCTGCGTCCGCGCAGGGGCCTGCCACCCCCGCCGGGGCCACTTCCGGGAAGACCGCCCAGACCGCGCCCGCGTCCGCGGCGGCCCCGGCCACCTCGGCGGACGCGAACCGGCGTACGGCACGGCCGGCCGAGGACCCGCTGGACCTGGTGCGGCGCCACACCGCCGCCGTCATCGGCTCCGACGCCCCCGGCGAGATCCCGGCCGACGCGGCCTTCCGCGACATCGGCGTCACCTCGATCATCGCCGTGGAGCTGCGCGACCGGCTGGCCGCCGCCATCGGCCGCGCCCTCCCGGAGACCCTGGTCTTCGAGTACCCCACGCCCGGCCGGCTCGCCCGCCACCTCTCGACGGGCGCCGACCCCGCCGACGAGCCCCCGGCAGCCGCCGAGAACACGGACGCGGACGACGACCCGGTGGTCATCGTCGGCATGGCCTGCCGCTTCCCCGGCGGCGTCCGGTCCCCCGAGGACCTGTGGCGGATCGTGGCCGACGGCGTGGACGCGATCGGCCCGTTCCCCACCGACCGCGGCTGGGACGTCGACCGGCTCTACGATCCCGACCCGCGGCGTCGCGGCTCCTCGTACGTGCGCGAGGGCGGCTTCCTGGCCGGCATCGCGGAGTTCGACGCCGCGTTCTTCGGCATCAGCCCCCGCGAGGCCGCCGCGCTCGACCCGCAGCAGCGGCTGCTTCTGGAGACCTCCTGGGAGTCCCTGGAGCGCTCGGGCATCGACCCCGGCTCGCTGCGCGACAGCGACACCGGCGTCTTCGTCGGCGCCACCTTCCAGGAGTACGGGCCGCGCATGGGCGAAGACAGCGACGGCTCCGACGGCTACCTCTACACCGGCACCACCCCCAGCGTCGCGTCCGGGCGGATCGCCTACGTCCTCGGCCTGCGCGGACCCGCCGTCACCGTCGACACCGCCTGCTCGGCGTCGCTCGTGGCCCTGCACACCGCGGCCCGCGCACTGCGCGCGGGCGAGTGCGCGCTCGCCCTCGCGGGCGGGGTGACCGTCATGCCGACGGCGGGCGTCTTCGCCGAGCTGAGCCGGCTCGGCGGACTGTCGCCCGACGGCCGGTCGAAGGCGTTCTCCGCCGCCGCCGACGGCACCGGCTGGGCCGAGGGCGCCGGCATGCTCGTCCTGGAACGTCTCTCCGCCGCCCGCCGCCACGGCCACCCCGTCCTGGCCGTGCTCCGCGGCTCGGCCATCAACTCCGACGGCGCGTCCAACGGGCTGACCGCCCCGAACGGTGCCGCGCAGCGCCACGTCATCCGGGCGGCCCTGCACACCGCGAACCTGACCGGCGCCGACGTCGACGCGGTCGAGGCCCACGGCACCGGCACCCGACTCGGCGACCCCATCGAGGCGAACGCACTGCTGGAGACCTACGGCCAGGACCGCCCCGAGGGCCGCCCGCTGTGGCTCGGCTCGCTGAAGTCGAACATCGGGCACACCCAGTCGGCCGCAGGGGTGGCCGGCGTCATCAAGATGACCATGGCACTGCGCCACGGCGTGCTGCCCCGCACCCTGCACGCCGACGTGCCGTCCCCGAGCGTCGACTGGAGCGCGGGCACGGTCCGTCTGCTGACCGAGCCCGTCGACTGGGCCGGCGCCGAGGGGCGACCGCGCCGGGCGGGCGTGTCGTCGTTCGGTATCAGCGGCACCAACGCCCACCTGATCCTGGAGGAGGCGCCCCCGCCGGCCGACCCCGAACCGCCCCGCGCCGCGGCGGGGCCCGTGGCCTGGCCGCTGTCCGCGAAGACGCCCGCGGCGCTGCGGGCCCAGGCCGCCCAGCTGCTCGACCACCTCGCCGCCCACCCCGGCACCGACCCCGCCGACGTGGCGTTCTCGCTCGCCCACGGCCGTGCCGACTTCCCGCACCGCGCCGTCGCCGTGGCCACCGACCACGACGGCTTCGCGGCCGCCCTGGACGCGCTGGCCACCGACACCCCGGCCGCGGGTGTCGTGCACGGCACCGCCGCCGACCACGGCCGGGTCGCCTTCGTCTTCCCCGGCCACGGATCGCAGTGGCCGGGCATGGCCAACGCGCTGTACGAGCAGGCCCCGGCGTTCGCCGACAAGCTGCGCGAGTGCGCCGCGGTGATCGACCCCCTCGTCGGCTGGTCCCTGCTCGACACCGTGCTCGGCCGTGAGGGCGCCGCCGACCAGGAACACAGCGACGTGGCCCAGCCGGTGCTGTTCTCCGTCATGGTCTCGCTCGCCGCCCTGTGGGAGGCGCACGGCGTACGCCCCGCCGCGGTCGTCGGCCACTCGCAGGGCGAACTGGCCGCCGCCTGCGTCGCCGGTGTGCTCACCCTGGAGGACGCCGCGACCGTCGTGGTGCGCCGCAGCCGCCTGTTCGCACAGGAGCTGCCGGGACGCGGCATGATGGCCGCGGTCGAGCTCTCCGCCGACGGTGTGCGCCGCCGTATCGCCGAGCGGAACGCGCCCGTCGATCTCGCCGTCGTCAATGGGCCGACTGCCGTGACCGTCGCGGGGGAGCCCGACGAGATCGAGCGCTTCGTCGCCGACTGCAAGGCGGACGGCATCCGCGCCCGCGTCGTGGTCCGCGCGGGCGCCTCGCACTGCGCCCTGGTCGAGCCGCTGCGCGAGCCCCTGCGCGAGTTGCTCGACGGCATCCCCCACCACCCGCCGCGCATCGCCCTCTACTCCACGGTGACCGGTGGCCCGCTGGGCGCCGGCGACCTCAACCCCGGCTACTGGTTCCGCAACGCCCGCGAGCCGGTGGACTTCCAGGCCGCCGTGGTCGCCCTGCTCGGCCACGGGCACCGCGCGTTCGTCGAGTGCAGCCCGCACCCCCTGCTGCTGTCGGCCCTGCTGGACACCGCCGACGAGATCGGCCACCAGCCCGCCGCCGTGGGCACCCTGCGCCGCGGCGAGGGCGGCCGGGAACGCTTCCTGCGTTCGCTCGCCGAGGCACACGTCCGTGGGCTCGCCGTGGACTGGGACGTGCCCCTGGACGGCACCGGGGCACGCCGGACCGACCTGCCCACCTACCCTTTCCAGCGGCGCCACCACTGGCTGTCCCCGGCGACCGGCCCCTCCGACGTCGCGGCCGCCGGACTCGCCCCCGCCGACCACCCCCTGCTCGGCGCCGTCCTGACCGCGGTCGACGGCGACCGGACCGTGCTGACCGGCCGCCTCTCGCCGCGGTCGCCCGCCTGGCTCGCCGACCACGCCGTCGGCGGCACCGCGCTCATGCCCGGCACCGCCTACGTCGAAGTGGCCCTTCGGGCCGGGGACGAGGTGGGCTGCTCCGGTATCGAGGAGCTGACCGTCGAGCGGCCGCTCCTGCTGCCCGAGGGCACGGCGGTCCAGCTCCGGGTCACCGTCGGCGCGCTCGACGCCCACCACACGCGCCCCGTCGACGTGCACGCCCGCCCGGACACCGGCCACGACGAGCCGTGGACCCGGCACGCCACCGGCTCCCTGACCACGGCCGCCCCCAGCCCGCAGCCGCCCGCCGCCTGGCCCCCGCCCGGCGCGGAACCGGTCGACGTGACCGCCTTCTACGCCGACCGGGAAGCCGACGGCTACGGATACGGGCCCGCCTTCCGGGGGTTGCGCGCCGCCTGGCGTCTGGGCGACGAGATGTACGCCGAAGTCGCCCTCGACCAGGCCCACCACGCCGACGCCCGCCGTTACGCCGTCCACCCCGCCCTGCTGGACGCGGCCCTCCACGCAGAGCTGCTGCGTACCCCGGCCACCGGGGCCGGCATGGTGCGGCTGCCGTTCACGTGGTCCGGCGTCCGCGTACCGGCGGCCGGGGCCACCACCCTGCGCGTGCGCGTCGCCCCGGCGGGCGGCGACGCGGTGAGCGTGACCGCGACCGACCCCGCGGGCCGCCCGGTGGCCGCCGTCGACTCGCTGCTGATGCGACCGGTCCCCGCCGCCGACCTGACGGCCGTCACCACGGGCGGCGGCGCCCTGTACGCACTCGACTGGCAGCCGCTGCCGGCCGGAGCGGCCACCGCGGCCGGAGCCGACCTGCGGATCGTGACACCGGCCGACGACGCGGCCGGGCCCGGCGGCCTGCCGGACGCGGCAGCGTCGGCCGGGCAGGCGCTCGGTTCGGGTGACCTGCCGGAGGCGACGGACGCGGCACCGGCAGCCGGGCGGGGGGCGGCACACGCCCGTGCCACGGCGGCACGCGGCCTGACGGCCCTCCATGCCTGGCTCGCCGACGAACACTCCCCGGCCGCGCGCCTGGTCGTGCTCACCCGCGGCGCGGTCGCGGTGCGCGGTCCCGCCGATGTCTCCGACCCCGCCGGGGCCGCCCTGTGGGGTCTGGTGCGGTCCGCGCAGGCCGAGCACCCGGACCAGTTCGTGCTGGTGGACGCCGACGCCGCCGCCGACGAGGCCGCCGTGCGGCGCGCCGCCGCCCTCGCCGTGGCGGCCGGCGAGAACCAGGCCGCGATCCGTGACGGCGCCATCCTGGTGCCCCGGCTGGTCCGTACCGCCGGCGCCGACCGGACCGCCGCCGATCCCACCGGCACCCACCTGATCACCGGTGGCCTCGGCAGCCTCGGCGGCGACCTGGCCCGCCACCTCGTCGCCGCCGGGGCCCGCCACCTGGTGCTCACCGGGCGGCGCGGCGCGGACACCCCCGGCGCCGCCGAACTGGCCGCCGAACTCACGGCCGCGGGCGCCGACGTCTCCGTACGCGCCTGCGACGTGACCGACCGCGCCGCGCTCGCCGCCGTGATCGCCGACATCCCCGCCACGCATCCGCTGACCGGCGTCTACCACCTGGCGGGCGCGGCCGACGACGCCCCGCTGGACGCCATGACGCCCGAGCGGCTCGACGCGGTGCTGCGCCCCAAGGCCGATGGGGCGGTCCACCTGGACGAGCTCACCCGCGACCTGCCGCTCACCGCCTTCGTGCTGTTCTCCTCGGCCGTCGGCGTGCTCGGCCTCCCGGCCCAGTCCGCGTACGCCGCCGCCAACACCTTCCTCGACGCGCTCGCCCACCGGCGCCGTGCCCGGGGCGTGCCCGGCGTCTCCCTGGCGTGGGGACTGTGGGAGCGCCCCAGCGGCCTGGGCAGCCTCGCCGACGCGGACCTGGCGCGGCTGCGCAGGTCCGGCCTCGCCCCGATGTCCACCGCCGACGGCTTGACCCTGTTCGCCGCCGCGCTCGGCGGGGACCGCACTCTGGTGGTCCCCGCCCGCCTCGACCTCGCCGCGCTCCGCGACCGGGCGGGGGAGAACGCGCTCGCGCCGCTCCTGCGCGGCCTGGTGCGCGCACCGGCCCGTGCCCTCGCCACCGAGACGGCCGAGGTGAGTGGGGAGGCGGGCCGGCTGGCCGGGCTCTCCCGGGCAGATCAGGACCGGCACCTGCTGGACCTGGTGCGCGGCCACGCGGCGACGGCGCTCGGCTACGACGCGGCCGACCGGGACACCATCCACCCGGACCGCGCGTTCCGCGAGTCCGGCTTCGACTCGCTGACTGTGGTCGAGCTGCGCAACCGGCTGCGGTCCGCGACCGGGCTGCCGCTGCCCGCCACCTTGCTGTTCGACTACCCGACCCCGGCCGCGCTCGCCGCCCACCTGCGCGAGCGCCTGCTCGGCGACGCGCCGGCCCCGGCGGCCGAGGCGGGCGGGACCACCACGGCTGCCGCCCCCGCCGGCGAGGACCCGATCGCCATCGTCGCCATGGCCGGCCGCTTCCCCGGCGATGTGCGCGGCCCGGAGGACCTGTGGCGGCTCGTCGGCGACGGGGCCGACGCGGTCGGTGAGTTCCCCACCGACCGCGGCTGGGACACCGGGCGCCTCTTCGCCGAGGACCCGGAAGGCACCGGCCGCTCGGCCACCCGCCACGGCGGGTTCCTGTACGACGCCGGGCACTTCGACGCCGCCCTGTTCGGCATCAGCCCGCGGGAGGCCCTCGCCATGGACCCGCAGCAGCGGCTGCTGCTCGAAGTCGCGTGGGAGACCTGGGAACGCGCCGGCATCCCGGTCGCCGACATCCGCGAGAGCTCCACCGGCGTGTTCATGGGCGTCGCCTACCACGACTACGCCGCCCGCGCCGAGCGGCTCCCGGACGGGGTCGAGGGCTATCTGATGACCGGCTCGGCGGGCAGCGTGGCGTCCGGCCGCATCGCGTACACCTTCGGCCTGCGCGGCCCGGCGATCACCGTGGACACCGCCTGCTCCTCCTCGCTGGTCGCCCTGCACCTCGCCGTCCAGGCCCTGCGCAACGGCGAGTGCGCCATGGCGCTCGCGGGAGGCGTCAGCGTGATGGCCACCCCGACCACCTTCGTGGAGTTCTCGCGTCAGCAGGGTCTGGCGGTCGACGGGCGGTGCAAGTCGTTCGGGGCGGGTGCGGATGGTACGGGCTGGTCCGAGGGCGTGGGCGTGCTGCTGGTGGAGAAGTTGTCGGATGCGCGTCGGCTCGGGCATCCGGTGGTGGGTGTGGTGCGTGGTTCGGCGCTGAACCAGGACGGTGCCTCCAACGGGTTGACGGCTCCGTCGGGCCCCGCTCAGGAGCGGGTGATCCGGGCGGCGTGGGCGGACGCGGGAATCAGTGGCGCGGATGTCGACGTGGTGGAGGGGCATGGGACCGGTACCCGGCTCGGCGACCCCATCGAGGCGCAGGCGCTGCTGGCCACGTACGGCCGGGACCGCGGCGACCGGGGTCCGCTCTGGCTGGGCTCGCTGAAGTCCAACATCGGCCACACCCAGGCCGCCGCGGGCGTCGCCGGCGTCATCAAGGTCCTCCAGGCCATGCGGTACGAGCGCATGCCGCGCACCCTGCACGCCGAGGAACCGAGCCCGGAGGTCGACTGGGAGGCGGGCGACGTCCGGCTGCTGGTTGAGGCCCGGCCGTGGCCGCGTACCCCGGACCGGGTGCGGCGGGCGGGGGTGTCGTCGTTCGGGATCAGCGGCACCAACGCGCACGTGATCATCGAAGAGCCGCCGGCCGAGCCGGTGCCCGAGCCCGCCGAGCCCGCCGAAACCGGTACGCCCGCCCTGCCGTTCGTCGTGTCCGCCGGGTCCGCCGCCGCCCTGCGCGGCCAGGTGGAGCGGCTGTCCACCCGGCTCGGCGAGGGCACGGCCGACCCGCTGGACGTGGCGTACTCCCTCGCCGTGTCCCGGTCGCCGCTCGCCTACCGTACGGCGGTCGTCGCACACACCTCCGCGGAGGCCGTCGAGCGGCTCGCCGGTGCCACGTCCGACCTCGCGTCCGCCGACCGCCGGGTGGCCGTGGTGTTCTCCGGCCAGGGGGCACGGCGGGCGGCGCCCGGCCGGGCGCTGTCGGCGGCGTTCCCCGTTTTCCGGCGGGTGTTCGCGGACGTGTGCGGGCGCTTCTCGCCGGAGCTGGCCCGGACGCTGTGGTCGGGGGACGGCGCCGAGCAGGAACGTACGGAGGTGGCGCAGCCGGCGCTGTTCGCCTACCAGGTGGCGCTGTTCCGGCTGGTGGAGTCCTGGGGGGTGCGGCCGTCGGTGGTGGCGGGGCACTCGGTGGGTGAGATCGCGGCGGCGCATGTGGCCGGGGTGCTGAGCCTGGACGATGCGGTGGCGCTGGTGGGTGAGCGGGCCCGGCTGATGCAGGAGTTGCCGGCGGGCGGGGTGATGGTGGCGGTGGCGGCGTCGGAGGAGCGGGTGCGCGCGCTGTTGACGGAGGAGGTGGCCGTCGCGGCGGTCAACGGGCCGGAGTCGGTGGTGGTCTCGGGTGCGGAGGCGGCGGTGGGGGCCGTGGTCGCGGGTCTGGGGGACGTACGGCACCGGCGGCTGCGGGTGTCGCACGCCTTCCACTCGCCCCTGATGGACCCGATGCTCGACGCCTTCGCCGCCGCGCTCCGCGAGGTGACACTGCGCGAGCCGCGTATGCCGGTGGTGTCGGGTCTCCTCGGCCGGCCGGTGGAGCCGGGCGAGCTGTCGGACCCGGGGTACTGGGTGCGGCATGTGCGCGAGCCGGTGCGGTTCGCGGACGCGGTGGCGGCGATGCGCGCCGACGGGGTGGACGTGTTCGTGGAGGCCGGGCCGGACGGGACGCTGACTGGGCTGCTCACCGAGGTGCCGGTGGCGGTGCCGCTGATCCGGCGGGACGCCGACGAGGCGGCCGGTGCGGTGTCCGCGCTGACCCGGCTGTTCACCGCGGGTGTGCCGGTGGACTGGGAGGGCTTCTTCGCGGACCGCGGCGCGCGCCCGACCGACCTGCCCACCTACGCCTTCGACCACCAGCACTACTGGATCGCCGACGGCGCCCCGCCGGCGACCGTGGCGGCGGCGCCCACCGCGGCGCCCACGGACCCCGGGTTCCGCGAACGGCTCGCCGGCCTCCCCGCGGCCGACCGGGGCCCGTACGTCCTCCAAGCGGTGTGCGAGCAGACCGCGGCCGTGCTCGGCCACGCCGACCCCGACGCCGTCGATCCGGAGCGGCCGTTCCACGAGATGGGCTTCGACTCCCTCACCGCCGTCGAACTGCGCAACCGGATCAACCGGCTCAGCGGCCTGGCGCTCTCCGCCACGCTGGTCTTCGACCACCCCACCCCGGCCGCGCTCGCCGAACACCTGCATACCGAGCTGCGCCCCGGGCCCGACCCGGCTCCCGACGACCCGTCCCTCGACGACCTGTTCGCATACGTCGACAGCGAACTCGGCCCGGAAGCGGAGTGATCCCGATGCCCACCCCCAACGAGCAGAAGCTCGCCGCCTACCTCAAGCGGGTCACCGAGGAGCTGCGGCGTACCCGGGACCGCCTCGCCGAACGGGAGTCCGGTGACGACGATCCGATCGCCGTGGTGTCGATGGCCTGCCGGTACCCGGGCGGTGTCCGCACCCCGGAGGACCTGTGGCGGCTCGTCCGCGACGGGGGCGACGCGATCGGCGACTTCCCCGACGACCGCGGCTGGGACCTGGCCGACCTCGCCGCCCGCTGCGACACCACGCGCGGTGGATTCCTCGACGGCGCGGGCGACTTCGACGCCGCGCTCTTCGGCATGACGCCCCGCGAGGCGCTGGCGACCGACCCGCAGCAGCGCCTGCTCCTCGAAGTCGCCTGGGAAGCGGTCGAGCGCGCGGGCATCGACCCGGCCGCACTGCGCGCCACCCCCACCGGTGTGTTCGCCGGCTTCGCCGGCCAGACCTACACCGACATGGACACCGGCCCGGACGAGCTGCGCGGATACCTGCTCGCCGGCAGCGCGGCCAGCGTGGCCTCCGGCCGCGTCGCCTACACCCTCGGCCTGCACGGCCCGGCGATCACCGTGGACACCGCCTGCTCCTCCTCGCTGGTCGCCCTGCACCTCGCCGCTCAGGCCCTGCGCAACGGCGACTGCACGCTCGCGCTCGTCGGCGGCGTCACCGTCATGTCCGCCCCCGGCGCCTGGATCGAGTTCTCGCGCCAGCAGGGTCTCGCGGTCGACGGTCGGTGCAAGTCGTACGGGGCGGGCGCGGACGGTACGGGCTGGTCCGAGGGCGTGGGCGTGCTGCTGGTGGAGAAGTTGTCGGATGCGCGTCGGCTCGGGCATCCGGTGGTGGGTGTGGTGCGTGGTTCGGCGCTGAACCAGGACGGTGCCTCCAATGGGTTGACGGCTCCGTCGGGCCCCGCTCAGGAGCGGGTGATCCGGGCGGCGTGGGCGGACGCGGGAATCAGCGGCGCGGATGTCGACGTGGTGGAGGGGCATGGGACCGGTACCCGGCTCGGCGACCCCATCGAGGCGCAGGCGCTGCTGGCCACGTACGGCCGGGACCGCGGCGACCGGGGCCCGCTCTGGCTGGGCTCGCTGAAGTCCAACATCGGCCACACCTCCGCCGCCGCCGGGGTCGGCGGCGTCATCAAGATGCTGCTCGCCCTGCGGTACGGGGCCGTGCCGCGCACCCTGCACGCCGACGAGCCCACCACCGTCGTGGACTGGGCGGCCGGCGCCGTGCGGCTCGCCGTACACGAGCAGCCCTGGCCGCACGTGCCCGGCCGGGTGCGGCGGGCGGGGGTGTCGTCGTTCGGGATCAGCGGCACCAACGCACACGTGATCATCGAGGAGCCGCCCGCCGCCGACGCCGGGCCCGCGCCCGTTGTGGAGACGCCGCACACCGCCGTCCTGCCACTCGCCGTCACCGCCGCCACCCCCGGCGGGCTGCGCAACCAGCTGCACCGGCTGCGCGACCACCTCACCGCCGTCCCCGACGGCGCCCTGACCGATGTGGCGTACTCGCTCGCGACCACCCGCGCCGTCCTGCCGTACCGCGCGGTCGTGTCCGGCCGGTCGACGGCGGACCTGCTGCCCGGCCTGACCGCCGCCGCCGGCGACGCCCCCGAACCGGCGGCCCGCCGACGGCGGGTAGGTGTGGTGTTCTCGGGCCAGGGGGCACAGTGGGCGGGCATGGGCAGCGGCCTGTCGGCGGCGTTCCCGCTCTTCGCCCGGGTGTTCGCGGACGTGTGCGGCCGTTTCTCGCCGGAGCTCGCCGAAGCGGTCGCGACGGGGGAGGGGCTGGACCGCACCACGTTCGCGCAGCCGGCGCTGTTCGCCTACCAGGTGGCGCTGTTCCGGCTGGTGGAGTCCTGGGGGGTGCGGCCGTCGGTGGTGGCGGGGCACTCGGTGGGTGAGATCGCGGCGGCGCATGTGGCCGGGGTGCTGAGCCTGGACGACGCGGTGGCGCTGGTGGGCGAGCGGGCCCGGCTGATGCAGGAGTTGCCGGCGGGCGGGGTGATGGTGGCGGTGGCGGCGTCGGAGGAGCGGGTGCGCGCGCTGTTGACGGAGGAGGTGGCCGTCGCGGCGGTCAACGGGCCGGAGTCGGTGGTGGTCTCGGGTGCGGAGGCGGCGGTGGAGGCCGTGGTCGCGGGGCTGGGGGACGTACGGCACCGGCGGCTGCGGGTGTCGCACGCCTTCCACTCGCCCCTGATGGACCCGATGCTCGACGCCTTCGGCGCGGTGGTGCGCGAGCTGCGCCTCGCCGCACCGGCCGTGCCGCTGGTCTCGGGCGTGACGGGGCGTATGGCGGGCCCGGAGGAGGTGACGGACCCGGGGTACTGGGTGCGGCATGTGCGCGAGCCGGTGCGGTTCGCGGACGCCGCGGCGGCGATGTCGGCGGCGGGGGTGGACACCTTCGTGGAGGTGGGCCCGGACGCGGTGCTGACGGGGATGCTGGCCGACCTGCCGGTGCCGGTGGCCGTGGCGCTGGGCCGCCGCGGAGGCGATGAGGCGGCGGTCGCGGTGACCGGCCTGGGCCGGCTGTTCGCGGCGGGTGTGCCGGTGGACTGGGAGGGCTTCTTCGCGGACCGCGGCGCGCGCCCGGCCGACCTGCCCACCTACGCCTTCGACCACCGCCGTTACTGGCAGGCCGCCCGGCGCGGCGCCGACCGCTCCGCGACCGGGCATCCGCTGCTCACCTCGGCCGTCGAGGACCCGGAGGGCGGGCGCGTCACGCTGACGGGGCGGCTGACCGGCGCCGGCACACCCGCGACGGTCTGGGTCGAGGCGGCTCTGCGCGCCGCCGACGAGGTCGACTGCACCACCGTGGAGACCCTCGCCGTCGACGCCGTCCCACCCGCGCGCGGAGGGCTCCAGCTCCAGGTCACGGTAGCGGCGCCGGGCGCCGACGGCCGCCGCGACCTGCGCGTCCACGCCCGCCCCTCGGAGGGTGGCGCGTGGACCCGGTACGCCCACGGCACCCTCAGCCCGACGCCGGCCGTACCACCCCCGGCCGTACCGCCCCCGGCCGCGGACGGCGCGTGCACCGTGGACGGCGACGACGCGGAGCGCTACATCCTCCACCCTGGGCTGCTGTCCGCCGCGATCGGCCACCGGCCCGTGCTCCGCTGGCGGGGCGTGCGCGTCTACACCGCGGGCGCGGACGCGGCACGCGTCGCACCCGCCCCGCCCGGCGGGCCCGGCCTGCTGCTCACCGACGCGGCCGGGCGAGTGATCGCCGCCGCGGACGAGGTCACCTACGGCGATCCACCCCCGGTGCTCCCGGCGGACGGCCTCCACCGGCTCGTGTGGACCCCGTTGGTCCTGCCCGCCGCCGAAGGGCCCGTCCCGCCGGGTACGCACGTGGCTGCCACGGATCCGCTGCACCGCGTGCTCGACGTGGCCCAGCGCAGTCTCGCCGACGGGCCCCCCGGCACCCCCCTCGCCGTTGTCACCCGCGGCGCGGTGGCGGTGGACGGGCAGGCGCCGTCCGACGCGGCCCCCGTCTGGGGCCTGCTGCGCTCCGCCCAGTCCGAGCACCCCGGCCGGTTCCTGCTGGTCGACGTGGACGAGTCCGCCACCGAGGTCCCGCCGTCGCTCCTGGCCGCCGTCGCCGCCTCCGGCGAGCCGCAGGTGGCCGTGCGCGGCAGCCGGGTCCTGGTGCCCCGGCTCGCCCCCGCCGCGGCGCCCACCGGGACGCCGCACTGGCCCACCGACGGCACCGTGCTGATCACCGGTGGCACCGGCGCGCTGGGCGCCGAGGTGGCCCGCCACCTGGCGGCCCGGCACGGCGTACGGCACCTGACGCTGACCAGCCGCAGCGGCCTGCGCGCCGCCGGCGCCGCGTCCCTGGTCGAGGAACTGGCCGCGCTGGGCGCCCACGCCACCGTCGAAACCTGCGACGTCGGCGACCGGGCGGCACTCGCCGCCGTCCTGGAGCGGATACCCGCCGACCGGCCGCTGCGCGCGGTCGTGCACGCAGCCGGCGTCCTGGACGACGGTGCGTTCACCGCGCTCACCCCGCAGCGCCTGGAGACGGTCCTGCGCCCCAAGGCCGACGCGGCCCGGCACCTGGACGAGCTGACACGCGGTCACGACCTCACCGCGTTCGTGCTCTTCTCCTCCGTCGCCGGGACCTTCGGCGGCCCCGGGCAGGCCAACTACGCCGCCGCCAACACCGCGCTCGACGCCCTCGCCCAGCGCCGGGCCGCCGCCGGGCTGCCTGCCGTCTCGGTGGCGTGGGGGCCGTGGACGGTGGCGGACGGGGGCATGTCGGCGGCGGCCGACCTGCGCAGGGTCGCCAGGGAAGGCTTCAGGACGATCTCCGCCGAGCACGGCATGGCCATGCTGGACGCCGCGGTCGCCGCCGCGGCCCCCCTGGTGGTGGCCTGCCCGATCGACCTGGACACGGTCCGCGGGCAGGTTCCGGTCCCGCCCCTGCTGCGCGGACTGGCCCGCCGCGGCGCCCGCCACCCGGCGGGGGAGTCGGCATCACCCATGGCGCTCGCCGACGAACTGGCCGCCCTGCCGCCCGCCGAGCGCCGGGCGCGCGTCCTGCACCTGGTACGGGCCCGGACCGCCCACCTCCTGGGCCTGACCGGCCCGGACGCCGTGCGCGCCGACGCGTCCTTCCCCGAGCTGGGCTTCGACTCGCTCAGCTCCGTCCAGCTGCGCAACCAGCTCGACGCCGCCTCCGGGCTACGGCTGCCACCCGGCCTGATCTTCGACCACCCGACCCCGCGGTCCGTCGCCGACCGGCTGCTGCGCGACCTCCAGCCCGCCGCACCCGACGGCGAAGCACCCGCCGGCGGAGGCCGGACGACGGACGACTTCGCCGCCGACACGGTCCTCCCCGACGACATCCGGCCCGCCACCACCACCGTCGAGGCCGTGGCCGACCCCGGCGAGGTCCTGCTCACCGGCGCCACCGGCTTCGTCGGCGCGTTCCTGCTGCGCGACCTGATGCGTACCACCCGCGCCAGAGTGCGCTGCCTGGTCCGCGGCACCGACCGGGACGACGCACTGCGCCGTCTGGCGGACAACATGCGCTGGTACGAGGTGTGGGACGAGGTCGACACCGGCCGCCTCGACGTGGTCGTCGGCGACCTCGCCAGGGACCGGCTGGGCCTGACGGCGGAACAGTTCGACGACCTTGCCCGGTCGGTCGATCTGATCCTCCACGCGGGCGCCCACGTCAACTGGCTCCAGCCGTACGCCCAGCTGAAGGCCGCCAACGTCGGGGGCACCGCGGAACTGCTGCGCCTCGCGGCCCGCCACCGCACCGTCCCGCTGCACCACATCTCCACCACCGGCGTGTTCGCCCGGCCGGTCACCCCCGGCGTTCCGCTGCGCCCCGACGACCCGACCGGGCCGCCCGAGGAGCTGCGGACCGGCTACACCCAGAGCAAGTGGGTGGCCGAGCAACTGCTCGGCCAGGCCCGCGAACGGGGGCTGCCGGTCACCGTCCACCGGGTCGACCTGGTCTCCGGCGACCAGCGGCGCGGCGCCTGCCAGACCCGCGACTTCGTGTGGCTGAGCGTCAAGGGCATGGTGCAGGCCCGCGCCGTCCCCGCCGGCCTCGGCGGCAGTTTCCACCTCGTGCCGGTGGACTACGTCAGCGCCGCCGTGCTCGCCCTGGCCCGGCGGCCCGACACCGCGGGCCGCACCTTCCACCTGTCCGGCCGGACCCCGGTCGGCTTCGCCGACATCGTGGCGCACCTGCGGTCCTTCGGCCACGAGCTGACCGAGCTCGACCGCGCGGCCTGGCACGACAAGATCGTCGCCGACCGCGGCAACGCGCTGCTGCCCCTGCTCGAATCGTTCGAGGCCGTCTCCGGCCCCGGCGCCACCGACGTGTACCTCGCCATGGACAGCTCCGCCACCGACGCGGCGCTCGCGGACACCGGCATCGTCCGGCCCGAGCCCACCCGGGAGCTGTTCCGCCAGTACGACGAGTTCTTCACCCGCACCGGCTACTTCCCCCGGTGATCCCTTCCACTTCCCCGGTGCAACCGGCTGCTTCCCGCAGTAGGAGATGACAGACCATGCTCACACCCACCCGACGGCGGACCGGACTGCGCGATGTGTCCCTCGACGGACACGACCTCGCCGTCGAGGACATCGTCACCCTCGCCCGGCGCCCGGGCACCCGGACCGTCGCCCTGTCCCCCGAGGCGGCCGCGCGGATCGCGGCGTCCAACGCGATGAAGCACACCCTGATCGAAGCCGGCACCCCGATCTACGGGGTGACCTCCGGATTCGGCGACAGCAGCGCCCGGCAGATATCCCAGCGCAAGACCGACCACCTCCAGGACAACCTGGTCCGCTTCCTGTCCGCGGGCACCGGCCCGCTGGCCCAGGACGACGTCGTACGGGCCACCATGGCGGTCCGCGCCAACTGCCTCGCCCGCGGTGTCTCCGGAGTGAGGCCCGAGCTGATCACCGCGCTGATCGACATGCTCAACGCGGACATCCTGCCCCGTATCCCGGAGCGTGGCTCGGTCGGCGCCAGCGGCGACCTGGTGCCGCTGAGCTACCTCGCCGCCGCCCTGACCGGGCGCGGCACGGTGCGGCACGCGGGCGAGGACAAGCCCGCGGCACAGGCCCTCGCCGAGTGCGGCCTGACCCCGGTGACCCTGGAGGCCAAGGAGGGCCTCGCCCTGGTCAACGGGACCTCCTTCATGTCCGGCTTCGCCGTCCTCGCGCTGCACGACGCCCGGGAGCTGGCCTTCGCCGCCGACCTGTGCACCGCGCTGACCAGCCAGGTGCTGCTCGGCAACCCCTCGCACTTCGCCCCCTTCCTGTTCGAGGCCAAGCCGCACGACGGCATGGTCGCCAGTGCCGCCGCCATCCGGGCGATGCTCACCGGCGACACCATGCCCGACCCGCTGCTGCGCAGGCCCGACGGCGACTTCGGCGAGCTGGAACGCCCCATCCAGGACCACTACTCGGTACGCTGCGCCCCGCATGTCACCGGCGTCCTGCGCGACACCGCCGACTGGGCGCACCGGTGGCTGACCGTCGAGGTCAATTCCGCCAACGACAACCCCCTGTTCGACGTGGCCGCCGGCACCGTGCGCAACGGCGGCAACTTCTACGGCGGCCACGTCGCCCAGGCCATGGACGCACTGAAGACCGCCGTCGCCAGTGTCGGCGACCTGCTGGACCGGCAGCTGGAACTGATCGTCGACGAGAAGTTCAACAACGGCCTCACGCCCAACCTCATCCCGCGGCTGGGTCCCGACGCGTTCGAGGCCGGCCTGTTCCACGGGTTCAAGGGCATGCAGATCACCGCCTCGTCGCTGGCCGCGGAAGCCTTGAAGTGGACCATGCCGGCCGCCTCGTTCTCCCGCTCGACGGAGGCGCACAACCAGGACAAGGTGAGCATGGGCACCATCGCCGCCCGTGACGCCCGCTCGGTCGTCGAACTGGTCCAGCGCGTCGCGGCCGCCCACCTCATCGCCCTGTGCCAGGCGGCCGACCTGCGCGGCCTGGACGTCCTCAGCGCGCCGACCCGTACGGCGTACGACGCGGTGCGCGGCCTCAGCGCGTTCCTGGACCGCGACCGGCCGCTGGACACCGACATCGAACGCGTCGCCACGCTGATCGCCTCCGGCGAGCTGCGTACACGGGTCGAGCTCGACCTTCAGAAGCGGGGCGCGGAGACCGGCGAGGCGGCCCGGTGAACGCGCCCGTGGCGCCGTACGCAGAGGTGTCCTGCGAGGAACGCCCCGACGGCAGCCGGATCCTGCGTGTCGGCGAGGGGCTGAAGGACCATCCGCCCACGCTCGCCCACGCGCTGCGCCACTGGGCCGCCGCCGAGCCGGACCGGGTCCTCGCGGCCGAGCGCGACGGCGAGGGCTGGCGCACCCTGACCTATGGCGCCGCCGCCGAGGCCGCCGCCGCCCTCGGCCAGGCGTACCTGGACCGGGGGTGCGGCCCCGGTGCCCCGGTCCTGCTGCTGTCCGGCAACTCCCTGGACCACCTGCTGCTGACCCTCGCCTGCCACCTCACCGGCGTACCGGCCGCACCGGTCAGCGTGGCCTACTCGCTGCGCAGCACCGACCTGGCACGGCTGCGCTCGCTCGCCGCCCTGGTCCGCCCCGGGGCGGTGTACGCCGAGGACGGCGAGCTCTTCCGCCGCGCCCTGGTGGCGGCCGCCGACGCGGCCGGCACCTCGCCCGCGACCCTCGTCTCGCGGCGGCCGGGTGCGGGGGATGTGACCGTCGACGCCCTGCGTCGCACCGCCGTCACCGGCGCGGTGCGGCGCGCGCAGGACGCGCTGACGCCGGACACCGTCGCGAAGATCCTGTTCACCTCGGGCTCCACGGGCACCCCCAAGGGAGTGCTCAACACCCACCGGATGCTGTGCGCCAACCAGCAGATGCTCCGGCAGATCTGGCCGTTCCTGGCCGACGAGCCGCCCGTACTGACCGACTGGCTGCCGTGGAGCCACACCTTCGGCGGCAACCACAACCTGAACCTGGCGCTGTGCAACGGCGGCAGCCTCTTCATCGACGACGGGACACCGCTGCCCGACGCGTTCCCCCGCACCCTCGACGCGCTGCGCCGGATGCCGCCCACCGTCGTCGTCAACGTACCGGCCGGATATACCCAGCTCGCCCAGGCGCTGGAGAGCGACCCCGGCCTCGCCCGGCGCGTGCTGTCGCGCGCGCGGATCATCCTCTACGCCGGGGCCGACCTGCCGGACGCGCTGCGGCGGCGGCTGCGGGCCGTCGCCCGTGCGGCGACCGGCCGCGACATCCCCGTGGTGTCCTCGTGGGGCGCCACCGAGACCGGGCCCGCGGCGACCTCCACCTGGGGCGGGGTGCGCGACGGCATCGGCATTCCGCTGCCCGGCGTGGAGCTGAAGCTCGCCCCGGCCGGCGGCCGGGCCGAGATCCGGGTACGCGGCGCCTCGGTCACCCCCGCCTACCTGGGCGCCGAGGTCTCCGACGCGCTCGACGAGGACGGCTACTACCGCACCGGCGACGCGGCCCGGCTGCTCGACCCCGGCGGCGACGCCCGCCGCGGGATCGCCTTCGACGGTCGGATAGCCGAGGACTTCAAGCTCGCCACCGGCACCTGGGTCGCCGCCGGCCGGCTGCGCAACGCGCTGCTGTCGGCCGCCGGGGTGCTTTCCGACGCCGTCCTCGTCGGCGGCGACCGGCCCTATGTCGCCGCCATCGCCTGGCCGGCGCTGGGCCGGGCCAACGAACTGCTCGGCACCGACGCCGCCGACACCGCGGAACTGCTCGGCGACGACGGCCTGCGCGACCACCTCGCCGCCGCCCTGGCCGCGCTCAACGCGGGCAAGGGCGCCGCCTCGAGCGTCGCCCGGCTGGCCCTGGTGGCCGAGCCGCCGAGCATCGACAACGGCGAGATCACCGACAAGGGCTACCTCAACCAGCGCGCCGTGGCCGAGCGCCGCGCCGAGGTGGTCGACCTGCTCTACGCCGAGCCCCCGGACCCGGCGCGCGTGGTCACCGCGGGGGACCGGCCGGGTGCGGCGGCGTCCGGTCGGTGAGCCGGGCTCGGGGGGTGCTGTGCGGAGGTGGCCGGTCTGCTGTGCCGCAGTGGGCGGTCACCGTCCGGCGCCGGCCGGGAACAGTGGCGTCCCCTCCGTGAGTGCGGCCCTGGGCTCCGGACCGGGCCCCGTCCGGGCCGCGTCGCGCAGCCGCTGTACCACGGAGCCCAGCCGCAGCAGTTCGGGCGCCACCGGGCGGAGCGATCCGCCCGGTGTCCGGGAGCGGCCCTCCCAGCGTGCCACGGCGGCATGCTTGGCGGCCCGCTGGGCCTGTGGGAGCCGTGCGTAGGCCACCTCGCGCAGCAGCGGCTGCCGGAAGGTGAAGCTGCCGGTGGTGCCGGCGTCCGCGGGAGCGGCCGGTGCCGCAGTGGGCGGTCACCGTCCGGCGCCGGCCGGGAATAGCGGCGTCCCCTCCGTGAGTGCGGCCCTGGGCTCCGGGCCGGGCCCCGTCCGGGCCGCGTCGCGCAGCCGCTGTACCACGGAGCCCAGCCGCAGCAGTTCGGGCGCCACCGGGCGGAGCGATCCGCCCGGTGTCCGGGAGCGGCCCTCCCAGCGTGCCACGGCGGCATGCTTGGCGGCCCGCTGGGCCTGTGGGAGCCGTGCGTAGGCCACCTCGCGCAGCAGCGGCTGCCGGAAGGTGAAGCTGCCGGTGGTGCCGGCGTCCGCGGGAGCGGCCATGAGCACTCCGCGGCGGACGAGTTCACCGAGCGCGTCGGCCACGTCGCCGGCGTCGGACTGCCGTTGGTCCCGCAGCGCCGCGACGTCCTCCGGGCGGACGGCCTCGCCGAGCACGGCGGCGTCCTGCGCGACCGCCTTGAGGTCGGTCGGCAGCGCGTCCAGCTGGGCCGCCAGTGCCCGGCCGACCGCCGACGGCAGCATGTCGTGCGCCGCCTCCGGCCGCTCGGCCGGGGCCGCGTCCGCCGCTGCCGTGTCCGGGCTGACGCGCCGCAGCGCCATCCGGGTCAGCTCCGCCGCGAACATCGGGTTGCCGTCGGCCAGCGCCGTCACCACCTCGACCAGCTCGGCCACCGGCCCGGGTGGCCGGTCCCGCCCTCCGCCCGCTTCGAGGACGGTACGCGTCAACTCGGCGACGACGGTGTCGGGCAGCCGCGTCAGCTCGACGGTGACGTTCACCGCCGACTCCCAGGCGGGGCGCCGCAGGAACAGCTCGGGACGGGCCGCGGCCACCACCTTCAGCCGGGCCGGACCCTCCTGGCCCAGCAGCGGGCCGACGAGCCCGAGCACGGACTCGTCCGCCGCGTGCAGATCGTCGATGACCACGACCACGGTGCGCTCCGCGGCCAGCCGCTCCAGCAGCGTGCACCAGGCCGCGACCACCTCCTCGGGACCGGCGGCCTGCTCCTGGTGCGTCACCTGCCCGAGCGGTACCAGCAGCCGCTCGAAGAGCCGTCGCGCCTCGTCGGCGTTTGCCGCCGCCCGCTCGACCATCGCCCACAGCTTCGCCCGCGCCGTCCCGGGCGGGTCCCACGACCCGATGCCACAACACGACGACAGCTCCGCGGCGAGGACGCGCAGGGCGCTGTCGTCCACCGTGCACGGCAGCAGATGCGCCAGCAGGGGCCGCGTCGCCGGGTCGCGCCCGGCGGTCTGCCGCTCGAACTCCTCGAGCACCGCGCTCTTGCCCATGCCGGGGCCGCCCACCACCAGCGCGACCCGCCGCTCCACCGCGTCGGTGTCGAGCAGGTCCGTCAGGGCCCGTACGCAGTCGGCACGCCCCAGCAGCGGCAGCCGCGGGCCGCGCACGGTGGCGCACCGGACGCCCTGTACCGTCCACATGGCCGCGTGGACGCGGGCGCGCTGATAGCCGATCAGGTTGTCGGTCTGTCCGCGGGTGTCCTCGCTGACCCACACCTCGTCCAGGGGGACGAGCGGAAGCAGCGACTGCGGCCGGTCCAGCGCCGCGCTGGTCACCGTCGGCGGTCCGGCACCGTCGCGGCCGTAGCGCACCAGGGCCTCGCCGGTGTCAACGGCGGCGCGCAGGCGCAGCGGGTGCGCGTTCCGCGCGCGGATCCGGTGGCGTACGGCGAGCACCATCAGCACCGCGCGCATGGCGTCGTTGTCGTGGCTGCGCCCGGCGCCGAAGACGACGAGCCAGCAGCAGCCGAGCTTCGCCGCCACGATGCCGTCGAAACGATGCGCCTCGGTCACGACGACCTCGTGCACGGCCTCCATCGCCATGTCCACGTGCTCCGGGTCACCGCCGCCCGGAACCGCCGGGCAGACCGCGTTGATCAGCGCGACGCTGACCTCCTTGCGCTCCGGCACGAGCCCGGCGGACTCCACCGCGTCCGGCGCGGGGGAGGCGGCGTCGGCCGCGGCCGACGGCTGCGGCGGTGCCGGACGCACCTGGAGGGTGCCGGGCAGCGGCGTGTAGTGGAGTGCCGTGTCGTGGGTGAGGATCGCCTGGTGGAGCTCCTGGAGTTCCCGGCTCGGATCCAGACCGAGCTGGTCGGCCAGCTCGGCGCGGTGCGCCCGGTAGACATCCAGGGCGTCGGACTGCCGCCCGCTGCGGTGCAGCGAGAGCATGAGCTGCCCGGTCAGCCGCTCGCGCCGCGGCTCGGACCGACGCAGTGTCAACAGCTCGGGGAGGACCGCGCTGTGCCGGCCCAGGGCCAGCTCGGCGTCGTAGTACTCCTCCAGCACGTCCAGCCGGGTGTCCGCGGACACTTTCAGCTCCGGCCAGGCCACCCCGGCCTCGGCCAGGTCGGCCAGCAGGGGCCCGCGCCACAGGGCGAGCGCCTGGCGCCACAGCCGGGACGCCTCCGCCACTCCGCCGTCCCGCATCCGGGCCCGCCCCTCCGCCACCAGCTCGTGGAACCGGTACAGGTCGACGGCCTGGGGATCCACCCGCAGCAGATAGCCGGGCGGGCGCGACTGGAGCGATATGTCCTCCTGCTCGGCGTGCTCCTCGTGCAGGTGCAGCAGCTTGCGCAGCCGCCACACCGCGTTCTGGACCATCTTGCGGGCCGAGGCGGGCGAGGGCCCGTCCCACAGTGCCGAGATCAGCTGGCTGGTGGCCGTCACCCGGTTGGGGTGCAGCAGCAGATAGCCCAGGACGGTGCGCTGCTTGATGCCGCCGAGCGGCAGCGGCACGCCGTTCCTCAGTACTTCCAGCGGTCCCAGCACGTGAAACCGCAGCTCTCCCGCGGTCGCGGCGGGTCTCATGCGGCCAGCCGGAGTACCGCGCCGGGCGCCGTCAGCTCGGGGTCGTGCGCGAGTACGTACTGCTCCAGATCGCGCAGTCGGGGGCCCGGCCCGGTCCCGAACCGCTCCGCCAGCACCGACCGGGTGCGGCGATAGACCTCCAGCGCGTCGGTCTGCCGGCCGGTCCGGTACAGCGCCACCATGTGCAGTCGGCACAGCCGCTCCCGGACGGGCTCGGCATCCGCCGCGAGCCCCAGTTCCGCGACCACCTCGCGGTGGCGGCCCAGCATCAGGTCGGCGACGATCCGGTCCTCCAGCGCCTTCCACCGGGCCTCGCGCACCACCGCCAGTTCAGGCCACTCGATACCGGCCTCGACCAGGTCGGCCAGCACCTCCCCGCGCCACAGCCCCAGCGCCTCGCGGAGCGTACGGGCGGCCGCCTCCCAGGACCGGTCGGCCAGTTCCCTGGCGCCGCGTTCCAGGAGCAGGTGGTGCCTGCCGAGGTCGATGTGCTCGGGCGGGATGCGCAGGATGTACCCCCGGCCCTCCGTGCGGAGTGCGACCGGAGCATCGCCGGACCGATGATGCGTCAGGAACGCCTTGCGTAGGCCTGATAAAGCGTTCTGAACGCTCTTCCGGGCCGTTGTCGGCTCATTTGCGCCCCACAGGGCACCAATGAGCCGCTGGGTGCTCACGGAGTTGTTCGGATGGAGTAGGAGGAAAGCGAGGACAGTCCGCTGGCGGAGTCCTCCGAGGGGCACGCCCTTGCCATGGTGATTCGCCGTCAGTGGGCCCAACACGCTGAAACGCATGAAACTCCCCGCTTGGCCGCGCTTATTCTGCGTCCTACATTAGCTGGCTTGTCCGGGCTTCCAGGATGGCCAAGTGAATGGGCTAAATCACACCGCGTCAATCCTGTGATCGGGAATTCGGGGAACTGCGCGCGCGAGTCGCTGCCGACACCTGGCTTTCGATCAGCCGCGCCCACAGCGGGCGACGTGGGTCTTCGGCGCGGCGGGTGCTCCTTCGACGATGACGGGGCGCGGCCGAGGGCAACGGCGGGAGCCGGCCCTGCCGTGGGCGGCTGATGAGCGGCCACCGAGCGGCGTGGGCAACACGACCCGGCTGCGCCCCGGCCGGCAGCGGCCTCGGTGCCGGGGGCGGCACCGTGTGGCGACGTGCCGGAGTCGCCTCGGCCACGGCGGCGGCGCTCCGCACCCCGGCCCCCGGGGCGTCGCGCACGGCCTGCTCGGCGCCGGACCGTGATCGTGGCCGATGCGGTCCGCCGCCGGTCACCCGTCACCCGTACGTACGGGCCGCCCGGCCCGCCTTGCAGGCGTGCCCGATCACCGTCTCGCCGACCTCCGCAGCCCGGAACCCCGCCCGTGTCAAGGGAGTAGGTCCAGGAATTAGGCGCCGCCGGGCCGAAACTAGGGGAATTCGAGGCGGCTCGGGTGACGGGTGTTTACTCGGCTGCTTGGCATCGTCACCCCTTCTTGGTCGCGAATTTCCGCTAATTGAATTGGTCATGACATCTTTCGTGTCGGGGTCCCACCTCCAGGACCGTTCCAGTCGGGCAGCGAACGGTCATCCCCGGCCATGAAACGGGTTTCCGGATACGGCTCAGCGGCGACACCGGCCGGTGAACCGCCGGTGCGCGGGCGATAAACCAACATCACGCCGGGGCGCCCCGGGCACCGGGTCCGGACAGCCACTCCGGACGCTACCGAGGGATTTCCCGGTTTTCGATCATGCACCGTCCTCAGCGATCACTTTTCCCGGCGCGCTGTGTTTGGCTGTCGCCCATGAGGCGCCGCCCCGGAGCCCGAACCGCCCCGGGGCCGCACGAACACTGCGGCGGCGACGGCCCGGAGTACGGCTCTCCCGACTCCGCTCGGCCGCCATCGGCCCGCGCAGGTACGGACTTTCAGGGAGTTCAGGCATGCCGACGCACACCACGGGCCCCGTTACGGGTGGCGAGGCGGACGACACCGAGATCGCCGTGATCGGAGCCTCGTGCCGGGTACCCTCGGCCTCCCGGCCCGCGGAGTTCTGGCGTCTCCTCACCGAAGGCACCGACGCGGTCTCCCCGTGGCCCGCCGAGCGCGGCCCCGGCCGCTCCTGGCGCGGTGGCTTCCTCGACAGGGTCGACGAGTTCGACGCCGCGTTCTTCGGCGTGGCACCCGACGAGGCCGCCGCGATGGACCCCCAGCAGCGGCTCGCCCTGGAACTGGCCTGGGAGGCGATGGAGGACGCCGGACTCCGCGACGACCAGCTGCGCTCCAGCCGCACCGGCGTCTTCGTCGGCGTCATGGAGGACGACTACGCGGCCCTGTCCGCCGCCGCCGACGACGGACCGCACACCTTCACCGGCCTGCACCGTGCCATCATCGCCAACCGCCTGTCGTGGACCCTCGGCCTGACCGGGCCCAGCTTCGCCGTCGACGCCGCCCAGGCATCCTCCCTCGTCGCCGTGCACCTGGCCTGCGAGAGCCTGCGGCGCGGCGAATCCACCCTCGCCCTCGCCGGCGGCGTCAACCTGATCCTCTCGCCGCGCGGTATGGAGACCGCCGCCGGCCTCGGCGCGCTCTCCGTCAGCGGCCGCTGCGCCGTCTTCGACGAGAGCGCCGACGGCTTCGTACGCGGCGAGGGCGGCGCGTTCGTCCTGCTCAAACCGCTCGCCCGCGCCGTGGCCGACGGCGACCCCATCTACTGCGTCATCCGCGGCAGCGCGGTCAACAACGACGGCGGCGGCGAGCGGCTCACCGACCCCGACGTCCACGGGCAGCAGGACGTGCTGCGCCGCGCCTACGCCGACGCCCGCACCGCGCCAGAGACCGTCCAGTACGTCGAACTGCACGGCACCGGCACGCCCGTCGGCGACCCCGTCGAGGCGGCCGCCCTGTCGGCCGTCCTCGCCCAGGGCGGCCCCGGCCGGCTTCCCCTGGCGGTCGGGTCGGCGAAGACCAACATCGGCCACCTGGAGGCCGCCGCCGGCATCGTGGGCCTGCTCAAGGCCGCGCTCGCCCTGCGCCACCGCCGGCTCCCGCCGAACCTGCACTTCCGCACCCCCAACCCGGACATCCCGCTGGAACAGCTGAACCTGCGGGTGCAGACCGAACTCGCCGCCTGGCCGCGCCCCGACGAAACGCTCGTCGCCGGCGTCAGCTCGTTCGGCATCGGCGGCACCAACTGCCACGTCGTCCTCGGCGAAGGCCCGTACACCGGCCGCCCGCCCGCCCCCGAGCGGACCCCCGCCCCCCTGGGCCGGGACCTCCCCTGGATCCTCTCCGCGCGCAGCGCACGCGCGCTGGGCGCCCAGACGCGGCAACTGCGCGCCCACCTGGAGGAGCACCCCGACCTCGACGCCGCCGACGTCGGCCTCTCCCTGGCAGCCAACCGGTCCGTCTTCGAGCACCGCACCGTCCTGCTCGGCGCGGACCGGGCCGAACTCACCGCCGCCCTCGACGGCGGACCCGCCGCCGACGCGGTCAGTGGCACCGCCAAGCCCGGCGGCACCGCCTTCCTCTTCCCCGGCCAGGGGGCGCAGCACATCGGCATGTGCCGTGAGCTGTACCGGACCCACCCCGTCTTCGCCGAGGCTCTGGACGAGGTGTGCGCCCAGTTCGAACCGCGCCTGCGGGACGTGCTGTTCGCCGACCCGGACAGCGACGACGCGGCGGTGCTCCACCAGACGCGGTACACCCAGCCGGCGACCTTCGCCGTCGAGGTCGCCCTGTACCGCCTCCTCACCTCCTGGGGCGTCACCCCCGACGTCGTCATCGGCCACTCCTTCGGGGAAATCGCCGCCGCCCACGTCTCCGGTGTGCTCTCCCTCGCCGACGCGGCCACCCTCGTCGCCGCGCGCGGCGAGCTGATGCAGGCGCTACCCGACGGCGGCGCGATGTACGTGGTCGAGGCGACCGAGGAGGAGGCCGCCGAGGCACTCACCGGCATCGACGACGTCTCGATCGCCGTGATCAACGGGCCGACGCAACTCGTGCTCTCCGGCACCGGCGAGACCGTGGCCCGTATCGCCGAGGACTTTCGCGCGCGGGGCCGCAGGACCACCAGGCTGCGCGTCTCGATCGCCGCCCACTCCCCGCTGATGGAACCCATACTGGCGGACTTCGCCGACGTCGCCCGCGGCCTGTCGTACGCGCCGCCCACCCTGCCCGTCATCTCCAACGTCACCGGCCGGGTCGCCACCGCGGACCAGCTGTGCTCGCCGGACTACTGGGTCGACCACGTCCGTGCCACCGTCCGCTTCCACGACGGCGTGGCCGCCCTCCGCGCCCAGGGCGCCACCCGGTTCCTCGAACTCGGCCCCGACGCCGTGCTCACCCCCGTCATCGAACCCGCCGAGTCCGAACTGGCCGTATCGCTGCTCCACCGGGACCAGCCGGAGCCCAGGACGCTGCTGCGCGGGCTCGCCGAGGCGTTCGTCGCCGGCGTCGGCGTCGACTGGACGGTTGCGTTCGCGGACACCGGCGCCCACCTCGTCGACCTCCCCACCTACGCCTTCCAGCGCGAGCGCTACTGGGTGGGAGAGGAGCCCACCGGGGCCGCTGCCCCGGTCGTGGCGGACGACCACGTCAGCTCCGCCACCCTCGCCCTCCGCGAGCGCCTGCTCGAACAGCCGGAGGGCTTCCTCGCGCAGTGGCTGGCCGCGCACCTGGCCGCACTCGACGGCCCCGAGCACGCCGAGGGCCGTACGACCTTCCGCGACCTTGGCTTCGACTCCGCCCGCTCCGTCCAGCTGCGCAACCGGCTCGCCTCCGCCACCGGCCTGCGGCTCCCCAGCAGCCTGCTCTTCGACTACCCCACTCCGGACGCCCTCGTCGACTATCTGCGCGACCGGATCCTCGGCGTGCTCCCCGCCGAGGAGACCGTCACCCGCCGGACGGCCGTCGACGGCGACCCCATCGCCATCGTCGGTATGGCCTGCCGGCTGCCGGGCGGCATCGCCTCGCCGCAGCAGCTCTGGCAGGCCGTGGCCGACGGCGTGGACGCCACCGCCGAGTTCCCGACCGACCGGGGCTGGAACCTCGCCGCGCTCTACGACCCCGACCAGGACCGTGTCGGCACGAGCTACGTCCGCCGGGGCGGCTTCCTGGACACCGCGGGCGAGTTCGACGCCGAGTTCTTCGGCATCAGCCCGCGCGAAGCCATCGCCATGGACCCGCAGCAGCGGCTGCTGCTGGAGACCTCCTGGGAGGCGGTCGAGCGGGCCGGCATCCGCCCCGACACCCTGCGCGGCGGCCGCGTCGGCGTGTTCGTCGGCGCCACCTCGATGGAGTACGGGCCCCGGCTGCACGAACCGGTCGAGGGCACCGACGGCCTCCGGCTGACCGGCAGCACCTCAAGCGTCGCCTCCGGGCGGGTGGCGTACACCTTCGGGTTCGAGGGGCCGGCGGTGACGGTGGACACGGCGTGTTCGTCGTCGCTGGTCGCACTCCATCTGGCGGCGCAGGCGGTGCGCAACGGTGAGTGTGATCTGGCGCTGGCGGGCGGTGTCACGGTGATGTCCACGCCGGGCATGTTCGTGGAGTTCTCGCGTCAGCGGGGTCTGGCGGCGGATGGCCGGTGCAAGTCGTTCTCGGACGATGCGGATGGTACGGGGTGGTCCGAGGGTGTGGGTCTGCTGGTGGTGGAGCGGTTGTCGGACGCGCGGCGCAACGGCCACCAGGTGTTGGCGGTGGTGCGGGGTTCGGCGGTGAATCAGGATGGTGCGTCGAATGGGTTGACGGCGCCGAATGGCCCGTCGCAGCAGCGGGTGATCCGGCAGGCGCTGGCCAGTGGGCGGCTGGGTCCCGGTGATGTGGATGTGGTGGAGGCGCACGGTACGGGTACGACGCTGGGTGACCCGATCGAGGCCGAGGCGCTGCTCGCCACCTACGGTCAGGGCCGTCCGGAGGACCGGCCGTTGTGGCTGGGTTCGGTGAAGTCGAACATCGGGCACGCGCAGGCGGCGGCGGGCGTGACCGGTGTGATCAAGATGGTGATGGCGATGCGGCAGGGTGTGTTGCCGCGCACGCTGCATGTGGGGGAGCCGTCGCGGCATGTGGACTGGTCGGCGGGTGCGGTGAGTCTGCTGACGGAGGAGCGGGCGTGGCCGGAGGTGGACCGGCCGCGCCGGGCGGCGGTGTCGTCGTTCGGGATCAGCGGCACCAACGCGCATGTGATTGTGGAGCAGGCCCCGGCGGAGGCCCGGCCCGCGCTGGAGCCTGCTGGGGATGGTTTGGTGCCGTGGGTGGTGTCGGCGAAGTCGGTGTCGGCGTTGGGGGAGCAGGCGGGGCGGCTGGCGGACGTGGCGTCGGGGCTGCGGCCGGTGGATGTGGGTTTCTCGCTGGCCACGGGCAGGGCGTCGTTCGAGCATCGTGTGGTGGTGCTGGGCCGGGACCGGGAGAGGTTGGTGGATGGCCTGGTGGCGGTGGCCGGGGAGCGGTCGGCTGCTGGTGTGGTCCGGGGGACGGGTGTGTCCGGTGGTCCGGTGTTTGTGTTCTCGGGTGAGGGTGCGCAGTGGGTGGGGATGGCCCGGGGTTTGCTGGAGGGTTCGCCAGTGTTCGCGGGTCGGATGGCGGAGTGTGCGGCGGCTTTGGAGCCGTATGTGGACTGGTCGTTGTTGGCGGTGGTGCGGGGTGAGGAGGGTGCCCCGTGTCTGGAGCGGGTGGATGTGGGTCAGCCGGTGTTGTTTGCGGTGATGGTGTCGTTGGCGGCGGTGTGGGAGTCCTATGGGGTGCGTCCGTCGGCTGTGGTGGGGCATTCGCGGGGTGAGATCGCGGCGGCGTGTGTGGCTGGTGCGTTGTCGCTGGCGGATGCTGCCAGGCTGGTGGTGGCGCGGGGCCGGTTGCTGGTGGGTGCGCGGGGTGCGGGCGCGATGGTGTCGGTGGCGCTGTCGGCGGAGCGGGTCGGGGAGCGGTTGTCGGGCGGGTTGGAGATCGCGGCGGTGAACGGGCCCGCGTCCGTGGTGGTCGCGGGAGACCCGGCGGAGGTGGCCGCGTTCGCCGAGGCGTGTGAGCGGGACGGTATTCGTGTCCGGCAGGTCAGTGACGCGTTCGCTTTCCACACCAGCCAGATGGAGGCCATCGGTGAGGAGTTGGCGGCGGCGGTTGCTGGGTTGTCTCCGCGTGCGTCCGAGGTGCCGTTGTATTCGACGGTGACCGGCGAGCTGTTGGACACGGCCACGATGGACGCCGGGTACTGGCGGCGGAATCTTCGGGAGCCGGTGTGTTTCGAGGCCGCGGTTCGGGCGTTGCTGGGGGCGGGGCACGGGCTGTTCATCGAGGTCAGTCCGCATCCGGTGCTGACCGGTGCGGTGGAGCAGACCGCCGAGGCCGTGGACGCGCCCGTGGTCGCCCTGGGCACGCTGCGGCGGGATGAGGATGACCGGGCGCGGTTGCTGACGAGCCTGGCCCAGGCGCACGTGCATGGCGCGGATGTCGACTGGGCCGTGTGGTTCGAGGGCCTCGGTGCGCGGCGGGTCGAGTTGCCCACGTACGCCTTCCAGCGCCGGCGGTACTGGCTGGAGACGGGGCATAGTTCGGCCGATGCGGCCGGGCTGGGGCTGGAGTCGGCGGGCCATCCGCTGCTCGGCGCGGTGGTGGTGCCGGCGTCGCAGGACGGTGTGGTGCTGACCGGGCGGTTGTCGTCGTACACGCATCCGTGGCTGGCGGATCATGTGATCGGTGGGTCGGTTCTGCTGCCGGGTACGGCCTTCGTGGAGCTGGCGTTGCGCGCCGGTGATGAGGTCGGCTGCGGGTTGCTGGAGGAGCTGACCCTGGAACAGCCGCTGGTGCTGTCCGGGGACCGCTCGGTGGCGGTGCAGGTGACCGTGGAGGCGCCGGACGAGACTGGGCGCCGTACCGTCGTCGTCCACTCCCGCCCCCAGGGCGCGGGTGAGACCGACGAGCCCATGACCCAGCACGCGACCGGCGTTCTGGTGGCGGGCGCGGCCGACGTCCCCGAGCAGGGCCTCGGGGTATGGCCACCCGAGGGCGCGGAGCCGGTCGATATCGCCGACGCGTACGAACGCCTCGCGAGCCGCGGCTATGGCTACGGCCCGGTGTTCCGGGGCCTGCGCGCGGTGTGGCGGACGGGCGGCGGCGAGTTCTTCGCCGAGCTGGCGCTCCCGGAGGGCACGCAGCCTCCGTCGACCGCGTTCGGTATGCACCCGGCGCTGCTGGATGCCGCTCTGCACGCCGTGCTGCTCGACACCGGGAGCGATGAGCTGCTGGTGCCGTTCGCGTGGACCGGGGTACGGCTGCACGCGGTCGGCGCCTCCGCGCTGCGCGTACGGCTGACGCCCGGTGCGGCGGGCAACGTGGCGATGGCGGCGTTCGACGAGGCCGGAGCGCCGGTCTTCGCCGCCGAGGCCGTGACCATGCGGGCAGCCGTGGCGGAGCAGTTCTCGGGCGCGGCCACCGCCGTGCGGCAGTCGCTGTTCGACGTTCAGTGGATATCCCTGCCCCCGTCCGAGCGCAGGCCGGTGGAGTGGGCCGAGCTGGGTCCCGACTACGACCTGGATGCGCTGGTCACCGCCGGTACGGTGCCGGAACTCGTAGTCGCCCCGGTCGAGTCCGGCGGTGAGGTGCACGCGCGCCTCGGCGCGGTGCTGCGGCTGATCCAGCTGTTCGTGGAGGCCCCGGAGCTGGTCGACGCCCGGCTCGTACTCGTCACTCGGCACGCTGTGCCGGTGGTCGCCGGCGACGAGCCCGATCCGGTGACGGCGGCGGTGTGGGGTCTGGTGCGTTCGGCGCAGGCGGAGCACCCTGGCCGGCTGCTGATCGTGGATGTGGACGCGGATGTGGACGCGGGTGGCGTGGCGGATGTTGTGTCCGTGGTGGTGGGGTGTGGTGAGCCGCAGGTGGCGGTGCGTGGGGACCGGTTGCTCGTGCCGCGTCTGGTGCGGTCTGCCGTGTCTGGTCTGGTGCCGCCTGTGGGTGTGCCGTGGCGTTTGGAGGTGGGTGCGCGCGGGACGTTGGAGAGTCTGGCGTTGGTGCCTGCTCCGTATGTGGCGGAGGAGTTGGCGCCGGGGGATGTGCGGGTGGCGATGCGTGCGGGCGGTGTGAACTTCCGGGATGTTCTCAATGCGTTGGGCATGTATCCGGGGGATGCGGGTGCGCTGGGTAATGAGGGTGCGGGTGTGGTGCTGGCTGTCGGCTCGGACGTGGTCGGGGTGGGTGTCGGGGACCGGGTGATGGGTCTTTTCCCGCGTGGTGGGCTGGGTCCGGTGGCGGTGACTGATCATCGTCTTGTGGTGCGGGTTCCGCGGGGGTGGTCGTTCGCGGAGGCGGCGGCGGTGCCGACGGTGTTCTTGACCGCGGTGTATGGGCTGGTGGATCTGGCCGGTCTGCGGGCGGGTGAGTCGGTGCTGGTTCATGCGGGTGCTGGTGGTGTGGGTATGGCGGCGGTGCAGCTGGCGCGGTATCTGGGGGCGGAGGTGTATGCCACGGCGAGTCCTGGTAAGTGGGGTGTGCTGCGGGGGTTGGGTCTGGATGATGCGCATATTGCGTCGTCGCGGACGCTGGAGTTCGCTGAGAAGTTTCCTGCTGGTATCGATGTGGTGCTCAATTCCCTGGCGGGGGAGTTCGTGGACGCGTCGGTGGGGTTGTTGGCCGAGGGTGGCCGGTTCGTGGAGATGGGCAAGACCGATATCCGCGACGCGGCGACCATGCCGGTGTCGTACCAGGCCTTCGACCTGTTCGATGTCAGCCCCGGGCGGCTGCGGGAAATGCTGGCCGATCTCGTGGAGTGGTTCGACCGGGGTGAGTTGGGCCGGTTGCCGGTACGGGCGTGGGATGTCCGGGAGGCCGCGGAGGCGTTCCGGTTCATCAGCCAGGCGCGGCACGTCGGCAAGGTGGTGCTGACGATCCCGCGGGAGCTGGATTCGCGGGGTACCGTTTTGGTCACTGGGGCGAGTGGCACCCTGGGTGGGCTGGTGGCCGAGCGGCTGGTCACCGAGCACGGCGCCCGGCATCTGCTGCTGGTCAGCCGGCGCGGCGTGGACGCGGCCGTTGTCGGGAGGCTGACGGAGCTGGGCGCGACGGTGCGGGTGGCGGCCTGCGACGTGGCCGACCGCGACGCGCTGGCGGAGGTGCTGGCGGAGATCCCGGCCGCGCATCCGCTCACCGGCGTGGTCCATACGGCCGGTGTGCTGGACGACGGTGTCATCGGCTCGCTCACGCAGGAGCGGCTGGACACGGTGCTGCGCCCGAAGGCGGACGCGGTCGTCAACCTGCACGAGCTGACGGCGGACGAAGACCTCGCCGCCTTCGTCCTGTTCTCCTCGATCGCCGGCGTGATGGGTACGGCGGGGCAGGCCAACTACGCGGCGGCCAACGCCTACCTCGACGCGTTCGCCGCGCGCCGCCACGCCCGCGGCCTGGCCGGGGCCTCGCTCGACTGGGGCCTGTGGGGGCAGACCAGCGGGATGGCCGGAGGACTGGACGCCGCCGACCGCGACCGGTGGGCGCGCCTCGGTGTGCTGCCGATCGACACCGAGCACGGCATGGCCCTGTTCGACGCGGCGCTGGACAGCGCCCGTCCCACGCTGATCCCGATGCGGCTGAACCCCGCGAAGATCGACGCCGCCGCCGGGGTCCCGCCGCTGCTCCAGCAACTGGCCAGGACCGCGCCGCGGCGTACCGCGCGGACCCGCCCGGCGGGGCGCGGCTCCCTGCTCGACCGGCTCGCCGCCGCCACGGAGGCCGACCGGCACCACATCCTGCTCCAGCTCATCCGCGGCGAGGTGGCCACCGTCCTGGGCCACACCAGCGGCGACGGCATTCCCGCCGAGCGCACCTTCCACGACCTGGGCCTGGACTCGCTGACGGCTGTCGAGTTCCGCAACCGGCTGATGACCGCCACCGGGCTGCGGCTGCCGACCACCGTGGTGTTCGACTACCCGAACCTCGCCGCGATGGCCGACTACCTGCTGGGGGAGTTGCTCGGGACGGTGGCCCCCGCGCGGGAGGCGGCCTCCGTGACGGCCGCCACCGACGAGGACGCGGTGGCGATCGTGGGCATGGCCTGCCGCTTCCCCGGCGGCGTCGAGAGCCCCGACGACCTGTGGCATCTGGTGTCCGGCGGCGAGGACGCGATCGGCGCGTTCCCGACGGACCGCGGCTGGGACCTGGACGGCCTCTTCGACGCGGACCTGAGCCGGTCCGGCACGATGTACGCCCGCGACGGCGGGTTCCTCGCCGACGCGGGTGGGTTCGACGCCGGCTTCTTCGGCATCAGCCCGCGTGAGGCGACCGCGATGGACCCGCAGCAGCGGCTGCTGCTGGAAACCTCCTGGGAAGCCGTCGAGAGCGCGGGCATCGACCCCACTGCCCTGCGCGGCGGCGACATCGGCGTGTTCGTCGGCGCCATCGCCCAGGAGTACGGGCCCCGCCTGCACGAGGGCGGAGAGGGCGCCGACGGGCACCTGCTGACCGGCACGACGACCAGCGTCGCCTCCGGCCGTATCGCCTACGCCCTCGGCCTCGAAGGCCCGGCGGTGACCGTGGACACGGCGTGCTCCTCGTCGCTGGTCGCGCTGCACCTGGCGGGCCGGGCGCTGCGCAACGGCGAGTGCTCGATGGCGCTCGTGGGCGGCGTGACCGTGATGTCCTCTCCGGGCATGTTCGTGGAGTTCTCCCGGCAGCAGGGGCTGTCCTCGGACGGCCGGTGCAAGTCCTTCTCCGACACGGCCGACGGCACGGGCTGGGCCGAGGGCGTCGGCCTGCTGGTGGTCGAGCGGCTGTCGGACGCGCGCCGCCACGGACACCAGGTGCTGGCGGTGGTGCGGGGCTCGGCGGTGAACCAGGACGGTGCGAGCAACGGCCTGACGGCGCCGAACGGCCCCTCGCAGCAGCGTGTGATCCGCAAGGCCCTGGCCGACGCCGGGCTGAGCGCCACCGACGTCGACGCGGTGGAGGCACACGGCACGGGCACGAAGCTGGGCGACCCGATCGAGGCGCAGGCGCTGCTGGCCACGTACGGCCAGGACCGTCCGGAGGACCGGCCGCTGTGGCTGGGGTCGGTCAAGTCGAACATCGGGCACACGCAGGCCGCCGCCGGTGTCGCCGGCGTCATCAAGCTGGTGCTGGCCATGCGGTACGGCGTACTGCCGCGCACCTTGCACGTGGCCGAACCCTCGCGCCACGTGGACTGGTCGGCGGGTGCGGTGAGTCTGCTGACGGAGGACCAGCCGTGGCCGGAGGTGGGCCGGCCGCGCCGGGCGGCGGTGTCGTCGTTCGGCATCAGCGGCACCAACGCCCACGTCATCCTGGAGCAGGCCCCCGCCGAGGACGAGGCGCCGGCCATCCCGGAGGACGTGTCGAACCCGGGCGTGGTGCCGTGGGTGGTGTCGGCGAAGTCCGCGCCCGCCCTGGTCGAGCAGGCACGGCGGCTGGAGGCCGCCGCACCCGGCCTGCGCCCGGAGGACGTGGGCCTGTCGCTGGCCACCGGACGGGCGCCCTTCGAGCACCGCGCGGTCGTCCTCGGCCGGAACCGGGACGAACTGCTGCGCCGCCTGGCCGCGTTCGCCACGGGCCGGCCGGACGACGGCGTACTGACCGGTACGGCCGACGCGCTCGGCGCCGCGAAGACGGCGGTGCTCTTCACCGGCCAGGGCAGCCAGCGCGTCGGCATGGGCCGGGAGCTGTACGCGGCCTATCCGGTGTTCGCCGCCGCGCTCGACGCCGCCATCGCGGCACTCGACCCGCACCTGGACACCCCGCTGCGCGAGGTGCTGTTCGCCGAGGACACGCCGGAGGCCGAACAGCGGCTGGCCCGTACCGGATACGCGCAGGTGGCACTGTTCGCGGTGGAGACCGCGCTGTACCGGCTGGTGGAGTCGTTCGGGGTGCGCCCCGACTACCTCGTGGGCCACTCCGTCGGTGAGCTGACCGCCGCTCACGCGGCCGGTGTGCTGTCTCTGGAGGACGCCGCGAAGGTGGTCGCCGCGCGTGGCCGCCTCATGGAGCGGCTGCCGGACGGCGGCGCCATGGCGACCCTCGCCGGAGAGCCGGAGCAGGTGGCGGCACTGGTCGCCGACCAGGCGGACCGGGTGTCGATCGCGGCGGTCAACAGCCCCCGCTCGGTGGTGATCTCCGGCGATTCCGACGCCGTGGACGAACTGGTCGCGCTCTGGAAGGCGCGGGACGGCCGGCCGCGTGCGAGCCGACTGCGGGTCAGCCACGCCTTCCACTCCGCGCACATGGACCCGATCCTGGAGGAGTTCCGCGCGGTCGTGGGCTCGGTGCGGCTGCGGCCGCCGGCCATTCCCGTCCTCTCGAACGTCACCGGCGAACCGGCCACCGACGAGGAACTCACCAGCCCGGACTACTGGACCCAGCACATCCGGGCGACCGTGCGCTACCTCGACAGCACCCGCCGCCTGCGCGCGGAAGGGGTCACGCACTACCTCGAACTGGGCCCGCACCCGACCCTCACCACCCTCACCGAGGAGACCTTCGCCTCGGACGACGCGGAGACCGAGGGACCGGCGGCAGGCACCGTCGCGCCGGTGGCGGTGGCCGCGCTGCGCGCCGACCACGACGAGCCCCGCACCCTGCTCAGCGCCCTCGCCCAGCTGCACACGCACGGCGGCTCCGTCGACTGGGCGGCGGCCCTGGACGGCACCGGTGCGCGCCGGGTCGGCCTGCCCACCTACGCCTTCCAGCACGAGCGGTACTGGCTGACCGCCGGGGACCGGTCGGCGGACGTCACGTCCGCCGGCCTGGGCGCCGCCGGACACCCGCTGCTGGGCGCGGTGGTGAGCGTGCCCAGCGCCGACGGCGCGGTGGTGCTGGCCGGCCGGCTGTCGCCGCGTACGCACCCCTGGCTGGCCGACCACGCGGTGGGCGGGTCGGTGCTGCTGCCCGGTACGGCGTTCGCCGAACTGGCCCTGCACGCCGGTGGGCTGGTCGGCTGCGGCGTCATCGAGGACATGGCGCTGGAGGCGCCGCTGGTGCTGACGGGCCACGGCGCGGTGCGCGTGCAGGTGGCCGTGGGCGCCGCGGCCGCCGACGGCCGACGGCCGGTGTCGGTGCACTCGGTGGCGGAGACCCCGGAGGCCGACGCCGACGGGCTCGCGGAGGAGACGTGGACCCGGCACGTGTCGGGTCTGCTCGCCCCCGACGCCTCGGTTCCGGAGGCCACCGGTCTGGAGGCATGGCCGCCCGCGGGTGCGGAGGCGGTGTCGCTGGAGGGCTTCTACGAGGAGCTGGCCGGGCGGGGTTATGGCTACGGGCCGGTCTTCCGGGGTCTGGAGTCGGTGTGGCGGGCGGGCGATGACCTGTTCGCCGAGGTGGTCCTGCCGGCCGAGGCCGATGGTTTTGGTGTGCATCCGGCGCTGCTGGACGCGGCGCTGCACGCGTCGCTGCTCGACACCGGGAGTGATGAGCTGCTGGTGCCGTTCGCGTGGACCGGGGTGCGGCTGCACGCGGTCGGCGCCTCGGCGGCACGGGTGCGGCTGTCACCGGTGGCCGACGGCCGTCTCGCCCTGCTCGTGGCGGACGAGACCGGCAGGCCGGTCCTCACCGCCGAGGCGGTGTCGCTGCGCGCGATCGCGGCCGAGGCGCTGTCCGCCGCGATCACTCCCGGCGAGGACTCGCTGTTCGAGGTGCGGTGGGTGTCGGTGCCGGTGGGTTCGGTGGTGGCGGTCGAGTCGGTGGTGCTGGGGGTGGATTGCGCTGACGTTGCGGGGTTGGCCGGGTGTGGTGAGGTTCCGGGTGTGGTGGTGTCGGTGGTGGAGCCTGGTGGTGTGGCGGGTGCTGAGGTGGTTGGTGTGCTGGAGGTGGTGCGGGGGTTCTTGGCTGAGCCGGGGTTGGCTGGTGCGCGGTTGGTGGTGGTGACGCGTGGTGGGATGGCGGAGGTGCCGGATCCGGCGACGGCCGCGGTGTGGGGTCTGGTGCGGTCTGCGCAGGCGGAGTATCCGGGGCGTGTGGTGCTGGTGGATGTGGAGGGCGATTTTGCTGTCGGTTCGTTGAGGGGTGCGGTGTCGGTGGCGTTGGGGTGTGGTGAGCCGCAGGTGGCGGTGCGGGGTGAGGGGGTGTTGGTGCCTCGTTTGTTGCGGGTGGGTGGGGTGTCGGGTGGGGCGGGTGTGGTCGGGCCGGTGTGGGATGCGGTGGGGACGGTGTTGGTGACGGGTGCCAGTGGTGGGTTGGCTGGTGTGGTGGCGCGGCATTTGGTGGTGGAGCAGGGGGTGCGGCGTTTGGTGTTGGTGAGTCGCAGTGGTGTGGGGGTGGAGGGGTTGGTGGCTGAGTTGGTGGCTGCTGGTGCTGAGGATGTGTCGTTCGTGTCGTGTGATGTGGCGGACCGTGAGGGTATGGCGGAGGTGCTGGCGGGGGTGCCGGAGGAGTATCCGCTGCGGGGGGTGGTGCATGCGGCGGGTGTGCTGGATGACGGTGTGCTGGTGGGGTTGTCGGGTGAGCGGTTGGCCGGGGTGTTGCGTCCCAAGGTGGATGGGGCGTTGGTGCTGGATGAGCTGACGCGTGGGCTGGATCTGTCGGCGTTCGTGGTGTTCTCGTCGATCGCTGGTGTGGTGGGTACGGCGGGTCAGGCCGCTTATGCGGCGGCCAATGCGTTCATGGACGCGTTGATGGCGGTGCGGCGCTCGGAAGGGCTCGCGGGGACGTCGTTGGCGTGGGGTCTGTGGGCTGCTGAGGGTGGTATGGGTGGTGGCTTGGGGGAGCGGGATCTGGAGCGTGTGTCGCGGATGGGGATTGTTCCCATGCCGGATGCGGAGGCTTTGGGGCTGTTCGACGCGGCGGTGGAGCTGGGGCGGGCGTGTGTGGTGCCGGCGCGTTTGGACATGGCCGCGCTGCGGGAGCGGGCCGCACAGGACGACCTGCCCGCCGTACTCCGCGGACTGGTCCGTACGCCCGTCCGCAAGCAGGTCGCAACCGCGACCCCGGCCGCAGCCGGCTCCGTCGGCCAGGATGCCGACTCGCGGTGGGGCGCCCGGCTGGCCGGGCTCGCCGGTGAACGGCGCAAGGCGGCACTCAGGGAGCTGGTGAACGCCGAGGCCGCGCACGTACTGGGACACGCGTCGGCCGACACGATCGAGGCATCGCGGCCGTTCCAGGACATGGGCTTCGACTCGCTGATGGCGCTGGAGCTCAAGGAACGCATCCAGGACGAGACCGCGACGCGGATGCCCGCCACTCTTATCTTCGACTATCCGACACCGCAGGCGCTGGCCGACTACCTGCTGCTGGAGGTCCTCGGTGCCGGAACCGAGGCCGGTGACGCCGCGACCGACCCGGCCGCGACCGACGTCGTGGTCGCCGCCGCCCTTGATGAGCCGGTGGCCATCGTGGGCATGGCCTGCCGCTACCCGGGCGGTGTGACCTCGCCCGAAGACCTGTGGCGGCTGGTGGCCGAGGGCGGAGACGCGATCACCGAGTTCCCCTCGGACCGCGGCTGGGACGTGGACGGGCTCTACGACCCGGACCCGGAGAGCGTCGGGAAGTCCTACAGCAGGCACGGCGGTTTCCTGCACGACGCGGCGGAGTTCGACGCGGACTTCTTCGGGATCAGTCCGCGCGAGGCGACCGCCACGGATCCGCAGCAGCGGTTGCTGCTGGAGACCGCGTGGGAGGCGCTGGAGCGCACGGGCCTGGACCCGGAGAAACTGCGGGGCAGCCGCACGGGCGTGTTCGCGGGGCTGATGTACCACGACTATGGTGCGTGGGCACCGGCCGCCGAGGGCTTCGAGGGAATGCTGTCGACCGGCAGCGCGGGCAGCGTGGCCTCCGGACGGGTCTCGTACACCTTCGGGTTCGAGGGCCCGGCGGTGACGGTGGACACGGCGTGCTCGTCGTCCCTGGTGGCACTCCATCTGGCGGCGCAGGCGCTGCGGAACGGCGAGTGTGATCTGGCGCTGGCCGGCGGTGTCACGGTCATGGCGACTCCGCAGACGTTCGTGGAGTTCTCGCGCCAGCGGGGTCTGGCGGCGGACGGCCGGTGCAAGTCGTTCTCGGACGATGCGGACGGCACCGGCTGGTCCGAGGGTGTGGGTCTGCTGGTGGTGGAGCGGTTGTCGGACGCGCGGCGCAACGGCCACCAGGTGCTCGCGGTGGTGCGGGGCAGTGCGGTGAACCAGGATGGTGCGTCGAATGGGTTGACGGCGCCGAATGGTCCGTCGCAGCAGCGGGTGATCCGGCAGGCGCTGGCCGGCGCCCGGCTGACCGCCAAGGACGTGGACCTGGTGGAGGCGCATGGTACGGGTACGACGTTGGGTGACCCGATCGAGGCGCAGGCGCTGCTGGCCACGTACGGTCAGGACCGCCCGGAGGACCGGCCGCTGTGGCTGGGCTCGGTCAAGTCCAATATCGGGCACACCCAGGCCGCGGCCGGTGTCGCCGGCATCATCAAGATGGTGATGGCGATGCGTCACGGCATGATGCCGCGCACGCTGCATGTGGGGGAGCCGTCGCGGCATGTGGATTGGTCGGCGGGTGCGGTGAGTCTGCTGACGGAGGAGCGGGCGTGGCCGGAGGTGGGCCGGCCGCGCCGGGCGGCGGTGTCGTCGTTCGGGATCAGCGGCACCAACGCGCATGTGATTGTGGAGCAGGCCCCGGCGGAGGCCCGGCCCGCGCTGGAGCCTGTGGGTGATGGTCTGGTGCCGTGGGTGGTCTCGGCGAAGACCGAGTCGGGCCTCATGGGACAGGCGCGGCGGCTGGCGGACGTGGCGTGGGGGCTGCGGCCGGTGGATGTGGGTTTCTCGCTGGCCACGGGCAGGGCGTCGTTCGAGCATCGTGTGGTGGTGCTGGGCCGGGACCGGGAGAGGTTGGTGGATGGCCTGGTGGCGGTGGCCGGGGAGCGGTCGGCTGCTGGTGTGGTCCGGGGGACGGGTGTGTCCGGTGGTCCGGTGTTTGTGTTTTCGGGTGAGGGTGCGCAGTGGGTGGGGATGGCCCGGGGTTTGTTGGAGGGTTCGCCGGTGTTCGCGGGTCGGATGGCGGAGTGTGCGGCGGCTTTGGAGCCGTATGTGGATTGGTCGTTGTTGGCGGTGGTGCGGGGTGAGGAGGGTGCTCCGTCGCTGGATGGGGTGGATGTGGGTCAGCCGGTGCTGTTTGCGGTGATGGTGTCGTTGGCGGCGGTGTGGGAGTCCTATGGGGTGCGTCCGTCGGCTGTGGTGGGCCATTCGCGGGGTGAGATCGCGGCGGCGTGTGTGGCTGGTGCGTTGTCGCTGGCGGATGCTGCTGCGTTGGTGGTGGCGCGGGGCCGGTTGCTGGTGGGTGCGCGGGGTGCGGGCGCGATGGTGTCGGTGGCGCTGTCGGCGGAGCGGGTCGGGGAGCGGTTGTCGGGCGGGTTGGAGATCGCGGCGGTGAACGGGCCCGCGTCCGTGGTGGTCGCGGGAGACCCGGCGGAAGTGGCCGCGTTCGCCGAGGCGTGTGAGGGGGACGGTATCCGTGTCCGGCAGGTCAGTGATGCGTTCGCCTTCCACACCAGCCAGATGGAGGCCATCGGTGAGGAGTTGGCGGCGGCGGTCGCTGGGTTGTCTCCGCGTGCGTCCGAGGTGCCGCTGTATTCGACGGTGACCGGCGAGTTGCTGGACACGCTCACGATGGATGCCGGGTACTGGCGGCGGAATCTTCGGGAGCCGGTGCGTTTCGAGGCCGCGGTTCGGGCGTTGCTGGGTGCGGGGCACGGGCTGTTCATCGAGGTCAGTCCGCACCCGGTACTGACCGGCGCGGTGGAGCAGACCGCCGAACAGCAAGAGACTTCCGCCGTGGCTTTGGGCACGCTGCGCCGGGGCGAGGACGATCAGGAGCGGTTGCTGACGAGCCTGGCCCAGGCGTATGTGCATGGCGCGGATGTCGACTGGTCCGTGTGGTTCGAGGGCACCGGTGCGCGGCGGGTCGAGCTGCCCACGTACGCCTTCCAGCGCCGACGGTACTGGCTGGAGGCCTCCACCCAGGCCGCGGATGTCGTGTCCGCAGGTCTGGGCACGGCCAGGCACTCCCTGCTGGGTGCGGCGGTCAGCGTGGCCGAGGCGGACGCCGCGGTCGTCCTCACCGGGCGGCTGTCGCCGCACACACATGCGTGGCTGGCCGACCACACCATCGGCGAGTCGGTTCTGCTGCCGGGTACGGCCTTCGTGGAGCTGGCGCTGCGCGCCGGTGACGAGGTCGGCTGCGACGCGGTGGAGGAGCTGACGCTGTACGCCCCGCTGGTGTTCCCGGCGGCCGGGGCGGTCCAGGTGCAGGTGGTGGTCGGGGAGATGGCCGATGGGCGGCGGCCCGTCGGCGTCTACTCCCGGGTCGAAAACGAGCAGTCGCCCGCCGAGTGGCTGCAGCACGCCGGCGGCACCCTGGTCGCCGGTGACCGTACCGAGCCGGACTTCGAACTGACGCAGTGGCCGCCCGCGGGTGCGGAGGCGGTGTCGCTGGAGGGCTTCTACGAGGAGCTGGCCGGGCGGGGTTATGGCTACGGGCCGGTCTTCCGGGGGCTGGAGTCGGTGTGGCGAGCGGGCGGCGACCTGTTCGCCGAGGTGGCCCTGCCGGCCGAGGCTGATGGTTTTGGTGTGCATCCGGCGCTGCTGGACGCGGCGCTGCACGCGTCGCTGCTCGACGGCGACGAGCTGCGGGTGCCGTTCACATGGGCCGGGGTGCGGCTGCACGCGGTCGCCGCCTCGACGCTGCGCGTGCGTCTTTCGTCTGGTGACGAGGGTGCGCTGCGTTTGGTCGCCGCCGATGCCGACGGCCTGCCGGTCATCTCGGTGGACGAGCTGCGTACCCAGCCCATGTCGCCACAGGCGCTGTCCGCCGCGGCCACTCCCGGCGAGGACTCGTTGTTCGAGGTGCGGTGGGTGTCGGTGCCGGTGGGTTCGGTGGTGGCGGTCGAGTCGGTGGTGCTGGGGGTGGATTGCGCTGACGTTGCGGGGTTGGCCGGGTGTGGTGAGGTTCCGGGTGTGGTGGTGTCGGTGGTGGAGCCTGGTGGTGTGGCGGGTGCTGAGGTGGTTGGTGTGCTGGAGGTGGTGCGGGGGTTTTTGGCTGAGCCGGGGTTGGCTGGTGCGCGGTTGGTGGTGGTGACGCGTGGTGGGATGGCGGAGGTGCCGGATCCGGCGACGGCTGCGGTGTGGGGTCTGGTGCGGTCTGCGCAGGCGGAGTATCCGGGGCGTGTGGTGCTGGTGGATGTGGAGGGCGATTTTGCTGTCGGTTCGTTGAGGGGTGCGGTGTCGGTGGCGTTGGGGTGTGGTGAGCCGCAGGTGGCGGTGCGGGGTGAGGGGGTGTTGGTGCCTCGTTTGTTGCGGGTGGGTGGGGTGTCGGGTGGGGCGGGTGTGGTCGGGCCGGTGTGGGATGCGGTGGGGACGGTGTTGGTGACGGGTGCCAGTGGTGGGTTGGCTGGTGTGGTGGCGCGGCATTTGGTGGTGGAGCAGGGGGTGCGGCGTTTGGTGTTGGTGAGTCGCAGTGGTGTGGGGGTGGAGGGGTTGGTGGCTGAGTTGGTGGCTGCTGGTGCTGAGGATGTGTCGTTCGTGTCGTGTGATGTGGCGGACCGTGAGGGTATGGCGGAGGTGCTGGCGGGGGTGCCGGAGGAGTATCCGCTGCGGGGGGTGGTGCATGCGGCGGGTGTGCTGGATGACGGTGTGCTGGTGGGGTTGTCGGGTGAGCGGTTGGCCGGGGTGTTGCGTCCGAAGGTGGATGGGGTGTTGGTGCTGGATGAGCTGACGCGTGGGCTGGATCTGTCGGCGTTCGTGGTGTTCTCGTCGATCGCTGGTGTGGTGGGTACGGCGGGTCAGGCCGCTTATGCGGCGGCCAATGCGTTCATGGACGCGTTGATGGCGGTGCGGCGCTCGGAAGGGCTCGCGGGGACGTCGTTGGCGTGGGGTCTGTGGGCTGCTGGGGGCGGTATGGGTGGTGGCTTGGGGGAGCGGGATCTGGAGCGTGTGTCGCGGATGGGGATTGTTCCCATGCCGGATGCGGAGGCTTTGGGGCTGTTCGACGCGGCGGTGGAGCTGGGGCGGGCGTGTGTGGTGCCGGCGCGTTTGGACATGGCCGCGCTGCGGGAGCGGGCCGCACAGGACGACCTGCCCGCCGTACTCCGCGGACTGGTGCGGGCCACTCGGCGTACGGCCGCACGGGGCCAGGAGTCGTCCGTTCTCGTACAGCGCCTGCTGACCATGCCTGAGTCCGACCGCGAGCGCTTCCTCGTCGACCTGGTCGGCGCTGAGGTGGCGGTGGTGCTGGGGCACGCGTCGCCCGGCACGATCGACACCTCACGCGCGTTCCAGGCGATGGGCTTCGACTCGCTCACCGCGCTGGAGTTGCGCCAGCGGTTGCAGAACGCGACCGGGGTGCGGATGCCCGCCACCCTCGTCTTCGACTACCCGACGCCGCAGGCGCTGGCCGACTACCTGCTGCGGGACGTCCTCGGCACCGAGGCCGCCACCGCGTCGGCCGTCACCGCGCCGGTCGCCACGCTCGATGAGCCGGTGGCGATCGTGGGTATGGCGTGCCGGTATCCGGGTGGTGTGGCCTCGCCGGAGGATCTGTGGCGGCTGGTGGCCGAGGGCGGGGACGCGATCACCGAGTTCCCGTCCGACCGTGGCTGGGACGTGGAGGGGCTCTATGACCCGGACCCGGAGAGTGTGGGGAAGTCGTACAGCAGGCATGGCGGTTTTCTGCACGACGCGGCGGAGTTCGACGCGGCGTTCTTCGGGATCAGTCCGCGTGAGGCGACCGCCACGGATCCGCAGCAGCGGTTGTTGCTGGAGACCGCGTGGGAGGCGCTGGAGCGCACGGGCCTGGACCCGGAGAAACTGCGGGGCAGCCGCACGGGCGTGTTCGCCGGAGTGATGTACGGCGACTACGCCGCGCGGCTGGACCGCGCACCCGAGGGCTTGGAGGGGATGCTGTCGACCGGCAGCGCGGGCAGCGTGGCCTCGGGGCGGATGGCGTACACCTTCGGGTTCGAGGGGCCGGCGGTGACGGTGGACACGGCGTGCTCCTCGTCCCTGGTGGCCCTGCACCTGGCCGCCCAGGCGCTGCGGAACGGTGAGTGTGATCTGGCGCTGGCGGGCGGGGCGACGGTGATGGCGACTCCGCAGACGTTCGTGGAGTTCTCGCGTCAGCGGGGTCTGGCGGCGGATGGCCGCTGCAAGCCGTTCTCCGACACCGCGGACGGCACCGGCTGGTCCGAGGGTGTGGGTCTGCTGGTGGTGGAGCGGTTGTCGGACGCGCGGCGCAACGGCCACCAGGTGCTCGCGGTGGTGCGGGGCAGTGCGGTGAACCAGGATGGTGCCTCCAATGGTCTGACGGCGCCGAATGGTCCGTCGCAGCAGCGGGTGATCCGGCAGGCGCTGGCCAGTGGGCGGCTGACCGCCAAGGACGTGGACCTGGTGGAGGCGCATGGTACGGGTACGACGTTGGGTGATCCGATCGAGGCGCAGGCGCTGCTGGCGACGTACGGTCAGGACCGTCCGGAGGACCGGCCGTTGTGGCTGGGTTCGGTGAAGTCGAATATCGGGCACGCGCAGGCGGCGGCCGGTGTCGCCGGCATCATCAAGATGGTGATGGCGATGCGTTACGGCAGGATGCCGCGCACGCTGCATGTGGGGGAGCCGTCGCGGCATGTGGATTGGTCGGCGGGTGCGGTGAGTCTGCTGACGGAGGAGCGGGCGTGGCCGGAGGTGGGCCGGCCGCGCCGGGCGGCGGTGTCGTCGTTCGGTATCAGCGGCACCAACGCGCATGTGGTGCTGGAGCAGGGCCCGGCCGAGAACGCGGACGAGCCGGTGGAGCCGACCGGTGACGTCCTGGTGCCGTGGGTGGTCTCGGCGAAGACCGAGTCGGGCCTCATGGGACAGGCGCGGCGGCTGGCCGATGCGGCCTGGGGGCTGCGGCCGGTGGATGTGGGTTTCTCGCTGGCCACGGGCAGGGCGTCGTTCGAGCATCGTGCGGTCGTGGTCGGGCGGGATCGCGACGTGTTGCTCGCCGGAGTGGAGTCCGTCGCCCGCGATACGGCGGCGCCTGGTGTGATTCGTGCTGCTGCGGAGGCTGGCAAGAGTCCGGTGTTTGTGTTCTCGGGTGAGGGTGCGCAGTGGGTGGGGATGGCCCGGGGTTTGTTGGAGGGTTCGCCGGTGTTCGCGGGCCGGATGGCGGAGTGTGCGGCGGCTTTGGAGCCGTATGTGGATTGGTCGTTGTTGGCGGTGGTGCGGGGTGAGGAGGGTGCTCCGTCGCTGGATGGGGTGGATGTGGGTCAGCCGGTGTTGTTTGCGGTGATGGTGTCGTTGGCGGCGGTGTGGGAGTCCTATGGGGTGCGTCCGTCGGCTGTGGTGGGGCATTCGCGGGGTGAGATCGCGGCGGCGTGTGTGGCTGGTGCGTTGTCGCTGGCGGATGCTGCCAGGCTGGTGGTGGCGCGGGGCCGGTTGCTGGTGGGTGCGCGGGGTGCGGGGGCGATGGTGTCGGTGGCGTTGTCGGCGGAGGGGGTGGGGGAGCGGTTGTCGGGTGGGTTGGAGATCGCGGCGGTGAACGGGCCCGCGTCGGTGGTGGTCGCGGGGGAACCGGCGGAGGTTGCCGGGTTCGCTGAGGCGTGTGAGGGGGACGGTATTCGTGTCCGGCGGGTCAGTGACGTGTTCGCTTTCCACACCAGCCAGATGGAGGCCATTGGTGAGGAGTTGGCGGCGGCGGTCGCTGGGTTGTCTCCGCGTGCGTCCGAGGTGCCGTTGTATTCGACGGTGACCGGCGAGCTGTTGGACACGGCCACGATGGATGCCGGGTACTGGCGGCGGAATCTTCGGGAGCCGGTGTGTTTCGAGGCCGCGGTTCGGGCGTTGCTGGGGGCGGGGCACGGGCTGTTCATCGAGGTCAGTCCGCATCCGGTGCTGACCGGCGCGGTGGAGCAGACCGCCGAACAGCAAGAGACTTCCGCCGTGGCTTTGGGCACGCTGCGCCGGGGCGAGGACGATCAGGAGCGGTTGCTGACGAGCCTGGCCCAGGCGTATGTGCATGGCGCGGATGTCGACTGGTCCGTGTGGTTCGAGGGCCTCGGTGCGCGGCGGGTCGAGTTGCCCACGTACGCCTTCGAGCACCAGCGGTACTGGCTGGACGCGGGTCGCGGGACGGCCGATGCGGCCGGGCTGGGGCTGGAGTCGGCGGGCCATCCGCTGCTCGGCGCGGTGGTGGTGCCGGCGTCGCAGGACGGTGTGGTGCTGACCGGGCGGTTGTCGTCGTACACGCATCCGTGGCTGGCGGATCATGTGATCGGTGGGTCGGTTCTGCTGCCGGGTACGGCCTTCGTGGAGCTGGCGTTGCGCGCCGGTGACGAGGTCGGCTGCGGGTTGCTGGAGGAGCTGACCCTGGAACAGCCGCTGGTGCTGTCCGGGGACCGCTCGGTGGCGGTGCAGGTGACCGTGGAGGCGCCGGACGAGACCGGGCGCCGTACCGTCGTCGTCCACTCCCGCCCCCAGGGCGGAGACGGCACATGGGACCGGAACGCGACCGGCGTTCTGGCCGCGGCCGCCGCACCACCGGCCGAGGTCCTGGCGGTGTGGCCACCTGCCGACGCGCAGCCGGTGCCGGTGGACGGGCTCTACGAGCGGCTGGCCGACCGGGGTTACGGCTACGGGCCGGCGTTCCAGGGCCTCACGGCGGCCTGGCAGCAGGGGAACGAGGTGTTCGCCGAGCTCGCCCTGCCGGGCGGCGCGGAGGGCTTCGGTATCCACCCGGCACTGCTGGACGCCGCTCTGCATGCGTTGCTGCTCGAGACCGCGAACACCACCGACGACGAGAACGGCGAGAACGGCGAGAACCCCGGGCTGCGGGTGCCGTTCGCGTGGACCGGGGTACGGCTGCACGCGGTCGGCGCCTCCGCGCTGCGTGTGCGCCTGTCGCGGGAAGCCGGTGACACGGTGCGTCTGGCGGCGTACGACACCACCGGTCTGCCTGTCGTGTCGGTGGACGTGCTGCGGCTGCAACCCATCTCCACGGAGCGGCTGGCTCCTGCGGCCCCCGCGCGCGACGACGCGTTGTTCGAGCTGCGGTGGACGCCGGTGCCGGCACCGCAGGTGGCCGCGACGGACATCGTGACGCTGGACACCGACTGCGCCGGCCTCGCCGAGCTGATCGACAGCGGCGTACGGCTCGACGGCGTGGTGGTCGCCCCGGTCGAGCCCGGCGGTGAGGTGCACGCGCGCCTCGGCGCGGTGCTGCGGCTGATCCAGCGATGGGCGGACGCGCCGGCCCTTGCCGACTCGCGCCTCCTCGTGGTCACCCGCGGCTCGATCGCCGAGGAGCCCGATCCGGTGACGGCGGCGGTGTGGGGTCTGGTGCGTTCGGCGCAGGCGGAGCACCCTGGCCGGCTGCTGATCGTGGACGTGGACGCGGATGTGGACGCGGGTGGCGTGGCGGATGTCGTGTCCGTGGTGGTGGGGTGTGGTGAGCCGCAGGTGGCGGTGCGTGGGGACCGGTTCCTCGTGCCGCGTCTGGTGCGGTCCGCCGTGTCTGGTCTGGTGCCGCCTGTGGGTGTGCCGTGGCGTTTGGAGGTGGGTGCGCGCGGGACGTTGGAGAGTCTGGCGCTGGTGCCTGCTCCGTATGTGGCGGAGGAGTTGGCGCCGGGGGATGTGCGGGTGGCGATGCGTGCGGGCGGTGTGAACTTCCGGGATGTTCTCAATGCGTTGGGCATGTATCCGGGGGATGCGGGTGCGCTGGGTAATGAGGGTGCGGGTGTGGTGCTGGCTGTCGGCTCGGACGTGGTCGGGGTGGGTGTCGGGGACCGGGTGATGGGTCTTTTCCCGCGTGGTGGGCTGGGTCCGGTGGCGGTGACTGATCATCGTCTTGTGGTGCGGGTTCCGCGGGGGTGGTCGTTCGCGGAGGCGGCGGCGGTGCCGACGGTGTTCTTGACCGCGGTGTATGGGCTGGTGGATCTGGCCGGTCTGCGGGCGGGTGAGTCGGTGCTGGTTCATGCGGGTGCTGGTGGTGTGGGTATGGCGGCGGTGCAGCTGGCGCGGTATCTGGGGGCGGAGGTGTATGCCACGGCGAGTCCTGGTAAGTGGGGTGTGCTGCGGGGGTTGGGTCTGGATGATGCGCATATTGCGTCGTCGCGGACGCTGGAGTTCGCTGAGAAGTTTCCTGCTGGTATCGATGTGGTGCTCAATTCCCTGGCGGGGGAGTTCGTGGACGCGTCGGTGGGGTTGTTGGCCGAGGGTGGCCGGTTCGTGGAGATGGGCAAGACCGATATCCGCGACGCGGCGACCATGCCGGTGTCGTACCAGGCCTTCGACCTGTTCGATGCCGGGAACGACCATATCCACGCCATGTTCGCCCAGCTGGTGGAGTGGTTCGACCGGGGTGAGTTGGGCCGGTTGCCGGTACGGGCGTGGGATGTCCGGGAGGCCGCGGAGGCGTTCCGGTTCATCAGCCAGGCGCGGCACGTCGGCAAGGTGGTGCTGACGATCCCGCGGGAGCTGGATTCGCGGGGTACCGTTTTGGTCACTGGGGCGAGTGGCACCCTGGGTGGGCTGGTGGCCGAGCGGCTGGTCACCGAGCACGGCGCCCGGCATCTGCTGCTGGTCAGCCGGCGCGGCGTGGACGCGGCCGTTGTCGGGAGGCTGACGGAGCTGGGCGCGACGGTGCGGGTGGCGGCCTGCGACGTGGCCGACCGCGACGCGCTGGCGGAGGTGCTGGCGGAGATCCCGGCCGCGCATCCGCTCACCGGCGTGGTCCATACGGCCGGTGTGCTGGACGACGGTGTCATCGGCTCGCTCACGCAGGAGCGGCTGGACACGGTGCTGCGCCCGAAGGCGGACGCGGTCGTCAACCTGCACGAGCTGACGGCGGACGAAGACCTCGCCGCCTTCGTCCTGTTCTCCTCCGCCGCTGGTACCTTCAACACGCCGGGCCAGGCCAACTACGCGGCGGCCAACGCCTACCTCGACGCCTTCGCCACCCAGCGCCACGCCGCCGGTCTTCCCGCTGTGTCGCTGGCGTGGGGCCTGTGGGCGCAGAGCAGCGCGATGACCGGTGACCTGGACGCCACCGACCGCGACCGGATGGCCCGTACGGGCGTCCTGCCGATCGAGACCGAGCACGGTCTGGACCTGTTCGGCATCGCGCTGGGCGCCCAGAGGCCCGTCCTCGTGCCCGTCCGGCTGGACCTCGGCGTGATCGGCGGCCACCAGGAAGTGCCCGCGCTCCTGCGGCAGCTGGCTCGCACGGCGCCGCGGCGCGCCACCCAGGCGGCAGCCGGCCGGCAGCCCCTGCTCGAACGGCTCGCCGCCGCCACCGGGACCGAGCGGCACCACATCCTGCTCCGGCTCGTCCAGACCGAGGTCGCCGCCGTCCTCGGCCACGCCACCCCGGCGGACATCCCCGCCGACCGGGCCTTCCGGGAGCTGGGCTTCGACTCGCTCACCGGCGTCGAGCTGCGCAACCGGCTCAACGCCGCCAGCGGCCTGCGGCTGCCCGCCACGCTGGTCTTCGACTACCCCACGCCGACCACGCTGGTGCGCCACCTGCACGCCGAACTCGTCGGGGACGAGATGGGGGACGAGACGGCCCAGGCGGCCGAGACGGCCGTACGGGACCTGGCCCCCGCCCCGACCGCCGCCGACGACGACGCGATCGCGATCGTGGGCATGGCCTGCCGCTTCCCGGGCGGGGTGGCCGGCCCCGAAGAGCTGTGGCACCTGGTGTCCGGCGGCGGGGACGCGATCGGCGGGTACCCCACGGACCGCGGCTGGGACCTGGAGAGCCTGTACGACCCGGACCCCGACCACTACGGCACCGCCTACGCGCGCGGCGGCGGGTTCCTGGCCGACGTGAGCGGGTTCGATGCCGACTTCTTCGGCATCAGCCCGCGTGAGGCCACTGCGATGGACCCGCAGCAGCGGCTGCTGCTGGAGACCTCCTGGGAGGCCCTCGAGAGCGCGGGCATCGACCCCACCTCCCTGCGCGGCAGCGGTGTCGGCGTGTTCGTCGGTGCCATCGCCCAGGAGTACGGGCCGCGCCTGGCCGAGAGCTCCGACGGGCTCGACGGGCACCTGCTGACCGGCACTACGACCAGTGTCGCCTCCGGCCGTATCGCCTACACCCTGGGCCTGGAGGGCCCGGCGGTCACGGTGGACACGGCGTGCTCCTCGTCACTGGTCGCGCTGCACCTGGCGGTGCAGGCGCTGCGCAACGGAGAGTGCTCGATGGCGCTCACCGGCGGTGTCACCGTGTTCTCCTCGCCCAGCTTCTTCGTGGACTTCTCCCGGCAGCGCGGGCTCGCGGCCGACGGCCGCTCCAAGCCGTTCTCGGACGCCGCCGACGGCATGGGCGGCGCCGAGGGCGTGGGCCTGCTGGTCGTGGAACGGCTCTCGGAGGCGCGGCGCAACGGCCACACCGTGCTCGCGGTGGTCCGCGGAAGCGCCGTCAACCAGGACGGTGCCTCCAACGGCCTCACGGCGCCCAACGGACCGTCCCAGCAACGTGTGATCCGCAAGGCGCTGGCCAACGCCCGGCTGAGTCCCGCCGACATCGACGTGGTGGAGGCGCACGGCACGGGCACGAAGCTCGGCGACCCGATCGAGGCGCAGGCGCTGATGGCCACGTACGGCCAGGAGCGCCCCGAGGACCGGCCGCTGTGGCTGGGCTCGGTCAAGTCCAACATCGGGCACACGCAGGCCGCCGCCGGTGTCGCCGGCGTCATCAAGATGGTGCTGGCCATGCGGCATGGCGCCATGCCGCGCACCCTGCACGTCGACGAGCCGTCCCAGCACATCGACTGGTCGGCCGGCACGGTGAGCCTGCTGGCCGAGGAGCGGCCGTGGCCGGAGGCCGGACATCCGCGCCGGGCCGCGGTGTCGTCGTTCGGCATCAGCGGCACCAACGCCCACGTCATCCTCGAACAGGGCCCCGCCGACGACCGGCCCGTGCGGGAGCCGAGCGGTGACCCGCGGCATCAGGGGGAGGTCCTGGTGCCGTGGGTGGTGTCGGCGCGGACCCCGGCCGCGCTCGCGGAGCAGGCGCGGCGGCTGGCCGGAGCGGTGGCCACCGGCGACGCGCGCCCTGTGGACGTGGGCCGCTCCCTGGTCACCGGCCGGGCGGCCCTGGAGCACCGGGCGGTCGTCCTCGGCCGGGACCGGGACGAACTGCTGCGCCGCCTGACCGCGTTCGCCACGGGCCGGCCGGACGACGGCGTGCTGACCGGTACGGCCGACGTACTCGGCGCCGCGAAGACGGCGGTGCTCTTCACCGGCCAGGGCAGCCAGCGGATCGGCATGGGCCGGGAGCTGTACGCCGCCCATCCCGTCTTCGCCGCCGCCTTCGACGAGGTGTGCCACCACCTCGACCGGCATCTGGACGAGCCCGTCGCCGAGGCGCTGGAGAACGAGGAGACGCTCGGTCAGACGCGCTACGCGCAGCCGGCGCTGTTCGCCGTGGAGGTCGCGCTGTACCGCCTCCTCCAGCACCACGGCCTGACCCCCGACTACCTCGCCGGGCACTCCCTCGGCGAACTCGTCGCCGCCCACGTCGGCGGGGTGCTGAACCTGGCGGACGCCGCCGTGCTGGTCACCGCGCGCGGCCGCCTCATGCAGGCGGTGGCGGCCGACGGCGCCATGACGTCGGTCCAGGCGACCGAGGACGAGGTCCGCCGGGCCATCGGCGGTCTCGCGGACCGCGTGGACATCGCGGCGGTCAACGGCCCCGACGCCGTGGTGGTCTCGGGCGACATGGCCACCGTGGACGCGGTTGCCGAGCGGTTCGCCGCGCAGGGCCGCAGGACCCGGCGGCTCGGTGTCGGGCACGCCTTCCACTCGCCGCACATGGACGCCGTCGTCGGCGCGTTCCGCGACATCGCGGCGACCTTGACCTACCACCGCCCGGCCGTCCCGATCGTCTCCAACGTGACCGGCCGGCTCGCCACCGACGAGCAGCTGACCTCGCCGGACTACTGGGCCGGGCACATCCGCCACGCGGTGCGGTTCGCCGACGGCGTCGCCTGGCTGGCCGGGCAAGGCTGCGGCACGTACGTCGAGGTCGGGCCCGACGCCACGCTGACCGCGCTCGTCGGCGGCGTCCTCGCCGACCGGCCCCACCTCGCCGTCAGCGCGCAGCGCCGCCGGTCCGGCGAGTACGAGTCCCTGCTCACCGCCCTGGCCGCCCTGTACGTCCACGGCACGGCCATCACCTGGGACGGGCTGTTCCCCGACGCGGACCGCGTCGACCTGCCCACGTACCCGTTCGAGCACCGGCGCTACTGGCGCGCGGCGGGCGCGCGGGCGGGTGACGCCACGAGCCTGGGCCAGGACACCACCGCGCACGCCATCCTGAACGCGGTCGTGGAGCTGCCCGACGGCGGACACCTCGCCACCGGCCGCGTCTCCGTGTCCACCCACCCGTGGGTGGACGACCACCGCATCGACGGCACGGTCGTGCTGTCCGGGACCACCTTCGTGGACCTGGCCCTGCACATCGGCGAGATGGTCGGGTGCCCGCACCTGAGCGACTTCACCCACCAGGAGTTCCTGGTCCTCGACGAGGCCGGAGGGCCGGGCACCGGCTCGGCGGAGGCGCAGGTCCAGGTGAGCGTGGGCGCCGCCGACGGCGACGGCCGGCGTACGGTGACCGTCCGCTCCCGGCCGCGCGACGCCGCGCCGGGAACGGACTGGACCGTGCACGGCAGCGGCACGCTCGGCCAGGAGCCGGCCACCGGGCACCGCCTGCCCGCCGCACCCGCGGGCCAGTGGCCGCCCGCCGGCGCCGAGCCGGTCGACACCGACGAGGTGTACCGGCTCCTCGAAGGGGTGGGCCTGGAGTACGGGCCGGTCTTCCACGGCCTGCGGCGCGCCTGGCGCGACGGCAGCACCCTCTACGGCGAGGCCGCGCTGCCCGAGCAGACCGACGCCGGCGCGTTCCGCGTCCACCCCGGCCTGCTCGACGCCGTCCTGCACCTGTTCGGAGCCCAGGGACTCGGGAACGCCGACGGGGCGCGGCTGCGCGTGCCGTTCTCCTGGAGCGGGGTCACCCTGCACGCCACCGGGGCCACCTCGGTGCGGGTCGCGCTCGAGGCGCGTACCCCCGAGACCCTCTCCCTGGAGCTCACGGACGACGACGGCGCACCCGTGGCGAGCGTCGCGGAGCTGGTCACCCGTCAGGCGAGCCCGGCACAGCAGGCGAGCCGCGGCGCCCGGCTGTACGAACTCACCTGGACCGCGCTCGCACCGGCTTTCCGCGCCCCGGAGCGTACGGACACCTGGGTGACGCTCGGGGACACCACCTTGCCGGACGTCGCCCACTACGCGGACCTCGGCGCGCTGGTGTCCGCGCTCGGCGACGGCCTGCCCGCGCCGGAAGTCGTCGTCGCGGGGTGCGACGGCGCGGAGGGCGAGGACGCCGCCACCGGCGCCCACGCCGCCCTCGCGGCCACGCTCGACACGCTCCAGACCTTCCTCGCGCTCGACGAACTGGCGGACACGCGGCTCGTCCTCACCACCTCCGGCGCCGTGTCCGTGGCCGGGGAGGACGTCACCGACCTGGCGGCCGCCGCCGTGTGGGGCATGGCGCGCGTCGCCCAGACCGAGCACCCCGACCGCGTGACGATCGTCGACGGCGGGGCGGACGCGGCCCTGTCGGCGGCGATCGGCAGCGGCGAGCCCCAGCTCGCGGTCCGCGACGGGCTGTCGTACGTGCCCCGGGTCACCGCCGCCGCGGCGGCCCCGGACCGGGCGCCGACCTTCGCCGCCGACGGCGCGGTCCTCGTCACCGGCGGCACCGGCGTCCTGGGCGGGATCCTCGCCCGCCACCTGGTGACCTCGCACGGCGTACGGCACCTGGTGCTGCTCAGCAGGCAGGGCCCGCACGCCTCCGGGGCCGCGTCCCTGGTGCGGGAGCTCGCCGAACTGGGAGCCCAGGCCGACATCGTGGCGTGTGACGCCGCCGACCGCGACGCCCTCGCCGCGGTGCTCAAGCGGTACCCCGTCACCGCCGTGGTGCACGCCGCCGGTGTACTGGCGGACGCGACCCTGGCCAACCTCGGCCCGGCCGAACTCGGCACCGTGCTGCGGCCCAAGGCCGACGCCGCCTGGCACCTGCACGAGCTGACCGCGGACCGCGACCTGGACGCGTTCGTGCTGTTCTCGTCGCTCGCGGGCACGGTGGGCAACGCGGGGCAGGCCAACTACGCGGCCGCCAATGCCTTCCTCGACGGGCTCGCCCAGCACCGGCGGGCGCACGGGCTGACCGCCGTGAGCATGGCCTGGGGGCTGTGGCACAGCGGTATGGCCGACACCCTCACGGACGCCGAGCGCGACCGGCTGGCCCGTACCGGCCTGCCGCCGATCCCGACCGACCAGGCGCTGCGGCTCTTCGACAGCGCCCTGGCCGCGGGGCGGCCGACCACGGTCAACACGGTGGTCGACACGGCGGCGATGGACGTGACGAGGCCGGTGCCCCCGGTCCTGCGCGACCTGCTCAGGACGACTGCCCGGCGCGGCACGGGCGCGGCCGACACCCCCACCGGGGCCCTGCGGCAGCAGCTCGCCGGGCTGAGCCGGGAGGAGGCGCACGGCGTCCTGCTCGACCTGGTGCGTACCCACATCGCCGGGGCGCTCGGCTACGAGTCCATCGACGCGGTCGAGCTGCGGCGGGACTTCCAGAAGCTCGGGTTCGACTCGCTGACCGCCGTGGAGCTGCGCAACAAGCTCAACACGGCGACCGGGCTGCGGTTGCCCGCGACGCTGGTCTTCGACTACCCCAACCCGGCGGCGCTGGCCGACTTCCTCACCGGCCGGCTCCTCGACGCGGCCGAGGAGCCGAGGACCGCGCCGGCCGCCGCCGCGCCGGTCGCTACGCTCGATGAGCCGGTGGCGATCGTGGGTATGGCGTGCCGGTATCCGGGTGGTGTGGCCTCGCCGGAGGATCTGTGGCGGCTGGTGGCCGAGGGCGGGGACGCGATTACCGAGTTCCCGTCCGACCGTGGCTGGGACGTGGAGGGGCTCTATGACCCGGACCCGGAGAGTGTGGGGAAGTCGTACAGCAGGCATGGCGGTTTCCTGCACGACGCGGCGGAGTTCGACGCGGCGTTCTTCGGGATCAGTCCGCGTGAGGCGACCGCCACGGATCCGCAGCAGCGGTTGCTGCTGGAGACCGCCTGGGAGGCGCTGGAGCGCACGGGGCTGGACCCGGAGAAGCTGCGGGGCAGCCGCACGGGCGTGTTCGCGGGGCTGATGTACCACGACTACGGCGCGTGGACGCCGGGCGCCGCGGAAGGCTTTGAGGGGATGCTGTCGACCGGCAGCGCGGGCAGCGTGGCCTCGGGGCGGCTCTCGTACACCTTCGGGTTCGAGGGCCCGGCGGTGACGGTGGACACGGCGTGCTCGTCGTCGCTGGTGGCGTTGCATCTGGCGGCGCAGGCGCTGCGGAACGGTGAGTGTGATCTGGCGCTGGCGGGCGGGGCGACGGTCATGGCGACTCCGCAGACGTTCGTGGAGTTCTCGCGTCAGCGGGGTCTGGCGGCGGACGGCCGGTGCAAGTCGTTCTCGGACGATGCGGACGGCACCGGCTGGTCCGAGGGTGTGGGGCTGCTGGTGGTGGAGCGGTTGTCGGACGCGCGGCGCAACGGCCACCAGGTGCTCGCGGTGGTGCGGGGCAGTGCGGTGAACCAGGATGGTGCGTCGAATGGGTTGACGGCGCCGAATGGTCCGTCGCAGCAGCGGGTGATCCGGCAGGCGCTGGCCGGCGCCCGGCTGACCGCCAAGGACGTGGACCTGGTGGAGGCGCATGGTACGGGTACGACGTTGGGTGATCCGATCGAGGCGCAGGCGCTGCTGGCGACGTACGGTCAGGACCGTCCGGAGGACCGGCCGTTGTGGCTGGGTTCGGTGAAGTCGAACATCGGGCACGCGCAGGCCGCGGCCGGTGTCGCCGGCATCATCAAGATGGTGATGGCGATGCGCCACGGCAGGATGCCGCGCACCCTGCACGTGGGCGAGCCATCGCGGCATGTGGACTGGTCGGCGGGCGCGGTGAGCCTGCTGACGGAGGAGCGGGCGTGGCCGGAGGTGGGCCGGCCGCGCCGGGCGGCGGTGTCGTCGTTCGGGATCAGCGGCACCAACGCGCACATCATCCTCGAACAGCCCGGGGAGCCGGCCCGGACCGTCCCGGCCGAGGACCTTCCGGCGGCCCCGGCCGCGCTGCCCTGGCCGGTGTCGGCCAAGTCGGCGGCGGCGCTGGACGCCGCGGTGGCCGCGGTGCGGGAGGCGGCCACCGGCCTGTCACCGGTGGACGTGGGCGCCACGCTCGCCCGCCGCTCGGTTTTCGAGCACCGCGCGGTCGTACTCGACGACGTGGTGGTGCGGGGTGTCGCCGCCGCGGGCCGGGTGGGCCTGCTGTTCACCGGCCAGGGCAGCCAGCGCTGCGGTATGGGGGCCGGCCTCTACCGGACGTTCCCGGTGTTCAAGGCCGCGTTCGACGAGATCGCCGCCCTGACCGGCATGCCTCTGGTGGAGCTGGTCGTGGAGGGCGGGGACGAGGAGGCGCTCACGGCCACCGGGGTGGCGCAGGTGGCGCTGTTCGCGGTCGAGGTGGCGCTGTTCCGCCTGCTGGAGTCGGTGGGCGTGACGCCCCACGCGGTCTGCGGGCACTCCGTCGGCCAGATCGCCGCGGCCCACGCCGCCGGTGTTCTCTCGCTCCCCGACGCGTGCCGCCTGGTGGCGGCGCGAGGCCGGCTGATGCAGGCCCTGCCGGAAGGCGGCGCGATGCTGGCCGTGGAGCTGCCCGAGGACACCGTCGCGGAGGCCCTGGCGGGGCTGACGGACCGGGTGTCCGTCGCGGCGGTGAACGCGCCGACGTCCGTGGTGGTCGCGGGAGACGAGGCTGCGGTGGCCGAGCTGGAGCGCGGCTGGCGCGCGGCGGCGGTACGGGTCAAGCGGCTGTCGGTCAGCCACGCGTTCCACTCGCCGCTGATGGACCCCATGCTCGACGACTTCGCCGCCGCCGTGGACGGGCTGACCTTCCGCCCGCCCGCCCTGGCCGGGCTGCCGGAGGAGGTCACGGACCCCGCCTACTGGGTGCGGCACGTACGGGACACGGTCCGGTTCGCCGACATGGTGCGGTCGCTGAGCGATGAGGGGGTCACGCGCTGGGTGGAGGTGGGCCCCGACGCGGTGCTCGCCGCACTGGCCCAGCAGACCCTCGACGCGCCGGACGCCGACGGCCTGGACGGGCAGGCGTTCGTGCCGGTGCTGCGCGCCGGCCGCGACGACCTGGCCGCCTTCTCCACCGCCCTGGCCCACCTGCACGTCGCGGGCGTGACCGTGGCCTGGGGAGACCTGTTCGCCACCTGGGGAGGACGCCTGGTCGACCTGCCCCGCTACCCCTTCCAGCGGCAGCGGTACTGGCTGTCCCGGAGCGTCGGCCGGGCCGGGGACGTGTCCGCGGCCGGCCTGGCCGCCACCGAACACGCCCTGCTCGGCGCGGTGGTCGAGCTGGCGGGGACCGGCGGCCGGCTGCTGACGGGACGGCTGTCGCCCACCACGCACCCGTGGCTGGCCGACCACAACGTCCTGGGCTCCGTTGTCCTGCCGGGCACCGCGCTGGTGGAGTTCGCCCTGCGCGCGGGCGCGGCCATGGGCTGCCCGACGCTCGCCGAGCTGACCATCGAGGCCCCGCTGCCGCTCGGTGACGGTGTCGACGTGCAGGTCAGGGTGGTCCCGGCCGAGGAGCCGGCCCGTGGCCACCGGGTGGACATCCACTCCCGGCCGGTGGGCGACGCGGGAGCGTGGGTACGCCACGCCACCGGAACCCTGACCGACGCGCCGGCGTCGGCACCCGGGGAGATCGGCCTCGCCGAGCCGCCGTCGGGCGCGCAGCCCTCGGTGCCCGCCGACGAGCTGTACGTGCGGCTCGAAGCGGCGGGGCTGCACTACGGCCCGGCCTTCGCCGCCCTCCGCCAGGCGTGGCGGCTCGACGACGCCGTCCACGCCGAGGTCGCGCTGCCGGACGACCCGGATCTCGCCGTGGACCGGTTCGTCGTCCACCCCGCGCTGCTCGACGCCGCCCTGCACGCGATCGCGGCCGCGGAGGGCGGGGACCAGGACGCCGCCGGGGCGGCGCCGACGGCGCGCGTGCCCTTCGCGTGGTCCGGGGTGACGGTGCACCGGGCCGGCGCCCGTGAGCTGCGGGTCCGGCTCACGCGCCGGGACGCGGACACCTATGCGCTGACGGCCACCGACCCGGCCGGCGCCCCCGTGGTGTCGGTGGAGTCGCTGGCGCTGCGGACGATGTCGCGCGAACAGCTGGGCGCGGCGGGGACGGCGGGCTCGCTCTTCCGGGTGGACTGGATCCCCGCCGGGGCCAGCGCCCCGGAGGGGACACCGGCGGTGCGGACGGTGTGCCCGGCGGGACCGGACGCGCACCTGGCCACCGCGTCGGCGCTGGAGGCGGTGCGCACGCACCTGGCCGACCCGGCCGGCGGAGTGCTGGCGGTGGTGACCCGCGGCGCGGTGACGGCCGGGCCGGACGGCGGCGGCACGGCGGTGGATCCGGCGATGGCCGCCGTATGGGGCCTGGTGGGGTCCGCGCAGAACGAGAACCCGGGCCGGATCGTGCTCGTCGACACGGACCCGGACACGGACACGGACACGGACACTGGCACCGGTGACGCTGCTGGACTGGACGCCGTGGTGGCGACCGCCCTCGCGACGGGCGAGCCGCAGGTGGCGGTGCGCGGCGGCGCTGCCTGGGTGCCGCGGCTCGTACCCGCCGCACCCGGCCGCGACAGCCGGGCCGACGGCACCGGCACGCATGCCCGGTTCGGCACCGGCACGGTCCTGCTGACCGGGGCGACGGGCGCGCTCGGCAGCGCGCTGGCGCGGCACCTCGTCGCCACGTGGGGTGTGCGGTCGCTGCTGCTGGTCTCGCGCCGCGGCCAGAGCGCGCCGGGCGCGGCGGAGCTGGCCGCCGAACTCGGCGCGGCCGGGGCGCGGGTGGAGTTCGCGGCGGTCGACGTGGCCCACCGTGACGCGCTCGCCGCCGTCCTGGCCGGGCGCGACCTCTCGGCGGTGGTGCACGCCGCCGGTGTGCTCGACGACGGTGTGGTGACGGGGCTGACGCCGGAGCGGCTGGCGGGCGTCCTGGCGCCGAAGGCGGACGCGGCCCGGCACCTGCACGAGCTGACCGCGGACCAGGACCTGTCGGCGTTCGTGCTGTTCTCCTCGGTCGCCGGGGTGCTCGGCAACCCCGGCCAAGCGGCGTACGCGGCGGCCAACCGCTACCTCGACGCGCTGGCCGAGCACCGGCACGCCCGCGGTCTGCCCGCGACCTCGCTGGCCTGGGGCCTGTGGGACTCCGCCGGCGACCTGACACGGGGACTGGCCGACGCCGACCGCGCGCGCATGGGCCGCGACGGGGTGGAGGCACTGCCCGAGCCCGCGGGGCTGGCCCTCTTCGACGCGGCCGTCGGCGGACCCGACCCCGTACTCGTCCCCGTACGAATGAACCGGGCCGCGCTGCGCCGCCGGGCGGCCACCGAACCGGACCTGTTCCCCGCCGTCCTCCGCTCGCTCGTCCCGGCCGCACCGCGCGCCGCCGGGCGTACGGGCCACGGGGCCGCGACGGTGCTGTGGAAGGAGCAGCTGGCGCCCTTCGCCGAGGCCGAGCGTCGGCGCAGGCTGCGGGAGCTCGTCCGGTCGGAGATCGCCACCGTCCTGGGGCACCCGACCGTCGCGGGCATCGAGCCGCAGACCAGCTTCCAGGAGCTGGGCTTCGACTCGCTGATGGGCGTCGAGCTGCGCAACCGGCTGGGCAGGGCGTCCGGCCTGACGCTCCCGGCGACGGTGGTCTTCGACCACCCGAGCGCGTCGGCGCTCGCCGACGAGCTGTTCTCGCTGCTCTTCCCGGAGGGCGAGCAGGACGGCGCCCCGGCCGACGGCACGGGCCCGTTCGACGAGGCGGCCTTCCGCCGCGCCCTGTCGGCACTGCCGCTGGACGCCCTGGAGAACGCCGGTCTCCTGGACGCGCTCCGCAAGCTCACCGGCGAGGAACCGCCCGGCGACGGCGGGACGGCGGAGGCCGAGGAGGCCGAAGCGGATCAATTCGAGGACATGGACGTGGACGCACTGGTGCGGGTGGCACTGGGCGACGTCGAGGGAAGCGGGGAGTAGGGGACATGGCTGCGTCCAACGAGCAGGTCGCGCAGGCGCTGCGCGCGTCGCTCAGGGAGAACGAACGGCTCAAGAAGGAGAACCGGCGGTACGCCGAGTCGGCCTCCGAGCCGATCGCCATCGTCGGCATGGCCTGCCGCTACCCCGGCGGCGTGCGGTCGCCCGGCGAGCTGTGGCGGCTCGTCGCCGAAGGCGTCGACGCGGTCTCCGGGTTCCCCGAGAACCGGGGCTGGGACACCGACCGGCTCTACGACCCCGACCCGGAGGCCACCGGCACCACGTACTGCCGCGAGGGCGGGTTCCTGCACGACGCGGACGAGTTCGACGCCGAGTTCTTCGGGATCTCGCCCCGCGAGGCCCTGGCGATGGACCCGCAGCAGCGGCTGCTGCTGGAGACGTCCTGGGAGGCGCTGGAGCGGTCCGGGATCGACCCGACGTCGCTGCGGGGCAGCAGGACCGGCGTGTTCGCCGGCGTGATGTACCACGACTACGGAACCTGGCTCCAGGAAGCGCCCCGATCCGTCGAGGGCCTGCTCGCAAACGGCAACGCGGCCAGCATCGCCTCCGGCCGGGTGGCGTACACCCTCGGCCTCGAGGGCCCCGCCGTGACCCTCGACACGGCGTGCTCGTCGTCGCTGGTCGCCCTGCACCTGGCGGTGCGGGCGCTGCGCGGCGGCGACTGCGACATGGCGCTGGCCGGCGGTGCCACGGTGATGACGACGCCCCGCACCTTCGTGGAGTTCAGCCGCCAGCGGGGCCTGGCGGCGGACGGCCGGTGCAAGTCCTTCGGCGCCGGGGCGGACGGCACCGGCTGGGCCGAGGGTGTGGGCATCCTCGTGGTGGAGCGGCTGTCGGACGCCCGGCGGCGCGGCCATCACGTGCTCGCGACGGTACGGGGCACCGCGATCAACCAGGACGGCGCGAGCAACGGGCTGACGGCGCCGAACGGCCCGTCGCAGCGCCGGGTGATCCGCCAGGCCCTCGCGAGCGCCGGACTCACGCCCGCAGACGTCGACGCCGTGGAGGCGCACGGCACCGGCACCACCCTGGGCGACCCCATCGAGGCCCAGGCCCTGCTCGCCACGTACGGGCAGGGGCGGGACGAGGACCGGCCGCTCTACCTCGGCTCGGTCAAGTCCAACCTCGGCCACACCCAGGCCGCCGCCGGGGTGGCCGGGGTGATCAAGATGGTCGAGGCCATGCGCCATGGCGTTCTGCCCAGGACCCTGCACGCCGACGAGCGCTCACCGCACGTGGACTGGTCCGCCGGCCGGATCGAGCTGCTGACCGAGGCCCGCGCGTGGCCCGCCGTGGACCGGCCGCGCCGCGCGGCGGTGTCCTCGTTCGGCATCAGCGGCACCAACGCCCACGTCGTCCTGGAGGCGGCCCCCGACGCGCCCGCGCCCGAGGCGGACCCCGCCTCCGCGGGTACGGTGCCGTGGCTGCTGTCGGGCCGCGGCGAGGACGGCCTTCGCGCACAGGCCGGGCGGCTGAGCGTCTGGCTGGCGGACCACCCGGACGCCGCCGTGGCGGACATCGGCCGGTCGCTGGCCACTGGCCGCGCGGCCCTGGAGTCGCGCGCCGTGGTCCTGGGCGCCGACCGCGCCGCCCTCACCGCGGCCCTGGAGGCGCTGGCCGCCGGCGCGGACAGCGCGGACGTGGTGACCGCGGCCCGTACGCCCGGGGCGCTGACCCTGCTCTTCACCGGCCAGGGGAGCCAGCGCCCCTGCATGGGACGGCTGCTCGCGCAGGCCTTCCCCGCCTTCGCCGCGGCGCTGGACGAGGTGTGCGCCCTGCTGGACCCGCTGCTGCCGCACCCGGTGCGCGAGGTGATGTTCGCCGAGCCGGACACGCCGCGGGCGGAACTGCTGGACACCACCGGGATGACCCAGCCCGCGCTGTTCGCGCTCGAGTACGCCCTGTACCGGCTGGTGGCGTCGTACGGGATCGCCCCCGACATGGTGGCCGGGCACTCCGTCGGCGAACTGCTCGCGGCCCATGTGGCCGGGGTGTTCTCCCTGCCCGACGCGTGCACCCTGGTGGCCGCCCGCGCGCGGCTGATGCAGGAGCTGCCCGCGGGCGGCGCGATGCTCGCGGTGGCGCTGGACGAGGCCGACACCGCGCCGCTGCTGGCCGGACGCGCGGACCGGGTGGCCGTCGCGGCGGTCAACGCCCCCGGCTCCGTGGTCCTCTCGGGCCCCGCCGACGACCTCGACGTGATCGCCGGGGAGTTGGCGGCGCGCCAGGTGCGCACCCGGCGCCTGCGCGTCAGCCACGCGTTCCACTCGCCCCTGATGGAGCCGATGCTCGACCGCTACCGTCAGGTGGCCGAGGGCCTGACCTACGCGGAGCCGGCCATCCCGGTCGTCTCCACCGTGACGGGCCGCACCGCCGAGACCGGGCTGCTGACCCGGCCCGAGTACTGGGTGCGGCAGGTGCGCCAGGCGGTGCGCTTCGGCGACGCCGTGGCCGCCGCGCGCACCGAAGGCAGCACGCTGTTCCTGGAGGTCGGCCCCGGCGGCGTGCTGACCGGTATGGCGCGGACCGTCCTGGACGGCGACCCGACGGCGACCGCGGTGGCCTCGCTGCCCGACGGACGGCCCGAACCGGACGCCCTGCTGCGGGCGCTGGGCCGGCTGCACGTCGCGGGCGGGGCCGTCGACTGGCGCGCCTGGTTCGCCGACGTGGCGCCCGCCGCCGGCCGGGCCGACCTGCCGACCTACCCGTTCGCCCGCCGGCGCTTCTGGCTGGGGCCGGGCGGCGCCTCGGCCGGCCTGACCACGGTGGCGCACCCGGTGCTCGGCGCGGCGGTGCCGAGCCCCGACGGCGCGCTGAGTCTGGTGGGGCGGGTGTCCCTGGCCACCCACGCGTGGCTGGGCGACCACCGGGTCCTGGGCACCGCCCTGATCCCCGGCACCGGTCTGGTCGAACTGGCCCTGCGCGCCGGCTGGGAGGCGGACTGCCCCGCCCTGCGCGACCTGACGCTGCGGGCGCCCCTCGTCCTGCCGGAACAGGGCGGCGTCCAAATCCAGGTGACCGTCGGCCCCGCCGGAGCCGACGGCACCCGGACGGTGGGCATCCACTCCCGCCCCGACCACGCGGTCCCCGAGACGCCCTGGACCCTGCACGCCGAGGGCCTGCTGGGCCCTGCCGCGCCGGCGCCCCAGGGCGACGGCGCCCCCTGGCCGCCGGAGGACCCGGACGCCGCGGTGGACGCCATCGACGTCAGCGACGCCTACGAGGTGCTCGCCGAGCGCGGGTACACCTACGGCCCCGCCTTCCGCGGACTGCGGGCCGCCTGGCGGCGCGGCGACGACGTCTTCGCCGAGGTCGTCCTCCCCGAGGAGGCCCAGCAGGACGCCGACGGCTTCACGATCCACCCGGCCCTGCTCGACGCCGCCCTGCACGCCGGGCTGATCGCCGACGATCCGGCCGGTGACCAGCCGCCCGTCCTGCCGTTCGCCTGGACCGGCGTCGGCCTGCACGCCACCGGCGCCACCGCGCTGCGCGTCCGCATCAGCCGCTCCTCCGGCGGGGCAGCCTCGGTGACGGTGACCGACACCGCCGGGACGCCCCTGCTCTCCGTGGACTCGCTGGCCGGCCGCCCCGTCCCGCCCGAGCACCTGGCCAAGGCGGGCACCCCGGCGGACCACGCCCTGTGGGCGGTGCGCTGGACCCCCGCGCCCGACACCGCCGCGGCCGGGGCGCCGGATCCCGTACCGGCGGTCGAGGCGGCCTCGTTCGCCGCACACCTGGACGCGCTGGCCGCGGACGGGACCCCACCGCCGTACGTGCCGGTCCTCTGCACGGCCGCGGGCGACGGCGAACTGCCCGCACAGGTGCGGACCGCCACCGCCGGCGCACTGGCGGCGGTCCAGGCGTTCCTCGCGGACGAGCGGTTCGCCTCCTCGCGGCTGGCGGTCGTGACCCGCGGCGCGGTGGCCGTGGACCCGGACGAGCCGGTGGACCTGCCAACCGCGCCCGTGTGGGGCCTGGTCCGCGCCGCGCAGGCGGAGCACCCGGGTCGGATCGTCCTGGTGGACACCGACCACGACGAACCGTCGTGGCAGCGGCTCGCCACCGCCGCGCTCGGCGACGAGCCCGAGCTGGCGGTACGCGCCGGACGGTGCCTGCTGCCGCGGCTGAGCCCCCTGACCGGCGGCACCGGCGAGGAGCCGGGGTTCGGGGCGGGCACCGTCCTGGTCACGGGCGGCACCGGCGGCCTCGGCGCCCTCGTGGCCCGGCACCTGGTGGCCGAGCACGGGGTGCGGCACCTGCTGCTCCTCTCGCGCCGCGGCGCCGAGGCCCCGGGCGCGGCAGAGCTGGCGCACGAGCTGACCCGGGCCGGCGCCCAGGTGCGCGTCGCGGCGTGCGACGTCGCGGACCGGGCGGCCTTGGCCGAGGCGATCGCGGACATTCCCGCGGAGGCCCCCCTCACCGGCGTGGTGCACGTGGCCGGTGTCAGCGACGTGGGCACGGTGGACTCGCTGACGCCGGAGAAACTCGACGCCGTGCTCGCGCCCAAGTCCGACGCGGCCTGGTATCTGCACGAACTCACCGTCGACCTGCCGCTGTCGGCGTTCGTCATCTTCTCGTCCGCCGGCGGCCTGGTGCTGGCGGCGGGGCAGGGCACCTACGCGGCGGCGAACGTTTTCCTGGACGCCCTCGCGCAACACCGGCGGGCCCGCGGCCTGCCGGGCACCTCCCTGCCGTTCGGCCTGTGGGACACGCGCACGGGGCTGGCGGGCGAGCTTGGCCACGCCGGTCTGGAGCGCATCCAGCGGCAGGGCCTGCCCGCCCTGTCCGTCCAGGAGGCACTGCGCGCGTTCGACGGCGCGGTGCGCGGCGACGAGCCGGTCGCGGTGCCGCTGCGCGTGGACACCGCCGCCCTGCGGGCGCGCGCCGCGCGCGTACCCGCGCTGCTGCGCGGCCTGGCGGGACCGGTGGTACGGCGAGCCGCCCGGGGCACGGCGCCCGGCGGCGCGGAGGCGAGCTCGCCGCTGGCGCGGCGGGTGCTGGCGGCCGAACCCGGCGAGCGCGAGCGGATGGTGCTCCGGGCCGTCCGGGAGAAGGCCGCGGCGGTGCTGGGCCACACCTCGGCTGAAGCGGTGCCGGCCGACCGGGCCTTCCAGGAGCTCGGCTTCGACTCACTGACCGCCGTCGAGCTGCGCAACGACCTGAACGACAGCACCGGCCTACGGGTGCCCGCCACCCTCGTCTTCGACTACCCGAACGCCCAGGCCGTCGCCGCGTACCTCGTCTCCGAGATCACCGGTGCCGCGGAGACCGGCCCACTGCCGGCCGCGTCGGCACCGGCGGCGTCGGCGCGGCCGGACGAGCCGATCGCGATCGTCGGCATGGCCTGCCGCTACCCCGGCGGCATCGCCTCCCCCGAGGACATGTGGCGGCTGGTGACGGACGGCGTGGACGCGGTCTCAGGCTTCCCCGCCGACCGCGGCTGGGACGTCGACGGGCTGTACGCCCCCGAGCCCGGCCTGCCGGGGAAGACCTACACGCGGCAGGGCGGCTTCCTCTACGACGCCGCGGACTTCGACCCCGACTTCTTCGGCATCTCGCCGCGCGAGGCGCAGCGCATGGACCCGCAGCAGCGGCTCCTGCTCGAAGTTTCCTGGGAGGCCGTCGAGCGCGCCGGCGTCGATCCGACGGCGCTGCGGGGCAGCCGCACCGGCGTGTTCGCGGGCGTCATGTACCACGACTACGGCCTCAGCACCGCCTCCGCGTCCACCAGCGGGGGAAGCCTGGTCTCCGGCCGTATCTCCTACACCCTGGGCCTGGAGGGGCCGGCGGTGACGGTGGACACGGCGTGTTCGTCGTCGCTGGTCGCACTCCATCTGGCGGCGCAGGCGCTGCGGAACGGTGAGTGTGATCTGGCGCTGGCGGGCGGTGTCACGGTGATGTCCACGCCGGGCATGTTCGTGGAGTTCTCGCGTCAGCGGGGTCTGGCGGCGGATGGCCGGTGCAAGTCGTTCTCGGACGATGCGGATGGTACGGGGTGGTCCGAGGGTGTGGGTCTGCTGGTGGTGGAGCGGTTGTCGGACGCGCGGCGCAACGGTCATCGGGTGTTGGCGGTGGTGCGGGGTTCGGCGGTGAATCAGGATGGTGCGTCGAATGGGTTGACGGCGCCGAATGGTCCGTCGCAGCAGCGGGTGATCCGGCAGGCGCTGGCCAGTGGGCGGCTGGGTCCCGGTGATGTGGATGTGGTGGAGGCGCATGGTACGGGTACGACGTTGGGTGATCCGATCGAGGCGCAGGCGCTGCTGGCGACGTACGGTCAGGGCCGTCCGGAGGACCGGCCGTTGTGGCTGGGTTCGGTGAAGTCGAATATCGGGCACGCGCAGGCGGCGGCCGGTGTCGCGGGTGTGATCAAGATGGTGATGGCGATGCGGCAGGGTGTGTTGCCGCGCACGCTGCATGTGGGGGAGCCGTCGCGGCATGTGGATTGGTCGGCGGGTGCGGTGAGTCTGCTGACGGAGGAGCGGGCGTGGCCGGAGGTGGACCGGCCGCGCCGGGCGGCGGTGTCGTCGTTCGGGATCAGCGGCACCAACGCGCATGTGATTGTGGAGCAGGCCCCGGCGGAGGCCCGGCCCGCGCTGGAGCCTGTGGGTGATGGTTTGGTGCCGTGGGTGGTGTCGGCGAAGTCGGTGTCGGCGTTGGGGGAGCAGGCGGGGCGGCTGGCGGACGTGGCGTCGGGTCTGCGGCCGGTGGATGTGGGTTTCTCGCTGGCCACGGGCAGGGCGTCGTTCGAGCATCGCGCGGTCGTGGTCGGGCGGGATCGCGACGTGTTGCTCGCCGGAGTGGAGTCCGTCGCCCGCGACACGGCGGCGCCTGGTGTGACCCGTGCGGCCGCGGAGGCTGGCAAGAGTCCGGTGTTTGTGTTCTCGGGTGAGGGTGCGCAGTGGGTGGGGATGGCCCGGGGTTTGTTGGAGGGTTCGCCGGTGTTCGCGGGTCGGATGGCGGAGTGTGCGGCGGCTTTGGAGCCGTATGTGGATTGGTCGTTGTTGGCGGTGGTGCGGGGTGAGGAGGGTGCTCCGTCGCTGGATGGGGTGGATGTGGGTCAGCCGGTGTTGTTTGCGGTGATGGTGTCGTTGGCGGCGGTGTGGGAGTCCTATGGGGTGCGTCCGTCGGCTGTGGTGGGGCATTCGCGGGGTGAGATCGCGGCGGCGTGTGTGGCTGGTGCGTTGTCGCTGGCGGATGCTGCCAGGCTGGTGGTGGCGCGGGGCCGGTTGCTGGTGGGTGCGCGGGGTGCGGGGGCGATGGTGTCGGTGGCGTTGTCGGCGGAGGGGGTGGGGGAGCGGTTGTCGGGTGGGTTGGAGATCGCGGCGGTGAACGGGCCCGCGTCGGTGGTGGTCGCGGGGGAACCGGCGGAGGTTGCCGGGTTCGCCGAGGCGTGTGAGGGGGACGGTATTCGTGTCCGGCGGGTCAGTGACGTGTTCGCTTTCCACACCAGCCAGATGGATGCCATCGGTGAGGAGTTGGCGGCGGCGGTCGCTGGGTTGTCTCCGCGTGCGTCCGAGGTGCCGCTGTACTCGACGGTGACCGGCGAGCTGCTGGACACGGCCACGATGGATGCCGGGTACTGGCGGCGGAATCTTCGGGAGCCGGTGTGTTTCGAGGCCGCTGTTCGGGCGTTGCTGGGGGCGGGGCACGGGCTGTTCATCGAGGTCAGTCCGCATCCGGTGCTGACCGGCGCGGTGGAGCAGACCGCCGAACAGCAAGAGACTTCCGCCGTGGCTTTGGGCACGCTGCGCCGGGGCGAGGACGATCAGGAGCGGTTGCTGACGAGCCTGGCCCAGGCGTATGTGCATGGCGCGGATGTCGACTGGTCCGTGTGGTTCGAGGGCACCGGTGCGCGGCGGGTCGAGCTGCCCACGTACGCCTTCGAGCACCAGCGGTACTGGCTGGACGCCACGTTCCGGGAGACGGCCGACGTCACGTCGGCGGGTCTGCGGACGGCGGACCACCCGCTGCTCACCGCTGCCGTGGGTCTCGCGGGCAACGACGGCGGGACCGTCCTGACCGGCCGGCTGTCGCGCCACACCCACCGGTGGCTGGCCGACCATGCCGTCGGCGGCGTCGTGCTGCTGCCCGGCACCGCGTTCGTGGAACTGGCCCTGCGCGCCGGTGACGAGGTCGGCTGCGACATCGTGGAGGACCTGACCATCGAAGCCCCACTGGTGCTCCCGGAGACCGGCGCCGTACAGCTGCAACTGCACGTCGGTGCCGGGACGGGCACCGACGGCCGCCGGACGGTCGAGGTCTACTCCCGGGTCGAGGACGACACGGCGTCCGGCGAGTGGACCCGACACGCCGAGGGCGCGCTGACCACCAGTGAGAGCGGCGGGGGCGCCGACTTCGACCTGGTGCAGTGGCCGCCGCCGGGCGCCCGTCCGGTGGACGTCGAGGGGATCTATGAACGGCTGGCCGAGCGCGGATACGGCTACGGGCCGGTGTTCCAGAGTCTCAAGGCGGCCTGGGAGCAGGGGTCCGACGTGTTCGCCGAAGTCGCCCTGCCGGCCGAGGCGGCGGACGGCGGGACCGAGTTCGGCATCCACCCCGCCCTGCTCGACGCCGTCGTCCACCCGATGATCCTGCGGTCCGAGCCGGGAGCGGAGATCCTTCTGCCGTTCTCCTGGGCCGGCGTACGGCTGTACGCGGCCGGTGCCTCGGAGCTGCGGGTCCGGCTGTCGAGCTCCGGCCCCGACGCGCTGAAGGTGGCCATCGCCGACACGTCCGGGATGCCGGTCGCGTCGGTCGACACCCTGACCGCGCGCCCGGTGCCGGCGGAGGCGCTGGTGGGAGCGGTGCGCAACGACGAGCTGTTCCAGGTGACCTGGCAGCCGGTGCCCTCCTCCGGCGCCCGCCCGCAGAAGTGGGCCGCGGTCGTCGGCCTCGGCACCGTGCCGGCGGGCGCCGAAGCCTTCGCCGACCTCGCCTCCGTCGGCGCCGATGGGCAGGTGCCGGACGTGGTGCTCCTCCCCGTCGAGGGCGGCGGCCCCGAGCGGCTGGGCGCCGTCACGTCCCACATCCTGTCCCTGGCCAAGGAGTGGCTGGCCAACGAACGGTTCCGCGCCTCGCGGCTCGCCGTGCTCACCCGCCGGGCCGTGGCCACGCGTCCGGGCGAGGAGATCCGGGACCTCGTCGGCGCGGCCGTGTGGGGCCTCATCCGCAGCGCGCAGTCGGAGAACCCGGACCGGTTCCTCCTTCTGGACCTCGATGACGCAGAGAGCTCGGTCGGCCTCGGGCTCGCGGAGGCGCTGGCCACCGGAGAGCCCCAGCTGGCGGTGCGCGACGGTGCCGCGTGCGCCCCGCGCATCGCACGGCTGTCACGCACGGAGCCGTCCGCGGCGCCGCGGACGCTCGACCCGGACGGCACCGTCCTCATCACCGGCGGCACCGGTACGCTCGGCGGGCTCGTCGCCCGGCACCTGGTCACCCGGCACGGGGCGCGGCACCTGCGGCTGGTCAGCCGCCGGGGTCCCCACGCGGCGGGCGCCGACCAGCTGCGAGCCGACCTGGCCGCCCTCGGCGCCGAGGTCACCGTCACCGCCTGCGACATCACCGACCGGGACGCCCTGGAGAGGCTCCTCGCGGACATACCGACCGACCATCCACTCACCGGCGTCATCCACACGGCCGGCGTGCTGGACGACGGCATCCTCACCTCGCTCACCCCGGAGCGGCTGGACACGGTCCTCCGCCCCAAGGCCGTCGCCGCCTGGCACCTGCACGAGCTGACGGCACGACTGGACCTCGCGGAATTCGTCCTGTTCTCCTCGGTCTCCGGTGTGCTGGGCGGCGCGGGCCAGGGCAACTACGCCGCGGCCAACGCCTTCCTCGACGCCCTGGCCCACCACCGGCAGGCCGCGGGACTGCCCGGCACCAGCCTCGCCTGGGGCCTGTGGGCGTCGGAGAGCACCATGAGCGGCACCCTCGACGGGACGGACCGGGCCCGCCTGAACCGCGGCGGCCTCCTGCCGCTGGCCTCCGACCACGGTTTGAGCCTCTTCGACGGCGCACGCTCCTCGGGCCTGCCGCTGCTGGTCCCCGTACGGATGAACGCGGCGGCGCTCCGCTCCCAGGCGGCGGCGGGAACGCTCCCGTCGATGCTGCGCGGCCTGTTCGCCGTTCCGGCGCGGCGCACGGTCGACGGCGCGGCGAAACTGCGGAACCGGCTGGCGGAACTGGGCCCGGAGGAGCAGGAGAAGGCCGTCCTGGACCTGATTCTGGGGCATATCGCCACAGTGCTCGGACACGCCTCGGCACAGGCGATCAAACCGCAGCGGCCGTTCTCCGAGCTGGGCTTCGACTCGCTCGTCGCCGTGGAGTTGCGGAACCGGCTGAACACGGCCACCGGCCTACGGCTGCCGGCCACCGCGGTCTTCGACTATCCGACGCCCGCCGCGCTCGCCGGCTTCGTCCGGACGGACATGCTCAAAGATCTGACCCCCGACGGATCGGACGAACTCCGGCAGCTCGACCGGCTCGAAGCCGCCCTGGCGGCGCGGCCCGCCGACGACGCCTGGCGGGCGAAGCTCACGGCCCGCCTCCAGACGATCCTCGTGGGCCTCGGCGTGGACAGCTTCGCCGCGAGCGCGGCCCCCGCGGACGGCGTCGCGGCGGAGAACGACGAGAACGACGATCGGCTGCATCTGGCCACCACCGACGAACTGTTCGCGATCGCCGAGCAGGAATTCGGCATTTTCCACGACGACGAGCGCCCGCAAGCCTGATCACCCGAGGAAGGCGAAAGACCGATGGCCGAGGAAGAAAAGCTCCGACAGTATCTCGCGGCTGCGCTCGGGGAACTCAAGCAGACCCGCCAGCGTCTGCAGAAGGCCGAAGCCGCCGGCCATGAGCCGGTGGCGATCGTGGGTATGGCGTGCCGGTATCCGGGTGGTGTGGCCTCGCCGGAGGATCTGTGGCGGCTGGTAACCGAGGGCGGGGACGCGATCACCGAGTTCCCCTCGGACCGTGGCTGGGACGTGGACGGGCTCTATGACCCGGACCCGGAGAGTGTGGGGAAGTCGTACAGCAGGCATGGCGGTTTTCTGCACGACGCGGCGGACTTCGACGCGGACTTCTTCGGGATCAGTCCGCGCGAGGCGACCGCCACGGACCCGCAGCAGCGGCTGCTGCTGGAGACCGCCTGGGAGGCGCTGGAGCGTGCGGGGGTCGACCCCGCGGGACTGCGGGGAAGTCGTACGGGGGTGTTCGCGGGGCTGATGTACGGCGACTACGCCGTGCGGCTGCACCGCGCGCCCGAGGGGTTCGAGGGGATGCTGTCGACCGGCAGCGCGGGCAGCGTGGCCTCGGGGCGGGTCTCCTACACCTTCGGGTTCGAGGGGCCGGCGGTGACGGTGGACACGGCGTGCTCGTCGTCGCTGGTCGCACTCCATCTGGCGGCGCAGGCGCTGCGGAACGGTGAGTGCGATCTGGCGCTGGCCGGCGGTGTCACGGTCATGGCGACGCCGTCCACCTTCGTGGAGTTCTCCCGTCAGCGGGGTCTCGCCCCCGACGGGCGCTGCAAGTCGTTCTCGGACGACGCGGATGGTACGGGGTGGGCCGAGGGTGTGGGTCTGCTGGTCGTGGAGCGGTTGTCGGACGCGCGGCGCAACGGCCACCAGGTGCTCGCGGTGGTGCGGGGCAGTGCGGTCAACCAGGACGGTGCGTCCAATGGTCTGACGGCGCCGAACGGTCCGTCGCAGCAGCGGGTGATCCGGCAGGCGCTGGCCGGCGCCCGGCTCGGCCCCGGCGACGTCGACGTGGTGGACGCGCACGGTACGGGCACGACGCTGGGTGACCCGATCGAGGCGCAGGCGCTGCTGGCCACGTATGGTCAGGACCGCCCGGAGGACCGGCCGCTGTGGCTGGGCTCGGTCAAATCGAACATCGGCCACGCCCAGGCCGCCGCCGGCGCGGCCAGCGTGATCAAGATGGTGATGGCGATGCGGCACGGGGTGCTGCCGCGCACCCTGCACGTGGGGGAGCCGTCGCGGCACGTGGACTGGGCGGCGGGCGCGGTGAGTCTGCTGACGGAGGAGCAGCCGTGGCCGGAGGTGGACCGGCCGCGCCGGGCGGCGGTGTCGTCGTTCGGGATCAGCGGCACCAACGCCCACGTCATCCTGGAGCAGGCCCCCGCCGAGACCCGGCCCGCATCCGAGCCCGCCGAGGAGCCGTCCGCGCCGGCCGCCGCCGAGGACCGGCCGGCCGAGGGCGCCCCGGTGCCCTGGCTGCTGTCGGCCCGTACCCAAGCGGCTCTCGCCGATCAGGCGCGGCGGCTCGCCGGCTCCCTCACCGGACTCGACACCCTGGACATCGGCTTCTCGTTGGCCGCGCGGACGCGGTTCGAGCACCGCGCCGTCGTCGTCGGCCGCGACCGCGACGAGCTGCTGTCCGGTCTCGCGGCCCTCGCCGAGGGCCGGTCCGCCGCCGGTGTGGTCCGGGGCGAGGAGGTCGACGGCGGCCCGGTGTTCGTCTTCCCCGGCCAGGGCTCCCAGTGGGTGGGTATGGCCCGCGGGCTGATGGACGGCTCGCCGGTCTTCGCCGGGCGGATGGCCGAGTGCGCGGCGGCGCTGGCCCCGCACACCGACTGGTCCCTGCTGGACGTGGTCCGTGCCGCGGACCCCGCCGCGCTGGAGCGCGTGGACGTCGTCCAGCCGGTGCTGTTCGCGGTGATGGTGTCGCTGGCGGCGGTGTGGGAGTCCTACGGGGTGCGCCCGTCCGCTGTCGTGGGGCACTCCCAGGGCGAGATCGCCGCCGCCTGTGTGGCCGGAGCGCTGTCGCTGGAGGACGCGGCGAAGGTCGTGGCCCTGCGCAGCCGGTCGCTGCTGCGCCTCTCGGGACAGGGCGGCATGGTCTCCGTGGCGGCGTCGTTGGCGCGGGTGGAGGCCCGTATCGCCGCGCTGGGCGGCGGCCTCGAGGTGGCCGTGGTCAACGCGCCCGAGCTGGTGGTCGTCTCCGGTGACCCCGACGCACTCGACGCGCTGGTGGCGAGCTGCGAAACCGACGGGGTACGGGCCAGGCGGATAGCCGTGGACTACGCGTCGCACTCGGCCCATGTCGAGCAGCTGCGCGACGAACTGGCCGAGGCGCTGTCCGGGATCCGGCCCGTGGCGGGGCGGGTGCCCTTCTACTCCACGGTCGGAGACGAGGCGTCCCCGGGCCGGAGTGAGGGCGAGGACGAGCCGACCGGTACCACGGCGCTTGACGCCGACTACTGGTACCGGAACCTGCGGCAGCCGGTGCGGTTCGACGCCGCGGTAGAGGCGGCGATCCAGGCGGGGAACGAGCTGTTCATCGAGGTCAGCCCGCATCCGGTGCTGACCGGCGCGGTGCAGCAGAACGCCGAGCGGCTGGAGCGGAGGGTCGCGGCGATCGGCACGCTCCGCCGCGCCGAGGAGGAGCCGTACCGGCTGTTGACGAGCCTGGCCGAGGCCCACGCGCACGGCGCGGCCGTCGACTGGACCGCCACGTTCCACGGCGGCCGCCGGGTGGCGCTGCCGACGTACGCCTTCCAGCACGAGCGGTACTGGCTGCCGGACGAGCCGGGCAGCGGCGACATCGGCGCGGTCGGCCTCGGCGCGCTGGGACACCCGCTGCTCGGCGCAGCCGTCCGGCTGGCCGACAGCGACAGCGTCGTGCTCACCGGCCGGCTCTCCCTGCACACCCACCCCTGGCTCGCCGACCACGCCGTGGCGGGCGAGGCCGTCTTCCCGCCCGCCGCGTTCGTCGAACTCGCCCTGCGCGCGGGCGACGAGGTCGGCTGCGACGTCGTGGAGGAGCTGACCCTCAGGGCGCCGCTCGTGCTGCCCGCGTCGGGCGGTGTGCAGGTGCAACTCGTCATCGGCGCCCCCGCGGGCGCCCGCCGCTCGGTCGCGGTCTACTCACGCGTCGAGAGCGCCGACGAGGCGCAGGGGTGGGTCCAGCACGTGGCCGGCGTCCTGGCCGCCGGCACGGACACGGCCGCCCCTTCCTTCGACCTGAGCCAGTGGCCGCCTGCCGGCGCCCGGCCGCTGCCGGTCGACGGCCTCTACGAGCGGCTCGCCGACCGCGGCCACGGTTACGGTCCGGCGTTCCAGGGCCTGCGGGCGGCCTGGCAGCGGGGCACCGACCTCTTCGCCGAGGTGGCGCTGCCCGCCGACACCGCCGGACAGGCGGCCCAGTTCGGCATGCACCCGGCGCTGCTCGACGCCGCCCTGCACCTGACGACGGCGAACGCCGACAGTGCGACGGACCACGGGACCGGTGGCATCACCCTGCCCTCCGACTGGTCGGGTGTGCGACTGTTCGCGGTCGGGTCCTCGGTCCTGCGGGTGAGGATCGCGGCCGACGGCGCCGTGCAGCTCGCCGACGGTGCGGGCGCCCCCGTGGCTGCCGTGGACTCCGTGACGTCCCGCCGCGTGGAAGTGGCGGTGCGTGGCACGGGCGACTCACTGTTCCGGCTGGAGTGGTCACCCGTGCCCGCGTCCGCGCAGGCGTCGGAAACCCCGGCGCCGGTGGTGCTCGGCACGGACTTCGCCGACGTCGAGGACCTGCGGCAGGCGATCGGGGCCGGGACCCCGGCCCCGGACGTGGTGATCCACCCAGCCGCGGGCGGGACGGCCCGTACCGTATTGCCCCTGCTGCAACAGTGGCTCACCCTGCCGGAGCTCGCGGGCACCCGGCTCGCCGTGGTCACGCGTGGCGCGGTGAGCACCGCCCCCGGCGAGGACGTGGCCGACCTGGCCGCCGCGACCGTGTGGGGTCTGGTGCGTTCGGCGCAGAGCGAGCATCCGGGCCGGTTCGTGCTGGTGGACCTGGACGAGGCGGCCGGACTGGCGGCCGCGTTCTCCGCGGTGGGGGAGGAGGACCAACTGGCGGTGCGGGGTGGCCGGGTGCTGGCGGCCCGGCTGGTGCGCGCCGTGCCCAGCGAGGACAAGGACGAGGACGAGCGGCTGCCGGTGTGGTCGGCGGACGGCACGGTGCTGGTCACCGGCGGTACGGGGACGTTGGGCGGGCTGGTGGCGCGGCACTTGGTGCGGCGGTGGGGTGTGCGGCGTCTGCTGCTGCTCAGCCGCCGTGGCGCGGATGCGCCCGGCGCGGGGGAACTGGTCCGGGAGCTGACGGAGCTGGGGGCCCGGGTCGATGTGGTGGCGTGTGATGTGTCCGACCGGCGGGCGTTGGCGGATGTGCTGTCAGGTGTGTCGTTGTCGGCGGTGGTGCACACGGCCGGTGTGCTGCGGGACGCCACGATCGCGTCGATGACCGGTGAGCAGGTCGACGAGGTGGTGCGGTCCAAGGCGGACGCGGCGTGGCATCTGCACGAGCTGACGCGGGAGATGGGCCTGTCGGCGTTCGTGCTGTTCTCCTCGGCCGCCGGTGTGCTCGGCAGCCCGGGGCAGGGCAACTACGCGGCGGCGAACGCCTTCCTGGACGCGCTGGCCGCTTCGCGCCGGGCCCAGGGCCTTCCGGGTGTGTCGCTGGCGTGGGGTCTGTGGGCCCCGGCCAGTGAGATGACCGGCGACATGACCGAGGCGGACCGCCGCCGCATGGCCCGCGCGGGCTTCAAGGCGATGAGCCCCGAGGAGGGCCTGGCCCTCTTCGACACCGCGCTGCGGCTCGACACGCCGGCCGTTATGCCCGCGTCCTTCGACTGGAGCGCCGTGCGCCGGCAGACCGAGACGGTGCCCAGCGTGCTGCGCGGGCTGATCCGGCCCTCCCGGCGCACGGCCGCGGGCGGCGAGGGCTCCTCCGCCTTCGCCCGCCAGTTGCTGGCCATGGCCGAGCCGGAACGCGAACGCTTCCTCGTCGACCTCGTCCGCACCGAGGTCGCGGCCGTCCTCGGCCACGCGGGAGCGGACGCGGTCGCCGCCGACCGGGCGTTCAAGGAGCTGGGCTTCGACTCGCTGACCGCCGTGGAGCTGCGCAACCGGCTCGGCGCGGTCACCGGCCTGACGCTGCCCGCGACGCTGGTCTTCGACCACCCCCGCCCGGTGGCCGTGGCGCGGTACCTCCTCGGCGACCTGGTGGGCACCGCCGACGCGGCCCGGCCCGAGCTGCCGGTGGCCGCCGTCGCCGACGAGCCGATCGCGATCGTGGGCATGGCCTGCCGCTTCCCGGGCGGGGTCGGCACCCCCGAGGACCTGTGGCGGTTGGTGGCCGACGGAACGGACGTGATCTCCGGCTTCCCGACCGACCGCGGCTGGGACGTGGACGGGCTCTACGACCCGGACCCGGAGCACCCCGGCACGTCGTACACCCGCGAAGGCGGCTTCCTGTCCGCGGTCGCGGACTTCGACGCCGCGTTCTTCGGCATCAGCCCCCGAGAGGCAGCCGCGACGGACCCGCAGCAGCGGCTGCTGCTGGAGACGGCGTGGGAAGCATTCGAGCGTACGGGCATCGACCCGTCGACCCTGCTGGGCAGCCGGACCGGCGTCTTCGTGGGCAGCAACGCGCAGGACTACGCCGCGTACGTGGTGGGGGCGCCGGAAGAGAGCGTCGGATACCTGGCGACCGGCAGCGCCGCGAGCGTGATGTCCGGCCGGGTGGCGTACACCTTCGGCCTGGAGGGGCCGGCGGTGACGGTGGACACGGCGTGCTCGTCGTCGCTGGTGGCGTTGCATCTGGCGGCGCAGGCGCTGCGGAACGGTGAGTGTGATCTGGCGCTGGCGGGCGGTGTCACGGTGATGACCACACCCGGCCTGTTCGTCGACTTCAGCCGGCAAAAGGCGCTGTCGCCCGACGGCCGGTGCAAGTCGTTCTCGGACGATGCGGATGGTACGGGGTGGGCCGAGGGTGTGGGTCTGCTGGTGGTGGAGCGGTTGTCGGACGCGCGGCGCAACGGTCATCGGGTGTTGGCGGTGGTGCGGGGTTCGGCGGTGAATCAGGATGGTGCGTCGAATGGGTTGACGGCGCCGAATGGTCCGTCGCAGCAGCGGGTGATCCGGCAGGCGCTGGCCAGTGGGCGGCTCGGTCCCGGTGATGTGGATGTGGTGGAGGCGCATGGTACGGGTACGACGCTGGGTGATCCGATCGAGGCGCAGGCGCTGCTGGCGACGTACGGTCAGGACCGTCCGGAGGACCGGCCGTTGTGGCTGGGTTCGGTGAAGTCGAATATCGGGCACGCGCAGGCGGCGGCCGGTGTCGCCGGCATCATCAAGATGGTGATGGCGATGCGTTACGGCAGGATGCCGCGCACGCTGCATGTGGGGGAGCCGTCGCGGCATGTGGATTGGTCGGCGGGTGCGGTGAGTCTGCTGACGGAGGAGCGGGCGTGGCCGGAGGTGGGCCGGCCGCGCCGGGCGGCGGTGTCGTCGTTCGGTATCAGCGGCACCAACGCGCATGTGGTGCTGGAGCAGGGCCCGGCCGAGAACGCGGACGAGCCGGTGGAGCCGACCGGTGACGTCCTGGTGCCGTGGGTGGTCTCGGCGAAGACCGAGTCGGGCCTCATGGGACAGGCGCGGCGGCTGGTGGATGTGGCGTCGGGGCTGCGGCCGGTGGATGTGGGTTTCTCGCTGGCCACGGGCAGGGCGTCGTTCGAGCATCGTGCGGTCGTGGTCGGGCGGGATCGCGACGTGTTGCTCGCCGGAGTGGAGTCCGTCGCCCGCGATACGGCGGCGCCTGGTGTGATTCGTGCTGCTGCGGAGGCTGGCAAGAGTCCGGTGTTTGTGTTCTCGGGTGAGGGTGCGCAGTGGGTGGGGATGGCCCGGGGTTTGTTGGAGGGTTCGCCGGTGTTCGCGGGCCGGATGGCGGAGTGTGCGGCGGCTTTGGAGCCGTATGTGGATTGGTCGTTGTTGGCGGTGGTGCGGGGTGAGGAGGGTGCTCCGTCGCTGGATGGGGTGGATGTGGGTCAGCCGGTGTTGTTTGCGGTGATGGTGTCGTTGGCGGCGGTGTGGGAGTCCTATGGGGTGCGTCCGTCGGCTGTGGTGGGGCATTCGCGGGGTGAGATCGCGGCGGCGTGTGTGGCTGGTGCGTTGTCGCTGGCGGATGCTGCCAGGCTGGTGGTGGCGCGGGGCCGGTTGCTGGTGGGTGCGCGGGGTGCGGGGGCGATGGTGTCGGTGGCGTTGTCGGCGGAGGGGGTGGGGGAGCGGTTGTCGGGTGGGTTGGAGATCGCGGCGGTGAACGGGCCCGCGTCGGTGGTGGTCGCGGGGGAACCGGCGGAGGTTGCCGGGTTCGCTGAGGCGTGTGAGGGGGACGGTATTCGTGTCCGGCGGGTCAGTGACGTGTTCGCTTTCCACACCAGCCAGATGGAGGCCATTGGTGAGGAGTTGGCGGCGGCGGTCGCTGGGTTGTCTCCGCGTGCGTCCGAGGTGCCGCTGTACTCGACGGTGACCGGCGAGCTGTTGGACACGGCCACGATGGATGCCGGGTACTGGCGGCGGAATCTTCGGGAGCCGGTGCGTTTCGAGGCCGCGGTACAGGCGTTGCTGGGGGCGGGGCACGGGCTGTTCATCGAGGTCAGTCCGCATCCGGTGCTGACCGGCGCGGTGGAGCAGACCGCCGAACAGCAAGAGACTTCCGCCGTGGCTTTGGGCACGCTGCGCCGGGGCGAGGACGATCAGGAGCGGTTGCTGACGAGCCTGGCGCAGGCGTATGTGCACGGTGTGGATGTCGACTGGGCCGTGTGGTTCGAGGGCCTCGGTGCGCGGCGGGTCGAGTTGCCCACGTACGCCTTCCAGCACCAGCGGTACTGGCTGGGGTCCTCCACACAGACCGCGGATGTCGTGTCCGCCGGTCTGGGCACGGCCGGCCACCCTCTGCTGGGCGCGGCGGTCAGCGTCGCGGAGGCGGATGCCGCCGTGGTGCTGACCGGGCGGCTGTCGCTGCACACGCACGCGTGGCTGGCGGATCATGTGATCGGTGGGTCGGTTCTGCTGCCGGGCACGGCCTTCGTGGAGCTGGCGCTGCGCGCCGGTGACGAGGTCGGCTGCGACACGGTGGAGGAGCTGACGCTGTACGCCCCGCTGGTGTTCCCGGCGGCCGGGGCGGTCCAGGTGCAGGTGGTGGTCGGTGATGTCGTGGACGGGCGGCGGCCCGTCGGCGTCCACTCCCGGGTCGAGGACGGCCAGTCGGCCGCCGAGTGGGTGCAGCACGCCGCCGGGACCCTGGTCGCCGGTGACCGTGCCGAGCCGGACTTCGAACTGACGCAATGGCCGCCCGCGGGCGCCGAGGCAGTGCCGGTCGACGACTTCTACGCGAGGCTGGCCGAGGCCGGATACGGCTACGGACCGGTGTTCCAGGGGCTGCGGGCCGTGTGGCGGCGCGGGGACCACGTCTTCGCCGAGGTCGCGCTGCCGTCTGACGCGGCGGCGCAGGCGGGGCGGTTCGGCATCCACCCCGCCCTGCTCGACGCGGCCCTCCAGTCCATGGCCCTTCAGGCGTTTTCCAGCGGTGAGATCATCCTGCCGTTCGCCTGGTCCGGGGTGCGGCTGCACGCCGTCGGCGGCTCCGCGCTGCGGGTCCGGCTGACGCGTACCGCGGCCGACGCCGTGGCCGTGGCCATCGCCGACACGGCGGGCGCGCCCGTCATCTCGGTCGACACCCTCACCATGCGCGAGGTCACACCGGAGCAGCTGGCCACGGCCTCCCGCGGTGACGACGGCATGCTGGGGGTGGAGTGGGTGCCCGTGGTCCACTCGGCGGTCCAGCCGGCGCGGCTGGTGGAGTGGGCCGAGGGCGTTTCCTTTCCCGAGGACACCGACGGCGCGCGAGCGGTGGTCGTGGACTGCCGGACGGCCACGGAGGCGTCGGCCGGTGCGGACACACCGCGGGCGGTCTCCGCCGAGGTGCGCCGGGTGCTGGCGGCCGTACAGGAGTGGCTGGCCCGGCCGGAGACGGCGGGCTGTCCACTGGTGGTGGTCACGCGCGGCGCGGTGAGCACCGCGCCCGGCGAGGACGTGGCCGACCTGGCGGGTGCCGCTGTGTGGGGTCTGGTGCGCTCCGCGCAGAGCGAGCACCCCGGGCGGCTGTTCCTGGTCGATGCGGACGACCACGAGTACGTGCCGGTGGTGGTGGCCGCCGCGCTGGCGGCCGGGGAGCCCCAACTGGCCGTACGGCACGGCCAGGTACGGGCGGCCCGGCTGACCCGGGTGCGCGCCGCCGGCGGGGATGAGCGGCTGCCGGTGTGGCCGGCGGACGGCACGGTGCTGGTCACCGGCGGTACGGGGACGCTGGGCGGGCTGGTGGCGCGGCATCTGGTGCGGCGGTGGGGTGTGCGGCGTCTGCTGCTGCTCAGCCGCCGTGGCGCGGATGCGCCCGGCGCGGGGCTGCTGGCCGAGGAGCTGGCGGGGCTCGGCGCTCACGTCGATGTGGTGGCGTGTGACGTGTCGGACCGGCGGGCGTTGGCGGATGTGCTGTCAGGTGTGTCGTTGTCGGCGGTGGTGCACACGGCCGGTGTGGTGCGGGACGCCACGGTCACCTCGATGACGGGTGAGCAGGTCGACGAGGTGCTGCGGGCGAAGGCGGACGCGGCGTGGCATCTGCACGAGCTGACGCGGGAGATGGACCTGTCGGCGTTCGTGCTGTTCTCCTCGGCCGCCGGCGTCCTGGGCAACCCGGGGCAGGGCAACTACGCGGCGGCGAACGCCTTCCTGGACGCGCTCGCGGTGACGCGCCGGGCCCAGGGACTCCCGGCGGTGTCGCTGGGATGGGGTCTGTGGGCCCCGGCCAGTGACATGACGGGGGAGCTGACCGAGGCGGACCGGCAGCGCATGGCCCGTGCCGGGGTGAAGGCGATGAGCGCTGAGGAGGGGCTGGCCCTCTTCGACACCGCGACGGCGGGTTCGGCGGCCGCCGTACTGCCGATGCGCCTGGACCTCTCCGTCCTCCAGCGCCAGGGGCCGGACCTTCCCCCGCTGGTGCGCGGTCTGGTGCGGCCTTCGCGGCGGGTGGCCGCGGGCGGCGCGGGCTCCTCCGACCTGGTGCGGCGGCTGGCGGGGCTCACGGAACCCGAGCGCGAGCGGCTGCTGGTGGACCTCGTCCGGTCCGAGGCGGCGGCGGCCCTCGGCCATGCCGGTGTCGAGGCGGTGGGTGCCGAGCGGGCCTTCAACGAGCTGGGCTTCGACTCGCTGACGGCGGTGGAGCTGCGCAACCGGCTCGGCGCGGTCACCGGTCTGCGGTTGCCCGCCACGCTGGTCTTCGACTACCCCCGCCCGGCGGCGGTGGCGCGGTATCTGCTCGGCGAGCTGGTGGGCGCCGCCGACGCGGCCGGGGCCGAGCCGGCCGTGGCCGCCGTGGCGGACGAGCCGATCGCGATCGTGGGCATGGCGTGCCGGTACCCGGGCGGCGTCGGGAATCCGGACCAGCTGTGGCAGCTGGTCGCGGGCGGCCGGGACGTCGTCTCGGAGTTCCCCGTGGACCGCGGGTGGGACCTGGCGAACCTCTTTCACCCGGACCCCGACCGTACGGGTACGTCCTACAGTCGGCACGGTGGCTTCCTGCACGACGCGGCGGATTTCGACGCGGGCTTCTTCGGGGTGAGCCCCCGCGAGGCGACGGCGATGGACCCCCAGCAGCGCCTGCTGCTGGAGACGGCCTGGGAGGCGATCGAGAGCGCGGGCGTCGACCCGGCGTCGCTGCGCGGCACCCGCACGGGTGTGTTCGCCGGTGTGATGTACAGCGATTACGCCGCGCGGCTGCGGCAGGTGCCGGAGGGCTTCGAGGGCCTGCTGTCCACGGGGAACGCGGGCAGTGTGGCGTCCGGCCGGGTGGCGTACACCTTCGGGTTCGAGGGGCCGGCGGTGACGGTGGACACGGCGTGCTCGTCGTCCCTGGTGGCCCTGCACTTGGCCGCGCAGGCGCTGCGCAACGGCGAGTGCTCCCTCGCCCTGGCCGGCGGTGTGGCGCTGATGGCCACCCCGACGACGTTCGTGGAGTTCTCCCGGCAGCGCGGCCTGGCGCCCGACGGCCGGTGCAAGTCCTTCTCCGACGCGGCCGACGGCGTCGGCTGGTCGGAGGGGGTCGGGCTGCTGGTCGTGGAACGGCTCTCCGACGCGCGGCGCAACGGCCACCCCGTGCTCGCGGTGGTGCGCGGCAGCGCGGTCAACCAGGACGGCGCGTCCAATGGTCTGACGGCGCCGAACGGCCCGTCGCAGCAGCGGGTGATCCGGCAGGCGCTGGCCGGCGCCCGGCTCGATCCGTCCGAGTTGGACGTGGTCGAGGGCCATGGCACGGGTACCAGGCTGGGCGACCCGATCGAGGCGCAGGCGCTGCTGGCCACGTACGGTCAGGGCCGCCCGGAGGACCGGCCGTTGTGGCTGGGCTCGATCAAGTCCAACCTGGGGCACACCCAGGCCGCGGCCGGTGTCGCCGGTGTGATCAAGATGATCATGGCGATGCGTCATGGTGTCATCCCCCGGTCGCTGCACGCGGGGGAGCCGTCCCGGCACATCGACTGGTCGGCGGGCGCGGTCCGGCTGCTCGCCGAGGATCAGCCGTGGCCGGAGGTGGACCGGCCGCGCCGGGCGGCGGTGTCGTCGTTCGGCATCAGCGGCACCAACGCGCACGTCATCCTCGAACAGCCGCCGGCCGGGGGGCCGTCCCCCGACGCGCCGCTCCTGGACGAGCTGCCGCCGGCCGAGCCGGTTGACGAAGCGCGGACGGAGGAGGGGCCCGCGGACGGTGCGGACGTGCCGGTGCCGTGGATGCTGTCGGCGCGTTCCGCCGAGGCGCTCGCGGAACAGGCGCGGCGGCTGGCCGAGGCGGTGACCGGCGACGGCGCTCCGCGCCCGGTGGACGTGGGGTACTCCCTGGCCACGGGCCGGTCGCTGTTCGAGCACCGGGCGATCGTCCTCGGCCGTGACCGCGAGGAGCTGGTGTCCGGCCTCGGTGCCGTCGCGGAAGGCCGCTCCGCCGCGGGTGTGGTGCGGGGCGGGCCGGCCACGGGGCACGAGCCGGTGTTCGTCTTCTCGGGCGAGGGCTCGCAGTGGCTCGGGATGGCCCGAGGGCTGCTGGAGAGCTCGCCGGTGTTCGCGAGCCGGATGGCCGAGTGCGCGGCGGCGCTCGCGCCGTACACCGGGTGGTCGCTGCTCGCGGTCGTCCGCGGGGAGGAGGGCGCGCCGTCGGCGGAGCGCGTGGACGTCGGCCAGCCGGTGCTGTTCGCGGTGATGGTGTCGCTGGCGGCGGTGTGGGAGTCCTATGGCGTGCGCCCGGCCGCCGTCGTGGGGCACTCCCGCGGTGAGATCGCCGCCGCGTGTGTGGCCGGCGGGCTGTCGCTGCCGGACGCCGCGGCGCTGATCACGGCGCGGGCGCGGCTGCTGTACCAGGCCGGCGTGGCCGGCCAGGGCGGCATGGCCGCGGTCGAACTGCCCGAGGAACGGGTCCGCGCCCGGCTCACCGGGAACCTCGAGATAGCGGCGGTCAACGGTCCCGAGTCGGTCGTGGTCGCCGGGGAGGCCGGGGAACTGGCGGAGTTCGTGGCCGCGTGCGCCGGGGACGGCGTCCGTACCCGCCAGGTCAGTGCCGAGTACGCGTACCACTCCGCGCAGATGGAGGCCATCGGCGAGGCGTTCACCACGGTGGCGGCCTCGCTGACGGCGCGGTCGGCGACGGTGCCGTTCTACTCCACGGTCACCGGCGGGCCGCTCGACACCGCGGCGTGCGACGCCGACTACTGGTACCGCAACCTGCGCGACACCGTACGGTTCGAGGACGCCGTACGGGCCCTGGTGGCCGCCGGGCACCGGACGTTCATCGAGGTGAGCCCGCACCCGGTGCTGACCGCCGCGGTGCAGCGGACGGCCGAGGAGATGTCCGTCACGGTGGCGGCCTTCGGGACGCTGCGGCGCGGCGACGACGACCGGACGCGGCTGCTGACCGGCCTGGCCGAGGCCCACACCCACGGTGTGGCCGTCACCTGGGCCGAGGCGTTCACCGGCAGCGGCGCCCGGCGGGTGCCGCTGCCCACGTACGCTTTCCAGCGCCGTCGGTACTGGCTGGACGCCACGGACGGCGCGGCGGACGTTGCGTCGGCGGGCCTGGAGGCCGCTGGGCATCCGCTGCTCGGTGCGGCCGTCGCCCTCGCCGACGCGGACGGCGCCGTGGTGCTGACCGGGCGGCTGTCCCTGCGGACCCACCCGTGGCTGGCCGACCACGCGATCGGCGGTTCGGCACTGCTGCCCGGCACCGCCTTCCTCGAACTGGCCTTGCGCGCGGGCGAGGAAGCCGGCTGCGACGTGCTGGCGGAACTGACCCTCCACGCGCCGCTGGCGCTCCCGGAGACCGGCGCGGTGCAGCTGCAACTGGTGGTCGGCGCCGCCGACGACGGCCGCCGGACGGTGCAGGCGTACGCACGGCCCGAGCGCGCCGGCCGGCCCGTGGCGTCCGGGGAACAGCCGGACGGAGGGTGGACGCTGCACGCCAGCGGCGTGCTCACCACCGAAGGCGCCGGCGTCGAAACCGGCTTCGACCTGGCGCAGTGGCCTCCGGCCGGGGCCGAGCCGGTGCTCGCCGAGGACGCCGTGGAAGAGGTGTACGAGCGGCTGGCAGGGCAGGGCTACGAGTACGGGCCCGCCTTCCGCGGCCTGCGGGCCGTTTGGCGGCAGGGCCGCGACCTGTACGCCGAGGTCGCCCTGGACCCCGAGACCGCGGAGCAGGCGGGCCGGTTCGGTGTCCATCCTGCCCTGCTGGACGCCTCGCTGCACGTGCTCACCGTGCATGCCCTGGAACAGGCCGACGCGGGCAGCGGGCAGGCGCTGTTGCCGTTCGTCTGGTCCGGGGTCCGGCTGCACGCGGTCGGTGCGTCGGGGCTGCGGGTGCGGGTGACACCGGAAGGGCCGGAGGCGGCGCGTATCCAGATCGCCGATGCCGACGGTGTGCCCGTGGCCTCGGTGCGGTCGCTGCTGTCCCGCCCGGTGTTCCTGGAGCGGCTGGCCGCCGCCGGGCGGAGCGGCGACGACAAGCTTTTCACGGTGCGGTGGGAGCCGGTCGCCGGCGCCGCCGTCCCGTCCGTGGAACACCCCGCGCCGCCGGTCGCCGACTGCCGGACGCTGCCCGCCGCCCCCGCGGCGGCGGTCCGGCAGGTGCTGGAGGAGGTGCGGCGGTGGCTGGACGGGGCGGACCCGGCTGGGCCGCCGCTGGTGGTGGTCACCCGGGGCGCGGTGAGCGCTGACCCGGAGGAGGCGGTCACGGATCTGGCGGGTGCGGCCGTGTGGGGTCTGGTGCGTTCGGCGCAGAGCGAGCATCCGGGCCGGCTGGTGCTGGTGGATGTGGATGAGGCGGCCGGTCTGGAGATCCTGCCCTCCCTGGTGCTGGCTGAGGAGAGCCAGTTGGCGGTGCGGGGTGGCCGGGTGCTGGCGGCCCGGCTGGTGCGCGCCGTGCCCGGCGAGGAGGAGGACGGGCGGCTGCCGGTGTGGTCGGCGGACGGCACGGTGCTGGTCACCGGTGGTACGGGGACGTTGGGCGGGCTGGTGGCGCGGCACTTGGTGCGGCGGTGGGGTGTGCGGCGTCTGCTGCTGCTCAGCCGCCGTGGCGCGGATGCGCCCGGCGCGGGGGAACTGGTCCGGGAGCTGACGGAGCTGGGGGCCCGGGTCGATGTGGTGGCGTGTGATGTGTCCGACCGGCGGGCGTTGGCGGATGTGCTGTCAGGTGTGTCGTTGTCGGCGGTGGTGCACACGGCCGGTGTGCTGCGGGACGCCACGATCGCGTCGATGACGGGTGAGCAGGTCGACGAGGTGGTGCGGTCCAAGGCGGACGCGGCGTGGCATCTGCACGAGCTGACGCGGGAGATGGGCCTGTCGGCGTTCGTGCTGTTCTCCTCGGCCGCCGGTGTGCTCGGCAGCCCGGGGCAGGGCAACTACGCGGCGGCGAACGCCTTCCTGGACGCGCTCGCGGTGACGCGCCGGGCCCAGGGACTCCCGGCGGCCTCGCTGGCGTGGGGTCTGTGGGCCCCGGCCAGTGACATGACGGGGGAGCTGAGTGAGGCGGACCGGCAGCGCATGGCCCGTGCCGGGGTGAAGGCGATGAGCGCCGAGGAGGGGCTGGCCCTCTTGGACACCGCGTTGGAGCTCGGCGCGCCGGCCGTCCTGGCCGCCTCGTTCGACCTGGCCGCGGTGCGCGGGCGGGCGGGCGCCGGACCGGTGCCGCCCCTGCTGCGCCGCCTGGTGCGGCCCGCCCGCCGGGCGGCCTCCGCGCTGCCCGCGCGGGAGGAAGCCGACCGGACGCGGCGGCGGCTCGCCGGGCTCCCGGCAGCCGAGCGCGAAGCGGCCCTGGTCACGGTGGTACGGGACCAGGTGGCCGTGGTGCTTGGACACGCGTCGTCCGAGGAGATCCCCGCCGAGACATCGATCCTGGAACTCGGTCTGGACTCGCTGACCGCCGTGGAGCTGCGCAACCGGCTGACGGCGGCCACGGGCGCCGAACTGAGCCCGACGGCCGTCTTCGACCACCCCACACCGCTCGGCCTCGCCCGCTTCCTGGCCGACGGCCTCGCCGCCCCGGCGCCGGGAGGCGCGGGAACCGCGGCCGACGCATCCGGGGGCGGCCGGGCGGCGGCTCCGCTCACCGCGCTGTTCCGGCAGGCGTGCGACGCCGGCCAGCCCACTGTGGCGCTGGCCATGGCCCGGGAGTTCGCCCGGCTGCGCCCGGTGTTCGACGCCACCGGTACGGACCGGTCGGCCGGCCCCGGTACGGGGAGCGCCGCCGGTCAGGGGAGCGATCCCGCGGGCGGCCGCGGGGCGGTGCGGGTGTCGGCGCCGGTGCGGATCGCCCGCGGGAGTTCCGGTCCCGGCCCGGTGGTCGTGTGCGTCCCGTCGATCGTCGCGCTGGGCGGTGTCCAGCAGTATCTGCGGCTCGCCACCTCCTTCGAGCCCGCGCAGGACGTCCGTGTCCTGGCCAACCCCGGCTTCGCCGAGGGTGAGGCGCTGCCGGCCACCATGGAGGCGGCGGTGCAGCACCACCTCCTGTCGCTCGAACAGGACACCTCCGACGGCCCCCTGGTCCTCGTCGGCCATTCCACAGGCGGTCTGCTGGCCCAGGCCGTCGCCGCCGGTCTGGAACGCGCGGGCCGGAGGGTCACGGGCGTCGCCATGCTGGACACCTACCTGCCGGGCGACGAGGGGGGCACGGCGGTGAGCGACGGCGTGCTGGGCGCGGTGTTCGCGGGGATGGCCCGGCGGGAGAGCGACATCCTCGGGTTCACCGACGCGCGGCTGTCCGCCATGGGCCGGTACCTGGAGCTGCTCGGGACGTGGGAGGCGCCGCGGATCTCCGTCCCCACCCTGCTCGTACGGGCCTCCGAACCGCTCGACGGCGCCCCGCCCGAGCTGATCGGTCCTGACGACTGGCAGACGTCCTGGCCGCAGCCGTACACCGTGACGCAGACACCGGGCGACCACTTCACCTTGCTGGAGGAGCATGCCGACAAGACGGCGCAGGTCGTCCTCGACTGGCTGACCGGACTCGTGTGACGGTCTGACCAGCGAACCGGCCGCGCGGAGAATCATCCCGCGCGGCCGGTCCGTTTCCGCGGAGAGGTCCGGTCAGGTGCGGCTGCCCGTAGCGCTCCGGCACGGCTTCACCGGCCCGGGCACGCTGCTCACTTGGCATCGCCGTCTGGTGCGCTGGAAGTGGCACCATGCGCCGGTCAGGCCCGGCCGACCACCGTTGCCGGAAGAGACAGTGGCGCTCATCCAGCGCCTGGCAAGGGAGAATCCGACCTGGGGGTACGTCAGGATCCAGGGTGAGCTGCGTCGGCTTGGTCATCGGGTCGCCGCCGCTCCGGTCTACCCGCCCGCGCCGCAGCGAGCATCCCAGCAGACGTGGCGCTCATTCCTCCGCGCTCAGGCCCACACCCTGCTTGCCTGCGACGTCATGCACGTGGAGACCGTCTTCCTCAAGCGCCTCTGCGTCTTCTTCGTCATGGAGATCTTGGCCTCGGTCGCCTCGCTCTGCCGGGCGTTCGCCGAAGCCGAGAACGCTGCGGCGGACGACAGCCTGCCGCTGCGACCCAAACCCGTCCGCATCCCCAGCCAGGGGACCCGCTGACCCCCGAGGAGATCGCCTGGGACTGGCGGTGGTGTGCGTGGGGTGGTGAGGTTTTCGCCGTCCTGGGTCGCTTAGCGGGCTCCCGCAGGGGCTCGGAGCTGTTCGGCCAGCCGCTGGAGTTCGGCCGCCGTGGCAGGCGAGGGGTCGTTGAGTCCGCTGTGCACGGCCGTCGGGCTCTTCAGGAAGCGCCGGAGCACGGCCACCAGGAGCCCTTGCGGCAGAGCCCGCAACGCGGCGAACGCGCGAGGTACCGGCGGCGTCTCCATCGCGGCGAGGTTCTGCCGCATGAGGTGGAGCATGCCGCGGACCGCGTCCGGGGCGTCGGCCAGCACCGCCGGGCCGCCCGCCGCGTGTACCGCCTGCCCGAGCGGGACCTCGAACGCGGCGTGCGTCCTGAGCCAGGCAGCCATCCGCGGCTCGGCCTTGGCGTTGATCCCGGCGGTACGGAACGTCTCCACGATCCGTACCAGCCGCGGGGTGGTACGGCCGTCGGGCTCGCCGATCGGCATCGCGACCCGGCGGGTGATGAAATTGCTCTTGCGGTAGCGGACCACGTCGCCGTCCATCGTGCCGCCAGTCGCGGGGAAGCCGAGCAGCACCCGCTCGTGGCCGATCACCGCACCCAGCGTCTTTGGGCCGGCTGCCCAGTTGAGCAGGAACAGCACGTCACCTTGGACACCAGCGAGTGATTCCAGCACCGCATCCACCTGGTGGGTGCGGACGAAGACGGTGATCAGGTCGTATCCGCCGTCCGGGTGCTCGATCACCGGTACCGGCACCCGCTTGACAGCTGGGCCGTCTTCCTCGGCGAGCTGCACTCCCTGCCGGCGCAGGGCGGTCAGGCGCTCGCCCCGGGCGAGGAGCGAGACGTCGTGGCCGGCCTCGTGCATGCGGGCGGCGAACAGGCTGCCGCAAACCCCGGCGCCGTACACGAGCAGCTTCATGACAGCCCTCTTTCACACGTTCGTTTCATTCATACGTTCGTTTCATTCAAACATATGTAGAGTCCCTCGTGTGGCGACCCCAGACACCCGCACCCAGATCCTCGACGCGGCCGAGCACCTCTTCGCCGAGCACGGATACCGCGGCACCTCGGTCCGCGCGATCACCAAACTCGCCGGGGCGAACCTGGCCGCCGTCGGCTACCACTTCGGCTCGAAGGCGGAGCTGATGGCCGCCGTCGCCCGCCGCGTGATCGAGCCCATCAACGCTGCCCAGTGCGCCGGGCTCGACACATTGCTCGCCCGGACCCCCGACCCACCGGTCGGCGAACTGGTGGAGGCATTCGCGGGGCCGCTGTTCGACGGGATGCCGGCCGGCGACGAGGGCGGCGCCCGGACGTCCCGGCTGATCGTGACGATCCTCAGCGACCCGGCCGAGGAGGCACGCAACTGGACCGGCCCGGCCGAGGACTCCGTCCGCGAACGCTACCTCGCGGCCTTCGCGCGCGTACTGCCCGGCCTTTCCCCGGAGGAGCTGCGGTTCCGGATGCGGGGGATCCTTGCCGTGACGGCCGTCGACCGCCTCGAGGTCCACCAGCAGCCCTCCCCTGGCTGTGTGTCCCCGGTAGCGGGCGAGGCGGCCCGGCGATGGGCCATCACGTTCCTGACGGCAGCGATGAGTGCGCCACCGACCCGGACCTGACGACCCAAGACAGACGCCGGCGGCGCGGGTCGGGCGGCGTTCGCTCTGTGGACGAGGGCAGTCCTCGATCCTGTCGGGCCGCTGCGACGGCACTTCCCTCCTCGGCCCGCCGCGCGTCAGCGGCGTCCTTTGGTCGTCGGCCGGACCAGCGCGAGCCATAAGGGGTGCGCTACGGGAGATCCCCGTGCCCCGCTGCCCGGTGCTGACGCGCCGTGGACGGCAGGGCAGACTGTCGGCGGACCACGCAGTGACGAGGCGCGGCGACGAGACCGGGAGGGGACCGATGACCGACACATCCACCCATCAGCACTCGGAGGCAGCCGGACCGGTACACGTCACCGTGTGGGAGGACGGTGGAGCGGGCCTCCCCTCCGTCGTCCTGGTCCACGGGATCCTCACCTGGGGTGACGACGAGCAATACGGCTTCGCGGCGCAGCGCCCGCTGGCCGACCGGCACCGGCTGCTGGTGATGGACCGCAGAGGTTATGGACGCAGCCCGGACATCGCGCACAGCGACTGGTCGGTCGATGCCGAGGACATCGTCGCGCTCCTCGGTACCGGGGCTCATCTGGTCGGGCACGCGTATGGCGGGGTCAGCGCGATGGCCGCCGCCGTACGCCGTCCCGACCTGGTCCACTCGCTCACCCTGATCCAGCCCGGCGCGCTGCGGCCCGCCGAACGTCACCCGGCCGTCGCCGAGGCGCTGGCGCGTGCCCGCGCGGCCACCGCGGCGCTGCCCGCCGACCTCACGCCCCAGGAGTTCCTGAGTGCGGCTACCGCATCGGTCGGCATGGCGACACCGGAGCCGACGCCGGCGCGGCTGCGCGCCGCGGCCGCCTCGATGGCCGAACGCCCCTGCTGGGACGCGGACATCCCACTCGGACCGCTGGCCGAGGCACCCTTCCCGAAGCTGATGATCTCCGGTGACTGGGACGGAGCGCCCGAGCAGTACCGAAGGTACGCCGGTGAGCCGCTGATCGCCTGCGCAGACTACGTCGCGGCCGCGATCGGCGCCGACCACCTGATCGTCCCCGGCTACTACCCACACACGCAGCAGCCCGAACGAGTCAATGCCGCACTGCGGGAGTTATGGGACCACGCCGAGCGAACGTGACCGCTTCGTGGAACCGCCGGCCGAGAACACGGAGCGCTCGTGACGAACCACAACCTGGCCGCGCTGACGGCCGTGCACCCGCCGTTTCAGAGGTGTCATCTGAGCACTGGCGTCGACATGACGAGGCGGGGGCCGCATACGCATCCGCCCCCGCCGGGCCACCGGAGCGCCGCGACGCTCCGAGGTACCGCTACGAGGCCGACGGGCCGGTCCAGTCGGCGGCCACATGGCCGATGCGCACCCGCTGCGGGTGGTCGCCGACCGACACGGACGCGGTCTTCTCGCCCGTCGCGAAATCGATTGCGGTGACCCGGTCGGCACCGCTCTCTGAGACGACGCACGCGGTGCCGTCGCCGCTCACCGTCGCCCAGTACGGCTTCGAGGTCGGCACCAGGGGCCCTTCCTGGAGTGATTCCCGGTCCACGACGGTCGCGTAGTCGTCCATCGTCCCGGCCACGCACAGCTTCTTGCCGTCGGGGCTCATCGACAGGCCGTGGTGGCGGGAGTCGTTGACCCAGGTGGTGCGGTCCTCGCTGGTCTCAGGGTTCTTCGGGAGGGTCTTCGAGCGGGTGATCTTGTCCTTGGCCACGTCGTACTCCAGGAACCCGTTGAAGAAGGAGACCTGGAAGTAGAGCTTGGACTCATCGGGGGTGAAGGCGACGGGCCGGACGGCATCGGACAGGTCCTTGCGGCCGAAGGCGTCGAGCCGTTCGCGCATATCGATGACCTTGACCTGCCGATACGTGTTCGCGTCGACCACGGTGATGTGCCGGTCGCCCTTCGTCCAGTCCATCGACGGATCGTCCAGGGCGGTGTTGACCTCGCCGATCGACATGTTCCAGAGATACGTGCCGCCGTCGGTGAAGACGTTCTCATGGGGCTTGTCACCGGCGGCGAACGAACCGAGCTGCTGACCCGTCTCGATGTCGAGGACATGCACCGTGTTCGATGTCGAAGCCGACACCGCGACGCGTTTGCCGTCGGGGGACACGGCCATGTGGTCCGCGCGGAACCCCGACACGGGGAAGCGCCAGTTGACTTTGCCTGTCGTGACATCGATCGAGACCACGTCGGCGAAGCTGGGCCGGGAGACGACGATGGCGGAGCCGTCCGGGGTCGAGTACATGTCGTCCACGAACTGGTCGTGCCCTTCACCCGGCCCCAGCCGGATCCCCAGGAAGAAGGCGAGCTTGATGGGGTTGAGGTAGATCTCGGTGAGCCGTTGGTCCTTGTCCGGTATGACGTTGATCCGGCCGATCCTGGCCATGTCGCCGGTGGATTTGATGACGTCGGCGGTGCCGTCCCAGTTGTTGCCCACGAACATCACCTCCCGCAGGCCGGCCGCCTTCGCCTGCGCGGAGGCGCTCACCGCCGTGGAACCGGTCACGGCCAGCGCCACGGCCGCGGCGAGGGAGAGCATCATCCGGGTGGAGCCACGGTGCTCGGGAGCCATGGTCACTCCATTCGAGGTGGGACCTGTCATCGTCGGGGCGCCGCTTACTGGAAAGTAATGAAGGTGGATACCTCTCACAAGAGCTCTGACGGCAAAAAATGACAGACTCTCAACTTCACCATGGACAAGGTCTGCTTTGATGCACCGACTCCGCCCCGGCGCGGCTCGCCGCCCTCACCCAGGCCACAGCCCTGCTCCTTGCGGTGCCCCACCCCGAGGCTCGATCCTGGTCTGAAGAGCGAACGACCGGTTGGGCGTCCGTACGTTAAATCGAACGAAATGGAAGAGAAGGGGGAGAGCGTGAGCGTTTCCGAGGGGTCGGTCCGGAGCATGCTGGCCACGAATCTGCGGCGGGCCAGATCCGAGCGAGGGCTGTCCCTCTCCGAGCTGTCCCGGCGGTCGAAGATCGGCAAGGCGACGTTGTCGCAACTGGAGTCCGGGACCGGCAACCCGACCATCGAGACGGTGTTCAGCCTGTCGCGGGTGCTGGAGGTGCCGATCTCCGATCTGTTGGACGCCCGGCCCGCCGGGGATCTGACCGTCGTGCGCGCCGCGGACGTGGAGGTGCTCAGCGGCGAGGGGGTCGATCTGCGCCCGCTGCAGCGGATCGAGTCCGGCGATGCGGTCGTCGAGCTCTTCGACCAGCAGGTTCGGGCCGGGCGCCGGCAGGAGTCGCTCGGTCATGTGGGGACCGAGCACACCATCGTTCAGGCCGGCCGGCTCGGTGTGCGGGTGGAGGGCCACGAGGTGGAGCTGGGACCGGGCGACTACGTGCGCTTCGACGCCTCTCGCCCGCACTCCTACATGGCCCTCGACGGCGACGTGCGCTCGGTCCTGCTGCTGCAGTACCGGGCGGAGCAGCGGCTCCACCTGTCCGACCCGGCGCTCGGCGGCGGCCCCTGCGGCTCGGAGCGATAGCCGGCCGGAACAGTGCCGAACGCTGTGCCCGCGTAAAGAGGCGAGCGTGACCGTTGACACGCCCTCTGTCGCGTCATACGTTTTGCGCGTTCGGTTTAACGAACGAGGGGGTTCGATGTACGGAACGCGAACGCGGGTGGCGGTGCTGGGCGCCGGGATCGTCGGCTGCGCCTGTGCTCGCGAGCTCGCCCTGGCGGGCCTCGACGTCACCGTCGTCGACCGGGGCGCAGCCGCGTCGGCGACGACGGCGCACGGCGAGGGCAACGTACTCGTCTCCGACAAGGGCCCAGGACCCGAGCTGGAACTCGCAAAGCTCTCCAGGCGGCTGTGGCCGCAGGTGCTCGAGGCCGTCGCGGCGCGGTCCCCGCATGCGGCCCGAGCGGTGGAGTGGGAGCCCAAGGGCGGCATCGTCGTCGCCACCACCGACGCCGGCGCCCGTGAACTGACCCGTTTCGCCGCCGATCAGCGCGCGGCGGGGGTGCACAGCGAAGTCCTCGGTGCCGATGCGCTCGCCGAGGCCGAGCCGTACGTCACCCGCGAGTACACCGCCGCCCTGCACTACCCCAAGGACGCCCAGGTGCAGCCGGCCGCCGCGGCCGCCGCCCTGCTCACAGAAGCACTCGCGGCGGGCGCCACCCTGCGCACGGGCTGCGAGGCGCTCTCCGCGGTCACCCGCGGCGACCGGATCACCGGCGTCCGCACCTCGACCGGCCTGCTGGAGGCCGACTGGTTCGTCAACGCCGCGGGTCCCTGGTCCGGCGAGCTGTCCACCCGGCTCGGCGCACCCGTGGACGTCCGGCCCCGGCGGGGTGATGTGCTGGTGACCACGCCGCTGCCGCCGACGGTCTTCCACAAGGTCTACGACGCCGACTACGTCGGAGCGGTCGGCAGCAGCGCCGAGGAGTTGCAGACCTCGGCGGTGGTGGAGTCCACCCGCGGCGGCAGCGTCCTCATCGGCTCCTCGCGCCGCCGGGCCGGCTTCGACGACCGGCTGCGCCCGGAGGTCCTGTCGGCCATCGCCGCCAAGGCGCTGCGCCTGTTCCCGGCACTGGCCGGGGTGCCGGTGATGCGGGCCTACGGCGGATTCCGCCCCTACGTCCCCGACCATCTCCCGGTCATCGGCGCCGACCCCCGGCTTGCCGGCCTCTGGCACGTCGGCGGGCACGAGGGCGCCGGAATCGGCCTGTCGGTGGGCAGCGCGCTGCTGCTGCGCGAGCTGCTGCTCGACCAGCCGACCGACATGGACGCCACCCCGTTCCGTGTGGACCGCCCGGCCGTACTGGGCGGCAGCACGGGCACCGCACGTGAGGAGACGGTATGAGTCCCAGACGTGTCCGCGCCGAGGCCGACGCCGTCGGACGGCAGGAGAGGCCACTGCGGATCATCGTCGACGGTGAGCCCGTCGACGGCATCGCGGGCCAGACCATCGCGGGCGTCCTGCTCGCCGCCGACCGGCTGTCCTGGCGCCGGCAACGTTCCGGCGCGCCCCGAGGAGTGTTCTGCGGCATCGGCGTCTGCTTCGACTGCCTCGTGACCGTGGGAGAGGACCGCGACGTACGGTCCTGCCGTCGCCGGGCCCGCGACGGCGACGTGGTGACCACCCAGACCCGACAGGCCGAACCCGGCCAGGGCCGGGAGGCGCGGGCGCTCCGGACCCGGGAGCTCGAGACCGGTCCATGACCCGTCGCCGCACACCGGCCCGGTCCCCGAGTCGTGGACCGGGGACAGTTCCGACGTACGGGGAAGGAAGCCGAAATGACGCACCGTCATGTCGCGGTGATCGGAGCGGGACCCGCGGGCCTCGCCGCGGCGGAGGCCGCGCTGAGCGCCGGCGCCCGGGTGACGTTGATCGACTCGGCCGACCAGCCCGGGGGCCAGTACCACCGCATGCTGCCCGACGCCTACCACGCCGCCCGGCCCGAGCGGCTCCAGCACGGCTGGCGGGCCTTCGACCGGCGCCGCCGCCGGGTGCTCGCGCACCCGCGGTGCACTTGGTGGCCCGACACCTCGGTCTGGGCGCTGGAACGCCCGGACGTGGGAGAGCCCGGAGTCCCGCGGGTGCACGTGCTGCGCGGCCCGGCCGACGGCGGCCGGCGGCGCCGCCTGACGCTCGACGCCGACGCGCTGGTGCTCGCCGTGGGCGCCCACGACCGGGTGTTGCCGTTCCCCGGCTGGGAACTGCCCGGCGTCTTCGCCGCCGGCGCGGCACAGGCGCTCGCCAAGGGCGAGCGGGTCGTGGTCGGTGACCACGTCGTGGTCGCCGGTACGGGACCGTTTCTACTGCCGGTGGCCGCTTCACTGCTGGAGGCCGGCTCCCGGGTCCTGGAAGTGCTGGAGGCCGGCACGGTGGGCACCCTGGCCCGCGGCTGGTCGCGACGGCCCTGGGAGCTGGCGGCCCAAGTCGGCAAGGCGGGCGAACTCGCCGCATACACCGCCCTGTTGATCCGCCACCGCGTCCCCTTCCGGGCCGGCCGTACCGTCGTCGAGGCGCGCGGCGACGGCCGGGTCGAGGAGGTCGTCACCGCCCGGCTGCACGCCGACTGGTCGGTGGTGCCGGGCACCGAGCGCACGCTCGCGGTCGACGCGGTGTGCGTCACGCACGGCTTCAGCCCGCAACTGGAGCTGCCCCTGGCCGCGGGCTGTGCGCTGCGCCGCACACCGAGCGGTGAGTTCGTGGCCGTGGACGACGACCAGCGCACCAGCTGTCCGGGCGTCTACGCGGCCGGTGAGATCACCGCTGTCGCGGGCGCCCCGGCCGCACGGTCGGAGGGCGCGCTCGCCGGCTGGCTCGCCGGCGGCGGCGACCCGGCCGTGCCCAGCCTGCGCCCGTTGCGCCGCGGCCGGGACCATGGCCGGGCCTTCGCCGAACGGCTGGCCACGGCGCACCCGATCGGCGAGGCCTGGCCCGGATGGCTGCGCCCGGAGACCGTCATCTGCCGCTGCGAGGAGGCCGACTACGCCTCGCTGTGCAGGGCCGCCGGCAACGAGGCGAGCGCGGGCACACGTGTCACCAAGCTGGAGACACGCGCCGGTCTCGGCCCCTGCCAGGGACGTGTCTGCGGCCCCACGGTCGCCGAACTCACCGCCCGGCTGACCGGCCGGCCCGTCGAGCGGCCGGTCGAGGGCCTGCCTGCGGCCGGGCCTCACCTCCGCCCGGTCGCCCAGCCCATCCGGCTCGGCGAACTCGCCGCCGCCCCCGAACCATCCCCCGACAACCCCACCCCTCAAGCCGGCTGACGGCTTCGACTCTCCCTGGAACACCGGCCTCCCCGGAACACCGACCCCTCCCCGAAACACCGACCTTCCTGGAACGGAGCACAGTTCATGAGCCCCACCAAGAAGCACCATCCCTCCCTCGGCGGCGTCGTGGTCGCCACCGCCCTGCCGTACTACGAGGACGCCTCCGCCCCGGCCGGCCTGGCCGTGGACTACGACCGCTACGCCGAGCACTGCCGGTGGCTGGTGGACAACGGCTGTCACGGCGTCGGCCCGAACGGCTCGCTGGGGGAGTACTCGTCGCTGACCGACGCCGAGCGCCGCACCGTGGCCCGCACCGCGGTCGAGGCGGTGGGTGACTCGGGCACGGTGGTCGTCGGTGTGCACGGGGTCGGCTCGCACCAGGCCCGGCACTGGGCCGAGGCCGCGGCCGAGGACGGCGCCGACGGTGTGCTGTGCCTGCCGCCGACCATGTACCGTGCCAACCGCGGTGAAGTCCTCGCACACTTCGAGGCCGTGGCGTCCGTCGGCCTGCCGGTGATGGTCTACAACAACCCCATCGACACCAAGGTCGACCTGACCCCGGGCCTGCTCGCCGAGATCGCGCAGATCGACAACGTGGTCGCGGTGAAGGAGTTCTCCGGCGACGTGCGGCGGGTGCTGGAGATCAAGGAGCAGGCGCCCGACATCGAGGTGATCAGCGGCGCCGACGACGTCGTGCTGGAGAGCCTGCTGATGGGAGCCACCGGCTGGTTCGCCGGCTTCCCGAACGTCTTCCCCGCGGAGTCGGCCCGCCTGTTCGGCCTGGCCACCGCGGGCAAGCTGGAGGAGGCCCGTGCGCTGTACGAGCCGCTGGTCGCGGCGTTCCGCTGGGACTCGCGCACCGAGTTCGTCCAGGCCATCAAGCTCGGCATGGAGCAGGTCGGCCGGTTCGGCGGGCCCTGCCGCCCCCCGCGCGGACCGCTGACGCCACAGATGCGTGAGCAGGTCCAGGCGGACATGGCCCGCGCCATCGCCTCCCTCGAACAGCCGGCCGCCTGATGCGCTCCGTCCGTACGATCAGCGCGGTCGACTCGCACACCGAGGGCATGCCCACCCGCGTTGTCACCGGCGGCGTCGGGCTGATCCCCGGGGACACCATGGCCGAGCGGCGCCGCCACGCCGTGGAGAACCTGGACGAATTGCGCCGGTTCCTGGTCGACGAGCCGCGCGGCCACTCGGCGATGAGCGGCGCGATCCTCCAGCCGCCGACCCGCCCGGACGCCGACTGGGGCGTGCTCTACATCGAGGTCAGTGGGTTCCTTCCGATGTGCGGGCACGGCACCATCGGTGTGGCCACCGTCCTGGTGGAGACCGGGATGGTGACGGTCACCGAACCGGAGACCACCGTACGGCTCGACACGCCGGCCGGGCTGGTCGAGGCGCGGGTGACCGTCCGCGGCGGCCGCGCCGAAAAGGTCACCCTGCGCAACGTGGACGCCTTCGCGCTCGAATTGGACGCCGCGGTGCAGGTGCCGGGGCTCGGGAGCGTCCGCTACGACATGGCGTACGGCGGCAACTTCTACGCTGTCGTCGAACTCGACCGGATCGGCCTGCCCTTCGACCGGGCGCGCAAGGACGAGATCCTCGCCGCCGGACTGTCGATCATGCAGGCGGTCAACGAGCAGAACCGGCCGTTGCACCCGGCCGACCCGCTCATCGGCGGCTGCAAGCACGTGCAGTTCCTGGCCCCGGACTCCACCGCCCAGCACTCGCGCAACGCCATGGCCATCCATCCGGGCTGGTTCGACCGCTCACCGTGCGGCACCGGCACCTCGGCGCGGATGGCACAGCTGCACGCGCGCGGTGAACTGCCGCTGCACACCGACTTCGTCAACGAGTCGTTCATCGGAACCCGCTTCACCGGCCGCCTGGTCGGCACGGCCGAGGTGGGCGGACTGGCCGCGGTCGTCCCCGAGTTCTCCGGACGGGCCTGGATCACCGGCACCGCGAACTACCTGCTCGACCCGAACGACCCCTTCCCGCACGGATTCGTGCTCTAAGAGCTGTCCCGTAACTGCTGGTCATGAGCGAGATGATTCGTCGTGTCCGGTGTGAACACGACATCGTGGACGGAACCGAGGTCCCCACGCGTGACCACGCATCCCGTCCGCACAGTCGCTGTTCTCCCGGCGGCGCGTTCGATGCGCAGCGTGAACGGCGCGGCGATCTCGACCCGGTCCCCGGTTCGCCAGGTCCGCTTCAGCGAGACGTAGCCGCCGGGTGTGGCGTCGACGCGCTGCCGCACTCCGTTGACCCGGACGGTGAAGCCGCGCTCGGCCCAGTAGGGCACCCGCAGTCTCAGGTCGAGGTGCCCGCCGCCGGTCACGGTCAGGTGCTGGTGCCGGCCGGGTCGGTCGGGTAGTGGGTGGACTGGCTGATGGTCAGTCCGCGCTCCGGCCAGTTCAGGGTGGACGGCAGATAGAGGTTCACGTAGAGGGTGGAGCCGTCGGTGGAGCTGAAGTAGACGGAGTCCTGGAACTTCGCGTGGGTTTCCAGGCCGGTGCCGCCGCAGCAGGTGCCGAGGTTGCCGTACTCGCGCTGGGCCCCCGGATTGACCGGCACGAAGTACGTCAGCAGCGGGTCGGTGTCGCTGGAGGTGTTCTGACGCGAGGCGAGGATCTGGCCGTACAGGGTCCGCTCGTAGTACTGCATGTACTTCGGGTCCGCGGTGTGGAAGAACAGGCTGCGGCTCAGTTTGAGCATGTTGTAGACGCAGCAGGTCTCGGCGTTGGTCTGCTCGATGGTCGCGGCGATGACGTCCCGCGCGCCGAACATCTCCCCCGAGCCCGCCATGCCGCCGTCGACGTACGTGTGGTGCGGCACCACCATGTTCCAGAAGTTCTCGGCCGCGGTGAAGTACTTCCGGTCCCCGGTCTGTCGTAGATCTCCAGGTAGCCCTGGTACTGGGGGATGTGCTGGTTGGCGTGCTCCCCGTCGACCCGGCGGGAGCAGATCAGGGAAGCCCTGCGAGCGGCCATCATCTCCGGTGAGCTGACCCCTGGAACGGTCTATTCGGCGCCCACACTCGGCGCCAGGTTCGGCGTGTCCCCCACACCGGTACGTGAGGCCATGCTCGACCTGGTGAAGGAGGGCCTCGTCGTCGCGCAGCCCAACAAAGGCTTCCGGATCACCGACGTGTCCGAGGAAGACCTCGACAACCTGGCCGCCGTTCGCCTGCTGATCGAACCGCCCACCGTGCGCGACATCACGACCCTCATCCCCGAGGCGGATTTCCCCACGCTGCGCTCGCTGGCACAGGACATCGTCGACGCGGCCGAACGCGGGGACCTGGTCCGCTACATCGAGGCGGACCACGTCTTCCACCTCACCCTCCTCGGTTACAGCGGCAACCGCTACCTGGTGGACGTGGTGGCCGGACTGCGTTCACAGACCCGGCTGCTGGGCCTGACCCCGCTCGTGCAGAGCGGCAGGCTCGGCACGTCGGCGGCTGAGCACCACGAGCTGATGAATTTCATCGAAGCGCGCGACCCAGTGGGCGCCGAGTTGCTGATGCGCCGGCACATCGGCCATGTCCGGGCCCTGTGGGCCCGCAGAACGGAGGAACAGCCGTGACCGGGCAGGCCGCGGACCCCGTGGTCATCGTGTACTTCACCGGCTCGCTGGCCTCCGACACCTTCGGCCCGGTGATGCGGTTGGCCGCCGGCACCCGCATCACCCGCTGCACCGCTCGCCGCGCGCACTCCGGCTGACCGAACCGGCCCCGCGGTCGGCCGCGTTGCGGGGCCCGTACGCCGTCGGCGTGCGGGGCGGCCGGGGCTCGGGCTGCCGCGTAGGATCGGTAGCCGATATCGGTTTCGTCACTGCGTGCGGCGGGCGGCGTGGAGGTGGGTCAGGGGTGCGGGAGTTCCAGCGGGGCGCGATGCGGCTGCACATCCTGCACCACGCGGCCGAGGAGGAGATCCACGGCGCGTGGATGACCGAGGAACTGGCCCGGCACGGCTACCAGATCAGCCCCGGCACTCTGTATCCGACGCTGCACCGGCTGGAAGCCGACGGGCTGCTCACCTCCGAGCAGCGGGTCGTCGACGGGCGCACCCGGCGGGTGTACCGGGCGACGAGCGCCGGGAAACAGGCACTGGAGGAAGACCGGCGGGCGCTGCGCGAACTGGCTCGCGAAGTCCTCGGTGACGACGCCCGGTAGGACGGAGGTGCGCATCTGGGGACTCAGGCGGCCGGACGGGCGCCCAGCGCGCGGCGGATGCTGTAGGCGGCGGCGCCGACGACCAGCACCGCGGCCCCCGACAGCACCGAGGACAGCGGCAGGGCGAAAGCGAGCACCAGGCAGCCGGCCGCCCCGGCGACGGGGATGATCCGCGCCGGACGGCCTTCCTCAGGCGTGAGGGTCCAGGCGGAGGCGTTGGCGATGGCGTAGTACGCCAGCACGCCGAAGGAGGAGAACCCGATCGCGCCGCGCACATCCGCCACCGCCGCCAGCACGGCCACCACCGCGCCGACCACCAGTTCGGCCCGGTGCGGCACCTTGAACCTCGGATGGACCGCCGCCAGCACGTGCGGCAGGTGATGGTCACGGGCCATGGCCAGCGTGGTACGCGAGACCCCGAGGACCAGCGCGAGCAACGAGCCCAGCGCGGCCACCGCCGCCCCCACCCGGACCACTGGCGCCAGCCGGCCGCCACCCGCCACCCGCACCGCCTCCGACAGCGGAGCGGCGGCGTGCGCCAGGCGGCCGGGACCGAGCACCACAAGGGCCGCGACGGCGACCACCGCGTAGACGACGAGCGTGATACCGAGCGCGATCGGAATCGCCCGAGGGATCGTACGCGCCGGATCCTTGACTTCCTCACCCAGGGTGGCGATGCGGGCGTACCCGGCGAACGCGAAGAACAGCAGGCCCCCGGCCTGCAGCACTCCGCCGAGGGAGGCGTCCGCACCGACGTCCAGCCGTGCCGCATCCGCGGCCTGAGAGGTCAGGGCGGTGACCACGACGGCGGCGAGGACCGCCAGCACGACCGCGACGATCGCCCGGGTCAGCCACGCCGACTTCTGCACGCCCGCGTAGTTCACCGCAGTCAGCGCCACCACGGCAGCGACCGCCACCGCGTGCGCCTGCCCCGGCCACACATACGCCCCGACCGTCAGTGCCATCGCCGCGCACGAGGCGGTCTTGCCGACGACGAAGGACCACCCGGCCAGGTATCCCCAAAACGCGCCCAGCCGTTCCCGCCCGTACACATACGTGCCGCCCGAGGCGGGATAGCGGGCGGCCAGCCGGGCCGAGGACGTCGCATTGCAGTACGCCACCACCGCCGCGGCGGCCAGCCCCAGCAGCAGCCCGGATCCGGCCGCGCGGGCCGCCGGCGCGAGTGCGGCGAAGATCCCCGCGCCGATCATCGATCCCAGGCCGATCACCACCGCATCCGGCACCCCCAGCCGCCGCGGCAACTCATCCGGCACCCCGCCCGCCGTCGACGCCTTCCCCACGGCCCCACTCCCTCGCTGCCCCTCGCTAACGGATCCCGATATCGGAAGACGATATATGAGCGGATGCGGGCATCCCCAGCACCGGCCGCCTGCCGGGGCATGGCCTACCCTGACCGCAGCAGGCCACATTTGGTCCGCCGATGGGTGAAGGGACCGCAGGTGGCTGGAGGACATGAGGAGCTGGGCGAGGCCCAGCGCCGCCACTGGGAGCAGACCTACACCGCCCACCCCGGCATGTATGGTGAGGTCCCTTCCGCGCCCGCCGTCCACGCCGCCGGGGTGTTCCGCTCCGCCGCCGCCCAGAACGTCCTCGAACTCGGCTCCGGACACGGCCGCGACGCCCTGTACTTCGCCCGCGAGGGCTTCACCGTCCAGGCGACCGACTTCTCCGGAAGGTCAGGGCAGTTCGTCGGCCATCGCGCCTACGAAGGCTGCGAGTTCGGCCTGGGCGGCCGGATCGGGCACCGCGTCGGGTAGTGCTCGCCGGGCCAGACTGGTGTGTTCCCGAATCCGGTCTTCTAGCCACGTTCGGCCGCCGCACTCCTCGATCAGGGCAGCGACGTGTTCGAGTTGTTCGATGCTCGGCTCAGTGGTGTCGTCGTAGAAGGCAGCCAGCTGGTCGCGGGCCGGTCCTCGGGACCGGAGGGCGAAGGCCACGAAGGCCCGGCTCTTACGGCGGCGCAGGTCGGCCCAGGGTTCTTCCAGCGACTCTCGCGAGGTCCCCCAGACTCCTTCCCAGTCGTCGAAGAACGCCATGGCCATGCCGGCGTGGTAACCGAACCTCTCGGCCGCCGCCACTTCGTCCTCCGAAGCCCCCCGCATCAGCGCGCCGACCATGGCCACTCCGACAGTCGGGAAGGCGATGGTGCTCTCCAGCAGGTCGAGCGAGTCCTCCAGGACCATCCGCGAGCTTCCTTCGGAGGCCACGTCATGGATCTGACCCGAGCAGCACTCCCGGATCGCGTACGCCGCGCGGCGGCTCAGTTCGACCGCGGTCCGGGGCGTCTCCGTGGCCAGCAGCTCGAAGGCCAGGCAGTGAAGAGCGACTCCGACCTGGATGGCGGAGGGCACCCCGAATACCGTCCACAGCGTGGGGCGCCCCTTGCGGAGCATCTCGTGGTCCGAGATGTCGTCGTGCACGGTGCCTGCGGCGGACATCAGCGTGCCCGCCACGGCGGCATTGCGGACGCCGTCCCACGCCTTCTTGGTACTGCCCGCGCACAGCAGCGCCACCAGTGCGGGTCGCCGCCGGAAGCCGACTGGGGTGGAGGGCCGTCCGTCGGCGTCGATCCAGCCGAAGTGATACTCCGCCATGTGTCTGACGGGCTGGCTGAGCATGGCCGTCGCCTCGCGCAACGCGGGCTCCATGTAGCAGATCACGTCATCGACGATCTGCTGTGACGTACGTTCAGTCTTCAATGCGGCCTCCGTCTGCTCCGAACGAGAACGAGTGCGGTTGTCCAGCTCGCTGCCGGTCCTGCGGTCGGACAGTGGCTTGGCCTGCGGCATCCGACCTTCTGAGTCCAGAGGAAGGGACAGGCAGCCGACGCCTTGACCGACGGCAGTGTCGCTGCAACGGCACGATCACACTCTGTATCCCCGTGGGGAGACGTGCCACGCGCCCTCTCACCCGGTAGGACCGGCCGGACGACCGGGTGGATGTGGCGATGCCCGCCCCCTTGCTTGGCCGGTCCCCTGCAGCGAGTTTCTCGACGCCATGGCGACGGCGCTGATCTCCTTCCGGCCGGGCTGCCATCACAGCCGCGTTGATCGGCTACGTCGGCATTGCGCTGACCGCCGCCATCACGGGCGTGCTCGCGCTCGCCGCGGCCGTCTGGCGGCTTCCGTGTTCCTATGGCGGATCTGCGCGAACATGCCGCAGCTCAACGTACGTCTTCCTCGGCGTTTGGGCGTGGCGAACCCACGTCGACGGGAGTGCCGCTATAGCGTCGCGGCGGACGGCCGTGATCCCGACCGCCGGTCACCCCAGCGGGCCTACGGAGGCGCGAGGCCCTGCGCCGGCCCCCTATTCCCCTCGGCCGGTTCCCGCCGGTGTCATGGGGCACCCCGCGTTGCGTTCGCATGCCGTCCGGGATGGGACGGGCGTAACGCCGCAGGGCGAGGACGCGTGGAGGAGAACGATGACGGAACTGTCGGAATACACCACCAGCCTCTGGCGGAAGGCCACCGCTGAATCCTCGCTCGGCCGGGCGCTGCTGCGCTGGGCCACGACGACCGACCACAAGGTGATCGGCCGCCTCTACATGGTCACTGCGTTCTGCTTCTTCCTCTTCGGCGGTCTGCTGGCGATGGGCATGCGGGCCGAACTCGCCCGTCCGGGACAGCAGTTCATGTCCCTGGCGGTCTACAACCAGCTCTTCACGGTGCACGGCACGGTGATGATGCTGCTGTTCGCCACGCCGATGTTCGCCGGGTTCGCCAACGCGGTGATGCCGCTGCAGATCGGCGCGCCGGACATGGCCTTCCCGCGCCTGAACGCCTTGTCCTACTGGATGTTCCTCTTCGGCGGCCTGATGGTCGTGTCCGGCTTCCTGGTACCCGGCGGAGCCGCGTCGTTCGGCTGGTTCGCCTACGCCCCGCTGAACAGCGCGTACCGGACGCCCGGCGCCGGCGGCGACCTGTGGACGATGGGCCTGGTCGTGACCGGCGTGTCGACGACGCTCAGCGCGGTCAACTTCATCGCCACCATCATGGCGCTGCGGGCCCCCGGCATGACGATGTTCCGGATGCCGATGTTCACCTGGAACGTGCTGTTCACCTCGATCCTCGTGCTGCCCGCCTTCCCCGCGCTCACCGCCACGCTGCTGGCCCTGGAGGCTGACCGCAAGTTCGGCGCGCACGTGTTCGACGCGGCGAACGGCGGAGCCATCCTGTGGCAGCACCTGTTCTGGTTCTTCGGCCATCCGGAGGTGTACATCGTCGCGCTGCCGTTCTTCGGAGTGGTCTCGGAGATCATTCCGGTGTTCTCACGCAAACCGCTGTTCGGCTATCTGCCGATGATCGGCGCGACGATCACGATCACCATGCTGTCCGCGGTCGTATGGGCGCACCACATGTTCGCCACCGGTGCCGTGCTGCTGCCGTTCTTCTCCCTGATGTCGTTCCTCATCGCGGTGCCGACGGGGATCAAGTTCTTCGCATGGATCGGCACCATGCACCGCGGGTCGCTGTCGTTCGAGACGCCGATGCTGTGGTCGTTCGGGTTCCTGGTGTCGTTCCTGCTCGGCGGTCTCAGCGGCGTGATCATCGCGTCCCCGCCGCTCGACTTCCACGTCACCGACTCGTACTTCATCGTGGCGCACCTGCACTACGTGCTCTTCGGCACCATCGTCTTCGCCATGTTCGCCGGTTTCTACTTCTGGTGGCCCAAACTCACCGGCAAGATGCTGAACGAGCGGCTGGGCAAGCTGCACTTCTGGCTGCTGTTCCCCGGCTTCCAGCTGACCTTCCTGGTGCAGCACTGGCTCGGCACGGAAGGCATGCCCCGCCGCTACGCCGACTACCTGCCCGCCGACGGCTTCACCCTGCTCAACACGCTGTCGTCAACGGGCGCGTTCCTGCTGGGCGTCTCCACCCTGCCGTTCCTGTACAACGTCTGGCACACCTCCCGGTACGGCGAACGGGTCACCCTGGACGACCCCTGGGGCTACGGCCGCTCCCTGGAGTGGGCGACCTCTTGCCCACCGCCGCGCCACAACTTCGTCGCTCTACCCCGGGTGCGCTCCGACTCGCCCGCCTCCGACCTGCACCATCCGGAAATCCTGCGGCAGTCCCTGGGGGAGGGGTCGCGTTGAAGGTCGAAGCAGTGCTCTTCGGCGGCGTCGCCGTGTTCTTCGCGGGTTCCGCCACCCTGTACGGCGTCTGGTCGAGGTGGGATCCCGCAGGTACGGCGGTCCTGATCATCGCCTTCGGGATGGCCGCCGTGGTGTCGGTCTTCTGTGCGATCCAGTACCGACGCCAGGGGCGCCGCCCTCAGGACCGCAGGGATGCCGAGGTGGCGGCCGCGGCCGGCCCGTTGGAGTTCTTCCCGGCCCACAGCCCGTGGCCGATCGTCACGGCGTTCGGCTTCACCCTCGCCGCCACCGGGGTGGTGTACGGGCTGTGGCTGTTCCTCATCGGGATGGGGATTCTGGCTCGGGGGGTTCTGGGGATGGTGTTCCAGTTCGTGACTCGAGGGAGCTGAGCGGCTTCCTCGGTGCTCCCGGCCGGAAGCCGGTCACCGGTTCGTGGCCGCTCTCGTAGCCGCCCTCCACGGTCTGGCGCACCTGACCGGTCTCTTCCCCCTCTTCCAGGCGCTTCTGCTCCGCCTCCAGTAGGGCGTGGCACAGCCGCCTGGTGAGCAGGAAGGCGACGACCGGTGCCACCACCAGAGCGATGCGTAGGATCCACGTCAGCGTGTTCATCGAGATCCGGAAGGTGTACGCCACCACGTCATTGCCGCCGGCCAGCAGCAGGATGCCGTAGCAGGTGACCCCGGCGACGCCGAGCCCGGTGCGCACCGGGCGTTCCCGCGGACGGTCGCACAGGTGGTGTTCCCGGTGGTGCTCCCCTGTCAGCCACTGTTCGACGAACGGGTAGGCATAGAGGACGACGAACAGCAGTCCCGGCAGGACGATCGCGGGCAGCAGGACGTTCCACATGAGCGTGTGGCCGGCGACGTTCGTCTCCCAGGGCGGTACGAGCCGCAGTGCGCCCTCCAGGAAGCCGACGTACCAGTCGGGCTGCGAGTCGGTCGACACCTGGTCGGGACGGTAGGGGCCGTATGCCCACACCGGGTTGATCTGCGCGAGCCCGCCGAGCAGCGCCATGACCCCGAACACCATGAGGGACAGACCCGTTGAGGAAGCCGTGAACTGAGGGACCATCGGCTTGCCGAGGGCGTTGCGGTTGGTGGTGCGGGGGCCGCGCCACTGCGTGTGTTTCAGGTAGAACACCAGGATCAGGTGCACGGTGACCAGGGCGAGCAGCGCCCCAGGCAGCAGCAGGATGTGCAGGCTGTACAGGCGGGGGATGATCTCCTGGCCGGGGAACTGGGACCCGAACGCGAACATGCTCATGTAGGTTCCCACGACCGGCAGGGACAGCATGATCCCCTGCGCGATGCGCAATCCGGTGCCGGAGAGCAGGTCGTCGGGGAGCGAGTAGCCTGCGAAACCCTCGGCCAGGGCGAGCAGGAACAGCGTGACACCGATGATCCAGTTCATCTCCCGCGGCCTGCGGAACGCACCCGTGAAGAAGATCCGCAACAGATGCAAACCGATCGCGGCGACGAACACGAGAGCGGCCCAGTGGTGCATCTGTCGCATGAGGAGTCCGCCGCGCACGTCGAAGCTGATGTGCAGGGTCGAGTCGAAGGCGGCCGACACGAGCACACCGCGCAGCGGCACATACGGCCCGGCGTAGACCACCTCGCGCATCTCCGGCTTGAAGAAGAACGTCAGCCACACCCCGGTCAGCACGAGAATGAGCAGGCTGTAGAGCGCGATCTCCCCGAGGAGGAACGACCAGTGCTCGGGAAAGGCTTTACGCAGCAGGCTTCCGCCGCCGTCCAGAAGGGGAAGCCGCCCGTCCGCCGCAACGACGAACCGCTCTCCGGGGCCGCGGGTCGCGGCCGCCCGCGGCAGGGCCGGTGGCCGACTCTCCGCACTCACGGTGCGTCCCTGCCTTCAGTGGCCCCCTCACACCGCTCCCGGTCCACGTAACGCCTCCTTCTGCCACCTCGCTGACCGTTCCAAGCCATGCATTGCCCTCGGGCCGACGGGCGAGTAACCCCGTCCGCGCGAAACACTCGGCCGACCCGAGGGGTGCACCCGTTCGGCTGTGCCCTGGCCGGACCGAGCGCCGAGCCTCGCCTTCCGGGGGAAGAACGCGATGCCTGGGACGATCGGCACGGCGGCGACGGTCACCCACCGTGACACGAGCGCGGCAGTCTGCTGCGCAGGTGCCTTCCTTTTCGCTCCGCCGGCCGGTCCTCGAAGCGTCGGACCAGCCGGACGGCTGAGTGCGTAGCCCGCCTTGGCGAACCGATAGCTGGAAGCCGATTGCGCGCCGTGCGGTACGAGCACCTGGACAGGCAGACGCCCTGCCACCCCTGTCGTGACGTCCGAAGAGCTCTCAAAAGAAGCCAGCTACTGCCCGAGGGCCGGCACTCCGGTCGAGGTCGTGGCCACCGAAGGGGCAGACCTCGTTTCCCCGGGAGCTTCAACTGCCGGTCTTCCGACATCATCTGGGCATACAGCTTGGGGCTTGCCTTGCCGTTGATCGAGTAGTGCTGTTGGCCGGTCGACTTCCAGGACCACCCGCACCCTGTTGGGCAGCAGCAGGAGGAAGTCCATACGCTGCCTCGCCAAAGGGCCAGGCGCGACCCGGATCTTCGCGGTGCAGGGATCGTAGTGGAGATACACCTGGGGAATCAGGGCGGGCAGGGCGGGCCCTCCCTTTCGGAAGTACAAGGCCGCGTACGTGTCGAACAGAACCTCTTCCGGCGGGGAGGCGAGCGACTTCGCGAGTCGTGCGCACAGAGTCCTGGAGGCGACCTCCTGGACACTGCCACGGCGGGGTTCGTCTGCTGCCTCCGCCTCGCTCGCGCAGAAGTGATACCCGTCTCCCGGCTCCAGATCACCGGTGGCCAGCCGCGTTCGGCGCACAGATCACTCAGCACGGCCAGGCCCCGTCTGGTCTGCCAGCGGCTGAGCCCGCACGCCCCCATCAGCGCTCGTCGACCGGGGAGCGCCACGCAGACTTGATCCGCACGGCTCTGTTCGAGGTTGCACCGGTCGGCGTGGTGCTCAGTAGAGGGCGCTGGGGTACGCCCGGCCGCTCTCGCCGTCGGCCTGTCATGGGTGGAGCTGGTCATCCGGCGGAAATGGGTGGGCTTCTCGCTGGTCCAGGCCCGTTCCCATTCCTCCGGTGAGCGAGTCACTGATGACCTGGGCAGCGGTCAGGCTGATGACCTGGCGGCTCACCCGCCGCTAGCCCCGTCCCGCTGATCGGCAAAGCGTCACTGCGTACTGCCTCGCGCAAGCCGCATGAGGCAGTTGCTCACCCCCGGCAGCTCCGCATCAGTGCGCCCCTGGGCGCCGCACTGCCCTGTCCGGGGCCCCACCGCGCGTATCGGGTTACGGATGGAACCGCCATCGGCCTTCAGAGACGACATCCACCTTGCCATCCCTGACGCGGATGGCTGTTTCGTCGTCGATGAAGTAGATCGGGAAGTCCGCTCGCGCAGCGATGCGATCAGCCCAGGCGTCGTCCCGCTCGGGGAAGTCCGGCGAGTACAGGTGGGGCTTGAGATACCAGTCGAAGAGGCCGAACGGTGGCTGCACGGTCGTCGCGCCGAGCACGTGGAGGTCCGTGGCGTCTCCGATGATGTCGGCAGAGTGTCCGGTGAGATTGCGGCTGAAGATCATTGATCCGGCGCTGACCCCCACGTAGACGCGGCTCTCCAGCGCCTTGAGGAAGCCGTCGGCCAGGCCGTTGCCGGTGATGCTGCGCGCGAGGTGGTAGTGGCTGCCGCCTTCGACGTAGATGACGTCGGCGTGGAGCAGCCGGTCGAGCACCATCTGCCGGGGCAGGCCGTTCAGCTCCAGGATGTTGAACTCCCGCCAGCCGAGGCCGTGCAGCCGGTTCATGTCCGCGACGACCCACCCGTGGTCTCCGGGTTCGGCGACTGATGCGGTGGGCACGTACACGACGTTCGCCGATCCGAACGGCCTGCCCAGCATGTCCCGCAGCGCATCCCGCAGCGTCTCGTTACGCAGGCCACTTGCCGTCAACAGAAAGTTCATTTGGCGAGCCAAGCACGACTCACGGGCGCGCGCAACAAACCCAGGATCCACCGATAAGGTAATGTCATGGCCACATCATGAGCGTGCTGCCAGGGTGCATCCAGCCTGGTCACGGTCCAGCCGGTCGGCTGCCGGCTCCATCTGTCGCCGCTGATCGCGCGTAAGGCCCGTTGCCAGGGCGTGCCGTTGGCCGAACGGTCACGGTGACCGCGCCGTTCCTCACATCTCGCAGCGGCGTGCGGACGAACAGCGGGGCCGGACGGGTGATCCTCTCCGGCCCCGCTGTCGTCTGTTCGCGGTGGCCGCTCACATCAGCAGCCGGGGGAGTCATCCGCAGCCGGGATAGTCGTCCGCAGCCATCCGTTTGAACGCAGCCTGCGATCCCGATCCGAAGATCCCGTCGATCGCGCCGGTGTAGCCCCAGGCTTCCTTGAGGAGGCGTTGCAGGGCCTTCTTCGTGCCGGTGCCGACGATGCCGTCGATCGCGCCGGTGTAGCCGTAGTTGGCTTGGAGATTGCGCTGGAAGGCCTTCCAGCTGTTGGTCCCGAGTTGCCCGTCGATCGCGCCGGTGTAGCCGTAGCCCCGCAGCCAGCACTGGATGTTCTTGGCCTCGGTCGTGTTCAGGCCCAGGTTGTTCACTGCCAGCGGAGTGACAGCCTCAGTGCCCACCGCTGGCTTCGAGACCGACGCGGGCGCCGCGAAGCTTGCGCCCGCCCCTGCCAGGCTTCCCGCGGCGATACCAGCGACGGCAATGGTGCTGACGAGCCCCCTCGTCAAAACTCGCATCCGTTTACCCCTTTCTGCTTGAGTTGGAAATACGGCACCTGGCGGGCCTGGTGTGCCTATTCATGGGTCGCCGGGCGAACCAGTGTCCGAAAGCGGGACTCGGGAGCTGAAAACCTGGGCGCCCATTAATGACAAGTGCAGCACCCCAGGAATTGTTCAGCACCCGACTCCGTTACGGTAAAGAACTGATGCACGCATGCGGCGCTGGATGTCCGGATCGGCCACCGGCCCTTTCCTTCATGATGGCCAGGCCGGCCCGGGACCCGTCCCGGTGACCTGCACGGCCACCGGTTCTGGCCCCCATGAGGGCCAGACCCGCCCGGGAATTCGGCGGGCTCGACTCCAGCCGAGGTCAGTACCCGAGCCCGAGCCGAACACCCTGAGGCCAGTTGATCTGGTCCTCACTGTGTGCTGACCCGTCGCCGCCGTGGAAGGTCTGGGGCGAGAATCGGAGCCCAGGGTGCTGACGAAGGGGAGATGGCCGTGAGGCACACACTGAACTTGTGGCGTCAACAGCTCGGCGAAGTGCCTGAGTCGGTCTGGCGACAGACTGAGCTCGATGTGCTGGTTCTCGCGGACAACGGACTCACGGTCCTCCCGCCGGACATCGGGCAGCTCCACCGGCTGAAAACCCTGGACCTGGGCCATAACGCGCTGATGTCGGTGCCTGAAGAACTGGGCAAGCTGACCGAGCTCAGCGATTGCCTCTACCTGCACGACAACCAGCTGTCTCGGCTCCCCGACTCTCTGGGTAACCTGACCCGTTTGCGTTACCTCAACGTTGGCGAGAACCACCTCACCACCCTGCCGGAGACCATAGGTCGGATGAGTGGCCTCATCGAGTTCAGGGCGCGGCACAACCGGCTCACCGTCCTGCCCGACGCCATCGGCCGGCTCGGCAGCCTGCGTGAGCTGTGGCTCCGAGGGAACGCGATCGAGCACTTGCCGTCGTCAGCGGCCAAGCTGCACGAACTGCGTCACCTGGACCTGCGCGAGAATTCCCTGACCGAGGTGCCGGATTCGCTCGCCGGTCTCCCGCGACTGCGTCAGATCGACCTGCGGAGCAACAACCTCGGCCGGCTGCCCGACTGGCTCGCCCTGATGCCGTCGCTGGAGAAGCTGGATCTGCGTTGGAACGAGGTCGATCCCTCCCTGCCACTCCTCAGCAAGCTGGAGCGGCTGGGGTGCGTCGTCTTGACCTGACAGCGACGCCCCCTCGCGCCACAGTGCTGCTGTTTCTCGGGTTCTGGCTCAGCTTCTGTGACGCCTACCTGCGGTGACCGCCGAAGTCCACACCGGATAGGACCCCATCCACGCAAGCGAATTCGATCTCTGTTCCGGTCACCACCGCACTCTGACTCGGAGAAGACAGCCAGTGCAACCGTTTTTCTCACGAAGTCGGGCCGTGGCCTCCCGGCGTTGCTGGGGCTCGATCCGGCTGTGCTCGACCTCCCGGTTCTGGGCTCGGGTCAGCTTGGCGGCCACATCGGCGTGGGTGAACCGCCGACAGGTTCCGCTTGAGGAGGTCCGGCGCGGCAGCGTGTGTGTCCATGTAGTGGGGCAAAGCCCAAGGAGGCTTGATTGTTAACCTGGCAACGGTTAGTGTGTTAACTATGGGCAGATTGAAGCGTGAGAGCACGTTGGAGCTGATGCGGTGGATTGTGTGGGGGCAGCGACGCATCGCTGACGACTGGATACGGGAACGCGGCCTCACGCACGAGCAGAGTGCCGTGCTGGCGTACCTGTCGAAGAATCCGGATGCCATTCAGCGTGACGTCGCGCGGGCCATGCGCACCAGTGCGCCGAGCGTCTCGCGGCTCCTGGCCGGACTCGAGCGGCGCGGACTCGTGGAGCGCCAGACGCAGGAGGATGACACGCGCAGCCGTCGGGTGCGCGCCACTCCAGCGGGCTCCGAACTGATCCAGGGTTTCGAAGAGGCCATGGACCGTGTCGAGGAGTCGATCCTCGCGCCGCTGGGCGCCGCAGAGCAGGCGCGGCTCCATGAATTCCTGGAACAGCTCGCGTCCCGGATCGAGCCTCCCCGCTCTCCCTGACCCGGCTCTACTGCTCCGCACGGCGGCCGGGAGCCTCTCGGGCAGGACCGCCGGTTCATTCACCAACAGTAAGGAACGCGTGTATGACTCAGATCACGATCATCGGTGCCGGTCTTGCGGGACTGACACTGGCACGAATCCTGGCGGTTCATGGAATTCCGTCCACGGTGTACGAGGCGGAGGCGTCTGCTCAGGCCCGGGGCCAAGGCGGCATGCTCGACATCCATGACTACAACGGACAGCACGGGATCCGTGCCACCGGTCTGATGGACGGCTTCCGATCCCTCGTCCTCGAAGGTCGCCAGGCATCCCGTGACGTGGCGCCTGACGGCACCATCTTGGCGGACCAGCCCGATGACCCCGCCGGAGGCCGCCCCGAGGTGCAGCGTGGCGAGCTGCGACAGTTGCTGCTGGAATCCCTGCCTGCCGACGGGGTCGTCTGGGGTCACAAGACGCGGAGCGTTCGGACCCTTGACGACGGTCGTCACGAAGTGACCTTCGCCAACGGATCGACGATTGTCACCGACATCCTCGTCGGTGCCGACGGTGCCTGGTCGAAGGTCCGACCGCTGCTCTCCGATGCCACGCCCGCCTATGCCGGACGCTCGATGGTCGAGACGTACCTGTATGAGAGCGACACCCGGCACCCTGCCACCCTGGCGCTGGTCGGCGGCGGGTCGATGACCGCCTACGACGAAACCACCCGCATCGGTCTTGGCGTGCAGCGCGAGCGCGGGGACACCCTGCATTCCTACGCCATGTTCGACCAGCCGCTCGACTGGTTCGACGGCATCGACTTCAATGACGGCCCTGCGGCCGCCCGCACGGTGGCGGCGATGTTCGAGGGGTGGGCGCCGGAGCTCGTCGCCCTGGTCGCGGACAGCGACATCCCGCCGATTTTCCGCCCCTTGTACGGGCTACCGATCGGGCACCGCTGGGAACATATACCTGGGGTCACGCTCATCGGAGACGCCGCCCACCTGGCACCGCCGGACGGCGAAGGAGCGAACTGGGCTCTCTTCGACGCAGGCCAGCTCGGCAACGCCATCGCCGAACAGCCAAAGGACATCGACGCGGCCATCCGCGCCTACGAAGCCGCGCTTTTCCCACGGAACATCGACACCGCAACCGCCGCCGCAGCCTACTACCCCGAATTCAAACCCTACTGACCACAGCAACTGGATAAGTCCGAGATTTTACCGCAGGCGTTGGATGTGGCGGTGGGTGATCAGGCAGGTGGCGAGACCGAGGAAGGCTTCGTGAATGTCGTCGCGTCGTTCCCAGCGGATCCGCAGTCGGCGGAAGCCGTGCAGCCAGGCAATCGTGCGCTCGACCACGTAGCACGCGGCCGGTGAGCTGGTCCACCAGGTGCTGATGCACCTGGCGATGAATTGGGCCCATCTGATGGAGGAGGCGAACCCCGCCGCCTCCGCGTGGGCTCTGCTCAAAGAGAGTGTCGCCGGGGGGCTCCGGGTCCAGGGCCGCAAGCCCGCGGTGCCGGAGACGGCCATGCCGCAGCTTGTGGTGCGCGCGGTGCTGGAGTCCAGCCGCCAGGAATTCGAGGTCATCGAAAGCGCTCTGGGCCTGTACCCGGCGATAGCCAGGCTGCCCGAGCGGCAGTTCGACGTGATGGTGCTCCGCTACGTCCTTGGCTTCTCCACCGATACCGTCGCCCGCATCATGGGAGTCACCACGGCCACGGTGCGTTCGCACTGCCACTTCGCGCGCCGGAAGATCGCCAGGGAACTGGGCATAGCGTTCGATACGGACTGCGACGACGAGGAGTGACATGACACCGCGCAGCCTTGATGAACTCCTGGCCGACGCCGAGATCCTGCAGCACGAGTACGACGACGAGGACACCGCGGCCTCACGCCTGCGTATCGAACGCGAGATCGCCGACACCTGGTGGCGCAGCGCGCTGCTGCTGGAGTCCTCCGCTCAGCAGGTCAAGCCCTGGCTCCCTGAGGACGCCCCCCGCCACCGCACCCCTTTGTGCACGGCCCAGCACGAACAGGCCGCCCACGACTTGCGCAAGCTGTCCACCCTGGTGATCCGCGACTCCCGGGCCGCTCACCACATCGCGCTGCTGGCCCAGTCCTGCCGCGTCGAACCCGCCAGCGCGCTGATCTTCGCCTGCCTGCTGCACCTGGCGGACAGAGAGAAAGCACAGTTCTGGTGGCAGTTCTCCGCCGGCGCCGGAAGCGTCACCGCGGCCCTCTGCCTGTATCTGATGCACATGCAGCGCGGAGAACTACGAGACGCCGAGCATTGGGCGCACGAAGCCGCCTGCCTGGAACACCTGGAGAACCAGACCAGCCCCAGCGATGATCTGGTCAGCCTCCTGCGCCGACCCCCAGCCAGGGACACCGCGGCAGTTGGTACAGCCCCCAGTCCGTGATCAACCGCACTATGGCGATCCTGCACTCCGGCGTCGCGGCCGGCACGCGCGTCGTCGACAACCCCGCCCTCGCCGATCAGCCGCTGTGCCACTCACTCGCTCCTTCGAATTCGCCGCCCGGCTGGAGGAATGCGCAGCATTTTCCCTCTGACCCGATGTATTCGGAAGCCCCCGGCAAGCGTGTCCTTGGTGATGCACCGGGTCATGCGGCAGGCGGCTTCAAGAGTGAGGAGGCGGCTGTCCCCCGTAGTGCACGTACGGGGGACAGCCCTTTTTCACACGCGTTCACCCGAAGGTCGGGTCACACCGGCGGGATGCACGGCCGCAGGGTGCCCGTCGAGGTGACGGTGGCGCCGCCGACGACGGCAGTCGCCTGGTAGGTGAGGTTGATGATCTGCAGCGGGCCGAGGTTCACCGAGAGGGTGGCGGTACCCGTCGCGTCGGTGATCGCCGTCCCCACAGGCACACCGCCCACCAGGAACTGCACCGGAATACCCGCGGCCGCCGGCGTCACCGTGGCCGTCAGCGTGGCCGGGAAGAGGAGCGGATTGGACAGGTTGATCCGCCAGCAGGCGGGGAGAGCCTGTAGCGCTCCCGGAGCCGCCCCGGGCAGTACGAGGATGGGGAGGGGGAGGGAGGTTGTGCCGGTGCAGTTGCAGGCGGTGCCGGTGGGGGTGGCGGTGACGGTGGCGGTGGCTGTGGTGGCGCCGGCGGTGGGGAAGGTGACGGTCGCTGTGGCCAGGCCGGAGGCGTTGGTTGTGCCGGTGCCGAGTGTTCCGCTGGGGCTGGTGAAGGTGACGGTGGCGCCGCTGAGGGGTTGGCCGTTGCACAGTACCAGTGCCTGGAGAGTGGTGGGCTGGCCTGCGGTGACGGTGCCGGTGGGGGGCAGGAGCAGGACTGTGCAGATGCCCTGGGGCAGTACGAGGATGGGGAGGGGGAGGGAGGTTGTGCCGGTGCAGTTGCAGGCGGTGCCGGTGGGGGTGGCGGTGACGGTGGCGGTGGCTGTGGTGGCGCCGGCGGTGGGGAAGGTGACGGTCGCTGTGGCCAGGCCGGAGGCGTTGGTTGTGCCGGTGCCGAGTGTTCCGCTGGGGCTGGTGAAGGTGACGGTGGCGCCGCTGAGGGGTTGGCCGTTGCACAGTACCAGTGCCTGGAGAGTGGTGGGCTGGCCTGCGGTGACGGTGCCGGTGGGGGGCAGGAGCAGGACTGTGCAGATGCCCTGGGGCAGTACGAGGATGGGGAGGGGGAGGGAGGTTGTGCCGGTGCAGTTGCAGGCGGTGCCGGTGGGGGTGGCGGTGACGGTGGCGGTGGCTGTGGTGGCGCCGGCGGTGGGGAAGGTGACGGTCGCTGTGGCCAGGCCGGAGGCGTTGGTTGTGCCGGTGCCGAGTGTTCCGCTGGGGCTGGTGAAGGTGACGGTGGCGCCGCTGAGGGGTTGGCCGTTGCACAGTACCAGTGCCTGGAGAGTGGTGGGCTGGCCTGCGGTGACGGTGCCAGTCGGGGGCAGGAGCAGGACTGTGCAGATGCCCTGGGGCAGTACGAGGATGGGGAGGGGGAGGGAGGTTGTGCCGGTGCAGTTGCAGGCGGTGCCGGTGGGGGTGGCGGTGACGGTGGCGGTGGCTGTGGTGGCGCCGGCGGTGGGGAAGGTGACGGTCGCTGTGGCCAGGCCGGAGGCGTTGGTTGTGCCGGTGCCGAGTGTTCCGCTGGGGCTGGTGAAGGTGACGGTGGCGCCGCTGAGGGGTTGGCCGTTGCACAGTACCAGTGCCTGGAGAGTGGTGGGCTGGCCTGCGGTGACGGTGCCAGTCGGGGGCAGGAGCAGGACCGTACACAGGCTCGTCGTGACCGGGGCGAAGGTGCATGCGGGGCAGGTCCCGGCGGCTGCCACGAACGTGGCCGTCACGGACTGACCCGAGGTCAGTAGCACCCCGAGGTCGACCGGGGTCACGACGCCGTTGGTGACGGGCGTCGACACCGTCCCTCCGCCGGGCAGGGTGTACTGGACCGTTCCGTTGAGTGAGGCGGTATCACCACCGCAGGCGAGGGTTGTGCTGGCCTGCGTGGTCGTGCCCACGGTGGTCAGGGTGGTCGAGATCGTCCCGGGGGGTGCGGGGGTGATGGTGATCGGTACGACCTCGGTGCCGGTGATGGTGGCACCGCTGGTGTACACCACGGTGATGGTCTGGGGGCCGGACCCGACGGCTGTGAAGGTGACCGGTGGGGTAGTTGCGTCAGCGGCGACGGTCGCGGTCTGGGTCTGGGCGTCGTAGGTGAAGGTGGCGGTGTCTCCGGCGCCTACCCCAGCAGGGACGGAAGTGACCTGGGCCGTGAACGTGGTACAGGCCGCGGGGGTGGCGGGAGTGATGGCGACTGGCATGGTGCAGCCCCTTCGAGTCAGTGTGTTGCGGGGCTGCCACTCGCTGCCGGGGTGCCCAAGGAACGGAACAGAGAACTTGAAAACGATCTCTGTCCTGACCCCGACAGGGAGATGGGCACCCCACAGTCGATGGGATCAGTAAAGCCACGGCTTGCGATGATTCACCACACTGGGTGCCGGACATCAGCCTTTTGGCCTAGTGTCCTGGCTTGGAACCTGCCCTGTCGCAGGGCTTCTTGAAGGAAGACGTGCTGCGTGGATGGAACGTCAGCCGGGGCGCCGCCGTATGGACGGCAACGCGGGGCCAGCCACGGGGAGAGTGCTCCGCACGGGTGAATGGTTGTGGCCCGGTCTTGCCGGCCAGGCATTGGCGAGCGCACGGTGGCATAGGTATGGCAGCCTGTCCCGGACCGGAACCCCCGCTGTAGGGGGGCTCGGCTCTTCGGGGCCGGGTTGGGCATAACACTGACGACCGTACCCGCGGCAATCGCGCCTCCTTCACCCTTTCCACCCGGGCGACCGCCTGACCTGCGGACAGGACGAAGGGCACCCTGAATCATCCGCTGGTGGCGTGCTGGTGGGCCCGGGTGATGGTGGAACTCGCATTTAACGGACACGCCTTGGCCAGTCGATGTCGCCGGCCGCGTCGGCGTGGGCTTGGGTCTGCTGCAGGGCCCGTGTGAAGACTCCGTCGAGGGCGTGGCGGCGGAAGCGGGTGTACACGGTCTTCCACGGCCCGTAGCGTTCCGGCAAGTCACGCCAGGAGGAAGGGACCACGATCGCCTTCCTCGGCATGAAGTGGAACCTCAAAGGTTCCCGTACACGGGGTGTCCGCGAGGTTGGCCACGGTGGCGCGCCGGCGCACCAGCCCTTCGGCTGTCAGCTCAATGGTCAGCGTCAGGCCGAGGGCCGCCGTCGTGTCGCGTGCGTGCGCGACGACGGTGCCGTGGCGGTCACCGTCGCCCCTCTCGCCGAGGGTGAGTTCGGTACTGGTGACGCGGAGGGCGGACGAGAAGTCCGCGCCGCCGCGGTTGCCCACCAGCCCCGGAGTGCCCAGCCGACCCGCCGACTGCTCGGGCAGTACGGAGACCTCGACGGGTTGGTCGACGGAGAAGCCGATCGCAGCTCGGGGTCACGTTGCTGGAGCGCACCAGCCGGAGGGTTACCCTCACCGACGCCGGGGCCGTGCTCTTGTCCGAGGCGCGTGCGATCCTCAGCGCGGTTACCGTGGCCGAGCGGGGTACCCGGCAAGCCGGGCAGAGCCGGCCCCGGCTCGTGCTCGCCGTCAAGTGCGGCACTGCCGGGGATCTGCTGACCGAACTCCTCGACGTCTACCAGGCAGAACCCGGCGCGGCCACCGTCGAGGTGCTGCTGTGCGAGGCGCATCAACACCAGGAACCGCTGCGCAGCGGGAAGGCTGGTGTGGCTCTTCTGTATTTGCCGTTCGACTCGGTGCTTGGACTCGACACCGAAAGTCTGTGCACCGAAGGGCAGGTGGCGGTCCTGCCGGCAGCCCACCCCCTTGCCGGCCGCACTCGCCTTCGGGTGGCCGAAGTCACCGCGTTGCCGGACCTCCTGATGGCCCGCTGGCCCGACTCCGGTGGCGGCTGCCCGGAAGGACCCGGGGTAGAAGTCAAGAATCTGACACAGCTCTTCCATCTGGTTGCGCTCGGCCGAGGCACCGTGATCTACACGTCTTTGACCAACCGTCCGCATCCGCGCAGGTCAACCGACGAACTCAATATCCGCCGTCGCCGGGGTGAAGGACCGGACCGACTCCTCCGGGGTGGTACCAGGAAACGAGCGCTGCCGCTTCCGGCTCGGTGTCCGCGAGTACCTTCGCCACAACGCTCCCACCAGCGCATGAAGGTGACACCAGCGGCCCGGCGCCACGCCGTTCGGCCCGACCGGCGCACTGTCACATGAGCGTTTCCGCTGGCGGCCGGGGACGCTGGTGAATAGCCCCGGCCGATCATTTCGGCTGTCGTGGCCGTACCCGGACGTGGTCGGAAGTGGCGCGGGTCAGAGTTGGTCATAGATCGCGGCCAGGCGCCGTAGGACGTCGGTGGCAGCGTCCAGGGCGATGGTGTCGTGATGGGCCAGCGCTGAGGTGAGCGCTTCGGTCAGGAGGGTCTGGCGCTCCTGATGGCGGGCTCTGCCGGCGTCGGTGAGGGAGACCTGGACCGATCTCTTGTCGTGGGTGGGGCGTTCGCGGGTGACGTAGCCGGCCGCGACCAGGCCGTTGACCAGCTGAGTGGCTGCGGCTGCGGTGGTCTCGGTGGCCGCGGCCAGTTGGTTGATCGACAGCGGGTCGGATTCAGCCAGCGCCCGAAGGGCCCGGGCGTGGGTGAGGGAGAGCGCGCCCGGGGTGCGGGTGGCGCGTCCGCGCAGCCGGGCGTCAGCGGCGCTCAGGCTGTACGCGGCACGGGCCAACTGGTCGAGTGCCTGAGGGCGGGTGAGGCTGGTTCTCGGCTGCGGTTCGGGCATGAGCGTCATCCTCTCGCGGCGGGTCGTGGGCTGGTTGACATCCACACTAACCTAAGTACTTACTAGATAAGTACTTAGGTAAATCTCCCGGTTGCCCCTCACTGGAAGGACCACCGTCATGACCACTCGCTCGACCGGACAGAGCTGGGCCCTGGACATTGCCCTGGCTCAGGGCGGCTTCGACGCCCTGCACCCCCAGGCCAAGGGCACCTTGGAGCAGCTCGGCCACGACCACACCGACTTCGACAAGGTCTTCGACCTGGTCGGCAGCGGCGCCATGCTGCCCAAGGCCTGGGCGACGGTGGCCGGACAGGCCGAAGAGCGCGCCGCCCACCACGAGCAGGGCGGTTTCCGCCAGACCGCTGCAGACCTGTACCTGCGCGCCGCGGTGATGTGGGGCCGCGCCCAGTACTCGATCTTCGACGCCACCGACCCGCGCAAGCTCGCCTTCCGCGAGCGCGCCAACCACTGCGTCGAGCGCCTCGGCGCACTGCGCGAGCACCGCGTACGCCGCGTCGTGCTGGACTTCGAGGGCGGGCAGATCTTCGGCCTGCTGCACCTGCCCGCCGGCGAAGTCACCGCCGCCCCCGCCGTCATCCTCGGCCCCGGCATGGACATGATCAAAGAAGATTACATCTACGCCGCGGAGCGCTACTACACCTCCCGCGGCATTGTCGCCCTGTCCATCGAAGGGCCCGGCCAGGGGGAGACCCGCGCCAACGGACTGACCGTCGACCTGACCAACTACGAGCGCGCCATCAGCCGCTACATCGACCACCTGGCCTCACTCCCGCAGGTCGACCCGACACGGATCGGCATGTTCGGCATCTCCATGAGCGGCTACTGGGGCTCGCGCGCCGCCGCCACCGACCCGCGCCTGTCCGCACTGGCCGCCTTCGAGGCCGTCACCGGCGACTTCACCACCATCTTCGAGCGCGCCCAGCCGACCTTCAAGAACAACTACATGTACATGGCCGGCTACACCGACGAGGACGCCTTCGACCGCGACCTGGCCGCCCACATGCCACTCGGCGACCTCGTCGAGGACATCACCTGCCCCGTCCTGTACGGCATCGGCGAGTTCGACGAGCTCACGCAACTCGAGCAGGCCCTGGCCAGCTACGAGAAGGTCCGCGCACCGAAGGAGATGCGCGTATACGAGGACGAGTTCCACCCCCTGGGCGGCACCGCGGCCGAAGTATTCCGCTTCGGCGCCGAATGGCTCGGGCGCGCCCTGAACGGCGAACTGCGCGAACCCGGCCGCGACGTACGCCACTACGTCCACCGCGACGGACGCACCACCGACCACACCGCCAACCCCACCTGGTGGCTCAACACCACCCCCGCCCAGGTCACCAACGCCCGCAACGCCTGACCCCGCTATCGGGGCGCCCCACCCACAAGGGCCGCCCCGATACCGCACCCCACGACACCGCCAGAACCCGGCCGGCCCGGCCTTGACGACACCACAGCAACAACGTCAGAGCCGCGCAGTGCGGGGACCGCGGATCGACCTCGAACAGGGCGGAATGGCGGGCGGCAGGTATGGGCATGCGCCGGTCGGTCGTAGGCGCGATGGGGTCCGTCGCCGGGGCCGGGGTCCTTGACCGGTTGCTCGACTTCGGCGGGACTGGAAGGGGCAAGTCGCTTCAACGATCCCGAGGCCAGGAGCCCACCGCCTCGGGGCCATTGACCGTCAAGCGCTGCAAGGGGTGTTGCCTGGGCAGAAGCGGAAGTCAGGCCACCCACTCCTTGAGTTGGCGCACGAGTCCGGCGGGGTCGTCGCCGGTCGGGGTCACCTGGAGATTGGTGACGCCGGACTCGCGGAAGGCTTCGATCCGCTCCCGGACGTAAGAGGCCGGACCGACGAGGTTGGTCTGTTCAAGGAGTGGGAATGGGACCTTGGCCTCGGCTTCCTTCTTCTTGCCGGCGAGGTAGAGGTCCTGGATCTCCTTGGCCTCGGCTTCGTAGCCGTAGCGTCGGACGAGGTCGTTGAAAAAGTTCTTGCCGCGGGCGCCCATGCCTCCGATGTAGAGCGCGAGTATCGGCCGCGCGAGGTCGAGTATCTCCTTCACGTCCTCGCCGATGGCGACGATGCCACCGGCGACGACCTCCAGGGGCGCGAGGTTCTCGGAGCGCTTCGCGGTTCCCGCGGCGAGCGCGTCGCCCCATACCCCGGCGGCGCCCTCGGGGGAGTACAGGAAAGGCAGCCAGCCGTCGGCGTACTCCGCCGCGCCTTCGACTGATTTCGGTCCCAGCGCGGCGATGTAGAGCGGAACCGAGGGGCGTAGCGGCTTGGTCATGATCTTCAGCGGCTCACTGAGACCGGTGCCCTGACCGGCTGGGAGAGGGATCTCGAAGGAGTGGCCGCTGTAGTCGACCGTCTCGCGCCGCAGGGCCGCGCGGATGATCTCGACGGTCTCCTTGGTACGGCCGGTCGACTGTACGAAGGGCAGGCCGTGCCACCCTTCGATGATCTTCGGGTTGGAGGCGCCGAGGCCGATGATGGCGCGACCACCGGACACGCTGTCGAGGCCGGCCGCAGTCGACGCGAGCATGGTCGGGGTGCGGGAGTAGACGTTGAGGATGGCTGCGCCGATCTCCACGCTCGAGGTGCGGGCCGCCAGGTAGCCCATCAGGGTCGGCGAGTCGTAGCCGTACCCCTCGGCGACCCAGACGGTGTCGAGCCCGGCGGCCTCAAGCCGAGTAATGTGGTCAGCGGCCTCGTGCGGGTCTGTGCCGTAGGTGAGCATCGTTGAGATCTTCATGGTCCGCTTCATCAAGGGCCTCACTTCGACGCCGGCGAGTCGAAGCTTGCGCCCATGCCGATGCCGACGCCACCGTCAACCGGGATCACCGCGCCGGTGACGAATCGCGCGTTGGGTGACACGAGCGCACCGACCAGGTCGGCAAACTCGCGGGGCTCCCCGATGCGTCCCATCGGTACCCCGTTCCCGAGGCCGGCCTTGGACAGCTCAGGCTGCCGTTCCAGCATCCCGCCCAGCAGGGCGGTGTCGAAGAATCCGGACAGCAGAGTGTTGACGTTGATGTCCTGCCTGGCGACCTCCAGGGCGAGGGTCTTGGCGTAGCCGATCACCGCCGACCACACGCTGACGGGCGCCGCCATGCCGACGGCCGGGCGCTCGACGACGCCGGAGACCACGTTGAGGATGCTGCCGCCTTCGGTGGTCATGTACGGCAAGGTGGCTCGCACAGATCTGACGACGTAGAAGAAGTGGCGCTCGAAGGCCTTCAGCCACGCCTCGTCGGTGAGCTCGGAGATGCGCCGGATCGGCGGTCCGCCGTCGTTGGTGACCAGAACGTGAACGGCTGGACCGAACCGCTCAAGGGTCGAGGCGGTGACGCGCTCGATGTCGGTGTCGGCCGAGCAGTCGGCGGCCAGCCCGAGGACTTTCTCCTCGCCGTATGCGCCGGCAAGCCGTTGCGCGGCGGCTGTGACCTTCTCCGCGCGTCGCGCGAAGATCGTGACATTGGCGCCTTCCTTCAGAAGACGATCGGCGATGGCGTATCCGAGGCCGTCGCTGCCGCCGCCGACGATCGCGACCTTGCCGGTCAGTCCGACGTCCATCACTGAACTCCGATCGAGGTGAGGAAGGTCTCGGCGTTGCCGGAGAACACGTCGTCGAGGATGTCGGAGGAGAAGCCCTCCTCGCGCCACTCCTCGACCAGTCTCTCGTGGGTGAGCATCGGGTAGTCGGCTCCGAAGAAGACCTTCTTGCGCAGCCGCCTGCCGATCTCGTGCTTGAGTTCGTCGGGGAAATAGCGCGGTGACCAACCGTGGAGTTCCATCCACACGTTCGCCTTGTGCAGTGCGACCGCGATCATCTCCGACTGCCAGGGCCACGCCACCCGAGCCGCGATCACGTTCAGATCGGGATGCTTGGCCGCGATGCGGTCGACGTAGCGGGGGTGGCAGCCCTCGAGGGTGATGCCCATGCCTCCGCGGGTGCCGGCCCCGGTGGCCGACATGCCGACATGGACCAGGACGGGACGGTTGGCCTCGATGCACATGTTCAGACAGGTCTCCCATTCCGGCTGGTCGGGTGTCCCGGCCGGTGTGAACGAGTGGACCGTCAGTCCGACGAGTCCCGTCCCCTCGCTCAGGCAGCGCTCGAGTTCCTTGACATGAGCTGGTTGCGTGGGATCGATGCCGATCCAGTTGCCGAGTACGACGTCGGGGTGCCTGCGCGCATAGTCGAAGGCGTAGTCATGCTGGTCGCGTAGTGCACCGGCGTCCATGGTGTGGGTGAACGCGAAGTCGAGCATCGCCTTGACGTTGGCGCGGCGGAACTGGACGGCCTGCTCCTCCTCGCTGACGAAGCTCATGCCCCACTTGAAGTAGCCCTGCAGGGCCTCGCGGTCTTCGGCGGTCTCGTACGGGCTTCCCTTCCACCCTCGCTCTGTGCCCCAGTGGGAGTGGAAGTCGATCAGTCGGGCTGGCGGTACGTTCACACTGAGTGCCTTTCGTGTAATGGCCATGGGAAGGGCATCGGGATGGTCAGTGGACATTGCGGGTCGAGTCGGACCAGAACGGCGCGCGCAGGCGCTTCTTGTCGATCTTTCCCACCGGCGTGGCGGGAAGTGAGTCCACGACCACGACCTTCTTGGGCGCGTACATCGATCCCTTGACCTGCTTCACGTGGGACTGGAGCGCGGGAATGTCGACCTGTCGCCCCGGTCGCGGGACCACGAACGCGGTGACGATTTCGCCCCAGCGGCTGTCCGGCACGCCGATGACGGCGGCTGAGCCCACCGAAGGGTGCGTTGTCAGGACGGCCTCGACCTCGCTGGCGTAGATGTTGAAACCGCCCGAGATGATCATGTCCTTCTTACGGTCCACGATGTAGATCAGGCCCTCGGCGTCCTGGCGGGCGAGGTCCCCGGTGTGGAGCCATCCCCCCTTGAGTGCCGCTTCTGTCTCGTCGGGGAGGTTCTTGTAGCCCTGCATCACCCCGCGGCTCTGCATGGCGATCTCGCCCACCTCGCCCAAAGGAACGTCGTGGCCGTCGTCGTCGATGAGCCTGATGCGGTTGCCGACCACCGGACGGCCACAGGAGGCGAGTTGCTCAAGGCTCGCGGTCTCGTGTGCGGCCTTGGTCAGGACCGTCCCGATGCCGGCCGACTCCGTCTGCCCGTAGACCTGGGAGAAGACCGGACCGATCCGCTCGCGAGCCTCCGCCAGGCGCACCGGCGACATCGGTCCGGTGGCGTACCAGATGACCTCAAGGCTGGAGAGGTCTCTGGTCTCCGGACGCTCCTGATCCAACAAGGTGTAGATCATCGTCGGAATGCCGTTCACACAGTTGATGTGCTCGGCCTCGACAACGTCGAGGAACCGGCTGGGTTCGAAGCCCTGCTCGATCACGACCGTGCCGCCACGCAGCAGTACAGGGATGACGGCCAGCCCCGCCGCGTGGGTGAGCGGGGCCGCTGCCAGGTACCGCGGGAGGTGTGGCTGCTCGAAGTCGGCCATGTGCGCATAGACCATCTGCACCATCGACCGATGAGGCTGCATCACGCCCTTGGGTCTGCCGGTCGTCCCCCCGGTGTACTGCAGCCAGGCGACATCCATCTCCGTCGCCGGACCACGGTCGAGCGATCGAACCGCCGGGGGCTCGCCCTCGGGCGGACCACCGGCGGCGGGGACCACCACCAGGTGGCGCAGGGAGTCGACCTCGCCGAGGACCTGGCGTCCATGCTCCTTCAGGGGCGCGGTCACCACCAGCACCGCGGCCTCCGCGTCCTCGCAGACGGTGATGTGGTCCGTGACCGAGGCCAGGGTCTGCAGCCCGGTGAAGCGGCCGCCCAAGAGATACGTCGCGGCCTGGACGATCCATGATTCAGGCATGTTCGGACTGAGCATCGTGACCCCCACCCCGAGCCCCACTCCCCGACGGGCCAGCGCGGCCACGTACTGCGAGAGAAGGTCCCTCACGTGCGCATAGGTCAGTCGCCGATCACCGGCCACGAAGGCCTCGGACGAGCTGTGCCGGCTGAGCGCCTGCATGATCAGGTCACCTAGCGTGACTCCGGAGGATGCCGTCGTGGCGGCTGCCGAAGCCGCAGGGCCGTGACCCGGAAGGTGGTGAGACATGCCTCAAAGCGTGGCCGCCGAGCGGGCGGGCGTGCCACCGATGTTCCGCCCCGAATTTCGGATAACCCGCCAGGCCGGCAGAGGCAGTGCTCAGCCGTGAGCTGCACCCGCTGTGGAGCGGTAGCGACCGGGCGTCTGGCCGACGAGATCGGTGAAGGCGCTGATGAAGCTGCCGGGATTCGCCCAGCCAAGTCGGATCGCCGTCTCGGTGACCGAGGTACCTTCACAGAGTTCGAGCAGCGCTCGCTGAATCCGCAGCAGCGTGCGCCACTGATGGAAGCTCATCGACAGTTCGCTGCTGAACAGCCGACTGAGGGTCCGTTCGCTCGAGCCGGTTCGGTGCCCCAGCTCGGCCAGCGTCGCCGAAATGGCCGGGTCGGCGTGCAGCAGGTCGGTGACGGCCTTAAGGCGAGGATCGCTCGGCTCCGGCAGCCGTAGTGCCTCCTGCGGGGCGCGGATCAGCTCTGCGCCGATCACTGCGAGCAGCAGACGGCCACGCTCACTGGCGGCAGTCTCGTGCTCGCTGCTCATCGCCAGGTATGCCTCGCGCAGGAGCGCACTGGCCACGAAGACCGACGGCTCGGGCGGCAGTTCCTCGGACAGCGCTGCCGGAACCGGGAGCACGCGGACATCGGTCTCGCCGTAGGAGCGACTGCTGTGGACGTAGAAGGGCGGCACCCACGTGATGCGGTTGGCCGGCGCCACCCAGGTGCCGACCTTGGTCGTCGTGACGAGCGCCCCAGAGGCGGCGTACCTCAGCTGGCCGTAGTCATGAAAGTGCGCGGCGATGTCCTCACCGTGCGCCATGGGCTCGCAGACCGGTGAATCGTCGGTCCAGAACACTGCCTGCTGCGCAACCTCAGTCATCAGCAAACAGCATAGCTCGCGTTTGGCGGGCCATCAGAATAGGAGATGAGGAATCCAGTAACGCGCCCGTGAGGGTCCACTCCGCGTCGCTCATGTCCGAGGCGTACCGGGGCCGGCGCTGCGGCCGGTCGGCCGCATTCCCGAACCGATGGGCGAGACAGTCACATCCAGGTGTATTGACCACGAGCGTTGGTGACGGTGGCCAGTGCGGCCGAGGTGCCGGCCAGGCGACATGTTGCGGACGGAGAAGTCGGACGGAGGTTTTGGTGCCGATGCCGGGTGTGCCTGTGCCGTAGGGCGACCAATGGTCGAGCTGGGAGTCTGCGCTGCGCGTGCGCGCTCATCGACTTCGGCACCGAAGCGCCTGCTGGAGATTGAGGGTGCATTGCGAGCCAAGACCTCGAAGTTCGACACCCAGGGCGGGAGTTCATAGGGCTCGGGAGTTGTGGCGGTGCGTCATTGCGGGAGCTCAGCGTCCTGTCCGCGTGCCGTGGGGTGACAGGCCGAGCAGCGGGAGCCACACCGTGTCCACGATCTCGACGATCTTCTCGTCCGGCACCGCCCCCATGGTCATCAGTATGTCGTGGCGCACCAAGTCGAAGGGCAGGTTCACCACGCGTTCGGAGCGAGGCGCATCCGTAAGCTCGCCGCGCTCGACGGCCCGGTCGACGAGCTGTGCGAAGGGGGGCGTCTGATCCGCAGGGCGCAGGCGGCTGCGCAGGTCGCTGAAGCTGGTGCCGGTCTCGCGGAAGTAGTCCGCCAGCTGGATGCGCAGGAGCATTACCGTGCGAGCCCGCTCGGCGTTGACCCTACGCAGGAGGGTGAGGGCGTCCTGGCGCAGGCTGCCGGTGTCAGGGATGTCGAGGGGATGCCAGTACCGGGTGAGTGTGGCGATGAGGAGGTCCTCGCGTTGCGGCCAGCGCCGATAGAGCACCGGTTTGCTGGTTCCGGCGCGTGCCGCGATGGCCTCGTAGGTGAAGCCGTTGTAGCCCAGCTCGACCAGCACCTCCCAGGCGGCATCGGTGATCGCGTTCTCCAGGGCGGCGCCCCTGCGCCGGGTGGCAGTGCCCTCCGTGCGCCGCTCACTCACCATTACCCCCTATGTCCATGTTCATGATATTTCTCCATGCATTTAGATTCGCTTGCGTATCTTAACCTGCGGCTATACGCTCGGCATCGCAAGAAACGGCGCCGTATCTTATCGGTGCCGTGTGCCCCACAAAGGAAACGCACATGTCCATGATCAATGCCGCGCTTGTGGAGTCCTTCGACGAGCCGCCGCACTTCCGCTCCATCCCCGCCCCCGAGGCCGCCCCCGGCCAGGAACTGGTGGACGTCCTCACCGTCGGCGTGCACCCCGCCACCCGCGGCATCGCCGCCGGCAAGCACTACACGAGTCCCAAGACATTGCCCGCCCTGGCGGGTGCGGACGCCGTCGTCCGCCGGGCAGACGGCAGCCTCGGCTACGTCATGGTCATGGGCGCCGGCACCCTGGCCGAGCGCATCGTCATCGATCCGGCCGCCGTCATCCCGGTCCCGGACGGAGCCGATCCCGCACTCCTGGTCGCCACCATGAACCCTGCCCTGTCCTCATGGACTGCGCTGCGCACGCGCGTCCCGTTCCAGGCCGGGCAGTCGGTTCTGGTGCACGGCGCGACCGGCAACGCCGGCTCGATGGCCGTCAAGGTCGCCAAGCACCTCGGCGCGGCGCGAGTGATCGCCGCCGGACGCAACCGCTCCCGCCTCGACGAACTCACGGACCAAGGCGCAGACGCTGTTGTTCAGCTCGTCCCCGACGAGGACGCCACCACGGCCGCGCTCGCCGAGGCCGCCGCAGAAGTCGACGTGGTCCTCGACTATGTGTGGGGGCCGCCCACCGAACTCGCCATGCGCGCCCTCCTCGGAGCGCGTACCCAGCACACCCGCCTGCTCGACTGGGTGCAGATCGGCGGCATGGGCGGAGACGCGATCACCCTGTCCGGGCACGCTCTGCGCTCCAACGCCTTCCGGATCCTGGGCAGCGGCTTCGGCTCAGTGGACATGCAGGTCATACAGCGGGAGTTCACCGAACTCGTCGCCGCGATCGCCGCGGGCGGAATGGCCGTGCGCCCGTACCGGTTCCCGCTCGACCAGGTCGAGGCGGCCTGGGCTCACCAGGACGCACCCGGCGAGCGCACCGTCATCCTCCTGTAACACGCCCGCCACCGGCTGCCCGGCTCGATTCCCGGCGTCGGCGGAGTGCTCGGCCACCGCGAGCACCGAGTCGCCGGGCAGTCAGCTCGGCGCCCCGGTGATCATGCGCGTCACGACCAAGCCGGACTGCTCTCGCACGCGCCGACCCACCTGCGCATGACACCACCCCGATGAGGTCCTCGTATCGCACCCCAGTTGCTGCGCAGATCCTCCAGCGGTTCCGGGTCGGCCACCTGCCCTATCCAGGCGTCGCCCTCCTGGCCGCGGAAGAACTCCCAGGTGCCCGTGGTAGGAGGCGCCGCCGTCCTCCCAATAGCGCTGATGGTCGCTGGCCAGGTGGGTGTACACACCGTGTTGCTTCAAAAGCTCGGGCATGGAGTCGTCGAACGGCTCCAGCGGACCCCAGCTGTAGCAGTTGTCGAACGTGGTGGAGCGGGCCGCGAGGCGCGCGAAGTTCGGGGCATGAACCCAGTCCGCGCCGTACGGAGGCAGCATGTGCCGGTTCATGCTGTCGAATGACCATGATGGCCTTCATGTACGGGGTCCCTCCCTGAGCTCGATGGCCGCGGGCCGGAGTTGCGCCGCCCGGATGCGCTCGATGTCGAACTTCTCCGAGCGGTCGAAGCCGAAGATGCCGTTCTGCTCCTGGAAGACGTCGGTCAGCTGCGTATAGCAGTAGCCGAACATGTCAGGGTGATCGAGCAGCGCGCCGACCAGTCCGTCGAATCGCGTGTAGAACTCCTCGACGCTGCGCACTCGGTCGCCGTAGCCCCAGGATGTGGTGGCGGACTGCGGCTGGTCGGCCTCGGCCGGGTTCCACCAGATGCCGCCGAACTCGCTGATGAAGAAGGGCTGTCCGCGGTAACCGATGGACCAGGATTCGCCGGTGCTGTCGGATCGGTTCACGTAGGGCTCGCCGGCGGACAGCGCCTGGTGATGGGCCGCGAACGCCTTCGGGTCCTGTTCGTAGTCGTGGCTGTCGAACACGTCGGACTCGGCGATCCGGTGCGCGTAGCCGGACGTGTCGAGTACCGGCCGGGAGGTGTCGTGGGCCTTGGTCGCCAGGAACATGCCGCGCATCACGTCGTCCAGCGCGGTGATCCGGTCGCCGTAGTCCTGCCAGGTCTCGTTCATCGGGCACCAGCCGATGATCGCCGGGTGGGAGTAGTCCCGTTCCAGCACCTCCAGCCATTCCTGGACATACGACGCGTCCGGCTGCTGGTTCGTGGACTGGCCCTGGTCGGTATTGCAGCCCCAGTCGCCGAACTCGCCCCAGACCAGGTAGCCCAGTCGGTCGGCGTGGTAGAGGTAGCGTTCCTCGAAGACCTTCTGGTGCAGCCGTGCACCGTTGAACCCGGCCGCCTGGCCGAGCCGGATGTCGCGGATCAGGTCGGCGTCGCTGGGTGCGGTCATCAGCCCGTCCGGGTAGTAGCCCTGGTCGAGCACGAGCCGCTGGAAGACGATGTCGCCGTTGATGCGGATCTGCTTACCCGTGATGGCGACGCTGCGGAGGCCGGCGTACGACTCCACCTTGTCGACCACGTGTCCGTCCGCGTCGCGCAGCTCGATGTCGACGTCGTAGAGGTGCGGGTCGGCCGGCGACCACAGGTGGATCCGCTCCGGGGGCAGCGTCAGGCTCAGCCGCGCGGACAGGTCGAGGTCGGCACGTACCGTGTCGGCGATCACGTCGCCAGAAGCGTCGCGGACCCGGATGTGCACCGCACCGCCGGGCAGGTTGGCGGAGAGCGGCACCTCCACGTCGAGCGCTCCGGCAGCGACGTTCGGTGTGATGCGCGGGCGGCGGATGGCGGTCGGCGGCACGGGCTCCATCCAGACCGTCTGCCAGATGCCGGTGGTGCGCCAGTACTTGGCCGCGCGCGGGGCGTACGGCACCGACTGCTTTCCTCGGGCCTGGGGGGCCTGCGGGTCGTCGCGGGCGCGCACCACCAGGGGCACCGACTCCCCAGCGGGGGCGGCATCGGTGATATCGAAGGTGAAGCCGGAGAAGCCGCCCCGGTGCCGTCCGACCTCGATCCCGTTCACCCATACGGTCGCGTCGTGATCGACCGCGCCGAAGTGCAGCAGCACGCGGTCGCCCTCCCATGACCGGGGGACGGTGATCATGCGGCGGTACCAGACCGCCCGCATGAAATCCTGCTCCTCGACTCCGGAGAGCTTGGCCTCGGGGGCGAAGGGCACCACGATCTCATCGGCCAGCTCCCGCTCGACCAGCCCGCGCTCGCGACCGGTGTCGGACCGGTCGATCTCGAACTCCCAACTGCCGTTGAGGTTCAGCCAGCGGTCTCGCCGGAACTGCGGTCGGGGATACTCCGGCCGGGGCGGTTCGGACTGGTCAACCGACATGCGGTCTGCCTTTCTGTTCAGCTCGTCCATGCGTACAGCCTCAGGCCACCGGGTCGCGGAAGCGGAGGGTGAGCAGTTCGAAGGGGCGCAGTTCGAGATCGACCCCGCTACCGGGCGTCGTCCCGCGGACCGCCTCGCCATCCACGGCACGCTCCAGAAGGTCGGTGGCGACGGCCTCGTGCCAGCCGAACCGGGTCCGCACGGTCGCGCGCGAGCGTTTGCCATGGGCCTCGTACAGGCGCACTACGAGATCTCCGGAGCGGTCCTCGGCGAGTTTGACGCTCTCGACGACGACGGCGCGGTCGGTGACCATGAGCAGCGGCTCGGCGGCAGCGCCCGGCACCGTGCGCAGAGGAAGGTGCAGGGCGTACCCGTCCGCGATGGCCTCGGGGATCCCACCCGGGCGAAGACTGACCGAGAAGGCGTGCCGCCCCTGGTCCGCGAACGGGTCCGGATAGCGCGGCGCGCGAAGCAGTGACAGCCGCGCCGTCGTCATCGGCCGGCCGCTGGGCGCCTGCCCGCCCCGGATGTCATGGCCGTAGACCACGTCGTTGGCTATGGCGACGCCGTAGCCGGGCTCGCCGACATGGATCCACCGGTGCGCGACGGTCTCGAACCGGGCGGCGTCCCAGGAGGTGTTCTGGTGGATCGGCCGGTGCAGGTGACCGAACTGGATCTCCGAGGTGGATCGATCGGTCCGGATGTCCAGCGGGAAGGCGAGTTTGAGCAGCTTCTGCGACTCGTGCCAGTCGATGTCGAAGGTGTAATCGATCTTGCCCTCGGACAGCCGGATCGACACGTTGATCACCGTCTTGCCACGCTCGTGCCGCACCACCACCGCATCGTCGACGATGTCGATCGACACCGGTTCGACGAGGTCACGGCCGCTGCGCTTGTCCTCGTCGTTGATGTCCCAGGCGTCCCACTCGCGTGGGGTGTCGCGGAAGAGCTGGAGGACGCCGCCCGCGACGCCCTGCGGCAGCAGTTCCCGGTCCGCGTCCAGATCGACGACCGATACGAGCGTGCCGCTTCGGTCGATCTCGACGTGCAGCATCCCGTCGTCGAGCACGATCCGGTCACCTGCCGGACGGGGTGTGGCCGTCGCAGCAGGTGTTGCCGGCCCCAGGCCCATCGCCGGTACGCCGTGCCGCGGGTACGGGCCGGCGTTGGCGGCGACCAGGGCGTCGTCCGCATCGGCGCGGAGCGCGTCGAGCGCGGTCGTTATCAGAGCCGTCAGCTCGTCCGCCACCCGCCCGTAGTCCCGCTCGGCGTCCTGGTGGACCCAGGCGATCGAGGTACCCGGCAGGATGTCGTGGAACTGCAGCAGCAGGACCGTCTCCCAGATCCGCCTCAGCTCGTCGTACGGGTAGGGGGCGCCCCGGCGAACGGCCGCGGTCGCCGCCCACAGCTCGGCCTCCCGCAGCAGGGCTTCGCTGTGCCGGTTGCCCCGCTTGCTCCGCGCCTGCGAGATCAGGGTGGCGCGGTGCAGTTCGAGGTACATCTCGCCGACCCACACCGGCGGCGCGGACAGCTCCGCCTCGGCGGCGCGGAAGAAGCTGCCCGGGTCGGCCAGCCGCACCCGTGGCGATCCGTCCAGGTCGTGCTTGCGCTCGGCCGCGGCCAGCATCTCCCGGGTGGGACCACCGCCGCCGTCGCCCCAGCCGTACAGCCCGAGTACGTGGCGCGCCTTGCCCTTTTGCCGGAACGTCCGCTCGGTACGGGCGAGGTCGGCGGCGCCGAGGTCGGAGTTGTAGGTCTCCGCCGGCGGGAAGTGGGTGAACACCCGGGAGCCGTCGATGCCCTCCCAGTGGAAGCTGGAGTGGGGCATCGGGTTGGTCTCGTTCCAGGACGGCTTCTGGGTGAGGAAGTAGCGGGCGCCCGCGGCTCGGGCTATCTGCGGCAGCGCCGCGGTGTATCCGAACGAGTCGGGCAGCCACACCTCCTCGCTGTCCACCCCGAACTCCTCGGCGAAGAAGCGCTTGCCGAGCACGAACTGACGGGCCAGCGCCTCACCGCCGGGCATGTTGGTGTCGGACTCGACCCACATGCCGCCGACCGGGCGGATGACGCCGTCGGCCACCGCATGGCGGACCCGCTCGAACAGTCGCGGCTGGCTGTCCTTGAGCCAGGCGTACTGCTGCGCCGATGAGGCGGCGAACACGAACTCCGGGTGACGTTCGCTGAGGTCCAGCACGTTGGCGAAGGTCCGCGCCACCTTCCGCACGGTCTCCCGGGTCGGCCACAGCCAGGCGCAGTCGATGTGGGCATGCCCCACCGCCGACACGATCAGCGAGCTGTCCGGCGCGCGGCCGGCCAGCACCGGCGCGAGGACCTCCCGCCCGCGCGCCGCGGTGCCGGCCACGTCGTCGGGGTCCATGACGTCGACCATCCGTTCCAGGGCATGCACGATCTCCGCGCGCCGCGCACCCTGCTCCGGAAGGACGTCGACCAGCCCGTCGAGGGTGGTCACGTCCTGCAGCAGTTCCCACACCTCCTGGTCGCGCCAGGCGACCGACAGGTCGGTGAGCCGGTACAGCGGTTCGTCGCCGGCCGTTGCCTTGTCGCCCATCGCCGTGGGTTCGTACTCGTAGGGCACCTGGACGATCGGGTTCGCGGCCGCCTCGATCAGCAGTCGGAAGGGGCCGTGATCGGGCAGCGGGACCCAGGAGTTGTACGGCTCGATCGCCTTGACGATCTCTCCGTCCGGCCGGTACACCAGCCCCTCGGCCTGGAAACCGGGCTGATCGCCGGTGAATCCCAGATCGACGACGAGTTCCGCCTGCCCCCCGGCCGCCCAGTCGGCGGGCACCTCACCGGAGACGTCGAACCACGTCGTGTCCCAGGGTCGTCCCCACCGCTCACCGAGCGCGAATGGCAGATACGGTTTCGTCACGGCCTCGGCGAACGGCACCGGCTCACCGCCGACCGTCCACGCGGTGATCCGGGTCGGACGGGTGTCGCGGTAGACGGCGGGCCGGATCCGGAACCTGGTGAACCGGCGGACCCGGAGCATCGCCAGTGCGGTGGCGTCCAGCTGGACCCGGCCGTTGGGGTTGTCGTCAACCAAGAGAGTGCCTCCTGTTGCTCATGGGATGTTGCCAGGCAGGGCGTGGCGGCCCATCGCCCACGATGTGTCGGTAGACGCGAGCGGTCAGCCCTTGATGGCGCCGCCCAGGCTCGAACGCATCAGATGCCGACGCAGGAAGATGTACAGCACGGCCGGGGGCGCCATGTAGACGAGAGCGCTCGCGGCGAGCACGCCCCAGTCGACCTGGTGGAAGGCGGTGAACGAGCGGAACAGGCCGATCGAGAGCGGATAGAGGTCCGGCGACTGGAGCAGCACCAGCGGGGTGAGGAAGTCCCCCCACACGTGCATGAACGTCAGCATGGCCGCAGCGCCGAGACCGGGGCCGACCAGCGGGAGGATGATCCGGCGGATCGCGCCGAATCGAGTGTTCCCGTCGAGCCAGGCGGCCTCCTCCAGCTCGGCCGGAACGGCGTCGATGGTCCCCTTCAGCAGCCACAGTGTGATCGGCAGCGCCGCCGCGGCTTCGGCCAGGATCAGGCCGAGATAGCTGTCGTCCAGCTCCATCTTGACCATCAGCAGGTACAGGGCCACGATCGTCGCCGGCGGCGGGATCACACGGATCAGCAGGATCCCGAACATGAAGGTCCTGCGCCCGCGGAACCGGTAGCGGGACAGCCCGTAGGCGCCGAGCAGGCCGCAGGCCAGGTTCAGCGCGGTCGCCGCGAAGGACACGATGACGCTGTTCAGGAACAGCCGCGGGGTGCCGCTGTCGGTGAAGAACCGGACGAAGTTGTCCGCGGTGAACGCCGGAAGTCTGACCGTGGGTCCCCCGTCGGCGTCCACTGCGGTGAGCGCGACCCATGCGAACGGTACGACGCAGAACAGGGCCAGCAGCGTCATCAGGGCGTACTGCAGTGCTCGTTGGACGACCGACCACGTCGGCGTACGACGACGCGGGGGACCGGCGGGTGCGGTGGCCGCCTGGGGCTCGGCCGCATGCGTGGCCGCCATCAGACCTCCACCTTGGCCAGCCGGGCGTACGTCAGGCCCAGGATCATCAGCAGGACGAACAGGATCACCGAAGCGGCGCTGCCCAGGCCGATCTGGGAGTACTGGAAGGCGCGGTGGAAGATGTAGATGGAGGCCAGCTCCGTCCCCTGTCCGGGACCGCCCTGGGTCAGGAAGTAGACCAGGCCGAAGACGCCGACCGTCGTGATGGTGGTGAGCAGCAGGTAGAGGAACACCGGGCCGCGGATCAGCGGCAGGGTGATGTGCCGGAAGACCTGGAGCGCACTCGCACCGTCCATGCGCGCCGATTCGATCAGCTCGTCGGGGATGTCCTCCAGCGCAGCCTGGAACATGATCATGGCGAGCGCGATCCCGCGCCAGACGTTGATGATGACCACCGACGCCATCGGATGGTCCTGGAGCGGAGCCGCCGCACCGGAGCCGAACAGGCCGAGCAGCCGGTTGAGGGTGCCGTCCCCATTGGAGGAGAGCACGCTCGCCCAGGTCAGCGATGCGACGACCTCGGGCACCACCATCGGCAGCAGCACCAGCGCCCCGAACAGGCCCTTGCCACGCAGCCACTTCGTGCGCAGCAGCAGCGCCGCGACCATGCCGAGTACCGTCTGCCCGATGATCGCCGACCAGAGTACGAACTCGCCCGTGCGGCCCAGCGATGCGAGGAAGTCCTCGGAGCCGAGCAGGTGCCGGAAGTTCTCCAGCCCGACGAACTGGGGGTCCCGTGCGGCCCAGCCGGTCAGCTGTGTGTCGGTGAGACCGAGGTAGATGCCGTAACCGGCTGGGGCGATCACGAAGACCGCGATCAGGAGGACCGAAGGCCCGAGCAACAGCGGCAGCACTCCGCGCTCCCGCCGTCGCCGGATCGGTCGGCCGGACAGGGCTTTGGCAGTGGTCATTCCGCAACCCGATTGTCGCCGAGCAGTTCCTTGGCCTCCTTCGCGAAGGCCTCGGCGGCCTGCCCGCCGTCTGCGCCCCCGGACAGCATCTTCCCCGTCGCGCCCTGGATCGCCTGGGACACCTGGTCCTCGCCGTCACCGCGCGGCGGCAGGATGCTGCCCGGCAGCTTGCGCTCCGCCTCGAGGAGCGACGGCTCGTTCTTGTACGGGGCGGTGCCGGTAAGGCCCTTGCGCGGCGAGACCGCCCCCACCGTCACCAGCTGCTTGGCCAGGGCCGTCCCGGAACTCAGCCACTTCACGAGCTCGACGGCGGCATCGGGGTTCTTGGCGTGGGCGTTGACGCTGTAGCCGTAGCCGCCGCCACTGACCGAGTACGGCTTGGTGCCCGATACCAGCGCCGGGTAGTCCCACGTGGCGACCTTCTCACGCAGGTTCTCAATCGGTGCCGCGCCTTCGGGGCCCCAGTCGAACTTCCAGCCCCAGCTGCCCTGGGCCGACACCGGAAGGGTGCCCTTGACGAACTTCTCGTACTTGGTCGGCTCCCACGGGTTGGGGTTCTGTAGATCCCGCACCGGAAGGAGGTCGGCCTTGATGAGCTTGTCGTACAGGCCGAAGGTGGCCGACAGCCCCTTGCTCTTGAGCGTCCACTTCTTGGACTTGGGGTCGTAGAAGGTGCTGCCGGTGCCGGCCACGAGGGGGAAGAAGCCCTCCGTCCATGTGCCGGCGCCCCAGGCGGTACCGGCGGGTATGACGATCGGGGCCTCCCCGGTCTTGGCCTGGACCTTCTTGAGCCTGCCGATCAGCTCGTCCCACGTACGCGGCTGCGAGGTGTCGATATTCAGCTGCTGCAGCACGTCCTTGCGGTAGAAGAGGCTCTGCACGCTCGCTTCGTGCGGGACGGAGTAGAAGCCGCCGTCGGGCTGGCGTGCGCTCTCCTTCGCCGACGTGTAGTACTGGCCCCAGCCGTCCCACTTGTCCAGGTAGTCGTCGAGCTTGAGTAGGTAGCCGGCGCCGGCCAAACCGGTCACGTTGCTGCCGCCCATGTCGAGGACGTCCGGCGCGGTGCCGGAGTGGAGCTGCTGCGTGATCTTGGTGTGGAACTGCTCGTCGGTGAGGGGGTCGGCGATCAGCTCGACCTTGATCTTTTTCCCCTGCTTGGCCATCGCCCTCTCGAACTCCGGGATGAGGGCCTTGATGACCTTGGCGCGGGGCTCCTGGTACTCCAGCAGCTTGATGGTCGCCGGGCCGTCCTCGCCCTCGTCCGCGCCCGAGCCCGAGCAGGCGGTGAGTGCCCCTGTCAACAACATCCCGGCCGTGGCAGCGGCAAGGACACGGTTGCGGCTCATCGCGTCACCTCTCCTGACTGTGGTTCTTCCGGTCCATGCTTTTATCAAGTGGATCGGATAAAGTTTCGTGATCGTAAGTGGCGTGTTCGTGGCCAGTCAAGGCTTGGGTACAGGTTGATGCGTGCATGTGTCCTGGCTCCGGATGCGCTCGATCGCGCAGGAATTATCAATCCAATTGATTAATTACGTAAGGCCGCGAGGATCGCTGGTCGTCGACGGATGTGAGGAGAGGGCATGCGGCGAGGGAGCAACCAGCTGCGGGTGGCTGACTTCAACCAGGCGGTGGTGCTGGACCTGGTCCGCCGGTCTCATGGCGTCAGCCGTGCCGATCTACAGCGTGAGTCCGGTTTGAGCTCGCAGACCATCTCCAACATCACCCGCCGGCTGATCGACGACCGGCTGATCCGCGAGAGCACGCCGGAGGGCGGTGCCCGCGGCCGCCCGAGCATTCCGTTGGTCACCGACCCGGACGGGGCGTACTCGGTCGGTGTGCACATCGATCCGGCCCGGCTCATCATCGTGCTCCTCGACCTCGACGGCGAGGTCCGGCTGGGCCGCCAGGACCCTACGCCGCAGGCCACGAACCCGTCCGAGGTGACCGCCTTCATCGCCGACGCCGTCGGCGGTCTGATCACCGAGGCCGGCATCGACCGGGCCCGGGTGCTTGGGCTGGGCATAGCGGCGCCGGGCCCGCTGGACGTCGACGCCGGGCTGCTGCTCGACCCGCCGCAACTGCCCAACTGGCGCAACGTCCGGCTGCGCACGGACCTGCACGAAGCGACGGGACTGCCCGTCCTCCTCGACAAGGACGTCACGGCCGCCGCGACGGCGGAGCTCCGCTCATCACCCCAGTCCTCGACCTCGTTCGTCTTCCTCTACCTGGGATCCGGGGTCGGCGCCTCGGTGGTGCTCGACAACCAGGTCATCCGCGGCACCACGAACAACGTCGGCGAGGTCGGGGACCTGGTCGTCGACCCCGAGGCCGAACAACTGGAGTGGAGCGGCCGGCGAGGAGGCCTGGCCGCCGCCTGCGTCCCGGAAGCGCTCGTTCTCCAGGCCGCCCGGGTCGGCCTGATGCCGCTGCCGAACCTGAACGACTACGTCGCCGTCGACGACGCCTGCTCCACGCTGTGCACCCTCGCCTCCGCGGGCAACGCCGTCGCGTTCCGCATCCTGGAGCGCGCGGCGCGCCGGGTCGCCGTCGGCCTCGGAGTGCTGGTGAACCTGCTGGACGTACCGCGGGTGGTGCTCGGCGGCCCGCTGTGGGACAGGCTCAGCCCGGTGTTCCTCCCCGTCATCCCCGACCTCGTCGACCGCGAACTCGTGGCGGCGCGCGAGGAGGTGCTGGTGCAGGGGTCTGCCGTGGGTGATCAAGCGGCCGCCCAGGGTGCGGCCGAGCTGGTGATGGATCATTTCCTCGCACCTCGCGCCTCCGCGCTGATGGTGGGCTGAACCCTCATCACCTGCCCGGCAACCGTAGTCCCCGGTGGGTGTGTGGAGTCGAGCGGAAGGGCCGATCACATAGGTGCCGCTGCCGGAGAACAGCGGGTCGTGGTCCGTCCAACTGCCGACGTGGGTTGCGCAGTACCCGGGGGCGATGTCCGCGTTCGTCGCGGCCGGCGGCGTGTTCGTGCACACGAACCTGCGCGGCGGCGGGGAGTTCGGCCGGGACTGGTGGCACGACGGCCGCCAGCAGGCCAAGCAGAACGGATACGACGACCTGTACGCGATCGCCGAGGACCTCGTCGCCCCCCGGGTCACCAGCCCGAACCTGCTCGCCTTGACCGGGGGGTCGGGAGGCGGACTGATGTGCGGCGTCGCTGCAACGCAGCGGCCGAACCTCTGGCGCGTGGTGGTCCCGCGCGTGCCGATCTTCGACCTCATCGGCGCCTGCCGCGACGGCTATGGCCGGTGGATCGTCGATACGGAGTTCGCGCGCACCGACGACCCGGACGAGGTCCGGCGCCTCGCCACGTTCTCGCCCTGCCACCTGCTCCGCGACGGCGTCGACTACCCGGCGGTGTTCATCGAGGCCGGTGACACCGACCCGCGATGCCCGCCATGGCACGCCGGTAAGTTCGGTGCCCGCCTGCAGGCGGCCACAGGTGGCGACGCGCCCGTGTTCATCCGCATCTGGAGCGACTCCGGCCACGGCTGGGCCACCGACAAGGAGATCGTGCTCACCCAGCAAACCGAGTCGCTCGCCTTCATGCTGAAGACGCTGGGAATGGTTCCGCCGGAGCGACCGCCAGTCGCCGCCAAGTGAGAACCGGGAGATTGAACGGATGACATTCGAAGGAGGACCAGGATCATGTGGACAGAGACCACTCCGCCGCTGGCCGCGATGCTGCCGGGAACGCGATACTTTGAACTCGAGTCGGAGGCGGTGGGCGCCCAGTTCGGTGTATGGGTGACGACTCCACCTCGCTACGAATCCGAAACGGAACGCTGATACCCCGCGATCTATCAGCCGGACGGAAACCTGACAGCTCCTCAGACCGCTCCAGCCCTGCAGATGGTGCGCGACGACTCGATCAATCCTGTAGAGCCCTTCATCCAGGTGAGCGTCGGCTACATCGGCGAAGACACCACCCGGCTGCTCGCGGTACGCGCCCGTGACCTGCTCCCCCCGGGCGAACCCCCGCTGTCCACCACTAACGCGGAGAGCCTGGATTTGCTCGTTCAGGCAGGGTACCTCGATGCAGACGCCGCAAAGCTCTATTGGCACAACCTGCAAAACCCTGCCGCCGACAAATTCCTTTCGTTTCTCGTCGACGAACTCCACCCACTCATCAGTGCAGAGTTTCGCGTCGATGACACATCGACCGGGCTGTGGGGCTTCTCGTACGGTGGGCTCTTCGCCACCTATGCTGCCCTGCGCCGGACCCTGTTCAGCAGGATCGGTGCTGGCAGCCCCGGCATCGTCCCTCAGTCGAAGGTATTCGAGCTGTACGACAGCGAGATAAAAGACGAAGCCGACTACAGCGGCCGCATGCTGCACATGACTGTCTGCGAGACAGAAGTGACAGCCGTATCGCCGTATCAAGCCTACGTCGGCCTCGGCACCACCGAGTTCGCAGTAGAGCCAGGTCCGTGATGGCCTCGCCGCCGTCGGCGAGCATCACCGCCAGATCCACCGCAACCGATCACCGTGCGCATCGCGTACGCCGCCGCGCACGGCGGCCCGTTCGGCGGCACCGGCCTCACCCCATCGGCCGGCTGACAAGGCCCGCTGATCCCCACCACGGATCACCGTCCGCTGCCCGAACCGGCCGCCACATGCTGCGGTTTGACGCGAACCCGCGCGTCCGCGGCGGTATGCCTCGGACATGATGGACGCGGAGTGGCAGGCGGTCGAACCACCGCCGCCCCGGCTCGCCCGGACGGCTCATGTCCTTGTCGGCGAGAGGCCATTCACGCGTCGGCGCCGGCTCCATCACCGATGGGGGGTGGGTCGCGGTGCAGCCAGTCCAGGAACGGCTTCGGAGCGAGGTCGCCAACGCGCTTCCGGTACGCGGCGAGATCGTCCTCGGTCAGGAAATCCCGACTGCCACCCGATCGCCCGCTGCGGAAAAACTTCACCGGGTCCTTGAGCAGGTCGGTGTCAGGCGCCAGCCGCTCCGCATGGTTCTTCATCTCGTCGAATGTCGCGGCCTTCACCAGATCGGGCCAGACGGACTCGTTCACCGTAATGCCCAGCCACTCGGCCAGCGCTGCCATCTGGCCGGCGAGGTCGGCGCACAGGTCGACGTAGTGCAGCAGCCTCACATTCGGCTGTGTCTGCCGCTTCCAGGCGTCAAAGAGATGGTGGACCGTCTGGTGCAGGCTCTCGGGAACCGCTATTCCCTGGTCGTCGGTCGGCTGGGGCAGACACCAATGCTGCAGCCACTCGCGCATCGACGGAAGCGGTGGGGGAGGCTGCCGAGACTGTGGGTCCGAACCGTCCTGGGCGGCGTACACGCGCTCGAGGTCCATGTTGGCGGTCTGATGGTAGACAGACAACGCCCGGTCGAGAGGATGCCTGGCGACCACGATGTAGCTGACGCGCGGGTCGAGCGGTAGGCCGTCGAGCGGGGTGTGCGTCTTGATGACACGGCGGTGACTCTGCTCGGCGAGGCGCGCGTAGACCTCTTCCTGTGAGCGCATGCGGTCCAACCACGGTGGTTGGTCCAGCCACGGTGACAGGACCTCCAGCGGCTGCGGGAGGTCGGGCGTTTGGAAGATCAGCAACGCACACATCATCTGTACCCACGTCGTACCCGACTTCGGCGGGGTGCTGACGACGATGTCACCGTCGCGCAAGGGAAAGTCGTCCCAGCGGACGCTGTTGTGCTCCGGCGACAGGTATCGGCGCGGTGCTTCTGTCATCATCATCCCCTGGCCATGCTGAGGACGTCACTCAGCGCTGATGCGTGGCGATGGGCCGGAACGTGATCGACGTTCCGCTTCCCGAAGCGGCCGGCGATCGACCGCAGCGTGGTGCGGACAACGGGTTGCGGGAGCGATTCGGGATCATGCTCCATCGGGACAGCGCCCTGGACATGCATGGCAGCACCCCTCGTGGATGTACAAGGAAGCAACGGACACGGTCCCAACCTTTCGTTGTCGTGGTGGAGAAACATCGGCGATCACCACAGTTACGGCCGAGCGGGCTGAGCGTGAGACGTTCACCCCAGGATCCGGACCCTCCTCGCCCCACAGCTCGGCGATCGTGTACCGGCTCCCGCTCTCATTCGGCGTCCAGCAGGCAACCTGCAGACAGCTCCCTCATGGGCCGTCGTCGACCGCGACCCGCACGGCTTGTCGGCGGACTTCATCCACGCATTCCATCAGGGCGATCGCCTCTCGCCGCCTGTCGCCCTCCGCGCTCCCGTCGCCGACTTGGCCCCCGCGCACCGCGCCCGCGAAGTCCTGGAGGCAGAAACGCAGTTGATCCGACGCCGGCAGTGTGAAGCGTTCCTCGTGGTCCTGTTCCTCCAGCACCAGCACCGGCTGGTGCGCCGCGGACGGAGTGAACGCGCGCGTCACCGACAGTCGGCCCCGGTCTCCCCACAGCGTGTACGACGATGCGTACGCGTGCTCGAAGCCGAACGTCACCTGGACCAGTACCCCAGAAGGCGAGATCAGCAACGCCTGCCCGGACAGATCGAGCCCGTCCGAGGCACGGGTGCGCAGCGTCGCCCCTGCCACCCGGGGCACAGCCCCCAGCAGCAGCGCCGCGGCGCGCAACGGATAGACGCCCACGTCGAGCAGTGCCCCGCCCCCGAGGCCGGGTGCGTACCGGATGTCGTCAGCGGGCAGCGGCGGAACGCAGAAGGACGCCTGGAACGTGGTCGGTGTGCCGATCCGTCCGCGCCGCACCAGGTCCGCGGCGAACGCGTGCTGCGGATGGTGCGGGAACATGAAGTTCTCCCGCAGCACCAGACCGCGCTCCCGTGCCAGGGCGCACAACTGGCGCGCCTCGTCGGCGTTCACCCCTATCGGCTTTTCGAGCAGGACGTGCTTGCTCGCGCGCAGTGCGCGGTCCGCCCATGCGCGGTGCAGCGCCGTCGGTGTCGAGATGTACACCGCCTCCACGTCCGGGCGGTTCAGCAGCGCCGCGTAGTCCGTCTCCGCCGCACAGCCGAACCGCTCGGCGAAACGGCCCGCCTTGTCCACGGATCTGCCGGCGACGGCCACGAGATCGACCTCCGGCGTGCTCACCGCGGTGGGCAGCACGCGCCTGCGGGCGATCGACGACGTGGCGAGCGCCCCCAGCCGCAACGGCCGGACTCCGGCCGGGCTCACAACGTCCGCAGTGCCGCCACCAGGGTCCTGGCCTGCACGTTCACGTGATGGTTGTAGCGGAGCAGTTCGTCCAACTGGCATGGTGTCACCCAACGGAAATCGTCCGGTACGGCGGGGAAGTCGCTCTCCACCTCGATGATCAGGTAACGGCTCTGGGCGTTCCGGAACCGGCCGCCTTCCTCCGACAGGACCACGTCGTAGTCGGCGCCGTCGGCGCGGGCCAGTGCCTCCGCGAGATAGGGCGGCTGGTCGGCCGCGGACAGATGGGCGTAGTTCTCGGGCACGCACTGCACCGTGGGGCCGAGCTCGACTACGTCGCGGAAGCCCGGCTCCGCCCGCGCCCGCAGCAGTGCGTGCGGTACGCCGTCGACACGGCGGATGAACAGGGCCACGACGCCCGTGCCGTGCGGTTCAAGCAGCGGCTGGGACCAGGAGGGCACCTCACGCCGGTGCGAGGAGACGTCGACCGCTACCACCGTGAAGTACCGCCCCTGCTCATGGGCCACCTCGTCCGCGGTACGGTGCCAGCCCACGGTCTCCGCGAGGCCGATCGGCACCACCTCGACCTCGTGTTCGGCCCGCCGCCGCGTGATCCAGCTACGAATCTCCCGGTCCGCGTGGAGCGCCCGCCGCGTGTTTTCCTGCCGCCAGTCCGGAAGGCAGGACAGGACCGTCCGCGCGTCCATGTTGATCAGGTTGTCCTGCCGCAGTAGCGCGTTGACTTGCCCCAGCGTCAGCCAGGCGAAGTCCTCACCCGCCTCGGCCTCGGGGCCGACCTCCACGATCATGTTGCGGTTGCGCTTGTGCAGGAACCACGAGCCCTGTTCCGACTGGAGAACGTCCGCCACGACGACACCGGGTTCCGGGCGGCGGAACAGCTTCAGGTAGGGGACGGCGGAACCCCCGTGCACCCGGGAGTAGTTGCTCTTGGTCGCCTGCACGGTCGGCGACAGCTGCACCCCGTTGACGTTCCCTGGCTCGGGCTTGGCCTGCATCAGCAGATGCGGCACACCGTCGAAGTCCCGCAGCGCGATGCCGAGAAGGCCGATCTCCGGCTGTCGGATGATCGGCTGCGACCATGCGGGCACCGGACCGAAGTCGGACCGCACCCGCAGCCCGTGCACCGAGAAGAACCGTCCGCTCGCGTGCCGCAGATCGCCCGTCCGTCCGTCGAAGCCCCAGTCGCGCAACGCGGCGAACGGCACCCGCTCCACTCGCTGTGCGTGTGCGCGACGACGTCTGTCGAGCCACGACAGTAGCTCCGGGTTGCTCATCACCCCGCCGTCGACCGCGGCGGCGGAAGCGGCCAGCCGTGACACGCTACGGGGCTCCGCGGCGCGGGACGGCAACATCAGACCTGTCGCGGTCATCGACTCCGCCTTTGCTCGTTCCGGGAAACACGGCCGCCAAGAGTGCGGCGATCCGCGGGCCGTGTGGTGCGCGAGGTGTGCACCGCCCGCCACCCAGCGTGTGGGTACCGAAGGGGCGGATCTCGCGGCGGCTGTTTGCGCAGCAAGGGTGCCACAGGAGGGTGCGCTTGGCACCGGTACGGGGTGTGACCGGAGCTGTAACTGTGGCTCTCGCGGACGCCGCTGCGGTCGGGGCACGCGAGGATGGCGGTTCAGGTGGTCCCGTCACCGCAGGACGGCATGAGAGGCAGAGACTGGCGTGAATCCTTTCGACGATCCCGACGGCGAGTTCTTGGTGCTGGTCAACGACGAGGGGCAGCATTCGCTGTGGCCCGTCTTCGCGGATGTGCCCGGCGGCTGGCGTGTCGCCCACAGCAAGGACACCCGTGAAGCGTGCCTGGCCTACATCGAGGAGAACTGGACGGACATGCGGCCCAAGAGCCTGATCGAGGCGATGGGCGGCTGAGCCGTCCTCGGCAACCGTTACGGTATGAAGGGGATAGTCCTCGCCGGCGGGAGCGGCACCCGGCTGCATCCGTTGACGCACGCGGTGTCGAAGCAGATCCTGCCCGTCTACAACAAGCCGCTGATCTACTATCCGCTGTCGGTGCTCATGCTCGGCGGCGTCAGGGACATCCTCGTCATATCGACTCCGCGCCATCTGGACCTCTTCCGTGTGCTCCTGGGCGACGGCAGCCGGCTGGGGATGTCGATCGAGTACGCTGAGCAGCGCGCGGCGAACGGCATCGCCGAAGCATTCGTCATCGGCGCGGAGTTCATCGGGGGCGAGTCCGTGGCGCTCGTGCTCGGGGACAACATCTTCCATGGGCCCGGTTTTTCGAGGATTCTGCACCAGGAGGCAAGCAGCATCGACGGCTGCGTGCTCTTCGGCTACCCGGTCAAGGACCCGGAGCGCTATGGCGTGGGAACCATGGACGAGCGGGGCCGGCTGATCCACCTGGAGGAGAAGCCGACGGATCCCACGTCGAATCTGGCGATCACCGGGCTCTACCTCTATGACAACGACGTCGTGGACATCGCCAAGAACCTCCGGCCGTCCGAGCGCGGCGAACTGGAGATCACCGACGTCAACCGGGTCTATCTGGAGCGCGGGAAAGCCAGACTGATCAGCCTGGGTCGCGGTTTCGCCTGGCTCGACACGGGAACGCACGATTCGCTGCTCCAGGCCGGACAATACGTCCAGCTCCTCGAACAGCGCCAGGGAGTGCGGATCGCCTGTCTCGAAGAGATCGCCTTCCGCATGGGGTTCATCGACGCCGCGGCCTGTTACGAGCTCGGCGAGCAACTGCGGCACACGGACTACGGAAAATACCTCCTGGACATCACGGCCAACAACCGCTGAGAGGAAGAACTCATGCGCGTAGTCGTGACTGGCGGCGCGGGCTTCATAGGCTCGCACTTCGTCCGCCAGGCACTGACAGGGGCGTACGAGGCCCTGGCGGACGCGGAGCTGGTGGTGGTCGACAAGCTCACCTACGCCGGCAACGAGGCCAATCTGGCGGACGTCGCCGCCAGTCCCCGGCTGCGCTTCGTGCGCGGTGACATCTGCGACGCCGCACTGATCAAAGGTCTGTTGCGCGGGGCCGACCAGGTGGTCCACTTCGCCGCGGAATCGCACGTCGACCGTTCCATAGCCGGCGCCGAGGAGTTCGTCAGGACCAATGTGCTGGGCACACACACTCTCCTTGAGGCGGCGACCGAAGCCGAGGTGGCGAAATTCGTGCACGTCTCCACGGACGAGGTGTACGGCTCCATCGACGTGGGCTCCTGGTCCGAGAACGCACCACTCGATCCCAACTCCCCCTATTCCGCGTCCAAGGCATCGTCCGATCTACTGGTACGGGCCTTTCACCGCACCCACGGGCTTCCCGTGTGCGTGACCCGGTGCGCCAACAACTACGGCCCCTACCAGCATCCGGAGAAAGCCATCCCGCGGTTCATCACCAACCTCATGGACGGCGACCCGGTGCCGCTGTACGGCGACGGTGCGAACGTGCGGGACTGGCTGCACGTCGACGACCATTGCCGGGGCGTCGCCCTGGCCGCGGAAAGGGGCCTGGCGGGGGAGGTGTACCACATCGGCGGCGGTACGGAACTGACCAATCGGCAGCTCACGGAGAAGCTGCTCGGATTGCTCGGTGCCGACTGGTCGATGGTGCGGAAGGTGCCGGACAGAAAGGGACACGACCGTCGCTATTCGCTGGACACCACCAAGATTCGCGGCGAACTCGGCTACCGGCCTGCCGTGTCCTTCGAAGAGGGCCTGGCGGCTACCGTGAAATGGTACGCGGAGCGACGCGATTGGTGGGAGCCGCTGAAGGCGAGCGAACAGTGCGCGGGTTCGTGAAAGGGAAAGCCCGAAGCCGAGGGAATCTCTCGTCCACGAGAGGACAGGAACAGCACAGAGAGGAACGACGAGAGCCATGGCGTTGCCCGCTACCGGTGAGAGCCGGTGGTTCCGCAGGTTCCATCCGAGCCCGGAGGCCGAGATCAGTCTGGTGTGTCTGCCGCACGCCGGGGGAACCGCGAGTTTCTACTTCCCGCTCTCCGAGCTGCTTCCTTCGACCGTGGAGGCCCTGGTCGTCCAGTACCCGGGGCGACAGGACCGGCTGCGGGAGCCCTGCATCGAGAGCGTCCCCCAGCTGGCGCGAGCCGTCTTCGACGTGCTGAAGCCGTTCGCCGCGAAGCGTCCCGTCGCGCTGTTCGGCCACAGCATGGGCGCCGCCGTCGGCTTCGAACTGGCCCGGCTGCTCGAACGAGAGCTGGGGAGAGCACCGCTGGCGCTCTTCGCCTCCGCCAGGTCCGCGCCTTCGCTCCGCCGCGGCCGAGACGTCCACCGTCTCGACGACGCCGGGCTCGTCGCCGAACTGCGGCGGCTCAGTGGCACCGACGCGCAGATCCTCGATGAACGCGAACTGCTGCAACTGGCTCTGCCGTCGATCCGCAGCGACTACAAGGCGTCCGAGACCTACACGGCCGAACCCGGCGCGACACTGCGGTGCGACGTCGTCGCGCTCACCGGCGAAGCCGACGACCACGTCCGGGTCGAGGAGGCGGCGAGCTGGCGGGAGCACACCATGGGCAGCTTCGACCTGCGGGTCTTCCCCGGCGGCCACTTCTATGTCGCCGACCACGCGCCAGCGGTGGCCGCGGCGGTCACGGACACCCTGTGCGCGGCGCGGACCCGCGGCGGACGAACCATCGGCTGAGGGAGAACCCGACGATGCGTGTACTTTTCGTGACGCTCTCCGACAGGTCGCATCTGCTGTCCATGGTGCCGCTCGCCTGGTCCCTGGCCGTCGCGGGCCACGACGTCCAGGTCGCCAGCAGCCCCGCGCTGGTGGACGCCATCAAGAGCATGGGCCTGACCGCGGTCCCCGTCGGCGAGGACCACAACTTCCACGAGATGCTGGCGCGGAACCGGGGCTCTCTGGAGAACCCGCTGTCCGACTGGTCCAACCCGACCCTCGAAGCGCACTCGTGGGAGCAGGTGCTGGCGAAGCTCAGGGTCAGTGTCATGTTCTCGCACCAGGTCTACAACGACCCCATGATCCCCGACCTGGTTGCCCACGCCCGCCGCTGGCGACCCGACCTGGTCATATGGGAACCGCTCAGCTACGCAGGACCGGTCGCGGCGCGCCTCGTCGGCGCCGCCCACGCCCGGCTGCTGTGGTGCTTCGACAACCACTCCGCGATGCGCGACGTCTTCCTGCAACGCCGGGCGGAACGCCCGCGGGAGCGCCGTGAGGACCCGATGGCCGATTGGCTCGGCAAGCACCTCAGCCGCTACGGCGGCTCGTTCGACGAAGAGGTGGTGGTCGGCCAGTGGACCATCGACCAGGTGCCCACCAGCCTCCAGTTTCCGCTGACGGTGGAGCGGATACCGGTCCGCTACCTCCCCTACAACGGTCCCTGCGAGATCCCGGACTGGCTGCACCAGCCACCCGAACGCCCGCGCGTCGTCCTGACTCCCGGCATCTCCACGCGTGCCGTGGTCGGCGACACCCTCCTCCCGATCCCCGACATGATCGACACGCTGGGCGACATGGACGTTGACGTGGTGGCCACGCTGCCGCCCGATGAAGCCGACAAGCTCGTCAAGGTCCCCAGCAACACCCGTATCGTCGCCTTCGTCCCCATGCACGCCCTGCTGCCCACCGCCTCGGCCGTCATCCACTACGGCGGCTTCGGCTCCTGGGGCACGGCGCTGGCCAACGCCGTACCCCAGTTCATCCCCACCATCCGCTACGCCGACTGGTGGAACAGAGCGACGAGCCTGTCAAGGGCCGGTGCGGGACTCGCCGTTCACGCCTCCGAGCTGACGGCCGACGTCCTGCGCGACAGCGTGCGACGGCTGGTCGAGGACCCCGCTTTCCGGAACGGGGCCGAGCGCCTGCGCCAGGAGAACCTGAACGCGCCCACCCCACACGATCTGGTGCCCATACTGGAAAACCTCACCGCGGAGCATCGCCGATGAAGGTCCGAGAGCTGGCAGTGCCCGGCGCCTACGAGTTCGTACCCGACGTGCACCGCGACCAGCGCGGCGCGTTCGTCGTCCACTACACCGAAACCGCTTTCTCGGAGGCCGTGGGGTATCCGCTGCGCCTGGGCCAGGTCCACCACAGCTTCTCCCGGCGCGGAGTCGTCCGCGGCGTGCACTATGAGGACGTACCGCCCGGCCAGGCCAAAGTGGTGACCTGCCCCGCCGGGGAGCTGCTCGACGTGGTGGTCGATCTGCGGGTGGGTTCCCCCACGTTCGGCCGCTGGGACAGCACCCGGCTGAACCCTGACTCCTGCCGCGCGGTGTATCTGGAGGAGGGGCTCGGGCACGCGTTCATCGCCCTGCGGGACAACACGGTGGCCGCCTATGTGACGTCGGTGGAGTACGATCCGGCCGCCGAGCACGAGATCGACGCCTTCGACCCGGCGCTCGGGCTGCCCTGGCCCGGAGGCATGGAGTACCTGGTCTCCCAACGTGACCGTCACGCGCCGACGCTGGCCGAGGCCCAGCGCGCCGGTGCGCTGCCGTCGTACGAGGCGTGCCGGGCACTGCACGCGGACACGCACGTGGCCGGAGGTGACAGGCCACGATGAACGATGTGATCGATGCGCGCGCGACCTCCGCCGTCGTCATCGGCGGCACCGGATTCCTGGGACGGCACATCTGCACGGCGCTGGCCGCCCAGGGATATGACGTCCTGGCCGTGGCGAGAAAACCCGTTGGGCCGATTCCCGGGGCCCGCTTCCTCGCGCTCGACGTGGCATCCGCGACGGTCGGGGACATCGCCGAGGCCGTGGGCTCCGCCGGTCTCGTCGTCAACGCGGCGGGCGACATCGGGGCGGACGATGAGGAACGGATGACGGCCGAGCACGTCCTGCTCGTCGACCGGCTGGTGTGCGCCGTCTCGACGCTCCGCCGACGGCCGAGGCTGCTGCAGCTCGGCACCGTGCACGAGTACGGCCCCGTCCGGGAGGGCACGGCCATCGCGGAGGACCACCCGACCGCCCCCGGCAGCCTCTACGCGCGCACCAAGCTAGCCGGCAGCCGAATCGTCCTGGACGCCACCGAGGCGGGGCGCGTGGACGGCTGCGTGCTCCGCCTCACCAACGGCTGCGGGCCCGGCGCCCCGCCGCACGGTTTCCTCGGCCGACTCGCCGCCCAGCTGCGCGCCACCAGTGAGGGCGCCCCGCTCAGCCTGACCGTCGTCGACGACCGGCGCGACTTCGTCGACGTACGTGACATCGCCGAGGCTGTGGTGCTGGCGGCAGGCACACGGGCCACCGGGCGCCTGATCAACATCGGTTCAGGGACCGCCACCAGCATCCGGGAACTCGCCGGGATTCTCGTCTCCGTGTCGGGCGTGCCCCCGCATCGGGTGCGCGAGGGGCAGGCCCCGGTACACAGGAAGGGCGGCGCGTGGACCCAGGCCGACATCCGGCTCGCGCGCAGGCTGCTGGGCTGGTCCCCGCAGGTGCCGCTGAAGCAGTCCCTCCACGACTTGTGGGCCGCTTCGTGACTTCTTCGGCCCGAGGCGGCGCGGCCGCTACGTGGACGGTGTGCTGTCGAGGAGGCGCAGGCCGACCGTCATGGGAAGCTCCGGGTGCGGCTTGAGCGAATCGAAGGAGTGCGAGTGGTGCCCTGCGGCCACCGGCTTGCGGGTCAGGAAGGCCAGCAGGTCTCGCGTGGCGCGCCTGGACGTGTCGGCGGCGTACAGGGTCGAGACGCTGTGCTTGCTCTCGTGGTCGACGATCAGGCACGTGTCGAGGAAGTCACGGTGCTGCGCCTTGGCGCGAACCAGGTCGGCGTTCGCGTCGTGCCATCGGGTGCCGTTCACCTCACGCATGTCGTGCAGGAACGTGACGGCGCTGTCGTCCGTCATGTTCTCGCTGCCCAGGTAGGTCGTCATGGTGTGGTCGACGCCGTCGCTGTGCACCCCTTCGAGCGCCGGCTCGCCGATCAGATCACCGTCGGTGATGGTCCTCACGTTGAGCAGTGTGCAGATCCACTGGTCGCTCTCGTAGTCCAGTCTCGGCCGGCGGGCGACCGTCACGCCGTCGAGGACCATGAACTTGAAGACGAAAAGCGCCTGTAGGGCGGTGTTGAGCTGCAGGTCGTTCTGGATCTCGTCGAAGATGCGCACCTGGCCGGAGTCGTGCCGTACGAAGTCGTCCTCCATGGACAGCATGAACGGCTGGAATTCGAGCCGCCGCACCCGCATGGACCGTGGGTCGTAACCGAACCGGCCGGTCCTGGTCTTTCGGAACGGGAGGGTCGGGTCGCTCTTCAGCCCGTCGCTGATGGTGGTGAGTTTCCCCAGGTCGTCGTCCGTGGCGCCCAGTCCCTTGAGGATCCTGGTGAGCTGAGCGCCGGGGACGAAAGCGAAACGGTCGCGGATATAGGTCGAGCGTATCTCGGTAATCTCGGAAGCCATGGCTTCGTAGTTCGGCATACCCCTTTGTGCCCTCCATGACGGTACAGCGGATTCCTTGGCCGAGGCCGACGGCCACTCGGATGTGATGCGCAAAGTCTGTCTGATGCGTCAGGTCCGGGAAGCGGCTCGGCGGAGTGCGGTTCCACCGGATGACGGGATCGGCCGACCGGTGTCACAACACTCGGCAGGCGCTGACGTCACGTTTATCATCCGGCGGCCCGTCGGACAATGGGCGGGAAAGCTGGCGCCGAGGCGGGCAATCCGCGACGGTATCCGGTGAACCGCGCGTTCGACCGGCCGTATGCGCACGTCACCGGTGTTTCGAGACGGTCGGGAACTCGCTCTCACCCGCTGTGCGGCACCGGTGGGGCGGCGCCGTAACGGCGGTGATCGCCGATGTCCCTGATGGGCGTGGCGTCGGACAGTCAAGGGCAGTTGATGCCGGCTACATCGAGAGCACGAACTCCACGCCGGGCTTCTTCTGCATTCGTTTCCGTTCGGCCGTACGTCCGGTGCTGGAGGTTTCCCTCGATGACCACTGTCGGCCCGTCTGGAAAGGTTTCTGCCGGAGGCGCTGTCGACCCGCGCACCGCGATAGCCGTGATCGGCGTCTCCTGCCGGTTCCCGCGGGCGGAAAGCCCGCAGCGGCTGTGGGAGCTGTTGGCGTCGGGCGAGAGTGCCGTCACGGAGGTCCCGCCGGACCGCTGGACAGGTCCGGCCTCCGACGAGGCACCTCGGTGGGGCGCCTTTCTCGACCGGCCGGCGGACTTCGACGCGGGCTTCTTCGGTCTCTCCCCCCGCGAGGCGCCTTTCGTCGACCCGCAGCAACGACTCGTACTGGAATTGGGCTGGGAAGCCCTCGAGGACGCCCGCGTGGTCCCCAGCGAGGTCAGCGGCAGTCGACTGGGCACATTCGTCGGCGTGAACGCGGACGACTACGCGAAGCTGCTGACCCGTCATGCCGAGGCGCTCCGTGCCCACCACACCATGCCGGGCATTCAGCGCGGCGTCATCGCCAACCGGCTCTCCGCTTTCCTCGGCGCCGGCGGCCCGAGTCTCACGATCGACTCCGCCCAGTCCTCCTCCTTGGTGGCCCTGCACCTGGCCTGCGAGAGCCTGCGGTCCGGGGAGTCGGAAATGGCCATCGCGTGCGGCGTCAACCTGCACCTGATGCCGGAAAGTGTGCTGCTCGCCGCAAGCTTGGGCGGTCTCTCGCCGGACGGTCGCTGCTACACGTTCGACGCCAAGGCCAACGGATACGTACCGGGCGAGGGCGGAGGCGCCGTCGTGCTCAAGCCCCTGAGCGCCGCGCTCGAGGACGGAGACCGCATCCTGTGCCTGGTGCGTGGCAGCGCGACCAACCACGACGGCAGGAGCGAGACGCTCACCTCTCCTGCGGTGGGTGCCCAGGTCGACGTCCTCACCCGGGCCTACGAGCACGCCGGCCTGTCCCCGGCCGTCGTCCGCTACGTCGAGCTGCACGGACCCGGAACCCCGGTGGGCGACCCGGTCGAGGCTGCCGCACTGGGAGAGGCCATCGGCCGTCGGCGTCCGGCCGGCCGGCCTCTCGCCGTCGGGTCGATCAAAACCAACATCGGCCACCTGAGCGGCGCGGGCGGTATCGCCGGGTTCATCAAGACCGTCCTGGCCCTCAAGCATCGACTGCTGCCCGCCAGCTTGAACTTCGAGACGCCGAACCCCCGGATTCCCCTGGACGAACTCAACCTCCAGGTGCAGCGGAAACTCAGTCCGTGGCCCGGGGACCCGGCGCCGGACGAGCAACTCGTCGCGGGCGTGAGCTCCTTCGGGATGGGCGGTAGCAACTGCCACGTCGTGCTGTCGGACTGGCGGCCGGAACCGGCGGACGAGCGCACCGGCGGGCGTACCGGACCGGATCTGCCGGTCGTGCCCTGGCTCGTCTCCGGCCGCTCCGAGGAAGCGCTGCGCGGACAGACACGCCGTCTGGCGGGCTATGTCGAGGGCGCCGGTGATGTGGACGTGGTGGATGTCGGTTGGTCGCTGGTGTCGTCGCGGTCGTCTTTCGGGCATCGGGCGGCGGTGGTGGGCAGGGGTCGGGGTGAGCTGGCCGAGGGGTTGTCGAACCTGGCCGGACGGGGCGGCGGACCGGGCGTGGTGTCGGGTTCGGCGGTGGACGGTGCCGTGGGGGTGGTGTTTTCGGGGCAGGGTGCGCAGCGCGTGGGTATGGGCGAGGGGCTGTCGGGTTTCAGTGCGTTCGCTGAGGCGCTGGACGAGGTGTTGGGCGTCTATGACGAGGTCGTCAGCGGTGTGGCCGCTGACGTGCAGCTCCCGGGCGATTTGAGGGATTATTTCGGGGTTGGGGATGGGTTTTCCGCTCGGCTGCGGGAGGTGATGTCCGGAGGGATGGACGGATTGGACGGGACGGGGTGGGCGCAGCCGGCGTTGTTCGCGTTCGAGGTGGCTTTGTGGCGTTTGCTGGGTTCGTGGGATGTGCGTCCCTCGGTGGTGGCGGGGCATTCGCTGGGTGAGTTGGTGGCGGCCTATGTGGCGGGTGTGTGGTCGTTGCGGGATGCGGCTCGGGTGGTGTTGGCGCGTGGGTGGTTGATGCATGGGTTGCCGACCGGCGAGGGCGTGATGGTGGCGGTGGGAGCTGGGGTGGATGCGGTGCGTTTGGGCGGCGGTGTGGAGCTCGCGGCGGTGAACGGTCCGGAGTCGGTGGTGCTCTCGGGGACGGTGGAGCCGGTGTTGGCCGAGGTGGGGCGCTTGGCGGGGTCGGGGGTGAGGACGCGGCGTCTGGCGGTGTCGATTGCGTCTCATTCGGCGTTGATGGAGCCGATGTTCGAGGCGTACGGGCGGGTCGTGGGGTCGGTGGGGTTCCGGGATCAGTCTGTGCCGGTGGTGTCGAGTGTCACAGGGCGGGTGGCCGCTCCGGGGTTGTTGCAGGACCCGGAGTACTGGGTGCGCCAGGTGCGTAGGACGGTGTTGTTCGCCGATGCGGTGACCACGATGCGTGAGCACGGGGTGGCGACCTTCCTCGAGATCGGCCCCGACGCCGTCCTCACCCCCATGATCAAGGAGTCGGTCCGGGCCTGGACCGAGGACGAGCGGACGCGTCCCGACGTCGCCGCCGTCCCGTTCTGCCGCAGGGATCGGGACGAGAGGCATACCGTGACCACTGCGGTGGCTCACCTGTGGGTGCGCGGTGAGGAGGTCGACTGGGAACCGTTCTTCGTGGGCGCCCGACAGGTCGACCTGCCCACCTACGCGTTCCAGCGCGAGCGGTACTGGATCGAGAGCCGGTCGTCACCGGACCGGACGGTCGCCGAACCCACTCGGAAGGTCCTCGAGGCCGACGGGACAAAGGTGGAAACGGCGTTGGACTCCGGGCGCGCCGACGGACACCTCGCCGCCGTTCTGACCGGGCTTTCCGAGCCCGAACAACGTGACGCCATCCTCGACGCGGTGTGCGACCAGGCGGCGTCGGTCATGGAGTACACCGGCCGGGTCGATGCCACGCTGACCTTCAAAGACCTCGGCTTCGACTCGCTGATGGCGCAGGAGCTGGCCGACGGTCTCGCCTCACGCACCGGCCTGCCCCTCGCCGGCCGCCTGGTCTTCGACTACCCGACCCCGCGCGGTCTCGCCCACCACCTCTACGAAGAGATCACCGGAAAGCGACAGGCGGCCGTCACGCGCGTCGCGAAGGCGACAGCGGAGCCGCTGGCCATCGTGGGCATGGCCTGCCGCTACCCCGGCGGGGTGAGCACCCCCGAAGAGCTGTGGCAGCTGGTCGTCACCGGCGAGGACGTCATCTCCGGGTTCCCCACCGACCGGGGGTGGGACCTGGACCGCCTCTACGATCCGGACCCCGGGCACTGGGGCACCAGTTACACACGGAACGGCGGCTTTCTCACCGCAGCCGGTGACTTCGACGCCGAGTTCTTCGGGATCTCGCCGCGTGAGGCGCTGGCGATGGACCCCCAGCAGCGGCTGCTGCTGGAGACGTCATGGGAGGCACTGGAGCGAGCCGGAATCGATCCGCGATCGCTCCGCCAGTCGGCGACCGGCACCTACATAGGCGCCACCACCCACTACTACGGCCCACGTGCTCACCAGGCCGCTGACGGCTTCGCCGGTTACCTGCTGACCGGTAACACGCCGAGCGTGATGTCCGGCCGCATCGCCTACGCGCTCGGACTGGAAGGTCCGGCGGTGACGGTGGATACGGCGTGTTCGTCATCGCTGGTGGCGCTGCACCTGGCCGGTCAGGCGCTGCGTTCGGGCGAGTGCGACCTGGCCCTCGCCGGCGGCGTCACGGTCATGGCCTCCCCGGACATGTTCATCGAATTCAGCCGGCAGCGCGGGTTGTCGGTGGATGGCCGGTGCAAGGCGTTTTCGGCGGGTGCGGATGGTACGGGGTGGGGTGAGGGTGTCGGTGTGCTGGTGGTGGAGCGGCTGTCGGACGCCAGGCGGAACGGGCACCGGGTCCTCGCCGTGGTGCGTGGTTCCGCGGTGAATCAGGATGGTGCGTCGAACGGGCTGGCGGCGCCGAATGGTCCGTCGCAGCAGCGGGTGATCCGGGCGGCGCTGGCGAGCGGGGGACTTGACGCGGGCGAGGTCGACGCTGTCGAGGCGCATGGTACGGGGACGAGGCTGGGGGACCCGATCGAGGCGCAGGCGTTGCTGGCCACGTACGGGCGGGACCGGAGCGGGGATCGGCCGTTGTGGCTCGGGTCGTTGAAGTCGAACATCGGTCATACGCAGGCGGCCGCGGGGGTGGCCGGTGTGATCAAGATGGTGTTGGCGATGCGGCACGGGGTGCTGCCGAAGACGCTGCACGTGGAGAAGCCGACGCCGCAGGTGGATTGGTCGGCGGGCGGGGTGGAACTGCTGGCCGAGGCACGCCCGTGGGTCGGGGATGGCCGTCCGCGGCGGGCGGGTGTGTCCTCGTTCGGGATCAGCGGCACCAACGCACATGTCATCCTGGAAGAAGCCGAAGAGGCCCCGGACGAGCCGGAAGCGCCGGCCGAAGAACCAGGTGACGCCCCCGCTGTCATGCCCTGGGTCCTGTCGGGGAAGAGCAACGCGGCGCTGCGCGGGCAGGCGCGACGGCTCGCGTCCTTCCTGGAGGCGCACCCCGAGGTGTCGCCCGTTGACGTCGGAGTGTCACTGGTCACCTCACGGTCGCTCCACGAGCGGCGCGTGGTGGTGACGGGCGGCTCGCGGGAGGAACTCCTCAAAGCGGTACGGGCCGTGGCCGAGAACACCGCGACGAGCGGTGCGGCGCGAGACGGCGGATCCACGCCCCGCCCCGTGTTCGTGTTCCCGGGGCAGGGGTCGCAGTGGGTGGGAATGGCCCGGGACCTGCTGTCGTCCTCGACGGCGTTCGCCTCACGGATGAGCGAGTGCGCGGTGGCGCTGTCCTCGTTCGTGGAGTGGCCGCTGCTGGAAGTGCTCGACGACGCTGATGCGTTGGAGCGCGTGGACGTGGTCCAGCCGGCACTGTGGGCGGTCATGGTGTCGCTGGCCGAGGTGTGGCGCTCGTACGGTGTCGAACCGGCGGCCGTGGTGGGCCACTCGCAGGGGGAGATCGCCGCTGCGGTGGTGGCCGGCGGCCTGTCGCTGCGGGACGGCGCCCGGGTGGCGGCGCTGCGCAGCCGTGCCATCGGCACCGTGCTGGCCGGGCGCGGCGGGATGGTGTCGGTGGCGTCACCGGTCGACGACGTGCGCCGGCGCGTCGAGGCGTTGAACGGGGCGGCGGCGGTGGCGGCGGTCAACGGGCCGTCGTCCACGGTGGTGTCGGGTACGCCGGAGGCGCTGGACGAACTGCTGGCGAGGTGTGAGCGCGACGGGACGAGGGCGAGTCGTGTGGCGGTGAACTACGCCTCGCACTCCTCGCAGGTCGATGAGGTGCGCGAACGGATCCTCGCCGATCTGGCGCCGGTGGAACCCCGGGCGTTCGCGGTGCCCTTCTTCTCCACGGTCACCGGGGAGTGGCTGGGCGGCGAGCGGGGCCCGGATGCCGAGTACTGGGTGCGCAACCTGCGGCAGACGGTGCGTTTCGAAGCGGCGATCCGGGCGCTGGCCGGAGAGGGCTTCGGGGCGTTCGTGGAGTGCAGCGCCCACCCGGTGCTGACCGCGAGCGTGCAGGAGACGCTGGAGACTGCGGGAAGCGACGCCGTGGTGCTCGGTTCGCTGCGGCGCGACGACGGCGGTGCGCGACGCATGTTCACGTCGCTGGGCGAGGCGTACGTCCATGGTCTGCCGGTGGACTGGACGCGGGCGTACACCGGGTCGGGGGCGCGGCGCGTCGATCTGCCCACGTACGCGTTCCAGCACCGCAGGTTCTGGTGGGAGCCGGACGCCGTGCCCGCAGCGGAGGGCAGCGCGGCCGACGCGGCGTTCTGGCAGGCCGTGGCGGGCGGCGACGCGGAGGCGCTGGCCGGCGCACTGGACGTGGACGACGAGTCGCTGGCGCGCGTGCTGCCCGCCTTGCAGTCCTGGCGGCAGCGGCAGCTCGTGACCTCGACGGTGGACGGCTGGCGTTACCGCACCAGGTGGGTGCCCATGAGCACGGTGCGTCGGCCGGCGCTGTCCGGCACCTGGCTGCTGGTCGCACCGGAGGGCTGCGCCGGGGAGGCCGTCGGGTCGGCCGCGGCCGCGGTGCGGGACCACGGCGGCGCCGTGGTCACGGTCGAGCTGCCCGCCGCGGACGTCCGCGACCGGATCGCCGGCCTGCTGCGAGGTGTTCGGGCGGAGGGCGGCGAGTACAGGGGTGTGCTGTCGCTGCTGTCCCTGGCCGACGGGCCGCCCACCGAGGCCGGGGTCTCCCGGGCGGGCCTGACCGGGACGCTCGCCCTGTTCCAGGCGCTGGGCGACGCGGGGGTGAACGCACCCCTGTGGTGCCTGACCCGCGGTGCGGTGGCCGTGGCGGACAGGGAACAGGTCGGCGGCCACGCCCAGCGGATGGTGTGGGGCCTGGGCCGGATCGTGGCCCTGGAGCACCCGGAGCGGTTCGGCGGCTTGGTGGACCTGCCGGAGCGGTGGGACACGCGCGCGGGTGGCCTGCTGGCGGCGGTCCTGGCCGGTGCCGAGGGCGAGGACCAGGTAGCGATCCGTCCCTCCGGAGTGTTCGCCCGCCGCCTCGCCCGCGCCACGCGTCCCGACCCGCAAGCGGAGTGGCGCCCGCGCGGCACCGTGCTGGTGACGGGTGGTACCGGTGGTCTGGGCGCGCAGGTGGCCCGCTGGCTGGCCCGGTCGGGCGCCGAACACGTGGTGCTGGCCGGCCGCCGTGGAGCAGACGCGCCCGGCGCCTCCGCGCTGCGCGAGGAACTGGAGGCCACCGGCGCGCGGGTGACCATCACCGCCTGCGACGTGAGCGACCGCGCGGCACTCGCCCGGCTCCTCGGTGACGTCTCCGACGGCTGCCCGCTGTCAGCGGTGGTCCACACCGCGGCGGTCCTGGACGACGCGGTCGTGGAGCGGCTGACCCCCGAGCAGATCGACCGCGTACTGCGGGTGAAGGCAGACGGAGCCTGGTACCTGCACGAGCTGACCCACGGCATGGACCTGGACGCGTTCGTGCTGTTCTCCTCCGTGGCGGGCACCCTGGGCGCCTCCGGACAGGGCAACTACGCGCCCGGCAACGCCTACCTCGACGCCCTCGCCGAGCACCGGCACGGCCTCGGCCTTCCCGCGTCCTCGGTGGCCTGGAGCGCGTGGGCCGAAGAAGGCATGGCCGAGGGCGGGATCGGCGCGGTGGCGCGCCGGCACGGCCTGCCGGAGATGGCCCCCGAACTGGCGGTGTCGGCACTGGCGGGCGCGGTGGCCGAAGGCGAGCCCAACGTCGTGATCGCGAACGTCGAATGGAACAGGTTCCATGTGGCGTACACCGCCACGCGCCCCAGCCCTTTCCTGGCCGACCTCCCCGACATACGCCGGCTCGCACAGGCGGCCGATCCCGGCACACACGCGGAGGCCAAGCCCGACGGCCTGGCCGGCAGGCTGGCCGGCCTGGCGACCCGGGCCGAACAGGAGGCGGCGATGCTCGCCGTGGTACGCGAACGCGTGGCATCGGTACTGGGCTACGTGGGAGCCGACGCGGTTGATCCGTCGCGGGCGTTCAAAGACCTCGGCCTTGACTCGGTGACCGCCATCGAGCTGCGCAACCACCTGAACACGGCCACCGGTCTGCGCCTGTCACCCACCTCCGCCTTCGACTTCCCGAACGCCCGCGCGCTCGCGGTCCACCTGTGCGCGGAACTGCTCGCCGACCCGGAGGCGGCGTCTGCCCCGCCCGTGGCCGCCGAGCCGGCGACGGACCAGGACCCCGTGGCCATCGTCGGGATGAGCTGCCGATTCCCCGGTGGCATCCGGTCACCCGAGGACCTGTGGCAAATGCTCGACACGGGCGGGGAGGGCATCACCCCGTTCCCCGACGACCGCGGCTGGGACGTGGAGGCCCTGTACGACCCGGACTCCGGCTCCGGCCGCGCCGGGACGTCCTGTGCCGGCGAGGGCGGCTTCCTCCACGACGCGGGCGACTTCGATGCCGACTTCTTCGGGATTTCGCCGCGTGAGGCGCTGGCGATGGACCCGCAGCAGCGGCTGCTGCTGGAGACGTCCTGGGAGGCGCTGGAGCGGGCGGGCATCGACCCCTCGGCGCTCAGGGGCTCCGGCACCGCCGTCTTCGCCGGGACGAACGGCCAGGACTACCTCGCCATGGGCCCCGACATGCCCGAGGAGGTGACGGGCTACGCCATCACGGGCAACACGGCCAGTGTGCTCTCCGGCCGGGTGGCCTACGCGCTGGGCTTCGAGGGCCCCGCGGTGACGGTGGACACGGCATGTTCGTCCTCGCTGGTGGCCCTGCACCTGGCCGTGCAGTCGCTGCGCACCGGCGAGTGCGCGCTCGCCCTCGTCAGCGGGGTGACCGTCATGGCCACGCCCGGCCTGTTCACCGAGTTCACCCGGCAGGGTGGGCTCGCTCCTGACGGGCGCTGCAAGGCGTTCGCGGCGGCGGCCGACGGTGCCGGCTTCTCCGAGGGCGTGGGCGTACTGGTGGTGGAGCGGCTGTCGGAGGCCCGACGCCAGGGTCACCAGGTGCTGGCGGTGGTACGGGGTTCGGCTGTGAACCAGGACGGTGCCTCCAACGGTCTGACGGCGCCGAGCGGCCCGTCGCAGCAGCGGGTGATCCGGGCGGCGTTGGCGAACGCGGGGCTGACCGCGGGGGAGGTCGACGTTGTGGAGGCGCACGGTACGGGGACGACGCTGGGCGACCCGATCGAGGCGCAGGCGCTGCTGGCCACGTACGGCCGCGACCGGGACGAGGACCAGCCGCTGTGGTTCGGCTCGGTCAAGTCGAACATCGGCCACACCCAGGCGGCGGCCGGGACAGCCGGTGTCATCAAGACGGTGCTGGCCATGCGGCACGGGATGTTGCCCCGGACCTTGCACGTCGATGAGCCCTCGCCGCATGTGGACTGGTCCGCGGGCACGGTGAGGTTGCTGACCGACCCCGTCGCGTGGCCTGAGACGGGCCGACCGCGTCGGGCGGGCGTGTCCTCCTTCGGCGTGAGTGGAACCAACGCCCACGTCATCCTGGAACAGGCACCGGGACGAGCACGGGAACAGACGGCCGGGGCGGACGGCGAGGCCGCGCCGAAGACCCTGGCGATTTCCGCCGGCGGTACCACCCCCTGGGTGTTGTCGGCGAAGTCCGGCGCGGCGCTCCGGGAACAGGCAGCGCGTTTGCTGTCGCTTGCCGACGAGGGCGCCGGCCCGGACGCGGTGGGCATGGGCGATGTCGGTTTCTCGCTGGCGACCACCCGGGCGGTGTTCGACCGACGCGCGGTGGTCCTGGGCACGGATCGCGCCGACATGGCGCGCGGCCTGACCGCGTTGGCGGAGGGACGGGAGGCCCCGGGCGTGGCGCACGGTGCCGTTGCCGGCTCCGACGACAGGGCGGTGTTCGTCTTCCCCGGCCAGGGGTGGCAGTGGGTGGGGATGGCGGTCGAGCTACTGGATTCGTCGCCGGTGTTCGCGGAGTGGATGAGGGCCTGCGCGGCGGCGCTGGCGCCGTCGGTTGAGTGGTCGTTGGTGGATGTGGTGCGAGGTGTCGAGGGGCCGGAGTGGATCGACCGGGTCGACATGGTGCAGCCGGTGATGTGGGCGGTGATGGTGTCGCTGGCGGAGACGTGGCGTTCGGTGGGTGTGGTGCCGTCGGCGGTGGTGGGGCATTCACAGGGGGAGATCGCGGCCGCGGTGGTGGCGGGTGGCTTGTCCTTGGAGGACGGCGCGCGGGTGGTGGCGGTACGCAGCCGCGCACTGCGGGCACTGTCAGGCCGTGGGGCGATGGCGTCGGTGAGTCTGCCTGTAGCAGCGGTGGAGGATCGGCTGGCGGGGGCGTGGGGTGAGCGGTTGTCGGTGGCGGCGGTGAACGCGCCGACGGCGGTGGTCGTGTCGGGTGACGCGGAAGCGGTCGAGGAGTTGCTGGCGGTGTGTGACGCGGAGGGGGTCCGGGCGCGCCGGGTGTCGGTGGATTACGCCTCGCATGGTGCACATGTCGAGGCGATCGAGGCCGAGCTCGAGCGGAGTCTTGCCGGGATCGCTCCACGGCCGTCGTCGGTCCCGTTCTATTCGACGGTGGTGGGCGGTGTGTTGGACACCGCGGAATTGGACGGGCGGTATTGGTATCGGAACGTGCGCGAAAGGGTGCGGTTCGACGACACGGTGCGGGTGTTGCTGGGCGAGGGCTTCCGGGTGTTCGTGGAACCCAGTGGGCATCCGGTGCTGGTGATGAGCGTGGCGGAGACGGCCGACGACTGTGGCGTCGGGGTCGCGGCGGTGGGGTCGTTGCGCCGTGGCGAGGGGGGCCCGGACCGGTTGTTGGCGTCCGTGGCCGAGGCGTTCGTGGGTGGCGCTGGGGTGGATTGGTCGGCGGTGTTCGCGGGGTCGGGCGCGCGGCGCGTGGACGTGCCGACGTACGCGTTCCAGCGCCGGCGGTACTGGCTCGACTCGCGCGTTGCTGCGGTATCTGGTGACGCGGCCTCGGTGGGGTTGGAGCCGACGGAGCATCCGTTGCTGGGGGCGGCGGTGCCGCTGCCCGAGTCGGACGGGTTCCTGCTGACGGGGCGTTTGTCGCTGCGCGACCAGCCATGGCTTGCCGATCACGTGATGCTGGGGCGGGCGGTCGTGCCGGGGTCGGCATGGGTGGAGATGGCCCTGCGGGCGGGGGAGGAAGTGGGGTGTCGCCGGCTGGAGGAGTTGACGCTCGAGGCGCCGCTGGTGCTGCCCGACGAGGGCGCGGTCCAGGTGCAGCTCGCCGTCGGCGGGCCGCGGGAGGAAGACAACGAAGGCCGGCGTGAGCTGAGCGTGTACGCCCGCGGCGGCGGAGGTTCGTGGACGCGTCATGCGCGGGGTGTGCTGAGCGTTGCCGGTGCGGCGGGCGGCTCGGGGGAAGTGAGCGCGTGGCCGCCGGCGGGGGCGGAGACGGTGGAGTTCGCCGGGACGTATGAGCGGTTGGCGGGCCTGGGGCTTGCCCATGGGACGGCGTTTCGCGGGCTGCGGGCGGTGTGGCGCCGAGGAGGGGAAGTGTTCGCCGAGGCGGAGTTGCCGGACGGGGCGAGCACGGGTCGCCTGGCGATGCATCCAGCGTTGCTGGATACGGCGTTGTACGCCTGGCTGGCGTGCGCGGACGGCGCTGGGGGCGGGGTGCGGTTGCCGTTCGCGTGGAGTGGCGTGTCGCTGCATGCGGCTGCGGCTGCGGCTGCGGCGTCGGTGGTGCGGGTGCGGTTGGCGCCGGGGGGTGATGGCGGGCTGTCGGTGACGGTGGTCGATGAGGCGGGGACGCCGGTGGTGTCGGTGGACGCTCTGGTCACACGGCCGGTGCGGGAGGCGGAGTTCGCGGTCGCGGCGGGGGCGGGGGAGTTGGACCGAGTGGAGTGGGTGCCGGCCGCGCCGCGTCTGGCGCCGGAGGGCGGGGTGCGGAGGTGGGCTCTGGTCGGGGAGGACGTCTTCGGGTTGGCTGGGGCGGTGGGGGCGGAGGCCCTTGAGGATCTCGCCGCGCTGAGCGAGCGCGTACCGGATGTGCCGGATGTGGCGGTGGTGTGCGTTGGTACCGCTGTCGGCGAGGGGGTGGTGTCCGCTGCGAGCCGTGCCGGGGACGGGATGCCGGGTGTGGTGCGGGAGTGGTTGGCGCAGGAGGGGTTCGCCGCGTCACGGTTGGTGGTGGTGACGCGGGGTGCGGTGGCCGTGGGGACTGGTGAGGATGTCCGCGATCCGGCAGCGGCCCGGGTGTGGGGGGTGGTGCGCTCCGCGCAGGCCGGGAATCCGGGGCGGTTGGTGTTGATGGACGTGGACGACTCCGCGACGTCGCCTGATGCCCTGCGCCAGGCCGTCCTGGCGGCAGCGGACCAGGTGGCCGTACGTGGCGGCGAGGTGTTCACACCGCGCTCGGCCCGGCCGAAGGGACACCTCCACCGGCCGGCCCCCGTACCGGGCGCCCCCGTCCCCACCCCCACCGAAGCCTCCCGTCCGGAAGGAGCGCCGCTGGTACGGCGTGTGTCGGGCCTCAGCCACGGGGAGCGACAGCGGGTACTGCTCCGGTCGGTCCGGGAACACGCCGCGGCCATCCTCGGCCTCGAGGCAGTGGGATCCGTGGCGCCTGATCGAGGCTTCCTCGACCTCGGCTTCGTCTCGCACACCGCGGTGGAACTGCGCAACCGGCTGAACGCGGCGACCGGGTTGCGGCTGCCCACGACCCTGATCTTCGACTACCCGAGCCCCGCAGCGCTTGCCGAACACCTCGGGAAGGAACTGGCACCTGCTGGGACAACCGGGGACGTGGACACTCTCCTGACCGCAGAGCTCGACAGGCTGGAGGCCACGCTCCTCGGCACGCGCGCCGAGCCGGACGACGCGACGCGCACCATGGTCGCGAGCCGCCTGGAGAGACTCCTGTCCCAGTGGAGCGGCAACCGGGACGGCGCGGCTACGGACGTTCCCGTTCTCGACGGCCCGACACCGGACGGCCCGACACCGGGCGGTCGGACACCGGAGGGCCCGGCACAGGCCGGCTCGGCGCGGAAGGCCCCGGTCAGCATCGCTGATCATTTGGAGTCCGCGGAGGCCGACGACCTCTTCAGCTTCATCGACCAGGAATTCGGACCGTCCTGAACGCACGCTCCCGCACGCCGTACACCAAGCACACGCCGACCACCCAAGCTCCCGAAGCTCCATCCCGTGAGGTATTGATGTCGGACCACGAAAAGCTCCTCGGCTACCTCCGACGGGTGACCGCCGACCTGCATGAGACCCGACAGCGCCTTCGGGAAGTGGAGGCGGCGGCGCGCGAGCCCATCGCGATCGTCGGGATGAGCTGCCGCTACCCCGGCGGGGTGCGGACTCCCGAGGCGTTCTGGGAGCTGCTGGACGGCGCACAGGACGTGATCACGGCCTTTCCCACAGACCGTGGCTGGGACGTCGACGCCCTGTACGACCCGGATCCCGACCGGCCGGGCACCTCCTACACCCAGGAAGGCGGCTTCCTCAGCGACGCGGGGGACTTCGATGCCGAGTTCTTCGGGATCTCGCCGCGTGAGGCGCTGGCGATGGACCCGCAGCAGCGGCTGCTGCTGGAAACGTCGTGGGAGGCCATCGAACGGTCGGGCATCGATCCCGCGTCGCTCAAGGGAAGTCAGGCCGGTGTCTTCATCGGAACCGTCGCCCCGGCCTACGGCCCGCGCCTGCACCGGGCGACCGGCGGTGTCGAGGGCCACCTGATGACCGGCACCGGCCTCAGCGTCGTGTCCGGACGCGTCGCCTTCACCCTCGGCCTGGAGGGCCCCGCGGTGACCGTGGACACGGCGTGCTCCTCCTCGCTGGTGGCCCTGCACCTGGCCGTACGGTCCCTGCGCCAGGGCGAGTGCTCCAGCGCGCTGGTCGGTGGTGTCACGGTCATGGCCACGCCCGGTACCTTCATCAGCTTCAGCCGGCAGCGCGGACTCGCCCCGGACGGACGGTGCAAACCCTTCTCAGCCGCCGCGGATGGCTTCGGGCTTGCCGAAGGCGTCGGCATGCTGTTCCTGGAGCGGCTGTCCGACGCGCACCGCAACGGCCATCCGGTGCTGGCCGTCGTACGCGGTACGGCGATCAACCAGGACGGGGCCAGCAGCGCGTTGTCCGCGCCGAACGGTCCCTCGCAGCAGCGGATGATCCGGGCCGCGCTGGCGAACGCGGGGCTGACCGCCGGGGAGGTCGACGTCGTGGAGGCGCACGGTACGGGCACGACGCTGGGCGACCCGGTCGAGGCGCAGGCGCTGCTGGCCACGTACGGTCGCGACCGGGACGAGGACCGGCCGCTGTGGCTGGGCTCGGTGAAGTCCAACATCGGGCACACCCAGGCCGCCGCGGGCGTGGCCGGTGTGATCAAGATGGTGCTGGCCATGCGGCACGGCGTGCTGCCGCCCACCCTGCACGTCAACGAGCCGTCGCCGCACGTCGACTGGTCGGCCGGCACCATCCGGCTCCTCACCGAGGCCACTCCCTGGCAGCAGGGTGAGGGACCGCGCCGGGCAGGTGTCTCCTCGTTCGGCATCAGCGGCACCAACGCGCACGCCATCATCGAGCAAGCGCCCGGCCTGCCGGAGGGCGAAGCGGACGGCGCATCGGACGACGACGCCGTACCGTCCGCGGCGGCTTCGGCATCGCTCCCGCTGGTCCCGTGGGTGTTCTCGGCCAGATCCGCGGCGGCTCTGCGCGCCCAGGCCGCCCGGCTGCTGGACCACGTGCGAAGGTATCCGGGGGTTGCCGCGGTGCACACCGGTCTGGCTCTTGGGACCACCCGAACCGCCTTCGACCACCGCGCGGTGGTCCTCGCGCCGGACCGCGCGAGCGCGGTACGCGAGCTGGAGAGGTACGTCGCGGGCCACGACACTCCGGGGCTCGTCGCGGGCCTTGCCCGACACGGCACCGCGGTGGCGCTCGTTTTTCCGGGGCAGGGATCGCAGTGGGCCGGGATGGCGGCAGAGCTGTTGGATTCCTCACCGGTGTTCGCGCAGCGGATGGGTGAGTGCGCCATCGCACTGGCGCCGTATGTGGACTGGTCACTGCTGGACGTCCTGCGGCGCACCGACGGGAACGGATGGCTGGACCAGGTGGATGTGGTGCAGCCTGCGTTGTGGGCGGTGATGGTGTCATTGGCCGAGCTGTGGCGTTCGTACGGCGTGGTGCCGGCGGCGGTGATCGGTCACTCCCAGGGGGAGATCGCAGCCGCGTGTGTCGCGGGCGGGTTGTCGTTGGCGGACGCGGCACGGGTGGTGGCGCTGCGGAGCCGGGCGTTGCGGGTGCTGTCGCGCCGAGGCGGCATGGTGTCCGTCGGCCTTCCCGTCGCCAAGGTGCGGGAGCGGCTGTGCGAAGGACTGTCGGTGGCGGCGGTCAACGGGCCCTCGGCGGCGGTGGTGTCGGGTGACGCCGGTGCGCTCGAGGAACTGCTGGCGCGGTGCGAACGTGACGGAGTACGGGCGCGCCGGGTTCCGGTGGATTACGCCTCGCACTCCGCACATGTGGAGGCGATCGAGGAGGAGCTGCTCCGGGATCTCGCGGGGATCACTCCGCGGTTGTCGGCGGTGCCGTTCTATTCGACGGTGACCGGCGGGATGCTGGATACGGCGGAGTTGGATGCCGCCTACTGGTATCGGAATCTGCGGCAGACGGTCCGCTTCGATGAGACGGTACGGGGAGTGCTGGACGAGGGTATCCAGGTGTTTGTGGAGGCCAGCGCCCATCCGGTACTGACTATGGAGATCGAGCAGACAGCTGATGACCACGGAACGCGGGCGACGGTGGTCGGGTCACTGCGGCGTGACGAGGGTGGGCCGGCGCGGTTCGTGCAGTCTGTGGCCGAGGCGTATGTGGGTGGCGCCGGCGTCGATTGGCGGGAGGTTTTCGCCGGTACCGGTGGGCACCGTGTGGACCTGCCCACGTACGCCTTCCAACGTCGCCGCTACTGGCTGGAGTCGGAGGCGACCGAAACCGGTGACGTGTCGTCGGCAGGGCTGGCCTCGGCCGAGCACCCCTTGCTGGGAGCCGCCGTTCCCTTGCCCGACTCCGATGGTCTCCTGTTGACGGGCCGCCTGTCGCTTCGTACCCATGCCTGGCTCGCCGACCACGCGGTGCTGGGCCGTGTCGTCCTGCCCGGCACGGCGTTTGTCGAATGGGCGTTGCGGGCGGGAGACGCCGTCGGATGTGACCGGCTGGAAGAGCTCACCCTCGAGATGCCGTTGGTGCTGCCCGAAGACGGCGCGGTCCAGGTGCAACTGGTCGTGAGCGGGCCGCGGGAGACGGGACACCGCGAATTCGGCGTATACGCCCGCCGCGACGACGCGCCGAGCGAGTCATGGGCGCGTTGCGCGAGAGGCACGCTGACCGCTGTGAGCCCGACAGCGACCTTGGCGGATCTGGGCGTCTGGCCGCCGACCGGCGCCCAGGAGGTCGAGACCGCCGGCCTCTACGAGCGGCTGGCGGCCACTGGGCTGGAGTACGGCCCGGTGTTTCGTGGACTGCGGGCTGCCTGGCGCCGGGGTGATGAGCTCTTCGCCGAAGTGGCGCTGCCGGAGGAGGCGCGAACCCAGGCCGGCCGGTTCGGGGTGCATCCCGCGTTGCTGGATGCGGCGCTCCACGTGTGGTCGGTCCACCACGATACGGACACCGATACGAAAACCGGGGGAGTCCGGTTGCCGTTTGTGTGGAGTGGTGTCTCGCTGTACGCGGTCGGGGCTTCGGTGGTGCGGGTGCGGCTGGTGCCGGCCGGCGATGGTGGGGTGTCGGTCGTGGTGGCCGACGAGGCGGGAGTGGCGGTGGCGTCGGCGGATGCCTTGGTGACGCGTCCGGTGGGGGAGGGGGATTTCGCGGCCTCCGCGGGGGCGGGGGAGTCGTTGTACCGCGTGGAGTGGGTGGCTGCGTCGACGGCCGCGGGCCCGGAGGCCGGGGTACAGGGGTGTGCCGTGGTCGGGGAGGATGCTTTCGGGCTGGTTGAGGTGTTGAGGGCGGAGGGGTTCGCGGATTTCGATGGGATGGGCGAGTGTGCGCCCGATGGTGTGGTGGTGTGTGTTGGTTCCGCCCGTGATCGGGGTGTCGTGCCGGGGGTGACCGCGGCGGTCGACCGGGTGCTGTGCTTGGTACAGCAGTGGTTGGCGGAGGAGCGGTTCGCCGGGTCGCGGTTGGTCGTGGTGACGCGGGGTGCGGTGGCGGTCGAGGCCGGCGAGGATATGCGCGATCTGGCCGCGGCCCCGGTGTGGGGACTGGTGCGCTCGGCGCAGGCCGAGCACCCGGGGCGGTTGGTCCTGCTGGACGTGGACGATGCCGACGCTTCGCTGGACGCCCTGCCCGGGGCGGTGCTGACCGGGGAACCCCAGATGGCCGTGCGCAGGGGTGCGGTTCTGGTGCCGCGCCTGACTCGAGGCCCGGCGAGCGGGGTGTTGGCGCCCGTGGACACGGGGCAGCCATGGCGGCTGGAGCCTTCGCGGGAGCGGACGCTGGAGGGGTTGACCCTGGCGACGGCTGAGGACGCGGGTCGTGAACTGGGCGAGGCCGAGGTGCGCGTCGCCGTACGCGCGGCAGGACTGAACTTCCGCGATGTGCTCCTCTCACTGGGCATGTATCCCGACCACCAGGCGCTGATGGGAAGTGAAGGAGCCGGTGTGGTGGTGGCCACCGGCCCGGGGGTCGAGTCCTGCGCCGTCGGTGATCGGGTGATGGGTCTGTGGACCGGCGGTTTCGGGCCGCTGGTGGTGGCGGACCACCGCACCCTGACCCGGATCCCGGACGGCTGGTCGTTCACTGAAGCCGCGTCTGTTCCGGTCGCGTTTGTGACGGCGCTGTACGCGTTGCGCGAGCTGGCGGGTGTGCGGCCCGGTGAGTCGCTGCTGGTGCACTCCGCGGCCGGTGGGGTGGGGATGGCGGCGGTGCAACTGGCGCGGGTGTTCGGCCTCCGAGTCTTCGCCACCGCCAGCCCCGGTAAGTGGGACGTGTTGCGCTGCCTGGGAGTCGACGACGGACATCTGGCGTCGTCGCGGTCGGTGGAGTTCGAGCAGCGGATCCGCTCGGCATCGGGTGATCGTGGTGTTGATGTCGTGCTGAACTCCCTGGCGGGTGAGTACGTCGACGCCTCGCTGCGGTTGCTCGGCGAGGGCGGGCGTTTCATGGAGATGGGGAAGACGGACGTGCGGTCCGCTGACGAGGTGTCAGCGGCGCACCCCGGTGTGGCATACCGGGCGTTCGACCTGGTGGAGGCGGGGCCGGAGCGCATCGGGGAGATGCTCACCGAGATCGTCGGCCTTTTCGAACAGGGTGCGCTCAAGCGGTTGCCGACGCGGGTGTGGGATGTGCGCCGGGCGGGTGAGGCGTTTCGGTTTATGCGTCAGGCACGGCATGTGGGGAAATTGGTGTTGAGCGTTCCGGCCGCCCTGGATCCGGAGGGTGTGGTGCTGGTGACGGGGGCGGGGGGCATGTTGGGTGGTTTGGTGGCTCGGCATCTGGTGGCCGAGCGTGGGGTGCGCCACCTGCTGCTGGTCAGTCGTCGTGGCTCGGCGGGCGAGGGCATGCCGGAGCTTGAGACGGAGCTGACCGGCATGGGTGCGTCGGTGACCGTCGCCGCATGCGATGTGGCGGATCGCGACGCACTGGCGGAGGTGCTGACGCGGTTGCCCGGTGGCCGTGGTGTGACGGGCGTGGTTCATGCTGCGGGGGTGTTGGACGACGGGACGGTGGCGTCGCTGACGCCGGAGCGGGTGGACGCGGTGTTGCGGGCGAAGGTGGCGGGGGCATGGAACCTGCATGAGCTGACGCGCCGGCATGATGTCGCGCTGTTCGCGTTGTTCTCGTCGGCTGCTGGTGTGCTGGGGTCGGCGGGGCAGGCGAATTACGCGGCGGCGAACACGTTTCTGGACGGGCTCGCCGCGCATCGTCGTGCTGCGGGTCTGGCCGGCGTGTCGTTGGCGTGGGGCATGTGGGCTGAGCGTTCCGGTATGACGGAGCACCTCGGCGAGGCTGATGTGTCGCGGATGGCGCGGGTCGGTGTGGTGCCGTTCTCGTCCGACGAGGGGTTGCGGCTTTTCGACGCGGCGCATGCGCTGGCGGAGAGCCTGGTGGTACCCGCCCGGCTGGACACCGGGGTCCCGGCCGCCTCCGGCGCGGCGGTACCCGCCATGCTCGAGGGACTCATCCGGCGGCCGATCCCCGCGCGGCGCACGCCCCTGCACGCCGAGCCGGCCGGCCCGGCCGACAAGGCCGCCGAATGGCGGCGGCGGCTGCTCGGGATGAGCCTCGCCGACCGCGGCCACACCGTGCTGGAGCTTGTCCATGCGCAGGTGGTGGCCGTGCTGGGGCACGCCACGCCTGACGCGGTCGAGTCCGACCGGGCGTTCAAGGAGCTTGGCCTGGACTCCCTGACGGCGGTCGAACTGCGCAATCTGCTGAGTGCGACGACCGGGCTGCGCCTGCCCGCCACGCTGGCCTTCGACTACCCGAACAGCAGGACACTGAGCCAATACATCCTGGCCCAACTGGTGGGGCAGGCCGACGCCGACGGCGCGGCGGCGACGTCCCCGGCCGGCGGAAGCGATGGCGTGCCCGACGATGACCTCATCGCGATCGTCGGGATGAGCTGCCGCTACCCGGGCGGCGTGGCGTCCCCGGAGGAATTGTGGCAGCTCGTCGTCTCCGGTGGGGACGCCATCGGCGGACTGCCCACCAATCGTGGATGGGATCTAGGCGGCATCTACGACCCGGACCCCGACGCGCCCGGCAAGACGTATGCGCGTGAGGGCGGGTTCCTCTACACCGCAGGCGAGTTCGACGCGGAGTTCTTCGGGATCTCACCGCGTGAGGCGTTGGCGATGGACCCGCAGCAGCGTCTGTTGCTGGAGACCTCGTGGGAGGCGCTCGAACGCGCCGGGCTGGTCGCGTCGTCGCTGCGTGGCAGCAGCACCGGTGTCTTCGTCGGGTCCCACTACCAGGAGTACGGCCCGCGGCTGCACGAGGCGGTGGAGGGTTCCGAAGGCCACCTGATGACGGGGGCCGCGGCCAGCGTCCTGTCCGGGCGCGTGGCGTACGCCTTCGGTTTCGAGGGGCCCGCGGTGACGGTGGACACGGCGTGTTCGTCGTCGCTTGTGGCCTTGCACCTGGCGGTGCGGTCGCTGCGTCAGGGCGAGTGCGACCTGGCGCTGGCCGGCGGTGTCGCCGTCATGCCCCATCCCGGCCCGTTCATGGGTTTCAGCAGGCAGCGCGGTCTGGCACTCGACGGGCGGTGCAGGGCGTTCGCGTCGGCCGCGGACGGGACGTCGCTCGCCGAGGGGGTGGGGGTGCTGGTGGTGGAGCGGTTGTCCGATGCTCGGCGGCGGGGGCATCGGGTGTTGGCGGTGGTGCGTGGCTCTGCGGTGAATCAGGATGGTGCGTCGAATGGGTTGACGGCGCCCAACGGTCCGTCGCAGCAGCGGGTGATTCGGGCGGCGTTGGCGGACGCGGGGGTGTCGGCGGCGGACGTGGACGCGGTGGAGGCGCATGGTACGGGGACGAGGCTGGGGGATCCGATTGAGGCCCAGGCGTTGCTGGCGACGTATGGGCGCGAACGGGGGAGCGGGGGGCGGCCGTTGTGGTTGGGGTCGTTGAAGTCCAATATCGGGCACACCCAGGCGGCTGCTGGTGTGGCAGGCGTGATCAAGGTGGTGCTCGCGCTGCGGCACGGTGTGCTGCCGCCCTCACTGCACATCGACGAGCCGACGCCGCACGTGGATTGGTCGGCCGGTGGGGTGGAGCTGTTGCGGGAGGCGGTGGAGTGGCCTGAGAGGGGAGGACCGAGGCGTGCGGGTGTGTCGTCGTTCGGGATCAGCGGGACGAATGCGCACGTGATCGTGGAGCAGGCTCCGCAGGAGGAGCGTGTGCAGGCGCCGGCGGATGAGGCAGGTGTGGTGGCGTGCGTGGTTTCCGGACGGTCGGAGGTGGCGCTGCGTGCGCAGGCGGAGCGTTTGGCGGAGTTCGTACGCGCTGATGACGGCTTGTCGCCGGCGGAGGTGGGGGCGTCGCTCGTGACGTACCGGTCGGTGTTCGAACACCGCGGTGTGGTGCTGGCTGCGGGGCGTGATGGGCTGCTGGCGGGCTTGGCGGCCTTGTCGTCGGGGAAGCCGGCGGCTGGTGTGGTGCGCGGCGCTGTCCTTCCCGGGAAGTCGGCGGTGCTGTTCTCGGGGCAGGGCAGCCAGCGCATCGGCATGGGGCGAGGGCTGTACGAGGCGTTCCCGGTCTTCGCGGAGGCTTTCGACGCGGTGTGCGCGCGGTTCGACGCCCTGCTGGAGCGGTCGTTGCGGGAGGTGGTGTTCGGGGACGTGGACGCGTTGGCCCGGACGGAGTTCACCCAGTGTGGGCTGTTCGCGGTCGAGGTGGCTTTGTTCCGGTTGGTGGAGTCGTGGGGTGTGCGGCCGGATTTCGTGGCTGGTCACTCGCTGGGGGAGGTGGTGGCCGCCTGTGTGGCGGGGGTGCTGTCGCTGGAGGACGCTTGTGCGCTGGTGGCGGCTCGGGGCCGGTTGATGGGGGAGTTGCCGGTGGGCGGGGCGATGGTGTCGGTGCGGGCGGCCGAGGCGGAGGTGTTGCCGGCCCTGGCGCGGTATGCGGACGAGGTGAGCGTCGCGGCGGTCAACAGCCCCGGATCCGTCGTGCTCTCGGGAAGGGAAGCGGCGGTGGCCGAGGTGGTAGGGGTGTTGGAGGAACGGGGCGTGGAGGCGAAGCGGCTGAGGGTGTCGCACGCCTTCCACTCGCCGTTGATGGAGCCCATGCTCGGCGCGTTCCGCGAGGTGGTGGAGGGGCTCTCCTTCCATGCGCCGCGCATTCCGGTGGTGTCGAACGTGACGGGCGCGGTGGCCTCGGCCGACGAGTTGTGCGTGCCTGATTACTGGGTGCGGCATGTGCGGGAGACGGTGCGCTTCGCCGATGGGGTGGCGGCCCTGGCCGGACAGGGAGTGACGACGTATCTCGAACTCGGTCCCGACGGGGTGCTCTCCGGGATGGGGCAGGAGTGCCTGCCCGATGCGGTGTTCGCGCCGGTCCTGCGGAGGAACGTGGACGAGACCAGCTCCGTCGTCGACGGGCTCGCCCAGGCGTACGTGCGGGGCGTGGCGGTGGACTGGGCCGCCGTCATCGCTGCCGGCGGCTCGTCGCCGCGACGCGTGGACCTGCCCACGTACGCCTTCCAGCGGGAGCATTTCTGGCTGCGCTCGGCCGCCGGGACCGCTGCGACGACAGCCGGTGACGCGGTGCCCGGGGGCCCGGCGGACGCCGGTTTCTGGGAGGCGGTGGAACGTGGTGACGCACGCGCGCTCGCGAGCGAGCTGTCGGTCGAGGACGGAGACGGTGCTGGTGAGTCGCTGGCGGCGGTACTCCCGGTGCTGTCGGCGTGGCGGCGGCGTCAGCGGGAGCTGGCATCGGTGGACGCCTGGCGCTACCGGGTGGCGTGGTCGCCGGTGGCCGGTGGGACGGGCACGCTGACGGGGGCGTGGCTGGTGGTCGTCCCCGAGGGGCACACCCGGGATGCGTGGGTGGCGCACGTCGTGGAGGCGGTGGCGGGGCGCGGGGCGTTCCCCGTGGTCGTGGAGCTGGCGTCGAGCGCCACGGACGCCGACGCGGTGGCCGGACCGTTGCGCGCGGCGCTGGCACGGGCCGGTGACGCGGGAATCGTCGGAGTGCTGTCGTTGCTGGCGCTCGCGGAGGGACGGCACGCGGTGTACGGGTCGGTGCCGCTGGGGGTGGCGTTGACGCTGGCCATGGTGCAGGCGGCGGGCGAGGCGGGGGTGCGCGCCCCGGTGTGGTGCGTCACGCGCGGGGCCATGTCCGTGAACGGTGCGGAACGGGCGCGGAACACAGAGCAGGCCGGGGTGTGGAGCCTGGGACGTGTGGTCGGTCTGGAGACCCCGGACCGTTGGGGCGGGGTGGTGGACCTGCCGGATGTGCTGGACGGGTGGGTCACGGATCGTCTGGCATGGGTGCTCGCCGGCGGCTCGGGCGAGAGCGAAGTGGCGGTCCGAGGCGCGGGTGTGTTCTGCCGCCGCGTGGTGCGGGCCGCCGCGGGTGGACGTCGTGGCGCGGGGTGGCGGCCCTCGGGGACCGTGTTGGTCACGGGCGGTACGGGAGCGTTGGGCAGGCACGTGGCGCGGTGGCTGGCGCACGCCGGCGCTGAGCGCTTGGTTCTCGTCTCCCGCCGCGGTCCCGGGGCCGACGGGGCGGACGACGTGCGCAAGGAACTGGAGGGGCTGGGTACGCGGGTGGAGCTGGTGGCCTGCGATGTGGGTGACCGAAGGGCCGTCGCTGAGCTGGTGGCGGGCGTGACAGCGCAGGCGCCGTTGACAGGAGTCGTGCACACGGCCGGGGTCCTGGACGATGGTGTGCTGGAAGGGCTGACCGTGGAGCGGTTCGAGGAGGTCCTGCGGTCGAAGAGCGAGGCGGCGTGGAATCTGCACGAGGTCACGCGGGACTTGGGGCTCTCGGCGTTCGTGCTGTTCTCCTCGTTCGCGGGCGTCGTGGGTTCTGCCGGGCAGGCGAACTACGCGGTGGCCAACGCGCTTGTGGACGCGCTGGCCGAGCAGCGGCGGGCTGAGGGACTGACGGCCACCTCGGTGGCGTGGGGGCCATGGGCGGACGAAGGCATGGCCGTCAGCAGCAGCGAGGCCGGCCGCAACGTCCGGCGCAGCGGTCTGGCCCCGATGGATCCGCGGTCGGCACTCAGGGCGATGGAGCGGTCACTGGCGGAGGGCGAGAGCTCCGTCGTCGTCGACGCCGACTGGCATCGCTTCGCCCTTGCGTTCGAGGCCCGCCCCTTGGAACGGCTGCTCAGCGGCATTCCAGAAGTGCGGCAGCTCATGACTGACGCGGCCGACCACACCGACGCGACGCGGGCCGAGGATCCGGCCGCCCTCGCCAGACGCCTGCGATCCCTGCCCGAGACCGAACGGAGCCGGGAGCTGCTGGAACTGGTGCGCGCCCATGCCGCCGCCGTGCTGGGGCACACCGGCGTGGACGCGATCGCCCCTGGCCGCCGCTTCACGGAGATGGGATTCGACTCCCTGACCGCCATGCGCCTGCGCAACCGGCTCGGCGCGGCCACGGGCATCCAGCTCACCGCCGCGACGGTGTTCGCCCACGCCACGCCGACCGCTCTGGCCGACCACCTGCTCGCCACGTACGCGGCTCCCCCCAAGCGACCGAGGCCCCGGCTGCGGCCACGAGACCGAGCATGACGGCGCCGGTCGCTCGGCGCGGCGCACCGGATGCGCCAGGGGGCGGCTCCCACCGGCCGAATCCCGCGTGGTCCCGATGAGACCCCGCTCAGCGCGTAACGGTGGCTCTCGCCGATGCCGGGCTTACTGCCGTGCGTGATGATGGCACAGATGTGGGAGAACCCATGCCCACCGGCGAACGACATGAGAGGCAGAGAAAGGCGTGCATTCTGCTGTTCAGTCAGATTACGACGTAGTGGTCGTCGGGGGTGGTCCCGGTGGATCCACGCTGTCGACTCTAGTGGCACTCCAGGGCTATCGGGTGTTGCTCCTGGAAAAGGAGGAGTTCCCCCGGCACCAGATCGGCGAGTCACTGCTCCCATCCACTGTGCACGGGATCTGCCGGCTCCTCGGAGTCACGGATGAGCTGGCGCATTCCGGTTTCATGAAGAAGCACGGCGGCACCTTCCGGTGGGGGCTCAACGCTGAGCCCTGGACCTTCGACTTCTCCGTTTCCGAAAAATTCTCGGGCCCGACCTCCTACGCCTACCAGGTCGAGCGCATGAAGTTCGACAAGATTCTCCTCGACAATGCCCGCAGTAAGGGGGTGGACGTCCGTGAACGCTGCGAGGTCGTGGGCGTTCTCGAGGAGGAGGGCCGGATCTGCGGTGTGCAGTACGACGACGCCGAAGGCGTCCAGCGGGAGGTCCGTGCCGGATTCGTGGCGGATGCCTCGGGAAACAAGAGCCGCATACACAAGCGGATCGGCGGCGCGCGTAAGTATTCGGACCTGTTCCAGAACATCGCCATATTCGGTTATTTCACAGGCGGAAAGCGAACGCCGGCCCCCTGGACGGGCAACATCACCTGCGCGTCATTCGATCACGGCTGGTTCTGGTACATTCCCCTCTCCGATGAGCTCACCAGTGTCGGCGCGGTGCTGAGGCGTGAGGCGCTGGAACGCCTCCGGGACGGACCCCGGGACAAGGTGTTGGGGGACCTGATCGACGAGTGCCCGCTCATCGCCGACTACCTCTCGGAGGCGGAGCGGGTCACTAAGGGGCCGTACGGGCAGGTCCGGGTCCGCAAGGACTACTCCTACATTCAAGAGAAATTCTGGCGGCCCGGCATGGTGCTGGTCGGCGACGCCGCCTGCTTCATCGACCCGCTCTTCTCCTCCGGCGTTCATCTGTCCACCTACAGTGCCCTGCTGGCGGCCCGATCGATCAACACCACACTGCGCGGCGCCATCGACGAGGCCGACTGCTTCCGCGAGTACGAAGCCCGGTACCGCAGGGAGTATGACGTGTTCCACGACTTCCTGGTCGCTTTCTACGACCTGCAGAAGGATGAACACGCGTACTTCCGTGAGGCGAAGAGCGTCACCGGGAGTTCCGCCTCGGCGGCGGAGTCATTCGCGGAGCTGGTGGGCGGTGGCGCGTCCCATGAAGAGGCACTGATCGGTACCGCGCCCTCCTACAGCCAGGAACGCAGGGCCGATCTGCTGGAGCACTCGCGGAAGATCCACTGGCAGGGATCCCGGATCCAGGTCCAGGCGCTCTTCGGTGAGAGCGTGGGAGACGATCCCCTGTACGAGGGCGGTCTGGTCGAATCACCCGATGGCATGCACTGGGCCCGCTCCCGATAGCCTGCCCCGTGGGACTCCGTGCGCTGACTGCCCACCAGGTGAGGTGGTTCTTCCTTGGCCCGTCGCCGTCTGCGTTCTCAGCAGGCTTTGGTGCCCAGGCCCGCCTCCCGCGGCGGCCTACACGGTGGGGGAACCTGGCCGGGAATCCTCACCGGGCCACCGCCTGTCCGGGGACGGCCTCGCGGATTCCCTGTTCCCCCGTATCGCCGGGGCCGCCCGGCTGCTCGACGTCCCCGCGGTCATGACGGGGCCCTCCTCACGAGGATGACGCGTCCGCGCAGGACGCGTCGATGTCGATCTCGACGCCGGCGACGGCGAGCAGACGACCCGTGCCGGAGTCACGCATGGCCATGTCCGCGATCTCGATCCGCGGATGCGCCGAGCTGTGCCATCTGCGCACCGTGATGGTGAACACCGCGCCCGGGTCGGCGTTGCCGAAGTACCCGACCTTCTGGTCGACCACCTTGCGCCGCAAGAACTCCTCGTCGCCGCGGCCGAGCGACCGCCACACGCCCAGCAGCGCCGTGTCGAAGATCGAGAAGTACGAGGCGAAGTACACCAGCCCGGCGCCGTTGAGGTCGCGTGCGACGTCCAGCGCGTACTCGGACGTGTGGACCGGCCCGGCCGCGACGAGGCCGGGCGGCTCCGCCGAGTAGAAGCTGCCAGCCTCGCGGGCGCGTCCGACCAGGGTTCGCGGCGAGTGGGAGTTGCGCAGCCGGGGGAGGCCGCTGTAGGAGAAGTCCGCAGGGGCGACCTGGGACAGCTGCCGGTTGCTGCTCGGGCGGCTACGGGCGATCCAGCGGTTGAAGTTCTCGGCGTAGAGACAGTCCGGGTGGGGGCGCTCGTACAGCTCCGCGGGATCCAACGGCGCGTCGGCCAGGCCCAGCCCGGCCGGCGCGAGCCGGTGGAGCGTGATCGCCGACTGGCTGCCGAACTGGAACACCCGGGAGGTCACCTGGAGCTCGTCGCCGAAGGTGAGGCCGTGGGGATGGACGACGTCGCCGCCGCGTACGTGGAAGTAGTAGAAGGACAGGTAGGCAGGCTGCCCCTCGGAGGTGCGGGCCGCGTGCACATTGGTGTGGCAGGCGGCCGCCACCGCCTCCCAGGTCCAGTCCCCGATCCGGCCGAAGATGAGTGATCCGCCACTGCACATGCCCGGGGCGACGACCACGTGGCGGGACAGCGAACTGCCGTCGTCAACCACCCGGACAGGCCGCGTCGTCATGCTCTGATTCACTGTTCCCTGCCTTTCTGAACGGGCTGAGCGCACGTGCCCCCCCCTGGTCTGCGACGGTACGCGGGGGCGGCATCACTCCTGCCCTGGAAGGGCGCCGGAGCTGGGCAGCGCAGGGCCTTCGATCCTGCTCACGGGTGACCAGAGCCCGGCCCTCGTGAGCCATGCGGCCGATGCGGCGAGGAAGGCGTCGTTGTCCTCGGCGCAACCGACGGACACGCGTACGCCCTCGCCCGGAAACGTCCGCACGGCGATGCCCTTGCCCGTGCACCACCTGCCGAACTCGGCCGAGGCAGCGCCCAGCGGGAGCCAGACGAAATTGGCGTGGCCGGCCGGTATGTCCCAGCCATGGGCCGCCAAGGCGTCCCGGACCCGGCCGCGTTCCGCGACCGTGGCATCGACGCGGCGCAGCAGCTGGTCCTCAAGCCCGAGGGCCGCCACGGCCGCTCGCTGCGCGGCCCCGTTCACCGCGTAGACGAGGCAGGCTTTGCGTAGCTGCTCGACCACGCGGGGATCACCCACGAGGTAGCCGACCCGGAGGCCGGCGAGTCCATACGCCTTCGAGAACGTGCGCAGCACCACGAGGTTCGGGTGCGTCTCGCCGAGGGGCAGGCCGCTTGAGTCGGCCGGCCCGCGCGCGTACTCGTAGTACGCCTCGTCGAGGGCGACCAGGCAGGTCGGCGGGACGCGTGCCAGGAACGTCCGCAGCTCCTCCCTGGCGACCACCGTGCCCGTCGGATTGTTCGGATTGCAGATGAGGACCAGTCGGGTGGCGTCGGTGATCCGGTCGGCCATGGCCGGGAGGTCGTGCGTGTGGCCGGCCAGGGGCACCCGCACGGAGCGCATGCCGGCGAGGTCGGCGAGAAGGGGGTAGAGCTCGAACGACCGCCAGGCGTACACGACCTCCGTGCCCGGGTCGCCGACGGATTGCAGAAGCGTCTGGAGGAGAGCGACGGACCCCGCGCCCACCACCACCCTGTCTTCGGTCACCCCGTGCCTCCGCGCGATCGCACGCGTCAGCTCGCCGCACCCCGGGTCGGGGTAGCGGTTCACCGTCGAAGCCGCCCCCGCGACCGCCTCCATGATGCCTGGCAGCGGGCCGTGGGGAGATTCGTTCGCCGACAGCGGGCGCGTGCGCGCCGCTGCCGCGTGCACGCCTTCGGTCGGCTGGTACGCGGCGAGACGGCCGAGGACCGCACGGAGTCGAGGCAAGGACAAGGGAACTCCCCAGCACGCAAGGCCAGTACGTCGTGATCCGGCAGTGTGATCCGGCATTCGCGGGACAGACTCAGGGGCGCCCCCCGGAGGCGTCGACTCCGGCGCGTGGCAGCCGCTCCTCCAGCAGACGCGCGATGTCCGCGACCGTGGCGGTGTCCATCAGCTCGTAGTCGTGGATCTCGATGCCGAGCCGGCTGTGCAGCAGCGCCGCCAGTTCCACCGCCGTGAGGGAGTCGAGACCCACCTCCTCGCGGCCGGCCGTCGGCACGACCTCTTCCGCCCTCATCTGGAGGTCGTCCACCAGGATGCCTTTGAGTATCTCGTACATGGCTTGTTCCTCTTTCCGCTGTCACACCTGACCGGAAGGCCGCGGCCCCCCGGTGGGACGACCGCCGCGGGCCTCCTCCCGCAAGGCGAGCGCGACGTCCACGATGAGGTCTTCCTGGCCGGCCACCGCTTGGCGCTCGCCCAGTTCGAAGAAGACGTCGCGCGGGTCGACCCCCTCGCGCCGGGAGATGTCGAGGACCCGGTTCTTGAAGCCGGAGAACACTCCGGACAGGCCACTGACGACACCGACGGAGTCGATGGCCGGCGGGGCGGGCATCAGCTCGCGTCCGGCGATGTCCGCCGCGTCCAGCAGACCGTACAGATCGATGCCCGTGGCGAATCCCATCCGCTCCAGCACGGGGACCAGGACCTCGAGCTGGGTGTTGCCGGCCCCCGCTCCGAAGCCCCGGGCGCAGGCGTCCACGATGTCCGCCCCCGCCTCGACCGCGGCGATCGAGTTGGCGACGGCCATGCCGAGGTTGTTGTGCCCGTGGAACATCACCGGAACGTCGACGGCGTGGCGGATGGCGCCGATGCGCTCGGCCACGTCTGCCGGGAGGAAATGACCGGAGGAGTCGAGAATCCCCACCCCGCTCGCCCCGTACTCCACGAGCCGGGCGCACTCCTCCGCGAGCCGCTGGGGACTGGCCATGTGGCTCATCAGGAGAACGCCGTGGGCTTCGACACCGGCGTCGCGGAGGAACCCCAGATGCCGCTCGGCGAGGTCCCCCTCGGTGCAGTGGGTGCCGATCCGCACCACGTCGACGTCGTGGGCGATGGCCTTCTCCAGGTCCTGGACGGTGCCCCAGCCGGGGATCATGAAGACGCCCATCCTGCTGTTCCGCAGAGCCTCTCGCACGACGGACAGCATCTCGTCGTCGCCGAGCCGGGCCTGGCCGGCCTGGAGGGAGGACGCGCCCAGGCCGTTGCCGTGCCCCACTTCGACCACCGGAACACCCGCGGCGTCCGCGGCGGCCGCGTACCCGCGCAGTTGGTCGGGGCCGAGGTTGTGGCGGACCGCGTGATGTCCATCGCGCAGGGTGGGATCATGGACGACAACCGGCTTCCGCCCGCCGCTCGCCCCGTCTGCCGTCCGGATCACGACATCACCGCGCCCGCGGTCGAGACGTGGGCAGCCGCGTACCGTTCGGCGACGTGCAGCGCGGCCGAGTTGATGATGTCGAGGTTGCCCGCGTACCGCGGGATGCGGTCGCCGGATGAGGTGACCTCGACGGCGATGAGGGCCTTTCCGCCGTCCACGACGCACGCCGTGACCTCGAAACCACCGGCGAATGCCCGGACCTGCTGGGTCGCGGTCGCCACGGCCGCGCGTACCGACTCCGCGGTCAGCTCTTCGCCCAGCACGGACATGGCGACTCGGAAGGTCGCCGGCGGCTTGGCGGGGCTCACGTTGAGGATCGCCTTGACGTCCTTGACCCCGGTGAACTCACGGACCGCCTCCTGGGTGGTCTGGACGTACTCGTCGAGGTTCAGCCGGGTGGACCGGCCCACGCTCGGACTGGCCGCGGTGGTCACCACCTCGACGTAGTCGATCCGGTGCTGCCGCGCGATCGCGTGCAGGATCGGTATCGACGCCTGACCGCCACAACTGATCATGTTGATGTCGCCGTGCTCCAGGACATCCGCCCCGTTCACCGTCGGGATCACCATCCGCCCCACCTTGCTCGGCGTAAGATCGACGAGCATCGTCCCGAGGGGCTTCAACTGCTCCGCGTGCTCGGCGTGCGATACGGCGCTGGTGGCGTCGAAGACCACGTCGAACGGGTCGGCAGCGTCGACCAGGGACTGGACGCCGCCCGTCGCGGTCGGCAGACCGAGCCTGGCGGCGTGCCGCAGACCTGGCGTGCCGTCGTCGCGTGCCACCACCAGTCGGCAGTCGAGGGAACGCGAACGCATCATCTTGGCCGCCAGGTCGACTCCGATGAGGCCGGCGCCGAGCACCGCCGCGGATAGTCGCCCGTTTCTTTTCCTGGCTGTACTCATGGCTGTATCGCCCTTCCTTGTGTGCGGGCCCGCCTTGACGAGCCCGGGTACGGCGTCCCGGTCGGAAGGACGGTTGCCTAGGGGCCGTCCACGTGCACAGTGATGGAGCCCAAGCGGTCGAACTCGGCGATGAACGTGTCCCCGGGGCTCATCGGGACCGCGGCGTGGAGCGCCCCCGTCATGATCAACTGCCCCGCGTCCAGGGACACCCCGCGCTCGCCGAGCACGTTCGCCAGCCATGCCACGACGGTGACCGGATCCCCCAGCGCCGCCGCGCCGGCGCCGGTCGCCACGATCTCACCGTTGCGTGAGAACACCATGCCGATCAGACGGGGGTCGCAGCCCGCGGTGGGGGCGACGGGCGGGGCCAGGGCAACGGCACCGTTCGACGCGAGATCGGCGATGGTGTCGGCCAGCTCGATGCGCCAGTTCTCGATCCGGGAGTCGACGATCTCCAGCCCCGCCATGACCTCCGCGACGGCTCCGCGCGCCTGCTCCAGCGTGATGCCGGGGCCAGTGAGGGGCGCGCCGAGACGGAAGACGATTTCGGCCTCCACCTTGGGCGCGATGAACGCGTCGCACGACACGGTCGCCCCGTCGGCGTACACGGTGGAGGCCAGCACGGGGCCGTAGTCCGGCGTGTCGACACCGAACATGTCCTGCATCGGAGCGGACGTGAGGCCCGCCTTGTACCCGACGACGCGGTCGCCGTCCGCGACGAGCATGCGCACGAGCTCACGCTGGACGGCATACCCGTCGTCCATGCCCAAAGTGGGGTCCGCGTCGGTGAACGGCGCGATGGGTACCCGCTTCGCGCGGGCCTCGTAAAGGGCTCTCGCCCTTGCCGCGGTGTCTTCGGCCGACATCCTCACAGTGCTCCTGTCCTATCCGGCGGCCACGAACATACGGCTGCCGGGCATCCGCAGCGGTGCGCTGGTCACGTCGGAGAACCCGGCCCGAGCGAACGCGGCGCGCCATTCCTCCTCGGGCGGCAGCGTGACGTCCATCGAGCTGGAGTGCAGGTACGTGAAGAGCGCGCTGAAGCCCCGCTCCCTCGGATCGGCGACGTAGGGCACCGCGTCGGTCACGACCAGACACCCCCCGTCCGCGATCGACGCCCGGCAGGTGCGCAGGACGCCGTCGAGCACCTCGGGTCTGCTCACCACGTCGTGCATCACGAATCCCGCGTGCACGACGTCCGCGTCCTGGACCGGCGAGGAATCCTCGACGAGTGATTCGATCGAACGGTTCACCACCTGGAGACGGCCGCCCACCCCGGCCCGCTGGGCGGCCCGTTCGGCCTCCTCGCAGGCCGCCGCGCTCAGGTCCAGTGCCAGTCCGCTGCTGTCCGGCAGTGCGGTCAGCAGGTGGATCAGCAGGCCGCCGGCTCCCGCGCCGAGATCCACGATCCGCCGCGGTGTGCGGCTGGTGATCTCCGAGACGACGCCGGGGTAGAAGCCGTAGGACCCGATCCAGCGGGACGAGACCGCCACCCGGCGCCCGTCCCGCTGGTACTGCGCCCCTGCCGCCGCGGGATCGCGGAGGAACAGCGCCGCGTTGTCGATGTACGGGCGGTTCGCATTGAGTGCCCAGGAGAGGTAGCCGGCCGCGTACCGGCGGTCGGCCATGTCGGAGCAGGGCATGAAACAGTGCGGGTCCTCGCCCCGCTCCACCAGTCCCGCGCAGAGCAGTGTGCCGAGAAACGCCGCGGCACCGGACTCGGGCACGGTGGCGGTGGCCATCACCTCGTGGAGTGTGAAGGGCGCGGCCCGGTCCAGGAGGGCGGAAAGGCCGAGGCCCTCGGCGATCTCGAGGAGAGCGGCGTCAGCGGCCAGATCGGCGGCGGTCTCCCTGGAGTCGATCCTGTTCATGCGTCGCTCCCGAATTGAGGACGGTACTTCTCGACGTCTCATGGTTCGGCGGCCCGCGCCCAAAGACATCGGCGACGACCGCCGTTACGGTCGCACCACGGCACGGCCGGACATCGGCGGGGCATCGTCGAGGCCCTTCCCCGGCGGGCCCCGGCTTCCCGCTGGTGTCTCGGCCGCGTGGCCCTCCGCGAGAGGGGCGCACAAGCGCCGCCCGTGGCCGAGCCAACCGACGGGACGGCACGGTGACCGCGGGGGCCGGCCGTAACTGTGGCTCCTACCGATGGCGTGCACCGGCGCGTCCTTGGAACATCGCACCCGTTGGAGTGGATGCACGGTTTGGACTGGCGTCTGGATCCCTGGCTGCCGTCGGATTGCGACTGCCTGAAGACCACAGTCGTTCTCCTTCCTTCGTCGGATGCGCTCGCCCGTAAGGAGTTCTTGTGATCCCCGCGTCGTATGCGCAGCGTCAGATGTGGTTCCTGGACCAGCTGGAAGGCCCGACCGCGCTCTACAACATCCCGCTGGTGCTGCGGATGTCCGGACGGCTGGACGTCGTGGCGCTCCGGGCCGCGCTGAACGATGTCCTGGCCCGGCACGAGAGTCTGCGCACGCGTTTCCCGCAGGTGGACGGGGAGCCGTACCAGGAGATCCTTCCCCCGGACGAAGCGAGCGTCGACCTTTCCCTGGTTCCCACCCCCGCCGACGAGCTGGATTCCGCTGTCGTCCGAGCGTCCCTGGACGTTTTCGACCTGGCGGCCGAGATCCCCCTGCGGGCCACACTGCTCACGCCGGTGTCCGGAGGACCGCCGGCGGAACGCGACCTGGTGGTCACCGGTGAGTGTGTGCTGGTGCTGGTGGTGCACCACATCGCGGGCGACGGATGGTCGGTGGCCCCGCTGTGGCGGGACCTCTCAGCGGCGTACGCGGCGCGGTGCGCCGGACGTGAGCCGTGCTGGGAGCCGTTGCCGGTGCAGTACGCCGACTACAGCCTGTGGCAGCGGGAGTTGCTGGGTGAGGCGCACGACCCGGACAGTGTGCTGGCCGGGCAGCTCGCGTACTGGCGGCAGGCCCTGGCCGGGGCGCCGGAGGAATTGGCCCTACCGGTGGACCGGCCGCGGCCGGCGACAGCCGATCACGACGGCGGACTGGTGCGGCTCGACCTGCCGGCCGAACTGCACGCAGCGCTGGCGGAGCTGGCGGCACGGCAGGACGTGACCCTGTTCATGGTGTGGCAGGCCGCGGTGGCGGTGCTGCTGTCGAAGCTGGGCGCGGGTGAGGACATTCCGATCGGCAGCCCGGTCGCCGGGCGGACCGACCAGGACCTGGAGGACCTGGTCGGGTTCTTCGTGAACACGCTGGTGGTGCGCACCGACCTGTCCGGTGTCCCGACCTTCAGCGAGCTCTTGGGACGGGTGCGACAGGCGGCCCTGGGCGCCCTGGAGCACCAGGACCTGCCGTTCGAGCGGCTGGTGGAGGAGCTGGCCCCGGTCCGCTCGGCGGGCCGGCACCCGCTGTTCCAGGTCAACGTCACACTCCACAACACCCCCGAGGGGACGGTGGACCTGCCGGGCCTGGCGGTCCGGGCCTGCCCCAGCGAGATTCCCCTGGCCAAGTTCGACCTGGACTTCCAGGTGATGGAACGATTCGACGGCCAGGGTCGGCCGGCCGGTATGGACGCCGTGCTCATCTATGCCGCCGCCCTGTTCGACCGGGCCACGGCCGAAGGCATCGTCACCCGCCTCGTCCGGGTCCTTCGCAAGGTCGTCGCCGATCCTGACATCGGGCTGGACCGGGTCGAGGTGGTGGACGCCGACGAACGCCGGCGGACGCTGGTCGAGTGGAATGACACCGCGCGCCCGGTGGCGGCCGCGACGGTGCCGGAGCTGTTCGGCGCGCAGGCCGCACGCACTCCTGAGGCCGTCGCGGTGGTATCGGGCGGGGAGCGGGTCTCGTACGCCGAACTGGAGGCGGAGTCGAACCGGTTGGCCCGGTACCTGATCGCGAAGGGTGTGGGTCCGGAGTCGCTGGTGGCGGTGGTGATGGACCGCTCGCCCGAGCTGGTCACGGCGCTGCTGGCGGTGATGAAGGCGGGTGGTGCGTATCTGCCGGTCGACCCGGAATATCCGTCCGAGCGCATCACCTCGATGGTGACGGATGCGGCCCCCGTCGCCTTGCTGACGACTGCTGCGGTCTCCGGCCGCCTGGACCGGGCAGGATCACATGCCGGACTGTCCGTGGCGCAGTGGGTCGTGCTGGATGATCCGGTGGTGCGGGCCGCGGTGGCCGGGCAGGACGCACACGCCCTGGTCCAGGCCGACCGAGGCGCCCCACTCCGGCCCGAGCATCCGGCCTATGTCATCTATACCTCCGGATCGACCGGTGCTCCCAAGGGTGTTTCCGTCGCTCATGCCAATGTGGCGGCCCTCTTGCAGGGGGCGGGGGAGCGGTTCGGCTTCGACAGCGGGGACGTGTGGACCTGGTTCCATTCCTTCGCGTTTGATTTCTCGGTGTGGGAGCTGTGGGGTGCGTTGCTGCACGGCGGGCGCCTGGTGGTGGTTCCGTTGGAGATCTCGCGCTCCCCCGAGGAGTTCCTGCGCATGCTGGCGCGGGAGCGGGTGACGGTGCTCAGCCAGACGCCCTCGGCGTTCTACCAGCTCGTGCGGGCCGACGGGCAACATGCGCAGGTGGGTGCCGAGCTGGCGCTGCGGCTGGTGGTGTTCGGCGGTGAGGCGCTTGATCTCCGCCGGTTGCGGGAGTGGTACGCCCGGCACCGGGGTGAGGCGCCGATGCTGGTGAACATGTACGGCATCACCGAGACCACCGTGCATGTCAGCCACCTCCGACTCGACGCGGCCATGGCGGACGAGGAACACCTCGGCAGCCTCATCGGATACCCGCTGGACAACACTCGGGTATACGTCCTCGACGACTTCCTCGATCCGGTGCCGGTGGGCGTGGCGGGTGAGTTGTACGTGGCCGGTGCTGGGCTGGCCCGGGGTTACCTGCACCGTCCGGGCCTGACCGCCGAGCGGTTCACAGCCTGCCCGTTCGAGGGTGCTGGTGCGCGGATGTACCGGACCGGGGACGTGGTGCGCTGGACCGGTGGCGGTCGGCTGGAGTTCGTGGGACGGGCGGATGAGCAGGTCAAGGTCCGGGGTTTCCGGATCGAGCCGGGCGAGGTGGAAGCCGTGCTGCTCGCCCACGAACGGGTGGGGCAGGCCGCGGTGGTGGTCCGAGAGGATCAGCCTGATGACAAGCGTCTGGTGGCGTATGTGGTTCCGGCAAGGGCTGAATCCGCCTCTGGTCACGGGCGTGATGCGACCCTGCGTACGTACGCGAGCGAGCGCCTGCCCACGTACATGGTGCCGTCCGCGGTGGTGGTGCTGGACGGCCTGCCGTTGACGGTGAACGGGAAGCTGGACCGGAAGGCGCTGCCGGCGCCTGACACGTCCGTGTCGGTGCACGGGCCGCGTACACGGCGGGAGGAGATCCTGTGCGAGGAGTTCGCTGAGGTCCTCGGGCTGCCCCAGGTGGGCATCGATGACAACTTCTTCGAGTTGGGCGGGCACTCGCTGCTCGCGGTGTCGTTGGTCGAACGGCTGCGACAGCGGGCTTTGACAGTTGACGTGCAGTCGTTGTTCACCGCACCGACGGTGGCCAGTCTGGCCGTGGTGGCCGGTCAGTCCGAAATCATGGTCCCGCCGAACATGATTCCGGTGGGGGCAGAGGCGATCACGCCGGACATGCTGCCGCTCGTCGATCTGACCGGCGAGGAGATTGACCGGATCGTCGAGCAGGTCCCGGGTGGGGCGGCGAACGTGGCGGACGTGTATCCGCTGGCGCCATTGCAGGAAGGCATCCTCTTCCACCACCTCATGCGGGACGGCAGCAACGACGCGTACGTCGTGTCCATCGTGTTGGAGTTCGATTCCCAGGCCCGTCTGGACCGGTACCTGGACGCTTTCCAGACGGTCGTGGATCGGCATGACACATTCCGGACGGTGTTCCTGTGGGAAGGCTTGCGGGAGCCGGTCCAGGTGGTACTCCGCGAAGCCACCTTCCCCGTTGAGGAAATCACCCTGGACGGCGGAACCTCTGACGCGGTTCAGGAGCTGCTGGCCGCGAGCGGATCGGCGATGGACATCGGCCGGCGTCCGTTGTTGCGCATGTGTGTCGCGGCCGGCCCGGACGGTGAACGCCGGCGTGGGGTGTTGCAGTTCCATCACCTCGTGCAGGATCACACTGCCCTGGATGTGGTGTTGGACGAGGTGCAGGCGGTCCTGGACGGGCGAGGGGACCAGCTCCCGGCGCCTTTGCCGTTCCGCACGTTCGTGGCGCAGGCACGGCTGGGCGTACCTCCGGCCGAGCACGAGCGGTACTTCGCGGGGTTGCTGGGAGACGTGGCCGAGCCGACGGCTCCGTTCGGCCTGGTGGACGTGGATGGGGATGGAACGGCTGTCAGGGAAGCCCGGCTGCCGGTGGACGGGCGGTTGGCGGTGCGGTTGCGGCAGCAGGCCAGCCTGCTGGGGGTGAGCCCGGCGACGGTGTTCCACACCGTGTGGGCCCGCGTCCTGGCGTCGGTGTCCGCCCGCGATGACGTGGTGTTCGGCACCGTGCTGTTCGGACGGATGAACGCCGGAGCGGGTGCCGACCGTGTCCCGGGACTGTTCATCAATACGCTGCCGGTGCGCGCGCGCACCGGCAGCAGCATCAGTGTGCGTGACGCGCTGCGCTCGATGCAGACCCAGCTGGCCGACCTGATCGTGCACGAACACGCCTCACTGGCCGTTGCCCAGCGGGCCAGCGGCGTCCGCGCCCCGGCTCCGCTGTTCACCGCTCTGCTGAACTACCGCCACTTCTTCAGCGGCGACTGGGTGGCGCCCAGGCCACACGGGACCGAGGTCCTCGGCTCCTGGGACCGTACCAACTACCCCCTGGTCGTGTCCGTGGACGACAGCGGCTACGAGTTCGCCTTCGTGGTGCAGGTGGCCGCGGCGATCGACCCGGAGCTGATCACCCGCCTGCTGCACACCACCACCGAAAACCTGATCAACGCTCTGGAACGGCATCCGGACACCCCGCTCGAGCACATCGACGTCCTCCCCGCGGCCGAGCGGTGGCGGATACTGGCGGAGTGGAACGACACCGCCCGCCCGGTGCCCGTCACCACCCTGGCGGACATGTTCACCGCCCAGGCCACCCGCACCCCCGATGCCGATGCTCTGGCCTACGACGACGTGCGGCTGTCCTACGCCGAGCTGGAGGCACGTTCCAACCGCCTGGCCCGGTATCTGATCACGCGCGGAGTGGGGCCGGAGTCCCTGGTCGCGGTGGTGATGGATCGCTCGCCCGACCTGATCACCGCGCTGCTGGCGGTGGTGAAGGCCGGTGGCGCCTACCTTCCCATCGACCCCGCCCAGCCCGCCGAACGCGTCGCCTTCATGTGTGCCGACGCCACCCCCGTCGCCCTGCTCACCACCACGGCGATCGCAGGCCGACTGCGTGCATCCCACGCGGACGGACGCGGGCCGGAGACCGGCCCGCAGTGGATCACGCTGGACGACCCGGCGGTCCGGGCGACGGTGGCCGGCCACGACCCGCGCGCCCTCACCCAGGCCGACCGGATCGCCGCCCTGCGTCCGGACCACGCCGCCTATGTGATCTACACCTCCGGCTCCACCGGGACGCCCAAGGGCGTCGTGGTGGAGCACGCGAACGCCGTGAACCTCCTGGCCGACCGCTGGCCGGACCTGGACTCCGACAGCCGGCTGTTGCAGTTCGCGTCGATCGGCTTCGACGTCGCGACCTGGGAGATCATGATGGCGTTCTCCGCAGGGGCATGCCTGGTGGTGGCGCCGGCCGAGCAACTGCTCCCCGGAGCCGGACTGGGCGGTGTGGTCGCCCGGCACGCCGTCACGCACATGCAACTGCCGCCCACCGTCCTCGGCATGGTCGAGACCGAGGCGGAACTGGCGTCCGTACGGACGCTGCTGGTCGCGGGTGAGGCACTGGGCGCCGAACTCGTCGACCGGTGGGGCGCCGGCCGCTGGTTCGGCAACGCGTACGGACCGACCGAGATCACCGTGATCGCGACCTCCGCAGGCCCGCTGCGCCCCGGTGACCTGCCGTGCATCGGCCGGCCGCTTCCCAACACGAGCGTCTACGTCCTCGATGAACACCTCGCGCCCGTGCCGGTGGGGGTGGTGGGCGACCTGTACGTCTCCGGCGCCGGTGTCGCCCGGGGTTACCTGAACCGCCCAGGGCTCACCGCCGATCGGTTCGTGGCCGATCCGTTCCGCGGGGCGGCCGGGAGGTGCCCCCAGCCTGATGCCGGGCGAGGCGGGCGCATGTACCGCACCGGCGACAAGGTGCGCTGGACCGCGGACGGTCAGCTCCTCTACGTCGGCCGCGCTGACGACCAGGTGAAGATCCGCGGTTTCCGGATCGAGCCGGGTGAGGTCGAGGCGGTGCTCTCCGGGCACGGGCGGGTGCGGCAGGCTGTGGTCATCGTCCGTGAGGACACTCCCGGTGACAAGCGACTGACGGCCTACCTCGTCCCCGCCGGCGACCCCGGCACGGCCGCTGGCGAAGGGCTGGAGTCGGCAGTACGCCGGTACCTGGCGGACATGCTGCCGGAGTACATGGTTCCGTCCGCGATCGTGGTGCTGGGGCGGCTGCCGCTGATGGCGAACGGCAAGCTCGACCGGGCCGCCCTCCCAGTGCCGGACTATGCCTCCGGCACGGGACGGAGCCCTGTCACCATGCGCGAGGAGCTGCTGTGCTCGCTCTTCGCACAGGTGCTGGGCCAGCCCCGGGTCGGGCCCGAGGACGACTTCTTCTCCCTTGGCGGGCATTCACTGCTCGCGGTGCGGCTGGTCAGCAGGATCCGCGCGGTCTTCGGCGCGGAGGTGCCGGTGCGGGCGCTGTTCGAGGCGCCGACCGTGGCCGCTCTGGCGGTGCGGCTGGAGCGGGCCGGTGGTGTGCCTGCGCGGCCTGCGGTGGTGGCCGGGCCGCGTCCGCCGGTGCTGCCGCTGTCCTACGCTCAGCGCCGGTTGTGGTTCCTGCACCGGCTTGAGGGCGCGAGCGCCTTGTACAACGTGCCGCTGGTGCTGCGATTGTCCGGGCGGCTGGACGTGGCGGCGCTGCGGGCGGCGCTGGGCGATGTGGTGGCGCGGCACGAGAGTCTGCGGACGCGGTTCCCGGAGGTGGAGGGGGAGCCGTACCAGGAGATCGTGCCCGTTGCCGAGGCGGACGTGGATCTGCCGGTGATCCCGGTCGCCGCCGACGAGCTGGAGGCGCGGATCGACCGGGCATCCTCCCACGCCTTCGACCCGGCGGCCGAACTGCCGCTGCGGGCCACTGTTTTCGCGCGCGTCCCGGACCAGCCGCCGGCAGAGGATGGCCTGGTGGTGACGGGTGAGTCCGTGCTGGTGCTGGTCGTGCACCACATCGCGGGCGACGGGTGGTCGATGGGGCTGCTGTGGCGGGATCTGTCGGTGGCGTACGCGGCGAGGTGTGCGGGGCGTGCGCCGGGCTGGGAGCCGCTGCCGGTGAGTTACGCGGACTACACGCTGTGGCAGCGGAAGGTGCTGGGTGAGACGGACGATCCGGACAGCGTGCTGGCCGGCCAGATGGCGTACTGGCGGCAGGCGCTGGCTGGGGCGCCGGAGGAACTGGCCTTGCCGGTGGACCGGCCGCGGCCTGCGGAGGCCAGCCACCGGGGTGGGCTGGCCGGCTTCCAGGTGCCTGCGGAACTGCATACCGAGCTGGCGGAGCTGGCCCGTGCCGAGGGCGTGACGATGTTCATGGTGTGGCAGGCCGCGGTGGCGGTCCTGCTGTCCAAGCTGGGCGCGGGGGAGGACGTCCTCATCGGCAGCCCGGTCGCCGGGCGCAACGATCAGGCCCTGGAGGAGCTGGTCGGGTTCTTCGTGAACTCGCTGGTGGTGCGCACCGACCTGTCCGGTGACCCGACCTTCGCCGAGGTGCTGGGGCGGGTGCGGCGGTCTGCTCTGGGCGCGCTGGAGCACCAGGACGTGCCGTTCGAGCGGCTGGTGGAGGAGCTGGCCCCTGTTCGTTCCATGGCCAGGCACCCGCTGTTCCAGGTCGCCCTGACGCTGCACAACGTCCCCGACGCAGCGCTCGACCTGCCCGGGGTCGAGGTCGGCGTCATGCCGTCCGGGGCACAGGGCGCCAAGTTCGACTTGGACCTCGAGGTCATCGAGCGTTTCGACGCGCGGGGTCTGCCGGCCGGTCTGGACGGCGGCATCGTGTATGCCATCGATCTGTTCGACCAGGCCACGGTGGACATGCTCGTCACCCGGCTGATCCGGGTCTTGCGGGCAGTCGTGAGTGATCCCCGGCGGCCCATCCGTGTAATCGGCCTGCTGGACGCCGCGGAGCGGCAGCGGATCCTGACAGAGTGGAGTGATGCCGCGCGTTCAGTGCCGGCGGGCACGGTGCCGGAGCTGTTCGGCGCGCGGCCCGCCCGTGCGTTCGACGCCGCGGCGCCGGTACCCGATGGGGAGCGCCCATCGATCGCGTATCCGCCGGCCAACACGCGTGTCTACGTCCTGGACGCCTATCTCGAACCGGTACCGCCGGGGGTGGCCGGTGAGCTGTACATCGCCGGCGCCGGGCTCACCCGTGGGGAACGGCACCGTCCGGGGCCGGTCGCCGGGCAGATTGTGGCCTGTCCGTTTGAGGAACCCGGTGCACGGATGTACCGCACCGGGGACGTGGTGCGGTGGAACCGCGCCGGCCGGCTGGAACTCGTGCGCCGGGCGGAAGAGCAGGCGGAACCCGCCTCCGCCGCCCTGCCTGCCCGATCCGGCGCGGCACCGGGAAGGCGACCGGCCACGGTGCGCGAGGAGCTTCTGTGCGCGGTCTTCGCCCAGGTGCTGGGCGTGCCGCAGGTCGGGGTCGACGACAGTTTCTTCGAGCTGGGCGGACATTCGCTGCAGGCGGTGCGGCTGGCCAGCCGGATCCGCACCGTGCTGGGAGTCGAACTGCCCGTCCGTGCCCTTTTCGAGGCGCCGACGGTGGCCGCTCTGGCGGTGCGGCTGGAGCGGGCCGGTGGTGTGCCCGCGCGGCCTGCGGTGGTGGCCGGGGAGCGTCCGCCGGTGCTGCCGCTGTCGTACGCCCAGCGGCGGTTGTGGTTCGTGGACCGGCTCGAGGGCGCGAGCGCCTTGTACAACGTGCCGCTGGTGCTGCGGTTGTCCGGGCGGCTGGACGTGGCGGCGCTGCGGGCGGCGCTGGGCGATGTGGTGGCGCGGCACGAGAGTCTGCGGACGCGGTTCCCGGAGGTGGAGGGGGAGCCCTACCAGGAGATCGTGCCTGTTTCTGAGGCGGGCGTGGACCTGCCGGTGGTCCCGGTCGCCGCCGACGAGCTGGAAGCGGAGATCGAGCAATCGGCGTGCCACGCCTTCGACCTCGCGCGCGAGTTGCCCGTGCGGGCCACACTGTTCGCGCCCCTCTCGGACCAGCCGCCGGCAGAGGATGGCCTGGTGGTGACGGGTGAGTCCGTGCTGGTGCTGGTCGTGCACCACATCGCGGGCGACGGGTGGTCGATGGGGCTGCTGTGGCGGGATCTGTCGGTGGCGTACGCGGCGAGGTGTGCGGGACGTGCGCCGGGCTGGGAGCCGTTGCCGGTGAGTTACGCGGACTACGCGCTGTGGCAGCGGGGGATGCTCGGCGATCTGGAGGATCCGGACAGTGTGCTGGCCGGCCAGGTGGCTTATTGGAGGGCCGAGCTGCGGGGTGCGCCGGAGGAGTTGGAGCTTCCGGTGGACCGGCGGCGGCCCGCGGTGGCCAGCCATCGAGGCGGCTGGGCGGTGATCGACGTTCCGCCGGAACTCCATGCCGACCTGGCGGAGCTGGCCCGTGCCGAGGGCGTGACGATGTTCATGGTGTGGCAGGCCGCCCTTGCGGTGCTGCTGTCCAAGCTAGGTGCCGGTCAGGACATCCCGATCGGCAGCGCGATCGCCGGACGGACCGACCAGGCGGTGGAGGACCTGGTCGGGTTGTTCATGAACATGCTGGTGGTGCGCACCGACCTGTCCGGTGACCCGGGCTTCGCCGAGCTGTTGGGGCGGGTGCGGAAAAGGGCGCTGGGTGCGCTGGAGCAGCAGGAGGTGCCGTTCGAGCGGCTGGTGGAGGAGCTCGCCCCGGCCCGCTCGCTGACCAGGCACCCGCTGTTCCAGGTCACCATGACGGTGCAGAACGTTCCCGAGGCGACGATCGACCTGCCGGGCCTGGACGTCGAAGCGCGCCCGAGCGGGGCCACCATGGCCAAGCTCGACCTCGACTTCCAAGTCGTCGAGGTGTTCGACGATCAGGGACGGCCCGGCGGCCTGCGCGGCGGGCTCACGTACGCCACCGACCTGTTCGACCAGACCACGGCGGAGACGCTGGTCACCCGGCTGATCCGCCTCTTGAAGACCGTCACCGCCGACCCTGCCCGTCCCGTCAGCCGCCTGGACCTGCTGGACTCCGCCGAGCGACGGCGACTGCTGACGGAATGGAGCGGCGACCGCCGCCCGGCCGCCGTCACGGTGCCGGCGTTGTTCACCGCGCACGCCACGCGCGCCCCTGAGGCCATTGCCTTGGCGTCTGGCGAGGAGCGGGTCTCGTACGGTGAGCTGGAGGCCCGGTCCAATCGTCTCGCCCGGCATCTGATCGACCGCGGGGTGGCCCCCGAGTCCCTCGTCGGCGTGGTCATGGACCGGTCGATCGACCTTGTGACCGCTCTGCTGGCGGTGCTGAAGGCCGGCGGCGCGTATGTGCCCGTCGACCCCGGCCAGCCGACCCAGCGCATCGGGCAGGTGCTGCGGCAGGCCGATGTGGAGGTGTGCCTGGTCGACCAGGTGTACGCGCCGACCGTGCGGGAGCACGTCGGCACGGTGGTCGTGGCCGACGCGGACGAGGCGGGCGCCGGGTGGGCCGAAGCGCCGGACTCGGCCGTACCGGTGCGGGTCCTGCCCGACCAGTTGGCCTACGTGATGTTCACCTCCGGATCGACGGGTGAGCCCAAGGGCATCGCGACCACCCACCGGGACGTGGTGGAACTGGCCGGTGACCGCTGCTGGCACTTCCCCGGGCAGGCCCGGGGTCTGTTCGCCGCGCCGCACACCTTCGACGGCTCCACCCTCGAGCTGTGGGTACGGCTGCTGACCGGCGGACAGGTGGTCGTCGCCCCCCGGGGCCGGATTGGCGCGGCGCTGCTCAGGTCGCTGGTCAGCGACCACGAGCTGACCCACGCCCAGCTGACCGCGGGTCTGTTCCGGGTGATCGCCGAGGAGGACCCCACCGCCTTCGCCGGGCTGCACGAGGTGTTCACCGGCGCCGACGTGGTCCCCGCCGCGGCGGTACGGCAGGTGCTGGAGGCCGTGCCCTCGATCACGGTCCGCAACACCTACGGCCCGACCGAGGTGACCGTCATCGGTACCCAGATCCCGATCCGGGACCCCAAGGCGATCGGGGATGTCGTGCCGGTCGGGTATCCGCTGGAGAACACGCGGATATACGTGCTCGACGACTATCTCAACCCCGTGCCGGCGGGGGTGGCCGGTGAGCTGTACATCGCCGGCGCCGGCCTGGCCCGGGGGTATCTGAACCGTCCCGGGCTGACCGGTGAGCGGTTCGTGGCCTGCCTGTTCGAAGGCGGCGGTGGGCGCATGTACCGGACCGGCGACGTGGTGCGGTGGAACCGCGCCGGTCAGTTGGAGTTCGTGAGCCGGGCGGACGACCAGGTGAAGATCCGTGGCTTCCGTGTCGAGCCGGGTGAGGTCGAGGCGGTGCTGGCCCGACACGAGCAGGTGGCCCAGGCGGTCGTCGTCGCCCGCGAGGACACCCCCGGTGACAAGTACCTCGCCGCCTACGCCGTGCCCACCCAGGACGCGGCGGACGCGGGACTGGCCACGGTGGCGCGGGACTTCATGGCGAACCGGCTGCCGCAGTACATGGTTCCGTCGGCGGTGGTGGTGCTGGAGCGGCTGCCGTTGACGGTGAACGGCAAGGTCGACCGGGCCGCGCTGCCCGCGCCGCGCCGCGTGTCCGGCACCGGCACCGGAACGGCCAGGCAGCCGGCCACCGTGTACGAGGAGCTTTTGTGCGCGGTGTTCGCCCAGGTGCTCGACGTGCCCCGGGTCGTCGTGGAGGACGACTTCTTCGCGCTGGGCGGGCATTCCCTGCTGGCCGTGCGGTTGGTCAGCCGGATCCGGGCGGTCATGGGCCTGGAGGTCCCGGTCCCGGCGGTGTTCGATGCGCCGACGGTGGCCGGTCTGGCGGCGCGGCTGGAACAGGCCGGTGGTGTGCCCGCGCGGCCTGCGGTGGTGGCCGGGCCGCGTCCGCCGGTGCTGCCGCTGTCGTACGCCCAGCGGAGGTTGTGGTTCGTGGACCGGCTCGAGGGCGCGAGCGCCTTGTACAACATTCCGCTGGTGCTGCGGTTGTCCGGGCGGCTGGACGTGGCCGCGCTGCGGGCGGCGCTGGGCGATGTGGTGGCGCGGCACGAGAGTCTGCGGACGCGGTTCCCGCAGGTGGAGGGGGAGCCCTACCAGGAGATCGTGCCCGTCGCCGAGGCGGGCGTCGACCTGCCCGTGGTCCCGGTCGCCGTCGGCGAGCTGGACGCGGAGACCGACCGGGCGTGCTCGCACGCGTTCGACCTCGCGAGCGAGCCGCCCCTGCGCGCCACGCTGTTCACCTCGGGAACCGGCCGGCCGTCACCCGATGCCGGGTGGATGGTCACGGGCGACTGCGTGCTGGTGCTGGTCGTGCACCACATCGTGGCCGACGGCTGGTCCATGGGGGTGCTGCTACGGGACCTGTCGGCCGCCTACGCCGCCCGCCGCGCCGGGCGTGCGCCGGGTTGGGAGCCGTTGCCGGTGAGTTACGCGGACTACGCGCTGTGGCAGCGGGGGATGCTCGGCGATCTGGAGGATCCGGACAGTGTGCTGGCCGGCCAGGTGGCTTATTGGAGGGCCGAGCTGCGGGGTGCGCCGGAGGAGTTGGAGCTTCCGGTGGACCGGCGGCGGCCCGCGGTGGCCAGTCGCCGCGGTGGCTGGGTGCCGCTGACCCTGCGGGCCGACCTGCATGCCGCGTTGGCGGAGCTGGCGGCCCGGCAGGGTGTGACGATGTTCATGGTGTGGCAGGCCGCGGTGGCGGTGCTGCTGTCGAAGCTGGGCGCGGGTGAGGACATTCCGATCGGCAGCCCGGTGGCCGGGCGGAACGACCAGGCCGTGGAGGACCTGGTCGGGTTCTTCGTGAACACGCTGGTGGTGCGCACCGACCTGTCCGGCGACCCGGGCTTCGCCGAGCTGTTGGGGCGGGTGCGGAAGAGGGCGCTGGGTGCGCTGGAGCACCAGGAGGTGCCGTTCGAGCGGCTGGTGGAGGAGCTCGCCCCGGCCCGCTCGCTGACCAGGCACCCGCTGTTCCAGGTCATGCTGGCGGTGCAGAACGTTCCCCAGGCGACGATCGACCTGCCGGGCCTGGACATCGAGGCCCGGCCCTCCGAGGTCTCCATGGCCAAGTTCGACCTCGACTTCCACGTCGAAGAGCGCTTCGACGACCAGGGCCGGCCGGCCGGTGTGAACGGCGGGATCACCTACGCCTCCGATCTCTTCGACCGGGCCACGGCCGAGACGCTCGCCACCCGGCTGGTCCACATCCTGGGCACGGTCGCCGCCGACCCCCACCGGTCCCTCCACGGAATCGATCCGCTCGTCGCCGGCGAGCGGCGGCGGATCCTGACCGAGTGGAACGACACAGCACGCCCGGAACCCGCCGCCACCGTGCCCGAGCTGTTCGCCGCGCAGGCCGCCCGTACCCCCGACGCCGTCGCGCTGGTCTGCGGCGACGAGCGGATGACGTACGCGCAGCTCGACGCGGAATCCAACCGCCTCGCCCGGCACCTGATCGACCACGGGGTGCGCCCCGAGTCTGTTGTCGCGGTGGTGATGGACCGTTCGCCCCAGAGGATCGGCGTGCTGCTGGCAGTGCTGAAGGCCGGGGCCGCCTATCTGCCGATCGACCCGACGTATCCCACTGGTCGCATCGGTCTCATGGTGGCCGACGCGGCCCCGGTCGCCCTGGTCACCACGGCGTCCTTCGCCGGCCGACTCGACCAGCCCGACTCCGGCCCCCTCGACCCGGAGTCGGGCCCGGACCGGATCACGCTGGACGATCCGGCGGTGCGGGCGGCGGTGGCCGGGAAGGACGACGGCCCGCTCACCCGACTGGACCGTGCCGCACCGCCGCGTCCTGACCAGGCCGCCTACGTCATCTACACCTCGGGCTCCACCGGCACCCCCAAGGGGGTCACGGTCACCCATCGGGGAATCGACCGCCTGGTCCGTCCGGCCGAGTACGCCGATGTACGTCCCGGCGACGTCGTGGCGCACCTCGCCTCGGTGTCGTTCGACTGCACCACCTTCGAGATGTGGATCGCCCTGGCCCATGGGGCGACACTCGCGGTCGGCCCCGCCGGAACGCCGTCCGTGGCCGCTCTCAGCCGCTTCCTGACCAGCCACCAGGTCACCGTCGCGGTGCTGCCCACGGGGCTGTTGCACCAGGTGGTGGACATCGACGTGGAGGCGCTGCGAGGCGTCCGCAGCCTCCTCACGGGCGGGGACGTGCTCTCGGTACCGCAGTGCCGGACCCTTCTCCAAGCCCTGCCGCGCACCCGGCTCATCAACGGGTACGGCCCGACGGAGAGCACCACCTACACCCACACCCACCCGGTCACCGAGGTTGACGTCGGCGACGGGAGCGACATCCCCATCGGGCGCCCGCTGGCCGACACCCGGGCGTATGTGCTGGACGAGCGGCTGGCTCCGGTGCCGGTGGGAGTGGCCGGAGAACTGTATCTGGCCGGCGGGGGGCTGGCCCGGGGGTATCTGAACCGTCCGGGGCAGACCGGTGAGCGGTTCGTGGCCTGCCCCTTCGAGGGGGCCGGTGCGCGGATGTACCGGACGGGCGACCTGGTGCGCTGGGCCCGTGGCGGGCAGTTGGAGTTCGTGGGCCGCACGGACGACCAGGTGAAGATCAGCGGCTTCCGTGTCGAACCCGCCGAGGTGGAGGCGATGCTGGCCGCGCACGAGCTGGTCGCCCAGGCGGTGGTCGTCGCCCGCGAGGCCACCTCGGGTGGCAAGCGCCTGAACGGCTATGTGGTGCCGTCCGACGCCGCTCTCGCCGGAAAGCCGGACGGGTCCGCGGTGGCCGGCGCGATACGGGAGTCCCTGGCGGCCCGGCTTCCGTCGCACATGGTGCCGTCGGCGGTGGTGGTGCTGGAGCGGCTGCCGCTGACGGTGAACGGCAAGGTCGACCGCGCCGCGCTCCCGGAGCCGGACCACGCCTTCGGCGCCGGTGCGGGACGGACGCCGGCCACCGCCCGCGAGGAGCTTGTGTGCTCGGTGTTCGCGCAGGTACTGGGGCTACCGCGGGTCGGGGTCGAGGACGACTTCTTCGCCCTGGGTGGGCATTCCCTGCTGGCGGTGCGACTGGTCAGCCGCATCCGGGCAGTCCTCGGGGTGGAGATCTCCGTGCGCACCGTGTTCGAGGCGCCGACCGCGGCCGGTCTCGCCCGGAGGCTGACACAGCGCGGTGGCCCGGCGCGGCCGGCGGTGGTGGCCATGGCGCGTCCGCGCGAGCTGCCGGTGTCCTACGCGCAGAGCCGACTGTGGTTCCTGGACCGGCTCGAGGGCCCCAACCACATGTACAACATCTGCCTGCGGTTGCGGCTGTCCGGGCACCTGGACACCGCGGCCCTGCGGGCGGCCCTCGCCGATGTCGTGGCCCGGCACGAGAGCCTGCGGACCACCTTTCCCCTGGTGGGTGATCAGCCGACCCAGCGAATCCGGCCCGTCGAAGAGGTGGCCATCGAGCTGCCGGTCACCGCCGTTGAGGCCGAGGAGCTGGAGGAGCGCCTCGGCCGGCTCGCCGCCCACGCCTTCGACCTCGCCGCCGAACTGCCGCTCAGGACCGACCTGTTCCGTCTGATCCACGGTGAGTCGCCCGACGGCGAGGAATGGGTGCTCTCGGTGGTCCTCCACCACATCGTCAGTGACGGGTGGTCGATGGGTCCGCTGTGGCGGGACCTGTCGGAGGCGTACGCGGCACGGTGTGCCGGCCGTACGCCGGATTGGGAGCCGCTGCCGGTGAGTTACGTCGACTACACGCTGTGGCAGCGGGCGCTGCTGGGCGACAGGGATGACCCTGAGAGCGTGCTGGCCAGGCAGGTGGCCTACTGGAAGGACCGGCTTCGGGCGGCGCCCCAGGAGCTCGCCCTCCCGGTGGACCGGGCGCGGCCGGCGGTGGCCAGCCGTCGTGCCGGATGGGTGCCGCTGCGGATACCGGCGCAGGTGTATGCACGGCTGACCGAGCTGGCGCGCGGTCAGGGGGTGACGATGTTCATGCTGCTCCATGCGGCGGTCGCGGTGCTGTTGTCGAAGAGCGGCGCCGGCCGGGACATCGTGATCGGCAGCCCGGTGGCCGGGCGGCTGGATCAGGCCCTGGACAACCTGGTCGGGTTCTTCGCCAACACCCTTGTGCTGCGCACCGATCTGTCAGGTGACCCGGACTTCGTGGAGCTGCTCGACAGGGTGCGCGCGGCCAGTCTGGAGGCGTTCGAGCACCAGGACGTTCCCTTTGAGCGCCTGGTGGAGGAGCTCGCCCCTGCCCGTTCGATGGCCCGGCCCCCGCTCTTCCAGGTCCTGCTCGCCGTGCAGAACAACCCTCCGGCGGTGCCGCGGCTGCCCGGTGTGCGGGTGGCCGAAAAACCCGCCGGGTTGCTGTCGGCCAGGTTCGACCTGGACATCGAGGTCCACGAGCGGTGTGACGAAGCGGGGACGCCGGTCGGCCTGGACGGCGGGATCGTGTTCGCGGCCGAGCTGTTCGACCAGCGCACCGTGGAGACGCTGGCGGCCCGGCTGGTGCGGGTCCTGGAGGCGGTCACCGCCGACCCCACCATGCCGGTCCACCGCATCGACCTGCTCGACGGCGCGGAACGGCAGCGGATGCTCCAGGAGTGGAACGACACCGCCCGCCCGGTGCCGGACGTGACCCTCGCCGATCTGTTCCGCCGGCAGGCCGACCGCGCCCCCGGCGCCATCGCGCTGGTCTCCGAGGGCGAGCGGGTCTCCTACGCCGAGCTGGAGGCGCGGACCAACAGCCTCGCCCGGTACATGATCGGCCATGGGGCGGGGCCGGAAACCGTGGTGGGTGTGGTCCTCGACCGCTCGGTGGAACAGGTCGTCGCACTCCTGGCCGTCATCAAGACCGGCGGCGCCTACCTGTCCATCGACCCCGACCAGCCGCTCCACCGCATCGACCAGGTGCTCGCCGACGCCTCCCCCGGGGTTGTGGTGAGCACCGGCGAGGTCACCGCCCGCCTGCTGGAACGCCATCCCGGCCAACCCGAGTCGGCGCGGACCGCGGCGGAGTGGATCAGGCTGGACGATCCGGCGGTGCGGTCGGCCGTGGCCGCGGCCGACGTCCGCGCGGTCACCGACACCGACCGGACAACGCCACTGCGGCCCGGCCATCCGGCCTATGTGATGTACACCTCCGGGTCCACCGGCACCCCGAAGGGGGTGACCGTCCCGCACCACGGGGTGGTCAACCAACTGGCGTGGATGCAGGAGGAGTTCGGCCTGCGAGCGGCTGACCGGATCGTGCAGAAGGCGTCGTTCGGGTTCGACGCGTCGGTATGGGAGCTGTTCTGGCCGTTGCTGAACGGTGCCGGGATGGTGATGGCCCGGCCGGGCGGGCATCGGGATCCCGCGTACCTGACCGAGTTGATCAGCAGGGAACAGGTGACGGTCATTCAGTTCGTTCCCTCCATGCTGCGGGCGTTCCTGGAAGACGTCGCCGTGGAGAAGTGCACCACTCTGCGGGCGGTCCTATGCATCGGGGAGGCGCTCCCGGCGCCGGTGCGCGACCGCTTCCAGGCGGTGCTGGCGGTGCCGTTGCACAACCTCTACGGTCCCACCGAAGCCTCGGTCGCCGTCACCTCATGGCGGTGCGATCCGGAGCGGGACGGCGGGACGGTGCCGATCGGACGGCCCATCCGGAACACCCGGGCGTATGTGCTCGATGGAGGGCTCCGGCCCGTACCGCCGGGCGTGGCCGGTGAGTTGTACGTGGCCGGCGACGGGCTGGCCCGGGGGTATCTGGGACGACCGGCGCTGACGGCCGAGCGGTTCGTGGCCTGCCCGTTCGGGCCGGCGGGTGAGCTGATGTACCGGACCGGGGATGTGGTGCGGTGGGACGCCGAGGGTCGCTTGGTGTTCGTCGGCCGTGTGGATGAGCAGGTGAAGATTCGGGGGGTCCGGATCGAGCCGGGTGAGATCGAGGCGGCGCTGACCGGGCACCGGCAGGTGGCGCAGGCGGCGGTCGTCGCCCGGGAGGACACCCCCGGTGACCCGCGCTTGGTGGCCTATGTCGTTCCGGACTCCGGGAGCGGTGACGGGGGAGCTGGTGACGCCGGAGTCGGTGACGCCGCAGTGCGGCTGGCTGCGGTGGTGCGGCAGTTCGCGGCGAGCCGGTTGCCGGAGTCCATGGTGCCGTCGGCGGTGGTGACGCTGGAGCGGCTGCCGTTGACGGCGAACGGCAAGCTGGACCGGGCCGCGCTGCCCGCGCCGGACTACTCGGCCGGCACCGGAAGGGGCGGGCGGGGCCCGGTCACGCTGCGGGAGCAGCTGCTCTGCTCGATCTTCGAGCAGGTGCTCGGGGTGTCGTCCGTCGGGGCCGAGGAGAGTTTCTTCGAGCTGGGCGGGCACTCGCTGATGGCGGTGAGCCTGGTCAACCGGATCCGGGCGGTCCTGGGCATCGAGGTGCCGATGCGGGCGGTGTTCGAGGCGCCGACCGTGGCCGGCCTCCTCGGCCGGATCACCGAGGGTGGCGAGCAGAAGGCCACGGATGTGCTGGTGCCGATACGGTCGACCGGCGACCACGCGCCGTTCTTCTGCGCCCACGCCATCATGGGGCTCGGCTGGGAATACGGCTGGCTGGCCGACTGCGCACCAAAGCGGTATCCGTTCTACGCCCTGCGGCCCCGGGGCTTGGACGCGGCCTCGGCCGAGCTGCCTGATTCCCTGTCGCAGATGGCTGCCGACTACGTCGCGCAGATCCGTACCGTGCAGGCCAACGGCCCGTACCACCTGCTCGGCTGGTCTTTCGGCGGCCACGTCGTCCAGGAGATGGCCGCTCAACTGGAGGAGGCCGGTGAAGAGGTGGCGGCCTTGGTCGTGCTCGACTCGGCCCCGGTGGACGGCCGTCCTACCGCCGAGGTGCGGGCGGGCTTCGCCGAGCAGGAGGACACGGTGGCCGAGGCGCTTACCGGTGAGGAGCACGAGGCGTACGTCCGAATCGTGCGCAACAACACCAAGATCCTGCTGGCGCACCAGACGCGGAAGACAGCCGGCAACCTGCTGCTGATCTCCGGCGACTCGGACCCGAAGGCCGGCCTGTGGCGCCCCTTGGTCTCCGGCGAGGTGCTGGAGCACACACTCGACCGCTCGCACCGCGAGATGCTGCTGAACTCCAAGGCCGCCCGGCAGATCTGGGACATCGTGGCGAACGAACTGGGCCTGGCTGAGGCTGATGAGCCCCTTTTCGGGGGGATTCCCTTTCCCGGGTGCTGATCTGCCGCAGGTCACCGACAAGGAGGAACTCCATGCAGGACACAGCCCCTCGCGAGGCGGGCGACGCGCGGGCCACACCGGCCCCGGAACCGTCCGCCGGGCCGGCCGGCGCCGTCACCGTTCTCGCCCGCGCCTGCGGCGTCGACACCGAGACGGTCGAGGCCGCCGCCCGGCTGAAGGTCGCGGCCGTCGCCACCGGGGCACCGGTCCTTTCCCCCGACGCCACATGGCGCGACCTGATCCAGCGCGTGGCCACTCCGGGAGGGCGGAAGGAGGCCGACGACGCCTGGGACAGCACGACCGGGCACCCCCACGTGTCCGCCGAGCGCCTGGACGGCTACGTGCGGGGCGCCCTGCGCGTGCTCACCGAGTTCCCCGACGAACCGCACACCAGCCACGGCCTGCTGTCCGAGGCGGAGACCGAGGAGACGATCGCTTTGTGCTCCGGACCGGTGAAGCCGTTGCCGGGGCGTCGTTTCCACGAGCTGTTCCAGGACCGGGCGCGCCGCCACCCCGATGCGGTGGCCGCTGTCCAGGGCGGCCGGAGCTGGACCTACCGCGAGGTGAACGAGAACGCCAACGCCATCGCCTGGACCCTGCACCGGGAAGGGGTGCGCGCGGAGGACGTCGTGGCGGTGGTGACGGAACGCACCCTGGAATGGCTCGCGGCCGTCATCGCCGTCTTCAAGGCAGGCGGTTGCTATCTGCCGCTCGAACCGCACTTCCCCGCCGAGCGGATGGCGAACACGCTCACCAGGGGAGAGTGCCGGTGGGTGCTCGCCGACCACGGTGTCGCACCGCTGGAGGAGGCGCTGGCCGGCCAGGACACGCGGCGCCTGTATGTACGGGACGTTCTCGACGAAGGCGGCCCGCGCCACGACCTCGACCTCGCCGTCCCGGGGGACCAGCTCGCGTACATCTACTTCACCTCGGGCTCCACCGGCGAACCCAAGGGCGCCATGTGCGAGCACGACGGCTTCCTCAACCACCTCTACGCCAAGATCGAAGACCTCGGCGTCCAGGAGGGGGACGTCGTGGCGCAGACCGCGCCGCAGTGCTTCGACATCTCGCTGTGGCAGCTCGTCTCCGGGCTCCTCATGGGCGGCCGGACGCTCATCATCGAGCAGGACGTGATCATGGACGTTCACTCGTTCATCGACGCCCTGGCCGACAACGGTGTCCAGGTGGCGCAGCTGGTTCCCACCTACCTCGAACTCCTCCTCTCCACGCTGGCCGAGGAGCACCGGGAGCTGCCCGGCCTGCGCGTCATGGCGGTCACCGGCGAGGCGCTGAAAAAGGAGCTGGTGCGCCGCTGGTTCGACGCCTTCCCCACCGTGCCGCTGGTCAACTGCTACGGCCTTACAGAGGTGAGCGACGACTCCAACCACGGTGTCATGCACGCCCTGCCCGCACACCGCTCCGTGCCGCTCGGCGCCCCCGTGCGCAACTCGCGCGTCTACGTCATGGACGAGACGCTCCAGCTTCTCCCGGTGGGCTGCCCAGGTGAAATCGTGATCGCCGGCGTCTGCGTGGGCCGCGGATACGTGAACGACCCGGAGCGCACGGCGGCCGTCTTCGGCCGCGACCCCCACCGGCCGCCCGAGCGCCTCTACCGCTCGGGCGACTTCGGCCGCTGGCTGACCTCCGGTGAACTGGAATACCTCGGCCGCCGCGACTCGCAGGTCAAGATCAGCGGATTCAGGATCGAGATCGGCGAGGTCGAGGACCGGCTCCTACAGGTTCCCGGGGTGCGGGACGGCGCCGTGGTCGTCGCCGGATCCGCCACCGAGCCGCAACTCGTCGGCTACTACACCGGCGCGGACGCGCCGGACGTGGGGCAGGTCGCCAGGACACTCGCCCGGACCCTGCCCGAGTACATGGTCCCGCCGCGCCTCTACCACACCCCTGAGCTGCCGCTGTCCGGCAATGGGAAGATCGACAGGATCTCCCTGACCGATCTCGCCCAGCGAGAGCGGCACGGTACCGGGCACGTGCCGGACACGGAGTTCGCCACGGAGACCGAGCGCAGCATCGCGGACCTGTGGGCACAGGTGCTGAAGGTCCCGCGGGAGCGGATCGCACGCGCCTCCCGCTTCACCGAACTCGGCGGCACCTCACTCTCCGCGATCCGCCTGTCGATCGCCCTGGACCGCCAGGTGACCGTCGCCGACCTGTGGGACGCCCCCACCGTCGCGGACGTCGCCGCCCTGGTCGACCGCAAGGCCGCCGCGGCGCCGGACACCGCGTCGCAGCCCGTGCCACGCGTGCTCGCCGCACAGCCCGACAACGGCCCCGCCGCCTGGGCGGCCGACCACCGCGACGCCGTCCGCGCGGCCGTCGCCGAGTCCGGCGCCGTGCTGCTGCGCGGCATCGGGGTGCGCACAGCCGCCGACGTCGCCGCGGTCGCGGAAGGACTCGGGATCACCGCGATGACCGAACGCGAAGGCTTCGCCCCGAGGACCGCCCACGCCCCGGGGCTCTACTCCTCCAGCCATTGGCCGTCGGACGAGCCGATGTGCATGCACCATGAACTGAGCTACGCCGCGACGGTCCCCGGCATCCTGGTCTTCGGCTGCCTCACGGCCCCCGACCGGGGCGGCAGGACCAACGTCGCGGACTCCCAGCAGGTCCTCAAGGCGCTGCCGCCCGGTCTCGTCGCCCCGTTCGAGCGCCACGGCTGGCTGCTGACCCGCATGTACCACGAGGTGGGCGTGGCGTGGCCGGAAGCGTTCGGCACCGACGACCGTGCCGAAGTGGACGCGTACTGCGCCGCCGCCGGCATCGACCACGAGTGGCTGCCCGGGGACCGGCTGCGCACCCGCCAGCGGCGCGCCGCCGTCGTACGGCATCCCACGACAGGCGTTCCCGGATGGTTCAACCAGATCGCCTTCCTCAATGGGCTGACGATGGATCCGGCCGTCCGCGAGTACCTCACCGACGTCTACGGGCCGCACGGCCTGCCGTTCCACACGATGGTCGGCGACGGCACGGCCATCGACGGCGACACCGTGGAGGCCGTCAACGCCGTGTACGACCGGTTCACGGTCGGCGAGCCGTGGCGACGCGGGGACGTCCTCGTCGTCGACAACCTCAGGATGGCCCACAGCCGGGAACCCTTCGAGGGGCAGCGCGAGATCGTGGTGGTCATGGGCGACGCGGTGCGGATTCCCGGCCACGTCCGGCCGGGCACCGGCGCGGGCACCGGCGGTGAGCGGGCGTGACCGGCCCCCGCCCGCTGCCCCGGCCGCGTCCGTCCCGCCCCACGCCATGACGACAGGACCAGGGCACGCGGCGCGCGCCGAGCCGCAGCCGGTTCCCGGTGCCGTGCCGCGCGCCGTCCCCGCGTCCTTCGCACAGGAGCGCGTGTGGTTCGCCGGCCGGATGGCGCCCGACGCCTCGGCGTACCGCATCGTCGATGAGTTGGTCGTGCACGCCGCGGTGACCGAGGCCGACCTGCGGCACGCCTTCGTCCTGCTGGTGCAGCGCCACGAGGCCCTGCGCACGTCCCTGCGGGTCGTCGACGGCCGGCTCACACAGTACGTACTCCCGCGGATCGACCTGGCGCTCCGCCACGTCGACCTGACCGGCGCGGACGATGCCCAGCAGGTGGACGTCCGGCGCTCTCGCAGGACAGAGCTGGCACGCCGGCCCTTCGACCTGGAGCGAGCCCCCCTGTGGCGCGCGGAGCTGCTGGCGCTGGGGGAGACGGAATGGGCGGTGGTGTTCGCCGCCCACCACGTCGTCTACGACGCCGCCTCACGGTTCAACCTCCAGGCCGAGCTCACCGAGATCTGCGCGGCTGCCGAACAGGGGCGGGAGCCGAAGCTGCCGGAGCTGCCGCTGAGCTACACCGGCCACGCGCAGCGAGAGCGTGACCGGCTGTCGCCCCGTCGGCGAACCGAGTTGGCCGCGTACTGGCGCGCGCGACTGGCTCAGCTCCCGCCCGTCCACCGCCTGCCGCTGGACCACCTGAGGCCCGCGGCCCGGACGTTCGTGGGGGCCGAGGTGCGGGCCGGGCTCCCCCCGGAGGTCACCGCGTCGCTGCCGGGTACGGCACGGCGGCTCGGCACCGAGCCCGTCATGCTCTGCCTCGCCGCCTACGTGGCCCTGCTGCACCGCCACTCGGGACAGGAGGACATCGTGGTCGGTCTGCCGGTGACGGGCCGTCGTCAGGCCGACGTACTGCCGATGATCGGCACGTTCGTCAACATGCTGGTGGTCCGCGTCGATGTCAGCGGCGGCCCGACCTTCGCCGAACTGGTCCGCCGGGTACGGTCGGCGGCCCATGTCGAGGAGCGGTACGACATCCCCTTCCAGACCCTCGTCGAACTGCTGCCCGTGCCACGGCTGCCCGGGGTGCCACCCTTGTACCAACTGGCCTTCAACCATGTGCCCGCGGGCGGCGGCCTGGGGGCTGCCTCCTCCGGTTCCGCCGGCTGTGAGGACGACCTGCTGCTGGACATCACGGCTGACACGGTCCGCATCGAATACAACGTGGCACTCCTCGAGAAGAGCACCGCCGACGCGCTGCTTGCCGACTACCTCGCGCTGCTCGCCGCGGGACTCTCCGAAGCGGACATGCCCCTGCCGCGCCTTCCGGTCGCGCCCCGGCCGGGAGACGCCCCGTCGACGCGCCCCGCCCGGACGGCCGCGGGCGGGAGGCCACGCACCGCGACGGCGCAGCTGGTCGCCGACGTGTGGAGCGCCGTCCTCGGCACCGCAGTGACCGACGTCCACGACGACTTCTTCCACCTCGGCGGTCATTCGGTGCAGGCCCTGCGCATGCTGGCGCGCCTCGCGGCGGAGCACGACACCGAGTTGAGCATCCAGGCGTTCTTCGCCGACCCGACGGTGGCCGGTCTGGCCACCGAACTCGAACGCAAGCGCCCGAGGAGGACGGCATGGCGGTGACGGGCAGGATCGACGGCGTACCGAGCGACATCTGGCACGAGGAGGTGCTTGCCCCGCAGTTCGCCTACGAAGTGGAGCACCTCCTCGGACACTACCTCGCCATCGAGAAGGTCCTGCTGCTGGAGTACGTGCGGATGGGGCTGGTGGACGCCGCCGGGGCGGCCGGAATCGGAGCACGGCTCGACTCGCTGACCCCGGACGTCGTCCGCGTCGATCCGAAGGACAACATGTCGGACATCTCCTTCGCTGTCGAGCGATACGTCCTGTCCGGACCGGTCCCGCCGTTCCACGCGTGGCACGTGGACCGCAGCCGCAACGACCTCCAGGTCTGCGCCCAGTTGATGTCCGCTCGCGAGAACCTGACCGCTGTGGCCGCCGACCTGCTGTCGCTGGGCCGTGCGGCCACCTCGCTCGCCGCCCGGTACGCGGACGTGCCCATGCCGGGATACACCCATGCCCAGGCCGCGCAGATCATCAGCCCGGGCTTCCACCTCGCGGCCCTCGCCGCCGAGACCACGGCCACCTTGCGCGGGATGCTGCACACCTACGACGAGATCGACGCCTGCCCACTCGGCTCGGGAACGATGGCCGGCCAGGAGCTCGCCTGGGACCGGGTGCGCATGGCCGAACTGCTCGGCTTCTCCCGTGTCCAGCCGCACGCGCTGGTGGCTGTCGCCTCCCGCGGCTGGGCCATGGCGATCGCCGGCGACCTGGCCCGCTACGCGGTGACGCTGAGCCGCTTCGCCACCGACCTCATGGCCTGGGGCGGAAGTGGTTTCGGTTTCCTGGAACTTCCTGACGACCTGTCGGGTATCTCCGCGGCCATGCCGCAAAAGCGCAACTTTCCCGTACTGGAACGTATCCGCGGCCGGTGCGCCCACGTCGCCGGGCGCGCGGCCGACATCGCCGCCGGGCAGCGCAACACCGCGTACACCAACACCGTGGAGGTGTCGAAGGAAGCGGGCGGGCACCTGCGCACCCAATTCGACGCCATGCGCTCGGTGCTGCGGCTGACGCGGGCGGTCCTCGCCGGAGCGACCTTCTCGGCAGACCGGATGCGCGAGGCGTGTGCGGGGGAGTACCTGGGAGGTTTCACCCTCGCGAACCAGTTGACGCTGGAGTGCGGCATCCCCTGGCGGACGGCTCAGGTGATCTCCGGGCGGTACATCAAGCGGGCCCTGGACAAGGGGCTGCGGCCGACCGAACCAGACGGCTCGCTACTGGCCACGCTCTGCGCCGACGCGGGATACGAGGTCGCGCGGACCGGCGCCCTCCTCGTTGCCGCCTTCGACGTCGACGAGGGACTGCGGACCAAGCGATCGGCCGGCTCGGCCCACCCCGACGAGGTGCGGGCGATGCTCGCCGACCAGGACGGCGCGTTCGCGAACCTCGCCGACCAGTGGTCACTGCGCGAACGCAGATCCGCCGATGCCGCCCGCCAACGGGACGACCTGCTTGCCGCGGCCGAGCGGCGGTCATGAGGGAGCCGGCGCTGGTCGCCCGCCGGCCGGGCGTGGACCTGCGCGAGGGCGCGGGCACCGCCTGCGGCACTTTCGGCGAACTGCTTCAAGGGGTGCTGCCCGACGGAGTCGACTTCCTCGTCACGTTCCCGATCACCCGCGGCACCCGGGCGTGGTTCCGCTACGACCCTGACGGCCCACTGAACGTCTTCCCCTCCCACAAGACCAAGTCCTTGCGCCTGGCGCGGGCCATGTTCGACGCCCAAGGCGTCGGCGGCGGCGGCTCCCTGGTCCTCGACAGCGGCCTGGCCGTGGGGAAAGGGCTCGCCAGTTCCTCCGCCGACCTGGTCGCCACGGCCAGGGCCGTGGGGGCGGTGCTCGGCCTGGACACCTCGCCCGCGGCCGTCGAAGGCTGGCTGCGCCCGATCGAGCCCACTGACGGGGTGATGCACCCGGGCATCGTGGTGTTCGAACACCGGACGGTCCGGTTGCGCGCGTCGCTCGGCACACTGCCCCCGGCCACGGTGGTGGCCGTCGACGAGGGCGGTCACCTCGACACGGTGACCTTCAACCAGCGGCCCCTGCACCGCACGCCTGCCCAGAAGCGCGAGTACGAGCGCCTGATAGGGGACCTCACCATGGCCGTCGGTCGCGGTGACCTCGCCCGGGCGGGCGCGATCGCCACCCGCAGCGCGGTCCTCAACCAGCGGCACGTTCCCAAACGGAACCTCGACGCCATGATCCGGGTCAGCGACGAGATCGGCGCTCTGGGCGTGGTCTGCGCCCACAGTGGCACCATGCTCGGCCTCCTGCTCGACGCCGGCGACCCCGACCACCAGCACAAGCTGTCGGCCGCCGCCGCGGCATGCTCGCGCCTGCCCGGCGCCACCACCGTCTTTCGTTCGTTCACGTCACCAGGGAGCGCGCATGCGTCATGACACCATCGTCGACGCGATAGGCAACACCCCGGCCGTACGGCTGCGGGTGGACGCCGCCGAGGGGGTCGAGGTCTACGCCAAGCTGGAGCTGCTGAACCCCTACGCGATGAAGGACCGCGTCGCCCGGCAGATGATCCTCGAGGCCCGCCGGTCCGGTGCGCTCGAGGAAGGCGCGCCCATCGTGGAGAGCTCGTCCGGCACGATGGCGCTGGGAATCGCCCTCGTCGGCACCTACCTGGGGCACGCGGTGCACATCGTCACCGACCCCCGCATCGACCCGATCACCCTCGCCAAACTGGAAGCCCTCGGGTGCGTGGTCCACGTGGTGGAGACGATGACAGGGCAGGGATGGCAGAGCGCCCGGCTGGAGCGGCTCGCGGAGCTGATGAGCGGCATGCCCGGTGCCTACTGGCCCCAGCAGTACAGCAACCCGCAGAACCCCGCCGCGTACCGCGCGTTGGCCGACGAACTGATCGGCGACCTGGGAACGGTGGACGTCGTGGTCGGCTCCGTCGGCAGCGGCGGCTCCCTGTGCGGTACGTCCGCGGCGCTGCTGGAGCGGCTGCCCGACCTGAAGGTGGTCGCTGCCGACTGCGTCGGCAGCGTGCTCTTCGGCCAGCCCGACGTACCGGCCCGCAAACAGAGCGGACTGGGCAACAGCCTGTACCCCGACAACATCGACTACCGCCTCTTCGACGAGGTGCACTGGCTCTCGGACGACGAGGCGTTCGACGCCACCCAGCGGCTCGCCCGGGAACAGAAGATCTTCGCCGGGAACACCTCCGGGTCGGTGTACCGGATCCTGACCCACCTCGCCGCCGAGGCGGTGCCCGGCACCCGTCTGGTGGGAATCCTGCCGGATCGCGGCGACCGCTACGTGGACAGCGTGTACCGCCACCGGCCCGCCGGCCCGATCGCCGCCCGGCCCGTCGAGGTCCCCTACGGCACGACGGTCACCGGTTGGTCGTTCGCCTCGATCCCGCGCAAGAACCGACCCGTCCTGGTCTTTCTGGAGTCGAACACGACAGGGACGGGCATGCTCGCGTTGCGTACCGCGGTGCGGCTCGGCTTCGAGCCGGTCCTGCTGGCCAAGGACCCCGCTCGCTACGCCGGCCTCGACGGCACCGGCAGCCTGGCGGTCGCCTGCGACACCGAGAGCGACGCGGACGTCCTCCGGGCGGTTCGGGAGGCGATCGGGAAGCGGACCATCGCCGGGCTCACGACGACCAGTGACTTCTACCTGGAACACACCGCACGGCTGGCCGCCGCGCTCGGCCTGCCGGGCCACGCTCCGGAGACGATGACGGCCTGCCGCGACAAGTCGCTGACCCGTACGGCGCTGAGGGACGCGGGAGTGCCGCAGCCGGCGTTCGCCGTGATCAGCGACCCCGCCGACATCGCCGGTGCCCTCGCGTCCGTGGGTCTGCCGTGCGTGGTCAAGCCCGTGGGCGGATCGGGGTCGCAGGACGTGCTGTGGTGCCAGGACGCCGCCACCGCCATGGAGCACGCCGCCCGCGTGCTGGCCGTGACCGAGAACGTCCGCGGCCAGGCCACCGCCCGCAAGGTCCTGGTGGAGGAGTACGCCCGCGGGCCGGAATACAGCGTGGAGATGTTCTGCGACAACGGGAAGGCCGCCTGCGTAGGGGTGACCCAGCGCACCGTCGGCGCGCTGCCGTACTTCGTCGAGACCGGCCACGTCTTTCCCGCCGAGCTGCCGGAGGCCGCCTCCGGCGAACTCGCGGAGGCGGCCCGCCAGGCGCTCAAGGCGGTGGGCTTCGACCGAGGTCCGGCACACCTCGAGATCAGGATGACGGACATGGGTCCCGCGGTCATCGAGATCAACGCCAGGCTCGCCGGCGGCATGATCCCCGAACTCGTCCGCGTGGCCACCGGGATCGACCTTCTGGAGCAGCAGGTGCGGGCCGCGGCCGGGTACCCCGTGCGGCTGCTCGCGGACCGGACCCGGCACGCGGGCATCAGGTTTCTGACCGCGCGCCGGGCAGGACAGCTTGTGGCCATCACGGGAACCGCGGAGGCGGAGCGTGTGCCCGGCGTCGAACGGGTGGTGGCCACCGGGTCCCCCGGCCGCGCGGTACGGCCGCCGCGGGACGCCTACGACCGACTCGGCTACGTGATCGCGGGCGGCGGCTCGGCCCGGGAGGTCGAGGAGACCCTGGACGCGGCCGTGCGGCTGGTGGACGTGGTGACCGTCCAGGACTGACCGCCGGCCTACACCTTCGCCGGTGCGGCGGGGGCTGAGCGGAAGCCACACGTGCGCGGCCCCCACCGTGTGGGCGAAAACCCGCGGCGCGGTCATCCGCTTCTTCGTACGCCTCGCAGCTCGTGCGGTCGAGCAGACCGGTCCGTACCCGCGGCGGGCCCCCGCACGAGTGGAGCGCCCTCGGCCAGCGGCCCCCGGTCGGCGGGAGACACCACGGCGGGGCGCACGGTCGCTGCTCGCTGCTTCGCGACCCATGCCGCGATATGCGCACGCGAGCGCAGGCCCAGGGTGGTCCTGATGTGGCGGATATGCGTCTCGACGGTGCGCACCGACACATGCATCCGGGCGGCGATCTGCCGGTTGGTCAGCCCTTCGACCACCAGAGCGGTCACGTCCCGCTCCCGCTTGCTCAGCAGGTTGTCGGTGTCTTCCGCGGTCGCGCCGGCCGCCTGGGAGCCGAGGGCGAAGGCGAGGACATGACGGCGCCGCATCGCGCGTCCGGCTTCGAGCGAGGCGCTGGCCCGGCTGGCCGGCAGGGCCTTCAGCGCCGCGGACCGTGCCGCGTCCACCCGCTCCCGCCACCACGCATCACCCCACGAAGCACGCGGGCCGAGCTGCTCGGCTGCCCCGATGAGCTGAAGCACTTTCTCGAACCGGTAGGCGCGGGCGGCGACGATGGCCAGTCCTTGGAGCGCGTCGGCCGGCCCGGGTGTGTGCTCCGCGGGACACCGTAACGACTCGGCGAAGTACGCCTCCGCTGTCGGCAGGTCGTCCTTCTCGAGAGCGAGCGCGCCCGCCGTGACGAGGCTCGTGTGCAGCCACCGTGGCGACACCCTCATGCTCAGGAGCGGCAGGACCTCCTCGATCACCTGCTCGGCCCGGCCCAGTTCACCGTTGAGCAGCTGATAGCGGGCGAGACCGACCAGACAGAGGGCCGTCAGGGTCTCGTCACGCAGACGGTGGCCGATCTTCAGGCACTCCCGCAGGTCCGCCACGGCACCGCTCTGGTCGCCGTGGGCCTCGTGGAGCGCACTGCGGAGCAGCAGGAGACGGCCGAGGAGCGGATCGCGGTCGTAGCCGCGTTCCAGCTCCACGGCCTGCTCGGCATAGCGCATGGCCGTGCTGTAGTCCGCCTGCCGCCCCGCCAACGCGGCCGCGCACTCCAGAGCGACGCTCCGGTAGGGCGATGACTCGATACCGCGGTCCAGGACGTGCGAGAGCAGCGTCAGCGTGTCGTCCGCGGGTCCCCGTGACAACTCCACCGTGGCCAGTGCGCCGGCCAGGAGCAGCTGCCGCTCGTCAGTGCCAGGGATCAGCCAGTGGAGGGCATGGGTGAGATTGCCGTGTTCCTCCTCCAAACGTCGGAACATCGCGGGCTGGATGAACGTTTCCCGGTGGAGCGGTTCTGATAATTGTGTCAGCCAGGTCACCAGCCGCCCGTACGTCTCGGTGTCCTCGCTTTGAGCGACGAGCCGTTCGTGACCGAAACTCCGCATCGATTCCAGCAGCCGGAACCGAGCCGGACCGTCCTGATCGGTGCACGGAGTGATGACGGACTTGACCGAAAGGGCGATCAGCAGTTCGGACGTTCCCGGTTTCGCGGCGTTGCCGCCGGCGGCTACCGCGGCGGCCGCGTCAAGCCCGAAGCCCCCCGGTAGTACGGACAGCCTCCGTAGCAGCGACCGTTCGGCTGGATTCAGCAGATCGTAGCCCCATTGGAGCGAGGCCCGCAGGCTCTGATGCCGTTGGTCCGCCAGGCGCCATCCATTTGTCAGCAGGGACAGGCGGTCGTCCAGGCGAGCCCTGACCTCGGCCAGCGGAAACGCTCTTATCAGCCGGGCAGCCATCTCGATGGGGAGCGGCAGGCCGTCGAGCCGGATACAGATCTCGCCCACGTGCCTGGCGTTCTCCGGGGTGAGCTGGAAATCAGGCACCACTGCTCGCGCCCGGTCCAGGAATAAGAGCACGGCGTCCGACCGCAGACACTCCGAGAGAAATGAATCGCCGTCCACATCGGGTAGCGCCAGACCGGACAGTGAGAACATCGCCTCCCCGGGGAGCCGCAGGGGTTCACGGCTGGTGGCGATGACTCGCAGATACGAGTGTCCTGGCAGGAGTTCGCTCAGCATCACCCCGCACTCGTCCAAGACGTGCTCGCAGTCGTCCAGCACCAAAAGGCGCTCTCTCTCATGCGCGTACGGGGCTGCCTGCGGTGCGCGCGGAGCACCGTCTTCGGCCGGCTCGCCGATGGCGGTCAGGATCTGCCGCCGTATCTGGTCGATGTGGGTCAGCGGCGCCAACTTCACGACGACGACGTCGGAGTGTCTGCTGCGTTGCTCTTGCCCGGCCAGTTCCAGCGCCAGGCGCGTCTTGCCCACACCGGCGGGCCCCGTCAGCGTCAGCAGCCGTCCGCCGTGGAGCAACCTGCCCAACTCCACCATCTCGTCGGTTCGGCCGACGAAGCTGCTCAACTGGGTCAGTGGCCCGCCGTGAACCGCTGTGCCCATTCCGCCGGCCTTCTGCCGTTGCCGATAGGAGCGCTGTCGGCAGGCGTTGGAGCAGTACCGGGAGCGAAGCGGTGCCGCGCTTTCAGGGTTTCTCTTGTGGATGTGCTTGCCGCACATATCGCAGGAAATAGTGGTGTTGGAGGATTTATGGATCAATCCTGGCACCTCTCCATAAGCGCTGCCTTGCCCTGCGACGCCGCCCCGCGTCATGGGGGCGGTCGCGTCGTCGGGACTGAAGGATTTCGTGGCGATGGCACACGGCTGCGGTTCGCGAAGGCGGTTCATCCGCGAACGCAATGGTATTCATCATCGCCAGTGATTGCCCGGGTGCGGCCCAGCGCCGCTGGGCGCGGCCGGTGTGACCGGGTGTCGTGGGGGGTGAGACGACGGGCGCAGAGTTGGAAGAACGCCGTCGGGGAATATCCGGAAGCCGGAGAAGAGGTGTGGTGAGAGGGGGGAATGCCGAGGCGGTGACGCTCGGCCAGGTGGATTTCCGCCTGGCCGCGCAGCTGATTTCCAGCTGCGCTGGAGTGCCGCCTGGGGCGATTATCGACTCAGGGGTGTAACGGGTGAAAGGGAGGCCGGCGTTTTTCTCGCACCTTCTGACACGGGACTCCAGAGCTTATGGCTGGACGATCCCGGCGGCACGTACGTCTTCCCGAAGCCGGGTGACGAGAAGCCGCTGATGAGCTCATTCACGTGGGTAAGCGCCAAACCGGGGCTTTCCTCTCGGTGTTCTGAACCTCGACGTCACGTATCGTGACCGCGTGCCAGTTGCGCCCCCGTCAGCGGTTCGGCGTCCCGTGCCAATCACGCCGCACATGCATGCTAGTCATGGCTGTGCGCGGCAGCCAAGCCCGTTTTGCATCCTTATGCTGCCCGAACCATGCCCGTGTGGTGCGAAGAAATGCTCCTTTTGTTCCAGGAGTGTCATAAGTGCTCCGGTCCTGGGGTGGTCTCGTAGCGGAAGACAGCCGAGGCTGTTGCGGACCCTCGGCGGGCCGGCGTCCCGTAACTGCGGCTAGCACTGGCGCCGATCGCCAAGATTTCCTGGAGCATCACTCCATGTCGAGGTGAACGAGGGACAGGTGGTCTGTCGCGTGCTTCTGGACGATGTGGACGCGTGGTCACCGTTGCGTGACAGGTTCGCCCAATCGGCGAAGACCTGTGCCTCGCGCGAGCGGGAACCGCCCTTCGTTCCCTTCCGCAGCGCTCGCCCCCGCGAGCGCACGGGGCGCACGGAGTCCGGCGGCGCCCCGCCGGGGCGTTCCGGGCGGTACCACGCCCGGCTGACCGCACGCGGCGGGAGCGCGGACCGGCAGCGGCAGCCCGTCGCGCCGCGCCGTGCCGAGGAGACGACCGAGGACCTGGGGGTCCCGGCGCCACCTCGCGCTCTCTCGGCGTCACCGCGCACCAGCCGCTACCGCTGCACCCGGACACCACCGAGGTCACCGCCCCCGCCTGGTTGGCGACGGCCGTCCCGTCGCTCAGCCGGCCCCGACGCACTGCCGGTCGGCCTGGACACGGTCCCGGTCAACGAGGCGTGCCCGGAACCAGGGCCGTCCGGCCGGTGGCCGACGACGACCCCGATGGCGGTGCGTCCGCACCTCGGAGGGGGTCGCTCTCACCGTGGTGCCGGTCCGGCACCGGCGGCTGTCCGGCGGCGCATTGCCCAGATTCACCCTCGACACCGTCCGTGACGGCGGCGTCCCCACCGTCCGTGACGGCGGCCCCCAGGGCCATCTGGTCCGACGGCCCGGCGGTCCACGCGGTCGGCATCCGCGACCGTCCAGCCGGACCGGTCACCTGTCATACGGAGGAAAAACGTGCGCGCAACGGAGCAACCGGCGGCCTCAGCTCCAGAAAACCCGCCGGAGCGGACAGGCTCTGGTGCCCCGGGCATCGTCGGCGTCGGCACCGCCGTCCCGCCGGCCTCCTACACGCAAGAGGAAATCCTCGACACCTTCGGTATCACCGACCGGCGGATCCGCTCCGTCTTCCTCGGCGGGGCCATCGAACGCCGCAACCTCACCCTGCCCCCGACCGGCCCCGACGGGCTCCCCGCCGTCGAGTCCCAGGGCGACCTGCTGGGCAAACACACCACGAGCGGGCTGCGGATGGGCCGGGAGGCCGTCGGCCACTGCCTGAAGGACGCAGGCGCCGCGCTCGGCGACGTCCGATACCTGTGCTGCGTCACCTCCACCGGATTGCTCACCCCCGGACTCTCCGCGCTCCTCATCAAGGACCTGGGCATCGAACAGTCCTGCCAGCGCCTGGACGTCGTCGGCATGGGCTGTAACGCCGGGCTGAACGCCCTCAACGCCGTCGTCGGCTGGGCCGCCGGCCACCCCGGCGAGCTCGCCCTGATGGTCTGCGTCGAGGTCTGCTCCGCCGCCTACGTCTTCGACGGCACCATGCGCTCCTCGGTGGTCAACAGCCTGTTCGGCGACGGCGCGGCGGCTGTCGCGGTCCGCGCCACTCCACAGGAGCCCCCGCCGGACCCGGCTCTGCTGAGGTTCGCCAGCCACATCATCCCCGCGGCGGTCGACGCGATGCGCTACGACTGGGACGACCGGCACGGCAAGTTCAGCTTCTACCTCGACCCCGAGGTCCCCTACGTCGTCGGGGCCAACGCGGAGACCGCCGTGGCACGGCTCCTGGAGGGCACCGGAGCGCGCATCGGCGACATCGCCCACTGGGTGGTGCACTCCGGCGGCAAGAAGGTCATCGACTCGGTCCGCGTGAACCTCGGACTGTCCCGCTACGACGTGCGGCACACCACCGGGGTCCTGCGCGACCACGGCAACCTCTCCAGCGGCTCGTTCCTGTTCTCCTACAAGCGGCTGCGTGACGAGAGGGTCGCGGTACCCGGAGACCTCGGGGTGTTGATGACGATGGGGCCCGGGTCGACCATCGAGACGGCCCTGGTGGGCTGGTGAGGGAAGAAAGGTGTGCTGACATGAAGACCGAGTCTGACCGGACCCTGCTGCCCGACGGCCTGGGCATCCTGGCCCGGCTGGACGGCGGCAGCCCGCTGCCCGAGTTGACCGCAGCGGTGAACGCCGTGTGTGAGGAGGCCGAGGAACAGCGCGAGCCGACCGTCGTCGTCCTCCGGTTCGCGCCGGCACCGCCGGTGGCCCGCGCATGGCCCGGCGCCGTCTCCATCCATGAGGTCAACCGCTGGGAACGCGCCGTCCGTCGCCTGGAACGCCTCGACCACCTCACCATCGCCGTGGCCCAGGGCATGTGTGGCGGCCCCTTCCTCGACCTGCTGCTGGCCGCCGCCTTCCGGATCGGCACCCCGGACCTGAAACTGGTACTTCCGGTCAACGATGGGCACTTCTGGCCCGGTATGGCCCTCTATCGGCTCGTCCAGCACATCGGTCCGGCCCGTGCCCGTCGCATTGTGCTGTGGGGCTCCGACATCCCTCTCCCCGACGCCATCGACCTCGGCATCGTCGACGAGGTCGGCGACGATGTGACCGAAGCGGTCCGTAACGCAGCCGTGCTGTGCGGACGGCTCTTCGACCGTGAGGCCGGGATCCGCCGCCGGCTGCTGGAGGAGGCCGCGTCCGCCGAGTACCAGGACGCCCTCGGCGCGCATCTCGCCGCCTGTGACCGCGAGCTGCGCCGCCTGCGGAACAGTGGACCCGGCACCCCGGCCGGGACGGCGGCGGGCCACATCGAGGCGGCCGGATGAGCGCCGGTGTGCCCAGCGGCGTCTCCCTCGATCCCGTACCCGAGCCAACCGGCGGCATCGAGACGGACGCCCGCCGCCTGGCCGAGTACATCGCCGGCACCGAGCGGCAGCTCGCGGCGCTGCCGCCCGCTCCTGACCGCGCCCCCCACGACCGGGACCGCGCCGTCGCGGTCCATGCGCGCGCCCGCCGGGCCCGTCGGGCCTTCCTCGCCCGGCACACCGAGACCGCCTACAGGATGCTCACCGACGGGCTGACCCGTCCCGTACGCCTGGCGGACCTCGTGTACGAGGGCGCCGACCGGTTCCCGGGCCTGATGCCGACCCGGGCCCAGATGGCGGCCGAGCGCCGCTTCGTCCAGGCGGAGAAGGAGGGCCGGGAGATCGACCAGGGCATTTTCTGCGGCGCCGTGCTGCGCTCGCCCACCGCCGGCCGGCACCTCGTCGAGACGATGCTCACGCCCACCCCACGCGCCCTCACGCTCCTCGACGGCTTCCGTGCCGAGGGCCGGATCGAGCTGGACGCCGTGTACCTCGAACGTCGGGGTGTCGCCGGTCACATCGAGTTCCGCAACGCCGACCGGCTGAATACGGAGGACGACCGGCTGATCGCCGACCTCGAGACCGCCGTCGACCTCGTCCTGCTCGACGAAGCGGTCAAGGTCGGTGTGGTGCGCGGAGGCACCGTCGATCACCCCAAGTACCGGGGACGCCGTGTCTTCAGTGCCGGAGTCAACCTGACCGACCTGCGCGACGGGCGGATCTCCTTCGTCGAGTTCTTCCTCGGCCGCGAGCTCGGCTACGTCAACAAGATGCTGCGCGGTCTGCGCACCACCCCGTCGCCGGGTGACTGGAGCGAACGGAGTGTTGGCAAGCCATGGATCGGCGCCGTCGACACCTTCGCCATCGGTGGCGGTATGCAGCTCCTGCTGGTCCTCGACCACGTCATCGCCGAGGAGAACGCCTACCTCAGCCTGCCCGCCGCCGAGGAGGGCATCGTGCCCGGCCTCGGCAACCTCCGGCTCACCCGGCTCACCGGAGCCCGGTTGGCCCGTCAGGTGGTGCTCGGCGGACGCCGGATCGCCGCGACCGAACCGGAGGCCCGCTACGTGTGCGACGCCGTGGTGCACGCCGAGGACATGGACGGCGCCGTCGACAGGGCCGTCGAAGCGCTCCGCGCGCCCGCCGCCTCGGCCAACCGCCACATGCTCACCGTCGCTGAGGAACCTCTCGACCTGTACCGCGCCTACCTCGCCGAGTTCGCCGTCCTACAGGCCGAACGCGCCTACGCCCCGGACGTTCTGGCCAAGGTCGAACGGCGTTGGCAGGAACGCGAACGGCGGCGCACGACACCGGGGAGCGAGCGGTGAGCACCGCACCGACCTGCGGAAACCAGAGGCCCACGCCCCGCGCAAGCACGGCTGGCAGCGTTCACCATCTCGGATGCAGGAGGAGGTCAGGCGGATGAGACTGCATTCCTCCTCGTTGCACGGCTCGTTGCGGGATCCGGTCCTCGGTTCGATCGGATTTCTGAACGAGGTGATGAGCCGCTATCCGGATGCGATATCCTTCGCGCCCGGCGCGCCGCATCCGGACACGCTCGAGAACATCGACACCGAATGGTACGTCGGAAGATTCATCGATCACCTCGTCCAAACGGGACGGAGCCCGGAGCAGGCGCGCCGACTGCTTCTCGAGTACGGGCCGAGCCGGGGCATCATCAATGGCATCGTCGCCGATGCCTTGCGCCGGGACCACGGGATCGACGTCCCTGCCGACACGCTCGTCATGACTGTGGGTGCTCAGGAAGCGATGCTGCTGGTGCTGCGTGTGCTGTTCTGCTCGGGTGAGGGCGTGCTCGCGGTCGCTAATCCGTGCTTCGTGGGCATCGTCGGGGCGGCCCGGCTCCTGGACGTCGATGTGGTGCCGGTCGACGAGACGGACCTGGGGATCGATCTCGACGGTTTGGAGGAGGTGTGTCGTTCCGCTCGCGAAGAGGGCCGGCCGGTTCGTGCGCTGTATGTTGCGCCCGACTTCTCCAATCCGGGCGCGGCCCGTATGTCGCTTGACTGCCGTCGGAGACTTCTCGACCTCGCGGAGCGCGAGGGCTTCCTCGTCATAGAGGACAACGCTTATGGGTTCACGGCGGCAGCCGGAGCCGAACTGCCCGCACTCAAAGCGCTCGATACCGCTCGGAGTGTGGTTCATATCGGCACCTTCGCCAAGGTCGCCTTCCCGGGAGCAAGAGTTGGCTATGTGATCGCTGATCAGCCGGTGGGTTCCGCTCGCGGCGGCACCGTGCTCGCGGACGAGTTGGCCGCCGTGAAGAGCATGGTCACCGTGAACACGTCCCCGTTGTGCCAGGCCGTGGTCGGCGGGATGTTGCTGGAGTACGGAGGGTCTCTGATCGAGTTGAGCCGTCGCACGTCCGAGATCTACCAACGGAACCTGACTTGCCTGCTCGACGCATTGGACCGGCACCTGGGAGACGGATCGCATCCCGGTATCGGCTGGAACCGCCCTTGCGGTGGGTTCTTCGTCCGAGTGCGTCTGCCCGTCCCTGTGGATGCTGCTCTGCTGGAGGTGTCCGCGGCCGGGTACGGTGTGCTGTGGACTCCGATGCGGCAGTTCTACCTGGATCAAGCAGGTGATCAGCAACTTCGACTCTCGTGCAGCTATCTCGATCCCGAACGGATCGAGGAGGGGGTGCGGCGCCTGACCGCCTTTGTGTCGGAGGAGATCGAAAGCCGTTCGGACAGCGGCAGCGGTGGCTGACGCCGGAGCCCGCGGCGCCGGGGTTGTCGTCCAGCGGGGCGAGCCGGCGCAGTGTCAAGTTCGTGCGCCAGTACGCCGCGACCAGCAGCACCCGGTCCTCCAGCGGCAGGCTCCACGCCCTCGCCGCGACTCCTCCGCCTCCACGACCTCGCGATGCACTACGGTCACCAACTTGCCGAAGCAGCGCGGGCTCAGCCAGTGAACGGGCCTATTCATGACGGCTCCGACGCCTTGATCACATCAGCCACACCGAGATCATGCCAGGCCCGTGCAGCAGTCCGCGCGACCGCGCTACGTTCCCGTCATGCAGCAGCCCCCGGAACAGTTCCCGCGCTCTTCGATGGCCCGGCCGTCGACGTCTTCGACACCCATGAACTGCTCCTTGGCTGTCTGGAGTGGTACCGCAAGGCCCTGATGCGAAAGCTCGACGGGCTGTCCGACGACCAGCTCCGGACCCCTGTCGAACCGCTGGGCTGGTCACCGCTCGGCCTGGTCCAGCACCTCGGCTGGGTCGAACGCCGATGGCTGCGATGGGGTTTCGCCGCCGAGAACGTCGTCGCCTATCCACCTGGCGGAGACGCCGAGGAGTGGGCGGTCGCCCCCGACACCTCCACCGCACAGGTCATGGCCGCCTACCAAGCGGAAGTGACTACTGCCGATGCATTACGGGACAATCCTCAGGTGGTGGGGTCCACGGCGTACTCGGGGAAGGCATGAAAACCCCATAGCTCCGGGGGAGCCGATATTGGCGCGGAAGGCCGGCGAAGAAGGGTAATTTAGGGTAGTTCTTTTCAGTGCGACGGTAGTATCGTTTTGCGGGAAGATCGAAGCCGAACCGCATGAGCCCGGAGGGACTCTCTTGATTACCCATGTCCGGAGTGTGGCGCTCGGTGTACCCGACCTCGCCGCCGCGCGTGAATTCTGCGAGAAGCACTGGCAGTTGGACCTCGTCGACACGGGCTCGGATCGGGTGTTTCTCGGAGCCGGGTGCCAGGAGAACCAAGTGCTGCGGTTACGGGCCACCGCCGAGCCCCGGGTCGATCTGCTGTGCCTGGCCGCGGCCCATGACGCGGATGTGTACGCGATCGCCGGACGAGTGGCGGCGCACCCGCTCGGCCGCCTCGTCAGAGCCCGCCACCTGCGATGACGCTGGTCGCGGTTACCGGTTCCGGTTCCTTGACTGCGAGGGGCGCACGGTCGAGGTGTCGTCCCGGGTGGCGGCGCGGGCCTTCCGGTCGGTTGAACCGGGTGAGGGCAGGCCGACCGGGATCAGCCACGTGGTGCTCAACACGTCGGATCTGCCGACCGTGCTGGCCTTCTATCAATCGATTTTCGACCTCAAAGTGAGCGACTGGGTGGAGGACATCATGGTATTCCTCCGCTCCGGTACGGCCCACCATATGCTCGCGTTCACCCGCGCACCGCACACGTCGCTGAACCACGTCGCCTTCGAATTACGCGGGATCGGTGAATTCATGCGGGCAACCGGTGCCATGGTCAGGAACGGGTACTCGCCGCTGTGGGGGCCGGGCCGGCACGGTGTCGGGGCGAACACATTCACGTATTTCCAGGAACCTGTATCGAGATTCGTCGCCGAATACACCACGGGAATGCTGCGGATCGATCCCGACCACGAGTGGACTCCTCGCGTCTACCCGGGCAACGCGCAGACCAGTGACACCTGGGGGGTGGCGTCGCCGCGCGACGACGCCGTGTCGGCGAGCCTCCTGGGCTGCCCGGACACGGGACTGTGGCAGCCGCCGCCGGTGTGACCGGGAGGGGCGGGTCGATGAACGAGGGTGGGGAAGTGGGGCCATGGGGAGGAGACAGCCGCATGGGAGGCGAAGGGAGTCGGCGGATGGAGCGGGAGCCGGTTGCCGTGGTGACGGGCGGCGCCTCCGGCATCGGCAGCGCCGTCGTCGCCGACCTGGCCGCACACGGCTACCGGGTCGCCGTGCTCGCCCGTGACGCTCCGGCGGACGGCGACTCGGACAGGGTGCGGTGGACGGTCGGCGACGTACGTGACCCTGATGCCAACGCCAGGGTGGTGGACATCGCGTTGTCCCGCTTCGGAGGGCTGGACCTGTTCGTCGGCAAGGCGGGGGTTCACGACGGCGGGATCGGGGTGCGTGGCGTCGGCGGCGCCGAGCTGGCCGAAGTGACCCGGTATGTGCTCGACGTGGACGTCGTGGGCTACCTGCTCGGGGCACAGGCTGCTGTCAGGGCTCTCGCCGACAGTGGGGGGTCGATGGTCTTCACCCTGTCCGATGCGTCCTACCTCGTGCGCGGCAACGGCGCGGGTATCGCGTACGCCGCCGCCAAGCACGCAGCGCTGGGGGTGGTGCGCCACCTGGCCGCCGACCTCGCGCCCTCGGTCCGGGTCAATGCCGTGGCCCCGGGTGGGATCGTGACCGGACTGCGCACCGTGGACGGTCGGCACGTCTTCGCCGGCGCTGATGAGATCACGGCGACGGTGCGGGCGTTCAACCCGCTGGGCGTGGTGCTGCGCGCCGAGCAGGTCGCCCCGCTCTACCGGTTCCTGGCGTCCCCCGCAGCAGCAGGCATGACCGGTGAGGTGCTGCGGCCCGATGGCGGCCTGACCGTGCGCTAGTGCCGCGTCAGCCACGGTTCGCCCGGTCGCGAGGCGTCCTGGTGCGGTCAGTCGCAACGCGCCGAATCGGCCTCGTAGCGGGCCTGCTCGGTCGGTTCGGCAACGCCGCGGATGGCCGTGCCAGGGCGGCGAGCGGGGAATCCTTGGCTGACGCGGCACTGGGGCGCGGCTCACCCGTCCACCACCACGTCGAGCAGGTACGGGCTGGTGGCGGTGAGCGCGGCCCTCAGCGCGGGCACCAATTCGGCCGGATCGGCGACCTGTCTGCCCGCGCAGCCCTGGGCGGTGGCGAGTGCGGCGAAGTCCAGCCCGTCGAGTGTCGTGCCCACCGGTTTCCCCATGCCCAACCGGTCGGCGAAGCCCTCCACCGTGGCGTAACGGCGGTTGTTCACCACGATGACGGTGATCGGGAGACGCAGCCGGGCCGCCGACCACAGCGCTTGGATGGCGTACCTGGCGGAGCCGTCGCCCACCACGGCGACCACCCGGGTTCCCGGCCTGCCCAGCGCCATGCCGACCGCTGCGGGAAGTCCGTGTCCCAGCGCGCCGCTCGCGGTCGTGTAGAAGGCGCTGATGCGCGAGCGCAGCCCGGCCCACCTGTCCGGAACGATCTTCGGCGGCACCTGGCTGATGTTCCGGTACGCCGACTGTGCGCGACTGATGAAGGACGAGCGGCTGTCCAACGCGCGCTCGGCGGTCCCGCTGCGCTTCCTCCCGCCCGAGCAGCGCGAGGAGTTCGCGGACATGATCGACATCTACGGCCGCTGGCTGGCGTTCCATGACGGCAAGGAGCACACCCGTAACCGCCGACAGGCCAACCGGGGCTATGTGCCGTTCACCGACGAGTACCTCGAGCCGCGTGTCCAGGGCATCGTCGACGGACTGCTCGACCGGGTCGACCCCACCGGGTTCGACCTCATATCGGACGTCGCCTTCCTGCTGCCCGCGATGGTGATCGCCGATGTGCTCGGCGTCCCGGTCGAAGCACACGCCCGGCTCAACCGTTGGACGGACGACATCGCGCACCTGTTCGGCTCGACCTCGGTTTCGGTGGAGCACCTGCGCCGGACCCGGAAGAGCACCCGGGAACTCGCCGACTTCCTCGCGTCCGAGGACAACGCGCGCCGCTCGCGCACCGCGGGCGGCCTGCTGCACCGGTTACGGGAGACGGAGGTACACGGGTACCGCTTCTCCGAGCGCGACGTGGTCGCGCAGGCGGCGCTGCTGCTGTTCGCGGGCGTGGCGTCCATCCGGTACCTCATCGGCAACAGCGTGCGCGCCCTCGCCGACGTCCCCGCCGCCGAGCGGGATCTGCCGCTGCGCCCCGGCACCGTGGGCCCCGCCGTCGAAGAACTCCTGCGCGTGTGTACACCGGTCTCGTTCGTCGGACGCGTCGCGGGCGAGGACTTCGAGTACACCGCTTCCGACGGGACCGTCGTCCCGCTGCGCAAGGGGCAGCCCCTGCTGCTGTACGTGGCCTCGGCCAACCGCGACCCCGACGTCTTCGAGCGCCCGGACGAGCTGGTCCTCGACCGGCCGCTGCCCAACCGGCATCTCACCTTCGGTATCGGCCGGCACCTCTGCTTCGGCGACCCGCTCGTGCGCCAGACGACCCGAATCGCGCTGAGCACCCTGTACCGCAGGTGGCCGGCTCTGCGGGTGCCGCCGCAGGCGACCGACTGGAACAACAACCTGGGCTTCCACGGCTTTACCTCGCTCTGGGTCACCGGCGGCGATTGAGTACCGGACCGGCCTGTACACCGCGTACCGCCGGTTCCCGGCCTGGTTCCGAGCCGGGGTCCGGGACCGGATGCGCCGGACGGCGCCCGGCGAACCAGCGGTCGCAGGCCCGCCCGGCCTCGCGAACCGTCGGCCTGGTCGCCGTGCTCGTCCGCCACCAGCGGCTATCCACCTCACCACCCGGACCGGACTCCTCAGAGCGGACAGGAGAACACCACCGTGACAGCATCCACCGTTCACAGTGTCGTCAACGGCAAGCGGGTCGAGCCGCTCCCGGGCACCGAACACCTCGAGGTGCTCGACCCGTGCACCGGCGAAGCGCGGCTACACGTACCGTGCACCGGGGCCGAAGACATCGACCGCGCCATGCGCGCGGCGGCGTCGGCCTTCGAGGAGTGGTCGCGGACCACACCTGGCGAGCGTCAGTCGGCGCTGCTCGAGCTGGCCGACGCCGTCACCGGGCAGGCCGCCGAGTTCAGCGAGGCGGAGCTGCGTGACACCGGAAGCCGGGACGCCGCGGGCGAGATCCGCGGGATCGTCGACGAACTGCGCTTCTTCGCCGGTGCCGCGCGGCTGCTCGACGGTGTGGCGGGGGGCGAGTACGCACCGGGGCACACCTCCTACACCCGGCGCGAACCGGTGGGAGTGTGCGCGCAACTCGCGCCGTGGAACTTTCCGCTGCTGATGGCGGTGTTGAAGGCGGCTCCGGCGATCGCCGCCGGGAACACCGTCGTGTTCAAGCCTGGGCAGACCACCCCCTCGTCGGCGCTCATGCTGGCCGACCTCGCCACCCGGATCCTGCCGCCCGGCGTGTTCAACGTGGTCTGCGGCGGCCCCGCGACGGGGCGGCTCATGGTCGAGCACCCGGTGCCCGCCGCGGTCTCGCTGACCGGATCGGTCGCCGCCGGTGTGGACGTGGCCACCCGTGCCGCCGCCACGCTCAAGCGCACCCACCTCGAACTGGGCGGCAAGACCCCGGTCCTCGTGTGCGCCGACGCCGACATCGCCGACGCCGCACGGACCATTGTCACCGGGGCGGTCACCAACGCCGGGCAGGACTGCACGGCCGCCAGCCGGGTCCTGGTGGCCGACGCGGTGCACGACCTGCTGCTCGAGGCGCTCGTGGCGGAGGCTTCGACACGGCGCCCCGGTCCGCCCCCGGAACCCGGCAGCGCGTACGGGCCGCTGAACAACCCCGAGCAACTGGCGCGCGTGCAGGGATGCGTCGACGCGCTGCCGCCACAGGCACGAGTGGTCACGGGTGGCCACAGGGTGGGCGACCGAGGCTTCTTCTACGCCCCCACCGTCATCGACGGAGTGCGCGGGGAGGACGACATCACCCCTACGGAGATCTTCGGCCCCGTGATCACCGTCGAGCGCTGCACCGACGAAGCGGACGCCCTCCGGCGGGCCAACTCCTCACCATACGGCCTCGCTTCCGCCGTCTGGACCACCGATCACCGAAGGGCGATGCGGCTCTCGGCGGAGCTCGCCTACGGCACCGTATGGGTCGACACCCACCTGCAGTTCCCGTCGGAACTGCCGCACGGTGGCTTTCGCCAGTCCGGCCACGGCAAGGATCTGTCACGATACGGTTTCGAGGCGTACACACGGGTCAAGCAAGTGACACACCGCCTATAGCAGTTGGATTCGACGATCGTGGAACGTTCCCCCGGCGTTTTCGCGCCGCAGTGGCGACTCACCAGCATCGGCATCGCCGTGGCCATCAGCCTGTTCGCGTTCGAGGGTCTGGCGGTCGCGACCGCGATGCCCTCGGCGGTGCGCGAGCTGCGCGGGCTCGCCTTCTTCGGCTGGTCCTACAGCGCCTTCTTGGTCATGAACATGGTGGGCCTCGGCGCGGCGGGCCAGTGGTGCGACCGCGTCGGTCCGCGCAGGCCGCTGCTCACCGGCATCGCCGTGTTCACCGTCGGCCTGCTGGTGGCGGGAACCGCTGTGAACATGGCGATATTCGTCCTGGGCAGGAGCGCGCAGGGAATCGGCGTCGGGCTGGCCTCGACCGCGGTGTTCAAGATCGTGGCCACCGCCTACCCGCCGGAACTGCGCCCCCGGGCACTGGCCATCATCTCCGCGGCCTACGTCGTGCCGGCGCTGGTCGGGCCGATCCTCTCGGGCACGATCACCGCGCACGTCGGGTGGCGCTGGGTGTTCCTCGGCCTGGTGCCGCTGGCACTGGCCTGTGGAGGGGCGCTGCTCCGCGCTCTTCGCATGTCGGCCGCGCCCCGGAGCACACCGGCGGGCGGATTCCGCAAGCCCCTGTTCGCGCTGCTCGCCGGGGGTGGGGTCGTCCTGCTCCAGACGGGGGGAAACGCCGTCGTCGCCGGGCGGACGCCGCTGACCGTGCTCCTGCTGGGGGCGGGCCTGCTGGCGCTGGTGGCAGGGCTGCGGGAACTGCTGCCCCGGGGGTCGACCCGGCTGCGCCAGGGAGTGCCCGCCGTGATCGCGGTGCGCGGCCTGCTGGCGGGGACGTTCTACGCGGTGGAGTCCGTCGTGCCGCTGACCCTCGCCACGCTCCACGGTTTCGGGACCGCGGCCGCGGGCCTGCCCTTGCTGGCGGGTTCCATCGGCTGGTGGGCCGGGGCCCAGGCGCAGGGCCGGATCTCCAAGATGACGAGGCCGTCGCTGCTTCGGTGCGGTCTCATCGCCCTGGCGTGCTGCTTCGTGGGCATGGCGGCCCTGTGTCTTGAGGGGGCTCCAGGGTGGCCGGTGTACCTGCTGTGGATCGTGGGCGGGCTGGGCATGGGGATGTCCGTTCCCACCACCGGTGTACTCGTACTCGAACAGTCCGCCGAGGACGAGACGGGAGCGAACTCGTCGGCGCTGCAGATCAGCGACGTGACCGCGGCTGGCCTGGGCACGAGTGGGGCCGGGGTGCTCGTCGGGGCCACCGCGTCCGGGCACCTGGGGTTCGGCGCCGCAATGGGAGTGCTGGGCCTGGTGGCCGCGGCCGTCTGCGCCGCCGCGGCGGTGGGTGCCTCGCGCACCGCCCCCGCGGGGGGAAGTACCGCTGTGGGCTGAGCCGCACGGCCCCGCGCGCACCGTGCGCACCAACAAACGGCTGGCATGTCTCGTCGGTAGGTCGCTAGCATGACCCGCATGTCGACTCCGCGTGTTTCCTAGCGACCCACCCTCGCCCAAGGGGACAGGTCTGCCTTCAGGAAGACGCGGAGAGTTTTCATTGATTACACTGTGTAATGTGGATGTGCGTGTCGGCCCACGTCTGCTGCTGTCGGATGTCAACTTCCACATCTCCCCCGGTGACCGGGTCGCCCTCGTCGGGCGCAACGGGGTGGGCAAGACGACGCTCATGCGCACGATGGCGGGTGAACTGCGGCCCGCCGCCGGGACCATCAGGGCGACCGGACCGGTCGGCTACCTGGCACAGGACCCGCGCGGAGCCGACCAGAACCAGACGGTCATGGACCGGGTCCTGGCCGCCCGCGGCCTGGACCGCGTCACAGCCGCGCTGCGCGCCGCGGAGACCGCCATGGCCGAAGCCCGGTCCGACACCGAGCGCGACCGGGCCATGCGCGCCTACACCAGGGCGCAGGACGAGTTCGACGTCCTGGGGGGCTACGCGGCCGAGGCCGTCGCCGCACAGGTGACTGCGGGCGTCGGCCTGCCCGACCGGGTGCTGACGCAGCGGCTCGGCGAACTGTCCGGCGGGCAGCGCAGGCGGGTGGAGTTGGCGAGGATTCTCTTCGCCGAGCAGGACACGCTGCTGCTCGACGAACCGACCAACCACCTCGACGCCGACTCCGTCACCTGGCTGCGCACCTTCCTGTCGGGGTTCTCCGGCGGCCTGCTGATGATCAGTCACGACGCCGATCTCATCGCGGCCGTGGCGAACCGGGTCTTCCATGTCGACGCCGAACGACTGGCGATCGAGGTCTACAACACCGGTTGGCGGCGCTACCGGACCGACCGCGAGGCCGCCGAGCGCAGGAGGGTCAGGGAGCGCGCCAACGCCGAACGCAAGGCCGCGGCGCTGCGCGCGCAGGCGGAGAAGATGCGATCACACGTGGCGACCGCGGTGGCCGCGCGGAACATGGTCCGGCGCGCGGATACCATGCTGCGGGAACTGGAGCCGACCCGCAGGGCCGAACGAGTGGCCCGGGTACGGCTGCCCACCCCGGAGCCCTGCGGGCGCGTCCCGCTGGCGGCGGTCGGCTTGGCCAAGTCGTACGGCGAGCACACGGTCTTCGACGGGATCGACCTGGCCGTCGACCGGGGCAGCCGTCTGGTCGTGGTGGGGCTCAACGGTGCGGGCAAGACCACGCTGCTGCGCGTCCTGGCAGGCGAGGAGCCGCCTGACCGGGGACGGGTGGTGCCGGGACACGGCCTGCGTCTGGGGTACTTCGCCCAGGAGCACGACACGCTCGATCCCGCCGCGACGGTGCTTCAGTCGCTGTCGTCCTCGGCCCCGGGATTGACCGACGGCGAGGTACGGCAGGTGCTCGGCGCGTTCCTGTTCCGAGGCGACGACGCCGACAAGCCCACCGGTGTCCTCTCCGGCGGCGAGAAGACCCGGCTGGCGCTGGCGTGCCTCATCCACTCCGGCGCGAACGTGCTGCTGCTCGACGAACCCACGAACAATCTGGACCCGGTCTCCCGTGACGAGGTCCTGGCCGCCGTGGGCGACTATCCGGGGGCGGTCGTCATGGTCACCCACGACCGGGGCGCGGTGGAGGCGCTCCGCCCCGACCGGGTCCTCTTCCTCCCCGACGGGGAGGAGGACCTGTGGAGCGAGGAGTACGCCGACCTGATCTCCCTGGCCTGATCTGGGACAACGGCACGCCGCCCGCTCCGTCGGGACCTGGCCCCTTGCGAACCCGTACCGGCAGAACGCCATACGGCCATACCCGGTCCTTCCCGGACCGGCCGATTCGCTGAGGGAGCACCATGCACGACCTGAAAGGCCGCACAGCACTGGTCACCGGTTCCTCGCGCGGGATCGGCCGCGGCATCGCCGAGCGGCTGGCGGCGGACGGCGCCCATGTGGCCGTCCACTACGGACACGACGAGCAGGCCGCCCGGAAGGCCGTGGCACATATCCGCGAACGTGGCGGGGAGGCGTTCGCCGTCGGCGCCGACCTGTCGACGGTCGCCGGGGTGGACCGCCTGCTCGCCGAGGCGAGTTCCCGGTTCGCCGACGGCGGCAGGGACAGACTCGACGTGCTGGTCAACAACGCGGGCTTCAGTACGACGTTCTTCGAGGCCACCACACCCGAGATCTTCGACAGGCTGTTCGCGGTGAATGCCCGGGCACCCTTCTTCCTGGTGCAGCGCGCGCTGCCACTGCTCGCCGACGGCGGCAGGGTGGTGTCCGTCTCCTCCGCCGCGGTCCGGGTTGCGGTGGCGGACGTGGCCTACACGATGGCCAAGGCCGCGGTGGTGGCGATGAACCGGACCCTGGCGCACCTGCTGGGTGAGCGTGGCATCACGGTGAACACCGTGGCCCCAGGCGCCGTGGACACCGACCTGACCGCTGCGGAGCGGCGGGAGCAGCCGGAGACCAGGCAGGTCATCATCGACATGACCGCGCTCGGCCGGATCGGCGCCCCCGCCGATGTCGCCGACGTCGTGGCGTTCCTCGCCTCGGATGACGCGAGGTGGGTCACCGGACAGCTCATCGAGGTCAGCGGTGGCCTGTTCCTGGGGCTTCCCCCGGGGCTCGCACACTGACCGCGTCCGCCAACGACAGAGGGGAGGGGTCCGTGTTCCCAGGCCCTGTCCGGGCGACCTTCGACACTGCGACCTCAGCGGCCGCGCCTGGTCGCCCTCGCACTGGGCGCTGCTGTCGGCATGCCCCCGGCTACCGCGGGGAGGCGCCCGCCGGCGTCGCGGGCCCGCCGCACTGGTGGGCCACGGTGTCGGCGCCATCGCGGCGCTGGTCACCGATACCGCCACCGGCAGAAGCCTGTTCGGCGCCCAGCAGATGCGCGAGCACCGCGACTGGTCCGAGCAGGAGTGGGACGCGGAGGTGACCGCGCTCACCGAGTCGGGCCTCCTGGACTCCTCCGGGCGGTTGACCGAGACGGGCAGGCGGCTGCGCTCCCGGATCGAGGACGCGACCGACGCCGCCGCGGCTCCCCCCTACCGATCCTTGGGAGCCGAACGCGCGGAACGGCTCATCGCGCTGTGCAAGCCGCTCCGCGATGCCGTGGTCGCCTCGGGCGACCTGCCTCGCGACGACGCGGCGGGCCGGCCCGCCCACGAGTGAGGTTGCACCCACCACCGTCCACCCGCACCGGTAGTACCCGCCGACCACCGGTGCCTACGTGAGAGGAGCCCCCGCACACCACCCGCCGGCCGTTGCCCACCCACCACCTTCTATGCGCCGTCCCGCCACGGGTCGCGTCCGTACCGCCATCCGGACGTGGCCCGCTCCTCAAGCAGGTCGTCCGCTCCGCGGCAACACCGCGGAGCTCGGCGTCGGGACCGCTCCACCGCCAGGAGCGGCACCCGATGCCGAGCGGTGCGCACCACCTGCGGTCCCCTGCCCCGTCGCGCGACCAATCCCCAGCGGAGCTACCCGACTCACGCAGTGGAAGTGATCCATGGACGTCACCACACTCATCGACACGGTCGCACAGATCAAGAGTGAGGCCGACGAGCTCGCACACCAGGAGATCATCGACAGGCTCTCCGGCCCGCTCGCGGAGTTCACCACCTTGACGGAGAACCAGGACTTCGCCGAGGCGTACAGCCCGAGCGGGAACTACACGCGGCTGCTGCTGAACGACCCGCAGGAGCCCTACCAGATCGTCCTCGTTTTCTGGGGCCCGGGACGGGGGAGCCCGATACACGACCACGACGACACGATCGGCGCGGTCAGCGCGCTCATCGGCGAGGCGAAGGAAATCAAGTACAGCGTCACCCGGTGCGAGGGCGAACACGTCGAAACTCACCCAGGGCAGCGAGTTCATCATCGCGCCCGGCAGGGTCACCCCGATCCTGCCCGAGGACGACAAGCAACTGCACCTGATGGTCAATGAAGAGACGCGCTGGGCGGCCACCGTCCACGTCTACCTCACCGCGATCCACCACTACCGGCAGTACGAGCCCGCACCGGACGGTTCTTTCCACACGGCCGAGACCTCGCTGTGGTTCGACGAGTGTGGAGTCGGGCGCAAGATGACCAGGAGCACCCGTTCCTGACCTCGCCAGGGCACACCTCCCGGCCGCCGGGGCGCGCCACGCCCACCGTGCGCGTCCGGTCCCGTAGAAAAAGGGGGTAACGATGGACATGCTCGACGCCGTGGCCCGCCAGGTCCGCCTGGCGCCGGATGCACCGGCGCTCACCGACCACCGGGGCACCCGGTTGACCTACGCCGAACTCCACTCCGCCGCCCGCGCGGCGGCCGGCGCCCTGATCTCCCTCGGCGTGCGCCCCGGGGACCGCGTCGGGCTGGTGTTGCCCCGCACCGCTGACCTGTTCGTCCTCAAACTCGCCGTGCTGCTCGCGGGTGCCTGCTTCACGCCCTTGGACCAAGCCCAGCCACCGGACCGGCTACGCCTGCTGCTGAGGCGCGCCTCCGTGGCGCTGCTGGTCACCGACGACGACGAACTGGCCGGGGCCGCCGGCGTCCCCGCGGTCCGGCCCGAGGGGCTGACGGCCCGGGAAGGCCCCGCCCCGCGCGATCCGGGTGCCCGGCCGGAGCACCCCGCCTACTGTCTGTTCACCTCGGGATCGACGGGGACGCCGGTGGGCACCCTGATCAGCCGTGCCGCGCTGGACGTCTACGTCGCCGCGTTCGCGCGGCTGGTGGGGGCCTCGCCACAACAGCGCGGAGCGCAGATCGGCTCGCCCGGGTTCGACGTCACCATCGACGACGGTGCGGGAACACCAAGTGCCCACGTCAGACGTTCGTGGAGCAGATATCTGGCCTCACCCGCAGGCATGGCCAGCGCACCGAGCGACTGCGTTCCATCCTGACCGCAGTCGGCCTCGCTCTGGCTGGTCGAGCCGGCGCCCGCCTGGCTGCCGTGCTTGGCATGTCCATCAGCCGGAGTACGGTCTTACGCCTGGTCAAGGCGCTGCCCGAGCCGGAGGTGCCGACGCCTCGGGTGGTCGGCGTCGACGAGTACGCCACCCGTAAGGGCCGCCACTATGGCACTGTCCTGGTGGACGTCGAGACCAGTCGGCCGATTGACCTCCTGCCTGATCGAGAAGCATCGAGCCTGGCCGCCTGGCTCGCCCAGCGGCCAGGGATCGAGGTCGTCTGCCGGGACCGCGCGCTGTTCTTCGCGGAAGGCGCCACTGCCGGGGCACCCCAGGCGACGCAGGTCGCCGACCGCTGGCACTTGTGGCACAACCTCGGGGAAGCCGCTGAGCGGGCGGTCGCCCGCCACCGCCAGTGCCTCCGCGTCCTGGTCCCCGATCGCGAGGCGAAGGCCGAACCACCCGTGCCGCCCGAGCAGAAGGCGGACTCTCCCTGGCGGAGCGAGCGGTTCGCCAACCGCGTCCGAGCCCGGCACGCCACGGTCCACGCGCTGCTGGAAGCCGGCCACAGCCGCCGCTCCATCAGGCGTCAGCTCCAGATGACCCACCGACCGTCAAGAGCCTCGCCGACGCTGCGAAGCCGGAAGACCTCTTTCGCAGTCAGTGGCAGCACAACAGGACCTCCGTCCTCGACGATTACAAGCTCTACCTGGACGAACGCTGGGACGAGGGCTGCACCAACGCCTGGAAACTCTGGGAGGAGATCGTTCCCTTGGGCTATCGCGGCAGCTACGGCCGGGTCAGCGCATACCTGCGAGCGAAGCGCACCTCGCCACGGCCGGTCGCCGCGCAGCAGCCGGCACCCTGTGTGGTGACCAGATGGATCCTCAGCCGACCCGAGACGCTGACCGAGATCGAACAGCTCCGGCTCAAGGCCGTCCTGGCCAACTGCCCCGAACTCGATGCCCTGACCCGTCACGTCCGGTCCTTCGCCCACATGCTCACCGAACGCCAGGGTGAACGACTCCCGCAGTGGCTCGACGCCGTCCGCCAGGACGACCTGCCCAGCCTCCACATTCTCGCGGCCGGAATCGACCGAGATCGCGACGCGGTCATCGCCGGCCTGACGCTGCCCTGCAGCTCCGGAGTCGTCGAAGGCCACGTCAACCGGATCAAGATGCTCAAGCGCCAGATGTTCGGCCGCGCAGGCTTCGACCTCCTGCGCAAACGGGTCCGCTCACCCCGTAGTCATGTTGTCAGTCCCTGATGCGAGGATCCGGGCGACCTTACGCAAGGGAGATCAGCATGGGCACCTGGGATACCGGTCCCTTCGACAACGACACAGCCGCAGACTTCGCCAACGCTCTCGACGACGCCGAGCCCGAGGCGCGCGAAGCCCTGATCCGAGGCGTCCTCATCCGGACGATCGACGCCACCGGCTATCTCACGGAAGCAGAAGAGGCGGTGGCCGCCGCTGCACTCATCGCGGCGCAATGCCCGGGAGGCGAACCCGTCGACAAGTCCTACGGTCCGGAAACACCTATGCCCGTGTTCCCTTCCGACCTTCGGGCACTCGCCGACAAAGCCCTCGCCCGCATCGCCAGCGACGAGGACGGGCCGGCTTCAAACTGGGTCGACCCGGAGGACTGGAAGCAGTGGCGAGCCATACTGACGCGCCTTCGCGCCGTGCTTGCCCCGCCACCCCCTTCAATCGCTGCATTCGATGTCCAGCCATAACGGAGCGTCACTCGGCACGGAACCTGAGCCAGAACCGCTACACGTGAACAAAGCCACCGGAGCGTGCCTGGTCGTCGTCCGGGGTGAGGCTGAAGATCCACAGTCCGAAGGGGATGTCGTTCGTGAACGGCGGGTAGGTCGTACCCGATGCGTACGGGGCTGCCCGGTGCCACGGCTGCTTGCGGCGCCGCAGCGCGACGCCGGGCGGTTCCTCGAGGAGGATGCTGCGGCGGTCGCGCAGTGCGGCGGCGTAGTCGGCCAGGTCGTCCTCGAAGCCGTGGCCTGCAGGGCGTGTCACCTTCCAGCCCCAGTCGGCCGGCGGGCGGCTGGGATCCACTCCTGCGGCTGTCCAGTTTTCCCACCCTGGTCCGGGCACCTGATCCCCCTCCGCGACGGCGCTGGAGATCTGTCTTGGAACATTCTGGAGCGGGCGTGCCTGGCGGAAGCCGGAAGAGCGGCGGCGTCGGGCTGGGCGGGTGGCGGGCCGTCGATGTGCGAGATCGCCCAGAAGTGGGGGATCGTCCAGGGGCCGGATGGCCTCTCGGCCGTCCGGACCCGTCGTGTTGCGCCCGGAGAAGGCCCTGGGTGTCCTTGTCTATGCGGTTGCTGGTGGCTGGCTGCCGCTGTCTGGTGCTGTGGGTGGTAGTGCTCCTGGTGGCGGGTCGGGTGGTGGCTGGGGAGTGGTGGGGGCTGTGGCTTGCCGGTAGCTGATGATGGCTTGGATTCTTTTTTCGGGGTCTGTTATCTGGTCGAGTGTGGCTGCGAATTTCTCGTCGAGGTGTGTTCCTTTTCGCTGTCGGGCGTGTTCGAGGATCAGGCTGGTGAGGGGGACGGCGAGGTATGCCGTGATGACGGTCGCTCCTACGGCCCACCAGGGTGCGCCGCTCAGGGCGCCGGCGAGGACGGCGGGGAGTCCGGCCAGGAGGCCGGTGAGGGGGGCGAGGGGGGACGGGTTCATCGCGTGGATGCCCTTCCAGCACGTGACGGCTGGGCCGCCTCATGCCTGAACGAGCCGTGCGGGGACGGCTGGGACGGGGAGAGGCGGCACAGGTGTGCCGTGGTGTGAGGGCATGCCAAGGGCCGGCGCCGCCGCGGGGCGGGCCGGTGGTGTTTTATGGCAGGCCTGTCAGCCCCTTGGGAGGCGGGTTCGCTGTTCCCGTGGGGTGGTTTCGAGGGGGTGTTCGGCGGTTTTTGCGGGGGAGGTTCTCTTCGGCTTTTTGGGCAGGGTGGGCTACATAGCGAAAATAACAAAAAGAATGCTTATGAAGCCCTTAAGCCGGTTCATTTAACCTTTTCCGCGCCGCCTTTCTCTTGCTCGCTGGCCTCACGCACCGTCCTGCGGGCACACCGGACTTGCTCACCAGTATCGGTCATCTCGGTGCCGTCGGTGGCTTGTTGAGCCAGATCAGCACCAGGAGTTTTCTCCGGCCGCGGCTGGCTGAGGGAGTCGGCCGACTCGGAGTCGGTGGCGCCATGCCGGTCCGAGGGGAACGTTCAGATGCTGATGAGGCCGGCTGTGGTGAGGAGGTGCTGCTGGCCGGGGTGGAGGAGCAGCCAGCCGCGGCGCTGGCTTTGGAGCCAGTGGCGGGCGGTGGGGCGGCGGGGGTGGGTGCGGGCATGGTGGTAGGCGCGTTGCCACAGGATGGGCCAGGGAGGGTTCCACCAGGGGTCGATCGTGGCGAGTGCTTGCTGGGTGGGGGAGGGGCTGCTGCGCTTTTTCGCGAGTTCGCGCTGTCGGTTGAGCCATTCGCCGAGGGGGAAGCCGTCATGGATGGTCTTGATCGGCGGGCAGAGGTGGCCGTGTTCGCTAGCCCAGGTACGGGCGTGCGTGAGGGCTTCGGCGTGGGGCCGGGGGCGGGGGCTGGGAGGCCGCTGTTCGGCTGTCTGGGCGGTGATGCTGATTGCGTTCAGCAGGTGCTGTTGGTCTGGGTGGAGCTGGTCGTACTTCAGGCATGCTCGGGTGATCCAGCCGCCGAGGACGGTGCTCGGTGCGGGGATGCGGGCGGCCGGGGTCGGACGCTTCGCCCGCAGCGATGTGGTCGCGGGCGCGGTAGTAGTTGCGCTGCCAGTGCAGGTCCCACGGTGGGTTCCACCAGGGGTCGATCGCGGTGATTTCGGTCAGATGGGGTGAGGGTGGCATACCGGCTCGGGCGCGTTGTTTGGCTCGGTTGCGCTGGCTGAACAGCCACAAGCCCAGGGGGTGGCCGTCGTGCAGGGTGTCACGGGGAGCTGCGAGGTGGCCGTGTTCAGCGTGCCAGGCCCGGGCGTGTGCAGGGCGGTCTCGAAGCCCGGTCTCAGATCGGGGCGGTGTCCAAGGGCGGCTGCCAGGCTCGCGGGGACACTTCGGGTCGGTGACACGCCGTGTGCGACGTCGACCGGTGGGAGCTGACGGATCTGCGGTTCGCCCGGCCCGGCCGTTTCTGGTCTTCCGTATCCGGGACCGGCCCCGCAGACGGCGTCTTCGGGGCAGGGCGCGTGTATGTCCGTTCCATGCCCTGGACCGCCGCTGCGGTGATGCCAAGGTCGGCGAGGAGTTGCTGCTGCTCGGGGTGGAGCTCGTTGTACGTGCTGCACTGGCACTGCAGCCATCGCGCGGCCAGGGCGTCGTCGAGGTCATTGAAGCCGTTCTCGGCCTGGAGGGGCGGCCAGCTGCGGCGTCTGGGGCCCGGTAGTAGTGACGCTGCCACCTCAGGTGTCAAGGTGGGTTCCACCAGGGATCGATGTCTTTGAGGGCCTGGGCCCGGTCGGCGGGTGTCGATTCCAGGGTGGGTAGTTGGTGTGTTGGGTGTGGTGTGAGCTGCGGGGTTGGGTGTTGGTTGAGAATGGGGTTTGGTGGGGGTGGGGTGGGGCTGGCCTGGGGTTGTGTGGGTTGTAGTGGGAATTGCCGGGGCGTTGTGGGTAGCTTCTGCGTCTAATGGTCCGGGGGTGTGTTTTGGCTGGTCAGTCGTGTTGTGCCTGGTCATAGGCCTGGTTTCGTGTTTGTGGTGTCGGAGCTTTGTAGGGGCCGTCTGGCGTGTGCGGTGGGGAAGGGAATGATGTCGTCGAGGTGTTCCTGATGGAGTCGGGTGGGTCGGGGAGGCTGATGGGGATCTCTGAAAACGACCAGGTGCGCTCCTCGCCCTACTTGATCCCGTTTTCAACGGATAGGGGAAGTTCGGTGAGCGACGCGACGGGTCCAGTTCCCCACGGGCTGATCACTGCCGTTGGCACCCCTCCGTCTGAGGTGGTCGTTCTCCCGGGCGTCTTGGCTGCCCGCAAATCCATAGCGGCCAGGGGGCGAAAACGGTCGCTCGTCTCTGTCACCGGACAGCGCGGCAACCACGGGTGTCCGATTGACTTCTTCTCCGCCTCCGGCGAGAACCCCGGCACGGACCAGGGCGCAGGGCGGATCGCGCTGGGGGCGAGCTGCGCGCTGAGCGGAAACCGCTGCGGTGATGCGGGCATCCGGAGTCGGATGGTGGTATGTCTTCCATGCCTGCCCGCCGCACCCGGTTACCTCGCCCTCATCGTCTTGTTGCCCGTCCCAGCTCGGGGGGCAGACCCGTTCGGCCGCCGAGGAGCGCACCCGGCCCTCAGCATGGTGCAGGGGGTCTGGACTGGGCGCGGCGCATCGAGTTGGTGTCGATCCTGATCGCGTCTTTGGTGGCGGTGGCCGGCCTCTGGTATTCGAGTGTCCAGACGCAGCAGGCCAATGATCAAGCCCGGCAGGAGAGGGCGTTGACGAAAGAGGGGCAGATCACCGACCGCTTCAACGCCGCGGTGGGCAACCTGGGAGACGAGGCCGACGAGGTGCGCCTCGGTGGAATCTTCGCTCTTCGGCGGATTATGGAAGACTCGCCTCGCGATCAGCCAGCCGTTGTGGACGTTCTCTCGGGGTATATCCGCACGCGTGCGCCAGCTGCCGGAGGCGGGACGAAGCGGGACGCTGGCGGCCGGCCCGCCCCCGACGTGCGGGCAGCGTTCGAAACGCTCACCCAACGGAACCCCGTCCATGACAAGTCAGCCCGGGTCGATCTGCGTGATACTCACCTGCGCTACATCGGTGTGCGGCCAGGCCCGGCCGGAGCGGAAGAGACAGGGGCGAACGGGCAGAGGCTGGAGCGCGCCAACCTCTCCGGTGCAGACCTGGCCAACGCACATTTGCCCCGGGCACGTCTTTCGGGAACCCACCTCGTCGGCACCCGACTGGAAGGCGCCGATCTCCGAAGGGCCGACCTGCGCGGCACGGACCTGCGCGGAGCGCAACTCGTCGGCGCCGACCTGAAGGGCGCAGACCTACGGGGCGCCTGGTTGCGAATCGAAGGCAACACCGGCGGCAACGGCAAAAACGACCCTGACACAGATACCCCGGCCTCCGAACAGCCTGCCAAGATCAGCGCGGGCCAACTCCTCGAAACCCAATGGGATCACACCACCCTGCTCCCGTCCGCGCTGAAGGACGACCCCCGTATCCGCAAGCGGCTCTCCCGCATGCACACGGGCACGCGGTGAGAGAGGACCCGTTTCAGCGGACGTAGTCCGTAGCCGGGCCGGGGGCGGAAACGGTCGTCTACGCCCCCTCACGGCGATCCAATGAGCAGAGACGGCGAAACCGGGCATGTCGGCATACCGGTCAATCGGCCCACTCCGCAGTTTCGCCTCCCCGTGCAGCCCCTCCCGCGATGGAGTCCGTTCCATGCCGGGCAGGCGGGAGGAGAAGGCCAGTTCAGCCCTGGGTGTCGACGAAGCTTCGTTCCTACTCGACCGCCGGATCGTCCGAAGGGCGTGGCGCTTCGACAGGATGCAACTCCTCCAACCGCCTGGACGGCCCTGGCGCTGGCTGGCTATCGGGCGGCCCCTCCCTTGTGGCGGCCGTCCGCCAGCCAGCGCGGGTCTGCCTGGGGGAAGCAAGCTGAGCAACTCTGCGACGATACAGATCGAGGGGTGGGAGATTCAGATATCGCCATCAAGGCTGGTAGCTCCTGGCTCAGTGGTCGGTGGGTTGGGGGTTTTTGCCGGTCCAGTACAGGGCTGTGTCGATGTCGCGTGGGGTCCAGCCGTCGGCGGGTGCTCGGCTGTGTTGGAGGAGGCTGTCGAGGAGTTGGATGTAGCGGCTGTAGCGTCCCGGTGTGCGGGTGAGGGTGAGGCCCAGGGTGTCCAGGGCGTGTTGGACACGGCGGTCGTAGACGGCCATCCGTGTGGGGGCTGCTGCTGTCAGGGCGGCTGAGGCGAGGGCGTCGCCGGTACGGAAGCCCGGCAGTTCCCACATGATGCTGCGGCCTTTGCGGGCAGCCTCACTGCGCGGTACCGCGGTGTCCCGGACTGCGGTGACGGCCCGCTTGGTGACCTCGCGCACGTGTGCGTCGGGCAGGGACATGAGCGCCGATACCCACGCGGTCTGTGCGGAGAGCCGTTTCCAGACGACCAGGGCCGCGATGTCCGTCTTCCCGAGGCTGCTGGCGTGCTCGGTTCGTTGCACGACGTCGTGGAACACCTCGTCGTAGTGCGGTGAGACTCCTGCCAGGTAGTCGGCACGGGCGGGGATCAGGACGTCCCACACCTGGCTGCAGACGGCAGCGAACTTATCGTCAGTCGGCGTATCTCTGGTCTTTTTCACGTCCGCATCATGCCGGTGCGGACGGCCGGCGGTGCGGGGCCCTTGCTCTTTTCTTCGGCGAGGTGGTCGAGCTGGATGGCCTTCCAGATGTCTTCTTGGTGATGCGTTCGGTATCCGTCGCAGATGCGGTGATGGCGGCTTGGCGGATGAGGCGGGGAGGCTACCGATGCCGGCCGGCGCCGGTGCGCTGTGGAGGTAGGCGTGGTGGGCGGGGGAAGCGTGCCTAGGGCGGTGGTGCTGGCGATCGAGGGCGTTTTTTCGAGGTCGGTGATGACGTCGGTGAAGGGGTGCCGGTTTGCCGTGGCGGGGCGGGGAGGGGCCGCAGTCGATGGAGGGTTGGCGCGGGCCGGCGGATGTGCGTCCGCGCATGCGCCGCTGAACAGGGTGTGGCCGGTGACGTCGATGCCGGCGTAGACGCAGGTGGCGTGGATGCGTTCGGTGAGGTCTTTGAGCAGGTCGGCGGCTTGGGCGCCGGTGGTGGTGCGGGGGTTGAGGCGGTGGATCTCGTCGATGAGGACGAGTTGGATGCCGGCGGTGTTGTAGGTGTGGCAGACGGCCTCGGTGATCTGGGCCTGGGTCATGCGGGTGGTGGTGGGTATGCCGAGGTAGCGGGCGAATTCGGCGGTGAGGCTCTTCGCGGTGGCGCCGGGTGGGACGAGGACGTAGGCGACCGGCACCTGAGGGTGTGGCCGGGCGGGGTGGGGGTGCGGTGGGTGTGGGCGAGGTGGCAGGTGCGCCCGACGTGGAGCAGGGCGGTGGTTTTGCCTGCGGCTGCGGGGCCGGTGACGATCAGTGAGGGCCGTGCGGTGGTGGTCTGGTGGCGGCCGAGGATCATCAGGGTGCGCACGCTGGTGGCGAGGGTGTCGATGGCGGGGGTGCGGACGGTGACGAACGCGGAGTGGTAGGCGAGGCGTTCCTCCGGGCTGCGGGGCTCTTGGCCGGGCTGGGGCGGTGCGGGCGGCGCCGTGGCGACGAAGTGGTGCCAGCCCGCCAGGTGGTCACGGGCCATGACGCGGTCATCGTGTCCGCTGTGGACTGCCCCGCTCGGCCGACGTCGGGTGTGGTGTTGCTGCCGGGATCGGCGGCTGTGGCGGGCGGGCGGCTGCTCACCATTTCAGGGCCTCTGCGCGCGCGTCGTAGAGACCGAGTCCGGTGTAGGGGACGGCGGGCGAGCCGTCGTCGGCGTCGTCTTCTTCAGCGTCCAGGGCCAGGTCCTGCTCCTCGTCGAAGTCGTCGAGGCTGTCGGTGTCCGTCGCGGGCCCGGTCGGGCCGGCACTGGCCTCTGTTTCGCTCGGGTGGCTGTTTGCGGAGCGCGGTGGGGGCAGGGGTGTTCGGGCGGGCTGGGTGCGGGCCAGGAGGCGTTGTTCGCCTGCGGTGGCGTTGCCGGTGCGGGTGCGGCGCATGAGCTGGTCGAGGGCGTCGGCGAGGTCGGCCTCAAGGCTGTCGGGGTCGGTGTGGCGGGTGACGGTGGTGCGGATGCGTTGCCAGGTCTGTTCGTTGAACGGGCGGTGGACGTGGGCGCGGTGGATCCAGGGGATCTCGGCGAACGTGCCGTCGGACAGGCGCAGCCAGATCTGGCGGGCGTCGTGGGGGTTGGTGTGGACCTCCCATTTCCCGCCGCGGGCGGTGATGGGGGAGGGCTGCCTGCGGTAGGGGGCCAGGAGGTCGCAGTCGTAGGTGCGGCGGTGCAGGCGGATCCCGCGTTCGGTGATGGCCTGCCAGCGCACCGGCAGCAGTTCGAGGTAGTCGTCCCTGGTGAGGGGGACGGGGACGTACCCGGCGACCGAGATGAGGGCGGCCCACACCTGGTTCGGTGTCAGTGCGGCCTTGGGCAGCACGGGATGACGCAGCCCTTGGTGCGGGCGGTGGTGGTAGTGCACGAGCCATTCGTCGAGGAGGTCCTGCAACTGCGCGACGGTGAAACACGCCTCGCGTTCGGCGTCACGCCCGCGGCGGGTGACGTCGGAGCCGGTGTAGCCGGGCAGGTGCTGGCAGAACAGGGTGTTGATCGAGCCGAAGGTCCGCTCGACGATGCCCTTGGCGGTGGGCGCGTAGGCCGGGGCGGGCTGCACGCTGACGCCGAGGGTCTCGCAGGCGGCAGTGAACGCCCTGGAAAGGAATACTTTGCCCCGGTCCACGACGATCGTCTCGGGGATCACGACCGGGCGGGCGGCCGCGTCCTGAAGTCGCTCGTCCAGCGTCAGCAACCGAACCCGGGAAGCAGTTGGCTGTGGGTGAAGCGCAGGGCGTCGGGCCAGGTGGGCTTCGACGGGTGGGGGACGGCCATCTCCGCCAGCAGCAGGGCCGCGTCCACGGCCTGGGTCCCGCCCGGACAGAGCACGGCCGCGAGGATCGCTCGCGTCGCAACGTCTACCGCGATCGTCATCTCAGGCCGGCCCAGGGTGCCGTCGTCGAACAGGGCCAGGACATCGAGCCGGTGGTGTCGATCTGCACCTGCTCTCCGGCCGCAGGGCGACGGTGGGCGTGTGCCCTCGTCCGTCCTCGGTGATGGGCGGGGTGCGCACCGGGTGTGCGGGATGGTCGGCGGGGTCGGCGAGCTGATGGACGAGCCGGTAGAAGGTGGCCTGTGCCGGCATCGCCACCGCGCCGCCGTGCCGGTCCTTAAGGATGTGCGCGACCAGCGGCATCAGCCCTTTGATGGTGCCTTTGGAGCGGCCGCGCTGGCGGCGCAGCGCCTCCTTGACCGCGGCGACGACCCGCTCGTCGGCTCGTCCGGTGGGGCTGGGGCCACGGGTGGTGCGGTGGTCGATGAGCCCCCACAGGCCCTGTTTGCGGTAGGCCAGGCGCATGCGCTGCACCGTCGTACGGGACACCCGGCCGAAGCCGAGCGCTGTCAGCTCTGCTGCTTTGGCCTCTTCCCGTTCGGCCAGCGTGTGCTGCTCGGGGTCGTACTGCTCCCGCACCGGCCCGCCGCTGCCCAGCCCGCCGGGCAACCCGCACTCGACTTCCCGGACGTGGCGCTGCCAGGCCAGCGCCTTCTCCCGTGCCGCGGCCGGGGCCGTCTCGAACAGCCCCCACCGCGGCACCGCCTGAGGCTGCTGCGCCTCTGCCCCCAGGAGGGCGAAGCCTGGATCGGCGAAGAGGTGCCCGGCGAGCACCGCTTCATCACTGCCGTCCTCGCCGGCCAGGTGAACGCACTGCCCGGCCAGGGCAACGACCTGCCACCGCAATCCGCGGAAGCGAACATGAGACCCGACCTCCACCACCGGCCGACCGCTCAGTCGGCTGCTGCTCACACCGCCTCCCCGCACCAGGCGCAAGCCCCGCCGCACCCCTCGCCTGACGCCGGGCACTCGGCCGCGGGGACGCAGCCCTGGCTCTCCCCGCCACGCCCGGCGCCGGCGTCATCGTGCCGGCTTTCGGCCGGCGCTGCGCCACAGGCCTCGCGGAGGGAACCGGGACTGACGATGACCCGTTCGTGCAGCGGCGCCTTGAGTGCTGTCGTCAGCGTGTGGTGCCACAGGGCGTGGAAGACGGCCGGGAGGACCTCGATCGGGTCGCCGGCCGCTTCGGCGCCCTCGATCAGCGGCCGCGGCCGCGAGAAGGCCTCGAGGACTGCGGGCATCAGGCCGGGCCTGCCCTGGTTGCGGGGGTGGCGGTAGCCGGCCAGCCATTTCAGGTTCGCCGCCAGAACTTCGTCCAGCGGCGCCAGGCGCCGGTAGGTCCAGCCAATGTCCGCGCACGCCGCAGCCACCGCATGCGCGGCCTTCAGGGCGCGTTCGCCGCCTATCGGGGTGGCCGGGGCAGTCGGCCAGCAGAGCGGTGCCGTCGGCGTAGCGAGCGAACAACTGCGGCACCCAGGAACGCACCTGGCCCCGACGGTCGCGCCACAGCAGTCGTACCGGTTGTCCGGCCATGCCGGTGACCTGCGGGTAGCGGTCCAGGGCCATCAGCTGCGTACGCATGGCGTTCGATCCGGCGGCCACGTGCCGCCCGGTGGTGGCCGACCACCACAGACCCGGCCCCCACCGCCGTCCCGGGACCACCGGGAACGCCGACACCGGATCGAGGTCTTCGAACGCGACCGCGAGGGCGGCGTCCGCCCACCGCTGCTGCACCGCCCGCCCGACGGGATCGAGGAAGACCGCCTCGAACCCGGCCCCGATGTTCACGTCCACCTGCCTCGGTCTGCTGCCAGACCCGGCCGCCGTACCCTTGCCGCTCACCTGGCCCAGCCAAACCGGCCCGGCTGCCGGCCGGAGCTGTTTCGGCGTTTCGATCACGTGGAGCCGCGTGATGCGGTAACACCGGGCCACCACACCAGCGCCCCAAAGACCTGTCCCGGGCCGCCCAATTCCCGGCGAACCGGCGCCTACTCGTCGCCCGCGCCCTGGTAGGCCTTGAGCGCGTCCGCCAACGGGCCGGGGGACAGCTTCGCCCACTGGGCCACATCCCGCGGCGGCACCCCGGCGTTCACGGCTGCCACGACAGTGTGCTGCAGGGCCTTCTCGAGCAGGGCGGCGCTGTGGCTGAGGATGCGCAGCAGATGCTGGGCCACGTCCGCACTCGAACCGGTCTGCGCCCCGCGCAGCTGGATGAGCTGCTCCTGAGCGCCGTCGACGAGGCTGGTGATCTGGGCGCGCTGCTCGGCGGGCACGGTCGAGCGCCACATCGTCCCCGAGCCCGGCGCTTTCTTCTCCTTGCCCAGCACGCGCAGCTGTCCGGCCATGGTGGAGGGCTGGTTTTCCTGGCGCAGCCACCAGGGATCGTTGTCGTATCCGGGGGGTCCGCCGGTCCCGCGGCAGATGCGGATGATGCTGCCCCTCCAGGAGGTCAGCGGGCCGCCGTAGTCGGTCGCGGCCAGCGGCCCCAGCCACGGGCGGTCCACTCGCTCGCCGAGCCGGCGGCAGAACATCCCGTCGGCGGGCAGCGCCCGCGGCTGTCCGGCGCCGCTGTCGGCCCACGCCAGCTGGGCCATGGCCGGGTCCAGCAGCGCGTCGGCGACGGCCACCACCTCGGGGAAGACGACCGCGTCCCGGCCCACGATCCGCCACTGCTCCAGATCATCCCCGGCGTTGCCGCCCGCGACCTGGTGCAGACGCCGTGGCCAGATCGTCTCCTGCTCCCAGTGAAGGGCGTGCTCCCACCACCGGGCCACCACCGCGTGCGCCAGAGCGAACACGCGCTCTGGCTCCGCGCCGGCCCGCACCGCCCGCCGTGCCACACCGGCACCACCGCCGCTGCGCCGCGGCCACCTCCGGCACACCCCGCACGTCCAGATGCTCAAGAGGCTGGTCGGCGTCCGCGTCCAGGAGCCACCGCCCATGCCGAACACACCCGGGACCAGAGCGGCGCGTACCGCACCATCCGCACTGCCGTCCCCGTACGCCGGGCCGTGCACAGGCGGCAGCCGAATGCCACCGGCCCGGCGACCGCGCCGCCAATCCGCCACGCCGCCGCCGGCACTCCGTCTTCCTCGGCGGGCAGCTTGGAGTCCTCCCGCGCCCAGGACGGCAACGCCCGCGCCAGCACGTCTTCCTTGACGCCGCACAGGCCTGCCAGGCGCTGCCGTCCGGCTGCGTTCAGCAGCACCTCGGCATCTGCTCGCGCACCTCCGCCACCGTGCCCGGGTTGGTAGTTGCGCCAGTGCCAGCAGGACCGCAGCACCTTCGCTTCCAGCCCGTAGCGGCTCGCGATGCGGCAGATCAGTGATGACGTCGTTTCCCCGGAGAGGGGAGCGACACGGAAGATCCCAGGTGCGGGACTGCAGTCGGGGGCAATCCTGTTGGCGTCGGCCACCTCGTCTATCTCTTGCCGGTGGTTTTGAAGCGGAAGCCGAAGAGGCCGCCGGTTTCGTGTTCGTCGGTGAGGCGGGGGCTGCGGATGTAGGGCTCGGGATCGAAGCCGCGCTGTGCTGCCATACTCAGGCTGTCGGTGTTGATCGTGACGATGTACTGCAGGTTCTCTTCCTCGGTGACTTCGGCGGCCAGTTTCAGGCAGCGGCGACTTGCCGGTCGTCGACGCCGTCGTAGAGGTGGCTGTCGTGGATGAGGAAGTCGGGACCACGGCCGTGGCGGTGTGCCAGCACCGCGAGGGTCAGGTCGAAACAGAAGATGACCATATTGCTGATGCCGCGGCTGCCGTCGCTGTCGATGCGCGGGGTGATGGTCAGGCTGTTGCGGCCGGCCTCGATGGCGAGGTAGGCCTCGCGCCCTTCACCGTAGAGGCGCTGGGCGTAGTGAGAGAACAGCAGGATGGCTTCGTCGGTCTGACGGCGGCGCTCCTGGAGATCAGTGTCAACGGCCTGCTGCAGTTCCACACTCTTCGCGGTGATCTGCCGGGCGCTCGCTTCGAGGGTCTGCGCCGCTTCGAAGCGGTGACGCAGCGCCTGGAGAGCGGCCTCTTCACGCCCGAGGGCTGTCTGCAGGGCCGTCAGAGCCTCCAGCGCTCCTCCCTCGGCAAGGTCTCGAAGGAGGCGGGCTTGGTCCTCGCCCAAGCGTGCCCGCTCCGAGCGGCGTGACTGAAGCCGCTCTGTGAGTTCGGCGATCTCTTCTTCCAGGAAGCGTCGGCGGTTGCGGACCACTGAGTGGTGGAACGTCCTCACATCTTCGAACCGTCGGCGGACCTGATCGTTGAGGACGACGCCGAGCTCGCGGTAGACAGGCTCAAGGTAGTCGACTTCGACGTCGGTGGTCTCGGTGACGGCTGCCTGGAGCTCTTCGAGGTTGTGCTGGTCGATCACATCTTCCTGCGCCAGTTGCTTGATGCGCCGGCTGACCTGGTCCGCTCTGTCCTTGAGCCGCTCGTACTCGGGGACGACCTGAAAGGCTGCCACCTGTGCACGGAGCCGTTCCACCTGCGCCTCGGCAAGCGTGATCTGGCCCCTGAGGTCTGCCGTAGACCCCACGATGCGCCCCCACACGGGGTCATCGACCGCTTTCTTCAGCTGGACACGTGTCGCCTTGCGGGCGGCCAGTTGCCTGTACTCGTCGACGAGCTGCCAGTCCAGGCCCAGAAGGTAGGCGAGGTTGGAGGCGGCTTCCGGGGCGGACTGGCGGGAGAAGGTACGGGTCGGCTCGTTGAAGCCGTGCGACGAAATGCGCCGGGCGAGGAAGGACAGCAGTACCCTTCCGCTGACGCCCGGGTGGTCACCGCGCAGATCGAAGAGATCCCGCTCGATCAGCTGTGTCCACCGCTCCACGGGCAGTTCCACAGCACCTGTGCGGGGAAACATGGCACCGTCATCTGTCCCGGTCACGTCCTCGTTGAGTGTCACGAATCCGGCGCGCTGTCCGCTGCGGCGGACAGCAAGCGGACTGCTCAGCCCCGGCCAGTCCATTTCAAGGTTGAACGTGATGTGCCGCAGCGCCTTGTTCAGGGCGAGCGGTATTTGTCGCTCGAGATCCGAGCAAGAAGTGGATCAGCTCGATCAGGCTGGACTTGCCGGCGCTGTTGCGGCTGTCAGTGTCTGCGGACGAGGCGGTGGTGGAGGCGACGATCAGGTTCAGGCCTTCGACGAAGGACACCTCTTTGAAGCGCTCGTCGTCAGCGCTCAAGCGGCGCAGCATGCATGCTCCTTGCAACGAGGATGTCCTGGTCGAGCTCTATGGCGCCCATGCTGTAGAGCACGTCCAGCGCCAGGACGAACCAGCCGAACGATACGGGCGAAGCGTGGCCGTGCTCGGCCCGCCATGTCCTCAGCCGGGCCCACGTCTGACTGACCGACCGCGGTTCGTCCAACTGCAGCAGGACCTGGGCGCCGACGGCCAGCAGGCACCGGTCAGGTGCGATGCCCTTCGTCGGAGTGATCATGCAGATATCCCGATCCCAGGCTGCCAGCCAGTGGGAGGCGCCTCGAAAATGTCGCACCGGCCGAAGAAATGCGCGAGTACAACGAGGGCGGCACGCAGCACCTTCGGCCGCGGCTGTGCGTTGCCCAGCACGTACATCTGGAGCTGCCACAGCACGTCTTCAGGATCGTCCCAGTGCCTGCGAACCTGCTCGTAGTACACGTGGAAGCCCCGCGCGACCTCATCGTGTTCCAGCTCCCGCATAGTGCCCGCGTAGAACGCGTCCACGAGGTGGGCCTGCCGCATCCCGCGGAGCAGGTCCTCGCGTGCTTCGCCTTCGAGCCGGTTGAAGTCCAGTTTCTCGATGCGCACGTCCGGCAGAGGCATGAGCGGGTCAGAGGAGGTTCGGAGTTCCTGAAGCCGCTTCAGAAGAGGCTCAAGACCATCCATCCCGATTCCGAACGTCATCTCCTTGATCGGGATCTCGCACCGGAGGACGTCTTCCGCCGTCACTTGGTCCAGTTGCATGCACTCGTGCCACAAGCGTCGGCTACCCATCTGCTCAAAGTGCAGGTCCGGCCTGCTGGCGGAGGCCTCGGACAGCATTGTTGTCACTTCGGGGTGAACGCCGCGTCGATCGTTATGCACAAACACGAACGTGTCGAACTGCCCACTGCGTTTGGCGAGCGCACCGGTCAGGTCACCGTCGAACTTCTTGCGGATCTTGCTCGGCTTCACCGTCTGCGGGGCATAGCAGGCGTACAGCTTGCGGGAGTGCAGGGTAAGACCATCTGCCGACATATCGCCCAGACTGCCCGCAGTGCGAACATCCAGGAAGTCTGAGTACCTCGAGCACATGAGCCGGTGGAAGAAGTCCTCGAACTCATTCTCGTACAACTCCGCCATGAGTTCCAGGAATGCAACGCGCGTAGGCACGCTGCTCGTACCGCACATACCCCCCTCACCTGCAAGGAGGAAAGAATAACTCTATGTGATCACTCTCGGAAGTCTTACCGTCACACTCCACGCAAGGAGCCTCGTCGGCTGGGGCATCAGGGCGGATATCGACGGTGCTCAGGAGCGCCTGCTGGTGGGGGTGGAGTTGCGGATAGAGGGTGGTCTGTTTGCGGGCCCAGCGCTGTAGTTCGGGCGGGAGGGGCTGGCCTGTGGCGTGGAGGGTGCGGTGTTGGTGGTATTTGCGTTGCCAGGCGAAGGGCCAGGGCGGGTTCCACCAGGGGTCGAGGAGGGTGAGTTCTTGCAGGGTGCGGGCGGACAGGAGGCCTGCGCGGGCTTTGCGTCGCTGCTGGATGAGCCAGCGCCCCAGAGCGAAGCCGTGGCGGCGGGTGTGTTTGGACACGGCGAGGTGCCCGTGTTCGGCGGCGTAGGAGCGGGCGTGGGGGAGGCCTTCGCCCGGTGGGTAGCGGCGTGTCGTCGTAGGAGTCGGCACGGGTTCGGTGGCGGGCGCGGCGCCGAGGCCGGCCAGGAGTTCTTGCTGGTGGGGTGGAGGCTGTCCCACAGCTGTGTCTGGGTGGTGATCCAGCGGCCTTGGGCCGCGGTCAGGTTTCCGCTGGTCGTGGCGGTGCGTGCCCGGTGGTAGGCGCGCTGCCAGGCCAGGGGCCAGGGTGGGTTCCAGTGTGGGTCGAGGGCGTTCAGCGCGGCGATCCGGGCGGGGTCGGTGCGCCCGTCAGCGACGCGGTGTCGTTGGCGTAGGAGCCAGCGCCCCAGAGCGAAGCCGTGGTGGCGGGTCCGTTCGGCCATGGCCAGGTGCCCGTGTTCGGCGGCATAGCTCCGTGCGTGGGCGAGCCCTGTGTCTACGCAGGCGGGGTTTTGGCCGGCGTCGGTCACTGCGCGGGCGACAGCAGAGGTGATGCCGATGTCCGCGAGGAGGTTCTGCTGCTCGGGTTGCAGTACGTCGTGCCGGGCGCACTGACGGCGCAGCCACACTGTCACCTCGTCCTCGTCCCCGCCGTGATGGGCCGGGCACCTTCAGCTGTCCCTTCTGCCATCGCTTACGGGCCTGCTGGTAGCACCGCTGCCAGGGATAAGGCCACGGCGGGTTCCACCAGGGATCGAGTTCGGCCAGCAGCCCGCCACGCGGCCACGCGCCTCCGGTGGTTTGAGCGTGTCGGCGGTCCTGGCGGCGCTGCTCCACCAGCCAGCGGCCCAGGGCAAATCCGTCGTGCACGTACTCCGAGGGCACTGCCAGGTGCCCGTGTGCCGTGGCGAAGGAACGAGCGCTGGCCATGCCGTCCAACGCCCACAGACCGGCGGCAGCAACCTGCTCGTTCACAGCCTGGGACGCCCTGGTCCCGCCCCGCACGTTCGCGGCTTCCTCGGCCGTGATGCCGATGTCGGCCAGCAGGCGCTGCTGGCCGGGGTCCAGACGCCGATAAGCTGCGCATTGTCGCGACAGCCACAGGGCGAGTT